>NZ_MYFO02000010.1 GCF_004514475.2 Paenibacillus athensensis | reverse complement strand
GCCTACCGTCACTTTATCGTCTACGCCATCGAAACTTAATGTCCGTTGAGGATCTTGAGCCCATGTCGCTCCAACAATAGTTCCATTTTTGGAATTGGTGGTTTGATCATATACTGTCGTTCCAAATCCTTCATTTAACATCCATCTTCCTGCTAGTCCTGGTTCATTAGAATTTATGCCATTCATCCCTGCAATAATTTGGTTCTGGGAACGAGCCACATTCCAGATGCGGACATCTTTCATATTTCCTTTGAACCATCTGTTTGGAGAAGCATTAAAGCCGCTACCAAATTTGACATCATTGAATGTAGTGTTCCATAGTGTCTGGGATTCACCGCTAAACATGGCTTCGCCATTTACGTATCCCCATACTTTATTTTGTGAAGAATCCCATACTAACGCAATATGATACCAGTTTCCCGACAACAGAGGATTGCTGCTATTGCGATATGTATGGACCGTCATGTTACCTATATCGTCACCTAAAATGGCTACAAGGGAACCATCAGAAAACTGTTCAAATCTAATCCCCGCATTCCCCGTATTGGTCGAGAAAGGGTTCCGATAATTGCGTACGTCCGAAGAATTCATCCAAAACTCAACGGTTCCCTGTGTGGATCTAGTTCCCCAATTTCCCACCGTTACTTTATCATCAAGACCATCGAAATACAGACCACCGTATTTTCTAATGGTTCTATTCACCATATTTCCATTTTTATCATATTCGTAACGAACTGTGTCACCGGAAGAAATTTGCACCTGTGATAAGCGACCAAGGACATCGTACATATATCGAGTCTGTGAACCTTGTGCTGTTACAATAATGGGTGTAGCGAAAATACAGATCAAAACGAGACTAAATATAAGCGATAAGATTCGTTTTTTCATATTGCTTGACCTCCAGATATGTTGTTAACCAAATCTTTACTATGCAAGTGAATCGGCATGGAATATTATACAGTTGGCTCAGATCATAAAAGCAATTACCTAAAATGAGCAGCATTTGCTTGACAGCAGAACAGCGTTAATCAATTTTGTTTTAGGATAGCAGCAACAGCAGATTCGCCCCCTTCTTCACTCTTATATGGTGCAAGTGATGCTAGACTAAAATCTGGACACGGAGAATCGAGAATGCGACAATACATGCATTCAAAATCGAGGTGTCGGACATGACAAAAAAGTATGACAAGGAATTTAAAATCGAAACGGTGCGTCTTACTCAAGAAGAAGGGAAAACCGTGGCGCAGGTAGCGCGCGAACTGGATCTTCATGAAAATACGGTACCGCTGGGTATCTGAATTGAAGCAGGACGGGACAAATGCCTTTCCAGGCAGTGGGCAATTAAAGCCGGACGACAAAGCGCTGCGGGACTTACAGAAAGAACTTCGCGAGCTACGAGAGGAAAATGAAATTCTAAAAAAGGCGACGCACGACTTCGCAAAAGACCGGCGCTGATCTACGCTTTCATCCAGGATCATCGCTTCAAGCTCCGTGTCGCGAAAATGTGCGCCGTATTTCAAGTTTCTCTAAGCGGTTATTATGCATGGACGCGACGTAAGACAAGCAGCCGCGCCCAACGTCAAGAACGATTAGATCAACAGATCCGACGAATTTTTCTGGATTCCCGACGTCTGTACGGGAGTCCCAAGGTATGGAATGCCCTGAAAAAGCAACAGATCCACGTGTCTAAAAAAACCGTCGGACGTACGATGAACAGGCTGGGCCTGAAATCGCGAACGGTGAAGAAGTACAAAGCAACAACGAACTCGAAACATCATCTGCCGGTAGCGGATCATGTGCTGAATCAAACTTTCACGGTCGAGGCTCCGAACAAAGTCTGGATGACCGACATCACCTATATTACAACGAACGAGGGCTGGTTGTATTTAGCCAGTGTGATGGATTTATATACCCGTAAAATCGTCGGCTTTCAGGTGGACGAGCGAATGACGAAGGAACTGGTGGTAAAGGCGCTAGATCAGGCCTACACCCGTCAACGGCCCGTTCCAGGGCTTCTGCATCATTCTGATCGTGGGAGCCAATATTCTTCCGAGGATTACCAGCATCGCCTTCAAATCTACAAAATGATCGGCAGCATGAGCCGTAAAGGCAATTGCTACGATAAGGCCTGCATTGCATCTTTTCACAGCGTTTTGAAGAAAGAACGGGTCTACTTGGAAACGTTCAAAACACGGCAGGAGGCTCGAACCAAGATCTTCGAGTATATCGCATGCTTTTATAATGGAGAACGCCTTCACTCCTCCATCGGCTATCTTACCCCTAATCAATACGAACGTATCTATCGACGTACGGCGTAATTTTCTCGTTTTTTCGTGTCTGATTTATTGACAGAGGACCAAAGAATGCAACAATAACAATTATGACAACGCATATGGTCGCTAAAATACCAAACCATTCGAATTTCACTTGAATCCACCTTTCCATCTTCCTTTCGTCGAGGAATATGAAAAATATACCATCACGAGAAGATAAAATCGATGCAAACATCTCCCCATTTTGTGCATAAAAAAAAACAAAGACGCAACTAAATTTGCGTTGACATTAATACTCAGGATGTATATAGTAACTACTCACTAACACCAAATTAACAAAAGCCCATGAAAGGAACTCATGAGCTTGCTTCTGAGTGGAAGCGAGTATAGGCAAATTAAGTGGTTTCGTGAAGCTCATTAGCTTTACCACGACACAAATGTGCCTTAGTTCCGTCTATTCATTCAAGGGATTTAGCAGCATTGTAATTATCTCCACGCCAAAAAGCCAGCCGTCCCCGGCTGGCTCCCTGCGGCCCCGCTCCGCACATCACGGGCGTGCCTTCGTTATCCAAACACCAAATAGCAAATCACAATCGAAGCGATAAATCCGACCAAGTCGGAGATGAGACCTACTTTGAGTGCGTAGCCCGCTTTGCGGATGCCGATGGCGCCGAAATAGACGGTAATGACGTACAGCGTCGTGTCGGTGCTGCCCTGTACGGTCGAGGCGATACGGCCGATCATGGAATCGGGGCCGAACTGCTCGATCAGGTCGGTTGTAAACGCCAGCGAGCCGGCGCCGGTAATCGGGCGCAGGATAGCCAGCGGCAGCACCTCGGTCGGGACGCCGATCGATTCGAAAAACGGCCGCAGCCAGCCCGTCAGCATGTCCATTGCGCCGGAGGCGCGGAAGACGGATATCGCCACCATCATGCCGACGAGGTGGGGAATGATTTTGACCGCGGTATCGAAGCCGTCCTTGGCGCCGTCGACGAACGATTCATAGACGGGCACCTTGCGGTAAGCGGCATACAAGGGAATGAAGACGATAAGTACGGGAATGGCCCAAGCCGAAATTAAGGTGACAATGGCATACACGTGGCGATCATCCTTTCTTCGCCGGCGGCGTGAGGGCGGCGCCAGGTCTGCGATACCAGCGGTCGACGAGAATCGCCGCAGCGGTCGAGATGATGGTGGCGATCAGGGTGGTGCCAACGATTTCCGCGGGATTGACGGAGTTGTAGTTCATGCGGATCGCAATGAGCGTGGTCGGAATCAAGGTGATGCTCGATGTGTTGAGGGCCAGCAGGGTACACATGGCCGGGCTGGCCTTTTCCTTGTCCGGATTGAGCTTTTGCAGCTCCTGCATCGCTTTAATGCCCATCGGCGTGGCGGCGTTGCCAAGCCCCAATATGTTGGCGCTCATGTTGGACATGATGTAGCCAAGCGCCGGATGGTTGCGCGGCACGCTCGGAAACAGGAAGCGCACAACCGGGCGCAGCAGCACGGCCAGCTTGCTGAGGATGCCTGCGTCTTCGGCAATGCGCATCATGCCCAGCCAGAAGACGAGAATGCTGATCAGGCCAAAGCAGACGGTCACGCCGCTTTTGGCCCCGTCGAACGCCGCTTGGGTAACGGCTTCGACATTGCCGTTAACGGCAGCGAACACGAACCCGGCAACGATAAAAAACAGCCAGATGAAATTAACCACAGCAGCAGCCTCCTCCCTTAATCCAGCCCGGCTTCCGGCGCGACAGCGAACAGCTTGTAAAACATCATGCGGCAAATGAACAAGTATCGGGCCGCCAGCGTCTCCCGCTCCCCTTCGCCGGTCCCGACAACAAACGCTGAGCGGTCGGGCTCAGCCATCCGCGGGCTGCCCTTCTCATACAGCGGCAAGGAGCCGATCGGCTGGCCGTTCAGGAAATAATGCAGCTGGCCGCGCTCGCCCAGCCGGTAAGCCGTACCCGCGGCATCGGTCAGCTCCAGCTTGCTCGACAAGCCGGCCTGCTCGCCTTCCGCGAGCGGATAGGACAGCGAACGCCCGACGACCCACGGCTGGTCCGGCACCGCCTGCCCTTTGGAGGCCACGGAAGCCAGCGGATAATAGTTAAAGCCGTAGTTCAGCAGCTTGGCATGGTCGTCCCAATCGTTCGGATCGTTCAGCGTCACGACGGCCAACTGCTGGCCGCCCCGCGTCGCCGACGAAACGAGACAGCGCTTGGCGAGCTTCGTATAGCCGGTTTTGACGCCGTCGGCGCCTTCGAACAGGGTGAGCATTTTATTTTTGTTATACCAGGTGTAATCCCAGCTTTCGTTGGGGTTCGGGACCTTTTTCAGCTTGGTGGAGACGATTTCGCGAAAGACGGGATTTTTCAGTGCATACGCGGTCAGCTTGGCCATGTCGTTGGCGCTGGCATAATGCTCATTGCCGTCGTCCAGCCCCGAAGGATTGTGAAAATGCGAATGGCTCATGCCGATCAGCAACGCTTCTTCATTCATCAGATGCACAAAGCCTTCTACGCTCCCCCCGACATGCTCGGCAATCGCCGTCGCTGCATCGTTGCCGGAGCGGAGCATCAAGCCGTACAGCATATCCTTGAGGTTCATCTCTTCGCCCAGCTTCAAATAGATCGAGGAGCCTTCCTTGCCAAAAGCGTTCTTGCCCACCTTGACCGTATCGGTGAGCTGGCCGTGTTCAATCGCCACGATGGCGGTCATGATCTTGGTCAAGCTGGCAATGCGCATCGGCACATCGCCCTTCTGACTGTACACAATCCGTCCTGACTGCACGTCGATCAATGCGGCGCCGACGGCGCTGGTGCCTATGGACGGCGGGGCTGCCGCGGCCTGTCCGGCCGGGAGCAGCGAAGCCGCCAGCAGCGACCAGAGACTGAATTTCAAGATTGCCCTTTTCATCCGTTATCCTCCCACAGCGGCAGCGGGTGCCTGCCCGAAACTTTGTACAAGTATATGCGCCGCGCCGTGGGATATGTCCTGTCCCTTTTGCCCAAGAATAGTTTACAAACCCCCGCCCTCCGGGTATAATGAAAAAGAATTTCATACGGGGATTACCGGAGGAGCCTGACACCAAGGGCTCTTTTTTATGTTTTTGGGACTTGTCCCCGTGCGACAGGAGGAGTTGCATCATGTTAACCTGGCTGGCTTTAGCCATCTTTTTCGTCACCTATGCGCTGATTATTTCGGAAAAAATCAACCGAGCCGTCGTCGCTTTGGCCGGTGCGGCGCTGATGGTGTTCGCCGGTATTCTGGATGTACACAAGGCGTTCACCGAGTATATTGAATGGGGCACGATCACGCTGCTCGTCGGCATGATGATTCTCGTCGGCATTGCCAGCAAAACCGGCGTGTTCGCCTACGTCGCCGTGCGGGCGGCCAAATGGGCCAAGGGCGAGCCGCTGCGCATCCTGCTGCTGCTCTCGGCGTTAACGGCCGTCGGCTCGGCGCTGCTCGATAACGTGACAACGGTGCTGCTGGTCGTGCCGGTAACCTTTTCGATCACCCGGCTGCTGGGCGTCAACCCCGTGCCGTATCTGCTGGCCGAGATCATTGCTTCCAATATCGGCGGGACTGCAACGCTGATCGGCGATCCGCCGAATATTATGATCGGGTCGGCCAACCCGCACCTGACCTTCAATGCGTTTCTCGTCAATCTGGGACCGATTACGGTGCTGATTCTGGCCGTGACACTGCTTTATTTGTATCTGATCTATAAAAAACAGCTGACCGCCAACCCGGAGCAGCAAAAAGCGCTTATGGCGATCGATGAAAAAGAGCTGATTCAAGATCGCCCGCTCATGCGCAAAAGCTTGATTGTGCTCGCGCTGACCTTGCTCGGCTTCGTGCTGCACGCCGTGATTCACGTCGATGCCGCCGTTGTGGCCGTAAGCGGGGCGATCCTGCTCATGCTGATCGGTCTGAAGGAGCATGAGGTTGAAGAAGCGTTTGATGCGGTGGAATGGGTGACGATCTTCTTTTTTGCCGGCTTGTTTGCGCTGGTCGGGGGCTTGCAGCAGGTCGGAATCATTCGCACAATGGCCGAAAAAATGCTGGAAATTACCGGCGGAGATACCGGCTATGCGGCCGGGCTGATTCTATGGGGCTCGGGCATTGCTTCAGCGACCATCGACAACATTCCTTTCGTCGCCACGATGATCCCGCTGATCCGCGACATGGCCGACGGGCTCGGTCTGGCTGCCGGCTCGCCGCAGATCGATACGCTGTGGTGGTCGCTGGCGCTGGGCGCCTGCCTCGGCGGCAACGGCACGATCATCGGGGCGTCAGCCAACGTCATTGTGGCCGGACTCGCAGCCAAAGAAGGCAAAAGCTTCAGCTACTGGGAGTTCCTCAAGGTCGGCGCGCCGATCACGATTTTGTCACTGCTGATGGCGCATGTCTATATTTACATCCGGTATTTGTTGTAAGGACGAATGACGGAGAGGCTGTCCAAAAAAACAGGCCCACTCTTCGCCGCGCGCAGTTGACTGCGAGCACGAGGAGCGGGCTCGTTTTTGTTAATCCAGACGTCTGCGCCAGTACATCGCGGCAGTCGCTTCGCTGAAGCCCAGCTTTTCATACAAGCCCCCGGCGTCGCGGGTGCCAAGCAGCAGCAGCCGCAGCTGCAGGTCGCCATGCTCCAGCAGCGTCGTCAGCATCCAGCGGGCCAAGCCGCGGCCGCGGCTGCCTTCCTCTATAATCACATCGCACACCCAAGCAAACGTTGCCCGATCGGTCACAACGCGCGTAAACCCGATCTGCCGCTCCTGCTCGAACAAGCTGAAGCAAAGCGACGCCTGCACGCTGCGGGCAACCGTCTCGCGACTGCGGCCAGCGGCCCAATACGTGGTCGACAGCAGCCGGTGCACCGCATCGAGATCGACCCTCTCCGTTTCATCCGTCAACACATAGCCCTCTCTACGCCATTCCATCTGACAATCAGCTCCTTTAACTTGGTTATAGATCGGATTATAATGGATACAGACGAACGTTAATAGCCAAGAAAAGCCCATCTGAATGGGTACAGTTTATACAGATAGGAGCGAAAACTAAATTGACGTCCAAATATGAGGCTATTTGCGCCGTCTTGCGGCAGGATATCGCCGAAGGACGGCTGGCCGCAGGCAGCAAGCTGCCGTCGATCCGCGAGCTGAGCCGGCGCTTTGCCTGCAGCCGCAACACGGTTATTCACGCATACGCCAAGCTGGAGCAGGAGCACCGGATTTATGTCAGAGCCAAAAGCGGCTATTATGTCGTCGCGTCCGACGCCGCTGTGCCTGCCGGGGACAACATCGCGCGCGTGAGGATCGATTTTGCTGCTGCGGCGCCGGACGCTGCCGTCATGCCGTACGAGGATTTCCGCCACTGTATGAACAAAGCGGTCGATTTATACAAGGAGACGCTGTTTACCTACGGCGATCCGCAAGGGCTGCTGCCGCTGCGCGAGCAGCTTTCGCTGTTATTTCGCGAGCGGCAAATTTTCGTCGGACCGGAGCGGATTGTGGTCTGCTCAGGCAGTCAGCAGGCGCTGCATTTGCTGGCCCAGCTGCCCATGCCGAACGGCAAAACGGCGATTCTTGTCGAGGAGCCGACCTATGCCGGGATGCTGCGCAATTTGGAGCTATACGGGCATTCCGTGCTGACCGTCCAGCGCGGGCCTGATGGGCTGGATTGGGAGGGATTGGAGCGGCATTTCCGCAATAACGGCGTCAAGCTGTTTTATACGATTCCGCGATTTCACAATCCGACAGGCGCGTCCTATTCGGCCCACGACAAACAGCGCCTGGCCGAGTTGGCCAAGCGCTACGATGTTTTTATTCTGGAGGACGATTACCTGGCCGAGCTGGAAACCGACGGCAAAGCCGATCCGATTTATGCCTATGGCGGCGCGAGCCATGTGCTGTACGTGCACAGCTTCTCGAAGACGATGCTGCCCGGCCTGCGGCTCGCTGCGGCTGTGGTGCCGCCGCAGCTCGTCGCGCCGCTCGCCCGCTACAAATCGGCTGCCGATCTGAGCACGTCGGCGCTATCGCAGGGCGCGCTGGAAATTTACATTCGCTCGGGGCTGTATGCCCACCATACGAAGCGAATGCGCGAGCTTTACGCGGCGCGGATGCGGCTGCTGAACGCAACGTGCCGCGAGCTGCTGCCCGCCGGCGCGGCGCTGTGGTGCGAGCCGGCGGGCGGGATCTTCGCGTCCGTGCGCTTGCCGGACGCGCTCGATGCCCGCACGCTGGCCGCGCAGCTGGCCGCTCAGGGCATCGCCGTGCTGGAGACGGACCGCCACTTCCGGTCCGTCACGCCCCGCTGGACGCTCATTCGCTTGAGCGTCATCCGCACGGACGACCGCGCGATTGTCGCGGGCGTCCGCGCTCTGGCGCTTGCGCTGGCCGACGCCATGCGGCAGCAGCGCAAGCCCGGCCGGCCGCCGCGGCTCCGAGGCGGCCTGCTGTAGCGGCGCGCGCAGCCGTCGGCGGGCAGCATGCAGCGCGCTGACGCGCGCGAGGCAAGCGAAGCGGCTGTCGCCCGCCGCTGTAAGCCCACGCGCGCAAGCCCCGAACCGCCGAATGCCAGCGCGGCGGTTCAAGATCAGGCGCTGCTTCGCCGGCGCATGGCAGCATGGCAGCATCGCACATGGCACCCGCTCGCGCTGCCATAAAACGCAAGCCGCCGCTTGCCAGCAGAGGCAAGCGACGGCTCGATTTTCGGGCATTAAACGATGAAGTTTTGGTTTTCGATGTTCGTGACGTTGGTCGAACCCGTTGCCGCCGCTCCCGCATGCAGCGGAGACGTCGTTTTGGTGCTTTTGAGCATGTTCTGGATTTTGTCGACCACCTGCGGAGCCGAATCGATCAGGCGCTCCAGAATGTGCGTGTTGTTGTCGAGCGGCACGACTTTTACACCGCTTTTGCCAACCACAAGGAACGCGATCGGCGTAATCGACACGCCGCCGCCGCTGCCGCCGCCAAACGGCAACGCCACCTTGGCGTTCAGGGCATCGCTTTTGCTGACCGAGCCGCCTTCGATTTCAATTTCCGAATCGGTTGTGAACTCGCTGCCGCCTGCGGCGAAGCCGAAGCCCACCTTCGAGATCGGCATAATCACGCTGCCGTCTGGCGTTTCCACCGGGTCGCCGACAATCGTATTGACGTCGACCATTTCTTTAATGTTTTCCATCGCGACTTTCATCAGGCCTTCGATTGGATGTGTAGTCATCAGAATCCCTCCTGGCACGGATTTTGGGTTATGCAATTGCTTGGCAAGCTTAGCATGCCCGCAGTCCCAGCAGAGTATGTAGCCCTTACGAAACGAGCTGCTTGCGCCGCCGCGGCTTCACGACCAGTCGGTACCAGGTGCGCAGGCCGCCCTTTTCGCGAATGATCCGCACCAGCAAGCGCAGCCCCGACCACAGCGCCATTCCGGCCCGGATCCGCCCCCTCACCCGCAGCATCGTCGTAAATTCCAGCGCGTTGTAAAGCGGCTCAACCATCACGCGCGGCTTGGTCTGCATATCGATCCAGCGAAATACGAAGCCGAGCAGCGATGATTTTAACGTCCAGACCAGCCCGGTCGTAATCGCCGTTTCCGGCGCGTCGCCGACGCCAACCCGCGTATTCCATGTCAAGCTGGTACATTCCACATGGGCCAGTGTCTGCTTCATCCAGTCGCTGAAGCTGAGCGTATGCTCGACAATTTCCCGCGCCTGACGGTAAAAGCGCTCGATTTTATGCTTCGTAATATGCTCCTGATTCTCCTCTTTCAGCTTCGAACGGGTTTCGTTCACCGCCTCCGCCTTCACCAGGACGCCTCGGGAAAAGCTCTTGAACTGAATGACCGGCACCTCAAATTTATAACGAATCAGCCCCGACAACGCCTTGATCTGCACCGTCAGCTGATCGTTGTCGCGCACCCGCGAAAAATAAAACTCGCCGCGCACATAGCTGAACATCACCGCTGTTATCAAGGCCGCAAGCGCAACCGCCACAACGGCTGTCACCACGATCCATACCACTGCCACATTCCTCCCCGCATGAAAAAAACTCCGCGTGAGAAGCACTCTCTTCTCACTGTCGGAGCTTAGTATGGCCCGTGTATGAAAATGGAATACATAGTCATGCGGACAGCCGCGTCATCCAACTTCCCCGGACGCGACATCCTCCATCGTCAGCTGATCCTCGCTGTCGTCCGGCTCCGGCCCGTCCAGCTTGTTAAACAGCATCCGCGTCTCCTCCTCCAGATCCAGCTCGATCTGGAAGCTTGTCGATTCCGGCAGATCGGCAATCGAACCCAGGCCGAAATATTCCAGAAACTGCTTGGACGTGCCATATAAAATCGGCCGACCGACCGCTTCAGCCCGTCCGGTTTCGACAATCAGGTCCTTGCCCATCAGCGTCTGCAGGGCGCGATCGCATTTCACCCCGCGAATCTCTTCGATCTCCACGCGCGTAATCGGCTGCTTGTAGGCGATGATCGAAAGCGTTTCGAGCGCAGCCTGCGACAAAGAGGAACGCGAAGGCGTATAGGCCAGCCTTTCAAAATAAGGGGCGTGCTCGGCCCGCGTCGTCAACTGAAACGAGCCGGCCACCTCGACAATCTGGATGCCGCGGCCTCCGCGCTCCAAATCCCCTTTTAGATCGTAAAGCAAATCCGTGACCAGATGCACGTCGTGCTCCAGCACCTCGGCCAGCTGCTTCGCGTCAAGCCCCTCGTCTCCGGCCGCAAAGAGCAACCCTTCAATAACGGATTTCATCTGTTGAAAGT
This sequence comes from Paenibacillus athensensis, assembly GCF_004514475.2. Classification (GTDB taxonomy): domain Bacteria; phylum Bacillota; class Bacilli; order Paenibacillales; family NBRC-103111; genus Paenibacillus_AL; species Paenibacillus_AL athensensis. Next base: position 198,427 of record NZ_MYFO02000010.1, on the reverse strand, counting down.
TCAGTGTCAAGAACGGTTCCTCCCTCGTAAGCCTGAATCACGATGTCCTCGAACAGCCGGTGCTGATAGCAGACGATTTTTTTCACCTTCATCAGCTCAAGCAGCGCCAAAAAAGTCACGACAATTTCCTCGCGCGTCATTTCGTAATCGAACAGCTTGGAAAACAGCAGCTTGCCGCCCTTGTGGCGCAGCAGCTGCACGACTTCCTTCATCCGGTCCTTGACGGATATTTCGTCGCGCCGGATTTTGGCGATCGTGTTGCGGTTGACCATCTTGCGCAGCGTGCGCTGAAAGGCGATCAGCAGGTCGCCGACGTCGAGCCCCTTCACGGGATTCTCCTGCACGACGGGCATAAACGGCGTCAAATCCTCCGGTTCGCGCGTGTAGACCAGACTGCGTTCGACTTCCTTGTCACGCAGCATGTCGGCGATCATTTTATATTTGCGGTATTCAATCAGCTTTTGCACCAGCTCGGCGCGTGGATCGTAATCCTCGTCGTATTCGTAATAATCGTCGAATTCGATGACCGGCGGCTTGGGCAGCAGCATTTTGCTTTTGATGGAAAGCAGGGTCGCCGCCATGACCAGAAATTCGCTGGTGACCTCCAGCTCCAGCTCCTGCATCGCTTGCACGAATTCCAGATATTGATCCGTGATTTCCTTGATCGGAATGTTGTATATGTCGAGCTCGTTTTTGTCGATCAAGTGCAGCAGCACGTCGAGGGGGCCTTCAAAGGCTTCCAGCTTATAGGTGACTTTCACAGTAGGCGAACCCCCATCTTGGAGAAAATATGGATAAATCCCGTCGACCTGCAGCCGGCACGGGTCTCCACTCGCTGTTGCCGCCAGATTTGATCAAATAACGGCTGTCAGCGGTAAAAATCCGGCGGCAAAGGCGACCGCTACGCTGTTACGACTCCGTTCCAGCCTCCGGCAGCGGATTCATCTCGAATTCTGTATTACGTAAACTGCTTCGTCAAATTCGCCATTTCAATCGCCGTAACCGCGGCTTCCCAGCCCTTGTTGCCGGCTTTCGTGCCCGCACGCTCGACGGCTTGCTCGATCGAGTCAGTCGTCAGTACGCCGAAAATGGTCGGTACGCCGGTTTTCAGCGCAATCGCCGACACCCCTTTGGCGACTTCGTTGCAGACGTAGTCAAAATGCGGCGTCGAGCCGCGAATCACGGTGCCAAGCGTGATCACCGCATCGTATTTGCCGCTTTCGGCCATTTTTTGGGCAATCAGCGGAATTTCGAACGCGCCGGGTACCCAGGCGATCTCCACTTCGCTATCGTCAACGCCGTGACGCTTCAAGCCGTCGAGCGCGCCGCCGAGCAGCTTGGATGTAATAAATTCGTTGAACCGTCCAACGACGATTCCGTATTTGAGATTTTGCGAAACCAAATGTCCTTCGTAAATGTGCGGCATGGTTCAGTTCTCCTTTTATATGGCAAAATAGACGCTGCAAGCTTCAGATGCCGCTGCCGGAATCGTGGAACTCCAGCATGTGGCCGAGCTTGAGCTTTTTCGTATGCAAGTAGTGGATGTTGTCTTCCTTGGACGGCATTTGAATCGGCACGCGCTCGACGACTTCGAGCCCATAGCCCTCCAGACCGCGGATTTTGCGCGGATTGTTCGTCAACAGACGAATTTGCCGCACGCCCAAATCCTTCAGAATTTGCGCGCCAATGCCGTAATCGCGCAGATCGGGAGCAAATCCAAGCTTAATATTCGCTTCGACGGTATCAAATCCCTGCTCCTGCAAGGCATAAGCCTTTAATTTATTGATCAGGCCGATGCCGCGGCCCTCCTGGCGCATGTAGAGCAGCACGCCGGCGCCCTCGCGTTCGATCTGCTGGAGCGCAGCGTCAAGCTGCGGTCCGCAATCGCAGCGGTTGGAGTGGAACACGTCGCCGGTCAGGCATTCGGAGTGGACGCGCACGAGCGTTGGCTGGTCCGGCTCGATTTTGCCCTTGACCAATGCGACATGCTCTTTATTGTCGAGCTGGTTCGTGTAAGCGATGGCGCGAAACGTGCCCAGATCGGTCGGCAGCTTGATGTCGACTTCGCGCTGCACGAGCTTTTCCTTTTGATTGCGGTAATGGATCAGGTCCTGAATCGTAATGATTTTCAGCCCGTGCGTGCGGGAAATCTCCATCAGATCGGGCACACGGGCCATCGTGCCGTCTTCCTTGATGACCTCGCAGATGACCGCCGCCGGATAGGAGCCGCTCATGCGGGCCAAATCAACAGCCGCTTCGGTGTGGCCGGCGCGGCGCAGCACGCCGCCTTTTTTGGCGATCAGCGGGAAAATATGACCGGGACGGCGAAATTCCTGCGCCCGCGTCGCCGGGTCGATCATCGCCATAATCGTGCGCGAACGCTCATAGGCGGAAATGCCGGTCGACGTCTCGACGTGGTCAATCGACACCGTAAAGGCTGTGCCGTGATAGTCGGTGTTGCGCGACACCATCGGCGGCAGGTCCAGCTCCAGCGCGCGCTCCTCGGTAATCGGCACGCAGACGAGCCCGCGGCCCTCCTTGATCATGAAGTTGATCACGTCCGGCGTCGCTTTATCGGCCAGCGCCACAAAATCGCCTTCATTCTCGCGGTCCTCGTCGTCAACGACGATGATGACCTTGCCGAGCATCAAATCGTAAATCGCTTCCTCAATCAAATGGAACTGTAGGTCCTGGTTTCCCATATCCGCTCCTCCATTTCTCTCTCTTACATAAACCCATGCTCGGCCAAAAATCCCGCCGACAGCGCGCCTGCCCGGCCGCGTCCTTGATTACCGCCGCCTTGGCCACCTTGGCTGCCTTCGCCGCCTTCACTGCCGCCAGCCGCATCGCCCGCTCCGCCGCCAACGCCAAAGCGCAGCAGCCGCTCGACGTATTTGCCAAGAATATCGGTTTCGATGTTGACGGTATCGCCCGGCTTTTTGTCTTGGAGCACCGTTTGCGCCAGCGTATGCGGAATGATCGAGACGGACGCGTATGTATCCGTCACCTCAACGACGGTCAGGCTGATGCCGTCAATCGTGATCGAACCTCCGGGCAGCACATATTTGAAAATATCCCGGCGTTCCGGCGCGAACCGGAACACGACGGCGTTCTCCTCCGGCACGCGGGATAAGATCGCGGCCGTCGTATCGACATGGCCCTGCACGATGTGGCCGCCAAAGCGGCTGTTCACGACCATCGCCCGCTCCAGATTGACGCGAGCCCCTGTCTGCAGAGCGTGCAGATTCGTCTTGCGGAACGTCTCCGGCATCACATCGACGGCGAACGAGCCGCTGTCAAAGCTGACGACGGTCAAGCAGACGCCATTGACGGCAATGCTGTCGCCAAGCTGCACGTCCTCCAGCACCTTGCGGGCGCCAATCGTCAGCACCATCGCTTGGCCCTGCCGCTGGATGCGGCGCATGACGCCGATTTCTTCAATAATTCCTGTAAACACGGCTAGCTCATCTCCTCCTGCCGCTCGTAACGCGGATACCCGGTCAGACAGACGTCCTGACCGAACCGCTCGACGCTCATGCGGTCGAGCGTCAGCGCATCGTTCATCCGGGCGAAGCCGTCGAACGCAAAGTTCGCTGGTGCCGCCGCCCCGCCGCCGATAATCTTCGGCGCGAAAATCAGCACCAGCTTATCGACCAGACGGCGCTCCAGCATCGCGCCGTTCAGCCGTCCTCCGCCTTCGAGGAGGACGGAGCCAATCTCCCGCTCGCCCAGCAGCCGCATGGCGAGCGCCAAATCCACCTGCGGCCCGTCGCCGCAGGTGAGCACCTCCGCGCCGCACGCTTCCAGCGCGGCGCGCCGCTCGGCGGGCGCTTGCCCGCCAGCGAGCAGGATCGTGCGCTGCCGATCCTGCCGCTGGAGCGCGCGTGCGCCCGGCGGTGTACGCAGCTTCGAATCCGCGATGATCCGTACCGGCTGTACAGCCGGTACGGTCAGACGCGCGTCGAGCTGCGGATCGTCGGCGAGGACCGTGTCCACGCCGACCATGATACCCTGGTGCCTGTGGCGCAGGGTATGCGCGTATGCGCGCGACGCTTCGCCGCTGATCCAGCGGCTGTCGCCCGTCTTCGAGGCGATCCGCCCGTCCAGCGTGCTCGCCGTCTTGATCGTCACGAACGGCAAGCGCGTGACGATGTATTTGTTGAACGCCTCGTTCAGCGCTTCGGCCTCTGCCGCCAGCAAGCCTTCCGTCACCTCGATGCCGTGCGCGCGCAGCTTGGCGATGCCCGAGCCGGCCACCTGCGGGTTCGGGTCGCCCGCTGCGACCACGACGCGGCGTATGCCCGCTTCGATCAGCCGGTCGGCGCATGGCGGCGTCTTGCCGTAATGGCTGCACGGCTCCAGCGTCACATAGGCCGTTCCGCCGACCGCGGCTTCGCCGGCCATCCGCAGCGCATGAACCTCGGCATGGCCTTCGCCGCGCTTGAGATGCGCGCCCATGCCGACAATGCGACCGTCATTGACAATGACGCACCCGACAACCGGATTAATGCCGGTTTGCCCCGATGCGCCCGCGGCCATCTGCAGCGCCAGCCGCATGTACGCTTCGTCATTCAATAGCTGCATAGCTCCCTCCCGCTCAGCGACTTCGTGGAATCAAAAAAGCCCCATCCTGTACAGGATAGGGGCTGTGGTTGGCATTCAGGCAAACACGAAAAAGCTCCAAGGGAGCGCCGCTTTTTTTTCAAACCAAAACAAAGAAGACCGACCGTGGCCTGCAAATAAACAGACCTGCCGAATTTTCGCTGGCATTGTGAAAAAAAGTACAAGCACTCGCGATGAACCCAGATTTCGCGTTTCCTTTCTCCCATCCAGACTATAACTGTCGGTCCCGGAATTTCACCGGATCAGCCGTAGCGAAGCTGTCGTCAGGTGCCGCTAGAAGCTTCAAAACGGGTCACGGACTGAAGCGCATTGCAAGATAAGCTTGTGTAAGCCGCGCTATCACCGCCGGTGGGGAATTACACCCCGCCCCGAAAGGAATGCATACAATCATGATAAGTATACAGAGGATTCCACCGTCTGTCTATATGACAGCTCGGATTAGACCTCGACGATTTCGACCTTTTCCATCAAATCCCGGCCTTTGAACGCGTCGATCAGCTCCATGCCTTTGACCACTTTACCAAAAACCGTATGTTGACCGTCCAGATGCGGCTGCGGCTGGTAGCAGATGTAGAACTGGCTGCCGCCTGTGTTGCGTCCGGCATGCGCCATTGCAAGCGTACCGCGCTCATGCTTGTTCGGATTGATCTCGCAGTTGATGGTGTAGCCAGGGCCACCAGTACCCGTACCGTTCGGGCAACCGCCTTGCGCCACGAAGCCGGGAATCACGCGGTGAAATACCAGACCGTTGTAGAAGCCGGAGTTAGCCAGCTTTTCGAAATTGGCTACCGTATTCGGCGCGTCCTTGTCAAACAGATCGATGACCACTTCGCCGCCGCCGGCGAGCTTGATATGTGCTTGTTTTGCCATTATGCGTTTCACTCCTTCTATAATATTTCCTTATTGTACTATGAAAACTTTCATTTCACAAATAAACGGCAAAAGACAACCCCTTCGCATAAATCAAAGGCGTTGTCCTTCTACTGGACCACTCTACGGCCCGTCGCAATGCGCGCACAATGAATCGGCACGGCCGCCGGAAAAGATCGGCTTTGGTCAATCTTCCGTCGTCTCGTCCAGCTCGCTGGCCGGCTGCTGCGCCGCTTCGGCAACCTCCCGGTCCGTTTCATTAACGCCTTGCAGCGCTTCCGCCGCTTGCGCCTGCTCGTTCAACTGCTGCTCGATTTGCCCGATGCCGTGCGCTTGCTGATGGTTTTTGCTTGTCGACATGTCCGTATGGCCTCCCTTCGCTGTTTTGCCTTGTTACTATGCGCGAAGGAGCAGCCGATTATGTGCAGGAGGCAGGAAACGACGAAAAAAGCCCCGGACATCATCGTCCGAGGCTCCTGTTGGCTTTATTTGCTCGCTTGCTTCATTCTTTCCGGAATCAGATCGTTGCCCGCCACATTGTCAAACGTTTCGCGCTTGACGACGAGATCGGCTTGACCGTCCTTCACGAAGACGACAGCCGGGCGGCGAACGCGGTTGTAGTTGCTCGCCATCGCATAGTTATATGCGCCTGTGCAGGAGACGGCAAGGATGTCGCCGGTTTGCACTTTCGGCAGGTTCAGGTCCCAAATCAGCATATCGCCGCTTTCGCACAGCTTGCCGGCAATCGAAACGACTTCTTCCGGCTGCTCGGTAGCGCGGTTCGCCAGCATCGCTTCATATTGCGCGTCGTACAGCGCAGGGCGCGGGTTGTCGGACATGCCGCCGTCAACAGCGACATATTTGCGCACGCCCGGGATCTCCTTGGTGCTGCCGATGGTATACAGCGTCGTACCGGCGTCACCGACGATGCTGCGGCCCGGTTCGATCCAGATCTCCGGCAACGGGTAGTCGTTGCTGCCGAAGTTTTCTTTGATCGCATCGGTGATTGCTTTGACGTACGTCGCCATTGGCAACGGCGTGTGGCCTTCAATGTAACGGATGCCGAAGCCGCCGCCCAGATTGATCACGCGGAACGTCAGGTCCAGCTCTTTGCGAACGTGAACGGCAAACGCGGCTACACGCTCAGCTGCCATACGGAAGCCATCCACTTCGAAAATTTGCGAGCCGATATGGGAATGCACGCCCAGAATATCGACGTTCGGCAGCGCCTTCGCTTCTTCCAGCGCGCGGAAAGCCGAGCCGTTGCCCAGATCGAAGCCGAACTTGGAATCGGTTTGGCCGGTGGAGATGAACTCATGCGTGTGAGCTTCAACGCCCGGCGTCACGCGGAACAGAACCTTCACCTTTTGGCGTTTTTCGCCGGCAATAGCGTTCAGCGTGTGCAGCTCGGCGAAGTTGTCCACAACGAAGCAGCCGATTTTGGCGTCAATTGCCATTTCGATTTCTTCAATCGTTTTGTTGTTGCCGTGGAAATGGATGCGGTCGGCCGGGAAGCCCGCTTGCAGCGCTGTATACAGCTCGCCGTCGGAAACGACGTCCAGGGACATATTTTCTTCGGCCGCCAAGCGGCACATCGCCATGACGCAAAACGCTTTGCTGGCGTAGGCGACCTGGAATTTCAGGCCGGACGCTTGAAACGCTTCGACAAACTCGCGACAGCGTTGTCTGACCAACGCTTCGTCAAATACATATAAAGGCGTGCCGAATTCCTGTGTCAGCTTCGTAGCGTCGACACCGCCGATTTCGAGGTGGCCTTGGTCATTTATTTTGCTCGTACCGTGTAAATACATAGCTTTAGTTTCCCCTCTTCCTGATCTTGAACTTGCCGGAATCCGCCACGTGCGGCTCCATAAGCATTACTATTAAAAGTACCATATGGAAAGCGTTTTTGGCAATAAGGCATTCGCGGATGGATATATTCATTGTACCACAAATCACCTTGCATCGACCCGATCCGCAGCAAAAAGGACATCTTCCGATGTCCTCCCGATCCTTTGCTTTCTTCCCAATCCTTGCTTCCTGCTACAATTCCCGCTACTGCTGCGGCTCCGGCTGCCGCGTGCCGTCGATCGGCTTGGTCAGGCTCAACCGGGTTTTGCCGGACAGCGCGGGCCGGCGTATTAAAATGGCGAAAAAGCCCTTGGCATTAAACGGAATAAACGGCCACATGTACGGCGAATTGTACGACCGGCGCGTCGCCAGCAAAATCAGCCAGATCGTGCTGCCGACCACAAGGCCCGGCACCTGAAAAATCGCGGTGGCAATCAGCAGCAGCAGCCGTGTGATCCGGTTGGACAGCCCCAGCTCATAGCTGGGCGTAGCGAACATCCCGATGGAAGCGACGGCCAGATACAGGATGACTTCGTTGATGAAAAGTCCCGTCTTGACCGCAATGTCGCCGATCAGTATCGCCGCCACAAGACCCATTGCGGTAGCGAGCGGCGTTGGCGTATGCACAGCGGCCATCCGCATTAAATCTACGCCGATATCGGCGAGCAGAAACTGCACGAATACCGGCAGATGACTCCCCTTTTGCGGCCCGATAAACTCCAGCCCCGGCGGCTTGAGCGAAGGCTCCATCACCATCAGGAACCACAGCGGCAGCAAGAACAACGAAGCCATAATCCCGGCAAAGCGCACCCAACGCAAATACGTGCCGATAAACGGCGTCTGGCGGTATTCCTCGGCATGCTGAACGTGATGGAAAAACGTCGTGGGCAAAATCATCGCACTCGGCGACGTATCGACAAACACCACAACGTGCCCTTCGAGCATATGCGCCGCCACCACGTCCGGGCGTTCGGAATAGCGCACCATCGGATACGGATTCCAGCCCTTGTTGACAATAGACTCCTCCAGCTGCTTTTCGGCGAGCGGCAAGCCGTCAATTTTCACTTGGGCGATTTTATCCTTGATCGCTTCCACCAGATTCGGATCGGCGACATCATTAATATAGCCGATACAGATGTCGGTTTTCGTCCGCAGCCCGACCTGAACGATTTCCAGTTTCAGCCGTTCATCGCGCAAACGCCGGCGCAGCATGGTCACATTGGTCAGCAGCGTTTCGACGAAGCCGTCGCGCGAGCCGCGCACGACCCGTTCCAGATCGGGCTCGGCGATCGAGCGCACGGGATAATTTTTCACATCGACCGCAATCGCCGCCCGCTCTCCCTCGATAAAAAAAGCCGTACCGCCCATGAGCACCTGCCCGACGATCTCGGACATCTTCTTATAAATCTTGACTTGATTATGCGGCATCAGCCGGTAAGCGAACGTTTCCAGCGTATGCGTTTCGACCGTTTCTTCATCCACATAGGTCAGCCGCGTCAAAATTTGCGTCAGCACCTCGTCCTTGACAAAGCCGTTGCAGTAAAAAATACCAACGCGCTTGTCTCCTAACACCATTTGGCGCAACACCAGATCAAAGCTTTTGTTCAAGCCCACCCGCTCTTCGAGCTGCCGCTGCACGTCCTCCATTCGTGGCGGGATGTCTTCGCTTTCCTTGAGCCGCTTCTCTTCAGCGGTCATTTTATCAATCGTGCCCTTGCCTGCCTGGTCTTGCCGCTTCCCTGCGCTTGTCTCTTGAGTTTGTTCGCTCTCGCCGCTCCCGTCGCCTTCGCCGGTTTCCTGCCCGCTTGCGGCTGGCAGCCATACGTTGCCGTCTTCATCTACAGCCAGCTTGGGCTCGCGCTTTGCGTCATTGTGTTCTTGAGAATCCCCGTTTTTTACTTTCACCTTCACCTCATACCGCTCCTTTCTTTAATAAATCAGCCATTCGAACAGCGAGCCGAATACCTTGCCGAAGATCATCGCCATCAACAGCGACAGCATGTACGGACCCATTCCGACGCGCTTGGCCAGAATCGGCAGTACATTGATGACCTCAGTCAGCGCCGCGGCCAGCATGCCTACAAAACAGCCGGCAAACAAGCCGAACACCCCCGCACCAAGCGCAAACAAATGCACGTGCACATCAGACATATCCAGCCATGTAAAAACAAGCGAGCCTGCCACCACCGCTCCTTCGTAAATATGAATCTGCTTGCAGGAACGCGTCAGCTGACACAGCCGCGGAATGATATCCAGCACGACCAGGAAGGCCACCATCCCGCTGCCGACGGCAATGCCTCCAGCCAGCCCGATAAAGGCGATAGCCAGCCAGCCGAGCAGATCGGCCGTCATGACGGCTCACGCTCGTCTTCATGAATTTTGTTGTATTCTTCGGTAATGACGTAGTGGTTCAGATTCTCCTGATACATGAACATTTCCACTTCCAGCGGACTGGGCTCTTCGTTGAACTTCTTTTTGAACAGATGATTGAAGAAAATCACCATACCCACGCCAATGCCAAGCGAATAAGGAATTTGCAAAATCAACGGATGCGCCTGCTCTTCGCCGGTAATCAGCTCATAGATGCGACGGTGGACAGCCAGCATGCTGACATCGGCATGAAAATTCATAATCGCCAAACCCGAACCGATGAACAGCAGCAGCCAGACGAGCGCAATCAGCACGATGTGCGGCTTCTTGCTATCGGAAATGATTTCCAGCAGCACGTGCGGCTCGCCAAAATGCTCGATCTGCAGCAGCGGGAATTGCTGCTTGATCTTGCGCACTATCAGCATCATATCGATTAAAATGCGATTGCCGTCGGCATTTTGCGGCTGATGAATGACCAGCTCCTTCAACGCCGTCTCATAAGAAGGCTCCACAATCATCTGGGCGATTTCGCCGAGCCGGACGATGCTGCCCTTGCGCACGCAAGCTCTGCGGCGCAGCCGGATGTACAAATAAGGTGCGTCGCCAGGCGTCATGCCATCCTCACCTCCTGCTAATTCGCCCCTTTATAGGGTTAGTATGCAAATCGTTCAAGCCCAATACACGCCGCGCTGCGTGGTAAATCCTCCTACCGGATTTCCCGCGCATAGCCCGGAATCGTTCAAGGCATATTAACGGTGAAAAAAGCAAACTGATTCCTGACAGAAAGGGTGAACGACATGGCAAAATTAGCGTTGACGCTGGTCATTATCGGCGCGCTGAATTGGCTTTTGGTAGGGCTTTTCGAATGGGATTTGGTCAGTGCTTTATTCGGCGGGGACTCGCACCGCGAATCCTCGGGCCTCAGCCGCGTCATCTACACGCTCGTCGGTCTTTGCGGGCTGTACAGCATCAAATTTTACTTTGACGACCGGTCGACCGTCCGTTAACCGGATTGTCAGACAGGCGCGGGCGGATGGCCCGTAACGAACCGGCGGCTGTACAGACGCACAAAAGCCACAGCGGCGCTTCCCTTCGGGGAAAGCCGGTCTGTGGCTTTTTGCGGTATATGCGATTATTGGGCGATTTGCGCCCGGATCGACTGTAAGATTTTCTTTTCCAGCCGTGACACCTGTACCTGGGAAATCCCCAGCCGCCCGGCCACCTCGGACTGGGTCTGATCGCGGAAATAACGCAGATACACAATCAGCCGTTCCCGCTCGCTGAGCGCGCCAATCGCTTCATTCAGCGCCAGCTTTTCGAACCATTTTTCCTGCGACTCATCGGAAATTTGATCGATCAGCGTAATCGGATCGCCGTCGTTCTCAAACACAGTCTCGTGGATCGAAGACAGCGGCTTGTTCGCTTCCTGGGCGAAGACGACTTCCTCTGCGGTAATCATCAGCTCCTCGGCCACCTCTTTGATCGTCGGGAGCCGGCCGAGCCGCTTGGACAGCTCATCCTTCGTCTTGCGGATCTTGTTGGCCAGCTCCTTGAGTGAGCGCGACACCTTCAAGGTGCCGTCATCGCGCAGGAAACGCTGGATTTCGCCGATAATCATCGGCACGGCGTACGTGGAGAACTTGACTTCATACGATAGGTCGAATTTATCGACGGACTTCAGCAGTCCGATACAGCCGATCTGGAACAAGTCCTCGGCTTCGTATCCTCTGTTCAAAAACCGCTGCACCACGGACCAGACGAGCCGAATGTTGCAGCTGACGAGCGTTTCCCGGGCCACCTGGTCACCGGATTGACTAAGGGCGATCAGCCGCTTGACTTCACTGTCGTCCAAGTAGCTGTGAGAGGCATGCTTCAAATCGACATCCATATGATCAAACCCCTAATTGTATAAAGCTTTTTTCGATTCAATTCGCTTCATCATCGTAATTTTCGTTCCACTGCCGACCGCCGTCGCCACTTCCACCTCGTCCATAAAGTTTTCCATGATCGTAAAGCCCATGCCGGAACGCTCCAGCTCCGGCTTGGAGGTGTAGAGCGGCTGCTTGGCCTGCTCCAGATCGGCGATGCCCGCCCCGTTATCTTCAACGGTAATGAACACCTTATCGCCTTCAATGCGCGTTGCTATCGTAATAACACCGTCCTTGCGGTTGTCGTAGCCGTGAATGATCGCATTGGTTACCGCTTCGGACACGACGGTTTTGATGTCGGTCAGCTCGTTGAGCGTCGGGTCCAGCTGGGACACGAACGAAGCGACCGCGACGCGGGCAAAGCCCTCGTTCTCCGAACGGCTGGCAAATTGCAGCGTCATAAAATTCATCTCGCTCATAACGCAACCTCCAGACTGGAGAGAGCCAAGCGCTCATTGTCCTGAATCGAGACGATTTTAAACAAACCCGACAGCTCGAACAGCCGATATACCGGCGGGGTCACGTCGCACACGACCATCTTGCCGCCCTTGCCCGTAATTTGCTTGTAGCGCCCGAGAATCACGCCCAGCCCGGAGCTGTCCATAAAGCTCAGCTCGCGCAGGCTCAATATGACGTGACGCGTATCCTCCTTGGCAATCGCTTCCTCCATGCGGGCCTTTACGACGTCTGCCGTATGATGATCCAGCTCGCCCTTCAGTCTGACAATCAGCGCTCTTCGGCCTTGTTCGAATTCAATTTGCAGGCTCACATTCGCACACTCCTTCCAGGTCATGAAAACTAGGATTCTACGGCGAAAGTGGAATATCCTGCCCCCCGACAAAACTAGAAGAAAAGCGCTAAAAGCAGCGGAAAAGCGAGCTAATTCGGGTCATCCCGTCATTCGTTGGTCGTAAAAAGCTTCGTTGTCGTCCGCTTGAACAGCTTCCACCAGCCTGCTTTGCCAACAGCCTCCGGAGACTCCAGCGGGAACTCCTTGAGCACGGCGTCGCCTTGATAGACGATGATTTTGCCAATCGGCTGACCTTGCGCAATCGGCGCTTTCAGGTTCGAATCGAGCTGCAATTCGTGACGAATATTCGCTGCGGCTTCGCCTTTTTTCATCAAAATACTATAGTTTTGCTTAGCTGTGAGCGGCACCGACGCGACATCGCCCTTGGCTACGTTGAAGCTGCCGAGACTGTCGCCGACTTTAAACAGCGGATAATTCGTATATTGCGCGAAGGCGTAATCAAACAGCTTGGTCACTTCGGCATTGCGGGTTTTCGTATTCGGTTCGCCAAGCACCACGGCAATGACGCGGAAGTTGTCGCGCTTGGCCGTTGCCGACAAGCAAAATTTCGCTTCGCTCGTATAGCCTGTTTTCAATCCGTCCGCTCCGGTATAGAAGCGCACCAGCTTGTTCGTATTCACCAGCCAGAACGGCTTGGGCGTCTCCTTGCGCAAGTAATCCTGATAGGCCCCGGTAAACTTTGTAATGCCTTCATGCTTGAGCAGCTCACGCGACATCGTGGCAATGTCCTGCGCCGTTGTATAGTGGTTATCCACAGGCAGCCCGTTACAATTGGAAAAATGCGTATTCGTCATGCCCAATTGCTTGGCCCGCTCATTCATCATCTGCACGAAATTTTCCTCCGAGCCGGCCAGCTTTTCGGCCATCGCCACCGATGCGTCGTTGCCCGACGCCATTGCGATGCCTTTGAGCATTTCCTGCACGGTCATCTCTTCGCCCGGTTCCAGGAAAATTTGCGAACCGCCCATCGACGCCGCGTATTCGCTAACGCGCACCTTCTCGTCCATTTTGATTTTGCCGGAATCGACGGCTTCCATAATCAGCAGCATCGTCATAATTTTCGTAATGCTCGCCGGCGGCAGCTTTTTATCCTTGTTTTTGTCAACGATGATGGTGCCCGTATCCGCGTCCATCAGCACAGCCGACTGCGCATTGGGCGCCAAATCGACCGACGGCGGCGTTGCCTCCTGACCAAACACGGCCGGCAGCCATAACAGCGCCATCAATTGCAAACTTATCCAGCTTACGAACCCTTTTTTCAGCATAACGATCTACCCCTCCTGTGAATGGTTGAAGCAAGAGCCGAATGACAGCTTGAATTGCTGCTACTCAGTGTTGACGAATCGGCTGTAAAATATTCCAAGATTGGGGAATAAAAAATGCAAAAAACCGCTCCGCCTGCTTGCAGCCAGCAGCAGCGGAACGGTTCGTTCAGTCCAGGCGCAGCGCGCCTTCGATATGCGATTTATTCGATGACATCGTAAATCAGCTGCGGCGCAGCCGGCGGTTCGGCGGCGATACGGTACGCAGCAGTCACCCGCTCCACGGCTTCGCGCACGTCCTCACGATTGGCGTGCAGCGTGCAGATCGCTTCGCCGGCAGCTACCGGATCGCCGATCTTTTTGTGCAAGGTGATGCCGACCGCATAATCGATCGCATCCTCCTTGCGGGCGCGCCCGGCACCGAGCAGCATCGCCGCCACGCCGACCTGCTCGGCGTCAATCGCGCTGACGTAGCCGCTTGCAGCCGCCGGCACGTCGATGTGCAGCGCCGCTTGGGGCAGCAGCTCCGGCTCGTCGACAATCGCCGGATTGCCGCCCTGACCGGCGACGAACCGCCGGAACGTCTCCAGCGCCTGCCCGCCGGCGATCACCCCGCGCACAGCCGCTTCTGCCGCTGCGTAATCGGCTGCAACGCCGCCCAGATCAGCCATGTGCGCGGCAACGGCAACCGCGACCTCGCTCAAGTCGCGCTCGCCTTGTCCGCGCAGTACCTCAATCGACTCGCGAATTTCGTTCGCGTTGCCGATTTCCCGCCCCAGCGGCTGCTCCATATCGGTGATTAGCGCAATCGTGCGGCGGCCGAGGTTTTGGCCGATGCGCACCATCGTCCGCGCCAGCTCGCGGGCATCGTCCGCCGTTTTCATAAACGCACCGGAGCCGAATTTCACGTCGAGCACGATCGCGTCAGCGCCGGAGGCGATTTTTTTACTCATAATGGAACTGGCAATCAACGGAATCGACTCGACCGTCGCCGTTACGTCGCGTAGTGCGTAGATTTTTTTATCCGCCGGGGCCAGATTGCCGCTTTGCCCGACAATGGCGATTTGATGACTGTTTACCGCGGCCACGAACGCATCCTTGCTTAATTCGATCTTGAAGCCGGGAATCGCTTCGAGCTTGTCGACGGTTCCGCCTGTATGCCCGAGCCCGCGGCCGGACATCTTCGCCACCGGCACGCCAAGCGCAGCCACAATCGGCCCGACGATCAAACTGATTTTATCGCCAACGCCGCCTGTGGAATGCTTGTCGACCTTAACACCGACAATCTCGGACAAATCGATCCGGTCGCCCGAATCGACCATCGCCAGCGTCAGCTCCGAAATCTCCTCCGCCGTCATCCCGTTGAAATAAATCGCCATCAGCAGCGCCGACATCTGATAATCGGGAATGTCCCCGGCCGTGTAGCCTGCAATGACAAAGCGGATTTCCTCCGCTGTTAGCGCTTCGCCGCTTCGCTTGCGATGAATCACGTCAACCATTCTCATTTCGGTAGCCTCCTTGGCAAGACGCTGAAATGGAAAAAGGGAGCCGCAATGCGACCCCTTCCCCAACGATTTGCTATTATTGTACGACCAATTTCGACTTCATTTTCGCGTGACCTTCGCCGCAAGGCAAAATGCACTCGATGTCATAAGTGCCCGGCTGGAACGTAACTTCCTGCGTCGGCGTGTTTTTGTCCAGCTTGATGTCAACGCCAGAGCCGGAAATGTGCAGCGCGTGTACGCCTTCTTTTTGCGAGAAAACAACCTTCGTTGCTTCGCCTTGAGCGGCTGTGTATTCCGGTTGGTCAAACTGCCAGTTGGACGCGACGATTTTCAGCTGTTTCCCAGCTGTAGCTTCCGAGGCGGCTTCCGACTGACGATCCGAAATATCTTGAAAGAGGACGCCCAGCCCCAATACGCCCGCTCCGAGAAACAGTACAAGGAAAATCCATTTTTGCATGTCATAGCCCCCCATATTGTAAGTCACTTCATTTATTTTACTGAAAAACCGAACAAAATCCCATACGCTTGACATGGCAAATCCATGAAGGTTTTGTGACGTTTTTGTGAATATGGACAAAAAAACATCCTCCTTATCGGAGGATTTACACCCTAATATAACCCGATCGGGCTATTTTCAACCGCGACGAAAACGGTCGCTGATCTGAAAAGCTCCGCTTCGGCCAGCATCCTGCCGCGCTTGTAAAAAGGCGAATGATTTGTCTTTCTCCTTCAGCTCGCGAATGTCCTTGTTGATCCGATTCAAGCAGTCCGTACACATCTTATGCTTGCGAATCGGCTTGGCGCACGTTGCACACGGGTAGTTCAAATTCGGATAATCCGAAATCATCACTTTGTTTTCTTTGATCCAGGCAAGAAGCTGGTCGCCCGGTACGCCTGTCGCCTCGCTGACTTGCTCGGCTGTCGCTTTGTGGTTCTTGCGTAAAAAATCCAAACAGCGGATCAGAGCGCCATCGAGATCGTGAGTGCAGTCCGAGCACATATTTCTTGCGTTCTTTTGAAACACTTTACCGCAGCGGGGACAATTGGCTACCATTAATTGCGGGCTCGGCATGCTCCATCACTTCCTTGTTTTGGAGTTGTGGTAGGTCGGATAGCACTTTGGATAGTTCTATATAACTACATTGTAACAGCGGCCTGCTGCTACTTCAATAGTTCTTTTCCCTATATGCGGAAAAAATCACGCTGTCCGTCCCATGCCTTTTTACTCTTGTCGAATTCGACAACAGCTCCGGCTCCCTTCGCCCATTTCTTGTCGGACCGTGCCGTCCCATCTTATTTCTCGGGCAATGGCCTGAACCGGGCATACGCACAATCACTGCAATCGCCCAAGCGTTTTGCGGCTAACGCCATAAGCTAATTTCGTAACAACCACCCCGACAAACGGAAAGGATGATGATCATGACTTATCCGGCAGGTGCAGGCTTTACCTCGGCAACAGCGATTCTGGTGTTGTTCATCTTGCTCGTTATTATCTCCAGCACGTTTATGCTGTAAGAGCATTGGATCGGCCCGGATACCGGGCACGAACACAATAGTAACGTTGGCCCAAGCACAGACAGTGCTTTGTGCATAAGCTGTTCAAGCAAGACCAATGCGCACAGAAAGGGTGATCCGCATGAGTTATCCAGCAGGCGTAGGCTACTCCTCCTCGGCCGCCATTCTCGTTCTCTTCATTCTGCTCGTCATCATCTCCAGCACATTTGTCCTTTAATCAACCTTGTATTCATTGCCGAAAATAGATGACGCGCCGCAAGGCGTCACGATCAGGCTGTCTGCGCTGCAGGCGGCCTGATTGCCGTGTGCGGCGGCTTTCCGCATGCCGGTGCAGCGCGCAGGCTTTAGATCGCGGAGCGGGCAACCCGCTTGCAGCGCTCCTGCGGGAGCTTATCTTTCGCACCGCACGCCAATCCTGGTGCGTGGTGCCGACCTGCTTTGTACTCACGCGTAACTACGCTTCACTGTCTGTGGACAAACCGGCAGCGCGGGAAATGCTCGCAGCCCTGAAACGTCCCGTATTGGCCCTTACGGTTTATCAGCGCCCCGCCGCAACGCGGGCACAATCCCCGGGCAATATCGCGCTCCCGCGTCTCCAGCCGCCGCTCCACCGTGCGCACGTGACGCCGACGCGCTCCGGTGCCTGTCAGCCTTGCTTCATCCAGCAGCTCGAACAACGTCTTCTCTTCGCTGCGATCCAGTATCTTCTCGCGGTAGCTCTTGATCGTTCGCAGCAATTGCTTGGCCGTCACGACCTCCGACTCCGTTTCCACGCCGCGAATATCGGCGGCCCCGCTAAAGCAAACCATCGGAATCCACGGCACCCCGGACGCGGCTTCCCCGAGCAGCGCTTTCAGCGCAACGATATGGCCATTATTTTGACGTAAAGGATTGTACAAAGCCTCCTTGCGTCCGTTAATCAGCTGCGTCCAGTAGTCTGACCGCTCCTGTCCATAAATCGTACCGCTGTAATGCTTCGTCTCAATCACAAAAATCCCATAGACCGAAACCACGACATGATCGATTTGTGCCGTACCGCGCGGAGCTGGAATCAGCACATCGTCAAGCACCCAATAAGCGCCGCGGCGCAGCTTGCGCAAACGAAAAGCGACCGTTCGTTCGCCGATCTCCCCTTTTCCTTGGGCCGTGCGCCGGGCAAACAGCAGCCAGATCAGCAGTGCGATCACCGCGATCAGAATAACGTTCATGGTGCTCAATCACTCCCTGTTGTAGCCACTCTGATGAATGCACTACCATTTCGGCTTGTAGATACGGTCCGTATCTGTATCAATAATTATATCGGCGTTGCCGCTGGGATTTTTTAGCATGGACATGCCGTGTTCGCGGCATAACCAAACGTCGAGCTCCAGCGACAGGGAGCCCTTGTTTTCTTGAAAATCGTCATAAAGCGCTCGTAATTCAGCTACTGTGTATGCGGCTGTTGTTTGCAGCCATGCTTGCTTGAAGTAGCCATCAATTTCGATTAGCATGGAGCCTCCGGCTTATTGAACTATTTATGGATGATTTAACATTTTGAATATTGACGCAGGGCATATCGTATGAGATGGTGAATGGCAAAGAACTATTTTCGCTACGAATCGATTCAGGAGGTCATCGTCATGTGGTTTCAAGCCAAAAAAGCAAAACTTTTGCGCATTCCCCTTGAAAATCAATTGCACGAACTTATGCAAATTGGCGTGATTTTGAAAGACAGCAACTTCGTCCATCTCCTAGCCCCAGATCAAAAGGAACTATTCGAGAAAGGACCGTACATTCATCTGCTACTTGCCCTTGGAACGGTCCTGCCGAATACCCAAGAACCGGGTGAATATTTGTCTGATCAGATTTGGTCTGTTGGATATCCACGTATTAATAAAAGCGGAGATTTACTGCGAAATATGAAAAGAATCGCTGACATCATACGAACTGACTTGCTGATTAACCATATCTCGGAGGAATTGGATTTGGTGCAACACAAAGGTTGGCTTTCCTTTACAGCTTCTGGTCAGGCTTATCGATGTGAGCTTGATATGGGGCACAATGGAATGATGATTACGCTTCTACTTTATATTTCGCGAATTTTGGCTTGCAGCGGCAGCAGCAAACGATTTTATTTTGCTTCCGTAGATGACTCCTGGTTGTTTGTTTATATGGATAAGCATCATTTTCCGCGCTTGAATGGGCTGTTGAATGTCTTTATTCCGGTTTTACGTGATGAGTAGTATTTTAATGCCGAAACGGGATTATATCTCCTGTTGAACCATCCGCCCAAGAGGAGGTTGAACCTTCTTTCCTTTGTACACGATAAAAGCTGGTATGTTCCCCACTTACGCCTTCCTTCTCCCACCGTTCAATGAGCTTAACACGAAAATTCCCTTTACCGACTTGCTCAATATCCGTTGTGCGAGTGATTCGATACCCATCTGAACGAGTTTCAATAGTTTGGGTACGTTCATCCGGAAACAGCGATTCGTACGTGCCTGCTCCAGCTACCACAAATTTGACTGCTTCTTCGGCTGTATACTTTCCATCTTGTATATACCAGTAAGGATAATGTAATCCAAAACTGAATAGCCCCCATAATAAAGGGATCAAGGATACTATTTTCAACATTCTTTTGCCTGTAATATGTTTTTCATAAATGGCGTCAATGATAAAAAACATCAGAGCTACACTGCCACCATAGACCATCGTTAATGGAGTCATGAATACCAGCCCGCCCAATGCTCCCAGCAAGGTGTGCAAAATGCCGGAAACGATTAATTTTAGCTTCGCACCGAGTCTTCTTAATACAAGCTCCAAAAGAACAGAGACACCGATCCCGTAAACTAAAACAATGATAAACGTATACATAAAATAAACAAACATCACCGACCAAATATTGGATAAATATTCAAATAAATCGTTTCTGTTATATCCAAAAAAACCGGATGAAGTTCGTGTAATGAAAATAGGACTAGAAAGAATAAGAACGAAGTAACTAGACGAAAAAAAAGCTGAAAAAAGCTTCTTTGGCAGCATGACCCTTCCCCCTAAAAATAACACAAAGACCACTTCTCTTTAGACAACGATAATCCGAGAGGAGTGGTCATAGTGCTATTGAATTTTGAACCTCACACCCTACACATCCGCTTCCCTGACAAACGCCTTCACCAGCGCAATAAACCGCGGCTTCGTGCGGTTCGCCACAGCGACCACCTGCTCATGCGTCAGCGGCTCCAGCTCCTCGCCAATCGCCATGTCGGTAATGCAGGAAATGCCGAGCACGGCCAGTCCCGCATGGCGGGCTGCAATCACCTCGCCGACCGTCGACATGCCCACGGCGTCGCCGCCCAGACGCGCCAGCATCGTCAGCTCCGACGGCGTCATATAGGTTGGGCCCGTAATGCCGGCATAAACGCCCTCCTGCAAGCGCAGCGGGGCACCGCCCTCGCCGGGAATCTCCGCCGCCAGCCGGTGCGCCAGCTCGCGGTAGGTACGGCTGTACGCCTCGGACATGTCCGGGAAGCGCACGCCCAGCTCATCGTCGTTCGGTCCGATCAGAGGATTATCGCCGGTCAGGTTCAAATGATCGCGGATCAGCATCAAATCGCCCGGTTGGAACGCGCGGTTCATTCCCCCGGCAGCATTGGTCATCACGACCGTGTGGACGCCCAGCGCCTTCATGACGTAGACGGGGAACACGACTTTTTTCATCGCATAACCTTCATAATAATGAAAACGCCCCTGCATCACGATCACGGTTTTGCCTTCCAGTTGCCCGACGACAAAACGCCCGGCATGCCCTTCTACCGTCGAAACGGGAAAATACGGCACATCGCTGTAGTCAATCCCAACCGGCGCTTCGACCTGCTCGGCCAGATCGCCGAGCCCCGAGCCCAGCACCAGGCCGATGGCTGGCTCAAGCGCGCCCAGACGGCTGCGGATATACGCCGCCGCTTCCTGAATTTGTTGCACGTATGTCAATGTCACGGCACAAGCCCTCCTCTACAGCGCTTCGATAATGCCCAGCACCAGCTTCAAAAATTTCGGTTTCACCCGCTCCGTCGTCTCCATCACTTCCGCATGCGACAACGGCTGATCGAGAATGCCTGCCGCCATATTGGAAATGCAGGAGAAGCCCAGCACCTCGATGCCGGCATGGCGCGCCACAATCACCTCGGGCACCGTCGACATGCCCACGGCGTCTGCGCCCAGCGTGCGGAACATGCGAATTTCCGCCGGCGTCTCGTAATTCGGTCCCAGCAAGCCGACATAGACGCCTTCTTGCAGCGAAAAATCCATCTTCGCCGCAACGTCGTGCGCCAACGTGCGCAAACGACGGCTGTACGCCTCGGACATGTCCGGGAAGCGCACGCCCAGCGCATTGTCATTCGGGCCGATCAACGGGTTGCGGAACGTCATGTTCAGATGATCACTGATGACCATCAAATCGCCAACGTTGTACGATGTATTGATGCCGCCCGCCGCATTAGTAACGATCAACGTCGCCACGCCCAATTCCTTCATTACCCGCACGGGAAACGAAACCGTCTCTACGCCGTAGCCCTCATAGGCATGGAACCGCCCCTTCATGATCAGCACTTGCTTGCCCTGAATCTGCCCCGCGACAAGCTCGCCCGCGTGCCCCTCCACCGTCGATACGGGAAAATGCGGGATGCTGCTGTAGGGCACCACCGTCGGATGTTCAATCAGATCGGCCAGAACGCCCAGCCCCGAGCCCAGAATCAGCCCGATTTGCGGATCGGCGCCGATTTCCTTGCGAATATAGGCTGCCGCCTCGCGAATTTGCTCTATAACAGTCGATGTGGACACAACACATTCCTCGTTTCTCTATGTCTTTAATTATTTCAACAAGTGTAAAAAGCTTTCGCCGTTGCCCGTCGAAGCGACGCCGAAATTATCGGCAATCGTTGCGCCCAAATCGGCGAACGTGCTGCGCACCCCGATCGAAGCGGGCTGCTGCAGCGACGGACTGTACAGCAGGACCGGCACATATTCACGCGTGTGGTCCGTACCGGCGTGAATCGGATCGTTGCCGTGATCGGCCGTCAATATCAGCAGGTCGTTCGGCCCCAGCGCCGCCATCAGCTCGGGCAGCCGGGCGTCGAAATCCTCCAGCGCCTTGGCATAGCCCTGCGGGTCGCGGCGATGGCCGTACAGCGAATCAAAGTCAACCAGATTCGTAAACGCCAGCCCGCGGAACGGCGAACGCAGCGTTTCCAGCGTTTTCTCGATGCCGTCTTCGTTGCTCTTGGTCGGCATCGCGCGCGTGACGCCTTCGCCGGAGTAAATGTCGTTGATTTTACCAATCGCAATCACGTCCAGCCCCGCGTCCTTCACATGGTTCATGACGGTTGCTTCCGGCGGCTTCACCGCGTAGTCGTGCCGGTTCGGTGTCCGCTTGAATGCGCCGGGCTGTCCGACATACGGCCGGGCAATGACGCGTCCAACGGCAAATTCGTCCTGCAGCGTCAACCGCCGGGCAATCGCGCAGGCGCGATACAGCTCCTCCAGCGGAATCACCTCTTCATGAGCGGCAAGCTGGAACACGCTGTCGGCTGACGTATAGACGATCCACGCGCCCGTGCGCATCTGCTCCTCGCCCAGCTCATCCAGAATCTCCGTGCCCGACGCGGGCTTGTTGCCGATCACCTTGCGGCCCGTCTCTTCCTCGAAGGCGCGAATGAGCTTCTCCGGAAATCCGTCCGGATATACGTTAAAGGGGATCGTCACCTTGAGCCCCATCAATTCCCAATGCCCCGTCATTGTGTCCTTGCCAACGGAGACCTCGGCCATTTTGCCGTAATACGCCGCGGGCACTTCGGCCGCCGGAACGTTGCGCAGCTCGGCGATATTGCCAAGTCCCAGCTTTTGCATGGCAGGTAGCGCAAAGCCTTCATTCCGCTGGGCAATATGCCCGAGCGTATGGGAGCCCGTATCGCCAAAACGCGCGGCGTCCGGCAGCTCGCCGATTCCGACGCTGTCGAGCACAATCAGGCAAATTCTCTCAAAGCGCATCGTATCCCTCCCTCACTGACGGGTAGTGTTTACCCGTGTTTATTATCTCATTTCATGGGAATGATTGCAAAATGGCCGGACGGCAAAAACGGCTTGCCCCCTCACGGAAGCAAGCCCTCTTTCGCTTACATCTGCGCCCGCGGATGCGCGCGGTTGTAAACGTCCTTCATTTTCGTCCGGGTCACCTGTGTATAAATTTGCGTCGTGGAAATGTCAGCATGTCCGAGCATTTCCTGCACCGATTTCAAATCGGCGCCGTTCTCCAGCAAATGCGCAGCGAACGAATGGCGCAGCGTATGCGGCGTAATATCCTTGCTGATGCCAAGCTCGCGCGCATAACGCTTCATGATTTTCCAAAAGCCTTGCCGCGTCATTGCCGTGCCCAAATGGCCGATAAACAAGGCCTGCTCCGCAGGATTTTTCAACAGACGCGACCGGCCGCCTTGCAGATACGCCTCCAGACAGCGCACCGCCATTGCCCCGATCGGAATGATCCGTTCCTTGCCCGCTTTGCCAACACAGCGGATGTAGCCCATTTGCAGATTGAGATCGTCAACCGGCAGCGCGATCAGCTCCGACACGCGAATGCCTGTCGCATACAGCAGCTCCAGCATCGCCTTATCCCGCAAGCCGCCTACGGTTGCCGTTTGCGGCGCATCCAGCAGCGTGGCGATTTCCTGAACGGTCAGCACCGTCGGTACTTTTTTCTCCAGCTTGGGCGTCTCGATGAACATGGAAGGATCGCTTTCCATGACCCGTTCGCGAACCAGAAATTGATACAACGCGCGAATGGACACCAGCATCCGTGAAATCGTCGCCGCTGCGCGGCCGCGCTGCTTCAGTCCGGCAACATAGCCGGCCAGCTGCGTTTTGCCCGAATCCCGCCACTCGCGTACGCCCTGAGCCTGCAAATAATCCATATATTGCAGCAGATCGCGTTCGTAAGATTCCAGCGTATTGCGGGATAGACGCTTCACCACGGACACATGGTGCATAAAAGCCTGCAGGTCATTTTTCACGGTCCACGTTACCCCTTCGCCTCGTACTTTCGTTCTGCTCTAACCATTCCACACAACATTTCCAAATTCCTCTTTATTCAGCTACTCCCCATACCAATAAAACAAGCGCAGCCGGTCGCCCATGCTGCCGTTTTCGTTCAGGGACACATGCTGATTAAACACCTTGGCCGCTTGGCCGCCCGGAGACCTGTACTTCTCCGTAGGCTCAATCCAGCCGTCGACAGCTGACATCAATTGATACAACAGGAACGTCAGCACCATAAAAAACAGCAAAAACCGCATGCGAGCCAGCGTTTTCCGATAAGAAAAGATCATAGCCAGTCCTCCGTTTCTTTAAGACAGGATATGATCTCGATTTTGTATTTATGACCGCTCAAGCGGCAGCGGCACGTAGGGCATTCCTAACGCCTCGGCAACAGCCGGATGCGTAACCGCGCCGTGGAACGTATTGACGCCAAGCTGGAGCGCCGGATTGGCGGCCACGGCCTGCGCCACGCCTTTGTTCGCCAGCTCCAGCGCATAAGGCAGCGTCACATTCGTCAGCGCCAGCGTCGAGGTGCGCGGCACCGCGCCGGGCATATTGGCCACGGCGTAATGGATAACGCCGTGCTTTTCATACGTCGGCTCGCTATGCGTCGTCACCCGGTCGATCGTCTCGATCGAGCCGCCCTGATCGACGGCCACGTCGACGATGACCGCGCCCGGCTTCATCTGCCGCACCATCGCCTCGGTGACGAGCCGCGGCGCGCGCGCGCCCGGAATGAGCACGGCGCCGATCAGCAGATCGGCCCGCTGCACCGCGCCGGCGATATTGTGCGGGCTCGACATCAGCGTGCGCAGCCGCCCGTCGAAGATGTCGTCGAGCGCGCGCATCCGTTCAGCGCTGCGCTCGATGACGATGACGTTCGCGCCGAGGCCAAGCGCCATCTTCGCCGCGTTCGTGCCGACGATGCCGCCGCCGAGGATGACGACGTCCGCCGGCGGCACGCCCGGCACGCCGCCGAGCAGCACGCCGCGCCCGCCGTAAAACTTCTCCAGCAGATGCGCGCCAATCTGCACCGACATGCGGCCGGCCACCTCGCTCATCGGCGTGAGCAGCGGCAGCGCGCCGCCCGGCAGCTGGATCGTCTCGTAGGCGATGCCCGTGACGCCTGCCTGTACCAGCCGCGCCGCCAAATCACCGGCAGCGGCCAAATGCAAATAGGTGAACAACGTCAGCCCCGGCCGGAAATACCCATATTCGGCCGGCAACGGCTCCTTCACCTTCATCACAAGCTCGCTGCCGTTCCAAACGGCGGCAGCGTCGGCCAGCAGCGTCGCGCCTTCGCTGCGGTACGCTTCGTCGGGGAAGCCGCTGCCTTCTCCAGCCCCGCACTCCACCAGCACCTGGTGGCCGGCAGCCTGCAGCATCGCGGCGCCGCCCGGCGTCAAGGCGACGCGATTCTCGTTGTTTTTGATCTCCTTGGGTACTCCGATAATCATGATACGTCCCCTCCTCCTCCAACTCGAACTTCCCCTGACCTCTCTGCGACGGGCCACACCCGCAAAGCCGGGTCCTCTATGGAAGAAGCTGTTTCTGATTCCAGCCTTTCCTTTCCTTGTAGCAAATAAACCGCAAGCTTGTCAAGGAATTTACACGGCGGCCGAACCGCCACCGCCGACTGCCCGGCGCGTTTCGCGGCGAACGCTTCGTCTGCCGCTGGTTCCGTTCGCAAATATCGCCCTAACAAAAAACACCGATACCCCCAGGGCATCGGCTTCTAAATCGTCTATCGCATCCGCTTGCGCGGCATTAGTTGTCGCAACCTAACTCGCTTATTCCTTCTTGCCTTCCCCGTCATCCTTGGCTTTGCCGCTGCAGCGGTAACAAATGCCCTGGAAATCCAGCCGGTGATCCAGCACTTGAAAATGAAACTCGCGCTCCAGCCGCTCCTCCAGCGGTCCAAGCCAATCCTCCATAATCTCGTCGACTGCGCCGCATTGGACGCAAATCAAATGATGATGGTGGTGGCGGGTGCTGTCGCTGCGCAAATCGTAGCGGGCAACGCCGTCGCCGAAATTCATTTTCTCCACGACATGCAAATCGCTCAGCAGCTCCAGCGTGCGGTATACCGTGGCCAGACCAATCTCCGGTGCCTTATCGCGGACCAGCATGAATACGTCCTCAGCGCTCAGATGATCCTCTTCGTTCTCAAGCAACACGCGCACGGTCGCTTCCCGTTGAGGGGTCAGCTTGTACCCTTGGGATTGCAGTTGCTGTTTGATCTTCTCAATCCTTGTCTCCATACTCCCTCACCCTCAATGCGCTGGGCCCATGCCCGATTTCAGCCGCTTTCTTCATTATAGGGCGTGGTTCGGGAAGAAGTCAAACATTTGTACGAACGCTTCAATAGAGTCCAGCCAGCGTTGGCGTTACCCAGCGAATCAGCTCCGGCGACAAATACCCCTCATACAAAGCCGCTCCCAGCAAAAACACTGCCATAACCAGCGTCACCGACGTATAGCGCATAAAGGACGTATACATCGAGCCCCGACGCTGGAGGAACCGATTTTTGATCATATAGAGGGAAAAAGCCATCGCAGCCACGCTGCATACCAGCAGCGCCGGAATGATGATCAGGTTTTGCGGCGCAATCGACGCCAGCGCAAACAGCAAACCCGGCCACGACATCTGCCCGACGAGATAACCGACAGAAAAGCCGATCAGTACGCCCTTGAGGAAGTCGAGCACGAGAATCAGCGGCAGCCCGATGATCGAAAGCCCGAACAGCCAGATCAGCAGCAGCCACTTCATATGCATGCCGAACGACTGCGTGAACGACTGCTGGCTGTCGAACGCCACGCCCTCATTCATTTGCTGAAAAAAACTGCCCAAATGACGCGACATTTCCTGCTTTTGATCCAGCGACAGCGCATTGACCATCACCGCGCCGAACACAACGCCGATCACAAACAGCACCGAGACGAAAATGTACAGCGACAAATGCTCCTTCATATCCTGCTTTAGCGATAGGCTCCTGTTCATCCCGCTGCTCCTTCCTTCGTAAACACCTTTACAAAGACAAGCATATGAGAGACGAGCCCGATCTATGATCAAAAATTACTGCTCCGCCGCCTGCGTCACTGCCGATGCGCGCGCCACCCGCCCGTATTTGCCGCCCCCGCCGGCCTCCAGCGCCAGCGTCCCCGCCCGGGCCTGACCGATGCGCGCGGCCAGCTCCTCGCCGCCGGCCTCGGCCAGCTCGCCGAGCGAGGCGCGGTGCAGGATGTTCATTTCCGTGCCAAAGCGGTCCAAGAGACGCTCCAGCGTCTTGCGCCCAAGGCCCGGCATGAACTCCAGCGGCACCTGGAAGCGGTACGGCGGGCGGTAGTCGGGAACGACCGGCTCCGCACGGTCGGCAATCGCGGCGATGCGGTCCATGACGCCGCGCACGATTTTGCCGCTGCCGCATAGCGGGCAGCGTTCGGCTGCAATCGCCGCCTCATCGGTGATCGATTCGCACGCACCGCAATAGGTGCGGTGGTATTTGCCAAGGCGCGGATTGAGGCCGTAATTGGCCAGCACGCCCCGGCCGTCCTGGCGCGCCAGCGCCTTGACCAGCTCGGCGTAGCTGGGCTCGGCCAGCGCCAGCTCGTTATATTCGCGGCCGATTTTGCCAAGCGAATGGGCGTCGGAGTTGGTCACGTACGTGTAACGGTCCAGCTCCGACAGCAAGCCGGCCATCTCCGAGTCGGCGCTCAGGCCCAGCTCGACGGCAGCGATGCCGTCCAGGTCCAGCAGCCGCTCCATCCGCTCGGCCGCGCTGCCGTACACGCTTTTGTGCGGCGTAAAAATATGCGCCGGAATCAGGATGCCGCCGCGCCCGAGCACCTCGGCCTGCAGCTCGCGCGCCGGCACGTAAATCCGCTGCGAGCTCAGCTCGATATTTTTCATATACCGCCGCATCCAGCCGCTGAAGCTTTGCATCGCCGCCAGATCCGGCAAATAAGCAAGCAGGTGCGCCGGACCCATGCCGGGCTCGCGCACCTCGATCTCGCTGCCAAGCACAATCGTCGTCCCGCGGTAGCGAATGCCGCCTCCCGGCTGCTCGCTCATCTCGCCGCGGTCGAGATACGTCAGAATCTCGTCTTGCACAGTCGGGCTGTGGCAATCGATAATGCCGATCAGCTCAATGCCCTTGCGCTCCGACGCTTCGCGGGCGATGTTATAGAACGTCAAGTCTCGGGAACCGCTGATTTTCACCGCCGCCCCCTTCTCCGTCCGTCCGATATGAATGTGCAAATCCGCGTAACAGCTATTCATGACCGATCTGTCCGGTCAAGCGGTACAGCTGCCAGGCGTACACGGCCAGAATCGTCTTGGCGTCGCTGATTCGCTGCTCGCGAATATACCGCAGCGCCTCGTCGAGCGTAATCGCTTCGCATTCAAGGAACTCGTCTTCATCCGGCCGCGCTTCCCCTTTGACCAACTGCTCGGCGACATACAGGTGCAGAATCTCATCGGCAAACCCCGGCGACGTATAAAAGGAACAGACATGGCGGATCGACTCCGTCGTATAGCCCGTCTCCTCCTCCAGCTCGCGCCTTGCCGCCGTCAGCGGCTCCTCGCCCGGATCCAGCTTGCCGGCGGGGATTTCCACCTGGCTTTTCTCCAGCGGCTTGCGGTATTGCTCCACGACAATCAGCTTATCGTCCAAGAGCGCCAGCACTGCGACCGCTCCCGGATGCTTGACGATTTCCCGCGTTGCGGTGCCGCCACCCGGCAGCTGCACGGTATCAACCTGCAGCGAAATCATTTTGCCCTGAAAAATCGACTGCGTGCTTACCGTCACTTCTTCAAATTTCTTACCTGCCTCGCTCATCCGGCATGCCTCCATGGATATTGATTTGATGTTCATTTGCGTCATAGCTTGTCCCCTTGCTGCATATCGTTCATTATAACAAATCTATTCGCGAAAACGAGGGGATCGTCATGAAAAGCTACTGGTCGGACCATCAGCTGCGCATTGTCGGCAAGGCGTGGGAAATACGCCGGTATTTGCAGCTCATGCTGCAAAACGGAGGCGCGGAAACGAGACTCGCCGACTATCTGGAGTCAGGCCGCACGCCGTTGACGCGTTCCGCCGATATACCGGACGGCCGCGAACGGAGCGCCCGTCTGATTCCGTTTCCGGGAGGCCGGCTGTAGCTGGCACGAAGTGCACTTGCTCTCCCGCTTGGCCCGCGCCCGATACAGGCCGCAGGCTAATGTCAGGAATGTATGAGAAAAATCTGACAATCTCCAAATCGTTTGCTCATATCCCCGTAACTCTTTTCCGGCATAATGGACCTATGTTAAAAATGAAAAGATAAGGGGATGATCTGATGCTGCGAATACGGCTTCTCCTCCGCCACTCTGTCAACCGTACGCTGCTGGTGCTTGGATTGATTCTGGCCGTGCTGATCGTACTTCCGGAAAATGCTGCCGTTGGCGAGCATGTGAACGCCGCTTTCGCCCTTGCGGGAATAATCGCGTTATTTCTCGCCGTCAGTGTGCAGCGGATAAACCGTCGAATCAACGCCCGTCTCTAATCCATACCCGCAAACAACAAAACCACCCTGACCGAATGAAACTGCCCGTCCCTTGCCAGACGCAACAAGCAAGGACGGGCAGTTCACATTCGAAGGGTGGTTTTGTTGCTGTCACGACAGCCAGCCGCCTCGCGCTTCCAAGCAGCGAGCTCTGGCTTCAGGGCTAACTTCGTCCGCAGGCTTCGCAGGCTGACGCGCCGAACTAAGCGCCCGACGCCGCCTCCTGCACAATCGCCACGACCAGCTCGGCCGTCTTGACCAGATCGCTGATCGCAATGCGTTCTTTCGTCGTGTGAATGTCGAGATAACCGATCGCCAGATTGACCGTCGGAATCCCCATGCCGTTGAAAATATTCGCGTCGCTGCCGCCGCCCGAATGGAACGTGCGCGGCGTCAAACCCAGCCGGGCCAGCGCCCGCGACGCCAGCTGCACGACAGGAGCTGTATCCTCGTGCATGTAGGACGCGTAAGCGATATCGGCCTGAAACTCGCAGCTCGTTCCGGCATCGGCCGCCGCCGATTCGCACGCCTCGCGCATCGCGGTCAGCTGCGCTTCCAGCTTGCTCTGCACGATGCTGCGCGCCTCGGCCTCCAGCCGCACGCGGTCGCAGACGACGTTCAGCGGCCCGACGCCGGCGAAGCTGCCGATGTTGGCCGTCGTTTCCTTGTCGATGCGCCCCAGCGGCATGCGCGACACCGCGCGGCTGGCGACTTGAATCGCGCTGATGCCGTCCTCGGGATTAACGCCGGCGTGAGCCGAGCGGCCGTGGAACGTAATCGCGATTTCCGCGCGGCCCGGAGCCGCCGTGGCAATATCGCCGATGGCGCCGTTGGAGTCGAGCGCAAAGCCGTAGACGGCGTCAATGACGCCGGGAGCCATCGCCCGTGCGCCCTTGAGTCCCGATTCCTCGCCGACGGTGATCACGAACTGCACCTGCCCGTGCGGCTCACCGCTCTCGCGCAGCACCCGCAGCGCCTCAAGCATAGCGGCAATGCCCGCCTTGTCGTCGCTGCCGAGAATCGTCGTGCCGTCGCTGCGGATGTAGCCGTCGTCGCCGATTTGCGGGCGGATGCCCTGACCGGGAGCGACGGTATCCATATGCGACGTAAAGAAAATGCGCGGGATCGCGTTCAGATCCGCCGCCCCGGGAGAAGCCGCCAGCGTACAAATCAGATTGCCTGCGCCATGCCCGCTGCGGGCCATCGAATCGTCTTCGGTCACCGACAGGCCCAGCGCTTCGAATTTAAGCTTGAGCACGGCGCTGATCTGCTGCTCGAACCTCGTTTCGCTGTCGATTTGCACCAGCTCGATAAACTCCTGAACCAGACGTTGAGAATCGATCATGACACTTTCCTCCGATGCTTGCGATGAGTTACAATAAGGGTTGACAAGCCATCCATAAAAAGGAGTGAACAAGCCTTGTATAACAACAAGCTTTGGTTCAAACTGGTCATCTACATCATGCTGCTTGCCATCGTGGCATCGACCATTTTGTTCACAGTCAGCTTATTCCAGTAGTTTCTGCCTTAGTATAGTTTCGTATCGGAATTATATGCCTCCAGATTTTCCTTAACCCGCTGCAAAAATCTTCCGCAAATGACGCCGTCCAGAATCCGATGGTCAAGCGACAAGCACAAGTTGACCATCGAGCGCACGGCAATCATATCCTGAATAACAACCGGCTTTTTCACAATGGATTCGAACGTTAAAATGGCCGCCTGCGGGTAGTTGATGATCGGGTACGACAGGATCGAACCAAACGCGCCGGTATTGTTCACCGTAAATGTGCCGCCCGTCAAATCGTCCAAAGCCAGCTTGCCCGCCCGCGCCTTGCGCGACAGCTCGTCGATCTCGCGCGCGAGACCGGCGATATTTTTTTGATCGGCTTTCTTGATCACCGGGGTCAATACCGAATCCTCTGTGCCGACGGCCAGCGACAGGTTGATGTCGCGCTTGACGATGATTTTATCAACCGCCCACACGGAATTCATAATCGGATAATCCTTGATCGCACCGACTACTGCTTTGAGCAGGAACGCCAGATACGTCAGATTGACGCCTTCCCGGCGCATGAACTCGTCCTTGACCTTGTTGCGCAGCACGACGAGATTGGTCACGTCGACTTCGATCATCGTCCAAGCGTGTGGAATTTCCGTCACGCTTTGGCGCATTTTGCTGGCAATCGTGTTGCGGATCGGCGTGACATCGATGAAATACTCGCTGCGCGAGTCGGAAGGCTGACCTTCGACTTCAATCAGCGGCGTCGGCGGATTCGCCGACAGATGGATGCCCGTGCTGCGCACCGGCACCTTGGCCTGCGGCGCGGTTTCACCGCCGCCAAAGGCGGCCTGCTGCGGCTGCGGCGCATACGAAGCCGGAGGGCTCGGCTGCTGTGCCGATCCGCCGCCGCCGTAAGGCTGCTGCGACGCTCCGGCCGCTGCTGCCGGCCCGCCTGCCGCTGCCGACGCACCGCCAACGGGCTGCGCCTGCGCCCCACGCGCATCGTAGCGCGCCTTGTCCTCCGCCACAAAGCCGGCGGCGACGAACTGCTCGACGTCCTTGCGCGTAATCCGCCCGCCGAGGCCCGTGCCCGGCACGCGTGACAGGTCGACGTGGTAATCCGCAGCCAGCCGCTGCACGGCAGGCGAATAACGGCCGCGCATTTCACCGCCGCCAGTCTCCATCGCCGCGTAATTTTGCGTCGCGCTGCTGCCCGCACCCGCTGCCTGCGGCGCATCGGCCGCCGGCGATGCCTCGCCCGGCTGCTCGACCAGGCAAATCGCCTGCCCGACTGCAGCGGTCTCTCCTTCCCCGACGAGAATTTTAACCAGCCGGCCTTCCACCGGCGACGGCATTTCCGTGTTCACCTTCTCGGTGAACAATTCACACAACACTTCGTATTGCTCGATATAATCGCCCGGCTGCTTGAGCCATTTGCCGATTTGCGCCGAGACGAGGCTTTCCGCCAAATGGGGAACCGTCACCTCGGCAATCCGTTCGTTCGCTGCATTCATGCGCGTACCTCCCACATGTCCACGTTCTTAAAACCTGGCAAGCTTATACATTGCATCCTTCACCTTATCCGGGCTGAGCAGGAAAAATTTCTCCATCGGCGGATTGTTGCCCACGGCCGGCACGTCCGGCCCGCACAAGCGGGCAATCGGCGCGTCGAGCTCGAACAGCAGCTCCTCGGCGATGATCGCCGACACTTCCGCCCCGACGCCGCCCGTCTTGTTATCTTCGTGTACAATCAGCACCTTGCCCGTCTTCGACGCAGCGGCAAGAATCGCTTCCTTGTCCAGCGGCTGGATCGTGCGCAGATCGAGGATATGCGCGCTGATGCCTTCCTTCGCCAGCTCCGCCGCTGCAAGCAACGCATAATGGACGGTGATGCCGTAAGAGATGACCGTAATGTCCGTGCCTTCGCGTTTGACGTCGGCTTTGCCGATCGGCACGATGTAATCCTGCTCCGGCACGTCTGCCGACAGCGCCAGGTAACATTTTTTATGCTCAAAATACAGCACCGGGTCCGGGTCGCGAATCGCCGCCTTGAGCAGTCCCTTCGCATCGTAAGGGTTCGACGGAGCGACGATCTTCAAACCCGGCGTGCCGAAAAACACCGATTCCGGACATTGCGAGTGATACAGCGCGCTTGCGCCCGTCGCGCCGTATGGCGCGCGCACGACGAGCGGACAGCTCCAGTCGTTGTTGGAGCGGTAGCGGATTTTGGCCGCTTCACTGATGATCTGGTTCGTAGCCGGAAAAATAAAGTCGGCGAACTGAATTTCGGCAATCGGCTTCATGCCGTACATTGCAGCGCCAATCGCCGCGCCAACAATGGCCGACTCGGCCAGCGGCGTATCGAGCACACGCTCTTCACCGAACAAATCGCGCAGTCCCTTGGTCGTGTTCAGCACACCGCCCTTGCCGACGTCTTCGCCAAGGACGAATACGTTGTCGTCAGCTTGCATTTCCTCCTGCATCGCCGATCGAATCGCTTCCAAATAAGTGATTACAGCCATCGCCTATCGTCCCTCCCCTTCCGCATACACGTGGAGGAGCGTATCCTCCGGCTTCGGATAAGGCGCGAGATCGGCATATTTCGTCGCCTCGTTCACTTCCTGCTTCTGCCGCTCCTGCAGCTGACTGTCCTGCTCCTCGCTCCACAAGCCGCACTCGATCAAATACTGCTTGAACTTCGGCAAGCCGTCGCGTCCGCGCATCTCTTCAACCTCTTCGCGCGTCCTGTACAGCATATCGTCGTCCGACGTCGAATGCGGCGAAATGCGGTATGTCACCAGCTCGATCAGCGTCGGGCCTTCGCCGCGCACCGCGCGCTCGCGCGCTTCTTTCGTCACCCGGTATACCTCCAGCGCATCCGTCCCGTCCACCTGATAGCCGGGGAAGCCGTAGCCCAGCGCGCGGTCGGCGATTTTGCCGGATACCTGCTTGTGCAGCGGGACGGAGATCGCATATTGATTGTTTTCGCAGACAATGATCATCGGCAGCTTGTGCACGCCGGCAAAGTTGCAGCCCTCGTGGAAATCGCCCTGATTGCTGGAGCCTTCGCCAAACGTCACTAGCGTGACGAAATCCTGCTTCTTCATCTTGGCGGCCAGCGCAATGCCGACGGCATGCGGCACCTGGGTCGTCACCGGCGAAGAGCCCGTTACGATATTCAGGCGCTTGGCCCCGAAATGACCGGGCATCTGCCGCCCGCCGCTGTTAACGTCCTCCGCTTTGCAAAACAGCGAAAGCATCAAATCCTTCACCGTCATGCCGATCGACAGCACGAAAGCGAAATCGCGGTAGTAAGGCAAAAAGTAATCTTTATACGGCTGCATGGCAAACGCCATACCCACTTGTCCGGCCTCCTGGCCGATTCCGGAAATATGAAACGGCACCTTGCCCGCGCGTTGCAGCATCAAGCCGCGATCGTCATACTTGCGGGCCAGCGACATCATCTCATACATGCGTACCGCTTCTTCATCCGACAGACCCAAGCTTCGGTGTTTGGAGAGTTGACCGATTGACATGGAGTGTGCCTCCTTTATTTTTTATTACCTGGTCCTAATACTTGGCACTATAAATTTATTATAAACGCAATCGCGTATGAATACAATTTTATGTTTCGAAGAAACGGCTACGCCTGCTATATGCAGCGCAGCCGTCGGGTCCGCGTGCCGCCTAGCCGCTGATCGCCATGCCGTCCACGGCCAGCATCGCTTCGCCCAGCGCCTCCGACAGCGTCGGATGCGGATGAATCGTTTGCCCGACCTCCCACGGCGTCGCATTGAGCACCTGAGCCAGCGCCGCTTCCGTAATGTTGTCGGTCACGTGCGGTCCGATCATGTGAACGCCCAGAATATCGTTCGTCTTGGCGTCGGCCACGACTTTGACGAAGCCGTCCGCGTCGCCGTAGACGAGCGCCTTGCCGACAGCCTTGAAGCTGAAGCGGCCGGTTTTGACGCTGTGTCCGCGTTCGCTCGCCTGCTGCTCCGTCCAGCCGATGCTGGCGATTTCCGGACGCGTGTACGTGCAGCGCGGCACCAGCCGGGCGTCCAGCGCATGCGGCTGGCCTCCGGCGATATGCTCGGCGGCGATGATCCCTTCGTGTCCGGCGACGTGCGCCAGCATCAGCCCGCCGACCACGTCGCCAACCGCGTAAATATGCGATTCGGCCGTTTGCATGAAGCCGTTGACGCTGACGCAGCCGTTCTCGACCTTGACGTCCGTATTCTCCAGCCCGATGCCTTCGACGTTCGCGACGCGGCCCACGGACACGAGCGCTTTCTCCGCCGACAGCTCGATCCGCTCGCCCTTCTGCTCGGCTTCCAGAATCAACCGGCCGTCTTCGAAGCGCAGCGTATCCGGAAGCACCTTCGCGCCGGTTACGATACGGATGCCGCGCCCCCGGAATACGCGCTCAAGCTCGCGCGACACGTCCGCGTCCTCTTGCGCCACGAGCCGCTTGTCCAGCTCGACAATCGTCACCTCCACGCCGAAATCGCAAAGCATCGATGCCCACTCGACGCCGATCACGCCGCCGCCGATAATCAGCATCGACGCTGGCAGGCTGTCCATATTCAGCGCGCCTTCGCTGGAAAGAATCCGCTCGTCGTCGATCGTCAGTCCCGGCAGACTGCGCGGCCGCGAGCCCGTGGCAATGATCAGATTGTCCGACAGCAGCATCTCCAGCTCGCCGTCCTCGCGCTCAACCGAAACCGCTCCGCTGCGCGGCGAAAAGATCGACGGCCCGATGATCCGCCCGCTGCCGTGGTGAACGGTGATCTGATGTTTTTTCATCAAAAACTGCAAGCCCTGGTGCAGCTGGCCGACGATTTTCTCCTTGCGCGCCAGCACCCCACCGAAATTCAGCTCCACCCCGGTGGCGGCAATGCCGTAGCTCTCGCTCTCTTTCATCGTGGCCAGCACCTCGGCGCTGCGCAGCAGTGCCTTGCTCGGGATGCAGCCCCGATGCAGGCACGTGCCGCCAAGCTTGTCCCGATCGACAAGCGCCACCTTTTTGCCCAGCTGCGCAGCGCGAATAGCCGCCGTGTACCCGCCGACGCCTCCGCCCAGCACCACTACATCATATCTATATTCACTCATCGCTTCCGGCTCCTCCTTGGGTTGACGATCCTAGTTATTCTCATATGTATACGCTGTATCTCTACTATATTACCCTTTTTTACCGGCGGAATCATAGTCTTATTTCGCGATTAGACACGAAAAGCGATTCAAGGTATGATGATAGAAAAACATCGAGGAGTACCTATGAAAGCGCCTTTTTTCAGACTGATCGCCATCCTGATGCTCGTCATTCCGGGTCTGACCGCCACATATGGATTTCTGGCGATGAAGGACGCCTTTTTCGCGCAGTTTGGCGGGCCCGACCGCCATATGCTGTGGGGCAAATTCACGCTTGGCTTCGTATTGTTCGCATTGGGCGTAGCGTTTATCGGCGGCTGGACGTTTTTTCGCGACCGCAAGCGCAACTATGTCGCGCCGCGCTTCAAAGCCAAACGACGCAAATAAGCCGGAGTTCCCCCGGCCGGCGCGCTTGCCGTCTTCGCTCCGTTCGCGAGCGCAGCCGGGCAAGCTTATTGGTCGTGCTGCTTCCCAGCATGCTGTTTGGCCTGCAGGCTCAGGTATGATTTTCCTTGTTCATGGAGAGAACTGCTGGTAACCCCCCATAAAGGAGATGACAAGCGATGGAGCTAAACATGAGCGCAGATGAAGTGCTGAGCCAAATTGTGCAGCTTCACAACAGCGGAGAACTACTGACGAAAAAAAATGTGAAGAAGCAGCATCCCGATTTGATGAAAAACGCCCTGTACTACTATCCCAGTTGGGAGCATGCCGTGCAGAAAACCGGCGTTTCGATCGTCCATTGATATTAGCTATAAGCCCGCAGCTCCGCACGGACCTTACAACGGCCCGATGCGGAGCTGTTGCTTGCTGGCTGCAAGAGCTTGCGCTCCACCTCCGACAGCCGCCAACGGCCAGCGCCACGATCGGGCAGTTGGCCCGCTACTCGTCTTCTTCCACTTCCCACTCCACCTGCACATGTCGATCGACCCAGCTGCGAATGTTGATTTCAATCGCGCTTTCGATCTCCTCATCGGTCAACTCGCCAAGCTTCTGCTCTTCGATCACGATCGTATCGGTTTTGACCGGCTCGCCGCCGATCGAAACCTGAATGTGTACGCGCACCTTGCACCTCCGTCCGGCCCCGGCGTTCAGCCGCTTGAGCAAGTTATGCCGTCATTATAACAACTTTCCTCCAGGTTGCGCAAAGCAGCTGTGTGCGCTCGGCTTTTTTCCTTGATAGTCAAACTTTCCGTTGCTGCCAACGTGCAAGGCGCGTACCATAAACTGTACGCCGGTTACGGCGAATCAATCCAGCAAGGAGGCCATCCCGATGGCTCAATCTTCAGCCTATAAACATCGCGCCCGGCGCATTCGCGAAGGCCATGCCGACCCGGCCGACCGCCGCGGCAGCTGGAATGGCGTAATGCCCGTCGAACGGCGGACGCCGACGCTTCATGAAGCGCGGGAACGGCAGCGCCGCAAATACGAAAGGAATCGTTGCCTGCCTGACAGGGACGATTCCTTTTGCTTTTTACCCCTCATCCCGCTCCGCCAAACGGACGGCCACGCCCTTCTCGTTCAAATACGCGCATAGCTGCTCCTGCTCCTCGCGACGGAACGCATAGCTGCAATCGAACCCGTTGTAATACAGCGTCCATGTGCGAGCCACGCCACCGATCATCTTGAGCTCCGCCACGTACAGCGCGTCGGGCTCGTCCTCAAATTGCACGCCGACCTGCGCGACCTGCGTTTCACCGTCCGTTTCGGCTTCATAATAATCGATCTTCATCGTCCGATCCCTCCTATTGAATAAAGTACGCATTATTTATATAATATACTAATGCGTTAGCGCTTTAGAAGAAAAAGGCTACACCAGTTTGAGGAGGAATACATATGGCTTATGATCCGCAGGTGGTAGAGGCAAAAGTCGTCAGTGACAATAAAAAGAACGGTCTGTTCGAGGTCGTTGCGATTTTGAAAGACCGCAGCCAATGCCGGTTGTTTTTCGAAAGAGACCCGCAAACAGGCGTCGGCAAAATTGCCAACCTGAACCGGCTGATGAAGGAGCCTTGCCCGATCTGCCGCAGAGACTATTTGTGCAACTGCCTCGACCGCTATATGCATAAAATTGCCGACCAGGCATTGCCGATGATTCAGCAATAGCCGCCAAACGGCAGCGCAAAGACCCCACAGGGGTCTTTTTTTATTACGCGCAGGGCTTGCAGGACGCTCCGCTTGGCGCTCTGCAAATACTTTTCACCCCTCCATAGTTATCCACATAGGCTCTAACTGAATTGTGTGCATAACTTCCGCGAGTCCGACAGCTTTTATCCAGGCGCATGCAAAAAAGCACTTCCCGCGCGCACAAACGCTATAGAAGTGCCCAAGGTTTGGCTTGGGCCCGCCGACAAGCCCGCTTATTCGTAAATCGCCCGATACAGACCTTCCAG
This sequence comes from Paenibacillus athensensis, assembly GCF_004514475.2. Taxonomy (GTDB): domain Bacteria; phylum Bacillota; class Bacilli; order Paenibacillales; family NBRC-103111; genus Paenibacillus_AL; species Paenibacillus_AL athensensis. Next base: position 160,036 of record NZ_MYFO02000010.1, on the reverse strand, counting down.
CAGGCTCGCATAGCTGGACGGATCATAGTCAATCTCCGCAAAATCGACGCGGATCAGATTATTGGCGGTACGGACGGCAAAGAAGCTCTTCTCCGGCCGGTCCGGATCGATAAACGTGTAGCATTCCAGCACGGTGCTGCCGGTTTTTTGACGCAAAAACGCCGTTGCCTCCACGCTTGGATGGGCAAACCTCGGCATATCAGCTCACCTCCCGCTTCGCGATGAAGCTCTGAAAACCGCAGTTCCGCAACGCGGATCACGTCTGCCTCCCGAGCTTGCTGCACCCACGATACCAGCCTTCCAGCGATGAAGTCAAATCCCGAAGCGGCAGCGGACAAGCCGATCTAAAAAGTTTACGCGGAAAACGTTTCCCCTAAGGAATCGCTATTTAATTATCTGAATTTTCGTACTATAATGAAAGTAGGAAGTAAGCGTTTCAATCCGCTGTATTCGAGGAGGAATGGATGATGAACACCGACCAAGGACAAGGAACGATTTTTGTGTTTACCGGCACCAGCGGCTCCGGACGCAAAACCGTGGCCAAGCAGATCGCCAAGGAGCTCGGTTTCGTCCCGATCGTGTCCTGCACCACCCGCACGCCGCGGCCGCGTGAGGTTGAAGGCGTGGATTACAGGTTTCTGTCCCGTCGGGCGTTCATTGACGCCGATATTGCCGGGGAGTTTTTTCAAACAGTGGAAATCGACGGCCATTTTTACGGTATCCGCAAAGCCGATATTGAGAGAGCGCTCGCAACGCATCACAACGTCTACGTGATCGTCAACCGCTATGCGGCCAACCGTTTTAAATTCGAATACGGCGATAGAGCCGTGCGCATTTTCATTTACGCCAGCAAGCAGACGATTGTCGAGCGGCTGCAAGCGCGCGGCATGCCGATGGATGTGATCGACCATTACATGAATCACTATATCGAGGAAGTGTCCTATCGCAAGCAATGCGAGCATGTGTTTGAAAATATGGAATTGTCGCATACGCTCGATGGCGTGCGCAAGGCCGTGCTGTCGCATATGCCAACGACGACCAGTTAAAGCCCGTTTCCCGTTGGAACGGTGCATAACAGCCCTCCTTTTCGGAAAATCTATCCACGAAACTATTCCACTAGGAGGGACATCCGCATGCCGCTGATTCCTTATGAGCCGTTCCGCAATCTGGAGAATTGGAAAACGAGCCTCGACAAGTTTTTCAACGACCCGCACGGCAGCTTCGGCTTTTTATCTGAATTTAACAACCGCATTGATGTTTTTGAAAATGATCATGAAGTGATTGCCCATTGCGAAATTCCCGGTCTGGAGAAAAAAGAAGACGTGCACCTGCACGTCGACGACCAGACGCTGACGATTCACGGCGTTGTGCATCGCAGCAACGAAATTCAAGAGGAACGTCTGCATCGCCGGGAACGGTTTGCCGGCAAATTCCAGCGATCCGTCACGCTGCCTTCGCCCGTTAGCGTAGAGGGCACGTCAGCTACTTACAAAAACGGCATCCTCGAAGTGAGAATGCCCAAGATGTGGAAGGATTCGCAAAAGCATATCGATGTCGAATTTCATTGATTGGGCGCTCGCGCCCGTCACCCGCCGCTTCGCCGCCTGCCGCGCGAAGCGGTTTTTCTATGTCCGCCGGCTAAAGCTCAAGCTCCATGCCGCAGCTTGCGAGCGTTATTTCTCCGTCAAATTCGGCCGTCGCTTCCTCCACGAGCTTCTCCAGCTCGCCAAAATGCGGCAAATGCGTCAGCACCAGCTTGCCCACCCCGGCCCGCGCCGCCAGCATGCCTACCTCTCGCGCGTTCATATGCCCGTAGCGCCGCGCATCCTGATCGGCATAAAACGACGTTTCCGCAAGCAACAGATCCGCTCCCGCGCAAAACGGAATCAGCGCTTCATCGAAGCTGGTATCCGCTGTAAACACAAGCGTCCGGCCGCCGCAGCGCACTTTGACTGCCAAGCAATAAACACCGTGCAAGGTGCGCATGAACGAGCAAGTCATTCCGCCCAGCTCCAGTGTATCATCTGCAGCCACCGGCACCATAATCGTTCCGGGCATCGCCTTGTGCCCCAGCGCTTCCGCATGTCCCGACTCGCAGGCCATATAGATTGGCAGATCGGCTTGACGCCGCTCCAAGTCCTTGTCGATCAGACAGGCATACTGCAAGCAGCCCAGATCGGCGATATGATCGTAATGGGCATGAGTAATCATTACATGAGTCAGCTCGTCAAGGCTCAGCCGCTTTTGCAGTCCGGCAAGCACGCCGCTGCCGCAGTCGAGCAGCACGCGATTGTCGTCCGTCTCCAGCAAATAGCCCGCAGTCGCTTCTCCCGCCTGCGGGTAAGCGCCCCAGGGGCCAAGGATCGTGATGTGCATATGTACGACCTCCTATGGAATATGCATCCTCCTTTTTGGAGGATTCTGGTGAATCACGTCGAATCATTTATGACAATATGGATTCGTTCCTGGAAGAGCTTATTTCCTGCTTGTATTGTATCATGATCGAGGTGGCACCATGAAACAGAATGAAACTTCACAGCTCAAGACGGCCGTTCAGCCTGCCGAACAAGTCGCAGCTCCTGCCGTGAAGCAGGCTGCGCCGCCGAATTCGCTTGCTGCCATTCAACGGAGCCTGGGCAATCGCGGCGTCGCGCAGCTCGTGCGCAGTCATACGTCCTCTGCCGCATCGTCCTCCGTACAACGTGAGGAAACGACCGGCGAGCAGACGGAGCAAGAGGAACCGGAGAACGCCGCTACCGCGCCCGTTGCTGCCAGCGGCGAGGATACGCGCACCAAGGAACAAAAAGAAGCCGATTTGGCAGAAGCCGTTAACGAAGCGAACGAAATCGTCAAAAGCGCTTCCTCGATTGCCGAGGTTGAGTCCTTTTTCCCCCAGCTTACCAAGGATTTCGGCTTGACGCATATCGGCTGGACCGGGCTGGGTACGCCTTCGGCGGCACTTGATATCAAGATCAACCCTGCCGCACAAATCGATATTAATACGCTGGAACTGAATACAGGCGATTTGAGCCATTCCACCATGCTGACGCAGCAGGTCGATTTTACAACGGGGGCGCTTGGCGGCGATACGGTCGGGATGAAAATGGTCGCTACGCGGCTCGGCCCGAACCATCCGCAGGGGGGGCCGCCACAAGGCGCTGCGCTGAGGACCATTATGGGCCAGCTGCCGACAGACCCGACCTATGCCAACACCGACAAGTTTATCAAAGGCCATCTGCTCAATGACAATCTCGGCGGTCCGGGGACAGCGGCGAACCTGTTCCCGATTACGGCCGAAGCGAACAAGCAGCACGAGCAATTCGTCGAAAGCTGGGCCAAGGAATGGGTGAACGAAAAAGGTTACTGGGTGTACTACGAGGTCGAAATCCAGAACATCACCGAAGATTTGAAACCAACGACCGCGCTGGATGACCGTTATGTCAATGCTGATATCGTGACCACGCTTGCCAAGCTTGACGCCACCGGCAAACGGACCACAGGCACTACACACACCATCGAGTCGCGTTTTGGCGGCGGCAATGCACCTGCTTCGGCAGCGGTTGCCGCTGAAGGCGGGGCTGCCATGTTTGGCGCGGTAGATCCTGGCTTTGACCCTTCTAAAGTGGAATGGTCAACTTCCAAAGGCGATCCTACGCAACCGCTGGAGCTGAAGCCAAGCTTGCGCAATACGATGCAGATGATCCGCACGCGACTTGACGCTTTGGATACGTTCACGCAAGACGGGGTGAAGCAAGCGCTGCGCATTATTATTCCGAATATTGGCGACATCCACCGCGATGTGCTGACCGATCCCGATTTTAGTATGCACAACCTGAACGGAGAGCCGGTTACCCAGCTGCAAACGTGGAACAAAGCAATCCGTCAATTGAACGAAACAGCCGGTCTGGAAGGCGTCCTGACCACCTTCTCACTGGAAATTATGGGCATCAGCATCGGCATTGCAGGCGGAGCGGCGAAACCGCGCAGCAAAGCGGCCATTCCGCGCAAAGCCGCCACCGAAGCGAAAAAAACAGCTACCGTCAATCTCGTCAAGTAGTGTCCTATTAGCAAAGGAGAATGCGCATGGCAGTCGGACTGGACAGCTCCGTCAATCTGGAGCGCGTCATCAAGCAAATTGTTCAAGAAGGCTATCATTTTGCCGGCAGATATTACTGCCAGACGGATCACCCCAAGCTCTTAACCCCTTCCGAAGCTCGCGCCATCAGCGCAGCCGGCGTATACATCGTAGCCTTATGGAAAAACGGGTACCCGTCGAGCAGCGGATATTTTACGTATCACACCGGACTTGAAGACGCTCAAATGGCTTATAACTATGCCAAAATGATCATCGGTCAGCCGGCGGCTACCCCGATCTATTTTGCGGTCGATTACGATGCTCCGCTGGAGGATGCCCGTGGCTGCATCAGCGAATATTTCCGCGGGATCGTCGAAGGCATAAAAGCCGCAACGGAACGACACGGCGTTCAATACGACATCGGAATTTACGGCTCGGCTTCCGTGTGTGAGACCGTGATGAACCAGTTCACCGACATTACCTATGCCTGGCTGTCCGCCTCGCCGGGATGGAGTGATTCGCGCGAATTCGAAAAATGGAATTTAAAGCAAGGCCCGGGTACAACCGTCAGCGGCATTGATATAGAAACCGTGGTTTCCAACGGCAATGGCGGCGGTTTTAAAATCGGATAACAAAGGCTGAAGCCACAATTCACGGCCGCCCGGTTACGGACGGCGAATGAATGAGACGGGCTTCAGCCTTTTTTGGCAAACGGAGCGGCAAATGGCGGGACAACCTGATCCTGTAGCGCATAGGGTGCAGTACAAACGTTCCGCGGGACGGCTATTTGCCGACTTTCAGCGCAAGGGGGAGCAGCGATGAGCGTGGATTATTTTGAATGGATTTGCCCGGACAACTTTGCGATTACCGGGACGATTACGACGACAACAACGACCAGCGTAACGCCGACGGTTTGGCGATATACGGCGACCGTTGTGCTTGGCAATATTTTGAGCGGGGTGACAACCATACCGGCCACCAGCTTTAAAAATGACGCCGGTACCTCTGTTGCGTCCAACGGCTTGACCGCTCCGGGAAGCAACGGTTATTATAACGTTTTTGTGAACGGCAACCTGCAGATGGGAGGCTTAACGACGCTCACTGCCGCAAGCCTGGCGATCAATCTGGGGCTGGCCATCGGAGCCACCGTCTCGCTGGAGGTGGTGTCGTTGTCCGCGGTGTCCAACTCGACGACAACCTTTAATTTGAATGTGGTGCAGACGTAAACGAGCGGTTTTATTGGAGCCGTTTGTTCATCAAAAGATTTCGTTCAGCCTCCAAAGCGCTCCATACCGCTTCGCGGCCGTACCTGTCGATCAGAATTAATCGTCTGAAATAGTCCTTGGCATTCGTATGATTCGTTTGCTGGAACGCCAGATTGAGCCCGCCGTTCAGGGCAGCTCCGGCAATCGGCACTAGCAGGCCGAGCTCTTTTTCCGTAATAACGACGCCGAGTCTTTGTGCAACCGCTCTGATCAGTGCGATCAATTGCGGCGCTGCCACGTCATCCAGCAGTGCGCCGGCATGCTTGGCGGCAAATTTACCCGCTTCGCGGATCTCATAAACGGCTCCGGCTTTAAGAATCAAAAAGCCTTCATCCGCCGAAGTCGCAACCGGCGCCATTGCCGACAGAATATCCGGCATATTGAGCGGATCATAGGACGAATACCCGTAGGACGTGGCGATTTGGCACACGTGGCGGGACATTAGCGTCATGGACGCCGTCACATCGGCCGTAACAATGGCCGGTATCGCCAATTGTGCAAACGGAATACCTTCGGCCAGCGTCGAGGCTATGCCGAGCACCGCTCCTTCGGTTGCTACGAGCACGCCGTTGCTCACCTCATAAGCATCGGCCACCCGATCCATTTGCTTGAGCGGCAACTGGCGAATATCGCGGATATCGCCGACCTCAATGCCGAATTGCTTGCGGTATTCCTTTCTTACCTTATCTTCGCTCGTAAGCTGATTGGCCATTTTTACCGTTCCCCGCAGGGCTTCGACAATCGCCGAATCGATTTTTTGCAGCGCTTTTTTGATATATTTGTTGTCGGCCGATTGGACATAACCCATCAGTTTATCTATCGGTTTGCCGATCGTTTGCAACGCCTTTTGAACAAAGCCGGGTTCAGCCTCATGCTGGGCCATTTCCTTGATGATTTGCAAGTCGTCCTCTTCAAATTGAGCGGGCATAGGGGCTCCTTTCATCCTTGTGGTCAAGTAAGGTGCAGCGACTAACGTGAGGATGCGTTACTTCTTAGTATATATGCGACGTTTTATTGAGGCAAGAAATGCCAAAATAATAAAAACACCTTCCCTCAATTGAGTTTATACAACCCAAAAAAGATCAGGTGTTTATCCATGCGTGTTATCATCCGCTTATCGGTCTATCCCGCATACGTGATGAAGAACTCACTACTCCTTACCCTTTCAAGAAACCTTGTGCTCGATCCGCAGCTTGTCGGCGACCATCGCGATGAATTCGGAGTTGGTTGGCTTGGATTTGGAAATATTGATCGTGTAGCCGAAAATAAACGAAATCGAGTCGATGTTGCCGCGCGTCCACGCCACTTCAATGGCATGACGAATCGCCCGCTCGACGCGGCTTGGCGTCGTTTTGTATTTCTCGGCGATGGCCGGGTACAACGTCTTGGTAATCGCGCCCAAAATTTCGATATTGTTATATACCATTGTGATCGCTTCGCGCAAGTACTGATATCCTTTAATATGCGCAGGTACGCCGATTTCATGTATGATCGTTGTAATGTTCGCGTCAAGGTTTTTCCCCTTGGGCATGTGCACGACATTGGCTTTCGGCATAGCGCTGCTCGTTGTGGCGGTTGTCGAGTTGGACACAAGCTGACGGATCCGATTCGTCAGAACCTCCATATCAAACGGCTTGAGTATGTAATAGGACGCGCCGAGCTGCACGGCCTTCTGGGTGATATTTTCTTGACCGAAGGCGGTCAGCATGATGATTTTGGGCTGCGGGTTAAGGTTCATCTCGCGCAGGCGTTCCAGAACGCCGAGGCCGTCCAAATGCGGCATAATGATGTCCAGGATCAGGACATCCGGCACGTCGCGCTGCTGTTCGATAAAACGCAGCACTTCGTTTCCATTATAAGCCACCCCGACAATCTCCATATCTTCCTGCTCACCGATGAACTCGGATAATAAGTGGGTAAACTCCCGATTATCATCTGCTAACAACACCTGAATTTTTTGCAACTTGATATCCTCCTTTTAGCTACTTATCACAAGTTGGTATTTATTTCCCTCGTTCTGTATTCGACATTGCAATTCAAATTCCTTCTGTCGAAAATTGTTTTTCTTTTCTTTTTTTTCGTAATCTTATATAATAGTATATTTATCTCGTTCATCCTACACTATTCGACAAAAGCTTGTATAATTCCTCATGGGCAAAAAAAATCAAAGGCAGCTCGTTAGCTTGCCTTTGATTGTTCCGTTGCAGGCCGCAGCATAATACCGGCATCCTGCAGCATCCATTCGATGAAGCAGCCGTAACCGCTCGTCGGGTCGTTCACGAAAACGTGCGTGACGGCGCCGATCATTTTGCCGTTCTGAATAATCGGACTTCCGCTCATGCCCTGCACGATGCCCCCGGTTTTTTCAATGAGTCGCGGATCGGTAATTTTAATTATCATGCCCTTGGTTGCGGGGTAATCCTGCTTGGCCACATGCACGACTTCAATATCGAATTTCTCAACCTTCTGGCCGTCGACGACGGTGTAAATCTGCGCCGGACCTTCCTTGACCTCTTCAGCAAAAGCAACGGGAATGGTATCCTTTTCCAGACTGTGATCGGGCGCTGTAAACATTTTGCCGAAGATGCCGAAGGCGGTATTGCGCTCAATGTTGCCGATCACCTTGCTGTCCTTGAAGAACGTCGCCCGCTTCTCGCCGGGCTCGCCGTTGTGGCTCTTGGAAATCGAGGTGACGTTGGAATAAACGACCTCGCCGTCGCCAACCGCAATCGGCGTCTGGGTGTCCATGTCGGTAATCACGTGACCAAGCGCACCGTACACGCCCTGATCGGGAGCATAAAACGTTAGCGTGCCTACGCCTGCTGCGGAATCGCGGATGTACAAGCCAAGACGGTATGACTTGTCCACGATATCGTAAGCGGGCTGCAGCTTGACTTGAAGCTCGGTGTTGTTGCGGACGATGGTCAGCGCAAGCGGAGTTTGGCTTTCGCCGGCTTTGGCTACCAGCTCGGCCACTTTGCTGACATCGCGCGATTCTTTACCGTTGATTTGCGTAATTAAATCGCCAACCTGCACCTTGGCTTCCTCGCCCGGAGACAGCTTCTGATCGGAAGCGACGGTGACCAGATGATGTCCGACTACGAGAATGCCGGCCGATTTGATTTTGACGCCGATGGTCTGGCCGCCAGGTATCACTTTGAGATCAGGAACGACGTTGACCTTCACGGTTTTCAGCGGAATGGCTCCAAACAGCTTGAGCTTCATTTCCGTCTGGCCGGAATGGTTCGACTGGAGGGAAATAGGTTCGTTCAAATTGACCTGAAATGAGTGCTGTGCGTTGCCGTTCACCTTCACAATATCCGTATCGCTTACTGTAACCTGGGCGCTGACGGGCATAGCGAGTTGAAGCTGCTTCCCTTGACCGCTAAACAAGCGCAATTCCTGGGGGAACGAGGCAAAGCTTTGGAAAGGCGCGGACAAACTAACCATACAAACGAAGAAGACGAGCAGTAAACCAATCAATCTTTTTCTTTTGTTGGATTGCAATACCTTCACGCTCCTTTGCTTCCTTGGCCCTGACGAACAGCATCGTCAAATGCGTACCTATAACTTAACCCCTCTCCCGTCGTTTTATAACTGAAAATGATATCTAAATCTGTGTCTGCAGCTCGGACTTTTTGTCGCGGGCCAGATTGAGCATTTCCCCGGCGTGATGCAGCGTGGTTTCCGTTACTTCCACTCCGCCGAGCATGCGCGCCAGCTCCGCAATCCGTCCCTGCTCGTCCAAATCCGTTACCCGCGTATACGTCCGCTCGCGATCCACTTCCTTATGGATGGCAAAATGAACATCGGCCATGCAGGCCACCTGCGGCAAATGCGTGATCGAAAATACTTGGCAGCTGCGGGAAAGCACCGACAGCTTTTCGGCAATCGCCTGCGCGGCCCGGCCGCTGACGCCGGTATCGACTTCGTCGAAGACGAGCACCGGAATCTGGTCGATGCGGGCAAAAATCGTCTTCATCGCCAGCATGATCCGCGACAGCTCGCCGCCGGAGGCGATCCGGCTCAAGCCGCGCAGCGGCTCGCCGGGATTCGGAGCCATCAGGAATTCCACCTGATCGACGCCGGACCGGCCAAAGCGCACGCGGCTGCCTTCGACCTCGATGCCGCGCTCGTCGGCTGTGCGCTGCAGCTGGACGCGGAACATCGTCCGCTCCATCTGCAAGTCGCGCAGCTCGGTTTCGATGGCCGCGGCGAGCCGTTCGGCCACCTGACGGCGCAGCGCGGACAGCTCGGCGGCGGCGGCGCCAAGACGCTGCTCTTCCAGCCGCAGCGCGTCTTCAAGCTTGCGAATATGCTCGTCCTTGTTCTCGATCAAATCCGTCTCGCGAAGGATTTGCTCCAGATACGCCAGCATGTCGGGAATCGACTCGCCGTATTTGCGCCGCAGCGACGACAACAGATCGAGCCGCTGCTCGATCTCGTCCAGCCGCAGCGGATTGAATTCGATATCGTCGCGGTAATCGCGGAGCTGGAAAGCGGCATCCTCCAGCTGGTAATACGCCGACTGGGCCTGCTCCAGCAGCGGCTGCAGCCGCGACGGATCCAGCGCGGCGATATCCTGCAGCCGCGAAAGCGCCTTGCCAGCGGTATCGAGCGCGCGGTTGCCTCCGTACAGCAGCTCATAGGCGTCGTTGGCGTTCTGATACAGCTTCTCGGCGTTCGCGAGCTTGCGCTTCTCGTCGCTCAGCGTCTCGTCTTCGCCCGGCTTCAGCGCAGCCGAAGACAGCTCTTCGATCTGAAAGCGGTACAAATCGAGCATGTGCAGCGACTGCTTGCTCGTCTCCTGCAGCTCGCGCAGCTCCTTTTGCAGCTTGACGTAAGCGTCGTAGGACGCGTGGTAGGCGGCTTTGGCGCCGCGAATTTCCGCTTCGCCGAACAGGTCAAGCCAATGGACGTGCTCGTCGATTTTCAGCAGCGACTGGTGCTCGTGCTGGCCGTGAATGTTGACGAGCCAATCGCCGGCGCCGCGCAGCATCGTCAGGTTGACGAGCTGGCCGTTGATGCGGCTGGAGCTTTTACCCGCAGCGGTGATTTCCCTGCGAATGACCAGATGCTCGGCCGGATCGGCGGCGATGCCCAGTCCCGCAAGCGTGCTCCAGACCGGATGCTCAGCCGGCAGCTCGAAAAGCGCTTCGATTTCCGCCTTGTCGCAGCCGTAGCGCACCAGCTCCGCCGAGCCGCGACCGCCTACAATCAGCGACAGCGCGTCGATAATAATCGATTTGCCCGCGCCGGTTTCCCCTGTCAGCACATGAAATCCCATCTTGAAGCGAATATGCACCTGTTCAATAACCGCCAGATTGCGGATGGACAATTCGGTTAACATGGATGCCTCCTTGTGGTCAGGACAGTAACGACATGACCTGATTGACGAACGATACGCTTTGCTCCTTGCCGCGGCAGATGACGAGAATCGTATCGTCCCCGCCGATCGTCCCCATCACTTCGCTCCATTCGAGATTGTCGACGAGCGCACAAATCGTATTGGCCGTGCCGGGCAAGCATTTCATCACGACCAGGTTGTCCGTATAATCGACGCTAACAAAATGGTCGCTTAATGCGCGGCGCAGCCGCTGCATCGGATTGTAGCGCTGATCGGCCGGCATCGCGTATTTGTACCGCCCGTCGTCCAGCGGCACCTTCATCAGATGCAGCTCCTTGATGTCGCGCGACACCGTGGCCTGAGTCACGTGGAAGCCCGCGGCGCGCAAAGATTCCACGAGCTCGTCCTGGGTTTCGATCTCGTGATTCGTAATGATTTCTCTGATTTTCACATGTCGTTGTCCCTTCATGCTACACCTCTATTTGAAACGTTATGATTTTGATTTTGCGCTGTTCCATATCTACATATAATACGCCTTCGGTTTCGGGATAAATCAGGCTGTAAGGCAGCAGCTTCTCGCGAACCGAGCTGCCCGCCGCCCAGTCGATCGGCACCCGCTCGCGGGCCAAGCGGACGACGTAGAGCTTCTCTTCCCTCGCGGCCAGGTAATCGATATACAGCTGGCTGGCGAGTGTGGCCTCGCCATTGACCGCGATGGTGATCGGCAGCTTTGTTTTGCCGGCCAGCACGTCAAAGCCCGCGCCCTCCAGCAGCTCGACAACGTCGGTTTGCGGAATGTCACCAGCGGCGGGCACCGGCAAGCGGCGTTTCGGCGGTTTCTCCAGCCAACGCCCAAAGCGTCCCAGCGCGACCATGATCAAGACGATAAAAAGTATCAGGACAATCCAGCCATTTCCTTTTTCCACGCCCTCACCCCGCTTGAATATTTCGCGGGTTTAGCGGGAAAATCCTTTTTTTCCAGCAAAAAACTCACTTTGCCTCCGCGTGCCGCGCTAAAGGCAAAGTGAGCTTTATTTCCCTTGCAGCTTGCCCGATTCGCGCACGACGGCGCGGATCGTTGCCGAACGCTCCGCAGCGCCGGGCCGCAAGCCGGCACCAGCCTCGCCCGCGCTTTCAGCGGATTTGCCCGTTTCCGCCGGCTCCGCCCGCGTCTCGCACGACCAATAGGCCAGAAACTCGATGTTGCCTTCACCGCCCGTGATCGGCGAATAGGTCAGTCCCTCCAGCCGGAAGCCCAGCTCGTCAGCAAAGGTGAGCACCGCCTGCAGCACCTCTTCGTGTACCGCCGAATCGCGAACGACGCCGGATTTGCCGACCTTCTCGCGTCCGGCTTCAAACTGCGGCTTGATCAGGGCAACGACGCGCCCGTGCTCGGGCAAAAGCGCGCGCAGCGGCGGCAGGATGATCCGCAGCGAAATGAACGAAACGTCGATGGTGGCAAAATCCGGTGCCGGCCCCGACAAATCCTCCGATTTGGTGAAGCGGAAATTCGTCCGCTCCATCACGTTAACCCGCGGATCGTTGCGCAAGGACCAGTCCAGCTGGTTGTAGCCGACATCGATGGCATAAACGTAAGCCGCGCCGTTTTGCAGCGCGCAGTCGGTGAAGCCGCCGGTCGACGCGCCGATATCCAGCATGGTCGCTCCCCGCAGATCAAGGCCGAACTGCCTGATCGCCTTCTCCAGCTTGAGCCCGCCTCGGCTGACATAAGGGTGAATCGCCCCCTTGACCTTCAGCGCGGCTTTGCGGCTGATCTTGGTGCCGGCTTTGTCGACCGGCTCCTCGTCGGCAAAAACAAGGCCAGCCATAATGGCGGCCTTGGCTTTCTCCCTGCTGTCGAAATAGCCCATCTCGACCAGCAGGATATCCAATCGTTCTTTATCTGAAGACATACGTATTCATTAACTCCTCATCCTGCTTGCTCGCCCCGGGCTTACGCCCGTTGACGCTTGCGCGGCATCAGCGCCTGCACCTCGGCGGCGAGATTATGCGCGGTCAGCCCGACCTCTTGACGTTGCTCCTTCACGGAGCCGTGCTCGACGAAATAGTCGGGAACGCCCAACTGTTTGATTTCAAGACCAAACACGCTTTGCGCCGCAAAAAACTCCAGCACAGCGCTGCCCATACCGCCCTGGATCGAGCCTTCCTCCATCGTGATGACCGGAATGCCCTCCTTGGCCAGCTGTAGCAAATACGCTTCGTCCAGCGGCTTGATAAAGCGGGCGTTGACGATCCTCAGGTTGATGCCGTCCTTGGCAAGCAGCTCAGCGGCTTCCTCCGCCACCTGCACCATCGGCCCGACAGCCAGCACAGCGGCATGATCGCCCTCGCGCACGATTTCCCATGTGCCGATCGGAATCGGCTGCGGCGCTTCGTCCAGCTTGACGCCCGTTCCGTTAATGCGCGGGTAGCGGTAAGCAATCGGCCCGTCGTTATACAGGTGCGCCGTCAGCATCATATCGCGCAGCTCGCGCTCGTCCTTTGGCATCATCAGCACCATGTTCGGCAGCGTGCGCAGAAAGGCGATATCGTACACGCCTTGGTGCGTTTCCCCGTCAGGTCCGACGAATCCGGCGCGGTCGATGGCAAACGTCACGTTCAGCTTAGGCCGGCAAATATCGTGTACGATCTGGTCGTAGGCGCGCTGCAGGAACGTCGAGTACACGGCATACACGGGCTTCAGCCCTTCGCTGGCCAGTCCCGCGCACAGCGTAGCGGCGTGCTGCTCGGCAATGCCCACGTCGATCATCCGCTGCGGGAAGCGCTCGGCGAATTTCAACAGTCCGGAGCCGCCCGGCATCGCCGGCGTAACAGCGACGATGCGCCGGTCCTGCTCGGCCAATTCAATCAGCGTGCGACCGAACACCTCGGTGTACATCGGCGGACCTACCGATTTGAGCACTTGGCCCGATTCGATTTTGTAAGGACCAAGGCCATGCCACGTATGCGAGTCCCGCTCTGCCGGGGAGTAGCCCTTGCCCTTCGTCGTAACCACGTGCACAAGCACCGGACCGTTGACCTTCTCCGCCTGCTTGAGCGTATCGAGCAGCAGCGGCAGGTTGTGGCCGTCCACCGGCCCGATGTACGTAAAGCCAAGCTCCTCGAACCAGACGCCGGAAACGAGCAAATATTTGAGACTGTCCTTCAGCTTTTCGGCCGTTTTGGCCAGCGTGTCGCCGATGGCAGGAATTTTCTTGAGCAGGTGCTCGACCTCTTCCTTCGCTTTCAGGTAGTGGCGGTCGGAGCGAATTTTGCTTAAATAGTTGTGAATCGCCCCCACGTTCGGAGCAATCGACATTTCATTATCGTTGAGAATGACAATCAGGTTCTTTTTCTCGTGTCCGATATGGTTCATCGCTTCCAGCGCCATACCGCCGGTCATGGCACCGTCGCCGATCACTGCGACGACCTTGTAATGCTCGCCTTTCAGATCGCGGGCCATCGCCATGCCCATCGCCGCCGACAGCGAGGTGCTGCTGTGCCCGGCCTCCCAGACGTCATGCTCGCTTTCCGCGCGCTTGACGAACCCGCAAAGTCCCTTGTACTTGCGGAGCGTATCGAATTGGGCCATGCGGCCGGTCAATATTTTATGTACGTAAGCCTGATGGCCGACGTCGAAAATCAATTTATCGTAGGGGCTGTGAAAATGGGCATGCAGTGCGATCGTCAGCTCGACGACACCCAGATTCGGGGCGAGGTGCCCGCCGGTCACGGACAGCTTTTCGATCAAAAATTGGCGGATTTCTCCGGCCAGCGCCTCAAGGTCAGCCGAGCTTAACCTCTTCAGATCTTCAGGCTGTTTGATTTGTTCGAGCAGCACGCTGTTTTCCTCGCTTTCCGTTGTAAAATGCTTGAGTTTGCACCATTATACCATAAAAGAGGGGCAACGCGTAAAATTGCCGCTAATGGTCCCGTCCCATCAAGAAATCGGCCAGCTCCAGCAGCCGCTCCGGCTTGGGCAGACCAGCCGCCAGCAGCGCCTGTTTGCCTGCTTCGGTCAACTCGCGCACCTTGGCCTCCGACGCCTCCAGCCCGATGAAATACGGATAGGTGACCTTCATTTGCTTTTCGTCGCTGTTAAGCGGCTTGCCGAGCTTCCGCTCGTCGCCCGTCACATCCAGAATATCGTCCTGGATTTGAAAAGCAAGTCCGATGTTATGACCGAATCTGGACAAGGCTTCGAGCTGCGCTTCGTCCGCTCCGGCAATGCGCGCTCCGGCACGCAGCGAGAAGACGATCAGATCGCTCGTCTTGTGCGTATGGATGTACGTCAATTCCTCGAGCTTCGTCATGCCCTGCTCGCCGAGCATGTCGGCGGCTTGTCCGCCCACCATGCCCTTCGCACCGGCATAAGCGGCCAGCTCCTCGCTGATCGCCAGCACCCGGTCGGCAGGCACGCCGTGTTGCTTATGCGCTTGCGCCACGCTGTGGAAGGCATGGGTGAGCAAAGCGTCGCCGGCCAGAATCGCCATCGCTTCGCCAAACACCTTATGGCTGGTCGGCTTGCCCCGGCGGAAATCGTCGTTGTCCATGGCCGGCAAGTCGTCGTGGATCAACGAATACGTATGCACCATTTCAATCGCGCAAGCGACAGGCAGCGCCGCTTCCCGCGATCCGCCGAGCGCTTCGGCCGCAGCGAGCACCATGATCGGCCGCAGTCGCTTGCCGCCGGCCAGCAGCGAATAATCCATCGCCTCGCGCAGCTTGCCCGGCACGTCCCACGCCGCCGGCAGCGCCAGCCGCAGAGCCGCTTCCACCGCTTGCGCCTCCTGTCCCATATAATCCCGAATAACGTCTGTCTTATTCAAACGAATTCCCCTTATCTTCTCCAGCCGGCTGGAACGGCTTACGGATGACGCCCGCGTCGCCTTCGACCAGCATTTCGATTTTTTTCTCGACCTGCTCCAGCTTGACGCCGCACAGGTGCGACAGACGCACGCCTTCCTGATACAGCTCGATCGCCTGCTCCAGCGGCACGTCACCGCTTTCCAACTGGCTGACGATGCGCTCCAGCAGCTCGATGGCCTGTTCGAAGCTAATTTCCGTCTCCTTCTTCGCCATTGCGATTCTCCTCCATCCCCCATACGTGACAATTCAACCGGCCGTCCTGCAGCCGGATCTTGACGACATCGCCGATCTGCGCTTCATGGACCGAGCGGATCAGCTTGCGCTCGCTTTCATCGTAAGCGAGGCTGTAGCCGCGCTGCATGACCTTGAGCGGACTGAGCGCGTCGAGGTGGCGGACCGCTGCCTGCCACTCCTGCTTTTTGCCGCGCGTCAGTCCTTGCATGGCCGCAAGCAGGCGGCGCTGTCCGGCATCGAGCCGATGCCGCGCAAACGCCGCCTGCTCGGCGGGATTGAAAGCGGACAGCTTGCGGTCCAGCTTCATCCGCCGTTCGGCAGCGCGAGCGAGCTGCTGCCGCATGCGGTAACCGAGCTGCTCCGCGAGCCGATCAAGCCGCTGCGCCGGCTCCTGCAGGAGCTGCCGGCGCGGGTTCATGAGGAGCGGCGAGCGGCGCAGCCGCGCAAGACGCTCCTCCTGGCGGCGCAGCTGCTGGCGCAGCCCGCGGTGCAGCCGCTGCGTCTGCGACGCCAGGCGCTGCAGCAGCTCGGCGCGGCTGGGCACAGCGAGCTCGGCTGCCGCGGTCGGCGTCGCCGCCCGCAGATCGGCGACGAAGTCGGCGATCGTGAAGTCGGTCTCGTGGCCGACGGCCGAGATCACGGGAATCGCGGAGCCGGCAATGCTCCGCGCGACCGCTTCCTCGTTAAACGCCCACAGCTCCTCCAGCGAGCCGCCGCCGCGCCCGACGATCAGCACATCGGCTTCGCCGAGCCGGTTCATCGCCTCAATCGCCTTGACGATCGACGGCGCCGCTTGCGCCCCTTGCACAAGCACGGGGTACAGCAGCACCGGCACCGACGGAAAGCGCCGCTGCAGGGTGATGATGATGTCGCGCACCGCCGCGCCCGTCGGAGACGTAATAACGCCGATCGCCCGCGGGAAGCGGGGGATCGGCTTTTTGCGCTCGGCCGCGAACAAGCCTTCGGCTTCGAGCTTCTTTTTCAGCTGTTCATAAGCCAGATACAAGCTGCCGATGCCGTCGGGCTGCATGTGCGTGATATAAAACTGGTACGCGCCGTCCCGCTCGTAGACCGAGATATTGCCGCGGGCAATAACCCGCGTCCCTTCCTTGGGCATAAAGCCGAGCCGCTGGTTGTAGGAAGCGAACATGATGCTTTTGAGCCGTCCGTCCGCATCCTTGAGCGTGAAATACATATGGCCGCTGGAATGATGCGTAAAGTTGGAAATCTCGCCGCGCACCCACACGTCCTGCAGCCGCGGCTCGCCTTCAAGCAGCGACTTGATATAACGGTTCAGTTCCTTGACGGATAAAATTCTTGTGTCGTTGCGCGCCATAAGCAGTTATTACACGCGAACGCTGGCCTGCGAAGCGCGGCGCGCGGAATCAACCGTGTTTTGCAGCAGCATCGTAATCGTCATCGGGCCCACCGTACCGGGCACCGGCGTAATCGCTCCGGCCACTTCCTTCACCGCTTCGAAGTCGACATCGCCGGTCAGCTTGCCGTCCGCCGGACGGTTCATACCAACGTCGATGACCACAGCGCCCGGCTTGACGTGCTCGGCTTTGATCAAATGCGCTTTGCCGACGGCAACGACCAGAATGTCCGCTTGGCGCGTAATTTCGGCCATGTTCGGCGTGCGCGAATGACAGACCGTGACCGTGGCGTGCTCGCGCAGCAGCAGCATAGCCATCGGCTTGCCGACGATATTGCTGCGGCCGACAACGACGGCGTGCTTGCCCGCAATGTCTACGCCCGTGCGCTTGAGCACTTCGATAACGCCCGCCGGCGTGCAAGGCTTCATGCCGTCCTTGCCGATCATCAGGTTGCCGACGTTCACCGGATGGAAGCAGTCGACATCCTTGGCCGGATCGATTTCGTCGACGACCGCTTCCTCGTTAATATGCTTGGGCAGCGGCGATTGCACGAGAATCCCGTGAATCCGCTGGTCCTTGTTAAACAGATGAATCAGCGCAATCAGCTCCTGCTGGGTTGTGCTGGCAGGCAGCGCGTGCACCTCGGAATAAATGCCGACCTGCTCGCATGACTTCGCTTTATTGCGCACATACACCTGCGAAGCGGGATCTTCTCCGACGATAATAACCACAAGGCCCGGCTGCGTGCCTTGTTCCGTCAGCTCGCGCACCTGCTCCGTAATTTCCGCGCGAATCGACGCGACGATTTCCTTGCCATTAATAATTTGTCCGCTCATAAGGACGACCTCCTTTTGTAATATAAAAATAACAACGAGTCCAAACGTCGGCCGGACCGTATCTTAACGGGCCGCCCGCTCCTTGAGGACGTCGAGTTCCTTGATCATTTTGCCCAGCACGCCGTTCACGAACTTGCCGGAATCCTCGGTGCCAAAATGCTTGGCCAGCTCAATCGCTTCGTTGACGACCACCTTGGGAGGCACATCATCGCGGAAAATCATTTCATAAGCAGCCAGCCGCAGCACCTCGCGGTCGACCCGCGACAGCCTGTCGATCTGCCAGCCCTTCAAATATTCGGCGAGCAGCTGGTCGATTTGCTCCTTGCGGGCGCTTGTCCCTTCCACCAGCTCGACGACGTAGTCCGGCGTAATTTTCTCGTCTCCGACGGCAAGCTGGGCTTCATTGTCGTTCTCCGCTTCGTGGATGACGGTCAGCGCCGCTTCGCGCGCAGCCACCTCGTTCATTTCCATTTGATACAAGCTCTGTATGGCCAGTTCCCTGGCGACTCTGCGTTTCATTGTGGTCCTCCTCATTGTGCTGCGCCCGCTAATCGCTTATTCCTTCCTGTAGCCGCAGGCGACCTCCAAACAAAAAAATCCTTGGACGAACCAGGGATTTCAGCGGAACATTCTCCATTTGTGCGTCACATAGCGCCAGATATCCTCCAGCAGCAGAAAACGCTCGCGGCGATCCAGCTTGCCGCCGATGTAATAACCGAGCAGGACGATGCCGGCAAACACCAGCATATCCCAAAATCCGCAAATCAAATAAATGACGCCGCATAAAAGCCCCGCTGCGACCCCGATCAGCTTCCCCTTATGCTGCTCCCACAGCTCATTTCCCATGAGTGGGTTCACCCCTTACCCCTTATTCAACCCGGCTTCGAAAGGTGGGCGCCGACTGCACGATATTGGCGACGTATACGGTAACAGACGCGACCGGAATGCCGGTAATGTCTTCGATATAACGCTTGACTCCGTTTTGCATCTCCTCGGTCATATCGGGAATCGAGCTTTCGCCGTCGACAACCGTGCGGATCAAAATTTCCAGTCCGGCCGGACTGACCTTGACGCGGGCGCGCAGGTCCTTGACGCCCTTCGTACGTCCCGCCGCCTTCAGCGACAGGTTCTCCACCGTCTCCAGCGAAATGCGAATATCGCCGTAATCGGTGCGCTGATCGATCGAAGGCGTCTGCGAGCGGCTGCGGCGCAAGCTGACATACAGAAAACGAACGCTGATCAGCAGAATGACGGCAGCGATGATAATCGCCGTTACTGCAACCCGATCATCCGTATACAAATCGCTCAAGACGCTGTCGGCATCCGATTTGTCGATCCATCCGAAAGTAGCGAACAGCACCACAATGGAAGCAGCGAAGACGATCAAGCTGTAAATAAGCAGCAAGAAACGGTCAACAATTTTTATCACGAATGCTCGTCCCCTTCCTATATTAGAGGAAACCCCCTGCAACCTGTAGGGGGTTTCTGAGGATTCTTATGCCGGCGGCTTACTTGACGCGATGTGCGGCCGCTTCTTCTTCAACCGGTTTGTCGAGACCTTTGAAATGCACGTCATGGATGTGTACATTCACTTCCACCACGCTCAGTCCGGTCATCGATTCGATGGCTTGCTTGACATTCTGTTGAATATCGCTGGCTACCTCCGGGATGCGATGTCCGTAGTCGACGATAATGGAAACGTCAATCGCCGCTTCACGGTGTCCCACTTCCACCTTCACGCCCTTGGACAAATTCTTGCGTCCCAGCAGCTCGGCAATGCCGCCTGCGAATCCGCCGCTCATGCCCGCTACGCCCTGAACCTCGACGGTAGCCAGACCGGCGATGATTTCGATCACTTCGGGTGCGATCTGGATGCTGCCCATATCGGTTTTCACGTAATCCGGTGCGATTGTGCTCATGTGGCACCTCCCTAGAGTTTCACGCGCTTGTTCACACGTGGGATAAGCCGTCTTAATTTATTACTATACCATTTGGCTGAAAATATGACAAATGATTGTCTTTACGATTCCGGATCGTTCACGTCGTGTTCTTCGAGGAATTTGATATCATGCTGGCCGGAAATAAACACTTTGTGCTCCAGCAGCTTCAAATGGAACGGGATCGTCGTATGGACGCCTTCGACGGCAAATTCGCTTAGTGCCCGCTTCGTGCGCGCAATCGCGTCTTCGCGGTCCTTGCCCCACACGATCAGCTTGGCCACCATCGAATCGTAATGCGGCGGAATCGTATAGCCCTGATAAGCGGCGCTGTCGACGCGAACGCCAAAGCCGCCCGGAGGCAGGTAAAACTTGATCTGGCCCGCAGAAGGCATGAAATTGCGGTTCGGGTCTTCGGCATTCACCCGGCATTCGATGGCCCAGCCGTTGATCTTGACGTCATCTTGCGTAAAAGAAAGCGGCTGCCCTTCAGCGACACGGATCATTTCCTTGATGATATCCACGCCCGTGATCATTTCCGTAACCGGATGCTCAACTTGGATCCGCGTGTTCATCTCCATGAAGTAAAAGTTGCCGTCCGGTCCGAGCAGAAATTCCAGCGTGCCGGCCCCGGAGTAATTGACGGCTTGCGCCGCGCGTACGGCGGCCTGTCCCATCGCTGCGCGAATCTCCGGCGTCAGAATCGGACACGGCGCTTCTTCGACCAGCTTCTGGCGGCGTCGCTGCACCGAACAGTCGCGTTCGCCCAAATGGACCACGTTGCCGTGCTTGTCGGCGATGATCTGAATTTCAACGTGCTTCATGCCGGTCAAATACTTCTCCAGATAGACGCCGGAATTGCCGAAGGCGTTCTGCGCCTCTTGCTGCGCCGTCGTGATCTGCTGAACGAGCATTTCTTCGTTGTCGGCAATGCGGATGCCCTTGCCCCCGCCGCCGGCCGTTGCTTTGATGATCACCGGATAGCCGATGTCGCGGGCGATCGACATGGCGTCTTCCACGCTTTCGACCAGACCATCGGAGCCGGGAATGATCGGCACCCGCGCTTCCTTCATCGTCTGTTTGGCGACCGACTTGTCCCCCATGCGGCTGATCGCGTCCGGCGAAGGGCCGATGAAGGTGATGTTGCAGCTTTCGCAAATTTCCGCGAAGTCGGCGTTTTCCGCCAAGAAGCCGTAGCCTGGATGAACGGCGTCGCATTCGGTCAGCGTCGCGACGCTCATCAGGTTCGTAAAGTTCAGGTAGCTGTCCTTGGACGCCGTCGGTCCGATGCAATACGCTTCGTCGGCAAGTCTGACGTGCAGCGCGTCGCGGTCCGCTTCGGAATACACGGCTACCGAGTAGATGCCGAGCTCGCGGCAGGCACGGATGATGCGAACGGCGATTTCGCCGCGGTTCGCAACGAGAATTTTATGAAAGTTCATGATTGTCCCTCCCAGTCAACAAGCTTATTCCGGCTTTACCAAGAAGAGGGGCTGGCCGTACTCGACGAGCTGACCGTTGTCTACGAGAATTTCCACGATCTCTCCTTTGATTTCGGCTTCGATTTCGTTCATCAGCTTCATCGCTTCCACGATGCAGACGACGGTTTTGTCGTTCACCCGGGAGCCCACGCTCACGAAAGGAGCAGCGCCAGGCGAAGCGGATTGATAGAATGTGCCTACCATCGGCGAAGTGATCGTATGTAAAGAAGCGTCGACCGGCTTGGACGCTGCAGCCGCAGGCGCGGCAGGCGCTTCCGCAGCGACAGCTGCTTGCGGCGTTGGCGCGGCAACTGGCGCAGGCGCATAGGCATGCTGAACCGGCGCAGAGGTCACCAGCACGGATTCCGTTTTGTTCGGTTTGCGAATCATCAGGCGAGCGCCTTCATTCTCAATCTCTAGCTCTTGTAAAGAAGACTGATCCACCAGTTTGATCAGTTCTTTGATCTCACTTAATTTGAACATCCAAAGTCACTCCTTCAAAGTTGGTGAACCGCTTGTAACGGTTCATACACCCGCAACGTTAGTATTATAACCATAAACGCAAGAAATGGAAAGAGTCCAGTTTTGCCGGACTCTTTCTTGCGCCATGCTTTTTTTGCGCCGCTTTGCGGGCTCGTTTCCCTTTAAGGACGCACGTATTGGATTTTGATATTTTCCGGCGCGGCGCCCAGCTCTTTCATCACCATGTCGACAATTGTCACACCTTGGCTTTTGTCCAGCTTGTCGCTTTGTACGGTAATTTTCCATTTGTTCCCATCCTGCGTAATGATGGCTTGGTCGAAATCCTGCGAGAGCACCTCTTCCAGACGCTCGATTTTCTCTTGATTGCCGGAGATTTGCTCCAGCTCGTTATTGGCTGCGGCGACGGCTTCCGGTTTTTGCTTGGGATCGGTGATCGTCGTCATCAGCTCTTCGGTTTTCTTGCGCAGATCCTCATGGCGCTGCATTTGGGCATTCGTAAAGTAGTCGCTGGACGACGTCATTTGCGCTTCCACCTTGGACAGCACCTGAGCGTCGGCTTTGGCGTCGGCCTTCGCATGCGCGTCGGAATCGGCTTTGGCTGTCGTCGGAGCATCCGCTGCCTGGGTGTCGGTCGCTTGGCGGTCTTTGGCTTGCGCGTCGGTGGCTTTGACGTCGGTCTTCGCGCCCGCTTGAGCGTCGGCCGAAGCGGCATCTTTGCCGGCTGTAAGTGCGGCGTCCTGGCTCATATCGATTTTCACTTCTTGCGGATTGCTGACGGCTTCTGTCGAAGCCAGATCCAGCTTATTCACATCCTCCGTAAACAAATAATAGGCGGACAGCACCACCATCAAGCTAAGCATCGATACCAGCCAAATCGTTTGTCTTTTTGCATTCATCTTCTTGTTCCTCCTTAAAAATGAGAGATTTATAGATTACATATGTAGGATATGGCTAGAATATGCATTACCCCGTTTTTCGCGGCAAAATGGAAATGCGGTGCGGCGCAACGTCCAGTCCGCGCTCGACGGCCTCGGTAATCATCTTTTTGACCGTCAGATTCTCGGCGCCTTTGGCGACGACGACGACTCCCCGAATTTTCGGCTTGATATATTTGAGCACGAGCGGCTTTTGGTCGCCCGATACCTGGTACAGCACAACTTCGCCGCTGCGCGTCACTTCGGAAATGCTGCGGTTGGCTCCGTTATTGTCCCGCTCCGTGGTCATCTGCTGGTGATCGTTGTAGTTTTTGTCCACGGTAACTTCCTCCGTCGATTCGATGGTGACCAGCACCTCGACCTCGCCGACGCCGACGATTTTTTGCAAAATATCCTTGAGCTGGTTCTGGTAAGCTTCTTCATAATCGTGAAAAGCGGACTGTTCCTTGGGCGCGCTCCCGGCGAATGCCGCCGAGCTGGCCGGTGGCGGAGAAGCGCGGCCCTCATTGATGGGATCTACATCCTTGATTGTTATAAACGAATTGATCAGCATCAGCGCCGCTCCCGTCAGCCCCAGCAGCACGAGCCACAGGAACGTGTTTTTGCGCTTGCCGCCACCCGGGCCGCCGCCCAGCTTGTGCTCCATCCATTGCCACCATTTCCCCATCATGTTCACCCCGTTTCCTGCTTGCTATGTCGTTGCCCGCCGTGGCCCGCCTACCAGCGGCTCGCTCCGCGTTCGATGCGGATGTCGATCTTTGCGGCCGCGACCTGCCACTGCACCTCCAGCCGCTCGGCCAGCTTGCGGCGCTCGGCTTGCTGCTGCGGCGTCAGCGACGCGCCCGACGCCGCAGCAGCGGCATCGGCAGCGCCGGCGGAGCCGCTGCCGGAGCTTGCGGCGCCTGCGGAGGCGCCGCCTGCTTGCCCGATCCGCACCGGCTCGATCGGGCGAACCGGCTCCATCGCGGCTATGTCAACGCGATGGCTTGGCGGCGGCGCCTGCGGAGCCGCCGCTGTGCGGGCGGCGCTGGCCGTGCCGCCGCCGGATGCGGGCGCGGCGCCGTCAGCGGCGCCTGCGGAGCCGCCGCCATCCGGCGGGTCGCGCAGCACGACCCGCACAGCGGCGACGGACGGCGTACCGTCGCCGGCGAGCTGCACGCTCGCTTGCACGCTGGCCACGCCCAGGGACGTTTGCGCCTGCAAATCGTCCTTGATCATGGCGGCCAGTTGGGTCTCGACGAGCTGCTGCGACTGCTTCGCGCCCTCGGCCTTCAGCCGGTCGGCGGCGCGCTGGATCTCAGCGAGCGATGGCAGCGGCGCGCCTTTGCCCGAACCGGCTGCGCCCTGTGCGCCGCTGCCGGCTGCCGGCTCCTGCTTGCGCTCGGCTGCCGCCAGCAGCGAGTCAACGCTCCAGCCGTGCTGCAGGAGTTGGATGACCGGCGAGAGCAACGTCAGCAGGATGAACAGGCTCATGACCGTTTTCACATAACGCTGCATGGCGCTGCTCGGCAGCAGCATATCGACGAACGTCGCCAGCATAATGACCAGGACGATATTGCGCAGCCAGCCGCCCAACCACTCCATCGCAAGCTTCCCCCTTTCCGACGTCGCTTCTTTATCGCCCGCTGCCGTCTTTGTGCGTGCTGCGTCCGCCTCGTCCAACTCTTTCTTTGCGTGTGACGGCGGGACTCATCCGCCCGACCTGACCGCGGGATTTTGTTTCCGCATGCGGCTTGCCGAGCTTGCTTTCCGGACTTGCTTTCCGGGCTTGTTTTCCGAGCTTGCTTGCCGAGCTTGCTTTCCGGGCTTGCTGCCAAGCGAGTTTGTCAGGTTGCTTCCTAACTTGCTTACAGGCTTGCTGCCGGGCTTTTCAGCCGGGAATCGCGTTGTGCGGTTTGCCCAACGAGTCTTTGGTATCCGACTTGAACCCGCCTGCCCATTGTTCCTCTGTGCTCCTTGCCGGCCTGCCGGTTTGCTCGTCTGGTCCGTTGCTCCGTTGTCCCTTGCTTGCCCGCCCGTCCGCTGTCAGCGCATCATCACCGACACGTTGCTGACCGCGATCATAATCGTAATCGCCAGAAAAAACATCAATCCGACAGCCGCCAGCGCAGCGAACACGTATACCATGCTTTTGCCGATCGTCTGCAGGCAGGCAATGATCGGATTGTCGCCCAGCGGCTGCATGATGGCTGCCGAAACGTTATAAATCAGCGCCAGCGTCAAAATCTTGATCGCCGGAAAGGCGCACAGCAGGATCAGGATGACGACGCCGGTCAAGCCAATCGCGTTTTTGACCAGCAGCGAAGCGCCGACGACGGTTTCCGTCGCATCTGAGAACAATCGGCCGACGACCGGAACGAAATTGCCTGCCACATACTTGGCCGTGCGGATCGTCACGCCGTCGCGCACCGAGCCGGCCGCTCCCTGCACGGAGATCACGCCGAGGAACACGGTGACGAACACGCCAAGCAGGCTCAGGCTGACGGTGCGCAGCAGATTCGCCAGCTGCGTCACCTTGTAGCGCTCGCTGAGCGAGCTGACGATGTGCAGCACGGCGGAGAAAAACAGCAGCGGGAATACGAAAATGTAAATCGCTGTGCCGGTGGCATGGACCATAAAGACGATCAGCGGATGCAGGATCGCCACCGACGTCACGTTGCCCATCGACGCCAGCAGCGTCAGCAGGAGCGGCACGACCGCCATCATGAACTCGATCATGGAAGTAATCGCTGCTTTGGCGTAGCCGATAGCGACGCTGAAGCTGTTGATCGCAATGATGATCAGCACCATGTATGTAAGCGAGTAGCCGAGCTTGCTGACGGTATTTTTTTCAAAGGAGCTTTGCAGCGTTTCGAGAATCATGCTGAATACGGTGAGCACGACGATGGAAGCGAGCAGCTTGCCGTTGTTCAATATTTCGTGGAAGAAATAGCCGAGCAGTCCGCGAAATATGCCGGAAATGCTGAAGCCCATTTTACCAAGCAGCAAATCCATGAACCCGGGCGTGCGGTTCTCCGGGAAATACCCGCCGTAATCGGTCATCAGCTTGTTCCAGTACTGCTCGACCTGGTCGGTATCCAGATGTCCGGCCTGCTCGCGGATGATCGCATCGGTCGGACCTTCGGCCTGGCTGGAGCCGTTCCAGCCGATCCACAGTCCTGCTGCGACCAGCAGCAGCAGCCACCAGCGATGGCGCAGCGAATAGTGCGAATGTGGCAGCGGCACGCGCGCTTCAGCTCCTTCGTTAAGCCGGCAGCAGCTTGACTACCGTCTCGATAATGACCGTGATGATCGGAATGGCCATCACCATGATGAGAATTTTGCCGGACAGCTCGATTTTTGAAGCAATCGATTCCTGACCGGCGTCGCGCACGATCTGCGCGCCGAACTCAGCGATGTAGGCGATGCCGATGATTTTGAGAATCGTTTTAAGAAACACCATGTTGATGCCCGACTGCTGCGCCAGGTCTTCCAGCACGTGGATGACCGTGGAAATTTTGCCGATCAGAAACAGGAAGATGATTATGCCGGTGAAGGCGGCGAGCAGGAAAGCGAACATCGGTTTTTGTTCTTTGATGACCAGCGACAGGACGGTGACGATCAGCCCGAGACCGACAATTTGAATGATTTCCATAGGTGAGAGCTCCGTCTATTGAAAAAGAAAAATCGTTTTGATTTCTTTAAATAAATGATCCAGCATGCTGACGACCATAAACAGCACGACTACAAAGCCGATGACCGTCACCCAATGCGCCATATCCTCTTTGCCCATTTGCTTGAGCACCGAATGAATCATCGCGATGATAATGCCGATGCCGGCAATTTGGAAAATGGCGTTCACGTCTACGTTCATTCCGGGCACCTCACTTAATACATCAGGATCACGATCAATGCTCCGATGAGGACGCCGAGGCTTTTCCACATCTTGCCGTAGCGGCGGTGTTCTTCGCGCGATTCTTCCTCCTCGGCGGCAAGCTGGTTCACCGTCAGGCGCAGATGCTTGATCTGATCGTCGCGATCGGACAAGCCCAGCACGCCGCCGAGCTGCAGCACCGCTTCCCGCTCGGGAGCGCGAAGTGAGGTGCGCTTCCAGACCTCGCGTACCGACTCGTTCCAGACGTCGCGGGTCGGCTTGCCGTCGGCAGCGAGCAGACGCTCGGCGGCCAGCCGGAACAGCGCAGCCAGCGGATCGGCGATTTGCCGGGCGACCGACTGGAACGCCTCCGGCAGCGGCGTGAGCCCGTAGGCGATCTCGGTCTCCAGCCGCTGCAGCGCGTGCATGAGCTGGCGAATTTGCTGCGGCCGGCGGCTGTAATGCAGCGCGACGGTGAAGCCGGCCAGTGCGGCCGCTGCAACGACGAGCAGCGCTCCGATAAGCTTGAGCATCGCTTATCCTCCCCTTCCGGCGGCGACGGCTGCATCGACGGCAAACAGCGTCCGCCCGGCGCTGTCGCACACGCGCAGCGGGGCGCGCCCTTCGCGGCGCCGCTCCAGCACGACGAGGCGCGTGAACAGCGCTTCGTCGAGCAGCTCGCGCAGCGCGGGCCGGCGGCCGATGTCGGCGGCGTCTGCGCCGTGCGCCGTGGCGATGACGCGGATGCCGGCGTGCGCGGCCTCCTGCACGGCGGCGGCGTCCTCGCGGCGGCCGATCTCGTCGACGGCAAGCACGTCCGGCGATAACGAGCGGATCATCATCATCATCCCCTCGGCCTTCGGACAGCCGTCCATGACGTCGGTGCGCGGCCCGAGATCGAAGCGCGGCACGCCCTTGACGCAAGCGGCCAGCTCCGAGCGCTCGTCGACGACGGCGACCTTGCGCGCCGGCCAGCCGGGCAGCACGCCGGAATCGCCGGCGAAGGGGGCCGCGGGCGCTGCCGGGACGCGGGCGCTCAGCCCGCTTGCGACCGCCACGCGGACCGCCCCGTCTGCGCTCAGCCCGCTTGCGACCGCCCCGTAGCCGCCTCCGCCTGCGTCGCCGTCAAGCCGCACGCCGCTGCGACGCTCTGCCGCCGCTTCCGCGCCCGCCGCCTGCGACGCTATCGCCGCCACGCCGCCTGCTCCACCCGCACGCCACGCGCCGTCCAAGCCGCCTGCAAAGCCCGCGGCTGCGGGCGGCTGCGGCCATTCGCCGCGGCTGATCAGCCGGACGAGGTCGCGCAGCAGCGTCGTCTTGCCGGCTTGTGGCGGCGCAATGATCAGCGTGTGGTGCACCGAGCGCGCCGCCGGGTCCATCAGGTGCGGCAGTACCGGGCGCGCTGCGCCGGGCAGCTCGCGGGCGAGCCGGATGTTGAATGAGCCGACGTCGCGGATCAGCTTGACGCCGCCATGCTCCAGCACCGTGCGACCGGCCAGTCCAACCCGATGACCGCCTGCAATCGTAATGTAGCCGCGACGCAGCTCTTCTTCAAAGGTATATACGGAATGATTGGTCAGCAGCTCAAGGAGCGCGCGGCACTCCTCGCGACCGGGCCGGTATGCTTGACCAGCGTCGGCGGCCAGATCGCCCTGCGGAGTCACGAAAGCAAATCCGGCCCCGCCAAAGCCGATTTCCAGC
Organism: Paenibacillus athensensis; assembly: GCF_004514475.2. Lineage (GTDB taxonomy): Bacteria > Bacillota > Bacilli > Paenibacillales > NBRC-103111 > Paenibacillus_AL > Paenibacillus_AL athensensis. The sequence goes on along the minus strand of NZ_MYFO02000010.1, from coordinate 131,644 downwards.
GGCCGCTCCTCGCGGATGCGGATTTCTTCCAAACCGGCCTGTACGTCTTCAGGCAGCGCCAGCAGCAGCTTTTTGAGTGAAGGGGGTAAAATCGGCGCGAGCGAGATGAGCATGGGTTCCAAGCCTCCAAGTTGTCCAGTCTTCTATATTTCAAATGTATGCCTGATAGAAAGAAATATGACCGCTACTTTTTCAAAATCCCGATAAAGATACAGCTTACGCCGACCAGCACCCACAGCATTTTGCCAAATGACAGTTTCTCGGCAATGCCTACCAAACCGATGGTAGTGGTAGTTAATAGAATGAGCGGACCTGCAAGGGCAAGCCCGGTATTGATCAGCAGCGCTTTGTCGATTTGATTGAAGCGCAGCATGACAATAGCCGCCAGCAGCTCCAGACTGCCCGACAACAGCCGCAGCGCGGCCATGCTGAGCACAATTTTATTGATCACGGTAGTCGCCTCCTTTGACGGCCGTTGCGGGCGCAAGCCAAGCTGCCGCTTGCCGTTACCCTACCTTATGCGGACTCGTCTGGTTTTAGGCATAACGGCACCACGCCCGCCTAAATTGCATATGATATCCAGAAAATTACCCACGAGGGATAGCGAGGAGAATACCCGATGGAACTGACCTCTCATTTACAATGGAATCCCGTGCTTGCCGATCCGACAGGGCGAAGACAAGCAAAGCCCAGATCGACCGGTAAAACTATGGTCATCGATAAGGGCTTGGGTCTGAATGCCTTTGAGGACTTGCTGCATACGTCCGGCGAGCATATGGATCTGATCAAAATCGGCTTCGGCACGTCGCCGCTCTATCCGCAGCCGCTGCTGAAGCGCAAAATCGAAATGGCCCATTCGTTCGGGATCACGGTGTACCCGGGCGGAACGTTTTTGGAGGTGGCGATTGCCCAGCAGGCGATTGACGCTTTTTTCGATATGATCACGAATCTGGGTTTTACCGGAGTAGAGGTGTCGGACGGGACGATTGAAGTCAGACGAAGCTTGCGCAGCGAACTGATTCGCCGCGGGTTGGAGGAAGGGCTGGAGGTCCTTACGGAATACGGTAAAAAGGGCTGGGGCTCGACGATCGAGCTGGAGGAGCTGATCGAGACGGTTACGCTCGATGCCGAGCTTGGCGCACAGCTGGTGACGATCGAAGCGCGGGAATCCGGCGTCGGCGTCGGCATCTTCGACGAAAACGGCAACTGCCGGGACGAGGAGCTGGAGCAAGTGCTGCAATCGGTGCCCAAGCCACAGCTGCTGCTGTGGGAAGCGCCGCTCAAGCAGCAGCAGGTGCATTTGCTGCGCACGCTGGGTCCGGACGTACATCTGGGGAATATCGGCTCGCAGGATATTATTTCTCTCGAAGCCTTACGGAGAGGACTGCGTTCGGATACGCTGTCTTTTGGCGCAAGAAAGGATTAATCGCATGAACATCGATGTTATCGGCTCGATCGGCGAAGCCCGGTCCGACGAGCTGCTTCACAAAACCGTGATCGTCATTGACGTGCTGCGCGCAACGACGACGATGGTCGCGGCGCTGGCCAATGGCGCAACCGGCGTGCTGCCTGCCGAGACGGTATTGCAGGCCCGCGAGCAGCAGACCGGCGCGGAGGTGCTGGGAGGGGAGCGTTATTGCAAAAAAATTCCCGACTTCGACCTCGGCAACTCGCCAGCCGATTATACCGCGCAAGCCGTTGGCGGACGCCGGGTCATTCTGACGACGACCAACGGCACGCGCGGCATCCACAAGGCGCAAAAGGCCGAGCATGTGCTTGCCGGCGCGCTTGTCAACGCTACGTCGTGCGCGGCAGCCGCCGTCTCGCTTAAACGCGATGTCGTCATCATCTGCGCGGGCACGCAGGACGTGTTTGCGCTGGAGGACGGCCTTTGCGCCGGACTGCTCGTCGATTCGCTGCTGGCGACGGCCCGCAGCAGCGACGCGACGCCGAACGTCAACGACTTCGGCTTGGCCATGCGCGCCTGCTACCTCCAGGAGCGGCATCGCCTGCTCGATGCGCTGCTCGGCTGCGCCAACGGCAAAAGGCTGTGCAAGCTTGGCTTTCGCTCCGACGTCGACTTTTGCGCGCAAGTCGACAGCACAGCGCTCGTTCCGATGCTGCGCAGCCATGTGATGGTGCCGTTCACGGCTCCCCAGTTCTAAAGCTTGGTGACCGCTGACGCTGATCCAACTCGCTATTGATGCGCCGGCCACTTGGTCACCGCATTTTCCAGCGGTTCTAAACAAGCCCCCTGCTCATAAACTAGGATGGATACTGGGAGACAAGGGGTTGGACCATGAACGGCGAAATGGTTCTCGTCATTCTGATCGTAGTCGGCTTGCTGGGCCGCTCACACATTATTACAACCGCCGCCTGCTTGCTGCTGGCCGTCAAGCTGCTCGGTCTCGACCGCTATTTGCCGTCGATGGAGCGACGCGGTCTGGAGCTGGGGCTGTTGTTCCTGACGCTCGGGGTGCTTGTGCCGTTTGCCAGCGAACGGATTTCTTTTAAAGACATCGTCTCGGTATTTACGACCTGGCCCGGCATCATTGCCTTGACCGGCGGAGCGATTGCCACGTATATGAACGGCAAAGGACTGGAGCTACTAAAAATAGACCCACAATTAATTGTGGGTCTTGTTATCGGTTCGATCCTGGGCATCGTCTTCCTGCGCGGCATTCCGGTCGGTCCGCTGATGGCGGCGGGCATCACGGCTTTTTTGCTCAAGCTCGCCTATTTTGTCGCCGATAAAATCCGTTAACCGCCTGCCTGCTGCATAGCCGGTTTCCTGCCAAGCCGCGGATGCCAACAAGCGCTTAGCGGCGCTCGGACGGTCCGCCGACGAACGCCTGCTCGCTGGTGTCCAGGCCGTACGCTGTATGCAGCTCGCGCACGACTTCGGACAGCTGGGAGCCGTCGATAACGCAGGAAATTTTGATTTCAGACGTGCTGACCAAGCTGATGCTGATACCCAGCTTGGAAATGACTTCGAACATCGTAGCTGCGACGCCCGGCGTGCTGACCATGCCTGCGCCGACAATCGACACCTTCACGAGATTGACCTGAGAGGTCACTTCGCGGAAGCCGATCGACTCGCGAATGCCTTCAAGCACCTGCAGCGCTTTATCCAGATCGGACAAGGAGGTCGTGAACGAGAAGTCGGCTGAGCCAGCGATGACGCCGCTTTGCACGATAATGTCCACGTCGATTTGCGCTTTCGCCAATGCGCTGAACACGCTGGCCAGCTGGCCCGGCTTTTCCGGAACTCCCAAAATACTGATTCTCGCCACATTTTTATCGTAAGCAATGCCGCGAACGACGATTCCCTGCTCCATCACAGCTTCCTCCTTGACATGGGTTCCTTCATTGTACGTAAAGCTCGAACGCACCACGAGGGTGACATTGTAGTTCTTGGCATATTCCACAGCGCGCGGGTGCAGCACGGCTGCGCCCAGATTGGCCAGCTCCAGCATTTCGTCATACGAAACCTCATTGAGCTTGCGCGCTACCTTGACAATGCGCGGGTCGGTGGAATACACGCCGTCCACGTCGGTATAAATTTCGCATAAATCGGCTTTGATTGCTGCCGCCAGCGCGACAGCCGTCGTATCGGAGCCGCCGCGGCCGAGCGTCGTAATCTCGCCTTCCTCCGTCATGCCCTGAAAACCGGCGACGATCACAACGTTGCCTTCTTCAATCGACTTGAGCACGCGATGCGGCTGAATATTCGTAATCCGCGCCTTCGCATGCACCGCTTCGGTATAAATACCGCTTTGCCAGCCCGTATAGGATACGGCTTTCTCGCCCAAAGCTTGAATGGCCATCGACAGCAGCGATACGGAAACCTGCTCGCCGGTTGTCAGCAGCATATCCATTTCGCGGGCCGGGGGAGCGCCGTCGTATATTTGCTTGGACAAGTCGATCAGGTCGTCGGTTGTATCTCCCATCGCCGAGACGACCACGACGCACGAATGCCCATCACGCTTTCGTTCCACAATTCTTTTCGCTACACGCTTCATCCGCTCCGCATCACCAACAGAGCTTCCGCCGAATTTCATCACAACAAGAGACAAAGCTGACTCACTCCCTACGCATACTAGTGCATAACAATACAGTATTATAGCACATTTGCCACAGCAATTGGCAACAAAATACGGCGGCAGTCCGCAAACCGTCCGGCTTGCGGCGCGTTCCCCAACTGATTAGGTTTATGCAAAAAAACTCCGGCTGCCCGCAGCCGGAGTTTCGCGATGCCCGCACCTTACGCGCGGGAAATGTATTTGCCGTCGCTCGTATCGATCAGGAGCACGTCGTTTTCATTGATGAACAGCGGAACCTGAACGTTCAGGCCCGTTTCCATTTTGGCTTTCTTGGTTGCGCCTTGCGCCGTGTTGCCTTTAATGCCCGGCTCGGTTTCAGCGACCTTCAGCTCAACGCTGTTCGGCAGGTTGATGCCAAGAATTTCGCCCTGATAGCTCATGATTTGAATCATCATGTTTTCTTTCAGGAAGTTCAGCTCCCATTTGAGCTGATCCTGCGACAACGCGATTTGATCATACGTTTCGTTGTCCATAAACGTGTGTTCGTCGCCGGCAGCGTACAGGTATTGCATCGCGCGGTTCTCAATGTGTGCGCGGCCTACGTTCTCGCCAGCGCGGAATGTGCGCTCTACGGTGTTGCCGTTGCGCAGGTTTTTCAGCTTGGTGCGCACGAATGCCGCGCCCTTGCCCGGTTTCACGTGTTGAAAGTCAATCACCGTGAACAGGTCGCCTTCGACCTCGATGGTAAGACCTGTTTTGAAATCGTTAACTGAAATCACTGGTTTGTCCCTCCGCTAATCAATGATAAGGAAATCTTTGGTAGAATGGGTAAGTATTTTAATTCCGGTGTCGGTCAGCACTACATCGTCTTCGATCCGCACTCCGCCGAAGCCGGGGAGGTAGATGCCAGGTTCTACAGTTACAACCATGCCGGGTGTTAAAATCGTATCGTCCGTCCGGGACAGCCGCGGCGACTCGTGAATTTCCATGCCGAGTCCGTGGCCGGTCCCGTGACCGAAATGGTCGGCGTAGCCGTGGCGGGCAATGACATCGCGGGCCAAAGCGTCTCCTTCGGCTCCGGTCATGCCGGGTTTGAGCCCGTCCAGACAGCGCAGCTGTGCTTCCAGCACAATGTCATAAATAAGCCGGTGCTTGTCCGTCGGCTGCCCCAATACGACCGTGCGGGTAATATCGGAGCAATATCCTTTATAATACGCTCCAAAATCCATTTTGACAAACTCGCCCTTTTGCAGCAAACGGTCGCTGGCTACGCCGTGCGGGAGCGCAGAGCGTTCCCCCGAAGCAACGATCGTATCAAACGAGGTCGACGTGCCGCCGTTTTTGCGAATGAACAGCTCGATTTCCAGCGCCAGCTCGCGTTCGGACACGCCTGGACGCAGCAATCCGAGCAGATGCGTGAACGTCGCATCGGCCAGATCGGCGGCTTCCTGCAGGATCGCGATTTCCGCCGCGTCCTTGATCTGGCGCAGCTTGTCGACAATCCGGCCTGTCGGGACCAGCTCGATGCCGGGGAGCGCTTCGCCGTAAGCGACATAGTCGGCATACGAAACGACGGTCTGCTCAAAGCCAAGCCGGCTTATACCCATGCTGCGCAGCAGTTCCAGCACCGTCTCCAGCACTTTGGGCTTATGTTCGATGACCTCGAACAACGGCGCTTGCTGCGGCGCCTGCGTCATATAACGAAAATCGGTGAGTAGAATCGCCCGCTCCTGCGTCACCAGCACATAACCGGCCGTTCCCGTAAATCCGGTCACATAGTGGCGGTTGTAGGCGTTCGTCACAAGTAAAGCCGGCAAATCCAGCTGCGACAGCTGCTCACGCAGCCTTTGAATGCGCTGTTCCTGCATCCGAATCCCCCCGTTCCTTCAGGTTTACATATGCTCCAGCAAAGCCCGGAGGGCAAGCTCGTAGCCGCTCGCGCCCAGACCCGCGATTTGCCCGATCACCACAGGCGCAATCACCGATTTGTGACGAAATTCCTCGCGTTTGTGAATGTTGGAAATATGCACCTCGATGCACGGCAATTGCACCGTGGCCAAGGCATCGCGGATCGCGTAGCTGTAATGCGTAAACGCGCCGGGATTGAACACAATCCCGTTCTTCGCGCCAAACGCCTCGTGGATTTTATCGATGATCGCGCCCTCATGATTCGACTGGAAACATTCCAGCTCCACGCCAAGCTCCCCGGCCAACCTCTCCAGCCGCTCGGTAATTTGCGCCAGCGTCAGACTGCCGTATACCCCCGGCTCGCGCACACCGAGCATGTTGAGATTGGGTCCGTTAATGACGAGCACCTGTTTCACGAAAAAACCCCCTACGCGCATTTTAACGTAGCCATTTTACCATAACTTTCATGTGTTGTGTATAGGTTCTCTTGACCTTTCGTCGGTATACTCCACGGCAATCGAATAGCCGATAAACATGCCCCACAGCAAAAACAGGCACCCGTCGGTCAAAATTGTATTCCAATCATAGGCGTTAATCCAATACACCATCCCGGCCAGCGGCCCTACGAACAAATAAATGACGGCCCACCAGAAAGCACCGTATCCCAGCCCCCACCAAGGCCCGGGCAGCTTCCACATCGTCACCGCGTACAAAAACGCCGCCACCACGGAAAAGCCAATAAACGCGGCCCAGCCGATCAGCACGCCCTGCCAGTTGGACAAATAATCGTGCCGGTAAAACGGTTCGACGAACAAGCCGACGACGATGTCGGTGAATTTGAGGTAGTGCTCAACGATTTTCAGTGCGCCCCAGATCAGGCCAGCAAAAAAGCCGATGTACAGCGCAAAAAGCAAACGGTTGGTTTTCATCGGTTTCGCGGTTGTCGCATTCATGGCATCGCTATCCTTTCTCTACGCAGACTGCTTGCTGTTTCCTTAACAGGAATAGTATGTTCTGCGGCTATCGGTAGCATTCAACCCGCGAATCCGTTACAATATATAGAGAAACGTTGTTCATCGAACAGTACTTATGTGAAGAAGGTGGATTTGTGTCGGAGCAAAACAGCATTTACGGCGGACAAGCCGTGATCGAGGGCGTCATGTTTGCGGGAAGGAATGTACACGTTACGGCCGTTCGCAAAAAAGACGGATCTCTGGATTTTCTGGAGGTGCCGAGAAAAGATATACCGTGGGTCCAGGCATTGAAAAAAATTCCGTTCGTGCGCGGCATCGTCGGCATTATCGAATCGAGCGCCAAAGGCGCGCAGCATTTGAACTTTTCGGCGGAAGCGTTTGCCGATCAGGAGGAAGACGGCGCGGAAGGCGCGGCGAAAGACGAGAAGCCAGGGCTGATCGGCAATATTTCGATGCTGCTTGGCGTGGCGGTGGTCGGCGTGCTGTCGTTTTTGTTCGGTAAATTCGTGTTTACGCTTGTCCCGGCGGTTATTGAGCAATTTCTGTTCAAAAATGCATTCAGCAATCAAATTCTTCATAATCTGATAGAGGGCCTGATCAAAATTATTTTGCTCGTCGGCTACATCTACTTCATCTCGCTGACGCCGATGATCAAACGCCTTTTTCAATACCACGGCGCCGAGCATAAAGTGATCAGCGCTTATGAAGCGGGCGTCGAGCTGACCGTGCCGAACGTACAAAAGTTCAACACGCTGCATTACCGCTGCGGCAGCAGCTTTATCGTCTTTACCGTCATTATCGGCGTCGTGATTTATTCGTTCCTGCATTATGACAATTTGCTGGAGCGGGTCGTGCAGCGCTTGATCCTGCTGCCGGTCGTCATCGGCGTTTCTTACGAGGTATTGCGATTTACCAACTCGCTCCGCGAGGTGCCGGTGCTGCGTTATCTCGGTTATCCCGGCTTGTGGCTGCAAAAGCTGACGACCAAGGAGCCTTTCGACGAACAGGTTGAAGTATCCATTGCTTCCTTCAACCGGATGCGGGAGGCCGAACAACGAATTATGGAGGGACGCGCATGAGAAAGCGAATGAATGGGATCAGCTACGTCATTTTTGCCCTGATGATCATTGGGTTGCTGCGCAGTTGGGCCACGATATTCATCCCGATTCTTGTGCTAGGCTTGATTTACCTGCTGTACAAATATCCGCCGAACCGCTGGCAGCTCAGCTCGCTGTTCAAGGGAAGCTCCCCTGGCGATAAGCGCCGGCGCAAAAATGGCAAGTTCCGGGTCATCAACGGCAACAAGGGCAACGATCCGGACGATTTCCCGAAATATCATTAAGCTACGGTCTGCGCAGCACGTATTTTTCATACTGCTTTTCGTACATTTCGCGCGACCACTTCTGAAAGTAGTAATCGGAAGCGGCATAGCCCGACTCGTACAGCGCCAGACTGGTTTCTTCCGACAAATTGAAATCGGTATTGCGCACGCCTAACGTTGGAATTTTCACCGTCCGAAAGCGGTTCTGCTGCTCGATGTAACGTTCGTCGTGGGCGCTGAGCATCGTCTCAAACAATGCCTGGAACATCGAAATCGGCCCGTTGATTACGTGCATGGCATTCGTGCTTTTGCCAACGAGCTGAAAACCGACGACGGGAACGCGTTCAACGTATGTTTCGCGGTCAAACACCCATAAAGGAAAGTTGCTCAGCAATCCTCCGTCGACGATATAGACGAATTGCTGCTTGAAGGGCTCCGGCTTGCCGGGGCCTTTTTCTGCGCCTATCGGCGCTTTGCGAATCATCACGGGATCGAAAAAATACGGAATGCTCGTGCTCATCCGCACCGCTTTGGCTACCGACAGCTTGAGCGGATCAATGCCGTATTGCGCAATGTCGTCAGGCAGCACGAGCAGCTTGCCCTGCGAGATATCAGAAGCGATAATGCGCAGCTGATTCAGCTTCAGATCGGCGAAAGTGCGCACGCCTTTAAGCAGCAGCTTTTGCTGCACCCAATGCTCCAGCGCTTCGCCGGAATACAGCCCTTTCTTGAGCCACAGCCGCGCTGCCGGGCCAATAATCCGCGTGTTGAAAATCGGCGCGCGCTGTAGAAACGAGGTGAATGGCATCTGCATGATCAGCGTCTTCAGCTCTGTACCGCTATAGCCCGCAGCCAAAAAAGCGGCCACGATCGCCCCTGCGCTCGTCCCCGCTACTTGATGAAACGTATATCCCTTCGCTTCCGCCGCGCTTACCGCTCCGGCCAGCGCAATGCCCTTCACCCCACCGCCCTCAAAGACGCCGTTAATTTTCATCGCTCCACTCTCCCCGCCGAAGCCGTCATCTGGCAGCGCCCCTTTTGGGCTCCCTTGTTATGTATGCGGGAAGGGATTGTACGTATGTCGGGTTTGTGGGAGAGATCAGTAAGTTTCGTTTCAACTGTGTGAAGTTTCCATTTACGTCTTTTTATTTTCAAGCTGATCCAGTTGCTTCCTTGTTGCCTGGATAAAACTTGTAACATTCTTGTTTGGAGTTATGGCAATGCTCCCACATATTATCAAAGTAAAGTTGTCCATACAATCCTTTACTGTAGCAAAAGGATTTGAATTCATCGTAAATTTGAACTGCTTTCCTGCATTGTTCTAATTTCTCTTGATTGTTCTTTAATTTTTTGGTTCTACTGGTTTCTAAATAAATTGCATCATTATAAAAACTGACCTCTCGATTATACTTTTGAGAAAAGTGAAACTTGGATTCTTGTTCCTGCTTAGTACTATGGAATTTAGGGTTTGTGCTGTTGCTTTCTTTTTCTATAGCCTTTCTTTTCGATAGTTCGATTAATTGGGGAATGTCCGAATCTGAAATTGGTTTGCCATCTGCTCTGGCCCCATTTTCCATCTAACAACTTGATGAATTCACTAATAATTCCCGCCTCCACATTCCTTTTTTCATTAAATTACATTAAAAAGAAAAAAGTAAATTGAAATACAAATTGCACCAACCAAATAAGTGCTAGATTAGATAGTATAAAAATCTTGACGACTAGGCTCACACTGGATACCGACATAGTAAAAAACGCCAGCGCGTGTACGTGTCGCTCCAGCTTCCACTCGGGGCAAGGTCAATCCATGCTCCCGCGTGGGAAGCGATAATTAATGAATCGCTGAATATCTGCATCGTTTTTGTTTCAATCCACGCTCCCGCACGGGGAGCGACAAAAGAAAGCACATCGTATTACGTCGATAGGGACGTTTCAATCCACGCTCCCGCACGGGGAGCGACATGTGCGCATTTATTTTACAGACGGATATGCGCTGTTTCAATCCACGCTCCCGCACGGGGAGCGACGCCAAGATGGGCGGCGTGGTCATATTCTACAGGTGTTTCAATCCACGCTCCCGCACGGGGAGCGACCGCAGTTCCTTTGAACACCGTTTGATCTTCGATGTTTCAATCCACGCTCCCGCACGGGGAGCGACGCTGGAAGCCGGATGTCATGCGGTCCAGATCGATGTTTCAATCCACGCTCCCGCACGGGGAGCGACGTCACGATTGACAAATCATCGCAACAGCTCGCTAAGTTTCAATCCACGCTCCCGCACGGGGAGCGACTCATCTTTTTGCCCATAAATAAAATGTTTCACGTGGTTTCAATCCACGCTCCCGCACGGGGAGCGACGGTTCGCAATGCATAATCAACTCAAAATGTCAAGGGGTTTCAATCCACGCTCCCGCACGGGGAGCGACGAATCCCGCAACGGATAGAATCCCATTATACACGAACAAGTTTCAATCCACGCTCCCGCACGGGGAGCGACTGCTTAGCAATGGGGACAAAACCGTCAAAATTATTGTTTCAATCCACGCTCCCGCACGGGGAGCGACCATGAATTACCTGTTACCCTACAGATTGTAACCCGTTTCAATCCACGCTCCCGCACGGGGAGCGACTGGATGACTCCTTTAACCAACTACCGTACGTTCATGTTTCAATCCACGCTCCCGCACGGGGAGCGACTTCAACGGTTCGGTAACGACGCAAAACCTTACGGTTTCAATCCACGCTCCCGCACGGGGAGCGACCCCAAGTGCTGCCGATAGTTTTCTCTCATCGGCGCAGTTTCAATCCACGCTCCCGCACGGGGAGCGACAGCACCCCTTACAAACCCTTGTCCAGCAAGGGTTTGTAAGGACATTTGCGCGAACCTCTCAATGAGGGGCCGTTTGACAGGTCATCACGCGCCCGAAACTCTCGCTCCGAGCGTCCTGCAATCGCATGATCCCTTGCGGGACAAGCGTTTCACCGCTTCCGCAGCATTTGCGCGAACCTCCCGGGATTTTCATGTGCGCTTGGGGTTCGCGCAGGACTACTCTCTTACCCTATCACACCGTTAAACCGTTCAGCAACTGCGTATTTATCCGCCGCCCAGCCCCAGCTGATAAACAGCAAAAAACCTGCTTGCGCAGGTTTTCAACTTCCCTATTCAGTTCTCAAGATGACGGCAGACTTAGCTGTCCGCATCCAACTCCCGGCGCAGCTGCTGCAAATTCTCCAACCGCTGGCCGTCGCGGCGGAAATATTCGAGCAACGTCTCGATGCAGGTGATGGAATCCCAGCTCAAGTGATGCTCAATGCCCTCGACGTCCTTGTAAATATTATCGGCTTGCACACCGATGATGTTCAGAAAATCCTCCAGCAGCTGGTGACGGTCTACCAGACGCTTGCCCATTTTCTTCCCTTTGGAGGTGAGCATCAGCCCGCGATATTTTTCATAAATCAAATAGTTGTCCTTATCGAGCTTCTGAATCATTTTCGTTACGGACGAGGGGTGTACCTCAAGCCCTTCAGCAATGTCGGAGACGCGGGCATAGCCCTTCTCGTCAATGAGCTTGTAAATTCTCTCTAAATAATCCTCCATGCTAGGAGTAGCAGCCATGTTCGTCAAGTCCCCCTGCCAGCCTTTATTCCACCATATATCCTTACTATCATAATCCATTAGCACGGACGCGGTCAAATGACTTGTCCGGCAAAGTGTATAATTGCCACGGCTCGCCGTGCGCGGCGCAGCGCACACTAAGCGGGAAACCGTCACTTCCAGACGCATGACGAAAGGAGCCCGCCCGATGTCCACACAGCTATTGACGCCAGCCGCGCCAAGCACCCTGGTGTTTGTGCCGGAGCTGGTTTATTTTGAACCGGATGCGCTGAATTATCCCAAGGGGCAGCGTATTCTCGAATGGGCCCGCGAGCAAAAGCTCGACATTCACATGACCACATCGCACAATCAAATTCGCGATTTGCCCGGCGAATCGGAGCTGGAGAAATACCGGATCGCCAAACGCACGCTCGTCGTCGGCATACGCAAAACCTTGAAGTTCGATACGTCCAAGCCGTCGGCCGAATATGCGATCCCGATCGCCACGGGCTGCATGGGCCACTGTCATTACTGCTACCTGCAAACCACGCTTGGCGCCAAGCCCTATATCCGCGTCTATGTCAACACGGACGATATTATCGGCGCTGCCAAGCAATATATCGAGGAACGCGCGCCGGAGATTACCCGCTTCGAAGCGGCATGTACGTCCGATCCCGTCGGACTGGAGCACATTTCCGGCTCGTTGCGCGAGCTGATCGAATTTATGGGGACGCAGCCGCTCGGCCGGCTTCGCTTTGTCACCAAATACCATCACGTCGACTCCCTGCTCGACGCCAAGCACAACAAGCATACCCGGTTCCGTTTCAGCGTCAACGCCGATTATGTGATCAAGCATTTTGAGCCGGGCACCTCGCGCTTCGAGGAACGCATTGCGGCGGCGGGGAAAGTCGCGCGGGCCGGTTACCCACTGGGCTTCATCATTGCTCCGATCATCTGGCATGAAGGCTGGGAGCAAGGCTACGCCGAGCTGTTGGACAAGCTGTACGCTTCGCTGCCGCCGGAGGCGACCACCGATCTGACCTTCGAAATGATTCAGCACCGCTTTACAAAAACGGCGAAAAACGTCATCCAGAAGCGTTACCCGAAAACCAAGCTGGAAATGGACGAGGAAAAACGCAAGTACAAATGGGGCCGCTGGGGCCAAGGCAAATACGTCTATCCCGACGAGCAGGCGAACGCGCTGCGCGAGTTTATTACGGAACGGATTTTTGACAAATTCCCGGATGCGAAAATCGAATATTTTACATGAGCCACCATGTATCGAAAAGAAAAAAGCGCCGCGGGTCAGCCGGGCGCTAAAATTTTAGCCAATCGGGCGTTACGCCGTTCAGCCACAGCGTAATTTGCGTCATTTTGCCGGAATACAGCAGAATCGCAATCAGCACCATCAAAGCGCCGCCGATTTTCATAATGATGTTGGAATAACGCAAAATCCATTTCGTCGAGCCGATGAAAAACGACAGGACGAAAAACGGAATCGCGAAGCCCAGCGAATAGGCGGTCGTCAGTTGGAACCACGTCCCCGGCTCCGTCGTGGCGAGGGCCAGAATGGCCGAAAGAATCGGTCCGATGCACGGCGACCAGCCGGCCGCAAAGCCCATGCCGATCAGCACCGATCCGATGTAGCCCGCCGGACGCCATTTCAATTGCAGCTTGCGCTCACGCATCAGCCATTGCGGCTGAAAAATCCCGAGCAGGAACAAGCCCATAATGAAAATCAGAATCGCTGCAAGCTGGCGGATCAAGCCGCGATAATCAAGGAAAAAATTGCCGAGAAAACCCGCAGTCAACCCCAGCGCATAAAAAATGATCGAAAATCCGACGATAAAGCTTAACGTATGCAGCATCGTCTGCCGGCGCGCCGCAGCCGTCGTCTGACCGGATTTCAGCTCGCTGACGGAGATGCCCGAAATGTACGACAGATAGGAAGGATACAAGGGCAAGCAGCAGGGCGAAATAAAAGAAGCGATACCGGCCCACAGGGCAATCCAGATGTTCATGCTTTCAAGCCTCTTTTCACGATCATAATGACGGCCAGCAGGGCAATCAACGTTAGCACGACGGTCGCCCCCGGCGCCAAATCCCAGACTCCGGCCGCAACAAGGCCGCCGATGACGGAAATTTCCGAGAACACCACCGCCCAAAATACGGAATGCTTGAAGCTGCGGGCAATCAGCAGGCTGCAAGCAACCGGAATCGTCAGCAGTGCGGAGACGAGCAAAGCGCCGACAATTTTGATCGACACGGAAATAACGAGCGCCGTCAGCATCGTAATCATAATGTTATAAAAACGCAAAGGCAAACCGCTGACGCTCGCTGCGTCTTCATCAAAAAACATCAGAAACAGCTCTTTAAAATGCACGGCGATCACAGCGACCACCAGCACGCATACACCAAACACAACCCATAAATCGGTGCTGTCCAGCGTATAAATACTGCCGAAAAAATAGCTCATCACGTTGATGTTAAAGCCTTTGCCCAGTGTAAACAAAAGCGTAGCGAGCGCCACGCCGCCGGACATAATAATCGCAATCGACAGCTCCGCATACGTCTTGTACGCGCTGCGCAGCCATTCAATGCCAAACGACGCCAGCAGCGCAAACACCAGCCCGACGCCAATCGGATACACATTCAGCAAAAAGCCGAGCGCCACGCCCGCAATCGAGACGTGCGCCAGCGTATCGCCGATCATCGATAACCGCCGCAGCACGAGAAAAATGCCCATCAGCGGAGCCGTCAGCGCAATGAGAATGCCGCCGAGCAGCGCCCGCTGAAAAAAATATTCCGCAAATATATCCACAACGTTCGCTCCTTATTGCACGCCGATCATTTCGCGAAGCTGCCCGATCGAATGCGTCAAATTCGTTTCCCGGCAGTCTTCGGGATCGTGCGTATGCTTGACGTAAAACTTCAAGCCGCCGCTGGTCATCTGCGGCTCGGAGCCGAGATAGGCATGCATCATGTCCATGTCGTGCGACACCATAATAAACGTAATATGATGGTGTCGGTGCATGTGCTGGATCATATGGAAAAAGCCCGCCTGCGTCTGGGCGTCGATGCCGACGGTAGGCTCGTCCAGAATGAGCAGCTCGGGGTTGTTCACGAGCGCACGCGCCAGAAACGCGCGCTGCTGCTGCCCGCCGGACAGCCGGCCGATGCGGCGGTCGGCCAAATCCTCGATGCCAAGCGCCAAGAGCGCATCGTCGGCTTTTTTGAGATCGGCCTTCGTCAGCCGCTTATAAATCCGCTTGTTCGTATACAGGCCGGACATGACAATTTCCCGCACGGTAGCGGGAAACAGCGGGTTGAAGGCGTTTTTTTGTGGCACGTAACCGATCCGCTGCCAGTCCTTGAACTGGCCGATTGGCTCGTCAAACAGGCGAATCTCGCCTTGTGTCGGCTTGAGCAGCCCGACCAGCATTTTCAGCAGCGTCGTTTTGCCCGCGCCGTTGACGCCGATCAAGCCGACAAAGTCGCGTTCCAGCACCTCGAAATGCAGGTTGTCGACGACCTTCTTATGCTCGTATCCAAAGGAAATGCCGTCCATCGACACGATGCTGCGATGGCACTGGGCGTTTGTGGTTTCCATAGCGGTTGCCCCTATCGTATCTTGCAAAATTAACGTTCCTGTTTCTATTGTAAAGCTTTCATGAGATTTTTCAAATTCCGGTCCATCACGGAAATATAATCGTCGCCCGCTGCCTGCTCCTCTTCGGTCAGCCCTTCCACCGGACTGAGCACCATCGTGCCGACGCCCGCGTCCTTCGCCAGCGTCTTGGCCAGCTTATCGGAAACAAGCTCCTCAAAAAATATATATTGCACGTCATGCGCTTTAATGAATGCATTCATCCGCTGAATGTCGCGTGCGGTCGGCTCGGCGTCGGGGGATAAGCCCATAATCGGCATTTGCGTCAAACCGTAATCGCGGCACAAATACGCAAACGCCTGATGCGAGACGGCGATTTCCTTCTTGGGCAACGCTGCGAGCTGCTGGCGAAAGCGCGTATCCAACTCGCCCAGCTTGGCGCTGTACGCCGCATAGTTGCGTTCGTAATCGGCTTGATGCGCCGGGTCGGCGTTGACCAGCGCATCCTTGATCGCGCCTGCCATGATCCGGGCATTGGCCGGGCTGAGCCAGGCATGCGGATCATACTCCAGTGACTCGTCGTGGTCATGCGCGTCGGTTCCGTCGGCTGTTTCAGCCGTTTCGCTGCCGGCTTCGTCAGCGGTGCGGATCAGCGAAGCGTTTTTGCCCGCCTCGACCACCTGCAGTTGGGAATCTTTTGGCAAACTGTCCAGAAAATCGCCGACCCAGCCTTCGAATCCCGCGCCTTGATAAACGAATAGCTGCGCCTTAGTCATATTGGTCATGTCGCGGCTTTTCGGCGACCAGTCGTGCGGCTCCACGCCGGCCGGTACGAGATTAATCGCATGGACGTGCTCGCCGCCGATGTTGCGGGCAAAGTCGTACAACGGGTAGAAACTGGCGACGATGTTGATTTTGCCCTCAACCAGTTGGGCTCTCTCCGCGCTTCCGCAGCCGCTGAGCATGACCGCCAGCACAAGCCATACACCCAGCAGCGCAGCCACCCCTCCCCGCACCCGCGCGAAGCCGGCTCTTGGAACCGCTCCTCCTGCTTGTTGTTGGTTTGTTGCTATCTTCATCCGATGCGCTCCTCTCTTCCGCAACCACCCGCACACCGCTTGGCTATCGCTTATTAAATCGTAATTATTTTTAATAACCAATTGATTATACGAGCAGTTCGCCGAGATTGTCAATATCCGCAACGGATGGACCGGGAAAAATAAAAAACCGTACGGCAGGCAGCGGCGCTGCTGTCTAACGGCTATTTGTTGCTGCCCATGTTGCGGTCGCTCTGATTGCCCGACTTCTCCTTGTTGTCCCCTGACCCGGTATTGGTTGATGCTTTTTTCTGCTGCTTTTGGCCGCTTTTGCCGGATTTGGCCGGCTTGTCGCTAAGCTCCTTCAATTGCTTATAACGCTCCTCGGACTGCTCCTGCACCTTCCGCTCTTGCTGAAGCTGGTAGTCGATAATTTCCTTATATATTTGAAATTGCTTGTTCAACTCCTGATCGATGACGCTCGCCTTCTGGCCGCCGCTGCCGCCGTTTGCGCTTTGCGCCTTGACGTCCTTATGTTTCCCTGCGGACTGGTTGCCGTCGCTGTCGGTTTGCTCGCTTTCGCTTTTGAGCATGCTGCAGCCGGTCAGCAAACTGATTGCGATTCCGGCTGCGGCTGCTTGCTTCCACGCCTTCATGCCCATCCCTCCTGTTCGGTGATGGGTTTAGCTTGCCCTGCAGCCCGCAAAAATACCCCGTGTCCGCGCTTCACGCGGCCGCCGGGGTATTGGAGAAATCAACTATTTCACGATGGCGCCGTTCGGCATGCTGTCCGGCACCGTCGCCAGCGTCAGCTGCTCGCCGTGCGAAGCGGCGAGAATCATGCCTTGCGACAGCTCGCCGCGCAGCTTGGCGGGCTTGAGGTTGACGACGCAAATCACCTTGCGTCCGATCAGCTCCGCCGGCGCGTAATATTTGGCGATGCCCGAGACGACCTGCCGGCGCTCATAACCGAGATCAAGCTGCAGCTTGAGCAGCTTGTCGGCGCCCTTCACCGGCTCGGCCGCGAGCACCTGGGCTACGCGCAGCTCGACCTTGCCGAAATCGTCGATGCCGATTTCGGGCTTGCCCTCCGGCGCCTCCACTGCGGCGCCGTCTGCCTGCTGCGCCGCGGCTTCCGGCGCCGGCGCTTCTGCGGCTGCTCCGCCGCCCATCGCTTCGACGATGTAGGCGACCTCAGCCGCAACGTCGAGCCGCGGGAACATCGGCTCGGCTTTGTTGACCTGCTGGCCCGCAGGCAGCAGGCCAAACGTCAGCGCGCTCTCCCACGAAGTGAGGCGCGGCAGGTCTTCGGCAGCAATGCCCAGCTGCTGCCATACGCGCTGCGGCGTTTGCGTCAGGAACGGCCGCAGCAGCACTGAGGCGATGCGCTGGCATTCGGCGAGGGTGTACAGCACCGCGCCCAGCTTCGGACGCAACGCCTCGTCCTTGACCATCGACCACGGCTGCGTCTCGTCGATGTATTTGTTCGTGCGGCCGATCAGCTGCCACACGGCGGCGAGAGCGATCGAAAATTCCATGTTTTCGATCGCTTCCTCGTATTTGGCGACTGTGGTTTTCACGGTCTCCAGTAGGCCCGATTCAAATTCAGTCGCCCCCGGCACATACGCCGGCAGCGCGCCGCCGAAATATTTGTCGATCATCACGATCGTCCGGTTCAGCAGATTTCCGAGGTCGTTCGCCAAATCGTGGTTGACCCGCTCGACAAAGCTTTCCGGCGTAAACGTGCCGTCAGCGCCGAACGGCACCTCGCGCATCAGGTAATAGCGCAGCGAGTCGAGGCCGTAACGGTCAATCAGCGTCACCGGATCGACGACATTGCCCTTGGACTTCGACATCTTGCCGTCCTTCATCAGCAGCCAGCCGTGCGCGAACACCTTCTTGGGCAGCGGCAAGCCCAGCGCCATCAGCATGATCGGCCAATAAATCGTATGGAAGCGGACGATTTCCTTGCTCATCAAATGCACGTCGGCCGGCCAGTAACGCTCGAATCTCGCCTGATCCTCCGAGCCGTAGCCCAGCGCCGTAATATAGTTGGACAACGCGTCGATCCAGACATAAATCACATGCTTGGGATCGCCTGGCACGCGAATGCCCCAATCGAAGGTCGTCCGCGACACGGCCAAATCCTCCAGACCGGGACGGATGAAATTGTTCAGCATTTCATTTTTACGCGATTCCGGCTGGATGAAATCCGGGTGCTCCTCGTAATACTGCACGAGCCGGTCGACGTATTTGCTCATCCGGAAAAAATACGTCTCTTCCTTCATCATCTCGACGGGACGCCCGCAATCCGGACACTTGCCGTCCACGAGCTTGCTTTCCGGGAAAAACGTTTCGCACGGCACGCAATACCAGCCCTCGTATACGCCTAAATAAATATCGCCTTGATCGAGCAGCTGCTGAAAAATTTTCGCAACGGCGTTCTTGTGCCGCTCCTCGGTCGTACGGATGAAATCGTCGTACGAAATGTCGAGCTTTTTCCACAGCTCCTTGATGCCGTCGACAATGCCGTCCACGAACTGCTGCGGCGACTGGCCTTTCTCTTGCGCCTTGCGCTCGATTTTTTGCCCATGCTCGTCGGTGCCCGTCAAATACAT
This sequence comes from Paenibacillus athensensis, assembly GCF_004514475.2. Lineage (GTDB taxonomy): Bacteria > Bacillota > Bacilli > Paenibacillales > NBRC-103111 > Paenibacillus_AL > Paenibacillus_AL athensensis. The sequence goes on along the minus strand of NZ_MYFO02000010.1, from coordinate 112,541 downwards.
CACATCGTAGCCGCGCAGCCGCTTATAGCGCGCCATCACGTCGCCCGCGACCGTCGAATAGGCATGGCCGATATGCAGCTTGTCGCTTGGATAATAAATCGGCGTTGTAATAAAAAACGTTTGGTTGGACATCTGGCTCTAAACCCCCTGCATCGTATCGTTCTCATCGCTTGCCCGCCGGCTTGCGCCGGTCCCGGCAGCCTGCAGCCAACAAACACAAAAAACCCTCATCCGTCTTGGGACGAGAGCTTGCACTCACGCGGTACCACCCAGGTTCCCCCGGCTCTCTCAAGCAGCGGGGCTTCATTCGTCATGGACGACCCGTTAACGCTGGGAAGCGAGACCGGCTTACTCCAGCCGCGGCTGTGCAGGGCACAAGCCAAAGGACGGGCAGCTCGCGGGTCTGTTCTCCCGGACCATCTTCCAAGCCTCTTCCTATACCGGCTTTCACCTGCCCCGGCTCTCTGTCCATAGTCGCCCGCTTGTACTTATCCGTTCATCGAACATCAAACATATCTACCTTGTAAGGAAAATATAGCGAAAAGAGGGCCACGCTGTCAAGCCGGTGCCCCCCCGCCCTCTCCGCTTGTCCCTTCGCCGGCCTTCTCATCAGCTTTGGCCGCGGTTTGCGCCGGCGGCACCGGGTCCAGCCCTCCGGGATGAAACGGATGGCATTTGACCAGCCGTTTGGCCGTCAGCCAGCTGCCGCGCAGCGCGCCGTGCGTCTCCATCGCTTCAAGCGCATAATGCGAGCAAGTCGGATAAAAGCGGCACGTCGGCGGCTTGAGCGGCGAAATGAACTTCTGGTAAAAGCGGATCGGCTGCTGCAGCGCTTTTCTCATCGCGAGTCCTCCTTGAATGGAGCGTTCTGCGCCGCTCCCTGCCACGATTGCGACGCGCGTATCGTCGACCGGCGCTTGGACCGCCTAACGGCGGCTCATCTCCTGCTGCCGGGCGGCAATCAGACCGGCCGTTTCTTCAATCGCTTTGTTCGTTACATCGATCACGGTACAATTCAGCCGTTTCATCAGCGCCTCGGCATAGGCCAGCTCCTCTTCGACGCGCGGCAGCGTGGCGTATTTCGAGCCCTCCGGCAAGCCGACGGCTTTCAGCCGCTCCAGACGGATGCGCAAAATATGCTGCGCCTCCATCACCAGGCCAACGATGCGTTGACCGGGGATTTTGAACAGCTCGGCCGGCAGCTTGACCTCAGGCATCAACGGCAAATTCGCCACCTTGATGCCTTTGTGCGCCAAAAAGATGCTCAGCGGCGTCTTCGAGGTGCGCGACACGCCGATCAGCACGACCTCGGCCTGCAGCAAGCCCCGCGGATCGCGCCCGTCGTCGTATTTGACGGCAAATTCAATCGCCGCGACGCGGCGGTAATAGTCGGCGTCCATCTCGTGAAGCAGACCGGGCTGGCTTTTGGGCGCATCGCCGTAGGTGTCCATGAACGCCTCCAGCATGGGTCCCATAATATCGACGGCCCGCACGCCGCAGCGCAGCGCCTCGGCCTTCATCGCCTCACGCAAATCCCGCTGCACGAGCGTATAAGCAATAAAACCGCCAACAATCGCGGCTTTTTCCACGATGCTGCGGATCTCCTCTTCCTTGCGCAAATATCCGTAACGCTGAATTTTGACCTGATCCGCGTTGAACTGGCGAATCGTGGCTCGCGCCACCGCTTCCGCCGTGTCTCCGATCGAATCGGAGCAAATGTACAAATACTGCTCTTTCATAACTGCCTCCTGTTGCAACCATTGCTGAACCGTTATCTATTAACTATACGTGATAGTTTCATTGAAAGTAAAGTGTCCCCGCGAAACGCCGGAGGCAATCGGTTATAATGAAAGCAAGAAAGCCGTCTATACCCCGGCTTGAAAAGAGAGGAGCAACTTGGCATGATAATTGAAGTTTTTCAGGATACGATCTGTCCTTGGTGCCGCATTGGCAAAAAACAGCTGGAGGATGCGCTCGCGTCGTGGAGCGGTGAACCCGTCACACTGCGCAGCCGCGCTTTTTTGCTCGATCCGGGTACGCCGGAGGAGGGCCGGCCGTTTCGCGAATCACTGATGGACAAATTCGGCCATAACGCCATCCAGCTTGAAGCGATGTTCGCGCAAGTCGCCGAAGCGGGAGCTGCAGCCGGTCTCACGTTCGACTTCGGGCGCGTGACGCGCTCGCCGAATACACAACGCTCGCACCAGCTGCTGGCGCTGACGCCGCCCGAGCTGCAATCGGCTGTGACGACCGCCGTGTATACCGCTCACTTCGAGGAGGGCCGCGATATCGGCGCGCTGGCGACGCTGCTGGACATTGCCGAAGCTTGCGGCATGGAGCGCGAGCCGCTAGCAACGCGAATGGCGGCGGGTGAAGGCATGGCGCAGGTAGAGGCCGATTTGCAGCTGGCGCGGGAAGCGCGCATCAGCGGCGTGCCGTTCTTCATCATTAACGGCAAATTCAGCCTGCACGGCGCACAGCCTAAGGAAGCGTGGCTGCGGGCACTTGATTATATCGTGCAGCAGGAAGCTTAGCTTTCTTGAACGGGACTACCCCATTATGCCCCTTTAGCTTCAAAGCCCTGCGAAGGCCACATAATGGCGAGTCGCAGGGCTTTTGTATGCATACCTTTTGAGCTTGATCCCTCTATACCGCTTGCAGAGCGTAACCGAAGTACGCCCCTTGCCCCGCTCGACCTACCTCGCCCGCTTCACGCCACCGAAGCTGCGGTAATACAGTCCGCCGCTCACGACAACGCCGAGCGCAAAAACGAGCAGCATATTGCTGTAAGGGATGGCCGCTCCTGCCGGAACCAGCGGATTAAACGCAAATACCAGCGCGCCGCTGTCGAGCAGCTTGGCGACCAGCGCCGTGCCAACTGCACCGGAGATGAAGCTGATCAGGTTGAACAGCCCCATGCCAACCCCGGTTTCATGTATCTCTAGCGTAAGCGAGACGCGATTGGCCAGCGCCGTCTGGATAAACGAGAAGCCAACGTAGGTCGGCAGCATCGCCGCGGCAATCCACCACTGCGAGCGTCCGAGCAGCATCGCCATCGTCACGAGGCTGACGGTCAGCAGCGCCAGACCGACGTAGACGACGAAGTTGTTGCCCTTGCGGTCGGCGAGATTGCCGCCAATGGTGCCAAACACCACCGCGCTGATCGCGCCGGGGAACAGCACAAGGCCGATTTGTCCGGTCGCCAGCCCGTTCACGCCGGACAACATCAGCGGTACCGCAAACATAATGCCCATCACGGCGCAAAACAAAATAAAGCCGATGACCAGGCCGCTGCGCAGCAGCCTATTCGCGAACAGCCGCGGCTCGATGAACGGATCGCTAACCCGGCGAATACGCCAGACAAACAGCGCCAGCATGCCAAGACCAACCGTCGCATAATACCACGTCGGAAACGACAGGAACAGCACGACTCCGGCGACGCCCAGCGCCAGCATCACCGCGCCCGGCAAATCGATTTTGCCCGCCTTGCCCGGATCGTCCGGCAATATTTGCCGGAAAAACGGAATCGAAATCAGCGTAAACAACGGAATCAAAAACAAATACGTCCAATGAAATGTCTGCGAAATAAAACCGCCGAGCACCGGACCGACGCCCACTGCAAACGCAATGGTCGAGGTCAACAGCCCGAACACCTTGCCGCGGTCCGCGGGCGAGAAATACCGCGCCACCACGACCATAATCAAAGCGGGAATCGCCGAAGCGCCCGCTCCCTGCACCGCCCGGCCGACAATCACCGTCGGGTACCACATCTGCAGCGCAAAGCCGATCAAAGAACCGGCGTTATAAATCACGATGCCGGTCACAATCAGCTTTTTCAAACTGAACAGATCGGATAACTTGCCATAAATCACCGAGCCGATGCCGAAAAAAATAATAAACGTCGTCAGCACCCAGCCGACGCCTGTGGAGCTGATCGCATATTGTTTGGCGATTTCCGGGGTTGATACATTAAATACCGTTTCGTTCAAGACGCCGAAAAAGATCAGGTAAATGATCCACGGCACCGTTTTCCTCGTATCGAGCGACTGCTCGGGAGCTGCTGCAGTTGAAGCTGCGCTTGCCTGCATCGACTCCACCTCCTTTTCGTCTCCTTGGCATTGTATCACAGCCGCTTGCCGGGCATGAAAGGAAAAAACAAATATAACCAACTGTGCTATAATAGGCTCAATTGATTCGGAACAGGAGCCTTGATCCATGCGAACTTTTTTGAAAAGCATTCCTTCCCGCCTGCTGCTGTACATCCTGCCGCTGGCGCTGACCGTGCTGCTGGAGCTGCTCAGCCGCCGCAATGCGCAGGAATTCACCGCTTGGCTGACCGCCCATCCGCTGGCCTTTCTGCTGGGCTATTTCGTGATCGGCGCGCTGTATTTGCTGCTGATCGCCGTCACCGGCCGCAGCCGCTTGTCGCTGTGGCTGCTCAGCGCAGCGACAATTCCGCTGGCGATCTTCAGCGGCAGCAAGCTGACCGCGCTTGGCGCTCCGTATTACCCGTGGGACCTTGTGTTTCACAACGAAATCATGGAGTATCGCAATTTCGTCGGCGCCTTCCTGTCGTGGCGGATCGCCGCCTATATCGCGCTGTTTGTCCTGCTGCTGGCGCTGCTGCTCCACGGTGCGCTCGCCGGCCGCCGCACCCCGCGCTTTCGCTGGATCGAACGCGCGATCTACGCCGTCGCGGCGCTTGTGCTGCTGGTCAGCGTGCAGTCGAACAAGCCGATTCCTTTTCAGGATATGTACGGTATTTACACGGTTCCGTGGGACCATACGCTCACTTACGACGCCGACGGCTTCGTGCTCTCTTCGACGATGCTGACGCATTACCTGAACGTCGACAAGCCGTCCGGCTACAATCGCCAGGCGATCAACCGGATTTTGGACACAATCCAGGAGCGTCCGGCCGCGAATGCGCAAAATCCGAACATTATCGTCATGCTCAGCGAATCGTTCTGGGACCCGACCGTGATGAAGAACGTCAGCTTCAGCCGTGACCCGATCCCGTTTTTGCACAGCCTGCAACAGACGTATACCAGCGGCAAAATGCTCTCGCCGGAGTTCGGCGGCAGTACCGCCAACGTCGAATTCGAGGTGCTGACCGGCAACTCGATGCGCTTTTTGCCTCCAGGCTCGCTCGCTTACATTGAATATATGAATCATGGCGTCGATTCGCTTGCCAGCATCATGACCCGGCAGGGCTACACGGCGACTGCGATCAATCCGTTTTTCAGCTGGTTTTTCGACAGCCGCAAGGTGTATAAGCATATGGGCTTTTCGCGGTTTATCAGCAGCGAGTTTTTCCCGAACGATTTTGAGGGGCCGAACTACGCCGACCGCGCCGTGGCGCGCAAAATTATCGAGACGACGGAAGGCACCGCCGGTCCGGATTTTGTTTTTGCCAATACGATGGAAAATCATCAGCCTTACTGGCCGGGCAAATTTGCGAAAAATACGATCGAGGTCAGCGGACCGATTACCGCTGAATCGAAAGGACTGCTGGCGACCTACGCCCAAGGCATTTCCGACGCCGACAAGTGCCTGCAAACGCTGGTCGAGTATTACGAAAAGCAAAACGAGCCGACGATTCTGCTGTTTTTTGGCGATCATCTGCCGTTCCTGGAGGACGATTACAAGGTGTACCGCGATGCGGGGTATGTCGTCGGCGACGATCCGCAGCTGCTGACCAAGGTGCATGATACGCCGTTTGTTATTTGGAACAACTTTCTGCCCAAGGAGGCGGAGAAGCCGGGACTGCATCTGAGTCCGTCGTTTCTCGGACCTTACGTGCTGAGCATGGCTGGCAAGTCGGGCAGCTATTACACCGATTTCCTGTATGCGCAAATGCAAAAAACGCCAATTCTTCCGCCGCAAAAGGATTGGCCCGCCTACGGAATCGCCAAGCAGGATGTCGCCGACTACGCCAAGCTGGAATACGACAACCTGTTCGGCAGCCGATTCGGCTATTCGGCCAAGGGCTACAAATATTCGATTGTCCAGCCGAACTTTACGCTCGGCTACGGCGATCCGGTGATCGCGAGCGCGGAGCTGGGCGAAGACGAGGTGCGCGTCAAGGGCAGCCGCTTGTTCTACTCCTGCACCATCTATCTGGACGGCCAGCCGCTCAAAACGTCCTTTAACGGCACGGACACGCTATACGGCAAGCTGCCGGAGGGCGGCTTCCCTGTCGGCGGCGGGCAGGGGCATCGGATCGAAGTGCGCATTCTCGATGACAAGCAGATGCAAATCGGACAATCGAATGTCGTGACCGTTCCATAGCCGCTCCGTTGCTTGGCTCGCTGTCGTAAACAAAGCCCCCTGGCGCATAGGATGAATCATCCTGCCGCAAGGGGGCTTCTTTATGGCGTTTTGTCAGCCGTATAGCGACGTGCCGCCGGCGCACGCGCATTTTTTGAAAGTCATTACCGGCGACTGTCTGGGCCATCATCATTTGATGCGGGCGTATACGTTCAGCGTCAACGGCACGGCCTATGACGGGCATGTCCATGAATATCAGGGCATTACAGCGATCCGCTACGGACATTATCACAGCTATGCCGGAACGACCGGGCCGGCCATTCCGCTGCCCGACGGCAGTCACTACCATCTGGCGCAAGGACTTGTGCAGGTGAATGCCTATAACACCTCGCGCGGCAAAGCGCTCGTCCGCTCCGCGCAAACGGAAGGGCTGATTCGCGAGCTGCATCATCATACCTATAACGGCGCGACAAGCCTGCCGCTTGGCATGGATACCTGGCCGTAGCCGGCCGATCAGGGTGCTCCGCCGCCCGGCAGGTTTGCTGCATCCGGGCGCGTGGAGGGCGGCCTGGATCGGCAGGTTCGCTGCTACAGGGCGTGTGGAGGGCGGCTCCGGCTCCAGCGGCTTCGGGGTCTATTGACGGCGGCTACAGGGCCTATTGACGGCAGATTCAGTGCAATTAACGCCGCTACTCACAGAACGCAGCGCGAACCGCTTCGCAACCGGCAAGCCTCAGGCCTCAAGGCGTATGCGACCTATTCGCTCCACGGCTCGACGCGCAGCGACCAGCCGAAGCGGAACGTCTCGCCCGCCTTCAGCCCTTGCGCGCCGGTCATCTCGGCCGGCCACGGCTCATTGAACGCGTTCATGATCGCCGTGTACGGCTCCAGCGACACCGCGCCCGTCCACGGCGCCGTAAACAGCACGTGGATCGGGAATCGATCCCCGAAAGCAAACACCAGCCTCGTCCCGCGCGCGCCATAGCGGACTTCGCCCACGCCGCCTTCCGGCGCGAGGCTGAACATCTGCGAGCCGCCCGGATACGCCGGCAGCTCGGTCACGGCGACGCCGCTGCGCAGGGCGTCGCTCAGCGCCGACGGCTGCGGCGGTCCCGCCGCGAAGCCGTCCGGGCCGAGCGGCCACTCCCGGGCCGCCGGCAACACCACCCGCGTGCGGGCGGCCTCCTCCTTCCCTACGGCAAAGTAGGGATGAAAGCCGAGCGCAAGCGGCATCGTCTCCGCGCTGCGGTTGTGGATGCTGCCTTCCAGCAGCAGCTCCCCGTTGCGCACGCGGTAAATCAGGCGCAGCTCGGTGTGGTGCGGCCAATACGGCCGCACGTCCGGCACCTGCGCCGGCTTGAGGACGGCCATCGCATATGCGCCGTCCGTCTCGTTGGCACCGCGCTCCACCAGGTGCCAGGCCTGATCGCGCAGCTGGCCGTGCGCGTGGTCGGGCTCGCGGTTGATCGGCAGCCGATACTCGCGGCCCTCGAAGGTATAGCTGCCGTTTCGGACCCGACCCGGCGGGCACAAGATCGGCACACCGTAGCGCGACGTAGCCGCGCGCAGCTCGGCAAGCGTCGACGGAGCAGCAATATAGGGCTCGCCCTGTACCTCATAACGAAACAGGTTAAATCCAACCGACGGTACAATCTCCACCTCGATCTCCGCGTCGCGGTCGATCAACACCAGCGTCGGCGCTCCGTCCCACGTCCGTTCTTTCCACGCATAGCGACTCATTCAATCATCTCCTTAACCTCACATGTTCATCGGGCGCCCGCACGAACCCTGCGGTACGGGTAGCGCGCTGCAAGCAGCGCAATTCCGGCCAGCAGCACAACCGCTGTCACCAAGCTGCCTTCGGCGCCGAAGGTACCGCCCGACAGAAATGCCGGCCCCTTGATGTCAAGCTGCAGCCAGGTGTTGATTTCCAGCCCCGATACCTTGAAGCCGTACACATACCCTTGAAAATAATTCCAGAACAGATGCAGGCCAATCGGCATCCACAGACTGCCCGATACCTCGCGGGCGAGCGCCAGCAGCAAACCGGCCAGACATAAATTGATAAACGGCAGCGGCGAAGCCCAAATGCCCGGATTAGAGGCATGGAGCAGCGCAAACAGCAGGGTCGACAAGCCGATGCCCCAAAGCGGACCCCAGCGATGCGACAGCAAACCTTGCACATAGCCGCGGGAAAACAGCTCTTCATTAAAAGCCACAGCCGTGAACAGCAGCAAGCCGCCCAGCAGCTCGCCAAGCAGGCCGGGCTTCCAGCCGTAACCGGCAACGCCGATGCCCCCGAACAGCCAGATCAGCAGGAAGCTGACCGTGATCAGCGCGAAGCCAAGCCCCAGGCCCTCGGCCAAGCGCAGCAGACACCCCTCCAGCCGAAAGCCCAGCTTCCAGCCGCGGCGACGCTCAAATACAGCAAACAGCAGCGCAACCGCTGCCACGAAGCCAACCATTTGCGCCCACATCAGCCCTTTTTCGACCCAAGGATCTTTAGAAATGACTTCTATCGCTTGCGCCACCTGAGCGAGATTCATCAGCGGCAGTTCGGGATGGCGCGCCAGGCCCCATACAAACGGAACCAACGAAAACAACAAGGTGAGCAGCGCCGCCGCCACGATCAGCAGCACCAGCTTGCCGACGACGCCCCATCCGCTTTGTCCTTTTGGTATAACGGTAATGTTCATCTCCTCCTTGAATCGCATCTTCCCCGTCAATCTATTCGCTGCCTTCTTCCCATTTCCTGCCTCCCAAGCGCACGTTCACTCTTGTGCAAAACTAGCCCTCATGCCACAATAGAGGAAACGTTATCCATGAAAGGAGGGCAACATTCATGCTCTTTGTCTTGTTCGCCTTGTGGTTGATCGCCCTCCTGCTGCTGCTGGTCGATCCGCGCGCCGCCACGATGCGCTGGATGAGCGCTGTCGCCTTCTGCGGCGGAATCGGCGCGCTGGCCGCATTGCTTGACGCCAGCATCATCCCTTATGTGCATAGGCAAGCTTCGAATCCCCGGCTGGAGCAGCTGCTTTACCATGTACAATCCGTCTCGTCGGTTTGCTCCTATTACGGACTGCCCTATTCGTTCGCGCGTCTGGCGCTGCACTATAACCCCGCTTGGCCGGGCGCGCGGGCGCGCAAGCTGCTGCCCTACGTGCTGCTGCTGCCGCCGGTCGCCTGTCTGGCGTTCACGCCCTGGTACACCGCCGACATGCCGATTACGTTCGCTGCCGTCGCTCCGTGGGCCGTCCCTTACATTCTCGGCGGCGCCGTACTGATCGCCGCTCGCCGCGAACGGCTGCGCTCTATGCAGCGCACGCATCTGTACACCTGTCTGGCGCTGCTGCCGCCCGTGGTCGGCTTCTCCATTCTCAATTATATGATGCCGTTGTTCGGCTTCTATCGCATGTGGGTGTACAATACGTGGGTGCTGGCGGTCATCGTGCCGTTTTTCGTCTTCATCTTTTTCAAATACGGCTTTCTCGACATTCGCCTGCTGATCGAACGGCGCAAGCTCGATTCCACGCTGCGCGCGATTACGTCGGGAACGGCGATTCTCAACCATGCGATCAAAAACGATGTCGGCAAAATTCGGCTTTTTTCCGAAAAAATGAAGCTGTACGCCGAAGAAACCGCGCAGCCCGAGCTGCTCGAGGATCTGCAGGTGCTGATCGACGCCTCGGAGCACATCCGCGATATGATCACCCGCGTCCATGAACAGACGCAAGACGTGCCGATGCGCCAGACCCCGGCCGATTTGCGCGAGCTTGTGCAAAGTGTCGTGGCTTCGCTGAAGCCGGGCCTGGCCGGCATCACGCTGCGGCTCGGCATCCCTCAGGAGCTGGTGCTGCGGCTGGATCGGGCGCAAATTTCCGAGACGCTGAGCAATGTGCTGATCAACGCTGCTGAAGCGATGCCTGCGGGCGGCGACATTACCGTTCGGGCTTTTACTGCGAAGCGCAGCATTGTTCTGGAAGTCAAGGACAGCGGAATCGGCATGGACAAAGCCGTGCTGGCTCGCGTGCTGGAGCCTTTTTACACCACCAAAAGCGGCAGCCGCCACAATTTCGGGCTGGGACTAGCCTATTGCTACAATGTGATGAAAAGCCACGGCGGCTCGCTGGAGCTGAAAAGCGAACCGGGCCAAGGCACGACCGTGTTTTTGATTTTTCCGGGAACGTTAGCGTTCACCAGTTTACCGACAGCGGAGGAATAAGGAATGGATCCGATTAGATTGCTGATCGTCGAAGACGATCCCGATTGGCAGCGCGGCTTGACCGCGTATTTGAACCGGCAGGACGATATTCAGGTAGTAGCTACGGCTTCCAGCCCGGTTGAGGCACAAAGGCTGTTTCGGGAATCGGAGCCGCTGGCTGATGTTACGCTGATGGACATTATGCTTGGAGAGGAGCCTGCGGGCATTCGGCTAGCCGAAGAAGCCGTCGCCGCTTGGGGCGTCAAGGTCGTGATGCTGACCTCGATGGAGGAGAAGGAGCTGATCTTCCGGTCGTTTCAGGCAGGGGCCATCGACTATCAGATCAAATCAAGCTTCGAGGAGCTACCCGACGTGATCCGCGCGGCATATGCCCGCAAAGCGGCGATCAACGCCGCCGTCGCCGAGCAAATGCGTGAGGAATTCCGCCGCTTGAAGCGGCTGGAGCACGAATTCAAGGTCAAAGAGGTGCAGGCGCTGATTACGCCGACCGAGCTGCAAGTGCTGGAGCTGATTGATCAGGGACATACGCAAACGGAAATCGCCGGCAAATTTTTTATTTCCTTACGGACGGTCAAAATTCACGTCGGTCACATTCTCAAAAAGCTCGGCACAGCCAGCAGCAAGGAAGCGGCGCAAAAGCTGCGCGAGCTGGGATTATTCGAACGCAGGAACAACGATACGGAGCGCTAGTGAATGTCTTTTTTCTTGAAGCGCCCGCCCTTGACATCGTGGATGTTGCCTACGGCCAAGAAGGCATTCGGGTCGAGCTCATCCACGATCGATTTGAGCTTCGCTTCCTCCAGACGCGTAATGACGCAAAAAATCACTTTTTTATTGTCTCCGCTAAATCCGCCTTCTCCCTCCAGATACGTCACGCCGCGGCCCAGCCGGTCAAGCAGCGCATCGCCGATGTCGCGGAAGCGGTCGCTGATAATCCACACCGATTTCGACTCATCGAAGCCTTCAATCGTAATATCGATCATTTTAAAAGCAATGTAATAGGCAATCAGCGAGTACATCGCGTTGTCCCAGCCGAAGACGAAGCCTGCGCTGCCGAGAATAAAGAAGTTGAAAAACATCACGACTTCACCGACAGAAAACGGCAGGCGCTTGCTGACGAGAATCGCAATAATTTCCGTGCCGTCCAGCGACCCGCCGAAGCGGATAACCATCCCGACGCCGATACCAAGAATAATGCCTCCAAATACAGCGGCCAGCAGGGGTTCGATCGTAAACGGCTCCACAGGATGAAGCAGCGTCGTACCGACCGACATGAGCAGAATCGCAAACAGCGTCGATAACGCGAACGTTTTCCCGATCAGCTTATAGCCCAAGTAAAGAAATGGCAGATTCAACAGCGTCAGGAAAATACCGACGGGCACATCGCCCAGATACGATAACATAATCGAAATGCCGACTATACCGCCGTCAATAATGTGATTTGGCACAAGGAAAATTTCCAGACCGACCGATACCAATGCAGAACCGAGAAGCAGGAACACCGCTCTGCGCAAAAGGGCGATTTTCGTAAGTTTTTTGTGACGAAGCGGCGAACCGGGCTTCATTTGTCCGTTTGCCTGAGAATTCACAGTAAACCCCTCCTTTTATTTGTCTTTTTATTTATTTCTCTACCGCACGCGCTCAATCCTTCTTAAACGGTGAAAAACCGAGAAAAAGCGGTATAAACTCCTGATTTTGCGGAAAAATAAGCTTTGATCCAAAGGAGGGTGAGCCTGCAGCATGAAGTCACTATTTGAAGTATATGAAGAGCTTGCCCAATTTATGGGTCGGCCAGCCGATTTATGCATGCAATCGATCGTACAGCCGGATTCAATGGAGCCGCTTGCGCTGCTCGTTTATTTGCAATCGACCTCGGATCGCAACTTCTTTCACGCCCAGTTGCTCAATCCGTTGCTGGATGCGGTCAAGGCCTGCGACGGGCAGCCCGGCTCCTTCTGGGAGCATCCCGTGCACCGGACCTTGGGCTCGCTGGGCACGGTGGTCATCGCCGAAGCCAAGGAAATGGCGCACAAGCTTATGGCGGGCTGCTGCCTCGTCTTGTTCAGCGCGCACCGTGCGGCTCTCGCCGTGCCAAGCGCCAACTGGAACAATCGCTCCGTCACGCAACCCGAGCGGGAAAGCACGCTGATCGGCCCCAAGGATTCCTTTATTGAGGATCTGGAGGTCAATCTCTCGATGATCCGCCGCCGCGTTCGCAGTGAGACACTGCGCATCGAGGAATACACCATCGGCACCGACTCGCAAACAAGAATCGAGCTGGTCTTTATGGACGAGCTCGTCAATCGGTCGGCTATAGGAGAATTCCGTAAGCGTCTGCAGGACATCCAGCTCGATCTGCTACTGGACACGACGCAAATCGGCTATTTGGTGACGCGGCAGCGTCTTTCGCCGTTTCCGATGTTCCAATCGACGGAGCGGCCTGACAAAGCCGTCTCGGCGCTGATGGAGGGCCGTTTTCTCGTATTTTGCGATACGACGCCCACCTGCCTGATTTTGCCGGTTACAATGACCTGCTTGTATGAAACCTCCGACGATTATTACTTTCCGAGCTTGTCCGGGACATTTTTGCGTCTGATCCGCATGCTCGGGCTGGCGATTACGTTATTTTTGCCCGCGCTGTACATCGCCATTACCGCAGTGAACCAAGACGTTTTTCGCATTCAGTTCATGCTGGCGGTCGCGTCCAGCCGCGAAGGCGTTCCCTATCCGGCCTATATTGAAGTGGTGATCATGCTGCTGCTGATTGAATTGATTAACGAAGCGACGGTGCGGCTGCCCAAAACCATCGGCGGAACCGCCACGATCGTCGGCGGCTTGATTATCGGCACCGCAGCCGCGCAATCCCACCTGATCAGCTACATCATGATCGTGATTACGGCAACGACGGCCATTGGCAGTTATACGGCGCCGAATTACATGGTCGGGCTGGCGTGGCGGCTTTGCAGTTTTTTTCTCGTGATCCTGTCCATTCCCTGGGGCTTGTACGGTGTTGTCGCCGGCAGCGCGCTGATCGGGCTGTATATTTGCCATCTGGATTCCTTTGGCGTTCCTTATGCCGCCCCGTTCGATACCTTTCACTATAAAGATGTGATTCGTGATTCCATCATTCGCGCTCCGTCCTTATGGACGCGACGGCGGCCCTCCACCTACAGCTTCGCGGCAGGAGGAACGAAGCGCAAATCGCTGCCGGAAGGAGATGAGTGGTAGTGCGTTTGCCCAAAGAGGAAAGCATTCACTACCCTATTTTGTTATTTATCGTCATGATCGGCCTCTCCGTCACCCGGGCTCCGGCCATGGTGCTGCTTGGCATCGGGCGCAACAGCATCTGGATTTTTGCACCTTGCCTGCCGCTGATCCTGCTCAGCGTCTGGCTGTACCATCGGGTAGTGATAACAGAGGGAACCTCCTTTATGCTGACGGCGCGGCGGATCGGCGGCGTATTCACTGAAAAAGCCTTTTATCTGCTTTACGCCCTGCTCTTTCTCGGCGGCGCGGTTTACTACATCTATTTATCCGGTGATTTTATCTCCAAAACGTTGTTGAACGGCAGCTTGCGTTATTTCGTGCTGATTGAAACCGCGATGGCGGCGATTGTCGGCAGCTTTCCGTTGCGAACGATGGCTCGTTATGCGCATATCATGATAATTTTCGTGTTTCCGTTTTTTTTCATCATCTCACTGTTTCCGCTGATGAATCTGAATTGGGGCTGGATGATGCCGCTTATCGCGCCATCGGAAATGAGCGATCCGCTGCATTCCTTCTCCAGTGCCATGCTTGTCTTTCTGCCGCTGGCTGCGCTCGGGCTGATTCAAGACAAACAGAAAGTGAATCTCAGCAGATTGTCCCTTGCGCTCGGCTGCAGCCTGGTAGCCCTGATCACCACTTATTTCATGGCTGCGGGCATTGCCACCTTCGGCATTATCCGGGCCAAGCAAATCGTTTACTTGACGTACAGCCTGCTGAATACGGTGCGTATTGAAAATTTCGTCCTGGAGCGAATCGTATTTTTATGGGTTCTATACTGGAAATTTCTGCAATTCGTCGGCACAGCCTTCCTGCTGCGCTGCGCCGCACGCTCGTTCGCCGGCGTTCTCGGCCTGAGAGTCAACGCCTACGTCCTTGCAGCGGTGACAGTGATGATCGCTGCTGCCGAATGGTTCGGCACCTCGCCTTTTCTAGCTCGCGCGCTTGCCCTGCCGCTTGGCCTGGCCACATGCGCCATCACGCTGCTGACGCCACTGCTGCTGTACGCAGGCGTCAAGCTAAGGAGGAAGCCGCTGTGAGCCTACGCGTCCGCCTTGCGCTTCCGCTGCTGCTGCTCGGACTCGTCCTGTGCGGCTGCTCGGACGTCAAGCAAATCAACCGCATCACCTTTGTGACAGCGCTCGGAATCGATAAAAGCGAGGTCGGCGTCAAGGTTCACGCCGTCATTGCCGTCGCCGGACGGTTCGCTGCGCTTTCCTCCGGGGGGGCGCCTACCGGCAGCCGTTCGCCCAATTACATTTTGACCGAAGAAGCCCATGATATATCCGAAGCGCTGTTCAAGATGAAGCGCCGCAACTCGCGCGACATTCAATTCGGACATATGAAAATCATCTTGTTTTCCGACGAGTTGGCTCGCTCCGGCTTGAACGAGTACCTGGATTTATTCCTGCGGCGCAGCGAATTCCAATCGATTGCCTGGCTGGCGCTCACCCGCGGCAGTACCCGCAATGTGCTTGAAACGAGCCCGCAAATCCCGGAATCGCCCTCGGACCTGTTCGTCGATGTCTTCTCGCAAGCCGGGTCCGATACGATGGAGGTGCTGCCGATGCTGCTTTATCAGTTCTACTCGTTATCGCAAGAGCCGGATAAAAGCCCCTACGCCATGTTTGTGGAGAACATTAAGGGCGGCAATCGCATCGACCTTGCCGATCTCGGCGTCTTCCGCGGCGATAAGCTCGTCGGCAGCCTGAAGCCGCTGGAGACGATGTATTTGCAGTTGCTGCAAAATAACAAATTGCAGCCCACGCTGCTAACGACCCGTAACGCGGCGCTGGCTGTCGATCGTTTCAAAACCCATATCGACGTCAGCAAACAGCAAATCACGATCCGTCTGAAGCTTGACGCCAGCGTCGATGAGAACGACGGCAGCCTGCTGCACAATCCCGAAGATGTATACAAGCTCCAGGATGAGCTGAATGCAAAGCTGGCGACCGATATATCGGCGCTGATCGCCAAGCTGCAGAAGCTGCACAGTGACCCGGTTGGCTTTGGCGGCATGTACCGTCAGCAAGCAGCCGACAAACAGCTGGATATGGACGAATGGACCGATGTGATTTTCCCGGAAATGTCGGTCAAAACGGAAATCGACGCAAAAATTGTTAGACGCGGCAATGTCGAATAATTGCGAATCCCATGTTATAATAAAAAGGTTGTTGACCATTATCTGAACATGGGAGATCTGACCGGAATGAATGCAAAATTAAAATGGACTGGGCTGCTGATCGGCAAACGTTTACCCCTCTTGCTGGCGGCTCTGCTTCCCGTACTGCTGATGGAAGTGCTCAGCCGCGGACATTACAGCCAGCTCGTGTCGTGGAGCTTTCACCACGCGATTGCGCTGCTTTTTAACGTCTGGGTGGTAGCTGGACTGATGCTATTGTTTATGGCCCTGATCGGACGCACCCGAATCGCCTATTGGGCGCTGTCGACGATTCTGCTGATTCTCGCACTGATCAGCGGCATCAAGCTGAAGATGCTGGGCGTGCCACTGCTGCCGTGGGATTTCGTGCTCAGTGGAGAAACGAAGGACATGGTGCAGTATATTAACAATATTTTCACCGTGCGCACACTGATCGGCATCCTGCTTTTCGTCGGACTCAGCTATTTGCTGCTGTATCGCACGCCGCTGTTCGTCAAAAAAATTTCCTGGACCGAACGCGGTGTCATCGCCGTGGTGGCTGTGCTGATGCTGGCGTTTGTCTATACAGACAAGCCGGTGCCCGTTGAAAAGCTGTCAGGCATTGAAGCGCAGAAATGGAACCAGGCCGGCAACGTCTCCGACAACGGCTTCGCGTTGGCTACGGTGCTGAATACGCGCATCATGCTGGATGAAACGCAAGAGGGCTACGACGACGCGGCGGTTGCCGCTATCGTCAATCAAACGAACGATCCGGCCAAAGCGGGCGGACTCGCCACCGGAGACGTCAAGCCCAACGTCATTGTCGTGCTCAGTGAAGCTTTCTGGGATCCAACGGTGATTCCGGGCCTCAAGTTCAGCCGCGACCCGATCCCGACGTTCCACAAGCTGCAGCAGACCGGCTCGGGCGGCTGGATGCTTTCTCCGCAATATGGCGGCGGCACCGCCAACGTCGAGTTCGAGGTGCTGACGGGCAACTCGATGCGCTTTTTACCGGAAGGCTCGATCCCTTACAATCAATTTATCGACCACGAGGTCGATTCGCTGGCCAGCATTTATGCCCGCCAAGGCTATACGTCAACAGCGATCAGTCCGTTCTACAACTGGTATTTCAACAGCAACAAGGTATATCAGGACTTCGGCTTCTCGCGTTACGTTCCGATTGAATATTTCAAACCGCATTACGTCGGTCCATACATTGCCGACAGCGAGGTCACGTCGAATATCATCAAAGCGACTTCGCTTAGCCCGGGACCGGATTTTATTTTCGCCAACACAATGGAAAACCATTTCCACTTCATGCCTGGCAAGTTCAGCCAGAACACAATCGACGTCGAAGGCGACATGTCGCCGACCTCCAAGGGGATGCTGGAGACGCTCTCGCAAGGCATCAGCGACGCTGACAACATGCTGAAGGATCTTGTCGACTATTACACGGCCATCAAGGAGCCGACGATTATTGCCTTCTGGGGCGATCATCTGCCCTATCTCGGCGACGATTACGCCACGTACATCGATACCAAATATATCAGCGGCAAAGACGACCCGGATTTCCTGAGCAAAATTCACCACGTTCCGCTCGTCGTCTGGAACAACTACCTTCCACCGGAGAAATCGAAGGACAAACTGAATATCAGCCCTTCGTTCCTCGGACCGTATCTGATTCAATTGTCAGGACAGCAAGGCAGCTATTATACCGATTTCTTATCCCGACTGTCGCAAAAAATTCCGGTCATTCCGCCGCAGGACCATTACGCGGCCATGAATATCAATCCGGACGATCTGAAGGACTACGAAACGCTGCAATACGATATTTTGTTTGGTGATCGGCACGCTTACAAAAGCTATACGACACCGATTATCAACCCGTCTTATATGCTTGGCTTCGGCCCCATTACGATTGACGCAGTCAAAGCCGATACGCAGGACTTATCCGGCCGCGACAGCATTACGCTGACCGTTTCCGGCCAGAACATCCCGCCGCTCGGCTACGTGTCCCTGAACGGTAAAGCGCTGCCGACTACGTGGGAATCGGACAAACGCGTGACGGCCAAGGTCGAAGGCGACCTGCTCAAGCCCGGAACGTGGGATATTCAGCTCAACGTCAAGGATTCCAAAGAAACGATTATCGGCAAATCGAACAGTTGGCCGATCGATATTGGCGGCCGTTAATCGTCACGGCCCTACAGCCCCGCAGCTGTCTGCAAAGATCAGCGCGGGGCTGTTTGTTTGTGGATCGCATGACAAAAAAAGAGACCGCAGCTCCACGCTTATGCGCAAAGTGCGGTCCAACTATATATGTGGGGGGACGAAATACTTAAAAGAAATAGCCTTGGGCCGTTAAAGGATTACAGCTGAACGATTCGGCCGGTTTGCTGGGACTCAAAAGCGCCCAGGATGACTTGCAGGGAACGCAAGCCTTCTTCGCCGGAAATGCTTGGCGCGCGATGGTTCACGATGCAATCGACGAATTCGTCGATGACGCCGCTTTTCGTTTGCTTCGTATTCGTAGCAATTTCACCAACTTTGTATCGCTCCGTGGAGCCGTCCTTGAAATCCAGGATGACTTGATCGTCCGGATCGCTGTTGATTTTCATCACGCCGTTCTCGCACCAGAGCACGGTGCTGTTGTCTTCGCCCTTGTAGGACGTCCAGCTGGCAACCAGCGTGCCGATTGTGCCGGATTTCATCCGCAGAATGCAAGTGGCGTTGTCGTCAACGTCGCCTTGCTTGTGCAGCGTGCTGATAAACGAAGCCACCTCGGAGACTTCATCGTCGAGCAAATAACGGATCAGGTCGGATTTGTGAACACCCAGATCGCCCATTGCGCCCATAATTGCTTCTTCCTTGCGGAAAAACCAGCTGCCTTGACCGTCAACGGACCAATTCTCCGGACCGCCGTGGCCAAAAGCCGTGCGGAACGTAAGAACCTTGCCCATGCGGCCGGTTTCAAGCAATTCCTTGGCTTTTACGTGTGGCGGCATCAGGCGTTGATTGTGACCGACCATCAGGAACACGTTGTTCTTGCGGGCCGCTTCGATCATCGCTTCGCCTTCTTCAGTAGTGGTTGCCATCGGCTTTTCCACGAGCACATGCGCGCCGGCATTGGCCGCGGCAATCGAAACTTCGGCATGGAGGAAGTTCGGCGTACATACGCTGACTGCGTCCACTTTTTCGTTGTTGAACAGCTCTTGATAGCTGCTATATGCTTTGCCGCCGTGGGTGTTGGCATACTCTTGCGCTCTTTCAAGGTTCGGGTCAACGAAGGCGACCAGCTCCACATTCGGATTCGTCGCGTATTCAGGAATATGTCTGTGTTTGGAAATCGCGCCGCAACCAATCACGGCTACTTTAATTTTACTCATTTGTCGTAAGCTCCTTTGATTATTGATGCACTTGCGTGTAGTGTTCTTTGACCCAGTTCATGCTGTTCGCAATGCTCGTCAGCGGAGCTTTCTGGCAGCGGTCCTGCTCGACAATCAGCCACTCGGCGCCCGCGCGCTCGGCAGCCTGAATCACTTGATCCAGATTTACGTCGCCAAGGCCCAGCTCCAGCGTGACGATTTTGCCTGCTTCATCCTTCGTGAAATCCTTGAAGTGAATGAGAGGCAAACGGCCGGCATATTTGCCGATGTAAGCGATCGGATCGTTGCCGGAGAACTGCACCCAGCATACGTCCAGCTCTACCTGAACTTCATCGGGATTGGTCGAAGCGTACAGCGCGTCAAACGCCGTGCGGCCGTCCACATCCATCTCAAACTCGAATTCATGGTTATGATACAAAAATTGCAGACCTTGCTTCTTCGCCTCAGCCGCTACTTGAGCAAAAAAGGCAAACTTCGTTTTCCAGTCATCCGGCGTCTGACGGTCTTCCGGCGCTACATATGGACAGATCAGGTATTTGCCGCCGATCGTTTTCAGATAATCGATTTCGCCTTGAAGATGGTCTCTCAGCTTCTCCACGCTAACGTGGCTGCCGATCGCTTTCAAGCCCAGCTCATCGAGCAGCTGCTTCAATTCCGTCGCAGGTGTATCATAGTACCCGGCGAATTCAACGCCTTCATATCCCAAAGCCGCCACTTCCCGCAGCACGCCTTTAAAGTCCTTCTCCAATTCCTCGCGCAGCGTGTACATCTGCAATCCAATTCCCAAACGCTTCATGGAAGTTCCTCTTTTCTTGGGGTCTGTTGTGTGATGAAACACATTACCTTATTTGATTACATTGTAACGGCTATTGGCTTCATAGACCATTCACGATATAATCAAAACATCTCTTATTTTGCTACAAAAGGAGCTTGAACATGGAGACGGAACTGCTTGCCTGCGGGTACTCCTACCATATGGAGCAATTTCATGTCAGCAGCAAGGGCGGGTTGAATTTCTTCCTGTTCCGCTTGCAAACCGAAGGCGAAGCCGAAGCGCTCATCGAAGGGCGCATGCGCCCCGTCGCTCCCGGCGACCTGTTGATGTTTCCTCCCGGAAGCCCGTACGAATTGAATATCGAGAATCATCGCGAAAGCCAGCCCGACGGCAAAATCGCCAGCGGCGACTATTATTTGTTTTGCCGCGGCACCTGGGTCCAGACGTGGTGGGCCCGTTCGGTCAAACCGAACTGCTGCCGGATCGACCTCGATCCGCGGCTGATTTCCTTATGGCGGCAGCTGATCCTGGAGAAACGGCGCATGGAGGACGAAAATCCCGAGCTGAGCGGCTATTTGCTTCGCTCCTTGTGCCTGTATCTGGAGCGAGCGGCAACCGAAACGTTTGCGGCCCAGGGACGCCCCTTCACCGGAACACGGATGAAGCGCTTCATAGAAGCCCACGCCACCGTTACCTTCAAAGTCGAAGACGTTGCCCGCCATGTCGGCCTCAGCGTCTCGCGCGCCGTTCATCTGTTCAAAGAGATTTTCGGCAAAACGATGGTGCAATACGCACTGGAAGTACGCTTGTCCAGCGCCATCGAGCGCATGCACTACAGCTCCATGTCGCTGGAGCACATTGCCGAAAGCTGCGGCTTCGGCAGCTATCCGTATTTTCACCGGGTATTCAAAGAAAAATACGGCGTAACGCCCAAAATTTACAGACAGCAGGGGCCGCTCTGAACGAGGCGGCCGGCGCAGACGCGCCCCTTATTCGGCCTGCCCCGGATTCGCAGGTTCCTGCGACGCCGGCGTCGCTACCGGGCTGCTTGCCGGACGTGCCGGCGCCGGCACTGTCGCAGGCGATGCAAGGATCGACTTGACGCGGCCCACCTGTCCGTCCTGCAATCTGACCTTGATCCCGTGCGGATGCTGCGGCGATTTGGTCAGAATATCCTTGACAATGCCACGGGTCAGCTTGCCCGTGCGCTGGTCCTGCTTGAGCACAATCGCGACCTCCGCTCCCGGAGTGATCGCCTTGCGCAAATGTCCTTGCGACATCATTCCTTCTCACCTTCACTCTTGTTGTCTGCCTAGCAGGGTCAAGCCTCCGGCTGCCTAACGGATCACTAGAGCAGCCGGATGATGAAAATAATCCAATGCGCCGCCGGAATCAGCAGCAGCTGAGCCAGCAAGGTGCCGATAAAGCGCGACACCATCAGCAGCGCGAAAACTTTGCCCAGCCGCGCGCCCTTCGATTTGCTGGCCATCGCCTGGTCCGTCAGCATCGCAAGCTGCGGGTCGATGAATAACGTCAGGATGATCGTAGCAATCCCGTTGATCAGCCCCGACGACTGCGAGGCGGTCGTGCTCAGCTCCGGCTGGAGATAGGCAGCATAAAGCGAGCCGAGCACGCCAACCGTATAGACCGCCGTGACAAGGCAGTTCAGCAGCAATAGCCGTTTAGGCACCCCGAACAGGCGCAGCGCCTTGAGCATGGCCAGATTCGGCTTGCGCAAATGATTTTTGGCATTTCGGAGCCGCTCCAGCGTCACGCTTGTCAGCATGCCGCCAATCGATCCGCTCGTCTCCAGATGGGCAATGACGCGCGAGCAAAGCAGCACCATCGACGGAAATACGATCATGGCCGCAAACGTGCCCAGCGCAGAAGCGCCCAGAATGTACCGCAGCGCGCGCTCCAGATCGTAGCTCTCGTGCAGCCGCGCATAATCGATAATCTTGCCCATCAGCGGCGCTTGAAGCAAATTCGATGTCCGCGACACAAGCAGCACCATGCCGGCCAAAGATAGCGAAACCGCCAGCTTCCCCATCCGCACCCCCGCATAACGAATCGCGTAGGATGATGTCTCCGAAGCATGAATCAGCATCGTTAACAAGCAGACAATAATCAGCTTTTCAGCCAGCTTCATCCCCTCCTGCCCAGTTTTGGCCCCGCTGCCCCCCCTGACGCGTTACCTAGCCTGCTAGCATTATATGGAGAAGGGCTGCTTTCTCATGACAGCTTGTTTGGCTGTGGTCGATGGCCCGGCAATCCAGCACATTATACCATTAGTGCGCCTGTGTTTTCATCTTGGGACAGCCCTTGTACATAATTTCCAGCCAATCGCCGCATACTGCGAAGGCACAAGTGTGCCGGATCAAGGGGGAATACGTGTGGCTTGGTTCAAGCAACTTTTGAAATCGGCCCAGACGGAGACCTGAGCGGGCAATCCGCCTGCGTCTTCGAGCCTCTGAAAGCTACGTCGGACGCCGTAATCGGATTGGATCGGAGAAATTCAAACGAATTTGAACAAAATCAACATCAATCGCGTCTCTACTCACAAAGAGCTTATGGCGCTGATCGTCGGCGTGCTGCTTCCAGTCAAGGACTGCACCCGATGTCCACGCGCAGCGAGCTGCAGCAGTCCGGCGCGGCGTTCATCCAACAGAAGCTTACCCGGCTGCTGGAGCGATGCAGCGCGGAAGGCATCGACATCATCGGCATCGGCGAAGCCTTCCTCCAGCGCGGCTGGAATACATCCGATTGGCCGCAGCAGCTCCGGCATTTGCCGGTTGACCTGGATGCCCGGGTGCGGATTCTGGACGGTCAAGCGTTAAAGGACTAAAATTTTTTCGCGGCCGACTGAAACAATTGGTAATCTTCGAACGTATATAATAGAAATAGACCGATCTTTTTGCGAGATTGCCTTGATTTTTTAAGGTTAAATTAATAATTGTCGTTTATTCTATTATATATATCCAAAATCTAGGATGGTGAATTGATATGAAAATGTTCATCACGATTCATAACAAAAAAGTGCCTGTATATTCGGATGAAACCAATAAAAAGAAATTTAATCTGTTAAAAAACGCTTTGGAATCCAAAGTCGTCAAAGGTCGCAAAGCGATCAAAAAATGTCTTGATACCTTGATCAGCATTGAAATCGTCGGCTGCGAAGCGATTTTGCATTCGCTTAACGAACGGGATACGCTGGCGCTTTCGTTGTATTAACACCATCGGCTTGGAGAAGGAATGAAACAACGTGATCCGCACGGGGATCATTCCTTTTTTTTGCTATGCGCCGGAGGAGAAAGACAAAGAAAGCACATCGGCTTTGCGCGCCGGTGTGCTTTTTGGTTTAATGACCTGAAGGAACGGCAAGTCCGACCTGCTCGACGAGTTTGCGGCTTTCCTCATTCAATCCGGCCAGCGTTGCCTGGATGCCGATTTGCTCATATTTGAGCAGCACCTTGGCAATCGCGGTAACGGCCGAGTGATCCCAGACATGAGAGCCGCTAAAATCGATCACGACGGTTGGCGGATCATTGCGGTAGTCGAACAGCTCGACGAAATGCGCCATTGTTCCGAAGAACAGCTGTCCGGATATCCGGTACATGCGGGCGCCACTCGCTCCCAGCGACATCTGCGCCTTGATTCTGGCCGATTTCCAGCCGAAGTTTAAGGCGCTGAGAATGACGCCGGATACAACGCCAATCGCCAGATCCGAAGTGGCCACGACAAGGGCTACCGTCACGACCATGACCAGCGCGTCGCTGCGCGGGATTTTGCCAAGCTTTCGAAGCGAGCCCCAATCAAAGGTGCCGATGGACACCATGAACATCACGCCCACGAGAGCCGCCATCGGAATGTGCCGGACGACATTGCCCATGACGATAATCAGGAACAGCAGGAACACCCCGGCAACGAACGTTGACAGTCGCGACCGGCCGCCGGATTTGACGTTGATGACCGTTTGACCGATCATCGCGCAGCCGGCCATCCCTCCGAACAGCCCAGAGACGATATTGGCCAAGCCCTGCCCACGCACCTCTTTGTTTTTGTCGCTTTTGCTTTCCGTCATTTCATCGACAATCGTTGCCGTCATCAGCGATTCGGTCAGCCCTACAACAGCCAGCGCCAGCGAAATCGGCAGCATGCGCCACAGCGCCTGCCACGTGAGATCGATATGCGGGAGATGGAAGAACGGCAAAGCTTGCGTAAGCCGGCCCATATCTCCTACGGTCCGCAAATCCAGATGCAGGCTCATCGCCAGCACCGTCATGACAATAATGGCAACGAGAGCCGACGGAACGGCTTTTGTCAGCAGCGGAAACAGATAGATAATCGCCAGCGTTCCGGCTACCATCGCATACATCTGCCAGTTCGCGCCATGAAAGTTCGGCAGCTGGGCCATGAAAATAAGGATCGCCAACGCGTTGACGAAGCCTGTAATAACGGAATGCGGGATAAACGTAATGAATTTGCCGAATTTCAAAATCCCCATCACATATTGAATAAGGCCGGTAAGAATCGTCGCCGCGAACAAATATTCAATGCCGTATTTGGCGACAAACGGCCCCATGAGCGAAGCCATTGCTCCGGTTGCCGCTGAAATCATGCCCATTCGCCCACCAACGATGGAAATTGTCACGGCAATGCAAAAGGAGGCGTACAAGCCGACCATCGGGTCGACACCGGCCAAAATGGAGAATGCGATCGCTTCGGGAATCAGTGCAAAAGCCACGGTCAGTCCCGACAGCAAATCCCGGCGGGCGTTGAACAACCACGCCATTTTAAATTGTTGAAACAACAAAAAAACTTCACTCCTTCGTGGTTCATGGTTGACTTTCAGTCTCAGAAAAGTCGGGTCCGCTCGATCATCCATACTTGCCATTTTACTTCAAAGCTTTCCTCTTGCAGAAAAGCCGGGGCCGTTAATCAATGTGTTATATTATACATGCTTTGCCTGCAGATCTCTACCCTGTCGGTCAAAAACAATCGGGCGGCAGATCAATTTCCATACAAAAGGCACCGGAACCTGTTGTTCCGATGCCCTAAAGGTATGGCCGGCTGCCGCAGCCAATGAACGGCTGAGCAGTCGCGGGGCGTTATTCCCCGGACAAATATTTGGTTTGCAGCACAAGCTGGTGATGCAGCGCATGGCCGGCAATGACATAAGCCAACGCGCGCGCGGACATATCGTGATCCTTAACCACGCCCTTGCGCAGCCACGCTTCGTCGCTCACCGTCGCAAACAGCGACAGGGTAGCCCGGCGTACCGCGCGAAAATCGGCCAGCAGCTCCGCAGCCGTCTGTGCAGCGAACGCGCCGTTTTGAACAAATACGTCCTGGTCGAAGCCAGGCAGCGCCGTCCGGTCGCCTCGTGCCGCGCGCAGCAGCCGATAACCCATAACCCGCTCAGTATCGCTCATATGGCCCAGCACTTCCTTGACGGTCCATTTGCCGGACGCATAGCCCTGATTCGCCTGCTCCTCGCTTAGTCCGGCCAGCATCGCGGACAGCTCGTCCATCTGGCGATTCATGATGTCCGTCAGTGCTCCCTCCGGCACCTTCCCTACATATTGGGCAAAATAATCCACATATTCGTCTTGCTCCGGTCGTTGCAGCATCGGTTTCCTCACCTTCCATGCAGTCATCTCCCGTCTATCATAACGCATTTCTGCCAGCTTGTAACTATCACAGCAGATGATGTTATTCCCAAGAAAGCAGGTGAATTCACATGAACATTATCATTGCACCCGATTCCTTTAAAGGCAGCCTGACCGCTCCCGAAGCGGCGCTGGCGATTGAACGCGGCGTTCGTCGCGCGCGGCCGGACGCAACATGCTGGCTCGTCCCCGTTGGCGACGGCGGCGAAGGCACAGCGGCTTGCCTCGCCGCAGCCACCGGCGGGCGGCTCGCGCGCGCCACTGTAAGCGGGCCGCTCGGCGAGCCTGTCGAAGCGGCCTACGCCGTGCTCGGCGGCGCTGCGGCGCGATCGCTGGCGGCGGGGGACCGCGCCGCCGGGAGCGGCGCGCGGGGCGGAGCCGACGCAGCGCGGCCGGACACAGACGACGACAGTGTCTGTGTCATCGAGATGGCCGAGGCCTCGGGGCTTGGCCTCGTGCCGCTGGCGCGGCGCAACCCGCTGCTGACCACGACCTTCGGTACGGGTCAGCTGATCCGCGCCGCGCTCGACCGCGGCTGCCGCCGCTTCGTCCTGGCGCTGGGGGGCAGCGCCACATGCGACGGCGGCGCCGGCATGCTGCAGGCGCTCGGCATGCGCCTGCTCGACAACGCCGGCCGGCCTATCGGCTACGGCGGCGCCGAGCTGGCCCGTATCGTCACGCTGGACGATACGGGCTGGGACACTCGCATCGCCGAATGCGAGTGGCTCATTGCCACCGATGTGAGCCATCCGCTCATCGGTGATCAAGGCGCGGCCCGCGTCTTCGGGCCGCAAAAAGGCGCCTCGCCGCAGGCGGTTGAGGCGCTGGAGGCGGCGCTGCGGCACTGGGCCGACCGCATCGCCGCCCATAACGGCGTCCGGCTGCACGAGCGGCCGGGCGCAGGGGCGGCCGGCGGCCTAGGCGGCGCCTTTCAGGCGTTTTTCCCGGCCCGGCAGCGGCGCGGCATCGATGTGGTCATCGAGCTGACCGGGCTGGAACGCCGCTTGGCGGACGCCACTCTGGTGATCACCGGCGAAGGCCGGATCGACGCCCAGACCGCCGCAGGCAAAGCCCCGCTGGGCGTGGCCCAAGCCGCCAAGCGCCACGGCGTGCCGGTGATCGCACTCGCCGGCTCGATCGGCAGCGGCATCGCCGGGCTGCACGAGACCGGCATCGCCAGCGTGCACAGCATCGTCCAGACGCCTATGAGCCTTGAAGCGGCAATGAGGGACGCCGCCCTGCTGCTGGAGCAAGCAGCCGAGCAGGCGCTGCGCGCTTTTCTCGCAGGCTGGAGCCAACGTCAGTCTTAACCTGTGCGACTGGCTGACTCGCCCGACGGGTCCGACGTTAGCCCAAGCACATTTTGTCAGCGTATCCCGTTACCAACCCTTCAACCGGCATCGCCTGACCGACAGAATGCACAAAAGGCTGAACGGAGAACACCATGTCCTCCATCCAGCCTTTTTCCTGTTTCCCCCGTTACATCGGCGGCATAAAGCTGCTCGTCATAATAAACGAAGGCATCCGAATCAGCCCCGGATCGCCCTGCTGTAACAGCGGATATTGCGCGCTATCGGCATCGTATTGCACAATGACGGTATCAAAAGCCGAAATGCTCGCGCCGTCCTCTACCCTGAACTCCAGCTTGTAATGGGAGTTCTCTTCAATCCATTGTACGGAAGCCAGCGGTACCTCGCTCAGGATGCCATCGCTGATTTTATACACATGGAACGCTTCCTTGCTCGCATTGCCGCTAAAAATCGGAGAATCATACTGCAGCGTAAATGAATCTGTCGGAGACGGATCCAGATACAGGTCGCGTGCGTACGATTCGAACAGCCCCTGTACAACGCGCGGCGTCCATTTGTTCAGCGGCTGGAACCGGCTGTACAGCATCGTCAGCGTATCCTCGGCCTCGGACAGCAGCCACGGCGGCATGATGTCTTCGTCCAGATCAACAAAACCGGCCTGAATAAACATATCCAGATCAAGCGCTTCCCACGGCTCCCAATTATCTTCCGTCGCCGCTTGCGCCGCTGCCGTAATTTGCGACCAGATCGCGGAATCATACACATGGGTCAGCTTCGCTCCTTGAATACCCGTATAGGTATCGGTGGCGCGAACGATCACAGAACCTGCCTGCAAGCCGGTCAAAAGACCCGAGCTATCGATTTGCGCATACGTGTCATCGCTCACCGACCACTCGAAGTTGGCATTGGCATTGTACGGACTGTAGCCGCCATAAAATTTCAACGTATCGCCAGTCATCACGTAATCCAGCGAATTGGTGCTTACAAACACCATATTCAGCGCTACGGCCGTAAAGCTGGAGGTGCTGGCCGTCCCCGGCAAGCCGTCGTTGGCGAACGCCTGCAAAGTATAAGCGCCAGGGGCTAGTCCGTGCGTACCGATCTGCAGCGACCAGTTCGTCGTCCCCACAGCCGTCAGATCAATCGGCGTAGCGTCTACCGATTCGCCCTCGGCATTCACGTAGTTGCCGGCGCTGTCGCGAATCCGCAGCGTAACCGATTGAACGCCGGATGCGGAATCCGGGTCCACAGCGGTGCCGGTGATCAGCGGGTGCGTGCCGGTCTCTCCGCCGTTACCCGGGTTGTTAATATACACTGTCGCATTGCCCAGCGCATTGTTGATGCTGACATTCGTCAGCGTAAGCTTGTTGCCGATACCCGTGGCGCTTGGTGCATAAATGATGACTGGCGTCTGGCTGGAAACCGTCAGCTGCCGGCTCGGGAACACAAGCGCGGTGCTGGCGTACACATAGTCTACTAAATGAATGTGCTGGATGTCAGCATTGTCCAGTGCGAGCTGCAGCCCCTCCCCGGAAAGCGCAAAAGCATGAATACCGCTGTCATCGGAATAGTAAACGCCCGAGGCGTTATATACGGTGTGCAGCCGTCCGCTAAACCCGTCGACGCCGTTAACGAGAATCGATTGGGCCGGCGACATCATTGCCTTTTTCAGCGCCAGACCGCTGCTGCCGACGTCAACCTGCAAGGTAACGCGTTGCAAAGAAAAACTAACGGACGCCATAAACGTATCGGCCTGCAAAACAACTTCATTGATTGCAGTCAAATCAACGGACCGACCAATCATCAAATCCCCGCTCACCTGTATGTTGTTCAGCAAGCGAATCGTCGTATAGCTGCTGTCGGCCAAGGCGGCGCGCAGCTCGGCTTCATTCGACACCTGCGCCGTGGCGCCTTCGGGAGCGACATATAACGGCTGAATCTGGTTCAGGTAATGCAGCACATCCTGCTGATTAAATACGCTGTCACCCGTCAGATCCGCAGGCTCTGCCTGATTCATGTACATCACGGCATCGTCAATGTGTATGCTTCCGTCAAGATTTCTGTCATAATTAAATACCATTGCCGCAGACTGCGACGACAATAGCAGCAGGGAGCCCGCTACAAGCGCAATCGTTTTGCTGGCCGGCAGCAAGCGGTTCGAGCCAATCTTTTTCATCCGGTGGCCTCTCTTCTTGTTATCGTTACTAGCATTATACCTGATTTTCATAAAAAAATAGAGACGGCGCCAGGCTCATTTGCATATTTTTTTCACGCTACTGGCTGCTGCAATTTGAGTCAACACCCGATCTGTATTACAATCAGGGCAAAACGCTTTACGGATCGGGAGGTCTTGTATCGTACCGGAGGAGAAAACCGCCGAGGTCATCCGCATCTACGAACAACGCTCGCGAAAGGTCGACAAAGCGCAGGGCTTTGGCCGGTTCCTGCTGCTGCAAAACGAGATCAGGCCCGGCGAGCTGAGCGTGCATATGGAGCGGGAAAGCAAGGAGCATTACCTGCGCTGGGTTACAAGCGAAGAATTTAAACAAATTCACGAGCTGGAGAAAAAACACCCCGATCAGGAGCCCGCTGCCATTATTCCGCAAATCGGCAAGTTCAAGGTGGTGGCAACATGATGGACGAAGCGCTGTTCAGCGCACTCAGCGAGCGCGTTACCGCCGACATCTATGCCGACTTTCCCGAGCTGCTGGAGCGGTACGGCGAACGCGGACGGCAAAAATGCATTGACGACAACATGCACCCCTTCCGCCATCTGGAAACCGCCGACGCGCTGCGCTGCGTCAAGGTGTTCACCGACTATGCCGTCTGGCCGGACGGCATTTTGCGCAAGCACGGCATGACCACCGCGCTGTTGATCGATAATTTCGAGCGCATTGCCCGGATGGCCGACAGCGCCTTCGAGCCGGACAAAGCCGCGCGCTATCGCAGCTATCTGGCTAGCGGCAGCGACATTCTGCGCAGCGGAGCCGACTCGCAGCTTCCCTGAAAGGAGATCACGCATGAGAACGGAAAGCCAAATCAAACGCAAGCGCAACGAGCTTGCCGCCCAGCGCGAGCTGCTGCTCACCCGGGCCTCGGAAGCCGGCGACGAAGCGAACGCCCGCCGCTTGCAGGAGCAAGCCGGACAGCTCGACGTTATGATCGAGCTGCTCGACTGGGTGCTGAATGCGCCGCTCGGCAGCTATCACGCCTGAATACCCGCTCGCCGGGAATGGGCAGCTTGAACGCAACCGCAAGCCAGTGAACCTGCACCTGCCGTTATTTTGGCAGCAGGCTGGTTTAGCGCGTTTTGGAGCGCGCCGTCATGCGGCGGCCTGTCGCAACGTAAAAAAGCCTGCCGCCGGCAGGCTTTTGGCCTATTTAACCGCTTGCGCTTTATGCAGCGCTACTGCTGTCCGGCTTCGCCATTTACCCGAATTTGTACGTGATCCCATGACCACCCTTCGGGTACACCCAATCGATATTGTGCGAGGGGCAGGCGATCCGGCAGGTGCCGCATTCAATGCAGTTTTCGTAGGCGACTGTCGTGATCTTCAGCTTTTTCTCCCATTCATACACATCGGACGGGCAAAAATAGTTGCAGTCCTTCGTCACGCAGCTCAGGCACGTCTGCCCGTCTTTAATGACCAGGTGGGACTGGCTGTCGCATTTGTAGCGAATCGTAAACAGCTTGTCGGACACATCGCTGCTGCTCATCCGTTCATCGCCCTCCATCCTTTATACCCCAGCTTCATCAAATTCAACGTGCCGCCCGCGGCATTGCGGATCAGGCCAACCGCCTTGCGCTGCTTGTCGGCTTTGGAAGTGCCGTCGACGAGAAACATATTGTACGCCGCTTCGTTCAGCGCCCGCGGCAGCTTGTCGAACAGCAGCTCCGGATCCTGCTCTTTCAGGAACTGGTGCATTCCCTTGTATTTCTTCAAATCCTTGTGAATGAACGATTCGCCGATTTTGCGGTTATACGCCTGCAGCGAAGCCGCAGAATAATCGCCGCGCATTTTGGCTTCGACTATCGCCTCGCCGGCCAGCCGGCCCGATGTCATCGCCAGATTCGTCCCTTCCCGATGCACAAAATTCACCAGCTGCGCCGCATCGCCGCAGACGACCCAGCCGGCCCCAGACAACGGCGGGATCGAATGAAAGCCGCCTTCGGGAATCAGATGGCCCGAATATTCCTTGGTCTCGCCGCCCTGAATCAGCTTGCGGATCATCGGATGCTGCTTGACGGCGTCAAGCACGGCATACGGCTTCACTTTTTTATCGCGCAAATGATCGACCATGACGCCGACGCCAAGCGAAATCGTTTCCTTATTCGTGTACAAAAAGCCCATTCCAGCCATACCCAAGGTCGTTTCGCCCATAAATTCAATGGTCACACCTTCATCGCCTTCGAGCCCGAAGCGGTCCTCGATTTTTTCGCGCGGCAGTTGAATCACCTCTTTGACCGCCAGGCTGACCTCGTCCGGCGCCCACTCCTTGTGAATGCCCATCGCCTTGCCCAGCAGCGAATTGACGCCATCGGCAATCACGACCACATCGGCATACAAATCGCCGTCCTCGCGGTCGGTACGCACACCGACGACCTTGTCGCCCTCGCGAATGACATCCAGCGCCACGGTTTCATAGACGGGCAGCGCTCCGGCAGCGACGGCTTTTTCGGCAAACCATTGATCGAACTTGACGCGCAGGCCGGTAAAACAATTGTACGGCTCCTTGTACGCCTCGTTGCGGTGGCCGAACGTGACCATCGATTCCTTGCCCATCATCCAGATCCGCTGCTCAACGATATAACGCTCCATCGGAAAATTGCGCTCTTTCCAAAATTCCGGCACAAGCTCCTCGATCTGCTTGCGGTACAGCACGCCGCCGAAAATATTTTTGGCTCCCGGAAACTCGCCGCGCTCCAGCAGCACAACCGACAAGCCGGCTCGCGCCATTGTCAGTGCCGCAGCGGCTCCCGCCGGTCCGGCTCCGACCACGATGGCATCGAATTTTTCATTCATCGCGTCTCCCCCTCTCTGCAGCCGATACCGGCCCGCTCGCCGCCGTCTCGACCTCCGCTGGTGCTTCTGCTTCCGTCACGGCTCCGGCAGCCTCTTCCGCTTCGGCTTGGGCTTGAGCCGCCGCCGTTTCCCGCACCCCCAGCGGCACGCCGAACACGCTGCGGCGCTGCCGCACCTCTTGCGTGATGGCCGGTACGATTTTGAACAAATCGCCGACAATCCCGTAATGGGCAAACTGGAAGATCGGTGCCTTCTCGTCCTTGTTGATCGCTACAACCGTGTCGGCGCCGCTCATGCCGACCGTGTGCTGGACCGCCCCGGAAATCCCGACGGCCACATACAGCTTGGGCCGCACCGTTGCGCCCGTCTGGCCGATCTGGTGCTCATGCTTGATCCATCCGGCGTCCACCGCTGCCCGCGACGCGCCAACGACGCCGCCCAGCGCATCAGCCAGCTCCTGCAGCAGTGCGAACGCTTCTTTGCCGCCCAGCCCGCGCCCACCAGCCACAATCACGTCGGCCTCCTCCAATTGCACGCCCCCGCTGTCGCGCAAAAAATCCACGACCTCGGCCGCGATCTCCTCCTCGCGCATCGTACTTTCAATCCGCACGATGTCCGCCCGGCGCGTCGTATCCTTGGGCAACGCCTGGAACACGCCGGCCCGCGCCGTCGCCATCTGCGGCCGATACTGCTTGCACAAGATGGTCGCCATCATCTTTTCCGAGAACGCCGGGCGGCTGGCCAGCAGCAGCCGCGACGGCGGCGGCTCGACGTCCAGCTCGGTCGTATCCGCCGTCAGCCCCGTCGGCAGATGGGTGGCGATTGCTCCCGCGAGATCGCGCCCCGTCGCCGTCGCGCCGAACAGCACGATCTCGGGCTTCGCTTCCGCGATCAGCTTGAGGCATACCCGGCTGTACGGCCGGGTGCGGTACGCGCGAAGCTCCGGCGCTTCGCATAGATAAACGCGGTCCGCTCCATAATGGACCGCTTCCTCGGCCAGATGGGCTACATCCTCGCCCATCACCAACGCCATCAACGGCGCGTCCAGCTTCGCCGCCAGCTTGCGCCCTTCGCCCAACAGCTGCCAGGAAACCGGCTTGGCCGCCCCGTCGCGCTGCTCGACGATGATCAGCACGCCGCGATATGCCGACCAGTCCGGCATCGAGTTATCTTTTTGCAATTCCTGCTGCCCGCTTTCCATGTATCGTCCCTCCCTTATTCACCCTGCCAGATCCACGTCGTTTTGAGCTCGGAGCCAACGGGGAGGCAGATTTGCAGCAGCAAGCGTCACCGCTTACCGGCGTTTGCGAATTCCCGGTGGCCCTGCCTGCCCGGCACCCGACAGTACTCCCGCTAGGTCGCCCAGCCGAGACGCTGCGGCAAGCCGTCGGCCCACAGTCCTTCAGCCAGCCGCTCCGCTACAGCCTCCGGCGTGTCTCCCGCCACCATCTGCGTCTTGACCGCCTTGATTTGAGGCACCCACGTCTTGGCTACAATCGTCGGCGAGCCTTTCAGCCCAATCTGCGCGCGGTCGAGATCGGGGAAATCCGCCGTTGTCCAGACGACCGGCTTGTACCGGGCTGCCCGCAGCATGCCCGGCATCGACGCCCGGCGCACCTTGTTCAGCTCCTTGAGCGCAGTGATCAGCACCGGCATGCTTGTCTCCACGACTTCGACGCCGTCCTCCAGCAGCCGCTGCACGCGCACCCTGCGACGCTCGGCATCCACACGCTCGACCTTGCTGACGTAGGTCAGCTGCTCTACATCGAGCCGGCAGGCCACACCCGGCCCGACCTGTCCGGTATCGCCATCCAGCGTTTGCTTGCCGCAGAACACGATATCGACTGGCCCCCAGATGTCGGCAATTTTGCGAATCGTCCGCGCCACCACGTAGGATGTTGCCAATGTATCTGCACCGGCAAAGCCGCGATCCGTCACCAGCACCGCTTCATCAGCGCCCAGCGAAATACATTCCTTTAGCCCCTTCTCTGCCGGAGGCGGTCCCATCGTCACCACCGTCACCCGCGCGCCATGCTGATCTTTAATCCGCAGCGCCTCTTCCAGTCCGTGAAGATCGTAAAAATTAACGATACTCGGAACGCCCTGCCGAATCAGCGTATTCGTCTTGGGATCGATGCGAATCTCCCGGCTGTCCGGCACCTGCTTGATGCAAACGACAATATGCAGCAACTTGCTCCTCCCCCTTGCTCTTCGCGCTCCAGATGCGCCGCAAATTGAACTTGTGAAATTTGTCACTTACTCTGCCGCCGTTAAACCGCTTTCAGGAAACACAAGCGTTCTTCCATCATTGTATGCTGCTTGCCGCATTCCATGACAGGTTGGTTGGCCCAATCATCTTCTGAAAATTCAGGATATTTCAATGCTATCGTATGTATTCTTCATTCTCTATGAAAACCCTTTCAAAGTTTGAGAAAAATTTCACATTTTTTTTGATCACCAACATAGCAATCCGCAAGAAACGGTTCTCCCCCCGGAATGGTATACTGAAGGCCGATCAATCTACACCCTTCCATCGACAAAGGAGCTGCAAACTATGGCGAAGCACACGGCATATATCTTATCCGACGACGCGCGCGCGCAAGCTGAATTTTACACACAGGCGCTAGGGGGCGAAATCGTCTCCGTGATGACTCACGGCGCTATGCCGGAAGCAGCCGAGGAATGGCGGGACAAGGTCATTCATCTGCATATGATCGGCGCAGGAGTGAATTTCTACATGTCCGACTCCGTATTTAGTCCGGTCCATTACGGCAGCTCGCTGCTGCAAAACCTCGAATTCTCCACGGACGCAGAAGCCCACGAAGCGTTTGACCGGCTGGCCGAGGGCGGTACGGTTCAATTTCCGCTGGAGCCAGCCTTCTGGGGAACGCTGCACGGACAATTGCAGGACAAATTCGGCGTGCTGTGGATGATTACGACCGAGGTCGCATCCGCTCGATAGGCACAAGCCGCTTTGCTGTTCTGCGATGGCTGTCATGCGGCACATGCCGCAACACGGCGTCCAGATGCTGCGCGAACCTTTCCTTGACCAAGCTGCCGGCCATCCGGCGGCTTTTTTACGCTTTCCGGCTGCTGCCGCTGCGGTGACGGCTGTTATTCGGGGACGGATCGTTCACTCCGCCCAGTCACGGGCTTTTGGCACCATTTGACTTGACGCTCTCACTTGCACTACAATTCGTAGTGTGGAGGTGCGAACCAGCCGTGAGAATCGATAAAATCAATTTGCAGGAAGCCGGTACCAACCGCTTTTTCGGCTCATTGGAAGCGCGTATTATGGATGCTCTGTGGTCCCGGCCTTCCTGCGAAGCAACCATCCGGGACGTGCAGGAGCAATTGGATGCGGACGGGCCGATTTCGTTTAATGCTGTCATGACCGTGATGAATCGTTTGGTCGAAAAAGGCCATTTGCAAAAAGCCGCCCGCGGACGCACCTCGATGTTCCGCACGACGCTAACCCAGGATCAGTTCGTTTCCGAACAAACGAAGCAAGCCGCCTACGGACTGGTCGAGCAGTTCGGCGGACTGGCGATTGCCCACTTTCTTGACGCCATCGAGCAGCTCCAGCCCGAGCTGCTGCAAGAGCTGGAAACCAAGCTGCTGAAGCTGAAAAACAAGATCGAATCCTGATTGGTTTGGCTCACTGAAAGGAGCTGCGATACATGAAACGCCGAATATTTTCCTTAGCGGCTGCAGCCGCATTCATCATTGCGCTCGGCGGCTGCGCCAAGGGCATGGACCATAGTACCATGCAGCATGCCAGCACAGGCGCAGCGCACCAAGCCTCCGGCCATAAGCATGAAGCCCTCGCTTCGCCCGAAGCCGCTGACGTGCGTGCCGTCTGGAACTGGACGCAGACGCCGCTGAAGCCCAAGCAACCCGCCGAGCTGTCCATCCGTATCGAAAACGCGAATACGGAACAGCCGGTCAATGATTTTGACATCATGCACGAGAAACAGATGCATTTGATCGTCGTCAGCCGCGATCTTTCCTATTTTGCCCATCTGCATCCGGCCTACCTCAACAACGGGCTGTTCACGGTACAGACCGAATGGCAGACCGCCGGTGAATACAAGCTGTTTGCCGATTTTACCCCAAGCGGAGCTGAACCAACCGTCCAATCGACCACGGTGCAGGTAGCAGGCGACGCTCCGCCTCCCATCGTTTTGCAGCCGAACACCGACAAACCGCAAACCGTCGACGGCAAGCTCGTTACGCTGAACCTGCCAACACCAGCAGCCGGTCAGGAAGCGAAGCTGACGTTTACAATCAAGGATGCAGCGACCGGACAACCGATTACCGGCTTGCAGCCGTATCTGGGGGCAGTTGGTCATGTGGTCGTCATCAGCGCCGATGCGAAGCATTACCTGCACGTTCATCCGTTGGACGAAGGCGCGACCGGACCGGACGCTGTGTTTATGACAACCTTCCCGGCAAGCGGCACGTACAAAATTTGGGGCCAATTCCAATATGATAACCGCGTATTCACCGTACCGTTCGTCGTCAACGTCCCTTGACCGGCCCGAACCCGTCTGGCCGTTCTGCCCGCTTGCTATCAACAAGGCTCATCGCCTTGCGTATAAGGAGCTGCGCTGTATGGAGCAACACATTCGGCATTACAATGAAGCTTCGCAAATCACCGTATGCGAAGCTTCCGAACTATACGGGGAAGCCGGCCGTTTCCGGCTGCTGCAATTTGCTGACGGCGCCGTGCAGGGAGCCATCGATTTGCGCGATCCCGCGAGAATCGTTTTCGAATATCCGCGCGCGCTGATTCATCTGATGGCGTTTAATCGGCCGGACTTTGTCTCCGCCTTCCTGATCGGTCACGGGATCGGCACCCTGCCCGCTTATTGGGCCGAGCGCCGGATCAAGGTTGCTGAGCTAAGCGCCGAAGTCGATGAGCTGAGCCGTCGGTTTTTCGGCTACACAGGCAAGCAGGTCCTGATTGGCGACGGACGACGGCTACTGGAGGCCGAGCCGGACCGCAGCTTTGATTACATCGTATTGGACGCTTTTACCGCAAAAGGCACGCCTCTTCACCTGCTCTCGGAGCCGTTTTTCCGCATGACGCGCAACAAGCTGCTTCCTGACGGCGCTATTCTGCTTAATCTGGCCGGCAGCGGCGAGAACGACCGGCTGCTCGGTGCCGTGGCCTCGACGCTGCGCGAATCCTACGCCTCCGTCCAGGCTTTTGCTTTGCCTGCCTCCGCCGGACGCGTGCGCAACATCCTGCTTGCCGCCAGCGCCAGGCCGCTGCGTTATCAGGCCCGCCAGTTGGCCGGTTTTGCCGAAATTACTGCCGGTCAAGGCCATTTGATTCAGGACGGGGGCCTGTCTTGGTAATCTCCCCTACGCCGTCCCGCCCCTGCCAAAAATCAGCGCCACAATCACCATCAAGGCCCCTGCAGCAATAACCGTCCATCCTACAGGAAAAGACGCCAACTCGAGCATAACCGGCTGCACGACAGAAAAAAGCGCAATGCCGATCAGCGTAATCAGCTGCACGACCAGCATATGTCTTTGACGAAGCCGGGGCTTGACCGCCTCGTCGCTCGCCTGTTCATAAACGGGATTGGTACTGCGCCGGATGGCTCTCGTCACCCCGGCCATTACCGCTGCAAAAACAAGCTGTATCGCATTGGGCGCAAACACTAGCGGAATCGACTTCTCCGCAAAACGATCCGCCTTCGCTCCTGATTCATGCACGGCAAAAGATTCGGGAATCCGGTCATACATCAAAGCAATCGCCATCACGTTGATGGCAATCAGCACAAAAGGAATGACATAAAGCATTCTGTTCATCGGTTTCTCCCCCCTGACACTTCGTCCCAGTATATCATAAAAAAACACCCCCAAGCCCCGCGCATTCCTTAGACATGACGCGAGCACCTGAAGGTGTACCCAACAAACCTACCCGATCCGCACCGTTGCCCCGCCGACGCCGTTCACTTCACAGCACGCCCGCAGCGCATCGCGGACTACTTCACAGCCGACCCGCAGCGTCTCCATATCTATCGTCAGCGGTGGCATCAGCTTGAGCACCGTATCGTTTCTACCAGCCCGTTCGAGAATCAGCCGCTTCTCAAAGCATAGCTCCACCACCATCTTGGCCAACGCCGGACCGCCGACCCGGGCGACGTCGATGCCCCACAGCAGCCCGATGCCGCGAATGTCCGCGCCGTCGCCAAGGAAGCTCAGTTCATGCTGCAAAAAGCTTTGCAACCAAGCGCCCTTGCGCACGATCTCATTGGCAAAATCGCTTCCCTCCCACAGCTCCAGCGCAGCCGTAGCGGCCACAAAGGCCAGCTGATTCCCGCGGAACGTACCGTTGTGCTCGCCCGGCTTCCAGATGTCCAGCTCAGGGCGCAGCAGCAGCAGCGACATCGGCAGGCCGCAGCCGCCAATCGATTTGGACAGCACAACCATGTCCGGCTCAATGCCTGCCCGCTCGAACGAGAAGAACGTGCCAGTCCGGCCGCAGCCCACCTGCACATCATCGCAGATCAGCAGCAAATCGTGCTGCTCGCACAGCCGCTTGAGGCTTTGCAGCCAATCTGCCGAAGCGACGTTGACGCCGCCCTCGGCTTGCACGGTTTCAACGATCACCGCTGCCGGCTTGTCCACCCCGGCGTGCGTATCGCTGAGCAAATGCTCCATATACGCAATCGAATCAATCGCGAAGCCGCCGGATTCGTAAGGAATGAACGTCACTCCGTCCAGCGGCCGGCCCGCGCCAGCACGGCTGTCCAGATTGCTGGTCGCGGCCAGACTGCCGAGCGACATGCCGTGATAACCGCCCATGAAGCTGAACATATTCGTTCGCCCCTTCACCTTGCGCGCCAGCTTGATCGCCGCTTCCACCGCATTTGTACCCGTCGGCCCGCAAAACTGCATTTTGTACACAAGCCCGCGCGGCCGCAAAATCCGTTCCGTGAACGCCAGCAAAAACTCCCGCTTCGCAGTCGTATACATATCCAGCCCGTGCATGATGCGATCCGACTGGATGAAATCGACAAGCCTGCTTTGGATAAAATCAGGATTATGCCCGTAATTCAATGCGCCGGCTCCGGCAAAAAAATCCACATACGCGCTCCCATCCTCGCTGAACAGATGCGCTCCCTTCGCCCGTTCGAATACCCGGGGAAACGTTCTGCAATACGACCGCACATTCGATTCCAGCTGCTCAAAAGGCAACATTTCCGATTCCTCCCTTTCTGTCAAAAAGCGATGCTCTCGCGCCCATCTTACGCGGTAATTCTGCGGTCCGCCAGCTCCTGCAGCTTGTCCTTATCCTTGAGCAGCGTCGGATCGGGCACGGCGTCCGGCAGCAGCACGTCCATATCGCGAAGCGGCTTGTACTTCATCCCCCAGACAGTGACCAGCATCAACGCCAGACCAAGCAGCATGATCAGCAGCCCCGTGCCCCGGCCTTCCCCGACGCCGATTGCCCGTCCGAGCATCGCCGACACACCTTGACCTTCAGCCATCATCGGCTCAAACACGCGCTCGACCAGCGGCCCCGCCAGCAAAAAGCTCAGCGGCCGCATCGACCAGGCCATCATCTGATTCGTGGCAAAAACCCGTCCCTGCAGCTCCAGCCCCACCTTGGTCTGGATCAACGCCTGCCAATGCGTATCGACAAAGGCGAGCGACAGCCCGAATAAGAACAGCGAGCCGGCAATCAGCGCCACCGACGGCTGCAAGCCGCACAGCGTAATCGCCAGACCCGACAGGAACACCAGACCGACCATGCCGTCGGTTCTGCGCCGCAAGCCGCCGGTCACGCTCATCATCAGCGAGCCGACCAGAATGCCGAAGCCGGTGAAGGAAGTGGCCACACCCAGCACCTCCGGCGTCGTAAATGCCAACAGCAGCGGGGTTTGCAGCACCTCGAACGTACTCTCCAAATAGTTGACAACGATAAAAAACACGACCATCGCGACAAGGCTTTTTCGCTTCATGATGTATTTCCAGCCGCCGACGATTTCTTTCAGAATCGGCTCCTCCAGCCTGCGGTACAGCGCCCGCGGGAACGGAATGGTCAGCAAGATCAGCGTAGCGGCTGCGAACGTGATCGTATCGATAATCAGCACGCCGGTCAGCCCAAGCGCGACGTAGAACACGCCGCCGAGCAGCGGAGCGATGACGCCGCCGAAGCCGTTCGACAGCTGGGAGATCGAATTGGCCTGCATCAAATATTTTTTCGGCGCAATCTGCGTAATGGCCGCCATATAGGCCGGTCGCCGGAACGCATTGCACACCGAGCCGATCGTCACAAAGGCGTAAATTTGCCAGAGCAGCAAATCTCCACGGGCCAGCAGCGCCAGCACGATCAGATTAGCGACAATCGGCACGATATCGGTCACCGCCATAATTGCCCGGCGGCTGATCCGGTCGGCCAGCGCTCCTGCCAGCGGCAGCAGCACAATGCTCGGCAGCATCGCAAACAGCGAAATCAGCGCAAAGGCCGAAACGGAGCCGGTATTTTCATACACCCAGACGCCGAGCGCGAAAGCCGACAGCGTGCTACCGACAACCGAAATGATTTGGCCGGCCGTAATCGCCAAAAACGTGCGCATGCTCGGCTTCATCCGCTGCTCGCGCTGCGGAGCCGCTACCTTGCCAACTGCCGTTTCCCTGACGGCTTGCCGAATAGCCTGGCCAGATGCGCTCTGTCCGCTCTGTGTGTGCTGTCCGTTCTGTCCGTTCTGTCCGTTCTGTCCGTTCTGTCCGTTCTGTCCGTTCTGTCCGTTCTGTCCGTTCTGTCCGTTCTGTCCGTTCTGTCCGTTCTGTCCGTTCTGTCCGTTCTGTGCGCTTTGTGCGCTCTGTCCGTTCTGTGCGCTTTGTGCGCTCTGTGCAGCTTGCTCGTCCTGCGCGGCTTCCGTCACTTGCGCAGCTGCCGTTCCCGGCATGCCCTGCTCGCCTTGTGCGATGGCTGCGCCGGTCGCGCCATAAGCATGCTGCGCCGCCTGAGCCGTATACACGGCCTGCAAAGCTGCCGCCTCCGCTTGCTCATCCGCTTGCCAGCTCTCCACCTGCTGGCGGATAATGTCCGTCAGCTCCGCAACCTGATGCTTTTGAAAATAGTGACCCGCGCCTGGAATCGCCGCCAGCTCGACGCGGTCGCTGAACTGCTCCCACTCCAGATACCGCTCCTGATAAAACTCGGTCATCCGGTCGCGCTCGCCTACGACGCAAGCGATTGGAACGCTCAGCTTCGGCGTCTGCTCGGCGTTGCACACCTCGGTAAAATAGTCCTCGGCCTGACGAGAGTCGTGCCGCATCGCCCGCAGCATGAATTTGACCTCCTGCGGATCGACGTCCTCGGCAACGCCGCCAAACGCCTGCAGCGTTTCGCGGTAGGCCCGGTCGGACACCCAGCGGTCGGCGGGGAACCATTTGGCCCACAGCTCGAAGAACTTGCCCGGCAGCCGGGGCGACGGAAAAATCCCGCCCATGAACACGCCCTTGAGCGGCAGTCCTTCCTCCTCCAGCAAATACGCGATGCGCAGCGCCAGCGAGCCGCCGAGACATTGGCCGTACACGGCAATCGGCCCCTTGATTTTACGCTTGATTTCCTCGACGCAGCGCCGGGCCACCGTCTCCACGGATTCCAGCGGCAGCTCGGGACGGCTGATGTCGTGCCCCGGAATTTCCAGCGCATACAGGGCGTAGCCGGCAGGCAGCGCCCTGGCCAGCGGCTGGTACGTGATCGCGCTGCCGCCCCCGTAAGGGACGCAAACCAACGTAATCACGGGGTCCGTCCCCGATGCCGGGAGCGTGAACCGATGCAGCACATCGTCGCTGTCGCCGCGTCCGCCGGACAACAAAGCGGCCAGCTCGCCGATAGTCGGATGCTGGAACAAATCCATCACGCCGACGGCGTTGCCAAGCGCGCGAATAACCTTGATCGCCTTGAACGAATCGCCGCCCAGATCGAAGAAATTGTCGTGGATGCCGATTTCCTCCTGCGCCCGGCCAAGCAGCTCGGCCCAAATGCGCGCCAGCTCCGTCTCCTGCTCGTCGCGCGGCGCGGCATATTCGCCGCTGCTCTCCCGCTTGGACAGGTCCGGCTCGGGCAGCAGCGCCCGGTCGACCTTGCCGTTGGCGTTAAGCGGAATCGCCTCCAGCGCCACAAATGCCGCCGGAATCATATAATCCGGCAGCTGCTCCTTGAGGGCCGCCCGCAGCGCCGCCGCCGACGGCTCACCGCCCGGCTGCGGCACGACATAGGCAATCAGGCGCTTGTCTCCCGCCGGGTCGCTCCAGGCGACCACAACCGCGTCGCGCAGCGCTTCATGCTGCTGCAGCACCGCCTCGATTTCGCCCAGCTCGACGCGATAGCCGCGGATTTTGACCTGATGGTCGATGCGGCCGAGAAACTCCAGCACGCCGTCCGGGCGATATTTGACCAGATCGCCCGTGCGGTACAAGCGGCCTCCGGCCGGATCGAACGGATGCGCGACAAAGCGCTCGGCCGTCAAATCCGGCCGCCCGGCATACCCGCGCGTGACGCTCGGCCCGCCCACGTACAGCTCGCCCGGCACGCCGATCGGCGTCGGCTGGCGCAGCGCATCGAGCACATAGGCGCGATAGCCGCCCATCGGCCGGCCCAGCGGCAGCATGCCGTGAGCAGCGCGCGCCGGAAGCGCGCCGACCGGATAATCGGTCGCCGTCACCGTCGTCTCGGTCGGCCCGTAGCCGATGCGGATTTGCAGCTCCGGCCGTAGCCGCCGGACCTTGGCTACCGTATCCCAGTAGCATGGCTCGCCGGAGAACACAATCATCCGCTGCGGCAGAACGTCCGCCGGATTGGCCGCTGCCTGCAACGCTTCAAAATGGCTCGGCACCAGCTTGAGCACATCGATGCGATGCTCGCGAAAGTAGGCGGCAAACGCATCGGGATCCGTCGCCCGCTCATAGGAGACGATGTGCAGCCGCCCGCCCGTACACAGCGGATACCAGACCATCGTCAGACCCAGATCGGCGGCCCAGGTCGTCACGACCGCAAAGCTGCTGCCGTCGGGAATCCGGTACGTGTCCATCGCCGCGTCGAGAAACGAAGTCAGATGGCCATGCTCTACCGCCACGCCCTTGGGCTTGCCCGTCGAACCCGACGTAAACAGCACATACATCAAATCTCCGGCAGCCACGTCCGCATCGGGATTGGCGTTGCTCGCCCCGGCAAACGGCGACGGCTGCCCGTCCATGCTGATCACTTGAATCGCGCCCAGATCCGGCAGCTTGCCCTTGAGCTTCTCCTGCGTCAGCATCAGCTGCGCGTCGGCGGACTCCAGCATATGGCGAATCCGGCTGTGCGGATACAACGGATCAATCGGAATATACGCCCCGCCCGCCTTCAGCACGCCGAGAATCGCCGTCAGCAGCTCCACGGAGCGGTCGACGAATACCGCCACCTTGCGCTCGCGCCCGATACCCAGCGACAGCAAATGATGGGCAAGCCGGTTAGCTTGCTCATTCAACTCGCGGTACGTGCAGCTTTGCCCTTCAAACGTAACCGCGATGGCGTCCGGCGTCAGCGCCGCCTGCCGCTCGAAGCGCTCGTGCGCGCAGATCCGTCCGGCCGGCGCCTCAAACGGCGGCGCCCACTCCGCCAGCAGCTTCCGCTCCTCCTCGGGCAGCAGCAGCGGCACCCGCGCAATCGGCAGGTCGGCACAGCCGGGAAGCCGTTCCAGCAGCAGCTCGAAACGGTCTAAAAAACGTTTTACGCTCGCCGCATCAAAAAGATCGGTGTTGTACAGCGCCTTAACGCGCAACCCGCTTGGCCCTTCCGTCATATAAAT
Organism: Paenibacillus athensensis; assembly: GCF_004514475.2. Taxonomy (GTDB): domain Bacteria; phylum Bacillota; class Bacilli; order Paenibacillales; family NBRC-103111; genus Paenibacillus_AL; species Paenibacillus_AL athensensis. The sequence goes on along the minus strand of NZ_MYFO02000010.1, from coordinate 68,659 downwards.
CGCCAAATCGTAGCTGCCGGTCCTCCCCTCGATCTCATACACCCCAACCGTCAAATCGCCCAGAGCCGGCACAGGCTCCTCGCCGCTTTCATAGCTGAACATCAATTGAAAAATCGGCGTATTGCTCAAATCGCGCTTAACCTTCAGCTCCTCAACCAACGTCTCGAATTGAATGTCCGGATGATCGTAAGCCGCAAGGGTCGTCTCCTTCACCTGCTCCAGCAGTCCGGCAAAATCCATCTCGCCGCTTAGCTTGGTGCGGAATACGAGCGTATTGGCAAAAAAACCGATCAGCCCTTCCAGCTCCTTGCGCCGTCTGCCGGCAATCGGCGAGCCGATCAGAATGTCATCAAGCCCGGTATAACGGTGCAGCTGCAGCTTCAGCGCCGCCAACACCGCCATAAACGGCGTGCCGCCCAGCTTGCGGCTCAGCTCCTTCAACGGCTCCAGCTTGGCGGCCGGAATATCGCTATATACGCTATCCGCATGCTGCGTCTTGATCGGCTGACGCACCCGGTCGGTTGGAAGCTCCAGCACGGGCAGTTCGCCCGCCAGCTTGTCCTTCCAATAGGCCAGTTGGCGCTTGGGCGCTTCACCTTGCATCCACTCCCGCTGCCAGACGGCATAATCCGCGAATTGCACCGGCAGCGCAGGCAACTGTAGCGGCTCGCCCAGCGCAAAATGCCCGTACAGCGCCTGCAGCTCGCTTACCATGACGCCGACCGACCAGCCGTCATTGACCATGTGGTGCGTCGTCAGCACAAAAACGAATGCGTCCGCGGCGGTCTGCAGCAGCGCAGGCTTCACCAGCGGCCCGTTCGCCAAATCGAAGGGGGCTTCGGCTCTATCGAGAATAGCCCGATGGAGCTCCTCCGCACTTTGTCCCCGGCAATCGACCCGCTCCAGTCGAATTTCCAGCGCCGGGACCGTAACCTGCACGGGCTCGCCGTCCACTTCAGCGAACGTGGTCCGCCAAATTTCGTGCCGCTCGGCAATGGCTTGCACGGCCCGCTCCAAAGCAGCGGCGTCAAGCTTGCCCTTGATCCGGTAGGCGTTGCAAAAATTATAACGCGCGCTGCCCTTCTCCAACTGCTCGATAAACCATAGCCTGCGCTGTGTGAACGACAGCGGGAACGAAGTGCCGCCCTCCTCCCGCACAAGCGGGCGCAGCATCGGCTCAGCCGACTCCTGCTTCTTTTGCTTAGCCTTCAGGGCCAGCAGGGCGCGCTGCTCGGGGGTGAGTCCCTCCAGCCGCTTGGACATCAGGTTGCTGGTCATGATTTTCCTCCTTGCAGCGCTTTTTGCTTGAGCTTCATTAATAAGGCAGCCTTCTTGTCCTGCGGCAATCCCTTGAGCAGCTGCTGCACATCGGCCCCAGCTCCGCTCCTGGCAGCGGCAGACTGCGCCCCGGCCAGCGCTTCCTCCGGCGATAACGTGAACGCCTCCGGTTGGATCGCATAAGCCGGATTGCCGATCGCTCCGGCAATCACCCGTGCCGCTTCATCCATTGCATCCGTCGCCTGCATCGTCTGCGCCAGCTGCGCGCAGCGCGCCCGCACCTCCGGCCCGGTCAGCTTGCGCAGCGCCTCGGCGATCAGCGAAGGCTCCCACAGCTTGCGCGGCAAATAGTCGCCTGCTCCCGTCGCCTTTAGCCGCATGCCGTTGTCCGGCCGGTCCGTATCGGCTGCCAGCGCCAGCTGCGGTGCGCCTTGGGCGAGCGCGTTGCTCAGCGTGCCGATGCCGCCGTGATGAATGACCGCGCCGACCTTGTCGTACAAGCTGGCCAGCGGCACGAACGGCTGCCACAGCACGCCGTCGGGCAGCGTATCCGGCAGCAGCTCGGTATGCTCGGTCACGACAATCGCCCGGCGCTGCAGCAGCTCGCATGCCGCCAGGCTCACCTTGTAAAACTCGGGCTGGAGCAGCTTGCTCGTCCCCCCGGTAATCAGCACCGGCGGCTCGCCTTGCGCAAGAAAAGCCAGCACCTCGTCCGGCAGCGGCTGCAGCTCGGCAGCATGAGGCAGCGGAAAGCCGACGGGATCAGCCGTCAGCGGCCACTGCGGCTCCTGCTCCGCAAACCAGTCCGGCCAGAAGCCGATGCAGCGCTTCACGCTCGACATCCAATCCAGCCAGCTGCGAATCGGCCGCATGCCCAGCTCGCGACGCACCGCATTGACCTCCTGCGCCATCATCTCGCCGAACAGCTCCTCCTGCGCAGGCAGATGCGCGATGTAGCTTGGCGCAAGAAACGCCGGCACAATCGGCACGCCCAGCCGCTCCGCAGCCAGATAGGTCGAGATGCTGGAGCGGTGGCGCGCAACCAGCACCGTCTCGCCGGGCGTACAATGCCGGGAAATCGCTTCGATTTCCAGCATCACCTTGTCCGTCCCTTGGTACTTGCGCGTATACGCCAAAAAATCATCCGGCTTCAGCAGCGGATCGGCCTCCATGCTCATATCCTTGAGCAGCTGCAAATATTCGTCCGGCCTGTCCCACGCCACGAACGGCAGCCCGGCTTCAGCCGCCAGCGGTTCAAAGACGCCGTGCGAGAAAAACACCACCTCATGCCCACGCTCCCGCAGCGCCACGCTCAGTCTGAAAAAAGGCAGCACATCGCCCCTTGTCCAGTGCGTTGTCACCAAAACCTTTGCCAAAGCTTCTCCCCCTTATTCCCCTTTTAGCATCGCGTCGATCTCTTCCGCCGACAGTCCGTCCAGATCGTCCAGCAGCGACTCCAGCTCCTCGCCCTCCAATTGGCCGAGCAGCAGCTCCTCCAGCACCTCCGACAGCCCCTTGATCGTACGACCGCGCGTCAGCATGTCCCGCAGCGCAACCCGGACGCCGAACTGCTCATGCAGCGTGTTGACCAGTTGCGTCGCCAGCAGCGAATGGCCGCCCAGATCAAGGAAATCATCGTTGACGCCAATCGGTCCGTATTGAAACAGCTGCTCCCACACCTCGGCGATTTCGCTTTCGATTGCATTGCTCGGCGCAGCGTAGTCTGCAACTGCACTACGCGTCAGCACTGGGGCCGGCAGCTGCTTGCGGTCGATTTTGCCGTTGGCGTTCAGCGGCATCTCCGCCAGATGCACCAGCATCGCTGGCACCATATAGTAGGGCAGCTCGGCCTGCAGCGCTTCCTTCAAGCTGTCCGCCGCCAGCGCCTCTCCGGCTGCCGATGTATAATACGCGACAAGCTGCGCGTCGCCGGACGCCTCCTCGCGCACAACCGCCACCGCTTGACGGACTCCCGGCTTGCGCTCCAGCGCCGTCTCGATTTCGCCGAGCTCAATGCGGAAGCCCCGCACCTTGACCTGATAATCCTTGCGGCCAAAAAATTCAATATTGCCGTCGGGCAGCCAGCAGCCGATATCGCCCGTCTTATACAATCTTCCTCCTTTCTCAGCAAAATGATCCTCCACGAACACCTCGGCCGTTTTGCGGGGATTGTTCAAATAGCCGCGCCCGACGCCAATGCCGGCCACGCAAATTTCCCCTTTGACTCCGACTGGGCAAAGCTGCATGTGTTCATCTACAATATAAATCCGCAAATTGGCAATCGGCTTGCCGATCGGAATACGGTCCATCGCGTCCGACCACGCATCGACCACATACAACGTAATGTCGTCCGCTGCTTCGGCCGGTCCGTACGCGTTGACCATCTTCGTGTGCGGGTAGACGCCAAGCCATCTTTTGGCCAAATCGGGCTTGAACGGCTCGCCGGTCACCAGCAGAAACTCCAGGTCCGGCAGCACTGCCGGCTGCGTTTGCAAATAATCGAGCACGGCGTAAAGCAGCGACGGCACCACCTCAACCACCGCAAGCCGCTCCTCGACCGCCCGCTTCACAAACAGTGCCGGATCGGACGCCTCATCCTGATCATAAACCGCCGTAACGGCGCCAAGCGTCAAGCTGGTGAACATTTGCCACACCGAAATATCAAAGCAAGGCGAAGCATTATTCAGCACCACACTGTCTTCATGCAGCCGGAATTGCTCGGCAAGCGCATAAATATGATTCAGCATCCCCGCATGCTCGACCATCGCCCCCTTAGGCGTCCCCGTGGACCCTGACGTGAAAATCACATAGGCCAAATCGCTCGCTTCCACCTGAACCCGTGGATTCTCATCCGGCATCCCGGCAATCGCTGCGGCACACGCATCCAGCTTGAACACCGTCCCCGCACCCAGGCTTGCTTCCAACTCGTCGCCGATATCGGCGGATAACGACAGCAGCCAACGGCTTTGCGATTCGGTGTGTATCGTTTTTACCCGTTCGTCCGGATAGTTCACATCAAGCGGGATATACGCTCCCCCGGCCTTCCAAATCGCCAAAATCGTTTCAATCAGCAGCTCCGACCGCTCCAGCATCACCATCACAATCGAATCACGGCCAACCCCTTTCTTCATTAAAAAGTGCGCCAGCCGATTGGCCCGCCGATTCAGCTCCCCATACGTCAACTCCTTGCCACCAAACCGGATGGCCGTGCGCGTCGGCCTCTTGCCGGCCTGTTCCTCGAACAGCTCATGCACCGTCGTCGAAAGCGACCACGCCTTTTCCGTGTGATTAAACACACTGAGAATTTGTTGCACCTCTTCGTTGACTGCTGTCCCGCCCTGATTCCTCAACATCAGACACCTTCTCCCTTATTCAATCTCAAGTACAAGCTTTTCCCACCACTCAGGAAAACGTTTTCAAAAATAGGAAAAATTACTTTTTTCACCCTTATTCTACAAGAAATTTGCAGCAGATGAACAGTAACCGGCGAACTATCCCGTACAAGTAGTTCCCATTTCCCACTACTTATACGTCGACCCCTGCGATGCGTTTCAGAAAACGACACTTTTTCCTAACAAAAATAACAACAGCAAAAAGACGGGTCCCTTTCGGGAACCCGCCTTCCAGTTTTACGCATTATAAGCCTTTCACTACGGCCATCGGCCGGCATTTGGCGACTACCGTGATAAACCTCTTCCATGTTCATATGTCGGTACAGCTCCTTTGATTATACAGATGTTTCCAAGCGGACCGGCCGTTTCGTGTGCCGATTCGCGTAAGCCGACGCCGCATAAGCGTCGGGCTTGACGCGCACCCCGTAGGTGCCCATCGCTTTGACCCGATTGACCATATCCTCCACGTACAAGCTCGTTTTGTTGACGATTGGCTGGGTGCCGGCATCAATGTCGATATACGTCTCCAGCGACGCGCCTTGGTACAAGTACGGCAGCAGCACATCTTCGATCCGACTCAGCGTTTCCTGCGAAAAATAGCAGGCTGCTTCCTGCGACAGCGCCGTTTCCAGCGAGAGCTTCTCCTGAACGGAGGTCAGCTCGCGCGCCAGCACAACCTGACGGTAGCAGGCCCAGGCCCCTTTGCCCATGCGCCGCAAAATAATGCCGGTCACGAATTTCGTATAACCTCTGTGCACCTGGCAGTCCGTGCCGATCACGAACTGGTAAGCAGCCCGCGGATCGGCGGCGACGAACTTCAGCATCCTCCCGCTTACGTCATCGACGCTCAAGCCATTTTCGGAGACATTGTGGAAAATCAGTTGTTCAAATTGTTGGGTTACCATTCTAGGGTTCATAGCGTTCACCTGTACAACGTACAATTCCTTCCTTTCGTTTGTGAAATCGGTATTGCGATTATGTATTTGGCAGAAGAGGATGGATTCGAACCATCGGTGGCGGATTCAAAGTCCGCTGCCTTGCCGCTTGGCTACTCTCCTATGGTCGAGCGAGAATGAGGGATCCCATTGGTCTGCCGGCTGACGAGGCAACACCTCGGCAGCGTCTGTGACAACACCCGCTCAGCAGGAAAATGACGCATGGGGGATTCGAACCCCCGATCCACGAGTGAAAGTCGTGTGGCTTAGCCCCTTGCCGAATGCGTCAAATGGATACAAAAAAGGCTGCTTGCATCGCCGTCGCGCCTTTCCCCGCCTGAAAGAAGGCATAGGAAAGGCTGCCGGGAGCCAGCAGCCTGGGTATCTTGCCGTATCGAACGCACCTGTGGTCAGGGGCGTCGTTCCTCATCGAAAGGAGGAATACGGGATACGCGGAAGCTGCTGCCGGAACGTTCGCGGCGCTTATGGCTATGAAATATGGAATGGACCGGACTTTGTTCATAAATGTCGAAATAGGCTTTCATCGTATTCACTCCTTTCGTCATTGGCTTTTGCTCACATGTGCACGAAAAAAGACTCCGGGTTCGCTGCCTTCTCCCCGCCTCAACCGCTTGCCGCGGCTTGTTGGCAAAAGAAAAAGACTGCGCGCTCGCAGCCTTACGTATACCGGATGGATGTAACTGGACGTCGGCTCGCTCAGGTGGAGCGGCGTTGCCGGTTATGCGGTATAGATAAACTGCTCAAGCTTTGAATTCGGAAATCGGCAGCTGAGATCGGTTGCTCTTGTATCCAGCTTAACTTGTAGTTACGATGAATCTTCATGTTGCCGTTCCTCCCTTCGCAGCGATCGTCTCGCTTCAAGATGTTCACAGCTTAGCACGGCTGCTTAATGAGTGTCAACCATTATTTTTTAAAAATTCAAAATCTTTCGATAATTACTTGAATATAGCGGAAGTCAGAAGTCCTGACTAACATATGAAACAAAAGAAAAAGGCTGCTTGTTCAGCAGCCTTGTCGCTTTTTGCCCAAAAAACGCCTGTGGATCAGACGGATGAGAACATACGCAGTCGCTGAATTGAGATGCGGTTCGGATATATGACCAAGCGATGAAAACCGTCAGTCAGACTCCGCTTGCCTTGCTGCTCGATATTGAAGTACGCTCCGTTCGCTGTCATAAACCTGCACATCCCTTCTGCCAAGAATATAATTTCCCATATTAAGGGTGCAGCAAGCTTTTGTCAATGGCCAATGTAAGAGCTTGCATGTTTATAGTTCTTATCGGATTTCTGGCCTTTTATCACTTCCATTCAACAACACGACCTTTCAGGAGCCTCCTTTCGATCCTTGTAACGGATGGGCCGGGACAACGCGAACACGCGCCCAATCCTTGCCAGCCTGGCCAAACGCACGCACCCGAATGTACGCCGAACATATAATTGAATGAGAAGGAGTAACAAAATTTTTTCTTTACAAAAACCATTTCCTTGGAATAAAATAAATCCAATATGGTTAGTAGGAATTTGGATTGGAGACTGACTGCATGAGTGTAAGCATATTGCTGATGGGCGTCCTTGTTGGTTTTTTGGTCGGCTTGACCGGGGTAGGAGGAGCGTCGCTGCTCACTCCGATATTGGTGATGATCGGCATTAACCCGTCTATTGCGGTAGGAACCGACCTGTTGTACAATTCCGTGACAAAGTTTTTCGGTACGATTCAGCATTGGCGGCAAAAAACGATTGATTTTCGCCTTGTGAAATATTTGGCGATGGGCAGCATTCCGGGCGTAATCGTGTCGGTGACGCTGCTCAAGCTGTTCGAATCGTTTTATCATAACCAGGAAACGATCATCAAACACGCCTTGGGCTATGTACTCATTCTTGTGGCGGCTGCAACGTTGTTCAAAGTATTTTTCGGCAATAAAATCAAGGAAAACCGCTGGCAGTTGAAGCCACTGGAGGAGAAAAAAGGACTGACGATTACCACGGGCGCCGTGCTCGGCTTTATCGTCGGGCTGACGTCGATCGGCTCCGGTTCCCTGTTCGCCATTGCGATGCTCTATTTGTTCCGCATGAGCGCGCCACGGCTGGTGGGCACCGATATTGCTCACGCCTTTTTCCTCGCCACTACGGCCGGTTTGCTCCACGCCAGCATGGGCAACGTTAACTACGGGCTTGCGCTCAATCTGCTGGCCGGCTCCGTCCCCGGCGTGCTGATCGGCAGCATGCTGTCGGCCAAAGCGCCAACAAACGCGCTGCGCACCGTCATTGCCAGCCTCGTGCTGATTAGCGGACTCAAGCTGATTTGATCCGGGCTCGGCAGCCTATCGTACGAGAAAAGAAATAAACAAGGCCTGCGGCCAGCAATTTCCCCATGAGGAGTTGCGGCAACAGGCCTTTTTCGTGCAAGGTGCGAGGGCTGACGGCTGTTGGGGCAGTTAGAGATAGTAAGCGCGGTAACGCTCCAGCAAATCCCGCTGCGCCTTACGCTCCAGCTCGGCAAATTCGCGCTCCAATTCGGCGATATGTTCGGGGGTAAGCGCCATCGCCAGCTCCACGTTCGGTAAAGCCGCCACATGACGCTGACGCAGCGACGTAGGCGGATGCGTGGCATCCAGCCTGGCCATCTCCGTGTCCAGCATTCGACGAATCCGGCGCTGCTCCTTGTCCGGCATCTGCTGCATCACCTTACGCAGTTCGCCGAACAAATCGTTGTTATAGCCATAACGGGCAATCCGCTCCAAGGTCAAATAAAAGGTCTCATGATAATGGGGTTTCTCCAATGCGCCCAGCGCAGCGCTGGTCCCGCTGATTCGGTAGGCCAGATCATCCGCTGCATACTCGGCATATTGACTCTCTCTGAATCCCAGCAGTCCGTACACATACCAGACGCCAAATACCAATGCGCCGACGAGCTGGCGTACATACTTTTGCAAATAAAAGAACGGCCCCAGCATCTCCCGCATGTACTCACGCGGCATGATCGTATCGTAAATGAACGATAGGGTCGATTGCCCGTAACGGTTCAGCCAGTTTCGCGACATATCGCGATTGGCGTTGTGTGCCATCTCGTGGGCGAGCACGAATATTTTTTCCTGCAAGCTGAGTATAGAAAAAAGCGGAATGCCGATGTAAATCAGCTTTTTGCGCGTAAAGTCTGATTCCGTAAAAAACGCGTTGAATTCCGTGCCCATCTGGATCGTATCCACGGGTCTCGCTTGCATCCGCGCGGCCATCTCATCCAGAAGCCGGTACAAGCCGGGATATTCGCTGCGCACAAGCCCCCGATGCTTCCAGCGGTGCAGTCGCGGACAAAGCAGCAGCCCGAAAATGAGGCACAGGCTGCCGACGAAAAAGGTGCCAGGCGAATGGACGCCCCACAGAGTACGGATCCCTTTGTAAAATAAATACGCATCGCCAGCCAGCAGCAAAGCGCCGAACACACCTGCTCCAAAATGGAACCAGGCTCGCTGGCTTTTGGCCGAATCGTCGTGAAGGCTGTCGAGCAGCCGTTCGCTCGTTTTCGGACCCAGTCGCTTGTTCAGCCGATCCAGCAGGCTTCGTTTGCGATTGACCGATTGAGGGTTGGCATTCCAGCCGCACGGCTCGCACCAGGTTACATAGCCGGGGATGTGTTCCAAAGCTGCGCTGCATTGCGGACATTGTTGTAAAGGTGTTTCCTGCTCCGTCATGGGCATGTTCTCCGTTGTTGAGAAATGGGCAAGGCAATTAGCAAGGCTGAATGTTGTCCGTTGTATCGGACTTTTGTTCCTGTTTCGACGGGACTGATGCGGTTTCCTGCTGGAAAAAATAAAGAGGCTGGAAACCCGTTTCCCGCGGCTCCCGTCAAAAAAATAAAACGGCCCGCTCCCGCCGCGGCGAAGGCCGGACGAAAGCGAACCGTTGATGACGCAAAAGGTGCGGCATAAGCGCCCCCTTTTGCTTATAGCTTACAAATGCTCGTTGTGCCCGCCAATGGAGCGGTCGCTGCCGCGCGGCGTTTCCTTGCGGCCCATAAACGGCCACCAGTTGGCCACGTCGAACATCCGGACCATAACGGGGATGAACAACGGCAGGAAGAACAAGGCGTACAGCACGAGTCCAGCCAGCACGATCGTGGCGATTTGCAGCAGCGACATGACGCCGGAAGGCAACATGGCGGCGAAGGTGCCGCCGAGAATGACGGCTGCGGAAATGATGACGGTGCCCATGTTTTTCATCGCCAGCAAAATGCCCTCTTGCGGAGGCATATGCCGGTACTCTTTGAAGCGGTCCATCAGGAAGATGCTATAGTCGATGCCAAGCGCCATCAGCAGGACGAAGCCGAAGAACGGCACGGACCAGCTGATACCGGACATATCGAAGATTCGCACGTAAATAAATTCCGTCACAGCCAGCGCTGTATAATACGTGAGAATGAGCGACAAAATCAAGTAAAGCGGAATGACGAGCGAACGGAACATGATGATCAAAATCAGCGCAATCCCGATCAGCATCAGGATGGTGGTGCGGCTGTAATCGTCATGGGAAATATGCTGCAAATCGTTGTTGGCGCTGGTAACGCCGTCGATCGCATAAGTCGCGCCTTCCAGCTGCGTGCCTTTGAGCGCCCGCTTGACGGCGGCGTTCAGGTCGTCGATTTTGCCGATGGTGTCAAGATCATACGGATTGCCGTTGAATACGACGTCGAATTTGACCATTTTGCGGTCCTTGGACATGTAAGCGTCGAGCGCTTTTTGGAAATCGGCGTTGGTCAGCGCTTCGTCCGGTACGAACCAGCCGGTCAGCTCTTTATCCGGCGCAGCGGACAGCTGCTGCAAGTACGTTTGCGCCGATTGCAGGCCGCCGCTCAGCTCGTTCAGGCCGCTGACGCTTTGGTCCAGACCGCCGGTGAGCTGGCTCAGCTGCCCGCCCAGCTGCTCGAAGCCGGTCTGCAGCGATTTTTGCCCGTCGGCGAGCGAATCGAAGCCCTTGGTCAGATCCGGCAGCTTGCCGACGATCTGACCCTGCCCGGCCGCCGCCTGGGCAATGCCGGCCTGCAGCTTCGCCAGGCCGTCTGCAACCGAGGCCAGCCCTGCGCCGAGGGCTTGCTGGCCGCCGGACGCTTGCTCGAAGCCGGCGTTGGCTTGGGTCAGCCCGGCGCTGATGCCGGCGAGCTGACCGTTCAGCTGACGCAAGCCGGCGTCGAGCGCGGCTGCGCCTTTGGACAGGGCGTCAACGGCGCCCTGGGCTTTGACGAATTGCGCGTCCTGCTGCAATTCGGGATGCGACAGCGCGAGCGCGCTCATGCCTTGACCGAGATCGGCGAGTCCCTTCGCCAGCTCGGTCGACTGCGCCGATGTGCTCGCGTAAGCTTGGCTGAGCTGGCCGAGGCCGCTGCCCAGCTCCTTGTAGTGGCCAAGCAGCTCGGTATTCGCTGCAGCCAGCTTGTCGGCGCTCTCCTGCAGCTGCTTGAGCCCCGTCTGCAGCCCGGCGGCGCCGACCGAGCCGTCCTCCAGCCCTTTTTGCAGCTGCGTCAGCCCGTTGCCGAGCTGCACGACGCCGGCCTTGAGCTGGTTCGTACCGTCGACGAGCTTCGCCGCGCCGCCGGCCGCTTCATTCAGCTTCGGCGCATTGCCACTGAGCTGGCTGCTCGCTTCGGAGAGGCCCTTGCTGATTTGGCCGAGGCCGTCCTCGCCTTTATTCAGCCCGTCGCCGAGCGTATCGACTTGCTTCGCCACCTGGAAGTCGGTCAGTTGCTCGCCGGTCGGACGGGAAACGCCGCGTACGGTTTTGACGCCGTCGACCTTGGACAGCTCGCGGGAGATTTGCTCCAGCTGGCCGAGCGCTTCCTGCGTGTCGAGCGGCTTATCGCTTTTGATCACGATGCCCGTCGAAAGCGATTCGCCCGGACCGAAGCTGTCGGAAATCAATTGGAACGCCTTGACCGATTTGTATTTATCGCCGATTTCATCAAGCGAGTTAAATGAAATTGCGCCTTTGTACATCGTCAGGAACGGTACGACGACGGCTGCCAGTACGAGCAGCGCCACTAGCGGACGCTTGAGCGAGAAACGGCCCAGCGCGCCCCACAGCCCGCTTTGCTTATGCTCCAGCGAGCCTTTGGCGGGCCAGAAAATCGCCTTGCCGAGCACCGCGAGGAAAAACGGCACGAGCGTCGATAGCGCGACCATGAGCACCGCTACGCCAACGGCGACGGCCACGGCCGAACGGTACAGGGAAAACGTCGAGAACCCGATCGATACAAAGCCGACCAGCACGGCCAGCGCCGAGAAAAACACCGTGCGCCCCGCTGTGCGGTAGGCGGTCAAAATCGCCGAGGTGTTGTCGGCTCCGTGGCCCAGCTCCTCTTTAAACCGACTGATCAGCAGAATGCAGTAGTCCGTCCCGATGCCGAACATGACGGCGACCATAAAAATTTGCGTAAAGTTGGATACCGGAAAGTTGAGATATTCGGCCAAAAACGCCACCACCGACTGCGCGGCCACATAGCTGATGCCCACAGTCAGCAGCGGGATGAACGGCGCGATCACCGAGCGGAATACGACGAATAATATCGCCATAATAAACACAACCGTAATCCATTCCGTCTTCTTGAGCCCCTCTTGGGAGCTGGCGACGACGTCTTCGTTAATCAGCCAGTTGCCGGTAAAATAATGCTCGACCTTCACGTCGGACAGCGTGTCGTACAGCGCCTTGCTCGCTTCGCCCGGCGTGCGGCCGTCCAGCGTATTGCGCACGAGCGCAATCATCGTGGTGCCGTCCTTGGAGGCCATCTGAGCCTCCAGCTCCTTGGAATCAAACGGCGATGTCACGGCATTGACGCCCGCGCTATCCTTCGCTTGCTTGAGCAGCTCAAGACCGCGCTTGATTTCATCCTTGTCGGCGCCGGTCAGCCCCTTGTCGTTATGAAACACCAGCACCGAGGATTCATCCGCTCCGGCAGACGTTTCCCCGTTCATTTCCTTCATCAGCTTGCCCGCCACCGTCGACGGGTATCCGTCCGGTACGGTAATTTGCCCTTTGTCGCGCACCAGCGCTTCCATGTTCGGCGCGCCAAGCACCAGACCTACCACCGCGGCCAGCCACAATACCAGCACCAGCCATCTCCATTTGACAATTGCCTGCATCAGATCACATTCCCCTTTTCTTCTTCGCTCTCGACCAACAGCTTGGCGAGCTTCTCGAACGTCTCCATAAACCGCAGCGCTTCCTCTTCGCTGAACTGATGCAGGTATCGCGACATCAAGGTCTCGATTTGCGTTTGCATCTCGTCGGCATACCGTTCGCCTTCGGCTGTCAGCATGACGTAGATGACCCGCCGGTCGCGGTCGTCCGGCTGCCGCACAATCAGCTCCTTGTCGTGAAGCCGCGTGATGATCGCGGTGATCGAGCTTTTTCCAACGCAAAAAATATCCGCCAGCTCCGTTGAGGTACACTTGCCGCGCTGTCTGATGTAGCGCAACGTCGCCAATTGATCACTGGTCAAATTATCCGGCATCATGTCGCGAATCATCGCATTCGCCCGGCGATTCACGGTAAACATTGCCATCTCGTACCTGTTGATCAACTGCTTCAAAAAATCGTGCTCCATGCCGCTGCCTCCTTGCCGTCCGAACAATCGGTTCGATTGTAAAATGGTTTTATGCACGAATTGTTCTACTATTGAACTATATCAGCCCGATTGCCCAACGTCAACAGCAAAGTCGTGACATTTGCATGAACGCCGGTCGAGGCCGCAGGGGACCTTCTTTGTTCGGTTTTTGACTGCGCTTGCCATTTGTCGCGGACAGCCGGACGCCCCGGAAGCAGCGGTGGGCAACGTTAAACAAGCCCCGGCATTGTCGCTCGGGGCCTTGGTTATGGGGAATTAAAAAAACGGAGCCCGCGGCCCCGTTTTCGATAGTTACCTATGAAGCAGCATGCTCCGACTTGAGCTTGTACAAAGCAGCAATAAGCGGCTCGGCCGGGTCGCGGTTCAGCAAATACAGTGTCATCAAAAACGCCAGCGGCATCGCGCACGTATTGTTGCCTTCCTTGATCGCCGGGAAGCCGGCTTCGAGAATCGGTCCCGCTTCTTCGTGGAATTCCAGATCGACGTAGACGGTCTCTCCGTCAAATTCCTCGCGGGCGCTTTGTGCGCAATGCGGAACGATATTGTTATCATAAACCGCCTTCGCCTCGTCTTCCGTTTGCGGCGGCACCGGCAGCGGATTGTGCTGACCTGCGCGAATCATATCGACAAAATACGACGACAGCCAAACGCCCGGATTCTCGTCGCCCTGGAAGGCGCGAACGACTTCATTGAGCAAAAATCCGCATGCGTAGGTGTTGCCGTCCTTTTCCAGCGTAAAAGCAAACAGAGGGCCATGCGCCGGATGCTGGCCGATCTGGCCGCCCGCTACGAATTCCGGGTACTGCTGCTGCAGCAAATGCTTGGCGTGCTGGAACAAAGCGATGATCATTTCCGCTTCCTTCTGCTGCTGTTCCTCCTGGCTGGGCTGCTCGGTCGTTTCATTCGTTGTCATAAATCGGCTCTCCTCCTTCACTTCTTCCTTTATCTTACCACGACCGCGCGCAAAATTAAATTGAAAACCGTTACATCGTCCGGATTCTCCATGAATTTCCTGTTTTTGTTACGGGTAAAAGCATAAGCGCCGACGAATCGGCGGCGGCTTCGCCGTTCTATTTTAAGCCCGCGGCGCAAGACCACCGGCATAATGGCGCTGCAGCTCCCCGGCACACGTGGCCAGCCGCTCCAGCAATTCGGCCGGCTCCTCGACGCGAATCGCCATGCCGTATGCCAGCAAAAACGACGCGCCCATCGTAAACAGCGATTGACGTTCTATCCGGAACAACGCCTCTGTTGGCTTGCGCTCGGCAAGTGCCTGTGCGAAATACCAATGGCTGCACAGATCGTTCAGCGCCTGCTCGCGGCCTGAAACGCGCACGGTTGCGTATTCCGCCCCTGCGGGGTCTGTCTGCAGGCCGGCCAGCAAAAACTCGCGTGCCGAAAAGTTCGCCGGACGCTCGAAACGCTCGCCGCTGCCGCTTAACGCGCGGATGCGATCGACGCGGAAGCTGCGCACCTCGCTGCGCAGGCGGCAGTAGCCGACGACGTACCAGCGGTTTTTCCAGAAAACAAGTCCGTAGGGGTCGATGCGGCGCATTTCTGTGACGAGACCGTAGCCTTTTTGATAGTCCATGCATAGGGTTTCGGCTTCGGCCGTTGCCACCTCCAGCTGCTGCAACAGATCAGCCTGCGCCGCTGCCGCCGGAGCATGAATCACCTCTACGCCGCGCGCGTGGCGGCTCAGGCGCTCGCGCTGCTCGTCGCTGGCGTACAGCTTGAGCTTGTGGACGGCCCGGTTCAGGGCGTCGCCGAACGGGTAGCCCGCCTCGCGGGCAAAGACGGCGGCGTGAGCCAGCGCTTTTTGCTCATCGGGGTCGAACGTTAACGGCGCGGCCCCGAAATGGGCCGGCAGGCTGTAGCCGCCGTTATGGCCGGAGTCGGCAATAATCGGCACGCCGCTGGCGCACAAGGCGTCGATGTAGCGATACACCGTGCGCACATGGATTTCCAGCTCCTCGGCCAGCTGCTTGGCCGTGCAGCGCTTGCCGGTTTTGAGCAGCCACAGAATGGCGAGCATATTGTCGGCTTTGGACATCGCGCAAGAGCTCCTTCCTTGAGTTCGGCCTTTGGGGGGGGGAAGGCCGTTGGTTGATGTATTCGCGGCGCGGGGGCTGTTTTCCTGTATGGCAGACCTATTGGCGGGGTTGGGGGAGCGGCGTATGCGGGCTTCCGGTGCGGTATGCACGGTGCAGGGCGGCGTATGCGGGCGTTCGGCCACGATAGGGCATTTACAGAGCCACGCGTGCGGGTTCGGGAGGTACGGGGATGGCGCGGCCGTAGCGGCCTATTTTGACTCAAGTTGGGTGTACACCTACGACAGCACAGGCGCAAGGTACATATGGTGAGTTAGAAACCTATGCCATGAAAAAGGAGATTACCGTATATGCAGCGTTTGATGTGCAAAGGCAAAATTCATCGCGCCACCGTCACTGAGGCCGATCTGGATTATGTGGGCAGCATTACAATCGATGCCGCGCTTATGAAGCAAGCCAATATTCACCCCTATGAAATGGTGCAGGTGACGAGCTTGCGTAATGCCACCCGCTGGAAGACCTATGCGCTGCCCGCACCGGAGGGCTGCGGTAAAATCGGACTGAACGGCCCGCCGGCCCATTTGTTTCAACCGGGCGATCTGGTCATTATATTGAGCTTGGGTCTGATGGATGAACAAGAAGTAGCGGGCTTGCAGCCCACGGTTGTGTTTGTGGATGAAGGGAATCGGATTGTCAGCGTAGAGACGCACGATCTCGTGGTGGAACGTCAGGAGGCGAAGCGCAATGAGCAAGCGTAGTGTAAGCAAGTGGGGCAAGTACAAGGTGATGCGGGAAGCTTCCGCGCTGCGCCCGTATTTGCCTAAGACGGCCTGGAACAAGCCGGGGACGCTGCGTGCCATGCTTCATGAATACAGAGATGTCATTGTCAAGCCGACGGGCGGCTGGGGCGGGCAAGGCGTCGTGCGCGTCCGCTTGCGTTCGGCCGGGGCGTATGAGGTGCATTTCGGAGCCTCGCGGCGGACGCTGCACAGCGAAACGGCGCTGATTTCCTACCTGCGCAAGCATGCGGGATCGCGCGCCGTGGTTCAGCAGCGCATCCGGCTGGCCGCGGTGAACGGCCGTCCCTTTGACTGCCGTGTGATGGTGCAGCGCCGGCCCAAAGGAGAGTGGCGCGTCACCGGCAAGCTGGCCAAGGTAGCCGGCAAGGGGTATGTCGTTACCAATGTGCGGCGCAGCCAGGGACGCATTGTATCGCTTGCGCATGCGATCCGCATGTCCAATATCGAAGGCGCGTCCTCCGGAGCGCTGTCGTCGCAAATGGACCACGTCGCCTTGCAGACGGCACAGCAGCTGCGCAAGGCGTATCCGAGCCGTCGAACGATCGGGCTGGATATGGCGTTTGACCGGAACGGACGGGTGTGGATTATCGAAGCGAATTTTACGCCGATGCTAGGGCTTTTCCGCAAGCTGAAGGATCGCTCGATGTACCGGACGATCATGTCGTATTAGAGACGCGATTAAAAATAGCACGGTTGGACGGGAGCCGCCTCCCGTCCTTTTTGTTGTACATAAGCTTAAAGGGTGAGTTGATCTGACGACAGGAGGCTGACCTATGAAACATTTCGAGCTGCTTTGCGCGCGGTGCTCCAAGCGATACCCTTTCCGTTATACGTCGATGAAATGCGCGTGCGGCGGAACGCTGCTCGTTGAATACGATCTCGAGGCATTGGCCGCAAAGGTAAGCAAAGAAGCGCTCGGCAGACGAGTCACATCGATGTGGCGCTATCGGGAGTGGCTGCCGGTGACGGACGATTCGGCAATTGTGTCGCTGGGCGAAGGCTGGACGCCGCTTGTCCGGCTCGCGGCTGCCGAACGGACGCTGCCGCTCGGACAGCTGTGGGTCAAACGCGAGGAGCAGAACCCGACCGGCAGCTTCAAGGCCCGGGGCTTCTCGGTGGCCGTGTCGCTGCTCAAGGAAGCCGGGGCGTTGCGGGCCGCCGTGCCTTCAAACGGCAACGCGGCCGGAGCGCTGGCTGCTTACGCGGCTTTTGCCGGCATTCGCGCCAGCGTGTTTATTCCGCAGGATTGCCCGGCGCTGATCGTGCGGGAAAGCGTCATGTACGGAGCGGACACGTATGTCGTCGACGGCTTGATTCATGACGCCGGAGCGATTATCGAAGCCGGCAAGGCGGCCGAAGGCTGGGTGAATGTCGGCACGATGCGCGAGCCGGGGCGCGTCGAGGGCAAAAAGACGATGGGACTGGAGCTTGCCGAGCAGTTTGGCTGGCAGCTGCCCAGCGTGATTGTCTACCCGACAGGGGGCGGGTCGGGCATTGTCGGGATGTGGAAGGCGTTCCGCGAGCTGCAGGCGATGGGCTGGGTCAGCGGCCCGCTGCCGCGTCTGGTGAGCGTGCAGGAGGCCGGCTGCACGCCGCTGGTGGAGGCGCTGATCGGGGCGAGGGCCGAGGGCATGGCTGCTCGCGGGGGCTCAGCGACGCAGCCGGGCGGCGCCAGTCCGACGGGCATGCGCGTGCCTAGCCCGCCCGATTTGCCGCTGGTCGCCGACTGCTTGCGACACAGCGGGGGAACCGCCGTCGCGGTGTCTCGCGACGCGATTGCCCGGGCGCAGCGCAGCTTGGGCGCTCTTGGGGTTTCCGCGTCGCCGGAGGGCGCGGCGACGTGGGCCGGCCTGCTGGAGCTGTGCGACAGCGGCTGGATTCGGCAGGACGATACGGTCGTCCTGTTTAATACCTCGCATGCGCTGAAATACGCGCTGCCCGCTTCCAGCGGCGAAGCGCCGCTGATTCGCAGCTACGCCGACTACGTGCGGCTGCGCGGCAGCTAAGCCGCTGACCGTGCTCAATCTGCACGGTTTACTCCAGCTGCTTAGCACGGTTTGCCTTCCACAGTCTGCTCATCCCGAATCCCCCCGCCCCCACTTCCAACTCGACGAATCCGCAGAGGCAGATCAAGCTCCGCAGCGCTTCAGCCAAACAGAATAAACCTCCATCTTCGCCCTGCGGGTCGTGATGGAGGTTCGTTTTTTCAGTCTCAGGGACATGCCCCTGTGCTGCCTGCAGCTTCATTGTACGAGATCAGCCTGGCGATGCGGACGCACACAGCAGCAACAGCCGTTTATGCAGGGAACCGAAATGCGCTGCCGCATACGAATCTACAACTAGTGCAAAGCAAACGAGCAACCGGCGTACCGCCGATCAGCACTTTTTATGAAAAGAAAGGCCTGACTATTGCAGCTCCTGCACCACATTCGGCGGCGTGCGGCCTTCCAGTCCGGCAACCAGATTTTGTGCAGCCAACATCGCCATATCGAAGCGCGTTTTCGCCGTCGCCGAGCCGATATGCGGCAGCGCAATGACGTTCGGGAGCTGGAGCAGCGGATGCTCCGCGCCGATCGGCTCGCGGTCGAAGACGTCGAGTCCTGCCGCGCGAATGGCTCCGGTTTGCAGCGCTTCGAGCAAGGCGGCTTCGTCGACGTTTTGCCCGCGCGATACGTTGATAAAAATCGCCGACGGCTTCATCAGCGCCAGCTCGCGCCGTCCGATCAGCTGCTTCGTTTCCGGCGTCAGCGGCGTCATCAGCACAACGTAATCCGATTCGGCCAGCAGCTCGTCGAGCGTGCGGTACGCTGCGCCCAACTCCTCCTCCGCCTGCGGCTTGCGGCTGCGATTGTGATAAAGCACGTTCATCGCGAATCCGAACCGCGCTCTGCGGGCAATCGCTTCGCCGATCCGGCCAAGCCCGATGATGCCTACGGTGGCGTGATGGACGTCAAACCCGTACAGCACCTCGTTATCGCCGCGCTGCCAGCGGCCCTCGCGCACATAGCGGTCAAGCTCCACGACACGGCGGGCAGTGCCAAGCATCAGCGCCAGCACGAGATCGGCTACCGATTCGTCAAGCACGTACGGCGTATGCGTGCCGATAATGCCGCGCTGCTTCATCGCCGGTAGATCGTAATGATTGTAGCCGACGCTGAGGCTGCTGACGACACGCAATTGCTTGGCGTGATCAAACAGCTCGGCATCGATTTTGCCGCCGGCTGTCAGCAGCCCCTGAACGTCAGCCGTACGCTCCAGCAGCATCTGACGCGGGACCGGCTCCTCCTGCCCCCAGAAATCGCATTCGCAATGCTCCTGCAAATAGCTCTCCACTTCGGCCGGTACCGGCCTTGTTACAAAAATGCGCGGTTTCATGCGCTTCCCCTCCTGCATGCTGCACGGCCTGCGGACCGGCGCTTTTCTTTTCCGCACCGACGCGCTGCTCCCCAAGCGCGATGCCGGCCATACGGCGACTGACCAACCAGCCGCTTGTTTGTATGGCGCCTACGCAAACAGCCGGAAACGAATCCTTGAGGGATACATCTCCGGCCGTCCGGTGCATGGTCTTTTTCTAATTGAAGTTTTCAATGACTACTATGATAGTCCTCTGCGCGTTATCTGTCAAATGATGTCATGATGCAGTAACGTCATAAAGATAACGGCTTCCATTCACGGAAGGCCAAGCGAATCAATCTCCGCTCCAGACCCTTGCAAGCTGGAGGTCCTATCCTCAGCTTTCCCCTGTATGTACGCTCCATTTATAGCGATCCAGGCCTTGCGCAAATTTACTCCCGCCCCAGCCGCAGCACCCGATACAACACCGGCTGCACCTCCAGCTCGAATACCGTTTCTCCAGGCTTGCGCAGCAGCGCCGGAATCGTCTCGCCTGTGCGTACATCGGTTAGCGTCCGATCGGCGCCGTCCGCGCGCAGTCGGACATTGCTCGGGAAATCAAGAAAGGACGACACAATGAACGTATCGTTGTCGTAGAGGAACATGCTGATTTTCGCCGGTCCATCCATGTAAATACCGCAGCCGCTCAACAAGTATTGGCGGATCGTCGACAGCACTTCGGCCGGATAGCTGTATACATCGGCGAAATCATCGGGAACCGTCAGCACATACAGCGTACCCCGGCCATACAAATTCCGCAGCAGCAGCGGAAAATTGTTGTCGGTTTTGCGGGCAAGCACAAGCGGTTCGCCAGCGTTGTTTTTGTAATCGATCACGGGCAGCAGCACGTCGTCTTTTCCGCTGAAATAGCCGTTATAGATCGAAGGCGAGCCGTAGCCGCCGATGGCGTAATCGCGGGTAAGCACCTTTTTGTCCGTATAACGCGCCGTCGTAAATTCTTCGATGCCTTTGCCCTGCAGCGCTTTGAGCAGTCCGGTCGTGATGCACGCATCGCCGCCGTCCAGCAAATGGGCCTTGAGCTTGGCAACCAGTTGCTCGTCTTGTGCGCTGTTTTGCGTCAGCAGGATCAGCTTGTCCGTCTCGGGGAAATGCGGCGTCGGGTCGAGCGCCAATCCGATCATGCCGAGGTAATCGTACAGATGGTCTTCGCCCTGTGCGTTGAACGGCTCATAGACGGGAATGCCCGTCGGCTCCCCCAGCTCGCTGAGCAGCGGATCCAGCCGTCCGAGCTCGAAGCCAAGCGCCGGTATGAAAATTTGCTCCAGCAGCCAGCTGTAGCAAAACAACGTCAGCTCACGGCCTTTTCCAAAAAAGGTCAGCTGGGCCTGCTCCAAATAATGGCTTAAATTATGGATGCCCTGCCACGGATCAATCCAGCCGCCGCCATTCTCGCCCGGCTTGACATGCTCCATCCAGCGCATCAGCGAATAGCTGCCGTAACGCGGCAAATGCTGCGCCGAGCGGTTCGTATCGCGCGTTTCCGTCCCCGTATAGATGCCGTCGAACAGCGGAGACTGCACCTGTGGATTATAGCCTGTTTCCTGATACGCCTCATACCAGTTCGGATATTTGATGACCAGCTTGACATCGGGGTTGACTGCTTTGGCCGGAGCAATCACGACGTTCTCCGATACCTCGGCCATCAGCTCCAGTCGGAATTGCTCCCAGCTTCGCTCCCCTTTGGCTTCGATGCAGGCCGGACACGTGCAGCTTGTAAAATAAAAATCGTCGATGATCACTTCGTCAAACAGCGAAGCCGAATATTCCGCCACCTGCTGCAGCAGCCCGCGATGCGCCGGATTGGTATAACACAGCGTGGACCAAGTAACCTTGGTGCCATACGCCGCTTGCGGCTTGGCTTGCTCGTTCAGAATTGTGCCGCCGCAGCCGAACACGCCGGTTTCATCGATCAGCGGCTTGTTCCTGACTGTCTGCATCACCGTCGTCGTAATCGCCCCGGCAGTCGCAATGCCACGCGATGCAAAAAAGTGCTTGAGCTCCTCCATCCGCTCCGGCGCTACGTCCATATCATCGCGGTGCGTCTCCAGATATACCTTGGCAATGTGCATATGTCTCGCGAAAAAATCCATACTTGCTGCCAACGCTTCCATAGAGGCGATGCTGGCGATGCAGCGGGTTGTAAAATACAAGGCGATGTCCAAATTCCGATATTGCGGCACGGTGGTTCCTCCCTGTTGGTTAGTCGCTTCGTTCTCATCGTATCACCAGCCGATGCATCGCGAAAGGGGCGGGATACGAGTTTGGAGAAAATCACGAAAACGTTTTACAAAATGCACAAGACGAGCGAGGATGGCAGGAGTTTCCACATCGTCAGAAGCGGTGTTTGACCCCGCCGTCTCTGGTCCACCTATCGCTGATTCAAGCGCTTGAGCCGCTCGGCGGTCACGTCATCATGCGGCAGGTTGATCGTCATCTGCAAATCTGGCGCATCCACCGCTTGAAAAGTCAAATGCTCCAGCACCAGCGTACCCGCTACGGGATGCTGCAGCTCCTTCAGCCCCTCCGGTACATTCAGCACGTCATGCTCCGGCCACCATTGCCGGAACTCGGCGCTCGCGGCGCATAGCTCGTCGAGGATGGTGTTCCACCAGGGATCGCCGATATGACCGCCGTAGCTGGCGCGAAACTGCGCCAACCTGCGCCGGGCGTTCTCCTCCCAATGCCCGCCAAGCAGCCCGCGCACCGTCGGGTCGGTGAAAAAGCGCCACAGCGAGTTTCGCTCTCGCTCGGTCATAGCTGCATAATCCCCAAATACCCGACGGGCAGCTTCGTTCCACGCCACGATATCCCAGCGGGTATTCACCACATACGCCGGGCAATCTCCCTGCCGGTCGAGCAGCGTCTGCAAAAGCGGGCTCACCTCGCGGCTCACAGGCTTGCTCTCCGGAGGCAGATGGCCATAAGCGAGCAAAAACAGATGCTTGCGCTCGTTCTCATCCAGTCGCAACGCCAGCACCAGACTTTCCAGCACCTGCGGCGACGCTTGAATGTCCCGCCCCTGCTCCAGCCAGGTGTACCAGTCCACGCTGACGCCAGCCAGTTGGGCAACCTCGGCCCGACGTAAGCCTGGCGTTCGCCGACGCAAGCCCGGCGGAAGTCCCACCTGCTGCGGTGTTAACCGCGCCCGACGCGTTTGCAGAAAATGAGCTAATTCCTTGCTCCGTTCCAATTCTGTGCGCATGAGCAGTCTCTCCTTTTTCATTCGGACAGTCGATCCGCCCGCTAAATCCTGGCGGTGCTCCTGCCATTTCCTCGCTTATAGCATTCTCTTTGAATGATCACGATTCCTTCCCAACTGCGAGTCCGCTCAAGCTGCCACCGACCGACAGGGGTACATGTACGCACAGACTGTTTAAAAAGTGTGCTCCCCTTCCTCTGACAATGAACATCGTCCAATCCATTTTCACAAGAAATACATATAATGCCATGCATTGTAATGTTAGAACACAGCATCCCGAATCTAAGGAGTGATGATCGTGCCGGATGTAGGAATTGTGATGCCAGTTTATATTCAAAAACCGGAGTATCTGTCCGCTGCGCTTCGATCTGTTTTAACCCAGTCTTATAAAACGTTTCGTCTTGTCATTGTTATTGACGGGGCCAAGGATATGTTAGCATTGAGCCAATCGATTGTAGCCGGAGACCCCCGAGTGGAGTTTGTCGTTCATGAGACCAACAAGGGTGTGGCCGAAGCGCTAAATCGCGGTTTTGAAATACTGTTTCAAGATCCCTCTATTTTATATGTGACGTGGGTTTCTAGCGACAATACGTATTCCTCTCATTTCGTCGCCTTATTGCGGGACGCACTCAAGACAGGAGGAGAAGATTTAGGTCTGGTCTACAGTTCCTTTCGTTCGATTGACGGTCAAGGAAATTCATTATTGAACGAACAAGAGCTTGCCATTCAGCGGCAGTACCAGGCGAAGCCCAAAGAATATCTGCTTGACGCTTGTATTACAGGCGTTTCATTTATGTATAAATCCAGGTATGCCAAGGAAATCGACGGTTATCGCTTGCAGCCGGTCGAGGATTACGATTATTGGCTGCGACTGACTGAACGATGTGAAATCAAATACATTCCGGTTGAATTGGTAGATTACCGGGTAAATTCGGAATATAGTATTTCCGCTACCCTGCAATCCGCAGAAAAGCATCGTCAATGGCGTTACGCTTATCATTTAGCCAGACACCAAGCCCGTTTAAGACGCGGCATTCCCCCGCAAATCACCATCCTGTATAGCGTATCCCAAATACAGGCGGATACGATCGAACGGCTTGACAACCTGTACGAACAAACCTTCAGCAACTATGAAGTATATATAATCGATCAATCCCTTGATCGCAGTGTAACTCATGCTATATCCCAGGTCTCCCACCCGACGGTGGCCCCTAAGTGGTTACCGGGCATAGACACACAAAAAGCGATTCTGGCTACCCTGCAATTTATCCATACTCCCTATACCTATATCTTGCATCAAGGTTTTTTCAAGGCACCATCGGATTTGCAAATTCTGATTCAAGAGCTAACGAATGCGGATCGTGATCTCGTTGCCAATTACTATACGCCAGAGCGTCTGGTAGGCTTCCGTTGTCGCACCGATACGAGGAGCCCCTGCTTTGATGAGCTTTTCCGAACCGAACACTTGCTTGCTGCATGGATCAGCCGCAACAATGATTTGGGGATTGGCCCATGAAAATCCTGTTTACATTCTATAATCCCAGCGGGGGGATGGAAACCCTGAACCGCACTCGATGTAAAGCTCTTATAGAGCATGGGGTGGATTGCCATTTGCTCTATAAATTTAACGGGTTTGGGCTCCCTAATAGTAAACATATCCCCACTTTGATATGCTCTGATTTCACCCGTATTGCCCAATTCGTTAAAAAAGAGCAATTCGACGCCATCATCGTTTGCACCGACTATGAACTTCTGGCCTCCTTGCGTGAAGGGGGATATCAAGGCCCCATCGTCTACGAGATGCAAGGACTCGGGGATCTCCAGACCGCCAACTCCATCATCAACCGTGCGAAGCCAAGTGTTTGCGCCCATGCGACGGCCATATTGTCACCCAAAACCTCTCACCTGATAAATATAGCCAAAAAGGAATTTCCCGCCAAACCCTTCTTTTGCTTTGACAACCCCGTTGATTCCACTCACTTCCACTATCGTCGTTATCCTCCTAAAAGCCATCCCATCCTGGCGTGGGTCGGGCGGATTGAAGCCAACAAAAATTGGCTGGATTTTGTTCAAATCGGTCATCAGCTTTCACATCGCATTCCCGATCTGAGGTTATGGATGTTTAGTGATCAAAGTCTGTTCGAACCTGAAGAGAAATTAAAATTTGAGCAAAAAATTCAAGAACTCCAGCTCGAGCATAAACTGATCCGATATTCCTATCTGCCGCATGAGCAAATGTCCGATTACTTTTCAATAATTGGAGATTCAGGCGGTCTTTTATGTTCGACCTCCGTGATGGAAGGTTTCGGGTACGCCGTGGCGGAAGCCATGCTATGCCATTGCCCTGTGCTCTCAACCGATTCCGACGGTGTACGAAATTTTATTATTCCTCATAAAACCGGCATGTTTTATTCCAGAGGGAATATTAATCAAGCCGTAGAGTTGGCTTACCGGATCATGAACAACAGAGCGCTGCGCAACAAATTACGCAAGCGCGGTGAACGGTATATTCAAACCAGGTTTGCCTGCCGCAAATACGTAAATCAGTTTACAGCCATGCTTCGCAAGCTCGTAACCGGCTGAATCGAATGAAACAATGCGAGTCGGCTGAGCACAAGCCGTTCCGAACCGACTCACATCATGAAGGCGGCTTCCCACCATCCTTTACGGTATTGGAGATAAAGCCGTAATCGTTGTTAGCTCAGACTGTAGAACGCGTTGATTGGCAACGAGATTTCCAAATGCATCAATTCCGAATACCGACAGCACCACGTTGGCAGGCTGTAGGCTCGTAACCCCAATCTGCACTTCGTATGCGACATTACCGGAAATATAAAACTCACGAACGTCGTTGGAATTGGCACCAACCACGTAAGCGGTTTGATAGAGCGGGTTGAACGTAACCGAATTGACAGAGCCAAACACTTGAACCAGGATCGTCGCCGAGTTAAATTGATCCAGGTTTCTGGTATTCATCACAATGTTGGTAGCTGCTGTACCAAAATCCCTCGTATTGGTTATTAAACCTGTTGTAAAAGGCATATTCATCACCTCCCTGATCCGTTTCTATATCCTATTTCGAAGAGAGGCTAAAATTGAGGGTTAACGGACATGTTCAATTGGCTCAATTTATTCGGAACTTCCCTAGTATAAGGAGGAAAATGATTTGCCACCCATTAATTTCCAAGTAACCCCGAGCGGCCCTCCTAAATTCGAACCTTACATTGCTGTAAATCTACTGAGCACCAATATCATGATTGCCGTTTCTGTAGATACCACCTCCGGTGTCCCCCAGATCGGACTCTACCGCTCACTTGACGGTGGGGCAGATTGGACGAACGCCCTGCTCCCGCTCCCTCCCGGATTTACCGGAGCCGAGGCGCCCGCGGTCGCTTATCAATTTCCAACCACCTTTATCGTGACCGCACACGCATTTCCAGGAGAGTCGGACGGCACCGTCATCGCTTATCTTTCTACAGACAATGGAGCTACCTTTTCGGCCCCGTTTATTGTCGCCCCTGGCTACGGCACTTACATTAATAATGATGAAACTAATGTCACTGTAGACAATTCCCAATCCAGTCCCTATTTGGGTAATATTTATGTCAGCTATAACCATCAATTCAATATCGCAAACAGTGCACGCTCGACAGCTTTTATTCAAAGCTCAACTGACGACGGCGCGACCTTTGAGACTCCCAGTCTTCTATCAAGCACAGCAGATACGGTCGAACGTCCAGACGCAAGCGTTGCGTTAACCGGCGTCGTTTACGCCGCATGGGTTAAAACGAATAATCCCGCTCAATTTATGATCAAAACTTCACAAGATGGCGGAGCCCATTTTGGAAGTTCCATCATTGTGTCAAATGTTGTGCTTGTGCCTTCGCCGCTACCGGTTACAAACTATAACTTTCGGGTGCTTACCTACGCCAACGTGGCTGCTGACAGATCAAACGGGAGTATGCCTGGTGTCGTCTACGCCGTCTGGCAGGACTATCGGCAAGGCTATGCCGATATCTTTATGTCCAAATCAATCGATTTCGCCGTCACCTGGTCTACGCCTGTAAGCATCACGCAAGCCCCGGTCGGTTCGCAAAATTTTTTTCCCGCAGTCGATGTTGATCCGCTCACAGGGACGGTTAATGTTATTTACTACACCAATCGGCTTGATGGGTTCAATTTGGATGTTTTCTCCGCCAGATCCATCGATTACGGAGCAAGCTTTGTCAATCAACGTGTGACCACCCAATCGTTCGACCCTAATGCCGGCAGTCCGACGCCAGTGACCATAATTGGCGATTATATCGATGTCGCCAGTGTACCGCCTTACGGATATATCGGAGCGTGGACAGATACGCGAACAGGTACGCAAACCATCTTCGTTGGTTATAATACGGATCCGGCCACGCCTTAATAAAAAAGCGCAAGCAACGGCATAACCGTCACTTGCGCATCCTCGGAATTCACAATAATCGTCGCAAAGAACAGCAGCAATCACGATATCCCCTAGCGGCGAATATTTGATGGCAATGCTGACCAGATTGGTCAGCATTGGGTCAGCTTGTCCTCATCGCCAAGGACATAATGGCCCCGCAAAAAATCCTGAAAGGGCCGTTTCAGGACGAGGGCCTTGCGCCTGGCGCATCGGTCAGCTTGCGAATCATTTTACAAGCTTTATAATAATAAAACGGGCCAAGGTAGACGCTGATACATAGTACAACAACGAGTAACCGGCTTTCCACGTATATAAATCATAGTAGCCGATCCAGATAAATACAGGTTCAGCGACGTATGCCAGAAATACGCCCATGATCAGGTTGGCGAGCAGAAACTTTTTCCATCCCGTTGAAAATAACTGATAGACCACCATAAGTGCAATGGGCACCAGGACAGAATCAGCTGTAACCAAGGGCGGCAGAATAGGCAACAATTTCAGGGGATACCCCCACCATGACAAATTCGTTCCAAAATCGTCCAGCAGGAGCGCAGAAATATTGATCATGCACCCATAAAAGGCGATCTCGTAGGCTCTTTTTTTATCTACAAAATTCCACCACAGGATCAAAGGGACAACTGTCAGTCCAACCAGCAGCCACCATTGCCATGTAAACAGAGCGTCCGTTTTCCATTGATTCCAGTCAAGCTTGTGCAAACGTTCCCTTGCCTGCATGAGTTCTTCGTAGGTTGGGCTTATATCGTTATTCATCGAAGCAGCTCTCCTCTATATTTTACAGTCCGCGTCCTGTTTATCTAATAATCGCTACGCCAAACGCCATATGCTTCCACAAAATATGTTCCACAGTTTCAAGCTGATGCTCTTTGCATTCCACCATAACAAACACTTCCGTGCTTTTTCCCTTGATCGGTCTGGGTTGCTTGCGCTTGAAGATCAAATCGATGATCAGACCGACGATAAATCCGGCCATCGCCCCGATTAACCCCCAAATAATCGGTCCCCACTTCCAAATAAAGCCGACCGATGAAAACACGACAGTAAACACAGTTGCGCATACCATAGCGGTATCCAATAAACTGACGCCGTCAGAACGATGCATCGTATCGAACATTTTAGGCTTCTCCGCCCGTTTGTTCAAGGGGACGGCCAAGATCTGGTTTTTCTCGATTCCGCATGCCTCCAGCGCGCTCAAAGCAAGCTCCAGATAATTGGAATGATCAAACGAGGAAATGATCCGCATGCCCTCATCCTTTCTTTCTTGATAATTCGTGATCAAAAATCGTTTTTGTTCTTTATCAAATAATTTGTTATTTTCCACAGTGTTGGTGTAGGCGTCATAAACCGCAAAGCCATAGAGGGAGGGCAAAAAGAGCAGCCATTCAGGATTCACAATATGCGCGGCTTTATCAAATTCCCCCATCCAGGTGAACTGGAAACCCTCCAATAGCCTTGAGACATAACTGATCCAAATCCATCCCGAAAGAACGTAAAAGGCCGTAACGATACGATGAATATATAGCTGTCCCATGCCTGGCATCAGCATCGACCAGACCAGAGAAAGCCAAGGCGTCCTTTTGTCCAGATAATTGATTTCCATCGCGCCGATTTTAAAGTTGCTGAGATAGCTCTTCTCCCGATTAGCTAACATATACACATGATTCAAGTCGATGGTGGTCCGGTAGCTGTCGTAAATCGCGAATAAGTATACCGGGGCATATAAAGACATCCACCTGACGTCAAGAACCTGCTTGACCAGATCAAACTGTCCTGTAAAGGAGTACACCATCGCCTCATTGATGCCGGCTTGGCTGTTGATCAGCAGTTCCCAGCCAATTAATACAAACCCGCGTAAGTATTTCGATAGGAGTAAATGGCCAAATCCGGGGAAGGCGCATGACCACCAGGCAACGATCCAGGGGTTGCGAAGGTGAAGCTGTGTGGTCCCAAGCAGACTGAGGTAAGCGGCTTTTCGTCTGGATCGTTTATATACGATGTTTCTGCCCATATTTCCAAAATCACCTTATTTGCCATTTTTATGACAGTCTTCACTTCTCTACCTACGATTAAACATCGGCTGCTTAAAAGTGCGAAACAAAAAGCCGATTCTTCAAAGAACTCGAAGAATCGGCCAAAGGTCATCTTGCGCTGAGGAAACCGTCATTGTCGGCTCAGAACGTTTCCGGATCGGCGAACAGCCGCGTGCAGCGGTTACACATCATCAAATTGTTGTCGCGGTAATAGTCGCGGAACGTGTTCGAGCGTTCGCCCTCCCAAATTTCGCTGAACGACTCGTTGTAAATGTTGCCGAGCTTGTAATCCGGCAGGTCCACGCACGGATAGACGTCGCCTGTGCGGCGGATGACCAGCTCGTGGTACGGCGCTACGCATTTCGAACGGCCAAAGACATTGTTGATGTCTGTGTAATAGTCGTGGATGTTGACATAACCGGAGTAGTCCATGCCTTCTTCGGCCCACAGCTCCTCCAGATCCTTTTGCAGCTCATGCGTGTCAATGTCGATTTTGCTTTCGACAAAGCCCTGCCAAGCCGGCGACACCTCGCAGTTCAAATCGCGCTTCATCTGCTCGGCATATGCTTCGCCGCGTTCCTGCGTCGTGTACAGCAGCGGGGAGAAATTGACCGACAGGTCGCGTTTTTTCATCCACGGCATATTCGTATCATGCAGCACGACGTTGGCGTCGGGGAATCGCTCACGCAGCGATTTCAGGAAGCCGCGGGCGCTTCGGTAGTTCGACGGCGACAAGACCATGTTGATGTTGATGAACGGAAACATTTTTTTCGCTTTCTTCTTCGCATCGATCAGCAGCGCGATATTTTCGCAAATCGTATTGAAGCTGCCCTTGCCGCGAATAGCATCGTGGAATTCCTCCGGTCCGTCAATGGAGATGTTGCAGCCCACGACGTTTTCCATCAGGAACTGGATGCGGTTTTTGATCAAGGAGCCGTTAGTCAGCAGGTAGATGTTCATCTTTTTGCTGCGCAGATGCAGGACTAATTCCTCGAAATGCTTGTACAGCATAATCTCGCCGCCGGTCAAAATGACGCCGACTTTTTTGTTCACTACAGCCACTTCGTCGATAAAACGCTTGAGCACCTCGATGTCGAGCTGCTCGCGAATGACCCGCTGCGGCTCCTTGAGCGCCCAGCCGGTATCGCCCCAGATGTGGCAAAACGAGCAGCGGTAGTTGCAAATTTCCGAAGGAAAAATCGTCAACTGCTTGATTTCAGGAGCCAAGTTTCGGACATGGTCGACCAGCTTTTCATTGTTCAATACCCCTGCATTCGTCCACATGTTCGTGTTCCCCGCTTTCTTTTTTTGGTAAGCCGCGCTTGTCGGTTAAGCCGTTTCCTCGGCGGAAGAAGATTGGATGTAATCAATAATGTTGTTTACGGTCAAAAAGTTGCTCAGCTCCAGGTCCTCGTCGTCCCAGCTGACGCCAAATTCCATTTCCATCGCCACAACCAGCTTGATAAACGTCATGGAGTTGACACCCAGCGCCGACAAGTCGGCGTCAGGATGAATCGACTCAAGCCCGCCGACATCGTCCAGGTTCTCCCGCAGCATCGTGATGACTCTTTCTTTGATATCTTCAGACATAATAGTGCCTCCTTAGGAGTAGTAAGTTAGTAAGTGAGTTGCTTGATGTGCTTGTCGAGCTCGGCTGCCACGAGCTGATGGAACCGCTCCTCATCGCCGGGCAGCTCGCTCAGTCGGGCGTAGCCGGCCGCGAACGTTTCCGGCTTGTACACCGGCATATATAGAAAGCGGACCATGCCCTTGCGCACGTAATCCCATTTTTGCGTCAGCGCCTGAAGGGCCCGCACGGGCTCGCTGTCTTCGCCAAGCAGCAGCGTCAGCCGGTAGCGTTCTACTTGCTTGGCGTTCAGCACATCGTTCAGAAAATCGACGAACGGCTGCGTGAACGGCTGCAGCGAGTCGCCGGATGCCGTAGCCTGGCGATAATCTTCAATGAACGCGCTTAGCGTATGCAGACTGGCCGTCAGGCGGCCGCGTCCTTCGCTCAGGTTGTGCGCAAAGCTCCGCAAAGCTGCGGCTCTTTGCTGCGCCGGATCGGGCGCCAGACGCAGGTGCTCGAACGCATAGCGCGCGATCGGTTGGTCTTCGCTATAGAACCGCTCCATAAAGCCCGCGCAAGCAAGCGCCATATCCTCAAACGGCAGCGTCAGCGGCTTGTAGGACAAATTTTCCCGGCGATCGTGTTCGATGAGATAAAAGAGCTTTTCGGTCCGGTCATAGCCGTACACGAGCAGCGTATGATCAAAATGCTCCTTGCCGTACGCGTCCCGTCGAATCGACTCGTAAAAGGAATCGACCCAGACAATCGCCGGCTGGCCGGCATCCAGACCGGCAATCAGCGCTTCGACAACGCCGTCATGATCGGCGAAGGTGTCCACGCCGAGCCCCGCTTGGGCAAAGATGCGCTCGATGGGCTGCAGCGACTCGTAGTCGATCCTGTATCGCCCCTCTGCATGCGTATAGACAATCCGGTCGTTGACGAGAAACGGCAAAATGCTTTCCCCGTAAGACAGCGCAATCGGGAACATGGAATTATAAAAGCAGTTGCGGTAAAAAACGTCGTTGAACGGCTCGATCCCGTCGAGCACGACCCGGAGGCGAGTGCCGGCAGGCGTTATGCCGACTGCGGCTGGCGGCCCGGCGCTTGGCGCAGTTGGCGACGCTATGTCGGGCGCAGGTGCGGCTGGTCGGGTAACGTCGGGGCCGACTGCGGCCGGCGGCCCGGCGCTTGGCGCAGTTGGCGACGCTATGTCGGGCGCAGGTGCGGCTGGCCGGGCAACGCCAGGGGCGACCGCGGCTGGCGGCCCAGCGCTTGGCGCAGTTGGCGACGCTATGTCGGGCGCAGGTGCGGCTGGATGAGCAACGCCAGGGGCGACCGCGGCTGGCGGCTCGGCGGCAGCGGCAAACGCTGATGACGACGCAACGCCGGAATCCGGCTCGCCTGCCAGGTGGCTGGCGAGCTCCCGCAGCGATCTGACGCGGTACAGGTCCTCCGACAAAATCCGGAGGCCAAGCCGCTCCAGATCGACCTCCAGGCGGATGGCCAGAATCGAGTTGCCGCCGAGCTCAAAGAAATCGTCGTCCACGTCGATTTCCGTATGGCCGAGCAGTTGGCCCCAGACGGCGGCCAACTGAAGCTCCAGCGGCGTGTATGCCCCATCCGCCCGGCCCTTGAGCGCGACCGCAGGCGCGCTCGCCAAAGCCTGCGGGCCGGCGGCGCTTGGCGTCTCGCCGGCTGCCTGACCGGCAGCGGCCTGCGCCAACGCCGCCTGCTCACGCTCGCGCGCCGCGTCAATCGCATCCACATCGATCCAGCAGCGGGTGCGCTGGAACGGGTACAGCGGGACGCTCCTTTTACGGCGCGCCTCGCCGGCGTACAGGAGCTCCCAATCAATCTGGGCGCCCTGTACGTACAAGCGGCACAGCCGCTCCAGCTGCGCGGCATCGCGGGCGCCCGCGGCGGTCAGCAGCTCAGCCGCCTGCTCGCTGAGCTCGCGCATCTCGCCGGTCGTCAGCTCGCCGGGCTGGCGCTGCTCGCGGCGCAGCGTCACGACGCGGTGCTCGCCGCAGCTGACGCTGCCGACTGCGCCCGGTTCTGCGCTGGCCGCAGCGACCGCAGCCGCTGATGCGGCCAGCCCGTCGGCAGCGAGCTCGTCGAGCCGCGCCAGCAGCGAAGCGCGGTCGGCAGCGACTATCGCTGCGCGCCAGCTATAGTGCCCGCGGCCGGTATTGGCCGTGTAGCAAATGTCGCGCAGCCTCGTATCGTCGCCGGAAGCTGCGGCGTCTTGCGACGGCCCGGCAGCGCCCGCCGCAAACGCGTCCTGAACGGCCCGCGGCGCAGCGTCCGCGCGCAAAAACGCGCGATACGCATCCACGAGCGCTTCCAGCGCCGGCTTTGTTTTGGCCGATAGCGCCAGCACGTGCGGTCCGCGGCCCGCGACTCCTGCTGCTCCTGCTGTACCTGCCGCACCCGCTGCCTCGGCTGCATCCGGCCGGAGCGGCGCTTCCTCCAGCACCACATGCGCGTTTGTGCCGCTGAAGCCAAACGAGCTGACGCCGCACCGCCGCGGCGCGGCTTCCCCGCTGACAAGCGTGGCCGGCTCCCAATCGCGCAGCCGGTCGTTCACGTAAACCGGCGAGCTTTCAAAGGCGATTTTCCGGTTCGGGCGGGTAAAGTTGATCGTCGGCGGCAGCTCCTTGTAACGCAGAGCCGCAATCGCCTTGGCCAGCCCGGCGATGCCGGACGCGCCATCCAAATGGCCGATGTTTGTTTTGACCGAACCGATGGCGCAGAACTGCTTTTTGCCCGTGTATCTGCGAAATGCCCGCTGGATGCCGTCGATTTCAATCGGATCGCCAAGCTTGGTCCCGGTGCCGTGCGCTTCGAAATACGTGATCGTCTCCGGCGCGATGCCGGCCTCCTCCCACGCCTGAGCAAGCACCTGCTCCTGCGCTTCGGCGTTGGGCGCGGTAATACCGACCGAAGCCCCGTCCTGATTGATTGCGCTGCCCTTGAGCACCGCGTAAATCTGGTCGTTATCGGCCAGAGCCCGCTCAAGGGGCTTGAGCAGCAGCGCGACCGTGCCTTCGCCCCACACCGTGCCGTCCGAGCTATCGTCAAAGGCGCTCGTTTTATGATTCGACGATTCGATGCCGATTTCGAACACCCCGTCGACCGGCATCAGACATACCTTGACGCCTCCGGCCAGCGCAAGGTCGCACTCGCCGTTTTTGATCGCTGCGCAAGCCAGATGCACAGCTACAAGCGACGAGGAGCAAGCCGTATCGACAAGAAACGCCGGTCCCTTCAAATCGAGCAGATACGAAATCCGGCTGGCAATAATCGAAGGCGTGTTGCCAACGCCCGCCGTCTGGATCAGCTCAGGCAGCATTTTGGAAATATACTGGCCGTAGACAGGCCAATCCGCATAGCCCACATACACCCCGGTCCGCGTGCCGCTCAGCTTGCCGCCGCCGTAGCCGGCGTCTTCGATGGCGCTCCAGGCCGCTTCGAGGAACAGCCGCTGGTTCGGATCCATCACCGAGGCTTCCTTGGGCGACAAATTGAAAAACCCGTAGTCGAATCCGTCCACCTCGTCCAAAAAACCGCCGTGACTGAACTGCACCTGCTCTTCCTGCAAATCCGTATAGTTCAAAATAAAGCCTTTGACATCCTTTTGCCGCGTCTCAGGATACGGACGAATCTGCTCGCGCCGGCTGCGGATGCCCTCCCAAAATGACTCCAGCCTGTCGGCTTGGGGCATGCGCAGCGATACCCCGATCACCGCGATATCCTTTGCCCGCCGCCGACCCGGCTGCTTGAGCGCAATCAGCATGTCGGCAGCGGTGTCGCGATCGATTTTGCCGGCTGCGACCTTTTCAAAAATGAGCTTTTCCAGCTTATCCATGCGCCACCTCCAGCTGCTGATATCGGCTTAACGTTTCGTCTACGCTTAATTCGCCCTGCTCCAATTTGCCCAAAAGCTCCAGCAAACGGCTGCGGTAACGGTCGGCATCCGCCGCCGTCGATGCCACCTGCTCCTTGTGATCCGGCGGACTTTCCAGCTCGCGGATAAATGCGGAAATTTTCGCAATCGTATGTTGCGTAAACAGATCGGCAATCGTCATCCTGCCGGGATAACGCGCTTCAATCAGCGCATGCACCTTCGTAATCAGTATGGAATCCCCGCCAATTTCAAAAAAGCTATCATGCACGTCAAGCTCCTCGTAACCGAGCACCTGGCGCCACGCAGCGGCAACAAACTGCTCGATCACCGTGTAGCCCGCCGAATCCTGCTTGCCCTTGAGCTTGACCTGCGGCAAAGCCGCGGTGGTCGCGGTAGCGGCTGAACGATCGGCTAACAGCGCCGGGACCGCGCGCTGCCCGCTGCCAGCCTGCTTGTCCGCTTCCAGCAGCCGCTGCGCCCGTTCGCTCAAGCGGAACGGCAGCAGCTCGCCCAGCTGCAGCGCGGCGCTCTCCGGATTCCAGCGGCCAGCAATCAGCTGGCTGTCGCGGCTTTGCAGCGCTGCGGCAAATGCCCGCGCTCCCGCTGCCGCCGGAAGCACGCGCAGCAGCTCCTTCTGCTCCTCGATCGCCTCGCCCTCGGACAGCCCGGTATTGTCCCACGCCGGCCAGTCAATCGCCAGCGTTCGCGGCTTGCGGAGGCCGCGTTGGGCAGCAAAGCCGTCCAGATATGCATTTGCCGCCGTGTACGGACCTGAGCCAAGACCACCGACCAGCGTTATTGCCGACGAACACATGACGAAAAAGTCAACCGGCTCGTCGCGCGTCAAGCGGTCCAGCAGCCACGCGCCGCGCGCTTTGACGTCCATCACCCGGCGAAACTCCGCTTCGCTCAGCCTGGCCAGCAGATTGCCCTCGGCAATGCCGGCTGCATGGACAATGCCGCGCACCGCGCCGTATCGCGCCTTGAGCTGCCCCAGCAGCTCGCGCATCTGCGCGTCGTCGGCGACATCGGCAGCATAGGTGCCGATGCGCGCGCCCAGCCGCTCCAGCGCCAGCAGCGCGCCGGCCTGACGGCTGCGTTTATCCGCGCCGTTCCCGGCGGCCAGCGCTTCCCATTGCTCGCGCGGCGGGAACGGCGTGCGGCCAACGAGCGCGAGATGCAAGCCGCGTTCGCCCGCCAGCTCGGCCAGCTGCTTCGCCAGCACGAGCGCAATGCCGCCCAAACCGCCGGTGATGACGTATACGCCGTCAGCCTGCAAGCGCAGCGCGTCGTCATCGCCCACCGCCGCTTTCGCTTCCGGCTGCTCGGCCAAATCGATGCGCTCGACGTAGCGCGTGCCGCTGCGATAGGCGCTTTTGTATTCGGTGCTGCCGGACAGCAGCTCCGCCAGCAGCGCCTCCGTTCCGGTCGCGTCATCTGCGTCCATGCAGCGCACACGAACGTTGCGGCATTCCCAGCCGAGCGCTTTGCCGAGTCCGGCCAGCGCCGCCGCCGCCGGACGCACCGCTGGCTGCTCCGCCGTTACTTCGTCGGCATAAGCGGTGAGCAAGCTGACCTCGATGCGATGCGTCCAGCCGCTGGCGGCCAATGCGCGCAACCAGCGGAACGCGCCATAAACGGTGCGTTCCAGCTCGCGCTCCAGCTGCTCCGGCAAATCCGCGGCATCCTCCTGCGGCAACGTCCCGGCCAGCTCGCCAGCCTGCGCTTCCGGCTCATCCACGATCACGAGCCGCGTCAGAGCGGGACCGCCGTCTGCGGCCAGCGCCGCGAGCAGCGCTGCGCAATCGTCCTCGCTCTCGGTATCGACAGAAGCGCTGCGTTCGTCAGCGCTTCTGCTCCCGCTGGCGCTGCCGACAAAGCCTCTGCTCTCGCCAAAGTCTCTGCTTTTGCCTTCGTCAGCCTCTCTGCTCGCTCCTTCGTCAGCGCCTCCGCTGCTGAGACCGCCTTCAATCGCACTCCTGCGCCTGCTCGCTTCGCTGCTGACGCTGTAGCGATGCTCGTCCAGCCGCTCAAAGCGGCTGCCCTTCACCGCCAGCGTCACGCTCCAGCCGAGATCGCGCAGCCCGGCAGCGAGCGCCGCGGCACGGCCCTCAGCCGCGCCAACGATCAGGCAGCGTCCGGCAGCGGCACCTGCAGCCGCATTCGCGTCCCCGTCTCCGGCGGTGGCGTTCAGCGGCTGCTCCAGCCAACGCGGCTTCCAGAACAGCGGCTCGCGCCCGCTGTCCTCCGGCACTTGCGCTGCAGCCAGCTCCGGCAGTCGCAGCCAGCAGCGCTGGGCCTCAAACGGATACGCCGGCAGATTCAATCTGCGCCTTTTTTCATGCCGATACAGCTTGTCCCAGTCGATCTCGGCTCCCTTCACGTAGAACTGCGACAGCTCATGCAGCAGTGAAGTCTCCTCGCGCCCGCCGCTCAAATACGCCTGCAGCTTTTCGCTCGCCAGCTGTCCCAACCTGCGCAGCTCCTCTTCGCCTTGCGCTTCCATCGCTTCATAATAATAAGTTTCCGCATCCAACTGCCGGTTCAAGCCGTTTTTGCGAATCGCGCCCAGCGACTCGGCCAGCTCCCATGTCCGCCCCGCCACTATGGCCAGCCGATGGGCGTAATGCCCTCGTCCGGTATTGACGGTGTAGCTGACATCGGCAGCATCAAGCTCGTCTTGTTCCTCCAGCATGTGCGCATAATCGGCGACAAGCCGGATTAATGCGGCTTCCGTCTTGGCCGAGAGGGTGAACAAAACCGGCCTGGAAGCGGTGCCGAGCATACCCGGCGTTTCCCGCCCGCCCCATGCGACGCTAAAGCCGCCTGTCCCGCCTGCGGCATGGTCCGCCGCCTTCGCGGGAGGCGCTTCCTCCAGCACGACATGGCAGTTCGTGCCGCTAATGCCAAACGAGCTGACGCCGCAGCGTCGCGGGTGGCTTTCTGCGCTTTCCCATTCGCGCAGCCGGTCGTTGATATACACCGGCGAATCTTCAAAGCCGATTTTCCGGTTGGGCCGGCTTAGATGCAGCGTGGGAAACAGCTCCTTGTATTTTAAGGAAAGAATCGCCTTCACCAGCCCGGCAATGCCCGCAGCATTGTCGAGATGGCCGATATTGCTTTTGACCGAACCAACGGCGCAAAACTGCCGCACATGCGTGTAACGGCGAAACGCTTTTTGCATCCCTTCGATCTCAATCGGGTCCCCCAGTCTGGTCCCCGTTCCATGCGCTTCCATATAGCCGATGGTCCGCGGATCGACTCCCGCGCGTTTCCACGCTTCGACAATAACGGCTTCCTGCGCGTCAGCGTTAGGCGCCGTGATGCCCACCGAGCTGCCGTCCTGGTTGACCGCGCTGCCTTTAATCACCGCATACACCGGATCGCGGTCCTCCTGGGCCTTATGCAGCGGCTTGAGCAGAATCGCAATCGAGCCTTCGCCGGTGCCCGTACCGTCGGAGGCGTCATCGAAGGTGCGCGTGCGCGCTGTTGACGATTCGATCCCGACTTCCAGCTCACGAACCGGCAGAATATGCACTTGAATGCCGCCCGCAAGCGCCTGCTCGCATTCTCCGGCGCGAATCGCCTGGCAGGCCAGATGGACAGCAACCAGCGATGACGAGCACGTCGTATCGAC
This sequence comes from Paenibacillus athensensis, assembly GCF_004514475.2. GTDB lineage: Bacteria > Bacillota > Bacilli > Paenibacillales > NBRC-103111 > Paenibacillus_AL > Paenibacillus_AL athensensis. The sequence goes on along the minus strand of NZ_MYFO02000010.1, from coordinate 30,361 downwards.
CAGCAGGCTCGGCCCCTTCAAATCCATCAGATAGGACAAGCGGCTGGCGATAATCGGCCGCACATTGCCCGGCATCGACATCGGCACCGCCTCCGGCTCCAGCCGGGCAATCATTTTTTTATAATCGGAATCCGAGCCATAGCCGACATAAACGCCGGTCCGGCTCCCCCCCAGCCGGCTGCCGCCGTAGCCTGCATCTTCGATTGCCCGCCAAGCCGTTTGCAGAAACAAACGCTGATTCGGGTCGAACAAGCTCGCTTCCTTCGGAGATATTTTGAAAAAAGCATGATCAAACGTATCGATGCGTTCCAAATACGCTGCATCGCCATAGGAAATTGCCGCCAGGTCCCTACCATCGGCCGCGAAATAACGATCCGTATCGCGCTTTCGAGCTTCCGGCAACGGGCCTACGCCGTCATAGCCGTCGCGGAGCAGCCGCCAGAATCTCTCGGGCGTATCGGCGCCAGGCAGGTCAAGCGCAATACCGATAACGGCAATGTCGCTTTCCGCAACCTCGTCGAGCGTAATTTCTTCGTCGTCATCGCTGTTGTCGCCAAACGAAAACCCGCCCAGCTTAATGGATTGAAAGTCCAACCCGCTCACCTCCGGATGTTGCGAATAAACCGTCCGCATAAAACGAAGAGAACATCGAATAAGTGCCCGTTTTCTCCAAAATTTCTTTGAAACGCTCCCGCTGCTCCTTGAGCGCTACGCGCTTGGTATCCATAATGCGTTTCAGCAGCTCCAGCGCCTCGCGCATTTGCGCTTCATCCGGCGCATGGCCGCTTTCATCAAGCTGCTCCTGTATCGCTTGAATGCGCCGGTAGGGCTCAATGACGCCCGCGCGGTATTCCGCTTCGTCTTCATTGCGATTACGCGTACATACCGCAGCAGCCAAACAGCGCGTCACAACATGATTCAAGCGGGCTTCGGCATCAGTTGGCTCTCCCTGCCCCGCAGCTCCCGCGACGGCTTTGACTTCGCGGACGGCGAGTTCCTCCTTCGCCACCTGCCGGTCGCTCCCAGTAACCAGAGTTTCCGCAAACACAGGCAAGTCTCCAGCGGCAGCAGCCGTCCCGCCAAGCGCCTTGATTATCGCGGCCAGCTGCCCCGGCTTCTCCAACGGGTAGCAGACGATGTCTCTGGCATTGGCCCGCATCAAATTCGTCAGCACCTGCTGCGGCCCAAGCTCGACTGCTACGCGCGCGCCGGCCTGCTGCACAAAATGCATCGAGGCGTCCCAGCGCACCGGCGACGTCAGCTGTTGCGTCAGCAGCCCAACTACCTCGGCCGAATCCGCATACGGCCGAGCCGTCACATTGGAGACAACCGGCCACTGGAGCTTGCCGTACGTCAAACGGCGCAGCTCCTGTTCCAGCTTTCCGGCAGCAGGAGCCATCAGCGGGCTGTGAAACGGAGCGCTAACTGTCAGCGCAACCGTCCTTGCCCCTTGCGCAGCAAGCGTCCGGGCAGCAGCGTCCACGACCTCGCGATGGCCGGAAATCACAATTTGCCCTGGCGAATTATAGTTGGAAATAACGACGATCTGCCCGCCGCCCGATGCGGCTTGGCAAGCTGCGGCCACAGACTCTCCGCTTGCTCCCAGTACGGCGCACATCGCTCCCGTGCCTTCTGCCGCCGCTTCCTGCATGAACCTGCCGCGCAGGCTGACGATGCGCACCGCATCGGCAAATGCAATGGCCCCGGCGCAGCAAAGCGCAGAAAACTCGCCCAGGCTGTGGCCCGCGCCATAGGCCGGCGTCACGCCAACCTGCTCCATATATACGCGAAACGCAGCGACGCTGACTGCAAGCAGCGCAGGCTGCGCATACTCCGTACGCGTCAGCTGCTCCAGATCCCCGGCAAACATCAGCTCCCGCAAATCGTAGCCCAGCGCCTCCTCGGCTTCCTCGAACACCCGGCGCGCTGTTGAAAATCCGTCATTCAGCTCCTTCCCCATCCCCACGTATTGCGAACCTTGTCCCGGAAACACAACTACCAGATTTTCCAATGCTCCTCTCTCCTTTCGCTGGCCGTATCCAGCCGATGCCCGTCCGCCGCCGGCAACTGATAAGAGCGGGCTGCCGCTTGTCCACCGGCTTGCTACACGTACTGCAATTGCAGCTGATCCAGCAGTGTCAAACTGGTGAGCACATCCTCATGCCGGATGCCAAAATCAATCAAACACGCGATTTCATTTACTCCGATGTCCGCCAGCGAATCGATCATCTCTCTGCACGAATCCGGAGTTCCAATCAACGAGCTGGTCTGAAAATAGCGGTCTGCTGCCAGCTTGGCCAGCATGCGCCGGTGTTTCTCCGTCAGTTGACCGGGGTCCAGCTTCATCCGCACGGCAATTTCATTCAGGTCATAGAGCTCGGTATGCTGCAAAATATAATCGATCAACGGCTGACGTACCGTCTCCCGAACCTGATCGGCATCTTCACCGACAAAGGTGTGCAGCATGACGCTGACCGTGCCCGGCCCCCTATGACCATGCTCCCGGCGCGCCTCGCGATAGGCAACGATATTGGCTGCCAGCGTATCCCGGTCAATGGCATACAAGGCAGTTAAAATATTAGCTCCGATCGCACCGGCTCGCTTCCACGTATCCAGCGTGCGCGACGTCGTGATCCAGACCGGCAGCTCCGGCTGAATCGGGGCCGGATACAGCGCGCCGGCGACCGTTTCCCCGAAGCCCGACGTGAACGGGAGCTGCTCCCCGCGCCAGAGCCGACGCAGCATATCGACCCGCTCGAACAACAGCTCGCGGCGGCGCGGGAATAGCTCGGGCGCAAACACATAATCCCGCGGATGCCAGCCGGACGTGAACGCGATGTCGACTCTGCCGCCGGACACGTTGTCCACGATCGCCCAATCCTCGGCAATGCGGATCGGATGATGCAGCGGCACCTGCACACTGCCGGCCCGGATGCGTATCCGCTTCGTCCGCGCGGCAATGGCAGCGCTCAGCACGGCCGGATTCGGAAACAGTCCGCCAAAGCGATGAAAATGGCGCTCGGGCGTCCAAATCGCCGCAAACCCGCGCGCATCGGCAAATTCAGCAATATCCAGCAAGGCGCTGTATTTATCGTTCATATTGTGTTCACTGTCCGAGGAAAAAAAGAATAGACTGAATGCTACCTCCGGCAAAGCCAGACCTCCCTCCGCGGATCTGCTTATCAGAATCCGCTCCATAGATGACCATTTGTCTGCCAGCGTCCTGCGGCCCGGTCTGGCCGGCGAAGCCACAGCTCATTTCTCATAACGCTCCTTGCATACATGGCCGGCTTGTCAGCTGCAGTCGCAATGCCTCCCGCTATCAGGAATACACACGGCTCTTGGCCAACTGGCGAAGCAAGTCAATATAAGCTTTGAACAATTGGCTGAGCTTGTCCCGTTTCAACCGTTTGTCGTTAAACTTGCAGGTAAAGGCCAGCGGCTCTCCGCACGCTTCCTCGATGATCAGTGCGATATCAAACGCCTCAAGCAAGCGGGCGTCCAGCGAAACGCCGGCGTCCATGCACATGAACGGCGCTACCTCCCGCGCCTCCTTCGTCAACCGCGCATCCGCAGCTTCCGTCAGCTTATAGCCGGCTTCTCCTGTTGCCGTCCGGCGGCTGGCTACCGCAGTAAACAGCTCCTGAAAATCACGCAGCGCCGCCAAATCGACAGCTACCGGAATCACCGTTTCTCCGTCGGCGCCAAGCGCCTGAACAACGGCCAGCTTGCTGCCGCTAATTTCTGTAAACAAGTAATGGTACATTGCCAGCAGGACGTCGTACAACACCAATCCGCTTTCGGTTGCGATCTGCTGCAGCTGCTCCTGCATCGTGCCCGGCAGCTGAAACCGGAACATACCGGCCCCGCTGGCCTGCGGCTGGCGCTCAAAAAAGTCCGCAGGCAGTGTCACATAGCCGCCCATAGCCGTATCGTCCAATACGTGTCCGCGCTGATCGATCAGCCGGGCCAGTCGCGCGATGGAGGAATGCGCGAACAGATCGACGATCTGCGTCCCCCAGGCGTATTCCTTTTCCAGCTTGGCGTGCATTTGCATCAGCAGGATCGAATTGCCGCCAATGTCGAAGAAATTGTCGTGAAGGCCAATGCTGTCCAGCTTGAGCACTTCCTTCCAAACCTTGCGGATACGTTCCTCGGTGTCGCTTGCCAGGCCGTCGCTTTCCGGCGCTCCGCCCAGCAGCTCGGTGCAAGAGAGCAGCGCGCGCTTGTCGACCTTGGCGTTGCTGGTCATCGGTACGGCGTCGATGCGGTAGAAATACGACGGCACCATGTAATGCGGCAGCACGGCGGCCAGTTCGGCCTTCAGCTCATGCGCCTTGATCTCGGCGCGCGGCTTGATGTAGGCAGCCAGACATTTCGCGCCGCCGGCATCGTCCACGGCAAGTACAACCGCTTCTTCCACAGCCGGAAGTGCGCGCAGCTTATGTTCAATGTCGCCAGGCTCGACGCGGTAGCCGCGAATTTTCACCTGCTCGTCATTCCGGCCGACAAATTGCAAATCGCCGCTGGGCATCCAGCGTCCGACATCGCCTGTCCGGTACATTCGCGAGCCCGGATGAAACGGGTCGGCGACAAATTTGGCATCCGTCAGCTCGTCACTGCCAAAATAACCGCGAGCCACCCCTTTGCCCGCAATGCACAGCTCGCCCGGAATGCCAATCGGCATCAGATTGTTCTCGGCATCCAGCACATACATCCGGTAATCCTCGATCGCCCGGCCAATCGGAATGTTCGTCATCGGCTCCGCACCGGCCCGATAGTACGTCGCGCATACGGTACCCTCCGTGGGCCCGTAGGAGTTGTATACCTTTTTGCGTACGGCCAGCTCAGCCATAAAATCGTATTTCAGCTCGTCGCCGCCGCTGATATACGTATGCACCTTGGGCATTCGGCCCATCTGACGCTTGTTCAGCTCGTTCAGCAGCAGCGGCTGCACCGTAACGACCGTTACGCCGGTCTGCTCAATCAGCTCCATCAGCTTGGCGACATCCAGCACGTCCAGCCGCTTGGCAATGACCATCGTTCCGCCTGCCAGCATAATCGGGTACGCTTCTTCGACAAAATGATCGAAGGCGCAGGATGCCTGCTGCAGCACGACATCGTCCTGCGTCAGCCCGATCACGCCCTGGAAGCCCTTGACATAAGCAAGCAGGTTCCGGTGCTCAACCATCACGCCCTTGGGCTTGCCTGTAGAGCCCGACGTATAAATGATGTAGACAAGATCGCCGGGCTGATTGATCGGCGGCAGATTACTGCCATCGCCTTCCGTCAACGGCTGCTCATCCATATAAAGCACAGAACCGCTGAAAGCAACGCTTGGTGCAAATCCTTTGCGCGTAATCAGTACGCCGGCCGAGCTATCCTGCAAAATTTGCGCGATTCGCCCGTCCGCATATTCATGGTCAATCGGAATATACACGCCGCCGGCCTTGAGCACAGCAAGCGCGGCGATGAAGAAGTCAGCCGAGCGCTCGAGGATCAGCGCTACCTGCTTATCGGGGCCGATGCCGATGCCGCGCAGCGTCCGGGCCAGCCGGTTCGCCCGTTCATTGACCTCGCGATATGTTGAAGCTATTCCTTCGCTGATCACGACCGGGTGCTCCGGTCTCAGCTCCGCTTGCCGCTCGAACACGCGATGCACCAGCTCGGTATCGGCTTCCGGGCTGACCGCTGCGTTGAACTGCTGCAAAATCTGCCGCGTCTCCTCGGCGGTAATCATGGCCAGAGCGCTGACCTGCCGCTCCGGCCGCTCTACGACCTGCAGCACGAGCTGCCGGAAGTGACCGGCGAAGCGCGCAATCGCTTGAGGAGTAAAACGGCCCGTATCGTAAGAGAACTCCAGCTCCATATGCTCGGCAAACGTGCTGATGCCCAATGTGAGACTGTAATGCGTCGACTCGTCCATGACGAATTGCTCAATTCGCAACGGCCCTGCGCTCAAAGCGCCGAGATCGAGCGGGTAGTTTTCCAGCACCAGCAGCGAATTAAACATCTGGTCCTGACTGCTGAGTCCACTGCACGCGCCGATATCGACCAGCGGCGTATTCTCGAAGTCCTCACGCTGCTTTAGTCCCATGTCCACCCGTCGCAGCAGGTCCCGGGCCGACTCGCCTTCCATCGCCGTGACGCGCAGCGGAATCGTATTGATGAACAGTCCGATCATTTCGCCGATACCGGGAATTTCCGGAACGCGTCCGGATACGGTCGTGCCGAACAGCACGTCGCCGGTCTGGCTGTATTTTTGCAGCAGCATCCCCCAGACACTATACAGAAAGGACGCCAGCGTCACCTGCTCGCGCCGGGTAAACGCGGTAATTGCCGCTGTTTCTTCAGCGCTGAAATCTGCCTTGTACAGCGCAGCCGCCTGCCTTACGCGATCGTTGGCCGCTTCCACATCGTACGGCAGCGCCGTCCATTCCTCCAGCCCGCTCAGGTAATCGGTCCAGAACGCCTTTTGGCGCTCCTTGTCCTGTTTTTTATGCCATTTGACAAATTCGCGGAACTTCGTTTTTGCCGGCATGACCGGAGCTTGGCCCGCTGCAAAGGCGCCATAAGCTTGCAGCACCTCCTGAATCAACAGACCGTTGCTCCAGCCGTCAAATAAAATATGATGCCAGACCACGATCATCTCGCTGCGCGTCTCGTCCAGCCTGCACAGCGTTACGCGCAGCGGCGCTTCCTGCAAATCGAGTCCGCTCTGCGCCAACCGCTCGCGTTGCTCGGCGCTTTGACGGCGCGCTTCTTCAAGCGTTTCGCCGCTGAAATCGTATGCGTCGATGGGAATCTCCCGGCTTTTCAAAACAACCTGCACCGGATGCTCCAGCTTCTCCCAACGGAATACCGTGCGCAGCATCTCATTGGACTCAGCGACAAACTGCCAAGCCTGACGGAAAGCGGCGGCGTCCAGTTTGCCGCTCAGCGTCAGCGTCAGCGCCTGCGTGTAATGGCTTTGCTCCATGCCGCTCAAATAATGAAACAGCATGCCTTCCTGGGTCGGCGTCAAGGCGACGATATCTTCCACGTTCGCTTTATCGAGTTTTTTACTCTGACCTGTTCCCATAGTTCCCATCCTCTACATGTATTTTTATGAAAGTGTGCAATGGGGATTACCCTACGGCGCCGGGACAAGCTGACGCTCGCTGCTGACGATGCGGCCCAGTTCCATTTTGATCACCTGATCGGCCAAGCCGAAATACCGGTCGTCGTGCGTGATGGCAATGACGCATTTGCCGCGCTGCTTCAGCTCCGGCAGCAGCGTGTTATAGAAAAACATCCGGAATTCCGGGTCCTGATCCGCCGCCCATTCGTCGAACAAATAAACCGGACGATCCTCCAGGTAGCTGATCATCAGCGCCAGTCGCTTGCGCTGACCTGTGGACAGCTTGATCGTGCTGAGCTGGCCGTCCCGAATCTGTACCTTGTCCGTGAGATGCAGCAGCTTCATGTAGGCGTCCATCTCCTGCTGCTTGTCTGCGTATTCAAGTCCGTAGAGCTTCTCGAACAGGTGGAAGTCGGCAAAGATCGCCGAGTACGCCTGACCGATCTGCCCGGGCGGCACAGGCTCGCCATTCAGCAGCACCTCGCCGCTGTCCGGCGTATACAGGCCGGTCGCTAGCCGGGCAAGCGTCGATTTGCCGCTGCCGTTGCCGCCGGTAATAAACGTAATTTCACCCGAGCGGAACGTATGGCTGATCGGCCCGACCGAGAAGCTTTCGCCTTCTTTGTTTTTATACTGGTAGACGATGTCCTTGAGTGTCAGCTCCAGCGGCTTGCCGCTTTCCAGCGCTGCCAGACTGACTGCCTGCTCCGCCTGAATGGCGTCGAGATAACGCGACATCTCCGTCAGCCTGCCCCAGCTGATTTTCACGCGGAAGACGTTCGGAATGGTGCCTAGAATGCCGTGAACCGGCCCGGTCATGTAGAGAAGAATAAACACATAGCTGCGCAAATCATTCGTTTTCAAATCCGCAAACAACACCGGAAACAGGAAAGCGACCGCGCCGATGACGAACGTAAACAGCAGCTCGCCGATGACATTGACATTGGCAAATTTCAAATCCCCTTGAATGCGCTTTTCGCGATATTGCCCGCTGCTTGCCACCATATCGCGTTGAAAATCGCCGCGTTTGCCGCGATGCATACTGAGCTCTTTAAAGCCGCCGATCAGATCATTGATGAATCTGAAAAATATATTTTGAATATCGCGTGTTTGCTCCCAAAGCCGGTTGGCTTGACGGCCGATTATAAAATGCAGACCGGCAGCCAGCACGATGACGAACAAGGAGACAAGAAGCCCCGGGAAGCTGATAATTCCCATGTACACAAAGCAACAAATCAGCGTAACCAGACTGGTGGCTCCCGTGATCACGATATTGGAGAAATCACTGATCGTCTCGGTATCGTTGTTGAGCGACGCCTGAATTTTGCCATATTCCAGTTCTTCGAGGTTTTGATACGAGGTGTTCAAAATTTTGTCGATCAGCTCAGTCCGTTTGTTATAGACCATATCGTTGGCGATATGGATCAGGCGCGTACGCACGAGCTTTTGCCCAAAGACGTAGATGCCGATGCCGACCATAAAATAAAGCAGCAGACCGCCCTGGAAGCCGTCGTCGGGGTTGCGGGCCAGCGTTTCGTTGACGATAAAAATGATCATCGCGTTGCCCAATCCGCTGGCGATGCTCAGCAGGGTGACGGCGAACAGCGATTTGTCGCCTTTTTGCGGATACAGCCAGGTAAACAGAAAATAAAGTGAAAACAGCATGCTCGCTATAAACAACGAGCCGACGCCCAGACGCAGCGTGGCCGGCGCCCAGACGCTTACGAAGTCCCAATTCAGCTCGTAGTAAAGCACATCGGGAATGCTGTACAAGCAATAGGCAAGGCCCGCTGCGAACAAAACAAGAAGCATCAAACCACCGGCCAGCTTGCCGGGACTGCCTGCATATTTTCGCTGCCCCCGTGCCGCCTGTCGAATGGAAATCAACAGAAACCATACAATCAGCAGGATCACCGGAGCTGTAATAATTAAAATCGCCGATGAGACGTTATCCATGCCTTTATACATATCGCTGACGGGATCGGGCAGCTTCTTTCCTTTCATGATGTTCAAAATGCCCTGCCCGATCGTTTGTGTATAGGACGAGTTAAGGTTGGCCAGCACGCCGACAGCCATGCCGTCCGCTTGGCGGAAAGCCAGAAAGGACGAAAAGTTCGGATTGTTACCGCCGTGGGAAATTTCGCCGCTGCCGCTTTGAAATACGCCCCAGCCGGCTGCATACGAGCCGCCATCCGGACTTGGAGCAACCGTTGTGTCCGGGAGATGCGACTTCTCGATCAGCGTCCGGTCCAGGTCGCCGGTATCCAGTCCCAGCTGCGCCTTCAGCCATTTCTCGATATCCTGGCCGTTTGTGATGTAATAGCCGGCCGGGGTATTGCCCCGATACATCGGCGCATCGTAGGCTGCGGCGTGCAAGAAATTAAATTTGTAGCCGACAGCCATATCTCGCCCGGCCGTCTGTTGGCGAAACAGCACCGTATGGTCCATATGCAGGGGCTTGAGCACATTGGCCTGCATGTACGCTTCATACGGCTGGCCGGTAACGGTCTGAATAATCAGACCGAGCACGTCGTAGTTAATCGTGGCGTACAAATATTTGTCGCCAGGCAAGAAGTCGAGTTTCTGGCCGACCAAGGTGCGCACGGTTTGTTCCAGCGCGCCGTCCCCTTCGGCAATAGGGATTTCGCCAATCGATTTGAACGGAATGCCGCTCGTATGATGCAGCAGCTGCTCCAGTGTGATTGCAGTCGGCTGTCCCTTGTAGGTGACGGTAAACCACGGCAAATATTTGCTGACCGGGTCGCTCAGGCTAAGCTTGCCCGCTTGCTCCAACTGCAGCACGCCAAGCGCTGTAAACGCCTTGCTGGTCGAGCCCAGCTCAAACAGCGTATCGGGCGTCACGCTGCGGCCAGACGCTTTGTCGGCGTAGCCGAAGCCTTGCTTGTATACCGTTTGACCGTCTTTAATCATAACAACAGACAAACCGGGAATATCGGATTTTTTCAAATACTTATGAATGTACGCCTCGATGTCGTCTTGCTCGACAGGCGTCAGCCCAGCCGCCGAAACGACAGCGGGAAGTCCCAGCGCTGCCAGCAGGACAACTGCAAACAGCAGCTTGACAATACGATGTCTGATCATAACCTATCCTCTTGCTTCCATATGTTCGGGTGTGGCTGCGGACTTGCTTCGTTCCTTAACATAGGCGAAAATCCGCTGTACAGTGGCTTCCAATCCCCCGGTTTCGGCAAAGGAATCGCGAATCCGACGCACATTCTCGACAAAGCTGGATTCGGTAAGCACGCGCTGCACCGACTGGGCCAAATCGTCGGCGGTAATTTCGTGATTTTGCAGAAAAATGCCAGCACCTGATCGCCGGACCGCCATTGCCCCCATAAACTGGTCAAAGCTTTGCGGTGCGACCACCAAGGGGACGCCGAGACACAAGCTTTCGTGAATGCTGTTGGCTCCGCCGTGGGTAATAAACGCTTGGGCGCGTTTCAGAATTTCCAGCTGCGGTACGTACGGCCGAACGATGAAATTGTCCGGGATCGGCCCTAGTTCATCCAGCTTGACCTTGCCCCCGACCGAAAGCACAACCTGCATGTCCTTGCCGCCGAACGCCTGCATGCACTTGGCATACAGCGCCTCCAATTCGTTAAAGATCGTGCCAAAGGCAATGTACAGCAGCGGACGTCCGTCCAGCAGCTCAAACGGAAAATCAACCGTTTCCTTGCGCGGATAAATCGAATAGCCGGAGAAATGATATTCGTCGTTAAAGGCTTCGGGATAAAGCTGGAACGCTTTGGAGGTGAGCAGAATGTTCAGCCCTTCCTTGGCGCAAAATATATCGTTGATGACATTGACATTGTTCATGCCGTACTTCATCGAAACGACCTTGGACAGCCGGTCCAGCAGCTTGCGGTACACCTTGCCGCCGTCCTTATGCTTTTTATACATGGGGTCGTCGGCGGCGCGCAGCACGTTTTCCATGAAATACGCCGGGTCGATGTCGGCCATCTCGTCGATATAAGCGAAGTTGTCGAACAGCGTAATGCCGGGAATGCCCAGCGCTGCTGCAAATTCGCGTCCCCAGTAGCAAAACGCATCATGGATGATGTAATCCGGCTGGAATGCGCGGATATCGTCCATGAAGTGATCGACGATCGTCTTGCTGCGGTTGAGAATGAAATCCGCGGTGACCAGGAAGGTTTCAATGCCGCCTCCGTCGTAGGTTCCGAAGCCGACCAGCCCTTCATAGCTGCGATAAGACGCGCCGGTCTCTTCGATTTTGTCCTTGAACTCGTCGCTGGAGTAATAAATGACCTCTTCGCCGTGCTCCACCAATTTCTTCATCAAGCCCAGCGTGGGATTCACGTGACCGTGCAGGTCTACACTGAAATAAATGACCTTTGCCATAAAAACCTCCTTGATTGGCGAGACCTTAACAGCTTGCCTCCGCGCCATTCTCTTTCGGTCTGTTGATGATATAACGATCTTTCTTGACCTTGGATACAGAAGCCGGATCATCCTTGCCCAGCGTGCCGGCGTACACAATATGCAAATGAGGCGGAAGTTGAAGCGTCTCGTTCACTTCAAAATCGTAATAACCGCCAATCGCCGAATAGCCGAGCCCGAGCTCCTGAGCTTTCAGATAGACCATTTGCCCCAAAATACCGGCGTCGACGAGCCGCTGCTGGTACACGTAGTAGTTGTCCTCGGACACCTGCGAGGCGTCCACTGCAAAGAAAAACACCACGGACGATTCAAATACGAACTCTTGATCGAGACATAGCCGGGTCGAGGCGGCGCGAAAATCTCCGGATTTGATCAACCGCAGCTCGCTGTCGTAGACGTACACGCCCGGCACCAGGTCCTCAACGGCATGAACGCTGAAGTAGACGGAGGACAGCGGGAATTGCAGGCTGCGGATAAACTCGACCATCTGCATAAAGTCGGCGTATGCCAGCTCCTCCGGCAAATAACACGAGCTGGAACGGCGGTCGATAATCAGCTGCAGCACTTTGGCGTAATCGTTCCATTCGGCAGGAAGCTCGTGCTTGGCCAGCCATGCGGCCGACGGCTCGCTGACTGTCGCGCTGACCTTCTTCTGGAAGGCGGCGACCGGCGACCAGTCAAACGGATTGGCGTCCGGCTGCTCTGAGGTCGCGCTGCGCAGCGATAACGCATGATCCGCAACGCCTGCGGGCAAGCCGATTTGCGGGAAGGAAGCCCCGGTCGCTGCTGCACCGGGTTGTACAGCAATCCCCGCCGATTGTGCCGCACCTTCCGGCGGTTCGCCGTGTGCTGCGCCTATGGTGCTTCCGGCGTGCTCCGACGCGCTGTCGATTTGCGATGAAATCGATTCCTTGACAGCAATCAGCGCAACTGCTTCTTCATTGGCGTCAAGCCGGAGCAGGCTTTTTAATTTTCTGGATTGCAAGGTTGTATAGGCCGTGTGCGTCATGCCAAGCGACCGGATCACCAGTTGAAAATTGGTCATGACATGCCCGGTGTCGATGAGGCTGAACCGGTAGCCCTTGTACGAATATTTCCAGCAGCTGCGCCACGGGATCGCTGTCAGCACGAAATAGAAATCGGCCTCGCGGTCCTGCGGCAGCAGCGTGTCGTTCAATTGATCGAGTTGGTCCTCATGGCCGATTTTATACAGCGAGGTGTGCAGCGACGAATAATAATAGATGCCCGGCGCTACGCCGGATAACGAGCGTACAATCACATACGTCTCCACCGGGTAACAGCCCCCCGCCGATGGAAACGACCACAGCATTTCCGATTGGTGCCCGTAAAATTTGACCGAGGTGACGCCAAACGACGGCAGCAAAATTCGCTCCAAAACCCCCGTTCCCGTCAGCGGCGGCGGCGGGGCGAGATCGCCCTTGAACGTAGACGTCTTCAAGCGCACATAAGGACCGCTGTAATTTTTGAACCGTTCCGGCCTTGGACTGCTGTCAAAGCGGTTGCCGACATATTCCCTGCCGCGAAAGTACTGGAACAGGGACAACAGATCGTTTTCCACATTCATAATCGGGTTCATCATAAGCCTTATCCCCACACTTTTTCGTTAATTGAGTGTTGGCTACCCTGAGTCTTGTCGAAGGCACCTTGATAGTCGAAGCGACCGGCGTCGCTCGCCTGTTCGTCATGTCGTCCCCTTTGCTGTCTGAATAGGATAGGGCAAGGTTCGGAAATGCAAGAGCATTCCACCTCGCCCTTCGTCATGTGTAAAAGTCTTACAGCGCCTGGCGCTCCTGAGCGCTTTACGAGGCAAGATGGCCTGTCCGCTAGAGCAAAAGCCCGTCAAGCTCGTCCTGGGAAATCGCCAGTGTTTCAAAATCAGACGGCGTAAACTCCACCTGATCGCGTTCGCAGCAATGCCGGATAAACGCCTGTATGCGCTCATGCAGCGCCTCGTTCAACCGCTGCGCCGCCTCATCCGGGACGAGCAGTGTTTCATAGGCCAGCTCCCAACGCAGCTGCCCGCCCACGATCATCGCGTTGATATCGAGCAGAGCCGTCAACGGGTTGTCCGCGCTGCTTTCAGCGCCTGAGCGCTCTGCCGACAGCGTAAAATGGTTGCTGCCGAACGAGGCGTCGAAGTCGCCCAGATAGTTGAAACGGATGCGCCGTCGCTGCGGATCGGCTTGCAAGGATTCCGTCAAATAAACCAAATGGCCGTAGCCGATCCCCTTGCGCGGGATCGCGCGCAGCTGCTCCTTCGTCGTCTTGAGCTGCTCGCCGGGCTCACGGCTCGGCAAAGCGGTAAGCAGCGCCGGATAGATGCTGGTGAACCAGCCCACGGTCCGGGAAATGTCGAACGGTTCGCCCAATTCCTCACGTCCATGTCCCTCCAGCTCGATGACGGCGCTGCTCACGCCGAACGTCTCGCCGACAGCTGCCGCCAGCGCCGCTGTCAGCAGCTCATGCGGCTCTGTGCCATAGGCGACTCCGGCCGCCGTCAGCAGCTGCGTCGTCGTGCTCGCGGACAGCTGCCCGGACAACACGACCGCTCGGCGATCCGCTCCTCCGGCTTCGCTGTTGTTCCCTACGCTCTTTACGGCCGAATCGATTTCGCCGCCAATCGGCAGCGGCAGCTCGCCGTTCAGCACAGCGCTCCAGTACGGGTACTCCTTGAGAGCCGCTTCACTATGCTGCTGCACGTAATCGGCCCAGAGCTGATAGGAGTTTGTTTTTGCTGGCAGAGAAAACGGTTTCCCTTCGGCCTGTGCCGTCATCAGCTCTTCCAAATCCTCCAACATAATCCGCCATGAAAGGCCGTCGGTCACAAGATGGTGGGCCGTGAGCAGCAAGCGCTGGCCGTCTGCCCCCAAATCGAACAAGCAAGCCTTGAGCAGCGGACCCTGCTGCAAATTCAACGAGGCTTTAAGCTGTTCGCCCCGCCGGTTCAGCTCCGCCAGTCGCTCCGCCTCCGGCAGCGCCGACAGATCGTAAAGCATGACCGTGCTGGCTGCCGGATGCTCGTTGTACCGCAGCGTTCGGCTTTCCCGATCCACCCGTAATCGCAGCGAGTCGTGCTGCATTATTAACGCGTCCAGTATAACGGCAAGCATCTGCGGCTCCTGCTTGTCCGCAACGTGCAGCAGCACCGATTGGTTGTAGTGCTCAGGCTTGGGCAGATCAAGCGACCAGAACCATGCGCTGATTGGCGTTACGCCTACCGACCCCTTACATAAACCCTGATCGGCAGCAGCCGCTTGATCGGGCTCCAGATACGCCAGCATCTGTTCGATCACCGGGTTGGACAGCATATGCTTCACCTTGAGCGTGTAGCCCGCGCGCTTGAGCTTCGATGCCGCTTGAATCGCTTTGATCGAATCGCCGCCCAAGTGATAAAAGTTGTCGGCCAAGCCGACCTGAGCTGTATGCAGCACCTCGCCAAGCACGCTGGTAAGCAGCCGTTCCTGCTGGGTAGCTGCAGCTATAAACGCCGCATCGCTCTGCGCGCCTCCGGCGGCCGGTTCGGGCAGCTGCGCCCGGTTAACCTTGCCGTTCGCATTCAGCGGGATGTCCGCCAGCTCAACCACATAGGCCGGCACCATATACTCCGGCAGCCGCTCTGACAAATAGCTGCGCAGCTCCGCAGCGGAAATTTCCGCATGCCTGACTATATAGGCGCATAAATATTTCCCGCTGCCGTCTGCATGCTCGCGATCGATCACCACCACGTCCTTGATCGCCGCAAGCTGTGAAATCTGCTTTTCAATCTCGCCAAGCTCGATGCGGTAGCCGCGAATTTTGACCTGATGGTCGACCCGTCCGGCATATTCGATCACTCCACTGTCCAGCAGCCTCGCCAAATCGCCCGTGCGGTACATCCGCTGTCCGGGAACAAACGGGTTGTCCATAAAACGCTCGGTCGTCAAATCGCTGCGGTTCCAATATCCTCTGGCAATGCCGTCGCCGGAAATGTACATTTCACCGATTGTTTGCACCGGAACAGGCTGGAGACTGCTGTCGAGAAGATAGATCTGCACGTTGTGCGCAGGAATGCCGATCGGCACGGACGCCTTCGTGTCCCGCTGCGGATCGTAGATGTGAATCATACAGCCGACAACGGTTTCCGTCGGTCCGTACTCGTTGCAAATCTCAATGCGCCCGCCAAAGCATTCATGGATGCTTGCCGCCAGGCTTACTCGTAAATCTTCCCCCCCTACAATAAAACGCCGTACCGACGAATGCCGGTAATCCGTATCCTTGAGCAATGCCAAATGCGCCGGCGTCAGCTTGACGACCGTAGCTTCGTTGTCGCGCATAATCCGGTATAAAACGTATTCGTCTTCATCATCGCGATAGACGCGAATCGTGCCGCCGCTGATCAGCGGTGTGAAGATCGAGGTGACCGTGAGGTCAAAAGCAAGCGAGGAGTAAAGCGGAAACACTTCACGCTCCTCTTTGACATACATCAGCTTGGCCCACCAGATGTAGTTAACGAGCCCGCGATGTTCAATCATCGCTCCTTTGGGCTTGCCTGTGGAACCGGACGTGTAGATGATGTACACGAGATCGCCAGGGCTGTGGAGCACGCCCAGATTATCGGCTGGTCCGCTGTAAATCGCCGGGTCCGTCAACTGGACGACCTGACCGGCAAATACGGGCAGCTCCGACGGCGCAAGGTTCGTCAGCAGCAAGCTGCAGCCGGAATCGTCGAGCATGTAGCGGATTCGTTCCTCCGGATACGTCGGCTCCAGCGGCAAATACGTGCCGCCCGACTTGATCACCGCCATGATGGCGACTACGGTCTCCAGCGAATGGCGCGTCAGCACACCGACGAACGACTCACGGCCCACGCCTTGGCGCTGCAGCAAGCGGGCCAGCTGATTCGCCCGTTCGTTCAGCTCGCGATAGGTCAGCTCCGTTCCCTGGAAGCTTAGCGCCGTCCGTTCCGGCGTCCGCTCCGCCTGCTCCTCGAACAGTCGATCGATCGAGCTGTGACGCGGATAGTCCGAACGCGTGGCGTTAAATTGCTCCAGCTGCCAACGTCGCTCCTCTGCTGTGAGCAGGCTCAGCTCTGCAAGGCTGGCGTTCGGGCGTTCAACCATCTGCAGGCCCACGTGCAGCAAGCGCTCAAACAGATCGTCGATTTGTGCTTGGTTGTAGAGGCTTGTCTGATAATCGATGTAAAGCGATAGGCCGCCATTGCCCGGCTCTTCCCTGAACGCAAGCTGCAAGCCATACATTTGACTGCCGCTATATCCGTCCATGTATTCCACGGCAGCTCCGTTCACCTCGTCCAGCTCGATCGCCGGGCCAAAGCTGACGCAAACGTCAAACAAATGATCAAAGCCTTTACGCTCCAGCTCCAAGTCCTGCATCAGCAGCTCCAGCGGATACCGCTGGTGAAAATAGCATTCCGCCAGCTCCTCCTGCAGCCGGTCCAGCGCTGCAGACACCGATTCCCGGGGATCGAGCGCGCAGCGCAAAGGCAACAAGTTCGTGAACAAGCCTACACTGCCCTTGGTCCCGGCCCCGGAGCGGTTCCCCACCGGCGTGCCGATGGCAACCTCCGTCTGTCCGGAGGTCTTGCCGGCATAAAGCGCGTAAAGCAACATAACCACAGCATGCAGGGAGCTTTGACGCTCCGACGCCCACGCCTGGAGAGCCTGCGAAAGTCGGGAGTCTATCCGGTACATACGCCGCATGCCAATCTTCTCTCGTGCTTGGCAGCTCAGCAGCTCCTCGGGCACACCGCGATATTTGTCGTTCCAATAACGGCGGCTCCTTGCGTAACGTTCCGACTCCATATATTCATGCTCGTCATCGGCATCGTGCAAATACGAAGGCGCCGGTGCCGCATCGGGCGTTTCCCCGCGAACGAGCGCAGCGTAGACCGAGCAAATTTCCGCTGCAATCTGGTCCATCGACCTGGCATCGGCAACCATCGGATGCAGCTTGATCAGAAAGCCCGCTTCCGTCCTTGAGATGCGGAACCTCCTGAACTCGCACAGCGGCCCGCCATTTAACCGGAGCGCCCGCTCCGCTTGCTGCTGCATCCAGCGATCAAATTCGGCCCGCGGCTCCCCGCAATCCGAAAAATCCGTAACCTGCAGCTCCGCGTCGTCCTCCTCGCTGACGAACTGCACAGGCTCGCCTCCCTCGAAGGCCAATCGAAGCCGCAGCATCTCGTGACGGCGCGCTGTCAAGCGGATCGCTTGCTCCAGCAGGCTGAAATCGAGAGCAGATTTGACGATAACCGAGCTTGTCCTGCCGGCAAGCGTAATCCCCGGGTATTGCTGCTCGATATGCCAGATGCGCTTCTGAGGATAGGTTAACGGGCGCTGCTGCCCGCTTCCCCCTGGTGACTGCTTGATCATAAAGATAGATCCCCTGCCTCTCATCCCGTTGTCGACTGCCCGGCTCCCCGAGCGGCTGCAACCCCCTCTGTCCTAACTAGAATGGTCCGAATTTCCGGCAAACGGGCAAAATTGAAGCTTTTGCGCAAGTGCACAGGCTGTACGTTTGTTTGGAAGCAGCTATCATTAATGGAAAGTGAAATTACGGGGAAAGCTCCGAAAGCTTTTCACCGTTGCGTGTAAAATTAGCTCGTAAGCTGTGATAAACACGTGTTCAATCCGAAACATTTTCGGACGCTATTTTTGAAGATTTGGACTCATCTACCAAACTGACTCTACTATGATTTTAAGATACCAAGATTTGTGCGGCGAGTCAATATATTCAGCGGCCATCCCAAGCCGCCCGCTCGCGTCAATGCTGCTAATTTGGCCTCCGAAAGTTTTCGTAAAATCAATGGTGTCAATTAGCTTCATATGGAAATTTGTTACTTATTGAACTTCCAGATTTGCTAATGGCTCAAGCCGGGGCCGCTCTGTCCGAATAACCGTCGATGTGCAAAATGACTTCGTCATCGCTGCGGCACCGGCAGATCTGTTGTTCAGGGTCCAGACGAATTGCTGTCTGAGACTCCAGGACCGCAGCCGGGCCTGCCTTCCCTTTCACTGACTGTACAAAATTATCCGCCGACTTCTTCAATAAACGCGAAACGCGATATGAAGATAAAGACTGTCAGGTTGATCTTCCGCTGTCGCCCGCTCGGCCGCTTCAGAGCCTTGTGTGCTATTCACATCGCCGGCTTCAGTACCGGAGCCCCCTATGCAAACCGTTCCGCCGATAGCCGGTGGTTCTGTACGAGGCTGGGACGCAGCGCCGTTTGAAATCCGGGTCGCAGCAGGTTCTGACAAAGCTGCAAACCCTTGTCCCACTTGGGTTGCGCCCCGCTGACGACCGAAAAATTTTCGCCGGAAAATCACGTAAAAAAATGCGGCAAGCGACAGGATAAGCCCTTGAACGTGTCGAAGTTACAAGCTGGCTTATGAATGCTCACATATAGAAAGGTGGAAGATTAATGAACGTGCTTGAGCTCGAACCCTTGAAAAGCGAAGGCGGCGACTGTTTCGACGATGTCGTGGTAACGCTGGACAACTGGTTTGGCCGCGGGTATGAGCTGATGTATGCCGATTCGCTGCGCTTTGAGTTCCAAGAGGGGGATGCGTCGCAAACCATCGGCGCCCGAATGGTCACCCGATTCCACACCCACTTGGATTTGCTGCAAAACTACCACGGCTATCGGATCGAGGTTCATTCGGAAATTAGCGCCGAGCGCGGACTGAGCATCATTCGCGAGCAATTGGCCAAAAACTGCCCCGTCGGTTTAATTAACGATTCGTTCTACAACCCGTGGGACATCAAATACCAAAACTCGCATTATTATACGCATATTATGGTTGTTGTCGGCATTGACAACGAAACGAATGATTTGCTGATTGTGGACCCTTTCTTCGAATTGAAAAACATCCGGCTGCCCTATGATCATTATGAAGCGGGCCTTGTCGCCTGCATGACGATCGAAGCCGGCGAAATGACGTACAACAGCAAAAATAAGCTGCTGGCGCATTTGCGTCAGCAGCTTGTGGAGCAGCATGAAGCGACCATGTCCGGCATTCGGGCCATGACCGAGGCGTTCCGCTCGATCCGCTTCGAAGACGAAATGGCCGGTTACACCATTTTTGCCGAGTGTCCGCTTTTTGCCAAATTCAGCATGTTGATGCACGGTCGCTACAACTATCCCAAGACGCTGGAGTACCTGGCGCTCAACTACGACATGCCGCCGCTCGCCGACATTGCCGAGGAATTCAAGGCGCTGGCGGCCAAATGGAGTACGCTGCGCGGCTTGATTATGAAAATGAGCTATATTCCGAACGCCGCGTCCGAGCCCAAGCTAATGAATAACCTGACGACCCGGCTGCAGACCATTGTCGAGCTGGAAAGCGATATCGTCAGCCGGCTCATTCCGCTGCTCGGCGAAGATGAGCAAGCGGCAGCGGCAGCGGCGGCTTTGGGCGGAAACCGCGTTCAGGAAGTCGAAGCCGACTTGCAGGTACGGCATATCACGCCAATCGATTTGCGCCAGCTATGCGATTTGCGGGGCGTCGAGAACAGCACGGACAGCGCCGATCTCGACAGCGACGGGTATTTCTTCTGTCGGGAAGGAGCCCCGGACGAGCCCGTCTTGCACGTGGGGGATATGAGCTTCGCATTCCCCGCGGTGCTGGACGACCGTCCCGACCATTTCCTTTGCTTGAGCCAAAGCGTGGAGCTGCCGCAGGATTCGTATCGCGGCCTGATGATTCTCGGCTGCTGCGACCGCGGCGGCTATGAAGACCAGGCGACGATTGAATATGCGGACGGCACCAGCGAACAGGTGACGATCGGCTTCTCCGACTGGTGGGACGGCAAAACGGTTAAAGGACAAAGCATCGCATGGAAAGCTTATCTGGGCCGCCAAGCGACCCGCAAGCTGGAGCAACGCGTTCACATGTTTGCGCGCAAAATTCCGCTGAGCGCCACCGGCCGGACAGCCGTGCGCATCGTTATGCCGATGATGCCGAGCATTCATTTGTTCGGCTTGTCGATGTGGCGCTAACCGCCCGGCGGCTCCGGTCGCGCGTCTGCGGCCTGATACGCCGCAGATGCGCGACAAACGGACGCTGATCTATAAACAACGGCAGCTTATGACACGAACCCCGTCATAAGCTGCCGTTGTTTGCTTCACGCTGCATCGCTGCAAGCAAGGAACAGTTCGCTACGTTTTACGCAGCTTTTCGCTTGTATGCGCGAACGGCAAAGCCATAGGCGATCACCATTGCGCCCAGACACCACGCGATCGCCGTCCAGATTTCACTTCCCGCAGGCTGGCCGGACCATAAGGCGCGAATCGTTTCAACAAGCGCCGTTACGGGCTGATGTTCCGCAAAGTAGCGCACGGCGGCCGGCATCGATGCGGTGGGCACGAAGGCCGAGCTGATAAACGGGAGAAAAATGAGCGGGTAGGAAAATACGCTGGCACCCTCCACCGATTTGGCCGACAGTCCGGCAATGACCGCAACCCAAGTCAGGACCAGTGTAAACAGCCCGAGCAGGCCGGCTACGGCCAGCCAGGAAAGCGGCCCCGCCGACGAGCGAAAGCCCATTAACAGGCCAACCAGCAGGATTACCCCAACAGAAAGGAGATTCGAAACGACCGAGGTCAGCACGTGCCCCCACAGCAAAGCGGAGCGCGCAATCGGCATCGTGTGAAAGCGCTCGATGAGACCCCGCTGTTTATCCTGAAACAAACGATATGCCGTATAGGAGACGCCGCTGGCGATCGCAATCAGCAAAATTCCGGGCATCAGGTAGTTAACATACGAATCCGTTCCGGCCTGGATCGCGCCGCCCAGCACGTAGACGAACAGCAGCAGCAGAGCAATCGGGGTGATGCAGACGGTGAAAATCGTATCGATGCTCCGCATGGTATGACGCATGGAGCGTCCCAGCATCACGCTGATTTCGTTAAAGAAATAAGCATTCATGCTTGCTCCTCCTCCTTGTTGCCGGTAAGGGCAAGGAAAATGTCTTCCAAGGAAAGCTGCTTGGGCACGTATTCCATCTTGGCGGGTGGAAACTGCTTTTTCAGCTCCTCCAGTGTCCCCTTGGCAATGATTGTACCCTTATGCAAAATAGCGATATGATCGGCCAACTGCTCCGCCTCTTCCAAATACTGCGTGGTCAGCAGCACCGTCGTGCCGACTTGGGCAAGCTGTCGGACCGTGTTCCACACCTCGATCCGGGCTTCGGGATCAAGCCCTGTTGTCGGCTCGTCGAGGAAGAGGAGCTGGGGGCTGCCCATCAGGCTCATGGCGATGTCCAGCCTGCGGCGCATGCCGCCTGAATAAGCGGATACCCGGCGGTTGGCAGCATCGGTCAAGCCGAAGCGCTTCAATAAATCGTCTGCTTCCTGACGCGGATGTTTGAGCCGCCGCAGCTTGGCGATCATGATCAGATTTTCCCGCCCGGTCAACATCTCGTCTACGGCGGCAAACTGCCCGGTCAAACTGATCGTTTGCCGCACGCGATCCGGCTTCGTCGCAACGTCAAAGCCGTTGACGACAGCCGTGCCTCCGTCCGCATTCAGCAGCGTGGCGAGAATCTTCACGATCGTCGTCTTGCCCGCACCGTTGGTGCCAAGCAGAGCCATGATATCGCCGCGTCGCGCTTCGAAATCCACGCCCTTGAGCACTTCGGTCGTCCGGTACGCTTTTCTCAAACCCTTCACTTGAATGGCGATGTCGTTCATTTCGTTTCATCCCCCTTACCGAATCGATGTTGCAGATCACGGTTTAATCGGTTGCGGAACGCATCCGTCCATTTGGCCGTATCGCGTATAAACTCATCGCAGAACCCGGCCACATCTTCGCCCGTCACCTCAAGAACGCGCTTTCCGTCCGCTGCGCCGGCTTCAAACAACTCGATCAGCTCCTCTTGCGTTTGCAGCATTGCGGAGCCGTCTCCGCCTGCAAAGCTCCACAGGTAGCTCTGAAGCTTCTCGAATACGAAGCGGTAATCGTCGGGCAACGCCTTCACTCTGGCCATTTGCTGCTTGTATGCCTTTTTGTCCGCCATCATCTTTTTGATCAGCTCCAGCATCGTTAGCGTCCCTCCTTCTTCAACTTGTCGGCAATGTCCTGATTCAGCTTCTCCCGCCTGCCTTCCATGCGAGCAGCCGACGCGCGCATAAATTCATCGCAAAACAGCGCGACGTCGCTGCCTGTAACCTCCAATACCTGCTTGCCCTCAGCCGCGCTGATTTCCAACAAATCGACCAGATCCGTAAATACGGTCAAATCGGTAAAAATCGTCATATCGCCGCCTGGCGCGCCAACGCTGTACATATAGCGCTGCATTTTTTGAAAGGCGAACCGATAATCGTCCGGCAGCCCCTTAACCCGTTTGCGCAACCTGTTGTAGCCGCGTTTTTGCTCCAGATCGCCAATGAGCAGTTTGATCAAGGCATTCAGCATGGTTACCGCTCCTCCTTTAGCTGATTCATCTTGGAGGCGATAAACCCCCATCTTTCCCAAAATTTCCGCAGCTCCTCGCGACCGGCATCGTTGAGCGCAAAAAACTTGCGCGGCGGGCCCATATCAGACGGCTTTTTCGTAATGTCGACCAGCTTGCTTTTCTCAAGCCGAATCAGGATCGTATACACCGTTCCCTCAACAACATCGCTGAAGCCAAGCGCGTTCAGCCGGCGCGTAATTTCATAGCCGTAGGTCTCATTCCTGCTTATAATTTCAAGGACGCAGCCCTCCAGCACGCCTTTGAGCATCTCTGTCAGGTTTTCCATCCCATCACCTCCCGCTATTCTGTATAACTGGTATCATGTATTACTTACTACCACTATAAAGTAACACAAAGTAGCAGAGCCGTCAACAGCCACACAGCAAACGCAAAAGAAAAAAGGCTACCCGGTAAATTCCGGATAACCTGATCATACGAAGGCCCCGTTTCGGCACCGCGCGCGACTCTCGGAGCGCGGTGCCGGCCGTACGGCGGCTGTCAGACCCCTGCGAGGTGGCCGTGATCGCTTGCAACCGCAAGCCGCTCCTCACGTTCATGCCATTCTTCACAGGGCCTGACCCTGAAATCGTATCTATGCTCAGACGGCTAGTTCGCCGCCGAGCGGAGAAAGGCCGGCAGCCGCACCAGCGCGACGGTCAAACCGATCAAGCCGAAGGCCAGCAATACGCCAACTCCGCCGAGGACATCGCCAATATGCGCGCCGTGGGCGATGACGTTCTGCAGCGAATGCTGCGCCCAGTATTGCGGGGTAAAGTGACCGATCGTTTGCACGACCTTGGGCAGCAAATACGATGGCACCCACAAACCGCCAACCATCGCCCCACCCATCGAAATGAGCTGCGTCACAACCATGCTTGCGCTTTCGCCCGGTACGATGAACGACAGGCCCAGGCCGATGCCCGTTCCGGCGATGCTCAAGCCCAGCACGATCAGCCCCAGTGCGGCAATGTCGCCAAGCTGCAAGCCATAGACCAGATGGCCGAAGCCAAACAAAATCACGCATTGCGCAATGACAGTCAGAATGAACGGCAGCCACATGCCGAGCAAATACGTCAGCGGCTTGATCGTTGTGCTGCGAATGCGCGACAGCAAGCCGGTTTTCTTTTCGTCAAAAAAGCGCCGGGTCATCGTAATCATAATGAAAAAGACGAACATAACCGTCATGCCGGGTACAACCTGATCGATATAATCAAAATGGTCGGACGACGTCGGCACGTCTTCAATATGAATCGGCGAGGCCAGCAAGGCAGCCGTCTCCTCTTGAGACTCGCCCTTGGCTGCAAGCGCACCGGCCAGCTTCTGCTCGCGGTATTGACCGGATACACCGGCCAAAATCGCTTTGATCGGCGCTGTAGCCGTCTGGGAAGCCGGGTCCTGATACAGCTTGATATCGGCAGGCTTGCCTTGCTTGATGGCCGATTCGAAGCCGCTGGCCACGACGAGCGCAACAGCGTATTGGCCCTGTTTGATTTTGTCCAACTGGTCGTTCAAGCTGTCCGCTGCTTCCGCTTTGACATCCATCACGCCGCCAAGCTGCTTGAGGAAGTCCTGCGAAGCCTGCGTCCGGTCCTGATCAATTACGTGCAGCGTAATATCCGGCGTATCCTCGCCGCCGCCAAACACCGAGCCAAACATGACGATAAACAAAATCGGCATCAGCAGCAGGAAAAAAAAGCTGCGTTTGTCCTTGCGTATCAACTTCAGCTCTTTGCTGATAATTGCTTTCATGTCATTCTCCCCTCTTGAACCTCGTTTTATTAATCGCGCAGCGCCGTGCCCGTCACGCTCAGGAACACGCTCTCAAGCGACGGACGAACCAGCTCCAATTGCTTGACGCCCCATTGCTGCGTTGCCGCTGTGCGGAGCAGCTCCTGCATAACCGCTTCCGGGCGCTCGGTTTCCAGCACCCAGCCCGCTCCCGATTTGCGCGCTGCGCTCACACCGGCGCATACCGGCGCTTCCGTCAAGCCGGACGCTTCGACATACACTTCCTTGCGACCGTACTGCTCCAGCAAATCGCCAAGCGGCCCGATGGCCTTCACGCTGCCTTGGTCCATAATCGCTACTATATCGCAAAGGGCCTCTACTTCCTCCATATAGTGCGTGGAGTAGATGATGGTCACCCCTTGACGGTTCAGCTCGCGAATCAGCTCAAAGATGTGATTGCGCGATTGCGGGTCGATGCCAACCGTCGGCTCGTCAAGGATCAGCAGCTTGGGACGGTGCAGCAGCGCCGCGGCAATGTTGATGCGCCGCTTCATCCCGCCGGAGAACGTTTGCACCTCGTCTTTGGCCCGGTCGAGCAGCCCGGTCCGCGTAAGCACCTCGCGAATGCGCTGCTTGAGCTCGCTGCCGCTCACGCCGTAAGCTTGACCGAAAAACTCCAGGTTGTCATACGCGCTCAGCTTTTCGTACAGCGTAATTTCTTGCGGCACGTAGCCGATATGGCGGGAAACGGCGTCGGCATCGTTCGTAATCTCGCGGCCCAGCAGCTTGACGGTGCCGCCGTCGGCTTTGACGATGCCGGTCAAAATTTTCATCGTGGTCGATTTGCCCGCGCCGTTGGGGCCGAGGAAGCCGAAGCAGCTTCCCTCGCGAAGTGAAAAGGTCACGTTGTCGAGCGCCTGCTTTTTGCCGTAAGCCTTGCGCAGCGCGCTCACCTCCAGCAATGGTGCGGCTGCTCCTGCAGCGGCCGGTTGCTTCATCTCTTTGGTTCCGTTCATGGAGTGGTCCCCCTTGGATTCATTTTTTTTAAGAAATTTAGAAGGAAAGCTTTTTATCGAATAAATAAGCGATTAATCCCAGCACCAGCCCGGTCACGAGCCAGCCTGCCACAATGAGCGCACCCATTTCCCACGGATAGGGCAATAGCTCCATCGAGCCGCTGCTAACCTGATCAACGATGCCCTTGATGCCAAAGCCGTTGAAATTTTGATAAAACAAGCTGCAGCCGCCCATAAATAGAAACCAGAGCAGCGGTGAAATCGGTCGCGCCTTCGTATATTGCGACGCAGCAATCAGCATGCCCAGCGCCAGCAGCAGCGGGCAGAACCCGGCAAGCGGCAGGAGCCAATTCAAGCCGATGATCATAAAGCCGCCGACATTCGCCAGCGAATAGCCGCTGATGCCCAGCGCGATCCCCGTTGCCAGCACGGTCCCGACGATATACACAGCAGCCAGCGCAGCCAGCGTCAGCAGCGTCGACGACACCCACTTGGCCGCGACCAGCAAGCTGCGCCGATACGGCAGCGTCAGCCACCAGCCCTGCGTTTCGTTATCCCACTCGCGTTTGATGCTGTTGACTCCAAACATCATCGCTATATAGGGTATTCCCAGCGTGGCATACCATATATAGGGCAAATTCAGCTCGTTATGCAAAGCAAAGTATAAAGCTGCAACCAGTCCGGCCGTTGCCAGCACGACAAAATACACCATCCACCATTTGCGCGCAACCTGAGAGCCCTTGCGCCGATTGCCCTTCATCGCCATTTCGTGGCGCACCAGCGACCAAAACACCGAAGACGGCTTCATCGCGACCACTCCTTCCGGTACAGCTTGCGAAATACATCGTGCAGCGAGCCGTGTTGCGCCCGCA
Organism: Paenibacillus athensensis; assembly: GCF_004514475.2. GTDB lineage: Bacteria > Bacillota > Bacilli > Paenibacillales > NBRC-103111 > Paenibacillus_AL > Paenibacillus_AL athensensis. Next base: position 3,731 of record NZ_MYFO02000010.1, on the reverse strand, counting down.
GGTCATCCATTTCACCGGACCAGAGAACGCGTCCCTTATTCATCATCACGGCGAAGTCGAACAATCCCTCCACCTCCTGGATATCATGAGTGCTGATCAGTATCGATTGCTCGCGTTCCTCCAAAAAATCAATCATGCCCGATACGATCGCTTCGCGCGAGATCACATCAATGCCGGCAAACGGTTCGTCAAGCACAATCAGCGGCACCGTTCGCGCCAGACACATAATGAGCAGCACGCGCGCTTCCTGTCCGCGGCTCATGCCGCCGACCTTCATCTCGGGATCGATGTCCATGAAGTCGGCCAGCCGTTCCGCGGCGCTTACATCGAAGCCGGGTAGCAACGACGCGCCCCATTCGAACGCCTGCTGCACCGTGCGGCTCGGGTACCAGCGGGCCCGGTCCGGCAAATAGGCGATGTTGGCGTTGGTGCGCCAGCCGGGCGCTTGACCGGATATGAGCAGTTCACCGGAATCGGGCTGGACCAGGCCGGTCATGGCCCGGAACAAGGTCGATTTGCCGCAGCCGTTGGGGCCGAGGATGCCGACGATACGTCCAGCCGGGATGTCTACCGTGAAATCGTCCAGCGCGCTTTTTTTACCGTAACGCTTCGTCACTTGCTTGCAGCTTAGCAACGGTGTCGTCATGCCTCTCGTCCCCCTTTCATGTCGGCCGACCGGCCGTCTATATACGCTTGGATATCGTTCCAGCTCACGCCAAGACTGTCCATTTGCGCCAGAAAAGCTTCAATATATTGGGCAGCCAGATCGGTACGGAACGCCTGCACGCGTTCCGGCGACGAGGTAACGTAAGTGCCTTGTCCGCGGCGCTTCTCCGTCAATCCATCGCGTTCGAGCTCCTGATAGGCGCGCATCACCGTATTCGGATTCATTCTGAGCTCCTGGGCCAATTCTCTGACGGAAGGCATCTTGTCTCCCAAGCCAATCTCTCCTTTCGCTATCGCGCTTCGTACCTGATCGAGTATTTGTTCATATAAAGGTTGACTGAAATCGATCTGGAATCGCAAGGCGCCAACCCGTTGATCGTCCATTGGCGTTCCTCCTGATCATCTGTTATTTTCGTATTAAGTGTATTATATCACTTAATACACATAAGTCAATAAAAAAAGAACCCCTAAGGGTTCCAACATGAGAAAAGGCCGCCTTGCCGAATTTGCTTCGGAAGACGGCCCCCACATTTTGACGCGCTTATGACGGGATCTTCAGGCCATTCTAAGCTTACCAGCCCACCGTGATCGTTAAGGTTTGCGGCTTCGTATAGTGCAGCAGGCTACTCCATTCAAATACGTCATCATAACAGAAGCCGTATGCGTAGCCGCCAATGCCATGATCGTGCCAGAACTTCGCATAGTAGTTGGCAGGACCTGTTTGATAATACGCCTGCACATTACCCCATTGATTTGTATCCAGCGCCACATGACGGTTGATCGCTGCGCAGAGCTGGGCTTCAATCGCTTTTTCAAGAATCGTGCCTTTGTCAAAATTCCCCTTGCCTTCGAGCACTTCCGGCGTAGTCGGTTTGAACACCTTGGCCGTACCGTTATTGAAGACGAACGTATCGCCCTGAACGCGGCCGGTGATTTGGCCAAACCACGGATGGAAGAAGTTCAGATCATGGGTTCTGTAATAATCCCAAACTTCATCAATGTATTGATCGAAGTAATGGATGTACGGACCCTCGTAAGGACCATTGAGGCCGTACATGGTGTCAAAGCCTCCCTTGCCCGGTGCAACAATGCGGTATGGAGCCTGGATCAGCGTTTTGAATTCGGCCGGCACCTCTTGCTCGAAAGCGGCAAAAATCTCGGCGCGAGTTCCCACATCGCCTACGGTTTTGTCATAAACGTCAAAGTCGCCCGGAGCTTTGTCAAATCCGCCTTGGCCCGTTAATCTCATGGTGATCGGGAAGCCAAAGCCGTCTACCCTTGTTGTGTTGCCCCAATATTCGCCGTTCAAAATCGTAAATTCAGAGAATTCAAAGTATACATCGCGATTCGGATCGGTGGAATTGTTCAAGTCCGGTCCGGCAAAGCCCATATCTCCCAGATCGTTCATATTAATGGTGATATACACAGGGGAGCCGTAGCTGATGTACATGCGTCCGGATTCAATGTTCGGCATCTTCACCCAGCTTTTTTCCGCTAGGGTATGGAAAATGTTCGCGGCTTTGCGCCCTTTGATATCAATCGTGTTATCGCCCAGGGAAGCATTCTGGCAGGCGCCGTTGGTATCGACATAGCAAAGCTTGTGCGTGTCCGGATTATAGCCGATGATCAGCCAGTACACCTGAGCGTCGGAATACGCGCCATTGGAGCCGTTCTGCAATTGGAAGATCATGCCATCCCAATTCGAGCCGATGATGAACGATGCGTTCGCTACATTGGAAGCGGTCATTCCCGCTTTTACAGCTATCGCCTTAATATTCGTCGTCGCCGAAATCGTAAGCGGGCCTGCATATACTTGCGACTGCGTCGTCGGCGTGCTGCCGTTCGTGGTGTAATAAATCGTCGCGCCGCTCGTAGCTGTCGAAATCGTAACCGTCTGCGCCGCGGCAAACGTACCGCCCGGCGAGCTGAAAACCGGCATCTCTACTTGATTGTCAATAAAATTGTAGCTTTCGCTGCTGACGCCCGAATTGTACATTCCCGACTTGGTCGCAATCGCTTTAATCGTTTTTGACGATGTCAGGACAAACGGTCCGGTATATTTTTTCGAGTTTTCCGTCGGGGTGCTGCCGTCCTCCGTATAGTAAATCACAGCACCGCTCGTTGCTGAAGTGAGGGTCACCTGCTGAGGAGCAGAAAACGAGCCGCCCGGTGGATTGATCATCGGGTTTTTGGCATTGCCTTTCACCGTATAGTTGAAAACGGCTGTGTCCAGACCGCCAACCGCTTTATTGTAAGTAAAGGAATAGGCAAGCACATCCCCGGTCGCCAAGGAAGCAACCTCTTGCTCGAAACGTCCTTTGCCGCTGTTGTAGGTCATGCTGCCGTTCAGCATCGGGCCGTTATTGAGCTTATAGTGGCTGTCCACCCATGTCGAGCTCACATTGGACTGGAACCAAATCGTGGCTGTCGTCCCGTTCTCATCAACGCCTTGAGCGTAGTCGCCGCAGTTATTCAGCGTATAGGCGGCGCTGGCACTGTCGGAATTGGTCATACCCGCTTTGACGGCAATCGCTTTGATCGTCGATGCGGCACAGGTGAGAGAAACCGGCCCCGTATACTTCGTCGAAGCCACCGTTGGCGCACTGCCGTCCGTGGTGTAATAAATATCCGCGCCGCTCGTGGACGTGGAAATCGTCACAGCCAACGGACTGCTGTAAGCCCCGCTTGCACCCGGCGAGAAGACTGGAGTCGCGACTTTATTGACCGTCGCTTGGATCGTATAGGCAGCGCTGGCTACCGCCGACGGGTTCATGCCGGCTTTGACGGCAATCGCTTTGACCGTAGCGGACTGCGAAAGCGCGAAACCGCTTGTGTACTTCGTCGAGGATGTTGTCGGCGCGCTGCCGTCGGTCGTGTAGTAAATGTCCGCGCCGCTTGTCGCTGTGGAAATCGTCACTGTGACGGCGCTCGTATACGTCGCGCTAGGGTCCGGCGAGAACGTTGGCGTCGCTACGCTGGCTTGACTGCCTACTGTGTAGCTGTACCAGGCCGTGTCGGCTGCCGCTCCGTTGAAATACGTAAAGCTGTAGTTAATCACATTGCCC
>NZ_MYFO02000009.1 GCF_004514475.2 Paenibacillus athensensis | reverse complement strand
AGCTTTTTTGCTACGCTAAAGAAAGAGAAGCTGTACAAGATCCGCACGGAGCGCTATCCGATGGCCGCGATGAAATCGATCATCTTCCGATATATTATGGTCTACTACAACAGGCGACGGATCTATACCTCTAATCCAGGTGGCTGGCCCCCCGCCATTTATCGCGAAAGAATGCTGTCAATGGCAGCGTAGAAACGAGATTTCTCTATGAGTGTGTTTTCAAACTGCACTTTTGTTGACAACTCCAATGCGCATCTTCCCATTGCCTCATATCTGTTTCGTTTTTAACGTTATATGGATGCCGGAGTGTAGCTAGCTCATAAAACACTATACCCATTGAATAAATATCATTTTGTATAGTGTTTTTTTCCTGTCTCCATCTTTCAGGTGCCATGTACTTGATATGTCCGATACCTTTGAACGTCAACTGACGAGTATGTTCATTTGAAACTTTAGATAATCCGAAGTCGGCCACTTTTAAAACTCCATCATGAACGAGTATATTATCAGGTTTAATGTCTCTATGCACAACAACACTATTAATATGCTCCATCCCATCTATAAGCTGACTAAAGTACATTTTCAACAATTCATTAGTAAAAAATTCACCAGTATTTTTTTGATTATTAATCATATCTAAGAGAGTACCTTGATTCGCATATTCCATAATTATATATGGTGGTAAATTAGATAGTTCTTTCCCATCGTGAACATATATGTAGTTAATAGTATTCGAATGTGACACCTTCATAGCCATTTGACTCTCATTAATAAAACTTTGATACGCCTCGATACTTGCAAAATCTGATGGAAGGGTTTTTAGAGCAAATACCATGTTGTCTTGTTTCCTTTGAATTTCATAGACAAACCCAAAGCCTCCATGTCCTAATATCTTACCTACAGAGTATTCGTTACCTGATCCATCAAACACAGTCATTCCAGGTGCAACCATCGCATTTCCACCCCTTAATTCCCATAATTTGTAATTTAAAAAGTAAGGATGACAGGTTTGTATTTATAAAATATAACGTCACCCTTATTAAATACATAGCAAGATTTCGTGCAAGCCACATTAACTTGGCACGCCGCATCCAACCCTTTACTCCTTTATATTGTATAACAATACATATGTTGTCAACAATGATATAAGCTATCCCTGCATTGATTCTAACTAGCAACTAAGAAAACCCTCTTTGATATCCCGTTCAATAAGTTAATAGCTAGCATTTTTCGCCATCAATTATGCTACGGTTCCCCCGATTAATCTTAACCCTATCACATACCGCCACACAAACACCAAACTCAACAAAAACGCCGGAGCCCCCGCCCCGACGTTCCCCCCGGCCAAAACGCCCGGCTTTCTCTATCCTCTTACATCCGTCTACTCCACATCCGCCTACATATGCGCCGCCGCCGGCTGCGCTTCTCCACCCGGCCCGCCCTGCTTTGGCGCCACATAACGGCCCGGTCCGGCAATGACCGCAGCGAGCACGCCCACAGCCGCAAACACGATGCATAAAATAAATCCGTGATTGATCGCTGTGCCGAGCGCATCGCGCAGGAACACGAGCACGTCCTGCGGCACCTTGTCGCTGGCCCGCACCAGCATCTGCGGATCGGCGAGCTGGCTGGCCTGCGCCGCTGGAATGTGGCGCTCCGCCGCCCAGTTGTCGACCATGCTTTTCAGGTTGTTGTTGACGACCGTCGCCATGATCGACGCCCCGAGTACGCCGCCGATATTCCGCCAAAAGCCGACAATCGAGCTGCTGACGCCGATATATTTGCGATCGACGCTGACCGCGACGGCGTTTTGGGCGACGCTCATCAGCGGCCCGATCGCGCCGAGGCCGAGAATGACCATGAGCAGCACCATATACCATTTGCCGGCGTCATGGCTGACCACGCTCAGCAGCGAGGAAACGACGATGCCCGCGATCATCGAGAACGCAATCAACGTGCGGAAGCTGAAAAACCGCTGCAGAAAGCCAAACGTAATCGCGCCAAGCATCAGCGAGAACATCATCGGCGTCAGCAGGCCGTTGGAGTTGGCTTGCCCGAGCACCGCCGTCGAGAAAATCGGCAAATACGTAATCGCTGCAAACATCACCGCGCCCTGGCACAAGCAAGCGAGCGTGATGCCGATAACCATGCGGTTTTTGAACAAAGGCAAAGGCAGCACCGGCTCCTGAGCCCGCCGTTCGATCAGATAGAACAACACGCCGAACACCAGCGCCAGCGCGAACAGGCCGATCACCTGCCAAGAGCCCCAAGCGTATTCCTTGCCGCCCCATTCCAGCGCGAGCATCAGCGATACCGTCGTCACAATCAGCGTGAATGTGCCGAGGTAATCGATTTTTGGACGGCGCTCCGAGCGCGTTTCCTTCAAAGCAATCACCAGTGTCAGGAAGGACAGCACGCCCAGCGGCACGTTAACGTAAAAACACCAGCGCCAGCCCCAATGCTCGGCGAGAAACGTCCCGATCTGCGGCCCGGCCACCGACGACAGGCCAAAAATCCCCGCGAACACGCCCGACAGCTTCGCCGCCTGCCGCGGATCGCTGAACATCGTAAAAATAATCGTAAAACTGATCGGAAACAACGCGCCCGAGCCAATCCCCTGAATCGCCCGGAAAATAATCAGCTGCGTCATATCCTGCGCCATCCCGCACAGCGCCGAACCGATCAGGAAAATCGCAATCCCGATCAAATAAAACCGTTTGCGCCCGAACATATCCGACAGCTTGCCGAAGACGAGCATCGTGCTGGTCGACGCCAGCATATACGCAGTAAATACCCAACTGATCTTGTCGAACCCGTTAATATCCTGAATAATGTGGCTGATCGCCGCCGACGTAATCGTATTGTCGAGCGCCGCCATCAATAGCCCCAAGGCCATTGCCAATAAAATCAACCCTGTTCGTTGCTTGGCCAAATGCTTCACGACTCCTTCGTAGCGGACAGCTGGCGGAACGCTTCCAGCTCGGCGCGCAGCACGCGCAGCTGCCCTTCAAATTTTTCAATCCCCAGCTTGAGGCAAATCGCCTGCGTCGGCGACATGACCCCTTCATAGCTGCACCGCTCGGCCAGCAGCTTCGCCAGCTTCTCTTCCATCATGGCAATGCTCATCTCCATCCACGACGCCACCCGCTCCGGCTCGGCAAACTCCCCGAGAAACAGCCGCACCATGAAATCCGACTTCCATTCGTTCTCCTGCACCTCACTGTCCATATAAGCCAGAAAAGCTTGCTTGCCCGCCTCCGTAATCGTAAACACGTTCTTGTTCGGCTTGCCCTCCTGAATGACCGATTGCTTCGTAATCAAGCCCATCTTCTCCATCCGCGTCAACGTCGGATAAATCGTCCCAAAGCTGGCATTATAAAAGTGCGCATACACATCCTCGAACAATTGCTTGATCTCGTAGCCCGAATAACGGCCCTTCATCAAAATGCCCAAAATGACATCCTGACTGTTCAGATCGGCCACCTCCCCTCATTGATCTGTCTTCATGAATTTACCACAAACACATATATCGAGTCAACATATATTAATTCTATATATACTCGTCCTATATAATTAAAATTTCCTATTCCCATATAATAAGCCCCGGCTGCCGCCATAACGGCCAGCAAACGGAGCTGATTGATCTTTTTTATGCCATTGTAAAATAGTGCGGAGACCGCGCGGGCTGCGCCAACCCGCGGCCTTTTGCCGATAACGCGCTCTCCGCGGAGCGCAACGCCAGCCCGATGCATACCTCGGGCATTGATAATTTGCGCAGCATTCCCCGTAAGCGGGGCGCGCGTAATAGCGCATACGCGACTCGCTCATCCGGCTTGTACCCGGCTCATACTCAGCTCCTACCCGGCTCGCTCATCCGGCCCGCGTATCCGGCTCGCGCCGTGTCGTGCAAGCTCGCGCAGCACGCCCTCTCGTCGGCCCGGCCCAGCCTGTCCCGACCCGCCCTACGGCTGCAACGGCTGAAGCTGCACCTGCGCGCCTTTGCCGCTCGATTGAATGCCCGTCAGCTTCGCGCCGTACGGCTTGAGCTCGCCGCAAAGCCGCTCCAGCAGCGCCTTCGCCTGCGGAGCTTCCTTGCTGCCGTGCGTCTTGACGACGAGCAGCACGGCATCGCCGGCCTGTAAGCAACGCTGGGCCTGATTCCTTTTCGTCTCGTAATCGTGATCCTCAATCTGCGGCGTCAGCCGGATTTCCTTGACCTTGGGCGACTGCTCGCGTTTGCGGGCCTGCTGCTTGATCGCGTCGGCTTCCTGACGGGCCGTTCCGCGCGGCATCAGCCGGCAGGGCGGCGGGCTGCTCATCAGCGACAGACAGACGAGGTCGACCTTCAGCTTTTTGGCTAAGCTTAGCGCCTCCGCCGTTGGCACGACGCCCAGGTCTTCGCCGTCCACGCCGGTCAATTCTACCGCCGACGCTTTAATTTTTTCATTCAAAATCATTGTACACCTGCCTGAACTTTCGTATAATGAACGCAACAATAACGTCAAGGAGCTTGGCCCGATGAGTAATAAAGAACTGGAAGAACATATTATCCGCAATTATCAGCGCGACGAGCAAATGATGATTCTCGTTTTTGCCCAGTGGTGCGTCAATCACGACCTGAACCCGGCCGAGCTGTACCATGCCGCCTATCCGCAGCAGACAGCCAACGCGGCGCTGGAGCAGGCGATTGCCCTGACCGTGCCTAAAGATGAAGCCGGCGAGGTGCCAGACGAGACGCTGCTCGGCGTGCTGTCGCTGTTCGGCAACGAGGAGCTCGCCTTCGTCGTCACCAGCGAAATCGACCGCCGCAAGCGCAGCCGCCGCCGCGAATAGCCGCACAGGGCTAATAGTCCGGCAGGTCCAGCGCGGGCGAATGCTGGCGGCACGGCCGGGACGGCCGGCACCTGACCCGGCAATCCCGCGCGGCACGAATGCCCCCGGCGCAGCCGGGACGGCCGGCACCTGACCCGGCAATCCCGCGCGGCGCGAATGCCCCCGGCACGGCCGGGACGGCCGGCACCTGCTCCAGCAATCCCGCGCGGCGCGAATGCTGGCGGCGAGGCCTCTACGCCGACACCTGCCCCAACAAGCACGCAGCGTGATCTGCCCGCAAGCTATCGCGGGCTAATCCCCGCCGTCCCCGCCGCCGCCATCTCCACTGTCGCTGCTATCCCCGCCATGTCCATCGCCGCTATGGCCTCCGTCATGCCTGCCACCGTGCCCCGCATCGCCATGCCCGCCGCTGCCATGCCCTCCGCCGTGTCCACCATCATGCCCACCGTTGTGACGGCCGCTGCCGAACCACCAGCCGTTGTCATGGCTTCCGCCGACATCGCTGCTATCGCCACCGCCGCCATCCACGCTGGATCGCCCGCTCCGGCGCCGGCTTTTTTTCTGCTCATTGCCCAGAAAAATAAAAAACGTAATCAACGCCGCCACCGCCGCTATCCCGATCCACTCCTGCATCAGTCAGCTCTCCCCTCTGCCATCCTACTTCCCGACTCCGCTCTTCACTCCCCGCCGATATCGCACAGCGCGCACGGCCATGATGCAAGCGGCCAGACAAGCGCCCCCGGCAGCAAAGCCGGCCAGCACATCGCTCGGATAATGGACGCCCAGATAAATCCGGCTGCAGCCGATGCACAGCACGACCAGCATCGTAACCAGCGGAATCAGCCAAGCGGCCCGCCATACGCCGCGCGCCTCGTACCAGAGCAAATAACCGGCCAACCCGTAGAACAGCATCGACACCATCGAATGGCCGCTGGGGAAGCTAAAGCCGGTCTCTTCGACAAGCCGAAGCGCCAGCTCGGGGCGCGCGCGACCGAACACACTTTTCAGCAACGTATTCAACCCCCACGTGCCCAGCACCCCCACGATCAGAATCAGCGTTTCCCAGCGATGCTTCAAGCGGAACATCAGCAGGAGCGCAATTGCCAGACATACCGCTCCCTCCACCTTACTTGTGCCCAGCGACGTAAAAAACTTCGCCACCGGCGTCAACCCATCGCTGCGCATACCGCGAACGGCCTCTCCCACCGTGCGGTCAAAGTGATCGACCCAAGCCGCCTGCAAGCTTTGCGACACCACAATAAAACCAACCAGCAGCGCTAGCGCAACGGCCACGGCAGCAGCCAGCTCCATATACAATTTCCGGTTCAATGACATCCGCTCTCCTCTCCTCACTTCACCATTCAGCCGCAAAACGGTCAGACTTCGGCCCGCGCCTTCTGCCGACGACGCACCACCAGCGGAATCAGCGCAAACGCCACATACAACGCCACCGCCAAATAAAATTTCATCGAGCCGATTTCCTGCAGCGAATCCCCCAGCACGTTGTACACGACAGCGCCGGGAATGATCCCGATGAACGTAGCCCACGTATAGTCGCCTGTGCGGATTTTCGACAGCCCTGCGCCGTAGCTGACCCCGTCAAACGGAAAAAAAGGCAGCAAACGCATATACAACACGACCATAAAGCCGTTCTTCTCGGCCTTTTCGTCAAACGTCTGCAGCTTTTTGCCGCGAATCAGCCTTTCGAAGCTGCCGCGGCCCCATCTGCGGGCAATCTGAAACGACAGCACCGCCCCAGCGCCGGCCCCGATCACATCGTACACCGTCCCCCAAAAAGCGCCAAACGTATACCCGCCGAACACCGTCAGCGGAATCGCCGGGAACAGCACCAGCGGCCGCAGCGTATAAGCGAGAATGTACAGCAGGCCGCCGACAAAGCCCAGCTCGCGCAGCCACACGCTAATGGCATCCATGTGAATGCTCTTGCCGATATTCGTAAACTTCCAAAGCAGCAGCCCGCACAGCGCAAGGGCAAACCACAGGATCAACAGCTTGACGGATTTGGACAGCTTCATTGGTAGACCCCTCTCAACAATCTTGCCTCTGTCTATCCCTATCATCTTACCCGTTTTTCCCGATAAACTCCAATTCGCCGCCCCCTTTTCATGCAAAAAAACCGCACCCGCGCGTCCCCCAACGCGGGTGCAGCCTCTGTCGGCGGGATCGCATCCCCGCCGCCTTTTTCACCGCCAACCTGCCGCTACGCCAGCGCGAGCCACTCGCGCATCGAATCGGCATATTGGCGCAACATCTCGCGGGCTGGCAGCCGCCCGCTGAAATCCTCGACGCCGAGATAGCCGTCGTAGCCGATGTCCCGCAGCACGCCCAGCAGCTGCGGCCAATCGACGACGCCTTCGCGGATCGGCGTCCAGACGGCGCGCCATTGCGGCGAGCCGTCCGCGCGTACGCCGTCCTGCACCCACGCGGCGTTCTTCACATGCACGTGGGCCAGATGCGGGCCCAGCAGCTCTAGCCCCATGCGGTAATGCTCGAAGCCCTCATGGACCATGTTGCCCGCGTCGTGCAGCACGCCGATCAGCGCCGGGTCAAACGCCGCGACCAGCCGGTGCGCCAGCCCGGCGCTTGGCGTAATCGTCTGGTGATGCGTCTCCACCAGCCCCCTCACGCCGTATTGCCGCGCCAGCTCCTGCACCTCGCCCAGATAGGCGACCGCTTCCTTGTACAAGTCGCCGTAAGAGCGGCTGCCGTCATACCACGGCACGCCGACGCGGATGAAGCTCGCGCCCAAAGCCCGCGCCGCCTGCATCACCCGCTCCGTGCCAGCGATATCGCCGCAGGCCAAATACGGCGTCACGCTGATCGAACGCAGCCCGTGCGCCTCTGCGGCGTGACGGAAACGCGCCAGCCCCGCCTCGTCCGTCGCCGGATCGATCGAGCACAGATTGTGCCGCCAGAACGACGGCGCCTCCTGCAGCGCATCCGCCGGAATCTCCTTGTACCGCCACTCAATGCCGTCCAGCCCCGCCTCTCGCGCCGCTGCAGCCAACTCCTCCGGCATCAGCTCCGGGGTTGCCACCGTAAACACCGATAACTTCATTGCCCAATCCCTCCCTGGTTTTGCTCTACCTCTATCTTGCAGTATAATAAAACCGTATTCATTGCAATTATTGGGCAAAAGATGGCTTTTGTTGACCTAGTTGATTTCGATTGCAGGAGGCCCCGCATGCATGCGCCCTATCCCAACCACGAGCACGCCATTACCTTATATCATAACCGAACGCTGGAGCCCCAGCCCTTTGATTTTCATCTGCATCAGGACTTGTACGAAATCTATTTCTTCCTCAGCGGCGACGTCCATTATTTTATCGAAAAACAGGTGTACCCGCTGCAGCACGGCGACCTGCTCGTCATGAACAGCAATGAGCTGCACCGTCCGAACTTCCGCACGCCCCGCCAGCGCTATGAAGTACTGGTGATCCATTTCGATCCCCGGCAGGCGGCCCGATTCAGCTCGCCGCATTTCGACCTGCTCCATTGCTTCACCCAGCGGCCACCGGGCGAGAATAACCGGCTTCGCCTGAATCCCCATCAAATCGAAGACATCCTGCGGCTTTACGAACGCATGAAAGCTTGCGCCCAGCCCGATGCCGCCCCAGGCGCAGACATCCTCTACGTCACCGCATTCATCGAGCTGCTGGTGTTCATCAACCAAGCGTTCAGCCGGCAGGACGAGCCGCAAAAAAACGCGCACATTCCCGAAAAGCTCAGCGCTTTGCTCGCTTACATCGACGGGCATCTCGATCAGGACCTGTCGCTGGAAACGCTGGAATCGACGTTTTTCATGAACCGTTCCTACCTGTGCCGTCTGTTCAAAAAGCATACCGGCAGCACGATCCACGAGCACATTCTGTTCAAACGGATCGCCCGGGCCAAAAGCCTGCTGCGCGAAGGCAGCACTGTCACCGACGCCTGCCAGCTGTCCGGCTTCAACGACTATTCCAACTTCATCCGCACGTTCAAAAAGGCCGTCGGCCTCCCGCCCCGCCAATATCAGGCGCTGAACGGCAGCACACGCAGCTGAGCGGCCGCCGCGCCAGCGCAGCTGCTTACCTCGTCTGCCAGACGCAACCGCTCCTCTCGTCTGACAGACGCAGACGCTCCTCTCGTCTGACGGACGCAACCGCTCCTCTCGTCTGACGGACGCAACCGCTCCTCTCGTCTGACAGACGCAACCGCTCCTCTCGTCTGACAGACGTAACCGCTCTCCCCGTCTGACCGACGCAACTGCTCTCCCCGTCTGACCGACGCAGACGCTCTCCCCGTCTGACCGACGCAACCGCTCCTCTCGTCTGACATACGCAACCGCTCCTCTCGTGTGACAGACGCAACCGCTCTCCTCGTCTGCATGACGCAGGCGGTTCCCGTCTGCTGCTCTCCGCTGCTTCTCCGGCTCTCGTACTTCGCCCGGACTGCCCGGCGCGTACCCCCGATACGGCCAAAGCCGCCCCATCCCGGAGCATCCGGGACAAGGCGGCTGGGCCGCTGCTTTTTTTCGCCATACAAGTGCTTTAGTTCGTAATCTTGATGTCGTCGACATAACCGCGGAACTGGCCGGTCGTGCCGCCGTAGTCCCAATCCTTGTAGTGGATCAGAATTTTATCGACCGTTTTGCCGATCGCATAAGGCGCAAAATTGAACTGCACCTGCGTCCATGTATTGATCGTGCCGCGTCCGGAGCTCGGGTCAACGCCGTTGCCCTGCGTATCGCTCAAGCCGTAGCAATCGCTCATCAGCGTGCCGTCGGTAAAGAGCAGATCGACAATGACGTTTTTGGCCAGCGCTGTTTGCGGATAGAACCAGTAGTTCAGCTTCAAATTCGGATCGTTGACCGGGATGTTGACGTCAAACGATTTGAAGCGAATATACGAGCTGCTCGTGCTGTTGTCTTTTCCGGAGAACATCAGCGCCGCCGTGCCCGTCTTGGCTTGCTCGTTGGTGCGCACAGACGCTTCCGGCTGAATGGTCGGCAAGTATCCGCCAATATTGGCGCTTGCTTCGACGGAATCGCCCCACGTCGTTGGCGTTTGGCCGCTTTCCAGCGAAGTGGTAAAGTAGCTGGTCGCCGTCGTCACCGTTCGGCCCGACACTACCGCACTGTCCGTACTGCCGTAGCGGTAGGCTGTGGCAACAACCTTATAATAGTAGGTTTTGTTCGGCTGCACCGTGCTGTCCAAATAATAACCGCCGCCGCTCGGTCCGTACACGCCGTCGCCGAGATAGGTCCAGGTGCTGTTATTTTCGGAGCGCATCACCACGTTCGTCGAGCCGGTCATATCAAAGGTCAAGCCAATCGATCCGCTGCCCGGCAGAATTTGAATGTTCGGCTGCGCCGGTGTCGGATAGCCGCTGGCTTGAATCGTCCGGCTTGTTTTATTCAGCGCCGGGTTGGCGTTGACCGCCACTACCTTAAAGTAGTAAGGCGCGAAGGCCGGACGGAAAATATCGACCGTCGTTGCCGCTCCGACATTGGTCTCCAGCATCATGGCGCCTGTGGTCGGATCGGAGACGTACACATCGTACGTATAGCCCGTGCCTTGGGACGGCCAAGTCAGCCGAATCGCCGAAGACGGCCCGTTGGAAGACGACAGGGTGAAGCCGGTGTACAAATCGTTCTGATTGTTGCGGATATATTGCGCCGCCCAGACGAGCGGAGCGTTCCAGTTGATCGTATTCTCCTTCGAAGCCCACGCCTCGGGAGCGGAGTTCGGACCGGCGTAGCTTTTGGCCGGCGCCACGCCCGTTGGCGTACCCGGACGCCCGGTGCCTCCGGCGATGCCGTCGTTGATCACGTCGTTGTTCGGACCGCCGGACAACCAGCCGCGCGGATACGGCGTCGTGCGCGTTCTTTTGCCCGAAGCGACCCAAGCGAACCGATCGTGCGTATCGGCTTCATAATATTCGCCATAGCCGGTAATGTAAGACAGCTTCATCGCGTTCGTGCCCATCAAATAGTCCATGCCGCGATTGATCGCTTTGAGATAGCTCAGATTCGGCGTCCCGCCCACTTTGGACAAGTCGTACGCGTAGCCGAGCACCATCATCCGGTTGACGATAAAGGAATTCGAGCCCCACGGATATTTGTTTGAAGCGCCGGGGCTGATCAAAGCCGGGTAGCCTTCGGCATTTTGAATCGCAACCAGCGAGTTGGCATAGGTAGCCACGTTCGCTTTCATGTCGTTCAGCTCGGTTGCCGTCAGATCGTTGGGTACAGACAGCAGCGACAGCGTGCCGGTCGTACCGACCTCCTGCCAGTCAAATTGCCCGACCTTTTTGAAATCCACGGCGTTGCGCACCTCGGTGCGGTATGTCGCCAGATTGGCGTCGGCATTTTTGTAGGCCGTCAAATACATTTCCACCGCCGCTGCGTAGCGGTCGTCGGTAATTTTCACATCGTCGTAATCTCCGCCGCCCACCGAGTCGGTCGTCGTGCCGGAGTAATAGATAATCGGCAGCGACGTCGCCCGCGAGAACGCGTCCTTCGCCTTCGTCCAGTAGCTCGCCGCCAGCGTAGCGTTATACGGCTTGATCACGCGGGACAGCTGGGCCAGCGTGCGCGCCACCGCATACGTCGCCGCGGTCGAGGTCGGCTGCGCCTTGCGGCCGCCCAGCGCCGAGCTCGTATTCTCGTAGTTGACGAAACCGGCCGTCGTCTGGTTGAAGCCGTCGCCCCACTGCACGTTCGTCACCTTGTGGGAAGCCAGCCCCGACGCCGGCAGCATGCCGTACATATAGGTCGAGCCGAACGCAACCTCGTCCAGAATATCCGGAATCCCGTTGCCCCGCTCCGGCAGATTCAACGAGCTGTCAGGGAACGATGACGGATACCGCTCATAAAAGTTCATCAGCGTCCACGCCGAAATCGCGTGGTTCACCGGATAAATGCCGTAGTCACCGGCATCGGCCCAGGAATTTTTCACATTCAACGTGCCGACGCAGCCCTTTTGCGTTGTGCTATCGGTAATCGTCAGACACGCAACCGCCGAATCGCCGGGATGCAGCGCCGCGCGCGCATACACCGCAGACGGCAAATATTGTGCAACCGTCGCTTCACCCATGCGGTGAAAGTAAAAATAGTTCATCGCATCCGCCGGCAGCGTTGCATACAAATCCGGCTGAATGTCGAAATTGACGCTTGTCCCCAGCGTATCAACGGCCAGCTTGTAATCCGTACCCACCGCCTTGAACGCCGAAAAATCAAGCTTGTGCACATAATCGCCCGAAGCCGCATCCAAGCCGACATTCGTCGTCATGCCGGACATTACGACATGATTATAATAATCGAGCAGCTGCCAGCTCAGCGGCGTGGACGGCGAAGCGCTCGCCGGCGGAATAATGACCGTAGCGATTTTGTCCCCGTCCGGCGCATAGCCGATCTGGTTGACCCGAATATTTCCCGTATCGAAATCCGCATACGATACCGAAGCAAAATACGGCACCACCATCAGCACCGCCACCCACAGCATCACCAGCTTGCGGACCCATCTGTTCTGTTTCACGAATGAATCATCTCCTTGTTTGAAATCATCATGCTTGTACGGTTATACATCTGGCTTCCTACGATTTCGTGAACGCGCGTTTATTCCAGCGTAAAAGGCACCTCCTTCTTTTCTCCATTCCCGCTCCGGACCGCTCGCGTCAGACGCTTTGCGCCTGCCGGACAACGGCTGCCGGCCCTTCCGCCTCCGGTAAAAAAAACGTCTTTCGGCCGGCAGGCTTGGCGCTTCAGCTTTGAAACGCTTTCACTTACTTACCGAATAGACGAAAGGGGATATCCCTACTATATCCCCGGCTCCATAACCCGTCTAGGGTGAAAAATCGTCCCCCTGCGCCAATAAAAAGCTAACAAATAGAAAACTGTTCAACCGAAAAATTAGCCATTTTTAAATTTAGTTTTCAATATTTTACTATATATTTGTCATTATTATCATCTTTTGAATTAAAATAAAATTTATTAAAAATATGTTGATTTTTTCAATATTTTGCCACTATAATTGCATTCATGACGCAAATAAAAAATCGTACCATGTCAACTTGGCGGGAGTCATGGTACGATCCTCGAAATATATGTGCAGACCTATTTCTGACATATATTCTTATTTACATTATAGGGAACTTGACTATTTTTGACAATGTCAGAATGGCTTGTTTACTATAACTTCAAAAAGCTCCTGCCGAAGGAGCTTTTTTATTTTTTTATTTTTTTATAAAAATCCAAAACGCCAATGAAGGGACTGCGAAAGAAAATGAATTCACACACGATGGCTTTCACACCCACGCAACAATTTCTACTGGATCTGCTGGAAGCGGCGGCAACACAGTCGAGCTTTCAATTCCATGAACGATCAAGAGCTGTTGAATGGGATGAGCTCTACACATTGGCCTCGAGACACAAGATATTCCCTCAAGTCTACACCTTGATCTCCCCTTATTTGCCCTCCTCTCAAGTCCCGATATTTTCCGACGCTTGGGAAAAACACCTGAAAAAAATAGCCTGTTTTATTGCCGAAACCAAGAACATAGCCGCCATTGCAAAGAAACACAAAGTCGATCTGGTATTCCTGAAAGGCATCGTTTTATCCAAAATCCTTTATGATAACCTGTATTCGCGCTCTACAGGAGACATCGATACGTTATTACGGGATAGCGAAGTAGCTCGCTTCGACCTGATTCTCAAAGAAAATCTGTATTTCCACGCTTGCGGAACCGAAAATCCTTTTGAAATCATTAACCATCAATATGAACGACTTCCCTTCCCTACATTGAAGCAATACGATCACCACGAATACTTTGAATATTACAAGCAAGTGCAGCCTGATGTATTTGTCGCGCTGGAGCTTCAACGCTATCTGCACGGAGCTGTTCAAGAGCCGCTGATCTTTGACTTCTTACAATCGTCCCAGGATATTCAAATCGAGGATATGGAAATGAAAACGCTGGATCTCAACCATACGTTCCTCTCGATCTGCGAGAATACTTATGAGAATTCAGAGTGGTCTAACGAAGGACCGCGGCTCAAGGATTATTTCGACTTGTTATCCTTTCTGGTCAAATACAAGCAAGACCTGCAATGGTCCCATATTTCCGCGCTTGCTTCCAAATACGCCCTGCTTGATATCGTGAAGCTTGTGCTGGAGCAGGTCAATGAAATCTTCCATGCTGTCGTAGACGAGCAGATTGTCACTCTTTTTGATCCAAGCCCCATCCCCTATACCGAAAACAGCCGGATTGTTCTGCCGTGGCAGAACAGCATCATTCACAGACTTTTTGACCCCGACCAAAAGAAGCTGGTCACTAACGCCCGCATGCTAATGGAAAAAAGCTTTACCCGGGAAAACCCCTATTACACACGTTCCAGCGATTTGCATTCCTTATCGGAAGCGCATTCCCTCCCCGACGAAGCCTATTCAATCATTCAGGATTTAAAATACGGTTTTGAGTTAAAGTACGCTGCTGTAACGGATCAGCTTACGCGAGGGCTTTTTGTGATTATTCCGAAAACGCTTTACGATCAGTTCGAACGCTTTACCGTCTCTATCTCCATCTTCCATCCTGATTTAACCAGTGAGACCGTTGCAGTGATCAGAACAGACAACCAGTTCATCAGAACCTGCGAGACCTCAAGCGATGCGCTCGAGTCCGTCCCCTATTCTAACGATGTGGCTTTCTATGTGCCTCTTGTGGCTGCCAATGCCCGCAAAGTTACATTCAATATGAGTCTGATTGAAAACATTCACAAAAATGTTACCCATACGCTACATACTGGCGGCAGGCATTTCTGGATCAATCGGCCGTTTCTTTAAAGCGGATTATAGGGGAGGCGATACATCATCATGCCGATTATTGAAGCGGTAGGTTTATCGAAAGAATATAAGCAATACAAGCGCTACGCCGGTTTGTTCGGCGCGCTTCGCAGTTTGATCACTACCTCGTACACAACGCACAAGGCGGTTGACGACATCACGTTTTCCATTGAAAAAGGTGAAGCTGTTGGTTATCTGGGACCGAACGGTGCAGGGAAATCGACGATGATCAAAATGCTTACCGGGATTTTGGTGCCAACCTCCGGCCACTTGACCGTCAAAGGCCACATTCCTTACAGAGCCCGGCGGGAGAACGCCAAAAAGATCGGTGTAGTATTCGGCCAGCGCAGCCAGCTATGGTGGGATTTGCCCGTACAAGATTCCTTCGAGCTGAGCAAGCATATTTACAAGCTGCCTGTAGCTACGTATCGTCAAAACTTTGATTTCTGCGTAGAGCTGCTTGACATGAAGGAGTTTATTCATAAACCGGTGCGTCAATTGAGTCTAGGTCAACGCATGCGCGCTGAAATCGCCATCGCGCTCCTTCACGAGCCCGATATCTTATTTTTGGATGAGCCTACGATTGGATTGGACGTCATTGCCAAAGATAAAATTCGAACATTTCTTAGAACAGTCAATATAGATCGAAAAACGACCATTTTATTGACGACACACGATCTCAAGGACATTGAGGAAATTTGCCCTCGCATGATTATTGTCAACAGAGGGAACATCGTTTTCGACGGACTCGTGGAGCAATTAAAGCAGCAATTGGGGCAAGAGAAGACGCTCACCATCAAATTTAGCCGAGATCCCGGTCCTTTCTCGTTGTCGAACTCCATTCTTCATAAAGATGAAGGCACCCTCAAAACCTTCACGATCAACCGAGCCGAACGTTCCATCATGACACTGCTCAGCGAGCTTAATCAACAATACGATATCGAAGATATTTCCATCCAGGAGCCTGACATTGAACAAGTGATCCGGATTTTGTATAACCGTTTGGCAGAGGATCTGTCTTCTTACTCTTCAGAGCGGGAGAGCGCGGTATCATGGTCTATGTAGCTGTAGCGTTGAAATCTTTTGCCAAAAATATGGCTTACCGCTCGGAAGTTTGGCTGCGCATTCTCGGCAATTTGGCTGCTATTCTGATTCAAACTTCCATTTGGAAAGCGATTATGGGGACAAGCTCGGCAAGCGGCATTAACCTGCAAGATATGATCACCTATTCCATCATCTCTACGCTGGTTGCCAACCTCCTCATGGTTCAAGTTTTTCAGAGTGTGGATCAGAAAATCAATTCAGGCAATATCGCAATTGATTTATTGAAACCGACCCGCTACCCGCTCATTTTGTTTTTCGAACAGCTCGGCACGATTATGTTTCAGTTTTGCTACACGGTTGTGCCCAGCACCCTGCTGGCGTGGTTGTTGTTTGGCATTCATGTTCCGGGCACCGTCCGGCAAGTACTGCTGTTTGTCTTGAGCATTGGGCTGGCCATGCTGATTTCCTTTGCGTTAGGCTACATGATTGCTTTGATTGCTTTTTGGTTTTTATCCACCTTTGCTCTGGAATGGACGATCAAGGCATTAATTCTCGTATTTTCGGGTTCTTTCTTACCCCTTTGGTTTTTCTCCGGGCATTGGCGCATGGTCGCGGACTTGTTGCCCTTCCGCTATTTGGGTTTTATTCCGGCAGGCATATACAGCGGTAAAATTGTTTACGGAGAAGCCTTACAGACGATCCTCTACGGGATGGTTTGGGTAGTCATACTCTACGGTCTGATTGCTCTGTTGTGGTGGACAGCAATCCGCAGGCTCATTGTGCAAGGGGGTTGACGATGTCTTTTTCATTATTCCTGCGATTCGTGCAATTAAAAATGAAAATTCGCCTGGAGTACCGCGGCGCTTTTCTCTTGGGCATCGGCGGTCAAATTGTTGGCTATGGAGCCAACTACCTGATTGTCTACTTGCTGCTCAAGCAATTTCATTCCATCCAAGGCTGGGATTGGCCTGAATTGGCACTCCTCTACAGTCTGAACCTGCTTACCTACGCGCTGGGCGCTTCTTTTACGTTCAGTCCCATGACGGAGCTGGAATCGTTGCTTCTCAATGGACAACTGGATCGTTATATGGTCAAGCCGCTGCATGCTTTTATGTTCCTGATTGCGGAGAAGTTTAATGTCGGGTATGTAGCTCATATTCTGATTTCAGGACTTGTGATGGCGTGGTCAATGATACAAGTGCACATAGAATGGAGTCCGCTTAAGGTGCTGTATCTGATCGCTCTTCTTGTTAGCGGAGCTTTCCTTCATGCTGCTGTGCTCGTCCTCATCGGAGCCTGGGGATTTCTTTTTATTCGCTCCCAGTACTTGTTCAGCTTGTATTTCCAATTAAAGGAATTTATTTCCTATCCGCTATCGCTGTATGGCTCGATCGTTCAACTGCTTCTTACTACGCTTGTCCCTCTCGGGTTCATTAACTACTATCCGGGGCTGTACCTGCTCGCAAAAGAGACAACACCACTCCATGAGGGCTTAGGTCTGATCGCTCCACTGATTGGGCCTGCCGTGTTTGCCCTTGCCGTTGTTCTCTGGTCTTTCGGATTGCGCAAATATGAAGGTGTAGGCGGTTAACCGTTGACCTGACTATACCTATAGAAAGGGGGATTCCTGATATGGTCGACTGGGAAGATCATGCTGGCCATTATGAGGGCAATTTGCTGGAACAGCTTCTTGAATTTCTGTCCATTCCAAGCTTCAAGCATGCAGCTGCGCCACAGCTGCCGGACATGCCCTTCGGCAAAGGCATTCACGATGCCTTGACCTTTTATCTTGCCGTCGCAGAAACGCTCGGCTTCCAGACCACCTGCGTAGACGGGTACTACGGGTACATTGAATATGGAGAAGGCGAACTGCTCGGCATTTTTGTGCATGTCGATGTCGTGCCTGCGGGCGAGGGCTGGAGCCATCCCGCCTTCAGTCCAGAAATACGCGACAATAAGCTGTATGCGCGCGGGGCGCTCGATAATAAAGGTCCAGCCATGACGGTATTGTTCGCCCTGAAAATGCTCAAAGACAGCGGCCTTCCGATCTCCAGACGTATTCGAATTGTTGTCAGTACGGATGAAGAGAGCGGTTGGGAGTGCATGAATCATTACAAGGCTAGAGAGGAAGTCCCTTTGGTCGGATTTACGCCCGACCTGCTTTTCCCTCTGGTCCATGCCGAGAAAGGACAACTGAACGTCATCTTTTCGCTGCGAGCCTTGCATACAGGTAAACATGAGGAGTATTGGCTGCTGGATTTCGAAGGCGGCTCCAAAATCAATGTCGTCCCCGACTTAGCCTCAGCGACCATACGACATGAAAGCACGTTGAGAAGAAATGAGCTTCAGCGGGATTTTCAAGCCTTCTGTCAACAAAATCAGCTGCAAGGAGACGTCCACTCAGAGAGCAATAAGCTTGTTCTCAAGCTGCAAGGGGTATCCGCGCACGCCTCCGAGCCGGAGAAAGGCCGGAACGCTGCTTTATTTTTGCTGGTTTTCTTGCGAGGCTACTCGTTCCAGCACGACGCCGAGGCGTTCATTACTTTTATGAATCAGTACTTTAGAGACGATTATTCAGGAGTACGGCTTGGAATCGCATGCGCTGATGCTATTAGCGGACAATCTACAGTAAATGTAGGTGTGGTCCGCTTCACCAGCAGTACGATGCCGGAAATCAAGATCAATATACGATTGCCGGTCAGCGCCAACATTCAAGAGATATTTAATACGATTGCCGCACGAACGGAAGACCCTCTGTGGAGAATTGACAGGCACAAAATAACGGCGTCGCACTTTGTAGACAGTAACCATGCTATCGTTACAAGTCTGAAAGCGATTTATGAAGCGCGCCACGGACAGGTCGCTCAAGCGGCATTCTCCGGAGGAGCGACCTTGGCCCGCGTCATGAAGTACGGCGTAGCCTTTGGCCCGGTCTTCCCCGGTCGGGAACTGATGGCTCACAAAGCGGACGAATACATTGAGTTAAGCGACTTACATGAATGGCTAGTCTTATACAGCCAGGCAATCTATGCGTTGTCAAAGGAGTTATAGTTTGAAATTTCAAACAAATCTATGTGAGGTGCTTTATAGTGACACTGAAAGTTCGTCCCAACGACGGAGAGGCATGGAAACCGCTACAGGTCGAGATGCAAGCCAATCCTTATCCCGGAAAACTGATCGTACTCGATGGAATTGACGGCAGCGGCAAATCGACACTGCTGAACCGGATCAGCAGCTTCCTGTCGAACCTTAACCAACCACATGTCGTTACCAAAACGCCTTCGGAGGAGGTGAGAGAAATGCACTTATGGCGCGCTTGGCATGACGATACCTTGGGCGTCGATCGCGAACGTATCCATGAATATGGTTTGACGGTCATTGCACTGGGTGATCGGCTCGTACATCAACGAAGTGTGGTGGAAGCGAATTTGCAAAACAACGTTTGGGTACTGACAGACCGTTATTTGATCTCATCCTTGGCGTTCGAATCGGGCATCGTCCATCAAAAAATCGGCGAGCTGCTCATCAAGCCCGATCTCAGCATCCTCGTGGATGTGCCGCCTGCCTTGGCGATGGAGCGCGTGCGTCAACGAACCTATGAAACCGAGCATCCCGACGACGAGCGGGTAGCGAACCTCACCAGAGAGCGCTTGCTGCAGCTTGTTGCTGTAAACGACTACAACCATATTATTGTGAATACCGGCGTGACAGATCCGGAAGCGACTTTTGAACAGGTCAAAGGCCATCTCGAACGATTGGATTCCCGCTAATCCAACCGTATTCAACATCATAAACCATATATGCGTACCGGAGGTTCAGCAATGGCAAAAGAAAATATTGTTTTGCTCTCCAGAGCAAGCTTTGATGTATTAAAAAAAGATGATCAAATCCTCGATGTTTTGGCTGATTATGATGTGTTTTATATGTTCTCGCTCCGCTCCAGCCATCTTCCGCCCAAATCAGCCGTCAAGGAACTGCATGTCATCGAGCTGAAGGGCAACGAAGAATATATTGCCTCATTAATCGAATTAATCAACAACAACAACAAGCTCTCTTACATTGTCAGCACCTCGGAGCAAGATTTATTGCCTTCCGCATACGCCAGAGAAAGACTTGGTCTGCCCGGACTCACTGTCCAGCAATCGGAGTATTTCAGAGACAAAGTGGCGATGAAAAACGGGCTGATCGGCAAGGTGCCTTTTCCGGATTTTATCGACACCCATGAATTCAATGAGATCCGGAATTTTTTTCAAACGTATAAAAAAATCATCATGAAGCCCAAACGGGGTACGGGCTCACAGGATTGCTATGTCATTCACAACCTGGAGGAGCTTGAACAGGTCCTGCATACGGTGCAGGGTCAGCAGTCCGGTTTCTTCATTGAGCAATTTTTAGACATGCCGATCTATCATTTTGACGCATTGGTAAGAGACGGAAAAATGATGTTTGCGACCATCGGCAGATATGATCACCCGCCGCTCAACTACTCGGATTTCGATTGGCTGATCACAACAATCAGCAATGAGCCTACCGAGCTTTACTTGAAAACCAGTGAGATGCTGCTCAAGGTCATCGACAGCTACGGCGTTCGGGACGGTGTATTCCATATGGAGGTTTTTGCCGACGACCAAGAGGTGTACTTTGGCGAAATTGCCGCTCGTCCCGCAGGCGGCGGTATTCCGGAAGCAATCTACCAGACGTGGGGGGTGCACCTGTTCGAAGAGCATGTCCGCCTCCAGCTTCAATTGGCTGCCCGATTTGAGAGCGACAAGGTTTTTCCGGTTAAATACGCAGGAAATATGCTATATCTCCCTTCCCGCTCCGGCGTTGTCTCTAACTTCGATGCGGCGCCCCTGCTGAGTAACCCGCTGGTAAAAAGCGTCACCCAACACGTAGAGAATGGACAACAAGTAGGTCAAGTGCGTTACTCCGCTGATACGATTTTTACAGCCGCCATTGCCGCCGATACCCCTGATGAACTAGATGCGGCCATCAAGCATGTCAAAAACAATACATTTGTAATCATTTCTTAACCAATAAAGGAGATGTAGGATGAACATTCCAGCCTTGCAAGAAAATCGTACTCGCAGCGTTGCTTTACCCGTATTCTCCAAATATGCAGCCGAGCTGCTGGTGGAAAACGATCCCAAGCTAGCGGATTTATTATCTGAGGAATACGCCAGACAAATGTCCACATTATCGTTAGTGGCTGCCTCCAGTACGCAACACCCTTCTGTTTTGGCCGCATCCGGCAGCGTATTATCCAATCTGACGACAGAAGGATATCCCGGAGCGCGCTATCATGGCGGTTGTGAAATTGCCGACCAAATCGAATTGTTGGCGATTGAACGGGCCAAGAAGCTGTTTAACGCCCAATACGTTAATGTACAGCCACACTCCGGAACGTCTGCTAACGAAATTGTCATTTTCAACCTGCTGAACCCTGGCGATACGATTCTTGGCTTGCACATTAACGCAGGCGGACACCTGAGCCACGGGGCCAAGGCATCCACGATCAGCAAATATTTTAATTGTATTAATTACGGATTAACGGAACAAGGCATCCTCGATTACGATGACATCTATCGTCTGGCGCAGCAGCACCGACCGAAGCTGATCATATGCGGCGCCAGTGCCTATCCAAGAGCGATTGACTTCGCCAAATTCCGGGAAATCAGCGATTCCGTCGGCGCTTTTCTGTTGGCCGACATCTCGCACATTGCCGGTCTGGTCGCAGCGCGCCTTCACGAAAGCCCGATCGACCATGCTCATTTTACAACGACAAGCACCTACAAGCAGCTACTCGGTCCACGCGGCGGCCTCATTATGATGGGCAAAGACTACATGTGTACCAGCGATTCGAACAAAAATCTCAAACAAATCATCGATCGCGGTACCTTCCCCGGATTTCAGGGTACGCCGGACCTGGCTGGTATCGCGGCCAAGGCTCGCGCTTTGGATTACGCGTCCACACCAGCATTCGTCGAGTATGCCAACAACATTGTCCACCAGGCAGCCAAGCTTTGCAACCTGTTCCTGAAGAAAGGCTATTCGATCCTGACCGGCGGTACGGACAATCATCTATTTTTAATTAACGTCAAAGAGATGGGACTTACCGGCGTTGTCGCCGAGCGAGCCCTTGAAAGCTGCGGCCTGATCGTGAACAAAAACATTATTCCGGGAGACACAGAACCCCCGACCATTACAAGCGGGCTGCGGATCGGCACCAACAACACGGCCATGCGCGGAATAACAGACGCTGATCTGGTCGAATGTGCAGACCTTATTGATCAAGTACTCCGCTCCACCCGTCTGTTGACCTCATCTACCTACATGCTTGAGCATCATGTCAAGACGCACGTGAGAAGCCGCGTACACACCCTTGCCGAATATCGGCCCATCCCCAAATATTTATAAGGACCGCAGGTTTATTGGAAAGGTGTTGCTTGAAGATGATGATTCAAGAAGAATTACATGAGCTCGCTCCAGGGCTGGAAGCGACTTCCCTGAAGGTCATTACGGATACAGACGGGCGTTGTTGGGTAATTAAAACGATTGATGAGCACAGAGCCTACGAAGAAGCTTCGCTCATCATCAAAAGCAATCAGTTGCTGAAGAAAAGCGTACAAGCCAAGCCGATTTTTCCGGAAATCGCAGAAATGAAGCTGGGCAAGATTTCATCCTATACGATGGCATACATACAAGGGGAGACGCTGGAACAGTACTTTCAAAGTCTCATCAATCCGATGCTGGATGAACAAATGACCCGATTGACGCTGGAAGCTGTAAAAAAAATAAAACTGCTGCATGCCGTTTCTACGGACAGATATTCGTCCGACTATCACAAAGTCATCGTTCAAAGAAGGCTTGAAATCATCTTAACCTGTCCGATGATCATTCATCATATTGAAACCAGATTGGCCTCTCAAACCGACGAACTCCGTCAGTTCCGTTTCGAGCAATTGCAGCACTTCAACCTCCTGTTTAACAATGAGACGCATCCCACCAGCCGGAATTTGTACGATGCGGCCGTCCAGCTTTACGAGCGAAATGCACCGTTAATGGAGTCCCTGATTCACGGCGACCCGCACTTCGGCAACATTATCTGGGATCAAGTCAATCAGGATTTGATATTTATTGATCCGCGTTGCACCTGGGATAATAAAAGCAATACGAAGACGGGGTATTTTGATCCGTTGTACGACATCGCTTCGATTTGCCATTCGTTTATATCCAACGATCATATCGGCTATGAAATTTACCATGATATTGATGCTGCCAATCAGGTTATTCATGTCGCAGACCAAGCGCTGCACAAATTTGAATTGTATTTGAACCGCAGTTTATGGGTATTACAGACGTATCTGGGCAGAGAGCCTCAGCCCGACGAGCTCGTACGCTTCATCGTGTATGTGGCCTGCAGCTTGAGCGGTACGATGCGGTACATCACATGGGCTCCGAATATACACAAATTGATTACCATGTACGTTTATGTGTATTTATTTTTACATTTCGCAGTAGCTAAAGGGCAATCTGGCATCGGAGGATCATATGAGTGAAACTACACTTTTCGGGATTGTAGACTGTGTGGGCAGATTGAAAGTAAAAGCGATGAATTCGCAATTCTTGAACGTTCATACCGCTGTTGGCTTTTGTAATTATCTATACGTAACCGACTACAGTATGACTACGTGGCCCAACCTTCCCGACTTCAACTGGGAAAGCGGGTTCGGCGATGTATTCTTGCATCAGCGGGCAGCAGATTCCTTGCTTAAAGAATTCGTTGTTGAATCCACAAAATTGCTGTTGGGAAGTCCCCTCCATCCCGATGGGGAACCTGTAGCTGTGTGCCCGAGACGGGTCTTGCATCAAGCGCTCCGCCGCTTGGACGATCAGCATTTGCACATCAAAATTGGCATTGAAATGGAATTTTACCTATTTAAAGAAACGGAAGGCCGCCTTGACCCGATAGTCGATTACGACACCGACTATGATTTTGTCAGCACCTTCGGACATTTGAATCAATGGAGTGAGCTCAAGGAGCTGCTAGAAGCCTCCCCCATTTCCTGCGAAGGCCTCAAATGCGAAGCCGGGAAAGGGCAAATGGAAATTACACTCGCATACACGGACGCGCTTACTGTTGCCGACCAGGTACTGGTGGCCAAACAAATCATCAAAACCTTTTTTGCCGGCAGAGGACTTCTTGCCTCATTCATGGCCAAGCCCTCGATCGATGACGCAAGCTCCGGTTTCCATTTGCACGTCAGCTTACATGCCGGGCAGGACGGCCAGCCCGTTCCTTGCACTTCTCCGCAAGCGCAGAATTTTATCGCAGGCATACTCAGCCGCTTGTCGGACTGGATGTGCTTCTACGCACCCAATCACAATTCGTATAAAAGATTGCGTTCCAATTCCTGGGTTCCTGTTGATCATTCCATCGGAATGGACAATCGAACGAGTACGATCCGCATCATTCACGACGCCAAGGGACATTTCGAGTTCAGGCTGCCCGGTTCCGACACCAATATTTATCTGACGATTGCAGCGCTTATTTATTCCGGCATTTCCGGCTTGCAAAACAATGCTGCGCGGCAAGCCTTCGAAGCTGTACGCGGTCTCCCCTCCTTCTCCGAGGCTGTCGATTTTTTCCGCAGCTCTGGTGAAGTGCTGGAGCAATTAGGCACAACGGCGCACGCGCATTACAGTCAATTTTTCAAAAATGAACTCCTGTCGTTCAATAACTATATCTCGGATGTAGAATTGCGGAGGTATCTCAAACATGCTTAATCTCTACCAAAACAAACTCCAGCAGCTGAAGCTCCATCAGTTCGGATTCCAATACAACGCAGATCGTTCCTATTCGCAATTCGGCTGGTTATTGGATTATTTCATCAATAATATTGGTGATCCGTTTATTCCCTCTAACTACGGGCTGGATAGCCGTGAATATGAAATTGAAATTGTAAATTATTTTTCAGCACTGTGGAACATGGAGGAGTCCTGGGGTTACTTGACCTCCAGCGGAACTGAAGGCAATCTGGCCGCTCTTTTATACGGGAAGCTTTCGTTAAAGAATCCTGTCGTCTATTACTCGGAGGATACCCATTACTCCATAGCCAAAGGGTGCCTGGCCTTTTCACTGGAATCCGTCGTCGTTCGGTCTCAGCCTCATGGAGAAATGGATTATACGCATCTGGAAGCCGTGATCGATCAGCATCGAGATGCCATTGTGATCTGCAACCTGTCCACAACTTTCAAAGGCGCCTATGATTCCGCCAATCAGGCTTTGGAGGTGTTCAACAGGAAGGGGATATCCCGCGAACACGTCTATGTGCATGGGGATGGTGCGCTGGGCGGCATGATGCTCCCCTTTATCCCCAACTTGCAAAGCGATTATGGAATTAACGGGGAAAGCTTTGACAGTGTGTCTGTATCCGGTCACAAAATGCCTGGAGTCCCTGTCCCCTGCGGTATCATTCTGACGAAAAAATCGATCATGCGCAATATGGAAAAAGAAATTGAGTATCTCAACTCCAAGGACACCACATTGAACGGCTCGCGTAACGGATTAGCCGCTGTTCTGTTCTATCACGCTCTAACGGATCTTACAAGAGAGCAATGGACGTTTAAAATCAATCAATGCATCGACAATGCCGCCTATATGTCGCGTACGTTAAATGAAGCCGGGATAACAAGCTTTGTGAATCCATATTCCAATCTGGTTGTTTTTCAACGACCTGCGCCGGATATGGTTCATAAGTGGCAGCTTTCCTGTATCGGCCAGCAAGCCAAAGCGGCGATTATGCCTCAGCACAGTTTGGCACAAGTAGACAGGTTAGTAGCCGAAGTCGTGCTGCGTGCGCATGAGCAGTTAGACACTGTGACAAGTTGAACCGTTACTGAAGCTGCTTAATATTGAAAAAGCGCGAATGGAAAGGCATAAAGCCTTCTCATTCGCGCTTTTTGGTTGCAAATTTTTTCAGAGATCTAACGCCCGGCCCTTCTCAATACGCACGATCTGCTTTTCGCCCTCGTCAGCCAACGTCTGGAACTGCTGGATCGTGTCGCGCATTTTCGGCAGCGCTTGCTGCTTGTAGGTGCTGATGGAATCAAAAGCAGCCAGCGCATCGGCAAACGCCTGCTTCAGCGTATCGGCCGAAACGCCCGTTTCCATCGCCTGCTTCTGAATCTCCACGCCTTGCGTGTTCAGCATGCGCGAGGTCGCGGCAATGAAATCGGTCGTCGTTTGATTGAGCAAAACGATTTTTTTCAGCACGATTCCCTGATTATACAAAGCGGCAGCGACCGTAACGGCGATTTTCAATGCGGAAATCGTCACCGTTTTCGCCCGGTCCACTCCGCGCATCAGCTCCCGGTTGTTGCGGATGACCACCTCGAAGGCAATAATGCCCTGCTGGTTGACCACGAGCATCTGCTGCAAATCCATGACGCGCTGACGCATCGGAAACAGCACTTCCTCGGTAATGAACCGGACCTTCTCCGGGTCCTCCCCCCGTTGCCGGGCGAGCTCAAGCTGGGCGGAAATCGATTCGTCCATAAACATGCCGAGCTGGATTTCCTTCTTTAACGTTTTGGTCAAATCGCGTAGCGCCTGCTGCTCCAGCTCCAGCGTGGTATTGTCATTTTTCAAACCCGCCCGGCCCTTGTCGAGCGATGCCACAATATCGGCGATGACGACATCTGCTTTTTCAAATTTCACAAAATAAGACCGTAACGGGTTCAACAGCTTGCCGAGAAAGCCCCTCTTGGCAAAATCAATCACGCTTGGGTCCAAATCCTTGAGCTGCATATGCAGCTCAGCCAGGTCCCTGGCAACAGGTCCACCCTCGTCTCCGACCTTGGAGAGCTGACCGACGGACACTTGCAGCAGTGCGTTTTTGTCCGAGGACGATTTCATTGTACGCAGACCAAACGTGTCGATGGATTGCAAAATCTCCTTTCGCTTATCAAGCGACTCTACATCCAGCGACCAAATCGCCGCGACATTCGCCTCCGCCGCTTCCTTCAGCTTGGCGACCTCCTCCGGCACCGGCTTCACCGTCTCTTCAATCACGGCCTGAATTTGTTCCGGGCTTGACACTTCCATAGAAAATGACATTGAAATCCCCCTTCGCGTGCGCTACATTTGGACGTTAAATAAATTGCCGAGCTTATAGACCACATCATCCGTATCCGCGTTAATGCTCGCAGCCTCGTTGATGCTGGAAATGCTTTGAAGCGCCTGAACGTTGGCATTGTAGCCTACGGTGTAGATCGGTACTTTATACGTTTCAACAAGCCCTTTAATGTCTTTCAGCGAATAACCTTTATTCGTCTCGCCGTCGCTCAGCACGAAAATCAGCGGCTTCATATCAGGATTCGCCGCCAACTGATCCTCCAGCATTTTCAAAGCAACGACAACGCCATTAAACGTCGCTGTGCCGCCTCCGGCCTGCAAACTGTTGACGGCGCCGACAAACATCGATTGCTGATTCGTATCGAATTTGGCAATCGGCAGTTTAATGGTTACATCGTCCGAATACGCCACCAGACCGATGCTGTTGTCTCTGCCGAGGAACTTCTGCCCCTTGAGCAGCGACTCCTTCAAGCGGTTAATCGGCTCGCCGTTCATGCTGCCGGAAATATCGGCCACGAATACGGCGGCGATCGGCTTGGAGCCGTTCTTTTTCTCTTTCCATACTTTTTGCGCAGCCGACAACAGCTTGCCGTCCACCGGAGCCAGCTCGGACCGATACGACTCCAATCCATTAAATCCTTTGTCCTGAGCGGACTTTACGTACTTCTCCTGCGTGACGAACTGCGCAAACTTCTTCAACGTGTCAAGCTTCCACGTCGGCAGGTCTCCCAGCGCATACAGCGGACTGTCGTGCCGCGCCCCGAATGGCGTAAACACATAACCGTTTTTCAAATCCGGCGCATTGACGAACGTCTGGTATTCCAGCACAAATCCGTCCAGCGCACCCGACTTGGCCGCATCGCGCATTTGAATCGTCGTCGACGCAATGAACGGCACGTTGGCTTGGAACTTGGCAAAGCCCTGCACGGCCTTGTCGCTTAACGGATTGCTGCTGTCGAACGTATACAGCGCAGTCACCAGGAAATTTAACCCAGTTGAGCTGGCAAAAGGATCGGTATAGCCCATCGAAAGCTCATTGGCTGCAATCGCGTCCGTCACCGTCTGGACGTTGACTGCGCCGTATTTGCCGATCAGAGCGTCGTATTTCGCTTTGGCGATCACGATGCCGGGCACATTGCCGGTGAGGCGCGGAGCGACCATGTCGATCTTGACGCCGCTGGCCTTGACTATTTCGCCCCATAATTCATTGGACGGCGTGTAGGCATCCGGCACGTATTTGCCGGACTGGATATAATCGGCTGCTGTCCCCGAGGCGATATTGCGGATTTTGACCGAAACGGCCTTTCCGTCCACCGAAACGTTGGCCTTATTGAATTCCGTCGCTACGTCGGCCAGCCAGCCGTCTACGCCTGTGCCCGATTTTTCGGTCGAGGAGAAAATCTCCACAAAATCATTGCTCGTATTCGGCACCGTAACTGTAAACTTATTAATATCCGGCAGCGCCGCCGCTACATCGACCGGGTCGAGATCAATCTGGCCCTTGGTCGGCGTCTCGGTGTCCGGAGCAATATCGGCGAACAGCTTATTCAAATGCTTATTCGCGTCTTCGGTCGTCACCTGCGCCGTCGACTTGCCCCAATTGGAGGTCCAACTGATTCCCGCGTAGACCAGGCCGAACACCACGACCAGCAGCGTCACAGATACCAGAAGAAACTTGCTCTTGGTTGACATATGTACCCCCTCTTATTTCCTGTAATGTGGAGTTTGCCGGATTAACGTATCCAATTCCCGCATGCCCGGCATATTCTCGATGTCGCTCAGCTCCAGACTGTCTAGACGCGAAAGCTCCAGCAGCAGCTTATCCAGCTTGAGCAGCAGCTCCTCGTTGGCGGCAAGCGAGCTCTCCGTGAACGAAAGATATTCGTTATACACGTTGGCCCGCTCCTGTAGCAGCCCTTGCGGCAGCGCCGGCCCGCGCTTGGCCGTCACGCTCTCGAACTCCTTTTCGTCGAAGGTTTGCAGCCGGCCCAGCATGCTTTTGAAATTCAGCTCAAACAGCTTTTCCGCTTCCAGAATCACTGCAGCGAACTTCCTGTAGCTAAGCCCCGCCAGATCGAATCGCTGCTTCAGCGCGTCCAGCAACGCGTCTTTTTTCTTCCTGAAGCGCTCCCACTGACCAAGCCCCGTGTCCACGTAGCCCGACAAAGCCCGAACGCGCTTGTAGCGGGACCAGGCTTCAACAAGCTCCTCCTGCGTCCTGATTTGCTTGACCGCTCCGGCGGCGGCGCGCGGCGCAAACAGCAGCGTATAACTGCCATAGGCCAGCGCCAGCACGCTGCCGCAGAGCACCGTCACGCCTACCGCCGAAGAAAGCGGATGCTGACCGATGCGGATGCCGATCATGCCGGGAGAAAACAACGCAATATTCAAAACCGCGACTCCCAGAGTCAGGGCTGTCAGCTTTACATACTTGCCATCCGGCACGTTCCTGCCTCCTCGTGTTGAGTTTCCTGTGTTTCTCCTATTTTACACCATTATTGGGCCTGCGGGGTCGTTTTGCGTGAATTTGTTGGAGGGAAATCGGGTGGAGGCGGAGGAAACGGAGGTGATGGTTGATTTCTGACAAAGCGAAGCGCTCGGAATCGATTAGATCTGCTCCTAGTACTGGCAAAAAGAAACCGCCCAGCGATGATCGCAAGGCGGGCGGTAACCACAATTTTCATCATTATCTGTTAGAGATTGGAATGCTGCTGTCTACGATCTCACTCAATGAAGCGGCATGGGATGTTGGAATAAGAACAATGGCTCCATACTGTTTAAGAACCGTTACACAATGTTCTATACGTTGGTTCAACCGATGGATCCAAGCCGTATTTAGCCAAGGGAAGCTATAGATGCGCTTTCCATGTGCAAAACCAATCGCTGCTGAAGCATTCCATCTTTCATTACTGATTTGGTCCAGCTTCCTGTCCAGTCTGGATGATGAAAGTTCGAACAAATCAAGGATTTCTTGTAATGAGAAGCTACTTCTATTCTCTTTTAGACCTTGCATGATCTGTTGACGAATCGTCTTCTCGCCCAAAAAGCGTTTGTTCAAATAACCCTCCCCCACATAACAGCCGACCTTCGACAAACATGAAGAGGTTGCTGGAGTCTGGTCCAAAAAGATCTCCCCACTTTGGATCTCTGCTTTTCCACTTAGTACATACGACAGCGCCCAACCGCCCATGCCGCACTCACCAATGAGTCCGTAGGCATTCCCACTACTAAAAATGGCGTTGAAGTCCTGACAGCCATCTCGCATTTGTCCGTAATTACGTAATTGGGGATCGCATACGACGGTTATTCTTTTTAATTGAACCGAATGAAAGATCTGTACCATACTGGGTAGACCCCGCGATCTGAATTGTAGTATGTGAAAATTTTAAAAATTACGTTTCCTAATTGAAGGTTTAAAATGCCGTCTCCATGTCACGAGAAATAGGTCCTCCAGATCGTTTCCTTTAATAAAAACGTTCCAGTAGGAGGAGGCATGAAGCTTTCCTTTTGCCAACATTTCAGGTAACGCATGAAGAGCATCTATTAACCTGTATGCACAATCATAATCCTTTTCATCTATTTTCGTGCAAGTGATATCCAGCGCTTCGGTCATAAACGACAAGAAACCTTTTTGTATGGCTGGCCCACCGGGTGCATGCAGATCGTTACTGTTGAACGCATAGCTGATTTGCAGGCTTTCCTGAGCTGTCAGGTCAGATGTTATGATGGTATAAAAGGAGTCCAACGAATGGCATTCCCCCTGTTCCAGAGAACGCATCGCTATTCTACATTTATTTAAAATATGCAAACTAAGCTGTTCACGCATATGAGCACGCACATAAATAAACAAGTGATGCATGGAGAGGAGGATATTCCTCAATTCGTTGTCATTCATGAAGTACGCTCCTTACAAATTCAAAAATTAGAAATCTTTTAATGAGAAGAACATCTTTACTGCTAAATAGGCAAGCATGGAAACTAATGAACAGCTTATTCCAACTCCAAATATAAATAATAACCTTACTTTTCCTTTTTGCATCACTAAGCTGATAATAAATATTATTACTAAAAGTGGAAGCAATTCCAATAGCAATTGGAAATTTTTGGAGAATAATTTTCTGTAACTATTAAACATATTAGATTGCATGAGAGGAAGATAACCGACTCCAACAAGTACGGATATAAGTATCAGTATTATTCTATTTTTCATTGAATCCTCCGGGAAAATCGCTTCACTGACATTAGCACCTATTTTATACAATAATGAAAAAAATGCCCTGTGGGTTCGCAAGGCGTCTCCTCCATGTTTAATTCTCTCTTTCTTTATCTCTAAAATCTTTATCAAAACCTATTTGATCAACCCAAAGATTATCTTCTCTGACCTTATTCATCAGAGATACGACTTGGAAATATGCTCCCTTTTTTTCAATATAACAAACAACTACTATATCCTTATTATTGTTTGCATCCAGCTTTCCGGCGTTACTACACTTTGAATTGCCCTTTAACATTTTTACTGTATCTTCCGCTATCTCAATGGTTGCTCCTTTTTTAAATAACACTGTAATATGATAACCTGCTACGTACCCCTTTCCTCCCCAGAGGATGACAATTACAGCAATCAAAGTAATACTTATACTGATTATTTTTTTCATTTACTATCGGTCTCCTTATTGAACACGATAATCGAAGGATTCAAAGTAAACTCCACAATCATAATTCATCAAGGTACTTATCCGGTAACATCGAAACACCTTGCTCCCCTAAAAGAGCATGCTTTATTAAATGATTAGAGAGCATAGACAAGTACTTTTGGCATAATGGCAGGTAAACTTCGTCTGCTTTATTTTTGCCAATTAAAATGTTTAACTCCTTATCTGCTCTTGAGATGAATAGCGCTACGGCATCATAGGAACCACTTAAAGAAAGCGCAATTGTGTGATTAACGTAAGTGACTAGCGGATAAAATAGCGAATTTCTTTCCAGTGCTGTTTGGGGAAGAGTATCCTTTAAGTTTAAACGTCTCGCCAATTTGAGTAATTCTGGATCGATGTTGCCAAGTTCCATTGACATCAGCTCCTTGCTAATAGTTCTGATCTTGAAGCGAATTTCCCGTCGCTTAAATACGCATTATAGGAACTCAACACTGATTCGGTCTACATATAATTCTATAAACTCTCCATTCAGATACGCAAAGTCTAACAGGAAATCGTCTTCAAACGATACGATCGACTCCAATGTATTGTCCTTTACTCTACCCCTAATAAGGTAAGAAAACCCCTCACCTATTTGGATTAATTTCTCGTGTGGTTGATCTAATTGCTTTATTATAACATCGTCTAATATAGTCAAACCCAATTTAACTTTGTACTGTTTGCCCTCAACAACTGGATACGGGCACAGAGTAGAGAAACCAGTAAAAGTGATACCATTAATATTAATCAAAACTTCCTCTTCAATTACCTGACTTACCCTTTCCAGAACCGCCACGTAATCCATACTTAACCCCCATCGACTGGATTAAAAACCTTAATAGTCTTATCTCCATTTAACATTTTCCAAAAATCAATCATCGCCACTCTCGACATGATAATGGCTGATCCCGTCGAAGGTGCGGTGGGGACTTGGCTGGCTGCCGAAGGCCAATCGGCTTTGATCCTTCGAGATCGCGGGGCTTAGAGTCGTGAAGCGCCGCGAGCAATTGTTTTGCCATTATCATAGCTACGGCAAAAAAAGAAACCGCATAAAGGGATAAATGAAAAACCACAACGCAAGGATTAGTCGCATTGTGGTGCCTCTTTAATTTGAAAAAATGTCTATAATCTCCCCATCTGCAACCTTCTTTGATTCAAAAAGCATGAATTTACTTCCGACGTGTATAAGATTTTTCGGTATTCTTTCTGGAAATAAAAATGAAAGGTCACAAATACTCATGTATGATTCAGGATTCGCGTCTATTTTCAATACAACGCTCCAGCCTTGTTCTGGGTCATCCTCTAAAAAATGAGCGACGGTTGAGTAATCTCTAATCGGGAATCTATTTTTCCCACCTTGTTCAGTTGGAATCCAGTTTATTCTGGCGGTCAACTTACCAAACAAGCTACTTCACCACCTTTACCGTAATATGCGACGAACTAAGAACGTCACTTTCGAAATAATGTGCAGGTCCAACACCATCTAATTTTGTACTATAATACGCCTCATTCACCACATTTGGCAAAGCAACAGATATTATTCTAGTTTTGCCTTTCATTTGCGGCAATGTTAGCCAAGTTTCGGCATCGGACAGATTATCTGCAATCCACTTACCAGACATATTATAGCCACCATCAAAAGCCTTTGTTTTCGCTAACGATGAAAGCAAGGCGGTGTTCACAAAGCTTATATAAAAAATCCCGAAATGCTCTTCTATCATTACTATTTCCTCACGAGTTCGAAGTAATCCCCACCACTTCCCATAATTAATGTATCTTTGTCTTTAATTATAAAGGACCAACCCATTTTATTTTTCTCAGTCTCGTATCCAATCCACGGTGATTTCGATTGTTCATTTTCATAGACTAGAATTTCAGTAACCGACTTTGTCTCAATGCCTAATTGCTTAAAGGTAATCTCACTATCATTATCACTCAAAAATTTTTCTTCACCGACTGAATACACTTTATAATATGGATTGTTTAAGACGGCACCAAAATATAAAGTCACCAAATCAGCAGCATAGGTTATCTCTTTATTTAACAAATACTGTATGTCTTCCTCACTATGAGTTGTAGTCTGTGTGCTAGCAAGTAATTTTTTCACGATTCAGGTTCCGTAAAATGAATTACTTTTTTCTCCATTGGCAGGTAATGGACTTTCCATCGGTTGAGTTAAGGTATTGGGCTCTGTACGAATACCGTTACTGCATCCTGTGGATCAGATTGTTGAGAAAATTATTAATAGGCAAATGAGTATTTTCATCTTACACTTGATCTCCTTCAAAGAGTTTTATTTTTTCCCTTTCGGCAATTTAGTAATCCATTCCCGTTTGTAATCTCCATAGACAAACATTTGCCACTCATCCATTCTTCGGCTGTAAGGACCCAGTGAAATAGCTCTTTTACCGTTAGAGGTTACATGAGACCAGTCTGTTATCTCATCTTGTAATTGCTGACTTGTATAGTTACCTGCTACGAACAATTTTTAATTGATTGTATTTTTTTCGATTTAAGCAGATGAGCTTCCCGCCAGCCAACGGGAGAGCTCCAGCCCTTCAAACCAAGAATGCTCCCACGCCTTCGCTTGGGCTGTGTTCTCCACACATATAAAAGAAAGCTCGTCACATTCACTTTTGTTTACTAATCGTTACTTTTGCGTCAAATTATGCTTACTTTTCTTTCTTCACTGGCTCCGGCAAGCGGTACGGCGTCTTGTTTTTGATTATTCCATATAATGTTCACCAGCCGCCGCATGATGCAAATAAACGGCGCTGGCCGACTTCCCAACTAAAGCGCACGGCGCAGCCTGTTCCTTCAAGGTTGGAAGGTCGACAGCGCTCCCTGCGGGGAAGCCACTGGAGGCAGGCCGCCGACCCCGCTGAAGGCCGGTGAGGCCATAGCTGGCTGCCGAAGGCAGTCGGCTTTCTCTGGCGCTTGGATGCCATGAAGCTCCAAGAACGATTTTTTGCCGTTATCGTAGCCACGGCAAAAAGAAACCGCCAAGCGTTGTTCGCAAGGCGGTAACCTCAGGTCACTTATTCTACAATAGGTCTGGTTAATCTAAGTATATTTGTAGCTAAGCAAGAAGGGCATGTCAAAATCCGTTCAAGCTGAGAACGATTATTTTCGTTTCTCACATCGTTTACTTGCAAGTAACTACTATCACATTGAGGACAACTAACTTTCTTAGCTGGATTGAGAGCTAGAATTTTCCCAGCCCTTCAAAAGATTTTGAGGGGCTCTGTCGAATTCATGTCCTGTAGGAATTCGACCCCCTCGTGGATTATTATCTGGACAATAGCAACTTCCATTTTGAGGCATCGAATTCCTTTTATTTTGCTTATTGTACTCCCACTTTTTCTGGAGTAACTAACTAAATAACCACACCTTCCGCTACTTTTCTGCCCTCAATTAAATAGAATGAATGACCTGAATATAATAGATGCTCTGGGGCATCTTCTCCGAAAAGAAAACAAAGGTCATAAATCCCTGTTCTTGAAGCATCAATTTCAGATTCTGATATTACTATAACACTCCAAGTTTCATCGACAGGAAAATCTCTAAATCGAGCAGCAGTTGAATACTTTCCAACGGGTACAATCTTTTTCCCATTCATTTCTTCGGATACCCATGTAATTTTAACTTTAACATGTTTGGACAAATTTATTTCACCACCGTAACTTTAATAAATATTGAGTTAAGCAAGTCTGTTTCTGCATAGTATGCGTTCGCTATGCCATCTAATCTTGAATTCTCAAAATGTAATTTACTTAATGAGCTTGTGGGCAATTCTATAGAGATGATTCTAGCCAGACTGCCGGCGCTTGTATGTCGGAGGTTCCCCAGTCCGTCGTTTGTGCCGCAGCTTCCATGACGATATCCGGCTCAACCGACAAGACAGAGGCATCCTTCTTCAACTTTTCGATCTCTTTTTTCGACATCTTCACCGCGACCGTAGGACGGCGCTTTTGCTCGCGTTTGATTTTTCCCTTCAGCAGCGTTTTATCAACTTTATTCTTAAAAGTGACCACGACCTGCTGCTCCTCGTCGCCAGAAGAGGCAGCGGGTTGGGTCCGTTCATTGCCTTTTGGATTCGCAGTAGCAGCCTGTATATGTTCGGCAGGCAGTAGCCCGAGAGTAAGTAAAGCAAATACGAGACCAGCCAACATCGTTCGTTTCATGAGCATGTTTCCCTTCCCCTACGCAATTTTTAGTCGAAATACAGCCTCCGGAGCAGTATTTCAAAGATTTGGAATTCCCAGTAAAATATTTCGAGCTTTTGCTGTAAAACATACAGCCCGGTCTCACCATCTGCGAGCACAAAAAATAGAAGCTGCTGATAGCTAAAACCATCATACAGCTTCCATTTTTAGAATTAAATGAAAATAATTTTCGCAAACATGCAAATTTTTCTTTGCGCATTTGTTAATTTTTTTGCACAAAAGTAACAGCTTTAAAACCATGAAAATAATCATGAAAAATATTATTTCAAATAGTAAAAAATGGTTCGCCCCAAGTGAAAGAATTGTATACGCCTCTAAGCACTAAATAAATGCCAAACAATTTCAAGCCTATCTTCAAAATATCATAATACGTCATCATACCGGACTTTTCCGACTCCATATTGCCGCCTCCCACCAAAAAACTGCACAAAATGCCACATGCAGCTCCCCGCACATGGCATTCATACGCATCCATATCCAATTAAGCCTTCAAATGCTCCGGATTCAGCAGCTCCAGCTCCGGCACGACAAAGCGGCCGTCCTTGCGGATCAGCACGTCGTCGAACCAGATTTCGCCGCCGCCGTAGTCCGGGCGCTGAATATTGACGATATCCCAATGCAGCGACGAGCGGTTGCCGTTGTAGGCGTCGTCATAGCAATTGCCCGGGGTAAAATGGAAGCTGCCGTCGATTTTCTCGTCAAACAGCGTATCCTTCATCGGATGCTGAATGTACGGATTGACGCCAATCGCGAATTCGCCGACATAACGCGCGCCTTCGTCGATATCGAGGATTTCGTTGATCCGCTCGGTATCGTTAGCGGTCGCTTGGACGATTTTGCCGTTTTCAAACTCGAAGCGGATGTTCTCGAACGTGAAGCCGTCGTGTGGCGTCGGCGTATTGAAGCTGATCACGCCATTCACCGAATCGCGCACCGGAGCCGAATACACTTCGCCGTCCGGAATGTTCAGCTCGCCGTCGCATTTAACACTGCCGATGCCCTTGATCGAAAAACGCAGGTCCGTGCCCGGCCCGACGAGCCGCACGCGGTCGGTGCGGTCCATAAGCGCCTTGAGCGCGTCCATTGCCCGCGACATTTTGCTGTAATCCATCGTACACACCTGAAAATAAAACGCCTCGAACGCCTCCGTGCTCATCCCGGCCAGTTGGGCCATCGACGGCGTCGGGTAGCGCAGCACGACCCAGCGCGTATCCTTGACGCGGATATCAAAATGCACCTGTCGGCTGTAAATCGAGTTGTACAGCTTCATCCGATCGGCCGGAATATCCGACATCTCGTTGATATTCGCGCCGCCGCGCACGCCGATATAACCCTGCATCTTCCGCATCTGGTAAGCGTCGATATCGGCCCACGCCTGAATTTGCGCTTCCGTTCCTTCCATCACCAGCTGGCGCAGCACGGTATGATCGCGCAGTTGCACAAACGGATGCGCGCCCGCGGCATGTACTTTCTTCACCAGCTCCTTGACGAAAATCGCATCGATGCCAAAAGCTTCGATCAGGATGTTCTCGCCCGGCTTCGCCTTCACGGAATAATTGACCAGCACGTCGGCCAGCTTTGTTTGTCTTGGGTCCAACATCGGGATATCCTCCTCTTTCCGGGCCACGCCGTCGGGTCGGGGCTTCCGGGTCCTCCGGTCTTCCGGTCATCTGGCCCTCCAGATCATCCGGCCTTCCGGCCTTCCGGGTCCTCCGGTCATCTGGCCTTCCAGATCATCCGGCGTTCTGGTCCTCCGGTCTTCCGGTCTTCCGGTCTCCCAGCCTTCCGGCCCCCCATTTGGCCAGCTTCCGTCCCCGTCCATTCAGCCTTGCTCCACTCTGCACCGCCATAGGGCGCGGACGCGGCGGCCCGGTCATTTTACCCGTATCATACGGCGAGGGGCCTAAGATGTCAAATTCGCCCAGCCGCAGGCGATTCGCCCTTCCCTCTGCTCAATCCGGCTGCAGCAAGCTCTCCAGATCCGGCTGCAGCCGGGTGCGCAGCACGTACAGCATCACGGCCCCGACCAGAAACGCAACAGCGTCGGCAATGACGAGCGACCACACCACCCCGTGGAAGCCATGCAGCCGATTGGCGATAAAAAGCACCGGAATCAGCGTAATTCCTTGAATAACGGACATAATAAACGCGGCAGTCCCTTGCGCCGTCGCTTGAAAAATCCCCGTAAACAACGACGTCATCCCTGTAATAAACAAGGACAGGAACGTCACATGCAAAATATAGCTGCCCATTTCAATCAATTGCGGGTCGTTCGTAAACAGCCCGATCAATCGGTCCGAAATGAGATACACAACGATGCCGAACACGACGGCTAACGCCACAATCGTTTTGATCGTAAACGAAATCGTCATCTTCATGCGCAATTTATTCGCCGTAAACGAGAACGCAATCAACGGCACGACGCCTTCGCACAGCCCCATCAGCACAAATTCGGGAAATTGCAGCAGCCGCGATGAAATCCCGTACCCCGCCACCGCCTGCTCGCCATATTCGACAAGAAAATGGTTAAAAATAAGCGACATCGCTCCCAGAAAGATGCTCATAATAAAAACGGGAACGCCGATTTTGAAAACATTACTCACAATAGCTTTACTGATCTTGAACCAAGTGACGGAGACGGTCAAAAAAGGAC
Organism: Paenibacillus athensensis; assembly: GCF_004514475.2. Classification (GTDB taxonomy): domain Bacteria; phylum Bacillota; class Bacilli; order Paenibacillales; family NBRC-103111; genus Paenibacillus_AL; species Paenibacillus_AL athensensis. The sequence continues at coordinate 190,636 of NZ_MYFO02000009.1, read as the reverse complement.
TCTTCACGCCCAAATGGAAGGCGTAGAAGGCACACGCAACCAGATTCGCGACCACGGTCGCCGACGCCACACCAATCACGCCCCAATGAAACACGAAAATCACCAGCGCATCCAGCGCAATATTGACGATCACGCTCAGCATCATGCCGAGCATGGACGTTACGGCCGAGCCTTCGGCGCGCACGATATTTTCCAAGGTAAAAAACAAAACGACCACCGGCGAGCCGATCAACATGACCGTGACATAGTCCTTCGTGAATCCGAACGATTCCGGCGTAGCCCCCAGTCCATGCACAATCGGATCAATTAAGGGCAGGCCCACGGCCATCACCACTACGCCTAATACGAGACTGCTGTAAAAAGCAAACGAGGACACGTGCTTGACCTCATCGTAGTTTTTCTCTCCCAGCAAACGGGAGATAAACGCACCCCCGCCAATGCCGATCAGATTGCCGAGCGCCATAATGCCGGCAAATAGCGGCAAGGTCAACGCAAGCGCAGACAGCATCGCTGTATTGTTCAAAGTGCCAAGAAAGTAAGCATTCAAAATGGAATAAATCACGCTCATCGATGTGCCCAACATCATCGGCACCGCAAAATGCGCTACAGCTTTGGCAATCGACGCTTTTTCAAAGTAATGGAGATTGGCGTTTTCCATGCGGTTCCCTTCTTTCCTTTTCGTTTTAAACTAACAGTGTAAGATTGAACCTTACAGTGTAAGATGATATCATGAATACATGGACCTGTAAAGCAAAAACTTACACTGTTAGATAAAAGGGCGGATACGGATGAAAAAGCAACAACCGCAAATTTCAGAGGATACGATTTTGGAGGCTTCGTGGGCGCTACTCGGCGAGGAAGGCATCGAGAAATTCAGCCTGCGGCGCTTGGCCGACCGGCTTGGTATTCAAGCCCCCTCCCTCTATTGGTATTTCAAAAGCAAGCAGCACCTCTATCAGCGCCTGGCCAATCAGGTGTCAAAAATTATCCTGGAGGAATTCCATGCCGACGGCGACTGGAAGGAGCAACTGGCCGTGCTGGCGGCAACCGTGCGGAACGTGCTGCGCCGCTATCCCTGCTCTACGCAGTTGATGATGATGACCCTGCCCCACGAGCCGGACATTATCCGGTTTACCAACCGCATGCTGCTCTGTGTGGAAGAGACGCCGCTGGAGCAGGATCAGAAGATGCAGGTGGTGACCACACTGGTGAACTTTGTTTTCTACTTCGTTCTCGACGACTATCAGCATGAGCGTAATGTGTCGGCGGTGCTGGAGGCGCAAGAGGCGCTGCCGGGCGAGGGGCTGCTTCAGGTTCTCGACGCCATGAGCGAAGCGGATGCCGGGCTCTTCCGAAGAATGTTCACCAACAATCTGTTCGAGCTGATGGGCAGCGATACAGCGTTTGAATTCGGCTTGAAGGTAATTTTGCTGGGCATCGAGCAAGTGATCAAGGAGCAGGAAAAACAGGAAGAGTAACACCGCTTTAAAAGGCCGCTGCCAGCCCCCTGCATGTTAAAAGACGCCCAAAACCGCCAAATAAGCCGAAGTGGTTTCGCAGAGCCATCTCGTCCTGTCATCAAACGGCTTCCGATCAGCCCCCATGCAGCTTTTGTGCCGGAACAGCCTGTTCGGGCATGAAAAAGCGAGGCTTCTCCAACAGACCGTTTACACCGTCTGCAAGGAAAAACCCCGCTTTTTTTAGTTACCTATAATCGCTTTGCTTCTGAATTAAGGAGCCGTGCCCCAAAGAATGACATTGGACGCATTCAGCAGCGTGACCTTATTCCAGTCCGTCAGCGTTGTTTTGGATGGATCGAAGGAGTAATCTCCCGCTTCCGTGAAGTTCGACCAATCGCCTTTATGCAGGCGGATTTGAACATTGCCGCTAACCGTGCCGGCAGGAACCTGACCCATACCGGAGGCAAAACCGATCTCCACGTAATGGGTTGCACCCGACACCGGCGTAGCTAACGCCACAACTTGCCGTGTGACATTTCCGCATTGGTTGGTGCTGCTGTCCGAAGCCCAGTCGCAGAAAAGATTAAAGGTTGTGGCGCCGTCACTTGTAAAGTAGTAGCGGATTTTGTAATCGCTGAAGTTCACAGGAGCAGTGCCGTTGTTTTTGATCGATACCACAAATTGAATCTGGTTGTTAACCGAAATGGTATCCATCGCCCGGTATTGTACAGCCAGGCTGGTTGCAGTCGCATTCGGCGTAGCGCTCGCTTGTGGCGAGTTGCCGCTGGAGCCGGCGCTATTCGTTGCTTTTACTACATAATAGTAAGTGACTCCATTCGTTACAGTCGTATCGGTAAACGACGTTGCCGATATACCTGTGCCAGCCGAAAGCGCAGTATAACCGCTGCCGTTGGTTGTACTCCGGTAAACCGTGTAGCTGGTAGCATTGGTAGAAGCCGGCCAGCTCAAGGCCACGCTGCCGTTGCCGCCTGTTGCTGTAAGAGAAGCAGGAGCGGCTGGAATGCTTGGCGTGCTCGGTTCGGTTCCCCAAACCAGTTGTCCTTGATAATACAAAGCTACCTTGTTATTCGCAGCAAAGCTGTATTGATTCGGCAGGTACGAGTAGTCGTCGGCTTCACTGTAATTCGTCCAATCGACTTTGTTGACGCGGCCCTGAATTTCACCGCTGTTTGCGCCTGCAGCCAGCGTGGGTCCCGGTTTGAAGCCAATTTCCATATAGGTGTCGGCTCCTGTGACGGATGGACTCCACGGGTACGTTGCGCCAAGCACATTGCTCGTATTGACTACAGGAGCATAGTCGCTTGTAAAAGTCTCCGCCGTCGTCGTGCCCTTGGTGTACCAGTAGCGGATCTTCAGATCGGAATAGTTAACGGCCGGTGAACCTGCTGCACTTGTATTGGTAATGCGGAAGAAGGCGTGTACCTTATTATCCGTGGCATTACCGTCCGTATCGCGGTGGTATTCCAGCGTAAACGTAGGTGTGGAGCCGCCTGCCGGCGTCACGCAGACAACGTTCGAGGTCGTCGTGGACGAGCCGTTCGTCGCGACAACGCGATAGCAATACGTCGTGCCGTTCGTCAGGCCGCTAGCGTTAAAGCTCAGCGATGTTGTGCCGACTGCGCCCGTCACATTCGAGAAGGTGCCTGTCGAGGTCGGCGACGTTTGCAGCGTATAGCTCGTGGCTCCCGTCGCTGCCGTCCAGCTGATGCTGGCCGAGGCATTGCCTGCCGTTGCACTCAACGTGCTTGTGCCGAGCGGTGCCGTCGGCGTCACGCAGACGACGTTCGAGGTCGTCGTGGACGAGCCGTTCGTCGCGACAACGCGGTAGCAATACGTCGTGCCGTTCGTTAGGCCGCTTGCGTTGAAGCTCAACGACGTTGTGCCGACTGCGCCCGTCACATTCGAGAAAGTGCCTGTCGAGGTCGGCGACGTTTGCAGCGTGTAGCTTGTGGCTCCCGTCGCTGCCGTCCAGCTGATGCTGGCCGAAGCGTTGCCTGCCGTTGCACTCAACGTGCTTGTGCCGAGCGGTGCCGTCGGCGTCACGCAGACGACGTTCGAGGTCGTCGTGGACGAGCCGTTCGTCGCGATAACGCGATAGCAATACGTCGTGCCGTTCGTCAGGCCGCTTGCGTTAAAGCTCAGCGACGTTGTGCCGACTGCGCCCGTCACATTCGAGAAGGTGCCTGTCGAGGTCGGCGACGTTTGCAGCGTATAGCTTGTAGCTCCCGTCGCTGCCGTCCAGCTGATGCTGGCCGAGGCATTGCCTGCCGTTGCGCTCAACGTGCTTGTGCCCAGCGACACTGTCGGCGTCACGCAGACGACGTTCGAGGTCGTCGTGGACGAACCGTTCGTTGCGACAACGCGGTAGCAATACGTCGTGCCGTTCGTCAGGCCGCTAGCGTTAAAGCTCAGCGACGTTGTGCCGACTGCGCCCGATACATTCGAGAAAGTGCCTGTCGATGTCGGCGACGTTTGCAGCGTATAGCTCGTGGCTCCCGTCGCTGCCGTCCAGCTAATGCTGGCCGAGGCGTTGCCTGCCGTTGCGCTCAGCGTGCTTGTGCCCAACGACACCGTCGGCGTCACGCAGACGACGTTCGAGGTCGTCGTGGACGAGCCGTTCGTCGCGACAACGCGATAGCAATACGTCGTGCCGTTCGTCAAGCCGCTTGCGTTGAAGCTCAACGACGTTGTGCCGACTGCGCCCGTCACATTCGAGAAAGTGCCTGTCGATGTCGGCGACGTTTGCAGCGTATAGCTTGTGGCTCCCGTCGCTGCCGTCCAGCTGATGCTGGCCGAGGCGTTGCCTGCCGTTGCGCTCAGCGTGCTCGTGCCGAGCGTAGAGCCGGTCAGATAGCTTTTGTTGGCATTCATGTAGGTAGCCACCCAAGCCAGCGGCGCGTTCCAGTTAATCGTATTTTCCTTGGAAGCAAACGCTTGAACGTTGCCGTCCGTGCCGTAGCCGGCATACGTTTTGGCTGGAGGCAGACCTGAAGGCGTTACGCCGTCGCCATTGGAAGCATTGTTCGGACCGCCGGCCAACCAACCCTTCGGATAAGGAATATTATCGAAGTGATACAGATTGTAAGCTAAGCGGTCATGCGTTACTTTTTCATAGAATTGGCCGTAGCCTGTAATGAAGGAAATATTCAATGCGTTCGTACCCATCAGGTAATCCATCGCCTGATACATACCCTTGAGGTATTTCAGGTCCGGCGTTCCGCGTTTTTTGGTAATTTCGAACGCATGGCCCAGCATGATCATTTTGTTGACCACCAGCGCATTGGAGCCCCAGTCGTATTCGTAACGGTTAGCCCCGGCATTCCAGATCGGCGCAAGCGGCGTCGGGTAGCCTTCGCTGGCAATCGTCGTCAATTGCGTGTCGGCAAAGCTCAATACGTTATTTTCAATCGATGTAATGTCAGCAGCCGGCAAATCGTTTGGCACGGTGATCAGGGACAAGGAGCCGGACGGACCGCTGGATTGCCAGTCGAACAGCGCCACCTTTTTATACTCCGAGCCCGCGCCGGTGACAGCGCTCTTGTAGGTAGCTTTGTTGGCATCGCCGAGCTTATGTGCGGTCAAATACATTTCAACCGCCGCTGCGTACTTATCGTCTGTAATGACGGCATCCGGGTAGTCGCCGCCACCGGGCGATTCAAATTGCCGCGAATTCGGATCTCCGGCCGGATGATCGACCTGATTGCGGATGATCGTCGGCAACGTCGTAGCGCGCTGCCAAGCATCCTTGGCCGTGGCCCAATATTTTTGCGCATCCAATTGCGTCGTAGCATCGGTGCTGGCAGAAAGCGTCCGCGCCAATTGAGCGGCAACGCGCGCTACCGCATAGGTCGCTGCAGTGGAAGGCGGCTGGGCGTAACGCAGCGTATTTCGGGTTTGTCCGATCGGCAGCGCGCCGTTCAGGATGTAATCATTCATTTTATTTTCAAAATGGACGAGTCCCTCGATATTCGAAGCAAAAATCTGCGATGGATTGCCGGTGCCATTGGCTACATTCCAGTTGTAGAACGTATCCTTCTTCACCGACCAGGAATCCTGCCACCACGGGTCAATGCCCGGGCGAATGCCGAAGTCGTCGTTGGTGATTTTATGGGAAGCAAGCAGCGACGTATTCGTCGGCAGCATCCCCCGCAAATAAGTCGAACCGAAGTTGACTTCATCCAGCAAGTCCGACACGCCGTTCGTTTTCTCCGCAGGAGACACGTTTAAGGAGTTGTTCGGAAGCACCGTCGGGTCCACTTCATACAAATTCAGCAACGTCCAAGCCGAAATCGCGTGATTGACCGGATACGTACCGAAATCGCCCGCATCGGCCCAAGCGTTTTTCACATTCAGCTTCTCGCCGCCGCACCAGTCAGCCGGAATCGTAGACGGGTAAATCGGTCCGTCAAAGCTATCGTTTCCGCGCGGATAATAGCAGGAAATCGCCGTATTCCAATCGTGAATCGCTTTGCGGTAATAAGGCGTGCCGGAGAAGCCGTCCAGGTCCGCACCGAGACGATGAAAATAAAAATACCCCATCGCATCCTTAGGCAAATTCGGATAAATGTCGTTAGCCACGACAAAATTAACGCTAACGCCGCCCGTAGTCAGCGCCGGAACCTCGACGCGATACGTGCCCAGCGCCGTGACATCCGAGAAATCCGCTTTGTGCACGAAGTCGCCGGAAGCGTTGTCCAGCCCTTTTACCGTCGTTGTTCCTGTTTTGACCGCCAGATTCGTGGTCGTGTTAATGACCTTAAAGGTTGTGCCCGACGTCATCGTCGCAGGCGTGACAATCGTCGCTACCTTGTTGGCCAGCGGCAAATAGCCGATCTGGTTCACCAGTACCTTGCTCGTACCAAAATCCGCAGAAGCCGTGCCCGCGACTGCAAAAGGCAGCGCCAACACCAGCATCAGCACAAGCGCCAACCCCTTTGTCCCCCATCCTTTGCGCCAGATGCCGCGCGGTCGGGTCCATGAAGCTTTCATCAATGATCTCTCCTTTTAAATGAAATGATTCCTCTTGCCTTCAGAAAAGGTTCCCCCACAAGCCTGCCTCACACTCTCGCGCCGTCATGCCCCGATAACCGTCACCTCCCCAAGCTTGATCTCGTATGTACAAAAACTCATGAATAAACGTGAAAGCACCATGTGAACATAAGCTTTTGCAGCATACTTCTCTTGGAAAATAAAAGATAGGAAAACGTTTTCCTATCCATCATATCCAGTTGTCACCATCGTGGGTAGGGTGAAAAAATATCACCTGCGTTCCGCCCCCCTTGTCCGCCTCTGCATCTGATGAAGCTTGCCGGCAGGGAGTAGTGAAACAAACAAAAGCGCCCCTGCCGCAATCGGCAAAGACGCTTTATCGGTACCGGGAGCAGTCGCTCCGGCCTAGCTATAAATTTGGCTCCCCGCCTCGCGGAACTCGCGGGCCTTCTCCTCCATGCCGCTTTGCAGCGCCTTTTCTTCTTCCAGTCCCTGCTGGTGCGCGTATTGGCGAATATCCTGCGTAATGCGCATGCTGCAAAACTTCGGTCCGCACATCGAGCAAAAATGCGCCGTTTTCGCGCCTTCGGCCGGCAGCGTCTCGTCATGGTATTCGATCGCCCGCTCGGGATCAAGCGACAGATTGAACTGATCGCGCCAGCGAAACTCAAACCGCGCCTTGGACAAGGCATTGTCACGCACCTGCGCGCCCGGATGGCCTTTGGCGAGGTCAGCGGCATGGGCGGCGATTTTGTAGGTGATGACGCCTTCGCGCACGTCGTTTTTGTTCGGCAAGCCCAGATGCTCCTTTGGCGTCACGTAACATAGCATCGCCGTACCGAACCAGCCGATCATCGCTGCGCCAATCGCCGACGTAATGTGGTCGTAGCCCGGGGCAATATCGGTCGTCAGCGGCCCGAGCGTGTAAAACGGCGCTTCCTGACACACCTCCAGCTGGCGGTCCATATTTTCCTTGATCATATGCATCGGCACATGGCCCGGCCCCTCGATCATCACCTGCACATCGTGCTTCCAAGCGATTTGCGTCAGCTCGCCCAACGTCGCAAGCTCGGCAAACTGCGCTTCGTCATTCGCATCGGCAATCGAACCCGGACGCAAGCCGTCACCCAGCGAAAACGCCACATCGTACGCCTTCATAATTTCGCAAATGTCCTCGAAATGCGTGTACAGAAAATTTTCCTTATGATGCGCCAGACACCAAGCCGCCATAATCGAGCCGCCACGCGACACGATCCCCGTCACCCGCTTCGCCGTCAAAGGCACATAACGCAGCAGCACCCCGGCATGAATCGTAAAATAACTGACGCCCTGCTCGGCCTGCTCAATCAGCGTATCGCGATAGACCTCCCAGGTCAGGTCCTCGGCTTTGCCGTTGACCTTCTCCAGCGCCTGATATAAAGGCACCGTACCGACAGGCACCGGCGAGTTGCGGATGATCCATTCGCGGGTGGTGTGGATGTTTTTGCCCGTCGACAGGTCCATAATCGTGTCTGCGCCCCAGCGGGTCGCCCACGTCATTTTTTCCACCTCTTCCTCAATGGAGGAAGCCACGGCGGAATTGCCGATATTGGCATTGATTTTGACCAAAAAGTTGCGGCCGATAATCATCGGTTCGCTTTCCGGGTGATTGATGTTCGACGGAATGATCGCCCGGCCCCGCGCCACCTCGTCACGCACAAACTCCGGCTGCACATTCTCGCGGATTGCGATGTATTCCATCTCCGGCGTAATGATGCCGTTGCGGGCATAGTGCATTTGCGTCACGTTGCGCCCAGACTTGGCCCGCAGCGGATGGCGGTGCAGACCGGGGAACACCTCGGCGGCTCCTTTCGCTCCCGGGCCGGACAAGCCGTTGTCTTCCGGCTTCACCTCGCGGCCTTCGTAGTTCTCCACATCGCCACGCTCAATAATCCAGGCCAGCCGATTCGCCGGCAGCCCTTTGCGGATATCCGTTGCTTGCTCCTGATCCGTATATAAGCCGCTCGTATCGTACACGCGCACCGGCTCGTTCACTTCCTCCTCGCCCATCAGGTTCGTCGACGGACTCAAAGCGATTTCGCGCATCGGCACGCGGATATCCGGCCGCGAGCCCTCCACATAAACCTTGCGGCTGCCGGGAAAAGACGAGGTTTGCACTTCTTGCGTTTGCTGATTCGTTGTCAAGGAAATCCCTCCGTATCGTTCATGAAATTGCAGCCAAACTGCGGCTTGTTTTGTAGTAGTATTGTTAAGAACTACTTTGTTGGAAAGTAAGGTGTTCCGTGAAGGAAGCATGATGACAGCTACAACCAAGGGAAAGTGAGGCTTAGTGATTCCACAACATGCCCGCCCCCCGGCGCTGGCTGTACAGCGGCAGTCAGACTTGGGCAGGAGGGCAGAGCGCCTGCAACGGATAGGGCCTGCAGCGGGCGGCTGTCGGCCGGTACAACTGACCAACTCCTATTGTGACAGGCACTAACAGGACGCCGGACGCGCGCTCCGCGCAGCGTCACCGCTGGCGCAACGCGCCCAGCACCGCCGCCGTCGCGCGGCTCAGCTCCGCTGCCGCCGCCCGCGGATCGCGCGCTGCCGCGATCGCGCTCACCACGGCTGCGCCGTCGGCTCCCGCCGCCAGCACGGCGGCGGCGTTCCCGGCATCGATGCCCCCGATGCCGACCAAAGGCGCGCGGATGCCGGCAGCCCGCATCCGCGCCAGCCCTGCGGGCCCTTGCACCTCACGCGCATCAAGCTTCGTGCGCGTGGCGTACATGGGCCCGACGCCCAAATAATCGGCGCCTGCGGCCAACGCCGATTCCGCCTCGGCCTGATTGTGGGCAGACACGCCCACGATCAGGCCGGACGTCCGCCGCCGCACCTGCACGGCGGCTTCGTCTTCTTGGCCGATGTGCACCCCATCGGCCCCCAGCTCCAGCGCGAGCCCCACATCGTCGTTGACGATGAACGGGACGCCGCGCTGATCGCACAGGCGGCGCAGCTCGCCGCCTAAGGCCCGCCGGGCCGCGCCTTGCAGCGCCCCGGGGCCTTTTTCGCGGAATTGCACCATCGTGACGCCGCCGTCCAGCGCAGCCGCCAGCACCTGCACGGGGTCCCGTCCCGCGCAGTTCGGACTGCCCAGCACCACATACAAGCGCAACGCTGCGCGCAGCTGCCCGGGGCTCATGACAACCCCTCACGGCTGGAGTAACCGGCCGCGCTAGCGGGGTTCGCATCGGCGTCCGCACGTTCGTCTACATTACGGCTCATGCCTGCACTTGCTGCGCCTGCGCCTGCACTCGCACTTGCACTCACGCCTGCGCTCCTAACCGCACCCGTACCAGCCGCCGCCTCTACTCGCCCGGCCCAAGCACTTGCATCGGCATCTGCTTCAGCGCTCCCATACGCCTGCGCCCCATTACGCCCGGCCGCCCCGCCGCCATCCACGCCAAACCCGTCGCTTCGCGCCGCAGCCTGCCACCGGTACGCCCAGTGATTCGTCGGCCCGTGACCGCCGCCCAGCTCAAGCGGCTCCGCCAACGCCGCCTGCACAAAACGCTTCGCCAGCCCGACCGCTTCCGCCACCGTCTGCCCGCGGGCCAGGCCCGCCGCCGCCGCCGCCGCAAACGTGCAGCCCGTCCCGTGCGTGTGCCGCGTCGCCAACCGCGGACCCGTGAACGTCACAAAACGTTCCCCATCATACAAAAGATCCGTCGACTGCGCCGCATCCCCTTCGTCATGGCCACCCTTGATCACCACACAGGCAGCGCCATACGCATGTATGCGCAGCGCAGCCGATCGGCGCGAAGCGTCGTCGGTAATCCGCAGCCCGCTAAGCGCCTCCGCTTCCGGCAAATTCGGCGTAACCAGCGCCGCCAGCGGCAGCAGACACCCGATCAGCGCAGCCACAGCCTCCGGACGCAGCAGCGCCGCACCGCCCTTGGCCAGCATCACCGGATCGATCACCAGCCGCCCCCAGCCGTAGCGCCGAACCGCTTCAGCCGTCACGCGAATCAAATCGCCGTCGTGCAGCATCCCCGTTTTCAGCGCATCCGGCGGCAAATCCTCGCCCAACGCCCAAAGCTGCCGCTCAACCGCATCGACCGACAGCGGATACACCCCATGCACGCCAAGCGTATTTTGCGCGGTAACCGCCGTTACGACCGACATGCCGTACACGCCCAGCTCCTGAAACGTTTTGAGATCAGCCTGCAGCCCCGCGCCGCCGCCGCTGTCCGAGCCCGCAATCGTCAACGCTTTTGCCACAGCCATTACGTCATCTCCCTGTTGATCTTTGACATGTAAAAAGCAGCCCCCACAGCCGCTCGCACCTGCTCGCAGCCCAACGAAACACATCAGACACCCGTCCGCACTGACCGGACGCCCGGCTGCCTGACGCCGCACATCTTCTCACCTCTGCCCACCGGCAGACCCCGGCTCTTCCCGGCTACACCCGGCTCATGCCCTCGACCGGGCTGCTCGCCGAAGCGTAGCGCTTTTTAGGGATACGTCCCGCCTCAAAGCCGGCTCGACCGGCCTCGATCGCCAGCTTCATCGCCAGCGCCATTTTGACCGGGTCCTTGGCCCCCGACACCGCGGTATTGAGCAGCACGCCGTCCGATCCCAGCTCCATCGCCAAAGCCGCATCCGACGGCGCGCCAATGCCCGCATCGACGATCACCGGCACCGTCGCCTGCTCGATAATAAAACTCAAATTCAACGGATTCACAATCCCTTGCCCCGAGCCGATCGGCGACGCGCCCGGCATGATCGCGTGAACGCCCAGCTCCTGTAGCCGCTTGGCCAGCAGCACGTCGTCCGACGTGTACGGCAGCACGATAAACCCTTCCGCCAAAAGCATCTCCGACGCCCGCAGCGTCTCCAACGGATCGGGCAGCAGCGTCTTGTCGTCGCCGATTACCTCGACCTTGATCATGTCGCACAGCCCCGACGCCTTGGCCAGCTTGGCAATGCGCACCGCTTCCTCGGCGGTTTTGGCTCCCGCCGTATTCGGCAGCAGCGTAAACGACGCCGGATCGAGCAGCGATAAAAAATTCGGCTGACTCGCTTCAAAAATATTCATCCGGCGCACTGCAAAGGTCAAAATTTGCGCCTCGCTGACCTCCACCGCCTGCTTTTGCACCTGAAAATCCGGAAACTTCCCCGTACCCAACAGCAGCCGGGATGAAAATAAATGCGGTCCGATTTGCAGCATATCCATCAGCCTCCTCCGACAAAATGAACAATTTCGATTTTGCTGCCCGCCGGCAGCCTCGTATCCCCGTGAACATTTCTATCCAAAATCACACCGTCCAGCTCGACCACCAGCATCTTGTTGCCAAGCTGAAAATGCTCCAGCAGCTCCGTCACCGTCGCCACATGATCCGGCACCTCCAGCGCGTCCCCGTTAATCTGCAGCCTCATAAGCGCTGCCTCCTTTTGCTTTGTTTGCTGTTATTCCCCGTCTGACAGGGCGGACCTCAGCTCCGTGCATACTCTCGCTTTTTGTCGAAACCATACCGGGGTTCGGTATAGATCCATTATGTACCCAGCACAGCGCCCCCTTCGGCTCCCTTACTTTGTGAAAAATAAACCGCCGACCCGCGCCAATTCCCGCTAGTTGCTCTCCCGCCGCAAGCGTCCGCAGGTGCGTGTCACCTCCAACCCGCGCGGCTTGCGGCCAAGCCGCTTTCCGCGTCGGTTACGCTCAGGAACAGGTTCGCGCTCAGCTGCTCTGTCCGCTCCGCTACGGCCAATGCAATCTGCACTCCCTCTACGCCAGGCCGCTCCGTCGTGTGCAGACATGCTACGGTGCGGTCTCGGCTTGTTATTCCGCCCGGCACACCGGGCAAGCTCCGTTTACACTCCACTCAGCACTACATCGCACCTAACTCCCGCCACTTTCGCCCGCGTCCAACCTACACGCCCTCGAACTCCGCCCCGCTACGACCAGCTCGGCGGTTGCCCTCCGACGCTCCGCTCCGCTACAACCGTCCCAGCGCTCGACCTCCGACGCTCCGCCCCGCTACAACCGGCTCGACGTTGGCCTCTGACGCTCCGCCCCGCTACAACCAGCTCGACGTTGGCCTCCGACACTCCGCTCCACCACAACCGGACCGGCGGTCGCCCTCCGACGCTCCGCCCAGCCACAACCGGCTCGACGGTTGCACTCCGACGCTCCGCTTAGCCAAGCGCCGCCTCCGCGCCCAACCGCTCCGCCTGGCACGCCGCGGCCCAGCTGCCCGCACCGGGCCGCTGCCGCTCCTCGCGCGCCAGCAGCTCCGCCGCCTCGGCCGGGCCGCCGGCGACCAGCGCCGCCAGCCACACGCCTGTGGCCGGCGCCAGCAAAATCCCGTTGCGGTAATGCCCCGCCGCCACGTACAGCCCCTCGTACCCCGGCACAGCGCCGAGGTACGGCAGCCCGTCTGCGCTTTGCGGGCGCAGACCGGACCATGCCCGCTCCCATTCGGCTTCGCCGATCGCGGGCAGCAGCCGCTGTGCCGTCTGCATCAAGCCGGCAATCCCGGCGAGCGACACCCGGCGGTCGTAGCTGCCGGGCTGCATCGTTGCGCCGACAACCAGCCGGCCTCCGGCCTTCGGCACGATATAGCAGCCGGGCGTGAACAACGTCCGGCGCAGCAGCCCCGGCGAGGCGAGCACCGAAAAGCACTCGCCCTTCACCGGCGCCAGCGGCAGCTCGGCTCCGATGCCGCTAAGCAGCCGGCCGCTCCACACGCCTGCGGCCGCCACCACCCGCTCGGCGTACCGCGGGCCGTCGTCGGTCAATACCCCGACGACGCGCCCCCGCTCGACGAGCAGCTCCTGCGCCTGCGCATACTCGCGCAGGCGCGCTCCGCGCAGCGCGGCTCCCGCAGCCAGCGCGCGCGCCAGCTGCGGGGCCTCTACCTGTCCGTCGGACGGCAGGTAGAGCGCCCCGCGCAGCTCCCGGCTGAGCGCAGGCTCCAGCCGGACGGCTTCGGCGGCGTCCAGCCACGCCGCCGTTTCGCCCGCGGCCCGCTGCAGCGCAGCGCGGGCCCGCAGCTCCTGCTCCTGCGCCTCGTCTACGGCGAGGTGCAGGAGCCCTTCGCGGACGAGGCCGATGCCGATGCCCGTCAGCGCCCCCAGCTCTTCCGCCAGCTGCGGGAAGAGCGAACGGCTCCAACGGGACAGCTGGAACAGCGGTCCCGTTTCGTCCATCTCGGCTTGCGCGCCGAGCATTCCCGCGGCAGCGGCCGTCGCTTCGCCACCGAGCCGGCCGCGCTCCAGCACCGTCACCGCCAGCCCGCGTCCGGCCAGCTGATACGCGATGGAGCAGCCGATCACGCCGCCGCCGATCACAATGACGTCGTCCATTCTGCTCATCCTCTCCCTCCTGTCCCTTGCAGCGCAAGGGCATAAGTCTCTGCAGCCTGCACAGGATCGTCCGCCTCCCAGATGCCGCTCATGACGGCGACGCCGGCCGCGCCGGCCGCGCAGACGGCTGCAGCGTTCAGCGGCGTGATTCCGCCAATAGCGACCACCGGCACTCGTGTCCGCAAGGTCAACTCACGCAAGCCCTCCAGCCCGCGCGGCGGTAACCCAAGCTTGGAGTCCGTCGCATAGATATGGCCGTACAGCACGTAATCGGCGCCTTCCCGTTCGCGCTCCAGCGCTTCCTTCACGCTGTGGACCGACACGCCAATGCGCAAGCTGCCCGCATCGGTCTGCCCTGCGCGTTCCAGCTTTGGCCAATCGCCCGGCAGCTGAACGCCGCCAAGCCCCATGTCCCGCGCAACCTGCAGCCGGCCGTTCAAGTACAGCCGCTCGCCGGGCACGCCGGCCGCCAGAAGCCGCTCGGCTAACGCTTGCAGCGCCGCAGCGCTCAAATGCTTTTCCCGCACATGAATGGCCGTCACATAAGGATGAATAGCTGCTGCAATCGCCGTCAGTAATTCCATAGCTTGCCGGCCCGTAGTCACTGCATGCAATTCTCGTCGCTGCCTCATGTGCCGCCTCCTCTCCACACCGCAGGTCCGAAACAACAAAAAAACCACTTTCCCAAAGAAAAGTGGTTGTCGCTCTCTTTTCAACACATCGTCCGTACCTGTGCACGCACGCCGCCGAAAGTCCACTTTCCTCCGCTGGTATAACCCAGTTCAGGTTCAAAGGGTCCAGATTGCTCTGTCTCAGCCTTTCGGCGCCCCTAGTGATTTTCCATATGCTTCTATTCGCTTCTTATCATAGCACGATCCCAACAGCTTGCAAATACTATTTTTTCCGCCCAGGTCCGGTTAACCGCCGGCATACAAGGGCAGCGTTATGCTAACTGTGGTCCCCTTGCCCTGCTCGCTGGCAAAGGCGATCGAGCCTTGATGATTCTCGATGATTTTGCAGCTGACCATAAGGCCCAGCCCCGTCCCTTTATCCTTGGTCGAGTAAAACGGTTCGCCCAGCCGCGGCAGCTTGTTCTCCGGGATACCTACACCGTGGTCGATAATCGATACCGTTAGCTGGCGATGGCTGTCCGGCTCGATGCGTACGATAATATGGCCGCCGCCCGGCATCGCTTCAATGGCGTTTTTGAGAATGTTGATAAACACCTGCTTGAGCTGATTTTCGACGCAATGGACCTCGACGCCCGTCTCCGGCGCTTCGAATGCAATCTCGATATTGTTCATGATCGCCTGCGTATCCAGCAGCATAATCACGTCGCGGCAGATCGCAGCCACGGACTTTGCGGCAAACTCCAGCGCCTGCGGCTTGGCGAGCACCAGCAGCTCGCTGACGATTTCCTCGATGCGGTTCAGCTCCTCGCTCATGACGCGGATGTAGCTTTCATTATGAATGCCGGTCGTCAGCAGCTTCGTAAAGCCCTTGAGCGCCGTCAACGGGTTGCGAATTTCGTGCGCGATGCCCGCCGCGAGCTGTCCGATCGCCGAGAGCATTTCCGATTTGCGCAGCAGCTCCTCGCTATTGCGCCGATCCGTAATATCCTCGGCTACCTTGAGATATTGAATCGTTTTGCCCTTTTTATTTTTGATCGGCAGAATACGGACGGATTCCCAATACACCTCGCCGTTTTTCTTCTGGCTTTCCAGCTCGCCCGTCCAAATATGCCCGTTGTTCACCGTTTCCCAGATTTCCTGATACGACACCTCGCCGTTCTCCCACGTATTCAGAAAACGCAGGTTGCGGCCCATCACCTCGTCCAGCGTATAGCCGGTCAGCTTGGAGTAATGCGGGTTGACGTATTCGACCCGGCCTTCAAGATCGCTAATGACCGCAATGCTCGGGCTTTGCTCAATGGCATAGCTGAGCTTGACCAGCTCGGCGTTCGCCCGCTTCAGCTCGGTAATGTCCACGAACGTGATAACGATGCCGCTGATGAAATTGTCAGCTGTCCGATAAGGCAGGATGCGCATGCTGTACCACTTGCCGCTGGTGCTCTGCACTTCCTTTTCCAAGGGCGTGAGCGTCCGCAGCACTTTTTTTGCTTCCTTGACCAGATTTTCCGACTTGAAGTTGTGCGAGATATGGCTGATCGGACGTCCGTAATCGACGTCGAGCAGATTGATTTCCTTCGTAATCGCTGGCGTAAAGCGGCGGATGCACATATTTTTATCGAGAAAAATCGTGCCGATTTTGGTGCTGACCAGGAAGTTGTTCATGTCGTTGTTCAGCTCGGTCAGCTCTTGAATCTTGTACTGGTATTCGGTATTGACCGTCACCAGCTCCTCGTTCACCGACTGCAGCTCTTCGTTGGTGCTTTGCAGCTCCTCGTTGGCCGCCACCAGCTCTTCGTTTGTCGCCTGCAGCTCCTCGTTGGACGTCTCCAGCTCCTCGACCGTGGCCTGCAAGGTTTCCTCGGCGCGCTGCAGCTCCATCTCCAGCTCAATGACCCGCTGATTAACGTTGCTGGTAATATCGAAGGTCGTCTCGCGTACGACCTCTTCCTGAATGGCCGGCGGGACAGCAACCGGCTCGAAAATAACCAGCGCCAGCTTCTCCAGCTCCTTGCTGCGGTCAGAGAACGGCTTGATCGTCAGATTGATCGCTGCGTCCTCGCCGCCGCGGTTATGCAGCTTGATCGCTTTATAGACGACCGGCAGCTTGTCGCGCCGAACGCGCTGGAACGCCGTAGCAATCGCAACCGATAGATGCGGCTCGACCATTTTATACAGGTTCCAGCTGGGCTTGCCTCGGGCCGGCGTCAAATACGGGTTGACGTTGCCGCTCAAATGGATGATTTCATTGTTTTCGTCGATGACCATGCACGGAGGCATATGCTCGTCCACAAACACCGTATATATATCGTCTGCACGCCGAAACGTCTGCTCGTCATGAATATGCGGGTACACCTTGACCGGCTGTCGCGCCGACCGCACCTCTCGCACTTCACTCGACACGTCCATGTAGCCGGACAAATGGCTGTCCTTCAAACGCTTGTGCTGGAAAATATTCCACCTGCGGTCCACCGGCTCAAACTGGTGCGTCAGCCGGCCAATGCTTTCGCTCGGACCGAGAAACAGCACGCCCTTCGAATTCAGCACAAAATGGAACAGCGACAGCACCTTGCGCTGCATGTCCGGCTGCAAATAAATCAGCATGTTGCGGCACGTAATCAGATCCAGATTGCTGAACGGCGGGTCCTTCGTAATGTTATGCTGCGCAAACACAATCATTTTGCGCAGCTCCTTGCTAATCCGGTACGTTTCTTCGTCCTTCGTGAAATACCGCTCCAGCAGCACCGGCGGAACGCCCTTCACCGCACTTTCCGGGTAGATGCCATGCCCGGCGAATTCCACCGAATCCTTGTCAAGATCGGTGGCAAACATTTTGACCGTATATTCCTCGCCAACCTTGTCCATATATTCCCTGATCAGAATCGCCAGCGAATACGCCTCCTCGCCGGTTGAACAGCCGGCAATCCAGACACGCATCTCGCGGTCGTGCTTTTTTTGCTCAAATAGTGCCGGAAGCACTTTTTTTTCGATGATTTCAAACGCTTCCGCATCGCGGAAAAACTGCGTGACGCCAATCAGCAGATCCTTGCGCAGCGCGCCGAGCTCGCTTTTGCTTTGCGTGAGAAATTCCGTATAGCTCGCCAGCGTGCCGATGTTGCACAGCATCATGCGCCGTTCGATCCGCCGGAATACGCTATTGCGTTTATAATAATTAAAATCGATGCCGCTCGTCTGCTTGATCAGATCGAAAATCTGTTTGATATATAAATCGGTTTGATTTTTTGAGGAGAAATCCAGCTCGATCTGCGCCGACGTCGTCCGGTTTCGGCTAATGGCCAGCAGCTTGTCGGCCATTTCTCCGGGCGCCAGCACGGCATCGACATGTCCGGTCAGGCGGGCGCTCGTCGGCATGCCGTCGAATTTGGCCGTTTCCTCGTCCTGGACAAACACCAGACCGCCCGCTTCTTTAATCGCAGCAATCCCCTTGGAGCCGTCGCTGCCGGTTCCCGACAAAATGACCGCGATAGCATGCGCCCCGCGCTCCTGTGCCAGAGAATGCAAAAAAAGGTCGATCGGCAAATTGAGCCCCGCTTTCGGGACAACATCAATCAATGCCAGCCTACCTTGCTGGATGGTCATATTTTTACTCGGCGGCAATAAATAGACATGATTCGGATGGATGATCATGCCGTCTTCAGCCAATTCAATATTCATGGAAGTATGTGAAGCTAGCAACTCCGCCATAAAGCTCTTATAATGGGGAGACAAATGCTGAATAATGACAAAGCTCATGCCGCTTCGCGGATGCATATGATTGAAGAATTGCTCCAGAGCCTCCAACCCTCCGGCCGAAGCGCCGATTCCTACAATATATGCGTTATGTATCTGCCCCTCGGCGGTTTGAGCCTTATTCTTCGGTACCGCGGAGTCAGCAGCAAGTCTATGAGTGGACATTACGTTTTAACTCCTTTATACGGAAACGATTAGTTGTATTTACAATGATAGCTAAGTGCTGGTAGATAGTCAAACGAATAAATATCCAATCCTTATACAAAGGTGTGACATCCCCATGTATTCAACAGCCGAGCAGTTGTCGGGGCTTTTGCTTGCGGGGAATGCCCGAAACATCTGGGACTTCGTGCAGGAGCATATCGATGCCGGCAAGAATAGCCTGTATATCTTTGACAAGCTTTTTAGCGACGCCATGCGTCATATCGGCTACTTGTGGGAGCAGAATTGGATCACAGTTGCCGATGAGCACCTGGCTTCTGCGCTTTGCGACATGATGATCGCCCGTTACAATGCCCTGATCGAACCCGACTCTTATGCGCCGGACGCCGGAAGGCGATTTTTTTTTGCCTAGGAGGCGATTTTTTTTTGCCTGGAAGGCGAGCAGCATTAACTCGGTTTGAAAATCATCAGCTCCAGCTTTCAGGAATTCGGCTGGGAGGTCAGGTATCTGGGACCTAATCTGCCGCTGGAATACGCCGTACAATCGGCTTTGGGCTGGAAGCCGGGCGTGATCGGTCTTTCCGTGTCGATCGTCTACCATTTGCCGCAAATCACGTCTTACATCAACGAGCTGGAGAGCCTGCACCACAAACCGCTGGTTATGGTGGGCGGCCGTCTGACCGGGATGCTTAACATCGCCTACCAACATCAGCCGCTTCCCGGCCATGCCGGTTCCTTATTTATGCGTGACCCCTGAGTGGCAGGTTCTGGCGATGTCTGAGTCCGCGCAGCGCTTGTTTGCGCCGGGAACCGGCCTCGCCGACTGGCTCGACCCCGGCTCCGTCGGCAAAGCCCGGCAGTATGTGCAGCCCGGCTGCTCCGGCTTGCAGCTTGAGCTTAATTGGCCGACCGTCGACGGGCCGCTGCGCTCGTTTGAGGTGTATCAGACCTGGGAGCCGGGGGATGGGCAGACGAGCGCTGCCGTTGGCCACCTCGTGCTGATCCCGAAGCAGGAGCGCCTCTCCGACATTGAAGTTACGATTCAGGAGCTGCGTCAGCAGTTGGGCCGGCTTGAACAGACCAGCCGCAGCGAGATCGGACTGCTGTCGCCGCGCTTTGCGCTGAAGCTCGCCGAATCGGCGGCGGCTCCACAGCCGCAGAAAGCCGTTATGCCGTCTGCAGCCAACATCGGCAGCGACCAGCAGCGGGAGGCGCTCCGTTCACTGGAGCTGATCAAAGAATGGTTTGCTGTGATCCGCCCGGATTTGATTGAAGCCCATAAAGATATGTACGTGAATTTAATTCTGGAACAACTGGATCAGGTGTCCAGACAGCTGCATACAACCTGAAGCTGCGCTTGCGACCGGCCCGGCGCTGATCCGCCACGCCCGGCAGCGCCGGGCTTTTCACATCTATTTCGACCATTGCAGCTCATAATGCTGCTCCAGCACGTTATCGGAAAGCGGCTGGATTTTGCGGATTTCATGCATACGCTGGCGAAGCAAATTCATTTTTTCCTTGTTCAGCGAGAGCAGCCGCTGCGAAATTTCAATGCGCTCCAGATTGACGCTTAGCTGCGTCATCAGCCGTTCATGCTTTTGGGAAATCACCTCAAGCCGCGAAAACATGAACTGTGCACAATCTCTCTCTCTCATCTGTCGACTCCATCCTTTTGCTTGTTCATTAGATGTTGCTATTACGCTTGACCCCAACTCCGAAATGATCATACTAAACATTCCCTTCGAACATTGTCGAAATGACAGTGTCGAAAAAAATTTACCCCCCATTCGGCCTACTAGCTGTCAGCGCATGCGACATTAGCCGCCATGCCCCCGCTCCGGTCGCTCTGACGCAGCAACCCAGCGTTTGACCTTGCCCAGCTGGGAATGCACATACAATAAGAACAACAGCAGCACACAGCCCATAATGACCACGGACAAGTCAATGGCTACGTGCAGTGCGTTTAACGTTGTGAAGAAGCCAAGGCCAAGCACCGTCAGTGAATTTTCCACGAAATTTTGAATCGCAATCGCTTTGCCCGCCCCGATCAGCGCTTTGCCCTCTTCCTGCAGCATCGTATTCATCGGAATCAGAAACACGCCGCCGGACATCCCGATCAGCATCAGCAGGATAATCGTCAGCACGAGACTGTGCTGATACGCCGTTGCCATCAGCGCGCCGACCATAACGTAGCCGAAGATATAGGCGCGATGCAGCTTGCCGGCCGGTACCAGCCGCGGGATAAAGAACGCGCTCAGCACGACGCCAACAGCGGTTACGCCCAGCATCAGCGACTGCTGCGAGGTCTTGACAATGCCGAGATTGGCCGGTAGCCAGGCTATCAAAGCAATCCGCAGCACGGAGGCTGTCAGCCAGAACGATCCGGTGCTGATCAGCGAAAAGCGGGCCCGCGGATTCGCGAACACCTTGCGCATATCACCGAAAAACTGCCGTGCCGAGGCCCCGTAGCGAATCGTCGGGTTGCCGGCTTTACGCGGAATCGCATAGGTCAGTGCAAGGGAAAGCATGTACAGCGCCAGACAGACAGCCACGCCCAGCACATCGGACACCGTCGCGAGGAATCCCCCGACGACCGTGCCAAGGAGAATCGCAAAAATCGTCGATCCCTCCACCATTGCGTTGGCCCGCAGCAGTTGGTCCTCGCTGTCCGTCAATTCAGTCAAAATGCCGTATTTAGCCGGCGAATATACCACAGCGCCGATGCCGAGCACCACATAACAGAGGATCGGCCATACGCCGAGCATCAGCAGCAGCATGCCCGCTCCCTTGAACAGATTGCCCAGCAACAGCACCTGCGATTTGGCCCTGCGGTCGGCCAGCGCTCCGACAACCGGAGCCAACAGCACATAACCGAGCAAAAATCCGATCTGGATATTCGTAATCGTCCCTTCCGGATTGGCAACCCCGCGGTGCGTCAAAATCCCGATGATAATAAAAAAGTTCAGATTGTCCGCAAACGCGCTCAGAAATTGCGTCCAATACAGTGAATTCAGCGCCGTTTGTTTGCGCTTCATGCCTGTTCCCCCATTCGAAAATAATGTCAGGTATTTGTACAGCGTATCATTTTGTGAACGCAAAATCGATCATAGCATGAGCGAGCAACGCCGGAAAGGATTTATGAATGCCTCTTCCTGTGCTACACTCAGAGAAGCTTGTTCGATCGGCTGAAGGAGGCTATGGCTTGTGCTAACACAATTGAACCGCCGTCTTGAACGCATCCTGCCGCTGATTACGCCATTCAGCGTTGCGCTTGGCGTGCTCGCTTCCGGTCATCTATCCCCCTATACGTTTCTGTCCCCGTGGATTTTTGCCTTCATGACCTTTTCCGGCAGCATCGGCTCCAGCCTGCGGGAATTTCTTCGCGTGTTCCGCCAGCCTGCGCCGTTATTCGTCGCTTTGCTGATTCTACACGGCATCATGCCGCTGCTCGCTTGGGCGCTCGGGCATGCCGCCTATGGCAACGAGCCGCTGACGGTCACCGGCCTGCTGCTTGCCGCCGCCATTCCAACCGGCATCACCAGCTTCGTCTGGGTGACCATTCATCGCGGCAGTACGGTATTAACGCTATCGATCATCTTGCTGGACACCTTGCTCGCCCCTTTTGTTGTGCCTTACACCCTAGAGCTGCTGGTCGGCGCGCGCGTGCACATGGACATCTTGGGCATGATGCGCGGCCTCGTGCTGATGATCGTCTTGCCTTCCCTGCTCGGCATGCTGCTGAATCAATGGACGCATGGGCGCGTCAAGGACATCTGGGGACCGCGACTCGGTCCCTTCTCCAAGCTTGGCATGGGCCTCGTCGTCGCCATCAACGGCGCTGTCGTCGCCCCTTACCTGCGCAGCCTCGATGCGCGCCTGCTCGGCCTCGCCGCCTTCGTGCTCGCGCTCGCTGCGCTCGGCTACGTCCTCGGCTGGCTCGCGGCGCGCCTGATGCGCAGTTCGCGCGAGACGACCGTCGCGCTCACCTTCAACGCCGGCATGCGCAATATCAGCGCCGGCGCCGTGCTGGCGGTGGCCTACTTCCCACCGCCAGTCGCCATCCCCGTCGTGCTCGCCATGCTGTTCCAGCAATCGCTGGCCTCGCTCTTCGGGGCTGCCCTGAGCCGCTTTGCCCGCTCGGCGGCAGCGGAACCCGCCGCGGCGCGCGCGCATGAAGAAACCGCCTGACCGTCCCATGTCGGGAACCGTCAGGCGGTTGGTTTATGCTTGCGCGCCGCGCGCACGCGCTCGGCGCAATCATCTACTCTGCTAGGTCTTACGAGCCCTGCTGCAGCACATGCGTCAATTCATGTCCCAGCAGCTCCTGCCCTTTATGACTATCCGGATTGTAGTTGCCCTCGCGGAAGAAAATATCATTCCCTGTCGCAAAGGCTTCGGCGCCCAGCGATTCAGACACCTCGCTGGCCTTGGAGCCCGTGTGAATGTTCACATTGCTGAAATCCGCGCCAAAGGCCGATTCCATCTTCGCTTGAATCGCGCCGTCCATCTTCTGGCCGCCGCCCTTCATCGAATTAATTTCGGACTCAACACCCGCGGATGCATCAAACCCGTCCTCAGACCGCGGCATCGCCTGGCGCTGCACCATGCCCGAGATCGGCTTCGTCGCGATCTCGTCCTCCATAGCTTCGCGCTGCACCATGCCCGCAATCGGCTTCGTCGCGATCTCGTCCTCCATCGCTTCGCGCTGCACCATGCCCGCAATCGGCTTCGTTGCGATTTCGTCCTCCATCGCTTCGCGCTGCACCATGCCTGCAATCGGCTTCGTTGCGATTTCGTCCTCCATCGCTTCGCGCTGCACCATGCCTGCAATCGGCTTCGTTGCGATTTCGTCTTCCATCGCTTCGCGCTGCACCATGCCTGCAATCGGCTTCGTTGCGATTTCGTCCTCCATCGCTTCGCGCTGCACCATGCCCGCAATCGGCTTCGTTGCGATCTCGTCCTCCATCGCTTCGCGCTGCACCATACCCGCAATCGGCTTCGTTGCGATTTCGTCCTCCATCGCTTCGCGCTGCACCATGCCTGCAATCGGCTTCGTTGCGATTTCGTCCTCCATCGCTTCGCGCTGCACCATGCCTGCAATCGGCTTCGTCGCGATTTCCTCGCCTTCCATATCGTCGCGCTGTACCGAATCGCCGCCGCCCGCCGCTCCCTGCGCCGAAATCTGGTCCGCTACCATCTTGCCCATCTTGTCGGCTTCCTGTTCATACACATCGCCGACCGGACCTACGGTCATCTTCGTCTGAATCGTCATCTTCGAGCCGAGCAGGCTGCCCAGCGCCCGGTTGCCGATCGAGCGCTGCAGGTTCATCACGCCGGATGACGGAGCCGTATCGGTCCGCGCCGCAGCAGCTGCTTCAGACTGATGAGCCGTCGACTTGCGCTGCATGTCGGCGGCTTCCTGACTTCTTTGGATTCGTGTGTGGTTGGTCGGCATGTAGATCCCCCTTCGCCTAATCGGACACCGGAAGCGCCCCTTCATCGATCCGTTCCGGGCGCTTCGTTCATTCTTCTAGCATTATACCATACTTTAGCAATTTTGGAGAGAGCCATTTTTTGCCGTCCGCCGACGCAATAACGTGCGTAATGACTCTTTTGCAGCACGCCCTTGGGCTCGCTTCCGGCACCACGGCACCGGCGATTGACCTCCAAAGTCAAACCGCACGAATCTGTCGTCTATCCCGCCCTCAGCGTCCGCTCAATCGCCAAAACCGCGATATCGTCGGACTGCACCGCTCCGCGGGCGAAGCGGTCGACGTCGGCGACAATGCTTTTCAGCAGCGTTGCCCCGCCGGTCCGCTCCCGGCTGAGCAGCTCCTGCAAACGCGCCGTGCCGTATTGCAGCTGCTGCGGATCCTCCGCTTCGGAAATGCCGTCCGTATACAGCACCAGCCGTTCGCCCACCTCCAGCCTGTTTTCATTGTCGGCATATTCCGTGTCGTCCATGACGCCCAGCGGCAGCCCTTTGCGCCCGCGCAGCGGCTCGACTGTACCGTCGCTCCTCACCACATAAGGCGTGCAGTGCCCGCCGTCGCTATACAGCAAACGGCCCGAATCCGTATCGAGCATCCCGCAAAAAATCGTCGCAAACATTGCCGAGTCATCCTTATACAGCTCGCGGTTCACCTGAGTCAGCAGCTCGCCCGGCGTCATGCCCTCGCGCACCTTGCCCTTGATCAGCGTCATCGTGGCAGCCATGAACAACGCGGCCGGAATCCCCTTATCCGATACATCGCCAAGCGTAAAGAACAACCAATGATCCCCCAACGGGAAAAAGTCGTAAAAATCGCCGCCAACCTCGCGGGCCGGCCGAATCGTCGCATCGACGCCTGCCGGAGCAGACGCCGTGCCGCTGCGCGGCAGGAAGCCCATCTGGATCTGATTGGCGATGCGCAGCTCGCT
Source organism: Paenibacillus athensensis (assembly GCF_004514475.2). Lineage (GTDB taxonomy): Bacteria > Bacillota > Bacilli > Paenibacillales > NBRC-103111 > Paenibacillus_AL > Paenibacillus_AL athensensis. The sequence goes on along the minus strand of NZ_MYFO02000009.1, from coordinate 165,858 downwards.
CTCCATGCGTTCTTTGGCCGCAACCGTGTCCTTGAGCGCATGCAGCGACTTCTCCAGCGCATCGTACAGCATAGCGTTCTCCAGCGACATTGCCGCCGGCGAAGCCACCGATTGCAGCAGCTTCAAGTCGCGGTCGCTAAAAATTTTGCCGCCCCGCTTGTTCAGCACCTGCAGCACGCCGATCACCTCGCCCTTGCTCATCAGCGGCACGCACAGCATCGTGCGCGTGGCGTAATCGACGCGGTTGGCCACCTTGGACGACCAGCGCTCGTCACGGGCCGCATCGTCGATCTTGACCGGCTCTCCGGTTTGCGCCACCCAGCCGGCAATGCCTTCGCCCATCTTCAGCCGGATTTCCCGCACCTCGTCGCCCTTGCCGCCCAACGCCAGCTCGAAAAACAAATCGCCCTTCTCGGCATCGACGAGAATGACCGAAGACGCTTCCGCGTCCATGATGCGCTCCGACGTTTCCATAATTTTTTGCAGCAGATCGCGCTTTAAAATCGTCGAGTTTACCTCCAGGCTGACCTCGAACAGCTGCAGCGTCCGCGTCAGCTCACGCTCCGCCGCCTGCCGCCGCCGCTCGCTCCAGCCCCACGCCGCCAGCGCCGCTACCGCCAGCACCATCAATCCTGCCGCTATGATGTACATCTCACCGCTCCCCCTCTTCCTGCAACGCCTCAACGCCGCAGTGCTTCAGCGCCGTTAGCGTACCGCATCAAGCGCCTCGTCCGCTGTCGGGTAAATGGAGAAAATCGCGCTGAAACCGGACATATCGAATACTTCCTTCACATTGTCCGTCATGCGAGTCAGCGCCAGCTTCCCCTGAATCGTCTTGGTTTTCTTGGCGGCCACCAGCAAGCTGCGCAAACCGGCGCTGCTCACGTATTCCAGCTCGCCGAGATCGAATACAAACCTGCTTTTCCCCGCTTCCACCAGTTGCAGGAACCGCGCCTCCAGCGTGCTGGAAGAGTTGCCGTCCAATCGTCCGCCAATCGTCAGCAATACTACGTCGCCTTGCGCTTGTTCATTGATATTCATAGCTCATTCTCCTCCAAAGGGGCCTGCAGCTTTTTGCTCAGCCGCAATCTGTTTTGATTGTCCTTGCGTTCATAATGCAGCTCATCCATCACCTGACGTACGAAATGAATGCCCAAGCCGCCGATCCCGCGCTCCTCGACGCTCAGGTCGGTTCGCACCTCGGCCCGCTCCAGCGGATTGAAGGCTATGCCTTCGTCGACCAGCAACAGCGTCAGCCCGCTGCCGCTCACGCCCAGTACAACGTCAATTGCTTTCGTGCCGGGCGCTTCATTTTTGTAGCCATACATAATCGTGTTGGTTACCAGCTCGTCGCAGACCAGATTCAGTTGAAAGCACGTCCGCGCATCGATGCCGAACTGTTCCGCACAGCTGTTCAAAAAAGCCGTCAGCCGGTCCAGCTCGCCCAAATCGTTGCCCAGGGTAATCGCCGCTTCCGTCAATCGCCCCTCCTCCTTCTGCCGCCCGGCGGGGCGGACTTCGTCGGTTTACCCATATCCTTCCGGCTCAGGCCGGAGACTCCGCTTGCGCCGGAGCACACGCTGCAGCCGGCTGCAGGTCTACGCCATTTTCAACAGCATGTTCTCCAGCAGCCGGACCCGGGCGCTTGACGCGTGCAGCAGACCGATGCCGATCTCCGGATACAGCCGCACCAGCCGCGACAAGCTCTCCCCTTGCAGCGCCAATACCCGCACCTCGTCAAAAATCGCCTGCGCCGTCACCGCCGACGGCGACTGGTCCAGAGCCGTCGTTTCGCCAAACGCCATCTTCGGCCCCAGCACGCCGATCGTTCCGGCTTCTTCGCCTCCGGTCTCGTTGCTCAGCTCGACATTACCCTCGATAATCAAATACATCGTGCCGTTCCGCTCGCCGCGACGCAGCAAATACGTCATATCGTCATGTATCTCTTCCTGCGCGATGCCGGCAATCAAACCAAGCTCATCCACGGAAAGATCAGCGAACAGCGACACCTGCTTCAAGAAAATCACCTTGTCCAGCATCGACAAAAACTTGCGTTCTTCCTTCATCTCATCGCGCTCCAATCTGCTTGACGCATAAGTGGCAATTTGCTTCAGCCAATCGTCCGACCATGATGCCGCCTCGCGCAGCACCGCCTCGGGCCCGTCCGCCAGTTGACGCGCGCCGCCCGTATCCTGCCGCAGCAGCTCCAGCAGCGCAGCGGCCAGTCTCCGGTCGCCCAGCCCTTCGGCCAGCACCTCCAGACCGTTGTCGCGAACCTCTTCGCTTTCGTCCTGAATCGCCTCGCGCAGCGTCTGCACAACGCGTTCGTCGGCGAGCTTGGCCATCACGGCCCAAGCGCCGTCGCACAGCGCCTCGTGCAGCTCCCTGCAGCGCTGCTCCGCCAGCTCGGCCAGCCCCTTCAGTCCCAGCGCGCCAAGCGCCGCGGGCAAATCGCGCTCCGAGCTCGAATCGAGCATCCGCTGCACGCACGGCTCGACCAGCTCCGCGCGCACCCGCGCCTCGTCCAGCAGCGAAGACAGCGCCGTTACCGCTGCGTTCCAAATAAACGGGTTGGCATGCTGCAAGCTGTCGGTCAGCGCCGGCAGTCCCTTCTCGCGCATCTCCACCAGCGCTTCGAGAATCGCCCGCCGCAGCTCCTGATCGGCCATCGGATACATACCGAGCAGCATCGGCAGCGCTTCGCTCGCTTGCAGCTGACCCAGACAGTCGACAGCCGCCACCTTGACGGCCGGTCTGTGGTCATCGAGCAGCGACATAACCCAAGCGCTGTAGCTGGCCAGCTTCAGCTCGCCGACCGTGCGGCAGCCGTACACGGCCCATTCGCCGCCGTTGTCCAGCATCTTGATAATCGCCTCATCGCATGCGGCATAGCTCTCCTCGCTTTCCAGCGCATATAGCGCCTTCACGCCTTCGGCGACAACGCTCGGGGCGTTATCGAGCAGCTTGACGCGAATGAAGAAATGCGACTGGCTTTTCAAATGCGTCGCTTTGGAGATCAGCTTGACGCATTCGGCCCGCACCCCGGCGTCTTCGTCCTCCAGGAACGAAGCCACCTGCACCAAATCCTGAATCGTGGCGCCCTGTAGATTCATCGCCCGCAGCACCGCGATGCGAATCCGCGAGTTGCCTTCCCCGATCATGCCGATCAGATGCGGCAGAAACGCCGAATCCTTGGCCTTGCCGATCATCTCCAGCGCCAGCTCGCGCACGTAATCGTTCGGATGCTGCAAATAGTCCAGCACACCGGACAGCGCCTTCGAGCTGCGCATCCCCCCGATAAACGACGCGGCGATTTCGGACAGGTCCGCATGCAGCGACTGCACGCTTTTAACCAGCTCCTGAATGTACAGATGGCGGCCGAACCAGGCAACGGCAATCAGCAGCACCGCCAGCCCGACGCCCATCCACGCCAGCGGCGACAGCTCCAGCCAGCCAAAGGAATACAGCATCGAGAAAAACGAACCGATCAGAATCCCGCCGGAAGCGGCCAACCCTTGGGCAAAATAGCGATAGCCGTCGCGCTCGTTGACCGGCATCATTTTAAAGAACAGCTGATAGCACGGCTCCGCAATATAATACAACAGAATGTAGAATATCGCGTACGAGCCCGACACCATGCCCAGCCCCAGCGACGTACCCAGAAAAGCAGCCGTCAGCACGAAGCCGCCGAGGAAAATAATCGTAATGGCCAGCAGCATATTGCTTGCGCCCAGCCAGTTCATCAGCCGCGTCGACACCACCTGGAACAACAGGCAAATCGTAAACTGGATCGCCGTAATCATCCCGTAAAACGAGGTCAGCTCCCGCTCCTCCGGAAAATGGATTTCAGCAGCCGTAAAGTACTGATATTCCATCATAAAATAAATCGCCGGCATCAGCGTCATCAGCGCCACTGCGCATAAGAGGAACGGGCTGCGCGCGATCTGCCGCAAATAATAGCCTGACGAGCGCGCTTCCGGCTCGGGAGCCGCTGCCGCCAGCCGCTTATCCTCGCGAATCGTTAGCGGCACCAGATAGCGGGCGAGCGCCTTGCGGAAAAAGATAAATCCCGCAATCATCATGAGCGGCGCAAGCGCGTATACCGCCTCCGTACCGAAGAACCGGCCAATCTGGCTGGCGATCAAGCCTGCGGTAATGCCTCCGGTCGTCGTCGAAGCGACGAAAATCGGCATCAGGCGCTTGGCCTGCTGCGTCGGGCACAAATCAAACGCCGTGCTCCACAGCAGCAGCGTCAGCTGCCGCACAACAAAATTGGACGTAAGGAACAAAATCGGATAATAAAAGCGAAAATCGAAGCCGCCAATCCGGAAAATCAGCAGCACAATACCGTTAAACAACAACGCGCCGATCATGATCAGATAAAGCGTTCTCATCATTTTGGCCTTGGGCAGCTTTTCGGTCAGCTTGGCCAGCAGCCAGCCCTCGGCCGGCATAATCGCTGCTTCCGCTATGTACACGTAAGGCAGGAACTGCACACCAAACCGTTGGTTAAAAAATGCCATGAAAGCCGTATAGTTCAGCGACTCGGCAATTCCGCTAAAATAGAAAATGGGAAGCATGATCCATAGCTTCCGTAAATCCTCGCTGCGCAGACCCAGCCATCCCGTTACTTTTTCACGCATGAACCCCAGTCCTATCTATACAATCTGAAGCCCGCTGGACAGCTTTTTGTGGAACGCGAGCCTCGCTTCACCCTCATAGTAATAATCGGGATATGTACCGATATGCACAAAGCCGTTCATCACGAACAGCTTTTGCACCGGCTTGTACTCCGGCAAATCACACGTATATGTCAAAATATAACGTCCGTCCATCTTGCGTACGAACGCCTCCAGCGACTGAAACAGCAGACTGGCCAGACCCAGTCTGCGGTAATCGCGATGCACCACGAGATAATCCCAGAGATAGCCGTCGGTGCGATGCTCGTTTTCCTTGCAGGAGGTGACCGCAATAATGCGGCCCTCCTCATTTTCTATATACCAGTGGCGATGATTGCGCTCCTTCAGACTGGCCAGCGGCGCTCGGCGAAAGTGCTCCAGCTCGCCCGGCGTGTGGCGTTGATCGTCAAACGACATTTCCGACAAATAGAATTCGCTTACCCGCGTTGCGTTCTGCTCGCTGTTCAATTCCTGCACGCGCGGCACCCAGCTTGCTTCCAGCTTATTGATCGCATTCATACTTCGTCGCCCCCCAACTTTTAAGAAACCGATAACGTGCCGTTCCAGCCTTCTGTCGTACCGTGCTGATAAAACTCGTCGCATAAGTAGAAATACAGCTGCGCCGCTTTATCCAGACGATTCTGCTTGATGACCATCAGGAAAGCCTCGCGTGCGTCGTAGAAGCGGCCGACCTGGTAATACGTGACGGCTTGCTCGAACAGCGCCTTCGTCTTTTCCTTCAGGACGCGGAACGTGTCGGGATCGCCCTGGTAGACATCATACAACTGCAGCGGCTCCTTAAAGCCATCCAACTGTACAAGCCCCAGGCTGCGGTATTGAAAACGGCTGGCATCGCCAAGCGCGCCGACCACACTGTCGGTAATGAGAATCGATGCGCCAAGCGGATCGGTCAGCTTTTCCAGCACACTGGTCAGGTTGACGCCGTCGGAAATGACGTTGCCTTCGAGCCGCTGACCTTCGCCGATAATGCCCAGCCGCAACGGTCCTTTATGCAGAGCCAGACCGAGCTCGACCGGAGCGTAGCGCATATTGCCGCGATGCATATTGTAAATCTCCAGCTCCTTGCGGATTTCGATACAGGCGGTCAACGCCTCGTCGGCCTTATCCGGAAACAGGGCCATGAAGCCCGAGCCGAGATATTTGTTGACCATCCCCTGCCGCCCCCTTACAAAAGGGCCGAACCGCGATAAATACGAGTTGACGAAATTGAAGTTTTCTTCCGGCGTAAGCGATTTGGACAAGGTGAAAAAATTGCGGATGTTGAACATCATCACCGACATATTCTCTTCCACCTGATCGCCCAGCTCGACCTCCAGAATGCTCTCCTTTTCCAGAAAGCGCAGGAACTGCTGCGGTACGAAACGATAATACGACTGGCTGAAATTCTCCACCTTGGTGATATAATCGCGGATGTGCGCCGCCATCACATTGACGCTGTCGCCCAGATCGTTGACTTCGTCGCGGGTATTGATTTCCACCTTTGTATCCCAGTTGCCCTTGGCGATTTCGCCCACGCTGTTGCGCAGCTTGCGGATCGGCCGCAATTGCAGGAACGTCGTCAGCATCAGCACAAGCAGCAGACCAGCCGACATATACGCGATGTTATGCTCGATCGATTTCAGAACTGTACGGCGATGCTGCAGCAGCCCCTCCATATTTTTACTCGTTTCAAAAATACCAACGATTTTACCCGAGCTGTTGTAAATCGGAGCGATCGCATACCGCCAGACGCCGGAATCGTCCTCCCATTTGTCAGTTTCGACCTTACCTTCCTTGACGACCAGCTGGTTTTTGTCCGTTGCCGGGAACGGGTTGAACATATGCATCTCGTCGTCGTCTTCCATAATGCGGTAAATTTGGCCATTCTCGTATTTATATACCGCTTTGTAAAAGCCCTGATTGTCATCGCGCGTGTTGTTGTCGAACACCGCCTTGATTTTTTGGCGGAAGGAACGGAACACCGGACCGCGATAGTCGAGCGGCGAGGTCAGGCTCTCCAGCTTGTCGCCGTCGATCAGGTTCTGCCCGCTTTTGGCCAGCAGCACCAGCTCGCTATCCGTTTCATCCTCCATTTTTCTGGCAAAGGACGTATAGATAACGGTCGAAAGCAAAATCATCGCCGCACAAATAATCGGCACGTAGATCAGAACCTGCTTGGCCATCATCGACAGCCGGCGGCGCATCAGATTGAAATAAATCAGCTTGAGCGCATACAGCAGCAGCAGCGCGGAAGCGGCGACAGCCGCCCATACCAGCCATTTGGTAGTTATATACTCTTTGGAATATCGGGCGGCCAGCAGCGGCTCGCTCAGCTTGCCATCGGGCTGACGGCGTACGATTTGTCCGTCCTCGACGATCAGGATGCTGCCGTCGGGGGCTACGCTGCTGGAGGTCGTTTCGAAGCTCAGCTCAATGCCGCTGGCCTGAGCGGTTTTGTCGGTGACGAGCGCTTCCACCATGAACGGATTTTGCGGATCGAAGCGTGTAATCGCCCGATTGTTGAAATCGACGAACACCAGGCGGCCTTGCTGATCCATTCGCAGGCTTTCCGGGAAGTTGCGCCGCGTGCGGTCCAGACCCGGGAGCGGATAGACCATCTCCGAGCTGCCGTCGGTCTTGGCGCGGTAGATTTCCCCGCTGCGAGTGGAATAATAAATATGCTCAGGCGTAATCCCGTCTGCGGTCGTAAAATACTTGCCGGTCGGCAGCGGCACCGTAAAGACGGCTTCGGCCTTGTCGGCGTCCTTGGGCACCTTGTACATCGTAAACTGGCTGACTTCATTGTTGTAGAAGTACAGCGTATCGTCGTGAATCTCGACGTTGCGCAAGCTGCCGAAGCGGTAAAATCTCGGCGTCGCATTGACATAATTTTGCTGAAACAGCATGCCGTCAAACTCGCCGTTCGGCTTGAACCGCACGATTTCTTCGGATTTGACCGTCAGCCCGTATGCGTCCAGCGAAGCGCGAATCGCATACAGATACCCTTCGTCGTCCACAGCCATGTCGTTGAAGCGGTATGCCAGACCGCTCGGGTCGCGCTCGTTGGAAATCGACTGTACGATCGTGCCTTCCTCGTTGAGCTTATAAATCGTTTTGCGCGAATTGACGACCACGTACAGATGGTGGTCCGCGCCAACGACAGCCTTGGACAAGCTGCCAAACAGCTCTTCGCGCTGGAGCGGACTTTCCTGCAGAAGCGTCTTGTGATTGTAGATGTAAGCACCGGCTGCTCCAAGGAGCAGCACGGTCAGCAGCAATGCCGCGATCGACCTTTTCATCGTTCGTTTCGCCTCGATTTCATCCAACTTTATTCGCCGTCCGAAGTAATCTGGATCGTCTGCGCCGGCGTATTCCAATCCACCTGAAGTCCAAGCGACTCCGCTATAAACCGCAGCGGCACAAACGTCCGCTCCTTGATCAGCCGCGGCAGCACTTCGATCTGCACCGGCTCGCCGTTGACATACCCGATCGGGCTGTCAATACTGCATTGCACCGTTGCGTAGTCCGTGCTGACGGTGACCGTGTAGCTATCCTCGTCCCAATCTACCGCTGCGCCAAACGATTCGGAAATCGGCCGGATTGGCAAATAGGCATTGCCGTCAATCATAACCGGAGGCACATCAAGCTTGATTAACAGGTTTGGCGAAATGACATTCTGGGCCGGTACCGGCGTAATCGTCTCTCCGGCATCGGTTTTCGCGCCGGCCAGCTCGGCGGACGCTTCAGCGAGCGCTGCCAGCTCCTCTGCGGTATATTTGGCATTCTCTTTTTGCTTGATTTCTTCCAAAAGCTTCGCAATCTGCTGCTCCAACAGCTTGTCTACCTCGGCTTGTACCACTGCCGCGGCGGCAGGGTCGCCTGCTCCTGCGCCATTGCCTGCTCCGCTTCCGTCGCCTGCTCCAACCGCTTCCGCTTGCTCCTGCAGCTCGGCTTGCAGCTCTTGTACGGCTTCCAGCTGAGCAAAGAGCAGATTCTTGCCGACAGTGACGACGGCATCTGCCGCTGCCTGCTGCGACCGGGCCAGCGATTCAGCCGAGTCGCTATCCTGCTGAGCCTTCGCGGCTTCCAGTGCAGCAGCCAGCTTCGCTTGCGCGTCGCTCAGCGCCTCCAGCGAAGACGTCGCGCCAGTCGTCACATCGGCCAGCTGCGCTTGTGTAGCCAGCAAAGCAGCGGTTGCTGCGACTGCGGCCTTGGCATTGCCGGCTGCAATGGCTTGCTCCAGCGCAGCCTGCTGCAGCTCGGCTTGCGCCGTAAGCTCCTCTTCACTCGCTGTCGCACTGGTTCCTGTACCGTCACCAGTACCAGTACCAGTGCCAGTACCAGTACCAGTACCCGTTCCATCGCCCGTTCCCGTGCCCGTTCCATCGCCCGTGCCGGTTCCGGTTCCCGTGCCGGTTCCTGCCCCCGTTCCGGTTCCTGTCCCCGTGCCGGTTCCCGTTCCCGTGCCGGTTCCGGTTCCCGTGCCGGTTCCGGTTCCCGTGCCGGTTCCTGTTCCCGTGCCGGTTCCTGTCCCCGTGCCGGTTCCTGTTCCCGTGCCGGTTCCCGTTCCCGTGCCGGTCCCCGTTCCCGTGCCGGTTCCTGTTCCCGTGCCGGTTCCCGTTCCCGTGCCGGTCCCCGTTCCCGTGCCGGTCCCCGTTCCCGTGCCGGTCCCCGTTCCCGTGCCGGTCCCCGTTCCCGTGCCGGTCCCCGTTCCCGTGCCGGTCCCCGTTCCCGTGCCGGTCCCCGTTCCCGTGCCGGTCCCCGTTCCCGTGCCGGTCCCCGTTCCCGTGCCGGTCCCCGTTCCCGTGCCGGTTCCCGTTCCCGTGTCGGTCCCTGTCCCCGTGCCGGTCCCTGTCCCCGTGCCGGTCCCTGTCCCCGTGCCGGTTCCTGTCCCCGTGCCGGTTCCTGTCCCCGTGCCGGTTCCCGTTCCCGTGCCGGTTTCCGTTCCCGTGCCGGTTCCCGTTCCCGTGCCGGTTCCTGTCCCCGTGCCGGTTCCCGTTCCCGTGCCGGTCCCCGTTCCCGTGCCGTCACCAGTACCCGTGCCGTCACCAGTACCCGTGCCGGTTCCTGTTCCCGTGCCGTCACCAGTACCCGTACCTGTGCCAGTACCCGTTCCATCGCCCGTTCCGGTTCCGTCTCCGCCACCATCGCCACCGTCTCCGCCGGCTTCAGCCTTCTCGCTGTCCTCGGCAATCGACTGAATCAGCGAATCGGCGTTGTTGACCAGCTGCATCTGCGCCAGCGCCGCTTTCTGATCACCCTTCAGCAGCGCCTGCAGCATGCCGATTTGCGCTTCCGCATCCTTGATCTGTACAGCCAGATCGGCGATTTGCGACACCTTGTTATCGGAAACCGCCTGCTCCTTGTCTTTTTCCATCTGCTGCTTGTCTTTAACGAGCGTGTCGATCTTGCCTTGCAGCGCCGCCGACGTCTCCAGCGAAGCGATCTCGCCGGGCTTGGCGATATTCACCGTAAGCTTCAAAGCCGCCACCGCTTCCGGCTTGACAGCTGCGCTGCTATTCGGATCGGTCAGCGCCGACACGTCATTGGCGTTGTCCATGCCGACCCACTGAGCGCCCGGCGCATCCGATTTGAAAAACATGCCCTGTCCGCTTTCCGTCATCGTGACCACCGCGGCATTGTAAGCCGCAGGCGTCAAAGCATCCATCTGTACCTTGTAGCTGCCGAGGATAAAAGTCCCTCCGGCCCCCGCATCCTCGCCCCCGGCCGGTTCCGGTGGGGTTATTGGCGCGGGAGCGTCCGGCTCGGGAGCCGTCAGCGTACCCGAGCTGCCTTTGCCCTCAAGGGGCGCTTCGGCTACCGCCACTTTTTTCTTATAAATGACGAGCTTCAGGCTCGACGGATCGCTGAACGCAACCGTCAAATAACGCAGCGGCTTGCCGATTTTTGTCTTTTTGCCGAGACGTTTGCCATCCTTCGTATATAAAGCATAATCGGTCGCTTTGAGCGATTTGTTAACAGTAGCCGTAAAATCGCTGAGCAGCGGCCCGACCGCCGGCTTCAGCGTCCACTTGCCGAGCGGCGGCTTCTCCTTGGCCGCAGTCACCGGCGACAGCCCGTCGTCGATGTTCTTGTAAGGCAGAATCCCCGGCCGCAGCGTCCGCGCCACTTGGCCCCCCGTATCGAGGTCCAGCTTGCTGATTGCCAGCTTGTACGCGATTTGCGCCGCAAAAATCTGCTTATCGGCTGCGGTCACGTCGTCCTTGAGCTGCTGCAGCTCATCGCTTTTGAGCAAGCCGAGCTTGGCCTGCTTCGCCCCCTTGTCGGCGGCTGTCTGGGCCTTCTCTTTGGCGCGCAGCGCCTGGGCGTAAGCCTCCTCGGCACCCTTCGCCGCGAGATACGACTGGCGCACGGCGTCGATCACGGCCGTCCGGCTCTCTTTTTCCTTGAGCACCGCCTTGTTCTGCTCCATCGTGGCGACAGGCAAGCCGTTGCGCAGGTCGTCCAAATAACGCAGTCCGTCAAATTCCCCCTGCAAGAGTGATTTCGGAATCGGGATAAATCCGAACAGCATGAAGTAGCCTTCCCAGTCCTTTTTGACCTGATCGAGCGTCGTATCGTAGCTGGCCATGAACAAATCCATGTCGATATCCTGCATTTTGTACAAATTGTCCATCACCATCATCCGGCCTTGCCCGAACTTGGACGTATACAACGAACGCGTGACATTCAGCTTCTCGTCGGCCAGTCTGCGGTCTTCCTGATCGCTCAAAAGCCCGACATTCGTCCGCTGCGCCCCGGCGATATAAGCGGGCAGCCGGCTTTGGCCCAAATCGGCGTAGTCCGGCTCAAAACGCAGCTCCACCTGGTTCTCCATCGTCAGGCCGGTTTTGCCGCCAAGCGCGAGCCGACTGGCTTTGGCCGCCAGCTGCGCCTGCTTGTAATCCGACGTCGCCTGCTTGAGCGCATCCTCCGCGGCTTCCTGATCGGCTTCCTTCGCCAGCGACAGCTTGCGCTTCTTGATCGTCTCGTCCAGCGCCCGTTGGGCTGCTTCCACCTTGAGCCGCGACGCTTGCTCGGCGAGCATATCCTGCACGGCTTGCAGGTACGCTTTCTCTACGTCCTTCTGCACCTGCAGCGTCGTCGCCCGCAGCTTCTCCTGCGCCAAATAGTAATCCTTGCTTGCCTGCGGCACCTTCAGCTTCGTCTGCAGGCTCTGGCTTAAATTACGGGGCTTGGCGAACAGTCCGCGCGCCTTGTCCTCTTCGGCCTTGACAGCCTGCTGCGCCTGCTGGAGCTCCAGCCGTTTCTTTTGTATATCGCTTTTGGCATCGCGAATGTCCGAGCTCGTCTTGACGCCGCGATCGATAGCCTCCTGCATCGAAAGCGCCTTGACTGTCGCGGCATGAACTGCCGTCACTGCCGGAAACGTGCTGCCTGCAGCCAGCAGCAGCGCCAGCGCCAGTCGAATGCGACCCGTTGTTTTCAAATAAATCCCTCCGCATGCGGTTATATTTTTATAGTACAATATATGTGGTGAACCCGCACCCACCTTTTTGGGAGTTTTAGCGAAATCACTCGAAATTAGGTGCTTATTGCCGGTTTGTGCTTTTTCTAGTACTATGAAACTAGCTGTAAATCCTCTATTAGACGGGATGATGCGACATGGGAAACGTTGTATGCGGAGGCGCGATGATGCAATGCACGTTCGGTGCCGCGCCCAGCTCACTGATGGTGCTTCCGGCCAACATGGTGATGACGGCGATGCCGATTGCCAACATCATGGATAACAAGCCGATGGTCAACATATTGCCGTTCGGGATGTGCAATTCGCCGTCCAACCCGATGGTTGCCGCTGCGACGGCCGCTGCGCTTGGCGTTTTGACCCCGATGCCCTGCATTCCGGTTACGGCTGCGCCGTGGGTTCCAGGCTCGCCGACCGTGCTTGTCGCCAACATGCCTGCGCTCAACAACTCGTCCAAGTGCATGTGCAACTGGGGCGGCGTGATTTCGATTCAACAGCCGGGCCAAATGACTATTCAGGTTCCGTAGCGGATAACCGATGTATATACAGTGGAGAACAGACGCTTGGAGGTCCGTTGAAGACGCGGCCGGAGGCCCTCAGGTTTTTCATCGAACTTTTTAGAGGAGGATTGAAGCAGGCTTGAGTATCGAACCCGTCAAAACTATGGAAAAAATATTAAAGCCGGTCATCGCTCCCCTGTTCGAACCACTGAAAAAGGCGATCGCGAGCATACCCAAGCTGCCCAAACTGCTTATCGCCAAATTCCAGCAGCTGCTCAAAACGATGCTCAAGGCGAAAGATACCTCGCTGAAGGACTATGTCCTCGTCGGCAATTATTATATTTCCAAACGGGCGATTCTGATCGTGGCGCTGCTGCTGATCGCGCTCATTTACTTTCTGTTCATCAAGCCTCCGGCGTTTGTCGACAAATGGTTCGGCCGGATGACCGTGCTGCAGGAGAACTCGGCCAAGCTGGCCAAATACTCCGGAACGGCCAAGGTCGTCGCCGAGAACGACAAAAAGAAGGTGCTGTACGTCGGCGAAATCAAAGACGGCCAATATGCCGGCAACGGCAAGCTGTACAACGACAGCAACGTCGTGATTTATGAGGGCGCTTTCGATAAAAGTGAAAAAAACGGCGAAGGCACGCTGTACGACGACAGCGGCAAGCTCGTGTACAAGGGCGCTTTTGCCGGCAATACGTATAACGGCGCGGCTACGCTGTACGACTCCAGCCAAAAGGTCAAATATATCGGCGAGTTCCAGAACGGCCAATACGGCGGCGCCGGCAAGCTGTTCGACGACAAGGGCGAAATCGTCTACGAGGGCGGCTTTAACGCCGGCTTGTACAACGGGGCGGGCAAGGTGTTCGCCAGTGGCGGCAAGGTGGTCTACGACGGCGAATTCGCGGCCGGGCAATACAATGGAGCCGGCAAGCTGTTTGATGAGAACGGCCAACTGATTTACGAGGGCGGGTTCAAAAACGGCCAGTACTCCGGCGATGGCACGGAGTATTACCCGAACGGCTTCGTCAAATACAAGGGGCAGTTTCTGGTCGGCGCGTACAACGGGGCAGGCGAGTCGTTCACCGACGCCGCGATTCCGCAGTACAAGGGCACCTACCAGAACGGGCTGTTCAACGGAGCCGGCGAAGCCTATGATGCCAGCGGCAAGCTGCTGTATCAAGGCTCGTTCAAGGCCGGAGCTTACGACGGCTTGGGCACGTTATTTGACACCGAGGGCACGCTGGTGCTCAAATCGTTTTTCTCCAGCGGCCATGTGGCGCTGGAGGGCTTCCTCGGCTTGCCGAGCAAGAAGGTCGAAGACCTGCTCGGCAAGCCGGGCGAGGTGACGGTGGTCGACCCCACCGTCCTGCTGGCCGGCGACGAAGGTGCCGTCGCCACGGCTGCTACGGCCGACGCGGCAGCGGCCGTGGACGCGAGCAACAACGCGACCGCAGGTGCGGGCGTTGTTGCTTCGGCCGCCGGCGCTGCGGCGGCTCCGGCGGCGACAGCCGATGCCGGGGTGAAGCTGCTGCTGAGCTACCCGGACTATCAGCTGTCGCTGCTGGTGGAGCCTTCGGCGGCCAATCCGAAGGAAGCGATCGTCACGTCGCTGAGCATTTGGGGCAGCAAGCCGCTGTCGGTGCTCCAGCCGCTGATCGAGACGGTCAAGGAGCCAAGTCAACCGAACGACGAGGGCTACCGTGTGCTGGAGCTGAATCAGCCGGCCGCCGAAGCCAACGCTTACGCCAACAGCTATTACCGCGACACGAACATTTATCGCTTCACGCATTTTTATAACATCCCGGCCGCTCATCTGCTCCAGGTCAACTCGACCAAACCGAATGACGGCCTCGATCCGAAATCGTAAGACGCACTATAAGGACAACCCAAAAATGACCCCAAAATCCACAGTCAAGTGGAGAGAGGGGTCATTTTTTATGGGCATTTTGCCACGCTAAGTGGGGCTCCAAAAATCATAAATTGACTTTTGGGACAGCCCCGTTTGATTATTGAGGGAAAGGGGCCGTGTTGCGGCATTTCTCAGCATGGCTATAGCCGCAGCGGCTACTCCCGAAGCGTGGTGCTGGCCGTACGGCGGCTGTCGCGAACCGGGCCGCGGAACCACGGATGCCGCGGACTGCCGGGCTTTTTCGGCAATGTCTGCTCCACCCAGCCTGCTTAAAGCTGTACCTTGCAGCTTAGGTTCATCTGCTTGTATCTGCCGGAGCTGCGCCCTCGTTTGCAGATGTCGCGTCAGTCCTGAGCGGGTACCAGACCGACGATCCCGTCTCTGGCTTCGCCCTGCACCGCATTTTTAAGTTCTGTGCGTCTTATTCCCCGGACACGCGCAGCCAAGCGAGCTTTTTTAGCAAAAAGCCGGTAATCGGCCCGTAGACCAAGCAAAACAGCAGCGTGCCGAGCTGTACGGGGCCGTGGAGCAACAAGCCGCCAACTACGGCCAGCGCTTCCGTCGCAATGGACAGTAGGCCGAAGGACAGCCCCCATTTTTCACTGATGACCAGACTGAACCAATCAGTTGGCCCAGCCCCCATATCCGCGCTCATATACAGCGCCGTACCCAGACTGACGAGCGCTATGCCCGCCAGTAGATACATCAGTTCGGCAGCAGTTTGCTGTACGTCGGGGACGATGCCCCGCTCCAGCAGCACATCGATAAATCCCCCAACGAGAAAAAACTCCAGAAATACGCCGAATCGCGGCAGCCTTCCAGTCAGCACCAGCGATAGCAGCACCATCGTCAAGCCAACGATCCAGTGCCAGATGCCGAACGATAAGCCAAATCGGTCTGTCAGCGCGTATTCCAATACATCATAAGGATGCAGTCCCCAATGCGACACCTTGATCATCAGCACCGAGCCCGCGGCGATAATGAAAGCTCCGCCTATCATCAACGCCGCCCGTCGGCCCCACGCCGCAGCCGCGGATCGGCTGACGGCAAGCAGCCGCTTATCCGCCATACGAACGTCCGCCCTCCGCCGCAGCCAGCTCGCGCTGCTCCAGATCGGCTCCAATTTCGTCGATGCGGTTGAACAGGGCCTCCAGATGCGTCATCGTCGTCAGCGGATTCAGCAGGGTCAGCTTCATGCAGACCTGACCAGCTACGCGCGTGCGGGCGATGACAGCTTCTCCGCTGCGCAGCAGCTCGGATCGGATCGCCGCATTCAGCCGATTGTCCAGCTCCTGCACGGCCGCCTCGCCGACGGATGAGCGGTCCGCCCGATAGCGGAACACTACGGCGTTGAGCGCCGGCTCGTTGAGCAGCTCCAGCCGCGGATGCAAACGCAGCGTTGTAGCGGCAGCAGCGGCCAAATCAAGCGTGTAGTCAACAATCTCGCCAAAACGCCTCGTACCCAGCGCTTGAAGCGAAATCAGCAGCTTCAGCGCATCGAACCGCCGGGTCGTCTGCAGCGACTTGGTCACCAGATTCGGCACGCCGTCGTCTTCATCGCCCTCCGGGTTCAAATAATCGGCATGCAGCTTGAGCAGCTCGAACTTGGCCCGGTCCTTGACCAGAAAAGCTCCGCAGCTGATCGGCTGGTAAAACAGCTTGTGAAAATCGACCGTGACCGAATCGGCCAGCTCCAGTCCCCGAAGCATGCCGCGATGACGGTCGCTGAGCAGCAGCGCGCCGCCGTAAGCGGCGTCGACGTGCAGCCACAAGCCGCGGCGGCGCGTTCGCTCCGCCAGCTCGGCCAGCGGGTCTATGCTGCCAAAATCCGTCGTGCCCGCCGTGGCCACGATAGCAAATGGCAGCAGTCCCTCCCGCTCCAGCCGGTCCAGTGTCTCCTCCAGCGCCGCAAGCGACAGGCGCTGCGATTCGTCGGTTGCGACCGGCACGACAGCGGCATGGCCGAGTCCCAGCAGCGCCGCCGATTGCTGCACGGTGAAATGCGCCGCCTGCGAGCAGACGATCCGCATCCGCCGCGCTTCCTCCGGCAAGCCGAGCTGCTGGATGTTCCAGCCGAGCTTGCGCTGTGCGTAATCGTCGCGGGCCAGCAGCAGGCCCATCAGATTGGACTGCGTGCCGCCGCTTGTAAACACGCCGTCGGCCTCACCGCCTCCGCTGCCAAACACCTCGCGGCACAGCCAGTTCACGAGACGCTCCTCCACCAGTGTCGCCGTCGAGCTCTGATCCCACGAATCCATCGATTGATTCGTCATGCCGATCATCGCCTCGGCGGCCAGCGCTGGAATAAGTGGCGGGCAATGCAAATGCGCGATGCACAGCGGATGCGACACCGCAATCGAATGGGCCAGCACATGCCGGCCTGCAGCATCCAGCACCTCGGCCAGCGGACGCCCCTCGGCCGTAATTTCTGCTGCATGATCCATCAGCTGCCCAAGCTCCTGCGGCTCCAGCCCGCTGTACGGCCGCTTGAGACCGGCAAAATGCCGCTCCAGCTGCTCATCGGCTTCCCCTACGGCCGCTTGGTAAGCGTTCCAGCTGGCTGCCCCGCCGGTCATGAACAATGCCTCCAGCGCTGCAGGCACGCTGCCGGAAGCGCCGGACGCCGCGTTCTCCCGGCGCGTTGCGTCTGCCATAGCCGTATCGCCGCTGGCAGCGCGACGTTCGGCCCCGGCCGCTTCGGCGTCTGCGAAGCTAAGGCCCGTCATGTCAAGGCCGCTCATGCTTGTCCGCCTCCTTCAGCCGCACCGGCCAGCAGCCCTAGCGCCTGTTCCGCCGCCTCAACCGCTTCGCGGAAAATCGCGCTCACCCGATCAATCTGCTCGGCTGTAATGATCAGCGGCGGCAAAAAGCGCACCACGCTGCCATGACGCCCGCCAAGCTCCAGAATCAGGCCGCGCTCGAAGCATTCCTTTTGCACGCGCTTGGCCATTTCCGGAAAGGCCGGGTAGGCGCCGAGCTGATCAGCAGGCCGCGATGTATCGACCATCTCGACGCCGATCATCAAACCAAGTCCGCGCACCTCGCCGATGCAGCGACTTGCCTGCTGCGTCTGCCGCAGTTCGGCGCTCAGCCGCTCGCCCATTGCAACGGCGTGCTCCATCAGCCCCTGCTCCCGAATGACGCGCAGCGTCGCCGTACCGGCCGCCATCGCAAGTTGATTGCCGCGGAACGTACCGGCATGCGCACCCGGCTTCCAGCAATCGAGCCGCTCGTGATACACAACGACCGACAGCGGTAAGCTGCCGCCAATCGCCTTGGAAATAATCAGCACGTCCGGCACAATACCCGCATGCTCGAACGCAAACAGCTTGCCGGTCCGGCCAATACCGCACTGAATCTCATCGAGAATAAGCGGAATATCCCGTTCTTGCGTGATGCGGCGAATTTCCCGCAGCCATTCCGCAGGCGCCGGAATCGCGCCGCCTTCGCCTTGCACCGCTTCCAGAATAAGACCGGCCGGCTTCACAATGCCGCTCTCCGGGTCATCGAGCAGCCGTTCAATATAGGTGCTCCCCGTACGATGCCCCTCTGCGCCGATACCAAACGGACAGCGATACGCATACGGATACGGTAAAAAATGCACATCCGCCATCATCCCGGCAATCGCTTCCTTAGGTCCCAAATTGCCTGTCAAGCTCAACGCCCCGTGCGTCATGCCGTGATACCCGCCGTGGAAGCTGAGCATCGTCCGGCGGCCGGTGGCCGTTTTGACCAATTTGACTGCAGCTTCGACGGCATCGGCGCCTGACGGCCCGCAAAATTGAATTTTGGCATGCTTCCGCAGCTCCTCCGGCAGCAGCGCGAACAGCTCATCTACAAACTGCTCCTTAACCGGCGTGGTCAAATCCAGCGTATGCAGCGGCAGCTCGCTGTCCAACGTCTCGCGAATCGCCTCCACCACAGCGGGATGATTATGTCCTAGCGCCAGCGTCCCCGCTCCGGCCAAGCAATCCAGATACGTACGCCCTTCCGTGTCCGTGAGTACAACCCCTTTCGCCTTCGCGATTGCCATCGGAAACTTGCGCGGATAGCTTCTCGCATTGGATTCTCTTAAAGCCTGACTTTCTGTGTACGATGTGTGACTCACTTGACACGCTCCAAATTCACTTTTTATTCAACTTTTTTCGCCATTATTCGGCAGACCTAATTATATGCAAGCCGTCAAAAAATGAACATTTGCAACGTCTCCATAATTGTTAGTTTCAGGATAAATCAAGCAATTTATTTACGCGTTCCTCCATTGCCGCGACTGTTCCGCTCTTGTGCCGCTCTCGGCCGCTTTCGCTGCTGCGCGCTTGGCGGTTTGCCGATTGCGCCGAATAATTTTTTGCGTTTCTTCATTTTATTTTCATATTCTTGGCGTATGATGAAGGTAATCAAGCTACATGCGACTATGCATGGTTCCGGGGGTGCGGATGCGATGAATGTCCATGAGGTATTTACCCAATTTCCCGTGCTGCATACAGAGCGGCTCACGCTGCGTCAAATGCGGCCTGCCGATGCGGAAGCGTTATTTGAATTTTATTCGGACGAGCAATTGACCCGGTTTCTCGATTGGAACGGTCCTGTCTCGCGGGAACAAGCCCAAGAGCTGATTGCCGCCTGGAACCGGCAGTTTACCGAAATGCGGCTATGCCCGTGGGGCATAACGCTGAACGAAGAAGATCGCCTGATCGGCTCGATCATGTACATGCCGGTACGCGGCACATTTGCCGACGAACCGCTGTTCCCCGTGACCGTCGGCTTCGAGCTGGCCCGCAGCTATTGGAGCAAGGGCCTCATGTCCGAAGCGCTGCGCGCGGTGCTGGCCTTCGGCCGCGAGAAGCTGCACGTTCACCGCGTGCAGGCCGAGGTGCTGCCCGAGAACAAAGCCTCGCTGCACCTGCTGGAGAAATGCGGCTTCCGCCAGGAAGGCATGCTCAAGCAATATTTGCTGCACGAGGTCAGCCGAGTTTTTATGGACGTGATTATTTTGGCGTTGTTGACGTCTTGAAGACGTGACATCACGACATCGAACAGGGAGCGTAAGCCGCTGCTTCACGCTCTTTTTTTGTACTGCTCCATTAGAAAAAAACGCCCCCCTTCCCACAACGATCCGTGGAACGTGAAGCGCTTCTATCGTGATCAAAATCCTCCTGCTCTGCCATGAAAGCATGCTATCGACCTTGCTCATCTCCAGCACAGCACCATCTACCGCCTACGACCTCACTTCGGCCCGCCAAACTCATCCGGCACATAGTCGATCCGCGACGACGCGGCAATATGCAATACGCCTCCCGCTTCGTCATAAGCAACGCCGTTATCCTTGACGTAAAACCAGATTTTCAGCGTCGGCCGGTCGGCGAACGTCTGGAACAGAAACACGTTCAGCTCGTCCTTCCAGCGCAGCAGTTCCTCGACGTCCCCGGTCAGCGGCGTCTGCACAGCGAGCCGCCAGCCATCCCCCTCCGCTTCCACAGCATAAATCAGCGGTCGAGCCGACGTATCGATAAACGTCCGTCCGCCGACGGCGTGTTTGATCAGCAAAGTTTCGTTCATGTTCAGCGCCTCCTATGGCAAATCGATCAGCATGAAAAAAGCGTCGGCTCCCGCCGCCAGCGTCAGGCTCGGCTCCGCTTCGATCCGCGCCGAGTCGCGGGCCTGCAGCTTGGCGTCATTGACGTCCAACTCGCCGTCAATGACGAACAGGAAGACCCGCCGGCCATCAGCCTGACGGAACGTCAGCTCGTGCCCCCGCTCCAGACGGCTCAAATATATCGTCATGTCCTGATGCAGCTTGGCGACCTGCTCGCCCGGCGTACCCGAAGCCACCGGCAGCAGCGCGTTGCGCAGCGCCCCCGTGTCGTAAGCGGATGTCTCGAACGAGGGTTCAAGCCCCCGCTTCTCCGGCATAAACCAAAGCTGGAGCAAGCTCAGCGGCTCGGTCTCCGACGCGTTGTATTCGGCGTGGACGACGCCCGTGCCGGCGGTCATCCGCTGCACACCGCCATAGCCGGTCACCGCCGTATGACCAAGACTGTCCTCGTGCTTGATGCTGCCGCTCAGCACCACCGTGACAATCTCCATGTCGCTGTGCGGGTGCGGCCCGAAGCCGCGGCCCGGCGCAATGTCGTCGTCGTTGCAGACGCGCATGACGCCAAACGCCGTATTGGCGGGATCAAAATAATCGCCAAACGAAAACGAACGCCGGCTCGTCAGCCAGCCCAAATCGATCTCGCTGCGCGAAGCGGCAGGAAACAGTTGCAGCATATGCTTTTCCTCCTCTGGCTTGCTCGTATTTACTCTTCATGTTACTCTCCGCGCTGCGCATTTTCAACTCAGGGCTTCGACGGGCCGCTCTGCGACAACAGCCTGCCCGTTCCGCGGCGGTCAGAGCTTTCCCTGTTTTTTGATAGCTCCGCCAATACACGTGCGGCCAAGACGGACATTCCCCTGCCCGCAAATAAAAAGGGTGTTCCTGCAGCCACGATTATGGCCCAAGAACACCCTTTGGCTTGACCTGTTGTCCGCCTTCTGTGTGCATGTGAAAAAGTTGCCAGAGAGTTAGTTAAAGCCCGTACCGATCGCAGGCAGCTTCCTTCTCATCGCGCTCCTAATGCTGCTCGCCGCTGTCGGCCGGTGCGGCCTCCAGCATGCCCGAAATCGCCGCGTCAACCGACGCGCCGCCACCGCTGCCGCTGCGCGGGATCGTTGCGCCTTCCTTGTAGGCCCACCAGCGCACGCGCAGCGTAAAGCCTTCGCCAACATGCTGCACGTTGGCGCCAACGCGGAACGTCCCCTTCTGCGGGTAGGCGATGGCGCCTACCTTGATATCGGGCACGTCCGGCTCAAACTCGCTCCCCTTGAAGACGTCCGGCGAGCCAAAATACACCCGTTCTCCGCTCGACAGCATCTCGGAGAACGTATCGCTGCTCGTCTCCTCGATGCTGGTGACGATCAGCACATTGCCTGCGCCGAGATTATGCGTAATCTCGTCGGAGAAGAAGCTTTTGTGCGCTTTGCCAAATGGCGAGACGCCCAGCTTGTTGAAATGCGTGACGGGAATGTCGACCACGCCTGTGCGGATATCCGTCGCCGCCGAAGAGCTTGCCGGAATCGCCACATCAAACGACAGCTCGCTGCTGTCGCTGTTATAGCTCACCTTAAACTCCGGCTTGCCGCCCGGTCCTGGCGTGCGCAGCTTGGCCTTAGGCACGATTTTCGCCGCGCCGCCGCCCGTTGCCGCCGGCTGGCCGGTCAACTGGCTCAAGCGGTACATGACCGACGTGTTATACACGTATTCATTAAACGGCACCTGCTCGACCGTTTCAATGACATAGGTTGGACCGGACTGCTGGAGCCCGATTTTGGCCAAATAAATGCAAGGCTCGGCCGGTGAATCCAGCGCGTCGTCCAGCGAGCTTTTGAGGAAATCGTCCATCAGGCGCTCTGGGACCGAGCCCTTGATGATTTCCACCTCGCTCAGATCGGTCGATACGCCGTCAACTTGCTTATCGCCGATTTTGAGCACCGCGGTGCCCGAACGAATGCCGATCAGGCCGGTCTCGGAGACCGTGCTGTCGGCGCGCAGCATAATTTTGCGCTCATAGCCCATCGACAGCTGCGGCTCCTGCTCCTCGGAGAACGTCACCTTCGCGCCGTTGACCGGCTCCAGCCGTTCGGTATCCAGTTCAAAGGAGAACGAGACCTGACCGGCCAGCAGCGTCTTCTCAAAGCGCACGGTCGCTTCGAACAGCTCGCCGGGATTGACATACCGCGGCGTTGTCAGCAGGACGCGCAGCTGGCTGTTATCGCACAGCACCACCGTATTGCCGATCAGATCGGCATACGGCAGAGAGGACGGATCCGGCGCCTGCTCGCGGATAAACAGCTTGAAGCCCTCAAGGATGCGATTATATTCGCCCACCTCATCGGAACGGGCCGAAGCGTTCGCCAGCGAATGCGCGGGCTCCTTGCCTTTTTCCTCATAGGCCAGGCACAGATAGACGTTTTTCGTATATTCGTTGTTGGTGAAGCCCTTGATCGAGCTCAGCTTGTACGTGAGCGGGGAAGGCACGACAATTTCCCGCCCGAGCGCATCGATCGCTGCGCCCATCTCGACGGATACGTTTTTCGTATCCACCGCTACGACCTGCAGCCCGGTAATGATGCCGCTACCGTGCAGTAGCCGGTTCATCATTCTCCGCTTGTCGTTGAAATACTGCTGCTCAGACTCAAAATCGCGGACCGTCAGCAGCTTGCCATAAAAGTACCGATTGCGTTCAAACGGATAATAGCGTGTCTTTTTCATGAAAATCCCCCTCACCTTTCCCAGGCCAAATTTTATTCTAATTCGGAATCAAGCTCCAAACGGGTATGCAAATCCATGCGATTGTCGCGGTCGACATCCGTAAGCAGCGTGTTGTACGGCAGTGAAGAACGTTGATCCAGCCTCAGGTATGTCGGCTCGGAGAGATACGTATTGACCTCCAGATAGGTGTGCATGTCCGTGTAAATACGCGGCTGCAGCACGAACAGCTTGCCTTCGGTATAAGCCGGCTTCTGATCCTCGATAATTTGCTCGATAATCAGCCGCTGCTTGTCTGTGCGAACGGCCTCCGGCGACACCATCACGCAAAAAACGTACGGGTTATCGCCATACAAATGGGCGAACAATTCGCGCAGCTCCGACGTCTCCTGCATCCGCTTGAACTGGAAATATTCCAGCAGGAACGGCTTTTCGCCGGTGTACAGCTGGAGCATGCGAAGCAAACCGTCGCGCGTGCCGCGCAGCCGGTACAGCAGCGGCGCCTGCTTGATCAGCTCGCGAAGCTTGTCTCCGCCCCAGGAATCGGCGTCGGATATGGCCAGCCAGCGGCCCAGCCATTTCAGATACGGTCCCGAAACCGCATCGGCGTCGAAAAACTTGCTCACCCGCTCGATCTGCTCCTCCATATCGTCAAAAAAAGTGCCGAATAACGCCAGAAACCGTTCAAGGAACGGGCTATGCTCGTCGTCCTGCTGATAGATCGGCGGCAGATAGCTGATCAGCGACGTTCGAGGAAAATAGACGCGCAGCTTGCGAAGCAATGGCGTGCGCAGCTCGCTGCCGACCAGCTCCAGTCGGAACCAGAGGTAGCGTCCCTTGGCGTCAAGCAGCGCATCGCGCGGATTGACAATGGTCGGGTGCCTGTCGAACAGCTCCTGCGTCGCCAATATTTTGTTCGCCAGCGGAATGTCCGGACTGGTCAAATACTTCGTATAGTTGACATAGTCCTCTCCGACGTAGCCCTCGGCCCAGTCCGAAGCGAAGTAGCTGATGCGAATTTGCGTTTCGTCGGGAATGTCGGCTTCCAGCCTGATTTTGTGCCAGACCATTTCCGATTCGGTCGAATCCAGCTCCGCCGAGAAATAGATGCCCTCGGGCAGTCCACTGTTGTCCTGAAGCATGGTGCGTACCTGCAAATCCAGCAGGCTGATCTGCCCGCTATGCCGGTCCAGCACGTACAAGCGATCGCGCGTATCGTGCACCAGCTTGTCGCTGCGCCCGCGGAAGCCATGAATGCGCTCCAGCAGCTCGCCGTCGGCGCGATATTTGAGAATAAAGCGTTCTCCCGTGCTGTCATGCTGGACCATCCCGCTGTTGCCGATATAGAAATTATGATTCGTATCAATGGAAATGCCGGCAAAGCTGCCCGGCAGCTCGACCTCGAATTGCGTCGCTTCGCCGCCCTCCTTGCGGAAAACGGTCACGCGTTTGCGCTGGCGGTCGAAGATGCCGAGCGTTCCTTGGGAAGCAACGGCGATGAAGAAGCGCTCCTCCAGCTCGGAAACCGGCGTATCTTCATCCAATGTCAGCGAATCGTCTTCATAGACGTGCGCCACCTGCCCTGCGATCCAATGAAGAACGGCGATGCGCCCGCCCTTGGGCACATGCGGCTTTCCACTCAAACCAACCGTAATGTCCAGCGGCACCGCAGCATGCAGCTCCCACTGCCCGGCACCCGACGTATCGATGGCCAGCGGGTACAGCTCCAGATCGTTCCATTCGCCCGCCTCCCACATCATTTGGCCGTTTGACGTCGAATAAGCGGCCAGTCTGATCGTTCCTTGCGTTTCGGCGATGAACAGCAGCCCGTTTTGCGCCGCCATCGTCGCCTGACCTGTAAACAGATCGTGCCCGGCAACGAACAGCGGCTCGCGATGACGGTTCTCGTAATCGTACATCCAGATATTCGCTTCTTCGTCGAGCAAATAAATCTTCTCGCCGTGCGCAACGGCCAAATCGGTCACCGCCGGCACGCCGGGCAGGTCCTCAGGGCGAATTAGGCGGTAGACGCCGTACTTCTCCGTTTGCTGGACAGCTACGCCCGTATCCGTGATCTGTACGTTGTAGGCCTGCCCCTTTTGCCAATCCTTGCGCTTGTTTAATGAAAAAAATTGCCGTGCATCCTCCACCGTCATTCACCCCCCTGCTTCGTTTGCTTCTTGCTGCGCCTGCTGCTAGACATCGGCCTGACTGATCAGCTCGATCGAATGCTCGCCGGAATACACGAGCGCGTATGGCGGAATATGAATATCGCCGGCGCTGTCCTTGGCGTAATTCTCGCCGTCGGCATCGATCCACAAATCCTGTACATACACAACGCCCTTCAAGCGGCTGATCACGCCGTAAATATCGCCTTTATACACGGTACGCCCGAACGGCCAGCCCTCCGTTCCGTCCGCGTGCCCCATCGGCTGCAGCAATCTGCGCAGCTCGGTCAGAATCATGCTCTCTTCATCCTTGTAGCGCGGCTCGACCACGACGACAGCATGAACGGTAATGCACACATAATCAGCGGGAATGACGTGCAGCTCCGTGGACAGCAGCCGATGCAAATCCAGATGCTTGCGGATGGTTTCCAAAAAGCCCCTGCCGGCCATCGGCTTGTCCGTCTCGCCGTACGGCACGACGGCTACGGTCATTTGGGCCGGCGCCTTCACCCGTGGATAATCCTTCATTCCCGGCTTGTACAGCGGGATCGCCTTTACCCGCGCTACGCGCAGCCCCGGCGTGCCACAGGCAATCTCTTCGTAATCCTCGGCCGTGACCGCGCGGGACGGCGTATTCAGCTCATGCTGGACGCGCAGCTTGGCCTGCTCCACGCTTTCCGCCTCCAGACCGCCGTGTGCCGGAAACGGATTGGTCAGCGTAACCGCGGGTGCAGTGATCAGCGCGTCGTCAGCAAAGCCGCTGATCATATTGTCCTTGATATTGCCCTGCACGCCACCGCCCGACTGCAGCACGATAAAGCGAATGTTCGGCAGTGCGGATTTTTCGGGAATGGCCCCTTCTTCGTTATTGCCGAATCGTATCAGCCCCGCGCCCATATCGTACACGTAGTGCAGATCGGTCGATAAAGAATTGTCGAAATCCTCGACGGACTGCCAATCCTCCCATACCATCGTTTCGCGCTCGACGCTGTAAACTCCTACTTGCAGCATCATTGTGCTGCGCTTGTAAATTTGCCCTTTCGGCACCTCAAACGTCTGGTTCGGCAAGCCGTTGCTGCTGCCAAGCCAGCGTTGGTCTTCAAATTCCGGAGCAAACGAGATAACGCGAATGCTGTCTTTGCCCTTCGGCGGCACGCTGCCATACTCGCCGTCTCCAAAACGGATATGCGTTGTATGGTCGGCTTTGTGCTGTTCCAGCTCAAATACCGTATCCTCGGCGTCGGCCGAGCTCAGCTTGATTACCCGCTTCCAGTCATGCCAGAAGCCTCTGCTATCTCTTAGTTGTACGGTATGCTTGCCTGTATAAGCCAGATGTGAAGATAGCACGCAGCTGAGATCAGGTTTGCCGCTGGAGTCGAAGACGGCAATCTCGCTGTAGCTGTGCCGCTCTTCAGCCCTTACCGCGTTCAGGCAAATATGCTCGATTTTCGGCGGCAGCTCGTAGCCGTCCTGCTTGAGCGTACAGCAAAGCCAGTACCGCCGCTGGTCGTCGGCAGGATACATGATGCATTTTTGCATATCCGACGCAAGCTTGAACACCACATCGCCGCTTTGCGAAAGCTGCACGGAATTATCGCGCACCACGTCGATCGGCTGCCAGACCAGCCCTTGTCCGTCGGCGCAGAACGTCCACTCCACCTCGGCCGTGGAAATCAGCGGAGCGGTGCCGTCGGCGCTGCGGCCCACCTTGACCGGATAATCCTCAAACAGCTTGATCGACAGCGTAATCTCCGTCATCACCGGAAGCGGCGTATCAAAGCCGATGTACAGCGATGCGCCCTGCTCGCCGTCGGGCCCAAACGCATAATAGGGGATACCCGACCGATTATTGGAGGTAAAGTCGGCGGAGCCCGTCTCGCTGCGCACCAGCACCTTTTGCAGCATCGAAGGGATCAGGCGCAGCGTCTCCACAGTTTCAAACCGCAAGTCGTGCGCGACCAGCGGCGTTCCCTTGGGCAGCACCGCCTGGTCTCCGACTTCGGAAAAGGTCACCTCGCAAACCGCGGAAGTCGCTTCACGCGGCGAGACGCCGAGCAGCTTGAGAAACTTGCGCTCGCTTTGCTCCGTAATGCGGTTCATGTAATACTGCTGGATTTCCGTCATCCAGGCCATCAGCTCCAAGAGCGTAATCCCCGGATCATGCGCGTTTTCGTCCGTCCACTGCGGGAACAGCTTCGGAATCGTTTTGCGGGCGTCGTCCATCATTTGCTCAAACATTCGATCGTCCAGATTCGGTAAAGGCAGCACGCCGATTCACCTCCTTTTTTTGCGTGATCACGTTGTTGCTATTCATCGCATTCGCACTGCGCGCTACAGCGCATTCACCACGACATTATGGCGTCCGCTAATCACAATCGCGTGCGGCAGCGCCGGCAAGTTATTCACATCCAGCTCGGTGCGGACGCCGTCCTCCACCTTATATACAGTCATATACAGCTTCTCCACGTGGTTGATGGCGCGAATCGATTTAAGCAGCGCATAAAATACCGACGGATGCACCTGCTGGCCGATTTGCCAGCCCGTTCCGTCAAAATTGCCGCTCAGCGGATTGAGAAAGCTTTGCAGCTTGTCCAGCGCGGCGAGCTCGGTCGGCACCACCGCATCCATCCCTTCGACAGCCACAATCGCCGACACCGAGATTTCCATATACACCGGCTCAATGACCTGAATCCGTTCCGGGAATGCGACCAGACTGGCCGCCCGCTTGAGCAAATACGACTCGACGCGCTTTTTCAGCGCCGGGAACGTCGCTCCGCCTTGCTGACCCTCTTTAGGCAAAATCACCAGCGTCATCGAGCCGATTTCCTTGCTCATGTACGCATTGTAATTCGCCATGCACTTCACCTTGGCGATATTTGGATACGCTTCGCGCGCCAGCCATTCAAAATCCTCCGCCGTAACCGCGCGATCGCGATTCTTGAGCATCTGCGGCCCGCGCGCCAGCGCCGAATCCATCGACTCCGGCTGGCAGCCGCCCGACGCCGGTTCGGGGTTGTACACCTCGCCGACAAAAGCGATGGAATCCTGCAGATTGATGATTTGCCGCGCGTCGACGTTGCCGACCTGACCGGAGGTCACCTTGTACGTCACTTCGACCTGACCGAGACCGCCCACGGGCGGCTCCATGCCGTTAATGCCGTCGCCGAAGCGAATGCGGCCAAACGTGCGGTCAATCGTATAATGACGGTCGCGGCTGCCGGAATCGCCGAAATTCGTCACCGCCGTCCACAGCACCCAGACGTGCTGCACATTGCCATCGGTATCGCGATACACGTCCAGCACAGGCGTGCCGGCGTTTTCGTATTGCACGATCTGCTCATCCTTCAAATAGCCGCTTTCGTCCACCCACACTTCCTCGGAGACGACATTTCCGCGGGACAGCTGGTAGCCGCCCATGTCATCGTTGCGCTGCAGCGGCTCCTCGCTGACAATGGTCTCCTGCTGCACGACGCGCACCGTGTTCAAATATAAGCCGTTGACCGTCGGCACCCGCACCAGGCCGGTCTTGTCCTCGTATTTGTCGTCGCGGTTGACCGCGCGAATCCACGAGCCCTCTGTACCGAACAACGTTTCTGCGGCAAAATCAGCCGGGCCGACGAATTGCAGCGTCCCGCTTTGCGTGAGCCCGTTCGTGCCGTCGATCACCTTGAGCGTCGCCCACTCCGACGGTACGCCCGGCATGCCGGCCCGCAAATACTCCCACTCCAGCAGCGGAATATCCCGCTCGGTCAGCCGCTGCGGACGCACGGACACGTAAATCGAGACCGGCCCTTTGAGCGGCGGCGTATCCCAGCCCAGATACAGCGTCGGATGCTGCCCGGGCAGCGGCTGGAAGGGCTCAAACCCGCCCTCCAATTGCCGGCTGTGCCGGGTCAAATCCGCATAAACCGTATTGTTCAGCGCCAAACAGCGCATAAGCGGCTTCAGCCGCTGGCCGTAGTTGTACGTCATCCGAACACTGTCCATCCACGGCGATTGATAAATCGCCTGCGGCGCGTAGGCATTGTCCATTTGCAAAATCCGCACGCGAATCCACCAGTTTTCGTTGCCGTTCACATACGTCGGCTCCAGGTCCTCCGGACAGCGGAACGTCAGCTCCTTGTGGCCCTCCTGCGTCACCGTGAACAGCCGCTCGGCTTCCTTGCTGACCGCCAGACGCACCCAGCTCATCCCGTTCCAATACTCCCAGACCACTTGCGAAATCGTCACCTCGGGGTCCGGCGTTTTATCAAACGTATTTTTCTTCATGACCGGCTTCCAGTCGACCGGCTCCTCGTATTCCGGCTGAAAACGATGCGGAATCGCCTTGAGGTTAAACGAAATCGTAATATCGCTATCTCGTTTGCTGAACGCCTCGCGGCTGGACAAATAAAACGTGCCGTACACGGCGAACTGGTCGCCGAACGGGTAAAAGCCCGAAGGATCGGATTCGATATCGTTAAAAAACATCTGCTCCGGCCCGATGCCGCCGGTTTGCAGCACATCGGCGTAATCGCTTTTGACGGCGATTTTGTCGAGCGACAGCCGGCTGTCCGCCAGCGTCTTTGCCCCTCTGCCCGGCCTTACCGGCTTGAGACGGCAGGCAATCCAGCGTCCGGCTACGCCGTTCACTTCGGATTCGATCAGCTCGCGGCGGTGCCCCTTGATCAGCACGATCCGGTTGTCGCTGGCTTCTACGCGATCGAAAGGCGCCCAGCCCTCCTCCGTCGCATACAGCCATTCCACCAGCCGGTCGTCGGCCAGTTGGCTGCAAATGCGCGCTTCCTCGTACCGCTTGGTCGAATTGGAAATCTCGATTTCAATGCGCGCCGTATCAGAGAGAGTGAACATCGAGTCATGCTCCAGATAGAGCGTATGCTCCTGCAAATTGACCCGGCCCTGAAAGCGGAACAGCTGTGTCGGCAGCGCCTGTCCTTGCGCGGACAAGCCCAGAAACTCGTCGGGTATGCGAATGATCGCATCCTGCTTGCGGCTCGACAAATACACTGTCTTCAGAACAGCCGGCGTCAGCAGCGCCGTACGATCGGTTTCATACAGAATATCCCCTTCGTCGCCGGCAGCCGTCACCTTCGTTCCCGCCGGAATCAGCACCGCTTCCCGCGTCCCCTCGTTGAGCGCAAACGTCACGTAGGCGCTGGCCGGACGAGCCGGCAGCAGCGTTACGTCAAACATATTGAGGAACGAAATCAGATTTTTCGTCGGCACCCGGTTCAACCGCTTGATATTCTCATGAAACATTTGACTGAACATCAGGAACAGGGCCGAGCCGGGATCGGGGTCCTCGGGCGTAAATCGCCATTCGGGCGTATAATACGGCGCCATTTCCTTCATCTGAGCAATCAGATCGGAAACTTCGCGCGGATCGATTTTTGGAGGCAGCACAGCTCCACCCCCTCTCTAATGCGCATCGTCATGCTTTACCCTCTTTATCCCAAATTTATCGAATCGCCTCACGGCGTTTTATTTCGTACCCTCATATAAGTAGAACGGATAGACCTGATTGAACAAGTTATTTGTCGTGCGCACGACATATTTGATATGAATATTCACCCGGCCGTTAGAGCCGGAGTCGGGTCTTGCGTCCACTTCCACCTCATGAACGCGCGGCTCCCATTGGCGAATCGCTTCTTCAATGTCGCTTCGCAGCAAATGCAGCGTCGTTGCGTCGGTCAGTCCGAACACAAACTCCTGCACCCCGCAGCCGAAATCCTTGCGCATCAACCGTTCCCCGTGCGTCGTTCCCAAAATAATGCGGATCGCTTCGCCGATATCCTCTTCGTACTCGGACATCTTGATCCGACCCGTCGCTTTATCCACTTGAATCGGGAACTTCCACCCTCGTCCCAAAAAGGCTTCTGACACGATTACCGCCCCTTTCGGCTGTTAATTGATCTTGACCATACTGCCCTTGATGTTGATGATCCCGTCGGATTTGATATCCAGCGTAGCCGACGCCTTCAGTGCCATCGTTGCCGAAGCTTCGATGTTCACCTGCGTCGATTTGATTTTGATCTCCTTCGCGCTTTCGATGGAAACCTCGCCCTTGGCGTTAATGGTAATTTTCGTGGCGCTGCTCTTGATGGAAATTTCATTGGCCGAGCCACCCTTGATGGCCACGACATTGTTGCCGCTTTGCTCGGAAATCGTAATCGAATCGTCCTTGTCGGCCATGACGACCTTCTGGCCTTTTTTCGTCTTGATCGTAATCGTTTCTTCCCCGCTCTTGTCATTGAAGCTCAGCTCGTGACCCGAGCGGGATTTGATTTGCCGCAAATCGTTTTTGTCCGCCGGCGTCGGCGGCTTTTGCTTGGCGTTCCACAGCATGCCGATCACGAACGGCTGGCGCAGCTCGCCGAGATGGAAAGCAACCAGCACCTCGTCCCCAACCTCGGGAATGAACAGCGTGCCCATCGCGTTGCCGCCCATCAGCGTGGCAATACGCACCCAATCCGTTTCCGTTTCGGTTTCCTGCATCGGCAGCTTCAGCTTGACGCGCCCCAGCTTGTCAGGGTCCGTATTGTTTGACACGACGCCCACCATCACTCCGCCGAACTTCTGCCCGGCAAAATCGCGTCCGCTGCCGTCCGTCGATATATTCGGAAGATCAAAAATCATACGGCATTGCCCCCTAACTCGAATCGCGTAATATAACCGTCATCGTCATACACATGAGTTGCGGAAATCAGATAGTAGGGTTGATTCAGCTTCTTGCCCAAGCCGTCCAGCTTGATGTACCGGCCGGCCCGGATTTCGGGAATGCCGATGCATTCGCCGTTGCCGGACACCAGCTTCATCGAGCGGCGGCTGAGAATCGCGTCGGCGTAGCTTTTGGCTTCGTCCTGGGACGTCACGTTCGTATAAATATTTTCCACAAATTTACCCTGAGAAGCGAGCACGTCCTTGCCCGTTTTCGAGTTGGAGCCCAGCTTTGTCACCGTCGCCGACTTGCCCTCGAACGTCTTGAGCTCCTTGTCGTTCCAGCCGCGCACCGTCACCTCGGTGATCTGGTCGGCGAGATTCCAGTCTACGGACACCGAACGCAGCGTTTTGCCCAGCTCCAGCGTCAGCACCGGCGTCATCGCCGTCAGCGGCTTGCGGAAGTAAACATTTTTCCCGACGACAAAAAAATCGTAATTCACCAGATTCGCCAGCTGCTGAATGAAGTGATAATCGTTGACGCGGCTTTGCGAAATCGTCGGAAACTGCGTCGTCGTCGCATCGGCCACCGCCTTGGCGCCATACTCCTTGGCGATTTCCGAGACGATATCACTGTATTTCTTTTTATTCCAGGAACGGGACTTGCTGCCCTTCATCATCAGATAAGACACATCCATCCCGCGCACAATCAGCGCCGGCGCCTGGCCCTCCTGAAATTCAGCGATCACCGAAGTGATATAGCCGGAAAAAACAGCGACGAGCTTGTCCACATACCCCAGCTTGATGTCTATCGTCTTGCCCAGCTCGAACGTGTCGAGATAATCAAACTCGCTGTTGGCAATATCGTAGGCGTTGACAATCCGAAACGTAAACGAATCGGACGTCGCTTCAATCGACGTTTCCACACGCAGGTCAGTGACCGCGAGCTTATCGGATATTTTGCTGCCGTTCACCGAAATTTCGTAAGCCGGCGCAAAAAAGTTGCGGTATTTTTTCTCCAGTTGATCAATCGTATACGATGCGGTATCCAGCTTCAGGTCTGCCATGCGCCTCAGTCCAATCTCGGCACCGAAATCCGCCGTCCCGTCTGCATTTTAAGCGGGTTGTCAATCCCGTTCGCTCTGGCGATCTCCCGCCACTTGGACGGGTCCTCGTACTCCTGCGCCGCAATCAGCCACAGTTGGTCGCCCTGATTGAGCATCTTCTGCTTCGTCCGGTCCGCCGAGTGACGCGGAATGCCCTTGAGCTGCTCTTCCTTCGAGTACCACGACTTGAAGGTGACGTTCAGCTTGGCCCGCACCGGCACGCCGGTATCGAGAAACATCGAAAACGTCTGGTTGACCTTCTCCACCACGCCCTTGAAATCGAGCGAGCCCCACACAAACCGGCATACGGGCGGTGCGTGCAGCTCCTTTTCGATATCGAGCAGACCGGAGATTTTCTTCGTGTAGGTGCGCACATCCGTGCCTTTTTCATACGTGTCGAAAAACAAATCCATCGACAAGGTCGTCGATCCCCCGCTGACAAACTGTCCAATCGGCATGGACAGGCCGGGTACCGGCTCGAACTTGTACGTATTCGAGGCGTCCAGCACATATTGGGCCGGATTAAATAGCACCTCGACGTTTTCCTTGCTGTTGCCCTTGTCGATAATAATCATCGCTTTTTTCAACGCCATCGGGGTCTCTTCCTTTCCTTGCGATGTGCTGCCGCGGCTGCGTCTGGCGCGGCGGAGTGCCGGGTGCGCCTGCGGCGGGTGGCGGCCGCTTTGCGCGGTCGCCGCGTACGCCTGCGGCGGGTGACGGCGGCTTCGCGCGGTCGCCGGGTGCGCCTGCGGCGGACTCGCTTTATTTCACTACATACCGCGCCGTTGCCGCTCGAATTTGAGTTTCTTTTCGATTTCACGGTAGACGCGGTCGGCGATTTTGTTTACGTCAAACTGCGGCAGCTGCGTAACCAATTCGCGCAATTGCTCCATATTGACCTGCGGAGGCGGTGCCTCTGCCGGCGTTGTTTGGATCGTTGCCGGCTCATCTGCGCTGACTTGCCGGAGCCAGTTCATCTCCAGCGGCTGCATCAGCCCGGTGTCGACGTCGTGATCATCGTCATCGTCGTAAACCGCCGGCTGCTTATGCTGCAGCTGCGTTGCTTGCAGCAGCTCCAGCGAAGCCGCCGCCATCTGCCGCGGCGGCTCCGCCATCGGCGCCGGCAGGCCCTGCGCGCCGGCGGAGAGCAGCGTCATGCCCGCTCCGGCATGACGGCCCAGCGCGGGCGCCTGCGGCCAGCCCGCGCCAGCCGACGCCGCCCCGCGCATACTGCGCTCGGCGGCGTAAACGCCGGGCGCTGCCGGCGCATAGCCGTCGCTGTCGACGACGGCGCGGCGCTGCAGCGCCAATGCGGGCGCGCCTGCCTGCGGCGCGCCGAGAACGGGGCCGCCCGCGCCCGGCAGCGGCCCGAAGCCGTTGCGGTCGCCGCCAGAGCGGGCGACCGTCAGCTCCGCAGCGCCACCGGACGCTGCGCCGGTCGGCGCGGCCCCCGCCGGGGCGGGCCGCGTCATTGACGAGGCCGCAGCCCAACGGGCTGTGGCGGCCTCGCTGATCGCCAGCGCGCCCTCAGCGCGCTGGGTGAGCTGCGGCCGCAGGCCGCCAGCCCGCCCCGGCGCGGCGCCGGGGCCAGGCCGCTGCGGGGCGGACCGTTGCTGCGGTCCGCGCAACGCCGTCATCGGCCGCGAGCGCTGCGCGGCGCGCTCAGCCAGCGCGGCTGCTTCGGCAGCGACGCCCGTGCGCTGCGTGAGCCGAAGCGGCGCAGGCGCTGTGCCCAGCGATCCAGCGGCAGCCGCTGTCGTTGCTGGCGCAGACGAGCTACCCGCACCCGTCGTTCCATAGGCAGGCTGCCCAAACGCCGACGGCGTCCAAGCCCGCTGGACGAGCGGCACGCCTGCCTCAAACGGCGTTGAACCAACCGGCCTGCCCATCACTACATCCGTAAAAGCCGCCGGCTC
This sequence comes from Paenibacillus athensensis, assembly GCF_004514475.2. GTDB lineage: Bacteria > Bacillota > Bacilli > Paenibacillales > NBRC-103111 > Paenibacillus_AL > Paenibacillus_AL athensensis. The sequence goes on along the minus strand of NZ_MYFO02000009.1, from coordinate 131,123 downwards.
TGCCGCTTCTGCGGAAGCTGGCTCAAGCGGCTGACCGGCCTCCGCCGCAACAGGCGCAACGCTCGACAATGCCGTCGTACCTGTGGCTTCAGTTGCTGCGGCAGCCGTTACCGGGCTACCAATGGCTCCGCGATTCGGCACAGAAGCCGCTGCGGTCTCAGGCAGCGTTCTGCGCCAAATTCGCGTCACCGGATCGCGGCTCCAGCCGGACAAGCTGCTGCTGACTGCCTCTTGTCCTGTCGTGCCGGACGCTGTGCCGCTCCTTACGTCGGTCGCGGTACCTGCGCGTTCGTTGATTCTGGCTGCCAGCGCTTCCGCAATATCCAGCCCGTCCAAATATACGCGCGACGGCAACCGACGCTGGCGGGCCAGCACTTGAGCCACATGGCCGCCAGTGCCGGACAAGGCCGAGGTTTCGCCAAGCCGTTTCTCTGCCGCAAACGCTCCGGCCGCACCTCTCGCAGCCGCGCCCCCGCCGCTGGCTGGAGCAAACGCTCCTGATGCCTCAAGCATGCTGCCGGCAGCGGCTCCAGCCGAGTTACGCACATCGGTGCTGCCTCCGGCTCCTCCCGACGTCGCAGGAGATTGCGGCTGCGCCGATTCGTTCCGCTTCGCCAGCGCCGCGCGCAGCGCCTTGCCCAGCTCGGATTCCTGCATCCAGCCGGACCAAGCTTCGTCCGTCGACGCTTGGGCATAGCTTAAATCAACCTGACGCCACCAGCTTTGCGGCTCTACCGCGGCAGCAGCCGCGCTACCCGTAAATCCAGGCATTCCGATGCCTGCCGATAAACCTGCCGAATGCAGCAACACATGGGCCGCTGCAGCCATTGCAGCTGGCATCCCCCGCTGGGAAGCAGCCGTCAACAAGCTGTTACGCATAATCGTGACGGCTGCAGCGGCCGCTTCCGCCGTAAGCCCGGCAAGCTTGCTTATGTTGAAGCTGCGATACATGGATCCGGAATCGCTTATTTCGTCATCCGGCACATCCGTCAGCCAGTCCTTCGACCTTGCCCGCTCCAGACTCGCCAAATCCGCTTGCGCAACCGACAAGCGGTCCGCCGCAGCCGGTTGCTCAGTAGCGCCGGCAGATACAACTGTGGCAGTGGTATCTGCTGCCGCCCGCTGTACATTCACCGAACGTTGTGCTGCAGCTTCATTGCGCCGTTCCGCGCTGCGTTGCAGCCGCTCGGCGGAAGCGCCCATCGGGGCGGGATCGTCCGTCATCAGCCATGAGCGATTCAATGGCGCTTTCCCGGCTCCCGCTTGCATCCCTCCCGGCTCCGCGGCCGCTTGCCGTTCGCGCCGGTAAAGCAGCGTCGGCGAAACAAAAATCGGTGCATTCGCTTCGCGAACACCTTGCGGCTGGGCGGCAAGCTGTGCGAGCCGCATCGGCGACGGTCGCACCACACGCAACAGCGCAGGCGTCGCACCGGCTATCGCCAGTCCGCCTCGCGCCTCGTTCGCTGCTGTAGTGCCGGCAAGGACTGCTCCTGCAGTGATCGCCGCTGTCCCCGCTGCTGTCCCTGCACCCGCCGTTGCCGCCCCGCTAACCCCTGCCGTCGTTCCACCGACCGCTGACGCAGCGACTCCCGCCGCTCCGCTATTGCCAACAACGCTTGCTGCGCCGTCAGCGGTTCTGGCAGCCGATGAAGCAGGCGGCGTGCCGGAATTTCCGCTGGTCGCTCCCGATCTTGGAGCGGTCATAGCTGCGGCTGTTGTCGCTCCCGGCGCTTGCTCCGCCGCCAGCTCACGCTGGCTGCGCGCAAATTCCATAGCTGCCGGAGCGACACGACGCATTTCCCTCGTATGGCCCCAACGCCTCGCCAGCTGTCTGGCCAATTGCATCGCTTGCGGCCATACGCTGCGCTGCACGCCGCGCAGGCCCTGTTTGCTTCCCGCGAAAGAAGCAAACACCTCTCCGGTTTCCGGGTCAATGCTCAAGCCGTCAGGAAGATCTGCTCCCTGAAGCGCACTCGCCCGGCGCTGAATCGCATCGGTCAAAGCTGCACCCGCTCCGCTCGTCAGCACTGCTGCAGCAGCCCCGGAAGCCGCTGCCACGCCTGCGTTCGTCGAGCCCCCGGCAGCAGCTCCTGCAGGTCCGGTTTCACCTATACCTGCTTCCGGACCGCCGGCCAAACCGCCGACGGTACTTTCTGGACTCGCTTGCCGGACCGTCTCGGCCGACAGCAGGCCCGCTCCTCCGACTGTCTCGGCAGCAAATGACGAAATCTCCGGCCGGTCAGCGGCTCCCGCTTGTCCCGGAATCGCTGCAGCGCCTCCCGAATCTGCCTGCGGGCTGGCACCCGAAGGCGGCGTGCCGATGGACCCTGAAGCGCTCATCTTGTCGCTTTCAATCGTCGCTCCTCCGCGCCCATCAGCCGCGGAAGATTCTGTCACGACTGGATCGGTACTTGCAGCTCGATGCTCAACTGCAGCGTTACCTGATGCTCCGTTCCCATTCCCGGGCTGCGCCGCTGGAGCGCCCTGCACAGCAGATGCATTTGGCAGCGCCCCGTTAACGAGCGGATTAGCCGTCTCGGCACCCGATGCTCCAGCGGCCCCAGTCGATCTCCCAGCGGCCGCTCCCGCGACGCCGTCCGGCGTCGCAGCTGTCGAGCTGCTTGCCGGAGAAATGCCGGCCGGACCGGCCGGAGCTGAAGCAGCTCCGGCAGAAGTCGCCGGATCAGCCGCAGTTCGTCTTACGGGTGCAGCGTCATCCGGCAACTCGGAAAAACGCGGGGCGCGGCGGGCAATTAGCGGAACTGCCGCAAAAGCTGCGCTGCGCCAGTAAGCCCGGACGGCTGCAGACCGCGGGAATCCGTCGACAGCTTCCGGCGTCTGGCCGGATTCCTCATCGGCAAGCCATGCGGCGGCTTGGTCAGCTTGCGGCAGATCAGCTCCGGTTAAACCGCCAACTGTCGGCAAGCGGTCCGAACCGACTCCAGCTGCGTCATTGCCGTCTGCATCAAGCCCGGTTTGTTCGCTTTCTAATAGCGGCGCTTGTTCGCTTGCCGGCGACGACATTTGGCTTGGCCGAACGTCTTCCGACCGCCCAACGGCAACACCGTCTTCATCGCGTCCTTCGTTCTCAAAGGTCTGTGGGCTTTCCACAAAGCTTGCATTCGCTGACTGCGGTGCCGCAGACGTCTCAGCTTGCAGCGAGCGCCGGACAAGGCCGGAATCCTCCGTGCCTCCCGTCAGCGCTGACCGCTCCGTCTCTGCCAAAGCTTCATCGCCTTCGGCTGAAACTGAACCGCGTTGCACTGGACTCGGCGACAGCGAACCAGGAGATGGTCCGGTGGCAGCCGGGCCAGAAACGCCCGATGGCTCCGCGCCCGTCCCGCTTGCTCCTCCCGTTGCCGGAGGCTCGTTTGCCGAAGCACTTCCCCTAGACGAAGCTTGCCCCGCTTGAAGCTGATCTGCCCGTACGGGCGGCGGAGACATAGCGTCAGGAGAAGCCGGCTGCGGGGAAACCGCTCCCGTTTCTCCAATTCCGCCTGTTGGCGACGGAGCTTCGGGCGGTACGACACTACTCGCCCGATCGGCGGCTGATACACCGCCTTTCGGCTCCGGCGAAGCAATATTCGTCGCCGGCCCCGGGGCAACTGCATGCCCTGCCGCGGACGCGTTCGTCGCTGAACCTGCCGTAGCCGCAGGCGTCGGCGATACCGCCGAGACGCCTGCGCTTGTCGAAGCTCCGGCCGCTGCCGGTGTGATCGGCTCCGGCCTGCTGACCGGCGACAGCACACTGGATACAGCGGACACATTGTTTCGCGTAACGGCATCCGCACGCTCGCGGGCCGCTGCATCCTGTCGGCGCAACTGCAGCGAGGCTTCAGCTATTTTGCGGATTTCGCGGTTGGTTAGTTGACTGACGCGGATGTCGCTCAAGCTGCGGTGAAGCTGTCGGGACGAATCCCCCGATAGCTGTGTCGCTTGCTGTACAAGTCCGGCGATGCCCGGTTTGCGGTCCGGCCCTCCTTCGCTTGCAGCGATAGGAAAGCCTGGTGCTACATCCTGACGACGAGCAGTGTCCAAGACGCTTGGGGCAACTTCCTGACTGCGTATAGCTCCGTTTGGAGGCTGCGCGGCATCGGCTTCGCCCGTTTCCAGAGCCTGCCGATAAATGAGCGAGCCGGCATCGGCACGCCCGACCCGCGCAGCGGCTCCCGATTCCTCCGCTGCGGCTGCACGCGCCGCCCGGCGCATGATCAGCAGCGTTACCGGATCGACTGCACCGGCAAACGGGCCTTCTCCCAGCTTGGCTGCAAAGCTGCGCGAACCGGCTTGGGCAGGCTCCGGTAACTCGGGACTCCACGCCGGCTGAGCATGCTCAGCCAGCATCTGCCGCCGGATCAGGCGATTGTGCAAATACGCTTGTGCTTGCTCCAGCAAGCCGGCAGCGCCTTGCTCGCCCGGAGCCCGCTCAACGCTTCGCTCCTTGCGAAACAACAAGCCCGAAGCCGTCCATCCGGCATCGGGGCGACGTAGGCCAGCTGACGCTGCCCGTCCGCTCTGTTGCAGCTCTGTTACGTAATCGGCTACACTTGCTTGCCCGGAGCGTCCCACGGCATAACGCCGCACAATCGCGCCATGCAAAGCAGCTGTTCCCTGCTCTAGCGAAACGCCCCCTACGTCATTCGAGTTACGGAAAGCTGGGGAAGCTGCCGCCGATGCAGCGGCCATTTCACCCGCCGCACTGCCTTCACGCATCGTTCGACGGCTTGCTGCGGCCTCCGCCCGCGCGCGGCCAAGCTCTGCAACGGCTTGGACCCTTTCTGCCTCCGCACGGTCGCCGGCTGCCTTGAGGAAACCTCGCGCCGTTGCGGCTTGGGACTCCTCCAGGGAGTCTCCGCTTGCTTTTCTATATATAGGTGTGAAAAACGATGTGGAAGAAAAAGGACTATGATCAAATCGGATCGCTTCCCGGCTTCCGGCTGAGCTGCTTGCAGCTCCGGCCGGCATCGCTAGCGCAGCAGCAAGCTGAGCGCTGGCACGCTGCACGATCGGCAATCCTGCGTAGTTTTCGATTTTAGAATAAATCCATGACTTGCCAAAATCCGGCGTTTCCCATGCTGTGGATTCGTCGGTGTGTTGCTTGCGGAAAATCCGCTCAACCGCCCGCATCCACGGAAATCCGAGCGTAGGCTCAACGCTGCCCGTTTGAGCGGCTGCGCTGCTTTCCGGCGATCCCGGCCAAACGATCGTGCCTGTGGCACGTACGGCCGGAGCTGTCTTCCAGCTCGGCTGGTCACTTGCGGGTTGTATTTGGGCATCCGTAACGCGGCCTGTGGCCGGCCCGGCCTGAACAACACCTTCATCCTGCTCCGGTCTGCTGCTGACTGTAGTGTTTGTTGTGTCCGATAACTCTGTAGCGCTGCTAATCGAGCTGTCATTGCTTGGTTCATAGCCTTCATTTGTGTAAAATGCTTCGTCTTCCCGCTGCGCGGCGTCTTCGTTGTGACGATCCGATGGATCAGCTGTACGACTTGCGCTTGCGTTCTGACTGTCCGGTTCGCCTGCCGCTTGCCGCTGCACGCTGGCTTGTGCTTCCAGACCTGGCTCCACCTGCTGCGTCCTTGCCGCCGCTTCATGGCTGCTTGCACCTGCTTCGCCGAAGGTCTGCAATTGGTCCGCCCCAGTCGCCGCTTGGCGATTCGGCTCACCGATAAGCCCTTCCTGCTGCGCTTGACGAATGCGTTGAATATCCTCACTGATTTTTCTGCGCAGCTCGCTGATTTCCGACTTGAGCGTCGCTTGCTCCGAAGCCTGCTTCTCTGCTTCAGCCGAAGTCGCCGGCTTCCGCTTCGTCAATTCCATCGGGGTCGCTACTGCGGCCCGATCCCCTTGCTGCGGATTCGTCACAGGTCTGCCAATGGCAACATTCGTCGCGCTGGCCGTCGGTCCCGCCGGTGCCATAGCCGCTTGCGGCAGCACATGGCCGTAATGCTTGATCCATTGCTCCAGCCGATAACGCGTCTCCCTGCTTGTCGACAGGTGCGCATTGTCCGCATGCTGCAAGCTTTGCAGCTGCGTCTGCAGACGAACAATCACTTCCCGGCTGCGCGGATGCTCCAGCATCGCCATGCCTTCCTGGTCGTCTACGCCCAGCTTGCGAAAAATTAACGACAGCACCCCCAAGTAAGGGTGACGCCAAAAACCGTATTTGCCCATAATGCCGGAAGCAAACAAACTCGCATCATGAGCCGATTGCCCCTCCGCGCGGAAAGTCGTCTTGACCTCCTTCACGGTTCCCTGAAAACGCCGGATGCGGGGGATATACGGTTGTCGGGTTTTCATGCCGAATCCCCCTGCCTTTATTTTTTGAAGGTGGCTTTCAGACCGCCGTGCACCAGCTCAATGGTTTCCACCGCAATGTTATTGCTCATCCCGCTCAGATCGGGACCGGACCATTTGACAGGAAAGGCATCGTAGAAATTCCAGCGGCAAATCTCTTTGCCGGCAAAATTGTTCAAAATAATCGCGCCGTTTTTGCGCTTGATCGTACCCGCGACGACGTCGGCATACCAGCTCCACAGCTCGCTGGATGTGGTGATGCCCCGAGTCAAAATCAGATTCGGATACTTCGTATGCTCAATCAAATAATGCGGGTGCGTGTTCAGCCCGCCTTCCCAATGCGGCTTGACCTCCGTCTCCGATTGCAATCCTTTCACTTCGGAGAAACCGGCGGCAATCATCCCGTCAAGCTCTACTTGAAAGCGCAGGGACGCGCCCACATCGTACGTGCGAGACAGCATATCGCTGACTGCCTTGACCGCTTTGGCGGCCGTTTTCGAAATCGACACTGTGCCAGCCTCCTGCTCCTAGAATACGTCAAACGGATTATCCGGCTTTCGCTTGCCGTCATCGTTCAAATTGCGGTTGATCCGTGAAATTTCCTCGCACCATTTGCGCCGTTCCTTATGGTCCATTGACATGACTTCATCGTGATTCCAATGAAAATAGTAGGCGATAAATCCCGCCTCTTCATAGATTTTGTCAACGGGATATCCGGCTATGCCCCGGATCTCTCGGATAAAAAAGAGACATCCACTTGGAATTCATGCTCGCAGCGCGGGCAGGCCGTGTGAACCTTGGGCAGCTCGATTTCGTTGATTTGCCGGTATAATGTTTGCAGGTAGCTCAGATCCGCTGTGTACAAGCGTTCGATAACGCGAGTGTCGATGGCGCGCAGGTCGCCCAAATGTGTAACGACGCGAGCCAGCAGGATGATGCTGAGGTATCCGGGATTTTGCTGTACGCGCTGATCGCGCATCGGTAAAATTTCATCCGCCGCGGTAGCCAGACGCATGGTTCCTGTTTTGTGCAAGTTGCCTTGCTCGTCTACGTAGCCTCTTGGCAGCGTAAATTCGTATTCCGTTTGAAAAGCCATGTTTCATTCCTCCCGCTTCAGGGTAATATTCAATATTAATGAAGAAGAGACAGGAGCCGGAACCCCTTAGCCCCGGCGCCTGCTCTTACATGCGGTTACTTCGTGCGCGTCATGCCTTCATGAGCAAGCTCAAGGTTTTCAATGGCAACCTCGTTGCCTGTACCGTTGAAGTTAGGCGCTTTGTAGCTGGACGGCCAAGCTTCGATGACCTGCCAAGTCGCTACGTCTGCACCCTCTTCGTTGATGGCGATGATCGTAACGGTTTTGCGGGCCACTTTGCCTTGACGGGCATCAGCCAGCCAGTTGTACATATCCATGGAGTCGGTTGTGCCCCATTTCAATGTGATGTTGCCATATTTGGCCAGACCCGGAAGCTTCCGGGGAGTAATGGTTTCGTTGCCTTCCCGGTACTCGATAACCGACAAGGATGCGTCAAAGCCGGAAACTTCGCTGAAACCGGCCTGTTGAATTCCTTCTACTTCCACTCTGAATCTAAAATTGCGGTATGGATCGTGACGTTCGCCTGGCATATAATACCCCTTTCCTTCTCATTAGAAGAATAATTCCGGTTCCAATAACTCCGGTTTAGTTAAGATGAGCCGATTACGCTCTATTCGTCGCTCGTTTTCTGCGTAATGCGGAAGATGACGAATTCGGCCGGTTTAACCGGAGCTACGCCGATTACGCAGATCAGACGGCCGTTGTCCAGATCGTCCTGCGTCATCGTGCTGCGTCCAATATTGATGTAGAACGCTTCAGCCGGACTTCCGCCCATGAGTGCGCCGTCTCTCCATACGCGGGTCAGGAACGCATCAATCGTACGTTGTACGCGAGCCCACAATTGCTCGTTGTTCGGTTCGAAAACGACCCAGTTCGTGCCGTTTTTGATCGACTCTTCGAGGAAGATGAACAAGCGTCTTACGTTGATGTATTTCCACAAGCCGTTGGAGGAGCAAGTGCGTGCGCCCCATACGCGGATGCCTTGACCGGCGAAGGCGCGGATCAGGTTGACGCCCAGCGGGTTCAAAATATCCTGCTCGCCTTTGTTGTATTGGCAGTCGAGACCGACGGCGCCGCGGACAACTTCGTTGGCAGGAGCTTTGTGTACGCCGCGCGTTTGGTCGGAGCGAGCGTAAATGCCGATCACGGAACCGGATGGCGGGATAAAAATGTTGCGCTTGTCAAGCGGATCGAATACTTGCAGCCACGGATTGTACATCGCGGCATACTGGCTGTCGAAAATGTTGCGGTGCGTCATGACGTCCGCCACTTTCGTTTTTTCGCGCGGAATGTCCAGGACGGCAAAACGGCTGCCGAGGTTTTCGCAATGCGCAACGAGCGACAGCTGAACGTTCGGGTCGGTTACGCCCGGGATCGCCATGATGCTGACGACGTCGTTGTCGATGAACGACTGGATGCCCGTACGTTTGCCAGGACCGTTGTCTACGCCCATGAAGTCGGAAGCGGCAATGCTGTCTTTCGTGCCGTTGCTGCCGCCGGCCAAAGCGATCGTGAACTTCGCGTTGTCAGCTTCCTTGTCGCCGGAAATCACTTCAAACGGAGGAATTGGACCGAGGTCCACGCCGTCTGTCAGATCTTTCACTTTAACGATGTTGGAACGGGACATGACTTTCTCGATGTGCGTCGCGGAAGTCACGTTGAGGGACATTCTTTCGTATACCTCAACCTCGTCCTTGTAAGCAACGACCATGTTGAATTCGCAAGTCGTCAGTACCTTTTTAGGCAGCAGCTCCTTGTCAACCACGTCGCCGTCCAGCTTCACGGACAGCTCGATGATGTTGTCCTGGGAGCCGACAACCTTGCTGTACTGCTTTTTGCCTTCGGCTTCGAAAGCGACAACGTCTCCCACATGGAAGCCGACGTTGCTTTTCACCTTGTAGTGCGTATCGTCGATAGCTTCATAGATTTGCGTTTTTGCTTTGCTTGCCGGCATGATCGTGGCGCGGATTTGGTTACCCCACATGCCCGGGTTTTTGGAGGTCAGACCGAGAATTTTCTCTTCTTTGTTGCCGGTGTTGTCGGCCAGCTTGGCATCGCTTGGCGCTACGCGCATAACGAAACAGCGGGCTCCTCCGTTCAAGAAGAAGTGCTCAACTGCGTAGGAAAGAAAACGGTATTCGCCAAACTCGCTTTCCGACAGGTAGCTGCCGAAAATGCGGTGGAAATCCGCTACGCTAGTGATCAATTGCGGAATGCCCTCAATTTCCCCTCTTTGCGCCAGACCTATGAACCCGGCCGTGCTTGTGCTTGCACCCTCTAGCGGCTGTGCACCGCTGTCAAACTCTTCCACATAGACTCCAGGTGATAAATACTCAGCCATTGTTCCCCGGTTCTGCCTGCATACGCTCTGGGAGTGTCACAGACTCGATACCAGTTCTCTCCTTTCTGTTTGTGTTTTGTATAGAGAATGGACGTGATCCAATCTGCTAAAAAAAGTCGGTTTGCTGCGCGCGACAGCCTGAAATTGCTTGTCGCTTGCGAATGTTATACGACGACGGTGCCCAAGCTGGTGGCTTGTCCTTCTTCCACCATCACCTCCTTCACGAGGGTAGGGGCGTTACCGCCGTTCGCAGGCGTGATTTCCAGCCGCACCTGGAACGTTCGGACGCGGCAGCCCGCCAAAGCGATGACCGCTTCCCCGTTGGCCGTCGAGCAGGATTGCGCTACGGGCAGCAGCAAGGCTCCCCGGGCGTAGCTCTCGGTCAGCGGCTTGTCCAGCAAGAACCGTTTCTGATACTCCAGCACCTGTGCGATGCGGACGGTTTCTTCGACTTCCTTCAGCCCGCGGCCGCGGAGCGTGAACAGATCGCCGATGCCGATTCTGCCTGTGAGCGAGCCTACGGCCAGTTCGCTGGTGCCGGGTTCGGCCCGATCCTGCATCAGTCTGGCCTTGACGCAATCTTCCGTAAGTACGGCGGCGGTGAGCTGGGCTCCCGCAACCGGGCGTCCGGCTTCATCGCGAAGACCGAGACGGATCAGCGTCGTGCCCTGCTGGAACGGATAAGACGGCAGCGGCTGCAGCGACAAGTGCTGAATCAGGTGATTCGCGTCGACGCGTATAGGCGCGGCGAGCGCGAAGTAATGCTCAGCGTGTACAAGAAGCCGGTAATCGCCTTCCTGCAAATCGCTAAATATATAGGAACCGTCCGATTTGCCTATGGCTTTCGAACGGATACCTTCCAATTGAACCTGCATGTCCCGCAAGCCGACGGGAGCAGCTCCCGTATAAGCATCGGAAAGGGACACGACAAGCGATACGCGGGATTTCAACCGCGTCATGCGCAGCTCTTCCAAATGAAACGCCCCCTACCCCTGAATGCGGATATCGCGCTCGACAACGCGTTTCGTCGTTTTGACGCGGGTCGAATCGATGTTGACCGGCCCGACAGTGTAGCCGACGGTAAGCCGGTACGGCGTATCGGCAAAGTTCCACATGTTGAGCAGGGCGTCGCCGGACATCGGATTCATGAAAATACGAATTTCTTCGCCGTTATCGGCCAAGGTGCCCAGCGTCTGGGGACTGCGTAAAATCGAATTATCATAAAGCACCTGAATCGCTCTGCCCATAATGCGGTGCTCGTCCAGCGAGCGGGAAGACAGCTCGGCGGGCGATTGGGCGGTCAGCAGGTACTGCAGATCGACGACCATCGGCGGGTATTGAATCTCATTGGATCCTCTGGCGATCATCTGGGTTCTTCTGTTGTCTCCGCTTTCACGAATGCTGTACAGAAAAAGAGACAGGTAGAAATCCCCTTTATCGACAGGCGAAGCCAGCCCGATCATCTCCGGCTGCGGAATCGGATCGGGGGTCATGTTCTCTCTGAGCAGCTTGAGCAAGGTTGCACTTACATCTGCTATTACGGAATAGTCGCCTATAGGAATTCACTCCTGCCTCATCAAAATGGGCGTTGTTCGGACATCTGCCGCCATAATGGCGCGTTTCCTGTCAAATCATGTACCTTTTTCTATTATAATTGCAATTTGCTGCGGTGACTACTGGTTTCTTTCGGTTTTACTAGGAAGCGAGCGGGCGTTCGCATCTTGTCAATAGGTCTCCCAATCGTGACGGGCAACGATTTTTCCCGACTTTTGCAGCTCATGGCGAATCGATCCAATCAAATGGCGCATGCCGATCGGCTCACCGGATTCTGCGGCAAGGAACGCGGCCGAAAGCACAACGTTCTTGATGTTGCCGCCGGCAATCTCGAATTTCTGGGCCAGATATTTGAAGTCGACGTCGTCGCTAAGCGGCGCGGCGGGCGGAAACATCGAACGCCAGATTTTCTCCCGGTACTCAGGATCCGGAAACGGATACTTGATGATATAGTTGATCCGGCGCAGGAACGCTTCGTCAATGTTGTTGAGCAGGTTCGTCGCCAGCACGGTAATGCCTTGGTATTCCTCCATTTTTTGCAGCAAATAGGCGGTTTCGACGTTCGCGTACTTGTCGTGCGAGTCCTTGACCTCCGAGCGCTTGCCGAACAAGGCGTCGGTTTCGTCAAAGAACAGCACGGCGTTGCTGAGCTGGGCCTCCTGAAAAATTTCATGGAGGTTCTTCTCCGTCTCCCCGATGTACTTGCTGATGACCTGGGACAAGTCGATCTTGTACAGCTCCAGCTGCAGCTCGCCGGCCACGACCTGGGCCGACATCGTTTTGCCTGTACCGGGCGGTCCGGCGAACAGCATGCTAAGTCCCTTGCCGTAAGCAAGCTTCTTCTCGAAGCCCCATTCGCCGTAGACGACGCCGCGGTACTTGACCTGGTTGCAGGCGTTGCGCAGCTGGTCCTTCTGCTCCGGCGGCAGAATCACATCCTCCCAGCCGTAGCGCGGCTCGATGCGCGTCGCCTTGCGCTCCAGCCGGTGCTGCACCTGCAGGTAGCAGGCGCGGTACAGCGCAGCGGATTGCAGCCCGTACAGCTGCTGTCCGTCCGGCGCGGCTTCCGTGCGCTGCCACGCCGAGTAGCCGACCGCCTGCGTCAAAGCACGGCGAATCTGTCCGGGCGTGAAGCGGAACTTGGCCGCGACAATCGACCAGTCCAGCTCGGCCGCCACGCCCAGTTCCTCGGCGCACAGCGTCCACAGCTGCTCGCGCGCCGCTTCGTCGGGAGCCTTCAGCTCATATTCGACGATGAGCCGGTTCTTCGGCTTCCACGACAGCCGCATATGGTGGCCGGCAAGCAGGAACAGCAGACCGCCGTAAGCGTCAAGCTGTTCGTGAAACAGCTGCAGACGACGTTCCGACATCACATCCGGCTCCTCCGGATACAGCGTTTCCAATCGATTGAAGCAAAGCACGGCCTGATGCAAAATCGCTTCGCGCAGCACGGCCTTCAGCCGCTCATGGAACGCCATATTGTCCGCAGGCAGCAGCGACAGATCCACAAGCAGCAGCGGCTTGTTGAACGCGCTGCAGCAGTGACGCACATGCAGCTGCTTGCCCGCGCCGGACGCGCCCCACAGGAAGAACGCCAAGCGGCGGCGGTCGCTGCCCTCGTAGGAGGCGCGAATGAACTCTCTGAGCCGCTGCTGGAAGTCCTCGTGAATGTACAGCGGCTGCAGCCCGTCGTCGGGATACGCGATATCGACGGCCGGCTTGAGGCCGGGATCGAGTTCGCCGGTATCGAGCAGGAAAGCGACGATGCGCTTGTCGAGCACGACAGGCTTGGAAAGCAGCGAACGGAAGCCCGACTCGTGCTCGTCCTTGTGCAGCAAGTAGCGCATCAGCTTGCCTTCGGGTGTGAACACGATGCGCGCGGCGCGCATCTCCTCCGGCGTCGAGCAGGATAGCTGCAGCGTCAGGCTGACGTTCGGCGCCTTGTTCGTCAGATCGTCCTGCAGGAAGCCGAAGATCCGCTCATATTTGCGGTCAAGCTCCGGCGCCAGCGCCAGCAGCACGATCCGCTCCTCTGACGGGGACAATCCGAATCGCGCCGCCAAATAAGGCAGCGGCAGGAACACGGTCGTCTGCCGGCTCGCACCCAGCCGTTGGGCGATGTGCTGCTGCCAGGACTCGATATCCTGCAGCAGCTCCGCCTCCTCCGGCGCGTCCAGCTCGCCGCCTATCTTGCCGATCAGGCGCATGAACTCGTCCTCCGAGACGAACATGCCGCGAAACGCGTCGGTTTGGGGATCGGGCGTTTGGACCTGGCGGCGCAGGTAAAGCAGCTGGAGCTGTTTATCCAGCAAGCGCAGCGCGTCGGCATAATGCTCCCACGCATGCGAATAAGGTTGTATCGTCATAATCCTCCCCCGTCACGGACGCTTTCGGCGCGCAGGCTCCCTTGGGAAAGCCCTGCATCCGGCGCGCCTCTTGTCAAAAAGAGCCTTCTATTTCTACAATATCGGTAAGGACTCGTCAGGAATGAAGGGGGATTCGACAATCATGGAGAAAAGTGCGCTGCTCGTCATCGCGGATATTAGCGGATACACGCAATTTATGCTGTCGAACCGGCAATCGCTGGCCCACAGCCAAATGATTATTACCGGTTTGACGCAAACGATTCTCAGCCGGATCGAGCTGCCGCTGGAGGTGGCGAAGCTGGAGGGGGATGCTGTATTTCTGTATGCGTTCCGTCACGACGATCCGCAGAGCTGGCAGGAAGCGCAGCGGACGATCGGCGAGCGGCTGTTTGCGTTTTTTGCAGCGTTCGGGGAAAAAGTACGGGAATATGCGGACTCCAACATGTGCGGCTGCAGCGCCTGCAGCAATGTCGGCAAGCTGAAGCTCAAGGTCATCGTGCACAGCGGGGTTGTGCTGAGCTATCAAATCGGGGCGTTCCGGGAGCTGTCTGGGGTGGACGTCATTCTCGTGCATAAGCTGCTGAAAAATTCGGTGCCGGCCGACGAATACATGCTGTTTACCGAGGAAGGCCGGCGGCAGGTGGAGCTGGACCCGGCAATTACGCTGCATCCGGGCCGCGAGACGGTCGAGCCGCTCGGCGAGGTGCCGGTGCTGATCTGCTATCCGTCGGGAGAACCCGACGGCGGGAAGCCGTCCAGCGCCGCAGGGACGAATTCCCCTTACGGCAGCTCGTATTACAGATGGAAAAATGAAGCGCAAAAAATCTGGTTTTCCATCCGCACGTTTTTCACCAGATAAGCGCTTGCGCCTGCCGCGACTCGGGATGCAGGAAAAAGGTGTTCAGCTCCAGTTCCTCCGGCGTGCGCACCGGCGAGAAATCGGCGCGAAACGCCCGGTAGCCGCGGGCCGCCAGCAGCTCCCACAGCTTCTCGCGGTCCCGCTGAACCTCGATCATCAGCGCCGGCTTGTCCCGCTCCAGCAGTCCGGTCATGCCGCGCGCGACCTCCAGCTCAAAGCCCTCGACGTCGATCTTGATGAAATCCGGGCGCACGCCGGCGGCTTCCGCATACGCATCCAGCGTCACTACCTCGACCCGGGCCTCTTCGACGGGCGGCTGCCCAACATAGGCGTTGCGGCAATTCGCTGCGAACCCTTCGAAATGCGGAACAAACGAATTATTTTGCCCCGTCAAATCGTCCAGATACAGCGTCAATGCTCCGCACGCGCTGCCGACGCCGCGCCGGTCCAGCACGATGTTGCGCTTGCCGGCGACATTGCCGGCGATGTACGGCCAATTGTTCGGCCCGGGCTCAAACACGTGCACGCAGCCTGTGTGACCGGCCAGCCTTGCAAAATACAAGCTCATGTAGCCGATATGGCCCCCTACCTCTACCACCGTATCGCCGGGCCGGATCAGCCGGGCAAAGCCGGCCATCGTCTCGCGCTCGCGCTTTTTGCCGTAGTACCAATAACCCTTGTGCCGGAATCCGTGCAGCCGCAGCGGCTCCTTCGTATAGTGATGCGCAATCGTCATATCGCCGGGCCCAAAGCGCTTCAAGGCAGGCAGCACCAGTCTTCGCAGCCATCTCAGTTCGCTGATTGCCATAACAGCCTCCTTTGATCGTCGTTCGAGAGAACGGCAAAGCCATCCCCACTCCGATCATCATTATTATTGTTACCATTATATTTTACAAAAGTAATCAATGTGGCAGAGATGTGCCTTGTCCGGCTCCACCCCCTCTACCATTTTACAATAAAAGGAAGACAGAAAGCTAGAGTTGCGTTCCCCGATTTTAAAATATATGAATCTCGCGCCGCGCATATGACGCAGCTCGTTCCGGCCGAGGCGTTTTTTTTGCACCAGGCCCCGCCTTCCCCGTTCATCCGCTATGATCGCCGATTATAGCAAAAAGCCGCCCGCCGCGCGGGCGGGCCGCTCGCCCAGGGGGCTGAGAGCCCGCTCCGTACGGGAGCGGCGCACCATCGCTTCGCTTAACCATCGTTCTTGAGCAGCAATCTGGCCAGTCCGCGGCCGCCGACTATTCCGGCAGCGCAGACAGCGGATACATGACCAGATCAATCGGGAACGAGGAGCCGGCCGGCGGCGTGAACTCGATATCCAGCGCCTCCTCGGTGCCGTTGGTGCGGGCGAGAATTTGCATGCCGCCAAACGCCGTCAGCAAGCCGGATTGCGGCACAACGCGCATCGCGCCGTTGATGCGCAGCGGCCCCTTGAAGTAGCCGCCTTTGGCAACAAGCATCAGCGTCATGGCACGCGGACGGTTCAGATGCAGCTTATAGTCGACGCCCCAATTGCCGAAGTTGCTCGTCTCCTTGCCGCGCATCGCATCGAAGCCCGGCAGGAACGGATCGCTTGTCTTGCCGTCGCCGATCACGATTTTCACCGGCTTGGTAAAGCCGTTCGCTTCCATGTCCCAGCTGACGCTGGACAACGGAAACGTGCCGCGCACATGCTTGGGCGAGCTGAGGTCAGGCAGCGTGCCCAGCGTATAGGCGTTCAGCTTGTCGACCGCGACAAACGACATCTCCAGCTCGCCGTCGGTTTCGACATCGTAAATGACGTTCGTACCCTGATTCGGGTAAAAAACCGGCATTTGCCGATACACGATCGTCTGGTGCGGCGGCACCGTCACCGTTTCGTTTAGCGTTCCCCGGCTGCGCAGGAAATCGACCGACGCTTCGCTGCCCAGCAGCAGGGCGTAAATTGACGGCCACACCTCGCCTTTGCCCGTAGTGACCAGCTTGACCGGCTGGTCTTCGTTGTTTTTGGCGACAATCGCAAACGTCATCGGCTTGCCGCTGGCATTGATGTGATCGGCATACAGCCGCGCTTTTCCGTTGATCACATCGCGATACAGCACGCCTTGCTCCGTAAACTCCTCCGGGCTGTCGCTGACCAGCAGCTTGCGGCTCGTATCCTGCGTGACGGTCTTGGGCAGCACGGGAATGTTGTCGAAGTTGTTCCAGATGTACGACCAGTCCGTCGGAATTGTTTCGCCAACCGGCTTGAAATAAAACGGATACTCAAATTCGGACATGTAGATTTTGTCCTCGACCGTTACGGTCGCGGTGTAGGGAGCGCTGCGCTCTCCGCTCTGATTGGTCGCCACAAGCGAGACGGGATATTGCCCGGCTTTGAAGAACGCCTCCTGCTTGCCTGTCCACGACAAATAAGTGATGCTGCCCCCTTGGGGATCGTAGCTCAAATCGCTGTATACGATCGGCTCGCCGATCCGGTAAACCGGCTTGGACAATGCGAATTTGGCCACCGGCTTCGTATGGGCTTCCCCAAGCGCCGCTTTGCCCGGAACCAGCTCCAGCTTGCGCAGCTCGTCATTGTACGCATAGGTCGCACCCAGATAATCGGCAATCCACGTCACGCGAACCAGCAGCTGGCCGCGCACCACGGCGGCTGCCGAATCAAACGGCACAGCCGTTCCGTCAGCTTCGATCGTACGACCAACTGCATCGAGGACCAGCGTATGGCCGGGCAGCTGCATCGTTACCCTGCCGGTCGCCGGGTCCCAAACGACAGGAAATCCGAACGCTTCGCCGAGAAATTCGGCGGTCGCGTACATCCGGCCCTTTAACAAGGTCGCCGGCAGACTCATCTCCACCTTGCGGTCGCCAATAAACGCCGTCGTGCGTTCCGCATATACCAGAACGTGGGCGTAGCTGCCGGCAGCTCCCGCCGCCGTGACAGGCAGCGTCCCGGCCAGCAGCGCGGAGCCCAGCGCCGCGGTCGATATCCATTTGATTAGCTTGCTCTTCACTCCCGATTCTTCCTCTCTGTGCCTATGTAGATCGTCTATCGAATGATATAGACGCGCAGGAGCAGGCGAAGGTTGCGTGAGCGACGACGAGAAAAAAAGCAGCCGGCGCCGGCTGCTTACTATCGTTTTAGAAGTCTGGTGAAAAAGTGGCCGGAGAGTCGATAGGGAGTTGGAACAGCGTCAGCGGTCGCCTTTGTAGACGGATTTTCACCCCAAACGGGGTCATTCCATCGAAAAATTCGGCTACAACAGCGAGTGGAAACCGCTATCGACCGGAGGACACTGGTTTTTCACCGGACTTTTAAAATTTGAAATAAATAAAATTGTTTTGACCTGATTTCATCATCAGAATGACCGCGACGATAAACGCCGTGTACACCGCGCCGCGCAGAAAAGCCGGTACGTAGCGGTGCCAGTAAATTGAAATCGTCCCTGCGCGCTTGCGCACGTTGTATTCCGCGATATGGAGCAGGAACAGTCCCGCGGCAACGGCCAGATACGGCGCCAAGCCGGCAAAACTGAGCTGCGGCAGCAGCAGCATTTTTTTGATCAGATGCAAGGCCGTGCGAATGCCCTCTACGCGGAACAGCACCCAGCTGATGCAGACGAGGTGAAAGAACACCGCAATCGTCAGCCAGCGGTATAAGCGGAATTCCGGCAGCTTGCCGAGTCCCAGCTTGCCGAGCAGGCCGGTGTACATTTTATGGGCAACCTGCAAGCCGCCGTGAAACAGCCCCCACACGACGAACGTCCACGCCGCGCCATGCCACAGCCCCGAAATAGCCATCGCCGCGACGAGGTTGGCGTATTGGCGGATTTCTCCCTTGCGCGAGCCGCCCAGCGGAATGTAGATGTAATCGCGAATCCAGCTCGACAGCGTGATATGCCAGCGCCGCCAGAATTCGGTTGCGCTGCCGCTCAAATATGGCGTCTTGAAGTTCAGATCGAGGCGCACGCCCATCATATAGCCGATACCGACCGCCATCTCGCTGTACGCGGAGAAATCGAAATAGATCTGGAACGCGAACAAATACGCCGCGACCCAAGCTTCGCCGCCGCTCATCGCCGCGCCTTTGGCGAAGAAGCTGTCGGCATAAGGCGTGATCCAGTCGGCCAGCACGACTTTTTTGACCAGACCCATACACAGATAAGCCAGGCCCAGCTTGAAGCGCGACGGCGAGAAGCGGATTTCGGCCACACGCTCAAGCTGCGGCAGAAAATCGCTTCCCCGCAAAATCGGTCCGGCCAGCGAATGGGCGAAATACGAGATGAACACCCAGAACTCAATCCACGAGCGGCTGGGCTGCAGCTTGCCCTTGCGCACATCGACCAGATACGCGATCAACTGGAACGTGTAAAAGGAAATGCCGATCGGCAGCGCCACCTTCGCCAGAAAGGAGTCCATCGCCAGCCACTGGATGCCCAGCGCCCGCTCGACATTATGCAGCGCAAATAACGAATATTTGAAAAACGCCAGGTTGCCGATGACGATGACCAGCGAAAGGCCGTACACCAGCTTGCCGTACTTGCTATGCAATTGCCGCGACAGCGCGTACACCAGCGAAACGATCCCGAAAAAAAGCACGAAATACGCCGCTCCCGTTGCCGCATAAAACACGGCGTTCGCCAGCGCCATAATGACAATCCGCGATTTGGGCATCGCGTAATACAAAATCAGAATGACCGTCAGCAGCACAAAAAACTCCGGTGTGTGGAACAGCATCTATTTCGCCTCCTTCGAGCTTGCTTCGCCTGATCCCGAAGAGGTCCGGTCCATGCTTTGCCACTTATCCCACACGAGCTTGGCCAGCTCCTTATAGCCCTCGCCCGTGTAATGGGTGTGGTCGGTAAACAGCTTCTCGTCAATACGGCCCTGCAGATTCACATAGCCAACCGGCTTGGCGGCAAAAAACGCGTCGATCGCGCGCAAATTGGCCGCGTAGCCCGGCTTGTCGAACTCCGGCTTCATCAGTTCCTCGTTCACGCCCGTCAGGAAGACCAGCGTCTTGGTCCCCTGCTGGTGGTCGATGATCCGGTCCCAGAAGTAGACGTCCGGATTGTTTTCGCTCATATCAAACGGCTGCGGATTAAACCCGTTCAGGTACTCCGGCTTCTCCAGGAAGCCGCGCAGCCCTTCCTTCTCCCGCCAGCTCCGCGGATCCCCGATGGCATCGGACTGCTCCTTCTCGCCTTTGACATAACGCGCATACAGCAGCTTGCCCTCCTGGAGCATAACGTCCTTGTAGCGGAACAGCGACACGTGCGTCAGCACATGATTGGCCAAAAACGGATGCAGCTTCAGCACCCAGTTCGGCTGCTCCTTGTATTTGCCGTTAATCTCCAACTGGTTCTTGACCCGCTCGAAGCTCGGCTTGTCCAGCCGCTGCAGCGAATCGGCCAGCCAAAAGACGGCCGGCGGATCGGGATTGCGCGCCGTGAAGCCGGAATAGCGCACATTTAGCATCAAATTGTCGGTCGAGATGCCGAACTCGTCCAGCATCAGCAGCAGCGTGTACAAATCCCCGGTCTGCATCGCCGGCATCGAAAGATTAAAGATGCGGACGGGCGGCTTGGACGACGGCAGGGCAAAATCCTCCATATATTTGTTGATCGCATTCTGCGAATCGCCCGGGGAGCTGAACGCGACCGAGTCGCCGAGAATGATCACATAATCCTTGAGCTTGTCGCGGTCGATTTCCATCTTGATCTGCTGGAGCACGACATCATAGTTATTAACGTTGTTTTGAAAAATCGGATAGTTGATCCGATAGCCGTACAGCACATCGGCGGGTACGAGGTAGGGAATTAAAAATTGCAGCAGCAGCACATATAGCACGACGTATTTCGCAGCTTTCATGACCGGTTGAATGTCTCCCATCTATGGTTTGCGAACCAAAATCATACTACATCAAACTACTATAAATGTAAACTCCAGCCGATAGGGGAAAATAGAGCCGCAAGCCGCCGAAAGCGCTTGGCTCCCGCAGGCGCGGGAAGCGGCGCAGCGCGCAAAAAAAACGCCCGCCTCCGGCTTGGCGGAGACAGGCGTTTTCGGCAAAGCGGACTAATCAGGCGTGCCCGCGGCCCTTGATCGCTTCGAGCGGCTGATGATTGCCGTATTTCGGATATTCGCGCGTCGTTGGCGCGGCCCAATGAGCGGCGTTGCGGATCACGCGGCGAATCTGTTCGTTATAGTACGTACGGTACGTTTCGTGGCCGGGACGGAAATAGAAGATTTTGCCTTGGCCGCGCGAGAACGTGCAGCCGCTGCGGAACACTTCGCCGCCTTCGAACCAGCTGACCATGATCAGCTCGTCCGGTGCCGGGATGTCAAAATGCTCGCCGTACATCTCTTCGGCCTCCAGCTCGATATATTCGCCCACGCCCTCGACGATCGGATGGTTCGGCGCTACAACCCAGATGCGCTCCTTCTCGTCCGCTTCGCGCCATTTCAGATCGCAGCCCGTGCCCATCAGCCGCTTGAATACCTTCGAGAAGTGACCGGAATGCAGCACAATCAGCCCCATGCCGTGCAGAACACGCTGCTGAACGCGGTCGACAATATAGTCCTGCACCTCGTCGTGCGCCTTGTGGCCCCACCAGATCAGCACATCGGTCCGGTTCAGCAGCTCCTCGCTCAAGCCGTGCTCAGGATCGTCCAGCGTCGCGTAAGCCACCTCGACGTTCTCGCCCAGCCCTTCGCCGATCGCCGTGTGAATGCCTTGCGGGTAAGCCTCGCGGACGATGTCGCTTTCCTTTTCGTGGCGGTATTCATTCCATACAGTAACGCGCAGCTTCTGAGTCATCGTGTAATTCCCTCCGTATATTCGATTCGCAAGTCGCTCTTGCTTCATGCTTCGAGTATAGCACCCCGGCTTGGGAAAACTATGCCCGATCCTGCCGACTTCTTATGCAAAAGTGTCCTGCAGGTCAAAACGTGATATACTTCGACTGGATAGGTAAAATGCTTTCGTAACGAGGTGATTCAGCATGCGGACACTGCAAGCAGCCGGAACCGAACCGATCAAAGAAGAAGTGGTGTACCAGAACCCGCTGCTGTTTCTCAAAATCTGGGAAATGAACGTCGCTGCGCCCGCGGCCGGGCTGCCCGAGCCGTGGCCGTGGCATTACCACGAGCAGGTGGAGTTTCTGGCGCTCATCGAAGGCGAGCTTGCGCTGCAAACCAAAAACGATTTCAGCGTCCTGTCGGCCGGCGACGTGCGCGTGCTGGGCTCCTCCCAGTTGCACCGGACCTACAAGCATCATCCCGGACCGCTGCGCTACGTCGTTTTTCAAATTGATCTCGCCCAGCATTTCGATCTGAGCACGATGCCGTACCTGCACAGCTTCTCTGAGCTGACGCGGCCGCTGGAGCAGATCAACTATATTTTCCAGGAAAACACGGCAGCCCGGAGCGAGGGCCACGCTCTTATTATGGAAATATTCAACGAATCTCAAACGCGTTTGCCCGGATATGAGCTGGCTATCGGCGCAGCGATCAAACGGCTGCTGCTGCTGCTCATGCGCAACGATTCGCGCGGCCTGCTGGAAAGCTCCGGCGAGGAAAGCGGCCTGAACCGGCTGCGTCCGGCGCTGGACTATATCGACCGCCAGCTTGGCGACAAAATCGCCGTGGAGGATGTCTGCAAGCTGCTCAACCTCAGCTACCATTACTTTATCAAGTATTTCAAAAAAGTGATGGGCATGTCGTTCGTCGACTACGTCAACTACAAGCGGATCAAAAAAGCCGAGCGCCTGCTGCTTACCGGCGACCTGAGCATTATCGAGGTGAGCTACGAGGTCGGCATCGCCAATATGGCGCAGTTTTACAAGCTGTTCAAGCGCCATAATCAAATTTCGCCCAAGGAATTCAAGCAGCGCATGCGCAGCGAGACGCCGGCGGCGGCAGCGCAGGCGACCGCGCGATCCCGCCGGGGAGCAGCGGCCGCGGACATTTGGTAACGGACGGACAAGCCGCTTCTTCCGAAGCAACGGCTTTCAAGCACGCAAGCACCGGATTACATCGGGCTTGCGTGTTTTTCGTTTATTTATGTCATGTATTATTACATTAAATTCACTAATTTTATATCGTAATACGATATTTATATACATTTTCCGCTTATTCTATAAGAAAAAGTTATTTGATGATCGATAAATGTTAGGTTATATTACATTTATAGCTATCTTTTCAGCGAGAATCTGGCATCATCCATTTTACGTTTAGGGGGAATTGCTCATGATTCATATCCGCCGATATTCAACCGTAGACCATGACGATGTGTGGCGCGTGCATTTGCTCGTCATTGCCGAAGCCGGCGTGGAGCCGACGCACAAGCACTACCACGACATTCTGAACATCGACGAGGAGTATTTGAAGCCGGGCGGCGAATTTCTCGTCGGCACAGGCGAGAACGGCACCGTGTTTGCCATAGGTGGGCTGAAGCTGCTCGGCGATGGCCGTGCCGAAATCAAGCGCCTGCGCGTTCACCCCGATTATCAGAAGCTGGGCTACGGGCAAATGATTTTGTCGCGGCTGGAGGAACGGGCCCGCGAGCTGGGCATCCGCCAGCTGTACCTCGACACGTTGGTCAACCAGTACGGCGCACAAAAATTATTTCAAAATAACGGCTACGCCCCCAAGGGGCCAGCGCAAATCGACGGCTTCGACGTGCTGATTTACGAGAAGCCCTTGCAATAGAGGCGTGACCCGCCTCCTTCAAGCCTCCGCTGTCGCCCCCTCGGGCGTTCGTCGGGGGCTTTCCTGATATTGGCTTGCCCGCAGCTTCAACAAAGGAGGATTCTCTTCTCCGCTTATGGAATCTTTTATTATCAGAGCATCGGGAGCATGCAATCAGGAAAGTAGGGATTGAGCCATGAGCAAACCATATCGCATCGGGGTAATGGCTCCCTATTTGGACGGGGAGTACTTCGGCAAAATCGTCGAGACCGTACACACGGTCATTCAAGAACACGGCGCGCAAATGTTCGCGTTGCAGACAGTCATTGAGCATCGGCTCGACTACACAATGACCTATCCGGTCGCGATGGACCACGTTGATGCGTGGATTCTGATTCTGGAATGCGCCACGAAAGAGGTGCTCCAGGTGCTGGGCCAAACCGGCAAGCCGGTCATATCGCTTGGTTATCACTTGGAAAGCATCCCGTGCCATTCGGTTATGATCGATAATTACGGCGGGATGAAAAGCGCCGTCTTGCATCTAATCGACCACGGGCACCGCGAGATCGCCTTCATCGGCTGGCTGGGCCAGTACGAGCTGCGCGAACGGTTCGCCGGCTATCGCGACGCTTTGACTGAGCGCGGACTGCCACTGCGCGAGGAGTTGATCGTGGAGCTGACGGACAACGGCATCGAAGGCGGCGAGTGGGCCGCCCGCGAGCTGCTCAAGCGCAGAGTTGCGTTCACCGCACTGGCTGCCGGAACGGATATGAACGCCATCGGCTTTATGGATGCGGTTGAAGCGCAAGGCTGGCGCTTGCCGGGCGATCTGGCCGTCGTCGGCTTCGACGATATGGACCAAGCCGCCACGCACAGCATCCCGCTCACCACGGTGCGCCAATCGTTCCCGGAGCTGTCGCGGACGGCGATGGAGCTGCTTTTTCGCATGCTCGACGGCCATGTGCACGCCAACTCGTTGATTCGCCTGCCCGCCGAGCTGATCGTACGCGCTTCGTGCGGCTGCGACCATGCGCCGGACCTGTTTCCGCAGGAGGATTACAGCTCCCTGAAGAAAAAGCTGCTGGAGCATCAGGCGTCGCTCAACCGCATGTCGATTAACAACTACATGCTTGTACAAGGACTGGTTCAGGCCACCTCCGGCGAAAAAATCGACTTCGCGAATTTGTTCTGGAACGAATGCCATTGGGGCTGTCTGGCGCTGTGGGAGGACGACGAGGACGGCGGGGGCCGTCATCTGATTATTCATCAGACGTTCAGCCAGCATCAGGACCCGACGCCGCCCATTGGCGCGCGCTGCCGGCTGGAGTCGTTCCCGCCGATCGATTATTTGCCAGCCTCCACCCTGGACGGAGGCGCGGATCATATTATTTTGCATCCGGTTATTTCGGAGGAACACGAATGGGGCTTTCTGGCGCTCGTCGGCCCTAAAAACCGGCTGAATCGCTTGTTTTCCGGCGATATCGCCCGGCATAGCTATACGATTCTGTCCGCAGCGCTGGAACGGGAATCGCTGTTCAATCGCATCCGCACCATCGCCGAGCAATTGGAAATCGTCTCGCGTACGACCAACGACGGCATTTGGGACTGGGATCTGGTCAGCAATAAGGTGGAATGGAATTCGCGGGTGCGCAGCATTTTCGGCGATCTGCCGATACCCGACACCTCCAATCCCAACGTGCTGCTATCGATGATTCACGAAGACGACTACCCGCTGTTCGTGCAAGCGCTGGAGGCGCATTACAAATCCAACGTTCCGTTTCATATCGAGCTGCGCTTTCTGGTCGCCGACGGGCAAATCAAGTGGCTGTTCCTCGCCGGCGACGCGGTTCGCGACGATTCGGGCAAGCCGATCCGCATGATCGGGTCTGTCACGGACATTACCGCCAAAAAGGAAGACGAGCAGAAAATCACGCAGCTCGCCTACCACGACGCCTTGACAGGTCTGCCGAACCGGCTGCTGTTTCACAAGCGGCTCGATCTGTGCATGTCGCAGTCCAACCGCTACAAATTCAAGCTGGCTGTCCTGCTGATTGACCTCGATCGGTTCAAGAACATCAACGATACACTGGGCCATCAAGCCGGCGACAAGCTGCTGCAGCATGTGGCGCAAAAGCTCAATATCAGCGTGCGCGAATGCGACACGATCGCCCGGCTTGGCGGGGACGAGTTCATCATTTTGCTGACTCATCTGCACGACCTGCGGGAAATGAGCAAAATTACCGAACGCATCCTTACCAACCTGAACGCACCCTTCCTGCTCGAAGACCAGGAGATTCGCATTTCCGGCAGCATCGGCGTCAGCTTGTATCCAGACCATGCAACAAACGCCGATTCGCTGATCAAATACGCCGATATCGCGATGTATACTGCCAAGGAAAACGGCCGCGGTCAGGTGGAAATCTACACGCCCGATCTCAGCTCCAAAGCGCTTCAGCGGTTTGAGCTGGAGAACAGCTTGCGTAAAGCGATTGAACGCGGCGAATTTTCGCTGCACTACCAGCCGCAAATTGACTTGCGCACGGGACGGTTTTTCGGCATTGAAGCGCTGATCCGCTGGCATTCGCCGGACAAGGGCATGATTCCGCCGATGGATTTCATCCCGCTGGCCGAGGAGATGGGGCTGATTGTGCCAATTGGAACGTGGGTGCTGCGCCAGGCCTGCCTGCAGGTCAAGGAATGGCTCGGCAGCGGATTGCCGCCGATGATTATTTCCGTAAATATTTCCGCCCAGCAGTTCCATATGGACAATTTCGTGCAAATGGTCAAGGAGGTGCTGGCCGAGACCGGCGTCGCTCCGGCCCATCTATGCCTGGAAATTACCGAAACGACGGCCATCCGCAACATCGAGCGCAGCGTGCAAATGCTCAGCGAGCTGGTCGAAATGGGCATCCATATCGCCATTGACGACTTCGGCACCGGCTATTCCTCGCTTGGCGTGCTCAAACGGCTGCCCGTTCATACGGTCAAAATCGACAAGTCGTTCATCCGCGATATGACCGAAGACGACGAGAACGCCGCGATCGTCAAAGCGATTATTGCGATGTCGCACAGCCTCGGCCTGTCTGTAACGGCAGAGGGCGTGGAGATTCATCAGCAGCTCGACAATCTGCGCAGCTTGGATTGCGACTTTATTCAAGGCTACTATATCGGCAAGCCGATGCCGTCGGAGCAATTTACGAGCTTTTATCACCAATATTTGGCCGAGCCGTTGGCTGACGGCGAAGCGTCGGCGGCGGAAGCCTGAGCCCGCCCGAACCGAAAAAACCTGCTTTGATCACCGCGGCTGCGCGGGTCAAAGCAGGTTTTTTTGAGGTTCTGATGAGCAGCGGCGCGGGTCCGTTCCCCGCGTTGCCGCCAGTGTCGACTCGCCTAGTAACGCAGCTCGCCGGTAAACGTTACCGTCTGGTCGCCGTCGACGATTTGGCCGATCGGGTTCACTGCGCAGCCGTTGGCCGTCAGATGAGCGGAAATCGCCGGAATATCGGCCGGGTCGGCCACGAGCGCGATGCCTACGCCCATGTTAAATGTGCGCATCATGTCTTTGTCGTTCACGCCGCCGTAGCGCTTGATCAGCTTGAACAGCTCAAGCACTTCGATTTGGCTCAAATCGACGGCTGCCGAAAGCCCTTCCGGCAGGATGCGGTTGAGGTTGCCCTCGACGCCGCCTCCAGTAATGTGGGCCAAGCCGTGAATCTTGCCGGTCGGGAACAGCTCCTTCAGCGGCTGATAATAACATTGGTGCGGACGCAGGATCGCGTCGATGAACGAATCGCCATCCACAGTTTCGTTCAAAATCTCCGGACGCTCCTCCATCAGTTTGCGGACCAGCGAGTAGCCGTTCGTATGCAGACCGTTGGAGGCGATCGACAGCACCACGTCGCCCTTCTTGATCGCAGAACCGTCGATGATCTTCGATTTGTCGACCACGCCGAGCACGCTGGCGTTCAACATATAACCGCCGGCCGGCAGCACCTTCGGCTGCTCGGACGTTTCGCCGCCGATCAGCTGGCAATCCTGAGCGCGGCACGCTTTGGAGATCGCGTCCACAATGCGCACGACGATATCCTTTTCCATTTTGCCGCACAAAATAATGTCCAGCACCACTTCCGGCTTCGCGCCCATCACGATAATGTCGTTCACCAGATGGTTAATCAGGTCGTAGCAGACGCCCTCGACTTTGTCATGCTGGAACGCCAGCAGCTGCTTGGAGCCCGGCTCCTCGGCCTTGAGCACCAGCACCGGATTCTCAACGCCCTCGAATTTCGCTTCAAACAGTGACGCAAACGCGCCCGGTCTATTTAAAACACGCGTATCCGAAGTTTCCATGCTGCCCGCCATTTCCCGCTTCGCGGCGTCGGCCACATCGATATTCACCCCGGACGATTCGTAGGAAAGCTCTTTTGTCATTGTAATGATTCCTCCACTTTGTTTAGTTACTCTTCATTATAACCAATATTATAACCAAAATCTTCTTCAAAAAGTATACTACCACAAACCGGATTAAGCTAGAGTGCGCGGGCCATCGGCGCAAAAACAGCCAGAATGTTGAGGTTTATCTGCAAAAATCAGCCATTTTCCCGCTAATTCTGCGGTTCTTGACAAATATTTTAGATTCGTACAGTATTAGAAAAGTAGCAATATTTTGATAGTTTTACTAGACAAATGATCAGCTTCGCTTATTCCTGGGAGGGTTGACGATGGCTATTCCGAGCTATACCTACGAACAAATTGCGGGGGAACTGCAAACGGGCGATCTGCTGTTTTGCCACGGCATTGTGACGGGCAGCGAACGGATCGAAAAGCTGGAGGATTGCGAATGGTCGCATGTCGCTATGGTCGTGCGATTGGACGCCGAAGAAATTCTGATCTGGGAATCGACCTCTGCCGACAATTTACAGGACGTTCGATTTCACGATACGGCCCCGGGGCCACAGTTGGTCCGGTTGATCGACCGGATTTCCACCGATGTCTCGAATGATACGGACACGTTGTTCGGGATCCGCAAGCTGCAGGTTGAGCGCACGCCGGCCATGCTGGAGGCGATGAACGCTTTTTTCAGAGAAGTATATGAAGCTGAATTTCCGGGAACGGCCCGCATGTACGCCGAGGTGCTTGCCGGCAAGGTCGGGATCAAGACCTCGTACAAGGATTTCTTTTGCAGCAAGCTGCTGGCCGCCACCTATATCCAGATGGGACTGCTCAGCGAAGACAGGCCGCCCAACGACTATGAGCCCAAGGATTTCACGCCGGCCGGCAGCGTCAAGCTGATCAGCGGGGCGTCTCTGGGCGAATGCTGCTTCATCAAGCCCTGATCGTCCGGACGCCCATGATGAAGCGGACTGGCGGTTGGATTACGTTTCTATTTATATGTGCAATGCTGTCTGCAGCCCTGTTGACGGAAAGCGGTTCATCTGCGGCCAGCGCCGCGACACCGGCTCCCATCAACGGAACGCTGGATGTGTCCGGCTGGGATGCAGCAGCAGGCAGCCTCCTTGAGCTCGACGACGGCTGGGAGTTGATCTGGGGGCGGCTGCTGGAGCCCCGCGATTTTCTCGCCTCGTCGGCGCCGGAACGCACGGGGCTTTTCGCCGTTCCTTCCTTTTGGCGGAAATATCGCGTGGACGGACAGCCGCTGCCCGATTTCGGCTTCGCAACCTACAGGCTTGTGGTGACGAACTACAATGGGGATCAGCCGCTGAGCCTGAAGCTGCGCAATATTTATTCCTCTGCGGCGCTGTGGGTCAACGGAAAGCGGCTGTACACGATCGGTCAACCAGGTACGACTGCGGCTTCAACCGTTCCCCGCTTCGCTCCTTCGGCCGTTGTCGATCTCGGCGATCCCGGTCCGCGTCTGGAGCTGGTCATCCAGGTCGCCAATTTCAGCTATCCGCGAGGCGGCATCAACAACGCCCTGCTGCTCGGCACGACGCAGCAGCTGCGGCAAATGAAGCAAAACGAGGTCATGCAGGACAGCTTCGTCTTCGGGGCGCTGGTCATCATGACGATCTATCACCTGATCCTCTACCTGCTGCGGCGCAAGGACGTATCTCCGCTCTACTTTGCCTGCTTCTGTCTGTGCATCGCCGTGCGCACGCTGCTGGTCAACTCGCGGTTCTTGCTGGACCTGTATCCCGATTTCTCATGGGTTTGGTTTGGCAAGCTATCCTATTTGACTGTGTATGTAGCGTTATATTTTATCGCTTCTTTCATCTATCATCTGTTTCCGGCCTACTTCTCGCGCCGCGTGCTGCAGGTCTCGCGCTGGCTCAGCGTCGGGCTGACGCTGTTGACCGTGTTCGCCGACATCTCGTGGTACGACCGCAGCCTGCCGATTTTTGAAGCATATACGGCCTTCCTGCTCCTTTACGGCATTTACACCGCCTTTCGGGCAACGCGCGACCGCCAGGACGGCGCATGGCTGTTCATCGTCGGTTTTCTCGTCCTGCTGACGGTCTCGCTCAACGATACCGTCAAGCGGCTGAGCCTGATCGAAACGCCCACGCTGCTGCAGCACGGCGTGCTGGTTGTTATTTTTCTGCAATCGGTCATTCTGTCGCTGAAGTTTGCCAAAACGTACGCGCAGGCCGAACGCCTCTCCGAACGGCTGCTGTCGCTGGACAAGCTCAAGGACGAGTTTCTGGCCAAAACCTCGCACGAATTGCGCACCCCGCTTGTCGGCATGATTGGACTGGGCGAATCGCTGCTCGAAGGCGTACACGGACCTTTGCCGGCTCCGGCCGCGCAAATGCTCCAGCTGATGACCGTCAGCGGCAAACGGTTGTCTCATCTGGTCAACGACATTCTTGATTTTGCTAAAATCAAAAATAACGACCTCCAGCTGCGGCCCGTTGCCGTAGACCTGGCGCAAGCAGCGGAGCTGGTCGTCTTGCTGCTCGGACCGCTTGCGGCCAAAAAAGGGCTGCTGCTCGTCAACCGCATTCCCGCCGGCCTGCTCGTCTATGCCGACGAGGATCGGGTGCAGCAAATCTTCCACAATTTGCTCGGCAACGCGATCAAATTTACCGAAGCAGGCTCGATTGAGCTGTCGGCGCAGCGGCTGGAGAAGCAGGTGCTTGTCCGCGTCGTGGATACCGGCATCGGTATTGCAGCCGAGGATCAAAGCCGGATCTTCGATTCATTCGAGCAGCTTGACGGCACGATGGAGCGCTACGGCGGCACCGGCATCGGGCTGACGATCACGCGGCAGCTCGTCGAGCTCCACGGCGGCGAGATTCGCGTAAGCTCCGCGCCGGGAGAAGGCGCGGCGTTTACGTTTACGCTGCCGGCCGTGGAACGGCTGGCAGCGGACGGCGCGGACGCGGTAGCGCGGGGCGCGGCGGCGGCGGCGCGGGGCGCGGCGGCGGCGGCGCGGGGCGCGGCGGCGGCGGCGCGGGGCGCGGTGGCGCGGGGCGCGGGGGCGGGGGCGGGCGGCACAGTTGCGGGGGCGCAGGGCGCGGGGGCAGCGGCGCGGGGCGCGGACGCGGTGGGCGGCGCAATTGCGGCGGACCAGCCCCCGCTCGCCCCAGGCGGCAGCGCCACGCAGCCGCCTGGGGCGAGCGCGCCGCCCGGCTGGCCGACGATGCCCGCCGACGCGCCGCTGCGCCCAGACGCCGGCCCGGCCGACGCCCCTGCGGCAGCGCATGACGCAGCCGACGAGCAGCTGCCGACGGTCATGGTCGTCGACGATGACCCGATTAACGTGCAGGTGCTCGTTCATTTCCTGCACGGCCGCTACCGCGTCATCGAAACAACGCGGCCGCAGGAAGCGCTGCGCTGGCTGCAAAACGGCTTCGCTCCGGACATTGTGCTGCTCGACATCATGATGCCGCACATCTCCGGCTTCCAGCTATGCCGCCAGATCCGCAACGCGCACAGCTTCAGCGAGCTGCCGGTGATCTTCCTCTCGGCCAAAAGTCAGATTGCCGACCTGACGACTGCGTTCGAGCTGGGTGCCAACGATTATCTGCTGAAGCCCGCCGATAAGCAGGAGCTGCTGGCCCGCATTGATCTTCACCTGCGGCTGGCGCAATGGAATCGCTCGCTGGAGCGCGAGCTGACCGTCCGCACGGACAAGCTTAAACGCATGATGGAAGCAACGGCCGTAGCGATGTCCGAGCTGTCTGTGCTCGAAGAACGTAATCGCATCGCCCGCGACATCCACGATCAGGTCGGCCATACGCTAACCGCTTCGATTGTGCAAATGGAAGCCGGCCTGCATATGCTCGACAAGAATTTGGACGCCGCCCGCGACAGGCTCCAGCTTGTGGCCGGGCTCGTCCGGCAAGGATTACGCGAAATGCGCCAATCTGTCCATACCCTGCACGAGCAGGAGCTGCAGCTCGATCTTTTTTCCGCGTTGATCAAGCTGATTCAAGACACCGAGCGCTACGCCGACGTCACGATCGAGCATGAGCTGGAGCCGCTTACCGAGCCGCTGCGCTCCGAGCTGGAGCAACTGCTCCTGCACGCTCTGCAGGAAGGTCTGACAAACGGCATTCGCCACGGTCGTTGCCGCCGCTTCCGGCTGCAGCTCAAGCAGCAGGACGGGCAGATCGGGTTCGTGCTCGATAACGACGGCGAGCCGTATCGGGCCGAGCGGCTTGGCTTCGGCTTATCCGCCATGAAACGGCAGGTCGAAAGCTGGCAGGGCAGCCTGAGCGTAGGCACCGCGCCAACGGCGGGCTGTCGGCTGGACATTCGCATCCCACTACAAAGGAGGTAACCGTATGAGCAAGATATCGATTGTGATTGCCGAGGATCAGACGCTGGTGCGCGACGGTTTAACCGCTTTGATCGGACTCGAAGACGACATGGAGGTTGTTGGCGTATGCGGCAATGGCGAAGACGCCTACAATCTGGTCCGTCAATGGCGTCCGCGCATCGTGCTGATGGACATTCAAATGCCGGTCATGGACGGCATCGCCGCCACAAGGCTGATCAAGCGCGATTTTCCGGAAACGCTCGTGCTCATTTTGACCACGTTCTCCGAGGATCGTTATATTGTGGAGGGGCTCGTCCACGGGGCCAGCGGTTATCTACTCAAGGACCTGCCTGCGGCCAAGCTGATCGCCGTGCTGCGCGATGCCGACCGCGGCGAGCTGCTGCTGACCTCGACCATTGCCGCCAAGCTCGCCGGACGTCTCCAGCAGTTGTCGGCGGTCGCGCCGTTTGCACCCTCCCCGCTCGAAGCGGAATTCACCCCGCGCGAAATCGAAGTGATCGAACGGCTTGTCGAGCGCAAAAGCAACCGTGAAATCGCCGCCGAGCTGTACATCACCGAAGGCACTGTGAAAAATTACATTAGCGTCATCTACGAAAAGCTCGGAACGAACGAGCGGCTCAAAGCGATCGCCTTGCTCAAAGCGATGCTTCAACAGGCCGGCCACCGCTAGGCGTCCCCCGAACGCTCCCACACCGCGCGCGACTCCCGGAGCGCGGTGCCAGCCTTACGGCGGCTGACAGACCGCAAACGCCGCGCAGGGAGCGCTTCCCGCGGGGAGCGCCGGCTGCTTGACGGCCCTACCCGCGCAGGAGGGCTCCCGCTGCGAACGCTGCGCCATCGCGCAGCTTTTTTATAATCGATGAAAAAAGCTTAATGATTGTACGTCGAATCGAACGTCAGCCCTTCATATTGCAGTTGCCCCCAGCTAACGCCCTGTGAGGTGGACAAACGCTGCTTCGTCGGCGTATGCACGACCCAGTGACCGCCCTCGTTTTTGATCCCGTCACCCTTGCCGGAAGGTCCCAGCAGCGGAATCGGCTCCTTGCCGAGAATTTCCTTCGTGGCGTTTTGCGTGTCGGCGTTGCATTTGTCCCAAGCGCTGTCGGTGATGCAAATGTTCACGACGATATTGTTGCCCTCAGGCGTCTGGCATTGGCAGATTTTCGAAAATTTCATGATTTATTCTCCTTTTTATATGAGTTTTATGGGCAATTCCTTACTCTCTAATCGAATCGGAGCGGTTAGCCGGCCGACAACGGCACGTCGAGAATAAAGCTTTTGATGCTGCTGCCCAAGCGCTGCTGCACCATGCTGCGATAGTTGCCGTACAGGGTTTGGTTCAGCGTCATCGCTTGCACGCCTTTGAAAATTTTCGTATCCGACCCCTTATAGTGGACGAACAAAAAGTCCGTATTGGAATCCTTCGAGCTGAAATACGCGCCCAGCGTGTGCATGGCAATCGCGCCGTTCGATTCGGTGACCGCGCCGATCTGGAAGTTGCCGGCATTGCTGCTGACGGCGTTATGACCGAACAGCTTGATGCGGCCGTCGTCGTCCTTGAGCTTTTTGAGCGCGTCGATGCTCGATTTGACCACATCGTATTCGTCTTGCGTAAAAGCCGCCTTCATGATGTCAAGCACAACGTCGTCAAGCTTGAACGAGCTGCTGGACACTTGATATTGCTGAAAATTAAAGCTTTGCACCGTCCACGCCAGCGCCCCGAGCGTGCTTAAATACACCGTATACCATTGCTGCGCCTGCGTCTGCCGATTGTACTGCGCGTTGGCGGCAAACTGTGCGAACAAGGTGGAATCCAGCACATCCTGACGGTTCTGGTCCTGCACCCCGGCCACGAATGAAACGACGCTGCCGCCGTCGACACTGGCGCTTGTGCCGCCATCGCTGCCCGAGCCACTGCTTTGCGCTGTACCTGCCGCATCCGCAGTCGTGTCGGCTACTGCCGTGCTGTCGACGTCAAGGCCCAGTCCCGAAAGATCCGGGATAGAAAGCGGCGTGTCGGCAATCCATTTTTGCATATCGTCGATATTGGTTGTTGTCATCGTAATTTCCCTCCTGAAATAAGTTTATTGGCTTGTAACCGCAGTAAGCAGTTTAGCCTAATGGAATCGACAGAATCATTTGCTGCGTCTGACCGGCCAACTGCTGCTTGACCGTGTCACGCATTTGCGCATACGTATTGTCGTCGAGCGCCAGCGTCTGCGACGCTTCGTACAGATTGGCCTTGCTGCCGGAAAAGCTCTGGAACAGCAGATCGTCGGTCAACCCGGCACTTTGAAAAAGAACGGCCGTCATCTGCATGCTGATCTCGTCCTGCTTGGACTCTTGCACGACGCCAAGCTGAAAGTTGCTGGAGCCGCCGGCAACGGCATTTTGTCCGAATAAGGTCATGTGGCGGCCGGAGCTTTTGAAGCCTCCGAGCGTTTGTACCGTTTGCAGCAGCAAAGCTTGCGAGCTCGCGGGCAATACGCGGGACGTCAATCCGAGCAATTGCTTGCTCAACTGGAATTGCGACGGCAGTCGCACGCATTTCGTAAAGCTGAAGCCGGCGACGTTCCAGCCGAGCAGCACCAGCGTTTGCACGTAGATGCCATACCATTGGCTGGTCTGCGTTTCCCGCTGATATTTGGCATTGGCTGCGCCTTGGGCAAACAGCGTCGAATCCAGCACGTCGTCGCGATGTGTGTCGCAGATGCCGGACACGACGGAAATCACGCTGCCGGCGCAAATGCTGGCCGAGCCCTTGCTGCTTTTCGAGCTGGGCGACGCATCCTCTTCCTCCGGCGGCCGGGTGCCGGTACATTGGTCCGTTTCATCCGCCGCTTCGATCATTGCCGGAAACAGCAGCGCCGTGGCTGCAATCTGCTCCAGCCTTAACTGCAAGTCTGTCATCGGCTCCGCCAAGCCGCCGGGTCGTTCACTGTTCGTACCTCCTTGCACATGGCGTTTCACACCTCCTTCCCTGTAAGGCAAGTCCGCTGCGGCTTGGCCGCTCGCGTCTTCTTGCTTTTCATACTAAACCCAAAGCCCGGTTGGCGTTAGTTACTGTCCGTCATGTTTTGGTCATGGTTTCAGTAAGGGGTCAGGTCACGGCCAGGGCAGGGACCGCCCGGGTTCGACCAACTGCTCGCTCAAGGAACGGTCAAAGTCGGCGCACGACAAAGGGCCGCCCCCCGTCATCCGCGATGACCGGGAACAGCCCTTTCCTTCGATGATTGCTTATAGGCTCACAGCAGCGCCGCTTCGGACAAAAACGGCTTGTTCGGCAAATAATGGCGCGCTTTGATGTAGCGTACGGTTTTTGTTTTGGCGCGCATGACCAGTGAATGCGTCTCGGCCCGGTAACCCGGCAGGTAGGTCACGCCGCCAAGAAAGTCGCCGGGCGTGATGCCCGTCGCCGCAAAAATCACGTCGCCGTCGCCAACCATGTCCGCCATCGTCAGGATCCGCAGCGGATCGGACAAGCCCATCGCCCGGCATCGCTCCAGATCGTCCGGCGTCGATGGCGCGAGCCGCCCCAGCAGCTCGCCGTCCAGGCAAGACAGCGCCGCTGCCGCCAGCACGCCCTCGGGCGCTCCGCCGGAGCCGACGTACAGATCGATGCCCGACTCCGGGAAGGCCGGGGCCATCGCGCCGGCGACGTCTCCGGCGCTCAGCAGCTTGATGCGCACGCCCACCCGGCGCAGCACCTCGATCTGCGACTCATGCCGCTCGCGATCGAGAATCGTAACCGTCAGATCGGATATCGCCTTGTTCAGAATCGCCGCCGCCTTCATGAGCGTCGTCTCCAGCGGATCGTTCAGGCTAAGCCGCCCCTTGAGCAGCGGCCCGCAGGCCAGCTTCTCCATATACATATCCGGCGCATGCAGCAGACGCCCCTTGCCCGCAATCGCCACCACCGCCAGCGCATTATTCAGGCCGCGCGCAACCAACTCCGTGCCCTCCAGCGGATCGACGGCCACGTCCACCTCGGGCCCGTCCCCGTTGCCGACCGGCTCGCCGATATACAGCATCGGCGCCTCGTCCATTTCGCCTTCGCCGATGACTACCCGGCCTTTGATCGAAACCGAATCGAACATCGCTCGCATCGCCGCCGTGGCCGCCGCATCGGCTTCATTCTTCCGGCCTCTGCCCATCCAGCTTGAGGAAGCCAGAGCAGCCAGCTCCGTTACACGCACTACTTCCATTGCCAATTCTCTTTCCATCGGCCCCCCCTTATGTAAGGCCCGTCCTCCCTTGCGGCACGATCAGGCCATATACGGCAAGCAGGCATAACGACGGCTCTTGCGAACGTCACTATGCCTGCTTGCACATCCTTCTTACAGCCAGTCCGCCTTCAAGCGGCAGACTGCACCGATTTGCGCTTAATATCCCGTACCCTTGCCGCCCGTCACCATCGCCACGCTGGAGCTCGCGCCAATGCGGTTGGCTCCGGCGTTGACGATTTTGCGCGCGGTGTCGAGATCGCGTACGCCTCCCGACGCCTTGACGCCCATATCGGGGCCGACGGCCTTGCGCATCAGGGCGATATCCTCCGGCGTCGCTCCTCCCGGTCCGAAGCCGGTCGACGTCTTCACGAAGTCGGCGCCAGCCATTTTGCAGATCGAGCAGGCCTTCAGCTTTTCCTCGTCCGTCAGCAGCCCCGTCTCCAAAATCACCTTGACCACCGCTTGTCCCCGGCAGGCGAGCACGACTGCCTCAACGTCCGTCTTGACGGCATTCAGGTCGCCGGACTTGAGCGCACCGATGTTCAGCACCATGTCGATTTCCGTTGCCCCGCTTGCGATCGCGTCACGCGCTTCCGCTACCTTCGCAAAGGAGCTTGTCGCCCCTAACGGAAAGCCGACAACGGTCGTAATGCCGACCCGCGAGCCCGCAAGCTCCTTTGCCGCAAGCGGCACCCAATACGGATTCACGCAAACGGTGGCAAAATGATGCTCTCTCGCTTCTGCGCACAGCTTTACGATATCGTCTCTGGTGCATTCCGGCTTCAGCAAAGTATGATCGATCATACGGGCGATCTCCGGCCCGGTAATAACCGGCGTCTTCTGCCAGGAAGCGGCGGCCGTTCCGCCAGACGCGGCGGCTTCGACGGATGTCTTGACGGCTCCCGGCTGGTTCGTTATTTGTGCCAGCACTTTTTTCGTTATTTGCTCAATCAGTTGTTCCGCATCCAATGCGATCCACTCCATTCTACCGCTCTTTCAATTCGTTCAAATAATCGATGATGCCTACAATCACCGCATCGACGGCTCCATCGGGCCGCTGCATCACTTCTCGCGCCGATCCGCCCTCCTCGACGATCAGGACGATGTCCCCGATGCCGGCATGGGCGCAATCGACGGCAATCAACGGGTCGGCATGCGGCTCTCCCCGCTCGTCTAGCGTTTGCACCACCATCAGCTTGAGGCCGCGATGGCTGTCCGTTTTGACCGTAGCGACGACGTTGCCCAGCACTTTGCCGATTTTCATTGCCTAGAGGATCGATTGCGGTAAAATTTTCTCCACATCGCCATGCGGACGCGGAATCACATGCACGGCGAGCAGCTCGCCGACCCGCTGGGCCGCTTCGGCGCCTGCGTCGGTAGCCGCCTTGACCGCTCCTACGTCGCCGCGCACAAGCACGGATACGAGACCGCCGCCAACGAGCACCTTGCCGACGACGGTTACGTTAGCAGCCTTTACCATTGCGTCGAGCGCTTCCACCGCGCCGACCATCCCTTTTGTTTCAATCATTCCCAATGCGTTGCTCATGAGCGGATACCTCCATTTATGTGGTTGCGTTATAATTGTCGACGATTCCCATGATGCCGGCGTCCGCCGCCACCAGTTCCAAACCAAGCGGCAGACCCGCTTCGCGGCTTTTGGCCAAATAAACCAAATCTCCATATCCGGCGCAGCCGATCGTATCGATCGCCACCAGCGGCTTGCCCGCAGGCGTCGCCGCATTTTTCATCGGCTGAACCACCAGCAGCTTGAGGCCGGTCAGGCTTTCATCCTTTTGCGTGCAGACTACGGAGCCGATCACTTGTCCGAGGAACATGGCTCCACCTGCCTGAACCGTTTCAGGAAACGGCTTTCGACTTCCATAATTTTGGTCACGCGCTTCTCGTGCCGGCCGCCGGAGAACGGCGTTTCAAGCCATGTCTTCACCATTTGCCGGGCCAGCCCCTTGCCGAGAAATTGTCCGCCGATCGCCAGCATGTTGGCATTGTTGTGATCGCGGCTGTTGATCACGGTGGATAAATCCCAGCAAAGCGCGCAGCGCACGCCGGGCACCTTGTTGGCCACCATCGTGCTGCCGATGCCGACGCCGTCGATCATCAAGCCGACGTACTCCTCGTTCGTCGAAATGGCCTCGGCCACAAGAAAGGCGATATCCGGGTAATCGACAGCCTGTTTATCGTAGCAGCCGAAATCGACGAGCGGGTATCCAAGCTCTGCCAGATACGCCTTTACGTCTTCCTTCAGCTCGAACCCGCCGTGGTCACATCCCAATACGACTGTTTTTTTCATGTCCCTTACCCCTTCTGAAGCGCAGTTATGATAGCTTCAAACGTGTCCGCCGCCAGGCTCGCTCCGCCGACAAGCGCCCCGTCAATATCCGGCATGGCGCAAAGCTCGCCGACGGTCTGAGCCTGCACGGACCCGCCGTACAGAATCGGGATTTCCTCGGCAAGACGGGAGCTCCGCCA
This sequence comes from Paenibacillus athensensis, assembly GCF_004514475.2. GTDB lineage: Bacteria > Bacillota > Bacilli > Paenibacillales > NBRC-103111 > Paenibacillus_AL > Paenibacillus_AL athensensis. The sequence goes on along the minus strand of NZ_MYFO02000009.1, from coordinate 92,481 downwards.
TTCGCCAAGCACATCGCGAATATAACGGTGCGTCTCCTGCGCCTCGGACGGCAGCGCCGTTCGGCCGGTGCCGATCGCCCATACGGGCTCATACGCAATGACGATGTCGGGAGCCGCCGTCTTGATATCGGCAAGCGCGGACAACAGCTGCTCTCGCAGCACGCTGCCCGTTAAGCCCGCGTCGCGTTCGGCCTGCGTTTCGCCGATGCAGAGCACGGGCGTCAGCCCGGTCTCCAGCGCGCGCGCCAGCTTGCGGGCCACGCGCTGCGCAGCCTCGCCGGCCGCTCTGCGCTCCGAATGGCCGATCAGCACGTATGCGCAGCCCAGCTCGGCAAGCAGCTCGCCGTGTACCTCACCCGTGTAAGCCCCTTGACGCGCTTCATGCAGATTCTGCGCGCCCAGCGCCACCTGCAGCGGCTCAAGCCGTGCGGCCAGCGGCGCCAGCAGCGGATACGGCGGGCAAATGACAACGCGGCAATGCGCGTACGGCGCGTGCTGCAAGCCGTCGATAAACCGGTTGGCCGTTTGCAGGCTCATATTCATTTTCCAATTGGCCGCAATGAGCGGCCGCTCACGTCCGGCGCGGCGCGGGACAAGCGTATCGGCCCCGCCCAGCTCGTCAATGAGCCGGGCAACCAGCCGCCGGATCTGATCCTCCAACACATGCTCCATAAGCTATTCGTCCGATATGCCCGGTTAGCGGATTACTCCGCTTTCACCTGCGGCAATATGCTCTCCACTTCGCTGTGCGGTCTTGGGATCACGTGCACAGATACGACGTCGCCAATGCGGCGGGCCGCTTCCGCGCCGGCTTCCGTAGCGGCCTTGACCGCCCCTACGTCGCCGCGCACCATAACGGCCACCAGACCCCCGCCTGTAAGTACTTTGCCAACCAGCGTAACATTCGCAGCCTTCACCATGGCGTCCGCCGCTTCAACGGCACCTGTCAATCCTTTTGTTTCGATCATTCCCAATGCTTCTTTCATCGTCGATCTGCCTCCTTGGGCTTCATTGTGGGGTTGTTGCTCGCCGGGCCGCACCGCCGCCGCCGTTTTTCGGGCAGCCGCCGTGCGCCGGCTTCCTGTCGATTTGCCGATCATGGGCCTCACACTCCTCTATGCCGCTACACGATGCGGAAGCCGTCTACGAGCACGCAGCGGCGCTTCCGGGTAAAGGTGCGGGCCGAGGTCAAGCCCTCGCCTGTCGGACCGGCGATCGTCAACGTCGTGTAGCCTTCTCCGCCGAAGCCGAGTCCGGCGTAGGACGGTCCATTTTTAACGAAAATCGTCGCTTGCAGCGCTTTGGCCATCTTGGTCAGGTTGCGAATGTTTTGCGAATGCATAATCGCCGTATGGCGGTTGCCTTTTTCCGCTTTAATTGCGCTTTGAATCGCCGCGTCCACGTTCGGCACCCGAACGATCGGCAGTACCGGCATCAGCATTTCCGTATATACAAGTGGATGATTATCCGCTGTTTCTGCTATAATAAGTTTGGTAGATTCATTTGTATTTACGCCGATTTCTTTCAGTATGAGGTCGGCGCTTTTTCCTACATACCGTTTATTTGGCATATATTTATCTTTATCGTCCATCTTGACCAAAATCAGTTCAAGCAGCTTGGCCAGTTGGGTGCCTTTGACCTCGTACGCGCCGTTCTTGATCATCTCGGCTTTAAGGGAGCTGGCGACGGATTCGACGACGAACACTTCCTTTTCGGCCGTGCACAGCACGTTGTTGTCAAAGCTGGCGCCCAGCACGATGTCTCGGCCGGCCTGTGCGAGATCCGCAGTTTCGTCCACGACAACCGGGGGGTTGCCGGGACCGGCGGCAATGACCTTTTTGCCCGAGGTCAAAGCGGCCTTCACAACGGCCCCTCCGCCGGTGACGACCAGCGCATTGATGCGCGGATGCTTCATCAGCGCTTCGCTCGTTTCAAGCGTAGGCTCGGCGACGCTGGTCAGCAGATTGCGCGGACCGCCCTCGGCGACAATCGCCTGATTGAGCAGCTGCATGGCGCGAATCGAAACGGCTTTGGCGCTCGGATGCGGGTTGAACACGACCGCGTTGCCCGCGGCAATCATGGAGATGCCGTTGTTGATAATCGTGGCCGCCGGATTCGTCGTCGGCGTAATCGAGCCGATGACGCCGAACGGCGTATATTCGAGCAGCGTCATGCCGTCGTCACCGGTGTAGGAGCTCGACGCCAGATCCTCCAGCCCGGGGGTTTTCACGGCAGCCAGCTTGTTCTTGGCGATCTTGTCGGCCACGCGGCCCAATCCGGTTTCCTTGACGGCCAGCTCGGCCAGCTCCTCGGCATGGGCCAACGCCGTTTCTCGCATCCGGCCGATGATCGCTTCCCGCCGGGCGCCCGGCATATGGCTGAATTCGCCGAAGGCGACGACGGCCGCTTCCACGGCTTCATCCACGGTCGCGAACACACCGTGCTCCATAGCGATGCCCGGACCGGCGGCGGGGGCGGACGGCTCAAGCCCTTGACCTCCAAGCTTGCCGATGACCTGGGCCACGATCTGGCGGATATCCGCTTCTGAAATGCTCAAATGACTCACCTCGTTTCATGTTTGCTGAAGGTGGTTTCTCCATTCAACTCAATCGTATCGACAATGGCGATGATGGTGGCGTCCACCGGCACGCCTTGGGTGATCTTCGTCTGTCTGGCCGAGCTTCCGCTGACGACCATGACGATTTCCCCTTCGCCGGCGTGCACGGTATCGATCGCGACAAGCGGCTTGCCGTCCGGCGCCTGCGTCGCCATATGGACGGGCTCGACGATCAGCAGCTTTTTGCCGATCAGCTTCTCGTCCTTGGTCGTCGATACGACCGTACCGATCACACGGCAAATATTCATAGCTTGTCCTCCTTGCCGTTCGGCGTTGCGTCCCGCGTCCATTCGATGCCAAGCAGCTTCGCTTCGTCCCTGGCCAGCGGAGTGACCATGCTGCGCGGCGGCAGCGTCACGCGGGTTTCCCCTTCGTCCGCCCAATCGCGCACGTGCCGGGCGTGGACCAGAGGCCTCGCCAGGCTGCGCTCGGCGCTGCAAAGCGCCCGGACCCGCTGCGCCAGCTTGGCGAAGGGCGCGATGTGCACGCCGTACGACGCGATCTGGCGAAAGTGCCCCTCCACGGCGTCACGAACGACGGCCGGCACGGCCAGCTTCTGCGCGCCCGGCGGCAGGACGAAGCTGCTCGCCGCGACGACGTCCTTGCCGCGCAGCAGCGCCTCTATCAGCGTGCCGGAAACAGGATCGTCGTCCTGCAGGCCGGCAAGCTTGGCCAGCTGGCCGAGCCGCAGCGTCGGCGCGACGACGATATCGGCGTCGGCTGCGGCGGCGCTCCAGGCGGCGCGATCGCCGCCCGCGAGCGACACGGCCGGGCAAGCGCCGAACGCGGCGGCATCGGCTGCGGGCGGAACGCCGCAATACGCCAGCGTCGCCTGGCATACGCCGCCGAGGCCGCGAATGAAGCCGTCGACGCTGCCGGCGTTCTGCCCGTCCGTGTGCAGCACGAGCACGCGCTTGCTTTCACGGCGGGCCTGCGGCCGCTCCAGACGCCTCAGGTATTCCTGCACGGCTTGGCGAACAATGGCGGTCACGCGTTCTTCCAGATTCATAGTTCGCCTCCTTCTCCTACGACTGGAGCAGCACGCCGATTTGCCCGGTGCGAATGCGGCCCGCATTCGCTTCGTCCAGATCAATGTGCATCTCCAGCCGATACTTCTCGGATACGCGGATCAGCACGTTATCCATCGTCAGCGCGCGCGGACCGCCGACCCTAACGCTCACGCGCTGGCCGTTCCGCACACCGAACGCCTCGGCATCCGCCGGGTGCATATGGATATGCCGGGCCGCGCAGATGACGCCTTGTCCAATGGTCAATTGACCGCGGGGTCCCTGCAGCACCAGACCCGGCGTTCCGGCGATATCGCCGGAATCGCGGATCGGCGGAGCGATGCCCAACGTAAATCCGTCGAACAGCGAGATTTCCACCTGTGTGTCGCCGCGCGCCGGCCCAAGGATGCGCACCCGTTCGATGCGCCCCTTGGGACCGATCAGTGTGACGGTTTCGTTACAGGCAAACTGACCGGGCTGCGACAAATCCTTCAGCTTGGTCAGAGCGTCCTTCGAGCCGAACAGCCGCTCCACCGCTTCCGGCGACAAATGAACGTGGCGGTTGGAAACCCCGATCGGAATTTCATCCGTCGGCTTGCGCTCCAGCGTATCGCGCACCGTCCGTTCGATCAGCAGGGCCAGCTCCTCTTCATTCATGGTTTCACCTCCTTCAAGAAGGGTAGTCCAGCAAATGCTTGGCGGTGAATTGGTCGGTAATCAGCACGTTGGCGTATTTGCCGCGCAGTGTGCCGTAAATGGCGTCAACCTTCTTGAAGCCCCCGGCCACCAGAATCGACTGCTCCTTAGCGCGCAGGTCGGACAACTCAATGCCGATCGTGCGGCGGTTGATCTCATCGCTGCAAATGTTGCCTTCCAGGTCGATGAACCGGGAGCAAATGTCGCCGACCCCCTTGGTATGAATAATGTCCAGATCACTTTTGGAAAAATAGTTCGTTTTGATCAGCACGGAATCATCCGTCGGCACGCCAACAGTGAATACGGCCAAGTTGGCGTTCTTGCCCATATCGAGGATTTTGCGGATATGTCTGTCGGCTTCAATCGCTTGTTTGACCACGGCATGATCGACGATGGCGGGCAACGGGAGAAAATACGGCATCGTATTGTAGGCGTGACCAAAGAGGTGGACAATTTCCGACGCATACGTATTGGTCTCCGAATAGCTGACGCCGCCGTTTAATTGAACGACGCGCACATCCTTCACGTGCTTGTTTTGCAGATTGGTGGCAACCTCGAAAAGCGTCGTCCCCCATGATGTAGCGACCGTGTCGCCGTCATTCACCGCTTCATGTAAATATTCTGCCGCAGCCTCACCCAAATACTTTTTAACAATCCTCTCGTCATATCGGGGAACTCCCGTGACGACGGCATGCTTCAGCCCAAATCTCTCGCGCAACTCTTGAGCGATAAGCTCGTTGTTGGCGGTAGGGTCCATGATCTTGATCTGCACGATTCCTTCAGCTTTCGCTTGCTGCAAGAACCGCGATACCGTAGGACGCGATACCCCCAGCTTCTTGGCGATATCCTGCTGGCTGTAATCCAACTGATAATACATGCGAACCGCTTCAATAATTTTCTCGATTTTGTCTCCGGCCATATGGACTCACCCGTATTTGTTTTAATTGAAATTATGTTCATCAACGTTTTACATAATTTCATCTTCATTATACGAGCGTTAGCGAAAAAAGGCAATCCAATTCATACAAAGGCTTTGCCCAGCCACTCCACAACCTTGCCGCCCAAATAAACCCCTGCCACGCCCATCACGCCGGACAGCACCGGCGGCGCAGGCAGCGGCATTTTGACAAACTTGAACAACGCTCCGACAATCACGCCGCCCAGCAATGCGAATATAACTTCTTTCATTTCCATCACCCGTTATTCTCCAATTTAGTATCGTTCCATTTGAAACCGAACGGCAGCAAGCCGTCCACTGTCGTCTCCATCGTATCGCCGTGCAGATTGGTCAGCAGCACCGGCGTTTCCCCCGGGCACAGCTCCAGCATGACTTGCCTGCAAGCGCCGCACGGCGAGACAGGCCCCTCCGAATCGGCTACGACAGCAATCGCCTCCACCTCGACGTCGCCTTCCGAATAAGCCTTAAACAGCGCCGTACGCTCCGCGCAATTGCACAGCCCGTATGAAGCGTTCTCGATGTTGCAGCCGGTAATGACCTTGCCCTGCTTGGTAAGCACAGCCGCTCCGACCTGAAAGCCGGAATACGGCGTGTATGCCTTTAGCCTCGCTTTGCGGGCCGCTTCGATCAGTTGCTCGCGCATTTCGCGCCACCTACCTTTGTCCCTTTTCATACGGCTTGCCGGCCGCGGCCGGCGCGACGGCTTTGCCCACGAAGCCGGCGAGAATGAGAATCGTCAGCGCGTAAGGGAAAATATAAATAAAATCGACCGGAATGTAGTTCGTGATACCGTAAAGCTGAAATACCGATTTCAGCGCGGAAGCGATGCCGAAGAACAAAGCGGCGAACATGCCCGCCACAGGTCGCCACTTGCCGAAAATCAGCGCAGCCAGCGCGATGTAGCCTTGTCCGGAAATCGTACTGTGCGAGAAGTTGCTCGTCGTCGTCAGCGCGATCGTCGCGCCTCCCATCGCCGCCAAAGCGCCGCTCGCCATCACCGCGATATACCGCATCTTGAATACGTTAATCGCCAGAGAATCGGCCGCCTTCGGATGCTCGCCCACCGCCCGCAGACGCAAGCCGAACGATGTCTTATACAGCACGAAAGCCGATAGCGCAACGAGCAGGAAAGCCAGATAGCTGGTCGGATACGCACTGAATACAGCGTGCCCGAGGTACGGGATCTTCGACAGCAGCGGAATGTCCCACTTGCTGAGTACATGCTGCAGCGTCGGAGTTTGCGCCGAGCCGTGCAGCAGCTCCTTGCACAAATAAATGGAAAGCCCGATGGCCAAAAAGTTCAACGCCACGCCGCTGACGACCTGGTCGGCCTTGAAGTTCACGGAGGCCACTGCATGCGGCAGCGAGAACAGCGTGCCGGCGACGATTGCCGCCAGAAACCCGATCCACGGCGAGAGCGCGCCGAGATGCAGCTGCGTTTCGGCAAAATAGGTGACGATCGCCGCCGTAAACGCGCCGACAGTCATCAAGCCCTCCAGCGCGATGTTCACAACGCCGGCCCGCTCCGAGAACAGCCCGCCCAATGAAGCGAACACCAGCGCGGTGGCGAAAACAATCGTCGTATGGGTCAGTTCGCTCAGTAATTGCAAAATTTGCACGGCTATATCACGTCCTTATTCCTTTTTGCAAACTGCTTGAGCAGCAGCTTCACGATACCGCTGGCCGCCACGAAGAAAATGATCAGCGCAATGATGATATTGATCAGCTCCTCCGGTACGCCGGCCCCGAACTTCATACCGGATGCGCCGTAGGTCAACACGCCGAGCAGGATCGCGCTCAAAATCGTGCCCACCGGCGTGTTGCGGCCGATCAGAGCGACGGCAATGCCCATCATGCCGTAGCCGGGAAACGACGTATTGATCGCCTGATAATGGAACACGCCCAGCACCTCGCAGGCGCCGCCGACGCCGGCAAAAATGCCGCTGACGAACATGGCTTTGACGATGTTGGCGTTCACGTTGATGCCGGCGTACTCCGAGGCTTCGGGACTGAAGCCGACGGCGCGCAGCTCGTAGCCCGTTTTCGTTTTCCACAAAATAACGTAGAACAGTACCGCCAAAATCAAGGCGATGACGATGCCGTAATGAATGCGGGAATTGCCGAACAACGCGGACAAGCCCGGCGACGACAGCCATACGCTTTTGTCGATGAACTTCGAACGCATCTGCCCGGGTTCCAGAAGATAAGCCTTGACGAAATAGTTCGAAATGTGGAGTGCGATCCAGTTGAGCATGATCGTCGTGATGACCTCGTGCACGCCGCGCACTGCCTTCAAATATCCGGCGATTGAGCCCCACAGACCGCCCAGCAAACCGCCCGCAACAACCGCCAGCGGAATGTGTAGATACCAGGGCAGATGCAGCTGAATGCCGACAAAATCCGCCGCCAGCGCGCCCATAATGAACTGGCCCTCCGCCCCGATATTAAACAAGCCTGTCCGAAACGCAAAAGCGACGGACAATCCGGTAAAAATCAGCGGCGTCAGCTGCCGGATCGATTCCCCGATGCTGTACAAATCGCCGAACGATTTATTGAACAACGACGCATAAGCATGAAACGGATTATATTGACCCGTCAGCATGATCAAGGCCCCGAGAAACAATCCCAAAAAGATGGAAATCAGTGAAATTAACGAAGATTCCCGAAACAACCCTTTGACGAAATGTCTCATGCGCTCTCCTCTCCCTGCGCCGTTTTCCCGCTGCCCGACATCATCAGGCCGATCTCCTGCTCGGTCGTCGTGCGCGGATCGACAATACCGACGATTCGCCCTTCATACATGACCGCAATCCGGTCGGACAGATTCATAATTTCCTCCAGCTCCAGCGAATAGAGCAGGACGGCCTTGCCTTTGTCGCGCTGCTCCACGAGCTTCTTATGAATAAACTCGATGGCGCCGACGTCCAGTCCGCGCGTAGGCTGCGTCGCGATCAGCAGATCCGGGTCGCCGTCGACTTCGCGAGCGATGATGATTTTCTGCTGATTGCCCCCGGACAGGGCTCGGGCAGGCGTCGTTTCGCTTGGCGTGCGGACGTCGTATTCCTCGATCAGACGAATCGCATGCTTGCCGATCGCCTCGTAGTTCAGAAATTCATTTTTGCAAAATTCAGGCTGATAATAATCCTTTAGCACCGTATTTTCGCTTACCGTAAAATCAAGCACCAGGCCGCGCTTCTGCCGATCCTCCGGAATATAGCCGACCCGGGCTTCCTTGATCTGGCGCGGCCGGGCATTCTGGATCGGCTTGCCGTTCAGCACGATCTCGCCGCGGTCGATGCGCCGCAGTCCGGTGATCGCCTCGATCAGCTCACGCTGGCCGTTGCCCTCCACGCCGGCGATGCCGAGAATTTCTCCCGCCTTCAGCTCGAAGGACAGCTTCTGTAGCGCGGGAATGCCCCGGCTGTCCAGCGCTTCCACATTCGACAGCTTCAGAATCGTCCTGCCGGGCGTCGCCTCCTCCTTGTCCACCGAGAAGCTAATTTGCCGGCCGACCATCTTGGCAGCCAGCTCATCCGGCGTCGTCTCCTTGACCCGCACGCTGTCGATAACCTTGCCCCGGCGAATGATCGTCACCCCGTCGCATACGGCCATAATTTCCTTCAGCTTGTGCGTAATCAGGATAATCGTCTTGCCTTCCTCGACCAGACTGCGCATGATTTTCATCAACTCCTGAATTTCCTGCGGAGTCAGCACGGCGGTGGGCTCGTCGAAAATCAAAATGTCCGCACCCCGATACAGCGTTTTCAGAATTTCCACCCGCTGTTGCATCCCGACCGAGATATCCTTGATCAGCTGGTTCGGCTCGACCTGCAGTCCGTACTTGGCCGACAGCTCCCGCACGCGGCGCACAGCCTGACCATAATCGATCGTCACGCCCTTCTTCGGCTCGTTGCCGAGAATGATATTTTGCACGACGCTGTAAGGCTCGATCAGCATGAAATGCTGATGGATCATGCCGATGCCCAGCTCAATGGCCGCCTTCGGGTCGGAAATGTTCACCGGCTGCTCATTGATGAGAATCTGGCCTTCGTCCGGCTCGTACAAGCCGAAGAGAATATTCATCAGCGTCGATTTGCCTGCGCCGTTCTCACCGAGCAGCGCGTGGATCTCGCCCTTTTTCACTTGAAAGCTGATCGAATCATTGGCGACGATTCCGGGAAATCGCTTCGTAATTCCTCGCATTTCAACGACAGTTTGTGTTTCCCGCATCTTGACATCACCCGCTCTTCCTTGCTTTTACTTGATTTTTGGCAAAATACAAGACTAGTCCCGGGAAAGAAAACTAGCCTTGTATCCAAGATATATAGGTTTATTTATCGGAAGGAACAACAATTTCGCCCTTGGCGATTTTCGTCTCGAATTCTTGTACTTTTTTCAGCACGTCATCGGGAATGTTCGGGTTTTTCGCAGGCAAGCCTACACCGTGCTCAGCCAGACCGAGCGCAACCGTACCGCCTTTGAACTCGTTTTTGTTCAGTTCGTCGGAAACCCGGATCACAGCTTCGTCTACGCGTTTCATCATCGATGTCAAGGTGATGTCGTTGCCGAATGTCACCGATTGGTCTTTGTCTACGCCGATAACCCAAATATCTTTGTTTGTTTTCTTGCGCTCTTTTGCTTCGTTAAACACGCCGTCGCCCGTGGAGCCTGCTGCATGGAAAATGATGTCGGCGCCGTCGTTGTAGATCGTAGCGGCAGCGGCCTTGCCTTGGTCCGGAGCGTTGAATGCGCCGGTGTAGTTGATGATGACCTTCGCATCCGGATTAACTGCTTTCACACCGGCTACGAAGCCGACCTCAAAGCGCTTGATGACTGGAATTTCCGCACCGCCGACAAAACCGATTTTGTTCGTTTTCGTCATCAGGCCGGCCACTGCGCCAACGAGGTAAGAGCCTTCGTTTTCTTTGAACGTAACGGATGCCACGTTGGGAGCGTCAACTTCCGAATCGATAATCGCCAGCTTGGCGTCCTTGTTCTGGTCGGCTACTTGCTTGATCGCGTCACCCATCATGAAGCCGATGCCCCAAGTCAGGCTGCGTCCGCCCTTGACGAACTGGTTCAGGTTGGATACGTAGTCGGCGTCGCTTTGGCTTTGCAGATATTCGACTTTAGCGCCGCTTTGCTTTGAGAACGCTTGCAAGCCTTCCCAAGCGCTTTGGTTAAACGAGTTGTCGTTCACGCCGCCGATATCGGTCACCATGCCGATATTCAGCTTGCTGCCGCCGGCATCCGTCGCCGCCGCCTTGGACGTTTCAGCCGGAGCCGTCGTTTCGGCCGGCTTCTGACCGCAAGCGGAAAGCGTGAGCGTCAGCACCATCATGGCTGCGGCAGATACCATAAAACGTTTGTTAAAAATCTTCATTTCGATAAAACCCCTCTCAATATAGTTGGTCTACTAGGCTGCTTGGTAACGTCTTGACGCGATTATATAAAATAGCGCTTACATTCCTCGCGTTCCCTCCCTAACAAAATTGAAATTTAGATAAACATTGTTTGAACATTTGTTCCATGAGTTGATTATATGTCACGATTGAACAAATGTAAATAATAAATTTTACATTGTTTTAAATAATTTTCGCGTTATATTCATTGAAATTTCAGGAAAACCAGCAAAATTGGTCCTTTTCGTCCCAGTATCACAAAGAAACATTCCATTTATTTGAAATTATGATCATTTAACATTTACACAATTTCACAACAAAGGCGTCTCCGGCTGCCGTGCCAAAGACGCCCTTGTGCGTACTTCCTGCGATTACTTTACCGCAATCTCGCCGGTATAGGCCGCGTTCCCGCAAGCATACGTATAGATACCCGGCCGCAAATCCTTGATCAGCACATAATTGTCGCCTTCCTGCGTCTCCATGCTGATCTCCAGATCGGGAGCCGTCAAAAGACCGCTGCACGCCCCTCCCGGCAGCAGCCTGAAATCGAGCTTGGCCATGATGCCCGCTCTCAGCTCAAGCCTTGCCGGCTGAAAGCCCTTGGCCCCGGCCTCAATAACGGCTGTCTGCAAGCCGTTCTCTTCATCGACCTCCACCTGTCCGGCCGGCGTAGCCCCCGGCTGGGCGGAGTCCGCTTGCCCCGATCCGGCCGTCAGCAGAACAGCTATGAGCACCAGGCCTGCGGCCATCATACCGCTGCCGTAAAGCGTCACCCGACCTCCCTGCGCCCGCCCGGACGCCTCCGTACGTCCGGAGCCGGCGCGGGGAGCCTGCTGAAGCAGCATCATAACGACAATTAACAGCACGTCCACAGCGAGGAGCTTCGTATTGGCCGACCAAGCCAGTCTGGCGAACAGCAGGCCGATTACAGCCCCCAATATCCCGCCGCCGGCTCCGAAAACGGCCACGGACGCCCCTTCCGTCCGGCGGCCGGATACCCAGCCCGCCAGTCCGGCCGACAATACCGCAAGCAGCCCGGCCAACGCAGGGCGCAGCTCCGCCATCGTACCAAGCGCAGTACCCGTGACCAAACCTGTCAGCGCTCCGACGGCTACAGCGCCGATCAGCGCCCGCATAGCGGACATATGGCCGCGAAGCAGTCTGGTTTGCCGGTAATAGTAGGCGAAAAACAACGCAACGATGATGATGCTGCCTATGCGCAGAAGCATGACAGTCCTCCTTCTTCCTTCAGCGTCCCGGCAGGCTTACAGGCGCGAGCCAAAGTCGTAGACCGGGTATACGTATGGATTTTCCGGCGGCTTCGTTTTTTCGATGCTCGCTGCCTGAATGGTGATCACCTTTTTGCCTTTGTAGGTCATTTCCCCGATCGTCCCGCTGACCGTCACCCATGTATCGTCGGCAAAGCGGTTGGCGTTCGACGACTGCACCACGACCCCGTAAGTCGAGGCATCCGCGGTACAGCACGTTACGGCAAAGCGGCCGACAATGAACTGCGTGTCGGACATCCCCGTATCCCGGTACACAAAACCCAACATCTTGATCGGTTTGCCGGCAAAGTTATCGGGGAACATGTTCAAAGCCTGGAGCTTCTCCATAAACAGCTCGTCCTTTAATTCCAATGTGTCCTGTTTATACAGCTTTATGCCCAGCTTCGCGAAATCGCGGTTGTATTTGTCGGTTTTGAATCTTTCCTTTAACTGTGGGTCCTCGTCGCCCGCCCAATCGCCGGCGGAGGACGTTCCCCCCGCGTCGTTTACGGCTGCGGGCGGGCCGCCCAGATTGATGCCCTTTTGAGCAACCAGAGCGCTGGACATCGCAGTAGTGGGCAGCAAAAAGCCGAGCAGCAGCGGAATCACAAATACGGCGTAAGCGGCGGCATGCTTGCCAAATGAACCTGTCGGCGCATGGCTGTGGCCCTCGTGATCGTGTCCGTGCGCGTGATCGTGATCATGATCGTGGGCGTCATGCCCGCAAGAACAGCCGGCGCTTACCGGCTCCCGCAGCGAACGCAAAGCCACGTAAGCTTGCAGCACGGCAATGATGTACAAGCCGACTGCCGCGATTTTCGCATAAATCATCATCCGCGGCGCGATGTAATACACAAGACTGTCTGTTTTGAACAAATAAACGATATACACGGCAAACCCGAGCAAAACCAGCGTTCTGAAGCCGTAATGCAGGGTGGAAGAGCGGATTTTTTTCACGCGGCAGTTCTCCTTTATTCAAAATCGGCGGCCCGTTACCGGGATAACAGCGCTCCGAGGAGCAAGGAACCGGTCAGCACCGTCGCCACGACGCCTCCGCTCAGCAGCAGGACGAATTTCTTTTTGAAAACAGCCAGCAGCATCAAGGTGCCTTTGAGGTTGAGCATCGGACCAAAGACGAGGAAAGCGACAAGCGAGCCAGCGTGAAAAGTCCCCGTAAACGAAGCCGCAACAAACGCATCGGAGGTCGAGCACAGCGACAGCAAATACGCAAGCGCCATCATCAGCAAATTCGAGCCCAACGGACCGTGTCCGAGCGCAACGAGACTTTCTCTGGCGATCAGCGTCTGCACGCCCGCGGCAATGATCGAACCGAGCATCAAATATTTGCCCATTTCAAAAAATTCCCCGGTCGCATGCTGCACGAATTCCATCCACCGGCTATCCTGACGGCCGACCGGCCGCACGACTGCACGCTCCGCCGGACGCACCTGCACAGCGGCGCTCCTGGCAACGCGCACCTTGCGATGAGCCGGCTTGCTGCCGCCGGAGGCCGCTTGGCGCAGCGTCTCTTCGCCGTCCTCCTTCAGCTGGCCGCCGCGGACAACGCGATACACCAGCCAGCCGACCGCCAGCGCTGCCGCAACGGCCAGCCCCATACGGCCAAACGTCACTTCCGGCCTGCCGCGAAACGCCATATACGTTGACAAAAATACGATCGGATTCAGAATCGGCCCGACGAGAATAAACACGACCGCCACGTAGAGCGGCATTCCCTTTTTGATCAGCTTGCGGATCACCGGCACCATCCCGCATTCGCAGATCGGGAAAATAATGCCGATCACGCACGCCACCAGCATCCCTAGCAGCGGATGCGTCGGGATCAAGCGCCGGATTGTCCGGTCGGATACGAACACCTGCAGCAGCGCCGAAATGACGACCCCGAGCAAAATGAAAGGCAGAGCCTCCAGCACGATGCTGATGAGCATGGTTTTAAAAATTTGCATTCTTGCGCTCTGAAAAATAGAATCCGACGCCTGGGTAGAAACCGCATAAAGCGTCACGATGCCGACCAAGGACAGCAAAGCGAGCCACTGTCCGCTCCGCGCCTGCCGTTTGTTGCTCAATCCCGCAGCTTCCACAGCGTACCTCTCCTTCCGATTTTGACGGATTCTATACGATTCGCTCGATCAGCCACAAGCCGCCCAGCACCAGAGCCGCTGACGAGCCGGCATACACCAGCCGCCGCGCATGCTTCCAGCGGTGAAGCTGCAAGAGCAGCGGGAGCAGCACCAGCACGATCACGAGCTGTACGGTCTCAATGCCGATGTTGAAGCTGATCAGATCGGTCGCAAGCTCGCTGTTGGGCAGCTGCATGTCCTTCAGCAAATCGGCGAAGCCCATGCCGTGAATAAGCCCGAACATAAAGGTCAGCACCCAGCGATGGCTTACGTTTTTGCGCAGCATATTATCCAGCGCCACGTAACAAATACTGATCGCGATGGCCGGCTCGACAATCCTCGGCGATATATCGATGATACCCAGCACCGTCAGCGTCAACGTAATCGTATGGGCTACGGTAAACGCGGTGATAACAGTCGCGTACTGCTTGAACGATTGCCGGGCAATCAGCAGCGAGAATAAAAAAAGCAAATGGTCGTAACCGGTCAAGATATGGTTCATGCCCAGCTTGAAAAAGGAAAACCAGCCCGATACCGCCTCCGGCTGATCGGCCGCTTGGCCTGCTCCGCCCGTGTCGCCCGCTTGCTGCGGCGCTTCCGGCGGAGCCGCTTGCACGACGCCGGCCCAGTCGGCTTCCGTCATCAGCAGGTTCCAGGTGCGGCTTTTGCCCGATAAGGCGGCCGTGCTTTTTTGCTGTCCGTAGTTGACCGTCAGCAAATCGACATAGTTCGTTTTCGTATCCTTGTCATATAGCGTATCGGTCAAGGAAACCGTTTGTCCCGCAGCTGCAGCCGGGTAGACGACCGTCAAATAGACCTTGGTCGCATCGCCCGAACGCTCCAGCTTGTACTCCTCCACGGAAGTCCACGCCTTTTCCTCGCCGTTTATTTTCAAAGTAAGATGGTCTTGAATCAGCTTCATCAGCTTGTCTTTAATCGTTTGGAACTCTTCTTCATCCAACATGCCGTTGCCGTTGGCATCTGCAGCCGTCAGTTCAATGACGGACAATTCATCCAGCGAATAGACCAAACCCGTTTGAGTGCGGTCGATATTGATCGTCGTGTAGCTTGCGCTGTAGGCATGAGCCTGAGCGGAGCGCAAGGCCGGGAAAATGAACAAACACACCGAAACGAACAGGCACAGGCAAACGCGAACCAAGGGACGATGCAGCAGACCGGAATTCCATTTCGGCAGAAAATTATACATAATATCCTCCTTATTCCAATCATGACTTAGGGCAAGGTGCCACCCTTGCGAATGGCACCCGCCTACAAGCCATGTTATTCCTTACGTTTTATTTATCCAGTAAATTGAGAATCGCTTGCGCAGCCTCAGCACGGACGGTAATGCCCTGCGGCGCCATTTGTCCTTCGGCGCGGCCGTGGATCAGGTCGAGCGCAGCGGCGGTTTTCACGCCTTCCAGCGCCCATCCGGCAATATCAGCTTCATCCATGAAGGACGTCTCGGTATCGGCCGGAACCGTCGCATCATGGATGCTCGCATAGGCGCGCATCAGCATGACCGCCATTTCCTGCCGCGTGATCTGCGCATTCGGATCGAACGACGTGTCGCTCTTGCCTGTGACGATACCGGCCTTGACGGCAATGCCGATCGGGCCTGCGTACCAGGCATCGGCTGCCACGTCGGCAAACGACATTGGCGCCGCATCCTTCAAGTGAAGCGCTCTGACGAGCATCGCGGTAAACTCGGCCCGCGTGACCGCACGTCCAGGCTCGAACATCGTATCGCTCGTGCCGTCCAGAACGTGCAAGGCAGCTAATCTTTGAATGGTCGTTGCGGCCCAATACGCTGCCGGAACATCATCAAAGGTTTTGTTGTACTCCAGAACCGCATATTTACTGAAGTGATACACGTCGGCAACGAACTCGCCATCCTTGTAGGAGCCGCCGACATATTCCAGCGTACCGTCATCGGCGATGTAGTATACGCCGGAGAGCAGCGGATTCGCTGTCGGATCAACCTTCAGGCGCAGCGTGATCGGCGTGTCGAACCGTTCCAGCTTGGCAGCTTTGCCGTCCTTGGTAACGATGGACAAGCTCATGTCGAACACATCGCCCGATACCTTGATTTGCGTCTGACTGGCGTTATGTCCTTTGGCAAGCAAGCTGCTTTGCTGGTCTTTAGCCAGCGGCTCGGCCTTCACAATGATGCTGCTGTCCTTCAGCTCATCATCGCTCAGCTTGCCGGCCAGCTGCTGCATCAGCTGCGAAGGCACGTTCAACGCCACTTTATCCATAGCGACTTCCAACTGGTTGCCCGTCAAAATGTCGCCGGCGTTGGCAGGCAGCGCTACCTGTCTGCTGTCCGCTCCGACTTGGATCGTCGCTTTGCCGTTCGACACAAGCTCCCTCAATGCGTCGGCCTTCACAACCACCACTTCCTTCGTTCCGTCAGCCGGCTTGGTTGTTGCTTCCGGCGTTGGTGTTGGTGTCGGTGTCGGTGTCGGAGCCGGGGCCGGGTTCGAAGTAGGCTTCGATGTTGGTTTTGGCGTCGGGCTCGGCGTCGGCGTGGCCGTTCCTTCCGGCGTTGGCGTCGGGCTTGGCGTCGGCGTGGCCGTTCCTTCCGGCGTTGGCGTCGGGCTTGGCGTCGGCGTAGCCGTTCCTTCCGGCGTTGGCGTCGGGCTCGGCGTCGGTGTGGCCGTTCCTTCCGGCGTTGGCGTCGGGCTCGGCGTCGGTGTAGCCGTTCCTTCCGGCGTTGGCGTCGGGCTCGGCGTCGGTGTAGCCGTTCCTTCCGGCGTTGGCGTCGGGCTTGGCGTCGGCGTAGCCGTTCCTTCCGGCGTTGGCGTCGGGCTCGGCGTCGGCGTGGCCGTTCCTTCCGGCGTCGGCGTCGGGCTCGGCGTCGGCGTGGCCGTTCCTTCCGGCGTTGGCGTCGGGCTCGGCGTCGGTGTGGCCGTTCCTTCCGGCGTTGGCGTCGGGCTCGGCGTCGGCGTCGCAGCCAGCGTTACCGTCACGGTCGCTGTAGCCGTAAAACCGCCATCCGTCGTTTTTACCGTAATCACAGCAGTTCCCGCGCCAACCGGCGTGACGACCCCGTTAGTGTCAACGGTCGCGACCGCTTCGTCGCTCGATTTCCACGTAACCGCGGTATTGGTCGCATCAGCCGGCGCTATAGTAGCTACAAGCGCTTCCGATACTCCACCAACAGTCAATGCGGCTGTATTTTTGTTAAGCGTAACTCCGGTCACAGCCACGTCAACCGTAACTTTTTTCAATTCCTTTGTACTGCGAACGCGAATCCGGTTGCCTTCGGCATATTTGCCGGAGAGCCCGACCGCTTCCAGCGTATCCCCGAGCTTCAATTGAGGCACAGGCCCGCTTTGCGTCACGATGTAACCGTCCGTGAAGACGAGCACGTCGCCGGAGCCGTCATTGATGACGTACGAAGTAGCGTCCGGGATTGCCGTCACTTGGCCGGTCACTTTGACCAGCAAGCCCTGGTTGGCATCGGCCACCGATTGGCTCGTGCTGACCACTTTCGGCTCTATCGGCGTACCCGGTGTTGTATTCACCTTCACAACACTGTTGGTGAACTTGTCGAACTCCAGCTCCGTATTGTTTTCGAACACCTTGCGGTGACCGTAAATACGGACCGTGTCGCCCAACTGAATGCCGGCGTCGGTAGGCACGTCGTTAAAGGCCATAATGCCGCCCGTTTCGTCCTGTACGTACAAGGCATCGTAGAACACCCCGGCTGCAGAAGTAACTTTACCTTGAATGACGATATCCGTCCCTTCCGGCATCTGCCGCGCCTGGCCGATCGGCGTCACGGTCGGCTCCCGATGAGCCAGCCAGCCGACGACGTTCAGCGCGAACGGATCGTTGCCTTTTGCTTCGAAGGATTGATCCATTTGCTTATCGTTGAAAATATTCATCCCGGCCACGACGACCCGGCCGTTGCCAAGTTGCTCGGATGCGACCAGCGGAATCTTTGTACCTCCGGTGACGGAATCGCCCGGCTGCGCTCCGCCCTTGTACACGCTGTATACAGCCGCATCGGCCTTCACGCTGTCCTGGAAGGTCGTTTCGTTGCCTCGTATAAGCACAGTGACGTTATCGCTGTCAACTAACGGCACTTTGTTGCCCGCGCCGTCGTTTTTGGCGAGACTGGCGCCGCTATAGAAATCCAATGCCGTCACGAAGTCGGTCAAGAAATTGCTCACCGGCTTCGGATGCGCGCGGACCGAGTAGTTCGAGGTCAACGGCGTCGCCCAGAAGTTGCCCGTCTTCGACTCGTCAAACGCGCCGTCATTGTTGATCATCAAGCTGGAGCCAATGCCGGACAGCAAGCTGTTCGGGCTTTGGTTCACCTTGAAGTTGCTCTTGCCTGTCAGCAGCAGCGAGCCGCCCTGACTCACAAAATCCTTAATGGCTGTAATCTCCGGAGCGGTATAATCCGTTGCCGGATGCGATACCATCAGGATGTTGACCCCGGACAATACGGAAGGCGTAATCGTCGAAGAGTTTTCCACAATCGTATACGCTTCCTTGCGCAGCAACGTGGTCAACTGCTTCAGATTATCTTTGTAGGTGCCGGTATCCTTGGTCGTGTTTTCGTTGGCGTGCGAAGCGTCAATCATCAGCTTGATGCCCAGCAGCGGCTTGATCGTAAACAACTGCTGATATTTGTTGGCATCGAGCGTATGTCCGTCCGTCGCCTCCAGCACGACGATGATATTGCGGTCGCCCGGCAGCGGATTCGCCCATACGACGCTGGTTGTTGCCGACGTATTGGCCGGCAGCGATTCAATGATCGACTCGCCGATTTTGTGATCGTCATCGACTTGATCGTAGTAGAATTTCGCTTTCAAATTCGTCAGCGCAATGGTACCCATGTTGCTAATGCCCGCTTGCAGCGGCGCCGGCGTGCTGCCGACCACCGCTCCGTCCGTCGCCACGATATTGCTGACCTTGACGGAAAGATCCTGGCTCGGCGTCCAGATCGGCGAAGAGTAAATCGTGTCGCCGTCTTTTTGCGTTACCCGCACGACAAACCATTGCTGTCCGCCAGCAACCGTAAACGGCGTAGGCTTCCAGTTGAACGATTTCGTATCGGCGGCAGGTTTGTACGTATCGATGACAACGCCGCCGTTCGTGATCAGTTCGACCTTATCGATCCGGTCGTCCGACGTCGTTTTCACATATTTGTAGTCCGGGTTCGAAGCGTTCTCTTCGACAGGGTCGCTGCCCTTAATATCGAAGTTCAGCGTTTTGGTATCAATGACCGAACCCATATAATAGCCGCTCGCCAGCACATCCAGCTGGAAGTTCGGGTCTTCCGAGAAATACACGCGCATTTTGCGCATCGACTCCAGCAAAGAAGCTTGCGAGAGGTCATCGGCGACAATCACCGTGCGCTTCTTCGTTTGTCCCCAGGTTGCGTCATGGTTGTCTTCGCCGTAGGTCGGCGCTACGTGCCAACCGATATCGAGGGCGTCAAAAAACTTTTTCTTCGCGTTGGTATATCCGTAGTTCCCGGAACCGTTGCCGACCTCGACCATCGTAAAGAGCTGATCCAGCTTTTTATCGTAAGGAATGAAGTTGTCAAAAGCGTCCTTGGACATGTCCGGATGGTTGAACTGGGCCACGATATTGTCGTAGGTCAGCACCCAAGCGTAATAGCTTTTCAAATTCTGATAAATTCCGCCTTCTTCTTTACGGTCGATAAAGTTCTCCGTGCCGAATACGTTGGAATGGCCCCAGGTCGTCGAGGTCATCTCAAACGCCGGGAAGACGACGAACTGTCCGTCTTTCGTGTACTGCTTGGCCAAGTCCTTCGTGAGCTGCCAATTGGCGCCGCCCGCGCGCTCCTTCAAGCCGTCCTTGCGTTCAACCGTATCTTTTCCCACCAGATCGGCATCGATGTCGTGAGAGTGGTCGGAGAAAGCAAAGAAATCGTATTTGTATTTCTGGGCTTCTTTCAAAGCGTCCTCCGGGGCACCGGCGGCATCATGGGAGATGTTCGTATGGTTATGCGTCGTCCCGCGATAGTGGTTGCCGCCCGTAAAGCGCGGCAGCACGGTAAAGTTCCACGTGTGCTCGCTATGATTGCCGCGAAGGTCGGCCGCTTCTACCTTAACGGTATGCAGGCCTTCGGCCAGATCGTCGTCAGGCGTCATTTTCCAGGTAATGCCGCTGTCCGTCACTTCGGATTTCGCAGTAACGTCCTTGTTATCCACAGAGAGCTTCGTCGCCGTTTTGTCGACGCCGCTCAGGTCGGAAATTTTGACGGAAACCGCCGGATGTTTCGTTTCGATGCTGTCGTTAATGAGCGGCGTCTCGTCGGAATAAGACGGACCGTCCGTATCCGTCACAACAACGGCATGATTCGGCGCAGCCGCCGTGCCGGCATTGGCGATATTGCCGCCATCCGCAGCTTCGATATAATACAGCAGTTCCTGCGCCGGTACGTCGCTTTGCGCAATCGTCGCGTTATAGTTCAGGTTGTCCGCCGTCAGCATCGGGATCGAGCGGAAGGAAGCGTCGCCGACGGCTTTATAATAGAGCGTCACCGCGCTTGCGTTTTTGGCCAGAGCGGAGAACGTCAGATCCATGCCGCTGTACACCTTGCTCAGCACGTCGTGCTTCAAGGAAAGCTGACCTTTAATATCCGCGGCGCTTCTTGGCATCAAATAGTAGCCGCTCGTGTACGGAGCCGCGATTTTGGATTGACCGACGACGCCCGTAAACGTGTAGGTTTCATTCATCTCGACCGCTTTGCTGCCGTCGATGCCTGCGCTGGCGAGCAGCTTTACGATCACTGCTTGACCAGCTTCATCGGTAACGGTCAAATTGTAGTCGGGACCCGTGCCCGGAATGTTTGTCACCGTACCCTTCAGGCTGACGACTGTGCCCTCTTTCGGCTCCGCCGATGCGTAGCTGCCCAGATCAGCAGCCGCAATAGCCGCCGTAGCAGGAGGAGCGTCCACTCCAAGATCGGTCATGCTCGTTGGCACGAACTGCAGGAGGCCCGCCGTCAGGGCTACGCGGCCGGTCATGCTCATTCTGTGGCCTACGATAACCGCCGGATTCGGAGCCGTGCCGCCGATGACGTTAATACCGCCGGTCGCGTCCTGCAAATAGAAGCTGGTGTTCTCCGCGCCCAACGCTTTGTTGGCGGCCGTTGCTACACCTTCGATCGTCGCCGTGTAGCGGCGGTTGATCGGAACGCCTTGGGCATCGTTGATGCGAAGCTGGCCGATCGGCGTCACGCCAGGCGTGTAGCCCGTCGCATCGACGCGGGTAAAGCCGCTGTCCTTCGGAGTCGGCTGCGTCGTATCCTTTTGTGTAACATAGACCGAATTGCTGCCCGGATCGGCAAAGCTGATGCTGAACGAGCCGTCGGCCAGCGCCGTGCCGGATTGCTGCAGCGTCAGCGTTCCGCCGCTTTCGGTCGATACCGAAACCGATACGGAGCCGGGAACCGCTCCCGCCGCGCCCGTTACCGTCGACGTGCCGCCCGAGCGGGTCAGCGTGATCAGCTGCGGATTCGGCGCCGATGTTTTGGTGGTTCGAATCGCAACCTCGTCAGGAGCGCTTGGCACCAGCGGCGCGTTGATGACGAAGTCCTTCGAATTATCTTTGGAGAAAAATCCGTTATAAAATCCGTGCGCGCCCCGTGGATCGGAGCCCTCGTCGGTTTTGCGCAGCACCGTGCCGCTGCCGACGTTCGTGACGAAAAACGGCTGCCCCCAGTTGGTCGTCGAAAGCTTGAAGGTCACCGTGCCGTTGCCGAAGGCAACCAGATCGACGATATCGCCGTCGCTGTCGGCGGTTGGCGCCGTCGTTTTTTGAGCCAAAAAGAGAATCCCTCCGGCCGAACCGCTCGGGTTGATCGTGGTCGTCTGATCCGCCTTGACCGGCAAATCGAGTCCGTTCGCACCCGAGCTGCCTGCCACCAGGTAGTAGCCGTGGGCTTTAATCGTACCGGTCAGCTTTGTGCCTGCGCTGAACGCCGTCGCCGTCGACGACGCATAGCCGATCGTCCATTGACTGTTGAAGTTAATGTCCTGATTCGTCCGGTTGTACAGCTCGAAAAACTTGGTTTTGTAAAAAGCGCCCGAGTTGCCGCCGTTGACGTAAAGCTGGCTGATGACCACGTCACCGGGGTTAAAGCCCAGCGCGCCCGCAGCCTTGGCCGACGGAACGAGCCCGTCCGGAACGAGTCCCGGCGGAGGAAGCAAAAGCGCCAACATCAGGAGCAAGGCCATCGCCATGCCCATCCACCGTTTGCTTCTGCCGCCTCTTTTATTAATGAAAGAAAGCATTTATTCGTCCTCCTAACCTTCAATTCGTCAATAACAGTCAAAAATAGTCAAAAGAATCGTTGACGGTTGACCCGCCTCATTGTCTTAGTCCCAAAAATATAGTAAATTAAACCTATCCCTTATTTTTCCCAAACCAAAAAAAGGTACGGGAAATCAAGGGTCCCCGAGCCGTCTATCAATTGCGCCCCGCCAAAAGCCTATTGATAGATGGCTCTTTATTGTCTACCCTGCCGCACGACTTTCGCTAACGCCCCTGCCTGCTTTACCTGCACTCCTCTGCGCGCCTCCGCAACCCTCACCTCCTTCAATGCGCCTCTCAACCGGAACGGCTCTGACGCGCGACGCGCCGACCGAAACATGTTAGCGCTTTCTTAAAGAATCATTCCTCCAATGGAAATTAATAGAACAAATGATAAAATCAATTTTTACATTTTGTATCCCCAATATATCTCATCACCTTCCACTTGTAAATACTTTTGAGCAATTCACTTAATATTAAATGATAAATGTTAGGATTAAGTCAGCTAAAACGCAGCTTTTTGTTAAAATTCTTGCGAAATCCTCCGAAACCATCACAAATACCTCTAAAAAGCAAAAAATAGCGTTTTCAAAAATTGAAATTTAGGAAAATTAAATATTTACATTTGTTCATTTTCTGAGCTATGATGGGATTACGTTATAAAAGGAGGTTGCGAGTTTGTCTGAATACCAAAGAGTTTTTCTAATTGTATTGGACAGCGTCGGCATCGGAGCGCTGCCAGACGCCGAGCGTTATCAAGATGAAGGTGCGCATACCCTTGGACATATCGCCGCTGCGGTCGGAGGCCTGGATTTGCCGAACCTGACGGAGCTGGGTCTTGGCCGGATCGCGCCGATTCAAGGCGTCGCCGAGGTTTCCGCGCCCATGGCTCACTATGGCAAAATGAACGAGCTGTCCGTCGGGAAAGATACGACGACCGGTCACTGGGAGCTGATGGGGCTGCAGGTGGAAACCCCGTTCCAGACCTACCCCGACGGCTTTCCCGATGCGCTGATGCAGGAGCTCTCCGCACGGATCGGCCGCGGCATATTGGGCAACAAGCCCGCTTCCGGAACGGACATCCTTGACGAATTTGGCGGCTTACATATGACGAGCGGAGATGTAATCGTTTACACCTCCGCCGACAGCGTGCTGCAAGTTGCCGCTCACGAGGACATCGTGCCGCTGGAGGAGCTTTATCGCATCTGCCGAATTGCTCGCGAGCTGACGCTGACGGAGCCCAACTTCGTCGGCCGGGTGATCGCCAGACCCTTCGTCGGTCGGCCGGGCGCCTGGGAGCGCACCGCGGGCCGGAAGGACTATTCGGTCAAGCCGCACGGTCCGACCGTGATGAACGCCTTGGCCGACGCAGGCCACGCGTGCATCGCCATCGGCAAAATCTCCGATATTTACGACGGCGAAGGCGTAACGCTGTCCCATACGACCAAGTCGAACATGGACGGCGTCGACCGGCTTTTGCAGACGATGGATACCGATTTTACGGGACTGTGCTTCACCAATCTTGTCGACTTCGACGCCAAGTACGGGCATCGCCGCGACCCGCAGGGGTATGCTGCGGCGCTGCGCGATTTTGACGCCCGGCTTCCGGCCATTCTCGACAAGCTGCGCAGCGGCGACCTCTTGATCCTTACGGCCGATCACGGCAACGATCCAACGCACCCGGGTACGGATCATACGCGGGAATATGTGCCGGTGCTCGTGTTCCGCCGCGGCCTTGCAGCCGGACGCTCGCTGGGCGTGCGCGATACGTTCGCCGATGTCGGGGCCACGATCGCGGACAATTTCCGCGTGCGGCTTCCGCAGATCGGTACGAGCTTTTTGCAGCAGTTGTAAATTTACGAGCGAGGTGAACCCTTTGATAAGCACAACCATTCTTGAATCGGCCGTACACCTGCTGCCCAAATTGGGCGATTTGCGGCCTACGCTCGGGTTGATCCTCGGCTCCGGGCTGGGATCGCTCGCCGGCGAGCTGGAATCGGCCGTCTCCGTCCCTTATGAAGAAATCCCCCATTTTCCCGTCTCGACGGTGCAAGGTCATGCCGGACGATTGGTCATCGGCGAGCTTCAGGGCAAGCAAGTCATCGCCATGCAGGGTCGCTTCCACTATTACGAAGGGTACTCGCTGGACAAAGTGACCTTCCCGGTCCGGGTGATGCACGCGCTCGGCGTGCGGAATCTCATTGTCACCAACGCCGCCGGCGCCGTGCACACCGGATTGACGCCGGGCCGGCTGATGCTCATTTCCGACCATCTCAACTTCGCTTTTGACAATCCGCTGAAAGGGCCTAACGACAGCAAGCTGGGCGTCCGCTTTCCGGACATGTCGCAGCCTTATGCACCGCGCCTGCTCGACGTCGCCCGGCAAGCTGCGGCAAGCGAAGGGCTGGACGTTGCGCAGGGCGTCTACGCCATGATGTCCGGACCCAGCTACGAGACGCCGGCGGAGATTCGCATGCTCCGCCTGCTCGGGGCCGACGCGGTCGGCATGTCCACCGTGCCGGAGACGCTGGCCGCCCGACATATCGGCATCGACGTGCTCGGCATTTCCTGCATCACCAATATGGCCGCTGGCATTTTGCCGCAGCCGCTCTCGCATCACGAGGTCATGGAAACCGCCGAGCTCGTGAAAGCATCCTTTTTATCTTATATGAAAGCTATCATTTCCCGGCTTTAAATCACAGGAGGTTGGACACACCATGAATGACTTGTTGAAAAAATTGGACGAGGCCGCGGCCTACATCCGCAGCCGCATCGCCGAGCAGCCGACCGTCGGGATGATTATGGGCTCCGGCCTCGGCGTTCTGGCCGACGAAGTGGAGAACGCCGTAACACTACCGTACGAGCGGATTCCCCACTTCCCCGTCTCGACCGTCGAAGGCCACTCCGGCGAGCTCGTAATTGGCCGACTGCAGGGCAAGACCGTGCTCGTCATGAAAGGCCGTTTCCATTACTATGAGGGGTATTCGATGAAGGAAGTCGTATTCCCCGTCTATGTCATGAAGCGGCTCGGCATCGAAACGCTGATCGTCACCAACGCGGCGGGCGGGATGAATCCGGGCTTTGCGGCAAGCGATCTGATGCTGATTACCGATCATATCAACTTCACCGGCAGCAATCCGCTGATCGGTCCGAACCTGCCCGAGCTCGGGCCGCGCTTCCCGGACATGTCCGAAGCCTACAACCGCCGGCTGCGCGGCATCGCCGAGGCTCAGGCCGAACGGCTGGCCCTGACGCTGCGCCAAGGCGTGTACGTCAGCATCTCGGGACCTGCCTACTGCACGCCGGCCGAGCTGACCATGCTGACCCGGCTCGGCGGCGACGCCATCGGCATGTCGACTGTGCCCGAGGTTATCGCCGCCAATCACTGCGGACTGTCCGTGCTCGGCATTACCTGCATTACCGACATGGCGATCGGCGACCAACTGGAGCCGCTGACCCACGAGCAGGTCATGCAGGTTGCCGAGCGGGCGCGCCCCGGCTTCATCTCCTTCGTTAAAGCAATCGTCAGCGAGGTGAACTGACATGCGCATGGTGGATCTGATTGCCAAAAAAAGAGACGGCCAAGCGCTCTCCAAACAAGAAATCGACTTCATCGTTGCCGGCTACACCTGCGGCGACATTCCCGATTACCAGATGTCGGCATGGGCAATGGCCGTATACTTTCAGGGCATGACGGCGGAGGAGGTGTCGCATCTGACGATGGCGATGGCTTTTTCGGGGGATACGGTCGATTTGTCGGCGATTGCCGGCATCAAGGTCGACAAGCACAGCACGGGCGGCGTCGGCGATACGACCACGCTGATTCTGGCCCCGCTCGTCGCCGCGGCGGGCATTCCCGTCGCCAAGATGTCGGGGCGCGGGCTCGGCCATACGGGCGGAACCATCGACAAGCTCGAAGCGATTCCCGGCTTCCATGCCGAGCTGCCGATTGACCGATTCATCGACAATGTCAACACGATCAAAGCCGCGGTCATCGGCCAGACGGGGAACCTGACGCCGGCGGACAAAAAGCTCTACGGACTGCGCGATGTTACCGGCACGGTCAACTCCATCCCGCTCATCGCCAGCTCCATTATGAGCAAAAAAATCGCCGCCGGCGCCGACGCGATCGTGCTTGACGTCAAAACCGGGGCGGGCGCTTTCATGAAAGATATCGAAGAGGCCCGACAGCTCGCCGAAGCGATGGTCGAAATCGGCCGCAACACCGGACGGGCGACAATTGCCGTCCTGAGCGACATGAGCCAGCCGCTCGGCTACGCGGTCGGCAACGCGCTGGAGGTGCGCGAAGCCATTGAGACGCTGCGCGGATGCGGACCGGACGACTTGACTCGCCTGGTGCTCACCCTCGGCGCGCATATGGTCGTGCTTGGCGGCAAAGCGGCTGATTACGAGTCGGGCTATGCTTATCTGGAGGAGCTGATTCGCAGCGGCGAAGCGTTGCAGGCCCTGAAAGCGCTCGTAACGGCGCAGGGCGGCTCGGCAGACGTGATCGACAATCCGGATTTGCTGCCGCAAGCCAAGCATAGCATTCCCGTATACGCCGCCGCCGACGGCTACGTGCACGCCATCCAGGCCGAAGAAATCGGCCTTGCCGCGATGCTGCTGGGCGCCGGCAGACAAACCAAGGAATCGGACATTGATCTGGCCGTCGGTATCCTGCTGCGCAAAAAAGTCGGGGACAGTGTCAAAGCCGGAGAACTGCTGG
Source organism: Paenibacillus athensensis (assembly GCF_004514475.2). Classification (GTDB taxonomy): domain Bacteria; phylum Bacillota; class Bacilli; order Paenibacillales; family NBRC-103111; genus Paenibacillus_AL; species Paenibacillus_AL athensensis. Next base: position 65,365 of record NZ_MYFO02000009.1, on the reverse strand, counting down.
CGATGCTGCACACCAATCAGTTGCGTGTGTCGGAGGTGGTCGGCAAAGTATTCGCCGCCTACGATATTCGCGACACGCCTTGCGAGGAGCCGCCGCTGATTTGCGGCCTGGTGCGTTAGCCCACCGCTTGTTCGGAAGCCAATCTTCGCAAGCCGACCGTTTTTCAAATAAAATAAAAAGGCCGAGCCGGGGCTTACGAGCGCCCGCGCGCGACCTTTTTTTTTCGAAAACCCAAGTACGCACATACCGGCCCTATCTGTCCCGGCAAACCGATGCTACTCCCCACGGCGATAGTCGGAGGAACCGCGAATAATAAGCTGCGAGGGGATTTCAAAAATCCGTTGTCCAGGGCCATCTTCGGTATTCATCAAATCGATCAGCTTTTCGACGATGACCGCGCCCATCTCATACTTGGGCTGATCGACCGTACTCAGCCCCGGCAGAATATAGCTGCCGATGCGGTTGTTATCGACGCCGACGACGGCCAAATCCTCGGGGATGCGCACCCCCCGCTCCTTGCACGCCTTATACACGCCCAGCGCCATTTCATCATTCGCGGCATACACGGCAGTAAAGGGCAGACCGCTGTCCATCAGGCGCTTGATCGCATCATAGCCGCCCTCTTCACTGAAATTGCCGTCTTCGACATACTCCGGCCGGAACGGCAGCTCGTGCTCCTTTAGCCCCTTCATGTAGCCCTCCAGGCGCTCCATGCTGTCCACCGCATCCGCGTAACCGCTCAGGAACACAATGTCGCGATGCCCCCGCTCCACGAGATGACGGATCACCTCTATCGAAAATTTCACGTTGTTTGTAAAAGCGCACGGAATCCGCTCGTGCTGAATATCCTTGCCGATCACGGCCAGCGAATAACCCTTGGCGGCGACCTGCTTGATTTCATCCTCCAGCAAATTCGGCGTCACCATCACCAGGCCGTCAATCGTCCGGTTCATCAGCAAATTGACGAACTCGAATTCCTTGTCCTTATTGTTTTCCGTGTCGCAAATAATAATTTTGTACTTGCGCGCATACGCCACGTTGGCGATGCCTTTAATAACCTCGGCGTAATAGGCGTTGTTCACGTCCGGGACAATCACGCCAATCGTCATCGTTTTTTGTGAGCGCAAATTTTTAGCGGCTGCGTTCGGCTGATAATCCAGCTCGTGGATCACCTTCATCACCTTCGACCGGGTGCGCGCCGTGACCGTGTCGCTGCCGTTCAGCACCCGGGATACCGTCGCTTGGGAGACGCCAGCTTTTTGCGCTACGTCGGCTATGCGAATACTCATCAATATCAACCTCGTCATCAACAGGATCTGCAGCATGCTTCTATTAGTAATGTATTCGATTTAGAAATCGATTTCAATAATTTTCGTAATTTTCGCTTAAAAATTGATTACTTTAGAAGAAATTTCCTTCATTTTGCTGAAAAAAATGCGCTTTTTGCTGGATTTCGTCGGAATCCATTTTCAAGTAAAAATCGAAAAAACGTACAAATAAACCTGAAAAATGGCCGTCTAGCCAAAGCGCAAAATATGGGATTACAATAATAATGAGCTCGGTGAACTCCGAAAAAATCAACAAGGGGTAGCTGCGCTTGAAAATAAAATCGATTTCATTTCAGAAACGAAATCCATGAAAGGAGGGGAACGAGCTCCGAAATTTGCAAATCGCACAAAATGTAAGCGCATACATTTAGGCGTCCCACGGATGCCGCAACCGACCGACCGATTGACGGAAATCGCTTTACTGCGCCCGGCTTGGGCGCCCTCATTGTGCCGCAACTCATATCTCTCATTTCAAGGAGGAATTCATAATGAAATTGACCAAACTGCTCTCGCTGCTGCTGGCTGTCTGCCTGCTGTCGGCATGGGCGCTCGTCGCCAAACCCGGCACGGCCAGCGCTGCCATCGGCGCGTCCGATTTTCTGAAAACCAACGGTACTCTGATCAAAAACAACAAGGGAGCCGGCAGCGTCGTCAGCCTGCACGGCACGAATCTCGGCGGCTGGCTGCTGGAGGAGAACTGGATGTCTCCGCTCGGCGCAACGGACGAATGGACAGCCCGCGGCACGTTGCTGAACCGCTTCGGCTCGGGAACGACCGACAGCATCTACGCCGGCTTCCAGGATATCTGGATTCAATCCAGCGATCTGGACAATATCAAAAACCTCGGACTGAACCTCGTTCGCGTGCCGATCTACTGGGAAAACCTGATGAATCGCGACGGTTCGATGAAGCCCGATTCCGTAGCGTTCCGCAAGCTCGACTGGCTGGTGACGCAAGCGCAGCAGCGCGGCATCTATGTGCTGCTTGATCTGCACGGCGTGCCGGGCAATGACGACGGCTGGCAAAGCGGCGGCCGGGAAGGCGCCAACGAAATCTGGTCGAACACGACCTACCAGAACTGGACGGTGCAAATCTGGCAGCGCCTGGCGACGCATTACAACGGCAACCCGACGATTGCCGGCTACGATCTTTTGAACGAGCCCGTCAGCAACAATGGCAACCTGTCGATCAGCCAATTCTACGATCGCTTGTACAAAGCAGTCCGCGCCATCGACGCCGAGCATATGATTTATGTCGAAGCGTTCGGCTACTGGAACAATATCGTATCCCCGTCGACGTACGGCTGGACGAATGTCGTTTACGAGCTGCATAACTACGACTGGAATTCCAACGACTATAACAGCCAAAGCAACAGCATCAACACCTGGTTCGCCGATATCGTCTGGCATCAAAATAACTGGAACGTGCCTGTCTTTGCCGGCGAGTTCACCTTGTTCGAATTTAATGATTTGTGGGAAAAATATTTGTCCGGTCTCGACGCCCTCAACGTGTCCTGGACCAACTGGTCTTACAAAGTGACCGGCGGCGGCAACTGGGGCTTGTACAACAACAACTCCAACCCGTTCCCGAACCTGAACAGCGACAGCTCGGCGACGATTTCCTCCAAGCTGACGAAATTCTCGACCAACTACTTCCAAGCCAATACCAACCTGCAAAAAATCGTTAAAGCCTACGGCGCGCTGGCCGGCACCTCCAGCCTCAAAGCGGCAGCCAACAACAACTACGTCAGCGCCGATAACTACGGCAACAATCCGCTGATTGCCGACCGCACCTCCGTGCAGGCCTGGGAGAAATTCATCGTCGTCACGAATGCCGACAATACGGTTTCCTTCCTTTCGATAGCCAACAATAAATACGTGACCGCGGATCTCAATCAGGGCGGCAAGCTGATTGCCCGCGCTCAAGGCATCGCAGGTTGGGAGAAATTCAACCGGATCAATAACAGCGACGGCACCGTTTCGTTCCAAGCTGTAGCCAACGGTCAATATGTTTGTGCCGATCTGAACACCGGCGCGCCTACGCTGATCGCCAACCGCACCAGCATCAGCGGCTGGGAGAAATTCACGCTTTCTTCCGCGCCTTAAACAGCAGGAGGTTGGCAAGCTTATAGGCAAGCCGAGGTCCCGCGCCGTGAGAACGGCCGGGGCCTTTTTCGCATGAATGCAGTCTTGTGTCCGGCGGGCGCAGCAGTGATTCAGCCATTCCGCAGCGCGGGTACAAATGACAAAGAGCGGCGTGATTGCCGGCTCTATCCGGGTACTATGGTAAAATAGTACTCTTCAGCCAATGCCGTTGCGGTACAATAGAGGACGTATCGGCTTTGTCTGAAAAGGAGGAACGACCGATGAAAACGAACGTTCAACTGGGCTATGCGCTCGGAGCCGGTTCGCTGCTTGCGGCCATCGTTTACTTTTATGCTTCCAATTGGGGGGTGATGGGCCGGTTCGCCAAGCTCTTCCCCGTTTTTGTGCTGATTGCTGCCCTGTACGGCGCGTCAGTCTGGCTGGCCCGCAGACCGGGCCGGCAATTTCTCAGCCGTCTGGCGTTATTGTCCAGCTGCCTGTTGTTCGGGGTTGGCGTTGCGCTAGTCGGACAAATTTACAATTCGCACGCCGACAGCTACGGCCTGTTTGCGGTCTGGTTCGTGCCGGCTGTGCTGTTCGCGGCGCTGACCCGCTGGCAGCCCTTTGACGTGCTGGCTTGGCTGCTGGCGTTGTGCGCTTACATGTTTTATTTCTTCCCGTCCGACGGCAGCTTCTCCTATACGGAGCTGGAGCGGATCGGCATTTTGCTTGGCCTGGCGGCGTGGAATGCCGCCTTGTACACGCTAACGGCGCTGCGGCGGCCGAATTCCCCGGTCGTGCGCTGTCTGGCGTTCATCACGGTGCACGCGCTTCTGCTGCAGATCAGCATTTCTTTTATGAATGAAGCCTACGGCTGGCTGTTCAATTTCCCGCTCGTGGCGCTGCTGGCGGCGGGCATCTGGCACTTTCACCGGACGCGCAACAAGCTTTATCTGCTGCTCAGCGGCATCGGCGTATCGGTCTTTGCCGTCGTCAAGTACGGCGAGCTGCTGTTTCATTATGCCAACGAAGCGTTCATGCTGTTCAGTTTGTTGTTCGTCGCGCTGTTCATCGCCGGCAATGTGCTGTTCCTCAAGTACATCCTGCGCTTTGCAGGCGGACAGGACGAAGCGGAGGGCCGGCCGCCTGTGCAGGAAGCAGTCGCGGAGCAGGAAGTCGATCCGCGAGAAAAGGGCGGCGAGCGCAAAGCTTCAGCCGAACGCTCCGTGTACTTTGGCTGGGTAGCCCGCGTGCTGACGGCAGCGGCCATCGCCGTCGGCACCGTCATCGGCACTGCCAGCCTGATCGGTCTGCTGGTTGTGGTGCTGAATATCGATGATCCGCGCAACATTCTCGTCTTTCTTGGCATTGTCGTGCTGGCGGCGATGATTGCGGCCCGTCACTTGAATCCGGTCGTGCGTTATACGCTGGCGACGATCAGCCTGATCGTTGGCTCGCAGTCGGCGCTGCTGCTGGACCACGCTTCCTACTCGCTGCCGGCGCTGCTCATTCTGCTTGCCATGATCGCCGTCGGCTGCTGGTATAACGCGGGCCTCTTGCAGCGCTGTTATTATTGTGTGGCCGGCGAGCTGCTGCTGTGGCAAACGGTCCATGAGCTGTTGCCCGTGCGCAGCGCAGCTACCCGACTTGCCGTCACGGGGCTGATTCTCGGTCTGCTGGCGCTGAGCGCTGCCTTCAAGCGCATGCCGGAATCGCTGCGCAAGCCGTTGTTGATTTGCGTGTATCCGGGCTGGCTGCTGAGCTTTTTTGCCCTGACGTTTGCTGTGGAGGGTGCGGCGTATTACGCCTGCAATTTCGCTTTTCTGGCTGTGTCAACGGCGGCGCTGTTTATCAGCCACGTTTACCGTCAGAGGGCGATCTATACGAGCAGCCTGATTTTGTGGATCGCGTTTCTCGTGTACAAATATTATGAAACGGTGTGGAAGCTGCTGCACAAGTCCTTCAGCCTTGCTGCGCTGGGCCTGCTTATCTGGCTCGCTACGGCATGGCTGGAGCGGCGGTATGCGCGGCGGGCTGCGCGCGGCGACGGTGGCGACAGCGCGGCCGATGGCGGCGTTGGCGGTGGCGCGGCCGCTGGAGTTGCGGCAGCAGACGGCGATAGCGGCGCGGGCGGCTGGACGGGCGCGATGGACGCGATGGGCGCAGCAGGCGTGAATGGCGCGGCCAATGCGGCCACGGGTGCGAACAGCGCGGCCGCAAGCGCGGCCGGGGCGGCAAAGCACGCCCGCCGGCGGCTGTGGGCTGCAGCGGGGCTGACCGCGCTGCAGCTGGTGTTTCTGGCGGCGCAAATCGCCGGCAGCGAATGGCAGCTGAGCCACGGGCAGCGAATCAAGCTGGAGCTTGCGCCGCTGGACCCGCGCTCGCTGCTCCAGGGCGATTATGTGCAGCTGCGCTATGACATCACGGAGCCTGCGCAGCTGCCCGAGTCGGCGCGAGCGGCGCTGGACCTGAAGCCGCGGGCGGCGCTGGTGCTCGCTCCCGATAGCGGCGGCGTCTGGCGGTTCCAGCGGCTGTACCGCACCGACGAGGCGCTTGCGCCTGGTGAGGTGCGGATCAATGGCCGCTGGACCGGCTACGCCGGGTTCCGCTTCGGGATCGAGACGTTTTTCGTGCCCGAGGGCACCGGCGGCGATGTGCAGCGCGATGCGCGGTTTGCCGAGGTGAACGTCTCGGCATCCGGCGACGCGCTGGTGGTACGCCTGCTGAAGCAGTGAGGGCTCGCGAGCCCTGCTCGTAGCGGGCGAAGCACACGTTGCTACAGGATTTTGAAATTCGCGCCAAGACTTGTGCGCATGACGAAAAAAGATGCTTCCAGCCCCGTTAGGATCGGGGTTGCGGAAGCATCTTTTCATTTTTTTTGCCGGAATGCCTGCCTGATTGATTATCTAGCTTTCGGACAGGAACAGCCCTTTGTTATGATGCCGATCAAGGCATCGAGTTCAGGAACGGTTTGACCGTGTTGGCAAAGTTGTAGCTGCTTGTCGCATCCCAGTTGACCGACCACGTCATAGCGCCGCGGAACGAAGGGTATTTGGCAACCGGCTTGTAGGAGCCGCAGCTTGTGCCATTGGCCAGACATGACAGCGCGTTGTTGACGACGGTCGGGCTCACATAACCGCCGCCTGCCGCGGAAGGAACCGCCGGCAAGCCGAGGCCGAGCTGCGAAGGCGCAACCCATTGCAGCGTCAGGTCGGAAAGCGCCGTGAGGAAATCAACGGTGCCCTGCGAATAACATTTGCCGTCGCGGCCAAGCATACAACCGGAGTTGTAGTACTGAACGTTGATGACAGTCGTAATATCCTTGAGGTTGTTGTACAGCTGCATGTATGACGTGCCGGAGCTTTGCATATCGATCGTTTGCGGCGCCATCGTCAGGATGAAGCCGGAGCCGACTTTTTGCTGGAGCTGGCGTACGGCGTTGGACAGGTTGGCGACGTTCAGGCCGTTCTCCAGATCGATGTCGATGCCGTCAAAGCCGAACTGCGTAATCAGGCCGTACATGCTGTTGACAAAGTTCGTCACGTTCGGGGAAGCGCTACCAAGGTTGACGTTGCCGTTTTGACCGCCGATGGAAATGATGACTTTTTTGCCTTGCGCGTGCTTGGCTTGAATATCGCTGATCAGGTTGGCGTTCGTGTAGCCGCCCAGCGCCGACGAAAGACCGGAGTCCACGTTAAACGTAACGCCGCCCGGCTTGCTCGGATCCATGTCGGCGAAGGCGACGACGATAATATCATAATTGCTTGGCACTGCGCTCAGCTTGAGGTTTGTCGAACCGTTGACGAAGTTGTGCCAGTAGCCGGTCAGCGTATGCTTGGGCAATCCGCCGCCGCCCGTCGTGTTCGTGGTTGCGCTGACGGCGGAGCTGGCGCCGGACAAGTTGCCTGCGGCATCCTTTGCTTTGACGGTGAACGAATAGGTCGTGCCAGACGCCAGACCGCTGACGGTAGCCGTTGTACCTGTTACGCTGACGGCCAATGTCGAGCCGTTATAGACGTTGTAGCCCGTCACGCCGACATTGTCTGTCGAAGCCGACCACGACAACGATACGCTGGACGTTGTTGTGCCGGTTACCGTGACGCCGCCCGGTACGGAAGGCGCCTGCGTGTCGCTGCCGCCCGTCGTATTCGTCGTGGCGCTGACCGAAGCGCTGGCCGCCGATACGTTGCCTGCCGCGTCCTTGGCTTTGACCGTGTACGAATATGTCGTACCGGCGCTCAGGCCCGTGTTCGTATACGACGTGCCGGTGACACTGCCGACCAGCGAACCCCCGCGGTAGACGTCATAGCCGGTTACGCCGACATTATCCGTCGAAGCGTTCCAGGCCAGTGAAATGCTGGAGGTCGTTGTGCCTGTTGTATGCAGGTTGCCCGGCGCAGACGGCGCTTGCGTGTCGCCGCCGCTCGATACAAAGCCCCACAATGCCGGAACGACCGGCGGCTCCCAGCCGGTAAGCGATGTATGCGCTTGAATACATGTATATGTGCTGCCTCCATAGGTCACCGTATCGTTGACGGCATACGCCACATTCGGTGCCCACGGCCCGCGGTTGGCAGCCAGCGCCATCGACGGCAGCAGCGCAACCAGCAAAGCCGCAATCAAAAACAGCGACAGCAGCCTTTTCGTACCGTTCGGATCTTGTGAAAATTTTCTCATTTAATTCCCTCCTTAGCGATTCAATATGGTCTTCAGCCTGCACATCCGTACCGCAAAGCGCTTCTCGTCTGCCGATGCCGTAAGCCGCTTGCTTCGCGAACCCCGCCTCCCTTTCCGCGGCCTGCCTTCGCATCGCCCTGCTTCTATTGGAGGTCTGCGCCTACTTCCATTTTTGACCACCTCTGGAGCGTCAGCAAGGTAGAAATATTGATTCTCAGGGATAATATTCTATACTAGAGCTATAACCCTGAAAGGCGGAGCGATTTATGGTCCCTGCATTCATCCTTTCCCCCGAGGCATTTAACGCTTTTGAAGACGAAAGCGAGCAAATCGAGAAATGCAAAGCCTGGGGGCTGCTGTCCGAGAAGGCGGCGAAAACCAAGGCGTTTTATTACAAAAACAGCGGGATGAGCCTCACCTGCACGATCGCCGGCTACATCGACGATATGACCGCCGTGATCCGGTTTGAGAACGGCGCCCTGCACTGCATCCATCCTTCCTATCTGAAGGAGATGCAGGCTTCTACCTTCGGCGCGAAAAACGCCGCGGCGTCCGAAGACGCCGGAGCCGGCCCGGCCGGCGCGGAAGCGGACAAGCCGGAGGCGTCCGTTCTGGCGCAAGCGGCTGACAGCGGTACGCCGGTTGCCGATGATGACGGCGCCGATGAAACGCCGCCGGCTCAAGCGCCGAAGGCCAAGGCGACCAAAGCGGCTGCGCCCAAGGAAAAGGCGAAAAAAGCGTCCAAGCTGGAGCTGCCCGAAGGCAAGGTGAAAATGAAAGCGACGGTGAAGGAATTCGCCAGCGTGCCGAATCATTTTACCGAAGAAGACGACGAGGTCATCATTTATGAAGCGGTCTCCCTTGAGGAAGATCCGCCGGTCGAGATCGGCACGGCTTGGTCCAGTCATAGCGCCACGCTGAAAAAGCTGGAGCTGGAGGTGGGCGACACGCTTGCGTTCGAGGGCAAAATCGTCGCCAAAAAGCTGACCAAGCACCCCGTCCCTTACAAAATCAACAATCCGGCCAAGCTGCAAAAGGTAGACACCTGACAGCTCGCTTTACGCTCAGGCGGACTTGGGCGGCCCTAGGCAGACCTGCGCGGACCTGGGCAGACCTGCGCGGATCTGGGCGGACTCGCGCTCCGCGCGTGGCAGGACGGGCCAGCCGTCGCATGGCCTGCATGGCTTGCATGGCGCGGGGACGGCTTGACGGCGGAACGCTCGCACCGGACCGCGACGGATTCGGCGCAACATCAACAAAGGACCCTGATTCCGCAAAATGGCGGGATCAGGGTCCTTTTGACATTGCACATGGCGCTCGCAAGCTCATACAAACGCGCCCTTATTCATATTTAGCCAAAATCCCGCGCAGCAGCGCCTTCATGGACGCAATCAGCTCCGGCGGCTGCACCACCGTCACCTCGTTGCCCATGCCAATGAAGTACTTGGCGAAAAACGTCAGGTCGCCGCAGGGGATTGCGCCGTCCAGCCAGCCCGTGCCGTCCTCGCGTACATTCACGGTGCCGCGCCAGGCCGCGTCGGTGCGGCAGCGCTCCACGCCCTCGCGGGTCAGCTCGGCCTGGCAGCGGATGAAGCGGCGCTCGGCCGCGGCTTGATCCTCCCAGTTGTCGAGATGAATGTGCGCCAGATCCAGCGCGTTGCGCTGCACAGGGTCGGGGACGGCATCGTGAATCCGGTCGCAGCGGAACAGCCGGAAGTCCTTGCGCAACAAACAATAGGCCGGACAATACCACAAGCCGTTGCTGGCGTATATGCCGACGGGCTGAATGCGGCGCGTAGAACGGCTACCGTCCGGCGATTCATATTCAACCGCCAGCGTTTGTTGGCGAATGGCCGCATGCAGCAGCAGCGCCAGATGCGGGAACGGCGTCTGCTGCGTCGGCGCGCGGAAATCGACGCGATGCCGCATCTGATCGATGCGCTCGCGCACGTCGGCAGGCATATAGGAATAAAATTTACTCAGCACCGAGGAAATTTCCGCAGCAAATGGCAAAAATACATAATGCCGCAGCGCGTGGCTGGCGAAAAAAATCGCCACGGCTTCCTCCTCCGTGAACGCAATCGGCGGCAGCATCCGTTCGTTCAGCACGCGGTAGCCGCCGTGCGGACCGACCTCGGCATACAGCGGCACGCCAAGCTCGCTCAGCTCCTGCAGATCGCGTTGCATCGTCCGCGAGGAGACGCCGAATTCGCGGGCCAGCTCCTTGACGGTAAACGTTCTTTTTCGATTGACGGCCATGATCAGTTCGATTAAACGCTTGGATTTGGGCATACAAGCTCCCATTTATTTTTTAGGATTGTGACAATAACTGTCACTATTATACGCTAGAATAAACTGTGAACCTACTTTTTTTCAGAAATGGAGCGAATCCCGATGCCAGCCACACAGGAAATGAAGCAGCTGCTTCTCGAAGAATTGACGCTGATTGTCAACACCACCTCGCGATTGATCCGCAAAATCTCGCCCGAGCACTGGGATTACCGCCCGCAAGAACGCATGCGCTCGCTGCTGGAGCTGACCCACCATCTCGTCTCTGTCCCCGCGACAGACCTGCTGATCCTGCAGGAGCAAAGCGAAGCCGAGCTTCGCCAGTTGGAAGCGGAAATCGCGGCCGATACGGACACAGAGAAGCTGATCGACCGGATGACGGCCGGCGCTTACGACGTGAAGCTGTATATGGAGAGCTTGAGCGAGGAGGATTTTTTGCATCGCCGGACCAAGCCGTTTTATTTGGAGCATGGCAGCGTGCAGGCCAAATGGCTGATTGAGATCGTCACGCACGCCCAGCATCACCGCGCGCAGCTGTTCACGTATATGAAGACGCTCGGCTATGAAATCAATATGTTTGACTTGTATTAGAAGCGTGAAGCTTGTGAAAAGACACCGCCGGCAAAGCCGGGAGAATCTCTCTCCGGCCTGCCGCCGGTGTTTTTTGAGTTTGATGCGCGGGCAGCGATGCTTATTTTCGATAGGCAGACCCGCGCAACTCCACTATACTGGAAGCAAAGCTAACAGATGACTTGCCGGCGTTGTCGCCGCAAGGCCATTGAAGAAAGGAGCGCAAAACGCGTGAAAGCGGCATGGTTGTTTATTGCGGCCGGCTTGGCCGAAATCGGCGGAGGTTATCTGGTCTGGCTGTGGCTGCGGGAGGGCCGGTCGGTAACGTATGGCATCGTCGGCAGTTTGGTGCTGGTTGCGTATGGCGTCTTGCCGACACTGCAAAGCTTTCCGGCTTTCGGTCGCGTGTACGCTGCATATGGCGGCGTGTTCATTGTGCTGGCTGTGTTATGGGGATGGCTGGTCGACCGCAAAGCGCCTGATTTGTACGACTGGCTGGGCGCTGCGGTTTGCTTGCTTGGCGTAGCCATCATGCTGTGGGCGCCGCGGCAATAGCCGACAGCGCCTATGCATGTGGGCAGATCAGGCGGAGGGCTTTCCGCTTAATGGACGGCCGCTTGCCTGGCAGGGCGCTGGCGCGCTGAGCCGGCACAACAGGCGCGCGACTCCCGGAGCGCGGTGCCGGCCGGACGGCGGCTGTCAGGACATGGCGGACGGCCGATGGTTGACTTTTAATAAACCGTGAGCTAAGATAGATTTTGTTGGTTAGTAATTTAGTAAATTACTGAATGAAATTTGCATATAACTTTTGACAAAGTGAGGGATACCCTGATGAATATACCTACTACGCTGAAGCACAAGCCGGTTATTGTCTCCGAGAATTACGAGCACGTGGACGGGCGCTATGCCGAGAACTCCGACGCCAAAGGGCTGTCGCTGGGACTGGCCCAATGGAACGACCGCGGACAGGTCGATATTTCAGCCAAGGTCTGGCGGCATACCGGCGAGAAATGGTCGCGCCAATCCGAGGAGCTGCCGCTGCACCGCGTGCTGGATCTGGCGATTCTCGTGTGCCGGACGATGCTGCATTTTCGCGAGGACGCCTATCGCTACAAGGAGCTTTACGATACCGAGAATCCCGTCCTCGACCGCATCGGCCTGCAGGGCGATGCCATGACGGTTGCCGTCTGCACCGATAACGAACGAATCGCCCAAGACATCAAGCTGTTCAGCCAGGCGCTCAGCAATGACGACGAGCTGAACGGCGAACGGCTGAGCACCCTGTCGCGGCTGTTGAAGGACATGGGCTATTAGAAACGGAGGGAGCCACGTGACACTGGACAAGAACCGCAAAAAAGAGCTGGCCTCGACCTATACGCAAACGTTTCGGCCGATGGGCGTCTACCAGCTGCGCAACGTCCGCAACGGCAAAGTGTACGTCGATGGCAGTATGGATCTGCCCGGTACGCTGAACCGCTTCAATTTTTGCAAGCAAATGAACAATTGTCTGCATCATGAAATCAAGCAGGACTGGGCAACGTTTGGTCCGGAAGCGTTCGTCTTCGAAGAGCTGGACCAGATCAAGCCACGCGAGGAGCTTGCCGGCGATCCCGCGGCGGCCAAGCAGTACCGCGAAGAAGTCGACGCGCTGCTGGAGCTGTGGCTGGAGAAGCTGGAGCCCTATGGCGACAAGGGGTATAACAAGCTGAAAAGGTAGAGGCTTGAAGACGATAAAGAATGGCCGGATCAGGCAGCGCAGGGTTCTCCTCTCGTTGCCGGACGGCAATTGGTTGGTTGGCCGTGCCGGATGCACGACAACCCGAACAGGCGTATGGGGAACGACTCCTATACGCCTGTTTTCTTTTTTAGCAGGACCAGCCCTTCGACTTTCACCTCTGCATGTCTGGGGCTTACCCGCCCGCCGCCGCAAAGCCGAGTGTAATGGCCGCGCCGCCCCCCTGTACGTTCCCGGCCGTAATCCGGCCGCCGCAGCGTTCGACAATGGCGCGGGCAATCGCCAGTCCCAAGCCCGATTCGCCGTCTTTGCCCTTCATAAATCGCTGGAACAAATACGGCAACAACTCCTCGGCAATGCCAGGTCCGTCGTCGGTGACGGCAATCTCAATTCCTCCGGCCGTCGGACGCGCCTGAATCGCGATCTCGCGGCGGGCGTGACGAATGGCGTTTGATACGATATTCAGCAGCGCCTGCAGCAGCTTGTCCTGATCGCCTTGAATAATCAGCTCCTCATCGGCCTCGCAGATCAGATGCAGCTTCAGCCCGCGGCGGACGAGCAGCGGATTGACCCGCTCCGCCGTTTCTGCAAGCAGCTCCTTAACGCCGACTTCGCTCATTCGAAAAATATGCTCCTCGCTGTCCAGCTTGGCCAGCAGCGTCATTTCCGTCACGATATTGGTCATGCGCCCGCTTTCGCTAAGAATAATATCCAGCCCTTTGCGTGCCTCCTCCCCCTCGAAAACCCCGTCGCGGATGCCTTCGGCGTATCCGGCAATCGACATCAGCGGCGTTTTCAACTCGTGCGAAGCGTTCTGGACGAACTGCTTTTGCACGTGAATGAACTTGTTCAGCTCGCCCGCCATGTCGTACACCGCCTGCGCCACAGCGCCAATCTCGCCGCCTGTGCGGATCAGCTCGACCTCGGCGAAGCTGCGGGCTTTGATTTTGCGCAGCTCGGTACGCAGCCGAACCAGCGGATTGATCAGCCGCTTGGTGATCAGCAGGCTCAGCCCGAACATCAGCGCGCTGCCCGCTCCGAACACCAGCAGCAGCCGGACCAGCAGCTCCCGCTCAATTGCCTTGATTCTCGTCATCGGCGTAAACAACGTCAGCGTGCCTTGCGGAATCGGGTTGGCCTGTACGAGAAAGGTTTCGCGGCTGCTCGCTCCAGTCGTACCGGACACCGCCATTGGAGCCGCGCCGGCTACTTCAGCAGTATGAAGAAATGCAATCGGAGCCGTTACTGGCGAGGCGTTATTCTCAGCAGCAGCGGCAGGAGCAGCAGCGCGAATCGCTACGGGCAGCGCCGGCACCGGGGCGGCCAATTCCGACAGCACATTGCCGGCATCGTCGGTAATGACGGCCTGGATGTCGGCATACGCCGGAATGACGAGATCCCTCAAGGCGGCGGTACCTCCGGCAGCGGCCGTCCCCTCGTTCAGCACGCCGATTGTCGTCGCCCGCTGAAAGGTTTCGGTCAGCGACGCGCTCATCGTGCGCATATCATTTTTTTGCGTATCGATAAAATGGTTCAGCAGCACGTAATGAATAACGACGGCGGTAATGGTCAGCATCAGCGCCAGCGATACGCCGAATGCCAGATTAATTTGATGGATGAGCTTCATGGGACACCTCCGCTTTTTCCACGCGCATCCGGTAGCCGTGACCCCAGACGGCCTCAATGGGCAGCTGCTCGATTTTTTTGCGCATGCGTTTGATCAAATGGTCCACGGCGCGGTCGCTGCCGAAATAATCGTTGCCCCATACGAGCGTCAGCAGCTCGTCGCGCGTAAACGCACGGTTAGGGTTATCCACAAACACTCTTAACATCTCGAACTCTTTGTTCGTCATCTCGACCTCGGCGTTTTGCCAGAACACGCGCCGCTCCTCCAGCAGCAGCCTGAGCGGCAGCGAACAGGCCGAAGCCGCCTCTATCGCTCCTTGCGGCTTATCCGCCGCGCCCGTCCCGGCCTCCTGAAACTTCTCCCAGCGCTGGAATTGCCGCTTGATGCGGGCAACCAGCTCGCGCGGACTGAACGGCTTGACCAGATAATCATCGCTGCCCAGCTCCAGACCCATGATTTTATCGACATCATTGTCTTTGGCAGAAATCATGATGATCGGCACGTCGGCTTCGCTGCGGATGCGCCGGCACAGCTCATAGCCATCCATTCCCGGCAGCATGATGTCGAGCACCCACAGGTCCGGCGGCTGCTCCGTGCGGAGCGCCCAAGCGGCTTCGGCGCTTTCCAGGCCGATCGTGCGGTAATTTTCTTTTTTCAAATACGCCTCTACCAGCGCGCGGATGTGTTCGTCGTCGTCAACAATTGCAATCAAATATGGACTCGGCATGCGGCTTCCTCCCGCTTTCTTCTCCCCTCCATTATAAAGGAACGCGCAGGGTAAAAGGGGAATGCCATCGTTTTTCCATAATTCAGCCGCAGTTCTGCCACCTCTCGCCCTTATTCTGGAGCTTGTAAGCCAATCCCCCCGAGAAGGAGTGTTTCTGAACATGAAAACCAAACTGATGGTGCAAAAAATGACCGCCTCCGCGCTGCTGCTATGTACGGTGGCGGCTCCGCTTGCAGTCAGCGCAGCCGATTCGTCTGCCGATTCGGGCAAGACGCTGAATGTCGTGACCCGCTGCATCGGCGGCGGCGAAGCACAGGCGTCGCTGACGTGGCGGCTGCCGGAGGAGCTCGGCTTTGCGCCGACGGCGGCGACCGGCGACGGCGACGCGGTCGTCAGCATAGCGGCTGAGGCCGTGGCTGACGGTGGCGATGGCAGCGGCGATGGCAAGCTGGACGTAACCCGCGCGGTCGCGCCGATCGCTGCGGCCGACCCGCTGAAGCTCGCGCAGACCTACGCGCCGGAAACGGCAGCCGACTGGCAGTCGACGCTGGAGCGCTACGCCCAGGCGGGCGGCGGCAAGGACCGGCTGCTGGCGGACGTCGCCGTCAAGGCCGAGCCGGCTGCAGCCCGGGCAGCGGGCAGCGGCGACGAAGGTGCTGCTCCGGCCCCCGCGCCGCTCGACAGCGGCAGCATCGCCGTCGCGGCACCCGCGCCTGCCCCGGGCAGCGACGCCACGGCCGCGGCTCCTGCACCCGCGCCGACGCCAGACGTCAACGCAGCCGAAGCCGCACCCACAGGCGTCGAGGCGCTGACGGCCGGGCCTGTTGCCCAGACGCTGCCCGCCCTGCCGGCGCTGCCGCTGAACGCGTGCGGCCCGGCCAACGCCGGCCAGCTCGACCTCGAGGCGTGGACGTCGCCCGCCCCGCTGCAGGCACCCGCCGAGCTGGCTGCGCCGACCGACGCCGACGACAGCCCCAGCGCCGTAGAAACGGTCGAGCCTGCCGCGGCCAAGGGTACAGCTACGCTGCGTATCACCCACAGCGATGACGGCTCCGGTGCACTCACCATCGAGAAAACCGTCAACGGTGTAACCACGCAAGAGCTGCCCCTAGCTCCAGACGTAACCGTTCCGGTGACCTTCACCGCCCCTGTCACCGACCTTCTGCAAGCCGTCCGGCTGCTGCCGTCACCGACTGCCGAAGCACCTGCGGGAGTCCGTGCCGAAGCCGCTGACGCTCCAGGCGAAGCCAAAGCCGTCATGTTCATCGCAGCTGCACCGTCCGCAGCCGAACTGTCCTTCCTGCAAGCAAAGCTGGAGCTGGCTCGCGTCGCGCCGTCCCAAGACGCCGCAACCATCCGCCCCGCGCTTGGCAAGCTGCTGGAGCAATACAAGCTGAAAATCGCCGAGCTGGAAGCTGCCGGCAAGTAACCCGCTGCCTGCGACGAACAGCTGCCGAACACACGTAAAGAAGCCGCCAAGGCATACAATATGCCCAGGCGGCCTCTTTCATCGTTTCACCAACTGCGAACCGTTTTCCTCAATCCAATACTGCGCTTATAAATCTCTCCAATGCGCCCGGGTCCGTCACACTTTCATTGCAGACGCGACTATCCGCACACATGTAATTACCAATTGCTTTATAATAATCCGGCGAAGCATGCGCAGGACGCTTGCGGGAGATTGCCGAGAACAGACCCAGCTCCTCGTGCCGACCGCAGATGAAGCAGTACCCTTTTTTGCCCGTTGGCGTAAATCTCCCTTCGATTCCCACCATTCGCCCGTCCAGCGGATAGACCATAAACAGTCTGTGCATGGCCAGATCCGTCCAGCCGAAATACGTGAGACGACGGCGATCAAGCTCCGACAGGTCGGGAGCCTTGAGCTTTTTTACCTTGGGAAAAAGCTTCTGCAGCTGCTTGTCCCCCAGCAACGGAAATTCCGTCCGGTACGGCTGCAGCTCCTGCCAGTAGGCGGCAAGCTGCTCCGCCGTTTCGAGCTCCGGCAATCGGAGCAACAGGCGCTTCTGGTCCTCGGTCGCCGCGACAAACAACGCAGCCAATTGAGCGGCTGCTTCTTCCCTGACCGAACGCACGATATTCGCGCCGGCATTCGTCCGCAGCGCACGCTGCACAAGCTCCGCTTGTTTGTTCAAAAAATTATATTCATGGTTTCTAATAAATGGTCCCTGCATACAGGATCAGCCCCTTTTCGTTAATGGGATGCAAATCTGCGGCAAAGCCAAGTATTAAAAACGATCTCGCACTCACCCAGGCGACGCTATTCAAGCGTTATGCCCATGCAAAGTATCGCCTCCTTACCTGGCTTCGCATGAGCTTTTGCCAATCCGGCAATCCCGAATTGCCATTCGTACCACCTCCCTGATCAAATATGGGCCAGTCCGGCGTCCATCCGCCCCGTGCTAGACGAGTCCGCTTTCGGCCGCCTGCTTGATATACAGGTTGCGGCGCACCAGCAGCCTTTTCATATAACGGTAAAGAAACAGCGCATCCGCCAGCCGCCCAAGCGGTCCCAACGGAGAGGTATAGTCAAAAATATCCGTCATCAGCGTCCCCTCGCCGCGGCTTTCAAACCGATGCTCGTGCCGGAAACGCTTAAAAGCACCGCTCACCATTTCATTCACAAAATAAACCGGCGACTCGAACGCTGTAATCTCCGAAGTCAGCCGTTGACGAATGGCAAAATGCGTCGCTTCCCACGTCACCGTTTCCCCGAGCCCGATCAGCCCGCTGGTGCGTCCGGCAATCGCCACCTCGTTGGTAGGAGCCGTCGATGCCATGTGCAAATCGATGCTTCTGGACAAATCGAAGCAAACGGAAGGCGGCGCTGCAACATCAAATTCCAGTCGAATAACGGGCACCCGTCGTCCTCCTTTTACCTTGCGTTCCTGTCAGCCTGGGCGTCGGCGTCAACCCGCTGCAGCAGCGCTTGCAGCTGCGAGCGAATGCCGGCCAAATCCTCTTCACGCAGCCCGGCGCAAGCATACAGCTTGCCCGGCACCTCCGCCGCCCGCTCCTTGAGCGCCCGTCCTGCTGCGGTCAGTTCAATCACAACACTGCGCTCATCCGCCTTGCTGCGAGTCCGGGTGAGTAGCCCTGTCGTCTCCAGCTTCTTGAGCAACGGCGTCAGCGTCCCTGAATCCAGATACAAGCGCTCGCCCAGCTCCTTGACGCCGACGCCGTCCTTTTCCCACAAAGCCAGCAGGGTAATGTATTGCGTATAGGTCAGACCCAGCTCAGCCAAAATGGGACGGTACAGCTTCGTAATCTCGCGCGAGCACGCATAAAAAGCGAAGCAAAGCTGATTCTCCAGCTTGAGCTGATGGTCTGTCGTCGTCATGATTCCGGCTCCCTTGCAAGTCAATTTACGTTTATTGTAGCACGAAATATTTGACGTATCAAATTTAATTGTATACAATCTAATTGAGAGAAGTTACCCTACAGGCTACGGAGGCGTTCGATATGTCTATTTATTCCTATGATGTGAAAACCATTCGCGGGGAGCAACAAACGTTAGCGGACTATGCGGGACAAGTGCTGCTGATCGTCAATACGGCGACCAAATGCGGCTTTGCGCCGCAATTTAAGGGACTTCAGCAGCTGCATGACGAATTCGGGCCGCAGGGCTTCGCGGTACTGGGCTTTCCTTGCGACCAATTCGCCAACCAGGAAGCAGAGCACAACGAGGAAATCGCCCAGGTATGCGAGCTGAACTTTGGCGTATCCTTCCCGCTCTTCTCCAAAATCAACGTCAACGGTGCCGACGCCCATCCGCTGTTCAAGCATTTAAGCAGCGAAGCGCGCGGTGTGCTTGGCACTAAATCCATTAAATGGAATTTTACCAAATTTCTCGTCGATCGCGATGGTCGCGTCGTCAAACGGTTCGGCCCCAACGAAACGCCGGACAAAATCGTCGGCGACATCAAGCGGCTGCTGGCCGTGCCGACGCGCGTGTAACAGGCGATGCCGCCGCAAACGGCACAGCAGCCAAAGAGGGACTATGGACAGCAGCTCGCTGGTCCGTAGTCCCTTTTATGTGCAGAGCGGTGACATTCGTTGCGCGGGCTGGTCGCCCTTCATTTTTTTAGACCCGGCTAAAGCTGAACCTGCCCCTGCTGCTACTCAAAAAGCAATCTCCATAATTGAACAGTCACAGGCGGGCCGATTTCCTGCGGATACCACGCCAGCGTAAATGCAAGAGTTAGCAGCAGCACCAAAAAATAAGCGGCCATAGCCAGACCTCTGCGCCGTGCGGCATATTTCCCGATCAACACCGTTCCAAAACCGGCGATGAGCGAATTAAAAAAGATGATTTCAGGAATCGCCACAATTCTTCCTAGTCCCGTACCAGGAAAATAACGGATCAGCAAACATAAAGCGAGGATCGTCGGAATCAACATCAGTAAAGATTTTACACCAATTGCCATGACCGCTTTCAATTTGATCCCTCTTTCTTTCCTTGCCGCAGCTTATCTGAAAAGCTTGGTCAGACCTGCGCTCAAGTTCCCCTTATTCCGCGGGATTCCGCTGCATCGGCAGCCAGCCCGTGACCACCGCTCCTCCTTCGGGATGGTTAGCGATCGACAAATGACCGCCATGCGCCTGAAAAATCCGCCGTGCAATCGTCAGTCCCAGCCCGCTGCCGCCCGACTCGCGATTGCGCGACGCTTCTCCACGGTATAGCGGCTCGAACACGCGCTCCCGCTCCGCTTCCGGGATGCCCGTGCCCGAGTCGCGAATAACGACCTCTGCTCCAGCAGCGCTCCGTGACCAGGACACGTGAATGACGCCGCCTCCGGGCGTATGCCGGACCGCGTTGTCCAGCAGATTATTAAACGCCCGCTCCAGCAAATACGCGTCGGCGCAGACCGTATTGTCTTGGTTGCTCTCCGGCGGCGCAGTTAAATGAAAAACAAGCTGCTTGGCTTCGGCCAAATGGCTGATCGTTTCGATTGCTTTGCCCAACAGCCCGGCAAGCGCCACCTGCTGCGTCTGAAGCTGCGCTTCCATGTACTCCGTTTTGGCAAAGATCAGCAGGTCCGCAACCAGCCGGTCCAACTGTGCCGATTTGTCCATACACACGTTGACGTAACGTTCGACCTGCTCGGGCGTCGAAGCAATGCCGCGCTTCAGCCCCTCCAGATATCCGTTCAAGGCAAAAAGCGGCGTGCGCAAATCATGGGCAATCGCTCCAATGACAAAACGCCGTTCCTCCTCCAATGTGCCTTGGCGTTCCATCGAACGGCGCAATCCGGCCACCATCGCCTCGAACCCGATCTTGACCTCGGCAATCTCCCGCACGCCCGATGACGGCAGCTTTACCTCCAGTTCGCCTTCGGCAATTTGCCGCGCCGCAGCAGCCGTCGCCTCCAGCGGGCGAATGACCCAACGGTGCAAGCCGTATCCAAATACAGCGACTCCTCCCAGCAGGCCGATGACCGCCGCCAGCCCCAGTCCGGTCCGGCTCGGCTCCCCGTCTCCGATCCGCAGCGATCCCGTTTCGGCGAGCAGCACGACCACATACGTCATCCACGACAATGTCGTGATCAGGAACACAGCGGCAAGCAACAGCGTGCGCACCTTGACCGTCCTCATCGCGCTTAACCCTCGAACCGATAGCCGATGCCCCACACATTGGTAATAAACAGCGGCGCGTCCGGTTCGGGCTCCATCTTTTCGCGCAAGCGAGCGATCAGCACGCGCACCGTATGCTTGTCGCCAAATCCGTCCCAGAAACGCTCCAGCAGCAGCTCATACGTCAGCACCTGCCGCGGGTGTTCGGCAAACAGCTTGAACACCTCGTATTCTTTAGGCGTCAACGCTGCCGGAGAGCCGTCGACCCATACCTCGCGAGCCTTCACATTCCACTGCAGCCGACCATAATTGATCACGGCTTCCGTCTCCGGTTTTGCGGATGCGCCCGATCTGCGCAGCACCGCCTTGACGCGTGCGACGACCTCGACCGGCGAAGCCGTTTTCACGATATAATCGTCCCCGCCCAGACCAAGTCCGCGGATTTTGTGCAAATCGTCGTCACGCGCGCTGAGAAACAAAATCGGCACCTGACTCGTTTCGCGAATTTTTCGGCATAGTTCAAAGCCGTCTTGTCCAGGCATCATCACATCGACAATCAGCCCGTCGACCGGCAGCCGTTCGAAGAGAGCAAGCGCCGAAGGCGTATCGTGAGCCGTCACGACCTGAAAGCCGTCATTGGCTAAAAAATCTTTCATCAGCAAGGCAATGCTGACATCGTCGTCAACGACCAGAATCGTCGGCGCTGGCTTCATGGCAATCCCAACCTTTGAGGCCCGATACGGACCGGAATGTAGGATCAGTATAACACGTTTTGGCCTTGCGGCAGGGTGGTCGGTGCAGGTCGTGACGGGTTTGAGACGGTTTTGTGACGCTGATGTCCGCGTTCTTGAGACAGCTTGCCGGTAAACTGGGAAACAGTCATGGAAGTACTGTTAAGGGGGAGTTTTGATGAAGCAGGGACGTTTATACGGCGGATTAATGGCCGTTGCAGTGATCCTGATTGTCTGGACGCTGTGGAATCGTTTCGTCGCCGATCCGGGAGCTGCGGAATTTCTCGCGCACAAGTCCGGAATGGGCCGCGCCATTCGCGTGCCGGTCTGGTTAACCGTACTGGATGTGCATATTGCAGCGGCTTGTACGGGGCTGCTTGCTGGAGCCGTCAACATCGCAACGGGCGCAATGAAGGTTCGTCTGCGTCTGCACAGGTTGATCGGGTACGTCTATGTGATATGCGTGCTGGCCGTAGTGGTGACCTCAGGCTACATGGCTCCGTATGCGACCGGCGGGCGGCTCGTCAGTATGCTGTTCAACTTCTGGAATCTGGCTTGGCTTGCTGTCACCACGACGGCGTTGATCCAAATTAAACGAAGACGCTTCGATCTCCATCGCCGCTGGATGCTGCGCAGCTATGCCTTTTGCTTTACAAATCCGAGCATCCATCTGCTGCTGACGCTATTATCCGCAATGTTCGGGCTGGCCTACGAGACCGCCTACACCGGGGGCTTGATCGGCACGATGGTGTTGCTGCCGCTTGCCGCGGAAGCTGTGGCGAGAAGCTGGCGTAACAATCCTGCCCGACCGCGCAAAGGAGGACGATAAACAGATGCTGAGTGTACAAATGGTTTTGTTCGACGGCTTCGATCTGATGGATGCCGTAGCGCCTTATGAGGTGTTTGCCGCCGCGCAGCTCATCTGCCCGGACGCGCTGCAAATCAGCTTCGTCAGTGCAGAGGGAGCGCGTATCGTTCCCAGCGGCATGAACGGTCCCGGTCTGCCGGCTGCAGGGGCGCTCGACCCGGACAAAAGCGGCATTGTGCTGATCCCCGGGGCGATGGGAAGCGTTGATCCGGCCGATATCGGGCCAACTTCCGTCGTCGCCCAACTGCTGGCAGCCAAGGACAGCGGGCTGATGCCGCTCATAAGGCAAGCGCTGCGCAATGAGCGCCTGACGGTTTCTACCGTATGCGGCGGCTCGTTGCTGCTGGCGATGGACGGATTGCTGGCCGACCGCTACGCCTCCACGCATACGCTCGGCCGGGAGGCGCTGGTCGCAACAGGCGCGCGATTCGTGGACGCCAGAGTCGTTGTAGACGGGCGTCTGGTTACGGGCGGCGGCGTGACGTCAGGGCTGGACGTGGCACTGTATCTGGTGGAACGCGAATGGGGGCCGCAGGTGGCGCATGCGGTGGAGCGGCTGTTTGAATACGAGCGCCGCGGTACCGTATGGCGAGCCGAGGGCCGCGTACCGGCCCATACGGCCGGTGCCCCAGCCGAGCCCGCCGACGCGCCGCTTCAGGCCGGACAGACATCGGTCGCACCGAATCCGGTCGCAGCAACCCCGCTGGACGAAACGGCCGCCGACAGCCCGGCCGTCTTTGACGGCTCTTGGCAGACAACGATTTTCACGCCAATCGGCAAGCAGCAAGTCGTCTTGCACATTATCGCCCGCGATGGCGTCCTGCGAGGCAGCGCCGCGCAAGGCGACGACATCGTCGCTTTCGTCGATCCGGTGATCACAGGCAACCGCATGATGTGGTCGCAACGCGTTACCAAGCCCATGTCGTTGAATCTCAAATTCGATGTGTCCGTTCAGGGCAAGCGGTTGAGCGGCACCGCCAGAGCCGGCCTTTTGCCGCCGTCCCGCGTCGAGGGCGTCCGGCTGAAACCGCAGGTCTGATCCGGTCTGCATCTTGCCCGCCCCTTCCCGACCAGCGCATGCCAAAAGGCTCCCGCCCGGTTATAGCCGTGGGGAGCCCTTGCTGTTTTTCACGTTGCTGAAGCTCTTTCTTGTGCAGTAACCGCACGGCTGAGGCCGCGAGGCATATACGTATTTGCGCTGCATCCAGTAGCAGAAGGCAAACAGCCGACCCTTGACCAGCAGCTTGGCAAGCGACAGCGGCATGCCCGGCTCAACCTGCCAATGAGCTATCGATCCGCCAGACTTTACCAAACACCTGCTGCAAGAAGTGTGGTCAGAGCCGCAATGAGCAGCCCTTTGCGCCGCCGTCGATGTGGGTTCACAGCTTTCCCTTCCTTTCATCGCCGATCGAATCGACAAGCCGGCAATCATCTGCCGGCTTGCCGCGTTCTACTGCTGGCCTTGCTGCATACTGCGCCCGCCTCTCATGCCGCCGCCGCCCCGGCCTCCGGGGCCGCCTCCGCCACCGGGCATGCCACCATGTCCCGACGGCGCCGTCGTCACACCGGATTCATTCACCCAGGTTACCTGGCTGGCCAATGTGAAATCCACGACTTTCTGACCGCCTGCATACAAGGTGTAGGCTCCGTTCTTTTGCAAATCCGGCGAGCTGATCACAACGGACTGGTACGTCTTTGTCGGCGTTACGCTGGCTACAATAGCCCCGCTGGCATCCTTCACCGCAATCTCGGTCCCTGCCGCCTGCGCCGTGCTGTACGTCATGCCGACCGACAGCTGCGCCGACGTATCGGAGGGCGCCATCGCCATGCCGGAGCTGCCGGCTGCAATCAGCGTTCCGCCGCTTATCTCGAAGGTGCCGTCATAGTCCAAAGCGCCGTTGTTGTTGGCAGTCGGGCCGTACACCACGACATGGCCTGCGGTCATTACAATTGAGGCGTTAGAATCCAAGCCGTCTCCCTCGGCATCCACCGTCACTTCGCCGCCGTTGATGGCCAGCTTGTCTCCGCCCGTGGATACATTCAAGCCGTCGTCATTGGACGTGACGTTCACCGTGCCGTCGTCAATCGTAATCAACGCGCTTTCGATGCCCTCATAGCTTTTCGTAATATTGACGCTTCCTCCGGCAATCGTCAGCGCCGTATCGGCATGCAGCCCGTCGTCGCCCGAAGCGATCTGGATTTGCCCGCCGATGATGTTCAGCGAATTGTTGCTGTGAAGCGCATCGTCCTTGGCATCGATCGTCAGCGTGCCGCCGGCAATCGTCAGATTGGCCGCTGCCTTCAGCCCTTTGGCGCTGACCGTTTCCGCTTCTTCCGTCGTTTGCGCTGCTTGCGAATCGGCCTTGCTGGCCGCCAAACCGGAAGCGCCAGGTCCGCCGTTGCCGTCCACCGGCCCCGATCCCTGCATGCCGCCATTGCCGTCCACCGGCCCCGGCCCCTGCATGCCGCCATCGCCGTCCACCGGCCCCGGTCCCTGCATGCCGCCGTCGCCATTCACCGGCCCCGGACCGCGCATGCCGCCATTGCCGCCCATCGGGCCGTTCTGTTCCGTCTTCATCACCGCCTTGGCGCTGCCCCCGCCGGTCACGACGGAATACGTGCCGCCGTCTATGCGGATGCTGCCCGCCGCTTGCACGCCGTCGGCGTCCGCCTGAATGTCGAACGCGCCGCCCTCGATGGCGATGTTGCCCTTGCCCGCGTCGGTGTCATTGGTCGATTTCATCCCGTCGCCGCCTGCCACCACGGAGATCTTGCCGTCCTTGACCGCCAGCAAATCCTTGCCGAGCAGCCCGTCGTCCTTGGCGTCGATCTGCAGCGTCCCGCCCGTCACCTTCAAGTCGTCCTTGCTGGCGAGGCCGTCCTTGTAGCTGCCGTGAACGACCAGCGTTCCGGCGCCGTTCACCGTCAAGTCCGCCTTGCTGTAAATCGCCGCATCGGGCTCATCCTCGGCCGCCTCCCCCGCTCCCTGCGTCCAGTCGGCGAACGTGTTGGTCGTCCCGTCCTGCAGCGTCAGAATCACCTTATCGGCCTCCTTGACGTATAGCGGCGCGCTGCCGCTGCGCTTGACCTCTACCCCGTTTAGCACGAGATGCACCTCGTCCTTCTCCGGCGCGTCAACGACAATCTGACCGTCCGCCCATGCCCCGCTCAGCACATAGGTCCCGCCGGCGCTGATCGTCAGCACGCCCTCCTTCACACTCGCACCCGTCCCCTCAATCGCAGCTTGGCTGCCGCTCAGCACGATTCGGCTCGGATTCTCGCTCGTCCAGTCGGTGGCGAAGTCGTTTTCCTTGTACGTCGCCTTCTCAATCGCCGCAGCCGGCTCGGACGACGCAGACGCCGAAGCTTCCGTCTTCGTCTTGCCCGCAGCCGCGGCCTCACCCGCCTCCGTCCCGCTCGCAGGGACCTCCCCTGCGGCATTGCAGGCCGACAGGATGGCGGCCATGCTCAAAATCGCCACCGGTAGCTTCATTTTCGCCAATCTTCGCTTCATCATCATTTCGATTCCTCCTCAATTTGAATATTCCGTAGTCGGACTCATCGTCAGCGTAATGTCCAAATTCCCGTTGCGCGCCCGGATCGCATCCAGCAGCTCCTTCTGGTTGGTCAGATGGTCGATCGAGACGGCATACACCAGCTCGTACAAGCTGCCCAGCTCGGTCGTGCGCACCTTGCGCAGCTCATAGGCCACATTGAATCTTTTGAATACAGCGTCAAACGCCTCTTCATAGCCCAAATCCTCGGGGATGGTCACCTTCAGCACGCGCTGCACGCTTTTTTTCGCACCAAACTTCAGTACATGCAGCACCAGCATCAGCACGCACAACGCCACCGTGAACAGCGCCGCATACCCGAACGAGCCTACCCCGACCGCCAGCCCCGCCGCCATCGTCAGCAGCACATACGCAATGTCCTTGGGATCGCCCGGCGCGCTGCGAAAGCGAATGATTGAGAACGCCCCGGCCAGACTGAACGCCCGCGCCACATTACTGCCAATCAGCAAAATAATCACGGCGACAATCGCCGGCAAAATCATCATCGTCAGCGCAAAATTCGGTGAATACCCGTTCTGCGACCCGGTTTTCATATACGTCCAGCTGATCAGTCCCCCGAGCGCAATCGACACCACAATCGTCAGCAGCGCATGAGCAAGCGTCAGTTCCGTCGTCGTCCCAGATGTCGTAAACAACGCCTCAAGCATGAGCAAACGCCTCCTTCCGGCCATACCGCACCTTCGCGGCATACCGCTTGTACTCCGTGCCATATTTCGAAAAGCTCGTGCGGAACATCCCCTGCTCCGACAGCAGCCGCGACAGCCACAGCGGAATCGTCTTCTCCGCCTTGACCTCCATCAGCCACATGCCCTCCGGCAGCAACGCCTCGCCGTGATCGCCCAGCTCCAGCTGCAAATCATACCGCCTCGACCGGATGTGCGTATCGAACGTAACCCGCAAATCGCGGCTGTCGATGCCGAACATCGCCTTCCGCTCATAAGCCAGATACACCTTGGGCACCAGCTCATGCCGCTGCAGGAAATAATCAATCTCCTCCAGCACCTGCCCGTTCATGTAGGCCTGCTGCGCCGGACGTTGCCCCGTGCGGACAAACGCATACGCCTCATCCAACCGCAGCGCCGTCCTGCGCTTGTTCACGAGCCCGAACACCTTTTTCTTCAGCTCCAGATACCCCTTCGCATCGCCGTCCGGCACGCCGTATGCGCGCAGCCGCAGCTTTTCCTTGTATTTGGGCTTGGCCAGGCTTTTGCGAATCAGCTCGTCCGAGGGCGTATCGAAATACAAATTGCCAATCGTATAAAATCCATGCTTCTTGTTGTACGCATCTGCTTCCATATACGCCAGCAGCCGATCATACACCCGGCGATACGCGGCCTCGTCCAGCAAATATTTGTTTTCATATCGGTTGAATACTTCAATCGCCATGTCACCGCTCCTCTCGCTCCTTGCTTACAAACCCAGTATAGACGCCTAATCTGAACCCCCTCTGAAAGACCGCTGAAAGTCAATTGAAAGTTCGCTGAAGGAATGCTGAAAAGAAAACGAACCCCGCCGCCCGGCCGCGGGCATACAAAAATCACCGGCTCCTCTGCAAAAGCCGATGATCGTGTCGATGCTTATGAAGGTTCATGCGCCCTTTTCACGCCAATCCGCGGATCCGAGCCGTTCACCTGATAATCTGTTTCCTGCAGCAGACGTTCGAATGCCGATTGTTTGCCGCGCCTACAGCTTTTTGAGCGCCTCCACCACTTGCGCCGGAGCTCTCTCCTTCAGAATATCCTGCCAGCCGATCAGCAGATTATCCACTGTGATTCTCGACGGCGTAACGCCGATGAAGGATGGCACACGCTTGCCAATCAGCGCATTTGCTGCCGCGAGCGCTACGGCTCGTCCCTGATCGTAGGGCCGCTGGGCGCTCAATCCTTTTATCGGGCCTCCCATAGCCATATTCAAGGCTACGTCGACATCGAGATCGGCCGTGACGACTCCAATATCCTCACGGTTCAAATCCCGCAAGGCCTGTAAAACAACCATCGCCGGCCCCTCCCAGGAAACGTACAAACCTTCAATCTCGGGATGGCGTTTGATCAGCTCATAGCAAGTATCGAATACCTGACCTTCATTGTAAAAGCTCTCTACAGCAACAAGCTCAATGCCGGCGAATTCGTCCGTCAACACCTGCTCGGCTGCCAAATCCCTTTGCCGGGTGGCAAAGAAGGGAGCGCCGTGGACAAGAAACGCCGCTTTCGTCTTTTGGCGCTCTGTCATATACTCGCCGAGAAGTCTTCCGGCGCTCTGACCATTCTCCCGTTCGTTAACAGACACACAGCTAACGTAATCCTCCCGCTCAAAGCCCTCTGGAACGTTATTGATCAGCACAAGCCGGGTTCCCGTCCGAACAATTTCTTTGTAACTGGACGCCGTACGCTGCTCATCGGTCGGAATACTAATCACTAGATCAGGGTGCATCGTCAATAAAATTTCGTGCTGCTTGTTCTGCAGCTCCGGATCGAAATGGGCGTCCATCACCGCAAGAATCCTGATCCCCAGCTCGGAGAACACATCCTTCATTCCCTTTTCGTGCAGCCGCGCCCACGAGGTACCGGAGTAATGGAACGAGATGGCCGCCGAATAGGAGCCTGCACGTACAAGCTCGATCTCCGCAGGGCTCAACTGCAACGTATCCGGGCTCGCTGAACGCTCGCCAAGCGGCCCTCTGCCGATACATTGCGTCGAATTGCGCACGGTAATTCTGCTGGGCGCCAACCAATCCTTCCCGGCATCGGCCACGCCGTTCATCTTGGCGAGCAGCTTTTCCACACTTTGCTCCCCGATTTCCGCCAGATCGTGCGTAAAGGTCGTAATCGCCGGATTCAGCAGCTCGCTGAACGCAAACTCAGCCAGACTGATCAAGGAAATATCGTCGGGGCATTTCAAATTCATCACACTCATATATTTCAGCAGTTCAGCGGTAATGCTCTCGTCTGCACACACTATGGCCGTCGGTCGATCAGTCCCGGCGAGCAGCGCATCCAGCCCCTTTTTGTTGATCGGCTCCAGGGAATCCACAGCTACGACCAGCTCGGGATCATGCGTTATCCCGCCGCGCCACAGCGCCTCCTCATAGCCCGCCAGAAACTGCTGGTGCATGCTGCCGCTGTCCGGCCTGCCAAACCAGCAGATGCGTTCATGCCCGCATTTGATCAAATGCGCTGTGGCTTGCGAAGCACGCTCCCGATAATCGATGATCACGCCGCCTGTCCCTTCCGCATGCAGCCGCTGCCCGATGACGACCGTCGGGATAGTCAAGCCCTTGAGCTTCCAAACATCCTCTGCCCGGTTCGGGTCGGGAATAACCATCAGACCGCCCGGCTTCTCCAGCCGGATATATTCATGGACCAAGCCCTTGTTGCATGGACTGATCACCGCAAGCTTGTATTCGTGCCGCAGCGCACCGGCCTGCACGCCTCGAAGAATCGATATATAGCCGACATGCTCCAGATTTTCGACGAGACAGAGCAGAACGTCGGATTTCAACGTCTTCAAGTTGCGCAGCAAAAAACCTGGCGCCCCCTCCGCTTCATTGATAACCTTCATCACCTTCTCGGTCAGCTCGGGGCTAACATAGCGGGTCTTGTTGACAACGTGGGACACCGTCGCAATCGAGACGCCCGCTTGTTTGGCGATTTCCTTGATATTCAGCTTCATTGTCCACGCACCATTTTACGTAAATTTGATTGCCTGTCTCAGATATATCACTTGAAACAGCCCAGGTCAATACCGATGACGGATACGAAAATGCGGATCGGAACCTTTCGGATCTCATGCAAGAAAAACAGGCGATAACAGAAACTCCCGTCATCGCCTGTCTACTTGGATATTAGATATGATCGTACACCTTCCGGTTAAACTCGCGAACCGGATCGACGAACTCTTGATATGGCTGATCGAACGGGTCCTTGATCCCCCAACCTCTGGCTTTGTTCTCCAGATGCGCGCACCAGTGCCAGCCGATGAACCAGGGCTCATGGAGCACTTTGCCGATCGAGCGGGTGTAATCTGCCCCTCGCTCTCCCTGCGACTTCAAATCGCTGACGCGGTTCGGATTCATGTGCGTCGCACACCAATTGCCGATGTCGGCAATGAGCACCGGCTTGCCGGTCAGCTCGGACCAGCGGGCCAGGTCGTTCTTCATCTTCTCATGCGCTTCATCCGTGCTTGCAGGAAAATATTGAACGGACAGCACGTCAACATAAGGCTTCATCGCTTGCAGCACGATTTCGGGAATACCTTTATCGCCGTTATAACGATCGCCGAGAATGAGATGATTGGGATCATACTTACGAATATATTTCGTAATGGTATCGTAGTACTTCGTAGCGATATCGAACAGCTTGTCATCGAACTCCTGACCCTTCAGATGCTCCATCCCCTGGAAGAAGCGGCCGCTGGCATGAGGAATCCAGCCTGGGATATCGACCAGGAAGTAGCCGATCAGATTTTTGCTGTCCTTGTGCTCGTGGCAGACCGCACGGGCCAGATAATCGCAATATTTGTCAAAGTCCGGGGAGTAGACGTCACGGTAATTCGGGAAGCCGTTCCAGTCTTCAATCTCCTGAACGCGAATTTGTACACAATAAGGCATGTTCGCCAGCTTGTAGTCCTGCGCCGCCCAGCCGCTGGAGTGGCCGAGATCGACCGGGTCGCCGAACCAGTCCAGGGCAACGCCCCAATCGCCGCTGATGTAGTCGGCTGTCCAGCCGATCGTGTTGAAGCCCCAATCCTTCAGATCATGAACGAGGCCCTGAATCCAGTTCTGGCGGGAGCCGTATTTTTTCTCCCAAATTTCAATATTGTGATCGTACTTCAGGTTCGTCTCGTCCGCATGGTTTACGCCAACTGTAATAAATGGGTAGCCGTCAGGATCGACAAGGAACCATCTTTCTTCTGTTTTCTCCAGCCGGAAAAAACCGGTCGCTTGAAATTGGCGTTTCGTCGTGCCGCCGTAGAAATCGAGGTTTGCCATCGAAATACACTCCTTTATTCAATTAGTTAGTCACTATGATCACTTCGCCGCCGCGTCAGTCAGCTCTTTCGGAGGGTCCTGATGATAGACGCGCTTCCATGCGTCCAATACATTGCTTTTATCCGTAGGAATACCGTTCATCACGATAAACGGCGGGATTTCCTTGCCCAGCGCTGTCAGTGCAGCCGCTTTTGCTTCCGCTACGCCGGCGTCATATACCGTTTGCGCGCCAAGCCCTTTGATCAGACCGCCTTTGGCCAGCTCGATCGCGACGTTTTTGCCAAGGTCAATTGTGGTGATGATCAGATCCTTTTCGCGACCGGCGTTGCGGGCAGCCGAGATGATGCCTTCGGCCGGCACGTCCCACACACCCCAAATGGCCTGAACATCGGAATGCTTCAGCAAAATGGCGGAAGCTGCTTTCTCGGCATCACCGGCAAAATCGGGTCCAGCGATCCCCTGCGCCTCGACAATCTTGATATCCGGGTACTGAGCCATAACCGTTTTAAACGCATCATAACGAATCTTCGTCGTTGGGAAGTCGGCATCGTGGTACACCACAGCAATATTGCCTTTGCCCTTCAGTTCCTTCGCGATGTAGTAAGCGGCGGTAGCGCCGTTTGCATAATCATCGGGCGATACGATGGTTGAATAGTCTGTGCCCGCCTTCAGTCCGTCTGCTGCCTGATTCATGAACACAATCTTCACGCCGGCTTCGGCAGCTTTTTTGTAGATTGGCGCTGTGGCTACCGTATCTGTCGGGATGGTCACCAGAACAGTCGGTTTTTTGGCCAAAATCGTTTCAATATCCGAGGTTTGCTTCTCCGGCTTGAAGTTGGCGTCGGTTACCGCAACCACTTCGATGCCCATTTTGGCGAATTGCTCCTTCAATGCATTGACCTGCGTCGTCGACCAGTCGTTCCCCATGTACTGCATGGAAATCGCCGCTGTAACCTTCTTATCCTTGAGCGCCTGAATGTCGGCGTCGGTCAATTCCAACGCGGCTGCGGAAACCGGCTCTTCGCCGTTTGGCCCTTTCGTCAGCACCTGCGTGGCCAATTTGGCCAGCTCGGCCGCCGGGTCAGGCGCAGTCGTCTGGGCGCCCTCCGCCTTAGGCGCATCTGTAGAGCCCGCTTCCGTTGCTGCAGCCGTTTCCGAAGGCTTACTTCCCGTATCTCCATTGGATGAGCCGCAAGCTGTCATAGCGACCAGCATAATGATCAGGACCAGTCCTGCAAGTACGCGATTCGATCTGATTGTCATCGCTTATTTCCCCTTTGTCTTGTTTTTTATTATTCTCTGCTTGGTTTCTCCACATTCCGATTACGCTTGGGCGTGCATTTGATCTGCCGGTTGGTTCATCGCATCCCTCCCGCGTGAAATTCACTTGCTAACGAAGCTGCTCCACCGACTGCCAGGTGCCGGTTTCGGCACTGCGTATCATCGCGTCGATGATCAGCATGAGCTGATAGCCATCCTTGAATGAGGCCACGGAATCCGATATAGCTTTTCCTTCAGACATAACGCCCGCATAAAAGTGATGCATCATGTTCTTGAGGCTTTCCGTCCATCCTTCTTCATGACCGCCGGGATAATGCAGGAACGGCAACGCCTCCTTCTTGAGCAGGCTTGGATCGCGAAGCACCGTCTGGCTTGGCTGATCGCGGTAGCCCACCCGCAGCTTGAACGACTCCTCTTGCTCCCAGCTGCCCGACGCCTTTGCGCCATCCACATTAAGCTCCAACGCATTCTTATAGCCCGCCGACACCTGGGATACCGTGAACACGCCGCTGGCGCCATTCTCGAATTTCACCAGCACCGAGCAGTAATCCTCAGTGGTCACCTCGACCGGCTCAAGCTCCGCCGTTTGTCCCGACTGGAACGTCTGGACACTGCCGATCGGCTTGAAGCGCCGCGGAACGAGAATCGCCTTGTCGGCCAGGACCTCGCGGATGCGCAGTCCCGTCACATATTGGGCCAAATCGAACAGATGCGAGCCGATGTCGCCGATAGCCCGAGTTTGACCGCCGTAAGCCGGCTCAATCCGCCAGTTGTAGTCGGTATCGTAAAGCAGCCAGTCCTGCAGATAATGCCCCCGCACGATGCGGATATCGCCCAGATCGCCGTCGCGCACCATCCCTTTCAGATGCTGAACCATCGGGAATTGACGGTAGTTAAAATTGATCCCTGTAACCAGCTTGCGTTCCTGAGCCAGCAGATACAGCTCCTTCGCCTCGTCGCTCGTCAGCGTCAGCGGCTTCTCCGAGAGTAAATGCTTGCCGTGCAAAAGCACCTGCCGGTTGATTTCATGATGAAGATGATTGGGCGTACAGTTATGAATCACCTGAATATCCGGGTCGGCCAACAGCTCCATATAGTTGTCCGTTGCCCGCGGGATATGCAGCGCCGCGGCGGCTTCCGCTGCCTTGCGCGGGTCGTCCTGCGCTACGGCCGCAATCTCGACGAAGCCGAGTCTGCGAATGGCTTCAATGTGGGCTTGGCCGATGAAGCCCGCGCCCAGTATGGCCGTTTTCACTTTGTTCATTGCCATCGCCTCTCTATGACTTGGTTATCGCTTTGCGGCCGAAAGCCACGGCCAGAATAATGATCAGCCCTTTGACGATCATTTGCTGGCTCACGTCAAGCCCCATGATAATTAATCCATTGTTGACCGTACCGATCATCAGCGATCCGATGACCGTACCGACTACCGTGCCGACGCCGCCAAACAAGCTGGTCCCGCCGAGAATAACGGCAGCAATGACTGACAGCTCGTCGCCTTCTCCAAAGGTATAGCGACCGGAATGCATACGTCCGGCATACAGCATGCCGGCCAGACCAGCCGCCATCCCCGAACCGATCATGACATACAGCTTCGTACGCGCTACATTTACGCCGGAGAATCTGGCGGCATGCTGATTGCCCCCTACGGCAAGCGTTTTACGCCCGAAGGTCGTTTTTTTCAAAAGCACATGGCCTGCGGCAACGATAATCACGGTCCAAATCAACAAGACCGGGATGCTGCCAATATCGCCGGAGCCGAAAGCAAACACATACGATTCGCTCTGAATCGGCACCGGAGCCGTCTTGGTGATCCACATCGCCAACCCCTTTGTGACCCCCATCATCCCAAGCGTTACAAGGAATGAAGGAATCACAACCTTGGTTACGAGCAGTCCGTTGATCAAGCCGATTATCGTGCCGGAACCCAGACCCGCCACCAGCGCTCCGGGAATACCGAAGCCTGCTTTCAGTGCAAGCGCCGTCGTCAGTGACGACAATGCGGCGATGGAGCCGACCGACAGATCGATTTCCGCTGCGGTTATCACGAAGGTCATCGCCACGCCCACGATGGAAATAATCGCCGTCTGCCGGGCGATATTCAGCAGATTGTTCGCCGACAGGAACCCGTCGCTGCCAAGCACGATCGAGAAATAAATCAGAACGCCGACGAACGCGATATAAACGATGTATTGCCGCCAGTTGAAAGTCCGTATGGCCAAGGCCGGCTTGGCGTTAAGTTCCTTGGATTGCATGCTGCAGATCCTCCTCCGTATGAATGTCCTCACGCATGAACTGTTTGATCACCCGACCGTCGCGGAAGACGAGTATCCGGTCGCTGACCGCCAGCAGCTCCGGCATTTCCGAAGACACCAGAATCATACTTTTGCCCTCGTCCGCCAGCTCCCGCACCCGGTCGATAATTTCGATCTTGGCCTGGATATCGATGCCGATTGTCGGCTCGTCCAGCATGATGATGTCCGGCTCGTTGGCGAGCCATTTGGCGAACACGATCTTCTGCTGATTGCCACCCGATAATAGCCCCGATGTCTTGTAGATCGAATCTGTTTTGATATTCAACCGGGCCACCCAATCCTGAGCGATGCTTCGGCCCTTGGCCTCTTCCACGATCCCGCCGCTGGCAATCTTCACAATTGAAGGCAGCAGAATGTTATCCTTGACCTGATGATGAAGCACCAGCCCCTGCACCCTGCGGTCCTCGGGAACAAGCGCAATGCCGCGATTCATCGCGTCTTGCGGAGAACGAATGCGCGAAGGCTTGCCGTTGATGAGAACTTCACCTTCCGTAATCGGATCGATCCCGAACAGCGCCCGCAGCGTCTCGGTGCGTCCGCTTCCCATCAAGCCTGCAATCCCCAGCACTTCCCCACGCTTGAGTTCAAAATGGACACCGTTTACACGATTGTGTGTTTTCAGATTGCGAACCTCCAGCACCACCGATCCGTCGGATACGCCCTGCCGCGGCTTCCATTCAAACTTCTCCAGATTTTTGCCGGCGATATACTGCACAAGCGTCTCCATATCCAGCTTCTTCGTATCCTCGGTAATGACATGCCGTCCGTCCCCCATGACCGTTACCCGATCACAGATTTGGAAAATCTCTTCCATTCGATGAGAGATGTAAATAATGGAGATTCCTTTCTCCTTCAACCTTTCGATAAAAGCGAACAAAATCTCCGTCTCCCGCTTCGTCAGCGAGGAGGTCGGCTCATCCATGATCAGGATGCTGGACTCCTTCGAAAGCGCTTTGGCGATTTCCGTCATCTGCCAGTAGCCGACGCCAAGCTCCGCAACGGTCGCATCCGGCCGCATCTCCACGTCCAGCTCCTGGAGCAGCTCCCGAGTCAGCCGCACGCACCGGGCATCGTCGATAAAACCAAGCTTCGTCCGCGGTTCCCTGCCCAGAAAGATATTCTGCGCGACCGTCAGGGTCGGAATCAGGCTGAATTCTTGAAAAATCATCGAAATTCCTTGCCGCTCCGCATCCTGCGTCGTTCTGATCTGCACCTCGGAGCCGTTCAGCTCGATACGGCCCTCATCCAGCCCGTACACCCCGGTCAAAATCTTCATCAGGGTCGACTTCCCCGCCCCGTTGCCGCCCATCAAGGCGTGCACTTCGCCTTTTCGCAGCTCGAAATGCACATCATGCAGCACTTGAATGCCGTTAAACGATTTTGAAATATTCCGCATCTGCAAAATTGGCGTTTCCACGTGTAGTCCCCCCTTGTCAAGCTGGGCCAATGCGAACAAGCCGCTTCGGCCCTCGCCTGTGCAAAGCCTGCCCTAGATCGTTTTCACCCATTGCCGGGTATTGGCCGATTCGATCATCGCATCCGCAATAACAGCAATCCGGTAACCGTCATAGAAGTTCGGCGAAACCTCGGTATCGTTCACAATGGAAGCAATAAAATCATGGGCCTCGATGATTTTCGTCTCGGTATAACCGATGCCCAGCGCAGGAATCGGCCAGAGCGCCTCGCCATACGGATGCGCCGGCCCCGTGTACACCGTGCGGAAGCCTCTGCGGTCCCCCGGATCGCTTGAAAAGCATACCTGCAGCTCATCGCGGCGCTCATAGTTGAAGTAAACAGAGCCCTTTTCGCCGTGAATCTCAAAGGTAATGAAATTGTTGCGGCCCCAGGCATTGCGCGTTGCCTCCAGACTGCCAACTGCGCCGTTCTCGAAGCGCAGGAGCGAGCTGATTTCATCGTCGACATCAACCGCTTCCTTCTTCACCTCTCCGCCGAGCTTGACCGTGCCCAGCTTGTCAACACCACCGGCTTGTACCGGCCGTTCCTTGATCCAGGTATTGGCCGTAGCCATCACCTCGGCGATTTCCCCGACCAGATACCGGGCAATATCGATCACATGGGTGCCGATATCGCCCAGCGCGCCAGAGCCGGCAATCGCCTTGCGGAACCGCCAGGACAACGGAGAGTTCGGATCGGCCGACCAGTCCTGCAAATACGTGCCGCGGAAGCTAAGAATAGCGCCCAACGCGCCTTCCTCAATATACTTTTTCGCCAGCGCAATCGCCGGGGTACGACGATAGTTAAAAGCGACCATATGCTTGACCCCTGCTTCGCGCACCGCCTCCCACATCCGCTTGGACTCCTCGGCCGTCCGGGCGAGCGGCTTCTCGCAAATAATATGCTTGCCGGCCTTGGCCGCTGCAATCGCAATATCCGCATGTGAATCGTTTGGCGTCACAATGTCGATGATGTCGATCGTCGGGTCCTCGATAACGCTTCTCCAGTCCGAGGAATACGATTCGAAGCCATAGCGGGCTGCTGCCGTCCGCGCCATATCGTCGTTAATGTCGACGACCGTCTTCCGATAAGGGATCGCAGGAGCCGGCCAGAAGAACATCGGCATGCCCGCATACGCAATCGAATGCGCCTTTCCCATGAAACCTCCGCCAATCATTGCTACATTTAAAGTACGCATGTTTGTCATCCACCTTTTTTATGTTGTAGTAGCCGTTCTTTCACCGAACCGTTTACTCGCCGATTTGCAGTTGCTCACGCAGATATCTGTTACTGATGCCGGCAGCTTGCAGCGGATTCTCATGGCTGTCCAACTCAACGGTAATCCAGCCGTCATAATGCATCTCGCGCAGCACCGCGGTCATTTCATCAAAGCGCTGATGTCCTTCGCCCAGCGGCAGAAAGCGGCCGTTGGCATAATCCTTGTAGTGCACGTAGCGAATGCGATCCGCATAAGTTCGAATCACCTCTACCGGGTCGGAGCCGCCTGCCTCCAGATGTGCCGTATCCGGGCACAAGCAGATCGAGGTCAGCTTCATAAGACGTGTTAACTGCTCGGGCTTTTCGATCAGGGAGCCCAAATGGGGATGATAGCTGGCAACCAGACCCCAGCGTTCCGCTATCGCCTTCACCCGGTCCAGCGCCTTGCCCAAAGCAACATAATCGGATTCGCGAATGCCGCCGGCCCGCAGCGCCCCGCCCCCAATGACCAGATGCTCGGCTCCGGCCTCCGCCGCCAGCTTCGCCACCTGTTCGATCTTGTACAGCTCGTCGTTCAGAATTTCCTCGTAAATAAAGTTGGCTCCCGTATAGACGCCGATCAGCGCCTGTCCGTGCTTATGCAGCAGCTGCTTGAATTCATCGATCCGGCCCGCATACTGCATCAGATTGCCGTCGAACAACTCAATGCCCTGATAACCTGCTTGGGCGATATCGGCTACAGCCTCTTCCGTCGAACCGCCCGCCATATAATAAGCGTCCTTCACCGAAGTGACGCCGCCCGGATGACCGAACACGCCGCCCCAAGTATTCGTTTGATAGCCCAGTTTCATCGATCAAGACCTCCTGATATAAAAATAAATTTCGCACTAGCCCATTTTCAGGGCATGCACCAGTTGCGCGGGAGCACGCTGCTTCACAATATCCTGCCAGCCGGTCAGCAGATTGTCAGTTGTAATCCGGTAAGGGATAATGCCGATAAACGAGGGCACCGACTTGCCCAACAACGCATTGGCTGCCGCCATACCAACCGCCCGGCCTTGATCATAGGGCCGTTGAGCGCTTATGCCCTTGACCGGGCCGCCACGCGCCATATGCAGCGCAACATCAAGATCCAGATCAGCGGTAACGACGCTGATATCCTCCCGTTTCAATTCGCGCAAGACGTGCAGCACGTCCAGTGTCGGCCCCTCCCAGGACACGTACAAGCCTTCGATCTGCGGATAGCGCTTGAGTAGCTCGTAACACTTGTCGAACACACTGGATTCTTTCAGGAATGCGGCCGATGCCACAATCTCCAACTCAGGGAACTCCTCAGACAGCACCTGCTCCGCCGCGGTATCCCGCTGTCGGGTGGCAAAAAACGGCGCCCCGTGCACCAGCAATCCGACATACTTCTTGCCGTGCCGGGTCAGATGCTCGCCAAGCAGCCTGCCGGCGATTTGACCGTTCTCCCTTTCATTGATAGAAACGCAGGTGACAAAATCGTCACGGGCAAAGCCTGCCGGCACATTGTTAATCAACACCAGTTTCGTCCCGGCTTGGACGACCTCACGATAGCCTGGAGCCGTCAAGATTTCATCGGCCGGAATGCTGATCAGCACATCGGGCTTCATCGTCAAAATGCTTGCGTGCTGCTTATTCTGGAGCTCGGGATCGAAATGCGCATCGGTTACGGCGAGAATCTTGACGCCAAACTCCGCGAATACGTCCTTGATGCCCTTCTCGTGCAGCCGGGCCCACGCCGTTCCGGCATAGTGAAACGAGATTGCCGCCGAATACGAACCGGACTTGATTCGTTCAATCTCCAAAGGACTGAGCTGCAAAATATTCGGGCTTGCCGATCGTTCGCCCAGCGGGCCGCGTCCGATACACTGCGTAGACGTGCGAACCGCGATGCGGCTGGCAACCGCTTCGTCCTCCTCGCAGCCGTCTGCGCCGGCAATTTTGCCTAACAGCTTCTCTACGCTTCTTCTTCCCAGCTCCGCCGGATCATGCGCTACCGTCGTCATCGGCGGGCTGAGCATATGGCTGAATTCGAATGCATAGAGACTCAGCAGCGAGATATCGTCAGGACATTGGTAAGGGCTGCTTTTCAGCCATTTCCACATGGCCAAGGTCGCCTGCTTATCGGCACAAATGATGGCGGTCAACGGTTCTTCTTGCGAATCCAGCGCCTTGTTTACTTGATTAGCGGGATCATCTTCGCTCCCAAGCGCAAGGATCAACGGATCGTCAGCCCGGAGACCGTGATCGCGAAGCGCACCCAGAAAACCGGATAAAGCGGCACGATCAGCCCGCCCCTCGGCGGCGGCGTACACGAAACCAATGCCTTCATGCCCGCTGCGAATGAAATGATACGCCGCCTTGTATGCGCTTTCATATTCATCGCGAATCAAATGTCCGCCACCGGCTCCAATCCCTCCGACGCCAATGATCACCGTAGGGAGACTAAACCCCTTGAGCTTGAGAATCTCCGGCTCGCGATAGGACTCCGTCGCCACAATCAAGCCGATCGGCTTCTCCAGCCGAATGTACTCCTGCAGCCCGGCGTTACCGCTGGTGTGCAGGACAACCACCTGCTGTCCGCTCTTGGCCGCGGTCTTCTTGATACTTTGAAGAACCTCTCCATAAAACGGGTCAATCACGCTTTCCATCCAAACGAGAATGGTTGGGGCTTGAACCGCTTTCATATTACGTAAAAGCGTGCCGCCGTGCCCGTCCATTTCGCCAAGCACCTGCAAAACCCGCTCTGTCAATTCCTGACTGACAAATCGCGTCTTGTTCACCACATGCGAGACCGTCGCTACAGAAACCCCGGCTTTTTCTGCAATTTGTTTAATATTCATCGCACTCACCTTGTCGCCGCTTCGCATTTCATAAATTTACGTAAATTATTAACCGGAAACTGAAGCTTTTTGTGTGGTTAACACGATTTATACTCTATTTATATCATGACAAACGATAGTCGTCAATATATTTACGTATATTATTAATAAAACTGAAAAAACCAAGTTTTTAAAGCTGTTTTTCTAACGAAAAGGCATTATTTTCTTCATTTATTTACGTAAATACTAAGCTGTTACATAAAAAAAACCAACCTCATGTGAAGTTGGTTTTCATTCCTGCTGATTTTAAGCTGTATGTTCCTTACCGTTAACTGGTTTTCCGGTTCATCTGGTTGACCGCGCTGAACAGCGCTTTGACCGAAGAGGTCATAATGTCAACGTCGATGCCGCAGCCCC
The DNA here is from genome assembly GCF_004514475.2 of Paenibacillus athensensis. Taxonomy (GTDB): domain Bacteria; phylum Bacillota; class Bacilli; order Paenibacillales; family NBRC-103111; genus Paenibacillus_AL; species Paenibacillus_AL athensensis. The sequence continues at coordinate 25,043 of NZ_MYFO02000009.1, read as the reverse complement.
AATAGACGCTGCCATCCGCCGCCGTGATGCCGATATACGAGACCGCTTGCGACTTCGAGCCTGTTTCCAGCGCGTGCTCGCGGTAGATCAAATCGCTGTATTGAATGCCCAGCTCCGTCTGCAGCGCATTGCTGATCGCATCGAGTCGGCCGTCGCCGTTACCGGCGATTTCCTTGACCTCGCCGCCCGAACGGATCGTAACGACCGTTTGAAAATCATCATTGCTCGTAAAGCGGTAATTGACAAACTCAACCGGCGTCTTGATATTGACGTACTCCTGCTGAAAAATGTGGTAGATTTCATCCGGCAACAGCTCCTTTTGCTGCTGGTCGGACACGTTTTTCACGCAGTAACCGAAATTCTCGCGCATTTTTGCCGGCAGATCGAGACCGTATTTTTGCTGCAAAATATACCCGATACCGCCCTTGCCGGACTGGCTGTTGATGCGGATAATGTCGCCCTCGTATTCGCGGCCGATATCCTTCGGATCGATCAGCAGATAAGGCACCGACCAGTGCGCCGGCGTTTCGTCCTCGCGCCATTTCATGCCCTTGGCAATCGCATCCTGATGCGAGCCCGAGAATGCGGTAAACACCAGCTCGCCCCCGTACGGATGTCTTTCGCCTACGCGCATTTTCGTCAGACGCTCGTAAACCGCGATGATCGCCGGAATGTTGGTGAAATTCAGCTTCGGATCAACCCCGTGGGAATACATATTCAGCGCCAGCGTCACAATGTCGACATTGCCGGTCCGTTCGCCATTGCCGAACAACGTGCCTTCCACGCGCTGCGCCCCGGCCAGCATGCCCAGCTCCGCGTCGGCCACGCCCGTTCCCCGGTCATTATGCGGATGCAGCGATACAATCACATGCTCGCGGAAACTCAAATGCTCGCTCATATATTCGATCTGGCTGGCGTACACATGCGGCATCGACATCGACACCGTCGCCGGCAGATTGATGATAACCGGCTGCTCCGCCGTCGGCTGCCACACATCGAGCACACGATTGCAAATCTCCAGCGCAAAATCGATCTCCGTCCCCGTAAAGCTTTCCGGCGAATATTGGAACTGGAAGTTGCCCTCCGTCTCCTCCGCGCATTGCTTCAACAGCTTCGCGCCGCTCACCGCAATGTCGATAATCTCTTCCTTCGATTTGCGGAACACCTGCTCCCGCTGCGCCACCGACGTGGAATTGTACAGGTGGACAACCGCCTTCTTCGTGCCCTTCAGCGCCTGGAACGTCTTGCGGATAATGTGCTCCCGCGATTGGGTCAACACCTGAATCGTCACATCGTCCGGGATCAAATCCTGCTCGATCAGCGTGCGCAGGAAAGCAAATTCCGTCTCCGACGCCGCGGGGAAGCCCACCTCGATTTCTTTAAAGCCGATCTCGACCAGCAATTTGAAGTACTCCAGCTTCTCCTCCAAATTCATCGGCACAATCAGCGCCTGATTGCCGTCGCGCAGGTCCACGCTGCACCAGGTCGGCGCCTCGGTAATATATTCCTTTTTCGTCCAATTCAAGCTCGTTTGCGGCGGCATAAAATAGCCTCTGGCGTACTTTTCCACGTTTTTCATGACAATCCTTCCCTTCATCAAGTTGCTCAGCTCATCTGCCCAAGATCGAACGCGCAAAAAAAGCCTTCCGTCTCCGATTCACAGAGACGAAAGACTTGGACATCTTACGCGGTACCACTCCGAATTCATGCCTTCCGGCATGCGCTCTACGGCTGCTGGCTGCCCGCGAACGGACCCACCACACACCCTCCTGATATAACGGTCAGGCTCCGGCTCGGCCTACTCTAACGGGTTCAGCGAGCAACTCCAAGGCGAGTTCCGATTTCCTCCACGTCTGCTTCGCACCGTCCAGCAGCTCTCTGATCGTTTGGAAAACCGTACTATTCCTTATCAACGTATTCAATATAGGGCAAATATTATAACACCAAGGGCCGATTGTCAAGAGGGGGCTTAGTTGTACACGTTAAACTCCCGGATCGACCACCATTTCGACGCGCTTTCCGTCAGCACCACCTGAATATACCGCGCTGTTTGTGTGGAAAAATCCACGGTCACGACCGGGCCGCTGCCCGCTCCGGCAGCAACCGCACTTCCCCAGCTCGATCCGTCGCCGGAGACATACACCTCGTAGCCGCGTGCATAGTCGTTATTGTTGCCGGTCGAGTCCATCACAATCCGCCGGAAGCTTTGCGCCGCTTGCAGATCGACGATGATGGAGTGGCCTGCGGCCATATTTTTGCCCGTTGTCCAACGCGAAGACATATCCCCGTCAAAAAGATTCCCCGGCGTGCCGTTCACCGGGTTCGTCACCGCCGTCCAGCCGCTGCGCGCCAGCGCGGTATACGTTCCTCCGCTTCCCGGCGTCGTCACACTAACCGTGTTGCTGGCCGCCGAGGCATTGCCGGCCGCATCCCGCGCTTTGACGTAGTAGCTGTAGGACGTTGCTGCGGCAAGCCCCGTGTCGTTGTAAGACGTCGTCGCGGAAGTGCCTACCTGCGTGCCGTTGCGGTAGATGTCATAGCCGCTGACGCCCACATTATCCGTCGAAGCCGTCCAGCTCAAGCTCACCTGACTGCTCGACACCGCCGTCGCCGCCAGATTGGCCGGAGCCGTCGGCGCCACGTTGTCCACGACCGGCTGCATGACCGACGCGTTCGCATACCCCGTCGCCGCAACCTCGATCGCATACGTCTTCGCGGCCGTAAATACGGATGCGCCAAACGTAATTTTACCCGCCGTCACCGCATATTGTCCCGCGCCCAGGACCGTTCCGTCCACCTTGACCGTTTGAATCGCCGTGCGCCATGCCGCGTTATCTGCAAACGTCACCGCAATCGACTGGCCGACATTATTTTGCGTCGCGCTTGCCGTCAGCGACGGCGGCGTCAACAGCGACCCGGCCTGCGGGTTCACCTTCACCAGCGACTTGGCCGCCACGGTAGCCGAGCCGGTCGTTCCCGCCGCATTGCGGAACGTCACCGTCACCGGACTGCCCGTCGGATTCCAGACGATCGCGCTGTAGGCGGAGCCGTTTTTATACACACTTGCACTCGCCCCGCCCGTCGCCCAGATGTCCTTGGTCCGCTGCCCGAGCGTCGCCATATTGTGGACAAACCAATACGTATTGGCGATGGCATCCTTTTGCATATTCGCCGTACTCCATTTATTCAGCACCGCCTGCGTGTCGCTCAGCGACTGAATCGGCCAGATCGTGTGATACCAGCCGGTTTCCGGCCCGCCGTTATCGGCCACCAGCCCGCTGTACAACCCCGCGGCCTTGCTGGTGTCAAACCCGTAGCTCGTCAAATATTCCGCAGTCGGCAGCCAGTGAATTCCGTACACATGATACGGCACCGCACTGAAAAACGTCCCGAAATTAATCGCGCTGCCATACACCTGCCCGACCGTTTTATGCGTATAGCCCGGCAGCCACGTATCTTGATCATAGTTGAACCAGTATTGCTCCACAGCCTTCAGCTCTGTCGTAAACCCGTAAATACCGGCATCGCGGTACGCCTTATTTCCCGTCGTCAACCCCCACAAATATTCAGCCACCCAGCTATATAACGCTTCGCCCGCAGCCTCCTGATTGTTCCCGTTGGCATTATCGCCGTAACCGCCGGCCCAGGAATGACCCTCATACGGATCAAAATGACGGAAAAACGGATACTGCGCATCCGTCTTCGAAGGATTCGCATAATCGCGGATCAGCTGCTCCACCATCCCGCCGTACTGATTCTTGAAATCCGCATCGTACATCGCCAAAATCGTCGACGCAAACACGAAATACCCGTCCGTAAAATGATGATCCGTAAAGCTCGCCGAATTCGAGCTGTAATCGCTATGCTTGTAATACAGCGTGCCCCAATCGGGATTATAGGCCCAATAATAATCATCGCTCGAAGACCCATACGTATACCAATCCAGCAAAATCGACTTGATCCGGCCCACAAACAAATTCTTGTACGACTCATTTCCGATCTGATCGGCCATCAGCGCCCCCATGGCCAGCGGCTGCAGCTTCTTCCCTTCCCAATACGCATCCTTTTGCATGAGATTCTTGCTCGTTTCCGAATCCAGCGTCGCCAAATAAGACAGCAGCGTCTGGCGCGAATACGTCGAATCCCCCGGCTCCGTAAACTGCGGCACCACCCCATAAAACTTGTTCACGGTTGTAAACATATTCCCTTCCGTCACCTTCAACAACCCGCGAATCGACGGATACGTCACTCCCGTCAACGGCGTCGTCGTAAGCTTCCATTGATGCGGCAGCTGCGCCATCAGCGTCGTATTGGCAAAACCGTTCCTTTTCAGACTCGTCGTCGCCTTGAAATTCGTCGTCACATCCGCAGTCGCCTCGTTAAAACTGTACGTCACCTGCGTATCGGTCACAAAAGCATAACCGTGCTGATAAAAATAATTCAGCTCCGCCGTCCCCGGTAGCGCCGCCAAGGACAAATACGTCTGCCCCCCGCCCAGCTGCAGCTTCAGCTTCACCCCGGCCCGCGTAAACACCGTACCCGGCGGCGCAAACAGCCCGTAATACCGCTTCACGATCGAAGGCGTCGGCGCGCCGTCCGTATTCGTGACTTCCACCCCAATATGATCGCCCGTCCAGGGAACCCCGTCCGTCGTCAGCACCGTATGATTGCTATCATCGAAAAACCGCACCGCATTCGGTAAAAAAAGCTCAGGCGACGCCGGGTCGCTAAACTCCGCATATAAATACGGCGAGCCCTTCACAATCGTCGTTTTCATCTTATCGACCGCATTATCGCTCAGCGCCACATTCACCGACCAGTCGCCGTAGCCCGTCACCCGGTTTACCAGCGTGTCCCACGACATATTGCTCGCCGACAAATAAAAGTCGGGATTGCCTGCCGCGGTTTGCCCGTTGCCGTCCGTCTTCAGATATCCCGCTCCCGGCGTCAGCACCCCGAGCCCTTGCTTGGCATACCTGAGCTTGAGCGGCAAAGCGACAATCCCGCTGCCGAACGGATCGACCATCAGCGAGGTCCACCAATCGTTCGACGGAATCGGCGATGAGGTCACATTGGCCGATGCATAGTTCGGATACCGCGGCTGGCGAATCGACAGATCGTTCACCGCATAGCTGCCCTGCCCCGACGTCACCGTGGAAATGACGGGAAGCGCCGGAATCGTATAGCTCGGCTTAGGATCGCCTGTCACATAATCATAGGCCTGCAGCTCGGCAATCGAATACCCGTTGCCCGACATCGCCACAATGCCCTTCATCCTCACATAACGGCCACTGGCATACATAGGCAGATTCAGCGTCTCACCCGTGCTGTGCAGCTCGCGGTAAACCGTCGTCCAGCTTGTGCTGTCATTGGACACCTGGATATCGAACGTGCGGCCCGGATTACTACCCCATTTCACCACAACCCGTCCCAGCGTGCGCACGCTTCCCAGATCGGCATACAGCCACTCGTCGTCCGTCTCATTCGATGCCCAGCTGCTCGCCCCGTTCCCATCCACCGCATTTGCGGACGGCTGCGCCGCAGAGGAAGCCGTCACCGGGCGATTCAGCGCCACATTCGGGCCCAACGCTGCCGGAGGCGGATTCGCCCCGCCAGTTCCATATACCTCGAACTCGTACAGCGAATTGCCAAACGTCGACTTGCGCTTCGTCGAATACAACCGCACATAGCGGCCGCTCCCCGACACCGCCAGCGTCTCCACACCGCCAGCACCCGCTGCTGTCGTGTAAATCGTCGTCCAGTTGATTTCATCATTGGACACTTGAATACTGTACGCCTTCGAATACGAATTCTGCCAGCGCAAAACAATTTGATCAATCGCCGCAACCGCGCCCAAATCCACATAAATCCACTGCGGATCGGCAAACTCGCTGCTCCAGCGCGACGATAAGTCGCCGTCAAACGCCTTGTCCGCCGTATAACTCGTCCCTTCAACGGACGAAGCAAACGCCGGTCGATTCAGCGAAAGCAAATACGAACCGGCTGCCCTCCCGGTCGTTGGCGGGTACACCGTCACCGCCCCGAACGTAAGCACCACCGCGAGCAGCATCCCTAGCCAGCCGCCCCACCTTTTTTTCCCATAAAGCCTCACATGAAATTCCTCCTTCATAAATCAGATGAAAGCTCCTTCACTGTATCAATTTGATGTATGCGCTTACGAGATCGATTTTTTGTAAATAATAAATTATTTTTACCAGTTTTTATAAGCATACCGAACACGCCTCTGCCGCAAACAGCGCAAAAAGCTCCGGAATCGAGGATAATCCTCCTTCTGGAGCTTCTGCGCGCTTACCTTTTATAAAAAAATACATATATTGTAAAAATATGAATTTTGCAGTATAGTAATCTTTGTAAGCATACTTGGGCGATCACGCGATACGCGCCCCCTCTTGTAGTATGAACTATCCACCTTGTCTGCAACAGACCTGATGCGGATTGAACAGCTGGCCAGCTTTCAATATACAAATGCCAATATGAAAGGATGTTTATTTTGAAAAAGACAAATAAAGCTTTAGGTTTTCTCTTGGCTGTGGGCTTGCTTTCTTCGTTTGTTACTGTTGCCAGCGCAGAGGAGAATAAAGCTGAGAAAGTAGGAGCGGCTCCCTCTGGCGAGCACGTATTGACCCCTGCACAAAATGAGAACTATTTGAAAAGCCTGTCCAAAAGCGATGCCGCAAAAGTCACTGAAAAACTGCGGATCGCCGCCGAGCTCGCGACTCAGGATACCGCAAGAAACGCCACAGCCAAAGCAGCAGCCACCAAAATTTCAATACCCGGTACATTCACCATGTACCAGCAAACGCAAAGTAATTACTGCGTTCCGGCAACATTAAAGAGCATGGTGCAATATCTGGCCGGATCCTCCGATAGCCAGTCTACCATTGCAACCGCTGTGGGGACCGATGCCAGCGGCACAGACCCGACGAAGCTTGCGCCGTACTTAAACGGCAAGCAAAGTAAAGTTTATTATATTTATTCGGCAAGTCCCAGCCAGACAACGATGGTCAACGATTTATATTACGACGTGGTAACGATGCAAGCGCCCGGTTCGATGGGCATTTCGAATCCGACAGGAGCCAATTGGCATTATGCGACCACGGGCCACAGCCTGGTTGTCAACGCCATCTATGACGACAAGTCCAAGATCCAAATCGCCGATCCCCTGGGCGGCACGCAATCCGGCTGGGCCTACTATTATGAAAAAACAGCAGCCGTAGCCAACAGTGTGTGTACACGCGTAGTTTGGTAATCATCTTTCATCATCCAGAGGTGTTTGTTCAGCAAACGCCTCTGGCTTTCAAGCAAACGGCTTTAGCGAAAAGGATGGGTTCGTTTTGAAAAAAATAATCGGTTTGCTAATCTTCGCTCTGCTTTTCATTCTATGCAGTTGTACGGACAATTCCGAGAACACCGAGTTACGCAATTCCCGACAAACCATGACCACCGATACCGCAACCGCCTCGATCTCGAATGAAACCATTTCGATTTATGACATTCATCATGCCAAAATCGGAGAAATCGAGCGCTATGGCATCCTGGTGCTTACCGATGACAGCATCATTTACAATAAAATTCCGACCAAGTCCACCGACTCCATAACCGCAATGGATTACTACCGTTACATCTTTAAAACCAAAGAAAATATTAAACTGGGCACCGTCAACAATTGGGCATACGAAGCCAAATATGACACAACCGTCATTGGCAACTCCTTATATATGTTGGTCACCACGGGTGAAATTTCGGATATTCAAAACAGAACGCTGCACCTGTACAAAGTGGATTTGCTCCATAACACCATGTCCGTTGTTTTTTCGGAACAGGGCGGATTTCCCTACAACACCATGACCGCTGTGGGGAATCAATTATACATCGTCAGAGTACTCGCAACCGGCGGTTCCGAGCTGGACGTATATAACACAGCAACGAACGAACGAAAACTGCTAAAGAAATTTGCTTTCGACGACAAAGCGCATAGCGGAGAAGCGATCCGCCAGATTACCTCTGACGACCATACCATCTCCTTACTCCGTTTGAAAATAGAATCCGGCGGCAAATCATCGTTGTATCTGGACGTCTATGACCATGAGATGAACTTCCTGCGTTCGGTAGACGTATCCACAATTCCAGCCAAATCTACCGACTCGCCAGACAACGAATTGCGTCAAGGCGTCTCCAGCTTTGTCGCTGCCAACGATTATATCTACTATGCAAATTTCAGCATTACCCGATTTTTGGGAAAAATCGAAAAAGACTCCCTACGCTCGATCATGAACGTCAGTCCCGAATTCGAAATGGCTTCGGAATCGATCAAAAACAATACCTCCGGTTTCTTTTATCAATCCTTCAGCCCGAACAATGACCTGTATTTGCTCAATTACATGGACGGCACGCTGCAAAAAGCAACATTTACCGTTGACGACAAACGGTATTATATCATCAACATTGCAAGAGATACCCAGGACCACCTCCTGATCACCATGCGGTATAAAAACCCCGACACCGGCCAGGAGCTGGAGCCCAGATTGTATTATGTGCCTATGTCGGAATTGGAGTTTTCCCCATTTGCCCCGAAGTCGGGCTGACAAGACAAAAAAATCCCGCTGTGGTAAGGAGTTTACCGTAGCGGGATTTTGTATTTATTTTGGTGTTTCGATTATCTGCGTCACCAACAAACCAACTACTCCACCGTCACACTCTTCGCCAAATTCCGCGGTTTATCAACATCGTTCCCGCGCGCCAGCGAAGCATAATACGCCAGCAACTGCAGCGGCACTACCGACAACGCCGGAGCCAGCAGGTCGAGCGTTTTCGGAATGACGAACGTGCTGTCGACCGACTTTTGCAGCTCCTGCTCGCCTTCGACAGCGATGCCAAGCACATTTGCGCCACGCGCTTTGACTTCCTTGATGTTGCTGGCCGTTTTTTCCAGTAGGTCATGCTGGGTGGCCAGCGCAATCACCGGAATGCCCTCTTCGATCAGCGCCAGCGTGCCGTGCTTCAACTCGCCAGCCGGGTAGGCCTCGGAGTGAATGTAGGAAATTTCCTTGAGCTTGAGCGAGCCCTCCAGCGCTACGGCATAATCCGCGCCGCGACCGATGAAGAACAGGTTGTCATGCTTCGCCATTTCCTCGGCCACGGCTTTGATGTCCTCGGCCTTCTCCAGAATCGCTTCCACCTGACCTGGCAGCGCCTTGAGCGCCCCGATGACCTCGCGCACATACTCAGGCGTCTGCGTTTCCAGCACCTGCGCCAAATGCAAGCCGAGCAAATAAAACGCAATCAGCTGCGACGTATACGCTTTGGTCGAGGCAACGGCAATCTCCGGACCGGCCCACGTGACGATCAGATCATCCGCTTCACGCGCTACCGAGCTGCCTACGACGTTCGTAATCGCCAGTACGCGTGCGCCGCAGCGCTGTGCTTCACGCAGAGCCGCCAGCGTATCGGCTGTCTCGCCCGACTGGCTGACGACGATCACAAGCGTATCCTTCGTAATGATTGGCGAACGGTAGCGGTACTCCGAAGCCACATCGGTTTCCACCGGAATACGCGCCAGCTTTTCGATCACATATTTGCCCATCATGCCTGCATGATATGCCGTACCGCAAGCTACAATATGAATACGGCTGATGCCGCGAATCGTGTCGTCGCTCATTTTCAGCTCATTCAGCGTTACCCGGTCGCCCGCTTCGGCAATGCGGCTGCCCATCGTATCGCGATACGCCTTAGGCTGCTCATAAATTTCCTTCAGCATGAAATGGTCAAAGCCGGCTTTTTCCGCCGTCACGATGTCCCAATCGACATGGAATATTTCTCGGGAAATAAAATTCCCCTCCAGCGTCATTAATTCGACACCTTCCCGCGTCAACAGCGCCATTTCGCCATCGTTCAAAATAAACACATTGCGTGTATACTCCAGAATCGCCGGAATATCCGAGCCAATGAAATTTTCACCTTCGCCCAAGCCGATAATCAGCGGGCTCGCCTGACGAACCGCTACCAGCCGGTCCGGCTCATATTCCGTCAGAACGCCCAGCGCAAAAGCACCCGTAATCCGCTTCACCGCCATCTGTACAGCCTTAACGATATCACCATCATACAAATCAGCGATCAGATGCGAAATGACCTCTGTGTCCGTTTCCGATACGAAACGGTGGCCTTTCGCTGTCAGTTCTTCCTTCAGCGTCAAATAGTTCTCGATAATTCCGTTATGCACCACGGAAAACTTTGAGGAATTGTCCGTATGCGGATGCGAGTTCACATCCGACGGTTTGCCGTGCGTCGCCCAACGCGTATGTCCGATACCGATCGTGCCCTCCAGCGGAGCTCCCTCCAGCTGCGATTCCAGGTTGGCGATCCGCCCCTTGGCTTTTTTAATTTGCAAACCGTCCGCTGTGTATACAGCTACACCCGCCGAATCATACCCGCGATACTCCAGCTTCTTCAACCCGTCCAGCAAAATCTGCTGCGAATTCCGTTTCCCGATATACCCTACGATTCCACACATAATGTCTAGCCTCCATGTTTGAATAAGCCTGTTTTTCAAGGCTTTTTTCGCAAATTTGCATTCCCGTTCGCAGGCGAACCGCACGTGATTCCCCGCCGTAATCATCTATAATGGCCGATCCTATAAGTGCATGACAAAAAAACAACGATGCCGGACTCTTGTTCGCTCAGTCGCCCAAGCGGTTTGCTGTCCTGCTTAACGGCACTCATCTGCATGCCGGAAGGTCCCCGCCGAAAATTCGAACACCTTCACCTCGTCAACTCGCCGATTCCGATATAACTCCGTCCCGTCCGCGAGTTCTGGCGCTTAACTTACCGTCCAACCTCTACCCTACCTTTCCTTCCAGAGTCATCTTGCCCCGCTTTCATGAAAATTTCATGAAAACATATATTCATCTTATTCATTTTGCCCAGCATGTGCAACTTATTTTTACGCCAATTTCGGAAAAACCCTGACAAAAGCTAAACCCTCTTTCCGTTTTGGCGAAAAGAGGGCTTGCCTCACGCCAGCTTGCGCGCTCTACGCAGTGCTGACCACCGCCGTGACTCCCGGCAACGCGCCAGGAGCATCGTGCAGCTTGCCAATCTGACAGTCCCCGAACAGTTGCGCGCGATGCGAATGCCGAGCTGCGCACAGCCTCCCGCTTCACAACCGCCTAGACTAGACCAGCTCCGCTTCAATCACGCGGGCAATCTCGTACACGTAAGCCTCAACCTGCTCTTTATCCGGCCCTTCGGCCATCACGCGAATCAGCGATTCCGTCCCCGATGGACGCACCAGCACGCGACCGTTGTCGCCCAGCTCCAACTCCACCTTGCGGATCGCTTCCTCAATCACCGGATTATTCGCATACTTGCTCTTGTCCGCCACGCGCACGTTGACGAGCAATTGCGGATACTTGCGCATAATTTGCTTCAGCTCGCTCAGCTTCTTGCCGGACTGCGCCAGCGTATCGACCAGCTGCAGCGCCGTCAAAATGCCGTCACCCGTCGAAATATGGTCGAGGAAAATCACATGCCCCGACTGCTCCCCGCCGAGATTATAGCCGCCCTTGCGCATTTCCTCCATCACGTAACGGTCGCCTACCGCCGTCTGCATGGCCTTCAAGCCCACTTTTTCAATCCCTTTGAAAAAGCCGATGTTCGCCATCACCGTCGTCACAATCGTCCCGTGGTTCAGCTTGCCCGCACGGTTCAACGCATCGCCGCAGATGCTCAAGATGAAGTCGCCGTCAACCTCGGCGCCCGTTTCGTCGACCGCGATCAGCCGATCCGCATCGCCGTCGAAAGCCAGCCCGATCTGTGCGCCGCACTCCGTCACCAGCTCGCGCAAGCGCTCGGGATGCGTCGATCCGCACTGATCGTTGATGTTGCAGCCGTTCGGCTCCGCGCCGATCGTCACCACCTCCGCGCCCAAGGCGCGGAACACCGTCGGCGCCAGCTCATACGCCGACCCGTGTGCGCAGTCGAGCACGATCTTCATGCCGCGGAAATCGCGGCTCTCGACCGTCGACTGCAGAAAATCCAGATACTGCTGCTTCGCCTGCAGATCATCAGACACCGTGCCGATCGCTGCGCCGACCGGCCGCGGCAGCTCATCGGCTGCTGCATCCAGCAGCCGTTCAATCTCCAGCTCCGTCTCGTCGAGGAGCTTGAATCCGTCGCCGCCGAAAAACTTGATCCCGTTATCCTCCACGGGATTGTGCGACGCCGAAATCATGACCCCCGCGTCAGCGCCCAGCCGCTTGGTCAAATACGCCACCGCCGGCGTGCTTACCACGCCCAGGCGAATGACATGCGCGCCAATCGACAGCAGCCCCGCCACCAGCGCGGCTTCGAGCATCGGCCCGGATATCCGCGTGTCGCGGCCAATGACGACCTTCGGCCGCTCGGCCTGCCCAGCGAGCACGTAGCCGCCGCAGCGGCCGATTTTATAAGCCAATTCGGGAGTCAAGCCGTCGTTAGCGACGCCGCGGACTCCGTCCGTACCAAAATATTTCCCCATGAATCTTCTTCTCCCTTTTCTCCGCTGACTTGGATATGCGCCTAAGCTAAGGTCTGGCCAGCTTAGGCGTCTTTTCGCTGATTTCCACAGTCGCCTTTAGCTCCTGCGGCGCGTTTTGCTTGACAAACGAAGGCAGGTTGAGCGTAACGCTCAGCTCGTGTTGGCCGGGCGGCAGGTTGCTGACATCGACAATCGCCTGCACGTCCTGGGCCTTGAGCGCGTCCATCAGGTCCGGCGCACCCTCCAGCGAGACGTTCACCTTGCCGCTTTCCGGCAAAATTACCTTCGTGTTAAAGGTTTCGTTCTGTCCGATGATCGTGACCGGAATATTCTCGAACGCCTTGGTCACTGACGGCACAACCTCCACCTTGACATTCACTTTGGCCGGGTCGACCTGCGTTACTTTATTCCTAAGCGGCACGTCCAGTGAATATTCCTTCGATTCCTTAATGTCCTGCAAATTGAGCTGCGGCCCCTGATAGAACTCCAGCTTATCGACATCATCCTGTGTGCCGTATACCGTCACCTTGTCCGGCGTCTGCACAATCGAAGCAATCGCAAAGCCCTTGGCCGGCTCTCCTTCGACTTTGAGCTGCAGCGGAATCGTCTGGAACGGGCTCGTAATCGGAATCTCGACATCGACCACCTGCGGCGTCATATCCAGCGCCAGCTCCTTGCCGTTCTTGTCGGCAGCCGTCAGACGCACCTGCTTGGTCACCGCCGACTGCGCGCCCTCCACCGATACCTCGCCGCGCACCTCTTCGATCTCGTCGAGCCGGCTTGTCGGCGCCGTGATGTATACCTTGTTCGGCTTGATAATCGGCTGGCCCGCCTTCAGCCCGGCCGCTGGCGTGCCGGTAACCTGAATGACAACCGGCACCTCCTTTTTCTGCTGCTCCTCGATCGCAACGTGTACCGTCCGCGGAATAATCTGCACTTCCAGATCGGACGGAATGCCTACCGCGTTCAGCGCAAGATCGTGCTGCCCTTTGCCGACATGGGTCAGGTCCAGCTCAATCGTATAGTTGTTGCTCGTCGTCACCTTTTTCACGCTCGACGCTTTACCGCGCAAAATAATTTGCACGTTCGAAGGATCCATCGACGATATATAGAACCGGCTTTCATCATATTTCTTCGTAATCGCCACATTATTGATCGTTTCCTCGCGGGTGCCGAGCGGCGAATTCTCGCTGACCGTGCTTTCCTCCATATGTACGACCACCCAGAGCAATATCCCGATCACCAGCGCCACCACGCGCACCACATTCGTATTGCGCAGCCATTTATCCATTCGAGCGTCCCCTCCATTTCAGGAAAGGATTCTTTTCCTTCGCCTTCGTCTTGGGCTTCAGCTCCTCGAACAGCTTGCCGATCAGCGATTCCTCCTTGATGTCGCGCACGATATGGCCGTTCATCGTCAGCGAAATCTGCCCCGTCTCCTCGGAGACGATCACGCACATCGCATCCGACACCTCGCTCATACCGATCGCTGCGCGGTGCCGCGTCCCCAGCTCCTTGCTGATGAACGGATTCTCCGACAACGGCAAGTAGCAGCCCGCCGCCATCAGCTGGCTTTGGCGGATGATCACCGCACCGTCGTGCAGCGGCGTATTCGGGATGAAAATATTGATCAGCAGCTCGGCGCTGATCCGGCTTTGTATGGCAATCCCGGATTCCACGTAATCGGTAAGGCCCGTCTCTTTTTCAAACACGATCAATGCCCCGATTTTGCGCTTCGCCAAATAATTAACCGCCCGGATCACCTCACCGATCCGTTTGTTCACATCTTGATCCTCCTCGCTGGAGGAACGGCTGAACAGCTTGCCCCGGCCGAGCTGCTCCAGAGCGCGCCTGAGCTCCGGCTGAAAAATAATAATGACCGCAAGCACCCCGAACGTAAACGCCTGATTCATCATCCACTGCAAAGTGCTCAGCTTGAACCAGATACTGATGACCCAGGTGATGACAACAACCAGAATCCCCTTCATCAGTTGGATGGCTCTCGTCCCGCGAACGAGCAGAATCAGCTTGTATATGACGTAACTGACGATCAGGATATCGACGATGTCCTTGATCGAAATCCCCGTGAGTAAGTCCATCTGATAGTTCTCCCCCAAACCCTGCCGACGTCCATCTCTTTTGTTCCTAACTATAGATAATACCATAATCCGGATCATACTTCTATTGCAGCGCCGCGCTTTGAGACTTTGGGACGATAAACCGCCCGCTTCGCCTATGACCGGGTCACTCTGCCCGCTTCCACGCCAAAAACCCTCCGCGCAGCACCGGGCCGCGGGAGGGTGAGAATGTCCATCCGCTCTTATTTCGACAGATTCGAGAAAAACTCGTTAATTTTGTACCAAACCCAGCTGACCGCTTCATCCACCTGTGTCACTTGGCCGGAAATATGCGCTGTTGATGCCAGATTCAGCGAGCCGTCGATCACGGTCAAATTGCCCGCAACGTCGCCCTCGACCTCCAGCTTTCCGCGCTGCACCACCAGATTGCCCTTGACCGTATGCCCCTTGGGCACGATCACCGTGTCGCCCTGAATGATGACATCCTGCAAATCGTTGCCCTTGACCATCAGCTCGTGGTCGTCGTTCCACATCGACATAAAGCTGCCTAGCATGACCAGAGCAAAGACAATCGCCACCGATACGGCCGGATGACGTCGCACCCATTCGCTCCAGGAGCTGCGCTTGCGCGCCGGCGGCAGGCCGGCCATAATCCGCTGCGTCAAGTCGGCCGGAACGGCTGGCGAGGGCAGAGAACGCACAATGGCATCGGTGTGCTCCAGTTGTTGAAACAACGCGCGGCAGGCTGTGCATTGCAGCAGGTGCTCCTTCAGCCGGAGCGCTTCCGGGCCCGTCAGATCGCCGTCGAGATATTCGTGCATGAGCGGGAGGGCCTCTTTACAATTCATGATCAGCCACCCCTTTCCTCTACTTTTTGCGTAATGTGGTATACCATACGTTTGAACTTCAAAAGTGTTTCACAAAAAAGCGGATTACAAACTGGTTCCATTTGTAAATTGCTCCAGCTTCTTTCGCAAAAACTCCCGGCCCCGGTGCACCCGCGTCTTGACTGTCGTCACCGGCATCTTCAGCACATTGCCGATTTCCTGCAGCGACAAATCGTGCAAATATCTCAAAACGACGATCGATTTGTACTTATCGGGCAGCGTATCGATTGCTTCGCGAATCTGCTCCTGCGTCTCCGACACGAGCACCTGCTTTTCCGGCGTATCCTCATGGCCGGGCAGCGCGGAATAATAATCCGCTCCGTCTCCTTCCGGCATTTCAGCGTCCAGCGAATAGGCATTGTGCTTGCGTCGGCGCAATTTGTCGATACACAGGTTCGTACCGATGCGGAAAATCCAGGTTGAAAATTTTTGATTCTCATCATACTTGTGCAAATTCGTATACACCCGCAGAAACGTCTCCTGAACGGCGTCTTCCGCTTCATGCTTGTTGCCCAGCATCCGGTAGGCCAAATAATAAATCTTGTCCTTGTAGAGCTCCACCAGCTCAGCAAAAGCGCCGCGATCCCCGTTGCGGGCCAACTTCGCCAACCGTGCTTCCACACTATTCACTGACTGTTCCTCCAACTTCCCGACATTCGGCAATCTCTACCAGAAAGACGGCGATTTCCGAGCGTTGCCCCACAGGGCTGCCGTTCGCTTGCCAGCTCCTGGCGGCCTTGCAGCTCGTCATCGCGCCTATATTAGACTTATACGCAGCCAGCTACGATTTGTTTTCAGAAATTATGATTCCGCCAAGAATACAGACCATCCCCAGCCATTGCCAGCCGTTTACCGGCTCATGCACGATCAGGAACGCGGCCAACACGGCAACCGGCAGCTCGACCGAGCCCAGCATCGCTGCAAGCGCGCTGCCGATCCGCGGGATCCCGATATTGAAGCTGATCGTGGGCACCACCTGCCCGAGCAAGCCAAGCAGCAGCCCCCAAAGCAGCAGCTCGCCGCTGCCCGCTCCCACAAACACAGTCGGCGGATACAACACGAACAACACGGGAATCGCCGCTGTAAGCATAACCGCCGATTTCATCAGCGGCGGCAGGTCGCTGCGCACCTGTCCGGTCAGAAACAGGAACAGGCTATAAGTGAAACCGGCCAGCAGACCGAAGACGAGCCCCCTGACGCTGAACTGGCTCCAGTCCGCTTCCACCAGATTCACAGCCAGTAGCGTGCCGATCAGAATGAGCGTAATCGCCGCCAGCTCAGCCTTGCGGGGCCAACGTTTGGTGGCGATACAATCCATCAGAATCGTCATCCACGTAAACTGGAACAGCAGTACAATCGAAAGCGAAGCATTCAGCTCCGCCAAAGCGATATTGTAAAAAATCGTAGTCAGCGCCAAGCCGAAAATGCCGATCAGCCCCAGCTTGATCCACGGACCGCGAAACGGATTTTTCCATGAGGGCTTGTGAAACGCAACCAACAGCCATACCAGCAGCGTGCCCAGCGTCATTTGCGCCGGTGTGATATGTCCGTCGTTAAACCCCCGTTCATAAGCAAGCTTGATAAAGGATGAGAGCAAGCCATAGCTTGAAGCTCCCACGATAACCAGCAGCACCGCTACCCAACGTCCCAAGCCGTCTGTCCCTCCCGCCTCCAGGCGCATTTGCGATTTGCGCAAGCACAGGAAAAGTCGAGCCGCTCCGCATCACCGGAGCACCCCGACTTTCTCATCCTGTCTAGCCGCATACCGTATTTTCCGGCATCAGCCTGTATTTCTCAGTCCCGCCGCAATGCCGTTAATCGTCAACAGCACCTCGCGCAGCAAGAGCGCGTCATCTTCATTGTTGTCCCGCAGCGCCCGCAGCTCAGCCAATAACTCGACCTGCATGTAGCTCAGCGGATCGACGTAAGGGTTGCGCAAGCGAATCGATTCCTGAATAACCGGCACATTGTCCAGAATCTCTTGCTGGCCGGTAATTTGCAGAATCAGCGACGAGGTCAAATCGTATTCTGCCCGAATCAGACCGAAGATACGCTCGGCAATCTCCGACTGCTTCACCATGTCGCTGTATTCCTTGGCAATCAGCAGATCGGCCTTGGACAACGCCATTTGCAAATTGTCGATCATCGAACGGAAGAACGACCATTCCTCGTACATCTTCTTGAGCATTTCCATATTCTCGGCTTTGCCCTGATAAAAGCTTTGCAGCCCCGTTCCCGCAGCGTACCAGGCCGGCAGCAGATAGCGGCTTTGCGTCCAGGCAAACACCCAAGGAATCGCGCGTAAATCCTCGAAGCGGTCGCTGTTCTTGCGCTTGGACGGACGGGAGCCGATGTTCAGCTCGCCGATTTCCGGCAGCGGCGTCGATTCCTTGAAGAACGTCAGGAAATCCGGGTCGCGGAAAATCAAATCCTGATACTTCGTCTGCGCCTGCTCGGAAATGCCTTTCATGATTGCTTCCCACTCCGCTTCCGACGGCTCGGCTTGCGGCGAACGCGCCATCTTCGATGCCGTGATCAGCGCGAACGTTGCCTGCTCCAGACTGCGGTACGCGATGCCCTGCAGCGAATAGCGCGACGACAGCACCTCGCCCTGCTCGGTGATCTTGATGCCGCAACCCAGCGTATCGGCCGGCTGCGCCAGGATACTCCGATTCAGCGGCATGCCTCCGCGGCCCAACGCGCCCCCGCGGCCGTGGAAGAACTTCAGCTTCACGCCGTGCTTCTTGCCCGTTTCCGTAATGTTGCGCAGCGCCATCCGCAGCTCCCAGTTGGCGGTAATGACGCCGCCGTCCTTGTTGCTGTCGGAGTAGCCGAGCATGATCTCGTGCATTTGCGTTTCCGGGTCCAGGCTCGCCTTGTAGGCCGGAATCTCGAACAGCGTGTTCATGATCTCCGGCGCAGCATGCAAGTCGTCAATCGTCTCGAACAGCGGCACCGATTGCAGCGTGCAAGTCACGCTGCCGTCGCTTTCCTTGCGGTACAGTCCCGCTTCCTTCGCAAACACCAGCACCTCCAGCAGATCGCTGGCGCCTTGCGTCATACTGATCAGATAACTGTTGATGCAGCCGCGGCCGAATTCCTGTTGTGCGCTGTACACCGTGCGGTACACATTCAGGCACTCCTCCGTATTCTCGGAATAATCCAGATACGTCGAAGTGATCGGACGCGGATCTTCGAGAATGTCGGTCAGCAGCTTGATCTTCGCCGTCTCCGACAACTCGGCGTAGTTCTCGACAATGCCCATTTTGGACAAAATTTCCGCCATCGCATTTTCATGCTCTTTGCTGTGCTGACGAATGTCCAGCGCGGCCAGATGGAAGCCGAACAGCTCCACCTGACGAATCAGCTTCTTGATATATTTATCGGCTACATAATGGGCAAAATGATTGCGCAAACTGCGGTCGATGATCTCCAGATCGGCGATAAGCTCGGCAGGACTGCTGTACTTCTGCGCAGCCGGCACGCCTGGATTGCCGGTATGATGAATCTTGTCGATCATGTACGTAACCTTGATCCGGTAAGGCTCTTTCTCATTGCGCCATACGTCCTGCACATTGCCCAGCGCCTCGCGGTCCTCCTGGATCGATTGCAGCAGCTCGTCGCTGACCTGGACGATATTTTTGCTGAAGCTCATATGGCCGAGCATTTCCTTGAGAATTTCTTCGTATTTCTGCAGCGCCAGCTGGCGGTGCAAGCCCAGCGTCTCCCAGGTCACCTTGGCTTTAACCGACGGATTGCCGTCTCGGTCGCCACCGATCCACGAGCCGAACTTGAGGAAGGACGGCACATGCCACTGCTCCTGCGGATAATATTTGTTCAGGCAGCGCTCCAGCTCGTAGTACACCTCTGGCAGCACGTCAAACAGCGTCTCGTCAAAATAAAACAGGCCGTTGCGCACTTCGTCGATAACCGTAGGCTTGCGGTCGCGCAGCTCGTCGGTTTGCCACAGGTTCAGCACCTCGCCCAGCAGCTTCTCGCGAAGCTGTTCGCGCTCGCGGTGCGTCAGCACCGGATTGTCGAGCTTCATCATGTCATCGGAAATACGCAGGTGAATGTCCAGCACCGCCCTGCGCATCGCTTCCGTTGGATGGGCCGTCATGACCAGCTCCAGCGAAATCGCCTGCAGAATGTCCTGCACCTCGCGGTACGGCACATTGTTGTTTTTCAGCTCCTGCACAATGCTTTCAATCGAGCCCGGCTGTACAATCTCGCCGGAGGTCCGCTCGTAATCGCGCTTGCGGCGAATCCGATGATTCTGCTCGGCAATGTTGACCAGCTGAAAATAAATCGCGAAAGCCCGAATCACCTGATGCCGGATCTCAGGAGCGAGCAGGCTGATTGTCTTTTTGAACTCATCGTATATCTCCGGCACAAAATGAGCGCGAAGCGATTTGCTCATCTCTCTGATTTTCTCCACAACGTCGAGCAGCTCATGACCGCCCTGATGCACCAGCACCTCACCCAGAATATGACCCAGGAAGCGCACGTCGCGGCGCAACAGATTGTTGGTCGTCTGCTTTTGTTGGGCGTTACCGTTCTCTGACATATTCTCCACCTCATCAATCTTCTTTGCTGCGGTAAAGCTTCTCTCTAGCAAAAACCATTTCAGAATATTTTACCACAAGTTCATTGCCTAGTCATAGACCAAAATTAAAAAAAGCCTGAATAAACCTCCTGGTAAATTATACCCACGATCATTGCAATTCAATAAACGCCGGTCACAATTTTTCGTAAAAAGATGAACGCTGACCCGTCAGCGCTTTGCCCAAGCCGATTCCCAACAATCAAAAAAACCACCGCAACGGGTGGCTGTCATGTCGCAATATGGAGCGGGTGATGGGAATCGAACCCACGCTACCAGCTTGGAAGGCTGGAGTTCTACCATTGAACTACACCCGCAGGTGTGAGGTGAAAATTATCGGGACGACACGATTTGAACATGCGACCCCCTGGTCCCAAACCAGGTGCTCTACCAAGCTGAGCTACGTCCCGATCTTTATCATGGTAAGAATGGCGTGCCCAGAGAGATTCGAACTCCCGACCTTTTGATTCGTAGTCAAACGCTCTATCCGGCTGAGCTATGGGCACACACTATGGAGCGGAAGACGGGATTCGAACCCGCGACCCTCGCCTTGGCAAGGCGATGCTCTACCTCTGAGCCACTTCCGCATGATGCTTGACTGCTGTCCATGATTCCATCCGATTCCCCGCAAGAGCTTGTCCTGCCAGGTGAACCTGTGTTTCATATTTCAGTGTCAAACGCGACAAGTGTTAATATATCAGGTTTCTTGAGAAAAAGCAAATGTTTTTGCAAAAAAAATTCTAAAACCGATTTTCGGCACCTGTTCCCACTTGCAGCTGGACTTTGCGCCCTCTGTTCAGCCCGATCTCCAAAAAGCGCGGGAACGCGAGCCCACCGCGGGCCGGACGGCACTCCGGCGGTTGGAATTACGCCCCAATGCTCGATATCCGGCTAAGCCTTGATCGCCAATTCCGCCGCGAGAACGACGGAACAGCTCACTTCCTCCCCTACGCGCCCGAACGGCCCAATTACCGTTCCGTCCGCCGCCTGCGGCCCGTGACCTGATACAAACATCCTGCTGCCGTGTACGCGCACCCAGGCGAAGTCCAGAACGACATCGGCAGGCACCTTGGCTGCTTCCGGCAGCACCAGCCCCATTTCCGCCAAACGTGTTCAATGCTCATTGCAAACACACCTCATCTGGATGAAATGAAAGCCGCTTCCTGTTTTGTCCAACGCGGCATCGTGATGCTTTGGCTCGTCGATTGGCACACTAAAGACACCCAAAGCGTGAAGCTTCATAAATGTGGAGCCATTTTGATAATCTGCTTGGCCAAAAAAGCCGGCCGATACGGCATATCGTTGCGAAGCCAAAAAATAATCGTTCCGATAATCGCCGAGGTCAAATACCACGTTCCGATATCCGCAGGGACGCTGGTCTGCGCTGATGAGCTAAGCCGATGCTCGATCCGGCTCGATATCATGCCAATCGTCACACTCAAGAACCGCTCGGTAAATACCGGCACCCGCTTGGTCGCCAGCAGAAGCTTGAACAGCTTGGCGTTCTCTGCGATATGCTCAAGCATCACCACCAGCACCTCAGAGGGCTGTTCATCGGCGCCGCGGATCGCCTCTTGCATTTCGGAAATAATATCGTCAGCCATTTTCTCCAGCATATCCGGAATGTCCTTGTAATGCAGATAAAAGGTTACCCGGTTGATGGTCGCCCGCTCGGTAATCCGGTTCACCGTAATTTTCTCCACATCAATTTCACCCAGCAGATCCACAAAAGCTTCCCGGATCAGCTGACGCGTTCGCACAACGCGCGGGTCCAGCTTGACCGTTTTTCCCGAACCATTCATCCTCCAGCCCTCCCACAGCTTTCAAAATAACCATTGCTTACGATATGTCTAATATCTGATTCATAAACGACAATTAATCGCTTCCATGTTGATTAATCGACACACGGCTTCATCCTGTCGCTTGCCGCCTTGCATATCACGTTTTATAATTCAACAATGAGTAAATTATACTACACTCTGTTTATTAAAATCCATTCCAGAAAGGACCGAACCCTTCCATGACTTCCACTCAGAGAACCGGCGACTCTATCAAAAGAGGCCCCTTACTCTTCGTCATGATTCTCGGCGCATTTATTGCCGTGCTCAACCAAACGATTATGAGCGTAGCGCTGCCGGAGTTGATGACCGACTTCCAAATCGCGGCTTCCACCGCACAATGGCTGACCACGGGCTACATGCTCGTCAACGGCGTCCTGATCCCGATTACCGCCTATCTGATGCAGCGCTTTACGACGCGCGAGCTCTTCCAGACCTCCATGCTGCTGTTTCTGATCGGTACCGTCATCTGCGGGCTTGCGCCGGGCTTTGAAATCCTGCTCACCGGACGGCTGATTCAAGCCGCTGGCGCAGGTATCATTATTCCGCTGCTGATGAACGTTATTCTTACCCTGTTCCCGCCGGATAAACGCGGCGCTGCAATGGGGATGGTCGGCTTTGCGCTCGTCTTCGCTCCGGCCATCGGACCGACGGTTGCCGGCTACGTGTTAGGCCATTTCAGCTGGCGCGTGTTATTTTATAGCATTATTCCTTTAGCCGTTATCGTCATCGTCGTAGCATTTATCTATTTGAAAAATGTCGCCGAACGCACGTTCCCTACCCTCGATATGTGGGGCGTCATTGTTTCAACCATTGGCTTTGGCACCATGCTGTACGGCTTCAGCACTGCCGGCAGCAAAGGCTGGTCCAGCGCAGAGGTCGTTTCCCTGCTGATTATCGGCGCCGTTGCGCTCATTGCATTCGCTTGGCGTCAATTGACCATCAAACATCCGCTGCTGGATCTGCGCGCTTTCCGGTACAGCATGTTCTCACTGACCACCATTATCAACATCGCCGTCACAATGGTGATGTACGCCGATATGATGCTCTTGCCCCTGTATCTGCAAAATGTTCGCGGCTACACGCCGCTTGAATCCGGCCTGCTGATGCTGCCCGGCGCTCTCCTGATGGCTGTGATGATGCCGATTACCGGCAAGCTGTTCGACCGTTTTGGAGCCAAATGGCTTTCCGTGATCGGCATGGCCATTACGATTGTCACGACGCTTGGCTTTGTGAACTTGACCGACGCTACCAGCTACACTTACCTGGTGCTGATGTCTACAGGCCGCCGCTTCGGGATGGCCATGTTCCTGATGCCTATTACAACAGCCGGTCTGAATCAGCTGCCGGCCCGCCTGAACGCTCACGGTACCGCGATTTCCAACACCATCAAGCAAGTTGCCGGTGCGATCGGCACCTCCTTGCTCGTAACCGTCATGACTACGCGTACCAAAAGCCATTTGACGGAAATGATGACTTCCGCAGGAGCCAACGCCAACAAACAGCATCTGCTGCAGGAGGCGACCATCCAAGGCATCAACGATGCTTACCTGGTCATTATCGCCATCGGCGTGATCGGCTTGATTCTTTCATTTTTTATTCGAAAAGTGACTGCCGCTCCTGAAGCACAAGAGGTCCCGCTCGGCAAAGCCAAGCTGGCCCAAAACGAAAGCCCGGCCTGATACGGCCGCTTCCTTCCTCCAAAATAGCAAAGAGCGCGCGAGATGATGTTCTCGCACGCTTTTTTTGTGTTTTAACGCCTAAGGGCGGGCATGAATACTTTTCCCCTACCTGGGCAAATCAAGTGTCTTTGCGCCGCTTATAACGCCTGTACCAAGGTCTATTAGCGAGAGGTCTGTCCCCTACGCGGCTAAGAGAGCCCGGTGCCGGCTATAGAGAGGTGTAATGGCTCCCGCGGCCCTACAACCTCTACAACCGCTCAAGCTTCAGCCACAACCTTTTTGAGCAGCAGCAAGTAGCTTCACTAGTCCATGCGGACAACATGATTCACGGTCCAATCATCATCCATCTCTAGATAATCAGGCAATAAAAAAAGCCACAGGGCACAAGCCCCGAGGCTGTTCGGTTTGGGTAGATGCGGTCGAGAGGACTCGAACCTCCACGGGGGGTTAGCCCACACGGACCTGAACCGTGCGCGTCTGCCAATTCCGCCACGACCGCATAATCAAAGAAAAACCACCGTTCCCGATCATTCATTCGGGAGAAGAACAAGTAAAAGCATGCGCGTAGAGGGACTTGAACCCCCACGGTCTCCCGCCAGATCCTAAGTCTGGTGCGTCTGCCAATTCCGCCATACGCGCAAATCGTTGCTCACAAATGGTGAGCCATGTAGGACTCGAACCTACGACACCCTGATTAAAAGTCAGGTGCTCTACCGACTGAGCTAATGGCTCAAGAAACTGGGGATCTAGGATTCGAACCTAGGCATGACGGAGTCAAAGTCCGTTGCCTTACCGCTTGGCTAATCCCCAATACAAACATGCCGTCGAGAGGACTTGAACCCCCAACCTACTGATTACAAGTCAGTTGCTCTACCAATTGAGCTACAACGGCATAATCTTGTGTCCACTTCTAAGTTGAAGTGGTGGAGGCTGACGGGATCGAACCGCCGACCCTCTGCTTGTAAGGCAGATGCTCTCCCAGCTGAGCTAAGCCTCCATATTTATATAGAAAGAAAATGACCCGTAGGGGATTCGAACCCCTGTTACCTCCGTGAAAGGGAGGTGTCTTAACCCCTTGACCAACGGGCCAAACAACTGGAGCTTCCAACCGGAATCGAACCGGTGACCTCATCCTTACCATGGATGCACTCTACCTACTGAGCTATGGAAGCGTGGCTCCCCGAACAGGACTCGAACCTGTGACAACTCGATTAACAGTCGAGTGCTCTACCAACTGAGCTATCAGGGAATATGAAGTTCTGCTTGGCAACGTTCTACTCTCCCGGAACCCTGCGGTTCAAGTACCATCGACGCTGGAGGGCTTAACGGTCGTGTTCGAGATGGGAACGCGTGGGTCCCCTCCGCCATCATCACCAAACAGTCAGTCCAATACCTTACGGTATTCCCTGAAAACTAGATA
>NZ_MYFO02000008.1 GCF_004514475.2 Paenibacillus athensensis | reverse complement strand
CATCGGATCTGTCACCGTCAATCTCAATGTATAGCTGCTCTGCGGCACATCCAGCATCATAAATGCCTTGGTCGTTCCGGACGGGATGGCGGAAACCGTGTAAATCGTTTGATACGTTCCTCCGTTCATGCTTCTTTCCACCTGAATATTGACCACATCGCCGTCCGGGTCTGTCGGCACGATCGTTACCGTCACATCGTCATTCTGATACACTGTCGACGGCTGGATCGCGATGGTACCCGTCGGCGCTCGGTTGATGTACATCCACGTTTTTGGCGAATAGCTGGACCAGACATAACCGTCAAACACTCTCACCCACACCTGCAGCTTCTGCCCTGCCGGCAGGTCCTGATTCACCGTCCAACTGCCGATGCTTGCCCATGAGCCTTGGTAATATTGACCGGAATCCAGGATTATCACCGTGTTCGTTTCGTTTGTAATCTGAATTTGAAAGTAGCTGAATTGCGTCCCCACATCCGGATCGCTTTGATTCCATTGCAAGGTCGGCCTCACGGAATTGAATACGGTCGGGTTGGCTTGCGTGCCTCCCGGCACCAGCATCGTCGCTGTTGGTGGCCGGTTCGTGATCAGCCACCCGATGTTCGACCAGGCTGACCATGCCGTTCCGTCAGATACCCGGACCTGAAACTGATACTTGGCACCTGGAATAAGTGCGAGCGGAACCTTCCACTGTTGGGTCATGTTCGCTGTTCCTTGCGAAATGATTCCGCTATCGATGACTATGTTCCCTGCTTCATCCTTCAGCAACACTTGATAGGCGGCAAAAATTGTGTTGGCATCTGTATCTGTTTGATTCCATGTCACGACCGGCTCTGTCGTGTTGGAAAAGCTGGGGGACGCCTGTGTCCCCGTTGGATAGGTCAATACAGCCGTTGGAGGGTTGTTGGGTACAGCAACGGTAACATCAACTGTCTGATCATACCAATCGCTCCAGACTCCATCCTCTTGCATGACCACTTCACTAACCGTATACCTCCCTGTATGGCTTGGATTCGTTGGAAAACCAAAAGCTGTCGTACCATCTGGTGCCGTATACTTCCACTTTCGGTCAAAAATGCCCCGATTCGCCTGGTAGCTGCTTTGATACTGTACCGGACTCAGCCAACGGTCAGGATCAAAGCTTTGATCGTTGGGGCTCAGCGTGTTATTGGCGTTTTTCGTGATCGTGAACCGTGCCACTGGCATGCGAATGACTTTTACCATTTGCGAGTACGGGTCCGAGTATTGGCTATAGCCGACAAAAACCCCGTCAGCATAGCTGTATCCCGTAGGGGACGGATCATCGGGAATCTGATAATCCACTTTGTAGATCCCCACTTTGTTTAATACCGGATTTGGCGACGTGACCACCTGATTGCTGTAGCTGTTGGTTGGCGCCGTATCCGAATACCCGTCTCCGCTGTCCAGAAACACGTAGGGCTGCTGATTGGAAAACGTCCATTTGGCCTTGACCGGAACAGCCGGATCCGTTTCGGGATCACTGTACGTCGTCGAATATTGAATCGGCTGACCTACCACGATGACATTATTCAAAAGTTGTGTTCCCGGATAGACGGTCATGGAAATAGCTTTAAATTCTACATTATCCTTCGTTGAATATGGGCCGTAGGAACCTGCCGCCGTCATGCGGGAATCGCGAACATCAATCATCGGCGCTCCGTTAACGTATACCTTGATTCGGTCGCCGTTGGCCTTGATTTTGACCGTGTAGAAGGTATCGTTCGCAAGTCCATATGCGGATTCCTGCAGAACCGTTCGGTTCCCGTTGTCATACGCGATCAGTCGAATGTGGTAGATATCCTGCTCCACGCGATACATATTCTGGTTGTCCTTCATCCGGAACGAAAAGCCGGCTGTTTCGACAGGATAGTAGTTGTCGGTGCCTTTAAAATTCACACTGTATGCGAATTCGGCATTTTGGGCCTGCTGCGCCGGGCTGTACAGTTGTCCGAACGTGTTGATCGCTTCTTTTTTGGCTCTGCTTAACGCAGGACCTTCGAGAATTCTGGTCCAATTGCCATGATTAGAATCGAAGCCTTTTACGAATATTTTTCCATCTTGATATAAGTAAATTCCCCTGAGCTCAGCCGTAGATAGGCTGCTGCTGTTACCAGTTGTCGCAGAGAAAAATTTGCTCTCTCCAATCAAGCTACCGTTCGAAGAGTCAAAAGCCTGCAAGTAAAAATTCCCGGTATTTCCACTCAGCGTCGCATAAGCAATCAGCAGATAGCCGTCTTTTGACATCGTGACCAGATCTCTGTCTGTGGTATAGTTACCTTTTGCTGCTGTCGTCGTCCATAGGAGATTCCCATCAAAATCATAAGCAATTACTGATCCCGAAGTGGCGGAATTTCTTGGAGCCTTCCTTACAATAATTTTATCCTGATACACATTTAAAAGCGTCGCATCATTGGAAGTTCCGCTGATAATGACAACATCTTTGTAAAGACCTACCGTCTGCCGTATTGCGGACTCGCAAATGAACATTGGTGTCCGTCATCGTGTAAGCAAGCTTGCTCAGGTTTGCATTCAAAACAGTCGTGGAGGATAAAGCTCCGGGCTCTTTCAAGCTCCAGACTGTTCCTCCGTCCAATACTTTGGACACGAACCATTCCGTATAGCCTTGGGAATAATTCCACGCACTACTTATTGAGTAAACAGGCGTTCCATACATCGAATAATGATTATTAGGAGCAAGTGCATCCATGAATTGATTGCTCGAATTTGAGCATGTATAAAATGTGCCAGGCGAATAAGTCAGGTCCATAAGACGATTTATCGGATATCGGAGATACGTATTGTACGTGCTTGAACAACCATTTGCACCTGATCCATCCCCCACCAAAAAGTACAAATAATCGGGCGTTGAATAGTATCGATATGACCAATAGGGGTTGCTGATCGTTCGTATCGTCACGCCGTTTTTTTGAACTACGTAACGGTGATTGGACGTGTCCGATATAATCTTGATGTCCTCCCCGAGCGCGACAGCATCGATCTCTTCTTTTGTCGCATCGCGTACCGTCAGCGCACCAGGGTCTGGAGCATTCGCAGCCGTCATCATATTGCTATACGCCGGCGTGTCGTAGATCGGCAAGGTTTGCAAGTTGCCTGAGCTATTCTTGTACCACGCTTTCCCCACGTCACCGTCCAGCGATCCGCTTCGCCAGCTTGCAGAGAGCAACATGTCGGGGGTGATCGCCGTTGGCAGGTTAAGCGCTGGCGGTGTGACCTCGCCAGCCATCGTAAATGTCGCCGTCGGGTTATCGTTTACGACATCGATCACGTAATCCTGCTGAGCTGATTTGTGCTGCGGCGTTGCCTCGTCGATGTAGACGCGGATTCTACATTTTCCCACTTGGGTAGGCGTATACGTGAAGCTCCCACTGGCATCCCGGATTAGAACTTTGGAAACGTCGTCTGCATAAGAACCGTTATTGTTCACGTCACAAGTCAGCGTATCGGTGTGACTGCCGATCGGATCATCGTCCGGGCTATAACTTGTATCCTTGAAGCTCATGCTGACTCCCCGTACTCCCGTTGCATTGTAAGCAAGCTGCGCCTTTGGCGGCAAGTCCGGTAGTACATTAAGCGTCGCCTGAGCTGGCGAAATTGCATGCAGCCCGTTACTGTCCACGACATCAAGCGTTACCGTTTGCTGCCCTGGTGACGGGTAAATGCTGAGCTTGTTGCCCCAGATGTACTGCTTGATGGCATAACCGCCGGGACTGTAGCTTCGGCTACCGGAAATATCCGGCGTAAATGGCCGCCCTTCCACTACTTTGGGAGGTAAGTCAATCTGTGGCACAGGATTAGGCGGCACGACATCAAGAGAAACCGTTTTACTGCTGGTAGCCCCGCGGGTATCCATCGCCGTAACCTTGATTGTGTGATGACCGAGCACATCGGCTTTAATCATGTTGTAATGATCTTCGTAGTTATAGCCAAATTTTTCGTTATAGACGTATTGAAGCCATGAGCTGCTGTTGTCCCAATCCCAGATATAAATGATTCCATCACCGTCTGGGTCGTAAGGATGTGGTGGTGTCGGTCTCGGGTCTTGAATCACGCGCAAATTTACATAGCTGCCGACGACAACCTGATTGATAGGTTCAAATCCGGCCAAATCCCAATTATTGAAAAAACCAGCTTCGAATACCGGAGGGTTATTATTGTCGGGCATGATGATTTCGAATGTCTTTGGGCCGACTGTTTTGGTTGTGCCGCAGTTGGTTTTAATCTTCATTGTCACGCTTACTTGTCCTGCCCCCATGCCTCCGGGATACGGTGGGCCAGCAAAGTTTACGGAAAACACATTTGAAGACGGGTATCGATTATATGTGATTCCGTTTTGACTGAAGGCATAACCAAATTCGTCCAGTTTACAGCTATTTCCTCCACTCACACTAACATTGATTGGACTAACATAGTTACTTTCACCGAAATTCATAGTTATCTTTTCTAGTTTAAAATCCCCCGTTACGACTTCGGGCCCAGGAGTTGGCGTGGGGCTTGCACACGACGATTTCGGATGTATCGAAAATGTAGCTACATTGTCCGATATATTGCTTTCCTGTGGTAGCTTATCAATGCTGATCGTAATACTCTTATCCGCTGAGAACGTATAGCTGAATGTACCAGTTCCCTTTCCCCCATTACCGACAAGACCGTTATAGGAAAAGGTTTGATAAATTACTCCATCGAGCAGGATCGTAGCCTTAAACGTGCTGGTAATAGCCGTTGCCCCGCTGTTAGTGAATGAAAAGTGAAATGTTTGAGGAATACCCGTTTGAATACAAACGTTGGCTTCATCGAGGGCGATATTGCCCAAATTCGCTCCAGCCGGGCCTGGCCCATAAGTAACTGTCACTTTATTTGAGTATTCGTAACTGCGTGCCGTCAGGTCGACAATGAAAGCAAAATAGTAAACTAGCACCTTTGCCCCACTTGGAGGCGAAGCAAGTTCTTTCGATGATGTTGTCCCTTCGCGATTGTTGACAGGATCATAGTCGTTTATAAAATCGAAAGATTGGCTGAAATTCACTTTATATTCACTTGCATTTTTACCTTGTTCTGGTTTTCCTAAAATATTTAAAGTTTCTCGATCAGTTCGTCCTTTTCCATTTGAAGGTCCATCGATAACTGCGCTCAAATTGTAATCGGCAGAGGCATCTGTAATTGATTCGACGTTTTCAGGCATTACTTCAAGTTGTCTTGAATCCTGAGTTTTATAAGCCTGATTAATCGTTGCAGTCATGCTTAAATCAAAAAAATCAGTAGAAGAGCAACCTGGATACCTTGGCATGCTATAGCCTGAAATATTTTCAGTTGGCGATGAAGTAGCTATATGCTTACTTCCTGATCGACCACTTGAAGGCCCACAGTTTACGTTCTGACTTTTGCCATCCTTATCGATAAGATCGGCATACCAGTTCAGCCCATTCGAAGATCCGGGTATGTATCTATACCAAGCGTAGTAGCCCAAAGCTGAATTGTTTCCCCTTGATTTCACAACAATAGGGACACCCTTTAAACTTATCTTATCGTTGAATGAGGGATGATCTTGAGCAACTGACGGAGTTATGGCTTCATTGTTATAAGAAATACTTTTAATTATCATCCCATCATCTCTCCGCGGGATGTTAAGGTTTGCTTCAATAATTGCGTTTTTTGAAAAGTAGCTAGAATTATCAAGTTGGCCACTGTCTATAAAACTGACAGGAAAATCTTCAGTTACTTGTTCTGAAGCGTTTGCTTTAATCCATTCAATAATGTCTGTAGTAGGAAACATCCCTACAAAAAGCAGAAATATTAAAGTAAGGTGTACTATTCTTCTTTTAATCTTCATAGCTGGCTACCCCTAGTATTGTTTAGAAGTTACAATACCTAGAACCGTTTTATCAATTGGTTGTGTAAATGCCTTAACTGGTGCCAGCAAACGTATTTGAATAACTCCATCCGTTTGATAACCGCTCTTCGGCAAAATAAAAGGAAAGATGTCCGCACCCGGCAATGAAATTCCAGTGAGTGTATTTAGCTCACCGTTATAAAAAGCTTCCCAGTCTGGATTTACAAATCCAATAGGGTATGCTTGCAGTCCAATATCACAGGCATATTCTGTTGCATCGCAATAATCGACATGTGTTTTAAAAATAAGAATATAACTATTGGGATGATCTTTAACGAATGGTCTTACTCCTCGTTTAGAGGAAGCTGTCCAGGTTAATTTACTGACATCGCCAAGCAAGTAGCGATTAGGGTCATTCGGATCGGCCAAATCAATAGCAATAACCCAATCCAGTGTCCCTTTGAACTTTTTATCCGGAGTTTCCAAATACAGATTCTCTGGGTTCCAGGACGCGTCCTCCCATTGTTTTCCACCAAACAGCTCTGGGATCATTGTAAAAATATTCGTTTTTTTCAAATCAAGTTCCGCATTGCTAGCAGCATATTTATCCACGGGTAACTTTGTTCCGGACTTCAGCTTCAGTACGCGGTCAATGATCGTAACCGACTGAGCCCGTGTGGTGTTAGCCGTTGGAGCCAGCTCTCCTCGATCGAGGCCCTGGATTAATCCAGCTTTGGTCGCATTGTACATAGCCGACTTGTCATCCAACTGCACAGCTTTATTCATAAATGTAGCGTCGGTGGCCCGAACCGCAATGCGCGACATTTCCAATCGTGATATCGGGGTATTCATTTCATTCGCCGGAAAATCGGTATCACGCAGTATACCACTTTTGGTAGCAGCCTCCGCATACGGTTTATACCAGTCCGATCCTGTCGTAGTTCCACTAACCGTTTCCTTCGTGGCAGATATAATCAGCTTGATAAACTCTGCCCTGGTAACCATTTGTTCTGGACGGAATGTACCATCCTCAAAACCATCGACGTAACCGGCTAACGTCGCACTTGTAATCGCATCCTTTGCCCAATGATTATCTATATCGTTAAAACGAACCGGCGAAACGGTATTCGGCGTTGATGCTGCAGCAACTGATTTTTCTGCGTTATTTTGAAATGTGCAGCCCGTGATTGCTAAAAAGCTCATAAATGCAATCATGGTTTTTTTCATACTTCCACTCTCCTGTGAAATGATATACTTTGATCTGTATTTCGCTGTATAGCCTTCTGATCTCGCTTCAAAAATGAAGCTAACTCTCTACTGTAACTGTTCTACCTTGCTGTCCATGTTTAGTTTGTATTCATCCGCAAGGAAATGAGCAAAATCGCGCAGCTCAACGACTGAAATTTCACATTTATCGAGCACATCTTGGATGAATTCGTCATCACCAACTGTAATACCCGCGCACAAACGGATTCTCCCTGATTCATCATACTGATAGTTGTCCCTTCCAAGTTAACAATGATTGCAGCATAGTAGACGATGACCTTCGCACCTGCAGCAGGTAAATCCCTGAAGGATTCATATTTGTTATCAAAGTCTGCGAATCTTTGTTGAAAATAAACTCGATACTGCCCAGCATCGTTCGGCTTTGAAGTAACACCAATATCAGATCTTGACAATGTTCCCGTTTTTGTCTGGGACATCAGCGTACCAGTTTCGGCCTTGTGCCCCACCTGGGCTATATCTGTACCAAGCGTAGTATCCCTTCGTTCCGTCGGCATTTCCAACTGATGTGACTATTTGTGGGCTACCATTAATGTCATTTACGAGGTCAGAATATTGATTTCTGCCAACTGCTGCGGGGGGCGTAATATCTTGCGACCCATGAAAAATTTTGCTGATAACCTTCCCCACCGGAACAGTTACGTTAATGCTACCACCGGATAAATAGCTACTCGACGAATAGTATTTATGATCTGAAGCCATATTGGCTCCAGCGTAAATAAAACTTAATGGTGTCGTCATCGATTCAGGGGTCGCAGCGAAAGCCTCTAGTTCATCCAGTAGAAGTACCATCGATTGTGAAGTATAAGTCATTACAATAAGCATTATTACACTAAGAAGCCTTATACGTTTCTTGGATCTACCCATCTTTCCTATTTACCTCCCTCACAAGAACATAATAAAATCTTAGTTCTCCGGTACGTAAATAGAGACAATCGTGCGTGTTGAGTCATTTACTGGTGGTCTAGCCGGGGCGTTTAGCTTTATAGAAATATCATTTTTAGGAACGCTATATCCGGATTTCGGCATAATATATGCATCCACGTCACCACGTCTGGTTTTAAAAATTTTTGCAAGTGTATTTAAAGTTCCGTTTGCCAGTGCCACCCGATCAGGACTCTCAAATCCATAAATCGAGAAACCAATACCTATATTATCCGCATAAGCTTGAGTGTCCTTGACGTAATCGACATGACTTTGTATCAGTATGACATAGCTGTCTGGATAATCTTTAATCAGGGGCATTTCACCCTTTCGTCCTGGAGCGAACCAATGTAAGCCACTAATATCCCCCAGAAGTCCACGATTAGGATCGTTCGGATTTGCCATGTCGATTACCACCACCTGATCGATCTGGCCCTTAAATTTTCCGTCAGCAGTTTCGAGCACCAGCTTATCAGGGCTCCAAGTAGTCGATTCTCCTTGCACACCACCAAACACTGGAATCATCGAAAACAAATTCGTTTTCTTGAATGCCAGCTCCGCATTCGAGATAGCCAACTTGTCAGTTTCCAGTTTTTCTCCGCTGTTCACGCTCAAAATGCGTTCGATAATCGTAACAGATTGAGCGCGGGTCGTGCTTCCGGCTGGAGCGAGCTCTCCGTTTGCAAGCCCTTGAACAAGCCCTTTGCTGGTAGCCGTGAACATCGCGCCCTGATCATTCAGGTTGACTTCCCGCTGCTGGAGTGTCGGATCGGTCGCCCTGACGGCGATTTTAGCCATTTGTAGACGGTTGATCGGCTTGGTGAGCACGATATCCGTATTGATGGCATCCTCACGCAAATAGCCTTTGTCCACGGCTGCCTTAACGTAAGGGACATACCAATCCGCCCCTGTCGTATTACCGCTGACAGGCAACTTGGTTGCCGTCACGACCATTTTCAGAAACTCCGCGCCAGTCACGTAATTTTCCGGCCGGAACGATCCGTCATCGTAGCCATCCACATATTTTTTCTCGATCGCCTTGGCTACCGCTTGTTTGGCCCAATGATCCCGCATGTCTGCAAATGGCGTTGGGTTATCAT
This sequence comes from Paenibacillus athensensis, assembly GCF_004514475.2. Lineage (GTDB taxonomy): Bacteria > Bacillota > Bacilli > Paenibacillales > NBRC-103111 > Paenibacillus_AL > Paenibacillus_AL athensensis. The sequence goes on along the minus strand of NZ_MYFO02000008.1, from coordinate 244,809 downwards.
CGGCTTGCGTAGATGCCGGAATAATACTTCCAAGTGAACACATTGCCAATAACCCTGCCAGCACAAACTTTTTTTTCATTTTCATCATTGATTCTCTCCCCACATGAAGAATATTCATAAACTTATCATTCTTTTTCCAGTTAAACAGATTCATGCAACTATCTAAGCAATTTCTCAAAAGAATCCCAGGACTACAGAGCCATACCGATGGCGAAAATACCAGATCCCACATATAAACAAATAGCCAAAACGGCTATCATTTTCGAAGTTAAGAACCCGACCAGACGCGTTCCACAGATCGTTTGTTTTGAATTTTATGGACGCTACATGGGTGGAAAAGGATCGATTGCAGGTTACAGAACTGACGCTGCCGAATTTTTCGGCGGACAATCCTAAGTTTGGGATTGAAGTTGAATACACCTACAAATTGATTGTTCCATTTATTTCTTATGATTTAATTGAAAACCAGGCCGAATCGCATTATTAAAAGCTTGGGTCAGGCGGGATTTTACCTGCTCCTCCACTCGCTGGGTGTAAGCATCCAACGACTCGTTCGCATCCTGAACCGGGTCCAGTGTCTGCTCCTTGACGATTTGCTTCAATTCATCCGAAGCCGTGCTCAGCAAATTATGGGTCGCTACTTGCTTGGTCATTTCCGACGTCGCATTTTGTAAGGACATCTGAACAATCGTCAGTTTGATGATCGTCATCAGGCATAATACAAATGCCAGAAATAAGGGGAGAACCAGCGCCGCCTCCAGTGTTATACTCCCGTTTTCATTTGTGCGGAACTTCATCTGCATTCTCCCCTTGGTTCTTTTTAATTGGTGATTTTTACGTCCCAGTAGCCGGATTCACCGGAAACATCTTCGTATTTAATACGGTAGGCGTCTCGTTTCTGAACATCCATGTAAATGTAGCCTTCAAATACTTCATCTTGTAGATATCTTGCCATTGACAAATTACTTTCCAAATTTTCTCCAGTAATTCCAGTATTAAAACCAATGAAATTATCTCCCATATTAGTTTCATTTGCATCATAAAGAGTAAAATTATTTAACTTGTTCACAACATCAGCCGCCAAATTCTTTACTGACTTTACTTTAGCCTTCATTACAAGAATTTCATCATATTGTGGCTTTAGTTTAGCCCCCTCTTTCTGATTCAAAGTGGACTGGATATTTCCGCTGTCTAATGTAATTTCGAATGTACCTATAGTTTTCGTTTTTACACCGAGCACTTCGACTTTTCCTAATGACTTCCCACTCGAAGGAGAATTTACCTCAGGTGTGACAACTGTACCGGCAGAATTATTTTGCGCAGGAAGCGTTGTAGAAGTTGCCCCTGTTGAGGTCACCTGCCCACCACCGCAGCCGTTTAAAATCAAAGCAAGCGATACGACGGTTAATCCAATAGTAAATATTCTCATTTACATAAACCTCCATTAATTATCAATAAGACATTTCTTGTGATCCATTATTATAATAAAACCTGTTTCCTTTTACTTCTTGGTCCGTAAACAAGGATCGACTTAAAGATTTCATTATTTCCGGTAAAAACCATAAGCGTACGGAAAACTGAGCATTTCCCGACAGATAAGAGAAGTATTGACTTAAATCTTTATCTGTATCAAGTTGAATCAATGCCTGCATTCTTGCTAATTTCTTAGTCTCTGCACTGTGAATAAGCAGAAATAATCGTAAATAGTCCTTATACTTCAATTTAATCGTGTTTAAAGGTTGAATACCGGCCAGTGGAACCTCTTTCCCTGCGAAAAACCCAATCATGTCTTGCAAAGCTTGGCCCACTCCATAAGCAATTGCGGCAATAAGTATCAATAAGGGGTGTCCTAAGGACCTAAATTGAGGCTTAGTTAACCCTTCTACAACCCCTATCGCCACCCGAATCAAAAACAACTCTCCCAAAGCCGCCCCAACATTCGCTCCAGGCTTATGAAACCCATAAATTAAATATTCAATGCCCGAATTGTCAGCCCCCAACGCTTTGGCCAACTCGTTCGCATCGACCTTCCCGTCTTTAAAATAATTCGAGGAAGCTGCGGGATCGAAGCTATTGAAGTGCTCAAATGCGTATTCGTTGACATACATTTCATTGCGCATCGATTCAAAAAAATCGCCCAAGCCGGCAAACAGCAAATCCATCGCCGACATCGCCTGACTACTTGCATCCTCATAGTCATCGCTTGGCTCAATTTGCCCTTTATCTGCGTCATCTACTTGTTGCTGCATGTATTTTTGATAATAAGTATCCAGCTTTTGATAATCCTCATTCTCCGCTTTCAGCGTCTTGAAAGCATTCAATATGTTAAATACATCCTTAATGCCAAGGTTCGCCTTCTCTTCCTGCTGGGTAACCAGAGGGCTTTCCTTATTCTGCTCGTACTTCGCCTTCTCCTCACGCCGCTTTGCTTCCTCCGGATAGTTCTCCGGCAAGCTGTTCTTGTAAATTTGTGCGCCTGCAGCGCTGTGATTCAGGTAAATGTCCTGAGCCAAGCCCTTCACGGTGACGACCGTTGGAGGCTGGCGCGAGCTTTGATACGCCGTCGGCAGGGCTGACGTCAATTGATCTACGCTGTTTTTGACTGCTGTCAGCTTCGACTTTTCGGCTTGCAGGTCCTGCTCCATTCGCTCGAAATAGCTTTCCGGCAAAATCAAGCTTTCCATATCCTTGATCAACTTTTCCAAGGAGGCTTGTTCCTGACTGAGATCGCCGTTCTGCGGCGTGGCGGCTCCATCGGCATTTGGCGCGTTGCTCACATTCTCATAGTTGCTGGCTCCGGTTTCCTGCTTCGCTTTGTCCAATGCTTCCTTCATCTTTTGATTGGCTTCCTTGGCATCGGCCAGCTGCTTCTCTGTATTCGGATAAAGGCCGATCACAGCGTCCAGCTTTTGTCCGAGCTGTTGAAGCGCGCTGTGCGCTTGAGAAAGATACACGTTCAGCGGTCCCAGCGTATCCCGGATGGATGTATCCAGCTTGATCCACTCATTGTTCATCTCGACCAATTGATCCGATAAAGCGTCAATCTGGCGCTCCTGCGCCGATGTATCTACAGCTTCACCTTCTCCGGCGCTAGCCGTCATTTGGCTGATTTGCTGCTGAATCGACTGGATTTGATTTCGTACCGCTTGCTGCCGCTGCTCCAGTTCGGCTTTCTGCTTCTCCCACTTTTGAATATCCAGATAGTAGCGTTCGACCATGTCATAGTGACTGGCAATCGTTTCGACATCGGCAATTTGGCCAAACAATCTGTTGCTATCCGTCAGATCGAAGCTGCCGCCGTTTTTGTCGATCAGAGACGGAATAGCCAAATTCGCTTGATCCAACGCTTTGCGGCTTTCCCAAAAGCTGTCCAGACTTTTTTCCCGGCTGTCATAGCTTTTACGCATCGCTTTGGATGCTTTCGTGGCCGCCGAGGCGGTTTTCATCACTGCAGCCAATTGCTTGAATTTATCGAACATCTCTAGCGTAATTTCGATAGGCGCTTTGTATTTCATATCTTCGAGCACCTGCTGCTCGAACACAACGTGATTGCCCAAGTCGCCGGTAGCCTCCAAGTGCGCGGAATCGGCTGACAACTGAGGATCGATCAGAGAGAACGAACCGTCGCCGGCCGGATGAGTCAGGTTCTGCTCGATGATTTCACGAAATAAAGGCTCTACTTGCTCCTTGCTGACGCCAAACAAGCCGTATTTACCTTGCAGCTCTTTATCAAATGCTGCCAGCGCCGAGCGTACCGCTGCGTCGACAGCCATATCGGTTTGTCGTTTCGCTGCCTGAATGCGTGCAAAATCGATCAAAACCGCATTAAATAAAAAGACGGCCGCTACGATGCTGATCAAAAAGATCGATACCGAGCCGTCCTCCTTCAGCTTGAACCCCTTCATGCGCCACGCTTCCTTTAATTGCTGTTATTTCTGCTTTTTAGAGAGAATAGAACCGATCGTTGACTTCGCTGTCGTCGCCATCTTCTTGCCAGCATAAATGGAAAAATCCACATTTCGGATAAACTCAGCCGGTTCGGTTACAAAGGCGCTAGCATCGGCTTCCACCAATTCTTTGTGGAACCAGACCGTAATAAAACCGGGCATTTTGAGCGGATTCTCCAAATGCACTTTGATCTTTCTTTTATAAAATACGTTCTCATAGCTCATTGTACCGCTAAACCCCGGTGGCAAAAGGCTGGCAGCTCTTTGCAGCTTGTAGGTCGTCAAATTGCTTTCTCGCGCAGGCTTGCTGCGATCGCCAGACGAAATCGTTATTGCCTGAGGCTGCACTGCTTGGGAAAACCGGAAGGTCAGCACATCCAGCATATTAAAATCGCTGAACCGCCAATACAAACCGTCGTTCTGGCGCTGCTGGCCAGTACCGCTGTCTTTCTCGTAAGGGTTGAACTTTCCCGTCGCAGCGTCCTTGTAGCTGTTGTCCCAACTCCAGGCCGCGCGCTTAGCCGTCAGATCGGCAAAGTAATACAAGGTAGATTTCTGATAAATATATAAGCTCAAAAATATCAGCAAAATCGTTACCAAAAACACAATGGGAAAAACAAGGGAAGCTTCAATGGTGAAACTTCCCTTTTGGTTCGACCAGAGTCTTTTGATCATATTAAGGCTGGGACGAAGCAGACGGGTCGAACTTATTAATTTCTGTTTCAGATCCGTCCAGTAACTTTTTAACCCAACTCACGATTTTGTCTTTGAAAATCACCGCAATCACTACAATCACCGCAATGATCAAAATAATTTCCAACGTGCCGATCCCTTCTTCATTTTTCCAAAAGCGGTTCCAGGCATCTTTCCAACGTTTCATGTGTAGACCTCCTAAAAAATATATGTTTTATTATTTCATCATCATGATTGCAGGGGCGGCAACAACCACCATTACAACCAGGAAGATCATAACCATCGGAAACACGAGCTTGGACGAGGCTTCCTCGCCCATTGTGCGGGAAATGGCCTTGCGCTTTTCCCATAAATTGCGGGACAACTGCTGCAGGGCAATAACAAATTCATCGCCGCCGCGCCGGTAATTGAGCAAAACGGTCGTCGTAAACACCGTCACCTCCTGTACCGCACAGCGCTTGCTGAGCTCCTCCAGCGCGAGCGCAAACGAATAGTTGTTGCGCAGTTGGTTGGCTACCTCGCGCAGCTCGGCGTACAGCGGGCTTATCTCTGGCGGCTTGCCTTGATCGACGCAATGCATCATCGCTTTTTGCACGGTTTCACCGGCATTGACCAGCAACGTAATTTTATTCAGAAACTCGGGCAGCTCCAGCAGCATGTCCTGCTTGCGAACCCGAATCTGCTTGTCCAAATCGCGCACCATCAGTGGCGGCGTCAGCACCGCGAGCAGTATGCCGACTGCGACCAGTGTCAGATTGCCCTCAGAAGCGATGCCGAGCAACACGGCTATGATCAAGAGCAAGAGGAACGCGGAAAGCAGTTGAGCGATAAACATTCGCGTATAATTCCATCCGGCCTTGCTGCCGTATAAGGCGACAATTTTATGATGAATCTTGTTGACCGTTCGCGAGATTCGCTCCATCAAGCCCGTTTTATCGAGCAAATACAGTGAAGCTGGAGCCATAAACGTCAGTTGAAATTTCCCTGTATGTCCGGCAATGAACTCGGCGTATTGTTTTCCCGCTGCTCCGTAAGAGCCAACCACCAACAGCACAAGAGCCGCCAGTACGATCCACATTCCCGTTAACATGCACTCACACCCTGATATTCATAATACGCTGCGTAAACCAATAGCAGCCAAGCAGCACCAACAAAGCTGCGGTCATTAGCAGATACCCCGCTCCGCTGTGCAGCGGAGCCATGTAATCCGGCGAGCTGAGTGAAAGGAACGCGACGATGACGATAGGTGCAACGCTAAGCGCCTTGGATTCAAAGCGTTTTTGCGCAACCATTACAGCAATTTCCTGCTGTATGTCGAGCTTGTCTCCAATTATGTTGGAAGTACGTCGGATAATTTCGACCAGATCCCCGCCGGTTCTTTTGCAACTGATAAAAACGTCAGCAAAATTCTGGATATCCTCCAGATCGGAGCGCGCTCCAAAATCCGCCAAGGCTCGTTCAATCGGCTCCCCGTTCTCAATGCGATGGACAATAACTCCAAATTCGCGAAGGATGTAGGTTCTCGGGTCGGGATACAACAGCTGCAAGTCCTTGATCGTTTCCTGAAACGCATTTTCGACCGACCGGCCTGCACCAAGGGAAGAGGACAACGAATACAAAGCCTGCTTGAATTGGTCGTTAAGCTCATTTTTCCGCTTCTCCAGCAGCTTCCTTCGACGGGCCCGCGGATTCAGCAAGCCGAGGCTGGCAGCAACGCATGCCAGAATCAAATTATTGTAAAATAAATACCCCAGCGCAAAATACAACAGGCAACCGACAATCAGCGCTTCGATTCTTTCTCTGGCCGACAGGGTATATACGCTGTAATCCGTCAATGCCTCTCCGTTAGTTTCTTGCACGACGGCAGGACGCCTTTGCGGCTTTGCCTGGTCCACCTCTCCCGGATCACCGACATGCTGTCGCTTTCTGTCGGATAGTCTGAATAGCAGCCAGATGACAACTCCCGCCGCCAAGGCGATAAGAATAATGGTCATGATTCACCTCCTCATCTCATAAGCGCTTACGAAAGCCCCGCCATTTTCAGCTTGAACGTATGGTGCAACGGAGTGCCGGTAGGACGCAACGCGCCTTGCACCTTGCCGTCCGCAGTCTCTCCCTCATCTTCAAAGACATAAAGCGGGCTTAATTGAATTTCGCCGTTCACAATGCCCGTCAGCTCGCTGATTTCCACCACTTTGCGCGTTTTGTCGCGCAGCCGGGACAAATGGACCATAATATCGATCGCCGAGCCGATCTGCTTGCGAATCACCTCGACCGGCAGTTGTACGCCACTGAGTACCATCGTCTCCAGACGACTGAGCATATCGACCGTGCTATTCGCATGCCCCGTGGACAAGGAACCGTCGTGCCCGGTATTCATCGCCTGCAGCATTTCCAATGCTTCAGCGCCCCGCACTTCGCCCACCACGATCCGGTTGGGTCTCATCCGCAGCGACGATTTGATCAAATCCCGCATCGTGATTTCTCCGCGTCCCTCCGTGTTGGCGTTACGCACCTCAAGACTGACCAGATTCGGTACGCTGCGAATTTGCAATTCGGCGGAATCCTCAATGGTAATAATCCGCTCGTCAGCTGGGATGTAATTGGACAATGCATTCAAAAACGTCGTTTTCCCCGAGCCTGTGCCGCCGCCGATGAAAATGTTGTATTTGGCCGCCACCAGCTTCTTCAAAAAAGCTGCCGCCTCCGCGCTTAATGCCCCTAGACGAACGAGATCCTCTATTGTCATCGGCTTGTCGGGGAATTTGCGGATCGTCATGGTCGGACCTTTGAGCGCTATGGGCGGCAGCACTACATTTACCCGCGAGCCGTCCTTCAATCTGGCGTCAACAATGGGCGAAGCTTCATTGACGACCCGATTGACCTTGCCGACAATCAATTGAATGATATCTTCGAGTTTCTCAGGGCTTTCGAACCTGGCGTCATGCCGGCTGACATGCCCGTCGCGCTCGATAAAAATTTCTTCATAGCTGTTAATCATAATTTCTGTAATCGACTTATCGTCAATCAAAGGCTGGAGCACGTCCAAACCGCGGAACGAGTTGAAAATCCGGCTGACTGCCGTCTGTTTCTCGCGCGCTGTCAAATACTGCGATTGGGAAAACTGAAAGACCGCTTCTTCTATGACCTGCAGCAGCTGTTCGTCGGACGTTGAGCTCGACAAGTCCAGCCGATGTCTGACCGTTTCGCGGAGCTCCAAAATCGCATCATTCGATATCATCGGCTTCACCTCAGCTCCCGTCCGAATAATTGTGATGCCAAGGATGCGAGCTGTTGATTGAACTCAGGGGACGAGGCGAGCTGCTGTCCTTGGGAGACGTTTTTCCATAAAGGAATATACGGTAAAAATCCTTGAACATTCAGCGCGTCGGCTTGTTCGACATTAGCAAATGTACCTGTATATTTATTGACAACAACGAACATTTTGGCCTGCAAATCAGCATGGCCTTGCTCATCGAACCGCTGCAGCTCCGCGAGGCCGACGAGACTTTTGTAGACGCACTGCACGTCGTCAAGCAGCAAAAGCAAAACAGCATGACAGTATGCCAATATGGCCAGCGTGCGCTCCTGAAAACCGGCATCGACGTCAACGATGACGTAATCAAAAGCGAACGATTGGCTGATCGTATCCAGTAGCTCCGTCACCTCCGGTTTGCGCATATCGTGAATGTCCTGCAAATGGGTCAGTGGCTCCAGATACTCAAGTCCGGTTGAAGCGTCTTTCTTCACGTATTGTCCGATACGGGCTGCAGCCTGTTTCGGGTTGGTTTGCACATAATACAGGATTTCCGACATTTCCTGATTCTCCATTGTTCCGAACCAGACCGGAGAAGAGCTGACCGTCTCCAGATTCACGTACAGCACTTTGTTCCCTTGCAGGGAGAGCTGACGACCCAGATTAATAGCCGCCGTTGTTTTGCCGCAGCTGCCGACGATGGAATAACAGGCAATGAATTTGGCGCTTCCGCTGCTTTTCATTCGCTCGACGACGACCGAATGCTTCTCCAGATACATCGTTTTCATCGCGCCGAGCAACTGATTCAACGGCTGATATTTGAACAGCGACGGTAGCTGCTCTTCCTCTTTGGCATAGTGGCTGGGCAAAAGCAAAATGACGAGGCCGGCAGCGATCGGCGGTGCGTCTTCTGACAAGAAGACAGGCTCCATCAGAACGATATGCGGTGCCGGGTGTGCGCCTAAATAAGCGTAAAACGCTGTTTTTTCGGAAAACGCCTTGACGGACAAGGAGCCTGCAAACTCGGAATTTCTGACGAAACGCAGCAGCATTTCTACATATTCGCGGCTTGAATCCGCGACAATGACCGTTAATTTTTCCATGAAAAACCCCTGTATTCTACAATTTCGTAAAGCCTCCTGCAATCAATACGACAGCCATAACCAGTATGATCAGCGCAATTCGAAGATGCTGCTTTTTGTCAGCCATTCTCGTTCTCCCCTATCGTTGAAAAAAATTTCGCCAGAAGCTTTTTTTGCGCCGAGGGCTCTGCAATAAATCCGGTACAATCAGCAGGGCCAGTTGTAGCAATTCAGGAGCTATTCGGGCCATAACGTCTTCTTCTTCATGAGGTTGCTTGCCCTTCCACACAATACCGATTATTTCTTCATAAGGAATATAAGGCACGCAAGCAACCGGCTCGAACGGCAGGGAACGAATCCACTCGCCGCGCCCATGCCGCTTGATATCCTTATTGCCGACAATGCTGATCGATTTGCCTGTCCGCTTCAAATCGATCAGACGCTTGAAGCGTTCTTGCGAAAGTGGACGATTGAATTTTGACGGCAGGCTATCCGCTACGAGTACAATATCGTCAACGCTGTCACAAAGCTTGCGAATCGTCGGATCTTCCCAAGAACAACCGGCATCAATCAAAACTATCGGCTGCTTGAGAGCAAAAAGCAGTTGGTACATATGCTCGCTGTTCCAGTCTTCGTAAAGCTTGTTCGGGTTTATTGGAGCCCACTGCACGACGCCATCTTGCCAGACAGGACCACTCCGGCGCTCCTGATTCATAATATCGTCAGCCGGAAACCTATATTGCTCGGGCATGCTCACATCTCCACGCAGCAGATAGTAATATTCGGGCTGATTCCGCGGATATTCTACAACCACATGCGGAACATGATACCGCTGCAGCAAGCCGGAAAGCGCCAGTGTAACGAAGGTAGTCCCGACCCCTTCATACAAACCTCCAACTACTACCAGTTTCCGCTGCATCAGTCTGGCCGTTGTTTGTGCACTCGCTTCGGCGGGAGGTGGTTTCTCTTCCTTTTGCGTTAACAGTAGCTTTACATCAGCCGCCCGCTGGAAGCGATCTTCCGGATCGTCCGCCAGCAGCTTGTGGATCACATACACAAGCTCATCCGGCAGATCCTGTCGAATATGACTGACAGGAACCCTAGACGTATACCAGTAGCTTCCGCCGCTGAGCAGAAAGTACATAACGGCGCCAAGCGTGTATAAATCGGTGCGATGGTCGGTTTGTTTATTCTCGTACTGCTCGGGAGCGGCGAAACCTACCGTCCCGATCTGCACGGTATCGGCTTCTTGTCCGAACGTAAACGTCCTCGCAATGCCAAAATCAATCAGCTTCACATTACGCTGTTCATCAATCATGATGTTGGACGGCTTTAAGTCGCGATAGATGATCGGGTCTGGCTCAAACGCATGCAGATACTCAAATAAATCACAAATTTGCCTTGCATAATGAACGACGTCTTCATCCGGCACCTGGCGTCCAGCGCTAACAAAAAGCTCAGCCAACGTTCGTCCTTTAATGTATTCCATAATCAGGTAGCTTGCGCCGTCTTCATCGGGCGGAAAATAGTCGGCAATCCCGGGAATGTTCGGGTGATCAAGCTTGATGAGCATCTCCGCTTCATCGATAAACTGCTGATAGTCGCCCGCCTGGTGGTACGTTTGCTTGGCGGCCCACAGCTTTCCCCGCAGTTTGAGATCTTCGACCAAATAGACGCTTCCCATACCGCCTTGTCCCAAAATGGATATGACAGAGTATCTCTGTCCAAGAATCGTCCCCTGTCTTAGATCAGCTTTGCGCTCCAAATCATTCTCTCCTTCGTGTATGACTTTAGCCGCAAAATTCGGAGGGATTCCCCATCCGTTTGGTCTATTGACAAAAGATGAGATGAATTCATTATAATAGCCGCAAAATAAATTGGAAAGAGTCTATTTTTGTAGATTCTCTCAAAATTTTCGTTAATCTTGTTGAATGAACGCTTTTCAGGACCTTTTCACACAGATTCTTAGAATTACTCGCTCTTTCTATTCCACTCATTATGATTCCTTACTGGGAATCTGTTTGCAGTTGAAAGCATTCAATAGTTCTACGGAACTAGTAGACCCCTTTATTTTGTGATAAGAGTAGCTGCCTCTTCCGAAATTGTCGAATAAAAGCAAAACAAAATTATGAATGGTAAAATTTAATTTATATGGTAATATCTTTAAAGAAAATTTTCTTGGGAGGTGCACGGAAATTTGTATACCAATAAACCATTTTTATATCGCGATGCCCACTTTCAGCACCACCTGGAGGCGTCCGTTCCGGTATTGATTTATTTGGAGGAAACGGAGATCGGATCCGGGCTGATTGTTTCCTATAATGCAACGTTTATCAAAATCGGTGATACGTACTACAACCGGCTGATGTATACGTTTGTTTCAAAGTAAATGAAGCGCATAAGTTGTCCTATATACGCGGGCTCCTGCATACGCTATAATAATTAGTAAAAATTATTATTAAGGAGCGGAACAGATGACGTTACCGATATTTCGCTGGAGCCGCAACCTGACGCTGCTGGTGGCCGTGCTTGGTCTGTTGTACGCGATTGTGCAAAAACGGACGCCCCTCGGCTCAATCGGCAGCAGCGGCAGCCTGCAATCGTTTAAAACGATGTTCATCAGCATTGTGCTGGAGGCGTTGCCGTTTATTTTGCTCGGCGTCGTGTTGTCCGCTTTGCTGCAGGTCTTCGTGCCCGAAGCCTGGATTCGCCGGCTCATTCCCCGTAATCCGCTGCTCGGCATTGTCGTGGCTTGCGTCATCGGCATTATTTTTCCTGTCTGCGAATGCGGCATGATTCCCGTGGTACGGCGGCTGATTCAAAAAGGGATGCCCGTCTACGCGGCCGTTGTGTTTATATTGACCGGCCCGATCATCAATCCTGTCGTGTATGCTGCCACCTATATGGCGTTCCGCTCCGACCCGGCCATTGCTTATGCGCGTATGGGACTGGCCTTTGCCGTTGCCGCCGTCGTCGGCTTGCTCGTGTACCGGACCGTGCGGCGCAATCCGCTGCGGCATTCGGCCGCCGGCTTGACGGGAGAAGGCGCCGAGGCGCATTCGCACAGCGGCGGGAAGCTGGCAGCGATGTTCACGCATGCGGCCGAGGAATTTTTTGAAATGGGCAAATATTTGATTGCCGGCGCGCTGCTGGCGGCGCTGATGCAGACGTTCGTCGCGCGGGAAAGCCTGGTCGCTGTCGGGCAAAGCGGCTTGCTGTCGCACCTGTTCATGATGGGCTTTGCCTATGTGCTGTCGCTGTGCTCAACATCGGACGCTTTCGTCGCTTCGTCGTTCACCGGCCTGTTCACCAAGGGCTCGCTGCTGACGTTTCTCGTCTTTGGTCCGATGCTGGATATGAAGAGCACGCTAATGCTGTTGTCCGTGTTCAAAACCCGCTTTGTGCTGCTGCTCGCGCTGCTGATTGCCGTCAGCGTGCCGGCCGGCGCCTTGCTGCTGGAGCATTTCCAGTTGATTCGCTAAAAAGGAGGCTGCCATGAAACCGCGAACCTTTGCTTGGCACCCGTTTATTCGTGCCGCGATTTTGTTCGGTTTTGCCATGTTTATCGTTTATTTGACTCGCACCGACAGTTTGGTTTATTACATCGCGCCACGGATGCAAATATATGTGAAGTATTCAAGCGTCGTTTTGTACGTCATTGCCGTGTATCAGGTCTACGCCGGGATCCATGCGCTGTGGGGCAAGCCGGTTGACTGCGGATGCGAGCAGCCGCGGGCCAAATCGCCCATCGCCTCGGGCGTGGCTTACGGATTGTTTGCGCTGCCGCTGCTGCTCGGCTTTTTGCTGCCCAACACGGTGATGAGCAGTTCGTTGGCCGATAAAAAAGGCATGAATCTCGCGCCGCAAACCGCGGCTAAAAGCATTTCCCGCCAGTTGGCCGCAGCAAGCCCGGCCCCGGCAGCGGCAGGCGGCCAAGGCGTGAGCAGCAGCGCGCCCGCCAACGGCGCAGCAGCCGGAGCGGCGAATGGCGCAAGCGGCAAGGCCGCCGGGGACGCAGGCAGCGCAAACGCCGGCTCGGCGGCGCAGAGTGGCGCAGCCGCAGGCGGCACAAGCGGAGCGGCGGGCGCAGCAAGCAGCTCTCAAACCGGCAGCAGCAACGGGGCGGCAGCCGGCGGCCCTCAAGCGGGCAGCAGCAGCGGCGCGGCCGGAGCAGCGACCGGCGCTCCCCAAGCCGGCAACGCCGCTGCAGGAGCGGCCAACGCAGCGGGCGGCGCTGTTACCGATGCGCAGCTCCAGCAAATGTTCAAGTCGCCGGACGAATATTCAGAGGATTTTGCCAAGATGGGCATGATCCTTTACCGCAAGCCGCTGATTAGCGTCAAGCCGGAAATTTTTATGGAAATCCTCTCTACTGTGAGCTTGTTCCAGGAAAATTTTTACGGCAAGACGATCGAGCTGAGCGGGTTCGTGTATCGCGAGGAGGGTCTGAAGGCCGACCAATTGATTGTCGGACGGTTCGCTGTCTCCTGCTGCTCGGCCGACGCTTCGCCATACGGCGTGCTGACCGAGTTTCCGGGCGCAAGCGCCTTCGCCAAGGATACGTGGATCAAAGTGACCGGCAAAATCGCCAAAGGCAGCTATGACGGCAACGATATTTTCAAAATCAAAGCTGACAAAATCGAAAAAATAACCGCGCCCAAAACGCCTTACGTCTATCCGAACTTCGATCCGCTGCCCGAATTGGCCAAGTAACCCGAAGTCGAGGCACCGTGAGCCGCCGTACGGCGTGCATGTAGCCCCCAAGCGTCCTGCGCGACGACGCGAAAAGCGACGCCTTACCGACAGCCAAAAGCCTTCAAGCTTGCCGCCATTGCGGTTCTTGAAGGCTTTGTCGTTTCCGCTTGCTGCCGATGGTTATCTCGTTTCCCGGTGCAGCGTATATGTGTTCAGCCGCGGGCAAAACTTGCGCAGCTCCAGACGTCCGGGCGTGTTGCGTTTGTTTTTCGTCGTCGTATAGTTACGGTCTCCACATTCCGTGCAGGCCAATGTGACAATCACGCGCATGGCGCTCCCTCCTTTTCGGGCCAAATCTTGCGTTTCCGCAGGCTTCTGCCCATCTCAGCTTCATTTTGTCTGCTTGTCTCTATCCATGCCATCCGCATCGCGACGCGGCCTAGCAGCGCCACTCATCTACATACGCAGCTCCACCTGCTGCGGCTCGGCGTTCGGCAGCGCATCGGCGTAGCCGCTCCACTCGTGCTCCCGTTCCAGCTCCTCGTCGGTGAGCAGGCAGGCATCCAACTGTGCAGTAATCGCCTGCGGCTCCAGATCGATGCCGATCAGCACAATCTGGTTGATGCGGTCGCCGAACCGCGCGTCCCATTTGGCGATCAGCTCGGGATTGTCCAAAAGCTGCTCAGCCCGCTCGCTTTCCGGCAGCGCCGCAATCCAGTAGCCGTTCGGATCAAAGCGGATCGACGGGCCCGCGTGTCCTCGTCATGCGCCGCCTGCTGGCGTTCCGGCAAGCTTTCGCCACTGGAGAATGCGATGCGCATCGCTCATTCCTCCTGTAGAAAACGCAATAACATGTTTTATAATATAGTAATTATTACGATTTTTAAAAAGTAATCATTACATTTAATCCTCTTCTTTTATATACAAGCAGCTTCAGTCGCCAGGACTTGCTCTTGCTGCTGATTGCTCTCAGCCTGCCGCCTCATTGTCGCACAATTCGCATCTCACCGCTCCGTTGTGATAAGCTATTCCCAAGAAGTAATTATTACTATTAATCACATAAAGGAGAATGAATCATGAAGCGAATTCCCGCCCTGATTGTCAGCGGTTTTCTCGGCAGCGGCAAAACCACGCTGCTGCTGCAGCTCGTCCAGTCCGCCAGAGAACGCGGGTTGCGGCCCGCGGTACTTATGAACGAGCTCGGCCGTCTTGACGTCGACGGTCATCTGCTCAGTGGAGACGCCAGCGCCCTGCCACTGGCCAAGCTGCTCGACGGCTGCATCTGCTGCGACCGCAAAAGCGAAATCGCCGCCTCTGTCGAGACGCTGCTTGATACAGAGCCCGACGTCCTGTTCATTGAACTTACAGGCGTGGCCAACCCCGAGGAAATCGCCGACGCACTGACGGAGCCGCGCATGCTGCGGCGCGTCGTCCTGCGCCGCATCGTCACCGTATTGGACGCCGAGCACGTGTTGGAGTACAACAGCATTTTCGCCTCCGACCGCAGCCTGGTTCACACACTCCGCCGACAAATCGAGGTGGCCGATTCGCTAATCGTCAACAAAATCGATCTCGTGTCACAGCAGCAGCTCGCCAAAATCGAAAAAGCGATCCGCGCCCGCAATCCGCAAGCGCCGATCACCTGCACCACGCACAGCCGAATCGATCTGGATGCGTTATTCGCCGTCCTGACGCCGTCGGCTCCGGGCGTACGTCAATCGGTAGCCGGCAAGCCCGGCTTTGTGGCGCAGACGAGCGTGCGCAGTGCTGCTCCAACGCGCCCCCGTCCGGCAGCGGATGGAGACGTCCCGGCGCCGACCCGCTCGTTTTCCCGCCTCGGCACCGTCAGCCTACCGATCAACGAAGCCGTCTCCAAAGCGCAGTTGGAGAAGTTCGTCAGAACCTGCAGCCCCAACCTGCTGCGGGCCAAGGGCTATATCCCGCTGCCCGGCGAGCCGCGATTGGCCCTGATGCAATTTGCAGGCAAGCGGTTTACGTGGGAACCGGCCCCATATACGGGCGAGCCTTATCTGGTGCTGATCGGGCTGGAGCTGGACGAAGCCGAGATCACTCGAAAATGGTCGCTGGAGCAAGTCCGCAAGCGCTAGCGCTTACGCCAACCCGCCCGGCAGCTTATGCAGCGGTGAGCGGCTTCCAGAAAGCACATCCCCCAACCCTATGCCGCGGAGCGGAAACAAGCCGTTCGGAACTGCGAACGGCTTTTCCATTTTACACCTATCCAAGCAACGCCAAAAACACCCGCAAGTCCATTGGACCCGCAGGCATTTGGAGCCGTCACAGTCAAGCTGTCGATGGCACATGGAAAGAAGCAATCACGCCGGTGAGCAACCGGCAACGGTCAACGCCGCAACGCCTCAAGACTGCAAAGCTGCAACCCTGCAACGCTTGCAATGCTGCAAACCACACTCTCACTTCCCTTCGACCGCGGACCGCAACCGCACTACCTGGCAATCCAGTCATCGATCACAAAATCTTTTTTCGCCAGCCCCTGGTCGATCAAAAATTGCTTCGCCCCCTGCAGCAGCTTCAAGCCGTCTGCTGGAAACGCCTCCTGCGGCCACTGCTCGATTTTGAACGACGCCTTGACCACATCCAGCGGATAGCCGGACGCATCGGCATAAAATTGAAAATACGCTTCACTGTCGGCGCGAATTTCACTCACGGCCCGAGCGCGAATGTCATTCCACAGCTTGGGGAACTGCGGATTGCGCTGCACATAATCCTCGGTGACAACCGTAACGCTGGAGCCCTGCAGCGCCGGATGCAACGCCGCTTCGTCGATGGCGACGTAGCCCTTCTTTTGCAGCAGCGGACCAAAGCCCGTCGGGTAAGCAAAAGCCGCGATATCGCCCCGGGCCAGCGCCGCTTCCGCGTCGGCCGGCAGCAGATGCAGCACCTTGACCTCTTTCTCCAGCCCCTGCTCCTTGAGCAGACCGAGCAAATAACGGCTCATGTAAGAGCCCTGCGACGTAGCCACCTTCTGGCCTTTCAGGTCGGCGACAGTTTTCGGGCCGTCCGCCTTGGCGGTCAGCCATGCGTTCATATTGATTTGCGACTGGTTGATCAGTCGTGTTTTCAAGCCCGCCGAACGACCGTTGATCGCCGGCGTATCGCCGTAAATCCCCACATCGAGCGTACCTGCCGACAGCGCCTCGTTCAGATTCGGCCCGTTCGGAAAGGTAAAATACTTGAACTCCTTGACGCCGTATTTGTGCAGCTCGCCTTCCAGATAACCCTTCGTCTGCGCCCAGCCCTCCGGCCCGGTTATGACGGACTTGTTGTTGGCGGAAATGAAACCGATGCGCAACGTTTCGGGCAGTTGTTGTACGCGACCTTCGCCGCCGGCCGCCGCCGATCCGGCAGGCACGGCTGAAGCCGGACTTGTCTGCGTAGCAGCCTCCTTGGCGCCGCACGCCGCCGTCCAGACGGTAAGCAGAATTAGAATCAGCGCCAAAGCAGCGCCGCGAATGCCTTGTTTCCTTTTTGTCATATGGTTGACCCCCGGTGTCAGTGTTGTCGTGCATGCCCACCCCGGCCTTGCCGGTTAGTGGGTAGCGTACATGCGTTGAAAAATCAAATACGAGCCGTCCGCCGAAGCCGTCGACTTCCTTCCTTTGCCCCAGCCCAGATTTTTGCGGTAGCTGCCCAGCAGTCCCTGATCGATCAGCCGCTCCTCCGCCACAGCGGACGTTTCTTCGGCCAGCGGAGTGACGAACAGCGCGTCAGTCGGGCAGTACAGCTCGCACATGAAGCAGCTCTGGCAGTCGGATTGGCGGGCGATGACCGGAATGTCTCCGGACACCGCCTCAAACACATTGGTCGGGCATACCGACACGCATTGATTGCAGCTCACGCAGCGGTCCTTACTCAGCAGTTCGATCATGATACAGCAGCCTCCCTTGTTGTCGGTTTCGTTTCGTCATGCGCCCCCGCGTCCCCCAGCGGCTTCGCCCAGACCTGCTCCAGCCCGCCGCTCACAATCCGGTGACGCTGCGCCTGATCCTGGCCGGGGAAATCCTCCCGGCGGTGCATCCCGCGCGTCTCCCGGCGCTCCAGGCCGCTTGCGAACATCCAGCGCGCCGTCGCCGTCATCGCCGCCGCTTCGCGCACGCGGACCGCGTTGCTGTCGGCGGCATAAACGCCGCTGCGCGTCAGCTCGCGCCATACGTCGTCCAGCCGGCCCAGCGAGCCCTTCATCCCGTCACCCGTCCGGAACCAGTTCCGGTCGTACGGGAATACCTCGGCCTGCACCGCCTTGACGATGTCACTCGCCTCGACCGCGCCTGGGCGCTCGCTGGCCAGCTTGGGCACGCCGCTCGCTTCCGCCAGCCCGCGTGCCCCGCGGTCAGCCGCATGGCGGCCCAGCTTCAGCGCATATCGCGCGGCCCCCTCGCCCGACCAGTAGCCGGACGACATCGCCCAAGCCGCATTATGGCTGCCGCCGCCGGTGAAGCCGCCGCAGATCAGCTCGCGGGTCGCGGCATCGCCCGCCGCGTACAAGCCCGGCACCTTCGTCGCGCACGTTTCGTCGACGATGTGGATGCCGCCGGTGCCGCGTACCGTACCCTCGAAGCGCAGCGTTACCGGAAACTTCTGCGTAAACGGATCAATGCCCAGCCGGTCGAATGACAGGAAGAAGTTCGGCTGCGCCTGGCGCATCGCCGTTTTAACCGCCTCGTCGGCCTTGTCGAGCCGGGCATAGACCGGCTGGCTCAGCAGCGTGCGGGCGATCACCGAGCGTCCGCGCTGCGAGCCAGCGCCTTCAATCACCCGGCCGTCTTCATAATAGAACGTCGCCCACACGTAGAACGCCGACTTCGTCACTGGCGAGAACGCGGGCGCGAGCGAATACGCCGTCGAGAACTCCATGCCCGACAATTCCGCGCCCGCTTCGGCCGCCAGCAGGTAGCCGTCGCCGGTCAGCACGTTCGTGCCGAGCGCCTTGCTCAGAAACGCACAGCCGCCGGTCGCGATGACGACAGCCGCCGCCTCGACGCGCCACGTCAGCTTCGTCTGATTGTTGATCCCGGTCGCGCCGGCTACGCCGTGCTCGTCGGCCAGCAGCTCCAGCGCCGGGCTGTGGTCAAGTATGCGCACGCCGGCCTGCTGCACCTTGCGGCGCATCAGCTTCATATAATCCGGTCCCTGCAGGCTGCGGCGATGCGATTCGCCCTGCTCGTCTACAGGGAACGGATAACCCCATTCGGCCAGCTGATTCGTATTGCTGTACGTGCGATCCAGCACCCGCTTCATCCAGCCGCGCTCGGCCAAATAACCGCCCAGCGCCTCGCGGCTTTTCATCGCCGCCTCCCGCTCCTCCTCGGTCGGATGCACGTACCACAGGCCCGTGCCCGACGGCGCCGTCGCGCCGCTCGTCCCGCAATAGCCCTTGTCGACGAGCACGACGCGCGCGCCTTCCCGCGCTGCCGTCAGCGCCGCCCAGGCCCCGGAAGGCCCTCCCCCGATCACCAGCACATCGGCTTGCACATTCAAATCAAATTGGCTCATGTCCACGCTTCCTCTCCTTATGTCGAATCTATCGCAAATTAAATGGAAAAGCTGTCTTCACGCCGGCTTGCGGCAAATTCATACGGCTGCTTCACTAACAGACGGTCGAGAATCAGCTTCTCGAAATGAGCAAACCCGCTGTCGTGCTCGCGCGGACGCGGCAATGAAATCCGCACGTCGAGGCCAACCTTGCCGTCCTCGATCACGATCACCCGGTCGGCCAGCGCCACAGCCTCGCTGACATCGTGCGTCACCAGCAGCACAGTGAACTGCTGCTCCAGCCACAGCCGCTCGATCAGCTGCTGCATTTCAATGCGTGTCAGCGCGTCCAGCGCGCCGAGCGGCTCATCGAGCAGCAGCAATCGCGGATGACCGGCCAGAGCCCGGGCGAGGGCCACCCGCTGGCGCTGGCCCCCGGAGAGCACGGCCGGCCACTCGCCCGCCTTCTGCTCCAGCCCCACAAGCTGCAGCGCCGCATGCGCCAGCGCCTTGTCGCCGGACCTGACGCCGATCCGGACATTATCGACAACCTTCTTCCACGGCAGCAGCCGCGAATCCTGAAATAACACGCGTGTGTCGGCGTGAATGCCGTTGATCGTCTGCGCATCGGCGAGAATCGTCCCGCCGCTGGCCCGATCGAGCCCGCCAATCAGCCGCAGCAAGGTGCTCTTGCCGCAACCGCTGCGTCCGACGACCGCGACGAACTCGCCCGGTCTGATTGTCAGATCGATGCCCGACAGCACCTGCGTCGGACCAAAAATTTTACTCACATGGCGAATATGCAGTTGGGTGCCCCCGTTTTTCGCGCTCATCGTTGTGCGCCTCCTTGTTCCCTGTATTCGCGAGAATTCGTTCCCGGCCTTCCCGTTTCCGCTTCATTGCTTATGATTGTGCAAAATGGTGATGCCACTGCAGCCAGCGCCGTTCGCACCATTTGGCTGCCAGATCGGACAACTTGCCGAGCAGCGCGTACAAAATAACGCACAGCACAACGACGTCCATTTGCATAAACTCTCTAGCGTGCGTCGCCATGTAGCCGATCCCCGAATCGGCGGCAATCGTCTCGGCCACGATCAGGCTCAGCCACATAATGCCAAGCGAAAAACGAATGCCGAGCAAAATGTGCGACAGCGCTCCCGGCAAAATCACCTTGACGAACAGCGACAAGCGCCGCAAGCCGTACACGCGCCCCATCTCGATCAGCCCCGGATCGACCGAGCGGATACCGTGAAAGGTGTTCAGATAAATCGGAAAAGCCACGCCCAGCGAAACCAGAAACAGCTTGGACGGCTCGCCGATGCCAAACCACATGATCACGAGCGGAATCATCGCCAAATGCGGAATCGTTCGCACCATCTGCACCGAAGAATCGAGATAGCGTTCCGCCACCGGGAACAGCCCGTTCAGCAGCCCGAGGATAAAAGCGACCCCTCCGCCGATCGCAAAGCCCAGAAACGCCCGCTTCGTGCTGATAGCCACATACGCCAGCAGCGTCCCGTCGCCAATCACGTCGACAAGCGCCTTTACAACCTCCCACGGCGTCGGCAAAATGCGCTGCGACAGCCATCCAGCCCAGCCCGACACCTGCCAGAACGCGATCACCAGCAGGGGAATCACCCAAGGCTGCCAGCGGTAACGCCAGTTTTTGCTCCAGTTGCTTGGATTGCGATTACGATCTCGGCTCATACCCGTCATTCCTCTCTTCGTTGAAGCCGGCAACCGGAATAACAAAAAGACCCCCTGATTCGCTCCGGCTGCATGGGCAGCAGGTGTGAAAGGAAGTCTCCAGTGGTCCGGCGGACTTATTTTATACAATTCATATCCGTTTACTCGGATTAAGATATAACCTATACTAGCACCGGGCGGAGCGGGCGTCAATGATTATTTTTACAACCTCTTATTGTCACAAAAAAACAGCTCCAAGCGGGACGATTCCCCCTTGAAGCCGTTTCCGGCGATCCTCTCTGCTTTCGGACCGGCTGTTCAGGCTCCTGTTCCTGCGCTAGCCAAGCCCTCGCCGAGCCGATTGCTGCACCTCAGGCAAACTGCTTGCCGAACCACGCCGCCGCAGCATCCGCTTCGCTCGCCGTCAAGTGATGCCCGGCGTATTCCCAGTGCACCTCGACCTCCGCGCCGCCCTGCCGCAGCATGCCCGTCAGCTCCTCCGTCTCCTGCGGCTTGCAGATCGGATCATTGCGCCCCGCGCCAATAAACACAGGCAGGCCGCTGATGTCCGCGGGCCCGACGCCGCGAATCGGCACCATCGGATGGTGCAGCATCGCCCCCTGGAACGCATCGCTGTAATGCAGCAGCAAACTTGCGGCGATGTTCGCTCCGTTCGAATAACCAAGCGCAACGAACCGTCTGCGGTTCAGTCCGTAGCGGTCAGCCGCCTCATCGAGAAATGCATACAGCTCGCGCGTCCGGAAGACAAGGTCCTCCTCGTCGAACACGCCTTCCGCAATGCGCCGGAAAAACCGCAGCATGCCGTTCTCCGACACATTGCCGCGCAGCGCCAGCAGCCCCGCTCCCGGGGCGATATGCGCCGCCAGCGGCAGCAAATCGCGCTCGTTCGCTCCAGTGCCGTGCAGCAGCACCAGCGTTGGCAAATCGGCTTGTGTAGCCGGCTCGTACAGATGAATCATGGCTGACTCCCCTCCATCTCCACTGGCGGTTTGACCTCAATCGGCTGCAGCTGAGCTTCAATCGCAGAGCGGCGGCCTTCCAGCCACCGCGGCAGCATCAGCCGCGAGCCCAGCTCGCCCGGCGCCTCGTCGACGGCGAATCCCGGCGGGTCGGTCGCAATCTCGAACAAAATGCCGCCGCTTTCGCGGAAATACAACGCGTGAAAATATTGCCGGTCGATCAACGCCGTCGGCTGAAAGCCGCTGGCCGCCACCCGGCGCTGCCATTCGCGGTGCTCGTCCGCATCCTGCGCCCGCCAGGCGATGTGATGCACCGTGCCCGCTCCGCCGCGCCCGCGGCTTACGCTTGTCTGCGGCACATCGATGATATTGCCGAGCGCAGCTTGCGCGCGGAAGCGGACAAAGCCGACGTCTTCGCCGACGCGCTCCAGCCCGAGCACCTGCTCCAGCGTCTGCATCGTGCCCGGAGCATCGGTGCTGTACAGCACCGCCCCGCCGAAGCCCTTGATTGCATACGCCAGCGGCACGCCGCCGTCCGCCCACTCACTGCCCGGCCCGGCCGCGCGTTCCACCAGCTCCAGATGCAGGCCCTCGTGATCGGTGAACTGCAGATACGCCTCGCCGAACCGCGCCGCTTTCATCGGCGTGATCCCCAAGCGCTGCAGCCGCTCCTCCCAATAGCCAAGCGCCCCTTCGGGAACGACGAACGTCGTCAACCCGACCTGGCCGCCGCCAGCCGCTCCCCGCCGCGCTTCCGGCCACGGGAAAAAGGTAATGATCGTTCCCGGACTGCCGGCCTGATCGCCGAAATACAGATGATACACCTCGGGCGCGTCGTAATTAATCGTTTTTTTCACCAGCCTGAGCCCTAGCACCCCGGCATAAAAATCAACATTCCGCTGCGGATCGGCGGCAAAAGCCGTAATGTGGTGAATGCCTGCGGTTTGCATCGTCATCTCGCTCCACTCCTTTAGGATCCTGATCGGATCTGCTCTCTATGGACGTGCTTATGCTGCTATTGTGCTCAAAATCCGTCATACGTAACGAATTCGCCGACAGGCTTGCGGTAGCCGCGCGGTCTGGGCCGCGAAGCATCCTCTTTGCCGATTGTAATCAGCAGCACCGGCACGTAGCGGTCGGGAATGCTCAGCGCCTTGCGCATCGCTTCGGGATCGAAGCCGATCATCGGGCAGGTATCCCAGCCCTTGTCCTTGGCAATCAGCATGAACTGCATCGCCGACAGGCTGGCGTTGCGCACCGCCTCCTCGTGCTGGAACGCCTGACCGCGTCCCTCGTAAATGCCGATGACCGAAGCCACCGTCGCGTCATACTCCTGCTTGCTCATCATGCCCAGATTCAGCAAACCTTCGTTAATCGCTCCCACGTTCTTGTAGGCTTCCAGATCGCCCAGCACGACGATGGCCGCCGATGCCGACTGCACCTTGTACTGCTTGAACGCCGCTTCATACACCGCCTGCTTGCGCGCCCCGTCCTTGACGACCACATAATGGGCATGCTGCAAATTAAACGCCGACGGCGCATACTTCGCCAAGCCGAACATCTCGTCCAGCTCCTCTTGAGCAATTTCCACCCCCGGAATAAACTTCATCGCCGACCGGCGCGCTGTCACCACTTGATTCAATTCGCTCATCCGTGCCACCTGCTCTCATTTGTTTTTCGTTTGACATTCATTATCTTAAATCCAAAGTATTAGTCCGGCAAAAATGCCCGCCAGCCCGTCGCTAGCGCTCCGCTCCTTTGCCCAACCGTTTGAGCAGCTCCGTCGCCTGCAGCTTCTCGTCTAAGGACAAGCCCTGAAGCACTTCAGTCATTACCTCTGCATGCAGCGGAAATACCCGATCAAACAGCCTCCGCCCCTCATCGGTCAGCTCGGCATAAATAATCCGCCGGTCGGCTTCACAAGGAACTCTGCGAATCAGCTGCTTGTTCGCCAGCTTGTCGATGTTGTAGGTCACGCTGCCGCTCGTAATCAAAATCTTCTCGCCGATTTGCTGCAGCGGATAACGCCCCTTGTTATACAACACCTCCAGAATCATAAACTCCGACGGTGACAACCCGTGCTGCTTCATATTCTTGATCGACAAATCAAAAATCGTCTTGTATGCCTTGGACAATACGACCAGCAGCTTGAGAGAAGCCGCTTGTTCCTCTGTCGACATGACCTTCACCCCGATTCGTTATCTCGATGTCAAATATCTTAAATTAAAGATAAATCATTTGCAGCGTGATGTCAAGAGCGCGCTCTTTCAGTTCACGACGCTGCGCTTGAGGCTGCGTGACTTGCCTTGAACGTCAAAAAGACCGGCAGCGTATAACGGCTGCCGGTCCCGGATAACAAAGGCTCAGGCTAAATCAAATCGGATTGCCGCAGTAGTTGGCTGATCAGTACGGCAACCTCTGCGCGGCTGATTTCCGCTGCCGGAGCCAGCGACGTTTGACTGCGTCCGCTGACCAGTCCGATGTTCAGCGCCACCGCCATCGCAGCTTGCGCGTAGCCGCTGACGCGTTCCCCGTCCGCATAGCCCGCCAGTAGCGCATGAATATCGCCTTCGCCCAGCGTCTGCAACATGCCGGTCAGCTTCATCGCTCTGCCCAGCATGGTCACAGCTTGCTCGCGCGTAATCGCTGCCTCGGGCGCGAAGCGTCCGGTCTCCAGACCATCGACCAGACCGCCAGCATAAGCGGCTTCCACATAGCCGGCGTACCAGGAAGAGGCGGGCACGTCCGTGAACGAGCCGCTTGGACTCGCTGACGGGGCAAGACCAAGACCGCGAGCAAGCATCGCTGCAAATTCCGCACGCGTGACAGAACGGTCCGGCTCGAAGCGATTACCGCCAACGCCGTTCACAATCATTCTGGAGCCCATGTCCTCAACGTCAGCCTTCGCCCAGTGCGCAGTCATATCGTGGTAGGAGACCGGATTCCAGACCAATGCATACGTGCTGTTAGTCAAGGAATTCATCTGCGCCGTATACGTCCCGTTCACGACCGTCACTTTTGTTGGAACATGGCGTACCGAGCCGTCTGGCTCCACGACGATCCCGGTCGTAATCCGGTTGGGGTCGCCCCCCTCCGGCAAAGCAACCGTGCGTTCCACATAGGAACGAAAAGCCGCAAGCTCGCCGCTCTGACCGCCATAGGCCCAGGTTATCTTGAATTCAACCGGAGCGGATGCAAGCGTAAAACCGTTCTCCCGCGCCGCTTTTTCAGCCTTGTGCATCTGCTGCTCGTCGGCCTTGGCAATGGCGATCTGCAGCTTGATGTCCTGCAGCGGCACATCCTTGCCCAGCTTGGCGGCCAAAGCTCCGATATCGAGCTGACCGGCAGCGATGCGGTACGTAGCCGTTTCCGTTTTAAACTCGACAGTCGCCTGCTTGCCCTCCATCGTTTTGACCATCTGGCCGTTCAGTTCGCCGATGGCTGTATCGCCCGTTCCCGGTACGGGAATCGTGATGACCGGGCGTTCACCTTCGCTGTCCAGCTTGCGGTACAGCTTCGCTTCGTCCACGATCACGGTTGTCGTCCTGCGGCCGGCTTCGACGCTCGTCGTTGCCGATCCGGCCTGCTCGGATTTGCCGTTCACGAAAATTTCGACGTCCGTGGAGCCGTTCGACGGAGTCGTCGGGGGCACCACACTCGGCGGCGAGAGCTGCGGAGCGTGTGGCACCGCAGCAGGAGACGGCTCGGACGGCTCGCTCAAGCCAACCGCATTAACCGCCTGTACGGTAAATGTATAGGTCGCACCATTTTGCAGCCCGGTAACCACCAACGGCGTTCCGCTGCCCTGTACCGTCTTGCCTCCCGGATTCGCCGTAACCACATACCGCGTAATTTCAGCGCCGCCATTGTCGGACGGAGACGTGAACGATACCGTTACCCGTTTGTCCTCGGCGAATACCTTAACGGCGGTCGGAGCCCCCGGCACGGTTCTCGGCAGAGCGCTGACCTCGTTGGACAAGGCGCTGTCGCCGCCCGGGTTATTCGCCAGAACGGCAAAATAATAAACGGTGCCGTTCGTCAATCCGGTGGCATGGTAGCTGTACACCGCCTCATAAACCGAATCGGTCACTGTGGCAATCGGCAGCCCGTAAGCGCCCGAATCCGTCGTCATGAATACCTTGTAGGCGAAAGCGTCCGGCACGGCTGGCCAACTGATCCACACCTCGGCGTTGCCGGCTTGGTCCGCGGCAAGCTGCGGAGTCCCCGGTGGCGGCATCTGCGGCAGCGCCTCAAGCTCGGCCGAGTTCGGGCTGTCACCCGCCGTATTCGTCGCCTGAATCACAAAATAATACGTCGTGCCGTTCTCAAGCCCTTCCACCACGTAGCGGCTGGTGTTGGCGCCGGTCGTATGTACGAGCGAATAATCGCTGCCGGACGTTGATCTTTTGAAAATTTTGTAGCCTGCCGCTCCTTGCACCCCCAGCCAGCTAAGCTCCACGCGGGTATCGCCCGGCGTGGCGGTTTGCAGGGCTGGCGCGTCCGGAATCGTCGGCGGAATCGTAAATTCGCTGCTGTCCGCCGATAGCGAGCCGCTTGTGAACGTGATAAAGCCCGTCCCATAAGCCGCCAGCGTGCTCGTCAAATCGCCGAACGACGCCGTGCCCAAGGAGGCTGCGACCGTTGCGGCGCCGCCGAGCGTCCACTGGCCGGTGCCTGCCTTGGCGCTGGCCGTTACGGCATCCGCCGCTGAAGGACCGTCCTTGGCGATATTGCCGTATTGGTCCTTCAGCGCAACCACGGGCTGGATGGCGAATGCATCGCCGCTCGCCGCACCCGGCACAGGCTGGACCGTGACGGCGAGACGGGTTGCAACGCCGGCAGTGATCGTTTGCGATACCGCAGAGTCGCCGTATTCGCTCGCCTTGACGACGACATTAGCCGTCGCCGCCGACGTCAGCGCCGCATGGCCGCCGGACGGCTTGAGCGTAATGACACCGCTGCCGACCGTATAGTCCGCACCGGGAGCCAGTGCCGCACCGTTAAAGCTGACGCCGGTTATCGCCGCTTCAAAATCCGGATCAGCCGCGAACATTATCTCGATGTCGTGATCTACGCTGTTGTCGGTGGTATCGGCCGTCAGCGTCTTGATCGGCGGCGACGGAATCGTAAATACCGCGCTGTCCATCGTCACCGCGCCAACGCTAAAGCCGATTTTGCCGTTGCCGGCCGTCACCATCGTACTGGTCAGATTCGTAAAAGTGGCTACGCCGGCCACAGCCGTCGCCGTCGTCGTACCGCCGATCGTCCACTGTCCGGTGCCGGAACGGGCAGTAGCCGTCACGACCGCCGTCGCCGACGGACCACTGGCCGCTACGTTCCCGTAGGCATCCTTGAGCGTCACGGCCGGCTGCGTGCTGAACGCGTCCTTACTTAGTGCGCCGGGCACTGGCTGCGTCGTCACAGCCAGCGCGGTTGCCGCTCCGGCTGTCGGCGTAATCGACAAACTGTTCGCAGCCGGGGTCGTCACGCCCGCAATGCTGAAGCCGATCGTTTGCGCGGCAGCTTTGTTCAGTTTAAGCGCGGGAGAAGCCGTGCCGCTTGTGAACGAGACCGCAACCGTCTGACTGGCCGCGGTCAAGGTCACACCGCCAAAGCTGCCGTAGCTGCTGTCCGGCGCTGCAGCGACGCCGGATATCGTCACCTGCTTCGAGCCGGTAAAGCTCGTATCCGTGCCACCCAAGCTATCGAGCACCGTCAGCGTGATCGCGTTGCTGCTGCCGGCTGTCGGAGTCAAGCTTGCCGCTGCTGCCACAGCCGTTGCCGCAGGTGTGCCGATAAACGGAAGCGGACGCGTGATAACGCCGTTGCCGCCGCTGGCTACACCCAACAAGCTGTTGGAGCTGTTGCCCCACGCCCATACCTTGCCGTCGGCATCGACTGCAATCGAGTGGTTGCCACCGGCTGCCATCGTCGATGCATTGTTAAATAAAACGGCCATCGACGTTTTTTGCACGGCAACGGGGCGGGCTGTAAAGCTGCTGCCGTGGCTGACGCCAATGCCGAGCTGGCCGGCCTGGCAGTCGCCCCAAGCGTAAAGCTGCCCGTCCGACGTTTTGGCCAAAGTGAACAGAAAGCCCGTCGCCACTTCGGTAACATTGCTTAAAAACCCCGTCCCCGCAGGGTCCTTCACCCTAACCGGCACCTTGCTTTTCCGGTTCCAATCCGTATTTGTCGCTGTGCCGTCGCCCAATTGCCCGGCGTAATTGCTTCCCCAGGCCCACAGCTCGCCGTCGGTTGTCAGCGCCACAATGTGGTAGCCGACGCCGAGAGCCAGCTTGTCGACGCCCGTCAAGCCCGGCACCTGGCCCGGCGAAGTGCGGTTGTAGGTGGTGGTGCCATCGCCGAACTGGCCGTAATAATTGAAGCCCCAAACCCAGACCGTGCCGTCGGTTTTTACCGCCGCGGAGAACTCGGAGCCGGCCGTAATCGACTTTACACTCGTCAGGCCACTGACCTGGATCGCCGTCGTCCGGTCGGTCGTATTGCCCGTGCCGAGCTGGCCGCGATTGTTGGAGCCCCAAGCCCAGACCGTGCCGTCGGTTTTCAAGGCCAGCATGTGCGTGTCGCCGGCAGCGATCGCTTTGACGCCGCTCAGGCCGCTAACCTGAACCGGAACACTAGAAGCCGTCGTGCTGCCGTTCCCGAGCTGACCGTCGGAATTGTCGCCCCAAGTCCACACGGTCCCGTCCGATTTCAGCACTGCGCTGTAGCTGCCTCCTGACGCTACAGCGGTCACGCTGCTCAGCCCGCTGATTGGCGCGGCAATCGTCAGGTCGGTCGTGGTGCCGTTGCCGAGCTGGCCTTGCGCATTGTAACCTACGGACCAGACCGTGCCGGTCGTGGTCAGCGCCAGTGAATAGCTGCTGCCTGCCGCCACGCTTTTAAACACCGGCGCCGCAGCGCCGGCAGAGGCCGGCATCAAGCCAACGGCCAGCGCATACAAAACGAGCACCCCGCATAAAATGCCATTAATTCCTTTTTTTAGCACGAAGTTTCGTCCCTTCTTGTTGTGATGTGCAGGCGTCGGGATCTGCAGACGTCAGGCCAACCGCACCAGCCTGTCCGGGCCGCAACTGTCCGATCTCGCGCCTATCGACAGCGTAGCAGCAGGGTCTCACAAAAAACTCATAAGGTGCCGATCGGGGCTGAGTGCCTCTGCACCCCCGGCGCCACGCTGCGGCAATCGCGCGCGCAGCGGAAGAAAAAGGCCGCAGTGTGGGGGCTGATTCTCCCCGTACTGCGGCCTTTTCCCTACAACGCGTCCAAATACGCCTCAATCTTGCGCTGCATGCGCTCAGGCGGCTCCAGCGCCAGCTCCTCGCGATAAGCCGCCGCGAAGCGCGCGTACGACGACGCCAGCTTCTCCTTGCTGCCGCGGCGCGCGTACGCTTCGAACAACAGCTCGTTTATCTCCTCGTTCAGCGGCTCCAGCGCGATACAAGCGTTGAGCCACAGCTCCGCCCGTTCCGACCGGCCGGCGTCCAGCTCGCGCTGCGCCAGCCGCTGAACGATCGCGGAATACTTGCTGCTGTAAATTTGCTCCTCTGCCGCCTTCCATACGTAAGGTTTTCCCTCAAGCAGCGGCCCCCTGTAAAGAGCGCATATTCGCTCGGCGCGTGCTTCATCGAACGGCGCGTCAGCCCCACGCTGAAAATCGAGCACATCGTACAGCAGCTTGCCCGTATCCAGCACATAGCCCTCGCCCGTTTTGCCAATATCCATCTCTATGGCGTGTTCCTTGAGCAGCTTTTTCAGCAAATAAACCGTGTTATGCAAATTGTGCGATACCCGCTCCTCGCTCATTTCCGGCCACAGCATATCGGCGAGCAGCCACTTGCCGATATCGCGGTTGGGATGACACAGCAAATATGCAAACAGCTCCTCGGCCTTGCGGGTCGGAAACCGGACCAGGCTGCCCGAAGCGCCGCGCACCTCCAGACCGCCGAAGCAGCGGATTAACGGTTCGTTGGCGGCAGGCGGCTCGCTGGACGCCGGGCGCCGCTTGGCCGTGAGCCGGGAGGTGACGCGCTGGACGCCGGCTGGCGTCACCGGCTTGAGCAAATAATCGAGCGCCGCCACCTCAAATGCGCTGACCGCGTATTCCTTGTAGGCCGTCGTAAACACAACCTCTGTCTGCGGACAATGCTCGCGAATGCGACGGGCCAGCTCCAGCCCGTTCATCCGCGGCATCTCCACGTCGATAAAGGCGACATCCGGCATCTGCCCGCCGTCAGACGCCTTCAACGCTTCCAGAGCGTCCAGCGGACTCGCAAAGGCGCCGACAATCTCATAGTGGCCGCTCCGTCCGATAATCACCTTCATCAGCTCCAGATTCGGCTTTTCATCCTCTACGATGATGGCTGTGAACATCCGCATCCCCTCCTCATTCAACCGACTCTATAGGCAGCAGCAGCGTAACCTCCGTGCCGATACCGGGTTCGGACTGCATCGACAACGACGCTCCGGAAATCGTTTCCAACCGCCTGCGAATGTTCGGAATCGCGATGCCGCCGTCTACCAGCTCGCCGGACAGCGCTGCGCGCAGCCGCTCCTCCCCCATACCCGCGCCGTTATCCGTCACAATCACCTGAATATGCTTCATCCGTCTGTAAATGCCCAGCGTGACCGTACCTTGCTCCTCCTTTTCGAACAGCCCGTGGCGCAGCGCGTTTTCGACAAACGGCTGGATGCACAGCGACGGGATCGGCATATCCTCCAGCCCTTCGTCAACCTCGCAGCGAAAGGCAAACGCATCGCCGAAGCGCGCATGCTCGATTTCGATATAGGCATGAACCAGCTCCAGCTCCCGGTGCAGCGGTACGAACAGCGTCAGCCTGTCGGTTTCAAGAATGTAGCGCAAATATTGGCTGAGCATCGTCAGCAGACGAGCAGCTTGCTCGCCATCCGTATAGCAAAAAGAGATGACGCTGCTTAGAGCGTTATACAAAAAATGCGGCTTGATCTGCGCCTGGTGAAATGCCAGCTCGTTGCTGACCGCCTGCCGGAACGCCGTCTTCATCGCCAGCAGCGTCTGGATGCGGGCCAGCAGCGTTTCGCCGCTGAACGGCTTCGTCACGTAATCGTTCGCCCCCGCCTGATAACCGAGCGCAACATCCTCCGGAGCATCCTTGACTGTCGCGAGCAAAATCGGCAAATCGACGATCGAATATTGCCCGCGCAGCTTACGGCACAGCTCGAAACCCGAGCTCTCGGGCATCATCACGTCCGTGATGACCAGGTCGATCTTAGGCTGCAGCTTCAGCTTGAACAACGCCTCTTTCGTCGAAAATGCCGTAATCACATTGTAAGGCTGGCGGCTTAACAGATTCAGCAGCACATGGATATTCGAGGCTTCGTCATCGACAACGAGAATCGTCTGAGCATGGCCGCGCTGGATGTCCAGCGGCACGCTGTCGACATACGGCCGCTGCGGCAGCGCCTGCCGGCCGCCGCTTTCCCCAGCCGTTGCAACGCCAGCAGTCAGCGGCAGCGTAAAGGTGATTCGCGTTCCGGCCCCCGGCTCCGACCAGGCAACGGCGATCGTGCCGCCCATGCGCTCGACAAGCACGCGGCTCATGTACAAGCCTACGCCAAGTCCCGTATCGTCGCGCCCGGCCGGCCGCTCGTGTCCGCGCTCCAAATAATTGAAGATCGTCTCGTGCCGCTCCTGAACAATGCCGCTTCCCGTGTCCTCCACGGAGATAACAGCCAGCCCAGCGGCTTGGCCGGCTGTCACCCGAATGAAGCCGCTCCCGGTATGCTTGATCGCGTTATGAATCACGTTGTATAGCACCTGACGCAGCCGATTCTCGTCAGCCAGCGCCCACAGCCCGGCCTCAACGTGGTTCTCCAGCCGCACCGGCTTGCCGCCCAGCTCAAAGCGCAGCAGCTCCAGCGCCAGCTCGGCAGCCGTGCGCAAGTCGACAGGCACCGGTTCGAGCTGCAAATCGTCATGCTTGAGACGCGCCAGATCGATCAAATCGCGCACGAGCAGGGACAGCTTTTGCGCCGTATCCTGAATCATCCACAGGTGGCGCTTGTTCTCCGGCTTGAACGCATCCGGCTCCTCCTGCAGCAGATGGGCCGCCATGTTCATGATGCCGTGAAGCGGCGTTTTCAGCTCGTGCGACGTATTAAGCAGCAGCTCGTCCTTCAGACGGTTGGCCCGCAGCAGCTCCGCAGCAAGCTGCTCGGAGCGCTGAAAAGAATTGGAGTAGCGTTTGGCCAGCACCACAGCCATCATGATAACAAATCCGATGACGCCCAGCTTGGTTCCAAAATTGCTAAACACGATATTTTCCGAATATAGCGCCGAATTGACCAGATGCACCGCCATAAAAATCAGGCCGCAGATCAGCAGCACCAGCTCCGTCCGCTCCGCCTTCTCCCTCCGGCTCGTCACGAATAGATACGTCATCCTTGCCAGCAGCAGCAGCACGAACGCAAATTGATATAGCGTAACCGCATACTTGACGTCGCTGTGCCAGGCGTAAGGCAGCGTCAGCACAGCGGCCAAATAGCCGTAAAACGGAGCAAGCCCTCCGTGCAGCAGACGGCGGGACATCAGCCTCGGCTCGATCGCATGCAGAAACAGCACGAAGACGATCTCGCTGCCGAATTGACCGAAATCGAGCAGCTTGTACAGTAGCTCGAACGGGGCGTGCGGGAGCAGTCGTTGCGCCACTTTTTCATGGTACAACGAGTAATTCACATCCAGGAGCAGCATGAACAGTCCGCTGTAAGCGTATGCCCTGTCTCTCCTGCCAAGCGCATACAAACCCAGTTGGTACGCCCCGAACACGCTCAGCAGCATGATGACGCCAATGTCGCTGCCCAGCCGCAGATAGGTCAGCTTGGACACGTCCTGCGCCAAACCGAATTCCATCGAATTCACAAGACCGCCGGTGACAAAATTGTAATTAGCGACCTGTACGATCAGCTCTACTTGCGGCACGTGTGTATGAAAATAGGTCGTATACGGCGTATTGCCCGGCTTAAAAGCTCCCGGATCGACCGCGGGAACACCGCTCTGCCCCTTCAACACGCCATCGACGAACAAACTGTGCGCCATGCGCACACTGACCATACGCAAGCCAAGATCGGCTTCCTTTCCGGAAAGCCGGACAACAAGCCGATAAGTCCCCGCACCCTTACGCTTCACGCCGTAAGCGTCCAGACTGCCGGATTTCCACGTCCCCGGCACCGCGACATAACGCCGATCGCCCGGCCCGGTGCCACCGCGGCGAAAATCGTCAGGCCCCAGCAGCTTGTCCGGATAAAACTCCCATTCGCCGTCCAGCAGGACCATCCCCTGACGTTCCAGACTCCAGCCGGACAAATCGAGTACGCCGCGAACGGCTTTTGGCGCATCATCGCGAAGCGGCGATTGCATATAGACCGTCCCCAACAGCACGATTGACATCACAAACAGGACAAAAATTCCGGCCACCCGCCGGAGCTGCTCGGCTCGCAAAGCTCGTTCACTTCCCCCATCGTTCAATACCGTCATTATAGCACGGTCGTCTCACAAAAAACTCTCAACGCCCGGACCTCTGCTGAAGCCGGAGTTCGCGCTGGTGCCGCGCTGTTCGAGCGCTTGATGCAAGGGGCTTAGGCGAGAGGCGAAGACTGGTGCGAGCTTCTGGCGCGAAAGCCGGTGCGAAAGCCCCTTGTGTTCAGGTTGCCGCCGGTTACCCTGAACGAACCTGCGAGGCCCCTTCGCCTGCATGGAACGTATACATGCAAAAAGACCCGCAGCGCGCCTTCGCGCCTGTCAGGTCCTCTGCTTAATCCGGCTGCGGCTTTAAGGCCGCGAGCTTCCGATTCTTACTCTGCTCCGTTCACATACGCGGATACACGCAATAACCACACAACCGCTTCCGCTCTTGTCGTTAACGCATCCGGCTCGAAGCGGCCGCCGGCTTGCCCCTCGACAAGCTTGGCTTCGCGCGCCGCTTCGATGTACGGCTTCGCCCAGTCGGCAATCGCCGCGTCGTCGGCAAACGGCGCCGCCGCCGCCGGCGTTTCCGCCCCGCCCGCCCGGGCGATCAGCACCGCCGCTTCCGTCCGGCTGATGAACGCGGCGGGCCGGAACGTGCCGTCCGGATAGCCGTCGATCCAGCCGCTTCGCACCGCGCGGGCTACTGCCGCCCGGGCCCAGCCCGGAATGAGCGGACCGTCGCGGAAATCCGCCGCTTCTGCGGCATCGCCGTCTGCCGACAGCGCACGCTCCAGCATCAGCGCGAATTCCGCGCGCGTTACCGGCTCATCCGGCCGGAAAGCTCCGTCCGGATAGCCGTCGATCCAGCCGCGGCCCGCACCGTCGCGGATGGCGGCTTCCGCCCAATGCCCGCGAATATCGCTGAAGCTGACGTCCGGCGTCGGCACTGGCTCGGCTTCCGCTGCGGTAAGGAAAACGGCAAATTTCGTAAAATGATCCGTTTTCCCGGTCAGCACGCTGCCGGTCGTCGTCCCGCCCATCTCGATCCACGCCTTCGACTGCTCGTTATAGTAGGCGAGCACCGGACGCCCGCCGGCGCCCGCTGCGCTGTCCGACAACGCCAGCTCCAGCTGCACCGGAATCGCAAACAAGCCCGGCACATCCTTCGTCACCTCATACACGCCGCTGACCCGCACGCGGTCGTCCGGCAGCAGCTTTTCCGCGGCAGCGGTCATATCGGCCAGCGTAACCGTGGCCGTCTGCGCCAGCGCTCCGGCCGGAATCCGCACGGTCAAGCCGTCCAGCTCCAGCGCGTAGTCGATGCCGGGCAGCACCGTGAACGATTTCGCAGCCCCGGCTCCCGCTGCGGGAACGGACGGCGCGCCGCCCGCTCCAGCCGAGCCGCCGGCGGTCTCGCCGATGTTGGCGATGTCAATGACCGCCGTCTGCTCGTTGCCAGCCGTATCGGCTGCATACACCGTATAAGAGCCGTTCGCCGTAACATGGAACATCCCCGACGGCGGCACATCGGCTCCAACAACCGGTGAAGCAAAATCGGCCTCCGTCAGCGAGCCCGCCGCCCAGCGCAGCGTTTGCAGGCTGTTGCCCGCGCCGCTGGCCACTGCAGCGACCGTCACGTCGACGCCCCAGCGCGTTTTGCCCTTAGGCGTGAAATCCAGCGCAATCGTCGGCTTATCTGTCGCGATGTTGGCAATGCTGATCGTCTCCACCGTTTCATTGCCGGCTTCGTCCGCCGCATAGACGGTATAACTGCCGTTGTCGTTAGCCGTCACGCTCATCCCTGTCACATCGCTACCCCCTGCGGCAAAATACGCGGCATCGCGCACGCCCTTGGCCCATTTGAGCCGATCTATGCCCGTCCCGGTGCCGTCGGCGGCAACGTCAATTGCCACCGGGCCGGCAGTCGGCGCGGTCGTGGACGGCGTCAGCGCGAGCAGCGGCGCGACACCGTCGACCACCACGCCGCTCGTATCCGGCAGCGGCGCGGGCAGCGTCAGCGGCACGGGATCGCCAAGCGCCGTAACCGCCGTCGATGCCGCTGCGACGAGGCTCGCCGCCGGCTGCGCGCCGCTCAGGGCCGTATCGCCTTCGCGAACCGTGTAGCCGAACAGCAGCTTGT
This sequence comes from Paenibacillus athensensis, assembly GCF_004514475.2. Classification (GTDB taxonomy): domain Bacteria; phylum Bacillota; class Bacilli; order Paenibacillales; family NBRC-103111; genus Paenibacillus_AL; species Paenibacillus_AL athensensis. The sequence continues at coordinate 209,361 of NZ_MYFO02000008.1, read as the reverse complement.
TTGCTTCGCCCGCGAATTTGCCCTGATACACGGCCTCCACCGTCGCGCCCCCGTCCAACTGAATCGTCCAGGACGGCGGATGAGCAGCGTCGACCTCGACGGCAAAATCATACGCGACGACCCAGCTCAGCTCCGCGCCGATGCCGTACTTGCCGTTCGGCGGAGCCTGAACGCCGGCAGGGACGGGCGCAGGCACGGCGACGTTCAGCCGGTAGGCGGTGGCTGCGCCATTGGCGCCGGTCACCTCGACGCCGACCGCATTGTCGCCCAGATGCAGCCCGATCAGCGCTGTGGCGCCGGGCGTGCCGTTAATGGCGACAGCTTGCCCCGCCGTCGGCGTAACCGTCACCTCGGCCTGCGCAACCGGCGCTGCGAGCGCTGCCGTATAGACGCCCTGCGCCGGATCGAACACCGTCGGCGTCAGCGTCGCCGTCGTGCCCGGCGCCGTCACGGTCAGCCCGGCCGGGCTTGCGCCGACGAAGCTGGCCCACGGCATCGGGTACGCCGCGCCTTCGGTCAGGCCCCAGCGGTGACCGCTGCCGAACGCCCAGACCGAGCCGCCGTAGCCGGTGTAGGTCGCTTCGCGCATCATGTCCGCGGTGCTCTGCGGCGATCCGCCGCCCGCCGAAGTCGACTGGCCGCTGCGCTCGGCGTCCCAGAACGCGTGCGTCACCGCGCCGGGCGCTGCCCCCGAGCCGATCAGACCGCCCGCGCCGCCGCCCGCTGCGGCTACCTGCGCTGCGGCCAGCGATTCGCTGACCGTCGTCAGCGCATCGGCCGCGCCGATCAGACCGCCGGCGTCGCTGTCCGCGGCCACGCTGCCCAGCGCCGATACCGCGCTGACCGCCGTTTGCTCGGCCCGGCCGATCAGGCTGCCGGCGTATTGCCGGCCGCGCACATCGGCATCGGGCAGCGCCAGTCCGCTCACGGCGGCTCCCGACGTGTAGCCGAACAAGCCGGCCCCGTCCTGGCTCGGGCGATCGATTTTCAGATGGGCAATCGTATGATCGTTGCCGTTAAACACGCCCGTGAACGGCTCCGCTTCGCTGCCGATCGGCGACCAGCCGGCGCCGGACGTATAGCCGGACAAATCGAGATCCGCGTCCAGCTCATACGTCTGATCAAGGCTGTAGCCCCACGCCGCATCACCGATATGCGCCAGCTGAACCGCCGTTGTCAGCCGGTGCGGATACATCGCCGTCCCGGCATCTCTGTAAATGGTCAGCTTGTATACCGCCTTCAACCTCGCCGGATCGTCGGGATCGCTGACCTGGATGTCAAAATCGTTGGCCCCCGGCAGCAGCGCCAGCGTATTCGTCGCCGCGCCTCCGTCAACTGCTACGTCGGACGAAGGGCTCAGCGGCACCCCCGTTACGACGACATGATCCGTCCGGCTCACCACGCGCGCCGAATAGACGCCGTAATCGCTGCTAAAGGCGCGGTCGAGCGGCTGGACCGCATCGTCGGCATCCTTGACCGTCAGCGCGGAAAGGGCCACCTTTCGATACTCGTTGTAGTGCAGCGGATACGTCGCCAGCTCGATCAGCCCCCACACGGGGTCGACCGTTTCGCTGCCCGTAAAATCCCAGCCGGCATACGTCGCCTTTTGCTTCATTTCCTGCAAAAAATGGCCCGTTCCGGCCGCCGAACCGGCTTGTCCGCTGGCGCTGATGTCCCAATACGATGAGGTCACGGGGGCAAAGCCGTCCTTGCGCCCGATCAAGCCGCCGGTATCCGTCCCTGCGCCGACCGCCGCTGTGGCATACGACCGTTCGACCCCTCCCAGCAAAGCCGTATTGCCGGCGCTATAGCCGATCAGGCCGCCGAAGCTGTGCGTCGGCGATGCGCCTACGATCACGCTGCCTTGCGCATAGCTGTCAGCAATCCGTGAAAGGCTGTTATAGCCGACCAGTCCTCCTGTCATTCCCGAGCCGGTTACACGGCCCTCGAACGAAGACAGCGTCAGCGAGGACTGCTCCACCATTCCCGCGATACCGCCCACGATGCTGTTTCCTTTGACCACCGCACCGGACAGATGCACATTGGCAAGCTCCGCTCCCGAGATGGTGCCGAACAAGCCGACATAATTGTCGTTGATCCGGTCAATCGTCATATGACGGATGACAAACCCGTTCCCGTCCAGCTTGCCGGTAAACGGACTGACGCTGTTGCCGACCGGCCGCCAGCCGTCGCCGTCGCCGTCATCATATCCGGCCAAATCGATATCGTGCGTCAGCCGATAATGGCCCGCCAGATCATTGCGCATCGCGCTTAATTCCGCAGGCGTGTCCACCTCCGTCCAGACCTCGTCCGCCGCTGCCGGCAGACCTGGCACGACCAGTTGTACCGTCAGCAGCGCCGCCGATAGCCAGCAGAACGTGCGCGACTTATTGAATCCCATCCCCTTCATCTCCCCCATAATGCGGCTTGTCATCGCAGCAGCTTGACCAGTCCGCCGATCAGCGCCTGCGGGTCCGTCCCGCCGAACAAAGCCGAAAAAATCGTATACCCTTCGTTAAAAGCAATCACTTGCATCGCCAGCTGCCGGACATCGGCATCAGCGGCAATCCAGCCTCCGGTTTGCAGGTTGCGCACCAGATTCTCGATCCCGGCAATCCACTGCCCGTACTTCTCCCGAAAAATCGCCCGCATCGCCGGATCATGCTTCGTCTGCTGGTAAAAATCGACCAGCGCCACGATCCAGTTATCGACGCCCATCAACAGCTCGCCAAGCCGCTGCACCGTAGCCGTAATGACTGCTTCCAGCGTTGTATCAGCCGGACTGTAGTCCCTGGGCACGTCGGACCAACCTTTGGTAATGTCCAATTGGTAGTCCAGCACCTCCAGAAACAGCTCCTCTTTCGTCTTGAAATGCGCATAAAACGCCCCGTTCGTATGCCCCGTCCGCGCCACAATATCGCCGATCGTCGTCGAGGCAAAGCCCTTATCGGCAAAACAACGCTGCCCGGCCTCCAGCAGCTGGCGATGGGTGGCTTCTCTTTTGAGCTGAAATTTATTTTTTTCCACGCAAATCCTCCACCCGCAATATGTTCGGTTCATCTAAGACATTGCTCGCATATTTTAAATACATTTATAAATGTATATAAATAAATTATAAAAATACGCTTTATCATTCGTCAAGGTACATTGGCCACATTTTCATTGAGAAAATGTCATTCCCATCGCCATGCGCACTATGACGTGCCCCAAGGCAGGCACGTCATCATTTTACATGTGACTTCTATCCATTGTCCCCAAAACGGAAAATCGAGCCTACACTATACGATCCAGCATATCGCGAATTTGGACTTCTTCATCTGAGCCCGTTGTCTTCAGTCTAAGCAGTGGAAAGCTGTATTTTAGGCAAATTTCATTCTTTAACTTATCCCGTCTTTGCTGATCAGGATTATTTCGATGCGACGCAAATCCGTCAACTTCAATAGCAAGAACTGGTTGTTTGTTAAGCGAATCATATACGACAAAATCAAAAGAAGCCCTGTTGCGAATATATTTTGTCTCGTCCATATTCAATCGCTCCGTTTTACGGAATATATCCTTCAAATGCACCTGCATGTTAAAGCTTAGACCTTTATATTTGTCATCATGCAAAATATCATCGAGAAGCGTCCACATGATGCTTTCTGATTTGAATCTCGATGTATGCTTCAATCGGACATGCATCTCATTAAGCCTGCTTGAAAATTCCGAATATAACAAATCAAACACAGAAATCAGCTTACTCTGCGTGACATGCTCATGCATCGTATTGTATTCGATATAGCGGATCAATTGTCCGATGCTTTGACGTGAATTCCGAAACAAAGCATGATCGGTAACCAGAATAAATTGTTTTTGCGCCCGGGACACCGCGACATTAACGAGGCAAGGATCTTCCACAAATCTTTTGCCAATCTTCCCTTGTCTCGTCTGATCAAGAACCGTAGAAAGCACCATCACCTGCTTCTCCCGCCCTTGGTATTTATGAACCGTATCTATTTCAATTTCTTCATTCAGCAAATCATTCGCTTCCTGAACCTGTAGCCGATAAGGCGTAGTAAAGCCGACATCCGTTTTCGAAATTCCCTGCGCTTCAAGCTCAGCCAAAATTTCTTCTTTCACAACTTCAATCTCTCTTTGATTAAAGTTTCCTAGTTCCTTTCCTCTCGTTACCTTTCTCATATGATTACCGGCAGCGGTATAGTGAAGCCTGATGGATGCCTCATGTTCTTCATCCTCTGCCAATGGAATTAATTCGTGATTGTAGAACTGCTGGTTGCAGAAACCGATAATCTGCGAGCGGCATCGGTAATGCTCTCTCAACATCACTTTCGGAACATCTTCGCCATATAAAGCCAGTATGGAGCTCAGCAGATTGTGCGCAAAGTAACTGTAAGCGCCATCAACTTGATCGGTCTTCAATTTCTGCTGAATGCTCATGTCCACAATTTGCGGCAGCTGCTTGGTATCCCCGACAATAATGACGTGTTTGCAGCATGACATCGCAAGCACACCACTAAGCAAATCGACCTGAGAAGCTTCATCAATAATGACATAATCAAAAAGAAAATCTTGGGGTATACAAGAGCGCAATGCATGGGTGGTACTTAGTAAAATAGGGAAATGCTCAAGGAATTTTTCAAACATCTGAATGTAATTACTTGCATTCCCCTGGAAAGAGGACCTGCCCTTATATTTGTGAAAAAGTTTCTGCTTGAACAGTTGGCTTGAGAGTTCTTCGTGACGCTTCAACAATGTTTCGAAACCGGCTCCGTCCAGCTCCCGCGCCAGATCATCACGTAGCTGTTCCAACTCGGCGAGCTTGAGATCGTAATATTTGATTTGCATACGGGAAATAAGCTCCAAGCGATTTCGCTTCAGCTTTTTAAAATCAATAAAACCATACTTGAATATAAGCTTGGCTTTATGAAGAAATCGGAAGGCGCGCACATCAGCGAAGTATTCATCTGCCAAAAAAGAAATAATCGTTTCCGCGCTCTGTCGCCGGTAAAACAAGCGTGCCATTTCATCCAGATGCAGATGACCATGATGCAATTGAAAATAGTCTCGTTCCCGATGATACGCGGCAATCTCTTGATCGACTTGAGCCTTCCGGTTCGACACAGCCAATAGATGCTCTAGCCTGCAGGACAATTGATGAATAGCGGCCAGCACTTCTTCTTCCAAAGTTTCACTGTCCCATTCAGACACGTCATATTGGGGTAAGTTTTTAAAAAAAGCTTCGCGCTTTGCCGCTCTTCCAAGCGATGCGGCCATAAAACCGTATCCATCCCGTTCCAATTTATCCTTCACATTCTGAACGGCTGCATTATTGCTGGAAACTACAGCTACTGATTTATTTTGCATCATCGTCAGGTTCGCAAGGATATTAAGAATCGTTTGTGTTTTCCCTGTTCCTGGCGGCCCTTCGATGACGGAAATGGGGCTTTGCAGCGCTTGCTCCAACGCTCGCTTTTGGCTCAAGTTAAACCGAAACGGGTAAATGACGGATTTGTGGTTCAATTCCGTTTGCCGAATCGGTTTACGTTCGACATACGCCATCAAAGCGCTTTCTTGATGGATCGTTGTCAGCTTGGCAAATTGTTTCTGCAAGTATGCTTCAGATTCATCATCGGATTTGCAATATTGGGAAATATCTTTCCAGTAGTTCAATAAGCAGGTTAAATGATTTGCTTTTTCACCCGGCTGTTCCAAGCGTATGGTAGCTGAATCATAAACTTGCGTTTGCTGATTTTGGAAAAACACTTTAATTTTCTCGCCAAAATCGAGCATTTCTCTAACATTTAAAAGCGGAGAACCATTGTAGCTGACGGTTTGATTGGTAACGGCTACCGACTTGGGTGATTGTTTGATAGTGACCGTTTTTGCAGAGTATGCATAAATTTTTGCCCGTCCTTCGAAACGAATGTTGACCTTATCGCCGTTAATATGATATTCGGCCACTTCTTTGGTCTTATCGCCCTGTTTGGTAATAATTAGTAGGCTGCGTTCATCCATTATTCCAAGTCCTTATACGTATTTTGGAAAAATATCCATTCGTCTCAATACGAATATTCGACTTGATTTTTACTTTTCCCTTTTCCCAAGGAAAATTTAGCCACCCGCAAAAAACTCCTCCAAAAACCGATAAAACAACAGCTCCGTCGGCAGCAGCTTGCGCTGCGTCGGGCAAATCACACCAATCGTCCGCGTCACGCCAGGGTCGACGACCGGAATTTTCACCGTCGCGTGCGGCACGTTGTCGATCAAGGTCACCTCGGGCATGAGCGCAATGCCCAGCCCTGCCGACACCAGCCCCTTCAAAGCGTCGATATCGTCGCCCTCAAAGGCGATATGCGGCGTAAAACCGATTTCGCTGCAAGCCTGCAGCACAATTTGCCGGAAAATCGTGCCGTCCGGCAGCGTGACGAACGGCTCGTCCCGCAGCTCCCGCAACTGGATGCCGTCCCGTCCGGCCAGCCGATGGTGCGCAGGTAGCAGCGCAACAATCTGCTCGGTAAACAGCAGCTTGGACTTGATGTGCTTCTCTTCGCCGGGCAGCGGTGCAATCAGCGCCAGATTGAACTCGCCATCGATCACCCCGTCGATCAAATCGTGATAAAGTGCCTGCTTCATCTGGAATTTGGCCTCCGGGTAACGCTTGCGAAAGGCGTAAATCGCCGTAGGCAGCACATGCGCTGCCAGGCTGATCGGGAACGCAACGCGAACCGTGCCTTTTTCCGGCTCCAGATATTCCTTCACTTCCTGCTCGGCTTCGCCGATCATCTTCATCACCTGCTCGACGCGCTCCAGAAACATTTTGCCGATCGGCGTCAGCTTGACCCGGCGGCCGTTGCGCACGAACAGATCGACGCCCAGCTCGCTCTCCAGATGCACCAATTGCCGGCTGACCGAGGACTGGGCCACGTGCAGGACATTGGCGGCTTCGGTGACGTGCTCGCGCCTTGCCACCTCGATAAAATAGCGCATTTGCCGGATTTCCATCCGCTGCCCTCCTTCCTTTATGCGTAAAACGCATGAATATCATCGAATTTGAATATTGAAGCGATCAATTATTAAATACTAATATTAAATTAACGTAAAGAAAAAAGAAACACCTCTCCGCCATCCGAAAATCGAAGGAGCTTATTTATGACCTTACTTCAGGAGCTTGAATCCGCGCAAACCCGCAACGCACAGACGTACATCGGCCAATTGCTGGAAACTGTCAAAAAACGCAACCCGAACGAGCCCGAATTTCATCAGGCCGTCGAAGAGGTGCTGCATTCGCTCATTCCGGTGCTGGCCCGCCATCCGCATTATATCGAGCAAGCAGTGATCGACCGGCTGGTCGAGCCGGACCGGCTGATTTCCTTTCGCGTCCCGTGGATCGACGACCGCGGCCAGGTGCAGGTCAACCGCGGCTTCCGCGTCCAGTTCAGCAATGCGATCGGCCCGTACAAGGGCGGCTTGCGCTTCCATCCGTCCGTCAATGCCAGCATCATCAAGTTTTTGGGCTTTGAGCAAATTTTCAAAAACTCGCTGACCGGCCAACCGATCGGCGGCGGCAAGGGCGGCTCCGATTTTGATCCCAAGGGCAAATCCGACCGCGAAATCATGCGCTTTTGCCAAAGCTTCATGACCGAGCTGAGCCAGCATATCGGTGCGGATATCGACGTGCCGGCCGGAGACATCGGCGTGGGAGCCCGAGAAATCGGCTATCTGTTCGGGCAATATAAAAAAATGGTCGGCGCCTACGAAGCCGGCGTGCTGACCGGCAAAGGCATCGGCTACGGCGGCAGCCTCGGCCGCAAGGAAGCGACCGGCTACGGCGCGGTTTATTTCGTCGAGCATATGCTGCGCGATGCGGGACTGGGCTTTGCCGGCAGCACCGTCGTCGTGTCCGGCTCGGGCAACGTCTCGATCTACGCGATGGAGAAAGCGATGCAGCTCGGCGCCAAGGTCGTCGCGTGCAGCGATTCCAACGGCTATATTTATCACAAGGAAGGCATTTGTCTCGATACGATCAAAAAACTCAAGGAAGTCGACAACAAGCGCTGCCAGGACTACGTCCTTGAGCATCCCGACGCCCTCTATATCGAGGGTTGCTCGGGGATCTGGACGCTGCCCTGCGATATTGCGCTGCCTTGCGCGACGCAAAACGAAATTGACCGGGCAGCGGCCGAGCGGCTGGTCCAAAACGGCGTCAAAGCCGTCGGCGAAGGCGCGAACATGCCTTCTACGCTGGAGGCTGTCGAAGTCTTTTTGGCCCATAACGTGCTGTTTGCTCCGGCCAAAGCCGCCAATGCGGGCGGCGTTTCCGTCTCCGCGCTGGAAATGTCCCAAAACAGCGCCAGACTGTCGTGGACGCTGGAAGAGGTTGACGCCAAGCTGCAGCAAATCATGCTTCATATTTATCGCGCCAGCACCGACGCGGCCGAGCAATACGGCGCACCGGGCAATCTGGTCGTCGGCGCGAACATCGCCGGATTCGTGAAAGTCGCGGAAGCGATGCTGGCACAAGGCGTGTAAGTGAGTTGAATAGCAGCAAAAAGGCTCGTCTTCGCAGACGGGCCTCTCTTTTTTACCGGATCGCTTGTTCAAGGCTACCAAGGCAACGCTTCGTTGTGATGGAAAAATCCCCCCGAAGGGCCGTCCGCAGGCAGCGTCGCCAAATACACCGCCGTTTGCGCGCCTTCTTCAATCTCCATGACGGCATGCTCGCCGCCCATGTCTGTTTTCACCCAGCCCGGATGACAAGCGTTCACCTTCACCGGCGTGCCGCGCAGTTCAATCGATAATTGCGCCGTCCATGCGTTCATGGCCGCCTTCGACGACGTGTAGCCCGGTACTGCACCTTGCCCGTACATCTCGTTACTGAGAATCGTGCCCAGCGAGCCGAGAATGCTCGACTGATTAACAATCCGGCCCGCGGGACTGGCTTGCAGCACATCCAGCAGCGACAACGTCAACGCATAAGCGCCGAAAAAATTCACCTCGAACGAACGCCGCAGCATATCGACATCCTTGCCTTCATGGTCGAAATAAGCCCCCGCATTGTTGACGAGAATATCAAGCTTGCCGTAATCCTTGCGGATGCGCTCGCTGACCGCTGCAATGTGCGCCGGATTCGTCACGTCCAGCTCGACGGGAACGCCCTGAATCCCCTCTGCCTGTAGCCTTACCGCCGCCTGCTCAGCCTTGGCCAAGCTGCGAGCGCCCAGCAGCACGGTGATCCCTTTTCGGCCTAATTGCCGGGCAATTTCCAGCCCGATCCCCCGGTTTGTTCCTGTAATCAATGCAATCGTTGATGTCATCTGAAACGCCTCCTCTTTTTATACTGATCAGTACAGAATGATGAAAAAAAATTAGTCTAACAGCCTCATCATATCGGCCGGAATCTGCTGCACCTGAGTGCGGGCCGGCTTCGTCTTCATCGTCACGGACAGCCCAATGGCCGCCATCGTCAGCAGCCGCGCCATAGCGGCCGGATGCACATGCTGCGGCAGCTCGCCGTCAGCCAGCCCTTTATGCAGCGCTTGCTCGAACAGCTCCGTCAGCTTGATTCGAAAATCCTCCGTCACACGAGCAAACTCAGGCTCATGCGGCCCCAGCTCCACCATCGTATTGACGCACAAGCAGCCGTAGTCCGGATTGCTGCCCGCCGAATCGTCGATCACCTCGTCAAAATACGCGCGAATCGCCGCTTTCGCCGAAGGCCCGCGCAGCAGCTTGTTCTCCAAATACGCCAGCACCGACTGGGCATACGCCTTGAGCGCCGCCGCAAACAGCTCCTTCTTCCCGCCAAACGTCGCGTACAGGCTGGGCCGTTGTATGGCCATCCGCGCCGTCAGATCGCTGATCGACGTCGCCTCGTAGCCTTTTTCCCAAAACACCTGCATCGCCGCCGCCAACGCCTCGCGTTCGTCGAACTCCTTAGGTCGGACCATACGGTTTCACCTTTCTGTACTGATCAGTATGGAATGATTATAGCGTAAAGAGCCGAAGTTGGCAAGGAGTTCCGCCAATGCTCGGACAGACCGCACTGCTCGACCATTTGGCTGTCAACTAGCGATCTGTCCCGAAACGTGGATTCAGCGGTGTGTCATCTTCCGAACAGGCAAGTTATTTTTGCAAATAGTGGAGAATCACATTCCCCGATTCAAACGCTTCTGATCTAACCAGCTGAAGATCCAGCTGTTTCTCAGCGCAAAATAAGGCTTTGCCTTGACCGCTGACGACGGGAGTCACAATAAAAATATACTCGTCGATCAGCTTGGCGCTGGCCAACTGCTGAACGATGGAGCCGCTGCCCAGCAGGAGGATGTCGGAGGCGTTTGCAGCTTCTTTGAGCTGTCGGGCCACTTCAATCACATCGCCCTCATAGAGAAGCGTATTTGCCCAGCTTGGGTTTTTAATTGAAGTGGAAAATACAATTTTGGTCATCGCAGTCAGCTCTTCCGCGATCTCTTTCAGATGAGCAGGCGCATCGGGATTCGTCAGGTAAGGAACCCACGATCTTTCAAACAAACGATACGTCGTCGCCCCCAGAATCAGCGTGTTCATCTTGCCCCCGATCTCATGAGCGACTTGATCCACCTGCGGATCATGGATAAACCACTCCATGCCGGAGCTTGCCTCATTCAAGCTGGCAAAATAACCGTCGATGGAAATTCGATTCAGCATTTTAATTTTGTTCATAGCCTACTCTCCCCTTGATCGATTCGTGCCTTCCAATGGAATAACCTCATCATATCAGGAGCAACGATTCTCTAATTGGACAAAACCGTCATTTCTACAAATAGGAAGAACCGGCTAGATCGTTATGAAACTCGCTGACCTTCATCGCGATATGTTTCGGACTGACCCACGAGAATAATTTCATATCGCGAATAAAATGCGATTGATCATAATAATTCAGGGCATAGGCGATGTCGGACAGCCGTTCGTATTGTCCCTCATGCATGAGCCGCAAGGCTTCATTCACACGCCGCACTCTGATAAATAACTGCGGCTGCATCCCTACCGCACGCGCAAAACGTTTCTGAAATTGCCGCTCGGATAAATGAAAGACGTCTATCAACTCCTGCACGGTGACACTGGCAATATGTGCGTGAATATGATCAAGCGCCGACTCGATCAGCTCATCACGACGCTGGGTTGCATGTAAATGGTTGATCAAAAATTGATTCAATAAGCTGACACGCTCGTCCAGCGAAGGTGTATGCACAAGCTGCCTTTCCAGCTCAACGGCATCGAATTGCTGCGGGGGCAGCAGGTTTTGCCTACAGGCAGACGCATCCCAACCAAATACACTGTAAAGCGCATGAGGCTTCAAAACGAGCTGAATCGTCATGTAGGGCACGCCGCGAAAATGCATGACGCTCGGCTCTGCGCCTTGACCGTGCAAAAATAAAACCGGGATTTCGCTTGCTTCCGCGGCGCGAATCGCGATCCGATCAATCGCTGCCCGACAGCCTTCGGCCAATTGGAAGACAATCCCCGGATAACCGCTGGGACATACCTTGACCTCAAGCGGTTGATTCCCTGCATACACGGCTATGCGGATGCATTCCACGTCACGCGCTAATCGTTCCGGAGGAGGCAATACGCGAAAGTCAATCGTTGGCATCTCTTGTCACCCCAAACCGCAACACCGTCCGCAGCTTCTCCACCTTCGTCTTGCGCGGGTCGGACAAATAAATCTCCCGGTGGATTTTGCTCGGCCGCGTGTAGCCCGTCTCCGTGCAAAAGGCTTCCATCCGCGCGAAGCTTTGCGGCTCGTCGTCGAAGCTGCCAAGGTGCAGCATTTGGCAGCAGCGGCCTTCCTCTACGTACTCGAAGCGTGCGTGCGCAAGGAACGAATTTTGCTTTTTCTTTGTCGTCTGCTCCAGGAATCGCGCGAACAAAGCGTCGTTGAGAAAATCCGGCTGCCGGATCATCAGCGTATATTTCAGGTTATCCTTGTCCGTGGCCGGTCGCGTCCGGTCGATCAAGTCCCACACGCCCTCCAGCGGAAACACGGTATAGGCGTAATAGCCCGCCGGTACGTCGTTGCTTTTGTAAGACATTTTGACCGCATAGGTCAAGCTGTACAGAGCCTCCACGGCTGCGGCAAATGCCTCTCCGTTCGGGTTGCCCGAACCGCTGACGGTAATAAACGGCATCCGCGGCACCTCGACGATTTCCGGCGATGTTTTCGGCAGGTACAGGGATTTGAAATGCTTTTTATAATCGATCTGGGTCACAACGGGTCTCCCCTTTGATCATTTTAGCCCTATTTTACCATGTTAGACCTGACAACTGGATGTCAAGTTTACATTCCATTCCAACCCTTGACACACCACTCCCTTGATGATATATTGTGCATATACAATATACACAATTTAGAACGGAGGACACCGCGATGCTGGCATTGGAAGTGCGGAACCTGAACAAGCAATTTGAACATTTTCAGCTCAAGGACGTGTCTTTTCAGCTGGAAAAGGGCTATATTATGGGCTTTATCGGCGCGAACGGCGCAGGCAAAACGACAACGATCAAAGCCATTTTGAATCTGCTTCATCTGGATGGCGGCGATGTCCATATTTTGGGCAAACCGATGGCGAAACATGAGGTTGAATTAAAGCAATTGATCGGCTCGGCTTTTGGCGACATCAATTTCTACACGCGCAACAAAATCAAGACGTTAACCAACGTGATCAAAACGTTTTATCACAATTGGGACGACGCCACCTACTACAAGTATTTGCAAAAATTCAGTCTGATCGAGGACAAGAAAATTTCCGAGTTGTCGACCGGGATGAAGGTCAAATACAGTCTGGCTCTGGCCTTATCGCACGGCGCCAAGCTGCTGGTGCTCGATGAACCGACAAGCGGACTCGATCCGGTTGCCCGGGACAATCTGCTCGATATTTTCCGCGAGCTGGTGAACGACGGCGAAATCAGCATCCTTTTCTCCACCCACATTACGTCCGATCTGGAAAAATGCGCCGATTACATCACCTACATTCATAACGGCCGTATTGTCCTAAGCGCGGGGAAGGATGATTTTGTCGACACGTATCGCTTGCTGCAAGGCACGCTGGAGCAATTGGACACGATCAAGGACCGGCTGATTGCCTACAAAATCAACTCGTTTGGCTTCACCGGCCTGATTCACAGCGCCGACCTCGACCCGGCGTTACCGTTGAAATCCACCGTGCCGAATCTGGAGGAAATTATGGTGTACTGCTCGAAAAAGGAGGAGCCACATGCTTAATTTATTGCGAAAAGAGTTCAAGCTGGCCGTCAATCCGTTTTTTTACACGCTGCCTTTTTTGACGGGCGCTTTGATGCTGGTTCCGGCGTGGTTGTATTTTCTGGTGACGTTGTACTTTTGCTTCATCACCATCCCGAACATGTTCGGCGGCTTTAAAAGTCAAAACGATTTGATCTTCACCAGCATGCTGCCGGTTCGCAAAAGCGACATCGTTAAAGCGAAAATCGTCTTTATCGTCATCCTGGAGCTGCTGCATATTGGCGTTGCCAGTCTGTACGGCCTGCTCAGCAGGCATCTGTATCCGCATCTGATCTACTTTTTCTATTCGCCGACGGCGGGTTTTTGGGGCTTGAGCTTCGTCATGCTGGCGATTTTCAATCTGATTATGTTCCCGATGTATTACAAAACAGCCTATAAATTCGGCCCCGCAACGCTGGCCTCGGTTACAGGCGCTGTGGCGTTTGCCGGAATCGCCGAGTGGCTTGGTGTACAAAACGCCGTGATCCATGATCTATTCAAAGGAGCAGGCGCAGCGAACGGGCTGCTGCAATTCGCTTTATTGCTGGCCGGGATGGCGGTTTTTGCCCTCTGTACGCTGGCGGCTTACAAGATATCCGTCAAACGGTTCGAGAAAGTGGAAATGTAATGAACATCGCGATTTCGAACACATCCGAGAAACCGATCTATCAGCAGCTATTCGAGCAAATCAGCGCGCAGATTCTAAAGGGGGAGCTAGCCAGCGGCTACAGCCTGCCCCCGATCCGCCAAGCCGCCGCGGAGCTGCGCATCAGCATCATTACGGTTAAAAAAGCGTGGGAGGAGCTCGAACGTTGCGGCTTGATCTACAGCGTAACCGGCAAGGGCTGCTTCGTCACCGACCTGACTCCCGCCGAGAAGCTGTCCAAGCGCAATGAAATGATTCTGCAGCAAATGGCCGTCGATATCGCCTATTACCAATCATTTGGGCTGACGTTAGATGAAGTGATTGAGCTGCTGCGGAAGGTGTATGAACAGGAGTAATTTTATCGAAAAACACAAAGAGCCGTCACGACATGTGGCGGCATTTTGCTGTTACGGCTCCTTGGCCGGACTAAAGCAGCATCACGAACATCAGGATCACCAATAAAACCCCGATGAAGCCGAGCGCAGCGAATACGAGCCAGATCAGGAGCGTCGGCGAGCGAAAGCTATCAGCGTTAATACCCTTTTGCTTCTGAAAATAATCGCGGGTCGCCAGCGTCAGGATGCCCACGCCCAGCACGACGGCGCCCAAGCCGACGACCATCGCCAGCCCGTGCGCCATTTGACTGTACGGTCCTGAACGGAACACCAGCCCGGCCGCCAGAAAGCCGATGCCGATAATCGTCAGGCTCGTTCGCACCCAAGCCAGAAAGGTACGCTCATTAGCCAGATGCTGTTGAATAAATGTCGAGTCGTTGGAGGAATTGCGCACCGGATTCATTCCTTTGTATCATTTTTGCTTGCAGGATGCGAGGCTCAGAACAAACCCAATCTTATTTTGATAAAATATTGCACCGCCGGATGCTTGAGCTGGATCGTTTCGGACATGTGGACAATCCGCTTTTTCCCCACCCGCCTATCCACCAAAGCCAAAATATTCAAGAGCATCTCCTTGCTTTCCAGACTCTGCTCAATCGGCGAGGATAGAAACCGGGTAGCTACTGTTATAAAATCCGATTTACTGAGAGCAGCTTGCGCGGCCATCAGCTCCTTGGCTAGCTCCGACAATGCTTGGCTGCGCGCAATCACGATGAGACGCTCTTTCGGGATTTTATCGCCCATCGATGTCCGAACTGCGGCTAGCTGCTCTTGGCTGATCGGGATCTCGATGCCCGCATCGTTTTTGATCTCCTGCTCCGACGTGTACCAACGGATAAGCGTCGTCGCATCGTTCATGTTGAGAATATTTTTTTTATCTACTGCCATATAACAAATCCCGGCCTTATCGGGCAAATACCGATAGCCGGTCGCGCGGTATTCCACTTTGCCTTGCAGCGCGGGACTGAGAAAGCTTTCCAGCTGCTGCTTTATTTTACTCCAGGTCATGGTGATCTCCTATTGCGATTCTTCTTCCAGGCTCCATCTAGGTATTCATTATTAATGACCTTCACGCTCAGCCAATCGCAAAGCACCTCGCTGTAAGTCGGCTCCATCGGTACAATGACAATGCCCTCTCTCGGGTTTCCGGAAAGATATTCGCCTTTCGCCCGTTCAATCGCTTCTTCCATCGTAAAATCGAACCGAACATTCAGCGTCATCGGCACATGCTGCAGGCCATGCGACTGGCAAAACTCGATGATTTCAACCGGCGTAAATCTACGCTGTGTAACCGTGTCGGTGATGCGAAATACAAAAAGCTCCGTTTCCTTCAACTCCAGTGGATTTCCAAAAATGCCGGGGCCAGCGATCTCGGCCTGAATCCCGATATTTTTATGGATAGAAAAAATCGTGCTGAAGTTGTATTTGTGATACATCTGCCAATGAATCGAATCCGGGGATTCAAGCAGAGAATGCGTGTGCGAGCATACATCCAGCTTATCCTCATGTTGAATATATGAAGCGGATTCGCCTTCAATTTTCGTCGTTTCAGCAACCAAAAGACCTTGAAATTTAGCAAGCAATTCAGGGCTCGACTGTAACCGGACCTCTCCCGCTTTGCGAATAATCTTGGGATGAAATCCTTTCGATTTGCCAACCATTTCAATCGGAATTTCTTCCTCATGCTTGCGAACGCCAAGAATCCCCGTTACGTCCATCCCTTCGGCCAGCTTCAGACCATCCGGCAATATATCCGGTTTCCAAACAAGACCTTGCGATAATTGCCCGCGAAGACGAGCAGATTTTAAAATATAGTTCGATTTGGCCAGAAAATTAAATTCGGGAAGATCCGGCAAAATGGAATCCAACTCAAAATAAATAACCAAATCACCAACATGGTAATTGTCAGCACGGCGAACAACGACCTTCCACCCCAGTACCGTAACCACGGCTAGTGCATCTGAATTCTCAATGTCGTTGATCGCCGTAATTTTTTGCATGGAAGCAAGCTTTCTCATAGAGTACTCCTTTGTCTGCTGACTGAAAATAGTCGCGTTCGGGGTCGATATAACCTCCTGCGAACCGGGCCCCTACCCCCGCTCCACCGCAACCCCCGTCTCCGCCACCACGACCCCGTTCACGCAAAGCGAAATTTTATGAATGCCGGGATAATGCTTGCGCGTTGTCAGGTCGGCCCAGCGATGGGTGCGCGTGCCTTGGATCTGGCCGCCGCCGGGCAGCGTTTTGTCCGACAGCAGGAACAGCTTGCGCGAGGTGCGGCCGCTCGCTTTGACGAAATCAATCGCGTATTCCAACCGGATGCGGGCCGGCTCGCCGTGACGCAAGCGAAAATCGTAATGCAGCTCGCAGCTCCCGCCGATTTTCACTTCGCGCGGCTCGGCCTTGAGCACGGCCACAGCCGCCAGCGACTGTGCGGTATCGCCGTCCGCTGCCGCATATCCGAACAACGCCAGCACCTCGGGATCGGCTTTGCGGATCAGCGTCCGGCAGCCGTGCCGCACGATCCAATCGGTGTGCGGATTGCTGCCCTTCCAGCGGCGCGCCAGCTCCAGCACAACAGCCGGATGATCCTTGGCGATGTCGTTGAGGTTGTTGGCGACGCTTTTGCGCACATACAGCGACGGGTCGGCCTTGAGCAGCTCCAGCACTGGCAGCACCGGGGCCGGGTCGCGCTTGAACATCGGCAGGCTTTGCCCCCACGGCAGGCGCGGGCGGCAGCCTTCGCTGGACAGCCGGCGTACATGCTCGTTCTCGTGCTGCGCCCACGCCGTCATCTGGCGCATCATCCGCTCGGGATCGCGCAGCAAGAACACGCGCACGGCAAATTCAGCCGACGATCGGGCCGTGAATCGCTCCAGGGCCTGCATGGAGAGCGGCCAATCGGCTTCTTTTTGCCCATATACCTCCACGAAATCGGGGAAAAACAGATACGGAAAGCCGACGCAGCTTTCGTCAATCGCAAATAACACCGCCAACGCCTCTTCATACCGCTCCGGCAAAAAACGTCCAAGCGTCGTCGAGATCCGCCGCATCCGCTCCTTGAGCGCCAGCTCGTCCCAGCCGTCGGCCAAGACAGCGCGCGTGAATGCTTCAACGTCAAACGCCGCATAAGCCCCCTGCACCTTGCCGCCAAACTCACGGACAAACGTTTCCTGATAAACATCCTTCAAAGCATCCGCCATCTTCTGATCATCCTTTTCTATCGGGCTGTCGGCCGTAGCCGCGCGTTTCCTGTGGACCTGCCAGTCCTTCTACGGATTATTGTAACAGGCTAAACTGGACATCTGACTGTCAAGTTACCGCCAGCCGTCAGGAATAGTTGCCGCGCATCGCATCCAATCGGTCGGCCAGCGTCTCGCGCAAGCCTGCCGGCTCCAGCACCTCGGCCATGACGCCAAATGACAGCAGGTAGCCGATCAGCCATTCCCCGTCGGGCAGCTGCGTCGTTACCCGGAACGAGCCGTCCGCAAGCCGCTCGACGTCGCCGGGCGGGAATTCGTCATAGACGCGGTACGCGCCTTGCGCGGCCACAGCCAGCTTGAGCGTGATCAACGGCTCAAACGCCGCCGGAGATACATCGTAAGCAAATAGCTCCGCCGGACGGCTGGCAAAATGCGCGCCGGTGGCTGTCAGCTCGGCCATCCTGCTGATTTTAAACAATCGTGGCCCTTGAGCGCTCAAGCAAAACCCCTGCAAATACCAGCCCCGGCTTTTAAAAAGCAGCTTCATCGGCTCAACCCGGCGGCGGCCACGCTCTCCTGCGGAGTTGTAATAATCGAATTCAAGCAGCCTCTGGTCCAAAATCGCCTCCTGCAGCAGCTTAAATCGGCTGTTGTAGTCCAGATCGCTTCCCCACGGGGCGAAATCGACCTCGATCCACGACAGCTCGCTTTTGCGGAACAAGCTGCTCAGCTTGTCCAGCACAGACGCAGCGCCCGGATAATGGGCAGCGCCTAGCGTCTGCAGCGCCAGCAAAATTTCATTTTGCTCCTTGTCGGACAACAGCGAGCGGCTGAGCACATAATCGTCGAGCAGCGCGATCCCGCCGCCCTTGCCGGGACTGGCATACACGGGAATGCCCGCGCCGCTAAGCGTCTCGATATCGCGGTAAATCGTCCGCGTCGATACCTCGAAATGCGCAGCCAGCTCCTTGGCCGTCGTCATCCGGCGCGCCAGCAGTAAATGGACCGTCTCCAGCAATCTGCTAATCGCCATATCATCACCTGATTGCCATTATACAACAAAAAAATCCGCAAACCCGAACCGGGCCGCGAATTTTTTTGAATCAACTGTCTCCGGCTTGCGCATAGCGGCAAGCAGCTTACCCTTCGTGCGCCTGAATCAGCGTCGCGAGCTCGATTTTGCCCATCTGCATCATCGCCTCCATCACGCGCTTTGCTTTGGCCGGATCGGGATCGTAAAGCAGCTCGTGCATCTGCTTGGGAATGATCTGCCACGACAAGCCGAACTTGTCGGTCAACCAGCCGCAGCGGGACGGCGCGCCGCCTTCGCACAGCTTCTCCCACAGCTCGTCGACCTCTTCCTGCGAATCGCAGTTGACAAAAATCGAAAAGGCCGGCGTCAAGCTGTAATGCGGCCCGCCATTCAGCAGCATAAACGTCTGCCCGTGAATCTCCATCACGCCCGAGAAAGCTTCGCCCGCTCCGGCCCGATTCAAGCTGACAATCCGCGAATCCTTGAAAATCGTCGTGTAATGCTCCATCGCTTCTTCCAATCGACCGTTAAACCATAGAAACGGCGTCACCTTTTGCATATCCAACGCTCCTCGCCTGTTCATTGTCCAGGGTAAGCTTCCCCTTGTCCTCTCTATCGTAGCACAGAAACGGTAAGGACGTTTCTTTTGCCTTGCTGGTTTTGCTGTCAAAAAGCACGCCCGCGCTTGCGGAGCTATCCGCTGCGGGGCTGTGCCGCCACGACAAATGTCCCGTCCGCTTGCCGGAGCAAACGAGGCGGGACACAGTTCTTTTGCCGATGAAACGGACGCTTACGCGCCGTAAGCGCCGGCCATTTTTTGCAATTCCTCCGAAGTAACCAGCAGACCTTGCACCGCTTCCTGCAAGTTATCGGACAACGAAGCCTGCACGCCGGCAAATTCCGCTACGTTGTGAATGTTCTCGTTAATTTCCAGCGACGAGTCAACCAGTTGAGTGACCGACAGCACGATTTCGTTCAAGCCGATGGCGATTTCCTGCGCCGATGCGTTTACCTCGCCGATTTGCCGGGCAAGCGTGTCGCTTTGCTGCGAAATCGAGCCGAACGAGCCGGTGACGGCTGCCGCTTTGGCGCTCGTGTGCTCGATATGGCGGCGGAACAAGGTGAAGCCGTCGAGCATCGACGCCGTATCCTGCTGAATGCCCTCCATCAGCTGCCGCACCTGCTTGGCGAAATCGTCGGTCTGCTTGGACAAGCTGCGAATTTCATTGGCCACAACAGCAAAGCCTTTGCCGTGCTCGCCCGAGCGGGCCGCTTCAATCGAAGCGTTGATCGACAGCAGGTTCGTCTGGCGGGTAATTTCGCTGATACCGCGCATAAACGCATGCACGTCGTCAACGCGTTTCTTCGTCAAGCTGACGCTGGCGACCAGCCGTTCCATCTCCGCTTTCGTCTCGCGGAATGAGGCATCCATGTCGAGCACATGATCGCGACCGACGTGCGACAGGTTGTTCATCTGATTGATCGTTTCTCGCATCAAGTCGGTCGAAGCCAGCATCTCCTCGGAGCCGGCCGACGCCTCCTCCAGCACCGCGGAAATCGCCGTCGTCGCATGGTGCTGCATTTGAATCTTGTCGTGGCTGAGCGTCGTCAGTCGATTCACCGACACCGACGCCTCCTGATTTTGCGCGCTGCGCTCGCGGATGTCCTCGGTCAGCTTGAGCACGTGGCGGCTCGCTTCGCGGTTGGCGTCCAGCGTCTGACGCAGGCTGTCGCCCATTTCGCGCAAATACTGGTTAATCAGGCCAAATTCGTCGCTGCGCGTCTTGTCGCTCTGGAACTGCCAATTGCCAATCTTGTACGCTTGAATCCGCTTGAGCAGCAGCGCCACGCCCTGATTGATGCTGCGGCCGAACAGAATCACGAGCAGCACGGTCACAATGACCGTCAGCACGAGCAGTGTAATGACCGTCAGCGAGCTTTGCGACAGCGTGCGGCTCAGCAGCGACGAATTGGCTTCGCGTTTTTGCTGGAACTCGGTGCGAATTTCGCCATCGACCCGCTGGGCGTTGCCGATCATTTTATTCAGCTCGCTGCGGATCACAATCGCATTGAGGTCCTGGGGCAAAAACGCCTTGGCGAAATACGCATTATACATCGTTTCGTAATCCTGGTTCAGCTTCGTAAACCAGCCGATGAACGAGGCCAGATCCGCATCCGCTTCGTAGACCGGCTTCATGTCGGCGACGAGCTGCTTGGACTGCCCGATTTTTTCCAGGAACAATTTGGCCTGCTTTTCTTCATACCCCTCATTCAAAAAACGGTACGTAATCGTATTCATATCGTTATCCAGGCTCATGAACCGATAATAGTTCTGCTCCATCTCGAACCAGCGGTCCATCACCTCGATTTGCGATTGCACCTGATGATTGGAGCGCACGATGAGCAGCCCCGTCAATATACTGACGATCACAAAGCCGATGACGAGCAGCGACAGCTTGTACGTAATTTTTGCGGACAACCCGCGGCCGAAGCTTACAGAGCGCAGCCAATTCGGAACAAAAGGAATTTGTCGTATACGCGCCAGCATTGAATTTCCCCCTTTGTTTATGCGGATAAGCGGCAATTGCGGGACTTCTCCCTTGATCTCATTGTAGAAAAAATCCCGTGCTGCCAACCACCATTTTTATGACCAAAACCGATAACATAGTGACATGGAAAAAGCACACGGCGCCGGGGCGCATCAGGGGCAGGATCGGCCGGGCGACCGCTTGGTACAGGCACAGGCGAATACTCGGAAATTCCTGGAATCTCCCCCTTACAGCTATTCGTCCGCCGCTGTAAATGAAAAAAAGCCGAAGCTTCGGCGGGATTCGCCGTTCTTCAGCTTAGATGGATTCAATGGCTACTTGCCGGCCTTGTCCGCGGCCCAAGCGTCGAGCTGCCGCTGCTTCTCGGCGATGACGCGTTCGGCGCCGGCTGCCTTCAGACGGGCCAGATAGGTCGGCAGCACGCTTTGCGGATCGACGACGCCAGAGTGCAGCGTCGGACCAAACTCCTTGTCGACGAGATTGCAGGCGGCGATTTCGCTTTTGACCTTCTCCGGGTTGAACACAAAGCCCAGCGCGGGCGAATGGTCCGCTTCGGCGTTAAACGCCTTGAACTGCTCCCACAAATCGGGGCTTTCGTTCGCCCACAGAAACGAGTGCATCTGATTGCCGAACATCCACGCCTGATTGAGCCCGTAGCCGATCGTTTTGCCGGTTTCGCCGGGCGGGTAATCGATGCTCTGGTCCGAGACCTTGACATAATGCTTGCCTTCGATGCCCCAGTCCAGCAGATTGAGCAAGTAGCTGTCCTCGTACAGCAGATTGAGCAGCATCATCGACCGCTCGGGATTGGATGTCGTCCGGGAAATCGCGAACATGGCGCTGGTCGTATCCCCGGTCGTCATGTACGGCTCGGTCAGCTCGACCGTCTCCATCTCCATGCCGGTATCGCGCGACACTTGTTGTGCGAAGCCCGGCTTGAGCGAGTCGGCATAAGCAAACGCTCTTCCCTGCCTGAACACGTCGGATTCCAGCGTTTTTTCGGTCAGCACGTCTTTGTTGATATAGCCGGCCGTATACCATTTATGCATCAGCGTCGCCAGCTCGCGATAGCGGTCCGTTTCATACATGTTCACGACCTTGAGATCGCCGTTGCTGCGGTCGAGCACGCCGGGGCCGTCGCCCAGCATATCGAAATAACCGTATTGAATCAGCGTGGTGACCGGCGAATGGTCAGCGCGGGCCAGCAGCGGCACCATGTCCGGCTCCTGCTGCTTGATCGCGGCGAGCAGCGGCTCCAGATCGGCAAGCGCATGCACCCGGCTCAGATCAAAGCCGTATTTGTCGACCAGGTCCTTGCGCATGACGATGCCCTTGCTGGCAGCGAATTCCTTGTTGGTCGGCACCGCGTACAGCTTGCCGTTCAGCTTGCCGGCGTTCAGAATATCCGGGTCCAAGGTGCGGGTAATCGAACCTCCGTACTTGGCCAGCAGGTCGTCGACCGGAAGGATTTGCCCTTTGGCCACCTCGCTGCTATAGCCGAACCAGCCTGCGGTAAACAGCAGGTCAAACGGCTCGCGGGACGCGAACATGTACGAGGTCTTGTCCCACCACACCTCCCAATCGATCAGCTTGAGCTCTATGGTCGCGTTGATTTTCGTTTGCAAATACTTGTTCATTTCATCCTGTACAAGACCAAGGTCGCGCGGGACTGCCCCCGCCGGAAACACCATGACCAAATGAGCAGGCGGCAGCGTCGAAGCTGCTGGCGAACCGGACAAGGAGGAGCTGCTTTGACAACCGCTTGCAGCGAGCAGCATGACCGTCAGGGCAAACTGCCATACAACTGGGCGTCCAGCAGGAAAGCGGATAGCAGATTTCATGATCGCATCCTCCAAAAGTCACAAGTGTTACCAACATAATTCGACATTATTTTCGCATTTCCTCCTGAAACGCTTACTTTTTCGCTTTGCGGTAATCGTGCGGCGCGATGCCGTGAACCTTGCGGAACAGCCTGGCAAAATAGGAAAAATTGCCGTATCCGAGGCTGTCCGCCACCTCGCTGATCGTCTTGTTCGTGCTGACCAGCAGGTCGGCGGCTTTCTTCATCCGCTCCTGTAATATATAGTCAGAAAGTACTATGCCCGTTTCCTTGCGGAATAGCCGCGACAGGTAGGCCGGATTCAAATGAACGTGAGCCGCCAAATCCTCGCGCGTCAGCTCCTGATCGAGATGCGCGGCAATAAACGTTTTGAGATTGGCGACGATCGAATTGGACGGATGATTCAGCGCCAGCGTCTCGCTGACCGTGGCCACCATGCGTTTGATCCACATTTCGAAATGGCCGAGCGATCGGGTGGCCGCCGACACGTCGGCGGCTCCTTGGTCCTCGTACAACAGCTGTACGGACAAGCCCCGGCGATGCAGCACATAATAGACGACCTGCAAAAAGGCGTGATAAAACGACGTCAACGTCTCCACCGTCGGCGCTTTGCCGCGCAAGCGATGCAGCTCAGCGAGAATCAGCGCTTCCATCTCGGCACGCTCGCCCCGCTCCAGCGTATCGGCCCAGTCCATGAAGGCGCTGACCTCCGGACCGTCGCTGCGCTCCCGTTGGCGCAGCTCGTTCAAGCGAATCGCTTCGTTCGTGCGGGCCACATTGCGGTACTCGGCGTTCAACAGCTCATGATACGCTTTCATGATGTCCGTCACGGCGACAGGCTCGCCGATATAACAGGAAAGCCGGCAATAGAAATAGCGGTTGCAGGCACGTATGAACGATTCGCAGCGGCGCTGCAGCTCTTCCGACGACAACGCCCGCTCGCCCATGTACACCACGACGATCAGGTTGCCGGCATCGTCGGTCAGCACGCAGCCCTCGTCGGCCGCCAGCACCATTTCAGCGGCGGCGTTGCGCAGCGCAAACACCATGATTTCCTCGTCGCGGTCGTTCAGCTCTTTTTCCCACTGCTCAATGCTGACATGAATCAGACCGATCCGCTGCAATAACGCAGGCTTCAGCTCATACGTCACCAACGCCGTTTCAATCGCCTGACGGTTCGGCAAAATCCGCTGGCTGAGCAAATCCTGCCAGAACCGCTCGATCAGCAGCGGCTTATGATTGTTCCACAGCTTGGCGTATTTCTGGTAATTGCGGTCGGCTTCCACCGCGTGTCGCTTTTGCTCAATCGTCGTCTTCATCCGTTCCAGCACTTGGGCCAGCTCGGGAAAAATCACCGGCTTGAGCAAGTAATCGCTGCCGCCAAGCTGCAGCGCCTTTTGGGCATAGGAGAACTCGGCGTGACAGGTCAGCACCACGGTCTCGACGTGCGGCGCGTTCTCATTGACCCACTGCATCAGCTCCAGTCCGTTGCCTTCGGGCATTTCGATGTCGCAAATCATCATGTCGATGTTATGCTGCTGCAGCACCTCCTGCGCCATGCGCGAATGGTAGGCCTCATGCACCTCGTCGACGCCCAGCGATTGCCAGTCCATGCCGGACACCAAGCCCTTGACCGCATAAATCTCATCATCTACCACGAGCACCTTATACATCCGCATTCCCTCCCTCTGGTTCCGCTGCTCCTTGCGGCAAACGGAGAACGACGCTCGCTCCCCGCGGCAGCGCATTGGCAAACGTCATTTGAATCTCGCTTTTGAAATACAACCGGCCGCGGCGCACGATGTTCCACAGTCCGATGCTGCCTTCCCCCGGCTCGGTGGCATAGACCCGCGCTTCCAGCTCGGCCAGCTTGTCCGGCGTAAAGCCCTTGCCGTTATCGGCGACCTCGACGAGCAGGTACTGGTCCGGCGCTTCCGGATCGCGCGTGACGCGGATGCGAATCGCAAACGGCTCGCCGCTTTGCACGGAAAAGCCGTGTATCACGCAGTTTTCAGCCAGCGGCTGGACGATGAGCGGCGGTACGCCGACCGACTCCAGACCGGGCTCGACATCGATGTCGAAGATCAGCGATTCGGGAAAGCGCAGCTTTTGAATCGACAGGTAGTTGTAGACGTGCTCCAGCTCGTCCTTGATCGTAATGGTCGTGATCTGCGTACGCGTCGAGTAGCGGAAGTAGCGGACGAGATGCAGCGACATATTTTGAATCAAATCGTATTCCTTGATCTGGGCCAGGTGGTACACGATATTCAGCGAATTCATGAAAAAATGCGGATGAATCTGCGCCTGCAAATGCTTGAGCTCGGCCTTTTGCGTGCGAATCTGCTCCTCGTAGATGTCGATCTTCAAATGCTCGATCTGCTTGGCCATGCCGTTGAACGTTTCGTTGATCACGATAAATTCCGTCAGCTTGTTTTCGTCCAGACGAGCCGACAAATCGCCGGCGCGAATCCGGCGCATCCCTTGAATCAAGCTGTGGATCGGCTTGACGAGCGATTTTTGCACAAATATCAGGTAAAACACGAGGATGCCCGCGGCCAGCAGCGGCACGGCGTAGGTCAGCTTGCGGAACACCGGCAGCCCTTCCAGCAGGCTGCTTTCGGGCAGCAGCATAAGCAGCGACATCGCCGCCAGCTTGGAGCGCTGAACGACGAGCAGATACGGCTTTTCCAGATTGACGATATGATAGCTCTGGGAATCCTGCTTTACGTAATTGCGGAAATCCGTCGCTTCCAGCCGGTCGACAAATTCGGAATTGACGCCTGCCATAATATCGCCGGCATCGGAGAACAGCAGCGCTTCGCCGCGCTGGTCGTTGTTCAGCAAATGCAGCGGCATCATCAGCCGGTCGAGATCGACCCAAGCGCCGATAAACGACTGGTAGCCGGTATCAACGATCATGACCAGCGCATAGCGGTCATTAAGCTTGACGATATTCCAGCTTGAATAAAAGGCCGAGCCCGCGTGCTGCTCGCGCACCAGCTGGTACAGCTTGTCCTGGATCAGCTGCTTGTCCTCGTAAGAGACGGACTGCTGCTGCGCAAGGAACAAATCGTCGTATTTCGTGCTGTAGGCAAATAACACGTCCGCTGCGCTGTAGTAATTGGTGTTTAGATATAAGGCGTTGACGGTTTGCGTCTTGGCCAGGTAATATTCCCAGCTCTCTTGTCCGTACTGGCTGAGCGAAATCAGGCTTTGATCCTGCTCGGCGGTTTTGTACAAATAGTTTTCCAGCTCTTCCAGCACCTTATCCATATCGTTCATGTACATCGTGAGCAGATTTTGGTTCGTAAGCGCAACCTGCGTATGGACGACCTTGGTCGCATACAGGTTATTGCACAGCAGCAGGACCACCAGGGGTACGGTAACGAAGCCAAAGCCCATAATCAGTCGTGAACGCAACGTGGCTTGTCTCATGCGGTCTCCTTTGCCATGCCACAAGTGAGCGGCAGAAATAGGTTAACGGGATGCTTGTTTGCTGCTGAGCCATAGATCGAGCTGCCGCTGCTTCTCTTCAATGATCCGCTCCGCGCCGGCCGCTTTAAGCTTCTCGATGTAGAGCGGCAGCACCTGCGCCGGATCGAGCGCCCCGGTGTAAATCGCCGGAGCGAATTGCTTTTCCACGTTCATGCAAGCGGCGATTTCATTTTTGACCCGATCGGGGTTGAACACAAAGCCCAAAGCCTTGGACTTCTCGGCCTTCTGATTAAACTGCCGGTACTGCTCCCACAGCTCGGGATCCTCATTCGTCCATAAATAGCTCAGAAGCTGATTGCCGAACATCCACGGCTGGTTGAGGTTGTAACCGACCGTCTTCGCCTCGATACCCGGCGGATAGTTGATCTGGTTGGCGTTGATCTTGACGTAATGCTTGCCTTCAATGCCCCAATCGAGCAAGTTGAGCAAATACTTGTCCGTGTAGAGCAGATTAAGCAGCATCATCGCTTTTTCGGGATAACGGGCGTTTTTCGTAATCGCAAACATCGCGCTCGTCGTATCGGCCGTCGTCGTGAACGGCTCGGTCAGCTCCACGCTGACCATGTCCATGCCAGTGTCGCGCGAGGCCTGATTGGCGAAGCCCGGCTTGAGCGATTCCGCGTAAGCGAACGCTTTGCCCGCCTTGACCGCTTCAAATTCATTGTCCTTGGTCGTCGCGGCGTCCGGATTGAGCAGGCCGGCTTCATTCCAGCGGTGCATCAGCGCGGCATAATGCGCGAACTCCTTCGTCTCCAGCATATTGACCACCGTCTTGCCGTCTCCGCCGCGCGGCAGCACGCCGGGACCGTCGCCCAGCATATCGAACAGCCCGTATTGCATCAGGAACGTAAACGGACTGCGGTCGGAACGCACCTGCAGCGGCACCATCCCGTCTTCACCCGCCTTGACCGTGGCCAGCAGCGGCTCCAAATCCTCCAGCTTGCGGACCGAAGCCAGATCAAACTGATATTTATCCACCAAATCCTTGCGCATGACCAGCCCTTTGCTGGAAGCGAATTCCTTATTGGCCACAATCCCGTAAATGCGCCCATCGAGCTTGCCGGCATCGACAATCGACGGGTTGAGCAAGCTTTTGATCCCCTGACCGTAGCGATCCAGCAAATCGTCCAGCGGCACCAGCTGTCCCTTGGTTACCTCGTTGCCGAAGCCGAACCAGCCGGCCGTAAACATCAGATCGATCTGCTGCTTCGACGAGAACATGAAGCCCGTCTTGTCCCACCAGCTGCCGCGTTCAATTGGCTTGAGCTCGACGCTGGCTTGGATGCGGGTAGCCAGATAGCGGTTCATCTCCGCTTCCACCTCATCCAGATCGGGCGGCATCGCACCGGCCGGAAAAATCACCACCAGCTTGTCGCTGCCCCCCGTCTGCGCGGCTTGTATATTCGGTTCATTGTAAGCGGTGGAGCGCTCGGCTTCCGCATGGCGGAACCAGCCCCAGCCTGTCATCGTCAATCCGGCTGCCGCAATGCCGCAACACAGCAGCAGCAGACTTCGCTTTCTTTTCATCAGCTTCATCGTGAGGAGGTCTCCATTCATGCGTTTTGACGAAAATGTGCAGCTTTAACTTTACATTGTACGCGGGAAGGACGCGCCCGGCTACCACGATTGTGACCGAATCTGCCAAGAATGTGACGTGTCTTGCTTGTAGTGTATTGCTGGAAGCGCGCCTCCATACAGAGGTCACGCCTGGAGTTTGACGGCGCTGCTCCTCGCCGCTGGAATTCATGGCGTTACGTCGGTCGCTTTAGGTGGTGCCGACAGGTGCTCATAGGGACCGACAGGTGCCATCAGGTACTGATAGGTCGGATAGACCGACAGGTGCCAACAGTACGGCGGCTGTCAGATCAGGTACTGATAAGTCCGATAGAGACCGACAGGTGCCATCAGGTGCCGACAGACGGCGGCTGTCAGATCAGGTACGTTATCGGCCATTCGTTAAAACTCGCGCGCGGCAAGGAGCCTCGTTAGATTAGATTTTGCCGGTATATCTCCTAATTCGCATCCGTACCGCGGCTTCCCTGTCAAAAAGATGGCAAACGGAAAAAAGAGCCAAGCCTCTGAGGGCTCGACTCTTTAGTCCGGTCGTCATGCGCAAATCGGCTTGCTGCCGTATCGTTGTCAGACTGCTGTCCGCACGTCATCGGCTAATCCCGGATCGTGATCTGATGCCGGCCAGCGCATGCCAAACGCTTACGTTAATCCATAAAGTTCGCGAATTGCAGGAAGCGTTTGAGCATTGTCACCGCTTCCGCGCGCGTTGACGCGCTTTGCGGCGCGAAGCTGCCGTCGCTCATGCCGTTCACCAGCTGCACTGCGGCCAGCGACGCCACCGCTTCGCGGGCCCAGCCGCCGATGCTGGCTTCATCGGCGAACACCCCGTCGCTGCCCGCTGGCAGCGACGTGCCGGCATAGCTGATCGCCCGCGCGATCAGCACAGCCATTTGCTCGCGCGTAATCGTCGCCGACGGACGGAAGCTTCCGTCCGCAAAGCCGTCCGCGAGCCCGGCTTCCACCGCCGTAGCGACAGCGCCGGCGTACCAGTCCCCGGCTTTCACGTCGGTGAAGCCGGAAGCCGCATCGCTCGCTGCCGACAGGCCGAGCGATCGCACGAGCAGCGCCACGAACTCGGCGCGCGTTACGCTGCGGTCGGGAGCGAACGCCCCGTCCGCAATGCCGTTCACGATGAGCTTCGATGCCATCGTGTCGATATCGCGCTGCGCCCAATGTCCGGCCGTATCGGCAAAGGAAGCGCTGTGCGACACGACCGTATACAAGCTGTTGCTATTGCGCTTGATCACAACCGCGGTCGTGCCGTCTTCCTGCTTCTCGAACAACGCCGGTACGAAGCTGGCAGCGCCGGTTTGCGGATCAACCGCTACCGCGGTCGCCTGATCCGCGTCCACGACGCCGGAAAGCACGAGCGTCCGGGTGACGTACGTCGAGCCGAAGCTGTGAATAGTCACCGGCTCTGCGCCTTGCGCCCCTACCGTGACGCTGAAATCAACGGCGTCGCCAAGCGGCGTCACGCCTTGCGCTTCGAGCGAGCCGTTCAGCTCGTCGGCAACGCTGCCGGTCAGCTTCTCCATGCGGATCGACACGGTCAGGTCCGCTGTGGATTTGCCCATACCGGCCGCCAGCTCGTCGAGCTTCAGGCTGGACAGCGGCAGCTCATACGAGCGATCCGCTGCGCGGAACGCCAGCTTGCCGCCGCCCAGCAATCCGGCCGCTTCGCCAAGCGCCTGTGCCGGCACTTCGACCACCAGCGTCGCATCCGTGCTGGCCGTATCGATGGCGATCGTCTTGCCAGCGCCTGCGCCCGTTCCCGCTCCTGTGCCGTTGCCGGCTGCCAACAGCTCGCGGAATGCCGCGACCAGCTTGCTGCCGTCGACCGCAACGCTCGTCTGCACCTTGCCGTTGACCGTCGTCGATTTGACGGTCAGCGCATCGGCGCCGAGCTTCACGGCCGGCTGCTGCGGCTTCGTTGTTGGCTGCGGCGAAGTCGTCGGCTGCGAACCCGTACCGGAATCGCCGCCAGACACGCCACCACCGCCAGTGCCGCCAGTACCCGCACCGCCGCTTTCGGGGCGAAAGAGCTGGGCATCCAGTGTCACCGCCAGCGAAGAAGGCACATACGCGTCGTTCATCGCCGCCGGAGCGGTCACGGTGAACGTTCCTCCGGCCAACTGCGAGCTGTCACCGACTACCGCATCGCGGATGATGTTGTGAATCGCTGCCGAGCCGCGGGCGTCGCCTTGAATTTGCATGCCCCACGTGCCGGTTTTCTCGAAAATATTGCCGGCAATCGTCGCATTCGTCAACGAGCCCGGTCCTTGTACAGACAAGCCTTGATACGAGGAATCGTACACATCGTTATAGCGGATCAGGACTTTGCCGTCAATTTTTTCCGGCACATTCACCCAGATGGCGCCAAAATCCTTATTGAAATTGTATTCGTGACCGCCAGTGCGCAGCAGCGTATTGCGCTCAACCGTCGTCGTGCCGCTAAAGGCCACCGGCGTGTGGTTGGAGCTGACGTTGATGCCGCCGCCGAAGGCAATCGTGTCGGCTACAATATTATCTTGCACCACATTGTCGCGTCCGCCGTATACGGCGATGTTGCTGGCCAACCAAGGCAGCTGCACCGTGTTGAAACGAATGACATGGTTATGGTTCGGCGTCGTGCTGAACGCGCGGTCCGACCAGAGCGCAATGCCGTCGTCGCCGCTGTTGCGGATCGCGTTTTGCTCAACGTGAATGTTGCTGTTCGCGCCGTGCAGGTTGATGCCGTCCGCATACGTGTTGCGGATCCGGTTGCCGACAATCAGCATATCGTCCACCGGCCCGTTAACCCAGATGCCGGTTTTGCGGTGCTCGATCCAGACGTTCTGGATCACCGAGCCCGGTCCGTAGTTGCCGTCAAAGCCGCTTTCCTTCGAAGCGTCATTCCGTCCGGTCGACGCGCCGAAAATCGCAAAATCGTACATTTGCACGCGACCTCCCTGGCCGTTGAAGCCGGCTCCGATGCCCTGGAGCACCGAATACCACGGGCCTGCGCCGCGAATCGTTACATTGCTCACATTCAGCGGCTCGCCGTTAAAATCAAACGTCCCCGCCGGAATCCACACGGTCCGTCCGGCTTGCTTCGCCGCAGCAATCGCGGCTTGCAGCGCCGCCGTATCGTCTTGACCGTCCCCGGCCACAGCGCCGTATTGGGTAATCGACAGCGAAAGCGGTGTTTGCGCGTAAGCTTGCGGCGCCATTTCCGTATCGATCAGATCGATGATGCGGTAAGCGGCCGCTCCGGTCTGATCGACCTGCAAACGCAGCTTCGCGCCTGCCGGTACGTCGCCGATCAGCACGCGGCTTTCGTCAAAGAAACGGTGCGGCAGCTGCAGACTCGGATCGTTCGACCACGGATAGCTGCCATACACCCAGCTGTGCTTCGATGTCAGCTGAATATCCTGTTTTTTCACACCGTTTACATACAGGGCAATCGGCGCTTCCAGCCCGCCGCCCGCTGGCGCATCAGGAATCGTATAACGCACGACGAGCGAGTTTGTCGGCTTCGTCAGCGTAAATTCAACATATTGTCCCGTCTGATCCAGCTTGACCGCTTGGCGGCCGGACGCCTCCGAAGCGATTTCACGGTACTTGCGTGTCGGCCCGACGAGCGTCCCGGTTGTTGCCGCAGCTTCCGCTTCGTATTCCGTATACATCGTCGTTGCTCCGCGAGCCGCTTTATTGACGGCCTGATGAAGAACGAGCGCGTCGATTTGCAGGCTGCCGCTGTCGGTCGCCGTCCGCTCGTACGTCACCGTATTCAGACCGGCGCGCAGCTTGAGCGTTTCGCTTTTGTATTTCCAGCCCGCGCTGCCGCTGGCTGCAAACGTCACCTGCTTATCGGCGATGCCGTTGACGCTGCGGCTGAGCGTTTTGGCTCCGGTATTTGTATTCGTATATTTCGTCAGCACGTTATACACACCATCCTGCTGTGCATAAACCGTAAACGTCAGCAGCGAGCCAACGGATGTGAAGTCGCCGATATATCCCCGGCCGCTAAAGCCCAAGCCTGCCGAGCCGACAGTCTGACCGGCCGAATAAAAGCTCTCTTCGGCTTCATACTGCACATCGGCCGTTACCGGCTCCAGCTGCCAGCTTGCACTTACGCTGCTGCTGGCATCGGTCAGCTCGACCGCCGTTCCGCCTGCGTTGGCTGCAAGCGTCCCCGCCTGCCCGGCTGCACCGCTAAAACGCGCACTGCCGTCCGTGTCCGTCAGATACCATTCGGCTCCGGCCGCTGCCGATGCCAATGCCGCTACGGTCCCGCCGTCGGCAGCCACGAAATGGCCGGTCGCGACATTTTTCAGCCGCTTATGGCCGTTCACCTGCTGCGACAGCCATTGGCTGTGCAGATCATCGACTGCAACGCTGCCCAGCGTCAGCGCGCCGTTATCTCCCTCCAGCAAATACGTGCCGGTGGCGTTATTTTTCACGCGGACTGTATTCGTATCGTCAAACACGACGTCCGAACGCTCCGTATTCACCTGCGGCTCGTACACCTGGGCCATACCCGGCGCGTCTTCGAGGCTCCAACTGACCGTTTCCGCTTCCGTCGAAACGAAATCGTATTGCGCGTAGCCGAACGAATCACTCAGATGCACAAACATATCGGAATCTCCGACGTTGCGGATATCGACATAGCCAAGGTCCGGCGAAGCGACGAGATCCCACAGGCTGCTGCTCCAGCTTTGCGGAGCGGGGTCAGGCACCGATTCCACGAAAGGCAACAAGCCTTGAATCGAAAGTACGTGTTGGGTCGCACGGTTGCGGATCACCTGATGCCCGTCGCGCGACTCGACGATCCAGTGCGAGCTGGCGTCATCTTCAGGCGGCGTGCCGTACAGCACTGCTTGGTGGCTGTTTTCATACAAATACGTGCCAAGCTTTTTGTTTTTCAACCGCACATACGAATCCGGGATAACCGGCGGCACAACCGGCGCATCCTCCAGCGCCCACTGGCCGCTGCCCCAATCCGGCGGCAGATTGCTTGCTTGCGCGTAATCCGTCTGATCCTGAATATGCAGAATAAAATCGGTTTTGTAGACGTTCTCAATATTGTAAAAACCGTCATTCGTTGCTGCCTTAATATCCCACTGGGCACTCGTCCAGCTCGGCTCGATCACAATCGCTTCCACCGGATCGAGATGGCTGTCATGATGCTCGATGGCGATATAATGCCCGGTTGCCGCGTTGCGGATTTGCCGATGCTCGCCCGCGACCGCGATCAGCCAGTGCGAACGCAAATCGTCCGCTGGCACGTTGCCGTATTTCACCTTGCCGTCTTCTTCATACAGGTAGCTGCCCTGCCATTGGTTTTTCATCCGCACGGTATGGCCCGTGAAGACGTCGTCCGGCACCCCGATCAGCTTCCACTGCGGGCTGAACCAGTTGGCGTCAATATCGCTGTATTGCGCGTATTTGCGCAGATTTTCCAAATGAATGATGGCATTTTGCGCTGCCGATTTGATGATGCTGTAGCCGTCGCCGTTCAGAGTCAGGTCCCATTGCGCGGTCAGCGCATCGTCCTGCACCTCTGTGCTCTCTACATAGTCCAGACCGTTCTGGATCGTCATGTAGTGGCCGGTTGCGCGGTTTTTGATCCGCTTGTGATCGCCGAAATCCTCGATTTCCCAATGCGAGGCCGTGTCGCCAAACGAAGGGTTGCCGTATTTGACCTGATTATTGTCTTCATATAAATACATGCTTTTCCAGCGGCTCTGGATGCGCACATACTTGTCGCCTGCGCCCGGTGTCGGCGTTGGCGTCGGTGTCGGCGTCACGACTACGGTCGAAGCCGGCTCCAGAATCCAATGCGCGCTGCCCCAGCTCGCCTGCACGCCGTTCGTACACTCGGCAAAATCAAGCCCGGCCGCTTCCACGTGCAAATACGAGCCCGGATTTTTGACGCTTTCAATCGTCATTTTGCCAGGTTCCGCTTCCGCAATGCTCCAGTCAAAATCCAGCGTCGTGTCGTCGAGCGCGATGCTCGTCACCGGATCATCCCACTCCGTCACATTGACGATCGACATGTAGTGGCCGGTCGCGCGGTTTTTGATCCGCTTGACGCCGCCGGTTTCTTCGATCAGCCATTGATAGGCCGGATCGTTCGTGTCGGTTGGCATACCGCGTTTGACCTTGTTCTGGTCGGCTTCATCCTCGTACAAATACGAGCCGCGGTAGTCGTTTTTGATCCGCACGTACGGATTGTCCTGAACCTCCTCAAAAATCCACTGCGCGCTGCCCCAGCTCGCCTGCACGCCGTTCGTGCATTCGGCAAAATCGAGACCTGCCGCTTCCATATGCAAGTACGAGCCCGGATTTTTGACGCTTTCCAGCGTCATTTTGCCTGCGCCGGCGTCCTGGATATTCCAGTCAAAATCCATCGTCGTGTCATCCAGCGCGATGCTCGTGACCGGATCGTCCCACTCCGTCACATTGACCACGGACATGTAGTGGCCCGTCGAGCGGTTTTTAAGCCGCTTAACGCCGCCGGTTTCTTCAATTTGCCATTGATACGTTGGATCGCTCATATCGCTTGGCGTACCGCGTTTGACCTTGTTCTGGTCGGCTGCGTCTTCGTACAGATACGTGCCGCGGTAATCGTTTTTGATCATGACATACGTGCCGCTGTCTGCGGCTTGTGCGCGACCGCCGCCGGTTGTCAGTATGCCGGACAGCGAGATCAGTACGACCAGCGCCCAGATTGCTGCTTTGTTCAGCCTGAACATGCCCAAGTTGCCCCCTTCAAAATAACGTCATCATATGAAAAACCCGCAAAGATCAACCTTCGCTTTGCAGCTTGCTCGAATCGTTTGCGGGGACGTGCCATGTTGCGTGTTGCCGTGCTGCGCAGTGCTTTACGGCGCTCCACATTGCTTTGGCGCCTTTCCGACCGCAGTGCTCTGTTGCTCTGTTCCCGCACCTTCCCGGTGCATGGTGCCTTACTTTGCACCGGCCACGCCGCACTTCGCTTTACGCCACGGTGCCAAGCCCGCTTCCCCGGCCCGTTTGACAGCCGCCATACGGCCGGCACCGCGCTCCGGGAATCGCGCGCGGTGCGGCTGCCTTGCCGCCAAGCCGGCCGGTCAGGCCAGTGCGAACGCCCACAGCGCCGGAGCGCCGCCTTCATTCAGCCGCTCCAGCGCGGCCGGCTTGCCGTCGACCGTCACCTCCGGCTGCTCGCCGGCGTGATGCAGCACGACGCGCACGCTTGTCCACGACGGCAGGCAGCCGAGCTGCACGATGTGCGTCGCAAGCTCGACGCGTGCGCCGTCGCACACGATGTCAAGCCGCTGCTCGTACACGCTGCCCGACTCGTACGCAAACGTCGCGCCGTCGTCGTCGTACAGCGTGTACGTCATCGCCCCGTCGACGCCGGCGTACACGTGCACGGTCAGCGGGCCAGCCGGCTCCGCCGTGTTCAGCCGCTCGCTGCCTTGCACGATGACCGAGCCCTGCCGGATGAACAGCGGCAGCGTATCGAGCGGCGCGTCGACCAGCACATGGCGGCCACCCTCCAGCACCTCGTCCGTCCAGTAGTTGACCCAGCGCCCGGCCGGCAAATACACGGCGCGGACGAATGTGTCCGGACGGACAACCGGCGCAACGAGCACGTTGGGCCCGAGCAGGAACTGGTCCTGGACGAGTCCCGCCTGGGGATCGTCCGGGAACTCCAGCAGCAGCGGACGGATGACCGGCATCCCGGTGCGGTTCGCTTCGGCGAACAGCCCGTACATCAACGGCAGCCACACATATCGCATGCGAATGTATCGCTTGACGAGCGCTTCGGCCTCCGCGCCGAACACCCACGGCTCCTGCCGGATCGACTTCATCTCGCTATGGTTGCGGAAGTACGGCATCATCGCGCCAAGCTGCGTCCAGCGCACGAGCAGCTGCCCGTTCGAATCGTGGGCAAAGCCGCCGACATCGGCGCCGCACAGCGGCACGCCAGATAAGCCAAGATTGAGGCACATCGGCACCGACATCTCCAGATGCTCCCAGAAGCTGCGGTTATCGCCTGTCCAGACGGCAGCGTAACGCTGAATGCCGGCAAAGCCCGAGCGCGTCAGCACAAACGGGCGGCGTCCGTCCAAGTGCAGCTTCATCCCTTCATATGTCGAACGCGACATTTGCAGGCCATAAGTATTGTGCAGCTCGCGATGCGTCGTCCTTCGCCCGTCGTTGTTGTGCATCACCTCAACATCCATCGTCTTCGACTCGTTGAAGATGGCCGGCTCGTTCATATCGTTCCAGATGCCCTCAATGCCCAGCTCCGCATAAAACGCATGCAAGTCCCGCCACCACTGGCGCACCGCTTCATCGGTAAAATCGGGGAATGCGCTTTTGCCCGGCCACACCTCGCCGTAAAACATCGTGCCGTCGGCATAGCGGCAAAACGCCTGGCGCGCAAGTCCTTCCTGGAACACGCGATATTCCGGGTCGGCCTTCACGCCGGGATCGACGATCGGCACGATCCGCACGCCCGCTTCCTTGAGGTCGCGGACGAGCTGCGCCGGCTTGCGGAAGCGCTCGCCGTCGAACGTGAACACCCGATATCCTTGCATATAGTGGATATCCAGATATATCGCGTCGAGCGGGATGCCCTTCTCGCGGAACGACGCCACCAGCTCGCGCACCTCTTGCTCCGTTTCGTAGCTGTAGCGCGACTGATGGTAGCCAAGCGCCCACTTGGGCGGCAGCGGCGCTTTGCCGGTCAAGCCGGCGTACTGCAACACGACATCCTTGGGCGTCGGCCCCGCGAGCACGAAATAGTCCAGCAGCCCGCCCTCGGCATACAACGCATATTCCGTGTCGCCGTTCATCCGAAACTCCATGCGGAACGTGTTCAGCACGTATATGCCGTGCGCGCGCCCGCCGCGCTTCGTCATGAAATACGGAATCGACACGTACAAGGGGTCCGTTTCCTGATTGTGCGGCGCATAGACATCGGTGTTCCACATCGTCAGCTTCTCGCCGCGCTTGTTGAGGTGGCCGGCCTTTTCACCAAAGCCGTGGTAACGGTCCTCCGGCTCCATCGCCTTGAAGCCGATAACCTCGCCTGCGGCGTTGAACATCATGCCGTGCGCACCCTCGCGCACGATCGTTTCGCCGGTCGCCGCTTCCTCCACGGCGATCCGCAGCGGCGAGCAGGTGGCGCGCAGCCGCAGCTGACCGCCTTCGACCAGCAGCTCGTCGCCCGACCGCCGGGCCGCAAGCGCCAGCGGCTGCTTCGCCTGCTGGACAAACAAGCTCTCGCCGGCCGCAACCGGCGGCCCGGAAGGGTCCATCGTGATGCGCACGATCCGCTCGGTGTACAGCGCCAGCCGCACCCAACCGTTCTCGCACTCCAGCAGCACGTCGCCCGCTTCCTCCACGATCGCCACAACGCTGCCGATATCGGTAAATTCACTAACGACCTGCTGCTTGTAAAGCTCTGGATGTATCGACAAGCTGGTTTCCAAGAAAAAAGCCCCTTTCCAAGCTGAATGCCTAGCCCTTCGTTGCGCCGTCGGCCAGACCTGTGATCAAATACCGCTGCAGAAACAGAAACACGATGGCAATCGGCAGCGCGATCAGCATAGTTCCGGCGGAAAAACGCGTGAAGTTGTTGGCGAATTTATCGTTGATCAGGTTGAACAAGCCGAGCGCCAGCGTATACTTCTCCGGGCTGCGGATGATGATTTTCGGCGTAAGAAAGTCCATGAACGGCGCCATGAAGGTGAACAGCGCGACCACCGCGAGAATTGGCTTGGTCAGCGGCAGCAGGATTTTGCTGAAAATCGTCATATGTCCCGCGCCGTCCATCTTCGCGGACTCGTCAAGATCGCGCGGCAGCGTATCCATGTACCCTTTTACAAGAAACACGTTCATCGTCAAGCCGCCGCCGAGGTAAATCAGAATCAGTCCGGCAAACGTATCGAGCAGATTGACCATGTTCAGCAGCAAATAAATCGCCACCATGCCCATCGTCACGGGAAACATCTGCAGGATCAGAAACGAATAAATGCTGTACCTGCGCCCGACAAAACGGAAACGCGAGAACACGTACGCCAGCAGCGAGACGACCGCGACATTGAGAACGGCGTTCAACACAGCGACCAGCAGCGTATTTTTGTACCACAGCCCGTAATTGCTATTCGGCGCAGTAAACAGCCACTTGTAATGCACAAGCGACCAATTGTCGGGAATCAGCTTGGCGCTGAACAAGCTCGTCCCCGGATTGAGCGAAATGCTGATCGCCCACAGCAGCGGGTACACGATCAAAGCGAACATAACCAGCACAACGACATAAATCGCGGCGACCTCAAGGGTCGATTTCGTTTTGCGTCCCATGTCAGTAGATGCCCTCCTCTTTGAACGCGCGCGTTCTTCTAAATTGATAAAGCGCAAACACCGCAACGACCAGACCCATAATAATCGAGATCGCCGCAGCCATTTTGTAATTGTTTTGCTGGAAGGTCAGCGTGTACACCCACGAAATCAGAATGTCGGTTGCGCCCGAGTTCTGCCCTGGCACCGGCGGACCGCCCTTGTTGAACAAATAAATGATATTGAAATTGCTGAAATTGTACGAATACTGCATGATCAAAAGCGGAGCGGTTGCATACATCGCATGCGGCAGCGTAATGTAGCGGAACTTCTGCCAGCGCGTGCCTCCGTCGACGTCGGCTGCTTCGTACCAGTCCTTGGAGATGCTTTGCAGCACGCCCGTAAATAAGGTGAAAATATAGGGGAAGCCGAGCCAGATTTGGACAAAAATAATCGCTACCCGCGCCCAGAACGGATCGGTGAGCCACGGGATCAGCACGCCGAAATGCGAGAAAATGTCGCGGTTGACCGCGCCGAAGTTATCGTTGAACATCGCGGAAAAAATCAAAGCCGTCATAAAAGAAGGAACCGCCCAAGGCAAAATGAACACCGTGCGGATGATTTTCTTAAATCGGACCCTGGTATCGTTGATGACAACGGCCAGGAAAAAGCCAAGCGCAATTTGCAGCGTCGTGGCGACCAGCGTCCACACGACGGTCCAGGATAGTACGGAGGTCAAGCTTTTGCTCCAAAGCGGATCCGTGAACAGCGCCTTGAAATTGTCGAAGCCGATCCAGTGCAGCAGATGCGCCGGCGGCGAATTGTACAGATTGAAATCGGTAAAAGCCAGGCTGACCATGAACAACAGCGGGAAGATTACAGTCAATGTCAGCAAAATAAAGCTCGGCACGACGATAAAATACGGAAAGCCTTGGTCCCACGTCGACTGGAACGCATCGCGCATCGAGGGGATGCGGCTGCCTTCGCTGATTTGCTTGGCGTCGCGGTGGGCGTCCAGCAGGTTATAGGCATACATGCAGGCGAGAATCACCACAGCAATGAGAGACAACAGGCCCTGCACCAGATACGCGCGGGAATCGTCCACCTCGGGCGTAGCGCCAAGCGTGATCAACCCCCAGAAGCCGGTAACGATAAACGAGGAAAAAGCGGAAACGAAACTGAGGGCCAGCAGCAGGAAAAGCGTGCCTTTGACGTATCGCTTGTTGTACAACTGTCCAAGCCCGGGAATGACCGACAGCAGCGCGGCCAGCTTGGGCGAATGCGCCCGGACCGGAACGGACTTGGTTGCTTTTACCAACATGATGACTTCACCTTCTTTACGTTAAATAGGGAAAGGGGGCTGCTCACAGCTCCCTTTCACCTTGGTTTGAATCCGATGCGGATTACTTGGCGTCCGTAGCTCCGGACATTTTGATTTTGTCTTGAACTTGCTGAACGGCATCGTTAAGCGTGCTTTGCACGTCTTTGCCTTCCGAGATGAATTTCAGTGCGTTGGCCATCGGGTCCCACACAGCGTCCAGCTCAGGAACGGTTGGGAACGGAATGCCGTATTGAATTTGCTGCGAGAAGCCGGATACGAGCGGGTTGGACGTCAGCTCAGGATCGTTGAGCACCTTCACAACCGGCGGCACCTCGCCTGTTTTTTGGTAGTAATATTTGGCGTTTTCTTCGTTGGTCAGGAACGCGGCCAGATCGGACGCCCACTCTGGGCTTTTGCTGAATTTGGAAAGCATCCAGCCTTTAACGCCGATGAAGGAGGTCGGGTGTTTGCCGTCGTCCATTGTCGGGATTGGCGCAACAGCCAGGTCGTCGCCGAGCTGCTTTTTGTAATCCGTAATGGCCCAAGGACCGTTAATGACTGCTGCTACCTTGCCTTGTGTGAACAGGCCGCCGAGAATGTCGCCGTTGATGCCTTTTGGCAGATAGCCTTGTTTGAACCAATCCTGAATCAGCGTCGCGCCCTTCACGGTGCCTTCTTTGTTCAGGCCGATGTCCCCGATGTTGAAGCCGCCTTTTCCGTCGTTTTGGAAAATGTAGCCACCGCTGCCGCCGAGGAAGCCCCAAGCGAAGTAGAAGTTCGTTGCGTCGAACAGGAAGCCGTATTCCTGCTTCGCAGCGTTCGTTTTCTCTTGCTGGATTTTGGCCAGATCAGCCATCGTTTTTGGCGGCTCAGGCAGCAATTTTTTGTTGTAGAACAACGCGTACGTCTCGATAACGGCCGGCAGACCGTAAAGCTTGCCGCCTTGGCTCAGCGCCGCCAGCGATTCTGGCGTGTACGCGCCGAGCGTTTGCGAATCGGCTACGATCGGTTGGACCAGTCCTTTCAGGACGAGGTCGCCGATGCCCGGTTGATAGTACAGGTCCGGACCTTTGCCGGATGGACCGTCGAGCGTGAGCGCTTCTTTTTGGTTGTTCATGCTTGTTGGCGTGATTTTGACCTGAATGCCGGTTTTTTCGGTATATTTTTTAGCCAGCTCGGTGATGACGGCCAGTTTGTCGGCATTGTCGTCCGGCCAGATCGTCAGCTCTTTCGGCTTCTCCGGCATGTTCGCTTTCGCGCCGGCATCGGCGTCTGCCGTTGCGGCAGGCTTTTGCGTATCGGCAGCCGTTGCGGCCGGGCTTGCTTCCTCCTGCTTGGCTCCGCAAGCAGTCAGCGCGGAAATGGCAATTGTCGAGCACATCGCTACAGTTAACAGTTTTTTGTAAGACATTGTGTGATCCCCATCCTTCATGTCGTTATTTTGGGTGCTGCGGTGCAGCGGATGACCTTGCTTCTGCTTGGTTCGTTGCCGATGCCTGCGTGGCAGATGCCGCGGCGGCGCCGGCTGGGCGACAGTTCCTTGTTCTCTCTCTCCTGTTCGATCGGCGACCCCTTTCTGTGTGTGATGGAAGCTGTCAGCTTGTGAGTGTTGCTTGCAACTCATGGGTTCATTGTAAGGAATCGCAGGGCCTGCCAACTACTAAGATAGTGACCTAAATCAGCAACATTGTGACATCGCCAAACCTGCATAAAATAAGGAAAAAATCGGCAATCTCCGCATTCGGAAATCGATTTTCGGCGCTATTATAGAAGCGAAAAACGAACCTGCCGCTCGCAGGCCGCACTTGGCTGCCGCAACGCCCCTGCCGCTGGCTGGCAGCTGTCGAACCGTCGGCAGGCGGCGACGCGAGGCGGACGCTTGATCCGCGTGTTAAGGCGCGTGCAAAAGTCACTAAAGTGACAGCTCCAGTCGCAAATCTGGCAGATGACACCGCCCGCTACGCGGTACACTATCAACATGGAGGTTTTTCCGCACAAAAAAACACGCCTGCCAACGTTCTCACAAGAACGATGACAAGCGTGCTGGTTGCAACGAGGTATTGCGCCTGCGGGCCTGAACGTGCGCGGCGCGGGCTTCGCCGACGTTAATTGCGAGCTGGCTGGCGGCCTTCGGCAGCCTACGATGCTGCGGAGGGCTGGCAACAGCAGTTCTGCCGCATGATGAGCTTGATGAATTAGCGCTTCAGCAGCGCATTCAGCCGCTCCGACGACGCCAGCAGCCCGACAGCAGATACCAGAATGAACGCCGGGAAAACGCCGATGGTCGCACGCGACGCCAGCAAGCCGAGCAGCGGCGGGATGCAGGTGCTGCCCACATAAGCGAGCGCCATCTGGTAGCCGATGATCGACGAAGACGCTTCGCGCCCGAAGCGCGCCGGCGTTTCGTGCAGCATGCACGGAAAAATCGGAGCCAGCCCCAGCCCGATCAGCAGCAGCGCGGCTAGCGAGAAGCCGGCCGGCAGCGGCAAGAGCAGCAGCGCAACGCCGACAAGCACCGTCAGCTGGCCGCTGCGAATTAACGCGCGATTGCCTACGCGCAGCGTAATGAAGCCGGCGATGAAGCGCCCTAATGTAATGCCGGCGTAGTAGAGCGAAACCCAACGCGCCGCATCGGCAGCCGCCAGCTCCTTGATGTTGACAAGAAAGCTTGCGCCCCACAAGCCGACAGTGGCCTCTACGCCGCAATAAAACAGAAATGCAGCCAGCGCCAGCTTGACGCCGCGAATGCGCAGCGGCGAACGAACGGCTTCTACGGCCGCTTTCGCCTGCGGCTCCCCGCTACCCGCAGAAACGTCGGCTTCCTCGGCCGGTCCCGGCGCTTTCGCTTCACTGGCGGCTGCCTTGCTCCACAAGGGCAATGTCATCAGCAACACGATGACGAGCACGCCCTGCAGCGCTGCGATGGTCACATAGCCCGTGCGCCAGGCGCTCCCGCCACCGGCGATAAACGGAGCCATCACGACCGGCCCGAGCGTTGCGCCGACGCCCCAGAAGCAGTGGAGCCAGCTCATATGATGCGCTTTGTAATGCGTGGCCACATAATTGTTCAAGCCCGCATCAATCGAGCCTGCGCCAAGGCCCAGCGGCAGCGCGAAGACGAACAGCCACAACAGCGACGGTGCAAGGCTGAAGCCGAGCAGCGCAATTGCCGTCATCAGCGTGCTGACGAACGCAACCTTGCCCGTGCCGAACCGGCGCAGCACCGCTCCGCTCATCAGGCTCGATACAATCGTCGCGCCAGCGATCGTCATGAACAACCCGCCCGCTGTCGCCAATTGGGCGTGCAGATCCGTTTGCATCACCGGCCACGCCGTACCCAGCAAGGAGTCCGGCAAACCGAGACTGATAAAAGCCAAATAAATAACGACCAACAACCATGTTGCCACCTGAAGCCCGCCTTTTCTCTTGATGTTGCATCGCTGCGGCAGCGCTATACGTGCAAATGGTAAGGCACCGTAGCCACGACGATGTTTTTCTCCTTCTGCAGCTTGGAGCGGATGCGCGAGGCCGACTGATTATGCAGCAGCCGATGCCACCATTTCCGCGGCATAAACTGCGGCAGGATCACCATTATATTTTGCTTCTCCGACACATGGGTGTCAATCCGTTCGATAAATTCAGCCAACGGCTTGAGAATGGTCCGGTACCGCGATTTGAATACGATCAACCGCACGCCGGGGTCCCATTTGGCCCATTTCTCCTCCATACGCGCCTCGTCTTCATCGGAAAACGAGACGTAGAACGCAATCACGTTGGGCGACAGCGATCGCGCATAATTCAGCGAATCGGCCACAACGCGGTGAATCCCGGCGACCGGCACGATGATGATCGGCTCTTTGGGCACGACCTTCTCCTGCTCGATGTCGATGCGCAGCTCGCTGGCTACATCGTCGTAATGACGGCTGATTTTCGTAATGCCCCACAAAATAATCGGCGACAAGACGATCACGATCCAAGCGCCCTCGCTGAATTTCGTGATGCAAAAAATGCCCAACACCGCCAGCGATACCAGCGCACCAGCGCCGTTGATCAGCGATTTGCGGCCCCAGCCGCGCGGCCGCTCGCGCAGCCATTTGCGCACCAGCCCGCTTTGCGCCAGCGTAAACGACAGGAACACGCCAATGGCATACAGCGGAATCAAAGCGTCGGTGCGGCCCTTGAAAATGATCAGCAGCACGCTGGCCAGCACGCCCAAGGTGACGATGCCGTAATTGAACGACAGGCGATCCCCCCGGTAAGAGAACATCCGCGGAAAATTTTTATCCTGGGCCATAATCGACGCCAGTATCGGAAACCCGTTAAAGCTGGTATTGGCGGCCAGCGTCAATATCATCATCGTCGCGATTTGCGTCGCATAGTAGAACCAGCCACGGCCAAATGCAGCCTCCGTGACCATCGACAGCACCGAGGTATGTCCTTTCGGGTCCGGTGCAACGCCGTAAGCCAGGCTGAGCACCGTCACGCCGCCGAACACAATCGCGAGCAGCGTGCCCAGCGAGAGCAGCGTGCGCTTGGCGTTGCGCTCCGAAGGCGTGCGGAAATGCGGCACCGCGTCGGAAATAGCTTCAATCCCCGTGACCGCCGAGCAGCCCGAAGAGAACGCCTTGAGCAATACGAACAACGTTAGTCCCGCAGGCACCGAATGCGGCACGACGTGCGAGACGTGCATGCCTCCGTTTCCGGTCAACAGATCATACAGTCCTTTGCCGACCAGCAGCAGCACACAG
Source organism: Paenibacillus athensensis (assembly GCF_004514475.2). Taxonomy (GTDB): domain Bacteria; phylum Bacillota; class Bacilli; order Paenibacillales; family NBRC-103111; genus Paenibacillus_AL; species Paenibacillus_AL athensensis. Next base: position 164,966 of record NZ_MYFO02000008.1, on the reverse strand, counting down.
CCGATAAAAAAATACGTCGGAACGGCAAACACGGTGCCCGACTCCGAAGTGCCTCGCAGGTTCAGCCACACCATCAGCCAAACCAGCAGCAAAGCGATTTCCACCATATACGGTACCGTCGAGGGAAAAGCCGACGTGATCGCCTGTACCCCGGCCGAAATGGAAACGGCCACGGTCAGCGTGTAATCAATCAGCAGCGATACGCCGGTTAGCCGTCCCCAGACCATACCGAGATTTTCCTTCGATACCATGTACGCCCCTCCGCCTTGCGGATAGGCGTCAATCACCTGCCGGTAGCTGATGACCAGCAGCCCGATCAGTACAATGATCGACAGGGCGATCGGAAACGAAAAAGCAAACGCCGCTAGGCCCACCGTCGCCAGCTCGAGCAAAATCTGCTCCGTGCCATAGGCCACCGACGAAAGCGCATCCGACGACAGAATCGGCAGCGCCTTCCAGACCGGCATCTTTTCCGATTCCATTTCACTGGATTTCAACGGCTTGCCAAACACAATTTTTTTAAGCGAATCAGCAGTCATCCCCAACACGGCTCCTCCAACAAAATGCATCCCATCTTACTTATACGTTACCCCGTTCCAACACCGAAAAAACACAAAAAAACACAAGGTCAGACCTTGTGTTGTACACACATCTTACCTTCTCATCGTCGCTTACGAGGTTAGCTGCCGGATTCGGGCGATGAGAAAGCGCCCTAAAAAGTATGCTGTCGCACACTTTTATTCACCCCTTGATATCTTGTGGTTCCCCCGTTTTTCCTAGGAAAATTCAGCGAATTGTCATATAGGAAAGCTCTGCAACAAATCATACTCCTGCCGTGCTTTACAGTAAAGCGGTGGAAAAACCGGAATCGGCGAAGATTTGCTGCGCCTTTCAGCATGAATCCGTTTACATCAGGAGCGACCCTTCATTTGCTTCGATTATTAAAGCCGTTCGCTCGTTTACTTGCTTTTCAGCTTGTCGGGTCCGCAGACCAGCCGCTCGCCCGCTTTGCGGTAATAGCGCTTCATCTCCAGCATTACGCCCGGCATTTGGTGCAGCGGCACGTCCAGCGTCTTCAACGGCTCGGGAATGCCCAGCGTGCTGAGCGCAGTTACCTTCAAAACCTCCAGCGTCCCGTCAAAATCAAATACAATGTGATTCAAGCTCCCTTCCTCCTTGTCCGGTCGTGCATGAAAGGTCCGGTGAACCATCAGCCGCCTCTTCACCTGACTTTTTAAGTAAAAGACATACAAAAAACGCGAGTGGAAGAGGCTTTGCAGCTCTCCAACTCGCGTTTTGCAGGTGTGTGATCAGGAATCCGCAGCAAGCGGCAATTTGCCGGCTTGAGGTGCAGCGCTTCGTTCGGCAGTCAAGGTCAATACGCAGCCGAAAATGAGGACAGCTCCCAAGCTTTGGGACAACGTAATGCTCTGCCCCAGCACAAGCCAATTGAGCAGCAGCGCGGTTACCGGGAAAGCAAGCTCGGCAACGGTGGCATAACCGGCCTTCGAGCCGCGAAGACCGCGGTAGTACAACAGGATGCCGATGAGTCCGGGCACAAGGGCGAGCAGCATGAGATAGGCAAGCGACTGCGTATCAAGAGCCTCCAGCCGCAAGGGGCGCCGGTCTTGAACGAGCTGCAGCAGCAGCAGGAACGGCACAGCCAGGCCAAAGCGGGCGGAAGTCAGCTCCAAAAACGTGAGCCGATCCAGCAAACGTCGGCCGAGTACAGTCCCGGCTCCCCATAAGCCGGCCGCGCCGAGCGCGAGCAGCGAGCCTTGCCACTGCGCCGCAGTTGCGGAGGCGAAGGGGACGCTCCAGCCGAACGAAAGCAGGTAAGCGCCGGCCAAAGCGAGCCCAAGGACCCACGCCTGCGAACGCGTAAACCGCTCCTTCAGCAGAAGTCGAGCCAGCACAATGGCCGCAAGCGGCTGCAGCTTTTGCAGCAAAATGACGACCGATGGATTGCCAAATCGGAACGCCTGCGTGAACAGCCAGGTAGCCAGGCCAGAGCTGCCCCACGCGATAAGCAATAGCAGCAGCCCTTCCCGTACCCGCAATCGCGCAAAAGAACGACGATGGAGTATGAAAAACGGCACTGCAAACAAACAGAGAATCAGGTGCTCCAGCAAGACAATTTCAGCCGAACTGAACGTGCCGAGAAGAGGGGTTCGCAAGATCGCGTCGGTTCCCCACATAGACGCACCCAGACTTACCCACAGCAGGCCGAATGAACGTTGATCTGTATGCATCGGCTGTTAGCTGCGACCAGAACGAATAAAGCCTTCCAGCAAAGCCGCCGCTTCGTCCACAAGCTTCGGAGAATTGGATTTGATGCCGCGGAAGCTGCGATTCTCTTCGATTTCATGCGTACCGAAGCCTTCCAGGTCGTAAGCGGTCATCATCATTTTCATCGTGGGCGCTTGAATGACCAGAAACCATTCCCTCACGAGCGGATGCCCGGCAGGCAGATGAATATAGGTGACGTTCGGATGCTCCGGCATCTCCTGATCGTTTTCGCCAAAGATATAGACCTGCTGCGCGCTGTCCGCCATGGTAAAAAAACGCTCCAGCACCGGCTCCACACAGCGGGACAGCTTCTGGAAGCCGGCATAAATATGGGCCTTCGGCTTTTTCGTAATGACCATGTTCTCCATAATCAGGCACATGTACTCCAGCTGTGGCACTTTGGTTTCGTATTTCATAGAGGCGCTGTCGAGCGCGGAACGACTCAGCATACCCGAGATTACCTCGGGTTCTCCCTCCACCTGTCCGAAAATATCGCGATACAATGAAACATCCATCATTGCCGATTCCTCCTTGTATAACGTTACGTTATTTGGCGATGCTGTAAGCCCTTGTCCATTGCGCTTCACTCGGATCGAATCCAGCCTCGGCGAGACCTGCAGCCAGCTGTGCCGATCGTTGCTTGAGCACGTCGATCGAAGCGATCAGCTCCATGAGAGACATCAGCTGAATTTGTGAAGCCTCCGCTGTGCTCGTGATATCCGCGCCCACTCGTTCGGTCATTTCGACCGTTTCCTGCAAACGTGCGCGCAGCTCCACATAAAGCGTTTCTAAAGAATCCGTGTTGCGCTTCACACGCTCTCCTCCCTCTACGACGATACTCATCGTTTCGGACATCCCGGTCAGCAGGCGGCTGACATTCTCGGCTTTGCGGCCGTTGTCAGCAATCACCTCCATCTCGTTGAGCAGAACCGTTGACGCCTTGCCGGATTGGCGAATTAAATCCTGGATCGTTTCGGTCATATCCCGCGAAAGCGACTTGGCGGACGCAGCCAGCTGCCTGACTGCTTGCGCAACAATGGCAAAGCCGGCTCCCGCCTCTCCGGCCCGAGCCGCTTCGATCGCGGCGTTCAACGACAGAAGCTGTGTCTGATCGGCGATGTCGTTAATGTGCGTGAGCGCATTGCCGATTTTTTTCAGGTGAATTTGCAGGTCCTCATATTGAAGCTTGGTTGACGCGGACGCGGACTCGATTTGCTTAAAACCCTCAAGCAGCTGCAAGATGTCGGCAAGGCCTTCTTCGGTATGCACAGCCCATTGCCGCAGCATGGACTGCGATTCCTCGATAGATTGCTTCGTTTCAATGAACTTGCGTTGCACGAGGTCCGACTGCTCCATCGTCGCTTTGCTTCGCGACATCTGCTCCTCGATCGATGCTGAAATGCCAAGCGCTGCCTGTGTAATATGCTCCGCCTGCGATTCGACATCGGCCGCATTGCCTATCATGGAATCCGCTGCCGTCTCCACATGGCGAGTGATCGAAGCAAATTGCTGCAGCACAACCGAACCTCCATCGAGTGGCGTTTGGGGGACGCCGGCCTCCGGACTTGACGAGACGACTTGCTTCTTTGCAAGAAGGCTCCGCTCATAGAAGACGAGCAAGCCCGCAATAAGCAACAGGAAAACTGCAGCGGACACAACGGTTTCTGCAACGCTCCATGTGACGACTACGGCGACGACCGCTATCAGGAGAGCCCGGCGATACGTCCGAATCCAGAAAAGAATCGTAATCACCGCCTTGTATTATTTTTGTATAATATTTGTATAAGATAAGTATAAGTTTATCCAGAAAAAATTACAATAGCTATTAATTAAAATAAAAAAACACCTGTCATCTCTTTACGAAATGAACAGATGTTCAGGTTTTGTCCAAACCTTATACAAAAGGAGCCCGAATTCACCCGCTACAAAATCGGTGAAACCAGCTTCGAAATCGACTCCAGAAACCGCACGCGCACCGAACGCTCGGCATAATCCCGCTGCGTCAGCTCGCTGCAATCCTTGACATCTTCGGCAAAAATCCGCTCCAGCTCCTCCGCCGTCTCCTGATCGTACACAAGCGCCGTCGTCTCAAAATTAAGCCGCAGGCTGCGAATATCGAAATTCGCTGTGCCCACCGACGCCACCTCGCCGTCAATCACAAGCGTTTTGGCATGCAAAAAGCCCTTCTCGTACATATAAATCTGCACACCAGCCGACAGCAGCTCGCCCGCATAATACAGCGACGCCCAATGGACGAACATGTGGTCCGCCTTCTGCGGAATCATCACCTTGACCGTAATACCGGACAAAGCCGCCACCTTCAAAGCATTAAGCAAGCTCTCGTCAGGAATCAAATACGGGGTTTGCAGCAAAATCGTCCGCTTGGCCGCGTGAATCATCTTCAAAAACGTATACGCAATATGCGGCCATTCCTCGTTTGGGCCGCTGGCGACAATTTGCACCGGAATCCGGCTGCGCCCCTCCGACTGCGCCAGCTCGGGAAAATATTGCAGCCCCGGCTCCAGCGGCCGCATACCCGCCAGATTCCAGTCGAGCACAAAACGCGCCTGCAGCATCCGCACCACCTCGCCGCTGACCTGCAAATGCGTATCGCGCCAAAAGCCAAGCTTGGGATGCTTGCCCAAATATTCGTCGCCGACGTTGAAACCGCCGATAAAGCCAACCGTGCCGTCAATAATCGCCAGCTTGCGATGATTGCGGTAATTCACGCGATAATTCAGATACGGAATCCGCGACGGAAAAAAAGCTGCCGTTTCTCCGCCGTAGGCTTTCAGCCGTTTGAGAAACGCTTCCTTCAGGCTGCGCGAGCCGATATCGTCGTACAGTAGCCGCACCTCGACGCCTTGCTTCGCCTTGGCGATCAGCGCTTCCATAATTTTCGCGCCAAGCTCGTCATTTTTGACCGTGTAGTATTGCAAATGAATATGCGTCCGCGCCTCGCGAATGCAAGCAAGCAGCGCGTCGAACTTGGCTTTGCCCTCGGTATGAATCCGCACATCGTTTAAGGCGCATACAAGCGCATCGTTTGTTGACACATTCAGCAGCATCAAATCCCGGTAACGAAGCACATCGGTCCCGTTCAGCGGCAGCTCCCCGCGCTCCAGCAGCTTCGTCTGGGCGGCAATGCGCGAACGCACCCGTTCCAGCATCCCACGGTGCCATTTATACAGCTTGCGGCGGCTCAAATTTTGCCCCAATATGATATACAGCACAAAGCCAAGCAGCGGGATAAACAGCAGCACCATCATCCACGACCATGTAGACGCCACGTTGCGCCGCTCCAGAAATACAACGACAACCGCCAAACCGATATTCAGTAAAAAAGAATAAAAAAACAGGCTGCTGATCCAAGTCATCTCCGTGCCTCACCCCCAAGCTCCCAATCAGCTCATCCTTCTTATTGTAGCATATTCCCGAGCGCTTCGCCGGGCTTGTACGCCGGGCTGCAGCCGCTCGACAGACGCGTCTTACCGTTGATGCTGCCGGCACGCCGACCCAGCTATCGCTGACCTGCCGCATCCATGCACGTCTGCCGGCTGCCTGGCCGCCTGAACGCAGCAGCATCCCGACCCGCATCAAGCGGATCGGGATGCTGCTGGAAGCCCGGGCAACGCCCGGCTTCAGCTCAAGGAATCGGCAATGCGCGTCAGCCGTTCGGCCAGCGCCGTCACCTCGTCGACCGAAGCGACCATCTGATGCGTCGCTTCGGCTTGCACGTTGCTGCGCAACGCGCTGTCCTCCGACGCTGCTGCAACCTCGCTCATTTTGCTGCCGATTTGTCCGGTAAGCCCGGCAATTTGCTCCGCATTCACCTTCGAGACGAGCGACAGCTTGCGAATTTCCTCGGCGATAATGCCGAAGCCCCGGCCCTGCTCGCCGCTGCGCGCCGCTTCAATGGCTGCGTTCAGCCCGAGAATTTGCGTTTGGCTGGCAACACGGCGAATAAAATCAAGCATCTTGCCAATGTCACGGGAGATGCTTTGCACCTCCTTGATTTGTCCGGCCAAACGGCGCTCGTTGCGGTCAATCTCTTCGGCGGAAGCGGCAATGTGCTTGATGCTCTGCGCAATTCCTTCGGCATGCTGCTGCAGCTGGCCGGATACCTCCTGCAGATCGTGACCGATCCGCTGCGCCAGCTCGCGATTCAAGCCGCGAATCCGCGTCGACAGCCCCTTCATCACCCGCCAGGCCAATTGGCTGTCCTCCTGCATCAAGCGACGGAACGCCTCGGCGTGCAGCATCACAAGCTCGCTGTCGACGGCCGCGACGACTGTGCCGCTGCGCGGCAGCTCCTCCAGCAGCGACATCTCGCCGAAGAAATCGCCCCGGCCCAGCTTGGCGACCGGAATGCTCCGGCCATCCTGCTCGAGATAGATGTCCACTTGCCCGTGCAGGACCACATACAGCTCCTGGCCGCGGTCGCCGGCCCGCACGATCGTTTCTCCGGCTTTTTTACGGATCGTTTGACCCGCCTCCAGCAATACAGCTTCATTCAGCTCCATACCGGCTTCACGACTCCCTTTTTCCAATGCCGAAACCGCCGCGTTGCCTGCAACCATGCAGACGTGCGTTGCGGTTCTTGCGTCCGGCTACAGCTTTTTTCTAATCGTACACAGCTTGCGCAAATAGTACACGCCGCCGATTTTGATCACATCGTCCGAATACGCCTCGATCAGCGCTCCGGCGTCCTCCAGCTCGCCTTCCAGCCAAACCTCGACCGGCGTGCGAAACAACATGCAATGAAACAAATCCGCGTCCGTAAAACATCTCTGGGTTCGGTCCATCCTGTTAACGCCCTCTCTCTTGTACCATCTTCCCGATCCGTACTGTATGTATCGACAAGGCCGGAAACATCGTGAAGAGAGTGAGGGTGGAAACATGTGGATGCCCGGATAACGCTTGTGAGCTAGACCGAAACCTCGCCCTTGGCGTCGGCCGTGACGGTCCCATCCGCATCCATATCCTTGAACGCGACAGATCCGCCAAACACCGAAAGTATACTCGCTTTAAAGGTATCGGGTTCTGCCGACGACGATTCGCTGTCTTGCGGGAAGAGGCTCATGTCGATGCCCCAGAAGGAGCCTACGCCGCAGGCGGTTACCTTGACGACCGGCGAGCCTTGCGCCGCAACGACGTCATTGATCTGAGACAAGTTCAAGGGGGCCTGCAAGGCGGCATGCGCCGCTACCTTCCTACCGTCCTCCAGCACGACCGTAAACGTCATGCAAGACGACACGCCGCCGAAATTGATCGTCTGGTCCTTGGAAACGACTTTGATCTGGCCCTCCGAACAATTGACTACGGGCGTTTGCTCAAAGCCGTCTCCCCCCTGCTCGTAAGCTTGTGCGAGTTCCTTGAGTTCTTTATAATCTTCAGCTGCAAAAACATAATTGCGCTCAGGCATCCCCCTGCGGGGCGGCTCCTCCGGTAAGCCCGAGCGCAATTGCTGCTCGCGTTTGGCAACCAGATCCGTAACCTCTGCATAACTCAGCCCTTTAAACTCGACCTCTTCCGGCGCTGCGTTCCAATCCGTATCCGTCTTGTCGGCCGTAGCCGGATAAATTTTCAACCGCTGAATCCGGCTCGCCGCAACGCCGCCTTGCCCGCTGGGCGTTACCGCATCTTTCAATGCCGGCGCTGCGCTCGTTGGAGCTTCCTGCATGGCCTCCCGCTCCGTAGAACGCTGCACCGCCGCCGGCGCGCTCAGCTTCGTCTGAATCATGCGCGCCACTTCCCGATTGCCGACGCTGCGCTGCAGCATTTGCATCTGCCGCATCGCGGGAGATTGTCCTGCGCCAAAAGCGTCTGCGCGCTCCGGGCCAGTCGCCCGCTCTTCCTTCCGCTGAATACCGTCAATCTCCCGCGTTGTCTGTACGGAGGAAGCCGATTTTGCTCCCAATCTGGCTTCCATATTTGCCTCCTTAATGAACCGCTTCGCTTTTCACTTGCTTCACCAAATCCTTGTATAGCGCGATATACTGCTGCGCCGAACGCTTCCAGCTGAAATCGGATTTTTTGATATTCGCTTGCAGCTTCAGCCAGGCGTCACGATCGTTCTGGCAGAAAAACACCGCGCGCCGGATCGTATGCAGCATATCGTGAGCGTTATAGTTGCTGAAGCTGAAGCCCGTGCCTTCGCCGGTAAATTCGTTAAACGGCAGCACCGTATCGCGCAGGCCGCCCGTTTCGCGTACAATCGGCACCGTGCGATAGCGCAGCGCCAGCAGCTGGCCGATGCCGCACGGCTCGAATTGCGACGGCATCAGGAACAAATCTGCACCGGCGTAAATGTGCCGCGCCAGTCCCTCATCGAACGTAATGTTCGCCGATACCTGGCCCGGATAAGCGGCCTGGGCGTTGCGGAACAGCTGCTCATAGGTGTGGTCGCCCGTGCCGAGCACGACGAGTTGCACGCCCGTGGAAATGATTTCCGACAGCACGTGCGCAATCAGATCGAGTCCTTTTTGCTGCACCAGACGCGTGACAATCGCAATTATCGGAATATCCGCGCCAACCGGCAAGCCAAGCCGCTCCTGCAGCGCGGTTTTGTTCTGGTGCTTTTTCGGCAGCGAATCGCGATAATTCACGGCCAGATTCGGATCGGTCATCGGATCGTACGACTCGTAATCGATGCCGTTGAGAATGCCGGTCAGCTCGCCCGAACGGAAGCGCAGCAGGCTGTCCAGGAACTCGCCGTAATACGGCGTCTGAATTTCCTCGGCATAGGCCGGGCTTACCGTCGTCAAATGATCGGCATACTGCAAGCCGCCCTTGAGAAAGCTCGCGCCCCCGTGCAGCTCCAAAGCCACGCCGGAGAAATACTCGTCGCCAAGTCCGGTCAAATCCCGCAGCAGCGACTGGCTGAACACGCCTTGATACTTGAGATTGTGAATCGTCATCATCGTGCGCATCGAGCTGAAAAAGTCCAGATGGCTGTAATGCGCCTTGAGCAGCACCGGAATCAGTCCGGTCTGCCAGTCGTGGCAATGAATCACATCCGGCTGGAAGCCGATCTGCGGCAGCGCTTCAATCACCGCCCGGCAAAAAAACGCAAAGCGCTCGGCCTCATCCCCGTAGCCGTACAGCCCGCTGCGCTTGAAATAATATTCGTTATCGACAAAATAAAACGTCACGCCCTGATATTCCAGCGACTGGATGCCGATGTATTGCTTCCGCCAGCCGATATAGCTTTCAAACTCGACGACCGTTTCCATTTCATCGCAGTACACGTCGGGAATCGCTTCATACTTCGGCATAATCACACGAACGTCCAGCTTTTGCTTGACCAATTCCTTGGGCAGCGAACCAATCACGTCGGCCAGTCCCCCGGTTTTGGCAAACGGTACAGCTTCTGAAGCAGCAAACAGTATTTTCATCCTTCCCTCTCCTTTGGCAGCCCGCGTCGATTCCGCAAGCTTTGTATGACGGCTCCCGCCGCACGCCGCAAGCAAATCGCGACGCAGCGGGGGAGCCGATAGCTTAAATCACTTTAGTTTTACCGGCGATGAACGGAGCCTTGTTATCTCCTGTCAAGACGCGGCCGCGGCTGATGAAAACATCCTTATCGAGAATGGCATTTTCGATAATGACATTTTCCTCAATCTCGCAGTTTTGCAAAATAATGCTGTTTTTCACATAGGCGCCCTTGCGGATCTTGACTCCGCGGAACAAAATGCTGTTCTCAACCTTGCCTTCGATCGTACAGCCGTTGGCGATCAGCGCATTTTTCACCGCTGCGCTTTCCAGATAACGCGCCGGCGGCTCGTCCTTGACCTTGGTGTAGATGAGATTTTTCTGGAAAAACAGCTCGCGCCAGACGGCCGGATTCAGCAGCTGCATGCTGTGCTTGTAGTAGCCCTGAATCGAGTTGACCACGCCCAGGTGCGACTGGAACGCGTAGCCGTACACGCTGAGCTTGTCGATATTTTTCATAATGCCGTCACGAACCAGATGATCGTAGCCCTGCGCCAGACAAGACTCGACCATGTCAAGCAGCAGCGCCTTGCTCATGATGTACATTTCCATCGAAATGTTGTTCGTGCGCAAACGCCCGGTGTGGTCCTCCATCACCGTAACGCGTCCGTCCTCGCGTACAGCCAAGCGACGGTATTTGCCGTGGATTTCCTCGTCGGTTTGCTTGTAAATGACCGTAATATCGGCTTGCGTCTCCTCGTGATAACGAATCGCGTCGCGGTAGTTGATGTTGCACACCATATGGCTGCGCGAAATAATCACCAGCTCTTCCTTGCCGCGATAAAAATAATCGCGATGGCTGTAGAACTGGTACAAATCGCCGCGGGAGATGCCCGTCGGCTCGTCGAGCACGGACGGGAGGACGAACAGACCGCCGCGCTTGCGGTCCAGATCCCATTCCTTGCCGGAGCCCAAATGGTCCATCAGCGAACGGTATTTGTGTTGCGTAAACACGGCGACGTTATCAAGCCCCGAGTTCACCATATTGGACAGCGTAAAATCGATCAGGCGGTAACGACCGCCAAACGGCACGGACGCCGGGCAGCGGGAATACGTCAGCTCCTCCAGATCGTCCGGTTCATTCACTAAATTGATGACACCCATCGCTTGCTTCATCTTGAACTCATCCTTTCTGATTGGAAGTCGCTGTCACCCGTTCATTGCCGCCGATCAGCACGATTTCGCCCGAACCGTCGACCACGGCCCCGTCCTCAACCACCGTGTTTTCGCCGATAATCGCTTTAACGATCGTCACGTTATTGCCGATTTTGGCATTCGGCATAATCACCGAATCCTTGATCACGCTGCCTTCGCCGACCTGCACCCCGTAGAACAGCACCGAATGGTCGACATCGCCGAAAATCGCGCAGCCCTCGTTGATCATCGAATTGCGCACCTGCGCCGTAGGCGCGACGTATTGCGCCGGCTGATACGGGCTCAGCGAGTAGATACGCCAGTTTTTATCGTTCAGGTTCAATTCGTTGTTTGGGTCCAGCAAATCCATATTCGCTTCCCAAAGGCTGTCGATCGTACCGACGTCCTTCCAATAATCCGTGAACGGATACGCATACATCTTCGCCTGATCGCGCAGCATCATCGGAATGATGTCTTTGCCGAAATCCTTGCTGGAGCCTTCGGTCGCTTCATCCTTGATCAAATACGATTTGAGCGCCTTCCAGTTGAAAATATAAATGCCCATCGACGCCAGGTTGCTGTTGGCGTTTTTCGGCTTCTCGACGAATTCGGTAATCTCCTGCTTGTCGTTTACGCTCATAATGCCAAAACGGCTTGTCTCTTCCCATTTGACCTCAATGACGGCAATCGTCGCATCGGCCTGCTTCTGCTTATGGAATTGCAGCATGAGATCGTAGTTCATTTTATAGATGTGGTCGCCGGAAATGACCAGCACGTATTCGGGATCATATTGCTCAATAAAGCCGATATTGCGGTAAATCGCATTGGCCGTGCCGGAATACCAGTCGCCGCCGCCCTGCTCCATAAACGGAGGCAGCACCGTTACCCCGCCGTATTTGCGGTCAAGGTCCCAAGAGCTTCCGATGCCGATGTACGAATTGAGCACAAGCGGCTGATATTGCGTCAAGACGCCGACCGTATCGATGCCGGAGTTCGTGCAGTTACTCAGGGTGAAATCGATAATCCGGTATTTACCGCCGAAATGTACGGCAGGCTTGGCCAGGTTTTTGGTTAAAACGCCTAGTCTTCTTCCTTCTCCTCCGGCGAGGAGCATGGCAACGCATTCTTTGCTGCGCATAGCTGATTTCCCCCTTCTACCTCTTCGTCTGTAATGAAAGCTTCAACACACTTGATGTATATAGCCGCAAGCGGCGGAACGCGAAGCGCCAAGCTTTGCGGAAACTCGTGCCATTCGCGCAGATCGCTGATCAGCTCATCCGCATTCGTCTGGCCGGAACCTCCGTAGTCGGGCAAATCGCTGTTGAACACTTCTTGATAGCGGCCGTGACGCGGCACGCCGATCCGGTAATCCGGGTGAACGACGGGCGTGAAATTGCAAACGAGAATCAGATCATCCTCCGGCTGCTCGCCGCGACGAATGAACGCCACCACGCTTTGGCTTTCGTCATGCGGATTAATCCACTGGAAGCCCTCCGGACTGTGATCGAGCGCCCACAGCGCCGGCTCCTGCAAATAGAAATGGTTAAGCGCCTTGACGTAGCGATGCATCGCCCGGTGCATATCGTAATGCTCCAGCAAAAACCAGTCAAGCTCCTCCATATCCTTCCACTCGTCAAACTGGCCGAATTCGCCGCCCATGAACAGCAGCTTTTTGCCCGGATGCCCGCTCATGTAGCCGTAGAATACACGGAGATTGGCGAACTTCTGCCAGTAATCGCCGGGCATCTTGTGCAGCAGCGAGCGCTTGCCGTGAACGACCTCGTCATGAGACAAGGGCAGGATATAATTTTCAGAAAAAGTATACATAAAAGAAAACGTGATCAGCTTATGGTGATGCCGGCGAAACAGCGGATCAAGCTGCATATAGCGCAGCATATCGTTCATCCAGCCCATGTTCCATTTAAAATTAAAGCCCAATCCGCCGTCGTGCACCGGCGCCGTTACAAGCGGCCAGTCCGTCGAATCCTCAGCCATCATCATCGCATGCGGGAATAGCGAGAAGATCGCCGTATTGAGCTTGCGGATGAACGCCACCGCCTCCGGATTGTCGCCGCCGCCCCACTGATTGGCAATCGGCTCCTCCGACCAGCGCCCGAAATTCAGATGCAGCATGCTGGCCACCGCATCGACGCGGATGCCATCCACGTGGTAAACGTCCATCCAGAACACCGCGTTCGAGATCAGGAAGCTGATCACCTCCGGTCGCCCGAAGTCGAACGTCAACGTGCCCCATTCCAGCTTTTCCGCCTTGCGTGCGTCCTGATATTCATATAGCGGCTTGCCGTCAAACTGACGCAGACCGTGATCGTCCTTGCAAAAATGACCCGGCACCCAGTCCATAATGACGCCAAGCCCGCGCTGATGACAGCGGTCGACGAAATGCATGAACTGCTTGGGCGTGCCGTGACGGCTCGTAACCGCGTAATACCCCGTCGCCTGATAGCCCCACGAACGGTCGAACGGATGCTCCGCAAGCGGCATCACCTCGATATGGGTATACCCCATCTCGACCGCATAATCGATCAGCTCGTCCGTCAGCTCCTCGTACGTATACAGCTCTTCGCTGTGGCGGTCGCGCTTTCTCCATGTGCCGAAATGCACCTCATAAATCGACAGCGGCTTGTTATAGATCGGCTTTTCCTGCTTGGCCTGCTGCCACGCCTCGTCCTGCCACTCGTAACCGCCCAGATCGTAGACGCGCGACGCCGTTCCGGGGCGCAGCTCGGCATGCACCGCATACGGATCGGCCTTTAGCAACACCCGGCCGTCCTCTGTATGAATCTCGTATTTGTAGTAGTCTCCTTCTCGCGCTTCGGGAACGATCAGCAGCCATACCCCCAGCGTGCTGTAGCGCTCCATCGCGTGATGACGCGAGTCCCAATGGTTGAAATCGCCGACGATCCGCACTTCGCGGGCATTGGGCGCCCACACGGCAAACCGGACCCCTTCCCGGCCCTGGGCCTTCAGCACGTGCGCCCCCAACAGCCGGTAGCTGTGATAAAGGGAACCTTCGTGAAGCAAATAAAGATCGTCGGAGCTTGGATATTCGCTCTGCATCCTCACTAATCCCCTCCCTGATTCGGTTTGATGCTAATAGTTAAAATACTCCATAACCTGCTGTAAATCCTCTATTTCCGAAACAACGAAAAAAAGGATTTTTCCAACCGCCGGTGAATTATACATAAGGGATCGCCAAGATCCGACAGAGGGAAAGGATGATTTCTAGTGATGAAGGACAAAGTTAAGGGCTTGATCGTCGGCCTGACGATTGGCTCGCTGCTGAGTGGAAGCGCTGTCTTCGCAGCCGGGACACAAATCGAGGTCGCTTTTCGCAATTTGAAATTTATGTTTGACGGTGTCGAAAAAACACCGCAGGAAGGCAAAGGCTTTATCTATGAAGGCTCTACCTACGTGCCGTTGCGCTTTGTAAGCGAATCGCTCGGCAAAGAGGTCCAATGGGACGAAGCCAGCAATACGATCTGGATCGGCAAAGCGCCGCATACCGTTGTCGCCACGTTCAAGGGCGGACAAGTTACGCAGCAGCAATTCGACACGTTCCTGGCCGTCAATACGTTCTTCCAGCCGTCCTACGGCTCGCAGCAGACGAATCAGCAATATTTGGAGGAAATGGTCAAGCAGCTCGTATCAGGCTTGATTCTCAACTCCCGCGTATCCGAGCAGGACCGCGCAGCCGACAAAGCCCGCGCCGTCAAGCAGGTGACCGATTGGAACAACCAATACGGCGAGCAGTTCACCAGCTCGATGAGCGCCAACAAAATTACGCAGCAGGACGTCATCGACTTCCTGGCCAGCTCCTACAGCGCTCAGCGGGCGCTTGGAGCAACGCTGACCGACGAACGCCTGAAAGAGCAGTACGACACCCATCTGAAAAGCAATCCGAATTACTACACGTCCGCTTCGGTCCGTCACATTCTGATCGGCTTGACCGATAGCAGCGGCAAAGCGCTGCGCACCAAGGAAGAAGCGCTGGCCCGGGCCGAGGATGTGGAAAGCAAGCTGATGTGGGGGGGCGACTTCGCCAAGCTTGCCGCCGAATACTCCGACGATCCCGGCTCCAAGGATAACGGCGGATTGTACGAAACGACGCCCGTTACCCAATGGGTTGAACCGTTCGGCGAAGCAGCGGCTACGCAAAAAATCGGCGAAGTCGGCAAACCCGTGGAAACGATGTACGGCTACCACATCATCAAGGTCGAATCGCGCGCCGTCCGCACGTTCGAAGAGGTTAAGCCGGAGCTGCAAAACGAGCTGATGGCTGAAGTTACGCAGAAGTTCACCAGCGAAGAGCTGCCGGGCCTGATCGAAAGCATTCACGTCCAGCCTTGAGCAAAATTTCACTCCAGCGAAGCAGGTTGCAGGTTGTCCTGCAGCCTGCTTTCTATATCAAGTCCTCAACGGACTGTACAACAAGTCCCCATCTCAGAAGCTGGGCGGAAAACATCCTGTTTGCCGTCCGGCTTTTTTAGTGAACCTGCGCGCCCCCTCTCCCTACACGACTATTTGCGCAGAATATGCTACAATGGTCAATTGAAGACATTTTCACTCGAAGGATGGATAAAACCGCATGTTTATGACCAACGATTGGACCGAATACGAACTGCTGGATACCGGCGACGGCGAAAAGCTGGAGCGCTGGGGCGACTACGTGCTGCGCAGACCCGACCCGCAAATCATCTGGCCGCTGGCCGGCGAGACCGGCGCGTGGAAGAAAGCCGATGCGCACTATCACCGCGCCAGCAGCGGCGGCGGTCAATGGGAATATAAAACCGAGCTGCCCGAGCGCTGGACGATTTCGTTTGACAAAAAGCTCTCGTTTCACATCAAGCCAACCGGCTTCAAGCATACCGGCCTGTTTCCCGAGCAAGCCGTCAACTGGCAGTGGATGATCGAACGCATTCAGAACGCCGGCCGGCCGATCAAAGTGCTTAACCTGTTTGCTTATACCGGCGGAGCATCGGTCGCCTGCGCTTATGCCGGCGCTGAGGTCTGCCACGTCGACGCTTCCAAGGGCGTCGTGCATTGGGCCAAGGAAAACCTGCACCTGTCGGGCCTAGGCAGTCGGCCAGTCCGCTTTATCACCGATGACGTGTTCAAATTCGTGCAGCGCGAGCAGCGGCGCGGCAGCAAATACGACGCCATCATCATGGACCCGCCCTCATACGGCCGCGGCCCGAACGGCGAAACCTGGAAGCTGGAAACCGACCTGTTTCCGTTCATTCAATCGTGCATGTCGATTCTGACGGACAAGCCGCTGTTTCTGCTGATCAATTCCTACACGACAGGCATCTCTTCGACCGTGCTGCACAATATTTTGACGATGGCGATGAAAAAAACCTACGGCGGCGAAATCACAAGCGGCGAAATCGGCCTGCCGATCACGCACTCCGGCCTGACGCTGCCGTGCGGAATTCTCGCGCGCTGGGAGGCTTGAGTCATGGCCGGCCCGCACGATGTCTCGGAAGCGTCGCGCATTCCCGTGCTGTATGAAGACAATCACCTGTTGGTTGTCGTCAAGCCGGTCAACATGCCGACGCAGGAAGACGACTCCCGCGATCCCGATTTGCTGAGCGTGCTCAAGGCCGATCTCAAGCACCGTCACGGCAAGCCGGGCAATGTATATCTGGGCCTTGTGCACCGGCTGGACCGGCCGGTCGGCGGCGTCATGGTGTTTGCGAAGACGTCAAAAGCCGCATCGCGATTATCGGATGCGGTGCGAACCAGAGAGCTGGACAAAACCTATATCGCCGTCGTCCACGGCAAGCCGGGCAGGCCGCAGGACACCTTGCGCCATTGGCTGCGCAAGGACACGCGCACCAATACGGTGTCCGTCGTCAAGCCCGGCGCTGCCGATGCCAAGGAAGCCGTGCTCGACTACCGGACGCTCGGCAGCGCCGACGGGCTTTGTCTATTGCAGATCAAGCTGCACACGGGGCGACCGCATCAGATTCGCGTCCAGCTCGCCGCGATCGGCTGCCCGCTTTACGGCGACCAGCGCTACGGCAGCGACGTGAACAAGGTCGGCCAGCAGCTGGCGCTATGGTCGACACGGCTGAGCTTCGAGCATCCGACGCTCAAGGAAACGCTGGCGTTCACCTCGCTTCCGCCGGAGCAGCACCCGTGGTTCCTCTGGTCGGAGCTAATTCGCGACCTTCCCCAATAAATAAATCAGCACCTTCTGATTGTGAGCGGAAACGCGGCTGAGATACGAGTGCAGAAGCTCCTCGCGAATGCGCACGCCTCGCTCGCATTCCGCTTTTCCTTTGTCCGTGACGTTTACCCAGACGATCCGGCGATCCTTTTCGTCGCGTTCACGGGCGATCAGATCATTTTTCTCCATCCGATCCAGCAGCGTCGTCACCGCGGCAGGCGTCGTCGCCAAGTATTCGATCAAATCGGACGGCTTCATCCGGTCGTTCGCTTCCAGCAGCTCCAGCACGTGAAGCTGGCCCTCCGTCAACGTCGGCGACAACTGGTTGTCCATTTGCGACTTCAGCTCTTTGGACAATCGCGACCAAAGCTTGCCGAATTCCTCAGAATACATCGACCATCATCCCTTTTCCCCGAAAATTGCTGTGATTACCCGAAGTATAGCACGCCCGGGCCTGTTAATAAAGGTTAATGCCGTTAATATTTTCAGACACCAATCGCCTTTTCGAGCCCTTTGCCGTCGAAAGCGCGGACAAGCTGGCGCACGGTGGTGAACGCTGCCGGACAAATGTGACTTTTGGCACCACTACCCGGCTTTTCCATACCCACAGCTCCGGGAGCGCAGCGCCCGCCCGTACAGCGGCTGCCCGACCTCTCGGCAGCGCGGCCCCTTACGTCTTTCTGCTGACGATTAACGTTTCCGCAGCCAGGCTCATATACTGCTTACAGGCAGCATCCCCGACAAAGGAGTGATTCGGATGGAAGCTTGGAAGCAGGAGCTCGGCCGCAAGGCGCTGGAAGCCGGATTATTGAAAGACCCACGCTGGCTTGATCGTCTGGACGATCCGATGCCGTTGTGGGTCATCTTGGAGGTGGCGCTGCAGCTGCAGGATAAACTGGATCCGCCGACCTTCAGTTATGATTAAAGAAAACGCAGCACGTCGACGATGGCGTCCGTCTTGCCAACCGGCACCAGCTGCTTGCCCGGCGACCTTCGGTCATCGAGCGGCGCTGTCTCCGTGGAGAAACGCACCCTCTCCCCGCTGCTCATCATCGCCGTAATCGTATAATCCATCTTGACGATAAACGAGCGCAGCAGCGCCGAGCCGTTCGGCCGCACCCGCTTGCCTTCCTTGAATTCGAACGTCGCGATTCCTTTGCCGCCGCGTCCCTGGATCGGATAATCGACCACCAGCGAGCGCTTGGCATAGCCGAGGTCAGAGATGACCAGCACTTCGCCTTCGTCGCCGTACACCCATTCGGCCGATACGACCTCATCGTCCTCGCGCAGCGAAATGCCGCGTACCCCGGCTGCCGCGCGTCCCATCGGATTGACCTCTTCCTCGCGGAAGCGGATGCTCATGCCCAGCTTGGTGACAAGCAAGATTTCCTTCGTATTGTCGCTTAGCTGCACGTGCAGCACCTCATCGGTTTCGCCAACCTTGCAGGCGACAATGCCAATCGAACGGCTCGTCATATATTCCTTGAGCTCGGTGCGCTTGACCTGGCCGCGGCGCGTAACGAAGACGAGCGATTTGCCCGGCTCGTCAAAGCTTTTTACCGGAATGACGCTGACAATGCGGTCCTCCTTGGGAATCGGCAGCACGTTGACGATCGGCGTGCCGTTCTCCTTCCACTTGTACTCCGGCACCTGATGGACAGGCAGCAGGTAGTACTGGCCTTTTTTCGTGAAAATCAGCAGACTTTCAATCGTGTTCACATCGAGCAGGAAGCGTAAATAATCGCCTTCCTTCAAGCCCGTGCTCTCCAGCTCACCGCCCGAGCGGGTGAATGACAGCTTGCTCGTCCGCTTCACATACCCCTCGTGCGACAACGTTACCAGCACGTCCTCAGGCGTCACCAGCACCTCCAGATTAACCTTCAGCTCCTCGACCTCGCCTTGAATCTCCGAACGGCGGTCAATGCCGTATTTGCCGCGAATTTCGCCGATCTCATCCTTGATAACGCCCAGCAGCTTTTTGACGCTGCCGAGAATGCCGCGCAAATAAGATATCGTCTTTTGCACGTCCTTCAGCTCTTTTTCGAGCGACGTAATCTCCAGATTGGTCAAGCGATACAGCTGCAAGACGAGAATCGCGTCGGCTTGACGCTCGGTGAAGGCGAATTTGGCCACCAGATTGTTTTGCGCGTCCTGACGGTTTTTCGACGCCCGGATTGTGGCAACCACCTCGTCGAGAATATTCAGCGCCTTGACCAGTCCCTCCAGCACGTGTGCGCGATCCTCGGCCTTCTCCAGCTCATATTGCGAGCGATAGGTGACGACTTCCTTCTGATGCTCGATGTACGCCGTCAGCATCTCCTTGATGCCCAGCTGGCGCGGCGTTTTGTTGACAATCGCGACCATGTTGAAATTGTATGTAATCTGCAGATCGGTTTTTTTCAGCAAATAGGCCAAAATCCCCTGGGCATCCGCGTCCTTTTTCAGTTCGATGACGATCCGCAGCCCGTTGCGTCCGCTTTCGTCGCGCACCTCGGCAATGCCCTCGACCTTTTTCTCCAACCGGATGTTCTCCATCGCCGTTACGAGACGCGATTTGACGACCTGGTACGGAATTTCCGTAATGACAATCATTTGCTTGCCGCCGCGCAAATCCTCGATCGCCGTTTTGGCCCGCAGGTAAATGCGCCCACGGCCGGTCCGGTACGCCTCGCGAATGCCTTCTTCGCCCATGATAATGCCGCCGGTCGGGAAATCCGGGCCTTTGACAAAGCCCATCAGCTCTTCCAGCGTCATCTCCGGGTTATCGATCAAAGCGACGCAAGCGTCGATCACCTCACGCAAATTATGCGGCGGAATCTCCGTCGCAAAGCCGGCCGAAATTCCGCTCACTCCATTGACGAGCAGATTCGGAAAACGCGCCGGCAGCACCACCGGCTCCTTCGTCGTATTGTCGAAGTTGTCCTTGAACAACACCGTGCGCTTCTCAATGTCGCGCAGCAGCTCCATCGCGATTTCGGACAAGCGCGCTTCGGTATACCGCATCGCGGCGGCCGGATCGTCGTCGAGCGAGCCCCAGTTGCCGTGGCCGTCAACCAGCGGATGTCCCATCTTCCACGGCTGGGCCATGCGCACCATGCCCTCGTAAATCGAGGAGTCGCCATGCGGGTGGTAATTGCCCATCACGTCGCCGACGGTTTTGGCCGACTTGCGGTACGGCTTGTCGTGCGTATTGCCCGCATCGTACATCGCGTACAAAATCCGCCGCTGCACCGGCTTCAAGCCGTCGCGCACATCCGGAATCGCCCGGTCCTGAATGATATATTTTGAATAACGTCCAAAGCGGTCGCCTACGACCTCTTCCAAAAAAGCGGGTAAAAATTGCTCTTGCATACTCAAGCTTCCGTCACCACTCTTCATCGTCTCTTGTTGATCCGTCCGCCTGCCGGACGGCGCTCCTGCTCGCAGAAGCCGCCCCCGGCCCAAGAGGCGGATTACTCCTCAAATTCGGCGAAATCGACATTCTCGATGATCCAGCGCTTGCGCGGATCGACCTTGTCGCCCATCAGCGTCGACACCCGGCGCTCGGCCTTGGCCGCATCTTCAATCTGCACCTGCAGCAGCGTGCGCGTTTCCGGGTCCATCGTCGTTTCCCACAGTTGATCGGGATTCATCTCGCCCAAGCCCTTGTAGCGCTGCAACTCGCTCGATTTGCCGTACTGCTTGAGCAGCGCCTGCAACTGCTCGTCGGTCCAGGCATAGCTTTGCGCGCTGGCTTTGCCGGATTTTTTCGTGACCTTATACAGCGGCGGCTGGGCGATATACACCTTGCCTTCATCGATCAACGGCTTCATATGGCGGTAAAAAAACGTCAGCAGCAGCACTTGAATATGTGCGCCGTCCGTATCGGCATCGGTCATGATGATGATTTTGCCGTAGTTGCATTCGCTCACGTCGAACTCCGAGCCGATCCCGGCGCCAATCGCCGAGATGATCGCTTTGTACTCGTCGTTTTTCATAATATCGAGCAGCTTCGACTTTTCCGGGTTCATCGGCTTGCCCTTGAGCGGCAAAATCGCCTGATGCTTGGAATCGCGTCCCTGCTTGGCCGAGCCGCCGGCCGAATCGCCTTCCACAATGAACAGCTCGTTGCGCTGCAAATCCTTCGATTGTGCCGGCGTCAGCTTGCCGTTCAGGTTCGAGCTTTCGCTCTTTCCCTTCTTGCCCGTGCGGATTTCCTCGCGCGCCTTGCGCGCCGCTTCGCGGGCTTTGGCCGCTTGAACGGCCTTTTTCAGCATCATCTGGGCGATTTGCGGATTTTCCTCCAGGAATACGGCCATTTTGTCGGCGACCACGGCGTCGACTGCGCTGCGAGCGATGGCGCTGCCCAGCTGGTCCTTCGTCTGCCCGACGAACTCCACGTCGCTCATCTTGATGTTGATGACGGCCATCATGCCTTCCCGCAGGTCGGTGCCGTCCAGATTTTTCTCTTTCTCCTTGAGAATGCCCGATTTGCGGGCATATTCATTCATCACCCGCGTATATGCGGTTTTGAAGCCTGTCTCGTGCGTGCCGCCGCCGCGCGTCGGAATCGAGTTGACGAACGAAGCGAGCGTTTCGGTGTAGCCGTCATTATACTGCAACGCCACCTCTACCTCGATATCGTCCTTCTCCGCGGCAAAATGCACAACCGGATGCAGCACCGTCTTATCCTCATTCAAAAATTCCACGAACTGACTCGCGCCGCCCTCGTATTGAAACGACTCCGCCTTGTCCTGACGCTCGTCCTTGAGGTTGACCTGCAAGCCCGAATTGAGAAAAGCAATCTCCTGCAGCCGCTCGGACAACGTATCATAGTTGATCGTCGTGCCGCCCTGGAATACGCGCTTGTCGGGCTTGAACGTAACTTTAGTCCCGGTACGGTTGGTGTTGCCTGTAACCTCCAGCCCTTTCACCGGCTCGCCGACGTGCTCGACGCCCTTGTCGTCCACCCAATATTCAAAGCGCTGCTTGTGGATTTTGCCCTCGCGGTAAATCTCCACCTCCAGCCATTCGGACAAGGCGTTCGTCACCGAAGCGCCAACGCCGTGCAAACCGCCGGATTTTTTGTATCCGCCGCCGCCGAACTTGCCCCCTGCGTGGAGCATCGTAAAGACGACCTGCGGCGTCGGGATGCCTGTTTTGTGCATGCCGGTCGGGATGCCGCGGCCGTTATCCGTCACGGTAATCGAATTGTCCTTGTGAATCGTTACGTTGATCTTGGAGCAAAACTTGGCCAGATGCTCGTCAACCGCGTTATCCACGATCTCCCAGATCAGATGATGCAGCCCGGAAGCGCTGGTGCTGCCGATATACATGCCCGGCCTTTTGCGTACAGCCACCAGTCCCTCCAGCACTTGAATATCATCTGCGCCGTAATCCGACGGCTGGGCGCCTTGGTTCGTAAATAATTCCAGCTGCTCGGTCATCGAAGCCCTCCTTCTTGTCTCAAAAACGTCTGTATGTTTAAGTAATAAATTAACACGTTTGCCGAAAATTAATTCAGAACGTCGCGACGGGTAAAAACCGCGAACGAAACAATCAGCGAAGCTGCGGCCCAAATGCCGAGCACCGTTAGCGAAAAGCTCAGATCCATGCCGGGGATCGGCGGCAGCGAGCCGGTTAAATATTTGGTCAGATCGAGATTGACCATAAACAAATATTTCGCCGATTCCCACGACGATACCATGTTGACGAGAATCGTGCCGGAAATCAGCACGGCCAGCATCACGCCCATTCCGGCAGCTGTCGAACGGATCAGCACCGACGTCATCAAGGACATCAGCGCCACGACGAGCGACGAAAACCAGACCAGACCGAGCTCCATCCAGACAAAATAGCTCTGATCGATCGCGCGCACATGGCCGAAATCGACGTCCGAGCCGCTGATCTGCATGCCGACGAACGTCGGCGCGGTCCAGCCGCCAAAGCCGAACACCAGCCCGGAAATGACGTAACAGAGCGCCGCCGTCGCGAGCACGGTCAGCGAAGTGAAGAACACAACCGTCAATAGTTTGCTCATTAGGATTTTCCATCGCCGGACGGGTCTTGTCAACAATAATTTAATCGTCCCTGTCGAATGCTCCGACGATACGATGTCGGCGGAAATAACCATAATGATCAGCGGGATGAACAAACCGACTGCGTTGCGCATGAATTCACGCGTAAATGTCACGGCGTTCGGCGAGCTGGGATCGACGTTATGGTCGAGATAATAATTGGCGATCTGGATTTGCGCTTGCAGCCGCTGCTTCCACTCCTCGGGCGTGCGCGCGCTGCCGAGCCGGCGCTCCCAGTCGTTGATATTTTGCCGCTGCTGCACGCGCCAGTCGGTCGTGCCAAACTGTTTTTGCGCGTTCTGCGCCACCCGCATTTGCGCATAGGTAAACATCGGAATCAGAGCAAGCAAGATAAGCAAAATCACGTAAAAACGCTTTTTCTTGATCATTTTCAAACATTCGTTTTGCACGAGGGCCAGCAGGTTAGCCAATGGTCTCACCTTCCGTCAGGCTGAGGAACAGGTCCTCCAGCGTCGGATTTTTCACTTCTACGCCGTACAGATCAATCCCGCGGTCCAGCAGCTCGCGGCTGAGCGCCGGAATACCGGCCCGATCCATCCGCGTGACGATCCGCAGCAGCGCGGTCTGACCGGCTACCGCCGCTTCCTCTGCGACCTCGTCCACGGCCTCTACAAGCGGCGAATCAGCGAGCAGCCGTGCGGCTTCCTCGTGAACGCCGACGCTCCAGACGACGCTTCCGCCATAAGCGACCAGCTCGTCCACCTTGCCGACGCGAATCACCTCGCCGTGACTGATAATCGCCACGCGGTCGCACATCATCTGGATTTCACTGAGCAAGTGGCTGGAGACGAACAGACTCAAGCCACTCTTGGCCAGCCGGCGGATAAATTCACGCATTTCCTTGATGCCTTGCGGATCAAGACCGTTTGTCGGCTCGTCGAGAATAAGCAGCTTCGGCCGTCCGAGCAGCGCCTGGGCAATGCCAAGTCGCTGGCGCATCCCTAGCGAATAAGTGCGCACCTTATCGTGAATCCGGTTATCCATCGCCACGATATCGACGACCTCGGCAATGCGAGCTTCGTCGACATCCGGCAGCATACGCGCGAAATGGGCGAGATTCTCCCAGCCGGTCAAGTAGGGATACAGCTCGGGATTTTCCACAATGCAGCCGACGCAGCGCAGCGCTTCGTCATGCTGCTTGCGTACATCGAAGCCGCAAATTTCGATCGAACCGGCCGTCGGACGGATCAAATCGACGAGCATGCGGATCGTGGTCGTTTTGCCGGAGCCGTTGGGTCCGAGAAAACCGAAAATTTCCCCGGCATACACCTCAAAGGAAATGCCCTTGATAATTTCTTTTTGCTTGATGCGCTTCTTGACGTTCTTGACGGAAAGCACCGTCTGGGGGACCGTTTGCTGCGGGCTTGTCACCTTGCCTCTCCTCCTAACGCAAAATTTGCGTCATCCGCTCGGCAATGCGCTCATAGCCGTCGCCGTTCGGGTGAAAATGATCGCTGTACAAATATTTCAGCAAATTGCTCTCGAACAAATCGTAGGTCGGCACAAGCACCGCGCCCGGATAGCGGTTCAGCAGCGCAAAAGCGCCGTCGTTCCACCGCTCCACAATCAGCGAACCCGAGCGCTCGGCATCGATGTCGAGAAACGGATGATACAACCCGACATACATCAGCTTGGCCTGCGGATTGGCTTTGTGGATGATGTCGAGAATTTGCGCAAGCCGCGCCAGCGCCGGAGCGATTCGCGGCTCGGCCGCCTGCGGATTGAATTCCTGCTCGTCGCCTTCGCCCGTAAACACGTCCGCGCCGCCTTCAAAAATGTCGTTGCCGCCGATCGTCAGCACGACGATGTCCGCTTCGGCAATCGCATCAAGCGTCTTTTTCTGCGCCAGATCGTCGAGCAGCTGCGGCGTGCGGCGTCCCGATATGGCCAGATTGTTCAATACATAGACGGGCTTGCCCGTTTGCGCCTCCAGCTTCTCGCGAAAGCGGCCCACATAGCCCTTGCCGGTGCTGTCGCCCACGCCCGCCGTCAACGAATCGCCCAGCGCCACAATGCGCAGCTGCGACTTGTCCGCTTGCGGATTCGGTGTTGCCGCTGCAGGCGTGCTGATGGCAAGCTGCCCGGAGCCCGCCTGCGGATACCAGATTTGCCGGGCGGCAAAGCCAAAGCCAACGAGCAGCAGCAACGCCGTGAGCGCGCCGACCGCACCCGCCAAGCCGCCGATCCATCCCGATGATTTCACGTCCGCTTCCCCCTTGTGACGAAAATGCTTAATTCCCTTTAGAGTAAAGGTTCTCAGAACAATTTGCAAACTTCGGGGCAAAAAAAGGGTACAAACGTTCCTATCTGGTATCGTTGTCCACAAATAACAAATGTGAACCTCTGTGGATAAATCAGCAGCGACCGGGCGGCCCTGTCTCGGCTTCCTCATCTTGGCAGAAAAAAAGAAGGCCCCGTCTCTTGAGCCTTCTTCAAAACGCTATCCCACATCCGTATCGCGCGAAGCCTTCCCGGCCTTGCGCAACGTATCCAGCAGCGCGTCCAATTCGTCCATGCTAACCTCGCCGTCGCCGTTCGCATCGAGCCAATTCGCCAAAACAGCCGTAAAGCCGCCATCCATCGACGAAGCCGCCAGGTTCTGACGAAAGCTGTCGACCGTCAGCTCTCCGTCCTGGGCATCAGAAGACGCATAGCGGTTCAACAAGGCGTACAAACCGTCCGCATCCTCCGCCGTACCGCCCCCGGCTACAACCGATTGCTGCAGCTCAGCCCGAGAAACGCTCCCGTTCCCGTCGGAATCCGATAATTGAAAAATCACGCTGCGCCATTCCTGCGCAAGCTCGACACCGTGTGCTTTCGACGAAGCTCCGAGCCGCACAAGCGCGTTCAGCGCCGATTCGGAGGACGCCGAGCCGGCTTGACCGGGAGATGGCCGCATACGGTCGAGCATCCGGTTAAATGAATCCGGTTCGCTGCCATCCGGCACAAGCTTGCCGACTTCCTTGCGCGATGCCTTTGCGGTAAGTAAGACGAATAAGATAAACCCGAAATTGGCATAGACAACAGATAACACCTCATCTTCCAAAATCGTTCTCGGCGTTGCATCGCCGTTCCCGCTCCGCTGCCTAAACTGCAAAGCTGCGCTGTCCCCCGTTTACGCTTCGCTACGCAACGCGGCAAGCCGTTCCTGCTTGGCAAGCAGCGAAGCGACGTCAACTTTCATCTCCAGCGCCTCCAGCATACCCCCGATATGATCGCGGAACTGCTCGGCGACGCGCTGCTTCAGCTGCTCCAGCCAAGCTTCCAACTGGTCGGAATAGGCAAGCTCCAGCTTCGCGGCATATCGCTCCATCAGCTCGGCTGTCGGAGTGACCAGACGGTTTTCCAGATCGGCGCGCAGCCTGGTTTTACCGTCGCCTTCGAAAAATTGCCGCGCATTCTTGAAATAACCGAGCAGCAGCTTGTCTGTCACGCCCGGCACCAGCAGCTTCTCGTCGGCAGCCGGCGTCTCGTAAGCGCCCGGCTCGAACGCCTCGCCCGCAAAGCCTTCGACGAGCGCAGCGAGCGCGTCTTCCCAGCGTCGCACGCAGCCCGCGCCCAGTGCATTCAGCTTGTTCTCTACGCGCAGCGTCGTCGCCAGCACCTCTTGCGACAGATCGAACGCAATCATCCGCTGCAGCTCGTTCCAGCCAAAGCCCAGCGCGCGCTTCACTTCGGTCGATTCCTCGCGGAAGGCCGACGGATGGAAGGCGTAATTGAACAGCTCGCCGAAACGGTACATCGAACGCTGCTTGACATAGTACAGCAGCTCCTGAATTTCCTTGCGCAGCTCCTTGTGCTCTTCACCAGCGCCGGATTCCTCCAGCAGCTGCAAGCCGAGCCTTTCGGCCGTTCGCAGCTGTTCGATGCGGGCCAGCCGCTCGGACTCGCCCGTCTGCGCGCCTTCGATCCGCTGGCGCAGCGTCTGTGCCGCCCGCGTCAGCTCCAAATCCGCGGCATGCATCGCCACCTCGCCCAGCTCCTCCAGCGTAAAGCGCACGAAATCGTCTTCGAAGCTGCGGATGCCCGACTCGCGGACCAACTGCTCGCTGCCGGTGATTTTGCCTTCCGCCGCCCAATAGCTCGACAGCGGATAAATGCGCGGATGACGAATGCCGTTATGCAGCAAATTCGTCTCGACGTGCTTGACGACTCCTTGCAGCTCCTCTGCGCTTGCTGCAAGATCGGCGGCATTGACGATAAAAAACATTTTATCCAGCTCGAAGCTGTCCTTCACCCGACCCAGCTGCAGCAAAAACTCGCGATCGGCCTGCGAAAAGGCATGATTGTAATAAGTAACAAATAAAATGGCATCGGCATTTTTGATATAGTTAAACGCCACTCCGGTATGCCGCGCATTGATAGAATCCGCGCCTGGCGTGTCGACGAATACGATACCTTGCGCCGTCAGCGCGTTGCGGTCAAACCGTTCGATAAAGTCCACAAAGCACGACTTGGCTTCATCGGCGACATAAGCCGGGAACTGCTCCTCCGTCACTGCCAGCTCGCGGCCCAGGTTCGGCGACGCTTCGGCCCAGCCGCGCTCGACCGCCTTGAGGAACGAATAATGCGGCTTGCCCTTGGGCGTCACTTGCCCGGGCGTCAAGCCGGCGATGCGGCCAAGCGCGTCGTCCATGCCCGTTGCCGGTACGCCCAGCATGTTCAGCGAGTCGAGCACGTCCATCTCGATGGCCCGCGCCGACTTCATCTTCACCCTGGCGCTGCCGTGCGGCCAGCCCTCTTGCGGCGGCACGATCTTGTTGATGGCCGCTGTCGTCGGATTCGGCGACACCGGCAGGATGCGCTGGCCAATCAGGGCGTTCGCAAACGACGACTTGCCCGCGCTGAACGCGCCGAACAAAGCGACTGTGAACGTCCGGCCGCGCAGGCGCGCCGCCTTGTCGCGCATCGACCGCGCAAGCGACCGCATCGAGGCAATGTCCTCGATGAGCGCTGCGGCCGCCTCCAAAGCCGCCGCCTTGCGCTCCACGCGCTCGGCCCGCGCACGCGCCGCCACCGCGCCGGTCGCCCCGGCGTCAGCGGCATCCGCGTCCGCAGCCTGGGCGTCCGCGTCGGGGCCTGCGGCGGCCGAGGCCGCTGCACCCGCTGCAGGGCCGATCGCAGCGGCCTGCAGCACTGCCCCCACGGAGGTCACATGCAGCGCCTCGCCAAGCGCGGCGGCATCCTCCTCCGTGACAGCCAGCTGCTGCAAGTTCGGCAGCGCCGGCGCCGCGGGCACCGGCCAGCTTGCCAAGCGCAGCAGCTCATCTTCGGCGGCGGCTTCGCTCGCCGCCAACTGCTGCAGCTCGCGCCATACGCCGAGCTGCTGCTCCAGCGCCGCCAGCTCCGCGGCCAGCGCGGCGTCCGCTTGCGCGCTACGCTCGCGCACCGCCGCGGCGAGCCGGTCGGCGGCAGCAAACGCCAGCTTGCGATACTGCAGCTTCAGCTCGCTGGCGACCGCCTTCGTATAGTTCAGCGTGTATTCGCCGCCGAATACAGCGCCCGGGTGCACCTGTCCGGCTAGCCATTCCGCCGTCACCGGCACGCCCAGCGCGTCGATCCCGGCGGCCAGCTCGCCGCTGTACAGCCCTTCCGCCGATGCCGCCTTCTTGAGCGCATCGCGCAAATGCCAGTCGAGCTGCGCTTCCGTCTGCTCAGCCAAATCTGCCTGAAACGCGGACAGCCGTTTCTCCGTCTCCGCTGCGTTTTGCGCCGCCCGCGCGAAGAACCCGACCTTGAAGCCCGGCTTGCGGCTCTCCAAATAGGCGTGAGCCCGGTCGCGCGTCAAGGCCGGCGTAATATTGGCGTTCTCGATGATCACGCCCAGCTCCTTGCGTAGCGTTGCTTGCAGCTCGTCGCCCCGCGCACCGAGCGCGGCGCGTTCGGCCAGCTTGACGCCATACGCCGCTTGCGCCGCTTCCAGCTCGCCGTCTGCTTCGACGGCAGCAAGCAGCTCGGCCCGCCGCGGCTCGTTGCGGCCGGCCAGCCACTTGCCGTGCTCGGCGGCCAAATGGCGCGCCGACGCGTCGATGCTGGCAGCGCGCAGCGCTTCGCCGCGGCCGATCAGTGCCGTCAGCAGCGCGCGCAGCTTGCCCCATTCGTTGTGCGGATGCGCCGGCTCCTTCATCGTCACGAACAAAAGACCGTCCGGCTCGATCCCCCAGCTCCGGAACGCTTCCTGAGTCCCTTCGCGATATGCCGCGAACGGCAGCTCGCGCTCCTTGTGCTTATCGATCATATTGACGACCAAATACAGCGGCTTGCCCCATTCCTTCATTTTCTTGGTGAAAGCCAGGTTATTCTCCGACTGCACATGGTTGTAATCCATCACATAAAACACGACGTCGGCCAAATGCAAAGCCGATTCCGTCGACTGCTGGTGCGCTCCGTCCGTCGAATCGATGCCCGGCGTGTCGAGCAACGCGGCTTGGCTGCCCAGCCAAGGGATCGGATACGTAATTTCGACCGCTTCAATATCGTTGCCGTTGATGCAATAAGCCTCCAACTCGTCGAGCGGCACATTGCGCCGCTGTCCGGCTGCGCCTTCCGGCGTTCCCGGCTCCGGCTTGTGCGTCACCTTGGCACCCGGCTCTCCATCGCGGATCGTCACAATGTTGGCGCTCGTCGGAATCGGGCTTGACGGCAGCAGCGGATGGCCGCACAGTTTGTTGATCAGCGTGGATTTCCCCGCGCTGAAATGGCCGCAAAAGGCCAGATTGACGCGGCCTGCCGCCCATTTTTCCGCCAACTGCTCCAGCTTCGCGGCATTCATCGTATCCCCTGCGGCTTGCACCGCCTGCTTCATCTGTTTCAAAGCAACGGGCATCGCTTCGACGCCCTCTGCAACTGCATGTCTCATAAGTCCATTTCTCCTCCGGTGGTCTATCGTACCTAAGTGTACGTCCCCGGCCGCGGTTCGTCAATTTAGCCCAAAAAAAAAATCTCCGCGCGGGAGATTAGGACATGGCTACTTTTTCAGTTTCCGGCAAAAAGATTTCGAACACGTCGCGGTGCTGCAAAATCGTAATGTCGGCATCCTTTACTTTCATCACGACGACTTCGGGTTTCGTTTTCATCTTGTCGATATAGTTTTGCGGCACTTCGCCGGATTCGCTCACGGTTACGCCTTCGATCACTTTTTCTTCGTTTTCCTTCAACGGCGTGCTGATGACCTGCTCGTAAATGTCCGAGAACAGTTCAAAATTGTTGGTGTATACAGCGATGCATTTCATTTCCATCCCATCCTTTGGCTCATTTCTTTTGGATACTAGCTTTCCTGTTTTCGGCAGGTTTCATACGTTTTTTACCTTCGCGGCACACATCCAGCAGCGGACACAGGTCGCACTTGGGGTTTTGCGCCTTGCAGTGGTAACGGCCGAAGAAAATGAGACGATGATGCGTCAGCGTCCATTCGTCCCGCGGCACTTGTTTCATCAGCTTGGATTCGACCTCCAGCACGGTATCTTCCCGGCCGGCCATTCCCAAACGTTTGGACACGCGTTCTACGTGGGTATCGACGGCAATGGCCGGTACGCCAAACGCGTTGGAGATAACGACATTTGCGGTTTTACGTCCCACCCCGGGAAGTTCAACAAGCTGCTCGTGCGTTTCGGGGATTTGACCGTTATGCTTGTCCAGCAGAAGCTGGCACAGCTTCTGAATGTTTTTGGCCTTGTTGCGAAACAAGCCGATACGGCGAATATCCTGCTCCAGTTCTTCGAGCGGCACGGCCAGATAATCCTCTGGACGCCTGTATTTCTGAAACAGGTCTTTCGTCACCTTGTTGACGGTTTCGTCCGTGCACTGGGCCGACAGAAGCACGGCGATCGTCAGCTCGAACGGGTTGCTGTGAGTCAGCTCGCAGTGCGCATCGGGAAACATCCCGCCGATTGTATCGAGAATATGCCTTACCTGCTTTTGGTTCATCGCTTTTCTTCCTTGGGTGACGTAATAGTTTCAAGTTTAGCGAATTGTAGCGCCATAATCAATGCTTGAAAACGTCAAAATGCGAACAATTTTTAAAAAATAATTATTTTTTTTCGAAAAATAAGCAAAAAAATCCGCCTGACGGAATTTAACACCTTTTCCAACAGGCGGTAAAATTAGAAAATGCTTCGGAACGCTATTTTTTCTCGATTTCAACGATCTTGTCGTCAAGCACGTAAATCATGACCGAATCATTGGCCGCAAACGAAGCGATCGTCAACGGCTGTGTCCCTTGATGGTAATAAGCTCGCGGGAACAAGTTGTAGCTCACTCTGTCGCCGGATACCCCCGGCTGCAGGATCAGCTGGTTCAGGGAATTGTTATAGGAAGCGACAACGCGCTGGCTGGCAGAAGCCACCTGCACGGCCAGACGGCCGTTCTCATCCTTCATCACCTGCACCCGGTCGCCGACTTTGATCGAAGCCAGCGTTAAAGCCGCGCCGCCATTTTGCTTGATCGAATAGCTCGCGCCAAGACCTACCACCTGAACGCTTCCATTAAAGCCCTGCACCGTCAGACTCGACGACGCCGTATCGATCGCCGTCACTTTGCCGCGCAGCGGCGTCACGATTTGCGCATTCAGAATCGTATAGCCCTTAAAGCTGAGCTTGATATAATCGTCCGGCAAAATATCGCTGATGCCGGCTGTAGCCAAGCTGTCATTAAGCAGCGTTACGCCGTCGAGGCTGAACGAATAATTGACGTTTGCGCTGTCGCTGACCGTAATCGACTTCGTATTCGGCGACACGAGCAGCGTTTTGTAAACGACTGTGCTGCTGGTTACGATTTTGATAATGCTTGACTGATCGTAATTCAGCAAAGCGGTCACCTTGTCGCCGATCTTCAAATCGGTGATCGTGCTTTTCGGCTTGTTGGCCACTTCAACCACCGGCGTAAACGACAGCTTGAACGTCAAGCTTTGTCCGCTGTCCGTCTTGACTGTCAAATCGGAGGTTTGCAAGTTCAGCTGCGTAATTACGCCCTGCAGCTCGCTGGACAGCTCAATCGACAGCACCTTGTCCTTCGTCACCTTCATATCGACGCGTTTGCCCACCGTAAACAAGCTGGCAAAATTGTTAAATGGCACCTTGCTGCCCATATACATGATCGTCGTGCCCGTATCGGACAGCTCGTAAGCCTGCGGCTTGCCATACGTATCCTGAACGGTCAAATATTTCGTTACCGGGTCGTAGCTGATAATTTTGGACAGGTAGGAGTTCACAATCGAACGGCTCGTCACCGTAATTTTGTTCACTTTGTTATTCAAAATTTCCAGTGTTACCTCGTCGCCGTTCTCCAGGTCGTAGATGCTGGCATTGGCCAAGCCTTCGATGGCAACCTGCGCGTTGTCGTTCAGGAAATAAGAAGCCAGCGCGGTGCCGCCCGCTTTGGAAATCGTCATATACGATTTGTCGGCGCTGACGCCCGTCAGCGTGCCGTTTACCGTCAAGCCGACATCGGCCTGCTTCTTGACGACGATCTTATTGACCTCGCTGTTCACGATATCGTAGGCAACTGTATCGCCAACATGCAGGGAGCTGAACTCCACGAGACTATTGTCGGCGAGCGTCGTCACGATTTGGCCGGAAATCGGGAACGTCTCCGACTGGCTGGTCGCCGTTTCAAGCAACGTCATTTGATTCGTATCCTTGTTAATCGATTGAATGATCCCTTCGGACGATTTGTTGACCGGCATCTGCTTGACGACAATGGAAGTAATCGCTTCGCTTTGCGCCAGCTTGCTCCGCCGCAGCTCCACAATGCTGTTCGGTACGATCGAAGACAGGCTCAAGCCGCGGCCGTCCTTGTCAGTAATCGTCACGTCCGGCGTAATGACATGCTTTTCGTAATCGTCGTTGCGGTACAAGGTCACAGTCATGTCGCTCAAATTGACCTTCACTACACTGCCTTCATAGACATCCATCTGCAGCGTATCGTCGAGCACCTCGACGTAATAAGCCGTATTGTCGACCTGCACGATCTGCACCTCATACGTTTCCTGAATGGCTGCAGGCGTGATCGGGTTGTCGTTTTTATTGCCGTAAAATACCGCTTTCGGCGACAGCGAATACGTGCTCGCATTGCCGTCTTTGTCCATGATCGAAATGCTGCTTGACGTCATGCCGGTCAAATAGCCTCTTACCGCGTGCTGTGGCAGCGCCGCCAGATTGTTCTGCGAACGGCTGAGGAAGGCAGCCATTTGTGCGCGCGTCACAAAGCCCATCGGCTGGAAGGTGCCGTCCTCGAAGCCGTTGACGACATTCAGCGAAACAGCGGCATTGACATAGCCCAGCGCCGAATAGCTGATCGTGTTGTTATCTGTAAAGGAGGTCGGCTGCGAGCCCAGCGTGTTAGCGAGCGATTGCTGGCCAATCGCGCGGATGACGATTTCCGCCACCCACTCGCGAGTCGCCTTGCGTTGTCCCCATTTCGTCTTGGACGTATCGTTCTGCGCACGCGCCTTTTCTTCCTCGTAGCTGATCAGCCCTTTCTCACGGGCAAGCGCCACGTAATTGCGCGCATAATCGTCAACCATCAGAAAATCGGGAAACACGGTCGTCGCCGTCATCGACTGGGCGGCGTCTTCAAGCCCCATCATGCGGATGGCCATGACGAGCACTTCCTGCTGAGAAACCGAATTCTCCGCACGGTAGCTGCCGTCCTCGTAGCCCTGAATAATGCCTTCGAGCGCCAGCTTGGAAATATGCTTCAATCCCCAGTAATTAGATTGAATATCGGGAAACGTCAGCTTCGGCTGTCCTGCTGTCTCCGCGGCCAGCACAGGCGCTCCCGCCAGGCTTGCCGCCAACAGCGAACTCAACAACACGTTTGCTATCGTTAGCTTCTTCATCGTTTATTTGGACTCCTCACTCATTGAATTCGGGCGCTTGATCGGATTGGGCAGGTCCATATGACCCATCAGGCTTTCCACAGCCCCTCCGTCCTTGAGCACCACCAGCGTTTGAATCTCCTGAAATTGAAATACCGTCTTTTTCAGCGCTTGCAGGAACAAATCCTCGCCCGGCGCCCCCAACTGCGCATTGGCGCCCAACGACAAGTCGACCGTCAGCTCTGACTTGGCCGCATCAAAGGTCACCTTGTTGAACGTCACGTCGGCAAACAGCGAGGTAGCACCGGCCCCCGCAGGCTGCTTCAAGGCAGCAAGCGCCGCCGCGTAAGGACCTTCGGCTTCAGGGTAAGATATCGTTGTCTCCTGCTCGATCAGCTGTGATAAATTGTCATCGCTAAAATAGGCCTTCACCTGCAATTGCTGCTTGGTCGGCTCCGTCTGCTGCGGCGTTGCGGTAGGCACAGGCATCGCGCTCATCTGAACGGCGGCGTTTCCCGCGGTTGGCGCAGGAGCACCCAGCTGCTTCTGTCCGCAGCCCGCCAAGGTAAGTGCAACGGCGCTGGCCAGCAGCGTACCTTGGATCCAACGACTTTTCATTTCACACACTCCTTATTTGAGGTTCAAGTATTCTTTGATGGCAGACACTAAGGAGGCAGCTACTTGATTTTGAAAGGACTCGGTATACATCAGCTTCTCTTCTTCGACATTGGACAAATAGCCGACTTCAACCAGCACAGCCGGCATCGTCGTATACTTGATAACCCGGTAATCGGCTGTCCGCACCTTGCGGTCGGGGAAGCCCGTCGCCTGAACCGTATTGCGGTGAATCAGGTTGGCGAAATCCAGACTTTCCGGCCGGTCGTAATACGTCTCGACGCCGGCGGTTTCCGGCTTGTATTTGTTGCCGTGGATCGACAGGAACAGATCGGCCTGATTCTCGTTGGCAAACGCTACGCGGTCATCGAGCTCAATGAAGGTGTCGTCCGAACGCGTCATCAGCACCTCCACGCGCGGGTCTTGCGCCAGCAGCGCGCTTACCTTCTTCGCCATAGCCAGCGTAAACTCCTTCTCATGTTTGCCTGTGACGGACAACGCGCCCGGATCCTTGGCGCCGTGACCGGCATCAATGACAACCCGCAAACGGTGCTGGACGAGCGAAACAACCAGCTGGTGCGGCTCTTTCGCCTGCTCGATCCGATAATCAGCCGGCTGCTTCATATCGAGAATGATCCGCACGGTTGCCGGATTATCCGAAAAATTGGAAAACCGCACCTTCTCGACATACGGGTGCTGGGACGGCAGCTCGCCGTTGTTGTTTTTCATCAGCATTTTCAAGGAATCGTCCAAATTCGTATAAGGCAGATCAAATACGATACGCGACGGGTTCGTCAGCTTGAGCGGCTGCGGCAGCAGCTCTCCATCCTTCACCTTTACAATCAGCTGCTTGTCGGTGAGCTGGATCGACGTAACGACGTGAATAAGCCCGTCCGGCGTCGGTTTAGGCGTTGGCGTTACGCCCGGCAGAATCGAACCGACCGGCGCAAGCGTTCCTTTTGGTGTTGGGGTAGGCGTCGGTGTGGGCGTAAACACCGTCTGATCACCCTGTTTGATAATAACCGGCGTTGGTGTCGGTCGCAGTGTGGGCGTTGGCGTTAAAGTGGGCGTTGCGGTTGGCTTCAGCGACGGTTTCGGCGTCGCCGTCACTCGCGGAGTCGGCTGGGGATCAACCTCATCTTCCTCCAGCTCCTGGCCCGGATTGCCCGAAGGAGTGGGCGTCGCCTCCGGCCTGGTCGTGGAAGCGGTTTCTTCAAGCCTGAACATGTGCACGGAATGCGTGAGCGCGTCCCAATTGAATTTGACGCCGAACTGCTCGCCGATAAAACGCAGCGGCAGCATCGTATTGCCGTCAACGATCACCGGAGCGACCTCCAGCGTCCGGCGCGCGCCCCGGATCGTCGCTTCTTTTTTGTCAATGGTCAGCTGGATGTTCGTATCGCCCTTGACCACGGTTACGGCGCGTTTGACACCGTCCCAGCTTACCTTCGCTCCCAGCGACTCGGCAATAATGCGAACAGGCACCAGCGTATTGCCGTCGACAATGCGCGGCGCGACTTCAGGCGCCAGCAGCTTTTCGTTCAGATACAGCTTGATCGGCGTTTCTCCCTCTGCCGCGAAGGCCGTTACGGGGAGCATCGTCAAACAGACGAGCAGCGTCAGCAATATGGCAGGAAATTTCATCATTCACCTCTATAATAATGTCGGAATTAAGCTAAAGCAGGAGTAACAAGCGTCATGACTGGCAAACTCTGGCGGCAGATTTGTTGATCTCGCAAAATACACTTTTTCCCGACAGCAAAACCTCCGATCTTCTGACAAACTCGTAAACTATTAGACGCGCAAATCTACCAAAAGTTGCATGGATCGGGCGATTTTTTGCCATCGCCGGCGACAGGCGGCAAGGCCGTACCGGCTGAGGCTGTCGGCAGCCTGCCGCAAAAGCTGCGCACACGCAAAAAAAGCCTCTTGCCCAAGACGGCAGCGCCGTCCGGAGAAAGAGGCTTTCGTAGCAAACGAATCGTTAATTACGCTTTGTAAGCGAGGCGCTGCTTGTGAGCTTCCTCGTACGCGGTGATTTTGTCCGCATGCTGCAGCGTCAGACCGATATCGTCAAGCCCTTGCAGCAGGAACTGGCGGCGGTGCTCGTCGATCGTGAAGCCGATCGAAAGACCGAAATCGTCGCTCAGCGTGTTTGTTTCCAGATCGACATGCAGCTTGTAGCCTTCATGCTGCGCCGTGCGCTGGAATAAATCCTCTACTTGCTCCTCCGACAGCTTGATCGGCAGGATGCTGTTTTTAAAGCAGTTGTTGTAGAAAATATCGGCAAACGACGGCGCGATGATGACGCGGAAGCCGAAATCCTGAATCGCCCACGGCGCATGCTCGCGGGACGAGCCGCAGCCGAAGTTGGCGCGGGAGATCAGTACGGACGCGCCTTGAAAGCGGTCCTGATTGAGCGGAAAGCTTTCGATGACGTTGCCCTGCTCATCCCATCTCCACTCGTAGAACAGGAATTGGCCAAAGCCCGTGCGCTCGATGCGCTTCAGAAATTGTTTAGGAATAATAGCGTCTGTATCTACATTCACGCGGTCCACGGGACCAACGAGACCGGTATGCTGTTTAAAAGCTTCCATAATAGGCGTTCTCCTTTACTCTCGCGTATTAAGCCTCTTGATAGGCTTTGAATTCCCAGCCGCGCACGTCGACGAAACGGCCTTCAATCGCCGCTGCCGCCGCCATTGCCGGAGACACCAGATGCGTACGTCCGCCGCGGCCTTGACGACCTTCGAAGTTACGGTTGGAGGTCGATGCGCAGCGTTGGCCCGGCTTCAACACGTCCGGATTCATCGCCAGACACATGCTGCAGCCCGCGTCGCGCCATTCGAAGCCCGCTTCGGTAAAGATTTTGTCCAGACCTTCTTTTTCGGCCTGAATTTTCACGCGTCCCGAGCCCGGTACAACGATTGCCGTTACATTTGAGTTGACCTTGTAACCGCTGGCTACCTTCGCAGCCGCGCGCAAGTCTTCAATCCGGCCGTTCGTGCAGGAGCCGATAAACACGTAGTCAACAGCCAGCTCGGTCATTGGCGTACCCGGCGTCAAATCCATATATTCAAGCGCTTTTTCAGCGGCTTTGCGTTCATTTTCCGTGGAGAAGCTTTGCGGATCAGGTACGAGCGCGTTGACGTTCGTGCCCATGCCCGGGCTGGTGCCCCAGGTCACTTGCGGAATGAGCGAATCGGCGTCGAATTCGACGACCCAATCATACGTTGCGCCTTCGTCGGTAACGAGCTGCTTCCACTCGGCTACCGCTGCGTCAAACGCTTCGCCTTGCGGTACGTATTCGCGGCCGCGCAAGTAGTTGAACGTCGTTTCGTCCGGTGCGATCAGACCGGCGCGCGCGCCGCCTTCGATCGACATGTTGCATACCGTCATGCGCTCTTCCATCGACAGGTTGCGAATCGCTTCGCCCGTATATTCGATCACATAGCCGGTTGCAAAGTCCGTGCCGTATTTGGCAATGACGCCAAGGATCAGGTCCTTCGCCGTTACGCCCGGATTCAGCTTGCCGTTGATGCGCACTTCCAGCGTTTTGGCTTTGGACTGCTGCAGCGTTTGCGTAGCCAGCACGTGCTCCACCTCGCTGGTGCCGATACCGAAGGCCAGCGCGCCGAATGCGCCGTGCGTCGATGTATGGCTGTCGCCGCAAACGATCGTTTTGCCCGGATGCGTCAAGCCCAGCTCAGGTCCCATAACGTGAACAACGCCTTGATCGATGCTGTCCAGATCAAACAGCGTCACGCCGAAATCACGGCAGTTTTGGGAAAGTGTGTCGATTTGCTGCTTAGAGATCGGGTCCGTAATATTGAAACGGTCCTTTGTCGGCACGTTGTGATCCATTGTCGCATACGTCAGATCAGGTCTGCGCACCTTGCGGTTGTTCAGGCGCAGGCCTTCGAACGCTTGCGGCGAAGTTACTTCGTGCACCAGATGCAGGTCGATATACAAGACGCTAGGCTTGCCTTCTTCCTGATGGATTACGTGATTGTCCCAAATTTTCTCAAACATCGTTTTTTTACTCACGTTTCGTCACCTCTTGTCATAAAATCCCCCGTGCTAAAGGAGCGTCCTCAAATCTCATATCCTCATCTTCGATACTAGCATGGATTCCTTGATTGTTCCAAGATATAATATCTATAACCTTCATAGGAAAATATAATAATGCGCCACAGGCGCTTTTGTCAAAGGAGATGCTTGCCACATGGAGCTGCGCCAGCTCGCTTACGCTATCCAAATCGCCGCCGAACGCAATTTTTCCCGGGCCGCGGAAAAGCTGCACATCGCTCAGCCTTCGCTTTCCCAACAATTATCCAAGCTGGAAAAGGAAATCGGCGTCCTCCTGTTTCAGCGCAGCACCAATTCGGTGGAGCTGACTCATGCCGGATCGCTTTTTGTCGAAAAAGCCCAGAGCATTCTCGACATGGTCGAGCAATTGAAAAAGGAAATGGAAGATATTTCGCAAATGAAAAAAGGCCGGCTCGTCGTCGGCAGCATGCCGATTACCGGCTCGACGATTTTGCCGTTTGTCGTACCGGCGTTTCAGGCCGCGTATCCTGAGATCGAAATCTCGCTCGTCGAAGAAACGTCGGCCAATCTGGAGCGTTTGACCAGCAGCGGCCAGACTGACGTTAGTCTGCTATCGCTTCCTTTATTTGAAGATTCGCTC
Organism: Paenibacillus athensensis; assembly: GCF_004514475.2. GTDB lineage: Bacteria > Bacillota > Bacilli > Paenibacillales > NBRC-103111 > Paenibacillus_AL > Paenibacillus_AL athensensis. The sequence continues at coordinate 125,661 of NZ_MYFO02000008.1, read as the reverse complement.
GTTTACGAAACGCTGCTGGAGGAAGAAATCGTGCTCGCCGTCCCGCCCGCGCACCCGCTGGCAACGCGCACGTCGCCGGTCGACCTCGCCGAGCTGGGACATGAACGGTTCATTGCGCTGAAAAAAGGCCAAGGCTTCCGCAAGCTGACGCTGGAGCTGTGCCAGCAAGCGGGCATTACGCCGGAAATCGTCTTCGAGTCGAGCAACATGGAAACCGTGCAGTCGCTCGTTGCCGCCGGGATGGGTATCGCCTTCGTGCCGTATCTGATTTCGAGGCGCAGCTTCAGCGAGCTGGCCCCCGTCCACGTGCCGCTGCAGGGCCGACCCGTGCGCAAGCTCGTCATTGCCAGCCGGCGCGGCCGCTACATTTCCAAGGCGGCGGAAGCGTTCATTTCGACGATGAAGCGCGTCGTCAGCGAAATTCATTGAGGCGCTTGGCATGCGGCGGGGTTGACGGGTTGACGAGTTGACGGTTCGCGGCCATTCACTTCCGCCCACCCATTTTTAATCCTCAGCTGCGTATTCAGCCAACATTGACGGTTTTTGTCATGGTTATAAGATACATTGAAGTTAAACGCTTGGCGTCTGTAGCAGGCGGTTGACCCGGAAAGGAGCATGTAGCAATGAAAAAAGCGCAGCGGCTGATCGAATTGATGCTCGCGATCAATGAGCGCCGCCGGTTTACGATCAAGGAAATGGCCGACGCCTTTGGCGTGTCGGAGCGCACGATGCATCGCGATTTGCAGGAGCTGTGCGATTTGGGCATGCCGCTGTACACCGAGTTCGGCCCGCACGGCGGCTATCGGCTGCTGCACAAGCGGATGCTGCCGCCGATCTTGTTCGCCGAGCAGGAGGCGGTGGCGATGTTTTTCGCCTTTCAGTCCTTGCAATATTACGCTTCGCTGCCGTTCGAGGCAGAAACGGCGTCGGCGCTGAACAAGTTTTATCATTACTTGCCGGACGACGCCAAGCTGACCATCAACGCGCTCAAGGAGCGCGTCGCGTTCTGGTCGCCGCAGCGCACAGCCGGCTCGCCGTTTTTGCAGCAGCTGCTGGAGGCAGCTTTGGCGCAGCGCCCGGTGCGCATCGTCTACGCCTCGTCCGGTGGCGACAGCGAGCGCACGGTGCAGCCGATCGGCATCTACAGCAGCGGCGGACGCTGGTACGTCCCGGCGTATTGCTTCAGCCGGGACAAGGCGCTGCTGTTTCGCGCCGATCGCGTGCTGGCGCTGGCCGAGGCCGGCACGGAGGAAGCCGCGCGCGATTTGCGCGGCTGGACCATCGCCGGCTGGCTCGCCGGGCAGCTGCCCGCCGAAGGCGCGGGCGGCGCGGAGCGCCAGAGCGGCGAAGCCACAGCGGCGGCGGGCACGGCCAGCGGCGGCGGTGCAGGCGCGGCGGCGGACGCAGCCGGGGCGGCGCGGGCGCACGGCGCGACTGTCGCCGCGCTCTCCATCGCAGACGCCGCTAGGCCGCCGTCCGCACCGCACGCAACGCCGCACAGCGGCGACGCGCTCGCGGACGCGCCACCGCTGGCAGCACGCGACGCAGCTCCGCCTGCCGTGCTGCCGCTGCGCGTGCGGCTGAGCCGCGAGGGCATGCGCCGCTGCGCCGACATGCCCGGCTTCGCCGCAGGGCTTGCCGCCTCCGACGACGGCAGCGGCGGCGTGCTTTCAGCCGAGATGGCTCCCGGCAACGTTCCGTATTTCGGCCGCATCTTTCTCGGCATGCACACCGACGCCATCGTCGAACAGCCGGCCGAGCTCGTCGCCTGGATCCGCGAGCGGCTGCAAGCGCTGCAGGCGGCCTACGGCAGCTGATAATCGAAACGTGAGCCGCGTCATCCGCGAAGCCGGTAACGCAGGGCTCAGCAGCCGCCTAACGAATGGCCCAACTATGACATGAATTGGCAAGGATAGTCGCTATAATCAAGACGAATCTTGATTCTATGGAGGCTGATCAAATGAACCATGACCCATATGTATCCCCCGATCTGCAAGGAACCGTTGCGCTCGTCACCGGCTCAAGCCGCGGCGGCGGACGCGGCATTGCCCGCGTGCTCGGTCAGGCCGGCGCGACCGTGTACATCACCGGCCGCTCGTCGCGCGCACATGGCGCCACAGACGATTGGGGCACCATCGAACAGACGGCCGAGGAGGTTGCCGCCCGCGGCGGCATCGGCATCCCGGTGCGCTGCGACCACACCGACGACGCGGCTGTAGCCGCGTTGTATGAGCGCATCGGCCGCGAGCAGAACGGACGGCTCGACCTTGTCGTCAACAACGCCTGGGGTGGCTACGAAAACTATTTCGACGCCCCGTTCCAGGCCGTCTTCTGGGAACAGCCGATGACGCGCTGGGACGGCATGTTCACTGCCGGACTGCGCGCGCAGATGCTGTCCAGCCGCGCAGCCATGAAGCTGCTGCTGCCGCAAAAAAGCGGGCTGATCATCAACACCGGCGTGTTCATAGACCTCGGGGGCGGTTACCACGGCAATGTGTTCTACGACACGGTGAAGCGCGCCGTCGTCCATATGACCTATGGAATGGCGCAAAACTTGTCCGCTGCCGACGCCGGAGTAACGGCGCTGGCGCTCGCCCCCGGCTGGATGCGCACGGAGGCTGTATGCAGCGCCTTCAACGTCAGTCAGGAGGGCGACGACTGGACGAAGGTTGCGGATCTGGCGACAACGGAGTCCGTCGAATACATCGGCCGGGCCATTGCCGCGCTTGCCGCTGATCCCGCCGTCGGCCGCTGGGCCGGACAGCTGCTCGAAGCCGGAGATGCCGCCCGCGAATACGGATTCACCGACACGGATGGGCGGCTTGTGCCACCGTTCAGAATTACATAAGCATGCGTACCCCAGCCCCGCAGCGCATGCGACCATTGTCTGACAGCCGTCGTATGACCCGCATCGCGCTCCGGGAATCGCACGCGGTGCGCAAAGTGAAAGGCGATGATGCGCCATTGTCCGTTTACGAGCAGCCAATCGATTTGCAGCTTGGCCGCCACAGCGACGGGCGGTAAGGCGCGAATGCCGCTGCGGCGACCAACGCAAATATCCCCCGCGCGCTCTCCATACGGAAAAGCGCCGGGGGATGCTTTTTTTCATCAAAACCTAGAAATGAAGCTTGCTTTCAATAAACGCCTTGAGCTCGCTGATCGGCATGCGCGTTTGCTCCATCGTGTCGCGGTCGCGCACGGTCACTTGGCCGTCGGCTTCCGACTCGAAATCGTACGTGATGCAAAACGGCGTACCGATCTCGTCGTGGCGGCGGTATCTTTTGCCAATCGAACCGGCATCGTCGTAATCGACCATGAAATGCTTGGCCAAATCGGCGAAAATTTGCTGCGCGCCTTCGGCCAGCTTTTTGGACAGCGGGAACACAGCAGCCTTGATCGGCGCCAGCGCCGGATGGAAATGCAGCACCGTGCGGCTGTCGTCGCCTTCGAGCTGCTGCTCCTCGAACGCGTCAATGAGCAGCGCCAGCGTCACGCGGTCTGCGCCCAGCGAAGGCTCGATGCAATACGGAATATAGCGCTCATTCGTTTCCTGATCGATGTAGTTGAAATCCTCACCGGAATGCTCCATATGCTGCTTGAGGTCGAAATCCGTACGGTCGGCAATGCCCCAGAGCTCGCCCCAGCCGAACGGGAATTTGTATTCGATGTCCGTCGTCGCATTGGAATAATGCGACAGCTCGTCGTCGGAATGGTCGCGCAGGCGCAAATTGTCGGCCTTGGCCCCCAGCGACAGCAGCCAGTTGTGGCAGAACGAGCGCCAATATTCGAACCATTTCATATCCTCGCCCGGCTTGCAGAAAAATTCCAGCTCCATTTGCTCGAATTCGCGCGTACGGAAGGTAAAGTTGCCCGGCGTAATTTCGTTCCGGAAGCTTTTGCCGATTTGGCCGATGCCGAACGGCAGCTTTTTGCGCATCGTGCGCTGTACGTTTTTAAAGTTGACGAAAATCCCCTGTGCCGTCTCTGGACGCAAGTACACCGTGTTCGCGCTCGACTCGGTAACGCCCTGGAACGTTTTGAACATCAGGTTGAACTGGCGAATGTCGGTGAAATCCTTGCTGCCGCAGTCCGGGCAAGCGATGTCGTGCTCCTTGATCAGCTTCTCCATATCGGCGAAGGAAAGGCCGTCGACGATCATCTCGATATCCTTCTCGGCGAGCTTGCCTTCAATCAGCTTGTCCGCGCGATGACGGGCTTTACATTGCTTGCAGTCGATCATCGGATCGTTGAAGTTGCCAACGTGGCCGGAAGCGACCCATGCCTGCGGATTCATCAGAATCGCGGCGTCGAGACCGACGTTAAACGGCGATTCCTGAATAAATTTGCGCCACCAGGCGCGTTTGATGTTATTTTTCAGCTCAACGCCCAAGGGACCGTAATCCCACGTATTGGCCAGACCTCCGTACACCTCCGAGCCCGGAAATACGAACCCTCTGTGCTTGGCCAGCGCAACCACTTGCTCCATTGTTACTGCCATACCTTCCATCTCTCCTTCGAAAAAATGTGCCGGTCCTCCAGACCGTCTTCGCCTGATTCCGGCAAGCAAAAAAGCTCCCGTCCAAAGGCGTCAAATACGCCTAGGGACGAGAGCTTGCAGCACCCGCGGTTCCACCCTAATTGACGCGCCGCCGTCGGGCGCATCCGCTTTGTTTCGCAAAAAAAGCTCCGGACCGCCTTTTCCCTGATCCCTGCCGCCGGGCTTGCACTGTCCCCGACTCGCTGCGCGCAAAGGTTGTTCAAGTACTATTTGTCCATCAACGCTTGTATCATGCAATTGGTTCCAGTTTACAAAACAAATCGCAAAAAATCAAATGGTTTCATACAGCTTCGGCCGGCGGTCCTCGAAGATCGGAATTTTCCGCCGCACGGCAGCGACCTCGCTTAAATCAATCGTCGCTTGCAAAATCGCTTCGGTCTCGTCGCCTTCGACCAATACCTCGCCCCACGGGTTTACGACCATCGAATGTCCGAAAAAGTCCGTTGCACCGCTCGTGCCGACCCGGTTGCACGCCACGACATACATCTGGTTCTCGATCGCGCGCGCCTGCAGCAGCGTCCGCCAATGATGCAGACGCGGATGCGGCCATTCCGCAGGCACAAATACGATATGTGCGCCGTCCAGCGCCAGCTTGCGCGACAGCTCGGGAAAGCGGATATCGTAGCAAATCATCGCGCCCGCTCCTGTGCCCTCCAGCTCGAAGCGGCCGACGCGGTCGCCTTCGGTCAAATATTTCTCTTCGTCCATCAAGCGGAACAGGTGGATTTTCGAATAGTCGGCAATCTCCCGGCCCTCGCGGTCAAAGACGTAAATCGTGTTGCGCACCGCCTCGCCGCGCTTGTCGGCAATCGAGCCTGCGACGATGTTCACCGCATGGCGGCGGGCAAACTCGCCGATAAACGCCTTCGTCCGCGCTCCTTCACGGTCGGCCAGCTCGTGGATGCGATCCAGCGCATAGCCCGTATTCCACATTTCCGGCAGCACGATCACATCCGGCTTGCGCTCGGTCTGCACTGCCTGCTCCAGCAGCCCGGCCAGCCTGGCATAGTTGCTATCCGGCTCGCCGATGGCAATGTCCATCTGCACCAGCGATATCGTCAAAAGTTGCTCTGTCATCTTCCTGTATTCCCTTCTCCCGTGCGGGTTTCGCTTGCTTACCAGTGTAGACGATTCCCGGCGGTTATTCAATGACTTCCGCGTTACGGACGATACAGCTTCGACTGGCCGCGCGCGATGCTGAGCGTCTGCCAATCTTCGCCCGCCAGATGCTTGCCCAAGTAAACGATCTGCCCGACATGGTAGGCATAATGCGAGACCTGACGCTGAATCGCTTTGATCACCGTATGCGCTTCGCCGCGAATCGTCACCGTGCGCAGCAGGTCGCCGGGACCAAGCGGTTCTAGCGCGCCGAACAGCACGCTCCAGCCTTCCTCCCACAGCTTCAGCAGCTCTTCGCGCGTCAAGTCGCGCGGTTCGAACTCCCCGTCGCGATTGCGGTCCGGCTTCTCGCCGTCCGTGGTCAGAAAATCGCGCCAGCGCGACAGCATGTTGCCGTGCACGTGCTGAATGATAATCGCCAGCGAATTCGATTCGGCATCGGGCGCGAGAAAAAACTGCGCATCGCCCAATTGCTGCATCGCCCCGTCGGCCAGCTTTTTCATACTTCTAAATGTTTGAATCGTATCCTCCAGAAATACCGCGCCAATTTGCTCCATGTCGCTCATGCGGCTCCACACCTTTCGTTGTCTGATAATTCCAACTTTACGGCATCTTTCAGCTTTTGCCTAATCGAAGTTCTGTATGAGCGCGATAACGAAATTTTGTAAGCGGCTTCCAGCTGTGGCGGTGCGTTGTGCAGCGATGGGTAGCTAGCAAAGCTCTGCGGACGACCGGACGACCGGACGGCCGCTGTCGAACCCGTGCCGGCATGCCAGGCGGGGGAACTGTTTTTTTCGCATAAAAAAAGACCTGCAGACGGGTCCACAGGCCTTCCGTTTGACACTTATGTATGTGTCGTGCTGACACGCGGTTACGCGCGCGATTTTGCTGCGCTTACATACAAGAAGATAGCGCTAAGGATGTGCATGATCATGCCGACGAAAGGAATCCAGGCGACAAGCGAGGTCACGATACCGAGAATCGATCCGTAACGCGATTGGCCTTCGTTAGCCGAAATAATGAGCGTGACGATGTGCAGCACCAGCATAATGGCCAGCGGTACGTACCAAAAGCCCATAACGATCAGACCGCCAAGTACGGGAATTCCCAGCAGCAGCTCCAGCGATCCGGTTACCCATTTCAATGTGCGCGATGTAGACATTTCCTCTTTCCCCCATTTCGTAAAATGTATTTCGACTATAGCATACGCCACCAAGAATAGCTACACAATTCGTGTAATTTTGTCAAGTTTTGCGAAAATTCGCTGCCCGCCGCTCCTTGCGCGCCTATACATCGCTTCGCGATCATGGTACATTATTCACATTGCAGAGTTGCAAAAATTATGTTCGATTCGGAGTGTGAATCTGCTTGATGGAAGCTCAAACGAATACATCCGTGCCTTTTACCATACAGCCCGCCGCCCGCATGGAGGGCCTGCCGACGCAGTTTTTTGCCAATCTTGTGCGCAAGGCCAATGCGCAAATTCAGGCCGGTCACGATGTTATCAATCTCGGCCAGGGCAACCCCGACCGTCCGACTCCGCCGCATATCGTCGCGTCGCTGCAGGAAGCGGCTGCCAACCCGCTGTATCACAAGTATCCGCCGTTCAGCGGCTTTCCGTTCCTGAAGCAAGCGGTCGCCCAGCGCTACAAGGAAGATTACGGCGTCGAGCTTGACCCGGAAACCGAAGTGGCGATTTTGTTCGGGGGCAAAACCGGACTGATCGAGATCAGCCAATGCCTGCTCAATCCCGGCGACTTATGTCTCGTTCCCGATCCCGGCTACCCGGATTACTGGTCCGGCGTCGCGCTGGCCGGCGCGCAAATGGCGTTCATGCCGCTGTCGGAGCATAACGGCTTCCTGCCGGATTACTCGGCGCTGCGTCCCGTTGACGTCGAGCGGGCCAAGCTGATGTTCATCAACTATCCGAACAATCCGACGGCAGCGACGGCGCCTGCTGCTTTTTATGAAGACACGGTCGCATTTGCCGCCAAGCGCGGCATTGTGGTTGCCAGCGATTTTGCCTATGGAGCGATTGGCTTCGACGGCCAGCAGCCGGTCAGCTTTCTGCAAACGCCGGGAGCCAAGGAAGTCGGCGTCGAGTTTTATACATTGTCCAAAACGTACAACATGGCCGGCTGGCGCGTCGGCTTTGCGCTGGGCAACAAAGAGATCGTCCGCTTGATCAATCTGATTCAGGATCATTATTATTGCTCGCTGTTCGGCGGCATTCAAGCAGCGGCTGCAGCGGCGCTCACCGGGCCTCAAGATAACGTTGCCGAGCTGCGCGACGTCTATGAGAGCCGACGCAACGTGCTGTTCAGCGAGCTGGCTGGCATCGGCTGGTTGGCCCGGCCTTCGCAGGGCTCGTTTTTCGCTTGGCTGCCGGTGCCCAAGGGCCACACGTCGGAGAGCTTGTCCGACCTGCTGCTGCGCGAAGCCCATGTCGTCGTCGCGCCGGGCATCGGCTTCGGCACGCATGGCGAAGGGTACGTCCGCCTCGGTCTGCTCTCGTCCGAAGAACGCCTGACCGAAGCGGTGCAGCGTATCGGGCGGCTCGGCCTGTTCGGCTGAAGACGCTTGACGGACGGTCGCTCGCGGCTGACGCGATCCGGCGATTGGGGCTGACGCAAAAAAGCGTCCCCGGCAGGACAACCGGCTGCTTTACAAGCGCTTGTCCGCCGTGCTATTCTATATAGAAATATCAACGTATTGATGGGAATAGTAGGAATCGCTATCGCGCCATCCAGAGATCAGGCTCCCCGGGTGCAAGAGCTTGAAGCGCAGCGTTTTCGAACCCGCCCCTGAACGGTCAACGACGAGTTGAACAGCGCCCGCTGTTATCGGGTCATCCAAGTTGGATGCGTCATGCATCAATGTAAGGTGGTACCGCGGAAGCGTCAGACTTTCGTCCTTATTTTCAGGGCGAGAGTCTTTTTTATTTAAACGGATAAGGATGGGATTGTACCTATGTCAGCGCAGCACAAAATCGTCGTCAAAATCGGCAGCAGCTCGTTAACCTCGGAAAACGGCGGCCTCAATCCGCAGCAAATTCGCTTCTTCGCCTCTGAAATCGCCAGGCTGAAGGCCGACGGCAGCCAAGTGCTGCTCGTCACCTCCGGCGCCGTCGCAGCCGGCTTCGGCCCGCTCGGCTACAGCTCGCGCCCCAAGCTGCTGCATGAAAAGCAGGCTTCGGCCGCGCTTGGCCAAGCGCTTTTGATGCAGGCCTATCAGGAGGCGTTCGGCGCGCACGGCATCGGCGCAGCGCAGCTGCTGCTCACGCGCTCCGATTTCTCGAACCGCAAGCGCGTCGGCAATGCGCTCATGACCGTCGACGAGCTGCTGCGGCGCGGCGCGGTGCCGATCATCAACGAAAACGATACCGTCTCGGTCGATGAGCTGAAATTCGGCGACAACGACACCTTATCCGCGCTTGTCGCCAATCTGGTGAAAGCCGGACGCTTGATCATCATCACCGATATGGACGGCCTCTACACCGACGATCCGCGCAAAAACGCCGATGCCCGGCGCATCGAACGCGTCGAAGCGATCAACGACGAACTGTACTCCTTCGCCGGCGGCTCGGGCAGCGCGGTCGGCACCGGCGGCATGCGCTCCAAGGTGGAAGCCGCGCGGATTGCGATGCGCGGAGGCGTGCCGGTGTTCGTCGGGCGCGTGACCGAGCCCGGCGATTTGCAGCTGGCCGTTGCCGGAAGCGGCAAAGGCACGTATTTCGAGACGACGCTGGCCAACCTGTCGATGAAGAAGCAATGGGTCGGCTTCCACTCGCTGCCCCAGGGGCGGATCGTGGTCGACCGCGGCGCGGAAGAAGCGCTGCTCGCCGGCGGCAAAAGCCTGCTGCCGGCCGGCATCGTCGAGGTCGAAGGCGAGTTTCATCCCGGCGACGTCGTCGAGGTCGTCGAGCTGGACCGGCGGGCGATCGGGCGCGGCGTCGTCAATTACGCCTCATGGCAGCTCAAAGCCGCCGCCGGGCTCAGCACCGAAGAGGTGCAAAAGCGCGTCGAAGTGACGCGCATCGAAGTCATTCACCGCGACGAGTGGGTGCCGCTCAAGTAGCGGCGTTGACGTACCCTGCTCGCCGCTTGCTAAAGCCCGTCATCGCAGCCGGCGTCGCCTTGATCTGATTTTTCCAATATGGAGGTATGAACCGATGAGTGAAGTAATCGATAAAACGAAGCTGGCCAAGGAAGCTGCGCGCACGATGGCCAGCCGCACCACCGCGCAGAAGAACGATGCGCTGCTCTTGATGGCCGACGCGCTGCTGGCGCGCCAGGACGAGATCATGGCCGCCAATGAACGCGACATCGCCCGCGGCCGGGAAACCGGATTAAGCGAATCGCTGCTGGACCGGCTCGCGCTTAATCCCAAACGGATTGAAGCGATGGCCGAAGGCTTGCGGCAAATCGTCAGCCTGCCCGATCCGGTCGGCGATACGCTCGACACCGCCGAACGCCCGAACGGCCTGCGCATCGAGAAAATCCGCGTGCCGCTCGGCGTGATCGGCATCATCTACGAGGCCCGGCCGAACGTCACCGTCGACGCCGCCGGGCTGTGCCTCAAGACCGGCAACGCCGTTGTGCTGCGCGGCGGCTCCTCCGCCCTGCACTCCAACGAAACGATCGTGCAGGTGCTGCGCGCGGCGCTTGCACAATCGGCGCTGCCGGCCGAAGCGCTGCAGCTCATTCTCAGCTCCGACCGCTCCTCGGTCGACGAAATGCTCAAGCTGACCGGGCTGATCGATGTGCTCATTCCGCGCGGCGGCCATTCGCTGATTCAGAACGTGGTCAGCAATGCCAAGGTGCCGGTCATTGAAACGGGAGCCGGCATCTGCCATACTTTTATCGATGAAACCGCCCTGTACGACATGGCCCGCAGCATCGCGATCAACGCCAAAGCGCAGCGGCCATCCGTCTGCAACTCGATGGAGACGCTGCTTGTGCATGAAGCTTTCGCTGCGGCGCATCTGCCGGCGCTCGCCGATGCCTTCTACGGCGTCAATGTCGAGCTGCGCGGCGACGAACGCGCCCGCGCGCTCGTTCCGGCGATGAAAGCGGCCGCGGCCGAGGATTGGGCGACGGAGTACAACGATTATATTTTGAACGTGAAGGTCGTTAGCAATCTGGACGAAGCCCTTGATCATATCCGCGCCTACAGCACGATGCATTCGGAATGCATCGTGACCGAAAACGCCGACCATGCCGCCCGTTTTCTCCAGGATGTCGACGCCGCCGCGGTATATCACAACGCCTCAACCCGCTTTACCGACGGCTTCGAGTTCGGCTACGGCGCAGAAATCGGCATCAGCACGCAAAAGCTGCACGCTCGCGGGCCGATGGGCCTGCCGGCGCTCACCTCCACTAAATTCCGCGTGTACGGCAGCGGACAAATTCGCGAATAACCGCGTCGCCAGACGCACTATCCATATGTGGCCTGTAGGCCGGGAGGTATTTTGAAGCCATGACCCTATCTGCATTATCTCAAGCGCGGATCGTGTTTGTCGGCGCAGGCTCGATGGCGGAAGCGATTTTCCGCGGTCTGGTCGAGCGGCGCATCGCCAACCCGCAGAACCTGTACGTCACCAACCGCTCCGATTCCGACAAGCTCGCCCGCATCCAAAACGAATATGGCGTGAACGTCACGAACGATCCGCTGGACCGCGAAGCGTTCATCCGCGAAGCCGACGTCGTTGTGCTCTGCATGAAGCCCAAGGATGTCGAAAGTGCCTTTGCCGAGCTGGCCCCGCTGCTCCGCCAAGGGCAGCTGCTCGTCTCGGTGATTGCCGGCCTGTCGACAGCCAAAGCGGCGGCGCTGCTGAACACCGACCTGCCGATCGTCCGCACGATGCCCAACACATCGAGCACCATCGGCCTGGGCGCTACCGGCATCAGCTTTTCGCCGAACGTCACGGAAGCGGGACGCAAGCTGGCCGTCGACATGTTTGAAGCCGTCGGCATCGTCAGCGTCGTAGACGAATCCAAGCTCGACCTTGTGACCGGCGTATCCGGCAGCGGTCCGGCTTACGTCTACTACTTCATGGAAGCCATGACCAAAGCGGCCGTTGAAGGCGGATTGAGCGAGGAAGACGCGCGCAAGCTGACGCTGCAAACCGTTCTCGGCGCAGCGCACATGGTCGAAACGACGCAGGAGGACCCGGCCGAGCTGCGGCGCAAGGTGACTTCGCCGAACGGCTCGACGCAAGCGGCGATTGAAACGCTGGACCGCCATCAGTTTTGCGAGGGCATTGTCCGCGCCGTATTCCGCTCCGCTGAGCGGGCCAAAGAAATGGGCGAGCAAATCGCCGCACCCAGCGCGAAATAAATCGCAGTTCCTATAAAGCAGGTGAAAAAATCCGATGAATTCATATTGTTTGGCAACCTATCGCTGCTATGACGAAAAAGCCGATTTCGCAAAAAAAGCGACCGGCATCGCCGTCGGCTTGACCGTCGGCAGCTGGACCGAGCTGCCTGAGGCACAAAAAGCGCAAATGGAAAAGCATCTGGGCAAGGTCGTCGACATCGACGTCCACGAACCCGCGAACGGAGAGCCGGCTTCGGCCCGTTACGCCGACATCCGCATCGCTTATCCGGATGTGAACTACAGCCGCGACCTGCCGGCGCTGCTTGTCACCGTATTCGGCAAGCTGTCGATGGACGGCCGAATCAAGCTGCTCGACCTGTCGTTCTCGCCCGCGTTCCTCTCCGGCTTTGCCGGTCCGAAATTCGGCATGAACGGCGTGCGCAACCTGCTGGGCGTGCACGACCGGCCGCTGCTGATGAGCATTTTCAAATCCGTGGTCGGCTACGAGCTGCCGGCGCTGCGCGAGCAGTTTTATTTGCAAGCCGCCGGCGGCGTCGATTTGATCAAGGACGATGAAATTTTGTTCGAAAATCCGCTGACGCCGCTGGAGCGCCGCATTGAGGTATGCCTGTCGGCAGCCGAAGAAGCGCGCGCGCGCACCGGACAAAAGCTGCTGTACGCCGTCAACCTCACGGGACCGACCTTCGGCTTGCCGGAGCAAGCGCGCAAGGCGATCCGCGCCGGCGTGAACGCGCTCTTGTTCAACGTGCTCGCTTACGGCTTCGACGCGCTGCACGCGCTGAGCGCCGACCCCGAGATCAACGTGCCGATTATGGCCCATCCGGCAATGGCCGGCGCCTTCTACCCGTCGCCGCATTACGGCATTGCCGCTCCGCTCCTGCTCGGCAAGCTGATGCGCCTCGCCGGCGCCGATCTCGTCTTGTTCCCGTCGCCGTATGGCTCTGTCGTCATGCCGCGCGAGGAAAATCTCGCCATCAAGCACGCGCTGCTGACCGACCGGGCAGCCGACTACGTGTATGGCGATTATGACGCCGACGTCAACGCGCCCAAGCTGGCCGCCAGCTTTCCGGTGCCGTCCGCGGGCATCCATCCCGGCCTCGTGCCGCTCATCCTCCGCGATTTCGGCGGCGATGTCGTCGTCAATGCCGGTGGCGGCATTCACGGCCATCCGCTCGGCACGATTGCCGGCGGGCAGGCGTTCCGCCAAGCGATTGATGCCACGTTGCAGGGCATGACGCTGCAGGATTACGCGCTTGGCCATCCCGAGCTGCAAGCGGCAATCGATGCTTGGGGGGTCAGGGCGTAATGGACAAGAAGCGCATCGTTTTTTGCGATTTCGACGGTACAATTACGCAAAACGACAACATCGTCGCGATCATGAAGCATTTCAATCCGCCGGGCTGGGAGGAGCTGGTGCAGCAGCTAATGGACGGCAAGCTGTCGATCCGCCAGACCGTCGGCCGGATGTTTGCGATGCTGCCAACGTCGCGGCAGGCGGAAATCGTCGATTACGCGATTCATAACGCCACAATCCGCAGCGGCTTCGGCGCATTCGTCGACTACTGCAAGGAGCGCGAGATTACGCTGCTTGTCACGAGCGGCGGGATCGACTTTTTCATCTACCCGCTGCTTGCACCGTTCCCGATTCCCCGCGAGCATATCTACAGCAACGCCAGCTCATTTGCCGGCGATACGATTGAGATTTTGTGGCCAAACGGCTGCGACGAGCACTGCGATAACGACTGCGGCATGTGCAAAACGACGATTATTCGCTCTTACGATCCGGCGCGTTACCACCGCATCCTGATCGGCGACAGCGTGACTGATTTTGCCGGCGCCAAGCTCGTTGACACCGTGTTTGCCCGCTCGCACCTGATCGGGCTGTGCGAGGAGCTGGAGCTGCCGTTCTACCCGTTTGAAACGTTCTACGACGTTATGAAGCATTTGGAGGCGATGGACAAGCATGAAACTGACATTGGAGGATAAGCAGCGGGCGTTCGCCGAGCTTGCCGCCGTGAAGGCCGGCTTGGCAGCCAAGGGCTGGTTCCCGGCAACGAGCGGCAACCTGTCGGTGCGCGTCGGCGAATTCGATCCGCAGGCGTTTACGTTTGCGATTACCGCGAGCGGCAAGGACAAATCCGTGCAGACGCCGGAGGATTTCCTGCTCGTCAACGAGTCGGGGCAGCCGACAGATGACACGAAGCTCAAGCCTTCGGCCGAAACGTTGATTCACTGCGAGATTTACCGGCTGACCGGGGCGGGCGCGATTTTCCACGTACATACGGTGTTCAACAACCTGGCGTCCGAGCTGTTCTGGGAGCGCGGCAGCATTCCCGTCGAAGGCGTCGAGCTGATCAAGGCATTTAACATTTGGGACGAGGATGCGTTGATCGACATTCCGATTCTACCGAACTACGCCGACATTCCGCGCATCGCCGAGCTGGTCGAGGGCGTGCTGACGCCGCGCATTCCCGGCATCGTGCTGCGCAAGCACGGCATTTACGCCTGGGGCGCCAACGCGTTTGAAGCGAAGCGTCATCTGGAGGCGTTTGAGTTTTTGTTCGAATACGTCTGCCGCTGGCATGAGCTGAAGGCACGCGGCTAAGCGCCTGAATGAACCTACTACAAGTACAAGCTTTTGCCGCTACAGATCCAACAACCTTCCGGCATCGTGATCAGGTCTTTATAGCCTGAATTACGAGCCGGTTTTTTTTCAAAACCTCCTATCCCGCTTTCACAGCATAAAAAAAGCCGACGGCAAACTTGGCGTTTGTCCGTCCAGCTTTGTATGGGGCTTATCCGGCAGCCCCTTTCTGCTCGCCTACCGCGACTGGCGGTAGCGCTGCGCATATTCCTTCGCCTGCTCGGGCGTCGTGACCCGATTGCGGCTCCATTCCAGCAAAATCCGGTCGATGTAGCGAAAATACACCTTTCCGGCAAACACCGCTTCCTTCAGCGCCGTCAGAATCAGCTCCTCGCGGTAGCGGTCCTTGTCCAGCCAGCCGCTGATCGTCTCCAGCTCCATCGGCGTCAGCGGACGGGCGAATTCCTGCTCGAAAATCCCGTAGACGCTCGTATCCGCCCGCAGCGCCCCTGCCGCATCGTCCGCCGGCCACTGCAGCGCCCCTGAGCCTGCTCCTCCCCCGCTGACGGCATGTCCGGCGGCTGCGATCTCCGGCTCGGGCCGGCTGAGCACAAACGCCGCCAGCTTGCCGTAGAGCGGAGCCAGATTATAGCGCTCGAAGCGGATGCCCGACGCGGCCTCAACGCCTTCGTCAATCGCAATCCAGCCGTCATGCAGCAGCTTCTGCAGCGCGCCTGTCACCTGCTCGGCGCTGGCCGACATCCGCGCCACCATCTCCTCCGGCGTCGGAAAGCCGTTGCCCTCCAAGCCCGTGAACGCGAGCAGATGAATCAGCAGCAGCGCTTCGGCGTCGCTCAGGCGCAGCTCCCGATAATGGCGCAGCAGCAAAGCCGGCACGCCGACATCGCGCTCACTGAGCGCAGCAGCCATCACCGCTTCGGCCCGCTTCGGCCATGCGTCGCTTTTTAACATCGGTTCCCTCTCCCTTATCTCCCAGCCTGACCCTATCGCTACGGATAGAGCCGGTACAACAGACGCGGGAACGGAATCGTCTCCCGCACGTGATCCAGCCCGCAAATCCACGCCACCGTTCGCTCCAGCCCGAGCCCGAAGCCCGAATGCGGCACCGAGCCGTATTTGCGCAGGTCCAGATACCATTGATACGCTTCCTTGGACAGCTCATGCTCCTGAAAGCGCAACTCGATCAGCTCCGGATCGTCGATCCGCTGGCTGCCGCCGATAATTTCCCCATAACCTTCAGGCGCAATCAAATCGGCGCACAGCACAACCTCCGGCCGCTGCGGGTCCGGCTTCATATAAAACGCCTTGATCGCCGTCGGATAATGTGTAATGAACACCGGCTTGGCGAACTGCTCGGCAATCGCCGTTTCGTGCGGCGCGCCAAAGTCCTCGCCCCATTCGAACTCGAAGCCCTTGCTGTGCAGGAACGCCACCGCCTCGTCGTATGTCATCCGCGGGAACGTCCCCTGTACCTGCTCCAGCTTCGACACGTCGCGCTCCAGCGTTTCCAGCTCCTTGCGGCAGTTTGTCAGCACGGACTGTACGATATGGCCGATCAATTGCTCCTGCACTTGCAGATTTTCCACATGGTCCACAAAGGCCATCTCCGGCTCGATCATCCAGAATTCGATCAAATGCCGGCGTGTCTTCGACTTCTCGGCGCGGAACGTCGGCCCGAATGAATACACCCGGCCCAGCGCCATTGCCGCCGCCTCCATGTATAGCTGGCCGCTTTGCGTCAGGTACGCGTCCTCGTCAAAATATTTCGTGTGAAACAGATTCGTCGTCCCTTCGCACGAAGATGGCGTCAAAATCGGCGGATCGACCAGATGAAAGCCGCGTTCGTTAAAAAACTGCTGGATCGCCTGCACGATTTGCGCGCGAATCACCAGAATCGCCCGCTGGCGCGGACTGCGAATCCACAAATGCCGATGATCCATCAAAAAATCGGTGCCGTGTTCCTTGGGCGTAATCGGATATTCCTCCGTCAGCTGGAGAATCTCGATCCCCTCGACATCCAGCTCATAGCCGCCCTTGCTGCGCGGGTCCTCTTTGACCCGGCCGGTGACGTAGAGCGAGCTTTCCTGCGTCAGCTTCGACGCCGCTTCCCACGCCGCTTCGCCGACCTCGCTTTTCACCGCAATCGCCTGTATGTATCCGGAGCCGTCGCGCAGCTGTAAAAATTGAATTTTGCCGCTGGAGCGCTTTTTGTGCAGCCAGCAGCCGATCGTGACCGTTTCACCGACATGGTGTTGGACTTCCCTGATGGTGCATTTCATGGCGAATCGCTCCCTTCGGTACTTCTTTCTCTTCTCTGGAAGTCCGGTGAAAATCCAGTGTCCTCCGGTCGATAGCGGTTCCCGCTCACTGTTCCAACTCCCTATCGACTCGCCGGCCACTTTTTCACCGGACTTCTAGCGCACCAGCGCATACGTATCGCGCGCTATCATCCATTCCTCATTGGTCGGAATGACCAGGACCTCCACGCGCGAGGACGCCGCGGAAATCCGGCGCTCACCCTTGTAGCCGCGCCCGTTCTTCACCTCGTCCAGCTCCACGCCGAGGAAGGTCAGCTCGCGGCAGACCGCGCTGCGCAGACGCTCGGAATTTTCTCCGACGCCGGCCGTAAACACCAGCGCGTCCATTCCGTTCAGCGCCGCAGCATACGCGCCGATATATTTGCGCAGCCGGTAGGCGTACATCTCGAAGGCCAGCGCGGCGTTGCTATCGCCCGCGTCCATCGCTCCTTCGATCTCCCGCATATCGCTGCTGAGGCCGGACACCGCCTGCAGACCGCTGTGCTTGTTCAGCATCGAGCTGACCTCGCTCAAGGTCAGCTCCTCCTTGCCCATCGTATACGGCACGATGGCCGGATCGAGATCGCCGCTGCGCGTGCCCATCATCAGCCCTTCGAGCGGCGTCATCCCCATGCTCGTATCGATTGAGCGTCCGCCCAGCACGGCGGCGCAGCTCGCCCCGTTGCCGATATGGCACGTGACGAGCTTGAGCGCAGCCAGCGGACGCTCCAGGAACGCCGCGGCGCGCTCGCTGACGTAGTGGTGCGACGTGCCGTGAAAGCCGTACCGCCGCACCTTGTGCTTGCGGTACAGCGCCATTGGCACCGGATACAAATACGCCGCAGGCGGCATCGTCTGATGGAACGCCGTATCGAATACGACAACCTGCGGCACGCCGGGCATGTTCGCTTCCACGGCGTTGATGCCGAGCAGCGCGGCCGGATTGTGCAGCGGCGCCAGATCGAACAGCCGGCGAATTTCCCGCTTGACGTCTTCGTCGACGCGCACCGACGCCCGGAACGATTCGCCGCCGTGTACGACGCGATGCCCGACCGCTTCGATCTCCGCCGCCGTCTTGAGCACGCCGTGCTGCGGATGCACGAGCAAATCGAGCACGCGGCGGATCGCCGTCGTATGGTCGAGAATTTCGCTGACCTCGCTCACATCCGGCTTGCCTTCCGGCTCGTGCGTCAGCAGCGCCGTATCCATTCCGATGCGCTCCACCTTGCCTTTGGCCAGCACCCGTCCTTCGCTCATGAAGTACAGCTGATATTTCAGCGACGAGCTGCCTGCATTAATGACAAGCACATTCATATGCGGTCACCGTCCTTGTCATAGCGGAAAAAACCTTCGCCCGTCTTGACGCCCAAATGGCCGGCGCGCACCATCTGCTTGAGCAAAAACGACGGTCTGTACTTCAAATCCCCGTACTCGCGGAACAGCCGCTCCAGCGAATCGAGCACCGAATCCAATCCGAAACGATCGCACATCTCCAGCGGACCGTAGCGGAAGTCGTAGCCGATACGCATCGCGTTATCGATATCCTCGGCAGAAGCGACGCCTTCTGCTAGCGTATGCATCGCTTCGTTAATCAATGTACCGATCAGCCGGGTGGTAATAAAACCCGGTGACTCGTACACCTTGATGCTCTTTTTTTCCAGCGTGTCGTCAATAAATTCCCGGGTCCGCTCAAACGTATCATCCGACGTCTTCAGCCCGCGGACGATTTCCACCAGCGCAATTTTGGATACCGGATGCAAAAAGTGCACGCCGATAACCCGCTCCGGCGTTTTCGTCGCCGCCGCCAGCTCCGTCAGGCTCAGCGTCGACGTATTGCTGGCCAGCACCGTATCCGGCCGCACGACCGGATCTAGCGCAGCAAACACGCGCTTCTTCGCCTCCAAATCCTCGGTGATCGTCTCAATCACCATGTCGCAGCCCGACAGCTCCTCAAGCTGCAGCACAAAGCCGATTCGGGCCAGAATCAGCTTCTTTTCCGCCTCCGTCAGCGCCCAGCGTTCCATTTGCTTGTCGAGGCTCAGCGTAATCATATCCAGCGTATGCGCGAGCTTCTCCGGCGATTTTTCAACCAGCAGCACTTCCAGTCCCTTGGCAGCCAGCATCTCGGCGATGCCCTGTCCCATCGTTCCTCCTCCAACAACTCCGATCCGTTTCAGCGGCATAGTCAAGTCTCCTTTTCGGGCAATGGCGAGAAATTTCTTCCTCTTCATCATACATCGTTTTGCCGCGGTTTTCACTGTAGTATGTCAAAAAGCCGCTCTTTTCAGAGCGGCTTCTTGACAATTCGTTGAACGCGCAACATCAGGCCGATTGCGTATGTCCGTCCCGCCCGCTGTCGGCACCGTCGGCCAGCAAAGCGCGGAACGCATCCCCGGACAGCACTTCCTCCTTGAGCAAAATATCCAGCGACGACGCAAACACCGGACGCTTGCTTTCCAGCAGCTCGCGCGTTCGCGCCGCCAGCTCATCGAGAATGCGCGCATTCTCCTTCATCAGCTCCTCCTTCGTCACCATATCGCGGTCGACGATACCCAGTGAAGTCAAGCCGGCGTCGATCATATTGCGAACCATCTGCAGCGCCTGCTCGAAATCATTGCGCGAGCCCGTGCTGCGCCCGCCGTAGAACATTTCCTCAGCCGTCGCTCCGCCGAGCGCAACCATAATCTGCTCCTCGATATAACGCTTCGTGTACAAATAATGATCCTGCGGCGGATTGTGCCGCACATAGCCAAGCGCCTTGCCGCGCGGCGACACCGTCACCTGCGAAACCGAGCCGGGACGCACGATTTCGGCGACAATGGCATGGCCAAGCTCATGATAAGCGACGCGTTCCTTCTCCTCCGACGCCGCTTCGCGATCCGTCCGTTCGCCCAGCATCACCTTGTCAATCGCATGGGCCAAATGCTGCTGGGCAATCTCCTTCGCTTCGTCGCGCAGCGCATAAATCGCCGCTTCGTTCAGCACGCTTTCGAGCTGCGCGCCTGAGAAGCCGAAGGTTTGCTCAGCCACCCTGTCGAGCGTAACGCCGGCCGCCAGCGGCTTGTTGCGCGCATGAATTTCCAGAATCGAAAGCCGACCCTTTTTGTCGGGTAAATCCACCTCGATGTGCCGGTCAAAACGGCCCGGCCGCAGCAGCGCGCTGTCCAGCATCTCCTTGCGATTCGTCGCGGCAATGATCAAAAGACGCGGCGTATCGTTTGTATGAATGCCGTCCATTTCGGTCAGCAGCTGATTCAGCGTCTGATCGTATTCGCGGTGCTGGCCGCCTTGCCGCTGACCGCCGATCACGTCGATCTCGTCGATAAACACCACCGCATTCTCCTTGCCTTCCTTCGCCGCCCGCGTCCGTGCTTCCTTGAACAGATCGCGCACGCGGCTGGCCCCGACGCCGACATACATCTCGACAAACTCACTGCCGGACGCCGCGACGAACACGGAATTCGTATAATGCGCTGCGGCTTTGGCCATCAGCGTTTTGCCCGTTCCCGGCGGCCCGGTCAGCAAAATGCCCTTCAACGGCCGGATGCCGAGCTGTTGAATCTCATCGTGCTTGATTAAAAAATCGAGCGCCTCCATCAGCTCGCGCTTCGCCCGCTCCTGACCGCCGATTTGATCAAAGGTCAAATAAGAGGGTGCACGGTTTTTGCTCTTGCGCTCGCCCGTCGCTACGCCCACGCCGCCGCGGCTGCGGATCATGTACCACACCGACACGGCCAGCACCGCCGTGAACAGAAGCGGCACGACATTGATGCCCACAAAGGCTAAAAAAACAAGCAGCACCGGCACAGCGCCGATGCAAATTTCTTTGCCGTATTTACTCATTCGGCCACACCCCCATCGTGCCGCCCGTCCGCGGCAGCATCACAAACTTGCAGGCTTGCCCGTCGGTCAAGCGAACATACACATACTGATCGTCCATCTGCGTATCGACGGCAAGTCCGCCCAGATCGGCCGCCTGCTGCTCCAGCGTCGCCGGGATATCGGCGTAATGCTTCGTCTCCATCGCTTGAGCGACCCCGAACAGCGCCTTCGACCACCATGTGTCGAGCGTCTGCGACGACGCGCTGCCCGCCACGTCGAACCGCAGCGTCCGCTTGCCGATCTGCGCCGCGCCCTCCGAGGCGATGCGCTCAACCACGCTGCGCAAATCGGCGTCGGCGGCCAGCGTCAGCTTGACGTCAACAGTACCGCTGCTCAGCTTGACGTCGGACTGTACGACGCCGGGAACCTTTTGCACCACAGCAGACAACGGATTTTCCATAGCCAGGCTATTGTAAGCGAACCATCCCCCGAATAATACGGCCGATGTAATCACCAAACTTAAAACGACAGGTAAGAGACGCAGCTTCATCAGTCAACGTCCCCCTTTCTATGCGCTATTTGATTGCTGAAACGCTATACGCAAAGTATATCACAAGATATTGACGCAAGCGCCAAGCAATGTGTGGAAACAAAAAAAAGCCCAGTCTATTGCAGACTGAGCCGGTACGTATCCAGATAAGCGCCATCCTTGAAGCCGTAGTAATCGTAAAAATACCTGACGCCTGCGGCTTCTTTTTTTTTGTAAAACACTTCCCACACATAGTTGCCGCCCAGCTCGCCGGGCAGCACCCGCAGCACCTCCAGCGCCGGGTCCTTCGCGGCCATTTTCTCGCGAATCTGCTGCTCATTGACCGCTTCGTCAGCCATTTCGGTATGTATACCGTTCGCTGTCACCCAGACGATCACCGGCTGGCCGATTTTGTCTGAACCAAAAACGACATGCATCGGCTCATCGCCGTAGAACGACTCCACCCGCTCCGCTTTTGCCAAAATCGACTTCTCGTACGCCGTGTTCACGGCCTGCGCATCATCGCGCCAATGCTCGCCCTGCACGCTGGCATAAAACCGCGCGAGCACGACGATTAGCGTCGCTGCAATGAACAAGCCCAGCACCGTCCATCTTCTCCACGTCACCGTCGCTCGCCTCCGCCTTCGCTCAAGTTGTGGCGCTTCGCCCCGTCCGCTTCTCAACCGACCAGCGACTGGAAGCAGCTTTGGAATTCCCGCTTGATCTTCTCTTCGTCCAGCGTCAGGCATTCGCCCTTGCGCACGATCCATTGCCCGTCAATGCAGACGTCGACTACATCTTTTGCCGATGCGGAGTACACAATATGAGAGATGAAGTCAGTTTTCGGGAGAAAATGCGGCTGATCGATGTCCAGCGCGATGAAATCGGCCTTCATGCCGGCTTTGAGCTGACCGACATCATTCAGCCAGATCGATTCGGCTCCGAGCCTGGTGCCCATACGCAGCGCCTCTGTCGCCGGAACGGCCACCGGATCGCCGGATACGCCTTTGTGAATCAAAGCGGCCAGACGCATTTCCTCGAACATGTCGAGATTGTTGTTGGATGCCGCGCTATCCGTACCCAGCGACACCTTCACGCCCGCTTTAAGCAGCTCCGGCACGCGCGCCACGCCGCTCGCCAGCTTGAGGTTGCTGCCCGGATTGTGCGAGATGCGCACATCGTATTTGCTCAACGTCGCGATCTCTTCATCGGTCAGATGGACGCCGTGAGCGACCAGCGTCGGCCGCGTAAACACGCCCAGCTTCTCCAGATGCGCAACGGGACGCAAGCCGTATTGGTCGACGTTGGCTTGCACCTCGCGGCTTGTCTCGGACATGTGCGTGTGCAGCGGCAGGTTCAAATCGTGAGCCGCCTGAACGATCCGCTCGATGTAGTCCGGCGGACAGGTATACGGCGCGTGCGGCGACATCATCGTCGTAATGCGGCCGCCGGCTCGTCCGTGCCAGGTGCGGGCGAATTCCGTCGCTTCCTTTAATTTCGCATCCTGCACCTCGGGCGGACACAATCCGATCACGCCGCGGGCCAGACAACCGCGCATCCCGGACAATTCGACAGCCTGTGCTACCTCATGCATATGATCGTACATGTCAACGAACGTCGTCGTGCCGCCCTTGACCATTTCCAGAATCGCCAGCAGCGTGCCCCATTTGACGTCATTAGCCGTAAATTTCGCTTCCATCGGCCACATTTTCGTCTCCAGCCACACCTGCAGCGCCATATCGTCGCCCCAGCCGCGCAGCAGCGACATGGCCGCATGGCCGTGCGTATTGACCAAACCGGGCATGTACAGCTTGTTCGTGCCGTCGATCACTTCATCGTAGCTGTTGCGCGGCTCCGGTTCGCTTTCGCCGATGTAGGTAATGCTGCCGTTTTCCATGACCATGCTGCCTTTTATCCAAGGCGCCGTCTCATCTGCCGTGATGAAAAGACCGCCTGCAATCAACGTTTTTGCCATGCTTCTTCATCCTCTTTTCCATACCTTTATATATAAGTAAACGTCACTTTTTCCAATGTACAACTTCACGCAGCCAAAATCAAGAAACGATCGCTTACGGAACTTGCGATTGGGCATTGCTTTCCCTATGAGAATTTGATATTTTTAATTTCGTGAGTTTTCTTTCCAAAATGCGCTATATTTCGCGTGGCGCCTGTTAACCGTCAGTCAATTTTACCAGCTATCAACCAACCTTAGGAGGGTTTTATGACAACGCTGTTCACAAAAAAAGGAGAAGCCGACTTTCTTCAGCTTCTCATCCGTTCGGCCGAGAACGCGCTGCAAGCTGCGCAAATGTTCCGGACCGCCATGATGGGCGAAAAGCCGCCGACCCATTTCATCCAGGCTATCAACGATCTGGAGCATCAGGGCGACTCGATCACGCACGAAATTTTCAAAGGCTTGAACAAAGCGTTCATCACGCCGCTGGATCGGGAAGACATCATGGAGCTGGCCTCCAAGCTGGATGACGTGACGGACGGGATTGAAGCGACGATCGCCCGATTTGACTACTTGTACATTGAGACGACGGATGCGCTAATGCAGGAATTTTCCGGGGTGATTGTGGCCTCGTGCCAGCACATTCTCGACGCCTTCAAGCTGCTCGCGAAAAAGAAATATATGCAGATTACCGAACACACCGTCCAGATCAACAGTCTGGAAAATGACGGCGACCGACTGATGCGCGAAGGCATCCGGCAAATTTTCAAGGCCAAAAAAGATCCGTATGAGGATTTCAAGCTGAAGGAAATTTATGAGCGCCTGGAAGAGACGACCGATGCGTGCGAAGACGTCGCGAACATTCTGGAGAGCGTCGTTCTGCGGTACTCGTAAGAAACGGCTCGGAGGGAAAACATGCTGACATTATTGTTCGTTATCGTGGCGCTGGCCCTGCTCTTCGACTTTATTAACGGATTTCACGATACGGCCAACGCCATCGCCACCTCCATCTCGACCCGGGCTCTGCCGCCGCGCATCGCGGTGCTGATGGCCGCTGTGCTGAACTTCATCGGCGCCATCGTGTCTTCGGGCGTCGCCAAAACGGTCGGCGGCAAAGTCGCCAATCCGGCAACCATTCCGCATGGCGTTGAAATCGTCATTGCGGCGCTGCTGTCGGCAATCATCTGGAATCTGGTCACGTGGTATTACGCGATCCCGTCCTCCTCCTCGCATACGCTGCTCGGCTCGCTCGCCGGAGCGGTCATTGCCGGAGCCGGTTTCGACTCTGTGAACTGGAGCGGCTTCACGCAAATCATTCTGATTCTCGTGCTTTCGCCGATTGTCGCTTTCGCTGCGGGCTACCTCATTATGGCTATTATCAAATACATCGTGATCTGGAAAGGCAATACGTCGCGCTCGAAGCTGAACCGCGTATTCCGCATTTTGCAGGTCGTATCGGCGGTGCTGCTGTCGTTCTCGCACGGCGGCAATGACGCGCAAAAGGCGATGGGCATTATCGTGTTTGGTCTCGTAGCAGCCAACAAGCAAGTCGGCCTCGACGTGCCGCTCTGGGTCAAGGTTGCTGCGGCGATTGCCATGGGTCTTGGCACCTCGATCGGCGGCTGGCGCATCATCAAGACGATCAGCCGGAAAATTATCAAAATCGAGCCGATCAACGGCTTTGCATCCGATTTGACCTCGTCGATTGTCATTCAGACGTCCACGCACTTCGGCATGCCGCTGTCGACGACGCACGTCATTTCGTCTTCGATTATCGGTACCGGCAGCGTCATGCGCTTCCATGAGGTCAAATGGGCCACTGTCGGCCGTATGATCGTCACCTGGATCATTACGATCCCGATCAGCATCGTGCTGGCTTATCTGATTTTTTCACTGCTGTTCAAGCTGCTTTTCCCGGTTTAACTCATGCAAGCTGCGTTATTATTTCGCAGAAACGGACAAGCGTCCCTGCCCGGCTTTCGGGAGGGACGCTTTTTTTGGCTGTCTGTTATTCATCCAGATAGTAGGCCAGACTTTGCAGCTCGGTCGTAAAATCAGCGTGATGCACGCGCACGTCGCCCGGTACCTTGATGATCACTGGCGCAAAATTGAGAATCGCTTCAACGCCGGCTTCAACGAACTGCATCGCGACGTTTTGCGCTTCAGCCGCAGGAACGGTAATAATGCCGATGCGCACGCCGAGGCGGGCAATCGTTTCCTTGAGCTCCTCCATCGGCTGCACCAGCAAGTTGTTGATCGCTTCGCCAGCCTTGCCAGGAAAATCGTCAAACACAGCGACAATCTTCATATCGTTACGCAGATACGTGTTGTAATTGCACAACGCGCGGCCGAGATTGCCCGCGCCCACCAGCGCAACCGGCAAATGACGGTCCAGCTTGAGAATTTGCCGGATTTTTTCAATCAGATAGCCGACATCGTAGCCAATGCCTTTTTTGCCGAATTCGCCGAAATAGGCCAAATCCTTGCGGATTTGCGCCGGATTCAAATCCAGCTTGTGACCCAAGTCCTGCGAGGAGACCGTCATCGTATTTTTCATCGCCAGCTCGTTTAAATACCGCAGGTAAATCGGCAGCCGCCGCACGACCGCTTCGGAAATTTTCAGCGTCTTCAAACCAGCACCTCCCCCATCCATTCGCGAATTCTGGGCACCATTTGCTCCGTCGTCATGTGCTCAATTTTCGGTCCTGGGAGCGAGTACAGAAAATATTTGCCGTATTGCGTATCAATCACCCGGGTATCATAAATAATGACGATGCCTTTGTCCGAAGCGCGGCGGACAAGCCGGCCGAACCCCTGCTTGAAGCGGATGACCGCTTGCGGCACGGAAAACTTCATGAATGGATTGCCGCCGCTTTTTTTGATATTGTCGCATTTGGCTTCAATCAGCGGATGATTCGGCGGCTGGAACGGCAGGCGAATGATCGCCAGACAGCTCAGCGCCTCGCCGGGAATGTCCACGCCCTCCCAGAACGAGCTGGTGCCAAGCAGCACGCAGGCGCTGTGCTCCTGGAACATGCGCGTCAGCTTGCTCCGGTTGCCGCTGTCGACGCCTTGGCCAAGCACGTGAATGCCTTGCGGCTTCAAACGCTCCTTCAAAGCGCCGTGCACCAGCTTGAGCATCCGGTTGGACGTGAACAGCACGAGCATTCGGCCCTTCGTCGCCACGGCCACATCGCCCAGCGACTTCACCAGCGCGTCGATGAAGACGCTGTCCCCCGCCGCGCCGCGTATTGTCGGAAAATCGCGCGGGATGCAGACAAGCGCCTGCTCGCGGTAATTGAACGGCGAGGGCAGCTGCACGGTTTTGAGCTTGCCGGCTTGCCCCTGAAGCTGCTCCGGCTGCGGTACATTTAGACCAAGCTGGTCGGCTGCATACTGGAACGATTTGTTCACGGACAACGTCGCCGACGTCAGGATGATGCTGTCTTTCGTCTCGAAAAAATGCTGCTGCAGCAACGAACTGACGTCGGTTGGCACACTGATCAGCTGCAGGGAGCGGCTTTTGGCATACGTTCCCGCTTCCATCCAATACACGAACCCCGCGTCCTCCATCTTGATGAAAAACTCCAGCGCGTCGCGATGTCCGTGCAGCTCCTTCAGGGTGCCCCCCAGATCGGTGATCAGGCTCTGCACCTCATAGACCTCCTGTACCTCCTTGATCTCGGCTGTGAGCCGCTCCAGGCCGCGCAGCAGCTCACCCAGCCCGCTGACCAGCGCCTGGCCCTGCTCGGTCAAATCCGGCCACGTCGCAGGCAACGTATCCGGCTTCATCCGCAGCACGTATTGCGACGATTCCGACTGCGACGGATCGCTGCTTTTGGCCGCCAAATGCTCGTACAGGCTTTCGCTCAGCGCCTCCCAGCGGTCCTTGACGTCCAGCACCTTGGGCAGCAGCCCATCGGCCGTCTCCGCCCAAGCCGCAGCCCGCTCGTCGCCGTCAAAACGCTGCAGCCGGAACCGCAGCATCGGCAGCTGACCGCTGCGATGATCCTTGTATAGCCATTGCAGGGTATGATAAAACGCCGATGAATGCAGCTCGATGCCCAAATGCTTGCTCGCGACCTCTTCAAAATGATGGGCCTCGTCGATAATCAAATGCTTGTAATGCGGCAGCAGCCGGTTATCGGCTTTCATGTCGGTAAACAGCAGCGAATGGTTCGTTATGACGACATCGGCCGTATTGGCGTGATGGCGAGCGCGATGATAGAAGCATTTTTTGAACCACGGGCACATCCGGTTCAGGCAGGAATCCGTATCGCTGGCCACCGTATGCCAGAACTGAGGCCCCTTGTTGCCAAAATGCAGCTCCTCTTCGTCCCCGTGCTCGGTCTCGCTCAGCCAGACGACCATTTGCGCCGCCGTCAGCGGATCCTCCTTGCCGTTCTCGTAGTCGCTGACCGCCAGCTTGTTCTCGAATTTGCGCAAGCACAAATAGTGACTGCGTCCCTTGAGCACCGCCGCTTTGAAGCCAATGGGGAAAATGCCGTGCAAAAGCGGAATATCGCGCTCGCGCAGCTGCTCCTGCAAATTGATCGTATGCGTGCTCACGATCACCTTCTTGTCCTGCTGAATGCCGTAATACAACGAAGGAATCAGATAGGCGAGCGATTTGCCCGTACCCGTGCCCGCTTCAATCATCAGATGCCGCTCCGCTTGCAGAGCGTCCTCCACCTCACGAATCATCTGCTCCTGCGCTTCCCGATCCTCGTACACCTCAAAGCGGCTTTGCAGCGTCGTCTTCAGCCCGGCATAAAACGCGTCAAACGACGGCGTCAGCTCCATCGCCTCATGCGGCGCGCGCACGTCCTCTTCCTCGTCCCAATCGCCGACATTGATCGTAAACTGCCGGAAGTAGCGCTGCTCATCCGTATCCACAGCCGTCGTCTGCTCCTTGAAAGCGCGAATTTCATCCAGAAACCAGCCCAAATCGCCTGAACCGTTTTCAAAAATCCGCGTTATCCGCTGTACGGTCAAAAGCGGCAGTCCGAGCAGCCGCTGCAAACAAATAATCCAGATCAGCGCCGTCACCTCAGCATCGCTATCGGCTTGATGCGGCCGCTCGTGATCCAGTCCGAACAAGCTCGCAACCATGCCGAGCTGCAGGCTCGTAATCGACGGAAACAAGATGCGCAGCAGATCCATCGTATCAAGTACGCGCCCGCTGAACGGCGGATAGCCGGTTTTCGTCAATCCGCGCTGCAAAAAAGCCAGATCAAAGCCGACGTTGTGCGCAACAAGCACACAATCGAACAGCAGAGGGAACATGTCGGCCATCACCTCGGCCAGTCCCGGCGCGTCTTCGACCATCTCATCGGTAATGCCTGTTAAAGCCGTAATCGAAGAAGGTATACGAACCCCCGGCTTAATCAGGGATGTATACCTGTCGACGATTTGCATTTCATCTATAATGACCAGTCCGACTTGAATGATCTCATCCGCGGCCTGGCTGCCTGTCGTTTCAAAATCCAACACAGCGAATTTCATGCCTTCCCACAATCCCTTCATCCTGCTGATGCTTCTTTTAGCATACCAAAACTGCCTGGGAAAAGGGAGTGCCGATCCGCATCGTTTTACGCTTCGTCCAGATGGATGAGCGGCTCTACGCAGGACGGATCATGGCGGTACGCTTTTTGAAAATATTCGAAGGCTTTCTCCATATTCTGGTTCTGGATCTGAATACAGCCCATCGCATTATAGGAAATGGCCTTCATCTTGGTATTGTCGGTCAGCGGCAGCAGAAACTGAAAATGCCGGTACGCCTCCCCGTATTCCTCCTTGCGCAAATAACCCATTGCCACATACATGCGGGCCAGCACAAAATCGGGCTGGAGCGCCAGCAGCGCTTCAAACTCGCGAATAGCCTGATCGTACATGTTCAGCTTGTAAAAGCCTTGGCCGCGCTTGAACTCCTCGGACTCCTTGCCGGACATCTCCAGCTCCAGCAGCTCATTGTGCAAGGGCTCCGTATTGTCCGGCGCGGCGCTATACAGCTTGCCGAGCTTTTCCTCGAACTGCAGCCACGATTCGATGAACTCGTCGCTCATCGTTTTGAGCACCTGGAGCTGTTCGTCCAATGCTTCGCGCTGCTTGCCCGACGTATGCGGGTATTCCCTCTGGATTTCTTCCAGGACCTCGTTCATCGTGGAAAATAAATGCTTGAACATGTCGCATCCCACCTCATCTCCAAAGCTTAATCTCATTCTTTGTTAACGAGCGGGATTTCATGCGTCACGCTGCTCTCAAACACGCTTTACAGCACGGTCGAGTGCAGCTCTTCCTTCAACAGCTGGACAACGCGGTTATTCTCGCCCATGATCGCCACGGTCGGCCGATGCTTGCGGGCTTCCTCGTCGCTCATCATCGCATAGGAGACGATAATGATCGTATCGCCGGTTTGCACCAGCCGGGCCGCTGCGCCGTTCAGGCAAATGACGCCCGAGCCGCGCGGCCCCGGAATAATATACGTTTCCAGACGCGCTCCGTTGTTATTGTTAACGATTTGCACCTTTTCGTTGGGGAGCATATCGACCTGATCGATCAAATCCTCATCGATCGTAATGCTGCCGACGTAATTCAGGTTCGCTTCCGTAACGGTTGCGCGGTGAATTTTCGCTTTCATCATCGTGCGGAACATGAGCGTCACTTCCTTATCGGTAAAATAAGATTGTCAATCAGCCGCGTTGCGCCGAATTTCACGGCGACAGCGACGAGAATCGACTCGTCTGCGGCGTCAGCCGCTGCTGCAAACGGCTCCAGCGAAGGAAATTGCAGCGCCTCGACATAATCGATCACAGCCAGCGGAGCTGTGCGGATATGGCCGGCCACGATGTCGACCAGCGCAGCCGCTGTCGGTTCGCTTTGCCCGGCGTACGCGGCGGCCAGCTGCAGCCCCTGCGATAGCACGAGCGCTTGACGGCGCTCTTCTTCGCTCAAATACACATTGCGCGAGCTGAGCGCCAGTCCGTCCGCTTCGCGTTGCGTCGGGCAAGGCACAATTTCGATATCCATATTCAAATCGCGGACCATCTGCTGAATAACAGCCACCTGCTGCGCGTCCTTCATGCCGAAAAACGCCCGGTCCGGCTGAACGATATGAAACAGCTTGCTGACCACAGTCGCTACGCCGTCAAAATGGCCGGGGCGCGAAGCCCCGCACAGCCGTTCCGTGACGCCAGCCACGGATACGGTCGTCCGATTGGGCCGCGGGTACATCTCCGCTACGTCCGGCATAAAGACCAGATCCGCGCCAGCGGCTTCGGCCACCTGCAAGTCACGCTCCGTATTGCGCGGATACCGCTCAAAATCTTCATTCGGTCCAAACTGCAGCGGATTGACAAAAATACTGAGCACAACCAGACCGCTTTGCTCCTTGGCCGTGCGCAGCAAACTGGCATGCCCTTCGTGCAAATACCCCATCGTCGGCACAAAGCCGATTCGGCCGTCGCCATGCTCACGGCGATATGCGGCCAGCTTGCCGCGCAGCTCCGCGATCCCGCTTACAACCTCCATGCGGCTCACCCCTTGTCCCCGTACAAATATTGCACGACATCGTTATCCATATGGAACGTGTGATCGGGACCGGGGAAGCTGCGAGCTTTGACTTCCTTGACGTATTCGCCTATGCCCGTGCGGATCGTTTCTCCCAGGTTGGCGTATGTTTTGACGAACTTGCGCGGCACGGACTCCGGTCCGTATTGCAGCAAATCGTGAAATACCAGCACCTGACCGTCGCAAGTCGCGCCGGCGCCAATGCCGATTGTCGTAATCGACAGCTGCTTGGTCAGCCATTCGGCAAGCTCGTCGGTGACCAGCTCGACCACGATTGCAAACGCGCCGGCTTGCTCCAGCGCCTTGGCGTCGGCGAGCAGCTTCTCGGCCTGCTCGGAGCTGCGGCCCTGCACCCGATAACCGCCGATCTGGTGTACCGATTGCGGGGTCAAGCCGATATGGCCAACCACGGGAACGCCTGCTTTGACGATGGCTTCCACGACCGGCGCCACCTCAGCGCCGCCCTCCAGCTTGACGGCCTTCGCGCCGCCCTCCTGCATCAGCCGGGCTACAGCCCGCATCGTCGAGTCAATGCTGCCGTGATACGTCAGAAACGGCAGATCAGCGACGACAAACGTCGAGCCGGCGCCGCGCACAACGGCGCGGGTGTGATACACGATGTCGTCTAGCGTAACCGGCAGCGTCGAATCATAGCCAAGCACGACGTTGCCGAGCGAATCGCCGACGAGAATGACGTCTACGCCCGCTTCCTCAGCCAGTCGAGCCGAAGGATAGTCGTACGCGGTCACGACTGCCAGCGGAACGCCGTCCATTTTCATTTTTTTGATTTTGGCCGTTGTTAACGGCTTGCGCTGTTCCATCACATTGATCCCAGCTTTCCGAATAAAATAAAAAGCCTTTTAGCCGCGAGCTAAAAAGGCTTACGATGCGCACACATTCATGTCATCAGCCTTCCGTCTCGGTCCCCGCAGGGCTCAGAGCAGAAATCGACTACAAGTGTTACTTTCTCCAAATCGTTCAAGGTCTAGCCTATGTCCAAAGCCGGAGTGCAGTTCTCGCGGATACCGCCTCTTCCCTACATTATAGCAAACTTCGGCACAAACGAACAGCCCTTACGCATGTTCAACATCGCCGGAATATACGTTGATCCGTTCGCCGGAAGGCGTCAGCACGATCAGCGCGCCCGAGTCGTCAATCGCCTCGGCCATGCCTTCGATTACGCCCTGACCCGTCGTCGTGCGGATCGGGCGGTGCAGCGACACGCTAAGCGCTTCCCACAGCAGCTTGATCGGCGCAAAGCCTTTCTCGTGATACAAGCGGTACAGCTCTTCGAATTCCAGCAAAAACGCCTGAATCAGCTTTTCCCGGCGCACCTCGGCCCCGGTTTCAATCGCCAGCGACGTGGCAATGCCGCGTAGCTCCTCCGGGTAGTCGGCAGCCAGCAGATTGGCGCTGATTCCGATACCGGCAATCACATACTTCAGCCGCTCGTCTTCACCGCTGCTTTCCAGCAAAATGCCGCTTACCTTCTTCCCGCCGATCAGCAGATCGTTCGGCCACTTGATGCCGATGTCCGCACCGCACACCTGCTGGATCGAGCGGCAGAGCGCCACCGCGGTCAGCAGCGTCAACTGCGGCATGAAGTAGACGGGGATCAGCGGCTTGAGCACCAGACTCATCCAGATGCCCTTGCCGGGCGGCGAGTGCCATTTGCGGCCCATGCGACCGCGTCCGGCCGTCTGCGATTCGGCCAGCACCAGCGTGCCCTCCGACGCCCCCTGGGCGATCAGCGCATGTGCGACAAGCTGCGTCGAGTCGACCTCGTCGTAGATGTGCAGCTTGTGGCCCATCGTCTGCGTGGCCAGGCCTGACAGCAGCTCCGCCGCGCTGAGCTTGGCCGGCTTTTTGAGCAGCCGGTAGCCCTTGCGGGGCGACGCTTCAAATTCGTAGCCAGCCTCGCGCAGCTCGCGAATATGCTTCCAGATCGCGGTGCGCGAGCAGCCGAGCCGACGGCTGAGTTCTTCACCCGATACATACACCTCGGGCTGGGCCTGAAACAGCTCCAATATTCGTTCGTTCATCACGTTATCCTCTCTTTAGAAAGTCCGGTGAACCACCAGTGTCCTCCGGTCGATAGCGGTTTCCACTCGCTGTTGTAGCCGGATTTTCCGATGGAATGACCCCGTTTGGGGTGAAAATCCGTCTACAAAGGCGACCGCTGACGCTGTTCCAACTCCCTATCGACTCTCCGGCCACTTGTTCACCGCACTTTTAGGGCTCTCCATCGCTGTAGCCCAGCTCGGTCGCCGCTTCCAGCAGCGGCGTTCGTTCGTTCGGCAGCTCGCCAAGCGCCGTGCGCAGGAGCAGCGTCTCCAGCAGCCTGCCGAGCCACGGCCCGGGCCGGCGGCCAAGCCGCTCGGCCACATCCGTGCCGGAGACGGCCAGCTCTTTGACGCTGAAGCACGGCACCTCGCGCAGCCAGGTTGCGCCGTGCGCCCGCAGCAGCGGCCCGCAGCGGCGCAGCCAGCCCGCCAGCCAGGGGGCTGGCGGGGCGGCGGCGGATGGCGGCACGGCCGGGGCAGGCGGCGGGCTTGGTGGCGCAGCCAGCGGCACGGCAGGCGGCGGGCTTGATGGCGCGGCCAGCGGCGCGGCAGGCAGCGGGCTTGGTGGCGCAGCCAGCGGCACGGCAGGCGGCGCGGCAGCGCGTTCGCCCGCGCGAGCATCCGGCGGCGCGTCCAAGACGCCGCCGGATGCTTCCAGCGCCTGCAGCACGGCCAGCAGCGCGTAAGCCGCCCGCGCGCCGTACTGCACGGCCGCGCCTTTCCAGACCCGCGCCAGCTCGCGCGGGTCCGCTCCTGCGGCGCCGCCGGGCGGGGCGCCGCCATCATCGGCGGCTGCGCCGGCGCCGCCGCAAGCCCCGGCCTGCTGCTCAGCCAGGCCGAGCACGGCCACGATCGCCTCCGCGTCCGCGCGGGCGAACGTCAGCCGTTGCAGCGCCGCGCGCACCTCGGCCGCCGGCGTTTCCAGCAGCAGCAGGAGCAGCGCCCAGCGCTCCTGCTGCTGCGCAAGCAACGCGACGCCCTCCAGGGCAGCGTCGCGTGCGCGCCAGCGTTCCAGCGGCAGCTCAAGCGGACGCTTGACATGCTGCCACAGGCCGCTGGCGAGCAGCAGGCGCAGCGCACGCGCCGGCGCAACGCCCTCGACCATGCGCTCCAGTTCGCTTCGCACGCGCTCCATCGCCACATGGCGCAGCAAGGGAGCCTGCGCCAGCAGCGCCTGCCACGTCTGCTCCTCGACGCGCAAGCCATAGGCCGCGGCAAAACGCACGCAGCGCAGCATCCGTAACGCGTCTTCGCCGAAGCGCTCGCTCGCTTGTCCGACGCAGCGCAATAGCCCTGCCGCCGCATCGGCCCGCCCGCCGAACGGGTCCAGCAGCTCGCCGCGGGCACTCAGCGCCATCGCATTCATCGTAAAATCACGCCGCTTCAAGTCCTCATTCAAATCGGAAATATAAGCCACCGAAGCCGGACGGCGGTGATCGGTATATTCGGCTTCGGCCCGAAACGTCGTCACCTCGTACACGCCCTCGGGCAAAATAACAGTCACCGTACCGTGCGCCAATCCTGTCGGAGCCGTGCGGGCAAACACCGCCATCACCTGCTCGGGCCGCGCCGACGTCGTAATGTCAACATCCTTGATCGGTCGTCCCAGCACATAATCGCGCACGCAGCCGCCGACCAGATACGCCTCGTAGCCGGCTGCCTCCAACTGTTGCAAAACGAGCAGCGCACCCGAATCGTCCAATGCGGACCTCTCATCTTGCTTCATTCCATTTCAACTCCTGTCCGCAGACTTGCCACCACCGGCGCACCGCTCTCACCCATTCGTCGCTTCCCTGTCGGATCGCTGATGGCTGCCGTTCCCTCGTTCCCAGGACGCCCCTCCAGCCGCTATTCCCGCAGCAACCGCCCTTTCACGCCCCAAAACGGCCGAAGCCGCCCTGCAGCAGCGAAGCGCGCCCTAACGGCTTACGGCTGCTGGCAGAACGACTCCAGATTGCGGTGCGATTCCGGCATCGGACGGCCGAGCACGCGATAATAAATTTCCTCGTATTGCAGCGTCGTCAAATCATTGCAAAACGTCTGCCGCGCCCGGAATAAGCACGCCTCGACGAAACGCTCGTAAAGGCCGGGACTCGTCAGCAGCTCAATCGCATGTCGCGCCATCGTCTCCGTGTCGCCGATATCGGCCAGGAAGCCCGTTTCGCCATGCGTGATCAGCTCGGGAATCCCGCCGGCGTTCGAGCCGATCGTCGGCACGCCGCAGGCCATTGCCTCCAGCGCCACAAGGCCAAAGCTTTCCTTCTCCGACGGCAGCAGCATCACATCGGCCAGCGAGATCACCTGCGCCACATCGTCCTGCTTGCCGCAGAAAATCACGCGATCGGTCAGCCCCAGCTCCTTGACCTTGGCAATAATCCGCGACAGCTCCGGCCCTTCGCCGACAAACAGCAGCCGGCTCGGCACGCGTTCATTCACCTTGGCGAACACGTCCACTACATCCGCTACCCGTTTGACCGGGCGGAAGTTAGAAATATGAATCAACAGCTTTTCGTCGGGCCGCGCAAACTCCCGGCGCAGCTTTTCGACTTCGCGTGGATAATAGACGCGTTTGTCCACAAAATTGTAAGCCAGATCAATGTCGCGATCGATTGCCAGCGATTCCCGCGTCTCGCGGATCAAATCCTTGGACACTGCCGTTACCGCATCGCTTTCGTTGATCGCGTAGCGGATCAGGTCGCTGATCGACTGGTCCTGCCCAAGCACGGTAATGTCCGTGCCGTGCAGCGTTGTGACGACCTTGAGCTTGCTGCCGATCATCTGTTTGGCGAGCAGCGCGCATACGGCATGCGGAATCGCGTAATGAACGTGCAGCAGATCCAGCTCCTGCATCTGGGCGACTTGGGCCAGCTTGCTGGCTAATGATAAATCATAGGGCGGATAGCGGAATACATAGTAATCGCTAACCTCGACCTCGTGATAAAAGATATTTTTATGGAATTTTCCCAAACGAAACGGCATGCTGTGCGTAATAAAATGAACCTCGTGCCCCTTTTCCGCCAGCAGCTTGCCAAGCTCCGTCGCCACCACGCCGGAGCCTCCGAGCGTCGGGTAGCACGTAATTCCGATTTTCAGCTTATCTGTCATGCGGTCTCCTCTTTCTGTGCGCCTCAGCGGAACAAATCGACCGTAAGCGGCTGCTTGGAAACAAAGCCCTCGGCATAAGCGACCATGCGCTTTTGGCCCAGCAGCCGGTCTCGCGCCTCCACCCGTTCTACATAGCCCTGATTGAGCGGCGTGAGCACCACGTCGTTGCCCGTTGCCGCGAATTGCGAGCGGTACGCGCCAAGCGCGGCCAGCTTCGGCTCGTAGCAGCCGGAGACGTCAACCAGCACGTCGGCTTCATAGACATCGTTGATAAAATAAAAATAAAGCTGCTCCACCTGCACCGGCGGAGCCTCCGGCAAATAACGCCGCAGCTTGGCGTTAAATACCGCCTCCTGCACAAGCTGCGAGCAAGCGATATGGTCGGGATGCCGATCCTGCCAATAAGGCGCAAATACGATTTTCGGCTTATGCTTGCGGATTTCCAAGGTAATCCGGTCGATCTGCTCCTTCGTCATCGTCAAGCCGCGATCGGGCAGCCCGAGATTCGTACGCACAGTCAACCCGAGCAGGCTTGCGGCTTCGTCCGCTTCCTGCTGCCGCAGCTCGACCGTACCGTTCGACGACAGCTCGGCATACGTCAAATCGCAAATGCCTACGCGGAGGCCTGCCGCCGTATGCTTGGCAATCGTCGCGCCCATACCGATTTCCGCATCGTCGGCATGCGCGCCAAAAATCAGGATGTCGAGCCCTTCGCTCATGACCAGTCCTCCGGCTTGTATTTGTGCACCAGCTCTCTCCAGGCAAAATCGCCGCGATCTAGCGCCTTGACGAGAATTTCCGCCGTCGCGATATTCGTCGCGCAAGGAATTCCCTGCACGTCGCACAGCCGCAGCAAAGCGATAATGTCCGGCTCGTGCGGCTGGGCCATCAGCGGATCGCGCAAAAAGATGATCAGATCCATTTCATTTTGCGCGACCAGCGCGCCG
This sequence comes from Paenibacillus athensensis, assembly GCF_004514475.2. GTDB lineage: Bacteria > Bacillota > Bacilli > Paenibacillales > NBRC-103111 > Paenibacillus_AL > Paenibacillus_AL athensensis. Next base: position 88,754 of record NZ_MYFO02000008.1, on the reverse strand, counting down.
ATTTGCTGGTCGCCGCCCAGCGGTCCCGACATGAAGCGGTGCACGTTGAGCTTCGTGTTGTCCATGATCCGCTGTCCTGTCGTTCCGGTAGCATACAGGGTGTGCCCTGCAGCAAATACATGCTCGTAAGCGACGGCGAAGTTGACCATTTCTTCTTTTTTGCGATCGTGCGCAATCAGTGCAATATTCATGCGTTATTCGCTCCCTAGTCGATAAAATGCTCGAATCCGTAGATCATGCCCTCGTATGTCATCACCTTGCGAATCGCCAGCGCAACGCCCGGCATATAGGAAGAACGCTCGTGCGAATCGTGACGGATTTTGAGCGTCTGGCCCGGAGAGGCCATAATAACTTCCTGCTGCGCGAAAATGCCCGGCAAGCGCACGCTATGTATCCGGAAGCCGTTGTAGAGTCCGCCTCGGGAGCCCTCAATCGTTTCTTCCTCATGCGGGTTGCCCTGACGAATTTCCTCGCGTACCTCCGAAATCATTTCGGCGGTTTTGATCGATGTGCCGGACGGCGCGTCGAGCTTCTGGTCGCCGTGATATTCGATAATTTCCAGATGCGGAAAATATTTCGATGCCTGTGCGGCAAATTTCATCATCAGAATCGCCCCGATGGAGAAATTCGGCGCAATCAGTCCGCCAAGACCGTTTTCCCGGCATTGCTTGTCCAAATCTTCAATTTGCTCCGGGGTAAATCCGGTTGTCCCGATGACCGGACGAATGCCGTGTGTAATCGCCAGACTTGTATGGGCATAAGCCGTCTGCGGCGCGGTAAAATCAACCATGACATCAACGCCGGATTCAACCAGCGCCAGCTCCAGATCGGTATGCATCGCTACGCCGCAAGGCTCAAGTCCGACAAGCCGCCCCAAATCGACGGGGCCGGTGGAGCGGTCCACGCCTGCCACCAGCTCCATATCCGGCTCTGTCAATACCGTTTTTACGACCTCGCGTCCCATTCTGCCGCTTGCTCCAACTACTGCTACTCGAATTTTACGATCCATAGCTCCTGCAATCCCCTTTGTTTATTTGATCTTTTGCTCGTATTTTTTGATCAGCTGCACAGCTGCTTCATGGCCCGGCTCCAGACGGAGCGCCTCTTGCACCGTTTGCAGCGCAGCGGCAAAATCATGGCGTCTGGCGTAAGCTTCGCCAAGAATCAAATACGCCTCAATCGCCAGCGGGTCCAGCCCGATGGCTTGCCGCAGCCGCCAAATCGCCTGCGTGTTGTCGCTTTCGATCTCCTTCTCGGCTTGCTCGACCAGCACGCGAGCCTGCAGCGTTCGCAGATGAAAGCGGTACGGCTCGTAATCCGGCACCAGACGGACAGCCGTTTCGGCATGCTCACAGGCAGCCTGCAGTCTATTGCTTCTCGCGTATGTGATGGACAGCTTGTGATGATAGGCGGCATTGTCCGGCTCGGCGGCTATCGCTTTTTCAAACCATTCAATCGCCTTTTCAAAATCGTGGCTTAATATCGACTCATACGCCTTTTGTATTTCCTGCTCACCCTCCATCTGCCCACCCTCCTCGTCTTACGGGTTCCCTGCGGTCGCGGGGGATGGTACAGTTTATGAAAGTCAGCTGTTTTCTGTGTTTATTTTGGTCCAGCGGTTGGCGTCACGGGTATTGAATTTGTGCATAATCTTGTCGTGCGCTTCCGTCAAATCGATCCCGAGCGAGTTGGCAAAGCAAATGGTGATGAACAAAATATCGCCCAGCTCCAGCTCGATGGAATTGTCCGCTTCCGACTGCTTCTTAGGCTTTTCGCCGAATCGATGGTTGACCTCGCGCGCCAGCTCGCCAACCTCCTCGGACATTCTTGCCAGCATCGCCAGCGGACTGAAGTATCCTTCCTTGAATTGCGAAATATAAGCGTCAACCTCTTTCTGGAGGTCGTTCAGTGTGCGTTCCGCCATGCTCACCCTTCTTTCCTCGAACTGCTGATCGTCACATCATTTCCATGTTATCGCAAACATGAAAAGTTGACAAATTTTTTTGTCGTCAAACACGGTATAATAGGGATATACAACCAGCTATCTGTGCGAATGGAGGGATATCCGATGAAGCGCCTGCAGCTTGCCGACCGGCTGACGCAATGGCTTGCGATTGTACTCGGAACCGCCTTGTATGCGTTTGGTCTGCACTATTTCGTCATTTCCAATGAGCTGATGGAAGGCGGCATTACCGGCATTTCGCTGCTGCTCAACTATGTGCTGGGCATTCCCCCGTCGTGGTCTACGCTGCTGTTGAACATCCCGCTGTTTTATCTCGGTTGGAAAATATTCGGTCGCAGCTCGATGTATTACACCATTTTCGGCGTCATTTCGCTCTCCTTCTTCCTGTGGTTGATGGAGCTGTTCATACGCAAAGGCTGGATCGTGCCGTTTCATACGACCCAGGACTATTTCCTCGTCACGCTGTATGCCGGGCTGACGCTCGGCGCCGGACTCGGCCTTGTGTTCCGCTACGGGGCCACGACCGGCGGCTCGGACATTCTCGCCCGCGTCGGCCACAAGCAACGCGGCTGGAGCGTCGGCCAATCGATCCTGATCATCGATGTGCTCGTCATCGGCTCCTCGCTCCTTTATCTGCCCAAGGAAAAGGTGCTGTATTCGCTGGTCGCCGTGTTCGTGACCTCGCGCGTGATCGATTATATTTCCGAAGGCGCCTATGCAGCGAAAGCGTTTACGATCATCGGCAATCGCGCCGATGATCTGGCGGCTGCGATCACACGCGAGCTGGACCGCGGCGTCACGCTATTCCCGGCACGGGGCGGCTACTCCGGCCAGGACCGGCAGGTCGTCTACTGCGTCGTCTACCGCCACGAAACGCGCCGGCTGCGCGAGCTGATCCGCGCGGTCGACCCTTCGGCCTTCATCATTATCGGCGAGGTGCACGACGTGCTCGGCGAAGGCTTCAAGGCCGAATAGACGCAAGGGCCCGCTCCCGTGCGCGGCGCTTTCTCCTTCGAAAGCGCACCGCCGGAAGCGGGCCCTTGTTGTATGGACGCGGGGCATGCCGTCTAGCCCTCGCGATGGATCTTGACCGGCACGCTGCTGCGGCCGGAGCGGAACATCCGCCAGCCGGCGTAGCTGAGCACGCTGACGATAATAAGGCCGATACCCAGCGACCAAATGATCGGCTGCTTGGGATCCGTCATCGGCAGGTAAGCGGTTGCTTCGGCTTTTTTCATAAATAGCTCATCCACTGTACGCTGCAAATGCTCAATGCCGTCTTCCAATTGCGCCTGCGGCAGCGGCTCGGCCCGCAGTCCGCCGCGCAGCGCGGTCAGCAGTGAATCGAGCTTTTCGACGTCAGACGGTGAACGACTGATCAGCAGCGCGGGATGAATGACCGACACATGCTGCGAGAGCGTTTCATAGCCGCTCCAAGCTGCCGGCTGCTTGCCCGCTTTCACCGCTTGGTCGAGCGCGCCGATATCATTCTGCAGCACCTTGTAATACTGCAGCCACATCGGCTGGTTGTCGTGCGTTAACGCATCGGTAGCCAGCCGAATTTTCGCCACAGCCACTTGGCCCGCCTCTGGCGAGAAACGAACGGCGTTAAACACCCGCTTGGCTTGCGTGACGCTTTCGGTCAGCGCGTTCATGCCTTCAACCGACGTCATGCCGTCAAACCGAATTTGCGTGATCTCGTCGCCCAGCTGCAGCAGCTTGCCGCGCGCCTGCTCGACCTGACCTGCCATCGCCAATTTATACATGTCATCGGCCAGCCGGTTCAATTGCTCGACGCTTTTCACCTGCTGCGGATCGGCTTTACCCGCCTGCCCACCGGCGACGCCCGCACTGCTGCATCCCGCAGCCAGTCCGAACGCAAGCAGCAGCGGCAGCAGCAAGGCCAGCCGTCTAATCGTATCGCTTTTCACGAACATGGGACATTCCCTCCTTCCTCACCATCATATGGAGGATTGTCCCGGTTTAGACCAGCTAACGAAGCCGCTTGCTGCGGGTGCGAGAAATCACAAATACGCCGCCAATAAGCGTCCCGACAACGCTCAGTCCGATCGTAAATAACTCAATGCGTGGCAGGTCGGGAATCAGCACATCGCTCAGCCAAGGATACACCCCGCGCTGATAATCCATAAAATCATTCCAGAACATCCAGCCAGCCGCGAGCGCCAGCGCGCCCCAGCCGAACCGGAACCAGCGGGCAAACAGCAGCCCTTCAACAGCCATTGTGAAATGAGAGCCCATCAGCATCCAGCCCTCCCAGCCCACCGCTCCGCCCTTTGCTGCTTCGGCGACGATCATCGCGACGGCCCAGATGCCGTATTTAAACAGCGTTACCACAGCCAGCGCTTCGATCAAGCCGCGCAAGAGCGAAATCCGGCTGGCAGCCGGCTCCGGGCTGTACGGCGAACTGCTTCTACGCTCCAGCAGCAAGATCAGCAGCGCCAGCGTAAAGAACAGGCTTGCCGTCGGACTATCCGGTACAAACGGCACATACCAGAGCGGAAAGTTGTCCACCGTATACTCCAACTGCTGCCCATACCAAGCGTACCCGTATATCGTGCCGAGCAAGTTACAAACGAGCAGCAGCCCCAGCACCGCTTTATTCAACAAAAACGCCCGGCTCCAATAATAGGATACCGCTAATCCGTCCTGCACCTGTTGCCCTCTCCCTTCGCCTTTGAAAAAAGCCTGACCGCGTTTGCGGCCAGGCTTGTCATCCATCTTATTCGGCTTTCTTCTGTCTGGACAGCCAATCGGCGAGCTTATCGATATCTGCATCTGTTAAGCCTTTGTCAATGTTCGCTTGGTATTGAGCGCCCATGTTGCCTTTGCCGTTTTTGACGATACCCAGAATCTCATCCTTCGAATGTTTGTCGCCAACACCGAGCAGTGCCGGTATGCCGGAGGATGGCATCCCTTTCAGGTTGCCGCCGTGACAAGAAACGCAGGTTGCTTTTTTGTAAATTTCCGCACCCGGATCGTCGGCTGCCACAATCGCTGCTGCTTTCGTGCTTGTCTTGGCTCCGCCTCCGCCGCTTGCGCTTCCTTTGGCGGCCTGCAGCTCTTCCTCGCGTTTGATATGCTCTGGAATGATGTTTTTATCAGCCAGCTCATGCTCGTAATGCGCCCAAGATGTGTACGTCAGGTACGTACAAGCAATCAGCGAAAGGATCATCAGGGAAGATGCAATCGGACGCTTGTAGAAGCGACGCTCTTTGCCCGAATCCAGAAACGGAGCGAGCAGCAAGCCGCCGAACAGCAGGCCCGGTACAACAACCGTACCCAATACGACGTATTGGTCGGAGGTGTATGGATATTTCAGCAATTGATACATGAAAAGAAAGTACCAGTCAGGCATTGGAATGAACTGGGTGTTTTTAGGATCGGCCGGATACCCGAGCGGAGCCGGGTCGGACATGACCAGAACCAGAATACCGACGAGAACTACGACGGCAACCATCCATTCTTTAAGCAAAAAGTTAGGAATAAACGCTTCGGATTTGCCCGGATACGACGAGTAATCTCGAGGAAGCGGTCTATGTGTTTTCTTAACGACGCGGGAATCCCCGACGTAAACAACTTTTTCGTCTGATTTATGACCGTGCGCCACTACAGTGCCCTCCTTTCAATTATAGCGGTCCGGAAATACCTTGTTTCCGAATCATAAAGAAGTGACCGGCCAGCAGCATCAACAGGACGCCCGGCAGGAAGAATACGTGAATTGCGAAGAAGCGGGTCAGCGTTTGCGCGCCTACGATTTCGCCGCCTTGCAGCAAGGTCTTGATGTAATCGCCCAGATACGGCACGGAAGCGGCAATCTTGATCCCTACTTGCGTTGCGAAGTAAGCTTTGTTATCCCACGGCAGCAGGTAGCCGGTGAAGCCCAGACCCAGCATGACGAAGAAAATGAGCATTCCGACAACCCAGTTCATTTCACGAGGCGCTTTGTAAGAGCCGGTAAAGAACACGCGCAGGGTATGTAAGAACATCATCACGATAACGAGACTTGCGCCCCAGTGGTGCATACCGCGCACGATGACGCCAAATGCAACCTTGTGCTGCAGATAGTCGACGCTCGCATAAGCGTTGATAATATCCGGCGTATAATACATCGTCAGGAACATGCCGGACAAAATTTGAATGACGGTGATGAAAAACGTCAAGCCGCCAAAGCAATAAACGAACGCAGAAAAGTGATGGGCCGGGTTAACGTGCTCGGGAACTTCATGGTCCGCAACGTCCCGCCACATCGGCGTAATATCAAGACGTTCGTCAATCCAGTTGTACATATTTTTAAACATCTGATCGTAACGCCTCCTTATGCTCTCGTATTGGCATGAAGCGGGCCCAGATACACAAAGCCGTTTTCAACCTTTACGTCGTACTCGTCAAGCGGTTTCGGCGCTACGGCCAAGTTCTTGCCGTCTTGCGTATAGTGCGCGCCGTGACAAGGACAGAAGTATTGATTCTTGTACTCCGGATTGTCATTCCAGTTTACCGTACATCCCAAGTGCTTGCAGGTCGGATTCAAAGCGAAGATTTTGCCGTTGCTGTCTTTCGAAATCCACGCTGCGAGCTCCGGATCGCTTTCGTACCAGCCATCAACCTGATGAATCTGGAACGTAAACGACTTAGGCTCCGCCGTGATTTGACTTTCTTCAACAACCTTTACCCAATCCGATTCCTTCTTAGGTTGAAGAACCGGATCGACAGCAAATCTGAGCATCGGTACGAGCATACCGGCTGCCATAAATCCTCCAGCGCCACCCAGGGTGTAGGAAAGAAACTGACGTCGGGACATTTCGCGCTTTGTTCCCGGCTTCTTCCCATGCTGCTCCTCATTGATCTTGTTGTGGTCACTCATTCTCAGTCTACCCCCCTACATTGGCCGACGTCCGAAAGACGGACGATGCAAACCTATATCACGTGTCGTTCGACATTACACTACATATAACTAGGACATTACCTATAATAGCCTACGACCTCAAGGGCGTCAAGGATTCGGACGCCGTTTTAAACCAGTGAAATCCAAGGCTTCGGACAAATTTTAACCAAATTGTCACAACTGCCGGAAAGGCCGAAGAAGCCGGTTGCTTCCTTATCCTGCACAATTTTTTTTCCAAAAATACACCGCTTCCGAAACTCTTTAACGCCCTCGCCACAGCTGCTGGATGCGGTTGGCCGCTTCGGCCTTCGCGCCCGTCCGATCCCCCGCCAGCTGCGCCGGATCGACATAAATCAGCAAATCCGCATGCTCCACCTGCCAGCTTGCCGCTGCCTGGTCCGACGTCACGATCACAACGTAGGCGAAGCCTCCGTCCTTCAGCTCCCTGCACACCTCGTCAGCTTGATCTTCAGCTGCGGCTGTCCGGCTGTAATGCAGCGCCGGGTACGTGACGACGCGTCCTTTATAGGGAAGCTCCAGCAGCTCCAGCACATCTGCCAGCTGCTCCAGCGCCCCTGTCGTCCGCCAGGGAGCTTCGGCTCCGCTCAATCCGGTAACCGGGAGCAGACACGTATCCAGATACGGCCGCAGCCCTTCCCACTCTTCCTCTTTTATATCGCTGAACTTCATCGTGCGTCTCCCCTATCATGTGTGAAAATGCGGCTGCTTATGTAGCTTGCTCCAATCTATTTGCTACTTTATCGGCTTCCTCCTTCGCTGTCAATCGGATGCGGAAACGGACAAAAAAAGACTGCTTCGTCTGGCCGGACGAAACAGTCCCTTTCGATACTCAAATGCGGAGCAACGAACACGTCAACCCTGGGCTTGTAATGTTTTCAGCTCGGAAGTCAGGGCCAGGAACGTCGCTTGATCTCCCTTGGCCAGAGCACTGTCAATCTCTTCGTAAAGATGTTTCTCTTTATGATTGCGAATAGCCTGATCCCAGACCATTTCGGCGAAAAGAGCCAGCAGCGCATCGTTGGATACATTCATTTTTCCCATAGGACCTACCTCCAAAATGTTGTCCGCGGTTTGTCTGGAGCTCTGCTCTGCACGAATGCATGTCAGTTGCCTAGTAAAAGTATATGATGGTACCGCGTGTTCTTGCTTAGCCGATGCTCATGCTTCATCATATTCACATCGATTAGCTCCGTTTACGTGCAACAGCCCGATTGCTGCCGATTGTGTCTTTACCCAGTTGATAGACTTATAGACTGCTGTCAAAAACGTCCTGCGGACCGGGGGCCAGCGTCACCTTGTCCTCTTCGGCCACATAAGTGCCGCGGATGATTTCGCTGCCCAGCTTCGTGATCCGCACGACCTGAGCTTGCCGCTCCGCCTCGCCGATCCGCAGCAGGCCCAGATGCATCATCATTTGCAAAATCCGCTGCTCGAAAATCGACTGCGCCGTGTCGTAATAAAACGGCTTGATCAGCTCGCCCAGCACGCCGCCAAGCGATTCCGCCGTTACCCATCCCTGAGTCAGCCTCTCCAGCCACTGGACGATCGACTGCAGGTTCGGAATCGGATTTTTGTAAAGCCGCAGCCAGAAGCGGTATAGCTGAGCATTGTTTTCCTTCCGCCCCTCCGCGACGCGGGCTTGCCCTTCCTCCGTCAGCGTCAGCTTGCGGTCGCTCTCGGCAATCAGCCGGTGATAATAGCAATAGTCATAGATGAACGACAGCCGGTTCGGATATTCCTTGAACATCCGGCCGTAGCCGAAGCGCCAGGCGCCTTTGGCCACCATTTCCTCACCCACCGACATCGTATCGAGCACCTGCTGCAGCTGTCTTTTATACATCGTGCCTTCAGCCGTCAGCGGAATGTCGCCGTGCTGCGCTATAAAGCGCAAAAATTGCAGCGTATCGTCAACGATCAGTTGCTGCTCGTCCCGATACACCTCCGGCTCGGGACCGGCCGCAAGCCGTTCCCGGAACCCTGCAGCCAACACGTCGCAGAACCGCCGCTTTAAATCTTCCGGCACCTGAAACAAATACTTCGTCTGCTGCGAGTAGCCGTTAAACAGCCAGCCGTGCCGCTTGAACTTGCCAATCGTGTCGCGCGGATTCCAGCCGCCGTCATCCTTCTCCTGAAACCGCGTCTGCTTGGCGCGCGCCGTCAGCTCCTCCAGACTGAAGGAATTCCGCGAATCGAACAAAAGTGAATTCAGAAACCGGACATCCTCTACCTGCAGATTGCGCACATATCTCTCAAAAATGTCCCTGCGGCCTACCGTATTCAAGATCGACTGAATCAGTTCGTTTTTGGAATGGCCGTTGCATTCGCATTCGTAGGTCAGCGCAATGCGGCTGAGTTCGTGGATGTCGCTGTAACAAAGCATGTCCGCCAAATTCATTTCCATCGGCGATCCCTCCTTGCTTGACGAAGCCGGAGCAGCTTCGCCGTTTTCTAGTAACCATTATGGGAATTTTTCCCGAAAATATTCCATGTGCTATTAATAAAGCGGCAGAGTCGCGCAAAAAAAACCGCTCTCCTGATTGGAGAGCGGACGTTGATTTTCAAACTTCCTGTAAATGAGTTAAGCAATTGTAGAGCTCGACCTGCCATTGTTCTGCCTTGCGCTGCACAATCGTCAGCGAAGCGTTTCTGAGAAAATCTTCACGCTCGAGCTTCCAGCCGCGCAGCACCTGAACGATAAAGCCGCCGTGCGACACGACCAGCACCCGCTTTGCCGGCGCTTCCGCCGTCAAATCAGTGAGAAAATCGAGCCAGCGGCTCCAAACCGCCGCATCGTCTTCGCCGCCGGTCGCTTGCGCTTTCTTGCGCCAGTCGTCGCCCCAGCGCTCCAGCCGCTCGGCCAGCGTTGTGCCCTCCGCGTCGCCGAAGCTGCGCTCGCGCAGCCGAGCGTCGGTGCCAAGCAGCGGAATGCCCGACTCGCGGGAAATGATTTCCGCGGTTTCCCGCGCCCGCTTCAAATCGCTGGCCAGAATGCCCGACCAAGCTTCGCCGCGCAAGCGAACGCCAAGCCGCCGTGCCTGCTCGCGGCCTTCATCGGCCAGTTCCGTATCCAGCTGCCCCTGCAGCTTGCCCTGCTGATTCCACACGGTGCTGCCGTGGCGGATCAAGCCAATCGTCGTCATAACGGATGCATCCTCCTTCCAGATATTCCGGCAATACCGGCTGCAGAAAATGAAAAATGCTCCTGTTCGGAGCATTGTGACTAGTCAAGCTTTCGTACGCGACAGCCAATTCATGACCAGCATCGTCGCAATGAGGCCGAGAATGGAAACCACGAGCAAATAATGCGGATACGAATGAATCGGGCCCACCTGAAAACGCAGCGGCTCCATAATCCCCGGGCTCACGCTCGCGACCGCGCTGCCCAGCTCGTGGCCGTTCATCGACTCCGACGAGTTAAGCGCCTGAGGGTCCTGCAAATCAAAGATGGAGCTGTCGGCAGACGCCATCGTCGGTTCCGGTGCGCCGTCATACACAATCGAGAACAGGAAGCTGAACATGAACAGGGCCAGGCAAAAGGCGATGACGGCCGTCAGATTGCGGCGCAGCGTAAACGAGATCGCATACATTCGCTCCGGAACCGGAATCCGCCAGGACTCGTCCTCATAGATGCGGCTCATCACCTTGCCGGAGACGTTAGGCACGGCGCTTGGCAGCGCTTCCTCCAGTGATGCGGTGCGAATCAGCATGGTGCTTTCTTCCCATATTTGAAATTCCTCGGCGCACTCCGCACAGGATCGGATATGCTTGTCGACCGCAGCACGCCTGAGGTCATTATCGGGCAAATCCCAATAAGTCCCAAAAAGGTCCTGAATGTCACTACACTTCATCGTTGATTCATCCCTTCATACTCTTCGAATATCGGCTCGCTGAAATAAGGCTCCAGCTGAGATTTCACGGCCGCTCTGGCGCGAAACAGCAGCGATTTGACCGAACTGACGGTTTGCCCGAGAATATTGGCAATCTCCTGGTAATCCAGCTGATCGTATTCGCGTAAAATCAGCGCGGAGCGCTGCTTCTCCGGCAAGCTGTTAATCGCTTCGCGGACCATCGTTACCTTCTCGTTGCGAAGCACCGTTTGCTCCGGCATCGCTTCGAACGACGCGTGCGGCGTGTGGCCGCTTTGCTCCAGCGACACCTGCACGCTTTTATTTTTGCGCAGCTCACTTAACACCGTATTGCGGGCGATCGTGTACAACCATGTCGAGAACGACGCTTCGACCTCGCGAAAGGAGTGCAGACTGCGATAAGCTTTGTAAAACGTCTCATTGCACAGATCCTCCGCAATCGCTTCCATCTGTGCGCTCTTGAGCATATGAAAAATGAAGGCCAGGATTTTACGCTCGTAACGACGCATCAGCTCGTTGTACAACTGAACGTTTCCATCCTTGATTTCACGGATCAACTGGGAATCGGTCATTACGCGGCGGCCCTCCTTGCGACTGGCGGTTCATGTTCCGGGCTGCTCATACATGTTGTACGGCAGCAGGGGCGAAAAGTTGCGGTTAAGAAACCAATTTTCATTTAAAAAAATGCGTATCTATTATGGTTCTGGCTAAACCGCGAAATTCCTGCTAATTTCGACAGCCTTTTGAAAAAAGTTGCCCGATTTGATCGTCGGTTTCAGACAACGACGCCCGGCCACTGCTCATTATATTGCAGAAGGCTCACGAATATGGCTGGTTGGACAAAAAAATTCCGCATGGCATAGCTGCCCTGTGCCCTGAACGCACGAACGGCTCCCGAATGATTCGGGAGCCTGGGAACAATTCGATGCATCCGGACGGCAAACAAAAAAAACACCACTCAAAAGAGTGGTGAGCATCGATCAGATGCTATAGTAATCGGATAGGAGTGGAGAGAAACCATACTGTACTTTTATTATATGTATACGTTTACAATTTGTCAACGCTTTTTTTGAAAACGGTTACGAGTGATTTTGGAGCGCTTTCAACGCTTGCAAGCGGTCTAGGCAATCTGAATGATTCTAGCATTTTGACAGAGCGGGTATGTAGTAGTGAATTCAGCAATAGCCTTTTTCATTTGTTCAAAAGATTCGCCATAAAAATATAAGGCTGTCTCCGTATCCCCCTGCCAGAATCGTTGGGCTTCTCCAGTGTAGTCGATTAATCTTGAAATTTCCGACAGCACCACATTCGAATCGCATTCCCTATACACATCATCGGGAAGATGAATGCCATCCAAATAAATACCTATTCCTTCTTTTTTCCCAAAATTGATCTGAACCCCGCTTCTTTCCAAAGTTACGTGTGAGCCGTAGGGTGCGCCAGCTTGCTCAAGAAAATCAATCAACTGTTGAATAATCTTTTCTTCATTATTACCACTGTAAATCAGCACTTCAATATTACAAAACATGATTTCACCCGACTCCTCCAGCATCGTTCCCCCGCCAATCACTTCTCCCCATTTATGCGATTTCAATAAATCGTCAAGCGGATCTTCGTATACATCTCCTCTATCCATCGGTCTAATTTTGTCATTGAGTTGAATCACAACAACGGAACCTGTTTTGGGTTTGTTGCCTAGTATTTTCTTAATCAGTTTATTGAACATGTTTGGTTCCTTTCTTACTAAAATTCATCCCGATGGTTTATCATATAGGCAAATTGTAAATCATGTATATGATCATTGTAAGCGAAAAATTGACGATCCAAATCGTTAAGCGCATCTACCTGTTCTTCCATTAACTCATCTTCCTCCGGTTCATTTCGACCGTCATTTGTTGGGCCGTTTTTGTAAATACGGATGGATTTCTCAAGCAAAGAAGCCGTATGTTCGGCGTTAATTATTTTCAAGGCTTGAACGGTTTCATATGCATATTTCCCGCTGCTATTAAAGAGATACTGACTGAATCCCCCATTATTCATTTCACCTTCGAAAACGCCAAGCAAATAAATCATTCGTTCAGCACTCGATAAAGCATCCATACGCTGTCCATACGCGCACTTATCCATGATGATCTGCAATACATTTAAGAGGAGATCGTCGTCTTTGCCTTCTAATAATCTCGTAAGGTATTCCTTCATAATATATGATTCCTCCTTCATGCGCTCGAATTCAGCGAACCATTGAACTACATAAATACAATAGCCTAAGTCCGATTTATTCCAGTATATATTTGACGATGCTTCGTCAATACGATTTCACGAAACTGAATATGATCCTCTTTGCTCGCGAATTGATCTTTGGGTACAATCCAAAATTGATGCTTGTCCAAAAATAAATAATACAAATCCTTGGTTTCCCAAACTTTTTTAATATATGCCCAACTCACCCGAGAATCGCTCTCATTGGAACTAAATCGGATTTCCTGCTCCGTGACGGTCAGTGAAAAAAGATTTGAATATAGCGTATTCTTTCTATATTTATTTGGTAGGACATAGTAATAGCGAATCCCCTCAACCACGATTACAAATAATAAAAGCAAGCCTACAACTAATGCCGTTTTGGAATATGTGATTAGAAAAACCAAACTATTCAATAACAGAGCAATCAAGCCTATCCCTATGATTAATCGATATCGTAACGTGTTTAAAAAATAAGTCTTTATGGCTTGAGGCATATATTCATTAAATCTAAATGAGATAGTGATCATCCGTTAAATCCTTCCCACATGCCAAATAAAATTTGACCCGTACTCCTGCTCTAATGAATAAATAAAAACTCATAGAACAATGCGCTCATGACTTCTTTACACCGTTCTAAAAGAACTGACGATTTTTTTGTAATTATTTTTCACTATTTTCAAAACAAATTATTTTAACGGTAGTCCGACTTCTCGTTTATAAATGTAATATTGATAAAAATCTCCTTCTTTTTGGCATCCCACTTCATATTCCGCTGCGTCAATTACATCTTGAATCAATGCTGGCGGCATGACTCCCCACTGTATCCCGGTTGTCCGTAAAGGGAATTCACTATGAGGATTTTTTGTGTGCAAATATATAGCGTCACATGAACCGGAATTCGCATCCAGGAAAATCCAACATTGAAAATCCACATTGGAATTTCTTGATTGTTCATCTACTTTCTTTAGTAAATCTATATATTTCTTAAAATGACTCCTTCTATGCTTAACACTCGTCTCAGTAATCCCCTCCCAATCGAGATGGATATGCCAATGGTTGTACCATGACGAGCCATCCTGATCAAAGTGAAATTTTTGATGGGCAATACGGTTGTCTAGGCTACGATAATATCTTCGTATACCGCGAAATTTTTTCATTGAATTCTCCTAAGATCATCGAGAAACATGCCCTAAAGACAAGCTTCTATCTATTTTTTGAAAAACTTTCAAGCTGTTGGTCTAAATATTGGTAAATGTGGCTTTTCTTCAGCCCTTCTAAATCCAGATATTCTTTGAGTTCATTCATAAATTTTTCTTGCAATTTAAGAAATTGACCACTCCTGATCCCGTCAACAACTAGACATAAACGGCTCAAATCATTTACAAACAGGATATGCTTCCGCCGTAATTGCAGTATGCTCACGTGCCAACAAAAGCTTTTGAGTATATCTAAGTGCAAGCATGTAATTCGCTCCTTTATGATGTCTATCCTTTTACCATTCTCGCCATTCTTCTGTAATATCAAATCCATCTTCGATCTCCAGCCCTGCTGCTTTTGCAGCCTTATCTATGAATTCAGCCAACTCTTCTCGTTCCATCGTGTCGATAAAATAGTCATGCTCGTCATTAAGTTCATTAAAAGCAATCACTACATCCTTTACCGCACTCATGATTTTCACATCCCGTTTATCTTCATCCTTTTGTATGGCCTCTAGTTTGTTTACATATGAACCTAATAACTTATCGCTTAATTCCAATCTTTCCTCAGTAAACAGCTCATCGTCAAATTCTATCATTCTATCTTTCCATAGCTTTGTTGGTTTGTCTTGTAAAAGAAATTGCAGGCTCATCGATCATCCACTCCCAAGTTCAATATGTCGAAACTCATTAAATTCATTCATTATAGCATTTATCCATTCAACGAATTCAGCTATATCACAGTTGCTGCCAATTACTATTTCTTCATTCTGTAACCAATAAGCATAATTCCATCTCGCCTCATCTTGATCTGCGGAATGGCTGACCTTTGGCAACCTGCTTGTTCTGTATTGAAACCGAAGACTAGTCTTAGTTTCGCATATCGTCATTCTCGCATTATTCGCTGGATAACCTTTATCATATAATTCCCTACTGACGAATCACTTTTGATGTTTGACGTACAATAAGCAGCGGTTTTATTCAGACTGCCACGAGTAGCTTTCTTGACCTTCCAGCACCCAGTGATCTGCTAATAGGCTGCCCGATACTCCTGCTCCAAAATGCTCATGATCACATCCGTCTCAAATCTACCCTCGATCAATGCGCCTTCCCGCTCCCTGCCTTCAATCACAAATCCGCATTTTTCATAACAGCGAATCGCCCTTGTGTTATATTCCAAAACACGCAAATCCACGCGATGCAGGCGCAGCTCCTCGAACGCATATGCTAATACCAAACGAGTGATCTCCGTTCCCAACCCCTGATTCCAGCAGGAAGCATCAAAAATACCTACGGCGTATCTGGCTCGACGATCCTCTTCATTGACCGTTAACCGGGCCTCGCCGATGCTTCGCCCCTCATATTCTACACACCAGTTAAGCTTATTTCCCCGTATTCGCTCGATATAGGACTGAGCCATCTCCAACGTGCGTGGTTTCATGTTTCTGGTATC
Organism: Paenibacillus athensensis; assembly: GCF_004514475.2. GTDB lineage: Bacteria > Bacillota > Bacilli > Paenibacillales > NBRC-103111 > Paenibacillus_AL > Paenibacillus_AL athensensis. The sequence goes on along the minus strand of NZ_MYFO02000008.1, from coordinate 73,111 downwards.
CCCGCCATACATCTGTTCGAGCTCCGCCTTCACTTCGCACTGTAGGTAGTCGTAAATGTCCTGCTCAATGGGCTGTCTTAATGTCACGGTGGTTCCCACAATCTTAGGAGACTGATTCATCGTTTCACCTGCTTTGCCAGAAATTTTGATCTCACGTCATGTTGCCTGCAAAACGGCCACAGCTCATTAAACTATAACAAAAGTCTTCGTCGTTTTAAAAATAGAGCACCATCTTCTCTAAAATACTCCATGAAGCTTTTGTTCACATGGTCATGATTGAACATTCCCATACTATCTGCTCCAGGTTTGCTTGGCCGAAAGTCTTCCGTTATAAAATACAGATTAAAATAAACATCATCGCAAGATTCCCCAACCTGCAGGTCATTGAGTATTTGTATAAGTTGATTGTACCCCAAGTATTTGAAGCCTTCTCTTTCAATCACATAAAAAGGGTACGGAAGCGGAATCTCAATAATTCGCTGATTGGCCCTTAATGTTTCCGGTATATTTTCCCAGTATTGTTCAACTGTTTTTTACAAATGAATATTCCTGAAATCCAAGGTCTATTGGTCCTCCCCTCAACGATAAACAAATCCTTCAGCCGCCTTTCTTGATAAAAGCAAAAAGGATTTGCTCATAATTTTCAATATTTTTTTGAAAAACTAATCCATGTGCTGTATGTACGCTCTTTAATTCTTCCATATGCTGTTGTATAACTTCTGCAACATGCACGATATTCTTTTTCGAAAATTCAAATCGATTCGGACTCTTTATCTATTTCATATCCGTTAATAAATAATTTTAACTTATAATCGATGACAGGTGCCTTTACACGTTTGTGCTTGGATATGTTTTTGTATACTTGCTTAATGTTAACTACTAAATCAATAGTCAATATATCTAAAGTTTTATCTTTTGCTGATCTTGAAAGAAATTTCATATTCCCCTCAATAAAATTAATTTAATATTCCGCTGCGTCAATTTCATCCTGAATAAAGACGGCGGTGCTACTTCTCTTTTTTGAATAACTGTCAAGCTGATAGTCTTCGAGCAGATCGATGGTCTTTCTGTCTGTTCGGTAGCTCCATATCTCTTTTTTGATATTCGGATACAACAGGACGGCATCCAGTTCATTCAACGCCACCCATTTTACCGCCGACTGATTCAGATCGGGAGTATCAGGAATATGCGGGACGGAGCCTTCTTTCAGGTAACATTCAAATATCAAATGGATGCTTGGGGTCGGGCTATCATAATCTCCAGACTGCAGGTGGGGAGCGTATTCATAGACAAAGGCTAACGGGCCCACGTCCACTTCAGCCCTTGTTTCTTCAAATACCTCTCTCCTAACACCTTCCTTCAAGGTCTCTCCAGGCTCTACACCGCCGCCGGGTAAATTATAGTGGATTCCATGCTCATCCGTATATTCGACCAAGAGGATGGCATCATCTTTTAAGATTAAAGCTGTGGGTCTAATTCGAATAGGTGAAGACATGGGTTCCTCCTTGATTTGCGGGCTTTTCCGAATTAACCTGTCTTCCTTGTCTTTTGTCCAATATATAAAAGATGTGACGATACGCCAAGCATATACGGGTTTTCAGACTCTTTTAGGACCCATTCTAAAATCCTGCGGTATTCAAAATCTCCTCTGCGTCTCCAGTAATCCCATTGTTCTTGATTCATCGACCCGGCAATACTGCTTGATCCAATTAATTTAAGCGTGGAGAATCCGTTCGCTTCCATAAATGGCTCGATCTCTTGAATATCAAAATAATACGCGCCTGTAAATCTACCCGGGTCACTATGATTAAATATGCCTGATTCCATAAATTTTTCTATGCCATGTGCCGTATGGTTGGGCTTCCAATGTTCAGGATGCAACAAAGAGTTTAATAAAAATCTGCTTTTCGACATAAAAGCCACAAAAACCATTCCATTGGGCTTGACTACTCTGTATAGTTCAGAAACTGCTTTGGCCCTGTCTTCTGCAGTCTGAAGATGATAAAGAGGACCCAGCATAAGCGCAGCATCAAAATGATCATCGGGGAAACGCGTCAAATCCCTGGCGTCTAAAGCATAAAACCCCTCAAATTGATTCCAAAGATTCAGCTCTTTTGCCTTCTGTTCTGCAACTTCAACTAATCTGGGAGTCAGATCGATTAAAGTAATCTTATACTCACGTCTTGCCAGTTCCAGGGAATATTTACCCGGTCCAGCGCCATTGTCCAATAGATGTCCGTTCTCCGGAAGATTCTTTACAATATGATGCAAATTCACCATAAATTCTAAGGGTTCACGATCAAGGCGACCCCATTCGTCGAAATGATTGTAGTAATCTATGATATGTTGCAAAGAAATCCCCCCTTATCCTTTTGAACTGGATCACCCTTCCATTGTATCATCCATACGAAATCCCGGTAAACAAAAAAAGAAGCCGCAGAGCTTCATAGCCCCGCAGCTTCCCGCTGATTTCGCTTCTACACATGCACCGCATATTGGCGGCTCAATACCTCCGACGCGCGGTCGGCGTCCTCCTGATTGCGGAACGACAGGCGCAGCACGCCCGGCACATCCTCGCGACTTTCGCTGACGTGAATGTTGCTCAGGTTGATGCGCTCGTTGCCCAGCAGCGTCGCAATGCTGCCGATGACGCCGGGATGGTCCGGCACGTCGACATAGATGTCGTACAGCGACGTGATCATGCCCTTGCGGCGCTCCGGCAGCTGACTGCGGAATTCGCCCGCGTCGCGGAACTGCGCGGCAATGCCGTCGCCGTCGCTTTGCTCCAGCAAGCCGATGAAGCGGGCGATCTCGCCATTCCAGTCGCGCAGCAGGCGCAGCAGCACCTCGCGATTGTTAACGAGAATGTCGCGCCAGACGATCGGCTCGCCCGAAGCGATGCGCGTAATGTCGCGGAAGCCGCCAGCCGCCAGACTGCGGTACAGCGAATTCGTCGCGTCATAGCCGCGTATCTGGTTCACCAGCGCTACGGCAATAATGTGCGGCAGATGGCTGATCGCGCCGACGATTTCGTCGTGCTCGCGCGCGTTCACTTCGATGATCTGGGCCTTCGTGCAAGCGAGCAGCTCGCCAAGACGTTGCACCGCTTCGGGCGGCGTGCCGTCGGCAGGCGTCAGCACGTAGAAGGCGTTCTCGAACAGGTGCGACGTCGCCGCTTCTACGCCGGAGCGCTCGGAGCCGGCCATCGGATGACCGCCGATGAAATACGCGCCGCCAAGCTGCAATGCCGCTGCGCTTTCTGTAATCGATGCCTTCGTGCTGCCCACGTCGGTAATAATGCAGCCGGGCTTGAGTGGTAGCTTCACCAGCTGCTGCAAGTACGTTTCCAGCATGCCCACGGGCACGCACAATACGATGTAATCCGCCCCGTCGACGGCTTCGGCCATCGAGGTTGTCGCGAAATCGACCACGCCGCGCTTGAGCAGCTTTTCCACCGATTTCGGATTGGGCGAATGGCCCACGACCGTGTAACCGGGCTTTCCTTTATAGCAGAGGGCGAGAGAGCCGCCAATGAGCCCTACGCCGAATATCGCAATTTTTATCATGTGATCAACCTTTAGTTTCCAGAGATTAGACTTCTACCGGCGTTTCGCTGAGCACTTGCTCCAACGCCGCAATGAACTTGCCGTTTTGCTCCCGGCTGCCGATCGTTACGCGAATCGATGTCGGGAAGCCGAGCTGATGACCGCCGCGCACAATAATGCCCTTACGCAGCAGGCTTTGAAACACAGGACCGGCCGGGCGGCCCACGTCCACCATCACAAAATTGCCATGCGCCGGATAAGCCGTCAAGCCAAGCCGAGCAAACTGCTCGCTCAAATAAGCCAGACCTTCCGTGTTCGCTTGGCGACAGCTTTCAACAAACGCTTGATCGCGGATCGAAGCGATCGCCGCAGCTTGCGCAAAGCGCGACGTATTAAACGGCTCGCGCACCTGATTGATCGTGCGAATCACGTCTACCGGACCGATGGCAAAGCCGATGCGCAGCGAAGCAAGGCCGTAAATTTTCGAAAACGTCCGCAGCGCTACAACATTCGGGTATTGGCCAATCAGCTCCAAGCTGTTTGGATACTCCGCGGACGTGTTGTATTCACAGTAAGCCTCGTCGAGCACAACCAGCACATTCGCCGGCAAACGGTCAAGGAACGAACGAATCTCCGCTGTGGTATTCATCGTGCCGGTCGGGTTGTTCGGATTGCAAATCCAGACGATTTTCGTCCGGTCGTTGACCGCAGCCAACATCGCCTCCAGATCGTGCGTCCCTTCCTTGAGCGGCACCTCGACGCATATCGCGCCTTCGATTTCCGAGTTATGCTTGTATTGCGGGAACGTATGCGAAGCCATCACCGTTTCGTCGCCCGGCACAAAAAATGCGCGCGCAATCATCAGAATAACCTCGTCCGAGCCGGCGCCAAAAATCAATTGACCGCTCTCCACGCCCAACACCTCGGCTACAGCGGCTTTCAGCTCCACAGTCCCCCCGTCGGGATACAGGCTGATATTGGCGATTTCCGCTTCAACCGCCGCTTTCGCGTTTGGCGAGCTGCCGAACGGGTTTTCATTGGAGGCCAGCTTGATGACCTCGGTCAAGCCAAGCTCGCGTTTGACTTCTTCCATCGGTTTGCCCGGCTGATACACCGGCAGGTGAATAATCGATTGTTTCGGCTGCATGTGTCACCCCATATGGATTCATAATTCATCATTTTTCATTCGACGCTGCTAAGTCACATAAACTTTATTTTACCTTATCGATACTAAACTTTCCAGTACGGTCAAAAAGAAACCTCCGCACCGCCCGGCGAGCGGGGCTGCAAGAGGTCAGCCTTGGCAAGCCAAGGCTTCTCATGAGCCGCCGCTGACGCTGGCGGTAACGGAGGTGGAAATGACATCGGCAAGGACCTGCCGGCTTCTCAGCCCTTCAGAGCAGCGACAAAACTGCCGATTTGCGCCAGCCCTTCGGGATGCGCGGCGTCGGCCTGCAAATGCGGCAGCGCCTCTTCAATCGTGCGCACAATCGCGCTGCCGACGACGATGCCGTCGCACAGTTGGGCAAACCGCTCGACCTGCTCGCGCGTCGAGATGCCGAAGCCGACAACAATCGGTACGGAAGCCGCTTCGCGCACTGTTTTGAGGAAATCGTCAATGCCGTTGAAGAATTCGGCGCGCACGCCCGTCACGCCCAGCGACGATACGCAATAGACGAAGCCCTTCGCATTGGCAGCAATCCGTCTGACGCGATCGTTGGACGTCGGCGCAACGAGCGGAATCAGGTGAATGCCGTTGGCTTCCGCCAGCTCGCGCGTTTCCGCATCTTCCTCCAGCGGCAGATCGGGAATGATAATCCCGCTGATTTCGTTCGCCTGCAGCAGCTTGAACACGCGATCCAGACCGATTTGCAGCACCGGATTGTAATACGTGAACAAAATAAACGGCAGCTTGGAGCCGCGCTCGCGCGCTTTGCGGGCGACCTCCAGCACATCGTACAACGAAATGCGGCTTTTCAGCGCGCGCTCCGATGAACGCTGGATGACCGGACCGTCGGCCAGCGGGTCGGAATACGGCACGCCCAGCTCGATCAGATCGGCGCCGGAGCGCTCCATTTCCAGAATCAGCTCAATCGACGCCTCCAGCGACGGGTCGCCAATTGTCAGAAACGGAATCAGCGCCGTCTCTCCGCGCTCCTTGAGCTCGGCAAATCGCACATCGATTCTGTTCATGCTAGTTCCTCCCCACGCCGAGATAGCCCATAATGGCCTCTACGTCTTTGTCGCCGCGGCCCGACAGGCTCACGACAATGATTTGATCCGCCGACATCGTCGGCGCCAGCTTGACGACCTGCGCAATCGCGTGCGCGCTTTCCAGCGCCGGAATAATGCCTTCCGTGCGGCTGAGCAGCTGCAGCGCGTCCAGCGCTTCCTGGTCGCTGATCGGATAATATTCGGCCCGCGCCGCATCCTTCAAGTAGGCGTGCTCCGGTCCGATGCCCGGATAGTCGAGTCCAGCCGAAATCGAATGCGCCGGCAGCACCTGCCCGAATTCATCTTGCAGCAAATAGCTCATCGAGCCCTGGAACACGCCCGGACTGCCCTTGGTCATCGTCGCTGCATGCTCCTCGGTATCCACGCCGCGTCCGGCCGCTTCTACGCCGATCAGGCGAACCGATTCATCCTGCACAAACGGGTAAAAAATCCCGATTGCATTGCTGCCGCCGCCGACGCAAGCAACCACTGCATCCGGCAGCCGTCCTTCCGTCTCCAGAATTTGCTCGCGCGACTCGTCGCCGATGACACGCTGAAAATCGCGCACCATCATCGGATACGGATGCGGTCCCGTGGCCGAGCCCAGAATGTAGTACGTATCCTGTACGTTGCTCACCCAGTAGCGCAGCGTTTCGTTGCAAGCGTCCTTGAGCGTGCGCGTGCCCGACATGACCGGAATCACCTCGGAGCCGAGCAGCTTCATACGGAACACGTTGAGCTGCTGGCGCTTCGTATCCTCTTCGCCCATGAACACCTTGCACTCCATGCCGAGCAGCGCCGCCACGGTGGCCGAAGCCACGCCGTGCTGGCCGGCGCCGGTCTCGGCGATCACCTTCGTTTTGCCCATGCGCTTGGCGAGAACGGCTTGGCCGATCGTGTTGTTGATTTTATGCGCGCCCGTGTGGTTCAAATCCTCGCGCTTGAGGTAAATTTTGGCTCCGCCCAATTGCTCGCTCAGCCGTTCGGCATAATACAGCGGCGTCGGCCGGCCGGAGTATTGCTTTTGTAAATAACGCACCTCGGCAATGAATTCCGGGTCGTCTTTATAACGTTGATACGCTTCTTCCAATTCGATGAGCGCGTTCATCAGCGTCTCCGGGACGTAACGTCCGCCGAATTTGCCGAATCGGCCATGCTCGTCAGGTACTTGTGCCACTTCGGGTCACCCTTTCTACAAAAGCTTCGATTTTCGCGATATCCTTCACGCCATCCGTTTCCACCCCGCTCGACACATCCACGCCGTCGGGCTGGAACTCGGCAATTAATTGATCTACATTGTTCGCATGCAGGCCACCGGCGACAAACAGCTTGATTCCTGCGCCTTGCGCCCACTCGCGGTATACCGGAATGCAGTCCCAGGCAAATGTCTGCCCCGAGCCGCCACCGTACACCGGATCGTGCGTGTCCAGCAGCAGCGCGTCGATCACGCCGCGAAACGAATCAAGCTGGGCCGCTACGGCTTCGCGCTCCGGCGCAGCCGTCTGCGTTTTTTGCACCGGCATCGCCTTGAATACCTGTACGCCAAAACGTTCCCGCACCTCGCGGCAAAATTCGGGCGTCTCGCCGGCATGCAGCTGCACCACGTCCAGCGGCGCTTGCGCAAGCGTCTGCTCCAGCTCCTCCAGCGTCGGGTTGACAAACACGCCAACCGCCCGCGGCGCTTCGCCCGCACCCCGGCCGGCCGCTTCCGCGCGCAGCAAAGCGATCAGCTCGCCCGCCCGCTGCGGCGTGACCTGCCGTTTGCTTTTGGCAAAAAGAAACCCGACATGCGTCACCGGCAGCCGTGCTGTCGTCTGCACGGCGGCTTCGGTGAGCAAGCCGCATATTTTGACCGCTGTTCCAGCCGTCATGTCCATCGCTTCGCCAACCCCTCTCCGCTTACGGCCGTGGAGCCGCTGCTTTGCGCGGCTTGCCCATCAAATCGTATACCGCCTGCTCGACGATCGGCTGGCGCATGAAATGCTCGCCGATGAGCACCGCTTTCGCGCCGATATCCTCCAGATACTCGATATCGTCGGTTGTGGAAATGCCGCTTTCGCTAACGACCGTAATCCCCGCCGGTATGTGCTCGATTAGCGCCTCTGTCGTCCGCAGGTCGGTTACAAACGTCTTGAGGTTACGGTTGTTCACGCCGATCATTTGCGTGCCTAGCTCCAAGGAGCGCTCCAGCTCCTCGCGGTCATGCACCTCAACGAGCGCATCCATGCCAAGCGCCTTCGCCAGCTCCAGATACTGCTTCATCTGCGGCGTCGTCAAAATCGCAGCGATCAGCAAAATCGCATCGGCGCCCAATAGCCGCGCCTCGTAAATCTGCCGCTCGTCAATCGTGAAATCCTTGCGCAGCAGCGGCACGTTCACCGCTTCGCGCACGGCCTGCAAATACGCGTTGCTGCCCTGGAAATACGAAACGTCCGTCAGTACGGAAATGCAATCCGCGCCTGCGCGCTCGTATTCCTGCGCCAGCGCCACCGGCTCGAAATCGGCGCGGATCAGCCCCTTGGACGGCGACGCCTTCTTCACCTCGGCAATCAGGCCGAGCTCGCGGCGTTTGCCGGCGGTCAGCGCGCGCTCAAAGCCGCGGCAAGCGGCCATGTCGGCAATGCGCCGCTCGGCATCGCCGATGGAAAAGCTATCTTTCATCGCCGCAACCTCGGCGAGCTTCGTAGCTACGATTTTATCAAGAAACATGGCTGATTTCTCCTGTAAATTGAACTAATTGATCCAGTTTTTGCGCCGCTTTACCGCTGTCAATCGCGTCCGAAGCCCGCTTGATGCCTTCCTGCAGCGTCGACGAATGTCCCGTTACATAGAAGCACGCTCCGGCGTTCGCCAGTACGATGTCGCGATTCGCGCCTTTGTCGCCAGCCAAAATGCTGCGGATAATTCCCGCATTCACCTTGGCGTCGCCGCCGGCCACATCCCTGATCGAATGCGCCCGCAGGCCCAGCTCGTCAGGCGTCAGCATATAGGTGTTAATTACGCCGTCCTTGAGCTCCGAGATTTTCGTCGGCGCGGAAATGCTGATTTCGTCCAAACCGTCTTCGCTGGCCACAACAAGCGCCCGCTTGAGCCCCAGCTCGCCGAGCACCTGCGCGATCAGCTCCGTTTTGTTGATATCAAACACACCAAGCACCTGGCGGTCCGCTCCGGCGGGATTCGTCAATGGTCCAAGCAGGTTGAACACGGTGCGGAAGCCCAGTTCACGGCGCGGCCCGGCGACATGCTTCATCGACTGATGGTACGCCTGCGCAAACATAAAGCAGATGCCGACCTTCTCCAGACAAACCGCCGCTTGCTCGGCATTCAGACCGATGCTGACGCCCAGCTCCTCCAGCACGTCGGCGCTGCCGCTTTTGCTCGACATCGCCCGGTTGCCGTGCTTGGCGACGCGAATGCCGCCCGCCGCGGCCACGATGGCCGCCGCCGTCGAAATATTAAACGTCTCTGCACCGTCTCCGCCCGTACCGCACGTGTCGAGCAGATTCGTTTGCGGCGTCTGCACATGCACCGCCTTGTGGCGCATCGTCTGCGCAAAGCCGGTCACTTCCTCCAGCGTCTCGCCCTTGATCCGCAGCGCTGTCAGCAGGCTGCCGATTTGCGCCGGCGTCGCTTCGCCCTCCATAATCACCGACATCACGTCGCGCGCTTCCTCGCGGCTTAAAGCCGTGCCGCCCAGCAATCTGGCAATCGCCGTTTGTATCGTCAAAGTTCCACTCATCGCCCGTTACCCCTTTCGCTTCCCCGGATCAGGAATTCACATAATAATCTTTATTGATATCGCTGACCCGCTTAGGCGCCGGGCTGAACATCGCCTCGGCCAAGCGGATGGCTTTCAGCAGCGCCTTGGCTTTGTTGACGGTTTCCTGATACTCCATCTCCGGAACGGAATCCCAGACGATGCCTGCTCCCGCCTGAACATACGCTTTGCCGTGCTTGAAAATAATCGTGCGGATCGTAATGCACGTATCCAGATTGCCCGAGAAGCCGAGGTAGCCGATCGCTCCGGCATAAGCGCCGCGCGCTTCCTGCTCCAGCTCGGAAATAATTTCCATCGCCCGCAGCTTAGGCGCGCCTGAAACGGTACCCGCAGGCAGGCACGACAGGAAGGCGTCGAAGAAATCCTTGTCCTTGGCAATTTTGCCCGAAACATTGGAGACGATGTGCATGACGTGCGAATAACGCTCGATGTCCATGAACGTATCGCATTTGACCGTGCCGAACTCCGACACGCGTCCGATATCGTTGCGGCCCAGATCGACGAGCATCAAATGCTCGGCACGCTCTTTTTCATCAGCAAGCAATTCCTTCTCGTAAGCGAGGTCTTCTTCCATCGTGCGGCCGCGGGGGCGGGTGCCGGCAATCGGCCGGGTTTCCACCTTCTCCTCTTCCACGCGGACGAGCAGCTCCGGCGATGTGCCGACGATCACTTCTTCGTCCATTTTCAGCACATACATATACGGAGACGGATTCATCGTGCGCAGCACGCGATACACCTGGAGCGGAGAAACCTCGGTGGCGATTTCAAAGCGCTGGGACAAGACGACCTGAAAAATATCGCCGGCGCGAATATATTCCTTCGCCTGATTGACGTTGTCGATGAATTTTTCCTTCGTGATGTTCGACTGAATCTCACCAAGCTCCGGCTCGGCAACAATCGGATTGTGCGTCATCGTGTCATGGCTGAGCGGGCGTTTGATTTTATCGATGGTCGCATCGATTTTGGCGCATGTTTCCTGATACGCCTTGACGATATCTTCATCCGTGGCAAAGGCCGGAATGTGGACGTTGGCCATGACCTTGATTTGCTGCTTGAAATGGTCAAACGCAATGATCTGGTCGCAGAACATAAAGCGGATGTCGTCCATTTGCAAATCGTCGACGCGGTGCGCCGGCAGCTTTTCATAATACTGGAGCAGATCGTAGCCGAAAAAGCCGACCGCACCGCCGGTAAAACGCGGCAAATCCTCCAGCTGCGGGCTCGAATACGAGCGCAGATACGCCTTGAGCACCTCAATCGGCTTCTCCTCCGACACCTGGGTGCCGGCGGCCGTCTCGATTTCGGTTTTGCCGTTTTTCGCCCGAATCATCAGGAAGGGATCGCAGCCGAGGAACGAATACCTCGCCCATTTGACGCCTCCCTCCACGCTTTCTAACAGAAAAGCCCGGGGCTCTTGGTACAGATGTTGAAATACGCGAATCGGCGTTTCCGTGTCCGCCAGCAAGTGACGTGCGATCGGGATCAGGTTGAACGTCTTGGCCAGCCGGATCACTTCTTGAAGTTCGGGTGTATACATGTTTTTTCACGTCTCCTCTCAGCAGGTTGGCAACAAAAAAACCTCTACCTAAGTAGAGGTGGGTCTGTAAAGTAAAAGCAATACCGAATAGGAAAAAACAAGTCCAATGACAGCTCGCTGTCGACCGCTTCATCATCACGAAACAGTCCGCTTTGCTGTGACCAAGCTTTCTTCCTCTGCTCAACTCTACTCATCTCTACTGTGTTGCACTCTGCTCTACTCAAAACCTAATCTTACTATACTCTGCCCTTACGGGTTTGTCAATTTCACAATATCCGGACGCAGCGCTTGCGCCGCCTTCAAATAAACGTGGTTCATCTCCGCCTGGCCCTTGGTCGTATTGACCTGCACCATAAGCCGGATACAGCGCGGCAGGCTGCTTACTACCGGGATTTCCAGCGAACACATCAGCGGTACAAGCTCCCAGCCGCCCATTTGGCGAATCGCGCGTGCCGGGAACGTCGCCGTAATATCCTGCGTCACGGTTACAAACACCGAGCAAATCTCATCCGGTCTAAAATCATTGGCATCTACAATCGCCGTCAGCAGCTCTGTGGTGGCGTTTAAAATTTCTTGTTCCTCGTTATGCTCGACTGTCGTCGCACCGCGAATTCCCCGAACAAACATCGGTTAGCCCTCCCCTTTTAAAAACGCTACGATTTGCCGGACCTGATCGGCGGTGACGTCCTTGCGGATTTCCACCTTGCCGATTTCCGTCGGCACTACGTAGACAATTGCGCCTTCTTTGAATTTCTTGTCGTGCATCATCGCACGGATAATCTGTTCGGTGTCCATATGCGCAGGAATCGTCACCGGCAGGCCAAATTTGCGGAACAGGCCAAGCGTAACAGTGTGGATCTCCGGCGAGTAACCGAACTGCTCAGCCAGCTTGGCCGCGCCGACCATACCGATGGAAATCGCTTCGCCGTGAAGCAGCTCATTGTAGCCGGCTACTGCCTCCAGCGCATGACCGAGCGTATGGCCCAGGTTCAGAATGGCCCGCAGGTCATTCTCCCGCTCGTCCTGCGACACCACATGCGCCTTGACGCGGCAGCCCTGATACAGCGCGTATTCAAGCGCTTCGGGATCGAGGGCAAGCAGCCTGGCGGCATTGTCGTCGCACCACTGGACAAAGGAAGCGTCCCAGATCAAGCCGTGCTTGACGACTTCGGACAGTCCGGCGCGCACCTCGCGCTCCGGCAGCGTCTGCAGCGTGTCGATGTCATACAGCACCAGCTCGGGCTGATGGAACGCGCCGATGATGTTTTTGGCCAGCGGGTGGTTGACTGCAACCTTGCCGCCGACGCTGCTGTCATGAGCCAGAATCGTCGTCGGAATCTGCACAAAACGAACGCCGCGCATAAAGCTGGCTGCCGCAAACCCGGCCAAATCGCCGACCACGCCGCCGCCCAGCGCCACAATCGCCGATTTGCGGTCCAAACCGGCTTCCAGCGCCGCAGTGACAATCTCCTCCAGCTTGGACAGCGACTTGCTTTTCTCCCCTGACGGCACGATGAACGACGACGCGGCAAAGCCGCCCTCCTGCAAGGACGCCATGACGCCAGGCAGGTGCAGGCCGGCCACCGATTCGTCGGACACGACGAGCAGCGGCGATTTGCGGCTGATGCCGTGTTTGTCGAAATAAGCGGCGATGTCCTTCAGCACACCGCTGCCGATATAAATCGGATATGATCTTTCGCCGAGCTCGACAGTCAATTCTCTCATATTAGTAGCTCTCCACTTGAGCGAGATAGCTGTTCAAATTCGCGCGGATTTCCTCCAGCGAGTCGCCGCCGAATTTCTCCATGAACGCATTGGCCACTTCCCAAGCGATGACGTTCTCCATGATCACGCCCGCGGCTGGAACCGCACACGTATCGGAACGCTCGACCTGCGCCGTGAACACTTCCTTCGTATCGATGTCCACGCTTTGCAGCGGCTTGTACAGCGTCGAAATCGGCTTCATCACGCCGCGTACGACGATCGGCTCGCCTGTCGTCATCCCGCCTTCAAAGCCGCCTGCGCGGTTGGTCGCCCGGCGGAAGCCGCCCTCCGGCGTGTAGCGGATTTCATCGTGCACGTTGGAGCCGCGGCGCTGTGCTGCTTCAAAGCCGATGCCAAATTCAACGCCCTTGAACGCCTGAATCGACAGCACGGCCTGCGCAATCCGTCCGTCCAGCTTGCGATCCCACTGCACATGGCTGCCAAGACCGACCGGCACGCCTTCAATGATCACTTCGACGATTCCGCCGAGCGTATCGCCGTCTTCCTTGGCCGCGTCGATGGCTGCGATCATCTTCGCTTCCGCATCCTTGTCCACCACGCGTACCGGAGATTCCTCCGTAATGCGAATCAGCTCGTCAATCGGCAGCTCCTGGCGCTGCGCTTCCACCTCGCCGATGCGGATGACTTGACCGGCCACCTTGATGCCGAATTCAGCCAGCAATTGACGGGCTACGGCGCCGCAAGCCACACGCATCGTCGTCTCGCGGGCGCTGGAGCGCTCCAGAATGTTGCGCAAATCCTTCTGATTGTATTTCAAGCCGCCGTTCAAATCGGCATGGCCCGGACGCGGACGGTTTACGCGGCGTTTGCCTTCGTTGTCCTCTTCGACCGGCTCGATGCCCATGACCGTCGTCCAATGCTTCCAATCGTTGTTGACGACAACCAGCGCTACCGGCGCTCCTGTGGTTTTGCCGTGGCGCACGCCACCGGCGATCGTAGCGGTATCCTTCTCAATCTGCATCCGACGACCGCGGCCGTAGCCTTTTTGACGTCTATGTAATTGAAAGTTCAATTCTTCAAAATTCAAGGTTACGTTGCTTGGTAACCCTTCAATAATCGCGGTGAGCTGCGGGCCGTGCGTTTCTCCTGCCGTTAAATATCTCACTATCCGTTACCCCCTTCTCCTGTCTCACACCTGACGCGCTTGCCGGACGCTTTAGCGCTTTGACGCGCAAGTACCTTTTGTCATTATAGTATAGCTCCTGCGGTTTGGCAACCGCACAAACGCAAAAACACGCCTCCAGCGCCGAACCTGATCTCGGTCAGCGAAAGCGTGTCTCGTATACCCCATCCGCGCGCGGCTGCAATCAGCCGTGCATCGGTTGTTTCTGGATCATCCGCGGAAGCTCGGCCATTTGCGGATCGTTCATCATGCCCATAATCTGCAGTGAATCGATGCCCAAAATTTGCGCGCATTCCTGAATCGTAATCGTTCCCCTGCGATAAGCGGTAATGACCTTCCGTTTGTCCATTGTATACCCTCCTAGGAGCTAATAGCTCTAGTATAGGAATATATGGAAGCGGATATACGTATCAGCCTTTTTTACGGTAAAAAAATGTGTCCGCCGGTTCAAAATCGTATTGGCCCGGTGAAAAAATCTGCTCGGTCGAGCCGACAAACAAGAGACCGCCCGGCTTGAGGGCGCGCGAAAACTTTTGATACAGCAAATGCTTGGCCTCTTCGGTAAAATAAATAATCACGTTGCGGCAGACGATCAGATCGAAGCCGGTATCAAAGGCGTCGACGAGCAGGTTCTGCTTCTGGAACTTGACGTGACGCTTCAACTCGTCGCTGATGTTGAACACCAGCTGATCCTGCTTGAAATATTTTTTGACGTATTTGTCCGGCACGTCGCGCAGCGAGCGGTCGAGATACACGCCCTTGCGCGCCTTCTCCAGCGCTCCGTCGTCGATGTCGGTCGCTTGCAAATGCGCGTCGGCCAGCGCGCCCTGCTCGGCCAAAATCATCGCCAGCGTATACGGCTCCTCGCCCGTCGAGCATGCCGCGCTCCATACCTTGAGCCGACGGTTTTTGCGCAGCATCTCGGGCACAAACCGCTGCTCGACCAGCTCCCAGCGGTTCGGGTTGCGCCAGAACTCCGAGACGTTGATCGTCATCCGGTCGAGGAATTCGTAAAATAACGTCTTGTCCTTCATCATGCCGTCAAAAAAAGCAGCAAACGTGTTAAAGCCCCGCTTCATCCGCAGCGTCGTCAACCGGCGCTTCATTTGAGCTTCCTTGTACTGTGCCAAATCAATGGACGTGTAGTCCTTCACTTTTTTGATAAAAAGCAAAAAATCCTGATCTTCCATGCTGTTCCCCACCTCGGCATTCGTACTGGATGTAAGCATTCTGTACGCAGGTCGCAAATTCCTGCCGGCAGCGGCGGAAATTTGCAAAGCCGGCTGATGCGGGCGGGACTGCTCGGGCGAAGCGCAGGCGGAAGCGCGGGCGGACTGCTCGGCGGGACTGCGCGGGCGGACATGCACGGGCGGAAGCGCGGGCGGAAGCGCGGCGGAAGCGCGGCGGAAGCGCGGCGGAAGCGCGGGCGGACTACTCGGCGGGACTGCTCGGGCGGAAGCTCAGGCGGAAACGCGGGCGGACTGCTCGGCGGGACTGCGCGGGCGGGCATGCACGGGCGGACTGCTGGGGCGAACAAGCATGGACGGACATGCACGGGTGGTATAGCGCCGGGATGCAAGGTACGCGAGAGAGTTCAGGGGCGATGCCGTGGGCAAGAGTAGCAGATTCAGGCAGGCAAGGAAGCTTAAAGGTGGCGGGTTGTGGGGGGGGCCGCGGGAACAGGGATGCCGGACGACTCGCCGTCGGGGACGGACGGAAGAACGATCCTCGTGAGTGGACGCGCGCAGGAGCGTGGGGCATGGAGCGTCGCGCGCGCAGTACAACGCTGGGGCCGATGCGGCGCAGGCTACAGCGGCCGGCTGGCGCGGCCCAGCCGCCAGCGTAGCTGCCGCAGCCGCTGGCGGCCGCCGGCAGAGCCGGCCGCGCGGCTCCCGGCGCGCTCGGACGCACGCGCCGCGACGGAGGCTGGGCGACGCCGTGCGCCCAGCGCCAGCCCCGCGGCGGCGAGGCCACAGGCCGCCGCCGCGTAAACCAGCGCCCCGCCGGAGGCGAAGCGGGGCGCAAGGATCGGCGCTGCGCCTTGCAGCAGCGCCATCGCCGCCGCTGCGCAAAGCGGCGCGGCCAAACGCGGCTGCGAAGCAAACGCCGCGTAATCGCCACGAACCGCGCGTAGCGGTTCGTCATAGGGCAGCGCCGCGAGCAGACGCACGCGCGGCCAAGCCCACACCAGCACGGCAGCGGCTGGTGCCAGCAGCAGCGGGAAAGCGGCGGCTCCGGCCGCTTTCCCGAAGGGCTCGGCGGCGTGGCTCCACAGCCAGCCGAGCCGGGCGGCGTCGGCGGCGAGCAGCAAGCCGCCCAGCCGTAGCCAGCCGCCCAGCGCACGGGCTGCGCGGCGGCGTCGGCTCCACGTGCGGCGATGCGGCAGACGCACGGCGTGCCAGCCCACGACAGCGCCTGTGGCGACTATACATAAATGAAGCAACAGCGAGAAGCCGATTGGACCGTGGATCATGGGGCCGCCTCCGTTTTTCCGTCAAGATTTTTTCCACGAGGATGGTCTTCCACCTGGATCTGCTTCTATGCTACCAAGCCCTGCCGTTTGCGGAAAGCGGCCCTGGACCAGTTGCAGCCACGACCTTGGTCGGGGAGCCGCACCCGCCACGAGTCTGACCAGCCTGCAGACGCAAGTACGCACGGGGCACTGGCCTGTCCTTTCCGCCCTTTTCCAAATACAGGCACAACGATCGAAAAAAGCTCGCAGCAAAACCTTTTCCAGCTAACACACGCTTTTGCGTTAACATGATTCCTCAACGCGCTTCTGACTTAGTAAAGCCGCTAAGCCTCGCTTCCTCCACGTACTGGGACCGACTCCGCCCTACCCAATCCCGCAACCTGAACCTCACTTTTTAGAGCCCACACACTTGTATCCACACCGGCGCCATCCTGCCCTCTGCCCAATCTCACTGGCAGCTATATACCTGTTGCAACCGCTGCGCCACTGCTCCTGTCCACAGCTGCAACCTGCTCGCTGCTCCCCTCGCTTATCCTCGTGTCTTTCTCGCCGCCTTTGAAGACAACTGCTTTTTGCCTCCGCGCCGCCCGCCTTCCTTCCAAATAAAAAAATCTGCCCCGGAAGCTCCGGCAGGCAGATCGTTGCTGGTGTATGTGGGTTAAATCCACGGTTGGATCGCTTTGCTGTATGCGACCAGCTCTTCCGGACGGAAATAGTTGCCGATTTCGCGTTCGGCGCTTTCCGGGGAATCGGAGCCGTGAATCAGGTTGAAATTCGTATGTACTGCGTAATCGCCGCGAATGGTGCCGGCAAGGGCCTCCAGTGAATTGGTTTTGCCGATCATGGCCCGCGAGAGCGCAATCACCTGATCGCCCTGCCAAACCATCGCAAACACCGGACCCGAAGTAATAAAGCTGAGCAGCGCATCATAAAACGGTTTGCCCTTATGCTCTGCGTAATGGAACTCGGCCTGCTCCTGGCTGACGGCAAGCAGCTTGGCGCCAATCAGCTGGAACCCTTTTTGCTCGAACCGCTTTACAATCTCGCCTACAAGCCCGCGTTGTACGCCGTCCGGCTTCACCATCAAAAATGTTTTCTCCATGCAGGAATGCCTCCATCTCTCTGTAGTGTAATCCGATTCCCCCCTAGTTTACACTTGTTGGAATCATTTCACAAATCGATTGGGCCTCAAGATCAATACGAACGATTGCCGATAAAATGCGCAACCTCGACCAGATCCTTTTTGGCCTGCATGTCGGGCAATGTCTCCAGCGCAGCAATCGCTTTGTCGATATAAGCCTGCGAAAGCGCGTCCGCTTGGCGAATCGCATCGCTGCCGCGAATATAACCCAGGAAACGGCTGACGTCCGTCTGGCCGTCCAGTTCATGAATGCGGGCCAATTCCGCGAGCAGCTTGTCCTTCAGCTCCGGCTGACGCAGCGCCAGCAGCACCGGCAGCGTGATGTTGCCTTGCTTGATGTCGCTGCCCGGCGGCTTGCCGATCTGCTTCTCGGTACCCGTCAGGTCGAGAATGTCGTCGCGAATCTGGAACGCCATACCGACATTATAGCCAAACGCGTACAGCCGATTGCTAACCCGGTCCGGCGCTCCAGAAGCCATCGCCCCAAGCTGGCAGGAAATCGCGATCAGCAGCGCGGTCTTGCGCTTGATGCGCAGCAAATAATCGCGGATCGTTTGCTCCGTTTCAAAAAAGAAGCGGATTTGCTCCATTTCGCCGATGCACATCTCGACAATCGCCTTGGACATGATTTGATGCACCGCCGGATTCGGAATCCGCGTCACCACGCCAAGCGCTTTGGCAAAAATATAATCGCCCGTATACATCGCAATCCGGTTATCCCACTTCGCCCGCACCGTCAGCTGGCCGCGCCGCGTGTCGGCGTCGTCGATCACATCGTCGTGTACCAGCGTCGCCATGTGAATCAGCTCCAGCGGAACGGCAACGTTTTGCATCGTATCGAGCCGGTAGGTGCCGAATTCGCCGGAAAGCAAAACAAAGACAGGGCGAATCCGCTTCCCGCCTGCCTTCAGCAAATGCACCGACGCTTCGCGCAGCAGGGAATGGTCGGAGTAGACGCTTTCCTCCAGCACCCGTTCGATCGCGGCGATATCTCTTTTTTTCCTCGCATAAATCTCCAGTAGGTTCTTCATTCCGTCACCCGTGCTATTGTATTCTCGGACCAGATCTCAATGGCCGCCGGCTTCGGCAGGAAGCCGAGCTCATGGCAATAGCGGTAATACAACTGTAAGCCTTGCCACTGCTCACGGCCAAAATCGTAGCATAATGTATGAAAATAATGTCGCCAGTACGTTTTTTCGCCGCCAATCGTGCGGCAAGCCTCGTGGATCATCGCGCTTGGATCGTCATGAGCCTTGGCCTTGCTTTGCACGAACGCGCGGAACGCTTCCTGCACAAGCTCGGGATGGCGCTTGGCGGCGTCGCGGCGCAAAGCCCATACGGCAAAGGACATCCACTGGCCTGTCCATTTGGCCCATTCTTGCCCAAGATCGGTGATCATATACTTGCGGTTGCGCCAGCTTTCGCGAATCGCATCGTCGCCGATCAAAAGCGCAGCGTCGTGACCTTCCATCATCGTCTCCAGGACCGGAGCCGCGTAGCTGTAGGTCGGCTGACCGCCGTGGAATTTTTCCAAAATGATTTTCAGTAGATTGACCGAGGTTGCCGACGTTGTGGGCAGCGCGATCGAGCCGCTGGCGATTTCGCGCAGCGGTTTTTCGTGGAACAGCAGGATCGAATTGACTTCGCCGTACGCGCTTACCGACAAGTCGGGGTACAACACGTAATCCTCAAAGCATTCACCGTAAGCAAACGACGAAATCGGCCCCATATCGATCTCGCCAGCCGCCATCGCGCGGTTGAGCCCTGTCGGCACCATTTTGACGATAGCGACCTTGCTGCTGGCGACGAGCTCGGGAAAATAATAATAAATGGGCCACACATTCGTAAAATCGATCCGGCCTATACGCAGTTTAGCTTCCTGGTTGTTCATCTTGTTCTCCCCATCTTCGGTACAAGGGAAGGTCAAGCTCGATGTGCATGCTGTCCAGCACCTTCCCCACCAGAAAATCGACCATCTCGGCGAGCGTCGCCGGTCGGTTGTAGAAAGCCGGCATCGCCGGGAGGATGCGCACGCCAAGGCGCGCAAGCGTCAGCATATTTTCCAAATGAATCGCATGAAGCGGTGTTTCCCGCGGCACGATAATGAGCGGACGCCCTTCCTTGAGCATGACGTCGGCTGTGCGCTTGAGCAAATTATCCGAAGCACCGTGGGCGATGCCCGACAAGGTACCCATCGAGCACGGCACGACGACCATGCCCTTGGTGCGAAACGAGCCGCTCGCCACCGATGCGCCGATATCGGCAATCGGATGATACACATAAGCGCCGGGCCGACCGCCGAAATGCGTCTCCAGCATCTCCTTGCGCTTGGCGGCATTCCAGTCCAGTTCGTCGTGCAGCACGCGCCAGCCGGCTTCTGTAATCAGCACATGCAGCGTGTAGCCGTGATCGAGCAGCACCTGACAGAGCCTCACCCCATAGATCGCTCCGCTTGCTCCCGTAATGCCGATGACCCAATTCGCACTCATGAGTGGTGCGCCATAAAGACGTCAAGCAGCGTAAACACAAACACCACCACGCTCAAAACGCCGTTCATTGTAAAAAAAGCTACGTTCAGCTTGGACAAATCCTTGGGTGAGACAAGCCTGTGCTCATAAAACAGGATCGCGTAAGCAATGACGAGACCGGCCAAATACCACCAGCTCAAATGGGTCAGGAAAAACAGTGTCACCAGGCCGACAGCAGTCAGCACATGCAGCGTACGCGCTGTGTTCAACGCGGCTGCGATACCAAAGCGGCTCGGCAGCGAGTAAAGTCCTTCCTGCCGGTCAAACTCGGCGTCCTGGCAAGCGTAAATCAAATCAAAACCCGCACTCCAGCACACAATCGTGAGAAAGAAAATAAACGCGGCCGGCGACACCTCGCCCGTTACCGCAACCCAGCCGCCCAGCGGCGCAAGGCCCAGCGTGATGCCGAGAAAAAAGTGGCAAAGCCATGTAAAGCGCTTGGTATAAGAATAAAAAACAAGAAAAAAGACTGCAATCGGCAGCAGCTTCATGGACAATGCGCTTAAATGATAAGTAGCCCAGAACAGCAAAGCAAAAGAAAGAATGACATAAATGAGCACTTGACGGGCCGATAGCAGCCCTGCGGGAATCGCCCGCTGCGCGGTACGCGCGTTTTTGGCGTCGATGGCTTTGTCAATCACGCGATTGAGCGACATGCCGGCCGTTCTCGCGCCGATCATCGCCAGCGTAATCCAGCCGATCTGAGCCCAAGTCGGCAAGTCTCCGGTCGTCACGACCGCGCCGAGAATCGCGCCCATAAACGCAAACGGCAAAGCAAAGATGGAATGCTCAAACTTGATCATTTCCAGAAAAATTTTGATTTTCGTCAGCATGTACGTCTACACTCCCGGTTTAGTTTTCCCCTTGGTGCCGATGTGCAGTGCAGCAACGCCCCCGAAAAGCGGATAAGCTTCGACTTCAGTAAGGCCCGTTTCGGCAAAGATCGCGGCCAACTGCTTATGGTCAGGGAAGTGAATCAGCGACTCCGGCAGCCATTTGTACTGCTCGTAGCGCTTGGCAATCAGCTTGCCGAGCAGCGGTAGCACTTTTTGGAAATAAAAATAATACAGCGACTTGAACGGCTGCCATGTTGGCTTGGACAGCTCCAGCGATACGACAAGGCCGCCCGGCTTGACGACCCGCTCCATTTCGCGGATCACCTGCTTCAAATCCGGCACGTTGCGCAGCGCAAAGCCGATTGTAACGTAATCGAAGCTGTTGTCTTCGAACGGCAGGCTCATCGCGTTGCCGCGCATGAGCTCGATCTGCTGATCCAACCCCAGCTCCTTGATCTTGACCGCGCCATAGTCGAGCATATTCTGGCTGAAATCCAGACCGACGACCGGGCCTGTCCCGCTCGCCTGCGCCAGCGCAATCGTCCAGTCGCACGTGCCGCAGCACAGATCAAGCGCGGTTTGACCGGGCAACACGTTCATTTTGCGCATCGTGAACTTCCGCCACGCTTTATGTCGCCGAAAGCTCAAAATATCATTCATCAAATCGTATTTCGGGGCAATGCTTTCAAAAACGGCATGGACAAATTGTTCTTTGGATTTGGTCTGCATCGGGTCGATTCACCTCAAATTTCCTCAAGCGCTTTAGGCTTGGACAAATAACGAAGGAACGGCTCGCCAATGTGAAACAGTTCACTTATCAATTTATCGGAATCGAGCTGCTGCACCTTGGCGAAAAGCTGCTTGACTTGATGGTCGAGCATTTGATAAAGCTGCGAGCTGACGTTGTACTTGTGCAGCAAGGAACGGATTTTCACGCTGTCCGGCTCGGCTGCGCTCAGCTGCTTGCGCTCTTCCTTCGAGCCTGTTTGCATAATGTGCCAGAAACCCCAGCTCCCTCGAAAGTCGGCCGTCGATTCGGCGCGGAAAATCTCCTCGAACAACACCTCGCAGCGGGCAAAGCCGGTCAGCAGCTCCGGCCACATCTGACGATGCACGTCTTCCATCAGCTCCGAAAAAAACAAAAACAGCTGCGTTCGGATATCGACGGAATGCTGCACGTACTCCTCCGCGGATACTTTGAGCTGCTTCATCAGCGTATACAAATTCATCTTTAAACGGTTGACCTCGCAAATCGCCGACGAAAGCTTTTTGACCATCTCGATTTGTCCGGCTTGGGCCAGCAGATGATAAAATCGCGAGCTGAAGTAGTCACCGGCCAACACCTTGAGCTGCCGCGAACGCGCCGATTTCTTCTCTTTGCTGTCGTTGTTGACATCGACCAGCTCATGCGTATCGAGACCAAGCTGAACCAGCGAGGTGGCCAGCGCGTACAGCTCCCCGGTTCCGGCGGCGTCGTTTCTGCCGAGAAAAGCAAACAACAGCCGCGTGCGGAACTCGGGAAAGCCCGGCAGGTCCGTATGGGCTTGAATCATGTCGTATTCCGTATATTGCTTGGCGATCTCTGGGATTCGATAAGGGTTCATACAAAAGCCTCCGTAACCGTAATGCCGAATTGCATTCGTGCATGTTCATCCAAGTAATTATAGCATAACCAGTTCCCCGAGTCATAATTAATTATAACGGATATCTTTGTCTCCACTTCATTGTGTACGTTATGTGAAACCGATTTTGCAGCTGCGCTTCCATCTCCGTTTGACTCAGCGCTCCGGCATCCGGCTCCATATCCTTGGCTTCGCCGCGTCCCGCTTCCAGCGCCAGAACCAGCTGGCCCGATGCCGTATCGGTCGCGCCCGTATAGTCCAGCACGCGCACCAGCACCTGATTGATGTTCGTCGTGCGCGTCGTCATCGTTTGCGTCAGCCGGTACAAATCGCGGTATACCGCTTCCGGCTCGGCGTTTTTCGGCAGACTCAGATCAATCGAAACGATCGAATGATTCAGCTCCACCTTGCGGATGCGCAGCTGCAGCGGCACCTGCACCAGCAGGTCGACCATATTGCGCTCCGTCATTTGCGCGGCCCGCTTGCCCGACCATGATTCGACCGTCCCCTGGCCTCCGCTTTGCTCCAATTGCGGCAGCAGCGACAGCCCTACGGCCATTGCAGCCGATACCGCGGCTACAATCCCTATTCGTACAGCCCATTTCATTTGTACATGGCACCCCCCGTTACGCGATCGCGCTGGATAAGCCTATACACCATTGTACAAAGAAAAAAAGCAGGCTATGCCTGCATCCGCAAATTATTCCTCGGTGTCGATCGTGCCGAACTTCGTCATGATGATCGCTTTCCCCCGAACTTTTACGGCCGACGTATGCTCGGTAAACTGCGCAATCATCACCTCGCCCTTGTCCAGCTTTTCGGTATGGTGAAATCGCGTATCCTGACCGCGCGTCAAGCCGATCACGTGAACTCCGTTGTCCTTGGCCTTGATGACAAAATAATCGTTGCCCGAGCTGCTTGTTTGATTGTCCATGCTCCAACCTCCCGTTCTCAAGTCGGCCTCCCAAGGCCTCTTGTTCCATATTGCGCAAAAAAAGCCCGTTCGTCAAGGTTGCTGCTGTCGCAACCCTGCCGCCAGCGTCATAAAAAAGCCTCCCGATCAGATGTCCGGCATCTGACGAAAGGCTGCATGTCGCTTTATCGGAGTAGCGGGATTCGAACCCACGGCCTCATCCACCCCAAGGATGCGCGCTACCAGGCTGCGCCATACCCCGTTGCTTCTCTGACCGCAAAACAAACGGTATTCCCTCGTTTGACCCGCGGTGCTTTCGTATTATAGCATGAGACTGCCTGATCTGGCAATATTCTGCAAAGGGTTGAAAAAGCCGCCCCCGCGTAATCGCGGAAGCGGCTTGTCGCTCATGTATAAATGTACGATCGTATGTAAAACTGACCTTATTGAATTCCGTCTCTCAGCGCTTTGCCTGGCTTGAAAGCCGGGATTTTGCTTGCCGGAATTTCAATTTCCTCTCCGGATTGCGGGTTACGTCCCTTACGAGCGGAACGTTCACGAACTTCAAAATTTCCGAATCCGACCAGTTGAACTTTGTCACCGCTTTGCAGAGCTTCGGAAATAGCGTCAAATACAGCGTCAACCGCTTTCGTCGCATCTTTCTTGGACAGCTCGGAGGTTTCAGCAACCTTGTTAATCAATTCAGATTTATTCATGCCATTCACCTCCCCCCAAAAAACTTAATCGCGTTACTTTCTGTTTTCACCGTTTCGTCGGAAAATATACATGAAGGCTCAAGAAATCCCTTGATTTCATTGGAAAAAATCGGCTTCCCGACTGACGAACAAACTTATAGTAATACACCCTTCGGTCAATTTCAAGTCCAGTTTACGTTTTTGGGTCTAACTTTTGCTAGGAAACGACAAAAAACACTCCAAAGAGTGTCCTTTGTCCTATTCTTTACAGGATGATCGCAATCAGTCCGCCGGAGCCCTCGTTAATAATTCGGCCCAGCGTTTCCTGCAGCTTGTAGCGAGCATTGTCCGGCATCATCGCCAGCTTGCCCTGAATGCCTTCGCGAACAATGGAATGCAGCGAGCGTCCGAAGATATCCGATTCCCAAATTTTCAGCGGATTGTCTTCGAAGTCTTGCATCAGATAGCGCATCAGCTCTTCGCTTTGCTTCTCCGTGCCGATGATCGGCGAGAACTCGGATTCCACATCGACGCGAATCATATGGATGGATGGCGCTGTCGCCTTCAACCGGACACCGAAGCGCGGCCCCTGACGAATCAGCTCAGGCTCGTCAAGCGCCATTTCGGCCAGCGTAGGCGGCGCAATGCCGTAGCCGGTCGTTTTGACCATTTCCAGCGCTTCGGCGAATTGGTCGTATTCGCGTTTGGCGTGCGTAAACTCCTGCATCAGCTGCAGCAGATGATCCTTGCCGCGGATTTCCACGCCCACGACCTCCATGAGAATGCGGTCATACAGCTCATCCGGCGCATACAAATCGATCTCGGCTACGCCCTGCCCCATATTCATATCGGCCAGCGCCGCCCGGTCGACAAAGTCGTATTCGGCAAATTGGCTGACAACGCGTTCAACGTCGCGCAAGCGGCGAATGTCTTGTACCGTATCGCGCACCGAATTCTCAAAGCGGCCGCGCAGCCAGTGATTTTCGCCCAGTACCATGACCCAGCTCGGCAGATTCACGTTCACCTCGTGAACCGGGAACTCGTACAGCACCTCGCGCAGCACAGACACCATTTCTTCTTCCCCGGCGCTGGCCACGCTCATCGTGACAACCGGCACGTCATAGCGGCTTTGCAGCTCGCTGCGCAGCTCCAGCGCCGGCTCGCTGTTCGGCTTCTGCGAGTTGACGATGACGATGAACGGCTTGCCGACTTCCTTCAGCTCGTTGATCACGCGCTCCTCGGCCAATACGTAGGACGAACGCGGAATATCCGAGATCGTGCCGTCCGTTGTGACGACGACGCCCAGCGTGGAGTGCTCCAGAATGACCTTGCGCGTGCCGATTTCGGCTGCTTCCTGGAACGGAATCGGCTCGTCGAACCACGGCGTATTGATCATGCGCGGTCCATTTTCATCTTCATAACCTTTTGCTCCGTCTACCGCGTAGCCGACGCAATCGACGAGCCGGACGTTGACGTTCAGCCCCTCGGCTACGGAAATTTGCACCGCTGTGTTGGGTACGAATTTCGGCTCCGTCGTCATAATCGTGCGCCCAGCCGCGCTCTGCGGGAGTTCATCCGTAGCCCGGACCCGATCCGCTTCGCTTTGAATGTTGGGGAGCACGACAGATTCTACAAAACGTTTGATAAAGGTCGATTTTCCCGTGCGGACCGCGCCCACTACGCCGAGGTAAATATCGCCCCCCGTACGCTCTGCAATGTCCTTAAAGATATCCACTTTCTCCAAGAGAATCCCTCCTACAGTTTGGTGGTCAACGGATTGTGCGACGGTACCATTGACTACTCGTACATTCCTTTGGACTAGTAAGAAATATATGTGCCGCTGCCGGAAATATGATCGGAGCGGCGATTTTTTTTGCCGTCCGCGCCAAGCCGCTGTTTCCTTGCACATACCGCTTTCCATAAAGCCTCTGAAAAAATATATGCCGGATGGATGGGCCTTATGCTTGCAAAAATAGCAAAAAAGCCCCCGCGCTTCCCGCAGGAAGCCCAAGGACTTTCGTTGTGCGCCGATCTGGCGCTGTCATTATTCGGCTGCCGGAACCGGCGCGCCGTCCTTCCAATGATAGGCGAAGCTGCGCGTCGGCACGAACAAGGAATCCGCAACCAGAAGCTCGCGCAAGTCCCGGCCCGGCTCCAACGCGTTTTGCAGCCCCTTCGCTTCAATCACTTTCATCAGATCGGGACCGTAGTCGAGCATGACGACGCCTGTCTTTTCTTGAATCAGGTAGCTGTACGTGTTCTGCCGGTTGTAGTCCGACTTGATCTCCGGCGCCTTCGTGCCGAGCTTTTCAAAATCGACGTAATAAAAACCGGGCGCCGCCTGGAAGCCCAGTGGCAGCTGACCGCCATGCTTGGCCTGATAATCGGCGGCAAGCTTCTCGACATCGCCCGCGGACTGATAGGCGCTCAAATCCATCAGCCTGACTTCCGGCTTTGTCTCGGGGTTCACAAGCACATACATGAAAATGCCGCCCTTTTCGAACGCGTTCGCCGGCACGGAGCTGAGCAGATTGGCTCGCTGCAGCTTGCCGAAATCGATCACATATTTCTCGTAAAGCGGCGTATTCATATCGCTGTTTTTGATCGGCAGCACGTCGTGCTTTTCGTGATATTGATCGATCGCCTGCTGCACGACGGTAATAAATTCCGCCGGATTGATTTTATTTTCCTGCCGCATCTCCTGCGGGTACGCACAGCCGCTTAACACAAGCAGCAGCGCCAGCGCCAGCACGCCTGCGCGCAAACCGCGGTTCATTTGCCTCCACATGCCAAACCTCCTGTAGCGTCTTAAAATAAATCGTCGTCGTCCTGCTGCCGGGCCAGCTGCGCACGAATGGCCGCTTTGAGCGGGTCTTCGGGCACAAGCGCTTCAACGCGGCCCGTGACGCGCGCCTGGCACGCCAACCGATAGCCTTGCGCCAGCTGCTCCATCCCGAGCTTGAGAATCTCGTTCTGATTCGGCGGCGTCAGTCCGCTTTGGTCCTCGACCAGCAGCTTGCACATCAAGCAAGCCGCCTTCGCGTCGCAGCGCGAACGAATCCCGGCCTGTGCCCTGCGTCCGGCTTCCAGCAGCGTGGCGCCCGGACGAACCTGGACCTTTTTGTTACCCGGGGCAAAACGCACTTCCGTTTGCGCCATCGCCATCCCTCATTTTGTGCAAAATAAACGCTCGTTGCCCTAGCGCGCCGCTGCGCCGCCGGCAGTCAGTCCCAAATCGGCCAGTTGGCCGAGCAGCTGCTCGCTCCAGCGGCCGCGGGCCAGCAAAGCGGCAAGCGCAGCCATATGGCTGGCCGGGTCGCGCCGCATCGCCTCGGCGATCGGCTCATAGCGGTCCGCTCGCCCGCGCAGCAAATTGAACAGCAGCTCGTGTGCCAGCGGCGTCAGCCTGATGGTTGATGCTCCGCCGTCCGACATGTGCTGCTGCGTGATCTGGGCGGCCCACTTCGACCACAAATAGCCCGCTTCCACTTGATACGTCGAGCCGTTGGCCGCAACGCGGAACGCGCCGACCAGCTCCACCGTCACACCCGCGACCTCATAATGGCTCAAAATCGACGCGTAGATGTCCGTTTCACTGTAAAACGGCACATCCAGCGCATAGTCGCGCAGCGCTCCGTATGCCACCGCCACGTCGCTTCCGTCTATATACAGATCAAGATCGCGCGGCTCGCCGGCGAGCGCCACGCGCTGCAGAATCAGGCCGCTGCTGCCGCCAATCAGCCAGCGGACGCCCGTAGGCGCCAGCAAACGGCTGACCGTGCCAATCGCATCCTGCAAGGAAATCGTCAGGCTCACGCAGGTTCACACCTTTCCGCATGCAATGTTAGAAGTAAGGCTTGTGAGTTACGGAAATGTCGCCCTGTTCGCGAATCACGCATTGGCAGGCCAGCCGGTAGCCAGCTTCCAGCTCCTCCGGCTCTAGTCGCGACTCCTCGGCTTCCGTCGGCGTTGCCAGATGCTCCCTGCCGGCCGCTACATAGCAGCGGCAGCGGGCGCACGTGCCCCGCGTACAGGAGAAGCCCCAAGCCACGTCGTGCTTGATCGCCATGTCCAGCAGCGTCAAGCCGGTTTCGGCTCCAACGTTTTTTTGCATTCCTCGCGCTTTCAATTCCAGCATGTATGACCGATTCCTTTCGTTTACGTCAGGGAAACGAGCATGAGCAGCAAGATCGGTAAAAACAGCAAAAACGCAATCAGCGACAAGATGCCGCGCACCACCGGGCTCTTGCGCCTTCTTGCATATGTAATGAGAACAGAGGCTACCGCCATCAATCCCATCGCGATCAGCGAAGCCCACATTTTATCCATGCTTGTCATCGTTTGCTCTCCTAACGCTTGGCTAATAAAAAGACTGCCATTTATTATACCATAGCGCATGAAAAAAAGCATAAAGGGGAAGCCCCTTTACGCTTATTTTTTGCCCAGCATCATGCTCATCAGCTGCTGCATATTGTTGGTATCCAGCTTGCTGCTTTTGACCGCCTGAACAATTTCATTGATGGTCTCTTCCGATACTTTGACATTCACCAGCGACGACACCTGCTTGATCAGCTGGCGAAGCTGGGTCTCGCTTTGCAGCGTAGATGGCTTCACGCCGCTGGCGATTTTTTGAATATCCTGTCCGGTAACGGATTTGCCCGTTTTTTTCTTGACCACATTCAGCACGTCTTTGGAAAAATCCTTATTAGCCAACGAAGCCGCCTCCTTAGTACCTTGAACTGATCCAGCTAAGGTATACTATGAAAGCGGCCTGCTTGTTGTGTAGGCTCCCGGCTATTCCAGCCATTTTGTCGCTCCGGTGTCGGCGACTTCCTCGATTTCATGCGTGCGGACGCGGCCCATCAGATCCCCAACGGCGTCCTTCGGCCGCTTGCCGGCGAACAGCACGCTGTGCAGCTCGTCGGTGATCGGCATCTCGACGCCATAACGGCGCGACAGCTCATACGCGGCTTTCGTCGTCTTGACGCCTTCGACGACCATGCCCATCTGCTCCAGCACGCGCTCAAGCGGATCGCCTTGGGCCAGCATATAGCCGGCGCGCCAATTGCGGCTGTGACGGCTCGTGCACGTCACGATCAAATCGCCGATGCCGGCCAGGCCCGCAAACGTCGGCGGGTTCGCGCCCATCGCCGCGCCAAGCCGGGCGATCTCCGCCAAGCCGCGCGTCAGCAGCGCCGCTTTGGCGTTATCGCCGAAGCCAAGTCCATCGCTTAGGCCTGCGCCAAGCGCAATGATGTTCTTGAGCGCGCCGCCGACCTCGACGCCCGCCACATCCGGGTTCGTATAGACGCGGAAGTACCCGTTCATGAACAGATCCTGCGCCGCTTCGGCCGCAGACAGCTCCTGCGCCGCGACAACGACCGTCGTCGGGCAGCGGCGGATGACCTCCTCGGCATGGCTTGGGCCGGACAACACGACGATCCGTTTGGGATCGTAGTCCGGCAGCTCGCCGGCAATGACGTCGGTCATACGCGTCAGCGACCCGGCCTCGAAGCCTTTGGTCGCGTGAATCACCAACGTGTCCTTGCCCAGATGCGGCCGCATTGCCGCCGCGACCTCGCGCATCCCCGCCGACGGCACGACCAGCACAACGGCTTCCGCCCCCTGTACGGCCTCCTGCAGCGACGTGGTCGCCGTCATGCGGGCCGACAGCTCGATATCGCCGAGAAAACGGCGATTGCGCCGCGTTTCATTAATTTCGCGAGCCTGCTGCTCATTGCGCGTCCACAGCAGCACGTCTCTTCCATTATCCGCCAGCACCGATGCGAGCGCCGTTCCCCAGCTTCCCGCTACCAGCACCGACACTTTGCCTGATAATGTCAATGTACAAGTCCCTCCTTGCCAGCATACAACGCGACTTGCGCCCGTTGTTTACGCCTTTTTCGAGCCGAGCCTGTTTTCCTTGCCCTGGATCATCTTGACGATGTTCGTGCGATGGCGCACGAAAGCGAATACACAAAGCAACATAGCCAAAATCACATACGCCAGCGGACGGCCCATCCCGAGCAGCAAAAACGGTAAGAGTGCAGTAAGCACAAGAGAGCCCAGCGAAACGAAGCGCGTCAGCGCAATGATGACAATGGCGCAAAGACCGGCAATCAGCGTTGGCAGAAACGCCAGCGTCGCCATGACCCCTACAGTCGTGGCAATACCTTTGCCGCCGCGAAAGCCGAAATAAACCGGCCAGTTATGGCCGATAATCGCCGCCAGTCCCGCCAGCGCGTGAATCCAGACGTGCTCCGGGCTGGCCCAGTAGCCCAAAGCTACGGCAAGCACGCCCTTGAGCGCGTCCAGCACGAGCACAAGCACGGCCGGGCCCTTGCCCAGCACGCGCAGCGTGTTCGTCGCACCGGCATTGCCGCTGCCGTGCTTGCGGATATCGATGCCGCGAAGCCATTTGCCGAACAAATAACTAAAGCTGATCGAGCCGAGCAAATACCCGGCCACTACGGCTAGAATCGAAAACAACAATTTCCTCAACCCCCACTACTCGTCGTCCGATGATTTTCTCCTGCTGAAGATGCGGATCGGCGTGCCTTCAAAGCCGAACGCAGCGCGGATGCGATTTTCCAGATACCGTTCATACGAAAAATGCATCAGCTCCGGCTCATTGACAAAACAAACGAAGCTCGGCGGCTTCACCGACACCTGCGTCGCATAATTAATCCGCAAACGCTTGCCCTTGTCAGTCGGAGGCGGGTTGTAAGCGACCGCATCGGAGATGACGTCGTTCAGCGCAGAGGTTGTAATGCGCAGCGCATGCTGCTCGGCGACCTGCACGACAACGGGCAGCAGCTTGTGCAGCTTCTGTTTCGTTTTGGCCGATACGTAGACAACCGGCGCATAGCTCATGAACAGGAAATGATCGCGGATTTTTTGCGTAAACTGGTGCATCGTCTTGTCGTCTTTCTCTACGATATCCCATTTGTTCACGACGAAAATAGCCGCTTTCCCGGTATCGTGGGCAAATCCGGCCACGTGCTTATCCTGCTCGATAATCCCTTCCTCGCCGTCAATGACGACCAGCACGACATCGGCCCGTTCAATCGCTTTCATCGCCCGCATAACGCTGTACTTCTCCGTATTCTCGTACACCTTGCCGCGCTTGCGCATGCCCGCAGTATCGATAATGACGTATTTCTGGCCGTCGCGCTCAAACGGCGTATCGATCGCATCGCGCGTCGTACCGGCGACATTGCTGACAATGACCCGCTCCTCGCCGAGAATCGCATTGGTCAACGACGACTTGCCGACGTTCGGCCGGCCGATCAGGGCAAAGCGAATCACCTCTTCGCCGTACTCGTCGTCCTTCCGCTCGGGAAAATGAGCGCAAGCCGCTTCCAGCAAATCGCCGATACCGATGCCGTGCGAGCCGGAAATCGCCAGCGGTTCTCCAAAGCCCAAGCTGTAAAACTCGTAAATATCGTCCTGACGCTGCATATTGTCAACCTTGTTGACGGTCACAATAACCGGCTTCTGCGAACGGAACAACAGCTGCGCCACTTCTTCGTCAGCAGGGGTCATTCCCGCCTTCGCATCCACCATAAACAAAATCACGTCCGCTTCCTCAATCGCAAGCTCCGCCTGCGCCCGCACGGAACGCATAATGGCATCTTCGCCCTCGATTTCAATGCCGCCGGTATCAATTACGCTGAATTCCTGATCCAGCCATTCTCCGACCCCGTACAGCCTGTCGCGGGTTACACCCGGTTTATCTTCGACGATTGCAAGCCTGTCGCCGACAATCCGGTTAAACACCGTCGACTTGCCGACATTCGGGCGGCCTACAATCGCAATTACTGGTCTGGCCACTGGTTGCTCCTCCTAATCTCCCACAGCATGCTCCACAATCAGCTATGGAAAAATTCACAACTTACATCATAACAAAAAAGCCGCGGCTTGGCTAATCCCATTTGCCGCTAGCTGTGTTTGACAAGAATCATCGTCCCGTTTTTCAAATCGTGCGCGGCCGCGTCGAGAATTTTTTCCAGCGAAAATGACAGCTTTTCCCGCTCCTCGGCATCCTTGACGATAAAAATCGGCGCTCCGCCCCCGACGCTGTCGCGTTCCACCGCCACGACCGCTACAATTTGCGCCATCTACTCCGCCCCCTTCTTCTGATTCGTCAGCGCCTCCGACGGCATGCGCACCGCACTTTCCAGCACAGGCACGCGCTCCAGCGCCTTGAGCATGCGCGCTTCGTCCTTTTCCTGGGGCAGCAGCAGCAGCGCCAGCGTCCCGTCATTCATGTCGAGCTTGGCCATCGGTATAAGCGAAGGCTCGCCCGAGTCGCGGTATACGCCGAAAATCGTCGATACATCGTGTAAAATCGCCTGCCGTTGCCCCAGATTGGCTATAGTGACCCGGCAGTTGCGGTTTTTCGGCTTGACGACAAAGCCGATGCCGTGCTCGGCGATTCGCTTGCGGCTGTCCTCCAACCCGACATTCATGATATAAATCGTTCCGACGAACAAATCCGG
Source organism: Paenibacillus athensensis (assembly GCF_004514475.2). Classification (GTDB taxonomy): domain Bacteria; phylum Bacillota; class Bacilli; order Paenibacillales; family NBRC-103111; genus Paenibacillus_AL; species Paenibacillus_AL athensensis. The sequence continues at coordinate 40,420 of NZ_MYFO02000008.1, read as the reverse complement.
CCCGTCCAGACGAAGGGGCGCCGGAGCTATATCGGCGATCGCGGCCAGCGAATTGCCGGACTTGAAATGATTGGCGATCAGAATCGAGCCGATGCCGGCCAGCACACCCCAATACCAGGCAAACAAAATGCAAAACAGCGCCGCCGAAAAGGCGGAAAAAATAACGAGGTAATTGCGCCCTTCAAACACCATCGCAATCCCTTCAATATAAGCAGCTCCACGCGGCACCAGCTCCAGATCGTCGATTTTGGACAAGCTTTGCCGCTCCATATTGCGCACATCGCGAAACTGCTGGGCAGCCAGCGCGAGAAACGTGACGGCAGTATAGTTTTTGTCGAGCAGCGCCGGCACGGCGACTGCGCCAAGACCGGCGGCAATGACGCCAAGCGAGATGTGGATGATGCGACCATGCGGATACGTGGGATACTGACGATAGTCGGTCCGCAGCATGTTCAGCCGCGAGAGCACGCCAAAGATCACGCCAACGACGATGCCCACCGTATATCGATGCGAGAACACCCAATCCATTATTTTCTCCAGCCTCCTCTGCGTTCAAGCCAATCCTTCAGCAAGCTGCTACAGCCCGCATACAGCGATTGCAGCACAACCGTCATCGTTCTGGCCGCGAATACAGCCACCCACCACTCGTCCTGAAAATCGGATCCCCCGTATACCCGGACCGCAACGCCATGATGCATGAACGTTTCATAGCCCTCGCCAAGCAAAAAACCAATCGTCAAACAGCCGATTTGCGCCAGCTCCTGACGCTGCACGAGCAAGGTCAGCACAGCGAGCACAAGCGACGCGTCCAGTCCGCCCTTGCCGACCGCAAATACGGGGTCCATTTCCAGCACCTGATGCAGCAGAAAATGAAATGAACCGAGTAGCAGCCCGAGCGACAGCAGATGCAGCTTTTGCACGAAGCCTTCCATCATCAACAAAATCGCGAAAGCGGCCAGCGTCAGCCATATTGCAGACAAATTAACGCGAATGCCGTGCCAAGGAACGGAAAACCGCGAGCAGACGGCCCAGCCGACAAAAAAAAGAAGTATGCCTTTGTGCGAAATACTTCTTACATACACTTCCTTCCAGCCGCTGGCGAACAAAATCAGCGTAATGCCCAAAAGGAGAAAAGCCAAATAACCCGAGTTCATCGTTTCATCACCCTGCGGATTTGCCGCTTGCACGAACGTCGCCGCGCCGCCCCTGCCGTGATCGGCAGACTGCAGGCGCTGGCGCGTCCATGAAAGCTTGCTTGCTCCTTAGTATGGCGAAAAAACGATTAATTACTCCGGTTAGCTCTTCTTGCATATTCAGTTATATCGATACCTCGCGCCGAACACCATTCCGCTGTTTCGCCGGTAATGACCGCCGGCACGCTCCACAGCGCCTCAACGCTTTCAGCGCCCAGCGCAGTCATCAGTAGCGTGATCCCTGTTTGCAGTTCTCCGGCAAAACGGTGCAGGGCTTCGACCCCTTCCGTGCGCAGCACCTTGAGGAACGCTCCGGCCATGCCGACAGCCGATGCGCCCAGCACCAGCGCTTTGATCGCTTCCAGCGCATTGGTGATGCCGCCGGTGGCGATGACGGAGCCGCGCGGAAACACGGTCAGCGTCTCCAGCAGCGCAACAGCGGTCGGATGGCCCCAATCGTCGAGCCACCCTAGCGCCGTGGAACGCCGCGCATTTTCGATCGCTGCGAAATTCGTGCCGCCCGCGCCGCCGACGTCGACGATCGTCACACCGGCCTCGCGCAGCTGCCGAGCCTGCTCGCGGAGAATACCGAAGCCGACCTCCTTGACGACCACCGGCACATTCACCTTGCGGACGATGGCTTCTATGCGCTGCAGCATGCCGCTGAAGCAACGGTCGCCCTCCGGCATGATCAGCTCCTGCATGACGTTGAGATGAATTTGCAGCGCGCTCGCTTCAATCATCTCGACCGCCCGCTCGGCCTGCTCCACCGTCGCTTCGCTGCCGAGATTCGCCAGCACGACACCGCGCGGATTCTCACGGCGCACGACCTTGTAGCTGCTTTCTACCTCGCTGCTCTTGAGCGCTGCCATTTGCGAGCCGACCGCCATCGCCAGCCCCTTCTCGCGGGCCACAATCGCCAGCTCGCGATTGATGCTTTCGGTCTCCGCCGCCCCTCCCGTCATCGCATTAATGAAAATCGGCGAACTCAAAGTGAGATCGCCGATTCGCGTATCAAGTGCGATGTGCTGCATGGAGGTTTCGGGGAGACAGTTATGCGCAAGCCGAACGTCAGCTAGTCCTTGCCGGCCGGATTGGCCCAGCTCCAGAGCATGATAAACATGCTCCATCTTGCGGGAAATGCGCATTCTGCCGCCTCCTTCCTGTCAGCGTCGCGTGCTTATTTCCATTTCGACAGCTTGTCGCCAAAGCGCTCGCCGAGCGTCATCGACATGCCTTGATTGCTCAGGGACACGTTCTCGTTGCCGGCGATTTCCTTCTGGTGGTTGGCGCTGGAACCGCGATCACCACGATCGCCGCGAGGTTGTCTTTCCTTCTCCGGCTTCGCAGGAGCCGCTGGAGCCTCTTCGGTTTCCTTGATGCTCAGCGAAACGCGTTTTTCAGCCGTGTTGATTTCAAGAATTTTCACTTGAACCTCTTGGCCTTCTTTCAACACTTCGTGCGGAGTGGCAATATGACGGTGTGCGATTTGCGAAATGTGCACAAGGCCTTCTACGCCAGGTGCGATTTCCACGAACGCGCCGAAGCCCGCCAGACGTTTAACAGTACCTGTCGTAATGTCGCCCGCTTTGAATTCGCGGTCAACCTTGGACCAAGGACCTTCTTGCGTTGCTTTGATGCTCAGGCTGATTTTGTCGTTGGCAGGGTCCAGCTTCAGTACTTGCACCTTCACTTGATCGCCTTCTTTAACGACTTCGGACGCCTTCTCAACATGGTGCCAAGCCATTTCGGAAATGTGCACCAGACCGTCGATGCCGCCGATATCCACGAACGCGCCGAATTGCGTCAGACGTTGAACGGTACCGTCCAGCACCTGACCGACTTTCAGGTCGTTCATGATTTGTTTTTTGTTCGCTTCATGCTCTTCGTCAAGCACGTCTTTTTGCGACAAAATCACTTTGTTTTTCTCGCGGTCGATTTCTTTCACGCGCAGGCGCAGGCTGCGGCCTTTGTAATCGCTGAAATCTTCTACGAAATGACGCTCAACCATCGAAGCCGGTACGAAACCGCGCACGCCCAGGTCTACGACCAGACCGCCTTTGACAACTTCAGCAACCGTTGCTTCAATAACTTCCTTGCTGTCCATTTGAGCTTGCAGCGTATCCCATGCTTTCTCGCTGTCTACAGCGCGCTTGGACAAGACAAGCGTTTCTTTCGCATCGTTGATTTGCACAACGCGCAGTTCTACTTCCTGGCCGATTTCAACGGCTTGGCCAGCATTTTCCAACTGCACGGAAGACAGCTCGCGAACCGGAATTACGCCGTCATACTTGTAGCCGATATCTACGAAAGCTTGGTCGGCGTCGACTTTAACGATTTTACCTTTAACGCTGTCGCCCTTCTTCAGCACGGCGACGTTGCTCATCGCTTGCTCGGCTTCGGCTTGGGATACGGCGTTTTCTTGCGTTTCTTGAACTTCTTGAGCTTGATCCTGTACTTTTACTTCTTCTGACATGGATATACCCTCCTCAATTAAACAACCTATCAATAAATAGTTTATAAGTCACAAAGCAGCTGCTCGTGGCGTCTACTCTGTTCAAAACAAAAACTTCCAAGCTCTTGTATGGATAGTATAATTCCAAGCTTTCATTTCCATACATCCGCTTGCGTTAACGGCCGCTGTGAGCGGCATGCAAGGCGCGAATGGCCTTCATAATCGCTTCCGTCGCCAATTCCAGATCCTCGGAAGTCGCGCCGGAATAGGCGCTGATATCAACCGGGGGACCGTAGACGATCGTCATGCGGCGAAAGAGCGCGTAATTGCCGATAATCGCCACCGGCACGACCGTAGCCCCCGACTTCAATGCAAGGCTTGCGGCGCCCTTCTTGCCCATACCGCCCGCGCTGTTGCGCGTCCCTTCCGGGAAGATGCCCATCATGCTGCCGGACTTCAACAGCTGAATCGCCAGGCGAATCGACTCCTTGCTCACGCCGCCGCGCTTAACGGGAAACGCTCCGACCTTGGTGATCAGCGCGCCAAACAACGGAATGTCAAACAACTCGGCCTTGGCCATAAAATGCACCTTGCGGCTCAGCGGAGTGCCGAGCAGCGGCGGATCAACCATGCTGATATGGTTGGAACACAGCACGACAGGACCCTCGGCGGGGATGTTCTCTCTGCCGATGGCCCGCAGCCGGAACAAAAGCGCAAATAATACGCGGAACATAGCTCGGCCAATCAGATACAGCATGCTACATGCCACCCCCGACCTTGTCCTTGCAAAGTCCGAGAATCTCATCCACGACTTCCGCGATCGTCATCGTCGTACTGTCCATAAGAATCGCGTCGTGGGCCCGGACAAGCGGAGAAATTTCTCTTTCCTGATCCATCTGGTCGCGGCGGGCGATATCCTGCTCCAGCTGCTCCAGCGTCATCGTACACGAGCCGCTGTCCAGCATCTCCTTATAGCGCCGTTCCGCGCGTTCCTTGACGCTGGCCGTCAGGAAAATTTTGATTTCGGCGTCAGGCATCACCTGCGTGCCGATATCGCGCCCGTCCATCACCACACCACGGCTCGCCGCCATCTGCTTCTGCTTGGCGACCAGCACCTCGCGAACGCCGCCAATGCTGGCGATTTGCGATACGTGATCCGTAATATCCGTCGTGCGGATCGGTCTGGTCACATCGACGCCGTCGACCAGCACCTGTTGCCCTTCCGGGCGCGGCACCAGCTCGATGCCGATACGTTCGGCAAGCGCCGTAACCTCGTCCTTTTGTTCGGGAAGCAGCCCTTGCTGCAGCACCTTCCACGTTACTGCCCGATACATGGCCCCCGTGTCGACATAAACAAACCCGAGCGCTTCCGCCACCAGACGGGCGATCGTGCTTTTGCCGGCTCCGGCGGGTCCATCTATGGCAATATTGTACTTTTCCAAAGCTGCCCTTCCTCCTAACAGTACCTTACGAACAAAAAAGCAGGCACTGCCTGCTGACGTAGAAAATTATACCACAGCCATGTAGCAGATGCAAAATCTGGACCAACGCCGCACAGAGCCGTCCGGCAGCAGCTAGGGAGCCGCCGGCTGCTCTTGCCGGTACGGCTTGCCCTCCAGCTGCTCGACTCGCGTCAGATGCAGCCGGACATAAGGAACCTGCAGCAGCAGCTGAACGGCTACAAGCAACACAAAAAAAACGAGCATCGTCCGGATCAGCGCTTTCTCCACCTTCGCTGAAAACCGGATGAACAGCTGCTCGTACAATCGTCTTTTACGATCGGAACTCACCTGACGCCACCTGCCTGAAGCTGGTTTATGTTCGCAGTATGCCCCAATCGCCGCGCCTTCATGCCGTTATCTTTTGCGAAAATCCATCTGCCGCTCGAAACAAAAGCGAATCAGCTTCTGCCGGTCCCGGTCGGTGATCTCGATAAAGCGCACCATGGCCAGCTGCTTGCCGCTTTCCAGTTTTTTGACGCGGACGATTTCTCCCTTGAGCGGAACGTGCTCAATCGCTCCGTTTTTGTAAGGCACCAGCACCCAGCAGGAAATCGGGGCCTGCACGCCCAGCGGAATGTAGCCGTCGCAGACAAAGGAGATGCCGCCGCCGCCGACGTCTTCGGTCAGAGCTACGAATTGCAGCTGCTCGGAGAACTTGACCGCGATCTCCAGCTCCGCCGGCACGCGCAAAAAGCTGCGCCGCTGCACCTGCGTAATCGCCTCCGGCTCAGGCTTGCGGATTTCCACCAGCCGGATCACATCTTCCCTGAAGCCGCTTACCGACGTCGTAAAATAGTTCTTGACCCCGCCCTGCGACACGAAGTAAGCGCTGAGCTCGTCGCCCATATACAGCTTCTTCAGCCGGCCCGTCTTGTCGTTCAGCGGCACTTCCATGACAATGACCTCATCGGAAATATCGGCAATTCTCGATTTATATTCGATCTTGGCTTCTTCCTCGTCAATCGTGTTTACCTGTAAATGCAAAATCTGGTTTACTTTAGGAAGCATTACGTGCACCTCCGCGCTTCTTCTGCCAAAATCCTGGTTCCTAAGATCTACGTTAGTAATTATACCATGACAGGACGATTTAGGAAGCAAAAAAAGCAGAAGCGGCTCCGGCCGCCTTCCGGCGCGATAGAAGCCGCATTGGAGCGTCTGAGTCGCGAGTCGCATGTCCCGCGGCGCAGGGGCCCGGGCGCGGCAAAAGCCTGCTTTGTCAGCAGGCTGTACCGACCTTATTGTGCTTGGCGCTTGCTTACGCAGCCACTCAGGTTTTTTTGCCGACGGCATCGGCCTCCTGCGGCCTGATCGAAACGATCTTTTCTTCTTCACCCGTATCCGCGTTCACGAATACCCGATACAGCTGGCCGTTGAACTGGCCCAGAAACTCGTGGCACAGCACCTCCTGATCGAGATCGTTTTTGATGATGGCCAGATTTTCGCTTTTGACCTCCATGCCCGGATTCAACGTTTTCTTCGCTGCCGCCACATCGATGCGCGGCTTGCCGATCTTCCGCTCGCCTTGCGCGAACACGTAGTCCGATGCCTGAATGCCGGTCACCTCCAACGTATCGAGCGCCACCTTGACGCTGACACGCTGCGGATACACCGTCACATCGTTTTGCCGCTTGGCGAAGATGATATCGGCCACGTTCTGATACTGGTCAAAGCTGACAGCGCTCATGTCGGGAAAACCGTGCTGATCGAGAAATTCGCCGGCAATATCCCGGGCCTGCCGCCAGGTATATTTACTTTCGGTGACCGTGCGGGGCTTCATATAATAGATCAGCTGGCCGCCTTTTTTGGTAAAATCCATATGCGTATCGCTGCCGCCGGCCTGACCGGAGAGCAATACACTGAAGCTTTGATACTCGGGCGCGCTGCTGCCGTTTTCGACAACCGTCATGGCCGAAGGATCGGCGCTCTGACCCCCTTGGCCGAGAAACTCCACCGCCTTGGCCTTGATTTCGTCTGGCGTCATGTCCTTGCCGTTCAACGCCTGCACATTGTTTGCTTGAAAGACATTCAGATTGGCCGGTCCCCAATTAAGCTCGGGATAGGCCGACACCTTTTTGTCGACCGTGGCAAAGCCGTCAATAATCGCGTTATCGCGCACTTCCTTTTGCGAGGCCAGCGCCGACTCGACATCCATCCAGCGCAGATTACTGGCAATAACCTTGTCCTGCACCCCGCGGATTTCCCCTGTAAGGTCGCCGGCATGCTGATACAGCGCATTCAACGTCTTCAGCTCGTCTTCGCTCAGCGGCTGCCTGGTCGTGTCGCGTACCGCCATCCGATAGGAGAAGTTGGCCATATTGGCCAAAAAATCTTGCGTTTTATTGAAAGGCAGCAGCGTCAGCGGCAGTTGATTGATGTCGCTTTGCGCCTGGCTCGTCAGCCGCCACACGTTCACCAGTCCCTTGCGGTACGAGGGCTCCGTCGGGGAGTTGACCGCCAGCGTATTACCGAGCTCCGTATGCAGCTTGTCGATATGGTACGAAAGATCGTGGAACGCGCGCTGATACTGGTTTTCCGCTTTGATCAAAATCGTGTTTTTCTCCTGATGCTCCAGATATCCCCAGACTCCCGCGCCGATCAGCGCAATGGCCAGAAAAGGGAACATAACAATACTTAGCCGTTTGTACATATCCGTTCGCAAACTCCTTTCGCTTACCATACTGGCATGGCGTTAGTGTCTGCGCGGAATAAAAGGTTTATACATGCAAAAAAGCCAGCAAAAAAGAGCCTGCTCACAAGGAACGGCTCCTATTCGTCGGTCTCCATCTCAAAATCGTGCTCATTGCTGCAAATGCATTGGCGAAAGCCGGTATCGATCTTGCCTTTTTCCTTTTTGCCCTTCAAGACAAAGCGCTCGCCGCATTGCTTGCAGCGGATCGTCACCTTCACTCTGGTCGTCACCACGGACATGTCTGATTCCTCCCGGTTCATCCGCTTCCGGACAAGCCGGATGCAGAAGCATCTACTGACCATTATCGCCACGATCAGCCGGTTTTAATCTCTTCCTCCGCATGCAAAACGCGAAACGGCGAGCGCTCGTTGGCCCGCTTGACTCTAAACAGCGTACTGACCCACAAAAAGCCCATCACCGGCAAAATGAACCACACCCAGTTCGCTTTGGCTACGAGCAAAATGTAGTCGAACGAGCCGTGCCAGACAATCGGCAGCAGCAGCGACATCCATAAGTAGCGGTTGCGGCGCTCCGGCGTAAACTTCGCTTTACCCATGTAATAGCCCATCAGCACCCCGAACAGCGCGTGCGCCGATACCGGCAGCAAGGCGCGCAGCAGTAATGCCGAGAACGACGACGCATTCAAAAACGCGTACAGGATGTTCTCCAGCGTCGCGTAACCGAGGCTGACCGCTACGGCATAAACGATGCCGTCATACGGCTCGTCGAAGGAGGCGTGACGATAAATCAGATGATACAGCACGAACCATTTGAAAAATTCCTCCAGACCGCCCGACAAAAAAAACGCCGAAACGAAGGTGCCTTTGCCGACCTCATGAATGAAGGCGTGCTGCAGCACCATTGTCGGAAATACGATCAGAAAACCGAAAGCAAACATGCGCAGCACCAGATGAATCGGCTCCGACTCGTAGCGGTCCTTCAAATAAAAATAAGCAAGCAGAGAGAGACCGGGCGCCACTGCGGCCAGCAGCACCGAAACGATGTGCATAGATGCTCCCCCTTCTTCCCGAATCGAATGCAAGTAATACCAGCGGGCTTGTCCTAAACCCAACCGCGAAAGCGCGACGCCTCGGCCATTTTGCGCACCCCGACCATATAAGCGGCCAGACGCATATCTACACCGCGCGTACTATGTACATTATAGACAGTTTCGAACGACTTTTCCATGACCTCCAGCAGTTTGTCATGAACTTCCTTTTCCGTCCAGTAATAGCCCTGGTTGTTCTGCACCCATTCGAAATAGGACACAATCACCCCGCCGCTGCTCGCCAGCACGTCAGGCACCAGCAGCACGCCGCGTTCGGTCAAAATTTTCGTCGCTTCCAGCGTCGTCGGGCCGTTTGCAGCTTCGACTACAATACCCGCGCGGATGCGTTCGGCGTTGTCGAGCGTAATCTGGTTTTCGATGGCCGCCGGCACGAGAATGTCGCATTCCTGCTCCAGAATCTCTTGGTTCGTCAGCGTTTCCTTGAACAGCTTCGTGACCGTACCGAACGAATCGCGGCGGTCCAGCAGGTAGTCAATGTCGAGTCCTTCCGGGTTATACAGCGCGCCGTGCACGTCGGAAATGCCGATCACTCGCGCGCCGGCGTCGTGCATGAACTTGGCCAGATAGCTGCCGGCATTGCCGAAGCCCTGAATGATCACGCGCGCATCCTGCAGCGGTATGCCCCGCTTCTGCAGCGCCTTGTCGATCATGATCGTCACGCCCTTGGCCGTGGCCGTTTCCCGGCCGTGCGAACCGCCCAGCACGAGCGGCTTGCCGGTGATGAAGCCGGGCGCGTCGAACTCGCGGATACGGCTGTATTCATCCATCATCCAGGCCATTATTTGCGAGTTGGTCATCACGTCCGGCGCCGGGATGTCCTTGGAGGGGCCGACCAGCTGACTGATGGCGCGGACATAACCGCGCGACAACCGCTCCAGCTCGCGGAACGACATGTCCCGCGGATCGCAGATGATGCCGCCCTTGCCGCCGCCGTACGGCAGGTCGGAAATGCCGCATTTCAGGCTCATCCAAATCGACAGCGCCTTGACCTCGTCTTCATTGACGTCAGGGTGAAAGCGCACGCCGCCCTTGGTTGGCCCCACCGCGTCGTTGTGCTGCGCCCGATAGCCGGTAAATACCTTGACCTTGCCGTCATCCATACGTACCGGAATGCGCACCGTCAGCACGCGCAGCGGCTCCTTGAGCAGCTCGTACATGTCTTCGCCGTAGCCGAGGCGCTTGAGCGCCTCGTGAATGACCGTTTGCGTCGATTGGAGAACGTTGAGATTTTCTGAATTTGCCACAGGAACCACCTCGCGGACATTGGTTTTAAATGAACAGCGCTTTATCGTTAAAAAACTGCAGCGGAATCGCCCCTAACGGGCCGTTGCGGTTTTTGGCCAGCTCCAGCGTCAGCTGCGCTTCGCCTTCTGGCTCGGCAGCGCCCGGCTTCAGCAGCATCACGACGTCGGCCGACGCCTCCACGCCCTCAGGCAGCCGCGCCATGTCCGGTTCTAGCGCCGTAGCGGCGATCACCGGACAATTCCACTCGCGCGACCACTGCTTGAGCGTGTAAGCAATCGCCGCCTGCTGCTGCTGCCACGTCAGCGCCGCGGCCAGCTTGCCGGCAGGCACCCGCTGCAAATGGTCGACGAACACCACCGGCTCGCGGCCGACGATCACGGCGATGCGCTCAATCGACGTGGCCACCTGCTCCAGCGAGGTGTCCAGCGAGCATTCGAGCGTCCAGAGCATCTTGCTGATCGGCGCATACGCCTTGTTCGCTTCGACGACCCGCTCCGGCTCCAGCTTGCCGGCCAGCACCTGCTGCGGCGCAATGCCGATCAAGCGGGCAATGCTGCGCGCCCACAGCTCGAAGCCGGTCATATCCCACGTCACGAATACGACGGGCGTTTGCTGAAGCGCAATATGATCGGCCATTTGCTTGAGCAGCATGCTTTTGCCGCTTGCGCCCGGTCCGGCCAGCAAATACAGGCCGCTGGCAAAGCCGCCGAACAACAACGCGTCCAAGCTGGCAAAGCCGCTCGTCAGCGTCGCGACCTGTCCGCGGAAACGCTTCATGTATTCTTCAATATAAATGGTTGTGTTTTTGGCGTCGGGAGCCACAGGAGCCAGCATCGTTTCCTCGACCGTCTGGTTGACGATTTGCAGGAACGTCTCCGCGGGATTTTGCGCCCGGACAAACAGGTCGTTAATATCGCGGATCGCTTCCGGCAAATTGACGATATAGGTTTCTTTAGTGTGCTCGCGCAGGATTGTCTGTATGCGGATCGATTCGCGTCGCCCCGTTTCGTCGTTGCCCATGCAAATGTAGACGCGTTTGTCGGCCAGCAGCGCCGCATGCTGCTCGCGAAAGCTGGCGTAATCCGGCACGCACACAGCAGGCAGCCGCGCCTGCGCCAGTGTCAGCACGTCAAAGATGCCGTGGCAGAGCACGACCTCGTCCGTTTCCTCCAGCGCCTCGTAATTGAACAATACATGCTCTACACCGTACAACGGCTTATATTTGGGCTCGCGGTGGTCGATGGAGCGCCCGATTAAATCGACGAGAGCGCCTTCATGATTACGGATCGGCACGATCACACGATTTTCAAAATAATCGCCCAGCTGGTTCTGATCGACGTAAAACCCGATTTTGCCCAGCTCGAAGCCGATCCCGAATTGCTCGACCGTCTCCTCCGTAATGCCTCTTTTTTCCAGATAAAAATACGCCTCTTCCCTCATCTGCTTTTGGTAATAGGCAAGCAGCCCATCCAAATCGACAGCCGAGGGAGCAGGCGCTAAAGGTTTGCGTTCCATGTTCATCATTCCATCATTCTCCCATCAAAAAAGCATCCTGCAAAAACGGACGTTTTTGAAAGATGCTTGTTCTTCTTGTTGCCTGCAAGCTCAATGTATTAGCGGAAATGGTGACAAAGCACCTTCACGGCATCGTCGGCGATAATAACCTTGCCGTACTCCTCAAGCACAGCCGACGTCACAGAAGCAGCTTCTCCATATTCGGAAAGCACAGCAATCAACGCCTGGTATTTCGTGTCTTCCAGTTCAACCGGCTCCAATTGCAGAATATACTTGCCCTTATACGAATAAAGGACGCCGCCTTCCATCAACAGCGGATTAATAATCTTGGCTACGCGCAGCAAATCTTCAAAATCGCGGAACGCATAACAGATCAAATCGCTTTGCTCCAGCGTGACTTCCATCTCGTATACTTCTTCGGCTTCCTGATCGTCGTAGTTGTCCGAGCCGCTGTACAGGTCCATCTTGCCGCGGGTCACAATGACGACCATGCCTTGCGCCGGAAGCGCGAACACTTCAACCGCCAGCGGGCCGGATGGATCGAACCCGAGCTCCGAATAAGCTTGGTCCATCATTTCGCTGAACAGCTCGTGAACCTTCGGAATCTCGCGCCACATGTCATCCTTTTGAATCCCGCGTTCGGTCAGATCGTCAAATGTAAGGAAAATCCGTATCTTATCCTGACTTAAGCGCTCAATTTTCATGATAGGATCCTCCTTCGAGCTTTCCACCCGGAAAGCATGTTATTATAACAGAATATGACGGGGAGAAGGAAAAGGTGAGCGGGAAAAGCGGTATGCACCCATAAGCCATACTCCTTTTCTCCTATCATGTTATCATTTTTCGAAGTAAAATGCACGCGGAACATTCGGTTATAATAAAAAAAGCACAGCCGGCACTGTGGATATGCCAAGCTGCGCCCGAAGCGGCCGCTTACTGGATCGTGGTCGCCTGTTCCTTGTTTTCCTCCAGAATTTCATTGACCGTTTGCTTCAGCGACGAATCGTTTTTCACGATGTCCTCGACCTTGTCCAGACCGCTGCCGGACGTTTTGAAGCTTTTGGCGGAAAGATCCGTAAACGATTTGCCCGAGAACGTATCCTTCGTTTTCCCGACTGTCTTGCCCATCGAATCGCTGGTCGAGCTGAACGCCGACATCAAGAGCGATCCGCCTGTTTTCCGGTTCAGATAAACAACCGCTGCCGCGCCCACTACGCCGCCAAGCAAAAAGGTTCCGATTCGCATGCATATCCCTCCAGTATACAAGTATGGTCAACCATGCTTTAGATTGCGTCGATTGTCCTGCTCCCATACGCCGCCGCCGCAGGAAAACATAGGAGAAGCGAAGCTCGAAAGAAGCTCGCCAGATGTGATACACTATAGAGCACAAACAAATCAAAGGAGCCTGGAGCTATGACCAAAGCAAGTATGTCCCTGCTGCTGATCGGCTTGCTGCTCAGCGCATGCAGCGGCGCGCACGACGCGCCCGCCCAGTCGGCTGCCGGTTCCGGCGAGCAGGCTGCGTTTACCGCAAGCCCGTCCCCTACGGCAACGCCTACCCCAACGCCGACAGCGACGCCAACGCCCCAGCCAACGCCAGAGGAGGTGGCCAAGACGTACCACATGAACAAAAATTACGATATCGTGCCCAATGATCCGAACGGCAACAAGAAGGTCGTACTGCTGACCTTTGACGACGGTCCTAAGGACAAGGAAACGAATGAAGCGCTGATCGCCACGCTCGCCAAGCATAACGCCAAAGCGATCTTTTTCATGAACGGCTACCGGATCAAGCAAAAGCCGGAGCTGGTCAAGCTCGTGCACGACAGCGGGCAAATCGTCGGTAATCATTCGTGGGACCATATCGATTTGAAAAAGGAAGCGAACGCCAAGGTCGACCAGCAAATCGGCGACGTTCAGCAGATCGTCAAGGAGCTGATCGGCGAAGCTCCGGTCTTCTTCCGCCCGCCTTACGGCTCGGGCAGCGACTACGTCCGCGCCAAAGCCAAGGAAGAGAAGCTGCTTTATATGACCTGGTCCAACGGATCGCTCGACTGGGAAATGACCAACAGCAAAAACGATCCGAACAAGGTGGTCGAAAACGTGCTGAACCAGTTGCACAATGGCAGCAATATCTTGATGCACGAGCTGCCGTGGACGGCGCAGGCGCTGGATACGCTGCTGTCCAAGCTGGAAGAAAAGGGCTACACCTTCGTCGACCCGCGGGCAATTGAACCGGAAATGAGATAAATGGAAATAAAAAAGAAAGACCTGCGTCATCGGCTGCAGCCGATGGAAACGCAGGTCTTTTTGCCGTTGACGGCTGCTTCGAAAACGAAGACCGCAACGCGCCCTGTTTTAATAGGTAATCACAACTGTTCGGGTGCTGTCCACATAATCCACCTTCGCGCCGAGCGCTTGCGACAGCAGTCTGACCGGAATCATCGTCGTTTCGTTGATCAGCTGCGCTGGCGATTCCGTGGCGTATTCGGTGCCGTTGATAGCATACGCCGCGCGATTCGTATAGAAGGTAATCGTCTGATCCTTCTTCTTGTAAATCGCCGCTTTGTTGGCGTCGTCCCATGCTACTTCGGCGCCAAGCGCCGCGGCCAAATCGCGGATGTACAAATACGACGTACCGTTGACGATATACGGCAGCTGGCGCATCGGATACGCCACATCGTCCAGCGTATACTGATCGGCATCGAGGCCGAATTTGACGGTATGCGTCTGCGTCAGCCCGAAATTAACCAGCTGCATTTTATAGGTAACCGCATCCTCGTGCAGCTTCTGTGCCCCGATACCCGGCGTCGGCTCCGTCCGGAACTGCCAATCCTTCTGGAACACCTGCGTCCCGCCGCTGCTCATGCTGACGTTCAGCTTCACGTGAGCGCTGTATACAGCATCCGGCTGGAGCGGCTTATCCGCCATAAAAATGACTTCATTGGTTAAATGATCATCTTTGTCCGGCTCGTTGGTCAACAAGCTGACGTTGTTGCCCTTTGCGTCCTGCAAGCTGACTTCGAGGATGCTGACCTTCTCGACGTTGGAACCGTACACCCCGGCCATCATCGGGTAGCCGACCGGATATTCGGCTTTGGGGTGCAGGCGCAGCGGGTCGGGCGATTCATGCCCGTCGAAGGAGGTCGGCACGTACGGGTCGGAGCTGGCAGGCGATACGACCATTTGCGGCAATCCGCCGCTGTCGTAGCCGAACTCGACGACATGATAGTCTCCGTCGCGGTACACGCCGATTTCTTTCATATCAGGCATCATAAACGGCGAACGGTGGTAAGGGGCGTTAAACAAGCTGTCGATCGCTTCGACCAGCGTCGATTGATTAAACGCGACGTCTTCGCCGCCGCCGCCCATGTAGCCGACGTATTCCAGCCGGTCGCCAAGCGATGCTCCGATATAGCCCGGCTTGCCCTTTTGCTCACTGTGGAGCGACACGTTCGTATTAATCGCGTCCACGGCATTTTGCGCCAAATATTGCGCATGCTTCATCGCAGCCGTATTCAGCGCCGTGTTAAACTTCACGGCCGGCAGGCCAAGCAGCTTGCGGTAATCGTTGATCGCCGCCAAGCCCTTCTCTTGCTCCTCGCTGATGCCATCGGCCAGCGCCGAAGCGTTTTTGGCCACGGTAAAGCTCCACTGGAGAATCGCCGGCTGATAGCCGTCCAGTTGGAATTGCAAGCGCACCCGGTATACCCCCGGCTGCAGATCCTTGTCCGGCTTGTAGAGGAAGGTTGACGTATCCTTGTCAAACGTAATATCCAATTGCTCGTCGTTAATGAAAAATTGCGAGAATTGCACAGGGACATATTCGCTCAGATTGATCCGCACGCCGATGTCCGGCCGCACGAGCCCGATGGTGCCCTGCGGGAAATTGGAATAACCATACGATAACGCATAGGTCGGCTTGGCCGGCACAGCAATCAACGCCAGCAGCAGCGTGACAAAAACGGCAGCTTGCACATAAGCCCTTTTGCTCAGGGTTGCTCTCATCGGTTCGACTCTCCCTTCCAAATCTGGCAAAGAAAAAAAGCTATGAATCTATCATAGCTTCTTGGCAGATGTTGCACAACCATACGCGCGTGGAATTTACTGCTAGCATTGGCCGGAACTTCCCGGCTCAGGAATAGCGTACGCCCCAAACCGTTAAGCCGACGACCAGCGAAATAAATAGCCACAGCAGCGTCAGGTAAAATATTTTCGTCCATTTGCCCTTTTCGGTCGGGTGTACCGCCATGCGGGGCGGCAAATAGGTTTCGTCGCGGCGCTCCGCGGCTTTGCGGGCGGACCGCGGCGGAATCGGCGCCTGATCGCTCATCACTCCGGCTCATTCCTCCTTACCGTAGCGTAGCACGCAGCCCATCGTGAAATCGATCACGAAATGGGCGGCAATCGGGGTCCACAACGTCCCGGTATGGATGTATATCCATCCGAGACCGTAGCTGATGGCAAACACCATGCCCGTCATCAGCCAATGCTGCAAATAGCGAACGTGGATGGCCGCAAACACAATGCTTGTCCAATACGGTCCCCACATATACTGGACCGCTCCCCGAAACAGCAGCTCCTCGCAAATCGCAACCACCAGCGAAATCACGGCAATATGCCACAAGGGACGCTTGGCAAAAATCATCTTGTTGATACCGCCGTCATCGGTAATCTCCTTGGGCACCCAACGCGAAATGAGCATATCGCCGCCAAGTACGGCAAGGCCGAATACGACGCCCCACAGGACGATCCGCCAGCCGGACGCGAAATCAAACAGAGGAAGCAGCTTGTTGTGCTTTTGTAACAAAATGATAATCAGGCCGAGCGCCAGCGTCAATAGCTGGGTGATATATAAATTGAGCAGCAGCATGCGATCGTCGATCGTAGCGAGATCCACCTTGCCGAAGCGGATGTTTTTCAAGTCAAACTTTTTCATACCCATGTCCTTTCCGCTGCGCGTATTCCCTTTTCCGGCTTTTTCACCTATACTTAATTACATGAAAAAGAGAAACTGAGGAGTTCGATTATGGAGAAGCGTCTGACACGCACCGACTATCTATTCGCCCTTATGTTCATCTTCATGCTTGTCTGTATCCTGGGAGCGTTCTTCTACGGCTTGCGCGTCGGCCAGCAAAAATCGGACCAGAAATACGAAAAGCTGCTGCACGCCGGCGAAGCCGAAGTCGTTCAGGAGCCGGGAGCCTATGACCAGCAGGTGCTTGTCTCCTACTACCATACCATTTATTTGCCGTTTAGGGAATTTCAGAATAAATGGTTCGAGCAGCTGGGTCAGATCGAGGTTGGCGGTTCAACGGTTGATGCCTCCGATCTGCTGAAGGAACTGGGCAAGCTTGCGGATGAGAAATACAAGGTGCTCGAAGCGAAAAATATGCCGGCGTCTTCGCCGCTGCTGGTGCAGTCGCATCAGAATTATTTGAAAAGCCTCAAGCTGTACGGCGACGCGTTGCGCTCCTTCCAGTCGAAAGCCAACGCGATGCGCGGTCCGGAGCTGATCGACGCCATGAACGCCGACGCGTTTTTCCAGCAGGCCAAGCAGTTGGCGCTGACCGCGCAGAACAACTACTATGAGTCCATCGTCAAATGGAATCAGACCGTTTCCTCAGAAGTCGTCGTTTTCGATCCGAAAGCGAACGCTTCCTTTGACGAATGGCGGCAGATGAACCTGAACGTCAAAAATTTCTACGTGTCGGCCAAGCTGCTGCAAGGGATGACGTTCACGCCTTATTACCCGCAGGATCTCGTCATTCGCATGGACGACTTCATCGCTTCGGGTCAAGCCAAGAAGCTGAACGCCGCCGACGTCGATCAAACGATCAACCTGCTGATCAGCACCGACGCCGTCCGTACCGGAGACTTTGTCAAAGGTAAAGCGAAGTGGTACGGCAATGAGCTGCTGCCGCAGCTGCCGTTTTTCTTTGACGCCAATTAACGGCAAAAAAGCTGTCCGCTCCTCCCTCTGTCGAGGGTTGGGGGGACAGCTTTTTGTATAAGCGGCGATAGTGGCGCTTTGCTTTTGAGTCAGCAGGCCGGCTTAAGTCGCAGGCGCTGCGGCCCCGGATTGATTGCCAGCGGCTCCTTGTACACATCGCTCCAGCCGCGCACCTTGCAGGTCTGCAAGCGGAAGCCGCCCAAATGATTCAGCGCCTCTGCGCAAAAAACGGCCTTGTCGGCCCAAGCCGCCGGGACGGTAGCACACTGACCGCTGGCAAGCTGCCCCAGCAGCAGGCGGACGCGCGAGAAGTAGCCGGCACTCATTTACGCTCGCTTGCGGGATGGACGCTTACCCGCTTACCTTCTTACGTTCCGTCCGCTTCAATCGTACGCAAATCCGCGCAGCATGCCGATTGCCGCCATGCCGCCGTCGACGTTAATGACCTGCTCGAAGCCGCGTTCCTTCATAAATTCGCACACCATATAGCTGCGCACGCCATGCGCGCAAACGACGTAAATCGGCTTGTCGTCCGGCAGCTCGCCCAGCCGTCCCGGCAGCTGGTTCATCGGCACCAGCACCGCTTCGTCCAAATGATAATAGTTCCACTCGTGCTGCTCGCGCACGTCGAGAATCAGGCTGTCCTCCAGCTCCTTGCGCTCCAGCGCTGCGACAAACTCGCGCGGATGCACGCTTTCCACTTCCATCGTCCTTCCTCCTCCCGGCAGCAGTTGTTGCCGCCACCGTCTGATTCGTCTTATTTGAAGAATATCGAAATTTTTCGGCAAGTTCAAGACGTACCCCGTTGCATTGTCGTCCTCCATGCTTTAAAATGATAAAGGCTGGCCGGAAGTGGCTTTGCCGTGCGGGAACCTCCCGCGTGAAAGTGAGTTTTGTCTTTCATGTGAATTCGGTTCGACATCTATTGACACACCTGAGCCTGCATGTTACATTTATGAAAATTTGATATTCCAGTAAAGCATTGACGGAGATAAGCAAACAGAAACGTCGCTTTCAGAGAGCCGATGGCAGGTGCGAATCGGCAGCGAATCTTTTGCGGAGCACTCCAGAGTAACTGCGTCGAACTCCAGACTTGGGGCCGTAGGCGCAGTCGGATTCGGAACCCGTTATCGTTCCCGGTCGCAAGACCAATGGAGGCTGTCCGTGCGAACGGCTGGCGAATCAGGGTGGTACCACGAAAGCAAACAAGCTCTCGTCCCTTTGGCTACAGATGAATTCGATCTGTGTCGAGGCCGGGAGTTTTTTTAATGATATTTTTGAGGAGGAAGAGAAACATGTTTAAAGTTTTAGTGTCAGATCCAATCAGCGACATGGGGATTCAACTGCTTTATGATGCCAGCGACGTTGAAGTCGTGAAGCAAACCGGCTTGTCCGAGGACGAGCTTGTCGCCATCATCGGCGATTACGACGCGCTGCTTGTGCGCAGCCAAACCCGCGTTACCGAGAAAATCATGAATGCCGGCACGAAGCTGAAAGTCGTCGGCCGCGCCGGAGTCGGCGTCGACAACATCGATCTCGAAGCAGCAACCAAACGCGGAATCGTCGTCATCAACGCTCCGGACGGCAACACCATTGCCACCTGCGAGCACACGTTTGCCATGATGATGTCGGTCGCCCGTTCCATTCCGCAAGCATATAAGAAAACCGTAGGCGGCGTGTGGGACCGCAAAACGTTCGTCGGCGTCGAGCTGCGCAACAAGGTGCTTGGTATTCTCGGCATGGGCCGCATCGGCAGCGAAGTCGCCCGCCGCGCCAAAGTATTCGGTATGGACGTCATCGGCTACGATCCGTTCCTGACGGAAGAGCGCGCCGAGAAGCTGGGCGTGAAGCTGGGCTCCGTCAACGAAATCGCCGCACAAGCGGATTTCATTACGGTACATACGCCGCTGACGCCGGAAACGCGTCACCTGATCGGCAAGCCGCAATTCCAGCTGATGAAAAAAGGCGCTCGCATCATCAACTGTGCGCGTGGCGGCATCATTGACGAGCTGGCGCTGGTGGAAGCGATCGAGCAAGGTATCGTCGCCGGAGCGGCCTTCGACGTTTTCGAAGTCGAGCCTCCGCAAGCGGATCATCCGTTCCTGAACAACCCGAACATTATCGTCACGCCACACTTGGGCGCTTCGACCATTGAAGCACAAGAGAACGTGGCCATCGACGTATCCGAAGAAGTGCTGCACATCCTGCGCAACGAGCCGTTCAAGAACGCGGTCAACATGCCGCCGGTTCCAGCCAACGTGCTGAACGCGCTGCAGCCATATTTCAACCTTGGCGAGAAGATCGGCGACGTGCTGGGCCAAATCGTCCAAGGCGCCGTTCACGAAATCGTTGTGAGCTATGCCGGCGACCTGATTGACGTCGACACGAGCCCGTTGACCCGCTACATCGTCAAAGGCGTGTTCGCGAAGCAGCTCGAATCGGTGAACGTCGTGAACGCGATGCACTTGGCCAAATCGCGCGAAGTGAACATCGTCGAGCAAAAATCGAGCCTGTCCAGCAGCTTCACCAACCTCGTAACGGTGACAGTGAAATCGAAACAGGAAGAAAAAACACTGGCCGGCACCCTGCTGGCCGGCGTGGGCGAGCGCATCGTGCGCATCGACCAGTATCCGGTTGACTTCGCGCCAGGCGGCAACCTGCTGCTGATCTCGCACAACGATAAGCCGGGTATCATCGGCCGCGTCGGTACGCTGCTGGGCAACAACGACGTGAACATCGCGACTATGCAGGTCGGACGCAAAGGTGTCGGCGGTTCGGCGATTATGGTGCTGACCATCGACAAGCCGGCTCCGCAGGACGTGCTTGGCTCGCTGAACGAGCTGCCGGAGATCGTCAACGTTCGTGCGCTGACGCTGTAAATAGCGGCTTTCGCTGCCGTTCCGACGGCAAAGTGTTTCACGTAGAACAAGAATTTACCGGAAGGTTCAACAAAAAAGAGGCGTTTGCTGCGAAATTTCTCCAGCAAACGCCTCTTTTTGATGTCGAATCGCTTGTTGCCTTATTTCGGATCGCAAGGCAGCATAATCGTAAAGGTCGTGCCCTGCCCGACCGCGCTTTGCGCAGCGACGCTGCCCTGATGCGCGTCGATGATGTTCTTGACGATGGCCAGGCCCAGCCCTGTGCCGCCCGACGTACCGCGCGTTCGCGCTTTATCGGCTTTGTAGAAGCGCTCGAAGATGAACGGCAGGTCGTCCGGCGGAATGCCCTGGCCTTCGTCCGTCACGGCGATGCGGATCGCGCGGCGGCCACGCAGCATCGCCTTCTCCGCCTTGATGGCAATACTCGCCCCGCCGGGCGTGTGCCGAAAGGCGTTATCGAGCAGGTTGGTCAACACCTGCTCCAGCCTGTCCTCATCCGCGCGCCGCAGGATGAGGTCGTTGGCCGGGAGCGCCGCGCTCAGCGCGATGCCGCGCTCCTTCGCCAGCACCGCGAATTTGCGGTGCATGCGGCGCACCAGGGAGGCGACTTCGACCTCCCTGAAGTGCAGCTCGAGATGGCCGGCCTCCATCCGAGCCAGATCGAGCAGGTCGCGAACCAGCCGCCCCATGCGGAGCGACTCGTCGTGGATGACCTGCGCCAGCTCCTGCCGCTCCTCGGGCGTCCCGGCAATGTCGTCGAGCAGGGCTTCGCTGTAGCCCTGCAGCATCGACAGCGGCGTGCGCAGCTCGTGCGAGACGTTGGCGACGAAGTCCTTCCGCAGCTTGTCGAGGCGGAACTCCTCGGTCACGTCGCGCAGCACCGCTACAGCGCCGCGTACCTGCTCACGCGAGTACAGCGGCGTCATCGCCACCGACCAGACGCCGCTTTGCACGTGCAGCTTGTCAGCCCGCGCCTGCGACTCCTCGACGACCGCTTCAAACAGCGGACGCAGCGGGTCGGGCAGCGGCTCGTAGGCGCTGAGCTGATTGCCCGCAGCGAGCCCCCAGTCGCCGAGCGACGTGTCCGGCTTCAGCCGCTTCTCGCCGTCTCCCCATTGGATCGCGCTCCATTCCTGAATAATCCGCTCGCCCTGTGGGTTAGTCAAGATCACATACCCGTCCGCATCAATCGTGATCACCGCATCGGTCATACTGAGCAGCACGCTCGACAAATGCTCCTTCTCCTGGCTGAGCGCGCGGATGCTGTCCTGCAGCTCGACGCCCATATGGTTAAACGTCTTGGCCAGTTCGCCGATCTCGTCATTGGTCAGAATCGGCACCCGCGTGCCGTACTCCCCATGCGTAATCAGATCGGCCGCTTTTTTGAGCTGCTGCAGTGGACGCGTAATCCGTGAGAATAAGAAAAACGCGAAAAACGTCGTCATCAGAAAGCCCATCAGCGACACGTAAATGAACAACCGCAGCACGTAAGCCTGCGTCGCTTTGAGCGACTGCAGCGACTGGTAAAGCACGGTTGCCCCCAGCACACGGCCCTCCGATGTTTGCAGCGGCACAGCGACTGCGATGTACTCCGTACCGGAGCGGAAGCGGGTCGTCGCTTGCGCGTCAATTTGCTTGGTCATCACCTGACCGGCAAACACCTTGCGCAGCTCGTCGGCTGTAAAAAAATCGGCGATATGGAAATCCGCCAAGCTGCTGACGGCAACGCTCGGCATCGGCAGCTCTTGCAATTCGGTATCGACGACGAGCAGCCTCGCATCCTGATAACCGAGCAATTCATTGCTCTGGCGGTAAAATTCGGCGTCGGCCCAATGCCGCGCCGCTTCCGAGGAGTAGCGCATCGCCAGCCGCTCGATATTTGCTTTTTGATCCTTCGCCTGCGAGAAATATTCCCCAATGTAATTCACAAGAAAAAGGCCCAGGATGAGCAGCACAACTGCAACCAGGCCGATAATCGTTAACCATAGCTTGCCTACAACGCTCCGAAAAATAAACACTTATTTCGGCACCTCAAGCTTATAGCCTACTCCCCACACCGTCGTAATCATCGCCGCGGCGTCCGGGGAGACTTTGTTTAATTTTTCGCGCAGCCGCTTTACATGCGTGTCGACTGTGCGCAAATCGCCGAAAAATTCGTAATTCCAGACATCCTTGAGCAGCTCCTCGCGCGAAAACACCTTGTCCGGCGAAACCGCCAAATAATGCAGCAGCTCATATTCCTTGGGCGTCAGCGCAACCTCCTGCCCGCCCGCCGTTACGCGGTGCGCGTCGTGCTCGATGATCAGATTCGGGAACACAATGTTGTTGCTGGAGCCGGCCTCCTTGGACAAATACGCCGTCGCCGACGAGCGGCGGAGAATCGCCTTCACGCGGTAAATCACCTCGCGCGGGCTGAACGGCTTGACGACGTAATCGTCGGCGCCGACCTCGAACCCGTTGACGCGGTTCGTCTCCTCGCCTTTGGCCGTCAGCATGATCACCGGCGTCGACTTCACTTGTCTAAGCCGCGCGCACACCTCGATGCCGTCGATGCCCGGCAGCATCACATCCAGCAGCACCAGATCAAAGTCGGCGTCGGTCGCCATCCGCAGCGCGCTTTCGCCGTCTTCGGCCTCCTCGATGCGGTAGCCTTCTTTTTCCAAATACATCCGCAGCAAGCGGCGAATGCGTTCTTCATCGTCCACGACCAATATGCTCGGTTTCACTTCCATCGGCGTCTCCTCCTTGTTCCTTACAAGCTTGCCGGTGTTAGACCCCGGCGTACGAATGCAAGCCGGCAATGACCAGATTGACGCCGACGAGCGTAAACATCACCACGAGAAACCCGATGACGGACAGCCAGGCCGACCGTTTGCCCTGCCAGCCGCGCGACAGGCGCAAATGCAGGAACACCGCGTAAAATAACCACGTAATCAGCGCCCATACCTCTTTAGGGTCCCAGCCCCAGAAGCGGCCCCAAGCCTCCTGCGCCCAAATCATCGCAAAAATCAAGGCGCCCAGCGTAAACACCGGATAACCAATCGCAATCGCCCGATAGCTGATCTCGTCGAGATCCTCCGGGTCCATGCCTTGCACAACCGGACCAATCACCGCACCCAGCGGCTTGCGCGCGATCAGGCGCAGCACGCCGTAGAGCACAAGCCCGATCAACAGCGACCACAGCACCGTGTTCAGCTTGCGTCCCGCGCTTGCTCCCGCCATCCACGACGGCGCTTCGAACAAGGGCTTGTCGATGCCCAAGAACGACTTCATCTCCACAACGGTCGAGCCATGTGGCTGAACGATCGGCGGCAGCACGTAAGTCTCGGTCTGATCCGTCGATTGCGACGCGCCTTGGGCGTCGGTCGACACGACCGTTTTGCTGAATACAGCTTTATACCCCGTACCGTGGAACGTGAAAATCGAACCGATAAACGCAATCAGCATCAAAATGATAAACAGCGTAAACTCGACACCCCGCTGCTCGCGTTTGCCGGCTTTCGACGTCTGACCAAAATCAACCGTGCGCAGCAGATACATCAGCCCGCCCGCGAAGCCTACGGCGAAAAACGCCTCGCCCGACGCCGCTGTCGTGACGTGAATTTTCAGCCAATAGCTTTGCAGCGCCGGAATCAGCGGCTGCACCTCGCTCGGGAATACCGAAGCGTACGCAATAATAATGAAGCCAATCGGCAAAGCGAACACGCCGAGCACCGGCGCACGGTAGATCAGGTATACGATCAGGAACGCGCACATGATCATCATGCCAAGGAAGGTCATAAATTCATACATATTGGCCGTAGGAATATGACCGCCCGTATACCAGCGGGTAAAGAAATACGTCACCTGACAAATGAAGCCGACGACCGCTGTGCCGAACGCGACCCGGCTCCAGCTGCGGGTATGCTCCTCCGGCTTGCGGTTGCTCCACCTTTTACCCGTGATCGAGATCACAAAGAGAAAAAACGCGAGAATATAAACAACAAAAGCGATGAGCAAAAACGTGCTGCTGACTGAATTGACGTTCACGCCATTTTGCCTCCCTGTTCCAATGATTTCGGTGATACCTCGATGCCGGTTTTCGCCAGCATCGCCGCCGTTTCGTTGCGCAGGCCGAACCAGTTTTTGTTCGTGTGCGCGCCCAGCGTCAAGCGCCCGGCGTCAATACGCAGCCAAATGCGGCGGTGCTGCCAGTAAAAGCCCATGATCAGCCCGATCATTGAAATGGCCGCGCCGACCCAAATGTACGGCATCGCCTTGTCGACGCGAATGTTCAAATAAGATGTGTACGTGGAAAATTTGACGCCTTCCATCGAGCCGACCGACAAATCGAGCTTTTGCCCGATCACTCCGTTGATTTCATCCTGACGGAACGTCTCCTTGTCGACTTGTCTGGGGAAGTACAGATAAGGCTCTCCGCCCGCAGCGAGCCCCGGCCCGCTGATGTTGAAAATAAACGCCGGCGCCTTAGGCTCGTTGGACAAGCTCGACGGCTGGCCTTTGTCGTCCAGACCAAACTCCGGAAAGTAGCCCTTCAGCTTCAACGTGTACGGCCCTGCCGTATATTGATCCTGCGGGTTGGTCATCGGCAGCTCGAAGGAGCCGTACGACTCGCCGGTCGTTTTATTTTTCAGCGACGGCTGTACCGAAATGAGCAGCGGCGTCTGCTTGAAGTCAAATTGATAAGCCTTGAGCCCTTTGTAATCCAGCGGCTTATTGACGAAAATATCGGCTTCGTGCACCTTCTCCAGCACCGGCTGCTTGGTCGGATCGTCGCAATCGGCCGTGCAGTGGTACAGCACCGCTTTTGTTTCGTACGTTTTCGGAACCAGCTGGCCTTTTTCGCGGAACTCGTCGGAAAGCTCTTTGTCGCTGTACAGCTCAACCGTAAATTTGGCATTCTCCAAATAATAGGACGTGTCGGGAATTTGCTTGATCGCACCCTCCGGGAATCCGATGTACTGATCCATATGCCAGCCCGGAATGCTGCGCATCAGCACCCCGATCAGGAAAATAATCAGCCCGATATGGTTAATATACGGCCCCCAACGGCTGAAGCGATATTTCTCGGCCAGCAGCGCCGAATCCTCGGTGTACACGCGGTAATGCTTTTTGCGTAAAAAAGTCGCTGCACTTGTGAGCCATTCGGCTTCCGCTTGAGGCAAGCTGGCGCTTGCTTCGGCTGCGCTTGACGCCACGCCGGCTTCAGTCGCTGGTGCGGGGCTGCTGCGCTCGGCAGACGGTGCCGACCGGATGGCTTCGCTTGACGTGAAGCTTGCATCCGGCCGGCCTTGCGCCATCTCGGCAGACGCTTCCGGCTTGCGCAGGCTGACGCTTGCTTCGGCTGCGGACGCGCTGCCCGTTAACCCGGCCTCCACCGGAGCGTCTGCGCCCTGGCCTGCTTCCGCGCCGCCAACCGGCAAATCGCCGGAATACGTCACCCGCTGGCGGGTCAAAAACTGCGGATGCTTGCGCAGCTGCTGCTTCGACAGCGCGCGGTAGAGCGGAAGCACCCGATCAAGACTGCACACGACCAGCGACGTGCCGATCATAAACAACAACGTAATGAACCACCAGGAGCTGAAGGTATGCGTCAGCCCGAGCAAATAATAAATGTGACCGAGCGTACCATAGGTCGTTTTGTAAAACGTCGACGGGTCCATGTCGAGGAACGTATTTTCTTGCGGATAGATTGTGCCGAGCGCCGAAGCGAGCAGCGTAATCGCAATGATGTATACCGCTATTTTAACCGAAGAAAAAAAGTTCCAGACCTTGTCCACAATCGATGGATTCGCTTTCTGTGAGCGGCGTGCCGCGCCGTCGTAGCGCATCTCCAGCGGCTGCTGCTCATCCTCATCGGTTTGCGGCTTGCCGCAAGCCTCGCAGAGCACCGTACCGACCGGGTTTTGATGGC
The DNA here is from genome assembly GCF_004514475.2 of Paenibacillus athensensis. Lineage (GTDB taxonomy): Bacteria > Bacillota > Bacilli > Paenibacillales > NBRC-103111 > Paenibacillus_AL > Paenibacillus_AL athensensis. The sequence continues at coordinate 14,006 of NZ_MYFO02000008.1, read as the reverse complement.
CGCATTCGCATTTCGTGTTGGCAAACAATTCTGATGCACCTCATTCCCGCTTCACGCAAGGCGTCGCCTTGGATAGCGTTTACCCTTTCGTGGCAGCGATCGTTGTGTCGATAAAGCTTTCATCCATTTGACCGATTTTTTTCACCGTAATTTTGCCGTCCTTACCGACAAAAAACGTCGTTGGATAGTCCATCACGCCGTACATTTTCCGCACCTTTTCATTGGCGTCGAGCAGCACGGGCAAGCTCAGCTTGTACTGATCCATAAAGCCCTGCACCGTCACCTTGTTCGTGTCGACATTCACTTCCAGGAACACCACACCCTGCGGACTCCACTTCTCATACTGGCGCTGAAGCGCGGGCATTTCCTCCTTGCACGGCGGACAAAACGTTCCCCAGAAGTTGATCACGACCGGCTTGCCCTTGAAATCCGCCAATTCATGCGTCTGACCGTCCAGCCCGACGAGCGTAAAATTCAGCGCTTTACCCCCGACCTGCGGGTAGGACTTGCTGTCCGACGACGACAAATTGTTGATAATCGTCAATATGCCCACAACCAGCACTACAGCAAAAATCCCCAGCTGTACCCAACGTTTATATGTACCCAAATTCACTCACCTACCGTTTGTTGAAGTGTGGGGCTGTGCAAAAAATCACACTACAAATTCATTATAAACAAAAAGAAGGCCAATTCTCTATTGGCCTTTTTGAACTTTATGTGTCTGGAGCGCCGCGTCGCGCAGCTCCTGAATTTCACCCGGCGTCAAATGCCGGTACTTGCCGCGGGGCAGGCCCGTCAGGAAAATCGGTCCGAACTTGATCCGCTTCAGCTTGATCACCGGAAACGAGATCGACTCGAACATCCGCCGCACCTGGCGGTTGCGTCCCTCGTAAATCGTAATTTCGACAATCGACTCGTTTTTCTCCGGATTGATGTCCGCATACTCCACCTCGGCCGGGGACGTCATCCCGTCCTCCAGCTTCACGCCATCGCGCAGCTTGTCCAGCAACGTGCCGTGCGGCACGCCCTTTACCGTCGCATGATACGTTTTGGGCACATGATGCTTGGGATGCGTCAGCAGATGGGCAAACTCGCCGTCATTCGTCAGCAGCAGCAGCCCTTCCGTATCGTAATCGAGCCGCCCGACCGGGTACACCCGCTGGGTAATCCCCGGCAAAAAGTCCGTCACGACCTTCCGGCCCCCCGGATCGTTCGCGCTCGTAATCACGCCCTTAGGCTTGTTCAGAATCACATAAATCTTCTTCTGTTGATTGATGGCCCGTCCGTCCACCCGGATCTCATCCTGCTGCGGGTCCACCTTCACGCCGAGCGTCTTGACCACCTCGCCGTTCACCTGCACCCGGCCGGCCGTAATGATCTCCTCGCACTTGCGGCGGGACGCGATCCCCGCCTCGGCCAATACTTTTTGCAAACGTTCCATGTTCCGCTTTCACCTCATCCCTAATGATACAGTTGGGGGAGGGAAAGTACAAGGGTGGAAGGCAAGCTTTTGAAGATGTCACAAACGCGATGACGGCTGCTCACGGCAAATAGCTTTATCTTCCTAGGGTCCTGACGCTAGTGACATAAAACACCAGACTGGTTCCGTTATCGTGGCAACAATAAGAGAAAGTTCCAAGACAGATCACAGGGCAGTTCATAATATTACAAAATATTGATATACCCTCTATAACTATGTGTTTGATAGTTTGGTTATCATTTTCTCTAAATCCATTCTACCAGACTTAACAGTAAATAAGCAGCAATCATCTTGATGGACTGGCTCGTATCCAAATCTCATTTCATCGATATTGTATTTTTGTGCTAATTTTTGTAAGAAATTCATCAACATTATGAATTGTGTTCTATTAAGTTGTCTCTTCTCCCAAAGATCAGAAAACGGAAAACTACAGTTTATTTTCCCAATGCTATCCATAAATGAGATTACAACCGTCAAAGAGGAGAGCCTGCATCCATCTAGATCAATTGACCTGGCTGTGAATGTCGCATGATCACTTGCTAAGAAATGGATGCTAAAATCCAAAACATCTTCATATTGCAAATCTTGCTTGGAAACATTGTCAAAGAAATGGGAATTTAGATCTCCATAAACATGGTTGCTTATTAACTCACGTAGCAAACCATCTATCGACGAAATATCAATATTAAATAAAATTTCGTAGTATTCCATGTTCCACCTCGGATTATTTATCAATAAAGCCTTTAAAAGTTCCATCCATATTTAATCTTATTCCACGACCATCAGACAAAGTTTTCTCCAAAAAGGTAACTCCATTACCCGATTGAACGACTTGGAAATTCCCCTCTCCATTAAGTATATCTTGTAAATGCTGATTAGCCCTTTGATTTAAAACATCCGTATTTCCTTTTGGTTTGCCCCAAATGTCTGGTTTTCTTGACATATGCTTAGCCAGAGAGTGACCCACTTCGGTTTCAGTTTCTGCATAAATACGATTAGCAGAAGTAATTACTGATTGATTATTTACAGTAACCGACATTTTAGCATTTCTATTAACGAAAAATCTCACACCACCAACAGCCATAAGCTCAAATGAGGCTTCTACAGCTACTAATCCAAAATAAAGACCTGATGCAGTCCAAGACAATGCATCCTGAATTGTCCAATCCGATTTGGCCATAGTCCACATTTTTTCTTGTTTGGATTCACCTGCACTTGTAAAGGCACTCGCGTCACCTAATTTCCACCTTAAATACCGAACTTCAACTGGATAATTAAATACAGCTTGTACAGGCTCAAAACCATTATATCTTTGATTATCTCCATCATGATACATGTCATCACTATATCGATCGTCTCGGATGCCATTATCACACTCGCCAGCATGTGCCCATTTGCCATCTGCTGATTCGCACCAATGTCCCGAAGGATCAATATTCGTAAGTGGATTGTTGTGAACGTAGGTATACAAATTCAAACTCAACGGATTATCAATCTGTCCCTCATAGCTATCTTCACTAATAAATCGTCCTACACTTGGATCATAATACCTCGCCCTGAGATAAATCAACCTCGACTTATCATCCTGCAGTTCACCCCCATAACGATACGGCTGCGGCATTGCCTCTGTTTTTGCTTGTCAGATTCCATAGTCATACGTATTAAATTTAGTGCCACTGGTATCCTTCACCGCCACCACGTCGCCGTAACCGTTGTTTGTACAGTATCTTGCTTTAAAAAAGAAATCGCCAAGCGATGGATCGCGAGGCGGCAAAATTAATAAACAAAATCTATTGTTCTCTATAGAGCATACTTACCGTTTCTAGTCCAATAAAAGATTCGTCTCCCATCAAAATTAACTCACCTGTAAGACCTGAATTCAGTTCAGAAATAATTTTCCTGTAAATCATGATCTGTTTAACAATAAATGAGAGTCGCTGTCTCTCATTTGTAAAGCAGACCAGTTCTTCGCCAATCTTAATATCTTCATATGCTCTTCCTATTGCTGACCATGTATTAAGCATCGTTTCTTCAATTACACCAACACTGAAAGCTTCAACTAATTTCATTTAGTCACTCCTGTACCCATTTTTTTGCCACTTCCACAATTTGTTTTATTTGCTCTGGCGTCAATTTTTTAGTGGAACGCAAGGCGGACTCCAAGGCGGCTAAGACAAGACGGAAAGAAACAAAAAGACAACGATACTGAATTCTCCGTCTATCACGAATTTAAATCAAAGCAAAGAATGAAAACATTACCACGACCAAAAGAAACCGCCTAGCGGTAATCGCAAGACGGTTCGTAAGGTTTACAAACACGATTCTTGACAGACCCTTAAATCCCCACTGTCAGTAAAATATCCTCATGAGTGATCACTATTAACCAACTAAAGCTCGAATCAAACAAGTATGCATCTACGTTGTCCCAAGGCTCCAGATTTTCTACAAATTTTAGTACTTCTTCAAAGTTTGTACTATAAAGTTCTTTTTTTCTTTCGTCATAGAAGTACAATCCCGTTTTTACCAAACGCTCAAACTCTTTAAGATTCTCAATCGGAAATGAACTTGATTGTACTCTTAACGAATTCCAGATAAGATTGCCTTCCCTGATAGCTTCATTTTCAGCAAATTTATTAATTAGTTCATTTACAATGGTTCTTTTTTCTTCTTCCGCGAAGGAAGTGCCAAAGATAGCTCGCATACTATTCTCCCTCGTAAAAAATATGACCTGCTGGATTGTCAACAGTAAATCAAACAAATTTTATAAAAGCAGCATGACGATATTGAATAGGAGTCAAGTACCCAATGTGCCATGAATACGATGCTTGTTGAACCAGTTGACGTAATCGTACAATTCTAGTTTCAGTTGGTGCAACTGCGGAAGGTGATGAAGGGCAAAAGCATTTACCCAAAGCGCTCCTCTAAATGCTCTATTTGGCAACGATGGACGTTATTCGTAAATGATGGACAGGCCGTGTCCAGAACTGGGGGCCGAATGCTGCTCCAACTCTCTGCATTCTTTCCCAACCACATCGGCTGGATCGGCTACACTGAATTGGACAGAAAAAATAAGGGCTTGTAGAATGAACCTATCATGCTAAGGAGCGGAATTCTACAATGACTAAAAAACAACGACGCACGTTTACAACCGAATTCAAGAAGCAAATGGTGCAGCTCTATAACAATGGGAAATCCCGATCAGCCATTGTGGAGGAATATGACCTTACAGCCTCTGCTTTAGATCGCTGGATTAACCAAGCGCAAACAACGGGCTCCTTCAAGGAGAAGGACAATCGGACGTCGGAAGAAGAGGAACTGCTCGCCTTACGGAAAGAGAACCAACGTCTGAAAATGGAGGTGGATATTCTAAAGCAAGCCGCGCTGATCATGGGACGAAAGTAGCTATCATTCAAAACAATCGTGATAAATACTCGGTATCAGCAATGTGCGAAGTCCTGCAAATCGCAAGAAGTACCTTTTATTATGACGCCCAAGAACGGGCTACGGAAGACGCTATTACCGAAGCGATTGTGGATATCTTTCACAAGAACCGAAAAGCCTACGGCACACGCAAGATCAAAGTGAAGCTTCACGAGCGTGGATTCATCGTCTCCAGACGCCGCATTGGCCGCATGATGAGCGAGCAAGGGCTTGTTTCCACGTACACCGTAGCGCAATATAAGCCCCATAAAACGGCATGTAACGAGTCGAGGACGGCTAATATTCTACGACGGGAGTTTGAGCAAACGAAAGTGAAACGCTTCGTCGTCAGTGATTTGACGGATGTGAATGTCCAGAACCGATGGCATTACATTTGTGTTTGGGTGGATCTATTTAATCGAGAAATTATTGGTCACAGTGCCGGCCCGAACAAGGACGCGGCTCTAATTACCCGTGCCTTCGCGACCGTTAAGGGCGATCTAAGCCACATTCAATGGTTTCATACGGATCGTGGCAGCGAGTTCAACAACCAGAAGATGGACGAGCTTTTGGAAACCTTTCAAATTGGGCGATCACTAAGTATGAAGGGCTGCCCGTACGACAACGCGGTGGCTGAAGCTACATACAAGATTATGAAAACAGAGTTTGTGAACCAGAAGAACTTCCAAAGCTTTCGTCACCTGGAATTGGAGCTATATGACTATGTTAACTGGTTTAACAAGCATCGGATTCATGGAACCTTAGGTTATTTGACGCCTGTTCAGCGGAGATAGCGCAAAAGCGTTGAAATCCGGCCCCACCTATCCTCGTTCATGGAACAAAATGGCTTGTTGAAGGTAGGCGCTCCCACCCAACTGACCTAAGTACCTGCAACCTCCTCCACTTATTCCCTCCGAAGCCTACTCAACGAAGCCAGGAATAAGTGAAGGTGCGCCCCCGCGATACAATGAGATTACGCATCAACAAGCCCGTTCCATGTTCGACAGATAGGTGTAATCGCCGGATTTCAACTCCTATTTGCGCTCTTGCTCGGAAAGGCACTGTAAACATCAGTTTGGAAAGACATGTTCATCATGAACGTACCAGGAATCGCAGGGGAAGCCTGCTGGTTCGTGGATCAGGGTCTACGGGTGAGGGGCAAGCCAGTCGAGCAGGAGCGTATCCAGCCCCAACGAACGGAAGGAGCCAAGGACTGCGGAGCGATGGGCGTTTGTAAGCAAACGAAGTTTGTCTGTGGGATAAGAGCCAGCGATGGCGTTGCCCCGAAAAGCCGCGAAGCACGAGCCAAGTTCGATCGCGAAAGCGAAGGGGAGCCGGAAGGATCAAAGCCGCAGGCGGCGGCAGCCAGTGGCCTCACCGAAAGCGCCTTCGGATCAGCGGCCTGCCGCGTGGCTTCCCCCTGCGCCGGGGCGCTGGCTGACTGGCCAACCAACTCGAACGGCGCAGCCTGTTCGCTCAGGGGCCAGTCGCCAGCACTCCCGGCGGGGAAGCCACTTGTGGCAGGTCGCTGATCCCGCCGAAGGCGCGGTGAGGCCGTAGCTGGCTGCCGAAGGCATCGGCTTTGATCCTTCGGGGGTTCCGGCGCTTGTAAACCATGAAGCGCCTAAATAATGATTCCGTTGTCATCACACCCATGACAATAAAGAAAAAACCGCCAAGCGAGATCGCAAGACGGTTTCAGCACAAACCAACACCAGTTAACTTAAATAATTATCATCAAATATTGCCGCCAAACCAATGGTCAATCTTGAGTATACTTCATTTGTTTGTTCAGACGTAGGGATAAAGCTCAATGCCTTGTTGACAGAAAAATATAAAAGAAACAGTTTGCTGACCAAGCTTCTCGGAATATCGGTCTTTTGATGCATGTATTCTTTTAAATCGTCCAAGCATATAAAAAGTTGCTCAAAGTCTGATTCGTTAATGATCTGTTCAACCTTTAAGCGCGGAAGCATCTGGATACATATACGGGAAAGTCTTTTCTCCAAATCAATTAATTTCTCACTGCTCATGGAACATACCCCACAATCGCACTTTGCGGAATATATTTGTAAACTGATATTTCTTGTTCTGCAAAACCGTAAACATCGGCAAGTCCCCCTTCCAGATCATCGTTTCCCCAAAATTCGTACATCGGAATTTTCTTTTCTGAATTAACCTTATTTAAATCAATAACGACAATTCCGTTTCCAGAATTAAATCTCTGGGCTACACTGAAATCTTTTGTTGTTGCAATCCAAGGATCATGACCTATCGAAATATCTTTACCTTTGGAATCTGCTCCTCCCCATGTGCAGTGTTGAAGCAATGTCCATTCTAAATTTGGCGGTGTATATTTGGATACCAAACCTTTTCCTTGCAAAAGGCTACCTCTATCAAAGTCTGTTATTGCTCTAAAAACATAATTTCCATTTTTGTCGTCCTTATAATTTTTGGCTTGATCAGCAGTCAAAATTGAAAACCCACTGTCGTTTGCAAACAATTTGTTGGTATCCTCTACGCTTTCCCCTGCATGTTCTGGTTCAAGAAATAGAGCTCCTATTACTGCACCAACTACTACACCGATCAAACCGCCTTTTCCTGCTCCTTGTTCGGCGCCCTGCGCTCCACCCTTAATAACGCTTAGCCCTTGTCGTCCGATAGAACTCCAATCAATCTGAGGCGCAGCTTCATGTCCGCTGGGGTCAATATGCGTCAGCGGATTGTTACTCACATACGCATACAAATTCAAACTCAGCGGATTATCGATTTGCCCCTCATAGCTATCTTCACTAATAAACCGCCCCATAGACGGATCATACCAACGTGCGCGCAGGTATTGAAGATTGGTGCTGCTATCCCACATCTCCCCGCTGTAACGGAACGGTTGTGTCACCGCTTCACTGGTCGTCAGCGGATTCCCCCACAGATCATACGCATATTGGTTGATCACGTTTCCGCTTCCATCTGCCAGCCCGACAACGTCTCCGTGCCCGTTGCTTAGATAGTATTTCTTGCTTCCTGCTGCATCTACACGCGCTGCTAAGCCGTTCCCACGGACATAACGCGCTTGTAGAGTTGTCGTCCCTCCGGTCACGGCAGCCTCAGCGATCATGTCGGCTCCGTCGTAATAATACCGCGTTGTCGCCCCGTTTTCCGTACGTTCGTACAACATCCCATCTCCATTATATCGATACGAGACGGTTTTTCCATCTTCTGTCGTCACTTGTGTCAGCCGGTTGCGTTCGTCATACGTGTAACTCGCCCCATCCAGATTCATCGCCTTACTGGTCTGCATGGTTTGACGATTGCCCCGGGCATCGTAGCTGTACTGCTCCTGAAAAGGACTCGCGGTACCGATCCGGTTCAACGGATCGTACGTATAGGTGCTGCTCGTGCCATTCTCCGTTTTGCTGGTTTGATTAAAATTGTTGTCATAACCATAGCTAAAGCTGTTGACAACCGTGCTGCTGCCCTTGCGCTGCATCAGGTTTACCAAATTGGCACCGTCGTACCCGTAGGTCCAATTCATCCCATTGGCTTGTTGGACACCGGCCAGCAGATCATTCTTTTTGTAGGTGTAGGCTGCATCCCAGTTGCCAACGCTACTTCCTACCCCGGTCAAGCGATTGCGCGTATCGTAGCCATATACCGTAGTGTTGCCGAACGGATCGGTCATTTGCGTCCGATTGCCCTGCGTATCAAACTGATACGCAATGCTTTTGCCGTCCGGGAAGGTTACAGAGCTCGCTCGTTTGGTTACAGGGTCATACGCGTACGTGGTCGTTCCCGTTGCGTCCTTCATCGTCAACCGGCGACCTGCTGCATCGTAGCTATACGTGATCGTTTCCGCACCAAGTTGGCTGCCGGTGAGCAAATTGCGGTTATTGTAGGTATTGGTTTGTACTTGACCTTTGCGATCCACGTGTTGGGTCAAGTTACTGTTTGCGTCGTAGAAGTACGTATCGATCTGACCTGCCGCATCGATGCTTTTGATCAGTCGACCCGCTTCATCGTATTGCTTCTGCAGCGTATTGCCATCGGCATAGCGAACCTGTGTCAGCTTGTTAGCTAAGCTGTAGGTATACGAGGTCGTTTGCGACATCGCATCCTTGACCGCCGACAAGCGACCCAGCACGTCATAGGAATAATTCGTCGTCTTTTGATTGCCGTCCGTGCTTGTCAACAGATTGCCGGCAAAGTCATACGTATAGCTGCCCACGGTCACCGGACCGCTTGCTTTCAACCAATCCTTTTTCACCAACCGCTTGCGCACATCATACGTTTCTCGGGTCTGATTGCTTTCCGCATCCGTCGTCGTTACCGTAAAGTGAACGTCATCATAGGTCACTCCCGCGCTGAAACCGTCCGGATATACCGTCTGGGTCAATCGTCCCCAAGCATCGTAACCGAAGGAGGTTCGGTGTCCCAGTGCATCCTGCGTCCATACGGTTCTCCCATAGGCATCATACCCGTAAGTTACCGATCCGCTGCCGCTAATTCCCTCTGAGGTTTTCCGGCCGAGCGGGTCCCATTGGGTGACCGTCGTCAAGCCCGTTGGATCTACAGCCGTTACTTTGTTATTAACGTCATCGTAAGTCACATTGACCTGACTGTTATCAACAAAGGTAGCTTTCGTCAATCGCCCCAGCACATCGTACTGGTAGTTGGTTGGATTCCCCTTGCCATCCGTGTATTTCGTCATCGCCCCGGTCGATGCGTTATATTGCATACTTTCCGTGATCGTAGAGGCTTGTCCGTTGACATCCGTTACACTGGTGGACTGGCTGGTCAAAAACCCGCTGCTGTAAGCCGCACCGTAGCTGCGATTGATCACGGTATTTCGGTTATTGTCATCCTTGAGCGTGACCGTGACCGCATTGCCGAAGCTGTCGTAGGCGTAATTGACCTGCGACTTCAACTCTCCAGCCGCTCCGGCTGGCGAAGCGTCGCGAATAGCAAGCTGTGTGACGCTGCCCTGTACGTTGCGCTGGTATTGAACCAAACGTGACAAGTTGCTGTTAATCGGTTCGAGCTGACTGAGCAGCAGGTGTGTATTCACGTCATAGGTGTAGATGCTCGTATGATTGTCCGGATCGGTTTCACTGGTCACGTTACCATAATCATCGTAGGTACGAGTAATTGTCGTCATCGGGGATACCGTTGTACCGCTTGTATGCGTTACGGTCACCTGTGTCGGTACGGCGCGTTGATGAGCCTCGTCAAAGGTTTGCTGGGTCTCCTGCTTCTCCGTCCCTGCTTGCTGCGTGATTTTCTGGTTGTAAAACACCGAAGGCGTCGTATCGTTGAGATACGATTTTTTATACGAGTAGGTCGTTTGAGTTAATCCATCATTGCGCGTCGTGCTAAAATTCAACGGGTAGCGCACATTTGCCCCGCCATCTCCCGCGTAAGTGAAATTCACATGGTTAAACGTCTCGGTACTGCCATTGACATAATCCACCGCTTCCTCGCGCGATGCAATGCGACTCGTCTGCTCCTTGGCCGTTGGTCCCAGGCTACGGGTAAACGTTTCATACGTATACACCGAACGCGCTTGCGTCGGGTGATACACATTCTTGAGCAGCGCGGTGTAATTCTCTTTCATCGCAGCGCCAACCAAATCATAGGAGGCCGGGGCAATATCATACGTATACCGGGTGGTTCGTCCGCCGGCATCAACCACACTGGTGAGCAAATCCTTGTTGCCCTGCGGGTCCTTCGTCTTGATGTACTGTACCGTCCGGTCGCCCTGCGTAAGCGTCACCTGTCCCGTTGAGTACGTGATGTTGATTTCATTTCCAAGCGCATCCTTGATCTTGGTCAAGTTAAAGGGGGATGTCGAAGAATAGTAGAAATCTACCGCATTGCTATACGCATCTTGCATGCGCAATAATCGACCGTCTGATGAAAAGTATTGTCTTTGCCCACTGATAGAGATCAGCACGTAATAGGAATTGATGCCCCCTACAGTGACCGTGGAATAGTCCCGCTGCATCCGTAAATCCTTCCACGGATAATTCAGCAATTGATAAGAGGAAGCATCCAATTCATAGCTTGCTCCGCCTTGCAGATGCACATAACGAATACCGCCCTTGGCCTCCACGTACGGAATATCCCATCGCCAGCCTTTACCGATTGGAAAACGATTCTCAATATCTTGCGGCAGATTGTGATTGTAATAGCCAATACCTTGAAAGGAGGTTACAAAACCGGGATCTCTGATCAAATGCCCCGTCGGATACAGCTTCACCCGATACGTCACGCCATTCATGACGATATTCGATAATGTCGCATAAGGCGGATCGGTTGCTGCATCCCGCGCCTTGAATTCCGTCATTTCCCGATTACGCTGCTCTACAAACACGCCGTCTTCGACGTGGTCCATATCGTAGCGCGGATACGGGTTGTTGATCGTCGTGGTATAGCCATTATTTTGAAAGAACAGGTAGACATAGAAGGTCGTATCCTGATAGAGCGTATAGGTGTCCCCGCCCTGCCACTGCTCGATGATGGCCCGAAACTCCGGAAAACACTTCGTCAGGTAATACCCGGCACTATCCGCACGCCGGTCATAATAATTCGCATCCGAGCTGCTGTAAATCCGATTCAAAGCAAACCCCGTGCCGCCCCGTCCGGGCAACGTCAAGTCGGTCGATTGGATTTGCAGAGAACCGTCCACAGTGGAAATACTTTCTGCACCGGAGGACACGGAGTATGGCGCGCTGTCCACCTTGGTACTCGTTTGTGCCACAGCGAAAGCGTCGTAGCTGGTTGGAAAGTCCGCTGCAATCGACACTTGTTGCTCTGTACCATACGTATCGTCCGTTACACGAGCCGGAGCCTCCTCAACATACGACGGTACATACGTATCCGGCTGTGGCTCCAGAGCCGTGGCCGAATAGTTGTAGGCCCCGTTTTGCGCTTGAATCGCCGGATTCAGGGCATGCAATTGATCAGCCAGCGTCATCTCCGAGGAAGCTGTAGCTTGAGCCTGCAGCGCTTGACGGATTTCCTGCAGCGAATAACCGAGATTCAGTTGAGCGGCAATTTCACTCTCAGCAATGGCATATTGTTCAGCCAATCCTGCTACCGTTAATACATCGCCTGTAGGATCCGAACTGCTTTCCACAGGCGCAGGTGAAGTCGACGGAGTCGGCTGCGGCGTTGGAGTCGTTTGCTGCGAAAGATGAAGCGCTCCCGCTGCGTTAACCAGCCCGCTGCCGTACTGCTCCGACGGACCCAAAGGGGTGGCTGTATCCTTCAGCACGCTTCGCAGCTGCTGATTGGTGTAGTCGGGATGCACACTTTTCAATAGTGCCGCTACGCCGGCGACCTGTGGTACAGCCACCGACGTGCCGCTCAGATTGACATACCCTTGATGGAGGGAAAGTCCCTGTACCCCAACACCGGGCGCAACCAGTTCCACTTCAACGCCCGTATTGGAAAACGGAGCCCGTTGGTTGCCGCTGTCCACTGCGCCAACTCCAATGACGGAGTTAAACTTCGCCGGGTATGCGACTGTAGACGTGCCCGCATTGCCTGCTGCCGCAACCAGCAGAATACCGCTGTTGTAAGCATCCTGCATCGCTTCTTCCAAAGCAGCTGAATACTCGGTGCCGGCAAAGCTCATCACCACAACATCCATGTGGTTGTCGATGGCCCATTCAATCGCTTGAATAACTTGGCTGTAAGTGCCACTACCGCTGCCGTCGAGCACCTTTACATTGTAGAGGCTGGCATGAGGAGCTACGCCGACCAATCCTTGATCATCCTTCAACGCTGCCACAAGGCCAGCGACAAACGTGCCATGTCCGTTCATATCGTCGACCGAGGGCTCGTTGGGAACAAAGGAGGTGCTTCCAGCCAGGCGCAGCTCCGGCGAGGTAGCGGAAATGCCCGTATCCAGGACGGCTACCTTCACACCGTCGCCATAGAGCTGCTCTGCTTGGGCTTCAGGCACATGAATTTGCGTGAGGCTGGGCGGTACGACATCTCCGGCTTTCTCGACCAGACTGTCTTTTTCAATATAAGCCACATTCGGATCTTGGCGGAGCGACTGCGCCTCCTCGGGAGAAAGCGCCGCTGTCGCATGCTTGGGCAAGTGACGGAACGACTTCGTGTTCTTTTTATTCAATTTGCCAAGCGCTTTACGCCCTTTGTCCGCGTCCTTGAATTTGATAATATAACCTGTTGCATTATTGGCGCTCTTGTTGCTCTCCCCAGCTTTCGCTGGGGCTTGTGCCCACGCTGCAGGCGGTGCAGCAAAGGTAAATAACAACACAAAAAGTAGCAATATCGATATTAATCTTTGTTTCATTTTAACCTCCACAAAGTGATTAAATTTAATAATGGACGAGACAACAGATTGAATGATGAAGGTAGTAATAGGAACGATTTGCTTATAAGGACATTCCATAATATTCTTTACGCCGCTTCTCGTAATCAATATAACGGTTGCCAAGTAGCTCCCATTACAGTTCCATCTTTACGATTATTGGTAAGATCATATACTGTAGTTCCAAATCCTTCATTTAACATCCATCTTCCTGCTAGTCCGGATTCATTTGAACTGATCTCATTCATCCCAGCAATAATTTGGTTCTGGGAACGAGCCACATTCCAGATGCGGATATCTTTCATATTTCCCTTAAACCATCTGTTTGGAGAAATAGAGAGACCGCTTCCGAATTTGACATCATTGAACGTAGTGCTCCACAGTGTCTGGGCCTCGCCACTGAACATGGCTTTTCCGTTCAAATATCCCCATACTTTATTCTGCGATGAATCCCATACCAGGGCGACATGATACCAAATACCCGGAGATAAAGGATTACTCTGGGGCCGATATGTGTGAACCGAGTAATTTCCGGTATCATCCCCCATCACTACAACAAAGGAGTCACCACTGGATGATTGTTCGAATCGAATTCCAATATTCCCATCATTAGTCGCAAACGGGTTTCGATAATCTTGCACATCGCTGGAGTTTAACCAAAACTCAATTGTTCCTTGCGTAGGTCTGGGTCCCAAATTGCCTACCGTCACTTTATCGTCTACGCCATCGAAACTTAATGTCCGTTGAGGATCTTGAGCCCATGTCGCT
>NZ_MYFO02000063.1 GCF_004514475.2 Paenibacillus athensensis | reverse complement strand
AGTGACGTTGCTGCCCGTTGGCGCATCGGTTTGCGGCTCCTTGTCGAAGCTCACTTCCAGTCTTTCGGACACCGTTTTGCCCAGCGCCAGCACGGAAATATACACCTTACCGCCGTCTGCGCCCAATTGCGCAATGCTCAGCGTCGCCGACGTGGCTGTCGCTGCTACAGTTGCCGTAGCCAGCGGCTTGACGTCATCTGTTTTGGCGTATACGTTAACGACGTTGCCGCCCAAAGGAAGACCGGACACCACAATCGTATCCGCTTTGGCGAAGTTGTTCGTCGCGACAACTGCCTCTGCCTTCAATTTGGCCGTCTGCGGCGTCGCCTCATACGCAGCTTCGTACACCTGCGATTCCCGTTTGTTTTTGGTCGTTACCGTCAGGTCCACCGAACCGGCTGTAGCTCCGGTGTCCTTCAGGCTAATCGTCACATCTGTCTTGCCCGCTGCTACCGTTCCTGTGCCCAGCAGCGTTTTCAAATCGCCGTGTTTGTAAACCTTGACGATATCC
>NZ_MYFO02000062.1 GCF_004514475.2 Paenibacillus athensensis | reverse complement strand
GGTTGGGCTGTTCGCCCATTAAAGCGGTACGCGAGCTGGGTTCAGAACGTCGTGAGACAGTTCGGTCCCTATCTGTCGCGGGCGTAGGAAATTTGAGAGGAGCTGTCCTTAGTACGAGAGGACCGGGATGGACGTACCGCTGGTGTACCAGTTGTCTCGCCAGAGGCATAGCTGGGTAGCTATGTACGGAGGGGATAAGCGCTGAAAGCATCTAAGCGTGAAGCCCCCCTCAAGATGAGATTTCCCAATATGTAAGACCCCTTGAAGACGACGAGGTAGATAGGTTCGAGGTGGAAGTGCCGTAAGGTATGGAGCTGACGAATACTAATCGGTCGAGGGCTTAACCACAACACAAGCAACACTCACGCGTAACACAACGACTTGTTTCGTATCTAGTTTTCAGGGAATACCGTAAGGTATTGGACTGACTGTTTGGTGATGATGGCGGAGGGGACCCACGCGTTCCCATCTCGAACACGACCGTTAAGCCCTCCAGCGTCGATGGTACTTGA
>NZ_MYFO02000061.1 GCF_004514475.2 Paenibacillus athensensis | reverse complement strand
CGCTCACCGTGATCGTCAGCGTTTGCGTCGCTCCGGCGTTGAAGTTCAGCGTCAGCGTTACCGGACCATTCGCTTGCGCAGCCAGATAATCTTTGCTGATCGTGATCGTCGAGCCGACCAACGTGTAATCAGTTCCCGATATTAACGGCGTCACTCCGTTCACGATGCTGCTCAGTGTATTGCCGTTCAGCGTCACCGTTGTGGTCACATTCTGGTAGTGACCTGCGGACGTATCGGCCGTGTTTTTATCAAACGTAGCCGTTGTTGGGCTAATTGTGCTATTGCTTGGCGTCGAATCGCTCACCGTAATCGTCAGCGTTTGCGTCGCTCCGGCGTTGAAGTTCAGCGTCAGCGTTACCGGACCATTCGCTTGCGCGGCCAGATACGCTTTGTCAATCGTGATCGTCGAGCCGACCAGCGTGTAGTCAGTTCCCGATATTAACGGCGTCACTCCGTTCACGATGCTGCTCAGCGTATTGCCGTTCAGCGTCACCGTTGTGATCACATTCTGGT
>NZ_MYFO02000007.1 GCF_004514475.2 Paenibacillus athensensis | reverse complement strand
AGCGGGGGATATCGTCAAGGTCTACAAACACGGCGATTTGAAAACGCTGCTGGGCACAGGAACGGTAGCAGCGGGCAAGACAGATGTGACGATTAGCCTGAAGGACACCGGAGCTACAGCCGGTTCGGTGGACCTGACGGTAACGACCAAAAACAAACGGGAATCGCAGGTGTACGAAGCTGCGTATGAGGCGACGCCGCAGACGGCCAAATTGAAGGCAGAGGCAGTTGTCGCGACGAACAACTTCGCTAAAGCAGATACGATTGTGGTGTCGGGTCTTCCTTTGGGCGGCAACGTCGTTAACGTATACGCCAAAACAGATGACGTCAAGCCGCTGGCTACGGCAACTGTAGCAGCGACAGCCACGTCGGCGACGCTGAGCATTGCGCAATTGGGCGCAGATGGCGGTAAGGTGTATATTTCCGTGCTGGCGCTGGGCAAAACGGTGTCTGACAAACTGGAAGTGAGCTTCGACAAGGAGCCGCAAACTGGGGCGCCGGAGGCATCCAATATCGTTATTGCCAACAATAAGGTTGGGAAGCCCGACACGATTAAAGTATCCGGTCTCGGTGCGGGCGACGTGGTGAAGGTTTACAAATCCGGTACGACTACGCTGCTTGGAACGGCAACTGTGGTAAGCGGTAAAACAGATGTCACCCTCTCCATCACTCAGCTGGGTACGACCAGCGGTGCTGTCGATGTTACGATTACTTCCAAAGACAAGCGGGAATCCGCTAAAACGAACCAGACGTACACAGCCGAAGCTTAACGTTGCGGCATACGTACTCCGCTTTAAACGAGCCTTTGATCGCGGCCGCTTCCGATAGCCTGTCGGAAGCGGCTTTTTTGCTGAGGGGATCGCGGAACTTTTCATCAAAAAGGACTGTATCCGGACATCTGTCGATGTGTCGGAATACAGTCCTTGCCGATTTTTTTACGAAAATGCTATTTCTTGAGCGTGTCCAACATGCGTGAAATGACGACGGCCGCTTGGGCACGCGTGCAGATACTGGAGGGCTCAAAGCCGCCCGTCGGAGTTCCATGGATCAAGCCGAGGCCGGAGGCGATGCGGACCGAGGTGCGGGCCCAGCTGCTGACAGCCCCTTCGTCGGAGAACTTGACCTCGTCGGTGACGATGAGGTCCGATAGCTTTTTGCCGGTGGCGTACAGGTAAGCATTGACCATCATAACAGCCATCTGCTCGCGTGTAATACTGGCGGAAGGAGCAAATTCCTTCTCGCTTACTCCACTGACGATATTGGCTTCATAGGCGGCGTAAACCGCTTCCCGGTACCAAGCGTCGTCGGCTACGTCCGTGAAGCCGGTAGCGCTGCCGTGCCGCTCCAGATGGAACGCTTTGGTCAGCAAGGTGACGAACTGGGCGCGCGTCATGCTGGCGTCCGGCTGAAAGCTCGCAGCGTCGAAGCCGTCGACAATGTGTTGTGCGACCAGCGACTCGATTTCCTTTTGAGCCCAGTGTTGCTGGATGTCGCTAAAGGTGCGCGGGTCGTGCGCCGGTTGTGTCTGATCGTCCGCCCTTGTCTCCAATACGGCGTATTGGGAGAAATGCGGAAGTTTGGCCGAGATCGTGCCATTGCTGTTCAGCGTTCCGCCCACAGAGGTCCATGCGCCCGTTTGTTCATCCAGTACGTAGACGCCCAAGTGAGCGGGGTCTTTCACTTTGGACTTGTCATACGTAAAGGTTGCCTGAATCGGTTGGTTAAATTGAGTCACGGGAGCCCCATCGACGGTAAAAGAAAAATCATAAACCGGCGAAGCAGCCTGATATCCGCTCATCCCCGGAGCGGCCTTGAGCGTCGACTGGAAGCGGAAGGGAACGCTCTCGTCCTTGACCGGCAACGCATTAGGCGGAATTTGCAGCGAGACGTCATTGCCTTTAATGACAATCGACTTATTGCGGCTGGCTGCTTTGGCGATCACATCGGCGTCGAATTCGATAGTCAGGACGTCCAGCTTTTCCTTAGTCGTGGCGTCCAGCGTCAGCTCTTTGGTATCTTTGTTTAAATCGATCAGCAAATCAATTCGCGCCGGCGTCAGCGCGTAGACCATTTTGCCATTGGTCAAGGTCGGAGGAGTCTGCGTACTGCCGCCACCACCACCACCACCGCCGCCGCCCCAGCCCCCGCTGGCAGGCGTTTGAATGGTGTATTGATACACGGCATCTTCGCTGAACACACTGTTGTTGCGGGTAGCCACCGTTAAAACAGAGCTTTTGCTGATCCGCAAGGACCCGCCCATCATAGTAAACTTACCGTAAGAGGTGCCGCTAGCGTCTTGCAGCCTGTAATAAACTTCTCCCTCCAGATAGGGAGACGTGATAGTTACGTTCTGGGCGCCTGAATACTCGCCGGAGGGCAGGCTGACCGAAGGAACAACGGGCCGATTCAGAAAGGTCTCGATATTGGAACGGTGAACGTAAGTTTTACCGCCTTCTCCCGTCTCGACCCAAGAGCCAAACACATAGAAATAATAGACGGGGTTATTGCTGCTGATGGTCGTCGTAAGCTGAACCTGGCCGTTGACCAACGATCCGTTATAGAAGCTGCCGTAAGAATAGGACGTATCCGACTCGCGGCTAATTGCCAATTCTTCATAATGTCTGGCTTCCAGGCTAACGCCATAGGTGGCGTTGACGACCGAATCGTGGACATCGAGCATGGTGAATTGATACGTGACGTCTTGATAAGTCGGGAAATTGACCGATGCGCGGGTCATTTTGAGCCGTGGCAGTTGGAACGCCCGCAGCCCTTGGATTAAGCCGCTTCCGTAAGCCATTGCCGGCGATACGGCATTATTCGGATATTCGGTAAAGTTGACATAATCAAATTGCTCAGTATCGTGCAAAAAGGCCGGTTTTACCGATGTGCGTAAAATCGTTGCGATATCGTCATCGTCCAGCGCCGCATTATTGGCCTTGAGCAGCGCCGACAGGCCGGCAACGAAAGGAGAGGCCATTGAAGTGCCGGACATGTACGTATATCCCCCGCCAAGCTTGGTGCTGTCGATCTGTACGCCGGGCGCAACCACATCGACCTTGCCCACATTGGAGAAATCGGCAATCGCATAACTGGAATCCGGGAGCTGGGCCACGGCGCCGACGCTGATCACCTCTTCATACGCCGCTGGATAGGTTGCCAATTTGGCGTATCGCTGCGTATCCTGGGCGGGATTGTCCATTTGCCCAGGTTCGTTCTGAATCCAGTGGTTGCTGTCGTTACCGGCCGCGGCCACCATAACGATATGCTGACTGTATGCGGTCTTGATCACATCGTGCAGCGCCCGGCTATCCACAAGGCTACCCAAGCTCATATTGACTACGTCGGCATGATGATCCATTGCATATTGAAGGGCTTGAATCAGCAGGGCGGTATCGCCGTAACCGTCCTGGTCCAGCACCTTCAACGGCATGATCTTCACGCCGGGAGCTACGCCATAGACGGTTCCGGTGACGGTATTGGCCCCAACGATGCCTGCCACGTGGGTGCCGTGACCGTTGTCGTCTTGAGCAACCGTATCGTTATTGACAAAATCGTAGCCTGGCACGATGGCGTCGACCAGATCGGGATGGGACAAGTCGACGCCCGTGTCGATCACGGCCACGGTAACCTGCTGATTGTGCTGCACGGTCGAGAAATCGCCCAAATTGTTCAAGTCGGCTGCTGCTTTGCCCCAGGTTTTCATATAGGACTCGTCTCCGTCATACAAGGTGCCGGATATGGCCGGTTGCGGGGCAGCGGCGCTCAGATGAATTTTATAAACGGGTTCGACGTACGCTACGTCAGGATCGCTTTGAAGCTCGGCCATTTTATCGGCAACGGCTGTTGCGGGGTTAAAGCTGAGCGTGGTCCAATCGGCCGGAGCGGCGGACCGCGCTTGCAGGGTCAAGCTGCCTGAATGCGCAGACGGCTTATATTTGACCAGCACCTTGCCGGGAACGACGTCCTTCGTCGCGGTCGGTGCAGCTGCGGATGCTTCCGCTTGCGGTCCGGTCTCAGCCGCGTACCCGCGGGCCGGCAGCAGCAGTCCTGCGCCCAGCACGAGACCTGCCAGAATCCCTGCATACATTTTCTTGTGAACCATGAAGCGCCTCCTCGTAGTCTCGAACTCTATGAATTCGAATTCATATTACAAACTCAATTGTAATAGAAGAAGCGTTTGGAAGATATCAAAATTTATAAAAACTGGTCCTATTCACAAAAATGACAAACTCCCCTGCAAGCAGCGGACTTCTTTCGATAATCGGCTGCTTGCAGAGGAGTGGTTTGCTTTGCGGGGAGATCGGTACCGCTGGGCCAAATAAAGCTGGGCTTCCGTGCCGGAATAAGCTGGCTGCGTATAGCCGTTTGCGCGCACGATGCCGCAAAGCAGGCGGTTGATATCGTCGTCATCCTCAACGACGAGGATATGGACTTGATCCGTCATGGTAGGGTGCTCCTCCGCCGCCCGGATTGTCGGGAATTGTCTGTCTATCTATGGTCTTGATCATTGTACCATGAGTTTATACGCGGCGTGTTTCTGGGGCTAGGCTCGGCTGGCGGCGGTTCCAGAGAAAAAGACGCCCGCGACGCCAAACAACCTCCGCTCCCGGGCAGGGGAGGGAGGTTGCGTCCAGTTGTCAGCCTTAGAAGTCCGGTGAAAAAGCAGTGTCCTCCGGTCGATAGCGGTCTGCCACTCGCTGTGGTAGCCGGATTTGCCGATGGAATGACCCCGTTTGGGGTGAAAATCCGTCTACAAAGGCGACCGCTGACGCTGTTCCAAATCCCTATCGACTCTCCGGCCACTTGTTCACCGAACTTTTAGGCTTTCTCCGATACGGTTTTCAGATGGCCGATCAGCGTATCCAACTCCTGATAGCTGCCGGCGATGGAGGTGATGCGGCTGTCCTGATTCTCCAGACTTGCGGTGATTTCCTCTACGGAAGCCATGTTTTCTTCGGTAATCCCGGCAATGGTCGTGATTTCGTCGCCGATGCGGCTGTAATCCGCTTGCAGCTTTTCCGTAGCTTGCGCCAGCTCGACGGAACGCTGACGCACCTCCTGAATATTCGCCGTGACGTCGCGAATGACGGTTTCGACCCGGCCGGCAGCAGCGCGGCTGTTGTCGACGGCTGTATTGCCAAGGCGTACTTGCGCAGCGACCTCTTCGGTTTTCTTTTGAATCGTACTGAGAATGGCGGTGATTTCTTCAGTGGAGCGCTGCGAGCTTTCCGCGAGCTTCCGCACCTCGCTGGAGACAACGGCAAAGCCGCGTCCGTGCTCGCCGGCGCGCGCCGCTTCGATGGCCGCATTAAGCGCCAGCAGATTAGTCTGGTTGGATATTCCGTGGATCGTCTGCACAATGCCGGAGATTCGCTCGTTTTGCATGCCCAGCTCATCCATCAGCGCTACAGTCGTCTGGATAATGGTTTGTACCTGCTGCATATCGGCTGTCAGCGCCGAAACCTGCTCGTCGCCGTGTCGGGTGAGCTGTTCGCTGGCCAGTGAACGCTGCTCCATTGCCGCGGAGCTTTCCACGACAATCTGCACAACCTTTTCGACCGACTGGATCGATTCGCTGATATCCGATACGCTGCTGGCTTGCGTCTCAGCGCTTTGCGAAATTTCGCCGAAGGCCGACGTGACCTCGCGCGAGATCATCGCGGTTTGCGAGACGTTCGTTTTCAGATCGCCGTTCAGTGAAGTCAGCACGCCAACGGAGTCGGCGATTTGCGTCAGCATGTTTTCTGCTCGGCTGCGGGCCTGCTCGGCGGCCAGCTCCTTGGTGCGTACCTCCGCGAGCAGCTTCCCGGAGAAGCGGCTGGAGAACGCAAGCGCAAACGTGACCATCACGAGGAACATGTACAAGGTAAGCGGATCATTGTCGCCGAAAACGTTTAACTCCGGAGCGATGAACTGCAAGTAGGCTGTCAAGCCTGCGCCGAGGATGCCGGCGAACACGATCGGCCGATGATTATTGTAAAGCGTCATAAGCGCCAGATTCACATAAACGAGAAAATACGTCGTAATGACCGGCCCGGAGTAGAGGAGGAGCGTTGTCAGGAATGTAACTGCTGCGCCGACCAGATACATCTGATAAGAGGCCCAAATCCGTATGATCGATAAAAAGGACATGATGAGGGCGATTCCGCCGCCGAAGGAAGCCAAAATGAGAATCGATTTGCTGCTTGCTCCCGTCAGGAAATCGACGGCAAGGCCAAGGACCAGCATGCCCCAAATGATGCGGGACAAAAGGCGGTTTCTTTGATGCAAAAGCGCGCTTGTGGACATCGTGACATCTCCTTCGTTTACAATTGGTTGCAACCGGATTTTTTTCATCATGTCATATCGATTCGGGATTGTAAAGACCGATTCGCCGGCTTTTTGCCTGGAGGTCTGTTGCTCAGGCCAGACTTGGGTGCGGGCGTGCAGAATACGCGTGGAGCCGCCTGCGCGCCTGCTTGCCTAAAAGCGGCGGCGGTCCCCGATTGGGAGCGTAAAGCTGTGCGGACGTCTGGTTCATGGAGCGGATGGAGGGAATGGCTGTCAAGCAGGTCGGGATGCGCGGGGGAGCGTGTATCGGCACTAAGGTTTCGGCATGAGGTCGGGATGTGGTACGATAAGATCAACACACGAGAAGCGGGGCGGACGGGCAGGATGGCGGTTAAGCGGAGAAAAAGAAGACGACGCAGCAATGCGTCAACGGGGCTGGCAGCCGAAACGGCGCCATTGGCCAGCGCGAGCGGTACGGCTGACGGGGAAGCGCCCCCGCATGCCGGGCCCGCGGAAGAGGCCGAAGCCGACGAGACGGGGCGGACCAAGCTATGCGCCTATTGCGGTCAGCCTAAGCCGCTGGCGGACTTCAAGCGGCGCTCAGGCAAGCGCCGCGGGGCGACAGCGCGCCGCGGCGCCTGCAAAGCGTGCCGGGCGGAGCGCCAGGAGCCGGGGCTGGCCGAGGACGAGCCGGCAGAGGCTGCGGGAGCGGTCCGCGCGGCGGTGGGCAGCGCAAGGGGCGAAGGCGCGGAAGGTGTCGGCGTGGCAACGGGCAGCACAGGGGGCGAAGGCGCGAGAGGTGTCAGCGCCGCAGAAGGCAGCGCGGAAGCCGGCGGCAGCGACGAGCCGGCCGGAGCGGCGCCGCGCAAGCGGAAGCGCCGGGGCCGGCGGCGGCGCTCGAAGAACAAAGCGGCGCAGGTCCAGCCCGCGCAAGCCGAGCCGGGGGCCGTGCCAGCAGCGAAGAAGCAGCCGGTCATCCTTCAGGTACCGCTGCGGGAGCTGAAAAAGATCGGCCTGGTACCGAGCCGGGAAGGCTTTATTCGCATGCGCGGACGAACGGACAACGGCCGCCGCTGGTATCAGGAAGTCGATCCGGGGCTTGCCTGGACACTGGTCAAGGAGCGAGCCGCGGTCGTGGTCAACCGTCAGACCATCCAGCGGCTGTTTAGCAACAAGGAGTTCCGGCGGCTGATTCTGGAGCGGGACCAGTATATATGCCGGTTTTGCGGCCAATACGGAGATACGATCGACCATATGCTACCGCGCGCCAAAGGCGGGCATACCACGCCGGACAACTGTGTCTGCGCCTGCCACAGCTGCAATCAATCCAAGGCCGATAAGGATCTGGAGGAGTTTATTCAATAAATATCGAAGCTGCGTTCATTCGGCAGACCGGAAATTCCGGGCCGGACGGGGGCAGCTTTTTTATGTCCGAAAAGCAGCAAGTCACCGAGATCCAGCCAGTAAAGAAAGCCTATCCTACGGTGTTGACAACCGATCGGGGAGCGGCTAGTATTGTTTTTAAATGATATTGATAATCATTATCATTATAAAACTGAAAATCCCACAACAAGGAGAATGAAACACGGTATCCGTGCTGGAGACCGATATGAAAAGCTTCTACGTCTTTGGCGATAAATGGGCCCGCGGTACGGAAATTCTTTATCAGGCAATGGGTCTGCAGATGCCGGAGAAAGTGAAGCAGGACGCGCTCGGACCGGGCTACTATACGCTCTCCAAAGAAGTGCTTCCCGACTATGCCGGCGATTATATCGTACTCAGCACCGACCCGAACGGCGACCGCTCCTTGCTCGAATCGGACATCTGGAAAAGCAGCCCCGCCGTTAAAAATCGCCATGTGATCGAGATTTACGCGAAGGCTTCTTCGTACAGCGATCCGATTACGCTGGAATACCTGCTGGATATTTTCAAAAAAGGATTTTTGGGCCAAAAAAGGCCGCAGCGGCAGTGCTATTTCGACTGCAAATGACATTTATTCTCTAACATCCCGCTTCCGAATTTCCGATATTATCCTTAACACGTTTGTGTGGATGGATAGAATGGATATCGGGGGGGCTATTTGATGAGATTATTTTGGCAACGGTTAGCATGGTCATTCGTTTTTGTCTGCGTGGCAGGGTCCCTCTTGTATCATGATTTTGCCGGAAAGCCGGCGTATGCCGCCAGTGAAACGGTAGCGACGCTGGACGATTTTAAAAGCAAGCTGGATGCCAATTTGCATAGTCGGGCAACCTCCTTCACCCTTGTGTACACAGGTGGCATTTTGAACCAAGCTTCGCTCGAAACGATGATTATGGATATTTTTAATGCAGACGACTATCTGTGGTACAGCTTGAAATCCCGTTCGTATTCCTACTCCTACAGCGGCAACACGACAACGGTAACGTATACCCCCACCTATTGGGAAACGGCGGATCAGGTGAATGCGGTCTCCGCTAAAGTGACCGAGGTGCTGGCCGCGATTCTGACGCCGGATATGAACGATTTCGAGAAGGAAAAGGCGATCCATAACTGGATCGTAACTAACTTGGCTTACGACACGTCCCTGGTTCAGCATTCCGCTTATGCAGGCCTGTTCGGCAGCAAGAAAACGGTATGTCAGGGCTATGCGCTTTTGACCTTCAAGATGTTGAAGGAAGCCGGTATCGAGAACAGAATTATTGAGGGTAAGGCGGGCACCACGCTGCATACCTGGAATCTGGTGAAGCTGGACGGCAAGTGGTATCATCTGGACACGACTTGGGACGACCCAGTTCCCGATGTGGCTGGGCGCATCATTTATGATTATTTCAACCTGACGGACGACCAGATCAAAACGGTGCATACGTGGACGAAAACATATCCTGCAGCCAACACCGACTTCCAGACAACGCTGGACGACAAAGCGGTCGCAGACTCCGGCAAAGCGGCGTTTTATCAAAATATGACCGACTTGCTGGGTTTCTCGTACCTGCAAGCTGCGAATACCGTAAGCAATGCTGCGGAGCTTGCGGCCAAAATCCAAACCGCGATTGCTACGCACCAGCCGTCCTTCAAGGTTCGTCATAGCAACGCCAGCGCGGCGTTGACGGATTTGAAAGCTGCGGTCACGGGCTTTAGCAATATTTCCTCTTACGGTTATAGCGTATCGTCATTCACACGAACTGTTTCTACAGCCGACGGTATTGTGACGGTGAATTTGACTTACAGCGATCCGATTGCGGTCACTGGCGTGAGCTTGAATACCGCTTCAGCCAATCTCGCCGTGAACGGTACGCTGACGCTGACTCCGACAATTCAGCCGGTGAACGCATCGGTTAAAGGCGTTACCTGGACATCGTCCAATACGGCAGTGGCCACCGTCAGTGCGACGGGAGCGGTTACGGCCAAAGGAGCCGGTACGGCGGTGATTACCGCTACAACCAAAGACGGCAGCTTTACGGCATCGGCTACAGTCAAGGTATTTATTCCGGTATCGGCTCTGACACTGAACAAAACAGCGATTACCCTTAAAGTTGGCGACCCCGACTTCGTGATCGTGGCTACCGCTGCTCCGGCCAATGCCAGCGATAAAACGGTAACGTGGAGCAGCGGCACGCCGGCCGTCGCCACCGTAGACGCGAACGGCAAAGTTCACGCCGTGGCACCAGGCTCGGCAACGATCAGCGTGAAGTCGACGGACGGAGCCAAGACGGTTACAGCCGTCGTGACAGTACCGTATCCGGTCACGGGAATCACGCTGAACAAGACCGAGCTGACGGTGAACACAGGCGCCACTGCCGCATTGACGCCGACCATCGCTCCGGCCAATGCCGCGGTGAAAACGGTGACTTGGAGCAGCAGCGCGCCGACGATTGCGACCGTAAGCACCACGGGCGTGGTGACGGGCAAAGCGGCCGGTGAAGCCGAGATTACAGCGACGACGACGGACGGAGGAAAAACGGCGGTGGCGAAGATCACCGTTATCCAGCCCGTAACGGCGATCACGCTGAGCAAAACGGCGCTGACGCTGAAGGTCGGCGATGAAGACGTCACGCTCACAGCGACGGTGGCTCCGGCCAACGCCACGGTGAAAACGGTGACTTGGAGCAGCAGCAACGCAGCGGTGGCAACGGTCGATGCAAACGGTAAGATTCATGCCGTGGCCTCGGGCACAGCGACGATCAGCGTGAAGTCGACGGACGGAGCCAAGACGGTTACAGCCGTCGTGACGGTGCCGTATCCAGTCACCGGCGTTACGCTGAGCAAAAGCGCGCTGACGGTGAACGTGGGGGCCAGTGCCGCGCTGACGGCGACCCTCGCTCCGACGAACGCCACGATCAAGACCGTGACGTGGAGCAGCAGCGCGCCGGAGATTGCGACCGTGAGCACCACGGGCGTGGTGACGGCCAAAGCGGCCGGCGAAGCGGACATTACAGTGACGACGACGGACGGAGGCAAAACGGCGGTGGCGAAAATCACCGTCATCCAGCCCGTAACGGCGATCACGCTGAGCAAAACGGCGCTCACACTGAAGGTCGGTGATGAAGACGTCACGCTCACAGCGACGGTGGCTCCGGCCAACGCCACGGTGAAAACGGTGACGTGGAGCAGCAGCAACGCGTCGGTGGCAACGGTCGATGCGAACGGTAAGATTCATGCCGTGGCCTCGGGCACGGCGACGATCAGCGTGAAGTCGACAGACGGAGCCAAGACGGTTACGGCCGTCGTGACGGTGCCGTACCCGGTCACCGGCGTCACTGTCAGCAAAACGGCATTGACGCTGAAAGCAGGCACAACGGTTGCCGTAACGGCGACGGTTGCGCCGACCAATGCGACCAATAAAGCAGTCGCCTGGAGCAGCAGCAATACGGCCGTGGCAACGGTAAGCGCAACCGGAGCGATTAAAGGGATAGCCGCAGGAACGGCCACAATCACCGTAACCACAGCAGACGGCTCCAAAACGGCAACGGTTACGGTTACTGTGACGAACTAAGGTCGGTCACAGCACCCAATGGAACGGCTCTTTCACAGCGATGTGAACAGAGCCGTTTTCTTTTATGGGCCTGCCCCTATGAACGTGGTTCCTGTAAGCCCAGACGGCTCCGGTTCCGCTTTGCCGCGGCGTACATATACTGATAACGGGGCCTGGGACGGCTGAGCTTCAGAATCATTTGATAATTGATCGCGTTTCGTCTTATTTCCGGCTTTAATTGACCCCGAAACTATCATATAATTGTAAATATCTTATTCGTGCAAATAGTGTTAAACTAAGATCAGGTGATCATGGAACCAGAGAAGTCGTGGACCCAGGCTGCGCCCTGTCTTGCTATGGCATTTGAGCGGGACGCCCGCCAGCTTCTCTTCAAATATCAGTGTGTTAGGACGGTAAACATGGACGACAGACAAACCACAACAGACGTTATTTTAATCGGAGCCGGCATCATGAGCGCTACACTCGGGGCGCTGCTGAAGGAGCTGGCCCCGGACTGGAACATCACAGTCGTTGAGAGACTCGCGAGTGCGGGAGAGGAAAGCTCCAACGAATGGAACAACGCCGGAACCGGCCATGCCTCGCTGTGCGAGCTGAACTATACGACAGCGAAGCCGGATGGCTCGGTGGATATCAGCAAGGCGATCAAGGTGAACGAAGAATATCAGGTTTCCAAGCAATTCTGGTCGTACCTGGTCAACAGCAGACTGATTCGCAATCCTCGCGATTTCATCTCGCAAGTCCCGCATATGAGCTTTGTGCAGGGCGAGCAGGACGTGCAGTTTTTGCGCAACCGTTTTGAAGCCATGTCGGCCAATCCGCTCTTTAATGGCATGGAGTTTTCCGACGATCCGGCTACCTTGAAGAAGTGGATTCCGTTGATGATGCAAGACCGGAAGCCGGGCACGCCGATCGCCGCGACGCGGATCGAAGCGGGTACGGACGTGAATTTCGGCGCGTTGACGCGGATTTTATTTGAACACCTGCAAAGTAAGAACGTCGTTATAAAATACAAGCACAATGTAGATGATATTAAACGTACGCGCGACGGGGCTTGGGAGCTGAAAATCCGCAACGTCGACAGCGGCGCGGTGGAACGCCGTTCGGCCAAGTTCGTATTTATCGGCGGCGGCGGCGGCAGCCTGCACCTGCTGCAGAAATCGGGTATCCCCGAAGGCAAAGGCATCGGCGGGTTCCCGGTCAGCGGCTTGTTTATGGTCTGTCAAAACCCCGAGGTCGTGGCCAAGCATCGCGCCAAGGTGTACGGTAAAGCCGCGGTCGGAGCGCCGCCGATGTCGGTGCCGCATCTGGACACGCGCCTGATCGACAAGAAGGAATCGTTGTTGTTCGGGCCGTTCGCCGGTTTTTCGCCGAAATTCCTGAAGAACGGTTCCATGATGGACCTGCTCACCTCGGTTAAAATGCACAACCTTGTCACGATGATGGCAGCGGGCGTCAAGAACGTGCCGCTGACTACCTATCTGATCAAGCAGGTCATGTTGTCCAAGGAACAGCGAATGGAAGAGCTGCGCGAATTCGTGCCGACGGCCAAAAGTGAAGATTGGGGCATGGTGGTGGCCGGCCAGCGCGTGCAGATCATTAAAGACACGGCGGCCGGCAAAGGCACGCTGCAATTCGGCACCGAGGTCATCAGCGCGGCTGACGGATCGATTGCCGCATTGCTGGGCGCTTCTCCGGGAGCGTCGACGGCTGTCTCCGTCATGCTGGAAGTCATCGGGCGTTGTTTCCCGCAAAAGCTGCAGGCGTGGGAGCCGAAGATCAAGGAAATGATTCCGTCCTACGGCAAAACCTTGCTGGAGCACCCTCAGCTCATCGCCGAAATCCATGCCTCGACGGAAAAGGCGCTCGGACTCAGCGCAGAGCTGCAGCTGGCGAAGTAGGTTGACGCCGCTGGCGGAATCAACCGGAAATGACGACAATCACATAGAGCACGAAGGTCAAGCGTCCGGGAATCCGGGCGCTTTTCTTATGCCCGGTGAGATGCTGGCGTCGAGCGACGTCCGGCCTGCATGTCAAGTGAATGTCCAGAGGATGTCCAGATCGATATCGGAGAGCGGTGTGAAGACGTCGGCGGGAAACAGCCATATATATAGGACGCAGGACGCCCTTCGGGGCGTCTTTTGGCATGTGCAGGGTGGCGTCTTTCGACAGTTGTTCTGGATATTTTCGCCTAAAAGGAGACGGAAAAGTAGTCCCGCAGCGGCTGAAGGGCGCGCCGCGAGGCCCTGTTATACCCGGGTGGATGCCTGTAGAAAAAGGGACTCCAGCCCCGCTGCAAATCGGGCAATTTCCACTATAATGAAAGAAAATTATCGAAATCGTTTGACATTTTCCGGGAAAAAGGTGATCTTGACGATGTTGTCTCTTTTTCAAAAGCAGAAAAACGCTCCAGAGCTGCAGCAGCAGCCGGTCTCCGCAGCGGGAAGCGATACGGCGGCGCAGCCGGAAGCGCCTGTGGCGGCTGCAACGGCTGAGGACGGACCGGGCGCGTTCGGCAGCAAGGCGCATTTGGACAAAAAGTCGCTGGATCTGGTGTTTGCCGTCGAGCAGATGATTCAGGCCAAGCAGCACGTGGAGCTGAGCCATCAGGACCTGCAGGAGCGGCTGGGCCATGCGAACGGGCAGATCGAGCGGTTGAGCCGCGATTTGCGCACGCACCATAAGGTGATCGAGGAGCGCGAGGCGGCGATTCGGGAGCTGGAGCAGCGGATGTCGGACAAGAACCTGAAGATCGACCAGATGATGGAGGATTATCGGGAGCTGCAGGCGGCTTTGTCCGGAGAGATTGAGGAGCTCAAGAGCGCGATGGAGCTGGAGCGGCAGAATTATGCTTCGCTGCTCAGCAAGCATAACGAGACGCTGGTGGAGAAGAACAAGCGGATCGGCGAGCTGGACGAGAAGAACGGCAAGCTGGAGACGGAGCTGGCGCATTTGAAGCTCAAGTATGAAACGATTCGTCAGGAGAAAACGCATCTGATGAATATGGTCAACGATTTCACCAGTCGGATGACGGCTCCCTTTGTCGCGCAGACAGGCGATTGAGCGAGTCCAAGCGGCAAGGGACGGAACTGAAGCCGGACCGGGCGGACTGGATTCGCAGCGAGTGGAAGTACGGCGGACGCAGGTCGGGCGGGGAAGAGAAGGACGAGGCGGGAATGGCATACAGCGCGAGAGTCGTGGAGCTGCTGGGCCTTCGGAGAGCCGATGACGGCATGCACTGCATGGAGGTCGGGATTGCTTGGGAGGATCGGCAGGCGTTTTTTGAGACAAAGGTGGATGCGGGGACATACGACGCTATGATGGCGCTGCGGCCTCTGGACGGGGAACGGGTTCGGCTGTCGCCGTATCCGAAATGGGACCCGTACCGACGGACCTGGTACGGTGCAATGGTCCGAATGGACGGCGTGTCGCGCGATACGCTGTATTTTGCTTGCAGTGCGGATTTTGCCGGACTGCTCGGGAGGCTGCGCGAGGGCGAGCTGCCCGCGGAGCTGCGGCGGGTCGACCGTGAACGACCGCTTGGAGCCGGCCGGTCTTCAGCGCCGGCGTCGGGGCCGCTGCTGCGTGGGCGGACAGCGGCGGTGGAGCCGGAGGCGCGGACGGCTGAGCCTGAGCCGCAGCGGCGCGGGTCGGGGCAAGCGTCGGCGATGCCGGTCGCAGGCCGCTCGCCGGGTGCGGTGCAGCAGCCGGAGGCGACTGGGGCGCGGGCGGCACGCAGCGTCGGACGGCCGTCGGGCAGGCGCCGATTAGCGGGCTCGAAGCTGACGGCGCGGTTGCTGCTGGCTGGCGGGGTGCTGGCCGGGCTGACAGTTCCGTCGGCGGGCGCGTGGTGGAGCAATCACGCCGAGGCAGTGGGCCGGCAAGCCCCGGAAGCTCCGGCGCACGCTGTCGCCTCAGCGATTCAGGAGCTGGCGTTGGGTGGGTCGGCGGCTGATGGCGGAGCGCAGGAGTCCGCCGGCGCGGCGATGGCGATGGGCGGCGTCCCCGTCGAAGCGGCGGCGGTCCGCATGACCGATGCCGGAGCGACCGACACCGAAGCCACTGAAGCCGAAGCTACCGGCACGGAGGAAGCGGGAGACGCTGCGGCTGCGGAGCGCGCACACAGGATCGACATTGGCGGCGGGAAGGAATTTTTTGAGCTGCCCAAGGTGTATGTAGCGCTGACGTTTGACGACGGGCCTTCGGCCATGACGAAGCCGATCGTCGATATGCTGAGCGAAGCGGGCGTGAGCGCAACGTTCCTATTTGTTGGGAAAAATGCGGAGCGACGGCCCGAGGATGTGGCCTATGCCCGCAAGCACGGAATGGCCGTGGGCAATCACTCGTGGGATCATAGCGTGCTGACGAAGGCGAAGACTGCCGAGCAGCGCAGCAATATGGCCAGAACCAACGATGTGCTGGAAGCGGCCGGACATGCGCCCGTGACGGTGTTCCGCCCTCCCTACGGAGCGGTGAACGAAACGCTGCTCGCGTCCGCCAAAGCGGAAGGAATGAAGACGCTGCTCTGGAACCGCGATCCCGAAGACTGGAACGCCAAAAAGCCGGAGGACATCCTCCGGTACTTCCGCGAGGTCGAAGCGGCGGGCGGCGTCTATGTGCTGCACGAGGACAAGAATACGGTGGCGGCGCTGCCGGATATCATTCGATTGTTGCAAGATAAGAAGTTGACGTTTGTGTCGTTTGAATAGGCTGGCCGTTTCTGCCTGCGGGTGGGAGCGGTTTTTTTATGGGCAATGGTCTCAAAATAAGGAGGCGTGCGCCGTTGTTTTCATTGCCGCGCTGGCGAAAGCTTGCAAGCTGTCGATGGAAGTGCCGGCGGGTTCTTGATCAGCAGCCCAACAAGGACGGCGCTTGGGACAGGATGAGCCGACCTTGCTTCTTGTGATATGATGAAGGTGAAGGCTTGTCCTAACAATCATAAAGGAGCCTACCATGACAGATATCGCATTCACCGCGAAAGCGGGATGGAAGTTTGACAATAGCTACGCGCAGCTGCCGCAGCTGCTGTTTACCCGGCTCGACCCGACGCCGGTGCGCAAGCCGCAGCTGGCGGTGCTGAACGCGCCGCTGGCAGCAGCGCTCGGGCTGGATGCCGAGGCGCTGGCGAGCCCGGCGGGCGCAGCGGTGCTGGCCGGCAGCCGCGTGCCGGAGGGGGCCGAGCCGCTGGCTCAGGCCTACGCGGGACACCAGTTCGGCTACTTCAACAAGCTGGGGGACGGCCGCGCGCTGCTGCTCGGCGAGCAGCTGACGCCTGCAGGCGAGCGGCTGGACATCCAGTTGAAGGGTTCAGGCCGAACCCCATATTCCCGCGGTGGCGACGGCCGGGCGGCGCTGGGCCCGATGCTGCGCGAGTACATCATCAGCGAGGCGATGCACGCGCTGGGCATCCCGACGACGCGCAGCCTGGCTGTGACGACGACGGGCGAGCCGGTCTACCGCGAGGTGGAGCTGCCAGGGGCAGTGCTCACTCGCGTAGCGGCGAGTCATGTGCGCGTCGGCACGTTCCAATACGCCGCGCAATGGGGCGGCGTGGAAGAGCTGCGGGCGCTGGCCGACTACACGCTGCAGCGCCATTATCCGGCGTGCGCGTCGGCTGAGCATCGCTATCTGGCGCTGCTGGAGGCCGTGATGCAGCGCCAGGCGGCGCTGATCGCCCAATGGATGCAGGTTGGATTCATTCACGGAGTCATGAATACCGACAATATGGCGCTCAGCGGCGAAACGATCGATTACGGTCCGTGCGCCTTTATGGACGCGTACGATCCGGAGACCGTCTTCAGCTCGATCGACAGGCAGGGACGCTACGCCTACGGCAATCAGCCGTATATCGCCGCGTGGAATGTGGCGCGCTTGGCCGAGGCGCTGCTGCCGCTGCTGGACGAGGACCGGGAAGCGGCGCTCCAGCTGGCGCAGGAGAAGATTGAACGCTTCGGCGCGATCTATCAGGGCTATTGGCTGAGCGGGATGCGGGCCAAGCTGGGCTTGCACGGCGCAGAGGACGAAGACGAGGCGCTTGTCGGCGAGCTGCTGGAGCTGATGCGGCAGTACCGCGCCGATTACACGAATACGTTCCGGGCGTTGACGCTGGACCGGCTGACGGGCGAGCTGCTGTTCGAGACGCCGGCGTTCGTCCAGTGGCGGGAGCGCTGGACGAGCCGGCTGGAGCGGGAGCAGACGACCCGCGAAGCGGCGGAGGCGCTGATGCGCAGCAGCAACCCGGCCGTTATTCCGCGTAACCATCGCGTCGAGGCCGCGCTGGAGGCGGCGGAGCAGGACGACTACAGCGTCATGGACAAGCTGCTGGCGGCGCTGGCGCAGCCTTTTGCCTATACGCCGGAGCAGGAGGCTTACGCGGAGCTGCCGCTGTCGTCGGGACGTCCGTACCGGACGTATTGCGGCACATAGGGCCAATAAAACGGGTAAACAAACAGGAGGTTTCGGGCCGATTCAACGGTCTGGAAGCCTCCTTTTTTGCGCGCGTCGCTGCAGGCAGCGGGGGAGCGTGCGCTGCTCATGGAGGTTTTTGGAAGAAATAGACGTGTCATGAAGCCGATCCTGATCCAGTCTGGGCCGACGGCAAAATACGCGGTTGGAGAGGGCTCTTGGTCACAATTGTTGCATTAAAGGTCATAAGCGTAGTGGTTCGTCCATAGGGAAATTTCTACAATTGAGATATTGGAGCGGATCGTTCCGCCCCGAGTTCACCCCGCCGAAAGGAGTGCAGGTATTCACAAGCTTCAGGAGCAAGCGAAAGCAGGCATCAGATTTTAAAGCGACGGAGGTTATAAAATGAAAAAGAAAGTTCGGGTCAGCAAGCTTTTGACTTATGTAATGGCACTGTCGTTACTGGCCGTGCAAATTCCGCTGGCGTCGGTATCGGCAGCCGCACAAACCTATGAAGCCGAATCGGCAACGCGTTCGGGCGGCGCTTCGGTAGCCACCGATCACAGCGGTTACACAGGAACAGGTTTTGTAGGCGGTTTCACAGACAGCAATAAAGGGAATGCAGCAACTGCTTTTTCTGTAAGCGCTTCCTCTGCAGGCAGCTACACAACGGTTTTGAGATACGCCAACGGCACGGGTTCTGCCAAAACGCTGAGTCTTTATGTAAACGGCACGAAGCTCAAGCAAATCACGCTGAACGCAACGGCCAATTGGGACAGCTGGGGAACGGAAACCGAATCCCTTTCGCTGAACGCTGGTTCGAACACGATTGCTTACAAGTTCGATACAAGCGATTCCGGCAACGTGAATCTGGACAACATTGTCGTCGACAAGGATTTGGGCGCGAATCTGGCGCTGAACAAATCGATTACAGCCAACAATACCTATGCGGGCTTCCCGGCTGGAAATGCCGTTGACGGCAATACGGGCAGCTATTATGAAGGCGCTGCCAATTCCTATCCGAACACGCTGACCGTCGATCTGGGCAGCACGCAAACGGTAGGCACTGTCATACTCAAGCTGCCGGCTGGCTGGGGTTCCCGGAATCAGACGCTTTCCGTTCAGGGCAGCACGAATAACTCGACGTACAGCACGCTGGCCGGTTCCGCATCCTATGCGTTCAACCCGGCTTCCAGCAATACGGTGACGATTTCTTTTAGCGCAGCATCGGCCCGTTATGTTCGGGTGAATTTCACGGCGAACTCGGGATCGACGGGCGGACAAGTAGCTGAACTGGAAGTGTACGGCACAGGCGGTACGCCGACAGCAACGCCTACGCCAACGGCTACACCGACGCCGACACCAACGCCAACACCGACGCCAACAGCCACACCAACACCGACACCAACGGCTACACCGACACCAACGCCAGTACCAACCAACACACCGGCAGGCACTTACGAAGCTGAAACAGCCACTCTGGCAGGCGGTGCAGCAGTAGCAACCGATCACACGGGCTACAGCGGTACAGGCTTTGTAGGCGGATTCATCGATTCCAATAAAGGAAACGCTTCCGTCAAATTTACCGTCAATGTCGCGACAGCAGGCAACTACAACGCATCGCTGCGTTATGCCAACGGCTCTGGCGTAGCACAAACGCTGAGCCTCTATGTCAACGGTACGAAGCAAGGCCAGACCTCGCTTCCGTTAACGTCCAGCTGGGATACCTGGTCCACGAAGGACGAAACAGTAGCGCTGAATGCAGGCAGCAACACGATCATGTACAAATATGACACCACCGACACCGGCAACGTCAATCTCGACAAAATCAATCTGGCGATCATCATCGCGACACCAACGCCAGTACCAACGCCAACGCCGCCTCCAGGCACCTACGGCGCTACCATGCCTTACGACACCTATGAAGCGGAAGACATGACGTACACCGGCGCTTTGATCGGACCTTCCCGAGCACTGGGCAATCTCGCTTCCGAGGCTTCCGGCCGCAAAGCGGTCAAGCTGACTTCCGCAGGCCAATACGTTCAATTTACACTGGCCAAAGCAGCGCAAGGCTTGACGATCCGTTACTCGATCCCTGACAACGCTTCCGGCACAGGCATCGATTCGGCGATCAGCCTCTATGCAGGCGGCACGCTGATCAAAGATGTCGGCTTGACTTCGAAATACAGCTGGAACTACGGCGAGTGGGGCACAGAAGGCGGCCAAATCCGCTGGTCCAACAACCCGAACGCCAACTCGACGACGCCGGCTCATATGTATGACGAGGTTTCCGTCAATCTGGGTCAGCAGTATCCGGCTGGAACGGTCATCAAGCTGCAGCGCAACTCGAACAACCTGAATTTCAGCTCCACAGCCAACGTTACGGTCGACCTTGTTGAAGCCGAGCCAATTCCGGCAGCGCTCTCCATGCCGTCCGGCTATGTATCGATCACAAGCTACGGCGCCGTAGCCAATGACGGCAACGACGATACGGTAGCGATCAACAATGCCATCAACGCGGTGAAAAATTCCGGCGGCACGTACCAAGGCATCTGGATTCCGGCCGGCACGTTTAACCTGAACAACGGCAACCGCGGCGCAGCTTACGATGCAACAGGCACACGCATCTACCTGCCAAGCGGCGTCTCGATCAAAGGCGCGGGCATCTGGTATTCCACCCTGTCCGGCAACTATGCAGGCATTTACATGAACGCAGGCAATGTCACCTTGTCCGATTTCAAAATCAGCGCCAACGATATTATCCGCGATGACTACAACGGCGTTACAGGCGTTGAAGGCGTCGGAACCAACTCGACGCTGACCAACCTGTGGATCGAGCATGGCAAAGTCGGTTTCTGGATCACGAACCAAACGAATAACGTGACCATTTCCAACTCCCGTGTCCGCAACGTTTGGGCTGACGGCCTCAACCTGCACCGCGGTACGTCGAATTCGACCGTAACGAACAACTCGTTCCGCAACAGCGGCGACGACGGCATGGCGATGTGGTCGGACGTCTATCTCGATACAAACAACACGTTCAGCTACAACACCGTTCAGATTCCAACGCTGGCGAACGGCATCGCGGTTTACGGCGGCCAAAACAACAAAGTGCTGTACAATCTGATTTCGGATACTGTCAGAACGGGCGGCGGCATTTCCTTCGGCACGAACTTCACCCCGCCGTCGATGACCGGAACGCTGACGATTCAAAACAACATGC
This sequence comes from Paenibacillus athensensis, assembly GCF_004514475.2. Classification (GTDB taxonomy): domain Bacteria; phylum Bacillota; class Bacilli; order Paenibacillales; family NBRC-103111; genus Paenibacillus_AL; species Paenibacillus_AL athensensis. The sequence continues at coordinate 249,488 of NZ_MYFO02000007.1, read as the reverse complement.
TGCTGAGAACCGGCTCCCCTCACCGCGACTACGGCTATGAAATCGGCGCCATTTGGACTTACTGGCTCAACAATAACGGCAAGGCGCAAAACTTGACCGTCAACGTATCGAACAACACGATGCAAGACAGCACCTTCGAAGGCATCTTTATCGAAGAACCGGCTCCGAACATTACCGTGAACTATACGTCCAACAGCATCATTAATGCCGGAACGTATGGCGTCTATGTACGCGAATCGGCAACAGGAACCTCCGTCTTCAACAACAACACCGTGAACGGAGCGCCTTCGGGCAAATTCCTGAACAAGTCCACAAGCTTTACCGTTTCGGGAACAGGAAATAACTGGTAATTCGCTGCACCCACAAAAGAAGCTGCCTCAGCCGGCAAGAGTCGGTCGAGGCGGCTTTTTTCCTTACTTTTCATTCGTAAAAAAAGCGGGTCGCGCCCCCGGGTCTGGCTCATCGAGCCTTGCCGTCCGCCGTTATGCGCTAAAGCGGTCGCTGGCGGCTCACGCCGGGCACATCATTTATTCGTTGTGTATAAGTAATTGTAATACCCGGCGTGCTTGATTTCGTCGGTCATGATTTCGAACATCCAATCGCGGAATCGCGGATCGATCGTCAGGTAGATCATGCGGTATTTTTCGAATGCCGCCAACTCTCCAAGCAGCGCTTTGGCGATGCCCTCCGTATATTGCGTCGGCAGCGCCTCGGGCATATCCGGCTGCTCCGGCGCCGGCCGGCCGGTCAGCTGCGTATATATGGAACGAAACATGCGGCGATGCTTCCGCTCATCGTCGCGAATGCGCGCGATGATTTCTTTTTCCTGCTCATTGGGAGCCATCCGAATCAAGGTATCGTAGAAAAGCTCGTCATTGCGTTCGCCCTGAATCGACTTCTCGATGAGCTTCAGCACGCCGTCCTCGCCGCGGCTATACGGCACATAGCCGGTACGGGCCGCGCTATAAAAGGGAGGAAGGGCATAAGCTGCATAAAACAAATGAATACACCGCCTTATCGAAAATGGTAAAATACACATATACAGGATATTCACCTAGCCTGCAAAGGTGTATAGAACGATTTGGCTAGGGAAGCAAGCAAACATCATCCAACTGAATGGAGGTCATTTCTTTATGGACAACATCACCAAAATGCTTGTACACCGACCAGCCGTTGCGGTATTCGAGGCGCTCGTCGATCCGGCCCAGATGGCCCAATACTGGTTCTCGGGCACGGAACGCCTGACGGCGGGAGGCGTAGTTACTTGGCGGTACGAAGAGTACGGTGCAGAGGTGGGGATTCGCGTGCTGGAGCTGGAAGCGGATCGGCGGCTGGTTTTCCAGTGGGGCGTTGACGGCAGCGGGCATGTGGTGACGGTTACGCTGACGGCGTTGGATGAAGAACGGACGGTGATCGAGGTTTGCGAGGCGGGCTTTGACGAGCAGGCCGAAGGCTTTGCTCTGGAGCTGGCGGACAACAAGGAGGGCTGGGTCTACATGCTGACCTGTCTGAAAGCTTACGTGGAGTTCGGTATCGGTACGCTGCGGGCCAGCTTGGTGAAATAAACCAGGCGGGGCCGGCTCGTCTCCCTGAGGGACGTGCTGGCCCCGCCCAAGCGATCAGGCTGGATGGCACTCGACGGCATACCGCCCGGAGGGCTGCACCCCGGCTGCAGCCACCACAAGCCCGGCCGCTGCCGCCAAGCGGCGGAACTCCGAGAGGGTGCTGGTCGTGCCGCCAAGCAGCACCTTCTCGAGGTCGAGCCGGCGCGGCGCGTCATCGGGGCAAACGCCGCCGATGACCAGCACACGGCCGCCGGGCCGGGCCGCTTCTGCACAACGGTGCAAAATGGCGACGGTTTCCGCGTCGGGCCAATTGCCCAGCACCTTGTGCAGCAGATACAGATCCGCGCCGGCCGGCAGCGGTTCGAAGAAGCTTTGACCGACGACGGTGAGGCGGGCGGTCAGGCCGGCGGCCAACACGGGCTCAGCGGCCCGGGCCGCCGTATGCGGCAGATCGACGAGGACGCCGCGCATCCGGGGATGCGCGCGCAGCAGCTCGATCAGCAAGGAGCCGGTGCCGCCCCCGACGTCGACGACGGCGCGCACCGCGTCCCAGCCCCCGACCAGCGACAGGTCGGGGTTGGGGGTTCCATGCCCGGCCGGACCCATCAGGGCATCGAATTCCGCGCCCAGCTCGGGATGGGCGGCCAGGTCTTCCCAGAACGGCAAGCCGAACAGCTCGCTGTAGCCGGGGGCTCCGGTCCGCACGTAAGTGGGCAAGGTGCCCCAGGCGTAGGCGAAGCGGCCGCCGATGCCGTTCAGGTCGGGCCGGCGCTGTGGATCGAGCAGACCGCGCGAGACGTCGTTCAGCGCAAAGCGGCCCGGAGCGATCACGTCGAAGACGCCTTTGGCGGCGAGGTGATCCATGACGGTGTGCAGGGCAACGGCATTCGAGCCGGTAGCCTCCGCGAGAGGCCCGATGTCGCACACGCCGGCGTCAAGGCGCTCGGCCACCCGCAGCGTACCGACGACGTGCAGACACCAGGGCGTACACAAATCGCTTAGCGCTTCAAGATTGGGGCGCGGTTCAGGAAATAAAGGGGACACGGTACAACCTCCCGAATATCGAAATATGCAGCTCAACCGGGGACGGCTGATCGCTGCCTGCCGCTCTTGGCCGAGCGGGTTAACTTTAGCATGCAGGGTTGTCTATTTTTCATTTTATAGTAAGATAGCCATGTAACCAACTCTCAGAAAAGAGGGATTCCATGAACGAGTTTATGAAAACGTTATTAGGTCACGAAGAGGAGCTGCAGTTTGATGCCTTTTCGAATGAAGACGCTCTGCGCCTCGGCACGTTGATCCGCCAAATCGCGCTGGACGAAGTGGGCAAGGGCGTGGCGATTCACATTGAAAACGACCGCCATCCGCTGTTTACGCACTACATGGAAGGCTCCTCGGAGGGCAATACCTACTGGATTCAGGCGAAAAAAAACGTTGTGAAGCATTTCGGACACAGCTCCCTGTATGTCGGCGAATCGTTCAAAGCGCAAGGAACGACGTTCAAGCTGAGCTCCGGCCTGCCCGAGTCGGACTATCAAGGCGAAGGCGGTTCGTTCCCGCTGCTGGTGCGCGGTGAAGGCCGCATCGGTACCATCACCGTATCCGGTCTGCCGGGTGAAGAGGATCATCAGCTGGTCGTTACGGGGATTCGCAGATTTTTGCAAAAGTAAGCGCCTTCACGAAGGCGCATTGCGCCCGATAGTCGCCGGACGACTGCGACTGCGTTCAGGTAGCCGCCAGAGGACGGACGCTGCGCACAGCCCCTGGCGCCGCACAGCGTACCCGCTAACGGGTTCGCGAGGGTGTTATGCGGCTTGTGCCCGCTCGACGAATTCAAAAAAAGGCCGAAGACGCCCATCCGGGCTCTTTCGGCCTTTTCCTGCTCCTGCCGGGAGCATGTTCTCTCGTCGGCGTTATTTTTTCACAACCGGAATCCAGATCTCACATTCGTAGTCCTCGGCTGTCGTATCGCCTTGCGGATACACTTCCATTTCCGGCGCGCCCGAATGCTCGTAGCCCGTCGCGGGAAACCATTCCTGGAAGATGCGGGGCATCAAGTCCTGAATGGAATGGGGCAACGCGCCCCGGGCCGTGAATACGGCCCACGTCGAAGCCGGCACCTGTCGCGTTTCATAGCCGTCCACAGGGGAGTCTTGGCCAGGCTCGGCTGCAATCATGTACGTAAAATCGTCCCGTCCCGGCTGCATGTCGAGGCATAGCCCGAGCAGCAGGCCGTTTGCGCTGAGCGCTCCGAGCTTCGCCACGGTGCCGTCGCTGCCACACTCCTGCCAGAACAAGGGAATCCGCCGCAAATTGTCCCCGTCCTGACACGTCACGGTAAGTCCTCTGCCGACTACAGGAAATGCCTCTTTGTCTACAATTCGATAATCCATATTCTTGTCTCCCTTCACGGATAGCTGAAAAGAGATGCGGGGGAACGCCTTCAAAGCCACGCCTGCCCGTCGCGCTTCCGATGGCGTTATGCCGTGTACCTTGCGGAACGCCTTGGCGAACGACTCCGGCGAGTCATAGCCGTATTTCAGCGCTACGTCGATCACCTTCGCCGATGTCATCGCCAGCTCCTGTGCGGCCAGCGTCAGCTTGCGCTTGCGCGTGTAGTCCGCGACCGTCATCCCGGTCAGCATGTGGAACATGCGCTGAAAGTGAAACGGCGACGAATAGGCAACTTGGGCGATTCGTTCGATGTCGAGGCGCTCCTCCATGCTGCTTTCGATCAGGTCGATCGCGTCCTTCATCCGCAGCAGCCATTCCATCCGCATCTCCTCCTTGATTCGTATTGTAGCACGTGCAGAAGCCGTCCTCCTGCTTTTGCGTGCGCTGGGTGAACAGCTTTTGAAACCTTGTACCCCGATTATATAAAAAATTCCGCGTTTCCCCAATGACTATTGTCAAAAAAACCCAGTCGGGCCCGATGCAGCCGCAGAGCCGTCGGACACGGCCAGGCTCCACCCAGCGAGCCGTCCCTGGCGACGCCCGCGCCACCCGGTGACGCCGCTGGCTTGCGGTCGCGTTGCCGCTGTTTAGCCGCCGCCAAGTCGCGAACGCCGCCGATTCAGTGCGCCGTCATCCCGGCTGTCGTCGCCGAATGCACCTGCAGCGTGCGATCCAGCCACTCGAATACGCGGTGATTGAACAGCAGCAGCGCGCCGAAATGGCAATGCTCCTCCGCGCCGTCCTCGGCCGTGAAGGCCATGTACGTTTTCGGACACGTCAACGCTTCGTACAAACGCTCCGGCTGGCCGGCAAAAAAGTGATCCTCGGCAGCTTCGCACACGAGCGTCGGGCAGATGATCCGTTCGGCGACGCCTTCTAGCGTGCACGGCTCGGTCTTGTCGACAAGCTCCAAAATATCCGCGGCCTGAAAGGTGAACATGCCGTTCTCGACGGCCCAGCGGACGCCGGTATGCTGCTGCATCACTCGGGAGATGACGGCTTCGTAGTCGTCCCGGCCGCCGCCGGGCGGCAGGAAGGGACGGCCCAGCTCGCTGAAGCGGAACGTGTGCAGCCCGTCATTGGCGATGCAGGCCGCCAGTCGATGCTCGAACGCCGCAGCGCGGGGCGCCAGATAGCCGCCGAAGCTGATGCCCATGAGCGCCAGCCGCTGCGGGTCGATTTCGGCGCGAGTCAGCGCGTAATCGACAACCGGCGTGACGACATGCTCCCAGTCGTGACGAAACGGCAGCTGCTGCAGGCGGATGGCCTCGCCTTGGCCCGGCCCTTCGAAGGTCAGGCAGTTGTAGCCTCGCTGGAGCGCCGCTGCCGCTACCTCCAGATATAGCTCCTCGCCGGTGGAGTCGTAGCCGCCGTGTACGATCAAGGTCGGACGTGGCAGGCCGGAATTGTCAACCTTGTAGAAGTAGCCGGTCAGATGTGTGCCCTCGTAAGGAAAACGGACCGTCTCGACCGGGGTGTCGAGCAGCGCTGCCGCTTGTCGGAAGGTGCTGCGGCTATGTTCCCACGTAGCGATGATCCGCGGATCGCGCGCGTCGCCATGCAGGAAAAACTCCGCGGTGCGGTAATAGTTCGAGGCCCGTAAGTACGCCTCGCGCGCACTGACGCGTTGCCCGGCTGCCAGCGCTTCGTCGGCCAGCTTGTGGACGCGCGCCGCCGTTGCGTTCCACTCCGCATGCCAGCTCTCGAAGCTGCCTTCTTCGATGCGGTACGCCGTCAGCAGACATTCGCCGATATCGGCGCCGCCGTAGGGCGCATAGCTCAAGGTACGCAGCAGCTCGAAAGAAAAGGTTTGGTCGTTAAAAATCAGTTGCATCATCAATCTCTCCCTTGGTTTGTGTATTGTGATGTAAATCTCAATAGGTTAATATTAACTTATAACAACCGGGTTATTATGTCAATAATAACTTATGTTAAATTTAACTTATTTTCAAAAAGAGGTGCGCATATGAGTTCCATACCCTATGTATTGCTCAGCCTGCTGGCCCGCGAGCCGTTGAGCGGCTACGATATCAAGCAGCAAATGGCCGGACGAATCAATCCTTTTTATAAAATCAACAACAATCAGCTATATCCGGTGCTTTCCAAGCTCGAAGCGGAGGGACTTGTCAAGCTGCAGGCCCATGAACGTGAATCCTACCGGCCGGCCAAAAAAATCTACGCCATCACCGATCAAGGACTGGCAAGCCTGAAGGCTTGGGTGATCGAGCCCAGCGAGCCGGGCCAATGGGACGAGTTTCTGATGAAGATGTACAACTCGTGGCTGATCGACCGTAAGACGCTGATTCCGATTCTGGAGAACAAGCGGAGCGAGCACGATGGGCGGAGCCGCGCGTATGCAGAGCGGGTTGCCGGTTTTCGCGCGCAAGGGCCGCTGGCCAGCGACGATCCGTTTTTTTCGACAGTGGCGGTTATTGAAATGGGAGTCGGTTTTGAGCGGATGTATGTGGAATGGTGCGACAAAATGCTCGGCTGGCTGCGGGCTAATCAGGCATAATGCGCGCGGCGCCGACCATAATAAGGGAGGACGCGCCGGAAGCTTGCCCAATCCATCCGGCAGGTCGGAGGACGAGTGGCCGATGGTGGTTTATCTATATGTGCTGCTGAACGCAGCGTTGGTAGTCGTGTATGTCAAATGGCGGAGCGGTTGGCTGCATCCTCTGGAAACGGTGGTGTATGGATTTGCAGGTACGATTATGTTTCAAAATTATTCGGCGCTTCTGACGATGAATCTGGCGCGAGTGTTCATTTCCAGCCGGATTGAGCTGGAGCTGGCGCATGTGTTGAACCGTCTTGTGCTGTACCCGCTGCTCGGGCTGCTATTCCTCAGCCTGTATGCGGCAATGGCGACGCCTGTCGCAAGATTGGCCTGCACGGCTGCCGCAGTCATGCTGTTGACTGCAGCTGAACGCTTGGAGGGCCAGGCGGGTATTTTTGTACATATGAATTGGCCGGTGTGGTATTCGGTGCTGTATTGGTGCTTTTTCACCGTGGCCCTGGTCGGGTTCAGGCGCTTTTTCCGTGCACAGCTGCTGCGGCAATGGCGGAGGGACGCATGAATTATCATCTGGACCTGAATGAATGCGTGATGATCGGCTCCTCGCTGGTTGCGTTTGGATTATTTTGGCTGGTGCACCGATCGTTTTCCCGTATCGTGACGATTGCCATATGGCTGTTTACAGTTGCTTATGTAGAAAGTATTGATTACTTTCTGGCGGCAACGCCGTTCGAGCTGTACTACTGCGGCGACAATATCACGTATGAGCCTTCTACGGGCGTGATTCACCTCGTGTTATATCCGAGCTGTTCGTTCCTGTTTCTGTATTTGTACGATAAGTGGCAGGTGCGGGGTCCATCGCTGTTTGTGTACCTTGCTGTCTGGACGGTTCTATCGGTAGGGTTTGAAGGGGTGTGCGATTTGACGGGGGTGTTTACCTATACGGGCTGGAGCTTGAGCTATTCGATTCTGACCTATCCGGTTTCTGCGGTAGTCCTGATACGGCTGTTTCATTTTGTGCGCAAATATGAGCGAGTGCCGCTGTGCGCTCCCTCCAAATAAGGGAAAAGTCTTCGGATCAGGCCAAAAATCTTCCTCACTTGCCTTTCCGCTGCATCTTCGTCAAGATGGTATTCATCGGGATGCCCGATAGCGGGCTGGATCCCTTGACGGAAAGGCGGAATGACGATGGCAATCACGAGGGCAACGGGCATGCCGGGAGGCTCGGAAGGGTCTCCCCTGCTTGACGTTCGGGCGTTAAACCGCGCTTTGCTGGCCAGACAGCTGCTGCTGGAGCGGGTCCGGCTGCCGGTTATCGAGGTGGTCGAGCGGCTTGCGGGCTTGCAGGCGCAAGCAACGAACGCGCCTTATTACGCTCTTTGGGCGCGAGTGGAGGGCTTCCGGCAGGAGCAGCTGTCCGAGCTGATTCGCGACAAGCAGGTCGTGCGCATGGCGCTGATGCGGGCTACCTTGCATCTGTCTTCTGCGTCCGATGCGCTGCTGCTTCGCCCGTGGCTGGAGCCCGTCATGGTCCGCAGCTTGAAGGGCGTTTACGGCAAGCAGCTGCAAGGCGCAGATCTGGAACAGCTGGCGGCAGCCGGCCGGGAGCTGCTGACGGCGGAGCCGATGACCTTGGGCGAGGCTGCCCAGCGTCTGGGCGAGCGATGGCCGGAGCTGGCGGCAGACGCGATTGCTGCAGCCGTTCGCAATCGGGTGCCGCTGGTTCAGGTGCCGCCAAGAGGCATCTGGGGCGAAGGCGGCCAAGCGGCGCATACGCCGATTGAGGCATGGCTCGGCCAACCGCTGTGCCGCGAGCCGGAAGCGGGTCCGCTGCTGCGCCGCTATCTGGCGGCGTTTGGCCCGGCATCGGTGAAGGATATGCAGATGTGGTCGGGTATGACCGGCATCCAGAAGATCGTGGATGGAATGCGATCGGAGCTGGCCGTATTTCGCGACGAGTCGGGCCATGCGTTGTTTGATTTGCCCGAAGCGCCGCGTCCCGATGCGGATACGCCAGTTGCGCCGCGTTTTCTCGGTGAATTCGATAACATCCTGCTGTCCCATGCGGACCGTGGCCGGATCGTCGATGAAGCCGTTCGCCGGCGCGTGTTTACAGTGAACGGGATCATTCGTCCGACGATTCTGGTTGACGGGTTTGTGGCCGGAATTTGGAAAATCCTGAGCGAGCGGGGCCGGGCGGTGCTGAGCGTGGAGCCCTTTGCCGGGCTTGCGGAGCCGGTCCGCGCCGCGTTGGCGGAGGAAGGGCTGCGGCTGCTGCGTTTTGCCGAGCCGGACGCCGCTGCTTATGAGGTGAGCTTTCAAGCGCCACCGGCACGGGTCTGACAGCCTTACGGCCTTCCGCACCGGGATCGGGGAATTGTGCGCGGTGCGGCTGGCAGACGACGGCGCTTGCGGTGATGCGCCTGCACCGGCTGGCGGAACATTTTTTTGGGCAGAAGTGTCACAAAAGAAAGGGCTTATTTGTCTTCGGTACGTAACGTACAAGAGGAGGCGGAAGACGTATGGAAATGAGATTAAATTATCGGCAAGCCAGCCCGACAGCGTTGCAGGCCATGCTGGCTTTTGACCAGGCTGCCCGCAATAGCAGTGTCGACAAGGTGCTGTATGAATATGTGAAGCTGCGGGTGTCGCAGGTGAACGGCTGCGCGTTTTGCGTGGATTCGCATTCCAGGGATCTGTTGAAGCTGGGTGAGTCGTTGGATAAGGTGCTGCTGGTCAGCGCTTGGCATGATGCGCCCCATTTCACGGAGAAGGAGCGAGCCATTCTGGAGCTGGCGGAGCATGTAACGCGGGTGTCCGAGGTTGGCGTGCCGCAACGCGTGTACGATGCTGCAATGGAGTTTTGTACGGAAGGCGAGTATGTGGACTGGATTCTGGCGATTAATGTGATCAATGCGTGGAATCGGGTATCGATTTCGACGGGCATGTTTCCGGGCTGCTACTCGTAATGCCGGTTGGCGGGGAAGATGCGGCAGGGCCGTAGCGGACGGACTGCGATCGTGTGAGGTATAATCAAGAAAGCTGGTGAAGGGGGCCTGTGGGCTCCTTTTTGCCGTGGGGCGTGCTGTCGTGGAGGATGTGTGGCGGTTGGCAATCGGCCGCATCGTGTCGGGCAAGCCGGATAGTCGTGCAATCGACGGAATCGGAGCGGGTTGCGCAATGAGCTGGCTGAGCGATGGCGCGTATCGGGAAGCGGCTTGCGGACATCAGGCTGCGATTACCTGGATGACGTTACAAATGACTGGGAATCCGGAAACGGGAAGGGGGCGTAGACGGTGCAGGGGCAAAGCGGATGTGGACCTTCGGCGGTCGAGGTCGAGCGGTTGTATGAGGAGTATCGGGCATATGCGTTTGCGATTGCCTATCGGATGCTTGGAACGGTGTCGGATGCAGAGGATGCGGTACACGATTTGTTCACGGAGCTGGCCGGCTGGGACGGCGCGCATGTGCGTCATTGGAAGGGATATCTGGCCAAATGGGTGACGAATCGCTGTTTGAATGCGTTGCGTTCGGCGCGGCGGCAGCGTGAGCTGTACACGGGCGAGTGGCTGCCGGAGCCGTGGATGTCCGCGGAGCTCGACCCCGGCGAGGAGCTGGTGCGGAAAGATACGCTCGGTTACGCGTACATGGTGCTGCTGGAGCGGCTGGCTCCGGCGGAGCGGGCGGTGTTTGTGCTGCGCGAGGCTTTTGGCTACGGCTACGACGAGATTGGCGCGATGCTGGACAAAAGCGAGGCGAACTGCCGCAAGATCTGCAGCCGCGCGAAGCAGCGTCTGCAGGAGGCGGACAGCGCCGACAGCGCTGAGGCTCGTCGCGCCGCTGTGAGTGGCGGCAGCGCGCGCGTAGGGCACGGCGACGACGGCGGCGGAGCGGGAGCGCGTGCGATGCGCAGCGAGGCGGACGGCGGAGCGGGAGCGCGTGCGATGCGCAGCGAGGCGGACGGCGGCGCGGGAGCGCGTGCGATGCGCAGCGAGGCGGACGGCGGCGCGGGAGCGCGTGCGATGCGCAGCGAGGCGGGCGGCGGCGCGGGAGCGCGTGCGATGCGCAGCGAGGCGGGCGGCGGCGCGGGAGCGCGTGCGGTGCGCAGCGAAGCGGGCGGCGGCGCGGGAGCGCGTGCGGGCCTTGCGGCCGACCGCGCTGCGGTGGTCGGCCGCTTCATCGCCGCGTTTCGCAGCTGCGACGCGGCGGCCATGCTGGCCGTGCTGACGGAGGACGCACGGCTGGTGACGGATGGCGGCGATCGCGTGCGCTCGGCCATCCGTCCAATTCTCGGCGCCGACCGGGTGACGGCGCTGCTAACCTCGCCGCGGGCGTTCGTGTCGCCGCGGCAGTGGACCTCCGCGCCGGTGCAGCTGAACGGCGCGCTGGGCCTTGTCTTCGCCTTGAATGGCGAAGTCAAGGCGGCTTTGGCCTTCCGTTTTGCGGCGGAAGGCGACAAGCTGGAGCGGCTGTACTGGGTGCTGAATCCCGAGAAGCTGACTCATTTGCAGCCGCCTCCTGCTCCTGCGAGGTAAAGCGGCCTCGCCCAAAATGGCCTGTAAACAGAGCGGCCGCGGCCCTATCAGCGCCCAAGCAGGGAGGCCAATCGTTCCGCTGCTGCGGACAGTCGGTTGACAGCCATCGGACGGTCTGCAGAGGGCGCTCGTCTGTCCGCCCGTCCCGCTGCCAGTGGTGGCAGCCTGCCGTCTGCTGATCGCCCCGCACGGTCTGCGTGCGGCGGATGCCGAAAGCACGTTCGCTTTTTGGCCGGTAAAAGCCTATAATAAAACTATATTCCTAAAAGTGTGGTGAAAAAGTGGCCGGAGAGTCGATAGGGAGTTGGAACAGCGTCAGCGGTCGCCTTTGTAGACAGATTTTCACCCCAAAAAGGTCATTCCATCGAAAAATCCGGCTACAGTAGCGAGTGCAAGCCGCTATCGACCGGCGGACACTGGTTGTTCACCACACTTCTAAATGAGAGGCGGGAGCCTGATGACGATTCATGTGGCGCTGCTGCGCGGCATTAATGTAAGCGGTCATAACATTATCAAGATGGCCGAGCTGAGAAAGGCGCTGGAGGCAATGGGACTGCAGCGCGTGCAGACGTATATTCAGAGCGGGAACATCGTTTTTGAAGCGGCTGCCGGCCCGCAGGAGCTGGAGGAACAGATTCGCGAACGGATTCAGGCTGATTTTGGCCTGAAGATTTCCGTGATGGTACGCACGGCCGAGGAGTTTGCGGCCATTATGGCCCATTGCCCGTATGCGTTTGAGGCGCTGAAAGAGGGAGAAAGCATTCATGTGTCGATGCTGAGCGAGCTGCCGTCGCAGGCGCAGCTGGAGCGGCTGCCCGCATGGGAAAGCGCCGTTGACGAATATACGATTGTCGGGCGTGAGGTGTACCAGCTGTACCGCCAGAGAACCTTGGATTCCAAGCTGGGAGCGCATGTGGCCAAAATCCCGCTTCCGGCGACGGCCCGCAACTGGAAAACGATGCTCAAGCTGGAGGCCATGATCCGGGCCATGCAGGAATAACGGTCTTCCAGCATATGTAATTGGGCTCGTAGCTGCACGCCTTGCCTTCGTCTTTACCTGCGACGCGCAGCAGCTTTGCCGGCCTACAGCCGTCAGATCAACCCTGACGCACAGGCGTCCCGCCGAGGGACGCTTTTTTGTCATGACTGCATTCCCTCGCAGGCTCAGCAGATTGTCGCCGTAATCGCATTCCCTCGCAGGCCCAGCAGATTGTCGCCGTAATCGCATTCCCTCGCAGGCTCAGCAGATTGTCGCCGTAATCGCATTCCCCCGCAGGCCCCCCAGATTTTCGTCGTGCCGCCATCCGGTCTCATGCCCTCAGATTGACGCCGTGCCCGCAGCCCCCGCAAATTTTACACACGATTTACAACAGCTTAATATGGCGCTGCGCTTCCGACGGTATGATGGATATAAACGGGCAAAAAGAGGCGTGATTATGACAGCAGATTCCATAACGCAATTCGAGAAAAAGGTGCTCATCCGCACCATCGAGCGGAAGGATTTCGGGCAAATCATCCAGCTGCAGCATGTATGCTTTCCCAATATGAAGCCGTGGACGCTCGGTCAGCTGGAAAGCCACATCCGCATTTTTCCGGAGGGGCAAATTTGCGTCGAGCTCGACGGGCAGATCATTGGCTCCTGCTCCAGCCTGATCGTCAATTTTGACGATTATCTGGAACAGCACACGTATTCCGAAATTACCGATCAAGGCTACATCCGCAACCACAATCCGCGCGGCGAAAGCTTGTACGGGATGGAGGTCATGGTTCACCCGGACTTTCGACGCATGAAAATCGGCCGCAGGCTCTACGAAGCCCGCAAACGGCTGGCCGAGCAGCTCAACCTGCGCAGCATTATCGTCGGGGGCCGCATTCCCGGCTATCATAAATACAACGACCGCATGTCCCCGCGCGAATACGCCGAGGAAGTGCTGCAGCAAAACATCTACGACCCGGTGCTGACGTTCCAGATGATGAACGGGTTCACGCTCAAGCGGATCATCACGAACTATTTGCCCGACGACGAGGACTCCATGAACTACGCCGCCCTGCTGGAGTGGAACAACATCGAATACAAGCCCAAATTCAGCAAAATCCACTACAAGCTCAGCTTTCCCGTGCGCATTTGCGTCATCCAGTACATGATGAAAAAAATTGACTCCTTCGACGAATTCGCCACGCAATGCGAGCATTACGTCGATGTGGCCTCGGATTACAAATCCGATTTTGCCGTATTCCCGGAAAATGTAACCACCCAGCTGCTCAGCTTCTTGGAGGAGCGCTCGCCGAGCCTGGCCGTCCGCAAGCTGACGACGTTCACGCCCCAGTACGTGGAGCTGTTCTCCGATCTGGCGGTCAAATACAACGTCAATATCATCGGGGGCTCGCATTTCATCGAGCAAAATAACCGGATCTACAACGTGGCCCACTTGTTCCGCCGCGACGGCACGATTGCCCGGCAATACAAGCTGCACATTTCGCCGAACGAACGCAAATGGTGGGGGATTAACGGCGGCTCGCGGCTGGAGGTTTTCGATACGGATTGCGGTAAAATTTCGATTCAGCTCAGCAGCGATATCGAATATCCGGAAATTTCGCGAATTGTGGCCGAGGAGGGGGCGCAGATGGTGTTCGTGCCGTTTTGCGCCGAGGACCGGCAGACGTACCTTCGCGTCAAATATTGCGCGCAAGCCCGCGCGATTGAAAACCAGCTGTTCGTAGTCACCTCGGGCACGGTCGGCAACCTGACACATGTTGATAACGTGGACATTCAATATGCGCAGTCGGGCGTGTATACGCCGGCCGATTTTTCGTTTTCGCGCGACGGGGTTGCGGGAGAATGCAGTGAAAATACAGAGACAGTGATCATGGTCGAGGTCGACATGGAGACCTTGAACCGCTATCGCAAAACGCAGGACGTGCTGTCGTTCCGTGATCGGCGGACAGACATTTATTCGCTGCAAATCCGCTCCTGATCAGGGGCGGGCTATGCGGAAACCGGGGGAGCCATCGAGATGAAGCCAATAACTATTGCCGCCGCCCAGTACGGGCTCGGCCGGCTGCGCAGCGAAGCGGATTTTTGGGCGGGACTGCGCAGCCGCATCCGCTACGCGGCAGAGCGCGGGGTGCAGCTGCTGCTGCTGCCGGAATACATGACCGCTCATCTGCTGAGCCTGCAGCCGGTCATGACGCACGAGGAAGCGTGCCGCTATCTGGACGGGCTGACGGAGCAGTATGTGGCTTTTTTCCGCCAGATCAGCCGTGAGACCGGACTGGGCATTCTGGGAGGAACGCACATTTGCCGAGGTTCGTCCGGAGGGTTCGTCAACGAAGCGTTTCTGTTCAGCCCGGACGGCCGCGTCGATCGCCAGAGCAAGCTGCATTTGACGCCGGAGGAAGCGACGCGCTGGCCGCTGACCGCTGGAGAGGAGCTGCATGTGTTTGCAACCGCTTGGGGCCCGCTTTCGATTCTCACCTGCTATGATATGGAGTTTCCCGAGCTGGCGCGTGCAGCGGCGCTGCGCGGGGCCGAGCTGCTACTGTGCCCGTCTTATACGGACAGCGCCTTCGGCTACCATCGGGTTCGCTACTGCTGTCAGGCGCGGGCGGTGGAGAATCAGCTGTTCGTGGCGCTGAGCGGCATGACCGGCCAACTGCCGCAGGAGCGTCCGCAGGTCGATCGCGGCTACTGTCAAGCAGCCATATTCGCGCCGTGCGACGCGCCGTTCAACGAAGCGGGCGTGCTGGCTGCAGGCGAGCCGCAGCGGGACATGCTGGTCGAAGCGGACATCGATTACACCGCCTTGCGGTTTAACCGGATGTATGGTGCGGTGGCTCCGTTGTACAACCGCAGGCCGCAGCTATACGAGCAGCAATCGCGCCACATTTTGATCAAGGAGAGCTGAAGGTTCATGGAATATTCGACATATGGACGCCATGTGGCGTTGGATGCGTGGGGCATTGAGTTCGACCGGCTGAACGAAGTGAACGAGCTGACCCGCCGGATGGTGCAGGCTGCCGAGGGAAGCGGGGCGACGATTCTGTCGGTGCAGGGCAAGCAGTTTGAGCCGCAGGGCGTGACGGTATTGGTTCTGCTGTCGGAAAGCCATTTATCAATTCATACGTACCCGGAAAAAGGCTTCGCCGCGCTCGATTGCTACACCTGCGGCGAGACGGTTGATCCGCGGCAGGCGCTGGAAGCGATGCTCGCGTATTTGCAGCCCGAAGCCGTACATCACGCGCAGCTGATTCGCGGCATGGGCGCGCTGCAGGTAGCGGCCGGGACGGAGGAGCCGGGCCTCTGGCGGGAAGCGGGCTTGCGCCGGGAAGCTTGAAGCTGCTGGCGGTCGGAGCCGCGCTTCAGAGGTTGCGCGTAATCTGCGGACTGGATGGAATCAGGCAGCTGGAGCCAGGCAGCCGATGATGTGAGGGCAGCCCGCGTGGTCCGGCTGGCGTGCGAAATTTGAATCCCGTAACCGGCAAGCGTATGATGAGAGGGATATCATCACACGGGAGCCGCTGCATGAGGCGGCTGCCCGGCGAACGGAGGAATTTCGGTGTGGCTTGCGATTGCCGATACGATAGCGGCGTTGATTGTCGGGTTTTATTTGTTTTTGCGTTTGTATCCGCCGTTTGGCGACGGCAGACGGACAGAGGCGCGGCTGGCGGCCAAGCGCCGCTCGCCGCAGTTTGAAGCCGCGGGAAGCCGGGGCGGCCGATTTGTCAACACGCTGCCTTCTCAGGTATCGATGGGATTCAAGGATTCCATCCGTATCATGGCGGAGATGTTCAAAAGCCGCAAGCGGACCAAACCGGCCAAGCCATTTGCTGTGCAAACGCTGACGGCTGCGCAGCTAGCAGCGCAGCCGGGCGATGCGGCGCGCGTGGTCTGGTTCGGGCATTCCGCGCTGCTACTGCAGATCGGCGGCAAGACGCTGCTGCTCGACCCGATGCTGGGCAAGACGCCGTCGCCGTTTCCCGCCTTTGGCGGCGGACGGTACGGCGAGCGGCTGCCGATCAGCGCGGGCGAGCTGCCGCCCATCGACGCCGTGCTGTTCTCGCACGACCATTACGACCACCTGGATTACGGCACGATTCGCAGGATTAAGGATAAGGTCGGGCGCTTTATCGTGCCGCTTGGCGTCGGCGCGCATTTGGTGCGCTGGGGCGTCGAGCCCGCGCGAATCAGCGAGCACCAGTGGGGCGAGGAGCTCGAATGGGAGGGGCTGGCGCTGGCTTGCACGCCCGCCCGGCATTTCTCCGGCCGCAGCCTGAACGACCGCGACGCCAACCTGTGGTGCTCGTGGGTGATCGACGATGGGCAGACGCGGGTGTTTTTCAGCGGCGACAGCGGCTACGGCCCGCATTTCGCCGAGATCGGCGAGCGGTATGGGCCGTTTGATCTGACGCTGATGGAATGCGGCCAGTACGACGAACGATGGGCGCCGATTCACATGATGCCGGAGGAAACCGTCCAGGCCCATATCGATGTGCGGGGCAAGCTGCTCATCCCGATTCATTGGGGCGCGTTCTCCCTGGCGCTTCACAGCTGGACCGATCCGGTCGAGCGGGCGGTGCGCGCTGCCGTCGAGCGAGGCGTAGCGATTTGCACGCCGCGGATCGGCGAAATCGTGCGTCTGGACGGTCACGATTACCCGAATGCCGCGTGGTGGCGCGAGGCGTAAAGCTGCCTTGGCGGGGCGCGGCGTTACAGACCGACCGCGCTGCGCCGCTCGCGTGTAGAGCGCGGCCGCACGGGTCTGACGCGGCCGCGTAAGGCTGGCCCGCGCTCCGGGAAGTCGCGCGCGGTCCGCTGCTTCGCGCCGCCGCAAGCGGAAGACGCTGGGGATAACGGCGTCTCTGTCTTTTCGCCGTGCGGCTTACACCGCGCAACAAAACCAAAGCTCCGGCAGCCTGCGGAAGAGGCGGCGCGGAGCTTTTTTCGTCCAATTGGTTTATATTATTCCGGGTGATTGACCGTTTCCGTCCCTACCATAAACGGCGTCGTGACGCCTTCATACATCAAATGCATCGACATGCCCACCGCTGCGTGGCTCAAATTGTGGCAATGGTCCATCCACAAACCCGGATTGTCGGCGCGAAAAGCAACCTCAAACGTGTCGCCCGGCTGCACGTCCAGCGTGTCCGACCACCAGGTACCGCTAACCGGCTGACCGTTGCGGGTAAGCACGAGCATGTGATGGCCGTGCAGATGCATCGGGTGATCGACGGCGCTGCGGTTGATGATCGTCGTTTTGACCAGATCGCCCTCCCGCACCATGAACATGGGCGTATTCGGGAACAATTCGCCGTTAATCGTATACAGGTTATTGAACTGGCCGTTATAAAAGCCGAATTTGTTGTCGAGTACCATCGTGAACTCGCGATCGAACTTACTGTTCCGGTCAAAAGGCGTCTGCGTCTTGGCTCCATAGCGGGCCGGGTCGAACACCGCCGACTGGCTGGGTACCTCCGGCAGCGAGCCTGTGCCGTTCGGATTCATCAGCAGGCCCAGCTTGCCGCCGTTTGCAAGGCTGAGCAGAACGGGATGATCAGGCATCGTAAATTCAATATCGTAGCGGCCGCCGGTCGTCAGCTCCAGCCGGGTATTTTCCAGCAAAGCCGGGTCGGCGACATCCGTTCCGTCGATCGCTGTGACCTGAAACGGCGCTCCGGTCAGCAAATACCGCTGCCGTACCCAGTCGTCGGTATTGATCAAGCGCAGGCGCACCGGCGTACCGGGCATCATGTTGAGCGCTTCGGTCGTATCGGAAGTGCCGAAGGCCAGCCTGCCATTCCACATATGGGTGATGACCGTAATATCCTTGACGGCCGGATCGGTTTCGCGCGGTTCGACGATCAGCGTACCGAACAGCCCTTTTTGCACGGCTTGTTGAGAGTTTTGATGCGAGTGGTACCAATAGGTTCCGGTTTGATTGGCGATAAAACGATACGTATACGTCTGTCCCGGCAATACCGCGTCCTGCGTCACGCCGGCAACGCCGTCCTCGGCGTTGGGCACATCCAATCCGTGCCAATGCACCGTCACGCCGTCCTCGATGTCCTGATTGGTCAGCGTAACTTCGACCAGCTCGCCTTGCTTGACGCGCAGCTCAGGGCCGGGAATTTGGCCGTTATACGTCCAGGCCTCGACTGTTTTGCCCGAGCTGAGCTTGACGGAGGCCTTCTGCGCGGTTAACGTGAAGCGCCGGTCGGGCGTTCCCTCCTGCGGCCCGGTCAGCGCCGTAACCGGCGTCGCGTCGGCACTGTCGGCTATGTGCGCGTGGTCGTGGCCTTCCATGCCCTCCATGCCGGCCATCGCCGCCATTCCCGCTCCGATGGAGCCGCCGCCGTAATCGGGCACGCCCTCCGACATGCTCAGCTCCGCCGGCAGCTTGCTTTGTGCCTGCGCTTGAGTCGCTGCGATCCAAGCGCCCGCACCCAACGCAGCGGCAATGATCGCGTACACGCTCAGCGTCAGCCAAGGACGGCGTCGCACGATGGCATTCGTCTTGCTCGCGGCGCCCTGCCGCAAGTCGTGGCGAACCCACAGCAGCACGATCGCGGCGAGACAGATCAGCACCGGCCAGCTTTTATTCCACTGCAGCGGTATCGGGGTATTCAGAGCAAAATAAAACGATGTCAGCGCGCCCAGCGCCGCGGCTTGAAACGGCACGATCATCCCCGGATCGGCAGCAAGCCTGCGCAGCTCGGCGTCCGGGGCCGCTTCCGGCGCGGCTTTGCGCAGCTTCAGCAGCTTGGGGATGGACAAGCCCGCCACGGCAAGCAGCGGGATCAGCGTCAGCGGCGCATGGATATACAGCCGATCCTGCCAGAGCAGCGGATGCAGTGAAACGGTCATGCCGCCGATGGCTACTTCTGCTGCCGCGCCCGGAAGCAGCATCAGCACCGCCCAGAATAGCTGTTTGCCGGCCTTGCGGTGCATAGCTTTGCCGGTTGGCTGGTAGAGTAGTCCCGAGGCTTTCGCCCCGGCGATCCAGGCGAAGACGAACAGCAGCAGCATGCCGGCCATTTCCGCCTCCATATAGATGGAATACCATAATGATTGCAAGTGAAATCCTCCTCGTCGTGTCGAATGCCATGTGACCAGTGTACCGTAGCCGTCTGGAATGCAACACGAACCAGAGACGGGACCTAAGCTGGACCTAAGACGGGGGGATTTTGCGGCTGCTGCGCTATCGCCCGAGCCGCGCCAGCAAAAAAATGATCTTCCGTTCGCCACACTACTGACAATACGCTGTCAGGAGAGCTGTTTTATACTGGATTCATCACCAAAGCGGCGGAGACCGGAAGGCAACGCTGCTCTGAGGTTTTTGAAATTCAGGAGGTTATGAGCCATGTATGTAACGATTGCAAGCTTTATCGAGGATTATCGCAATGAGGCGGCGGCTACGCAGAAGCTGCTGGACAAGCTGACGGATGAGTCGCTGTCTACCGAGGTGCTGCCCGGCTATCGTTCGCTGGGCCATCTGGCGTGGCATTTGGTGCCGACGGGCGGGATTTTGCAGCAGTTGGGTCTGAAGGCAGGAGAGCGGTATTTCGGTCAGGAGGCGCCTGGCGAAGCTGCGGCGATCAGCCGGGCTTATGCAGAGGCGTCGGGTGAGCTGCTGCGGGAAATTTCGGAGTGGCCCGACCAGCGGCTGCTGGAGTCGTTGCCGATGTTTGGCCTGATCTGGCAAAAAGGCTACACGCTCAATATGTTCGTCAAACACGAGGTCCATCACCGCGGGCAATTGACAGTGCTGATCCGGCAGGCCGGTCTCCAGCCGTCGGGCGTGTACGGTCCGACCAAGGATGAGTGGCTGGCGATGGGGGTGCCGGCCAAAGTGTAACAGATACCGCCCTTGGGCCCCCGCTAATCGTTCCTATATGTAAAAACACCACAAAACGCGGCTGCGCAGCCGCGTTTTTGGCATATGTGCGGACCGTTTGCAAGGCTCGACCGCCCGGCGACGCTCCCGCGCCAGGCTAAACGCCGCGGCGCAAATGCAGATGCAGCCGCTCCAGCTCGTCCTTGACGACGCGCACCGGCGTCTCGTAAAATTCGCTGAGCGTCTCCTCTGTCAGCAGGCCGGCCGTCTCGCCCTGCCGGAACACCTCGCCCCGCCGCAGCAGCAGCGTGTGGCGAAAAGCCGGCACGATCTCCTCCGTATGATGCGTGACAAAAATCAGCGTCGGCGTCCGCTCGCTCTCCGACAGGGCTTGAATGCTCGCCAGCAGCCGCTCGCGGGCGAACAGGTCAAGCCCGTTGCACGGCTCGTCGAGAATCAGCAGCTGCGGGTCGGCCATCAAGGCCCGGGCAATCAGCAGCTTTTGCTTTTCTCCCTGCGAGCAGAGCCGATACTCGCGGTCCCACAGATGGATGCACCCCAGTGCCTGCATCAGCTCCTCGGCCCGCGTATAATCGGCTTCCTCCGGACGGTCGTACAACCCGATCGTCGCGTATTTGCCACTGAGTACGACGTATTGCGCCTTGTCGCTGCCGTACAGCTTTTCCTGCAGCGACGAGCTGACCCAGCCGATGGAGCGGCGCAGCTCGCGCAGGTCGGTCGCCCCGAACGTCTCTCCGAGCACGTTAACCTGTCCCGTTGTCGGCCAAATATAGCCTGTGATGATGTTCAGCAGCGTTGTTTTGCCCGAACCGTTCAGCCCGAGCAGCGCCCAATGCTCGCCCCGGCGAATATGCCAGTCGATGCCTTGCAGCAGCTGGCGCTCGCCTCTTTTCCACGAAATTTGCGATAGCTTCAAAATAGTGTCCACGCTGATCCCCTTCCCGGTACCTGATATGTTCTCCATTGTACCTCATTGTATCGGTTGCGGTGCAAACGCGCATCGTGAAAGTTGCCCGAAAACGGCGGGCAATTTTTGCTATAATAGGAGCAAGGTGATTGCTGATGAAAATGACTGTCATTACGCCGCAGGTAGAGCTGTGGCGCATTGAGAACGGGTTTGTGAATACGCCGCACCGCCACGAGCACCAGTATCAGATTACGGTTCCGTTGTATGGGGAATGTCGTTTTTCCCACGAGCGTGCGGCGTTCCGGCTTCGGCAAGGGGAAGCGCTCGCGCAGCACCCGCAAGAGGAGCACAGCCTGGAGCTGCCGGAGGACGGCGGGCTGATTATTTTTCAGGTCCGCCGTGAAGCGCTGGGTGCAGATGAGGCGGGCGGGCAGCCCGGCGAGACGGAGCTGGCGCTGCGGCAGTCGTTTGACGCGGCAGAGGTCCGTATGTTGTTCCGGACGTGGGCGTCTGCGCTACTGCTGAGCGATGCCGATACACTGGCTGTGCAGGAGACCGAAGCGCAAATCCTCGGTTATTTGCACAGGAAGCTTAAAGGCAGCCATAGCTCGCCGGAGCGGCTTCATGAAGCGTCTGTACCGCGTGGGCGCAAGCTGGCTGGACCCGCGACCGCCGCCCCGGCTGCCGGCCGCATCGCTGACCCGCAGATGGCGCAGGTGCTGGAGTATATGCATGCCCACTATACGGGGCAAATGGACATCGACTCACTGGCTGCACTGGCGTGCCGGAGCCGGTATCATTTTATCCGCTCCTTCAAAGCTTGTCTCGGCATGTCGCCGTATCAGTACGTGCTGTTCCTGCGCATGGAGGAGGCCAAGCGCCGGCTGCGATCGAGCGATGCGTCGGTGACGCGGATCAGCTTCGATCTCGGTTTTGCGAGCTCCAGCCAATTCTACCGCCAGTTCGCCAAATGGGTCGGCGCCACACCGGAGCAATATCGGCACGGGTAGCGCTTGCGCACGGATAAGAGAATCACCGGCAAGCAGGGCCGGTTTTGCGTATGGGAAGGTCAACCAGAGGCTGCTGGTGGCCTTTTTTTAATGCGAAAAACCCTCCCGGAAGCAGCGCCGGAAGGGTGGGATCAGCTTGAAGCGGAAGCTGAGGACGTGATTATTCAGGGATCAGACCGGACAACTCTTCCCGAATCTGATGCAGGTCGATACATTCACGTTTGTAATGAGAGAGTTGAACGCTATACAGCTCCGTATCGAACTCCTTTTTGACATATAAGGTTTTAGAAGGTCGCATGCGATTGCCGTTTAAAAGCTTACTCCATTCCAGTCTGCTCATCGTATCTTCCTCGCTTCTGTGCCAATTTCAATAATATCCTTCTATTATCGCATAAAATGGATAATAATGTAATCTCCATTTTACATTTTCTTCCCCCCAACCCTGGACCGATACCCAGCTCCGCCCCGCGCCCGATTTTGCCGAAAATCGTCCTTTTCGTGTATTATTTCCGTTGTAATACCTTGACTGTCATAGTACCTCGCTGTATCATTTACTTCAGGAGGTGAGCTTTTGGAGCCTATACGCATGTCATCCGACCTGCTGCGCGGGCACACGGATACGATTATTTTGAAGCTGCTGCTGTCAGGCGACAAATACGGCTACGAAATCTGCAAACGCGTGCACGCCGATTCGCAGGGCCATTACGAGCTCAAGGAAGCGACGATGTATTCCAGCCTCAAGCGTCTGGAGCAGGAGGGGAGCATCACCTCCTATTGGGGCGACGAAACGCAAGGCGGACGACGTAAATATTACAGCATTACGGCCAAGGGCAAGCTGGCCCATGCCGATAACAAGATGAATTGGGAGCATGCCAAACGGATTTTGGATGCATTAATTTAGAAGGGCGGGGAACGCATGAGCGGGAAGCTGGAGGCGTATTTGAACGAGGTTTTTGCTCCCTACGGGGAGCTGAGCCAGATCCGGGATCTCAAGGAGGAGCTGCTATACGACCTGCGGGAGCGGCTGACGGATTTGCAGACGAATGGCCATAGCGAAGAGGAGGCGTTTCATATGACGATTGATTCGATCGGCGACATTTCCGAGCTGGTGGAGAACATTACGGCACAGACGCGACAGCTGCAGCAGATCGTCGGGATGGATTTTTCCAAAAGCAATCTGCAAAATTCCGATTTCAAGGAAATCGCCGTTCACGACGGCAAGTTTAATTACGCCAACCTGCAAGGCTCGGATTTCAGCTTTTCCGACCTGACGAACAGCTCGTTCAAGTGCAGCAATATGGAGCGGACGATTTTTCATTGCGCGAATTTGACCCGGGCGCAGCTGGTGAAATCGAATTTCAAGGGCGCGATTTTCAAGGATTGTCTGTTCGACGGCACGCTGTTCCGGTTCTCGGAGCTGGGGGGCGTGAGCTTTGACGGCCAGCGGTTCGTTGGCGCGGTGTTCGATTACAGCGGCTTGCGCAAGACGTCGTTCCGCGGCGCGTTTTTTCAGCACGTATCGTTCAAAACGGATGTGAAAAAGACGATTTTCGACGGGGCGACGATGGACAAAGCGACGTATGCGCTGCTGAAAAGCTACAAGGCTGACTTGAGCAATGTGACCGTTGTGTAAAAAAGGCGCTGCGCACCCGGGCTGTGCCTGCCGCACAGGATCGGCAGCCGGGCTTGGCATTAGCCGCTGCCGGGTAGCGGCAGCGTTCAGCGAAGCCGCCGGGAGGCCGGCGATGGGTAAGGCATGGCCGCAACAGACAAGCAAAAAGCCGTACGCCGGAGGCTCCGACGTGCGGCTTTCGCGTGCTTTATTCGAACGGAGCAAGCCGGTTACACATACCCGCCGTTGACGCGCACGGTTTGTCCCGTGATCCAGCGCGCTTCCTCACTGGCGAGGAACAGCGCCATGCCGACGATATCGTCCGGCTGACCCAAGCGCCCGAAGGCGTTCATGCTGACGATGCCTTGGATTTGCTGCTCGGTTTTGCCTGCGCGGAACAGCTCGGTATCCACCGGGCCCGGCGCGATGGCGTTGATCGTGACGCCCCGCGGCCCCAGCTCCTTGGCGAGTTGGCGGGTGAATTGCTCCACGGCCCCCTTGGTGCCGGCATAGGCGCTGTAGCCGGGGAACATCGAGCCTGTCACCGAGGTCGAGAAATTGATAATGCGCCCGTTGTCGCGCATGTGCGGCAGCGCTTCTTTGATCGCGAAAAAAGTCCCCTTGACGTTCACCGCAAACAAATCGTCAAACTCCTGCTCGTCGATTTGAGCAATCGGCTTGGTGAAGATCGCGCCGGCGTTGTTGACCAGCACGTCGATGGCACCGAACGCCTCCCGCGTTTCGCCGATCAATCTGGCGATATCGGCCGTGCTGCGCAAATCGGCTTGCACAGCGATTGCTTCTCCGCCCGTGCTGCGGATGTCCGCGACAACGGCCTCGGCTTGGCTGCGGCTGCCGGCGTAGTTGACGACGACGCGCCCGCCTTGGGCTGCGAACGCTTTGGCGATCGCGCTGCCGATACCGCGCGAAGCGCCCGTGACGATGATTGATTTTCCCGCAAATGTACGGTTGCTGCTCATAACTTCCATCCCCTTCCGTTTCGTGTCTTTACTGTACTCCTGCGTTCGACCGGGCGCAAGCAGGCACTTTTATGTCCCTTGGTTACTTTCGGGTAGGAAATGCAAAGGGCTGGACGTTTTATGGTAGTATACAACTAGAGGCGTCAAGCGCGGCTTGTGGACGAAGGGAGGCGTTGCTGAGCGCCGGGCGGGAGCGCCAGAGTTCGTTCGTCCCGCATCGGAAGGATGGGCTGGCAGGGGAAGCTGCGTGCAGACTGCAAGCGTGAAGCTGCAGCCGACGCAAAGTCATGCCGGACAGGCAAGGGAGGCGGTCAAGGTGGAGCGGGAACAGGCGGAACGGTTTGAGGTGCATGAGGGCTTTAACGAAGCCGATATCGATTGTTACGTGCACGTGTGGACGACCATGCAGGCGATTGGCGGCAAGTGGAAAATGTTGATTTTGTGGCATGTGCATGAAGGCGGGCGACGGTACAACGAGCTGCGGCGGCGCATTCCGGGCATCTCGCAAAAAATGCTCACCCAGCAGCTGCGCGAGCTGGAAGAGGACGGGCTGATCGCCCGGACGGTGTACCCGGAGACGCCGCCGCGCGTCGAATACGAGATGACGGCTTACGGCCGGACGCTTGAGCCCGTATTCGACGTCATGTACGATTGGGGCGTCCTCCACCGCGAGCGGCGGGCCGGCTGCGGCAGCCAGCCCCCGCCAGCGGTTAACGTCCGTCGGCAGCCGGACGTTTGAAGAAGCCGATCACGCGCTCGCGCTCCGTGTGCGATTCCCGGAGCGTCGCGCAGGCTGTACAGCGGCTTCGGGCCAACCGGCAATTCAGCACGGTGTGGAAGCAAGCTATACGGCGGGCGGCTGCCAGACCTGCGCACCGATGCAGGCCATTACGGAAAGGAGCAGCATATTGTGAAGCTGGTACATATTCAAATCAACGGGAATTCCCGTCTTGGGATCAAGACGGATCAAGGGATTATCGATGTGGCGCAGGCGGCGGCCGCTTATCCGCCGCGAGAACCGCTTGCTGCCGGCGTTGGCGAGGTTATCGTAGGCGGCCGTGAAGCGGTGCAGGCGCTGGAGCGTTATTTGGCCGAGCTGCCGACAGACGGCGATTGCCCCTACCTGCTTGACGAGACAGCGGTGGCATTTGGCCCGTGTGTGCCGCGGCCCGGCAAAATCATTTGCGTCGGCTTGAATTACCGCAAGCATGCCGAGGAGACGCAAGCCGCGATTCCGGCCTATCCGATCTTGTTCAACAAGTTCAACAATGCATTGGCTGCGCATGGCAGCGAGGTGGCGCTGCCTCCGGTCACGCAAAAGGTCGATTACGAGGCCGAGCTGGCGATTGTCATTGGACGGACGGCGAAATACGTCGCCAAGGACGAGGCACTCGATTACGTATTCGGATATTGCTGCGCGAACGACCTGTCGGCGCGCGAGCTGCAGATCCGAACGCCGCAATGGCTGCTCGGCAAATCGCTCGACGGCTTTGCTCCGCTCGGACCTTATCTGGTGACAGCCGACGAGACAGGCGACCCGAATGCGCTTGGCATCCGCTGTACGGTGAACGGCGAGGTGCGGCAGCAGTCGAACACAGCGGATATGATTTTTGCCTGCGATGAGATTGTCAGCTACATTTCCAGCTACATGACGCTGGAGCCGGGCGATGTGATTTTGACCGGCACGCCGGAGGGCGTCATGCTCGGCTATCCCGTGGAGCGGCAGCAATACTTGAAGCCGGGCGATGTCGTGACGGTCGAGATCGACAAGCTGGGCGCGCTGACGATCCGGCTGACGGCGGAGTGAAGAACGGACAGCAGCAGCCGGGCGGCAGGCTCGACCGCTGATGCCGGACTGTAGCGCCCACGCCGCGATCTTGCCGGACAGTAAGCCAGGCTTTGCTGCTGCGCGCGGATCACGCAAAGAAAGAGGCCGCCCGTCGAGGGTTGGCCTCTTTGCTGTTTTTGCTGGACTCCGATTGGTCTGTCCGCCGTTTTACGCGCCGACTGGCAGCTTAATCACGGGCTTCCTCCCTCTTTTTCTCTCTTTATTCGGCTTTTTCAGCCGTTTGAACGTTCAATAACGACTTCAAATAGGCCGTTAACGCGTCGATTTGCTCCGCTGCCGCAGCTTGCTGCGCGCCAAGCGCCAGCGCGTGCGTCATAATGCCCTCGATATGCGAGGCAGCGATTTGCGCGATCAGCTCCAGCGGCAAGCTCGGCGCGAATTCGCCACGCTCGGCTCCGGCCTCCAGCAGCCGGACGAAACGGGCCACGCCTTGCGCGTAGCGCTGGACGAGCCTGCGCCGTCGCCCGGCGTCGCGCCAGCCGGTGAGGAAATATTCATGGAACACCGGCTGCAGGCCCGTGTCGACGCCGGCGAGATCGGCTTTCTGGCCGGTGAGCATCGCTTCGAGCATTTCCCAGACGGAAAGCGGCTGGGTGAGCAAGGTTTCCAGCGCGCGATTGGCTTCCCGGTCATACTGCTCCGCCAGCGCTTCGAAAATCTCCTCTTTGGACTGAAAATACAGGTAAATCCAGCCGCGGCTCATTGCGGCTTCCTCCACAATATCCTTCAATGTAGCCGGCTCGTAGCCGGTCCGGATAAATACACGCTCAGCCGCCGCGAGTATTTGTTTTCTCCGCTGCTCCTTGTGCTCCTCGGTTACCTTGGGCGACATCAGTCCCACCAGCCCTTCAAGTTTCTATTATGCTTGTCCAAATAAATGAACCTCATGTCATTATTATTAATGACATGAGGTTCATTTTCAAGTCCCCCACGACATCTGCTTATATATTCCGCTCTTTCACTTTTGAACGCGCGTGCTATAATAGTCAAAAGTCAACGGGGCTGCCCCGCCAACGGTGCTTGTCGATACATCGAAGCAGCGCGTCAAGCTGTGAGCGTTCACGGCGAACTGCGTCCGGTCTGCCGATGAACGCGACTGACTGCGGACGTCGGCGTCGAACCGCCGATGCCCGCGACCGGCATCAATCCGCGAGCCTTCGCATCCAAGCAGCGGAATCAAGCGGCAGGCGGGCGGCCGAACAGGGAGAGGATGGACGAGTTGCGAACCTACTGGAGCAGATGGAATACGCTGCGCAATCAGATTCTCGTCGTGTTTGTCGTCGTGATGGCGATTGTGCTGACCTTGGTCGGACTGATGACGTTTAATCTCGTTTCCAGACTGATCACCAACAATGCGGAAAAGCAGATCCGGCAAACGGCGGTCGAAGCGACCGGACGCTTGGAAACGCTTTATCGGCAAATCGATACGCTATCCAACCAGGTGGCGACGAATAGCGAGGTGCAGCAGCTATTACTGCAGGTCGTCGAGGGACGCCCGGCCACCTTTAACGAACGACAGGCGTTAATGCAGAATGTCAGCGCCTTTCAGGTGTATTCCGACGGTATCAGCGCCTTCGACCTGTACACGAACGATTATTTGCGGCTGTTTCCGAACGATGCGATTACGCTGCTCGGCCGCATCGGTCCGCTCTGGCTGGAGCAGGCCGACCGGGCGCAGGGGCGCATGGTCTGGATCGGCGAGGATACGCGCGACCCGTCCTATTTGTTGGCGGTGCGCCAGGTACGGCTGATGGACCGCTGGTTTTCCGGCGGCGGCTATCTCTTGATTCGCATTAATCGCAGCTATTTCAATCTGGAGGTGCCGGGTAACGCTGCCGGTGAGCCGGAATACATGATGCTCGTCGACAAAAGCGGCACCCCCATCGCGTCAAACTACGCAGGCGACGTCGACGCGATTCTCAACGACCGCCAGCAGCAGGTCGCCATTAACGGCCAGGATTATATCGCTGTCAAAATGACCTCGGAAGCGACCGGCTGGACGCTTGTCATTCTCTCCCCGGTCAGCGCTCTGACCGAAGGCATCAGCGTGCTGCGCACGGCCATTGTCGCTTCGGGCGGCGTCGGCTTCCTGATCGTGCTGATTTCCTCGCTGCTGCTGTCTACTATGATGACGAGGCCGATTTTGCGGCTAATCAAAACGATGCGCAGCGCCCGGCTCGGCGAGCTCAAGCCCAGCCCGGCCATTCAATCTACGGCCGAGATTAACGAGCTGACGCGCACGTACAACGAGATGGTCGATAATATCAATCATTTGATCGAGGTTATTTATGAAAAGGAGCTGGTCCGCAGTCGCGCCGAGCTGAAGGCGCTGCAGGCGCAGATCAATCCGCATTTTTTGTACAACACGCTGGAGGCGTTGTATTGGTCGCTGCAGGAGAAGGACGAAGAGGAGCTGGCCGAGCTGGTCGTGGCGATGTCCGAGCTGTTTCGCTATACAATCGGCGGCTCAAGCAAGGACGAATGGGTGGCGGCCAGCGCTGAGCTGGAGCATGTCGAGCGCTATTTGCAGCTGATGAAGCTGCGGTTCGGCGAGCGGCTCACCTGGCGCATCGAGACAAGCCCCGGCGCGGAGCAGGTCCGCCTGCCCAAGTTGCTAATCCAGCCGCTGGTGGAGAACGCTCTGCTGCACGGGCTTGGCAACAAGAAGGGGCCGGGCTCGGTGAGCATTACGATTGGCCCTTCCGAAGAAGCCGGGGGCTGGACGATTGCCGTTTGCGACGATGGCGTCGGCATGGATGAAGCGACGATGCAGCGCGTGACCCGTTCGCTGGAGGGCGGCGGTGTGCCGATGGGCTCGGGAACCGGGCTGGCCATCGCCAACGTCAATCAGCGGCTGCGGCTGGCGTATCCCGACGGCGGCGGCGGTTTGACGCTGCAAAGCGAGCGGGGCAAGGGCACCTGTATATGCTTTGATATTCCGGGGGGAGGATGAGAAAGTGATGTTGCAAGCAGGAACGATCTTGATCGTGGACGACGAGCCGCGCACCCGGCAAGGGCTCAAGAAGATGCTCGATGCCTGGGCCGGCGGCAAGTATGAAGTGGAGATAGCGGCTGACGGGGACGAAGCGCTGGCGCTGCTGGCCAACAAGCCGGTAAACGTATTGATTTCCGATATTCGCATGCCGGAGATGACCGGCTTGCAGATGATCAGAGCCGCGAAGGAGCAAGGCGGCCTGCCGGCCGTCATTTTGCTGTCGGGCTACTCGGAGTTTGATTACGCACAGGAAGCGATCCGTCTGGGCGTCGTCAATTATTTGCTCAAGCCGGTGGCCAAGGCCAAGCTGATCGAGGCCGTGGAGCAGGCGCTCGCCATAGACGAGGAACGGCGGCGCGTCGACCGGCTCGACCGGGTGGTGGACAACCGCTTGGCCGACATGCGGCAGGAGGATCATCTGATCCCGCAGCCGATCAAGGAAGCGATGCGCTACATCGAGCTTCATCTGCGCGAGCCGATCGGTTTGCGCGAGGTAGCGGAGCAGGTGCATTTGAATCCGAGCTATTTCAGCTCGCTGTTCAAGGAGAAAACGAATCTGACCTTCAGCGAATATGTGACGCGAAGCCGCGTGCAGCGTGCCAAGCATCTGCTGCTGAACACTGCGATGCCGGTGTCGGCGATTGCCGAGGAGGCCGGCTACCAGACGGTCAAATATTTTACCACGCTGTTCAAGGAATACGAAGGTATGACCCCGAGCCAATTCCGCAAGCTGATGTCCCCCGACGGTACGATCTGATCACGCGATCTAAAAAAAGTAGACTTTTCCCTAAACGCCGTTACCTTATTCAACCCCCGATAAAGCGCTATCATAAATGTTGTAAACGTTATCTTGAACAGATGAACAGGGGGAATTGAAGTGGTGAAAAAAACATTGACGCTCGCTCCGGCGGCGCTGCTTGCGACCATGCTGGCTCTGACGGGCTGCGGGTCGACGCAAAATGCGGGAAGCACCGATAACGGCGCTCAAGCCAGCGCGCAGCCTACGGCGGCGGCAAGCACCGACCAGCCGGCCAGCTCCGGCGAGAAAATGACGATCAAGCTGATGCATCTGTGGCCTGCGGGCAGCTCGAAGCAGCATAACATGATTGTCAACCAAATCATCGACGAATATCAGAAAGCGAATCCGAACGTCACGATCAAACAGGAGATCCTTGACAACGAGCAGTATAAAAACAAGCTGAAGGTCATCTCCGCCTCCAACGAGCTGCCGGATGTGGGCATGACGTGGGCGGCCGGCTTCCTGGAGCCTTACGTCAAAGGCAACCTGTTCGCACCGCTGGACGATGTTCTCGGCGACGGCTTCAAGGATTCGTTCGTTTCCGGGACGACGGAAGCGTACGCGGTCGGGGGCAAAACCTACGCGCTGCCGCTGGAGCTGAACATCACGCCTGTTTACTACAACAAAGCGATTTTCGCCAAATATAATCTCACGCCGCCAAAAACGTACGACGAGCTCAAGCAAATCGTCAAAACGCTGGCCGATAACGGCGTAGCTCCAGCAGCGCTCGGCAACAAAGACCGCTGGACTGGCTCGCTGTGGTATATGTACCTGGCCGACCGTCTGGGCGGACCGGAAACGCTGAAAAAAGCGATTGACCGCAGGGGCAGCTTTGAGGATCCAAGCCTCGTGAAAGCGGCTGAAGAGGTGCAGAACCTCGTGAAGATGAACGCCTTCAACAAAGGGTTCAACGGCCTGTCCAACGACGAAGGCAAATCCGAATTCATGAACGGCAAAGCCGCAATGTACATGATGGGTACTTGGGAGCTGCCGAACTATACGACGAATGAATCCGTTCCGAAGGAGTTCCGCGACAGCATCGGCTTCTTCAAATTCCCGACCATCGACGGCGGCAAAGGCAATGTCGACAGCTGGGTCGGCGGACCGGGCGTAGGCTTGTTCGTGGCCGAGAACTCCAAGGTGAAGGACGAAGCGAAGAAATTCGTGAAATATTTTGCGAAGCGTTGGGGCGAAGAGTCGGTGACGCAAGCGGGCGTCATTCCGGCGACCAAGGTCGACACGTCCAAAATCAACCTCCCGCAAATGTACATTGATGTGCTGAACGAGCTGGGCAAAGCCAGCAACATTACGCTGTTTGCCGACGTACAAATGAGTCCGGCGGTAGCGCAAGTGCATCTGAACATGATTCAGGCGTTGTTCGGCGGCGAAGTGAAGCCGGAGGAATTCGCCAAGAAGCATGAAGAGGCGCTGAAGCAGGAATCCGGCAAGTAATCAACCAGAACGCAGAAGGGGCGTATCCCGGCACACCGCGGTATGCCCCTTTGCATTGTCCGCTTGGGGAAAGGAGCTGTACGCTTGTGGATAAAGTCATGTCCGATAAAAGAATCATCGCGCTGTATGTCCTGCCTGCGCTGTTGCTCGTGCTGGTGCTCATCTATGTGCCGATTGTCTTGACCGGCTATTACGGCCTGATGAAATGGGATGGCATCGGGGCCATGACCTTCATCGGTCTGGACAACTACAGCCGGCTGGTCAAGGATGCGCTGTTCTGGAAAAGCGCGGGCCATTCCTTCCTGCTGGCCGTTTTCTCCACCATTAGCCTGATCGGCTATCTGGCCGTCGCAATGGTGTTGTCCGGCCGCATTAAGGGCGCGAACCTGCTGCGCAAAATTTACCTGGTGCCGATGCTGCTGTCCTCGGTGGCGATTGCCCAGCTATGGCTGAAAATGTACCATCCCTCCAACGGGATGCTGAACGTCATTCTGCAATCGTTTGGCATGAAGGAGCCGATTGGTTGGCTGTCGGAAACCTCGATTGTGCTGTTCGCGTTGTTCGTGCCAATTATTTGGCAATACGCGGGCTTTTATATCCTTATCTACTACGCCGCGCTGACGAACATCCCGTCCTCGCTGATCGAAGCCGCGCGCATCGACGGCGCGACGCCGTGGCAGGTGGCTTTGCGCATCAAGCTGCCGCTGATTGCCAGCGTCATCAAGGTGACGATTGTACTCGCCATCGTCGGCTCGCTGAAATATTTTGACCTGATTTACGTGATGACCGACGGGGGACCCAACGGCGCGAGCGAGGTCATGGCTTCGTACATGT
This sequence comes from Paenibacillus athensensis, assembly GCF_004514475.2. Taxonomy (GTDB): domain Bacteria; phylum Bacillota; class Bacilli; order Paenibacillales; family NBRC-103111; genus Paenibacillus_AL; species Paenibacillus_AL athensensis. Next base: position 217,129 of record NZ_MYFO02000007.1, on the reverse strand, counting down.
ACCATCAGGCGTTCCGCAGCTTTGATTTCGGCTATGGCAGCGCGATTGGATTTTTCCTGCTGCTGACCTGTCTGATCGTGACCTGGCTGATCCGCAAGCTGACAGCTTCGGGCGAAGAAGTGCAATATTCATGAGAAAAAAGGAGGAACCGGCATGACAGAATCCGCAGGCGCATCGACAGCCGCCGCAACGCTTACGGCTTGGCCGTCCGAGCGCAGCTTGCCGCAACGTATCGGCCGCATCGTACTTTACGCCGTGCTGATCGCCGTCGCCGTGGTGCAAATTTTTCCGCTGGTTTGGCTGCTGCTGTTTTCACTGAAAAATAACCAGGAAGTCTTCAATCTATCGCCCTTTGCGCTACCGGCCCATCCGCGTTGGGAGAACTACGCCAAGGTGTGGACGGAAGGCAACATCAGCTTGTATTTCTGGAACAGCGTCTGGATGACGTTCGCTGCCGTTGCATGCACCGTTGTACTGGGCAGTCTGGTGACGTTTGCGCTGACGCGGCTGTCGTGGGGCTGGAAAAAGCCGGTGCTCGGCCTGTTCATGGTCGGCCTGATGATTCCGGTGCATTCCACGCTCATTCCGTTGTTTCAAATGTTCCTGAAAGCGCATCTGACTGATCATCCGCTGTCGATCATTCTGACGTACACGGCGTTTAATCTGCCGCTGACGATCATGATTTTGCTCGGCTTCTACTACACGCTACCGCGCGAGGTAGAAGAAGCGGCGATTATGGACGGCTGTTCGGTGAACCGGCTGTTTGTGCAAATTATTTTGCCGATGACCGCTTCGGTGCTGGCAACGGTGGTCATTATCAATATGATTTATAACTGGAACGAATTTGTGTTCATCAATACGTTCATCAGCTCGGACGAGCGCAAGACGATTACGGTGGGTATTCAAAACTTTATCGGGCAGTATACAACCGATTGGGGAGCGATCGGCGCGACGCTGATGATCAGCATGTTGCCGATTCTGGCGGCGTTTTTCGCCTTGAGCAACCGGATCGTCGAGGGGATTACCGCCGGCTCGGTGAAGGGCTGACGGGCGGAGACGCCGCGTCGGGCAGGGCTCCGGGACGCTGCCGTTGCTGCGGGCGTGCGACGCCTTGAGCGCGGTGCCAGCCGTTCGGCGGCGGTCAAACCCGTGCGCGCCGGACAGCCCGGCTGAAGCCCTCCCGCCTGCGGTGCGGGAGCTGCTGCAACAAGACAAGCCTGTTGATCGACGATCAGCAGGCTTTTTGCGTTGTGCAGCGTCCGCTTCGCGGGAAGGGCGCGAAAGCGTAATATTGCGTACGAAAATCATAATACTTTCCATCGAGTTCGGAGGAGTGGAGGTCTACAATAAAATGAAAACGATTACATTTTAGGATGGTGATCGATGCGCAGGGGGGTGGCCAGTGAGGGCTTGCTTGACGCAAGCGGAACAACGAGAAAGGAGGAGGGATCGGCGGGTTCAACCCGCAGTAGGGCAGCTCAGGCTGATAAATTCAAATTTCAAGGAGGTTCGTGAATGATACGCAGGAACAGGTTCTATCAACAAAATCCGGTTGTTTTTGGCCTTATGGCTTTATTGCTGTTTGTGATGCAGCTAACGCTCATTCCGCATGAAGTAAGCGCGGCCACCAATCTGGCCGCAGGCAAGGCGACGACAGAGAGCGGTCATGCCGACGTTTATGGTTCCGGAAATACAACGGACGGCAATCAGGGCACGTATTGGGAGAGCGTCAACAATGCGTTTCCGCAATGGGTACGCGTGGACTTGGGCAGCGTAAATACCGTCAATCAGGTGGTCCTGAAGCTGCCTGCCGGCTGGGGTACGCGCAATCAGACGCTATCGGTACAAGGCAGCACCAACGATTCGAGCTATACGACGCTTGCTGCGTCGCAAACGTATACGTTCGACGGCAGCAGCAATACGGTGACGATCAACTTCGTCAACGCCAGCGTGCGTTATGTGAAAATCAACGTGACCGCCAATACGGGCTGGCCGGCCGGACAAATCTCGGAGCTGGAGGTCTATAACACGTCGACGTCAACGCCTACGCCTACGCCTACGCCAACCCCAACCCCGACGTCAACGCCATCCGGCGGTACGTATCAGGCTGAATCGGCCGCCTTATCGGGCGGAGCGAAGGTGAACACGGACCACACCGGATATACGGGCAGCGGATTTGTAGACGGATACTGGACGCAGGGCGCGGCTACGACGTTTACGGTCAACACCTCGGTAACGGCGCCTTACAGCCTTGTGCTGCGTTATGCCAACTCGATGGGCGGCGCGAGGACGCTCAGCCTATATGTCAATGGCGTGAAGATCAAGCAAACGACGCTTGCCAATCTTGCCAATTGGGATTCGTGGGCGACTGTTGCAGATACGGTGACCTTACAAGCAGGCAGCAATACGGTCAAGTATCAATACGATGCGACGGATTCCGCCAATGTCAATCTGGACAGCTTGCAGGTAACGTTTAACGACGCGACGCCGACTCCGCCGGTCTCGCCAACACCAACGCCGACTCCGACCCCGACTCCAACAGCAACACCAACGTCAACGCCCGGCGGGATTATGATTCCCGGTAAACTCGAAGCAGAGAGCTACACGGCCATGAGCGGTATTCAGACCGAATCGACATCGGATACCGGCGGCGGCTTGAATGTGGGCTGGACCGATACCGGCGACTGGCTGGACTATAACGTATACGTAGCGAGCGCTGGCACGTACCCGGTTGCGTTTCGGGTAGCCAGTACGACGGCGACGAGTCAGTTGCAGCTTCGCAGCAGTAATGGAAGCGTGCTGGCGACAGTGACTGTGCCGAATACCGGCGGCTGGCAGAACTGGACGACCGTTAATACTTCGGTCAGCCTGCCTGCGGGCAGTCAGACGCTGCGGTTGTTCGTGTCTGCAACGGGCTTTAACCTCAACTGGCTGAATTTTGCCACGGCGTCTACACCAACACCAGCGCCTACGGCGACGCCGCCAGGTATGTTCGATCCGCTGAACGCAGCTCCGTATGTCATGCCGGACAGCAGCGTAAATCTGGGTACGGTTATGGATGCGACCAGCGTCAAAGCGTTTACCATTGCCTTTATTCTGGCTAACGGTAATGCCTGTTCTGCAGCCTGGAACGGCTGGAGCGCGATCAACAGCGATACGACGAATCAGGCGGCGATCAACCTGATCCGCTCCAAGGGCGGCGACGTCGTCGTTTCCTTCGGCGGTGCAGCGGGCACAAAGCTCGGCCAGGTATGCGGCGACGCGCAGTCGACGGCCAATGCCTATCAGCAGGTTATTGACAAATACAACCTGAAGGCTGTTGATTTTGATATCGAGACTGAAGAAATCACGAATAACGCTGCGCTCACCCGCGAGCTGCAAGCTGCCAAAATTTTGCAGCAAAACGCTGCAAACGCCGGTAAACCACTGAACGTTTCGGTTACGCTGCCGGCAGGCTGGTCGGGTCTTGAGAACAGCGGCAAAACGGTCGTACAGACCGCCATCAACATCGGCTTCAAGCCGACGTCGTGGACGATCATGCCGTTTGATTTCGGCGGCGGCGCATCCGGCATGGGCCAGACGACGATCAACATCGCCGAAGCGTTCCACCAGCAGTTGAAGACGCTTTATCCGGCTTTGAGCGATGCACAAATTTACGACATGTCCGGCTTGTCGCTGATGAACGGCCGCACAGATGTCGGGGAATACGTATACGTATCCGATTTTCAGGCCATAGCCGATTATGGCAAAAGCAAGGGATTGAAGCGGCTCACGTATTGGGTGGTCAACCGTGACCTGCCATGCAGCCCGATTATCGATCCGGGTTCCACCCAAAACGGCTGCAGCAGCGTGCCGCAGCAGCCTTGGGAATTTACGAGGATCATCGCGCAATACGCAGCAGGCAGCGCGACGCCTCCCGCCGCGTCCCAGGACACCTGGCGTCTGGTATGGAACGATGAGTTCAGCGGCACAAGCGGAACTGCGCCCGATCCGGGCAAGTGGGGCTATGACCTCGGCGGCGGCGGCTGGGGCAACAACGAGAAGGAGTACTACACCAGCAGCACGAACAATGCCTATCTGGACGGCTCCGGTCATCTCGTCATCAAGGCGATTAAGGAAAATATTGGCGGCCTGCCGTATTCATCGGCGCGTCTGGTATCGAGAACGAAAGGCGATTGGACCTATGGGAAATTCGAGGTGCGCGCCAAGCTGCCGACAGGTAAAGGGATCTGGCCGGCGATCTGGATGCTGCCGACGGATTGGACTTACGGCAGCTGGCCGACGAGCGGTGAAATCGACATTATGGAACAACGCGGCTCACAACCGTTGACGGTGATGGGCACGATTCACTTCGGAACGCCGTGGACATACATCGGCGGCAGCTATACTTTGCCGGACGCGGGATATCACATATACAGCGTGGAGTGGGACCCTAGCCAAATCCGCTGGTACGTGGACGGCAACCTGTATCAAACGCGAAGCTCCAGCGAATGGTTCAGCTCCGGCGGACCCAGCCCGGCGCCATTCGACAAACGCTTCCACTTCCTGCTTAATGTGGCCGTAGGCGGCAACTTCGACGGCGATCCGGACGGCAGCACGGCATTCCCGCAAGCGATGACGGTCGACTACGTTCGCGTATACGATCACAGCAACACGGTCAATTTGCCGGCCCGCATCGAAGCCGAAGGCTATAGCGCGATGAGCGGTATCCAGATGGAAAATACGACCGATGCGGGCGGAGGCCAGGACGTAGGCTGGATCGACGCTGGCGATTGGATGGACTACCCGGTTAATGTACCGGCGTCGGGTACTTACAACGTGCAATACCGGGTAGCCAGCACGTTGACGACAGGCCAAATCCAGCTGCGCTCGGGTTCCACGGTATATGCCACCACTTCGGTGCCGAATACGGGAGGCTGGCAGAATTGGCAGACGGTCAGCACGACTGTTTATTTGACGGCCGGGCAAAAAACGCTGCGCGTATACGCCAGCGGCGCCGGTTTTAACTTAAACTGGCTGAATATTACCCAGTAATGGAAACGAAGCCTGCACGGCGGCTTGCTCAATGGAGCGGCAGCTGTGCAGGCTTTCGTGTTGCCGGGGCTTGCTGACAGACGGATGCGGGCAGCAGAAGCCGCAGCCGCAGCAACGGGCCGCCCGTACGTGATGGCGCTCCGCTGCGGCCCGCAGGGATATGATCCTATTGCGGGCAGGTGATCATCCAGGATACCCCGAACTTGTCCTCCAGCTCGCCGTATTGACCGCCCCAGGGAGCGGGCGCAAGCGGCTGCCGGATGCCGACGGCGTCGGTGGACAAGTGGTCAAACGCAGCCTGACCTTCCGCGGCCGAGGGGAATTCGAGATTGAGGCTGAAGTTTCTGCCGCGCGTCAGGTCATCCATCGCATCGGCCATAAAAATCGTAATGTCGCTGGAGCTCAGGCACAGATGCATCACCTTGTCCTTCAGCGTCTCGTCGGTACCAGGCATCTGGCCAAACGTGGAAACGGATTGAACTGTGCCTTGAATCGCTTCTGCATAAAACGCTGCTTGCGCGCGAGCGTCCTCGGAAAATAAAAAGGGAATCAGCTTTGCCATCAAAAACATCCTCTCTCTGCCGTATATGGGATTTCACCGTTCTATCGTAGCATATCGGCAGCTTGCGGATTTCTTATAGCTTGCTATCTTCCCGGCCCGCTCTCCCTGTACGCGGCAGCGCAGCCACTGTCCTGCAGTCCCGATCCTGGCTCAGCCGCGGATCGTTTCCGTCCCGGTCAAGCCAAGCAGGCGGTCCAGCGCCTCGTAGCGCATCGGGCCTGCCGGAGCGCGGTCCATCCCGGCTGCGATGGCGCGCTGAAGCTCCAGCGGCGGCAGCGGAAACTTGATCGCCGTCAGCTCGCTTTTCAGCAGCTTCCCGCCGTTGGGGCGCCGCTTCAGATAACTGAAGTCCAGCCGGTTGAACACGGCGACCAGATATGCCTCCAGCAGCCGCTCCTTATTGACGCGGATAACATGGGCATGGTTGTTCACCCACGATTTGCCGGAAATCGCATACGCCGTATGCTCGTATTCGCCCCATTTGGCTCCGTCCTCGCCGATCAGCACGAGATCCTCGTCGAACAGGTAGGCGTCGATGAGTCCGGCTTTGCCGGAAGCGCCGTAATACGGATACGCGCCGCTCGTGCGGTTGGATTTTTTCACCGGCTTGCGCAGATGATCGAGCACTTCGGCCACCGAGCTGTCCGCCAGCGTTACGAGCTCGTATGCGGTCACCCGGGTATACATGTTGTCCAGCGAGTCGATGAATACGCGCGCCTTGAAGTCCTCGGAAGCCAGATCGAGCATCTCATGGAGCGGACGCACATGCAGATGCTTGGCCAGCCGTTCGCTGACGGGTGGCAGCGGACGCCGAAGGAAGTTGGCGTACATGTACGTGCTGATTTTGTCCGGATGGTCGACCTGGAGCTCGTCGTGCAGCACAGAGACAATTTTTTTGTCCGCGGTATGAGGGTAAGGATGAATGCCCTCATACTTTTTGCGGTCGGAATGCTCGTAGCCGAGAAACAGCTTCTCCTCGTCCCCTTCTCTGGAATGGGCAATAACGACCGGCTGATCCCAGGCCAGCATAAAATACATCAGCCGCACGGCTTCACGCTCGCGGGACGCCTCGTCAGTCAAGGCCGTCAAGCAGGCGTCCGGCGTGCGGTCGGGATGCGCGGCTGCGCAATAAGCGGCATAGATGTCTTGCAGCCCGTCCAAGCTGGAGAGCTGCGCGTGCGCCTCGTCCGTTCCCGCCAAGGTGTCGAGCAGGGCGCGTGCGGCTTCGGCGGCTTGCCGCCATTCGTGGTCAGCGCGGCGTTCCAGATGCAGGTTGACGGTCCGCTGTCCCGTGGCAGCGAAGGTCTGATTGCCGAATTCGACGATGCCGACGATGCGGAAATATTTCAGCAGCAGCTCGCGAGCCTTCTGATGAATGCCCTGATTGAGCAGCAGGGAGCTGGGCAAAATGATCGCTGCAAAGCCGCCGGGAACGAGCAGCTGCTTGGCCCGCTCGATGAACAGGCATTCGATGTTGTCGCTCTTGTCGGTCACATGCGCGAACAGCTCGAAGCAGCGCGCCCCGTCCTTCATCGTATATTTGAAGTTTTCCACTGAGTAGGGCGGGTTGGCAATCAGCACGTCAAAGCGCGGATGGTCAGCCGTCGGTTCGTTCGTCCGCAGTCGTCCATGGAACGTTGGCGAATCGAAGCCGGCAAGCCCGTCCGCGTACAGCACGTTCGCTCCGCCGTCGCCATGCAGGAAGCAGGCGACCTTGGACGTTTTGACGAGGCGAAAATCCTTTTCGATCCCATACACAAACTCCCGCGCCCAGCCGTCGGCCGACCGCCACTTCGCGAGCCGGTCCCGTTGCGCCTGCGTCTGGAGCTCCTCCGGACGGCACGCCTCGACAAGCCGGCCGATGCGTTCCAGCGCTTCGGTCAGAAAATGGCCGCTACCGCAGGCGTAATCGATCGTGTAGGGCAGAAACGAGCTTTCGCCCGCTGCGATCTTGCGCGCGACAATGGCTTCGAACGGAATCGCCATACAATTATAAGCGGCGATCGGAATCGGCGTGAAGAATTGTCCGGCCTCCTGCTTAACCCCGATATTGAGCAGCCGTTCGAAAAAATCGCCCAGCAGCGGCAGCTTAGACGGTTCCTTGAAGCGAAAGCGTTCCAGCAGCTTCACGACCGCTTTGACGATGCGCGCATTGTCGCGGAACGTTCGCTCGTCGAGAATTTCCTTGAAGGCGAATTCATGGCTTTTATACAGCTTGAAGCGGCGAAACAAGGCTTTGATGCCCGCAGCGGCGTCGGAAGACGCACCGCCGACCCGCTGCAACTCGTCGTCAAGCAGGCTGTCGGCAAAATCTGCCAGCGTAATCCCCAGATAGGCCGTAACGCCGGTCCGGTAGAGCCTGCTCAGCCGCTCCAGCACGTCTTCATCTGTTTCGTCCGCTTTCCATTGAAAAGCCATCTCTTCGTCCGGTCGGCGTACGTGGTCTTCGTCGACAATTTTGCACAAAATCAGATTGAAAATGACATTGTACGCATTGTTTTTGTCCGAGACCACGTGACGGCGCAAAATCTCCGCAAACGTGTTGAACAACGTCCCGTCCGATTCCTCGACATCGGCACGCTCCAGCGGCTTCAGCTCCGCTTGTTTAATGCCCGTAAACCGCACCCGGTAAGGCTCGGCGTCTTCGCCGAACAAGCCCTTGGACTGAAAAAGCTTGTCCCAGCGCTCATACATCTCGCCGGGGTCGTCGCACCCGCGGAGCGGGGCCATAGCGACAATGCCCGTATTGTATTTCAAGCCGCCATCGCCGTCCGGCGCGGACGTATACACGACGACGTACTGCACGTTCGTATCCAATAAGTAGTAATGGAACAACTGATCTTTTTTATAATCATTTTGCACGAGCGCCTGCAGCGCGTGGTTATAGGGCTTGCCCCAGCTCCTGCAGTCGATCAGCAAAAAGCCCGCGCCGCTGGCGTCGCGGACGCAAATGTCGAGGTCGGCGTTTTTCCGTCCGTAAGGGGCCAGCTCAATGTGCCGCGGAGCGTAGCCGGTCTCCAGCAGCCGGTTTACGCATTCCAGCTGGACGAGATGCTCCTTACGTCCCTCTATGCCGGCTGTGCTGCGTCCGGACCGGATATCGGGGCCGTAATCGATGCGGCCCATCGACGTTCCATCGGCCGTTAGCTCCGCTGCGATCCGGTAGGAGCCGCGGATGTCGTAGTCCTTGTGCCAAAGCGCGGCATTGCCCTCTGCAGGACGGAAGCCCATCGCGAGCAGCCAGCTCTGGACGGGCATCAGATTGGGTTCCATGCTTGACCTCCTCAGCTTGTCAAAAACAGAGTTCTGTTTGTAAGATTATAGGTGGCGAGCTTCCATTTTGTAAAGACAGAGCTCTGTTGAGACCAGGCCTGCGGGGAAATGTGCGCGATGCACTTTTTTTTGCATACAGGGATGTGATATAATCAATACGACTGGGAGCGATCCCTGCCCCTGTATCGGACAGGAGGCGAGGGCACAGAAACGTTGCCGGTTTTGGAAGAAGAATTAACCGCTTGATAGTTAATATGAATATGTCGGGTAAATGGGTAAATTTATTGCGCACCGCGATAAAAGTTACTTCATGGCCTAACTTTCTGTTTGTGGGAGAGTTAGGCTCTTTGGCGTTTCTTGAAATTAACGAATCAGGTGGATTTGTACATGGATAATAAGAGAAGAAAGCTGCCTTCGCTTGGGAAGGTATGTGCTGTCGCGGTTGCGGCGGCGGCGCTCCATCAAATGGCGTTATGGGTTCTGGGCGTTAGCATGCAGGTCTGGCTCTGGAGTCTGGGTTTCACTCTGCTGGCAGCCGGAGGCGTCGGGTATGGCTATGGCCGGGTCTTTGCGGCCTTCAGCCGCGCAGAAGCGCAGCTGGACAAAATGGTCGAGAGCTGGCGGGAGCTGGAGCAGTCGGAGAAGTTGACGATGGCCGGCACATTGGCTGCGGGCATTGCGCATGAAATCCGCAATCCGCTGACCAGCCTGCGGGGCTTTTTACAGCTGATGAGGCAGAGAGAACCCCAATATACGGAGATCATGTTGTCCGAGGTCGACCGCATTAATGAAATTGTAAGCGAGCTGCTGGAGCTTGCGCATCCGAAGGAGACGTTATTTGAGCTGCACGGGCTGCAGCCGATTTTGCAAAATGCGATTACGCTTCTGGATGCGCAGTCGAATCTCCACAACGTTCAGCTCACTGGTCGTTATGCGAAGGGGACCGAACGTCTGGTCGTATTAGGCAAGGAAAGCAAGCTGAAACAAGTGTTTATCAATTTAATCAAAAACGCCATCGAGGCTATGCCGGACGGAGGTCGAATCAGAATCTCGCTGGCGGCTTCAGACGCTTGGGCCTGTATCGAAATCGTCGACAGCGGTCTGGGGATTCCGCCCGAGCTATTGGAGCGGATCGGGCAGCCGTTTGTGACCACGAAAGAAAGAGGAAACGGGCTGGGTCTGGTTATTTGCAAACGCATCATTGAAGATCACCAGGGAACCATCGAATTCGCCAGCCCGCCGGAAGGCGGAACCGTCGTCACTGTGAAGCTGCCCATACAACGCACATAAGGGGGATATAAAGATTCTCCATGGCACATACTGATTGTCATATTAAGCGCTCTTATCAAGTTTAGAGGAGACGGCCATGGAAGAATCGAATCTGATGAACCAACAGGTCTTTCAATATCAACAGCTAATTGCGAGCTATACCGGCAAGCTGCTGCGCGATCATTTCGGCAAAGGGCCGGAATCGGTATTTGTGTCCATCGGACATACGTTTATCACCATTTATTTGCGAAATTTTCTTACTCCCTCCGAGAAAGTTTTGCTGGAGCAGGACCATGAAATGATTGTCGATCAAATGCGCGAAAAGCTCATGCAAATGATGCTGCCGGAAATTGCAAGCTATATCGAAATCGTGACCGGCGTCAAGCCGCGCGAATTTTATTGCGACTGGTCGCTCCATAACAAGACCGGGATGCTCGTTGGTCTGTGTCCGGAGCCGGTGCCGGACGCGCAACCTGTGAACGAGGCTTATACGGGGCGCGTCGAGCTGGAGCAAGAGATCAGCCGCATCAGCTATCAGGCGCAAAAAACGCCGGAGGAAATCTATTCCTGTGAGCTGAATTCGCGGACGCTGCTGGTGGTGCGCAGCGGACTGCTCGTGCGGATTGAGAAGGAGTTGATCCGACTCGGACACGGCGAGCTGCTCAAGGGCGTCAAACGGAATCTGGAAAAAAGCTATTTTCATAACAATAGCAGCTTTGAGCGGATTCTCGGCAAGCGGGTCATCGACTGTTTCGTAGACTGGAACTATGAACAGGATAAAAGTGTGATGCTGCTCGTCTCCTCCGCGAAATAACGGGGTGCGGCGGGGAGCTGTAACGGCCGGGGCACCGTGAGGTGTCCTTTTTTGCTTGGGACAGGAAATGTTTTGCAAAAAAAACGGCTTTGCCTATTGACAGACCGACCGACGGTCTGTATGATAAAAACATGAACAAACCGACCGACGGTTTGTAATCGAAAGCAAGGAGGAACCCGAGCATGACTGATGCCGACAAGCAGCTGCAAGCGCCAAGCGCGACGCTGCAGTTGCTGCTGGATACGACCGAACAGCTCATCCGCGAGAAGGGCTGCCGCAACACCACCTTGCAGGACATCATGGAGCGGACCCATCTGTCCAAAGGAGCCATTTATCATTATGTAACGGGCAAGGACGAATTGTTCGGGATGATTTTGCGGGCGAAGATGAACGCAACGAACGAGCGCTTCAATGAGGTGGTTGGCGAGGTACAAGGGCCTGACCCGACGCTCCCGATTCAGATGATCGCCGGAAGTATCGATAACAGCTCGGGCGGGCAGGATGTGACGGGCAAGATTTTCATGTACCTGTTGAGCCAGAACGATAACCCCAAGGTGGCGGCGATTCTCAAGAACGGTTATGTGTTCTCGCAGCGTACGGCTGCCGACTGGATTCGCGTCGGACAGCAGGCAGGGGCGATTCCGCAAGAGGTGGACGCCGAGAAGATGGCTTCGATCTTCATGGTGTTTGCTTACGGCTTACGCGTGCAAAATCTGATTGTAGCAGACGACGCCGGCAGGCTGGAGCTCAAGGATATTTTCCAGGTGCTGCTGCGTTCGCTTAGCTAGGAGGCCGGCTGAGATGCGAAAATTCGGTATCGGCCTCATCACCGCGCTGGCGTTTGTGGTAGCGGCTTACGCAATCGTCCAATACGGCTTCTTCCATCCAAAGTATGCCGGCCTTGTGCAAGAGAAGCTGCGAAAGCCCGATTTTCATTTAACGCCGTGGGTGTACGTACTATACGCGCATATCGCAACGGCCTGTCTGGCAATCGTGATCGGCCCGTTCCAGCTGTTCCGCAAGCAGCGCAGCGCCGCGGCGCGCCGCAGGCATCGAATGTTGGGCATCATCTACGTCGCGTCGATTATGCTCAGCAGTCTGGTCAGCGTCTACTTGTCGCTTTATGCGACGGGTGGCTGGGTGGCTGGGGTGGGATTTTTCACCCTCGACCTGCTTTGGGCGGCTAGCACGCTGATGGGCGTAATCCGCATCATCCAAGGCAAAGCTGACGCTCACCGCCGCTGGATGCTTCGCAGCTATGCCTTGACGTTGGCCGCGGTTGGTCTGAGATTGTATCTCTTTCCGCTCGTGCTGCTGTTTGACGGCGATTTCGAAGCGGCCTACCGCGTAGTCGCCTGGCTGTGCTGGATACCGAATCTGGCCATAGCCGAAATCTGGATTCGAAGACAACGAAAAGGAGAGTAGCCAACTATGTCTACCCGTAATTATGTGATTTTCACGCTTTTGATTAACGGTCTGGCGCCGTGGGGAATTTATGAGCTGCTGAATAACTATATGAGCGGCGTCGCTGCGCTGTCGATCGCCACGCTGGTGCCGCTGGTCGACAATGTGGTCCATTTTGCCAAGCATCGCAAGCTTGACGCCTTTGGCAGCCTCATGCTGTTTACGCTGGTGCTGACGCTCGTGCTGGTTTCGCTGGGCGGCAGCGAAAAGATCCTGCTCGTTCGTGAATCGCTCATCACGGGCGCCGTCGGTCTGATCTTTCTCGGCTCGCTGCTGCTCAAGCGTCCGCTGATCTTTCATCTGGCGCTGCGCTTTATGAAAATTGAAGGCTTTGCCGACAACTGGAGCATCGCTTATTTCCGCTTCGTCATGCGGCTGATGACGTTCGTATGGGGCCTGATGCTGGTTCTGGAAGCTGGCGTGCGCGTCGTGCTCGTATTCGAGCTGACCACGTCGCAATTCCTGGCGCTGTCGAACTTTGTCCTGTACGGTTTTATCGGCGCTGCGCTGCTGTGGACGGTGATATACCGCCGCAAGTCGTCCCGCCGTCTTCTGGAGATCAAAAGCCAACTCCAATAAACGGTGCGTGAAAGGAGCGTATTAACATGGACATTCAGCGATTGACCCCGGATATGAAAAAAAGCGTTCTTGCGCTCTACACGGAGGTGGCCCGCCGGCTGCGGGCCGACGGCATCGAGCAGTGGGACTGGATGTACCCGAACCGCTTTGTCATCGGCAGCGATCTGAAGTCCGGCACGCTGTACGGCGTTGTGGAGAACGGCGTCGTCATTGCCGCGGTGGTGGTGGACCGCAAGATGAGCGGAGCCTACAGCAAGCTGGAGTGGGCCGACCGCAGCGGCCGGCCCGCATGTATCCACCGGCTGGCCGTCCACCCGCAGCATCAGGGTAAGGGCTTGGGCAAGCTGCTGCTTGGCTTTGCGGAACAGCGCGCCCGCAGCGAGGGCTGCACGAGCATCCGGCTCGACGTATTCTCGGAGAACGAGACGGCGCTGGGCATGTACAGCAGGGCCGGGTACAAGCCGACGGGTACGGTGCGGTTCCCGCTGCGCAAGGCGCCCTTCCGCTGCTTTGAGAAAGCGCTGTGAGCAATGGCTCCTCGGCAATGGGGGCGCTTGCGCGAAGGAGGCAGCAGGTCCGGCTGTGTGGAACGGCCGGCTGGCTGCAGCACAATGAAGGGCGACGATTGCTGCGGCTTTGGCGATGTTAGCGCTGCCATTTTGCCGCGCCGTTGCGCGTTTTCTCGGCTCCGTGACGTTGAAAATTGTGCGCTAATGCGTATGGGGAGCGGGCGGAGCGGCTTTTTCCCATTTGCGTTTTGTAAAAGTCTGTGATAGAGTGGAGATAATTGATAAAGTGGTTAAAGAAATGCGCCTATTGACAAGAGCGCCATATAGGAATGGTACTTTTTTCAATATGTGAATTTTTTATCCATGAAAAAGGAACATGTTAATTTAATTTTCGGAGGTAACTTCAAATGGCAAAACAAGAAGGTACTGTAAAATGGTTTAACGCTGAGAAAGGCTTCGGCTTCATCACTGTAGACGGCGGCCCGGACGTATTCGTTCACTTCAGCGCAATTCAAGGCGACGGCTTCAAAACTCTTGACGAAGGTCAAGCGGTTGAATTTGAAGTTGTTCAAGGCCAACGCGGCCCACAAGCCGACAAAGTTGTAAAATTGTAATTTTACAGCACGAAAGCAGCTGCTCCCGATTCATCGGGGGCGGCTTTTTCTATTTTATAGCGCTTTTCGCGGGACGTGTACCTGTTTTGACAACGCGAAGGACAGGCATACAAGCGGGAGCGAGCTCCGGCTCATAGCATGCAGAGAACCATCAAAATCTGCTGTATGAGGAGGAGGAATCACAGATGTTAGGGTTGGTCATCGGCGTGCTGGTGCTCATTAAAGTGATTGCCTTTCTGCTGCTCTATGGGTATCACGAAGCCAGAGAGGATAGGCGCTGGTCGCCTCATGTGCCGAACCAACTGCTGGTGAAGTTCAGAGATGAGGTGGACGAGCAGCGGCGCAAGGAGATTGTCGGCAAGGCGCGCTGCGAGGTGCTGCGCAGCTACGATGTGCTGGGGACGCATCTGATTCGCTCCAAGCGGAAAATGCGGCGGATGCTCAAGCATTATCAGCAGCTTTATGAAGTCGAATACGCGGAGCCAAACTATGTGTTTCAGTCGTCGTACAAGCCAAACGATCCGTATTTTGAGACGTATCAATACGGACTCAAGCAGGTGAATGCGCCAGCGGCGTGGGATGTGACGCAAGGAGCGCCGATGGTCCGGGTTGCCGTCGTCGATACCGGTGTGCAGCTGGGACACCGCGATCTGGAGGGGAAGCTTGCGCCCGGCCGCGATTTTGTCGGCGGGGACGATGCTCCCGAAGACAGTAACGGCCACGGCACGCACGTAGCGGGCATTGCCGCTGCTGCCACCAACAACGCGCTGGGCGTCAGCGGCATGGCCCCGCTGGCGACGATTATGCCTGTGCGCGTGCTCGACGCCTCCGGCAGCGGCACGCTGGAGCAGGTGGCGCAGGGAGTCGTCTACGCCGCGCAGCAGGGGGCTCAGGTTATCAACCTGAGCTTGGGCGCGCCGGCGACGTCGACCACGCTGCGGAATGCCGTGCGCTTCGCCTGGAGCCAGGGAGCGGTGCTGGTCGCGGCTGCGGGCAACGAGGGCTCGTCGGCGCCGAGCTACCCGGCGAATTACGACGAGGTGATTGCAGTGGCGTCTACGAATGCGCAGGACGTGAAGTCGGTTTTTTCCAACTTCGGTCCGTGGGTGGACGTGGCTGCGCCGGGGGAAGCGATTTTCTCGACGTACCTGGGCAGCTCTTACGCCTATCTGAGCGGAACCTCAATGGCCGCGCCGCTCGTGTCGGGGCTGGCGGCGCTGCTGGCTGCTCAAGGTCGGACAAATGCGCAAATCCGCAGTGCCATCCTCGGCAGCGCCGATCCGATTCTGGGGACGGGAACCTACTGGCGATACGGCCGCGTCAACGCCGAACGCGCAGTTAAAACCTAGGCGGGTTGAAAGGAACAGTCCGGCAGGTCCGGCTTGCTGCCGGACAGCCAACGCCGTCGGCAGCCCGCGTCGCGAGCCGGGGGCTGTACGAGATGGAGCCGCTGAACCACGGCGAACGCGCAGACGAGCAGATCGGGTGCGCCAGCGTACAAGAGATCGATAAAGAGGCGCGATTTCCAGAGTGCGATGCTGAACGTAAGATGGCTGACGAAAAGAGAAACGTGGGACAGACGATAGACAGCAGGGTTATGTTTGGCTGCACGCCGACACGGCGCGCGGCTGTACAAGGTCGGCCGGCATTGCCGGTGCGGCTTTTTTTTGCTCGTTATCGCTGTCAGGAGAGGAATTGGCCGGGCAGATGGGGAATGTTTGTCAAGCATATGTTTATGGCCGAGGCGCGATGAACGGCAGCATGGATAAGGAGTGGTGGTATGTCGGTTTGGCATCCGGAACGGGTGGTGACGGAGGAAGAAGCCGCGGAGTTGATTGAACGGCAGTTTCCGCAGCTGGCCCCGGTGACTGCGATTGCGGCCGGAGAGGGCTTTGACAACACCGCTTATCGGGTGAATGGCGCGTATGTGTTTCGCTTTCCGCGGCGTGAGAGTGCTGTAGAGCTATTGCGCGCGGAGTGCGCCCTGCTGCCTGCGTTGGGAGCGCTGGAGCAGCCGCTGGCAATTCCGACGTCGCTGCTGCTGGGCGCGCCGGAGGAGCGGTATCCGTGGCCGTTTGCCGGGTATCGCTATGTGCCGGGGCGGCCGCCGCGCGTGGGCAACGACGAGGGCCGGCGGAGGTCGGTGGAGCGGCTGGCGGCGTTTTTGCGGGCGCTGCACGCGTACCCGGCAGAATCGGCCAAGCGGCTGGGCGTACCGGGGAGCGACCCGGTCGGTCGATTTGTGATGCCGGCGGCGCTGGAGCGGCTGCAGGCGAGAGAGGAAGAGGCCGCAGCGCTGGGGCTGTGGCACGGCGGTGAGGCGCTGGAAAGCCTGATCGCGGGACTGGACGGGGTGAACGTCCGCTCATACCGGGAAACGCTGCTGCACGGCGATTTGCATCTTCGCAATGTGTTGGAGGATGAGCAGGGCGAGCTGAATGGGGTGATCGATTGGGGCGATGCGCACATCGGTCATCCGGCGCTGGATCTGGCGATCGCGTACAGCTATGTGCCGGTGAGCGAGCGGGAGCGGTTTTTTTGCCTGTACGGTGCTGTGGATGCGGATACCCGCAAGTTAGCCCGATTTCGCGCGGTATTTACGTTGGTCGTGCTGCTGCTCTATGGACATGACCGGGGCGATGACGAGCTAGCGGCGGTTTCCAGAGAGGGTTTGGCGAGGGCGCTTGCCGGACCGCTTTGAGGGGCTGTCTGGAAGGACCGCTTGGAGAGGCTGCTTTGCCGGTTGGAGCTAATGGGCGCCTGAGTGAGCTTGTGGTCAAGCGTTGGGGCCGGGCCTGACGACAGTTGCCGTGCGGTCGGTCCGCACCGGGCTGCGGACAGTCGCGCGGTGCGGAAAGGGCTGCGCCAATGAAGAGGATGCTAAGCGGAAGGCAACGTGCAGGTGAAGTGGAGGCGTTGCGAAGGCAAAGCCGGACAAGCCGGAGGCAGGGTGAAGGTGATGTGAACGCGTGGTGAAGGCGTCGTGAGGACGGGGATGGGAACTTTTTTGCCGTCAAGCTCGTCTTTTCATATGAGCGAATCCGTTGGCGAGATGGCTTGCCGGGTTGCTTGAAGACAGGTGCAGCCAAGTAGGCTTAAATGGCGTATACACGAATATATATAAACAAGAGTGTGGAGATAAAGGCAAGGGATGGACAAGCTGGCGTTCGGGGCGCCGTTGGGAGGGATGAGAGGATGGATGCACGATCGCGCAGCCGCAGTAATCGCGGCCCGCTCAGCAGGCTGCGCAGCGGCCGTTATTGGCTTGGGGTGAGCGTGGCCAGCTTTGCAGCCGCTGCAATCATTACTGTGGGCTGCGGGCTATGGCTCCAGCGGACCGATGCACCCGCAGCGGGGCCGCCGACCGCGTCCGCGCAACCGTCGGCGCAGCCAAAAGCGGCCGGGCCCCCCAGCCTGCTGGATTTTCACATGCAGGATCTGGATCGGGGCTGGGCCCGGTATTCCGACGGTGTGCGCGTAACCGTCGACGGCGGCGCGCATTGGAGCGCGGGCGAAGCCGCGAGCGAGAGCGTGGACGGAGCCGGAGGCGCGAATGCGGGCGAAGCCGGGAGCGAGAGCGCGGGCGGAGCCGGGAGCGAGAGCGTGGGCGAAGCCTCGTCGCCGAGCGCGGACGAGCTCGCCCGCACCGCGGCCCTCGGCTTCGGGCCGCCCGCCCCAGGAACTGCCCCTGCAGCTATCGACCGGGAGGGCCGGTCGTATGCCGTGCGGCAGTTCCAGGGGCTCACCGACCGCGTCGCTTGGGCGCGGTCGGTGCCAAGCGGCGCGCCGGACAGCGCCGCCGTGCTGCTGGTGACCACGGATGGCGGTCACCACTGGCTGGACCCGGCCTCGCCGGAGGCGGCCGGGGGACTCGCGCTGGAGCGGGAGCGTCAGCGCGGTATTGTCCGGGAAGCGGCGTTGTACGCTTCCCCGGAGGCAGCCCGGCGCGCGATGCAAAGCGCCTGGACGCTGCTGCCGGACACGGCGTCGCCCGGGGACGCCGTGCTGGTGCGCAGCAGCGCGGCCGGCGAGGTCGCGTGGCAGGGCAAAACCTACAAGCTGCAGCCCTTCGGCGCAGGCTTCTACGTCTATTTGCCGATGTCGATGCAGGCCAAGCCCGGCACGTATACGATCGGCGGGGCCAAGCTGACAGTCAAGGCCAAAACCTTCGACACCCAGCGCATCCAAGTCACCGAGCAAATGGAGAGCATGCGGCAGGAAACGGAGCGCATCCAAGCCGATCAGCGCAAAATCGACGCGGCACGCAGCCGCTCCGAGCCGGTCTTCCTGTTTACCGGCCCGTTTATGCAGCCGATCGAAGGCATTCTGACGACCCCGTTCGGCTTTACCCGGTACGTCAACGGCAAATACGACAGCACGCATCAAGCGATTGATCTGGCCGCCGACGAGGGTACGCCGGTCAAGGCGACGAACGACGGTGTCGTGGCGTTGGCCGAGAGCTTGTACCTGACGGGCAATTCCGTCTATATTGATCACGGAATGAGCTTGTTTTCCCAATACATTCACATGTCCAAGCTGTTGGTCAAGGCTGGCGACAAGGTCAAGCGCGGCGATGTGATCGGGTTGGTCGGAACGACCGGCTTTTCCACCGGACCGCATTTGCATTTTACCTTCTGGGCGCATAATGTGCCTGTGAATCCAAATTTGTTTTTCAACACGCAGCCGCTTCAATGGTCTGCGCCGGACGCGCAGGAAGCGAGCCGATAACATGACGGGAGGATGGATCGTATGAGCAAGCTATACCCCTACATTTACTGTGAGGACGCCAGAAAACAGGCGGCATTCTACGCCGAAGCGCTGGGAGGAGCGATCGAAAGCGTACAGACGTATGAGGCTTTTCCGGGAGCGAATAACCCGAACGGCGTGCTGCATCTGGTGCTTCAAGCGGCCGGTCAGACCTTTTATATGGCAGATGCCGAGACCGTGCGGCGCGGCAATGGCATGGACCTGGTGCTCGAGTTTGCTACGGAGGAGGAGGCGGCGCAGGCGTTTGGGCGTTTGTCCGAAGGCGGATCGGTCATCATGAAATTCGAACGCATGTTCTGGGGTGCGATGTTTGGGCGTTTGATCGATCCGTTTGGCGTGCGTTGGCAAATTTCCGCGGAACCGAGCGTGTGATCAAGAGCTTCGCTCCTTTCTCCCATTGAAAATCGGCGCATAAAGCTGCTGGTTTTGTATGAAACCTTACAGATTGCTGTTCCGTCTGTATGGTACAATTGGATATTGCAAGAACATAGGGAGAAGGGATGTTATGAAAAAAAGAGTCCAGCCAAAAGCCGCATGGCTGCTGGCTGCAAGCATATGTGCAAGCCTGTGGACGGCAGGCGGCAGTGCCGGCGCCGTTGTGATCACAGGGCCGGTCATCGTCAGCCCGCTGCTGCCGCAGGTCACGCACGATAGCGAGCCGCAGGTGCGGGTAGCGGCCCCGGCCGGCAGCATGGTGACGGTCTATGAGGGCGCCACGGTGCTGGGCAGCGGAACGAGCGACGGCGAACATCCGCTGACGATTGCGCTGCAGCATCTGAACGACGGCGTACACAATCTGGTGGCCAAAATGACGATCAACGGCGAAGATGCCGGCCAAACGGCATTTCCTGCGCTGATCGTCGACGCCGATGCGCCGTTCACCATCGTCGATGCCACCGCGCTGACCACGCAGCTGGAGATGCAAAGCTGGGATTTTTCCAGCGCTTACGCCGGTGAAGACCCTGGCACGCCGCTCATTTACCGCAACGCGAAGTTTTTGCTGCGGCAGATCGAGCCGCTGAAGGTCATTGCGCCGATACTCCCGTTCGGCGTGCAGCCGGGCTCCGTGCCGGGATCGGCAAAAGTCGTCACCGATCAAAGCCGTCTGTATTACGTCGCGTCAAGCTCGCCGCTTCCTACGCCGGAAATGCGTTCGGCGCTGCCGGCCGGAGCGGTGTCCTACACAGCGGGCGGTGATATTGAGGGCTTGGACCCGATTCAGGTCAAGTATCTGGGCCTTTACGCTGTCAACAGCAGCGGCCAGGTCGTAGCTTTCTCGGCGGTCGAGCTGTCGCCGCAGCAAATCGCCGGCAGCATCTACGGTCGGGTGCGCGATGACCTCGACAACGGAGCGGTATCCGGCATGACGCTGCGCTTCCGCGCCGGAGCCGACAATCATGACGGGGACGTGCTGGCTGAAGCGGTGACGGACGGCGACGGCGTGTACAGCATTTCGTTGCCGGCCGGGACGTATACCGTTGAGATGAGCAAGCTCGGCTATGTGTCCTCTTTTGTCACCAGGAGTCTGGTGTTCAGCGAAGAACCGCAGGAAAGCAATCAACTGATCGCGGTCCGGGCGCCGGAAGGCGAAGATACCCGCATTGTACTGACGTGGGGCTCCACGCCGCGGGATCTGGATTCGCATCTGATCGGCCCGACGCCGGACGACGGAAGCTTCCACATCTACTACGGCCACAAGCAATATGACTACCAAGGCGCGAACTACGCGACGCTGGATCTGGACGATACGTCGGGCGAAGGTCCGGAAACGACGACGCTGGCGTCGGTGACGCAGCAGGTTTACGGCACGTACACCTTTTACGTCAAAAATTATTCCTTTGAAGAGCGTCTGGCCGCGTCGGGCGCCAAGGTTGAGGTCTATCAGGGCTCGGCGGTGACTCCGACTTATGTATTTAACGTACCGGCTTCGGCGGGCAACGAGCGTTACTGGCATGTGTTCGATCTGAATGTCAGTCCGTCCGGCAGTCAAGTGATCACGCGCAACGAGCTGGTGGACAGCGAGCCGCAGTTTGTACCGGGCTCGATGGGCGTCGGAGCCGACAGCATGACAGCGCTCAGCAGCTTGAGCGGCGCCACGCCGGACGGCGTCACGGTGGAGCTGGCCGACAATGATACGCAGGGCTTGACGGTCGATGATTTTTCCGTCACAGCAAGCATCTACAACAGCGTTTCGGAGGAGACGGTCGACTACAAGCTGACGGGCTTGGCGTACAACCCGGCTACCCGCCGTCTGACGTTCGACACGATTCCGGTCGGAATGAACGATACCGTGACCCTTCAAGTGCAGCCGTCGGCTTCCTCGCAGCATGTGGAAAGCGGTCGGGTCGATACGCAATTGCCGCCTGGATAAATCGGGCGGCAGGAAGCAAGGAACGGGTAACCGGGAACAACGAGCAAGCTACGAATAACCAGCAATCAGGAAACAATGAACGAGCAACCGCCAAGCCTCAGGACCGCGAAGATAGCGCGGGCTTTCGCAACGGAACCGCATTGCTTCCAAGCTTCAAGCCTCGTATGGCCGAAGATTCGTCTTCGGGCATGCGGGGCTTTTCTGTTACATTCATCGCATTGCCCTTGCAGGGAGTCTGTCCGAACGGGGATGGAGCGCGGCTAATGGGCTCCCTCTTTTTTACAGCGGTGCAAGGAAGCGGGCCTGATGCGTCGAATATAAAGGAGTTTGGAAAAGCTGTACCAAGGACAGGAGTGCTGTCATGAGGTTTTTAAATAAAAGAGGGGCCACCACCCTGTTTTTGATTGTATTTCCGCTGGCCGGAGCCGTGCTGATGTACAAGGAGGGGGCTACGCCCCTTTTTCTGGTCGGCATGGCGTTGGCTTGGCTGCCTGCTTTCGCTGTCTGGTGGGCTGCGATGCGGAAGGCGACTGCGTCTTCGGATCAGCGGAAGCAGCTGATGACCTGGATGGTGGCGCAGACGCCGGGCGGATTTATGTGTATTGACGAGCACGGCTGCTTGACGTTTTTCAACGAAAGCGCCTTGCGTATTTTGAAGCTGACCGGGCTGGATCGGGAGGAGCTGCAGGGCTGTAACGTGCGGCAGCTGCTGAAGCGCATCGGAGTGAGGGAAGAAGATAGCGCGCTCTTGCATGCCCTGGAGTCGGGTAAGGTCTACACGAAGGAGCTTCTTTACGTTCAGGAGGTGCCGATCGTGTTCGACACGGCGCCAATCCTACACCCGCGTACGGGGCGGATCGTCGGGGCAACGGCTTATTTTCAGGAAATTACGGAGGAGCGGGCCATGGCCAGTCAGCTGGAGGAGCTGACCGTCAAAGCGGTGCAGAGCGCCGAACGTCTGCAAATGCTGCTGGACTGCTTGCCGCTGCCGGTGCTGGTGGTGGATCGCAACGGGGCCATGACGCATTGCAATAAGGAAATGTCCGCTTATTTTCCCGAATATACCCGTGACGAGCTGGAAAGCGGGCCGTTGTCGGGCATGTTGGGCGCTCGCGGGCTGCGGGAGGGCGAGCTGCACATCATGCGGGCGCTGCAGGGAGAGACGAGCAGGGCGGAGTATATCCGGTTTCGGGAGCGCTGCTTTTTGTGCTATGCCTATCCGTTAACGGAAGGCGGCGAAATTGTCGGCGCAGTGGGCATGTATCAGGATGTGACGGAAATCGAACGGCTGCGGCTGGAGCTGAATCAGCTGGAGCGGCTGCGACTGGTGGGGCAGATGGCTGCCAGCATCACGCACGAAATCCGCAATCCGATGGCGGTGATGCGGGGATTTATTCAATTGATCAGCGAGCGCTCGGACGGGACGTTTCAGCCTTATTTTCAGCTGATGCTGGAGGAGCTGGACCGCACGAATGAGATTATCAACGATTTTTTATCGCTGGCGCAAAATCGCGTGGTGGACATGCAGCAGCTGCAGCTTAACGTGCTGCTGGAGCGGCTGCTGCCGATCATTCAAGCCGACGCCAATCTGCGGGGGATGCAGGTCGAGATGCGCCTGACGCCGGACCTGCCTCTGCTGCTGCTCTGCGAAAAGGAGATCAAGCAGCTTGTGCTGAATTTGGCCCGCAACGGCCTGGAAGCGATGGAGAGTCGCGGCTGCACGCTGGTGCTGGCTACGGAGCTTGCGGGCGGGCAGGTTGCGCTCCGGGTGTCGGACGACGGCCCGGGCATTCCCGAGGAGCGGCTTGGGCGGATTTTCGAACCGTTTTATACGTCGAAGGAGCGGGGGACGGGCTTGGGGCTAGCGGTATGTCTGAGCATTATGCAGCGCCATGAGGGAAGAATGGAAGCGGATTCAAAAATAGGCGTCGGCACGACCTTCCGCGCGGTGTTCCCCGTGCTGGCGCAGCCTAAGGACGAACCGGAGCCCGAGCCGGCTTTGTGTTCGCAGGCCTAGCCGGGGTAGGGCAGGCTGGCGGCTGTGAGCCGCATGCCGGAACGGGGAAGAAGGAACGGACGGCCCGGTCCAGCGTGGCCCGGCGCAGTCCCACCCTTCCCGACATGATCCGGTCGGGCAACCGCCGCGCACCGGGAGACACGCGCTGGAGGAAAGCGGCTGAGCTGATCTCAGGGACCGATTTTCTGAATGACGGTTTGAATTTTTTGCAAGCGGATATACTCGTTTTGGGCCAGCTGTGGACGGAAGTAGGCGTACAGATTGGCGGCGTCAAGGAAGGGCAGCCCCGGGTAGCAGACGACCTCTTGAATCGCTTTCGGGTTGTCGATGATGATTTGCCATTCGCCGTCACGCTCGGCGGCAGAAATTTCTTCGAGCACGCTGCGCTTGTTGGCGCTCATTTCGAGCAGCTCGTCCCAGATTTTTTGCCAGGAGGGGCTGAATTCGGCGGGAACCGGGAACAGCTCTTGCGCTTGGGCAATCAGCTGCTCAATGCGCTCAAGCTCTCCGTCTTGTGCGGCTTTGATGGCAGCGGTAAAGCTATCGATAAAACGGCGAAAGCAGGAATGACCCTCCTGACGGATGCGCGTTGCAAGCTCTTGCCTTTCTTGTCCGGCCTCGGCCTGTTCAAAGAGGGAAAACGGGTTTTTCAGCATCAGCAACCACCCTTACACGTGATCTCGGCGCCGGAGCGGCCCGATTTCTTCCTAATTTAGCACAATTCCCATTTGAAAAAAAGTCGTTTATATTGAGTTTACAAATCCGGCGTATGCTGATAGCAAAGTGAGGCCGATCCGTAGGGCGGGAGCAGCGGTGCGGAACGGAGGAGGGCGGACCTCGGGATACGACGGACAAAAGGAGGCGGCAAGCATGACGACGATTCTGGTGGTGGACGACGATCCGCATATTCGCAAGCTGGTGCGGGTGCTGCTGCAAAACGAAGGGCTGGCGGTGCTGGAGGCCGAGGACGGCCGCGATGCGCTGCGGACGCTGGCGGCGGCTCCGGTCGAGCTGGTGGTGCTCGATATCATGATGCCGCATATGGACGGCTGGGAGCTGTGCCGCGAGCTGCGCGAGCAGTACGACCATTTGCCGCTGCTGATGCTGACGGCCAAAGGCGAGACGGCGCAGAAGGTTAAGGGCTTTGAGCTGGGTACGGACGATTATCTGGTCAAGCCGTTTGATCCGGCCGAGCTGGCGGTTCGCGTCAAAGCGCTGCTCAAGCGCTACCGGATTGCCGCGGCGCAGGAGGTGACGGCAGGCAAGGTGACGATGAACCGCAAGACGTTTGAGGTGCGGGCGGACGGGCAAAGCCTGACGATGCCGCTCAAAGAATTCGAGCTGCTGTACAAGCTGGCCAGCTATCCGGGCAAAACCTTTTCGCGCGACCAGCTGATCGAGCAGATTTGGGGCTACGATTACGAGGGCAACGAGCGCACGGTCGATGTCCACGTCAATCGGCTGCGCGAAAGGTTCTCCGAGGAGGAGAGCGGCTTTCGCATCAGCACGATTCGCGGGCTCGGCTATCGGCTGGAGGTGTTGGGATGAACGGCGGCGAAGGGAAGGACTCCAGCGGAGCGGGGAGCGAGGCGAGCCGGGGGCCGGCGGGAAGCGACGCGGAGCTTGGGCTTGGCGAGAGCGGTGTGGCGGCAGGCGGACGGCGTAGGGGCCGGGCTGACGATCGGACCGATGATCGGGCTGAGGATCGATCCGATGACCGGGCTGGCGGCATCGACCGGAACGCGGGAGCGGGGCTGGCGCGAAGCGGCGAAGCGCGGCAGGATCAAGGGCGTGAGGCGCAAGCGAGGGTGCGGGAGGATCAGGGCAAGACGGCTAACGGGCAAGCGAAGTCGGGGGACGTGAGCAAAAGGCGAAAGCTTGGATTCGCTCTGCTGCTGGTGATGTTATTCTGGATCGCGCTGTCGCTATGCTGGAGCCTTGCTTACATCGGAACGGGGCTGATGTTCGACCAGCGACCGCAGCGGGCGGCGGAGCAGCAAATGGCGGCTGATGTCAAAACCTTTCTGGGCAGCGGCCCCGCGACGCGCGAGCGAGCGGCCCAACTGCTGGAGCTGCTGGGGCAGGATTCGCCCAAGCGCTTTGTGCTCGCGGATGAGAGCGGTCCGTTGCTAGCTGTTGGCTCCATAGCGGGAAGCGGCGGCTCGTGGACGCCGCTGCATCAGGATATCCTGCGCGTGCTGAACGGTGCGGCTGTGCACAGCTTTGACCGCCCGTACTGGGTAGGGACCGGCACGGCATTCAGCGGCACGCGGGTTGTCATCAGCGGGCAGGCGTACGCGCTGTTCGTGATGGTGGAGACGCCGCCGCTCTGGCATGGGGTGGAGATTCAACTGATCGCCGGCTTCCTCGGGTTGCTGCTGATGTTCGGGCTGGCGTGGCTGAACGGAGCAAACCGCAGGCGCGTCGATCTGCTGTTCATGCTGACCGATGCGATGCGCCGCATGGCCAAGGGCGATTTTAACATCCTGCTGCCTGAGCCGGGACCGATGGGCGACGAACTCGGCGGTCTTGTGCAAGGTTTTAATGAAATGGCTGTGGAGCTGGGGCAGATGGAGAAGCTGCGTCAGGAGTTTATTTCCAACGTATCGCACGAGATTCAGTCGCCGCTGACGTCGATCCGCGGGTTTTCGCGGGCGTTGATGGACGACCGGCTCGATTCGCAGGAGCGGAAGCAATATTTGAGCATCATTGAAGCGGAAAGCGAGCGGCTGTCCAAAATCAGCGATAATCTGCTCAAGCTAAGCTCGCTGGAGTCGGCCCAGCCGCCGTTCGAGCCGCAGCGGTACCGGCTGGACAAGCAGCTGCGCAATCTGGTGCTGGCCTGCGAGCCGCAATGGGTAGCCAAGGAGCTGGAGCTGGATATTCAGCTGGAGGAAGGGAGCATTGCCGCCGACCAGGACCTGCTCAGCCAGGTATGGACGAATTTGCTTCATAACGGGATTAAATTTACGCCCTTGGGCGGGACATTGGGCGTACGGCTGACGTTTGCCGGTCCGTGGGCGAGGGTGGAGATTCGCGACACGGGCATCGGTATTGCCGAAGCGGATCAGGCGCGGATTTTCGAGCGCTTCTACAAAGCCGATACTGCGCGCAGCAGCTCGGGCGGCGGCAGCGGGCTCGGCCTGTCGATTGCCCACAAGATCGTCGGGCTGCACGG
Source organism: Paenibacillus athensensis (assembly GCF_004514475.2). Lineage (GTDB taxonomy): Bacteria > Bacillota > Bacilli > Paenibacillales > NBRC-103111 > Paenibacillus_AL > Paenibacillus_AL athensensis. The sequence goes on along the minus strand of NZ_MYFO02000007.1, from coordinate 190,678 downwards.
CGGTTCCATTAGCGTGGAAAGCTGGGTGGGCGAGGGCACGATTTTTACGGTGCTGCTGCCCATCGAAGCGGCGCTGCCGCCCGAAGCGGGCGAGGAACGGCCCGAATGACGGGGGCCGTAGAAGACCGGCGCTGGCCACGACGGGGCGTGGCGGCTGTTCGCGTCAAGAGGCAGGGCGCGGCGGTAGCAGATCGGCGGAGGGGCAGCACGGGTCTGACAGCCGCCGTACGGCCGACACCGCGCTCCGGGAGTCGTGCGCGGTGCGGAAGGTGTGGCAAACGCTTGCGGCCCGATGTGCGCAGAATGAGGTCTGTGCCGGACGCACAAGAGCGACAACATGCGGCTGCCCGTAATTCGGCCCGCGTTCTGTCCGAAAGTATCGCAGCGGGCAGAGCTGCTTACCGTCACGGGCAAGACGCTTCCTCACCCGTCGGACACAGGATTTCTTAGCCCCTACTGCAAAATACGCCTCCTGACCACTTTGATCGTGGATCTGGAGGCGTATTTACATGGAATTGCGGTTCTTTCTTGAGGGCATCCGACAAGCATCATTCGACTTGCGGACAGCATCCCTCCTGCCGATGGCGCGTCAGGCGTTGTCGCGAATCGTATTCAGCGTCGTGCGGTCGCTGGCCTGCACGAGCTTGATCAGCAGCTCTTTGGCGGCGGCGTAATCGTCGACATGGAGAATCGATGCTGCCGTATGAATGTAGCGGGCGCAGACGCCGATCACAGCCGACGGCACGCCGCTGCCGGTCAGATGGACCTGCCCGGCGTCCGTTCCGCCCGCGGAGATGAAATACTGATACGGGATGCGGTGCGTGTCCGCCATGTCCCGGATGAATTCGACCATTCCGCGATGCGTAATCATCGTCGGGTCGTACACCCGCAGCAGCGCGCCCCGGCCCAACTGGCCGAACGCGTTGCGGTCGCCGCCGGTATCGCCGGCGGCGCTGACATCGAGCGCGTAGAACAGGTCCGGCCGGATCAGCGCCGCGGCCGTCCGGGCGCCGCGCGCGCCGACTTCTTCCTGTACGGTGGCTCCGGCGTACAGGACATTCGGGAGCTTCACCGTGTGAAGCTCCTTGACCAGCTCAATCGCCAGGCCGACGCCGTAGCGATTGTCCCAGGCTTTGGCCAACACTTTCTTGGGGTTGGCCAAAGGGGTGAACGGGCAGACCGGCACAACCTGCTGCCCGATGTGTACGCCGATGGCCAGCGCTTCGGCGCGGTCGTCCGCGCCGATGTCGATGTACATCGACTTGAGCTCGAGCGGCCGGCTGCGCGCCGACTCGTCCAGCAGGTGCACCGGCGTCGTGCCGATGACGCCGGGCACCGGGCCGCGCGCGGTGATGATCTCCACCCGCTGCGCTGGCAGCACTTGGCTGAACCAGCCGCCCAGCGTCTGGAAGCGGATCAGCCCGTTGTCCGTGATGCCGGTCACCAGCAGCCCGACCTCATCCATATGTCCGGCCACCATGACCGTTGGCCCCTGCTCGTCGCCGCGCAGGACGGCAAACAGGCTGCCCAGCCCGTCCTGCACCAGCTCTTGCGTGTAGCGCTCCAGCTCGCTGCGGATGAAACGCCGCAGCTCCCGCTCAAAGCCGGGTGCAGCCGGCAGCTCCGTCAGATGGCGAAATAAAGCCAACGTCTCCTCATTCATCAACGTTCCCTCCGGTTTCCTCTGCGGACCGGCGCAGGTGTCTGACACGACAGCGAACGGTCACCTGCCAAGCAGTCCGCAAGTTTCACTTCATTGTAACACATCCGCTGCAAAACGCCTTGTAGGCCTTCCATTTCTTTCCTACAATGAATATAAAGGCTAAATAGAGGCCAAGCGAACCGCGCGATAAGGTGGTGCTCCGCTTGGGTTCGGCACGAAGGAGGAAGGATGACATGAGCTTGTGGGTGAGCGCAATTGCCGCGCTGCTGCTGTTGGCAGCGGGCGGTATGCATGTGTATTGGGCTTTCGGGGGGCAGGCGGGAGCCTCTGTGGTCATTCCGCGCAAGGAAGGCGAGTCCGCGCCTTTGTTCAAGCCGCGCAAGGCGGAGACGACGATCGTCGGTCTGGCCCTGTGGGCGATGGCGGGGGCGCTGCTCGCGCAAAGCGGCGCGCTGCCTTTTTACGAGCCGAGCCGCTTGACCAAGTGGGTGTGCCTGCTGTGCGCGCTGGTATTTGCCCTGCGTGCGATCGGTGATTTTCGCTACATGGGATTGATCAAAAAAATCAAAACGACGCGCTTCGCCTACTGGGACACCCGGCTGTTCACACCGCTTTGTCTGGTGTTGTCTCTGGCCTGCTGGTCGGTTTATTTCGGCTGGTAAGCGCCGGAAACCAGCGAGGCATTGGACTGCGCGAATCGAGCGGATACGTAGACGATGCGCGGTATTTCGCGGGTCTCCCGTCTTGCTGACAGCCGCCGTACGACCGGCACCGTACTCCGGGAGTCCGCGCGGTGCCGGCCGCAGGGTCGCGTCGCTCCGGCAGCGGCCTATGCGGCATGCTGACGCCTTCCGTAAGGCGGGCGTCTCACCGGAAGGCTAGGCGTGTCCTGCGCGTTGCACGGGATGCTTTTTAGTGGCGGCAAAAAAGCAGTTGCAAAAACTAATGATATTAGTTAATATACTAATTAAAATAGTTAAATCGGAGGCTGAAGAGATGAAAATGACAAAAAACGGTTTTTTGTATCAACTTGCTTTTATGCCGCGAGTGTTCCCGGTCAATTGCTATCTCGTTGAAGAAGAGCGCGAGCTGACGCTGATCGACGCCGCGCTGCCGTTCAGCGTGAAGGCGATCCTGCAAGCGGCTGAACGGATCGGCAAGCCGTTGACGCGGATTGCGCTTACGCACGCTCACGGCGACCATGTCGGCGCACTCGACGGGCTGAAGCAGGCGCTCCCGCAAGCAACCGTCTGCATATCGGCGCGCGACGCCAAGCTGCTGGCCGGCAGCCGGGAGCTGGAGCCGGGCGAACCAAGCGATCTGCCGATCAAGGGCGACGTTCCCAAATCGATCCGCACGCGTCCTGACGTACTGCTGCAGGATGGCGACCGGATCGGCTCGCTGCGCGTCGTTGCGGCTCCGGGCCATACGCCGGGCTCTGTAGCGTTTCTGGATGAGCGCAGCGGCGCGCTGATTGCCGGAGATGCGTTTCAGGTTCGCGGCGGCTTGGCGGTATCGGGTCTGATGAAGCCGTGGTTTCCGTTTCCGGCGATGGCCACCTGGAATAAGCATGCGGCATTGGTCAGCGCAGAACGCCTCTGCGCGCTGAAGCCCTCTTTGCTGGCTGTCGGGCACGGGCAGCTGCTGCCGGAGCCGTTGTCCCGACTGGAGCGGGCGCTGGCGGAGGCCGGCCGGGCATTCGGCACCGTGGACGGACAATAACGCCCATTTTGCCTAAAAATGGTTAAATATAACAAGGATAAGCATCCATCCTTCACCGCAGGGCATAACATGTTATCGTCAGCACTCATCAGGTGAAAGGGGATTTATCAGTATGACACAAGAAAACAATAACCAGCTTTCCTATCGTCCGGACGCTCAGCCTTCGGTTCAGCACGGGCATCATACACATCATTGGCACGGAGGCCACCATACGCACCATTGGCATAACTGGCACCCGCATCATCCGCACCACCCGTACCACCCGCATCATCCGCATCACTGGCATCCGCATCATCCGCATCACTGGCAGCATGACGGTCATCATGGGCACGGTCAGGGTTATGGCGCCCAGCAATAGTCTGAGGAGGAGCAGAAGACGCGTGAGCGGCGTGAGCGCGAGCCCAAGGGTTCAGACAACCGTCTTGCGACCGCGCTGCTCCGCTCCGAGAGCTGTATGCGGTGCGGAAGGTAAGGCACCTGATCCGAAGCCGAAGCCGTTGGAGCGGCGTCTGCAAGGGAACCTGTCAGACAGCTCGCTGTGGTCGTTCGTTAACCGCAGCGGGCTTGTTCCTTGTCGATAACAGAGGGAGGATGCCTATACAAGCCGATGAGCAGCTAAAGCTGAACAAGGCGGTGAAGCGGTGGGTGGATTTGCGGAGCTGTCAGGGGCAGCGGCTTCGCTGGTTTGTTGCCTGTGTAGACGCCGTTTTGCTGGGAGGGTACATATTTCGCGGAAGTCTGGAGCTGCTGTCTCCATCGGGCAGGCCGACCGGCAAGCCGGACGCGGCGAACGCCGTCCTGCGGCGCTGGACAATTGCCCGTCTGCCACGCGGCGGCGAGATGGATTTCTGTCCGGTGTTTGCTAACGTCAACTTTATTGGCGGTTACGTCAAGCTGTCGCAGCTGGCTGCGGCCGATCCGGGCATTCTGCGGGACCAGCTATTTTTTGAACAGTACGATTTGCGCTTTCATCCGGTGCTGCTGCTCGGCAATCCGCAGATTAGCCCCGAAGAGAAACGCAGACGCATGCAAATTGTCGAGCGGACCGAGCAGGCGTTATATCGCATCATGCTGGAGCGGGCAGCAGCGGCCAAGGCCGGTCTGACATTTCCAGTCGCCGCTCAGCCGGGAGCTCTGAACGCGGGCGATTTGCGGTATTTGTCGGCCAAGCAACTGGAGCTGTATCGTGAGTTTTTTTCCGATGGGCAGGGGGGAATCGACTTTGCGGGCGTGCAGCGGGCGTTCGAGCGCTTTGACAACGGCGAGCTGCAGGGCAATGCGTATCCGGGGGCGCTGCAGCCGGATTCGGCTTCCGATTTTTTATATGCGGAATTTGCGCTGCAAGCTATTTATAACGATATCGAGCCCCAGGTATGGAGCGAGCTGCTCAAAAGCTTTGTCAAAACGCAAGAAATCTACGTGGACGTCTACCGGCCTCCGGGCGTGAAGCAGCCCGATCTGGACGACTACGCCTTCACCCATTTTCGCAGTGAGCGACAGGTCGACCAACCGCATAAGGAGCGGCAGCGGCAGCGTTATGACCGGATGTCCCTGGGCGAGCTGGAAGCCGCGTACAGGCGGAATCTGGCGCGGGCGCAAAGCCCGGCAGCGGGTGGGGGGGAGGAAGCTGTTATCCCGCAGGAGAGTAGGCAAAACGAACCTTTTTCTTTACAATAGTGAAAATAGCACGCATGAGGGGGCTGCGCATCATGGCCAATCGACAAGGACTGGATAACGGAACGGTCCTGCAAGCAGCAATTGAACTCGCCGACCGCTTGGGCTTCGAGCAAGTTACGCTCGCGGCGCTGGCCGCCAAGCTGAACGTCAAAACGCCGTCCTTGTACAACCATATCAAAGGCCTGCCGGGACTGCGCAAGCAGATGGCTTTGCTCGGTCTGGCCAGACTGAAGGAGCAGATTATTCGCGCTGCGCTCGGCAAATCGGGGGAAGAGGCGCTGTTGGCCGCCGGCATGGCTTACGTGGCGTTTGTTCGCCAGCAGCCGGGCTTGTACGGAGCAGCGATGATTCTGACCGATCTGCACGTCGACCACGAGCTGCAGGAGGCTTCGGCCGAGCTGGTGGCGCTGATGCTTCAGCTGTTGAGCGATTTTAAATTTGCCGAAGAAGAAGCGCTGCACGTCGTTCGCGGCTTTCGCAGCATCGTGCACGGCTTCGCTTCGCTGGAGCTGCAGGGCGGCTTCCGCATGCCGCTGGAGCGCGATGAGAGCTTGCGGCACGTGCTCGACACGTATTTGCGCGGACTGCGGTCCCGAACCTGAATAAGCGCGAGGGCCCGGTGCTCCTCGCGCTTTTGCCGCTATGCGGCGCCATCGATCAGGGCAGCTGGCCCTCTTTCAGCAAAGCGACGGCTTTGTCGATGCGACGCTGCCGGGTCTCTGCGGTTTTGGCTCCTTCGATGTTGAGGACAACCCGGCGTTTGTTGCTGTAGGACAGCCCCGCCCAGAATTGGGCGGCGGCTTCTTCGCCGTTCAACGCGGCTTGGAAGTCATCGGGCGGCACCATTTCCCGTACTTGTGTATCCAGCTCAATGCCGACCTCGACCTCGTCCCCGGCGCTTACGCCGCAGCCTGCGCGATGTTCCGCGCTGAGCGGAATCATGAACCGGCCGCCCATCGTAGCGACGGTGGTGCGGTACGCGTACCCGTTAATGGTGACGGTAACGGCGGGCTTTTTACCCGAACCGAGCGCTTCGACGATATCGGGCGGCACCTCCAGGCCAGTGGCCGTTTTGCCGCTAAGCATAACCGTGGATTGAAATTGCATCGACGTTTCCTCCTTGCAGGCCGGACGGGCGGGAGGGCCCGGCGCTGCTGATTCTAGCTTTTTAAAAACTGTAAAGCATCTTCGTAATTATCCCAGTGGCTTTCCGTCGTATGCTCCGATTGCTTGGCCGTGCGGTTGAGCTGAATCTTGGTGATCGCTCCGGCGACAATAACGGCCGCCCGCCGCATCCCGCATTGCAGCAGCGCTTTTTGATGCTCAACCAGCTTGGCCTGCGATTCCGGCAGGAACGCTTTAACCGTGCGCATATCGACAATAACGTCAAAAACACCGCCCAGCTCGCGGGAAAATCCCTCAATTTGGCGGGTAATCCGGTCAAAATCATCCGGGGTAGCCTTTGGGTCCCAAACAATTTCTACAATCCGGTGCGGGCGGTCCACAATTTTTGTTGAAGATGTCATGATGCTTGCCCTCCTTTATTGGCGTTCAAAGCCGGGCTGCGAAAGGTCGCTCGCGGTATCGGGAGGAGCCGCATTCCGGCGGGATGTGTGCGGCATGACGACGGTTGATCCGTTACAGCTCGCCGTACATTATTTTCGGCATAATGTTCCAAATCCCTGCCGGAAACAACGCAGAGGCTTGCGGGCTGCTGTTGTGCCGGGGCCAGGGAGAAGGCGCGATCCCTCCCGCTGCACGCCATGCGCCAACCCCTTGCCACGTCTGAATGAACGCGGGTTCATTAGACTTCTCTTTTGTCGGACGGATTCGGTATAATACAGGCAGGAAGCAAATTTCAGGAGCAAGGGGCCGGAAGACGCGATGAGCAAGGAAGCAGACGGCAGGCCAATGCGCAACGTGGGGATTTTCGCGCATGTGGATGCAGGGAAGACGACGACGACAGAGCATATCTTATACGAAAGCGGGCGTATCCGGGCGCTGGGCAGCGTGGACACCGGAACGGCGCAGACGGACTGGCTGGACGTGGAACGGGAGCGCGGCATTTCTGTGCGCAGCGCCACGACGGCCTGCACGTGGAAGGGCACCTATATCAATCTGGTGGACACGCCGGGACACGTCGATTTTTTGTCCGAGGTGGAGCGTTCGCTGCGGGTGATGGACGGTGCAGTGCTGATTGTCTCGGCGGTCGAGGGCGTGCAGTCGCAGACGGAGATGATTTGGCACGCGCTGCGCTCGCTGAACATTCCCACGATCCTTTATATCAATAAAATGGATCGGATCGGCGCGGACCCCGCGCGCGTGCTGGGCGAGCTGCACCGGCAGCTGACGCCGCTGGCGATTCCCGCGCAGACGCCGCTGGGCGCCGAGGACGGGTTCCGCGGTCCGCAGGATACGTGGGACGCGGGAGCGGCGGCGCTGGCCGGCTTTGACGCGGCCAGCGCGCTGGAGAAGCTGGCCGAGCTCGACGAAGCGCTGCTCGACCGTTATATTGAAGGCGCTGAGGTGCCGGCAGAGGAGGCTCGCGCTGCGCTGCGCCGCTATGCCCGGCAGGGCCGCGCCTTTCCCGTGCTGCTCGGGGCATCGAGCAGGGGGTTGGGGCTGCGCGAGCTGATGGACGCGCTGCTGGCGTATTTGCCGGCCCCGCAAGGCGACGCGGAAGCGCCGCTGTCCGGGGTCGTGTTCAAGGTAGAGCGGGACAAGACGATGGGCCGCATGGCTTATGTCCGCGTCTACAACGGCATGATCCGCAACCGGGACACCGTCGTCAACGCCACGTTGGGCGTGGAGGAGAAGGTGACCCAGATTCGCCGGATCGACGGGCGCAAGGCCGAGGACATCGGGCAAGTCGCCGCTGGCGATATTGCTGCCGTCTGCGGCTTGACGCAGGTGCGCATCGGCGACGTGCTCGGCTCTGCCGACGCCGTGCCGCGCGCGCCGCAGCTGGCTGTGCCGCTGCTTACGGTGCAGGCCCATGCGGCCAGCGAGCAGCAGTATCCGGCGCTGGTGGCGGCGCTGCAGGAGCTGACCGACGAGGACCCGCTGCTGGACCTGCAATGGCTGCAGGAGGAGCGGGAGCTGCACGTCAAGGTGATGGGCGCGATCCAACTGGAAATCCTGACCAGCTTGCTGCAGTCGCGGTTTGGCCTGCGCGTAACCTTCGGGCAGCCGTCGGTGATTTACAAGGAGACGCCGTCGCGCGTCGGCGAAGGCTTTATTGCCTATACGATGCCTAAGCCGTGCTGGGCGATTTTGCGCTTTCGGATCGAGCCGGGCGAACGCGGCAGCGGGCTGGTCTACGCCGCGCAGGTGCGCAGCGAGCAGCTGCTCGTCCAGTACCAGAACGAGGTCGAGCGCAGAGTGCCGGAAGCACTCCAGCAGGGGCTGCTCGGTTGGGAGGTCACCGATCTCAAGGTAACGCTGATTGAAGGCGAGCATCATGTGTGGCACACGCATCCGCTGGATTTTGCCGTGGCGACGCCGATGGGCATTATGCAAGGGCTTGTCGATACCGGAACGACTCTGCTGGAGCCGCTGCTACAGGTGCGGATTACCGTGCCGGAGGAATATGGCGGCAAGGTGCTGAGCGATCTGGTGCAGATGCGCGCCAGCTTCGAGCCGCCGCAGGTGTCGGGCGGGCGTTTTATCGTGGAAGGCCGCTTGCCGGTGGCCACCTCGCTCGATTATCCGGTCAGGCTGAGCGCGATGTCCGGGGGACGGGGCGTGATCGCTTCGTCCTTCGGCGGCTACGAGCCGTGCCCACCCGATGTGCGGGCTGAACGGAAGCGCCGGGGCGTCAATCCGCTCGACCAGGCGAAGTATATTTTGGCCGTGCGCAAGGCGTTGTCGATGTGATTGTGAAATTTTGTATGGTAGGGAGTATGCTTTGCTATAATGTAGGATATATGGTGATTACTCCAGTTAAACGAGGAGGTGTGCGAATGCTGAAGAGCTTTTCGTTTGAAAACTTTAAAAGTTTTGACCAGTCCAATCTGGAAATTGAAAAATTAACCGCTATTATCGGTACAAATGCAAGCGGTAAAACGAATGCCATAGAAGGAATCAAGATACTTTCCGAGATCGCTACAGGCAGAGAGTTGGCTGTTATTCTGGACGGCTCAAAGAATGTGGATAGCGAGATCAGGGGAGGAAGCGCAGGTTGCCCTGAAATCGGATCGGATACGTTTCGATTAGGCTGTGTTGTGGATATCGATAATGAACATGATCTGGAATATTCCATTACGATCAAGGTTAGCAATCGCGTATTTGTGCTCTCGGAATATTTATTTAAACGTTCGGTTCATGCTAGGCCGTATGTAGTTTTTCAGACAAAGGATACCCCCGATGATTTGAGTGATATCAACGTTGAATACAACAATGGACGCAAGGGGAGAAATCCTGAGGTCACCTGTATTCGTTCTGTGTCCGTGCTTGCGCAGCTATCTTCCAAAATGCCTACAACAACGGAAAAAACCAAGGAAAACGTAGCTTATATTAATTTGGTGTTAGAGCGCTTGGCTAAAATATTATTTTTAGACCCACTGCCTAGTCGGATGAGGGACTACGCAAGAATGAATGACCATGAGCTAAGACCGACAGCGGATAATATTTCATCCGTGCTATATGAATTATGCAAGAAAAAGGAGTACAAGCAAAGCTTATTGCAAGCGCTCCGACAATTGCCTGAAAATGAAATTCTGGATATCGGATTCATAGAAACATCAATTGGCGATGTGATGTTCAGTTTGCAGGAGAAATACGGAGAGCGATCGGAATTTGTGGAAGCTAAGCGTCTTTCGGACGGCACACTTCGATACCTGGCTATTTTATCGTCACTGATTAGTGAAGAGCCGGGCAGCATGATTGTCATTGAGGAAGTCGACAACGGCATTCATCCAAGCAGAATCAAAAGCTTGATTCAAACGATATCCAGATTGAATAAAGAAAGAAGGATTGATGTTATTATTACTACGCACAATCCTGTTTTGCTTAATGCTCTTACGAAAGAAGAATTACTTGGTGTTGTATTATGCTACAGAGATGCGGGCGATGGTTCGAGCAAGTTTTACTCGCTACCGGATATAGAATCTTTGCCTGCCTTATTATCCAAAGGAAATTTGGGAGATTTGACTGTGCGAGACGAGTTGGTCAAGGCTTTAAAAAAGCCGGTTCGGACGAGCGGTGACTTGGGATGGTTGGGGGTGTAAGCATGCATGTGAGCATTATTGATACTTCCATTTTATGTAATGTCATAAACATTCCTAATATGAATCAAAATCATAAAAAAGTTATGGAGGAGTTGGTTGCTCTACAACAAAATAAGCTACAGACATTGATTTTGCCGCTGGCTACAATCATTGAAACCGGCAATCATATTGCTCATATTGCCGATGGCAATATGAGAAGAGCGCGTGCTCTGGTAATGGCGGAGTTGATTCAAAGAACTGTAAACGATCAGGCGCCTTGGACCTATTACGGCAAGGAGTTTGAACGCGAGGAGTTATTGGAAATTTCCAAAGAAGTCGTTGATCATGCCGTGCGTGAAATCGGAATCGGCGATCTGTCTATTATTCAGGTTTATAAAACATACAAGGAGACGGTCCCGGCAATTGGATCTATCCGAATTTGGAGCTTGGATAGCCATCTGCAAGCTTATTTCGAAGAAATGCCTGCTATCCGAAGAAGAAGAGATCGTTAGCAAAGCGACCCCAGGACGCATTGACACCCGAGAAGTCCCCCCTTTACAATAAAAAGCAAGTGAAACGGCCGACGACTCCGACCCGACAACACGCACATCGATTGCTGATCTTTGCCGATAGCGACGTATGTGCTTTTTTTGTGCCGGCGGACGGCGGCGAAAGGAGCGATCACGGATGGAGCAGCGGTATATCATGGCGATCGATCAAGGGACGACAAGCTCCAGAGCGATCATTTTCGATCATCAGGGCCAGACACTGGCGATGGCGCAGCGCGAGCTGACGCAATATTTCCCCGAGCCGGGCTGGGTGGAGCACGATGCGGAGGAAATCTGGACGTCCGTGCTTGGAGTAATGGAGGAGGCGCTGCGGAGCGCCGGCATCCGTCCGGCGCAGCTGGCGGCGATCGGCATTACGAATCAGCGGGAGACGGCTGTCGTCTGGGAGCGCGGCACGGGCAAGCCGGTACATCGCGCGGTCGTTTGGCAATCCAGGCAGACGACGGCGATTTGCGACGAGTTGAAGGCGCGCGGTTTAAACGAGCTGTTCCGCGAACGGACGGGGCTGCTGATCGACGCTTATTTTTCTGCAACGAAGGTCAAATGGCTGCTGGACCGTGCCGACAGCGGGCGGGAGCGCGCTTCGCAAGGCGAGCTGTTGTTCGGGACGGTGGATACGTGGCTGATTTGGCGGCTGACGGGGGGCGTGGCGCATGTGACCGACTATTCCAACGCCTCGCGGACGCTGCTCTACAACATTCACGAGCTGTGCTGGGACGCTGAGCTGCTGGCGCTGCTGGATATCCCTGCGGCCATGCTGCCGGAAGTGCGGTCGTCCTCTGAGGTGTACGGACAGACGCGGGACATTCCGTTCCTTGACGTGCCGGTGCCGATTGCGGGTGCGGCGGGGGATCAGCAGGCGGCGTTGTTCGGGCAGGCGTGCTTTACGGCCGGTATGGCCAAAAACACCTACGGCACCGGCTGCTTCATGCTGATGCATACCGGCAAGAAGGCCGTGCCTTCGCAGCATGGGCTGCTGACGACGATTGCCTGGGGCTTGGACGGCCGGGTGGAGTATGCCTTGGAGGGCAGCATTTTCGTCGCCGGCTCGGCGGTACAGTGGTTGCGCGACGGGCTGCAGCTGATCGGTACGGCCGCTGAAAGCGAGGGCTGGGCCGAAGCGGTCGATTCGACCGAAGGCGTCTATGTGGTGCCGGCGTTTGTCGGCTTGGGCACGCCTTATTGGGACAGCGAGGTGCGCGGCGCGGTGTTCGGCTTGACGCGAGGCACGACGCGGTCGCATTTCATCCGCGCGACGTTGGAGTCGCTGGCGTACCAGACCAGAGATGTGCTGCAGGCGATGGAGGAGGATTCCGGCTTGTCGCTATCGCGCTTGCGGGTGGATGGCGGCGCGGTGGCCAACGGCTTCCTGATGCAATTCCAGAGCGATATGCTGGGCGTGGATGTCGAACGGCCGGTGGTCAGCGAGACAACGGCGCTAGGGGCGGCTTTTCTGGCCGGGTTAGCCGTGGGCTATTGGCGTGACCGCGAGGAGATTGCCGGGTTATGGCGGACGGACCGCGTGTTTGCTCCGCAGCTGGCGGCTCAGGAGCGGGATCGGCTTTATACAGGCTGGCGGAAAGCGGTGCAGGCGGCGAGAGCTTTTTGCTGAATACGATAGAGAGCCACAGCAGCTCGTCCGGAACGCTCGGGCCGCTCTGTGGTTTTTGGGCGTTGGCTGGCCGGGAAGGCCAGGGGTTGGGTTGGGGCGCCTTTGGGGCATCCTCGGGGCGTCTGCGGGGGCCGGGAGCCGGGGGAGCTGGGCACACGACGGGAGGGATGAGCGATGTTTGCTGGAAGCAAACGGCTGGAGCTGCTGGAGGAAATGGAGCGCGAGACGTTCGATCTGCTCGTGATAGGCGGAGGCATTACGGGGGCGGGCATCGCGCTGGATGCGCAAAGCCGCGGGCTGCGCACGGCGCTGGTGGAGATGCAGGATTTTGCTGCCGGCACCTCCAGCCGTTCGACGAAGCTGGTGCACGGGGGCTTGCGGTATTTGAAGCAGCTGGAGCTGCGGATGGTGGCCGAGGTCGGGCGAGAGCGGGCGATCGTGTATGAAAACGGGCCGCATGTGACAACCCCGGTCTGGATGCTGTTACCTTTATATAAAGGCGGCATGCTCGGCCCGTGGTCGACGTCGCTGGGGCTGCGGCTGTACGATGCGCTGGCCGGGGTGAACGCGTCCGAGCGCCGCCGGATGCTGGGCGCGGACGAAACGCGCGGGCGCGAGCCGCTGCTGCGCGCGGACGGTTTGCTCGGCGGCGGCTTGTACGTCGAGTACCGCACCGACGACGCCCGGCTGACCGTCGAGGTGCTGAAGAAGGCCGCCGCGCTCGGGGCGAAGGCGGTGAATTACGCCGCGGCGGTGGAGCTGCTGTACGCGGGCGGGCGGCGCGGACCGCATAGCGGCGGCGAGCGCGGCGCGGCGGGCAGCGGGCGCGCGGACGACGCCGGAGGCGCGCCGGGCTCCGCGGGCGCAGCAGGCGGTGCAGGCGCCGCAAGCGGCACAGGCGTAGCAGGCGCCCCTGCGCCGCCGTCGCCGGCCGCCGGCGAAGCCGCCACGGCGCGCGTCATCGGCGCGCGCGTGGTCGACCGGCTCAGCGGCCGGTCGTTCCAGCTCCGCGCAGCGCGCGTAGTCAATGCGGCCGGCCCGTGGGTCGACGAGCTGCGCGAGCTCGACGGCTCCAAGCACGGCCGCACCTTACACCACACCAAGGGAGTCCACTTGGTGTTTGACGGCGGCCGCTTCCCGCTGCGGCAGGCCGTCTATGCCGATACGCCCGACGGGCGCATGATCTTCGCGATTCCGCGGGACGGCAAAACCTACGTCGGCACGACGGACACCGACTACCGCGGCGATCTGGCCGCGCCGCGGCTGACGGCTGCCGACCGCCGTTACCTGCTGAGTGCGGTCCATGCCCTGTTTCCGGCGCTTGGCCTAAGCGAAGCCGACGTCGAGTCGAGCTGGACCGGCTTGCGGCCACTCATCCATCAGCCGGGCAAAAGCCCTTCGTCGATTTCCCGGCGCGATGAAATCTTCGTCTCCGCCTCCGGCCTCATCTCCATTGCCGGTGGCAAGCTCACCGGCTACAGAAGGATGGCCGAAACCGTCGTCGACCGCGTCGCTGCGCTGCTCCGCGCCGAAGGCCGCGCAGCGGCTGCGCCCTGCTGCACGCGCACGCTGCCGATTTCCGGCGGCAGCGTCGGCGGCTCCGCCGGCCTCGCCCTGTTCGTCGAGGCCAAGGTCGCCGCGGGCGTGCAGCTCGGGCTGCCCGCCGGTGAAGCTGCGCTGCTCGCCCGCCGGTACGGCTCCAACGTGGACGCCGTTCTGGCGCTGCTGGCCGCGTTCCGCGACGAAGCCGCCGCCTGCGGCGTACCGGCTGCGCTGCTCGCCGAGCTCGCCTACGCGATGGAGCACGAAATGGCCGTAACGCCGGCGGATTTCTTCATCCGCCGTACAGGGGCCCTCTTCTTTGACATCGCGTACGTGCGGCGGTGGAAGGAAGCCGCCGTCGATTTTTTTGCCCGCCGCTGCGGATGGAGCACGGAGCTTCGCATGTTGCGCGCGGCGGAGCTGGATCAGTGTCTGCGGGAGGCTGTGACCCCGCTAGACGAAGAAAAAGCGTGACAATCGTTATTTTTCGCTGGATAATAGACCCATAACAAGGAATAAGGAGGGAAATGAACCAATGGCCATCGATTCACAGTGGCAAGAGCGTATTTTCTGGGGCCAGTTTGTCCAGGTTGCTTACGAGATGTATGCCCAGAATCACCAGAATCCCCCGACCCCGGACAACTTTCCCGTCGGCTGGCAGCGGGTGGCCGATTTGCAAATGGCCCCTAAACTGGCTTTGCTACAGGAACGGGAGTTTGCCGGCGTGCTGGCGCGTTCGCAAGCGGACCCGCTGCATTGGGCGGTCGTTTTTCGCGGCACTGAAAGCCCGATGGACTGGCTTGCCGATTTCGAGTTCAAGCTGGAGACGATTACCGAGGTGCCGAATGGCGGAAGGACGGAGCAAGGCTTCACCAATTTGTACCGCAGTGTGAAGCTGGTGTTCGGCGACGGCGCAACGCCCGATCAGCCGCTGCTCCAGCATCTGGACCAGCTGCCTGCAGGCTCCCGCCTGACGGTATCCGGCCACAGCCTGGGCGGAGCGATTGCAACGCTGCACGGCTTTGTCGCAGGGAGCAAGCAGATTCCCGTTGAGGTCATTACCTTTGCTTCCCCTCGCGTCGGCGACGCCGATTTCGTCGCAGCCTTCCAGCGGCTCGTGCCTCACAATACGCGCGTCTTCAACCTGCCGGACCTCGTACCGACCGTGCCGCCGGAATTGGCGGGCTACCGGCATGTAGAAACCGGCGTAGAGATCAGCTCGCTGACATTTCCCGTCAAGCATTCGATTGTCTGCTATCATACGCTGAAAACGTATCTGTACGTCATGGGCGCTCAGGTAGAACTGGGCAGCTGCCTGTCTTCTTGAGCGGGCGGAGGCAGAAGGAGGGCAAACACCAGACGCGATAAGGCCGCAACGGCCGAAGGACAAGCCGTCTGGCGAGAGGCGGGCGGCGTCCGCTACAAGGAACGCATACGGAAGGGGAGCGATTAATGAGAAATATCGAGAGATATGACGAGGACTTTTTTAACTGTTATATGGCGCACGTGTTAAGCTACTTCAAGCATATCGACATTCAGATAGAGCTGGTGCTGTTCAAATGCATGGAGCCGGCGCTGCGCATTTATCGCAGCTTTATCGAGCTTGAGCGCGACCGCTGGCATTTCCGCTCGCCGTTCTTCGACCTGGGGCTGCTGGGAGCCCGCGGCGTGACCGAGTTCATTCCGACCTTCGACGAAGCGAAGCCGGCCATGCTCCGGCAGCTGGAGCGCGGCAAGGTGCTGTTTGTAACCGGCGACGGCTATTATATCCCGCACCGGCTGGAAACCTACAACAAATTCAAGCAGGCACACAATATGATGATCACCGGCTATCGCGAGACCGACAACGGCGCGCAATGGTATGTGGAGGATCACAACCGGCATCCCGATTTCTTCGGCTACTATGACGAGGAGATCATCCGGAGCTTTTACGATTTGGCGGAATATGAGTATGCGCATTTTATCAATTATTTTGAGTTTGATGACAAGCAGCTGGTCGAGCCCGATACGAAACGGATCTACGCCCAGTTTACCGAATATTTCGACATGTATGTCGACGATTTCTCAACGCTGGAGCGGTTTGCGGACGAGCTGGCCGCCCACGATCAGGATTTGACGGCCCTGCCGGGCGGTCTGGAGCTCTACGAGCGGACGTTCTTCTTCATTGCTTCGTCGCGCGAGCTGTTTCGCCGGTTCGCTGTGGCCATGAAGCTGGGCGATCAGCTGGAGGAGCTGCTCAAGCAATCGATCGCGCAGGCTTTCGCCGTTCGCGCGCAAATCATGCGCGGCAATGTCACCAAAAAGCTGAATACCGCCAAGGTGCGGGAAAGCTGCCGCCAGCTGCGGGAAGCGGAAGAGGCGATCTTGCGACTGATTCAGCGCGAGCATCCGTTTGCTTGGAATTTTTAATGGACTCACGGCAATTTTCGTCATAATTTGACAAAAAAACATTGACTTGTTCACAGAAAGTTCATAAAATAGGATATAAGAACTACATGAATCTGCTAACTGCGTTAAAGGCAAACCTGTACGAAAGTCAGGGACGCAAAGCCAAGGGTCTACGGTCCGCAAGCGCGAACTAGGACAGCCGGTTGCTCACACCACATTTTCTACAACTGGAGGAGATGGCGTATGGTGATTGTGAAAGCAGTGTTTAAGGGGTTCGGTTTCGTCATTGTCAGTCCGGAAATGCTCCCGTTTTTAATGATCAAAATGCGCATCTAGCGGCCTCCGATGTAGAGCGTGAATAACGAAAAGTCAGCAGACTTTACAAGTCTCCCTGTCGAGGGGGGCTTTTTTTATACGCCAAAAAAAGCCCCGACCAGCGCCAATTACGGCGCGGCCCGGAGCTTGACCGGCAGCCGGAGGGCTGTCGGTCCGTTACACTACAGGCGCGGCGATTCCGCGCTCGGCCCAGTCCTCGTAGACTGGACCGTACATATCCGGAACGCGCAGACCGGCTTGGCGCATCAGCACGGTTAATTGCCCACGATGATGGATTTCGTGCGCAATCAGCAGGTGCAGCATCAGCCCGTTAGGCCAGACCTGACCGTACATCATGCGCGTTTCGGCCAGTGTGGCGTCGGTCCACTGCACAGGCAGCGCAGCCAGCAACGCTGCGGTCGATTGGCGGAACGTATCCGCGATCACGGCGGCGGAAGCAGGCGCCTGATGGACATCGCACGGCACAGGCAGCGCAAGGCCGGCCAGAGACGGCATTTCATAAGGCATCGTGGCCAGATGCCAGGCGATGCGGCCGATCGTCCGGTGGTCGGCTGCCACGGCTTGGGCGAGCGAAGCATCGGTCAGCCGGTCGAACAGGCGCTGGGTGGCCGCCGATTCATGGCGGTAATTTTCGATAAAGCTTTGCAGGGTTGTAAACAGGGTTCATGACCTCCATCTGGGTAAGGGATTATCGCCGGTTCGGCTATCGAAACCGTATGCCCTTACTATAACGCAGCGCTCCTGACAGCATTATGTCAGTAGCTTAGAGCGCTTGCAGCGGTTATTTTACGGCAGCATTTGCATTTCCCGGCGCACGGGGACGACGCAACAGCAGCGTTCTATTCGCATACCGGCAGGATAAATACCCCATACTAAAAGTGTGGTGAACAAGTGGCCGGAGAGTCGATTAGGGAGTTGGAACAACGTCAGCGGTCGCCTTGTAGACGGATTTTCACCCCAAACGGGGTCCTTCCATCGAAAAATCCGGCTACAACAGCGAGTGCAAACCGCTATCGACCGGCGGACACTGGTTTTTCACCACACTTCTAACGCTGATATCGATTTGCGATTCTGGACGAAGAAAGAGGGAATTCATGCTCATGAATGTGCGGATAAACAGGAGATTGCTGCGTTTGGCGCTGCCCGGAGCTGCGGCCGGTTCAGCTGCGGCCTTGCTCGCTTTGTGCATGTTCACTACGCCGGCTGCAGCCAGACAAGAGACGCTTCCTGCTGCGTCGACGCAGGTGCTGCAGACAGAAGCCGCCGATGTGACGGGCGACGGACGCAAGGACCACATAACGCTGATCGGAGAGAAGGGTGAGGACCCGGGCAGCCCGTACTTTACCCAGCTGCGGCTGGTGGTTGCTCCGGGGGACGGTCAAGCGCCGATCAGTCTCGCGATGGAGGGCGGTTACAATCCGCGCCTGACGCTGTGCGACATGGACGGAGACAAGCTGCCGGAGCTGTACGTATCGGCGGATACCGGCGGAAGCGGCGGGTTTGTCGACCACTATTTGTATTCGCTGCGCGGCGGCGTGGCTGCGACGCTGCCGCTGCCCGAACCGCTGCAGGCGGAAGCCGCCTTCAAAAACAGCTACAAGGTCAAGCTGAAGCTCAAGGAAACCGGCAAAGTCTACACGATCAGCCTGAAGGACAAAAAAGCCGATTACGATCAATTCGGCGTCTATCGCAACGGGAAGCTGCTCAAGCCGTTTATTGTCGGCGTGAACGATTTTGGCCGTCTGGAGCCCGTTGATGCGGACGGCGACGGCGTTTGCGAGCTGGAGGGCGTGCAGCGGATCACCGGGATCGCCAACGCCGATACGATTGCTTACATCACCTCCGTGTGGAAATGGCGCAATCACGCATGGACGCCGGTGCAGGCAGCCATCCGCAAAACGCTGTAGCTGCCCGCGCCCCCGCAAGCGCGAAAAAAACACCGTCGGCTGCGGCCGAAGCTCAGGGGGCTTCTTTTCCGCAGTCGGCGGTGCTTTGTTGATCCAATCAGGCCCAATTGCCTTGTCGGAACAGCGGCTCGCGCGTGCCGTCTTCGCGAATGCCGTCAATCTCCATCCCGGGCGAGCCGATCATGAAATCGACGTGAATCAGGCTTTTATTGTAACCGTTCTCCAGCAGCTCCTCGGGGCTCATCGTCGTGCCGCCCTCCAGGCAAAACGGATAGGAATTGCCAAGCGCGATATGACAAGAGGCATTTTCGTCAAACAGCGTGTTGTAAAAGATGATGTTCGAATTCGAGACCGGCGAATCGTAAGGCACGAGCGCGACTTCGCCGAGATAACGCGCGCCTTCATCCATGTCGAGCAGCTTGTGCAGCATGTCCTCACCTTGCTCGGCCTCGGCGTGCACGACCTTGCCGTTCTCGAATGTCAGGCTGAAGCGGTCGATCAGCGTGCCGTTGTAGCTCAGCGGCTTCGTGCTGCGCACGGTGCCGTTCACGCCGGTTTTCTCCGGCATCGTGAACACTTCCTCCGTCGGCATGTTCGGCACATAGAACGTGCCCTTGTCCGTGCGGTTGCCGGCGCTGACCCACAGGTGGCGCTTCGCCAGCTCTACGGTCAGGTCCGTGCCTTCGGCGCGCAGATGAATCGCTTTGTAGCGGCGGCTGTTCAACAGCTGCTGCTTCTCCGTCAGCGTGGCGATATGGGCTTGCCAGGCAGCGACCGGATCTTCGGCATCGGCGCGCGTCAAGCTGAAGATCATCTCCCACAGCCGCTCGATCCGCTCCTCTGCACCCAGCTCCGGGAACACCTTGGCCGCCCATTCCGGCGTCGGAATCGATACCATCAGCCAATTGACCTGGCTGTTGCGCAAATATTTCAGGAAGCCTTCGCGTGCCGCCGCCGCGGCCTTGCTGGATTTGGCGATGCGCTCCGGGTCGATGCCCTTGAGCAGCTCGGAATTCGGCGCATAAATTTGCAGGAACGCCGCGCCTTGCTCGGCAAGCTCCTCCAGCCCCTTGGCCTTCCACATCGGATACTGCTCCAAGGTGGCGTCCGGCGCCTTGCGCAAGCGGATGGCTTTGACCTCATCGTCATCCCAGTCGACGACAACGTCGCGGGCTCCGGCTTCATAGGCTTTGTCCGTCAGCTTGCGGACGAATTCAGCGCAGGAAATCGGCGTCATAATGACGACCGTCTGCTCCGGCTGCACGTTCAGGCCGACCTTAATGGCAAGCTCCGCATATTTTTCCAACGTTTGATCGAAATACTCCATAGGTTTTGCCTCCTTTATATTTTGGTTGTTTTTGGTGTATGATAGAAAATAAAACTTCAATCCGAGGGAGACAGAAAGGCTGGGAGCAATGGAAACGAAAGGCATTCCATCGAATTTCATTAAAAACATTGTAATCGAAGATCTTGAATCGGGCAAAGTCAGCCAGATTGTCACCCGATTTCCCCCGGAGCCGAACGGATATCTGCATATCGGGCATGCCAAGTCGATTTGTCTGAATTTCGAGCTGGCCGACGAGTTCAAAGGGCTGACGAATCTGCGTTTTGACGACACGAACCCGGTGAAGGAAGACACGGAATATGTAGAGTCGATCAAAGCCGACGTTGCCTGGCTTGGTTTCGAATGGGACGGCTTGTTTTTCGCCTCCGATTATTTTGAAGAGATGTATAACCGGGCCGTTGTGCTGATCAAGAAAGGGCTGGCGTATGTCGACGATCAGACGGCGGAGCAAATCCGCGAGACGCGCGGCACGCTGACCGAGCCGGGCAAGGAAAGTCCGAGCCGCAGCCGCAGCGTCGAGGAGAATCTCGACCTGTTCGCCCGTATGCGAGCCGGGGAATTCAAGGACGGCGAGCGCGTGCTCCGCGCCAAAATCGACATGGGTTCGCCGAACATCAACATGCGCGATCCGGTCATTTACCGCGTCGTTCACGCCCATCACCATAATACGGGCGACACTTGGTGCATATACCCGATGTACGCGTTCGCCCATCCGCTGGAAGACGCCATCGAAGGCGTCACGCATTCGATCTGCACGCTGGAGTTCGAGGATCAGCGCCCGTTCTACGACTGGGTGATCCGTGAGTGCGAGATGCCGAACGTGCCTCGTCAGTATGAGTTTGCCCGTTTGAATCTGACCAATACCGTTATGAGCAAAAGAAAGCTCAAGCTGCTCGTCGACGAGCAGGCGGTGGACGGCTGGGATGATCCGCGGATGCCGACGATTTCCGGCTTGCGGCGCCGGGGCTATACGCCGGAAGCGATTCGCGCCTTCGCGCGCGAGATCGGCGTAGCCAAAAGCAACAGCACCGTCGACGCGCGGATGCTTGACCATTTTATCCGTGAGGATCTCAAGCTCAAGGCGCTGCGCACGATGGGCGTGCTGAACCCGCTCAAGGTCGTGATCACGAACTACCCGGAAGGGCAAACCGAGCTGCTGGAGGCCGAGAACAACTCCGAGAATCCAGAGATGGGCAGCCGGCAAATATCGTTCTCGCGCGAGATTTACATTGAACGCGACGATTTTATGGAGAACCCGCCGAACAAATATTTCCGGCTGTTCCCAGGCAACGAGGTACGCCTCAAGCATGCGTATTTCATCAAATGCCACGACTTCATCAAGGATGCCGAGGGCAACGTCGTCGAGCTGCACTGCACCTACGATCCCGAGACGAAGAGCGGCAGCGGCTTCACCGGACGCAAGGTCAAAGGCACGATCCACTGGGTCGATGCCAGCAGCGCCGTGCCGGCCGAATTCCGCCTGTACGAGCCGCTCATTCTCGACAACGAGGGCGAAGACGGCGCTTCGTTCCTGGAGAATCTGAACCCGAACTCGCTGGAGATCGTGCAGGGCTTTGTCGAAGACAACATGAAGACGGCGCAGCCGCATGACAAGTTCCAATTTTTCCGCCACGGCTATTTCAATGTGGACCCGAAATATACGACCCCGGAGAAGCTGGTTTTCAATCTGATTGTGTCGCTGAAAAGCTCGTTTGAAATCTAATCTCACGGCAAGCAAAAACCCCTTCGCAGCAACGGTGACCCGTTAGCGGCGGAGGGGTTTGTTCGTTCTATATGCGGCTGTTATCTGAATAGTAAAACCAACCCGGAAACCAGCATAACGACCGCTTCGATAATCGTCCATGTACGGCTCGTTCCTTCCACCATATGATCCTCGGTCATGACGCGCCACCCGCTTTCCTGTGAACTGAAAAGCCCTTGCTGATCCTGAGATAAGCGTCTCCAGTTTGCCGGTCGACAATTCCAACCTGAGTAACGTGTTTGCTGCTGTTGGTGTGTACTTAATCATATTCGCCGCGGCTTGTCCGATTCCTTTGCTTTCCGGGCGCTTGTTCTATAAAATTTCCTGATTTGCAAGCATGGTTTTGTTTATATAACATTCACCTTTTTGGGCTTGCGGCAATAATCTGGCAGTATCAACGTTCAGCAGGGAGGAACTGCCATGAACCGATATGCCGGAAAAAAACGCGCCGCCCGCGCGTCCACTTGCACCCTCAAATCAGCCGCGCAACGTTCGGCTAGAAAAGCTGCGACTAGTGGAGCCGCCGTCCGCCGCCGGGCAAGCGCTGCGCCCCGCCAATCGCGGGCGGCAGCGGCGGAGAAGCGCCCGCAAAGCCGCGTACCGACCGGGGCCATGCTGCGCAAGGTCGCTGCGCTGATGCTGCCGTTCTACGCCAAAATCGCCGCCAATCGCACCTACGCTGCGGCTTGGGCGCGCGCGGTGCGCGAAGCGGATCTCAGCGCAATGGAGAAGCTTTTGCGCACCGTCCTTCCGCCGCGTCAGCCGCTGGCCGGCCTGGCTACGAACGGCATCGGATATTTTATCGACATCCCGTTCCCGAAGCCCGTCTACCTGTACACGAACGCGACTTCGCTGCGTCCTGGTCAGGTGCAGTTTACGTTCAGCGCCAGCATTCACCGGCAGATTGCTGCAGCCGTGCTGCCGTTCTATCGCGAGCTGGCGGGCAATCCGCGTTATGCGGCACAGTTGGCTGTCGCGATTCGCCGCGGTCGCCGTATTCTGGCGGAGAAGCTCGTTCGTAGCTTGGTAACGACGCGCAGGCTCAAGTCCGTCCAGTTGGAATGGTCCGGGGTGCTGCTGGGATTCCAATACCCGTCCAGCCCTTATGTGTACTACAATGAGCTGTTTCGCGAGTATGTGAAGTAGCCGGCTGTACAGCATGTAAAAGCTTTGTCTCATTTCTTGCGCAATATGGAATCGGGTTATAGCAGATGGGGGATGATACCAGATACGACATGAACATAGTTAAGGGGAATTGCCGTGCATTTAACGATCGCCCTGTTTGTTATTGCCGTTGCTTGGAAGTGGGGGGACTGGAAGCAATGGCAGCGGTATCACACGGCCATGCTGTATATGGCCGTGTGCAATTTGGCGTACAGCCTGCTCTGCTCGGGCCACTATCTCTGGAAGATGGTTCCGGACGGCTGGCTGGGCGATAAGCTGACGGAGCTGGTGTATACCTTTGTGACGTTTCCGGGTACGGTGCTGCTCTTTCTGACGCATTACCCGGATATGCGCCCTTGGCACGGCAAGGTGCTCTATGTGGGTAAATGGGTTATGACGTATGCGGCGTTTGAGCTGATTCTGCTGTTTACGGATCATATCGACTATCGCTATGGCTGGTCGCTGGGCTGGTCGATTTTGTTCGACTGCATCATGTTTCCGATGCTGCGTTTGTTTTATGTGCGGCCGTTGGCGGCGTATGCGATCTCGGCGGGTATTTGCGCCTTGCTGCTGCGGCTGTTTGATATTCCGATGCATCTGCCGCTCGCTTTATGGGAGTGAAGTGCGGCCCAAGCCCCCGGGCACAGCAGCCCCCGTCGTAATGGCTCCAATTCTTTCCCGGCCCGCTTTCTGTTATGATACAAGTAACGAAGCGGTAGGAGAACGGAAAGCCGGCGCGAAGGCCGGACGGGAGGTGCTGATGTGATTGAGATCGGATTAACCGGGTGGGGCGACCATGACGGGCTTTATCGTGCAAGGGTCAAGCCGGGGGACAAGCTGCGGGCGTACAGCAGCCATTTCCCGGTTGTTGAGGTGGATTCGTCGTTTTATGCCGTGCAGCCGGAGCGCAACTTTCGCAAGTGGCTGGAGGAGACGCCGCCAGGCTTCGGCTTTGTGGTCAAAGCGTATCAGGGGATGACGGGGCATTTGCGCGGGGAGAATCCGTTCGCCGATACGGACGCAATGTATGCGGCCTTTTTGGCGTCGATTGGTCCTGTACGGGCCGCCGGCAAGCTGCGGGCGGTGCTATTCCAGTATCCGCCGTGGTTCGAATGCGACAGAGACGCCGTAGCGGCGCTGCGCGAGGCCAAGGCACGGATGGGCGACGTGCCCGTAGCGCTGGAGTTCCGCCATCAGAGCTGGTTCGCGCCGGCCATGCGCGAGCGCACGCTGGCGTTCATGGAGCGCGAGGGCTGGATGCACAGCATTTGCGACGAGCCGCAGGCCGGGGCCGGCTCTGTGCCGATCGTCCTGCAGTCGACGCATCCCGAGCTGGCGATTGTGCGATTCCACGGGCGCAACGTCGGCGGCTGGAATCAAGGCGGAGCGGCGAATTGGCGCGATGTGCGTTATTTGTACCGCTACAACCGCGAGGAGCTGCTGGAGTGGAAGGAGCGACTGGAGCAGCTGCGCAAGCAGGTAAAGCGCATTCTGGTTATCTTCAACAACAATTCCGGCGGCGATGCCGCTGACAACGCCAAGCAGCTGATGGGGCTGCTCGGGCTCTCCGAGGACGGGCTGGCTCCGCGCCAGCTGGATTTGTTCTGATTGAAGGGTTAGCCTTTCTTGTCGTGCGGCTGCGAGGATGAACAAGCAATTTATCAAGAACGTATAAAACTCTTGGCTAAATGGGAGATGATTCAGGAGATGCTGGAGTCGAAGTGGAACTCAGATTCGCACTATTTAGGAGCACGAAGTGAAGGCGAAGACAACGTCATACAGCCGCATTGGCAGAAGGAAGAACAACTTTGAAAGAGAGTTTGTCGGGAAATAGAGTGCCCCGCTATCTTCTCAGCAAGTTTACGCCTGTCAAGCAACACTAGCTGAAGGTAACCACTTGCACGCCGAGGATACCACAGCTCAAAAGAGCGAAAACCTGATCCACAGAGACTTCAGCGTCTTAGCTCCCAGAAAAGGTGGCATCGAATATCACCGAAGCCCTTCCGCGTTACTGGATTGTTTAACGAAGAGATCGTGGGTCCCAACTATTTATCGCGAAAGAATTCACGAGCAGACTGGTAACGAGAGTGTGTTTCAAACTGCACTTCTTTTGACAACTCCAGGGTGCATCTTTTGGCACGCTCATTAAGTAATTAAAAACATAGCGATAAAGCTCCCTATATTCACATTATGATACTAGCACGAATGAATCCGATAATCTCACTTACTTATATGAACAATTTCTAAATTCGTAAAGAAGATGATAGGTGGTGTCTTGTTGAAAAAGTTAGTCGTACTAATGACCCTGATATTTTTGACTGGATGTGGACCGGAGCATCCGATAGCAGCAGAAACGCAATTGAAGATACAACAAGCGGTAGATGAGGTACTCAAAAGAAATATGAGTGAAGATTTCCAAATTGACTACATGCGGGCTGATGAAGATGTGCATCCAATGATAGGAAAAAGAAGCCAAACAGAACCGAATATAATTCATGTATATGTGTCACCCAAACGAAAAAAAACAATCAAATCTCACCTAATTGTAGCTTCGACTAATGATGTATTTTCTATTTCCGCTTTAGATTTATCGTTATATCAATTATGGGTTGATGTTTTTGAATCAGATGCTAAAGATGATTATGAACGAAAAATCAAAATGTATCTACCTAATTCATTTATTAATCTGAGCATATCAGACGACTCGAAAAGTTACCGAACCGACGTATCAGGAAAGTTTACACTGTATAGTGATTTTATAAAAGACAATCACTCGCGTTTTTATCCAAACATCACTATATTTTGCGATATTAAACCTAATTCACTGAAAACAAGTATCCAAAATTTCTATAATGCATTGAAATATTTGGAATCAATAGATTATTCTTGGGGGGGGATGCGGATTAATTTCTATGAAAAAGGAAAATCAATACCTGAGACCATCACAATTTCATCTGATGATTATCATGGAATTATGTCTCCCACTGACTTGGAGAAATTTATAAAGTAATCTTGCGTAATTATTGCGTGTTTGTACCGAAATTCGCCCAAAGACGCAAAAAAAATTGCGTCATGATGCACCGATATTTCGTTTTTTTTCCATATTTAATCAGTATAATTAGGCTGGAGGAATTATCCTTTTGTGAGAAAGTATCATAAATTCCTTAAAAAATAAGCTGCTGAGGGGGAATTGACCAGTACAGAAAAATCCAGTGTTGAAGAAAGTATCTAGACAAAATTTAGGAAGGTTGGAAGGCGGAAGACACATGCTCATTAGAAGGCTAACAATGCTCTTTCTATCGTTACTATTAGTAGGCAACAGCTTTTATTCCGTTTTGGGAGAAAGCTTATATGCCGATGCTCCGACATTGAATGCCTCCGAAGCCTCCTCAGCGCCTGAAGCGCCGCTTCCGGACAATGGGTCAGCGGGCACAAATATAGAGGATATTAAGGAGCAAGTGCTCCAAGGGCCGTCAGGACAAGCGCAAAGTCAGATTCCCTTCGAATCTGCAGCCTCCGTTGCTGACAATGTCTACAATACCGTTGTAGATGCAACCTATGGAACCAACGTTGTAGAAGAAGCGAAAGCCAAGTATATTATCAGTTTTACCACCTTGGCAGACAAGCAAAACACCAAAACGCGGTTTATAGGTAAAAATAAAAAGAAAATGTATAAAATCAAAAAGGAATTCAGGAATCTGCCCACACAGGTTGCCGAGCTAACTCCCACCGAATTGCGGGAATTGCAAAGTTACCCTGGTATTAAAAGCGTAGAACTTGACCAAAAGGCCAAGCTTCTGGACATACCTGATGCTTATGCAGAGCCTGCTTCGCTGGCCTATGAAGCCCTGCAGGGAGAACAGCTCCGTGCGGCCGGAATAACGGGCAGCGGGATCAAGATCGCCTTGATCGATTCCGGAGTTTCCTCAAATCACCCTGATTTGCATATTGCCGGCGGTACGTCTTTTCTCGGCAGCAGCTATGAGGATGATCAAGGACATGGTACCCAGATTGCCGGGATTATCAATGGACAACTCAATGGCTTTGGCATCAAAGGACTAGCCCCTGACGCAGAGCTGTATGCGATCAAAGTTTTTGATTCTCAGGGCAACGGTTCGTACAGCGACATTATTGCCGCCATTGACTGGGCGATCGATAACCATATGCAAATTATCAATATGAGCTTTGGGGGCCAAATAAATAGTGAGGCTCTGCAAAATGCGCTTAAAGAAGCTCAAAACGCGGGGATTTTGGTCTTTGCCGCTGCGGGTAACGACGGAGCGGAACGCATTGATTTTCCTGCGCAGTATCCGACGGCAGTAGCGGTGGGGGCACTGGATGAAAATTTAACCCGCTCCTCATTTTCAAATTTCGGCGACAAACTGGAGCTTGTAGCACCGGGACAAAATATTTATACGACATCATTGAATGGAGCCTATCGCAGTGTTTCAGGCACCTCGTTCGCAACGGCGTTTGCTGTAGCTTCAGCAGCGGATGTTTGGTCTAGTCACCTGGAATGGACGGCACAGCAGGTCAGATTGTCTTTACTGAACTCTGCCGAAAGCCTGGGGGAAAAGAAGGATTTTGGCTACGGCGTTATTAATCCGCTGGCAGCGAGTAAAGAACAGTACGGTCGACAGGTCTCTATCGATGTGGATGGAACCGTTAGCGGCGCTGTATACGGCGATTTTTTTGCCAAGTTATCCTATACGAATCGCATTCCTGCAGGTGGAATCGATGCTGCCTATCCTTACGTGCTTACGCAGGGTCAATACCAGACCTTTTCCGTTGTAACGGAAGATGCGATTGTTGATTACTATACCGGTATTTTTGATGCCAACAATATGAAAATTGCCGGAGAACACATAACTCCCTCCAATGGAGCGGCGACCATCCCGCAAGGCTCAACCATTCAAGCTTCGTGGATCACGGATGCAACTACTGCTCCAGGGACTTACAAAGTGAAGCTGGCTCCTTGCTTCATAAATGCCGGGGGCAATTATGGGTGTGCGGAGGCCTCTTCCATCTATTGGTATGTGAAAGTCGATGCGCCTCAGGCACCGGATACGATCCCTCCGGCAGTCAATCCGCAATTGTCCACCGGTCCATATTTTGTAGGCAACTCGTATAACTTGCTTCCGCGGGCTACTGACAACCTCGGGGTTAGCTCGGTGGACATTCAAATTAAATACGGCAGTCAAAGTAGCAATTTGCAAAATGCTAGTTCAGTCCGAGTAACGGGAACGAATCCGTTTGCTTGGGTCCCTGCCAGCAGCGGGTGGTATTCCTTTACGGTCAAAGCAACCGATACGTCGGGAAATGTATCGGCACCCATTACCGTAGGCCCCGTTCAAGTGGTCGAGGACGCCGGGCCGGACATCGATCCCTTGACTTATACGGTCGATACGGGGAATAGCCCTCAAGAATACGATAAATTAACGATCAGCGCCAACGCTCATGACTTGAACCAAGTAAAGAGCATGAGCTTGAGCTACAAGTACGATTCGATGCAGCAGCCGGTGTTGCTGCAGACGGTAACGAATACAGGCACTGCGCAGCAATCGGTAAGCTTTTCGCCGTTTAAGGCCGATTTGGGCATGGGCTATTATACGTTTATCGTCAAAGCCTATGATGAAAGCAACCATGTATCCGAGCGCAGCATGGCTATATATGTGAACAAGGATACTACAGCTCCGGTGATTGACCAGACCAGTTTTTCTATCAGCTACGGCAGTGTACTCGAGCAATATAAAGATGCCGTCATTCATATCCAAGCTGCTGACAAAGGGACTGTAAAAAGGGTTGAATACTACTATCAACGTCAGCAATCGAACGGATCCTGGGGAGACAACATCTGGTTTGCCAGCGCGACCAATAGCTCCAGCAGCTTCAGCAAAAATGTAACGTGGACTCCGCAGCAATACGGCTATTACCGTATTGTCATCGTCGCCTACGACCAGAACGAAAACGCATCGAGCTACGTGCCGGGCATATCCTATTGGGTCAGTCAGGAGAAAACGGCTCCGACGACGACTTTGACTTACGATACCTCCGTGGCCAAAATTGTCAATCGCGATATTCCACTTATGTTCACGGCCGCCGACAAGTCAGGGATCTCGAAAATTACGATTAAGGTCTACCGCCAGGACAGTCAGGACAATTACGATTACGCGCATCCGGAGGTTTTTCAACTGGATGGAAGCAAAACTTCCATGCTGTACAGAGGGTACTCGAAGGGATGGTACGAAGCCACCATTACAGCGGAAGATTATAACGGCAATAATTCAGTTGAAGCAACCGCCGAATCAGTGATTTATTTCTATATCGCCAGACCGACTGTTGTGTTTGTACCGGGCTTGATGTCGTCGGAACTCTATTTAGGCAACGCTAAAGTATGGCCTCCGGTGGATTTTGATAGTTTGAAATTTAAAGATATTCAAGATCATGCTTATTACCCTGCTCAGGAATATTTAACGTTAAAATCGCTGTTAATTACTACAGCGTTGTCTCAAGCGGCAGCAAGCTTAACATTAAAGTCCGACGGGACATCGTTGTTGAACATCAAAGCGACGAAAATCGTGCGTGACTTTGCGGGCGATACCACACAAGGGGATTTTATCGATTATTTAAAAGGTAACGGTATTGATGTAGTTGAGGCCCCATACGATTGGCGTCTGGATTTAGGGGGAACCGTCGTTCAATCCAGTATCGACCAAGCTGTCAAAGAAGCTATGAGCGATAAATATTCACATGGGGAACCAATTTCGATCCTAACGCACAGTTTAGGAGCATTGCCTACCCGTAAATATTTGATCGATCATTACAATGATCCTTCACTGCATGTGGAGTCATTATTGAGTGTAGCTCCTCCTTCGTTAGGCAGCCTTCTGTCCATTAAAGGATTGGAGGAAGGGGACGATTTGGGAACATTAAAGTCCTCAGGCGTCCCTGAGGTGCTGGTTCCTTTTGTAAACCAGTATTTCTTGAGCAAGTTTATGCATAATATGACATCCATCTATGAACTGTTGCCGACGTCGAAATACATTTATGCGTATTCCGATGTCCCTGAGTTTGGGAATACTTACCTCGATTATACGAAAATATCTACGAAAGGCGTTTCTGAGATTGTAGCTAATTCTTATCCAAGCACAATGTCGTACATCCATGATAATTTTAACGCAGTTTTGTACAGCAAGGCTCAGGCTTTTAGAAATCAGATTGAGGGGCAAAACATCAATCCTGCGATTAGCCAATATCGGTTCGTTGGTTATGATGCGGATAGTCCAACTGATTTTATTAAAATGATTAAAACAACAAAAACGTCGTTACAAGTCCCGACTCCTCTGACGCCACTGCTTTCGGTCGAGGACCACTATAAATACCAAATGGGTTACGGAGATAGCGTGGTTCCATACAGGTCGGCAGCGGCTGATCTTGATTCAAATACCAGACAAACCTATTATGCCAACAAGTATTATCATATGGATATTTTATACAATAAACATTGGGCGGGCAGTTCCCTTTATAGTGATTATACGCAGATCATCTACAATAATCGACCAGCGGAAGATCCTAACTTCACTAATCTAGGAAACTGGCAGTTCCTAAGTAAGAGGAGTCAAGTAGTTACTTTTAATTGTCCTGTCACCGTGTCCGTATACGACGATGAGAATCATTTTGCGGGATTCGTCGCCGGGGGCTTTTTCCTCAATGATATTCCAGGGCTCACTTATAAAGTTCTGGGACAAACCAAGGTGGTGGTGGTGCCGTCAGGGCTGAACGTCCATTTTAAGGTTGAAGGATACGACATGGGAACGATGGACATCGATTTTGACCGATACGAGGGAGAAACCCCGCAGACCACTAATCTTCTCTATGATATCGGTGTCAAAGACGGGACGAAATTAGAGTTCGACTTTAATCCCGACAATCCGGATAATCACATGTTAAATCTGAATTATGATTACGAGGGCAATGGAACGATCCAAGTGCTGCATCCGTCGGCCACTATGCCGTTCGCGGACTCTATTAACGATAACGAAGCGCCTGTTACAGTGGCTTCCTTACCGACTAATTCGTGGATCGGAGAGAGCACACCGATTGCTTTATCGGCCAACGATACGCAAAGCGGCGTTCTGAAAACTTTTTACCAGATCGATGATGGTCCTTTGACGGTTTATGCGGCACCGTTTACGATTCAAACGCAAGGAAATCACGTTGTCAGCTACTTCTCTCAGGATAATTTCGGTCACTTGGAGACCGAGCAAACATTGAGTTTGAGGGTCGATACGGAAGCCCCTGCGCAACCGTCTGTCACGCTGAGCACCTACGATTGGAGCAATTCGCAGATTGTCTTCTCTGTACTGGATGGCATCGACGCTATGAGCGGGGTCGCCAAATCGCAATATAAAATAGGTGCGAACGGGGAATGGCAAGATTATAGCTCGCCGGTTCCGTGGCGCGAAGAAGGCATTACGACGCTATATTCGAGGACGGTAGACCTTGTAGGCCATATCGGTCAAGAGGTTTCCATTGAGCTGAAAATTGACAAAACGCCGCCGGAGCACCCGGTTATTCATCCAGACCCGATTTCCTGGACTCAATCAGGCTCGTTTACCGTTACACCTGGGGCGGAGACACTAAGCGGAATCAGGTTGAGTCAATATAAGCTCGATGAGGGCGGCGAATGGACTGATTATACCAGCGCGGTAACTGTCGATCAGGAAGGAATTCATCACATTTACGCCAGAACGATCGATTATGCGGGGAATATAAGCAGCACGGCAGAGGCTCTTCTCAAAATTGATAAAACCCCGCCGTCTGTTCCGCAAAGGTTGAAGATGATCGCCAAGGATGCAACAAGTGTGACGGTATCTTGGAATGCATCCGAGGACAATTTGTCCTCCGTTGCATACGACATTTTTGTAGACGAGCAGATGTCCGGAAGCACGAGTACCCTTACGTTTAAAGCTATACATCTGAAACCCAATGTGTATCATGTGATAGAAGTAAGAGCCAGAGATGAAGCAGGCAACTTATCTTCAACGAGCAGGCGGGTTTCGATTCTGACGAACAACCCGCTGGTTTCGGGCAGCAATCATACGCTGCAGGTGAAGGCTGATGGCAGTGTATGGGCCTGGGGGCTCAATACAAAGGGGCAACTTGGTAATGGATTGGTTAACGGCATCCAGTCTACGGCCACTCAGGTTTCTAATTTATCGAATATCGTAGCTGTTGCCGCAGGAGAGAGCCACAGTCTGGCACTTCAGGGCGATGGCACTGTCTGGGCGTGGGGTGGCAATTCGGAGGGAGCATTAGGGGATGGAACGACAACGGATCGGGCGGTTCCGATGCAAGTGGTCGGCCTGCCGTCTGCAGTAGCTATTTCCGCTGGAGGTACATACAGCCTTGCTTTGGCAACGGACGGAAGCGTCTGGGCATGGGGCGGCAAATCGCATAGTTACTATGATAATGGCTTGGGCTCCTTGACTCCAATTAAGCTTACTCACTTTGGGCAAGACAACGTGGGTGTTTCGTCTAGCTTGACCGCCTATGTAGTAAAAAGTGACGGAAACGTATGGTTCTGGAATAATGGTGTGGAACAGGCGCCGATCGATCATGTGGTTCTTGTAGATTCTAGCTCTTCGCATAGGCTGGCTCTGAAAGACGATGGGACTGTATGGGCTTGGGGTGCCAATGAAGTAGGACAATTGGGCAACGGAACGGCATCGTATACGCCGTCTGCTACCCCAGGTCCGGTTATCGGCCTTTCTCAAATAACAAGCATGACGGCTGCCAACAGAAAGAGCATTGCTTTGAAAAGCGATGGAACCGTTTGGGAGTTTGGCGTCACGCTTTCTGAAATCGTTGATGGGGTACTCTACTACGTAGATGGCAGCTTGCCTTTACAAAAACCAGGCATTCAGGGCAGTGCAGTAGCTGGTGGCAATAATTTTGTTGCCGTTGTTACTGAGAACTCGACCGTACAGTCGTGGGGATGGAATGATAAAGGCCAGCTTGGAGATGGCGTTGGCCAAGCCAGCAGCATTCCGGTGCAGCTCAAAAGCAATGCGGCAGCGCGCGTGGAACTGGATGGTCAGACCAATAACGAAGCAGCTCCAGAATTGATGCAAGTTCCTTCTGCGAGATTGTCGTGGAAGCAATTGGACGATTATAAGACAACTTTCTCTACCTACCAGGTTGAGATTCGTGATGACTTGGGAAATCTGCTCTATGATAGCGGGCAGCAGTTCGAAGGCTCTGATTCGGCAAGCCGGCAGATTATGCTTAATACGTCAACGCTGCCGCTTAATCACAAGCTTCAAGCAAGGGTCAGGGTATCTGACGGTTTGATCGTATCTTCATGGTCTGAAGTCAAGTGGCTGAAAATCACCGGAACAGGTTTGGGGAAAGTCGCAGCGGGAACAGACCATACCTTGTTTGTCGACTCGACGGGCTCCGTCCAAGCTTGGGGAAGCAACGCTTACGGGCAAATTGGCGACGGTACGACAGGCTCGATGAAAAAAGTTGCAGTTACTGTACCTGGTCTGGCTTCCGTGATTCAAGTCGCGGCAGGCGACGGCTATAGTCTGGCTCTGAAAACTGACGGGACCGTATGGGCTTGGGGGCAGAATGGGCAAGGACAACTAGGAGATGGAACGACAATTAACCGCAGCGCTCCTGTTCAAATTTCTGCTCTGCACGACGTAGCTGCCGTGTCCGCAGGGAAAAACTTCAGCTTGGCCTTGCTGCAAGACGGGACAATCCGCATATGGGGACGCTATGTGCCGGGAAGCAATACGCTTATGCCACAAGTGTTCTCAAGCGCAGGTTCGAATAACGTTGCGATCAGCATGACAGACGAATATGGCCTTTTCCTGAAAACCGATGGAACGGTATGGGGGAACAAGGCACTGGCAGATACGAACATCATGAAGCTCCCGATCGATCAAGTGCGGCAAATCAGCGCAAGCGGCAGCAAAATTGTGGCTTTAAAACGGGATGGAACGGTTTGGATTCTTGATCAGCGGGTTCAGGATATTTACGGATTCACCGAAAATCCTGTTCTTGTTCAAGGCCTCGACCATGTCGATCTTGTTGCGACTGACGGCAATCGCCATGCAGCACTCCGTTCTGACGGAACCGTATGGGAGTGGGGTGTCATCACAAGCTATTGTGCGCCAACAGCTTGTTCCTCCGGTACTATGGTAACAGTTCCTATTCAACGTATCGGTGTCACTAACATTGTGAACCTCTCTGCCAGCAGAGATAGGGTCACTGCACTGAAATCCGATGGAAGTGTCTGGTCTTGGGGCATGAACGATTACGGACAATTGGGTAACGATACTGCCATAAACAGCAGCGAGCCGGTGCGGTTGACCTTGTTTTTACCGCCGCAGGTTTCGTTGAATGGATTATCGGCGGATCGTCAAAGCCCGGCTGCTTTCACAGGTGTTCCGGTCATTAATTGGAGTCAGACGGCTGTAAATGGCGGTACGGTGTTTACAGCCTTCCAGGTACAGGTATTCAACGAAACTGGGGATCTGCTGCTTGATTCCGGGATAATGGCTCAGGATACGAGCGCTGGCAGCGGTTCATGGACGCTGAGTGCGATTCCTGCGCAAAATCCAGTGATGCAAGTTCGCGTTCGCGTGCAAAATCAAACCGGTTGGTCGGCATGGTCGAGCAGCGGCTGGCTGAACATCACCAATCGCAAGCCGGAAGTTTCGCTTGAAACACCAAAAGGCTCTGCAGCGGCGCCAACCATGTTTACCGATCTGTTCCCTGTAGTGTTGTGGAATCAGCTCGATGACGAGCAAACGGTCTTTACTGCGTATCAGGTTCAGGTATGGAATGAAACGAACACGATGGTTTTGGACACAGGCGCAATCAATGGCAATTTTACAGGCACTACCAAGAGCTGGAGACCATCTTCGGTGCTCCCTCAATCCGTTAAGCTGAAGGTGATGGTCAGGGTATCGGACGGACTGGACTGGTCCGAGTGGTCAAGCCCCGGATGGATGACCATCAAGCCTGCTATCATCAATGATTTCCCGGTAGTGGGCGGAAGTTCACACAGCCTGCAACTGCGAGCTGATGGCACCGTATGGGGCTGGGGAGATAATTCGTTCGGGCAATTAGGAACCGCAGCCGTTCCAACACAGACTACCGCTGTTCCTATTACGGGACTAAGCGCTATCGCGGCTGTGTCGGCTGGAGGAGGATTTAGCGTTGCCGTTAAGAATGACGGTACAGTTTGGGCATGGGGTTATAATGCTTCAGGCGAACTGGGAGACGGAACCTATGCCAATAGATCCGTACCTGTGCAGGTTAAGGATATCAGCAATAATAATTTGACTAATGTAATCAGCATTTCTTCCGGAAGCTACCATACACTGGCTCTTAAGAGCGATGGTACGGTTTGGGCGTGGGGTTATAATAACGCTGGACAAATAGGCAGTGGCAATGATCCGGGAGGGATGTTCCCTCGGGCTATACAGGTGTCCAATCTCAGTGGAATCGTTCGCATTGCGGCGGGTGGAAGCCATAGTTTGGCTCTCAAAGGGGATGGAACCGTCTGGGGGTGGGGAGAAGGAACGCAAGGGCAACTGGGGAACGGCAATAATTCGAGCAGTCGCGTTCCTGTCCAAATTTCCGGAATCTCGCAAATTAAAGCAATCGCTGCCGCTCCTTCTGGTTCTCATAGCTTAGCTCTGAAGACCGATGGAACCGTTTGGGCATGGGGCTCTAACAACTTCGGACAACTTGGCAATAACTCCAGCGTAGACAGCCGCGTTCCGATTCAGGTCACGTCTCTTGCTAACATAGCTCTTGTTGCGGCCGGAGGCAATTATAGTCTAGCTTTGAAAAATGATGGTACAGTGTGGGTATGGGGAAATAATAGCCTTGGCTCGCTTGGCGATGGCACGACTTCCCATAGATATACGCCAGTGCCTGTATCCGGCTTGTCCAACATCAGAAGCATTTCCGGTGGCGGCAGTCACAGCTTAGCCTTATCTGGTGCAGGGAATTTGTACGCCTGGGGTTACAATGCCAATGGGCAGGTGGGCAACGGAACTGTAGCAAATGTATTTTCTCCGGTCATGGTTAAAGCGAATGTAGCACCAGCAGTATCCTTGATTTCACCGAGTGGCTCACAAGCTGCGCCAACTAGTGTTTCTGTGGCCAAGCCGACCGTTTCATGGTCGCAGACAGACGATGTGGGCACCGTGTTTTCGGCCTCCCAAATTCAGATTCTTAACGAAGCCGGAACCACTGTACTTGTAGACACTACTGTAAATCAAAACACTACTGCAGGGACGGGCAATTGGACGGCAGCTGGGGATCTGCCGGCCAGCCAGAATCTTCAGGTAAGAGTCAGAGTCAACGATGGCAGTACGTGGTCGGCATGGTCAACGGCGGCATGGTTCAAAATTACGCTTGCGCTAACTGGCGGTCCGATGCTGTCGGGGGGCGATGCGCATACCCTTCAATTAAAAGCCGATGGAACCGTTTGGTCTTGGGGAGACAACCTCTACGGACAGCTGGGGGATGGCACGACCACTGCTAAAACAAGGCCCGCACAAATCCCGAATTTAACCTCAATCGTGGCGATTTCCGCAGGCAACTATCACAGCATCGCGCTAAAAAACGATGGAACAGTTTGGTCATGGGGCTATAATACCACGGGAAACTTGGGAGACGGGACGACAACGAACCGCAAAACGCCTGTGATGGTTTCGGGCTTAACCAATGTCATCGCGATTGCTGCATCAGGATCCCACAATCTAGCGCTAAAGAGCGACGGAACCCTATGGTCTTGGGGTAGCAACAGTAATGGTCAGTTGGGCATAGGTGCAAGCAGCGGCTATCGTGTGGTGCCTACGCAGATCACAACATTATCAGGGGTTGCTAAAATAGCTGCCGGAAGTCTTCACAGTCTGGCCGTTATGAACGACGGTACCGTCAAAGTCTGGGGCGACGGATCGTACGGTCAGTTAGGCAGAGGAAGCACAAGTAGTAGCAGCACCCCGGTTACAGTTACAGGTCTAAGCGGCATTGTAAGCATCACTGCAGGAAGTTACCACAGTGTTGCTTTGAAAAATGACAGTACAGTTTGGACGTGGGGGCAGAATACGTATGGTCAATTAGGGAACGGCACAGGCGTAAGCTCTAGCGTATTGCCAGTTCAAGCTACTCTCACGGGTATTTCCAAAATTGAATCGGGTGCGCTTCATACGTTAGCGTTAAAAAACGACGGAACTGTTTGGGCTTGGGGCTATGGAGCATCCGGTCAGGTCGGAAACGGGACTAGCGGATATTACAATATTAAATATGCTCCGGTCCAAGTATCGACGATTTCTTCTATTGTTGATTTTAGCGCAGGCGGCAGTTTCAATGTCGCCAGTAAGAGCGACGGAACCTTATGGTCGTGGGGAGCAAACGACAGCGGCCAATTGGGAGACGGCTCCAAAACCATGCGTGTAACGCCAGTGCAAATTAACTAAACAGTGGTCGGTGTAATTTCCTTTAAAGCGGCCTGCGACGCTACCACGTTACAGGCTGCTTTAAAGGACTTTTTTGTGAAGGCCTATAACTTATTCAAGCTCTATAATCATGTAGTTTTCGCGCTGA
The DNA here is from genome assembly GCF_004514475.2 of Paenibacillus athensensis. GTDB lineage: Bacteria > Bacillota > Bacilli > Paenibacillales > NBRC-103111 > Paenibacillus_AL > Paenibacillus_AL athensensis. The sequence goes on along the minus strand of NZ_MYFO02000007.1, from coordinate 153,150 downwards.
AACGTGATAGAATAGAAGCACCGGGCCTGCAAATGAACGAGGCTGCAAGGAGGGTGCGATCATCAATAACTTCAAAAAAATTTCTATCATACTGGTATCAGCGCTTGTAGCGCTGTTGATCGTCAACAATACGTTTTATTATATGATCAGCAAGGAAACGCTGGAGGAAAAGGTCGTCGACAACATGGTAACGGAAGCCCGGCAGATCCATGTGTCGCTGCTGCGGACCAAGGAGGGCGAGCGTTTTGTCGAGCGTCTGGTTGGGGAACGTCTGCGTTCGGACGGCATTGCGATTCAGGCCCATCTGGATCCCGACGTCGAGCAGGTCAGCAATGAGCAGCTGGATGAGCTGGCGGCGAAGCTGAATCTGAAGGCGATTACGTTATTGAAAAAAACAGATGACAACATCACGTTATATAAATCGTCTTATCGGGATGAAATCGGTCTCAGCACGAAGTCCTGGGGCCTGTGGTATCAGGCGTTCCAGGAGCTGTTCGCCAGCAATAACGTCAGCAAGCTCCAGTGGGGGCAAAGCCTGCCGAATTTTTGGAGCGGGCCTTATTCCGTCTCCGATACGAATGTCAAGGAAGTCAATAAATACGGCTATTACTACGACGGTTCGACCAACTATCTGATTAATCCATTTATCAACGATCAAACGTTCCGCGACTACGATAAGGAGGTTGGCATTCAAGCGATTATTCAGGACACGAAGCGGACCAATCCGACGATTCTGGAAATCAGCGGGATCAATGCAACTACCTTTGGCCAAGCGCAAATGGAAGTGACCAACGAGCGGGGACAGACGTGGACGCCGCGCTATTATATTCCGATTTTTTTCGGCTCCTACGATTATGTCAACGTCGATCCCGACCGGCAGCACATCCGCAAGGCGCTCGACACGAAGAAGCCTTCCAGCTACGATGCCATCGTGAACGGCAAGCACGTGTTCAAGACGTTTATTCCGGTATTTACCGAAAGCAATCTGGACGAGCTGGGCACGGTCGAGAACGCGGACGCCGCCAGAACGCTGCAAACGATCAATTATTATGTCATCGGTATTACGTCGGACTATGAATTTATTCAAAGCGAATTGAACCATACGCTGCTCCAGCTGTCGCTGCTGATTTTGCTGGTTACGATTTTTTGCGTCGGGATCATGGTGCTGCTGAATTATTTGTTTACCAAATCAAAGGACCAGGCCGTCAGCGCCACGCAGGCGACGTATATTGAGGAAATGAACAATCTGTTCCGCAGCATTCGCGGTCAGCGGCACGATTTTCTCAATCATGTCAGTACGATTCATGCGCTCTTGGAGCTGGGAGACATTCGTGAGCTGAAGCGCTATACCGAGGAAATGATCGGCGACGTCAAGAAGATTGAAGATATTATCGAGATCGGTCAGCCGGCGGTTGCGGCGCTGGTGCAGACGAAGATCGTGCTGGCGGAAAGCCAGAATATCCGGTTCACTCATGAATTTCACGACTTGTCGCGATTCCCTTCGGGGGTCAAGTCGGTCGACGTGGTGCGGATCATCGGCAATCTGGTCGACAATGCCTTTGACGAAGTGATCAAGCTGCCGCAGGAAGAGCGGCGTGTTGAGCTGCGGGGCTGGATCGAGGACCGGATGCTGCGGATTACGGTAAGCAATCCCGGCTATTTGAGCGAGGAGCAGATCGGACGGATTTTTGAGCCCGGCTACTCCTCCAAGAGCAGGAGCGACCATTCCGGTCTGGGGCTATCGATCACCAAGGACATTTTGCATAAATACAAGGGCCGCATCCATGTGGAAAGCGCAGAGGGCGTCAAGTTTCAGGTGGCGATTCCGCTGCAAGCATCGGTGCACAAGGCGAGCTGAATGGCGCGCTGGGGCGCGCGGCGGCCAATAATGATGAGGGAGCCGGCAGCGGCTCTTTTTTTTCGCCGGAAGTCAGAATTCCTTATAGGGTTTTTGTAGAAAACATGATAGAATAAAGGATATTGTAAGTCTTATCATACATTCGGAAAGCGGAGCGCTTGGCGGGGAGGGCAGGCACGGTGGGGAAGTACAAGCGTATATCGGTCGTTTTAATTCTGGCTTTGATCGCGTTGCTGGTCGTGAATAATGTTTTTTATTACTGGGTCAGCAAGCATACGCTGGAGAAAAAAATGATGGATACGATGGCCACGGAGGCGCTGCAGGTTCACGCGTCGCTCCTGCGGACCATTCAGGGCGAGCAGTTCGTCGAGCGGCTGGTGGGCGAGCGGCTGCGCTCGGATAGCGTGGCTGCCCAGGCCGAGCTGGGTCCGGATATTCGCCGGATCAGCAACACTCAGTTGGAAGCGCTGGCGGACAAGCTGCAAATCAACGGGATTGTACTCATGCCTAGCGACCGCGGAGAGCTGGCGGTGGACAAGTCGTCGACGCCCGGGCAGATCGGCATGAAGATGAAGGACCAGGGGATCGTGGAGAAGGCGCTGCATGAGCTGCTGCAGTTGAGGGATATCGTTTCCTTCAATTGGGGGCAGCGGCTAGAGCATTTCTGGTCGCCACCTTACGAGGGCTGGGATCCTGGCGGAGCTATGGAGAAGCACGGATATTTCTATGACGGCAGCACGAATTATATCACTGGCCCGTATATTAACGACGCCGTATTTCTGGATTACCAGAAGCAGCTTGGCATTAATGCGATTATTTCCGGGATTCGGACAACGAATCCGACGATTCTCGAAATCAGCGGCATTAATCCCTCCACCTTCGGCAACTCGCGGGACGCAACCCTGAGTCAATACATGCCGTCCTACTGGCCGCGTCAGATTTTGCCCGTGTTTTTCGGCTCGTATGATTACGCGAACCGGACGATGGACGAGGGGATTGTGGATGAGGTGCTGCGTACCCGCAAGCCGGTCAGCTATGACGCTTTATTAAACGGCAAGCACGTCTTCAAGACGTTTCTGCCGGTCAAGGCGGACGAGCTGAACGACATCGGCTTTGGCATCGACACCTATGTTATTGCCATTACGACTGATTACGGGCAGATTCAAAGCGAGCTGGACGAGACGATGCTGCAGCTGCTGTTGATTATCATTGTGGCGACGTGCTTTTGCATTGCGGTCATGTTCGTTCTGAATTATTCGTTTGCCAAGTCGCAGGACAAAGCGGTCAGCGATACGCAAGCGACCTACGTTGACGAGCTGAATACGCTGTTTCGCAGCATTCGCGGCCAACGGCACGATTTCATTAATCATGTCAGCACGATTCATGCGCTTGTTGAGCTGGGGCAAATCAACGAGCTGAAGAACTATACGGAGGAGATGATCGGCGATGTGAGAAGCATCGGCGATCTCATCCAGATCGGTGAACCGGCGGTTGCGGCGCTGGTGCAAAGCAAGGTGATGCGCGCGGAGAACGAGAACATCCGGTTTGTCCATCATTTTGAGGAGCTGCCTGCGTTTCCGCCGGGAGCCAAGTCGGTCGATCTGGTGCGGCTGATCGGCAGTCTGGTCGATACGGCCTTCGGAGAAGCAGCGAGAGTGCGTCCCGAGCAGCGGTACGTCGAGCTGCGCTGCTGGCTGGAGCAGCAGCTGCTGCATGTTGCCGTGACGAGCCCTGACGGCGGAAAGGACGCGCCTGGTACCGCTTCCTCCAGCAGCGTCACGCAACGGTCCGTTGGCGCGGACATAGCCGTAGCCAGCGAAATTGCAGCAAAGTATAAGGGCCGGATTCAAGCGGACGCCAACGGCGCGGGCATTCGGCTCCATGCGGCGATTCCGCTTGAGCCTGCGGGGTAGTGGCAGCCGAGCGGGAAGCTTTTTTCGAGCGCTATCCAATATATTCCAATAGGCAATATGTGGAAAAGATTTCGTTGTTTCCCCGGAGAAGATATGCTAGATTCAAGCTATCGTTATTTTTTCAATAGGCTTTCATAGGTAGGTAGAAGAGAGGAAGACGAAGATGATCACTAGACAAACCAAACCGAACAGCTTGAGCAGAATGTTCCTTTCCCTGATTGCAGCGATGCTGTTAGCCAGCTGGGTAGGGGGCGTATCGGCTTATGCAGCGGATGCCGCTTCCAGCGTTCCGGACGTTGTGTCCCGGACTACTCCGTCCGTCGTGGCGATTATCGGCAAGCCGACATCCAGCGAGAACAAGAATTGGGAGAAAAACCGATACAATCTGGCGCACGGAACGGGCGTCGTATATCAGTCCAATGGCGTTATCATTACGAATGCACACGTCGTCAAGGACATGAAGAATATTGTGGTTGTGACGTCGGACGGCAAGTCTTACAGCGGCCGGACGACGAACATCGATGAGGAGAGCGATCTGGCGCTGGTCAAAATCGAAGCCACTGGCCTGCAGACGGCCAAGCTGGCCGAATCCGGCGATATCAAGGTCGGCGAGACGGTAGCGGCGATTGGCACGCCGATTTCATTTGCGCTGCGCAACTCCGTCACCACGGGAATTGTCAGCGGTCTGGAACGGGCTGTTAACTCCCAGTACCAGCTGATTCAAACCGATGCCGCGATCAATCCCGGCAACAGCGGCGGAGCGCTGGTGAATATGAAGGGTGAGGTCATCGGGATCAACACGATGAAGTATGCCGATTTTGGCGTGGAAAATCTCGGGTTCGCGATTCCGATCGATACAGTGAAATATGTACTGCGTCATTTTGAGCTGTACGGCAAGGTGAAACGTCCCTACCTCGGACTGGAGCTGGAGGAAAGCTGGGAAGCGGTTGTGGGGCTGCCAAGCACGGAAGGCCTGCAGGTAGCTTACGTCGAGCCGGATTCTCCTGCGGCCAAAGCGGGCATCAAGCAGGGCGATACGCTGGAGATGCTCGGCAGCAGCAGCACGCGGACGCTGGTCGATTATAACGAAGCGATGAAGAAATATTTGCCGGGCGAGACGGTCGGTCTGACGCTGAAATCGAACGGCGCGACCGTTACGACGCAAATTACGCTGGGTGAAGCGGAGAGTAAGGACGCCGATCTGGTCTCGACCGACGATGGCTCCAGTCTGGACGCGGACCGCGGCAAAACGCACATCGGCGACAGCCACTTCGGCTGGTCGATGAAATATCCGTCCGGTCTGGTCAAAGCGTCGCAGTCAGCGGACGGCGACACGGCCAGCTTCATTGACGCCAAGGGCGAATTCACGCTGTCGATCAGCGTAGCCAGCAATCAAAGCAAGCTGACGCCTTCGGCGCTGTTGAACAAAATCGGCGCGGACAACAACGATTACGACGGTAAAATGGTGCTGGAGCGCCAATATGTCAAGGACGAGCAGCCGTATGCCAAGATCGTCAGCAAGTCGGGCGACAGCTACAAGCAGACGCGCGGCTACCAGAAGGACGGCAAGCTCTACACCGTCTCGCTGAACGTGGACAAGGAGAGCTATGGCTCCTCGTTGAAGCAGAACATTTTGCTGGACCTGCTCGACAGCTTCCAGTTGAAATTCGACGCGGACGATGAGTCGTTGAAGGATATCTCCGTGTTCTCGGACGGCAATACGACCTATACCGACGAATACGGCGTTTCGCTGGACCTGCCTGCGGGCTGGGAGCGGGACAGCTACGGCACCGAGTCGATGTATGCCAATGACGACTATACGCAAGCGGTGTGGGTGCAGGTTACTTCGGCTTCTTCCGGCGACACGCTTGACGCTTGGGTCAAACGCGATCTCAAGACGGTGACGGACAGCTATGTAAGCAAATATTTGAAGATCGGCAAGGTGAAGGAGCTGACGCTCGACGGCGTGCCTGCGCGCATGGTCGAAGTATCGCACACGTTCGGTGACAGCAAATGGAGCACCAGTGTTGCTTTCTATTTCATCAAGGATAAATATAAATACGGCATTACCGTCAGCTATGACGACGAAGACAAAGACGGGATCGACGCAGTGATCGAAGCGCTCCAGAATTCCGTCAATGTCGACAAGGACCACGTGGACGCCGAGCTCGGCTTTATTCAGGACATGGACGAGCTGCTTGACCCGGACAGTACGATTGAATATGTGAATAAGACGTATGGGTATTCGCTGAACGTGCCGGAAACGTGGACGAGCGGCTACAGCTATGGGGACAAGGATCCGGAGAGCAAGGTTTTCTATTTTACCGGCGGATCGCTGACGGTAACGGCGGACGACGATTTGAGCTTCGAGGACGCTGTGAAGAAGGAAGATGAGTTCGAAGAGAAAAGTCATAACAACGACAAGGATTATACCTACAAGGCTACAGATGTCGAGCTGTTCGGCGTGAAGGCGAAAAAATACGTCGTTCATTATTCGAGCCGTAAAATTCCTTATCAGAACACGGTTTACGTCTTCAACCATGACGGCGTATCCTACAATGTGGAGCTGAATATCGACGAAGCGGTCAGAACCGAAGCGAACGAATCGCGATTGAACAAAACCTTCGAGTCGTTTGAATTTGTGAAGAAACCGTAACCGCAATATGGCAAGCTATAGAAGTCCGGTGAACAAGTGGCCGGAGAGTCGATAGGGAGTTGGAACAGCGTCAGCGGTCGCCTTTGTAGACGGATTTTCACCCCAAAGGGGGTCATTCCATCGGAAAATCCGGCTACAACAGCGAGTGGAAACCGCTATCGACCGGAGGACACAGGTTTTTCACCGGACTTATAGAGGGGGCAGCAAATCTGAAAGGATTTCGCTGCCCTTTCGTTCTTTGATCTGGAGGACTTCGGACAGCGATTAGCGAATTAAGAAGCATCTGGAAAACTCGGGGGGAGCTTACGTGCGCAAAGCATACAAAATTGGTGTCATCTCTCCATATCTTGACGGTTATTATTTCGGCAATCTGATGTACGGGATTCATCTGGAGGCGCAGGCTCGCGGTGCGCAGGTGCTGGCGATTCAGACCAGTCCCGATCTGATCGAAAAGACGGAATACCGTATGCTGCTTGCCAAGCAGCCGGTTGACGGCTGGATAAATATATTGGACGGCGTGACGGATACGTTTTTCAGCGAATTGAATCCGGATAACAAGCCTTTTGTTTGCATAGGCCGCAAGCACGATGCCCCGCAAGGAACGTTCATTACCTCAGACGGCTACAACGGCGTCAAGCAGTTGACCCGGCATTTGCTGGAGCATGGCTACCGACGTATTGCGTTTGCCGGGATGCTGCACCGTCAGCTGGATATCGAGCGGCGCTACCAAGGGTATTTGGCGGCGATTCACGAATACGGCGATGCCGGTATGGAAGCCCATGTGCTGGAAATTCCCAACAACATTCAGGAAGGCGGAAGGGAAGGCGCCTACAGGCTGCTGGAGCTGAAGATGCCCTACGACGCGATTGTTGCCGCCACCGATCTTAATGCTTTGGGAATCATCGAGGTGCTGCAGCAGGCGGGATACCGTATACCGGAGGATATTGCCGTATGCGGCTTTGACGATATCAATATTGCCGTGACGCTGCAGCCGCCGCTGACGACTGTACGTCAGGATATCGAGCGCATGGGCAGAGTGAGCGGGCAGGTGCTGTTCGAGAAGCTGGAGGGGCGTTTTCGCGGTCAAGAGGCCGTGCTGGTCGACACGGAAACGGTCATTCGCCGCTCGTGCGGCTGCGCGTTTGATCCCGATGAGGCGCGCGTGCCGGCGAACGAACGAGAGCTGCAAAGCTTTATGCAGGAAATCAGCACCAGCGTCTATGAGATGGGCATACGTGTCAGGTACAGCCTGATCAGCGTGACCTCCGACCGCGACGAAAGTTTGCAGTGGCTCAGCTCCACGCATTTTCATTCCGGCGTACTTGCCCTGTGGTCGCGCTCCGATTGCCGGGAGCTGACGATCAAGGAGGTGTTCGGCACGCGCGTGCCGGCTTCGCTGCTCGGCCGGACGATGCTCGCCGAGCAGTTCCCGTCCCCGGAAATCACCGATGCGTACACGATCGGTGAGGATGTGCTTACGCTGCATTTGCTGCAAACGAGCGACCGGCAGATTGGGGTGCTGGCGCTGGTCGGTCCGATTGAAAAGCATCGGATTACATATGGATACGATTACATTCGTACCTGCTTCAATCTGCTCGCATCGACGATGGAGCGGCGGGCGCTGGCGCAGGAGCTGCGGCGTTCGGAGGCGAAATACCGCGATTATTTTAATCATACGCCGGTTATGATTGCTGTGACGGACCCGCAAATGCGGATTCTCGACGTGAATCCGTTTTTCCTGGAGCAGACCGGATACGTCGGGGAGGAGCTGCTCGGCCGATCGTTCTTGCAGCTGCTGGCGCCGACTTCGCGCGAGGCTTTTGAGCAAACGGTGCTGCAGGAGCTGGGCAAGGAGCAGTTTGTCGATAATCTGGAGCTGCAGCTTGTGCAGGCGGACGGACGTCTGATGGAAGGGCTTGTGAATTCGCGGATGATTGAAGAGGCCGATCAAGGTCCGACTCACGTATATGTCACCGTGCGGGATATTACGCAGCGCAAGCAATATGAAGAGCAGATCAAGAGCTATGCGTTTACCGACAGTCTGACGGGCTTGTCCAATCGCTTGGGGATGGACGGATTTTTGCAGGAAGCGATGCGCAAGGCCGATACGCTGGGCACGCAGATTGCGGTTCTATTCATCGATCTGGACAAATTCAAGCAGGTCAACGATACGTATGGGCATGAAGCGGGCGACCGGCTGCTGCAGCATGTAGCCGCGGCGCTGCAGGAGCAGGTGGGCGCCAACGATTTGGCGGCGAGACTAGGCGGCGACGAATTTATTCTCGCGTTCCCCGGCGTGACGGGGATGGAGCAGGCGAGAGCCATCGGCCACAGCGTTGCTCAGGCGCTGCGCAAGCCGCTTTTGCTGCAGGAGATGAGCCTGTCGATTCAAGCCAGCGTAGGCATCAGCTTGTATCCTGATGACGGTCGAACGGCTGAGGAGCTGTTGAAAAAAGCCGATTTGGCCATGTATCATGTCAAGCTGGCCAATCAGGCGAGTCGGCATTGAACCGAAAGCTCGCGGCAGGCGTCCATTACGGGAAAGGTCTACAAAAGGAGAACAACGATGGGACAACCTTTGCCCCAACCAACAGGCGAGGCCATGCAGCGGACCGGACGCAGCAAGGCGGCTCGCCTGCTTGGGCTGGCGTTAGCGCTGTATACGATTTTTTTGCTGTACATGATGTTTGTCGGCTTTCACCGGACGGCGTTATCAGGCGAGCTGCGTTACAATCTTGTTCCGCTGCGGACGATCGGCAGCTATGTGACTCATTTTTCGGCGTATCCTTTGCGAATTTGGCTGATCAATCTGGCCGGCAATCTCGTCGTGTTCATGCCCTACGGCTTTGTGCTGCCGATGCTGCTGCCACGAGCCCGTCGGCTGCGCGGACTACTGGTGGTGTTTGTCCCCCCGCTGCTGCTGCTGGAAACGCTGCAATCGGCGCTTCGCGTCGGCAGCTTTGATGTTGACGATGTGCTGCTCAACACACTGGGCGCATCCCTTGCGCTAGCCGGCTTCCATCTCGTTCGCAGAAGGTATAAAAAAGCCTGAAATTCCTCATCCTAGCCAAGTGTAAAGCATGTCGTGGGCGCGATGATCACAAACTCACGTCTGCGCGTGCGAGCAAGGCATTATCGGCGCGAGGAGGTTTGGCGAGTATGGAAATCAAGGATTCCAGTCTGCAGACGCAAAATCCGCTGTCTTCGGCGCAGCAATCCGTTGGCAATGTGCAGCATGCGGTGTCCCATGCACTGTCGCATCCGTCGAAGACGACGATTGAAGAAGCGCAAAACGCGATCACTCAGGCGGAACGGGCGATAGAGCAGGCGAAGGGCGACCGGAACGTTACGGCGTATCAGGAGCTTGAAGAGGCATTACAGCAGCAAAAATCCCGCATGCAAACGCTGCGTTAAGCCGGCAGAAACGTCTGGCTCAGCGAGGGATGCGGGCAGCCGCTTAGGGCGCCGAGCGCTTAGAGCGGCAGGTCCCTGGATGAGATCAGTCGACGGCGCGGCTGGTCTCTTTGTGTTTCAAGCCAAGGCAGGGCGGTTAAGATAGAGGCAAGAAGACCAACAACGTCTGCTGCTGCCGAACGAGGCTGAAACCGGCGCGCCGGCGAAGGAAGGGGACCTATTCGATGGAACAGGATATGGATAGACGGGAGCGCCGCGGTGTCGATAGCCGCGCGTCGGAGGAAGGGCTGCGCGGCATCGGCCGCGGCCCGATGGAGCGGTCGGAGCTGACGCCGCCGCCGGAGCCGGGAGCGCGCCGTGCGCCGGCCCGCCCGGCACACGCGCAATCGGACGCGCTGGCTCAGGTGTACGCTTACGAGAGCGACTCGACGTATGCGTATGAGGCGAGCGACGCCGTATCGGCGCACCAGCGCGAGCGGGCCGCTGCAGGCAGAGCGCCGGAGCATGAGCGCGCTGATGGAGCCGCGGCGTACGCCCGCGAACGCCGCGGCGAGGACGGCGCGTATGCGAGCGGCCCGGCGGATGAAGCTGCCGCGCCGGAGCGCGGGCGCGGCGGCGAGGGCAGCGCGCCTGCGGAGGCGGCGGGCCGCGGGCCTGACGGCCGCAGCCGCTACAACGGCGAAGCCGCAGGGACGCCCGGGCCGATGCAGGTGCACGTGCACATGGGCCAGGCGGAGCCGACGCGGACGGAGGAGCGATATGATCGCTATGATCGCTACGAGCGAGCGCCGCGCGAAAGCGGGTCGGCGCGCAGCTATATCGGCTGGATCGGGCTGATTGTCGCTGTCGCGTTCGTGCTGGTCGTGTACTTCGGACTCTCGGGATTAACGCGCGAGGCAGCCGGCATTAACGGCTCGATCCGCGAGCAGACGACCGCCATTCAAGCTCAGACCGGCGTGCTGCAATCGATCCGCGACGGCCTCTGGCAGCTCGTGGAAAGCGTAAAAGAAGCCGCTACCCGCTGGTTCGGGTAACGGCTTCGGAGCAGGGCGCGGCGGCGACAGCTGCGCCCCATATAAGGGCGCCGGGCCTGCGCACCGGCGCCCTTGGCCTGCCGCCGCGCGTTATTTGCGGTACAGCGGGTAATCGACTTTCGAGGGAACCTCGATCGCGATAACCCGCAGTCCGCTGTCCGCCGCGGCGTGAAGCGTCAGGCGCCCGGCCGGGCCGGCGCCGTCGACTTGAGCCACCGCGAACGCTTTGCGCGCGAGTGGCTCTTGCCCATTGACGGTGCCTGAGCCGTCAATGGCGAGCAGGGCGAGCTGGCGGCCCGCGGCCAGCTCGTGGGCGTGGACGCTGCCGGGGGCCAGCGTCCAGTCATACAGTTGCGCGTCGGTATCTACGCGCACCGGGGCGCCTGCGCCGACGACCGTTTTGCTGACCACGCCGTCCCGCTCGACGAGCGGAAATTGGTCGTGGTCATATTGCCGGTACGTCGGCGCTTGCTGAACGGTCCGATCCAGATCGGGCTCGAACCAGATTTGCATCGCTTCCGCTTGCGGGCCGCGGAAGGCTTCGCCGTGATAGATACCGGAGCCCGCCTGCATCACCTGAGCGCCCCCCGCGGTGACCGTCTGGCGAGTTCCCAGCGAATCCTGATGCTCCACGGTGCCGCGTAGTACATAGGTCAAAATCTCAAACGCTTTGTGCGGGTGCAGCCCGATCTCCGCTTCTTCCTCGGCGTAGCCCCAAGCCCAGTAAAACAGCGGTCCCACTCTCGGCACAGCCCCGGGCTCGCGCGGAAATCCGATGGGACGCTGCTCCAGGAACCTTCCGCCGTCAAAGGCGCCGACACCTTGCTGCTCGGCTGAATATACACGAATGTCCATATCTGACACCCCTTCGCTTTAATATTTTCATTTACTTACTTTTTATAAGTTAATTATAATTCTTGTTTTGAACGCTGTCAACAGTACATGTCTACTACTATTGTTGTTCCGTGATAATGTCACCCTATAACTATTCCGAGAAAATGTCACTATGGGACAGGAGACATTGACATTGACATTGACCAGAGCAGAACTGAAGAAGGTACTTGTAGTGGAGAAGATTCTTGGAGGTCACATGGCGAGCAGGGAGGAGGCGACAGAGCTCGCCCGAACTGTTTTTCAAACTCCGGTTTGGGTGAAATGTCTTGTCGGTAATTTCGGCTTGTCTTTTCCGGATACGTCTTTACATGATAGAGAGATGAGCCTTACCGATTACTTTGGAAGTCAAAGGACCGATGTCACAATCGAGGTGTATGTTGATTCCGATTCGGATATAGACAGCTCCCTTGAAACGGATGCCGTTAAACAAGTTGCAGACCAGTGCATGGCAGTTGGCATGAAGGATGGATATATTGATATTTTTTACTTGCGTGCCGCAGTCAAAGTGTCGATGGGCAAGCTACAACAATCCGTAGATGACAGCCAAAATAATTTTCGCAAAAAATAAAACTTGGCTTCTCGCCAAACCATCGCCCCGCCGATTCACCTGCCAAGGCCCCAACAATCTTCGTAACGATTCACCCACCACCCCTTCACCACCCCTTTCAACAACCCCTCACGCCGAAATGTTTCTGGCATTTTCCTTTGATTTCGTGCAAGTCATATTAAAATATTGCGCATATTGCACTTTTTTAGGGAAATTAACGCTGTTTATTATTTGTTTTTCATGAGTTGCAGCCCTTTTCCCTTCTAATTTAGGAATGCGCTTCCATTTTATTTTTTCGAATCTTTGATAAGTAATAGTAATCGTTGTTTTATTGTCTACTTTCTTTCGGCGAATCCTTTTATGATAAGAATACAAAGAGACGAAGTGGTGATGAACATGAAAACGGAAGAAGCAGCACAAATCTTGTATCGTGACACGAAGGCGAAACGTAACCCATCGATCTGGCGGAGATTCATCAGCCAATGGGATTTTCAAATCATGATCATCCCCTCCATGCTGTTTATCTTGATCTTCAGCTACATCCCGATGTGGGGCGTGCTGGTTTCGTTTCAGGATTACGATTTGTTCCAAGGCTTTTGGGCAAGTCCCTGGGTAGGCTTCAAGCACTTTGAGATGTTTTTCGAATCCCCCGAGTTCTGGGGCATTATGCGGAACACGCTGGTGATCAGCTTGCTGAAGCTGGTGGTCGGGTTCCCGGCGCCGATCATTCTGGCGCTCATGCTGAACGAGGTTCGGCAGATGGTATTCAAACGGGTGGTACAAACGATTACGTACATCCCGCACTTTTTCTCCTGGGTGGTTGTATCCGGTCTGGTATTCTCGATGCTGGCAGCGGACGGCGGCGGCGTGAACGCCCTGCTGATGAAGCTGCACCTGGTCTCCGAGCCGATCAACTTCTTATCGGAAACGAATTACTTCTGGGGCATTCTCGTATCGACCAACGTGTGGAAGGAAATCGGCTTTGGCTCGATTGTATATCTGGCCGCTATCGCCGGCGTCGATCCCGCCTTGTATGAAGCGGCATCGCTCGACGGAGCCAGCAAATTCAAGCAGGTGTTCCTTATTACGATTCCGAGCATTGCGCCGGTCATCATCATTTTCCTGATTATGAACATCGGCAACCTGCTGAACGCCGGCTTTGACGATGTGCTCCTCCTGACCAAGAACCTGAACAACGGCGTGGTGATGCCGGTCGCACAGGTCATCGACACTTACGTGTATCAGGAAGGGATTATGAACCAGCGGTTCTCGTATGCGACGGCTGCCGGATTGTTCAAATCGCTCATCAGCATTCTGCTGCTTGTCGGAGCGAACACGATCGCCCGCCGATTGGGCAAAACAAGCTTATGGTAATCAACATGCTACAGAAAAGCGGTGAATGTATATGAAGCTGAGTGCCAGCGACAAGTTTTTTATGACCATTATTTACGCGCTGCTGTGCGTGCTGGTGATCATCACCTTTTATCCGTTTTGGAACTCCCTGGTGATTTCCCTGAACACCGGCTCCGACACTGCGCTGGGCGGCGTGACGATCTGGCCACGCGATTTCACGCTCGACAACTACAAGGTCGTGTTCAAGGAACATAACATTACCAACGCGTTTTTAATCACAGTAGCCCGAACGGTATTGGGTACGTTCCTCTCCATCTTCTTCACGGCGATGTTCGCTTACGGCTTGTCGAAGAGAGGCATTGTGTTCAAAAAATTCTACATGATCGTCTGCGTCATCACGATGTATTTCAGCGGCGGTCTGATTCCGTACTTCATCCTGATTCACTCGATGCACCTGTACAACACGTTTACGTTTCTGGTGATTCACGGTCTGATCAACGTGTTTAACATGATCATCTTCCGCACCTTCTTTATGGAAATTCCGCAGGGGCTGGAGGAATCGGCCAAGATTGACGGCTGCTCCAACTTCGGTGTTTATTTCAGAATTGTATTGCCGATGTCGAAGCCGGTTCTGGCTACGCTAAGCCTGTTCACCGCAGTGACGATCTGGAACGACTGGTTCATCCCGGCCGTGTTCCTCGTCAACGAGAAGCTGCTGCCGCTGCAAACCCTGCTCGTGCAGGTCATCAACCAAAGCGTGACGTCGCAGCTCGTCTCGAACCTGAACAGCTATGCGCAAACGCTGATCCAGCAAACGACCTCGGTCAAGTCGCTGCAAATGGCGACGATGATGGTAGCTTCGCTGCCGATTCTGCTGGTGTATCCGTTCATCCAGAAATATTTTGTCAAGGGCGTTATGGTAGGTTCTTTGAAGGAATAGCAGTTGTTCCATCGGTTTCTGGCGGGGGGCTCGGTACCAGCCTGCGCCGCTTCAAACATAAATTTTTATAGGGGGATCCATCCATGAAGTTGAAAATGAGAAAAAATCTCTCCGTGCTCACGCTTGTAGCCGTCACCATGACACTTACTTTAAGCGCATGCAGCTCCGGCAATAGCACGGATACGTCCAGCGCTTCGCCTGCTCCAACGGCTACTACAGAAGCATCGGCAGCACCGCAAGCTTCCACAGGCACTCCGAAAGACAAGGTTAAGCCGGTTACATTTAGCCAATACGTCAACTACGACTGGTTCACAGCGCTCAAATGGGGCGACCAGCCGCATACGAAATGGGTTCAAGAGAACCTGAAAATCAACATCAACCCTGTTCAAGCCAACGGCGCCGCAGCGAACAAGCTGAACGCCATGATCGTCTCCGGCGAGCTTCCAGACGTTATCGTTCTGGACCGCGGCAAAGACGTAGAGCGCCTGCAGCAAGCTGGCAAGCTTGTCGCTTTGGACCCGTACCTGGAGAAATATCCGGAGTTCGTCAAAGCCGTAGGCGAGAAAAACATCAACATGCTGCGCAGCGCCGACGGCAAGCTGTATCAGCTTCCAAACTGGTTTATTAGCGGCGACAAAGGTAACGGCAACGCAGCCTACATCGTCGAGAAAAAAATCTATAAAGCGCTCGGTTCGCCGAAGCTTGAAACGTTTGACGATCTCGAAGCGTACCTGAAAATGGTCAAAGAGAAATATCCGGACGTTGTACCGTTCGATTCCGGCGAAATGCGCGATGGCGCCGACCTGCAAATGGTAGGCATGGTGTACAGCGGCTTTGGCGACAATCGTACTTCTTCCTTTATTTCTCCGGGAGCCGGCTTGCAATTCGGCGTACCAAACGGCGACAAAATGACGTCGATCTACGAAGATCCTGCTTTCCAAGGCGCAGTGACTTATGTCAGCAAGCTGTACCGCGAAGGTCTGACCTCCAAAGATATGTTCACGCAAACTCGCGATCAAATCGGCGAGAAGCTCAACAAAGGCAAAATCGCCGTATTCGCCGCTTACGATTCCGTAACCGAAGGTCTGGGCCGTACAGCGCACAATAACCTGCGCAATGCCGATCCGGAAGACGGCTACATCACGGTATGGCCGTTCCACGCTGAAGGCGTAGACAAAAACAAAGTATTCCCAGGTGGATACTCTACGCTGGGCTGGAACGTTAACGTAATCACGACCAACGCTAAAGATCCTGAAGCTATCTTCGCTTACTATAACTGGCTGGTTACGCCTGAAGCGCAAAACCTGTACTTCTTCGGTCCTCAAGGCCTGTACTGGGATAAGCTCGAAGACGGCGTTCCGGTTCCGAACGACGCTTACATCAACCGCGATCCTAAGAAATACGACGAGCAGCACATCGGTGAGTTCCTGTGGGCCGGCAACACGTCCTACATCGACGGAACTAAAGGCAAACGCGAGCAAGCGCTGCCTGAGGCGGCGCAAGACTGGACGACGGTATCGCAATCGACCGTATCGTTCAAAACGTCGCTCAACACGACGGAGTTCTCCAACATGGATCCGGATCCGAAATCCGATCTGGGCATTATCATGCAACGTCTGAAAGATCAATATAAAAACAGCCTGCCGAAAATGATCTTCGCCAAATCCGACGATGAAGTGAAATCGATTATCGCGCAAACCAGCAAAGAAGCTCAAGCTATGGGCTATGACAAAGTGCTGGAGTTCAAATCGAAAGTATGGCAAGACAACCTCAAGAAACTCAGCGGTCAATAAAAAGGCAGGGGGAAGCGGCTCGCAAGGGCGGCTTCCTCCTTCACTTTTTCCGGGTAGACCAGATTTTCAGAAAGCGTGTGATACGATGGTAAGCTGCGTACTGGTTGATGATGAAAGCATTGATCTGGAGGGTCTGAAGCTGTGCATCCCGTGGCAGGAGCTGGGGATCGAGGTGCTGCTGGCGTCGAATCGCCCTGCGGCGGCTTTGGAGTTTATCGAAAAGCACGAGGTTGATCTGCTTATTACCGATGTCAAGATGCCAGTCATCTCCGGCATTGAGCTGGCCAAGTCGTGCCGGCGGGGCAGTCCGGACCTGAAGGTCATTTTTATAAGCGGGTACGATGACTTTACGTTAGCGAAGCAGGCGATTTCGCTGATGGCGGTTGATTATGTGCTCAAGCCGGTCGATGACGACGAGCTGATTGCCACGCTGCGCAAAACGGTGGTGCAAATCGAGCAGGAGAAAGAGAAGCAGAAAAAGGAGCTTTGGCTGGAGGAGTCGTTCCAATGGTATCAAAGCAACGTCGTCTCCGATTTGCTGGAGGGCCATTACGATCCGAAACGGCTGGCCGCGCTGTTCGAGGATGAAACGCTGGCTTCCCGGCGCTGGGCGGCGGGGCTGATCGAGGTGGACGAGCTGCTGTGGAAGGTGCAGGCCGGCGGAGGAGACCCCGAGACCGAGCCGCGCAGCTTGCTGGGCAAGGTCTATGAGGGGTATATGGCGCATGCCTGGGGTTTTGCCTGCAAGGTCGCGCCGAACCAGATCGGCTTTATTACCCATTTGGATGAGGCTAAGGCGCCGCAAGCGCTGCAGGAGCTGATCCGCAGCCTCAAGGAGCAAGCGGCCATTTCGCTGACGATCGCTTTGGGCGGCTTTGTCGACGGGATGGACCTGCTGTCCGAGTCGTTCCGCGAAGCGCGCGAGCTGCTCAATTACAAGCTGTTTGACGGCAAGGGCAAGGTGTATACGCGCGAGGCCTACAGGGCGAAAGAGGATGTCGCCCGCGAATCCAACGATTTGACCGACGTACTCGACGAGATGTTCGCTGCGATGTCGAGCTACGAGCTGATCCGCATCGACGATTGTCTCAAGGAGCTGTTCCAGCTGTTCCGCGGGCTCAGGAACACCATCTCCATTTACCACTTTGCAGTCCATGTCATTACCCGGCTCGACAACTACCTCCAGTCGATTCATGAAAGCTTGACCAGCCTGATCGGTTGGGAGATCGTCGGTCTGGATGTTATTTACCGCTTCGAAACGGTGGAGGAGCTGCACCGCTGGCTGCGTTACCAGCTGTTCCATGTGTCCGAGCTGTTGCTGAACAAGCGACGCAACCGCAATCAGGGGCTGTTCGAGCAGATCGACGCCTATATGGAGGAGCATATGGCTTCGGACATTACGCTCAAGGAGCTGGCCAACCATTTTGGTTATTCGACCAACCACTTGGGCGTGCTTTTCAAGGAATATTACGGCAATGGCTTCACAGAAACGATGATTACCAAAAGGCTGGAAAAAGCCAAGGTGCTGCTCAAAAATCCCAAGCTCAAAATTTACGAGGTCGCCGACCAGCTCGGCTACCGCAGCATTGCTTATTTCAGCAAGCAGTTCAAAAACTATTCCGGATTCACCCCGGGTGAATTCCGCGGCTAGAGAGGAACCACGATGAAAATTCAGCCTTCCCGGCTGTTCATTCCGCTTGGCTTCAAGCTGTTTGCTTCCCATCTACTGCTGGTGCTGATTCCGATAGCGCTATTGGGCTTGTTCTCGTACCATTATTCGCTGGACGCCCTGCAAGCGCGCACTGTCAAAAATGTGGAATATGCCATGCAGCAGATGGAAAACAATATCGATTACCGCATTCGCGATGTGCTGCGCGGCATGGAGTCGGTATATGCCGACAAGACCGTCGCCGATTTTCTTTCCGGGGCGTTTTCCGATGTCGATCAATTGGGTATCACCCGGCAGTCGATCATCCCCAAGCTCGTCAATGCCTCGCTGCTCTCGCAAAGCCCGGTGCTGATGACGCTGTATCTCGACCGTCCGACGTTTCCCGAGGTGTATTTCACGCACATTGGCGATCCTCTGCAACTGGGGCGCGGCTATGGACTGAAATACGCCAGCCGGGTCAGCGGCCAGCCGTGGTACAAGGAAATTACCGACAATCAGCAGCCCTTGATCTGGCAGCAGGTCGATATGGACCGCGAATACGGCAACATTTCGTTATTCCATACGATGATCGATTACGAGAGCATGCATCCGACCGGACTGCTGCAGCTGACCGTCAAGCTCAAGGATGTCTTCCAGAGCGTCGACTACACCAAGCTTGGCAAGGAAAGCTCGATTCTGATCTTCGACGAGCGCCAGCGGCTGCTGTACCGCAGCGCGGCTGCCGAGACGGCGGAGGAGAACGGGCCGGTTTTTGACGACGGCAAATATTTGGTCATCCGCTCCGAGGTGCCGCTGATGAACGCTTCGCTCGTGACGCTGCTGCCCAAGGCTTCGCTGAACGAAGGCGCGGGCAAGCTGCGCAAGCTGACCTTGTGGATCAGCCTGCTGAGCAGTCTGGTCATTGCGCTCGTCTCGCTGCTGATCTCGAATTATTATTCCAAGCGCATTCTCAAGCTGACGACCTCGCTGCGTTCCTTCCAGAACGGCGATTTCCATAAGCGCATCACATATCGCGGCAACGACGAATTTACGCTGATATCCCAAGCCTTCAATGACATGGCCCAAACGATTGAACAGCTGTTTCAAGAGGTGTACGTCAACCGTCTGCAGAAAAAAGAAGCCGAGCTGCAAACGCTCCAGGCCCAGATCAATCCGCATTTCCTCTATAATACATTATCGTCGATTGGTCGGATGGCCCAGTTGGGGCGGACCGAGGACTTGACCCGTATGATTCGCGGGCTGGCCAAGTTTTACCGTCTCACGCTGAACAAGGGCAGCTTCGTGATTTCCGTGGCCGATGAGCTGGAGCAGGTGCAGGCGTATGCCGGCATTCAGAAAATCAAATACGGCGACCGCTTCCAGCTTCAATTGGAGGTTGACGAGTCGCTGCTGGATTGCGAAACGATCAAGCTTGTGCTGCAGCCATTTGTAGAGAACAGCCTGGAGCATGCCTGGAGCGCGGAGCATCTGGAAATCGGCTTGTCCGTCTACCGTGAGCAGGAAACCATCGTGTTTGAAATCAGCGACAATGGTCTTGGCATGAGCGAGGAGAAGGTTCGGGAGCTGTCGGCGCAAAGCGGCGAAGCGAAGGAAGGCTACGGCATCTTCAACGTAGACGAGCGCGTGCGTTTGCATTACGGCGAGGAGTACGGCGTAACCATCCACAGCCGATTAAATGAAGGGACCGTTGTGCGCATTGTGATTCCGGTGAGGCCTTATCGGAAGTAAGTGTATCGCTTCTACACATCAACCAGGCTTGCCGCTACGACGCGTCAGGCCTGGTTGGCTTTTGCGGATTTCGTTGCGGCGAAGCGGCTCACTGTTACGGTTTCTCGGCAAGCCCCAGCTCCTCAGCCGTATAGTTGCCGTCCCAGACAAAAATCAAGTCATAGGCCGTGGAATCCCGGCTGATGCCACGGGCAATCAAAGTAATGACAGTTCCGGTCAGCACAGCGAATACGGCGATCCAGCCGGTGAGCTCCAACCAAGCAGGCATAGACCATTCCTCCCAAAAAGGTTTTATTCCAATTTATGCGTGAAAAGGATGAAACATGTGTGAACGTCCGTGTGCTCCGACAGTTGATTATGAATCAAAAAGTCCGTTGACACAGCGTTGCCGCGGGTGGTACGATCACCAAGTACCGTATACAGCAGATCAAGTGGAAAGAGGGTTTGACAAATGAGTACGACAACAATGCAAGGCGGACGACTTCCGGCGTTGGTGCGCATGTCTTTGACAACCTTATATTCCGCAACCTGCGACGGGATGGGATTTCAGGGCTGAAGCAAGGCCTTTGCGGCGGCAAGCCGCGTCTGTGTTTCACGTCATTGTACGCAGGCTGCGCGTCTCCACGCAGCGTGCGCTTCATAAACAGCAGAAGATGGCATATCGCAAACGATGCGGTATGCCTCTTTTTATTACGAGAGAGGGGTGTTCTACACCTATGCTTACGGTTTTACAAAAACTAGGCTGGTTCTTCAAGCTTCATTGGAAGCGCTATACAGTGGCGCTGATCCTCTTGAACCTTGTCGGATTTATCGATGTCGTACCGCCCAAGCTGATCGGCTACGCGATCGACGCCATCCATCTGGGCACATTGACGGGGCGCGAGCTGACCAAGGTGCTGCTGATTTGGGCGGCGTTGATGGTCGGAAGCTATGTGTTTAGCTATATCTGGCTGTACCAGCTGCTCGGTGGCGCCTTTGTGCTGGAGCGGCTGATGCGCTCGCGCTTGATGAGCCATTTGCTGCGCATGACGCCAACCTTTTACGAGCGCAATCGCACCGGCGATTTGATGGCGCGGGGCACCAATGATTTGCAGGCGTTGTCGGCTACGGTCGGCTTCGGGATTTTGACGCTGGTCGACTCGACGATTTTCATGATTACGATTGTTGCGATGATGATTTTTACGATTAGCTGGAAGCTGACGCTGGCTTCCCTGCTGCCGTTGCCGATTCTGGCGATGCTGGTGACGTTGTACGGCAGCCGTATTCACCAGCGCTTCATGGGCGCGCAAAATGCGTTTGGTCAGATGAACGATAACGTACTGGAAGCCGTCTCCGGCGTGCGCGTCGTTCGCGCTTTTGTGCAGGAGAAGGCGAGCGTGGCCGATTTTGCCAAGATGACGGAAGACGTGTATGAAAAAAATATCGAGGTCGTTCGGGTCGAAGCGCTATTCGAGCCGACCGTTAAAATTCTGGTCGGTTTGAGCTTTCTGATCGGCCTTTGCTATGGCGGTTATCTCGTTTTCCATAATGAGCTGACGCTGGGCAATCTCGTCTCTTTTAATGCGTTCCTCGGTATGCTGATCTGGCCGATGTTTGCGGTTGGCGAGCTGATCAACATCATGCAGCGCGGCAATGCTTCGCTCGACCGCGTCAACGAGACGTTGGGTTATAAGCCCGACGTGCCGGAAGCGGAGCAGCCGCAGACGGATGCTCAGCCGGGAGCGATTGCGTTCGAAGGGGTGACGTTCCGCTATCCGTCTTCGCCCATCGACAATCTGGTCAACGTGTCGCTGCGCCTGGAGCGCGGGCAGACGCTGGGCATTGTCGGCCGGACGGGCAGCGGCAAGACGACGCTGCTGCGCCAGCTGCTGCGTGAATATCCGGGCGGCGCTGGCGAGCTGACCATTGACGGCGTTCCGGTCGATGCGCTGCCGCTGGAGAAGCTGCACGGCTGGGTCGGTTACGTGCCGCAGCAGCCGCTGCTGTTCTCGATGTCCGTGCGCGATAATATCGCGTTTGGACGCAAGGATGCGGCGCCGGAGGACATCGAGCGGGCCTTGGAGCAAGCGGCGTTCCTCAAGGACGTCGAGTTTCTGCCCGAAGGGCTGGAGACGATGGTCGGCGAGCGCGGCGTGGCGCTGTCGGGCGGACAGAAGCAGCGCGTGTCGATTGCGCGGGCGCTGCTGATCGACCCGGAGATTCTGCTGCTGGACGACGCCCTGTCGGCGGTCGACGCCAAGACGGAAACCGAGATTATTCGCGGCATTCGCACCGGGCGGGCCGGCAAGACGACGCTGATTACGACGCATCGGCTGTCCGCCGTTCAGCACGCCGACCGGATTATCGTGCTGGACGAGGGCTGTGTCGTCGAGGAAGGCACGCACGAGGAGCTGCTGGCGCGGGGCGGCTGGTACAAGGAGCAATATGACCGCCAGCAGCTGGAGGCCGGAATCGAGTCGTAGGCGCGCCCCTGCATTTGTTTGGCAATATGAGGGAAAAGAAGGTGAAGGCCTTATGCATACAGGCAAGCGATTGTTTCATTATGCGGCTTTGTTCAAAAAGCCGATTCTGCTGGCGCTGCTGCTGCTCGCCGGAGCGGTGGCGGCCGAGCTGGCCGGACCGTTCGTCGCCAAGACGGTCATCGACCGCAACATTCTCGGCATTGAGCTGCCGTGGTACGCGGTGCAGCAAGCGACGGAGAGCGAGGACGCCGTTGCGTATCAGGGCGGCTGGTACAAGCGCAGCGATCATTTTGCACCGGGGGAGGAGCGGGGAGCCGAGCTGCGGATTTTGCAGTCCGGCCGCCGGTTCGTGCTCGTGCCGCAGGCGATCACGTTTGACGGAGAACGCAGCTATGCGGACGGTCAACTGACGATTACGTACGGGGACCGGACAGCGGTCTATCCGGCCAAGGAGCTGTCCGCCGGGGAGCTGTACGCGTTCTACAAGCCGGAATTTAAGCCGCTGCTGCTGATTGCCGGCATGTTCTTTGCGCTGACGATCATCGGGGCCGCTTTGACCTACGGACAGCGGTATTTGCTGCAGGTGGCGGCCAATCGGGTTATCCAGCGGATGCGCATGGACGTATACAAGCACATTCAGCGGCTGCCGATTCCGTATTTCGACAATCAGCCTGCGGGCAGCGTTGTCTCGCGGGTGACGAACGATACGGAAGCGGTGCGCGATTTGTACGTGCAGGTGCTGGCGAATTTTTTTACCGGCGTTGTGTATATGGCAGGCATTCTGATCGCGCTGTTTGTGCTGGATTACCGTCTGGCGTTGTTCACGCTGCCAATTGTCCCGATTTTGTTCGCTTGGGTTGTGTTGTACCGCAAATATGCGACGCGCTACAATCAGGAGATTCGCGAGCGGGTCAGCCAGATCAACGGCATGCTGAACGAGGCGATCCAAGGAATGCCGATTATCCGCGCATTTCGCCGTCAGAAGGAGACGCAGCGCGAGTTTGACGCGTTAAACGATGAATATACGTTATATCAGAACAAAATGCTCAGTCTGAATTCCATTACGTCGCATAATCTGATGAATGTGATCCGAAATTTGTTTTTCTTCGGCCTCATTCTGCTGGTGGGCGGCGGCTGGATGGCCGGAGGGGCGGCGGCGATTACGATTGGCGCTTTGTATGCCTACATCGATTACATGAACCGGATGTTCCAGCCGATGGTCGGCATTGTAAACCAGCTGTCCAATATGGAGCGGGCGATCGTCGCCGCTGATCGGGTATTTACGCTGCTTGACGAGCCGGGAACCGATGTTGCCGATTCGCGCATGGAGCGCTATCGGGGCGATGTGACATTCGAGCAGGTCAGCTTTGCGTATAAAGAAGATGAATATGTGCTGCGCCAGATTTCCTTTGAAGCCCGGCACGGCGAGACGGTGGCGCTGGTGGGCCATACGGGCTCGGGCAAAAGCTCGATCCTGAATCTGCTGTTCCGCTTCTACGACGCGAATCAGGGGCGGGTGCTCATCGACGGCCGCGATATTACCGGCATTCCCAAGCAGCAGCTGCGCAGCCATATGGGGATCGTGCTGCAGGACCCGTTCCTGTTCACGGGAACAATTGCGTCCAACGTCAGTCTGAACGATCCGGCGATTTCGCGCGCTCAGGTGGAGCGGGCGCTGAGCGACGTTGGCGCCGCCGAGATGTTCCGACATCTGCCGCGGGGCATCGACGAGCCGGTGCTGGAAAAGGGCAGCACGCTCTCGGCGGGGCAGCGGCAGCTGATCAGCTTTGCGCGCGCGCTGGCGTTCGATCCGGCTGTGCTCATTCTCGATGAAGCTACAGCGAGCATCGATACGGAAACCGAAGCCGTCATTCAAGAGGCGCTGGATGTGCTGAAAAAGGGGCGCACGACGTTTATCATCGCGCACCGGCTGTCGACGATCAAAAACGCCGATCTGATTCTCGTGCTGGATCGCGGCGAGATTGTCGAGCGCGGCGCGCATGACGAGCTGATGAGCCGGCGTGGGCGTTACTTCCAGATGTACCAGCTGCAGCAGGGGCTGACGCAGCAGAGCGGAACGCCGGCCCAATCGCCCTCGGCTTGATTGCAGGGCAGCGGCCGGCCCGATGCCGGTCTGTTGTTCGTCGGATGCTGACGCGGCTGGGGGGCGGGACTGCCGATCTTCGCCTGTCTTGTATGAATACAGCCGTTGACGCGGCAGGATGAGGTGATTCTGTGAGACCGGATACGATTCGTTTTTTGACGATCATTCAGCTGCTTTCGGAACTGGGCATTGCCATTGGCTACGCGTTGGGATTAATTCCGTTCGTGTATATCTGGTCCGCCCAATGGATCGTGCCGCTGACCGTGCTCAGTCTGGTGCTCGCGCTGCTTAACCGGGGCGGTACCTTCTACGTGTCGCTGGCCAACGTTGCGTTTGCGCTGTTGAGCTACATCCCGGTGCTGGGATATGTGTTCCGCATCGCCGGTCTGGCGGCTTGCGTCATCAATGCGCGCGTGCTGACGCGCGGCAGAGAATATTGAGGCCAGAAGCTGTGGGTTGAGGCTGCATTCACTGAAAACCGAAATGTCGCTGCCCTCCGGTCAGCTTGATCCTCGGCAAAAAGATTACGGCTGCGCGTCGGGGCTTCCTCTGGCCCGCGAGCCGACAGACAACGCCCCCGACATTCGCCATACTGGCGGACGCGGGGGCGTTGCGCTGCTCGCGCACCGGCAAGCGCTGCGTGCGGTCGACGGTGAATGGCGCTCAGGCGGGCAGGGGCGGGGGCGTCTGCGCACCGCGCGGGACTCCAGGAGCGCGAGTGCCGACCGTAAGTGCGTCCGTGAAGGCCGCAGCGGGGCTGGGCTACCCGGACGGACGGGCGGATCGGATTGCCGACAGCGGACTCTGTGTGGGCTGAGGCGCGCTGGGCAGAAGCAACGTGCGGCTCAGTACGCCAGGCCAACCCGGCAGCGGAGGTAGCTGTCGTCCGCCAGCTGCCGGAGCGCGCAGTCGGCCGTGTCGCCCGTCGAGATCGACGTGCCGCCCTCGGGCAGCCGGTCGCGGACCATCCGGTAGCGGCCGGTCCGCTCGCCCTCGGGCAAATACGTCGGGCAGACGAGCGTCCAGGCCAGCGCCGGATCGGCCGCGGCCAACTGCTCCCACGCGCGCCGATGCTCTTCGGCCGCGCGGGTTGACGATCGCCGCGAGTCCGGCGATTCGTACCGCAGCAGCCCGCTGTGCGAGCTGCTGTCCAGGATGCCGGCGGTCCCGATGGCGATGACCCGCCGTACCCCGAGCTGCTGCATCGCCTCAAGCAGCAGCGGCGTCGTCTCGGTCAGGACGGTGCCCCCGTCCGTACCGAGACAGCTGATGACCGCGTCGGCGCCTTGCAGCGCGGTCAACAGATCCGGCTGCGTGCAGGCGTTGCCCTGCACCAGCCGAAGCTTCCGCTCGTCGGCGAGCTGCCCGACCTTGTCGGGGGAGCGGACGAGCGCGGTGACGCGATGGCCCTCGGCCAGCGCCTGGGCCAGCAGCCGGCGGCCGACGCGGCCGGTAGCGCCCAATAGGCAGATGTGCATAAAGCTGCCTCCTTTTGGCGTTTTCCCTCCTATTGTAGCGAAAACGCCCGCCCCGCGCGAGCCGCGCTCCTTAGCGCTGCCACCCACGCCTCATGAGCCGGCCATTCGCGGCTCAGCGCCCTGCGCCGTCGATCCGTGTCAGCACCGGCACCTGCCGTAGATCGCTGCTGCCACCTCGCATAGCTTGTGCCCCGCTGCCACCCACGCATTATGCACCTGCTGTTCACAGCCCCCCAGTGCCCGCTCGCGCCTCCTCCGATCAGCCCCCGCGGCCCCCACGCCCGCCGTCCGCGCCACACGCCCTGTCCCCTGTGCCCGCTCGCGCCTCCTCCGATCAGCCCCCGCTGCCCCCACGCCGTCCGCGCCACACGCCCTGTCCCCTGTGCCCGCCCGCGCCTCCTCCGATCAGCCCCCGCGCCCCCACGCCCGCCGTCCGCGCCACAGACGCCCTGCCCCCTGTGCCCGCTCGCGCCTCCTCCGATCAGCCCCCGCGGCCCCCACGCCCGCCGTCCGCGCCCGCCACTTGAACCTGTGCGGCGAATCCCGCATAATGGGGGGAGAGAGCGCCGCTTGGCGCGATTTTGTCCGATAAGGGGTTAGCCCAACGATGAGAATCAACAAATTTATAAGCGAAACCGGCATCTGCTCGCGGCGCGAGGCCGATAAATGGATTGAAGCGAAGCGAGTGACGATCAACGGCGCCATCGCCGAGCTGGGCAGTACGGTAGCCGACGGTGACGAGGTCTGTGTGGACGGCCGCCCGCTGGGCGCGAAGAAAGCGCATGTTTACATTGCGCTGCACAAGCCCGTAGGCATCACCAGCACGACGGAGACGCACGTGCCAGGCAACATTGTCGATTTTGTCAACCACAAGGAGCGGATTTTTCCGATCGGCCGGCTGGACAAGGACTCGGAGGGCCTGATCCTGCTGACGAATAACGGCGATATCGTCAATCAAATTTTGCGCGCCGAGAACAACCACGACAAGGAATACATCGTAACCGTCAACCGACCCGTCACGCCGATGTTTCTGCAAGGCATGGCCAGCGGAGTCAAAATTCTCGGGACGACGACCAAGCCGTGCCAGGTAGAGCGGATGGGCGAGCGTGTATTCCGCATTATTTTGACACAAGGACTGAACCGGCAAATTCGCCGGATGTGCGAGGCGTTCGGCTACCGGGTGGTCCGGCTGCGCCGCGTGCGGATTATGCATATCGAGCTGGGCTCGCTGCGGGTGGGCGCTTGGCGCGATTTGACGCCGGACGAGCTGAGCACGCTGATGCGCAAGATTCAAATGCAAACGCCGAAATCGGGGGCCTGAGGGCCTCCGATTTTTTTATGCGCGCATGCGGCGAGTCCGCAACCTTTTGCGGAAGCGGGCCGTCTAGGGTGTAGATTTGGCGCAAGCCGCGAACTTTTGAAGGAGGAAGATGAATTTGAAATTACTTAAACAAGCCGGTACGGCCGCCGTGGCTTCGGCCCTGTTGTTATCTATCGCCCCGCAAGCGTGGGCTGCCCCCGCTGCAGCTCCCGTTGCTGTCTCGGCTACGGCCGCCGCAGGCACAGCCGCCTCGATGCCCGCAGCCGCCAATGGCACGCAAACCAAAGTGAATATCGGCAAGGAGAAAGCCTTGGAGCTCATTCAAACGTACATAACGATTCCCGCCGATTTCAAGCTGCAATCCGCCAACCTGAACGATTACCCGGATGCGACCGGCAGGGTTCCCGCCATCTGGAATTTCAGCTACGTCCGGCAGATCGACGATCAGTATCTGGGCGATATTTACGTTTCGATTGACGCGATGAACGGAAGATTGCTTGACTACCGCTATAACAACAATGATCCGGCGCAAAAGCCGACGTACCCGCCAAAGATCAGCTATAAAGATGCCAAAGCGATTGCCGATACGTGGATCGCCCGCATCAATCCGCAGCAAAAGGATCACGTTCGCTACAATGTGCGCCAAGAGGAGCAGACGCTGACTCCGCTGAACAGCTATCAGCAGTATGACGTGCGCTTCGACCGCGTGGAGAACGGCGTGCCGTTTGCCAGCGACGGCGTGACCGTGACGGTGAACGGTAGCGGCGATGTGACCGGATATTCGTTCCACTGGGACGATGAAGTCAAGTTCGAGTCGGCCGGCGACTTGCTCGGTCTGGACAAGACAGCGGCGCTGTTCCGCGAAAAGGCGCGGGTTGTGCCGGTCTACCAGACTCCTTACGATGCCAAAGATCCGAGCAAGCTGTATGTAGCCTACACGATGGATACGCTGGCGCTGAAGGCGGTAAGCGGCGAGCTGTGGGGGCAATCCGCAGGTGTGGCTGCAGCGGGCTACGACAAGCCGCTGAGCGACAAACCGCTGGGCGAGAAGCCGACCGACGGCAAAAAGCTGAGCAAGGAAGAAGCGCTCGCCAAGGTGACGGCGGCTTTCCCGATTCCTGCGGGCTACAAGCTGACGAACGCCTCCTACAGCGAATATCCGAGCGGTTACTCTGACGCAACCGAGATGGTGTGGAATTTCAGCTGGACCGAGCCGGAGGACAGCAACGACAAGCAATCGAAGCGAATTGCCGTCGACAGTGTGATGGCCAGCGTTAACGCCGGTACGGGCGAGGTGACCGGATACACGAACTTCAAGGGATATTGGTCCGACGCCGACCATCCGGTCGTGGCCAACGTATCGCTGGAAAGCGCCGAGCAAAAAGCGATGGATGCCGTGAAAAAGTTCGCGCCGTATTACGCCGATCAGCTGGTGCTGGAAGCGCCGATGCAGCAGGAGCTGGATACCGAGACGCTCAAGCAAACGCGCAACTGGAGCTTTACCTTCCAGCGGGTGATTGACGGCGTTCTGGCCGGCTACGAGTCCGTGAATGTGGCGATCGACCGCGAAACCGGCGAGCTGGTCAGCTACTCCAACGGGCTGAGCGGCCGTGAATATCCGGCGCAGAAGCCAAAGCTGCTGCCGATTGAAGAAGCGAAAGAGCTGTTGTTCTCCCAGTATGATATCGAGCTGGGCTATATCGTAGCCGATTCCTTCAACCGTCCGATGGTGAAGGGCGGCATTGCCGAGCAGAAGCTCAACCTGATGATTGCGTCCGGCGAGCTTCCTCCGGGCGGCAGCGGCGACGGCGGGCACGAAGCAAAGCTGGTGTATTCGCTGGTGCCAAAATATGTCCACGACTCGTTTTTCCTCGACGCCGAGACCGGCGAATGGCGCGATGCAGCCAATGGGGAGCCGATCACGCTGGAAAAGCCGCAAGCAACGGATATTGAAGGCCACTGGGCGCAAAGTGAGCTGCAGCTCATGCTCGACTACCGCGCGCTGGACGTTGTCGACGGCAAGGTTAGCCCGAACGCGGCGATTACGAAGGGCGAGCTGATCAAGATGCTCGTGATCGCGATCAACGGAGGCCGTACCGGCATCCAGTATTCGTCGGACCGCGCCGCTTCCTTTGCCGATGTGAAGGCGGGATCGCCTTATTTTGCCTACGTCGAGAACGCCGTAGACCGCGGTCTGCTTGACCCGGGAAAAGCGTTCAACCCGCAGGCGCACATGACGCGCGAGGAAGTCGCTTCGCTGATCGTCAAAGCGCTTGGCTATAAAGAGCTGGCTGGCTATCCGGCGATCTTCAACGACCGTTTTGCCGACGCCTCCGAGCTGGGCAGCTTGGGTGAAGTGGCGATTGTGACCGGCTTGGGAATCATGTCGCTCACGGACGGCCGCTTCAACGGCAAGCAGGAAGTGACGCGCGCCCAAGCGGCGACTGCGTTCTATCGTTTCCTGGAAAAACGCGCCGAGCTGGGCGATCAACGCCCTCCGATCTATATGTAAGATCAGCGCTGCAATAGCTGCTGCGCCAGATGTCGCGTCATCCGCTTCGCATCCGCCATCCGCACAGCCGCGCCGCCACGGCCACAGGCCGCCGCCGGCGCGCTGGCGAACGTTCAAGCCGCTCCGTTATGGGGGCGGCTTTTGCCGTTTGGCGGCGGCGGTCGGCGCTTTTGATTTTCACACTATCCTCTTCATTGGCCGTTGTGCTACAATAGGCTTTAAAAATTTCAAATCCGATACAGAAAGGGTGCAGATGCGTATGTCGATAACCGGAAAAGTAGGTTTGGAGGATATTATTAAGGCAAACATCGCGCTGAGTAAGGTTATTGAGCCGTCGCCCTTGCAGCGCAACGAGTTTTTATCCAAGCAATACGGCTGTAACGTGTACCTGAAGCGGGAGGACATGCAGGTCGTCCGCTCGTTCAAAATACGCGGGGCCTACAACGTGATCCAAAGCTTGTCGCCGCAAGAGCGGCAGGCCGGGGTCGTCTGCGCGAGCGCGGGCAATCATGCCCAGGGCGTGGCGTATTCATGCCGGCTGCTCGGGATCGAAGGCAAAATTTTCATGCCGACAACCACACCGCGGCAAAAGGTGGCGCAGGTCAAATTTTTCGGCGGGGAATTCGTCGAGGTCATTTTGACAGGGGACAGCTTCGACGATGCTTCTACGCAAGCCAAAGCGGCGTGCGCGGAGCAGAACCGGATATTTGTGCATCCGTTTGACGACGCGCGGACGATTGCCGGTCAAGGAACCGTCGGTCTGGAGATCATGAATCAGCTCTCCGATACGCCGGATTTTATTTTCGCGGCCGTTGGCGGGGGCGGTCTGGCGGCCGGGGTATCGACCTATGTGCGCAGCGTGTCGCCGCATACCGAGGTGATTGGCGTGGAGCCGGCGGGTGCCGCAGGCATGTCGGCGTCGCTGCGCGAGGGGCGCGTCGTCACTCTGGGCAGCATCGACAGGTTCGTGGACGGCGCGGCGGTCAAGCAGGTTGGCGAGCTGACGTACGAGCTGTGCCGCGAGGGCTTGCAGGACATCGTGCTCGTTCCGGAAGGCAAGGAGTGTACGACCATTCTGGAGCTGTACAACAACAATGCCATTGTCATCGAGCCGGCAGGCGCGTTATCTGTGGCGGCTCTGGACGCTTACCGCGAGCAGATTCGCGGGAAGAACGTCGTTTGCATCATCAGCGGCGGTAATAACGATATTGACCGGATGCAGGAAATCAAGGAACGCTCGCTGATTTATGAGGGACTCAAGCATTACTTTGTGCTGAACTTTCCGCAGCGGGCCGGAGCGCTCCGCGAGTTTCTGGAGGAAGTGCTGGGTCCGACGGACGATATCACCCGCTTTGAATATATGAAAAAAAGCAACCGCGAGAACGCTCCGGCCGTGGTCGGCATCGAGCTGAAGCACAAAGCCGATTACGACGGTCTGATCGAACGTCTGTCGCGCAAGGATTACAATTATATCGAAATCAATAAGGACCCCAAGCTGTTCAATCTGCTGATTTGAACCGCATCTGGCGCTGTGCGGACAAGTCCGCGGGCACAGAGAGGACCAGCCGCCGCCGCGCGGCTTTTTTTTGCACGTTATTTTATGGAAAAAATTTCAGGCGAAACCTGCGTTTTTGTGATTTTTTTATTAGAAAACGATGGTTTTTTGTGGTATAGTAAAAAAGTCCCAATGAAATCATTTCAGCGCTCGCCTTTGGCGAGTAAAGGGGCTGGAGCCACAAGCCTAAAGAAGCAAGCTGTCCCTATCGGGAGAGCCTACGGCGGGCAGCGCTCCTGCCAATAGGCTTATACGGCTATTCCATCGGGAATAGCTTTTTTCAGAGATCAGACTGTCATCCCGGAAGACTCCGGCGGGGGTTTTCTTCTATAGCATGTATTGAAGCAGTTGTATATCGGTGCCGGCAGGCGGAGAGGAGCAGCGCGATGCGTAGCGTCAGCGGAAACGCAAGCAAGCATTTCAAAGCACATTTGTGGGAATATCTCGGCGCGTCGGGCGTTGTGCTGTTGGCCGTCTGCCAGCTGTGGTCCGTCAAGGCCGGTTTGCCCGGACTGCTGGCCGGTCTGGTTATGTCCATTGCCGCTGCGTCGATCCTTTTCGTCAAGCAAGCTCCCGTCTTTGTGGCGGTCATTTCCGTGCTGCTGGCCGCTGCCGCCGTCGCCGGCTTGTTTCTGGAGCCCGGTACGCTGACGCTGCTGCTGCTGCAGTCCGGCGTTCTGCTGGTGTTTACTCACCGCATTCGCCACTTGCTGCTGGCCCGCGATGCCTATAAAGAGGTCAGCCGCGAAATGGAATATATGGCGTATCACGATGTGCTGACCGGCTTGCCCAACCGTCGGCTGTTCGACGACCGTTTGCGTCAGGGGCTCATTCATGCCAAGCGCAAAGGCCATCTGGCCGCCGTGCTGTTCCTTGATCTCGACCGCTTCAAGGAAGTCAACGACACGCTGGGGCATTCGTCCGGCGACGCGCTGATTCGCCATGCCGGCGAACGGCTGCTGCATTGCCTGCGCGAAGGCGATACGGTCTATCGTCAAGGCGGGGACGAGTTTGCCATTTTGCTCGACTACATCAATAAGCCCGAGGACGCCCATCTGGTAGCGCTGCGAATTCAGCATGCGCTGGAAACGCCGTTCCAGCTGGAAGGTCATCCGGTTGCCGTGACAGCAAGCATGGGCATCGCGTTGTATCCATTGGACGGCGAGACGCCTCAGGAGCTGATGGAGCACGCGGATGAAGCGATGTATCGCGCCAAGCAGCGCGGCGACAATCATTTTCAATTTTTTGCCCCGGAAATCAATGCGATGGTGGCCAGCAAGCTGGAGCTGGAGGAAGGGCTGCGCCACGCGCTGGAGCGCGGTGAGATGGAGCTGCACTATCAGCCGCAATACGAGCTGAGCGACAGCCGGCTGGTCGGCATGGAAGCCGTGCTTCGCTGGGTGCGTCCCGGCCGGGGATTGATGGCACAGCATGAGTGGGTGCGCACGGCCGAAGAGAGCGGCTTGATTGCGCCGATTGGCGAGTGGGCGCTGCGTACCGCCTGTGTGCAGGCGCAGGCCTGGCGCGCAATGGGCTTCCCTTCGCTCAAGCTGACGATGGGCATTACCGCGGGACAATTCCGTCAGGAGCATTTTCTCGACGTTGTAGCCGAAGCGCTGAAAGAAAGCGGGCTCCCGCCCGAAATGCTGGAGTTCGATCTGGCCGAGGGCATTTGCGCGCTCAGCGTGCAGGAGGTGCGGGACAAGCTGCGCATTCTCAAGGCATTTGGTCTGCGCATTGTGCTGGACGATTTGAGCCTGGGTCTGTTCGCGAGCCCAAGCGCGGAGCAGGTGCCGCTTGACACGTTGAAGCTGGACAGCAATCTGATTCGCGATCTGCCCGAAGACCGGGAGAATCAGGCTTTGGCCAGCGCGATCATGCGCATGGCGCAGCGGCTGGACCTCAAGTTGGTGGCGAAGGGCGTCGAAACCAAGGCGCAGCTGGAGCATCTCCAGCATTTGCAATGCCAGGAAGTGCAAGGGCAGCTGTTCAGCAATCCGCTGGCACCGTCGGCTTTTGCCGAGCTGTTGAAGCAAAAAATCAGCTAGAACCTATTTGTTGCTTTTATTGACCGTTGGTTATATCATAAATCACTAGGACTATGCGCCCTGCTTTTTGGCCATCCTGCCTTTGCGGTTAGTCATACGGCCAAATGTGACAAAATGTTGCAAAAGTCGTTTTCATGATGGACAAGAAATGATAAAATCGGGAGTGGAAGTCTTACATATTTTGACTAACGCAGACCATACTACAGGGTGTGGAATTCCGGCTCTACCTTCAAAACAAAAAACAGGGGGACTCGTCAATGAAAAAAATGTTTTCGACAGGGCTCATGCTGGTCATGGCCACAGCGCTCGTACTTTCCGGGTGCGGCAAAAGCAATGATTCGGGCAGCAGCGCTTCGCCAGCCGCAACGGAAGGCGCCAAAGCTTCTAACGTCAATATCGGGATGGTGACCGACATCGGCGGCGTTAACGACAAATCGTTTAACCAAAGCGCATGGGAAGGCTTGCAAAAGGTCAAAGACGAAACCAGCGCCAACGTGAAGTATCTGCAAAGCAAAAGCGATGCCGACTACACGCCGAACCTGAATCAGTTTGTAAAAGACAACTACACGCTGACTTGGGGCATCGGCTTCCTGATGGGTGACGCGCTCAAGCAGGTAGCTACGCAAAATCCGAACGCCAAGCTGGCGATCATCGATAACACGGTTGACGCTCCGAACGTGGAATCCGTTACCTTTGCCGAGCATGAAGGCTCGTTCCTCGTCGGCGTTGTTGCCGGTCTGACTACGAAAACAAACAAAATCGGCTTTGTCGGCGGCGTCGACATTCCGGTCATCAAACGCTTTGAAGCCGGCTTCAAGGCTGGCGTTGCAGCGGTGAACCCGAACGCGAAGGTCACGATCAACTACACGGGCGCATTCGACAAGCCGGACCTCGGCAAAGCGGCTGCGGCTACGATTTACAACGACGGCGCCGACATCATTTTCCACGCTTCCGGCGCAACGGGCAACGGCGTGTTCAATGAAGCAAAGGATCGCGCCAAAGCCGGTAAGAAGGTATGGGTCATCGGCGTCGACAAGGACCAATCCCTGGAGTTTGGCGATGACGTTACGCTGACTTCGATGCTCAAACGCGTTGACCAAGCTGTCATCCGCGTCTCCAAAGACGTGATCGACAACAAATTCCAAGGCGGCAAGACGGTTGTGCTTGGCCTGAAAGACGATGGCGTAGGTCTGCCGGCCACTTCGACGAAAAACGTCTCGGCTGACATCCTCAAAAAAGTCGACGAGTACAAAGCGAAAATCATCAGCGGCGAGATCAAGGTGCCGGAACAATAAACGGCGCGTAAATGAAGGCCAGGAGTTGCTTGGCCTGATCCATGTCGAGGAGCAGGGCGCTACGGACTTTCGTAAGTTCTCCGATCGCTGTTGCAGGCCGATGACTTGAATGGATGTTCCAAAGGCAGCCATCGGCCCGCAAAGGCGAACGCTGCGCTTCTCCGAATCTTACAAAGTCCTCCACGCCCTCTCGACAGTCGTACACAGGCTAGTTGCAAAACTAGCCTTCTTTACTTCCAAAGCAGAAAAAAAGGGATCGCCTCCAGCTGCGGCCCGCTTGACGGCGGGCCGCGCGCCGGGGGTTTTCTCCTTTATGCAACACTATTCTAATCCTAGGGTGATTCGATGAGTGCAGCCCCGGTTGTTGAGCTAGTTAACATCACGAAGCGGTTTCCCGGCATCGTCGCGAACGATGCCATTAGCTTGAAGCTGGCGCAGGGTGAGATTCACGCGCTGCTTGGCGAGAATGGCGCCGGCAAGTCGACGCTGATGAATATTTTGTTCGGCTTGTATCAGCCGGACGAAGGCAGCATCCGCTTGCATGGCCAAGAGGTTTCCATCGACAGCCCGAATCGGGCGATCGAGCTGGGAATCGGTATGGTGCATCAGCACTTCAAGCTGGTGCAGCCGTTTACGGTCGCCGAAAACATTATTCTGGGCATGGAGCCCCGAAAGGGTGTGCGCATCGATTACCGCACCGCGCGGGAGAAGGTGCGCCGGCTTTCGGAGCAATACGGGCTGAAGGTTGACGCCGATGCGCGGATTGAGGATATTTCCGTGGGTATGCAACAGCGCGTAGAAATTTTGAAAACGCTGTATCGCGGCGCGGACATCTTGATTTTCGACGAGCCGACTGCGGTTTTGACGCCACAGGAGATCAGCGAGCTGATGACGATCATGCGCAATCTGGTCAAGGAAGGCAAGTCGATTATTCTGATCACCCATAAGCTCAAGGAGATTATGGAAATCGCCGATACGGTGACGATTATTCGCCGGGGCAAGGTGATCGATTCCCTGGCCCGCAAGGACGCGAACCCGCAGCTGCTGGCCGAGAAGATGGTCGGCCGCGGCGTTTCGTTCAAAGTCGAGAAGCAGGCGGCTGCGCCGGGAGCGGCGGTGCTGGAGGTGCAGGGACTGACGGCGCGCAATCATCAAGGGCTCGCTGCGCTGCGCGGCATCAACCTGACGGTGCGCAGCGGCGAGATTCTCGGTATCGCCGGTGTCGACGGCAATGGCCAAAGCGAGCTGATCGAGGCGCTGACCGGATTGCGTCCGGTGGACGGCGGCAAGGTGCTGCTGAACGGCAAGGAGATTACGGGGCAAACACCGCGAGCAATCTCCGAGGCCGGGCTGTCGCATATTCCCGAGGATCGCCATAAGCACGGGCTGGTACTGGATTTTACAATGAGTGAAAACATGGTGCTGGAAACGTATTTTCACAAAGCCTACAACCGTGGGGGCTTGCTCAATTACGAGGCCATCGACCGGCACGCCGAGAAGCTGATCAGCAAGTTTGACGTGCGCACGCCGAGCATCTACAACAAGGCGCGGTCGCTATCCGGCGGCAACCAGCAAAAAGCGATTATCGCCCGCGAGATCGACAAAAATCCGCAGCTGCTGATTGCGGCTCAGCCGACGCGCGGCTTGGATGTGGGCGCGATTGAGTTTGTGCACCGGCAGCTGATCGAGCAGCGCGATCAAGGCAAAGCGGTGCTGCTGATTTCTTTTGAGCTGGATGAGATTATGAATGTGGCTGACCGCATTGCGGTCATTTATGAGGGACAAATTGTCGGTGAGGTGCTGCCGCAGGAGACGAGCGACCGGGAAATCGGTTTGATGATGGCAGGCAGCAGCCGGACGCGGGAAGGGAGCAGCGGCGCATGAACAAGCTGATACGGATTTTTACGCGGGATTCCGCAGTAACGCCGCTGGTGGCGATTGTGCTCGGCCTGCTGTTCGGCGCGCTCGTGATGCTGGTTGGCGGCTATAACCCGATTGTTGCTTACGGGGCGTTGTTCAGCCGGATTTTTGGCAATTGGTACGATTTTGGCGAGGCGGTTCGCGAGATTACGCCGCTGATTCTAACCGGCTTGTCGGTAGCGTTTGCGTTCCGGACAGGCTTGTTCAACATCGGGGCTGAAGGCCAGTTCATTATGGGGATGACCGGCGCGACGGTGGTAGGCGTCAAGCTGACCGGGCTGCCGTGGATTATCCACGCGCCATTGGCGGTGCTGGCCGGAGCGCTGCTGGCCGGATGCTGGGGCGCTATCGCCGGCTTTCTCAAGGCCAAACGTGGCGTCAACGAGGTTATTACGACGATCATGCTGAACTGGATCGCGTTGTTCTTGTCCAACTATATCGTGAACCGCTTCCTGCTTCAGCCGGGACAACAGCGTTCTTACATGATTCAGGATTCGGCGTCGATGAGCATTGGCTGGCTGTCGGAGCTGCTGAACAATGCTCGCGTTCATTGGGGTACGGCTGTGGCGATTGCGGCTGCTGTGGCCTTTTATATCATTTTGTGGAAAACCCGTCAGGGCTACGAGCTGCGCGCTGTCGGCCATAATCTGCACGCTGCGCAATATGCGGGCATGAACGTGAACCGCAGCATTGTCAAGGCGATGTTCATTAGCGGCATTTTTGCCGGATTGGCCGGCGTGTTCGAGGTGCTCGGCGTGTTCCACTATCAGGTGGTGGCGGCGGCTTCGCCGGGCTATGGCTTTGACGGCGTAGCCGTAGCGCTGCTCGGTGCGAACAATCCGCTCGGGATTGTGCTTGGGGCTGCGTTGTTCGGCGGGCTGACGTACGGCTCGGCCGGCATGAGCTTCGGCGCCGACGTGCCGCCGGAAATTATCCGCATCGTCATCGGCTCGGTCATCTTCTTCGTAGCGACGCAGGGCATCGTCAAGTGGGTGCTGATTCCGTTTTACGGCAAACGCAAAAAGGAGGGAGCGTTGTAGATGGAAGCATTAACGATTATCGGGCAGCTGTTCAATACAACGCTCGTCTTCTCGACGGCATTGATTTTCTCGGCGCTCGGCGGCATTTTCTCGGAGCGTTCGGGCATTGTGAATATCGGCATTGAGGGCTTGATGGTGTCGGGAGCGTTCGCTTCGGCTGTCGGCAGCTATTATGCCGAGCAGGCGGATCTGGGGGCGCTGTCGCCGTGGATCGGGCTGCTGACGGCTGCGGTCTTTGCGCTGTTGTTTTCGCTGATTCATGCGGTAGCGACGATTACGTTCAAGGCCGATCAAGTGATCAGCGGCGTCGTGATCAACTTCCTGGCGGCGGGTGTGACGGTGTATCTGGTGAAAATTTTGTTCGATGGCGCGGGCCAGACCGAAACGCTGAACGAGGTGTTCAGCAAATGGGCGATTCCGGGTTTATCGAAAATTCCGCTGCTCGGCTACGGCTTGTTCACGGCCTATCCGACGACATTCATTGCGCTGATTCTGGTCGCCGTGGCGTGGTACGTGCTGTTCAAAACGCCGTTTGGCCTGCGTCTGCGCTCGGTCGGCGAGCATCCCAGCGCTGCGGATACAGTCGGCATCAAGGTCAAGCGCATCCGCTATATCGCGGTGATGATCAGCGGCGCGCTGGCCGGTATGGGCGGGGCGACGATTACGCTGACGACGACGAGCAATTTTTCGCACAACACGATTTCCGGTCAAGGGTTTATCGCGATGGCGGCAATGATTTTCGGCAAATGGCATCCGGCGGGCGCGCTGGGCGCAGCCGTGTTCTTCGGGATGGCGCAGGCGCTGAACAATTTCCTGCAGCTGTTCGATTTCTCGAAGCATATTCCGCAGGAGTTTCTGTATATGCTGCCGTATGTGCTGACGATTCTGGTGTTGGCCGGGGCGGTTGGCCGGGCCAAAGCACCTTCAGCGCTGGGCGAGCCGTACGATCCGGGCAAACGATAAAACGCCTGCGCTTAGCTGAACCCCTTTCTGCAGTTGCCAAGGCCAGGCGATGGGCGGGAAGGGGTTTTTTGCGTATCCGGCGAGCGCTATCGGGGCGTCTGCGGGCAGGCTTGGCAGGCGCGGGCGCAAGGCTCGGAGCGGCCAGCCCGGTCCTGTGGATGTCAGACGGCTGCGGCTGCTGTTACAAGGCTTTCATCTGCGCGCGGTATTCGCTGGGCGAGCAGGCGTAGGCGCGGCGAAATTGCTTGGAAAAATACAACGGGTCGTGGAAGCCGACCGACGCGGCGATTTGCTCGATGGTCAGCTCCGGCCGCTCGCGCAGCAGCTGGCGGGCTTTGCCGACGCGGAGCTGGAGCAGGAACGTCACCGGCGTCACCCGGGTATGGCGCTTGAACAGCCGCGACAAGTAAGCGCGGTTGTAGCCGAGAGCTTCGGCCATCTGTTCGATGGTGATCGGCTCGGCGAATTGCGTCGTCAGGTAATGGATCGCCTGCTGCACAAGGCGGTCGCCTGCCGTATCGGCTGGGGGAGCTTCGCCTGCGCTGCGCGTCAGCGCCTCGCTGTAAGCGGCCAGCAGCAGGTGCAGATAGCCTGTGGCGAGCAGCGAGGCGTTGGGCCGCTTGCCGCGCAGCGCCGCTTGCACGCGCCGGTACAGCAGCGGGATGCGGCGGCGGTCGCCTGCGCGGATGACCGGCTCGCCTGACGGCACGTTCAGCTCGGCCATCAACCGCGAGGCTTGCGGTCCGGAGAAGGCGATCCAGACGTAGTGCCACGGATCGGCTTCATCGGAGACGTAGCTGACAAGCCGTTCCGGTTCGATGACGAAGCTGTCCCCGGGGCCAAGGACGATTTCGCCGTCGCCGCATTCCAGAACGCCTCGGCCGGAGATGACGGCGTGAATCAGGTAGTAGTCGAACACCTTGGGGCCGAGCCGATGCAACGGTTTGGTTTGACTTTCGCCGGTAAACAGCACGAGCAGGTCGTCGGGGCCGCTGCCGGCGCGCGGATTGGAGACGACGTAGTAGCTTTCGGGAGTGTGCATGGGGCGACAACTCCTTTCTTTTTCCATATGTGACAGATGTTTATATGTATCTACTATATCACAGCTCTTCGACAATAAGCTAATGGAAGTCACAAAATTACATAACTAAATAACATGGCTCCATAGTGGTTTTGGACGAATTGGCGTATACTGAGCTTACATATTTGGAAAAGGCGGTGCGCTCGTATGGCAGACCTGTCCGCGCTGAAGGCGCGATTTATCGAAATTTACGGCGAATCAGCGGCAGATATAGCCGCTTATCACGCTCCAGGGCGTGTCAATCTGATCGGCGAGCATACCGACTACAACGGTGGTTACGTTTTTCCCGCGGCTTTGACCTTCGGCACGACGCTGCTGCTGCGCCCACGCAGCGACCGGCGGATCGGCTTTGCGTCCACGAACATGGAGCTGAGCAAACAAATTTCCATAGACGAGCTGCATTACGACGTTGCGGACGACTGGATGAACTATCCCAAGGGGATTGTGGTGCAGCTGGCCGCCGTGGGCGCTGCGCTGACTCGTGGGTACGACCTGTTGTTCCACGGTGAAATACCGAACGGAGCCGGTCTCTCGTCGTCGGCATCGATTGAGGTGGTGACAGCCTACGGGCTGCTGACTGCGGAAAATCAGCCTGTGGACAAGGTAAAGATTGCACTTCTGGCGCAAAAGACGGAAAATCAGTTTGTCGGGGTCAACTGCGGGATCATGGATCAATTCGCGGTTGCCAACGGCAAGAAGGACCATGCGATTTTGCTGATGTGTGATACGCTGGAGTATCGGCATGTGCCGTTCGCGGCGGGTAGCTGCAAGCTGGTGATCGGCAACACGAACAAGCGCCGGGGCTTGGTCGAGTCGGCCTATAATGAGCGGAGGCGGCAGTGCGAGCAGGCGGTGGGCGATTTGCAGCGGCTGTTCCCGGAGCTGACGCTGCTTGGACAGCTGACGCTCAAGCAGTTTCAAGTGCACAGCGGGCTGATCGGCGATCCGACTGTACGGCGGCGGGCGCAGCATGTGGTGGAGGAAATCGACCGCGTGCTGCAAGCGGTTCGCGTGCTGGAGGAAGGCGATTTGGCGGCGTTCGGCAAGCTGATGACGGCTTCGCACGTTTCGCTGCGCGATTTGTATGAGGTGACCGGACCGGAGCTGGACGCGATGGTCGAGGCTGCGTGGGCTGTGCCTGGCGTGCTGGGCTCGCGGATGACGGGAGCCGGCTTCGGCGGCTGCACGGTGTCGCTGGTGCAAGAGGCGGCGGTGAGCGATTTTATCGATCGGGTGGGCCGGGAATATACGGAGAAAACGGGACTTACGCCGAGCTTTTATGTCTGTGACATTGGTGACGGCGTGAAGCAGGAGGAGGGCATTTAATCTATGGCTATTCTGGTAACCGGCGGTGCGGGTTATATCGGCTCGCATACCGTCGCCGAGCTGCTGGCTCGCGGCGAGGAGGTGGTTGTCGTCGACAGCTTGCAGCAGGGGCATCGCACTGCGGTGACGGGCGGTACGCTGCATGTGGGCGATTTGCGCGACGGCGCTTTTATGGACCGGGTATTCGGGGAGCATGCGATTACGGCGGTGATTCACTTCGCGGCCAGTTCGCTGGTCGGAGAGAGCATGCAGCATCCGGCGAAATATTACGATAATAATGTCTACGGGACGTTGTGCCTGCTGGATAAAATGAATCAATACGGCGTGAAGCACATCGTGTTCTCGTCGACAGCGGCGACGTACGGGGAACCGGAGCGGCTGCCGATTGTCGAGACGGACCGGACGATGCCGACGAATACGTACGGCGAGACGAAGCTGGCGATGGAGCGGATGATGAAATGGTTTGATGCCGCGCATGGCATCAAATATGTGTCGCTGCGTTATTTTAACGCAGCGGGGGCGCACCCCGCCGGGCACATCGGCGAGGATCATACGCCGGAATCGCATCTGATTCCGCTGATTTTGCAGGTGGCGCTCGGGCAGCGCGCGCACATTTCGGTGTTCGGCGACGATTACCCGACGCCGGACGGTACTTGCATACGCGATTACATTCACGTATGCGATTTGGCCGACGCTCACGTGCTGGCGGTGGAGCGGCTGCGTTCCGGCGCGGAGAGCGCCGTGTACAATCTCGGTAACGGCCGGGGCTTCTCGGTCAACGAAGTGATCGAGACGGCGCGGCGCGTGACCGGGCAAGCGATTGAGGCGCGTCTGGAGCCGCGCCGCGCGGGCGATCCGGCCGTGCTGGTGGCATCGGCCGAGAAGGCGCGCGCGGAGCTGGGCTGGAAGCCGGCGCGCGCGGAGCTGGCGGAGATTATCGCCAGCGCGTGGCAGTGGCACCGTAGCCATCCGCACGGCTATGGCGACAAGGGGTAGCAAGGA
The DNA here is from genome assembly GCF_004514475.2 of Paenibacillus athensensis. Taxonomy (GTDB): domain Bacteria; phylum Bacillota; class Bacilli; order Paenibacillales; family NBRC-103111; genus Paenibacillus_AL; species Paenibacillus_AL athensensis. Next base: position 111,244 of record NZ_MYFO02000007.1, on the reverse strand, counting down.
CGGCAGCGGCTTGGCGGCTGCCGGGTTGGGTTAACGAGCGAGTCAGAACATAAGAGGAGTGAGCGGGATGGACAAGCAGAAGCGTGCTGAGGCTTGGGAAGGGGCGCAGCCCGGAGACGGCGCGAGGGCTGCAGCGGCCGCCGGGCAGGGCAGCCCGCAGGCGGCAGGCACCGGCCCCCAGGCGGTGACGGGCGTCGTTCGCGAGGCCTGGCCGCGGGGGGCGCGGACCGCCGACGGAGCGAAGCCGCCCGCAGTGGCGGGGCCGCAGGCCGGAGGTCCGACGGTAGCGGGCGCTGCGGGTGACGCCGAAGCGCTGTCAACGGCCGACGTGGACCTGCGGCTGGCCCGCGGCGTGGAGCGCCTGCTGCGCTTCGCCCAGCAAGCGCGCCTGCTGGAGCCGCTCGATGTGTATGCAGCCCGCAACGGCCTGCTGCATATGCTGGGCGTGGCTGAGCCATATGCAGGCGAGCTGCCGGAGGAGCGGCTGGACAGCGCGGCCGGGCTACTGACGGAGCTGCTGGATGCAGCGCACGCCAAGGGGCTGTTGCCCGCGAATACGACGACGCAACGCGATCTTTTTGACACGGCGCTTATGGGGCTGCTGCTGGGACGGCCGTCCGAGGTCGTTTCGCGCTTCTGGAGCCTGGCCCACCAGCAGGGCGCAGAGGCGGCGACCTCTTATTTGTACAAGCTGTCAATCGACTCCAATTATATCCGCATGGACCGCATCCGGCGCAATCCGCAGTGGCTGACCCCGACCGAATACGGCGATCTGGAAATTACCGTCAATCTGTCGCGGCCGGAAAAGGATCCGCAAGAGATTGCGCTGCTCAAAACGCTGGCTCCTTCCAGCTACCCGGCCTGTCTGCTATGCGCGGATAATATCGGGTATGCCGGACGGCTGGATCATCCGGCGCGGCAAAATTTGCGTGTCATTCCGCTGGAGCTGGACGGGGAAGGCTGGTTTTTGCAATATTCGCCTTACGTTTATTACAACGAGCATAGTATTGTTTTTCACGAATCGCATATTCCGATGAAAATGAACTCGGCGACGTTCCGGCGACTGCTCGATTTCGTCGATCGCTTCCCGCATTATTTTATCGGCTCGAACGCTGATCTGCCGATTGTTGGCGGGTCGATTCTTAACCATGAGCATTATCAGGCCGGTCGGCATACGTTTCCGATGGAGCTTGCGGCGTCCGAGGCGGTGTTCACGCACGTTGCTTATCCGGGGACGAAGGCCGCTATCATCAAATGGCCGATGTCGGTGTTGCGCATCAGCGGACATGATCGATCGGCGCTGCTCGCTTTGGCGTACCGGCTGCTGGCTGACTGGCAGAGCTACAGCGATCCGGCCGCAGAAATTCTGGCTTTCACGAAGCAGCCCGACGGGACGAAGACGCCGCATAATACGATTACGCCGATTGCCCGCCGCAACAAGCGCGGCGAATACGAGATCGACCTGGTGCTGCGCAATAACCGGACGAATGCGGCGTATCCCGGCGGTATCTTTCATCCGCACGAGCATTTGCATCACATCAAGAAGGAAAATATCGGCTTGATCGAGGTCATGGGGCTGGCTGTGCTGCCGGGCCGCTTGCAGGAGGAGCTGGCGACAATCGCCACGCTGCTCAGCGGCGGCGCGGGGTACGACCGGGCGGCGGTCAGCCGCGACAACAGGCATCCGCTGTTCAAGCACGCTTTGTGGATCGAGGAGCTGCTGACGCAATATGGCTGGCGGTTATCGCCTGATCAAGCGGCCAAGGCGCTGCAGCAAGCGGTCGGCCGCAAGTTTCTGGCCGTGCTGGAGGACGCCGGCGTGTTCAAGCGCACGGCGTCGGGCCAAGCGGCGTTTGGCCGGTTTTTGGCCGCCGGAGGATTTCGAAAGCTACACTGATAAGCGCAACCAATGCCCCGTTTGCCGGTAGCATTGGTTGTTTACGTATGGAGGGAAGAGGGATGGGCATGCCACGCATGTTCGACGGCTATGCTTTCGCCGATTATTCAGGCGCGGGCCCGGATCGCCAGCAGCGCAAAGCGATTGCGTGGGCGGTAGCGGGGCGTTTGTCGGCGCTGGCGGACAGCGGAACCGGAACGATGGGCACAGCGGGTGCGACTGGCGCAAGGGGTGCAACCAGCGCAACGGGAGCAACGGACACAACCGGCACAGCGGGCGCGACTGGCGCCGGAGGAGCCGACAGCGGGCTAACCCCGGCGGTCGCGCTGCCGGAAGCGGCTCAGTCCGGCCCGGTGGGTGAAGCGTCTGCCCCGGCGCGGCTGGCGGAGGAGGTAAAGGCCGCGAAGGGCTTTACCCGCCAGACGCTTTGGGAAGAGGCGCTGCAGCTGCTGCGCGCGGCTTCAAGCGCCTCAGAGCGCGTGCTGTTTGGCTTCGATCACAATTACAGCTTTCCTGCGGGCTTTTACGATGCGGTCACGGGCCGCGCGCCGGGGAGCTGGCGCGAGCTTGTCGATTGGCTCTACGCGACGATGCAGGATTTTGTAGAAAACGATCGATTATTGCCCAGGAAATGGGCCGCCATGCACAATCGTTTGCTGGAGCAGCGGCACGGCTGGCCGGTCGGACCGTTCTGGGGGCCGCATTTTCAGCCGATGCAGCGCCGGTTTGCTTACACGCCGGGCAACGCGCCTTATCGGACAGGAGAAGCCCCATGCATCCGCGATCGCCGGCTGACTGAGCTGGAGCATCCGACTGCGAAGCCAGTTTTTCAGTTGGGCGGTAACGGAGCGGTGGGGCTGCAATCGCTTTTTGGCATCTATTATTTGAGCAAGCTGCTGACCTGCTGCGCCCAGGAAGGCATTGCTGTTCATGCGTGGCCCTATGACGGCTGGACGATTCCGCAGACGGGACATGTGCTGATCGAGGTGTATCCGACGTTGTTCGTGCCCAAGACGGAACGGCGAAGCGATGCCGGAGACGCTGAAGCTTGCGCCAAATGGGCGCAAAAGGCGGACGAAGGGGGCTTGCTGGGCGAACTGCTGGCCAAGCCGTCGGGTCTGGATCAAGCTGCAGAGGATCGGGTGCGGCTGGAGGGCTGGATTGCTGGCGTCAAGCGCCAGGGATGAGGGGGTCGGGCGTGGTGTGACGGGCGGATTCCAACGGTCATTTTGCCGTGGGCCAGCCGGTCGCCGGATCAGTTGCGCCAGAGCCGGAATCGTTTTATAGTGTGGAGAGATATGCTGCGGCAACGCGGACAAAGGAGTGCAATCATGAGAATCAGAGTATCCGCCGTGCAGTACCATCTGCATACGATACAAAGCTTTGAGCAATTTGCGGCGCAGGTTGAGCATTATGTGAAGAATGCGGCGGAATTCGAGCCGGATTTCGTGCTGTTTCCCGAGCTGTTCACGACGCAGCTGATGTCGATTGGCGACGAAGCCGGAAGGGCTCTGCCGATTGACGCCTTGCCGGGCTATACGGAGGCTTATGAGAACTTGTTTCGTGAGTTGGCGCAGCGCACGGGCCTTCATTTGATCGGCGGCACGCATATTACGTCCGACGGCAGCAAGCTGTACAATACGGCTTATTTGTTTTACCCTGATGGCAAGATCGAGACGCAGCACAAGCTGCACATTACGCCCAGCGAGCTGAAGGCATGGAATATGGGAGCCGGCGACAGCTTGCGCGTATTCGATACGGCCCAGGGGCGGATTGCCGTGCTGGTGTGCTACGATGTGGAGTTTCCGGAGGTGGTGCGGATGGCCAAAGCGCGCGGCGCCGATGTGCTGTTTTGTCCCTCCTGTACAGACGACAAGCACGGCTTTCATCGCGTACGGTATTCGTGTCATGCCCGGACCATCGAAAATCAGATCTACGTCGTCACGACCGGCACGGTCGGTTCGCTGCCGACGGTCGATTTCATGCGCGCCAACTACGGTCAGGCGGCAGTGCTTACGCCCAACGACGTTCCGTTCCCGCCGGCAGGCATTATGGCGCAGGGCGAAATCAATCACGACATGGTCGTGACGGCCGACCTCGACTTGCAACTGCTATACGAGGTGCGCGACAAAGGCTCGGTGACGACGTGGCGCGACCGCCGCACCGATTTGTACACCGACTGGGCGTAAAGCGCTGCCTGTGGGCGCGTCGCTTGGCGTGAGGGGTTTATTTTGGCAAGAGTGTTGGAAAAAAGGAGGCGCCCGATGGCTGCTTATTGGAAACGTTTATATGTCTTCGACGGCGACCGTCCGGTTGAAGCCATCGTGCGGCCTTATACGGAAGCGGATTTCGCGGATTTGATCCGCATTCAGCAAGCAAGCTTTCCGCCGCCGTTTCCGTCGGAGCTCTGGTGGAACGAACGGCAGCTGCGCGAGCATGTGACGCGGTTCCCTATTGGGGCGCTGTGCGTAACGATCGGCGATCGGCCGGTCGGCTCCATAACCGGATTGCGCGTCAGCTACGATCCGCATGCGGACGAAGCGCATACGTGGGAGGCTGTAACGGACGGCGGATATATTCGCACGCACCGGCCGGACGGGGATACGCTGTATATCGTCGATATTTGCGTGCTGCCGGAATGCCGCAAGCTGGGGCTGGGCAAGCTGCTGATGCAATCGATGTACGAGGTTGTGGTGCAGCTGGGGCTGGTGCGGCTGCTTGGCGGAGGGCGGATGCCGGGGTACGGTCGCGTGGCGGATCGCAAAAGTCCCGAAGCGTATGTACAAGATGTGCTGAACGGCGAGGAGCGCGATCCGGTGTTGACCTTCCTGCTGCGCTGTGGGCGCACGCCGGTAGCGCTGGCTCCGCACTATTTGGACGACGAGGAGTCGGGTAACTACGCGCTGCTGATGGAGTGGCGCAATCCGTTTCTCGCTGCTGCCCAACGTTAATTACGTATGAAGGAGAGAGCCGATATGGAGTATATTCGCATCAACCGTCTGGAGGACCCGTTGTTTCGCAGCATGCATCAGCTGATGCAGCGCGTATTCCCTGCCGAAGAGGTGCTGGAATTCGAGCTGTGGCGCGAGCCGCTGGAGGACCCGGGCATTCGCGTATTCGTCGCTGTCCATAACGGCGAAGTCGTGGGTGCGACGGAATATCGCTATTATGCCGATTGGCGCGTGGCGATGACCGACTTTACGATCATCGGCCGTCCCGGACTGGGGATCGGGCGCTTTCTGGCCCGTCGGCGTCAGGACGATTTGCAGGCTTTGGCTGCGGAAGCCGGGCAACCGATGCTGGGCATGTTCGCGGAAATTTACGACCCGTATCAAACCAGCGGCAGCGTTCACGATTTCGGCGGCGTTCAGCCGATGAATCCGTTCGTGCGGCGCGAGGTGCTGTCGCATCTGGGCTATAAGCGGCTCGATCTCGCTTACGTGCATCCGTCCTGGGAAAACAACGGCGAGCCGGTATTCGGACTCGACCTGTGCTTCCTGCCTGCGGACGAGACGCTGGCGGAGCTGCCTGCTGCGTTGGCGCTGCAATTTCTGCGGCGCTATTATGCGGTACTGCCCAACAAGCCGGCGGCATGGCTGCAGATGACGGAAAAGCTGGAGCGGGCGTCGACGGTAGCGCTGCTGCCGCTGTAGCAGTTCTGTAGCGATAGCGCTGGTACTGGTGCTGACAGTGCTGGCATCGCGGTGCGTCTTCACTGACGGATGCTTTTTTTATCCTTGACCGAATTGGAGGGGGAATGCGATGAGCATTTCGCGCTTGTCCGGGTTGTGTATCGCGGTGATCCTGGTTCATTGCCTGATTCATCCTGTCGGCGTAGCGGTCAAGCCTGTTTTTCGAGATGTAGCTGCAACGCACTGGGCCTATGAAACGATCCTGTGGGGAGTCACCCACGGAATCATCGACGGTTACGAGGATGAGACCTTTCGCCCGGATGAAGTGGTGACTGAAGAACAATTCATTGCGCTGCTAGTCAGAGCTTATGGGGACATCCCGGACCTGATCCCGGCTGCGGCGTGGTCGGATAAATACTATGCCTATTTGAGTGCCAAAAATTATCCGCTTACCTCTGCCCGGCAAGCCGCCATCACCCGAGCTTCTATGGCAGCCATCGTTGCTTCTACGCAATCGGTTCATTATTCGGGCAGATTTGCGATCCAATATCTGTTGGATCGGGGCTTGGTGAATGGCAAAACCGCCTCTACCGTTGCAGGCTTTCACGGCAATGAATCTCTGACCCGCGCAGAAGCGCTGCAGGTCATCAGGAATGTGCTGGAAAAGACGGATTCTGCCACGCTGGGCGACAGGCCGCTTGATCCCAGCGATACTGCTGTCTTACACGTGCCGTTATTGCCTGTGGAGAAGCTGCAAACCATAGGCAACGCGGAGCAGGTTATTCTGGTTACGGCTGCTGCTTATGAGCAAATGACGGTCAAGGTGGAGGTTTTTGAAAAAACAGACGGCGTCTGGGACGAAAGTCTTCCTGCTATGGAGGGAACCATTGGGGAAGACGGCTTTGCTGCTGCGATGAGCGAAGCGGTCAAGCAATCTCCGGAGGGCGTGTTTACCTTGACGAAGGCTTTTGGAAAATATGAAAATCCCGGCACGCGGCTGCCCTACAGACAAACCGACGCCTCGGATTATTGGGTAGACGATCCAGCATCGCCTTTCTACAATACGTGGCAGGAGGGCCCCTCCAACGGAAGATGGAAGTCGGCTGAGGCCCTGCTGCGGCAGGATTCGTTGTACGATTATGCTGTCGTCATCGACTATAATACGAGTAGGACGCCCGGCAAGGGCAGCGCCATCTTTCTTCATGTCGGACAAGGAAGAGGAACGGCCGGCTGTACGGCGCTGTCCGAGTCTGATCTGATCCGGGTGATGAAGTGGCTGGACCCCGAGAAGCATCCGGTGATTGTACAAGCTGTAGAGAGTCGTCTGGCCGAGATGTAACGGAATATCGCCTCTATCAGCCGCCCGGCCAGAAGAGCTCGGGCCAACGTTCAGCCTTCCCGGCGGCGATGCGCGCGGCGCACCGTCAGCAGGTATACAAGAGAGGGCAGCGGAAACTGAATCAGCCCCCACAAGCCCCAGAACCAGTAGCGCCGGCCCTGCCGCTGCGCATCCAGAAACAGCAGCGTGCTTTGAGCAAGCATCAAGATGCCAAGCGCGATCCATAGCCACAGCGGCAGCTTATCCCATGTGGTCATCGCGCTTCACCTCCCATCTGCCGATGCCCAGCCCGATCAGCGGCGCCAGTGCAGCGGCGGCCTGCATCCAGAGAAAAGCGGCGGGCTTGTGCGTGATCGTCACATACAGCAGCGCCAGAATCAGCAGCGCCGCGCCCCACAGCAGCGCCAGCTCCCGGTATAAGCGCATCCGGCGTCTGCGCCGGGCCTCGGCGGCTTGCTCGCGAAACCAGCCGGAATCGGGTGTCGCGAACGGGAACAGCGCATCCAGCGCGTCCAGACCTTCCCGCAGTGCCGTTTCCTCCAGCGCGCCTGACCTTTCTTTTTGCTCAGCCTCGTTTACCCCCGGCAGCTCCTCTTGCCGTTCCTTATTGCTCATCGTCCGCCAACTCCTTTCGAACCTGCTGCAGCCCGTAATGAACGCGCGATTTGACCGTGCCGGCCGCCAACTGCAGCATCGCACCGATTTCCTCATACGTATACCCGTAATAATGCTTCAAAATCACCGGAATCCGCATATCCTCATCCAGCGCATCCAACGCGTCGAGCGCTTCCGGCCAGACGTCGCCGCGGCTCACGGCCGACCAGCGCATGCGCCGCTGCTCCTGATCGCGCCACAGGCGCTCGCGTTTGCTGCGCCGCAGGTGATCGAGAAACAAGCGGGTGGCAATGGTGATCAGCCACGAGGAGAAGCGGGATTGCCCGTTGTAGAGGCGAATGCGCTCCATCGCTTTCAGCACGGCGTCCTGCGTCAGATCGGCTGCCAGCTGGTCATTCAGCGTCGCCTTCAGCATATAGCTGCGCACGAAAGCGTAATGCTGCCGGAGCAGCTGCGCCAGCGATTCGGCATCGCCGCGCTGCGCCTTGCGGATCAGCTCTTGTTCGTCCAAGATGAGCCATCCTTTCCCTTGATGATGCCGATAATACGCCGGAGCGGTTCATTTCGTTCACGGCCGTCGTCGATTATTTTTCCCCAATACGAGAAAAAAAGAGAGGCTAGGCCTCTCCGCCGGATTTGCTGCCGTAGGGTACGCGCACATGCACGAACAGCCCGATGACCACCAGCACGATCAAGGAGCCCAGCGCCACGCGGCTGGCCAGATTGCCCTGCTCCGCCAGCGCCCACGTAATCGAGCCGTACAAGGCCGGACCAACGATGGACGACACCTTGCCCGAGAACGCAAACAAGCCAAAGAATTGCCCGCGCTTCTCCGGCGGTGTCAGCTCGACGATCATCGTCCGCGACGTAACCCACATCGCGCCCATCGAAATGCCGTACAAGCTGCCTGCGATCCAGAACAGGCCTTGCGACGCGGTGGTCGACGCCAGCGCAAGCGCCACGATCAGTAGGGCGGCCACGAGGCTGACGCCGGTTTTGGCCCCCAGCCCGCGCGAGATGAAGCCAAATACATACGAGCCGACGATACTGGATACCGTGGACACCAGATAAAGCAGGATGAACTGGTCCGTTGAAAACGCCATGACGGTTTTCGAATAAATCGCCATCACGGCAATTGCCGTGGAAATCGCATCGTTAAAAAAGAAATACGCGATCATAAACAGAAACGCCGCCTTGTACAGCCGCGCCTCCTTGAACGTAGCCCAAATCTCGCGGTAGCCGCTGAGCAGCGATTTGTCATCCTGGCGGACCGGCGCGGGCTTTTCCCGGTACCACAGCCAGATCGGCAACAGGAAAAGCAGGAACATCAAAGCGCTGGGAATGAACGTGCGCTCGAAATGGTTGTCGCCGACCAGCGGATACACAAGCAGACCGACCAGCGTGCCGGTATAGCCGACCGCAACCCCGAATCCGGAAATCAGCGGGATTTCCCGCGCATTGCCCAGATCCGAAATCATGGAATCATAGAAAATCAGACTGGAATTGTAGAGAAATTTGGCGATCATAAAACAGAGCACCACGCCGGCGATCGAGGCGTTCAGCCCGAACCACAGCCGGTTGGTGTCCCACAGTGCGGCAAAGCCCATCAGCAGCGTGGCGGCGATGCAGAGCAGGGTAAAGGGGATGAGGTACGGCTTCTTGCGCCCCGTGCGGTCAATCCATACGCCGAACAGCGGCGACAGCAGCACGAGAAACAAGCTGGAGATGGCATTGGAATACGTCACAAAGGTACTGGCGATCTGCGACATCGTCTCATTCGAGCCGAGCGCAGCTTTCAGATAAAACGGATAAAAGATCGTAATGATATTCGACGAAAAAATCGTATTGGCAAAATCGTACATCGCCCAGCTCAAAATCGGCAGAGAGAAGAACAGCACCCACGCTTTGCGCGCCTGCGGTCCGCCGGAAGCGGATTCATGGACAGACATCAACCTCACACCTTCCCGTGTTAATCGGTTCTTGTAAAGTATATTGGCCGAAGCGGGTGCAAATCCTTTTTGAATATAGAAAGTTTACGCAAAAATAAAACTCCCTCCGCAGCGTCTTCTGACGCGCGAAGGGAGGGGGAAAAGCCTATCCGGGCTTCGTTCAGCTATCCTCGTCATCGGTATGGCCAAACGGCGTTTCGATCTCGACCTCGATACGGTCGGCGAATTCCTTCATCTCCGTAACGCGAATGCCGTTATGCTCCAGTGTTGCCGAAATCGTCTCCTTGTTCTGTACGGGGAAGACATAAGCGCCATTTTGCCGCCCTTCAAGCAGCCGGCGGGCGACCTGGAGCAGCCGCTCCATCGTAAACGGCTTGCGCAGATATTTCTCGATATCCTTCTCGTAATAGTCGTGCGGCGGCTCCAGCGCCGTCGACACAATGACCGGAGTGCGGTAATAAAGCGGATGCCGGTTCAGCTCGGCCAGGAAGTCCCAGCCGGTCAGGCTTCCCTCCAAATGAATGTCGACGATGAACAGCAGCGGGCCCGCATCGCCGGGAGCCGAGCGCTGCAGCAGCAGCGCGCCTTCCTCTGCCGAACGCAGCTGTACGGACGGCAGCTGGAGCTTGCCCAAGGCGACCTGGACAAGCTTGGCGAGATTATCGTCATCTTCGAGAATCACGATTTGGCCGTTGAGCGACGGCAGCTCGTAGCTGTCCAGCTCGAAGGTGAATGTCGAGCCGCTGCCCATTTGCGATACGAAGGAGATGCCGCCGTCATGCGCCTCGACGATTTCCTTGACGATGGCCAAGCCAAGTCCCGTGCCGCCGATCTGGCGGCGGTCGGAATTGTCGACGCGGAAAAATTTCGAGAACAATTGCTCGTGCGCATTCTCGGGAATGCCAAGGCCGTAGTCTTGGACATCGACGCGGATGCGCGAGCCGACGCGATTGAGGCGAACATCCACCCGTTCCACGCCGGGTGAATACTTGATCGCGTTGCTGAGCAGGTTGTGGCAGACCTGCCGCAGCCGATTGATGTCGCCCCGCGTCCACAGCTCGCCCTCCGGCTGCTGCACAACGATATGATGCTGGTATTTGTCCTGCCACTGCTCGACGATGTCTGTGAGCATGCCCTTCAGCTCCACCGGAGCGAAATGGTACGCCTGCCTGCCCGATTCCATGCGCTGCAAATCCAGAAAATCGTTAATCAGATTGGACAGCCGCTGCGCTTCTTTATGTATCGTCTCCATATATTTTTTCTGCTTGTCGGGCGGCAAATCGCGATTCAGCATAATCTCTACAAAGCCAAGTACGCTGGCCAGCGGCGTGCGCAGCTCGTGCGAGACGATGCTGATAAATTCATTTTTCATCTCGTCAATGCGTTCTTCCTCCGTGCGGTCGCGGAAGACGAACAGGAAGCCGCGTTGCTCCGATTCGCCGCCAACGGGCGTGACGTACAGCTCGGCATGCTGCACCTGATCGACGTTAAAGAACGAGAAGCGCTGCGTCAGGTGGCTGGCTTCTCCGGCCAGCAGCGTTTCCAGCGACGCCACCAGCGGACGGAAGGCGGGCATGGTATCCGCAGCATCCCGGCAAGCGTCGACCAGACTGTCGCCGACCCGATGCCGCAGGTCCATATAGTGGCTCATACGGGCATTGACGAACACAATCCGCCCCTGCGCGTCCGTCATCACCATTCCCTCGTGGGCAGCCTCCAGAATGCGATTGATCAAATCGCGCTGGTCTTCGATGAATTGCTTCTCCGACGTCAGCTGCACGTACAGGTCTTCCAGATCGGCGGCTTGCCGGCGCTTGTCGTCGTTCATCATCTGGGCATGGAAGGCAAGGCCGAACTGTCGCACGAGTCCGCGAGTTAAGCGGTCGTTCTCCTCCTGCTGATTCGGGTAAGGATATTGCGTCAGCAGCAGGAAGCCGAACACCTCCTGCTTGTCGTCAAACAGCGGGAAGTAATGATCGACGGCGCTTTCCAGCCCTTCATGCAGGCCGCGCTCTTTGCCGGTAACGGGGCGGCGGCGGGTCAGCGGCTTACCCTCCTCGAACACGCGCAGCGCCGGGCCGAACAGCTCGGTTTCCATGCGGGCCGCATATTCGAGCGGATAGCCGCAGGTGTAAACCACCTCGTAGCGCTGCCCGCCGGCTGGCTTTCGGTCAATGACGACGAGTGCGGCGTCGTGCGCGAGCGAATCCAGCAGCGCAGGTACGGTGCTGCGCAGGAAATCGTCCAGCTGCATAAAGCCGCTCAGCTTTTCCTGATAGGTCGTAATCAGCTCCAGCTCCAGCTCGCGTTCCCACAGCTTCTCCAGCGTCGTCCGCTGCTCTTCCTGCTGCGCGACGATTTCCTCGTTCTGTGCTTCGAGACTTTCGGCCATGTAGCGGTAGCCTTCCTCGCTTTTGCGCAGCTGCGCTTCGGCGCTATGGGCGCGGATATAGACGATGGAGCAAAGCGCGCCGACGCCAATGGCAATGAACAGGCCAACGAGCGCCAGCGTCTGCGAGAGCTGGCCGGCATGCAGCGATTTGCCGTAGGCATCGTCGGCGATGTGCTTGATCTCGTTCTGGATGAAGCCTTGCGCTTCACGGTAATTGTCCATCAGCGCCTTGCCATCGTTCACATGCGCCAGTGCCATCGCCGTATTGCCGGATTCAATAGTGGCGATTTGCGCCGTATAGTAGCTTTGCAGCGCGTTAACCGAAGGTATGGCCCGGGAATCGATAAACTCCGCCAGATGCGGGTAACGTTCTCCGTAGGCGCGAAGATCCTCCAAATCCTTGGCCAGCGCTTCCTTACCGGTAAGATAAGGCTCCAAGTAGACCACGTTGGCGGTCAACTGGTAGCCGCGAATGCCGGTTTCCTGATTCAGCAGGTCCGTCAGCAGCCGGTTGGCCGTATTCGTAAGCGGAATCGCATCGTTCACGATCGCGTCGTTCTGACTCTGCATATGGCGCGAAGTGATGATGCTCGATGCGCTGATCAGTCCGAGCAGCACCACGATCACCAGCAAATACAGCAGCGTTATGCGAGAGCGTGTTAATGGCTTCATCAATCTCACCTAGCTTTGCCACAAAATAGCGAACAGTGCGAACTTCGCCGAAAGCGCCGGATATCCCTTCCAATAACGAGCCAGCCGCCACGTGGAGCCCGATTTGGGCTGGGAAAATATTCAAATAACGGTTAATTGCCAGAAATGCAAATCTCGATTACAATATTTCCAAAAGAAAACATCCATACTGTGCGCAACCAGATAGGAGAGGATGACGTTTGAACGGGGATGAAAGTACGTTGCTCCCGAAAGAGGAGGCCGTGCCATATTTTCAACCGATTGTCTCGCTGCAAAATCAAGGCATCTTCGGATACGAAGCATTGGGCCGAAGAGTGCGTCAAGGCCGGGTGGAAAGTCTGGGGCCCTTTTTCCACGATCCCCGGGTCGGAGCCGACATGCAGCTGTATATCGACCGGCATCTGCGTGAGCAGTCGCTGACCAAGCTGGCGTCTGCCAGTCATTCGGCATCGTTGTTCATCAATTTGAAGCCCTCCTGGATTTTCAAAGCCTACAAGGAAAACCGGACACTGCCGACGATTCAGCTCATTCGCAAGATCGGCATCGATCCTGCGCGCATTGTAGTCGAGATTACCGAAGAGGAATTCAACGGTCGTCTTGAGGATCTGATCTCCATTGTCGAGCTGTACCGGCAAGAGGGCTGCACGGTTGCGATTGACGATATCGGCAGCGGCTTCAGCAATTTTGACCGCATTGCCATGCTGCAGCCCAAGATCATGAAAATTGATCTGAATATTCTAAAAAAAAGCGATAAACATACCGGCTATAAAGCGCTGCTGCAGTCATTTTCGGTGCTTTCGGCGCAAATGGGCGCTTCGCTGCTCGTCGAAGGCGTGGAGACGAAAAGCGATTTGCAAAACGCGCTGCGCGCCGGGGCGCGTTTTGCGCAGGGCTATCTGTTCTCGAAGGCTGAGCCGGATTTCCAGCAGCCCGACGTTTATCAAGAGATGCTCAAAGAGGAAATGCGCCTCTATAGCGACAGCGAGTTTGAGCGCTGCCGCAGGCTGACCAGCCTGCAGACGAGTCTGGCCCATTTGACGGGCGCTTCGCGGCCGATCGCGACAGCCGAAGACGCCGACGAAGTCATCGAGCAGGTGGCGCGTACGATTACAGACAGCGCGATCCGCATGTTCATCTGCCGGGAAGACGGTTATCAGATTTCATCCAATTACCATCGGCGCGACGAAATCTGGTGCAAGGACCAGACCTTCCGCGGCTCGAACTGGATTTGGCGGCCTTATTTTATCGCTAACATCCACTTGATGCATACGCACAGTCAGGGCATTTTATCGCAGACCTACACCGATCTGGACAGCTCCAGCCTGATTCAGACTTACTCGTGTTCGCTGGGCGGCGGCTATTATTTATTTTTGGACCTTATGACTTGAAGCGTTATCTGCATTTACAGCTATTTCCTTACGCTACCTGCTTATACGAGAAAAACCTGCTCTGGGCAGGTTTTTTTGCGTTGGGAACGTGTTCTTGCGGCGGGCGTCCGAAGCAGAGAGCTGGACGGAGCATAAATCGCGTCAGCCCGAGCGCGGCCCGAAGCGCAGCGCGGGCCGGTTAGGCGTCGACCCATTCGCGGCGCAGCGTAAACAGCTCGCGCAGCTCGTCGGTGGACAGCTCGGTAATCCAGTTCTCGCCGTTGCCGACGATTTGCTGGCTCAGTCCCATTTTGCGCTCGATCATTTCGTCAATGCGCTCCTCCAGCGTGCCGAGGGTAACGAGCTTGTGCACTTGCACGTGCCGCGTCTGTCCGATTCGGAACGCGCGGTCGGTCGCTTGATTCTCGACGGCCGGATTCCACCAGCGATCAAAGTGGAAGACGTGATTGGCGGCGGTCAGGTTGAGGCCGATGCCTCCGGCTTTCAGCGAAAGCAGGAATACCGAGCGCTGCTCCTCGGGCGGCAGAGCGGCGTCTTGAAAGCGGGCGATCATTTCGTCGCGTCCCGTCTTCGAGGTGCTGCCGTTGAGGAACAGCACAGGCTCGCCCAGCTCCTCCTGCAGCACGCGCTGCAGCAGCAGTCCGGTTTCCACGAATTGGGTAAAAATCAGGCATTTGTCGCCTTCCTGCCGCAGCTCCTGAACCATTTCGAGCAGACGCTCCAGCTTGTTGGAGCGCCCGGCCCACGGAGCGCCCGGTCCTTCCTTGAGCAGCAGGGCCGGATGGTTGCACACCTGCTTGAGCTTGGTCAGGGCCGCGAGAATCAAGCCGCGCCGCTCCATCATCGATAGCTTTTCCAGCCGGTCGAACATGTCCTGAATATAATTTTCATACAGCGAGCCCTGCTCGGCCGTAAGGGAAACGAACGTTTTGAATTCGTTTTTTTCGGGCAAATCGAGCTGGATCGCCGGGTCTTTTTTTACCCTTCGCAGTAAAAAGGGCTGGATCAGGCGCTGCACCTTGCGGATCGTTTCCGGGTCGCGCGTTCGCTCGATCGCATTGACATACCGATGCGTAAATTCACGAATCGTCCCCAAATAGCCGGGGTTGGCGAAATCGAAAATCGACCACAGCTCCGTTAGCCGGTTTTCAATCGGCGTGCCGGTCAGCGCGATGCGATGATAGCCGTTGAGGCGGCGTATTGCCGAGGCCTGCTTGGTATAAGCGTTTTTGATATTTTGCGCTTCGTCCAGACAGATGGAGTTCCAGGCCAGTGAGCCGAGCTCCGCTTCGTCGAGATGCGACAGCGTGTATGAGGTGAGCACGAGATCGGCGTCCTTGGCGGCTTCGCGGAAGTCCTCGCCCTTCAGTCGCTGCGGCCCGTAGTGCAGATGCACGCGCAGCGATGGCGCGAAGCGCTTGAGCTCCATTTGCCAGTTGCCGAGCACGGAGGTCGGGCAGATCAGCAGCGCCGGAGCGTCCGGCTGCTCGTGCTCCTTGACGGACAGCAGGTAGGTGATCCATTGGATCGTCTTGCCGAGGCCCATGTCGTCGGCGAGACAGCCGCCGAGCCCGAAGCGGCGCAGGAACAGCAGCCACGAGATGCCGTCGACCTGATAATGGCGCAGCGAGCCGCGGAAGCTATCCGGCGGTTCAATCGGCGGGATCGCCGCCGTCTGCGTCAGCTGGTCGATCATGTGGGTCAACTGCTCATTCAGTTCGACCTCCATCTCCAGATGGCGTTGCGCGTCGGGGTCGTCCTCGCCGGGCAGCAGTCCGCCCGCTTCTCCGGCCAGATGCAGTTCCAGCACGTCGCGTAGCGACAGTCCCTGCTTCTTCTGCACCTGCTTCATGATTTTCTCGACCTGGGCCATGAAGGCCGGGTCGAGCTGGATCCAGTTGCCGCGAATTTCGACCAAGCGGCGTTTCTCCTCCAGCAGCTGACGGAACTCGTCCTCGGTCAGCTCCAGATCGCCGACGGCGAGCTTCCAGTCAAATTGCATCAGCTCGCGCAAGCCGAACAGCGATTGCCGGGGGACGCCGACGGAGGATTTGATGCGGGCGCGCAGCTTGGGCTTGAGCTTGCTGACGCGCTCCCACCAGGCCGGGAGGAACACGGGTATCCCGGCCTCCACCAGCCTGACGCTTCCTTCGCTGAGGAAGCGCCAGGCCGCGTCTTCCGCGAGCTCGCGCGGCAGCTCGCGTGCGGATCGCCCGCCCTCCGCAGGGGCGGGCGGGGCTTCGCCGGTCTCCGGGCCTGCGGAGCCGGAGACCGGCTGGGGCGGCGCTGTCGCAGACCCGCCGCCCGAAGCTGACGGCGCGACAGCCAGCGCGCCGCCTGTCCGCGCCGCCGCCGGTTCTCCGGCGGCGTCAGCGCCAGCGCCGGCTCCGGCAGGGCCGCCGGCGCCGCTGCGCGCATCCAGCCACGGCAGGATGCGCAGGATCTTGTCCGCGCTGCGTCGCACGCGCGGCAGCTCCGGCTGCCACGCCGCAGGCAGGGGCAGCTCGCCGGGGACCGGCTCGCCGTCCGCCGTGACGGTGCGCAGCACGTCCGGCGACAGCCGGTCCTGGAGCACGAGGCGCAGCCGCCAGCCGAGGCCGAGGCTCGGCTCCGGCTCGACGAGCTGGAGGCACGTGCGCATCGGCGTGCGGTCCTGCCGCCAGCCAATCGCCACGAGCCAATCCTCTTCGTCGAGCCAGGCCGCGCCGCTTGCGCCGTCACGGCCGCGCCGCGGCACCGCCGCTTCCAGCCGGTGCAGATTGTCCTTCATGACGCCGTCGGTCTCGACCCATTCCGGGACGAGCGCTTGCAGCCACGTGCGCGTCTGCGGCGTCTCCAGCTCCTGCAGCTCCTCGGGAAGCTGCAGCTTCCAGCCGATTTCGCCGGCCTGCCAGCGCTCGTAATCAGGCATGAAGCGGCCTTCGGCCAGCGCCAGCTTCACAGCCGGAGCCAGGCGCAGCAAATCCTCCGCTTCGGCGCTCCAGACGAGCTTCGTATGGCGGACCGGCTGCGGGTTCTGCAAGTAGTCGAGCGCCTCCAGCGGGCGCAGGGCGATGCCTTCCTTATTGCCCCAGTCGCTCGGCTCCAGGAACGTGCCATAGAACGACGGCTCGTGCCAAGCGAACAGCACATTTTTCAAATCGAGCGCATCCCAGATGCCGCCCTTGTCGCGGGTGCCCCATAGAAAAAGCGAGCCCGTCGGAAAGACGATGGCATGCACCGTCAGCGAGCTGGTTTCGATCATCGAATCCATTTTCCTTTCTTCAATTCCTCCTGAAAGGCGCGCAGCCGCGAGAACTTGTCGGCAAGCCTATTGACATACAGCTCCCAGCGCGGCTCCTGTCCAAGCTGGCGGTAGAAGCTGTGCAGCTTTTTGAGCAGGCGGATGGCGGTTTTGTAGGAGGCGCGGTTTTTCTCCAGAATGGCCCGTTCCGCGGCCTGATGGTACAGCGGCAGCAGCAGGGCCGGATCGTGCTCCTCAATGGCGCGCAGCTCCAGCGCGTACAAGCTGAGCGGCGAGATGCGGTTGGCCAGCTGCAGGTCGACCCATTGGCGGTAGCGCCGGGTTTGCAGCAAATAGGCGGTATAGTAATAATACGAGCGCGGCAGCAGCGATTCCATCACCCGCACCCATTCGGCGTCGGAGTCGAGCTGCTTGGCCGTATCCATCCAATATTGGCAGAAGGTCCGGAAATCCTCGTGATTGGCCTTCTCGACGGCTGGCAGCAGCCAGCGCAGCCAGACGAGCATGTCCGACCACTGTCCGGCGTGTTCATAGTGCTGCAGGTAGAGAAAAAAATCCGCCGCATTCGCGCCTTCGAGCCCGTCCAGCCGGGCGAACGCTTCAGCGCTCCGCCCGGCGATAACGTCGAAATGCGCGCGGGCGATCCGCAGCGTATCGCGTTCGCGACGCCGCATCGCGCTTTCCGGCAAAGCCAGCCGCTGCTCCAGCCGGCGCATTTCCTCCTGCTGCAGCTCCCGCTGCGGTACGCGCCACCAGACGCTGCGGTACGCCAGCAGCCAGTCGATCGGGCTGTCCGACCCCGACAGGGCCAGCTCGCCCAGCATGGCCAGCGTAGCACGCCACAGCGCCGCCGCCGCTCCGACCGTTTCCGGCTCCAGCTTGCGTACAGCCAGCGTCAGCTGTTCTTCGCATTGCCGGGCCACAGTCTTGCAGCCGGTTTCGTGATAATATGACAAATACGAGCTTTTCGTATCGCGGTAGAACTGCTCGATCTTGCGCATCACGAACAACACGATATGCAGCCGGTACAGCTCGCGGGCGGCCGGTCGCCAGCCCTCCGCGTAGCCGGGCAGCGTCTCCATCGCCGAATCGTAGAACGTATCGATGGAGTGCTGGTGCGAGATCGAGAAGCCGTGAAATTTCGTTTCGAAAAAGCGGTGCCATTCCGCCGGCGGCCCGGCTTCCTGCGGCGTTGTCGGCGCAGCGGCCTTGCGTTCCGCGGGAGCTGAGGCGGGGCGCAGCGGCTTGCGGCGCGAGCGGATCGCCTGCTTCAGCTCCTGCAGCAGCAGCTCCGGCCGGCCGTACGGCGCATATAAACTGAAAAAAGCCGCGGCTATGTGTTTGCAAAATCCATCATAGGTGCAGCTGCATTCGCTATAAGAGAAGTCCTCCAGATGGAGAACGGCTTCGTAGGCTTTGTTGGTTCCCTGAACGAGCGCCTGAATCGTCGTACCGACCAGCTCGACGTCGACGACACGGCTTTTGTGGTAGTACTCCCAGCCTTGCTCCAGCACTTCGGCTTCGTAATGAAGCTGAATTTGCTTGATCAGGTAATTCATTCGATTTTTGGGAAGCTGCAGTTTCAGCATGAGCGCCATCTACCCTCCGAGCGTACATTCCTTCTTCCATAGTACCAGATTTTTGCCGAAATTGCCCATTTCCTTAGTGTATGCCCGCTTTCGGGCAAATATCCCCCGGCAGAGAACGCTCGCTGCTTTTTCCGCGCACAATATGGTAAAGTGGTACAAGGAGCAATTATGCTCGGCGCGAAAGCCGGGCGGACGGGAGGCTCATCGTGGGCATTAAATTCGGCAGGGAATACAAGGACATCGTTGAAGATTTGACCGATGCGGTCGCTCAGGTCGAAGGCAGCTACGAGCTGCTGGAGATGGAGCCGCAGGAGTGGGAGGAGCTGACGGACGAGGAGCGGCGCGACTGCTTGAAGACGCTGGCTGACGATATTTTTTACAGCTTGGGTGCGGACCCTGAACTGGCTGTAGGCGAAGGCGCCGTGCGGTACGACAAGGAGCATCACGTGCTCAAGGTGCATCATGGCGAGAAGCTTGTATCTGTGATTTACTTAGTGTAGTTTTTGTAGTTTTAGAAAAGCGGTAGAGGTGAAAAAGCAATGCTGACTGAAGCGCGCAAGGTGCTGCAGCACGTTTACGGATACCCGGAATTCCGGGAAGGACAAAAAAATATTATCGCCAGCCTGCTCGACGGGCGCGATACGCTGGGCATTATGCCGACCGGCGGCGGCAAATCGATCTGCTATCAGGTCCCGGCGCTGCTGCTGGAGGGCGTGACGCTGGTCGTCTCGCCGCTGATCTCGCTGATGAAGGACCAGGTTGACGCGCTGACGAGCTTCGGCGTGCCGGCAACGTTCATCAACAGCACGCTCGATAACCGCGAGGTCGAGCAGCGGCTGCAGGCGGCGATGCAGGGCAAAATCAAGCTGCTCTACATCGCGCCCGAGCGGCTGGAATCGGAACGGTTCCGCATGCGCATGCAGGCGCTGAAGCTGCCGTTCGTGGCAATTGACGAAGCGCATTGCGTCTCGCAGTGGGGGCACGATTTCCGCCCGAGCTATACGGCGATTGCGCCGTTCATCCGCTCGCTGCCGCATCGGCCGCTGGTCGCGGCGTTTACGGCGACGGCGACGGCCGAGGTGACCGAGGACATCGCCCGGCTGCTGGAGCTGGATCATGCGAACGTGTATATTAACGGGTTCAGCCGGGACAACCTGAGCCTGACGATTTTGCGCGGCGAGAACAAACGCGATTACGTGATGAATTACGTCAAGGAGCATACACACCAGCCGGGCATCATTTATGCGGCGACGCGTAAGGACGTCGAGGATTTGTACGAGCAGCTGCGCAAAAAAGGCTTCGCCGCCGGCAAATACCACGCCGGGTTGTCCGACGAGGAGCGCTCGTTCGCCCAGGAGAGCTTCCTGTACGACGACATCCGCGTGATGGTGGCGACGAACGCTTTTGGCATGGGCATCGATAAATCGAACGTGCGGTATGTGATCCACTACAGCATGCCGAAAAATATGGAGGCCTACTATCAGGAGGCCGGCCGGGCCGGACGCGACGGCGAGCCGAGCGAGTGCATATTGCTGTTCAGCGCGCAGGATATCATGACGCAGAAATTTCTGATCGAGCAGAACCAGACGCAGACGCCCGAGCGCAAGGCCAACGAATACAAAAAGCTGCAAACGATGATCGACTATTGCTATTCTCCGCGTTGTCTGCGCAATTATATTTTGCATTATTTCGGGGAGACGGAAGTCGATACGACATGCGGCAATTGCAGCTCGTGCAAGGATGACCGCGATACGGTCGACATTACGGTCGAGGCGCAGAAAATTTTCTCCTGCATCCGCCGCATGAACGAGCGGTTCGGCATTTCGATGGTGGCGTCGGTGCTCAAGGGCTCGAAGGCGAAAAAAGTGCTCGACTACCGCTTCGACCGGCTGCCAACCTACGGCATCATGCGCGAGCTGGCGGAAAAAGAAATCAGCGACCTGATCAACGTGCTGATCTCCGAAGGCTTTCTGGCCTTGTCGGACGGGCAGTATCCGGTCGTGCGGCTGCAGCAGCCGGCAGCGGACGTGCTGCAGGGCAAGCAACAGGTGTTCCAGAAGGTGCGCCGTCAGCAGGTCAAGGCCGCGGCCGTCGACAACACCCTGTTCGAGCAGCTGCGGCTGCTGCGCCGGGAAATAGCCCAGCGCGAGAAGGTGCCGCCGTATATTATTTTCTCGGACAGCACGCTGCGCGAGATGAGCGAGATTTGTCCGACGACGGCGGCCGGGATGCTGGCCGTCAAGGGTGTCGGCGAGGTCAAGTTCCGCAACTACGGCTTGCCGTTCCTGGAGCTGCTGCGCACCTACGCTAACGAGGCGGATAGCGCGGTGCCGGATTATTGATTGAGGCGGTAGCGGGCGTGGTATACGGCGTGCGTTGTTGTGGGCGGGTGTGCCGAACGATGGCGGCATGGCGTCTACCCGGTTTGCAGGAATGAGGAAGGTGCGGAATATGGAGGAAGTGTGCAGCGAAGAGCGAGTGGCCGAGCGGCTGGCGGAGCTGCCGGGCTGGGAGCGGGAGCCGGAACAACGGCAAGTGGATCGTGCGCGTCTATCGGTTTCGCGAATTTATGAGCGGGATCGGCTTCGTTAACGAGGTCGCCCGGCTGTCCGAGGAGCTGAACCATCATCCGATGATTCATGTCGAATATAAAAAAGTGACGCTGCGCTTGACCTCCTGGCGGGACGGTGGCTTGACCGAGCTGGATTTCCGGACCGCTGCGGCGTTCGAGCGGGCATGGCGCGAACGGGGTTAACCGGATGGGGGCGGTGGGTCGGCAGGGAGGCAAGCTGGCAGGGAGGCAGGCCAGGCAGGGAAGCGAGGCATACTCACTCCTGCAAAAAGCAATCAACCGATCCCCAAATCGCCCATTCGCGGAAATCGGTATCAACGCCTACTCCGCCGTACCGCGCTCCGGCCGGTATACCATGCAGTGCACGAGCGGAGCCGTGCCGTCAGGTGCGGGGCGCTCGTAGGTGTCCGTGATAACGAAGCCGGCGCGTTCATACGCCTTGACGGCACGGACGTTGTTGACGAGCACCTCAAGGTCGACCTCGCAGCCCGGCGCGCGCCGCTCGGCCTCTTGAGCCAGCAGCTGCGCATAGGCGGCTCCCCAGCCGCGGCCGCACAGATCCGGCCGCAGGCCCAGCCCTAGCCGGATCACGCCGGCCAGGGGAAAAAACTGCGCGTACCCGACTAGCGCGCCGTCGGCATCCACGGCGGCGGCATATTGGTCGCGCCGCAGATCAGGGTCGGCGAATTCGCGCGTTTCGCGTTGCATCGCCGACCATTCCGGCCAGCCGTACGCTTCGTACGGGGCCGGATAGGTCCATGCGCATACGGCCGGGCCGTGCGCTTCTGTAAACGGCACGAGACGCCAAGGGAGCTCGGGCATCATGAGGTTCCACCTTTCGACATGACTCCTGCGGAGGTAATGATGTTTTTTTTCCAGATCGTTTTGACAAGTATGGGTTCGGGTCTGGCGATGATTCTGACGGGTCTGGCGCTGTTCCGCGTGCCGGTGCGCGGGCGCTGGCCGGCGCTGCTGCTGATGGCGGTCAACAACATGCTCTGGAGCTATTTGCTGGTGTATGTGTGGGGCTGGGCCGAGGCGCAGCCGATTTTGTACGTGCTGTTTTTGAGCTGGCAGGCTCATGTGCTGCTTGGCGTCCGCTGGCTGCGCGCTCTGCTGATGATGTTCCTGGGCGCGCTTAGCTATACCGTAGTGCTGGCGGTTGTGCTGCTGGGGACGGCGTACCGGCTGGGGCTCGGCTTTGAAGAAGCCTTCGGCGCGTCCTATCTCGAACTCGGCTGCAAGCTGGGCGCGAGCCTGGTGTGCTTGCTGCTGGCTGCGCTGATGAAGCGGTATCGTCTCGGCTTTTCGCTGTCAATGGCGGCGGCGGGGCGCACGGGACGCGGCTCGGCCGGAGACCGCAGGCTGCTGGGTGCTTTGCTTGCGGCGTTGGCGCTGTTTGCTGTCGCGTATTACGCGGTGTCGCGTCACGAGCATTGGCTGCTGGGCGTCGCAGCAGCTTTGGTGCTGGTGCTGAGCGGTTTGCTTTTTATTTTATACAAAAAGGAAATGGATGAAAACTGAGCCCGCCCGCATCCTGTGCAAATATTCTGACGTTTTCTCCATGTCCAAGAAGCCCGATCCGGTATACAATGGATGAACAAGATTGATTTTGGCGGGGAGGCTAGGATATGGCTCAAGTGACGGTAAGGGAAACGAAGGCGGAGGATGTGCCGCAGCTTCGCGAGCTGATGATCACGTATATCGTGGATTTTTATCAGTGGCGGCGGCCGGAGGACGGGAAGCTGGATGCGCTGATCGACATGCTGCTGGAGAAGCAGCGTGGCGTGCAGTTTGTGGCCGAAAGCGGCGGGAAGCTGGTCGGGTTTGCGACGTTGTATTTTACGTTTAGTACGCTGCGGACGGGCCCGATTACGGTGATGAACGATTTGTACGTGGAGCCGGCGTGGCGAGGGCAAGGCGCGGCGCAGAAGCTGTTTCAAGCGTGCAAGGGCTATTCGGCGCGGCACGGCTATGAGCGGATGACATGGCAGACGGCCAGCGACAACGATCGGGCGCAAAAATTTTACGAAAACATGGGCGGCGAGCTCGGCGGCTGGCTGAGCTATTCGATCAATCCGACGATCGGCTTGGGCGACTGAGCGGGAGTTAGAGATGAGGAGGACGTGGATGTGAATACGATTGTGAGCCTGGAGTGGCTGCAGGCGCATGCGGCCGATGAGCGGCTGGTGATTGCCGATTGCCGGTTTGTGCTCGGGCAGCCCGATGCGGGCCGGGAGGCTTATGCGGCGGGACATATTCCGGGCGCGTTTTATGTGGATTTGGAAAAAGACCTGTCCGGCGCGCTGATGGCGCACGGCGGGCGGCACCCGCTGCCGGATCTGGGCGCGTTCTCGATTCTCGTCGGGCAGCTTGGCATCGACGGGGAGACGACCGTGGTCGCGTATGACGACCAAGGGGGCGCGATGGCATCCCGGCTGTGGTGGATGCTGCGGTTTCTCGGCCACACGCGCGTGCACGTGTTGGACCGGGGCTTCGGCGCCTGGCAGGCTGCGGGGTATCCCGTGACGGCTGAGGTGCCGTTGGCCGTGCCGCGCACGTTCTCGCCGAAGGTGCATCGCGCCATGCTGGCGAGCATGGATGAGGTGCGCGATAAGCTGGGCCGCGCGGGCACGGTGCTCGTGGACTCGCGCGAGGAGCGGCGCTACCTCGGACTCGAGGAGCCGATCGATAAGGTGGCCGGGCATATCCCGGGGGCGCGGCATTATTTTTGGAAGGACGCGCTGGGCGAAGGCGGCGCGTGGAAGTCAGCCGCCGAGCAGGAGCGGCGGTTCGCGGGTTTGCACGATGCCGATGAAATCATCGTGTATTGCGGTTCGGGCGTGACCGCATGCCCGAACGTGCTGGCGCTGACCGAGGCCGGCTTCGCGAATGTGAAGCTGTACTCGGGAAGCTGGAGCGATTGGATTAGCTGGGCAGACAATCCGATTGCGACTGGGGAAGAGTAGGAGCGGAAGGCCGCGGCGAACGCGGGTTTGGAGGGCTGTGGCAGGTTGCTGCGGCCCTTTTTGCTTTTTGTTCAACGGCTTGCAAACAAGAAATCGTTGAAACCAGCAGCAAGCAGCCCGGGGGCCGGTCCTGCAGTCTATCGTCATGTATATTCCTTGTAATATTATGAAGTGGCACACCAAGCTGATTGCAACAAAGGTGGCGTCATTACGTCTAATTTGATGTATAACAAGGAGGTCAATGAAAACATGAAAGGGTATAGGCAATTGGAGATAGCGGGATTGGCCCTAACTATCGCAGGCGTTCTCGTAGGATGCACGATGGATAATAGCCCAGCATCGACCCATGTTTCCGGTCTAATCAAAATAACTCCGTCTGCTCAACCGACAAATGATCCGTACATGACGAATACAAAGGTAACTAATACATCAGACCTTTCAAATTCAACTACCAGTGGTTTAATGCTTGAAAAGGATGCCGAAATAAAAATGCAAACAAAAGCAGATTTATTTAACGATGGACAAAAGGAAACCATTGCACTCGTCAATTTACCGCTCATTCAAGGACAAGACTATTCTGGTTATCTAGGAATTTGGGATGAAAAGGGAATTTTGCTTCAAAAACTTCCGGTAAACGGATATAACATCCTGTTTCCCGTCAAAATTTACACGAATGACCTGACTCAAGACCGGAACCCGGATATTGTTTTGGAAACGGATGAGCACGCGAATGGGGGCAATGGAGTTCATCATACCTACGTTTATATTCAAACTGAACATCATTTTGTAGAAACCCCACTACCTGAGTCACCCGTAACGACATTCTTTGCTTCATATCAAAAGAAAGAACAGAATTTTATCATTCAATCGGAAGAAGACCCATCACGATACTGGTTTGCAAAAATAAACGCTGATCAGATGCAATTCATAAATGAGGATTTATTAAACGAAAAACAAGTTGTCCAAATGGATCCTGTTTCTGCGATCGAAGTGGGAAACGATTTCCTCACCACCAAGAGATGGCTTTGGTTTGGTAATCTTCAATTAAATAATCTTGGATTTTTAGTTACAAACTATCAATATAGGGACGGCAGATGGCAAGCTTTCGGATATAGCATTGAATCAAGTGGAAGTGTCCAAGTATCGCCCAGTTAATTAGAGGGCACATCTAAACAAACTACCGCAAGGCCTCTGAGCAGGCAATCGAATGGGGCTTGCTTTTTGAAAATACGCCCGCCCAAAAAAGTATTGTAAGGGGACTGGAAGCCGTCAGAAGAATTGCATGTATATGCCACCAAAGTCCATAATACGTAAGCTAGGCAGGAGTCTAATGTCAAATCGGCTAAACATCAAGTTCAATCCAAAAATAAATAACACGGCAGCGCCGAACAGAGACTCTTTTTTCGCATAAGAATATACACCTCTAAAAGTCCGGTGAACAAGTGGCCGGAGCGTCGATAGGGAGTTGGAACAGCGTCAGCGGTCGCCTTTGTAGACGGATTTTCACCCCAAACGGGGTCCTTCCATCGAAAAATCCGGCTACAACAGCGAGTGGAACCGCTATCGACCGGAGGACACTGGTTTTTCACGGACTTTAAGTAAGGAAACTGGAGCTATTGGATTAAATGGGTTTATTTGTAATAGTGGGGGAATCAGAGAATTGGAGCTATACTGGAATCACAATACAGCGTTTCACGAAGAATTAGTGGCGGATATCAAGTTGCGTGGAGGGCGGGTGCTCGACATTGGGTGCGGGGACGGGCTATTGATTCAACGCTTTGCGCCGTTCGTTCAGCAGGCTGTGGGGATTGACCCCGATGCGCAGATTATCAAGAGGGCGCAAACCCGATTTGATGCGGCCTCGCATGTGTCGTTCATGACCGGCGATTTTCTTCAGATGTCTGTGCTTTCTCCTGAGGAACGATATCAAACCGTCGTTTGTGTTGCGACTTTGCATCATATGGAGTTGAAAACTGCGCTGTTACAGATGCGCGAACTTCTTGCGCCCGGCGGGCGGCTCCTGATCGTTGGTCTGGCGGCTGATAAATCAATCATAGATGTTGCCATCTCTGGAGTTCTAGTTCTTCCGATTCGCGTCATGGATAGGCTTCACGGCGGAATGCAAGATATAGGGGTCCGTATTGCAGAGCCAAGAGAGTCAATCAGCGAAATTCGCCAAGCAGCACGTGAAATTTTGCCGGGAGCAGTGGTCCGCCGTCGTTTCTACTACAGATATCTGCTTTCCTGGGACAAACCGATGGCAGCTGAGTAGCAAGCTTTT
Source organism: Paenibacillus athensensis (assembly GCF_004514475.2). Lineage (GTDB taxonomy): Bacteria > Bacillota > Bacilli > Paenibacillales > NBRC-103111 > Paenibacillus_AL > Paenibacillus_AL athensensis. The sequence goes on along the minus strand of NZ_MYFO02000007.1, from coordinate 84,687 downwards.
TCGTACTTGTTGAGTTCCAATCAAGTTTTTGTAATCAGGAGTGAGGAAAATGAACATGAAGCTGGAAGGAATCACCGTACTGGCCAACGACGTTGCCCGATTGGCGGCGTTTTATCGCGATGTACTGGGCTTTCGCACGGTCGTGGAAGAGGGCCATTACGTGGAGTTTGACAACAAGGGAGTGCGTTTGGCGATTTGCTCCAAGCCGCTGATGGCAGATAATACGAGTCAGCATCCGTCCTTTATGGAGGAGCGCGCGGGACAGGCGTTTGAGCTGAACTTTGAATGCGAGACGCCGGAGGAAGTCCATCGGGTTTATCACGATCTTGTAGCCCAAGGGGCGGTGGGGATTACTGCGCCCCAGTCGAAATCCTGGGGGCATACGACCGGATTTTTTGCCGACCCGGAGGGTAATATTCATTCGATTTTTGCCGTGAATCCGGTTGCTGCGAACGAGGCCAACGATCAGTAAATTCCGCGCGAGGTGTGGAGTCACAGAGCTGTAGCCAGTTGCCGGAGGGCGGGGCTGCGGCTTTTTTTTTGCATAAAAAGCTGACGAAATATCTCGACAGCCTGCGCGTGTTATAGAGAGGCGCTTCGCGGGTAAGGCTGCCCCGACTCCAAAAAAGGAATGATAAATTCAAAAGCTTGCTCCAAGGTGTGTACATGCCAATTTTCTTTTCTCTGGCTGCGATCTCCAGGGACATGATGATGGTGATGGGGCTCGGTCTCCGTGATCAGCTTCGCGCTGGTGCCTGGCGCGTTGTGGGATTCATTTCCCCACGAGGAAATATGATTGAGCTGGACGCCCATTTTCGGCACAATCACTTTCCACATGTACTGATATTCTTTCACATAGCCCTGATCGTCATATCTTTCAATCACATGCAATCCGGTAATACCATGAACAGGATGCTCTTTCAAAGGAAAAATGATTTCCATACGCTTTGGAGACAGGTAGAAATCGCCGTATGCGGAATTTCTGTCGCGAAAGTTCTGATAGGTCTCCAGCCATTCTCCATATTTATTGAGGATATGGGCCAGATTAGCTGGCAAAAGTTGAGTGGGCAGAGTTGGTGGTTGCGTCACGGAGAGCTTTTCCCTCCAATCAGGCTGAACAACGCGGCTTGCTCTTCTTCGAGGTCTTTCCAGCGGTAATAATCGGTTGGATCGTCCATGCTGTCGTCATGTTCCCCGAACTGATCCTTGCAGTGCATTTTTCCATAACGCAATTGGAATTCAGTGATCGAGTCGTTAACTTCCTTCAGGCGTTCCCAGGGCGTTTGATTACGCATTTTGCGAGTTTGATAGTTCATACGCATGAGGAAGGAATAGCTCGGGTCTTTCATAATGTCGATCACATATTTGGGATATTTCTTGTGCGTACCGTTCCCGGCCATCTCCATGCCCTGTTTCGCATATTTGTGGATCGTTACCGTAGAGACGCCCAGCGCGTCGGCGGCTTCGGACGGAGTGAGCAGATAGGATTCATGGTATTCAAATTGAATCTCGGTCCCGCCCAGTTCGTAATACCAATGTTCAAAATCAATTTTCAATTTACCGAAATCCAGATCGGACAGGGGCAGCTTCATCTCCGCTAAACGATCCAGCCAATTCAACAAGTTCGTGCGATGTTCCGCAGAAAATAAGTAGGCGGGTTTGATAAGCGCCAACACGCTCATATTCATTTTGACAGACAGTACTTTATCAGAAGACATGGCCATGAAAATCGTGAGCAGCTTGTCGAAGATGAAATGGGTCTCTTTTTCGATGATTGGCTCATTGTTGTTTTCATAAGCAGTTTGAATTTGCTCTTTGGTAGCGCGATAAATGGCTAGGCTCATCACATTCACCCTTTCGTACCTCCATTCTAATAGATAATTAATTATTATTCAATATCGTTAAGTTAATGATATGTATTTTTTTAATGTGAATAATTCTCTTATCCGAGCATTGGTGAAAACGACATGTGTTATTAGGATATCCGTCTTTTTGCGGCATCAACCCATGAAGTCAATATTAAATCCGACTTGACATATATGAATTATTGGATTAAGATCAATCTATAATCCTTCAATGCTCATTATTTTAGCGTTGAAGAAATGACATAAGCCGATTGGACCGCCAAAGGCACAACGACTTCCCGGGAACGGGGAGGATGTTGGGCCTTTTTTGTTTTCAATCAACGAACGACGGCAGGTTTAAGCAGGAAGGAGTTCATGTGGACAACGAATGGGCGCGACTTGAAGAAATGGATTGGTTGTTTCGCCGCATGGTTCGTAAGTTTGTCAAGGAGCGGGATAAGGTATCGATTGAAGGAATCGCTTGGCCGGGCTTGCTCATTCTGCACAAAATCGCTCGCGATGGCCCGCAGCGGCTGGGGGATTTGGCGGAACAACTGGATTTGACCTCCGGGGCCATTACGGCATTATGCGACAAGCTGGAGAAAAAGGGGTTTGCGATGCGTCGCCGCATGAACGAGGACCGACGAACGGTACGGCTGGTCATCGCCGAGGAAGGGCACAGCCTGTTGGCACGGCACCGCAACATTAGTCAAAAGTCGATTGAGCTGTTGTTCGGCTCTTTTTCAGAGCAGGAGCTTGGAGCGCAAAAGCGCGCTTTTGTGCGAATTACTGAGCAGTTGGAAGGTTTTGCCGATACGGTGCTGCAGCTGGCGAAGGACAACGCAGATGCTAAAGCGGAGCAGACCCGGCGCGCTGCGCAGGTCGCTACGGGTCACTTTTTGAACTATTAAATTGTACATATGAAGGAGAGATGAGCATGGGACACCCAACCATTCATCCGACGGGGGCTACCGTCTATTTACCGGAGAAAGCATGGAGCGGCTATACGATCTTTCAGGCGGCTGATGTCGGGGCGCTGCTGATTGATATGAACGGCAAAGAGGTTCATCTGTGGAAAGGTCTTCGCGGCTTCCCGAATAAAATATTGCCGGGCGGCTTTGTAACGGGCAGTACCAAGGAACGCGATCCGAAATACGGCTTTCAGGATGAGGCCGATCTTGTGCAAGTGGACTGGAACGGCAACATTGTCTGGCGTTTCAATCGCTATGAGCTTATTCAGGACCCTGGCTATGAGCCGGAATGGATGGCTCGCGCCCATCACGATTACCAGCGGGAGGGAAATCCGGTAGGTTACTACGCTCCGGGACAGGAGCCCAAGACGGAGGGCGGCCGCACGCTGATTCTGGCCCATAAGAATGTCAGCAAGCCTGAGATTTCGGATAAGGTGCTGCTGGACGATACGATTATTGAAGTGGATTGGGAGGGCAATATCATCTGGGAGTGGGCGGTCAGCGATCACTTTGCGGAGCTGGGCTTTGACGAGGCAGCGAAAAACGTCCTGTTCCGCGATCCGAACGGGCGGCATTTCGGCAACGATACGGGCGGGGACTGGATGCATATCAACTCCGCTTCCTGGGTCGGTCCTAACAAGTTCTATGAGGCCGGGGACGAACGTTTCCATCCTGACAATATTATCTGGGATGCCAGAGAGTCGAATATCATTGCCATTACCGACCGGCGCACAGGCCGCATAGTCTGGCAGCTCGGGCCGGATTATTCGAAGCCGGAGGTCAAGCATCTGGGCTGGATTATCGGTCAGCATCATGCGCACATCATTCCGAAAGGGCTGCCGGGCGAAGGCAACCTGCTGGTGTTCGACAACGGCGGCTGGGGCGGCTACGGGCTGCCGAATCCTTCTTCCCCTTACGGTCAGAAGAACGCGCTACGCGATCATTCGCGGGTATTGGAAATCAATCCGGTGACACTGGAAATTGAGTGGCAGTATACGCCGACTGAAGCGGGCTTCATCGCGCCGCTGGATTCATACCGTTTTTACAGCCCTTACATCAGCTCGGCGCAACGTTTGCCGAATGGCAATACGCTGATTACGGAGGGAGCGGACGGCCGGATTTTTGAAGTCACCCGCGCTCATGAGCTGGTATGGGAATACATTTCTCCTTATAAAAATAAACGCAACGCCAACATGGTTTACCGCGCTTATCGATTGCCGTACGAGTGGGTGCCGCAGCTGCCCAAGCCGCAAGAGCAAGCCATCGAGCCGCTCGATGTTGCCGATTATCGGGTGCCTGGCGCAGCCGGCAGAGGTACGGAATCGGTCGTGACCGTCACAGGCACGTTTTCCTTCGAAGAGGGCGCATTTTGCGTGGCCAGCACAGACGAAACATCAGACCAATAACCATTGCTATATAGCTCAAGAAAGTTGAGGGAGAAAACATGACTAGCATAAACCGACGTTCCTCGTATCTTACCCTGATCGTTCTGACCGTGTTGACCCTGTTGCTTGCCGCTTGCGGCAAGGACGGCGTCAAGCCGGCAAATACTGTCTCTGAAGTCTCGCCCGGCTCGGCGGGACAGCAGTCTGCGACCGATGCTTCGGCATCGCCGCTCCAACCGGACCCGATCCAGATCAAAATCGCCGATATTTTGACCAATCCGGTGCTGCGGATCGCCAAGACCAAAGGATTTTTTGACAAATACGCAATTAAGGCTGAGCTTGTGACGTTTGCCACACCGGCCGAAGGCATCAATTCGCTGTTTATCAAGCAGACGGATATCGCGTGGGGAGCCGACTTTCCTATTCTGAACGCGGTCAGTAAAGGGGATTACGGTATTGTGGCCGCGACCGGCACGAACACCGACGCGGCGGCTGCGCAATGGAAGCTTTATGTGCGGGACGGCATTCAACAGGCGCAGGATCTGAAAGGCAAAAAGCTGAGTACGCTGCGCGGCACATTCCTGCCCTATTTGTGGGATGAATATTTGAAAGCGAATGGCCTTGCGGCAGCAGATAGCCAGCAAATCGGGCAGGGCGGCTTCGACGAGGCGTACGTTGCTTTGAAAAAAGGCGAGATCGACGCGTCCTGGGTCGTCGGCTCTGCGATGATCGCCAAGTTTGCCGATGTGCAGGGCATTCACGAGCTGACGGATATGTCCAAAACCACCGTCAGAATCGGGGGAGCGATTATCGCGTCGAATGACTTGATTCAGGCGCATCCGCAGGGGGTTGCGAACTTTCTGAGCGCGCTTGACGAGGCTTCACAGTTTATTACAGCCCATCCGGAGGAAACGGCGGATATTTTGTTTAAGGAAGTGAAGCAGCCCAAGGAAGCGACGCTTCGCGATCTGCCAACGAACAACTGGCAAATCGGTTTCAAGCAGGAATCGTTCGACAGCTTGTCTGGACAGAAGCAATATATGGTGAAAGACGGCATTATTAAAAACGATTTCGATCTGAAAAGTAAGCTGAGTCTGGATAGTCTCCGCAAGGCATTGCCGGATCGGGTCACTTACGGACAATAGGAGTCCGGTGAAGCAATGGCCGGAGAGCGGAACCTCTATCGACGGGGCCATTGATTGTACACCGGATTTCTAACAGAAAGGAGAATAAACGGATGACGATAGCTAACGCGGTTTCCACAACTATCACCATCGAACAGCTCGACAAGAGCTACGCAGAGCTGACGAAACCCGGCAAAACCGGCGACATTCATTACATTATTAAAAACATCGATTTGGTGGTGAGGGGCGGCGAATTTTTTGTACTGCTCGGACCAAGCGGATGCGGCAAGTCTACGCTGCTTAATATGATTGCCGGGTTCGTCGCCAAGTCCGGCGGCCGCCTGCGCGTAGGCGATACCGATATTGATCGGCCGGGATGGGATCGGGCCGTCGTCTTTCAGCAAGCGGATGCTGCTTTGTTTCCTTGGCTGACGGTGCGTCAGAATGTCGAATTCGGGCTGAAGATGCGCAAAGCACCCAAGGAACAGCGTCAGGAAGTGGCCGACCGCTTTATTCAGCTCGTTGGCTTGTACGGGCATGAAAAGAAATTCCCGCGCGAGCTATCCGGCGGAATGAAGCAGCGGGTGCAGCTTGCGCGCGTGTTGGCTAACGATCCGGGCATTCTTCTGATGGATGAGCCGTTCGGGGCTTTGGACGCGATGACGCGCCGCCTGATGCAGAAGGAACTGTCGCAAATTTGGCGCGAGACGGGAAAAACGGTCATTTTCGTCACCCACGACATTCAGGAGGCGTTGCTGCTCGGTGAGCGGATTGCGGTGATGTCTGCCGGACCGAATGCGCAAATCTCGGATATTTACGAGGTGCCGCTTGCCTATCCGAGAGAAGCGACCTCACCCGAATTCTATGCGCTGCACAGGCGGATTCAATCTCATTTTGACGCTGAGCTGGAAGGAGGGGTCTACCCATGAGCCTCTTCGCTAAGAAAGGGGTCGTTATTCCGTTGCTATGGCTGTTGGCCCTGCTCATCTGGCAGGCGGGCGAGTGGCTGTACGGTCCGGAAATTGTGCCAGGTCCGGTTGCGACCTGGAGGGGAGCGCTGGAGCTGCTGCAAGACGGCTCGCTGTTATCTTACATCGGCGTCAGCTTCTATCGGGTATTCGTCGGCTGGGCGCTTGGCAGCTTGATTGCCGTGCCGATTGGGCTGATCATTGGTAAGGTCAAGGCGATTCGCTTATTCGCCGAGCCGTTCCTGAACTTCATCCGCTTTATTCCGCCGATCGCTTTTATTACACTGTTTCTCGTCTGGTTTGGCATCGGCGAGCAATCCAAAATTGCGCTGATTACCTACGCAACGCTGTTTATCGTGATGATGAATACGTTAACCGGGGTACTGGCTGTTGAGGAGGATAAAATCCGCTCGGCCCGCAGTATGGGCGCTTCGGAAGGGCAAATATTGCTGCATGTCGTCATTCCGGCCACGGTGCCGTATATTTTCACGGGCATTCGGCTGGCGATGGGTACTTCCTACATGGCCATTATCGGCGCCGAGATGATTGCCGCCAATGAGGGCGTCGGTTTCCTGATCTGGAACTCCAGGCTGTTCTTCCGTACGGACTGGATATTCGTTGGGCTGATCAGCCTGGGGCTGATGGGTTTCGTGACCGATCGCCTCGTTGGCTGGGTAGGACGCAAGACGCTGCGCCGCTATGGCATTGTCAGTTCGGGACCGCTCAAACGGTAGCTGGCCCGGTCGCAATGGCTCACTCCTTCGCGGATGTGGGCTTTTTTGGCATATCGTTTATAATAGACTTTATCGATTTGCGGGAAGGGACGGACCGACCACGATATGAAATCTGCATACAATAAAGGGCGTGAGTAGCTGTGTTCAAAAATAACGATTCTGTGCTGAGCCACCCGTCGTTCAACAAGTTCTGGCTCGCGCGGATGTTCTCTTCCAGCTCGTTTCAGATGCTGTCTGTGGCGATTGGCTGGCAGATGTATGATTTGACGCATGATGCGTTCAGCTTGGGTTTTGTCGGGCTGGCTCAATTCGTGCCGATGGTGCTGCTGACCTTCGTCGTTGGCCATGCTGCTGACCGATTCGACCGCCGGCGGATTGTTTATGTGTGCCAATTCATCGAGGCGCTGATTGCCGCGGTTCTGCTGTTTGGCAATGTGCACGGCTGGTTGGGGCGCGAGACGATCTTTGCCGCGGCGGCGTTGCTCGGCGCTTGTCGGGCGTTCGAGGGGCCCACGTCGTCGGCTTTGCTGCCGCAGCTGGTGCCCAAGGCGAGGCTGCAGCAGGCGATTGCGTGGAGTACGTCGGTCGGCCAAACGACGCAAATTGTGGGGCCGGCGCTGGGCGGCCTGCTGTTCGCACTGGGGCCGGTGGCGCTTTATGGTACGGCCGCACTGGCTCTTTTTGCCGGGAGTGTGTTGACGTTCTTGATTCGCACGACGCCCGTGGAACGCAGGCTTGAGCCGGTGACGATGAAGTCGGTGTTCATGGGCCTGTCTTTTATTTATCGGCACCCGGCAATTCTCGGGACGATTTCGTTGGATCTGTTTGCGGTGCTGCTGGGCGGGGCGACGGCGCTGTTGCCAATATTTGCGCAGGATATATTGCATGCGGGTCCGGTGGGATTGGGGCTGCTGCGAACCGCTCCCGCGGTGGGGGCGTTGCTGATGTCGATTGTGCTGGCTTATTATCCGTTGCGGTCGGCTGTAGGTTTGAAGCTGTTCGGGGCGCTGGGGATTTTTGGGCTGGCGACGATGCTGTTTGCCATTTCGCGGAATATGTACGTTTCGCTATTTGCGCTGCTGCTGGTCGGGGCGTCGGATGTCGTCAGTGTGGTCATTCGTTCCTCTCTCGTTCAATTGCAGACGCCGGATGAGATGCGCGGCCGGGTGAATGCGGTCAATTCGCTGTTTATCGGCACGTCGAATCAGTTGGGTGAATTTGAGTCGGGGATTGTAGCCGGGTTGATCGGCGCGGCTCCCGCTGCGCTGGTTGGCGGCATCGGCACGCTGGTGGTAGCCGGGGTGTGGATGTATGTGTTCCCGTCGCTGCGGAAGCTGCGGTCGTTGGAGGAAGGGTGAACGGCATGTACGACTGGCAAAGATTATGGCAGAAATGGTGGTTTGAAGAATGCTCCTTAAACCGATTTGGCAAACGGAAAAACTCCTCATTACCGATATAGCGTTAGAGGAGATTCATGATTTGCAGCATCTTTATGAAACGAGCAGCAACCTGCTGCATTGGGATGGTCGGGAACCTGACCCTGCCTATGTGAATCAGTGTTATCATGTGGGGGATTTGCCTCCAGATGGCTTGAAGGAGAACTACAAGCTGCAAGCTATCAAGCGAGGAAAGGAGCTGGTTGGCTTCATCAGTTTGTATCATGGATATCCGCATGCCGATACAGCTTATCTGTCCTTTCTGTGTATGGGCAATCACTTCAAAGGGCGGGGCTATGGGCGTGAAGTCGTGCAGCAACTGGTGAGCGAGCTGCAGGCTCTACATTTTAAAGAAATCAGAATCAATGTATCGTTAAAAAATTGGCAGGCCTTGCGATTTTGGATTCAGAACGGGTTTACTAAGCTGAACGGCATGTACGGAGATCGTGAATATTCCAAAGAAGCAACTGGCAGCTTGGAATTATGCCGCAGCATATAACGGCTTCTGTTCCGGTAAAAGCAGACGCACAAAAACCGTTGGACAGCAAACATGATGTTTGCCGCTCAACGGTTTTGTTTTGGGGGTTAATGTTACTGATAAATCTGGAACTCGGATATTTGACCGGCGGTAGCTCCGCTGTTGGCTGTAAAGTTCAGCCGCACGTATCGGGCCGATGCGCTCGGGAAGGTAATCGTTACCGTATTGGCGCTCGGATTAAACGTATAGGTAGCTGAAGAAACCAGCGTGCTATAGGTGCTGCCATTGACGCTGCCCTGCACGGACAAGGTTTGGGTGCGCGAGCCCCAGCCAACCGGCAGTTGAAGCGTCACTTTGCTGACACTGTAGGAGCTGCCCAAGTCGACCGTCAGCGTGTTCGGATACGAGTTGGCCGGACCTTCCCAATATGTGGCTTGATTGCCGTCGTTGGCGTTCGAAGCTCCATAGACTTGAGTATGGCCGCTTTCGGCAATGCTCTTGTTCAGCGCCAGATTCGCACCCGGAGTAGGTGTTGGAGTTGGCGTCGGCGTCGGCGTCGGCGTCGGTGTAGGCGTTGGAGTTGGCGTCGACGAAGCTCCGCTGTACACCTCAAGCTCCGAAATTTGAGCGGCAGGCCAGCCGGTGTTAGCTGTAACGTTGATGCGCACGTAACGCGCCGATGTGGCACTGAAGTTGATCGTTACCGTGTTAGCGGACGGATTGAACGTGTAGTCCGCAGACGCAACGATGTTGCTGAACGACGTGCCGTTGGTGCTGCCTTGGACGGAAAGGGTTTGTGTGCGCGAGCCCCATCCGGTCGGCAGCTTCAGCACAACCTGATTCACGTTGTAGGAAGCGCCCAGGTCCGCCTGCAGCCATTGCGGGAAGGAGCTGGTTGAGCTTTCCCAATAGCTGTTCTGGTTATTGTCGTTGGCAGCCGAGGCCGGATATGCGCCGTTCGGCGCACTGCTTGCCGTCATGGTTTTGTTCAACGCAAGATTCGTACCCGCAGGAGGAGCAGTCGGAGTAGGCGTTGGCGTCGGCGTCGGCGTCGGTGTTGGTGTTGGTGTTGGTGTTGGTGTTGGTGTAGGTGTTGCAGTCGGCGTCGGTGTAGGTGTCGCAGTTGGTGTAGGCGTCGGCGTTGGGGTTGGGGTTGGAGTTGGAGTCGGCGTCGACGAACCTGTGTATGCGACTGTAATGCGGTCCAGATTCACGTTGCCGGAATCGCTGGTGTCGTATTTGTACGCAATCGTATTGCTGCCTGCATTCAGCGTAACGGACTCCACTTTCGTGCCCCATGTATCCCAGTTGGCCAGGTTGGCGAGCGTCGTCTGACGCAGCTTCGTGCCGTTGACGTACAAGCTGAGCGTTTTGGCGCTGCCTGAAGCGTTGCCGTACTTCAGCGTCACGTTATGCGTGCCTGCCGAAGAAGCGTTGACGGTGAAGGTCGTGGTTGCTCCCTGCGTCCAGTAGCCGTCGACAAAGCCGCTTCCCGTGTAGCCTGTATGGTCGGTATTCACTTTCGCTCCGCCGGTCAGAGCTGCAGATTCGGCTTCATAATTGCCGCCGGCCGGCGTCGACGTTGGCGTAGGTGTAGGTGTTGCAGTTGGCGTCGCAGTTGGTGTTGCTGTCGGCGTAGGTGTAGGCGTCGAGGTGCCCGACGGATTCAGCGCTACCGTCACTTTGGATACGTTCGCGCCGCCCATGCCGCCGCTCAGCTTGATCACATTATTCGTGCCCGGCTTCAAATCGATCAGTCGGCTGGTTTTACCCGTGTAGCTGCCCCAGCCGCCGGTTCCGGGAAGCGAGAGGAAGTAGCCGTCGCCGGTCGTATCGCCGCTGGCATCGACCTTGAAGGCGGCTCCGCTGTCGCCGGAAGCGTATTGCACGGTAAGGACGGCTTTGCCGCCCACGCCGCCGTTGATGCCGCTGAGCTGAATGTAGGAGCCCGAGATATGCATGTTCTCAGCGATGCCGTTCGATTGCGTAGCCCCGCCTCCCACGGTGACGTTGCCGGCGTTCATTGCATAATCGGTTTTTTGCGTATAGGCGTCGTAGTTCTGGTTCACCATGTCGTAGTACTTGACCTCAGTAGCCGTAGAGCGCGGTCCGACAGCCGGTACGCCGGTATCGGTTTGAATGACTTTTTGAATCGTGCCGTCCGTATTGAAGGTAAGCTGATCTACGCAGACCGAGCGCAGCGTGCCGTTGGAAGAGATTTTCGCATTATGGTAAAAGAGATACCAGTTGCCTTTATATTGCACCACCGAGCCGTGAGACGTATCGCTGCCGAACACCGGGTCGAGCAGAACGCCGCGGTTGGTCCAGGGGCCGAGCGGATTGCTGCTGGTAGCATAACGCATCTGGTTGCCGCCTGGCGAATGATTGTCGGCATACATCATGTAATATACGCCGTTGCGCTTGAATACCCAAGAAGCTTCGTGGAAGTCCTGCAGCTCGGTAAATTCCTTGATGGCCCCGTCCAGCGACATCATATTGCTGCCCAGCTTGACGCCGTATGCGTGCGAGCCGCCCCCGACATACAGGTAGTAGCTGCCGTCGTCGTCCTGGAATACGGCCGGGTCGATCATGTTGCTGCCGGGCAGTCCCGAAATGTAGCCTTGCACAGTAAAATCCTTGTTCGGCTTGCTGCTGGTCGCTACGCCGATCTTCCATGTATCGTTCCAGTTCGTGCCGCTCGGATGCGGGAAATAGAAGTAATAAGTGCCGTTTTTGTAGGCGGCGTCGGGCGCCCACATAAAGCCGCCCTCCGGACGTCCCCAGGATACGTCGTCGGCGCTGACGATCTCGCCTTCGTCGACCCAGTCGACCATGTTGTCGGACGAAAAGACGTGGTATTTGTCCATCAAATCGCTGCCCCGGGACGGGAACATGTCGTGCGACGGATACAGATATATCCGCCCGTCACTCCACACATGCGCCGATGGATCGGCGGTAAAGATGCTCGTAATTATCGGATTGCCGGACGTAACCGTGTCGGCGGACGCCGAAGACGCGGCCCCGAACAGGCCGGAAACCAGCAAGAGTCCGGATAACGAGGCGCTCAGAATTTTTTTTCTCATTAAAAAATGCCTCCTCAGTATGAAAGATGCCAATCGGTGTTGCTGTGCCGGACCGGCTCCCGCCAGACCGTAATCGGGATTTGCGCATCACCTCCTGTCAAGGATGGAGCCAAAGACAAGCCAGAACGCAGAGCCGGTTGAACGGATAACCGCCTGCTTGGAAAGTACGAAATACGCAGGCGGCGCAGCCGATTGCGCCGATGGAGCGCAGCGATTCGGGCCTGTCGCCGGAACCGCGGAAATGGTAACGATTTCATTTGTTGACGTGCAGAGCCCTGGACATCGACTGCCCGGTGCATCCGGTTGCACGCTGCTGCGTCGCCGAGACCATCACGGTTGTAAACCGAGCTGGGCAGGATTCCACTTCGCGCGCAGGGCCAGCGGGACGGAAAGCGGCTGGGAGAACAACCAGGCAAACGACAGCCTCTTCCATTGAAAGCGTTAACATTTTAGCCTGACCGTTGTGTCAGCCGGAGAACCCAGACGTCGGGTGCGGCTTGCGTTCTCCGTCAAGTCTGCTTCTGAGCTCTTGTCCGCTTGCCGCTGCAGAGCGCCGCCGCCACTTCCCGAGCAGCTGTGTGCGCGGTCCGGGCGTTAGCCGGTCGGACCAGGCGTAAGGAAGGGGCCGGGCATGGCGGGTCAACGGAATTTTTTGGCATTCAACCAAATAGTATCACTCCGGCAAAAGCTTGCCCATGTCGAATCTTACCGTATTTATTGCGTAGAATCCGCCACAGACGCTATGGAATTTCACTGTTAAAATACTAGAAGGGCTAGTAAACATTCCCTCATTAGGATAGCGTCGCCCAGCTAGGGTGTACGCTTTTCATGAAGATGGGGCGCAGACTGGCCTGCAGCATACGCAATGCCCATCGATCACACAAACTCCGCAGCGGATGAAAAAGGACGGCTTGTCCGGACCGGGATATCGTGCGTCTGTCGGACCATTCGGGAAGGTGATACGCACACAACGAGCTGTATGTAAATGAAACGCAGAACTGATCGGTTGCCAACAGTAGGTGAATCTCGCGTTTTCGTTTCTCCACTTTACCATTTCCTAGGAGGTTATTAATGATGATGAAGGGTATTCCATCCCTGAAAAAAAGACTGACGACCGTTGCCGCTGCGGCTCTGCTGCTTGCAGCCACTCAACTGTCGCTTGCATCGAACCAAGCTTTCGCTTCTTACAACTATGCGCTGGGCCAATACACATGGGCAAGCAACGGAACTTCCAGCAATGCAGTGGACAATTCGGTTAGCACCATTTGGCAGCCTTCCTTCGGCGGCTCCGGCTGGATGATCGTCGATCTGGGCAGCGTGAAAACCATTAACCAACTCGTGGTCAAAGTGCCGTCCGTTGGTCATCTGGTTGAATCCATTGCGGTTTCGACATCGACGGACAACGTCACTTATACGGCGCAAACATCGGCTACGTACGGCTTCTATTCCGCTAACGGGTATACCAACACGATTAATCTGCCAAGCGCTGTTACTACGCGTTATGTGCAGGTGAGCGTAGCGCCGGCGGGAACGGCAACGATGATCGGCGAGCTTGAAATATACGGACCTTAATCCACATCCACTCAATGAATAAGGAGGCATTCACATGTAGTATACGGGCCGTAACAGGCTCGTTGACGAGCTTCCGGCGGTTCGACCAGCCGGGGAATTCAATCAGGATAAACGAGGAAGCGGCAATCCAGCCGCTTTCTTTTTTTGTCGCCGGAATCGCTTAACTTGGTGTTTACACCTGCGCCGTTAAGCACAAAGCGACTGTGAACCCGGTTCAGACCGATTTCACAGTCGCTTTTTTCATCGGATCGTATGGCCATTCACTCCGTGTCGTCATGCTCCACCGATATAGCGACGCCGCCGCGCTTGCGTCCCCGTTCGACATAAGCATGGGCGGCTGCCAACTGCTCCAGCGGGAAGGTGCGGTCGATCACCGGCTGAACAGAGCCGGTCTCGATGATCTCCTTGAGCTTGGCCAGGCGCTGCCATTTCAACTCCAGCTTGCCGTCGTCGATGGATATGCAGGCCCCGTGCGGGCGCAGCGCCTGCTTGCACAACGCCTTAAGCGGCGAGCTCTTGGCTCTCCCTGCCGTATCCAGCATGCAATCGTAGCGCACGCCGACAGGTAGAGCGGCATCGTCCTGCGTGTAGTCGATCACGTTGTCCGCGCCCAGCGACCGGACAAATTCCACGTTCCGTGTACTGCAAACGCCGGTGACGGAAGCTCCGTAATATTTGGCCAGCTGAACGGCCATCGTGCCGGAGGTGCCTGACGCGCCGTAGACGAGCACGTGCTGCCCGCGCCGGATGCCGCCTTCCTCGATGCGCTGCAGAGCCAGCAGCCCGCCATATGCCGCAGCTGTCGCTTCCTCGAAGCTGATTGTGGCCGGCATGGGGGACAAGCAGCCGTACATGGAGTCTTTTTCCTTCATGCAGGTATATTGGGCGTAAGCGCCAAGCCCGAAGCCGGTTACCCCGTAGACCCGGTCTCCTGGCTGAAAACGCCGGATATTGGGGCCCACCGATTCAATTTCGCCGGCCACAACCATGCCGAGGATCGGTTTTCTCGGCTTGGTCAGCCCGAGGAACAGCCGCATCGGCAGCAGGAAACGCAGCGGCAATTGCGAGCCGCGAATATAGATGTCGCTTGCGGTCACCGCCGTAGCGCGGATTTTGATGCAAACCTCGTCCTTTCCGGGGGAGGGCTTGGCGACGTCCGCCAGCTGAAGCACCTCCGGGGGGCCGTATTTGGGACATACCACAGCCTTCATCCGATCAGCTCCTTTGTACGTGCGCGCCTTTTCCAAGGGCCAGCAGCCATAAAACCGCAGGTTGAATTCGAGGCGGGCGTTAATTATACTCTAAAGTGTAAATAAGCAGCAGTCAACTGTTAATTGCACTATTGGGTGTAATTTTAACTGAGCTATCAGGAGAGGATGGTCGTCAGCTATGGACCAAGTGCCCGCAGTCAAAAAAAGAGATACCCGCAAAAAGCGCGAGTCCATCCTGAACGGCGCCGTTCAGGTGTTTACCGAAATGGGCTACGATCACGCGAGCATGGACCGGATTGCCGAGACGGCGGGCGTTTCCAAGCGGACGGTATATAATCATTTTCAAAATAAAGACCATCTGTTCCAGGCAGTCATTGCCAAGTTTCTAGCCGAACAGCTAAGTCTGAAGCAGATTCCCTACGCGCCTGGCCAACCGCTGGAGGAGCAGCTGACCGCATTTGCGCGTGCCGAGCTTTTTTTGATCAACAGCCCGTCCCGGTTAGGCTTGTCGCGGGTGCTGACTTCGGTTTTCATCCGGGATATCGACTATGCCCGCAGAACCCGGGAGCAATATGCTTCGCCGCATGCGCCCTTTATTCAATGGCTGATTGCCGCGCATGAAGACAAGCAGCTCCATGTGGACAATCCGCCGCTCGCCGCAAGCGTATTCTACGCGATGATTGAAGGGGCGCTGACTTGGCCGGCGTTGTTCCAGCAGGAGCTTGACGAGGCTCGCATCAAGCCGCTTCTGGACGAGCTGTTGCGTACTTTTTTGCAGCGCTATCGCAAGGAATCGGTCGAAAATCGTCGGTAATCGCGTTATTTGCTCGAATTTTCGACGCAAACCCTTCTATTAGCCGGTTAAATATGGTATATCAAAGTGGACAGTGTTAATTTGGGGAATCGGGAGGAATACAGCCTATGACCGTAGCGGCGAGAATCGTTGGATGCCTGTTTGCCTTCTTATTGCTCATATCCGTTCAGCCGGCTTATGCCGGGGAGCGTGCTTTCCGTATCAGCGAGTCGGCGATTCACGCCACCGTTGACGGCGCCGGCAATTTGCAGGTAGAGGAGCAGGATACGTATGATTTCGATGGAGCGTTTAACGGAATTGTTGTGGCGTTGGATAGCTCCGGTTCCGACGGCATTGAACATTTTCAGGCGTTCAAGGTTACAGAAGCCGAGCCTGTTCCGCTTCGCGCCGAGCGGACGGAAGCAGACAACAGGCTGACGTACAAGATCTATGAATCATCCCAAGATGAATCCAAGGTATTCCGGTTTACGTATACGGTCAAAAACGTCGTTCAGGTATATGCGGATACCGCTGAATTGTACTGGAAATTTTTCGACGAGACGAACCCCAGCGCCATCGAGCAGGTGAATATCGATCTGGAGCTTCCCGCAGCCGTCAAGACGGAGGAGATTGAGGCGTTCGGACACGGTCCTGAAGCGGGCAAGCTGGAGAAAGACCACAATCTGGTTCATTATCGGCTTCAGCCGCTGCCGTCCGGTGAAATGCTGGAGGTTCGCGTCCTGTTTCCCGGCTCGGCCGTACCTGACAGCGCCCGCGTCAGCGCCGACTTCATGCTGGACGCGATTCGGGAAGAGGAAGCGGGCGCGGCGGGGGATCAGGGCGGAGATGGCATTGAAACCGTGTATGGCGCGGCTATTCTGCTGCTGCTGAATGTACTTGCCGGAGCCTATATCAAATTCGGCAGGACGTTCCGCTCTGAGTGGAGCGGTCGCTATTATTCCAAGCTCCCGGACGATCCGACACCGGCAGTTGTCGGTTATCTGATGAACTATCGGGTGAAGACCGACGTGCTTGTCGCCACATTGGCCGACTTGGTGCGCAAGCGGTATATCGATATGAAGCCTCTTCCGTCGCAAGGTGACAAGCGTAAGCAACCGAATTACCAGTTCTGGCGGTTGAAGCAGGATCAGGAGGAGCTGCAGCCGCATGAAGCCAATCTGCTGGAATGGCTGTTCACCGAGATAGGCCAAAACGATCATGTCACGCTCGCTAATATTCGCAACTATGCAAAGAAGCAGTCGGGGGCGTTTCAGAAGCGCTGGAGCGAGTGGCAGGAAGAGGTCAAGAAGACCGCGTTCCGGGCCGGCTACATCGAGCAGGTGAAGTGGCCGCGTCGGGGGATTCTCCTTGCAGCGGTTGTGCAGATTGTCGGGCTGTTGTTTTTCGCGCCGTCCGATTGGAAGTGGCTGATGATTTGCGCGATTCCCTTGCTGCTGTTCATTCCGCGAAGCCAGCGCAGGACGCGCGAAGGTCAAACCGCGTATGCGAAATGGCGGGCATTCAAGCGATTTTTGCGCGATCACAAGCGAATGGAGGAGCAGAGCTTGTCTGCTGTCGATGCTGGGGGGGCGTATTTCGTGTATGCGATTCCGTTGGGCGAAGCGAAGAGGGCTGCAGCGCTGATTCGACTGCAGAGCTCGGGGACCTACGAGGAGACCGCTTATTTGGACTCGACGTCTTTTTATATGCATTATGAGATCTGGGACTCTTCGTTCAAACAGACGTTTGTCGATATGTATCGGTCCGAAGCGTCTTCCGACGGCTCCGGCGACTCATTCTCCTCCGGCGGCGGCGGGGGTGGCGGTGGCGGCGGCCGAGATGCATTCTAACGGTAGCCAAGCAGCCGATGGCCTGACGGAAGCGGGCCGGACAAAGCGAGAAATGCGAGGATGCGCGAAAGCGTCCGGATCGCGATAAGTAAGGACTGGGGCACTGAGCCGGGAGGCGGGCTGCCCTGGTCTTTTTTTATGCAACCGATCCAAGCATCTAAATATTATAAATGATATAAACAATATATAAAATGAATATTGATTATATATATAACACGGCGTATAATCGAACTTGTCTGAATTAAGCGCTTTCAACAAAGGAGTGGGGATATGAAAGTGAGCAGTTTGCAGAAAAAATTAGCCCTTTGCCTGTCGTTGGCAATGGCCGTTCCGGTTGGCGGCCCTGTGTGGGCAGCCGCTTCTTCGGGAGGTCCGATGCAGCCTGCGGCAGATATGGCGACTCATTGGGCCGCGCAAAGCGCCGACAAGTGGCGGCAGCTCGGAGTGATGAACGGTTACGAGGACGGCGCCTTTCGCCCCGACCAGCCGATCACCCGAGCGGAATTCGTCGCGCTTGTGAATCGGATTTTCGGATTTCAAGAGGCAGCCTCCGAGCCGTTCGCAGATGTGGCCGCGGATAGCTGGTATGCAGAGGATATGGGCAAAGCGAAGCAGGCGGGGTACTTTCAGGGGTACCCGGGCAATCTGGCCAAAGCCGACGCCCGGATTACCCGCGAAGAAGCGATGACGCTGCTGGCGCGAGTGTTTCAATTCGCCTCCACCGGCGGGAACGGGAATGCGGTTTTTGCGGATGACGGCAGCATTCAGGATTTTGCCTATGAAGCTGTTCACACGCTGATTGATCAGGGATATATGCAGGGGTACGAGGATCATTCGATCCGGCCGGCTGCCCCGATCACCCGAGCCGAGGTCGTCACGTTGCTGGACAGAATGGTGGCGCGCTTATACAATCAGGCCGGTGAACAGACCGAAGGCCGTGTCGACGGCAACGTAGTGATGAATCATGCCGGCGTAACGTTGAAGAATGCTGAGGTTAGCGGCAGCTTGTACATCACTGCGGGAGTAGGCGAAGGCGATGCCAAGCTTGATCATGTGCATGTCGACGGGCCGGTCTATGTATCGGGCGGCGGCGAGCATTCCGTTACGTTTGCCGATACGAACGTCCAGCAGGTGATTATCAATAAGATGGGCAAGCTCCGTTTAGTAGCGGAAGGCTTGACCTCTATGCATAACGTGGTGCTGAACAGTCCGGTCAGGCTGGAGTTGTCCGGGCAAACCGAGATCGACGACCTGGAGGTGAACCGGCCGGGAGAAATCGTAGTTCCCTCGGGAGCCGTGGTCAATCGTCTGACGATCGGCTCCGGCGCGCAGGGGGTGGCGATTGACGCCAAGGGGACGATCAAGCAGGTAACGGTAGGTGCGGAGAACGTCAAGATCAACGGCCAGGCCGTAGGCAACAATCAGACCGTGCAAATCGATGAGAACGGTAACCTGACCGTGGGGGCTCCTGGCGAAGCGGGGCCGGGACCGCAAGCTGGCGCTGCAGGGAACGAAGCAGGTGGAGGAGCTGGGAAGGACAATGCCGGGACCGTTATCGCCAGAGCGATTTTTGACCGGGATGATTCGGGCTTTACAGTAGCTGGGGCGTATCCGGCCGACACGGTTTCGGGTGCTGCTTATTACGACAGTGAGATCGGCAACGGCGCTTTGCGCGTAGACGCCTCTTTTACGGATTCCTCGCAAGCTTGGCAGGAGGTTATGATCAAAGGGCCGGCGATCGAGCAGGCCATTCAATTGGGGGACCAGTACAAGGCCAGGTTTACTCTGTATGTGCCCCAATCGCAGGTTCAGCAGCAGAACGCTGATCTGAATTCAATTCTGGTAAGACCCAGCGTGATGTTTGCGCCGGATTTGAATCCGCGGTTTGGAGCGGGGACAACGGACCGGAAGCTGAGCAGCCTTCCGACGGTTACCCTCAATAATAAGACTTATTATCGGTATCAGGTCGAAGTCGACATCAAGCAGACGACCAAGGCGGCGGGCAAGGAGCTTGCGCTCGGTCTGGCTTTCGGTTCATGGGTCTATACCGGACCGCTGTATGTGGACGATGTGATGCTGCTGCGAGTCAAAAGCGCCTCCGATTTTACAGCGGCACCGTCGGTGCTGTCTCATTTCATCACGGCTTCCGGAGACAAATTGTATGACGGCGACCAGGAGTTCCGGTTTATCGGATTCAACGTTCCGGGTTTGCATATGATTGAAGATCCGGTCTGGCATTTCCCGGATGCCTGGGAGCAGGAAGACGCGATCCGGTCGATGGCCCAAATGGGCGGCAATGCCACTCGCATCTATACGCTTTCCGTAACGGGAGGAAAAAACAATTCAGGCGGCGTCAAGCGCTCGCACGTTATTGCGCTGGGCGTATTTGACGAAGAGATGTTCAGGGCGCTGGACCGGGTCATGGCGCTGGCCAATCAATATGGCATCCGGGTGATTATTCCGTTCGTCGATCAATGGGATTGGCAGGGCGGCATTGCCGAATATGCCAAATTCCGCGGCAAGACAGCGGATAAATTCTGGACCGATCCTCAAATACGTGACGATTTCAAAGCAACCATTTCGTATTTGCTCAATCGGACGAATGTCTACACCGGAGTGAAATACAAGGACGACAAAGCCGTCCTGTGTTGGGAAACAGGCAACGAAATTTATCAAGCTACCGATGCATGGACCACAGACATTGCCGCGTACATTAAAAGCCTGGATCAGCAGCATCTGGTGATGGACGGTAAGGGCGGCGTACTTGTCGAATCGCTGAATAACCCGAACATCGACATTATTACGAGCCATTATTATAACTATAGCGATCCTTCGCCATTTGTGGGCCGTTTACAGGCCGACCGCGCCGGAACAAAGGGTAAAAAACCGTTTGTGCTGGGCGAATTCGGCTTGACCGATTTGCCGGACATGATCAATACCGTGGAGGAAGCCGTAAGCGACGGCAGCTCCGGGGCGTTAATCTGGAGCTTGCGGTTCCATAATAAAGACGGCGGCTTCTACTTCCATAGTGATGGCAACCAGCCGGTGACGAGCCGTTCGTATCATTGGCCGGGATTTGCCGAGAACGACGACTACTACGAGCGTGACGTGATTCGGATGATTCGCGAGAACGCCTATGCCATCCGCGGGTTAAGCGTACCTGCCGTTTCGGTGCCCGATGCGCCTGTTGCGCTGCCGATCAAATCGTCCTCACGCATTAACTGGCGGGGCGCTACAGGAGCGCAATCGTATGACATTGAGCGGGCGGAAAGCCCGAACGGCCCGTGGACGCTGATCGCTGCCGGTGTATCCGACAGCAAGGCGTTGAACAGCTCCAGTGCGCTGTACGCGGATGCCACGGCCGAGAACGGGGTCGTCTACTATTATCGCATCAAAGCGAACAACGAATCGGGCGTCTCCGCTCCTTCCAATGTGGTGGCGGTCGTCAATACCGGCGTGACTGCCGGCAACGGCGATAGCGAGAACCTCGCATGGACGAAATCGGCGGTTTCCAGCTCCGACGACGGTTACGCGGGAGACGCGTCAGCGGCCGTAGACGGCGATCCGTCGACACGATGGGCCTCCACGTATCACGACGACGAATGGCTGAAGGTCGATTTGGGCGCGACGTATAAGGTGAACCGCGTTCATATTTTGTGGGAGTCGGCCTTCGGCAAGGCCTATCAAATCGAGGTTTCCCAGGACGACCATAACTGGATCCCGGTGTACGCCCAACTGAGTGGTACAGGCGGAGAAGAAGAGGATGTTTTTGCCGGCGTCCGCGCTCGTTATGTCCGCATGCACGGCATCAAGCGTGCGACGAAATACGGTTATTCGATATATGAGTTTGAGGTTTACGGGCAAAAGGATCAGGCTGGGGATCAACAGTCGCCTTCAGCGCCGGCTTCGCTCAGCAGTCCTTCCCAGACCGATTTGAGCGTCAATTTGTCCTGGACGGCAGCTTCCGACAACACGGGCGTAACGGGATATCTCGTCTATCAGAACGGCGTGCTGGCAGACCGGGTAACCGGAACAACCTCAACCGTGGTTGGCCTGTCTCCGGGAACCGAATACAGCTTTACAGTGCGGGCGACAGATGCGGCAGGCAATATGTCTGTCGAGTCGGCGCCGCTGACCGTAAGCACGACGGGCGAGCCTGTTGAAGCCATGCGGAACCCCGAGGTCGTGGACCGCTTCGACACGTATGCGAGCGACGTCAAGCTTAATGAAGCCTACGGAAGCAAAGGGGCCGCCAGCACGGCTGTTCTCGTGCCGCGTGACAACGGCAAGGCGCTGCAATTGGCAACTGCGTTCTCCGACAACACCTACACCGGCTTGGAAAAAGATCTGGGCGATCTGGACTGGACCGCCTTTGAGGGCTTGTCGTTCTATCTGAAGTCGGACGGCAGCGGCCAAAAGCTCGTGATTCAGCTGAAAGCCAACGGCATTGCGTTTGAAGCCTATCCATCGCTGAATACCGTTTCCGAAGGAACCGTGCGCCTGAAATTCAGCGACTTCACCCCGGCGCCTTGGGAATCGGCCGACCGTCAGTCCGCTTTGCTCCAGAGCAATCTGAACCACATCACAACGATGGGAATTTATATCAATCAGGTGGACGGTAACCATTCGCCGGTTCAAGTGGTTCTGGACGATATCGCGGCAACCGAGGTGCTTTACAGCTTCGATGCTTCGACGGAAGGCTGGAGCGGGCAATTGAATTACGGAGCGGGCTTGTCCGTCACCACTGCCGTTTACGGAAACTCGCAGGGATTAGCGGCCAACATCGATTTGGTGGATCCCGGCAGCGACCCCGGGGCGTTAACGAAGTATGCGATTCAAGTCTACCCCGGCACTCCATTGAATTTGACGGGCAAAAAGCAGCTGACGCTAACCGTGCGTGCGGCAGCTGATCCGGGCAGCAGCCTCGGCAATGAATTTGCCGCTAAGCTGTTCGTCAAAGATGGCGGATACGGTTGGCATGACGGCGGCAGCCACGTATTGACAGACGGCGCTGCAACGACGTTGACGATCGATTTGTCGGACATCGGAGATTTAAGCGAAATCAAGGGACTGGGCGTTGAGTTTGGCGGCTCGACCGGTTGCTCCGGGACCGCACAATTGTTTATTGATCATGTGGTAGTCGAATAAGCCGATAAGGTATAAAAGGGCTCCTTTCAAGGTGCAGGTGGTATCAGCCTGAGCTTGAAGGGAGCTTTTTTTGTATAGGTCTAACTCCATTTCCAAATAATTCTCTAGTCTTGAAGTTGACAAAAACGTTGCAATAATATTAGGTATTTAATACTATTAAAGCAGGTGTCTTTAGGTGTACTTATTTTTTTTTTGTCCACATGATGAAGTCAGCGGTATTAGTTCCAAATCGGTTTGCACCTATTTCCAGTCGAGAAAGAAGGGGTTTCCATGTTTTTTCGGTATATGTCCTCGTTATGGAGGAAAAGGGCGCTGCCCAGCCTGTTGTTGCTGACCGTACTGGCGTCTTTGGCGCTGCCTCCGGGGATATCGCAAGCAGCATCGGTCAACGTGATCGATATTAACAGCAATGCGATGAGCTTGTCGGGCGGCACGCTGATTTCGGGTACGGCCGGAGCGCTGAACGCAGTATACAGCTACTCCAACGTGATTACCGTTGGTTCGGTCACGGTATCGGCCAAGATTACCATTACCGAAAGCAACGGCGCGACGCTGGACAAAATGGACGATGAAGCGACGTTTCCCTCCCGTCTGAATCCGGTGGTCACGACCGCCAGCGGGACGGGCTCGGCGACGCTGAAGGTGGAGTTTTTTAATCAAAGCACCGGGGACCCGGTAGCACTGAAAAACTTTTTTGTCACCGTTATCGATATTGACGGCAGCAGCTCGACGAAAAAAGAGTTTGTAGAGCTGTCGGGCTTCGCCAGCTATACGACGAATAATCCTACGGGCTTGACGATTGGCGCAGGCTCCAACGGACGCACGCAATTTGAAGGCATCAGCTCCTCGCTGAACGGTATTACCTTTGAAGATTCCGCTTCATTTATCGCTAACTACACAGCGCCGATCAGCGTGATGAATGTGGTAGTCGGCAATAAGGGCGTTTTGTCAGGCCGGCAATTTTCCATTAATTTTGGCGCGATTGCCGTCACCGATCATTTTACCAATCCGCAAACGGTTAGCAATGCCAATGCGCCGACACTGACCGTGGCCATTAACGACGGCGGAGACGGTAAAGTGGAGAGCAGCTCGGAAATAGCAGCGACGCCGATCGGCGGCACGACCAATGCGGGCACGGGGCAAACCGTATTGCTGGAAGTCTCGGACGGAGCCGGGCATACTGGCTCATATTCCGCTGTGGTGGCGGGAGACGGCTCGTATACGGTGGATGCGAACCTCACCGCCTTTAACTATGGAACCATTACGGTAAAAGCCGATGTAGTGAACAGTCAGGGCAATCCGGCCCCGACCGCAACAGACACGACGCTGAAATCCAATCTGGCGCCAACAGCGACCGGAGGAAGCAAGTCGACGGATGAAGACACGCCGGTGAACGGCACTTTGACCGGCAGCGACGGCAACGGGGACAACATCACCTATGCTATCGATACGATGCCCGCGCACGGTACAGCGGTCATCACCGATATGACGACAGGCGCGTACACCTACACGCCTGATGCGGATTATCACGGCAGCGACAGCTTCACCTTCAAGGTAAGCGACGGCTTGCTGACTTCGTCTGCGGCGACGATCAACATCACTGTGCTGTCGGTGAATGATCCGCCGACGGCAAACGGCTCCAGCAAGTCTACGCCTGAGAATACGGCGCTTAGCGACTCGGTAAGCGGCACGGACGCGGACGGAGACACGCTGACATATATGGCTGGAACCTTGCCGACGCACGGCACGCTGACGCTTAACACGGACGGTACATATACGTACACGCCGGCAGCCGGCTACTACGGCAGCGACAGCTTCACGTTTACCGCAAGCGACGGCAATGCCACATCGTCGCCAGCGACGGTGAGCATCACCGTTACTCATGTCAATCATGCGCCGACGACGGCAGACAGCAGCGAAACGACGGCTGAAGATACGCCGGTGAACGGTACGGCCACTGCGAACGACAGCGACGGAGACACGTTGACGTATACGGTGGTGATGCAACCGCAGCACGGCGCGGTCGTATTTGGCTCCGGAGCCTCCTTTACGTACACGCCGGATGCCAACTACAACGGTCCGGACAGCTTTACGTTCAAGGTGAATGACGGCACAGTCGATTCCAACACGTCCACGGTCAGCCTGACCGTCACAGCCGTCAACGACGCGCCGACGGTGAACGATTCCAGCAAAACAACGGCTGAGGACACCCCGCTCGACGCTTCCGTCAGCGGCAGTGACGTGGAAGGCAGCGCGCTGACTTATGCGGTGGTAACGCAGCCATTGCATGGCACGGTAACGATGAACGCCGACGGCACTTATACGTACACGCCGAATGCGAACTACAACGGTCCGGACAGCTTCACGTTCAAGGCTAATGACGGCAGTCTCGATTCCGCCGCAGGCACGGTGACGCTGACGGTGACGCCGGTGAATGATTCGCCGACAACGGGCGACAGCTCGGAGACGACGGCCGAGGACACGCCGGTGAACGGATCGGTAACGGCCGGCGATGTCGATAACGATACGCTGACGTACACCGTGGTGACGCAGCCGCAGCACGGTACAGTGACGTTGAACGCCGACGGTACTTACACGTACACGCCGGATGCCAACTACAACGGCCCGGACAGCTTTACGTTCAAGGTGAATGACGGCACAGTCGATTCCAACACGTCCACGGTCAGCTTGACTGTCACAGCGGATAACGACGCACCGACGGTGAACGACTCCAGCCAAACGACGGCTGAGGACACCCCGCTGGACGCTTCGGTGAGCGGCAGTGACGTGGAAGGCAGCGCGCTGACTTATTCGGTGGTAACGCAGCCATTGCACGGCACGGTAACGATGAACGCCGACGGCACTTATACGTACACGCCGAATGCGAACTACAACGGCCCGGACAGCTTCACGTTCAAGGCTAATGACGGCAGTCTCGATTCCGCCGCAGGCACGGTGACGCTGACGGTGACGCCGGTGAACGATCCGCCGGCCGCGGACCCGGCTGCGGTGTCGCTGGAGGCCAATACGCCTAAACAGGGGACCTTGACGGGCCAGGACGCGGACGGCGATTCGTTAACCTTCACCGCCGTTACCCAGCCGTCTCACGGGACATTGGTTCTGAACCCCAACGGTACCTATACGTATACGCCGGATCTGGATTTCGGCGGCAGCGACAGCTTTACGTTTAAAGTGAATGACGGCAGCGTCGATTCGCCGCCGGTCGCCGTTACCTTGACGGTGAATCTGCTGGAAGGCTGGGCAGGCAGCCGGGACGTCAGCGTCACAACGCCGGAATGGGTCGTTGCTCCCGACAAACCGCTGAAGCTTTCGGCGTTAACGTCGATTTCCGCGACGGAAGTTAAAGCCGTGATGGACTTTGACGGCCCCGACGCGGATTCGACCAATGACGAAATCGGCTTGACGCTGGTGAACCCGGGCACCTATTTGACAGACGGCTACAAAAAATGGGAAAACGTCGTCTACCGCCTGCCGGCCCAAGTAGCCGAAGGCAGTCATGCCGCGACGTTCGTCGCTTCGGACGCCAACGGCCCACTGTCGGCGGAGCCGGCCGGCAAGCTGCTCAACAACCGTTACACGGTGGTCAAATATATCGATCTGGACGGCGTGATCGCCGACCGCGATACCCAACAGCCGGTTGCCGGGGCACAAGTCACGCTGTACGACCCGACTGGCAAGCAGGTAGTCGGAGGTCCGGTGATTACGGACGCGGGCGGTCATTACAGCTTCCCGCATGTGCGTACCGAGCAATACTTGCTTGTGGTGAAAAAAGACACCTACGCCAGCCGTTCCCGAGCGCTGGACGCCCTGCCGGGAGATGCGGCCAACACGGTCATCCATCAGGATTTTGAGCTGGTGCGTTATATTCTGACCTTGTCGGCGAACCCGAGCTCGCTGGTCGGGGACGGTGTGACGACCTCGATGCTGACGGCGATTCTGACCGATATGGACGGTCATCCGCTGGCTGGCGTGCCGATCACCTTTACAGCGCCGCTGGGCACCTTTGTGGGTTCTGCGGTGGCGACGACCGACGCGAACGGCAAAGCGACCATTCAATACAAGTCGGCCAAAATCGAGGGGATTTTATCCCAGCAAATTCCGGTAACGGCAACCGCTGAAGATAACGCCAGAGCGATCTACGCGCAAGAGCAAATCATCGTCACCTTCGAGCCGGCTTCCGTATCGGGCATCGTCGCTTCGACGACAAACGGAGTGCGCACGGTGTTACCGGGCACGAAGGTCAAGGTAACGAAGGATTTTGACAATGACGGGATTATCGATTTTGCAGCGGAAGCCGTAACCGATGTGAACGGCGCATACAGCTTGGCCGTGCCGCGCGGCGACGTGCAATACGATGTCGAGGTCATCAAGACGGTGACCGTCGGCAATCAGACGAAGGAAATCGCCTTCAAGCAGACAGCGGATGTCGGCGCGGTAACCGGAACGGGCGGAGAGGTCTTTGACTCGACGAAAACGGCGACAGGCGTTCTGATCACGCAATTGCCGGGCGGCGACAAGAAGCTGATGGACGAAAACAGCCCCGACGACCAGCAATTTGCAGCGCAAGTGCGCATCAAGCTGCGCGATCCGGTTACGAAAAACTTTGTAACGGTAGGCGGTCAAACCTCCTTCCCGCTCAGTGCGGACGGCGTATTCAATATCCCGGGACTGGGACTGAATCAGGAGTATGAGCTGGCGATTGTGTACACGATCCCGGATGCAGCCAATCACGGGCCGGATAAAGAAATTATCGTCAATTCGCTCGATAATGCCGGCTCGCTGCCCAAAATCAAAGTAGCCGCCAACGGTGAAATGAATATTCTGGATGAGCTGATCGACCCTTATGGCGACATTACCGATTTTAATACGCATACAGCGATTGACGGTGCTTTCGTGAAGCTGTATTACGCGAATACAGCCCGCAATATCGGCAACGGGGTTGTGCCGAACACCGAGGTTGTGCTGCCGCTGATTCCGGGCTTTGCCCCGAACGACAACGCGAACCCGCAGACGAGCCGTGACGGCGGTAAATACGCCTACATGGTGTATCCGACGACGGACTATTATCTGAAGGTCAGCGCACCGGGCTACGATACGTATACGAGCCCTGTAATTCCGGTGGAATTTGCAATTGTACGGCATGATGTGGTGATGAAAAAAAGCGGCGGGGGCGGCGGCGGTCCGATCGGTCCAATCGATCCGATTGTTCCGGCAGCGCCTGTTGACGGGAAGCCGAATGTCACCGTAAACGTCAGCATTGAACGCAGCAAGCAGGCAGAGAGCACTACCGGCATCGTGAAGGTGGCTTACCTGAACAACGGCACGGCTGGTGCAACCGGCGCAACGGTGAAGCTGACGATACCGGCAGGCGCTGTTGTTGTCGATGCCGACGGCGGTCAGGTTGAAGGCAATACGATTACATGGCAGGCAGGCGATCTGGCCGTGATGAAGGGCGGCGAGTTCAAAGTCACGCTGCGCTATCCGGCGATTGATCAGGCGGAGGTACCGGCAACATTGGCGGCTACAGGCCAATCGGCTGACGATCAGGGACTGCTGGACGCGGCATTGGCGCAAGCTTCTGCGAAGATGATGCTGTTCTCCAACCGCTTCGGCGAGCTGAGCCATACGCGATATATTTTGGGATATCCCGATGCCTTGTTCCATCCGATGAACAATCTGACGCGCGCCGAGCTGGCGGCTATCGTCGCCCGGCTGCAAACCGGCGGCGCAACGACGCTGAAGGCCCAATTCAGCGATGTGCCACAGACGCACTGGGCGAGCGGCTACATTCGCATTGCCACAGACAGCGGCCTGTTCGACGGCTTCAACGACGGTACGTTCCGGCCGGATACGCCGGTAACGCGCGAGGAGCTGGCCGTGGTGATGACGCGCTTCCTCAAGCTGGACGTGTCGACGCCGATTAAGCCGCATTTCTACGACGCGCAAGGACGCTGGTCGACGGCAGCCATTGAAGCGCTGTATCGCAGCGGACTGGTGTCCGGCTACGAGGACGGTTCCTTCAAGCCTGGCAGCGCGATTACGCGACTGGAGGCCGTCACGATGATCAACAGCCTGCTGTTCAGAGGGCCGCTGACGAATGTGCAGCCGTCGTTCCCGGATGTGGATGCGACGAACTGGGCTTTCGGGCAAGTGGAAGAAGCGACGCGCAGCCATCAGGCGACGCGCGATGAGAATGGCGCCGAGCGCTTCACACAAGCGCTGGACGATCAGGTGGAGTAAGTTAAGCAGCACGATTCGGGCGCAGATGCAGTTGCAGACACGATCGGCTTGAGCGGTCTGCAAGTGGGCGGATTGTGCGATAGCAAAAGGAAAGCGGCGTGGGGAGAAAATCCCTGCGCCGCTTTTTTGATGTGTCGGCGGGAGGGGGGGCTCTTTTTCGGAGACGCGGCCAGATTCACCTTTACGCAGCGGCAGCAAACGTTTTATAGTTTGGGTAACGGCAGCGACGGCTTTATAGACAATAATGAAAGGGGCGTGCTGAGGATGCAAACGATGTGCAAAGGCTGTGGAACCGGGGGGCTTTGCCCATGAGCCTGCCTGTTCTGGCTGCCAAGCTGTTTATTCCTCCTGTCCGCGAGCAAGCGATCCGGCGGCCGCGGCTGATCGACCGGCTGAATGCCGGTTTGAACCGCAAGCTGACGCTGGTCCAGGCTTCTGCCGGCTACGGCAAAACCACGCTGATCAGCCAATGGGCCGCCTGCTGCGGCCGGCCGGTCGCCTGGCTGTCACTGGAGCCCGCGGATCGGGACTTAGCGCGCTTTCTGACGCTGCTGGCAGCTGCGCTGCAGGCGTTTGGCGCGCAGATCGGAGCCGGAGCCGCTCAGGCGCTTCATACGCCGCAGCCGCCCGATAGCGAAGCGGTGCTCACGATGCTGCTGAACGACCTTGCGGCTCATGCCTGCAGCGGTATGCTTGTGCTCGACGATTATCAGGCTGTGAGCGAGCCGCAGATCGACGCTGCGCTTTCTTTCCTGCTTAGGCATCTTCCACCGGAGCTGCATCTGGTCGTGGCCAGCCGCGAGCTGCCGAGCCTGCCGCTGGGGCGGCTGCGCGCCCGGGGCGAGCTGACGGAGCTGCTGGCGGCCGATCTGCGTTTTACGGATGCCGAGGCGGCTGCTTTTCTGGAGCAGTCGATGAGCGCTGCGCTTGCCGAAGCCGAGGTCAGCGCCTTGGCCGCCCGGACGGAAGGCTGGATTGCCGGGCTCCAACTGGCTGCGCTTTCTTTGCAAGGACGGGAGGGGCGCGCCGGTCTGATCGAAGCGTTTGCCGGAGATCATCGGTACATTGCCGACTATTTGGTCGAAGAGGTGCTGCAGCAGCAGCCGGAGGCGATTCGCAGCTTTTTGCTGCAGACGTCTGTTCTGGAACGGCTGCACGGTTCGCTCTGCGATGCGGTGACTGGGCAGGAGGGCGGCGGCGCGCTTTTGGAGCAGCTGGAGCGCGGCAATTTTTTTGTCGTTCCGCTGGACGATACGCGCAGTTGGTATCGCTATCATCATTTGTTCGCCGAGGCGCTCGCCGCGCACATGTCATCTGCCGGGCCGGAGCGGACGGCCGAGCTGCATCGCCGGGCCAGCGGCTGGTACGCGCAGCAAGGGGGCGTCGCCGAAGCGATCCGGCACGCGCTTGCCGCTGCGGACATGCCGCGCGCTGCTGAGCTGCTCGAACGCGCCTGGCCGCAGCTGCGCCGGGAGCGGCAGGAGCGCGAAGCGCTCGGCTGGCTGAAGGCGCTGCCCGAGGCGTTGTTTGCCTGCCGGCCCGTGCTCAGCGCCCAATACGCCTGGGCGCTGCTCGCCTGCGGCGAAGCCGAAGCCGCCCTGGAGCGGCTGCGGGACGCCGAGCGCTGGCTGTCGCCAGCGTCCGGCGAGCCGGAGCAGCCGGATTACCCGGCGAGTGCGAGGGTCGTGGCGGATGAAACGGAGTTCCGCCTGCTCCCGAGCACCATCGCCGGGTACCGGGCGGCTTACGCGCAGGCGCGGGGCGATGCGGCGGCAGCGATGAGCTACGCGCGCCAAGCGCTGGCGGCTGCGCCGGAGGACTGCCGCCTCGTGCGCGGAGCCGCCTCGGCGCTGCTCGGCTTGGCCTGCTGGACAAGCGGCGAGCTGGAGGCGGCCTACGAGGCGTTTGCCGGCGGCATGGCCGACGTGGAGCGCGCGGGCAACCTCTCGGACGCCGTGGGCGGGACGCTCGCGCTGGCGGACATCCGCATCGTCCAGGGGCGGCTTCATCAGGCGCAGCGCCTGTATGAGCGCGGCCTGCGGCTGGCCGGCGAGGCGGGCCGCCCCGACCTGCGGGGGACGGTGGACCTGCTCGTCGGACTCAGCGGGATTTGCTGCGAGCGCAACGACCTGCCTGCTGCCAGGGCGTATTTGGAGCGCAGCCGCGAGCAGGGCGAGCCGACCGGCTTTCCGCAGCACCCGTACCGATGGCGGGTCGCAGCGGCCCGCATCCGCGAAGCCGAAGGCGATTGGGCAGCGGCGTCCGAGCTGCTGGGCGAGGCGGAGCGGCTGTATGTGGGCGATTTTTTCCCCGATGTGCGGCCTGTTGCGGGATTGCGGCTGCGGCTGCTAATCCGGCAGGACCGCTGGCTGGAGGCGCTGGAGCAGCTGCGGGAACGGGGACTGGCTGCAGATGGCGAGCTGAGCTACTTGCGGGAGTTTGAGCATGTTACGCAGGTTCGGGCACTGCTGGCTCAATACCGCAGCGAGCGACAGCAGTCTGTTTTGAGCGCGGCGCTGACGCTGCTGGAGCGGCTGCTTAGGGCGGCGGAAGCGGGAGGAAGGACTGGCAGCGTAATTGAAATGCGGCTGCTGCAGGCTGTGGGCCGCTATTTGCAAGGCGACGCCGCAGGTGCGCTGCCCCCGATGGAGCATGCGCTGAAGCTGGCCGAGCCGGAGGGCTACGTTCGTCTCTTTGCAGACGAAGGGCGGGCAATGGCGGAGCTGCTGGAAGCGGCTGCGAAACGAGGGGGCGCGCGAGCCTATGTCCGCCGTCTGCTGGCGGCGTGCCGGCCGGAAGCGGCGGCCCGCCCGGAGGCCGGCGGGGAGTTTGCGCCGCTGCTCAGCGAGCGGGAGCGCGAGGTGCTCAGGCTGCTGGGCAGCGATTTGAGCGGCCCGGCTATCGCCTGCGAACTGCATATAAGCTTGAACACGCTGCGGACGCATACGAAGCATATTTATGACAAGCTCGAAGTCAACAGCAGGCGGGCGGCTGTCCGCAGGGCGAAGGAGCTGATCTGGCTGTAGCGGGCTGCCGCGTCCGTCCCGGCTTTTGTAAATGCACATAAATCCTTCCTCAGAATCACCATAACGGGTGATGTCAGCTCTCTTGTAAACCGTTATTGTTATAGAAGAATCGAGCCTGAGCGGAGCGGGCAGGAGGGCTGCGGTTGGGGTCCGACAGTTGCCGCTCGGTCGGGATCGCCTGGCGGAGCCGGTGTGGCGGGCGGAGCGGCGATGAGGCGGTGCCAAGGCGTGGCTGATCGCAGAGGCTCATCGCCCATAGTCTCATAGAGCCTCATAGAGCCTCATAGAGCCTCATAGAGCGTGCATCGCCAAACGGACCACAACGGCGAGGGTTCGGTCATTGACAGGAGAGTGAGAGGGATGCAAATGACAACGGAAAAGCTGATCCGCTGGGCCGGTCTGTCAGCAGCCGCTGCCGGCGTGCTGTTCATTGCGGTTCAAATGCTTCATCCGCACGAGGTTCTCCCGGCGGTTACGACCGTGCGCTGGGCAGTCGTACATGGTTTGACAGTTACGATGTGCATGCTTGGCCTGTTCGGGATTACGGGTCTGTATACTGTGCAAGTGAAGGAGAGCGGTTGGCTGGGTTTGGTCGGCTATGTGATGTTCAGCTGCTGGTTTTTGCTGGCGGCGGCGCTGACGTTTGCGGAAGCGTGTATTTTGCCTCTGCTGGCGACAGAGGCTCCGCGGCTGGCGGAAGGCTTTCTGGCGTTATCCAGCGGCAGGACAAGCGAGGTCGATCTGGGGGCGCTGGCGGTAGTTGGAGGGCCGGTGTCGGCTGTACTTTATTTACTTGGCGGGTTGCTGTTTGGCCTTGCCCTGGTACGGGCCCGCGTTATATCGCGCGGAGCGGCTATCCTGTTTGCTTGCGGAGCCGTCGCTTCGCTGGCGGCAGCTGTATTGCCGCATGATCTTGCACGTATTGCCGCTGTGCCGATGGGGTTGGGGCTGGTCTGGACGGGATATTCGCTCCGTTCGCGGCGGGGACGCGCCGAGCAGGCAAAGGGAGGCATAGTCGCTTAGCGGAGAGGCAACTTTGAAGCATAGAGCGCAAGGGGACGGCCATTGGCCGGGCTTGGGCTCGCTCAAGAGGCGTGTTTCAATCCCTTGACAACTGCGCAATGCCAGTCTGACTGTGGACTGTTTCCTTGCACGTCAGGTCAGTGCAGGGTAAGGATGTCGCTGCGCGGCGGGTGCAGCGTCTGGGCCAGATATGCCGCAGAATATGAGCAACTGCATAGATACAGAGCCAAGAGCTGTAGCAACTGCCAATGTGCGGGAGCTCGGCTTTTGTCATTTCTGTATTTTAAAATTAGTTGCAATAGCATCTTATATTAGGATACAATGTAATTAGTTGCAATACCCACCTATATCGCGAGGAGGATGCGTGTGAACGAAGAGAATCAGCCTGCGGCGAACGCGAACGAAACTGCGAACGGAGCTGCAAATGCAGACGCAAATGCAGATGTAACCGCAGACGCAACTGCGAAGGCAGACGCAACCGCAGACGCAACCGCAGACGCAACCGCAGACGCAACCGCAGACGCAACCGCAGACGCAACCGCAGACGCAGACGCAACCGCAGACCCAACCGCAATCGGAACCAAAACCAACACCACAGACACAAACACGGAATCGCACGGCCCCTATATATCGGCGATTTACCGCCATATGCAGGTGATGATCTCCGGCGAGCTGGCCCCGTATCGGATTGGCAGCGGTCAATATATGTTCCTGATGGCGATTGCTGCAGCGGAGCCTGGGACGCAAAAAGCGCTTTGCCGGCAGCTGTTGATCGACAAGACGACTGCGGCGAAGGCCATTGCGAAGCTGGAAGCCGAAGGTTATGTGCGCCGGAAAGCCGATCCGGCCGACAATCGCTATCAGTTGCTTTTTTTGACCGCAGAGGGGCACGAGGTCGTACCCAAGGTGCGAGAGGCGCTGGCCAGAGTCAAGAACAGGACGCGGAAGGGGATTGCCGATGAGCACTACACCCTACTGCTGGAACTGCTGCGGACGATGCTGCGCAACGTGAGCGAGCAGCAGGGGGACGAGGAATAACGTGCATTCCCTCAACCTGCGAGCCCCGGCATACCCCCTGCGAGCCTCTGCATGCCCCGCAGAGCCCTGCTTAGTCCCGCATAGCCCTGCAAGCTCCACAGAGCCCCGCATAGCCCCGAGGTCCAGGAGCTTGCGAAATCCGCGCCGCGTCAGGGGCCGCGCGACCCGCGAACACGGCATTCTTATCTTGAAGGAGGATGGATACGATGGAGATGACACCATTTATCGCAGTGGACAACTGCAAGGAAGCAATTGAATATTATCGCAGCGTGTTTGGCGGCGAGACAGTGATTTTGCGCACCAGAGGCGAGACGGTGATGAACGCCGATTTGCTGCTGCCCGGAACGACGCTGAAGTTTGCCGACACCGAAGCGGCGCAGCCGCAGCAGCGGGGCGATTACGTGCGCGTGTTTGCAAAAATCGATACGGAAGCGGAGTTCCGGCGAATTTACAGCGACTTGGCGGCAGAAGGGGCGATAGTAACGGCAGCCTACGAGGCTCCGTTTAACGGTCTGCTGGCGATTGTGACGGACCGGAACGGCGTGTGCTGGGTGCTGTCTTTTTACCGGAATTAAGCTGGAAAAAGACGGGCCGCGGCCTATCCTGGCGCGCTGCTGCGCCGCTCACCGGCATACCGAGCCGATCAAAGCGCTGGTCCCGCGGGACAGGCGCTTTTGCTCTTCTATCCGGCCTGCAAAAAACACTTGAACGTTACGTTACGTCATCTTTTATACTGTGACTACAGGCAGCGGCCCGGCCGCTTTGCCCAACACGGATATGGAGGTTGAATCACATGACAAATGAACGTTTTCTCACGCACGATACCTTTACCATTGAACGCAGCTATCAGGCTTCTCCGGCGCAAACCTTTGCGGCATGGGCCGACCCGGCGTTGAAGGCGCATTGGTTCCCGCCTGCGGAGGAGTTTGAATTCCGCGTCGGCGGGCGGGAGATTATCAGCGGCAGCGAGCCCGGCGGTCCGGTGTTTCGCTCGGTAGCGACGTTTCACGAGATTGTTCCGGATACGCGGATCGTCTATACGATCCTCATCGATATGGAGACGACGCGGATTTCGGTCAACGTGGTCACAGTCGAGTTCGAGGCGGCGGACGAGGGGACGCGACTGGTGTATACGGAGCAATGCGTGTTCCTGGACGGATTGGATTCGGTAGAAATGCACAGGCTCGGCTGTCACGATTTCCTGGACAAGCTGGACGTATTTTTGCGTGAACAATCGTAAAACATGATCTGCGAGAGGCTGCTTCAGCCTCTTTTTTTGCGCAGTTGTCATGACGGGCGCGCCTGATGCTCTCGGGGGAACGTTCCGA
Source organism: Paenibacillus athensensis (assembly GCF_004514475.2). GTDB lineage: Bacteria > Bacillota > Bacilli > Paenibacillales > NBRC-103111 > Paenibacillus_AL > Paenibacillus_AL athensensis. The sequence goes on along the minus strand of NZ_MYFO02000007.1, from coordinate 49,414 downwards.
ATAGATTGCGAAAATTTTCGGTTCTTCTTACAGTGTTTACCGAAATCGATCCCGAATATATGCAAAAAATTGCAGGAAACTCGTCCCAAAATGCAAGTTTGCCTTTACGAAACCTGTTTCATTAGCTATCGTTAAAAACATAGGATGTAAGGTAAAGGGGACTGAAATATGGCGATTGAGATCAAAAAACAAGCACCATCCTACCGACTGGACGCCGGAAACAAATTCGTAATTGAAGCGTTCGAGAAAGCGAAACCATTTTCGAGCTTTTTGCCGGGAATTGCCGGCGTTGACGGCGTTCCGCTGTGGCTGTTTTATGTGAATCGCGGTCAAGCGGTAGCGAGCTTTGGCGTCGAAGACAAGAACGGAGCCATGATGGAGTTTTTCCCGGCCGACAAATCGTACCGTCAGGTGGGGCTGCAGGGCTTCCGCACATTTATGAAGCTCGATTCGGTGTTCTACGAGCCGTTCTCTGAGGTGCAGCGCCATACAACCGAACGCAGAACAATGCAGATTGCGCCGAACCTGCTGCGGATCTGTTCCGTTCACGAAGCCTATGGCATTGAGGTGGAGATCAGCTATTTCACAGTCCCGGGCGACAAGTTCGCTGCACTGGTCCGCGATGTAACCGTCACTAACCGCAGCGACCGCGAGCGGCGCATCGAGCTGCTGGACGGCATGCCGGCCGTAATTCCGTTCGGCATCGAGAACCTGATGTACAAGGAGCTCGGCAACACGTTGAAAAGCTGGATGGACGTGTACAACCGCGAAGAGCATGTGCCGCTGTTCAAGCTGCGGGCCAGCACGGCGGATACAGCGGAGGTCAGCGAGATTCAAGGCGGTCATTTCTATATGAGCTTTGCTTCCGGCGCAAGCGATCCGAATGTTGCGGAGCTGCTGCAGCCGATTGTCGACGCCGGGCAAATTTTCGGGCAAAATACGTCCTTCACGCAGCCGGATGCCTTCCTCGACAGCTCGCTGGGCGAGGTGCTGGCTGCTGAGCTGGTGACGACCAACAAGGTGCCGTGCGCTTTCAGCGGCACGTCCCGCAGCTTGCGTCCCGGCGCATCCCTGCGCCTGACCTCCTTGCTTGGCCATACGACGGATATCGCCCGCATCAATGCGCGCAAGCGCGAGCTGTGCGATTTCCGTTACGTGGACCGCAAGCGTCGGGAAGCGGAGGCGCTGGTCGATCAGTTGACCGCGACTGTGGCTACCGATTCGGCCGAACCGCTGTTTAACGCTTATACCCGACAAAATTATCTCGATAACCTGCTGCGCGGCGGCTATCCGCTGCTTTTCGAGCGCAAGGGTGGGGAGCCGGCCGTTTACCACGTGTTCTCCCGCAAGCACGGCGATCTGGAGCGCGATTATAACTTTTTCAAGCTGCAGCCGGGCTACTATTCGCAGGGTAACGGCAATTTCCGCGACGCTAACCAGAATCGGCGCAGCGATATCTTCTTTGAGCCGCAGCTCGGCGATTTCAACGTCTGGATGTTTATGAGCCTGATTCAAACCGACGGCTACAATCCGCTTGTCGTCAAAGGCTGCAGCTTCCGGTTGCGCGATGCCGCCGAGGTGCTGGCGAACGTACATCAGGACGACGCCGCGGCGGTGGCGGATTTCCTGAAGCAGCCGTATACACCGGGCGATCTGCTGCAATTTTTGGAGCGGGGACGCATTCGCTTGACCGTCCCGGCGCGACAGCTGCTGGAGGTGGCCATTGCCGGCTCGGAGCAGAGCATCGAAGCGGACTTCGGTGAAGGCTACTGGATCGACCATTGGACGTACAATATGGATCTCATCGAGAGCTATCTGGCGGTTTACCCGGATCGCAAGGCCGAGCTGCTGCAGGGCGAGCGCCGCTACGCTTTTTACGATAGCCCGGCGTTTGTGCGGCCGCGTGCCGACAAATACGTGCTGGCTGCGCCCGGCAAGGTGCGGCAATTCTCATCCGTCGAGGAGTCGGCCGAGAAGGAGGCGTTGCTGCACGCGCGCAGCGAGCGCCGGACGTGGGCCCGTTCGGCCCAAGGGCAAGGGGACGTGTACGAGACGAATTTGCTGGCGAAGCTGGTGCTGCTCGCTGCGGTCAAATTCGCTGCGCTTGACCCGGAAGGTCTGGGCGTACAGATGGAAGCCAACAAGCCGGGCTGGAACGATTCGCTGAACGGATTGCCGGGTCTGTTCGCTTCCGGCTTCAGCGAGACGTGCGAGCTCAAGCGCGTCGTCAGATTCCTGCGCGGCGCGCTGGCTGACGGCGCTGCAAGCGGCGTTGTCCGGCTGCCAATCGAGCTTTGCGAGCTGCTGGCCGGTCTCGAAGCCGCGCTGGCCGACTACGCGCAGGATCAAGCGGACGGACGCGATTACCGCTACTGGGATCGCAGCCATCAGCTGCTGGAGCGCTACCGTAGCCGCGTGTTCCTCGGCTTCGACGGCGCGGAGCAGGAGCTGGCGCTGCCGGAGCTGGAGCGTTTGCTTGCTGTAATGGACAACAAGCTGGAGCAGGCTATGGAGCGGGCGCTGGTGATCGGGCAGGGGCTGTATCCGACGTATTTCTATTATGAAGCTGCGGCTTATGAAGCGCAGACGGATGAGCACGGACAGCCGCGGACGAACGCCAAAGGGCTGCCTCTGGTGAACGTGACGGCATTCCGGCGCGTCGATGTGCCGCACTTCCTGGAGGGGCCTACACGCGCGCTCAAGGTCATCGGCGACGGCGCGCTGCCCAAGCAATTGCATGAACGCGTCCACGCCAGCGGCTTGTATGACCGCAAGCTGGGGATGTATAAGGTCAACGAATCGCTGCTCGGTCAGCCGATGGACCTCGGGCGGTCGACGGCGTTCACCCCGGGCTGGCTGGAAAATGAATCGGTATTTATGCACATGGAATATAAATATTTGCTCGCGCTGCTGCGGGCTGGCCTGTATGCCGATTTTTACCGCGCTGTCCGAACTGCCTGGCCGATCTACCACGACCCGGCGGTCTACGGGAGGAACGTGCTGGAGAACTCCTCGTTCATCGCCAGCAGCGCCAATCCCGATCCGGGCGTGCACGGCACCGGCTTTGTCGCTAGGCTGAGCGGCTCGACAGCCGAATTTCTCAGCATGTGGGTCGCGATGATGGCGGGCGACGCGCCGTTCGTGCTGCGTGACGGCCAGCTGGCGCTGAGTCTGCGTCCTGCCCTGCCGGGCTCGCTGTTCAAGGAGGACGGCACGCTGAGCTTTACCTTCCTTGGCCGTATTCCGGTCATTTACCGCCATCCGGCCAAGACGGACACTTTTACAGGCCGCGAGCCGGGCAAGGTGCTGCGTTACCGTCTGACTTACGGCGACGGGCGCGTGGAGCTGGTCGAAGGCGCCGATGTCAAAGGCGAGTTGGCCGAGGACATCCGCAGCCGGCACGTCGTGCGGCTGGAGGCCGAGCTGAGCTAACGGAGGCGCAAGGGCAGGCGCTTCGTTTTGAACAAACCAACAACGGTGACGAACAGTCGAAAGACGGTTCTTCATCGTTTTTTTTGCGTCGAGCGATTGGAGCTCCTTGCCCTTGTCTAGAAGTCCGGCGAAAATCCAGTGTCCTCCGGTCGATAGCGGTTTCCACTCGCTGTTATAGCCGGATTTTTCGATGGAATTGGAATCACCCCCGTTTGGGGTGAAAATCCGTCTACAAAGGCGACCGCTGACGCTGTTCCAACTCCCTATCGACTCTCCGGCCACTTTCTCACCGGACTTCTGGAGCCGCTCTTGCGTTATGATAAGAGAAGACACGATCAACGGGAGGCTAATCGATGACCTATCAATGGACTTGGGCCGGCTTTGTGCAGGCCTCAAACGGCTCTTGCCGAGCCTGCGCACCCTGCATATCGGTGCAGGCAATGTCGGAAGCGGCGCTGCCGAACCTGCTAAGCTAAGGAAGAAGGGGGGAAACCGAATGGATTCGCTGGAGCATTTGAACCGTGCGCTGGACTATGTGGAGGCGCATTTGGCCGACGATTTGGAGGTGCGCGAGGCAGCGCGGCTTGCCGCTTGCTCGGAGTATCATTTTACACGCATGTTCTCGTTTCTGGCCGGTGTCACGTTGTCCGAATACATTCGCCGCAGACGGCTGACGCTTGCGGCTATGGAGCTGGCGCAAGGCCAAGCCCGCATTATCGATGTCGCGGTGAAATACGGGTACACGTCGCCGGACGCTTTTGCCCGGGCGTTTCACAATCTGCACGGCGTTACGCCGTCGGAGGCCCGGCAAACGGGCCAGCCGCTCAAAGCGTATCCGCGGATGTACTTCCGACTGACCATTGAAGGAGGTAGTGAAATGAAGTATCGTCTTGTCGACAAGCCGGCGTTTCGCATCGTCGGGCTGATGAAGCGGGTGCCGATCGTGTTTCATGGGGTGAATCCCGCGATCGCGCAAATGTGGCAAAGCTTGACGATGGATATGATCGGCCAGCTCAAGGGCATCTCCAATGTGGAGCCGCAGGGGCTGATCAGCGCATCGGTGCATTTCTCGGAGGGCCGGATGGAGGAGCAGGGGGAGCTGGACCATTACATTGGAGCAGCAACCACAGCGGCCTGTCCGCCCGAATTTGCCCAATTGGAGGTCGCTGCGGCGACGTGGGCTGTTTTTGAAGCGGTCGGTCCGTTTCCCGATACGCTGCAGAGCGTCTGGGGCCGCATTTATGCCGAATGGCTGCCCTCCTCGGATTACGAGCTGTCTGTCGGTCCGGAAATGCTCTGGAACGCGCATAAGGACGTGACCGCGCCGGATTTTCGCAGCGAAATCTGGATTCCCGTTGTCAAAAGACGCAGCGCATCCGCCAATTAAGCGAGCAGCTGCCGGCAGCCTGCGGCGCAAACGCGAAGACGCCAGCCTGAAAGGGTCGGCGTTTTTGCTTTTTTTCTCTATCGGGCATTTTAGAAGAATGGGGAGCGAGAAGCCGTATATCCCGCGCGGCAGGCTGAATTCTAGCCAAAAAGGGCGCTATTACTATCGAAAAATCTACAAAATTCGGCACTTGCGGCCAAGCTTCCGAATAAGATAGCAAGCAAAGGGACGCTGCGCCAACCGACGGCACGCCGTCGGACAGGTTCTGCGCCGCCGCGAGAGGAAGCGGGAGGAGAGGGATGGGCCGTGAGCGATGCGCATCGAAGTACGCAGGTGTTGAACAGTCAAGCGGTGCTGGGCGCCTTGGAGGATACGTTTGCGATGATTGAGTTCGATCTGGAGGGGCGGGTGCTGTGGGCCAACGCCAATTTTGCCAATGCGTTAGGATATGCCCAAGCGGATATGCCGGGTATGCAGCATCGTCAGTTTTGTCCGCAGGGACTGGTCGACAGTCCGGCATATGCCCAGCTGTGGAGCCGTTTGCGGCAGGGCATATGTTTTCAGGAAAAAATCCAGCGAGTGACCCGCAGCGGCCGGATGATCTGGCTGGAGGCTTCGTATATGCCGGTCTTTGACGCGGGCAAGGTCGCGGCGGTGCTCAAGGTGGCCACGGATATTACGGCCCGGCAGGAGGCCAACGCCGCCAAGGTAACGGCCGAGCTGCAATTGATGGCGAAGATGCTGAGCCAGCGGGCGTATCAAGGCATTACCCGCAGCCGGGAGGTCGCGGCTTCCATTGACAAGCTGGTGGCCGAATCGGCCAGCAATCACCAGCTGCTGCTCGCTTTGCAGCGCCAGGCGGAATCGGTCAAGGGGATTATCACGACGATCCGCAAAATCGCTTCGAAAACGAATCTGCTAGCGCTGAACGCTGCGATTGAAGCCGCCCATGCCGGCGAATTCGGGCGCGGCTTCGATGTGGTGGCCAAGGAGGTGCGCGAGCTGGCGATTCAGGTTGAGAATGCGACCAAGGAGGTCAGCAACGAAATCCGGGCAATGGGTGATCAGGTGCTCGGTATGAAGCAAGGGACGGAGCGGTCCGATCAGGCCGTGATCGAGAGCCAGCGCCGCGTGGCCGACGCGCTGGAGGAGTTTGCGTCGATTGGCGAAGCTTCACAGGAGCTGTACAAGCAATCGAAGGTGCTGGTTGAACTGCTGTAGGCGGGCGGCTCCCGGCGGGGCGGGTTAGGCAGGTGATGGGTGGCGACGGGTGTGGTAGGATAAGAAGAAAAGCAAAGGAGCTCTCACGATGACGGCTGACGAAAAGACCAACAGCGCCGGAAGACCGAGGCAAGCTTCCCCGGCAAATGCCGACGGAGACGCAAGCTCCTACGCCTGGCCCAAGGGCGTGGCCAAGCCGGCGCAGCGGGCGTTGGCGGCGGCCGGCTTGACGCGGCTGGAGCAGCTGCAGCAAGTGACGGAGGCCGAGCTGCTGGCGCTGCACGGCATGGGGCGTAAAGCAGTGGAGGCGCTCCGCGAGGCGCTGGCAGAGCGCGGACTAGGCTGGAGAGGGGCCGGCGAGGAGTGACCGCGGTGCAGACCGCGGCGCCTTACCTCTCCCGGGAATGCAAGGAGCCTGCGCCCGACAATCGGACGCAGGCTCCTGCGGGCTTTTGCATGCAGCTGGGGCTGTCGAAACTAGCAAATAGCAACTGGCAGCTCTGCGGCTCTGCGGCTCGTTCGCCCTAAACACCTGCTGCGTGGTGTCTGGCGGCTGGCGCTTAGGGCTGTTCAGCCGGCTTTTGAAGAAGCGGCCGAACGCCCGGCTGGTCGCCGTTGGATCTTCTTTCGGCTGCGGCTGATCCACCATTGGGCGAACGCAAGGTTCGGAACCCATGCCAGCCAAGCGATAACGATGAACGAATCGTTCGTGTCGGTTACGCCGAACAGCACCGCTGCAAGCGGAACATAGATGCGCAGCGTAATCGCTGCAAAGGTGAGCGCATAGTTGCGAAGCATCCATTCGCCATGCTCGCGCGGTTTGCGCTCGACGATGATGCTGCGCAGGCTGCGATACAGCGTATACAGCCACAACGCGGCCAATGTGGCGAAGCCGATGCGGCCGCTCCAGCCGCCGTTGCCGTAGCAGGCCAGATAAAGGCCGGTTACACCGGCGACGGCGATTCCGGCTGCATACACATAGCCGACGGCCCGATGCAGGACGGGACGGCTGCGGCGCAGCTTGCCGATGAATTGCAGCCAGCCGATGGCCAGCGCCGTGCCGGCGGTAACGGCGTGCGCCCACAGCATGTACAGCCAGAGCCCGGGCAGCTCGCCTTTGGCAGAAACAAACGGCTGCTGGCTGGCCCGCTCGGGCGTGGCGTAAAGCGCGAAAGCGTAGCCGCAGATGGCCAGAGCCAGCAGCGCTGTCAGAGCGAGCCCCCACGCTCGCCCGCGTTTTTTGGTTGTTTCCATAATTGCATCCCCCTGCCGATCAACGTCATTTTACTCAGCCCAGTATAGCACGGGCCAACACGGCGTCGAAGCGTCTGAGGTCGGGGAGGTCCCCCGTCCCGAGTCGAGAATCGCAAGGCTACCGGGCTGCAGCATAAGGACCGAACGCAGGCTTGCGGCAGGAGCAAGCAGCGCTCCCGGGGCTGCACAACGCGGGCGATAGCTTGTTATTCGGCAGCCTGGCTCAGCTCCAGAACGACCGGGCAATGATCGCTGCCCAGCACGGCCGCGTCGATGCCGGCGGCTTGCAGGCGCGGCGACAGGCGGCTGGAGATCAGGAAATAATCGATCCGCCAGCCGACATTTCGTTCGCGCACCTTGGGCATGTTCGACCACCACGTATAGGCGTCGGCGCGGTCGGGATACAGATGGCGGAACGTATCGAGGAAGCCGGACTCCAGCAGCAGCGTCATCTTCTCGCGCTCCTCTGCGGTGAAGCCGGAATTGCCGCGGTTGCCCTTGGCGTTCTTCAAGTCGATTTCCTGATGGGCGACATTGAGGTCGCCGCATACGACGACAGGTTTGCGGGCATCCAGCTCCAGCACATATCGGCGGAAGCGCTCCTCCCACTCCAGCCGGTAGTCCAGCCGGCAGAGATCGCGCCGGGCATTCGGCGTGTAGACGTTTACCAGATAGAAATCGGCAAACTCCAGCGTGATGACGCGCCCTTCCGGCTCAGCGTCTTCCTCCAGACCGTAGCGCACGGACAGCGGAGCAAGCCGGGTGAAGACGGCCGTGCCGGAGTAGCCTTTTTTCTCGGCATAATTCCAGTATTGCTTGTAGGACGGGTCGATTCCCAGCTCGATTTGTCCGGCCTGCAGTTTCGTTTCCTGCACGCAAAAAATATCGGCGTCCGTTTGCGCGAAATAATCGATGAAGCCTTTGTTGACACAGGCCCTCAGGCCGTTGACGTTCCAAGAAACCAGCTTGATCATGGCGAGCTCTCCCACTTGTCCCCTTGACAGCGACAAACAAAGTTATTTTTCTAGTTTAGCATAAAAGAGAGGCCTTCACTGACCGTATTTGTCAGTCGCGTGGTATATAATAAACATATCCACTACAGCCCATAACGGAGGAAGCGTCATGGAACTGAACTACTACAACACCTTTATTACAGTTGCCGCCGATTGTCCGAGTGAGACGGGGATCGCGCCGCCCGACAAAAAAACCGGCAAAACCAAGCCCGGCATCGAATTCGAGCTGGCTGCGGATGCGCCTTACGCGTACACCCAGGAGGAGCTGCTCTATGCTGTGTATGTCAGGCACAAGGACATCCCCGCAGAGGAACTGGCCGCCCGCGACGCCGAAATTCGCGCTGCTTTTTTTGCGAAGCCGCAGCCGTGCTTGCGGGCCTCCATGCTGGCTAAGAAATACGGCTGGGGCATTCATTTCGACGAGCGGGGCAAGCTCGCGCTAGTTGCCGTCGAGTCGCCGGCGTATCGGGAGTTTCTGGAGGGGCAGCGCCCGGAGGTCAAGCTGGTGCCTGCGATGCGGAACAAAAGAGCGTAGGAAGGCCCTGCTATCCGCGGGATTCGGCGACGGGCGTCCGAAGCGAAGCGACACTGCGGGCGATAGCCGCCAATCGGGTTACGGAACGTCCTTGCCGCTGCGGGTCAGGGCGTTTTTTTTGGCGTGTGCGGGCGGAAGCGAACAAATTGACACATTTTCGAACGAATCGACTGTAGTTTTGCGCGCGTGGGAGGTGTAAAGTAGAAGTGTAATATAAAAACGAGGCTTGAAATGGGTAATGGCTTACAACGAGGTGATCATCATGAGAAAAAAACAATGGCTTGGCGCTGCTCTCTGCTGCGCATTGTTAGTCGCAACTGTAGGCTGCGACGAGCCAAAGCCGGCAGGCTCAGGCATGGCAAGCGCAAGCCCCGGAGCGGGACAATCGCAAAGCGCAAGCGGGACGTATTTTCCGGGCGAAGAATGGCGCTCCTCCACGCCCGAAGAGCAGGGAATGGACTCGGAGACGCTGTATGCCGCCATTCAGATGGCCATAGCGGGAAGAGAGAGCGCCAGCAGCTTGTTCGACAGTCTGCTGATCGTGCGCAACGGGTATATCGTAGCCGAAGCGTACGGCCCGCGGAAGCAGCCGAATTCGCGGCAATTGCTGCATTCCGCTACCAAAAGCGTTACGTCGGCGCTGCTGGGCATCGCTATCGATGAGGGCTATATCAAGGATGTGAACACGAGCCTGTGGAGCGGGCTGAAACATGGCGAGGTGGCGAATTGGGACGACCGGAAGCAGGCCATCACCATCGAGCATGTGCTGACGATGTCTTCGGGTTTGGCATGGAATGAATTCGGTGCGGTCAAGGGCCCGGAGGATTCCGCTTACAACATGTATAACTCCGGCAATCTGGCCGACTACGTCATGAACCGGCCGATGGCCGATAAGCCGGGGGCGGTGTTCAATTACAGCTCCGGCAGCTCGGTGCTGCTGTCGCGACTGATCGCCGACAGTACAGGAACCGATACGGCGAGCTATGCCAAGCGCAAGCTGTTTGCGCCGCTGGGCATCACAGATGTGAACTGGGAGCTGTTTGACGGCATCGCCAACGGGGCCAGCTTTTTGTACATGACTTCACGGGATATGGCCCGAATCGGCTATCTGTACCTGAACAACGGACAGTGGAACGGCGAACAGATCGTGCCGCGGGCTTGGGTGGAGGCTTCGACCCGCAAGCACATCGACGGCGGCCAGTTGCGCAGGGCGGACCTGCAAGCCGACGGATACGGCTATCAGTGGTGGATCGACAGCTTTGGCGGGTATTCGGCCAGAGGCCAATACGGACAGTATATTTTTGTCCAGCCTAAGCTGAATCTCGTCGCTGTATTTCAAAGTCATCTGTCGGATACGACACGGGATTTTGAGCTGCCGCTGCAGATCATGCAAAATGGCGTTATCGCAGCGGTGAAGAGCAGCAAGCCGCTGCCCCGCAACAGCCGGGCGCAGGAGCTGGCGGGCGTGCTGATGCGTCAGCGGATGCCGCAAGACGACAGCTGGCGGCAATGGGAGTAAGCAGCCGGGCGTGCGGCCTGATCAACGCGGCATCCGCCGCCGCCTGCCGGCTTTAATCTAGCGGCTCGACCTGCCGATCGATCAGCGTCTGTGCGGCATGCTCGAAATATTCGTAATTAAACGCCTCTCTATTCATATAGGCGACCATCATCGCGCCGCTGCTGAGCATGCTCAGTTGGCCGGTCAGCTCCTCAGGATCGCGGGCGCGGGTACGGCCGGCAATTTCACGGATCGCGGTCCATAATTCATTGCGTCTGCCGACGGCGACTTGATGGCCGGGATGCTCCAACTCGGGAAATTCAACCGAGGTATTCATAAACGCGCAGCCGCGATAGTCCGGGCTTTGCATACGTTCAATCAAGCGGCGGATCAGGAAACGCAGCTGTTCCAGCGGATCGTTCGGATACCGGCGCAGAGCCTCCTGCAGATTGTCCATATTGCGCGCATGCCGTTGCTCCAGATAAGCGACGATCAGATCGTCCTTCGTGGCAAAATTGCGATAAAAGCTCGCCTTCGCAACCCCGGACTCGGCGATAATCCGGTCTACGCCAACGGCGCGCATGCCTTCGCGATAAAATAAATCGCCGGCAGCCCGCAGAATCCGCTCCTTGGCGGTTTCTTTTTTTTCCATACGAATCACCCGACCCCAAAGTTTGGTAAAATGGCTGTTGACATGAGACAGATCTGTCTGTATCATCAAAGCAGGAAATGAGACAGATCTGTCTCTCTCATTTTAAAAAAAAGCGCGGCTGCTGTCAAACGGACGGTCCGCGGGCGAAGGAGCGATTTTGCAATGGGCGATACGACGGGTTATGACCCTAAGCGCTGGCTGATGCTTTCCGTCATTATTATGGCGACGTTTATGGTGGTGCTGGACACGTTCATCGTGAATGTGGCGCTGACCTCGATTTCACAGACCCTGCACGCCGGCTTCTCCAAGCTGCAGCTGATTATTGCGGGCTACGTGCTGGGGTATGCGGTGCTGCTGATTACCGGAGGGCGGCTGGGCGATATGTTCGGTCGCAAACGGCTGTTTCTCATCGGCGTGGCGGGCTTTGTGCTTACGTCCGTCTGGTGCGGCTTCGCCGGAGGGGCGAACATGCTGATCGCAGCGCGGATTTTTCAAGGCATATCGGCGGCGGCGATGGTGCCGCAGGTGCTGTCGCTGATCCAGGTGATTTTTCCGGTTGAGGAGCGGGCCAAGGCGTTGGGCATTTATGGTGCCGTCATGGGGCTGGGCGGCATCTCGGGACAAATCGTCGGCGGCTTGCTGCTGCAGGCGGATTGGTGGGGTATGGGCTGGCGGCTGGTGTTTCTGGTGAACCTGCCGATTGGCGTCATTGCCTTTGTGGCGGCGGTGTGGGTGCTGCGGGAATCATATGCGCCGGAGCGCAAGCGTCTGGATACCGCAGGCGTTGCTCTGGCGACGGCCGGATTGGTGCTGCTGATTTATCCGCTGGTCGTGGGCCGCGATAACGGCTGGCCGTGGTGGTCGTATGCCAGCTTTCTTGCAGCGGCGGTCTGTCTGACGATCTTTGTTGTTTTTGAAAAAAGCTTGCTCCATCGCGGCGCTTCGCCGCTGCTTCCGCTGGGGCTTTTCGCGCAAAGCTCCTTCCGGCGCGGGATGTACATTGCGCTGGTGTTTTATAGCGGCAATGCCGCGCTGTATTTCGTTCTTTCCGTGTTCATGCAGGCCGGCCTCGGATTTACGCCGCTGCATTCCGCGTATACGTTCCTGCCGATGGGCGTCGGCTTCTTTGCCGCTTCACTGCTGGCGCCCAAGCTGAAGCAGCGCTACGGGCAACGCTTGCTGCAAGCCGGAGCGCTGCTGATGATTGCCGGCTACGGGCTGCTGATCGGGCAGCTGGAGCGGCAGACGGCGTTTGTCTGGAGCGACTTTATCGTCGCGCTGCTCATTGCCGGCGCCGGGCAGGGCGCGGTCGCTTCGCCGCTTGTGCACACAGCGTTGTCCCGCGTGCAGGGCGCATATGCCGGAGCCGCTTCGGGCGTGCTGAACACGTTCACTCAAGTGGCTCAGGCGCTGGGCATCGCTGCCATCGGCACGATGTTCCAGTCGCTGCTGGCGCATAGCGGCGCTGCAGCGGCGTTGAGCGGCTATGGGCCTGCGCTGCGCGACTGTCTGCTGGTGCTGATCGCACTGGCTGCCGTGACCTTTGCGCTGATCGGCCGGCTGGGAGCCGGTGCTGTCGCCCAGCCGCAGCCCCGGCCAGCCGTCGCAGCGGAGAGCGAAGCGCGCGGATGAGCGGACGGCGGCGCACCAACGCCGTGACTGAGCGCGCCAACGAGCGGTAGCAGCAGACGCCGGGCCGCGTCGCTGCTGCTTCAGCCGCTGTGCGACTGGCGGCTAGGTGACGACAATCACCACCGGCAGCAGCACCTGCTGCACAGGCAGCGAGACTGCGTTGTAGGCTTTGACTGACAGGAAGCCGGTGTAAGTTCCCGCTGTGACAGGTTTGAACAGATTGAGCACAACCGAGCCGGTTTTGCAAATGAAATTCAATGACTCCGTTGATTGCGGAGTCAGCGCAAAGGTGACTGAAGAGGGCGGTGACGCGGTCGTTCCGGCGTTCGTCTGCGATGCCGGCAGCGGGAACAGCATGTCCGTCAGCGATTTGGACGCACCGGACGGCGCGCTGGAGGCGACCATCGACATTTGCAGCGTGAGCGGCTCCGTCGATTTGTTTTTGACCCGGACGACATTGCTGTAGGTAGTTGGCGTGTAGAGCAGGCCGCCGAGCAGCGGGCCGAGGTCAATCAAGCCTTGCGTGGCCGGGATATTGCCGAAATCCATCGACAGATGGGCGTCCGCGCCGCTGGCAATCGGCCGGCTTGCATTCAGCGGCATGGCTGTGCCCGGGCGCAGCTGCAAATAGAACCAGATGCCCGAGCCGGCGTCGGCTTGCAGGCTGACAGCGGCGCTGTTGCGGAAAAAGCCGAAGGTATGCGCAGGCAGCAGCAGTGCGCACAGCAGCGTCAAGGCGAAGCGGCCAAGCAGGCCGGACCGGCTCACGGCTCGTCGGCGGAACGCCGCCGCTGGCGCAAGCGCATCAGTGTATAAACGAGCAATCCGGCCAGCAGCAAGCCCAGCGGAACCGTCCACATTTGCGCATAGTAGACCAGCATGCCAACCAACGGCAAGTGCGCGACATAGACGCCGGCCAGTTGCCCGTCGACGACGGGCAGCGGATCGGGCTTCGAATTGGCGTCGCCCTTAACCGTGTAGGCACCGTCGCTGCCGATGCCGACAATCCGGTGCATGATCGGATAAGGGTGTCCCTCCATCCGATAGACGACAATGTCGGCGTTATGAAGCTCGGCCCCCGGCTTGCGCACGAGCGCCAGCGAGCCGTGCGGAACGGTCGGCTCCATGCTTTTGCTTAACACGATATACAAGCTCATGCCGGATATTTGTAGCGCCGTCAGCAGCGTCAGCGCCGCCGCAGCTGCAATCAGCAGCGCGCTAAGCAGAAAAGCGGCAGTCCGCTCCCGCGCGTTCATCGCGGACCGCCTGTCAGCTGCTGCGCTTGAAAGGTAAACGTCACAGCCTGCGAAAGATGCTGAAACGTATTGTCGGCCGATGACGGGAACAATATGGTGACATCGACGCTGCGCGTACCCCCGGCAGCGACCGTGCCGAGCGGCAGATTGTTCAGCGCGGTATAGGTGGCGATCGGCACAGCAGAGCCGCTGTCGATTTTCAGTTGCAGCCCGTTGGCGGCATCGGTCCAAAGCAGCGTCTGCGGTGCGACGGAATCGGTTTGCAGCGCAAGCGTGAAAGCAACATTGCCGGCATTCGTCAGAGAAATCGTTCTCTGAATCGAGTCGCCGGGCACAAGGTCGGTGAGTGTCAAATTCAGGTTGGCCGGACTGTCGATGCGCACATCGAGCGTGGCTGTGCCGAGCGCGTCTGTAGCCAGCGAATCGGAATCGGAGAACAGCGCGGTCACCTTGCCGACCATCTGCAGGGCTGCGAGCAGCAGCAGCAGGCCCAGCCAGACGGAAGCCTGCAATCGGTAACGTTTTAGATTCATCGTGCGTCCCTCCCTTAACATCCTTTCTGTCGGATGGATCATATTATTGTAGTTTGTCCGATGTAAAAATGTTCCAGGATATCCGGTGATTTGTACAAGATTGGGAATGGAGCTGAAGGCAGCGGGGAGAGCGGGAGACGCGAAGGACCGGGAGGATATAGGAAGGAAGGCCGTGGAGCGGAGGACAGCCGCATGCTATAATGAGATTCACTATATCTGGAAAAAGGGGATATCCGCATGAACACAGATCACGCCGGCTCCTGTGACAGCGCCTATAAGGACGAGCTCTCCGAGCGCATCCGCCTGCTTTGCATGAGCTATCCGGCCGTCAGCGAGCGGCCGAGTCATGGCGCTCCGTCCTTTTTCATCGACGGCAAGCGGTCCTTCGTACAAATTCGTGACAATCATCACGGCGATGGGCGGTTTGCACTCTGGTGTGCTGCGCCTGAAGGCTTGCAGTCGCTGCTGGTGGATTCTAACCCCGAGCTGTTTTATGTCCCGGCTTATGTCGGTCATCTTGGCTGGGTCGGCTTGCGGCTGGACCGCAGCGCTTCGTGGGAAGAGATCGAGTTCATCGTGCGGGACGCTTATTTGGCCCGCGCCTCGAAGAAGCAGCAGGCGCTGCTCAGCGGTCGGGCTGTAACACAGCCGTAAAGCCGCCGTTGCCGCCGGCGCTTGGTCGCGAGGCCCCTGCCGATGAAGCGGCAAGGGATGGGCTTCGTGACGAGGTTGGGAGCAACCGTACATATCGTCGGCTCAAAAGCAGGATGAAGCGGCAAGGGTCGGGCTTCCCGGCGAGTTTTCCGCATGGCCGGCGACTTCCGTTGCGCGGTGCCGGCCGTAAGACGGCTGTCAGACCAACCGACAACAGGCTGTCCGAAAAGGAAGGGTACATTCGGATAACGGATAAGCCAGTCCCGCAATCAGAACGAAAAAACCTCCAAAACCACTGTACAAGCGGGGTTGGAGGTTTTAACTTTGCTTGAAAATCGGATTACAGCGGGAATGAAAAGCCACAAAATGACTTTTTGGGCAGCCCCGTACTGCTGGGGCCAGGCGGACGACTGCCGGTAACGATCACTTCAACGTAATCGCGGAAATGCTGCCGTTGGTGGCAAAATCCTGCGTATATTTGACCGTCGCCGTTGCCGTCACGGTGCCGTTCGGTCCGGTAATCGTCACGGTTGGCGTCGAGGAATAGCCGGCTCCCGCATTGACAATTTCAACGCCGGTCAACGCGCCGTCCTTGACAATCGCTTTGACGGAAGCAGCTGTATACTTCCACATCTCGCCTTTGCTGCCGGCGTAGCGGTAATAGTTGGACACTTCGTCCAAACGATCATTGGTAATGCCGTACGGGGCGAGCACCTTCAGCAGCGCCGCTTTGTTGCTGCGCGCCTGCTCGTCGGTCGGCGAGCTGCCGGCGCCGGCCGGCGTCACGCCGCTGAACGCTTCGCGGAACACCTCTGTCGGTACGCCGAGCGCCGAAGCGATCAGCACGACCGGCCGTCCGTGATCGATCGGATCGGTGTTATAGCCGTCCGTAATCGTGATGGTGTAGCCGGACGGGTCGTTCGTGACCTGCGCCGGCGGCTGTCCGCCTCCGCTTTGCGGCCCGCCTTGCGGCGGCTGTCCCGACGGGCCGGGCTGTCCGGCTTGCCCGGGAGCCGGCTTTTGCGCGCCGTCCTGGTTCGAGCAGCCGCCCTGTCCTTGCTGTCCGGCTGGACGGCGGCCGCCGTCCGGGCCCGGGGCAGCTTGCGGCGGCTTCGCTTGACCGGCCGCAGGGGCTGCCGTCGCAGCGGGTGCGCCCGACGGAGGGGCGGATGGAGACGGGGACGGAGAGGCGGCTTGAGCGACGATGCAGGCGGAGGCGGCAATCAGCAGGCCGCAGGTGGCGAGTAAGGTTTTTTTCATCATGGGGAACAGCTCCTTTGAAAGTGGATGGTGACTACATCCCTAGAATAAAACGCGTATGTGTTCGGAATGTGTCAGGCCATTTAGGAAGCTGAATTTTTTTGCCGGTCGTCACTAAAGGCTTCGGGGCAGCTTGCGGCGAAGCGCTAGGGCGCACAGGCGCGTACAAACCGAAAAAACCGTCCCGGCAGACACCGGAACGGTTTTTTAAACGCTTACACCTGCTTGGCAAGCATGTATCCGTACAGAATACGTATGTTGGCATTGTCCATGAATTGAATGCGCGAGCCGTAGCGCAGCCGGCCGGCTTGCTCGACTTGATTGGTAACGACAATATCGCAAATCACGGGCAACTGCTCGGACTGAATCACCATGCGGCTGAGCATGCCTGGCTCGACGTCCTCATCGTTCTCGGTGACAAAGCTGAAGCCGCGATGGCTGACGTCGTGCAGGCGAATCCGCACGATGCGCTCCTCGTATCTGGACTGCTGGATCAGAACGGCGGGCAAGTCAACGCGAATGCGCGGAAAGTTCCGGCGGTCGTTGAAATAGTCTTCAGGCAGCAGAGGGATAAACAATCCGATTTCCCCCGGCTTGACGATGATGACCTTGGCTTCGATCTGTTTGCCTTTGTAAAGAGCCAGGATGAACTCGGTCAGCTCGACTTCGTGCTCTTCCGTTACTTGAATGCGCATCAATTCGTCCTTGAATTCGATGAGAGTGCCGGCCACTTCATGGCGCTGGTTGATCAGGATTACGCTCTCGGATGTCATATTCGTCTCACACCTTTTCTGAGAACATTGGGCTTGTTCATAAGTATTCGTCGTACCTACCGGACTTTTCCTGCCGAATCGGCAAAATTTTCAGAATCCGGCAGGAGAATAAAATATTTGTATACATATATGTCATTTATTTCTACCTTGTGTTATAGTAATTGCAGGGGGAAATTACCAGTAAAAGGTGGGATTTCATGTTTAAGGCTAAGAAAATTGTAACCGCATTCATTCTCGCGGCTATCGTGATGATGATGAGCGTCGGACTGAGCAGCTCGGCCGCTCCGTCGCAGTATGTCCACGGTGTATTCTCGACGAGTCCGCTGTACGTACTGGACGGCACGACCGGCAGCTGGCTGACGGCGACAAGCGGCGACGCAATCGCAAGCTGGACCGAAGTGCCATTGGCCTCCGGCAACCAAGGATTTTTTAACGCGATCGTGAATGTAGGCACTGACCGTTACGAGTTCCGTTTGGTGAACCTGACTTCCACGACAGTTGACCAAATTAACGGCAAATACGACATTTACAAAAACTATGTGAAAGTAGCTGCAGCGATTCCAGGCACGGTGTATGGCTTGAGCCAGCCGGTCGGCAACTATTTCAAATTCTACAATAGCACGTCGACTTGGCATGTATCCGGTTACATTACGAGTCGTCTGGACTACTAGAAGCTAGAAGAAAGAGGACTCCGCTCCCCCTGGAGTCCTTTTTTGCGCGTTTGCGGGGGGAATTGGCACGGGGCCGACTGTTGGCAGGTCGGATGCCTGCACAGCGGCCTTCGGATCAATGAAATTATTTCGACAAATTTCGTCATTCTTATTGCAATTAACGGTTCGCTTGGAACCTGTTTACTTTTGCTGAAATAAAGAGCGTGGTAGTATAAAAAGATCATTTATTTAGTTTTTTAAGAGAGGGATTGAAGATGCAGACGGAAGAGAAAATCCTGCCGGTGCGCAGTACACAGATGTTGGATGTCCGGGCAGTATTGGCCGCTCTGGAGGGCTCTTTGGCGATGATCGAGTTCGATCTGGACGGTACGGTTATTTGGGCGAATGAGCTTTTTGCGCAAGGGATGGGTTATCGGGCGGCAGAGATGCCGGGTTTGCATCATCGGACGTTTTGTTTGCCGGAATTCGCGGCCAGCCCGGATTACGTCAAGCTGTGGAGCGATTTGCGAAACGGACTTGATTTTCAGGATAAAATACAACGTGTTGCCCAGGACGGCCGGCTGCTTTCCCTGGAAGCGAGCTACATTCCCATCCGCGATGACAACGGCAGGGCCGTGGCGGTATTAAAGGTAGCTACCGACATTACGGAGCGCGAGCGGGCTGCCCAGCAGGCGACCCGGGATTTGCTCGATATGGCGGAAACCCTCAGGGAGCATGCCGGGACGGGCGCGAGCTGTGCGCGGGCGATTTCCGGAGCTTTTGGGAAAATGGTCGCCGATTCCGAAGAAAACATGGAGGTGCTGTCCTCGCTGGAGGCGGAGGCCCGTTCCATTCGCGGAGCGGCGGGCAAAATTCGCGAAATCGCCGACCAGACGAATTTGCTGGCCTTGAATGCCGCTATCGAAGCGGCGCATGCCGGAGAGCACGGACTTGGCTTCAACGTGGTCGCTGGCGAGGTCCGCAAGCTGGCCCAGCAGGTTCAGCAGGCCACGTTGGAAATCAGCCGGGCTGTCGAGGGGATGGCCGGTCAAGTGGCGAAGATGGGCGGTGGCACGCTGCGCGCGAGAACGTCGATTGTCGAAAGCCAACAGCGCATCATACAGGCGGTCGATGAATTCGCCACCATTGACGGAGCCGCTCAACAGCTGGAGGCGCGGGCGCAAACGTTAGGCGAGCTGTAGTAGCCCGGCACCTCCTGCGTAGCAGTAGGGCAGAGGGACATCTCCGGCAGGCACCTTCATTCCTGTGCAGCCTTAGCATTCAGGGGCAATAACAACCAAAGCCAAATATTCCGGCTTGACCGGAGCATTTGGCTTTTTTGGCTGTTTAAGCTTGCAGAGAAACGGGTATTAACTGGTATTAACGGGTATTAAGGTAACAAAAAGGCTAATGCGACTACGCCAACGGACAGTTGAAAGACCAGCTCCAGCCAATCGATGCGGCGCGGGGCGATCAGCTTCGCTGCGCGATAGACGCTGTGCCCGACAATGACGATCAACCCGATTTGCACAACCAGCTGCGGCACCATGCGGTCAACCTCCTTCACAGACGGTTGAGAGCGGCAAGCTCCTCTTCATCAGGATATGGCCGATCGGGCGAGAACATGTCAACCTGACGCGATGAGCCGCTTCACTGCAAAATCGTGCGATAGCAGTCGATGGCTGCCGCCCGCGACGCCTTGAGGTCGACAATCGCCTGCGGCAGCGGAAGATGGATCGCTTTGTCGCTCAGCCCGGCAAGTGCGGGCAGCCAGCGGCGGATGTACAGCCCGGCCGGGTCGTGCGTCTGCGATTGCGTGACCGGGTTCATGATGCGGAAATACGGCGCGGCGTCGAAGCCAAGCGAAGCGCACCAGAGCCAGCCGCCCCGGTTGAGCGTGTTGTCGTAATCGCTCAGCTTGTAGCGGAAATACTGCTCACCTAGCGTGAACGGGCACTGGAGGTTCTTGGTCAGGAACATCGCCGTGATCATGCGCAGCCGGTTCGGCATCCGCCCTGTTTCGTTCAGCTCCGTCATCGCCGCGTCCACGACCGGAATGCCGGTGCGGGCCTGCCGCCAGCTGTCGAAGTGGCGGTCGCTTAGCGCCGACAGGTCGTAGCGCTTCTCGTAGCTGAAGAAATCCGCATCGTACAGCGACTGGTAGATGTAAAAATCCCGCCAGGCCAGCTGTCGCAGCCAGGCGCCCGCCAGCTCGCAGCCCTGCACCGCCTCATACACCGCGCGAATCGAAATCGCGCCGGTGTTGATGGCGGGGCTGAGCGAGCTGGTGCCGTCATACGCGTAGTGGTCGCGCCGCTCCGCGTATGACGGCACATGCTGCGCGACGAACTCGCGCAGCCGATCCTCGGGCGCTTCGGCGGCCGGATAGGCCGGTGCCGCCAGCGCCCAGGGCAACGGCCAGCGCGCCAGCAGCGCCGGCCCGCCCTCGACCGTCGCAAGGCTGACGGTCGACAGATCGCGCAGCGTGAGAGGCGAAGCCGGCCGGTGGTACAGGCCGAGGAACTCGCTCCACTTGCGGTAAAAGGGCGTATACACCTTGTACGGCTCCGCCCGCCCGGCATAATGCTGCAGCGCCGGCAGATCGGCCAAGGTGTGGTCGACGAGCGCGGTGACCCGCACTCCGCGCCGCTCGGCGGCGTCGCGGATGCGGCGGTCGCGCACGAGCGCATACGGCGTGAAGTCCGCGTGCAGCACGATTTCGCTGCAGGCCGGCGACACGCCGGCCAAGATGTCGTCGATCACCTCGGCCGGATCGCCGTAGACGATGTCGAGCGTCCGCCCCAGCTCGGCGTATTGCGCTTGCAGCCGCACGGCATGCCGCAGAAAGTTGACGCCGCTGTGGGCGAGATGGCGGTCCCGCTTCAGCAGGAACGGGTCGAGAATTAGCAGATGCAGGCTCGGCTCGCCGGCAGCGTGCAAATAATCGAACCCGGCCAAATCGCCGATGCGCAAATCCTTGCGGTGGACAAACAGCTTCATAGGATAGTCGCCTCCGGATAAATGAATAAAGCCCGGCCGCCGCTCGGTGAGGAGGGGGCGCAGGCTTTATTCCAAACGTCTTACGCTTACTTGGATTCAGCAGTCAATTGGTTGTACAGGTCTTCCCACAGAACGCGGCGAGCCGTTACGTAACGCTTGGCATAATAGGACTCGCTCAGCTTGTTTTTCACAACGCCTTTATCGGTAGCGGAGTGGATGAATTCGCCATCTCCGAGATAGATCCCAACATGGGAAACGCCTCTACCATCAGTGTTGAAAAAGACAAGATCGCCAGGCTGCAGATCTGCTTTGGCAACATAGTTGCCTTCCTGACTTTGGGATTTGGAGCTGTGCGGCAGGTCGATGCCGAACTTGTCGAACACATAGGAGGTAAAGCCGGAGCAATCAAAGCCCTCGCTGGTTGTACCCGCCCATTTGTAAGGAGTTCCGAGCAATGCGTTTACCGTAGCTTCCAGTTTGTTTTCCGACGCGAAAGCGCTTCCGACGCTCAAGCTCAGAAACAAGGCCAAGCCTAAAACAAGAACGACAACCTTTCTCAACTGCTTGTCTCCTTCCGGTGCCTACGAGGTTAGCTGGAGGGTTCGGTTGAAGGTTCCCTATGATCCCTTTGTTGCAAGATCAATTCACCCAGAGTGGTTCCCCCGTTTCCCGATAAATCGGGAATTCGGCATGTTGTTTTTGGTTTTCTTTTCCTAACTAGAGGAATTCGTCAGAAACCTCGAAAATCCTCCTTAAATATTCACGTTTCTCTAAAAAAATGTGAAATTGTTCGCAAAATAGACAAAAAAGAGGCCTTCTCTTCGTCAGAGAGGACCTCTTTTTTAGCGTTTTTGGCCGCTTTCGTAGGGAATCCGGCGGTCGATCAGCCGCTGTTTTTGGCGATCCAAAGCTGATATTGCGCAGCAATCGACCAGACCTGCAGAAACGTGTGAAGCAGCGGCATCAGCTGATAAAGAATCAGGGCGAGCAATCCGGCCCAGATGTAGGTAGCGGTAGCGGCGACGCCGGCAAGCAGCGCGCCGGCTGCCAGCAGAATGACCGCGAGCAGGATAATCGGCAGACCGTTCAGCGTGAAGATCAGCAGGGTGGAGAGCGCGCCGGTGCGGCGGGCTTTGGCGAATTGCAGATACATGAATACCAGATGGAGCGCGTAGCCGTAGACGAGCAATCCGATGAACCACGGCAGCAGCTCCCGGAGCGCCGCTTCGTAAGTCAAGCTGTGAGCGAGCAGCCGAATCGCTTTGGGGCCCAGCCAGATGAGAGGCAGTGCCGTCAGCGCCAGCCGCAGCGCATAGTAGAAGAGGAAGGGAAGCGTCAGCGACCGGATGCCTTTTACAAACCGATAACCGGCATGCAGCTCTGGGTGCGCCAGCGAGTAATACACGCCTGCATTCAGCGCCGGCGTCAGCAGCATGCGGATCAGCAGCAGCAGAGCCAGCCCCCACAAATAGGGGTGACTGAGATCGGTTTTGAACAACTGGAACTGGCTTTCCGCCAGAAACAGCTGGACGGCCTGCCGCGGTTCGCCATGCTGCGGATAACGATGCATCAGCGGCACGACCACCGACTGCACGAGCTTATACAGGAGCGTTCCCCAGCCGAGCTGGTACAGAAAGAGGATGATGCAGACGAATGGCTGCTGCAAGGCTTTACGGTATCCTTGGTGCAGGTAGAGCTTCATGGACGATTCTCCTCCTTCGATTACCAGGCGACCCAGCCGAAGACGGTTTGCAGCAGCTGAACCAGACCCAGATTGATGCGCACCTTCCATCGGGGATCAACCTCGGTGCGGAGATAGTTGTTGATATGCTTATTTTCCAGCACGAGCGTATAGTCAGGATCGATGCGCACCCAGTCGACCGGAGCCGTATGGAGCAGCTTGAAATTCATGCTCGTTTCGGCGCCGTTCCACATCTCGTCCTTCGTGGCGTTGTCGGTGAAGTGGAAGCGGACCGGCACGGCCGTTGCGCGTCCGCCGCGCTGGGTGATGCGCACGGTGCTTTCATAGGCGGAAGCTCCGTTCTGCTGGACGGGCTTGACGGTAATGCTGTCGACAGTGTAATCCATCATCATGCCGCCATACACATATTGATTGAAGAAATCGTCCCATTTCGCCTTCGTAACGTCTTCAACGACAGTTTGAAAATCCTTCGTGGACGGGTGCTTGAACTGCCAGCGCTGAAAATACGTCTTGAGAATCCGGCTCATCGTGTCCGGACCGACCTGCTTCTCCATCGCTTTGAGCACCAGCTTGGCGCGCGTATACACATTTTCCGCATATTGGCCGTGACCGCTGTAATCCCAAGCGTTAAGCTGCAACTTGTTCGGCGAGGTGATGTAGCTCGCTTCGACCGGCAGGTTTGGAGAAATGCCGTATTCCGTCTCCATGACCCGGTCCTCGGAATACGAGGTGAAGCCTTCGTCGAGCCAAGCCTCTTCAAATTCGTTGGATGCGACGAGGCCGTACCAGAACTGGTGGCCGATTTCGTGAACGACGACGCGTTCCAGCTCTAGATCCGGCGAGGCGTCGTCAGCGCCCCAAGCGGTGACCAACGTCGGATATTCCATACCGCCCGCACCGTTGCCGCCGGCCGGCGGCACGACAATTGACAAGGTCGAATAAGGGTAGGTTCCATACCACTGGCTGTAGCGAGCGAGCGATTTTTTGGCAGCGTACAAATAACGTTCCTTCAGTTCGGCGTGCTTGGGATCGAGATAAAGCTTGATCTTGACGCCGGGAATTTGCGGCGAAGAGAACGGCTCCTCGTAATAAATGAAGTCCGGCGATGCCGACCAGGCGAAATCATGCACGTCGTCGGCGTAAAACTGATACGTCTTGCGGTCGCCGTCCGTGAACGGCGGCTTCACCGGAAAGCCGGTGGCGGCTACTGTATAGCTGGACGGTACGCGAATCGTGACGTCATAAATGCCGAAATCGGCGTAAAACTCGGAATTGCCGTGATACTGATGAAGATTCCAGCCTTCCGTGGTGCGGCCCCGCGTTCCGGCGGGCTCATAGACGGCGACCTTGGGGAACCACTGGCCGGCCATGACGAAATTGCCCACATAGCCCATCCGGGCAAATACATCCGGCAGCTGAACGAGAAATTCCGTATGGATGGTCACGCTTTCTCCCGGACCTACCGCTTTGGCCAGCGGCAGCTTGAGCAACGTCCGGTCATCCTTGTTGCCGTCGTCGGGCTGCACGAATTCCATGCGCTTGCTAAGGTCTTCGCCTTCCATCTGTTTGACCGACAGCAGCTCGATGCTCCCCGTGCTGGCCTCCTTCGCTTCGTCCTGGCGCAGCTTGCCGCCGGATTCGCGCATAAATGTCGTCTTTCGCGAGGCGAAGGCGTTTGGATACAAGTGCAGATACAGCTCTTGCACCGGCTGGCTGCCGGGGTTTTCCCACGTAATCGTTTGCTGTCCTCTCAATTGCTTCGTGTCAGCGGCGTAATCGACGCTCATGTGATATTCGACGATGCGGCGGCTTAGCGCTTCCGTCTGGCCGATGGAAGCCGCCGGATTCGGCTGCAGCGGCGCAGGCGGCGCAGCTCCAGGCTCCTCCAGCGCCAGAGACGATGCGGGCTGGCCCCCGCCCGGCGCGATCAGCTGGCTCGCCGAGGCGGCGCCTACAGCGAGCAGCAACACGAGCATCCACTGCGCCTTGCGGTTTTTGAACAGAACATTCATGATTTTCACCCCGTTGACAAGCATCTACTCCCGATATATATGTGGACAGCCCGACGATTATTTCTGGAGAACGAAAGAAATTTGGACCCGCTTGCGGGGAGGAGACGGCGATGAAAATTTTTCCGTTTGCTGCAACTAATGGGCGGCTGATCCTGTCAGAGTTAATAAGGAGACTGCCGCAGCGGCGGTGGGATGGGGGCGCTTATGAAAAAGTCGTTTTCCGATACGGTGAAAAGCTACACGGCGCTGCTGGTCGGCCTGGTGCTTCTGGCTCTGGCCGCTGCGGTAGCCATCACGCTGCTGCGTTAGCGCTCTTGTTCTGGCCGCCAACTTTGGCTACAATGAACTAGGAACAGTTCATTTTGGAACGGGAAGGTGTTCGTCATGGAAGAAAACAAGAAGAAGCTGGCGTTTAATATCGTCAGTTCGAACGTTAATCATAAGGGTTTTGGCGCAGGCTCAATCGACTTGAGCAATGTATCGAGCGTGATTATCGACGGCGATAAGGCGTATCTGGACATGGGCGCGCTGCACGCCAAAAGTCAGGTGGAGAAGGGCGTCAAATTCTCCATGAACAAAGAGGACGTGCCGAACGGCCGCCGCTGCTGGATCGTCTGGGTCGCTGTCGACCGGACGGAGGAGGGCGGCAGCTATGCCGGCGTTACCGCATGCGAGATGCTGGTCGATACCGAAGCGAGACGCGGCTGGAAGATTCTCGCCGATCATGTGAACAAAATGGATTACGCGATGAAGCGGCGTTTTATGCTGGAGGGGCTGGACGAAACGGAGAAAGCGGCGCTGCGTCAATGCCTGATCGACCACAACGCCCAGTGGTGGGAACGCTCGGAGGACGTGCTGAAAACAGCGCTTTCCTGAAAATATGGACATTATGTGTCACCCATTGTGAGCCATAGATGAACGGGTTATACTAGACCATAGTGTATGTTACACCATATACTAGGACAGCAAAAAGGCAGACCAAGACGCGCTTGGTTCTGCCTTTTTGTGTTGTCCGGACGCCCTTTCCGATGCCGGCGATTGCGGCTTTGCGACGGAAGGGTGCGGGCCGAAAGCCGCAATGTCAATCATTCCACCAGCGCTTGAGATCCTGCCACCACGAACCGTTTTTCGCTTGCGGGTCGTTCGGAGAAGGGGGAGCGTGAGGCGCTTGGGCGGGTTGCTTTTCCGTGCAATAAACGGTCGGTTCCGTGCCGGCAATGAACGCTTCGAGCCGCCCGTTCGGGCAGTCCTCGTTGGACAGCTTGCCCGTAGCCGGATCGATATACACATTCGCGACGCCTTCGGGAATCGGGAACAGCTTGGGCGGAATGGCGGTCAGCGTGCCTTCAGTAAATTCGGCGAAAATCGGCGAAGCCAGATGCGATTCGACGTTGCTGATTTTCTGGTCCTTGTCGTAGCCGACCCACACAGCGGTCGTCAGCTCCGGCGTAAAGCCGACCATCCACGCGTCGGTATCTGTCGTGCCGGTTTTCCCGGCAATCGGCCGCTTGATGATATTGGCGACGCGGTTGCCGGTGCCGCCTTCCTCGAACACGCTCTCCATCAGGCTGGTCATCACGTAGGCGGTGGCCGGGTCGAGTACTTTTTCGGCGTAGGGCTCATTCTGATACAGCACCTTGCCGCCGGCGTCCTCGATGCGCTCGATGGCAAACGTCCGGGCGTGCACGCCCTGATTGGCAATGGCGCTGAACGCCGACGCCATTTCCAGCGGGCTGACCGGGAACGAGCCGAGCGCCAGCGACGGCAGCGGCTTCATCGGGCTGTCGATGCCCAGCTTGCGCGCCGTCTCGATGACCTTCTCCGGCCCGACCTCCAGAATCGTATGCACGGCGTAGATGTTGTCCGACTTCGAGATCGCCTGACGCATATCGATGAAGTCGTTGACGTACTGGTCGCCGAAATTGCGCGGCGTATACGTCTGGCGGCCGTTGTCATAGGTGAAGACGGTCGGCTCGCTTTTGACGCGGGTGACCGGGGTGAAGCCGTTTTGCAGCGCCGTCATATAGACGAGCGGCTTAAACGACGAGCCGGGCTGGCGCGTATTGGACAATACGCGGTTGAACTGGTTCTCGGCGTAATCGCGGCCGCCAACCATCGCCTTGATCGCGCCGGTGCGCGGATCGATGGCGACGAGCGCCGCTTGAATGTCGGGCGTGTCGGCGAGCTGCTTGGTCACGGCCTGCTCAGCGGTTTGCTGGGCGTCCAGATCCAGCGTCGTGTATACCTTGATGCCGCCCTGATCGAACTGCTCCTCGGAGATGCCCAGCTTGTCGATGGCGACGGCGCGGACGTAATCGCGGAAATACGGCGCGGCGGCCGGTTTCTTTTTGCCCAAGGGCTGAATGTTCAGCTTTTCCTTGGCTGCGGCGTCGGCGGCTTCCTGGGTGATGAACCCGCTGCGCACCATCGTCTGCAGCACGACCTTTTGCCGGTCGAGCGAATTTTGCAAGTCGTAGTAAGGCGAGTAGTAGCGTGGTCCTTTGGGCACACCGGCGACCAGCGCGCTTTCCGCCAGCGTCAGCTCGCTGGCATGCTTGCCGAAAAACAGCTGCGAAGCCATCTCGATGCCATATGTCGAGTGGCCGTAATAGATCTGGTTCAAATAATCCTGTAAAATTTCGTCCTTGCTCATCTGCAGCTCCATCTGCACGGCGTAGACGGTCTCCTGGATTTTGCGCGTCCAGGTGCGGTCGTGGGTCAAATACAGGTTGCGCGCCAGCTGCTGCGTGATCGTCCCGGCGCCCTGCACCTTGGACATGTGCTCCAGATTGACGAGCGCCGCCCGGGCCACGCCCTTGACGTCGACGCCGAAATGACTGTAGAAATGCTGGTCTTCGACGGCCAGCGTCGCTTTGATCAGGAAGGGCGAGATGTCCTTGAGCTTTACGATCTGCCGGTTTTGGCCGGTGTAGAACGAATCGATCAGCTCGCCGTGCGCATCGAACATTTGCGAGGTCTGGAGCATTTGCGTCACGGGCAGCGTCTGGGCGCGCAGGTACAGCAGCCCGGCTCCCAGCGCCACCAGCAGTACAATGAAGGAAGAGAACAGGAAAGAGACCGTTTTTTTGAGCCGGCGCAGCTTGCGGATGGCGGGCGCCTCCTGATCGTCGGACGGGCGTCCGGACGAACGTTTCCCGGAATCGGCCATAGCGAGTCCCCCTTTCTTATTTTGAGGTCAAAAAAGCCGCTATTCTCCAGTATGGAAAAGGTTGGCTTCCTCTATTCAAACGGGGGCGGACAATTGTAAATTTTTTTCATAAAGCCGCAAAAATCCTAGGAAAACATTGCTTTTTGGGGGCAATGGACTATAATACAATTTGTGTGCGTAGAGGATCGAGCAAATCATGACAATATAGACAAAGAAAAGAGGCATCGACAATGGATTTATGGTATACGGAGAAGCAGACGGAGAGCTACGGCATCACCGCGAAAATTAAAGAGACATACGTCCGCGAGCAGACGGATTTTCAAGACCTGGCCATGATCGAAACCGATGAATGGGGCACGATGCTCACGCTGGACGGCATGGTGATGACGACGGACCGCGACGAGTTCGTCTATCATGAAATGGTGGCGCATCCGGCGCTGGTCACGCATCCGAATCCGCAGCATGTGCTGGTGGTCGGCGGCGGCGACGGCGGGGTAATCCGCGAAGTGATGAAGCATCCTAAGGTCGAAAAAGCGGTGCTGGTCGACATCGACGGCAAAGTCATTGAGTATTCGAAAAAATATTTGCCGCAAATCGCCGGCGAGCTGGACAACCCTCGCGTTGAGGTCATTGTCAACGACGGCTACATGCATATTCACGATCATAAAAACACGTACGACGTCATTATGGTCGATTCCACC
The DNA here is from genome assembly GCF_004514475.2 of Paenibacillus athensensis. Classification (GTDB taxonomy): domain Bacteria; phylum Bacillota; class Bacilli; order Paenibacillales; family NBRC-103111; genus Paenibacillus_AL; species Paenibacillus_AL athensensis. Next base: position 21,080 of record NZ_MYFO02000007.1, on the reverse strand, counting down.
GAGCCGGTCGGCCCTGCGGTCGAGCTGTTCTCCAAAGGCTTCTATCAAGGCATCTTCGATGCGCTGAAGGAAGACGGCATTTTCGTGGCGCAAACGGACAACCCGTGGTTCAAGGCGGATCTGATCCGCACGGTTAACCGTGATGTGAAGGAAATTTTCCCGATTGTCCGCGTGTACAGCGCCAACATTCCGACGTACCCAAGCGGTCTGTGGACCTTTACGATGGGCAGCAAAAAATACGATCCGCTCCAGGTCGACGAAGCGGCGATTCCCGACTTCCCGACCAAGTATTACACGCCGCGTCTGCACAAAGCCGCTTTCGTGCTGCCGCGTTTTGTGGAAGACCTGGTGAAGTAATTGTTGATGAAAATAAGCTGCCCGCGGCCGGTGCGGTCCGGGGAAAATTCGGATGCAAAGGCGATCGCTAGCGCAGCTTCGACTCCATACCGGCTCTCCGGCGGCTTTTCATCAAACTATTGCAGTGAATATATATAAAAGGATGTGTGACGCTTGCGTTTCGATGAAGCTTACTCCGGCAATGTGTTTATTGCCAGCTCGCAGGACTATGCCGCTTCCCGTGCGGTCATTTACGGCATGCCGATGGATTACACGGTCAGCTTCCGCCCTGGCTCGCGCTTCGGCCCGACCCGCATCCGCGAGGTGTCGATCGGTTTGGAGGAATACAGCCCCTATCTGGATAAAAGTCTGGCCGATATTTCGTACTTCGACGCCGGCGATCTGCCGCTGCCGTTCGGTAACGCAGGCCGCGCGCTGGAAGTGATCGGCGAATATGTCAAGGGCCTGCTGGCCGACGGCAAGTTCCCGCTCGGTCTTGGCGGCGAGCATCTGGTGTCGTGGCCGGTCATTCGCGAGGTGTACGCGAAGTACCCGGACCTGGCGATCGTGCATTTCGACGCCCACGCCGATCTGCGCGAGCAATACGAGGGCGAGCCGCTGTCGCACTCCACGCCGCTGCGCAAAGCTGCCGAGCTGATCGGCGGAAAAAACGTGTACCAGTTCGGCATTCGTTCCGGTACGCGCGAGGAGTTCCAATATGCGCGCGAGCACCTGAACCTGTACCCGTTTGAGGTGCTGGAGCCGCTGCGCAAGGTGCTGCCGGAGCTGGCCGGCCGCCCTGTGTATTTGACCATCGACATCGACGTGCTCGATCCGTCGGCAGCGCCCGGCACGGGCACGGCCGAAGCTGGAGGCATTACGTCGAAGGAACTGCTGGCGGCCGTTCACGCGATTGCCGCTTCCGACGTGAACGTGGTCGGGGCCGATGTCGTCGAGGTTGCGCCGGTGTACGATCCGTCCGAGCAGACGCAAATCGTGGCGTCCAAGCTGGTGCGCGAGATTCTGCTTGGCTTGGTGAAGTAAGCGCTGTTTGGCGAAATTCATAGGTGAACGAGAAACGGGTCTTGGCCGACGGCGGCTGGGCCCGTTTTGTTGTGTAAGCGGGGGCTGCCGCGGCTCAGCGGAGCATGCGGCACGGGTTGGTGGTCGGACTGACGCCGTACGCCCGGCGCCGCGCTCCGGGAGTCGCGCCGCTCGGTGCGGAACTGCCGATGGAGCTTAGGGCGAACTGACGGCTGGTGTCGTGTCGGCGGGTTGCTGGCCGTTCGATGGCTGATTGCTGGAAGGCTGCAGGAAGGTTGCTGGAAGGTTGCTGGAAGGGTTGCTGGAAGACTGTTGGAGGGTTGCTGGAAGGCTGCAGGAAGGTTGCGGGAAAGTTGCTGGAGGGCTACTGGAGGGTTGCTGGAAGACTGCTGGAAGATTTCCGGCCGTTTGCCGCATTGCCGGCAGTTGGAAGGGCGATTGCCGGATTGTCGACCGTCGGCTGTCGGATGGCGGTTCCCCGGCAGCGGGTCGCTTTTTTACCGATTGAATTCAAGCTTGCGATATTATAAACTATAAGCTAACTTGCCTGATGCTGGAATCAGGCTGATCCGCACGCGTGCCGGGTTTGTCCCGGCAACGCTGCCGACAAGGGAGGCGAAGCCGATGACGACGCCCAAAAGCAAGGTGCGCATTCGTCTTGAAAGCCGAAGCGATACGGACAAGTCCGTGCAAGGCTACGAGGGCGATCTGTATATAAAAGGGGCTCATGTTTACGTCCGTTACGAGGAGCCGCTTGGCGAGCAGGGGCGAACCGCTACGCTGATCAAGCTGGAGCGGCGCGAGCTGCGCATTGTCCGGCAAGGCGATGTGCAGGCGGAGCAAACGTTTGTGGCCGGAGAGAAACGGGTAGGCTTTTATCAAAACGAGCACGGCCGTATGGAGCTGGAAATGCACACGCACGCACTGGAGAATGCGCTGGAGATGGGCTTGGGCACGGTGCGCTGGAGCTACGACTTATATGTAGCGGGAGAACCTGCGGGACTGTTCCGGGTTCAACTGTCGATCGAGGAAGCCTGAGCCGCTCAGCGGCCGGGCGAAGAGGGGGAGCTGGGTATGGATATTTTGCAGGAAATGAAATCGAAGGTGAAAGAGGCGCTGGCCGAAGCGGCGGTGGCTGCGGGGATTGTGACGGCCGAGCAGGTGCCCGATATTACGCTGGAGGTGCCCAAGGAGAAGGCGCACGGCGACTTGGCGACGAATCTGGCCATGCAGTTGACACGTATCGCCAAGACGAATCCGCGGCAGATTGCCGAACAACTGATTGCTCATCTGAATAAAGAGAAGGTGTACATATCGGGAGCGGACATTGCCGGGCCGGGCTTTATCAACTTCCGACTGGACAAAAGCTACCTGTACCCCGTGATCGGCGAGGTGCTGGCGCAGGGTGCCGACTATGGCCGCGTGAATGTCGGACAAGGGCTGAAGGTGCAGGTCGAATTCGTTAGCGCCAATCCGACGGGCTCGCTGCATCTGGGGCATGCCCGCGGCGCAGCGGTTGGCGATGCGCTGTGCAATGTGCTGACGCTGGCCGGCTACGACGTTTCGCGCGAATATTACATTAACGATGCCGGTAACCAGGTGCTGAATCTGGCCAAATCGATTGAAGCGCGTTATTTGCAGGCGTTGGGCCGTGACGCGCAAATGCCCGAGGACGGCTATTACGGCGAGGATATCAAGCAGTTTGCCGCCGAGCTGGCTGCGGAAGAGGGCGACCGGCTGACCGGCTTGCCGGACGAGGAGCGGCTGGCTTACTTCCGCCGCTACGGGCTGGACAAGGAGCTGGACAAGATCAAGCGCGATCTGGGCCGCTTTGGCGTAAGCTTTGATCACTGGTTCTCGGAGACATCGATTTACGAGGATGAGCTGATTCCCGGCGTGCTGGAGGAACTGCGGAGCAAGGGCCATATTTATGAAGAAGAAGGCGCGACCTGGCTGCGCACGACGCCGCTCGGCGACGACAAGGACCGCGTGCTGATCAAGAACGACGGCTCGTTTACGTACTTGACGCCGGATATCGCGTATCACCGCAACAAGTTCCAGCGCGGCTTTGACCGGCTGATCAATATTTGGGGCGCGGACCACCACGGCTACATCCCGCGGATGAAGGCGGCGATGACGGCGCTTGGCTACGAGGCGGACAAGCTCGTCGTGCTGATTGCGCAAATGGTCAGCCTGTTCCAGAACGGGGAGAAGGTCAAGATGTCCAAGCGGACCGGCAAAGCGGTCACGATGGAGGACCTGATGGACGAGGTCGGCGTCGACCCGATCCGCTATTTCTTTACGATGCGGAGCATGGATTCGCATCTGGATTTCGACATGGATCTCGCGGTTTCGCAGTCCAACGAGAATCCGGTGTTTTATGTGCAGTATGCGCATGCGCGCATCTGCAGCATTTTCCGGCAGGCCGAGGAGATGGGCATTGCCGTGGGTGATCTGGCGCAGCAGGATTTCTCCCGCCTGAACGTCGAGGCGGAATTCGATTTGCTGCGCAAGATGGGCGAGCTGCCGGAGGAGGTCGCCGTGGCGGCCGAGCAGTATGCGCCGCATCGGCTCATCCGCTATGTGTATGAGCTGGCGAGCCAATTCCACAGCTACTACAAAGCCGAGCGCGTCATCACCGACGACGCCGCGCAAACCCGGGCGCGCCTTGCGCTCCTGCAGGCGCTGCGCACCGTCATCGCCAACGTGCTGCGCCTCGTTGGCGTCTCGGCGCCCGAGCGCATGTAGCGCGCTCGGCGCCCGCCCGCGCGCCGCTCAGCGGGGCGCGCGCGTAAGATCCGCTGCGCCCGGTCGAGCGCAGCGCGCAGCCAACGCCGCCCGCCAAGCCCGGCGGCGCCAATCTCGCCGCCCGCTCAGCGGGGCGGCAGCACAAAGCCGCGACGTTTCTATACGTCGCGGCTTTTCAGCGCGCTCAGCGCACGCCGGGCATTGAGCTGCCCGGGCTTCCAGCGCGCGCTGGAGCTTTTGCCAAGCGCGCTGGCGGTGCGCTTGAGCAGCTTTTTGATCTGAGCGGGACGGAGGCCGCCGTTGACCGACAGCATCAGCGCGATGACGCCGCTGACATGTGCAGTTGCCATCGACGTCCCGCTCAGCTCGTTGTACTTGCCGTGCAGCCACGCGGAATAAATCCGCTCGCCCGGCGCGTACAAGTCGATGCGCCGCCCGCGATTGCTGAACGGCGCAATCCGGTTCGAGCGCGTCGTCGCGCCGACGGCCAGCGTCTGCGGGAAGCGGGCCGGGTAGTCGACGACGGTCCGCTTGCCGTCGTTGCCGGACGAAGCGACGATGATTTTGCCGGCGTTGTAGGCGCGCAGCACGGCTTGCTCCAGCGCACGGCTGTAGGTCTTCATACCGAAGCTCATGTTAATGACGTCGAGATCCTGATCGACGCACCAAAGAATGCCGGCGATGATGTCCGAGACGTAAGCGCTGCCGTTATGATCGAACGCCTTGACCGGGTGGATCAGCGCCTTGGGCGCGACGCCGATGATGCCGCCGCCGCGGCTGGAGGCAGCGATCGTACCCGCGATATGCGTGCCGTGCCCGTTGTCGTCGAAGGGCAGGTAGGCGCGATGCACCAGGTTGATTCCGTTGGCGATCGAATGGCGCAGATCAGGGTGATTGTAATCGATCCCGGTATCGATGACGCCGACGCGCACGCGCTGGCCGACCGACCGGCTCCATGCTTCCGGTGCCTGAATATGGCCAATCCCCCAAGGAACAATCGGCGTGGGCGCGCCGGAGCGCCCGATGGAGGATGCCGGTCGATTTTCGGTCATGCGCCGGACTCGCACCGGGAGATCGTCTTCGACCTCCAGCCCCCACGCCTCCTGCAATCGGTCGGCGGCAAGGTCGCTGAGCATGCAGGAGAAGCCCCGGATGAGGTCCAGCTCGCGAACCGGCCTCGCCGATAGCCGGGCCAGCACAGGCTTCAGCCGCCGCAGCCCGGCTCGACACGCCGCGTAGTCGCGCGAGGAGCGGAAGCGCACGATGTGCCGTTTGGCGGAACCGGGGGCGCCTCCGGCAAGTCCGACCTCGTCATGTAGCCATTGCAGGAAAGCGGCCGTGCGCATGCGTGCATTCCCCCTACAACTGAATATGGATTCCTTCCCAATGTATGAGCGGACGGGCATCGCGGACCGTGTCATCGCCTTTTTCCAAATAAATAGGTGCGCGGCCGTGTCACTTGGACGGTATCGACATACGATGAAGAGAGAAGCCGATTAGGCGTTTCTCATGTGCAAGGCGGGCCCTCCGGAGGAGCGGATGTCCGCAGGATACAGTCGCGGGCGAAGGGGGACCTTCGCCTGTTTTTCATGCGCGCGCCGCCGCTGCGGATTTCACGCAGGCCGCTAAGGTCTGTAGAGGGGAGTCGTTTCGCCGTCGCGCCGCCGTTCGCATTGCCTACTTGTCTGTGACAGCCCAGATGCGCCCCTCGTCATCCGCTCTGCCCCCCGCTCGCCCCAGCAGCGCCCCCATCGTTGGCTTTGCCCCTCGCTCGCCCCAGCAGCGCCCCTCATCGTTCGCTCTGCCCCTCGCTCGCTCGGAAGCGCCCCTCGCCATTCGTCTGCCTGGCACTCACTCGAGAAGCGCTCCCCGCCGTTCGCTCTTGCCCTCACTCGCCCGGAAGCGATCCGCCCCGCCCGCCGCGCCGCGCGCTCCTACGCCGCTTCCCGTTAGTTGCGCGGGGAGAGTTGCTTTTTTAGAAAAAATAGGTTTTACTTAATGAAGAACTTGTGACGATGGTCGAAGGGATGTGCCTTAGATGGGTAGCGAATACACACTCAAAATTTCCGCAGAACAAGCGCGCGAAATGCCGATGGTGGATTTGGCGTTCGAAGTGCTGAAATCGGCGAACACGCCGTTTTACTATCGAGATCTGATGATGGAAATTGCCAAAATTAAAGGGTTGTCCGAGCAGGATGTCATGCAGGTGATCGCCCAGCTATATACGGAAATCAACATTGACGGCCGCTTTGCCTGCGTAGGCACCAACCTGTGGGGGCTCAAGCGCTGGTATCCGGTCGAGAAGTCCGAAGACGCAATGAGCAACTCCAAGCGTCCGCGGATCATCAACGACGAAGACGACGATCTCGACGACGAGGACGTATTCGCCGAGGAAGAAGAAGTGTACGACGAAGAGGAAGACTACGATGCGTTCGACGGCGACGCTGAAGACTTCGAAGCCGAAGAGGAAGCGGAAGAAGACGCTGAATTTTTCGAAGACGAAGAGATGGAAGATGAGGACTTGGAAGAGGGCGGCGACGAAGAATCGGGCGAAGAGGAAGACGATCTCGACGATGCGGCAGAAGACGCCGATCTGGACGACGACGACGATAAATAACTTGTCTTGACAGCGCCTAGCCGTTCAGAGTAAACTATTGCATGGGCTTCAAAAGAAACATAACAAATCGCGTATGCGTTCGAAAAGTGCCCCGTCACTACGGGTGTCACTTTTTTTGTTTTTAGGCTCGATTTTCTGCGGCGTACCGCTGGAGGAGCGACCGGAGAACAGATCACCTCGCAACCGCACACCGGCTTCTTCGGGACAAGCTCAACCGCGCTAACGTCGTCAGCTTTGCTGGCAAAAAACTCTTAGGAGGCTTACATACATGACAAAGTATATTTTCGTTACGGGAGGCGTCGTATCGTCGCTCGGGAAGGGGATTACGGCAGCTTCGCTGGGCCGGCTGCTCAAGAACCGCGGACTCAAGGTGACCATCCAGAAGTTCGACCCGTACATCAACGTCGACCCGGGGACGATGAGCCCTTACCAGCACGGCGAGGTGTTCGTTACGGACGATGGTGCCGAAACGGACCTGGATTTGGGCCACTACGAACGTTTTATCGATATCAACCTGTCCAAAAACTCCAACGTGACGACGGGCAAAGTGTACTCCTCGGTCATCACCAAGGAACGTCGCGGCGAATACCTCGGCGGTACGGTGCAGGTCATTCCGCACATCACCAACGAAATTAAAGATCGCGTGCTGCGCGCCGGACGCGAAGCACAGTCGGACGTTGTCATCACCGAGATCGGCGGCACGGTCGGCGATATCGAAAGCTTGCCGTTCCTTGAAGCGATTCGTCAGATGAAGAACGATATCGGACGGGAAAACGTCATGTATATCCATGTGACGCTCATACCTTATATCAAGGCGGCCGGCGAAGTGAAAACCAAGCCGACCCAGCACAGCGTCAAGGAGCTGCGCAGTCTTGGCATTCAGCCGCACGTGATCGTCTGCCGCACCGAATATTCGTTGACCGAGGACATGAAGCGCAAAATCGCGCTGTTCTGCGACATCGACCCGGGAGCGGTCGTCGAGTGCAAGGACGCCGAAACGCTGTATGAAGTGCCGATGATGCTGCGCGAGCAGGGGCTGGACGACTACGTCATCAACCACCTCAAGCTGACAACGCCTTTGGCCGAGCCGGACATGACTGAGTGGGAAAACCTTGTGCACAAGGTCAAGAACCTTCAGCACAAAACCGAAATTGCCATCGTCGGCAAATACGTCGCGCTGCATGACGCTTATCTGAGCATCGTCGAAGCGCTCGGTCACGCCGGGATCGACAACGATTCCGAGGTGGAGATTCGCTGGGTCAACGCTGAAGAAGTATACGACCATAACGTAGATGAGCTGCTGAGCGGCGTCCAGGGCATTCTCGTGCCCGGCGGCTTTGGCGATCGCGGCATCGAAGGCAAGGTGTCGGCGATCCGTTACGCGCGCGAGAAGAACATTCCGTTCTTCGGCATTTGTCTGGGCATGCAGGTGGCCGTCATTGAATTTGCCCGTTCCGTCGTCAAGCTGCACGGCGCGAACAGCTCGGAGATCAATCCGTCGACCGCGTATCCGATCATCGACCTGCTGCCGGAGCAGAAGGATATCGAGAATCTGGGCGGCACGATGCGTCTGGGACTGTATCCTTGCAAAATGGCGCCGGGTTCGCTTGCTGCACAGTGCTACAACGACGAGTTGGTGTACGAGAGACATCGCCATCGCTATGAGTTCAATAACGAATACCGCGAAATGATCGAATCGGCGGGCATGCGCTTCTCCGGTACGTCGCCGGACGGCCGTCTGATCGAAATGATCGAAATTCCAGGGCATCCGTGGTTCCTCGCCGTGCAATTCCACCCCGAATTCACGTCGCGCCCGAATCGCCCGCAACCGCTGTTCCGCGAATTCGTCAAAGCCGCACGCAAGCTCGCTCATTGAGCGGCTGCGGCTGGGACGTGAAGCCTGAAAGCAACTTTTTTGTAAAACTCTTCAATATAACCGGAATTCCGGCAGGAAATTGCCGTCACGTAGCGAATTTATAAACATTCATAGAAATTGTGGGGGGCTCGTTATTTCGTTATCGGGAGGGACCGGTTTATGAAAAAGAAAGTATTGATCGTGGATGATCAGAATGGAATTCGCGTCTTGCTGATGGAGGTCTTCAGCAATGAAGGCTATGACACGTATCAAGCCGCCAACGGCAAGCTGGCGCTGGAGATCGTGAAGAACGCCTCGCCGGACCTCGTACTGCTGGATATGAAGATTCCCGGCATGGACGGACTGGATATTTTGAAGCACGTCAAGGCGATCGATCCGTCGATCAAAGTCATCATGATGACGGCATACGGAGAGCTTGATATGATTAAGGAAGCGACCGATCTGGGCGCCATCATGCACTTTACGAAGCCGTTTGATATTGACGAGCTGCGCGTGGCGGTTAACAAGCAGCTGAATAACGAATCCAGCAGCGGTTTTGCCATAGGATCCTAGATGTAGGGTCCTTTTTTTGTAAAGGCCGGCCTTGTTTTTCGCCGGAGCTCCTGCCGTCGGCGTGCTGAGCCGGGGGTGGGATTTTTGTGTGTTTTATCACCAAAAAGAACGTAGGCTTGGTTATCAATTGAAAATATATGTGCTATAATAGCTCAGTGTGACAAAGAACGGTATCCCGATACCTTATAAACATCATCCTAGGAGGAAAAGAAACATGCCATTGGTTTCAATGAACGAGTTTTTGCCTAAAGCAAAAGCCAACAAATTCGCCGTAGGTCAATTCAACATGAACAATCTGGAGTTCGCGCAAGCGATCGTCGAAGCAGCGATGGAGCTGAAATCGCCATTTATTTACGGAGTCAGCGAAGGCGCTCTGAAATATATGGGTATTGAGTTCACTGTTGCGATCGCCGAAGCGGCTGCCAAGAAATCCGGCTTGCCGATTGCGCTGCACCTCGACCACGGCAGCTCCTTCGAAGTGGCGATGAAATGTATCCGCGCCGGCTTCAGCTCCGTTATGTTCGACGGCTCGCATTACTCGTTCGAAGAGAACATCCGCTTGACGAAAGAAGTCGTGAAAGCTGCGCGCGCAATGGGCGTTTCCGTTGAAGGCGAGCTGGGCACGATCGGCGGCGTGGAAGACGACATCAGCGTGGACGAAGAACATGCCAACCTGGCGAAGCCGGAAGAAGCCATCCGCTTCTACGAAGAAACCGGCGTAGATTGCTTGGCCATCGCCGTAGGTACGGCGCACGGCATGTATGCCGGCGAGCCAAACATCCATTTCGACATCATCGAGCAAGTGTCCAAAGCGATTCCGGTTCCAGTCGTTCTGCACGGCGGCTCCGGCGTACCGGACGAAATGATCCGCAAATCGATTGCAGCCGGCGTTGGCAAAATCAACGTGAACACCGAGAACCAAGTCGCTTGCACCGAATCGATCCGCGAAGTGCTCAACAAAGACGCGAAAGTCTACGATCCTCGCAAATATCTCACCCCTGCCCGCAAAGCCATGGTCGACGTGGTTAAATCCAAAATCGAATTGTTCGGAAGCAGCAATCAAGCTTAATTTCAATCGTATAGCTCTTGTGGGAAATGCATCGTGCCGATGCGTTTCCCTCTTCTGTTTTGTTCATGGGAAGCTTTTTTTGAGGGACAACTGTGCTCGGATATCGGCATGGATGCGCTGATGTAGGGGGAAAACTGTAAATGTTGGAAAAATTGATGGTTGTCGGAGGGCGTCCGCTGCGCGGAACCGTGCAGATCAGCGGCGCCAAGAACAGCGCAGTTGCTCTGGTTCCGGCTGCAATTTTGGCGGAAACGCCTGTAACGTTGGATAATCTGCCGCATCTGAGCGATGTGGCTATATATAAAGAAATCATTACCGAGCTGGGCGGCGTTGTGGATTGGGAAGAAGATCGGATGACGATCGACCCCAGCCAGATGAAGCCGATTCCCATGCCGAACGGCAAGGTTAAGAAGCTGCGTGCCTCCTATTATTTGATGGGGGCCATGCTCGGACGCTTCGGCGAAGCGACGATCGGCTTGCCGGGCGGCTGCAATTTCGAACCGCGGCCGATTGACCAGCACATCAAGGGCTTTGAAGCGCTGGGCGCTGTGGTCAGCAACGAGAACGGCGCGCTCAAAATTCGCGCCAAGGAGCTGCGCGGCGCCAAGATTTACCTGGATATGGTCAGCGTAGGCGCAACCATCAACATTATGTTGGCTGCTTCGCGGGCCAAAGGCTCCACCCTGATTGAAAACGCGGCTAAAGAGCCTGAAATCATAGATGTAGCTACGCTCTTGAACTCCATGGGCGCCAGAATCAAAGGAGCCGGCACGGAAACGATCCGCATCGAAGGCGTCGACGCGATGCACGGCTGCCGCCATTCGATCATTCCCGACCGCATTCAGGCCGGTACGTACATGATTGCCGCTGCCGCTACGCGCGGCGACGTCACTGTAGATAACGTCATTCCCAAGCACATGGAGGCGTTGACGGCCAAGCTTCAGGAAATGGGTGTACATATTTACGAGATGGACGAATCGATTCGCGTCGTCGGACAGCCGGAATATCAGAGCGTTGACGTCAAAGCGCTGGTCTATCCGGGGTTTGCTACGGACCTGCAATCTCCGATGTCCAGTCTGCTGTGTCAAGCGCGCGGCGTTAGCATTTTGACCGATTATGTATACAGCAATCGCTTCAAGCATATTCCCGAGCTCGTGCGCATGGGCGCCAAGGTGAAGGTAGAGGGCCGCTCGGCGATTATCGAAGGCGGACCGCTCAGCTCGGCCAAAGTGAAGGCTACGGATCTGCGCGCCGGAGCGGCGCTGGTGATTGCCGGGCTGACCGTAGCGACTGGCGGTGTGACAGAGGTATCAGGCGTCGAATTTATTGATAGAGGCTACGAGAATCTCGTATTCAATCTGTCGGCGCTAGGCGCGGAAGTTTGGCGCGAACGCGAGGAATAAAGATGGGTCCGGCAGGCAATGCTGGCTAACATATCTTTTAAGACTGGCTTGTTGAAAATTTAATAGTTTGGTGGTTGAATCATTATGAGTTTGCAATTGGCTGAGCTTGAAGCGTTAAAGCTTACGGAATTATATAAGCTCGCAAAAAAACATCAGATCCCGTACTACGGACAGCTGAAAAAGAAAGAATTGATCTTTGCGATCCTGCGCGCTCAGGCGGAAGAAAGCGGACTGATGTTTATGCAGGGCGTGCTGGAAATTCTGCAAGAGGGCTTCGGCTTTCTGCGACCTATCAACTACTTGCCAAGCGCCGAGGATATTTATATTTCCGCGTCGCAAATTCGCAAGTTTGACCTGCGCTCAGGCGATGTGGTGTCGGGCAAGTGCCGGCCGCCGAAGGAAAACGAGCGGTATTTTGGTCTTTTGCAGGTTGAAGCCGTTAATGGCGAGAAGCCTGAAACGGCCTCCGAACGCTTGCATTTCCCGGCGCTGACTCCGCTTTATCCACAAACCCGCATCACACTCGAAACGGCTCCCAACAAGCTGTCTACCCGCATTATGGACCTGTTGGCGCCTGTGGGCCTCGGCCAGCGCGGTTTGATCGTCGCTCCCCCGAAAGCAGGCAAGACGTTGCTGCTCAAGGAAATCGCTAACAGCATTGCCACCAATTATCCCGATATCGAATTATTCGTGCTGCTGATCGACGAACGCCCTGAGGAGGTCACGGATATGCAGCGCTCGGTCAAGGGCGAGGTTGTCGCTTCGACGTTCGACGAGCTGCCGGAGAATCATATCAAGGTTGCCGAGCTGGTGCTGGAGCGCGCGATGCGTCTTGTCGAGCACAAAAAAGACGTCGTGATTTTGCTGGATAGCATCACGCGGCTGGCACGTGCGTATAACCTCGTCGTGCCGCCAACCGGCCGCACGCTGTCTGGCGGTATCGATCCGGGCGCGTTTCACCGGCCTAAGCGCTTCTTCGGCGCAGCCCGCAACATCGAAGAAGGTGGCAGCTTGACGATCCTTGCCACCGCTTTGGTCGAAACAGGCTCGCGCATGGACGACGTCATCTATGAAGAATTCAAGGGAACGGGCAATCTCGAGCTGCATCTGGATCGAAGAATGGCCGAACGCCGCATCTTCCCTGCTATCGACATCCGCCGCTCCGGCACGCGCCGCGAAGAAGCGCTGTTGTCGAAGGAGGAGCTGGAGAAGGTGTGGGCGTTGCGCAAAGGCATGAACGATTCTCACGAATATACCGAAGCTTTCATCAAAAAATTGGCGGAAGCCAAAACCAATCAGGAGTTTTTGGAGTCGCTTGATTCGCCTGCAGCCGTTACCGGCAAAGGCAAGGTCAAGAACTCTGCATCGTAAGCTCAAAGGAGTGCCCTTATGAATCTGGTTTATGCGGACGAGCAAGGCAACGTGTACGACCATCCCGACTACTTCGCGCTCGGTCGAAATGCGGAAATGATTACGGAAATACTGGACGAGGAGCTGATTCCGCTGCCGGAGGGAGCAACGCTCGTCAGCCTGCCGTTTACCCGGCCTGTCGGCTTCGATGCAGCAACCGGCGAGATGAAGCTGGTGGAAGGCGCCTATCAGGCGGTCGGAGCGCTGCTGCCGCAAGGCTTTACCCGGCTGCTGCTGCCCGGTTATATCAAAGCGGACAAAACCAAGGTGTTGCCGCTGTTCGGTTATACCGCCGTCGTCTGGAAGGACAACGGCTTTTATGTCGCTGCCCGGCAAAGCGACGATCCTTATTACTGGAACCCGGTCAATTGCGACCCGGATGAGCTGGAGGTCGCTGTCGACCGGCTGAAGGCCAAATACCCGGACAACCGGCTATACGCCCATTTGTCCAAATGCGCGCTGGAATACGAATGCCTGACAGCTTCCAATACCTTCCTCCAACGTTGGGAAGGCGCTGTGCCGGTTTCCTATTCGTGCAACGCCGGCTGCTTCGGCTGCATTTCCGAGCAGCCGGAGGACAGCGGCTTTCCCGCCCCGCAGACGCGGATGAACTTCAAGCCGAATGTGGAAGAGCTCGTGCAAATCATGCTGGAGCATCTGCAGACGCCGCAAAGCGTGATCAGCTTCGGACAAGGCTGCGAAGGCGAGCCCAGCACGCAAGCCGCGCTGATCATCGAAGCGATCAAGCGGGTGCGCGCCGTCACCTCGACCGGCTATATCAATATCAATACAAACGCAGGCTTGACCGACCATATTCGCGGCATCGTCGACGCGGGCCTGAATCTGATGCGCGTCAGTACGATCAGCGCATTGGACGATCATTATAACGCCTATTACAAGCCGCGTGCCTATACGCTCAAAAACGTCGAGAAATCGCTGCGTTACGCGAGCGATCAAGGCGTGATTACTTCGATCAATTACCTCGTTTTCCCCGGTGTGACAGACCGCGAGGAAGAGATCGAAGCGATGATCGATTTCGTCCGCCGTACCGGCCTGCGGCTCATTCAGCTGCGCAATTTGAACATCGATCCGGAAAGCTATTTGAACCTGATTCCGAAAGCGCGGGGCGAATTGCTCGGCATGAAGCAGATGATCGAGATTTTCCAGGAAGAATTGCCAGAGGTTGTGATCGGCTCATATACGCATACACCGGATTTCTTTGCCGGACGCGTATAGATATTGCATGCTTCCGAACAACCTGATATAATCGTAACATGCGTCCATTTAACTCTGTTTCAGCAAATGATTCAGGGCAGAAAGAGGTGAACCAGACATGAAAGAGGCGATCCATCCTACTTATCATGTAACCACTGTAACTTGTGCATGTGGAAACACATTTGAGACAGGCTCCATCAAGCAAAACCTCCGCGTAGAGATTTGCTCGAACTGCCACCCGTTCTACACCGGGAAACAGAAGTTCATTGATGCAGGCGGCCGTGTCGACAAGTTCAAAAAGAAATACGGCATCTAATTGGCATGAATTGCTGCTGTGCCAATCGGCATAAGACAACCTCCCCGAGCCATCCTAAGCGTATGCTTAAAGGCCAAGGGAGGTGTTTTTATGTTTCATCGCACGTGGAAGCTAGCGTTGCTGGCAGCAGCCTTGACAGCTGCATCCGGCTGCGGGGCCGCTTCGTCGGGCTTCGGTGCAGCAAGCGGCTCGGGCAATTCGGTTAAGGCCAAGCAAGCGTATCCGCAGGACGGCTATATGGGCTTGACCAGCGTCAACCCGAATAATCCGCTCGATCCCACCTATCATCATTACCGCGACGATACCGACCTGATGAAAGCAGTGTTGGCGCAGCTGAACGGCATTGCCGATTCCAGGATTGTGCTGAACGGGCCGGTGGCCAGCGTCCGCATTACGCCCAAGCCGGAGCTGACGCCGGCGCAGGTCGAGGATTTGCGCACCCAGGTCAAGCTGGCGTTGAACACCAATATGCCGCGGTATACGATCAAGGTAGTCATGAATGGCAGGTAATTTTGCCCGGGTTGCTATTTGAACGGCTATCGGCTATACTTAGTTTTGCCGTGCTAGACGGGGAGGTAGCGGTGCCCTGTAACCCGCAATCCGCTGTAGCGGGGTTGAATTCCTGTTTAGAGGTACTGTGATGTAAGGTCTGGCTTCTACACGTGGTGTTGAGAGTCGGGTCCTTCGCAATGAATGCTCGTGAACCCGGTCAGGTCCGGAAGGAAGCAGCCGTAAGCGAGATGTTTCATGTGCCGAGGGGTTGCCTGATTTGAGCTAACGATAGGGGTTCGCTTGTATCATTTTATCAATAGCAGGTGCACGGTTTACATAGCATACATGGGAAACGTCGATTCGACGTTTTTTTCTTTTTTCCAATAGAAGGAAATTCCTTTCCCTGAAGAGAATTTAAAGCCATAAGTCAAAAGATGAGCATATACGCGGTGGTTGGGTTAGGAGGGAGTGCTGTGGAGTTGTCGAAACGTGACTTGGACCCCATACAGGTGTCCATGCAGGATGTACGCAGGCTGCTGGACCAGATCTCGCAGGAGCATGTGCTGATCGTGGACGAGCGGGAGCGCATCGTTCATGCGAACGAGCGGGTCCAAAGCTTTACGGGCTATGCAGCAGAAGAGTTGGCCGGGGTGCCGCTGGGCGACGTTTTCAAGGTGGCTGCGCCGCTGCCGGAGCTGTATGCGGGGTATTTTGGAGCAGGGACGCCGGCGGGACAGTGGCCCGGAGGGGTGTTGTTTACGAAGGATGGCGAAGGTGTGCTTTACCACTTCACAATGGTGCAGCTTGGTCGCGCCGAGTATGCGCTGATGCTGCTTGATCAAGCGGGTGCGGCTCAGCCTAATTTGCTCCAGCGTTTTTCCGATGCTTTCCTCAAAGACGTCAATCTGGGCGTGATGCTGATCAGTCCGTCCTACAGGCTCGTCGATATCAGCGACATGGCTTGTCGGGTATTGGGGCTGGAACGGAGCGGCATCTTGAACAAATCGCTGGAAGACGTATTTGCCGGTGTTCCGACTCAGCATCAGTTCGTGCAAAGGTCGATTTTGAATGGCGTCGTCGTACGCAACCATGCGGTATCCTGGACGAAAAATCACGAGCGCTACGAGCTGCTGCTGGATTCGAACGTGCTCAGGGACGGCGGCGGGAGCATTGTCGGTGCGTATGTCATTTTTAAAGACGTTACGAATCTCCGTTCTCTGGAGGAAATGGTCCAGCGCAGCGACCGGCTGGCGATGATCGGTCAGATTGCCGCAGGCACAGCGCACGAAATCCGCAATCCGCTGACCTCCATCAAAGGCTTTCTTCAGGTGCTGCGCAGTACGTTTGAAACGAAGGGCATGGAAAAAGAAAAAGGCTATACCGAAGTGATGCTGACGGAGATTACGCGGATTAATGAGCTGGTGAACGAATTTTTGCTGCTGAGCAAGCCCAAGCACGTTACTTATGAAGCGGTCGACGTTTCGGCGGTGCTGCGGGGGATTTTGCCAATTATCAATAACGAAGCGATCTTATACAAGGTCCATTTGCAATATGAAGCGTGCTTTCATCTGCCGGAGGTCATAGCCGATCAGGAGCTGCTCAAGCAGGTTTTTCTCAATATCAGCAAAAACGGCATCGAAGCCATGACAGACGGGGGGACATTGACGATTACGGAAAAAATCGATCCGGTCGAGCGCTACGTGAATATCGACATCCATGATACCGGACCTGGCATACCGATGTTTGTCATCGATAAAATATTCGATCCGTTCTTCACGACCAAGGACAACGGCACCGGACTCGGTTTATCCGTCTGTCAGCGAATCATTCACGACATGGGCGGAGGCATTCGCGTAGCGTCCAAGGGCTTCGGGACGACATTCACGATCAGCATCCCGTACCCGTGAACCGTGAACATTTGTTTTAACGCGGGAACGGTTTATAGTATAATAAATTCAATAATTCGCTCACGGAATTATTGGAGAGGACATTATGGCACATATTGCATTATACCGGACATGGAGATCGCAGACGTTCCGCGAGGTGGTCGGGCAATCGCACATCACCCGTACGCTGCAAAATTCATTGCGAGAACATCGCCTGTCGCACGCTTATTTGTTCAACGGTCCCCGGGGAACGGGTAAGACGAGCACGGCCAAAATATTGGCGAAAGCCGTCAACTGCCTGAACGGCCCTGCGGAAGAGCCTTGCAATGTTTGCTCGGCTTGCGAGCGGATCACCGAAGGCTCGGTGATGGACGTGGTCGAAATTGACGCCGCTTCCAACCGCGGGGTCGAGGAAATTCGCGATATTCGCGACAAGGTGAAATACGCGCCGACGGAAGTCAGGCAAAAGGTGTACATCATCGACGAAGTCCATATGCTGACAACCGAGGCGTTTAATGCTTTGCTCAAAACGTTGGAGGAACCGCCGGCGCACGTCATGTTCATTCTGGCCACGACCGAGCCGCACAAAATTCCCGCGACCATTTTGTCGCGCTGCCAGCGGTTTGACTTCCGCCGCGTTTCGATGGAGGAGCAGGTGCAGCGGCTGCGCTACGTGTGCGAGCAGGAACGCATCGATGTCGACGACGAAGCGCTGCATTATATCGCCCGCCTGTCCGACGGCGGGATGCGCGATGCGCTGAGTCTGCTCGATCAGGCGGCTTCATTCGCTACCGGCGCGGTGCGGCTGGGCGATATTCTGGCGATTACCGGCGGCGTCGCGGCGGATCAGTTCGCGCGGCTTGTCGGCGCCATCCGCCGCAAGGAGCTCGGCGAAGCGCTGGAGCTGATCGACCGTTTCATGCAAGAGGGCAAAAGCGCCGACAAGTGCATGGAAAGCTTGATCGATTACTTCCGCGATCTGCTGATGGTGCGCATGGTGCCGAATTCGCCCGCCGTGACCGAGCGGATGTACGACCTGGAGCAGCAGCGCGAGGTGGCGGGGCAATTTACGCCGGGCGACATGATGGCGTATATTGAAACGCTCAACCGCTATCACAGCGAGATGAAATATTCGGCCCAGCCGCAGACGTTGCTGGAGATCGCCGTCATGCGCATCTGCGGCGATACCGGCTCCGCCGGGGCATCGGCCCCCACCGGCGATCAACCGGCTGCTGCCGCAGCGTCGGCCAGCCGCGGGGGCGCTTCGGGCGAGCTCGTGGCCCAGCTGACTGCGCGGCTGCAGCAGCTTGAAGAGCAGGTCGCCCGGCTGGTAAAATCGGGAGTAGCGGCATCCGCTCCCGATTCAGGCCGCTCCGCCGCTCCGCAGCGGAGCCCGCTCGCCGCCGCGCCGGTCAAGAAGTCCGGCGTGAAGCTGGACGCCTATCTGCAGGCGGCCGGCGGCACGGACACGAAAGCGGCGCTCATGAAATGGAGCGCCGTGCTCGGCACCGTCAAAGAACGCAAGATTACCGTTCATGCTTGGTTTGTCAACGGCGAGCTTGTCGCTTGTCATGAAGACGTCGTGTTGGTTGCTTTTAAGAATGAGATGCACCGCAATACGACGGAGAAGCCGGAGAACAAGCAGCTGATCGAGCAGGTGTTGTCCAGCGTACTCGGCAAGCCCTATCGGCTGATTACCGTTATGCGCAAGGAGTGGGATGACGCCCAGCAGAAGGCTGCGTCCGCGCCCAGTGAAGAGCTGAAGCTGGAGCATGAAGAGGTTGCCGGCAGTGCGCCCAAGGAAGAGTGGATTTCGGAAGCGATCCAACTGTTCGGCGAGGACTTGGTTGTAATCAAAGAAGATGAATAGAAGAGGAGCCATCAATCATGAATAACATGAATCAAATGATGAAGCAAGTCAAGAAAATGCAAGAGCAAATGATGAAGGTGCAAGAGGAACTGGGAACCAAATCGATCGAAGGCTCTGCTGGCGGCGGCGTAGTTACGGTAACCGTCAACGGTCACAAAAAATTGCAAAATATCGTCATCAAACCGGAAGCCGTCGATCCGGAGGACGTGGAAATGCTGCAGGACCTTATTTTGACTGCGGTGAATGACGCGATGGCCAAAGCGGAAGAATTGGCCAACAAAGATATGGGCAAATTTACAGGTGGCATGAACATCCCCGGCCTGTTCTAGTATTTTTCGTCGCATTGGGCAGCGTCAGCTTCTATTTTAAAAGCATAAAGGAGAACGTCCGTTGCATTACCCCGAACCGATTGCCAAACTTATCGACGCATTTTCCCGTTTGCCCGGGGTAGGTCCCAAAACTGCCGGCCGGCTCGCCTTCCATGTGCTGCGGATGAAGGAAGACGACGTGCTCGATTTTGCCAAAGCGCTCGTCAACGTGAAGCGCAATTTGCATTATTGCTCTGTTTGCTGCAATATCACCGATATTGACCCATGTCGGATCTGTCAGGATAAAAGCCGCGACGCCTCTGTCATTTGCGTGGTTCAGGAGCCTAAGGATCTCGTCGCAATGGAGCGGACCAAGGAATTCGCCGGTTATTACCATGTGCTTCACGGCGCGATCTCGCCGATGGAGGGGATCGGGCCCGATCAGATTCACATTGCCGAGCTGTTGAAGCGGCTGAGCGATGAGCAGGTGCAGGAGCTGATTCTGGCAACGAATCCGAACATCGAAGGCGAAGCAACCGCCATGTACTTGTCACGACTGGTCAAGCCGTTTGGCTTGCGGGTGACGCGCATCGCTCACGGCTTGCCGGTGGGCGGAGATTTGGAATACGCCGATGAAGTCACGTTGACCAAGGCGCTTGAGGGTCGGCGCGAGCTCTAAGCGATAGCAGCAAATCCAGGGAAGGGCCGAGCGGCTCTTCTTTTTTTATGGCAGATTACGGTTCTAAGCCTTCCTCTTGCTCAATACAATAAATTAGCCGTGAGCAAAGGGCGAAAGGGAGGCGTTGAACTGTGAAACCGGTATGGAATTGGGACTGGCTGCATACGCGCTGGCTGCAGAAAGCGGCCTTGCAGGAGCAACGGGAAGCATTGGCGCAGGACAAGCAGCAGCTTATCGGTGAGATCAAGAAATCGCATCAGGAATGGATTGCGGCGCAGGCTCACTTTGAATTTGCGCTGGACAAGGATCAGATCGATTATGCGATCTACGCGCTGGAAGCGGCTGAAAAACGTTATGAAATGCTGCTCAAGCAAGCCAAGCAATTACAGATCAATCTGCGCGATACCGCCATGCAAAAGGAGGCCTAGCTTACGATGGATGTAAAGCTTGTCATGTGGGGGATGCTGATCTTGTCCTCGGTGTTTTTGGCGATTCTGCTGGTGCGTAATCGGCGTCTTGGACGCTGGTTGATGAGGGCGGGCGTCAATGCCGTCGTTGCGGCGTTTTTGTTGTACGGGTTGAATCTGCTGAGCGGATATACCCATCTGGAGATTCCGGTGAATGCGTCGACAATGGCCACAGTGACCGTGCTGGGGGTGCCGGGCTTGATGCTGCTGGCCGGACTCAAGGTCGTTTTGTTATAAATGATGGGAATGAAAAAACGGGTTGACTTGGCCTATGGCCCTGTGCTATCTTATAAAAGTCGCCGCTAAAAAGCGACAGCAACGGAGCGGAAAAATGAGCCGACAAGTGAAAAATGAAGGCGAAAAACTTCCGGTTGCAAAACGAAATTGAATGTGGTACATTAGATTCTGCTGTCGCAAGATGGCGAAGAAGATGAACCGAAATTGCTCTTTGAAAACTGAACAACGAGTGAAGAAGCACAACGGTCGCGCAAGCGGCCACAACAAGAGATTGCAAAATCTCGCTAGCAGTAAATTTTGAGCTATTTGAGCTTAACAATAACGGACAAGCGATTGTCCACACCTTATTGGAGAGTTTGATCCTGGCTCAGGACGAACGCTGGCGGCGTGCCTAATACATGCAAGTCGAGCGGATTCTTTCCTTCGGGAAAGGGTTAGCGGCGGACGGGTGAGTAACACGTAGGCAACCTGCCCTTGAGATCGGGATAACTATCGGAAACGATAGCTAAGACCGGATAGCTGGTCTCTCTGCATGGAGAGATCATGAAACACGGA
>NZ_MYFO02000060.1 GCF_004514475.2 Paenibacillus athensensis | reverse complement strand
GTTTCACTCCGCTTCCGCGGTGCTTTTCACCTTTCCCTCACGGTACTGCTTCACTATCGGTCGCTAGGGAGTATTTAGCCTTGGCAGATGGTCCTGCCGGATTCCGACGGGGTTTCACGTGTCCCGCCGTACTCAGGATCCCTCTAGGCTTGCGCTTGTTTTTGGCTACGGGGCTGTTACCCTCTTTGCCGAGCCTTTCCAGACTTCTTCACCTAACAAGCATGGGCCACATTGAGGTCCTACAACCCCAGGGAGCAAGCTCCCTGGTTTGGGCTAATCCGCTTTCGCTCGCCGCTACTGACGGAATCACTTTTGTTTTCTTTTCCTCCAGGTACTTAGATGTTTCAGTTCCCTGGGTATGCCTCCATTGCAGCTATGTATTCACTACAAGGTGACTGCGCATTACCACAGCCGGGTTCCCCCATTCGGACATCCCCGGATCGAAGCCTGCTTACGGCTCCCCGAGGCATTTCGTCGTTCGCCACGTCCTTCTTCGGCTCCTAGCGCCTAGGCA
>NZ_MYFO02000059.1 GCF_004514475.2 Paenibacillus athensensis | reverse complement strand
AGCGGGGGATATCGTCAAGGTCTACAAACACGGCGATTTGAAAACGCTGCTGGGCACAGGAACGGTAGCAGCGGGCAAGACAGATGTGACGATTAGCCTGAAGGACACCGGAGCTACAGCCGGTTCGGTGGACCTGACGGTAACGACCAAAAACAAACGGGAATCGCAGGTGTACGAAGCTGCGTATGAGGCGACGCCGCAGACGGCCAAATTGAAGGCAGAGGCAGTTGTCGCGACGAACAACTTCGCCAAAGCAGATACGATTGTAGTGTCCGGTCTTCCTTTGGGCGGCAACGTCGTTAACGTATACGCCAAAACAGATGACGTCAAGCCGCTGGCTACGGCAACTGTAGCAGCGACAGCCACGTCGGCGACGCTGAGCATTGCGCAATTGGGCGCAGACGGCGGTAAGGTGTATATTTCCGTGCTGGCGCTGGGCAAAACGGTGTCCGAAAGACTGGAAGTGAGCTTCGACAAGGAGCCGCAAACCGATGCGCCAACGGGCAGCAACGTCACT
>NZ_MYFO02000058.1 GCF_004514475.2 Paenibacillus athensensis | reverse complement strand
GACTCGAACCACCGACCTCACCCTTATCAGGGGTGCGCTCTAACCAGCTGAGCTAAGGGCCCTTGGTATTCATAATAAAAACCCACCGCAGTGGGCTCGCTTGGCAACGTTCTACTCTCCCGGAACCCTGCGGTTCAAGTACCATCGACGCTGGAGGGCTTAACGGTCGTGTTCGAGATGGGAACGTGTGGTTCCCCTCCGCCATCATCACCAAACGCGTGCAACAATGGATTGTTGCATGAAAGGCTTACCCTTTCAAAACTGAACACGAGTGAAGAAAGCTTGACTGGTTCACTTCTGAACCGAGTCTCCATAGAAAGGAGGTGATCCAGCCGCACCTTCCGATACGGCTACCTTGTTACGACTTCACCCCAATCATCTACCCCACCTTCGGCGGCTGGCCCCCTTGCGGGTTACCCCACCGACTTCGGGTGTTGTAAACTCTCGTGGTGTGACGGGCGGTGTGTACAAGACCCGGGAACGTATTCACCGCGGCATGCTGATCCGCGATTACTAGCAATTCCGAC
>NZ_MYFO02000057.1 GCF_004514475.2 Paenibacillus athensensis | reverse complement strand
ATGGCAGCAGCAATGTTGGGTAGGGGAGCGTTGAATACGGATCGAAGTCAGACCGGAAGGACTGGTGGACTGTATTCAAGTGAGAATGCCGGTATGAGTAACGAAAAGATCAGTGAGAATCTGATCCGCCGAAAGCCTAAGGGTTCCTGAGGAAGGTTCGTCCGCTCAGGGTAAGTCGGGACCTAAGGCGAGGCCGAAAGGCGTAGTCGATGGACAACAGGTGGAAATTCCTGTACCACCGTAGCCGTTGTTGGGCTAATTGTGCTATTGCTTGGCGTCAGTGCTAAGATCCATTGTCAAAAGGGAAACAGCCCAGACCATCAGCTAAGGTCCCCCAGTGCGTGTTAAGTGGGAAAGGATGTGGAGTTGCACAGACAACCAGGATGTTGGCTTAGAAGCAGCCACCATTGAAAGAGTGCGTAATAGCTCACTGGTCGAGTGACTCTGCGCCGAAAATGTAACGGGGCTAAATACGCCACCGAAGCTATGGCAGCAGCAATGTTGGGTAGGGGAGCGTTGAATACGGAT
>NZ_MYFO02000056.1 GCF_004514475.2 Paenibacillus athensensis | reverse complement strand
TGAGTAACGAAAAGATCAGTGAGAATCTGATCCGCCGAAAGCCTAAGGGTTCCTGAGGAAGGTTCGTCCGCTCAGGGTAAGTCGGGACCTAAGGCGAGGCCGAAAGGCGTAGTCGATGGACAACAGGTGGAAATTCCTGTACCACCGTAGCCGTTATGAGTGATGGGGTGACGCAGAAGGATAGTGACGCGAGCTGATGGATGCTCGTCCAAGCAGTGAGGCTGGTTAGCAGGCAAATCCGCTAACCGTAAGGCTGGGCTGTGATGGGGAGGGAAATTTATAGTACCGAAGGTCATGATTTCACACTGCCAAGAAAAGCCTCTAGCCAGGCGAAGGTGCCCGTACCGTAAACCGACACAGGTGGGCGAGAAGAGAATTCTAAGGCGCGCGGAAGAACTCTCGTTAAGGAACTCGGCAAAATGACCCCGTAACTTCGGGAGAAGGGGTGCCTCGGTAGGGTGAATAGCCCGAGGGGGCCGCAGTGAAAAGGCCCAAGCGACTGTTTAGCAAAAACACAGGTCTGTGCGAA
>NZ_MYFO02000055.1 GCF_004514475.2 Paenibacillus athensensis | reverse complement strand
ACACGGTTTCAGGTTCTGTTTCACTCCGCTTCCGCGGTGCTTTTCACCTTTCCCTCACGGTACTGCTTCACTATCGGTCGCTAGGGAGTATTTAGCCTTGGCAGATGGTCCTGCCGGATTCCGACGGGGTTTCACGTGTCCCGCCGTACTCAGGATCCCTCTAGGCTTGCGCTTGTTTTTGGCTACGGGGCTGTTACCCTCTTTGCCGAGCCTTTCCAGACTTCTTCACCTAACAAGCATGGGCCACATCGAGGTCCTACAACCCCGGAGAGCAAGCTCTCCGGTTTGGGCTAATCCGCTTTCGCTCGCCGCTACTGACGGAATCACTTTTGTTTTCTTTTCCTCCAGGTACTTAGATGTTTCAGTTCCCTGGGTATGCCTCCATTGCAGCTATGTATTCACTACAAGGTGACTGCGCATTACCACAGCCGGGTTCCCCCATTCGGACATCCCCGGATCGAAGCCTGCTTACGGCTCCCCGAGGCATTTCGTCGTTCGCCACGTCCTTCTTCGGCTCCTAGCGCCTAGGCA
>NZ_MYFO02000054.1 GCF_004514475.2 Paenibacillus athensensis | reverse complement strand
ATGGCGCTCACTTACCGATTCCGACGTCAGCTTCGTGCCGTCCACGCTTTTGCCGGTAAGCTTCGTCCCATCGACGCTGCCTGCGGCCAGCTTTGACAGCGTCACCGCTCCGTCCGCCAGATGACGCGCGCTCACCGCTTCCGCGATCAGCTTGCTGCCGTCCACGCTTTCCGCCGCCAGCTTCGTCAGCGTCACCGCTCCGTCCGCCACATGCCCCTCGCTCACCGCTTCCGCGACCAGCTTGCTGCCGTCCACGCTCTCCGCCGCCAGCTTCGACAGCGTCACCGCTCCGTCCGCCACATGACGCTCGCTTACCGCTTCCGCGACCAGCTTGCTGCCGTCCACGCTCTCCGCTGCCAGCTTCGACAGCGTCACCGCTCCGTCCGCAACGTGCCGCTCGCTCACCGCTTCCGCGACCAGCTTGCTGCCGTCCACGCTTTCCGCTGCCAGCTTCGACAGCGTCACCGCTCCGTCCGCCACATGCGCCTCGCTCACCGCTTCCGCAGCCAGCTTGCTGCCGTCCACGCTTTCCGCCG
>NZ_MYFO02000051.1 GCF_004514475.2 Paenibacillus athensensis | reverse complement strand
GCGAAGTTGTTCGTCGCGACAACTGCCTCTGCCTTCAATTTGGCCGTCTGCGGCGTCGCCTCATACGCAGCTTCGTACACCTGCGATTCCCGTTTGTTTTTGGTCGTTACCGTCAGGTCCACCGAACCGGCTGTAGCTCCGGTGTCCTTCAGGCTAATCGTCACATCTGTCTTGCCCGCTGCTACCGTTCCTGTGCCCAGCAGCGTTTTCAAATCGCCGTGTTTGTAGACCTTGACGATATCCCCCGCTACCAGCGACGTTACTTTTACCGTATCCGGGATGCCCAAATTATTGGTATAAGTGACGTTGCTGCCCGTTGGCGCATCGGTTTGCGGCTCCTTGTCGAAGCTCACTTCCAGTCTTTCGGACACCGTTTTGCCCAGCGCCAGCACGGAAATATACACCTTACCGCCGTCTGCGCCCAATTGCGCAATGCTCAGCGTCGCCGACGTGGCTGTCGCTGCTACAGTTGCCGTAGCCAGCGGCTTGACGTCATCTGTTTTGGCGTATACGTTAACGACGTTGCCGCCCAAAGGAAGACCGGACAC
>NZ_MYFO02000006.1 GCF_004514475.2 Paenibacillus athensensis | reverse complement strand
GTTGGGCTGTTCGCCCATTAAAGCGGTACGCGAGCTGGGTTCAGAACGTCGTGAGACAGTTCGGTCCCTATCTGTCGCGGGCGTAGGAAATTTGAGAGGAGCTGTCCTTAGTACGAGAGGACCGGGATGGACGTACCGCTGGTGTACCAGTTGTCTCGCCAGAGGCATAGCTGGGTAGCTATGTACGGAGGGGATAAGCGCTGAAAGCATCTAAGCGTGAAGCCCCCCTCAAGATGAGATTTCCCAATTTAGTAAGACCCCTTGAAGACGACGAGGTAGATAGGTTCGAGGTGGAAGTGCCGTAAGGTATGGAGCTGACGAATACTAATCGGTCGAGGGCTTAACCACACACAAGCAACACTCATATCTAGTTTTCAGGGAATACCGTAAGGTATTGGACTGACTGTTTGGTGATGATGGCGGAGGGGACCCACGCGTTCCCATCTCGAACACGACCGTTAAGCCCTCCAGCGTCGATGGTACTTGAACCGCAGGGTTCCGGGAGAGTAGAACGTTGCCAAGCAGAACTTCATATTCCCTGATAGCTCAGTTGGTAGAGCACTCGACTGTTAATCGAGTTGTCACAGGTTCGAGTCCTGTTCGGGGAGCCACGGAGAGGTGTCCGAGTTGGCCGAAGGAGCACGATTGGAAATCGTGTAGGCGTCACAAGCGTCTCGAGGGTTCGAATCCCTCTCTCTCCGCCACTTTACTTTTGAAGTAAAGTGAAATGTTCTAATCTATCTATTCAAGGCCCGTTGGTCAAGGGGTTAAGACACCTCCCTTTCACGGAGGTAACAGGGGTTCGAATCCCCTACGGGTCATAGCTTTACCTAATAGCTATTCCAATATGGAGGCTTAGCTCAGCTGGGAGAGCATCTGCCTTACAAGCAGAGGGTCGGCGGTTCGATCCCGTCAGCCTCCACCATATTCTTTATACAACGACGCGGGGTGGAGCAGCCCGGTAGCTCGTCGGGCTCATAACCCGAAGGCCGCAGGTTCAAATCCTGCCCCCGCAACCAACCTTCTATTTAACCAATAGGAAGGTCATAAGTAACGCGGAGCCGTGGTGTAGAGGCCTAACATGCCTGCCTGTCACGCAGGAGACCGCGGGTTCGAATCCCGTCGGCTCCGCCATTTTTCTCCAAGTAAGGCTCGGTAGCTCAGTCGGTAGAGCAGAGGACTGAAAATCCTCGTGTCGGCGGTTCGATTCCGTCCCGAGCCACCATTAACTTCATAATTTGCCGCTGTAGCTCAATTGGTAGAGCAACTGACTTGTAATCAGTAGGTTGGGGGTTCAAGTCCTCTCGGCGGCACCAGTATCGTGGAGGCTTAGCGAAGTGGCCAAACGCAGCAGACTGTAAATCTGTTCTCTCTGAGTTCGGTGGTTCGAATCCATCAGCCTCCACCATATTTTCAATTTCATAGGGGCATAGTTTAAAGGTAGAACAAAGGTCTCCAAAACCTTTGGTGTGGGTTCGATTCCTGCTGCCCCTGCCAATTAAATTGCGGCGGTCGTGGCGAAGGGGTTAACGCACTGGTCTGTGGCTCCAGCATTCGTGGGTTCAAGTCCCATCGATCGCCCCATTTTTCTCATCTACACATTGGGGATTAGCCAAGCGGTAAGGCAACGGACTTTGACTCCGTCATGCCTAGGTTCGAATCCTAGATCCCCAGTTTTCTTGTATGCGGAAGTGGCTCAGAGGTAGAGCATCGCCTTGCCAAGGCGAGGGTCGCGGGTTCGAATCCCGTCTTCCGCTCCATCTTTATCGAGGCGCCATAGCCAAGTGGTAAGGCAGAGCTCTGCAAAAGCTTTACCCCCAGTTCGAGTCTGGGTGGCGCCTCCACCAATTTACCGAGCCGGAGTGGCGGAATCGGCAGACGCACAGGACTTAAAATCCTGCGGTAGGTGACTACCGTACCAGTTCGAGTCTGGTCTTCGGCATTCATGGCTTGCAACCATGATGGAGCTTCAACTGAATATGCCGGTGTGGCGGAATGGCAGACGCGACGGACTCAAAATCCGTTTTCTGAGAGGAAGTGGGGGTTCGAGTCCCTTCACCGGCATCACACACACCTAATAGATCCATCGTTCAAGTCCTTGTGGCTTGAATGATGGATCTATTTTTTTGAACGTTTGATTGTGGACGATTTTTCTAAGCAAAGTGAGAAGCGCAAGTGTTTGGAATATGATAAGCTAAGGGCAGACAGAAACAACCAATAAAGGCGGGGTCGATGTTGACGATTGTAAAGTCGGTGCGATTTAAAATATTTTTTGGTTTTGTACTGGTCGTGGCGCCTCTCGTATTTTTTTTAATGTACAATAATGTTTACTCCATGAATGTTGTACGGGATCAAGTATCGGTCAACTACAGCAATTTGCTTACGCAGTTTGCGAATGGTACGGATAATACGCTGAAGGAGTTTGATAATTATTTATTCCATTTGTCCAGCGATCCGGACGTCATTAATATGCAGGTATACCCGTCCACAGCGGACGAGTATGTATTGGCCAAGCAGCGGTTGTATAATAAGTTTAGCAAGCAAATTAACAGCTTTAATTTGATTAATACATGCTTTATTTATTCCAGCAGCAGCCGTGATCTGCTTGTTACGACGCCAGATAATAATTTCTATTATGATCGGCTCAAGACGACGGAGCTTTTCCTGAAAAATTATTTGGAGACGGGCTCGCACGAATACACGAGCAAGTGGAATATGCTGCGGGCAGAGAACGGGGAAGTTTTTTTAGTGCAGATGGTTGATCTCGGTCTCGGATTCACGGCCGGCATTATGGTGCAAACCAATGCGATTATTGCGCCGCTAAGCGGCTGGGAGGTTGGAGAAAACGGCGGTGTGCTATTGGTAGACAACTCCGGCAAGCCGCTGACGGATCGTTATTTTCCCACGGACCGGTATCGGAATTTGACCGAAAAGAACGGCGTAGTCAGCCGCGCCTACCAGATCGTCCAGGAGCAAGCGACGAACGAGCAATTTTTGATGGTTAGCCGCTTCTCCGGCGCTGCGGATTTTCAGTATGTACTGATTATTGCCGAGAAAAGCATGCTGCAGAATCTGCCCTATTTACAGCTGGCGATTTACTTTTTGCCGTTGGGCGGGGCGTTTGTGCTAGGTGTCTATTTGTTGTATTTGCAGACGATTTTGTTCAAGCCGATGACGCAGCTGATGCGCGGGATGCGCAAGATCGGACAAGGCGAGCTGAACGTGCGCTTGAATGAGGCGAGTTCGACGGAGTTTGCTTTTTTGATCACGACCTTTAATAACATGGTGCAGCAGATTGAGAATTTGAAAATTACTGTGTATGAAGAGAAGCTGCGGGTACAGCAAGCCGAGTTCAAGCATTTGCAGGTACAGATCAATCCGCATTTTTATATGAACAGCTTGAATATCATTTATAATTTGGCAGCGCTCAAGGACACGAAATCGGTGCAAAAGATGGCGCTTCATCTCGCCGACTATTTCCGTTTTATTATGCGAACGAATCGCACGACGATGACGCTGAAGGATGAAGTACAGCATATCCGCAATTACCTGGAGATTCAGACGCTGCGTTATCCGGATATTTTGATTTTCGATATTCAGGTGCCGGATCAGTTTGGCGACTTCGGCATTCCGCCGTTAACGGTGCAGCCATTTGTAGAAAATTCAGTGATTCACGGTTTTACGAAGGAGCGCGGCAAATTTTGCGTGGAGATCGCGGCGGAGAAGGACCCGCAGGAGCCGGATCACTTTTTTATTGTAAGGATTGCCGACAACGGCCGGGGATTTTCCGAGGAGATGCTGGAGCGATTGAATTCCGAGCAATATTTGCAGGAGTCGGGCGACGATCATTTGGGCGTGTGGAATGTCCGGCACCGGCTGCGGATGAATTTCGGCGAATTGGTCGACATTTCGTTCAGTAATCGCCCCGAAGGAGGGGCGGTCGTGCTGATCCGTTTGCCGCTCAAGGCTGCTGTCAATCAAGGGGAGGAGTCACATGTATAATTTACTGGTTGTGGATGATGAGAAGTTTGCCGTCAAGGGAATTACGATGGGCATCGATTGGTCGGATGTAGCGTTCGGTCATATTTATGAAGCGATGGATGTACAGGAAGCGAAGCAGCTTCTGGGTGCGCATAAAATAGATGTCATGGTGTCGGATATCGAAATGCCGGGAGCGAACGGGTTGGAGCTGCAGGAGTGGGTGCGGGTGAACTCGCCGCATACGGAGACGATTTTTTTGACCGGACATGCCAATTTTGAGTATGCGCAGCAAGCGATTCGTCTTGGCAGCTTCGACTATATGCTCAAGCCCGTCGATCATGACCGGCTAAAGGATATCGTGAAACAAGCGTTGGACAAAATCCGCGCTGAAGAGGAGCAAAGCAGCTTTACGGAGACGTACAAAACGTATTACTCGCATTGGGTCAGCCAGCTGCCGATTCTCGTTGAGCGCTTTTGGCAGGATTTGCTGAGCGGACGCATTCCGATGACGTCAGAGCGCTTGCAGCGCGGGCTGCAGCTTTATGATATTCCGCTGCGTACGGACAGCTGGGTGCTGCCTATTCTGATTAGCGTCGAGCATTGGAAAGAGGAGTTAAACGCGCGCGACGAGGAGATTATGGAATATGCGGTGCGCAAAGCCGCGGCGGAAATCATTCTGGACGAGCAGATGGGCTCGGTCATTCAAGAGAACGGTTCCAGCTTGGCGCTGGTCTATATGGATGAAAGCGACGAAAGCGCGCTGCACAAGCTGAAGCAAAAGTGCCAGGCGTATATTCAGGCGTGCAATAGCTATTTTCAATGCAGCTTGTCTTGTTATATCGGGGAAGCCGGTCCGCTGCAGCGGTTGACGGAAACGGTCGGCGATTTGTTCACGCGCGAGCGCAGCAATGTAACCAAGAGCAATTGCGTTCTGACAGGAGCCGATGCAGATGAAGCATCCGGCGGCAGTCAGTCGATTACACCGTCGTTTGCCGATTGGATCGTGCTGCTGGAGGCTGGCAAAAAGCAGGAGTTGCTGCTGCGGGCGCAGGAGAGTATCACACGGATGCAGGCGGCCGAGGTCGGGCCGGAATCGGTGGAAGGCTTCTATTACGGTCTCTTGCATACCGTATATCACGTCTTTCATAAAAAAGGGCTGCCGGTACACGAGCTGCTCGCCCCGCAGGATCTGCAGGATTATACCGGAGCGACCCGTTCGGTGAACCAGCTCAAAAACTGGGCTATTCGCGTGCTCAGCAGCAGCTGCGATTACATCAGCAGTCATCAGAAGGGCGTATCGGCGGTGATCGGCCGGGTGCGCGCTTATGTCGACGAGCATTTGCAGGAGGAGCTGAGCCGCGAGGAGATCGCTGCGTCGGTGTATTTGAATCCCGCTTATTTGTCCAGACTGTTCAAAAAAGAAACGGGTCTGTCCATTTCGGAATATATTCTCAAAATCCGAATGGAGCAGGCGAAGAAGCTGCTGGCTGAATCGAACGACAAGATCAGCTATGTGGCGGAGAAGATCGGGTATTCGCACTTTTCGTTTTTTGCCAAGATGTTTAAAAAATACACCGGCTTTTCGCCGCAGGAGTATCGCAAAAGCTTCCAGGGAACAAGCGAATCGTAGCTTTTCGAAGGGAAGGACAGTCCAACTAAGCGGCTAGCCGCTTTATTACATAGCTCTGCACGCCAGCCGGCCCAACGGGCTCTTTGATCTGACAAAGAGCCGGGCCGACGGTGCGCGGGGCTTTTTTGTGTTCGGAAAACGTTTTATAGCACTTTTTTTTCAACATGTCACATTAGTGTTCAAAAGGTCACATCACGGATAGAAAGCGACAGGTGAAAAACCTAAAATAAAGACAAGAGATCAGACAATAGACAAGAGCAACGATCACAGAACGAATCGGAAAGGGGAACACGAGTCATGAGCGACACAGCCACCATTGCACCAACAGCGAGTTCGCCTGCGAAGATGAAGAAAACGAAGTTGAAGCCATCGTTTCTGGACACCGTGAAAAAGTATTGGATTTTCTACGTTATGATGCTTCCGGCAGCAGCGCTGCTATTCGTAAACAACTACATCCCGATGGCGGGCGTACTGATCGCCTTCAAGAACATCAACTACACGAAGGGGATTATCGCAAGCCCGTGGATCGGCTTCGACAACTTCAAATATTTGTTTTCCAGTGACGCGGCATGGGTCATTACGAGAAATACGATCGGTTACAACATCGTGTTCATCATTTTGAACCTTGTCATCGCGGTAGCGTTTGCGATTATGTTTAACGAAATGCGCAGCAAGTTCTTATCGAAGTTTCATCAAAGCACGATGTTCCTTCCGTTCTTCCTCTCCTGGGTTGTCGTCAGCTATCTGGTTTACGCGTTCCTCGGCGTAGAGCACGGATACCTGAACAAAGTGCTGCTGCCCAAGATCGGCGTTGACCCGATCGAATGGTATTCGCAGCCGGTATATTGGCTGGTCGTACTGCCAATCGTCTCGACGTGGAAGGGAATCGGTTATTACACGGTTATCTACATGGCCGCCATTATCGGCATTGACAACGAGTATTACGAAGCTGCGCTGATCGACGGCGCGAACAAATGGCAGCAAATCCGCAGCATCACGCTTCCGCTGATTGCTCCGGTGATGATTACGATGACGCTGCTGCAAATCGGACGGATTTTCTACGCAGACTTCGGCTTGTTCTTCCAGGTAACGCGTAATGCCGGCGCTTTGTATCCGTCAACGCAGGTTATCGATACTTACGTATATCAAACGTTCCTTTCGATGGGCGATATCGGGATGTCCTCCGCAGCAGGCTTGTATCAGTCGGTAGTCGGTTTCGTTACGGTGTTCCTGTCCAACCTCGTCGTAAGAAGATTCAGCAAAGAGAACGCACTATTCTAGGAGGAGGCGCACTGTCATGAGTGAAGCAGTCTTAAAAGCAAAGCCGCGTAACGGCAGAAAAGCAGGCCCTAACGACTTATCGGTTCCGGCGAATTTCACGGTTAACTTGTTCTTCTGGTTATATACGGCAGCCTGTATGCTGCCTCTGCTGCTGGTCATTGTCGTATCCTTCTCCGACGAACAAACGGTTCTGGTGCACGGATACAGCTTCCTTCCCGATAAATGGAGTCTGGAAGCGTACAAATTCATGTTCACGGATTGGCAGCAAATCTTGCGGTCCTTCGGTATCTCGGTCTTCCTCGCAACGGTGGGCACGGCGCTTAGCTTGGTGATGATGGCGCTGTACGCTTACCCGATTTCGCGGAACGACTTTCCGCATAAAAACTTTTTCGCCTTCTTCATGTTCTTCACGATGTTGTTCAACGGCGGTCTGGTTCCTTGGTATCTGGTCTACACGCAGATGCTGGACTTGAAAAACTCGCTGTTGTCCCTGATGCTTCCGCTGATGGTATCCGCGTTCTTCGTCCTTCTGATCCGTACGTTCTTCGCCAACACGATTCCAATGGCGCTGATCGAATCGGCCAAGATCGACGGAGCCGGCGAGGTTCGGATTTTCGCTCAGATCATCCTGCCGCTTTCGCTGCCGGTTCTCGCCAGCGTCGCGCTCTTCCAGGTCATCAACTACTGGAATGACTGGTTCCTCAGTCTGGTGTTCATCACCGGCGACAAAAACGTCAACCTGCAGTTCCTGATGTACAAAACGATGCTGAACATTCAGTTCCTGTCGTCCAACACGCAAGCCGCACAGGGCGCCGCACAAGCCGGCGGATTGTTCAAGCTCCCATCGGAAACAGTAAGGATGGCAATGGCAGTACTGGGTATCGGTCCTATCGTATTCGCTTATCCGTTCTTCCAAAAATACTTCATTAAAGGCTTGACGGTGGGTGCGGTGAAAGGCTAAGCCTTCACTGCTTCCCCCAAATGAACGTATCTGAACCACCGGCTACAGCCGATTGCTTGCAATCGGATTAGCATATAAAAAAACTGCATTTAAAAAAGGGAGGCAACAATTAATGAAAGCAGTTCGTAAAAGTGCACTTGTACTGACAATGTCGATTCTTTCCTTGTCGCTCGTGCTCTCCGCATGCTCCAAAAGCGCTGACAACGGCTCCAGCGCATCGCCGGCTCCAGCCAGCACAGACAACAAAGCAGCAGAAACGAAAGCTGCGGCTTCCGATCTGAAGCCTTACGAAGTGAAGCTCGTATACCCTGGTACGGCTCAGCCGGACCAAGCTAAAGTAGAAGAAGCAATGAACAAAATCCTCAAGGACAAAATCAACGCTTCCATCAAATTGATGCCAATCGATTGGGGCCAATGGGACAACAAAGTGAACCTGATGATCGCTTCCCGCGAAGAGTTCGACATCCTGTTCACGGCTCAATGGAACGGCCACGCTGTTAACGTAGGTAAAGGCGCGCTGTTGCCGCTGAACGACCTGCTGGCTAAATACGGTAAAGGCATCACTGATTCTCAAGATCCTGCGTTCCTCGAAGGCGCAAAAATCAACGGTAAAAACTACGGTATTCCAACAAGCAAGGAGCTCGCAGCTTCCGGCGGTATCGTATACCGTGCCGACATCGCGAAAGAGCTGGGTCTGGACCTGAGCAATGTGAAAACGATTGCCGATCTGGAGCCAATCCTGAAAGCTGTAAAAGAGAAAAAACCTGAAATGACGCCTCTGTTCTTCCGTGACGGCGAAAACTTCAACCAGCATTACTTTGCTCAATATGACTACCTGGGCGACTCCACAATCCCTGGCGTCATCATGAAAGACGGCGACAGCACAACGGTTGTTCCTAAATGGGATGAGCCGCGCTACATGGAAACATTGAAACAAACTCGTGACTTCATGCAAAAAGGCTACATCAACAAAGACGCTGCTACAACAGCTCTTTCCGTACAAGACGCTATGAAATCCGGCAACGTATTCGCCGTTCCTTCTTCCCTGAAACCAGGTAAAGACGCTGAGCTGGCCGCTTCTGTAGGTCTGGCTGGCAAACTGGGTCAAGTTGAAATGACAGCTCGTACGATTTCCACTGGCGACACAGCCGGTTCGATGCTTGGCATCTCGGTAACATCCAAAGATCCGGACCGTGCTATGATGGTCATCAACCTGCTGCACACAGACAAAGATCTGAACAACCTGATCAACTTCGGTATCGAAGGCACGCACTACACGAAAGTTTCCGACAACATCATCAAGTCGACAGAAGCAGGCAAAAACTACTCCCCTGGCGCAGCTTGGATGTTCGGTAACCAATTCCTGAACTACCTGTTCGACACAGAAGACCCACAAAAATGGGAGAAATACAAAGAGTTCAACAAAAGCGGCAAAAAATCGCCGGGCCTGGGCTTCACGTTCAACTCCGAGCCGGTTAAAACGCAAGTTGCAGCAGCTGTAAACGTTGAAAAAGAATACGACGCCGCTCTGGACACTGGTTCCGTAGATCCAGAAGCAACACTGGCGAAGTACAAAGACAAAATGAAAGCTGCCGGCATGGATCAAATCATCAAAGAAAAACAAACACAACTGGATGCTTTCCTGAAAAAATAAGCCAGTCTGAACAGCATAAAGAGTTGGAGCCCGCGGGTTCCAACTCTTTTGCATAGAGAGCGGGGATGAGGAATGCCGGGAACAAGCAGATGGATGACGATGAGTGTGTTGGCGCTGGCGCTCGCTGCGCTTGGCGGCTGTGAAGGATCGTCCGGCGAACCGTTGCCGGAGCCGCCTGCGGGCAGTCAGGTAAAGGTCGATCAAGTGGGCTATTTGCCAAATGCCGCTAAGCTGGCCGTGGTCAGCGGCGAGCTGGCCGAGGACGGTTTTCGGCTGGTCGATCAGGCCACGGGCAAGACGGTGCTCAAGGGCAAGCTGAGCAAGTCGGCCGAGGACAACGCTTCCGGTGATCGGGTACGGACGGCCGATTTCAGCAAATGGACGCAGCCGGGCACGTATGTGATCAAGGCGAACAGCGGCGGCTCGTCGCATCCGTTTGCAATCGGCGCCGATGTGTACCGCAAGCTGTGGACGGATAACGGACGTTCCTTCACGCTGCATCGGGCGGGGGCAGCGATGGACGACCCCGTCAGCGGATTGGCGCATGCGGCGGGCCATGTGCAGGATCAGGCGGCTTATATGTTCACTGGCGATGAATTTCATCCGCAGGATAGCCAGTTGGATGTAAGCGGCGGCTGGTACGATGCCGGGGATTATGGCAAATATA
This sequence comes from Paenibacillus athensensis, assembly GCF_004514475.2. Classification (GTDB taxonomy): domain Bacteria; phylum Bacillota; class Bacilli; order Paenibacillales; family NBRC-103111; genus Paenibacillus_AL; species Paenibacillus_AL athensensis. Next base: position 287,921 of record NZ_MYFO02000006.1, on the reverse strand, counting down.
CGCCGACGGCTGCGGTGAGTACAGCCAATCTGCTGCTCGCTTACGAGTGGAATCCCGATAAATTCGCGGCGGGGCAGTGGCGGATACCGGAGGCGCTGGTTGCGTCGGGCTGGGCGGGCAGCTTGCCGGATGTGCTGCAGGAAGCCAAAGTCGAGCTGGATTGGCTGCTCAAGATGCAGCGCCCGGACGGGGCCGTCTATCTGAAGGTGGCGGGCCGCCAGTGGCCCGGGTACGTAAAGCCGGAGGAAGACGTGAGCGACCGCTACGTATTCGGGCTGTCGACCTACGGAACCGGGCAATTTGCCGGCGTGACGGCGCTGGCGGCGCGGGTATACCAGCCGTTCAACGCGGCGTACGCCGCTGAGCTGCTGGCCCATGCGAAGCTGGCGCAGCAGTATTTGCTGGCGCACCCGGAGCCGCAGTTCCAGCTCGCTGAGGGACAGGATCAAGGCTCGGGTCCGTATCGGAAGGATACGGATCAAGAGGAGCGATTCTGGGCTACAGCGGAGCTGCTGCGCACGACGGGCGCAGCGGATTACGCGAAGCAGTTGCAGAGCAGCTTCGCGAAGCTGGCGGGCGCCACGCCCCAGGATGCATCGTGGATGAACACGATGCTGTGGGGGCAGTGGGCGCTCGCCAACAGCCCGCAGGCGGAGGCCGGGCTGCGGGAGCAGGCGAAAGCGGCGATTGGCGCTTTCGGGCAGCAGCTGCTGCACACGGTGCAGCAGGATGGCTACCGCGCGGCGTTGCGCGCGGATGAATACGGCTGGGGCTCGAACCGAGCCCTCGCCGCAAAGGCGCAGGCGCTGCTGATGGCCGCCGCGCTGCAGCCCGACGCTGCGCTGGAGGAAGCGGCGGCGAGCCAGCTGCACTATTTGCTCGGCGCCAACGCTTTGGGCCGCAGCTTCGTGACCGGCGCAGGCGCAGTGCCTCCGCTGCACCCGCACAGCCGGATCATGGCGAGCACAGGCACGTATGTGCCCGGTGTGCTCGTAGGCGGACCCAATCGCGACGGCGGCGACGCCGTGGTCAATACACTGATGAAAAACGCAGCGGTCCCGTTGCCGCCGGCCAAGGTGTACGCCGACGACGTGGAGTCGTTCTCGACGAATGAATATGCGATTGATTATTCGTCGGCGCTGTTTTTTTTGCTGTCGCATGTTCAGCCGTAACCGTAAACAGGCTGTATGGCGGCTGTCAGACCTGACGTGTTGGGACGATCGCGTTCGGACGTCGTACGCGCATCGACCGAAAAAAACCAGCTGCGGGCTTGTCCCGCCGACATAACCAAAAAGGAGCTGATGGGACGTTGATGTCCGTCAGCTCTTTTTTGTCGTTCGTAGGAGCGGTCACGCTGCGGACCGGATGTCGCGCCGCGCGCCCGCGAAACGGATTACCAGCCCCAGCCGTACACGGTGCTGATGATAACAAGCAGAATGAACAGCACGAGAATGGCGGAAGCGGAAGTAAAGCCTGCACCTGCAGCAATCGACATGGATGTTTCCCTCCTTTTTCTGCGTCTCTTACGTCGTTTTGGCGAGCGTAAGATAGTACTATCCTATGGCGAAGACGGTAATGTGTTTGGGTATATGTCCCGGCAGCGGCTTAGATTAGGCGATGGCCCCTTTTGCCGGTTGGCGGGCGAACGCCCGGCTTTTGAGGCGCTTGCCTGCATATCGTAGGAAAGGACGGAATGACAAGAAACGGAGGTGTATGTCCTATCAAATACTTGGATATGCTGGCGAAGCTGGGCATTGGCAACGCTCATCCGGGAGGCTTTAAGGAGACGCTGCAGCAGCTGGAGCAGTTTCCCCTGCCGGCCGGAGCGCGCGTGCTGGAGGTCGGCTGCGGAACGGGGCGCACGGCCTGCCTGCTGGCGCAGCGGGGGTTTCAGGTTACCGCGCTGGACATTCGGCCCGAGATGATTGCCAAGGGGCGCATCCGCGCGCAAGCGGCCGGCGTGCAGGTCGCGTTTGTGGAAGGCGATGCGTGCATGCTGCCTTTTGCCCCCGAAAGCTTTGATGTGGTGTTAGTGGAGTCGGTGACGAATTTCACGGAAGCGGAGCGGGCTGCTGCCGAATACTTCCGGGTGTTGGCTCCCGGGGGGCAGCTGTATGATCGCGAGGTGCTGCTGCAGCTGGAGCCGCCGGAAGAAGCGTACCGGGAGCTGGTGAGTTATTACGATGTGCGCCAGCTGCTGGGCGTGACGGCTTGGGAGCGGGTCTGGTCGGCGGCGGGCTTCGCGAGCATCGCTTTTTCTCCAATGCGGCCATTTCCGCAAAGCATGTGGGAGGATGCAGTGGAGCATCCCGATCCGGTGCAGCTCAGCGATCAGAATGCCTTATGGGACCCGGAAATCTGGCAAATGACGCACCAATACGAGGATTTGATGGAGCGCTACGGCCATTACCTCGGCTATTCGCTGATGATTGCCAAGAAAAGCGGTGTGCTTTGAAGGAATTTGCAGCCACGGCGGCGAAACAGGTGGGAAAGAAATCCGGCTGGAGGCTACCCGTGTTGAATGTTCATCCCATTACCGAACGCATTGCCAATCGCAAGGCCAAAGAGATCTACGAGCTGATTCGCCGTCAGGGAACGGTGGCCAAAACGGATTTGCTCGACGCTGCCGGCACCACCGTCAGTACGCTGACGCGCACGCTGGAGGAGCTGAGCGGGCAGGGCTTGATCAGGGAGAGCGGCTTCGGCATGTCGACTGGAGGCCGCCGCCCCATTTTGTATGAAATCAATCCGGCTTACGGCTATGCGTTCGGGGTGGAAATCTCGCGGACGCTTTCGCGGCTGGTGCTTGTCGACGTCGGCTTGAATCGCCTGGCTGCCCGCAGTTGGCCGATGACGCCGGAGATGACGCCGGATGCGCTGATTGCGCTGATTGCCGCCGAGGCGCTGCGGATGCTGGACGAGCAGGGTCTGAACCGGGCGAAGGTGCTGGGGCTGGGCATCGGTGCGGTGGGACCGCTCGATCGTGCCGCGGGCCTTATTCTGGAGCCGTTATATTTTTCTGCGCCGGGGTGGAGTCATGTCGACATTTGCCGCCGCTTGTCAGAGCTGCTGGAGCTGCCGGTATTGCTCGACAATGGGGCCAATACGGCCTTGCTCGGCGAATCGTGGATGCAGCGGGTGCAAAGCTTCCGCCACCTGCTGTACATTCACGCGGGGATTGGCCTGCGCTCGGCGATGGTATCCGAGGGCAAGCTGATTTACGGCGCGGTGGATATGGAGGGCTCGATCGGGCAAATGATTATTCAGACCGACGGTGCCCGGCATCGCGATCCCGGCGGCAACTACGGGGCGCTGGAATCGTACGCCTCCATCTATGCGGTCGAGCAGGCGGCGCGTTCGGCGCTGAAAAGGGGGCGCTCGACGGCACTGCGTCACTATGTGGACGATCCCGAGGAGCTGAGGTACGTACACCTGCTGGAAGCGCTCAAAAAAAACGATCCCCTGGTTGTGGAGATCGTGACGGAGGCCGCGACGTATTTTGGCATCGGCTTGGCCAATCTATTGAATATGCTGCACCCGGAAAAAGTGATTCTCGGCGGGCCGCTGATTGCCGGCAGCGAGCTGTTTTTCCAGACAGCGACGCAGGTGGCGATTCGCAAAGCCTATTATTATCCGACCTATCAGGTCGTGTTCAGCAGAGGCGAGCTCGGCGACGAAGCGCTGGCCATCGGCGCAGCCGTGATGGTGCTCGGCTGCCTTACGGCGAACTGACCGTTGCAGCGATGCCGGCGACAAACGGCGCGAGCAGCCGGTTGAACGCCTCCGGCTGTTCCAGCGGCGCAAGGTGCGCCGCTCCGGCGACGACGTGAAACGCCGCCCCGCGGATGCGCTCGGCCATTGCGCGCATCTCGTCCGGCGGAGCGATGGCGTCATGCTCGCCGGCGACAACCAGCGTCGGCAGCGTCAGCTCACCGAGCAGGCTGACCGCTTCGCGACGGAACGCCATCGCCAGGCTGGCCTGCACGAGCCCTTCGGCCGGCATGCCGCCCATGATGCCCGCAAGCTCCTCGGCCAGCTCGGGCCGCTCGCGGCGCGTCGATTCCGCCAGCAGCTTGGGCAGCATGGCGTCGCGCGCCGCCGCTGCGCCGTGCTCGTACAGCGCAGCGGCCATCTGCATGCGGCCTTTGCGCCCGGCAGCGGCGTCGGCTTCCGCTCGCGTGTTAGCGAGCAGCAGGCCGACGAAGCGTTCCGGCGCCTTGCGCAGCAGGGCGAAGGCCAGATAGCCGCCCATCGAGAAGCCGCCGAGCACAGCGCGCTGTACGCCGAGCCGGTCGAGCAGCGCCAGCACGTCGTCGGCGTAGCGCTCCATGCTCATCAGCTCGCCGGGGACGCCTGAGCGGCCCATGCCGGGCAAATCGGGAACGATCACCCGGTATTGCTGCGCCAGCAGCTCCGTTTGATATGTCCACATCCGATGATCGAGCGGGAAGCCGTGCAGCAGCAAGACGGGCAGCCCTTGCCCGCGATCCTCGACAAACATAGATTCAGTTGTCGTCCCCGTATCCCTGTGATCGTTCATCAGGTTCTCCTCCTTTGCGTTGCGTATAGCACGCTCTTTTTTCATCCTACACCATATCCTACACGATTGCGGACTCCTTTTCCAAGCCGTCCGCAAATAATCGCTCCCTATCCTATGTAGTACCCGTGCAGCGAACGATTCAATCCGCGCGTCGCATGCGTCCGGCAGCGATCCGGCCGCTGGAGCGCGGCGAACGCACAAAATCAAACAATGCGACGTTCAGCCCGTAGACGCCGGCATATACGAACAGCGACTCGTACAAGTTCCAGCCTTTATACGTGTAGACGTCAAACCAGACCGCAATGCCCTCGAAGCCCAGCGTCATAAACGCCATTCCCCAAATGAACCCCATTTTGCTCCAGCCCTTAGGCTGCAAGCGATCGTATACGACCATCACCAAATAGGCCTCAAGCGGATATGTCAGCACGTAGAGCATTAAATCGAGCCATTCGTATTCCGGTCCGTCATTCACATCGTAAAGATCCAGCGGCTTGACGGCGATCACAAAGTCAACGGCTTGCGACAGAAAAAAATTAAAGCCCAATACGATGACCTTGATCAGCAGGGAAAAACGTTTGCGCAGCGCAAGGAACAACGCGATTTCCAGCAAAGTGACTCCGATCAGAAACCATTCATTCAAGTCAAAATGTCGGCTGGCGAGTAGCATTACAGCAGCTTCCCCTCCTTGTACAGCAGGTGACGGAACCATACGGCAAACAGCCATGCAGCGCTGAGGATGCCGATGCAGCGCAACGCCAGCACCCCAATCACGAAAGGAGCGTGCAGCCGGATGATGCCTCCGCTGAGGGCCAGCCAATAAAGCAGCGCATACCACGCGGACCAGCCGCCAACCAGCCAAGATCGGCTTGCGGTTGTTGCTTGCGGATGCCACAATCCTGCCAATATCCATAAAAAAGCGACCGGCAGCAGCACGTAATCAATCAGCAGCCCGCTCAGAAACCCGGGCCAGCTTTCGTCCGGCGCGATCAGTCCCGGCGTAATCAGCAGCACCAGCAAGCTTTGTCGGGCCGCCGTCAGCATGCATCCTGCATACGCAAAAATTTCCAAAAGCAACAAGCTGCGGCGCAAGGCGAATATACTGCTGAAGGCAGCCGCGCCGAACGCTGCAAGCACCCCTAACAATATCATGCCAATCTCCTATACCTGTTCAGACATATGTGTAGTATTGGCTCATATGTAGGAAATATGCCTCTTGATTTCCTCTTTTTACTACGAAACAAGTCCTATAAAAATTCCGATATATCTAGTAATCCGGTCGCGTAACGCGAAAAACATTATGGTTAACTCATACTTCTCTAACAATTGTCTGATAAGCTCGAAATATGTCAAGGACGTAACTCAATGGATGAATGGAGTTGATCGGTATGACGAAAAAGCCTTGGTCCACGCAAGAATTGGACAAACTTATCGCGTTATCCAGCGAATGCCCGCCAGTGGTCATCGCCAGAGAGCTATCCAGACCCGTCACATCCGTACGCAAAAAAATGCGGGAAATCGGAGTAGGTTATGTTTCGGGAGAAGAGTGGAAAAAACGTCAAATCCAGTATATCATCGCGGATGAAACCGGCTCGTATAAATCGAATTTGCGTTCGGACAACCGTGTGGCCGACGAGGAGTCGCCGGTGCTTGATGAATTTTGGAAAACCTTGGTATCAATGGCGCGCGTAGCAAAAAAACGCGGCAAGCGTGTGGACGTGCTCAGCTTTATCGATACATACCGCAAAATCCGTCTCGGGGGCTGAATGGCGGCGAGGCGGGGAAGCGATCGGAAGAAATAGCAGCGCTGGAGCTTATGGCTTCGGCGCTTTTTGTATGCAGGCTTGTGCGTAAATCCGCTGCGGTCAGGGCCGGGTTTCCGGCGAAAAAATCGATGGTTAACTTGTCGCGGAGGCGTAAACGGGCGTTGTTATCGAGCGCTGTAAGAAACGTGCAGTTGTAAGAGTTCTGTAAGCCATTGGCCAAGCAATTGCGATATAATAAGGCCAGATGCAGCGAACGGGAGGAACGGCGATGAGCGCAGTCATCATGGTGGTTGACGATGAAGTGAATATGATCGATGTATGCACCCGTTATCTGGAGCGCGAAGGTTATCGGGTAGTGTCGGCGTCGAACGGCGCAGACGCGCTGCAGCTGTGGCGGCAGCATACGCCCGATTTGATCGTGCTGGACCTGATGATGCCGGGCAAAAGCGGCTGGCAGGTGTGCGAGGAAATTCGCAATGAGCAGGATGTGCCGATTGTGATGCTGACGGCGCGGGGAGAGGAGACGGACCGCGTCATGGGGCTGACGATGGGGGCTGACGATTATTTGACCAAACCGTTCAGTCCGCGCGAGCTGGTGCTGAGGGTCAAAGCGATCTTGCGCCGTCAGCAGCGGACGGTGCGCCCGGAGCAGCCGGGCGGGGGCGGCGCTGCCGAGCTTGCTTACCCGGGGCTGATTATCCATACGCTGCGCCGTACGGTGGAAGCGCAGGGACGCGAGGTGGAGCTGACGGTGAAGGAGTTCGAGCTGCTGCAGCTTCTGGCAGCCCATCCCGAGCAGGTCTTTTCGCGAAATCAGCTACTTAACCATGTCTGGGACACCGATTATTACGGCGACACGACGACTGTCACCGTGCACATCCGGCGTTTACGTGAAAAAATTGAACCGAACCCTTCACAGCCGCGCTACATCAAGACGGTATGGGGAATCGGCTACAAATTCGAAGGCAGGGACCTGTCATGAAGCTGCGCGTCTATTTGCTGACGGCCGGTGCAGTAAGCACGGGCATCATTTTGCTGGCGTTGTTGATCAGCTACCGTTACATGCTGCTAAGCTGGAAGCAGACCGCGCTGCTTGGTAGCGTGACGCTGGTTGCCGCGCTGGCGTCGCTGCTGGTTCACAGGCTGCTCACGCGCCCGCTGGAGCGTTCGATTGAAGCGATTGCAGCCGAGACGGCGCATATCGCCAGAGGCCATTTTGGCGGCTCGGTCCCGCTTGCCGGACCGGCCGAATTCCAGATGCTGGCTGGCCAATTCAATGCGATGACGGCTAGGCTGAAAACCAGCTTCGAGCAACTCAAGGCCGGTGAAGCGGCCCGCCGGGAGCTGGTGGCTAACGTGTCGCACGATTTGCGCACGCCGATGGCGTCGATTCTGGCATTTGTTGAGGCGCTGGAGGATGACGTTATTGAGGATAAAGCGGTTTTCGAGCGTTACTTGCGGACAATCCGGCTGGAAACCGGACGACTGAACGGTTTGATTGAGGAGCTGTTTCGGCTGTCGCAGCTTGAAGCGGGCAGCGGTCCGGTCGAGCAGGAGCGTTATGATGTCGACCGATTGCTGCTGGACGGCCTTCAAAGCCTGGCGATTCAATTGGAGGACAAGGACTTGCAGATCGATATGCAAGTACCGGAGGTGTTGCCGCCCGTGGCGATTGTGCCGGATGAGATCAAGCGCGTATTCAGCAATTTGCTGCAAAATGCGATCCGTTACGCTCCTGTCGGAAGCAGCGTAACCATTGCGGCTGAGCTGCTGCCGGACGGTTTCGTGCGTCTGTCGGTTGAAGACCGGGGGCCCGGGCTCGGGGCAGAGGATCAGGAGCGGGTGTTCGAGCGCTTTTACCGCGCTGATCCGTCGCGCAATCGGGAAAGTGGCGGGGCCGGGCTGGGGCTGGCTATTGCCAAGTCGATTGTCGAGCTGCACGGCGGACAAATCGGCGTGCGCAGCCGGTTGGGAGCCGGCAGCTGCTTCTGGTTTACCGTGCCTGCCTGGTCAGGGACGGATAAACTGAACACCGGGACGTAAAAGCGCTTGTCCGACTGCAAGGCTGGGGCGCTTGCGTGCGCGGGTGCAGGAGCTGTGCGGGAGCCGAGCAGGTGTCATGCGAGAGCGGTGCAAATGCAGTGCGAGAACGATGCGAGAACGATGCGAGAACGATGCGAGAACGCTGTAAGAACAGTGCAAGAGCAGATGCATGAGCAAATGCATGAGCAAGTGCATGAGCAAGTGCAAGTGTAGCGGGGATGATTATAGAGGTGAGACTGAGCCTGTGCGGGAAAGCGCAGGCTTTTTTCGTATCGTCGTCGCTTGTGGAGACCGTTCGGCACAACGCGCGACTCTGGAGAACGGTGCCGGCCTTACGGCGGCTAGCAGGCCCGGGCGAGACGCGATTTTATTTTTGTCAGACAGTTGTAAGGGTTTCGTAAGCTTTGCGTTAGTCTTTCTTAATTTTGCTTCGTTATCTTTATAGGCGTGGAACGAAAACAAAACTGAGGAGGAATTGACGATGAAAACGAAAAAGCAGATGGGTTGGTTAGGAACAATGACAGCGGTGGCGGTGCTGGCGGGAGCGTTGACACTTACAGGGGCGGCCAGTGCGCAGGATATGATGCCTAAGTACGATTACAGTAAAGTCGACGTTATGATGCAAAACGGCATGGAGCTTGTGCCGCTGCGGCAGGTGGCCGAATCGCTGGGCTTTAAGGTGAGCTGGAACGGTCAAAACCGCTCGGTGACGCTTGGCATGGGGATGGGCATGGGCGACGGCATGATGGGCGACGGCATGAAGGATGGAGGGATGATGGGTGATGAGGGCATGGGTGACGGCATGAAGGATGGCGGCATGATGGGTGACGACAGCATGAAAGACGGCATGATGAACGGCAAAGGACGCCTGCTGATGATCATGATTGGCAGCAACATGGCGACGATTGACGGCAAGTCGGTTGAGCTTGACTACGCGCCGATGATCATGCACGATAAAACCTATGTAAGCAAAGCGTTCGTGGACATGTACCTGCTCGGCGGTATGTAAGTGGAATAGGCATCTTATAAGCCGCATTTATAGCGGAAGTCCACGACAGGTGCGAGTGCAAGTGCGAGTGCGAGTGCGAGGGCGAGGGCAGGACCAGCGGCAGATCGCCGGGTCAGCAAGGGTGTGCTTGTAATCGACATATATGCGGCGAGGGAAGCATGGCCGTTTTACATCTAAGCAGTCAAGGCCGGTAGCGGTCCGCTGAGGCGGAAGCAGCTTCGGCTTTGACTGCGTATGGAGAAGTCGTTCCGGAGAGAGCGGGAAAAAAATTTGTCTTTTGTAAGCCTTTTTTAATATTTTTGCGTTACGCTAAGTAGAGAGAACGTAGAAGCTGCCCGGTCTGCGCTGGAGGAGCTGCGGCAGGACGGTTGCGGAGATCAGGGCAAAGGAGCGATGAGATGGAAGCGAAAAAAGGGTGGTTCAAGCAAACGCTGGGCAAAAGGTTAAACAGCCTGCACACCTGGAACGCGTGGGTGGTGGTTGTGCTGGCTATAAGCGGTGTCGTGCTCAGCATCGGTGCGATTCGCGGGGAACTGGGCGCTTTTCGCGTGACGCTCAAGCAGCTGCATATCGGTTTCGGACTGATCTCGATTGTCCTGCTTGTTCTGTATGCGCCGCTGCTGCGCAAGCACTGGAAGCAGCTTCGCGGGCGAAGCGGACAGCGCGGCAATTTGCTGCTGGTTTTGGGGCTGCTGCTGGGCTGGAGCCTTTCCGGGCTGGTGCTGTGGCAGTATCGCAACTTGCCGTCGATGTGGAACAATACGGCGTTGCTGATTCACGATCTGTTAACCTGGATCGGCATTCCGTATGCGTTGTACCACTCCATTTCCCGCAGTCGCTGGCTGAAGCGCCGCCAACGCGAGGAGCAGGCCGCTGCAGCCGCAGCAGCGCGGGCTGCTGTGAATGCCGAGCAGGGGGCGGCGGCAAGAGCCGAACAGATCGGCAAGGAGAACGAGATTGACAGCCGTGTTGCCTTGCCGGTGCCAGATGCGTCAGCTTCTGCAACCGATTCGGGCGATACAGAGCGTTCGGCGGCCAATGCAGTGATTGCTGCCTTGAAGTGTTCATCCATTACAAGGGCGTCTTTTTTGCGGCTTGTGGCCGGCTTGGTGCTGCTGCTTGGCGTGGGCCCGGCTTTTTATCGCTGGCTAAAGGGAATTGGCGCTTTTAGTACGGAGAGTCTGGACACCCCAACGGAGTCCGCTGTGCCCGACGGCAACCATATGCTGCCGGCTCCCGAGCCGTTGCCGGAATCGGCCGCTGTTGTCGGCGGCGGCGCAAAAGGAAGATTTCGTGTATACACGGTAACGGAGATTCCCGCTTTTTCCTCGGATTCGTGGAAATTTGCTATTGCCGGGCTGGTGGACCGGCCGATGGCGTGGAGCTGGGAGCAGTTTTTGCAAATGAAGCGGACGGTGCAGGTCAGCGATTTTCATTGCATCACCGGCTGGTCGGTGTATCAGCTGACCTGGGAAGGCATTCCGCTCAAGCAGCTTTTGGCCGAAGCGGGCGTGCAGTCCAAAGCGAAGTACGTGAAATTTTATTCCGGTGATCAGGTATATACCGATGCGTTGTCGCTGGAGCAAGCGGCGCTGGACGACGTGATGGTCGCCGTGCTGATGGACGGCAAGCCGATCCCACAAAAGCTCGGTGGTCCGGTCCGGCTCGTGGTACCGAAAATGTACGCGTACAAATCGGTCAAATGGCTGCAGGGCATCGAATTGATTGAGGAAGAGCACATCGGTTATTGGGAGGTGCGCGGCTACGATAACGACGCGTGGGTCAAGCGCGGGTGAGCGTGGGCCGAGTGCGGGCTGAGGTATCGGCTTCCAAGTGAAGTGCGTCGGGCAGAGTGCGCGGCTGCCGCTGACTTTCAAAGCTGCTTTTGGTATAGTTAAAGCAATACGAAACAGCTTGAAGGCGGGGGAATGGGTGTGGAGGTTGCAGCGATCAACACAGGAATGCCGCATGCGATGTTGTATCAGAGCAAAGAGCTGGTCACGGGGATTGTAAAAACTCCGGTCAGCTCCTCTTTGTATTTGTCCAAGACGCAGCTGGAAGGGGACGGTCAGGCTGATCGGGTCCATCACGGCGGCGAGGACAAGGCGCTTTGCGTATATTGCCAGGAGCATTACGGCTACTGGGAGCAGCTGCTGGAGCGCAAGCTCGGACACGGGGCGTTTGGCGAAAATGTGACGGTGCGCGGTTTACTTGAGACGGAAGTCTGCATAGGCGATATTTTTCGGCTCGGCGAAGCGGTTGTTCAGGTATCGCAGCCGCGTCAGCCCTGCTTCAAATTGGCGGCGCGCTACGGTGTCGCCGATCTGGTGCAGCGCGTGCAGGATAGCGGATTCACGGGCTACTACTTTCGGGTGCTGGAGGAAGGCGTCCTGCCGGCGCGTCCTGAGCTGCGTTTGCTGGAGCGGGATGCGGGCGGCGTTACGGTGGCTTTTGCCAACCGGATCAAGTACACGGACAAGGGAGACCGCGAAGGGATAGAGCGGATTGTAGGGGTAGCGGCCTTGTCCGCAAGCTGGCGCGAATCGTTCGTGAAACGGCTGGAGGAACTGCCACTGTGATTCGCGGGGCGATTCTGGCCGGCGGAGCGGGCCGCCGGATGGGGGGCCGGCCGAAGGCGCTGCTGCCCTTCGGCGGGGAGCCGCTGCTGCTGCGCCAACTGCGGGAGATGAGTCGGCTGTGTGCGGAGGTGTTCGTCGTGACGAACGCTCCCGAGACGCTTCAGCCGGCGCTGCAGTTGTGGCCGCCGACCGCGGACGGCGGCGGGATGGGGGCGTCGGTGCGCTGCATCCCCGACGCCTGGCCCGGGGCCGGCCCGCTGGCCGGCCTGCACGCTGCCGCCGCCGAAGCCGGGGCGGGGCTGATTTGGGTCGTCGGCTGCGACATGCCGCACGTGTCAGCTCCGGCCGCCGCTGCGCTCGCTGCCCGCTGCTTCGACGCTGGCGTCGAAGCAGCGGTGCCGCGCCTTGGCGGCCGCATACATCCGCTGCATGGGGTGTATGCAGCGGAGCCGGCAGCAGCCGAGGCGGCGGCGCTGCTGGGAGCAGGCGAGCGCCGGATGATGGCGCTGCTGGAGCGCCTCCGCTATGTGTGGGCGGAGGAGGAATGGCTGCGTGAGCAGGGCATCGGCCCCGGCTTCGCGACGAACTGGAACACGCCGGAGGATGTGTTCGGCGGGGAGGCGCGCTGAGCGCGGGGGGCGGAGCGGACCGACGCGGCGAAAGCTGACGGTGAGCGCAGCGAAGGAGCGGACCGATGCGGGGAAAGCTCGGCGGTGAAGCAGCAGCGATGGAGCGGACCGATGCGGCGAAAGCTGACGGTGAGCGCAGCGAAGGAGCGGACCGATGCGGGGAAAGCTCGGCGGTGAAGCAGCAGCGAGCGGGACCGTGCGGGGAACGTATCGGGCCAACACGCGCGGCGTACAGGGTGATAGCTGCCCATATCGAGCGACCACACGCGAGCAACGGAAGCAAGGTGACTTGTGGAAAGGTTGGCGTGCCGCGGTTTTTTTGATAATACCGGATTATCATGTTATGTTTCGTGACATATAACGCATTAAAGTTACTCATTTTTGATCGTAATACGATTTTATTCTATATTTTTGTCAGGAAATATGCCATAATGGACGTAGGGAGAAGGTGACTCTTATGCCGCGCTTGCTGATGGACCGTTTTGGACGGATGCACGATTATTTGCGTATTTCCGTGACGGATCGTTGTAATTTACGTTGCGTGTATTGTATGCCCGAAGAGGGGATGGAGTTTGAGCCCGACGAGCGGCTGCTGACGTTTGACGAAATTGCCGAGGTGGTGCGGATTGTCGCCGGCCTTGGAGTCCGCAAGCTGCGGCTGACGGGAGGCGAACCGCTTGTCCGTAAGCAGCTGGAGCAGCTCGTTGCGCGCCTGTCGGCCATTCCGGGTATTGAGGATATTGCGCTGACGACCAATGGGATTTATTTTGCCGGCAAAGCCGAAAAGCTGCGGGCAGCCGGATTGACCCGGGTCAACATCAGTCTGGATTCGCTGCGCGCCGACCGTTTTGCGCTGATTACGCGTGGCGGCGACATTCGCCGGGTGCTGGAGAGCATCGAGGCGGCTTATCGGGTTGGTCTTGCGCCGATCAAGCTGAATGTGGTGCTGATGAAGGGAATTAACGACGACGAGATTGACGATTTTTTGCAAATGACGCGGGAACGCGCCGTGCAGGTGCGTTTTATCGAATATATGCCGATCGGCCATCAGGACGAGGGTTGGAAAAGCAAATATGTACCGCTGTCCGCTGTGCTGGAACGCTGCGCGGCGCGGGGGTGGTCGGCGGAGCCGACTGAAGCGGTGTACGGAAACGGACCGGCGCAAAGCTACCGGATCGCCGGGGCGGCGGGCTCGTTCGGGCTGATTCATCCGGTGAGCGATCATTTTTGCCAGACGTGCAACCGGCTGCGGCTGACGGCCGACGGCAATATCAAGCCGTGCTTGTACTGGTCGGATGAATTTAACGTCCGCCCGCTGCTTGGCGATGACGCTGCGGTGGAGGCGTTGTTTTTTCGGGCGCTCGGGATGAAGCCGGAAAGCCACGAAATGGCGCAGGCGCTCGTTAACGCTGCGATGTCGCATACGCCGACCGAGCGGCGGATGTCGCAGATCGGGGGCTGATCGCGATGTCCATGCCGCTGCGGGATTCTTCTTCCGGGCTGGCGCTGCGCTTTGGCCGCCAAGCGCTGGGCGTTGCTGCTGCCCGCGAGCTGCTGCTGTCTTACGCCCGCTGCATGACGGCAGAGACGCTGCCGCTCGCGTTGGCGCTCGGCCGCCGCCTGGCCGCGCCTTTGGATGCGGCTTGCGACGTGCCGCATTTTCGCCGCTCCGGCGTCGACGGCTATGCCGTGCGCGCCGCCGATATTGCCGGCGCAACGCCCGAGCGTCCGGCCCGGCTGCGCGTCGGCGAAGTTATCGCCGCCGGCGACGTGCCGCGCCGCAGGCTGACGCCCGGCGCGGCGGCTCGCATCATGACGGGAGCGGCCGTGCCGGAAGGCGCGGACACCGTCGTCATGCTGGAGATGACGGATGCCCCGGAGCGCGCCGCTGTCGGCGTGGTGGTGGGCATCCGCAAGATGCTGCCGGCCGGCAGCAATCTGACGCCCGTTGCGGGCGAGATGGCCGCGGGCGAGCGGCTGCTTGACGCGGGCGCGCGCATTGGGCCGGGCGAGGCGGCGCTGCTCGCGGCGTTCGGCCATCATGAGGCGCGCGTGCTGCGCAAGCCGCGCGTGGCGATTTTTGCCACCGGCGCGGAGCTGCTGAACGTCGACGAGCCGCTGCGGCCGGGCCGCATCCGCAACAGCAACAGCTACATGCTGGCGGCACAGGTGCTGGAGGCGGGCGGCGAGCCCGTGATTATGCCGGCGTTGTCCGACGACGCCGCACAGGTGGAGCGGGCGATCCTGCGGGCCGTCGGCGATGCCGATCTGGTGCTGACGACCGGAGGCGTCTCTGTGGGCGACCGCGATGTGCTGGTTGAGCTGTTCGCCCGGTGGAGCGGTCGGCTGCTGTTTAATAAGGTCGCGTTGCGGCCTGGCAGTCCGACGAGCGCAGCCGAGCTGAACGGCAAGCTGCTGCTGGCTTTGTCCGGCAATCCGGGCGCTGCGTTTGTTGGCTTTGAGCTGTTTGCGGCTCCGGTGCTTCGCGCGATGCTCGGCAATAAGGCTCCAGTGCCCCGCCCGTTCACCGCGCTGCTGGACGCGGATTATCCGAAGGGCTCGGCGTATCCCCGTTACGTAAGGGGAATGATCGGTGAAGAGAACGGCTGTCTGCGTGTCCGCCCGGCGGGTATGGACAAATCCAGTCTCATGGTCACGATCAAGGATGCGGATTGCTTGATTGTGCTGCCTGCCGGGGGAAGCGGATTTACCCGGGGCCAACGGGTACAAGCGTATCCGCTGCGAATGCCTTAATGGCTCCCGCAGGACTGCGGCCAGCGAAGCTCCATGCATGTGCAAAGCTGCGGCCAAGAGCGAAGCTGCCCCTACTACGGATGCCGGCCCACGTACAGCCAGCCGTGCTCCGGGAATCGCGCACGGTGCCGACGAGCCTGCTGCCACCGGCGAAGCTGCTCTCAGCAGCGAAGCTACGCTTACCAGTTTGTGTGCGCTCACCAGTCTTGGAGCTGCTCTTACCAGCGCAGCTACGCTTACGAGCTTGTGTGCACTCACCAGTCTTGGAGCTGCTCTTACCAGCGCAGCTACGCTTACGAGTTTGTGTGCACTCACCAGTCTTGAAGCTGCACTCACCAGCAAAGCTACACTTACCAGTTTGTGTGCACTCACCAGTCTTGAAGCTGCACTCACCTGCAAAGCTACGCTTACCAGTTTGTGTGCGCTCACCAGCGAAGCTACGCCCACCACGAACCTGCACCACCAACCAAACCAATCAGCCAACGGACCACGTCGCCAACGACGCATGCCCGCCATGACCTCAGCTCCACACACAGTGGAGACAGAGGTCATTTTTGTTGGCAGCAGGCCAGTTGGCTGCCGCTCGCGCCAAGCAGACAAGGCGACTTGTCCGCTCAGGCCCAATAATAAACGAACCGGCCTTTGTCCGCATGGGAGCAAAGGCCGGCTGGCGTGGTCTCAAGCGGCTCCAAAGAGCGCCGCTCTTTCCGGTTTCTTAATAGAAAGTACGAAGAATGATGACAAGCAGGACATAAAGCACTAAAATAGTACCTGTTGTTGTCCACAATCCACCTACAGGTGCGCATCCGGCTGCATAAGACATGCAAATCCCTCCCGTATCGATCATATAATTAGTTTCAAGGTTAATGCCGACCAGCAGGCTTGCGGAACGGACTGTCGCGTGGTCCGGATTCATGGCTCCCGGACTGCTGGAACGCTTGGGTTCGTATCCCCTGCCTGCTGTTCTGATATAACATATGTGCCGAGGGTAACCGATGATTGGACGCCTGCCCTGATTGACTTTTCATACATAAAGGGGACATCAAGAATGGTGAAAGACTTATTTTTGCAGGTGCTGGCAATCCTTGTATCCATTATGGCGTGCCAGTTCATGCTGATGGGCAAATCCGGCTGGAACAAGGATTGGCTGTTCGGAATCATCGGCGGCATTTGCGCCGTCTTTTGCGTAACGCTGCCGATTTCGTTTGACGGCTTCCGATGGGACCTGCGCTGGGTGCCGCTGATCCTGACCTTTTTGTATGGCAGCCGCCGCGCCGGTCTGCTGGCAACGGTGATGATGCTGCTGTACCGGATTGCCCAGGGCGGCGACGCGTTGTTCCTGGTTTATTTTCCGGTGCTTTTGAACACGTTGTATTTATCGCTGCTGCGTCCGCGCTTCATCCAATGGCAGCCGTGGGTGCGCGTACCGATGCTTGTCGCTTGCGGGTTATTTTCGTTTTGCGTGACACTTTCCCATCTGTATATATACTCGCGGGTGAAGCACGAGACTTTATTTTTTCAACACGGCATTTCGTCGGTTCTGATCATTGCCGCATTGTATGTGGTGACGATGCTGGTAGCTGGGCTGTTGATCGAAAATATTGCCGAGACGTTCAAAATGCGGCAGGAGCTGGCCCAATCGGAAAAGCTGATGGTCATGAGCGAGCTGGCCGCTTCCGTGGCGCATGAAATTCGCAACCCGCTTACGGTGGTGCGTGGCTTTTTGCAGCTGACCCGTGAAACGCTGGTCGATAAAAACAAGGAATTCATTACAACGGCCATTGCCGAGCTGGACCGGGCCGAAAAGATTATCAGCGATTACTTGAGCTTTGCCAAGCCGCAATTGGAGCATATCAGCGAGCTGTCGCTGGTGGAAATCGTGCGCACGACGACCGACTTGATTCAGGCTTATGCCGTCATGCACGGCGTAGAGCTGCAAGTGCGATTAAGCGGCAATCCGCTGCTGAACTCCGACAAATACAAGCTCCAGCAGGTGCTGATGAATGTGATGAAAAATGCGGTCGAAGCGATTGAAGGCGGGGGCACCGTGGAAATCGAAATCGCCGAGCGCAAGGATCAGGCGATTGTGCTGGTCACCGATACCGGCAAAGGGATGACGCCGGAGCAATTGAAGCGGCTGGGCAGCCCGTATTATTCCATGAAAGAGACGGGCACGGGGCTCGGCTTGATGGTCACGTTCCGGCTGATTGAGGCGATGAAGGGAACAATCCGGTTTACGAGCGTTCCCGGTACAGGGACGCAGGTGGAGATGATGTTCCCGCTGGCGCGATGAGGGCAAAGCGAATTCCCGGATTTTGCTATAAAAAAAGGTGAAGCAAGCTCCGCATTCGATGCGAAAGCCCAAGCTTCACCTTTTTGCGTAGCGCCAGATCGGCGCCACGGAGTTAAGCGCGGCCGGATGTCCGGCGCTGCGTCCATTAATGGGAATGCGCAGCTGCCGGCATCATGTGCTTGGTCAGCATAATCGACCAGTCGCTGTCATTCCATTGCACGTTCCAGCCAAGCAGCTCGGCGATAAAGCGCAGCGGCACCTGTGTGCGTCCGTCCTTCAGCACGACGTTCATGCCAATCGCTTGCTTCATGCCGTTGACGTCCACGTCGCTTTGACCGATGCGGAATTTCAGCGTATCGCTGCCGGATTGCACTTCGACGGATTGGGTCGCTTGCTCCCACGTCACAGTCGCGCCGATTGCTTCGCTCAGGAAGCGCAGCGGCACATATGCGTTGCCTTCCCAAATAAACGGTGCGGTATCCATCATGGTTGTCTGGTCGTTCACCTTCAAGGAGCTGCTGCCGATTTGCAGCCACAGCTTGGTCATCGGCTGGGCAGCGGCATCGTGAAACTTGCTTTGGAATTGAGCGACGATGCCAGCCGACAAATAATCGCCCGTATGGAACATGTGGGTATAAGCTTCGCGGATGCTGGAATACGCGGCCGGATAGTCTTTGTTTACGTAGCTGTCAAAGGCGCCGATCAGTTGGGCGACATGCGGCTTGAGCGCAGCGGCAATGTCTGCCATCTTGAAATGCTCGGGGTTGGCTCCTTCGAGAAAGCCGCCGAAATCCGTGCCGTAGCCGTCCAGCTTGTCGAGCGCTGCTTTGCGCTTCATTTCGTCCTTGGCTGCGGTAGCTGTAACTACGTCGACAAAAAAGCCGATATGCGCGTTCCACAAGCCTTTAAACGCGGTGCCGGCATCGTTCCCGTACACGGAAGCGATCGCGGCGGTCAAATCGTCGGTGTTGGCTGCCAATGCCGCAGCGGCGTCGTTGAAGTCAGCAGCGCCATCAATCCCTTTTTGCATGGCTAATACGGCAAGAAGTCCGTGTTCCCCGAGCAGCCGGTCGACTGCTGAGCGCAGGTCAGCCGCGGCCATGCTGGAGCCTTGCTGCGAAAATTTGTCGGGGAATTGCATTACAATGGCATCGGCCAGCACTTGCCCGAAATGAACCATATGCGCATAGGCCTCGCGCGTCTTGGCATAAGCGGTCGGATAGTCTTTGTTCACGTAGCTGTCAAAGGCGCCGATCAGCTGGCCGACGTGCTCCTTCAAGCCGGCAGCGATGGCGTCTTCCGGCAAATTCGGATTGGCGCCGTGCAGGAAAGCGCCGAATTCGGGGCCGTAGGCCTCCAGCTTGTCAAGTGCTGCTTGACGTCCGGCTTCATCATGCTTGGCGGTAGCTGTGACATAATCGACGAAAAAGCCGATGTGCGTCGTCCACAGTCCGTTAAACGCTTTGCCGGCATCCTCGCCGTACACCGAGCCGACGGCAGCGGAGAGGTCGTCACCGTTTTGAGTCAGCGCAGCGGCGGCGTCCTTAAAGTCAGGGGCGTTGTCGATGCCTTTTTGCATCGCGATAACGGCTAGCAGGCCGTGCTCGCCGAGCAGTCGCTCCAGCGTGCTGCGCAGGTCGGAGGCGCTGCTTTGTACGCCAATCGTATGGGCGCTGACGAGGGTCGGCAGCAAGAGGGTCAAGGCGAGCAGTGCGATAATCCATTTTTGCGATAAACGTTTCATGAGTTCGCTCCTTTGTCGGGAAGAGTTTGATGATCTCGTTATGTATAACGGGCAGGTTGCAGCGGCGGATCACCAGGGAGTAAAAAAAATTTCCCGTCATCCAATACAACTGATTTTGCGAAGTATATAATAGGAGGGATACTTCGGAAAGGAGATCCCCCGATGAATGCTTCAATAACCGATCAGGAGCTGATGCAGCGAATTGTCGGCAAGGATGCGGAGGCTTTGCGATTTTTATATGAAAAATATGAAAAGCCGATCTACGCGTTTGCCTACCGGATCGTGCAGGACCCGATGATGGCCGAGGAGGCGGTGCAGGAGCTGTTCCTGCGCATCTGGCATGTCGCGGAGCGCTACGATGGCGGCTTTGGCAAGCTGACAAGCTGGATGTTTACGTTGACTCGCAATATTTCCATTGATCTTTTGCGCAAGAAGCAGTCGCGGATTATGAAGCAAACGGCGGAACAGGAGCAGCTGAACCGCATTCCCGATACGGGCCGGACGACGGAGGAAGTCGTTGAGGCTGAATGGCTGGGCGCACAGGTGCGCGAGGCGTTGCATACGCTAAGCGATGAGCAGCAGATGGTTGTGGAAATGATTTATTTTCAGGGCTATACGCAGCAGGAGGTGTCGGATTCCCAAGCGATTCCGCTCGGGACCGTCAAGAGCAGGGTGCGGCTGGCCATGAAGCAATTGAGACAGCGGCTGACAGGAACGGGAAAGGAGGAGTTGCAGCGATGAATGAACCTGTACATAGGTGTGATGATTTGGAGATGTACGCGTTGGGCGGTCTTGACGAAGAAGAACGGCAAGCATTCGAACGTCATCTTGAGGCATGCCCGGCTTGTCGGGAAGGATTGGATGAGCTGCTGGCTGTCATCGGGCTGCTGCCGTTTGCGGCGGAGCCGGTCGCTGTGCCGGAAGGCATGCAGGCGCGGGTGCTGGGCAGCGTGCTGGGCGCATCGGCCAGCAGCGAACAGCGCTTCGAGGATTTGACGCGGGCAGCGGACGTGGTGCGCGGCGCGAAGGCGCAGCCTGCACAGGCAGCCGGTCCGGCCGAGCCGGTCCATCCGCTGCAGTCGGCGGACCAGGCAGACGCGACGGAGCAGGCGGCTTCAGCCGATCCGGACGAGCTGACGGAAGCGGGCCTTGAGCCTGGCGTGACGGAGCGGGAATGGGCAGCGCTGCTAAAGACGCCGATCTTGTCCAAGCCGACCCAGGATGAGCGTGCGACTGCAGCCAAGGCGGCTGGGACGAGCGGCGTGACGCCTGCGTCCATGACGGAGCGGATTGCGGAGTTGCGGCCGGATGAGCGCAAGCCGGAGCGCGAGCTTGAGGCGTCGCCGCAGGGGCCGCAGCAGTCGAATGCGCAGCAGTCGGAGCTGCAACGGGCCAATGCGCAGCAAGCCAATGCGCAGCAGATGGGCCTGCAGCTGTCCGACGCACAGCAATTGAATGTGCAGCAGATGGCTGATCCGCCGTCGCCGTCGCCGCGTTCGCAGCAGCGCGTTGCGCATGGCGGGAGCCAGGCCCAGCTGGAAGCCGCGGATACGCTGGCGCGGCGAGCAGGGCGTCGGACGAAGCCGCGCGACCGCTTGAAGCCGTGGATATACGGCGGCTTGACCGCTGCTGTGCTGTTGCTCGGCTGGTATTCGTTCGATTTGCGCGGACAGCTGGATCAGCTGCGCTCGGAGCTTGCCTTGAACGATAGCCCGAGCGTCGGGGTACAAATCAACCATGCCGTCACGCTTAGCGGAACGGCTGCGGATATTGTTGCCCAAGGGCTGGCAACGATTGTGATTGACGCCAAGGGCGCGCATTTGCTGGTCCAGGCCGAAAAGCTGCCGGAGCTGCAGGGCAGCGAGGCGTATCAGGTGTGGCTGATCAAAGGCGAAGATGTCGTCAATGCCGGGACGTTCCTGACCCATAACGGCACGGGCGGGCTTTATTATACGATGGAGCTCAAGGATTACGATCAGATTGCCATTACGCTGGAGCCTGACGCCAACGGAGCAAAGCCGCGCGGCAAGCCGGTGCTGGCCGCCAAGCTGGTTAACGGCTGAGCCGGAAAGCGGAAGGAAGATCGGCAAACTGACAAACAAACAAGCATACCCTTTAGGGTATGCTTGTTTGCGTACAACCGCATTGCCAATTGATTTTCATCGTTTTGTCGCTTGGCATTGCCGCATGAATAAGAACCTTTTCCCCGGCGGATATTAATAGCCAACAGATGACGCATAAAGGAGTGCACGCCGATGAACTATTTGTTTATCGTGGGAGCGTTGATCGTTTTGGCCGGATTGGCGGCTTCGTTCGTATTGGCGAGCAAGCAGCAGCATCGCCAGCGGGACGACAGCATGGCTGCCGCTACTTACCGGCATCGTTTTTTTCTCAATCCGGGCATTTGGGCGTACCTGTCGATTGCTGTGGCTGCCGTGCTCGTAATCGGCTATTTTGCTTATCGACATTATTGAGGTTTTGCGAAGGAGAGGTGCGTCATGGACAAAAAACACTACTATGTCTCCGTGCAATCGCGCACGATTTTGGAAAATCAGGGAGACGCGTCTTATGAATTGGAGATCGAAGCGACGCCGGAGGAGCGCGACCAGCTGGAGGAGCTGTTCAAGGAGCTGGGGGAATGGGATCAGGCGACCGCTGTGCAGGTAGCGCCTGCGTTGGGCATTGCTTACCATCACGATGAATCCAACGACGGCTACGACGCTTCCCTGAAAGCGGCGTATGCGCTGATTGGCAAGCTGGGGACGGCGGAAACGCAACGGCATGTTGCATCCATGTTTACTGCGCGATAATTAAGAGAGCCATTGTCGGCTCTTTTGTATGATCAGGTTATCCAGAGATTACTGGGTAGCCTTTTTTGCTCCCACGCAAAAACGGCCCTGTCGGGCCGTCGTCCGTTACACGCTATTCGCTGATGCGGTACACCTTTACTTTTTGAATGCCAAACGCCCTAAGACTGGCTGCTGTTCCGGGCACGTAAATATCAAGATGATTGCCCTTTACGGCGCCCCCGATATCGGTAGCGTAGGCGTACATGCCGCCTGCCGGCAGTCCGGCGAAATTGTAGCCTTCAATATATAGCTTGCTGCCCAGCGGGATCACATTGGGGTCCACGGCTACGGTGCCCAACGCAAGCGGATTGCCCATGTAATCGTAAGCCGAATACCCGCCGTTTTCGGCCGGGTCGGCGGAATAAGCCGTTGCTTCAAATAATTCGTAGTCCGGCGCATGCTGTTTGCCGTCGCTGCTGACGAGCGCCAATCGGCTGGCCGATTCCCAATGGACCTGCACGTCGGCGGCTTCAGAAATAAAGCGCAGCGGCACGAAAACGCGGCCGTTTTTGAATTCGGC
This sequence comes from Paenibacillus athensensis, assembly GCF_004514475.2. Classification (GTDB taxonomy): domain Bacteria; phylum Bacillota; class Bacilli; order Paenibacillales; family NBRC-103111; genus Paenibacillus_AL; species Paenibacillus_AL athensensis. Next base: position 265,198 of record NZ_MYFO02000006.1, on the reverse strand, counting down.
GGTAGTGGTCATCGTTACGGGTTCATTGTCGATCATCGCGGTCGATCTGCCCGAGGTCAAAACAATCGTATGACGCGTATTCTGCAGCGTCACTTGCACCTGCTCGCCAACCTTGCTCCAATCCAGCTTATATCCGAGACGTTCAGTGACGAAGCGGACCGGCACCTGCGTGCTTTGATTTTGATCGAGAAAGGGCTGGGCGTCCGGGAACGCGATCAGTTGATCGTTCACCTGGACCTTGACGGCTTGAGCTTCGGCGGCGTGCGCCGCAGGCGGAGCAAGCCACCCGGCGGCCATTACAGAGCACGACACAAGCAGGCCGGAGAGCCCTCTGCGCATCCATGTATTCAATTGGGTTCCTCCTTCTTGAGCCTCCGAGGTTAGTTGACGGGTTCGGGAAGAAGGTTCTCCCTAGCTTGCGCGCGCAACGCGGCAAGTATTCACCCCAAGTAAATCGTCCCCCGTACCAGCACTTGGAAAAAGTGTACCGGACTCGGCTGCAATTAGTTTACCATCGTCGCCGGATGCGCTCAACGACCAAAATGTGGAAGGTCGGGGAGCTGCCCTAGACTTAGGTCTAGGAGCAAAACAGTCGCGGGTCCGTTTTGAGTCGGCGCCGGATGAGCTACACTAAAACTATCAAGAGCAACCGGAAGGGTGGAGCAAAACATGGCAGTGAATGGAAAAAGCGGATTGGCCCTGCTGCTGATCGCAATGGGCGTCGTTATCGGATTAAACCAATTGGGGTTGCATTTGCATGTGATGGGGATTCTCGTGCCGCTTGCGTTGATCGGCTTCGGCTATCTGGGCATCCGCAACGGGAGAAAAATCGGCTGGGTCCTCTTTGGCTTCGGCGGGCTGATCCTGGCGATCAAGCTGTCCGGGTTGATCGGCATTCTGATTGCCGTTGCGATGATCGCATACGGGGTATCGATTCTCAAGCAGCAGCGTTCGCATACGTATCACGGGTAAGACAAATTGACGGCGGGGTGTGGAGAACATGAACGTATTTACGAGAGTGTGTAAAATGACGGAAGCCGTCTGGAACGATGCCGTCGAGCGCATCGCGCCGTCGCAAGCGGCGGTTGACGGGCTGGAGCGGCGCTATGAAGAGGCGGTGCGCAAGGCGATCGAGCTGCGGCAGCACGCTGTCAGCGCCGAAGAGATGGCAACGCTGCGCGGCGAGCAGGCCGAGCTGGCGATGCGCGCCGGCGAAGAGTCGCTGGCCCGGCTGGCGCTGCAAGAGAAGCAGCGCGAGGAAGCCGCGGCGGAGCTGTACCGCGAGCAATACGCGCACAGCCAGCACGAGGTGCTGGAGCTGGCAGAACGGCTGGCGCAGGCTCGCGCGGCGGCGGAGCCGGGAGCGGCTGCAGGCGAAGCCGGCGTGCAGGGCGCTGCGCAGAGCGGCGAGCGGCCGCTGACGGGGGCGGGCATGCGCGAGGGACTGCGCGAGCTGGGCGAGGCCGGCAAGGTGCTTGGCCGCGAGGTCGGGCAGGCGCTGCAGGAGGCGGGCCGCGTCTCCGGCGAGACGCTCAAGGAAGCCGCCGAGCAGCTGCGGCACGAGCTGCACGCTGCGCACGGCAAGCTCCGCCGCGAGTGGGAGCGCACGGGCTACGGCAGCGGAAGCGGCAACGGTCCGGGCCGCGAGCGCTAAGGCGCTGCGCCGGTTATCGGCCCGCGCCGCGCGCAGCAGCACGCGCCAGCGCGGCTGCAGATGTGCCGGACGCGGGCGCGAAGCTGCGGAATGGAGGGCTTTTTACAGCCTGCAATTACAGCTTGGAAGCCGGACGCTTAATATGGTATGCTAGATTAGGATGAAAGCCATAGGGCGAGAATGATGCCGCTATGGCTTTTGCTTCATTACACGGTTACGTTTCGCGAAATTTCGGGATAACGCGGCAGCCAGAGGAGGTGCGAAGCATGGAGGAAGAGACGAAACCGGGAAACCGTAACCGCAATACGGCGCTTGTTCTGATCGGCGCGGGTCTTTTTTTGCTGCTGGAGCACACGATCGGGCTTTTTCCTTTGCTGGCGGCGTTTCTCGTTCTGTTGGGCATTCATCGCTGGCGGGCGCATGGCGAAACGCGTCGGGCGTTTGTGCTGATTGGCATTGGCGGCCTGATTTTGCTCGGCAATCATATGTCGGTTGTGCTGGCTGTGCTGCTGATCGGGTTCGGCTTGTATCTGGTGCGTTCCAAACGCGTGAACAACGACGATTCGTTCCTGCAAAAGCACAAATTTATCGATAGCATCCGTTGGGGCAAGGAGCCCTGGATTTTGCGGAGCACGAGCATCTGGCATGTCGCGGGCGAGACGAACATCGACTTGTCGCTGGCCATTCTGGAGCAGCGGGAAACGACGCTCGTCCTTCAGGGCATTGTCGGCGATGTCGACATCAAGGTGCCGGAGGACATCGGCGTTACGGTTAGCGCTTCGGTGGTCTTCGGGCAAATCGACGCGGCGCATGAGCGCGAAACCGGGGTGATGAACAAGCTGGAGTGGCAGACGCCGAATGCGAACGCCACCGACCATCAGGTCAAACTGATCATCTCCTTTCTTGTAGGCAATGTAACGATTAAAATTGTGTAATCACCAACTCGGCTGCGCAAGCGGCAACGATCGGGCGACGGGAGGGACTTCGCACATTGGACGGCAATAGGCGCGGCTTGACGAACATGATATGGCGCAGCATGGGCGAGTCGATCTTCCTCAGCCTGGTCATTTTTGGCGTCATCATTTATTTTCTCAATTCGAATCAACTGATTGTTTCTTTCCGCAGCTGGCAGCAGGGCGTGCAGACAAGTCTGATGCTCATTGCGATTACGGTGGGCATTGGTCTGGCGTACGGCTACTGGTCGAGCATCCGGATCAAGCGTCGGCTGGAGCCTTTGATGGAAAGCATGGTATTATTGGAAAAAGGGAATTTCTCCCGCACTGGCATTGATTTGGGCGAAGATGAAATCGGTCGACTCGGGGAGCAACTGGCCCGCATCACCAAAAAATGGGAGGAACAGGTCACTTCCTTGCAGCGGCTGTCCAACGACAATGCCGAGCTGGCCGAAAAAGCCCGTTTCTCGGCCGTCATTGAAGAGCGCCAGCGGCTTGCCCGCGAGCTGCACGATGCGGTTAGCCAGCAGCTGTTTGCGATTTCGATGACGGCGACGGCGGTTGGCCGCACGCTGGATAAGGATTTTGAGAAGGCGCAGCGGCAGATTTATTTGATCGAGGAAATGGCGTCTGTGGCGCAGTCCGAGATGAGGGCGCTGCTGCTTCATTTGCGCCCGGTGCATCTGGAGGGCAAGCGGCTGTCCGAGGGTCTGGTCGAGCTGCTCAAGGAGCTGTCGGCCAAGGTGCCGATGGACATTGCCTGGGATATGGATGACGAAATCCGGCTGGCCAAGGGGATCGAGGATCATTTGTTCCGTATCGTGCAGGAGGCGTTGTCCAATGCGCTTCGCCACTCCAAAGCGACGAAGCTGGAGGTGCGGCTGGTGCGCCGGCCTGACGGCATCCGTCTGGGGATTCGCGACAACGGCGTCGGGTTCGAGCTTGACGAGAAAAAGCATACCTCTTACGGCATTGTGTCGATGAAGGAGCGGGTCAATGAAATTGGCGGCTCGCTGCATATTGTGACCGCGCCGGAGCGGGGGACCCGGATTGAGGTGCGCGTTCCGATTTTAGTGGATGGAGGAGAAGCGGATGGACACGAATATTAAGGTGCTGCTCGTTGACGATCACGAGATGGTTCGGATCGGGCTGGCCGCCGTGCTCGGCACCGAAGACGGGATCGAGGTGGTTGGCGAAGCGAGCAATGGCCATGACGGCATCCGGCTGGCTCAGGAATACCGTCCCGACGTCGTGCTGATGGATCTGGTGATGGAGGGCATGGACGGCATTGAAACGACGCGCAAGCTGCTGCAGCTGTATCCCGATTGTAAGGTGATTGTGCTGACAAGCTTTCTCGACGACGAAAAAATGTATCCGGTGCTGGAGGCAGGGGCGTTCAGCTACCTGCTGAAAACGTCGCGCGCTTCGGAAATCGCCCAAGCGATTCGCGCCGCGGCCAAGGGACAGTCGATTCTGGAATCGCAGGTAGCGTCCAAGATCATGAACCGCTTCCGCCAGCCGAAGCCGGCCAGCGCGCCGCATGAGGAGCTGACCGAACGCGAGATGGAGGTGCTGCGGCTGATTGCGACCGGCAAGTCCAATCAGGAGGTCGCGGACGATCTATTTATAGGTATCAAAACGGTCAAGTTCCACGTTACGAACGTATTGGCCAAGCTGGGCGTAGAGGACCGCACGCAAGCGGCGATTTACGCCTTCAAGCACGGACTGGCTGAATAGAATGGAAGGGGAGAGGAAGTAATGAAGGTAGTCAAGCAAATTTGGAGCTGGATCGGCTCGATTGCGATTTCATTTGTGCTTGTCGTGTTTCTGGGGGTATTCGTCTTTCAGTCCACCAAGGTGTCCGGGCATTCGATGGACCCCACCTTGCACGATACGCAAAAGGTATACGTTTCCAAACTGTCGCACACGTTTTCTTACGAGCCGAATTACGGCGATATTGTCATTATCGACAGCCGGGTGACGATGCAACGCACATTCAAGGACGATTTGACGGAAAGCCCGCTGCTCAGCTTGTTTACCCGTTCCGACGACAAGCATATCTGGATCAAACGCGTCATTGGCAAGCCGGGCGATACACTGGAGCTCAAGGAGCATCACATGTACCGCAACGGTCAAATGCTCGATGAACCTTATATCTATGAACAAATGAACGAGTCGCCGGAAAACGACAAAACGTGGACGGTGCCGGCGGATCACATCTTCGTTATGGGCGATAATCGCAATAACAGCATGGACAGCCGGGTAATCGGATTCGTGCCGCTGGATCATGTTCTGGGCAAAAAAATATTCTAAGCTGCGTTTGCAGCAGCTAGACAGCGATACGGCTGCGCCGGGAACCGGAAGGTTTGCGGCGCGGCTGTTTTTAATTTCTGGTTACTTGACGAAATTTAATTATTATAATAAACTAACTTACATAAAGTAAGTTAAATGAGGCTGCTTGCAGTCGGGCCTTTAATCAAGGAGGAATGCAGCATGATCAGACCGTTATTTTTGTCGCATGGATCGCCGATGCTGGCGATTGAGGATTCGCCGTATACGGCGTTTTTGGCCGAGTTGGGCAAGAAGCTGGCTCCTAAGGCCGTGGTCGTATTTACCGCTCATTGGGAGAGCGCTGTGCTGACGGTTTCCGCGCACGATGATGTCTATGAGACCATTTATGATTTCGGTGGTTTTCCCGACGAGCTGTATCAAGTCGTTTATCCGGCGCGGGGCTCGTCGAAGGTAGCCGATACGGTGACAGAGCGCTTCCGGCAAGCTGGAATTACGGTGCGGACGGACGGTTCGCGCGGCCTTGACCACGGCTCGTGGACGTTGCTGTCGCGATTGTTCCCGCAAGCGGATGTCCCCGTTGTGCAAATATCGGTCCATCCGCATTTACCGGCGTCCGAGCAATACCGGATCGGGCAGGCGCTACAAGGGCTGGGCGTTGACGATATTCTGGTGCTCGGCAGCGGAGCGACCGTGCATAATCTGCGAGCTTTGCATTGGGGGCAAAAAGAGCCCGAGCCCTGGGCTGTGCAATTCGACGATTGGCTCGTCGAGCAGCTGCAAAAGCCCGATCTGCCGGCGTTGTTCGATTACGAGCAAGCTGCCCCTTACGGACGGCAGGCCGTGCCGCGGGCTGAGCATTTCGTTCCGCTGCTGCTGGCATTCGGCAGCGGCGGGGGCGAGGAGCCGGCGCAGGTGCTGCACCGCAGCTATGACCTGGGCACGCTCAGCTATTTGAGCTTGCAGTTTTGACGGCTGCGGCACGGCGGCGTTTTGACGCCATCGCGCGTGGTGTCAGGCGGTGCTTGCGAGGTGATGGCTTGTGGTCGGTCAGGTCCGTGCGCTGACGGAGTGGCCGGGGAGCAGCGGCAGCAGGGTTGACTGGCGCTCTTTCCGCACCGCGCGCGACTCCCGGAGCGCGGTGCCGGCCGTACGGCGGCCTGTCAGACCCGTCTGGATGGGTGCTGAATGGCGTTGGATGGGGGCGACGGCTACTGACGCGGCTAGTCTGCAAAGGGCTGCCGACGCGTGCCGCTGCAAGGGTTGCTTCCCGTCGAATAATCGCATGAACGCAAAGGAGCTTGATCGCCGAGGCGGCTGACGCCGTCCGCTTTCAAGCTCCTTCGCTTTTTACATGGATTGATCGAGCAATAGTCCGCTTAGCGGGACCGGCAAATATGCTTGCAGTTTGGCGCGGTATTGACTGTAGGTTTGCAATGGCGACCCGTCAAAGCGCAGCAGCGCTTCGGCGGGCTGGTGCGCCAGCTTGCCGAAGCTGGCGTTGAGACTGGCCGCGAGTCCGCTGACGCCGCCCAAGCTTTGCCGCACGTTGCCGTAATGATCGGCGACCTGCTGCTTGAAGGCGGCTTCGTCCAGCTCGAGCGAACCGTCTTCCAGCTCCGTCACGCCCAGTTGGCTGAGCGTTGACGGGCGGGCCGCCCGTTCCAAGCTTTGCAGCAGGGAACGGTTCAACATATCCGGCGCTTGCTCCAGCTCGCGGCGGAAGCGATTGTAGCTGTCGACCAGCTGCTTCAGCGGCTTGAGCATCGCATCGCTGTCTGCTTGCGCCGTCAGCGTTACTTCTTCGTCGTCCGCGGCGTGCAGATGCAGCGTGACGGCGCCATTCTCCAGCTCGATGTCATTCGACTGGGAGATGGTCTCGGGCCCGCCGTCGACCCGGTAAACGGCGTTCTGCGCCGCTGTTTCCGTCCGGTTCAGGCCCAGCGCTTTGACGGCGTTGCCGGCAATGTCCCGCAGGGTAAACGCGGCTTGTTGGCCCGTGCGGCGCGAAGTGAGCTGCAGGTGAGATTGTCCGCCGCCGTCATCGACCATTGCAGCCTGCACGTCCGCGCCGGCGCGATTGATCGCGCTGCGCAGCTTGCCGAGCGTCTGCTCGGCCGTTTCGCCGGAGCCGGTGTAAAAGCGCAAGCGGGTCGCTTCGCCGTCCTGCTGCAGCTCCAGCTCGTTCCAGCCTTGCTGAACGGGGCTTGCTGCGGCGCGGCTGACGGACAGGCCCGCATTGCGCTGCGCGGTGGCGACGGCGCTGACCTGAACGCGGTAGCTTTTGAGCGCCGCGCCGGATTTGGCTTCGCCGCTGACGGAGCCCGGCTTGGTCGACACGACGGCACGTCGGTCAATCAGCGCGGCGCCTCCGCCGCTGAGAAACGCCTGAGCGGCCTGCCGGGCGTTTTGCGCCGTCTGGACGAGGCTCGCTACGCCGCTAGCTGCCGTTTGCGCAAGCTGCTTGTAGGCGAGCCGTTCAAACGGCAGGTTCAGCGGCTGGCGCGAGACAAGCGGCTTGACGGGCGAGGCGGCCCGGGCGGCGCTTACGCGGTAAAAATCGCCGTTGGCGCGATACATGTTGGTCATATAAATCGGGCTGGCGGAAATCATCATCATTCACCTCTCGTCCGGTTCCTTATTTTCCCTCTACCTTCACTATACCACCCCCGGGGATTGGGGTAAATTGGCGCTTGACAGCTTTTTGCTGCAAAACGGCGCCAACGCCAAACTTTTTTCAAAGATGCGGTGTTAGCGGTGCTATATGTAAGCGATGTTGGCGCCCAAACCTTCCAATCTGCCGGAAAGCCGGGCCGCTGGCGGAAGCGCCGTCAACGCCATTTACATAGGATAGGAGCATAGCTTCTGCAAAAGGAGGCGTTGCCCCATGATACGCAAAAGAGTCGCTTCACTGGATGATGCCACGATACACCGTCTGGTTATCGAGCAAATCGCGCCATTTTCGTCTACGTTCCAGCCGTCGGACGCGACGCCGCGACAGATCCGCAAACGGCTGGACCGCGGCGTTACGTTCGTTACGGCCAAAGGGGGCCGGCGCGCTTTTGGCTTTATCTCGACCTTGCGCCGGCAAGGCGATTTGTTCATTGACATGCTGGCCGTTGATCCCGGCGCACAGGGACGCGGCTGGGGCGGCCAGTTGCTTCACGCGGCCGAGGCGCACGGGCGGGCCAGAGGCTGCCGCCATGTCAAGCTGTTCGTTGATTTCAGCAACGAAAAGGCCTTTGGCTTCTATGCCAAGCACGGTTATCGGGTGGAGCAGCAGCTGCCGCAAATATCCTGCTATTTGCTGAACAAGGCGCTGCGCTAGCGCAAGCTGGACGGCGGGTGGCAACGGCCCTGAGAGGCTGTGGCTTGGCAGCCAGCTGCGCCGACAGAGCTGCCCGCCGTGCCGGTGAAGCAGATCTACACCAGCGAAGCCGCGCACTGCATGAGCGAAGCTGGCAGCTGCGCCGTCAGAGTGCCGGCCGAGGGCTGCGCCAGCGAATCCGCGATCCGCGTGAGCGAAGCCCCCAGCCGCCGGTGGAGCGGAAATCCGCGCCGGTGAAGCCCGGAGGCTGCACCCGCCAAGCTGTGGAGCCGCCAGGCTACGCGAGCAGAAACAACGCGCCAACCGATGCCAGCTCCAGTGTCAGCGCCCCGCCGTAGCCGGAACCGCTGCTCCAGCCGAATCTCGGCGCACCGGATTCCGGCTCGCCGGACGGCTCCAGCGCCTTGACGCGGGACTTCGGCTTTTTGCCGCGGCTGCTCACGCGCGCTTTACCGCGCCCTTTGCGCGCGGCGGTACCGGCAGTGTCGAATGGCGTGTCGCCAAGATGGAGCCGGTCTTTGTCGACGCGGCTGAGCACGCCGTAAACCTCGGTGCCGTCATGCAAATAAATCAGGACCGGCTTGCCGCAATGCGGCCGGCAGGATGCTTCTGTAACGGGATCAATGCGTTGCATCATTCAGTCACACCTTTCCAATGCGAATTTGCTATTAGCCTATTCGCGATCTAGGCGTGCGGTATAGACATCCGTCTATTTTCTCCAGAAAATACGCGTGGAAAGTTGAATACCTGACGCATTTTAGGTATGCTAAGCATAATACCGTTTACCGAGACCAATAAGAGAGAGAATGATGCATAGATGAGTGGAGCCGTATTTTATATTTTCGGAGCGACGGGAGATCTGGCCAAAAGAAAGCTGTTCCCGGCGTTCTACAGCTTATACCGGGAGGGCAAACTTGGCGAGAACTTCGCCGTTGTCGGCCTCGCCCGCCGTCCGCGCACCAACGAACAGTTCCGTGAGGACGTTCAGCATTCGATCCGCGAGTTCGCCCGCTATCCGATTACGGACGAAGCGGAATGGACAAGCTTTACGAAGCATTTTGAATATATGTCGCTGGACATTAACAACGTGGATGGCTTTCATCAATTGAATACGCTGACGCAACGGCTGGACGAGCAGTTCCAGACCGGGGGCAACCGGCTGTTTTACCTGGCGCTGGCGCCGGAGCTGTTCGGCAGCGTCTCGGCTAACCTGCGCGAAGGCGGGCTGCTGGAGACGAAGGGCTGGCACCGCCTTGTGATCGAGAAGCCGTTCGGCTACGATCTGCCTTCAGCCGAGCGGTTGAACGCCCAGCTCCGTCAAGTGTTCGAGGAGAAGGACATTTACCGGATCGACCATTACCTGGGCAAAGAGATGGTGCAGAATATCGAATTTGTGCGTTTTGCCAACGCCTTCTTTGAACCTCTGTGGAATAACAAATATATTGCCAACATTCAGATTACGCTCAGCGAAACGGTTGGCGTCGAAGAGCGCGGCGGCTATTACGATCATTCCGGCGCGCTGCGCGACATGGGCCAAAATCATATGCTGCAAATGCTGATGATGATGGCGATGGAGCCGCCAAGCCGCTTGCATCCGGAGGATATCCGCGACGAGAAGGTGAAGGTGCTCCGTTCCCTGCGCCTGTTCGAGTCGGCCGACGAGGTGCGCAAGAACGTTGTGCGCGGCCAATACGCGGCCGGTCAAGCCAAGGGTAAGGCACAGCGTGCGTACCGCGAGGAAGATGCAGTCAATCCGTCGTCCGAGACGGAGACGTATTTTGCCGCTCGCGTCTATGTGGACAATTTCCGCTGGGCGGGCGTGCCGTTCTACATCCGGACCGGCAAGCGCTTGCCGGTGAAGACGACTGAAGTCGTCGTCGAATTCAAGAACATACCCGATAACGTATACTTAGCCAAAAAACATCAGCTTGAACCAAACCTGCTCGTGTTCCGGGTCAATCCGATGGAAGGCATTTATCTGAAAATGAACGCCAAGCAGCCGGGCTCCGAAGGCGTGATCGTGCCGATTGCGATGGACTTTTGCCAAAGCTGCCAAATCGGCATCAATACGCCGGAGGCGTACGAGCGGCTGCTGTACGACGCGGCGCGCGGCGACTCGACGTACTTCACCCGCTGGGACGAGGTGGCGCTTGCTTGGCAATACGTCGACCGGATCGCTGCAGCCTGGCGCGAAAGCGCCGCCGATTTGAACCTGTATCCGGCCGGCTCCTGGGGACCGGACAAGGCGCAGGCGCTGCTGGCGGAGGACGGCTTTAAATGGTGGCCGATCAACGGGCAAAACGAAGGCGAAGTCGATTGGGTGACGGAGCCTAAGACCAAGGTTTTGACATAGGAGGGGCTTGTCATTTTTCAAATTTACGATATTTCAATGACGATTCACGAAGGCATGCAGGTTTACAAAAATAAAGAGGAGAAAAAGCCGGTTTTCCATAACGTGCAAAATTTCTCCAACGCCAAGGCTTATGAATCCAAGGTGACGCTGGACGCGCATACGGGTACGCATGTCGACGCTCCGCTGCACATGATCGACGGTGGCGCCACGATTGAAACGCTGCCGCTGAGCGATCTGGTGGGGACGGCGCGGGTGCTTGATCTGACGCATGTGCAGGAGGGCATCGGCCGCGAGCATCTGGAGCCGTTTGCGCTGCAAAAGGGCGAGTGGATTTTGCTGAAAACGCGCAATTCGTTGTCCGAGGAGTTTGACTTCGAATTTGTGTACTTGAATGAAAGCGGAGCTGCCTATTTGCACGAGCTGGGCGTCAAGGGCGTCGGCACCGACGGTCTCGGCATCGAGCGAGCGCAGCCGAACTATGGCACGCATCGCACATTAATGGGCAACGGCATTATTATTGTCGAAGGGCTGCGGCTGAAGGACGTGCCGGGCGGCACGTATTTCATGGTCATTGCGCCGCTCAAGCTGACCGGCATCGAAGCCGCTCCGGCACGGGCGTTTCTGATCGGCAATTAGGCGCAATCGTCAAGCCAACGGGCGTTAGGCCCGTTGGCTTTTTTGCCACAAAAGTTAATAGAAATGAGGGGTGGGCATGTCCAGACGGTCCTTTGTACGCTGGCTGCTGCTGGTCGGCGCGGCCTTGATTGGCTTGAGCTTCGGCTTGACCCGCTGGCTGATCAAGCTGACCGACCGGATGACGGTATCGCAGGCCGCTCCGTCGCCGTCCGCAGGCGTTGCGCCCGAGCCGGAGGCATCGGCGCGCCCGGTGACCGGAGAGCCGCTTTTTTCGTATTTTATATTAAGCGATTTGCATGTGACGCCCGTTGACCGGCAAACGACCGACAAGCTGCGGCTGGCGCTTGACGATATTCAAGCGTTTGCCGGTCCGGTGGATGCGATTATGGCAACGGGCGATTTGACCGATACGGGGACGCAGCGCGACTACGATCAGCTGCGGGCGGTGCTGGATGAATACAAGCAGCTGCCGCCTTTTCACGCCAATATGGGCAATCACGATTACTATACGATCTGGATCAACAAAAATAACGCCTGGCAGCAAAGCGCCAAGCCGAACGGCAAGTCCGACGCGTTATCGCGCGAGCAATTCAAGAATTTCATGGGCTACGAGCGGTTGTATAACGAGTATACGGCCAATGACCATTCGATTCTGCTGCTTTCGCAGGAAGCCTATGTGCAGGAGATGCCGGAGGTGGGCGAAGGCGCATGGTATTCGGATGCGCAGATGGCTTGGCTCAAGGAACGTCTGGAGACACTCTACAAGCCGGGACGGCCGCTGTTTGTGATGATTCACCAGCCGCTGCCGCCGATGGGCAGCGACGGAGGCTCGCATCAGCTGATCCGGGCGAAGGAGTTTCGCGCGCTGCTGCGGCCTTATAGCAATATTTTCGTATTCTGCGGTCATCGTCATATGGATTTTGACAACGGGACGCCGCATTATGTGCAGGAGACGTTTCATTTTTTCCACAATTCCTCGGTCAGCCGTCCGCTGAACCGGCAGGAGCAAGCCGAAGCCAAGAAGAAGTCGCAGGGGCTTTATGTGCAGGTGTTTGAGAACCGGGTTGTGGTGAAGGGGCGCGAGTTTACGAGCCGGACGTTTCTGGACGACGCTTCGTGGACCGTGCCGCTCAAGCAGGCGTAAGGCGCGCAAGCTGCCGCTTTGCCTGCGGCCAGGGTCTAGTGGCCTTGCCGCTCGTGCAGGGCCATTTGCTGCGAGCAGGAAGCTTGGATCGATCAGCAGTTAAGGATTGAAGATAAAGGAAGGGAATTAACCAGATGACAACGCCATTAAGCAAAGTATTGGAGAGCGAAGTCGCCAAGCGCCGCACGTTTGCGATCATCTCTCACCCCGATGCGGGGAAAACGACGCTGACCGAGAAGCTGCTGCTGTTCGGCGGCGCGATCCGGCTGGCCGGTACGGTTAAAGGCCGTAAAGCGAGCAAGCATGCGACGTCCGACTGGATGGAGATCGAGAAGCAGCGCGGAATTTCCGTGACCTCCAGCGTGCTGCAATTCGATTATGACGGCCATCGCGTCAACATTCTCGATACGCCAGGTCACCAGGACTTCAGTGAAGACACGTATCGCACGCTGACGGCTGCCGATAGCGCGGTCATGCTGATCGACGTCGCCAAGGGCGTCGAGGCGCAGACGAAAAAGCTGTTTCAGGTATGCCGGATGCGCGGCATTCCGATTTTTACTTTTATCAACAAGCTCGACCGCGAGGGCCGCGATCCGTTTGAGCTCTTGGAGGAGCTGGAGGAAGTGCTCGGCATCCGCTCTTACCCGATGAACTGGCCGATCGGCATGGGCAAGCAGTTCTGCGGCGTCTATGACCGGGCCAAAACGCAGCTGGAGCTGTTCCAGGGCGACGATCACAAGCAGATCGAGGTGCGCAAGGTGAGCGGCGTTGAGGATCCGCTGGTCAAGGAAATTGCCGGCGAATTTCTGTATCAGCAGCTGACGCAGGAAATCGAATTGCTTGACGTGGCGGGCGATCCTTTTGACATGGAGAAGGTCATGAAGGGCGAGCTGACGCCGGTATTTTTCGGCAGCGCGGTGAACAACTTCGGGGTGCAGACGTTCCTCGACAACTTCCTGCAGCTGGCGCCAAAGCCGGAGCCGAGAAACAGCAGCGCCGGCGTAATCGAGCCGACCAAGGAGAAATTCTCCGGTTACGTCTTCAAAATTCAAGCGAACATGAACCCGGCGCACCGCGACCGAATTGCTTTCCTGCGCATCGTATCCGGCAAGTTCGAGCGCGGGATGTCGGTCAAGCACGTGCGTGCAGGCAAGGATATCAAGCTGGCCCAGCCGCAGCAATTTCTGGCTCAGGATCGCGATATCGTCGACGAGGCGTTTCCCGGCGACATTATCGGTTTGTTCGATCCCGGCATCTTCCGCATCGGCGATTCGCTGAGCCAAGGCGAGGAGATCGTCTTCGACGAGCTGCCGACGTTCTCGCCGGAGCTGTTCAGCAAGGTCTCGATTAAAAATGCGCTCAAGCAAAAGCAATTCCTCAAGGGCATCGATCAGTTGACGGAAGAGGGCATGATTCAGGTGTTCACGACGATCGGCTTCGAGGACATGATTCTCGGCGTCGTCGGCCAGCTGCAGTTCGAGGTGCTGGAGCACCGGATGCGCGCGGAATACGGCGTGGATATTATTCTGCAGCGCCAGAACTACCAGTTCGCCCGCTGGATTGTCGACGAGAAAATCGATCCCGGCAAATTCCGCATCAACTCGCAGCTCGTCAAGGACAAGAAGGGCAATTACGTCGGCTTGTTCGAAAGCGAATATGCGCTGCGCTCGTCGATGGAAAAAAATCCGAACGCCCAGTTCCTGACCAGCGCCCCGTAAGCGGGCGTTCTTCGGGTGGTTAAGGCTCTTGCACAGATCAGGTGCGGGAGCCTTTTTGCGTGCGTGCCAGCGACGATTCCGCGAGCCGGCGTCTCTGCTTCTGCGCGAAGGGGGCATATGCCCAATCGCCGCCTTTCTTCACGTCATACAATGAGAGGAAGCGCACAGGCAGGAAAGGCGGAGAAGGATGAAAAGATATATTCACAGCAAATGGGCGAAAACGGCGGCGATTGCGGCCAGTTCAGCGGTGAAGCCGCATCTTCCGTCAACCCGGCTGCTCAGCTCGACCACGCTCAAGGCGATGCTGGAGCAGTATCGCATGGTCTACGTGAAGCCGGATATCGGGACCTTCGGCAACGGGGTGATGCGGGTAGAGTGGCGGGAAAATGAAACGGAAAAGCCTTATGCCTACCACAAGGGGACGGTGGAATCCAGCTTTGCCAGCTTCGATGAGCTGTACGAATCGCTGGAGGCAACGACCGGCAAGCGCAAATATTTGGTGCAAAAAGGGATCGAGCTGCTGACCTATAAGGGCCGCCGCTTCGACCTGCGCGTGATGGTGCAGCAATCGCCGCAGGGTCATTGGGAGACGACCGGGATCATCGGCCGCGTCGCTGCGCCGCAGAAGGTCGTCACCAACTTTCATAGCGGCGGTATACTGAAGCCGGTCGAGGCGCTGCTGGCTCCTTATGTGAGCGGCGAACGCCGGAAGCGGTATGTCGGCCGGCTGGAGCGGCTGGGCCTTCGCGTCGCGCAGGCGATGCAGCGCAAGTACGGCGGCGTCAAGGAAATCGGCGTTGACGTCGCGCTGGATCCGGGGCTTCATCCGTGGGTGCTTGAGGTGAACACGTCGCCGGATCCGTATATTTTTCGCAAGCTCAAGAATAAAAGGGTCTATGCGAAAATCATTCGCTACGCACGCGCCCACAAACGCTAATCCGACGCATGCAAATAACCCCCTGGCGGCAAATGGGAGGCTGGTTGGCAAAGGGCTTGTCAACGGTCCCAAGAGGCTCCAGGGGGGGGGGGCGGCAGGTTCGTGGCTTAGCTGATATCGGCTTGCGCGGACGGCTCCTCGTGGAGCGTCAAGCGCATGCTGCTGACGAGCAGCTCCAGCTCGGGCGCCGATACCGGCGGGCTGAGCAGGTAGCCTTGAATCGTATGGCATTTCGTTTCCTTGAGGATTTCCAGCTGGCTTTGCATTTCGACGCCTTCAGCGACGACTTGCAGATTCAGCGAATGGCCCAGATTGATGATGGCGTGCGTAATCGCCAGGTCGCTTTGGTCGCTGTGAATGTTTTTGACGAAGGAGCGGTCGATTTTCAGACAATGGATCGGGAAATGCTTGAGATAGTTAAGCGACGAATAGCCGATGCCGAAGTCGTCGATGGAGATCGATACGCCTTTTTTGCACAGTTTGTCCAGAATGGCGATGGTGTTCTCCATGTTGTGCATGATCGAGCTTTCGGTGATTTCCAGCTCAATACAGTCCGGAGCGACGCCGGCTTCTTCAATGATGTTGATGATCTGGTCGGCGAAGTCGTGCTGCTGGAATTGGCTTGGCGAGATGTTGACGGCAATCTGATAATCGATGATGCCGGCATCGAGCCATTCTTTCTTTTGCCGGCAGGCGCGGCGCAGCACCCATTCGCCCAAGGGCAGTATCAAGCCGCTTTCCTCGGCCAGCGGAATGAAATCGTTGGGCGGGATGATGCCGTGAATCGGGTGCTTCCAGCGGACCAGCGCCTCCAGACAGATGATGTTGCCTGAAGACAGCTCCAGCCGCGGCTGGTAATACAAAATGAGCTGGTCGGAGAAAATCGCCTTGCGCAGCTCGGTTTCCATATGAATCCGGTTGAAGGACGGGCCTTCCTGGGAAGCGTCGTAGCGGATCGTTTTGTTTTTGCCCATATGCTTGGCGGACAGCAGGGCGAGATCGGCCTGACGCAGCGCTTGACCGATGTTGTCGTGCTGGAGAAAGACGTCGCAGACGCCGATGCTAGCGTTTACAAAACATTCTTGACCAGCAATGGCGAACGGTTCGGCGAAAACGTTTTTCACTTGATCGACGCGTTCGGCCAGCTCCAGCGGATTGGCGGCAAACAGCAGCATCAGGAATTCGTCGTCGCCTGTCTGCACGACCACCCGGTCGGTGAAGCCGCGCGTCAGTCTACCGGCTACAAGGCCGAGCAGCTGATCGCCGAAGGAATAACCCATAAACAGGTTGATGTTGCGGAACCGATCCAGATCGAGCAAGAGAAGAGTGGAGTGAAGGGTGGGATTCTCTTTGTGCAGCTGCAGCATGGCGGAAGTCAAGTAATCATGCAGTTCGTTGCGGCTGTAGATGCGATCTGTCCCGGGGAGCGGTTGACTGCGATGCGCGTCTGCTTTTTTCTTTCCCCGAAGGGCTTCTAAACTTTTTGCCGCTGCGGTTTTCAACAAAGCACCGACCGATTTCATCCTATCACTCATTCCCACTTGAAATAGTACTATGGAACTAATGATAAAGCGTACGGAATCCATAGACAACATTAGAGTTAGGCAAAATTGGTAAAAATTATAAAAATCACGTTCTTGTTTTAAAAAAAATTTACGAAAATTGTCGAAATGATGCGTTCTATAAATAAAGCCGTTTTTCGTGCTATAATAACAGCACTTTTGAGGTTACAAAAACGGAGGTGCGGGGTTGGCACGACTGGCGATGATTACGGATTTTGACGGGACATTGATGGAGCAGGATGTCGGGGTGGCGATTGAACGCAAGCTTGGGCTGCTGCGGCAGCCGCAGGTTCTGGAGGCAACCGACCGTTTTCGCCGCAAGGAAATCGGTTCCTACGACTGGATTCAGGTGGCGTTTCCGCTGTTGGAGGGCCGTCAGGCCGAAGTGGACGAGGTGCTGGAGCAGGTGGCGCTGCGGCAGGGCGCGCGGGCGTTTTTGCAATTTTGCGAGGCCGAGCAGCTGCCTGTGACGATTTTGAGCGACGGGATGCATTATTATATTGAGCGTATTGTCGAGCGGTTGCAGATTCGGGTTGAGGGGTTGATCAGCAATCCGATTACGTTCGGCGAGGACGGCGAGTTCCGGTTCGGTCTGCAAAACGACAATCCGGCCTGCAAATGGTGTGGCTGCTGCAAGGCCAGTGTAGTGAAAAGGCTGAAGGAGACAGGCTGGAACATTATTTACATCGGCGACGGCAGCAGCGATTACTATGGCTCGCGGTTTGCCGATTGGGTATTTGCCAGGTCCAGTCTGGCCCGGAATTTGGAGCAGGAGGGCGCGCCTTTTTATCCATATACGACGTTTGACGATGTGCTGCAGGTGGTCAAGCCGCAGTTGGAGTTGTTTCGCGCGGGGACGGCTCCGCGGCGTCTGGGCGAACGGCAGCCGACGATATGCCGGTTTATGTAAAGGGCTGAAGCGGTGGATCTGCGAACGGGCGCAGCGCTTCAGCCGGTGGAAGGTCCAAGAGGTCAAGCGATGCTAATGCAGATGTTCCTTGAGTGTGGACACCAGCTCGGTTTGCCGCTGCTCGTCGCAATGCTGCCAGATGATTTCGAACAAGACGCCCAGCCCGGGCAATACGCGTTCTTCACCGCCGATGGAATCCTCGATGATGTCGCTTAGTTCTTCGTTCGATTTGTTCTGGACGCGCTGAATGATGGCTTGTCTTAAATTAATGTTCATACGGGGACCTCGCTTTTCGTTTCGTTCTCGATTCTTAATATGTGCATTGTCCCGCAGGTTCATGCCTCCCGGGCAAGATGTGAGATGCAGCGGCCGGTATGGTATAATGGAAGCGTTAATTTGCAGCAGATCGGGGGACCCTATGAAAAAACAGTTTGCTATTATCGGGATGGGGCGGTTCGGCTCCAGCATTGCCAAAACGTTGTCGCAGCTGGGCTTTGAGGTGCTCGCCATCGATACCCGCGAGGAAACGGTTCAGGATATTTCGTCGCTGGTGACGCATGCCGTTCAAGCGGACTCGACCGATGAGGAGGCGCTGCGCGCGATCGGCATCCGCAACTTCGACGTTGTCGTCGTGGCGATCGGGGAGGATATTCAAGCGAGCATTCTGACTACGCTGATTCTCAAGGAAATGGGCGTCGGTATGGTGGTCGTTAAAGCCGTTAATGATCTACACGGTAAAGTGTTGAAAAAAATCGGCGCCGACAAAGTCGTATATCCCGAGCGGGATATGGGGCAGCGCGTTGCGCATCATTTGATCTCTTCCAATATTCTTGATTACATTGAATTGTCGGCTGACTACAGCATTGTGGAAATTCAGGTTTCCCGCCAGATGCTCGGCCGGAGCTTGAAGCAGCTCGATATTCGGGCCAAATATAACTGCAACGTCATCGCGATCAAGCAAAATGAGGAGCTGATCATCCCGCCGCGCGCTGAGGCGTCGCTGCAGGCGCAAGATGTACTGGTCATCGTGGGACGGAACGAGGATTTGCAAAATTTTGAAGTGACTTTCGCAGAGTAGGGGCTTGAAATTCAGATGCATACGGAAATTATGTCGGCCCAGAATCCGCGGGTCAAGGAATGGGCCAGCTTGCTGGAGCGGCGTGGCCGCGAGAAGCTGGGGCAATATCTGATCGAGGGCTATCACCTCGTCGAAGAGGCTTTGCGGGCCGGAGCGCCGGTCCGCACGATCGCGTATGCGGTCGAGCGCGGGCGGCCCGAGGGTCTGCTGGCTGCGGCAGCCGCTATGGACGGGCTGGCGGTGGAGTGGGTTGCGGTCAGCGCGGCGGTGCTGGCCAAATGTTCGGACACGCAGACGCCGCAGGGCGTGTTCGCGATTGTCGACAAGCGCGAGACGTCGCTGTCGGAGCTGTTGGCGCTGCCGCCGAGTCTGGCGATCGTGCTGGACGGGGTGCAGGACCCCGGCAATTTGGGCACGATCATTCGCAGCGCCGATGCGGTCGGGGCCGGAGCCGTGATTCTGGGGCGAGGCACCGTGGATGTGTTGAACCCCAAGGCGCTACGCTCGACGATGGGGTCGGTGTTTCATCTGCCGATCGTGGAGGCGGATCTGGCCGCGCTGCTGCCGCAGGCGCGGGAGCGCGGCGTGCGCGTCGTCACGACGAGTCTGGCGGCGCAGCGCTCGTGCTACGAGGCGGATTTGACCGCCGCGACGTGGCTGCTCCTTGGCAACGAAGCCAAGGGGGTATCGGACGCCGTCGCCGCGTTGGCGGACGAGCGGGTGATTATTCCGATGCAGGGCCAAGCGGAATCGCTGAACGTCGCGATGGCGGCGACGGTGCTGCTGTTTGAGGCGGCGCGGCAGCGGATGGTTTCAAACAACAATAATTCCTGACCACTTACCCAACTAACTGTCCAGGAATAATAAAACCTGTCCACCAACACACCAAAGACTGGAAACCGCACGGGCTTTTCCCCAAGCGAATTCTCCAGTCTTTTTCTCTGCCACGGCGAACGAAAGCGAAGATTTTTCGATCCAATCTCGATTTCCTACCCAAGCGAAAACTCAGGCGAAGCAAGGGTTTTGAGGATGTACAAGGGCTGTTTCGCAGGCTTTTCCCAAGCTCTATTCCAAGCATTGAAGAGCCTGCTTCAAGCTTTTACGCGATCGTTTCCCTGCCCTTCGCGGACAGCAATTATTATCCGATTTTGTTCACAATTAGCCCTGATTTTCGATTCGATTTTTGCCCGATTTTTTCACCGGAAGAGGACAGGAATTATTATCTCGCTTTTTCCTCGATCAATCCGATCAAGCCTTGTGGGACAAGGGATCTGAGGGATTTGGTGGGGAAACGTGAGGTGGACAGGAATTATTATCTTTTTACAGATGGTTGTCGTAAATACCTTTAATAAGGACAGGTTAAAATCAGCAAGAATATACTCAGGGTTTACGATATCCAAGCTGGCGGAGCAATCAGGCGTATCCAAGCAAGCGATCTCCCAATTTGAGAATGGCAAAAATAAGCCTACATTAGAAACGCTAATGAAGCTGATGTACGTCCTTAAATTTCCACGTGAGTATTTTTATGAGTCTGATGTACTCGGAGATTTACAGGTTGGAAACACATTTTTTCGATCTCTAGTATCAACTTCCAAGAAGGAACGTTTATCGCAAATCGAAAAAACACGGTATTTTTCCAAGGTTTGTGATTTTCTGGAGCACTATATCGATTTTCCTCCTATAAATTTACCGAGTATTAAGGAATTAATCGACCTTTCGGAAAAGAAAATGGATAATCCCAATTCACTGGAGCGAGAGGATATCGAAGAAATTGCTTCGGCACTAAGAAGCCACTGGGGAATTGGTGAGGAACCCATTTCCAATATCGTATTTCTGCTGGAGAAAAACGGATTCATCATGACCTCGCTTGCTACCGATACGCATAAGATCGACGCTTTTAGTCAGCGACAAATGATAAACAATCGGGAACGATATGTGATTGTTCTTGGGGATGGAAAGCAATCGGCATGCCGGAGACAATTTGATACAGCACATGAATTAGGACATATGCTTCTTCATAATTGGAACACGGACTATAATGATATCTTTCTTGAAGAGCACCGTCTAATCGAGCAACAGGCCGATTCATTCGCTGGTGCTTTTTTGTTGCCGAAGAATGCGTTTTTAAAGGATCTCCATTACCCGAACCATCTTAGCTTTTATATCGAATTGAAGAAAAAGTGGAAAGTTTCGATCTAGGCAATGATCGTCCGAGCGTTCCATTTAGGGGCGATCAACTATAATCAATACACCTATTTGATGAAGCAAATGAATCAAAAAAATATGCGAAAGAAAGAGCCGCTGGACGAGATCCTGACTGTCCCTCAGCCTATGATTATTAGAAAAGCGGTAGAGATGCTTCTGGAAGCCAAAGTGTTGAAGCCTAAGGATATCATTGAATCCGGTCGGTTAAATCTCACCCAGGATATTGTTGAGTATCTCCTCAATCTTGAAAAAGGTACATTGAGTGAAGATAAGAAGGATAAGGTGGAGGTTCTTTTGCAATTTAAGAAATCAGATTAGTTAATACCGATCATGATGAATGGCAGTTTTCAAAAGAGCATTGGTCAGAAGCTGGTTCAGTTTTGCATATTTAATTCTTTTTGGAAGGTGATGCGGCAACTTGTTAGGGTTGGGACGTATCACCTTTTTAATTCTTATAGAGTATCACGAAGATGGGGGTTACAAACTATGGAACAAGTTAAAAATTACAGTGAAATATAAAGATTTTAATGACATTAATGAGGTTCCAGTTGATTTCATTGAGGTCGTATTGAATCAAATTCAAGAGGCAGTTGGGTTTTCAATAAAAACAGTTGTAACAATCGAAGAGATAATATTAGACATACAATCAATTTAATTGTTGAATTACTTTCTTCAATATCGTCATGCTAACTTTAAAAAAGTTGTTTGATTTACTGTTATTCCAATCATTATTTACAACCATGTATGTTCTTTATATAGGATCCTCAATGATTCGCTGAACCAATTTTTCTGATCAGAACCCATATGATTAAATGTATTATAAAAATCATTAGTATCCTTTAATCTTGGATTCTTTGATTTGTACAGCAACGTAATTTCGGGACAGAGGAATGGTATACCCTGACTTGAGAACAATATTGTTTTTTTGAACTCTCTAGTAATTCGAGCATCTCTACGATACACCCAATGATCACCGTCTGATTCATTTAAGAGTATTTCTATCTTTTCGCCATCTTTTTCAGCGTAGGTTTCATGTACTGGGGGAAGCAACATCTCTCCAATGTTCCATGGGCTGACTATTCCATTTTCAACTTTTTTGAATATCCATCCAGCTAAATGCATCTGTACTGATAATTGATCTTGCCGAAATACGATTATTTCAATGTCATCGTGATGTCTTGTTACTTTCCCGATAAACATATCAATCGACCAACCACCCGCAATAGCCCAGCATTTGTTGAAATTTTTCATCAATCTATTAACTACATTACAGGGTTTTATTGAAATCCCCTCACTTTAAAGAATTGTTTCCCCTCTTTCTGGCATCATTCTCAGTGTTTCAACTTTGACGGCTTAAAAGATATTGGTGAGAATGTACTTTGAACGACGATTTCAAAGCAGGAGCATGTCCAGCAATAATAGTTAGTCAGGTCTTAGAAGAATTAAGGAAATTGGAAATGAGAGCTCGACTATTGAATTTTACAAAAAGAGTTCTTATAATCCGATTCGGAGTTATTTGCTCAACAGGATGCAATTTACCCGCAATCCCATTTATATTTGGAAGACTTTATTGTCGGACAGATTATGAAGTTTTAGAGTGGGGTTTGAAGTTTACAGGTTTCGTATCTACATAGTAACAGAAGTAAAGGTCTGTAACTAATTGTTTTTGCGGTGCCCTATTGCCGAAGAAGAGGCGACACAGTTATATACAACGGGGCAACTGGCTAAATTTTTTGGCGTAAGCACATCAACTATTAATAGTTAGGCTTTTTTTCGGACTGGTGCACTTCGGAAGTAATTAAATAGAATAGGGTATGGAGGAAAAAACAAGATGAGTGAATTTAGCGAAAGTTATCATTATCGGACAAGCGACCCGCTCATTGTGAAAGAGATATTAAAAAATGCGCAGCAAGAAGGCTACGTGTTGCCGCCAGAGAATGGCTGGGTGACGTTTGTCGTCAAGGATAGTCAATTTGAACCGCTGCCAGCCATTGTCAATCATAATCCGGGCATGTTACTGCATTATGTATACGCAGAGGATCATGGATATAGTGTACGATTGTTTGATAAATCCGAGGAAATCAGCCAATATTTCTGCGATTGGGATGATGAAATTCGAATTCGAGATGACCGATTTGATTTACAACCCTTCTTCAAGAACGGATTACTGGTCGAAGACTCTGAATTAGAAGGCTTATTTTCCCCCGCATCAATGGATGAATTGTTCCATCATGAGCCCTATTATCGAATTGCTCAGTTGTTGGGATTGCCTTATTACGAATGGTTTTCGTATCATTCCGTTGCGTATAACGAAGACGGGTATACAGGGCTTTTGCGCGTTGTCAGGGAGTAAGGCGAGGGTACTCTGTAGAAGTGTATTGCAGGAAATGGGAGGTGATGTGAATGCTGCAAGAAAGAGAAGCACGCCGCTTTTTCTACCGAATGATCCGCGGTGAAGTTCCGTTGTCTGAGTTTGAACGTTGGTTATACGATCATGTGGAAGTGGAAGAATGGATCGGAAAATCGGCTTATTATGATTTAATTTGCATTCGTTATGCGGATTATGAAGATTTTGAATTTTATGGAGATCGGGACAAGCTGTTGGAGTATCAGCAAGTATTCCGTCTGGAGGCCGGTCGATTGCTCGGGTTCCTGACTCGTGGAGATATCGTTATTACGAATGAGTATCAGTTTATCGATAATAGGCGCGAAGCGGGTCGGTTGGAGCAGCACAGCTATGAGCAGATATACAAAGACGAGCAGCCGTGACACGTGCAGGAAGTTGGTATGTTACGGTTTCGAAAATAAACGCAGCGGCGGCTCTCCAAAGCTGTGATTCAGCGCTTTTTGCGGCCTGCCAAGCTTAAAACGCCCAACGCAGAGGCCCGTCGGCGATCCGGTCTTCCCGGCCCTTCTCGACGATATGAACGACTTCTACGGGGCAGTCGAACAGCAGGCGCAGCAGGGCGAGCCCGCGCACCTGGCTGTCGTTGAGCTTATCGCCGGTGTCGTCGCGCTTGCATTCGGCAAAGCGGAGGTCGGAGCCGTCCGGCTTGTAGAGGAGCAGGTCGGGCTCCTGCATGTCCACGAAGGGGGAAAACGAAGCATAAAGCTGCCGTCCACGCTCGAAGCGTTCGTCGCCGAAATAGCTGCGCAGGATGGCTTCCGCCCGCGGATATTTGCCCAGCTTGTTGCCGCCCAGGAGGTTGAAGTCGTGATGAATCCACGCGTAGCCCAGTGATTCGTAAAATTGTCCGGCAATGTATTCGCCGAAGCCTGACGTTCCGGGGAGCTTGCGGCAGTACGGGTCGGCGCAGTCGTCCCGTTGCCCATCTTTCCAGCGGGCTTTTTGTTCATTGGTGAAAATCAGCTTGCGGGTCGGGATCAGGATGTCCATGCGGTTCACGCCCTTTCACCCACCATTATAATTCATATACGTTCAAGCGCAAATCAAAAGCCGTGCGGCTGCACACAGGCACCGGCACGGCTTGGCCGCAGGGAGTGGTTATCCTTTGAGCGAGCCGATCAGCGCGCCTTTTACAAAATGCTTTTGCAAGAAAGGATACACCACGAGGATCGGGACGGAAGCGACGATAATCGCGGCCATTTTGACCGTAAACACGGAGATGTTTCGCTGATAGCTGACGTTGACTCCGGACGATTCAAGTGCGGCGTTCGTGTTGTTGATCAGATCGCGCAGCACAGCCTGCAGCTGCCACATATCCTTGGAGTTGATATAAATGACGGAGGAAAAGAAGTCGTTCCAGTAATACACGGCGATGAACAGTGAGATAGTGGCTATCACCGCATTCGAAAGCGGCAGCACGATCCTGAAGAAAATCGTCAGGTCGTTGGCGCCGTCGATTCGCGCAGCTTCCTCCAGCTCTTCGGGAATGCCCCGAAAGAAGCTGAGCATCACAAAGATGTTCCAGGCTCCGATGGCGTTGGGCAAAATTAGAGCCCAGTACGTATCCATCATCCCCAGAGATTTGATCAGCAGGTAGGTGGGGATCAGGCCGCCGTTAAACAGCATGGTGAACAGGATTAAAAAGGAGAACACCATGCGGCCGCGCAAGCGCTTTTTGGAAATGGCATAAGCGGTTGTGGCCGTGAAGAAGGTGCCGATGGCAACGCCCGCGACGGTGGAAATCAAGGTGACCCGAAAGCCGGACATCAAGGAGACGTTGCCAAGGACGGCTTTATAGGCTTCCAGCGAGAAGCCCTTGGGGATGAGGAAGAAGCCGCCGCTGGCGGCCAGGGTGGAGTCGCTGATGGAACCCATGATCATGTACCAGAACGGATACATCATGAGCAGCATGAGCAAGGTCATCCCTACATAATTGCAAATTTGAAACATTTTTTCTCCGAAAGTCATTCCGACCATGTTCGCAGCCTCCTTTTACCAAAGTCCATCTTGTCCGCATTTTTTGACAATCCAGTTCGCCGACACAATCAGAATCATCGATACGCCCGATTTAAAGATGCCGGTAGCCGTCGCGTAGCTGTAATTGGCATCGACCAGTCCGACGCGGTACACATAGGTGTCGATGATATCGGCGACATCGTAGACGAGCGGGCTGTAAAGCAAAAAGATTTGCTGGAAGCCGGCTTCCAGAATATTGGCCAAGCTGAGTATGAGCAAAATTATCATTACCGGGCGAATGGCCGGGAGGGTAACGTGCCAGACCTGGCGCAAGCGCGTGGCGCCGTCCATCCGCGCAGCTTCATACAGTTCAGGGGAAACGCCTGACATCGCGGCTAAATAAATAATGGTGCTCCAGCCGACCTCTTTGTAGACGTGAGACAGCACGAGGACGGATCTGAAATATTCGGGGCTGCCGAGGAAGTCGATGGCTTTGCCTCCGAACGCTTGAATGAGGTAATTGATCAGACCGTCAACCGGATTCAGGAAGGTGATGATGATTCCGGCGAAGATGACCCAGGAAACAAAATGCGGCAGGTAGACAATGGACTGGGTGATCCGCTTGAACCACTGATGCCGCAGCTCGTTGAGCAGCAGCGAGAGTGTTACGGGGACGATAAAATCGACGGCCAGCTTGTAGATGCTGATCACGATCGTGTTGGTGATGATTTCTGCGAAGTCGGGCGAGTGAAACAGCCGGCTGAAGTTGGCGAAGCCCACCCAAGGGCTTTGCTGCAGGCCGGCAAAGATGTTGTAATCCTTGAAGGCGATGATAATGCCATACATCGGAATATAGCGGAATACTAGCAGAAGGGCCAAGCCAGGCAGGAGAAGCAGATACAAATATTTGTCGCGGACAAGGTCCTTGGTCCAATTCCATCTGTTCGCCGTTTTCAGAGAAACGGCTGTTTGTCTTGCGGTTGCTTTCATGCAGTTACCTCCAATCAGTCCCAAAGGAGAAGCGGGTGGAACGGCCGGCGATGCCAAACCGTTCCGCCCGCAGGGGTTTCGCCGGGCTATTTCAAGTAAGGGACAATTTGTTGCTCATACCATGCATCGTATTGCTTGCGTTCGTTTTCTTCCAATCGGTACATCTTGTTGGCTTCCTCGTCGATGGCTTTGCCGCCCAGTTTATCGTATTTGGCGATGAAATCGTCGAATGCGGAAAGCGGTTTGTTGCCGGTAATGATTCCCCAGAACGTTTCTTCGCGAACCTTCTTGATATCGGTGATGTATTGATCCCAAGCTGGCCGGTCGATCGATTTGGAGAAGTAGATTTTGTCGCGCATCGGCTTGGTGGTGGAAATGTTATGCTCGTAGAGCTTCATGACTTCCGGCGTGTTTTTCAGGTTGGCTTGGTCCTTGCGCTTGACGTACCAGTCGAAGTTCTCCAGGCCCAGCTTGTTAGCTTGCTCCGGATTGATCAGTGCTTTGAATTCGCCGTTTTCGATCTTGTAATGCTCGCCCTCCTTGCCGTAATTCAATAAAGCAAAGGTTTCCGGGGTAGCCATTTCGTTGAGCACCTGAATGGCGTCGTCGGCTTTTCCCGTATTGGTCACGAGCAGATAGCACCAACCGATTTGCGGGTCCGGCTGGTCGGCGCCGAAGCCGTCCGGTCCGGTAACCGGATCGATGGCCATCCATTCCCCGTCCGGATTATTGGCTTTGAAAGACAAGGTAGCCGGATACGTCGGATTCAAATAGCTGACGAAGCGATAGAGCGAACCGACCTTGCCGGATACGACAATCTCGTCGACCTTGGTGTTGTCGCTGTTGGCTGTGGTCGACATCCTCGGGTCGATTACGCCTTCCTTATACAGACCTTGCAGGATTTGCAGCACGGTTTTGACCTGCGGCAGGGTAGAGCCGAATTTGACGGAGCCGTCAGGCATTTTCATAAAATTGTCCGGGTCGACGCCATAAGCGTAAAAGAAAGGAATCAAGCTGCGGTAGTAGTTGTCGCCGGTAAAGCCGTACGTATCCTTTTTGCCGTTGCCGTCAGGGTCCTTATTTGTAAAAGCTCTTAGAACTTCGATATATTCGTCCAGTGTTTTCGGCGGCTTGAGGCCGAGTTTGTCGAGCCAGTCCTTGCGCAGCAGCGTCGTCATGGAGCCGGCTTCCGGCACATCACCGGGCAGACGGTAAATTTTGCCGCCGTCTTGCGGGCTCCAATGATAAAACATCGTGTTTTTGCTGTAATAGTTTAAAATTTCCTTTCCATATTTTTGCAGGGAGGGGGTAATGTCCTGAACGAGTCCGGCCTGAATCCACTTGGGATACTCCTTGGTGTCTCCGGTCCATAGAATGTTCGGGCGCTGGCTGGCATCGCTCATCAGCAGATTGATCTTGGTGTTCATTTGAGACCAGTCGGGATAAAAGACGGGCACCACATCGACCGGGCGGTTCAGCTTGGCGGCCAGCACTTGTTCTAGCTGCTTTTCGGCCCACGAGTTGGGTGTTTTGGGTCCGCCCATAATTCCGAGGCTCATGGTAAGCGGCGTGCCGGCCGCACCTTCGGTTGCCGTGGGGTCGTTCTGACCGGATGGGCTGGCGGCCGGTTGGTCTGTAGAGCAGCCTGCGAGGAGCGAAACGGCGGTCAGGCTGAAAGCGATAAGTGGGAAAAGTACCTTTTTCAAGGAAATCCTCCTTTTGTATGCGTTTTCTTTTTTCTAGGCTTAATTATAAGGAGCGGACAGAAGGGAAGTAAATAATGTAAAAACAATTTTTTGTTCAATTTGTTAATTTATTTGAACGTTTTGAACAAAAAAGTGAATTTATACAGGGGGTAATAACGATTTCCAACGTTTTATTGTGCGTTTTTTACATGAATTGAACAAAATTTCTTAACGAAAATGAGGGTGGTGTGCTATACTCGAAGCATATTTGTGGCATGCTGGTTGTGAGCAGGTCGGAATGCGGGGAAGCGAAATGAAAAAGAAATATACGACAATGGATATTGCCAGCCTATTGAACATGTCGCGCACGACGGTGTCCAAGGCGCTCAACAATCACCCGGAGGTTCCGGAGCATACGAAACGGCTTGTTCTGGAAACGGCGCTGAATTTGGGCTACAAAAAATTTCTGGATACGAAGCTGGGCCAGCTGAATGTGCAGATTTCCAGCATTCGGCGCAAAGCGGATACGAAAACGATCGCTTTTTTGATCAAATCAAGCATTAATATATTTCAGCACGGGTTCTGGGGCGATGTGCTTCGCGGTGTGGAAGAGGCTTCCCGACAGCACGGCTATCAGCTGGTGTTTAACTTTTTGACCGAGGAGGATTTGCAGCAGGGCCGGGTGCCGGAAACGATCACCAAGCTGAAGCCCGAAGGCATCGTGCTGGCTGGGATCACGCGAAGAGAGCTGGCGAAGTCACTGGTGGAGCTGCACATTCCCTTTGTGCTGATTGACGGTTATTTGGAGCCGCGGCAAAACGAGGTGTTGTGCGATTCGGTGATGATGGAGAATGAGCAAAGCGTCTATGAGCTGACGAACCATTTGCTTGCGCATCATCACCGGCGGATCGGCTTTATCGGCGATGTGAATGATTGCAAATCGTTTATGGAACGCTGGACCGGCTTCAAGCGGGCTATGTTTGAGGCAGGGTTACCCGTCCGGCAGGAATATTGCCTGATTCATCCCAGCCCCGAAAATTATTTTAAGCTGATCGAATTCTCGGAAAAGCTGGATGCGATGAAGCAGTTGCCTTCCGCGTTTGTTTGCGCTAACGATCTGATCGCGTTTCAGCTGATTCATTATCTGGAAGCCAGAGGGCTGCGCATCCCGGAGGATGTATCGGTCACGGGCTTTGACTATATGCGGCATCATGCGGACATGACGCCTGTTCAGGTACGGCTGGCGACTGCCGAGGTGAACGGGGGAGAAATCGGCTCCAGAGCGTTCGAGCAGCTGCTGTGGCGGGGCCAGCACCCGGAACGTCCGTTCGAGACGGTGCGCATATCGACGCGAATCATTGGCGGAGAAACGGTTGGTTTTGCAGGGAGCAATGAATAACTAGAAACTAGAAGTCCGGTGAAGAAGTGGCCGGAGAGTCGATAGCACGCCGGAACAGTGTCTGCGGTCGCCTTTGTAGACGGATTTTGACTTTTAGGGGGTCATGCCATGAAGAAAATCCGACTACAACAGCGAGTGGAAGCCGCTATCGACCGGAGGTCGCTGGTTGGTCACCGCACTTCTAGAGAATATCGAGGGACGACACCATGCGTATTTGGAATCGATTGCAGAAAGGGTCCTTGCGTCAAAAAATGATGGTTTCCATCGTGCTGTGCCTGATTTCTCCGGCATTGATTTCCAGCCTGGCTTCCGATTATTTCACAAGAGATATTCTCAGAAAGCAAGCAACGACCTATGCCAAGGAGTCTTTGGACGTCGCCAACATCTATGTAGCGGATTTGATGAAATCGATGATTTACATCACCAACAATATTCAATTTGATGCCCAGATGGTGAATGTGCTCAAGAAGCTCGGCAAGGACGCGCCGGTCGATCCGTCGCAGCTGGTGGCGGACAGCCAGACGCTGACTCGGCACCGGCCGCCAAACCGTCGAGGAGGTTGCTTTCCAGCTTGGCTACAGCAACAAAAGCTATTTCAACAAATGCTTTAAAGCGACTTTCGGGTATGCTCCATCCGAAGCGTGGCGAAGCTAAAGCGGCTTCAAGCATCCGTCGGGATGCTTTTTTTTAATGGGAATGGGCATTGGCGATCTGGTTAAAATTTTTTTGATTCGGTTTGGATAGTCGCTTAGCAGGCGGCGGTTTGACTTCTATACTGGGTACTGAGTCCATATAGGAAGTGTCAGAAAGAGGAGGAGCGGAGCCGTGAACGATTATTATTACGGAGCGGTATTGAAGGTGCAAAGAGAGAGTTCGTTGCAAGAGGTCTGCGGGCAGCTGGATGCCATCAAGCAATGCGGGATGAATCTGGTCGTCATTTGGCCGGCGGTATTCTGGTGGGAGAGTCGGCTGCACCCGGACTACCCGTTCCATACAGGCAAGCAAATTTTGGCCTATGCGGAGCAAATCGGGCTGAAGGTGATCATGGAGCTTGCGGGGCAAATTACCTCGCTGGAGTATGCCCCGGACTTCTGGATGAAGCCGGAATATTTCGCGCAAAATGCTGACGGCAGCGCCAACAATAATAAAAATTATTTTGATTTCCTGAACTACAATCATCCTGAAGTGAAGGCGCTCGTGCGCAAGGGCTTTATTGCAGCGGCAGAGGCGTATAAAGACTTCCCGGCGCTTTACGGATACGACATTCTGAACGAAACGATGTTTACGTCTTACGACTGCTATACGCTGCGTTTGTTCCGCAGTTGGCTGGAGGATAAGTATGAGGCGCTGGACAAGTTAAACGACATCTGGGACCGGGCGTACACGGACTGGAATCAAATTGAATTTACAACCTGGCTATGGGCCAGCGTCATGCCCTTTGTCGATTGGCAGCAGTTCCGCAAATGGAACATCGGCAGGATTGTTAACGAATGGCGCGGTTACATCCGCGAGGTCGATGACGAGCACCCCACGATTGCCGACAATATCAATTCCATGATCGCAACGGACGGGTTCTACGATCGGCCTCACGACGACTGGAGCATTGCTGCGAATGTCGATGAATTCGGCATTTCGTTTTATCCGAAGGAAAATCTGGATGGCACGACGGCTTATAAGCGCTGGCAGACGTTTGCAGGCGCGCAGGCTGCCACGAAGGGCGGACGGTTCTGGATTTCGGAGCTGCAGAGCCATCATCGCTCTATGTTTAGCCCAACGAGCATCGTCTATCCGCATGAACTGAAATGGTGGACGTGGGAGGCTGTCTCACACGGCGCCAAGGGCATTGTTTACTGGAAATGGGACCCGTTTATCAAGGGCATTCAAACCGGGGGACGCGGGCTGGTCGATGGGCAAGGGGCGCGAACGCCGCGAGCAGACGCCGCAGCGGATATGGCGCAAGTGATCGGCCGTTGCGGGCGCGAGCTGTCGACCTATCGGCGCAGCCGGCCGTATGCCGCGATTGTCTATGACAAGCTTACGCATGATTTCACCAAAGCGTTTACGTTGAATGTGCCGCAGGAGACGAATTTTTACGTGAATACGCTCGCCGGGCTGTACCGCTGCTTATGGGACCTCAACATTCCGGTGACGTTTATTACGCCGGACGATGTCATTGATGGAGCTGCAGAGGACTATCGGGCCCTGTTTCTGCCCAGCCAGCTTGTAATGGGCGATAAGCTGGCGCAAGCGCTGGAGTCGTACGCCGAGCGCGGCGGTACCGTCATTGCCGACGGCAAGTTCGCAGAGCTGGACGAGAACGGCATCATGCACCAGAATCAGCCGGGAGGGCCGCTGCAGCGTTTGCTGGGTGTGCGGCTTGCAGATATCGATCCGCTGCACTTGGACATGGAGCTGGTTTCCGAAGCGTCGGATGTCCGACAGGATGAGGTCCTTCCGGGTTATTTTGAACGCAAGCTGCTGCGCAAGGAAGACGAACGTGGGAATGTGCTGGCAGCTTACGCGGACGGAGCGCCAGGGCTGCTGGAGGTCAAGTGTGGAAAAGGGGCGCTGATCTATGCGTCGACGCACCTTTGGTACGGGTATTACCACAATCCGTCTCCGCAACTGCTCCAGTGGCTGTCCCGATTGTCCCGGAAGCTCGTTCTGGCTCCTTACGCCATAGAAAATCCGTCGATCAAAGTGAATGTGCTGCAGGGAGAGGATGGGCTGCTGCTCTTTGCCTTCAATTATGAAGACGAAATGAAATCGAGCTGGCTGACGATTCGAGCAGCGATTGGTGAAGTCGTCTCCGTCCGGGCAGTCATCGGCGACAAGGCTGTCCCTTTTGAACGGGACGCAGACGGGCGGCTGCGTGTGCGGATCGAGCTGCCGCGGCATGAAGTGGAAATCTATAAGGTCGAATGGAGGACGGCGCGATGACGGCAGCATGGAGCAAGCTGGCGGAGATGCCGATCGCGTTGAGCGCTAACCGGGTCTGGCGAACGTACCGCGGCGGTAGCCTGATTGACCGCTGGCAGGGAATGCCCGAGGCGCACGACAGCGATTTTCCGGAGGAGTGGGTAGCGTCTGTCGTTCAAGCGTCCAATGCCGGCCGGGAGCATATTCACGAAGGGATAAGCCGTGTCAAAGGCAGCGAGTCGAGCCTGCTGGAGATTATCGGGTCCGATCCGGAGCGCTTCCTCGGCCAAGCCCATGTGCGAGCGTACGGTCAGACAACGGCTGTGCTGGTCAAACTGCTGGATGCCGGTGAACGCTTAACGCTGCAGGTGCATCCGGATCGGGAGTTTGCGCGGGCGCATTTCCATTCGGAGTTCGGGAAAACGGAGGCTTGGTATATCGTCGGCACGCGGTCTATCGCAGGCGAGGAGCCTTATGTGCTGATGGGCTTTAAGCCGGGCATGACCGCCGAACGCTGGAAAGAGCTGTTCGAGAAGCAGGATATCGCGGGCATGCTTGCCAGCCTGCATCGTCTCCCGGTTCGGCCGGGGGACGTGTACCTGGTTGAGGGCGGTATGCCGCACGCGATCGGCGCAGGCTGCTTCATGATCGAGATTCAGGAGCCGACCGATCTGACGCTGCGAACGGAACGAACGACGCCTCGCGGAGTGGAGGTGCCCGATCGTGCCTGCCATCAGGGTCTTGGATTTGACGAAATGCTGGCGTGCTTTCATTACGAGTGCTATACGTTGGAGGAGCTGAGGGACAGGTTTGTCCTGCAGCCTCAGCTGCTCATGGAAGCCGAAGGCGGCAACGCGTTTGCCTTGATCGAGCGCGATCAGACGGATCGCTTCCGGATGCATCGGCTGCGTATCGGGCGTCGTTTGTCTTATCCGACAGGCGGGTCGTTTGCCATTGCGATTGTGATGACGGGTCGGGGCCAGGTCGTCTGGCCCGGCGGCACGCAAAAGGTTGCGCAAGGCGACACGTTCTTCATACCGGCTGCGCTCGCCGAGCTTACCTGGGTGTGTCAGGAAGAAGCAAGCCGTCTGGAAGTGGTGTATTGTTTGCCTCCATCTCCCGGCCCGCAGCCATGACCTTGAAAGGAGTGGGAAAATGCGAAAAAAAGCGCTAAAGGAGCAGCTGACCGGCTATTTGTTTGTCGGGCCGATGCTCGTGGGCTTGACGATCCTGACCGTGATCCCGATAGTGGCTTCCCTTTATTTGAGTCTGACGGAATGGAGTCTGGTTCAGGGACTATCGGGGATTCATTTTACGGGACTGAGCAATTTTATCAGGTTGTTCAAGGACCCTATCTTTATTCACTCATTGGGGAATAATTTGATTTTCATGCTGGTGGTGCCGATTTCGCTGGCGGCTGCATTGCTGCTCGCGGTCGTGATCAATAAATATGTGTATGCGAAGAGTGTATTTAAGGTCGTCTATTTTATGCCGTATATCTCCAGTGTGGTGGCGGTGGCGGTCGTGTGCCAGGTGTTGTTTCATCCCGAATATGGCCCGGTGAACGCGTTTTTGAAATCGCTGGGTATGGCGAATCCGCCGAAATGGCTAGGCGACCCCGATTATGCGCTCATGATGGTCATGGCGATTTCGATCTGGGCAGCTGTGGATGATCTCAGCATCATTGAAGCCGGAAATCGACGTGTTCAATTTTCCTATCGAGTGGATTCCTAAGCATTGGCATGTCGTGGAGAACTATCGCGAGGTTTGGCGGGAGTCGCCGTTTGTGCTGTACTACTGGAATTCGCTGAAGGTGTCGGTGTTCACGACGGTATGCTCGCTGTTATTTTCCAGCATGGCCGCCTACGGCTTGACGAAGGTGAAATTTGCAGGCCGCGAGGCGCTGTTCATCCTGCTGCTGATGGTGTACATGATTCCGCCGCAGGCGATATTGGTCCCGCAGTTTTTGATTTATAAATGGCTCGGATTGTTCGATACGCATCTGGGCTTGGTGATGCTGAATTGCTTCAGCGTGCTGGGCACTTTCTTGCTGCGACAGTTTTTCCTGAGTGTGCATGACGAATATCTGGAGTCGGCCCGAATGGACGGCGCGGGGCATTGGCGGATTTTTACTTCTGTGATGCTGCCGCTAGTGAAGCCGGCTTTGGCGACCTACGCGATTCTTCGATTTATTTGGACATGGAACGATTATCAGAATCCGCTGATTTTTCTCCATTCCCAGAAGCTGTTCACCCTGCAATTGGGCATTCAATCGTTCGGCAATGAGAACGGCCAGTTTTATTCGCTGATGATGGCTGCGGCGGTTTCGGCGATTTTGCCGCTTCTGATCGTGTTTGTGATCGGACAAAAGCAGGTGATAGAGGGGATTTCGGCAGGGGGCGTGAAGGGCTAGAAGCCAAGCGGATTCGTTTAATTATTTTTCCTTTAGTTAAAATTGTTGCTTATATCTAAAAGTTTTGCCTTGATATAATACGGGTGAACCAACATTCAGACATTTGGAAGGGGATTCTATGAAAAAGTTAACCAAGCTGCTCGTTTCCTCGTCGCTCACTCTGGCTTTGCTGGCCGGCTGTTCCTCCGGCCCTTCGGACGAACAGGCTGCATCGCCCGGGCCCGAACAAAATCAAACCCAGCAGGAAGCGGTAAATTTGAAGCTGTATACGTGGCTGTCGGAGGATACCGCGCATTGGAGCAAGATTTTGCCGGAATTCACGAAGGAGTATCCGAACATCAAGGTGGATGTCAATATCCTTGCCGCCAAGAGTCCGGTGAACAAGTGGCCGGAGGGTCGATAGGGAGTTGGCACAGCGTCAGCGGTCGCCTTTGTAGGCGGATTTTCACCCCGAACGGGGTCATTCCATCGAAAAATCCGTCTACAACAGCGAGTGGAAACCGCTATCGACCGGAGGACGCTGGTTGTTTACCGGACTTTTAGAGCCCTATCCATCACTTGGGGAGGTACGCTAATGAGTAAGCCAATGAGCAAGCCGTTGCGCAAGTGCGCAGCCGTTCTACGATCTTATCTGATGCTGATGCTCGCTGATCTATCCGCAGCTGGATCTAAGCGCCAAAAAATGCTGATGGTGGATGTTCGGCGACGGGTTCCGCCGAGTTCTACATGGATGGAGTCAGAGCGTGGTAACGACATAACAGGAAAAGAGCGTTCCGAAGCCTATTGGCTAAGGGACGCTCTTTTTTATCGGGTAGCGGGCCGGATGCAAGCAGCAGCGGCCATGACGCGGCTTCACATCAAGGTGCAGACTGTCTGGAAGACGCTATCGCAATTTGCCCAGGAATCTCCAGAAATTACGATTATACAGATCATCGAGATCACGTATGATTTCGTCCTCCGACACGCGCCAGCCGCTGTGAAACAGCTTTTCGTACTGGCCGGTCAGCACGCGGCCGATGATGGTGCGCGAGTGCTCCCACTTGTAGATCAATTGCTCGAATACCCGGCAGTCGGAATGCTGCGGGATGAAGGAGGCGCCCAGCAGCTCCATGCGGAAGCGGGTCATTTCTTCGACCATCGATTCGATGTGCAGGAACCACCAGCAGCCGAAAATCATCAGATTGCGGAATTTGCGCGCGAGGACTGCGAGCTCGTGCTGGTTTTCGCGGGCGAGCATCGTGACCAGAAATTTTTGCTCCGGGTAACGGCGGCATAGCGCTTCGACAGCGGACACGCTGGACAGCATGCTCATATCGCCGGCGATGCGCAGCGACGGGTTGACGCCGCGGCGCACGCCGATCATCAGGGCAAACGGGATGTCCCGCTCGCGGCATACGGGAATCATCACGTCGTCGATCATCCGGCTGCGGTGGTCGTCGGACGGGTAGTGAAAGTCGCCGGGCATCGAAACGGCCAGATACAGAGCATCCATGCGTACAATCCATTCGGACAAAAAGCGCCGCACCTCGCTCTGCGTTTGCTCCGACCATGTGGCGTCGACGGCATAGCCGAGCTTGACCAGCTCGTCAATGGCGCGCGGCCAGTCGTTAAGCAGCGTATCCACGCGCAGGGCCGCATGGAAGCGCGCATCCTTGCCGCCATCGCCGGCGAGCCAGACAGGGCGCTCCAGCTCGTCGAACGGATCGTTGGTCATGACGATCGAGCTGACGTTGGCGATCCGCATCACGGTGTCGACTTGCTCGCGCGCGGTGCGCGATTGCAGCGCCTGGCGGTAGCTGTCGAGGTTGCGCGAGGATACATCGAGCCCCAGGCGGTTGAAGGTGGTGAGCAGGCCCGTTGTCGCTTCGCTGACCGGCGAATGGTCGACGAACAGGTTGCGCCAGATCAGATCGGCCTGCTCTGTCTTGGACAGCGCCCAGAAGGCGTCATAATCGCTTTCGGTCCAGCGGAACGATTCTGAAATCAAATAGTGATAGGTCAGCAGCTCGTCGACGCCCCACAGCAGCAGACTGCCGAATTCAGGGGCGTAGAGGTGCGTATGCATGTCGGTGACGGGCAGCGTTGCGGCCAGCCGCTGGACGGTTTGTCGCAGCGTGGTGATATCTTCAATCGGCTTGTGCGTCATAGCTTGGCTTACGTCCTTTCTTGTGTACGTGCGGAGATGTTCAGTCCGTCCGTTGTCATTTCGGCAAAAATCCGTCGGCGTCAAACGGCAGCTCGTAAGGCTCGCTGAGTATTTCAATTTGCGGGTGCCGCCGGGCTTCGTCCAGCAGCGACTCGGAAATGGCGATTTCGCCGAGGTGCAGCGTGTCGCGGATGCGGACCATGCGGACGGTGTTGTAGTCGAGAATGTTGCTCGTCTTGATCGCGGCTTGGATGGCGTCGCGGTCGGTGGCCAGCGTCGTCGCCTGCTTTGTCGGCGCGCAGACGGTCGAGGTGAGGCCGTTGGCGTAGGTGCCGGGCCAGTCGGCTTTGGCAACAAGGCGGCTGGTCGTAAAATCGGCGGTGCCGACGCCGTTAGCGTTGCCCTTGGACTCGGGCGTCAGGTCGAGCACGACGATTTTGTTGATGTCCGGCCCGCCGTGGGCATAGGGGGTGGGGTATCGTCCGGTGATGTTCGGGTCGGCCCCGTCGCCGCTGATGTTTTTGCCGATGTAATCGATGACCAGCACTTCCAGCTCGGGAAAAAGCAGGCTCGGCAGCCGGCGCTTCGCTTCGACCAGCAGTTCCATCTCCCGCTCCTCCATGATGTCGGTGCCGAGCACCTCGACGCCGCAAATCTGGTCGTAGGCGTTTTCGACGACGGCGACGCCAAAGACGATGGGCAGCTTGGCGATCATCACCCGCGCCATAGCCGGCACGTTCTCGGCCATGTATTTAAAGCCGAGCTGGTGGCAGGCTTCGGCGCCTTTTTGCTTGCCGAGCCCGATCGCGATCATCTTGAGCAGCCCGCTTTCAATCGGCCCCCGGAAGGCCGTATGCGGCTTGATGCGATTGATGACGACAATGGCGTCGGCTTCTTCGGCCGCGATGCGGTCGCAGTAGACCGGCAGGCCGTTGGGCAGCCGGTCGAGCTCGACCACCTCCATCGAGGAGCGGACCGGGCAGCCCATGCGCGCTTCATCGATGCCCAGATGAGCGAGCACATCGCGCTGCCCTTCGGCGGTGGCTCCGCCGTGGCTGCCCATGCAAGGCACGAGGAACGGCTCGGCGCCGAGCCGCTTGAGCTCGTCGACGACAGCTTTCGTCAATTCGCCGATGCGCGAAATGCCGCGGCTGCCGACGGCGACGGCGACCTTCTGGCCGGCGCGGATGTGCTCCGTCGCGTCGGCGGCTTGCAGCCGGGCGTGCAGCTCGGCGATCGGGTCGGCGAGACGGGAGTCGTCGAACTTTTGGCGGATGGTGACCATGCGGGGAATCGGGATATCTTGAACGAGCTGGCGGAGAATATCGCTCATATCGTCACCGCTCCGAATCCGCCGTCTACGCGCAGGAATGTGCCGGTCACAAACGAGGAGGCCGGTGTTGAGGCGAGATAGACGACAGCGCCCTTGAGCTCCTCCGGCGAGCCGAAGCGGTCCATCGGCGTATGGCGCATGATCGCTTCAATGCGGTCGGCTGAAAGGATTTTGCGATTTTGCTCGGCGGGAAAAAAGCCCGGAATGATCGCGTTGACCCGGATGCGGTGCGGCGCCAGCTCGCGGGCCAGAAATTGCGTCACGCTGTTCACGCCGGCTTTGGATGCCGAATAGGTGAACACCCGCGATAACGGAGGGCCGGACGACACGGAGGAGATGTTGATGATCGAGCCGCCGCTGCCTTGCTCCACCAAATGCTTGCCGAACACCTGACAGGCGAGCACGACGCTCTTGAGATTGACGTCCATAATGCGGTCCCATTCGTCCATATCCAGCTCGAAAAACGGGGTGGCGCTGTTCGTTCCCGAGGCGTTGATCAGCGTATCGACGCGCCCGCCCCATGCCAGCACTTGGGCGAGCACCGATTCCAGCTCCGCCTTGCGCGTCGCGTCGGCCTGGAACGCCCGGACGTCGCCGCCTTGCGCGCGGATTTCGCCGCATACGCGTTCGGCTTTGTCCATATCGCGGCCGACGATGGCGACCTTCGAGCCTGCCTCCGCCAGTGCGGCAGCCATCGCGCTGCCCAATACGCCGTTGCCGCCGATGACGACAGAAACCGTATTTGTCAGTTGAAACACGGAAAACATCTCCCTTTTTTCGT
The DNA here is from genome assembly GCF_004514475.2 of Paenibacillus athensensis. Lineage (GTDB taxonomy): Bacteria > Bacillota > Bacilli > Paenibacillales > NBRC-103111 > Paenibacillus_AL > Paenibacillus_AL athensensis. The sequence continues at coordinate 226,402 of NZ_MYFO02000006.1, read as the reverse complement.
TAATAACAACGTTGTTATTTTTATCATATTCGATTAAAATCAAATTGTAAACTACCATCCATTACAGACCTGGAGGACACATGGTCACCATTAAAGATATTGCCGAGCAGGCTGGAGTCAGTTTTTCCACCGTATCCAAGGCGCTGCGGGGCAGCTCGCTGGTGCAGGAAAGCACGAAGCGCCATATTTTGGCGATTGCCGAGCAGATGGGCTACCAGCCCAATATGGCTGCCCGCAGCCTTGTATCGAAGCGCACGGGGGCCATCGGCGTGTTGTGGCCGTCCATCGAGCGCGCGGCGCTCACCGCGCTGCTGACGGGGCTGAACGACAAGCTGGAGCAGGAAGGGTACACGACGCTGCTGTCGATCAGCCGGATGGAGTCCGCTGTCGCTGCTTTCCGGCGCTTTCAAGTCGACGCGATGCTCGTTTTTGGCGACAAGCAGCTTGATCCGGGCCTGATCGACAAGCGTGCGTCCATTCCCGTGCTGGCCTATGGAGCCGCAGGCGGGACGTCGCTGCCGACCGTGGACGTCAACCGCGGGCAAGCGATCCGGCTCGCCGTGCGCCATTTGGTCGGGCTGGGCCACCGGGCGATTGCCTATGTCGGCCGGCCGCATCTGGACGATCCGCTGCAAGCGGCGAAGATTGCCGCCTTTCGCGAGGAGTCGGCCAAGCTCGGCTTGACGCTGTCGGACGAGGCCGTTGCCCAGCGGAAAGGGCTCGACTTTCACGACGGCTATTTGGCGGCACGCGAGCTGCTGGAGCTGCCGCAGCGCCCGACCGCGGTCATTACCGGCGGCATCGATTTGACGCGCGGCGTGCTGCGCGCCTTCCACGAGTTGGGGGTGCGCGTGCCGCAGGAGATGTCGGTGGTCAGCTACGACCAGCTGCCGCAGATGGATAGCCTCGACGTACCGATGACCGCTACAGGCGTGCCTGTGGACGTTGCCGCTGCCGCCGTCGCGCAAGCTCTGCTCGCGTTGATTGAAGCGCCGCAGTCCTTGGCGACGGTCGATCTGGAGCCGCAGCTGGTCGTGCGCGCATCTACGGCTGGGCCGCGGCTGGCTCCCTAGCGGCTTTGCCGAAGGGTGACGTGCCGCGCATGCTGCAGCTTGGTCAGCCAGCGATAGGGTCGGGCCGGACCAAGCATCCCGTTTAGGCCCGACCGCCGGCCAAGCGCCGCGCTCTAGCCGCTGGTGCTGCCGGTTCTTACCGCGCGCTAAGCCCGTCCGCCGTCGCCGCCCGTCCACGCAGCCAACCTGCCGGCCCAGCCCGCCATCGCCTCGCCCGTCCGCGAGCCGCCCCATCGCGCATCGCCGCGCTTGCGTCGCCCTCCGGTCGGCCCGCCCGGCCCGCATTCGCCCGGCCCGCCAAGCCGCGCCCACTGCCCGCCGCGACCCCACCACAGCCGCGCGCTCCGTGCGGCTCCCGCAACCGCTGCAAGCCTTGCGCCGCGCGCCGCCGCGGCTTTTTTTCATCCCCAAAAAGTAAAAATATTTTCAAAACGGTCATTTCGCTGCCTTTAAGCCCGACGCGAATCTCGGCTACGATGAGTACGAGAACTCATCAAGCGGACGAGGTGCATGTCATGGAAAGTAAAATCGTGAAAGAGACCGGCGCGGTGAACCCGACCGCCGTGCGCAAAGCCGCAAAAATCAGCGAGAAGCGCGAAAATGCAGCGGGCTACGCGTTTATAGCCCCGATGTTTATCGGACTGACGGTACTCACCATCATTCCCACGTTGTTTACCCTGATGCTTAGCTTTACGGACTGGAGCTTCACCGCCGGTCTCGACAAAATCAGATTCACCGGCTTTCGCAATTTTTCATTGCTGTTCCAGGATCGCGTTTTTCTGATCTCGCTCAAAAACAATCTGGTTCTCCTGCTCGTGGTCCCGATCCAGATGCTGCTGGCATTGATCATTGCTGTTGTGATTGACAAGCTGGTGTATTTCAAAAGCGTGTTCAAGGTCATTTTTTTCATGCCGTACATCTCCAGCATTGTGGCTGTAGCGATCGTCTTTCAGCTGTTGTTTCACCCGTCCTATGGCCCGATCAACCAGTTTCTGATGGCAATAGGCGTCAAGAACCCGCCGGCCTGGCTCGGCGACATTCAATATGCGCTGCCTTCGGTGATGATCATTCTGGTCTGGGTTGGCATCGGCTTTTGCATGATCGTGTATCTGGCTGCGCTCCAGTCGATTCCCAAGGACCTGTACGAATCTGCCGATATCGACGGGGCGGGGGCGCTGACCCGTTTTATGCGCATTACGGTGCCGCTCGTTTCGCCAACGACGTTTTTCCTGCTCGTGACCGGGCTGATCAGCACGTTCAAGGCGTTCGACATCATTAAGGTGCTGACGGAGGGGCGGCCGTCCTACTCCACCTCGGTCGTGACGTATTATCTGTATACGACGGCGTTCGAGAACCTCAAAACCGGCTACGCGTCTTCCATCGCCTTGTTCCTGTTCGGCTGTGTGCTGCTCATTACGCTGTTCCAGCTGTACGGGCAAAAGAAATGGGTTAATTATTAAGCAGGAGGCGACACTATGGAAAAAGAAAACAAGCTGTGGCGCATCATCGCCACCGCGCTTATGCTACTGCTCGGCGTCGGCTTTATCCTGCCGTTCGTCTGGATGATTTCCGCCTCGTTCAAGCCGGAAATCGACGTGTTCAAATATCCGATCGAATGGATTCCCAAGCATTGGAACGCCGCGGCCAACTACCACGACGTGTGGTTCGGCGAGCATCCTTTTGCCATCTATTACTGGAACTCGATCAAGGTTTCCGTGCTGACCACGCTCGTCTCCGTCGTCGCCTCCAGCATGGCGGCTTACGGCTTTGCGCATATTGAATTTCGCGGCAAAAATGCGCTCTTCGTCATTGTACTGATGACGTTCATGGTACCGGCGTCTTCGATCATCGTGCCGCAATTCATGATTTACCGCTGGCTGCACCTGTTTGACAGTCATACCGGACTGATTCTGATCGGCTCGTTCAGCGCGCTCGGCACGTTCATGCTGCGCCAGTTTTTCCTCGGGCTGCACAAGGATTACATCGACGCCGCGCGTATGGACGGAGCCGGACATTTCCGCATCTTCACCCGCATTGCGCTGCCGCTCGTGCAGCCGGCCATTGCGACCTACGCGATTTTGCGCTTTATCTGGACGTGGAACGACTACCAGAACCCGCTGATTTTCTTGCGGTCGGATCGGCTGGAGACGATTCAGGTCGGCATTCAGAAGTTCGCGTCGGAGAGCGGCGCGTATTATTCGCTGATTATGGCCGGCACCGTGTCGGCGATTATTCCGCTGATCGTGATCTTTATGATCGGGCAAAAACGCGTCATTGAAGGAATCGCGATGGGCGGCGTCAAGGGCTGACGGCGTGCGCGTCTTTGGACAAAAGGTAAAAATAATTGCAAGAAGCGTAAAAAATCAGCCTGTAACGCACATCGTCAGACATGATACTTTTAACAACGTAGGGCAACCGCTTTCAACTATCAAGGAGGGGTATACATGAAAAGAAAATGGCTGTCGATCATGGCATCGACGGTAATTACGGCAGGACTTCTGGCAGGCTGCTCCGGCGGCAACGACACCGCATCATCGACCGCAAGTCCTGGAGGCAGCGCAAGCGCGTCGCCTGAGGCAAACAAACAACCGGTCACAATCAAATTCCTGGGCTGGGAGAAACCGGCGGTGTATCAGCCGGCGATCGACGCCTTCCAGCAAAAATATCCCGACATCAAGGTCGACTATCAGGCGCTGGTGGAAAACAATTCGAACGAAACGATCAAGAAGCTCGATCTGATGTCGGTATCGGGCGAAGACTTCGACGTGTTCACGCTGAATGGCGGTTCGCCGTTCACACAACGCGCAGCCAATGGCATGCTGGAGCCGCTCGACGATTATTTGGCCAAGGAAGGCGTCAAATACGAGGATGAATACAAGGCCGAGCAGCAAAAATATCAAGGCAAGCGTTACTCGCTGCCGGGCAAATTCGGTCCGTGGATGATTCTGATGAACAAGGGCATGCTCGATGCGGCCGGTCTGTCCGTGCCGACGAGCTGGACGTGGGACGATTTCCGCGATTATGCCAAAAAGCTGACGCATGGCGAAGGCGCAGCCAAGGTTTACGGCGCGCATTTCCATGAATGGAAGGATTACTTCCTGCTGGCGGCTTACAGCGGTTCGAAGGATCAAGGCATTATGAAGGACGACGGCGCTACGCTCAATGCCGACAACCCGCTGATGCAAAAATCGCTGGAGCTGCGCAACGAGATGGAAAAAACCGATAAATCGGCAACGCCGTACAAGGATGTTATTACGCAAAAAATTCCGTATCGCGACCAATATTTCCAGCAAAAAGCCGCGATGCTGCCAACCGGCCCTTGGATGGTCGCCGAAGCCGGCGGCACGGACAAAATCCCGGCGACGTTCGTCAGCGCCTTTGCCCCTTGGCCAACGAACAACAAGGGCGACGAGAACTACTCGTTCGGCAGCGCCGATCCGCTCGTGATGTACGCCAAGTCCCAGCATAAGGACGAAGCCTACAAATTCATGCGCTTCCTGTCCACAGAGGGCATGGTGCTGACCAAGCAGCTGTCGGCCTGGAAAAAAGCCGATCTGACCAAGGAAGTCGACCAAATCGTCGGCGCGACCAAATCGCCGGACAAAATCGACAAAGCCTCGCTCGTGAACACATTGCAAACGACCAAGCTGCCGAACGTCGCCGAGTCGCCGTCGTACGCTGCCGATCTGGAGAAAGCGTATATCGCCGAAGCGGAGAAATATATGCTCGGTGAAGCGGATATTGCAACGACGATGACCAACATCAAAACGAATCTCCAGAAAATTATTGATGCCAATAAAAAGTGATATTCGTTTATAATAAAAAGGGGAATGCCCGCAAGGCTTCCCTTTTTTGCTATTGTGCATCAAGCTGGCGGAGGAGACGAAGTTATGAAGATTCCCGTATTGGGCTGGAGACAAAAATTGATCGTCACCTCGCTGCTGTGCCTGGTGCTGCCTTCTTTGATCACGCTGATTTTGACCGGCGTGTATACGAAGGACGAGCTGCGCAGCAAAGCGTCGGCCAAAGCGGAGCAGGCAATGGGCGTGGCCGATTTATACGTGTCCAATCTGATCAGGGATATGATCAATGCGTTTAACGGCATCCAGTACGACAGTGAAATGATTACTTACTTGCGGGTCGCCTACAATAAATACAGCAGCAGCGAGCCGCACGACATCGATTTTTTCTCCTATAAGCAGATTGCGGAGAAGCTCGATCATCTGAGCTTTTTCGGCGGTCAGACGTATATCACGATCATGCTGCCGAACGGCCTGCTGATTACGAATTATTCCACCTATAATAACGATATGAGTTCATTGTACGGACAAGGCTGGGTGCGTCAGCTGCTGGAATCTCCGGTCAATACGACGTTCTGGACCGGGCTGCAGCCCAATTACATCCGCTTGGACGCCGACCGCAACCCGAATCTGGTGACGATTGCGCGCACGTTCCAGTTGTATGCCAACAGTCCGAACGCGCTGATTATTCTCAGCAAGCCGGAGGAGCAATTCCGTCAGGTATTCGCGCAATACGCCGCCGATCCGCTGCTGATGCTGGTCGATCCCGGCGGCACGATCATCTCGCATACGGATAAGGATCAAGTCGGGCTGCAGCTGCGCGATACGATGCAGGAGACCGATTCGGATGTCGTCAAATGGCAAGGCCAGGAGTACATCTCCACGACGCGGACCTTGTCTTATGGCGTCTGGAGCTTGCGCAGCCTGACGCCTTCGCGCAGCGTGACGGCCCGCATCAGCAACCTGTTCAACTACGTGTCGATTTTGCAAATCCTGTTTTTCCTGCTTTTTTCGCTGGTGCTGTTTTATTTGCTGCGTCAGCTGACCAAGCCGATCATGCGGCTGTCTCGAACGGCCTCTAAGGTGGAAATGGGCGATCTTAATGTCCGGTCGCACGTATCGGGGGATGATGAAATCGGTCATCTCGGTCTGGCCTTCGACCGCATGCTCGATCAGGTCAAAGCGATGATCCGGCAAGTCGAAACGGAGCAGAACCGCAAGCGAATGGCTGAGCTGGAGCTGCTGCAGGCGCAGATCAATCCGCATTTTTTGTTCAACACGCTGAATTCGATCCGGCTGCATGCACTTCTCAAGGAAGAGGAGGAAATCGCCGCGACGATCGGTTCGCTGTCGACACTGCTGCGGATGACGATTAACCGCAACAACGAATTCGTGCCGCTGCACGAGGAAGTGGACACGGTCGAGCAGTATATGCGGCTGATGAATTTCCGTCATCAGGATCACGTCCGGTTGACGACGAATCTGGCGTCGGACACGCTCTTGGAGTGCATTCCGCGTTTTACGCTCCAGCCGTTGATTGAAAATGCCTATATTCACGGTTTGCAGCAGAAAAACGGCGAAATTTCCATCTCGGCCTGGCGTCGCGCCCACCTGCTGGTCATTCGGATTGCCGACGACGGCGTCGGGATGACTGCGAGCAAGCTGCTGGAGGTGCGTCAGGGCAGTCCGATTTCCGGGATCGGCATTAAAAATGTTAATGAGCGATTGAAAATTATTTACGGGGAGCCCTACGGGATGGAGCTGGAGAGCGCTCCCGGTCAGGGATTGGCCATCACTTTGACGATTCCGTTGAACGGAGGGAAGGAGAGCGCGCATGTACAAGGTCATACTGGTGGATGACGATGTGGCCGTACTGGAGTTTCTCGGCAAGCTGATTCCGTGGAGCCGGCTCGGCTTCGAGCTGACCGGATCGTTTACAAACGCGATTGACGCGCTGAAAGCCTGCGAGGGCCAATGGCCCGAGCTGGTCATTACCGATATCGGCATGCCGGGCATGGACGGCTTGACGCTGATTCGCATGCTGCAGGAGCGCGGAGCGCAAAGCCGGTTTGTTATTTTGTCGTGTCACGATGAATTTCAATATGCCCAGCAGGCCGTGCAGCTTGGCGTGCAGGATTACATGCTCAAGGAAACACTGGACAAAACCAGCATGATCGGCATTGTCGAGCGGGCCAAATCGCGCGTTGACGCGGATTTCCGCCACAAGCTGGAGGTCCGGCGGCTGAGCGTCGAGGCGTTGAAAAGCAAAGCGGCGCTCAAGGAAAAATGGCTGCGCGAGCTGCTGTCCAATCCCGTGCTGGAGGAAAGCGCGCTGCTGGAATCGTTGGGCGTCTACGGATTAAATGCGGGCTTGGGTCATTTGATTCCGGTCGTGTGCCGGATTCATCGCTTTCAAGCAGCGATTGAGCGCTACGAGAAGGAAGAGAATCTGAAGTTCGTCCTTGAAAATGCAGCGGAGGAGCTGCTGAGCGGCGAGCCGGACATGATGTTCATCAGCTATTCGCCGCAGGTGTTTGTGCTGCTGCATGCCTTCCGCAAGGATCTCAAGTCGAATCCGTACGATCGGCTCGCCGAGGTTTGCAAGCGAATGCAAACAGCCTTCGCCAAATATCTCAAGCTGGAGCTGTCCGTGCTGGTTGGGCTGGCCGTGACGAGCGCGGAGGGGCTCAAACGGCAGCTGCCGGAGCTGCTGGAGGCGTCGGAGACGTTTTTTTATGCCAAAGCTCCCGATATTCACCGCTTTACGGGCGCCGCGGCACCGGTGGAGCTGGAGGATTTGTTTACGCCTTATCCCGAATTTGCCGAACGCTTCAACCGGCTGCTGCTCGGCGAAGGCGGAGAAGCCGAAGCCGTCGTCGACGCCTTGATGGACAGCTTTGCCGAGCGGAAGTATCCGCCGTCGGACGTGAAGCAGTTCGTCTGGAAGCTGGCGCTCGATTTGCAGCTCAAGCTGCGGTTCCGCAGGCAATTTGATCATGAAAAAGGCCAACAGCACATCACGCAAACGTCGAATATCAGCGAACTGCGCGACTGGTTGCTCGGGTTCATGCACGAGGCGGTCAAGCAAGCCGAGCTGATTGCCCGAAAAAGCAAAAAAACCGAGGTCATCGATGCCCAGAAGTATGTGCAGCTCAATTTGAGCCGCAAAATTACGCTGGAGGAGGTGGCTGAGCTGCTGCATTTGAACGCCAGCTATTTCAGCCGGCTGTACAAGAAGGAAACGGGCGAAAATTTCATCGAATATGTGACCCGCATGAAAATGGAAAAAGCGCGCGAGCTGCTGGGCGAGCCCGGCAAAACGGTGGAAAAGGTCGCCGAACAGCTCGGCTATGACAATAAAAGCTATTTCGTCAAGCTGTTCAAGCAGCATTACGGCATGGCGCCGAGCCGGCTGATGTAAAAATAATTTGCGGATTGGTCAAATTCGAAGCTTTTGCTTGCGGCAGCGAAGCGGTTAAATAAAAGAGCTTGCACTTTTTGTCTGCAAAGGAGCTGCTTTTATGACCAAGGCTAATAACTACGACGACGCGATTCATAACGAATCGTTTGAAGCGCCATATCTGACGAAGCGAATTACGCACCGCAGCATGATTTACGACGCGGGGCGGCGCAAGGAGAGCCTGAGCGGCTTCTGGAGCTTTGGTATTGACCAGTATGATACCTGTCTGCGGGCCAAATGGTTCGAAGAGAAGTATCAGGATGCGGAGGGCCGCTACCATCCGATGGATTTCAGCTTTGACGAATGGGAGAAGATGCCGGTTCCTTCCTGCTGGAACACGCAGCGGGAGCGTTATTTTTTATATGAAGGCAGCGCTGTGTATACCCGGACGTTTCTCTACATCAATCATGGAGAGGAACGCGTATTTCTCAAATTCGGCGCGGTCAATTACGACGCCAAGGTGTTTTTGAACAAGCAGTATTTAGGTTGTCACAAGGGCGGTTCGACGCCGTTTTATATCGAGGTAACGGAACAGCTTCAGGAGAATAACCGGATTCTTGTCGTGGCTAACAATACGCGCAAACGGACGAATGTGCCGTGCGAGAATACGGACTGGTTCAACTACGGCGGGATATATCGAGATGTCGAGCTGATTCGGCTGCCGAGCTCGTTTATCCGGAAGTTTACGATCGGGCTTGTGCCTGACGGCAGCTTCTCGAAGCTGGCGGTGGAGCTGGAGGTGGACGGCCCGCAGCGGGACGGTCAAGCGATTGTGGCGATTCCGGGTCTGGAGCTATACCGCACGATCGAGCTGCGCGACGGCAAAGCCTTGGCGACGATTGAGGCGAAGCCTGAGCTATGGAGCCCGGACCATCCGCGGCTGTATGAGGTTACGGTGGAATACGGTCAGGACGTGATCAGCGAGTGGATCGGCTTCCGCGAGATTCGTACGGAGGGACAGCGGATGATGCTGAACGGCCAACCCTTGTTCCTCAAGGGCATCAGCGTGCATGAGGAAAGCGTGGCCAACGGCAAGGCGATGAGCGACGAGGAGATTATTGAAAATTTTACGCTCGCCAAGGAAATGAACTGCAATTATTTGCGGCTGGCGCATTATCCGCATACGGAGCGGGCGGCGCAAATCGCCGACGAGATGGGGCTTTTGCTGTGGGAGGAAATTCCCGTGTATTGGGCGATCGAGTTCGATAACCCCGAAACCTATGCAGACGCGGAAAATCAACTGACCGAGCTGATTCAGCGCGATAGCAACCGGGCGAGTGTGATCGTCTGGTCGGTCGGCAATGAAAATGCCGATACGCCGGCGCGGCTGAACTTCATGAGCTCGCTGGCCCGCAAAGCCAAGGAGCTGGACCCGACGCGGCTGGTGTCGGCGGCGTGCATGCTCGACCATACGAATCACATCATCAAGGATCGGCTGGCCGACTATCTGGATGTGATCGGAGCGAACGAATATTACGGCTGGTATCAGACGAATTTCGACAATCTGGTGCAGCTGTTCGACAACAGCAAGCCCGACAAGCCGGTAATCATTACAGAGTTTGGCGCCGACGCCAAGGCCGGCCATCGCGGTACGGTGGACGAGAAAGGGACGGAGGATTGCCAGGCGGATATTTACCGCAAGCAGGTGGATGTGCTGGGCCGCATTCCGTATGTGCAGGGCGCGAGCCCGTGGATTTTGTATGATTTCCGTTGTCCGCGCAGGCTGCATCCGGTCACGCAAAATTACTACAACACGAAGGGGCTTATGTCGGAGGACAAGAGCCGCAGGAAGCTGGCTTTTTACATCATGCAGCAGTTTTATCAGGATAAATAACAGGGATGGGCGGCTTGCCGCTCGTCTTTTTTTTTCTCCGGGCGCAAAGGGTCAAAATAATTTGAAAATAGTCAAAACCCGAACTTCAGCAAGCGTGGTACAACTTGCTACTATTCAATTGTAAGCGTTTATCATCACGCATTTTACTGACATAGGAGGACATTATGCTGAAAAAAAGTGTATCCGGTATCCTCGCCTGGATGTTGATTATCGGCCTGTTCGCTGTTGAGCCGGGCCCGGTCGTGTCCGCATCCGGTTCAGGCGGTCAAGCATCGGTTTCAACCGATGTTTACGCGGCAGATGCAACAGCCGTTTCGGTGGATCTGGCTTGGGCGGATGTGCCCGGTGCTGAATGCTTCAACGTCTACCGCGCCTCCGGGAGCGGCGGGCCTTACGTCAAGGTCAACGGCTCTGCGGTCGCGTCCAGCAGGTTTACGGACAGCGGGCTGAGCGCCAATACGCGGTATTATTATAAGGTGGCTGCGCTGAACGGCGGAACGGAATCCGCGGCTGTGGAGGGTTCGGCGTTGACGCAGCCCGACTTTGGACCGAACGTATACGTGTTCGATCCATCGACGCCTGCCGCGGATATTCAACAGGTCAGCGACCAGCTGTTCGCTCAACAGGAGACGAACCAATTCGGCAGCCAGCGTTATGCGATGCTGTTCAAGCCGGGCACGTATTCGACCAACATTCGCCTTGGCTTTTACACACAGGTAGCGGGTCTCGGGATGCTGCCCGACGACGTGACGTTTAACGGCGGCGTGGCCGTCGATGCGAACTGGCTTCCGCCGCATAATGCCACACAAAATTTTTGGCGTTCGATTGAGAATTTCGCCGAGGTTCCGACGAGCGGCAATATGCTCTGGGCGGTATCGCAGGCGGCATCGATGCGGCGCATCCACGTCAAGGGAGGCTTGACGCTGCACGATCAGGGAGGCTGGGCCAGCGGCGGTTATTTGGCCGATTCCATCGTGGACGGCACGGTCGTGCCGGGCTCGCAGCAGCAGTGGTTTTCGCGCAACAGCCAATGGGGCAGTTGGAACGGCTCGGTGTGGAACACGACGCTGCTCGGCAGTGTGAACCCGCCGGCAGAGAACTATCCGACCAATGCGTATACGGTCATCGACCGCACGCCGGTCATTCGGGAGAAGCCGTTCCTGATCTTTGATGGGGCGGCCAAGCAATATCGGGTGTTTGTACCCGACATGCAAACGAATACGAACGGCGCAAGCTGGGCCGGGGGCGCGCCGGCAGGAACGCTGCTGTCGCTGGAGGATTTTTTCGTAGCCTATCCATCGACTCCCGTCAGCACGATCAACGCCGCGCTGAGCCAAGGCAAGCACCTGATGCTGACGCCGGGCGTGTACCATATCAGCCAGCCGATTCAAGTGACGAACCCGGATACGGTCGTGCTTGGTCTGGGGCTTGCAACGCTTCACGTCGATAACGGCAATGCCGCGCTGCAGGTGGCCGATGTGGATGGGGTGAAAATCGCCGGTTTGCTGTTCGAAGCCGGAGCGGTCAACTCGCCGGTGCTGCTGCAGATTGGCGCGAAGGGCAGCTCGGCTAGCCATGCCGCGAACCCGACCTCGTTGCAGGATTTGTATTTCCGGGTCGGCGGCGATGCGCTCGCGCTGGCGGACGTGTGCGTCGAGATCAACAGCAACAACGTGATCGGCGACCATTTCTGGGTTTGGCGCGCGGACCACGGAACCGGGGCAGGCTGGAACTCCAACCTGACGGTGAACGGCGTAGTGGTCAACGGGAACGATGTGACCTTCTATGGTTTGTTCGTCGAGCATTTCCACGAGTATCAGACCGTGTGGAACGGCGAACGGGGCAAGATGTACTTTTATCAGACGGAAATTCCTTACGATGTTCCCGATCAGGAAAGCTGGATGAGTGCGAACGGCACGGTGAACGGATACGCCTCGTATAAAGTGGCCGATACGGTGACCCAGCACGAAGCTTACGGGCTTGGCTTGTACTCCTTCTTCCGCGATGCGGAGGTGAAGCTGGATCATGCGATTGAAATACCGGACGTGCCTGGCGTCAAAATTCATCATGCTACGACGGTATTCCTCAACGGCTACGGCGAAATCACCCATATTGCCAACGCCACGGGCACGGCTGTCAAAAAAGGCACGATGCGCACGACGATGACCGACTACGTGCCAAGAACGACCGCCAGCATCCAGGGCGTTAGCGCCACGACGCTGTCCGGTACGGCCCCCGTGCTGCCCGATAGTGTGACGCAGACCTTTACGGACGGCACGAGCAAGCTCGCGCATGTGGTCTGGGACGCGATCAGCGGATCTGCTTATGCAGCGCCGGGCAGCTTTAGCGTGGACGGGACAGTGGACGGCAGTCCGATCCGGGCGCAAGCGAGCGTGACCGTTGTCCAGCGTCCGGCCGTGACGGTGGGAGCGATTGCGGTCAGCGGCGCAGGCGGGGCTGCAGCTATCGCGGTCAAGGGCGGCACGCTGCAAATGATCGCCGACGTTCAGCCGGCCAATGCCGACAACCGGACGGTCAACTGGTCCGTCACCGATCTGTACGGCCTGCCTACCGACAAGGCGACGATTAGCGCGGACGGGCTGCTGACGGCGGTCAAGGACGGCAAGGTGCGAGTGGTTGCAGTTGCCGGCGATTACAGCGGCGTGAAGGGCGAAGCGACGATCACGATCAGCGGACAAATTACGAAGACGCGGTCCATAACCGTCTCCGGCGCAGGTCAAGCGTCTGTGATCGCCGTCAAATCCGGGACGCTGCAAATGAGTGCAGACGTCAAGCCGACTGACGCCGACGATCCGTCGGTCACCTGGTCGGTTGTGAACACCGACGGCTCGGCAACGGATAAAGCGGCGATCAGCGCTGCAGGCCTGCTGACGGCGAAGAAGGACGGCGACGTGAAGGTGGTCGCCACGGCGAACGACGGCTCCGGTGTAACAGGAAGCCGTACAATCAGCATTGTCGGACAATCGACGATATTAGGCACAGGCTGGTCGTGGATCAGAGAGAGCAAGGCCGATTGGTCGCTCGACGCTGCCGACGGAAGCATCATGAAATTAAGGACGATCGAGGGAAGCTGGGGCGGCTCGAAGCCAAGCAACATTTTGCTCCGCGACCCTGGCACGACGGGCGACATCGCCATTACGACCAAACTGAAATTCGCTGCGTCCACCAACTTTGAATGGGCAGGCTTGATCGTCTATACGGATGACGGCAATCTGATCTCTTTGGGACGTTCGGCGGTAAACCAAATCCGTTTCTCGCAGGTGAAGAACGGTACGCAAACGGATAAAAACTATGCGGACCCGACCGTTCCCGGCGACATTTATTTGAAAATCGGCAGAGTCGGCACCGTCTATTCCGGCTATTACAGCACGGACGGCACGACCTGGACGAAGGTGACAGATACGTTCAACATCACGCTGGCGAATACGAAGGTCGGCATTTTTACCAGAAAGCTGAATACGGCCATTCCGCAAAAGATTGGCGAATTTTCCAATTTTACCTTGAACGGCACCGCCATTCCGTACTGGAATCCGGTTGCTTCGATTAATGTAACAGGGGATAGCGGCGCAACCGCCATTACGACAAGAGGCGGAACCCTGCAAATGGCCGCAGAGGTTCTGCCGATTGCCGCGGATAATAAAACCGTCGTTTGGTCTGTGATCGGTGGTGGCGCGGCGACGATCAGCCCGAGCGGGCTGTTGAGCGCGAGTGGAAACGGAACGGCGACCGTGGTGGCAACAGCCAGCGACGGCTCCGGTGTGACGGGTAGCCTGACGATTACCATTACCGGCAATGCGGCGATGCCAAGCATCGATACGCAGCCAGCGGACCGGACGGTCCAGCAGGGCGACAGCAGCCCGACGCTCGTCGTTGCGGCGACAGCCAGCGACGGCGGCGCGCTGAGCTACCAGTGGTACAGCAAGGAACTGGCCGGCAACAGCGGCGGTACGCCGATTAGCGGGGCAACGGGAGCATCGTATGCGGCTCCGACGAACGTTGTCGGCACGACGTACTATTACGCGATTGTGACCAACGGCAGCGGCAGCGATGTGCAATCGGTGGCGACAAGCGCGGCGAAGGTAACGGTGAACGCGCTGATCCGCTTCGAAAGCAACGGCGGCACGGCTGTGGACAATCAAGCGGTTGCAGCCGGAGGCACGATTGCTCCGCCTGTGTCGCCGACAAAGCCCGGATATACGTTTGCCGGCTGGTACGACGACAGCGGGTTGACGCATGCTTTTGATTTTGACACAGTTGTTTCCGATAGCCTGCAACTGTATGCGAAATGGGCATCTTCGATGAACCTGCTTGCCGATCTGTCCGCGGATCAAATCTCGATAGCGCCGGCCTTCTCGGCATCGGTATTCGATTATACAGTCAACGTGGACCATTCGGTGACAAGTCTTGACCTGCTGTTCACCAAGGGAGACTCGCTTCAAACGCTCGCGGTGACGGGTGCGACGCTCCATAACGCGACGGGGAATGTGGAGGCATATACGGCTTCCAATTTGAGCCTTGGCTCGAATCTGATTACAGTCGTGTTGACCGCGGAGAACGGCGCGACAAACACGTACACCGTGACCATAAATCGCGGACTGAGCAGCAACGCCGACTTGAGCGGGCTTACGCTTGCCGGTGTTACGCTGAATCCGGCATTCGCTGCAGCAACGACGGCGTATCAGGCCAAAGCCGTGAACACGGTGAGCCGCACAGCGGTAACGGCTACTGCGGCCGATCCGAACGCGACCCTTACGGTTAACGGCCTCGCTGTGACGAGCGGACAGCCAAGCGGCTTGATTGCGTTGAATGTCGGTACGACGAAGATTACGGTAGTCGTGACAGCACAGGACGGTACGGTGAAAACGTACAGCGTAGCAGTTACGCGGGCGGCGTCCGGCCAAGACGCGGGCGGAGCGACACCAGGCACGCCGGGCAGCGGGACGGGTTCGGCGAATGAGCCGACAGCACCCGGCGGACCCGATGCGCCGACAGATCCGGTAACGACGGAGCCTGTTAACCCGGGTAGCGGCTCGGAGCCGCAAGCGCCTGCAGTGCATCCGTTCCGGTCGTCGGCTGTAAACGGAGAAGATGTGGTGCGCGTTGTCAAAAACGCCATTGCCCGGGCGCAAGACGTGAACGTGTCGTTTACGGATACGTCTGGCCACTGGGGACAACCCGATGTGACGAAAGCCGTCAAGCTGAGCATCGTCGAGGGCTACCCGGACGGTTCGTTCCATCCGGATGAAGCGGTGACGAGAGCTGAGTTTGCCACAATGGTATATCATGCGTTTGGTCTGGAGAAGACAACGACGTCTGCTGCGTTCGGGGATACGGCGACGCATTGGGCTTCCGGCTACATCAGCGCGCTGGCGGCGGTCGGCATTCTGAACGGCTACGACGATGGCAGCTTCCGTCCTGACGCGACGATTTCCCGGGCGGAGATGGTGACCATTTTTGCACGAATCTTAAATATGGAATTGATGGCTGAGGGTACCGCAGGCGGTTTTGCCGATGTGGATAACGCTTATTGGGCAAAGGATGCCATCCAGCAGGCTTTGGCGGCCAAGCTGGTTGAGGGGGTAACGGCGACGACGTTTGCTCCGCAGCAAAGCGCCACGCGCGCGGAAGCGGTCACGCTGCTCCTTCGTGCTTTGCAAAGCGATAGCTCGGTCAAGGAGCTGCTCGCAGGCTTGGAATAAGGATACTGCGGTGAATGCCGCAGGAAGAACGAAAGGGCTCGCATATGCGGGCTCTTTTGTTTTACAAAAAAACTTTTGATTCGACAAAGTTCGCTAGAGTCAAATGGCGGGAGATGCTGTATAGTTTTGTAATATATATTTTAAAGTGTGGAGGTGCGCAATGCCGAGGTTTTGGTCGAGGTTGATGGTTTTGATCCGTTGAGCTTGAATTTATATACGTATGTAAATAACAATCCGGTATTCTGTTTTTTACGAGGTAGATTTGAAAACACGGGAATCAGCAATAAATCGGCTTGAATGTCCACCTTCGAAAATAAAAAAAAGGTGGACTTTTATAATCCTGTTTATATTTGGAGAAATTATCCTGTTCGTTCTTAAAGTAAGGAATGATTCATGAAATGTTTATTGTCGCTTTTGGGTAAGCACTACAAACAAAGTCAAGTCCATTGATCAGCATTGCTGATCAGGTTTGTACGTTTCATGAAGCGTATTGGAAAGATATGTTTCAAGTTGCATAATTGCATTTCCCGTCTGCGCTCATCTTGTCGATACAAAACAATATTGAGAACTCTTCGATAGCTATGTTATACACCAGACTTTTTCGGAAATCCGGTCTATTATCAGAACGAAGAGGTGAGTGCGCCAGAGCCCCTTCGAAGTTGAGCTACTCTATTGTGTTAGCGTAATTCTTTACTGTGATATGGTTCCCGTACCATCCCAAAGGCGAAATTCATGCACCACTACACTTAGAAAACGAATCTGCATTATCACGAAGTTTAAGGGACCTGAGAAGATACCCGTCATTTCTTCGTACATATTCAATCTGTCCTATTCTTTAGTTAAACCCATTTCTTCTATAAACTGAGATGGAGCATGATTAATAATACTAAACCTTGTTTGTTTTTTATTTGTGTAACTAATGAACAATCTTTTTTTAGCGCGTGTTATTGCTACGAAACAATTTCTTCGCTCTTCTTCGAGTTTTCTCTGTTCTTTTTCTGCACGATAATCTGGAAATACGCCTTGGTTTAATGTGACTAGAAATACAAAATCATACTCTAGTCCCTTGGCTGCATGTCCTGTTAATAATGAGACACCATTTGTGCTACCTATATTTTTAGGGGATAGATTTATATATGCTAAAAAATCACCCAAACCGTAATCTTCATCATCCCTCTCCTTCTTATAAAGCCTTAAAAACTCATTCAACCGTTTGAAATCTTCAGTAACATCCTTTGAATAATCTTGAACTGAATCATTCCCAGCTATCAGTTTAAATAGGTTTTCTAAATATGAATCAAAGTTTTTCTTGTCATTAATTAATTGAAGCAACTTCTTAGATAGCTCGCCCTGGTACTTCTCCAAGTACCTAATAAATCTCATGAAATATGTTTCATTTGTTGTTACTAATGCTAAATCATCGATACTTATACCAAAATAATTACACAATTTCTTTATGTGTAGCCTGTCTTCTTCATTAAATACCGCTTGTAAAATATGCACAATCGTTTGAATTTCTTGAGTAGCAAAGCGTTCATCAGTCTTCGCTATTTGATATGGAATTCTTTCTTCTTTTAATTTCTGCTCAAATGCATCTAAAATAAATTTGTTCCTTCCGATGATGCAGGTCTCATCATATGACTTGAGTTCTTTAATTCTTTCGACCACAGAGGTTACTTCATCTATGGGAAGATCATACTCCTCCAAAGAGATTGCATTCCCCGTAGTCTCTTTATTGGCATTTAAATCCCTTTTATCATTAAAACGATGAATATTGATTCTGATAAGTCGATTTGCAGCGTCCAAAATTTGTTTTGGACAACGATAATTTTCAAACATTTGTAAAATGGTCGCTTCCTGCTGTTTTACAAACTGCATGAGGTACTCAAACCTTGCATCATTCCATTCGTAGATTAATTGATCTTCATCAGCAACAACAAAGACATTTCTATAATCTGTTCCACAGAAAGCCTGTATTAATTCAAACTGGGCCTTATTCGTATCCTGTGCTTCATCAATTAGTAAGTATTTATACACTGAACGAAATTGTTTACTTATAAATGGTTTATCTTTGAATAACTTATAGGTAAGGAAAAGTAAATCTGCGAAGTCAACTACATTGTTGGACCTTAATTTTTTGTCATATAGTTGGTACACAACCTGCAGTTCTTCTCTATTCTCGATCTTCAAATCACGAATGTTTTCTGGAGATATTAATCTATTCTTCATTTTAGATATTACAGCAAATAATTTAGCCGCATTGCCTCGCAGGAACTCGTCATTGTTATAGCTGGAAAGAATTCTATTTGTAGATATATCATCTAGTTGAAGTTGCTCGCTTATAGCCTCAATTAGTAATTGAATGTAATCTGCATCCTTTTCATAAATCGTAAACTCATTACTAATACCAATATAGCTTCCATATTTCCTTAAAACATCTGAACAAAAGCTGTGGAACGTACCTATAAAAAGCCTTTTTACTTGATCACCAACAAAGTTCTCAACTCGTTCTTTCATTTCATTGGCTGCCTTTGTTGTAAAAGTTAACGCCAATATTTTGTATTTTTCATTTGGTGATTCTAATAATAAGTGAGTAATCCTTCTAGTTAAAATTGTTGTTTTTCCAGAGCCAGGGCCTGCAATAACCAATAGGGAACCTTCTTTATGACTAACGGCACCTCGTTGTTGTTCATTTAGTCCTCTAAATATATCGTCTTTATTCATGTAATTTCATTCACCCTCTCATGTGGTAATGGCCTGAACCCTTTCAAATACCTTTTTCAATTCTGGATGCAAATCAATTCTCGTGTTTATGATATGCTCAGCAACATACTCACCAAAGTTTGTCTTTTTCCTACGATCAATAAATTCATTAATAAGTTCTTTGCCATTCAACTCAATACCTTTAGCTCTTTCAGCTTTTTGGAATATTTCTAAAGCCTTGTGTCCATATTTCTTTGTAATTATACTAATCAATACTTCTTCTCCAAGCCAATCAATATAAAACTTTTCAAAGTCTTGTCCATCAGGTAAAAATATTACGTTATTATCAAAATCGTCACCAGTAAAGCCATTGGAGAACACTGCTTCTCGAACCGTTTCCTTTGTATCGACTTCAGCGTCTGAAAAAATAATCCAAGGTATATTTAACGCTTTGGTGCTCGCAATTTTTAGTATGTTAGAATACGCCTGTCCATCACAAGATATAATTGAAACTCCATATCTACCAAGTGATTTTCCAAGATAATATTGACTTATCATTTCAAAGAAAATTTTCTCGCTATCTCCCTCGCACATCAAAAAAACTGAAGAAAAAAGCAGCTCTGTGTTCTTAAATTGGACATATCTTTTTAAAAGATGCATGTCTTCAGTACCAAAAAAAGCCTGTTTTTCATATGCTACTTCAGGTAACCCGTACTTAAATTTGAAGTGGTCTTTAAATTCTGGTATTCTCCTGACGTGTGAAACTCCACCTATATTACTAAAGAGTATGTAATCATAGATACCCGCTTGATCAACAACAAAGGGGGAATGAGTGCTGATAATCTTTTGACCTTTCATTGTTGATAATTGGTCAAACATAGCTCTTTGTGCATGCGGATAAACATGCGCTTCTGGCTCCTCAACACCGATAATCGGTGTGGTTTCCGAATTTTCAACTAATTCAGGAAGCAATAGTACTAAATATGCATGAAATATGGTCAACGTCGCAATGTTCTGTGTTCCCATACCATGCCTTTCAATCGGTAGTGAGATATTCGAATTGGCTGTTTTCAGATATAAATTCAAGCCATCCAAAAGTTCCCAGGTGCGTCTGGAAAAGACTTGAAGGAAAATACTATCAGATTCCTCGCTAATTTTAATACTTTTTTGAATATCTTTTAATTTGTCTACCAAGTCATTTAATTTGGGCTCACTTTGAAGAAGAAGCTTGTCGAGCATAGTAATTAATCTATTAATCTTCTTTTCTTTGCTCGAATAATCTACTGAACGTTTTATTTTCCCCCAGTATGAGGCACGGTTACTAATTTCTCTTTTTATATCTCTTAACGTCTCCAAGTAGAAGTAAGGAAAGAATGATATATGCTCTTTTTTGACCCCCGTACTTCTCCCGATAATAGGATTATCATTGAAATCAAGAAATATTCTCGTTTCAACATATTTTCCACTTTCACTATTGTAACCGTACTGATACTTTAATCGAATATATTTAATAGGCTCTTCATCTTCTTTAACCAGATCTTGTTCATACTGAATTATACCATCAAAGGTCTGAAGAGTTGTTTCTGAAAATCTATCCTCGGACAAGTATCCCTCATAAAAATCTAAAACAATTTCAATTGGTAAGGCTGTTTTTGGATCAAAGCTACTAGCATTTTCGACATAAAAATCATCTTCTTGAGGTGTGCTACTCTTATAACCTATTGCGAAATTCAACGCCTCGAGAAAGGAAGTCTTCCCACTATTGTTTGGACCAATAAGAACGTTCATTTCTCTTAGCCTTAGATCAATATTTTGAAGGCTTCTAAAATTTTTGATTCTTACTCGACTAATATACACATTATTCCCCCATTCTTAGATAGAGAAGGCATCTAACAATAAATACCTATAGTATATACTTAAAACCTATTTTTTTGTTAATTTCTCTATTCTACCCGTTGAATTCCATCTCAAGTCTAATCCTGCACTTGCCAAGTCTACAGCTATATTTTCACTTAATAAAGAGGAGCTTTCAGGTCAACCGACAGCAAGGACGGATAACGATTGAAAGCATCGTCGCTCAACCTTACCGCATTCTTTTTCCCTGCGGGTGTAGTTGGGCAACGTGTAACGTTGCAGCAAGCACTGAATTTGGATGGCCACCAAATTCGCTTGTTAGGGGCGAAGCCCCTAATACCCTGGAGTGCTACGATAAAAATGCAGTCGAAAAACACCCTCGTATGAAATAAAATGAAAACTAACGAGGGGACGGGAGAGAATGAAACGCTACGACAAAACATTCAAAGAAGAAGCCGTAAGATTGAGCGATGAGATGGGGCCCAAGAAAGCCGCCGAGCAATTAGGCGTATCCTACTATACCTTGCAGGAATGGAGAAAGCGAAGAACCCTGCACGGCGACGGAGCGCATATCGGGAGCGGACGCGCTTATGCAGCTGCCGATAAGACAGCACGTGAAATTGAATTGGAAAGAGAAATCGGCGAGCTGCGCCGCGCGAATGACATTCTCAAGGACGCCCTCGGTTTTTTCGCAAAAGACCGGAAGCGGTAAAGGCATGCCAGTTCTATACGTACATCCGTGAACGACGGGATCGATGGACCGTCAAGGAGATGTGCGAAGTACTTGCGGTCAGCGAATCCGGCTATTACCGTAGCTTGAAGCCTACACCCAAACAAGAGCGGCAGCAACGCCTTCTGGTCCACATCAAAGCCATCATCGATGAGCATGAAGACAACCGGAATTGCGGTGTCCGGCGTATTCGGCTGGCGCTGTCACAAATCGAGATCACGACTAGCTACAGCACGGTCTATCGAATCATGAAGCAGCACGGACTGCTCAGGAAAGGCAAACGTCATCCAAAAGGTCTGACACGCGAGGATGCCACGGCTCCAAAGAGCGAGAACCTGATCCACCGAGACTTCAGCGCCTCCGCACCCAATCAAAAGTGGCTATCGGATATCACCGAAGTCCCTTGTTCCGACGGCAAGCTCTATCTGTGCGCGGTACTGGACTGTTACAACGGAGAGATCGTGGGCCTTGCTATGGACGACAATATGCGCAAAGAACTGTGCATCCAAGCTTTCGAGAACGCCTGCAAGGCAAGAAATGCGCGCGGAATGATCTATCACAGCGACCGAGGTAGCCAGTTCACGAGTCAGGCATTTCGAGCGTGTCTGGCTAAACGAGGCGCCATTCAAAGCATGAGCGGCACAGGGCGCTGCTATGACAACGCAAGAATGGAAAGCTTCTTTGCTACGCTAAAGAAAGAAAAGCTATATAAGATCAAAACCGAGCAATATCCGATGGCGCATATCCAATCGATCATCTTCAGATACATCATGGTCTACTACAACAGGCGGCGGATCTACACCACGAATCCAGGGGGCTGGCCCCCTGCTATTTATCGCGAGAGAATGCTGGCACAAGCAGCATAGTAACGGGATTTCTGCATGAGTGTGTTTTCAAACTGCACTTTTCTTGACAACTCCACAACTTTGATTGGCTACATGCCTCTCAAGGCTTCCTTTATGGACAGGGCCACCCAGTACTGAATGAACACCCATCATTCAACAAATAACCTTGCGTTGCATTAAGCAGGTTGATTATGGTTAGATATCGCCATGATTGACCTGTTTTTGTTGTAGTTAGCCCGACTATTAATATTGTCAGGACTTAGAAGTCGAGTACCCAATGTACTATGAATACGATGCTTTTGGAACCAATTGGTTGACAAACTCGGTCTTGGTAATCGTAAAGGTCGCTTCTGCCACTGTATTGTCATAGGGATAGCCTTTCTTGATGAGAGATCGACCGATTTCAAACGGCGAAGTCTCAATTTCGAGCTTGAGCATGCGATGTACGACCATTACGGTTTTGCCAAGCGGGCTTATGTGTTTTCCAAAGAATTGTAGTTGGGCTCCCAGCACGAAATGGCCCCGCCAGCCCAGATCCTTTACGCTGTTAATAAAAATGATTGCCCTGCCAATTTCTGTATATTATAATGGCGGAAGTATGCGCATTTGTAAAACTGAAACCGCATTCAAGCGGCTGATGATAGCCAGTTGGGGGCGTTTTGGAGTATGATGGAATCGATGGCTGCCTGTACAGGCGGCAGGTCTGCGGAAGTAGGGATCGGCACAGGGAGAAGCGTTGATCGATCAGATGCAGCAGCTCATTTTACACAGTCCGTGGAGGTTTTATGGGAACGATTTCACACAACATCGCGAGCAGTCTGGAAAAAGGTTCATGGATTCGCAAGCTGTTTGACGAAGGCGCCCGCTTGAAGGGCATGTACGGCGCAGACGCCGTGTTTGATTTTTCGCTCGGCAATCCGATTGTGGAGCCGCCGGAGGCGTTCGCCCGTGCGCTGCAGGAGGTTATGCAAGAGGAGGCCAAGGGCAAGCATCAATACATCCCCAATCAAGGTTTGGTGGAGACGCGTGCCAAGGTTGCGGATTTTATTAACCAGCGGTTTCAAACCCGGCTTACAGCGGCTACCGTAGTGATGACGGTGGGAGCGGGGGGCGCGCTGAACGTCGTGCTCAAAAGCATTCTGGAGCCGGGCGAAGAAGTTGTCGTGCTGACGCCTTATTTTGTCGAGTATGATTTTTATGTAGCCAATCATGGCGGGGTTGCGGTGCATTGTCCGCTGGCGGAGGACTTTTCGCTGGATTTTGCGGAGCTGGAGCAGGCGATTACGGCACAAACGAAAGCGGTGCTGGTCAATACCCCGCACAATCCGACAGGGACGATGCTCAGTCAGGAGCAGTTGAACCAGCTCGGGGCGCTGCTGGGGGAGAAGGAAAAGCAGTTTGGCGGCACGATCTATATGGTGTACGACGATCCGTACAGCCAGCTTGTGTATGAATCGAATCCACCGAATCCGTTTGAGGCTTACGGACGGACGATTCTGGCCAGCTCCTTCAGCAAGGATTTGGGCATCGCGGGAGAGCGGATCGGTTATATCGCTGTCGAGCCTGCGGTGGAGGACAGCCAACTGCTGACGAGCGCTTTCGTCTTTTGCAACCGGACGTTAGGATTTGTGAACGCGCCAGTAACGATGCAGCGGGTTATTGCGCGAATGGATTCGCTGGTGACGCCGCAGTTGGAGTACAAGCAGCGACGCGATTTGATGGTCGATGTGCTGCGCGATGCAGGGCTGTCGTTTATCGTGCCGCAGGGCGGATTTTTCGTCTTCCCGAAGGCGCCGATTGCCGATGATGTGGCGTTTTGCCTGCAAGCAGCGCAGGATTTCCGCCTGCTGCTGGTGCCGGGCAGCGGGTTTGGACGCGCCGGTTATTTCCGACTGAGCTATAGCGTGCCGCTGGAGCAAATCGAGCGCTCTCGCGACGTGTTCAAGCAGGTTATGGCGGTCTATCAATAAATCAACGGACATCGGTTCCGCTAGGCGTGGACCAGGCCAAGCAAGGAGCTGCAGAGGCGATTCTGCGGCTCTTTTTGCTGCTGCCGAGACTGCGTATGAGCGTAACGGAGAGCGTTTCTATTCGCGGGCGATGTGTGCTCAGGAAGCGCGAGCAAGCCGGAAAGCTGCTCGGCGAAATCGAGTTTCTATTCACGGGCAGCACGTGCGTGGGAAGGCCCGGAGCCAACAAGCTACAGCAAGAGCAGATAGAGTTGTCCGCGTCCGGATTTGTCGAATTTTCATAGACGCTTGCCCATATTCATGGTATGATACGCTAAGATATTTGACTAATTTCATAGGAAAAACAGGTGTCGGAGCTATGCCTCCGACGAAGAGGGAAACCGGTGGAATTCCGGTACGGTCGCGCCACTGTAAGCGAGGAGTCCCCTGCACGATGCCACTGCGATTCGGTTTGCGAAAAGCGGGAAGGCGCAGCGGGATGTGGAGACGCAAGTCAGGAGACCTGCCTGTTTTTTTCGCCGATGGAACCTACGCGAGATAGGGGGGTGAAGGGTAAGCGGATCAGTCTGCGCTTGTAGCAGGAGCTGTTCGGCTTGCTGCTGGTTTGTACATTCCTGTATTTCCCAAATGAAAGGCATCCTTCGGGATGTCTTTTTGTGTTGCGGCGGTTGAAGTGGGATAGAAAGAGGAGGAGAATTTCAATGAAAACATGGCGATCTCGCCAAATGCACATGAGCAGGCTGCTGGTCTGGCTGCTCGTGCTGGCGCAAATGACAGTCGGTCTGGCCGCTGCGCCTGCGGTTTATGCCGATAGTCCATCTCCGACAAGAACGGTCACGCTTCCGCAGGTGATCGACGAAGCTGCGGATTGGATCGTTAGTCAAGGTCCGGTTACCGACGACTGGTATGCGTATACGCTGGCGTCGGCCGGCAGAACGGTGGAAAGCGGCTATTTGACGGCAGCTTCCGCCCGTGCGGCAGCTTATACGAATCAAACGATGCCGACGGCGTATGCCAAAACGGCGCTTGGCGTCAAGGCGGCTGGCGGCGACCCGGCAGCGATCGGCGGCGTCAGCTTGCTGGAGCCGATCTACAGCCGCAGCGATTTGCCTGCACAGGGCACAAATGCGGTCATTTACGGGCTGCTTGCGCTGAGCAGCGGCTCCTATTCGATTCCCGGCAGCGCGCCGTGGAACGGAGACAAGCTCGCCGACTGGCTGACGGCTCATCAGCGCACCGACGGCGGCTGGGCGTTGTTTGAGTCCAGTCAAGCCTCCGACGTTGATTTGACAGGAGCGGCCTTGTGGGCGCTGGCGTCTTATAAAGAGCGCAGCGGCGTTGCGCAAGCAGTCAACAAGGCGGTATCCTGGCTGGCGGCACAGGAGCTGGACAATGGCGATTTGACTGCCGACCGCAGCAATAGCAACAGTCTGGCGATGATGGTGCTGGGATTGTCGAAGCAGCAAAAAGACAGCCGCCAAGGCAGCTTCGTCAAAACCGGCGGCGATCCGGTTGCCGCGTTGCTGCGTTATATGAACGGCGACGGAGGCTTCGCCTTCAAGACCGGCAATGCGTCCGACGGCTTCTCGACGTATCAGGCGATGCTGGCGTTGATTGCTTACAATACGCTGACGGGCGGGCAAAGCGGCACGTTTGAGGTGCCGTTGGCAAGCGGGAACACGAGCGGTAAAGCAGCGGTGACCGTTCATATCGAGAAGCCGGGAGCAACAATGGCTGCCGGCGCGGAGCTGGCTAGCACGCCGCTTGAGGCGATGCAGCTGGTAGCGGCGCGCAACGGATTGGCCGTGACGACGAGCGAAAGCCCGTTTTTTGATGTGACGCAAATCGGCGATGTGGCCAAGTACGTCAATGGCCCCGCCTACTACTATTGGGGCTTTAATATCAAGCGTAACGGACAGTGGACGGACGATTGGGACTGGAAAAACACCGCGCTTGCGCCTGGTGACGAAATCGCCATTTTCTACGGCCCATACGGCGCTTCGGCGCTGCTCGACAGCATCGAGCTGAATCCGGCTGCGCCGAAAAATCAGGAGCCGTTCACCGTAAAGGTGACGCAATTCAGCGGCGGCCAGTCGGTGACTGCAGCGGTATACGTGCAGATCGGCGATCGCAAGGTGTGGACCGATGCTTCGGGCGTTGCGGCATTTCCGGAGGGCCTGACGGTCGCGGATAGCGAGATTCGGGTCAGCGGCGCGCTGGTGGACGGCTTCCCGACCGTCATCAGCGGTACCCGCAAGCTGCCGCCGAACGTCAAGGTGCGGGTGGAAGGCCCGCAATCGACGTTGCATGAAACGGCGGCCGAACGGGGCACGAACGTGTTTGAGGCCGTTGCGAATACGGTAACGAGCGTTGTGTATACGAACGGAATGTTTTTCAGCGTTGACGCCATCGACGGGGTGACACCTTCCGGTTATAACTGGTGGGGCTTTGCGCTCAAGCGCGACGGCGCCTGGCTGCCAACGGATGCATGGAACAAAACCAGCGTGCGCGAAGGTGACGAGGTAGTCGCCTATTACAGCGGTATGGATACGCAATTGGTCAGCAGCATCGCTACTGTACCGCTTGTGCCCAAGGCCGGCCAAAGCTTTGCCGTCAAGGTGAAGAAGCAGGACTGGCAGGGTATTGCAACCGGAGCTGCAGGCGTTTCTGTGAAAATCGGCAGCGTGACCAAAGTGACGAATGCCGACGGACAAGCGGTGTTTGACGGTTTGCCGGCAGGAGCGTATCCCGTCGAAGTGACCGGCTATCGCAGCGATGACGCTCCAACCGTCGCCCGGGCGTTGTCCAGCGTCACGATAGCGCCGGCAGCGAGCGGCCAGCAGCCGCAGACGGCTGCGGTGACGGTGAGCGTACACGGCGGAGCCGTCCGCGGGGAGATCCTGACTCCGCGCAGCGTGGAGTATACGAGCGGTGACACAGCCTATTCGCTGCTGGTCAAGGCGCTTGGCGCTGATCGGGTGGAGGCGTCGGGCTCGGGCGCCAATATTTATGTCAGCGGCATTGACGGCTTGTATCAATTCGATAACGGGCCGAAGAGCGGCTGGATGTATGCGGTCAACTGTACATTCCCATCGCAAAGCGCAGGCAGCTACACGATGCATAACGGCGACAAGCTGGCTTGGCGCTACACGTTGAACAACGGCGACGATGTGAAGGCGGTACAGCTGCCGGGCTGCGGCGCGCCCGGGGCGTCGTCACTGATCACGGAGAACAAAACGCCGCTTCAACCGATTGACGATGCGGTAAAAGGGTTAGGCATATCGTACGACAACCGCAAGCCGGCCAGTCTCCAAGAGTCGTCGCTGATCATTCAAAATGCCGGCGCCAAAATGGACGCAACGGCGGTGCAGAAGCTCAAGGAGCTGATCGCGTCCAATGCGGTAGAACTGAACGCCGCGGTTGATGCGGCTGCCGGCGCAACGCTTGGCGACGCAAGCGAAGAGATCAAGCTGAGTATTCCGGGCAATGCGCTGGGTGCAAGCCGTACGATCTCTGTGCAAAAGCTGAAGCCGGACGCCAGCCGCAGCGAGCTCGTTTCTTCCGTCTTTGAATTTGGTCCGAGCGGCACGACCTTCGACAAGCCGGTCTATCTGGCGATCAAAGCGCCGGTCGATACGGACAAGCCGGAGCAGCTGGCGCTGGTGTGGCTGGATGAAACGACAGGACAATGGATTCCGATTCCGGCGGTGCTGGATGCGCAGACAGGCGTATTTACCGGGATGGTGAATCATTTTACGAAATTTGCCGTTATTGATAAAACGAAGCTGGAACCGACGGTCAAAACGCAACCCGTCGACGTGGCTTCCGCTGTGCAAGCTGCCGCCGATTACGTGTCGGGGCACGAGTCGTTGAGCGACTGGGAAGCGTACGGTCTGGCGGCTGCTGGCCGCAAGGTGCCTGACTCTTACTTGAGCGGCGTGGAAAAGCTGCTGCAAGACAAGTCGGGGGCGCTACGCAACGTTACCGATTACGAGCGGCTGGCCATAGGCGTGCAAGCCGCCGGCGGTGATCCGAAGGATGTAGCCGGGTACGATTTATTCAAGGCGATTTTCAATAACGAGCGGATGACGATTCAAGGGACGAACGGGCCGATTTTTGCGTTGCTGGCGGCAGCGAACAGCCGTTACGCGATTCCGGGCGATAGCGTCTGGACGGAGGCGAAGCTGCTGGATTGGCTACTGGCGCAGCAAAACAGCGACGGCGGCTGGCCGCTGGCTCCGGGCGACGGCTCGAACGTCGACTTGACGGCGATGGCGCTGGCGGCGCTCGCGCCGTATCAAGAGCGCAGCGGTGTGGAAGCGGCAACCGGGCGGGCGCTCGGCTGGCTGTCGGCGCAGCAGCAGGCGGACGGCGGGTTTGCCCTTGGCGGCGAAGCGAACAGCGAAAGCGCGGCGCAGGTGCTGCTGGCGCTGACGGCGCTGAAGCTGGACGCCGCAGGCGACGCCCGTTTTGTGAAGAACGGGGCGAATGTGGTGAAGACGCTGCTGGGCTATCAGCAGGCGGACGGCGGGTTTGCGCACGCCATCGGTCAGCCGTCGGGGGGGATTTCCACCGAGCAGGCGCTGCTGGCGCTGGCCCAATACGCCAAGCTGACCGGCCAGACGGTGCCGGAAGCAACGTATGCCGGCTATGCTGACGGCGGGGACATTTCATCATGGGCAACCGATTATGTGCGCAAGGCGACGATCTTTGGACTGATGCAGGGTATGGAGGGACGCAAATTCGCACCGCAGGCAACGTTAACGCGCGCGCAATTCGTTGCGATGATGCTCCGTCTGGAAGGCGAAGCGCCGTCGGCTGCCGGAGCCGTGCAAACATTTATTGATGTTCCGGCCGATAGCTGGTATTTTGGATATATCGAAAAAGCTCGGACGCTGGGCCTGGTAGACGGTCTTGGCGACGGCACATTTGCTCCGAACCGGGCAGTCTCGCGTCAGGAAATGGCGCTGGTGCTTTCCCGCACTTTTGCGCTGACGACGCCGGCTCCGACGGGTGAGCCGCCGTTTCGCGATTTGAGCGAGGCGCTGCCGGATGCCGTATCGGCGATTGGTGCCGTGTACGCCGGCGGTTATATGGAAGGGGACGAGCAGGGACGCTTCCTGCCGCGCGCTTCCGTAACGCGGGAAATGGCCGCGGCTGTCGTGGTGCGGGCTTACGAGAAGCAGCAGCGCTAGGCTGTCAGGCTAGAGCAATTATACGTTTTATGGCGAAGGGCCCCCGGAGGGGCTCTTCGCGGCATTTATCAAGGAGGAATCCCTGTGGCACGATTCAACATTTTTGGCAGCGTCATTCTGACCGCTGCCCTCGCGCTGGCGCTCGCCGGCTGCAACGGCGCGCCAGCCGACACGGCGGCGACGCTTTCGCCGCCGCCAGCCACGTCCAGCGCAACGCCGCTGGACGGAGCAGCCCCTTCGGACGCCGGGCCGAAGGGGGAGAGCGCGCAGCCGTCCGACACGGCGGCTGCGGCAACGGCTTCGCCGGCGGTCGGCTCGCCGGCGACGACAACGGCGCCGGTCGATATGGCCGCGGCGCCGGAGGCTTCGGCGCAGGCCGCCGGCCCAGCGCCGGGGGGCTCCGCGGCCGCGGCGACTCCGCCGGCCTCGGGCGCAACGCAGCCGCCGCGTCTCGGAGCGGCTGGGCCTCCCGCAGCCGCGGCCAAGGCGACGGTGCGCATCAGCATTGTCGGCGACCGCGACAAGGGAACGATTCTCGCAGCGGTAAGCGCTCCACTGCAGGATAACGACACCGTCATCGACGTGCTGCGCCGGGTGACGAAGGAAGCGCGCATCCAGATGGAGACGCGCGGCAGCGGACAAGCGGTCTACGTGGAGGGAATCGCCAATTTGTACGAATTCGACAAGGGCGGCAAAAGCGGCTGGCTCTACCGCGTCAACGGCGATTTTCCCAACGTAAGCGCCGGGGCGTATCCGCTGAAAAAAGGCGACAGCGTGGAATGGTTGTACACGCTCGACATGGGCAAGGATGTCGGCAAGGAAGATGCGGCCGGCAGTAACGACCAAGCGGGGAACCCGGCGAAATGATCGCCGGGTTTCGTACGCTGCATCCGCTGCCGGTTTTTATGTATTACGCAGCGGTCATGCTGCTGGCTATGCTGCTGCTGCATCCGGTCTTTTTGCTGACGGCGCTGGTCCTGCTCGGTTTATGGAACGTGACGATTCGCGCGGGAGAGCGGATGGGGCGGACGTTTGTGATTTTTATGACGGTTGGCATCGCATTGTTTGTGCTTAATCCACTGTTTTCCCATCGGGGAGAGCATATTTGGTTTTATTTGTGGGAGCAGCCCATTACGCTGGAATCGGTTTGCTACGGATTGACGATTGCGTTGTCGACGCTCTGCATGCTGTTTGCGTTTCAGTCATACCGGCAGATCCTGACATCGGACCGGTTTTTGTATCTGTTTGCTGCGCTTTGGCCGAAGGGTGCGCTGATGACGCTGATGACGATGCGATTCGTGCCGCTGCTCGATGAGCGTTTGCGGATGATTGCCGATGTGCAGCGGACGAAGGGCATTTCACTGGCATACGGTACGCTGCGACAGCGCGCTTCGGCGGGGATGAAGCTGCTGCTTGTGCTGTTGACGTGGTCGCTGGAGGAGGCGCTGCAAACAGCAGATGCGATGAAGGCGCGGGGCTTTGGAGCCGGAGCGCGCAGCACGTATCGGCGGTTTGGTATGCGTGCGCGGGACTGGCGGGCAGTCGCAGCCGTGGCGCTACTGCTGGCGGTCTGTCTGGTCGGCCGGGTATACGGATTCGGCGTATTGGAAATTTATCCGTCGCTGCAGGCATGGTGGCTGAGGGGCTGGGAATGGCTGGAGTACGGGGCGTTTGCCGGTCTGGTGGCTTTGCCGTTGTTCATGGAAGGGAGGGAGTGGCTGAGATGGCGTTTATTGAAATAGACCGATTAAGCTTCACCTACCCGGAGGAGCCGCAGCCGGTGCTGCGCGACATTACGCTTGCCGTGCGGCAAGGCGAATTTATCGTGCTGTGCGGTCCTTCCGGCTGCGGGAAAACGACGCTGCTTCGCCACCTCAAGACCGAGCTGCAGCCGGTTGGCGAACGGGCCGGAGACATCCGTTATCAGGGTCGTCCTATACAGGACCACGATCTATTGACGTTGGCCGGAGAAATCGGTATGGTTCAGCAGGACCCGGATAATCAGATCGTGATGGAGCTGGTGCTGCAGGAGCTGGCGTTCGGATTGGAAAATATGGGGCTGTCCACTGATGTCATGCGCCGGCGAATTGCCGAACTGACGCATTTTTTCGGACTGGAGAGCTGGTTGGACAGGAAGACGCACACGCTGTCAGGCGGACAAAAGCAGCTGGTCAGTCTGGCTGCGGTGCTGCTCCTGCGGCCGCGCGTGCTGCTGCTCGACGAGCCGACGGCGCAGCTCGACCCTGTGGCGGCGAAGGAGTTTTTGCATATGCTGCACAGGCTGAACGAGGAGTTCGGTTTGACCGTGATCGTGACCGAGCATCGGCTGGAGGAGCTGTATCCGATCGCCGATCGAGTGATTATGCTCGATGAATGCGGGCGTATACGTTACGACGGGACGCCGCGTGCGGTGATTGCACAGGTGCAGACAGCGCTGAATGAGCCGTATGCGGCTTATTTGCCGTCGCCGGCCCGATTGTACGCTGCCCTGCAAGATCGGCTGCCCGCTGCAGGTGCGGGCGCAGCTGCCGCCGCTCCTGCGTCTGCGGGCTGGCCTGCAGCTACGCCGCCGCTCAGCGTCAAGGAAGGCCGCGATTGGCTGCGCGGCTGGCTGGAGCACGCGGCACAACAGTCAGGTCGTGCAGCGGCCGTCACGCCGTCGCCCGAGCCGTCCGCAACCGGCCAGCCGGGCACGCCGTCGCCCGAGCCGTCCGCAACCGGCCAGCCGGGCGCGCCGTCATCCCGGCCGTCCGCAAGCGGCCAGCCTGGCGCTCCGCCGGCCGGGCCTCCGGCAGCGTGCCGGTCGGCCGCTGCGCCCAGCGTGCCGCTGCCGCCTCCGGACGCGTCTGCCCGCCCCGTGCTGCTCCGCTGCCGTGATGTCGCCTTTCACTACGAGAAAGGCGCGCGGCCGGTGCTGCGCGAGCTCGATCTCGACATCGCCGAGGGCGATTTTCTCGCGATCGTCGGCGGCAACGGCACGGGTAAATCGACGCTGCTGCGCCTGCTTGCCGGTCTCGGCAAACCGAGCCGCGGCCGTATAACCCTCCGCGGCGTCGAGCTGCGCAAATACCGCAAAGACACGCTGTACCGCGAGCTGGGGTATTTGTCGCAAAACCCGCTGTCCTACTTCGTCGAGGACACCGTCGAAGAGGAGCTGCGTCAGGCCGCAGCGCGATCGACGCTCAGCGACCCGGACGCGCGGCTTCGCGAGCTGGTCGCGCTGCTGGAGCTGGCGCCCGTGCTCGGCCGGCATCCGCACGACCTCAGCGGCGGCGAGCGGCAAAAAGCGGCGCTCGCTTGCGTGCTGCTGGCCGGGCCGAAGCTGCTTCTGCTCGACGAGCCGACCAAGGGGCTCGACCCGCAGATCAAGGCGGCCTGGGGCCTGCTGCTGCAGCGCTTGCACGCTGACGGCGTGACGATCGTGCTCGTGACGCACGATATCGAATTTGCCGCGGCTCACGTGCACAAATGCGCGATGCTGTTCGACGGCGCGATTACGTCGGAGGGAACGCCGTCGGTTTTTTTCGGCGAAAACTTTTTTTACACCACGGTGCTGAATCGGCTCGTCCGCGATGATTTCCCGCATGCGGTTGCTGAAAAGGAGGTGCTGGAAGCATGTCTAGGCATCGCATCGCCTTTGTAGCCGCAGTTGCGTTGTTTTTGGTCGGCATGGGGCTGATCTCGACTGTTTTTGACGAGCAGTATATGCTGATCAGCTTTGCGCTGGTGATCGTTGCGCTGCTGCCGTTTTTTATCCGCTTCGAGCTTCGCAGCATCCAGGCCCGCGAGCTGGTGCTGCTGGCGCTGCTGGCGGCTATCGCCGCGATCAGTCGCGTGCCTTTCGCTCCGCTGCCAAGTGTCCAGCCTACAAGCTTCGTTATTATCGCTTCAGCGCTGGCGTTTGGTGCAGAGAGCGGTTTTCTGATAGGAGCCGTCGCGGCGCTGGTTTCCAATATGTTTCTGGGGCAAGGCCCGTGGACACCGTGGCAGATGTTCGCTTGGGGGATGATCGGCTGGTCGGCCGGGCTGCTGAATGTTCGCGGCAGACTGGCGTCGCACCGTTGGGCGCTGCTGCTGTTCGGCTTCGGCTGGGGCTTACTGTTCGGCTGGATCATGAACTTCTGGAGCGTAACGGGCCTGCTCGCGCTGCATGACTGGTCTGCTGTTGCTGCGATTTATGCAGCCAGCTTTTACTTCGATCTGGCCCACGCGCTGTCGAACGTGTTCTTTTTGGCGTTGTTTGCGCGGCCGTGGCTGCATATTCTCGCGCGCTTCAAGCGGAAATACGGACTATTGAGCACAGGAGCAAGTCGTCCGGGCTAAAAAATCGCGTTCCGGGCCTGCTGGCACCACCGTGGCGCATCCTGCCAAGCGCTGGACGTACCTTGCGCTTCGCACGCGATTCTGGCCGTCAGGCGGCTTCCAGGTCCAGGCGCATCCCGCCAAGCCTTCTTTGCCCGGCTTGCTATCCCACCGCCGCGCCTCCCACACAAAAGCCTCACGCCGTTTCTCCGGCCTGAGGCTTTTCGTTTATCCGGTTTTGTATGTAAACCGGTATTGATTTTTTCCGCTATGCTTGGCCGCATACATCAGCCGATCGGCTTCGCGCAGCAGCAGCTCGTCGCTTTGCTCTCCGCTGGCTGTATAAATGCCAATGCTGGCCGAGACGCGCAGCCAGCCGTTCTCAAACGCTACCGGCTGCTGCAGCTCGTCGATGAGACTGCGCGCAAGCGCGGTCAGCTCCTGCTCCGTGCTGTCCTTGAGCACGATGGCAAATTCATCGCCGCCCAGCCGTGCCACGCACAGCGCTGTCGCCGCGATGCGCTTGAGCTGCTCCGCCGTATGCTGCAGCAAGTAGTCGCCGGCGTGATGCCCCCATGCATCGTTGACCTGCTTGAAGCCGTCCAGATCGATCAGCGCCACCGAAATTGGCGTGCGCCTGCTGGTCTGACAGGCCTCCTGAAGCAGCTGCTGAAAATGGCGGCGGTTGGACAGCCCGGTCAATGCATCGTGGTAGACCATGTAGGTAATTTGTTCTTCGGCTACCTTGTAGTCGGTAATGTTGGTCAAGATGACGTACAGAAAATTTTGCTCCTCGGCATCGATATATTTGCTGCTGACCTTGAAATACGTCCTGCGCTCCCCGGTCTCCGCGTAATATTCCCCTTCGAGCAGGCCGGTCGGCTCCGGCTCCTCGGCATCGGCCCAGCTTAACAGCTCCCGGACGTTCAAGCCGTCCAGCTCGGAGCGGATTTCCTGAAACGCTTGGCGGGCCGCCGGGTTGGATTCCTTGATCGTCAGCTCGTGGTCGAGCAGCAGCACCGGCATCGGCGACAGCTCGTGCAGCACCATGTATTTATTTTCAACCGAAGGCATAAACGAATAGCGGGTCATGGAATAGCGGATGAATCCGGCAAAAATCAGCAGCGCAAAATTGGCGGCGTCCGGGATGTCAAGCTTGCGCAGCGGCGTATCGAAATAAGCGACCACAGCGAATAAAATGCCCCAGCTGGCGCTGGCCAGAATGCCGGTCAAAATCAAAATAAACTGCTTGCTGTAGAGCGCCTTGTGCAGACTCGCCCGGTTCTGGCGAAACGAATGGCGAAAAATAAAAATCGAGACGATCATCGTATACAGCGCCAGCCCGATAATCAGCATATCGAGTCCCTTGGACGGGTAGTAGTGGGTGAAATAGGCGCCATGCGAAAATTCAAGATAGACCCAGCTCGGCTTGCACAGTAGCCCTATGCCGCACGGAACGGGGACATAGGCTAACAGAGAGTACCAGGAGCGGGTCGTTGCGGAAAATTTTAAAGCCAGCTCCTTGACGAACAGCAGCACGAACGTGAGCAGCAGGGTGGCCGGGAAAAACGTCAACAGCAGCACAAGCCGTTCGCGGTAGGCTTCCGGGTGCAGCCCGACGATAAAGCAGGAAACGGGAATAAGCGAAAAGACAACAAAAAGCAGCGCTGTTGTTTTGTGCAGCCGGTCTTCCTTATTACGGATATAAATTTCTGCGGACATATATAACAAAACCAGAATCGGCGTGAGGTAGATCAGCAAAGAGAGCAGATAGATCAGCATGGGACATCCTCCTGAGGGCTGGCGCGAATCGGCTTTGGCGCCCACTCAAGTTACGTTTCGCTATAACGTCGGGAAACTCCTCCCATTCAGGTTGCTAGCGCCGGCAGCTAATTGAAAGCGGAGGAGGCCCGGTCCTTCTTCATTCGGTACATGCGTTCGTCGGCTTTTTTGAACAGCTCGTCGGCGGCTCTGCCGTCTTCGGGGAACCGGCTTGCGCCGACGCTGGCCGTCACGGTAAGCTGTTGGCCGGTTTCCAGCAGCATCGGCTCGCCGAGCGACAGGCCCAGCTGCTGGATAAAGCGCACGGCGTCTTGCGCGCCGGCCGTTAGCGCCACGAATTCGTCGCCGGCCAGCCGCGCCGTAAATACAACGTCGCCGGCCAAATTGACCATCGTCCGGGCAACGTAGCGCAGGGTGGCATCGCCGCAGTCGTGACCGTACGTATCATTGATCGTCTTGAAATTGTTCAGATCGAGCAAAATGAGCGAAAAGCCGCTTTGCTGCTGGAGCAGTCGGTCGACTTCGCGCTGGAAAGCGACGCGGTTATGCAGCCCGGTCAAGCCGTCATGGTAAGCAAGATACGTCACCTGGCGCTCCTTGAGCTTCATTTCCGTAACGTCGCGGACCATGATGAATTGCAGCGTTTCTGCGCCAACGACCATAAATTCGGAGTCCAGCGCGATGGTCCTGACTTCGCCTTCCGCGCAGTTCAGGGCAATTTCCTTGCCGCTCATCGGCTGCCGGTCGGCAAATCGAGCTTCATAGTCGCGTCGCCATTCGCTGCGCTCCTTGAGCGGCACGCAATCGAGGAACGACACGTTGGGGGCGGGCAGCTGCAAAATGCGCAGCGCCAGAGGACTGGCTTCGCGAATCTGGCCATGACGGTCGGCGATCACAATGCCCAGCGGTGAACGCTCGAACAAAATATTGTAGCGGCGCTCAAACGACGGCAAGTAATTGTGCTTGACCATGTTGATGTAGATCGTCAGCACGAGGAAAATCAAGCCGTGCAGCTGCAGCTTGTCCAGATGAAAGCGGTCGGCATGGAACATGGTGCTCGTCATACCGACGAGAAAGCCCCAGGCGGTCGAGAGAATCAGGCCGGTCAGGAATACCTTGGCCGGTCCCGGCTCGGCGCGAAACAGCGGCACGAACAGTCGAGCGATGACAGCGACGACGCTGGCCACGACCAGCCAGAACATCCACATGCCGGGGCCTGCCTCGTAGACGGGGATACCGTCCGGGCCAAGCCCCACATTTTTAATCGTGAAGCCGTTGATCGGCAGCAGTACCAGCTGGAGCAAGATAGGCGCGAATACCAGCTTGTAACCGAGAGCGTATTTTTTTTCATAAACCTTGACATAGAGATACCAAAAATGAACCACGGCGGCAATCAGCAGCAGGATGATCGAAAAAATACCGTACACCTGCAAAGCCGACCTGTGCGCAACAGGCGCGGTATGGACGAGAAAGGTGCCGAAAAATAGCAACGAGCTAAGCGCAAAAACGAGCGCTGTCGTGCGGTACAGCGGATTGCGGGCATGTCGGCTGAGCACGAGCGCAGCCAGCGCCAGGATCCCGGCGGCCGGGGCCAAATAGAGCAATGAAAGCACATACATATTCATCATGGCTGCAACCTCTTTTCAGACAGATAGCGGAAGGCTTTTCGTTTATATAACCTCATGCTATCATAATAACACGACACAAGGGTCGGAATTTGCAAAAAAAACAGGAGGCACTTCAATTGGGCATTCATTATCGGCGCAAGCACGAATCAGAAAGTGTGCGCCAGCAAATTGTCGAGGTTGCGCTGGAGCTTTTTTTGACCCAGGGATATGAGAGCGTCTCCATGCGCAAAATCGCCCAGCATATTCAGTATTCGCCGACGACGATCTATAACTATTTTCAAGATAAACAGGACGTGCTGTTCCATTTGCTGAAAAGGGGCTACGGCATTTTTCTCGATGCGCTGCTTGCCAATACGCAGGCGTATGCCAATGAGCCGTTTCTGGTGCAGTTCCGCACGACGCTCCACGCCTATATCCGCTTTGGCCGCGAGCATCCGGACTATTACAAGCTGATTTTCATTCACAATCCGGAGCAGTTCCGGCGGCTGATCGATTTGAGCGACAGCGACCGGATGCGCGGCTTGCAGCTGCTGGAATCGCATCTGCGCGAGGGGATGGAGCTCGGCGTGCTGCGCATGGACGACGTGACGCGCGCGAGCCGCTCGGTGTGGGCGTCGCTGCACGGTCTGGTGCATTTGCTGAACAGCTTCCCTCCGTTTCTGTGGCCGGAGCCGCAATTGGTGATCGACGATCATGTCGAGCTGATCATCCGCAGTCTGATTGCCCCCAAGGCCCGACAGGACGAAGCTTAGGGGAGCTCCCCGCTCGTCTTTTTCCGGCTTGCCCCGCATAAGGTGGTAATGGCGCTTTAGCAAGCCAAGGGGGGAGTGGGGGCGATGCCGCTGCTGCGCAAGCGGCGTTGGAGAAGCCGGCCGACGGGCAAGGCGAGCCGCCGCAAGGCGCTGCTCGTCGCGCTGCTGATTGTTGTCTTGTTCGCCGTTCAGGCGTTTATTTTCATCGATCGGAATCTGCGGCCGCCGCTGCTCAATCTGGCGAAGGTGCGCGTGCGGCAAATCGCCACGCAAGCGATCAACAGCGCGATTGCCGAGCATGTCGCCAAGCAGACGGACGCCGAGCATTTGATCGATTGGAAGACCGGCGACAACGGCAAAATTACCGGCTTTACGCTGAATTACGCCGAGCATATGCGCATTACGTCGGATACGATTACGACGGTGCAGCGCGAGCTGGGCAGCCTGCAAAGCGTGCCGGAGCACATTCCGCTCGGTCAGGCGATGAACAGCGCGATTCTGGCTTCATTCGGCCCGGAGATTCCCGTCCGGCTGCTGCCGGTCGGCACCGTCAAGGTCGATCTGAACACGCGCTACGAGAATGCCGGAATCAATATGATTCTGGTCGAAGTGTACGTGCGCATTGTGGCCGAGGTGTCCGTCATCATTCCTTTTGATTCGGACACCGAAGTCGTGGAAACCGAAATTCCGGTTTCCTATTCGCTGGTAGTAGGCGACGTGCCGACCTACTACTTCGACAACAAGGGCAACCCGGTCGGCAGCACGAAGGACGCCGTGCCGCCGGGACTGTCGCTACCAGTCCTGCCTCGCTCGGGCGCTGCCGATTCGCCCGGCGCGTCTGCTCCGCTGCCCGGCACGCCGGCAGCGGGAGCGGCAAGCTCGCTGCCCGCGGGCGCGAGCGGGGGCACGCCGGCTGAGGGGAAGCCCGCGGCCGGCAACGGCAAATAGCCGCTCGTGGTCGAGAGCGGCTATTTGGTTTTGGCGCGAGCCCGTTCCTCGCGCTCCCATTTGCGCAGCTGCGGGTACGGGTCAAAGGGCCAGTCGACGAGCCCGTTGTCCCGGTATAGCCCGAAATGCAGATGCGGGGGAAATTTGCCGGACGTGCCGGGCTTGCCGTAGCCAGAGCTGCCGACCCAGCCGAGCGTCTGGCCGGGCTTGACGACGTCGCCCTCGCGCAGCCCTTTCTGGAAGCCCGACAGATGCGCATAGTAGTGGTAGACGTTGTTCAGGTCGCGGATACCGATGCGCCAGCCGCCGTATGGATTCCAGCCTTTTTCTTCGATGACGCCGTAACAGGTGCTTTTGACCGTGACCCCGGAGCGGGCGAATAGATCCGTGCCCTCGTGAATGCGATAGCCGCCCCAGCCGCGGCTTGCGCCCCAGGTGCTGCGATACGAGTAGTCGGCGCCAAGCGGCAACGGAAAAGCGCGCTCATATAGATCGAGCTTGCCGAACGTGTCGTAAATGCGGGCAAACTGCTCGATGCGTTCGACGCTGCGGGCGTTTTGATAATAATTCCATAAGCTGATGCGCACATCCTCGGGACGTGTGCCCAGCTTGGTCACCAGCGCCGACATCGCGGCCAATACGTCGAGATCGTTGCTGCGGTCGGCGATTCCGTCGCCGGAGCCGTCGCGGCCAAAGCCGTTAAACAGGGCAATCGACTGCGGATTCGTATCGTGCGCATCCGGATTCAGCAAGCCGGTCCAATCGGCCTCGGCAAAATAAATGCCCACGAGCCCCGGGGACGCCGGGCGCTTGCGGACTGCCGTCAGGTTCCGCTCATACTGGTCGATGGCCGCCAAATACGTCCAAGGCACGCCGCTTAACAGGCTGACGTGCTCAAACAGCTCCTTGCGCGCGCCTGCCGCCGCCGTCGGGGTTTGACTCGCAGCCGTTGGCGAATGCGCCAGAACGTTCGCTGCGTTCGCTGGCAGATCGGGCGCATCGAGGTTCAGCAGCAGACTGAGCCCCACCACCCGGGTCCAGAATCGTTTGCGGTTCATCTCCAACCAACCTCCCTGTTTTGTTAGTTCTTAGGATGCGCGTCCCGCTGTATTTTATCCTTGATCCCGGCAGTCGCTGCGGTTTTGTTGGCGGCGTTTTTTTGCTATGATCGGGAGGAGAGGTGAGGAGAATGGGCTTTGATCATCGGGAAGAGCACGTCGACGACGGCATGCTGCTTGTGCAGGCCAACCTGGACGACATGAACCCCGAGCTGACGTCCTACATTACGGACAGGCTATTTGAAGCGGGAGCGAACGATGTCTTCTGGGTGCCGATTATTATGAAAAAAGGCCGGCCCGGCATCATGTTGAACGTGCTGCTGGACGAGCAGCGTCTGGCAGAGGCTGAAGCGGTTATCTTTGCCGAAACGACGACGCTGGGCATCCGGTATTTGCAGGCGTCCTGTCACCGGCTGGCCCGTGAGTTCGAGACGGTGCCAACCCGCTGGGGGCCGATGACGGTTAAGGTTGGCTATCATCGCGGCCGGCTGGTGCAGTTTGCGCCGGAATTCAAGGAATGCGAGCGCGTTGCCCGCGAGCACGGCGTGCCGCTGAAAGTCGTGTACGACGAGGTTCGGGGCCACTTTGCCGGCAAGCGTGGCGCGGATCCCGACGGACAGCAAGCTTAGCGGCTCGGGGATGCCGGCGCGCAAGCGGGCAGGCGAGGCTGGAAGCAAGCAGGCCGAGCCAAGAGCTGCCTTCGATATACAAACACAACAAAACGCCCTCCCGGCAGCAAGCCGGAAAGGCGTTTTTTGTTAGGACAAGCGCTCGGCGCAATGGTCGTGATCGGACAGTTTGTGA
The DNA here is from genome assembly GCF_004514475.2 of Paenibacillus athensensis. GTDB lineage: Bacteria > Bacillota > Bacilli > Paenibacillales > NBRC-103111 > Paenibacillus_AL > Paenibacillus_AL athensensis. Next base: position 185,944 of record NZ_MYFO02000006.1, on the reverse strand, counting down.
ACGTCGTGTCCGGCGGCATGAGCCGGTAAAGCGCCGGCTGTCGAGACATCGGAGTCGTCCCCGTCGGCATGGTGCTGGTGCTCATGTCCATGATGGCTATGTCCGCCGTCGTGGTGCTGGTGGTCATGTCCGTGATGACTGTGTCCGCCGTCGTGGTGCTGGTGGTGGTCATGTCCATGATGGCTATGTCCGCCGTCGTGGTGCTGGTGGTGGTCATGTCCGTGATGGCTGTGTCCGCCGTCGTGGTGCTGGTGGTGCTCTTGTCCATGATGGCTATTTCCGCCGTCGTGGTGCTGGTGGTGGTCATGTCCGTGATGGCTGTGTCCGCCGTCGTGGTGCTGGTGGTGGTCATGTCCGTGATGGCTATGCCCGCCGTCGTGGTGATGGTGATGGTCTTCATGGCTGTGTACATGCCCGTCAACGGCCAAATGCTCATGTGTAACCTGCCATTTGCCGATGTAGGGATCGGTTTTGCCAACGACAACGCGCAGCACGTTCGGCTGGTTGGGCAGCTCGCGCGTTCCCGCTCCGTAGCCGATGGATTCGACGACCATAGACGGGAAGCTTTTGGCAAACTCGTCGACAAGGCCGGAGATGATGCCCGCTCCTGTAGGAGTAGTCAGCTCCAGACTATAGTTGGTCGATGCAATCGGCATGCCCCGCAGCATTTCCAGCGTTGCCGGAGCGGGAACGGGGTAGATGCCGTGGTCGATATGAATCGTCCCGGAGCCCAGCGGCACCGGCGACGCGTAGATGCGTTCGATCTGCAACGAATCGATCGCCAGCGCCACCGCTACGGCGTCGACGATCGAATCGATCGCGCCAACCTCGTGGAAATGAACACGGTCGAGCGGAATGTCATGAATTTTTGCCTCGGCTGCGCCGATTTTGGCGAAAATCGCCAGACTCAGCGCCGTTACCCGCTCGTTAAAGCCCGCTTGGCTGAGGATGCGAATAATGTCGGCGTAATGGCGGTGATGGCGCGGAGGCTGCTCGGGATCGAGCAGCACGTCGAACTTGAGCGCGGAAATGCCGCGCTTGACGACGCGCTTCCATTCCAGCGTGTATGGCTCGAGCTTAATTTTTGCCAGCTCATCTTCAATATAATCGCGATCGGCTCCGGCATCGACAAGCGCAGCGACGGTCATGTCGCCGCTGATCCCGGAGAAGCAGTCCAGATAAAGTATGCGCACTGCGGAATTCACGCTCTTTTCGAAAGGTTTTTGTTGATCAGTCCGGCGTAATACCCGGCGCCGAAGCCGTTGTCGATGTTGACGACGGCGATGCCCGGCGAGCAGGCGTTCAGCATCGACAGCAGCGCGGAAATGCCGGCAAGGTTCGCACCGTAGCCGATGCTCGTCGGCACGGCAACAATCGGCTTGGATACGAGACCGCCGACCACGCTGGCCAGCGCGCCCTCCATGCCCGCGACGACGACAATCGCATTGGCGTCGCGGATCAGATCCAGCCGGCGGAACAGTCGGTGAATGCCGGCTACGCCGACGTCGTATACGCGTTCGACGTGGCTGCCGAAGCATTCCGCGGTCAGCGCGGCTTCTTCGGCCACCGGCAGGTCGGACGTGCCGGCGCAGACAACGGCGATGTAGCCTTCGTGTACTTTGAGAATCGGGCGTTTGAACCAGGTCAGCGCCCGCGCGGCTTCATGGTAGCTTACGCCTTCCACGGCTGCGCAGACGGCAGCGGCTTTGTCCGGATCGATGCGCGTGGCCAGCACGCGGTCGATGCTTTCCGTCAGCCTGCGAAAAATCGCAATAAGCTGCTCTGTGCTTTTGCCTTCTCCGAAAATCACTTCGGGAAAGCCGGTGCGCTTCTCGCGCTCCAAATCCAGTTGGGCGAAGCCGAGGTCGGCTGTGCCGGGCGAGCCCAGATCACGCGTAATTTGCTGCTTGGCTTCTTCGACGTCAAGATCGCCCGTCCGCACGAGCTTGAGTATTTTTTCCAAATCCATCATAGGGACGCTTCTTTCACCTTTTCTTTCGTTGCTTCAGACAGCACCTCGTTCATGCTGCCGGTGCGGTAGCCTTGCAAATCAAGCGTAACATACGTGAAGCCAAGCTTCGTAAACTTCGCGTGAATCGCGTCGCGGTGCTCAAGCACCTTGCCGATTTCCTCCGGCATCACTTCGATGCGGGCGATGTTGTCGTGATGGCGCACGCGCACCTGATAGAGACCGAGAGCCGCGAGGAACGCTTCCCCCTCGTCCAGCTGGTCGATTTTCCATTTCTCGATCCGCGTTCCGTAAGGAATCCGCGAAGAGAGGCAGGCAAAGCTGGGCTTGTTCCACGTAGGCAGTCCGAGCTCTTTGGACAGCTGGCGGATTTCCTCCTTGGTCAGCCCCGCTTCCTGCAGCGCGCTGCGCACGCCTTGCTCGTTTTTGGCCTGCAGGCCGGGACGGTAATCGCCGAGGTCGTCGACATTCGAGCCGTCAAGAATATAAGGATAGCCAAGCTCCTTGGCTAGCTGCTGCAGATGCGAATAAAGGCCCGTCTTGCAGTGGTAGCATCGATCGGGATTGTTCGCGACAAAATTCGCGTTGTCCAGTTCCTTGACCTCGGTGCGGTGGAGCTGCACCCCGAGCTCTTGCGCCAGCTGTACGGCAGCGTCAAATTCTCTGCTCGGAAACGTTTCCGACGCCGCGGTGACAGCGAGCACCTGGTCGCCAAGCTCCTGCTGGGCGCGCTTCAGCACGAAGGTGCTGTCCACTCCGCCCGAGAAAGCGATCAGGACGCGGCCCATCTCCCGCAGAATAGCGCCGAGCCGGCGGTCTTTTTCGCGTGTTGCTTCTTGAATATTCATGCGTTTGGCCTCCCTTGCAGCGTCCGGTTACAGGCCGGAGCGCCCAAAACCCCATCCTGTTCAGTGTACCATATCTGCCGGGCAAAGTGGATTGTTTTGTCTTTCATTCATGTTATAATAGCAACAGCGAGGAAACCATGAAAAGGCGGTACATGCCGATGCCTGCAAAACCGATAGAGAGAAAGCCGGAATGGCTGAAAATCAAGCTGAACGCCGGCGACGACAATTTTAAAGAAATCAAATCGATGATGCGTTCGAAGACGCTGCATACCGTTTGCGAGGAAGCCAAATGTCCAAACATCCACGAATGCTGGGCGAACCGGACGGCGACTTTTATGATATTGGGCGATATTTGTACGCGAGCCTGCCGCTTTTGCGCGGTCAAGACCGGCCTGCCGACCGAGCTGGATCTGCAGGAGCCGCAGCGGGTGGCGGAAGCCGCCGAGCAGATGGGGCTGCGCCATTGCGTGGTCACGTCGGTAGCCCGCGACGATCTGGCCGACGGGGGAGCGTCGATTTTTGCCGAATCGATCAAGCAAATTCGCGCGCGGCTGCCGCTTTGCAGCGTTGAGGTGCTGATTCCCGATTTTCTGGGGCGCGAGGCGTCGCTGGCGACGGTGCTGGAGGCGAAGCCCGATATTTTGAACCACAATATGGAGACGGTGGAGCGGTTGTCCGACCGCGTGCGGTCCAAAGCCAAATATCGCCGCTCGCTGGAGCTGCTGGAGCGCTCCAAGCGCATGGCTCCGAATATTCCGACGAAGTCAAGCATCATGCTGGGCGTCGGGGAAGAGTGGGCGGAGGTGCTGCAGACGATGGACGACCTGCGCGCTGTCGGCTGCGATATTATGACCATCGGCCAGTACTTGCAGCCGACGAAGACGCATTTGTCCGTCGAGCGGTATTACACGCCGGAGCAGTTCGCGCTGCTCAAGGAAGAAGGCATGAAACGCGGGTTCAAGCACGTGGAGTCGGGTCCCCTGGTGCGGAGCTCCTATCATGCGCATGAACAGGTGCAGGCGGCTACGAAGGCGTAGGGCTTCGCCGCTTTTGGGAAGGGGAGACGTCACGGATGATTCATATCGGGAACAAAACATACGAGCTGATCAACGAGCACAAAAACGCCTGGAACTACGAGGTGTTCCGCGACCGCTACAGCGAGGTGCTGGAACGCTACGATTACATCGTTGGGGACTGGGGTTATAACCAGCTGCGGCTGCGCGGTTTTTTCAAGGAAACCAATTCGAAGGCGACCAAGGAAAGCTCGATCGCGTCGTTGCAGGACTACCTTAATGAATATTGCAACTTCGGCTGCGCATATTTTATCGTCGAAAAAGTCGCCAATAAGGCACCAGCGGGCGCAAGCCCGAGCCCGTCCGGTGAGCAGGGCGCAGGTCAAGAGGAGGGAGCGGCCCAGCAGCCGCAGCCAAGCGCCCGGGTTCACAGCCATGCGCCGAGGCCCCGGCACGAGCACAAGCGCGAACGCGAGCCCAGACCGGAGCAGCCCGCCCGGCAGGAGCACGGCCACAAGCAGGACCATAGGCAGGACCACAAGCAGCAGGAGCCCAAGCAGGAGCAGACCGGCAAGCAGGAGCAGCAGGACGAGGCTCCCCGGCAGGGTCACAACCAGCAGGGGCAAGGCCGGCGCCAGCATCAGGGCCGCGGCCAGCATCACGGGCGCAACAGCCAGCAGCATCAGGGCCATAACCAGCAGCAAGGCCAGAACCACAATCAAGGTCAGAATCAGGGTCAGAACCAGCCGGCCAATCAGGGGAACAAGCACAATCCGCATTCGTCTGCGCGGCCAGAGTCGGGCAGCGGCGCGCCAACGTCCGGGTAAACGCCCGCTCCAGCCTCAGAAGGGAACGCACCTTCTGAGGTTTTTACTTTTTTTGCAACATTTATTGATAAAATATAAGATTAGTCTTATGCTGGAATTAACAGGCAAAAACTGAATTGTGAAGATATCGGGGAGTACGGGTATGCGAAAGCAGCAATGGATGAAAAGCGCCTTCGCTCATGCGCCGATTGGCATCGGCATGGCGGATTTGAACGGGCGCTGGTTTTTTGTAAATGAAGCGTTTAGCGAACTGTCGGGGTACATGGAAGATGAGCTGCTGGCGATGTCGTTTGTCGACATGACCGAGCCGGAGGATCTGTATCGGGAAGCGGTGGTGCTCGATCAGCTCATGGCGCGGAAGCTGGAGCGTTACGAGTTGGAGAAGCGTCTGATCCGTAAAAACGGGCAAGCTCTCTGGGTCAGCGTGGATGTGGCGATGCACAAGGAGCGCCGAGCGGAATCGCCCTATTTGCTGGTGTATGTCAAAAATATTCATGAGCGCAAGCTGAACGAGCTGGCTTTGAAGGAAAGCGAGCTGCGTTACCGCAACTTGTTTGAGCATGACCCTGATATGATCTACGCGCTGTGGCAGAACGGCTCGATGCTGGTTCTGAATCATGCCTGCGAGCAGCTGACCGGCTACGAGCCGAATGAGCTGGTTCAGCTCAATACGTTGCTGGACAGCAGCGATCTGGAACGCGTCGGCCGCTCGTTCGACAAGGCGAGCAAGGGCTTCCCGCAATCGTACGAGCTGGAATTTCGCCACAAGAGCGGGCATACGATCGGCGTCAGCGTCGTGCATACAGCTGTTGTCATGGACGAGCGGGAGCCAGTCGTGTACGGGATCGCCAAGCGGCGCAGCGATTCGCCCAAGCAAAGCGCAGCGCTGAAGGAGAGCGAGGAGCGGTATCGCCTGTTAGCCGAGCATTCGGTGGATATGATTTGCCGGATTGCTCCTGACGGGGAGCTGCTGTATGTATCGCCGGCCTCGCGGACGCTGCTCGGCTATGAGCCGGAGGAGCTGATCGGGCAATCCGGCTACCTGTTCGTGCATGAAGACGACGCGGGCCCGCTGCGCACGCGCTGGCAGCAGCTGGACGCACCGGCGGATCGCGGCGTGTACAGCTACCGGCTTGTCCGTAAGGATGGACAAGCGGTGTGGATCGAGGTCGCGAGCAAAATCATCCGGCATGAGCTGTCGGGCGAGCATCTGGAGACGATCAGCGTATTTCGCGATATGACGCTGCAGCGGCATCGCGAGGAAAAGCTGCGGCTCAGCGAGGAGATGTCGGCGCTGGTCGCCAGCCATGCGCAGGATCTGATTACGTATACGACGCCGGACGGTTTTTTCGGTTATGTCAGTCCGTCGGTGGATCGGCTGCTCGGCTACAAGCCGGAGGAGCTGATCGGCCAGCACAGCTTTGCCCTGCTTCACCGCGACGATATTTCATCGGTGCTCGATTCGCAGCTGCTGCACCATGCCGACGTGGACATGTTTACGCTCCGCATGCAGCACAAGAACGGCAGCTATGTCTGGATGGAATCGATGGTGAAGATCATTCGCGACGAGGAAGGGCGGCTGGAGAAGGTGCTTGGCATCGCCCGCGATATTACCGAGCGCAAGATGGCGGTGGACGAGCTGAAGGAGCAGGAAGAGCGTTACCGCCAACTGGTGGAGCATTCGCCGGATGCGGTCATCATCAGCTCGGAAGGCGAATGGCTGTATGTGAACGACACAGCGGTCAAGCTGTTCGGCGGGTTCAGCAAGGAGCAGGTGATGGGGCATTCGCGGACGTTTATGCCGGGCGGCGACTTGGCCGGCGATTGGAAGCAGCAGGCTCCGGTTGCGGCGGGCCAACCGCAGGAACCGCTGGAGCAGCGCTTTGTGCGGCTGGATGGACGGGTGATCGATGTCGAGGTCAAATCGCTCGCAACCGTCTACCAGAACAAGCCAGCCGTGTACATGATCGTGCGCGACGTAACGGAACGCAAGATCGCCCAAGAGCGGCTGCAGGCGTCGGAACGGCTGAACGTGGCCGGCCAGCTGGCGGCAGGCATTGCCCATGAAATCCGCAATCCGCTGACGTCGCTTAAAGGATTTCTCAAGGTCATTCAGCCGGTGAGCAGCGGCAAAGAGGAGCATTTTGCCATTATGGTCGGTGAAATCGACCGGATCGAGCTGATTGTCAGCGAGCTGCTGATGCTGGCCAAGCCCGATCAGGGATCGGCAATTCGTCATCTCGATCTGGCGCAGGCGCTGCGGCACGTGATCACGCTGCTGGAGGCGCAAGCGCTGCTGAGCGGAGTCCAACTGGTTATGAAATCGACTGCAGAGCCGATGATTGTCCAAGGGGACGAAAATCAGCTCAAGCAAGTGTTCATCAACATGATCAAAAATGCGATTGAAGCGATGCCGCACGGCGGCGAAATCTGCATCGAGCCGCGGCGCTCCGGCGGCAAGGTGTGCGTGCTGATCACCGATCAGGGCGGCGGGATTCCGGCGGAATGTCTGCCGCGGCTCGGCGAACCGTTCTTCACGACGAAAGCGAACGGCACCGGACTCGGACTGATGGTCAGCTTCAAAATCGTCGAGCATCACGGCGGCAAAATCGGCATCAGCAGCGAAATGGGCCACGGGACGACGTTTGACATTCAGTTGCCGGCCAGCGGTTGAGGTGCGGCGGGCGTGGCAGTCAGGCAGCACAACATGGCACCCCAACAAGGGCTATGTGCCGCCAACCTTTCGCGCCGCAGGCCATTCACAAGAAGCTCGTCAGCTCCATCTGGAGCAGGCGGGCTTTTGTTTGTTTGCTTGCACGCAAAAAACACCCGCTCACTGGATGTGACGGGCGTCCGAAGCCTGAACCTACTTGATATCGTAGCCAATGAACGCTTCGCGAACCCGGTTCCAGAACGGAAAAGGCCGGAAGCGCGCGAATTTGACCTTGAGGTCGGCGGCGACGCGGCAGCGGATTGACTTGACGTCGCTGCGCTGAATGTACTGGTGGTCGATGGACAGCAGCATATGCTGGTGCTCGCGCGGATAAATGTCGCAATGATGATGCTTGGGCAAAATGATCGGCGAGCCCAGCGTCCGGTAGACGCGATTGTTGATCGAAGCGATTTCCGCGATCTGAATGGCCGCCAGCGACGGGTGGACGATAGCTCCGCCCAAGCTTTTGTTGTAAGCCGTGCTTCCCGAAGGAGATGAGATGCAAATGCCGTCGCCGCGAAACATTTCGAACTTCTCGTCGTTGATGTCGAGCTGCGCGACCAGCGTTTCCTCGATGCCCTTGAGCGTGAATTCGTTTAACGCCAAATGCGTTTCGATGCCGGCTTCCGTCGTCAGCTCGATCTCGACCACCGGGTAATGCACAACCGACAGTTCTTCGGGCGTCCGGGTCTGAAAAATCAGCTGCGCGAGCACGCCCAGCTCATCCGGCTTCCAGTCGGCAAAAAAACCGAGCCGCCCGGTATGAATGCCGACAAAAGCGATCGTCTCCAGCTGCTCCTTGTATTTGTGAAAAGCATGCAGCAGCGTGCCGTCTCCGCCGATGGACAATACGATGTCCGGTGCCTCCTCGCACAGCGGCGTGCCGTGCTCGGCCGCCAGCGTATGGAATTGCTCGGCGAGCTGTCTGGAGATATCGTCTCCCCGATGAACCAAAAAATATTTCAACTTGCGTTCCTCCTACCCTTCTTCCTTGCAATCGGCGGTTGCTAGCCCTGCCCGTTGACGGTGCTGGTGCAGTAATCGTCGATCCGGTACAAAATCGCATCCGGCGTATTGCAGAATTCGACCGCGATCCGGTACGAATCATTGGCAAAATTCGAGACGCGCACGATTTCTCCGCACACGGTCATCTTCGACGTTTGGCCCGGAAGCACAAAGCTCAGCTCCAGATAAAGCGGATAAAACATCCGGTTGGACGTAATAAAGGACAGGCCCCCTCCGCTGATATCGAGCATTTGCCCGGAAAAAACGGTGCCTGCATGGGTCGCTTTGCGGCGAAGCCCGACAATTCGCGCTGTAATCGGCGTGCGGGCGAGCATGCTGATTCGCGTATACTGCCGGCTCTGCTGCGTGGTCAGCTCACCAGGCACGGACAACGTCAAGAGACAGCTTGTCCGGCGTACATCCAGCTGCAGCAGGTCGACAAACGTGAAATACAGAACCCCCCGCTCGCGGAAGGAAAACTCGATAAACGAGACATGATCAAGCTTCTCAAGCGGATTGATACCGGGAAACTCCAGCAAAGCGGTAAACTCGGCAGGTCCGATGCGCTGAATCGCAAATTTATCCTCGTAGCAGAAGGGCTGCCCGTCATTCGTTTCACCAACGATGATCAGACGGCAGTCAGCCTTGGGCGCAAGTAACTCCAGTTCAATCGCTTGATTCCAATTCATAGCATCACCACTGAGAAGGATTTGCATACGACCGGCTAATGGCGTCAGATGCCCGGCAAGCCGATCATACACAGGTTTCTACTTTCATAATAATCAATTAAACCCAAGAAGAAAAGCCCCAATCGGGGCTTTAGCACTATAGTTCTTTGTGCAGGGTCGTTGTAATGAGCGGAAGCTCGAACGAATGGGCAAAATCGGGACTGACCGGCCGAACGCGAACGGAAAAATGCGCGCCGTGCGCAAGATGAGCCGGTAGCTCGGCTGTAAACGTCTGCAGCTGATCGACCAAATCGCCGGAAGCCTGCATCGGAACGATGACCTGCTCCCAAGCGCCGCTATGCTCCTCGTAATGCACGATTTCAACAAGCGTATCCGGCGGCCAGATCGGACCAAAGGCGATGTCGGCCGTCACGCGCTTCAAGGCTGGCTGCGGCGGCGCTTCTGAAGACGTCGTGCCCGACGAAGCGGCCGCTGCTGCGGCTGCAGTGACGGAGGCGGCTGTGCCGTCATCGACGGAAACAATCGCGACCTGATGCCAGTTGTCGCGGATGAATTTTTTGTAATCGGCGACCTTGATCGCGGTTTCGTAGCCATTCATCGCAAAGCGCGTCGCCCGGTCGGCGGTTGGCAAATACGTCTGCACGGTATAGTCCTGCACCATCCGGTGCGTATTGTAGGCTGGGCTCAGCGTGCGGATCGAGCGCTTCATGCGGTTGATCCACTGGTGCGGCAGCTCGCCCTGATTGTAGTACAGCGGGATGATTTCTTCTTCCAGCAGGCGGTAGATCGACTCGGTGTTCTCGCGCTCCTGAGCGGCCCAATCGGCGTCCTCGGTCGAGCCGATCGCCCAGCCGTTGGTGCCGTCGTAGCCCTCCTCCCACCAGCCGTCCAGCACGCTGAAGTTGAGCACGCCGTTCATGGCGGCTTTTTGTCCGCTCGTACCGCTCGCTTCCAGCGGCCGGCGCGGATTGTTCAGCCAGACGTCGACGCCGTGCACCAGGTAGCGGGCCAGATCGATGTCGTAATTTTCCAGCAGCACGACCTTGCCGGCAAACTCCTTGAGCTGCGAGATGCGGTGGATTTCGCGAATCAGCTCCTGGCCGGGATGATCCGCAGGGTGCGCTTTGCCGGCAAAAATGAACTGCACCGGACGCTGCGGATCGTCCAGCAGCTTGCGCAAACGGCGCAGATCGCTGAAGATGAGGTTGGCGCGCTTGTAGGTCGCGAAGCGGCGGGCAAAGCCAATCGTCAGCGCTTTTGGCGACAGATAGCCGCGCACCTCCTCGATCCGCTCCGCGCTGTCGCCATTGCGGCGGCGCTGCTCCTGCAGGTTGCGGCGGGCGGCAGCAATCATTTTTTCCTTGAGCTTCGTATGCACGCTCCAGATCGATTCGTCGGGGATCAGCTCGACGGATTGCCACACCTGCGGATTGGCCTGATCGTCCTTCCACGAGCCAGGCAGGAAGCGATCCAGCAGCGCCTTCCATTCCGGCGCGGTCCAGCTGTCGAGATGGACGCCGTTTGTAATTGCGCCGATCGGTACCTCGCGCGTTTCCACATTGCCGTGGAAGCTGCGGAACATGCCGCGCGACACTTTGCCGTGCAGCTGGCTGACCCCGTTGCGCAGTCCGGACGTATGAAGCGCCAGATGCGTCATGTTGAACAAGCCGGTCGCTTCGTCGCGGCCCAGATCGAGCAGCGCTTGGCGGTGTGCGCTCAGTTGGCCCAGCAGCGGTCCGAGATGATGCTCGACCATGCCGTACGGGAAGGCATCGTGCCCGGCCGGCACCGGCGTATGCGTCGTAAACACGGTAGCCGAACGGACGGTTTCCACGGCGGCGTGGAAGGGCAGGCCAAGACCGAGCAGCTCGCGCAGCCGCTCCAACGCAAGAAACGCCGCGTGACCTTCATTGATATGGTAGACGTTCGGATAGATGCCAAGCGCCCGCAGCGCCTTGACGCCCCCGATGCCGAGCACGATCTCCTGACTGATGCGCGTATCCTGATTGCCCCCGTAGAGCTGACCTGTCAGCTCACGGTCATCGGGCTGATTGGCGGCGATGTCGGCGTCCAGCAAGATGACGGGATTGCGTCCGACCTGCACCGTCCACAGCTTGAGCGTGACGGTGCGGCCGGGCATATCGATGGTGACGGTCAAATCGTTGCCGTCTTTTTGTGCAGGACGAATCGGCAGCCTTGCGAAATCATAATGCAGCTGCTCGGCGTGCTGGCCGCCTGACGCGTCGATTTTTTGCGTGAAATAGCCTTTTTTATATAAGAGGCCAACGCCTACGAACGGTAGTCCCAGATCGCTGGCGGATTTGCAGTGGTCACCGGCAAGCACGCCGAGACCGCCCGAATAGATCGGCAGCGATTCGTGAAAGCCAAACTCGGCCGAAAAATAAGCGATATGCACGGGCGTGCCGCTGCCGAAGCGCTGCTCAAACCACGTATGTCCGCTTTGCATATAATCGTCGAAACGGGCGATAACGCCTTGATACGCCTCCAGGAATCCGCTGTCCGCGCTCAGCTCCTGCAGCCGGGCGTCGTCCAGCTCCTGCAGCAGCCGCACCGGATTATGGCCGGTCTGCTCCCATTGTCGGGCATCCATTTGCTGAAACAGCTGAAGCGCGTCGTCGTTCCAGCTGAACCACAAATTGTAGGCCAGCTCGTTCAAGCGCGCGATGGCTGCAGGCAAAACTCGGGTTTGTGTCGTCATGGCTGCTTGCATGTCGTGTTGTCCTCTTCCCTGATCAAAATTTTCGAAAGTACCCATATTATCTGGTCCCACCAACCTTTTCATACATCATTTTGAGCAAGGCGCGTCCTATGTACAGCAAGAGCAGCGCTGCGAGCGCGGCGGCAAAGACGGCTGCGCCGGTCGGGATGACCCACGGCAGCCAGCCGGTGTAAGGAGTGGAAACGGCCTCTTTCGGCAAAAATACCGATAACGCCGCACCTGCGCCGCGCATGGGCCGCCACAGCGCCAGCACGAGCGCTGCAGCGAGCAGGCCGTGCGCCAGGCGGGCGACGGCAAACGGCGCATAGCGCAGGTTCGTTTGGCTGAGCAGGCTCATAACCTGAGCGTGCACCGACAGCCCGGCCCACGACAGCACAAAGGCGGCGATAGCGACTTTGCCGACCGCGGGTGCCGCGTCGGCTGCGCCGGCGGCCTTCGCGCCGAGCGTGACTTCGAACAGGCCGCTGACAACGGCTTGGGACAATGCGTCGGGAAGCCCGGTCGTCATGAGCAGCGTGCGAATACCGTAGAACAAGGCCCGCATCGCGCCGGCCGCTGTCAGTACCTCCAGCACGACGGAGAAAAAGACGACCAGCCCGCCTACGACGAAGATCAGGCCCAGCGACTGGCGGATTGCCTGCGCGACCAGCACGCCGAGCGGCCGACCGTCGAGCAGGCGCGCAGCGTGCATCGCCCGCAGGCCGCGCAGCCAGATCGAGCCGCGCGGGCGCACGGGCGGCGCGTCGGGCGCGCCCTGCGGCTGCGCCGTCAACGGCTCCGCGCCCGGCGCTGCGGCGGCTTCGGCCGACCCATGCGCCGAGCGGCCGCGGCCGTGGTAGCGCATGAGCAGGCCGACGAGCATCGCGGCGCCGTAATGCGCGGCGGCGAGCACCGGCGCCAGAGAGGCGTCGTGGAAGAAGCCGACCGCCACCGCGCCGATCAGGAAGATCGGATCGGAGCTCGTCGTGAAGGCGACGAGCCGTTCGCCTTCCTCGCGCGTAACGAGCCGCTGCTCGAACAGCTGGGCCGTCAGCCGGGCTCCCACCGGGTAGCCGGATGCAAAGCCCATCGCCATGACGAAGCCGCCGATGCCGGGAATGCGGAACACCGGCCGCATCATCGGATCGAGCACCGTGCCGAAAAAATGCACAATGCCGAAGCCCAGCAGCATTTCGGATATGACGAAAAACGGAAACAAGGCCGGGAACAGCACATCCCACCAAATGGCAACTCCGCGAACGGCGGCCCGCAGCGCTTCCTGCGGAAAGATGAGCAGACACAGCACGATGGAAAGCACGGTCAGGGATAGCGTCAATGCAGGCCACAAGCTGCGCTTTGGCATGATGGCGTCACCACCTCCTTCCCCAAATATATGAAAACAACGGGACAGACATTCCGCGCAAAAACTTGACCCGGGGTACTGTACTCCCTGTCGAACTATGGTACAATAGCACTACAAGGGTCATCTATCTCTGACAAAGGAAGTGAGTCATATGACGGGTGTAATTGCCGGCATTGTCGTATGTGCTTTTGTTTTTGTCATTAGAGAGACATTGATGAATTCAGCGGATGAGGATTGGGAGAATTAGACAAATGACGGACGAGAGCCGCAATTCGGTATATGAGCTGATCGGAGGAGCAGCGGGCCTGCGCAGTCTGGTGGAAGCCTTCTACCCCAAGGTGCAGGCGAATCCGCTGCTGGGACCGCTGTTTCCTGCCGATATTCAGCCGGTGATGGAGAAGCAGATTTTATTTTTAACGCAATTTTTCGGCGGGCCGCCGTTGTATTCCGAGGAATACGGCCATCCGATGATGCGGGCCAGGCACATGGCGTTTCCCGTGACAGTGGAGCGGGCGGACGCATGGCTGGGCTGCATGCGGGAAGCGATTCGCGAGGTCGGCATTCCTCATGAGCTGAGCGCGTTCATCCTAGAGCGCTTGAAGGGCTCCGCTTATCATTTTGTCAATACACCGTAAAGGCGGTCATGGCATGGTAGAACCTTTATATCCGATTACTGTGAAATGCACCTACTGCGAGAACAGCTTCCAGACGTCGCGCGTTCGGCCCAGCTTCAAGAAAGCGAAGCGGACGGACACCGACTTTTGCGTTCATTATAAAGATATCAATCCCGACTTTTACGTCGTGCGGATTTGTCCGTTTTGCGGCTATGCGAGTACGGAGAATTTCTCCGACAAGTGGACGCCGCAGCAAAAGAGCACGTTCCGCGAGAAGGTTGCGCTCAACTGGACGATGCGCGACTACGGCGGGGAACGGACCTGGGACGACGCGCTGCAGGCTTACAAGCTGGCGTTGGTATGCGCCCAGCTCAAGGATGAGAAGGCGCGCATTATCGCGGGCCTGCTGCACCATATCGCTTGGCTGTTCCGGTACAAAGAGGACTGGGAGCAGGAGAAGCGCTTCCTGATCTTTGCGCTGGACGCTTATGTCAGCGTCTTCGAGACCGAGGGCATGGATTTGAACAATGCGCGGCTGATGTTCCTGATGGGTGAGCTGAACCGGCGGTTAAAGCGGTATGGCGAAGCGGTCAAATGGTTCGCGCGCATTATCAACGACCGCAAGATTATGGACGCCGGGATGATCCGGGCAAGCCGCGAGCAGTGGGCGGTTACGCGCGAGGATATGCTGGCGGAGAAGCTGGAGCTTCCTGAGGAAATGAAGCAGGCTTAGGGCGAAGCCGCCCATAAACATGAACGAACGCTTGACTGGCGTCAGCACCGCGTTGAGGTGACGGAGGACAGTCAAGCGTTCGTTTTTTTGTCGTCGGGGACGGCGGCGTTATGAAACGTATAGCGGTTTTTGCCGCTATGCTTGGACGCGTACAACGCTTCGTCGGCTTCGGCGATGACGCGCTGCAGGTCGTCTTGCGCCCGGACTGCGGTCGAGATGCCGATCGAGATCGTGATGGACGGTGGCGGACCTTCGGACAGCTCGGGGATGCTCAGATTTTGCGCAGCAATCGCTTTGCAGAGCCGGTCGGCGTAAACAGCCAGCCGCTGGCGCTCGGTTTCCGTGCTGAGGAGAATGAACTCCTCGCCGCCGTAACGGGCGACATAATCGCGTTCGTCAATGAGCTGGCGCAGCGTGGCGCCGACGGTGCGCAGCAGCTCGTCGCCCTCCAGATGACCGAAGCGGTCGTTGTACATTTTGAAATTGTCGATGTCGATCATAAAAATGGAAACGCGGCGACGTTGCATCGTCTTGGCGGCAATTGCTGTGAAGCTGCGCAGGTTCGGCAGCTTGGTCAAGCCGTCCTGATTCGCTTGCAGCTCCAGCTGCCGCTGCAGCATCCAGCTTTTATTCTCGTCGTTGACCATAATAATCAGAATTGTCAGCGCGCCTGCCATAATCGCCAGCATGAACAGCTGTCCGGCCCAGAAATGCCAGGCCGCCGAGGGCTGCACGTAGAAGGCGATGAGCAGCTGCAGCGCAAGCAGCAGCGTGCAAATCAACAGTCCCTGTCCGAGCCGGATGTCCTTTAAGCCGGTGCGATATTCCTTCGTGTGAAAAAAGGAGCTGATCAGCGCAGGCATCAGCAGATCCTGGATGGAGTTGAACAGCCAGTGCGGCTCGCCGGAATAAATGCCGTATGCTGTTGGGAAAATCGTCGAAATCAGCGCCACCGGCAGTCCGTAGCGCAAGCCGGCCATGAAAATCGGCAGCGAGCGCAGATCGGCCAGCCCCCAATTCAGCGGGAGCGGCTGCAGCATCATGATGATGCTGGCCAGGCCGGTGAACAGAGGGGCAATCCAATCCTCGTAGGATTCAACGAGCATTTTGCCGCGGATTTTCATCGCGATATAGTTCAGCGTGACGAGGGTGCAGGCGCTGGTCAGGGGAATGAGATATTCATTCATCGTTAGTCATCCTGTTCCTTAACCGCCGGGGCGGACTATGATGGACGAATCGGACGATCAGCCAATAAATAATCGCGATCCGTATCGAGCAGCGTCACTTTGTTGAAGCAGCAGGGGAACACAAGCAGCTTTTTGCGGCCTTCGTGAATCTGCTGCAATTCGGCCGGCTTGAGCGGGAGCAGAACGTTGGGACGGGAGCAAAACGGGCATTCGTGTACATAAACGTCCTTCATAATGATTTCATAAGGCCATGTGTTGGCAAAAGGAATCAATGGCTATTCCACATCCTGACGGTTTGCATCGGGGGTTGCAGGGGATTGTTCCGAAGACGACGACTTGGCCAGCTCAGCCAGCTTTTGGAGCAAAATGTGCTGCGGCATATGCATCAGGTGCTCCAGCGGCACCTTCAGCTCAGCGGCGAGCTTTTGCGCGGTTTCGGCTGAAATTTGCAGAGGTTTCAACACGATTTCCTCCTAAAACGAGTATATGAAACAGTATTCTTTATTGATAACATACTTTTTCGACGGAAGCAATCGGCAATCCGGGCCGCCCGCGCGTTGGCGCTTGACGCCGCTTTATGATTTAATGGGAAAAACGGGAATCATCCCGGAGCCGGAGGGGACTAAGATGACAAATAAGCTTGCGCAAACATGGGATCTCGATCGCTTTTTTCCGGGGAGCAGCGATTCCCCCCAACTGGCCGCTTGGCTCGACGAATTGGAGCGGGAAATCGCCGGTTTTCAAAGCCGTGTAGCCGAGTCTGCGGCGCCTTCGTCAGCCGGTGAGGCGGCCCGGCCGCTCGTCGAGCTGGTGGAGCAGCTGCAGCGCATCCTGAAGCAGCTTCGCGAAGCGGATTCCTTCGTCAGTTGCCTGCTCGCCGACAATCAGAAGGACCGCAAAGCGCCTGTGCTTAGCGGGCGGGTCAAAACGCTGTATGCCGACTTCCAGTCAACGCTGACGCGATTCGACCAGTTGCTGACCGGGACGGCTGACGATGTGTGGGCGGAGCTGCTCGCGGAGGAGCCGCTGCGTGCTGTGGCGTTTCCGCTGGCCGAGCGGCGCGCGCTGGCGAAGGAGAAGCTGGCGCCGGAGCTGGAGGCGCTGATCAATGATTTGGCCGTAGATGGCTACCACGGCTGGGGCGATCTGTACAACACGACGGTCGGTCAGTTCCGCATGGTCGTGGAGGAAAACGGCGAGCCGGTGGAGCTGTCGGCCGGGCAGGCGTTCAACAAGCTGCATACGGCGGACCGCAGCGAGCGGGAGCGGCTGTTCGGCTTGTGGGAAGCGGCTTGGGCCGACAAGGCCGACTTTTGCGCAGAGGCGCTGAATCATTTGGGCGGCTTCCGCTTGCAGACCTACAAGGCGCGCGGCTGGAGCGACGTACACAAAGAGCCGCTGGCGATCAATCGCATGGAGGCCCGCACGCTGGCCGTCATGTGGGAGGTCATCGAGCGCAGCAAGCCGATGCTCGTTCGCTATTTGCAGCGCAAGGCGCAGCTGCTGGGCGTGGAGCGTCTCGCCTGGTTCGACGTGGATGCGCCGCTGGGCGACGCCAGCCGCAAGATCGATTATGACGAGGGCGCAGCGCTGATCATTGAACAATTCCGGCGCTTCAGCCCGAGAATGGCCGATTTCGCGGTCCGCGCCTTCGACAATCGCTGGATCGAAGCAGAGGACCGGCCCGGCAAGCGTCCGGGGGGCTTTTGCACCTCGTTTCCGGTGGCGGGCGAAACGCGGATTTTCATGACGTACGGCGGTACGGCCGATAACGTGGCGACACTGGCGCACGAGCTGGGCCACGGCTATCATCAGGACGTAATGAACGACATGCCGGCGCTGGCCCAGGAATACGCGATGAATGTGGCGGAGACCGCTTCGACGTTTGCCGAGATGATTTTGGCCGACGCAGCGGTTCGTGGGGCGGCCGATGACGAGGAGCGCATCGTTTTGCTGGAGGATAAAATTCAGCGCGCCGTCGCTTTTTTCATGAACATACACGCACGGTTTATTTTCGAGACGAACTTCTACGCCGAGCGGGGCCGCGGCTTGGTCAGCGCCGAGCGCTTGAGCGAGCTGATGGTGGACGCGCAAAAGCTTGCCTTCTGCGATGCCCTTTCGAGCTACCATCCGCATTTTTGGGCGGCGAAGCTGCATTTTTATGCCACCGAGGTGCCGTTCTACAACTTTCCGTACACGTTTGGCTACTTGTTCAGCGCCGGGATTTACGCCCGCGCCTTACAGGAGGGGCCGGGCTTTGAGCAAAAATATGTCGACCTGCTGCGCGATACGGGCAGCATGACCGTTGAGGAGCTGGCGCTCAAGCATTTGGGCGTCGACGTGACGCTGCCGGACTTTTGGCAAAGCGGCGTTGACATGGCGTTGGCCGATATCGAGCTGTTTCTGCAATTGATCGAGAGCAAAGTATAGGGCGGAAACAGATAGCAGCTATTACAAAAAACCTCCATCGTCCCGGCGGTTCGGGATGCCGCAAGAGCGCGAAAAATGCTCGTTTGCGATCGATGGAGGTTTTTTGTGTGGGGTGAAACGGGCTTACATTTTGAAAATTTGAATCGTGTGCTGCAGCTGGCTTACAATGCGCGTCATTTCTTCCGTCTGGCTGACGATCCCTTGAACGGTGGCGATTTGCTCGTTCATGGAGGCGGATACCTCTTCGGTTCCGGCTGCGGATTGCTCGGTAATAGCCGAAATGTTCTCCATCGCGGCGGCAATTTGCTGCGAGCTGGTCAACATCTGATCGCTGCCGTCGGCGAATCGGGTAATTTCCACCGAAATAAAGCCGACGCTATCGACGATTTGCGCGAACACCTTCTCGGTCTGATCAATCAGCACGGTTTGCTTTTTCACGACGTCTTCGTTGATTTGAATGCTCTGCAGCGCGTCCTTGATGCCTTGCTCGATGCTTTTGACGAAGCCGAACACCTCGCGCGTCAGCGAAGTTGATTCCTCGGCCAGCTTGCGCACCTGCTGGGCCACGACGGCAAACCCCTTGCCGTGCTCGCCGGCGCGGGCCGCTTCAATGGAAGCGTTCAGGGAGAGCAGGTTCGTCTGCTCGGCGATATCCGAAATCGAGCGCGTAACGTTGGAAATGCCGGCTGCTTGCTTGGCGAGCAAATCGATTGTAGCCGAAACCTGATTTGTAACTTCCACGTTGCGCTTCATGCCGGCGCCTTGGCTCTCTACCGAGGTGCGGCCTTTCTCAACCAGCTGCATCATCGCGTCGGAGCGGGTTTTCATTTCCTTGGCAGAGCCTGCGTAGTTGATCAGCTCGGTTTCAATCATGCGCGACGTCTGCGAAACGCCGGATACCTCTTCGGAAATCTGGCTGGCGCCGGAAGCCAGCTCCTGAGCCGAAATGCTGACCTGCTCCAGAACGCCGCGGAAATTCTCATTTTTCATATAAATGTCCCGGCTGGATTCAAACACCTGCTTGGTAATGCCGCCTGTATTTTGCAAAATGTCGCGCAGCTTGTCGATCATCTGGTTAAACGAACGGCCAAGCTGGCCCAGCGTGTCGTCGGATGTAACGGCCACCTTTTGCGAAAAATCTCCCTTAGCGATGTTCAAGGCGATGCGGGATAGCTCGGCGACCGGCTCGGTCAATTGCTTTTCGAACAGCTTGATGAAGGGAAAGCTCCCTACGACCAGCACGATCAAAAAGAGGATGCCGAGAAACCAATTCGAATCCGAGGCGAGCAGCAAAATCAGGATCATCAGCGCATTCAGTCCAATTAACGAATAACAACCGATTTGCAGCTTTTTTCGGAAAGAAAGGGAGGACAACTTATTCATCATACCGACTCCTCTGTACATATGGTTTTGTTTGAAAGCGTATACATTTACAAGGCACAACCAAATTATATCATTGTCCCCATGAAGATTCTACAGCGACTTGCCAAATTATCCGGCATTTTTCATCGGGGCTGGTGCTGGAGTCGGACTTGCATTATAATGGAAATATGACTAAAGGCAGTTAATGACGGGGGGTTGCTTGTGGGACTGAATAACTGCAAGTTGTGCGGCAAGCTTCATTTGAAGGGAGCGTCGGATTACTGTCAGGGATGCCAAAAGGAACAGGCTGCCACGTACCGGATGGTCCGCGAGTTCGTCAAAAGTCATCCCAGCAGCACGCTGCTGGACGTTCATCTGCATACAGGCGTGCCGATCTCCAGACTGCTGGATATGCAAAAAGAGTCCTATCTGCTTCACGAATCCTAGTCTGAAAGACCGGAGCCCGCTTTCGCAAGAAACGGGTCTTTTTTTGTCATAAAATTGTAAAATTCTGTTGTAATCCAAGCGTTCAGCCAGTATAATGGGCATAAGAAATAGTTATATTATTCCAATTTTATAAAAATAAGGAGGAAATAAATGATCTTGGAGCAGCTTCCGCTTGCCCGGCAGGTGGATTTGGTTTTTAAGGAAATTAAAGAGGAACTCGGCCAGCTGACCTCGGGAACGGTGTTTATTCAGATCCGCAACAATGTAATCGGCAAGTTCGGGGTCCGGCATCTTCCGCTGGAAAGCAAGGGGGGCGAGCTGGAGGTGAGCGGCAAGGGCTTATCCGCTACGCATTTCCAATCGTTCCGGCAAATGGCCATCGATTCGTTAAAGTATAAGAAGCATTGGACGCACGGCGAGATTTTGTTTGATTTTACATTAAAGCAGAATATGCTGTACGCCAGCGTACAATTTGAAAGCAATTACAACATGTCGAACCTGAACCATGCGAAAGCCTTGTGAATCAAGGCTTTTCTTTTTTCTCGCGGCATAGAGAGCAAGAGCGGAACAAGGGCGGATTTGCTCCCGAATGCGAAAAAAAGGGCGATTTCCCCATCGGATGACTGGTAGGGAGGCCCTTTTTGCATAAGTATAGGCGAAGCATTATCTGCTGAATTTGCCAGCGAGCTGTTGCTCGGCAATTTGCACCAGACGGCGAGTGATGTGACCGCCGATTGCGCCGGTGTCGCGAGTCGCCATAAAGCCGTAATAACCGTCTTGAGGAATTTGGATGCCCAGTTCTTGAGCAACCTCATACTTCAATTGATCGAGAGCCTGGTTGGCTTGTGGAACGACCAAGGAGTTGCTGCTGCGAGATTGTCCTGTACCCATCTGTATCACCTCCTTCAGTAATACGTAGTATGGGCGGTTTTGCAAAAAATACTCGCGAGAGTCATGGAAATTATTTCTGCGTCTGCGGATCCGGGGAGCAAGCGCAGAACAACTCTGCTATAATAGGTGAGGAATACAGGCAGCACGGAGGGACTTATGTTGGAAATTGTAGCGGAGCGCTGGTCGCTGGAGCGCGATTTGCAAATTATTCAGGCCGAGGTGAAGCTGACGGTCGACGGCGAAGCACTGGTTGAAGAGGCGTTGTGCATTGACGTCGGACTGCCGGCGTTGCTGTATGGTGCTTTCCATGATGTGGAGCCGAACCGCTGGGCGGCGGCGACGGAGTGGCGGCGGATGCCGTTTTTTGTGTGCGGCTGCGGTGATCCGGAGTGCCGGGGCTTTTCGTTCCGGGTGCGCCATCTGGACGAGCTGACGCTGGAGCTGACGGCGCTGGAGGAGCGGCAGGGGGACAAGCCGCGCGAAATGGAGCGCACGGTGCTGAGTACGCGGGAATATCGCCGCGAGGCGCTGCGGCTGGGACGTATGTATCTGGATTTCGTCGACGGGCTTGATTACCGGCCCTATTTTGCCGATACCGTGCCGGTGGTCGCCGAGCTGGTGGAGCGGCTGGAGCGGGAAGCCGGCTGATTGGATTTTGAATGAAGAGGGTAAGGTGGGATAGCATGGCGCAAGCCAAGTTTTATGTCGTGTGGGTCGGCCATAAGCCGGGTATTTACGGAACATGGGCCGAATGCCAGGCGCAGACGAAGGGGTATCCGCAGGCGCGGTTCAAATCCTATGAATCGCGGATTGAGGCGGAGCAGGCGTTGGCCAAGGGCTGGCAGAAGTCGCTGAATTTCAGCGGCAAAAGCGCCGGTGCAGGCGCCAAAGCCAAAGCAGGCGGCAGCGAGACGCCGCCCGAGGTCGATTACAACAGCATTTCCGTTGATGTGGGCTGCTCGGGAAATCCCGGGATTGTCGAATATAAGGGCGTCGATACGCGAACGGGCGAGATTTTGTTCTATCAGGGACCAATCGCCAAAGGCACGAACAATCTGGGCGAGTTTCTCGCCATCGTGCACGGTCTGGCTTATTTGAAGAAGATCGGCAGCGACAAAACGATATATACCGATTCGGTGACGGCGCTCAGTTGGATCCGCAAGCGCGAGGTAGCAACCAATCTGGTGCGCGACCGCTCGACGGAAGAGATTTGGACGCTGGTGGACCGGGCGCTCAAGTGGCTGAACGCGAATACGTATACGAACCGCATCGTGAAATGGGATACGCGCAAGTGGGGCGAAATCAAGGCCGATTTCGGGCGCAAATAAGCAGTCTGCTCCAGCTTGAGGGAAAGCGGGAAAAAACGCAAAAAGTATGATATGATAGATTCAATGTCCATTCGAATGCTAGGAGGAAGACACGAGATGTCCAAAGGAAAAATGCGAAGCGATATGATTAAAAAAGGTTTTGACCGCGCTCCTCACCGCAGCTTGCTGCGTGCGGCCGGCGTGAAGGAAGAGGATTTTGGCAAGCCGTTTATTGCGGTTTGCAACTCGTATATAGACATCATTCCGGGTCACGTGCATTTGCAGGAGTTCGGCAAGCTCGTGAAGGAAGCGATCCGCGAAGCGGGCGGCGTGCCGTTCGAGTTCAACACCATCGGTGTTGACGACGGCATCGCTATGGGCCACATTGGCATGCGTTATTCGCTGCCAAGCCGGGAAATTATCGCCGACTCGCTGGAGACGGTGGTTAATGCGCACTGGTTCGACGGACTTGTCTGTATCCCGAACTGTGACAAAATTACGCCGGGCATGATCATGGGCTTGCTGCGCGTCAACATCCCGACGATTCTCGTCAGCGGCGGCCCGATGAAGGCCGGTAAAGATAAAAACGGCAAATCGATTTCCTTGTCGTCCGTATTTGAAGGCGTGGGCGCTTTCCAAGCGGGCAAAATCGACGAAGCCGGTTTGGAAGAGCTGGAGCAATACGGCTGTCCGACTTGCGGCTCGTGCTCGGGCATGTTCACAGCCAACTCGATGAACTGTCTGGCCGAAGGTCTCGGTCTGGCGCTGCCGGGTAACGGCACGATTCTCGCTGTCGCCGAAGAGCGCAAGGAGTTCGTGAAACGTTCGGCTCGCCAGCTGATGGAATTGATCAAGCTAGACATCAAGCCACGCGATATCGTGACAATGGAAACGATCGACAACGCTTTTGCGCTGGATATGGCGATGGGCGGTTCCACGAACACGGTTCTGCATACGCTGGCGATTGCCCGCGAAGCAGGCTTCGAATATCCGATCGAACGCATCAACGAAGTGGCTGAGCGCGTGCCGCATCTGGCGAAAATCGCTCCGGCTTCCGACTATCATATCGAAGACGTGCATCTGGCCGGCGGCGTGAGCGCGATCATCAACGAGCTGCTGAAAAAACCGGGCGCGCTCGACGGCTCGCGCATTACCGTCACAGGCAAAACGCTGGCTGAGAACGTGGCCGGCTGCGAAATTTTGAACCATGACGTTATTCATTCGCTGGACAACCCGCACAGCGAGAGGGGCGGTCTGGCCGTTCTGTTCGGCAACCTGGCGCCGGAAGGCAGTATCATCAAGGTCGGAGCAGTCGACAAATCGGTAGGCGGCCGCCACGTCGGTCCGGCGATTTGCTTCGATTCGCAAGAAGACGCGCTGTACGGCATTGCCAACGGCAAGGTCAAGGAAGGCCATGTCGTGGTCATCCGCTACGAAGGACCTAAGGGCGGTCCGGGCATGCCGGAAATGCTCGCGCCTACGTCGCAGATCGTGGGCATGGGGCTGGGTGCGAAGGTCGGTCTGATCACCGACGGCCGCTTCTCCGGCGCGTCCCGCGGCATCAGCATCGGCCACATTTCGCCGGAAGCGGCTGAAGGCGGTCCGCTGGCGTTCGTACATGACGGCGATATCATTGAGCTGGATCTGGACAACCGCAAAATCGAGCTGCAAATCAGCGACGAGGAAATGGCGGCGCGCCGTGCCGAGTGGAAGGGCTTTGAACCGAAAATCCAATCCGGTTATCTGGCCCGCTACTCCAAGCTCGTTACGAATGCCAGCATGGGCGGCGTATTGAAAATTTAAGCGGCGATGTGTATAATGAGAACCACATTGATGCGATGACGGGAACAAGTACGTTTGTTGACGCTTCTCAGAGAGCCGGTGGCAGGTGCGAATCGGTGGAGCAGGCAAGCGGAATGGGTCCTTGAGCATGAGGTTGAACGGCGTCTAGCGCGCGTAGGGCCCAAGGTCCGAGCGAGCGCCGACAGGCGCTGAGTATGCCGAACGGCTGCCCGCCGTTACCGGGCTGAAGGCTTTTTCCGATTCCGCACGTGCGGTTTGTCGGGAAAAGCGAATTAGGGTGGCACCACGGTCTCTCGTCCCTTGCGGACGGGAGGCCTTTTTGCGTTTGTCGGTTTGCAGTCCCG
This sequence comes from Paenibacillus athensensis, assembly GCF_004514475.2. GTDB lineage: Bacteria > Bacillota > Bacilli > Paenibacillales > NBRC-103111 > Paenibacillus_AL > Paenibacillus_AL athensensis. The sequence goes on along the minus strand of NZ_MYFO02000006.1, from coordinate 161,680 downwards.
GGCGAAGCTTGGGCAGCAGCGCTGCTCTGCAAAGGGAGCTAAAGCAGCGCTGCGCGGTAGAAGGCGGCCGGTGGGCGGTTGGACGGACTGAGGTATGGTGTCGCGCCCCTGGCGGGCTCGGCGGGGCCGTCCGCGCGTTCACGACCTGGTTGCCTGGGGAACCCGGAGCATCGGTAGCTTGGCGGTGCCGCTTGCGCGTTTGTGGCCCGGTTGCCCGGAGCAACCGGAGCATGGCGGAGCGCAGATTGGATCAGGATGCCGGGCTTGATGGCAGATGCCGTCAGGGCGGCGGATTCGCACGATTTTGACGATAAAGGAGCTGTTTTTGAATGAAACGAGTATTATCCGGTATTCAACCGAGCGGTCAGCTGACGATTGGCAACTACATTGGCGCGCTGCGCAATTTTACCAAGATGCAGCATGATCATCGCTGTTATTTTATGGTCGTCGATTTGCATGCGATTACGGTTCCGCAGGAGCCCGAGGCGCTGCGCGAGCAGACGGAGTCGGTGGCGGCGCTGTATTTGGCGGCGGGGATCGATCCGGACAAGGCGTCGATTTTCCTCCAGTCGCACGTTTCCGCACATGCCGAGCTGGGCTGGCTGATGACGACGCTCACCTATATGGGCGAGTTGGAGCGGATGACGCAGTTTAAAGACAAGTCGGCCGGCAAGGACTCGGTAGGCGCCGGGCTGTTCACGTATCCTTCGCTGATGGCAGCGGATATTTTGCTGTATAATGCCGATTTGATTCCGGTGGGTGACGATCAAAAGCAGCATTTGGAGCTGACGCGCGATTTGGCGAACCGGTTCAACAACCGTTTCGGCGATACGTTCACGATGCCGCAGCCGTATATGCCGGAGGTAGGGGCGCGCATTATGTCGCTCGACGACGCGTCGAAAAAGATGAGCAAAAGCAACCCGAACGCTGGCAGCTATATCGCCTTGCTGGATGAGCCGGATGTGATTCGCAAAAAGCTCAGCCGCGCCGTGACCGATTCCGGTCGCGAGGTGAAGTTCGATCCGGCAAGCAAGCCGGAGGTGAGCAACCTGATCAGCATTTATTCGCAATTTGCCGATCTGAGCGTGCGGGAGATCGAAGCGAAATACGAGGGCCAAGGCTACGGGCCATTCAAAAAGGATTTGACCGAGCAGGTCGTGGCGGTGCTGGAGCCGCTGCAGCAGCGGTACCGCGAGGTGCGCAGCTCCGGCGTCATCTACGACGTGCTGCGCAAGGGCGCCGAGGAAGCGGCCGAGGTCGCCGATGCAACGCTGCGCGAGGTGAAGCAGCGGATGGGCTTTTTGCCGCGGCGTTAAGCGCGCCGAGATCAGGCGGAGCCGCAGGGGCGAGCGCTGGCGGCGCAGCCGGGGGCGTGAGCGGGCTGGCGGCGCAGCCGAGGGGCGTGAGCGGGCTGGCGGCGCAGCCGGGCCGGCCAATCGCCGCCCGCGCGGCCAACGCGCCGACCGACCGGACGGCGCGCGCCCATGACAAAAAGACGCTGGCCCCTCCACGGATGAACCGTGGTCGGGTAGCGTCTTTTTGTCATGCCCCGTCGCACCCCGTTCCGGTGCGACGCAGCCCCGCGTGCCCGCCCTGCGCAGGCACGCCCCTCAAACGCTCGGCAGCGCGGCCGCCGAGCAATCGCTGCGGTCCCCGCTGGCGACACGAGCGTAAATCCGCTCGTATTGCCCGGCGATGACCGCAGCCGAGAAGTGGCTGCGCGCGCGCTGCAGCCCCGAAAGCGAGAACGCGTCGTACAACTCGCGGTTCTGCAGCAACTGGACGGCATAAGCCGCCATCCGTTCGGTATCGCCGACCGGAGCGAGGAAGCCGTCCACCCCGTGGCGGATCACCTCCGGGATGCCGCCCGAATCGGAGCCGACCGTCGGCACGCCGCCAGCCATTGCTTCGAGCGCGACGAGCCCGAAGCTCTCCTTCTCCGATGGCAGCAGCAGCAGGTCGGCCAGGCCAATAACCTCGGCGACGTTGTTTTGCTTGCCGAGGTAATGCACCCTGTCGGCCAAACCCAGCTGCTTGACCTGCGCAACCGCTTTGGCCAAGTCCGGGCCTTCGCCGACGAACAGCAGGCGGGACGGCATCTGCTCGTTCACTCTGGCGAAGATGTCGACGACGTCCGGCACGCGCTTGACGGGTCGGAAATTGGACATGTGCAGCAGAATGCGCTCATCCGCAGGCGCGTATTGCTGGCGCAGCGCGGGGTTCGCCGGAGCGATGTAATCCCGGCCATCGACGAAGTTGTACACCAGCTCAATCGGTTTCTCGACCTGCAGCGTGGCGTAGGTTTCGTCGATCAAATCCTGCGACACGGCCGTGACGGCGTCGCTTTGATGAATCGCCAGCCGGATCAGGTCGCGCAGCGACGGGTCCTGACCAAGAATCGTAATATCGGTGCCGTGCAGCGTCGTCACGACCTTGAGCTGCGGCCCGACCATCTGCTTGGCGAGATACGCGCAAATCGCGTGCGGAACGGCGTAATGCACGTGCAGGATATCGAGCTGCTGCTGCTTGGCTACCTGCGCGAGCTTGTTCGCCAGCGCCAGATCGTAAGGCGGGTAGCGGAAGACGTAATAGTCGCTGACTTCGACTTCGTGATAAAAAATATTCGTATGGAACTGCCCGAGCCGAAACGGCATACGGTCGGTAATAAAATGCACCTCATGGCCCTGTTCGGCCATCAGTTTGCCAAGCTCCGTCGCGACAACGCCGGAGCCGCCCAGCGTGGGATAACATGCGATGCCGATTTTGAGCATCCGTTCCGCCCCGTTTCTATCCAAAATGATTTTGTTTCCGAAATGAAATATTTCATTTTTGGTAATATATAAGGTGAAAAAAAGTAGCGTACAAGGACGACTACTTTGCATGGACCGTGAAAACTGGCAGGTATTAACAAAAGTATAGCTTCCCGGACAAGAAGCTGTCAACGTGCGGACGGCGGCGCGCCGTTTTTTTTGCGTTGACGCGCTTTGACGGCGAAGCCCCAGCCGATGAACAGCAGGGCGGCGACAGCGCAGACGAGCACCATCCATGGCTCGCGCACGCTGATGAAAAAGCTGATCGAGGCCAACAGCAAGGTGCCGATCACGGCAAAAAGAAGGGCCAACGGTTTGCTCATAACGGGTACAACCTGCTTTCTTTTTTTAAGCAACATTGTACCACAGGAAGCCGGACCGCGGGCGATTTTTGCCTGCTGAATTTTTTTATCGGTGCGCGCATAGAATTTCGTTTCCTCCACATACTAGGATTGCAAGCTTGCAAATACATCAAAGATCAATAGCTGACTGAAAGGAGTCTGATCCTTATGGGTACAGGACAATCTCGCAACAGTAACACGCTGGTAGTTCCGCAAGCCAACCAAGCTCTCGATCAATTGAAGTATGAGGTAGCTCAAGAACTGGGCATCCAAATTCCTCAAGACGGTTACTACGGTTTCATGGCTACCCGCGACACGGGCGCTATCGGTGGTCACATTACCCGCCGTCTGGTGCAAATCGCCGAGCAAACGCTTGCCGGCCAATTCCGTTAATCGGCAGCCGAGTTTATTCGTTCAATAAGCTTTTATGTTTGATGTAGAAGATATAAAGCCCAGGGGGAATCCCTTGGGCTTGTATTGCGTTGTCTGCACCGCGAGAGAACGAAATTTTCGGTTCGCTGGGGTGGCGCGAGACTGCTGTCAGACCGGCCGGATCATACAAAAAAACCGCGCATCCGCAGGGATTTCCCGCGAACGGCGGTCAAACGGCGTTATGCGCGCGGATTACTGCTTAATAAGTGTCAACGCGCAGCTTTTTGCCCAAGCGAGATTCGCTGACCCAACCGACGTACGAATCGATGGTTTGGTAGTCGTGATCGAGCAGCAGCACGGCAATGAACGGATACTGCTTGCGGTGGCGGTAACGAACGTCGACCCAGCGCACCTCGTAGCCCCAGGCGTGCTCTTTCATTTCGGCGCAGGCGTAGGAGGAGAAGTACAGCAGCGCCTGAATGTCTTCATGCTGTTTGGACGCTTCGACAGCCGGATGCTCCACGCAGCGGATCGAATCGATCCACTTGAGCTTGCCGTTGCGCAGCTCGCCAAGCTGGAAGCTGCCGTCCGTCCGTTGTTTGACCACGTTCCAGACGTAAAGATTCAGCGTTGTGCCGAGCATATAACGGTCGCCCGGCATGTAGCCGGCGTCTTTGTGGCGCAGCCCCTTCGTCAGCAGATAATGGTCCGCCGAACGCCAGATGTAATACAGCGCAAGCAGGGCATAAAGCGTCGGAAAAATCACGGTTGGCGGCGCGATGCGGAAGGACCACATCAGCAGCGCAGCCAAATGGCTCACAAAGATAAACGGATCAAAAATGTGTATAATGTTCCATGACACCCATTTCTCCGAAAACGGCCGCAGCGCCTGGGTGCCATACGTATTAAACAGATCGGTAAAGACGTGGAAGCATACCGCGATGCCGACCCACAGCGCCAGATGCGCCAGCGGCAGGGTGTGAGCGAATAGCCCGATGGCGCCGGTAATGAGCGCGGTCCAGATGAACAGGGCGGGAATCGCATGCGAGCGGCCGCGATGATTGCGAATGTACACGGCATTGCCCTTCAAGCGCAGCAAACCGTCAATGTCGGGAATTTGCGAGCCGGCGACAGTGCCGATCAGCACCGCAGTTGTCATCGCTGAGCTTGAGGCTACGACAGGATCGATTTGGGCCAAGCCGGCAAGTCCGAGTCCAATGACCAGATGTGTTCCTGTGTCCAAAACAAGTTCCCCCCATAAAAGCTTTCCTTCGGAAAGCGGATTTGGTTGTTCTCCATTAGTTTACCATCATTAGGCCCTATTTTAATCGGAAGGAGCGCCAAAAAATGCACAAAGTTTTTGTGGAGTATGCCATAAAGCCGGAGAAACGCGATGCATACTTGCAGTATATGCGCCGCCTGGCACATATGGAAAGGCGTTTGGAGGTGCTGGAGGGAACGGACCAGCCCGGTCTGTTCGTCGAAATCTGGAGCGGGGTGACGCCGGCGGAATACGCGGCGATGAAGCGGGGACGGCTGGAGGGAGAAGCAGCGGATTTGGAAGCGTCGGCAGGGCGTAAGCCGGCCGATCGATCCGCGCCAGCAGACCCGTCTCTTGCCGACGGCTTGTCCGAGGCGAACGACGGTTTGCCGCAGCCCGAATGGGAGCAGTGGGTGCAGGGGGGGGCGGCGAAGCTGCATATGTGGCATTTTACGGCGATTGACTAAAAAGGTGGACTAAAAAGCCGCCGCTTCGCGCCGGACGCAAAGCAGCGGCTTTGATAAGCCATGAGATTACGCCGAATTAACGGCGGGGCGCTGTCATCGAGCCGCCGGTGTTGGCGAACGGGTACGAATAGTTCAGCTCTTCGTCAAAGGTGATGTAGTCGAGATTGACCATCAGCAGCAGATAGCGCATGCCGGTAGCCGGATCGCTGATGATGATGTGGTCGCGGCCGGCAGCTTCCAGACGGCCCTTGAAAATTTTGGCGTTCCACTCGGAGTTGTTTTCATAGGTCATGTACAGGGTCGCTATTTTGCCGAGATTCAGGCGCAGGATGTTTTCAATAAACGATTCTTCGGCCGGAAGCAGACCTGGCACGTTAACGCCGCTCGATGTCAAGGTCGGAGTCACTGTTGTGCCGTTGGGCAGAATCGTCGAGCCGTTCGGCACCATCGGTACGTTGGCTCCTGTCGCCGGAAAGTTCGGATACGGATAGCCGTAAGGCACAGGCGTTGCCATTTTGTAAGGATTGTTCATCATTTCCATTTGTCCTCCTCTGGTTCCCGTTCAAGGCGGGGGGCGGTTTTCCTTAATCATCATATTGTGCATGCGCCCAATTGGTGACAACAAAAAAAGAACCCTTGCAGGTTCTTTGTCATCTCCGTGGGCAGCCGATGCCGCTTTATGTAAGCATGAATTTGTAGCCGACGCCCCAGACGGTCTTGATATATTTCGGCTCCTTGGGGTCCTTCTCGATCTTCTTGCGCAGGTTGGCGATGTGTACGTCGATAGCCCGTTCGGTGACGTAAGAATCGAAGCCGCGCACCCGGTTCAGCAGCTCCTCACGGCTATATACCCGTCCTTGATTTTGCCAGAACAGCTTCATGATTTCAAATTCGGAGAATGTCGTTTCGATCTCATGGCTGTTGACGTACAGACAACGCTTGTCCGCATCGAGCTGGATCGCTTGATCGCTGACAGGAGCCGGAGCGGCCGGCGGCGGAGCGAACGATTGCGCCCTGCGCAGCAAAGCTTGAACGCGCGCTGACAGCTCGCGCATGCTGAACGGCTTGCACATATAGTCGTCTGCGCCTGTTTGCAGGCCACGAACGCGATCCGATACTTCGCTTTTGGCGGAAACCATCAGAATCGGTACGCTGGACACGCTGCGAAAAGAGGAGCAGAGCTGGATGCCGTCCACATCCGGCAGCATAATATCCAGAACAATGACATCCGGGCCAAATTCGCGAAAAAGCTGCTCGCCCTGCGTGCCGTTCTCGGCGCGCTTGACCTGATAGCCTTCTTCGAACAGGTAAATCGACATCATCTCTCCGATGCTCAGATCGTCCTCGATAATCAATATCTTAGACATTGTTGCTTATCCCCCCTCTACGTTCATCATGTACCGCGCCCGATGGTGCCAAGCTGGAGATTCATCTATGTATCGCATCACGAGTGTTGCCGGACCAGTTGTATTCGAGTCGCTGGGAAGAGATATCTATTTTCACTATAACTCATCCATTATTGTCGCGTCCAGTGCTTTTCGATTTGTCAAAAAATTGCGTAAACGAAAAAAGAAGCCTTTCGAGAAGCGCTCCAAACGGCGGCTCCGGCGAAAAAAGGCTTCCCTGTACATGAACCATGTGTCCGGCTTCATACGGTCAAATGCTTGCGGACCTGTTCCTCACTCAGCGCTTCGGCGCTGCCTTCGGCCACAATCGTGCCCTTGTCCACGACATAATAGTAGTCGGCGATGCTTGTAGCAAACTCCAGACTTTGCTCCACCAGCAGCACGGCGATTTCGCGGCTGCGCTTGATCGTTTCAATAATGGCTTCGATCTCCATCACAATCGACGGCTGAATGCCCTCCATCGGCTCGTCGAGCAGGAGCAGCTTCGGTCCGGCGGCCAAAGCGCGGGCAATGGCAAGCTGCTGCTGCTGGCCGCCGCTCAAATCGCCGCCTTTGCGGTGCAGCATCTGCCGCAGCACGGGAAACGTCTCGAACACCGAGTCCGGCAGCTTGCGCCGGCGGTCAGCGGCGGCTTCCAGCCCGAGCAGCAGATTTTCCTCCACGGTCAGCTGACCGAAAATATCCCGTCCCTGCGGTACATAGCCGATGCCGGCTTTGGCCCGGAGGTCGGAGGGAAGCGAGGTCAAATCCCGGCCGTTGTAGGTGATGGAGCCGGTTTTCGGACGCAGCTGGCCCATAATTGTTTTCATCAGCGTCGTTTTACCGACGCCGTTGCGGCCCATCAGGCAAACGATTTGCCCGGGCTCAACCTGGAGGTTGACGTTGCGGACCACGGTGCTTTCTCCATAGCCCGATTCGATATTTTGCAAGCTAAGCACTGCGCTCCACTCTCCTTCCCAAATATACCTCGGCGACCTTGTCGTCGTTTTGAATTTCCGCCATCGAGCCTTCGCGCAATACGGTGCCCTCGTGCAGCACGGTGACCGTTCTGGCAAACTGGCGTACAAATTCCATATCGTGCTCGACGACGATGACGGTTTGCTTTTCGCTGATTTGATGCAGCAGCTCGCCGGTTTTTTCCGTTTCGCTGTCGGTCATGCCGGCTGCCGGCTCGTCAAGCAGCAGCAGATCGGGCTCCTGCATCAGCAGCATGCCGATTTCGAGCCACTGCTTCTCGCCGTGCGACAGCGATCCCGCTTTGGCTTGACCTTTGTCGGCGAGCCCGATCATCGCCAGTCGCTCCATCAGGCGCTCCTGCTGCTTCGCAGTCGTTATGGCCCGCAAGGCGCTGAAAATGCCGCGCGGCTGCTTCATGGACAGCACCATATTGTCCATTACGGTCAGCATGGCAAATACCGAAGGGGCCTGAAACTTGCGGCCGATGCCGATCTGCGCGATCTGGTGCTCCTGATGCCGGGTCAAATCAATCTGATTTTTGAAAAATACCCGGCCCTGCGACGGCTTCACCTTGCCGCAAATCACGTCGAGCAGCGTTGTTTTGCCCGCGCCGTTCGGGCCGATCAGGAAGCGCAGCTCGCCGCGCTCCAGCGTCAGGTTGAGATTCTGAATCGCTTTGAAGCCGTCAAAGCTGACCTCCAGCCCCTCCACGCGTAAAATAGGGGTGTCTGCCGCGGCAGCCGCGCCGCTTTGCTGTGCGTTGGTCTTCTTTTGCATGACGAATCCTCCAATCCTGAATAAAGTTAAGGCGAGCTGATTTCACCGCGCGGCGGCAATTCCCGTGCTGCAACGACGGCGCTGAGCTTGGGCTTGCGCCAGCGGGGCAGATAATGGGCAATCGTACCGACGATGCCCTTGGGCATAAACAGGACGACGACGATAAACATAGCACCGAGCATAATCGGCCACCATTCGGGGTAAGCCTCGCTGAACGTCGTTTTGGCGGCGTTGGTGATCAGTGCGCCAAGTACGGCTCCGCCAATCGTTGCCCGTCCGCCGATCGCGACCCACAGCACCATTTCAATAGAAGGGACGATACCCATTTGCGCCGGGGAAATGATGCCTTCCTGCAGAACGAACAGCACGCCGGCGAGTCCGGCCAGCGCTGCCGATACGCAGTAGATGAATACCTTGAACGCCACCGGGTTGTAGCCGATAAAGCGGACGCGGTTCTCGCCGTCGCGGATTGCGGTCAGAATGTGGCCCATCCGGCTTTTGACCAGCAGAACGGCAAGCACGAGCACAAGCAGCACGACAGCGAGCGTCATGTAAAAGAAAAACAGCTTTGTTGACGGCGAACGCAGGTTGAAGCCCAGGAACGTATCGAAATTGGTCAAGCCGTTGGTGCCGCCAGTGAAGCCTTGCTGACCGACAAACAGGGTAACTGTAATAATGACCAGTGCTTGGGACAAAATGGAAAAGAAGGCACCTTTGATCCGATTGCGGAACGTGAAGTAGCCGAGAATGAAGGCGACGGCAACCGGCACGGCCAGCGCCATGATCAGCGCAAAGCCGGCGTTCTGGAACGGAGCCCAGAACCAGGGCAGCTTTTCGACGCCGCTCCACGACATGAAGTCGGGCAGCTCGCCGCCGCTTGCACTGAGCTTGAGGTGCATCGCCATGCAATAGGCGCCGAGTCCGAAGTAAACCCCGTGACCGAGACTCATAATGCCGGTATAACCCCAGATTAAATCAATGCCGATGGCCAGCACGGCGTAAGCGAGAAATTTGCCGAGCAGCGACAAGCGAAAATCGGACATAAACAGCGGTGCGAGCGCAAGCAGCACAAAGCTGACGGTGTAGACTGCAAGCTTGAGTTTGGCATTTCCGTTGGCTAACATCGAGCCCATCACTTCCTTTCGTTAATCCAGCGATCTGGAACGCATCGTGACCAGACCGAGCGGTTTCCATTGCAGGAAGGCAATGATCAGCGTGAACACGAGCACCTTGCCGATCGTTGCGCTGGTTGTGTATTCAAGCGCGGTATTGAAGACGCCGATGCCGAGCGCTCCGGCTACGGTGCCGACCAGCTTGCCGATGCCGCCGAGTACGACGACCATGAAGGCGTCGACGATGTAATAGGTGCCGATCGTCGGCCCGATTGGTCCGAGCAGCGTCAGGGCGCATCCGGCAATGCCGGCCATCGCCGAGCCGAAGGCGAACGATTGGGCGTCGACGCGTCGCGTCGAAATGCCGAGGTTCGCGGCCATGCTGCGGTTCTGCATGACGGCGCGCATCCGGCGGCCGCCTGCGGTGCGGTACATGTACAGGTAAATCGCCACGATGCACAGCGCCACCAGCGCGATGATGAAAATGCGCTTGTACGGCAGGATCAGATCGGCCGACAGATGCAAGCCGCCTTCGAGCCAAGCGGGAGCTTTGACGGCTACGTTAGGCGCGCCGAAGATCGAGCGGGCGACCTGCTGGAGCACCAGGCTGACGCCCCAGGTTGCGAGCAGACTATCCAGCGGCCTTCCGTACAAAAAGCGGATCAGCAGCGTTTCCAGCAGCCAGCCGATAACGAACGCCACGCCGAAGGCGACGCCAAGCGAGACGACGAAATACCAGCCGAACGCCGAAGCGGGCAACCATTTTTGGAACAACTGCTGCACCATATACGCCATGTAGGCGCCGATCATGATGAATTCGCCGTGGGCCATATTGATGACGTTCATCAGCCCGAACGTGATAGCCAAACCTAGTGCAATCAGCAGCAGAATGGAGCTCAGGCTAAGTCCGTTAAATAATTGCAAGAATAGCAGGCTCATTGCTTCACCTCATCTTTCAGGATGGAAAATGCAGGACTGCCGTCCGGCAGCCCTGCTGGAAGTGTCGTTATTTTTTCGTGACTTCTGCGCCCCACGGGTAGGTTTTCAGGTACGGATCAGGCTTGATCGGCGAGCCGGAATTCCAGACTTCCTTGATTTGTCCGTCTCCTTGAATCTGTCCGATCCGCGCGGTTTTCATGATGTGTTGGTTCTCACCGTCGATCGTGACCTTGCCTTCCGGCGCGTTGAATTCGATGCCTTTGGCTGCTTCCTTCACCTTGTCGATATCGAAGGAGCCTGCTTTTTTCACGGCTTCAGCCCACAGATAAACGGCCGTGTAGCCCGCTTCGATCGGATCGTCGGTTACGCGGTCCTGACCGTATTTGGCTTTGTACGCTTCAACGAATTTTTTGTTTTCCGGCGTGTCGGTCGTTTGGTAGTAGTTCCAGGCGACGTAATGGCCTTCGAGCACGGAAGCGCCGATGCCGCGCACTTCTTCCTCGGCAATACTGACCGACATGGTTGTCAGGTCGCTGGCGGTAATGCCGGCGTCTTTTAGCTGCTTGAAGAACGCTACGTTGCTGTCGCCGTTGAGCGTATTGAACACGACGTCCGGCTTTTCTTTTTTGATTTTGCTAATAATTGTGTTGTAATCGGTGTGGCCCAGCGGCGTGTATTCCTCGGCGACGAGCGTGCCGCCTTCGGCTTTGAGCTGCTCCTTGATGATTTTGTTAGCGGTTCTCGGGAAGACATAATCGGAGCCGAGCAGATAAAATTTCTTGCCTTTATTTTGCAGCAGCCAGGTTACGGCAGGAATGATTTGCTGATTGGTTGTAGCGCCCGTATAGAAAATGTTCGGGGAAGATTCCAAGCCTTCATATTGGACCGGGTACCAGAGCAGCCCCTTGTTTTGTTCGACGACCGGCAGCACCGCTTTGCGGCTGGCCGATGTCCAGAGCCCAAAGATCGTGGCGACGTTGTCTTTTTGAATCAGCTTTTTCGTTTTCTCGGCGAAGGTCGGCCAGTCGGATGCGCCGTCTTCGATAATCGGCTTGATTTTTTTTCCAAGTACACCGCCTGCGGCGTTGATTTCGTCAATCGCCAGCAGCTCGGCGTCGCGAACCGATACTTCGCTGATCGACATGGTGCCGGTCAGGGAGTGCAAAATGCCTACCGGGACGGTATCTCCGGAAGCCGCCGCCGCGCTTGCCGTGCCCTCTGGTGCCGTTGTGCCGCCCGAGGTTGTCGTCGATGACGTGCAGCCCGTGAGCGCAATCATCACCGCCATACTGAAGGGTAATACATACTTGCCGACTTTTCTTTTCTCTCTCATTCAAGTCCCTCTCCCTTTAACAAGTTTTGGATTACATGGCCTATCATAAAGGTAGTGTGATGTTAATGTCAATATACATAACATAAAAATGTTTGTGATAGTTAAAAATGGGGTGAAAAAGCAGGGTTTACTGGTATTATTAACTAAATTACGAAATCTCGTCATAAAATAGACCTAATTTTATGTTATATATTATGACATAATGGATTTACATTTGCTGAATAGACGAATATAATGGGTGTTAGAAGTTGTTAATATTCGGCTTTTCGATGAGGTGAGATCGTGTATTTAACGGAAAGAGAGAAGGAAAAGCTGCTGATTACGGTAGCTGCCGATCTGGCGCGCCGCCGGCTGGCTCGGGGTGTGAAGTTGAATTACCCTGAAAGCGTAGCTTTAATTACATCTGAAATTATGGAGGGAGCCCGCGACGGGCTGACGGTCGCTGAATTGATGCAGTTGGGCACGCGGGTGCTTACATCCGCGCAAGTGATGGAAGGGGTGCCGCACATGCTGCATGAGGTGCAGGTGGAAGCGACGTTCCCTGACGGAACGAAGCTGGTGACGGTGCATCAGCCGATTGCGGAATAAAGCAACCATATGGATAAAAGGAGGGGAAGCCGGATGATCCCTGGAGAATATCGGACGCAAAGCGGCTATATTGAGCTGAACGCCGGCAGGCACACCGTTGAGGTGCTGGTGATGAACAAAGGAGACCGGCCGGTGCAGGTGGGCTCGCATTTTCATTTTTTTGAGGTGAACCGCGGTTTGGCGTTTGACCGCACGCTTGCTTACGGCATGCGGCTGGATATTCCGGCCGGCACGGCCGTGCGTTTTGAGCCCGGCGAAGAAAAGCCGGTACGGTTAGTCGAGCTCGGTGGCGCGAAGCTGGCCTATGGGCTAAATGGGCTCAGTCGCGGCCTGGCGGCGCGCGGTCAAATGCCGGAAGAGACGAAAGCGCGGTTGCGCGAATGGGAGGAGGAGCAGCCGTGACGCAGATGGAACGCAGCAGCTACGCTTCAATGTTCGGCCCGACCAAGGGCGACGCCGTGCGGCTGGCCGACACGGAGCTGTGGGCGGAAATCGAACACGATTACACCGTTTACGGCGATGAATGCAAATTCGGCGGCGGCAAGGTCATTCGCGACGGCATGGGCCAATCGAGCCGCGCGGTACGCGACGAAGGCGTGCTCGATACGCTGATTACGAATGCGGTGATCATCGATCATTGGGGCATCGTCAAAGCGGATATCGGCATCAAGGACGGCCATATTGTCGCCATCGGCAAGGCGGGCAATCCCGACATTATGGATGGCGTGCACCCGCAGATGATCGTGGGCGCAAGCACCGAGGTCATTGCCGGGGAAGGCAAAATCGTCACAGCTGGCGGCATCGACGCGCATATTCATTATATATGTCCGCAGCAGATCGAAACGGCGTTGTCCTCCGGCGTCACAACGATGATCGGCGGCGGGACCGGACCGGCCACGGGTACGAACGCAACGACATGTACGCCGGGCGCATGGCATATGCGGCGAATGCTGGAGGCGGCTGAAGGTTTTCCGATGAATCTCGGCTTTACCGGCAAAGGCAACGCCTCGTTCGTCGAACCGCTGATCGAACAGATCGAAGCGGGCGCCATCGGATTGAAGCTGCATGAGGATTGGGGCACGACGCCGGCAGCCATTGATACGTGCTTGTCGGCGGCCGAACGCTACGACGTGCAGGTGGCGATTCACACCGATACATTAAATGAAGCGGGATTTTTGGAGGACACGCTGGCGGCGATCAAGGGCCGGACGATCCACACGTATCATACGGAGGGCGCAGGCGGCGGTCACGCTCCGGATATTATCCGCGCGGCTGCGGAAAGCAACGTTCTGCCGTCTTCGACGAATCCGACGCGGCCCTATACGATCAACACGATCGAGGAGCATCTTGACATGCTGATGGTATGTCATCATCTCGACAGCCGCATTCCCGAAGACGTCGCCTTTGCCGATTCGCGGATTCGTCCGGAAACGATTGCTGCCGAGGATATTTTGCACGATATGGGCGTGTTCAGCATGCTCAGCTCGGACTCCCAGGCGATGGGCCGGGTTGGCGAGGTGATCATCCGGACGTGGCAAACCGCGGACAAGATGAAAAAGCAGCGCGGGCCGCTCGCTCCCGATACCGGGCAAAGCGATAACTTCCGCATCAAGCGCTACATAGCCAAATATACGATCAACCCGGCGATTACGCATGGCGTATCGCATCTGGTTGGCTCGCTGGAGCCCGGCAAGTTCGCCGATCTCGTCGTGTGGAGTCCGATGTTCTTCGGCGTCAAGCCCGATCTGGTGCTCAAGGGCGGCAGCATCGCTTACGCCCAGATGGGCGATCCGAATGCGTCGATTCCGACGCCGCAGCCGGTGTTTGGCCGGCCGATGTTCGCGGCGTTCGGCAAGGCGCTGGCGGCCAGCTCGATTACGTTTGTCTCGCAGGCGGCGTACGAGGGGGGCATTGCCGAACGGCTTGGCCTGCACAAGCGGGTGGAGCCGGTGAAGGGCTGCCGCAGCGTCAGCAAAAAAGATATGATTCACAACGCCGAAACGCCGTCGATTGAGGTGAATCCGGAGACGTATGAAGTTAAGGTCGACGGCGAGCCGATCACTTGCGAACCGGCGACGGAGCTGCCGATGGCGCAGTTGTATTTTCTGTTTTAAAGATGGGTGAGCAACCAGTGGCCTCCGGTCGATTCTTCACCGGATTTTTAAAAGCAGGTTGTAGACCACAATGAGGTGAACGGGCGATGGCGAAGCGGATAGACGATATAGATAAAGCGGCGCAAGGAGATCGGGACGAGGGGACCGGGAACGGACGCAATGATGCGCACGCTGCCGCTCCCGTCGCAGACGCGCCTGGCGCTTATGGAAATTACCACTGGCTGGCCTATCAGCAGCTGCTGGATTCGGCGCTGCCGATTGGCGGGTTCTCGCATTCCTTCGGGTTGGAGACGCTGGTGCAGCAGGATCGTCTGGTCACGCTGGAAGATTTGGAAGGCTATGTGCAGACGATGCTGTTCATGAGCTGGACGACGTCGGATGCAATGGCGATCAAGGCGGTGTATCGCTATGCCCCGCTTGACCAGTGGTCGCGGGTGTGGGAGGTGGACCAGCTGCTGCATGTGCAGCGGGCGGCGGCCGAGACGCGCACCGGGGTCCAGAAGATGGGGCGGCGGCTGCAGCAGCTGGCACGGGCGATGTACCCGCAGCTGCCTTGGGCCAATCTCGACGAAGCGGTTGGAGCGGGGCGCTGCGACGGCACCCACGCGTTGATGCACGGCTGGGTCAGCTATCACTTGCAGGTGCCGCTGGAACGGGCGGTTGAGGGCTTTTTGTATACCTGCATCGTCACCTGTGTAAATAGTGCGCTGCGGTTGATGTCGATGGGGCAGACGCAAGGTCAGGTGCTGTTGGCGAAGCTGCTGCCGCTGACAACGGCGGCGTGGCGGCAAGCCGCGGACTTGGAGCCGTTGGACGCGTGGACGAACGCGCCGGCGGCGGATTTGGCGATGATGCAGCATGAGACGCTGTATTCGCGACTTTTTATGTCATAAATCATTTAGGGGAGGAATTACTATGTGTCAAGGACAAGGACATCACCACCACCACCAATGGGAGCAGCCGCAAACGGATCGCAGCCGACCGCTGCGCATCGGCATCGGGGGCCCGGTCGGCTCGGGCAAAACCGCGCTCGTCGAGCGGCTGGCCCGCAAGCTGCAGGATCGGCTGAGCATCGGCGTCATCACGAATGACATTTATACGAAGGAAGACGCGCGGATTCTGATTCGCTCGGAGGCGCTGCCGGAGGAGCGGATTATCGGGGTCGAGACCGGCGGCTGTCCGCATACGGCGATTCGAGAGGACGCTTCGATGAATTTTGAAGCGATTGAGGAGCTGGAGCGAAGATTCGAGCATCTGGACGTTATTTTCATCGAAAGCGGCGGGGACAATCTGGCAGCGGCGTTCAGCCCGGAGCTGGTGGATCGCTTCATCTATATTATCGACGTGGCGCAAGGCGAGAAAATCCCGCGCAAGGGCGGCCCGGGCATCATGCGCTCTGACATGCTGATTATCAACAAAACCGATTTGGCCCCTTATGTCGGCGCGAGCCTTGCGGTGATGGAGGAGGATACGAAAAAGATGCGCGGCGACCGCCCGTATATTTTTTCCAACCTGATGGGCGGCTCCGGTCTGGACGATATCGTCGGCTGGGTGGAGCGGGAGATCGGCCATGCCTGAAGGAGCAGGGGAGCTGAAGGCGGAGTTCGCCGTTCGCGGCGGACGCACGGTGCTCGTGCAGCGCTACCACACCTCCCCGCTCAAGATTGCCAAGACGTTTCGCGTAGAGCCTACGCGGTATGAGGGCGGTGGAGAAGCGGCTGAGCCGGGGGTGTTGGCTGCCGCTGCCGCAGAGGGGCGCGCCGGGCGAGAGGGTGCCGGTGCGGCTGTGACGGCAGCGGGGGCTGACGGCGGGAGCCGCGGAGCTGATGGGCGCGTTGGGCGTGCCGGTGCCGGTGCGGTGGTAGCGGCGGCTGGGGCCGACGGCGGGAGCCGTGGAGCTTATTGGCGCGTCGGGCGTGCCGGTGCCGGTGCGGTGGTAGCGGCGGCTGGGGCCGACGGCGGGAGCCGCGGAGCTGATGGGCGCGTCGAGCGTGCCGATGCCGGTGCGGTGGTAGCGGCGGCTGGGGCCGACGGCGGGAGCTGTGGAGCTGATGGGCGCGTCGAGCGTGCCGATGCCGGTGCGGTGGTAGCGGCAGCGGGGGCTGACGGCGGGAGCCGCGTCGCGGCGGCTACGTCCGCCCCAGGCGGTGCAGACGAACAGCAGCGGGACGGCGGCCGTCCGGTCCGCGGCGAGCAGGTTGCCGTCTACGTGATGGACTGCTCGCCGGGACTGATGGACGGGGACCGCTACGAGCTGAGCTGGTCCTTGCAGCCGGGGGCGCACGTTTACTTGACGAACCAGTCGTTTACGAAGGTGCACCCGGCTGGGGCCGCCGGCGGAGCCGTGCAGCGGCAGACGATCCGGCTCGGGCGCGAGGCCGTGCTGGAATATATGCCGGAGCCGGTCATGCTGTACGCAGACGCCGCTTATTGCGGCGAGACGGACGTACATCTGGAGCAAGGCTCCGTGTTGATGCTGTCGGACGTCCTTTGTCCGGGACGGACGGGCCGCGGCGAGCTGTTCCAATACAAGCGCTATGCGAATCGCATGCGCGTCTGGCACGGGGAACAGCTGATTTACGCCCAGCACCAGCGGGTGGAGCCGGCCGCGATGCGGCTGGCGGCTTCAGGGTGCTGGGAGGAGCAGACGCACCTCGGCACGTTGTGCGTCTTTGCCGAGGCGGTCGGCCCGCTGCATGTCGAGGCAGCTTTGAGCTGCCTCGAAAGCTTGGGCGATGGCCGCCTGCGCTATGGCGCGAGCCTGACGTATCGACACGGGCTGGTCGTGTCGGTGCTCGGCGGCAGCGCCTGGGAGCTGCAGCGCGCGCTGGCCGCGGTGTGGCAGCTGCTGCGCGGGCAGCTGCTGGGCTGCGGGCCGCTCGCGCTGGGCAAGTAGCGCGCCGGAGCTAAGCGGCGAGCAGACTGTGTGGCCGCGGGCGATACGCCACTTCGGCCACGCGCCCCGGTTGCCGCCCCTGCCCGGCTGCGGCGAGTTCACGCCGCGCCGCCGCGCTGGCCCATCTCGGCCACGCGCCCCGGTTGCGCTCCCACCCGGCTGCGGCGGGTTCACACCGCGCCGCCGCGCTGCCGTTCTGGGCACCGCAGCCAAGCTCATCGTGGCGCTCCACATCCGCGCATGGCGCGGCAACAAGCATTCGCTTAGGCGGATGCTTTTTTTGCTGCAACCGTATGACCGGCTCGGTCAGAGGAGGTGCGCGTGCGAGGGAGATAGCGTTAGCCGGCGAGCAGGTGCAGCCTCCCGCCGCGGCATCACGCCCGCAACGGATGGGGCGGCCAGGTTTCACGCATACTGAAAGGAGAATCGACAAAATCATGACAACTCTCCGTCGTTCATTGTCAAACGGTGCGCAGGTTGGTATTATTAGAATGTTAAACGTATGCAAATAGGCTGGTAAGCATGGATATACAGGAGGGCACACAAGTGAACAATCGAGTAAGCGGCGATGCGGCTGGAGAAGCGGCTTTGCGCCATGAAACGGCGGAAGAGGCGAGGACTGCGGAAGCTGCCGTCGAGCCGGTGACGTTGAAGGACTTTTATCGCTTGGCCAAACCGGGCATTATTTATTCGAATTTGATGACGGCGTTTGCCGGCTTCTGGATCGCTTCGCATGGCGACGTGGACTGGCTGCGGCTGCTTTATACGATGCTCGGCGCGGGTCTGGTGATCGGTGCGGGCGGCGTGCTGAACAACTATCTTGACCGGGAAATGGACGCCAAAATGGCCCGCACGCAGCAGCGCGCGCTGCCAAGCGGCAAGCTGAGCCCGAATACGGTGCTCTGGTACGGCATCATTCTCGGCCTGATCGGCGTGTTCATTCTCTACGTATTGGCCCGTTCGCCGCTGGCCACGCTGCTCGGCATCGCCGGATTGTTCCTTTACGTATGGCTGTATACAGCCTGGTTCAAGCGGACGTCGGTCTGGAGCACGTTCGTTGGCAGCTTCTCCGGCGCGGTTCCGCCGATGATCGGCTATTGTGCGGTGAGCGGCACGGTTGATCTCGGAGCGATTTTGCTGTTTTTGTTCCTCTTCCTCTGGCAGCCGCCGCATTTCTGGGCGCTGGGCATTCGTCGGATGGAGGAGTACCGCGCGGCAGGCTTCCCGCTGCTGCCCGTCGTGAAGGGAACGTTTGTGACCAAGGTCAGCATGGTTCGCTATATCGTGCTGCTCGTGCCGGTTTCCGTCATGCTGACGGTGTACGGCTATGTCGGCTATTTCTTTATGATTATCGCCACGGCGCTGGGCCTGATTTGGGCGTTGATGTGCGTGACCGGCTTCAAAACGAACGACGAAACCAAATGGGCCAAAAACATGTTTTTGTTCTCGATTATGTATTTGACGCTGCTTTCAATTATGATGGTCGTCGATACGGTCAAAGCGTAAGCGAATGGCCGGATGTCGCGCAGGCGGCGACACTTTTCCCATGGCGACATGGGATTTTCTTTTATGGGGAGGACGTTGGCAATGGGAGCTTTTTTGGAGAAAAACTGGTTCAAGCTGGCGGTCGGGCTGATTTTGCTGGCGATGATCGCGTCGTTTGCTTATAAGCTGTGGTTTGTACAAGGACCGGAGGATCACCATCTCGATCCGATGAAGGAAGCGCCTGCGTTCCAATTGCAGGACCTGGACGGGAATACGGTCAGCTCGAAGGATTTGGATGGCAAGGTGCGTCTGGTCTATTTCTTCTATTCCTATTGCCCGGACGTTTGTCTGCCGACATCGTTCCTGTTGTCCAAGGTTCAGGATTCGCTGAAGGAGAAGGGGTATTTGGGCAGCAAGGCGGAGATTGTTTCGATTACGATTGACCCGACGCGCGATACGCCGCAGGTGCTCAAGGAGTTCGGAGCGAAGTTCCACGCCGAGCCGGGCGGATGGACGTTCCTGCGCGGCGACGAAGCGACGGCGCAAAAGCTGGCCGAGGATTTCGGCATAATGGTGGTCAAGGACAAGGACGGCAACTTCTCGCACTCCAATGCGATTCTGATTGTCGATCCGAAAGGAACGCTGCGCACCTACTACGATGCCAACGATCCGCAGCTCGATCCCGAATTTATCGTCAAAGACGTCATGACCTTGTCTAAAGGAAAATAAAGCGAAGCCGCTGAGGGTAAGCCCGGGCGGCTTTTTTGCTGCGCCCTTGCGGCGCAAGGCTAGTCCGCCAGCGGAACGGTGCGGATATCCGGATTGTCCGGGTAGACGATATAAGCTTCCAAGCCGGCTTTCTCCAGCTGCTGGATCAAATATTCCTCCGGTGTGCCTTCAACTCCGGCGTAGCCCTTGCGCGTATAGATTTGCTCGGCGTCGGGGAACGTGTCGCGCAGCAAACCGCGGATGCGTTTGCCTGAGGAATCGTTGTCGGTAAACAGGTATACCTGTCGAGTGCCAACTTTGTGGCGCAACTCCTCCAGCGTGTCGGTACTCGGCGTTCCGAACGTGCAGAAGATCGTAATGTCGCCGTTCAAAACCCGCTTTAAGCGGCTTTTGTCGTTTTTTCCTTCCACAATGATGGCAATGGACATGGAAAACACCTCCTTGACCCCGTTTTTTGTAGTATAACCAGTTTTGACGCTACATCCAAGAGGGGCGATTCGACTACGGTGCGGAATGTGTCTTGATTTCCCGGGAAATGGCGCATAAGCTTGCTGACAAATCGCGGCTTGACGCAGCAGCTTTTGTCGGCTGGCCTAGCCATGAAAAAAGCGGCCTGCTTGCGCAGACCGCCGTTAACCTGTGTTTACAGGAATGTGCGAGAGATGATGACCAGCAGGATGAAGAGGACGAGAATCGTACCTGCCGACGTCCAATAGTTACCTCCGGGTTGCGCTACAGCTGTCATTGACAGTCACTCCTTTCTGCGAATTCAATCGTCAATTGACACGGTTAGTGTATGCCGGGCGGGCGCGGGAGCCTGTGCAGACGCCCAACTGCTGACGATTCGGGCGCTTGCCCGGTCATTAGGCCGGAGCCAGCCGCGAGGTGCGCAAGGGCAGCAAGGACAGAGCCAGCATCAGCACGAAAAATGCGATGAAATAAGAGGACATGTAATCGCGCAGTTGGCCGGCGAGCAGCGGACCGAAGAAAGCCCCGACGGAAAAGGAAATCGACAGCAGCGAAAAAACGCGGCCGTACCGGCTGCTGCTGGTGATGCTGGCGAGCAGCGCGGCAAGCGCCGGAAAAATAACGCCCTTGCTCATGCCGATCAAAAACAGCGAGACGTACAGCGGCAACGGCCAATGAACGGCCATGCCGAAGAAGATCATCGCCAGCGCAATGCTTCCGGCGACCGTGCGCAGGAACGGCGAGACGCGATTGAGGAACAGCAGACTGAGCGTGCACAACGCGCCAAGGCTAACCAACGAGAAGAAGACGCCGGAGGTGAGAATCGAGCCGCGGGCCGCTTTCATCAGCGGCAGCTCGAAGAACAGAATGCCCTGAGAGCAAGAGATCGCCATTGGCACGAGAAAAAATAACCACGGTACGGCGCCGCTTGCTTCTTCGCCATTCTGACCGTCCGGCAGCCGGTGACCGTGGCTGTCATAGCGGGCAGGCTTTGCCGCTGACGCGTCGCGGTCATCGCTGGCATGTCGCTCGCCGCGATGCTCTTTAAGCCCGACAATGGCCAGAACGCCAGTGACGATCAGTATCCAGCCGAGCACGCTGAAGGCGGTTGTAAAGCCGATTTGGGCGACGAGGTAGGCGCCTGCTGCCGGTGACACGACGGAGGCCAGCGTATGGACAAGTCCGTTACCGGCCATCAGCTTGCTCTGATGAACGCGGTCGCGGGCGATTTTGGCCAGCAAGGCCAGACATGCCGGTGAAAGGAACGCCAGCACAAAGCCGCTGATCGAACGGATATACAACAACTGCCACGGATCGCTGACTCTGGATTGAAATATCAGCACAATCCCTGCTACAATCAGGCTAAAGATAATGAAAAACTTGCTGCCGTATTTATCGACCCCGTAGCCGGCGATCAGATTGCCCGGCAGATGGGTGATCGAATAGACGCCGAGGATGAGCCCGATAAACGAGGGCGCGGCGCCCAGTGACAAAGCAAAGGGCGACAGGATCGGATACTGCGCGTGCAGATCGAAAAACGCAACAAACATAAACAGGTACAACCAGATGGCTGTTTTCAAGTTTTTCACCGCCTTGATGGAATGGGCTTGGCCCGTCTGCTCTCTTTTTTAGATGTACGCCCCTTGTCCCCAGGTTATGACCTTGCGGTCAAAAAGACATCAATCTTCCGGACTTGCTGGCAATCGCTTGCCGTCGCCGGAGCGGAAAGGAGCCCGCTATGGATAAATTTGTGCTTATGGCTATTGCGCTTGGCGTGGTTGCTGTTATATTTCGGCTGCGCGGCGCGTATCGTAAATCCAGAATGAATATGGACAAGGGCGCGCAAATCGCGAAGAAGCTGGAGGAGCTTCGCAAAAAAAGAGATGAAGAATAGCGTCCTGCTGTAGTATGATTAGGAAGGAAATCGGGACAAAGTGAGGGGGATTGGATTGGATCAGTGGATTGCCTTTGCACAGGATCGCTGGTATTTGATCGTAGCGGCCGTCATTGTGTTATTTGTCATCGTGGGCATCGTCAAGACGTTCGTAAAATGGGTGCTCATCATTATAGTAGTTGGCTGCTTGGTGTTATACGGAGCGAACTATAAGGATAAGCTGCAAAGTGTAGGTGCAAGCGTCGCCAGTCAGGTTGGCCAGGAGGTCAAGGATTCGGCGATCAAGGCTTTGGCCGGAGAAGCGAAGGAAGCCAAGTTCAAAGCGAACCCGGACGGCTCGTACGAGGTGACGACCAAAAGCTTGAAGGTGTCCGGCAATAACGGCTCCGATGAGGTGGAAGTTACGTTTATGGGCAAAAGCTTCACGATGAACGCCAACGCGGCAGTTAAAGCTTTTATCGATCAAGCGAAGAAAAATTCACAATAGCATACGGGAGGCCGGCCGCGATGGGCGAGATGAGCGCAGCTTGGAGCAACCTGAATTTCATATCGATCGCCATTGCCGCCGCATTCCTTGCTTCGGTCGTGCAGGGCGTCCTGCGCGGCGGGTCGGGCTCGGCTCGCCGCTTGGTCGCGATGCTGACGGACGGTCTGATCGCGCTGATCAGCATTTACGCAGCCTGGAAGGGCGTGCAGCTCGTATCGCCGTTGCTACAGACGTGGCTCAAACAGCAGAATGTACAAATTCCCGCGGGTCCGATGGGCATGCTCAAGCAACTGTACTACACGATGGTGACCAGCGTACGGGACTTTCCTCTGCTGCGCTTCGGCGTACTGTTTCTGATCGGCTATGTTGTGATCAAGCAGCTGCTTTATGTGCTGCTCGATCCGCTCTTGAAGCGGGTGCTGGCGCAGCGGATCGCGCTCCGGCAGCCGGCCGGGGGGCCTTCGTTGCTCAGCTCTGCGGCAGGAGGGACACTTGGCGCCGTCGTTGGCGCAGCGCGCGCGCTGATGCTGATTGCGGCTTTGTTTATTTTCGTCACCTTTTTCCCACATACGCCCGTTGCTTCGTACATTCAGGCTTCGCAGATGTATCAGAAGGGGGCGGAGAAGGTCATTGCGCCGTTTACCGGCGATTTTCTGGCCGAGAAGGCTCCTGTATTTACGCGGGCTGTGGAGCAGGAATTCAGCAACATTTTACAGCGGAAATACGAGGTGCTCGACGCCAACATTCCGGACGATATTTCGGCTGCTGCGCGCGAGGTGACGGCGTCGGGAACGACGGATGAGGACAAGGCGCGGCTGCTGTACCAGTGGGTCGGCACGCGTGTGCAGTATGACTGGGACAAGGTCAATTTGTACGAGGAGCAGCGGATCTGGAAGGAGCAGACGCCGGAGGACACGTTTGCAACGCGCAAGGGCGTGTGTATCGACTATTCGCGGCTGTATGCGGTCATGGCCCGTTCCGTCGGGCTTGATGTCAAGGTGGTCACGGGACTCGGCTATGACGGCCAGGGCAGCTACGGACCGCATGCGTGGAACGAGGTATATTTGAAGGAAACGGATAGCTGGGTGCCGCTGGATTCCACTTGGGTCGCCAGTGGTGGCAATTGGTTCAACCCGCCGAATTTTGATCAAACGCATATCCGGGAAGCTTGATGTAAAGCAGCCGCTCTTGCAGCGGCTGTTTTTGTGTTTTTGAGGAGAAATATCAGTTGAAGGGCATTTTCATCAGAGCACTGATGCGTTGTTCGTTTAAGCCGCCATTGGCTTCAAGTTGTTGAATAATCAGTTGCTGCCGTTCAGTGGAATGATTTTGGCTAAGCTTGGCTTTGCCTTCGATTTTGGAAATCTGGATTTTAAAGCCCCGTATGCTGCGAGTCAAACCATTTATCCATTCGGGATCCATATCTTGCAAGCCATAACCGCTCTGTGGCTGCTCATATGTAGCGATCATGTCGCGCAATCCCGCTACAAGCTCATCTTGGACATCAATGAACTCCATTGTGCCATAGACATGTACGGCTACATAGTTCCATGTCGGCACTGCTTGATTCGTTTCGTACCATGATGGTGAAATATAGCCATGTGGACCATGAAAGACCGTTAAAACAGTTTGTTCACCGAGATCGCGCCATTGTGGATTGGCAGCTGCAAAATGGCCGTATAAATACTTTTCGGAAGAATGAAGCAGAATCGGCAAATGAGAGGCATAAGGCAACCCGTCGTGAAGTGAAAATAAAGTAGCGAAGCTATTTTCCCTAATGATCGAGTAGGCTGTGGGCATGTCCAATTGAAAGTGAGCTGGAATATACAAAATGTAACCCCCTTGTCTGATGTGAGTGAAGTGTCAGAGCACATCTTATTTCAAGATATCATAATGAATAAGTCGGACTAATAAAAGAGCCAATTATCATAAAGTTTTCTAGTCCATTTTGTTAGCAATCACCGCAGTTTACCTCCTCCAATTTGATCAAGCAACGATTCCTCTGCATTCCGCCCCACATTTCCTATTCCCTCGCCAAATGTGATACACTTTAGGTTGGAATTCTACGATTTATACAAGGAGTACGTATGCGCAAACCGTTGCATGAATATAAAATGCTGTATCTCGACGCCAGCGACACGCTGCTGACCGTGCCGGATGCGCGGCTATTGCTGCAGCGATATTTGGCCGAGCGCGGGCTCGAGTTCGATCCGGACCTGATCGGTGAACTGCTGGGCAAGGCGTTTCGTCAGCTTTATGACGAGAAGCCGCACGACCCGGCGCAGAGCGGCTGCTCGCCTGAATCGGATCGCGCTTTCTGGGTGGCGTTTTACCGTTATGTGCTGGAGCATTTGGGTGTGCATGAGGCATGGGCAGAGGCGCAGCTGCTGGCCTGCTGCAGCGAGCTGTACGATTTGTATACGGCCCCGGAGCAGTACCGGCTGTTTGATGACGTAAAAACAAGCCTGACGCGCGTGCGCGAGTTGGGCGTGCGGCTAGGCATTGTCAGCAATTTCGCTCCGACGCTGCGGGCCATACTGGCCGATCAGGGCGTGCTCGACTGGTTTGAGCCGGTCATTGTTTCGACCGAGGTCGGGCTGGAGAAGCCGGACCCGGCGATATTTCGTCTGGCGCTGGAACGGGCCGGGCTTGAGCCGGAGGACGTGTTGTATGTCGGCGATCACGTGACGAACGATGTCTGGTCTCCGAATCAGGTTGGCATCGACGCCGTGCGTATTCTTCGTTACGCCCGGCATACCGGGCCGGGTATCCGCTCGCTTATGGAGCTGCTGGAGCCGGGAGATGAATTTGAACGAAAGGACTTGAATCGCGATGAAATCCTCGATCATGGACGATCCGCAGAAGCATGAGCTGCATCGGCGGCGTCACTTTTCGATCCGGATCAATCTGTTTTTTTTCGTGACGTTTTTGCTGTTTTCCGTTCTGATCGTGCGGCTGGCGATTTTGCAGTTTGTGCATGGCAAGGAATATGCCGAGCAAGAGAACACAACGACGAACCGCGAGACGAAAATCGCGCCGATCCGCGGCAATATTTACGATGCAAACGGCGTGCCGCTGGCGTATACGGTGCCGGTGCAGTCGCTGTTTTTCCGCATTGAACCAGGGCAGCAGGATAAGGATGCGGTCATTGCGCTCGCGTACAAGCTGTATGACGTGTTCCAGCGCTTCGGCAAGCCTGACGGCAAAAAGCTGACCCCCGCCGACATCGTACTGGCGATGGATCTGGGCTATGACATCGATAAAAAGCCGGTCAAGGACCCCAGCTATTACTCCGTTCCCCGTAAAATCAAATCCGATTTGTCCAAGGAAGAGATGGCCTATCTGCTGGAGCATCGCGACGAGTTCAAATGGCTGGAGGTTACGGAGGAGAGCATCCGCACGTACGAAAAGGAAGACGACAATACGACGGTCGCGACGCAGCTGATCGGTTATTTGAAATCCTATTCGACGAAAAACGCTCAGGACATCTACGCCGACAATCCGAACAGCAAGGAATACCTGGATTCGGAATACGTCGGCTTCGACGGCATCGAGCGGATGTATCAGGATGAGCTGCGCGGCAAAAACGGCTACAAAACGTATCCGGTTAACGCGGCGATGAAAATTATCGGCCGTGCGACGATCACGGCGCCGACGAAGGGCAACAATCTGTTTTTGACCATTAACAAGGACGTGCAGCAGACGACGGAAAAAGCGATCAAGGATCAGCTCGACTGGCTGCATTCCGATGCTGTGCGCAACGATCCTTACGCGAAATACGGCGTAAACGCCAAATCGGGCTACGCCGTGGCGATGGAGGTCGACAGCGGCAAGGTCGTGTCGATGGCCAGCTATCCCGACTACGATTCCAACCTGTGGACGGGCGGCATTTTGCAATCGGACTATGAAGAGATTATGCCTTACGTGCCGAACGGCACGATTACGACGGCTTATCCGAAATATACGGACAAGGAACGGCCCAAGCATCCGTCCTCGATTGTGTTCATGGGCTCGACCGTCAAGCCGCTGTCCGTGATGATCGGATTGAGCGAAAAGCTGTTCACCCGCTACGACACGTACAACGATACCGGGGAGTTTTCGTTCGGCCGCACGAAAAGCACGATCACCAACTCCGACCGACACGCTTACGGCTTGTTGAATGCGACTTCGGCGATTGCGGTTTCGTCCAATACGTTCATGTCGGCCAAGGTCGGGATTCCGTTCTACAGCAAATATGGCGGCGAGGATCCGAAGGTTACAGCCAAATGGGCCGAATATCTCGGCAAGTTCGGGCTTGGCGTCAAAACGGGCAGCGGTCTGCCGCTCGAATATGCAGGCTCCAACGACTTTATCAAAAACGCGCAAAAAGACAGCTACCAGTCGGCGATGGTATACGCCTCGTGGGGCCAGAACGAAAAAACGACGACGCTCCAGCTGGCGCAATATGCCGCTACGCTGGCCAGCCGCGGCAAGCGGATGAAGCCGCAGTTCGTCGAGAAGATCACGAGCTACGAAGGCGAAGTGCTCAAGACGTTCCAGCCGGAGCTGCTTGAGGAAACGACATTCGACAATCAGGACTGGGATGCGGTCATTAATGGCATGAAAAGCGGTGCCGAGGGCATCGACACGCTGCCCTATCCGGTGGCTCGCAAAACGGGTACGTCCACGCAGGACGTGGCCGGCGGCCGTGTCGACAACGCGGTGTTTATCGCGTTCGCGCCGGCGAACAATCCGAAGCTGGCCGTTGCGGTTGTCGTGCCGGAGGGCGGGTTCGGGCGCTATGGCGCTTCGCCGATTGCGGCGAAAATTTTCGCCGCTTATGACGCGGCGAATGACGGTATTTTGACCAAAGCAGCAAGCGGCAGCTCGGTCAAAAAGTAAAGGGTTGATGATTCCGCAGCGGTGCGGCTCGCTTGGTGACAAGCGGCTGGCCGTTTGCGGTTTTTTTGTGCATGGTAAGCGGTTTATTTGCCCCAAGCCGTCACGTTACGGCGGGAAGCTGCATATACTGCGAGCAGAGGGAAAGCTTTTTGCTGGATTAAAAGTTGCCCTTGGGAAACAAAGATGCATGAGGGAAAGGTGGTGCTCGCGATGAAAAAAAGCCGGATTCCCGCCTCGCTCAAGCGTCTGATCATCACCGTTATTTTCCTGTGACCGAGCTTCGCCTGGATGAAAGATCTGGCAGGAGCGCTGGCGTTTGCAAAAAGCCGTGTCGATCGACTGCGATGCATGTTTTACCGGCAACTGTCCACAATAGAGGTGGAGGTGCGCCAAACGTGGGATACGGCTGGATGTTCGGAATGCTTTTGCTGCTGCCGTCGAATGCGGAAGCGGATGGATTTGCCATACAACATAACGGTTCGGGCGTAGCCGCCGTCAAGCGGGCTGATTATACACATGCACTGCTTGGCACGCCTTTGATCGATGACGAGCAGGTGCAGCGTTTGGCCGGCGAGGTGGAGAAGCGGGTTTACGAAAAACCGATCAACGCTACCATAGACGACAGCGGCCGGATCGTGCCCGAGCGTACAGGCTGGCGTCTGGATCGGCAAGCGTTTGTCACCCGCTTCTATGAGCGCTACTATGCGCAGGACGGAGCGCCGCTGGAGGCGCCGCGGCTGGCCGTGCACGCCAATGTCGACAGCGAGCTACTCGCGTTTATTCGCGTAAGGCAGATCGGCTACTATGTGACCTATTTCAATTCAAACAATTCAAATCGTTTTCACAATATTAAGCTCGCTGCCAAGGCGATTAACAATTATGTGGTCATGCCGGGCGAGACGTTTTCGTTTAATCGGGTAGTCGGCGTGCGTACGGTCGGCAAGGGATACAAACGCGCCCCGGTTATCGTGCGCGGCGAATTTTCCGAGGGGATCGGCGGAGGCATCTGCCAAATTTCTTCTACTCTGTTTAATGCCGCCGACCGGGCCGGGCTGGAGATTGTCGAGCGGTATTCGCACAGCCGCCGCGTACCTTATGTGCCCGAAGGGCGCGATGCGACCGTCAACTGGGGCGGACCGGATTTCCGTTTCGCCAATCGGTACAACCAGCCGATTCTGATTCGAGCTGCGGCGTTGCCCGGACAGCTTGTCGTGACGCTGTTTTCCTCGGATGTGATCAACTACAAGCCGCGGCATGTGCCGAGCGCATCGAAGCTGTTACCCGAGGAAATCGATCTGGACGTTGATGTTCAGGCGCAGCGCGAGCACAGGCAGTCGCTGCAACGCCGGCCATAACGCGCAAAAAGCTTCCAGGACTCGCCCGAACGGGCGGTGCCGGAAGCTTTTTTATGTGTCCAATGAAGCTCCTGCCTCCGCTCAGACCTCGGCTTGCGTCGACGGTCCTCTTCGGCCTACAGCGCGCCCGATTCCACCGCCGCTTGGCCCAGCGCTTCGGCGACGATGCGATATGAGGCCAAACGCGCCTCATGATCGTAGATTTGCCCGGCGACAATCCATTCGTTCGCGCCGGTCAGCTCCTGCAGCTCGGCCAGCCGCGAGCGCACAACTGCGGCATCGCCGACGACCGAAAAACGCAGCTGGCGCTCAACAATCATCTTCTCCTGCGGGGTCCACACCTCGTCCATGCTGGCGACGGGCGCGTTCAACAGCCCCGGACGGCCGCGGATGATGTTCAAGAACTGCTGCTGCTGCGACGTCGCGAGCCGCTGCGCCTCCTCCTGCGTAGCGGCGGCCACAATATTCACCCCGACCATCGCATAAGGCGCATCCAGCGCAGCCGAAGGACGGAAGCTGCTGCGATACAGCTCCAGCGCCTGCAATACATAGTCGGGGGCAAAATGGCTGGCGAAGGCGAACGGCAGTCCGAGCTGTCCGGCGAGCTGTGCGCTGAAGCCGCTGGAGCCGAGCAGCCAGATCGGGATCTGCAAGCCTTCGCCCGGTACAGCCCGTACACCGGGCATGGCCGTACCCAGCGACGGGTCGAGATAGCCGCGCAGCTCGCTAAGCAGCTCGGGAAAGTCATGCCCGTCGCTGCCCAAGCCGCGGCGCAGGGCGCGAGTCGCGGCGTGATCCGAGCCCGGCGCGCGACCGAGCCCGAGATCGATGCGCCCCGGATGCAGCGATTCAAGCGTGCCGAATTGCTCGGCGATGGCCAGCGGGGCATGGTTAGGCAGCATGATGCCGCCGGAGCCGACGCGAATCGTCTTTGTGCCGGCGGCAATGTGCCCGATGACGAGCGAGGTCGCCGAGCTGGCAACGCCGGGCATGCCGTGGTGCTCGGCCAGCCAGTAGCGCCGATAGCCCCA
This sequence comes from Paenibacillus athensensis, assembly GCF_004514475.2. Lineage (GTDB taxonomy): Bacteria > Bacillota > Bacilli > Paenibacillales > NBRC-103111 > Paenibacillus_AL > Paenibacillus_AL athensensis. The sequence goes on along the minus strand of NZ_MYFO02000006.1, from coordinate 131,977 downwards.
GGCTTCGGCGTGCCGGGCAAGGTCGAGGCTGCGGCGGAAAGCGTCGGCGGGCGTGCCGCCGGCGATAACGGGAGCGAGATCGAGCACGGAAATCGGCACACGGCCTTTTTGCACCGCGCCGGACTGCTCTTCGGATACGGAATGAGTCATGACGGTGGAGCCTCCTTGTCCTGAATCAAGCGCTAGGGCCGATTCAGGAGATATTCGTCTTTGTTCTAACGATAAACAAGTGCGTGCCGTTTTGCAAATGACCTCTTGGCTAGAAAAAAATGGCATTCGCCCTGATCACCGATTTTTTCCCATAAGGCCAAAAAACAGTTGGCCTGCCGCTAAAAACCGCTATAATGAAACTACTACACCTATAGAAACAGGGGTACAATCGTATGCAGTGGATGCAGGGTTATCCTTTTTATATGCTGATTGCCGCCGCGCTGGGTTTATTTTTGTGCGGATATTCGTACCGTTACCGTCATACGCCGGGGCGGCGTTTTTTTTGGATCATCGCGCTGCTGGCTTCCACAGTCATGCTGGCGACCGTCTTCGAGCTTATGGCGGGTTCATTTGCATGGAAGCTGTGGTGGCGCAATCTGCAGCAGGGGCCGCTGTTTTTTTGCGCCTTGTTTACCTATGCCACCGTCACCGATTTTCTCGGCAAATCCCCAGTGCGCATGCGCAGGCAGCTGACGCTGCTGTCCATTCCGATCGTGGCGTATATGCTGCTGATTTTTACCGATCCGCTGCATCACTGGATGCGCAGCAGCGTCGGGCTGACGGAGATGTGGCAGCTCAGTGAGATTCGCGTGCAGCCGACGCTGCTGAATATGATTTTTATCGTCTATAATCAGATGTTTTGCGTATTTGCCATTTTTGTGCTGGCAGTAAATTTACGCAATGCGCCGCGTCATTACTACAAGCGTTATGTGTGGTTGCTCGTCGGCCTGCTTATGGCCGTGGCGCCGATTTTTTTGCTGCCGGTGCTCCCGGTGCGAGTTTTGGGTGCGACCGCACTCAGCTTTGTGCCTTCAGGCCTGATCATGTATTACGCCTTGTTTCGCTACCAGCTGCTTTCGGTCTGGCCGATCGCCAAGGATAAAATGTTTCAGAGCATGAAGGACGGTATCGTGCTGACCGATCCGTTCGACACCATCGTCGATGTGAACGCCGCTGCGGAGCGGATGCTGCTGGTGCTGAGCGGCGAGCCGGCAGAGGCAGGCGAAGGCTCCGGCGGCACTCCGACAGCGCTCGGCCAGCCGATCCATCGTTTTTTGAAAGGAAAGCTGGAGCTGGCGGCTGCATACCGCAGGCGCGGAGAAACGACGCTGGAGGTGGATTTGCCGAACGATGTCTGCTACAGTGCTGCGTTAACCCCGGTAGGCCGCAAAGCGAACGGGCCGAGCGCCATGCTGCTGATGTTTTCGGATATAAGCGATAAAAAGCGCTATGAGCGCGAGCTGATGCAGCAAGCCGCGGTCGACGAGCTGACGGGGCTGCATAATCGCCGGTATTTCTTGAGAAAGGTGCGGGAGCGGCTGAAAAAAATCAGCTCTGCGGCTGCGCTGCTGCTAATCGATATCGATGATTTCAAAACGATCAACGACAGCTACGGCCATGCGGCCGGCGATCGGGTGCTGACGGAATTTGCCGGGCGGCTGAAGGCGGCTTATGGCGGCAAAGGAGTCATCGGGCGGATTGGCGGCGAGGAATTCGCCGTGCTGCTGACCGGACTGGACGCCGAAGAAAGCCTGCGTGAGGCTGGGCGATTTCTGGAGCAGCTGCAGGAGCGCAGCTTCACGCTTGACGGGCAGCGGCAGGTGACCGTCACGGCGAGCATTGGCGCGGCTCCGGTCGGTCCGGGCGGCAATACGTTCGAGGAGCTATATCAGGATGCCGATGCAGCCCTGTATATGTCCAAAAACAACGGCAAAAACAAGGTGACGTTAAACGGGGAATAAGGCGGCGCAAATGTCGGCTAACCGAAGGTCAGTGCGGACGGACAAGCGGTATGGGGAGTGGATGGACGATGACGGACAACCAGATGGGCAGTCGAGCCGTAGTTGAAGCGCAGTACCGTGACGACAGAGGCACAGTCGTTATTTCGAGCGATAGGGGTCGCGTTGACGGAGAATTCGTGTTTGCTTATATGCACGAGCATATGTATTGGGCCAAATCGCTGACTTTGGAGGCTTTTCGGCGTGCGTTGCAATACTCGGCGCTGGTGTTTGGCGTCTATGCGGATGGCAAGCAGATCGGATTTGCCCGGGTTATTTCCGATTGCGCGACGTTTGCTTATTTGACGGATGTGTTTATTGTCGCCGAGCATCGCGGCCGGGGATTGTCCAAGCAGCTGCTGACCAGCATCGTTGCGCATCCGCAGCTGCAAGGCTTGCGCCGCTTCGTGCTTGTTACAGAAGACGCCGAAGGGCTGTATGCCAAATTCGGCTTTACCCGCATGGCGGACGCCGATCATTGGATGCAAATATTCCGCGAATAGACCGGCGCCGGCAGCGTAAACGCCGATTCAACAGCAAAAAAGCGCGATAGATCAGGCAGTAACGCCTTTTCTGCTCGCGCTTTTTTGCGTGCGTGTGGTATAGCGATAGCCGTGCAATGGCTTAATAGACCGCCTTTTTACGCATAAACAGTACGGCTGCGCCTGCAGCAATCAGCACAATCGCCAGAATCGGCTGCCCGCCGAACAAGCTGCCCAGCAAATAGCCGACGGAGAAGACGCCGAAAAATACGACAGCCAGCACCGCCAGAATGTTGATCGGAATGAGCAGCCATTTGTTGCGCCCGCCGAACCAATACAGCTCGAACAGGCCGACTGCGACGGCGAGAATGAAGCCCGGCCACAGCAGATGCCACAGGTCAAACAGCATCGAGAGCTGGCAGACGATGCCGGCTGTGAAAAGGATGCCCCCGGGAACCAGCACGCCGACGCCGCGGCGCTGCAAAATGAAGAAATACAGCCAGTGGAAAAACACGCCCAGCGGCAGGACGAACAGCGACGGCCAGAAGTAGGTGAAAATGCTGCCGGTATGGAACACCGGCTGGCCCTTGAGCAGCATGAAAACGCCCAACAAAATGAGAATCGGCCCCAAAAAGGCGCTGCGGTTTACGTTCAATGTACTCGCTCCTTTGATCTGTTTTGGATGTAATTTCAGCTTATCATGGGCGGAGCAAGCCGTCTTCCTGCCGCGGTGCGGGAGTCGTCTCGGGCTGGAGACTGATTTTTTGGGGGGCAAGCCGGTGAAATTGGTGTTGACTCTCACGTTACGTGATACCCTATAGTAAGTGGTGAAAGGAGGTCGACCTCATTTTCATGAAAGTCAAGGAAGTGGCCGATCTTGTCGGCATCAGCGTGCGCACGCTGCATCATTACGATGAAATTGGACTGTTGACGCCCGACCAGACGACGGAAGCCGGCTATCGGCTGTATTCGGACGCCAACCTGGAAACGCTGCAGCAAATTTTGTTTTTTCGCGAGCTGGGCTTCCCGCTTGGGCAGATCAAGGATATTCTTTCGAGTCCTTCGTTTGACCGCGAGGAAGCGCTGGCGATGCATCGCCGGATGCTGGTCGACAGGCGGGCCCGGATCGAAAGTATGATCGAAACGATTGATAAAACCATTCGGCATTGGAAAGGGGAACTGGACATGACGCAACAGGACAAATTCAAGGGCTTTGACTTCGGTCATAATCCGTATGAGCAAGAAGCGCGGGAGCGCTGGGGAGACAAGGCTGTCGACGATTCGAAGGCCAAATTGAACGGGATGTCCGCAGAGCAGCACAATCAGCTCGGTCAGGAAATGAATGCGATCTACTTTAGGCTGGCGGAGCTGCGCGGCGGCGCGCCGGATTCGGAGGAGGCGCAGGCGGCGATTCAGGCCTGGTACGATTTTCTCAACCGGATGGGCAGCTATTCGCTGGAGGCGTTTCGCGGACTGGGGCAAATGTACGTGGACGATGAACGCTTTACGCGCAACATCGACCAGTTTGGCGAGGGCTTGGCGCTGTTTATGCGCGATGCAATGGCCGTATACGCCGACCGCAACGGCTAGGACTCCCCATTTTGCGCTGTTCATGCAGCCGGAGAAACGTTAAACGCAAGAAGCCAACAATTGACGATTCACATCTATTCACGCTGAAAAAGGGGCTGTTCCACCGCGATGTCATGGCGGCGGGGCGGCCCCTTGGGCTATAGCGGCCAAAGCCGATAGCCCGCCAGCTCCGCGAGTCCGTGCAGGAAGATGCGCACCGCGAAGTAAACGAACAGCAGCGCGGACAGCAGCGCCAATATGCGCACGGCACTTGCGCCGAGCATGGCGCCCGACAAGCTGCTGAAAGCGGCCATCGCCAGCGACCAGAGCAGCCCGGCGACGAAGAAGCCGGACATGAAGCTGGTCAGCTCGGCGCGGCCGACCTGCATCTGGCCGAGCATCGGTCCGGCGACGAGCGCGAACCAAGCGACCGCGCTTGGCGACGACAGGGCCAGACCGATGCCGGCGGCAAAATCGCGCCCGTAACGTTGCGGCCGATAAGCAGCTTGGCCCGGTGCCGCTTGTCCGGCAGCGCTGGCGCCGGCAGGCTCTTTGGCGCTGGCGGTTTCAGCTGCCGCGGCGGCATCTGCGCGGGCCGCTTCAGGCGCGCTGCGTAAACTGCGCAGCATTTTCCAGGCCAAATAAAGCAGGAATCCCGAGCCGGCCAGCCACAGCGTCCATTTGACGGGGGCGAGCTCGAAGACGGCGCTGACCCCGAGTAATGCCAAGGACAAATAAAACAAATCCCCAAAGCAGGAGCCGAAGCCTAGCATGAAGGCCGCCCCGAAGCCGCGCTCCATGCCGCGGCGCATTAACGCGACATTGACGAGGCCGAGATCGAAGCACAGCGAAAGCGAGAACAAAAAACCTTGCGTAAAGGCGTGAAGCGCACTCATGTATGGACCCCTTCTTGGAGAGTGTGCAGTTGAATTTGAGCGGAAGGCTGGCCTCCGGGGAATGACTTGAATCGCGGTAAAAGAAAATAATCCGCTCTGGTTAGCGCCACGGGCGGATTATTGCTTTCTAAACATACCATAAGAAAGTTATGGTTTCAATATATGGAAAAAATACGGGGCAGATCAGAGTGGCCGTTACAGGCCCAAGCCGCCCAGCGTGCGCAGCCGTACCTGCTCGATGCCGGCGATCAGCGGCCGGGCTTTGGCAATCAGCGAGCGTGTTTCTTCCAACGCCAGTGAAGCCTGATGAGCGGCAGGATCCCGCCATACCTCCGTCACCCAAATGGCATCGGGCTCGTCCTCCGACAAATTAATGATGTACAAATAACAGCCGTCGGCTGCTTCAACCGCGTTGGCTGCTTCGAGCAGCAGCGCCGCGAGCTCGTCGCGTTGTCCCGGCTGAGCCGTCAGCTTGCCGTATAAACCGAATTTTTCCATGTTTATATCCTCCCTTTCGCCGATACCGGCCATAGCTGTTTGACAGTTTCGGTATTAGTATACCTTAGATTGGCTGACAAGTACGGTCAGTCATGGGTGCGGCTTTCTTATTAACAGTCTGGGGGCAAGATATGGTATACTAATGTATCGCAAATGACCGTGAGGAGTGAGAGTCGCCATGTGTGGGATCACCGGCGTAATGTATTTTGAAGATAGAGAACCGGCGCTGCCGATGCTGCAGCAGATGACGGATGTCATTCATCACCGCGGTCCGAACGATTCGGGCTTTTGGACCGACAATCGGATCGGGCTGGGATTCCGCCGGCTGTCGATCATCGACTTGGCGGAGGGGCATCAGCCGCTGGCCAACGAGGACGACTCGGTCTGGATTATTTTTAACGGTGAAATTTATAACTATAAAGAGCTGCGCGCCATGCTGCAGGATCGCGGCCACCGCTTTCGTACGCATAGCGATACGGAAGTCATTGTACATATGTACGAGGAGTACGGCGAGGATTGCGTCAAGCATCTGCGCGGCATGTTCGGTTTTGTAATCTGGGATAAACGCAAAAAACAACTGTTTGGCGCGCGCGACCACTTCGGCATCAAGCCGTTTTACTATCATGTCAACGACCGACAGTTCGTCTTTGGCTCCGAAATCAAGAGCCTGCTGGCGGCCGAGGGCATGAACCGGCTGATTCATACGGACAGTCTGATGAATTATTTGACCTTTCAATACGTGCCGGAGCCCCATACGATGTTCTACGGCATCCAGAAGCTGCCGCCTGCTCATTACGTCAAAGTGACCTATGACGGGGAAATGACGATTCAGCGTTATTGGGACCCGATGTTCGAGCCGGTCGACCGTCCGTTCGAGGAGTATGTCGAGCAGCTTCGCGAGATGCTCAAGGATTCGGTGGCGCACCATATGGTCAGTGACGTCGAACGCGGCTGCTTCCTGTCCAGCGGCATCGACTCCACGGCGATTGCTACGCATATGCGCAACATCGAGCCGATTCGCACGTTCAGCGTCGGCTTCGAAGGACCCAACAATGAAACGACGATTGCGGCGCAGACGGCGCAGGCGCTCGGTACGGACCATTATGCCAAAATCATCACCAAGGAAGACTTCTTCGCTTGCTTGCCGCGCGCGGTCTGGCACCAGGATGAGCCTGTGGCCGATCCTTCGGCCATTGCTTTGTACCACGTTGCGCAGCTGGCGCGTGAGCATGTGACCGTCGTGCTCTCCGGCGAAGGCGCGGATGAGCTGTTCGGCGGCTACCGGATTTACCGCGAGCCGTTGTCGCTGGCGCCGGTCGAGCGGCTGCCCGGCAGTGTGAAACGGATGCTCAACCGGCTGGCGCGGATGATGCCAAGCGGCGTCAAGGGACGCAACTACTTGCTGCGTGGCACGACACCGCTGGAGCAGCGTTTTATCGGCAACGCCAGAATTTTTTCCGAGGATATGAAGGCCGAAGTATTGCGTCTCGACCGCGAAATGCTGCGCTCTTACAAGAATCCGCTGCAAATCGCCGGCGATTATTACGCCAAAACCCGTCATCTTGATCCGGTCAGCCGGATGCAATACATTGACCTGAACCTGTGGATGCCCGGCGATATTCTGATGAAGGCGGACAAAATGACGATGGCCCATTCGCTGGAGCTGCGCGTGCCGTTCCTCGACAAAGAGCTGTACGAGGTGGCGCGTCGCATTCCGGCCAAATACCGGATTGCCGGCGGCACGACGAAGTATATATTCCGCAAAGCGATGGAAGGCATCATTCCCGATTTCATTCTTAACCGGCCGAAGCTCGGATTTCCCGTTCCGCTGCGCGATTGGCTGAAGGGACCGACAGGCGGGGAGCTGGTCGAGCAGATCAAGGCTAGCGGCATCGAGGATTACATCAATATGGCGGCAGTGGAGCGTCTGGCGCAAAAGCATCGCAGCGGACAAGGCGATTTTGCCCGCCACATCTGGACGATTTATATGTTTGCTCTGTGGCATACAACTTATATGGATGAGCTGCCGGTACGCACGGCAGCAGCCGTCAACTAGAAGAAGGAGCGAATTACGACATGACACGATACAAGCTGCTGGCGCTGGATATGGACGGCACGCTGCTGAATGAAGCGAAGGAAATTTCTGCAGAAAACAAACAGGCGATTGCCGAAGCTCAAGCTGCCGGCGTTACCGTTATGCTGGCCACGGGCCGGGGGATGCGCAGCATTGTGCCCTATATAGAGGAATTGGGCTTGACGTCGCCCATTGTTGCTGTCAACGGCAGCGAGGTGTGGAGCGCGCCCGATACGCTGCTGCGCCGCCAGCTGATGGACCCCGAGTATGTGCGCAGGCTGCATGCCTTGGCCGTTCGTCATAACACCTGGTGGTGGGCGTATGCGGTCGACCGTCTGTACAATCGCGACGAATGGACGGAGCAGCTCGACAGCGTGGAGTGGCTGAAATTCGGATTTTATTATGAGGATGTGCGGATATTGGCCGAGGTGCGCAACATCGTGGAAAGCTGGAAGGAGCTCGAAATTACGAACTCGCATCCGTACAATATTGAGCTGAATCCGCTCGGCGTCAGCAAAGCCAGCGGCCTGGCCGCGGTTTGCGAGCTGCTGGGCATTACGATGAACGAGGTTGTAGCGATGGGCGACAGCGAAAACGATGTGGCGATGCTGCGGGCCGCCGGACTTGGCGTTGCGATGGGCAATGCGCAGGATAGCGTCAAGCTGCTCGCCGACCGGGTGACGGTGACGAATGAAGAACATGGTGTCGCCGAGGTCATTCGCGGGTATATCTTGGTAGATTAGCCGGTTCGCCGGCTTATGGGAGCAGGTGGGACGAATGGATATTGTGGGCTGGATTTTGGTTATTGCCTTGTTCGCAATCGGGATGGCCGGTGCGGTGTATCCGGTGCTGCCGGGGGTATTGGCGATTTATGGCGCTTTTTTCCTGTATGGCTGGCTGATCAGCTTCGAACCGTTCACGTGGCTGTTCTGGCTGCTGCAAACACTGATTGTCGTCATTATTCTGGTAGCCGATTACGCGGTAAGCGCGATGGGGGTCAAAAAGTTCGGCGGCTCGCGCGCTTCGGTCATCGGCAGCACAATCGGGCTGATCGTGGGGCCGTTCGTCATTCCCGCGTTCGGACTGATTCTGGGCCCGTTTATCGGCGCGGTGATCGGCGAGCTGATCATTGGCACATCCTGGCAGCAGGCGCTGCGTGTCGGCTGGGGCTCGGTGCTCGGATTTTTCTCCAGCGTTGTGGTCAAGGTTGTGCTGCAATTGGTGATGATTGTGTTATTTTTGCTGTGGGTATTGCTGTAGCGCCGGCAAGCGCGTTGGACAAACAGGAAAGAAGGAACGACGGTGACAAAGGATTCTTTGGTCAAAGGCACGCTGATTCTGACCGTAGCCGCGCTTGTAGCGCGGTTTCTCGGCGTTTTTCAGCGTATTCCGCTGGTCCATTTGCTCGGCGACGCCGGCATGGGCAGCTATACGATTGCGTTTAACTTGTATTCGACGCTGCTGGTGATCGCGACGGCAGGTATTCCCAGCGCGCTCAGCAAGCTGATTGCCGAGAAGACGGCGCTGGGCCGCCAGGCCGAAGCCGACCGCATCTACCGTGCGGCGATCTGGTTTGCGCTCGGCGCAGGGGTGGTCATGGCAGCGCTATTGTATGCGCTCGCTCCGTTCTACGCGGAGAACATTTCCGGTGATCCGCGTGCGGTGCTGGCGACGCGGGCGATTGCTCCGGCGCTGCTGATGTTCCCGCTGATTGCGATTATGCGGGGGTATTTTCAAGGCCGTCGGCATATGATGCCGAACGGCGTGTCCCAGGTCGTGGAGCAGGTGTTCCGCCTGATCACGGCCGTGGGTCTGGCCTACGCGCTGCTGGGCGTCAGCGCGGAATGGGCCGTCGCCGGCGCTTCGTTCGGCGGCGTCACGGGCGGCATCGCAGCGCTGGCGGTCATGGCGTATTACGCCATGAAGCTGGCTCGCAGCGATGCCGCGGCTGGCGCGGCGGCTGGGGCCGCGCCGGGACAAGCCGCCGTCGCTGCCGGTGGCGACGGCGCTGTAGTGCCTCTGCCGGTCGGGGGCAGCGGCGGCGCAGCCGTACCCGGAGAGCCGCAAGGGCGGCTCGGGTACGGGGCGATTTACGCCAGCCTGCTGAGGCTGGCGGTGCCGATCGTCATCTTCTCGGTGACGGTGACGCTCGTTTACAACATCGACTCCTCGATCATCATTCCGCTGCTCAAGGGCCGATTCGGCGAACAGGGCGCGCTGGAGCTGCTCGGCATTCTTGGGGGCCGGGCCCAGTCGTTGGCCGGCATTCCGATTATTTTGGCGATTGCGTTAAGCCAGTCCGTAGTGCCGATCATCTCTGCAGCGTATTCGCGCAAGGAGCTCGATACGGTCGGCCGCCAGACGACCCGGGTGCTGCAGCTGTCGCTGCTCAGCGGCTTGCCGGCTGTACTGATGATCAGCGTTGCAGCGCGTCCGCTTGACGGTTTTATTTTTGGCTATGAAAATTCAGCGATGGGTCTTTCCCACGGGCCTTCGATGATAGCGTTGCTGACGCTCAGCGCGATGTTCCAGATCGTCATGCAGACATCCGGTGCGGTACTGATGGGGATGGGCCGGATGAAGCCGCTGATGCAGCACGTGGCTTACGGCATCGCCGTCAAGCTGCTCGGCAGCTTTGCGCTGGCTCCGTGGTTGGGCATCTATGGCATTATTCTCTCGACAGGACTGTGCTTTATCGTCATGACGGCGTTCAACCTGCGCTCGCTGCGCAAAGAAATCCGCTTTAACGTGCTGGGCAAGCGATGGAGCGGTTTGCTGCTGACAAGCGCCGTCATGGCGGCAGCGGGCCTGCTGGTCGAAATGGCGACGCATCGTTACCTGGATACGGGCATTGCCCGGATGACCGAAGGCATCAACGCTGTGCTCGTTTGCGGGGTTATGCTGATCTTGTATCCGCTGCTGTTGATGGCCACTAAAGTGGTCACCAAAGACGATGTCAAAAGCTTTCCGGCCCCGCTGCAAAAGCTGATCGCCAGAGCCGGCCGTCTGCTTGGGCGCAGATCAGGTTGATTGGAGGGCGCGACGCGTTTGAGCAGCTTGGCAGCAGGCTAGTTGGGCAAGCCGCGTTTTTTGATACCGCAGCGGCGTGATTTGCGTCAGGGTTTATGTGGCAGACATCCACCCCCAGTGGACATTTTGCTCGATTTGTCTTTTAAATAGTGGACATGAGAGCATAAGTAGCCTCTCAACTTACCATTTTCTGAAAACACAATATACAGTTGTGTTGACGGTCATCAATGCCATATATGGACGGTCCGGCGATTCCGAAATGGTGAGCATGCAGGGGGAGGCCGTGTCTTCTTTTGAAAAGACAAAATCGGGAAAATGTCCAATCCCACAGGACAACTCGCCCGGCAGTCGAATACAATCTCCTCACCGTGCACGTCAACTGAGCGCAATGCCGCCATTCGGCGGACAAATTAAAGGGTCAATACCCTTTGTGCTTTATTCCTAGTTGAGATACGTGAAATTAAGCATATACTATAATGTCGATTTTCCTCCTGTATGCCGGGAGAGAGAATCGACATTTTTTGTAAGCTGCTGCCGATGAGACGGTGAACAAGACAAGGCTAGGGCCAAGCTATGGAAGCTTTGGTGAATATGCGCTCTGGAGCGGGACAGCGCATTCAAGGCTGAGGCCAATCCCCGGGACGGGCTTCTTCGGCGCGTCCACCTGCGGCCAAAGCTTCCGCTGCCAGCACAGCCAGCTCGATGGCATTTAAACCGAGCAGGGCGTCGGCGGTAATATCGAACGGAAACGGGAGCGGAATAGTTTGTAAAAAGGCGGTCTGTTTGAGGCTGTTGAACCAGTCGCCGGGCTCCGCCGACGCTACCTTGCGGTCGGGCCATGCCCGCGCCAGCTTGGGGCTGTAGAGCGGTTCCGCTCCGGGCCGCAGCTTGCCGCCGTCGAGACGCTCCTGAAATTTGGCTTCAGGGGCGGTTTTGCGTGTGGCTGCGAACAGATGAGGCCAATAGTCGGCGCGCGAGCCGGTATGTGGCGTTTGCTCTGCGAACGCCACGACGCCGCGGTGGACGGCCGGAATGCCGAACAACAGGGCGTACAGCTTTTTACCGAATTCAATCCGCTCCGTCAAGTTGGAGAAATTTTCGAGAATCAACCCGGCCAATCGAAGCGAACCGGCTTCACCGCCGCTTTTTCGCAAATCGGAAGAAGGCTCCGGCGTGCCGCTTCCCGCCGTGGTCTCGTATGGAAACACTACAGGATTAAGCTGAAGCCAGCCCTGTGTTTTGAACAGCAGCGTATCGAGCACGCTTGCTTGAAAATGCGGCGAGCGAACGACCCGTTGTTCGATATAATGCTGCTCGTTAATGATCAGCGCAACCGTCAAGGGCGCGGATTCGCCATACGTCCAGAACTGCTGCCAGACGGGCGTCATGAAGGCCGAGACGCCGAAATGCGGCAGCAGATGCGCAAGGCTTCGCCCGCGCCGCCGGCTTTCCCGATACAGCAGCAGCTGCGGATAAGCGTCTTGAAAAATCAGCGCGTTGGCCCGCTCCAACAGCGCAAACAGCGCTTCGGTCGTCCTGCGGCTGAGCAGCCGCGGCAGCAGCTCGCCGCGCAGGTCGGTCATGGACCAGCCCCCGTTGCGCGAGACCATATGAGCAAGCAGCGCCCAATGCAGCTCGGGATGGCTGCTGTAAATTTCCCAATACGCTTCGGTGCGCGTCACGTTATTGCGGTTGTGCCGAGCGGTCTGCTCACGGATGCGGGCGGCAATCTGCCGTTCCTCAGCGCTCAGCCGCGGCAGCGGTCCCGCACCTTGGCGCAGCTGACGCTGCCAGACCAGCTCCAGCCGCCGAATCGCGGCCGGTGCGATATCCAGCAGCTGTGCATCCTTGCTTAGCTGCGCTGAGGTTAGCAGCGCACCCGCCCGGCCCAGCAGCAGCTCCAGCCCCGCAACGGGAAGCTGAGCCAGCCGCCCGAGCAGCTTCTGGCAGCGGCGGACGAAACCGCCCGATTGTTTCATCGATTCGCTCATGCGCCCTCCCTGACGATGCCGCATGCCGGCACCTTCGTTGTTGCGTACTCCGTCCTGTTATCCGCGCCGCGCGTGACTTCTTGTGACGCACCGTGCGCGATCCTGAAGGCCCATCGACTCGATAGTGCCGCCGAATATGCTACTCCAGGCGGCGCGCCGTGAAGGCCCTGAAGGGAGCTGCACCGCGGACATGCGGTTCTATTATTTGCCTTTCTAGCCATATATATGACGAGACGCTGAACGTGGTTTCTGCTTTCTGGGGCGAAGCCGCGGGGGTTGTTTTTCTGCTGGAGATTACGCTGGAGTCTTGTTATAGTTTTACTAGAAGTCCGATGAAAAACCAGTGTCCTCCGGTCGATAGCGGTTTCCACTCGCTGTTGTAGCCGGATTTTTCGATGAAATGACCCCATTTGGGGTGAAAATCCGCCTACAAAGGCGACCGCTGACGCTGTTCCAACTCCCTATCGATTCTCCGGCAACTTTTCAGCGGACTTCTAAGCGGATCATGGAAGGAGCCAATGATGGAATGAAGCGAACGTTTGGGAAAAAAGCGGCCGGAGCCGCAGCGATGGCGCTGCTCACAGCGCTTGTCGGATGTCAGAGCGTGGGCGGCGTCGATGTCAAACAAGCCATGCTGCAGGCGCTGGACGCGCCGTCGAGCCGTTCCGAGCTGCAGTTGACCGTACAGCTGACACCGGCGGCAGGCTTGACGAACGAGCAGCAAGCCAATCTGCCCAAGCTGCGCGAGCTTGCCGTGGATGTGCCCGTCATTCTCCGGGCGGACAAGCAGCACGTATCGTATGAAGGCGAGCTGCGGACGCCGGAGCGGACGGCTATGCCGTTCCAGGCTTATGTAGACGGCAACGATTTCATTATGGAGCTGGCTGGCGCCAATAAGCCGATCGTATGGCATGCCGGGCTGCCGCAAAGCGTCGATGCGGCCGGCGAGGCCGGAGCGCTGCTGCAGCCGGTGCTTGCCAAGCTGCAGCAATCGGTTGCCGCTCATCTTGACGAGCTTACGCCAGCCTTGATCAATTGGCTGGTTGCCAATGCGCCAAATCCGCCGACGATTGCCGTGACACCGGAGAAAGTGACCGTTCACGGGGAGGAGTTGGCAGTAAGCAAGCTGCATATAGCCGTCGGCACCGGGGAGCTGGGTCCGTGGCTGAAGCAGCTGCTGGGGCGGCTTAGGCAGGATGAGACGGGAACGAAAAAGCTGCTTGGCGATCTGTACGACATTGTCGGGCCTGACCTGCTGGCTGCCGATTCCGGATTAAGCCCGCTTGTACGCTCCGTACTGAGCAGCAAGGAGCGCTCCGTAGAGCTGCTGTACACTACCGTGCGGGATCGCGTGCAAAGCGGAGGGGCGGCGCTGCTGACAGCGCAAGCAGGCACCATCAACGGCGCTTCCTTGCAGCTGGACCTGTACCTGGATGAAAGCAATCAAACGCGCAAGGGAGTGCTGGAAGCTGCGTGGCCGCGGCTGGATGCTGACGGCAAATCGGTCGCTACCGTTACCGTCAAAGCGGACAAAGAACTGTGGGACATCGGCCAGCCGGTGACGGCGAAGCAGCCGGTCGATACGGCCGGTGCGCTGGAGCTGGGTAGCGGTCATGCACTGAATCGCACACAGCTGCTGCATGTGTTTGATCCGCAAAGCGAGACGTTTCGCTTTCTCAAGGAAGACGTCAGGCTCGCGGCGAAACATGTGCGTATGGTCATGGGTGCGGACGCGGGGAGCGATCCCGGCGACAGCGGCCGGCCGTTTATCCGCGGGGGCGTGACGCTGGTGCCGGCCCGTTACGTCTCGGAGAATCTCGACGCGAATATTGCCTGGGACAACGCGACGCGTCAAGTCACCATTACCGACGAGACGAGCGGCGAGCGCATCGTGCTGACGATTGACAGCCGCATGGCGCTGGTCAACGGACAAGAGGTTGAGCTCGAGCAGCCGGCGACGATTACTGGCGGCAGCACCTATGTGCCGGTGCGTTTTATCGCCGAGCAGCTAGGCGCGCACGTCGGCTGGGATGCGGTCTCGCGCACGGTATCGATTGTGCGGGAGTAGCGCGTCAGTGTCAGGAAAAAAGCATGAATGGGAGGTCTGCCTGATGGTAGACTTCTTTTTTATCTGTGGGATCGAGTAGTAGTCTAATAGTCCTGAATTTGTGAGTTTGTGATCTAAATGTTAATCTTTCCCGTTCTAAGGGTACATGGTTGTAGAAAGGAGGTGAATACATGCGCTATTCTGATTGGCTGACAAAAAGCCGATCCCTTAGGAATTTTGGTGGAAGCATTGCATCACAATAAAGAGCACTAGCCCCTCCAGGCCAGTGCTCTTTTCTTTTGCCATAACGATTGATGTATAATCAATATAAATCCTTCGGTATTCAAGACAGGAGCGATCATGGGTGTTTAAGGAAATCGACGAGAAAAAACAGGTGCTTGACCAAAAACGACCCTTGCCCGTACATACTTTACGAAGTATCCGCGAGCATTTAATCGTAAACTGGACCTATCACTCCAATGCAATTGAAGGGAATACACTCACGTTATCCGAAACCAAGGTAGCTCTTGAAGGTATCACCATTGGCGGAAAGACCATTAAAGAGCATCTGGAGGTCATCAATCATAAAGAAGCCATCCTGTATGTAGAGGATATTGTCAGGCGGCAGGAGCCGTTGTCAGAGTGGCAGGTAAAGAGTATACATCGGCTTATTCTCAAAAGTATTGACGATGAGCATGGGGAGCTTACCGAAAAGAAAATGTAATCATTAGCGGGGCCAAGCATATTCCGCCTGATTACTTTCAAGTAAAAGCCTTTATGGAAGAACTCATACACAACTACGATCATCACTGGCAAACTGCTCTGCATGCGGTGGAGCGGTCAGCTTACCTTCATGTTGAATTTGTGAAAATTCATCCGTTCATCGACGGAAACGGCAGAACGACGAGGTTGTTGTTGAACCTTGAATTGATGAAAAACGGTTACCCACCCATTGTAATTGAAAAAGAGGATCGGGCTGAATATTACTCAGCGCTGGATCTCGCACATACTACAGGTGATCATACGCCATTTGTGCGGCTGGTTACCAGAACGCTGGATAAAACCTTTGATTTTATTTGCGGTTGATCTGAGTGGGGGCTAGGCGCAAAAACAAGAGGTGCTCTTAAAACGCGTTCACGCGTCTTTGGAGCATCCTCTTTGTCGTGTTGCCGGCCGGCCGGCGCGAAGCCGCCTGCCATTCGTTCACGGAGCCGATTCGTCGTCGCGACTCGGCTCCGTTCCAGTCCCGCCGCTTGCGCCAGGCTTCGGCAGGCGCCCGGCCCGCAGCAGCGCTTCCCGCAGCAGAAACTCGATGTGTCCGTTGACGCTGCGGAATTCATCGTCCGCCCAGCGCTCCAATGCCGCGTAGAGCTGCGGATCGAGCCGGAGCGGGAAGTTTTTTTTCGGAGCCATGGGTCTAGTACAACGTTCCGGTATTGATGACCGGACTTGCCGAACGGTCCGAGACAATCGCTACCAGCAGATTGTTGGTCATCGCTGCTTTTTTCTCTTCATCCAACTGCAAGCCGTCGGCCTCCAGCTTGGCGATGGCCATTTGCACCATGCCTACGGCGCCATCGACGATAATTTGCCGCGCAGCGAGAATCGCTGATGCTTGCTGGCGCTGCAGCATGGCGCTGGCGATTTCGGTCGAGTAGGCCAGATGCGTCAGCCGGGATTCCACGACTTCCACGCCGGCGACCGACAGACGCTGCTGCAGCTCAGCGCTCAGCTCCGTAGCGACTTCGTCGGCATTGCCGCGCAGCGAGTAGCCGTCGCCCTCAAAGCGGTCATACGGATATTTGCTGGCGACGTGGCGCAGCGCAGTTTCACTTTGAATTTCCACGAATTTCTCGTAATTGTCGACGTCAAACAGCGCTTTGGCCGTATCGACGACCTTGAACACGACTACAGCGGCAATTTCAATCGGATTGCCTTCCACATCGTTAACCTTCAGCTTGACGCTGTTGAAGTTGCGCACGCGCAGCGACACCTTGCGGCGGATCGAGAACGGCACGACCAGCCAAAGCCCGCTTTTGCGAATCGTTCCGAGATAGCTGCCGAAAAACGTCACCACCGATGCTTCATTCGGCTGCACAACCGTAAAGGTCGAGCTGAACAGCACCGCCAGTACGAGCAGGACGATGCCCGAGGCGACATATTCCTGCGCGAGCAGGTAAATGCTGACGGCGATCGCAAGCAGACAAAGCACCAATCCCAAAAATCCGTTGACCGACCATGTTTTCTTTTCTTTCATGGAATCAGCTCCTTTATAATGGAATAACCAGAACGAACCAAATATCTTTTTAATACTTTTTTGATATTTTTATGATATCATTTTTTACTGTATCTGTAAATAGGTTTCGTGCGACTTGACAGCCATTTCCTGTCGTGCTATAAGTGAATCAATTTACGAACAACAAATGAGGTGGACGCGATGCGCAAAATATCCAATGATGAGCTGTTCCAGAGCTTTATTGCCGGCGACGGCTTGAGCGTGGCTGTTTTTAAAACGACATGGTGCAAGGACTGCCACTACATTGAGCCCTTCATGCCAGATCTGGAAGCGGCGTATGCCGGGCGGATCGAGTTTGCGGAGCTGGATCGCGACGAGGTGCCGGATCTGTGCGAGCAACTGGGTATTCTCGGCATCCCGAGCTTCATCGCTTTCCGCAATGGCAAGGAAGTCGTGCGTTTCGTCAGCAAGCTGCGCAAAACGCGCGAGGAAATCGAGCAGTTTCTTGACCGGGCGCTGCAGGTGGCCGAGGCGCTGCCGGGGGTCTGACAGCTGCCGGTAGGCCGATGCCGCGCTGCAAAAGCTGCGTTCGGTGTGGCTGGCGAAATTTTTTTCCATTCATGTAGAAATCGCCGCTGCTGCTTCGTCATTGGAATGAGAGCGGCCGAAATCGCTCCGATTACGAATCAGGGGGACGACGAGCATGCATTACACACTGTTGTTTTATGAAACGAAAGAGGAATTCGCGGAACGGAATGATCCTGAACGAAAAGCGACCTATTTGGCCGGCTGGGCGCATTATGTGACAACGCTGCGCGAAGCCGGCATCGTCGTCAGCAGCGCCGGACTGGACTTGCCGGAAACGGCGGCCAGCCTGCGTCGCAAGGACGGGGAGCTGCTGGTGCAGGACGGGCCAATCGCCGAGGCGAAGGAGCAGCTTGGCGGATTTTTCATTCTCGACGTGCCGGATCTGGATACGGCTATGGCCTGGGCGGCGCGTTGTCCCAATAGCGCGGTTGAGGTGCGTCCGAATTTGCCGCCGCTGCGGGGGTAACGCCGATGGTTGAGGCGCAGGACGCCGTTGAACGGGCGGCGCGCGAATCCTACGGTCGGCTGCTGGCCTATCTGGCCGTGCAGTGGCGGGACGTGGCCGCAGCCGAGGATGCGCTGGCCGACGCGTTCGTCGCGGCGCTGGCGTCGTGGCCGCGTACCGGCGTTCCGGCCAAGCCCGACGCCTGGCTGCTGACGGCGGCCCGCCGCCGGCTGATCGACGGCGCGCGCCGCGCTCGCGTGCAGGCGCAGGCGCTGCCGGAGCTGGCCGGCCGGCTGCAGCAGGCAGCGGACGCCCCCGGGGAGCTGGCCGCCGCGCTGCCGGACGAACGGCTGCGCATGCTGCTCGCGTGCGCGCACCCGGCCGTCGATCCGGCGATGCGCACGCCGCTGATGCTGCAGACGGTGCTGGGGCTCGACGCGGCCCGCATCGCCTCGGCGTTCGTCGTCAAGCCGGCGACGATGGCGCAGCGGCTCACGCGCACGAAGGCCAAGCTGCGCGAGGCGGGCGTGCGCTTCGAGCTGCCGGAGCGCGAGGAGCTGCCCCAGCGGCTCGACGCCGTGCTCGAAGCGGTTTATGCGGCCTATGGCAGCGGCTGGGACGAGGCGTCCGGCGCCGATTCGCGCCGCCGCGAGCTGGCCGGCGAAGCGCTGTACCTCGGGCGGCTGCTGCAGCGCCTGCTGCCCGCCGAGCCGGAGGTGCTCGGCTTGCTGGCGCTGATGCTGCACTGCGAGGCGCGGCGCCCGGCCCGGCGCACGGGCAGCGGCGCTTACATGCCGCTGTCGGAGCAGCCGGTCGGCCTGTGGTCGGCAGCGCTGATCGGCGAAGCCGAGGGGTGCCTCGCGCGCGCCGCGCAGGCGGGCCGCACCGGCCGCTTCCAGCTGCAAGCCGCGATCCAATCGGTACATAACGACCGCGCGCGGACGGGTTATACCGATTGGGAAGCGATCGCGCTGCTGTATGAAGGGCTGGTGCGGACCGCCCCGACAGTGGCGGCGCTTGTCGGCCGCGCCGCTGCGGCGGGCGAAGCGCGCGGAGCCGCATCCGGCTTCGCGCTGCTCGCGGCCGTTCCGGCTGCGGCTGCGGACGGCTACCAGCCGTATTGGGCGCTGGCTGCGCATCTGCTGACGCAGCTCGGGCGCAGCGAGCAAGCGGCAGCGGCTTACAGCCGGGCGATCGGGCTGTGCGCCGATCCGGCCGTGCGCGATTTTTTGCTGCGGCAGTCCGCAAGGCTGGAGCGCCAGGAGCGCCAGGAGTAGCAGATGAGCGCCAAGCGGCTTCGTTTTTTATCAACGCAGGACATGCAGGCAGACCGTTCCGGGGAACGGTCTTTTTTCATTCTCGCCCGGCTGGGGCAGGCGTCCGGCAAAACGGCCGCACGCGTCAAGGCTTTGTAACATTTCCGAATGGATTTACCCCCGTTTTACCGCTATAATGAAATCGGATAGCTCCGACGGGGTTGTCCATATTTCGCGCAAATAAGACATCAGCGATATAGAAGTGGGTGCAGGCAATGCAAAAATGGATTCAACGGCTCGCCAATGCTTCGGCGGTCGGCATGTTCCTGATTTTGATCATGGGGGCGCTGGTCACCAAAACCGAATCGGGGCGCGGCTGCGGCGACGATTGGCCGCTGTGCAACGGCAAGTTCGTGCCGGCGTATACGATTTCTTCCTTTATTGAATACAGCCACCGCGCCGTGGTCGGCGTCGTGACGCTGCTGCTGGTCCTTGTGACGCTGCTCGTGTTTCTCTACATTCGCCGCAAGGATGCCCGCTGGTATGCAGTCGGTTCGGTTGCGCTCACGCTGGCGCAGGCGGTGATGGGCGCTTTGGCGGTCGTATGGCCGCAGTCGTCGGCTGTGCTGGCGCTGCATTTTGGCTTGTCGCTGCTGGCGTTCGCTTTTTCGCTGCTGCTGGCGCTGTCGTTTACTTCATGGGGGGATTACGCCGGACCGTCCCCGCTGGGAGCGCGCTTCCGGGGGTTCATCTGGCTGGTGCTGATTTATACGTATTGCGTTGTGTATATAGGCGCGTTTGTCCGCCATACGGTGTCGTCCGGCGGATGTACCGGCTGGCCGCTGTGCAACGGCGAATGGATTCCGGAAATGACGGGAGCCACAGGCATCGTATTTGCTCACCGCATTGCGGCTGCGCTGCTGCTGGTGGTCATTGTGATTCTGGCGGCGCTGGCTCGTAAGCAGTACGCGGCTCATCGCAAGCTGGTGCTTGGCAGCATATGGGCGCTTGCGTTTGTCATCCTGCAGGTGTTCAGCGGCGCGCTGGTGACCTGGTCGCTGGGCAATGAGCTGGCCTATTTGCTGACGGGCATGATTCATGCGGTCATTATCGCTTGTTTATTCGGCTGTTTAAGCTATCTTGGCGTTTTAACGCTTTATTCTCGCAAAGGGTAAAAGGTGAAAAGCATGGTGCCTACGAATTTGAGGGTGTTTTTGGATGTGCTGCGCAGAGAAGGGCAAGTGGCGGAAATTTCCGCGCCGGTCGACCCTTATCTGGAGCTGGCCGAAATTCATAGAAGAGTGATTGAAGAGCAAGGGCCTGCCTTGCTCTTTACGAATGTTAAGGGGAGCTCGTTCCCTGTGGTGACGAATCTGTTCGGCACCAGCCGTCGGGTCGATCTCGCGTTTGGACCCAAGCCGGAGCAGTTCATGCGTTCGGCGGTTAACGCCATGAGCACGCTGCTGCCGCCGACGCCGAAAGGGCTGTGGGAAGAACGCGGCCTGCTGCTCGATTTGCTCAAGGTCGGCACCAAGCAGGTTCAGCCGAATCAGGCGCCGGTGCTCGGCGCGCTACGCCGCGAGCAGCCGCTGGCGGGCTTGCCCGTGCTGACGAGCTGGCAGGAGGACGGCGGGCCGTTCGTGACGCTGCCGCTTGTTTATACCGAGCATCCCGACGGCGGTCATCACAATCTGGGCATGTACCGGATGCAGGTGTTCGATGATCGGACGACCGGCATGCACTGGCAAATTCATAAAGGCGGAGGCTTCCACTACCATGAAGCGGAAAAACGCGGGCAGTCGCTGCCTGTGACCGTCTTCCTCGGCGGTCCGCCGGCGTTGATTGCATCGGCCATCGCTCCGGTGCCGGAGCATTTGCCTGAGCTGATGCTGACTTCGCTGATTCTGGGGCAAAAGCTGCCTGTCGTTGCCAATCCGCAGGGCGGTCACCGGCTCGTCGCCGAAGCCGAGTTTGCGATTTGCGGCTCGGTGCCGCCGCATCTGCGGCGTCCCGAAGGCCCGTTCGGCGACCATTACGGCTATTATTCGCTGCAGCACGATTTTCCCGAATTTCAGGTCAATCATGTGTGGCACCGCAAGGATGCGATTTATCCGGCGACGATTGTCGGCAAGCCGCGACAGGAGGATTATTACCTCGGCGAGTTTTTGCAGCGGCTCTTGTCTCCGGCTTTCCCGATGGCGATGCCCGGCGTGAAGGAGCTGTGGACGTACGCTGAAACGGGCTTCCATCCGCTGGCTGCCGCCGTTGTGCGCGAAAGCTACAAGCGCGAAGCGATCGGCTCGGCGTTCCGCATTCTCGGCGAAGGTCAGCTGACGCTGACCAAATTCCTGATCGTGACCGATCAGGCCGTGCCGCTCGACAACTTTCCGCTGCTGCTGGAAACGGTGCTGGAACGGTTCGATCCGTATCGCGACTTGTTTGTGTTCAACAACACATCGCACGATACGCTCGATTATACCGGCCACCAGCTCAATCACGGCAGCAAAGCGGTGCTGCTTGGCGTTGGCGAGCCTGTACGCGAGCTGCCTCGCGCTTACGACGGCGGCGAGCTGCCGGAAATTCGCGATATCGCCGTCTACTGCGGCGGCTGTCTCGTTGTGTCAGGGGCAGCCTATGCCGATGAGCCGGAGCTGGCTCATCGGCTGGTGGCCAGCTCCGCGGAACGGCTGTCGGCATGGCCGCTTGTCGTGCTCGTTGACGATACAGCTGTAGCGGCCGATCAAACGGCGTTTTTGTGGACGGTATTTACACGGTTTAATCCGGCTGCCGACATGTACGCCCGATCCAGTCTGCACCGCCATCATATCCGTTACGAGCTGCCGATTGTGATCGATGCGCGGATGAAGCCGGGTTATCCGGACGAGCTGTTCCCGCGCGAGGACATCGTGGAGCTGGTCGACCGCCGCTGGCGCGAATATTTCGCGTGAAGCGGGGGAGGGAAGCGGTCAAGGCGCCGCGGCCGGATGCGGATTCCGTCGGCGGGAGCGAGCGGTTGGGCGCGGATATTTCACAGCGCTCGCCGGGCAGCCGTCGCTTTGCTCTGCTTGGCGGGCTTGGCGGCGTGCTGCCACATCTTGGTTTTGTCATCGTCTACGTGCTGTGGGGTATTAATTTAAGCTCGATGAAGCTTGGCGGCCGGGAGTGGGACCCGTTGGTGTTTAACGGGCTGCGTTTTGCCAGTATGATTCCGCTGCTCGGTGCATATACTGTGATTTACTGCCGCAAGCCTTTGCGCGCGCTGCTGCGGTCGCCAGGCGATCTGCTGCTGATCGCGGGGCTTGGCGTGCTGAATGCCGTCGGGATGGAGGCGTTGCTCCAGTACGCGCTGCAATATTCCAATGCCGCCAACGGCGCTGTGCTCGGTCGGGGGATGATGCCGATTATTACAGTGCTGCTGGCGCTCGCTGCCGGCCAAGCTCGCATTACGTGGCGGCTGGCCGCGGGTATTCCACTGGCGCTGGCCGGCGTGCTGATCATCGTATCCGGCGGGGCAGAGGGCTTCCATCTTGGCCCGGATACGATTCGCGGCGACCTGCTGCTGCTGGCCCGCAGTGTGATGGGAGCGCTTTACCTGACCGGGATGAGCAGGCTTGTGAAAAAATACCCGGTTACCGTGCTGTTAACCGCCGAAATGACCGCCGGAGCCGCGGCGCTGCTGCCGTTTGTGCTGCTGCACGCCGACGCCGCCTACTTCGCAGCGATTTCGCGCACGGGCTGGATCAGCCTGCTGTACACCGCCGTGCTGGCAACGGGGCTTGGCTTTTGGCTGCATAATGTATGCTTGGCCCGGCTTGGACCGATCAAGGCGTCGGCTTACGGTTATTTGCTGCCGGTGACGGCGGCTGCGGCCGGTCTGGTGCTAATGGGCGAAACGCTGTCGGTCTACCAATGCGCCGGAGCGGTCGGGGTATTGATCGCGATGTACCTGGTGCAGCGTGACCGGCGCGCGGGAATGCCTGCCCTGCAGGCCCAGAGCAAGCGGCCCGGCGGACAGGCCGTCGTCGGAAGCGAGGTCGACCAACAAATTTGACGAGGTGAGCGTATGCTGAGACTACTGTTCGGGGAACCCAAGCGCAAGGACGAGGGCTTGCTGCTGCAAACCGCGCAGGCGATCCGCGCATACATTCGTTCGCTGGAGCCGGCTGCCGGCAAGCGGATCAAAGGCCAGCGACTGCATAAGCAGCACCGTCTGGCCATTTGGAGCAAGGGGTTTCTCGACGCTCTGAACGAGCTGGAGCAAAGCTTGTATTGCTGCACGCGGTATGCGGCACAGGTGCATCGGGCGTATGTCGAGGAGATGGATCCGCAGGAGCTGGACGACTACCATCGCTTCGTTTATTTTTATAAAAACGGCTTTATTCGCGTGTTTTCGATTCTCGATAAGCTGGGCACGTTCATGAACGATTTGTTTGAGCTGAAAACCGAAGCGATCAAGGCGCGATTTTCGTATTTTACGGTGCTGCGGCGCATGCACGAGCGGCATATTCACGACACGCTGGAGCAGCGGCTTTACGATCTGAAAAACGAATACAAGGACGTGCTGGACCGGCTCCGCAATCAGCGCAACATGGAAATCCACTACATTAATGTGGAAATGCTTGATGATTTGCTGCAAACCCAGCCGATTCCCGGCGAGCGCATCCATGTGGAGAACGTGCATCAAAACGTCGCCGATTTGCAAAAAGGGTTCGATCTGGTCTGCCGCACGCTGACGCTTGCTTTTACGTATATTTCGAAGCAGGCCAAAAGCTAGCGGGGCCGAGCCATGACAGGAGCACGGGTTTGTCAGCCGCCTTACGGGCGGCACCGCGCTCCGAAAGTTGCGCGCGGCGCGGCGAATAGGATATCCGTTAGCTCGGTTGGAATAGCCCGCATCAGACGCGGGTTTGTGGATCCGGCGCTCCGATCAGAGACCTCGGATCGAGGACTGCCTCATCCCGGAGCTGAAAAAGATGCTTCCAGATCCACTTTTCAAGTGGTTGTGGAAGCATCTTTTTGGCGTGGTCGGGCTTCGGGTCGCGCCCACTGCACGGCGGCGGCCGCCATAGGCTGGGTCGGGCCTGCCGGTGCCGGGCCGGTGTCCCTCGGCCGCCTCTAGGCATCGGCGGCCGCATAGGCTGGGTCGCGCCCGGCTTCCAGCTACGGACTCACCGGCGATGGCGCCGGGTCGCTGTCGTAGCTGTCGGCCCCGGCAGGCACAGGCCGCGCCGCGCGCTCCAGCACGGCGTCGATGTCCAGCAGCCTGCCGGCGAGCAGGCTGCACACCTCACGCGCTTGCTCCAGCGCGTGGAACAGGCGGCGCGTCTCATACGCCGCCGGGTCGCGGACGGCTTGCACGTCCGCGTCGAGCTGCTCGAACGCTGCTTTGCCGGCGCCGAGCTGCCCGCGGTACTGCTCGGCCACGGCCGTTTGCAGCACCGCCAGCTTTTCGCGCAGCCGTGATACGTGGCTGCGGATGCGAACGAGCGCGTCGCGCTGCTCGTCTGCGTCATGCCCCGGCTGCTCGAACACAGCCGTCTCCAGCAGCGCGCCGTTCAATTCATGCTCCGCGGCGGCGCGTTGCGCCATGAACGCGTTAAGCGGAAGGCCGCACACGATTTTTTTCAATTGTTCGATTTGCCCGATTACCGGCTTCATCATCAGCCACATCGCCTGCCTTTGCTCAGAGTAGATGTCCAGCGGGGTACGCCTCTAGAAGTCAGGTGAAAAAGCAGTGTCCTCCGGTCGATAGCGCTTTCCACTCGCTGTTGTAGCCGGATTTTCCGATGGCATGACCCCGTTTGGGGTGAAAATCCGTCTACAAGGGCGACCGCTGACGCTGCTCCAACTCCTATCGACTCTCTGGCCACTTGTTCACCGCACTTCTAGGGTTTGAAGGGAACGGGCAAAACTCTCCTTGAAAATAGTGGCAAACCGCCACATGTCCGCAGCAAAAAAAAAGACTGTCCTCCAAGGACAGTCGACTCACGTCTATCTTAAAATACCTGTACGACCTCTTGCACGCCTTCCACTTCTTCCACCAAAGCCCGTTCAATACCGGCCTTCAGTGTAATCGTGGAGCTTGGGCAGCTGCCGCAGGCACCCATCAGCTTCAGCTTCACAATTCCGTCTTCCACATCCACGAGCTCTACGTCGCCGCCGTCGCGCTGCAGGAAAGGACGAAGTTTATCCAAAACCTCAAGGACTTCATCATACATCGTTTCTTTTGTATTTTCCGTCATTTGATTCATCTCCTTTCTTTCATATATTATAGTACAATAAGCATCAAAATGAAAATGGTTTTCAACTACGGTTAAGGAATGAAAAAGGTGATTGTGCGATGAGACCGATTATTGAATTTTGCGCCAGCAACATGCATCACGGCACCGAGAAGGTCATGAAGGCGTTCGAGAGCAACCCCGACTACGATGTCATCGAATATGGCTGCTTGGGCAATTGCGGCCAATGTTATATGGAGCCGTATGCGCTCGTCAACGGCGAGATTATCGCCGCTGCGGATGTCGAGACACTGGAAGCGTATATCCACGAAAAAATCAAGCAACTGGAGGCCATGTACGATCTGCTGGGCGATTAAGCGGAAGGCCTGAACGCAAGCCGTGTAACCTGCGGCCGCCGGCAGCGCTGCGTAAAGCTGTCGGCGGCCGCTTTTAGTCTGACAGCTGTTGTCGACCTCCACCGTAGCCGAGAGTCGCCTTGCCTTGCGGAATCCGCCAATCCGCCGCGCAACCTGTCAGCGGAGCGACTGCGACTGGCGTTAGCCACCGCTTCGGCCTTAGCCGAAATGGTGCTTGGACATCCACAAGACGCCGCTTTTAAGCGCGCGGGCGATTTTGCCGGTCATCACTGTGCGTTTGCCCATGATACCGAAGCCCGATTTTTTACCAAGCGAGCCGAGCACGCCTTTGAGCTTGATTTTGCCCAGCCGCGGCGTTTCGCCCTTCCAAATCGCCTGCATAACTTCGGCAATCTGCTTGCCCTGCGCTTCTGCAGCTTGCGCGCTGGGGGAGAAGGGCAAAGAGGCGCAGTCGCCGACGACATAAACCTCCGGATATTCCGGAACCTGATGACAATCGTTCAACAGCACACGGCCTTGCTTGTCTTTGTCCAGATTGAGCTTCTGTACAATCGGGCTTGGCTGAATGCCTGCGGTCCAGATCGTAACGTCTGTCCGGATGACCTCGTCCTGATTGTACAAATCGCCGCCGTCCAGCCGGCACAACGAGACGTGGGAGCGCATCTCGATATCGTGCTCGGTCATCCAGTCGCGAACAAACGATTGGAGCTTATTCGGGAATGCCGACAAAATGCTTGAACCGCGGTCGATGATCCGAATGTTCAGATCGGGACGGCTTTCGCGCAGCTCGGCCGCCATCTCGACACCACTCAAGCCGCCGCCGATAATCGAGACCTGTCCGTAAGGCGCTACATCGTTAACCCGTTGATAGGTTGCTCGCGTCTGCGAGAAGGTCTGAATGCTGTAGGAATGCTCTTGCGCACCTTCAATGCCGTGATAGCTGTCCACGCAGCCCAGTCCGATTACGAGCCAGTCGTAGTGCAAGGGCTCCTGATTCTCGAACAGCACCAGCTTTCGGTCCAAATCGACCTCGGTGACTTCCCCGTAAGTCATGATCAGCCGCGGATCAACCGGATAAGCGACGCGAATGTGCGTCTCGGCGACTGTGCCCGAAGCCAGCGCATAATATTCGGTTTTCAAGCCCTGAAACGGGCTGCGGTCAACCATGACCAGCACCGTATCCGGCGGCAAATCTTTCTCCAGCAAATTCAAGGCAATGGTTAACCCGCCATAGCCTCCTCCGAGAATGACAAACTTTTTCATGACTCCAAAATCCCTTCTGCTTTCATTGTATCTATGCTAAGAAGCATGCTGGCGCGATGTGCGTCTGAAGCGACGTACCGACAGCGGGGCCATGCTTTAGTATTAGGCATATACCTGAATTTCATTATAAAAGGTGTCGCGTTCGACCGGAATCCGACCTGCGCCCTTGATCAGCCAGATCAGCTCGTCGCGTGTCAGTCCTTCCGGGGAAAGCGCGCCGGCCGAGTGAGAAATCCGCTCCTGCACAATCGTACCGTGGGCGTCGGAAGCGCCAAAGCTCAAGGCAATTTGCGTCAGCTGTGTGCCCAGGTTAATAAAATACGCTTTGATATGCGGAATGTTGTCCACCATCAGACGGCTGATCGCGATGGTTTTCAAATCGTCGAAGGCAGCTACGCGGCGTTTGATCCCTGCGCTAACGCTGGCCGGCTGAACGGCATTCGGAATGAAGACCATGAAGCCGTTGGTTTCGTCCTGCAGCTCGCGCAAATAAATCATATGCTGCAAGCGCTCTGTCAGCGTTTCAATCGACCCGTACAGCATCGTAGCGTGCGTGCGCAAGCCGATGGAGTGAGCGACGCGCTGCACCTCCAGCCACTGGTCGGTCGTCGCTTTGCCGACGCCCATCTTTTGCCGGTAACGTTCGGACAAAATTTCCGCACCGCCGCCGGTCAAGGTGGAGAGGCCCGCATCGACGAGCGTTTGCAGCACTTCTTTGTAGGTGAGACCGCTGATGCGCGAGAAAAATTCGATTTCTGCCGCGGTATGCGCTTTGATCGTCACATCGGGATAATGCTGCTTGAGCGCCTTGATGCAATCGACATAGTAGCTGAACGGCACATTCGGATTGTGGCCGCCGGTAATGTGAAATTCGCGCATGGATGGCTGATAATGCTTGCCGACGTATTCAACCATTTGCTCGGGCGTCAACGTATAAGCGCCTTCCTCGCCTTCGTCGCGGCGGTAATGGCAGAACGCGCAGTGGGCTTCGCAGACGTTGGTGAAGTACAGGCTCATGTTTTCGATAAAATAGACCTTTTTGCCGTTCATGCGCAAATTGACCTTGTTGGCCAGTTGACCGATGGTTAACAAGTCGTCGGATTCATACAAAAACAGGCCGTCCTCCAGCGTCAGCCGCTGCCCATTTTCGACCTTCTCGGCGATTTCGCTCATCCGTTTGTCGGGGTTGCTAATGACCGTGCTCATGATAGTGTCCTCCTCTTTGTTATAGCGGATCAGTAGGATTTGAGAATGTTGTAGAGGGTGTCCCGCTCGGTCGGAATGCGGCCGGCTTCGCGAATCATCTCGATGAAGGTGGCTTTGGGCGTCATTTGCGTCGCCGCGTTGCCGGCAGCGTGAATGATCTGCTCTTCCATCACTGTGCCGTCGAGATCGTCGGCGCCGAAGCTGAGCGCCACCTGCGCCATCTTGAGTCCAATCGCCATCCAGAAGGCCCGGATATGCGGGATGTTGTCGAGCATCAGGCGGGCGACCGCCAGCATTTTCAAATCGTAATAGCCTGTCGTTTCGCCGGTCAACTTGAACTCTTCGGCCAGCTTCGTATTCGTTGGATGGAACGCAAAGCCGAAAAATGCCTGAAAGCCGCCAGTTTCGTCCTGCAGCTCGCGCAGCCGGATCAAATGATCGACAACGTGCTCGGGCTGTTCGATATGCCCATACAAAATCGACGCATTCGACTTCATGCCGAGCGAGTGCGTTTTGCGGTGGATCGCGAACCAGCGGTCCGAATCTGTTTTGTGTCCAGAGATAATGGCGCGGATTTCCGGGTCAAAAATTTCGCCGCCGCCGCCGAGAATCGAGCCGAGCCCGGCTGCGCGCAGCCGTTCGATCGTTTCTTCGACGCTAAGCTTGGAGACGCGGGCGATGTAGTCGACTTCAACGGCGGTAAACGCCTGGACGTGAATGTCGGGCAGATGCTTTTTGGCCAGCTTGATCATGTCTTCATAGTAGCTAAACGGGAGCTTGGCGTTAACGCCGCCCACAATATGCAGCTCGGTGAAGCCTTTGCCGATCATGCCGATAAATTTCTGCTCCAGCTGCTCAAGCGAAAGCGTGTACGAGCGCGGATCGTCTGCTTTGAGGCCGAAGGCGCACAGCTTGCAGTCCAAATAACATACATTGGTATAGTTCAAATGCGTGTTGACGATAAAATAAACGCGATCACCGTTGATCCGTTCACGGACCATATCGGCCATCATGCCGATCTCCAGCAGCCGGTTCGATTTGAGCAGCCGTACGCCGTCTTCGAAGCTGAGGCGCTCGCCGTTTATGACTTTTTGCCGGATATCCTGTAGGGAATCGTTTATTGTCGAGGTTGTCACAGACCTGCACCCCTGCCTTAGTAGTGGGATAGAAAGCAATCCTTACTATTATAAACCTGTTGGCAAGGTGGGGCAATACGTCGCGGACGAAAACCGACAATCGACACAAAACGTGAAAAGCTCGCCCTTTTTTCGCCAAACATATTCCTTTCCCTGACAGGTTCCTGTATAATATTTCAGTATTGCAAGTTTGCGGATTAAAGGTGATTACAGGTGGCTTCATCGGTCAGATCGGACATGCAGGACATACTGAACAGACAAATCGAGCAACTGCGCGGGCAAATGGTGCTCCTCGGCATCTCGCACGGCTTCTTGCACCCTGAGGTGCAGCTGTGCAGCCGCAGGCTCGATCAATTGCTGCTGCAATATTATGAACTGACGCGCGTCAAGCCTTCCGCGCCCTGAGCGCGTGCGCCCTTGAGGTTCAAGGCGAATCGGAGTATACTGAGTGGTAACGGTAGACAGGAGGGATATCCTTATGATTACAATCAGCGATTCAGCCAGCGATAAGATCAAAGAAATGCTTGCCGAGCAGCAATTGCCCAATCTGTTTTTGCGCATTGGCGTGAAGGAAGGGGGCTGCAGTGGTTTTTCATATGGAATGGGCTTTGACGACGACCAGAAGGTTGAAGACAAGGTGATGGAGCTGCAGGGCCTGAAGGTTGTAGTTGATGGCGACAGCCTGAAATACCTGAACGGTCTGGAGATCGACTACAAAGACTCCGGTATGGGCGGCGGCTTTACCATTCATAATCCGAATGCGATTGCGACCTGCGGGTGCGGTTCGAGCTTTCGGACGCGTGAAGAGGATGCGGCTGCGGCGCAGCCTTGCGAGGATTAAGAAATCTTATAGCAACAGGAACACTCCTCAAGCTGATGTGGCGTTATCGTCATGGAGCTTGAGGAGTTTTTATTTGGTGGATGGTTTCTTTGTTAAGCCAAAGCCGGCTGCCGCGCGCTTTGCGCTTGCTCCAGCGCCTCCAGCAGCGCTTCAAGAGCTTCTTTCTCACGTGCAGCCAGCTTGTCGAGCTCGCCGAGGATTTTGTCGACGAGTGGCCGGTCCTTTGCCCGATCGCGCGAAGCCATGTAACGCAATTGTGTGCTGCGCATCAGCGTACACGCGTGTGCCATTTCACGGAAGGCCTGCTCCAGAGGGGCTGCGACTTCCTCGCTCAAATAGCCCAGCTCGCGTAAATACGATATCCGATGAGCCATGACGGTTTTGTGCTCAACCAGCACATGCAGCGGGCGGAAATCAAACCAGAACTGCGGCAGATTGGTTTTCAGCGATTCGTACACCTGCATCCCGAAGACCAGATGAGACAGGCTGTTCTGAAACATGGCGAATTTGCGCGTAGCGTCTTCACCAAGCAGATATTCGCGAATGGAATCGGTAATCAATGCGAGATTGAAGCGGAAATTGCCTTTGAACGGATCGATTTCCTTTTCAACGCGGCGGATCAGGAACAGCTGATTGCGCCAAGGATCGGTTTGAATATCGATGCTGTCGTAAGCCTGCCTGAACACCTCAAAGGAAATTTCCGAAGGCTCGAATTTGCGGTTGGCACCTTTAAAGCCGATGATGTGAAAAACCTTGCGCTCCAGATCGTAGCCGAAAATCAGGTTCTCGTGATCCCATTTACGCGAATTGTAGGCCCAGCGATCCTCCATAAAATATTCATCCATATGCAAAGCAACGTACAAATCGCTGTTGATGCATGCCACGATATAGTCGATAATGTCCCCGCAGGTGTCCGCAATCAGTTGTCTCTCCGTGCTCAGGAAGGTCAGCCAGTTGGTATTCGTGTAATAATTGAAATCTTTGCGCGGTCCCATGTAGAAATCCAAAGGCAAATCGACAGTCTCATTGTAATCCTTCAGCCCGTAAAGCTGAATGTAGTTGCAGTAGTACCAAGGCAAATACGCTTCGTTCGTAGCAGCGATTGCCAGCGCAGTTGCATGTGAAGAATATGCGGTAATGGCTGGTTCGGCTAAAGGAAGTGTTTTCTTGGCGGTCATCATATCCCTCCTAAACATATAATTCCAGATCTTCACAATGGAGCTTATCACAGGCAGACGACGCTTACAAGCGTTTTCCGAAAACCTTTTCGGAAAAAATAGCTGGTAACAAAGAAGAAAATAATTTGCCGCGCCAGCACGCTTCGCTCGGATGAAACTTCGCCAGATGGCAACAATATCCGTGTTATTAAAAATTGTGAATGGCGGGGCACGTCTGATGGACAATTACTCCAATACCAATCGAAACCGGCGTTACAAAGCGCACGTCAGCATTTTCGGCACGACGCAGCTGCATTTGAAAAATCCCGTCATCGTTGCTTGCTGGTCGATCGCTTTTCCCGGCTTCGGTCACTTGATTTTATCCAAATATATCCGTGGAATGCTGTTGTTCGTCTGGGAGCTGTTTATTAATCAGCGAATACATTTGAATCAAGCAATGGTGTATACATTTGTTGGCGATATCGAAGCGGCTAAGGAAGTGATCGATACAAGTCTGATGATTCTGTACATTCCCGTTTATCTTTTCGCCATTTGGGACAGCTATCGGACCACGGTCGATTTGAACAAGGTGTACATGCTGGCGGAGTGGGAGAATGCCCCGTTTAATTCGTTCAGTATCGGTGCTCTGGAAATCAATTACCTGGATAAGCGCAATCCGATAATGGCGCTGTTCTGGTCGATGACGGTGCCAAGTATGGGTCAACTGTATATTCACCGCATAGTGCTCGGGTTCTTTAACCTCGTGATGACGGTGCTTTTTGTCAACTATTCCCATGTGCTGACCGGTATTCAGTATTTATTTATGGGCGATATTGCCACATCAACGGCGTCTATGGATGCACAATGGCTGATGTATCTCCCTTCTTTTTATTTTTTTACGGCTTATGACGCCTACACTAACACGATTGAAAACAACAAGCTGTTCGAGCAAGAGCAGCGCAGATATTTAAAGTGGTGTTATCAGCCTCCGCATTTTACTATTGTCAAGGGGAGCAAGGTGAGCTAGATGCAGGTTTTTGCAACGTTCGAGCATTCCAGCTTTGTCGAGCTGGCCATTATGTCGTTGGAGCAAAACGGTATAAAGGATATTTTTGCCGTGCCGCTGGATAATCGTCAAGGCGAGCGCAAAATATTCGATACGCTGCATCGGGCGGATGGCGTGTCCAATATCGGCAAGGGGATGGTGCTGGCTGTTATCTTTTCCGTCATTGGCGCAAGCCGCGGGTTTGTGATGGCGTGGGGGCCGATTTATTGGGGAGTGATCGGGGCGATGGTCGGCTTCACCATTGGCTTGGCCATTGATATTTGGATCAACAAGGTGTGGAAAAAAAACAAGCGGCTGCTTAAAGGGAAAAACGCGGAAATTATTCTGATCGTCAACTGTGAGGAGCAGCAGATAGAGCGGGTGGAGGCGCTGCTGTGGGAGCATCTGGCACAAGGTCTGGCCAAGATTCGCTGAGCGGATTTGGGCTGCAGATCGGTTATAAGAGGCTCGTACAGCTTGAAAATTAATCTTATTTTCAGGTTCATTTAATATTTCGCCGCTTCGAGAGGCGTATACTGGAAGGAGTTCACCGTTTAGACACAAAATCGGGACAGGAGTGATAGGAATGAAACAGGTGAGAGGTTTTGTTCAAGGCTTTATGTTTGCGTTTGTTTCTATTGGTGCTCTGCCGTTTTTATTGGTCAAAAGCTTGCTGGAGCTTTGATAGCTCCTCGTTCCGCGCAAGATTGGCGCGGCAAGCCGTCAGGAGCCAAGCGCGAAGCTGCAATCGCGCCGCCCGGGCGGCTTTTTTTCATGCGTGATCGTTGCGACAGCCTTGTCGCTCCAGCGCCCGCTTGGAGGATTTTGCCACCCGGATGTCAAATACGTTTGTCGGACAGGCTGGATGAAGAAGGGGAGTGATGGGTCATGCTGCTTCGCAATACCGTGATCGCTGTGCTGCTGCTCGCGGCCATTGGAGCGGCGATTGCCGGTTTGGCAGAAAGAAAGCCGACAGAGGCGGAGCCTGCGGATGTGGCGCGGGCGGGAGACTCGCCGCTATATACGTTTGTGCGTACGCATTTTCTCGCTGGAGACGGCGGTGTATATACGAATCTGCGCGACGATTTGCCGCTGCAGCCGCATGTGGCGAATAATCACCAGATGCTGTCGGAGTCGACGGGACTGCTGCTGCTGTACAGTCTGCGAACGGATCGGCAAGCGTTGTTTGATCAGCAGGCGGGCTTTGTTCGCGAGCGTCTGGATGCCGGCAGCGGCCGCATTCGCTGGGTGATTGATCCCCAGGGGCGGATAGATGAAGTGACGGCGAATGCTACGGTTGACGATTTGCGGATTGTCCGCGCGTTGCGTGAAGGCGCCGATCACTGGCAGGAGCAGGCCGACGGGAAGCTGGCCGCAGCCATTGCCAGGCAGCTTGAAGCCAGCGTGCGCGACGGCGAATATCTGAGCGATTTTTATAATTGGGACAACGGGGCAAACGCCGATACGCTGACGGCTTCCTATCTGGATTTGTATACGCTGCGTATGCTTGGGGAAGCCAGCCCGCTTTGGCAGCAGGTCTATGCCCGTTCGCGCCAGCTGCTGCAGGGCGCAGCGCTGAGCAGCGGCTTGTTCGAAAAGCAGTTTAGCCTGACGACTAAGCAGTGGATGCAAGCCGATAAGCTAAATGCGATCGATTCGCTATATACGGCTTTGCATCTGGCAGAGGTGCAGGGCGAGACTACAACGACGCTGGCGTTTCTCCGCAAGACGTGGAACGAGCACGGGAAGCTGTTCAACGACTATACGCGCGACGGCCAGCCGGCCAGCGAGTTGGAATCTCCGGCCGCCTATGCGCTGGCTTACCGGCTGATCAAGCTTGCGGCTCCTGGCGATGGACTGGCTGATTCGTTATACGCGCGAATGACGCAGCTGGCTGTTCTCGACCCGGCATCTCCGTATTACGGCGGATATGTCGATCCCGCCAAGCAGGAAGGATATTCGTTTGACCAGCTGCAAGGACTGTTGGCCGAAGCCGAAAAGGCGGGCCCGTGATCCCTGCCGCTGATTGGTCAACAAGGCTCTGCCGAGGCAGAGCCTTTTTATTTGAAAAAAACAGCGGCGACAGACAAAATCCACAACTCTTTGCGTCCTGCAAGAATAGAATACAATTAGCAGACAAGAAGGGAGGAGTCGGCTTGACCAAAGACGAGTTTATCGGCCTGATCGCCCCAATTGCCGTCAAGCTGCGCTTGGAGGGCTCGCCGCTGTTTGCTTCGGTGCGGGTCGCGCAGGCGTTGCTGGAGACGGGAGGCACCGTCAATCCGTGGAACAATCTGGTTGGCTACAAAGCCGGCAGCGGACAACCAACGGCTTATTGGAGCGGCAAACGGGTATCGGCAAGCACCTGGGAGGTTGTGCAGGGACAGACGTATTCCGACGTGCGCGGCGAGTTCCGGGCTTACGATTCCATCGAGGATGGCTTTCGCGATCAGGATTTGCTGTTTCAATCGGCGCGTTATGCCAAAGTCCGCAGCTCAGCAACGCCCGGCGAGCAAACGCAGGCGTTGCTGGCGGCCGGTTATGCGACCGATCCTGCATACGCCGCAAAGCTGGACGCCGTCATACGCAATTACGGGCTGCAACGATACGACGAGGAGGTAGATTCGATGCTCGAAGAATTGAAAGCGGAAATCGCAAGCTTGCGCGCCAAGGTGACCGCGCTGCAGCATTTGGCGTCGCTGGATACGGTGCCCGACTGGGCCGTCGACGCCGTCCAAGCGGCGACAGCGGCCGGTCTGATCGATACGCCGGCAGGCGGGAGCTATGATTTTTACCGGCTGCTGACCGTTCTGCACCGCAAGGGGATCGTGTAGGAGCTGGCTGAGCGCAGAGGTTATCGCGTCATGTAGTAGGCAGTTACGATAAATGCTGCAATGACCACAGCGGTGACGGCCATTAAGCCGACGATGTGGCCGAAATTGCGGCTGCTTTTTGCTTTCATGCCGGTAGCACCTCATTTCGGATTAGATCAAGGACCTGCATCTTTACCCTGCTAGTTTTCCTTGAAACGCCTCCAGGCATACGCTTGGCATGCTGTCGTAAAAAAAAGGCCGCGGTTTACAGGAGCGTTAATTCTCCTAATAAACCATGCGGCCTTTTACTTTGACATTGTCGCCATATTTGGCTTTCATCAGCTTCGTTTGTTCCTGCATAAACGCGTAAATGTCTTTCAATCTGATCTTGCGCGGCTTGATGGTCTCTTTAATTTCTCCATTCACCACAATATCGTAAACGAGCATTTGTTTCAGTCCTTTCCGGTTTTGGTTATTTACATTGTAAGGTGCGAACATTAATAGAGCATTAATTTCATATTTCAAAATTGTGAACAATCGCAAGAACTGTTTTCGCTCTGTAAAAATAACCAGTTTCCGATTAATTTTTTTTATCGCCAAAGGGTCCGGCGGGGTTGTGCATAACTTTATCCACATTATCCCCTAGGAAAATAGACAGTTTGTGACACCTATCAACATGTTGCCCACAAGATGTGCACATATCATTGTGGATAACGGAACGCTTGTTCTATTTCTAGTGTCGTGATAATATAATTACAAATTCTAGGATAAAGGTGATCCGGTTGAGACTTATCAGTGATGAAACGTTGATCGATTCGTATTACAAAGCGCTGCAGTTGAAGTTGGAGCCGGATTTCGTAGATCTGCTGCTGGCTGAAATCAAAAGAAGAAACCTGAAACTGGATGTCAACCTCAACGACGAAACGCCGATGAACTAGACTTGCAGAAGACATAGAAAGGGGTATTCCCTCTAATCGCGCGGATTAGATCGGAATACCCCTTTGTCGTCAAACATGCAGCTGTGTTCGGAAGACGGCCTACAGCTTCATGTTGCTGCTATGGCCCGGCGACAGCTTGGCGGATGGATCAATGTAAACCTTGGCGTTATTAATCGCGGTTGGCGCTTCGCCAAAGCCCACAGCAATCAGCTTGAGCTTGCCGGGATAGGTGGTAATATCGCCAGCGGCGAAAATACCGGGAATGTTCGTTTCCATACGGGAATCGACGATAATAGAACCGTTGTCGATGTTCAAGCCCCACTCGGCAATCGGGCCGAGGGAGGAGACGAAGCCGAAGTTCACGATGACGGCATCGACGTCGAGAATCATTTCTTCGCCGGATTTGCAGTCGGCCAGCGTCACTTTCTCAATGCGATCGGTACCGTGCAGCTTGCTGATCTCTTTAGGTGTCACGACTTGAACCTTGGATTTCATCAGGTTCTCTACACTGTGCTCATGCGCGCGGAACTTGTCGCGACGGTGAATCAGCGTCACTTGCTCGGCGATAGGCTCCAGCATCAGCGCCCAGTCGACTGCGGAATCGCCGCCGCCGCTGATCAGCACTTTTTGGCCGGCAAATTTGTTCAGATCGCTAACGAAGTAGTGGAGATTTTTCTTCTCGTATTGTGCGGCTTCCGGAAGCTCAAGACGGCGCGGCTCAAAGGCGCCTACGCCTCCTGTAATAATAACGGCGCGGCTGAAATGCGTTCCTTTATCGGTAATGACTTCAAACAAACGCTCTTCTTTTTTATTAACCTGATGGACCTTCTCTTCCAGGCAAACGTTGATGGTGAAATGCTTCATTTGCTCCAGCAGATTGTTGACCAGCTCCTGAGCCGTTACTTTCGGGAAGCCGGCTACGTCGTAAATGTATTTCTCTGGATACAGCGCCGCCAATTGGCCGCCAAGCTGGGGCATGCTTTCAATGACTTTAACCGATGCCTGGCGCATGCCGGCGTAGAACGAAGCAAACATACCGGCAGGACCTCCACCGATGACAATAATATCTACCAACTCTTGGTTGACACTCTCACTCACTACAATCTCTCCTCCGTTTTCTCCGCCAATATAAGTATCTACATCATTCCACAATCATTATTCCATTATAAACATCTCTGCGAGCGAAGGAAACAAAAAAATGCGAATCCCCGATTTAAGTTGCTTATCGATACGATAAGTTGAGGTCGCTTGCCGAGGACTCGCTTTTCGCCCGGTTTTACGGGTATTTGCGCTAAATTAGCACTTGATATTTATTTTTGAACATTATATCATTGCATGAGAATCGGTTTACGTGTGTTGTGATTACATTCATATTGCTTCATCATAATTAACTGCGTGGGAGTGCAAACTAGAAGCAGTATCGCTTGTTTTGAAGCCGTTTGTGTAATTTTTCACAAT
This sequence comes from Paenibacillus athensensis, assembly GCF_004514475.2. GTDB lineage: Bacteria > Bacillota > Bacilli > Paenibacillales > NBRC-103111 > Paenibacillus_AL > Paenibacillus_AL athensensis. The sequence goes on along the minus strand of NZ_MYFO02000006.1, from coordinate 94,425 downwards.
ATAGAGAAACCATTAGACAAATTCATTCGGATATGGAAGTGAGACACGATGAGCAGAATACCTAGAATTGTGATTTTGGGCGCGGGTTACGGCGGGATTGTAACAGCCATCCGTCTGCAAAAGGAATTGAACTACAACGAAGCGGACGTTACATTGGTCAATAAACATGACTATCATTACATTACGACGCATTTGCACATGCCGGCGGCAGGTACGGACAACCCGGAGAACGCCCGTGTGAACATTTTGAAGCTGATTGACGAGTTCAAGGTGGATTTCGTTAAATCGACCGTGACGCAAATTCGTCCGCACGAGAAGAAAGTCATTCTCGAAGACGGCACGCTTTCGTATGATTATCTGGTTGTCGGTCTCGGCGGCGAGCCTGAGACATTTGGCATTCCCGGTTTGAAAGAATACGCGATGAACATTCGCTCCATCAACAGCGTTCGTTTCATCCGTGAGCATATTGAATACCAATTCGCCAAATTCAAACGCGAGCCTGAGCGCAAGGATTATTTGACGTTCGTCATCGGCGGCGCCGGATTTACCGGCATTGAATTTATCGGCGAGCTGGCCGACCGGATTCCTGAGCTGTGTAAAGAGTTCGACGTCGATCCGTCGCTGGTCAAGATTTATAACATTGAAGCTGCGCCATCTGCACTGCCGGGCTTTGATCCGGAACTGGTCGAATACGCGATGAAGGTGCTGGCCGACAAAGGCATTACCTTCAAAATCGGCACGGCCATCAAAGAAGTGACGCCGGAAGGCGTTGTCATTGCCGGCGACGAGCTGATCAAATCGTCTACTGTTGTCTGGACCGGGGGTATCCGTGGTAACCATATGCTGGACGAAGCCGGCTTCGAAACGATGCGCGGCCGCATCAAGGTTGACGAATATTTGCGCATTCCGCAATTCGACAATATTTATGTCGTGGGCGACTGCTCGATCGTAATGAACCCCGAAGGCCGTCCGTACCCGCCGACCGCGCAAATTGCTACCCAGCAAGGCGACGTGTGCGCGTACAACCTGATTGCGTCGATCCGCGGCTCGCAGCCGAAATCGTTCCATTTCTCCAACAAAGGCGTCGTTGCTTCCCTGGGCAAAGGACAGGCTATCGGCATCGTGGGTTCGCGCAAAATTAAAGGCAACGTCGCAGCTTTGATGAAAAAAGTGATCGATATGCGTTACCTGTACATTATCGGCGGTATTCCGCTCGTGATCCGCAAAGGGCGTTTCTAGCCCGGGGAGGATCGCAAGCGATGCGGCACTGCAGCGTACAAGTGCGCGGTTTGTTGACACGCGACGAATTGGATCGTTATAACGCGCTATTCGACGTCGGACATTATCTGGAAGCCGAAAAGCGTTACGATCTGGTCGCCATTGTGCAAAAGGAAATCGACATTCTCATTTTGCCCGCCATCGAACGGCTGAAGGAAAAAGGCCGCCAGCGCGACCGTGATACCGAAGCGTATCTGGCCCGCAAGGCGCAGATGGAAGCGGAGCTTGCCGCGCTGCAAGCCGAGGATGACGAGGATTGACATGCAAGAAGCCGCGGCGTTTGGCGGCTTAGCCATAAAGCGGCTCCATGCAGGACCGGCAACAGCCTAAATTTCCGCGGGAGCGGGGATTTGGGCTTTTTGCAATGGAGAAGATAAGCTGAGAAAGGGGGATTGGATGGGGAAACTGCTGCAAGCCGCCATACAACGATTGTCTGCCATTTCGTTTGAATTCATGGACAAACCTATACGAGATTCGCATCATGCTTTGGTCAGGCAATATTTTAGCAGGGTCAATGCATTTTTGAATCAGACAGGTGTAGAAATTGAAAGGTATCCGATTTTTAGTGTAGGTAAAGTTCTTCATAAGACAGTAGGGGTTCAATTGCTGCACGTTTGTCCGCAGCTTGATGCTTGGAATAATCCTTATATGAAAGCGATTTGCTACGCGTATTTGGAAGTTTGCGCGCTTGCGGATGAACACGTGGAGGAAGCTGCTCCATATGTGGACTTATATGAGCCTGTCATTGAGCTTTTGGAACAAGGCATACAATTTACCATACGCCAAGGCGAATTGCTTTTAGGAGATTCTGCGTATCCTTTGGATTACTGGAGAAGCTTGGATCTTGGACGATAGAATATTCATAAAAGATTGTAATAAGAAGATCTGACCACCTGAATAAGATGAAAAAAGCCCCCATCCCGCAGACGGAATTCGCGATGAACGTCCGTACTGCCGCCGGAATGGGGGCTTTACTTGTAAAAGAGGCTTACAGCTCCAGCAGCTGCGCAAACGCAGCCGGCTGCAGCAGGTTGCCGACATAAAACTCGCCGAACTCGCCGTAGCGGGCGCTGACTTCGTCAAAACGCATTTCATAGACGAGCTTCTTGAACTGCAGCGCGTCTTCGGCAAACAGGGTCACGCCCCATTCCCAGTCGTCGAGACCGACGGAGCCGGTAATGATTTGCTTGACCTTGCCGGCGTATTGACGGCCGATCATGCCGTGGCTGCGCATCATCGTTTTGCGTTCGTCGCTGCTTAGCATGTACCAGTTGTCGCCGCCGTCACGGCGCTTGTTCATCGGATAGAAGCAGATATGCTTCGCTTTCGGCAAAATCGGTTTGAGGCGTGCAGCCAGCTCCGGGTCCTCCAGCGGGTCAACGCCCGGCTTGGCCAAATAGCTGCTCAACTCCACAATCGATACATAGGAGTATACAGGAATGGTAAACTCGGCGAATGCCGATTTATTGAACGCATTCTCTACCGCGTTCAGCTCCTCCAGCGTCTCCCGCAGGTGCATGAACACAAAGTCGGCTTTCTGGCCGACGATACTGTATACGGCTGTGCTGCCGGTTTTGTCGTCCTCCGTTTGCTGCCATTGCTGCAAAAACGATTGCAGCTCGTCCGCAGCCTGTTTGCGGTGCTCCGGGCTTGCGGCTTTCCATGCGTTCCAGTCAATCAGACGGAAGTCATGGAGCGCATACCAGCCCTCCAGCGTTTGTACGGCTTCACTCATCGCCAATCCTCCCTCAAAAATGCGGTTCCCGCGCTTAGTCCCCTACATTGTATCCAATTCATGATCAAAGGGCAAATGAACAAAGGGTGACGGGCAAATGTTCAATTTGTGTACACTTTACCTGCGCTGGCGGGTCGATTACAATAGAAAAGGAACGCGATACAAGGAGGAGAACAAAGTGGTCCAAATGATCATTGCCACAGTTCTGATGCTCGTGCTGTTTTTCGGACTGGGCTTTATTTTGAATATGTTGATGAAAACGACGTGGTTTCCGATCTACGCGTATGTCGCGCTGGTCATCGGGCTGATTGTATACTGGTCGGTCGGCACCGGGACGTTCCTGTCCAACCTCTCTGAATTCACTTACGTGGACTACACGCCGGGCGTAGGCGGGCTGATTGGCGCCGTGTTGAGCGGCACCGCGATCAAGGCGCTCAGACAACGCGGATTCAAAATGTTTTGATGACTGTGGTGCAACAGGCGCATTCTTTGCTTTAAATCCCCATGCGGCAGGGCTGTTCGGCTTCGATATGAAGCGGGCGGACGATGCCGGCAGGGGATTTTTTTACATATATCGGAAAAAGAGCAGAGCGGCGCAAGCGCCGGTTGGAAAAATTGTTTTCGCGGCGGACGATGCCAGGCTGTCGATTTTTGTGGTAAACTGGTAGATAGAGACGAAATTTCAGGTAGTTTCGGAAGATGGCGGGATGGGGCTGAGAACGGTATGCGCATGACGAATTTGCTTCATTTTACGGAGAATCACCGCTTCTACGTCGGCCGCGAATTCTCGTTGAGCAGCGTGGATCAGAAGATGCTGACCCTGATGTATCAACCGATGGTTGGCGCTTTTGCCATGAGTGTGTACCAGACGCTGTATCAGCAGATTGGCGCGGATCGCGTAGGCTTCTCAGCGCTGGAGCAGCAGCGCAAGCTGTTTTTGCTGTTGGAGCTGGAGCCGGGCGAGCGCGGTCGGAAGTTTTTTATCGAAACGACGTCGAAGCTGGAAGCGATCGGACTGCTGCAGACGACGCGTAAATTTTTGCCGGATGAAGACGATTATGTGTTTGAATATATGCTGGCGGCGCCGCTGAGCCCGCATGAATTTTTTCGCAACCAGCATTTGACGCTGCTGCTTCGCGACAAGGTTGGCAAGTTCATGCTGCTGTCGCTGCGCGAGGAGCTGCTCGCTGAGGAGCCTCAGGCATGCCGCGGAGCGCAGGGAGAGAATCTGTCGGTGCCTTTCTATGAGCTGTTCCGCTTGAATACGCAGGTGATCGATTATGAGCTGGAGCAAGCGTTGTACGAGGCGTCGGCGACTCGTCAGCCCGCAGAAAACGGGACGCTGGACGTGACGAGCAAGGCGCTGGATTATGCCGATTTGATCACGCGATTTCCGCGCGGCTCGGCCAATCGGGTGTTCGTGGAGGGCTTGCGCTTCCGCACGGACCAAATGGCGGCGATCAATATGATGGCGAAGAAGTACCGGCTGGCTGTGTCTGATGTGTGCCGGCTGCTGGATGAGGACGGGGCGTTTAATGAGGAGGGCGAGCTGCAGACGGATTTGCTGCAATATCGCGCCAATTTGCTGTTTCGTCAGGGAAAAAAGCGCGGCGAGGAGAACGAGCGGATGCTGGGCCGGCTGGAGAGCGGCGAGCAGCAGGAAGCGGATGACGAGAAGCCGGTGGAGATGCAGTATTATCTGGAGGTGCCGCTGGTGCTGCGCGGCGAATGCACCGACCATCAGTACAACTTTATTTTACGCAACGAGCAGTATCCGTTTGTGTTGAAAAAGTTTTTCACGCAGGGCGCGACGCCTGACGGGGTGCTCGATATTTTCGAAAAAATCGATTTGAACTACAAGCTGAATATGGAAGTGATCAATGTGCTGATCCACTTCCTGCACGTCGACCGGCGCTCATGGGCCAAGTCGTCGATTGAGGCGGTGGCGTCGGACATGCTCGGCAAGCAGATTACGACGTATGAGCAGGCGGTTGAATATGTGCGCGAGAAGCTGCGCTTCAAGGAGAAGGCGGCGTCCAAAGCCGAAGCGGCGCGGGCGGGCGGCGGCGGAGCGACGCGGGGACGGCGCGGCGGCATTCAGAAGCCGCAAATTCCGATTATTGCCGAGGCGGCCGTTTCCTCGGCGCGGCCGACGGACGAGGAGCTTCAGGCGATGCGCCGTCGTGCGCAAATGCTCGATGAGAAGCTGAATCGCTAGCTTGGCCAAGCCAAGCAACGCTGATGAAGAGAGGTGGACACAGTGGAATCGCTATCCGATATTTTAAAATCGATGCCGGATGCTTCATGGAGAAAAAATGCCGAGACGCGCATCCGTCAGGTGCTGGACGACCCGCTGATCCGCAAATTTCGCCAGAAATACCCGACAGTGGACGACTACACGATCAAAATCAATATGAACAAGCTGTACCAATACGTCACGGAATACCACACTTGTTCGAATTGCCCGGGGCTTGAGCGCTGTCCGAACGATATGACCGGCCACTATACGATGCTGACGGCAGAGACGACCGGCGAGCGGACGTACATTCACGAGGAGAAGGTGTCTTGCAAGAAGTTTACGGCCAAGCAGGTGCAGGACGCGATCAGCAGCCGGATTCGCACCTTTCATGTCGATCCGCGGATGGTCAGTCAAAGCTATTCGTTTGAAGATATTTTTGACAAAGATCTGGAGAGAGCTATTGCCGTCGATCAAATCAGCGCTTATGTGACCCGCACGATCGAAGAGGGCTTGCAGACGCGCGGCCTGTATTTGACCGGACGTTTCGGCACAGGCAAGACGTTCCTGATGTGTTATATGCTGTACCAGCTTGCCAAGCATGGATTGACCGGGGCGATTGTGTACATGCCGGATTTTGCCGAGGATTTGAAGGGGATGTTCCAGGAGCCGTACAAGCTCAAGGAAACGATCGAGCTGCTCAAGGAAACGGATTTGCTCGTGTTTGACGACATCGGGGCGGAGAATTTGAATCCGTGGCTGCGCGATCATGTGATCGGAGCGATTCTCAATCACCGGATGAACCGCAAGCCGACGTTTTTTACCTCGAATTATGAGCTGTCCGGTCTGGAAAAGCATTTCAGCTTCACGAGCAAGGACGGCGACGAGGTGTATAAAGGCCAGCGCATTATGGACCGCATTCGGCATTACGTCGATGTGGTTGTCGTCAATGGCACGAACAAACGCGCGGAGTAACGTCGGACGGGCCTCTCGGCTCGCGGACCAGACGGTCAGCCACGCAAAAAGACCCCCCGAATCGGGAGGTCTTTCGTCTGTATAGCGGAAATTAGCCTTGAACCAGCTTGATCACTGTGGCGATAATGCCCATGACGAGCAGGATGCCGAAAAAGGCGCCGAAGCCGATGGCCGTATCCATAAAGTCGTTTCTTGGCTCTTCGTTCACGTGAAGCTCAGGATGCTTAGGATCGCTCATTTTTGTGTACCCCCAATGTCCGTCTTTAACATAGGATTAGTATACCCAACTTGCAGGAAAGTTGTAAAGCCGATGAAAGTGACAATTGTGCAAACAATGTGTTGTGGCTGGCGGACAAAAACGGGCAAAATAGCGCTTGACTATGACATTAGTGTCATGGTTTACAATAAGAACATCCACTTGATCAAGGGAAAAGGTGAACGCCATGCGGATCAGCGAGCTGTCGAAGTTAACCGGAGCGAGCGTTCGGTCGCTGCGGTATTACGAGCAAAAAGGCCTGATCGCCACTGAACGCGGCGAGAACGGCTACCGCAATTTCAACCGGATGACGGTGGACCGGGTCAAGACGATCCAGTTTTATTTGAGCCTTGGTTTTACCACCGAGCAGATTGAAGGTTTCCTCAATTGCGTGATGAAGCACCCGGAAGCGATGTGCGACGATCTGCTGCCGATCTACGAGGAGCGGCTGCAGCAAATCAACAAGCAGATGGAAATGCTGGAGCTGATCCAGGCCAATCTGAAGGACCGGATCATCTACATTCAGCAGGATCGCAATGGCGGTGAGCAGCAAGCGCCTGCAGCCGCTGCGCCGCGAATGGACGATAACCCAGCGATTCACTAGCCGCCGGTTCGGTTGAAATGGGCAAGCGATGTGGTATACTTTACATGTTGACAACATCAGTAGCTACAATCCTACTTGATGCTATATTTTACACTCTATGAAGGAGGAACTTCCAATGGCAATTGTAAATGTTTCCGACCAAAATTTTAACACAGAGGTTGAGGGTTCCGGCAAGGTTCTCGTTGATTTCTGGGCGCCTTGGTGCGGTCCTTGCAAAATGATTGCGCCTGTTCTGGAAGAGCTGGCGACTGAAATGGCCGACGTGAAAATCGCGAAGGTCAATGTGGACGACAATCCGGAATCCGCTGCCCGCTTCGGCGTAATGAGCATTCCGACGCTGATCGTGTTCAAGGACGGCCAGCCGGTGGATAAGGTGGTTGGTTTCCAATCGAAGGATGCGCTGAAAGGCGTTCTTAGCCGCTACTAAGCTTCACCGTTCACGTCAGAAAAGTCGTGAGAAAAAGCCCTTTTTCTGCTATGCTGAGAAAGGGTTTTTTCGTTTGCTCCGCAGGCTTGGCGAAGAGGCGGCTGCCGAATCGTCAAGGAGCGGGAGCCCCGTCAGCGGTTGACGTTCTGGCAGACGGGGCAAGGGGATTTTTTTCACGGGAAAGGAGAGCGGAGCATGAGTGGAGAGGAAGAACGCGAGGCGAAGGAACGCAGTCTGGAGACGATCCGCGGCAAGCTGGCGCTGCTGCCGGACAAGCCCGGTTGCTATTTGATGAAAAATCGCGAGGGCACGATCATCTACGTCGGCAAGGCCAAGGTGCTGAAAAATCGGGTCCGTTCCTATTTTACCGGCAGTCACGATGCAAAAACGCAGCGGCTCGTCAGCGAGATCCGCGATTTTGAATATATTATCACCTCCAGCAATATGGAGGCGCTCATTCTGGAGTGCAATCTGATCAAGCAGCATCACCCGCGGTTCAATGTGCTGCTCAAGGACGACAAGACATTTCCTTATATCAAAATTACGCACGATGAGCATCCGCGGCTGGAAGTGACGCGCCGGGTGTACAAGGACAAGGGGAAATATTTCGGTCCGTACCCGAACGCGTACGCCGCGCAGGAGACGAAAAAGCTGCTTGACCGGCTGTATCCGCTGCGCAAGTGCAAAACCCTGCCCGACAAGGTGTGCTTGTATTATCATATGGGGCAATGTCTCGCGCCGTGCGTGCAGGAGGTGCCGGCGGAGACGAACGACAAGCTGGTGCAGCAGATCGCGCGTTTTCTGAACGGCGGGCACGAGGAGATCAAGAAAGAGCTGACCGACAAGATGCTGGCGGCGTCGGAGGAGCTGAATTTCGAGCGGGCCAAGGAGCTGCGCGACCAGATTATGAGCATCGACGCCGTGATGGAGAAGCAGAAAATTACGACGGTGGATGCGGTGGACCGCGATGTGTTCGGATATACCGTGGACAAGGGCTGGATGGCCGTACACATTCAATATATGCGTCAGGGCAAGCTGATCGAGCGGCATGTATCGCTGTTCCCGTATTACGGCGAGGAGTACGATGATTTTATTTCGTATGTGACGCAGATGTACAGCGACAATCCGGCGCTGCCCAAGGAGATTTTTTTGCCGCCGCTGCCTGCGGCTGAAGCGGTGCGGGCGGAGCAGGGCGCAAACGGGGAGCAAGGCGAGTCGGCGGCTGCGCTGGCGCCGGAGGAGAAGGACGTCCGCGAGGCGTTGGAGTCGTGGCTGAAGGTGAAGGTATACGTGCCGCAGCGCGGCTTGAAGAAGCAAATGGTCGATATGGCGCGGGATAATGCGCGCATGGCGCTGGACGAGAAGTTCCGTATGCTGGAGCGGGATGCGGCCCGTTCGGTCAAGGCCGTGGAGAATCTCGGGCAGCTGCTTGGCACCGGAACGATTCGCCGGATTGAAGCGTTCGATAACTCGAACATTCAAGGCACGAATCCGGTGTCGGCGATGGTTGTGTTCGTCGACGGCAAGCCGGACCGCAAGGAATACCGCAAGTACAAGGTGAAGACGGTGCAGGGGCCTGACGATTACGAAACGATGCGCGAGGTGATCCGCCGCCGCTACGAGCGGGTGCTCAAGGAACAGCTGCCGATGCCGGATTTGATCGTTGTCGACGGCGGCAAGGGGCAAATCTCGGCGGCAATTGACGTGCTGGAGAACGAGCTTGGCTTGTACACGCCGGTGTGCGGTCTCGTCAAGGATGCCAAGCACCGCACGGCGCAGCTGATGTCCGGCGATCCGCCGGAGGTCGTGCCGCTGCCGCGCGACAGCCAGGAGTTCTACCTGCTGCAGCGCATTCAGGACGAGGTACATCGCTTTGCGATCACGTTCCACCGCGAGACGCGCGCCAAGTCGATGGTCGTGTCGCAGCTGGACGCGATTCCCGGCATTGGCGAGAAGCGGCGCAAGGCGCTGCTCAAGCATTTCGGCTCGGTGCGCAAAATCAAGGAAGCGTCGGTTGACGATTTCAAGGAGTTGGGCATCGGGGCGAAGCTGGCCGGCGAGATTTTGCGCGCGCTGCGCGGCGACGCCGAGGCGGAGCCGGAGCCGGACCGGACGCCGGTGGAGCCGGACGGGGCCGGCGAAGCTGCGGCGACGGGAGCGGAGTGAGCGCTGCGGCGGAAGGCGAAGCGGGCGGATGCCGGCGCGCGGACGAATGCGGGCGAGGCAGAGCGGCGGAGCGGGCTGCGGGGCAGAGGCAGGGCTTGTCGGTGCGGGAGCGGGCTGCGAGCGGGGACAGATAAGCTGCCTCAGGAACCGGCTGGCGCTTCCGCGAGCGTGCCGCCAGGACCGGCGACCGCAGCAGCGCTGCCGGCCCAGCCGCAAAAAAAGGGATGAATGCAGAGCGTATCTGCTTCATCCCTTTTTGGCCTGCGGCTGCAGCATTCCGCTGCGCAGCGCCGTCAAGCCGGCGTTTCGACCGCGCTGCTGCTGTTGCCGCGCCGCTTGTGCAGCCAAGCCAGCGCCAGCGCAATCAGCGCCGGCAGCAGCACGTAGAAGGCGCCGAGCACGACATGTCCGGCATCACCTATCCCGAGCAGCGACAATCCCATCAGAATGCTGTCCATGCAGGCATGGGCGAACAGCGTTGTCATAAAGCCGTATTTCAAATAGGCATAGCCAAGAATGACGCCGATGACCGTTACCTCGATCAGCCGGGTGTACACCGGATAGATCGGATATAGCGTGTGACTGGCCGCCCAAAAGACGCTGGGCACAAGCACGGCGATGAAATCGAAGCGCAGCAGCTTTTTAAACCAGGCAATGCCGAACACCCGGTAGGCCGCTTCCTCGGAAATCGCCGCTGCCCACGCCATCAGCGGGAACAGGCCGGGGACGAGCAGGTTGAGCAGCGAATTGCTCGCATCATTGACCGACCAGACGCCGAAGGCGGTTTCGCCCGTATAGAACAGGGCTTGCTGAACGCCAAGCAGGAAAATCGCCAGCAAATAGCCGCGCCCCATACCGCTCAGCACGCTGCGGCCAAAGCCGGGCTCGCGCCATCCTGGCCAAGACAGCCGGGTCAACCCGGCCTGCTCCCAGAGCTGGTGGCCTGCGGCCAACGAGATATACACCCACAGCGCCATCAGCAGCGTCGCGAAATTGACGAACACCATGCCGAAGATGGCTGCGCCCGGATAGGTGTCGGTTCCGATCATCGCTTTAAAGGAAGGGTACATGTTCAGGTTGTTGACGATATATATCGTCGTAAAGAGGACGGTGAGCAAAAGCCCCTTGCGAAAATTCATCCGCTTGCGCGCGATAATGGCGGCAATGACGCCGCCGATGGCCAACAGTACGCTGAAGCCGGTGCTGATCCAGGTCATGATCGAAGCCGATTTGTCCTGACGTTCCAGCCACTGTTTCTCCGTTTCGGGGATCGAAAAGCCGGGCTCGTAGACGGACAGCTCGCCGTTTTCTGTAAACGATAGGCGGATTTGCAGCTTGGCTTCGCCGATCGTTCCGCTCGTTTTTTCATAAACCAGCTGCCCCGGGGTTTGGGTATCGGCCGGCTGCAGCTTGAAGTCCTCCGGGTCCCAGCCTTGCGCGACCAGCGCTTCGCCGGCTTGGCGCTCCGTTTGACCGTCTGGCAAGCGGACGGGCCCGTTGCCGCCGGCCCGGGTAGACCAGCCGACAATGTCGCCGGTATGGTAGTTCACTTTGACAAAATAATGCGCTTGCTCAAGCGGTGTCGAAAGCTCCACTTCGTAATAATCGAGCGGAACACGCTCGCCGTAAGCTTGATTGTAGGCGCTGAGCAGGTGCGTTTTTTGCAGGTAACCGCTGCGCGTTTTTTCCGTCTGATAATAAACAAACGTTCGCGGCTCTCCCGTATCAAAGCGTTCGCGCACAAAATCGGCTGCCGCTTTCGCAGCATCCTGCTTCGTAATCGAAGGGTCCTCGGTCGGTGGCTCCAGGTCCGCCCGCTGATGATAGAGCGCATTCACGCCAAAATAAAGCACAAGGCCAATCGCGGCCAGCAGCACCAAAAAGCGATTCCATCGCACGTTCAACAAAGCAGCTCCTTCAGCAGCAAATTGGAAAATCGGTTACCCTTAACTTAACATAGATCAAAAAGAATGCCAATTGCCTTCAAAGCGCTCGCAAATGAGGGTAAATGCGAGATTTTGCAGCAGAAGTTCCTGTCCAGCTTATCAAACCGTGTCCCATGCTCGGAAAATACGCCCAAATCCGCCGAAAATGACTTTGTCTTTAAAGCGGAAACAGCGATATAATTCATATCAATTGAATAAAAAGCCGAATTTCTTTACGAAAACGGGGGAACCATGAAATTGGGGTGAATTTTGCAGCCGGGCTGCAAATAGGGTGATCCACGCATCCGAATCCGTCAGCTAACCTCGTAGGCTTTGCGTCAGGAACCATAACCGTTCAAGGCATTGGATTTCCAGTGTCTTTTTTGTGTGTACAGGGGGACTTATGAAAAAAATTAAAAATCCGCTGCTGCGGCTGATGCCTCCGCAAATTCTGGTTCTGGGCTTTGCCGGCATCATTCTATGCGGAACTTTGCTGCTTATGCTGCCCATCGCGACGACCGGGAGCGGCACGCTGCCGTTTATTGACGCTTTGTTCACTGCAACCTCGGCGACTTGCGTGACCGGTCTGGTTGTCGTTGACACTGGCACCAGCTTTACGACGTTTGGTCAAGTGGTGATTATTTTGCTCATTCAGCTGGGCGGTCTCGGCTTCATGACCATGTCGACACTGATTGCGTTCGTGTTGCGAAAGAAAATAACGCTGAAGGAACGGCTCATTCTGCAGGAGGCGCTGAATCAGGGCAGCATGGAAGGGATTGTGCGGCTAATCCGCAAGGTGCTGCTGTACTCGCTAGGCATTGAAGCGATTGGCGCGGTGCTGTTTACGGCGCGGCTGAGCTTTGATCTCGATTTTCCGAAGGCGCTTTATTACGGTGTCTGGCATTCGATCTCGATGTTTAATAATGCCGGCTTCGACTTGTTCGGCCCGATTACCGGCCCGTTCAGTTCATTTACGAGCTACGCGAACGATTTTGTAATGAACGTAACGGCGATGAGCCTCGTTGTATGCGGCGGCATCGGCTTTATCGTCATTTCCGATTTGCTGGAGTTCAAACGAACCCGCAAGCTGTCGCTGCATTCCAAGGTCGTGCTTAGCATGACCGCCTTCCTTATTGTATTCGGGGCGATCGTTATTTTTGTCTTCGAATATACAAATACCAAAACGCTAGGGCCGCTTCATCTCGGCGGCAAGGTGCTGGCGTCGTTCTTCCAGTCAATCGCGCCGCGTACGGCCGGGCCGAATACGGTGGACATCGGCTCGTTGCGACAGGCCTCGCAATTTTTCATCATCGTGCTGATGTTTATCGGCGCCTCGCCGGGCTCGACCGGCGGCGGGATCAAGACGACGACGTTTACCATTCTAATCGGCGCGATGATTGCGATGATCCGCGGCAAAGAGGATATCGTCATTTTCCGCTTCCGCCTGGCGCAAAATCGTATTCTCAAAGCGATTACACTTGTTATGATCGCCTTGTTTCTTGTGATCTTCGTGTCGATGCTGCTGTCAACGACCGAGGATGCGCAATTTTTGAAAATCTTGTTTGAGGTGACCTCGGCGTTTGGCACAGTCGGCTTGTCGATGGGGCTGACGCCCGCGCTGACGGTGTTTGGCAAAATCATGATTAGCGTTATGATGTTTGCCGGCCGCCTCGGGCCGATTACGCTCGCTTACGCCTTACAGCCAAAGCCGGAGAAGGAGCTTTACCGCTACCCGGAAGGCAAAATTACGATTGGATAGGGGATATCAGGCATGAAAAGTCAGTACGCAGTCATCGGGCTCGGCCGCTTCGGCTCCAGCTTGTCCAAAGAATTGATCAAGCTCGGCCATGAGGTGCTCGGCATCGACAGAGATGAAGAAAAGGTGGATGAAATGAGCGCGGTGCTGACGCATACCGTTGTCGCCGACTCAACCGATGAGGAAGTGCTCAAGTCGCTCGGCATCCGCAACTTTGACTGCGCTGTGGTGGCGATTGGCGACGATATCCAAGCAAGCATTTTGACAGCGATTCTGCTCAAGGATCTTGGCGTCAAGCAGGTGGTGGCCAAGGCGCTGTCCGAGCTGCACGGCAAGGTGCTGACCAAGATTGGCGCCGACCGCGTTATCTTCCCGGAGCGAGACATGGGCATCCGCGTGGCGCACCAGCTCAATTCGCCGAATCTGCTCGATTACATCGAGTTATCCAAGGACTATACGATTGCCGAGCTGTCGGTGCCGCGGCGTTTGTGCGGCAAATCAATCAAGGATTTGGACCCCCGGGCCAAGTACGGCTGCAGCGTCGTGGCGATCAATAAACAAAGCGGCGTCATTATTGCGCCGATGGCGACCGACGTGGTCAATGAGAAGGACGTGATGGTGATTATTGGCACGAACGATCAGATCGAACAGTTTGAAAGCGAAGTGATCGGCTGATGGAGAATGCGGTTTCCCTGCACGTTGATCAGGTGCTGCTGCTGCTGATCTTGATTTTTGGCGTCGGGATGTTCTCGGGCAAGCTGGCGAGCTGGCTGAAGCTGCCGGATGTCGCCTTGTTCATGATCGCCGGCATCGTCGTCGGACGCGGCTTTCATTGGGTGAGCGAGACGAGCACGTCGTTTACGAACCAGTTCATTCTGATCATGGGCTCTGCGCTGATCTTGTTCGACGGGGGACGGAACATCCGCTTATCCGGCTTGCGCCGCGTCTGGGTCACGATCGCATTGCTCAGCGTGCCCGGCGTTCTGGTCACCTGCGCGATTGTGGCCGTCATCGCCCATTGGCTGCTTGGCTTGCCGTGGCTGCTGGCGCTGCTGCTGGGGGCGATCATCTGCTCGACCGATCCGGCGACGCTCATTCCCGTATTCAAGCAGGTGCGCATTCGCACCAAGGTGCGGGAAACCGTGGAAAGCGAGTCGGCGTTCAACGATGCGACCGGCTCGATTCTGACGTTCTCGCTGCTTGCTGCAGTGCTTGGCACGGAGCATATCACCATTGGCGCGGGCATCGTCCGGTTTGCCGAAACGGCGCTGGGAGGTCTGGCGGTCGGCTGTGTGATTGGTTTGGTGCTGACGTATATTACGGCGCATCTGAAGCTTGGCTTCCTGCGCGATTATGCAACGATCGCGATGATCGTCACAGCGCTTGGCGCGTATCTGGCCGGAGAGTGGCTGCATGTGAGCGGCTTTATGGCCACATTTACGGCCGGACTGATCTGGGGCAACGCGGGGACGTTCAAGCTTGATATGCAGGACAAGCTGCATGAGATGAGCCATTTTTCCGAAAATATTACTGTCATCATGCGAATGCTGATTTTCATTCTGCTGGGCAGTCAGGTCGATTTCGCCGCTTTGTGGAAATACGGCTGGGCGAGCCTTGGCATCATCGTGGTGTTTATGTTCGTTGCCCGGCCGCTGACGGTGCTGATTTGCACCTTGCCCGACCGCCGCGCCAAGTGGACGTGGAACGAAATTGTCTTTATGTTCTGGGTGCGCGAAACCGGCGTAATCCCGGCGGCGTTGTCGGGGCTTGCTGCGGGTCTGGGCGTACCGCACAGCGATATCATCGCCAGCGTAACCTTCATGGCGGTGCTGCTGACTATTGTGTTTCAGGCGAGCTCAACGGCGTGGGTTGCCCGCAAGCTCGGGCTGGAGCTCAAGCCGGGCGAAGCGGAGCCGGACGGACATGCCTGACAGCAAGAAGACGTACAGGCTTCATAGAAGCAGCAAAACCCCGGCACCTCAGGCGTCGGGGTTTTTGGCTATCGAAGCTGCCGCGCCGCTACTTGTTGAAGTACGCCAGCGACTTGTCGACGAATTGCCGCACGGCCGGCTCACGTGCGGCGTCTTCCGCAAACAGGAGCGATGTGGTGCGCGTCGTCTGCTCCAGCTCCGGCAGATTGCGCAGCACCAGCTCGTTGTTGCGGATCAAGTCGTCGCGCAAATACGATTTCGGCAGCAGCGTGGCCGTCTTGCACGTCGAGACGAGCCGGATGATCGCTTCGAACGAATCGATCTCCATTTGCACCTCCGGCGCTACCGCATACCGCTGAAACAGCTCGTCCATCAGGACGCGGTACCACGTGCCTTTGGAAAATAAAATCATCGGCAGCTCATGCAAATCCTTCACATCCAAAGCTGCGCGGTCGATGCAAGGATGCCCGAGCGGCAGCACAAGGCAAAGATGATCGTCGAACAGCGGCTCGCAGCGCAGGCCGGACACCTTGATCGTCGAAGCGACCACGCCGACGTCAACTTTGTTTTCCTTCACCATCGTAACGACTTCATGTGTTTTGCCGGTCAGCAGCTTGATCTCGGTGAGCGGAAATTCGCCGAGATAGAAGGTGATCAGGTCCGGCAGCGTCGCCTGCAGCGTGGTCAGGCTTGCGCCAAGCCGGATCGAGCCGATTTTGCCTGCCGCTTTATAGGCGACCAGAGCCATCTTGAACTTGCGATCCAGATGGCGCAGCTCCAGCGCGTGCTCATAGCACAGCTGGCCGGCTTTGGTCAGCGCGAGCCGCTTGCCCTTGCGAACGAACAACTCGACGCCCAGCTCCTCTTCGAGCTTCATGATTTTGCGCGACAGCGCCGGCTGCGACAGGTTCAGCACCTGCGAGGCTTTGTTCAGACTGGCCTGCTCGACTACAACGGCAAACACGTCAAACAGTTCCATGACGGCAACTCCTTTTTATATGCATATTGGTTATAAGCGTTTATAAAAAAACAGCACTTCCATTATAAGCGAGAAAGAGGTACGATGTACATGTCACTTCTTGTTCACATATTTGTCCATTCGCCGTATAAACCGCTTGCAGGATGGCACAATAGGCGTGGATGATTCTGGGTTGACGCTCCTTTTGAGCGGGAGTACAATGATAGGTGGCTTGTCTGACGATGTCGGATGTTACAATTTAGGGGGGAATTGCTTCAATGACCGGAAATTCGTATTATTTTCGCAAGATCCACTCTTTGCTGGGGGTCATCCCGGTCGGTTTCTTTTTGATCGAGCATTTGCTCACCAACTATGAAGCCGTCAAGGGCCACGCCGCTTTCGTGGATCAAATCAACTGGCTGAACGGGTTGCCGCTGGTGCTGTTTATGGAAATCTTCGGCATTTGGCTTCCGCTTCTTTACCATGCCGTTTACGGCCTTTATGTCGCCTATCAGGCGCGCAACAACGTGTCGAATTACGGCTATTTCCGTAACCGGATGTTCTTTTTGCAGCGGGTCACGGGCGTTATTACCTTTTTGTTCGTTGCTTGGCATTTCTTCGAAACGCGCCTGCAGGTGGCCTTCGGCAATGTGGAGCACAGCGAGCTGGGCATGACGATGCACGACATTGCGACCAATCCGGTGCTTTTCACGATTTATGTGATCGGGATCGTATCGGCCGTGTTCCACTTCAGTAACGGCATGTGGTCGTTCCTGGTCAGCTGGGGCATTACGGTCGGACCGCGCGCGCAGCGAATTTCGACGTACATCTGGATGGGCGTTTTTGTCGTGATGGCGGTTATGTTCATCATGTCGCTCGTATCGTTTACGGGCACTGAATTCGAGCAGCTGCCGGCAGCAGCGCAAGCGGGACATTAAGGGAGAGTGAACTAACATGGCGAATTCGAAAATTATTGTCGTAGGCGGCGGTCTGGCCGGCCTGATGGCAACCATCAAAGCAGCGGAAGCCGGAGTTCACGTGCAATTGTTCTCTCTGGTTCCCGTGAAGCGTTCCCACTCCGTTTGCGCCCAAGGCGGCATCAACGGTGCGGTAAATACGAAGGGCGAAGGCGACTCCCCGTGGGAGCATTTTGACGATACCGTTTATGGCGGCGACTTTCTCGCCAACCAGCCTCCGGTCAAGGCGCTTTGCGAAGCGGCTCCGGGGATTATTCACCTGATGGACCGGATGGGCGTGATGTTCAACCGGACGCCGGAGGGTTTGCTCGACTTCCGTCGTTTCGGCGGTACGAAGCATCACCGCACGGCGTTTGCCGGCGCGACAACCGGCCAGCAGCTGCTTTACGCGCTCGACGAGCAAGTGCGCCGCTGGGAAACCGCGGGTCTGGTCACGAAGTTCGAGCATTGGGAGTTTCTGGGTGCAGTCCTCGACGATGAAGGCGTCTGCCGCGGCATCGCAGGACAGGATCTGCGCAGCATGGAGATCAAGACGTTCCCGGCTGATGCCGTTATTTTGGCTACAGGCGGTCCTGGCATTATTTTTGGCAAAACGACCAACTCGGTGATCAATACAGGTACGGCGGCAAGCGCGGTGTACCAGCAAGGCGTTTATTACGCCAACGGCGAGATGATCCAGATTCACCCGACGGCCATTCCGGGCGACGACAAGCTGCGCCTGATGTCCGAATCGGCGCGCGGCGAAGGCGGACGCGTCTGGACGTACAAGGACGGCAAACCGTGGTACTTCCTTGAGGAAAAATACCCGGCCTACGGCAACCTTGTGCCGCGCGACATCGCGACGCGGGAAATTTTCAGCGTCTGCGTCGACCAGAAGCTGGGCATCAACGGCGAAAACATGGTGTATCTCGACCTGTCGCACAAGGATCCTAAGGAGCTGGACGTCAAGCTCGGCGGCATCATCGAGATTTACGAGAAGTTCATGGGCGACGACCCGCGCAAGATTCCGATGAAGATTTTCCCGGCCGTTCACTATTCGATGGGCGGCATGTGGGTCGATTACAATATGATGACGAATGTTCCGGGTCTGTTTGCAGCCGGTGAATGTGAATACCAGCATCACGGCGCGAACCGTCTGGGCGCGAACTCGCTCGTGTCGGCGATTTTTGACGGCATGGTGTCCGGCCCGAAAGCGGTGGAATACATCCGCGGCTTGGATAAGCACGCTGAAGACGTATCGTCCACCGTATACGATCGCGAGCAAAAACGTCATCAAGAGCGTTACGAAAGCCTGCTGAAAATGGACGGCACCGAAAACGCCTACGTGCTCCACAAGGAGCTGGGCGACTGGATGAACAACAACATGACGGTTGTCCGTTACAACAGCAAGCTGCAGGATACGATCAACAAAATCAAGGAACTGAAAGAGCGTTATACGAAAATCAACGTCAACGACGCTTCTCGCTGGAACAACCAAGGCGTGGCGTTCACCCGCCAGCTGTGGAACATGTTCGAGCTGGCCGAAGCGATGACGCTTGGCGCGCTGCTGCGCGACGAAAGCCGCGGCGCTCACTACAAGCCGGACTTCCCTGAACGCGACGACGACAAATTCCTGAAAACGACAATGGCCAAATGGACGCCGGATGGCCCGCAAATCTCGTATCAGGACGTCGACGTTTCATTGATTCCGCCGCGCAAACGCGACTACTCCACGGATAAGAAGAAGGGAGGACATTAATCATGGCTGAAACGACCGCATCCAAGTCTACAGTCAAGTTTATCGTGACTCGTCAGGAAAGCCCGGATTCGAAGCCGTATACGGAGGAGTTCGAGGTTCCTTACCGCCCGAACATGAACGTGATCAGCGCCTTGATGGAGGTGCAGCGCAATCCGCTTAACGCCAATGGACAAAAGACGACCCCGGTATGCTGGGAATCGAACTGTCTGGAGGAAGTGTGCGGCGCTTGCTCAATGGTCATCAACGGCAAGCCGCGCCAAGCGTGCTCGGCGCTCGTCGACAAGCTGGAGCAGCCGATCCGCGTTGCCCCAATGAAGACGTTCCCGGTTATGCGCGACCTCGTGATCGACCGCGGCCGGATGTTCAATGCGCTGAAGAAGGTCAAAGCGTGGATTCCGATTGACGGCACGTACGATCTCGGTCCAGGACCGCGGATGGCCGAATCGAAGCGCCAATGGGCGTACGAGCTGTCCAAGTGCATGACCTGCGGCGTCTGCCTCGAATCTTGTCCGAACGTCAATGACAAAACGGACTTTATCGGCCCGGCGGCTGTCTCTCAGGTGCGCCTGTTCAACGCCCATCCGACGGGTGAGATGAACCGCGAAGAGCGCCTTGAAGCGCTGATGAGCGACGGCGGCATTGAAGGCTGCGGCAACTCGCAGAACTGTGTGCGCTCCTGCCCGAAAGGCATTCCGCTCACGACGTCAATTGCGGCGATGAACGCCGACACGACGAAGCATCTGTTTAAAAAATGGCTGGGCGTGTAACGCCGGCCTGAAGGAAAAGCCGCTCCGGCTGCAGGTTATCTGCGCGGAGCGGCTTTTTTACGTGCTTTTATTCATCGCTATCAAGCTCGATAATGCCCAAATCCAGCAGAATGACAGACAATAAACTCAAGCATTTCAACTTGCTGTTGCTGCTATAAAATTCCTCTTGATGCTCAAAGACTTGACGGTTAGTCGGCGAAAAATCATCGATGTCGTATTCGCTTACTCCGATTTCCCGTAGACCAAGTTCCATTTCTTCAACGGCTTTCAATACAGAGCTCCGAGTGATTTTGCTTTGATTCACATGATTCTGATGTAAAAATTGCTTGAGGTTCTCGCCGGTATCGAAGTGGAGATCGATGGTCCTATCGATAAAATTGGCAGCCGTGTAGCTCTCAATGCATGGATAGCTGAGCAGCAACAGCCCCTGCATCATGGACATCTCGTTCACATCTCTGGAGCTGCTTAAAGCGCCAATCAAGTCGCTGATGAAATGGGCATCTGTATTGGATTTGATATCCCGATCGAACAGATAATAAATAGCCGCCCGGTCTACCGGAAATTTATATTTTTCAATCAATCGTTCAAACAATGCATTCATATATTCGTTGCTGTTGTTAATATAGGAGATCGCACTGTTCTCTGTATTGATCACAAAAATTGACGATTCGATGCCTTCTTTTTCGTTGTACTTCTGATATTTATCCAGTCGGTCAAGCTTTTCGTAGGTATAATCAAAAATTTGCGTGAACAACTTCCGCAGTAAATAAAACTCGGTTTTCAAACCTTCAACAATAATCAGCACCTTGCCGATATTTTTGTCCGGATTAATTTTCATGAACTTCATCCCTAAAATCAGGAATGCCGCCGAAAACACCGCTGGTGTACATTTTTTCGAGATTTTGCGCTACTCGCGGTTGTTCGGAGGAAAATCGTTTTACTTTACTTCCTTCGATTCCCTTGAAGTCTACCGCGTAAATCTGATCCGGTCGAAGAAGCGAGTTGGAAAGCAGGTTCGTTGAGTGCGAGACCAGAAACAATTGGGCGTTGGAGGAATGGTTCATGAAGTATTTGACCAGCAATTCCTCCAGAAAATTGTGCAAGCCACTGCTGAACTCATCGATAATGAGCATGCCGCCGTTTTTGATTGTATGAAAAAATACAGGCAATAGCGCTATCAGTTTTTGATTTCCCAACGATTCCAGTGCAAACGGAATGGGTTCTCCTACTCCTTGGCGTTTAAAGAAGACGATTTTCCTTGCATTCTGGATTTTAAACATTCGGCCTTCACTTTTCTCCGAATATTCGATTCGCTGATGGAAGTTGTGCTTTTGAAAAAAATCGTTGATCTCCTCTGCACCACGTTTTTTCAAGTAGTCATCCAATTCCAAGCTGACATTGCCCGGCGAAAAAATGATTTCTTTATAGCCATCCATAAAAACCGAATTCAACAGAAAATCAAACCATTGCTTCAACAAATCGTGGTTCCTGAATCGGGTATTAAAAAAGATTTCTCTGAGAAATAAGGAATGGTTATCGATGTCCGTATACATTTTCGTATCCGTTATTTTCGATTCAGCGTTGCTTCCGATCCGGTTGATCAAGCAGTCGCTTCCCACAAATAATTTCTCAATCAGGCTATCTTGCAGTTCATCGTATTCAATATAATAAGTAATCCTCTGGTTAGCGATTTGAAATTCGTACTCCAGAATCAACGTAAACTGCTCAGAGAAAAGACACCGCTTTCCACCGAGGTCGACTGTTTTTTCTGCGAAAAGCAAGTCGAGTAACATTTTTAAAGCTTTAATGATATTCGTTTTCCCGGAAGCATTGGCACCTACGAACATCAAACCCTTTAAAACATCATTATTTATATTTGCATTCGTCAAAACCTTGTAGCCTGTCGCATGTAAATCAAAAGTGGTCTTCTCTTTGAAGGACAAAAAATTCGTTACCGTAAGTTTACTTAGCATGGCCAGCGCTCCTTTCTTAATATTTTATCCTATATGGTAAAAATTATACTACACAATAAAATTGAAATGTAATTTTTTTACGATAAATGCGGCGTGAGGTCCCGCAAATCCAGTCGAATCCTGCCGCAAATTTCTGCTATACTAGAGCTATCTTATTTTGAAACGGGGAATAACCGCGAATGGAACCGGAGTTGCAAATTCGCAGCTATTTGCAGTCGTACAAGCGGGCCACGGTGGCTTTGGCGGACCTGGAGGCGATTGTTCGCGATCAGCGCTGCACGTACGAGCAGTTTGCTGCCGAGGTTGTGCGTCTGGAGCGCGAAGGCGTGCTTGGCATGGTCAAAAGCGAAGGGCGGATGAGCAAGCCGCCGCAGCTGGCCTATCGGTACAAGGTGAATAAAAGCCTGCTCAAGCAGGAGCGTCAAGCCGCCGTTCTCCAGACCAATCTGCATCTGCATCCGCTGATCCGGCTGGACGCGTATTTGGCTGCGGAGCCGGGCGTCTGGGAGCGTGATTGGCCTTATATTAAAAGAGTGGATGCCTATCTGAGCCAATACGGGCTGCCGGACGCGCCTGTCCCGGCCCCGGAGCGCAGCTTCGCGCTCGTTGGCGACGAGAAATGGATCACGGATAAGCAAGGCAAAGAGCTGCTAAAGCGCATTCAGCTATGGGACAAGCTGCAGATCATTCCGGTGGCCGATCCGCTGATGATGGCGGTCAATCCGCAGGCGTTAACCCTTGATGTACATCGACACCTGATTCTGGAAAATAAAACGGCGTATCACGCGCTGCTGCCCGTGCTGCCGGAGATGCCGTTCGCTACGCTGATATTCGGCGGCGGCTACCGCATTGATCGCAGTCTGGAGCTGCTGCCGCTGCAGCTGCCCTTGCCCGAGGCAAACCATCAATTTTATTATTTCGGTGATCTGGACCGCGAGGGGTTTCGCATCTGGAGGCTGCTTGACCAGAACGCGCGCGAATGGTTCGACCGCCCGGTCCGGCTGGCGCTGCCGTTCTATCGGCTATGCCTGACCAAGCCGTTTGGCGAAGACGACAAAAGCACGCAGCGCGGCGATGCCGAAGCCACCGAGCTGTTTTTAAGCCATTTCACACCGGAGGAGCAGCGGCGCATTCGCGAATGTCTGGCGGCCGAGCGGTATGTGCCGCAAGAAACGCTGCCGACGGACGAGCTGCGCGCCGTATGGAGGAAATCTGCATGGATTACATAGAAATCGGACAGGTGGTCACCGGCTTTCGTGACCGGATGTCCAAGATGGCGTTATTTGATCCGCTGTATGAATTACAGCGCAAGCGCCAGACCGACCGGGGCGGGCGGCCGATCGAGCTGCTGGAGCTGGGGCTGCTGGCGCTGCTGTATTTTTTCGAGCAAAAGCTGCTGCGCAACAACAAGGCCGGGGTCAGGGAGCTGGGTCAATTTCTGCTCAAGGCGACCGGCATTTACATTGATTTGGACGACGAGGGCTTTGAGGATGTGGCGCGCCAGATCGTGCAGGCGTTCCGTCCGGCGACGGGCAAGAAACGCGAATTTTCGTTCATGAACTGGGAAACCGGCCAGCAGGAGCTGGTGTATGTGTCGATTTTGAAGGCACATGCCTTTGATTTGAAGACCAATACCCAATATTACACGCTGGATGACGAAGGGCTGGAGCTGATTTTTGCCACGAAGGAGTTTTATTCGGAGTTTCAGCTGTCGATCCATCAATTGATGCTGCGCAAGCAGCTGGAAAAGGGCGAGTTTGAAGGCGCGCTGCGGCAAATCAACGAAATGCGCATCGATGTCGAGGCGCTGCAGGAGCGGATGGTCAAGCTGGAGCATGAGCTCAAGCGCAATATCGTGTCGGAGGAAACGTTCGGCCGCTACAAGGAGCTGCTGAACGACATTTATTTACGGCTGCATATGGAAAACGAGGAATTTGAGGAGCTGCGTCAATTTGTCAAGGAGACGAAGGATCGCGTCCATGCCGAGACGGCGCGGCAAACCGACCATCGGCCGTATGAGCTGATTTTGCGGATTTCGGGTGAATTGGAAAAGGTGCACGGCGAGCATTCAGCGCTGTTCCACCAAAGCATCGTGTTGAAATCGCAGGCACTTGATGCGGCGCAGGAGTCGTTGTATTACACGGGGCTGGATTCGTTTAATTTTGATCAGGATATCGGCTCGCTGATTTTTGGCACGCCGCTGGCGCTGGAGTCGATGAAGGGCGTGATCACGCCGTTTTTGGGGCTGGAGCAGACGAAAACGTGGTCGCTTTTGTCCGTGTTTGCGGAGCAAAATGTGCTGGAGGACGCCGGAGAGGAGCGCGACGACGCGTTTCTGGAAATCGGCGAGGATGGCGAAGGGCAACATTATCAGGCGGTGCGGCAAAAAGCGTACAAGCTGCTGATGGCGCTATTGCTCGACAAGTTGGAGACGCGCGGCATTGTGGAGCTTCGCGAGGTCGCTGAAGCGCTGGCCGGCGGTGAGCATGCGAAGCTGCTGGCGGAGCGGGCATTTTACGATTTTTGGCTGCTGTTGCACCAGCGCAGTCCGCTGCGGGCGCAGGAGGGCGGAAGCGGCGAAGCGCGCAGCGCGTGGCTGGAAGCGGTGTTCGAGCTGCTTGGCGAGCGGGTGCTGCAGGTGACGGAGCTGGCGGATACGGTGCAGCCGAATGAGCGTTTTACGATTCAGAATATGCAATTTGCGTGGGGAGATACGGACAATGGGACTTGAGAACGCAACGGTCATGCGCGCTTTTCGCATCTATACGCTGCTGGCGCGAGACGGCTCGGCCGACAAGGAAGGGCTGACGGGATATATGGCTGACGATGCGGTACGCGGCTTGGTCGATCAATTCGCGCGCGAGGTCGATTGCGTGACGATTATTGCCGGCGAGCGCTTGTACATGATGCCGCAGACGCGGCTTTCGCCGTTTCATGTCAACAACGAGACGATCAAGCGCACGTATTTGCGGGCCAATGCGGTCAATGCCGACCTATATTTGATGTATGTGTGCATCATTGTGCTGGTTGGCGCCTTTTATGACAGCTATCAGACGATGGAGCCAACGCGCAGCTTTATCGGGCTGGAGGACTGGACCGAGCTGGTGAACGAGCGGATCGCGCTGCTGCGGGCGCACCCGGAAGCGGAGCTGCGCGAGATGGAGAAGGAATTTTCCTACAACTGGACGGCCTTGATCGAAAAATGGAGCGCGATGGACGACATCAAGGAAACCGCTTCGCGGCAAAGCGGCAATACGATCAGCCGGGTCAGCTTTATCGACACGGTGCGCCGTTTTCTGGTGGCCCAGGAGTTGGCCGTCGATATCGGCAATCAGGAAATCGCCTTGACGGAGAAAGCCAAGGTCGTCGTGCAGCGGTATTTCATGGAGCTGGAATACAATCGCGGGATTTTGGAATTTTTGTACCAGTTCGACGCACAGGACGGAAAGGAGCCAAGCGATGCCGGCGATATCTAAAATTCGGTTCACCAACGTCGTCTACGAGGACGGAAACAAACGTTATAATGACGAGCTGTTTCATTTCGACGGACATAACGGGGCGATTTTGCTGGAAAACGGCGGCGGCAAAACCGTGTTTATCCAGACGGCGCTGCAGGCGGTGCTGCCGCATGCCGATTTGGCCGGACGCAAAATGAAGGATACGCTCAGTCTGGCCAGCGGTGCAGCGCACGTGGCGATTGAATGGATTTTGAACGATCGGCCGCGCCGTTATGTTGTGACATGCGTGAGCTTGTTTATGACGGCGACGGGGCTGGATTCCTACCGTTATGTGTATGATTATCCGGCGCTGGATACCGATGCGATTGAGCGGATTCCGTTCGTCAAGGGCGAGCCAGGCCGGCAGCGGGCAGCGGACAAGGGCGAGATTTACGATTACTATCAGGGCATGGCCGGCAAGCGGATGAACGCGCGGCTGCTGCCGACGATCAAGGAATACAAGGCGGTGCTGGAGCAGGACTATCATATTATTGCGTCGGAGTGGGAGCGCATTGCCAAAGTGAACAGCACGGAGGGCGGGGTCGAGAGCTTTTTTGACGAATGCAAAACGACAAGCCAGCTGTTCGACCGGCTGCTCATCCCGACAGTGGAGGATGCGCTGCTCGGCTACAGTCAGGGCGAGTTCGCCGATACGTTCGAGACGCACCGCGAAAGCTTCAAGAAATATAAGGAATTGAAGGAGCGGATCGCGGAAAATCAGGGCATTCTGCTGGAGCTGGACCGCTATGTGCAGGCTGTGGCCAAGTGGGACGGCAAGCAGCGCGCTTATGCCGACGAGCAGGCGTTGGCCAAGGCGTATTGGGCGCTGGCCGGCGAGCAACGCGACGAGGAGCAGGCGCGGCTCGGGGGGCTGCGTCAGCAGCTCGCGGCCAGCGAGCTGCGCGAGCGGGAGCTGGGACGGCGGCGCGATTCGCTGCATATTGCCCGGCAAAAGCAGGAGCAGGACGCGCTGGAGACGAAGCTGGCGCTGGCCGAAGAGGATGTCGAGCGGCTGGAGACGGCGGTGCGCGGGACGAAGCGCGGCTATTATTCGCTGCGGCTCGCCGATTACAAGCGGCAGTGGCGGGAGGCCGGCGAGCGGATCGACTACGTCGAGCGCCAATTGGCGCAGCTGGGCGGCACCGAGGAGGAAGCGGCGCTGCAGGCGGCCTGGCGCGACAACGGCGGGCAAATCCGCAGCTTGTTCCGGCAGCAGGAGCGGCAGTGGCAGGACGAGGAGCGGCAGCTTCAGGAGCAGCTCGGTGCGCTGGAGATGCGGCGTGGTCTGGAGAAGACGGTGCTCGGCGAGCTGGCCGGCGAGCTGGAGCGCTTGAACAACCGCGTGATCGAGTATCGGTCGACGATGGCTGCCCGCGAGCGGGACCGCGAGCAACTGCGCCGTTCGGTGCTGGCCAATCCTGCGGCCGAAAGCATGGAAAGCAGCTTGAGCGAATGGAGCGAGCGCGAGCGCAAGCTGGACGAAAGCAATATGCAGCTGCTGCACAAGCTCAAGGAGCTGGGCGCGGAGCGCGAACGTCATGCAGCCGAGCAGGAGCAAGCGGAAGCAGCGCTCAAGACGGCGTACGCGCAGCGCTCGCAGGCGGAAATGGGCGTGCTGGCGTGGAAGGGCGAGCATCAGGCGCTGCTGGCTGAGCTGGCCGCTTATCGGCCGACGTCGTGGAGCCGATTGACCAGCGTCTACGACAAAATGAGCTCGATCACCGATTATTTCGAAGACGAGCTCAGCAAGCAGCGGGCCGACAAGGAAGCGCTGCTGCAAAAGGAGCGGCTGGCGTTCCGCTATATCGACGATTACAGCGGGCAGCATGAGTTTTTTGCCGACGTGTATACGGCCGGTTTGCTGGACCGCTGGCGCAGCCAATTCACGCTGCTCCAGACCGGGCTGCAATATTTGCGCAGCGTTGGGCTGACGCAGCAGGCGGAGCTGTATCCGTTCTGGGCGGTGACCGTCATTGTGACGGAGCCGGAGGTGGGGCGGCTTGCCGACAAGCTGCGCCAATACGCCGAGGATTTGCAGTTTCCGGTGCAAATTGTGTCGGTGCAGGAGGCGGAGCGCATCGCCAGACAGGGCGAACGCGAGGAAGCGGCGGACCGCATCTGGATCGAGCCGCAGATTTGGCGCGGCAACGCGGATGGCGCCGGGTTCGCCGAATGGAAGGCGGCGGTTTCCGCCAAGGGCGAGGAAAGTCGCGCAGCGCGCCAGGCCAAGGAGCGGGAGCTGGAACGGCTCGCCGAGGCGCAGGGCAAGCTGACGCGCTTTCTCACGCTGTATCCGCTGGAGACGGCGCAGGAGCTGGAGCGCCAGCTCAGTACGCGGCAGGGCGAGGTGCGCGAGCTGGAGAACCGCTGCGAGGAGCTGAAGCGGGAGCTGCGCCAGGGCGAGCAGACGATGGCGCTGCTGAATGCGACGGTGCAGGAGCAGAAGGAGGAGCGGGCGCAGCTGCAGCTGTGGATGGAGAAGGCGCGCACGTATATGGAGCTGGGCCGGGAGGTCGCCCGGCTGAAGGCGTCGGCTGAGGAGCTGGGCGAACAGGCCGAAGCGCAGCAGGCGAAGCTGGCTTTGCGTCAGCGGGTATTAGAGCAGGTCGAGGGCGAGATCGAGGCGGCAAAGGCGCGCGGCACGTTCGTGCGCGTCGAGCTGGCGACGCTGCGCGGGCAGGAGCTGTACGCCGAGCTGGCTGATGCGGTCGAGCTGCCTGCCGAGCGCAGCCTGGAGTGGCTAAAGACGGAGCGCAAGGATTTGCATTTGAAGCTGCATCGGATTTCCCAGGGTCGCCAGCAGTTGGAAAGCGAGCGCCAGCACGCGGCGAGCAGCAAGGCGGCGCTGGAGAAGGAGATGAGCCAGCTGCGCCAGGAGCAGGCCGATCTGGCGCTGGATGAAGCGCTCAGCTATACGGCGAGCGGCGAAGCGCAGATGGCCGAGCTGCTGGGCGAGCTGCAGGAGCTGCAGGAGCGGCTGGGGCGCGCGAAAACGGCGTGTGCGGCTGCGGAGAAGCTGGCCGGGGCGCAAGCGGCGCGGGTCAAGCTGCTCGTCGAGCAGTACGGCCAGACGCATGGGGGCGAGCGGCCGCTCGTCTTCCTCGAAGCGCTGCACGCGGTCGAGGAGAAGCTGCAGGACGAGGAGCGCGAGGCGCGGGAGCAAACGGCCGGGCTGCAGACGATGCTGGCGCAGGCGCAGGGGCAGCTGGCGAGGATCGAGGAAGCGCTGCAGGAGCTGAGCCCATACAAGCTGCTGCACGGCTTCGAGAATCCGCTGCTGGCTGCGGCGCGGCTGACGCCGGAGGCGCACAGTGATTTTCGCTACGACCGCATGAAGATCGTCAAGCAGGCGCTGGCGAAGCTGACGGCGGCGCGGGAGCGCGCCGAAGCCGAAGAGACCGTCGTGCGCAAGGCGAAGGCGGTATTCGTGGATTTTTGCCGCAAGCATGTGAAGGATGTCAAGCTGCGGGAGATGGCTGAACAAGGCATCGAGCAGAAAAACGGCTACGCCGAGGTGGCAGCGTTCCAGACGACGATGAACAGCCGCATCGAGCGGGTCAATCATGTGGCCGAGGAGACGATGCGCTCGCATAACCAGCAGCTGGAGCAGTATCTGATTCATGTTCACAGCCATTTGAAGCTGATTGCGTCTGAGCTGAAGGATATTCCGAACAAGACGAAGGTCAAGGTCGAGGAGCAATGGAAGGCGATTTATTCGTTCCACATTCCCGATTGGGAGGAGGCCGAGGCGAAGGAGCGGCTGCGCAAGCATCTGGAGTGGATTCTCGCCGAGCTGGAGAAGGGGCATTACCGCGACGACAGCGGTCTGGAGATCAAGTCGACGGTGCGCAAGGAGCTGGAGAAGTGGCTGGATACGAAGCAGCTTTTGCAGATCGTGCTGCAGGATAAGCCGATGCGTGTTGCTTGCCGCAAGGTGACCAACGAAAACAACGTCACGAAGGCGTCGTTCTCTTGGGAGCAGTCCAACAACTGGTCCGGCGGGGAAAAATGGAGCAAGAACATGACGTTATTCCTCGGGCTGCTCAACTATGTCGCCGAGAAGCGCCAGCATATTCAAGCGAATATGAAAAGGCACCGCACGGTCATTCTCGACAATCCGTTCGGCAAGGCGTCGAGCGATCATGTGCTCAGCCCGGTGTTTTTTATCGCCGAGCAGCTCGGCTTCCAGATCATTGCGCTGACCGCGCATGCCGAAGGCAAGTTCCTCAAGGATTATTTCCCGGTCGTGTTCAGTTGCCGGCTGCGTCCGGCTGCGTCGAGCGGCAAGCTGGTGATGAGCAAGGAGAAGGAAATCAATCAGGCGTATTTCCGCGACCATGCCCCGCAATCGTTGCAGCGGCTGGAGGATGTCAAGCAGATCGAGCTGTTGTTCTAGCAGCGGCGTTGCCTGCGGCGTGACGCTTACTTATGTCCGTGGAGCGGAGAGTGGGGCGCCTTCGGCGGGAGTGGCGGCTTGCAGCCCTTGCCTGTGATTCGGGACTGCTGTGGGCGTTGCCGTTGTCGTTGTCATTGGCAGACTGCCGGGTGAAGCATGAGCGGCGCTAAGCGCGGCAGGTGCGGGGCGGGAAGATGGGGTCGATGTCTTGTTATCTAACAGATTGATAAAATAATGTACGGAATACATGGCTGTCACCATCCGTTTCCTGAATTTTATGTTATATATTATTACACAAACCTGAATTTCAGACAATATTCACTTTTGTGTGTTAAATATATTGACATGAAAGACCCGTCTCGTTATGATAAGTGTAAGAAAAACGGTATGACAACAGCATAACATTGGTTTTCTAGGGTTCCGCAGCGACGGTCGCTTTTGTTCAGCGCCGCTTGCTGGCAGGTCCGAGAGAGAACACACGGTTACTGACATACCGTGCACACGGAGGGATAAAAGCCCGGGAGGATATCACCACGATATCTTTCCGGGCTTTTTTCTTTCCGCGAATCAGGCGAAGGGCGGGGAAACGATGAAGAACAGAAAGTGGATCATAGGATGGACGGTGGCGGCCTTATTGGCCATGCTGCTCAGCGGCTGTGCGGGCAAGCCGGCGACAGAAGCAACGGGCAGCGGGCAAAATGCCGGAACGGGAGCATCGGGGGAGCCGATCAAGCTGGCTTTAAGCCCGTGGCCGGGCTGGTTTGTCTGGTATCTGGTCAAGGAAAAGGGCTTTTTTGAGAAGCATAACGTCAACGTCGAGCTGGTCTGGTTTCCGGTCTATAGCGATTCGCTGGCCGCGCTGTCGACGGGCAAGGTCGATGCGAACAGCCAGACGCTTAGCGATACGCTTGCGCCGGTGAGCAAGGGCATTCCGCTGAAAGCAGTGCTGGTCAACGACAACTCCAACGGCGGCGACGGGATCGTCGTCAAGCCGGACATTGCCGATTTGGCGGCGCTCAAGGGCAAGCAGGTCGCGACCGAGCTCGGTACGGTCGATCATTTGCTGATGCTGACGGGGCTGGACCGCGCAGGCATGAAGGAAGAGGATGTCAAGTATACGAACATGACAGTCAATGATGCCGGCCCGGCCTTTATTGCCGGCAAGCTTGATGCGGCTGTGCTGTGGGAGCCGTTTCTCAGCAAAGCGCTGCAGGAGGGCAAGGGCAAGCTGCTGTTTTCGTCCAAGGATACGCCGGGGCTTATCCCCGACCTGCTCGTATTTCGCGAGGATGTGGTGAACAATCGTTCGGACGACGTCAAGCATATTATCGAGGCTTGGTTTGACGCGTTGGATTATTGGAAGGCGAATCCGGAGGAATCGCTGCAAATTATGGCCAAGGCGGCAGAGACGCCGCTGGCGGATTACAAGGCCGGCGTGGAGAGCGTGAAAATTTTTCAACTGGCCGACAACCTGAAGGCATTTCAGCCGGGAACGGATTTCACGTCGCTATCGTATACGGCGCAGAAAACGGGCGAGTTTCTGAAAGGGCTGGATATGCTCTCGTCCATCCCGCAGACCGATTCGCTGTTCGACAGCCGTTATATTGAAGAAATCGCCAAGGAGCGCGGTCAGTAGCGCCCGCAGGGACAGGAGGAAAGTCATGAATCAAGTCATCCGTGAAACCAACGCCTCGCGACCTGCCCGCCGCCGCGGCAAACTGTTTGCGATTCGGGGCGAGCTTAGCCGTCGCGGGTATTTGTCGGGCGTACTGCTGGTGGTTGCCGCTGCGCTGCTGGTCTGGAGCGCGCTTAGCTACGGCGGGCTGGTCAACCGCACGTTTCTGCCGACGCCGGGCCAGGTGCTGACGCAATTTATCGCGCAACTGGGCTCCTCTGTGTTTTGGCACCATGTCGGCATCAGTATTTTCCGGGTCAGCATGGGCTTCCTGCTCGCCTGCTTGCTGGGGATTCCGCTTGGCATTCTTGCCGGGACGTTCCGCTTCGCCGAGGCGCTGCTCGTGCCGCCGACCGAATTTATCCGCTACATGCCGGCGACGGCGTTCATTCCGCTGATCATGGTGTGGGCGGGCATTGGCGAGTGGGCAAAAATTCTCGTTATTTTCATCGGCTGCTTTTTCCAGCTGCTGCTGATGGTGGCCGACAATACGCGCGCGGTGTCCAATGATTTGCTGCAAACGTCGTATACGCTGGGGGCGAGCCGCTGGCAGGCGATTGAAAAGGTGCTGATTCCGGCGCTGCTGCCGGATTTGATGAATACGCTGCGGCTGATTATCGGCTGGGCGTGGTCGTATCTGGTCGTGGCCGAGCTGGTAGCGGCGAGCAGCGGACTGGGGTTTGCGATCATGAAGGCGCAGCGTTTTCTGAATACGGATCTGATTTTTGTCGGCATTATTGCGATTGGTCTTCTGGGGCTGTTGACCGACCGGATATTTGCTTATTGTCACCGCCGGTTTTTCCCGTGGCAGGAAGGAGCGAGATAAATGGAAGCAACGCAAACGAATGCGGGCGAGAGAGGCGTGTCGAGAGGGCTGGCAGGGAAAGCCGGCGCATCGGGCGTACCGGATATGCCGGGTAGGTCCGGAGGAGCGGGTCCGATTACGGCGGAGGGGCTCAGCAAGATTTATAAGGGGAAAAAAAGCGAGTTCTGCGCGCTGGATCGCGTGTCCTTCCACGTGCAGGCCCATGAATTCGTCAGCTTCGTCGGGCCATCGGGCTGCGGCAAATCGTCGCTGCTGCGGATTCTGGCCGGACTGGAGACGGCTACGGCCGGAGAGCTGCGTTTTGCCGGGCGGCCCATCGACGGGCCGGGCTCCGAGCGCGGCATGGTGTTCCAGACGTATACGCTGTTTCCGTGGCTGAGCGTGCGCGAGAACATCCAGTTCGGGCTAACGCTCAAGGGGACGCCGCTGTTTGAAAAACGCGCCATCGCCGATCATTTCATGGAGCTGGTCGGGCTCAAGAAGTTTGCCAACGCCTATCCCAAGGAGCTCTCGGGCGGCATGAAGCAGCGGGTGGCGATTGCCCGCGCGCTGGCGAACAATCCGGCGGTGCTGCTGATGGATGAGCCGTTCGGCGCGCTCGATCCGCAGACGAAATCGTCGATGCAGGAGCTGCTGCTGCGGATTTGGGAAAAGGAAAAAACGACGGTCGTGTTCATCACCCACGATATTGAAGAAGCGATTTTTCTCTCGCAGCGCGTCTATGTGATGCAGGCGCATCCGGGGCGCATTCGCGCCGAGATTGCCGTGCCGCCGGGATTCGGGGGCACAGAGGACGTCAAGGACTCCGCTGCCTTCGTGGAGCTGAAGAAGCGGATTATTGCGCTAATCGGCGAGGGGCGCGCGGAGGAGGCGTAGCGCCTGCTTGCCCGGCTGGCTGCGGTAAGGGCTGCGGCCGGATCTTTTATTGGCGAACAAAAAGATCGCTGCCGCCCGCAGCGCCAGGAAAGCGAAGCGGGGGCGCGATCTTTTTTTGCACATGCGCACTACGGCTTGAGCACTTCCAGCACCTCCGGCAAAATTTCGCGTTCGGCGGCGACAATGCCGTGGATTTTGGCGATCAGCTGATCGACGGTCGGGTCGGTTTTGGCTGTGTGACGTTTGAGAATCATACTGCGCAGCACGTTGGCTCCGTGCAGGACGTGGCGCCGGTACTTGTCGGTCAGCGGCTCCAGCCTGGCGGCGTCGGCAAAGCCGTTGCGGCTCATATATTCAAAGCGGCTCGTCATGCAGGCTTTATGCTCGAAAAGGGTATGCACCGGCAAATACGAAATGATCTCGCCGGTTTCCTTGGCCAGCTCCATATCGGCAATATAGCGATTAAACACGTCGATGCCGAAGTGCCAGTCAAGCGGATTGGAGTACATGCGCAGCCGCTCGGACGTATTGCGCGACTCGATGTAATCAGTCAGCAGCTCGCGAACCAGCACCGGATCGAAACGGTAATGGCGATGCTCGCTTTGCCGCTCGCTCAAAAGGAAAATATCGCGCTGGTAGTCCGCGGTAATGTGCGACTCGTCGTAGGATTCGAGGAACTGCTCGAAGCTGATTTTGGCTGTGCCGAATTGGTTGGCCTCCGTCTTGCCGACCACGTCAAACTGCCGGATCTCCAGATCGTAGCCGTAGATGAGCAGGTCGTGAACGAAGTGGAATTTTTGATACAAAAACAGCGGCAGGTAAAACTCGTCCACATAGGTGTAAAAATAAAACCCGCGATCAATGCTCGCCACGATAAAATCAATCGGGTTGCTGCTCATGATCCCTACCGTTTCACGCCGCAAATGCTGAGCCATCACGGCCGGAATCGGGTGAACCCACACGAAGTATTCGTAAAAGTTCACGTGAAAGCTGCCGCGGTCGCCACGCGGGCAGTAGAGCTGGATGTAATTGCTTTGAAACCACGGCTCGTAAGCGTCGCGGTCCGAGATGATTGACTGCGGCAGCGTGTGGTGCAGCTTGGCCTTAAGAATGGCGGGGAAGACGGGAAGGGCGCGGGCGGTCATGGAAAATTCCTCCTTATCGGCTGTTGCTCGGCAAGTTGTGCAAACTGTGCAAAAATGTTAGCTAACAGCTTGTCTCTAAATTGTATGCCGAAAACGTTTTCCGAAAAAGGGAGGGAACCGTATTTGGTTAAAAATACGGAAGGTTTCAACAGCATCTTACAGCTTGACCAGAATGAATCCTATAAAAAGCAGCAAAAGCGCCAGTATTTGCAAACGATTCAGCCGCTCCTTGAACACCAGCACCGATCCGGCGACTACGACCAGCCCGTATGTCGAGAAAATCGGCGCAACCAGCGTGGCCGGCCCGGTCTGCAGAGCGACCGAATATAGCTGGAGCCCGGCGTAGGAGAAGGCGCCGGACAGAAGTCCCCAGCGCAAGCCGGTGCGGGCGGCGTTGAAGCGCGTCGCTTCGGCGGTTACAGGCGCTGCGGCATGGCGTGGCGGAGCCGGAATTGCCGCAGGGGTCGTCGGCGATAGCGCTGCGGGAGCTGCCGCAGCAACCGGCGTTAGGACAGCGGGAGCTGCTTGGCCGTTGACACTGTCTGCGGTCAGCCTCGTGCCGCTTCGCCACGGCAGCAGCGCTGCTGCGAACCAAACGACGGACAGCGCATAGCTGTAGAACAAAATCGGCGTGTTCGCCAGACCGAGCTCAGCCGTCACCTTCAGCCCGCCGTTGCGGAAGAAGAACAACACGCCGCCCAGCGCGACCAGCCCAAACCAGATGCGCTCGCGGATGCTCAGCGGCTCCTTCGGGCGGATCGCGACCAGCGCCGCCGACAGCACCAGCAGCAGCGCCCCGGCCAGCTCCGGTGCGCTGAGCCCTTCGCCGTACACGACCATCGACATGACGATGATGAGCAAGATATTTAAATTCATCAGTGGTGAAGTCAAGCTGGCCGGACCGTAGTCCAGCGCCTTGATGAACACCACATTGCCGAGCGCCGAGCCGGCGCCGATGACGGCACCGGCGGCCCAGAGCCGCCAATCCAGGAGCGCGGCCAGCAGCGAGCCCTCCAGCGCGCTGTTGAGGGCAAAGCCAAGCGAGCCGGCCGCATACAGCCCAAGCAGCAAATGCGGCGTAGAGCCGCGGCGCATCTGGCTGATTTTCATAAAAAAGCCCGTCAGGCCGAATAAAATCGCGCTGCTGACGGCGTAGAGGAACCACATCGGGAAACCGCTCCTTTTTTCAATAGAGAATGCTTGAGAGGCTACATCGGCAAATACGTGCCGGATTCACTGGGTTCCTGCTGCTGCTTGAGCATAAACTGTCGCCCGTATTCGCCGTGCGGATGAATCTGGACGTGTTCGGTTTGAATCGTCGCGTGCTCGATCCCGTAGGTGCGTTTGAGCATCTCGGTAATCGCCAAAATGATGCAAAACGGCTGCACCCGGTTATCGGTCAGCACATGCGCCGAGAGCGAATAGTGGTCGGAGGAAATCGCCCACAGGTGCATTTCATGCACATCCTCGACGCCTTCCACCGCAGCGATGTCGCGGCGAATCTGCTCCAGATCAAAGCGTTCCGGCACCGATTCCATCAGCATCAGGAACGATTCGCGCACGATTTTGGCCCCGCCGGTAAAAATAATCCCCCCGATCACCATACTGATCAGCGGATCGAACCACAACTGTCCTGTCCAGTAAATCAGCCCCGCCGACACGATCACCCCGACCGAGCTGAGCAAATCGCCGATAAAATGCCACAGCGCGCTGCGCACATTTAAATTATCCTCTTCCTCGACGCTGCGGTGCAGCACGAGCGTCAGCACCAGGTTCACCACGAACCCCAGCGAAGCGATGCCCAGCATCAGGCCCAGCTCCATGCGCTCCGGATGAATCAAGCGGCGAATCCCTTCAATGAAAATCCCGAGCGCAATCACCGCCAGCGCCAGCCCGTTCAGAAACGAAGCGATGATCTCAAAGCGCAGAAACCCGAACGTAAACCGCGCATTCGGCGGCCGCGTCGCCAGATGCAGCGCCACCATACTGAGCCCGAGCGCAATCACGTCCGAAATCATATGCGCCGAATCCGACAGCAGCGCCAGCGAATTGGACAGCAAACCGCCAACAATCTCGACCCCGGTAAAAAACGCCGTCAATACAAGCGTCACCCATAACGCCTTGCGCGAATGCTTTTGTTCCTTCACATGATGCAAGTGGTGGAAATCGTACTCCGCCATCAGCCTCGCCTCCCTTATTTAGAATTATTCTAATAAAAGTATTATACGCGCTGCCGCGGCAGATGACAATGAGCAAACGCACAGACAGGGGCGCAAAGCCTTGTGCGAAACGCTTTCATTTTTGTTACACAAATGAAATATTCCTGTTATGGTTCCATAATGTTAAGGAGGTATTATAATAACCAAGACCCCCTTTTTAATATAAAAACTTTGAACCCGGCCCCGTTGGCTGGGTTCCTTTTTTTGTTGTAGCGGAAATAACCCTTGTGGGGTAAGGGTTTACGGGGCGTAGGTATGCTTTTATAAGCTTCAAAAGGCGGTTCTGGTAGGAATCTGGTAGGGTTGCTCCCAAATTGCTGATTTGTTGCAGTTATTCGAGCAAATCCTGTAATGCATTGGCTGCGTCTTGCTGCATATTGGGTGCAAGGTGCGAATACGTGTCTAGGGTAATTTGCACGCTTGAATGTCCTAATCTTTCTTGTACAATTTTAGGATGAATACCTAGCCCTAATAACAATGACGCACAAGTGTGTCTTAGATCGTGAAAGCGGATCGGTTTTAACCCTGTTTTATTGAGAAGTCTAATCCAAATATCTCGAAAGTTTTTCTTTAGGTATGGTCTGCCTTTTTTGGTACAGACTAAATAACCAAGGTCTTCATATTCGTCTCCGGCAGTATTTTTTTCTACCGCTATCCCCGCAATTCGCTGTTCAATTTCTCGGATGACAAATGGGGAGAGGGATATAGCTCGATTCCCTGCATTTGTTTTAGTCCCAATCTGCAAGTTCCGTTCTGAGTCCATAATATGTCTGACCGAAATAATTCCTCGTTCTAGGTCGATATCGGACAAGCGTAGACCGCGTATTTCTCCCATCCTCATGCCGCAGTGAATGGCAAGCATGAATATGATTCTGAGCCTGTGTGGTTGAATGGCTTTGAGGAATGTTTTGGCTTCTTCGGCTGTCCAGTATTTCATTTCTTTTTTTGCAACTTTAGGTTTCGTGACCAGTGCCGCGGGATTTCTCAGTATCAACTGTTTGCGCTCGGCGTCTTTTAATGCCTTGTGAATCATTTTAAAAATGTTTCTTTTAAAACTATCGGAATATTTCGAGGCGTGTACCTTCGTCATGAATCCTTCAACCGTCATTGCGTTAATTTCTGATAACGAGATCTGACTAATCTTATCAGGCATAATGTGATTGCGGATAATGCTGTCATAGCCGATTTTGGTCGATTTTTTAAGGTCAATTCGAGTATCAAGCCATCTAACGAGATATTCCCCCAGAGATAGCTTGGAAGGTTGGACGTAGGTTCCTTTATTAATGGCATCCTTGACGGATATTTCGGCCTTCTCGGCTTCCCTCTTAGTTCTGAATCCACGTTTTTTCTCCGTTCTTCGCTTCCCGTCTGGACTTTTGACTTCAAATGAGTAGTACCACGGATTTGTTTTTACTTTTTCATCTTTGTAGACTGGCATGTTCATTTCTCCTTTGTATAATGTTTCTGAAATGCAAATAAGCAGGAGCAACATACCCCTGCCAATTACATTTTTGTTATTACAGTTGTGATTTTTAATTTAGTCCGTTATGCCGTTTGGGGGAGATCAGGTTATCCCGTTCGTCTCGTATGAGAGCCACTTCTTTTTTAATAGCTTCTTTTCTTCCAACTGTAGTTTCCGGCTCACCGAATTCTAGGACAAGTTTTAAATGTGTTCTTATTAGTTCAAGTAGCCGTGTCTGACAACGTTCTCCTTTTTGTGCTTTTTCAATATGCCTCAATGTGGTTTCGCTCACTTTCCCGTGAAATGAAAATAAGCCGCGACAATGAATGCCGCAGCTTACCAGACTTTTGTATTACTAATTTTGTGAGAACTGTTCGATTTTCATTTTGGCACTGGCTATCACAAACTCTTGAATGCACATTTTAGGAATTCGATATGCTTTCCCTAATTTGAACGATTTTATTTGCCCAGTTTGTAATAGCTCATATGCTTTGTTACGACCAATGGCTAATATTTCACACATGTCATCTACTGAAATCACATCATCGTAATTTTCAAACATACGTTCATTCCTTTCATGGAAATTCTGGTATATAATAAAAACTCTACTAGGTCTCGAAACAGGTAGAAATACGAGGCTTTATTACCTATCAGAATGAATAGTTCCCAAGTTCCCTCGTTCCCAAGTTCCCAATAGCTAGAATTTGTTGTTTTTTTATAGTTGTATTTATAGTCTAAATGCTTATTTTAAGCATCAGTGCCATTGATTAATTCACTTTTTTAAATATTTGTTTAGACGATTATGGTTTATTATTCGTTAAATGCTACCTGATAAGAACATAGAGCGCACGTAAAGTGAAATGAAAAAGCGAGGTATTTACAATGAGCGAAGGTAAATCGTACCCGTTAGATATTTTTATGGAAAGATACGCTTCCTTTACTGACGATTTAACGACTATGGAACAGAACATTGAAAAGCTGAATCGAATCTACGCGAGGGAAAATTTCTGTATTGATCAACATGGGAATCTAGTGGTCAAAGGAGATGTGACTCAGCGTATATGTAACTTCTTTGTTTATCCTACACATAAACTTTATTTCGATCACGGCAACTTTATCGAACTTGAAGGAGTTGCAGTAGTTGCCTATACCAAGCACGAAGAAAAATACAAAAAAGTATACCTGAATCTCACTAATGACTTGATTGAAAGTGGAAGCTGGGTTAGGTCGGAGTATTTGGATACGGAATACGATTTGATGAAAGCATCCCAATACTTCTATCTCAGGTCGGCGCTAAAAATAGCTACTAGACGTATTGGCACAAACGATGTGATGATTTTCGATGGGGAGGATTGGGTAGAAGACGAAGAAGCCGCTGGTCTTTTAAAAGAATATCAAAGCTACATTAAAAATAGGCGCATTTGGGATAAAGTAAAAAATATTGACAGTTTACAAAATACAATTGGTGACTATCTAAAGGCAATGCAAACTTATATTACAGGGAATCAATTGACTACGCATGGAAATGAGCCAATTGACGAAAACACGAATAAAGGATG
Organism: Paenibacillus athensensis; assembly: GCF_004514475.2. GTDB lineage: Bacteria > Bacillota > Bacilli > Paenibacillales > NBRC-103111 > Paenibacillus_AL > Paenibacillus_AL athensensis. The sequence goes on along the minus strand of NZ_MYFO02000006.1, from coordinate 55,068 downwards.
GGAGAACGACGAATTTTACTTCCTATGGGGTAAGGAATTTTGGAAATGGATGGAGACGAGATTTGCAAGCAAAGATATGACTTTTGACAAGGACAGGTTCATCGATTATCTGGTTGAGCAAAATGTTATCGAGGTAGAGACTGAAAAAAGAGGTAGAATCCGTGTCGAAGTCTGGGAAACGGTATATCCAAAATTTAAAAAACGCTTCTTAAAAATTAATAGGGCAAAATTAGAGCATCTACTAAAGTAGCAAAAAAAGATACACAGACACATGTTAGCGCGTCTGTGTATCTTTTTATTTATATTTCAACACCACATTAGGCTTATGTAATATCCCCCTCACCGACAATAGTCTCTCAGCGTACTAATTTTCTTGATCTGGTGGGTAAGAGTTAGGTGATGTTAGCATGACAATTGATAAGTTATATGTGTGCTATGAAATGACGAAATTAGAATTTAATACGATCTATAAGAAGTTGAATTGTTGCCTAGAAAATCGGCATCAGCTACATAAGGATAAGTACGATAAATCGGCATATGTCACGAATGGATTGTCTCATTTCGGTTTTCAGGAAGTAAGAATGCGCAAAGTCTGGCATACAGATCGTTAGAAATACGACTTCGCCCGGAAATCCTTGCTGATTTGGACGGTTCCAATTATTACGGGTTAACCAGAATCAAAGACTTCAATGAAATCGGTATGAAATTTGATTATGTTCTGAAGGATATACTTGGAATCCAAGTTCCAGTTTTTTTGATTGGCAAGTAAAGCACATCGAATATACGGTTGATCTATTTGTGGGAGAACACCTGCTTCCTATATTATTGTTCTTGTTTAAAAAAGGTAATATACCTGATTATATGTTGCAAAATGAAGTTACACAAAGATACTTTCATTCAGAAATTAACACTTATCTCCATTCAACAAATGTAACCGTTCACTGGTACAATCGATACAAAACTTTACAAGCAAAGGAACGACATGCGGGCAAAGCATTTAAAAATTATGAAATGACAAAGGGGATTTTAAGATTCGAAGTGCAATTGAAGGATTGCCAAAAGAAAGTTAAAGCTTTGTTGTCGGAGGAGCTTTGTCAGAAGCGATTATGGTATTTCTATGACCTGATTGTAGGAAAGGGCAATCATTTTACGCTGGAGAACGCAAAGCAAATTATCCAAAGCAGGGTAAGGAGCCATGTTAAGAAGACTGCGTTAACCAGATTTATCGAGTTTATTGATAGATGCGGTAGTATTTGGGCAGCTAGAGCGCAGTTTCCAAATCAATTAGAATTTAGAAGTGGTAGGCAAAGCACGGCTCAAATCATGGATATCTTTAGCAGCAGATTGCGTAAACTTCGGGAACTGGGTGTTAATCCGATTTGTCTGCCGTTCGGACTGGATATAGACAGGATCGATAATTTAGACAGCAAGATTCGGGAGTATTTTGAACGGCAGATGTAGCATGGAACGAAAGCAGAAGGGGAGATTCCCCTTCTGCTAATTGATCTTGTTAGCTACTACTGCAAGAACCTGCGTTTTTCCTCCTTGCATATTATCGTTATCAAAGATGCCGACTGGAATTGCAGCTATAGTTACAGTATCTCCATTTTTTAAGCTACCGCTTGATACAGTTAAAAGGATATCAACATCAGTCCCGTCTTCTGTACCAATCACAATTTGCGATAAAATCCCGCTTTTTTCAAAGTTGCTTCCTGGCGGATAGTCTTGTACAAATCCAATTTGACCGCTAAACGAGATTGCTTTGCCATAATAATTCCAAGGTGTTTTCATGACATCTGCTGGGGCAGCTTGTGTTGTGTTTTGAGTGACTTCATCGGTTGTTTTTAAAAGCTTTACAGCTAGAGGGATATTGCCGTTTTTCTCAGCGTAAATTTCGCTTGTGTTCCATTGTGGGTTTTTGGCTGCTTCTTCGGTAGCTTTTACTTTGGAGTCTGCGTCTTCTTTAGTTTTTGCATCTTCATTTGCGTTCTCTTTGGCTTGGTCGGTTTTCGCTGTCGCTTCTAAATTAGGTGCGGCCTTGCTGTTTAATTGTTGGGAGGAAGTCGCTGAAGGTGAAGCTACTTCAGTTGTGCCGCCATCTTTACCAGAAGTAACGATGCCGATAGTCATAAAAAGAGCCAAAAGTGCCCAAATGATTCCTACAGTCTTACTGAGCTTACCCACGTTCTTCCATCGAACAAAAATCATGATGTACGGGAAGCAGAGCCAACCTAGAAATTTTAAAAAGCCCATAGCTAATCAATACCTTTCTTTTGTTATTTTTTTAATGATTTAGCGCTTATAGTAGCTTGAAATCGCAGACTTAAGGTACATCCCTTCCTCCCCATGTTATTTTTTCCAAAATACGTCGTGATTCAAGACGATTATACTTAAAGTATCGCTCTTGGTCAACGCCTATAGTCGCTTGTAAAATTACATACTATATCATGTTGTTGGCCTCTGAGAGAACCACTATGGTTTTCATAGAGGTGATTGAAGTGAGCCAAATTTCAATGGTAGTTGGGGAGAATATAAGAGTATTGCGACAAAATCGGGGATTAAGCCAAGAAAAGTTGGCTTTGCGGGCTTCAATAAACACATCTTACATTGGACAGGTTGAACGAGGCGAAAAAAGCCCTACTATAGATACTCTTGAGAAAATTGCTACAGCCTTAGAGGTTACTGTACAAGATTTATTTAAACCAAATGAGGTTGGTTCGATCAAAGTTAATTTTGGTTTTATAGAAAAGGTTACTTATGAGATGCAAAGACGCCCAGCGTGGGAGCAAGAGGAGATATATCATTTTGTGAGAAAGCTCCTATGGTTTCGAGATAAGCAAGAATAAATTAATCAAGATAGGCTGGGAGAGCTGCGGGATTCGCGTTGCTCTACATCAGTCCTTTTTCTCTTAAACTGTAGAAACGATGCCCCGCGATCACTACATGGTCGATTACTTCAATACCGATAATTTCGCCCGCAGCGACAAGTCTGTGCGTTAACTCAATATCCTCTGGAGAAGGTGAAGGATCTCCGCTTGGATGGTTATGAGCGCAGATAATGGAGGCACTTGCACGTTTGATCGCCATGCGAAAAACCTCCCTTGGACAGACAATAGCAGCATTTAAGGAACCTTTGGATACCATTTCCGATGCTACTACATGTTTTTTAGTGTTAAGAAAAAGACATATAAAGTGCTCTTGTTGCAGGTGGCTTAGATCAGGAGCCAGAAGCTCAAATACATTTTGGGGGCTTCGGATAATGAACGGGTCACGGACGGGCTTGGTAAATGCTTTTGAAAGCTTGAGCAGTGCTAGAATTTGACGGCTTTTGCCTTTTCCTATTCCTCGTACAGTTCTAAGTTCTTGCTCAGTGGCTCCGATCAAATCAAAAGCTGAAGGGAACTTTTGAAACAGTTCCTCTATCATGTAGCTGCCTTGTTTTTCACACAAAGACTCTGCGATTAATGCCTTCAAATCATTGTTTTCATTTACGTTCAATACCGATTCCTCCCATTTTAATTTATCGCCAATTCTTACGAAAAGAACATCTCTTTTCGAGTTTAAATAAAACAGCCAAGCGGAGCGCTTGGCTGTTTTATTTAATAAGACTATCTATCAGCATAGATATCCTAAATTAATAATATAGAACTGAATTTGGGAATTTGGCGAGTTCATATTCCTATTTACAATAGTGCTTTTTACTTTTTATCTAACAATATGTATGAAGTGATCTAGTGCCTGAGGATTATAAACAATTGATTTGTTGTGGCGAAATGTGGAAAAACGTCATATAATGGAATAAATATTACGGGTAGTATAATAGTGGAGGTAATATGTCTATATCTGAAGCAAGTTGTTGTACCTCATTTATTGATATCTTAGGAATAAGTGATTTAATAGAAAGAGATCTACCGAAAGCAAGAGACAAGCTAGGATTGTTCCATGATCATATAAAAAAATTTGTTGCTAGTGATCCAAAAGGAATGAAACAATCTATTGTTTTCAGTGATTCAGTTATCATAGTTTGGAATACTGTAGAAAATGCAATTGATGGGTGTGCGGAACTGTTCTCGAATGTATTTGATTCGAACGGGTTTTTATTTGACCAGTACTACGCTGATGATTACAAGTATAGATCATTACTTTTAAGAGGAGCAATTAGTGAGGGCTCTTTAGAAATTGAAGATGAAGAAAATGGAGTAAATATTCATCAAAGATTTATAATTGGGTCAGCGTTATCACGAAGTGCGAAGGGTGAGTCGTTGCTCAAAGGATCAAGGCTGATTTTGCTGGGAGACTGGGACAGCACAACAAATCAATTTTTAGATAATATTAGTTTGAGCCCCAAGTCAAAAAAATGTCGTGAAATACTCTGGCCCAAATATATAACTAAGTTCAATAGCACGGATAGATTTAGATGGATTTTGAATCTATGCGAGCTGTATAGACAAGAACCAGTACCAGTTCTCCGACATTATAGAGACACATTGTGGCTTTTTTTAAGAAGTGCATTAAGCGATCTTGATGAGAAACACTTATTGGAAATAGTAACCCAAGTAATTGATTCAAAATTTATAGATTTAGAAAATTCTTTTTGGGCTCCAATAACCCTTGCTATAAGTGACATTTTTATAAAGTATACTAATTTACAAAATCAAGTTATTCAATCAAAAAAAATACTTGGTAGTGTGCTTAATGTAGCTGCTCTTACAATAATGGAAAATAAATGAAGAGGTAGAATATGGCTAATTTATTGACCCTTGCTTTAACGGAGACAACTCAAACAGAGTACGAAGTAGTTGCTTGGGATTTAGATAATAAAAAATGGGTTCTATTACCAAGACTGCCCTTAAACACAGCTACGGTTGATAATACTCCAGTCTGGGACTTATTTCAAGTTACCAGAGCAGAAATTATGAGAGCGAATGGGGAACAACGTTCGAATGTACACGTTATTTCGCCCCGTACACAGCCGGTTCCCGTTACCACAATTCCTAGAGAAGATCGATTAGATTGGCTGAATTATTTGTCTCATCGTAATTCAGTAGATACACCAAAAGGTACTAATAGCTTTGTAACATTAGTTGAGCCTGATAATATTACTGAAATATATATGCAGAGAAAGGAGCCTGACAATAGATTCGATGAAACTAAGCCCTTTTTTTGGGAGAATAGAATAGAGTTTTTTCATAATAATATATTATGGGAAACTTCTAGAGTGAAGGTCGGCGTTCCCTGTAAAGATCTGAGATGGAAAACATATTGGCACGAAGTTGCTTTTAATAGAGATAACTATTTTTGGACTGCAAGAGAGAAGTGGTTAAATACACTAAGGCAAAATAGAACTTTTTTTGTAATAGAATATTACAACCAACATAAAACGTATGTTATTGCAGGCATACATTCAATCAGAGTTTAGTCCAAGGAGGTTAATAAATGTCTTTATATACGATTGCAAGGCATCCGATTGAACCCAAAATTGTTTTAGTGGCGTATTTTGAAAGTGAAAACATTGAATGGGTTCCTTTACAGTCAAGTGTGCGGATTGACAACGAGTATAGTAATGATTTCAAAGAGATTATCTCTAATTTCAGTGATTCAAGCAAGATAGAAAACTTTATTTGGAATAATAAAAATAAATTATTTGAATCTGTAAAATTTTTTGTAGTGAATCCGAGATCTAAATATACAATTGATCAGGGAAACAAATGGGAACTCAACATTAATAATCGTTATGTTGGTATTTTCACTGATACACCCGGTAATCGTGAGATAGATAGAATTAAAGTAATTACAAAAAATGGAGGAGTTATTTTAGTAGATGCAACTAATCCGAAAGAACCTTGGATAGTAAGGACGTTCAACAAACCTAACGTGTACCAAGATCTATTTGAAAATGAAGCTGCATCAAGGGGAAGGGGTACCACTTATAAGGCTAAAATTGAAGAAACTAATTTTAGTAAAGATTATAAAGACTCAAAAGATGTTAAGGAATCAAAAGATGCTAGAGAGATGAAGGAGACTGTAAAGGATTTGAAAGAACATGCTTCTCTTGAGAGTTATTTGATGAATATGATGGAGAAGCCTGTAGGACCATTAAAGGAAACTTTAGAAAGAATTGATAGGAAAACTAACGAAATTTCTATGGTTAAGGAATTAGTACAGAAGCTTGAAATGAGAGTTAGAAATGCTTTGATAAATCCGTATAATTCCAATCCTCAAACAAGTGGTAATGGTGGTGTTTCCCAGTCTCAACTTGAGTTTCTTCAAGAAAATAATGAAAAATTAAAAAGGGATTTAGAAGAATATCGGCTTCATATAAGTAGTTTAGAAGTATCATTAAACGATACTAAACACAGACTAGCGACTACTACTTCAAGAGTAGAGGAGCAAATTAAGTCTAAGTTTTTAGAGTCATTTTTACATTTGCAAGCTTATTTGGAACCTGTCAATTTTAATCTTGACGAAGAAGTAAGAGTGACCGTTATTGATTACTTAAAAAGGGAAAATATTAAAGATACTGAAAAGATACTTGAAATATTAGATCCTTATTTTGAAAGATATATGCATCAACTGTTTACCTTGAAGATGGTGGTTCAAGTTTTTAAAGAACTTGAATGGCTGAAAAAGAGGTGACTAACAAATGACTGGACTAATTGCACTTGGAATTGATTTGGGTACTACCAATTCGGTTGCGTCCACTATGATTTTAAAATCAAAGGATGATTGGCAACCTAAACTTCTCTCTAATCCAGCTGGTAAAGATTTAACTCCTTCTGTTGTTTTTTTTGATTCGAACGACCAAAGTGTTGTAGTAGGAAACGATGCAGTGCAGCTTTGGAGGGAAGATCCTCACAACGTTGTCAGGTGGGTTAAAAGGAAAATGGGAGATGTTGAGGCTGTATACAAGATTACTGGACCGAATAAAATGGAATACTTTACCCCTCAACAAATATCATCTATCATACTCAATTTTGTAATAAATTATGCCCAACAAAGAGCGCCAGAACTTGAACTAAAAGTGGTAGTAGTTACAATCCCAGCTTTCTTTGGAGATAACGAAAGACAAGCGACAATTGATGCAGCAAAATTATTAAACTTAAATGTAGTACTTATAGAAGAACCTACTGCCGCGATACTTGACTATTTACATGAAAAAATAAATGAAAATTTAATTACCCCAGTACAAGGAAATAGATATTATGCTGTATTTGATTTGGGTGGAGGTACATTTGATATTTCCATCGCTCAACTAACATGGAATAATGGTAATCCAGAGATAAAAATCATTGCAACTGAAGGGCATCGTAAACTGGGAGGTTTTGATTTTGATTTAGATCTCACTGAAGTGACGCTAAAAAAAATTAAAGAAAAGAATGTTAAATACAAAGAAACAGTTGCTAAACTGCTTATTGCTTTAGAAGAACTTAGATGGACAGGTCAGGTTACAGATGTCGAATCGTGGGATGTTCTTGTAGGACTAATTGATAGTGTTGAATCTGCCAAAAAACAACTTAGTGGGCAACTGAATTCAAGAAAAGTCTATGCTCCCCATTCAAGTATGTTTCCAGAACCACTATACATTGAATTAAATAAAACTGATATTACAAAAGTTTTAGAACCAAGGTTATCGGATATTGAAGAACGAGTTAATAGAGCTCTGGTAACAGCTACAGGTAACACAAATGGGGCATTTGATTCTTGGTCAAAATTGGATCGTGTTATTATGGTAGGTGGGTCAACGAGAATTCCAGTAATACGCGACCTAGTAATTCGGCTTTTTGGTCAAGAGCCTTCATTAGATGGACATGAGGATCTTGCTGTGGCGAGAGGTGCAGCAATTTATGCGGGAATTATTGCTGGTATTAATGTAAAAGGTAAATTCCAAAGAAAAACTGTTCATAGCTACGGACTAATGGATGGAAAAACTTTTAAATCGATTATTGATAGGGGAACAGAATATCCACCAGCACAATCAGAAATTGATCACCCTATTTCTTTTGTTTTAAGTCCAAAAGCCAATTTGAAATTTGTTCAGGAAATAAAAGAAAGCAATAATCAAGAAATTTACGAAACTGTAAAAGAAGTAGCCTTTTACCATCCGATTCTTTACACTGGGGACACGATAAAAATTACAATGCAAATCGATGTAAATGGACTTTTGCAGATAAGAGCTGAAGATTACTCTGGTGAGAGGGTTGAAGAAAAAATTCAAAGTATAGCTCTGTCAGACGTTCAACATGAAATTCAAAAGGGGAGCCTAGATAATTGGCCATTAAAGCCTCTTGTATAATGTATTAAAATAAGTACAACTTAAATGGTAGGATTTCTGGTAGGGAACGAGAGATTCGACTTTCTGCGTTGTATTGAAATAAAATTCCTTCATTTTCATAAAACCTCTCAAACTCTTGATATACAAGGCTTTACACTTTAGTTTTCTTTATCGCTTAATCTCTAAAAATTCACCAAAATCCCCGAACCCACGCCCCGTTGGCTGGGTTCCTTTTTTTGTGTTTATTTTTATAAAAGCCCATCCCAAGCCAAGAGGATTCTCATTAAATACCCTATCCACCATGAATACATAAAGCAGATTTGATCGGTTATACCAAAAGCATCTTGACAAAGCAAATCTTTATTAAATCCTACAACGCTGGTATTGCCAAGTTAGAGTATTGAAGTGTTTGCTGGGAATGCAATCGGGCCAGATTTTGATGTAAAGCATCAATAAAAGCTGCGGAAGGTAATGATTCCAATGTATCCACTTTGACATAGGTGGGTAGCCAAATTCGCTGAAGAGGGTGGAGCCAGGACTCCAACGAGTCATTGTACTGATCATCGTTCCATTGTTCATTGTGATAAATGAATTTTTTAAGTAAAGTTACAAAAGTTTCTGCGGGTGAATCAAAATTGACGGACAAGTGATGATCGTTATGGCTTCAACCCCGTCTCTACGAGGCATTCCTGGAGCTGGGATTTCAATAATTGTAAAATCAAGCTTTTTCAAATCGATATTCACCCAAATTCGGGTAAATGCTTGGACATCGTTTACGATGCTTGTGATCTCGGCTAGCATATGGTTTACCTGCTTTGTTTTTTTGGTATTATATCATTTTTTGTACGATTAAGTTTACTGAAGTTTATTGCTGTCGTCCGTGATCACGATATCTTTTTCTAAACCGCTCGGAGACGACGCCGACGTCTGCTGTGTAGAACAGCTTGTTACGATAGCGTGCGTATACGGCCTCGTGTGGGCGCTGCGCGGCGGAAGAGATCTGGGCCGATCGGCCGGGTTCTTTTTGAACGGAGCGGGGCTGGAAATTTTGGTGAATGATTTTATTTTCTTCAAGGACTTGATGAGCGGTGTAGAATTTAGGTAAAATATTGGAAAGGGCATGGCGGATGTTCTGGGCGTAAAGTTTGGGGTCGGCGTTTGATGAAGGTGAATTTGCGACAGGATTGTCGTATATAATTTAAGGGGCGAGTGGAAGACTTGCGTAAGACTTAATCGTATATTGTGGGGGGTAAATAATGGGGATGATAACATGACGAGTTATAGTTCAATAAAGACATCTATTATGCAGGATTTCGTGCAGTACATGGAGGATGGTTTAAATGTAGCACAGGTTTCAGCCAAAACCTTGGAAGAAGACTGGAAAGTAGTAAATCATAGCTTGTTTAGCCAAACCCTATATTTTGTTTCTATCGCCATAGAGAGTTTAAAGCAGAAAGAAATCGCAGATTTTATATATTCTAGATCAGACAGCTATATGCAGAACACTGAATTTGATCAAAATACAGCTGCTGATGATATCCAGAAATTGCTGCAGGATATTTATTGCTGCAAGCAGATGCTTGAACAAAACGAATATAAAGTCAGAGAAACAAGCGATTCTACAAAATCCAGAATAGACTATATTTTGAGTCTCGCTGTTGATTGAAGCTGGCATGAGAGTACGGTAGCAATATTACAAAGGAGAAAATAATGAAAAAAGTAATAGCAACAATAGCCGCGGCAGTCGTGCTGGCAAGCGGAAGCTTGGTGTTTAACGGGGTGCAAGCAGCCACGGAAAATGAAGGACAAATCATGGTCCCAGTTATCGTTAACGGTCATAAGGTCAAGTTTCCCGATACGGAGCCGTATGTCGACAGCAATGGCCGGACAATGGTTCCCGTGCGTTTTGTAAGTGAAAAGCTGGGCGGCAAGGTAGACTGGAATGCTACGACGAAAACGGTCACAATCGCAACGCAGGGTAAAAACATTTCATTAACAATTGGCTCAAAAACGCCAACGGTAAACGGCAATTCAGTCGAACTCGATACGGCAGCGGCAATGGTGGACGGTCGGACGATGGTGCCTCTTCGTTTTGTGAGCGAGGCGTTGGAATCGAAGGTGACTTGGGATGAGGGAGCGCATGCTGTGCAGATTACCGATGCTGCTTATCAGGCAAAGATTGATAACGGAACGGTTAAGTTGGATGCGTGGGGCCGTGAGCTGAGCGGTGAGGAAGACGAGCGGTGGAATAAGCTTGCGGACTTGCCGGAGTTTGTTTATGGGTTGGAAACTAACAGCACATTTTCAAATAAAGAATTTATGAATAAATTCGGTTCAACTTGGGCGGACAAGTCTCACATCGATCTTTGGGCAAGCAAAGTGCGTAACTACTATCAAGCCCAATTGAATGTGGACTATAGGACTATTGATGCGGACAAATTTAGCGAAACACTTATAACGAATATGGGAATTAGTAAGTCTTCCATACCGAGGTTGACGGAGATAGTACATCAATATGTCTCGTGGGTAAAAGCGAATCACGTCGTCGCTAAAGGATATGCAGATCCTGAAAATTCTTTAGTACGTTTGAGTTCCACAGGACCCATATTCTTGACTCATTTTAAATTTATGATCTTGCAAGCAGATGATCCCGCTCAAACCTTTATGGATAATACTCAAGTATCACAATGGTCAGATTCATATAAATTAAAAAAGAATGTTTGGTATGACGGTTATGCGAGTGTGAATATGGGAAGCAGATTTGCTAATTATCAAGAAGAGCACTTTGGTTTAATTGCCAACGAAAACATGTTTGAGAAAGGGACGTATAAATACGAGGAGATGGAGTAGTTAACATCCTCTAGGATGTTTGCATTGACTAATCAAACTGGATGAGAAACAAAGGTTTAAGCAGCAAATAAAATATACTTGGAGGAAAAGATAATGAAAAAAGTAATCGCAACCGTAACAGCGGCAGTCGCACTACTGGCCAGCGGAAGCTTGGCATACAACGGGGTGCAAGCGGCAACGGAAAATGAAGGGCAAATCATGGTCCCGGTTATCGTTAACGGTCATAAGGTCAAGTTTCCCGATACGGAGCCGTATGTCGACAGCAATGGCCGGACAATGGTTCCCGTGCGTTTTGTCAGTGAAAAGCTGGGCGGTAAGGTGGACTGGAATGCTGCGACGAGAACGGTCACAATTGCAACGCAAGGTAAAAGCATTTCATTAACAATTGGCTCCAAAGCGCCAACGGTAAACGGTCATTCGGTTGAACTTGATACGGCAGCTGCGATGGTGGACGGTCGGACGATGGTGCCTCTTCGTTTTGTGAGCGAGGCGTTGGAATCGAAGGTGACTTGGGATGAGGGAGCGCATGCTGTACAGATCACTGACGCTGCTTACCAGGCAAAGATTGATAACGGAACGGTTAAGTTAGATGCATGGGGCCGTGAACTGAGCGGTGAGGCTGACGAGCGATGGAATAAGCTTGCGGACGTGCCGGAGTTTGTTTATGAACTGGCTGCGCCTGCGGATTTAAACAACAAATCATTTATTGCGAAATATGGTTCCTCGTGGGCTGATAAAGCGCATGTCGATAAATGGGCTGATCATGTGCGGGAATATTACAAAGCACAACTGAATGTGGACTATCGTAATATTGATACTGAAAGTTTTACAGAAGCTATTGTTACGAACATGGGGTTGGATGGTTTTGCAACTTCAGAGGCTCGGCAGGAAATGCCAAACTATATTGCGTGGCTAAAACAAAATCATGTGATTTTAAGAGGCTATGCAGATCCAGAAAATTCTTTGGTTCGCTATGCTAGAAGTGGTCCTATTTTTCGGACTCATTTTAAGTTCATGATTGTTGAAGCAGACGATACTACTCAAACAGTAATGGATAATTGGAATGCGTCAGTTTTTTCAGATTCTTTCGAGATGAAAAAAGGAGTTTGGTACGATGGTTATGCTGATGTGTCCTTGACCACTAATTTTGGAAATAACCAAGAAGAACACTATGCATTGCGATATACTGAGAACATGTTTTTAAAAGAACGCTATAAATATGAAGAAAATAAATAAACTAAAATTAGTGTAGAAGGAGGTGGAAGGTCATTAGGGCGAATCTTTGTTATAAATGTTTTGTTTTATTAACTATCTCAATAATACTCTGTACGCTTTTACCGAGTTTAAACACACAAGCAGCACTAGGAAACATTTCTCCAGGGAGCGATGGAGGAAACAAAGTGTATTTCGATAAAGATACTCATGATTTGTTGACAGAAACAGATAGTAAAGCAGCCACCTCCAGCATCAGATATACAACGGTATCTTGGATTGTTAGGCGAGGTGTAACTTGCTCTGACTCAAATGCAAAGAATACTTCACCGAGTGTCCAATGTACGCCTCTAAAAGAAGATGGCAACAAAGATCCAAGTTTTATAGAGTTGAAAATTGGTTCTGATTTTACTACTGAAAGAGATGCAAACACAGTTAAATGTAGTGCAACAGAAGTTACAAACTGTTACTACTATGACAAAGATGGGATTAAAAGATTAAAAAATTTATTTGTCATGAAAGCAGATAAATTAGCTAATAAATTTGGTTTAAATGAGAATTTTAAAAGTGTAGTCCGGGGGACTACGTTATTCTTTAGTGCAGTTTTTCAAGTGCTCGGTGATCCTTCAAAAGAAGGAAAAAGATTTACAACCCTACAAGACATTCGTTTTGCAGAGTCTTGGGCCAAACCAGAAGATTTTCGACAATATTATGATCGGGATGCCGATTTTGAAGGTCTGAACTACCCCCTCAAAGTCGAATCCCGCTTTGAACCCAACAACTGGACGTTGGCTCCCCAGGTGCCGGATGTGACGATCGACAACCCGGGCAAGGCTGACAAGCTCTGGCCGACTGGCCCCTATACGAAAGAGGTCGTGCTGCCTAACACGGTCACCTACAGCGGGAAAATACTCGAATTGTCCTGCTCCTATCAGCAGCCGATCGACGATAAAACCAATGTTCCCTGTAACGGAGATGCGGTGAAGGCTGATGGCACGGTGGTGAAAAAAGGGGACGGTCCGTATTTTGTGCGAGACGGAATCGGCAATGATTTTACCCGCAAGCCCGGCATGGCCATCGGCGGAGAACGCGTCGTTGCTAAATACAACACGGTGGATTGCAAATGCAGCCAAACCGTATCGATTCCCAACATGAGCAGTATTGGCGGTAAGGTGACAGGCAGTAAAATCGGCAAAATCGTGCCGCTGCAAATGAATATGCAGGAGTCGGCGCTTTCGGTGCAGCATTGGGACACCTATCTGTCGGCTAGAAGCAACATTCAGGTGAAGGTGATTTTGTGGCGAACCGATACGGGACCGAATAATACGGGGGCAGCGCCTGTATGGTCGAAGGTGGCCGGGCCTGATTTTACTGTCGGCAGCGGAGCGGAAGTGGTCAATTCGTATACCAAGGAAAAGGTGCTCGATTTGCTTAAAGGCAATGTCGTGCCGTTGTATAACGACAGTCTGCAAAATTATCCGATTCCGGAGGGCGGTAAGGTCAGTTTTCGTTATAATGCTTCCCTGAACATCACCTCCACGGCCTCGGACGGCACGGTCGAAACGAAATCCTGCCCGATGGGCGTTTCGGTGGATGCTCCGCCATTTTACAGACCGCCGGATTTAACGGAATACGGTTCGTTTACGTCGGAGCCACAGTATTGGTCAGAAATCAAGCAAGGCTATCCGCAAATGGCGGGTACGGGCTCCGATGAAACGTTTGAAGCGATGGCGGGGACGCCGACAACGGAGCAGTTGTATTTTTCGTCTGGCGGCTCGGAGTTTATGGTCGATGTGGTGGTGCAATACATGCCCCAAACGACAGCGAATCGTCATTATAAATCGCATTTTACCGGGGTGGTCAACGGCTGGGCGATGGACCCGATTATTGGCGGTTATCAGCGCGATAGCGCTCCCCCTGCGCCGACGGCTCGCACCCGAACGGACGCCTGCGGCGTTCCCAAAACAGAATCGGTGACTTCAAAAAGCCGCTCGTATATTAAAGGCTACACGACAGGAGAGCACCCGACTCCGATTTACGGTACGGAATACGGCTGGGATCAATCCGGCTTGGATTCCCATATCGTCGGCGATTACACCGATGAGTGGGATACAACGGTCACTTTCGATTATATGCGGATCGTTAAAGCAGAGGTGTGGAAGCTGCAAAGCTCCAGAGTCAACGGCATGACGAAAATTATCGGGACGGATGAGATTCAGACTGAGATTAAGCAAGGCGACCCGACCTATTTTGCTCATATTGCTGCTAAAAATACAAGTAAGGACGGCAGGCTCCGTTATAGTCTGGAACCGTATCAATACGACAACGTGGTATGGGAAGAGGGAAATTCCGATAACTGTTTGACCAACAGCAAGGACAGCGGGCCGGTCAACGAGCAAAAGAAGTTCACCGAACGGCGTAATCTGTCCAATCAGGCAACGGCGATATCGGATGTGCTGATTTTGCAAACGTCGACGGGCGACCAGTCGGTAATGTATTTCGAGAAAAAGTCGCAAACCGCAAAAGCTACGGAAAATTTGACGGTTCCGACCTCGGATTTTGCTACGATGTGGACGAATAACCCGTTGAGCGCGGCCAAATGGGACGTTCATCAGATTCATATCGGCGGTTACAACGGCCAATATGCGACGCCGACGATGAAATATTCAGGAGGCAGCCAAGGTACGGTGGCGACGGTTTTTGATACCCCATCTGACGATGTGGATCGCCCGGATCACCCTGCTCCGTATTTTCGCTTGCTGAATAAAGACAAGCTCCAGCCCTTGAACATTGTGAACGGCGAGTATAAGACCGGCACTTCGACCGTGTTTTATCAGCATGTGTATCATTACAATCCGAATAATTGGCCGACGCCGTATGCGACGGGCATCGATCCGCTCTATCAGGCTGTCGGACAATCGTTTATCAGCACGTATTCGAACGCGCACGCCAAGGTGAACGATATTGTCATTCATGATCCTGTTTCCGTCGAGGATGCGCTGGTTGTATCCTTGCCAAGCAGTCTGGATCAACGTACACCGGCTTCACAAAGCATTGGCGGCAATTTACAAAAGCCGGATAAGGAATATGAGCTGCAGCTTAATCCGGATTATAGGCAAAATATTCTCACCAACGGCGATGCAGAGCTGCTGAACGAAGACGGTACGGTCGCTGGTTGGCAAACCTGGACGGCGACGCCGGGTTCGAATGTAAGCTTTACGAGCAGAACCGGCGATTCCTGGGTGATAGCGGGCTCGCATACGTTTGAGATTCATACGACGAGCAATCCCGGTGGTACGGGAACGAACTACATCGGCGTATATTACAAGGATGTGCCGATCAAGCCCAATACGAATTACACGTTTGACGGCAAAATCAGCTGCCACCGTTGTGAAGGTTATTTTTACCTCGATGTTTACAATGGAGATGGCTCGGTGTATCAAAGCGGTATCACGAACGGGACGGTAAAAAGTACGGGAACCCCGGTGACGACGACGATTTCCTTTAAAAGCGGCCCGAGTGTCAATCGCGTGCGCCTTCATATTGTCAAGGGTGCGGGCATGCCCGACTCTTCGTCCGCCATGCCTGAGTATGTATTTGCCGATAGCTTGCGGCTGCGCAATATGGATGCCCAGGAATTTATCGCGACCGATCCGGTATACGTCACCAAGCAGGTGCCGAATCCCGACTACGTTGCATCATCCACGGCAGAGGCGGTTTCCAAGACATTCAATTATACCGGCGATGTGCAGGAGTTTACCGCTGAGGCTGACGGTACGTACACGTTGGAGGTTTGGGGCGCGCAAGGAGGCAAATCCGCGCACAGCGCCAGCTCGGCCAATACGGGCGGCTACGCGAAGGGAAATATCGTGCTGACGAAAAATCAAAAGATCTGGATTTATGTCGGCGGCGCGGGTAGTTCAGGCGCAACGGGAGGCTGGAATGGCGGCGGCAGCGGCTATAACAGCGGCACCGACAGCGCCGGCGGCGGCGGTGCTACCGATATTCGCGTAGGCGGTACGGAGCTGAAGGATCGGGTGATTGTGGCCGGCGGCGGAGGCGGCAACGGTTGTTCGAATGATGTCGGCGGCGTGGGCGGCGGTACGACAGGCGGCGACGGCTCGGGCACCAGTTACTTGACGCCCGGTAAGGGGGGCGGTCAAACCGAAGGAGGAGCTTCCGGCGGCGGCTCGGCCAAACCGGGGACTTTAGGTTACGGCGGTGAAGTTACTGGCGGGTACGGTGCCGGCGGCGGAGGCGGTGGCTACTTTGGCGGCGGGGCAGGCGGCAGCGAAAGCGGCGGCGGCAATGCCGGCGGCGGCGGCTCCAGCTACATCGGCGGCGTAACCGGCGGCGTGACGACGGCCGGTGGCAACACAGGCAACGGCAAAGTTTTGATAACGGCGCCGGCCCATGTCATTCCGGCCAAAGGCACGCCAACCATTGCCGTACAAGTTGTCGCCGCTGGCGGTTCGGCTGCGATTCCTGCCGACGCTTATGTCAAGAAAGAGAAGGAAATCAATTCGAATAACGGAGCGGGCGGGTATATGCCGGGCCATTTTATTTTGCTGGATTACGGTTTTCAGGTGTATTTCCCGAATGTCGGCAACTTTGACCAAGGCGGAGCGAGCGGTATTTCAGCCACGACCTCGATTCGCGGCAAAGGGTTTACGGACCATATGGATACGACGAAGTGGACCAAGACGAAATATGTCAAATTTCAATTCGATGTCATTTATAACAAGATCATGTATAAAGCGGATACGTGGATTGAATTGCCTTTGAAGACAGATAAAGGCGATTACAATTATGATTTTTACGTGCCGCTGGAGAACAAGGAACGCGTCAGTGCGCTGGTGCAGTGGAAAAGCATTGCGATTAATGCGCCTTATGAAGACAATGACGCGCCGACGAACCGGGTTCGCTATGATAATTTGGCGGCGCGGCATAGCGCGTTCAAGCAATTTAATGTGGACGTAGTCGGACGTATCGGCAATGCCGTAATTGAGGATACTGGAGATTTTCGGTTTTCCAATTTATTTAAAGAAGATGCGAATCCCGTGGAATGGTTGATTCCTCAGGTCGTGCGCAAGGTCGATCCCAGTAGGCAAAAAAACATCATGGGCGCAACTGAAGATATTTACGGCAATGTCGCTTCCAGCAACGCCAATCGTTTGGATACATGGGGCTTGCTGTCGCATATGCGCAAAGACCCCGTCTCCTGGCCGTTGTCTCCGGAGAAAAATAACATCGCTGCGCTGCAAAATCAGCCGCTACGCATCGGCTACAATGTCTTGACCGATATTCAGACGACAGGCAATTACTACAGCAGCATGCAAATCATTCCATATTATTACGCCTTGAATTTGTCCAACGGGGATATACAGCCCGTCGATATTTATATGAATGTCGGAGGCGTGTACAAGCCGATCAATAAATTTGGCGCAGCCGTTCCAGGCTGGGACCCGACAAAGATTTATGCCAATGTGGTCAGCATGAATTGGGACGCGGAGGCTGCTCGCCGCAATTATTCGGTGGATGAGCAGATCAATACGGAGGCAGTGATGAATTACGCCGACGGTGCGGGAGCCAATACGGTTGACGGCAAGGCGGCGGGACCAAGCGGTAGCTACTATGTCTACGGGACGAGCCAGATTATGAATTTGACGGGCAAAAACCGTACTTACATCGGACAAACGAGCACTTATGGTGTCAATAGAAATCCCGGCAATACGATTCCGTCACTTCGTTACGCGCAGCAGGCTCAAAGATGGCATTATCATCTCGGACTGCCGTCATCGGCCAAGGCATTGCCCAAGGACGCCAAACCGACACAGGAGAATTTTGACAAGCTGGACAAAAGCAATTACGTGCTGCTGATGGCTGTTGACATCAAAGCCGTGGGGGATACCTACGTATTGCAATACAAGATGCCTAATGGCCGCGTTCACATTGCCGGAACCGATTGGTCGCTGGAGAGTGTACCGTATCCTGTCATTGCCGTATCGTCAGCCAATCGCTCTTCAGCCGACGATTTGAGTGTGTCGGGGACTCACTAAATTGCCGACTCGCTTATGAAGGAGACGAATGTAGGATGAACAAAAGAAAAATCGCAGCAGCGGCGTTGGCCGCCGGCCTGCTTGGAGTTGTTGGCTCTGAGCTTCCGGCATTCCTGCCGACGGTGCCAGCCGTCGCCGCTTCGGCACCGTCCGTTGCGCTCAACAAGGGGGAGACGGTGGACGCCAACGGCGTCATCACGCCGCAAGCTCCGCCCGATATCGGCCTCACCCCTCAGGAGGCGCTGCGCCCACGGCCGGAGGCTGCAATGGATACGACCGTATCATCATGGGCCCGGCAGGATGTTGCCTGGATGATCGGCAAGGGACTGGTGCCCGAGGTGCTGGAAGGCGACTACCGCACGAATATCACGCGGGAGCAATACGCCCGGCTGGTGTACAACACGATCAACTATTTCGTGCGCAAGATAAAGGGCGATAACTACTGGTTTATTTTACCGCGAGACAATCGATTCACCGACGCTGATACACCTTACATCAATACGGCTTATGCGCTTGGGATCGTGAATGGGGTGACGGATTCCGAGTTTCAGCCGGATCAAGCGATTACGCGCGAGCAGGCAGCCGTGATGATGGCGAATATGCTGGGCGCGATTTCGCAACCCGGCTTGTCGACGGCCGATTATGGCTTTGTCGACCGGCTGTCGATTGCCGGGTGGGCGCTGGACAGCGTTAATATATGCGGCAATGCGTCTATTTTCTCCGGAACGGATCAGGGCTTCCGGCCGTCGGATCATTACACCCGCGAGCAGGCTATCGTTACCGTCAAGCGGCTGATTGATGCGGCTGGCGATTCGGTAAGCAGCCTGAGGATTCGTCATCAATTCGAAATCCCGATCAGCCGTTTGATCGGCGGCATCAGCGTCGGGGGGGATTATTTCAACGTCATTGCGCCAGATAACGACGATGACGGCACGTATGCGGAGCTGATCGAAGGCCTGCGCGGACCTTTGTCAGCGGCGACGGTGGAACGCTTGAAGGCCGGGGCGCCGAGCGAAACGCTGCAGGACGGCCCCTACACGATTACGCCCCTGAAAGGCGACTATTTGTTTCGGGTATCGTGGCGGTCGGCTACATGACGGTGAGGTTTATTTCGTACTGCGGGTGATACGCGGCCAGCGAGGCTGCGCTTAGAGCTGCAAGGATGCTTGGCGTGCTGCCGGCATCCTTGCTGTATTTTGCCCACTAGCGATCTCGGGCTTTGTTTCGTCACGCTATTAATGATATATTCGTAATGTAGCGTTTTGCACGGTGTTAGCGTGAATGCCGGGAATTTCGAGATGGAGATGGAAACGATGAAGAGAAAAGCGGTAGTCGTGTTCAGCGGCGGCCAGGATAGTACGACCTGTTTATTTTGGGCCCAGCAGCAGTTCGATGAAGTAGAGGCAGTGACGTTTAACTACGGGCAGCGGCATAAGCTGGAGCTGGAATGCGCCGCCGATATTGCCCGCGATCTGGGCGTCAAGCATCATGTGCTGGACATGTCCCTATTGAATCAGCTTGCGCCCAATGCGCTGACGCGCGACGATATCGCCATTGAAGCTGAAGAGGGCAAGCTGCCCACGACGTTCGTCGATGGCCGTAATTTATTGTTTTTGTCGTTTGCGGCTGTTCTGGCCAAGCAAGTGGGAGCGAAGCATGTGGTCACCGGGGTGTGCGAGACGGATTTCAGCGGCTATCCGGATTGCCGAGATGTGTTTATCAAATCGTTGAACGTTACGCTCAATTTGGCGATGGATTATCAGTTCGTGATCGATACGCCGCTCATGTGGCTGGATAAATCGCAAACCTGGGAGCTGGCCGACCAGTTGGGGGCTTTTGAATACGTTCGGACCCGTACGTTGACTTGTTATAACGGCATCATGGCCGATGGCTGCGGCGAATGTCCGGCTTGCCGGCTGCGCGCTAACGGTTTGCACCAATATTTGAGCCGAAAAGGGGTTGTGGAAGCATGATTCAGCAAATCTATCCGTCCGTTTCACATGCTTACAGCTATGAGCTGAATAAGGATTTGCAATTTGCGGCGGCGCACTATGTGCCAAGCGAGGCTGCGGGTAAATGCCAGCGGGTGCACGGGCACACGTATTTTGCCAATATTACGGTAGCGGGCGACGAGTTGGATGAATGCGGGTTTCTGGTTAACTTTTCGTTGATCAAAAAGCTGGTTCACGATCGGTTCGATCACACGCTGCTTAACGACGATAATGAGAGCTTTGACAGCAGCGACCCGAATCGCTTTCCGACGACAGAGGTCGTTGCGCGGACGATTGCCGAAATCGTCCAGAAGCAGCTTGATACGCAGCCGAATCGACCGACCTGCGTGCAGGTCTTTTTACGGGAGACGCCTACGAGTTATGTGGTGTACCGGCCCAAAGCGGCAAAGGAGTAAGCTGTTGGCCTGCTCGGCTTGAGTCCAGCGGTTTGCTTATAGGGATGATAGCGAAGAGGAAAAAAGCAGCGCTTGCCGGGCGGCGGTCCGACAGGCGCTTGTTTTTTAAAGGAAGCCCTAAGCGTTGATGCGACGTTCGATCGGGCAGGCGTGCCGGCGGGCGTGCAGGATTTTGCGGGATGAACCGCGAATACGATAAAGGTTATTTTCCAGTTTCGGCCAATAGCCGGTTAAGGTGAGCATACGATTTTACCAAATAAATAGAGGTGGTTACGCGCATGTCGAATTTTGATCAGATTCCTTTTGCTGCCGAATTTGCAGAAAATCCGGAGCCGCGTTGTCCGTGCATTTTGCTGCTGGATACGTCGTATTCGATGAATGGCAATCCGATTCAAGAGCTGAATAGCGGCTTGGCGAGCTTCAAGGAGGAGCTGATGTCCGATGCAATGGCGCTCAAGCGTGTGGAGCTGGCGATTGTCAGCTTTGGTCCGGTGAAGGTGCAGACGGAATTTCAGACGGCCGATATGTTCGTGCCTCCGCTGCTGCAAGCCAGCGGCAATACGCCGATGGGCGAAGCGGTGGAGCGCGCGGTCGATTTGCTGAAGGCGCGCAAGGAAATGTACAAAAACAACGGCGTGTCGTACTATCGGCCGTGGATTTTCCTGATTACCGACGGCGCACCGACAGACAGCTGGAGCCGGGCGGCGACGCTGGTGCGACAAGGCGAAGAGACGAAGTCGTTTATGTTTTTTGCTGTCGGGGTGGAGGGGGCGGATATGGGCGTGCTCAAATCGCTGGCGACGCGCGATCCGTTGAAGCTGAAGGGTCTGCGGTTCCGTGATTTGTTCTCGTGGCTGTCCAATTCGCTGCGCTCGGTATCGCAGTCGAATCCGGGCGATCAGGTGCAGCTGCAAAATCCGGCGGCCCCGGACGGCTGGGGGACGATCGGATGACTTCCCCACGCTGGCGGTATGCGTATGGCTCGGTCAAGGGGACGTCCCATGAGCGGGACGGCAAGCCGTGTCAGGACCATTCGGCCTGTGCGCTGCTGACCGACGGAGCGGGGCGCGACGTGCTCGTGGCTGTTGCTTCGGACGGAGCGGGCAGCGCGGCTTGCTCGGAAGCAGGCTCGGCGCTGGTGTGCGCGATGTTTGTGGAAGCGATCCGGTCGTTTTTGAGCGAGGAAGGCGAGATAGGGGGCCTGTCGGACGACTTTTTCCGAGCATGGATCGGACAGGTCCAAGAGGCGCTGCGCCTGATGGCCGATGCTGCGGGCGTCGCGGTTCGCGAATACGCTTGTACGTTTCTGGCTGCTGTCGTTGGCGAGGAGCATGCCGCGTTTGCGCAAATCGGCGACGGGGCAATTGTCGTCGGCTCGACGGAGGAACCGGACACCTACAGCTGGGAGTTCTGGCCGCAGCAGGGCGAATATGAGAATACGACGTATTTCATTACAGAGTCGAAGGCCGCGGACAAGCTGCAGATCAGCTTGCGTGCCGGAGGCGGGGGCGACGAGGTCGCGCTGTTTTCCGACGGCTTGCAGCGGTTGGCGCTGCATTATCAAAGCCAGAGCGCGCACAGCCCGTTTTTCCGGCCGTTTTTCGCGGCGCTGCGCGAGGAAACGGAGCTGCCTTGTTCGGACAAATATACGCGTTCGCTGATAGCATTCCTGAATTCGCGGCAGGTCAACGAGCGGACGGATGACGATAAAACCTTGATTGTCGCCACTCGCCGGCCTGCGGCTCGCACGGCTTTGTCATGAGCGCCCCGACGATGCGGACAATCACCAGCGTCATTGACAGCAAGGGCAAGCTTGTGCAGCTTGGGCGCGAGCTGGGACGGGGCGGCGAAGGCAGCGTTTATGAAGTGGGGGCTGGAGGCGGCCGCACGGTGGCGAAGATCTACCACCAAACCCCGGACCCGCTCAAGCAAAAAAAGATCGCGACGATGGTCGGCCTGCGCACCGAGGCGTTGCTGCGCTTTGCGACTTGGCCGCTGGAGGAGCTGCGGCACCCGGTCACGCGCGATATCGTCGGATTCCTGATGCCGCGGCTCGTCGGCAAGGAAATCCACAAGCTGTACGGCCCCAAAACGCGCCTGCGCGAATTTCCCGCCGCCTCATATCCGTTTTTGGTGCATACGGCGGCGAATTTGGCGCGCGCATTTGCAGCCGTACACGAAAGCGGACACCGGATCGGCGACGTCAATCACGGCAATTTCTATGTTAGCTCGCAAGCGACAGTGATGCTGGTCGATTGCGACAGCTTCCAGATTGCCGCCAAGCGCAGCCAATTCCGCTGCGAGGTGGGCGTGCCGATGTATCAGCCGCCGGAGCTGCAGGAAATCCGCTCGTTCCGCGACGTGATACGCACAGAAAATCACGATAATTTTGGCTTGGCGGTGTTCATTTTCCTGCTGCTGTTCATGGGACGGCACCCGTTCTCGGGACGGTTCGCCGGCAGCGGCGACATGCCGATCGAGCGGGCGATTAAGGAATGCCGCTTTGTCTACGGCAGCGCCGCCGCTTCGCTGCAGATGCAGCCGCCGCCCGCCACGTTGCCGCTGTCGACGGTGCCTGCGTCCGTGGCCGCTTTGTTCGAGCGTGCCTTCTCGCGGCAGAGCGCAGCGAAAGGGCAGCGTCCGCAGGCCCGCGAATGGGTGCAGGCGCTCGATGCGCTGGCCGGCCGCTTGAGCCGCTGCCCGCAGAAGGAGGGGCACCGCTTTGCCGATCATCTGCAGGCGTGCCCGTGGTGCGAGCTCGAGCGCAAATTCCGGCTCGTGCTGTTCCCGTCTGCGCCTGCAGCCGCACCTGCGCCAGCTTCGGCGGCAGCGCCGTCCGCGCAAGCATCCAGCTTCAACCTGGCCGCGGTCTGGGCGCAGGTGCTGGCGATTCCCGCGCCAGGAACCGCCCCCGAGCTGCCGGCTGCCGGGTACCTGGTGCTGCCGCCGTCCGCGCAGGTGTTCGGCCAGCTCAAGCGGACGCGGTACTTGAAGCTGCTGGCGCTGCTCCCGGCGCTGCTTGGCATTGGCGCGGTCACGCTTTTTCCCGCCGGCTGGCTGCCGATCGGTTTGGTCACGCTGATTGCGGCTTGCGGCGTCTATTATTACTTCCATTTCCGGCTCAAGCTTGCCTTGCTCAAGACGCGCAGGCAGGCCCGCGCCAAATGGGAGACGCTACGCCAGCGCTGGTCGAAGGATGGCGGCGCCGAGCCGTTCGCCAACAAGCTCAAGCAGCTGGAGGCCTGCCGCGAGGAGCATCAGCGCTTTGCCGGCTTCCGCCGCGACCGGATTCGCGAGCTTGAACAGCAGCAGCAACAGCGCCAGCTTCTGATGTACTTGCAGCCGATCCGCATTGAAGACGCCAAAATCGACGGCATCGGCCAAAGCCGCAAAGCGACGCTCGCCTCCTACGGCATCGAAACGGCCGCTGACGTGATGGAGAGCGCGTTGCGCCAAGTGCCGGGCTTTGGCCCCTCGTCGACGAAAAAGCTGCTCGCCTGGCGTCAGTCGCTCGAAGCGGGCTTCCGCGCCCCTGCTGCGCAAAGCGTACCGCCTGCCGAATTGGCGGCGCTGGAGCGCGAGCTGGCCGCTCGGCTGAGACAGCTGGAGCAGGAGCTTGCCGACGGTCCGGGCGTGCTGCGCCGGCTGGCGCAGCAGGTGCGGGACGCCCGCGGCGCGCTGCGGCTGGAAGCCGACGACTGCATTCGCACGCTGGCTCAGGTTGAAGCCGACTTGAAGGCGTTATAGCGCTATGCGCGGGCAGTTGGGCCCGCCGGAGCGCATCGCCGCTGCGCGAGCTCAGCCGTATTTCGCCGTGTGCAGCCGATGGCAGCACAGTCTGCCATACGCCGGTCGCGGCGCCGATACCGAGCCAAGCAGTCGCGGTGCGCGTTCATCGCGCACATCCGGCGAAGCTTCGCTGTATGCCTGCCCGGCATGCAAATCAGCCTGCATCCCTTCACAACTTCAGACGGCCCCGGCATACGGGGTTTTTTTGGCATGAAAAAAGCAGGAACCGATATACAAGCTGTAGAACAATTGCATATTATTAGCAGGTTGATCTCTTTTTTGCAGGCTCGGGTTGAACATCGCAGAAAGTGGGAAAGAGGGTGGGGG
Organism: Paenibacillus athensensis; assembly: GCF_004514475.2. Classification (GTDB taxonomy): domain Bacteria; phylum Bacillota; class Bacilli; order Paenibacillales; family NBRC-103111; genus Paenibacillus_AL; species Paenibacillus_AL athensensis. The sequence continues at coordinate 30,152 of NZ_MYFO02000006.1, read as the reverse complement.
CGTAATATGTGTTGATCAGCGCGGGCAGCGTCTGTAATTTTGAAAGCGCTACCGCAATGGCTTTTTTCTATATCCCACGCAAGAAATTTCGATTGACGCCGCTGTGCCGTCGACAGATTGACGGATGCGGAGCTTGTTGCCGCCTTCAACATCGCACAAGGGAGATGTCGACTTATGAACCTGACCATCCGCACCAAGCTGACGGCATGCTTTGTCGTCTTGATTGTTTTATTGGCCGCCGTATCCGCCGTCACCTACATCAACCTGAACGGAATATCCAACAAATCGCAGGAGGTCGCCGAGGTCTGGATCGTCGGCATTCTGAAGCTGAATGAAATTAAAGAAAACACCGTGAATATTCACAGCGCTCATTTGAGTCTGCTGGCCGATGGAACGAGCGCGGATACGGAAAAGCAAATTGCCGCTATTTCCGGCGATGTGGCCGAGATGCAAAGCGATCTGCAAGCCTACGAGAAGACCATTATTTCGCAAGAAGACCGCGATCTGTTTGCCGGCTTTACCGCCATCTGGAACGAATACGCTGCGATGCTTCCGGCGATCACGAAAGCTGCCGATGCGGGCCAAACAGATACCGCCAAGCGTCTGATTCGCGAGCTGGACCCGCAATATGAGAAGCTGTCCGGGCAGATCGGCGCGATTCTCAGCCTGAACGACCGCGGGGCGTCCGAGGCGACGAAGCAATCGGAGAGCTTGGCTAAGGTCAGCCGGACCACCGTGCTCGTGGTCAGCCTTGCAGCGCTGCTTGTTGCCGTGGTGCTGTTCGCGGTCATTCATCGCATTATCGCCGATTTGCGCCGTATGGTCGTGAATGTTACGCAAAACGCGCATTCGCTTGCGGCCAGCTCCGAGGAAATTTCTGTCAGCGCCAACGAAGTCGCCTCCGGCAGCATGCAGCAGGCCGAATCGACGGTGTTTACTGCGGAAATGGTTAAGGAGATGACGAAAGCCGTTCAATCGGTGGCGCAAAATTCCGGGCACGCCTCCGAGCTGTCCGACGACGCGGTGAAAATGGCTGCGATTGGTGAAAAAGCGCTGCACGAAGCAATGGAAGGGATGCAGACGATCAGCGATAAAATCAATGAGCTGGCCGGCAAGTCGGCGCAAATTGGCGAAATCATCGACGTGATCGACGATATTGCCGATCAGACGAATCTGCTGGCGCTCAACGCCGCAATTGAAGCGGCGCGCGCCGGAGACGCTGGCAAGGGCTTCGCCGTCGTCGCCGACGAGGTGCGCAAGCTGGCCGAGCGCAGCGGCAAAGCGACCAAGGAAATCGGGCAGCTGATCAAAACGATTCAGCACAATACGCAGCAGTCGGTGGAAGCCGTGCATACCGGCAACGACAAAGCCGAGCATGCCGGACTGGCATTCAATGAAATTACGCAAGCGATCAGAGCTTCTTCAGCCCGTATTTCGGAAATCGCCGCCGCTTGCGAGGAATTGTCCGCCCAGTCTACCGACATTCAAAATTCGGTGCAGACGATTTCCAGCCTCACCCAGCAGGCCTCTGCAGCGATGGAGGAGACGGCTTCGGCTTCGGGCGATATCGCCAAAATGGCCGAAAGCTTGAGCGGGGCCATTGCCAATATCCATGTATAACAAGCCGCTCCCTTTTTGAACACAATTGGAACATGGCTGTTACGCCTACATCCTGCTTTGGACCTGAGCCGATTCGCGGCCGGGTCTTTTTTTTTCGGATCAGGCTCCTGATTGCCGCTATAACAAGGAGATTGATGGGATTTTACCCATTTGCGGAGCTCTACCTGAAAAATATACAAAAAAGAACACAAAAACAGACAAGTTGCTCGGTGCAATACCCAAAAAGTTGACTGCATGAACCGCGAAACTCCAAAAAGTAGTATAAAAATAAACAACATTATCTGAAAAACCGTGCCTAACAATTCCGGTCAGGCTCACATACAATTGGTTATGGTAAGACGACGACCTTGTAATCAAAGGAAAATCAAAAAGGAGGGCACGGTGGAAACATGGCAAGCAGGTGCAAGCATCAAACGCATCTGTCAGCTTTGACGAACACAATGGCAAAAGAGGATGTGTGTGTCGCCCGTCCTAAGGTCTTGGCTTAACATGGCGCTCCGGTAGTGAGCGAGGTGCGGAGAGCTGCAGACGCTAGCGGCGATATCGGGAAGACTTATTTTGGAAGCGCTTTCACAAAAGTCGAACGCCCACAGATTTTTGCAATGCCATGTTAGTCTTGCGCTGGTTCAGCGCCTATTGTTCAGGATATAGGAGGATATTCATGAAAACGTGGAAACATCAAATCAGTTTGCTGTTAGCAGTTTTTTTGCTCCATTCTTCGTTGTTCGGTTTGACTGTATGGGCTAGCGACAGCCAGCCTTCCGCTCCCGCCGCTTATTGGAATAGCGCCAAACCCGTGGAGGAGCGCGTAGCGGATTTGCTTTCGAGAATGACGCTGGAGGAGAAGGTCGGACAGCTGGTGCAAGCCGAACGCGCTTCGGTAACGCCTGAGGAGGTGCAGCAGTATTTCCTCGGCTCCGTGTTTAGCGGGGGCGGATCGTTCCCGAACGGCAAGCAAGCGGACAGCACGCAGGGGAAATGGGCGTCGCTCGTTGACTCTTATCAGTCCGGCGCTTTGTCAACCCGCTTGGGCATTCCGATCCTGTACGGCGTTGACGCCATTCATGGTCACAACAACCTGGTCGGCGCAACGTTATTTCCGCACAACATCGGATTAGGTGCATCGCGCGACACGGCACTGGTCGAGCAAATCGGTCAAGCGACGGCCCAAGAAATCAGAGCGGCGGGAACGAACTGGGCATTCAGTCCGACGATTGCCGATCCGCAAAATGCGATGTGGGGCCGTACCTACGAGGGCTTCAGCGACAATCAGCAATTGGTTGGCGAAATGGGCGAAGCGCTCGTTAAGGGGCTGCAGGGCGAGACGCGCGGACAGTTGAAAAACGGAGATCGCGTCGTGGCCACAGCCAAGCATTTTTTTGGCGAAGGGATGACGGAAAACGGGCTCAACCAAGGCAATGTAACGGGCATGTCCGAAAGCGACATTGTTGAGCTGGATCTGCCGATGTATCGGGCAGCGGTGGAAGCCGGCGTCCGCACGGTGATGGCTTCCTACAACAGCATTCAAGGAATCAAGATGCATGCCAACAAGCGCATGCTGACTGATGTGCTGAAGGGAACGGGCGAAGGGCAGCTCGGTTTCACGGGCTTTGTGGTCTCCGACTACAATGCCGTGCAGCAAATTACGAAGGACTGGAACAACAATCCGGTAAGCGGCTTGAAGGATCAGCTTCGCGTAGCGATCAACGCCGGCGTCGATATGCTGATGATGACGTCGGACTGGAAAGCGTCCATTACGAATTTGAAGGATTTGGTAAATAACGGCGACATTCCGATGGAGCGCTTGAACGATGCGGTCACGCGGATCCTTCGCGTCAAATTTGAAGCCGGTGTTTTCGAGCATCCGATGACGGACAGCAGTCTTGCGTCGGCATTCGGTTCCACCGAGCATCGCGAGCTGGCGCGCAAGGCGGTCAGCGAGTCGCTGGTGCTTTTGAAGAACGATACCGTCAACGGTCAGCCGATCATGTCGCAATTGTCGGGCGCGGGCATGAACCGCATCTTCGTGGCAGGCAAAAGCGCCGATGACATCGGTCTGCAGGCCGGCGGCTGGTCGATCACCTGGCAGGGGGCCAAAGGTCCTACCACGACGGGAACAACGCTCCTTCAAGGCATCAGGAATGTCGTCGGCAGCAGTAAAACCGTCACGTACAACAAGCACGGCCGGGGAGCGGCGGGCAACGATGTCGCGATCGTATTCATCGGCGAAACGCCTTATGCCGAAACGAACGGGGATAACCTGAACAAGCTGAAGCTGGACGCAGAGGATCTGGCCACGCTGGATAATGTGAAAGCTTCCGGCGTTCCGACGATTGTCGTGCTCGTGTCCGGCCGTCCGTTGATGATTGCGGATCGGTTGAATGACTGGGCAGGGCTGGTCGAAGCCTGGCTGCCGGGTACAGAAGGTCAAGGGGTTGCCGATGTGCTGTTCGGAAACCGCGATTTCACCGGAAAGCTGCCGATTCGCTGGCCATTTTATACCGAAGCCTACACCAATCCGGAGCTGGGCCAATCCAATCTGGAGGAACAATATATTCTGTTCAACTACGGGTACGGTTTGACCAAAGCCGAAGAAACGCCGACGCTGCCGGCGATGCCCGATAAGCCGGGGCCGGTGGACCCTTATGTCAAAGTTGAAGCAGAGAGCTACACGAACAAATCGGACGGATTAAAATCGGAAAGCTCGTCTGATGCGGGCGGCGGTCTCGATATGGGATATACAAGCACGGGCGCTTGGCTGGAATATATGATTGATGTTCCCGTTACGGGCACCTACGATGTAGACGTTCGTTATGCGGGCGGCGATTCCAGCATCACCGACTCGGGCATTCAGTTTTTCAATGCCGGCGGTTCGCAAATCGGCGAGCTCAGCGGGATCGGCAACACCGGCGGCTGGCAAACCTGGAAAACAGCCACAGCCCACAATATCGCTTTAACGGCCGGCGTGCAAAAAATCAAGCTGCAATTCATCAAAGGCGGTTTGAATTTCAACTGGTTCGGCTCCACAGGCTTTTCTCCTGTTCCTCCGCAAAGCGGCAATAACGGCGGGGCCGATATCCTTCCGCAGCCAGCGGTTGAGGGTGGCGAAGCGGCTGTAGAAAGCTGGGTGTCGAGCGAGCGCAACAGCCAGAGCATGCAGTGGTATTATGCGCCGCAATGGCAGGCCGGAGATGGTGCCAGACAGCTTACGCAGCAAAGCAGTCTCGATCTTACAGCCATTGGCAACGACCCGGATGCCACGACCATCGCGATCAACCCGGGCAAGAAATATCAGAGCATCATGGGGATGGGTTCATCGCTGGAAGAGTCGACAATCTTCAATTTGACTAAAATGTCGGACAGCAAGCAGCAGGAGCTGCTGACCCGCTTGGCCAGTCCTGACAACGGCATTGGCATCAGCATGACGCGTGTCACCATCGGCACCGCCGATTTTACAGCGAGAAAGTTCTACAGCTACGACGACATGCCCGCCGGTCAAACCGACCCGGAGCTGCAGCATTTTTCGATCCAAAATGATATCGATTTCGGTATTATTCCCACTTTACAAAAGCTGGTGGCCATCCATCCGGACATGAAGTTTTTTGCTTCTCCGTGGAGCCCTCCCGGCTGGATGAAGACAACGGACAGCATGATCAAAGGCGAGGTTAAAGACGAATACTTGCCAATTCTGGCCAAGTATTACGTCAAATTTATTCAAGCCTACCAAGCGCAAGGCATTCACATTTCGGCCATGACGCTACAAAACGAGCCGCTGTTGGAAATTGAATATCCAAGCACCAAAATGTCCTGGCAGCAGGAAGCCAAGCTGGCGACCTTGCTGCATCAAGAGCTTGAAAACGCCGGACTGGATGTCAAGCTGTGGATTTTTGACCACAATTTCAATGACACGATGAACTATCCGGCTCCGCTTTTGGCCGACGCGGCCAATCGGGCGGCTGTCGACGGTACGGCCTTCCATGATTACAGCGGCGATCCTTCGATGATGTCGCAATTGCACGACCTGTATCCGGACGAAAATATTTATTTGACCGAACGCGCAGTTTGGGGAACCGCGGGCGCTGACCGGATGGCGCAATATTTCCGCAACTGGGCCAAGAGCTACAACTCCTGGGTGACGATGCTCGACAGCGACATTTCGACCCATCAATGGGTAGGAACGCCTGATCCGACAATGATCATTCAGGATTCCGGCCACCCGGACGAATACTGGTTGACGCCGGAATATTACATGCTGGGCAACTACTCGAAATTCGTCAAACCGGACTATATCCGCATTGACAGCGATTACGGCTCCAAGGAGCATGTTACCAACGTGTCCTTCATGAGCCCGGATGAAAAAACGATCGTCTCGATCGTGGTCAATCAAACCGATACGGCGCAAAAATTTAAAATGGTCAGCGACGGCACGCAAATAGCCGCGGAAATTCCGGCCAAGTCCGTGGTCACTTACAAATGGGACCGGATTGTATTGGCGACCGAAGAACCGCTGACGCTTACTGTTACGCCAAATTCCCTGCCCTACAATGTCCATCAGCAAGAGCTGAACCTGACGGTAACGGGGCTGACCTATGGTGCGGCGTTGGGGGCGATCAGCCTGAATCCGGAAGCGGCCGGTATGGGCATATCGCTTGGCGACATCACCTATGAGAACGCTGCGCAGGCCAACGTACAATTGCTGTGGGATTCGTCCAAAGCTTATTATGTGAACGCACCGTTGACGGTGACCGCAGCGACTTATTCGGAAACAGGCGCCGGCCAGACGCTGTCGGCCAAGGTCATGCTGACAGGCACCGACCACAAGCCTGCAGGAACGGACATCGGCAGCTCGCTCACGGCCAATGACTACAATCGCTTGCAGGGAGTCGCCATTACCGATGCCGATACTGCGGGAGCCAAGCTTACGGGCTTCAACGTCGGCGATTGGGCCGATTTCCAAATGAGCGTGCCGGCGACCGGCAAATACGCAGTCACGTTAAGTGTAAACTCTCCGAATGGCGGCGGGTTCCTGCTGCAAAATGAAAACGGCGAAACGCTGGGTTCCTATACGATTCCGAATTTATACGGTTCGACTGGCTGGATGGGAGCCAGACTATCCGTGCAACTGCCGCAAGGTACACACACGCTTCGCGTATTGGGAAGCAGCGGCAGCTTTGATCTGCAGCGTATCGCGTTTGAGCCGGTCGCAGCAGCAAACGTCGGAGACGGAGCGGTGAAGATCGAAGCTGAGCAATATACAGCTGCCGGCCAGCAAGTGATTCAGTACGATTCCAATTTCACCAATCTGGGTTACACAGCGGGTGGATCGACATTCGATTATTTGGTGAATGTGGCGCAACCGGGGTACTACAAGGTACAGCTGCATTACGCAACTCCCCAAGGCGGCGTCAGCGCGTCGGTGCTTGCCGACGGTGCGGCCAAAGGCTCTGTGGCGCTGCCATCCACAGGCGGATGGGGCAATTATCAGAACGCTTCCGTTGGCGTTACGCTGAACGCAGGCATGCAGACGCTGCGCATAGTCGACAATGGAGACGGATTTAACTTCGACTATTTGACGATAGAGCCAAGCGTACCGGAAGTCGTCAAGCAAAAAGCGCCAGCGCCTGTCATCACTGCCAATGCGCAATTTGCCACCTTGACCACTCCTGTGCAGGGGGCAGCTATTCACTATACGACAGACGGCTCCTTGCCGACGGCCGACAGCCCGGTATATACGGCGCCGATCAGCTTGGCAGGCGTGCAGGTTATTCGGGCCATAACGAGCAAGGACGATATGCAGACCAGCTTTGTGGCGTTCTTGTCTGCATCTGTCACCTATGTGCCGGTGGCGGGAATCTCCATTAGCCCTGGCGAATTGACGCTGGCTGCCGGAGCCTCGCATCTGCTCAAGGTGACCCTGCAGCCGGAATATGTAAGCAATGATGCCGTGACCTGGGTTTCCAGCAATACCGCGATTGCTACGGTGAACAGCGTGGGCAAAGTAACCGCGATCAAGCCGGGCCAAGCGACAATGACAGCGACAACCGTCGATGGAGGCAAGCAAGCGACTGCTGTCGTAACGGTCATCAGAAACACGGGAGGCAGTCAGACAGGCGGACAGCCTGCCGGTACGCCGGCTACGAAGGCAACAACAGGTCCGGGTAAAGTGCAGCTGCAACCGGCAAGCGACGTCAACGGCCTGGCCCAAGTCAAGGTCCAAGCAGATGACATCCAGGCTGCATTGGCAGCAGCGACAGAGCACAAGCTTTCATTTGTCGTCGCACCAGCTGCAGGAACGAAGCAGGTCAAGCTCGACATCCCGGTGCAAGCGATTTTGACGGACAACCGCATTCAATCTATTGAGCTGAATACCGGCTTGACAACGGTCACCTTCAGCCCTCAATTGATCAGCAAGTTTGGCGGAGCCTCGGCCTCAGCACTCCAGTTGTCTGTGCAATCTGTTGACCCGTCCGAGCTTCCTGAGAGCATTCGCGAACGGATGGAAGGCGGCACCGTGTACAATTTCGATTTAAGCGTTGACGGCACCGCCATCAGCAGCTTTGGCGACAGTCTGGTGCAAGTGGGCATTCCCTATACGCTTCGCGCCGGGGAACACGCCAACAACGTGATCATTTACTACATCAGCGAGACGGGACAACTGGAAATTGTGAAAAACGGTTTGTACAATCCGGTAACCGGCGATGTCGAATTCAAGCCGAAGCATTTCAGCCAATATGCGGCTGCTTATGCCAAGGCGTCATTTACGGACACCTTTGTAACCGCATGGGCGGAAGCGAGCATTAACGCGCTGGCTGCCAGAGGCGCCGTTCAAGGAACGGGCAACGGCTTGTTCGACCCGACCGGACAGGTGACCCGGGCGCAATTTATTCAAATGCTGATCGAAACCTTCGATCTTGCCGACGCTTCGGCTACATCGACCTTTGCCGATGTTCCGCAAGGTCAGTGGTATACGCGGGCCATTGCAAGCGCGCAAAAGCTCGGCATCGTCAACGGCAAGGATGACGGCCGATTCGGCGTGAACGACCCGATCACCCGCGAAGACATGGCTGTCATGATCTATCGGATCAGCCAGCAGCTGCACCTGACGCTGACGGCAGAGGGCGGATCAGCTTCCTTTGCAGATCAAGCTCAGATTGCCGCTTACGCGCAAACAGCTGTGGGCGCAATGAAAGCAGCGGGCATTGTGGACGGTATGGACAATGGCAGCTTTGCTCCGAAAGAGCACGCCTCCAGAGCGCAAGCCGCAACGATGATCTTCAGACTTTTTGCGCAATCGTCAAACGTGGGCTTGTAGGGAAAAACTTCATTTTGTAACACAATTGGAATATTCTTGTTACCTGCTTATCACATTCGTCAGGTATGATGTGTAGTAAGACCCCCTTTTTCATATACTCTTTGGACCCTGTGCCGATTCGCGGCCGGGTCCTTTTTTTATCCGCGGGTTGTGTCCGGTGTCGATGCACGGATTTCTTGACGATCGGCCGAAAATATGCCGAAAATTTCCAAAGGTTGGGATCTGCTGTTGGCGCGTACAAAAAAGGAGACCTGTTTCCATTTGTCGAAATGAGACAGGGGCAGGATTGAAAACCGGGGGAAGCATATGAAGAAACTACATATTGTTGCGGCCGCCGCAGTGTTTTGCCTGCTAAGCGCCGCTATTATATACGTGATCGGATTATATGAAAAATCACTGCTCGGCGAAGCCGAGAGCTCGGCGCAGGCGCAGCTGTCGCTGCGTACACTGGCGCTGCAGTCGGTTGTCGACCGCAATTTTAATCTGATGGCGAGTCTGGATGCTTACGTGCAGAACGGCTTTGCGGGCTCCACAGACCAGGAAATCAACGACTATATGCGAATGCTGTATGAGTCGGCCGGCAATTCGGCGTTGAATTTGTATATCGCTCCGCATGGAGTTATCGATTATTTGTATCCGGTTCAAGGCAATGAGCAGCTGTATCACTGGGATCTGATGAACGATCCGCGGCAAGAGGTTCAGAGTCAGCTGCAGCTCGCTTTGCATACACGGACGATGACAGTGAACGGACCGTTCAAGCTGCTTCAAGGCAATCAGGGAATTGTCGCTCGCAAAATGGTTCAGCGTGACGGCAAGTTCTGGGGCTTTATTGCTGTGGCGCTTGACGTCGACGCTATTCTCAAGCAATCGGGACTGGCGCCGGGAGAGAAGGAGCACTCGGAGCTGGATATGGCGATTCGGGCAGGCTCGGAGCCGGCTTTTTATGGAGACGATACGATTTTCAGGAAGCACGCGCTCGTCTCGTGGATCGATTTTCCCGGGCATAGCTGGCAGGTTGCCGGATTGATGGACCCGGAAGCGCTGCTGCGCATCCGTCACCAGATCGGACTGCTGCGCGCTGTCAGCATGCTGGTGCTGCTGCTTGTGTTTGCGATTTATTTCAGCATTATTTATCAGCGTAACCGGCTGCAGCGCGTCGTCGAATCGCGGACGCAAGAGCTAAGCGTAACGAATGAAAAGCTGATGGCAACCAATGCCCAACTGATGGAGGGAGAAGAGGAGCTGCGCAAGCAATATGCGCTCTTGGGCACCTACACGACGGCGCTGCGCGACTCGGAGAAGCAGCTGAGCTATTTGGCGTATCATGATGCGCTGACGGGACTGGCTAACCGCAATGCGTTCCAGCAGCGGCTGCAGGACTTGCTGGAGAGCGGCGACCGAGCCCAGGCGACGGTGCTGTTGTTTGATCTCGATAATTTTAAAATGGTGAACGACACCTACGGCCATCAGACAGGCGACATGCTGCTGATGGAAGTTGTCGAGCGGATTCGGGCCGCTGAGCTGCCGATTGAAGAACTGGCGCGTTTTGGCGGCGACGAATTTGCGATTTTATTGACGCGGCGCACAGCCGACGACGAGCTGCGGGCCTTCAGCGAGCGGGTGCTGGAGCTGTTCCGCGAACCGTTCCATGTTGTGGACAAGCATTTTTTCATTTCAGCGAGCATCGGCATTGCACCATACCCGAGTGCCGGCACCACGCGCGAAGCGCTGCTGAAAAACGCCGATATCGCAATGTTTTCGTCCAAGCAGGAGGGCGGCAACCGCTACACGTTTTTTAACGCGTCGATGGAGTCAGATTCGCTGGCGAAGCTGGAGATGGGTAATCATCTGCGTCAGGCGCTGGAGCGCAAGGAGATGGAGATTCATTTTCAACCCCAGGTGGACTGCAAGGTGGGCCGGATTGTCGGGATCGAGGCGCTGCTGCGCTGGAAGCACACGTCCAAGGGCTTTATTTCACCGGCGACCTTCATTCCGCTGGCCGAAGAAATGGGCTTGATTATTCCGCTTGGCGAGTGGGTGCTGCGCGAGGCTTGCGCGCGGACCAAAAGATGGCATGAGGAGCTGGGCCAGGAGCTGCGCATTTCCGTCAACCTGTCGGTACGTCAGCTGCACGACGACAAGCTGATTGACAAGGTGCGCGCGATTTTGCGGGAAACGGGGCTGGCGCCGCAGTTTCTGGAAATGGAAATTACCGAAAACGTGGCGATGAAGGAAGAGCAGTTGGACACGCTTCGCGAGCTGCGCGAAATGGGCATTGCCATTTCCGTGGACGATTTCGGCACCAAATATTCCTCGCTTAGCTACTTGAAGCGGTTCCCGGTGACCAAAATCAAGCTGGACCAATCGTTTGTGCGCGGCGTACAGTCCGATGCCAAGGACCGCGCGATGATCAAAGCGATCATTTCCGTAGCGGAGTCCTTTGAGCTGGAAATTATTGCCGAAGGCGTCGAAACGGAAGAACAAGCCGCCTTCCTCGTCGAGAATGGCTGCGTGCATATTCAGGGCTACTATTTCTTCCGGCCGATGCCGGAGGCTGCGCTGCTGGAAGTGATCGGTGCGGGCCGGCAAGAGAAGCTGGCGCGCTGGTCGGCGCCGTCCGGTTCGTAAGTAAACCGCGGCCAAATGCAAAAAACATCTCCGGAAGAAGCGGCGGCTTCGACGGAGATGTTTTTGTTTATTAGAGCGGCACAACCTGCTTTTGCAGCTGCTTGTAGTAGACCCACTCGCTAAAGCCGATTTCACGCAGCCGTTTGCGCACCAGCTCCCACTCGTCGCCGACCCGTTCGGGAACGTGAGCGTCCGAGCCGAAGGTCACTTCTACGCCGTGGTGCAACGCGCGTTCGAGCATATCGTCGGACGGATACCAGCCGCCGACCGTTTTGGTTTTACCGGAGGTGTTGATTTCAATCGCCACGCCGCATTCGCCGATGACGCGCAGCGTTTCGTCAACCTTGGGGGTGGGAATATCCGAGAACGGCGGATAAAAGCCTTTCATGGCGTCGATGTGCCCGAGAATCTGGAACATCCCGGTGCGCGCTGATTCCTGAATGAGCCGATAGTATTCTTCTTTTTGCGCGATCTGCTCCTCTTCGCTCAAGCCCTTCCAGCGGTTGCGGTTAAAAATGCTGACGCCGCCGGACTGGTGTACGGAGCCGATGATGTAATCGAACGGATATTTGGCATATTCGGCGCGATACGCGTCAAACACGTCGGGAAAATAGTCCGATTCAACGCCAAGCAGCACGTCGATGCGTCCGGCGTATTCCTCTTTTAACCGTAGTACCTCCGCGACATAGCGGGGGAACTCGCTTTTGGCCATCGTAATGCCCGGTTGGGCGTGGTCCAGCGGACTGCCGAAGTAGGGAGAATGATCGGAGATGCCAATGACAGACAAGCCTGCAGCCAGCCCGGCTTCAATGTAATCGCGGATGTCCCCTTGGGCGTGACCGCAGCGTAGGTGGTGCGTATGTACATCGAATTTCATGAGAGCCTCCTTAATCGCAGCAAGTTACTCCGAGCCGAGAAACTGCGTTTCCGGCATGCCCTTCAAATCCAGCAAAAACTGCTGCATCGCCGAGCTTAAATAACGTCCTGACTTATATACTACTCCGACAGGATGAGTAATATCCAATTCGCTTACTTTGACCATTTTGAGTGTGCCGTGGCGCAGCTCATCGGTCACTGACAGCTTGGAAATGATCGCGGCGCCGAGGTTCAGCTCGACCATGCGCTTGACTTCCTCGCTGCTCGACAGCTCCATCACGATATGCGGATTGACGTCAAACGATTTGAACACCTGATCGACGAACCGGCGTCCGGCTGTTTCGGGCGACAGCATAATGAACGGGATATTACGCAGCTTTTCAATCGACAAATGCGAAAAACGGCTTAGCGGGTGGCGCGCGGATACGATCAGCTCATACGTGTCGTAGTATAACACCGACGTTTCCAGCGACGGATTTTTCTCCAGCAAATAGGCAATGCCGATATCGACGTGGCCGTTTTCGACGCTGTTCATGATTTGCGAGGAGGTCATGGAGTGAATCGTTGTTTTGATCAGCGGGAACTGATCCTGAAAATAAGACAGCACCCGGGGCAAAATCTGCATGGCAATCGACGTCGTCGTGCCGATGTGAATATGGCCCTGCGGCGTCTGATTCAGGTCGGACAGCCGCTGCTTGAGATCGTCGACCGTGCGCAGGATGCGCTCGGCGTGCTCCAGAAACACCTTGCCGCTATCCGTCAGCGTCACGGGCTGGTTGCGGTCGATCAGCACCGTGCCGAATTCGTCCTCGAGGCTTTTGATTTGCGCAGAGACGGCCGGCTGGGTCAGGTTGAGAATTTCCCCCGCTTTGCGGAAGCTCATCGTTTTCGATATCGTCAGCAGCGTCTCCAACTGGTTGATATTCAAGAAACCACCTCCTGCCGCAGCGAGATTGGGTACAAATAAAATTTATCGATTTTGTAAAGGGAATAAAAAGCTTTTCTAAGCTTATTATAGCCAACTGGTCCGGGATGAGCAATGCCTGTGCGGCAGGTGAGTTGGTTACTTGGAGGTAAGGAGGGCGAAAAAGACGGGCGCCGCTGAAGGCCAATCGGAGGGCGGATCGGGCGGCGAATGAGAAGTGATGGCCAAGCAATCAGCCCTGACGGTCCGAATCTGCGGAAAACCGCCGCTGCGTTGCGGCTCTGCACGGATACGCGATTCAGTGTCCGTCATGGCAACTGCGGGGGCAGGGCAGGGGCTTGAGGCAGGAGCGGCGTAGCGGGCAGGAGAGCGCGACGTGTCGACGTGCGGTGCGGGAGCGGCGCAGTAGGCGGGGAGAGCGCGACGTGTCGACGTGCGGTGCAGGAGCGGCGCTACGCGCCGCCCGGTTCCGCCGGAAGCTCGACGTCTAGCACCTGCGCGGCAAAATCGCGCAGATCGGTGCAGACGAGGTCGGGCGTCACGCCGGCCGCTGCCAGCTGCTCGTGGACGTTGGCGGGCGTCGCCACGCCCGTCAGCACGAGCGCTGTCCGGCAGCGACTGATTGCGCCACCGCGGATGTCGGTGGCGGCGTTGTCGCCGATGACCCAGACATCGGCGGGGCTGAGGCCTAGGCGCGCAATCGCGTAGGCCATAATAATCGGTGACGGCTTGCCGATCGTCACCGGCTCCACGCCAGCCGCTGCGCGGATGGCGGCTGCGAGCGAACCCGCACCAGGCTGCAGCCCCCCGTCGCCGGGGAGCAGCAGATCCGGGTTCGTGAGCACATACCCGGCGCCGCCGCGCAGGCGCCGCACCGCTTCCGCAAGCTTCCCGTACGTGAAGCTGCGGTCAATGCCCTGCACGACGAACGCTGCGTCGTCGTGCTCGGTCACGGCAAAGCCGGCTGCGGTCAAAGCGTCCCGCAAGCCGGCTTCGCCGATCACATACGCCCGCGCCCCCGGCTGCCGGGCGTGCAAATACAACGCCGCCGCTTGCGAGGAAGTAAACACGCGGGCGGCGGGGACGGCGATGCCGAGCGCTTGCAGATGCTCGGCCACCTGCTCCGGGCTGCGGGATGAATTGTTCGTCACCAATTGATACGGCAGCCCGCGTGCTTCCAGCAGGCGGAGAAAAGCGCCCGCATAAGGGATCGGCTCGTGTCCGCGGTACAACGTGCCGTCCAGATCAATCAGGAATCCGTACATGTGCGGCTTTCCCCTTTCTTTGTGCGTGTCTACAGCGCCGGATGCAGACGCTCCTGCATGAACGGCAGACTGATCTCGACCGTCGTGCCCTCGTCCAGCTTGCTGCGAATGCGCATGGTGCCGCCGTGCGCTTCAATGATGCGAAAGCAAACCATTAGCCCGAGGCCCGTGCCTTTTTCCTTGGTGCTGTAAAACGGCTCGCCGAGCTTGGGCAGTCGCTCCGGAGCGATGCCGCAGCCGTGATCGATAAAGCGGATCACCATCTCCCGGCCGTCGGCCGCGGCATACGCGGCGATACGCATGGTGCCCCCGCCTGTCATCGATTCCAGAGCATTTTTCAGCACGTTGATAAAGACCTGCTTGAGCTGGTGCTCATCGCACGATACGAGCGGCAGGTCCGGCTCAACCTCGGCTTCAATCTCGATATTGCCCAGCAGCGCTTGCGGCTGCATCAGCTCGACTGTGCTGCGGATGATGGCGCCGGGATCGCGGGCTTCGAAGTGAATCGCCTGAGGCTTGGCGACGAACAGAAATTCGTTGACGATAAACTCGATGCGCAGCAGTTCTTTTCGCATGATTTCTATATAATATTGTTCTTTCGGACTCGGCGTCTTGAGCAGCTGCAGGAATCCCTTTAGCGCCGTGAGCGGGTTGCGGATTTCGTGCGCGACGCCGGCGGCAAGCTGGCCGACAGCCGAAAGCTTGTCGGATTTGAACAGCAGCTCCTCGGTTTTCTTTTGTTCCGTCATGTCCTTGAACGTAATAACGACGCCAAGCAGATGGCGGTCCCCTTCCAGAATCGGACTGCTCATGTATTCGACGGGAAAGCTGGCGCCGTCCTTACGCCGAAAGCATCCGTCCTTGATCACCTTGACCTCGCGCTCAAGCATCGTGCGCAGCAGCTTGGCATCGGCCTTTGCCGCCTGTTCCGGCGATTCGTCTTCGGGGCGGCTGTGGCGGATCAGCTTGCCGATTTGTTTGCCCAGCATATCGTCGACCTTCCAGCCGGTCATGCGCTCGGCAGCTTTATTCCAAAAAATCGTACGACCGTTCGTGTCGATGCCGTAAATTCCCTCCGATACAGAGTTAAGGATCAAGCGATTTTGCCGGTGAAGCTTGTCGATTTCTTTTTTCTGCTCCTTGGACTCGGTCAAATCCTTCAAAATGGCATACAACCCAACAACCTGCTCGCCGACCACGGTAGGCACCAGCGTAACGTTCGTCGGAATCGGCTGCCCCTGCTTATGCAGGAAGCTCGCTTCAAAGTGCTGCGGCGTTCCCGCAGCGGCCGCTTGAAAATGATGCAACGCTTTGAGCAAATCAGGCGGATGGAGCATCGGGATAAAAGAAGTCGTCTGCGCCTCTTCGGCGTCAAAGCCGGTCAGCGTCGTCAAGCTGCGGTTGGAGTCGAGCACTTCGCCTTTGAGGCTGAATAAGACAATGGAATCGGGGTGATGCACATATAGTGATTTATAGCGCTGCTCACTGGCCATCAGCCAACGTTCCCGCCGGCGTACCAGCCGGAAAAACAGCGCAAGCGCCGCAGCAAATAACCCGGCAAACAACAGTGCGACGCCGTATCGGGCCAAGGGAGAAGCGACAAAGCCGCTCTGGCGGCACAGCAGCCAGTACGTCAAACCAAGCGCGGCGGCAAAGGCATGGTACGCAAGCGCCGCTTGCACCAGCGTCCAGCGCCGGCTGGAGGGATTCAGTTTGGGCGTGCACAATGTGAAGCGCTCCTTGTGTGAGGAATGATCTCCCATTAGTTTAACAGGATTCGACATAAAATCATATCATTTGTCTGGGAGCTTTGTAAAAAAATGCGATTTCCAGCACTTCCATTATTTCAACGCCGCCATCGTGCAAAAAAGTGTTGCGGTCGAATCGGGGAGGGACTATGATGAACATAAGGCTAAAATTGGTCATCAGCTGCAGAGATGAGCATTTTGCACCAATTAAACGCGAAAACCAGTATACTTGTCCCAAGAATTTAGGTATAATGTAGAAAAACGTCGTATGCCGTGAACTATTCACAAAGGAGATCTTAGCTTATGAAGGCGGAATACATCAATCCCTTTTTGGAGTCAGCCCGCATCGTGATCGAGCAAGTAGCGAATGTTCGGCCTACGACAGGCCAACTGGGCATTAAAGATGTCAAATTCGTGGAGAATTATATTTGGATTCAAATCGGAATGACGGGACAGATGGAAGGGGATATCGTCTTCGGGCTGGCGGAAGAGGTCGCTTTGAAGGTGGTTTCGGCCATGATGGGCGGTTTTATCGTCACGGAAATGGATGAAATGGGTAAGAGTGCGATTTCGGAGCTGGGCAATATGATCAGCGGCAACGCCAGTACGATGCTCTTCAATCAGGGCGTTCGCGTCGATATTACGCCGCCCAAGCTGATTCAGCATGCCAATGCAGCAGGGTTCACGCCTAAGAAGGCGCTGACGATTCCGTTGATTATGGATTCCATTGGCGAACTGGACATTCAGGTGCTGCTCACCTAGTCGCAGACGCTTGCCGGAAGCGCGAGTAACACGAATAAGCTATCATAGAGTGGATCGCTTGTCTAACCGATAGGCATCCGCTTTTTTATTGTTTGGAGGGAAGTGACGTGAAGCTTCAGGGAAAAATCGCGCTCATTACCGGCGCGTCGAGCGGGCTTGGCGCGCTGCTGGCGCAGCAGCTATCCGCGCGCGGCGCGACAGTCGCGCTTACGGCGCGGTCTGCAGGCAAGCTGGAGCAGGTTGCGGCGGGGCTGAACGGACCGGCCGTTGTGTATCCGATGGATGTGCAGCAGACGGAGCAGGTCCGGTTGACCGTGGAACAGATCATCGAGCGCTTCGGCCGGATCGACCTGTTGATCAACAACGCCGGTTACGGCAGGTTCGAGACGTTTCTGAACATGTCGCAGGAGCAGTTTGCCGATATGATGGATGTTAATTATATGGGCATTGTCCGCTGTACGCAGGCGGTGCTGCCGCATATGCTGCGCAACGGCAGCGGCCACATCGTCAATATCGCTTCTATGGCAGGAAAAATCGGCTCGGCCAAGTCTACGGCATACGCCGCCAGCAAGCATGCCGTGCTGGGCTTGACCAACAGCCTGCGGCAAGAGCTGAGCGGTACGGGAATCGCCGTGACAGCGATTAATCCGGGACCGATCAAGACGCCGTTTTTCGAGATCGCCGATCCGGAGGGCAACTACGTCAAGAAGGTCGAGTGGTTTATGCTGAATCCCGACAAGGTGGCCCGCGCGATCGTCCGCGCGATTGAAAGCGGCCGGATCGAGAAGGATATGCCGTGGAGCGCCAGCCTCGGCGTCAAGCTGGTGCAGCTGTTTCCGGGCTTGTTTGACCGCATTGCCGCCAAGGTGCTGAACAACAAATAAAAGCGGAGCCCGGTCGTCCGGTTCTCCGCTTTTTTGTACGCGCTGCGCTTACACGCTTTGTTTGACGCTGCGCTCTACCTGCTCGACGACCTGAGTTGCCGTCAAACCGTCGGCGTTGATCACCGCGCCCTTGGATACCGC
The DNA here is from genome assembly GCF_004514475.2 of Paenibacillus athensensis. GTDB lineage: Bacteria > Bacillota > Bacilli > Paenibacillales > NBRC-103111 > Paenibacillus_AL > Paenibacillus_AL athensensis. Next base: position 11,991 of record NZ_MYFO02000006.1, on the reverse strand, counting down.
GTCGGCGACGCCAAGCACATTTTTGTCCTGGCCGGAGATTACGCAGCATGCAACGTTCTCTGCCTGCTCGATCGAAACGACCTCAAAACCGCTGCTTTGCAGTGCTTCTTTTACATCGCCAAGCGTTTGTTCCACTGCGACCTTTGCCATGTACAACATCTCCTTTATAATCGGCTGTCGGATTGTAGTCCCGGCTTAGTGTCGCACGTTCGGCGCTTTCTTATTCCTGCCGTTCGGACCGCGCGGCCTGCAACGCCTGATTCGCGCTGCGGATTTCCTCGAAGATGGCGCGAATGTCGGCCTTGCCTTCGGGATATTGCTGCGCCCAGTGTCCGGTCAGGTGGGGCAGCGCTTTATGGGCATGGTTGTATACCGCCCAAATTTTCACTTTTTCCAGCATTTCGGGGGACGTATCGCCTGTGACCAGCTCGGCCATTTTTTCAATCAGGCTGTCAAATTGCTTGGCAAATTCGGGATTCATAAGGTCCGCCTTTCCGTAGAAACCTATACGCGATGAGCAACAACCTTAGCTTAGCCTACGACAACGCTGGTGTCAAAGATGAGAGGAGTGAATCGCGATGGACAACACGCTCGTGCGCGACGGTCAACTGCTGGAGCAATTGACGCTGCGCTGCTATACCCGCCACGTATCGCTGCACCTGATTACTTACGGCAGTCAAGGTCTGCGCGTCAAAGGTTATTTGGCTATGCCTGAGGGTGACGGCCCGCATCCGGCCGTTATCTACTGCCGCGGCGGTATTCGCCGGGTCGGCATGGTGCGCAAGCGGCGCATTATTTCGATGGCGCGCCGGGGCTATGTCGTGTTCGCGCCGTTTTACCGCGGCAATGAGGGCGGCGAAGGGCGGGAGGACTTTGGCGGCGATGACCGCTACGATATCATTAATGCGATTCCGCTCGTGCAGGCGTTATCTGAGGTGCGGCCCGGTCCGGTGCCGCTGATCGGCTTTTCGCGCGGGGCGCTGATGGCGCTGCTGGCGGCCAAACACAGCGATGAGGCCGGTCCGGTCGTCGTGTGGGGCGGAGTCAGCGACCTGCTGCACACCTATGAGGAGCGGGTTGATTTGCGCCGGATGCTCAAGCGTGTCGTCGGGCACCCGAAAAAGCAATCGGACAGCTACATGGAGCGTTCGCCGGTGTTTTTTGCCGGAGAACTCAAGCAGCCGGTGATGATTGTGCACGGCACAAAGGATACCCAGGTCAGTGTCGAGCAGGCTCGCAAGCTGGCGCGGGCGTTGGAGGCGGCCAACAAGCACTATGCGATGGAATTGTACGACGGACTGCCGCACCGTTTCCCCAAAGAAGACGACGAACGCGCGCTGGACGCGGTTTTTGCGTGGCTGGATAATCAGCGGCAGCGTGCCGGCGAGCACGCAAACGAATGCACAAACGGGAGTTGACTTCAGCAAGTTTTGCGTGAAATTGCCATTTTTTTTCGGTTTAATATTGTTTACTTCACAGTAATGCCCTAATATAAGGAGGTAAAAACAGTTCGCGTGCAGTTGATCCGGTTTGTGCTGGGGGGCTTTTATGTCGAAGTATTTGATGCACTTGTTCATAAGCGATTTTTATACTTTGGATAAAGGCATACAAGAGCACGTATATCAGGAATTTTATATATTGGTGTACCCGATGATATATTTTATTCTGCGTGATCATGCAGGCGTCGAGGATATCATTCAGGAAGCGTTCCTGCGGGCCGTGCGCAAGGCGCCGATGCTCAAGGAGCGGGACAAGTATGAAAGCTGGCTGAAAAAGCTCACCCGCAACGTTACGCTCAACCATTTGCGGAAGCATAAGCGCAATCGCGACGAGCTGGACGCGGAGATGATTTTTGTAATGAAGGAAGCGGCCCCGGCCTCCGATTATCTCGTTCCGCTGGAAAAGGAGGTCGAGCTGAAGCTGATGCGCGAAGCGATCGTCAAGTACATCAATCAGCTCAGTCCTTCATACCGGCAAATTATTGCGATGAAATGGATTCATAATCTATCTTATAAGGATATGGCAGCTGAGCTTGGGGTGACTGAAGGCGTGGTGCGTCAACGGCTATATCGCGCCCGCGAAGCGGTTCGCCAGAAGCTGATGGAAGAATGGGGCGTGGCCCATGAGTAGCGCAGCGATCAAGCAGCCAATTCCGCAGGTTTCGTTTCATACCTGTTCTGCAGCTTGACGAGCTGGGCGGGAATCTCCGACCTCAGGCTGCGGCTGGACGAGGGGGAGGCGCGCGGCAGTAATACGTTGCAGCTTTGCAGCGTTGCAGACAACCTGCGTAGGACGGCGTGAACCTGCCGCGATCCGGCGAGCAACGGTGCAGTCTTCTTATTTGGTCTGAAAATAGCGTACATAATTCAAGCCGACGAGCGTCTCCAGCGGGCAGCCGTCGGCTTTTTGCTTGCGTAAGAAAGCGGTCCGACGCAACGCATGCTCCGGGCGGCAGACGCGCAAGCGCGCAGATCAGCGGGATCGCTTGGATTCCTGCCCGCATATGGCAGGGGAGGTTGACGCGCTGCCCGCCATTGTGCCATGCGGCAGGGTCGCTTATAATGAGGACAAAGGAAGCTGACGAAAAGAGGTCATGACGTGGACATAAGCTTTGAACAATTGTTGAACGGCTCGGGATATGCGGCGCGACTGCGTGAGCTCGGTCTGACGCAGCCGACGCCGATTCAGGCAACGGCCATTCCGGCGCTGCGGGCCGGCAAGGACGCCATCGTGCAATCGCAGACCGGCACGGGAAAGACGCTGGCTTACGTGCTGCCTGCGCTGGAGCGGATCGATCCGCAGCAAAAGCAGCTTCAGGCGCTGGTGCTGGTGCCGACGCGCGAGCTGGGCATGCAGATTTTACAGGACATCGAGCGGCTGACCGCGGGCGGCCCGCTGCGCGCGCAATCGCTGATCGGCGGGGCGGCGTTGTCGCGGCAGGTGGAGAAGCTCAAGCTGCATCCGCATATTGCCGTCGGCACTCCGGGACGGGTACTGGAGCTGCTCAAGCTGCGCAAGCTCAGCTTGCACCATGTACGCACAGCCGTCGTTGACGAAGTCGATCAGGTTTTTGATTTGGGCTCGATGCATGAGGTTGAGGCATTGTTCAAAAGCATGCAGCGGACAAGCCAGATCGTCTTCGTGTCGGCGACGATTCCCGATTCGCTGATCGAAACAGCCGGTCGCTGGCTGAAGGAGCCGGAGCATCTGCACATCGATCCCGAGCAGCGGACCGCCCAGACCATTGAGCACCTGTCTTTTGTGTGCGAGGAACGGGACAAAATCGACACGCTGCGCCGGCTGGTCCGGCTGATTAATCCGCCTTCGGCGATTGTGTTTATTAACGCCACGGACGACGTCGCCGAGGTGCTGGGCAAGCTGCAGTTTGTCGGCTTGTCCATTGAGGCGCTGTATGGCGAAGCGGGCAAGCAGGAGCGGGCTCGCGTGATGAATGCGTTCCGCGAGCGGCGTTTCCAGCTGCTGCTGGCGACCGATATCGCGGCCCGCGGATTGGATATCGCCGGCGTGACGCACGTGTTTCACCTGGACCCGGCTCCGAACGCGGATTATTACCTGCACCGCGTCGGCCGGACAGGTCGGATGGGCCGCAAAGGAACGGCCATCTCGATTATTACGCCTAGGGAGCAATTTATCCTCGACAAGTTTCAAAAGCAGCTTGGCATCGTTATTGCGCCTAAGGCGATGTACGAGGGCCGGATCGTCGACCCGGCCCAAGACCGCAGCGCGGCCGCGATGCGCAGCCGCCGCGAGGCGCGCCAGAGCGGCGCGCCGGCTTCCGCGCGCGTGCACAGCCACGCGCGGCCGGACGCCGCGCCGTCTGGCGCGGGAGCTGCCGCGGCCGATGCGGGCCGCGGCCGGTCTAACGCCGCTGCGCCCGCGGGCAGCGGCGTTGCGGGTTCGCCCGCGCGCGGCGGAGCGGCACGGGCGAACGGGCGGAGCGGCGGACCTGGCGCCGCTCCCCGCGCGGGCGCTCCGGCTCCGCGCAAGGCGGAGCGCGAGCGCGACCGCAAGAACAAGGGCGCGCCGAAATGGCTGAAGGACAAACAAAGCCGCGACTAGCGCGCTTGCGTAATCACGTTGCTCATGGGAGATGGGGGCGTCTGTGTTGATCAGGAAATGGATCGTGTTACTTGGCTTGCTGGTCCTGCTGCTCGCTGCAGCATGCGGCGCCGCGGTCTGGTTCGTCAAGCCGCAGCAGCAGCTGGATTTGACCTACAGCGAGCTGCGGCTTGGCGATAAGCTGATGGATATGCTGCGCGCTTTGTCGCTGCAGGTGACGCTGAACGAGCGGGACATCAACGATCTGGCCAAAAAACAGCTGGCTGCGCAGCCCCAGCTGCCGCACGGTCTGCTGCTGGAAGGCGCGCGATTTGAATTGCGCGGCGACGAGCTGGCCGCCGACGTCAATCTGCGCTGGCACAATGCTGTGCCCGTCGGGGCGCGGCTCCTGTTTCAGCTGAGCTGGCATGACGGGCGCTTGCTGCTGACGCATCGCCAGACGACGATACGCGGCGTTGCGCTCCCCTCCGGCTGGCTGAAGCTGCCGGAGCTTGAAGTGCCGCTCGGCGAGCAGCTGCCGCCGCATGTTGGCGTCAAGGACGTCGTCTTCGAGCCGTCAGACGTTCGAATTGCGCTCAAGCTGCAATAAAAGCCGGTCAGCCCAGATCACCAACGAAAAAGGATGGCGTTTTCCGCCACGGCCGGTCCGTGGAAGGAAACGCCATCCTTTATTCGTGTGGGCTGAGCGTTCCGCGGGACAGCAGAAGCAGCAGCAAAGCGAGCAGCAGTCCGCCTGCGACGACGGTCAGCGAGCTGCCGACGCCCCAGCGGTCCATAGCCGGACCCGTGGCAAGCGGCAGCAGCGAGCCGCCCAGACCGCCGGCCGCAATCAGCAGGCTCGTCGTTTGCTCTGTGCGTCCCGGCAGCATCGCGTTGGCGTAGATGATCCCGATCGCGAACATCCCGGACATCAACAGACCGAGCAGCAGCACGAGCGCAAAGCTCAGCCCGATGGAAGCCATCGGCATCCACAGCAGCACGATGGCCAAGCTGCCCGCATAAGCGATGAACAGATACCGCCAATAGCTCACCTTTTCCGCCAGTCTTCCGGCAAACAGCCTGCCGACCACCATCGTCAGCCAGTAGAAGCTGACCGTTAGCGTGGACAGCGATGTGGAAGCGTGCAGCCGGTCGCGGAACAGCGAGGGCAAAAAATTGACGAGGACATTTTCGAGCCCGACATATAAAAAGAAAACAAGCAGCAGTAAAGCGAAAAACAGCGCCGATCGCCGCGTCCACGCCGGAGCTGCTGCCATTGTCCGGGCTTCTGCCGGCCGATACGCCAGCCGGGCGTCATGCGGTCCGAAGGAAAGCCGGGACCAGAGCCAGGCGATGACCAGTGTACCTGCACCCAGCGCCAGAAAGGAGCCGCGCCACAAACCACCGGCAATCAGCAGGCTGGACAGCAGCGGCGTCATCATTGCCCCGGCGCCGTATGCGACCTCCAGCTTGCTGAAAGCATCCGCTTGCTTCCGGTCGGCGGCCAGCAGCACAAAGGTGCTGACGCTAGCCTCCGTCAAGCCAAACGCAAAGCCGGCCGCAAACGGCAGCGTCACCGCTACAGGCCACGGCGGCAGCAAGGCGGTGGTCAGCGCCGCTGCCGCAAGCAGGGCGTAGCATCCGCTGATGGATGCCCGGCTGCCGATCCGGCGTGCCAGCAGCGGCATGGACAGCACGCCGCTCAAGAAGCCTAAGAACAGATTAAACACGAGCAAGCCTCCGCTGCTGTAGCTTTTGCCGTAATGAGCCAAAAGCTCGGTCAGAACGGCTCCCCAAGCGACGTAAGTGGCTCCGTTGATCCAATAGGATGCTGCGCCTATGGCGACAATCCGTTTTAGCGGGTCCATATCACGGGCGGCCTTCGGCGGGGGCTGCTGCTGCGCGGTTCAGCTCATGCACGTCGGCCAGCGCCGCCGCCACGGATTCGACCTCGCGCGCCGCTGCTTTTTTCACATCCATATGAGCCCAGGTCATAGCAAAGCTGTGCGGCGTAAGCTCCAGCATCGATACATCGTTGAACGAGTCGCCGATGCAGGCGATTTCGTGCGCCTCCAGCCCAAGCCGGTCGATCAGCAGCCGCAGCGCGTCGCCTTTCGATACGCCAAGGGGCATCACATCCAGACAGTCGTGGTCCGCGTAATACATCGTGACCCGGTCTCCAAAATTCGCTTCGTAAGCCTGGCGCAAACGGCTCAGCCGCTCCATCGGGCCAAAAAACGAAAATTTGCACGCCGGCAATTCGTCCTGCAGGGCATCGGCTGCGTCCGGTCGTTCCACAAACGGCTTGAACATTCGCGCCTGTATGGCGTCGGAGGCTGCCGAGCGCTCCGTCAGGCAGTTCATGTCGCCGGAGCATATCAGCTTGACCAGCTCGGCATCCTTGGCTACCTGGTACAGCTCGTAAGCCAGCTCGGCCGGAAAACGCTGCATGTGCAGCAGCTCGCCGTTTTTATCGTGCATAAAAGCGCCGTTTTGCGAGACGGAATAGGCGGCAAAGCCGATTTCCTCCATCACCTGCACCATCTCCGTATGCATGCGCCCCGATGCGATGCATAGCTCCATCCCCGCAGCCTTCATCCGCTGCAGCGCTTCGCGCTCGCGGAGCGACACCTTTTTGCTGTGATCCAGCAGCGTTCCGTCCAAATCAGTTACAAACAATCGAATCATCGTTCATCCCTCCGGCTATGACTAATTCTACGTTGCAGGCTTGCAGCTTCTCGCGAATGTCGGCATCGGGCTCCCGGTCCGTCACGAGCACATCGATTTCTTCAAAATCCGCTAGTCGATGAAACAGCTTTTTGCCGAATTTCGAGTGGTCGACCAGCACAATGACCTGATCGGCCCGGCGAATCATTTCGCGGTCCAAATAGCTGTCTTCTTCATTGGGAGAAGTCAGTCCGTCCGACGTAATCCCGCACGTGCCAATCAGCACCTTGTCCACATGATAGTCACTGAGCATCTGCATGGCTTTGGCGCCGGTGACGCAGTGATGCTTTTTGTTCAGCAGACCGCCGAGCATGTGAATCGTCGTGTCGGCCCGGCTCGTCAGCGCAGCTGCGATTTGAATGGAGCTGGTCACAACGACATTGTTGACCGAGCGCAGCGCCAGCGCCGCTTGCAGCACGGTCGTGGACGCGTCCATCAGCACGTAGTCGCCATCTTGAACCAGAGCGGCGGCAGCTTGACCGATCGATTTCTTGGAACCGGACTCCTCCTGCAAACGCTGCTCGTAATCGCCGACAACCTTGGATAAGGTGGGCAAAATCGCCCCGCCGCGCGTGCGGATAATCCGGCTTTGCTCCTCCAGCTTAACCATGTCGCGCCGCGCTGTATCGCGTGAGACGCCGTACAGCTCGCAAATTTGCTCAATGGTAATGCGTTTATGCGATTTTAAGTACTCCTCAATCAAAATCAGCCGTTCCTCTTGAAACATTGCGGGTCATCACCTCTTTATGCGTAAGTGATAGTAAGTATTTATAAGTCAATGCGCTAATTATAAGTCTTTTGATAAGTGTTTTCAAGTACATTCAGTTAAAAATACACATACGACAACACAAAAACGCTTCAGCTCAATGAGACGAGCCAAAGCGTTTTCAAACGGTTTATTGTGCGTCAGGTGCAGGTGCAGCGGAAGGCGTCGGCTGCGTTTGTCCATCCGGTTGTTTAGCAGGCTTGTCAGGAGTCTGCTTCTTGCCGGCTGCTGCCGGAGCAGCGGACTTCGAGCCTGGCGTCGCATGCGCCTGCGGACTTGCCGAAGGCTGCTGGGACGGACGAGGCGATGGGCTTGGCGTCGGAGGCGGGGACGGATTGTGATGCTTATATGTGGTATAAATAATCGCGCCGTCGTTCAGCTTGCCGATTTCGTCTGCGCTCCAGCCCACCAGCTTGTTCGCGCCGGCAATGCCTTCCAGCTGAATATGGTCGTGAGCGGCTAAATATTCATGCAAGGCGCGCATATCCTGCGGCTGTAGGTCGCGCAGCGTCTGTTTGCCGTGAATCCGGCCCAGGATCACGCCGATCGACTCCGCTGCCAGACTTGTGTTCGGTTGGATGCGCGCGCTGCCGAAGGCGATAGCCGAAGCGCCGACATTTTTGCCGGCTGCAATGACATTGTCGTACCCCTTGAGCAAAAAGCTGCGCAGCGGCATGCCGTATTTGTCGGGGCGGCCCATTTCGATGCCCCATTTGTTGGCGCTTGTGCCCTGCAGGTCTATCGGATAGCCGGCGATGCTTACGTCGTCCCAGTTCATTTTGCCGGAAAGCAGGTCCGACATTTGCAGATCGTAATCCATCTCATAGTGATTGTATTCGCGAATATACGGATAAGCTGGCAGACCGTTCAATTCGGCATGGGCCCAGCCGGGCAGTGTTTTGCGGAAATGCTCCAGAATCAGCGGCGTTTCGCGCTGGCCGAGCTCGACCGCTTCAGCCACGGACTTGTCGTCCGACGGGTCGACGGTGTAGACGAGCAGGGCGTTGATCAGCACCTGACCGTCCTTTTGGTTCACGGCATTCAAGCCGCGTAAAAACACCCGCTCGTTCGTCGGCTTATACGCTTGCGTCATGCCGCTTAGTCCGATCGCAAACGAATCGTTGACGTACCCGCCGCCAAAGCGGGCTTTTTTCTCCCCCGCGCTCAGGTCGTTGAACGTGTGGTTGAAGGCGGCCCAGTCGACGTTTTTGAACGCCATCATCATACCTGCGCCCATGTATTCGATGTGCTGCTGACCGTACAGCTTTTCCAGACCCGGCAAGCGTGTCGTTTTCAAGCGGCTGAGCAGTGCGGCGAAATCGGTGTTGTCGACCCAATAGGTAGCAGCAATGTGCTTCTGCTGTCCATCGGCGGTTGTGTAATCCACGGACGTAATGGACTGGCGTGCGGCAGCGGTGTCCGTGGTGTGAATCGCTTGAATGTGAATGCCGGATTCGAGCGGAATGCCCGCAGCCAGCTTGTTCATATAAGCGGTGAATTCGGAAAGCTTGCGGATTTTGCCGCTCTTGAAGCCGTCAAACAGCTCCTTGGCCCGACCTTGCACGAGCGATTTGCCTTTCTCGTCGCGCGTTTCGTCCAGGAACAGCATCTGTCCCTGCAGTAATTGCCCGCCGAATGCGGATCGCGGATCGAGAATCTGTACCTTCAGCCCTTCGTCCGCTGCGGCCCGGGCCAAATACAGCCCCTCCAGCTCGCTGCCAAAGACGACTACATCGGCTTGCTCCTGACCATATACATCGGAAGTGACGCTGGCGGCGGGAACGGCCTCCGGCGTGGCTTGAGGCATCGCTGCCGGTGTTGCGGCCGGCGTTGCTGCAGCAGGGGTTGCAGGCGGGACCTGCGTGCGAACGTGCTCTGAGCTGCTGGGTCCGCTGCTTGCAGGGCGGTCGCGGGGCCATAGCTTGCCTGCCGGAATTGCTGCTCCGGCCAGCAGCGCCAGCGCCACGGCCGGCACCAATAAGCGTTTGTTTACAAATCGCATGGGCAGCCTCTTTTCCGCTTGAAATAAAAGGATTCTATGATTCTCTTTTAGTTTATCACGTCTGCCGGAGAGGATGTTAATAGAAAGGTGAGATTTTTTTCAGGCGCACCCCCTCAAAAAAACAGGCTTGGGCGAACCTTGTAGCATGAACACAGGAACCCTTCGCGAAGGTCCTTATCTGGCACTACTTGTTATTAAGTATAACGATGAATAAGGGAGAGGGAACTTGATGAAAACCATGTGGAAACCGATTGTAACCGGTAGTTTGGCGCTTTCGATGCTGCTTGGAAGCAGCGCAGCGGCTTTGGCCAAGGACAATGGACACGGTCACGGCAAGGATTTTGAAGGAATGAACAACAAAGGGCGCAACGAAGCCCCGATCAAAGCAAATGGGAACGCAACAGTCAATTTGCGGTTATCGTTTGAGGATTTGAAGGGCGGCGACGTGGAATGGGCAGCCCGGTACATAGCCAGCTTGGCCTCCAAGCGGGTATTCGAGGGCTACGAGGACGGCAGCTTCAAACCGCGGAATGCGATTTCCCGGATCGAAGCGATTACGGCCGCCGTACGGCTGATGGGCTTGCGCGATCAAGCCGAATCCTCAGCAGAGATGGCGACGCAGCTTAATTTCAAAGACGCCAATAAAATTCCTTCCTGGGCGGTTGGCTATGTGGCCGTAGCCTTGGAAAACGACCTGTTCAGCGAAAGCGATGACGCCGTTCAGCCGCAAAAAGACGCCGACCGTCTCTGGGCAACGACGTTGCTCGTCAAAGCGCTCAAGCTGGAGTCGGAAGCCAAGGCAAAAATGAATACCAAGCTCAGCTTCAGAGATGCGGACAAAATTCCCGCCGGCTCGGTCGGTTATGTGGCCGTAGCTATTGACAAAGGACTGATTGACGGCTTTGAAGACAATACGTTCCGGCCGAACCAGGCGGTGACCCGGGCGCAGCTTGCGGCATTGCTGGACCGCACTGGGGACCAGATGCCGGACAAGGATACCTCTAGCGGTACCGTAAGCGCAGCCGTTTACGGCAATGCGCTGACGCTGGTGAAAGCTGGAGTGACCACGCAGCTGGTTCTTAACCCGAACGCGTTTATTTTCCGGGATGGCGTGCAGGTACCTGCAACGGCGCTGCAAGTCGGTGATGTGGTCAAGGCGCGTTCCTACAACGGTCAAGTCATTTTTGTCGAAGTCGTGAAAAAAGGCCAGTCTGTCGATCCCGCCTTTAGCGCAACGGGCTTTTTGGCCGCCACAACGATGAACGCCAGCGGTAAGATCGCAACGATTTCCTTGACGCAAACCGTCAACGGTGCTGTGCAGACGACGGTGTACAACGTTTCGCCTACTGTGGCCATTACCGGCGACCTTTCGCAATTTGTTACCAACCATCTGATCGAGGTCCGCGGCACCAGCCAGCTAGTTACTTCGATCGACATTAAATAATACAGATAAGCGGTTCACTAGAGAAAAAGGTTAGAATCAAGCAACGGGCTCCTTGCTGAATGACGGCAAGGGGCTTTTGCTTTTCTTTTGCATAAAATGGCGCTCCTTGGCACATAGTAACCATCATTCATGCGGGAGGTGCGTTATGGAAGAGACACTCATGCACACATTCAAAAGATACTACGCCGGCTATCGCGCTGCGGAGAATGCAGCGACCAGCTTTGACGATGCGCTGCAGGCGCTTGCTCATTATGTCATTGACCGGACCGAAAGCCTGGCGCAAGAGGGGCGGCTGGATGAGGTGAAAAGCTTGACCCGCGAGTTTATTCGGATTCGCGAACAAAGCGGAGGGAGCAACGATACGTTGAAGGAACGGCTGGAGCGGGAGCTTGTGGAGGAAGTACTTAACGAAGTTCATTAAGCTTGACAAGCGGGCTTTGCAGTTTTTTATAAAAACATTTGCATTCCCTCTCGGAATTTGTTATATTACTTTTTGCCGCTTCAAAAGCAGCACGATTCGACAAACAAGTTGAAAAAAAGTGCTTGCAATCAGATAGGCAGATATGATATATTAATCAAGTCGCCTTCGAGAGTCGGCGCGGCAATGAAACACCGATTGCTCTTTGAAAACTGAACAACGAGTGAAGAAGCACAACGGTCGCGCAAGCGGCCACAACAAGAGATTGCAAAATCTCGCTAGCAGTAAATTTTGAGCTATTTGAGCTTAACAATAACGGACAAGCAATTGTCCACACCTTATTGGAGAGTTTGATCCTGGCTCAGGACGAACGCTGGCGGCGTGCCTAATACATGCAAGTCGAGCGGATTCTTTCCTTCGGGAAAGGGTTAGCGGCGGACGGGTGAGTAACACGTAGGCAACCTGCCCTTGAGATCGGGATAACTATCGGAAACGATAGCTAAGACCGGATAGCTGGTCTCTCTGCATGGAGAGATCATGAAACACGGAGCAATCTGTGGCTTGAGGATGGGCCT
>NZ_MYFO02000050.1 GCF_004514475.2 Paenibacillus athensensis | reverse complement strand
GCACACGGTTTCAGGTTCTGTTTCACTCCGCTTCCGCGGTGCTTTTCACCTTTCCCTCACGGTACTGCTTCACTATCGGTCGCTAGGGAGTATTTAGCCTTGGCAGATGGTCCTGCCGGATTCCGACGGGGTTTCACGTGTCCCGCCGTACTCAGGATCCCTCTAGGCTTGCGCTTGTTTTTGGCTACGGGGCTGTTACCCTCTTTGCCGAGCCTTTCCAGACTTCTTCACCTAACAAGCATGGGCCACGTTGAGGTCCTACAACCCCAGGGAGCAAGCTCCCTGGTTTGGGCTAATCCGCTTTCGCTCGCCGCTACTGACGGAATCACTTTTGTTTTCTTTTCCTCCAGGTACTTAGATGTTTCAGTTCCCTGGGTATGCCTCCATTGTAGCTATGTATTCACTACAAGGTGACTGCGCATTACCACAGCCGGGTTCCCCCATTCGGACATCCCCGGATCGAAGCCTGCTTACGGCTCCCCGAGGCATTTCGTCGTTCGCCACGTCCTTCTTCGGCTCCTAGCGCCTAGGCATCCTCCGTGTGCTCTTTCTAGCTTAACC
>NZ_MYFO02000049.1 GCF_004514475.2 Paenibacillus athensensis | reverse complement strand
GCTGCATCGGTCACGATCAGCGTATGCGCGCCCTCCGCGCTCACTGTGCTGCCGCTCGAGAAGGCCGAGCCGTCCAGTGTCGCTGTGCCTTCGTTGAACGTCGGCGTCTGGTTCGTATTGTACAAGCCGCTGTCCGTTACGCCGCTTACGACCGGCGCCGTTTTATCGATGGTGAACGTAATCGTCGTCGTGTTGCCTGCTGCGTCTGTGGCAATCAGTGTATGCGAGCCTTCCGCACTCACGGTACTGCCGCTCGTAAACGCTGAGCCGTCCAGCGTCGCTGTGCCGTCGCTGAATGTGAGCGTACGGTTTGTGTTGTAGTTGCCCACGTCGGCTGCTCCCGTTACTGTCGGGCCGGTTTTGTCAATCGTGAAGTTGACCGTTGTCACATTGCCCGCTGTATCGGTCACGATCAGCGTATGCGCGCCCTCTGCGCTCACTGTGCTGCCGCTCGTGAAGGCCGAGCCGTCCAGTGTCGCTGTGCCTTCGTTGAACGTCGGCGTCTGGTTCGTATTGTACAAGCCGCTGTCCGTTACGCCGCTTACGACCGGCGCCGTTTTAT
>NZ_MYFO02000048.1 GCF_004514475.2 Paenibacillus athensensis | reverse complement strand
AGGCGTCAGCCCGTATACTTCGCCTTGCGGCTTCGCACAGACCTGTGTTTTTGCTAAACAGTCGCTTGGGCCTTTTCACTGCGGCCCCCTCGGGCTATTCACCCTACCGAGGCACCCCTTCTCCCGAAGTTACGGGGTCATTTTGCCGAGTTCCTTAACGAGAGTTCTTCCGCGCGCCTTAGAATTCTCTTCTCGCCCACCTGTGTCGGTTTACGGTACGGGCACCTTCGCCTGGCTAGAGGCTTTTCTCGGCAGTGTGAAATCATGACCTTCGGTACTAAAGATTTCCCTCCCCATCACAGCCCAGCCTTAACGGTTAGCGGATTTGCCTGCTAACCAGCCTCACTGCTTGGACGAGCATCCATCAGCTCGCGTCACTATCCTTCTGCGTCACCCCATTGCTCATAACGGCTACGGTGGTACAGGAATTTCCACCTGTTGTCCATCGACTACGCCTTTCGGCCTCGCCTTAGGTCCCGACTTACCCTGAGCGGACGAACCTTCCTCAGGAACCCTTAGGCTTTCGGCGGATCAGATTCTCACTGATCTTTTCGTTACTCATACCGGCATTCTCACTTGAA
>NZ_MYFO02000047.1 GCF_004514475.2 Paenibacillus athensensis | reverse complement strand
TGTACACACCGCCCGTCACACCACGAGAGTTTACAACACCCGAAGTCGGTGGGGTAACCCGCAAGGGGGCCAGCCGCCGAAGGTGGGGTAGATGATTGGGGTGAAGTCGTAACAAGGTAGCCGTATCGGAAGGTGCGGCTGGATCACCTCCTTTCTATGGAGACTCGGTTCAGAAGTGAACCAGTCAAGCTTCCTTCACTCGTGTTCAGTTTTGAAAGGGCAACCTTTCAATGTAAGCTGGCGAATCTTGCGATTCGCAGCGTGTTCCTTGAAAACTAGATAACGAAACAAGAAGTAACAAACGCGTGATTTAACTTAGAAATCCAACTCACCATTTGTGCAAACAGATGCGAGATGTAATTTCTAGCGGTTAAGCTAGAAAGAGCACACGGAGGATGCCTAGGCGCTAGGAGCCGAAGAAGGACGTGGCGAACGACGAAATGCCTCGGGGAGCCGTAAGCAGGCTTCGATCCGGGGATGTCCGAATGGGGGAACCCGGCTGTGGTAATGCGCAGTCACCTTGTAGTGAATACATAGCTACAATGGAGGCATACCCAGGGAACTGAAACATCTAAGTACCTGGA
>NZ_MYFO02000046.1 GCF_004514475.2 Paenibacillus athensensis | reverse complement strand
AGGTGACTGCGCATTACCACAGCCGGGTTCCCCCATTCGGACATCCCCGGATCGAAGCCTGCTTACGGCTCCCCGAGGCATTTCGTCGTTCGCCACGTCCTTCTTCGGCTCCTAGCGCCTAGGCATCCTCCGTGTGCTCTTTCTAGCTTAACCTAATATAGGGAGTTTGCTTTGCAAACTCTCACTGCTTGGCAGGGAGTTTACAGCACAAACGTCTCACTACTCAGGAAACACACTTCATCATTCGTTCGCACAAATGGTGAGTTGGATTTCTAAGTTAAATCACGCGTTTGTTACTTCTTGTTTCGTTATCTAGTTTTCAAGGAACACGCTGCGAATCGTAAGATTCGCCAGCTTACATTGAAAGGTTGCCCTTTCAAAACTGAACACGAGTGAAGGAAGCTTGACTGGTTCACTTCTGAACCGAGTCTCCATAGAAAGGAGGTGATCCAGCCGCACCTTCCGATACGGCTACCTTGTTACGACTTCACCCCAATCATCTACCCCACCTTCGGCGGCTGGCCCCCTTGCGGGTTACCCCACCGACTTCGGGTGTTGTAAACTCTCGTGGTGTGACGGGCGGTGTGTACA
>NZ_MYFO02000045.1 GCF_004514475.2 Paenibacillus athensensis | reverse complement strand
GTTTCACTCCGCTTCCGCGGTGCTTTTCACCTTTCCCTCACGGTACTGCTTCACTATCGGTCGCTAGGGAGTATTTAGCCTTGGCAGATGGTCCTGCCGGATTCCGACGGGGTTTCACGTGTCCCGCCGTACTCAGGATCCCTCTAGGCTTGCGCTTGTTTTTGGCTACGGGGCTGTTACCCTCTTTGCCGAGCCTTTCCAGACTTCTTCACCTAACAAGCATGGGCCACATTGAGGTCCTACAACCCCGGAGAGCAAGCTCTCCGGTTTGGGCTAATCCGCTTTCGCTCGCCGCTACTGACGGAATCACTTTTGTTTTCTTTTCCTCAGGGTACTTAGATGTTTCAGTTCCCCTGGTATGCCTCCATTGCAGCTATGTATTCACTGCAAGGTGACTGCGCATTACCACAGCCGGGTTCCCCCATTCGGACATCCCCGGATCGAAGCCTGCTTACGGCTCCCCGAGGCATTTCGTCGTTCGCCACGTCCTTCTTCGGCTCCTAGCGCCTAGGCATCCTCCGTGTGCTCTTTCTAGCTTAACCTAATATAGGGAGTTTGCTTTGCAAACTCTCACTGCTTGGCAGGGAGTTTACAGCACAAACGTCTCACTACTCAGGAAACACACTTCATCATTCGTT
>NZ_MYFO02000044.1 GCF_004514475.2 Paenibacillus athensensis | reverse complement strand
GCTACTGACGGAATCACTTTTGTTTTCTTTTCCTCCAGGTACTTAGATGTTTCAGTTCCCTGGGTATGCCTCCATTGCAGCTATGTATTCACTACAAGGTGACTGCGCATTACCACAGCCGGGTTCCCCCATTCGGACATCCCCGGATCGAAGCCTGCTTACGGCTCCCCGAGGCATTTCGTCGTTCGCCACGTCCTTCTTCGGCTCCTAGCGCCTAGGCATCCTCCGTGTGCTCTTTCTAGCTTAACCGCTAGAAATTACATCTCATATTTGTTTGCACAAATGGTGAGTTGGATTTCTAAGTTAAATCACGCGTTTGTTACTTCTTGTTTCGTTATCTAGTTTTCAAGGAACACGCTGCGAATCGCAAGATTCGCCAGCTTACATTGAAAGGTTGCCCTTTCAAAACTGAACACGAGTGAAGGAAGCTTGACTGGTTCTTCGCAGAACCGAGTCTCCATAGAAAGGAGGTGATCCAGCCGCACCTTCCGATACGGCTACCTTGTTACGACTTCACCCCAATCATCTACCCCACCTTCGGCGGCTGGCCCCCTTGCGGGTTACCCCACCGACTTCGGGTGTTGTAAACTCTCGTGGTGTGACGGGCGGTGTGTACAAGACCCGGGAACGTATTCACCGCGGC
>NZ_MYFO02000043.1 GCF_004514475.2 Paenibacillus athensensis | reverse complement strand
GCGCCGACGGGTACCATCGCGATCCAGCCGTCGACAGTGTATCAGAATGACGATGTGACGGTAACGATCGTGCCGACAGACCCGGACGGCGATGTGGTCAATATTCAGGTGGAAAGAAGCATGAACGGAGGAACGTATCAAACGATTTACACGGTTTCCGCCATCCCGTCCGGAACGACCAAGGCATTTATGATGCTGGATGTGCCGCAGAGCAGCTATACATTGAGATTGACGGTGACAGATCCGATGGGTGCTTCGTACCAGACGCTGCTATCCTTTACGGCGCATGAGCTGCAAACGATTGGCTATGTGACCCATACGGAGCAGTGGGAGATCCATCGGCAAAATTACAATGCCGCGCATCCGGCGAGTACGAGAGGACCGGCGGTATTCTGGGCCGGGGAGCGGCTGATGGTATCAGCGAATGTGACGAACACGGGAACGGCGACGGTAGCAACATCAGTCAGTGCTAAATTAATGGGGCCGGACACAAGCGCAGGCTTAAACAGCGCCAATCGGGTGAACTGGAGCGGCGAGCTATGGGACGGGGGATTTGACCGGTTGGCGGACGGGCTGTACACGGTTCGGTTTACGACGGTTTGGAGCAACGGATACGTCCAAACGTATGATGTGCCGATCACGATTAAAAACAAGAT
>NZ_MYFO02000042.1 GCF_004514475.2 Paenibacillus athensensis | reverse complement strand
GGTCGGTGGTTCGAGTCCACTAGGGCCCACCAATATACCCCAAAAAGTGAAGCGAAGCTTCGAGGATTATTCCGATTACTTTTCGGGGGCCCCAGAACACTGTGGGCAATAAATGAGGGGCCATAGCTCAGCTGGGAGAGCGCCTGCCTTGCAAGCAGGAGGTCAGCGGTTCGATCCCGCTTGGCTCCACCAAAAAACGACTTGAAAAGAGTCGGACAGATGTGATAAGATACGTGTTGCCGCGCTGGGTGTCGGAAGATGTCGAAGAGGCGGTAAGCGAATCGAAAGCTGACGAATCTTACGATTCGCGGCGTGTTCCTTGAAAACTAGATAACGAAACAAGAAGTAACAAACGCGTGATTTAACTTAGAAATCCAACTCACCATTTGTGCGAACAGATGATGAAGTGTGTTTCCTGAGTAGTGAGACTTTACTCCGTAAAGTCCCTATATTAGGTTAAGCTAGAAAGAGCACACGGAGGATGCCTAGGCGCTAGGAGCCGAAGAAGGACGTGGCGAACGACGAAATGCCTCGGGGAGCCGTAAGCAGGCTTCGATCCGGGGATGTCCGAATGGGGGAACCCGGCTGTGGTAATGCGCAGTCACCTTGTAGTGAATACATAGCTACAATGGAGGCATACCCAGGGAACTGAAACATCTAAGTACCT
>NZ_MYFO02000041.1 GCF_004514475.2 Paenibacillus athensensis | reverse complement strand
TCGGAATTGCTAGTAATCGCGGATCAGCATGCCGCGGTGAATACGTTCCCGGGTCTTGTACACACCGCCCGTCACACCACGAGAGTTTACAACACCCGAAGTCGGTGGGGTAACCCGCAAGGGGGCCAGCCGCCGAAGGTGGGGTAGATGATTGGGGTGAAGTCGTAACAAGGTAGCCGTATCGGAAGGTGCGGCTGGATCACCTCCTTTCTATGGAGACTCGGTTCAGAAGTGAACCAGTCAAGCTTCTTTCACTCGTGTTCAGTTTTGAAAGGGCAACCTTTCAATGTAAGCTGGCGAATCTTACGATTCGCGGCGTGTTCCTTGAAAACTAGATAACGAAACAAGAAGTACAAAACGCGTGATTTAACTTAGAAATCCACTCGTCGCTTGTGCAAACAAGTGAGAGATGTGTTCCTAAGTAGTGAGACTTTACTCCGTAAAGTCCCTATATTAGGTTAAGCTAGAAAGAGCACACGGAGGATGCCTAGGCGCTAGGAGCCGAAGAAGGACGTGGCGAACGACGAAATGCCTCGGGGAGCCGTAAGCAGGCTTCGATCCGGGGATGTCCGAATGGGGGAACCCGGCTGTGGTAATGCGCAGTCACCTTGTAGTGAATACATAGCTACAATGGAGGCATACCCAGGGAACTGAAACATCTAAGTACCT
>NZ_MYFO02000005.1 GCF_004514475.2 Paenibacillus athensensis | reverse complement strand
CGCGCCGCGTTCGTCGCGAGCGAACCCGCCGTCGCCGCGTCCCTGACTAGCGCGGGTCGGCTTCTGCGGCCCGCGCGTGGGTGCAGCGCCGCCGCGTCCCGCCGCGGCAAAATCCGCGCCGCGCTCGTCGCGAGCGAACCCGCCGTCGCCGCGTCCCTGACTAGCGCGGGTCGGCTTCTGCGGCCCGCGCGTCGGTGCAGCGCTGCCAAGTCCCGCCGCCGCGAAGTCGCCGCCGCGCCCTGCATCGCGCCCCCGCGCTGCGCTCTCGCCGCCGCCGCGCCCCGCGTCGCGCCCCCGCGCTGCGCTCTCGCCGCCGCCGCGCCCTGCGTCGCGCCCGCGCGCAACGCCCCGAGCCCCGCGTCCCGCGCCGCGCTCGCTGCGCGCATCGCGCCCAGCGCCCCGCGCGCCGCCGCGTCCACGGCCCGCGCCGCCGCGCGGCTCGCGCGCTGCGCCCAGCGCTTCGTCGTCGCTGCGCTCCCGCCGCGGCTGATCGAGCTTCCGCAACGGCATGCGGATGCCTTTCTCGATCAGCTCGACGTGATACATATCGCGCGGCGAAGCGAACGTCACGGCAACGCCGGTTTGTCCAGCGCGTCCGGTCCGCCCGATCCGGTGGATGTAGCTCTCCGCGTCGTGCGGCACGTCATAATTGAAGACGTGTGTCACGCCTTCGACGTCGAGGCCGCGCGCGGCAACATCGGTTGCCACCAGCAGCTCGACCTTGCCGTCGCGGAACCGCTTCATCACCTGCTCGCGCTTGGCCTGCGACAAGTCGCCGTGCAGCTCGTCCGACGCATAGCCGCGCTCCAGCAGCGCTTCGTTCAGCGTCTGGGCCCGGCGCTTCGTCCGGCAAAAAATCATCGCCAAATACGGCTTATACCGATCGATGGCGCTGCACAGCGCATCCTGCTTGCCGCGGTCGCTCGTCGGCACCAGCACCTGCTCGATTTCCTTTAGCGTAATCCGCTTCGTCTCCACTTGAATTTCCCGCGGCTCGCGCATGTAGCCCTTCGACAGATTGCGAATCTGCTGTGGCATTGTGGCCGAGAACAGCAGCGTCTGACGGCGCGAGGACGTCTGGGAAATAATATCCTCAACCTCATTGAGAAAGCCCATATGCAGCATCTGATCGGCTTCGTCCAGCACGAGCATGCTCAGCTTGTGAAACAACAGCGAGCCGCGGCGCAAATGATCGAGCACCCGACCCGGCGTGCCTACTACGATATGAATGTTGCCTTCCAGCTTGCGCAGCTGCTTTTCGACGTCCTGACCGCCGTAAGCGGCCAGCACCTGTGCGCCCGTCACCGGAGCCAGCTTATGCAGCTCGCTTGTAATCTGAATCGCCAGCTCGCGCGTTGGCGTAAGAATGAGCGCTTGCACGTGCGGCTTGTCCGGTTGGACCAGCTCCAGCATCGGCAGCACGAACGCCAGCGTCTTGCCGGTGCCCGTCTGCGCCTGCGCAATCACATCATGTCCGGCCAGCAGCGCCGGAATCGAATCACGCTGAATCGGCGTCGGCTCGTGAACGCCCAGCGCGGCTAATTTTTGAACAACAGCCTCTTGAATCCCCAGTTTGGTAAATCCGTTTGACATAACGGCAAGCCAGCCCCTTTTTTCCTGCATCTATGGTTCCAATTGTACAGCATTGCCGCTCAAAAGCAACCGCAGCGCGCGTTCTTTCGCCTTCGCTCAAAAAACGCTACATATTATATAGAAGAAATTGGACGGCAAAAAGCCGCCTGACAGCGAAATTCGCTCGCAAGCGGCCATGCGTTCACAAGACGACATCCAATAATATCTGGGGTCTGACATGCGATGCGGCTGGCACCGCGCGGAAGGCACCGTTTTAGTTCGCCCTCTACGGCTTGGGCAGCAGCTGGGCCGTGCCAAAAATCTGTTCGACCATTTGATTGAACTGCGGAAGGTACGGTTCAAGCGGCTGGCCCTTCCAGCTTTCCTGCGCATAATTGTTCATCGTATTCACAAAATCGCGGTTGGCGGAAATATACACATCGAGCAGCTGCGGCTGCATCATGCGGATGCGTTCGGCAATCGTCTGCTTGAAGCGGTGAGTCAGCAGATCATGATGGATGGCGGTTTCATAGTTGTTGGCGCCGTTGTTGAGCTTGTTGGAGGACATCGTGTCGTCCGTAGGTCTTTCTACATTATAAATGCCGACGTTGGTGCCCTGATTATTCGTTTCCTTGCCGGTACGTTTGGTGCCTGTAGCGGAGTTGTCGATCATCAGCGCGACATACGCGTTCTGATCGGTCGTCATGACAATAGCGGTGTTGACGCCGTTCAGCGCGGCAACTTCATTGGACAGCACGCGGCTGTAGGCCAGCTGCTTATTGTTGTGGCTGACGGGGCCGTACAGCTGCTGCGTCTGATAGGCTCGTTCCGATTCCGCGGCTTGCTGAAGCGGCGCCCCGTAGTTCGTGGTGTCAGGGCTTTTGCCATATTGGACGTCGGAATTGGAGCAGGCGGGCAGCAGCAGGGTCAAAGCGAGCGCGCCGGCGAGCGGCAGCCTGGGGATCGGTCTCATCTTCGGCAAACCTCCTGCAAACGATGTGATAGGTATAGAATGAGATGTTTTTACGGTTTTATACGTTGGATAAATATAACCTTTCCTGCATAAACTCCGGAAGTCCAGGGAATAACCATGTAGGGAAAAAGTCTTGATGCAGCGCAGTTTTAAGAACAATTTGTGAACTTCTCTACAGCGATTGACAAAAAGTTTTAACGAATTTATAGTTAATAAAGTGATTAGATTGATTGACATGTGCGTGGCCTTCGTGGTAAAAATATTGGTTTAAAAGTGGGGTTGATACAATGATTCGATGGAAAAAGTTATGGCGTCTAATACCCCTTCTAGCGGTAATGACGTTCTTGCTGACAGGATGCGGGAGTGATACGCTGTCCACTTTGCAGCCAAGAGGGCCTGTTGCTTCGGAACAGCTTTTCTTGATGAAACTGAGCTTGTTTATCATGGTGTTTGTTGTAATTGTCGTGTTCGCGATCTATTTGTACGTTTTGGTTCGTTACCGTCAGCGTAAAGGCCAGGAGAATACGATTCCCAAGCAGGTCGAAGGCAACCACGTGCTGGAGATCATTTGGACAGTAATTCCGATTCTGCTGCTGCTGGTGCTTGCGGTTCCGACCGTTTCTTATACATTTAAGCACTCGACTGACTACAGAAAGGACAAGGATGCCGTCCACGTCAAAGTTACGGCGCATCAGTTCTGGTGGCAGTTTGAGTATCCGGATCTGGGTATTGCCACGGCTCAGGATCTGGTCATTCCGCAAGGCAAGATCATTGCATTCGAGTTGATTTCCGCTGACGTTAACCACGCGTTCTGGGTACCTTCCCTCGGCGGCAAAATCGACACCAACCCGGGCATTACGAATACGCTGTATCTGCAAGCCGACGAAATCGACACGTTTAAAGGCAAGTGCGCCGAGCTTTGCGGAGCGTCTCACGCCCTGATGGACTTCAAGGTCGTCGCCAAATCGCAAGCTGATTTCGACGCTTGGGCACAAAAAATGAAAGCGCCTGTCGCTGTAGCGGCCGATGTGCAAAAAGGCGAAGCGCTGTTTAAAGAAAACTGCATGTCCTGTCACGCCGTCAGCGCAGACGGATTGGGCATGGGTCCTAACCTCAATGGCTTCGCAGAGCGTTCGATGCTCGCAGGCGTTCTGGAGCATACGCAAGACAATGCGAAAAAATGGATCACGAATCCGCAAGCGGAGAAGCCGGGCAACAAAATGCCTGCTTTCGGCGGCAAGCTGGATGACGGCCAAATCAACGATATCGTGAATTACTTATGGAGCTTGAAATAATCCACTACCGGGATAAAGGAGGTAAATACGTTGGCTCACACACACACAGTCAAAAGATACAGCGGCCTCATGGATTGGCTGACCACAGTCGACCATAAGAAAATCGGCATCTTGTATCTGCTGGCAGGCGGCTTCTTCTTCCTCGTAGGGGGACTTGAAGCGATTCTCATTCGTCTCCAGCTGTTGTATCCGGATCAAAGCTTGTTCGTCGGCGACACGTTTAACCAGTTGACGACGATGCATGGCACGACGATGATCTTCTTTGCGGCGATGCCGCTGATCTTTGGTTTCATGAACGCCGTAGTGCCGCTGCAAATCGGCGCGCGCGACGTTGCGTTCCCGTTCGTCAACGCGCTTGGCTTCTGGTTGTTCTTCGCCGGCGGCGTGCTGATGAACACCAGCTGGTTCCTTGGCGGCGCTCCTGATGCCGGTTGGACCGGTTACGCCCCGCTGTCGACGATTGCCGACAACGCAGGCAACTTTCACGGCACTGATTTCTATGTATTGGGCTTGCAGATTGCCGGTATCGGCACATTGATCGGCGGGATTAACTTCCTCGTGACGATTATCAATATGCGCGCTCCAGGCATGACGTACATGCGTATGCCGATGTTTACTTGGACGGCTTTCATCACGTCTGGTCTGATTACGCTGGCGTTCCCGGCGATTACGGTTGCGTTGGTTGAGTTGATGTTTGACCGGATTTTCGGCGGCGCGTTCTTCGATGCGGCGCGCGGCGGCAACAACGTCCTCTGGGAGCATTTGTTCTGGATCTTCGGTCACCCCGAAGTTTACATTCTGATTCTTCCGTCGTTCGGTATCATTTCCGAGATTGTGTCAACCTTTTCCAAGAAACGCCTGTTTGGTTACAGCTCGATGGTATTCGCTACCGTGCTGATCGGCTTCTTGGGCTTCATGGTCTGGGTTCACCACATGTTTACGACAGGCATGGGTCCTGTAGCGAACTCGATCTTCGCGATTGCCACGATGGCGATTGCCGTTCCTACGGGCGTCAAAATCTTCAACTGGCTGTTCACCCTTTGGGGCGGTCAAATTCGTTTCACCACTGCCAATCTGTTCGCAACAGCGTTCATTCCGACATTTGTTATGGGCGGTACGACCGGGGTTATGCTCGCCATTCCTGCAGCTGACTTCCAGTACCATGACACCTACTTCGTCGTAGCGCATTTCCATTACGTCATCGTGGGCGGTCTGATTCTGGGTCTGTTCGCCGGCTTGTACTACTGGTGGCCGAAAATGTTCGGCACGATGTTGAGCGAAAAGCTGGGCAAATGGCATTTCTGGTTCTTCTTTATCGGTTTCCACATGACGTTCTTCCCGCAGCATTTCCTCGGTTTGATGGGGATGCCGCGCCGCGTATTTACGTATTTGCCAGGCCAAGGTCTTGAAGAGGGCAACTTCATCAGTACGATTGGCGCAGGCTTGATGGGCATTGGTACGATCATCTTGCTGATCAACATCATTGCAGCATCGACGAAAAAAGCAACCGCACCTGCCGATCCGTGGGATGCGCGTACGCTGGAGTGGGCGATTCCGTCCCCGGCTCCAGAGTACAACTTCAAGCAAACGCCGCTCGTTCGCGGTCTGGACGCCCTTTGGAAGGAAAAAATGGAAGGCAACAAGGAAATGACGCCGGCCGAACCAATCGGTTCGATCCACATGCCGTCGCCTTCGATCCTCCCGTTGGTGATGTCCGTTGGCTTGTTCATTGCAGGCTTTGGCTTTATGTACAAACATTATCTCGTTTCCGGTATCGGTATTGCTATTACGCTGATTGCGATGTTCCTTCGTTCGGTATACGACGATCACGGCTGGCACATTGAGCCGGAAGAATTGAAAGACAAGGGGGTTAAGGCATGAGTTCGCATCCTACCGGCGCACTGCCGGCACATCCCGAAACAGCCACCCTTGAAGGCAAAAACAAGGTTCTCGGCTTCTGGCTTTTCCTTGGCGCGGAAGTTGTCTTGTTCGGCTGCTTGTTCGCAACCTACATTGCGCTGCGCAATCACGTAACGGACGGCCCTACGGCTGAAGAAATCTTCAAGCTGAAAACCGTCGGCTGGTCGACGTTCATCTTGTTGACGAGCAGCTTGACCAGCGTTCTGGCGATCATCGCCATGCATAAGCAAAAGCTTGGGCAACTGCTGTTCTGGTTATTGATCACCGTTCTGTTCGGTTTATCTTTCCTTGGACTCGAAATTTACGAGTTCAGAGAATATGTGCATGAAGGTCACAAATTCGTCAGCAGCGCATTCGGCACGTCGTTTTATACGCTGGTCGGCTTCCACGGCGCGCACGTAGCGTTTGGTGTGACTTGGATTACCCTGTTGATTCTGCAAGGCTTGCGCAAAGGACTGACTGTCGTTACTGCGCCTAAGTTCTATGTAGCCAGCTTGTATTGGCACTTTGTCGACTTGGTCTGGGTATTTATCTTCACGGTCGTTTATTTGATGGGGAAGGTGGGTCACTAAGATGAGCAGCAATTCTCATGATACTCCCACTCCGAGCAAACGCCATAAGCAGGAGTCGCCTGCCAACCATTATTACTCGTACATCCTGTCGATTCTGCTGACGATGCTGGCTTTCGCCGTCGTCATCTACGGCGGTCTCGACCGATCCTTTATCCTTGTGTTTATCGTGGGCCTGGCCATTGTGCAGGCGCTCGTCCAATTATTGTTCTGGATGCACGCCAAAGAACGCGGACATCTGTTTCCGCTGATGTTCATCGGCGGCGGTGCGATTATTGCGCTGACCGGCGTCGCGGCGGCTGTGTACTGGACTTGGTGGTAATTCAAATGAAAGAGGCGGCTTTGTTCACACAAGGAGCCTCCTCTTTTTTTATCGGGTCTTTTTTATCCTGACGAATGAGGTGGAAGAAATGAATCTGGGCGGCGGTTTTTTTGAACTGTGGAGTCCTGTGGTGCTGCTGTTTGTGATCGTGGCGGGCTATGCGTATCATCGATGGACCGGCAGCCCCCAAGCGGGTCAAGCGGACGAGCTCCGCGTACCCCTTTCGCAAAAGCTGTCTTTTTATACAGGTCTCGTTTTATTCTACATCGGCCAGGGAAGCCCGATTAATTTTATCGGCCATCACTATCTGTTCAGCGTGCATATGCTGCAGCAGACGATGCTGTTTCTGATCGTGCCGATTTTTATCTGGCTGGGTACGCCGGAGCGCCTGTTTCAGTCGCTGCTGCGCAGCAAGGTGTTCAAGGCGCTGTTCCATTTTTTCACGCGTCCGTTTATCGCTTTGTTTTTGTTTAATATTTTGTTTTCGATCTATCATTTGCCGCTGGTAATGAATGCGCTGATGGCCAATGAGCTGATGTATTTCGGTTATCATATCGTTTTGTTCGCTTCCGCGTTTGCGATGTGGTATCCGGTGTTCCCGGTTGTGCGCGATGAGCGAGAGCTGAGCGATTTGAAAAAGATGGCGTACACGTTCGGCAACGGGATCCTGCTGACGCCGGCGTGCGCGCTGATTATTTTCGCCGATTCGGTTATTTACGATATGTACCAGAACGTAACGATCCCATTTGCCCACCTGTCCACGCTGGACGACCAGCAGCTCGGCGGCGTCATCATGAAGATTATTCAGGAGATTGTTTACGCAGCGGTACTGGCTTATACGTTCTTTAAATGGTATCGCCGGGAACGGGGCAAAGAAGACGATTATCCTGACGGTTACGTGGCTGACGGACCTACCGAGGCTTGATGGAACTGCGGGCAAGAGAGGATTAGGGAGATGCACATTTTACCTACGATCAGTACGTTGTTTATTGTCATTAGCGCGATTTTGGTCGGCTTTGGCTGGTATCATATCGTCAAGGGCAACCGTCAGACCCATCAAAAACTGATGGTGACCGGAGCGATTTTTGCCTTGGCGTTTTTTCTGATCTACGTATCGCGTACGTTGTTTGAAGGCAATACGGCGTTCGGTGGGCCGGAGAGCTTGAAGCTGCCGTATCACCTGTTTTTGTTTTTCCACATTGCGCTGGCGACGGTTGGCGGTGCATTGGGATTGGTCACGCTGTGGCTGGCTTATAAGCAGCGATTCTTGAAGCATAAGCGAATCGGCCGCTGGGCTGCGGTGATTTGGCTGCTGACGGCGCCGACAGGCGTTGTCGTCTACGTGCTGCTGTATGTTATGTATCCGGGCGGTCAGACGAAGCCGGTTATCGATGCGATTTTTGGTTTGTAATACGAGGGGCGAGGAGCCCGTAGAGGAGTCGGTCTTGTGAGCCATCACGAGATCGGCTTTTTTGTTTTGTACATGGCGGCAACTTCAAAATTGGGGATTGCACAAAACAAATTATTATGTGTATACTGTATATATAAATATACACATTATACACAGTGCGGGTAGGTGAAGATGTTGCTAAAGCAAGCATGGTGGCTGGCGCGCAAGGAGCTGCAGCCGACAACGTATTCAATTGTGTTGAACATGCTGTTCTATTTGTATGCCGCCGGGGTGATTCTTTCCATGAGCGTACAGCTTGGCGATACGGATACGTCGGGAGGAATGCGCCCGTTTACGGGGATCGTGCTGAATTTTTTTGTGATGGCGATTTTACCGAATTTGGGTTTTCTGATCAGCAGGCGTTATATGACCTATCGGACGACGGATGTGTTTACGAAAAAGCTTGCTTTCATGCGGCAGCTGCCGATTCCGCTGGCTGTGATTGTAAGCAGTCGTTTCATGCAGCTGCTGGTCACGCTTGTGCCGATGGCGCTGGTGCTGTTCGCCGGCTACGGAATTGTAGCGGCAGCGCTCAAGCTCGTTAGTTTCGGGACGCTGCAGTTCGTGGGCTTTTTCGTATTCTGGATCGGGTATTCGATTGTATTCGGCAGCTTGAACCTGTATTGGGAGCTGGGCTTGACCGGGCGGCAATATTTCAATCGCTGTATGATGATGGTGCCGGTCTACATTACGGCGGCTGTCATCTTGTGGTTGTGGCTCGGCGAATCGGTCTGGACGCGTTCGTTAAGCTGGGTGGACGACACGCACGGCCTAATCAGCTTGTTATCGCTAGCCATTGCCGCGTTGGTGGTACTGGGAATCGGTCGGGCGCTGGTCGGGCGGTTGAGGAAGCGTGATTGGCATGGATAAGGGCGCGTCTATCCCGATCCGGCTGTCCCCGGACAGTGCGGAGCCGATGTATCACCAGATTGAAGTCCAGCTGCGGGCCTTGATCTTGAGCGGCCGGCTCCCGGAGGGGACACTGCTGCCGTCCATTCGCGAGTTTGCGGCCGAGCTAACCTGCAGCGTGATTACGATTCGCCGCGTCTATCAGGATTTGGAGAATGAAGGCATCCTGCGGACGAAGCAGGGAACGGGTACGTTCGTAGCCCGTGTCGATACGGGCGAACGCGAGCGATACCGCAAGGAGGCTGTGGCCGAGGCGCTGCGCGAGGCGGCGCGAGCCGGCCTGCAGGTGCCGTGTACGCCGGGCGAGCTGCGGGCTTTGTTCGAAGAGGCGCTGGCCTTGGCTCGTGCCGATATGGGAATGAATGGGGGGAGCGAGTCATGAGCGAATACGCGATTTCCATCAAAGGCTTATGCAAAAAGCTAGATAAGCTGCAGCTGGGCCCCGTCGATTTGGAGCTGGAAGCCGGCTACGTCGTGGCGCTGGTCGGTCCGAACGGCTCGGGCAAAAGCTCGCTGCTGCGCATGCTGATGAACATGATGACGCCGGACAGCGGGGCGATTCAGCTATTGGGCCGCAAGCTGGATGCCGAGGACCTCGGCTTGAAGCAGCGCATCGGCTATGTGCCGGAGACGACAGAGTGGGCGCAGCTGGGCTTTGCAACGGTTGAGCAATTACGCGAGCTGTACGCGTATTGGTATACCGGCTGGAATGCGCAGATGTACGAACGGCTGCTGTCGCGTTATGAATTGGAGTCCGCGCAGCAGCTCGATCGGCTGTCGAAGGGGATGCAACGCAAGCTGGCGTTCGTGCAGGCGCTGGCCTATGATCCCGACATGCTGCTATTGGATGAGCCGACGGCGGGACTGGACCCTTTTGCCTGGCGGATGATGCTGGAGGATATGACCGCATTCATGGAGCGCGGCGGCAAATCGCTGCTGTTTACGACGCATATTCTCGATGAAGTGCGGCGGATCGCCGATTATGTGGTGTTTTTTTATGACGGAAAAGTGTTGGGCTGCTACGAGAAAGACGCGTTGCTAGACGGCTGGAAGACGTTCTGGACGGAAAAGCCGCAGCAAGCAGCCGGGCTGCCCGGCGTGCTGGAGATCGAGGCGACGGACGGCGCGTCTGTCGGCAAGGTGATCAGCGATGCGCCGCGGGCGACGGAGCTGGCGCTGCAGCAGGCCGGGGTCACGGTGACGCGTACCCAGGGGATGGAGCTGGATGAAATATTGAGCTATTTGATTCGCCGGCACAAGGCCGGAACATCTGCGGTCAAGCGGCCGCGCTAAATAGAAAGGGTGAAGACGCATGCTGCCTTTGCAGGTAGAGCAGGTGACCAAGGAATACGGGGACAAAATTGCCGTGAATGCGATCAATCTGGCGGTGCGCGAGGGGGAAATCTACGGCTTGCTTGGCGCTAACGGCGCGGGCAAGACGACGACGATGCGCATGGTGCTCGGACTGATTTATCCCGACAAGGGCCATATTCGCTGGAAGGGGCAGGGCTACCGCGACGAGCTGCGCACCCTGCTCGGGTATTTGCCGGAGGAGCGCGGCTTGTATCCCAAGATCAAGGTCAGCGAGCAGCTGTTATATTTGGCCGAATTGCGCGGCATGGGGCGCAAGCAAGCCGACCGGGAGCTAAAGCTGTGGCTGGAACGCTTTGAGGTGCCGGAATATTACAGCAAGCGAGTCGAGGAGTTGTCCAAGGGCAATCAGCAAAAAATTCAGTTTATCGCCGCGGTGATTCACAATCCCGATATTCTGATTCTTGATGAAGCGTTCAGCGGTCTGGACCCGGTTAATGTCGAGCTGCTGAAAAGCATGGTCAAGCTGCTGCGCGACGCCGGCAAAACGATCCTGTTCTCCAGCCACCGGATGGATCACGTCGAGGAGCTGTGCGAGAACATCTGTATTTTGCACAAGTCGAATACGGTGCTGCAGGGCCAGCTCAAGCAGATCAAGGCGTCGTTCCCCAAGGAACGCGTTTTGCTGGAAACTGACGAGGCTGTGGCCGGACTGGAACGGATTGCCGGCGTAACCTCGGTCGACAAGCATCTGAACGGCTACGAGCTGCGGATTCAGGGGCCGGAGGCCGCGCAGCGCATTCTCCAGCACGTTGTCGCCAGCGGCGCGGTGGTGCAGCGGTTTCAGCTGATGGAGCCGACGTTGAATGAAATTTTTATCCAGAAAGTAGGTCGAGCGCATGAATAGCATGTTGACGGTCATCCGGTTTACGTTCCTGTCGCGGTTTCGCTCCAAGTCGTTTCGCGTGATGAGCTTGATTCTGATTGTGCTGCTGTCCGTTCTGATCAATTTGCCGACGCTGATCGACAAGATGTCGTCGCATGAAGCGACGGGTATTGCTGTCGTTGGCGGCGAAGCCAGCCGGATCGCCGAGCGGCTGGAGGCGTATTACAGCCAGCAGGAGCAGCCGGACATTCGCATCGTGCCGCTGGCGGAGGGCGGAGACCCGGAAGCGGCGGCGCGGCAAATGATCGCGGACAAGAAGATCAAGGGCTATTTGCAAATCGCAGATGCGGCTGCCGGCGAATTCCCGCAGGTGACCTACAAGTCGGAGGGTTCGCTGGAATTCAGCTTGAAGAACAAGCTGCAAACCGCGCTGCAACAGGTGAAAACAGCGACCGTGCTGGAAGGCGCCAAGCTGACGGCAGACCAGCAAACGGCGCTGCGCACGCCGGTTAATCTCGCAACCGTGCAAATCTCCGCGAGCGGCGAAGCGGCCGGGGGCAAAAGCGAGTCGCAAATGGTCATGGCCTACGCGCTCGTCTACGCGCTGCTGTTCCTGCTCTACATGGGCGTCGTAGGCTTCGGCAACATGGTCGCGATGGAAATTACCGCGGAAAAAAGCTCGCGCGTGATGGAGGTGCTCATCACCAGCGTGGCGCCGCTCAAGCAAATGTTCGGCAAAATCATCGGCATCTGCCTGCTCGCCCTCGTGCAAATCGCCCTGATTATTGCGGTGGCTGCAGTGAATCTCGGCTTGTCGGGCAATGGCGAGCTGGTTCAGGAGCTGCATTTGAGCTGGGCCGACCTGCAGGTGTCGCTGATCTTTTACTTCCTGATCTTCTACCTGCTCGGGTTCTTTATTTACGCGACCTTGTTCGCTGCTGTGGGTTCGCTGGTTAGCCGTACGGAAGAGGTCGGCCAAGCGATCATGCCGGTGATGATG
Organism: Paenibacillus athensensis; assembly: GCF_004514475.2. Taxonomy (GTDB): domain Bacteria; phylum Bacillota; class Bacilli; order Paenibacillales; family NBRC-103111; genus Paenibacillus_AL; species Paenibacillus_AL athensensis. The sequence continues at coordinate 474,566 of NZ_MYFO02000005.1, read as the reverse complement.
ATTATTGTCGCTGCGTTCATGATTGCGATCTTCGGGCTGAATAACCCGACAGCAGGTTATGTGAAGGTGATGTCGTTCATGCCGTTCTTCTCGCCCCTGATCATGTTCCTGCGGATCGGGATGACCAGTCCTGCGGTCTGGGAGGTCTGGCTGGCGATTGCGCTGCAAGCGGCCGCGATTGTCGGCATGGCCTGGATCGCCGCGAAAATTTACCGTACCGGCGTGCTGATGTACGGCAAACGTCCTTCGCTGCGCGAGCTGCGCAAGGCGATGAAGGCTTTTAAGGTATAGGGATGGGGTAGAAAAAGAAGCCTGAATACATCAGAGCCTTGATGATTCAGGTTTTTTTATCTAGGCTTTACAAAAGCTAAACGTGAATTGGCCCATGCTACTCAATGAATCGTTAAAGCTGATTTTTCATCGGGCCCGGCCTAATTTGCATTGCATTGTGGATGCGAACGTTTTTAGCTTTCCCAAAGGTCACTTTATGGCTGCTTTCAGCTTGTATGGGATACTGGCGTTCCTGCTTTGGCGGCACACTTCAACAGTCGCAGGCCTTGCAGCATTGACGGCTGGCAGCTTGTTGATGATTAGGTTGCCGCTGGGCTGGTATCATAAACGGATCGGCAACTACGCTCAAGCCTTGTACAGACGCAGCAGTTGCTTGGCTGTCATTCGCCAGGTGAAGCGCTGCTGCACATCGCGTCGGGCTTGTCGGGCAAGCCGATCGGCTTTGGCATGATTGACGGCCAGACTCGCGATTTGCTTGGCGAAGGCGGCAGGGCTGTGATAGTTCGTTACCAGTAGTCCATTGCGCTCATGCCGGACGATCTCGGGAATGCCGCCGTTGCGCGAGGCAATGACAGGTACGCCGGAAGCCATCGCCTCCACGTTGACAAGCCCGAAGGCTTCGTGGCCCTGAGACGGACAGACGAAGCAATCCGCAGTGTTGTATAGCCGCGGCATGCGACTGCGCGAGACGTACCCTTTAAAAACGACAGGAATGCCAAGCGAGGAAGCGATCCGCTTCAAGCGAACCTTGTAGCCCGATTTGGCGGTTCCGCCAGCGATCACCAGCTTGATCCGGGGAACAGAACGCCTCGCGAGCTTGACTGCCTTCATTAACAAAGGAAGACCCTTGCGGGGAATCAGTCTGCCGGCAAAAAGAACGACAAACGGGGACGAGCCGTCTCGCCGCGATCGGCGGGGACGAAATTGCTGCGGATTCACACCCAAATGGACAAACCGGACCTTGCGGCTTTGCTCCGGGAATGTCTTGATCAGGTGATTGTGCAAGGAACGGCTGTTGCCAATAATCCGGCTGGCATAGCTAAGATCGGAAGCGGCTTGGCGCCTGGATGTCACCGGGGGCGAGATGAACGTTGTGGAATGCAGGAAGATTGAAATTAACGTATGGGGAAACAGCTTGCGAACGGCAGGGATAAAACGGGGGCGGTTGTCGATCTGGATCACATCATAGCTGCGCCCTTGAATGACGTTCAGGACATTGCGGAGATAGGCGGATGTCGTAGCTCCTTGAACGCGGATGATTTTCACATTCCCGTATACGCTGGTCTTGGGATACCCGCGACGCCAACGGCTTACAATTGTGACGTGATGCGACGATGGTATTTGCTTGGCAATCTGGTAGATGCAGTGCTCGACAGAGCTCCCCACAAGCGGAGGCACCGGATTTTGCTCAGGGGCGATAATTAATATACGCAAACGTATCCAACCTTTCTGGTCATAAATTCCTGATTCTGCATCTTATTCAGGTAGTGCGCAATGTGTTTTGGACGGGGCGATCAGGAATTAAGAAAAATTTAAGAAAGGCTTCACCGGGACTTCATTTTTTCCGCTTATGATGACGTTGGAAGGCCTTACGCCCGGAACAAAAGTAAAAAGTCTGGCCAAACGGAGACGATGCGCATGTCCATTCGACTGAAGCTGCTGCTTTCCTACGCGGCTATGCTGATCGTACCGCTGCTGATGATGGTGATTACAGCAGCTTTGCTGATCGTTGTATTCCGCGGCGACGTTCGCAGCCTTTGGCAGCAATACGGGCAGGACGGGACCCTGTTTGAAAACCATACGCTGGAGCGCTTGGAAAAGGAACTGTGGCGCACAGCCGAAAGCAATCCTGCTGCGCTCGCCGACCGGGCTTATCTGGCCGACATCGACCAGGAACTGCAGACCGGCAAGTCCGCGCTTGTCGTACACAAGCAAGGCGAAATGGTGTATGCTTCCCCTGCCCTGCAGAATGCGGCGCTGCTGCAGCGGCCAAGCTGGTCGGAGGAAGCTTCCCCGTCGGATCGAGGAGCGAACCGACCGGCGCATATCGAGCATGAGGAGCCGCAGCGCTACGGCAGTCAGTGGCTGGCCATCGTCCATTTCGCATTTACGAACGCCGATGGCACGCCGGGAACGCTGATGATTGTAACCACGGTCAATCCGCTGGTCAATTTTGCGCGCGAGTTTTTTCCGATTCTGTTTATTGCGCTGGCGATTATTTTGATTTTGACTCATTCGCTGCTCACTTATTTTGTGTCGCGGAGCATTGTTACGCCTTTACGTGAGCTGAAGCAGGCGATGAAACGCATGAAGGCAGGCGATCTCGATGTGCAGGTGCGCATCGACAGCAAAGATGAAATTGGCGAGCTTAGTCTCGCCTTCGAGCAAATGCGGCGGGAGCTGCGCCAGTCGATGGATACGCAGGCACAATATGAGAACAACCGCAAGGAGCTGATTTCCAACATTTCGCATGATTTGCGAACTCCGCTGACCGCTCTTCGCGGCTATATAGACGGGTTGGGCGACGGCATCGCCGATACGCCGCAAAAGCGTCAAAAATATATGGAGATCATTTCGGCCAAAGCCGAAGAAATGGAGCATTTGATTGACGAGCTGTTTTTGTATTCCAAGCTGGATTTGAAGCAGCTGCCGTTTCATTTTGAACAGGTAGAGCTGGCCGCCTTTTTGGCCGACTGGTCGGAGGAATTGGCTTTTGAGCTGGGCAAGCAAGGCGTCGACTTTACGGCGGAGCTTGATCTTGCGCCTGTGAACCTTTCACTGGATCGCGACAAGATCAGGCGCGTTTTCGCCAACATGATCGACAATGCACTGAAATATATGAATAAGCCGGAAAAACGGCTGCAGCTGCGCGCTTACGCAGCAAACGACGTGGTTTGCATCGAGCTTGAGGATAACGGCCTGGGGATTGATGCAGAGGCGCTGCCGCATATTTTTGAGCGCTTTTATCGCGCGGATCCGTCACGCAATAGTCATACCGGCGGTAGCGGTCTGGGATTGGCGATTTCCAAGCAAATTGTCGAGGGGCACGGCGGAACGATTCACGCAGCGAGCGTCAAAGGCGAATGGACTCGCATCAGCATTCATTTACCGCTAAAACCAATAAAGATGGTGATTCCTGATGAAACGCATTTTAATTGTTGAAGACGAGCAGTTGATTGCCGAGCTGGAACGCGACTATCTGGAGGTCAGCGGCTATGCGACCGATATCGCGGCGGATGGCGAGAAAGGCTTGCGGCTGGGCTTGAGCGGCGAATATGATTTGATTTTGCTGGATGTGATGTTGCCTGTGATGAACGGCTTTGAGGTGTGCAAGCGGCTGCGTGAGGTAATTAACCTTCCGATTCTGATGGTAACGGCGAAGAAGGAAGACATCGATGTCATTAAGGGTCTGGGTCTGGGGGCTGATGATTACATCACGAAACCGTTCAAGCCAGGAGAGCTGGTTGCGAGGGTGAAAGCGCATTTGGCCCGTTACGAGCGAATTCGCGGCGAGAAGGAGCATAAAGAAGTGATCGAAGCGCACGGCCTCACCATCGATTACGGAGCGCGGCGTGTGTACCTGGGCGAACGGGAAGTGGTGCTGACGACCAAGGAGCTGGAACTGCTGTATTTTCTGGCCTCGAATCCGGACCGGGTGTTCAGCAAGGATCATCTGTTTGAGCGCATTTGGGGAATTCACGCGCTGGGCGATACGCAGACCGTAACTGTGCATATCCGCAAGCTGAGAGAGAAGCTGGAGGGCGGCCAACCGCCGACGGAGTTTATAGAAACCGTCTGGGGAGCGGGCTATCGGTTTCGGCTGTAAGCTTCACATTCGGGGGGAGGGACGAGGATGGAGCGAAATCCGCGAATCTTGATTTTGACGGCCAGCTACGGCAATGGACATATAACGGCTGCGCGTGCGCTGCGGCAGCAGCTGCACCGGCAGGGAGTTACGCAAGTAACAATTGTCGATTTGATGAAGGAAGGCCATCCGATCCTGCATACGATTGCCCATTCGTTGATTCATACCAGCCTGCAAACTTCGAGAATCGGTCTCAACTACTATGGCTGGAGCTACTATTGGACTCGGGAGGCGAGGGGGGCTGCTTGGTTTCAGCAATCGACCCGGGCACTGGGACGCAAAAAGCTCGGTGAGTTGCTTGGGCAGCTGTGCCCGGATGCGGTTGTAACGACGTTTCCGTTCGCAGTGTCTCCCGAGTTGTGCCGGGAGCGAGGCATTCGCAATTACACTGTGCTTACAGACTACGCGCTGCATGCCTCGTGGCTCCATCCGGGAGTCGACGGCTATTACGTCGCCACAGAGGAGCTCAAGCAGCAGATGATGCTGCGGGGCATCGGCTGCGAGCGGATCGCGGTCAGCGGCATCCCGATTATGGACAACGGCTCCTGTGCCCGAGCCTGCGCTCCTGCGGACGGGGAAGGGAAGACGATTCTGGTCATGGCGACAGATAAAGGAGCTGCGGGCTACGCGGCCGAAATGATTCATGCGCTCAGCGGCATCGCCGGCACGCGTATTCACGTCGTCTGCGGTCATCAAGACAAGCTTCGGCTCAAGCTGGACGCCCGGTTCGCGGAGGCGGGCAACGTTTACGTGGACGGGTTTGTCGACAACCTGCCCGAACGGATGGAGCAGGCGTCTTGTCTGGTCACCAAAGCGGGTGGGTTGACGCTGAGCGAAGCGATCGCGCTGGAGCTGCCGTTGTATATTTACCGGCCGTACGCCGGGCAGGAGCGAGAGAACGCCCGGTATTTGGCCGGACGGGGCGCTGCTCGCGTGCATCAGGAGCTGGGGGAGCTGACAGCGGACATCGCCGCTTTCCTCCAGCAGCCCCGAATGCAGCAGAACGCTCGTATGAGGCTGCAGGCGATACAGAAGCCGGACGCAGCGGCGTCTATCGTGCAGGATTTGCTGGGGAAGCTGGCGAGTCCGCCGCGCTATATGCCGGAAGATCAAACTGCGGCGTTGCAAGCAGCGCTGCCGGATTTCGGCTCCATGCTGCCGAATGTCCGTTAACTGAGCACCTGCTCGAGCTCCAGCCAATTGTTGCACAACGCCGAAAGGAAGGGATTTTGGCTTATGTTCAAAAGCAAATCTGCAGTCCTGCTCCTGCCCCTCCTGCTGGCGGCCTGTTCTCCGCTTGGGGGCGGCGCCAGCCCTGCGCCGGCTGCGGTAGATCAGCGCTCCAAACCGGCGCCCTCCACCGCGGCCGCGCAGCATGCAGCGAAGGTGCAGCAGACCGCTTCTCCAGCCTCGGGCGGAGCCTTTGCGTCATCTGCTGCCACGGCTCCCGGCCAGTCGCCGGTTATATCGCCCGCGCCAGCGGCACAAAAGCCTCTCGCTTCGGGGACTGATCTGCCGAAGCCCGATCATGTGGTCATAGTCGTTGAAGAGAACCATTCCTTCGAGAAGGTGATCGGCAGCAAAGCGGCTCCTTATATCAACGGACTGGTGCAGCAAGGCGCCTTTTTCACGCAATCATTTGCTGTTGCTCATCCGAGCCAGCCGAATTATCTCGTGCTATTTTCCGGCTCGGATCAAGGGATCAAGGATGATTCCTGCGGCCATACCTTCAAGGCGGCAAACCTGGCCAGTTCCCTGATTCAAGCTCAGCTTACGTTCGGCGGCTATTCGGAGGATTTACCCGAAACTGGCTCGACAGCCTGTACACATGGTCAATACGGCCGCAAACATAGTCCCTGGGTGAATTTCAGCAACGTGCCCAAGGAAACGAATATGCCGCTCGACAGCTTTCCGGCCGACGATTTCAGCAAGCTGCCGACGGTGTCGTTCGTGATTCCTAATCTTGACAACGATATGCACGACGGATCGATCCGCGCTGCAGATGATTGGCTCAAGGAGCATCTGGACCCCTATGTGCAGTGGGCCGCTTCGCACAATAGCCTGCTGATCGTGACATGGGACGAAGACGACAACAGCCGGAACAACCATATTCCGACCTTGATGGCCGGGCCGATGGTTGCCATCGGCTCCTACGATCAGCGGATTACGCATCTCAACGTACTGCGCACTCTGGAGGATATGTATGGTCTCCCGCACGCCGGGAAATCAGGAGACGCAGCAGCAATAACCGGAGTTTGGCGTTAGCCGGTCGCCTGCGATCGCCTCGGCCGTTTGCGCTCGCGCTGCATGTCATTCACGATGCTGCTGTTCCAAGAGGGCGAGAGGAGGAGATGAAAGTGAGCAAACTGCTTGAATGTTTGGCAGCTGGTATTTTCATTTATTCGGTGCTGCCCACGTTGCTGGTCAGGATGGGCAAGCTGGGCGTGTACAGGAAAGGCAGGAGCGGAGTGGCTTTGACCTTTGATGACGGGCCGGACCCTGCTTACACACCGCAATTGCTTGATTTGCTAAAGGCGTATCGGGTACGGGCGACCTTTTTTGTACTGGGATCGAAGGCACTGCGCCATCCGGAGCTTATTACGCGCATGCATCGGGAAGGGCATCTGATCGGGATTCATAATTATGTACACTGGACCAACGCCTTAATGACACCCGGAAAGGTGCGAAGGCAATTACGCGATTCCATCGCCGTTATCGAACGTATTACCGGAGTTCAGACTGTTTATTACCGGCCGCCTTGGGGGGTCATCAACATTTTTGATCTTTTCCTGCTTAGACGGGTTCGAATGGTGTTATGGTCCTTGATGGTTCGGGACTGGAGCAGCAACGGCGGCAAGGAACGAATCCGAAGCGAGCTGCTGACCAAAATGAAAAGCGGCGATGTGATCGTGCTGCACGACAGTGGACAGACGCTAGGCGCCGACGAAAACGCTCCGTGCTATATGCTGGAAGCTTTAGCGGAGGTTCTCGATGAATGCCTGCGGCGCGGCTTTCACTTCCTGCGCATCGATATGAAGATGCAGATGGAGGGGTGGCTCCAAGGCAGAATCCCGTAAATTCTCAAGAAGTTGGAGACCTGGATACAATCAGAACGACTGATTGATCCGGGTTTTTCTATGAGTATGGATGCGTGAGGAAACAGGTCAACATTTTCCCCTCTATCGTGCAATCCAGTACCTCTATCCGCAGAAGCGGACGATGTTATGATGTAAAGCGAACCGCGAGGCGGCATTTTACAGATATGTAAGCGCTATTATCTCGGCGGGTTCGCGGAATGACATGGAGGAGGGAACAAGGGAAATGACGATGTGGCGCCAAAAAGGAAGCTTCAGATTCGTAGCGGCGACTGTAGCTGCGTTGATGGTATTGCAGCTGCTGCTGAGCGTGGTCGGCAGATCGACCCCGGTCTATGCAACGCAGACGCTGGAGGAACAGCCGGGAGGGACAACGAAATGGGTTGTCGTCGGCAGCTTCCAGGGCTGGTCGAACGATTCGACGGCTACGCAGATGAAGCATTTGGTGGGGGATTTCTATCAGTATTCAACGTATTTGGACGCCGGGCACTATGAGTTCAAATTGGTGCATAGCGGTTCATGGGACGGATTCAGCAATAACGGCAACAATTTCAATCTGGATCTGGCTGCAGGAGCGCAGGTCGATTTTTACATCAATGAAGAAATCGGGCAGGCCCGCATTTCATTGCCGGGAGTGGACGGGTTAAGCCAGTATGTGCCTGCGTTACCGGCGGAGCAGTGGCCGCGCCTGGTCGGCACGGTGCAATCGGTATGGGGCGAAAGCGACTGGTCGCCTTCCGAGGCCCAGCAGCTGCTGGTGGACTATTATTTTGATAATACGGTATATAAAATTCAGCGGACGTTCCCGGTCGGCTCCTACGAAGCCAAGGTTGTATTCGGCAACGACTGGAACGCCAGCAATTACGGCGACGCCAACGGACAGAATCTGAAGCTCGTGACGCTCGACCCGGCGGATGTGACGTTCTCGATCGATAACGCCGCGGGAACTAAGGCGCTGACGCACAATTATGTGCCCAAGGAGGGCACGTTTGACGGCCAAATTCAACGCGATCGGCTTGTTTTTGACAGCAGGTCGATAACGTATAAAAAGCCGTTCGGCGCGATTCAGGCCGGCCAGCAGGACGTGACGCTGCGTATTGAGGCGAAAAAAGACGATGTGCAGACCGCCAAGCTCGATCTGACTTCGCCTGACGGGCTGTCGCATTCGTACAGCATGCGCAAGGTGACGAGCGTCGAGGACCGCGATTATTTCGAGGCGGTGGTGCCCAAGCAAGATTTTGCCGGTCAAATTGGCGTGTGGGGCTACAAGTTTATTGTGGTCGACGGCCAGACGAAGGTGGAATACGGCGATGACGGCATCCGCGGCGGCGCGGGCTCGGTGAGCGACGAAGGAGCGCTGCCGTTCGATTTGACGGTATACGATCCGAATTACCGCACGCCGGATTGGATGAAGGAAGCGGTCGTCTATCAAATTTTCCCGGACCGCTTTTTTGACGGCAACAAGGACAATAACCGGGCCAAGCTGGCCGACGGCGCGCGCGGAGCCAACAGCGAAGCGAATGCAACGAGCAAGGGCGGCCAGAAGCTGCAGTTTTTTGACGGCGGTATCGCCAATGATCCGGCCCCTTCCCAGGTGTGGGGACAGTGGTCGGCCGTGCCGGAGAATCCGGACCGTTCCACGCCGGAGAACGCGCCTTATTACCCGGGCGCTTCAACGGACGGCGCTTGGACGAATGAATTTTACGGCGGCGATATTCAGGGCATTCAGCAGAAGCTGAGCTATCTGAAATCGCTGGGCGTGACAGCGGTATATTTGAACCCTGTCGCTTGGGCGGCCTCCAATCACAAGTATGACGCGACGGATTACAAGCATCTCGATCCGATGTTTGGTCAGCCTGTGTACAATACGCCGGATGATCCGGCTTCGGGGCTCGATTACGTCAAGACGCGCGAGGAATCCGACAAGGTGTTCGAGGCGTTCACAGCCGGGGCGCGCGCAGCGGGCATTAAAGTGATCAACGACGGCGTGTTCAACCATGTGGGCGACGACTCGATTTATTTTGACCGTTACGGGAAGTATCCGGAAATCGGTTCTTATGAGTACTGGTCCAAGGTGTATGACTTGATGAACGCTTCCGGCAAGACGCAGGGGCAAGCGGAGACTGAGGTGCGGGCTTCATTTACCAGCCAAATTAATCCGCTGACCGGCGTGGCTTACAAGTGGCCGGATGATTTCAAATATGTCAGCTGGTTCACGGTGTTGAACGAAAAGGTCAAGAACCGCGACGACGACGGCTTGCATTATCAATACGATGCGTGGTGGGGCTACGATTCCTTGCCGGTGATGGATGCGAAAAGTCCGCAGACGGCGCCGACGGAATATTTGCCGGCCGATGCGTTGTCCATTCCGGGCGAGCACGAATGGAACAATATTAACTACCGCGACAATGTGATCGGCTACGATCTGGCGAGCCATAACGATGCGGAAGCTTCGCAGATGATGCAGGAGGTCAATTCCCAGCGCTGGCTGTGGATGGGGACGAGCGGCTGGCGACTTGACGTAGCTCCCGACGTGTCCGGACCGACTTGGCAGAAATTCCGCCAAGCGGTCAAATCGGCCGCAGGCCGCGAAGACGCTAACGGAAATATGATCGACAATCCGGTCATTATCGGCGAAGAGTGGGGCGTAGCTACCAAGTATCTGCTCGGCGATCAGTTCGATTCCGTCATGAACTATCGGTTCCGCGGCGCGATTCAGAACTTTATTGCTTCCGGCAATGCCGGACAGCTGAACGACGCGCTGGAATCGATCCGCGAGGATTATCCACAGGAAGCCTGGCAGGCGATGATGAATCTGGTCGATTCGCACGATACGACCCGTTCGATTACGAAATACGACCATCCGGAGTGGGAAGAAGAGCATTTGCGCATCGCCGAAGACGCCAGCGACAATGCGTTGAAGCAGCAAGCGCTGACGGCGATTTTCCAAATGGGTTATCCGGGCGCGCCAACGATTTATTATGGCGATGAAGTCGGTCTGACCGGCACCAAGGACCCGGATTCGCGCCGCGCCTTCCCGTGGGAACGCGTTACGGAAACCGCGGACGGCTTTGTGGGCAACGGGCGGTACGCCGATTTGCTGGCCACGTACCAAAAGGCGGCCAAGGTCCGCCAAGAGAACCCGGTATTCAGTACGGGTGAGCTGAAAACGGCCTATTCGCAAAACGACGTGATTGCCTATGCGCGCAAAAACGACACCAAGGGCGGCATGCTCGTCATCAACAGGGGAACGACGGAGCAAACGTTCCAAGCCGACGTTGCCGGCTTCCTGCCGAACGGGCTGACGCTGGTCGATCAGCTGCATGACGGCATCCAAAGCGTTGTAACGGGCGGCAAGGTGACGCTGACCGTACCGGCGCAGACCGGCCTGATGATGGTGTCGACGCAAATCCTGCAGACGGTAGCGCCGGTCACGGATCTGACGGCAGCCGGGCAGAACGGCAGCGTGCATCTGACCTGGAGCGCGGTTCCTAGCGCCGAGAGCTACCATGTGTACCGCGCAGCGATTGAAGGCGGCGCCTTGCAGCTCGCCGGGGATACGACAAGTGCGTCGTTTGACGACCTCGACGTGGTGAACGGCACGAAATATTATTACGCGGTCACGGCGCAAATCGGCGCGGGCGAAAGCTTCCTGAGCGACATGGTCTCGGCGACGCCTGCGTATCCGATCAGCAGCGTCGGCACACCTTCTACGGTGACGGACAGTGTATATATCGGCGTTGGCAAAACGACAGGCAGCATCTATGTCTTGATCGATGTGCCCGGACTGACGGACCAGCCGCAATACGCCGGCAAGGAAGCGCCTAACCTGCTGGCTCGTCTGGCTTTTTACAAGGAGGGCTCCGACCCGGCGGCGGCGCAGGAATCGAAGCTGCGTTACGATTCGGATCAAGGCTCGGCCAAAAGGTATTGGGCGTCCTTCGAGCCAACCGAAGCGGGCAATTACTTGTATTATGGCAAAGCTTCCACGGACAACGGAGAAACCTATGTGTTATCGGCCACGAACGTCGTAGAAGCGCAAGCCGATCCGAACGATCTGATTGCGCCGGCAGCTCCGGTGCTGGCCGACTTTACGGTGGAATCGAACCGGGCCAATGTCAAATGGCAAAGCAGTGACGACACGGTTGCGGGTTTTGAAATTTATCGGAAAAGCGTCTCTGACTCGACCTATCGGAAAATCGCTGTGCTCGCCCCGTCGGCGGCTAATTATATCGATTATTCCGTGAGCAACGATACGTTGTATACGTACCGGGTAGCGGCTTTCGATGCTTCCTATAACCGCTCGTTCTCGGAGGAGAAAAGCGTAACGCCGAAGCTCGTGATGGTCGATGTGACCTTGCGTTTGCAAATTCCGGGCTACACGCCGACCAGCGACGATATTTATCTGGCAGGCAGCATCAACGGCTGGAACGCCAGCGGTACGAAGCTGCAGGTGCCAAGCGGAGCAACCGACCGCAACATCGTGGAATATTCATTTAAAATGATGGCGGGCAAATCGATCGAATACAAATATACGCGCGGCGCGTGGTCGACCGAAGCGTTTACGAGCCACAGCCGCACGCCGGGCGATACGCAGGATTACGGCAACTGGGCTTACAGCTCCACGGACACGAACATGAAGCTCACGGTAGCGAATCAGGGCGACAACAAAATGCTCGTCAACGATTACGTGCTGCGCTGGGTCGATATGCCGATGATGATTGCCATGCCGCGAATTTCATACGGCGAAGACATCCAGTTCACCACATCTGAAGCCTCGGTGCGCTTGAAGGGCGTTGTGCCGTATGGCGTGTCGTTTACGATCAATGGTCAGCCGATTCCAAACGGAACGATGGATGCAACGGGCAATGTGGACATCGCTTCGCTGCCGCTGCTGGACGGGTTAAATACGTTTGTCCTGTCGATCGAGCCGACCGAGGAAACACTCAACCAGCCGTGGTATACCGATAAGGGCCGCAAAGCTCAAGCGACGAAAACCATCGTGATGAGCATTACGAAAACGGCGTCTTCGCCTGGGGATGGCGGAAACAACGGTGGCAACAATGGCGGCAATAACGGCGGGAACAACGGTGGCAACAATGGTGGGAACAATGGTGGGAACAATGGAAACAACGGTGGCAATAACGGAAACAATGGCAATAACGGCAATAACAACGGAAACAACGGCAATAACGGAAACAATGGCAATAACGGAAACAATGGTAATAACGGAAACAATGGTAATAACGGCAATAACAACGGAAACAACGGCAGCACGCCGACTCCAAAACCGGCTGCCGGTCAAAAGCAAGTTGCCGAGGACGTTTTTAAAAACTCGCAGGGAAGCGTCAAGGTCGCGCTCGGCGTGGCAGAGAAGCAGGTGCTGCTGCCAGCCAAAGCGGCGGAGCTGCTGGGCTCCAAGCCGCTGGAAATCACGGGCGATCGTGTGACGGTGAGCATTCCTTCAGCCATTTTCGCCAGCCTGCAAAACATGATTCCTGCCGGCGCAGCAGACGGCGCACAGTTGACCGTATCGGTACAGCCGGTTGCGCAAGCGGATACGTCTGCGCTGCTGGTCAAAGGCTCGGAGCAGTCGCAAGCCTCGGTGAATCTGGCCGGCGATGTTTACGAGTTCGGACTGGGCGTTTTGACGAAGGACGGCAAGGAGCTGAAGCTGACGCATTTTGACGAGCCGGTTACGCTTGTATTCAAGGCCGATCCGAATGCCGATGCCAAGCTGGCCGGCGTCTACTACATCGATGATCAGGGCGGCTTGGAGTATGTCGGCGGCGTTCTGAAGGGCGGCGCGTGGTCGGCGGACGTCTACCATTTCAGCAAATACGGCGTGCTCTCCTACGACAAGTCGTATCGCGACGTGGCGGCCAGCCATTGGGCTGCCGATGCGATCAAGCAGCTGTCCGCCAAGCACGTGCTGAGCGGAGTGAGCGATACGGATTTTGCGCCGGAGCGCAACGTGACGCGCGCTGAATTTGCCGCCATGCTCGTTCGCGCGCTTGGTGTGAAAGCCGAGCCTGCGGCTGGCGACAGCGTATTTGCCGACGTGGACAGCGGCGCATGGTACGCCGGTGAAGTGGCGGCGGCTTACCGCCTCGGCCTCGTCAACGGCAAAAGCGCAACGCAGTTCGCGCCCGGCGACAACATCACCCGCGAAGAGATGGCGGCGATGATTGTGCGCGCGTATGAGTCGCGAAGCGGGCAGAAGGCAACCGGCGACGGCGCGTTGAATGCGCAGCGCTTTGCCGATGCCGCGCAAATCAGCGGCTGGGCGCAGGCCTATGTCTCCGCAGGCGTGCAGCTTTCGCTGCTGCATGGCCGCAGCGAGCTGGCGTTTGCGCCGCAGGATAACGCGACGCGCGCGGAAAGCGCGCAAGTGCTGCTGAATCTTTTGCAGCCATAGAAGGACAGAAGCGCCCCGGTTTCGGGGCGTTTTTTGTTTGGGAACGGTGTGGTTAGACCGGCGGACAACGATCAAATAGGGGAAATGTGTGGGAAACACATGCGCAGAAGAATTTTTTCGATATTATTTCCGGTATAATAGGTTATACCTATACTTCATTTCCAGAGGATGACGATGAGAAAAATAACACATGCCGACGTGGCTCGGCTGCTGGATGATGTGCAGAGCGGTTGCTGTCGTCTGACCGACGAAGAGATCGTCGAGATGGTCGGCCAATGGGTGCCTAGTCATAATTGCGAGGATGCGGCCGGCGGTTTTTTGCAGGTGGTTCCCGTGCTCATTGCCGACCGTCCCCACTTGGAGCGTGTGTTGCTGAAAATTGCCATTCGTCCGATGTTTTATTTGGGAATCGTCAAGGCGGGTCAGGTTTTCGCTTGGGTGGATGGTTTTGTAAAACGAGTGAACGATCGACCCTCCGAGACGTATATCCGGTGGCTAAGCCACGAGCTGACGCCGGTGGGCAAATCTGCGCTCATCTCCGACATTTTAAGAGAATTGCAGCAAGAAGAGGCGTAATTCATAGCCCAAGGGCAATCGGCGCAAGAGCCCGTTTCTATCGAAATTTGATGGAAGCGGGCTTTGTTGCGTGCAGGAGAGCAGTTTCGGGTGTTGGGGAGCGGAAGCGACGCTTGCGGCGGCGGGCGCCGGGAGCGCTGGGGAGGCTGAAGCAGGGCCTGCGGCTGCATTTGCGGCTGTGGCTGTGGCCTGGGCAGGGGCTGTCCCGGCCGATCTTGTTTTTTTGATATGCGTGTTGCAGCTTTGTTATTTAAGGCTTGGGGGTTCGAATCTATAATGGGGACACGACCGATGCATTTACCCCATTTTGTAGGAGGAAATCTTGTGTACCGCAAACTTGTCCGTATTGCAGCTTATGTTTGTTTGGTCTCTTTGTTTGTATCTGATCTGCCGCTGGCGCATGCGCAGGAGCTGCCGGGCGAATCGGGGGCAAAAGCCGTAGACACGGCTGGCGCGGCTTCCGGCTTTGCCGATATGAGCCGCCACTGGGCCGCGGCCGACGTTAGCCGTCTGGCGGCGGCAGGGCTGGTGAACGGATACGCCGACGGCGCGTTCCATCCCGATCAGCCGGTCACGCGCGCGGAATGGATCGCGCTGCTGGATCGGGTGTTCGGCTACGCGAAGGGGGATGCGGCTGCGTTCACCGACGTGCAGGACGGCGCTTGGTACGCGGACGCGCTGGCGCGCGCTCGCGCAGCGGGCATCGCCGACGGCTATGCCGACGGGCGGTTTGAGCCGCAGCAGCCAGTCACGCGCCAGGATGCGGCGGTGCTGCTGGCCCGCGCGTTCCGGCTAAGCCCGTCGGGGCCGGGCGGCGCGGCCGCCTTCGTCGACGCCAGCGAGATCGCCGCTTACGCGAAGCCGGCGCTGGAGGCGCTGCTGGCCGAAGGCGCCATCAGCGGCTACGACGGGCAGCGCCTGCTGCCGCAGCGGGCAATTACGCGCGCCGAGACGGCGACGCTGCTGGCGAAGCTGATCGGCTGGATCAGCTCGCCGGGCGCAGCGGCTCCCGCCGAAGACATTAGCGGCAACGCGATTCTGAACCGGCCGGGCGCGGCGCTGAAGGATGTGACGGTGACGGGCAGGCTGTATGTCACCGAGGGCGTCGGCGAAGGCGAAGCCGGGCTGGACAACGTGCGCGTGAGCGGCGAAACGATCATTAGCGGCGGCGGAACGCATTCGGTTGAGGCGAACGGTTCGCAGTTGGGCCGCGTGATGATCGATAAGCGAAGCGGCCCCGTGCGGCTGGCGCTCGACGGCAAGTCGTCCGCCGATGCGGTCATGGTCAAACGCCCGGCGGAGCTGGATGTCGCGGCTGGCGCTGTCATCGGCGACGTGCAGGTCGAGCCGCAAGCGCGTGGCACGGTCATCCGCAGCAAAGGCGCGATCGGGCGTCTGCATGTTTTGGCCGATGGCGTGCAGGTGAATGGACAGCCGGTTGCTCCCGGCACAGAGCTGGAGCTGGGGGCGTCGCCCACGCCAGCGCCTTCGGCGACGCCGGGAACGCAGCCGTCGGGCCCGTCGCAGGCGGCGGGAGGCGCGCAAAATCCGTGGCAGCTCGTCTGGAGCGACGAATTTAACGGAGAAACGATTGATACGAGCAAGTGGAATGTCGAGGATACGGGCGTGGTATACAACAATGAATTGGAGTATTACAGCCCGAATAATGCGCGAATTATCAAGGATGGAACGATCAGCGCGCTGGAGCTGAACGCCCGGAGTGAAAGCATTCAGGGCCGCAACTACTCGTCCGGCAAGCTGACCAGCAAAACCAAGGGCGACTGGACCTACGGCAAATATGTCGTGCGGGCCAAGCTGCCGGTGCAGCAGGGCATGTGGCCAGCGATCTGGATGATGCCGACGGACGAGTTTGAGCAATACGGTCCGTGGCCGGGCTCCGGGGAAATCGACATTATGGAGCTGACGGGGCCGGTGGCGAGCGACCCGGATCATGCCGATCAGTACCCGCGCACGGTGCACGGCACCTTGCATTTCGACATGCCGCATGCATCGAAGTCGGATTCATATATGCTGCCGGCCGGGCAGACGTTTGCCGACGCTTATCACGAGTTTGCGCTGGAGTGGCTGCCAGGCGTCATTCGGATGTATGTCGACGGGCACAAATATTTTGAAACCGGCGATTGGGGGACGAAAAAGGACGGGCAGCCCGAGTATTACACGTACCCGGCTCCTTTTGACCGACCGTTCTATATGATTCTGAACCTCGCGGTAGGCGGCGATATGCCGGGCAGCCCGAAGGCCGATTTTGTATCCGATCATATGTACGTCGATTACGTTCGTGTTTACAAGTATACGCAGATGTCGAAGTTGCCTGACGTGACGGGCAAACGTCCGCAGAAGTCCGGCGTGACCGCGCAGCGCGATCCGCTTCCTGACGGCAATCAGGTGTACAATGGGCAGTTTGCGGGCGGTGCGGGTGCAGGCGGCGTTCCGACTGATTGGCAATTCCTGCTGAACGCCAATGGCGCAGGCAGCGTGCAGGTCGTCGATGATCCCGACAAGGGAAAGGCAGCCAAGGTTACAGTTGATCAAGCCGGGGATCAGCTATATTCGCTGCAGCTGACGCAGATGCCGTTTTTGCTGGAGCAGGGCAAGGCGTACAAGGTGACATTCGACGCCAAAGCGGATGCGCCGCGTTCGGTCATGTCCAAGCTGACCGAGTTTCAGGGCGGATGGACGGCTTATTCGGGCGAGGTGACGAAGCCGCTGACGACCGATTGGCAGTCTTACGAGTATGTGTTCAACATGACCAAGGCGAGCGATAACAACGCGCGGTTCGAGTTCAATCTTGGCAAGGATGCGACGGCGGCGTATTTCACCAATGTTCGGGTGACGGAGACGGACTGGATTCTGCAGGTGCGCCAGCCGTTGGCCGACGGCAATTTGATTTATAACGGCAGCTTTGATCTGGGTGCAGACCGGATGGCGTACTGGCAGCTCGACAAGGCTGACGGGACGGCAGCGACGGCACGGGTCAGCAACGATTTGCTGCCGGCTGCTTACATGATGGATCGCAAGCTTCAGGTGGCCGTGACGAACGGGGGAGCCGGGCTGCAGCAGGTGGCGATGACGCAGGCTGCACTCAAGCTCAACGCCGGGTCGGTTTATCAGTTGAAGTTCGACGCCAAAGCCGACCGCAGCCGTCAAATGGCGATTGCGCTCGATACGGGCGATGCCGGAGGAGCGGTTTATCCGCAAGGCGCGGAGATCGCGCTGACCGATGAGATGACCACGTATACGCGGGACATTGAGGTGACGGCGACGGGCGCTGATCAGCTGGGCGCACTACGGCTGCTGCTGGGCGGCGAGACGGGCACCGTGTCGATCGATAATGTCAGCTTGATCAAGCGCAACGATCCGCTGAACGTCGGCAGCTATCTGCATCTTGGCGCGGCGCAGATCTGGGGTGCGCAAGGTGTGACGCTGACGGCGAGCGGCGAAAACGGCAAGGACCTGACCGGCATGGACGAAGGCGACTATGCGGAGTATAAGGTCATTGTCGATCAACCTGGCCGGTTCGTGCCTGCCGTGCGCGTTTCCAGCGCCGCCTCTGACGCCGAACTGAAGCTGACGCTGCTTGACGCGGCTCGCCAGCCGCAGCTGGCGTCTACGCTGGCCGTTGGCTCGACCGGCGATACGCAAACGTACAAGACGCTGTTCGCCGATTCGGCGGAGCTGACAGCGGGAGCGTATTATGTACGGCTGACCGGCCACGGCTACAATCTCGGCTGGCTGGACCTGTCGCGCGAGCTGGTGGACAACGGCGACTTCGCCGCCGTTTCGACTGAAGGCTGGACGCTGCTGCGCAATTCCGCGGATAGCGGTGTGCAGACGACGGTGATGGACGCGGTTTACGGCGAGCTGCGCGTTGCCTTGGGCGGGCCGGGCGCGCAGGAATACGACGTGCAGGTCAAGCAGGAGGCAGGTAAGCCACTGGAGGCCGGCAAAACGTACCGGCTGAGCTTCGACGCCTATGCCTCGACGCCGCGCGACATCAAGGCGCTGGTGCAATTCAACGGCGCGCCGTATACGACGTATATGGAACGGATTGTCAGCCTGACCGGCGACAAGCAGCATGTCGAGCAATTATTCACGATGTCTGAAACGAATCCGGATACGGTGCTGCAGTTCAGCCTTGGCAAGATCGGCGATATTTCAGTAGCGCATGACGTGTATCTGGACCATGTATCGCTGGTGCAAACGCAATCGGCGCAAAGCAATATGCTGGAAAACGGCGATTTCAACGCCGGCATTACCGGCTGGACCTACTACAGCGCCGATGGCGGCCAGTTGGCTATCGCTCACGATAACGGCGCGCTGAAAATCGATGTCGGCAGCGTGGGCGGCAATTCATGGGACCGTCAGGTGTATCTGGGCGGCATCAGCTATACGCAAGGCCATCGCTACACGCTGACGTTCAAGGCACGGGCGACGACGCCGCGCAAAATGAACATCAGTGTCGGCTGGTCGGACCCGCAGACGTATGCGTGGACCGGGTATGGCAGCCAGATTGTCGATGTGGGAACGAGCGATCAAATCTATACGTTTACGTTCGACGATACCGTTGATACGACAGCGATCGGCCGCGTCAGTCTGGAGCTGGGCAACATTTCGGGCGGCAATGCGGGCAATGTCAGCGTGTGGATCGACGATATCCGGCTGGTGAATGACGGACCGACGCCATAATCGCAACGGTTTGCGGGTGTGGACACACCTGCGAGCTGTGCGCCGCAGCCCGAGCCGCGCCATGCGCCCGCAAGCTGTGCGCCATCGGCGAGCCGCGCCGAGCGCCCGCAAGCTGTGCGCCATCGGCGAGTCGCAGCGTGCGCCTGCAAGCTGTGCGTCGTCGGCGAGTCGAGCCGAGCGCCCGCTTGGCTGTGCGACCATCGGCGAGCCGAGCCGAGCGCCCGCTTGGCTGTGCGACCGACGGCGAGCCGAGCCGACGGTCGCAAGCTGTGCGCCATCGGCGAGTCGAGCCGAGCGCCCGCTTGGCTGTGCGACCGTCGGCGAGCCGAGCCGACGGTCGCAGGCTGTGCGCCATCGGCGAGCCGAGCCGAGCGCCCGCAGGCTGTGCGACCATCGGCGAGCTGTGCCGAGCGCCCGCAAGCTGTGCGCCGTCGGCGAGCCGCAGCGTGCGCCTGCAAGCTGTGCGTCGTCGGCGAGCCGCACAGCACGTCCGCGAGCCGTACTCGCGAGTCGCGGGCCTCGTCCAATCATGCGGTCAAAACAAAGGTGCGCGGGGCAACCAGCCCCGGCGCCTTGCTTTTACCGCATTCGTAAAACATTTTCCGATGCCACGCCAAGCCATGTTGTTTTTTTGATATGCAAGCTTGCGATTTGTTATTTAGTGGTTTTGAAGACAATTTTATACTGAAATCAGGCAGCGTCAGGCCACGCGCATGAGCCGATCTGCCAAACATAGAGCTGGGGGAATCTCACAATGAAACGGTTACTGAACAAGCAAGCATTAGCGGTATGGCTATCCTGTTCGATGGCGCTGGTATTTACCGCTTGCGGCAGCAGCACAAGCCCGGAGGCGGGCAGCTCGACTCAGCCGTCCGCTGCAGCGACGGCGGGCAGCGAAAAGCCGATTACACTGAAGCTGGCGACATGGGAGCAGCCGACCAATCTGGCCGCCTTGACCAAGATCAACGAAAAATTTCACGAGAAGTATCCGAACATTACGATTACGTTCGATACGTCGAAGCCGGACGCGGCCTATCAGACGCTGCTGCAAACGCGGCTGAATGCGAACGATGCCGACATCGTGACTGATTTTGCGATCAACGCCAAGAAGGACTGGCACAAGGGCGCAGCCGTGCCGAGCCTGCAGCAGTACATCGACGCCGGGCTGATTGAGGATTTGACGGGCCAGAATTTTCTGAAAAACTACGATCCGGCCGCGTTAAAGGATTCGATGACCTACAAGGACAAGGTGTGGGGCGTCAATCTGGGCAAGGTGACGTACACGGGCGTGTTTTACAACAAGGAAATGTTTGATAAAAACGGCCTGCAGGTGCCCAAGACGTGGAACGAGATGCTGACGGTGGCCCAAAAGCTGCAGGACAGCGGTGTAGCGCCGTTTACGCTGGCCGGCAAGGACGTATGGCCGCTGAACATGGTAGCCGGGGGCTTCCTGCAAGCGATTGAGCCGGATGTCGAAGGTCTGGATAAAAAGCTCTGGGCGGGCGAAGTGAAATTCACCGATCCGCTGTTTACGGAAGTGCTGACGAAATACCAGCAAATGCTCAATTTTACGGAAAAAGATTTCATGGGCGTCGATTACGCCTCCGTTGTCGGTCGCTTCGCTTCCGGCAAAGCGGCGATGCTGCCTGACGGCATCTGGAACGCTTCATCGATTCAGAAGGCCAACCCGGATCTGAAATTCGGCTACTTCCCGATGCCGGCCAGCGATAAGCCGGAAAACAATCAGACGTTCTTCGGCAAATACGACATGTCGCTGCTGGTGGCGGCCAAGTCGCCGAACAAGGAAGCCGCGATCAAGTATCTGGCGTTCATCTCGCAGCCGGAGAACTACAACGAATTTATCAATACCGCAGGGCTGCTGGCCACGCAGCCGAATGTGACCTTCACGAACCCGTTCCTGCAGGAGATGGCTCCGGCCGTCAGCGGCATGCAATTGTCGATGGAAAATATTTGGCAGGCGCCTCAGGGCTCCGGCGACTATGGCGGCAGCACGGCTCCGGTACATTTCCTCAAGCCGGCGGGTCTCGAATCGCCGCAGGAAATCGTGCAAAAGATGCAGCAGGAATGGGAAATGGAAATGAAAAACGCCAAGTAAATAGCTCGACCCTTTGTTGGAGGCAGGCATCACCTGCCTCCAATCTTCTATATAGACAGGAGCTGCGATACATGTACACCTTTGGAAGAAGATGGCGCAGGCTGGCGCCTTACGGGTTTTTGCTGCCGGCGCTGCTGATTTATTTGCTGTTCGCTTTTGGTCCTTCGATGTTTACGATCGTATATTCGTTTACGGATATTTCCGGGGTGTCGGGGGTAGGCTGGCATTGGATCGGTCTGGACAACTACAAGGAGTTGTTTCATTCGGCAAGGACGCCCGTATATGTGGCTTCGATGAAGCGCACGGTCGTCTTTTCGCTGTCGGTTACGCTGCTGCAAACGGCCATCGGCTTGCTGCTGGCGATTGTGATCAACTCCAAGCTGCGGGGGCATCTGTTCTACCGTTCGCTCGTGTTTATGCCGGTGGTTCTTGGCGTGACGGTGTTCGGGCTGGTCTGGACGCTGATGTTCAACCCGATGGACGGCCCGATGCAGAAGCTGTGGGGGCTGTTCGACAGCTCGTCGACGTTCCTTGGCTCGTATACGATGGCGTTCCCGATTGTGATTTTCGTACAGATGTGGGGGGCGATGGGCTATACGACGGTGATTTTTCTGGCCGGTTTGCAGACGATTCCCGGCGAGCTTTACGAAGCGGGGTATATCGACGGCGCGCGGTCGTGGTCCTCTTTTGCCCATATTACGTGGCCTATGCTGGCTCCGACGGTGACAGTCAACGTACTGCTGGCGATTATCGGTTCTTTGCAAACGTTCGATATCGTGTTTGTTTTGACGGGCGGGCATTTCAATACGAGCATTCTCGGCTATGAGGTGTACCGTTCGGCTTTTGGCGGGAATGCGGGCAATTTGCGGCAGGGCTTTGCGTCGTCGGTGGCGGTGCTGCAGTTCGGCATCGTGCTGATTGCTGCGGTCATCGCGCAATTTTACTTGCGTCGAAGAGAGGTGCAAATCTGATGAAGGCTCATCTGGTACCGCGCCCGCTCGGCTATGCGATCATGCTGCTGACGGTGGTGGTGTATGTGTATCCGCTACTGTATTTGTTTAACGTTTCGCTCAAGGCCGATGCGGAGTTTGCCCTGGATCCGGTGGGCTGGGTGCGGCACGTTCAATTTGCCAACTATGTGGCAGCTTGGGAAAAGGCCAGCTTCGGCACGTACATCTGGAACAGCCTGCTGTACACGGGCGTCGCGGTGGCCGGCTCGGTGCTGATTTCGGCGATGGCGGCTTTTCCGGTGTCGCGCGGGTATGTCCGCTGGAGCGGCTTGATTTATGTTTTTTTCATGATGGGGATTTTTTTGCCGAACAATATGATTCCGCAGTGGAATCTGATTCACGCTATGGGGCTGTACAATACGCGGACGGGGTTTATTTTGGTCAATATGGGGATTGGCCTCGGGTTTATGCTGATGACCGGCTACATGAAGTCGATTCCGCGCGAGCTGGATGAAGCGGCGAGTATGGACGGCTGCACGTATTCGCGGTTCGTTCTGGCGCTGATGCTGCCGCTGATCAAGCCGGTGCTGGCGACAAGCGCGATTTTGCAGGCGATCGGGGTGTGGAATAACATTATCGGCGCGAACATTTATTTTTCGGATCAGCGGCTGTTCCCGGTGGTGATGGGCTTGTACAAGTTCTACGGGCAATTCGGCAATCAGTGGACGCTGTTGGCGGCGGCGCTGGTGATCGTGGCCAGTCCGTTGATCCTCCTGTATTTGTTCCTGCAGCGTTACATTATTGAAGGCGCGATGACGGGAGCCGTCAAATCCTGAGATGGGAGGGGAGCGCATGGTCTGAGCACGTAACCCGACACCGGGCACCCTTGGCAAAGACGCGGAGATTCGCTCTCCGCGCCGGTTAAGGGTTGTTTGATTTGGTTGATTTGTGGGGGGCGGCCCGGTCTCTGTACTCCTGCGGAGTCATCCGGCTGTAATCCTTGAACAGCTTGATGAAGTAATGGGCGCTGGAATAGCCGAGCTCGGCGGCGATTTCATAAATTTTCAGCTCGCTGCTGGTCAGCAGGTGTGCGGCTTTTTCCATTTTGAGCTGGAACAAATAGTCTCCGATGCTTTTGCCGGTCATCGTTTTGTAGACCTTGGACAAATAGACCGGATGCAGCCCGACGTGGTCGGCAATCGCTTGCAGGGAAATGTAGCTGAGGTGGCTGTCGACATAAGCGTGTACCTGTTCGATCAGCCCGGCGCGCAAATCCTTGCGTTCCGTCTCGAAATGCTCCTTGAGCTTGCCCACGATATGGGCCGCCCAGTCCGCCAGCCTGTCCGGCGAATGGAAGATTTTCCCTTCTTCCAGCGCGTCGCCGACGATTTCGGCGAGCAGCTTGTTGTTTTTGTGGGCGATATAATAAAAAGCCGTCTCCAGGCTGCTGCGCGCTTCCCGCAGATGCTCGGCAGAGTGGGCGTTGCGTTCCTTCAGCTCCTCAAAAACAGCCTGCAGCTTGTCGTGGATGGCGTCCCACCGGCTCGCTTCAAACAGATGCAGCAGCGTCGGCGGCTCATACAGCGCCAGCAGCGCCGGAACCTTGTGCGCGGGTGGCGCTTGCCCCGCAGTCAGGAACACGCTCGTTTCCTGGCCGATGTATTGGCGGATCGTGGCAATCGCGGTCTGATACATGTCGCCGACAGCGGCCGGGAACAGCCCCCATTCGGTCGTAACGACCGAAATTTCGCCCTTGAGCAGCGCGTTGACGTTGCGCTGTAATTGACAGGCCGTCTGAATCAGCCACATCTGGGCCTCATCCGCTTCGCCGCCGAACGCCGCGCCGCCCCTTTCATCGGCTTTGGGCTGCAGCAGAAAGACGATATAGTCGTGCGCATCCTTGCAGCTCCATAGCTGAAAATGCTGGCCGAACAGCTCGCCGGCAATGTTGACGATGGCGTATTCGAACAGCAGCAGGCTGTCCGTATCGTGCTTCTGGAAGTAATCCTCCAGACGCACGATCATCAGCGCGGCCGGCGCATCGGTCTTGAACGCCAACTGGTATTTGCTCAGCTGCTCGGCCAGCTGGCTGTGCGCGAACCGGCGTCCTTGCAGCAAGCCGTTCAGCAGCTTGTCGCGCAGCAGCGGCAAATGCTCGCGCAGCGTCTGCATCGTGAGCTGGTAGGAAGCGAGCGTGTCCCACTCGCGGCGGATTTCCTCGCGCAGCTCGCCGAGCACCTCGACCAGCTCTTCGTCGCTGAGCGGCTTGAGCAGGTAGCGGCTGGCCTGCAGCTCAATCGCTTTGCGGGCGTAATCGAATTCGGCGTAGCCGGTCAGCAGCACGCATTTGATATGCTTCCAGCGGCTGCGAATGTGCCCGATCAGCTGCAGGCCGTTCATTTCCGGCATGCTGATATCGCTCAGCACGACATCGATCGGGTTGATCTGGAGAATATCGAGCGCCATTTGGCCGGAATAGGCGACGTGGACCTGCTCGTAGCCCAGATCGGACCACGGCACGGTGATCGATAAATCGTCAACGACAAAGGGCTCGTCGTCGACAAGCAAAATTTGCAGCATGGTTCAACTCTCCTTCATATCCTTCATATGGATATCCAGCGTTATGCGCATGCCGCCCAGTGCGGATGGCGCAACTGACAGGCCGGAAGCTCCGCCGTAATGATGCTTGAGCCGTTGGTGCACGTTCCACAGGCCGTAGCCGCCTTCGCCTTCGGCCCGCGCCGGCAGCGCGAGTCTGGCGCACAGCTTGTCCATCCCGTCGGCATCCATGCCGGCACCGTTGTCTTCCACGGCCAGCAGAAAGCCGTCGCCGGTTGGCCGGCCGCTGATGTGAATGCGGCCCAGTCCATTTTTCCGCTCGATGCCGTGTACGATGCTGTTCTCGACGAGTGGCTGGATCAGCAGATTCGGAATCTGGATATCGAGCAGCTCAGGCGAGATGTCCACCGTATATTCGATGCGCTGCTTGCGCAAATTTTGAATCGACAAATAGTTGTCCAGCAGCTTCAGCTCCTGCCGGACGGTCGTCAGCGAACGGTCGATCCGGGTCATATAGCGGTAATATTCGCCGAGATTCAGCGCCATCGCTTCAACGGCGTCGGTGTCGCCGACCTTGGCTTTGCTTTTCATGAAAAACAGACAGTTATACAGAAAATGCGGATTGATTTGCGCCTGCAGCTGCTTGAGGTACGCGTCCTTCGTGCGCAGCTCCTCCAGATAAACCCGTTCGATCAAATCCTGCACTTGTTCAGCCATTTCATTGAATCCGCGGTTGAGGACGGAGAATTCGTCGCGGCTTGTGGAATGCACGCGCGTCGACCAGCGTCCGTGCTTCAACTGATTGACGGCGCTCAGCAGACGGCTGATCGGGTGCTGCACCTGCCGGAACAAGAGCAGCGAGAACACGGAAGCAAAGGCGAGCAGGGCGAGGCAGGCGACGATAAAATAGAGCTTGACCGCGCGAATCGGCGACAAAATCTGCTCCAGCGGCGTGTAGTGCATCATGCTCCATCCCAGCGTCGCAGACGGAATCTGGCTGACCAGATAAGGCTTGTCATCGACGATTGCCGTAAATGACGATGGCGCGGTGCCAATGGAAGCGGGCAGGCCCGATACGATGCCGCGAACTGTGGAGCTTGCGCTTTGCTGGCTTTCGATCGGGGCCAGACCGGCATGGTAGAGAAACGTTCCGCCCTCATGCTGGTAGTCGGCCATCAGCTTTTGCAAATTGGAGACGGGAAAGCTGACCTCAATGATCATGTTGGCGCGCTCCGGTGTATCGGCATAATCCACAGGGTCGGCCAGCAGCAAGTGAAAGCTGCCCTCGCCGTTTGCGGTCTCGGGCGCTTCATAGGTCCAGCCTTGGGGCAGCGGCTTTTGCAGCAGGCCCGACTGGAACGAAACGGTGGAGTCGGAGGACATCGCTTCGCGCGTATGGACGTTGAAGACGGTAATCCGGCTGCTCCAGGTGCTGGAGCTGGTCTGCAGCGCGAGCTTCTCCAACGCGGTCAGCGTGATTTTGTTCGGATCGACCAGCCGGCCGAGCTCCTTCATCTGCACATAGCTGCGGATCGTCGGATCGTGCTGCAGCGTATACGCGTTGCCGGCCAGCTGATTGATGTTGCTTTCCATTTGCCGGGTGAAGAAATCCAGATGATTCAGCTCCGACGAAGTAATCTGGCCGGTGATGACCGCGACGTTTTTCTGAAAGGAGATGCCGTAGAAAATCAGCGTGGCGGCGATCATCGAGCTGAGTACAAGCATGATTTTGATAAATAAATTGGTGCGGATTTTCAAACGTCATCCTCCTTGCCGGTACGGGCGGCTGTTTCTTCTCAGTATAGCAAAATCGCTGCCGGTTCGTGGTAAAATGGAGGAAATGAAAATCGCCCGGAAAGGCAGGGCTGCAGATGAAACGGATTCCATTTATGCTGCTGGCGGCAGGCTTGCTGACGCTGGCATCCGGCTGCGGAAACGCAGGGCCGGAAGGAGGCAGCAAGACCGGGTCGGCCCCGGAGGATGCTGTACATTTCGATACCGCAACAGGCCGCTATTCTCCGCCCGTCACCCTAACTACCGTCGGTTCAATCAATCCCGATCTGCAATTCAAATACGGCGAGAATCTGGAGCATAACGTTCATATCCGCTGGGCTGAGGAACGGCTCGGCATTCGCATCCGGTACGCCTGGACGGCTCCCAAAGCGAACGGCGGCTATGACAACAAGCTCCGGCTGGAGGCGGCCAAGGGCAATTTGCCCGATATTGTGACGACGCGCGACCGCGCCGTTACCCAGGAGCTGATCGATTCGGGCCAGTTCCGCGAGGCCGGTAGCCTGTTCGAGCAATACGCGTCGCAGACGTGGAAGCAGGCGATGCAGGAGGACCCTGAAGCCTGGGATTCCTATATCCGCGGCGGTCGCAAGATGGCGATTCCGATTCTCGATTATCAATACATTACCGATCCGGTGCTGTGGGTGCGCCAGGACTGGCTGGACAAGCTGAAGCTGCAGATCCCGCGCACGATGCAGGAGCTGGAGACGGTGCTGGCTGCGTTCACGCGCGACGACCCGGACGGCAACGGCCTTGACGACACGTTCGGCTTGTCGATTGGGCTGCGCAACGGCACGAGCACGTGGATGGGCGACTCCAGCTGGATTTTCGGCGCATTTGGCACCGTGCCGATGCAGTGGAACAAGGAAGCGGACGGCAAGCTGGCCTATGGCTCGGTGCAGCCGGGAGCGGGCGAGGCGCTGAAGCTGATGCGCCGCTGGATCGACGAAGGCTACATCTCGCGCGCCAGCGAATGGTACGACGAGACGAAGGCTGCCGAGCTGTTCGTTGCCGGCAAGGCGGGCATCGTCGCCGGGCCTGTCTGGATGTACGGCTGGCCGCTGGGCGAGCTGACGGCCGCTAATCCGGGCGCGGTCGTGCGTCCGATCCCGCTGCCGGCCGGCCCGCAGGGCAGCGTGCAGCGCAGGGGCACGATCCCGGTGAACGGGGCGATTCTGATTAACAAGAACATGAAGCGGCCGGATATTTTTTTCACCTATCAGAACTATTTGTTCGACTACTATGCGACTTCTCAAGGCGAATTTGCCAACGGGCTGGCCAAGGACTACGACTGGGCCGAGACGGAGATGGGCCCGACCACGGACCCGGCGCAGATTCCGGGCGGTCTGGTGCGCGTAGCCTCTTATACGCTGACCTACGACGGCGCACGGATTCCGTCGAAGATGCTTGCAACCATTCCCGACGCTGTCGCCCGTGTGCTATTGTCCCAGCAAGCGGCTTCGCGGCCGGATGAGTTCCGCGGACCGTTGGGGCCGACGATGAAGGCGCAAGGCGAGCTGCTGCGCAGTCTGGAGCTGGAGAGCATGCGCAGCCAACTGTTTGCCGACAACCCCGCCCGGTTCGACGATTTCGTCAGCGATTGGCTGCGGTACGGCGGCGTGCAGATCACGCACGAAGCCAACGAGTGGTATGCGTCGCGGGCTGCGGCGGAAAACAAATGACAAAATGAGGCCGCGAAAGCGGTCTCATTTTGATGTGGAGCAAAGGTGGGCTGAAGGTGGCTTAGTTGCTTGTATATTTGATCCAATCGTAATAGGCGTAAAGCGGGTTCGCACCGTTGTAGGAGCCCAGCCAACTGTCAACGCCTTTGCCGTTCCAGATGTTCATCATAATTTTGCTGGCGTGTGAAGGCAGCGTCGAGCTGTTGCCGGTAACGGTGTGCTTGAGGACGCCGTCCACGTACCATTTGATATATGTCGGCTGCCAGTCGAAGGCATAGGTGTGATAGCCCTGCGAAGCGTCGAACCCGAGGTCGATGACCTTTTCGTGTCCCCCGACGCCGTTTACGTAGTAGTTGAACTGGACCTGGTTCGTGTTTTTGCCGAGGAATTCGATGTCGATTTCATCCCAAGGCTGACCGTCGGACGGGCCGGTGTAGGTGAAGAACGAAGAGACGATCCCGATGTTTTTGGCCGGCTTCATATTGACCTCGTATTTGCCGTAGCTGTACTTGTTGACGGTGCGGTATTCGGCGCAATCAAATACGTTGTAGGCCGAGCTGGTCAAGCCCAAGCGCAGCTGGCCGCCGCTGGTGAAGCTGACGTTGTTGGCTCTCCAGGTACAATTGAACATGCTTCCGTTGGAGTAGCCGTCCGCTTTTTGCCACGTTGCCCCGTTGAAATAAGTAAGCGGTTCCGAAAATACGGTTGCTGCCGATGCCGATGAAAGAATCAGCACCACACTGAGAATTGCCGTTAACCCGATGAGCCAGAGCTTGCTTTTTTTCATACTAACTTCCTCCTTTAAAATGGTAATTTGTCGGTACCTCTTCATACTAGCGAGCGCGGGCTATGAACTCTATACCAAGTTATTAACCGGCATATCAATAACGAAAGATTAGAGCCTTTTCATCGTTTGCTCACAGTCTGTTCAAGCTTTGATAACAAATGTTAAACAAGGGACACAATGTTTTCGAAAGGATCATAATGTTTAATACTTAGAAAACAGACAAACCCTCCCCGCATGTCGTAACATGGCAACAGACGGTCTACCAAACAGAAAAACTATCGAAGGTGAAGACGATGCACAAGTGGCGCAAACGGTTGTTAACGATGGGGCTTGTGGCAGTACTTGCAGCCGGTGGTTTGTATTACGGGCTGCGCCCGCTTTTTGTCAGGATTGAAAGCACGACGCTGGCTAGCGGGATCCATGTGAAGTTCAGGACCGTGGGAACGAATGTGGAGACTTACAGCCATCAAGCCTGGCAGCCCTATTTTGCCAAAGGAATCAATATGGGGGCGACGATCCCCGGACATTTTCCCGGCGAATTGGCCATTTCCGAGGATGAATACGAGCGATGGTTCGGGATGATTCAGGATATGGGGGCGAATGTGATCCGCGTGTATACGATCATGATGCCGGAGTTTTACGAGGCGCTGGTCAAGTACAACATGAAGCACCAAAAGGATCCACTGTATTATATTCAGGGCATCTGGAGCCCCGAGGAGCAGTTGATCGAAGGGCAGGACGCCTTTGATCCCAAGATCAAGACGAAATTCGAGCAGGAAATCAAGGACGCGGTTGCTGCGGTGTACGGCAAGACGACGCTGACGCCCGAGCCGCATTCGGGCAAAGCGGGGGGCACCTACAAGTACAATGCCGGCCCCTATCTGATGGGCTGGCTTGTCGGTACGGAATGGGACCCCAAGATGGTGAAGGGAACCAACGATTTGCACGCCGATACCCCCGACTATGCGGGAACCCATTTCCGCAGCAAGCCGGGAGCGAACGCTTTTGAAAAGTGGCTGGCCTTGATGGTCGATACGGCGGCGCAATCGGAAATCCAATACGGCTGGCAGCATCCCGTTGCTTTCGCCAATTGGGTAACGACGGACCCGTTGACCCACCCGGGCGAGCCGCTGGTGGAAGAGGATATGGTCAGTGTCGATCCGACGCATATTGAAGCAGTTGACTGGGAAGCGGGATATTTCGCCTCGTACCACGTTTATCCCTACTATCCCGATTTCTTTACTTTTGATAAGTCATTTCAGGAGATGACCAACAGTCAGGGCCAAGCGGATAGCTACACGACCTATCTGAATAAATTAAAAGCCGCCCATCCCGGCATGCCGGTGATGGTGACCGAATACGGCGTGCCGGCTTCGCTCGGTGTAGCCCATTTGGGTATGCTCGGCCGCAATCAAGGCGGCCATAGCGAGAAGCAGCAGGGAGAGATCGATGCCGATTTGCTGCAGCACATTCACGGGGCCGGCTATGCGGGAGCGATTTTGTTCACCTGGCAGGACGAATGGTTCAAAAAGACGTGGAACACCCAGCGCTATGACGAAGCCGACCGCCGGGCGTATTGGTACAATACGCTGACCAACGAGTCCTTCTTCGGAGTATTGGGGATGTTTCCGGGCAAGGACGAAGCGATCCGCATCGATGGCGACGCTGCCGACTGGGACAAGCTGGGAGACGATAAGAAACGGCTCGATGTGCAGGCTCCCGGCTTTGCGGAAATCTGGGCGACGCATGACGAAGGTTATCTGTACGTGATGGCCAAGCTGTCCGAGCCGTTCGATCCGACGCAGGAAAGCATCTACTTCGGGGCCGATACGCTGCCTGGCGGCAATCGGCATGGACCTCAGCTGCATGGGATGACCTTGGATGAAGGTTTGGAGACATTAATTGAGCTGTCGGGCGAACAGGAGGGACAGGGACGCCTCACGATCGCGGCCAATTACGATATCCATGCCCGCTTGTACGAGCATGCCGGACTGCCGGAGATCGATCCGCAGGAGAAGCAGGACGATTCGGGGATATTCAAGCCCTGGAAGCTGGCCGTCAACTATTTGCTGGAATATCCCGACGCCAGGGTGAATCATCCGTTCGGCGATGTCGAGGTTGGCATTTTGGAGCGGGGCTACAGCGATCCGACGCGTCCCGATTACAATTCGAAGGCGATGTGGCAGGTTCAAGGGCAGGTGCTGGAACTGCGCATTCCGTGGATGCTGCTCGGATTCAGCGATCCCAGCTCGCTGAGCGTCATCAACTACGATCCGCCGAGCCGGAACTCATTTGCCGTGACCAAGGTCAAGGGCGTTCGTTTCGTGCCGTGGATCGTGAAGAACGATCAAGTCGTGGGCCGGGACGGCGGCTCGACAGCGGCGCAGCCGGTGGCGGTGTCGGCGATGCCGCTGTATGAATGGCAGGGCTGGGAGGATCAAGTCGAGTATGTGGAACGGCCCAAACAAAGCTACTACATCATGAAAGAGGCGCTGCACAAGCTGAGCGGCCCCGTTACTGGTACCCACCCCGAGCCCTCGGGCAAATGACGATAAGGAGCGTGCAGGCGTGTACACCCATATTCAAGCAGCCGTACAAGCGTTATATGTGATTGTGGCTTTTAATCTGCTGTTTATGGCGGTCATTTATGCCGTCAAGCTGCGTAATATCCGCAGGAGCAAGCTGAACGAACGGTTTCAAACGAAGTTTAAGATTTACTTGACGTATGTGCAGGCCAATCTGGAGGGGGCGGAGCCGCTCAGAGTCCCGCCCTGGACGATGAATCCGGTGGAAAGGGAGGCAATGCAGGAGAAGCTGAACGATATGATCGAAATGTTCTCGGGCGAACAGCGGCACAAGCTGGCCCGGCTTTGCCGGGACCTCGGGCTGGTGCAGCGGCAGCTGGAGCGCTTTAACAGCCGCATGTACCGGGTCAAGCTGGATGCCGCGTATCATTTGGGCTGTATGCGGGTGAAAGAGGCGGCGCCGGGTTTACTGGCCATGCTCAAGGAGCATCCGCTCAATTCGGCGCGGTATGTCGTCGCCCGCGCTGCCGCCAAGTGCGCCGGCAGCCGGCAGGAGCTGGAAGCGCTCGTGCAGACGCTGCTGGAGCGCGACAAGATGGGCTACGCGCTGATCGTAGATATGATCGCCGATTCGGATGTCGATGCAGGTCCGTTGTACACCGACTATCTGGGTCACGAGCAACCGGCTTACGTTCGGGTCGGACTGATCGGGCTCACGGGCTACACCGACCCGGCTGTGGCTTCCGCGGTCTTCCGGTTGCTGGATTCCCGGCATGAAGATATTCAATGCAAAGCGGTCGATTTGTATCTGCAAAGCTCACGTCTTTTGCCCGGTAATGTGGTGAGCAAGCTGCTGAGCCATCCGCATCTGGACATTCGCCGCTTGACGATCGAAGCGTTGGCCGAGCTCAAGAGTCCGGTATATGTCGAGATGCTGAAAGCCGCTTTGGGCGACGCCGATCAGCGGATCGTACACGCCTCGGCCAAAGGTCTGCTGCGCATGGGCGAGCTTGGCATGACGGCGCTGTGCGAGCGGGCGGCAGCGGCGCAAGGAACGGAGCGCGGACAGTTCATCCTGCAAATCATTGATGATGAAATCAAGCAGCTGTCGATGCAGCTGCACCATTGGGACAAGCTGATGCAATACAACACACTGACGTATACCTATGACAAACTATTTCGCAAATCGAAACGTATCTATCGAGTCGTATAGGAGGGGTGCGTAAACATGTGGGTTTTCGGGTATCAAACGGCGTGGGATTCCTTTTTGCACGGGTTAAGGACGTTTTTGTTTTATTACAGCTATGCCGCAATCTTTTACGTCGTGCTCGTTACCGTGCTTTATTACTTTATTTTTGGGTTTTCCATCCGCCATATTTTCTCGCTCAAGCGGGGCATCCGCTACAATCGGATTCAGAAGCTGTCTGGCTCCGGCCAGTTGCCGCCGGTTTCGCTGCTGGTACCGGCCTATAACGAGGAGCTGACCATTATTGAGAACGTAAGGTCGCTGCTGGCGCTCCATTATGCCGAATATGAGGTGATCGTCGTCAACGACGGTTCGCAGGACCAGACCTTGCAGCACATGATTGCCGAATTCAAGCTGGAGCGGATCCATCCGGTGCTCTCCAGCAGCATCAAGACCGGAAAAATCAGAGGCGTTTACTATAATTCCGAGTATCCCAATCTATATTTGGTGGATAAAGAAAATGGCGGCAAGGCGGATTCGTTAAACGCCGGCATTAACCTTTCCCACCATGCCTTAATTGCGACGATTGATGCCGACTCCTTGCTGGAAAAGGACGCTTTGACGAGAATTGCCCGGGTCTATATGGAAAATCCCGAGGAAACCGTCGCCGTCGGCGGCAATGTGCGTATCGTGAACAGCTGCACCGTGGAGGACGGGATTGTCAAGGATGTGCGCTTTCCGCGCAAGCTGCTGCCCGCTCTGCAGCTCGTCGAGTATACGAAAGCGTTCCTCGGCGGGCGAATCGGCTGGAGTGCTGCGAACGGCCTCATTATTATCTCGGGCGCGTTCGGCGTGTTTCAGAAGGAGAAGGTCATCGCCGTCGGCGGCTATCGCGGCGGTTATCCCGGTGAAGATATGAACATCGTGATCAAGCTGCACCGCTACTGTCTGGAGCATAAAATCCCCTACCGGGTCGCGTTTTGCCCGGATGCCGTTTGCTGGACGCAAGCCCCGGATTCGTACCGGATTCTGAGCAGCCAGCGCAAGCGCTGGGGGCGGGGAAATCTGAAAAACATGATTGAAGAAGGCATCTACATGGCGCTGCGTCCGAAATACAAGGTGTTCGGCATGCTGACCCTTCCCTATAACATCCTGTTTGAAACGCTGAATCCGTATTTCCGGCTCAGCGGCCTGCTCGCCCTATTGGGCTACTGGCTGCTGAATATGACGGACTGGTACACCGTCGTGATTTTTTCGCTCGTCAATTTGTTTTCTTGCTTCGCTCTGAGTCTGGGGGCCCTGTTTATTGAAGAATGGGCCTTCAGCCGCTATCCCAAGCTTGGCGATTTGAACAAAATGCTCCTGTACTCGCTGCTGATGTTTGCAGGCTACCGGCAAATCGGCGTCTGGTGGAGGCTCAACGGGCATATCCAATTCCTGCGCAATAACAACTCGTGGGGCACGATGGTCCGTACTCATTTTAATAAATAACAAAGACAAGAGGAGTGGAGAAGATGGCCGTATTAGCTCATGATCCGATCCAAGAAGCAACCTTGCAAGCAGCGGAGCGCGTTCAAGTTTTCTATGAAAAAGGCGTCCCGTGCGGGATGATCCTTGCGCCGTGCGCTGCCGTCAATCAGACGGTGCTGGAACAGATGCAAATCTATATGAACGGCTTTGCGCCGGATTTGAAACTTCATGGCTTCTACTTGGAGCCAAGCGGCTTTCTCGGCATCGTGCTGGCCGGGCAAAAGCTGATCAACGCCCACTATGCGTCGCTTGTGCTGAAGGAATTTCTGGAGCAGCAAGCTTTGCTCGAAGGGCAAGTGGTCGTCGCCAGCTTCCCGGAAAGCGGGAAATGGACGGAGCAAGCGTTGTCGCACATGCTCCATATGACGCAGCAAGGCAAAGGCGAGAGCCGGGACATTCATCTGTTCATGCATCACGGCGCGCAGCAGGCAATTACCTCGATTCTGATCGCCGATCCGGACGAGGTCAGCAGAGAGTTCGTCAAGCT
The DNA here is from genome assembly GCF_004514475.2 of Paenibacillus athensensis. Lineage (GTDB taxonomy): Bacteria > Bacillota > Bacilli > Paenibacillales > NBRC-103111 > Paenibacillus_AL > Paenibacillus_AL athensensis. The sequence continues at coordinate 440,001 of NZ_MYFO02000005.1, read as the reverse complement.
GCGGCTGGAAATGAACGGCTACCAAGTGGAAGAAGCCAAGGACGGCAGCGAAGCGCTTGAGAAATTCGACAAAACGATGCCCCAGTTGGTGATCACCGAGCTGAACCTGCCTGTGCTCGACGGCTATCAATTGATCGACAAAATCAAGCGGGATTATGGCGGCGAAGGGCAAGTCATCGTGCTGACGGACAAGCAGCTGCCCAAAAGCATGGACCGTGCGTTTGAATTGGGCGCAGCCGATTATGTGACGAAGCCCTTTTCGATGTCGGAGCTGGAGTGGAGAATCAAGAAACTCGGCTCCCGTCTGGGTTAGGTTAGCCAATCAACGTGAAAACAGGGAGGGCGAAAATAACATGAACGCATATAACCATTTAAAATACAAAATTCAGACCCAAACGGCCGAAATCGGGGTCATCGGTCTCGGCTACGTCGGATTGCCTTTATGCATGGAGATGGTGAAGGGCGGGTTTACGGTCTACGGCATCGATCTTGATTTCCGCAAGGTCGAGGCGCTGCAAAACGGCCAATCGTACATTCAGGACGTGCCGCAAGAGGAGGTGGCCGCAGCGATGGCATCCGGCCGGTTTATTCCGACCGATGACTACCATACTGTGCAAAGGCTGGATGCGATCAGCATTTGCGTGCCGACGCCGCTTAGCGAGAATCAGGACCCGGATACCTCGTATATTCAAAGTGTCGTGCGGGAAATCAAAAAGAACCTCAAGCGGGGAGCCTTGATCATTCTCGAAAGCACCACCTATCCGGGCACGACGGAGGAGCTGATCCAGCTTGAGCTGGAGGTGCAAGGGCTCAAGGTCGGCAAGGATTTCTTCCTGTGCTTCTCGCCGGAGCGGGTCGATCCGGGCAATCCGAACTTCAACACCTTCAATACGCCCAAGGTGATCGGCGGTACGACCGAAGCGTGCATCGACCTCGGTGTGACCTTGTACAGCCACGTCGTCAAGGAAGTGGTCCCTGTCTCGTCGCCGAAGGTGGCGGAAATGTCCAAGCTGCTGGAGAATACGTTCCGCAGCATCAACATTGCCTTCATTAACGAAATGGCGATGATGTGCGACAAAATGGAAATTGACGTCTGGGAGGTCATCAAGGCGGCTTCGACGAAGCCGTTCGGCTTCATGCCGTTCCATCCGGGGCCCGGCATCGGCGGCCATTGCATTCCGCTCGATCCGATGTACTTATCGTGGAAAGCGAAGGAATTCCGCTTCTACAGCAAGTTTATCGAGCTGGCGCAGTCGATCAACGATAACATGCCGGAGTATGTGCGCTACAAAGCTTCGCAGGTGCTCAATATGTATGCCAAATCGATCCGCAATTCCAGGATTCTGATTCTGGGTATGGCTTATAAGCCCGATGTGGACGATCTCCGCGAATCGCCGGGGCTGGAGCTGTACGAGCTGCTGAGCGAAAGCGGCGCGTATGTGGACTACTATGATCCGCATGCCGTCTCGTACCGCGATAAAGAGGAGCGCACGGTGCAATCTGTGGATTACGATTTGTCTGCTTTCGCTAGCTATGACTGCATGGTCCTGATTACGAATCACCACGCCTTCAACAATCGTGAGCTGGCCGGGCTGGGTGTGCCGATCATCGATACGCGCAACGCTTTTGCCGACATTCAAGCCGACAATATTTATAAATTGGGTACGGGCATCCGCAAGCAGGAAGTGAAATTCGCCGTAGGCGTATAACCTTATTTTCCCATAGAGAGGAGAAACAACGATGTGTGGAATTATCGGGTATATCGGACGAAGAGACGTGCAGCCGATTTTGCTGAACGGATTGAGCAAGCTGGAGTACAGAGGCTATGATTCCGCGGGCATCGCGGTGCTGGTGCAGGATCGGGTCAAGATCAGCAAAGCGGAAGGGCGTCTGGCCAACCTGTCGGGGCAACTGGACAAGCAGCCGTTGAAGGGAACGGCCGGGATCGGGCATACGCGCTGGGCTACGCATGGCAAGCCGTCGGATGTGAACTCCCATCCGCATACGGATATGTCGGGGAAATTCACGGTCGTGCACAACGGGATCGTAGAGAATTATATGGAGCTGAAAAAAGAGCTGGAGCAAAGCGGGGTCGCCTTTGCCTCCGAAACCGACACCGAAGTCATCGCTCATCTGCTGGCCGAGCATTACGATGGCGACATCGTCACCGCGATGCGCGAGGTGATTCAAAGATTGCAGGGCGCTTATTCCCTCGGCGTGATGACGGAATATGAGCCGGATAAGCTCGTTGCGTTCCGCCAAGCGAGTCCGCTGGTGATCGGCGCGGGTGAGGGCGAATACTTCCTGGCCTCAGACATCTCGGCGCTGATCGAGCATACCCGCGACGTCTATATTCTGGAGGACGGCGATTTAGCCGTGCTGACCCAAGAGAGCATCTGCATCACGAACGTGGAGACCGGCGAGCCGGCGGCCTGCAAGCTGCTGCATATCGATTGGAGCGCCGACCAGGTGGAAAAGGGGCCGTTCGAGCATTTCATGCTCAAGGAAATTCACGAGCAGCCGCTAACGCTGCGCAATACGATGCTCGGTCGCATCAACGAGCGAAGCGAGGTCATTTTCCCGGAATTGGCGCATGCAGCAGGCGATTTTCAACAGGTGGATAAAATCTTTATCGTCGCTTGCGGCACGGCTTTTCATGCCGGACTGGTCGGCAGCACGGTGCTGGAGAAGCTGACGCGCATCCCGGTGCAATGCGATATCGCCTCGGAATTCAGATATCGCGACCCGATCATGACGGAGCGGACGCTGGTGATTGTCGTCAGCCAGTCCGGGGAAACAGCGGATACGCTGGCCGCTTTGCAAGAGAGCCGCAGACAAGGCGCCAAAGTGTTGGCGATTACAAACGTGCCCACCAGCTCGATTGCCCGCGATGCGGACTATGTGATCGCCACCAAGGCCGGCCCGGAAATTGCCGTGGCTTCGACCAAAGCCTATACCGCTCAGCTGCTGGCCTTCTATCTGTTCGGCATGTATTTGGCTCAGGAAAGACAGTCGTTGTCGGCCGAGCTTCACGCCGAGCTGGTCAAGGGCTTGAAGTCGCTGCCCGTTCAGGTGGAGAAGGTGCTGGAGAACGCCAACGAGGTGAAGCTGTTCGCCGAATCGATCAAGGATGCGCACAGCTTGTTCTTCATCGGCCGGGGGCTGGACTACGCCGTGGCGCTGGAGGGCTCGCTCAAATTGAAGGAAATCTCGTACATCCATTCGGAGGCTTATGCAGCCGGGGAGCTGAAGCACGGCACCCTGGCTTTGATCGAACAGGATACGCCGGTGATTGCGCTGGCTACGCATATGGATTTGTACGAAAAAACCGTCAGCAATATCAAAGAGATTAAAGCGCGCGGGGCCCATGTGATGGGCATTACGGTCGAAGGCAAGGTGGAGCTGCTGAATGCGGTCGATGAAATCTGCTTCATTCCGCCGTCCCCGCAACTGCTGGCTCCGATTCTGGCCGTTGTGCCGCTGCAGCTCATCTCCTATTACGCCTCTTTGGCACTGGGGAACGATATCGATAAGCCGCGTAATCTGGCCAAAAGCGTGACGGTCGAATAACGAGCGGGAAGGAGCTGACTACTAGCATGGAAGTATTCGCTATTTTGCTGGCTGCAGGGAAAGGGACGCGGATGAAGTCGGAGCTGCCCAAGGTGCTGCACCCGGTTGGGGGCACGCCGATGATCGGCCGGTTAGTGGACAAGCTGGAAGCGATGCCGATCACGCGGATTGTGGCGGTAGTCGGGCATCGCAGCGATCTCGTGAGAGCGTATCTCGGCACGCGAGTGACGTATGTGCAGCAGGAAGCTCAGCTGGGGACGGCGCATGCCGTTCTCCAGGCTGAGCGTCTGCTCAGCCGCCGCAGCGGATCGACGCTGGTGCTTACCGGCGATACGCCGCTGATCCGCTCGTCGACATTGGAGCAACTGCTGGCGGCCCAGCGGACGCAGGACAGCGCGGGCGTTGTATTGACAGCGCTCGTGCAGGACCCTGCCGGCTATGGCCGAATTATTCGCGATCCTGTCAGTGGCGAGGTCATCGATATCGTCGAGGATAAGGACGCCACGCCCGAGCAAAAGCGGATTCACGAAATCAACACGGGCATTTTCTGCTTCGATAACGAAAGCCTGTTTCAAGCGCTGCCCGGCATTGCCAATCACAATGCGCAGCGGGAGTATTACTTGACCGACATCGTGAAGGTGATGCGGCAAGGGGGAGAGTCCGGCAGCCGCAAGCGCTTCGCGGCGTTGATACTCGACGATCCGACCGAGGTGATGGGGATTAACACCCCCGAGCAGCTGGAGGCGGCGAATCGGGCTTTTTATGCCCATATAGGTATTTTTTCGTAAACAGCGACAGGGAGGAGTCTCCGGTATGGGAGTGAGTTGGGGAACGAATGGCGTCAGAGCGATGGTCCGCTTGATCCTGTGCCTGATCGTGTTCAGCATTCCTTTATTTCTCCCGGTTTACTCCCAAATCACCGAGCTTACGGTGAAGGTCAACGGGGAACCCCTGAATTTTACCGATGTCCAGCCCTACATTGACGAACAGACAGGCGCTGCGATGGTGCCGGCGCGGGAGATCGCCGAACGATTGGGCGCTGCGGTCGAGTGGGATCGCGCGCTGAAGCAGGTAACGTTTCGCCATCAGCAAACGATAGCTTCTTTTATCATTGGCCAGCAAGTGATTTCGTTGAACGGCAAGCAGGTGGCGCTGGATGCTCCGGCTGGTCTTGACCATAACCGGACGCTGGTGCCGCTCAGAGCGGTGGGCGAAAGCCTAGGGGCCGATGTGGACTGGGTGGGGGAACGCAACGTGATATTGATCACTTCGGCGGACAAAGCGCACAAATCGACCTGGATCTGGAACAGCCGGCTGATTGAAACGGAGGGCGACAGCATCCTCGAATTTGCAGTCAACCACAAGCTGACGGCCCTTTATTTGCCCTATGAGACGTTTCCCGCACAGGACGTTTACCGGAATTTTATCGGCAAAGCGAATAAGTTGGGCATTCGGGTGGAAGCGCTGGCTGGCCGATCGGATTGGATCTACAGCCGGAACCATAGCCGTATTCAGCAATGGATTGCTGCGGTTACCCGATATAACGCTGCGGCGGAAGCGACCGAACGTTTTCAGGGCTTCCATGTTGATGTGGAGCCGTACACGCTGGACATGTGGCAGACGGATCAGCCGGCGGTGCTCCAGATGTGGATGGAGACCATTCGACTTATCGAATCGGAAGTGAGAAAAGCAGACCGCAGCATGACGATGGCCTTTGATATTCCTTTCTGGCTGAACAAATGCGCTATTGCCGGCTCGAACTATTCCTTTAGCGCCTGGCTGCTGGAGAAGGCCGATCAAGTCGTCATTATGGCGTATCGCAATACGGCGATGGGCGGCAACGGCATTATTGCCAGCGCCAAGGCGATTATGCTCGAAGCCGGCAAGCTGAACAAGCAGGCGATCGTGGCCGTGGATACGCTGCCGAGCACGGAAGCGGATTACACGACCTTTTATAACTCGAAGGCTTCACTTATGGATGCCGAATTGAGGCAGGTCAAGGAGACGCTTTCCCCTTATCCGAGCTACGCCGGCATCGCTGTCCATGATTACGTGCGCTGGATCGCCCTGATGAACGCCGGGCGCGGAGCGGGTTCGCCGGACGAGAAGGAGGAGGAAACACGATGAAAATAACGCGTTGGATACTTGTGCTGTTGGCTGGCGCAGCGATCGGGGTGTCGGGAATGGCGCTGGCCCAAGGCCATGAGACGACGGCCGGTGCTTTTCAACAATCGTCTTTACCGGGGGGAGGTCTGGAGGTTCCGCCTAACGAGCGGATTCATCTGTCGACCGATCAGCAGTGGATCGCCTCGGAGGGCCACTTGTCGGACCTCATCCGGCTGCAGTGGACGAAGGACCGGGCCAAGCCGGCCCTCTCCTGGCTGGACGAGAACGGGAAGGACAAGGCGGCGATTGTCGCGCATGCCAAAGCCAATGACCCGGAGCAGCACGATCATAATCATATGTCGTTCGAAACAACGATGGCGCCTGACGGCAAAAACGCCAATGAACTGTTTACGCGTCTGGAAATTCCGTTCGATCAGGATGTGGCCGAGATTCGCACGCATTCCGCCAATTTTAATGTCATGGACGGGATTTTGCGGGTGGCGGGAACCGGCGGGGTCAATCGCGATCTGGTCTGGGCCCACTCGGACGACGGGAATGTGACGACGCCGCGCTGGGCGATGCGGGCCGATTCCTCGGCGGAAAAAGGGAGCAATACCGGCTCCAATCTGCAAATTATCCGCTATGCTGATGACGGCCAAGCGCTGGACAGCCCGCTGGCGATTAACCGCAGCAGCGGCAATGTCGGGATCGGCAACGCCGACGCCAAGACGAAGCTGGATATTAGCGACGACAGCATCCGCATCCGGCAATCGCTGACGCCGGCCTCATCGACAGCCCCCGGCGAAGTGGGAGAGATGGCTTGGGATAACGGGTATATTTATATTTGCGTAGCCCCCGATACGTGGAAAAGAGCGGCGTTATCTGCATGGTAAACAGCGTGTAATATAAATAAAAATTTCCCTGTTACCCCCTTAAAATGGAAAGGAAGTGAGAAATCTATGAGAGGATTCTAGAAAGGTGTGAAGACTTGTGCCTTGGAAAGTGTTGATTGCCGATGACGATCCGAATGTGAGAGAGATCATCCGGCTCTATTTCCGTCAGCAGCTTATCGAGGTCATCGAAGCCCCTGACGGCGTCTCGGCTCTGACCCTGTTAGCGGAAGTTAAGCCCGATATTGTGATACTCGATGTGATGATGCCCGGACTCGACGGCTTTGAAACGTGCCGGGAGATCACCAAACGCTATGACGTGCCGATCATTATGCTGACGGCCAAGAACGATGAATTTGATCGGGTGCTGGGCCTTGAGCTAGGCGCCGATGATTATATGACCAAGCCCTTCAGTCCGCGTGAGCTGGTTGCCCGTATCAAAGCGATCTTTCGCAGAATGCAGAAGGGGCAGCCGGCGGCTGAAGCCGATGCGGCTTCCCAATTCGAGTTTGACGATCTGGTGATTCATGTGACCCGCCGCGAGGTGCTTGCGGGAAGTCTCAAGATCGAGATGCGCCCCAAGGAGTTCGAGCTGCTGGCTTTTTTCGCCAAATCACCGGGCAATGTGTTTACGAGAGAACAACTGCTGGAGCAGGTGTGGGGCTATGATTTTTTGGGCGATATGCGAACGGTGGACGTCCATATTAAAAAACTTCGCGAGAAATTAAGCCCGTGTCAGCAGGTGTGCATCCATACGGTTTGGGGAGTGGGCTATAAATTCGAGGTAGCGGCATGTACCTGAATCCGAACACAAGCATTCTCCGCAAAATGCTGACCAGCTCCATCGTGACGGTGCTTCTCGGCTTGTGCGCGGTGGGGCTCGTCATCTCCTTGTTCGCCAAATCGTATATCGTCAATTCCAAAAGCAGTGAGATGATCCGCCAAGCCAAGCAGGTGAATCTGGCGATTCAAAATCAGACGGAGCCCACCGACAGCTTCAAGGAGCAGCTGCGTTTTTTCGATCAAGCCTATGATTCGCGCGTCTGGATCTTCGACCTGCATGGCAACATCGTGGCGACTTCTTCCAAGGACGAGGTGAATATAGGCAAAATCATCAGCACGGATGTGGTCAATCAGGTTCTGAACGGCGAACCCGCCATCTGGAATCAATCCGAGGGCTTTAAGGAAGGCATGCTGTCGATTGCCGTTCCTTGGGGCAAGGACAACGACGTCTACGGCGGCATTGTCCTGCATTCGCCGCTGAAAGGAATGGACGAGACGATCGCCCAGCTGCGGGAGACGATTCTGTGGGTGACGCTGTTCGGTATTTTCTTTTCCATTATCGTCTCCTCGTATTTGTCGTGGTCGATTACCCGGCCGATCCAGCAGATCGACAAAGCCGCCGCCAAAATCGCCGTTGGCGATTACAGCGAGCGCATCCAGACCGATGCCAAGGACGAAATCGGCGAGCTGGCGACGACGATCAATCATATGGTTGAGCAGCTGGAGCGCGTGGATTTGGAGAAAAAGCAGCTCAATCAGCTGCGGCATGATTTTTTGGCCAATGTGTCCCATGAGCTGCGAACGCCGCTTACGGCGATGCAAGGGTTTCTGGAGGCGCTGCAGGACGGCTTGATTGAAGAGGGAGCGCGGGACAAATACTACGAGATTATGTATAACGAAACGTTACATATGAACCGGCTGGTCGACGATATTACCGATCTGATGAAGCTGGAAAATAAGGAAATCGATCTGGTGTGGCTGGCGGTCGATGTGCAGGCGATGCTGGCCAAGCTGAGCTTCAAATTTCAACCGGAAGCGGAGCTGCGCGGGACGGTCATTCATTGCCTGACCGATGAGCATGCGCCGCAGGCCCATGCCGACCCGGACCGGCTGGAACAAATCTTGAACAATTTGATCAAAAATGCTGTGAAATTCACCGAAAACGGCACGATTGAATTGCAGGCCAGGGCGGTTCCGTCGGAAGGGTGCGTCCTGATTACAGTGACGGACACGGGCATCGGCATCTCGCCGGAGGATCAAGGGCTGATCTGGGAGCGTTTCTTTAAAGTGGAGCGAGGCCGACCTGTGAAGCATAAAGGCTCCTCCGGTCTCGGACTGGCCATTGTGCGCGAGCTGGTTGAGCTTCACAAGGGGAGCATTTGCGTGCGCAGCGAGCTGGGTCGCGGCAGCGCTTTTGAAGTGCGGATTCCGTTGTACGGCGGTCGTCAGTCTGCGGAACCGACAGCCCTGCCGGCCTTGCGGTTGCATTGCTTGCGGTAGGATACATATACATAGCGAAGGCGTACAGGTTTCTGTCAGTGAACAAAAAGCAAAGTCCCGCAACAGGGACTTTGCTTTTTGCTGCTGGGGAGCCGGGTGGCTATAAAATGCCGCTGCCGTTTACGGCTGAAAGGACCAGCCCGGCATTTCATCAAGCGTCAGCACGTTAGAGGCGTTATATAAAGCCGGCAAGGTGCTCTGGTTTTGACTGATGAAGTCCGGCCATAACATGACGTACAGCCATTTGTTTTGCTGGGCCAGCAGGGAAGCCGACGGCATGAACTGGCATTCGCCAACGCCAATCAGCTTGCCGCCGGAGACGCGTTGCATGGTGTTGTAATTGTTTTGCGTATATCCGGTATTGTACACATCCAGCGTGGCCATATCGAAATACGCCGTGCCGGGGTTATACGCATCGACCTCGGTACTGAGATTGGAGAAGTCTTGCACGTTCCAGTTCCAGATGAGGTTATCAAGCCCTTTGGTATAGGCCAAGTAATCGTGGGTAATCTGGTACAGCTTGGCGCTGCCGTTGGGTCCTTTGTGACACGACCACCAGAACACGCATTGATTCATTTCATGAAAAGGCCGGAAAACGACGACGACACCGGCATCCTTCAGATCCTGCAAATAAACGGACAAGGTATTCAAACGATTGATCCAGGCATTATACAAGCCGGTGCCCGGTGTAGTCAGCTCGACGAATTGAGCGTCGCTCAGCTTCGCCGGATTGCTGCCGCCAATATCGTCCCAACTGCAATATTCATCGCGATTAGGCGCACAGGCATGATACATGAGTGAAACCAATGCCCCTTTGTTATATTGCCGCTTCGCTTCGGCGATCAGGTTGCTGCGATTGTTAACGGCACCGCTGCCGAATCCAAAGTCCCCTCCCCAGAAGGAAGACACCTTTCCGGTCATGGCGGTAATCTGGTCGGTATGGCTGGTCGGATTGGAGGCGTCTTTATTTTCGATGCCCACCAGCGTGTGATTCCCGGAAATACTGCTAAGGTAATTCAGAATTTGTTGTTTTTTTGCTGCGGTTGAGGTGCTGCTTGCCGTGCTGCCGGCATACACTTCGAACTCGTACAAGGAGTAGCCGTAGGCTGTGGCTCGCTGGATGCCGTACATTTTTACATATCGTGCCGTCGTGGCGTTGAAGTTAATCGTATTGATGCCGCCAAAGCCGTTATAGTTGGCATACACCGTCGTCCACGATACATTGTCCGTCGAGGTCTGAATCTGGAATTGGCGGGCATATGCCGTCTCCCACTTCAGCACTACGCTGGCTACTGTTTGCGCGGCGCCAAGGTCCACGATCAGATATTGCGGATCGGCATAAGCGGAGGACCAGCGAGTCGTCGTGCTGCCGTCGACTGCGCTGCTTCCCGTGTAGCTGGCCGCTTCGCTGGACGAAACGATCGTCGGCTTGTTCAAGGCCAGATTGAGGTTGGTTGGGGCCGGCGAAGTGGTAGGTGTCGGGCTTGGCATCGGAGTCTGGATGGCGGAACCGTACACTTCAAGCTCGCCAACCTGCGCCCCGGTCGCACCACTGTTGGCGGTCACGTTCAGTTTGACATAACGAACTGCTGCGGAGCCGAAATTCACCGTGACGGTATTGGTGCCGGAAGCAAACGTGTAGGTCGCTGCTGCGGCAAGCGTTGTATAAGTTGCATCGTCGGTGCTTCCCAATACCGTTAGCGTTTGCGTTCGGGTCCCCCAGCTCGCCGGGAGCTTCACGGTTACAGCGCTAACGCTGTTATTGCCGCCCAGATCCACGCGTATCCAGTTCGGGTAGGCGTTCGCAGCCCCTTCCCAATACGTATTCGGATTGCCGTCATTGGCGTTGCCGGCTGCATAGGTCTGGGTGTAGCTGCTGGCGGTGATCGCTTTGTTCAAGGCCAGATTCGTTCCCGGCGTAGCCACGGGAGTTGGTGTCGGTGTCGGTGTTGGTGTCGGTGTTGGTGTTGGTGTTGGTGTTGGTGTTGGTGTTGGTGTTGGTGTTGGTGTTGGTGTTGGCGTCGATGTAGGCGTTGTGCCTGTGAATGTAAGCTGGAGATTGTCCAGATTGACGTTGGCTGAATCGGTCGGGTCGTATTTGTAGGCGATCACATTGCTTCCCGCATTCAAGGCCAGCGTCTCATCTTGCGTGGACCAGCTATCCCAGTTCGCCTGGTTGGCCAGAGTGGTTTGCTTCACTTTCGTGCCGTTTACATAGATGCTCAGCGTTTTTGCACTGCCGCTGGCATTGCCGAAGCTCAGCGCCGCATTGTAGCTGCCGGCTGTTGCAACATTCACGGTAAAAGCAGTGGCTGCGCCCTGTGTCCAGTAGCCGTCAACAAAACCGCTGCCTGTGTAACCGACGTGATCCGTGTTGATTTTGGCACCGCCAGACAATGCCGCGGCTTCGGCTTCGTACAAGCCGACGGGTGCTGGACTAGGTGTTGCCGACGCCGTATTGTAGACTTCCAGCTCCGACAATTGACCGGCCGGCCAGCTTGAATTGGCGGTAAAGCTGATTTTGACATAACGCACGCTGGCCGCGGTGAACGTGATCGTGACCGTGTTGCTGCCTGATGTGAAGGCGTATGCTTGGGAAGCCGCCAATGTGGTATACGCGGAATCGTTTGCGCTGCCCAGCACGGACAACGTTTGGCTGCGATTGTTCCACGCGCTGGGCAATTTTAAAACGACCTGATTCACGATGTTAGCGCTTCCAAGATCGACGCGAATCCATTGTGGAAAAGCGTTATTGACGCTTTCCCAATAAGTGCCCGAATTGCCGTCGGTTACGTTGCCCGAGCTGTAGACATCCGCATGGCCGCTTTCTGTCGTTGCTTTGCCAACAGCCAGATTGGTGGCCGCTTGGGAGTCGGCGGGGACAAGCAATAAAGAAGCGAAAAATAATAGGAATGCCAGAAAACAAAGGACCAATGAATAGGCTTTGCGGGACAATCTGTAAAACATCATGTGTTGGATACCCCCTTGATTAATTTTAAAATACAGTGCTGTTCTCCTTTCCAATCCGGCATGTCCATGCTGCCCTCTGCCTAAGATTACCTAAATTATACCTAAGGGTTTTTAGAGATGACGATGAGTTATATTACGAATTTTTCGAAAAAATGAAACAAATTTTAAGAAAAAGTGAAATTTAATGTGAGGGGAATAAAGTGAATTATTTTGAAAAATGATTAATCGCTGATTTATTGCCGAAATGAATATCGCATAGCCGAAACTGCGTATTTCACCCAAAATAAGTGGAATTTATCTAAGTTTAATTAATAAAAACCGATTTTTAAGAGAAATTATTAATAAATATTAAATAAAAATTTAAGAAAAAGTATTTACAAGTGGCAAAAAATGTTTTACATTTAGCTTGTTGAAAGCGCATTCAATAAATTTGAATCCAAATGGAGGTTATTTATGCTCATCACAAAAACCAAGAAACAAGCCATTCACGTTATGGTCATTCTTTCCTTGCTTATGGGAATGATCGTGTTGTTTTCCTCGGAGTCTGCCCCGGCTTCGGCGGCCGGCGTCAACCTGGCCTATGGCCGACCCGTGACGGTATCGTCGACAGAGTCGGGGTACCCGGGCTCGAACGCCGTGGACGCCAATGGCAATACACGCTGGTCCTCCGCCTATGCCGATAACCAGAATTTTGTCGTCGATCTGGGATCCGCTCAGACGGTGTCCAGCGTATTGATCAAGTGGGAAGCGGCCTATGCGACGCAATTTCAGATTCAAACCTCGACAGATAATGTCACCTGGACGACCCGATATGAAAACTACAGCGCAACAGGAGGAACCAGCACGATCAACTTTGCAGCAGTGAGCGCCAGATATGTGAAAATGTACGGCATCAAACGGGCGACAGCCTACGGCTTTTCCATTTGGGAGTTTGAGGTATATGGTAGTGCTACAACCACGACTACGGTAGGCGTGCTCGATTATTTGAAGGGCACGGGACGCAGCGGGACCGTCATCGGTGAACATAACCGGGAGCCGAACTCCGATCCGGCCAAATACACCAATACGATTATCGGGATTACCGGCAAAACGCCAGCGCTCTGGAGCGGCGATTTCCTGTTCTCGGCCAGCGATGTGAGCAATCGTCAAACGATGATCAATGAAGCGAAGAAACAATGGGCCAATGGCGCGATTGTTCAATTAATGATGCACGTCACTCCGCCCACGCAGTCTGAGCCCGGAAATTGGGACGGCGGTGTAGTCAGCAAGCTGTCGGATTCCCAATGGACATCGCTGATTACAAACGGCGGAACGCTGAATGTCGCTTGGAAAAAACGTCTGGATACATACGCCTCTTATATCCAGCAATTGAAGGACAGCAACGTCACCGTGTTGTTCCGTCCTTTTCATGAGATGAATCAAGGCGTGTTCTGGTGGGCCGGCAGACCGGGTACGAACGGTACGGCTGCGCTGTATCGCCTGACTCGCGACTACATGGTGAATACGAAGGGCTTGACCAATATCGTGTGGGTGTGGGATATGCAGGACCTGGAGAGCGCGAACAACTTTGTTTCGTCATGGAGCTCTTACAACCCGGGTAACGCCTATTGGGATATTTTTGCCCTCGACATTTACAATGGCGATTATTTCACGACGGCCAAATACAATGCGGCACTTACCGTAGCCGGCGGCAAGCCGATTGCGATTGGCGAATGCGCCAAGCTGCCGAGTCCAAGCGTGCTGGCGGCCCAGCCGAAATGGGCATTTGCGATGGGGTGGGCGGAATGGGTGTTTGATCCGATCAACGGCGTCGAATACAACACCGACAATGAAATTCGCGCGGTGTACAATGCCTCGAATGTCATTACCAGAGATGAATTGCCCAAATTGAAATAAGGAGCCAGCAGCGGCCAGTCGTCGGATACCAACCGGCGGCTGGCTGTTTGCTTGTGTCTCCCCCCTGTTTCGCGCAGCGACCACGCCTCCCGGTTGCTTCCTGCTTCATGCGTCCGCCTCTCTCTCGATGTGTTTCTTGGATTTGCGCGATTTTCTAAGAAAAAAATTGAAATAAGTTGAAAAATTGAGTATTGTTAAAGAAACAAAATTCAACGAAGAGTGGGATGAGGGATTCATGAAGAAAATTACGCTGCAGACCATTGCCGAGCATTTGAATGTTTCCCAGGCACTGGTTTCCAAGGCGTTGTCCAATGATTCGGCAGTCAGCGATGTCACAAAGGAATTAATCTGGACGACGGCCAAGGAAATGGGCTATCGGATGAAGGCTACCCGTAAAACCGTACCGGCTTCCAAAACAGGCACGTTGGCTGTGGTGATGCCGCGCGGATACATGCAGGATTTTCAATATTGGGGCAAAATATTGGGGGGCATTGACGAGGAACTGTCCAAGCATAGCTTTAGTATGCTGCTGTCCAGCATCGATACATCAAATGCCGACGCCAGAGACTGGCTGCCCGCCAGAATGCATGAAGGCCATGTGGACGGCGTCATTGTGCTGGGCCACATCCCGGATAATTATATGAACACTTTAAAGGAGAAAAATTATCCGTTCGTCATGGTCGATTCCAACGTACAAGACCCGCAGGTTGACCATATTCTATCCAACAACAGCCAAGGGGCGCAGCAGGCTACCCGGCTGCTGCTGGAGGCCGGGCACCGCAAGCTGGCGTTTGTAGGCGATGTTAACTCGGCCTGGAGCTTTGCTGAGAGGTACCGCGGCTTCAAACAAGCGGTCCAAGCGGCGCAGGAGGCCGGCATCGAGGGCATCGAAACGGTGCAAATCGAAGGCGCTGGCGTCAGCGGCGACGGCAACTATACATCGCCTGAGTTTTCCAATGCGTTAAGCCGCTACGTGCATCGCGACGATCCGGTGACGGCGTATTTTTGCGCCAATGACATGCTGGCGATTGAAACGCAGTCGACCTTTGCCGACATGGGCGTCTTGTGTCCGCAGGAGGTGTCGATTGTCGGCTTTGACGATTTATCGATCAGTGCGCTGACCCAGCCCAAGCTGACGACGGTGAAGGTGCCCAAGAGCGAGATGGGGAAGGGCGCGGTAGAACTGATTTTGCAGCGGATCAATGAGCCGGAGGCTTGGCCCAAACTGGTCCTGCTATCCACCTTTCTGGTGGAGCGTGATTCGGTCAAGGCGATTTCTCCGGCAGAAGCGCCATGATCCGGATGGCTTTTAAATGAATTTGCCGAAGATGCAGCATACTACGTGAGAATGACGGGTATGCTGTTTTTTTGCGCGAAAATCGGAAAACGTATTTTGAATGTATTTTTCAAAATAAAACATTAAAATTATAATTAAAATTTTGAATAATAGTTGAATTTTTATGAAATCCGTGATATCTTTATTCATGTAAACGATATCAACTACTTGAGAGGGGTCATTTTAGATGAAAAAGTATTTGTCGGTAGCGGTAGCACTTACAATGTCGGTTACGCTTCTGGCCGCATGCGGCAGCAAAACAGAAAACGCAAGCGGTGATTCGGCAACCAAGGCGACAGATCAACCAACGGCAACAGCGAAGCCGGCTGACAGCGATGCCGACAAGATTAAAGGCAAGATTACTTTCCTGACGAACCGCACGGATATGGTCGGCAAGGAATATGTCGAGTACGCCAAACGCTTCAAAGAGAAATACCCGAATGCCGAGGTTGAATTTGAAGCGATTACCGATCTGGATAAAACGACGAAGGTTCGCTTGTCCACGGGCGATTTGCCGGATGTTTTGCTCATTCCGACCATCGCCAACACCGATTTACCGAAATATTTTGCTCCGCTCGATGACCTCGGACTGAACGACAACATTTATTTCAAAGATTTCAAATCGACTGGCGGCAAGGTGTACGGGATTGCTGCAGGCGGCGCGACAGTAGGTATCGTGTATAACAAGAAAGCGTTTGCAGATGCAGGCATCACCGCCGTTCCCAAGACGCTGGATGAGTTCTATGCAGCAAGCGAGAAGCTGAAAGCGAAGGGCATCGTGCCGCTGGCTTCCAACTTCAAGGATCAGTGGACGCTGTATCCGTGGGGCTCGGAGATTCCAACGGTCATGTCCGGTAACGCCAACCTGAATAATGATCGGGCCAAAACCGACACGCCGTATACGATGGACAATGCTTACGGCAAATCGATGGGCATTCTCAGAACGATGTATGAGAAAGGCTATCTGGAGCCGGATATCAACTCCACCAACTGGGAGCAATCGAAGAAGGATGTCGCCAGCGGCAAATTCGCGATGTATTTGCTTGGCAACTGGGTGATTCCGCAAGTCATCGACAGCGGTACGACTTCGGATAACGTCGGCTTCTTCCCGTTCCCTTACGATAACTCCGGCAAGCTGAATGCTCCGCTGTCTCCCGACTGGGCTTACGGCGTCAACAAGGACAGCAAAAACCTCGACACGGCGAAGGCGTTCGTCAAGTGGATGCTGGAAGACTCCGGCTTCGATGATTTTGCCGGCTTCATTCCGGTATTGAAGGATAAGCAGCCGAAGATGGCGCAATTGTCCGAGTTCAACAGCTTCGGGGCCACGTACCTGGAAGGCATTTCCGACAATGACGATACCACGCAAATCATCAACAAGGCTCAATTCGTGAAAGAGGCGGTTGTACAGGATTTCGTTCTGCAAAAAGATCCGAAAGCGTATCTGGATAAATTGAATGAGAAATGGGCCGCTGCGAAGAAAGCGTTAGGTAAATAAGCCGATTTAGCAGGAGCAGGCAAAATGGATTATTCGGGTGTACGCCGGTAATCCATTTTGCTTCCTGATCAGAAACTTTCCAGGAAAGAGCGGAGTGGGAGCATGAACGGTATTTCTTATAGAATCCAGAAGTTTATCATCGTGTTTTGTTTTTTAATCGTTCCGGTCGTCCTGCTATGCCTGTTTACGTATTACCCTGCTGTCAAAATGATGTATATCAGCTTCACGAGCTGGGACGGCTACAGCGACAAGCTCGTCTGGATCGGGATCGCGAACTACAAAGAGATTTTCACCAATTCCGAATTGTTTGGCGTATTTGTTCACCATCTGCCTTATGTGCTGGTCGGCATTGTCCAGAACGCAGCCGCTATCGTCTTTGCCGTTATTTTAAATTCGAAACTTCGAGGAAGAAACGGCTTTCGCGTCATTTTGTTTCTTCCCTTTATCATGAACGCCGTAGCTGTCGCTTTTATGTTTCAATACGTGTTTGATACGCAAAACGGCTCGTTGAACGCGTTGCTTGGTTTTTTTGGAATCGGCAAGATCAGTTGGCTCGGCAATCAATCGCTGGTTAACTTCTCCTTGGCTTCCATCGGCTTCTGGAAATTCATGGGCTATAACATGGTGATCTATCTGGGGGCGCTGCAGGCGATTCCAGGGGATATGTACGAAGCGGCCAAGATTGACGGTGCCAATCGCTTTCAGACGTTATGGAGCTTGACGCTGCCCAATCTGACGAAAATCATTCAATTGAATATGTTTTTGACGATTAGCGGGGCGCTGGCGATTTTTGATTTACCTTTCGTGCTGACCAAGGGCGGTCCGGCGGGGTCCAGCGAAACCTTTTTGCTCAAGACAGTGGAAACGGCGTTCCAGTTCAATAACTTTGGACTCGCTTCAGCGATGAGCATCGTGCTGCTGATTATGACGGCACTGATTCTGGGCGCGCAGAACCTGGCCATTCAACGGAGGGGGAAACAGCAATGAGAAAATTTGATGCCGTCCATTATTTCAAATATGTGCTGCTGCTAATCGCTACGGCGGTCGTGTTGTTTCCTCCGTATGTCGTATGGGTGAACGCCTTCAAGGGCAAAAACGAAAGCACGAATCCGTTTGCGCTGCCCAAGTCCTTCCTCCATCTCGATAATTTCATTGACGTTTTTGCCAAAGCGAACATGGGCACGGCGTTCCTGAATACGGTGATCATTATCGCAGTTTCAATCCTCGGCAACGTTGTGCTGGGCACGATGAGCGCCTACGCGCTCGGGCGGTTTGAGTTTCGCGGCAAAAAGCTGATCATGCTTGGTTTTCTAAGCGCCACGATCGTGCCGACGATTACGACGCAGGTCGTCGTGTTCTCGCTGATCAAATCGCTGGGCTTGTTCAATACGCTCGGGGCTCCGATTCTATTGTTCATTGGCGCGGATATCATTCAAATCTACATCTATTTGCAGTTCATTACGAACATCCCTTACGAGCTGGATGAAAGCGCGATGATGGACGGCGCCTCGCTGTTCCGGATTTACCGCTCGATTATTTTTCCGCTGCTCGGTCCGGCGACAGCTACGCTGGTCATTTTAAAAACGATTAATATTTATAATGAAATGTACATTCCCTTTTTGTATATGCCTAAAAAAGATCTGGTCGTGGTTTCGACCTCGATCATGCGTTTTGCCGGGGTGAATCAAGCGGAATGGGGCGCGATTTGCGCAGCCATCCTCATTATTATGATTCCTACGGTGGTGTTGTATCTGTTTTTGCAAAAATTTATTTTTTCCGGCGTAACCAGCGGGGCCGTCAAGTCTTGATCCCGAAGAAGCGCAGCTGAAGTGTAAGAGAGGGTGGAGGGAATCCGATGGAGCTGTCATTTAGAGAGTATCAATGGTTCGTGAAAGGGTTCTGGCCCTGGGTACCCGTCAAAGGAAGCAGTATGGAGATTGGCAATGAACTGATGGGCGTCACGGAATGGCTGCCGGCTACGGTGCCTGGAGGCGTGCATCAGGATTTGCATCAAGCCGGCTTGATCGATCATCCGTATCACGATATGAACAGCTTGAAGTGTGAGTGGGTGGAGAATCGCTGGTGGGTCTACAAGACGTTATTCGAACGGCCCGCCGTTTCCGGCTCCAAGGTCGAGCTGGTGTTCAAGGGACTGGATTACGAAGCGATGATTTATTTGAATCACGAGCTGCTGGGTGAGCATAAAGGGATGTATCATCCAGCTGTATTCGATATTACCGAATGGATCGAGCGGCACGACAGCTTTGAGCTGCTGGTGGTGCTGAAGCAGGCTCCGGACGAGATGGCGCAAATCGGCAAAACCTCGGAAACGTTCACGCAGAAAAGTCGGTTTAACTACAAGTGGGATTTTTCCACACGGCTTGTGAACGTCGGGATTTGGGACGATGTCGTGCTGCGCGTGCATCAAGCGTATTCGCTGGAGAACGTGCATGTGCGCACCGATGTCGAGCAGGGAACCGGACTTGTGTATCTATCAGCCGGTGTGGTCCGGCAGTCGGCTTCCGCAGACGAAGCGGCCGGCTTGCAGCTCGCCGCGCGGGTGCTTGATCCTGACGGGCAGGTCGTTGCGACGGCAATGGAGCCGTTGCATACGCTGGAGCAGCCTGTAGAATTCCGCTTTCAGCTTGCTGCGCCGCGGTTATGGTACCCTAACGGCTACGGCGATCAGCCGTTATACAGCATCGAAGTCCAATTGCTCCAGGGTTCCTGCGAGCTGGACCGTTATACCTGTCAGACAGGCATCCGCAAGCTGGCCTATGCAGTCAATCCCGATAGCCCGGAAGGGGCGCTTCCTTATACCTTTGTGATCAACGGTGTCAACATTTATATCCGGGGTGTGAACATGACCCCGCTGGATCATCTGTACGGCAATGTCGCCGAAAGCCGCTACGAATGGATCGTACATTTGGCCCAAAAAGCACACGTGAACATGATTCGCGTATGGGGCGGAGGCATCATCGAGAAATCGTATTTTTATGAACTGTGCGACCGTCACGGCATTCTGATTTGGCAGGAGTTTGTGCAATCGAGCTCCGGCGTCGACAATATTCCTTCCAAGCGGCCCGAATATCTGGAGCTGCTGGCCCGGACGGCGGTCGAGGCGCTGCGGACGCGCCGCAATCATGTCTCGCTGAGCGTCTGGAGCGGGGGAAATGAGCTGATGAGCGCGCCCAATACACCTTCTACCTATGAAGACGAGAATCTGGCTATGCTCAAGGAGCTGACGGCAAAGTGGGACCCTTTGCGGATGTTTTTACCGACCTCGGCGTCAGGGCCCGTTCAGTATATTACTGCCGAGAAGGGCGTCAGCCACGATGTACACGGTCACTGGAAATACCAGGGGAATCCACAGCATTATGAAATTTACGGTGAAGCGGATCATTTGTTTCACAGCGAATTTGGCGTGGATGGCGTCAGCTCGCTCAAAAGCCTGCGTAAATTCCTCAGTCCCGGCCACCTGCGGCCGACTTCGATGACAGACAGCCTGGTCTGGCGTCATCACGGCGAGTGGTGGGATACGTACGACCGCGACTTGCAGCTGTTCGGACGGCTGGAGGAGCTGGCCGCGTTTGTCGACTGCAGCCAGTGGATTCAGGCGGAGGGGCTGCGGTTCATTCTCGAAGCCAACCGACGCAGGCAGTTTCACAACAGCGGGAGCATCGTCTGGCAGCTTAACGAGCCGTGGCCGAACGCCAGCTGCACGAACCTGATCGATTATTACAAGGAAACCAAGATGGCCTACTATTGGGTGAAAAAAGCGTTTGCGCCCGATCACGTATCGCTGGACTACAGGAAGCTGAATTATGCTGCAGGCGACTTGTTTCATGCCCCTGTCTACGTGCATCGAAACGGCGGACCGACGCAAGCCGAAGTTCAGGCGCAGGTTCTGGACAGCCACGGCGCGGTCCTGTATACGCAAACGCTGCGAGCGGCCGCTCTCGAAAACGGCTCGTCACTTGCGGGGAATCTGAGCTTTGAGGTGCCGGAGACAGCGGACGGGCTGGTCTTCGTGCGTTTAAAGCTTCAAGCAGACGCTGCGCGGAAGGTAGAGAATGTGTACATTTTCTCGACCGTTCCCGCCGAGCAGCCTCTGTATGGAGGCGCGCTCGATCTGGGCCCGGCGAAGCTCGACATTCAAGAGCTGAGCGGCTGGCGGCCGGATGGGGCTGGCGGTCTTCACGGCGGCGACGAGGTGCTGGTGAAGCGGTTCCGGGTACATAACGCGGGAGCCGCCGCCGCTTTGTTCGTGCATGCGGAGGAACAAACCGACAGGTATGTGATGGTGGCCGACGAGGCCTACGAGATTTTGTTTCCGGGGGAATCGCAAGAGATCGAAATCACTTGCACGGTCAGATCGGGCGAGCTGTTCGGCGAGCGTCAGGCCCGCGAAGCGAAATTGTGCGGCTCTGTAGCCGAACCCGTCATTGCCTTTCATTGCTTTCAAAGCCGGACCGCTCAGGCTAAAGCGGGACGCTTGACGTCGGCGAAGCTGGCAGCCGAGTCCAGGGCTGCTTCTTCGATTGCGCAGTAAAACGTTTTATGGGCGGTTAGGTTGATCGCAAGGCCCCTGAAGGTGGGAATTCGGGGGTCTTTTTTGTATTTCAAATTTTAAATTTTTAAAAATAAATTTAAATTATTATAATTATATTATTGAAATTTTATTAAAATTAATTTAAAATCTATACATGTAAGCGTTACAAAAATGAATGTGGCGCTTCTTTTTCATTAAATGAGCGGGGGTTGGTGAAAGCATGTTAGGAAGAAGTAAAAGAATGCTGAGCTTGCTGGTAGCTGTTGAACTGATTGCCGGCGTATTGTTTTCGTTTGCAGGCGCTTCGACGGCGCTGGCCGAAGACAGCTCGGGCGATTCGGTCTCGGATTCGGTATATGGCAGTGTAACCGGCGATGTATATGAGTCGGTGTTTACGAATTTCATAACGGTCGAGGGAGATCATTTGAAAGACGGCGCAGCCGACTTCAGGTTTGCGTCCTTGAATTATCCAGGCGCTATCCTGGACCCGGATTTTTCGAAAGAAGATGCGCTGCGCACACTCGCCGCGATGGGGGGCCAGGTAACCCGGACCTACGTGCCGCCGGTCAAGCGATACGATAACGCCAACGCGTCAAGCGCGCTGATTCTGGGGCCCGACGCCAACGGACAGATGCAATTCAGTGAAGATGGCTTCAAGAAGCTGGACAAATTTCTCGCGCTGGCCAATCAATACGGGATTCGCGTCATCATCCCCTTTGTTGACCAGTGGCAGTGGGTCGGCGGAATTGAAAGCTATGTGAATTTCCGTTATCCCGGTACGATCAGCAACGATGCGGCTCATGATGACGATGCGTGGAAGTTTTATACCGATCCGCTCATTATTTCCGATTTCAAGCAAGTGATCCACTACATGATGAACCGTGTGAACACGTATACGGGCGTTGCTTACAAAGACGATAAAGCGATTCTCGCCTGGGAAACGGGCAACGAGCTGGGCGGCTACAATCAGGATAAATTCCCGCAAGCCTGGACGACGGAAATCGCCCGTTACATCAAGGAGGACGAACAGCCAAGCCAGCTTCTGCTCGACGGCCGTTTTGCCGTCCAGGCGGAGTCGCTGAACGATCCTCATATTGACATCGTCGGGAATCATTTTTATACCGGCAATTTCATGGATAAATTAACGGCGGATGCGGCGCTCGCTAACGGCAAGAAGCCGTATATTCTCGGCGAATTCGGCTTGTATACCTCGGCTGCGCCCGTAGAAGCGCTGTACAATGCGGCGCTGCAGAACGGGACGGACGGAATCATGATCTGGTCCTTGCGTCCGCATAAAGAGGACGGCGGCTTCTACTGGCATGATGAGGACCCGGGCAACTGGGCTTCCTATCACTGGCCGGGCTTTTCTTCAGGCAGCTACTACGGGGAAAAAGAAATCATCCGTACCGTCTACAAATACGCTCATTATATGGCCGTGAATGACGTGACCAAATCAACGGCAGTGCCTGCGATTCCGGCCCCGGCCCATGCGCCCGTACTGTTTGATATCGACTCGGTAGCCAATATGAGATGGCAAGGCTCCGTAGGCGCAGCCGGCTATGAAGTCCAGCGTTCAGAGGACGGCCAGACGTGGACCACGGTCGCTTCGGATTTCTCCGATGGCGGACGGGCGGGTACCCCGGCTTTCCATGACGAGACGGCGCTGACCGGCGTGACGTATACGTACCGGGTGCGCGGTGTTAACGAAAGCGGTGTTTCTCCGTGGTCCAATGAGGTCACAACGGTAGCGGCGCATGTCATTACCGACGAAATGAGCTTGCTGTACAAGGACAATGAAAAACGCAAGGTATACGCTTACGATCATTCGTCGAATCTGACGACCAGCTCCTCGTCGGATAACGAGTTGGGGATAGGCTACAAGGCGTACGTATCGACGGCCAATGCCGGCTTTCTAACCTACGCGTCTCCGGTAGCGCTCAGCCGGGTCAGCGTCACGGCGACAGGCACCGGTGTAATGAAATGGTACGTGTCGTCGACCAACAGTAACTATCAAGAGATCCAGCCGAATAAAAACGGCGATGAATATACGGCAAGCAGCTTGCCTGCCAATACGCGGTATGTCAAATTCAGTATTCCGGGAAGCAACGCCGTCCAAGTGGATAAGGTGCAGCTGGAATATGTCTACACAGGCAGCGGCTATGCAGCTCCGCCAACGCTTGTCCGTAACGGTTTTATCGTCGATAGCGAATTCAGCGGTCAGGATGCCGAACGAACGGCCAATTTGCAAGTAGCCGCCGGTCAAACGGGAACGAACGGGGATGCGGCATTAAGCCGAAGCAATGGCAATTCCGGCTCCATCGTTTATAAAGCTGACGGTGACCTGAGCTCCTACCGTTTTACGACCTATTCGAATGTAACGGACGAAATGACCTTCTTGTCCTCGATTGACGGAATGACTTATACAGCGATTCATCCGGCAGTAAGCAAGTCGCCGACCGCGCAAGGCTGGAGCAAGGTGATTTACACCGATTTTGCCCTGCCGGCCTCCACGCGATTTATCAAAGCGGTTTATCCGGCAACGGGCAGTGGTGCGGCGCCGGCGCTGGCGCGAGTCGAGATCGGTTATGGCGTGAATCTGATTCCGCTGACCGATAAGCCGCCCGCCAACGTATTTGAGGACGGTGAATACAACTACGGTGTTGACGCCAATCTCAAGAGCGGCTATACGCGTAATCCGTCCGGCGATGCCATTTCAATTTCACTGGATTCGGCCAATAAAAATCACGGCAGCTATGGCGTCAAAGTGGACTATGCGTTCAGCAGCCAATGGTATGCCGGGCTGACCAAAGCGTTGCCGCATGTCGATTTGTCACATTTTGACGCGCTGCATGCCTGGGTCAAGCCGGACGGTTCGGCTAACGGTTTGTCCTTCCAGTTCCGCACGGCGGATGACCGGGTGTGGGAAGCAAAGGTTCCGTTAACGGGAACAACGGGCAAAACGATCGAGCTGCGCTACAGTGATTTCATACAGCCGCAATGGAACAAAGACGCTTATCCGGGCTCAACAATGAACATGTCTGATGTCACCGAGTTTTCGATATATGTCAGCTCGATGGACGGCTCGATCGCTCAGGCAGGCGCTGTATATCTGGACGATATCAAGATGGCCAATGCAACCAAGCTCGACGATTTTGAGGGCTATGGGGGGTACGATGCGCTGATTCAAAAAGCGTTCACCCGCAACACAGGCGGCGGTTCGTTTGATGTCGCTCTCGACGCGACCCATAAATCCGAGGGTGGCTTCGGGCTCAAGGTCGACTATAATTTCTCCGGTCCCGGCTATGCCGGAGGCAGCTTCAACCCGGATTTCCTCAATCTTGCCGGTTATGACGGCTTTACGTTCTGGCTGCAGCCGGACGGCTCCAACAATGAGCTGGCGATCCAGTTCACGGATGCCGAAGGCAAGTTCTGGGAGACCAAGGCCGTGGTCAGGGGCAGCGACCCGAGGCTGATGATGGTTCCGTTCGATGATTTCCGCTTGCCAAGCTGGTACAGCAGCGATACGACGGCAAGGCCGAATCCCGCTGTCAATATTACAGCCGTTTCCTTTTATATGGGTGGCTCCAATGATTCAAATTCGTCTTCCGGCACCTTGTATATTGACGATATTAACGGCGCTTCTTTCCGCACCAGCCTGCAAACGGCGCAGGTCACTTTGGCTCCTTCCGCGGGTACGGTGACAACGCTGCCCTACACGCTGCATGGAACGGCGGTGAACGGCAAGTTCGTAAGGCTGAAGGCGGGCTCACAGATGTTCTACGCCCCCGTTCAACAAGACGGTACCTGGAGCTATTCTACCTCGAAGCTGGCCAACGGGCCGATTGACATCGAAGCGGCGATCGAGCTTTATAATGGAACCGTGGTGACATCGGATCATCAGACCTTTGCCGTCGACGTGGCCAATAATCCGTATCAGGACGGACAAGGCGGAATGCAGCAAAATTACCTGCTGAACGCCAGCTTTGACAACGTGATGGATGCGGGCGCCTGGCCGCTTCTGCCGCAGCAATGGACGAATATGAATGCAAGCGGCGAGAGCGTAACGAACGGCATCGTGAAGCTGGAGGCAGGCAATGCCCGTACCGGCGCATACGGTCTGATTCATTGGAACGATACGCCTTATGAAGTGACTACCGCGCAGCAGGTGGAGAATCTTCCCGACGGGCTGTATGAGCTGCGGGCATGGACCAAGTCCAAGGGCGGGCAGGAAGCGGCCGAGATGATCGCTACGGTTGAAGGTCAAGCGCCGAT
This sequence comes from Paenibacillus athensensis, assembly GCF_004514475.2. Lineage (GTDB taxonomy): Bacteria > Bacillota > Bacilli > Paenibacillales > NBRC-103111 > Paenibacillus_AL > Paenibacillus_AL athensensis. The sequence continues at coordinate 414,628 of NZ_MYFO02000005.1, read as the reverse complement.
CAGGAAAAACATCCCTACCGGCACCGGCACGTGGGCGTACATCAAAATTTCCGATTTGGAGGTGCGCGGCGGTAAAATGACGGTGGCGTTCCATTCGAAGGACCAAGGCGATCACTGGATTGCCGTTGACGATGTGGAACTCGTGCGCACCGGGGATATCGTTCTTCCTTATCGGGTGGAAGCCGTGGGAGGCATGGATCGCATCGGAGGACTGAGCGCCACTGTGGCCGTCTCGCATGTGGCCAATACGCCTGATCATGCCGGGGACGAGGTGCTGTATGTGCAGCTGATGAAAGGCGCTACGCCGGTGAGCTACGTAGCCGTGTCGAAAGATATCGCCAATGCGGAGTCAATCACGGTGCACTTTGACGTTGCCGATCCCAATAACAGCGAGTACCGTCTCTATGCGTTTGTGCTGGATACGTTGACCAAAGACATTATTACGCTGCCAAACCCGCTGTCTGACAAGCTGAGCATGCAATAGCCAATCCAGAACATGAAATGCGAGGGGTAGATGTGCGAAACAAGCTAATGATCGGCCTGATAGCGCTGACGATGCTGCTGACCGCCGGAGCGCCGGCGAAAGTGGCCGCGAACGCGGCGGTCATAGAACCCATCGGTAACCAAACCGCAGGCGCAAGCTTTGTTGTCAAAGCGGCGCTGCCGACGGATGCGGTTCTGATTCAAATTTTCCGTCCGAATCAATCCTTGATGTTGACAGACCTGTTGACCAAGGAACAGATGGCAAACGGACAAAGCTATACGTTGCCGTCCGATGCCGCGCCTGGCACGTATACCGTGCTGGCCGGCAGCGGCGCGCAAGCGGTATCGACGACCTTTGTCGTGCAAGCGGCCGGCGGCAATACACCGACACCGACACCGACACCGACACCGACACCGACACCGACACCGACGCCAACGTCGAAGCCCAAGCCGGGCGCAGGAGCAACGCCAACACCAACACCAACCCCGACGCCAGCACCAACGGACCGACCCAAGCAAGTAACGCTGGAGGAGCTCAGGAAGCTGCTGCCGTCGGCAACGGACGCGCAGGGCACAACCGTCCTGCGACTTGAGGCCAATGAAGCGGGCATTCAGCTGCCGGCCGATATACTCCGTCTGGCCGCCAACCTCCAGCTTGAAGTAACCCGCGGTCAGGTCGGCGTGCAAATTCCGCAGAGCGTGCTCGCCGGGCTCATCCGGCTGCTGCCTGCCGGCAAAACCGATTCCGCAACGATTGTGCTGGAGATAGGTGAGGTGGGACCTGCAGCTGCGGCCAAGCTACTGTCGGCCGGCAAGCAGCCGGGTACCGCTGCTGTCAGACTTGCAGGAGCCGTTTATGAATTTGCATTATCGGTGACCGATCAAGACGGTCAGGCTTATCGGTTAGATGCCTTCGAGCAGCCGCTAGTGCTGCACTTCGCTTACGCTGCAACGGCTAACCGCGATTTGCTGGGGGTCTACCATATCGCCGATGACGGGAGTTTATCTTACAGCGGCGGACGTGTGAGCGAAACGGGCATCGACGCGCAAGTGCATCATTTCAGCAAATATGCCGTCTTGGAATACGACCGGGCGTTTGCCGATGTCCCACCAACGTTCTGGGCGTATAGCGTCATTCAGGCGATGGCGGCCAAGCACGTGATCGACGGCGTGAGCGAGATCGCTTTTGCGCCGCAGGATAAAGTGACCCGAGCGCAATTTGCCGCCATGCTCGTGCGGAGTCTGGGGCTTGAAGCGAACGGCTCCGCGGCTTTCGCCGACGTTGCCGAACAGACTTGGTATGCTCCGTATGTGTCCGCTGCTGCAGCCAGCGGTCTGATTCAAGGCCGGACGGCAAGCGCCTTTGCGCCGAATGAGCAGGTGACGCGCGAAGAGATGGCTGTCATGGTGATGCGGGCTTACCGCTTGCAGCATCCGGGCGTCGAAATCACGGCTGCGGGCTCGGCATTTGCCGATCAGGCCACGATTGGCGCTTGGGCAATCGCTGATATTCAGCAAGCTTATGCAGCCGGTTTGATTCACGGAGTCGGCGCGGGCCTATTCCAGCCTCGCGGCTTGGCAACCCGCGCGGAAAGCGCGCAAATTCTGTATCAGCTGCTGTCCCGTTAATATAGAAGAAGCATCCGGACGTTGTCGTCGCTCCGGATGCTTTTTTTTTACAAGAAGCCCCGATCCAGAGAACTGGACCGGAGCGGTACAACGATTGCTCAGTTCTGTGACAATCCGACTAGCGCGCTCACAGGATCAGGCGCTTTCCGACTATCTGCTCAGAACGTGAAGCTTTGCGTGGAGGTTGGTGGTTGCTGGACGCCGTTTTTCGTATAGGTAAAGTAGTAATTGACGACTTTGCCTGTACTGAGTCCGTTGATCGTATACGTCCAGGAGCCCGAGCTTGAGGTCATATAGACGTTTTGCTGATTGCCGCCAAAAAGGGCAGAGCATTGGTAGCTCATAATCGGTGCGGTTGTGGCAACGCCGGACGCTTTTGGCGTAAACTTGATGGTTGCGCTGCTGCCCGATTTCGTAACGGTTACAGCGTAGTCGCTGCTTGAATTAGGGGTAGGCGTTGGTGTCGGTGTTGCTGTACCGGTAGGCGTAGGGGTAGGCGTAGGCGTTGGTGTCGAAGATGAACCGCCGGATTTCGTGCGAACTTGTACGTAGTCGACTTTCATCGCTGCGCCGGATACGGTGGAAGAGGTCGGGTTTCCTGGCCAGCTGCCGCCGATGGCTACGTTCAAAATGATAAAGAAGCCGTGATTGGTAGCGTTGTTCCAAGTTGTGGAGTCGACCTGGTTCGAGTAGACCGTGAAAAAGTTTACGCCGTCCAGATAGTAGCGAATTTGCTGAGGAGAAACGCTTTTGTCAAATTCCATCGCATAGACGTGGAAGTCGGACTGAAGGGATGGAGACGCGCCGCTTTTGTTGCCGCCGATGCCGTTGGTTTCATTGCATGGACCACCTGGATTGTAGCCGCAATGCAGAGTGGAGTAAACCGTATTCACGCCGTTGACGTTTTCCATAATGTCGATTTCGCCTACACTTGGCCAGTTCGTGTAGTTACCGCGGAATGGGGCGCCGAGCATCCAGAATGCCGGCCAATAACCCTGGGCGGCCGAGCCGGTTACGTTCGGCAGTTGAATGCGGGCTTCTACGTGCATGATGCCGCCACTTGGAGGCTGGAAGCTGGAGTTTTGCGTTTCGATACGTCCCGATGTCCAGGTTCCGTTCGAGGCGCGGATCGGCTTGATGTTCAGGTACCCGTTGCCGTCCTGATAGACGTTCGCTGTGCTGTTGGTCATATTCTCGATTTCACCCGTGCCCCAATTGTAGGCGCCGCCGGGATAGCCGTAACCGGTATCATATAACCAATTGGAAGTATTTACGCCGCTTCCGGAAGCGCCGCTGAAATCATCTGTAAACACATTCGTCCAACCCGATGGAACGGATGGAGCCGAAGCGTGAGCGACTAGCGGGTTCTGGAATGTTGGGATCAGCAAGGTAACGACCAGCGCCAGAATAAGCAGGGCGCAGAGAAACAACTGTACGGGACCGCGACGATGCGCCGGCAACCAATTAGTAAACAATAGAATTACCCCCAATTTTAATATCGTGTTTTTTTCTCTCTAAAACAGTAAAGCAAACAGGATTGACACCTTGAAGTAGAAGAACGACCTCCTTTGTAAAGCTTCTGAAATGGTTGATAAAATCGCTTGAAATGAAGCTGCCTCCTTTCTTGTAAGCGCTTTAATTCCAGCGCCTACGATCATCATATTTCGAAAATTTTTAGTTGTCAACGGAAAACGTTAACGAAAATTAACGAAATTTTTTGTTGCGTAAAATTGTTGTTTTCTGAGAGAAAATGCCCGAATTACAGATAATAACACCGTTAATGCGCGGGAAAAACACGAAAATACAAATTTTGGTCGGAAAATTATGCAAAGAAATGCTTGTTAATGAAAAGGAAAAGAACGAAAATTAACGAAACAAATTGGAAAATTAAACTAATTATTTTAAAGAATATTACAAAAGTAAAGAGGGAAGCCAGTATTACGGAAAGCGTTTTCTGATTTTCAGATAAATTTACATTATATGTAAATCGAAAATTGTGCTGGAGAGGGGCTTTTTTCCATTGCCGGCAGCGGTAAAGAAAGGGCATGTACAAGGGGGGATCTACATGTACAGCATGTTCAACCTATACAGCAACCATGCGCCGTTCTCTGCGTACAAATTACAGATGAAGAACTCGAAACGCAGCGGAGGGTATTACGATGGGATGGATGGATTGGCTGTTCGGCAGTCAAGAGGAGGAATACGTATGTCCGGTTGAGAAGCTGGAGAGCTATCGGCGACTGGGCGAGCAGGTGTACCGGCTGCGCGAGGAGCTGAGCGGCAGCCGGCAGCCGCGGGCTTTGGCCTATATGGAAGCGGCTACGGCGCTACAAAAAATGGCCGACGCGCTGCTCGGCGAGGCGTTCTGCGGCCTGGATGGGCAGGCCCGGGCCATTCCGGCGATTTCACACCGGCAGGCGGATGTATGGTACGAGACGATTCCCGAGCTGGTCATCGCTGCGCGGCAGGAAGCGGCGTTCGCGGGCTCGTCCCGGCTGGCGCTGCCGGTGAAGCTGGACGCGCTGCTGGAGGAGCCGGGGGGACGCAGTCCGATCGAGCACATCTGGGGGCTGCGGCGGGCGGCCGAGGAACTGGAACGGCTGGTCGAGCTGGATATGGGGCTGATTCCGCCGGGAACGGAGACGTTCCGCAGCGCGATTTTGCGCTACCAGGAGGCGCGGACGCGCAAGGAAGCGGCCGATGCGATCGCCGGCATTCGCAGCCGCGAGCGGCAGATGTCCGCGGAGGCGCACGAGGATGCGGAGGCGCAGTATGCCCAGGCGTTGTCGGCCTACCTGCTGGTCGTGCAGGGATTAAAAGCGCCTGAAGCGCTGAGCCAAGCTGCAGCCAAGCTGAATCAGCCGTGCAAGCTGGACGGAGACAGCATCTGGAAGGTCACGTCCCGTTATGCCGTCTCGGCGATTCGCCGCGATGGCGAATGGGACCAGGCTGAGGCGGACTTGCAGGAGCATTGGCAAGAGCACGTCGTGACCGAGGAGGAGCGGGCGTATGAAATTACGGTCGAAGCTTATCTGGAGCGGGAGGAGATCGAAGAGCACGGCTGGTGGTACTGCTGCCCGTTCCCGTCGATTTACAAGGCGCTGAGACCTGTTCAGGTGCTGGGCCGGCAGATTGAGCCCGGCGAAGAATTCGTCTATGCCTACGGAGACCCGGGCGAGCCCGGAGGGCTGATCGTGGAGCGATCGTTTGTGCCTACTGAAAAAAAATACTGCGAGGACTAGAGCAAGCTCCCGTCTTCAAGCTTCGCGACCGACCCGCCCGGGTGCAGCGACGCCGGCACCGTCCAATGGAGCCGCGCGCGCCCGGCGGGTTGTTGGCGTTCGGGCAGCAGCAGCCACTCGACGACGGCGTCGCACAGGCCGAGCTTGTCGACCTTCATCGTCGCCAGCGGCGGCTGGGCAGCAGCAGCTTGCGGCAAGCCGTCGAAGCCCATCAGCGACAGGTCGGCGGGCACGCGGAGGCCGCGGCGCTCCAGCGCGTCCAGCAGCAGCAGCGCCAGCCGGTCGTTGCCGCAGAGCAGCGCTGTCGGCCGGAGCGCGGGAGGGGCTACCTGCAGGCGGTCTGCGAACGCTTCGATTTCCGCCGGGCTGGAGGCGAAGCCGGCCGACTCCAGCAGCAGCCACTGCGGCAGGATGTCGGCTTTGGCCTGCTGCATCGCCAGCCAATAGCCGAACCAGCGCTCCTCGTGGCTGGACGTCAGGTTGGCCGGCCCGATGAAGCCGATGCGCCGGTGCCCGCAAGCGAGCAAATAGCGAGCGGCTGCAGCTGCGCCTTCCACGTTCGCTGAGGTGACTGCCGGCGCGTTCACGCTGCGGTGAAACGAGTCGAACAGCAGCGCGGCGGGAAACCGCCCGCACACCATCTGCGCATACGCCTCGCTAACAATGCCGAACAGGATCACCCCCCGGCAGGCCATCGTCTCGGCCAGCTCCGGCAGCTTGAGGCTGAGCTCCATCTCGCTGCCGATCCGTAAAATGACTGCACTGAAGCCGCGGGCGCGCAGCTTCTCCTCCAAGCCCCAGATCAAATCATGATAAAACAGGAAATGCTCATTGTCCTCATAGCTCATCACCCGCTCGGGCACCAGCACCAGTACGGCGGAGCGGGCGGCTTCGGCCGCTCCGTCCGCTGCCGCGGCTTCTTGCGGAAGGGGGTAGCCGAGCTCCTCGGCCATGCGGCGCACCTGCGCCTTGAGCTGTTCGCCGACGCCCTTCTTGCCCGCCAGCGCCAGCGACACGGCGTTCTTGGAGATGCCGAGCCGGTCGGCAATATCTTGCATGGAAATTTTTTTGGGCCTGCTCATAGTGTTTTGCCCTCCCGTATGCTACAATCGTCTTAACTTGACAATAATCGATAAAGTAAAGTTTTGTCAAGTTAATTTCCGCTTATGGAGGGGAGTACCTTGACAATTGCAATAGGCATCGACGTCGGCGGGACGAAAACAGCGATCGGCTTGATTGACGAACAAGGACACATTCGAAATAAACAATCGCTGCCAACCGATCTTGGCATCAGTCCGGCGCAAATGGTGGCGCGAATGGCTGCTGTCGTGCAAGCGATGCTTGACGAATCAAGCATTTCGTCAAGCGAAATTGCCGGCATCGGCATCGGCGCGCCCGGGCCGCTGGATACGCGCGCGGGGCTGATCGATTGTCCACCCAATCTGCCCGGCTGGCAGGGCTTTGCGCTTGTCGCGGAGCTGCGCCGTCATTTCGACGTGCCGATCCGGATGGAGAATGACGCCACGGCTGCGGCGCTGGCCGAGAAATGGCTTGGCGCGGCTCAAGCCAGCGAGCATTTCGCCTTCGTGACGATCAGCACCGGCATCGGCGCGGGGCTGTACGCGCATGGCCGGCTGCTGACCGGAGCGAGCGGCAATGCCGGCGACGCCGGGCATATCGTGATCGATCCGGCCGCGGGCCGCTGCGCTTGCGGACAGCTCGGCTGCTGGGAATGGGTCGCTTCCGGCACGGCGATTGCCCGCCAGGCGACCGAGCTGCGCGGCATTGCGACCACGGCCAAGGAAGCATTCGAGCTGGCCGCCGCAGGCGATGCGCTGATGCAGCCGTTGGTGGAGCGGGTGTATCGCTACATCGGCATGGGCTGCGTCTCGCTGATCAATCTGCTCGATCCGGAGCTGATTGTGCTGGGCGGCGGCGTCGCGCAGATTGGCGAGCCGCTGTTCGCTGCGGTAGCCGCGTATGTGTCGGCGCATGCGCTTGGCCCGCGCGGGCGGCAGACGCCGATTGTGCCGGCCGGGCTGAAGACGGAAGCGGGCTTGATCGGCGCAGCGGCGCTCGTTCACGTGCCGTATTGAACAGAACATGGAAGGGGAGCTGGAGACATGGAAGCCATCTTTTTACAGCCGGTATTTCAGGAACGAATTTGGGGCGGGGTCAAGCTGAAGACGATGTTCGGCTACGAGCTTCCTTCGGCGCATACAGGCGAATGCTGGGCGGTGTCGGCTCATCCGAACGGGCCAAGCATCGTGCAGAACGGCCCGTTCGCCGGGCAGACGCTGGGCGAGCTGTGGACGACGCAGCCGCAATTGTTCGGCTCGCAGGCGGAGCGGTTCCCGCTGCTTACGAAGCTGCTCGATGCCTCCGACGATTTGTCGGTGCAGGTGCATCCCGCAGACGATTACGCCCGGCGGCATGAGGGCGGCGAGCTGGGCAAAACGGAATGCTGGTACATTGTCGCGGCCGATCCGGGCGCGCAAATTATTTTTGGCCATCAGGCCCGGACGCGGGAGCAATATGCGGCGATGATCGAGGCGGGGCGCTGGGACGAGCTGCTGAGCTACGTGCCGGTGCAGGCAGGCGATTTCTTTTATGTGCCAAGCGGTACGCTGCATGCCTTGGGCAAGGGCGTCGTGGTATTGGAGACGCAGCAAAGCTCGGATACGACGTACCGCGTGTACGATTACGACCGCACGGACGCGCAGGGAAACCGGCGCGAGCTGCATTTGGAGAAGGCGATTGACGTCACGACGGTGCCGCATGAAGCGTCCAGTCAGGATTACCGCGTGGAACGGCGCGAGGGGACGGAGCTGACGACCTATGTGTCCAACCGCTTTTTTACCGTGCAAGAATGGCAGGTCTCCGGGCCAACCGCCTTCCCCGCCCCGGAGCGCTATCTGATCGTCAGCGTGCTGGACGGCGAAGGCGAGCTGCAGGCTGACGGCAAAGGGTACAGCCTGCGCAAAGGCGAGCATTTCATCCTGCCGCTCGGCTTCGGCGCTTTTACGCTGGACGGACGGCTGGAGCTGATCGTGTCGCACGAGTAAGCGGCTGGCATTTTGCGCGTCTTGCGCGTGTAACCCGTCCTGCGGGCGGGCATGCCCGAAGCCCAAATCTGGGTCTGGGCAGCTTGACTCTGACATTAGCGTCATGCTGTAAGCTACAGCTATGAAGCTTGTGAAAGAGGTGATCTGCCTATGCCCGATTTATTAGCCATATCCGGAAGTCTGCGGGCCCGCTCGTCGAACAGCGCGCTGCTGGAAGCCGCCGCGTTGCTTGCGCCTGCTCCGGCGCGGCTAATTCCGTTCCGCGGACTGGTCGATCTGCCGCTGTTTAATCCCGATCTCGACCGGGAAGGCGCGTTCGCTGCCGTTGAAGCGTGGCGCGCTGCCGTCCGCTCGGCGGACGGACTGCTCATCTGCACGCCGGAATACGCCGCTGGCGTGCCGGGCGCGCTCAAAAACGCGCTGGACTGGCTCGTCTCCTCCGGCGAGCTGCTGCACAAGCCGACAGCCGTCGTCAGCGCTTCGCCGACGCCGCTTGGCGGCAGCCGGGCGCACGAGTCGCTGCGGCTGACGCTGGGCATGCTCGACGCGCGTCTGATCGGCGAAGCGCACGAGCTGCAGGTGCCGTTCGTATCGCTCAAGCTGGACGCCGCAGGCCGGCTGGCCGACGACGGGCTGGCCGCGTTGCTGCGCTCGCTGCTGGAGCGCTTGACGGCTGCTGCGGCCCGGCGCGAATCTAGCGGCTAGCTGCCGCTATTTTTCGCCAGATTTCGTTCATTTCATAGATTTTCCGATTCTATTTCAGCTATTTTTCATGTAGATTTAATATATATCAGGTATCATGGAGTTGAAGGAGTGATGCCAATGATCTCTTTTAACGTAAATGAGTGGCTGGACGAGTATAATGACTACTTGAAGCTCTATGAAATGTTCGGGGACAAGCAGTATTTGCAGGAAGCCGAAGAAGCGCTGAACAGCTTGCGGGCCTTCCTCCGCCGCAGCGACGCGCATGCCCGAATTGAACACGCCGTGAAGCAGCCCGAGAAACAGAAGCTGCACTTCATCTAAACGATAAAAGCTGATCATCGCAGATCTCTGCAAGATGACCAGCTTTTTTTATTGTCAGGGCTTGCGCTGCATTTTCGTCTGGTTTTTGCCGCAGCGTTTGGCCGTGTAGAGCAGGGCATCCGACTCGGCGAACAGATCGGATTTGCTTTGCCCCTGAACGTAGCTGGTCAAGCCGATGCTGACCGATACCTGCCGTCCGTCCATTTCGGGATGCGCGATGCCGTGAATCGCCAGACGGATCTTTTCGACCGTCGCGAACGCTTCCTCCAGCGGTTTTTCCGTAAAAATCAGAGCGAATTCCTCGCCGCCATAACGGGCGATAATTTCGCTGGGCGAGATCAGCTCGCTGATCTGCTGGGCGACGCGCCGCAGCACGATGTCGCCGACGGCATGCCCCCAAGTATCGTTGATCGTTTTGAAATTGTCGATGTCCATCACGGCGAGATGCAGCGGAAACGGGCTCTCGGCGTTGTGCTCGACCAGCTTGTCCAGATATTCGTGGAAGGTTTTATGGTTGTATAGCTCCGTTAACGCGTCGGTTTTGGACAGCTTGTCCATAACGACGGTTTTGACGAGCAGCTCCTGCTCGGACTGAATCGTTTTGGTCAGATGATTGACCAGCGCCACGCCGCGGCTGACGATGCCGCGCTCGACGAAGTAGCCCCCGCACAAAATAAACACATTGGCCAGCAAATCGTACAGGCTGGTGTTGAAACGCAAAGCATCGTTGAGCGTATATAGCAGTCCGAGCGCCGTCAGGTTGGCGAGCAGGGTCAGCAGGAGAATTTTCCGGTCGAAAAAAAACAAGGCGATAACCATCGGTAGCATGAGTATCGATTTGACGCAAGGCACAAGCGGATTGGCGGCGATCAGGATACACGCAAAGGCGACGCCTGTGCCGATAATAACGGCGGGCTGTTCGACCCGCAGATAGCGGTAGAACGCCTCATTGACCAGCATGATTACCAGCATCAGCAGCGTCGGAATGCCGCTGATATGGATGAGATAAAAGCGAAGGTATTGCGGATAAACTTCAACCGTGACAATCAAAGCGGCGATTTCCGCCACAACGGCTACGAGCAGCACAATCCAGTAAGCATTCAGTATTTTGCGATACCAGTAGCTTATGCTGTCCATCGAATTTTTATTTCGCATAAGTCGGTCTCCTGTTCGCGCGTCCGGCATAGATAGAGGGAAGTTCCGGTATGTATGCAATTATTCAGCGGCGGCGCAAATCCTCTATTTTGCAACATTGCGGGCTTTCGGACTTTTTAAGATTGAAGCTTGCGGGCTTGCTTTGTTATCATGTGTAGAGGAATGCAGGGAGGTTGTCCGATGAGAAGTAAACAAGTATTCGCTGCCGCAGCGCTGGGCGTCGTGATCCTGCTGCTGTCCGCATGCGGTTCCAAAGACGGAGGAGCGTCGGGCTCCAAGCCGCAAGCCGACGGTCCGGCGCTGTACCGCAATTATTGCATCTCCTGCCACGGCGGCGGGCTGCAGGATGTGCAAGGGCCGAATCTGGAGCATGTCGGCAGCCGGTTGTCCGAAGAGCAGATTGTCCGGCAAATCACCCAGGGCGGGGGCGGGATGCCGTCGTTTAAGGTGAGCATCCGGCAAGAAGATATCCAGACGCTGGCGCAGTGGCTGGCTGCGATGAAATAAGCAGACGGATTCCCGGGCCAGCATGCGCTGCCGAACGTTCCAGGCGGTGCGGCTGGCTTCGCGGCTGCTGAACGCCGTTTGCCGAAGCCGTGCCCGGCGCGCTTGCGCCGAAGGGCGGTTGTTTTGTCGCGAAATAAACCTGACGTGAACGTCTGTTTTTCAAGAATTTTCACTTATCGATACATTTTCTTCACAAATGGCCTGTATACTCTAGGGCAGAAGGAGCGTGAAATTACGTGCGTTGGTCAACTATCAAGCAATCTCGCTATTTTGCCCCGGTATTTATTACGGTTACTTTGATCGTGTTGCCATTCTTGCTGGCGCTCGGCGTAGAAACGATTGTCCGCGGCTCGCTGGGCGAAGCGTGGACCTGGGCTTGGGGACATCGGGAGCTGTTCGCTTTGAACGCGCTGATTCAGTTTGCCGTGTTCGGAGTGATTTATGCGATATTGGGATCGTTAGTTTTTTCCGTCGCTTTTACCGTGCTGCTGGTCAGTATGGTTGGGCTGGTCAGCTATTTCAAGGTCAAGCTGATCGGGGAGCCTTTTTTTCCGTGGGACGTCTTGCTCGATAAGGAGAGCTTTAACATATTGCCGCTCGTCACCGGCAAAGCCGCCATGCTTCGCATCGCCACGGTGCTGATTGCCGTGGTCGTGATCGTGCTGCTGCGCTTGGTGCTGCCGCGGCTGCGCATGCCTTATTACGGGCGGATAGCGCTGGGGCTGTTTTCGTTGTACGCCTTGTATGCGATGGGCACCAAAACGGCGTTGGCCGGCAAGCTGCTGGACAGCGCGGGCGTCAGCGAAATCATCTGGGACCAGCAGCAAAATTATAGCGGGAACGGGCTGTCCGTAGCGTTTACGCTTAATATGAAAAACGCCGTTGTATCCAAGCCCGACGGCTACAGCGAAACGGCGATGGCCGATCTGGCCGCGCAAATCGACGGCTCGCGGCAGCAGCAAGCCGCCAAGAAGGCTTCCGATCCGCTGAACGGCAAGCAGCCGAACGTTATTTTTATTATGAACGAAGCGTTCTGGGACCCGACGCTGCTGCCGGACGTGAAGTTCAGCGAGGACCCTTTGAAAACCGTGCATCGTTTGCAAAAGGAAACGACCTCCGGTTACCTGCTGTCGCCGCAGTTCGGAGGCGGTACGAGCAACGTCGAATTCGAGGTGCTGACCGGGTATTCGATGAGCTTCCTGCCAGGCGGCTCCGTGCCGTACCAGCAGTACGTGCGCAAGCCGGTGCCGAGCCTGGCGAGCTATTTTGAAGATCAGGGCTACAAAAGTATGGGCATTCACTCCTACGAGGGCTGGTTCTGGAATCGGCAGACCGTCTATCAGGAGCTGGGCTTCGAGGCGTTCAAAAGCAAGGCGAACTTCGACAATCCGGAAATCCGCGGCAATTTCATCGCTGACTCCGAGGTATCGAAGAGCATTATCCAAGAGGTCGATCAGACCGACAAGCCGATGTTCATTTATGCGATTACGATGCAAAATCACGGACCGTTCGACGACAACCGTTACGGAACGAATTCGATCACGACCACCGGACCGCTGTCGCCGGACGCCAAATCGATTCTTGAGACGTATACGCAAGGGGCGCATGACGCCGACCAAAGCCTGCAAATGCTGATTGACCATTTCGAAAAATCCGACGAGCCGACGGTGATCGTATTCTACGGCGACCATCTGCCGATGCTTGGCTTCGACTATCAGGTGTACGCCGAGGGCGGCTTCATCAGTACAGGCGATTCCGAGAAATGGTCGCTTGAGGAAATTAAAAAAATGCACAGCGTGCCGTTCGTCACCTGGTCGAACTTCGAGCTGCCCAAGCAGGATATTCCGGTGCTGAGCCCGTCCTTCCTCGGGGCGAAAATGCTCGATACGCTGAATATGCAAAAGCCGGCGACCTTTGCAATGGACGCCCAGGTATCGGCCCAGCTGCCGGGCTTGCTCAGCAATCTGGCGATTGACGCCAGCCAGCAGCTGCATCCGGTCGTGCCGGATGACACCGCAGCCACGGTGGAGAAATATCGCGAGATGCAATACGATATGCTGTTTGGCAAGCAGTATTTGGCCAATTATATCGACAAGGATTACTTGACGAAGCCGGCGCTGGCCAATTACAACGAGATGTTTAACGGCGCGTCGGGAACCTCGCAGCAGGCCGAGCCGGTCAACGGCGATTCAAGCGGCGGCGCGGTGAAAGAATAGACGGTACCCAGCCCGGCAGAAGGAGACTTCTGTCCGGGCTTTTTTCGTTGCGGATAGGCCGGCTTGCGGGAGCCGGAGCGGGCTGATACAATTTTCAACAATACATGAGCCGTCTGCCGGGAGGATAATCCGATGAAACGAATCAGTATCCGTTTGCGCTTGATGCTATTGATGATCGGCTTGACGACGCTGCCGGTGCTGACCGTCACCTGGATCGCCACGGGCAATACGCGTGCTTCCGTCGAGCAGGAAACGGTCAACGCGAACTACTCGCGGATGCTCTGGGCGGATCAATATCTGGGCGAGCTGATCCAGCAGCTGGACAGCTTGTTTTATTCGCTGCAAATCAATGAATCGCTGATGACGGCGGTCAATCAGATCGACACTCCGGATATCGGCACGCAGTTCAGCACACAGAACTATATCCGCGGCACGCTGACTTCTGCCTTTCACGCCAACAGCCGCAAAATCGACGAATTGAATCTGTACGTGCATCCGACGACCCGGATGTTCTCGGTCAGCTACTCGAACAGCGGCTCGATCACCTCTTTGCAAATCGCCAAGGGCAACTGGAGCCGGATGCTTAGCGGCCCGATCCATTTGTATTTCAAGCAATCGGGCAGCGCCATTTATGCCTATCACAGTATGAACCAGTTCGAGGACCGCAGGTTGCTCGGCGGCATCTCGGCCCAGATCAACCCTAAGGTGTGGCGCGAAATCGGCAGCATCCTCAAGTCGGAGCCGTCCAGCTCCGTCTACGTGCTGAACGACGAGGGCGAGCTGCTGAGCGGCTCGACCGAGCCTGAGCGTTCAGCGGCGCTGCAAGCCGCGCTGCGGGAAATGGCGGCCGGCGACGACGATATTCATTACCGCAAGACCGAGGATCAGCTGATGTTTCTCAAAACAATCGGTGATGGCCAGCTCACCCTGCTCAAGACGATTCCGCTGGGCACGGTCGCCGCCAGCGCCCGGCCGACGATTCGCGCCGGTATCGTAACCGGCAGCTTGTTCGCGCTGGCTTCGATCCTGCTGTCGATTCTCTTCTCGTTGCGGATCAGCCGGCCCATCGTCAAGCTGGCCCGCCTGATGAAGACAACACGCGTCACCCAGTTTCAGCTGCAGGAGGTGCAAAGCACGGATGAAATCGGCCTGCTGGAAAGCGGCTATAATTCGATGATGCAGCGGATCAAGGAGCTGATTGAGGTCGAATATCAGCAGGAGATCGATTTGAAGAACGCGCAGCTGCAGGCGCTGCAGGCGCAGATCAATCCGCATTTTCTCAACAACACGCTGCACATGATCGGCGGCATGGCGCTGGTCAAGGACGCGCCGGAAATTTACCGCATCACCCGGGTGATCGGCGAGCTGCTGCGCTATGCGATCAGTACGGACGAGGAGCTGGTGCCGCTGGAGCGGGAGCTGCAGCATACGCGCAACTATTTGTTTATTCAGGAGCAGCGGTTTCTCGGACGCTGCACGATTGAAGTGAAGGTGCAGCCGGAAGCGCTGGCGGCGCGGCTGCCGCGATTCACGCTGCAGCCGCTGGTCGAGAACGCCTTTGAGCACGGTTTGCAGCGCAAGGAGGGCAAGTGGCGGCTCACGGTCAGCGTGAGCCGCGTCGGCGACCGGGCGCTGCTGTGGATGTGCGACGACGGCGTCGGCATGGAGGCCGGCCGGCTGCAGCAGCTCCGGCTGGCGTTGCGCCATACCGGCTTCGGGCGGGCCGATACCGGGCCGCCGGGCAGCCGCCGCAGCATCGGGCTGCAAAACGTGCATGCCCGGCTGCGCCTGCATTACGGCCGCCGCAGCGGCATCCGGCTGTTCAGCAGCTTGGGCGCAGGCACAGCGGTCGCCGCCGTGATTCCGATGACCGAGACGAAGGAGGAGCCCCATGTATAGCATTCTGATCATCGACGACGAGCCGTGGTCGAGACAAGTCGTGAAATCGCTGGGGGCGTGGACCGAGCTCGGTCTGACGATTGCCGGCGAAGCGGAGGACGGCCGCGAAGGGCTGGAGCTGATCGCGGCGCTTGCGCCGCAGATCGTCCTGACGGACATGCGGATGCCCGGTCTGGACGGGATCGAGCTGCTGCGCGAGCTGAACGAGCGCTACCCCGAGCTGAAAATTATCGTCATGAGCGGCTATGACGATTTCCTTTACCTCAAGCAAGCGATCCGCTCGCGGGCTGTAGAATATTTGCTCAAGCCGATCAGTCCCGAGGAGCTCAACGCGGCGCTGGCCTTGTGCGTGCGCGAGCTGGACGCGCGTCAGGCTGCTGCCGACGCGGCGGCGGGAGCGTCGCCGACCGGCGTCGTCCACTTGTTCGCCGACCGCGACGTGCTCGACGCGTATGTGGCGTTCCGCCAGCAGCTCTACGAGCAAGCGCTGGCGCTGAACGCCGAGGCTGCCGCTTCGGTGCTGCGCCAGCTGGGCGCGCTCCTGCAGCGGCATTACGGCGAGCGGCCGGAGGACGGCCACGTGCCGGACCGGCTGGCGCACGATTGCATCGCGCTGCTGGAGACGTGGCTCGCCGCCGAGCAAGCCGATCCGGGCCTGCTGGCTGCGGTTCGCGGGCGCGCCGCGGCCGGGCCGTGGGCGACGATTGCCGAAGCGGTCGTCGGCTTGGAGCGGCTGTTCGCCGAGACGATCGCGGCTGTGGAAGCGGCCCGCCGAACGAAGCAGCGGCTTGACCTTACGGAAGTGATGGCGTACATCGAGCGGCATTATGCCGATCCGATATCGCTGGAGTCGATTGCGCTGCATTTTTTTATCAGCAAGGAGCATTTGAGCCGGGCGTTCAAAGCGGAGTTTGCGCAGACCGTGTCCGACTGCATTACGCGCAAACGCATGGATAAAGCCCGCGAGCTCGTAGCCGACCGGCAAATTCCCTTCAAGCACATCGCCCAACTCGTCGGTTACGCCGATCCGACCTATTTCTACAAGGTGTTCAAAAGCTATTTCGGCATGACGCCGGGCGAGCTGCGCAGCCGTGAATAGCTGCCGGGAGCGGCCGCCATTAGGTGTGCCCGGCGAAGCGCCTTCGGCACGCCATTTCAGGCGAATGCGGGTACGCCGTACGAAGCGCCGCCGCCACGCCGGGCGAAGCGCCAGCCGCCATGCCGGACGAAGCGCTGCGGGACGCCCGGCACGCGCTCCCCGACCGCGCGCTGCTCCCGCGAACTTGCCGGATTGGCGGAGCCGTCCGGGCGGCGCATCAATATTTTACAGCTGCAAAAGCTAATATCCTCGAATGTTTCCGTTCTCGCTTCGCCTTATGATAAAGGTGCAGTTCAATACAAACTATGGGGGAAACAAATCATGAGGAAAGCGCTTCATATTGGAGTCAGTGCAGCATTGCTGGCCGTACTTGCCGGCTGCGGATCGTCGGGCACGGAGCAGAGCGGCGCCACGCCAACTGCGGACAGCCAAGCCGCACCGACGGCAGCGGCGGCCAAAAAGGTCGAGCTCAAGGTATTCATGGGCTTCCCGCGCTTCAAGGATCAATTCGACCGCTATTTCGAGCAGTTCCAGGCCAAGGAAAAGGCCGAGAAAAATATCGACGTGACGATCAGTCTCGAAATGCCGAATCCCGATCAGGCCAAGCAGCTGCTGCAAACCCGGCTTTCGTCCAACGACGCGCCCGACTTGTTCACCTTGCACGCCGTAGCCGATCTGCCGACCTACTACAAAGCCGGCTATTTGACCGACTTGTCCGATCAGCCGTTTGCCGGTCAGCTGTTCGATAACGTGAAGAAAACGGTCACTTACGACGGCAAGGTGATGGCGCTGCCGCTGGAGAGTCTGGAATGGGGCTATTTGTACAATAAAAAAATGTTCAGCGACCTTGGCCTCCAGCCGCCGCAAACGATCGACGAGATGAAGGCCGTCGTGGACAAGCTGAAAGCCAACCAGATTACGCCGTTCGAGCTGGCGTTCCAGGAAGCGTGGATTCCGCAGCTCATGATGGCGCTGTCGCTGGGCGGCATTGTCAACTCGCAGCATCCCGACTGGATCGACAAGATGAACAAGGGCGAAGCGTCCTACAGCGACGTGGCCGACGTATTTAACATCATCGACATCATTATGCAAAATGGCACCGACAAGCCGTTCGAAGTCGGCGGCGCGCAGGGCTCGACCGATTTCGCCAACGGCAAGGCGGCGATGTGGGTCCAGGGACCGTGGCAGGCCGAAGCGATTCAGAAGGTCAATCCTAATATGGAATTCGGCGTAGCTCCGCTGCCGGTCAGCAACGATCCCAAGGGCGCGATGATCAACCTGTCGACCTCGACCTCGCTGGCCGTTTCGCCGACGAGCAAAAACAAGGAAGTAGCGATGGACCTGCTCAACTACCTGCTCGATCCGCAGGATTCCTCGGCTTTGTTCCAAGAGCTGAAGTTCAATCCGGTATCCAAGGTGCATACGTACAAGTCGTTCCCGTGGATTGACGAAGCGATGACCTATGTGTCGCAGGGCAAGGCGTATCAGGATTTGTCGCTGCCGAACGGCGTGACGGACGAGCAGGCCAAGCTGCTGCAAAGCTACTACGCCAAGCAGGTGACCAAGGAAGACATCATCAAAGCGCTTGATAAAAAATGGGCCGCCGCGATCAAGGGACAGAACTAAGCGAGGCGCATAAGGGAGTGAAGGACAATGACAAGCCGCACCGGCAAGCAAGCGGCCGTTCTGCTGGCCTTCGTATTTCCCGCGCTGCTGTTCTACGCTGTATTCGTACTCGCCCCCGCCATCGGGGGCGTCGGGTACAGCTTGACGAATTGGAACGGGCTTAACCCGTCGTATCAATTTGTAGGCGCGGCCAATTACGTTGAGGCGCTGACGGACGACCCCTATTTCCTGAACGCCGTCGGGTTTACGTTGAAATATGTGGCGGCGATGGTGATTTTGCAAAATGCGCTGGCGATTGCGCTGGCTGTGCTCGTCGAGTCGCGGCGGCGCAGCAAGGCGTGGTACCGCACGATTTTTTTCATGCCGAATATGATCAGCCTGATCATCGGCGGATTTATGTGGCTGTATATTTTTACCAAGGTGTTGCCTTACATGGCCGAGCATTCGGTACTGAAAATGTTGGACCAGTCCTGGATCGGCGACGCGCGCTTTTCCTTTCTGGCGATTCTCATCGTCTCGTTGTGGGGGGGCGTCGGCTATTTGATGGTCATTTACATGGCCGCTTTGCAAGGCGTGCCGGCGCAGCTCAAGGAAGCGGCCGCGATTGACGGAGCGAACGGCTGGCAGACGTTTCGCCATATTACGCTGCCGATGATTTATCCGGCGCTGACGATCGGCGTCTTCTTGACGCTAAGCAGCTCGTTCAAGGCGTTTGACGCCGTGTATGCGCTGACGGGGGGCGGTCCGGGGCGGGCGACGCAGGTGATTGCCCTGAATATTTTCGAAGAGGCGTTCAAATCGTCCAATCGGTATGGCTACGCTAACGCCAAAGCGGTTATTTTATTCGCAGCCGTGCTGGTGATTACCCTGATTCAGCTCTGGATCATGAAGCGAAGAGAGGTGGAGTCATGAAGCCCGTCAACCCATCTTCCGCAGCGTCAACGGCCTCTGCCGTACCGGGCGCAGCTTCGCCTCGCAGCCATTCCGGCCGTAGGGCTGCCCGTTCTCCAGGCGCCTGGCTGGTTCATCTGGTCCTGCTGCTTGCCGCACTGGTGACGTTGTTCCCGATTTACATGGGGCTGCTTAACTCCCTCAAAACCGAAGGCGAAATGATGAATAACATCTTGGCACTGCCGAGACATCTGGAGCTGGCCAACTATGTCGGGGCGTTTCATAAAACGAATTTTATGCGCAGTCTGGGCAATACCGCGTATGTCGCCGCCATCAGTCTGACCGGGATTATTGGCTGTGCTTCACTGGCCGGCTACAAGCTGTCGCGCACGCCGGGCAAGCTGAGCGGCTTCCTGTTTTTCCTGTTCGTCATGTCGACGCTGATTCCGTTTCATTCGGTGATGATCACCTTAACGAAAATTGCCAAAACGCTGGCTGTGCAAGGCTCGGCGACAGGGCTTGGGCTCATCTATATCGGCTTGGGCGTAGCGCTGGCGATTTTCATGTACCACGGCTTTGTGAAAACGATTCCGCGCGACCTTGACGAAGCGGCGGTCATCGACGGCTGCGGCGAGCTGAGATTGTTTGCCGTTGTCATGTTCCCGCTGCTGCTGCCGATTACGGCGACGATTGCCATTTTGAACCTGCTGTGGGTGTGGAACGATTTCCTGCTGCCGCTGCTGATGTTAACCGACTACAAGAGCTACACCCTGCTGCTTTCCACCAACATGCTGTTTGGACAATACGGCAACAATGACTGGTCGGCGATCCTTTCTTCGCTTATTTTGGCAATGCTGCCAGTTATTCTGTTTTATTTATTGCTCCAGCGGTATATTATGAAAGGGATTGCAGAAGGCGCTATCAAAGGATAATCTAGCTGCGCCTTGCAGGAGAGAAGGAGGACTGGATGGTGAGGAAAACGTTTAACCCTGAAGTGAGCGGGTTCATCCGCACGAAGGGCAAAAAGCTGATCAACGGGGATGGTCAGGAGCTGCTGCTGCGCGGCGTCGGCTTCGGGAGCTGGATGCTGCCCGAAGGCTATATGTGGAGATTCCCTGAGCAGGGCGACCGCCCGCGGCGCATCGAAGCGATGGTGCGCGAGCTGGTCGGTGAGGAGCAGGCCGGGCGCTTTTGGGACATCTACTATGACATTCACACCGCGGAAGCGGATATCCGGCAAATTGCCGCCGAAGGGATGAATTCGGTACGCATCCCGATCAATGCCCGCTGGCTTATGGAGGAGGGCGACGAGGTCGTCTTCCGTGAAAAGCGAATCGCGCTGCTCGACCGGGTGATCGACTGGTGCCGCGACTATAAGCTGTATGTGGTGCTCGATCTGCACGGCGCGCCGGGCGGACAGACGGGAGCGAACATTGACGATTCGGCGAACGATCAGCCGGAGCTGTTTCTGAAGGAACGTTATCAACGGCAAACGATTGAGCTGTGGCGCATGCTGGCCGACCGTTACAAGGACGAATGGATCGTCGCCGGCTACGATCTGCTGAACGAGCCGCTGCCCAACTGGTTTGCGCAATACAACGACCGGATTATGCCGCTGTACAAGCGGATCACAGCCGCAATTCGCGAGGTCGACGAGCGGCATATGATCATTCTCGAAGGCGCGCATTGGGCGACGGACTGGACGATTTTTGACGAACGCTTCGACGATAATGTGCTGCTGCAATTTCACAAGTACTGGAACAACCCGGACACCGCGAGCCTCCAGAAATACCTGGACAAGCGCGACGAATGGGACGCGCCGCTTTATATGGGTGAAGGCGGCGAGAACAACAAGGACTGGTATGCCGGAGCGTTCCGCTTGTTCGAGGATCACGATATATCGTGGAATTTCTGGACGTGGAAAAAAATGGGCAAAGACAACTCGCCCTGCGAGGTCCGCATCCCCGACGGCTGGGACTCGCTTGTCGCGTATTTGCAAGGCGGCGTCAAGCCGGATGCGGCAGAAGCGGAGCGGATCTTGTGGCAGTATCTCGACAACCTGCGTTTCGAGAACTGCGTGTATCACGCCGATGTCGTGAACGCCTTGCTGCGCCGGCCGCCGGTGCGCATTCCGGCGATTTTCTACGGCTACAAGGGAGCGGAAGAAAGCTTCCATGTCGGCAAGCCCGCCGAAAGCAATGTTGGCTTCCGCGTCGCAGACGGCACCGATATCCGCTTTGTCACCGGCGAGCGCGAGCAGGCAACGTTCGAGCACGGCCAAGGTCAGCTTTGGCAGGACGATGAGCGTATGTACTTGCAGCTGGCGGCGGGCGATTGGGCCGCATACGAATTCGTAGCGGGCGCGGACGGCGCTTATGCAGCGGAGCTGCGACTGTCGGCGGCCGAAGACGGGGCGGAGCTGGCGGCGGTGATGGACGGGGAAACGCTCGTTTTGCAAGGTGAAGTTCCGACCGTTTGGAAATCGATTTCTTTGTGGGCGGGCCGAGAGCTGGCACAGGGGCCTCATAAGCTGATTCTTCAGGCAAAAAGCGGCTCGGTCCGTCTGGAATGGCTGGAAATCCGGCCAGTGTAACGTGAAGGCAACTGCGCGCGAGATAAGGGCGCAGCGTCTTGTTTGATCCAAACTTTCTCAGAAGCAAGCATAAGCAGCGCTTCCGACCCAGAGCAGTCGCTCTGCGGCTTGGAGCGCCGGCTTATGCTTTTGCCGTTTCGTCTGTGCCGAACGCGGTTGTTGGTATACAGCAGCTGATGGCAACGTGCTCTAGCTTTGCAGCCAGATCAGGACAATGCTCACGACAATCACTCCGAGGAGCATAAAGGCGCTCAGCAGGATTTTTGCTATCCGCCTGCCGAGCAGACTGGCTTTCAGCTTATCGTCAATTAGAGCGGCGACTACCGCTGTGATACAGTTGATGACATATTCAGCCACGTTTGCGCCTCCTTTGTTCAGTGCCGCGTGTGACTCCCGGAGCGGAGCGCCCGCTGCACGGCGGCTGTTCGCTTCCGTTGCATAGAAGTCGCATGGAATTTCCGCCGGTTACAGCCATTTTCCCTTTTGGGCGATATGTCATTATTATACAAGAAAAGTTGTTGCCAGCGGCAGAGAAATTTTGGTAAGATAGACAACGCTCTCTCTACGTAGCGGCTGCGAGAAAGATTCACCGCCTTGGTTCCTCCTCACATCGATTCGATCAGGAGGTGTTTGCTATGCTATTCATGGTGCTGGCGAAAAAAGCGTACGCGCGCAATAGGCAATATCGCGCTTCGCATTTGCTGCACAACGCGGTCAGTCTGGCTTTCGGCTTCATTTACATTCGTATTTGGTCCGGTCTGGGCGCAGACAGCCCGCTTGGCGAGTACGGAAGTCAGGGGATGGTCGCGTACATTGCTTTTAATCAATGCCTGCTGTGGATCACCCTGTTTGTTACGAACGGGCTCGGTCTGGAGCAATCGGTGCGCACAGGGCAAATTGCTCTGGATTTGCTGCGTCCGGCGCATCTGTTCTATCAGGCGGTCAGCCGCGAGTGGGGACAGATCGCTTACCAGTTTTTGTACAAATCTCTCCCGATCTACATCCTCATCTTCTTCTTGTTTTCGCTTCCTTTGCCCGCCCATGCGCTTGTCTTCGTCTGGACAGCCGTCGCTATCGTTTTTGCCGCTTATCTCTCGATTTGCATCCAGTATCTCATTGGCATCGCCGCGTTGTGGACGACGGAATCCCGGTGGTTTTTTTGGCTGAATTATGCGTTTGGCATGCTGCTTGCCGGCTTCTTTATTCCGCTGTCGTGGGTACCCGGCTGGCTGCGCGTGCTCAGCTTTTGCTCGCCGTATCCGTATTTGCTGTATGTGCCGACGCGGCAATATATGGGGCTTGACGGCCCGGGAGCGCTGCTGGGCGCTGCGGGCTGGGCGTGCGCGCTGACGGCGCTTGGCTTGCTGGCCACCCGGCTGGCGCGGCGCAAGCTGGAGGTGCAGGGCGGATGAGAGCGAATCTGCGGCTTTATACGTTGCTGCTTCGCGCCAGTGTGCGCGGAGCGATGCAGCACAAATTCAATTTTATCGGCTCGGCGATCGTGTCGGCGCTGGTGCAGTTCAGCGAATTTCTGATGGTGGCGCTCGTGCTGGTCAAGTTCGGAAGCGTCGACGGTTGGAGCTGGTACGAAATCGGCTATTTGTGCGGTGTGATGACGCTGGCCCGGGCGCTGTACCGCTCGGTGGCCTCCGATGTTCATTATCTGGAAAAATACCTTGTCACCGGAGACCTTGATCCGTTGCTGCTGCGCCCCGTGCCGCTGTTGCTGGCCCTCATGACGCAAAACGTTCGGCTGCTGGCCGGCGATTTGGCTCAAGGCGCGTTGCTGGTGACATTGTGCTTGCGCGAGCTGCTTGCCGACGGTCGGGCTGACTGGACGGCAGTTCCGTTTACGCTGCTGGCCGTTGTTTCCGGCGCGGTGCTGCTGTTTGCGATCGGGCTGGCGACAGCGTCGTGCGGATTCTGGCTGACGCGCATCGAAGCGCTGCAGAACATGACCGAAGACGCGGCCCGCAGCGCTGCGCAATATCCGCTGACGCTGTATCCGCAATGGATGCGGACGCTGCTGCTGGTGGCGCTGCCCGTCGGGTTCGTCAGCTATGTGCCGGCGTTGTACATTGTACGCGGTTCGTACGGCCCGTGGCTGCCCTTAGCGGCTGCGGGAGCTGCGGCCGTGTTTTTGCTGCTGGCGCTGCGGCTGTGGGCGGTTGGCGTGTCGCGCTATCAAAGTACGGGAAGCTAGGGGGGTGCGAGATGATTACTGTAAACCGTTTAGGCAAAACGTTCCGTCTGCCCGTCGTCCGCACAGGCCGGTTTGCCGCCCTGCGCAGCCTGCTGTCCAGGGAACACCGCTTGAAGGAAGCCGTCAGAGACATCAGCTTTACGATAAAGCGCGGCGAGTTCGTCGGCTATATCGGGCCGAACGGCGCGGGCAAATCGACGACGATCAAAATGCTCACGGGCATCCTGCACCCGACCTCCGGCAGCGTGGAGATCGACGGGCTCAGCCCGCAGCTGCACCGCCGGCGCGTCGTGGGACGGCTCGGGGTCGTGTTCGGCCAGCGCAGCCAGCTGTGGTGGGATTTGCCGGTGCGGGATTCCTACGACATTCTGGCGGCGATGTACCGGCTGGAGCAGCGCGCCGCCCGGCTGCGGCTCGGCGAGCTGAGCGAGCTGCTGGGGCTGGGCGAGTTTCTCGACACGCCGGTCCGCAAGCTGTCGCTCGGCCAGCGGATGCGGGCCGATCTGGCGGCGGCGCTGCTGCACGACCCGGACGTGCTGTTCCTCGACGAGCCGACGATTGGTCTGGATGTGAGCGCCAAGCGCAGCATCCGCAGCTTTTTGCATACGTTGAACCGCGAGAAAGGGACAACGATTCTGCTGACCACGCATGATATGGATGACATCGAACGGCTGTGCAGCCGGGTGATGGTCATCAATCACGGTCAGCTCGGGTATGACGGCACGATTGCCGACCTGCGCGAACGGATCGGGCTGCCGACGGTGGCCCGGGTGACGTTCCGCTCCGGCTGCGTGGTGCCGTCAGGGGTTGAAGCGGCGGGGCTGCCGCTGACCATCGTCGAGCGCGCGCCCGGCGCGCTGACGCTGGCGTGGAACCGCCGCGAGCTGACGGCGCTGGAGATGCTGCGCATCGTCAGCGCCTGGGGCGAGGCCGACGACGTGCATATGGAGGAGCCGGCTTTCGAAGACGTCATACACCGTGTGTATTGACGTAGGTGCGGCTCCGGCGGCCATAGCGTCGGCGGGCCGCGCGGCCGGGCGAATTGCCGGCTGAAGAAGCCCGCTGTATACCGACAAGGGGCCGTGCGGTGGCCATCGAGGGCCGTCTGCCGGCTAACGAATTGTGCAGCAGCCGTTAGGGAGCCGTCACTGGCAACGGTCTGTGCGACAGTCAGGAGGGCAATCTGTTGGCTAACGGGCTGTACAGCAGTCAACGGTCTGTGCAGCAGCCACATAGGCTACCCGCCCCAACGAGTCACCTGCGCGCTTTACGTGACGTGCCGACCTGACGGCAGTTTGGTCGTCGTGGCTGGATCGGGTACAATAAAAGCATAACCGGAACATGAACGTTGGAAGGAGCGGGGGCTATGGAGATCACCCAAGAGGAATGGCGTCAGGAAAAGGAGCGTCTGGCCGATGTGCGCAGGCGGATTCGCAAGCGGCTCGGCGAGCTGGGCCGCACGGCAGACGACCGGCGTGCGGATGTGCTGGCGATCAATCGTAGCTTCTGGTCGGATATTTCCGTCAATACCGACAATGAAGACGATTTGATCGAGACGGCAGCCAGCATTACGCAGCAGGCGCAGGTACTGAGCATTCAGGAGCGCAGCCTCCAGCTGGCGCAGGACGCGCTGCGCCGGCTTGAGCGGATCGTCGATGCGCCGTATTTCAGCCGGATCGATTTTGCCGATGAAGAAGCGCGCGGAGAGATCGAGCGGATTTATATCGGCTTGGCTTCTTTTATGGATCCGCAGTCCGACGAGATTCTCGTGTACGATTGGCGCGCGCCGATTGCCAGCCTGTTCTACGATTATCCGCCCGGACCGGCGACGTACCGGACGCCTGAAGCCGACGTCAGCGGCGAGCTGCTGCTCAAGCGGCAGTATATCGTCAAAAACGGCGAGCTGGAGGATATGTTTGATACGGGCCTGAGCATCGGCGACGAAATGCTCCAGACGATGCTGGGCCGCAGCGCCGACGATAAGATGCACAACATTGTGACGACGATCCAGCGCGAGCAAAATCAAATCATCCGCGACGACGCCCACAAGGTGCTGGTGGTTCAGGGCGCGGCCGGCAGCGGCAAAACGTCGGTCGCTCTGCAGCGCATCGCCTATTTGCTGTACAAGCATCGCTTGACGCTGAACGCCGATCAGATGGTGCTGTTCTCGCCCAACTCGCTGTTCAGCGATTACGTCTCGCGCGTGCTGCCGGAGCTGGGCGAAGCGAACATGCAGCAGACGACGTTTCAGGAGCATCTGCGCTTCCGGCTTGAGCACACGGGCCTCGCGCTGGAGGACCCATACGATCAGCTGGAATTTGTGCTGGTCAGCGACCCGAGCCGTGACCCGGACGCTGCGGCGCGGCTGGCTGGCATCGCCTACAAGGCTTCGACTGCGTTCTTGCAGGTGATCGAAGCCTACGGCGAGCGTCTCGCCTGCGCAGGGCTGCGCTTCACCGGCTTTCAGGTCGGCGAGCGCGTGCTGCTGTCGGCGGAAGCAATCGCCGAGCGGTTCTACAGCCGTCCGGTCGGCCGGTCGCTCGGCGACCGGATGGAGCAGCTGACGGCATGGGTGCTGGAGCGGCTCGACGAGCTGGAGGCCGAAGCGGAGCGGCGCTGGTACCGCAAGCTCTCCCGGGAGACGACGTATGTCGGCGCCGAGCAGGAGCTGAAGCGGCTTAGCCGCCGCCGGGCGCACAAGACGGTTGCGCCGCTCAAGGAGCGGGCCCGCCAGCTTGGCTATATCGACGTGCCAGGCATGTACCGCGAGCTGTTTGCGAACCTGGAGTTGCACGCCGAATTGGCGCAAGCGGCTGGGCAAACGCTGCCCGCGCCGCAGCAGCTGGCGGCGCTCGCGGCACACACGCTGGAGCGGCTGGATGCAGGCGCGCTCAACTACGAGGATGCGACGCCGCTCGTGTATTTGAAAGGGCTGGTCGAAGGACAGATGACCGTCCGCACGATCCGTTACGTGCTGGTCGATGAAGCGCAGGACTACACGCCGTTTCATTACGCCTATTTGCAAAAGCTGTTTCCGCGCGCGCGCTTTACGCTGCTGGGCGATTGGAATCAGGGCATCTTCTCCCATGCTACTGCTGGGCAGGGCGGCTACGCCTCGATCGGCGATCTGCTGCGCGAGCCGCATGCCGAGACGATCCGACTCGGCAAAAGCTACCGCTCCACGCGCGAGATCATGGAGCTCGCCGCACGCGTGCTTCCGCAGGGCGAGCCCGCGGAGCCGTTCAGCCGCAGCGGCGAAACGCCGCGGCTCGTGGCGGCGGCGGACGGCGGGGAGCTCGTCCGCCTGGTGGCGGCTGCTGCGCTGAGCCGCCGGAACGACGGTGCCGCATCGGTCGCCGTCCTGTGCAAGACGGCGCGCGAGACCGAGCGCGCCTATGTGCAGCTGCAGGCGCTCGTGCCGGGCCTGCAGCTGATTACTGCCGCCACGCTGCGCTATGAGGCGGGCGTGATGATTTTGCCCGTGTATCTGGCCAAAGGGCTGGAATTCGACGCCGTACTGATCTACGACGCCAGTGAAGCCGTCTACGCCGAGGAACGCGAGCGGAAGCTGCTCTACACGGCTTGCACCCGGGCGCTGCATCATCTCGATGTGTTTTATACAGGGAGCCTGACCCCGTTTTTGCCTCAGCAGTAGACGAACGTCCATACCCTTTCCCGAACCCTGCATACGATAAAGCAGGAAGAGCAGCGATCTGCTCCCTGGGAAGGAGGAATGACCATGTCTTATGCCGGCGGATGGTACTCGAATGCAGCGTTGATTCTGGTGCTTTACGTACTGCTTGTGATCATTCTTCGCACATTCTGATAAAGAGTTGTGCAAGACAAAAGCCCCGACGCTTTCTTGCGCGGGGCTTTTGTCTGTGGTTCGGCTGACGGGGGGCGCGTCAGGTCCGGAATTTATCGCTTTGCAAAAATTTCTCAATCGCTTCCGTTTTGGTTTTTGCGCCCAGCTTGTCGTAAATTTTGCGCAAATAATTCTCGAACGTCCGCCGGCTCATGAACAGCGTTTCGGCCATTTTCTCATGTGTATGACCGCCGACGAGCAAGGTCAGAATTTGCACTTCTTCCTCATCAAGCTGCAAAGCTTCCATCAGGTTGGCGCTAAGCTGGGTATGGTGGAAAAAATGCAGCGGCAGCATCGTATGCCCGTCCAGCACGCAATTCACCATATTCCGAATCGTGCGCTCGCTCGATTCCTTGCTCAAGACGCCGCTGACCTTCAGCGAGACGAATTTGTTGTACAGCTTGGCCACCTCAATGCCGGTAAACACAATGATGTGCGCATTCGGCGCCAATTGCCTGAGCTGCTCGGCGACGTCTGTGCCGGTCATATCGGGCAGGTGATAGTCGAGCATAATCAGATCGGGCTGCTGCTCGCCGACCAGCGTCAGACAGTCCTGACCCGTAGCAGCGACGCCAATGACCTGCACGCCTTCGATTTTTTCCAATAAGCCTTTGGTCGCTTGCGCAATCAAAGGATGATCGTCAACGACGATCGCTTTATACGTTCTATTCATCCAGCCGCCGCCTCTTTCATTGGGATTAACACGGTCATCGTCACGCCGCCGCCCGCCGCCGGGCGCACCTCAAGCCGCCCGCCCAGATGCAGCACCCGGCTTTGCAGCTGCGCCAGCCCGTGGCCGCCTGCTCCCGCATCCTCGCCTGCTCCGCCGTTTCCGGCAGCCTGGGCGTTCGCTGCTGCTGCCCCGTCAGCGGCTTCGGCCAAGCCGTCGCGCGTGGCCCAATCCTCGCCCCGGACGATCCGCTCGGGCGCGGTTCCGTCAGGGCGGGCTCCACCCGCCGCCAGAGCCAGCAAGCCGTCGGCTTCCGTGCCGTCGTCCTCGTAGACGAGGCGGCATGCCCCGCCTTCCGCCGATAGCCCTAGCCGGACCTCGGTAGCCGGCGTATGCTTGCGCGCATGCTGGATCAGCTCCTGCACGATGCGGAACAGGTGTTTTTTGACCGGAAGCTCCAATTGATTCTCGATCACGCTTCGCTGGTGCGCCGCAAAGGCAATCGTAAACGGCCCGGTCTGCTGCTCCTTGTCCACGTACAGCTCCAGCGTCTCCACCAGCCCGCTTTCCTTGAGCAAATACGGATTCAGGTCAAAGCAGCTTTGCCGCAAGCCCACATTGATCATTTCCACAAAATTGACGATGCTGCGGATCTGCCCCCGATCCTCTGTATTCCACGCATATTTATCGGCAATTGCCGAAAACCGCTGCTTGAGAAAAAACAAATCCTGCATCGTCGTATCGTGCAGATCGGACGCGATCCGCAGCCGCTCCTCCTCCTGCAGCTCGAACATCAGCTTGCGGAACCAGTGCATGTCTTCGGCGGCGTGCGCCTCGGGCAGCTGCGCCGACAGCTGCTTGAGCTTGGCGGCCTGCTTGCGGATCAGGTGCAAATTCTCCAGACTGACGGCCAAATACGAGACGACCAGCCGCAGCCATTGCCGCTCCTCCTTGGCGAGCGTAGCGTTGTTTTTTTTCGCGCCCAGCACCAGAAAGCTGCTGTATTCCGCCTGACGCTGAATGTCAAAAACGCTGTAAGCCGTATGTCGCAGCGGCGAGTGCAGCGGGGCGAGATAAGCTTCTTCGTCCAGATGTCCCCAGCGGATCGATTCCGACAGGTCGGGCGAGTATTGAAACACAATTGCTGCGCCTTCGAGCTCCAGCATCTCCACAATGTCCGTCAAGACGTGCTCCTTCAAATCGCGGTAGCTGGAAATCGCCCCGAGCTTATCGGCCAGCTGCTTGAGCGCGGTATTGAGCAGATATTTTTTCGGGAAAAAGAAGCTTTCCAATCTTGTAGTTACATATTCAACGCCATAGAGAATCAGAGAGATCAAAAAGCCCGAGCTGACGAAAATAAACAGCAGATGCTTCAAATCGTTATCGCTGCGAAACAGCAACGCGTACAAGCCGGTCAGCGCCGCGCTCGGCACGATCGCCACCAGAGCGGCAAAAGCGAAGCGGCGCAGCACAAGACCTATGTTATAGATTTGATTGGAACTGATCAAGTAGGCAAAATACATCGGGAACACGAGCGCGAGCAGGCTTGTGTAGAGGGTTTTGATACCGTGCCCAGTAATTATTTGCGGAATGAACGAAAATCCAATCATAGGTATGAAGGAGAGCAGGAGCACCAATCCCAGGTTGCGAACGACATGCTTTATATAAGCATCTTTATGGCGATATTTGCTGTATACCACGATTAGCAGGGTGATACAATAGGCGAAGCCTGAGCTGAAAAAAAACAAAGTTGATTTATTGCTAAACTGATATACGAAGAAAGCATAAGAAGGGATGAAATAAACTACCTTGGAGAGAGCCATTAACAACATAAAGGTGTACGCATAAGGCAGCCAACGGACAGGCAATCGAACACTACTTCTTTCACGAAAAAAGACGATCAAGAAATGTGTAAACACAACTGGAAGCGCCAGCATACAAGTGGTTATGATGATTTTGCTTATCGCTTCACCACGAATGGAACCGCCGAGTGATACCCAGATCAAACTGCCGCATAGGAAAACGAGCGCTAGCAGGCGGGCTGAAGCAGTACGGTTCATTTTAAAATGCAGCAAGCCGGCCATAAGCAGCCAGATCAGTTCTTGAAATAGGGGAAGCAAATCAAACGTTACACTACTCTTACTATTAATTAGCACGGTGAATTCATGTCCGTCGCGAGAGACGACCATAGTTTGTGCTCGCTCGACAGAATGCCATTTACGGACGGTAGGAAACTCGTCAGCAGGAACACCATCGATTTTCTTCAAAATATCACCATTTTTAACACTCAGATTTTGGCCTATTCCTTCTTGATCCAATTCTTTAATGACCCATTGCTGCTGTTCATTTTGTATGACGTTAATCCCGATAAAAGGATCACGCATCATCACATACAAACACCATATTTGCGCAAGCAGAACGACGACCAGCACCAGCGCGGTGCCTGATTTTTTCATCATATAAATTCTCCAAATCTATCGGTTGTTGATAACTTTCAGATATATTATACACGTCATGATAATAAATTTTTGTGAAAAAACACAACTTTTTATGCTAAATTTCAAATTTTTTTCGAAAAGAAGGATGCGTGAACGCAGATGCAGGAAATTTGTGGGAACGTTTACACTTGTCAAGAGCAAATAGATGGATAGGGACGCAAACTTTTAGAGAATTTTGGGATTTTTTCTGCATGTCCGCGCAATGAAGTTTGCGTCAATATTTGGTTCAACCTGTGGTATGGTAATTATTAGGAATCCCAAATTATTGCAATCATGCATGGAGCTGATCGTTTTCCTTGCATGTGCAGTCCGGTTTGGAGGGGTATTAATGGAAACGATGGAGCTGAATGTGAGCGAAATGCCGAGGGCAACGGCCGTGTTTACTTTGCAGGACGATGTGTTTAAAGTGCTGGATTTGCTGGCGACAGGGGTAGATGAACGGCTTCGGTCGGGCGTGGCGGAGGTGTTGATCGTGTCGGCTTCGGAACGTGCCGAACGGTTGCTGCTCAAGCTGCTGGAGGACGAGTCGGAGCAGGTTCGCGCCAACGCTTGCGAATCATTGAGAAATAGCCATTCGCCTGAGGTGCTGCGGCTGCTTCAAGGCAAGCTGCTGCGCGATAAAAGCAGTCTCGTGCGGGGCCATGCGGCGTCGGCTGCCGCCGATATCGCAAGGCGCGATGAGGCCCGGAGCGCCGAAATGCGGCTGCTGATGAAACGGGCGCTGGAGCGCGAAAAGGTGCTGTGGGTCAAGGTGCACCTCTACCGCGGCTTGTATTTGCTCGGCGATCGGGCTTCGCTGCAAGCCATTCGCGAGCAGTTGAACAGCCGTTCGTACCGGGTCCGGTCACTGGCCGGAAAAATGATGCAGGAGCTTACGGAGCGCGTCAAGCTTGCATAATGAAGACACGCCAGCCCGACAGGCCATTGCTACAAATAGAAAAGCCGCTCACTCAGCTTCTGGTATGGACCATCCGGTTCATCCTTCGGCTCAGGTTGCGGCTTTTGCTGTATATGCGGTTGTGACAATCGTCTGGTTCGTCTTAGACGGACGCCGCAGCATTGGCGGCATGCCGGTCTGTTTTCAGCGGAATGCTGATCGTCAGCGTTGTGCCCGAGCCTGCCTGTGAGCTCAGCTCAAACTGCCCGTTCACATGCAGCACGCGGGTTTTCATCTGGGCCAGTCCCTGCCCGGACAAGCGGATGCCTTTGGCGGCTTCAGCCGCTGCGTCGGCGTCAGGCTCGGCAAAGCCAACGCCATCGTCTTCGTAGCTGAGCCGACAGTAGCTCTCAGCCACATCCAGTCGCAGCCGGACTGCCGTTGCTTGCGAGTGCTTGCGCGCGTTGTTCAGCAGCTCCTGAACGATGCGGAACAGATGCGTCTTTGCGCCCAGCTCCAGCGCTTCAATCGCATCGATATGCTCAGCCGCAAAATCAATCGCGAACGGGCTATCGACGCTTTCCTTTTCCACGAACAAATCGACCGTCTGCACCAGCCCGCATTCCTTGAGCAAATACGGATGCAGATCGAAGCAGCTCTGCCGCAAGCCGACATTGATCATCTCCACAAAGTTGATGATGCTCTTGATCTGCCGCCGGTCGTCGGCGCTCCACGCATATTTATCGGCGATGGTGCTGAACCGCTGCTTGAGGAAAAACAAATCCTGCATCGTCGTATCGTGCAAATCGGAGGCAATACGTGCGCGCTCTTCCTCCTGCAGCTCGAACATCAGCTTGCGAAACCACTGGATGTCCTGCGCGGACTGCTCGTCCGGCAATTGGGCAGACAGCTCCTTGAGCTTGGCGGCCTGCTTGCGGATCAGGTGCAGGTTCTCCAGACTGACCGCTAGGTACGAGATGATCAACTGTAGCCACTGGCGCTCCTCCTTGCCGAGCAGAGCGTTGGTTTTTTTGGGCCCAAGTACAAGAAAGCTGCGGTATTCTTCGTGATGATGGATAGGCAAACAGCTGTACAGCGGAAAAGCAGCCAGCGAATCCGGCGCATCGAGCAGCCCGGTTTCGTCCATGTCGCCCGTCTGAATAATTTCCCTCATTCCGTCGTTGTATTTGAAAATAATCGCTCCGCCGACCGTCTCCAGCGTCTCGACAATATCGATCAGGACAAGCTCCTTCAGCTCGCGAAAGCTGGAGATGGCGCCGAGCTTTTTGGCGATGTTTTTGAGCGCGGCGTTGAGCAGGAACTTTTTCGGGAAAAAAAAGCTCTCCAGCCGCGTCGTCACATACTCAATGCTGTAAAGGATCAACGAAATCAGAAACACGCTGCCGAAAAAAATAAACAGCAAATGGCGCAAATTGTCCTCGCTCTGAAAGACAAACGCATATACCGCCGCCAGCGCGGCGCTTGGCACCACGGCGACAACCGTCGCAAAGGCGAACCGCCGCAGCACGAGCCCGATGTTAAAGATCTGGTTCGAGCTGAGCAGGTAGGCGAAGTAGAGCGGGAAGAGCAGCAGAAAAGCGCTGGTATGATTGTGGAAAGCGCTAGATGTGCCCCATAGGATTTGTGGTAAAAACGAAAAAACGATGGTTGGCATCATCGAGCACAATATAACCAGCCAAATGTTCCTGACGGTAGAAGCCAGTTGGGATTGCTCGCGCCGATATTTGATAAACAGTCCGATCAAAAAAACAAGATTGCCGAGAAAGCCCAGTGTAAACACAATCAAAATCGTATTGCCGTTGATACGATAAAAACGATGCGCCCACGGTGATAAGGTAATCAGGAACTCGAGGAATGAAACGGTTAAAACGCCCGTGTATACATAGGGAAGAAAGATTTTAGGAAAGACCAAACCATGCTTTTCTTTAAAAAACGTGACTAAAAAATGATAAATGATAACGGGCATCAGCATCATGAACGTGGCAATCAGCCCTTTGCCTACCACGTCTCCGCGGATTGAGGCGCCAATGGACATCCATACCCAACCGCCGCTGGCAAAAACAAAGGACAATAGCCGGGCAGACGGGGAACGGCCCAATTTGACGTAGAGCAGTAAAGCCATCAGCATCCAAAGCGTTTCTTGAATAAACGGCGTAATATCGAAATTCACCGATCCGGGCTTATTGATATCAAAATGATGCTCCACACCATCGCGAATAATCGATAACTGCCGGGTTTGCTCAAGGCCAGCCCATTTTTGAATCTGTTCGAATCGCTCAGGCGCAGTATGATTCACCTCTTTGATCATATCTCCGACCCGAAGACCTACTTGTTCGCCAGCCGATCCAGCGGTCAACTCCTCAATAAACCACTGGTGCTGTTGATTCATTTGCAGATAGGCTCCCACAAAAGGATACTTCATGGTGATGGATATACACCACAATTGAGCAGTTATAAACAAAGCAACGACTACAGCATCCAGTATGCGGTATTTCAAGTTCGGAATCATAAAGTGACAACCTCTCTCATCGGAATCCAAATATCCAGCCGCATGCCTGATTGCTCCGCTGAGCTCAACTCAAACCGCCCGTTCACATGCAGCACGCGGGTTTTCATCTGGGCCAGTCCCTGCCCGGACAAGCGGATGCCTTTGGCGGCTTCAGCCGCTGCGTCGACGTCAGGCTCGGCAAAGCCAACGCCATCGTCTTCGTAGCTGAGCCGGCAGTAGCTCTCAGCCACATCCAGTCGCAGCCGGACTGCCGTTGCTTGCGAGTGCTTGCGCGCGTTGTTCAGCAGCTCCTGCACGATGCGGAACAGATGCGTCTTTGCGCCCAGCTCCAGCGCTTCAATCGCATCGATATGCTCAGCCGCAAAATCAATCGCGAACGGGCTGTCGACGCTTTCTTTTTCCACGAACAAATCGACCGTCTGCACCAGTCCGCATTCCTTGAGCAAATACGGATGCAGATCGAAGCAGCTCTGCCGCAAGCCGACATTGATCATTTCCACAAAGTTGATGATGCTCTTGATCTGCCGCCGGTCGTCGGCGCTCCACGCGTACTTATCGGCGATGGTGCTGAACCGCTGCTTGAGGAAAAACAAATCCTGCATCGTCGTATCGTGCAAATCGGAGGCAATACGTGCGCGCTCTTCCTCCTGCAGCTCGAACATCAGCTTGCGAAACCACTGGATGTCCTGCGCGGACTGCTCGTCCGGCAGTTGGGCGGACAACTCCTTGAGCTTGGCGGCCTG
The DNA here is from genome assembly GCF_004514475.2 of Paenibacillus athensensis. GTDB lineage: Bacteria > Bacillota > Bacilli > Paenibacillales > NBRC-103111 > Paenibacillus_AL > Paenibacillus_AL athensensis. Next base: position 379,811 of record NZ_MYFO02000005.1, on the reverse strand, counting down.
CTTGCGGATCAGGTGCAGGTTCTCCAGACTGACCGCTAGGTACGAGATGATCAGCTGCAGCCACTGACGCTCCTCCTTGCCGAGCAGGGCGTTGGTTTTTTTGGGCCCAAGTACAAGAAAGCTGCGATATTCTTCATGATGATGGATAGGCAAACAGCTGTACAGCGGAAAAGCAGCCAGCGAATCCGGCGCATCGAGCAGCCCGGTTTCGTCCATGTCGCCCGTCTGAATAATTTCCCTCATTCCGTCGTTGTATTTGAAAATAATCGCTCCGCCGACCGTCTCCAGCGTCTCGACAATATCGATCAGGACCAGCTCCTTCAGCTCGCGAAAGCTGGAGATGGCGCCGAGCTTTTTGGCGATGTTTTTGAGCGCGGCGTTGAGCAGGAACTTTTTCGGGAAAAAAAAGCTCTCCAGCCGGGTCGTCACATACTCAATGCTGTAAAGGATCAACGAAATCAGGAACACGCTGCCGAAAAAAATAAACAGCAAATGGCGCAGATTGTCCTCGCTCTGAAACACAAACGCGTACACCGCCGCCAGCGCGGCGCTGGGCACCACGGCGACAACCGTCGCAAAAGCGAACCGCCGCAGCACGAGCCCGATGTTGAAGATCTGGTTCGAGCTGAGCAGGTAGGCGAAGTATGTGGGGAAGAGCAGGGCAAGGATATTTAAGTAAAAGGCAGGCGTAACATAACTACTATTAATAATTTGCGGAACAAAAGAAAATACGATCATGGGAATAATGGAAATGCAAAGTACGGTCACAATACTCCTGATGACGCTGGAGATATAGGAATTGCTTTTTCGATACTTCACGTACACATAGGCCAGTAACACAATATTGGCCATAAAGCCAAGACAGAAAAACGTGAGCGTAATGATTGTGCTGGATTGATACACGCTATAAGCCGTAGGAGGGTAGTAATAAAAGAGCTTACTCAACGCGGATAGCCAGATAAAGCTATAGGCGTATTTGAGCGCTTTACTCGGTAAATCAACATGTGCTTTTTCTCGAAAGAAAGCGATCAAGAAATGTGCAAAAACGACAGGCAGTAGCATCATAAATGTCGTGATCAGGATTTTTCCGGTAGCGTCTCCACGTAACGAGGCTCCATAGGACATCCAGATGATGCCCCCACTTGCAAAGACAGCAGCCAGACTGCGTGCCGCTGCTGATCCTCCCATTTTGACAAAAAGCAGAACGGCCATCGCCATCCAAAATAATTCCTGAAACAAGGGAAGTAAATCAAAGGTTACCGCGCTATGGTTGTTTATAGAAAATTGATGGAGCTGTCCATGATGTATAACGTTGAATTGCTGCACTTGCTCCAATGCATGCCATTGAAGGACTGGTGTATGTAACGCGGGAGGCAATCCATTGATGAGTGTAATCGTGTCGCCCGCCTGAAGATCAAAAGCTCCGCTGAGGCTTTCCTGATCAATTTCCTGGATAACCCAGCCCTGCTGTTCGGTAGGAGTGAGATAGATACCCACATAGGGATATCGAAAATTTACGCTGGAACACCACACCTGTACCGCAACTATAGCTAAAATCAGAACAGCTTGTACCCATCTTACTTTCATCCTGCTCCTCCAAAAGACCTGCAAAGTCATGTATATAATTTCGGCAATAATCGACGCAACCTTTATATACGCACAAGGATCGACAAAGGATTCTGGAGAAACTCACAAAATTTGTTTGGTTATGTTCAGGTTTGCAGGTGCACCGTTTGGTTAGGTCCAAAGTATGATAAAGAGGAAAACATTGTCAGGAGCATGGGGGAAAGACGCCAAATAACGAAAGAATTTCGGGCATAACGGCCTGAATCAAGTATACAATGGTCATCTTTTGGAGAAAAGGAGTAATAGCACGTTTATCAAGTGCTTTACAATGGTCAATTAAATCCAAGTAAAATGGTTGTATTTCAAGTGACTAATCAGAAATTCAAGTTAATGTAAAAAAACTTGCGTCCGAATGCAAAAATGTTTGCGACAAATTGCAACAAATGTGTACTGAAATTCCTCCGAAACAATAGTACTATATTCTTAGGAGCAGCAAACAAGAAAAAAGCCCCCTAACAGGAGCCCGATCTTCCATCTGCCTAACAATTAAGCAAACACATGAGAGGGGTTGGCAATCATGAAAGATAAAGTGATGGAAAGATGGAGTACGTACGAGATGTTCAATGTACCCCTCGGTGATAAAAAAGTCGCCGATATCGTTGTTACCAATCACGCATGCCTCCGCTGGAATGATCGTATCGCCAAACAACAAGAGACCTATGCCGACATCAGCGCCTTCATGTGGGAGAAGCTGAAAACGAACAAAATCCGTTCCTACTACCGGAACGAGCAGGATGTATACTTGATCGACGAAGATCTCGTCGTTGTTGCCGAATTCAGTCCGCTGGAAAATAAAACCGATATCGCGGGTAACCCGCTGCATAAAATGATCATTGTCACCTTCCTCGGCAAAATGTCCGAGACGATGGAACTGCGCGACCTGCGCTCCTACTACTCGTGGCTGCGGCATTCGCGGCGGATGACGTTGATTAAGAATAGTAGGAAGCACAGATAATTGTAAAAAAGCTGTCATCCATAATTGGGATGACAGCTTTTTTTACAATTAATTTAATTTGATATTTTAGAGTTTTTATGAATAGCATAGAGTGAAATAAGATTACTTTCCACGAGGTTTTAACGGCAGTAGTTTACATATACATTTTGAATGCTGTTTGGTAGAATTATTACCAGAGTCTTAGAGGTTTTGGTCGCTCATTTACGCGTTCATTTGTTATCGTGTCCAAGATTGATGAAGAAAGTTCCAGATTTTCAACCTTTTCACCCGAAATGTAAGGGTTTACATTTTTTTGTTTTAGTAATTTTTTAATTGTGCGGACCGCCGGTGCAATTTCAGAAGACCAAGTTAAATTATTCATTTTAACAACCACCTTTTCTTTTAGTATTCTGATCTTAGTTTTAATATATCAAAAAAATGAATGTGGTGATAGATATGAAATCTAAGTTTTTGTTTATAATATTTATAATTTTTCAGCTATGGTTTTCATATATTACAATGGTTCATCCATACATAGGAATTCATGTGAAAAATGTATCAGGAGCATGGTTTGTTTCCGAACTTGAGCAGGCTAGTCCTATTATTCTCAATCAAGTAAAGCCGGGAGATCGTATACTTGCTATTGACGGGCTATCTCCGGAAGAAAATTTTATTTTGAAAACAGGTAGAGTCATTGAACAGGCTGCTGTCATTAGAATCATGCACCCCCAAGGTGAAGTAATCGATGTTTCTGTAGTTGAAAACAAACTTAATAAACTTGATCTATTTCCATTTTTCGGGGGGATTCTTTGTTTAGGTTTGTCAATTGCTTTGTTGTTAAAGCTTAAACGCTCTCCCTCTGCCAAACTATTAGGATTTGTGTTTCTGACGATTGCAGCAGTATTTATGAGTTTAGGGGCCTCTAGTCGAGGAAATATTTTCGGCTCCATTATAAATCGAACTTCGCTAATGTTTTTACCAGTTATGTTTATTCATTTTTTAGTTGTTTTTTTCAAAGAAAAAGGGGAACTGGAATTTTCATTTAAATTCGTTCGCTTTATGCAAGGAGTTGTCGTTGTAGCAACAATTACCAAGATCCTCTACTTTATTCCATCTGTTGCGTATAGGGTCTCCCAAACTACAAATATAATTACGATTTTCTTCTTTTTGTTGGGCATGTTAGTGATTTTTTCTTATCTTGCTGTTGTTTCGATTAGGTACCGCCAGCGTAGCGGGTATTTTTCAATTTTGACTAAAACTATCTGGATATGCCTACTGATTTCCTTTTTACCGTTTGCTTGTTTTTCTTTTTTGCCTTTGCTTTTAAAACAAGCTGCATGGCTCGACCCGTATTACTCAGGGTGGTTTATTTTATTTTTCCCACTTTCATTTGCATATTTAATCATCTCCAAGCAACTGTACGATATTGATATTCTTCTTCGACGTTTTTTCTTGACGGGTGTTATCTCCATTCTCCCAAGCGCAGCACTCGTCGGTATAGCTGAAGCTATTTTGCAAGGGCATGTACCGTTAAAAGAATCCGTTTATTTATTTCTCACTATACTTGTCGTCTTATCTCTCGTCCTCTACTTCCTGGAATACTTCACCTCCAAATTCGAGCCGGTGATGTTTCCGCGCAAGCACAAGCTGCAGAAGGCGCTGCGGCAGATTTCCAAAAATCTCGGATCGATCACGAGCTTTCGCGAGATGAAGGAGATTATTCTCGTAGACATTGTGCAGACGCTGCAGGTATACGGCGGGGCGATTGTGTTCCGCTATCCGGAGCATGTGGAGATTATTAGTGAAGGCGATATTGACCATGAAGAGGTCGAGCGCGTGGTGAAGATGGAGTGGCATGAAGATCATCCTTCTTACACCTGCATGATTGTGAACCGACACGAGGAGTTCAGCAGCTACCTGGTGATGACGCGCAAGCGGACGAATACGATGCTGGGGCTGGAGGACAGCCAGTGGCTGAGTCTGATTATTTCGTATTTGGCGGTCAGTCTGGAGAACATTCACTTGATTCGCAAGCTGACGCTGAAAATGCAGGAATTGGCCGCGCAGCTGCCGAATGAAGAAGCCGGGCAAGATTTGATCTGGTTCCGGAAGCTGATGTTCGAGCTGCAGGAGAAGGAACGGGTGCGGATTGCGACCGATCTGCACGATACGACGATGCAGGATTTGTTCTTTTTGAAAAAGCGGTTTGCGTCGTTTGTGGACCGGCTGGAGCCCAAAAAGGAGATTTCCGATCAATTTCGGAGTATAATTGAATTTATTGAGATCATCAATACGAATTTGCGGCAAAGCTGTTTTGATCTGCATCCGCATTTGCTGCAGGAAATCGGCTTGATTCAAACGATTAGCAAGCTGGTGGAACGCGAATCCTATGAAAGCACGTTCGATCTGGAATTTAACGGTCAGCAGGCCAAGGCGATTGAAGGCCGGGATCTGGACACGAAGCGGCATTTGTTCCGCATGGTGCAGGAGCTGATCAATAACGCCAAAAAGCATTCCCGCGCCAGCAAGGTCAGCATCCGCTTGTCGGTCAGCGGCGGGAGGTTTACGCTCGATTATCGGGACAATGGCGTCGGCTTTGATTCCGAGCGCACGGTTGTGCATGAAATCGGCGGTTCGGGGATGGGCATGGAGCAGATCAAAACCCGCACGTTGTATTTGAACGGCAGCTTCAAGCTGGATACGGCGCGCGGACAAGGGGTTCGCATACAGATTACGATACCGATCAGGGAGGGATTATCCGCATGAATCCGGTGAAGGCGCTTATTGTCGAAGACCACCCTTTGATGGCCAATGCGACGAAGCACATTCTGGAGCAGGTGGATCGCATCGTAGTGGTCGGGACGGCCTACAGCGGCCAGCAGGCTGTGGAGATGGCGGACGAATTCGAGCCGGACATTGTGTTTCTGGACTATCATCTGCCCGACGATTTCGGCAGTCGGGTGGCGGTGCGATTAAAGGAAAAGTTTCCGTATATGCACATTGTGATTTTTACGGGAATCGATGTATCCGAGGTGTACAATCAGTTGCTGGAGATTGGCATTAGCGGCATTATGTCCAAGGAAGCGAGCGAGAAGACGATCCGTAACCTGATCAACTGTATTCTGGACAATTACACGATGGTGCCGCTGGCGATGTACCGGCAGATGCGCATCGGCGGCGAGACGCCTATTCTGGAGGTCGTGCTGACCGACGACGAGGTCACGATTATGTCGATGATCGTCAAGGGCGCTACGCACGATGTGATTGCCGAGCAAATCCATGCCAGCCGCAGGTCGGTCGACAATTATGTCCGGCGGATTTACGAGAAATTCGGCGTGAAAAACCGGGTGCAGGCGATCGAGCGTTTTGTCAAAAGCAAATATTACAGCGAATAGGCGCGAGGGGCGAAAGCTCCTGGCGTCTTTTTTTTGCCGGTTTCGAAAGTTCATTGGAGCGGCGGGTGGAGATTGTATCGTCGGCCGGCGCGAGTTGGCAGATGAGTTTAGAAAATTTTAAGAAAGGTTTTAGCGGGGGTTTAGAAGTGATTTAGCGGCAGTTTAGGAGCGGGGGCTATGATGAATACATGGAGGCGAACAACGTCCCTACATACGGAGGAGGAAATGAAGATGAATAAAAAGTTGGCAATGGTCGGAATCGGAGCGGTTGTGGGCACGATGCTGCTGGCATCGTCGGTTTATGCGGGCGTAGGCGACGCGCCGGGCTACGAGGCGTTGAAAACAGCGGTGCGCAAGACGGCGGCTGTCGACAATGTAACGCGTCAGGTGAACGTGTCGGTGCAGGATAACGGGCAATCGCTGCTCGACGTGCGCTCCACGATCAAGATGGACCGGGCAAGCGACGCCGGTAGCGCCGCGGTGGCGGTAACGAGCGGAGGCGTGGAGCAGACGGTGGCGTTCTACAGCCAGGACGGTCAGCACATTGTCAAAACGGACGGTTCCGACGTTTACAAGCTGCTGCCGGGTGACGAAGGGCGCGGACGGGACCACCGTCCTCAGTGGAATGGACCGGCCGATCCGCAGGCGGGACACGAAGCGGAGCAGGTATTTGACGCGCTGGTCGGCAATCTGAAAAATTACGTCGTGCTCGACGAAGGACCGGGCAGCACGAAGGACATCCGCGTGCAATTGTCCGGCAGCCAGATTCCGGCAGTCGTGAACACGATCGGCTCGCTGCTGATCAAGCACGGCGCCGCGGCGCAAGGCGGGCATCAGCTGACGCCGTCCGACACGCTCGGCTTCGATACGGCGAGCTTGCGCGAGGCGATGCCGCATTTGACGCAGGACGTGAAGATCGACGAAGTGAAGCTGAATGCGACGGTGGATGCCGACGACCACATTACGAACCAGACGGCGCAAATCGAAATTTCCGGCAAAGACGCCGACGGCCGCGGCCACGCTGTTATCGTGAGCATGGACATGAGCTTGTCGAGCCTGAATGCAACGGTGCCGGATAAGGTGGATCTGAGCGGCAAGCAGGTGGAACAGGTCGAGCTGCCAGAGAGCCGCGGCTGGAAGCATCACGAATAGGCTGAGTGAAAGAGAACGGAACCGGGAGCGGAGCGATCCGCTCTTCGGCATTCCGGCGAAGGAGAGGCGAAAAGGCGAATGGACGTGATTGCGGCAGTAGAGGGCTTGACCAAGGTGTACCGCAACGGCCGGGGGATTCATGAGGTGACGATGACGGTTCGGGAAGGCGATATTTACGGATTTTTCGGACCGAATGGGGCGGGAAAAACAACGGTGATGAAGATCATGACTGGACTGAGCCGGGCTCAGCGCGGCAGTGTCAAGCTGTTCGGTCAGGCGATAGATACGCATTACGAGCAGGCGATGGCGCAGACGGGAGCGCTGATTGAAACGGCGGAAGCCTACGCGTATATGAGCGCAAGGCGCAATCTGGAGCTGGCAGCGCGGTTTTATCCGCAGACGGACGGCAAACGGATCGATGAGGTGCTGGAGCTGGTCGGATTGGCCCCGTTTGCGGACGAGAAGGTGAAGCAGTATTCGCTCGGGATGAAGCAGCGGCTGGGGATTGCCGCAGCACTGCTGTCCCGACCGCGGCTGCTGATTCTCGACGAGCCGACGAACGGGCTGGATATAGAAGGCATGGTGCAAATCCGCGAGCTGATTGTGCGGCTGGCGCGCGAGCAGCGGATTACGTTCCTGATCTCCAGTCATCTGATCCATGAGATGGAGCTGATGTGCAATCGGATCGGGATCATGCACCAGGGGCGTCTGATCCGCGAGGCGGAGGTTGCCGAGCTGAAGGCGGACGGCAGCACGCTGGAAGCGGCGTATTTGCGGGAAATCGGACAGATGAGGGGGCTGGCGGCGCATGGCTAGCTTGTATGCGAGCTTTTGGAACGAAACGATGAAGCTGACGCTGCGCAAAAAGATGCTGTGGTTCCTCGGCGTTACGCTGCTGCTGCCGGTGGCGGCCGGCCTGCTGCTGGGCCGGCTGCAAAGCGGCATCGGCATCGCGTCCGTCGGCGCCGGCGATTTCCCCGTCGTGATGCTGGGCTTGTTCACGACGCTGTTTTTTCCGCTGTTCATCTTCATGGGAGCAGCGGATCAGTTTGCGGGCGAAATCGGCGACCGCACGATGAAGCTGGCGCTGACCCGGCCGATCACGCGCCTCAAGGTTTACGCCGGCAAGCTGCTCGCGCTGGCGCTCTTTATCGCCCTGCTGCTGGCGGCGGGACTCGCCGCTTCCGCGCTGGCAGGGCTGTGGCTGAACGGCGCAGCCGGGCTTGGCGGCGGCTTGGCGGAGAGCTTGCTCGCCTATGCCGCTGCGTTTGCGCCGCTGCTGACGCTGAGCCTGGGCGCTGCGCTGCTGGCGCAGCTGTTCGCCAGCGGCAGCGGAGCGCTGACGGTCAGCTTGCTGGCCTATATCGCGCTGAAGGCGGCGGGGTTCTTTTTTCCGCAAGCGCTCACGTATTCGCCTACGGCGTATACCGATTGGCATCTGCTGTGGATCGGCAGCGGGGCCGGGGCGGGACATATCGCTGGCGTCTTTATGTTTTTGGCGGCGTGTAGTATATTGTTTTTTACAGCGGGTTACGCGTTGTTCGAGAGAAAGGAGATTTGAGGATGTCCATTCGTCTGAGGCTGGTGCTTTCCTATATCGCCATGCTGCTGGTGCCGCTGGTGCTGTTCGGGCTGGCCTTGGCGGCGCTCAGTCTTGTTTTTCTCGGTCATATCGGGAGCTTGTACAAGGTGGATTTCAAGGGAAATCCCGTGAAGCATATTATGCAGCAGGAAGCGGTCGTCTATGCCGCGATCAAGGAGCGGGCGGAGGTGCAGCCGGATTCGCTGCTGGACGGAGCGACGCTGACGGAGTGGGACGAGGCGCTGAGCAAGTTCAATATGGGGCTCATTGTGCGCAGCGGCCAGGACGTGGTGTATGAATCGTCGATTTTGCCGGCGCTGTCGAAGGCCGGAATCGGGCTGCCGGTGTACGGCCAGGAGCTGGATTCGCCGGAATACCAGCATGGGGAAGGGCTGTGGCTGACGCACAAGCTGGATTTTCAGACGAGTGACGGCAGTCAGGGCACGGTTTTTATTGCGATGGACGGTTCGCCGCTGCAAGGGTATTTGGCCGGCTTCGCCCGGTCGGTGCTGATTGCGTTTGTGGTCATTCTGGTGCTGACGAACGGGGCACTGACGTATCTGGTGTCGCGCAGCATCATTCGTCCGCTTCGCGCGTTGCAGCGGGCTACGGAAGCGATCAAGGAAGGCAATCTGGATATGGAGGTTGTGCCGCGGTCGCGCGACGAAATCGGCGAGCTGAGCAGGGCGTTTGAGGAGATGCGCCGCAAGCTCAAGCATTCCGTCGAGCTGCAGCTGCAATACGAGGAGAACCGCAAGGAGCTGATCTCCAATATCTCGCACGACCTGAAGACGCCGGTGACGGCGATCAAAGGGTATGTGGAGGGGATTATGGACGGCGTGACCAACTCCCCGGATAAGCTGGACCGCTATGTGCGAACGATTTACACGAAGGCGGTCGATATGGACCGGATGATTGACGAGCTGTTTTTGTTTTCCAAGCTGGATCTGGGACGGCTGCCGTTCCAGTTCGAGACTGTGGCGCTCGATCGCTATATTGCCGATTGCGCGCAGGAGCTGCAATACGATATGGAGGCTTCGGACATCCGTTTTGAGCTGGCCGAGCTGCCGGCTGCGGCGCTGAACGTCACAGCCGACCGCGAGAAGCTCAAGCGCGTGTTGCTGAACGTCATCGGCAATGCGGTCAAATACCGCGATGACGCCAAGGCGGAAAGCCGCATCCGCTTGAGCGTGCAACGGATCGACGGCCAAGCGGTCATTCAGGTCGAAGACAACGGCCAAGGGATTCCAGCGGAGGCGCTGCCGCATATTTTCGACCGCTTCTATCGCGCGGATCCGTCGCGCAATTCCGCGACCGGAGGCAGCGGGCTGGGGCTTGCGATCGCCAAGCAGATCGTGGCCGAGCACGGCGGCCTGATCTGGGCGGACAGCACGGCCGGTCAAGGGACGACCGTATTTATTGCACTGCCGCTGGCCGGCGGACGGGAAGGGGACAAGACCGATGAGCAGCCGCATACTGATCATTGAAGACGAGCGCAGCATCGCCGAGCTGGAGCGCGATTATCTGGAAATCGCCGGCTATACGGCGGATATTGAGGGAAGTGGCGACACCGGCTTGCAGCGGGCGCTTGCCCAGGCGTACGATCTGATTATTCTCGATTTAATGCTGCCCAAGGTGGACGGCTTCGAAATCTGCCGGCGGATTCGCAGCGAGAAGGATATTCCGATTCTCATGGTTTCGGCGAAAAAGGAAGATATTGATAAGATTCGCGGGCTCGGCCTGGGCGCTGACGATTACATCATCAAGCCGTTCAGTCCGGGCGAGCTTGTCGCCCGCGTGAAGGCGCATCTGTCGCGCTACGAGCGGCTGATGGGACGCAAAGAAACGAAAAGCGACGAGGTGCGCATCCGCGGCTTGCTGATCGACCGAACGGCGCGGCGCGTGTTTGTCAACGAGCGCGAGGTTGTTTTTACGACCAAGGAATTCGATCTGTTGACGTATTTGGCGGTGAATCCGAACCGGGTGTTCAGCAAGGATCAGCTGTTCGACCATATTTGGGGGATGGATTCGATGGGCGATATCGCTACGGTCACCGTGCACATCCGCAAGCTGCGCGAAAAGGTCGAGCAGGACCCGTCCAATCCGCAATATATCGAGACGATTTGGGGAGCGGGCTATCGCTTCCGCATTTGAAAGCGGGCAAGCCGTTATTTTTGTTAGGAGGAGAAAGTGCCTCGGGCTAACGAAAAGCAACGGTTTTTTTGTGCGTACAGCGTGATGTTTGGTTGCTTGTATGATAAATCTGAAAGGGGATTAATACTAAAGGCCTAAAAATCACTTCGATTATCACCATTTTTCAAGGAATTTAAAAAAAGCTGTCGAAACCTATCCTTATGTACATTTGCGAGCTCGGCGGAAAGAAAGCCGTCGATACGATCGATGTAAGAGCGAAAGCTAACTTGAGGGCAAAGGAAGGGAAGGCAGCATGAAAAAAAGCTTGAAGCAGATCAACGCCGGTCAAAGGATCAGAACGGTCAGTGCGCTTACTGCGCTGCTGATGGCGGTCCCGATGGTCATGTCTCCTACGGTCAGCGCAACGCTGCCCAATAAGGTGATGACGCCGGTGTCCAGTGATCTGGGCTGGATCGCCTCGCCGATTACGGTAGCCAATGATACGTTCTCGTTTGATGCAAGCGGGCATTTCCCACAGTTGACGAATACGCCGGTTGCGATCAGCGCCAGCTCCAGCAGCAGCGCTGTCGCTGACGCCTCCGCGACGAGCGGCGTTGTGCAGGTGCAGGTCAAATCGCCAGGGACATTCCGTCTGGCCGTGAAGGGAACGGATCAAAGCGCTACCGCGCTGACGGACAATCTCGATGTTACGGTTACGCTGCTGGGCGACACGAACGGCGACGGCGTCCTGAATTCAACCGATGTGCTTTACATTACCAAGGTGGTCAACAGCAAGCTGCCGTTAACCGATGAGGTGAAAAACCGGCTGGATATCAACCGGGACGGGCAGGTCACAAGCGCAGACGCCAGCCTGCTCATGAGCAGCTACGTCGGCAAGACGCCGGTCACCGGCGGCGTGGCGTTTATCGTTGCGCTGAAGGGCAGCAATGATGCGCCGGTAGCGGATCAGGGCACGATTGTCGGCACGGCTCATACGGGGCTGACCGTAACGGGCGACTATCGCTACCTCGATGCCGAGAACGACGCCGAAGGCGTTTCGCTGTACCAGTGGTACCGCGGTTTGCAGGAGGACGGCTCCGACCGCACGGCAATCGCCGGCGCGACAGCGACAACCTACACGCTGCAGGACGACGATGTGGATCATTATGTGTTTTTTGAAGTGACGCCGGTCGACGCCGAGGGTGAAGCCGGAACGCCGATGCGCGTCCATACGGACAACATGGTGCCGGATACGACGCCGCCGCAACTGAGCGTCACCGTACCGCAATCTGGCGCTTCCAATGCCAGCTTCACAGACGCGCTCGTGGCTACCTTCAACGAGGATGTGCTGGCGGCGGCAGGTAAAATGATCAAAATCCGCTATGCCTCCGATAATTCCGTAGCGGCTTCCTATTCTGCGAACGATACCTCGAAGGTGACGGTCAGCGGCAAAACCGTAACGATCGTGAATCCGGGTCTGGACGACGGTACGGGTTATTATGTGGAAGTGGAAGCCGGCGCATTTACCGATCTGGTGGGCAATCCGTTTGCGGGCTTCAGCGGCGGAACGGGCTGGAGCTTTGCTACGCCGGACACGATTGCGCCGACGGCGTTGACGTATTCGCCGGTCAACGGTGTCACCAACGCCAGCAAATCGGCCGATTTGTCCGTTACATTCAGCGAAAATGTGGTGGCGGCGGCCGGTAAAACGGTGAAAATCCGCAAGACGGGCGACGACAGCGTCGTAGCCTCTTATTCGGCCAACGATACGACAAACGTTTCGATCAGCGGAGCGTTGGTGACGATTCACAATCCGGGTCTGGACGAGGTCGTCGGCTATTACGTGGAAATCGAGGCCGGTGCGTTTACCGACGCAGCGGGCAACAGCTTTGCGGGCGTGAGCGGCAATGCGGCCTGGCACTTCGATACACCGGATACGACGGCGCCAACAGTCAGCTCGACGACACCAGCCGACGATGCGACGGGCGTGTCGCTGTCGACGCCACTGTCAATCACATTCAGCGAGCCGGTTACAGCTGTAGCCGGACATACAATCAAGCTGCGCAAGCAGTCTGACAATAGCGAAATTGTCAGCTATTCGGTGACGGATACGAGCAAGGTAACGGTCAGCGGGGCGACGGTTTCGTTCGAGAATCCGGGTCTTGTTGACGAAACGTCGTATTACGTGGAGATTGAAGCGGGCGCGTTTACAGACTCGTCAGGCAACGGCTTTGCCGGTCTTAGCGGCAGCGCAGCCTGGGGCTTTACGACGCCGGATACGATCGCGCCGACCGTGGGGACGTACGGTCCGGCCAGATTTGCAACCACAGCCAGCAAGTCGGCCGATTTGACGCTTGCCTTCAGCGAGCCGGTTAAAGCGGTAGCGGGCAAGACGGTGAAAATTTTCAACAAAGCCGACGATACGGAAAAAGTTTCGTACACCGCCGACGATACCACGAAGGTGACGATCAGCGGCAGTACGGTCACGATTCATAATCCGGGCCTGGACGAAGTCAGCTCGTATTATGTAGAGATTGAAGCGGGCGCTTTCACCGACATGTCGGGCAATGAATATACGGGCCTCAGCGGCAGCTCGGCTTGGACGTTCACGACGCCGGACTCGATTGCGCCGACGCTGGTGTCGACAACGCCGCTTGACGATGCGACGGGCGTGACGCGGACGGCCGATTTGACGCTCGAATTCAGCGAGCCGGTAGTCGCGGCAAGCGGCAAGTATGTAACCATCCGCCGCGCGGGCGACAACAGCATTATGAAGCAATACACGGCGAATGATACGACCGGCGTGTCGATATCCGGCGCAACGGTTACGCTGCTGAGTCCGAATCTCGACGACGGCGGCAGCTTCTACGTGGAGGTGGACGCCGGGGCCTTCACCGATCCGACGGGCAACGCTTTTGCCGGCATTAGCGGCACGACGGCCTGGAGCTTTACGACGCCGGATACGATTGCGCCGACGATCAGCAGCACAACGCCGCTGGACAATGCCACGCGGGTAAACCGCACTGCCGATCTGACCGTAACGTTCAGCGAACCAGTGACGGCTGTCAACGGCAAAACCGTTGTCATCCGCAACGCCGCAGACGATTCGGCCTTTGCCACATACACGATAGGCACCGATCCTGAAGTGAGCTTCAGCGGCAATACGCTGACTATTCAGCACGCGGACTTTATCGGCTTGACCCACTACTATGTGGAAATTGAAGCGGGAGCCGTAGTGGATGCAGCCGGCAACGCCTTTACCGGCGTTAGCGGAACCACGGTCTGGAACTTCCAGGCGGCGGACTCGCGGATCATTGACATGACGACGGCAGCGCCGCTGTCGGAAAGCAATTTGAACGGAGCTGTCATTACGCTGGAGTTGACGGGAGATACGTTCTCCGGCTCGCTGGGCGCATCCGACTTCCAACTGGACAATGCGCCTTCCGGATTGACGATCGGCTCGGTTGCACGGACCGATGGCACCCATGCAACGATTACGCTGGCTTTTGACAGCACCGATTTCGATGTGGACGTAACCAACTTCACAGTGACGGCCAAAGCTTCGGCCCTGACCGGCGGCGGTACGCTCACGACCGATGTAGCGACGATTGCGGCTCTGGCCGAGCCTTACGCAGTCAATACAACGCCTGCGAACAACGCTACGGGCATTGACAAATCGGCCAATCTGTCGATGACCTTTGACCGCAACGTAACGGCGGTTGCCGGCAAAACGATTACGATCTACCGCAAGTCGGACAATGCCGTGATCCAGACGATCAACGCCAACGACACGAGCAAGGTGACGGTCAGCGGATCGACCGTTACCGTGCAGCACAATGCTTTTAACGGCGGCACGAACTACTATGTGCTGGTGCAGCAGGGGGCATTTGTCGACGGCAACGGCCTTGGCAGTGAGCCGATTACATCCTCGACTGCCTGGAGCTTTACGACATCGGCGACGACGGATATGTATTTCTCGGAATTCCTGCGCGGCTCGGGCAGTCATCAGGTAGCCATCGAGCTGTATTATCCGACAAGCTCCTTGCCAAACCCGGCACCGTCCAAGACGTATTCGGTATTTGTTTATCAGTACAATACCACGACGTCGAGCATGGAGATTTCGGAAATCAAAATCAATGCGGAAGCCTATAAGGGCGTGCCGCTGATTATCATCGACGGAGCGTTCTATGATTTCATGGACATAACGACAAGTGGGCAGTTTTCTGCCGGCTATCAATATTTCAATCAAGACGACGTGATTTACGATATGTCGCCGCGGGTTCTCAAGGCGCTCGTGCTGAAAAAAGGCAGCCAGGTACTCGACGTAATCGGTGATCCGAATGCCACGGGGCCAGGAAGCTTCCTTGCCAGCGGCGGGACGCTGGTGCGCAAGTCCGGCGTTGTCGGCGACACGTCTACGTACGATCCGACCCAATGGAACGTATTCCCGGTCGATACCTTTAACAAAATCGGAAATCATACGCCGTAGGCGAGTTCCTCCGGCACCCTTTTGCAGACCTAATAAACAGATGGAGGCTCACTATGCTTGAAACAAGGAAGCTTATGAAATCCCTGCGACGGGCGTCGCTGGCGCTGCTGCTGACGGTGTCAGCGGCACAGGCCGCAAGCGCAACGGCATGGGCCACGCCGATGCCGGGCATTCAGGTGACGATTGGCAACGTGACGGTCACGACAGGCCAGGCGACCTACGTCCCGGTGACGCTGCAGCAGCCTGCGACGCCGGTCGGATCGTACAATATGCAGGTGGATTTTGATCCAACGGCATTGCAGGTTGTGGCTGTCAAGCCGACCTATGGCGTCGAGGACGATACGGCTTGCGCAACGTCGCCCCAAGGGTGCTTCAAATCGTATGTGGACAATACGAACGGCTGGGTACGCGTCATTTGGGTGGACTCCTCAGGCGGCGATCATCTGATTGCCAACACGCAGCAGCTGTTCCGTCTCCAGATCCAGGCCAAAAGCGCGACAAAGCCGGGCAGCAAGGATTTGTCGATCAATACGTCCGATCCCGAGAGTCTGACGTTCACGGACGGCGATATGCACGCGCTGTCGGTTGCGCTGACGCCCGGCAAGGTGGCGGTGATGCAGCCATCCAGCGCGCCGCTGATCACCGGGACCGAGGAGAAGAAGGTTAAGGTCGTCGTCAACGGCAAGGAGCAGGAAAATTCGGCGACGAGCACAACCGTCAAGAAAGATAACAAAACCGTCACGACGTTAAAGGTCGATACGGACAAGGTGATCGAGCAGTTGAATCAGAACAAGCTGAAAACGCTCCTGCTGCCGTTTAGCGACGAAAGCGACGTGGTTGTCGGCGAATTGAACGGCCAACTTGTCAAAACGATGGAAGGCCAGGAAGCGGTGCTGGCGATTCAGACGGCTCGGGCCAGCTATACGCTGCCCGCAGCGCAAATCAAAATCGACGACGTATCCGGCCAAATCGGCAAGGAAGTGGCGTTGCAGGACATCAAGGTCAGTATCACGATCTCCGAAGCATCGGCAGATAAGGCGCAGCAGGTGCAGGCTTCGGCCAAGGGCGGCAGCATGAGCGTGGTCGCGTCGCCGGTCGATTTTGAATTGCAGGCCAGCTATGGGGATAAAAAAGTGGAGGTCAGCCAGTTCAACAGCTACGTGGAACGGGAAATCGCCATTCCCGACGGGGTGGACCCGTCGCAAATCACAACCGGCGTCGTAGCGGACGAAAGCGGCAATCTTGTTCACGTGCCGACGAAAATCACGCAGAAGGACGGCCGATATTACGCGCAAATCAAAAGCTTGACCAACAGCACCTACGCCGTCGTCTGGCATCCCAAGACGTTCGCGGACGTTGAGCAGCACTGGGCGAAGCGCGAGGTGAACGATCTGGCTTCGCGGCTGATCCTTCAAGGGGCGACTGACGATACGTTTGCGCCGGAACGGACGATTACCCGCGCCGAGTTTACGGCGATTCTGCTGCGCGCGCTTGGTTTGCACAGCGACAAAGCTGGCACGCAGGTAAGCTTCAGCGACGTAGGGACCGGAGACTGGTTCCGTTCTTCCGTCACGGCAGCGGCGTCGTACGGATTGATTAACGGCTACGAGGACGGCACGTTCCAGCCGAATGCTTCGATTACGCGCGCCGAGGCGATGGTGATGATCAATCGCGCTGCCGGTCTGGCGCAGCTTGAGCAGGCGTCTGCCGACGAGCGGGCCGCTCTGTTGAGCGGCTTCAGCGATAGTGCGAGCGTAGGCGGCTGGGCGCAAGCCGCAGTGGCTTCGACGATCAAGCTCGGCATTGTGCAAGGCGCAGACGGCAAGCTGTCCCCGGCCCAGCAAATTACGCGGGCGCAGACGGCTGTGATGGTTCGCCGTTTGTTGATTGAGGCGGATTTGATTAACGAGTGATGTGAGCTTGAAAAATATAGCATTAAAAAACCAGTCACCGAACATCATTCGGCGGCTGGTTTTTTTTGTGCGCCACGTGCCGCAGCCTTGTTCAATCGAGATCGGCAAGCCGCCGGCACGCCCTGCCGTGCATGGAACTGTACATGCTCGCTCTTTTTTACTTTACAAGCTGTTCTTTCACATCTTGTAAAGTAGCAATGCTTGACATATCAGCATTGGAAATGCCACGAACCGTGTTATCCCCGAATACAAACGTTAAATTAAGATTATAATTTTCCATTTTAATCCACTGTATAACTTGAGAACACTGTTGTAGAATTGCCCCATTCGTTTCTAGTGGCTGAACGAAGCTAAGGTATGCTGTAGTTTTATCAGAAATTTCCTTACTAAATTCGCTATAAGAAGTATAATTTTTGTATTTCTCCATTTCCTTGTTGCTAGCGTTGATTGTTACCCGAACGTTTGGGGTCAGGAGTGAGTTCCGTTGAAGATAGTCTTGAAAGTTGTCAGTCAATCGTTGTTCCCAGAGAGCAACATAGTAGTCATCCTCCAAAACATCATTGTAAGTGGTTGTATGAATAGTAAGTCCAGATCCGGTAGTAACAGTTGAATAATAGTTCATCTCTTTAAAGCTATAGCTGACAGAATTTGTAGTGATATTTATTTCAGGGTACTTTTGTTTAAGAAACGTGCTTACTCTATTTTGAAATTCCTCTTTTTCCCGAGGCGTACCGTACAAGGAGCAATTAAGCGCAAATACAAAAACAATTACGCTACTCGCTACAGCCAAAATTGATATTATTTTGATTCTGATCATGTTGTCACAACTCCTTACCTAATAAAAACTTATCCACAATTTATCATACAGCTAAAAATAAAAAATAGCGCGCAAACCTTCTTGCGCATTTTGTGCGTTTTTTTGCAACATTCCGCAAATTAAAAGCAATCTCGATTTTTAATAATCAACAAATTATCGTTTGGCTACATCCAGATACCTTGGTATTTTGTCTATTTAAAGGGGATTTTGCCGAATTTTTTTGATTTTGGACGATGACTCGATAATTCTAATAATTTGTTGAATTATGCGGAAATGAATGGTAAAATGACTTCGAAAAATAGTTTCCTAGATTGGGAGAGAGAGGCTGGCCCGGGAGCTGCTGGAAGCGCTACGGTTTTTCGTGTATGCTATATGCGAAATCGTTTTTTGAAAAGCTTTTCAGCTTCAGTGAGCAAGACGGGCTCCGGTCGGGAAGGATGACAACCAGGTTTGAAAAGCTTTTCAACAACATCCAAATCATGAGAGGAGATTAATGAAGATGGAGAAGATTCAGGAGCTTAAACAATTTATTGTGCAGGTGTGCACGGAGAAGATGAATATGGACGCGCCGGGCGAGATCGATGAAACGGCGGCGGTGGAAGCGGCTTACAATCTCGATTCGATTTCCATGTTCGAGCTGATCGTCAATCTGGAGGAGAAATACGGACTCAAGGTGCCGGATGCGGATATCGAGAAAATTGGCAAGATGAACGTCGCCGAGCTGTGCGCCTATTTGACGGGGCAGACGGTCGGACATGAGTAAACGGGTTGTCGTAACGGGCTTTGGCGTCATTACGCCATTCGGATACGGCCCAGAGGTCATTAAAGAAAACGCGTTCCAAGGCATTCACGGCTTTAAACCGATCAGCAGCTTTGACACGTCGACGGCGGTGGCCAAGCGGGGAGGAGAAGCGCCGGTCAGTCCGCGATCGTATCGGTCATTTGCCAAGTACTGCACGGAGCAGGCGCTGGCGATGGCCGGACTCGATGTAACGCGGGATGCTGAGGTGCTGCGGCAGGCGGCGGTGGCTGTCGGGAATCTTGGCGAAGGGGCCATTCTGCGCGAGTTCTACGAGCAGTTCCAGCCCGTGCTGCAGACGAGTCCGGCGGACGGCACGGCTGCTGCCGAGGCGACGGCGAGCCGTAAGACGTTCGCTACGGCGGACGGAGAGATGCTGCCGATTCATGATGCCAATCCGTTTGCGCATGCGGAGGCTATCGCCGAATATATCGGTTCCGAAGGACCGCAGCTGGCGTTTACGAACGCCTGTATTGCTTCGGCTAATGCCATCGGCTACGGGTTTGACCAAATCAGCAAGGGACGTGTGGATTGCGCGCTGGTTGGCGGGTTGAACGTGCTGCATCCGCAGGTGTTTTTCAACTTCGATTCAAGCCGGGCGATGGCCGACGATGTGGTCCGGCCGTTCTCGGAGGGCCGCACGGGTCTTTTGATTGGCGACGGAGCGGCGATACTTGTGCTGGAGTCGTTGGAAAGCGCGGAACGCCGCGGGGCGACGGTGCTGGCCGAGATGCTCGGCTGGGGCGTCAGCTCCGACGGGTTTCACGTCTCGCAGCCGGAGCCGAACGGTAACGGGCTGGCGCGCTCGATGCGCATGGCGTTGCGCAAGTCGGGCTGCGCGATCGAAGAGATCGACTATATCAATGCGCACGGTACGGGTACGCCGCTCAACGACCGAAGTGAAACGAAGGCGTATAAGCAGGTATTTGGTGATCATGCGAGTGTGGTGCCGATCAGCTCGACGAAATCGGTAACCGGCCATATGCTCGAAGCGACGGGCGGCGTGGAAGCGGTGATCAGCATTTTGGCGCTGCTGGAGCAAACGATACCGCCAACGGCCAACTATTTGGGACCGGAGGACGAGCTTGATCTGGATTATGTGGTAGACGGGGCGCGACGTCAGCGGCTGCGCACGGTCATGTCCAATTCCAGCGCGTTTGGCGGCAATAACTGCACGCTGCTGTTCAGAAGGGAGGAGGCGTAATGACGGAGGTTGGGCAAATCGTGGTAACAGGACTTCACCAGCAGGGTGCGGGGGAGCCTGCTCCGAATGTGAGAGGGTTTGTGCGTTCGCCGTTTAATCCGCTGATCTATCACAGCGTGAAGATGGCGGCCGAGCAGGCGGCTTTGACGCGCGAATCGCTGCCGACCGACCGCCGGGGCATCATGCTGGCCAGCATGTTTACCGATGCCGTGACGCAGCAGGAGACATGGACCGATATGATCAATGGCAAAAAGATCAGCCCGATCATGTTCCCGCAGTCGGTGCCGAGCGCGATCATCGGCTTTCTCGCCAAGGAGCTGAATATTCACGGGCCGATGACTTGCCTCGGCGGAAGCCGCAACGGCGTCAAGCTGGCGCTGCAGCAAGCTGCCGACTGGCTGATCGACGGCGATGCCGACGCTGTGGCCGTGACGTTCTGCGACGTGCCTTCATGGCGCGCTCAGGCGTGGGTTGAGCAGTTCGGCGGCCGCGAGGGGGCCAGCTTCGGCGGCGGTGTGGTCACGGCCGTACTGGAGCCGGCAGCTTTGGCAGCCGGGCGCGGCTGCGAGCCGCTGATGACGCTGGAAGCGTTCGCGGCCTGGATGGACGGCGGAGCCGCCGATGGGCGGGACAAGCCGGCGTACCACGGCATGGCGAGCGGGTTGAGGTAGGACGATGGCGATGATCATCGACAACCGACAACCCGAGCGCCCGGCGCTGCGCTGCGGCGGCGTCACGGTCAGCTATGGCGAGCTGGCCGGACGGGTCGCGGAGAAGCGCAGCCGGCTGGAGCGCGAAGCGGCCGGGGCTTCCCGGCTGGCCATCGACCTGCCGGATTCGTTTACGCTGCTGGAATGGGCGCTGGCGGCTTGGACGCTGGAAGTGTGCGTCCTGGTTCTCGACCAGCGTTTGACAGCGAGCGAGAAGGAGCTGCGGCTGGCGGCGTTTGCGCCGGACACGCTCGTGCAAGCGGCGGAGCCGCCGGCCGGCGGGCTGCTGGCGCTGTTCCGCCACGAGGTGGCGGATCGCGTCGCTGCTTGGGCGCCGGCAACCGCGGACTACGCGGCGTTCCGGCGCGAGGCGTCGGCGGCTGCGGAGACCGCGGCTGTTGACGCCGACGTGGCGGCAGCGGGCGGCGACGTGCCGGCGCTGAACGAGCGCGCCTCAGCGGCAACCGGCGCTATGGCCGGCGCTGCGGGGCCCGCAGCCGGAACGTCGCCGGATCGGCCCGCACAGGGCGCTGTGACGGCGCAGCCGGCGCTGGTGCTGTTCAGCTCCGGCTCGACCGGCCTGCCCAAGATGATCGTGCGCACCTTCGCTTCGCTGGAGCGGGAATGGGCGCATTATCAGCTGGAGGACGGGGCGCCGGGCGCGGACAGCCGAGTGCTGTGTCTCGTGCCGGTCAGCCATTCGTTCGGCATGCTGTCGGCAACGGCGGCGACGCTGCGCCAGGGCGGGCTCGTGTTGTATGCCGAAGACCCTAAGCCGCAGCAGCTCGTCGCTTTGATGGAACACGAAGCGGTCACGCACGTGTACGGCGTTGCGTTCCACTACCAGCTGCTGGCCCGCGAGCTGGAGCGCAGCAAGCCGACGCTTTCGGCGAAGCCGCTGCTGCTATCGTCAGGAGGACCGTTGCCGGCCGAGCTGACGGCCAAATACAGCGAGACGATCGGCTTGCCGCTTGGCCAGCAGTATGGCATGAGCGAGGTCGGCTATATCGCCGTCGATTTTGCCGGCAGCCGTCCCGGCAGCGTGGGACGCATAGCGCCGCACATCGCCGCAGCGCGTCTGGAGGACAATCAACTTGCGATCAGTTTGCCGCAGTCGCCCTATGCGACTGAGCAGTTAAACTGGTGCGAAGGTGCTGGCGTTGAGACAGGAGCAGGCACTGGAACTGGCCCCTTCGGCATTGATACTGGCACTGGCCCTTCCGGGACCCTGCTTACACAGGACATCGTTCGTCTGGATGAAGACGGTTATTTATATATTCAGGGCCGCAGCAACGATCAGGTGAGCATCGGCGGCTTGAAGGTCAATTTGAAGGAGGTGGAGGGGGAGCTGAACAACCATCCGCTGGTGAAGGAAAGCTGCGTTGTCGCTTACGAGCATGCTGTAGCCGGTTCGGTGCTGGAAGCGTTCGTCGTTTGGCGGGAGCCGGAACGGCCGGGCGAATTCTCCGAGCTGGGACAATGGCTGCGCGAGCGGATGGCCGACTACAAGGTGCCCCGGAGATTCCGGGCGCTTGAGCAGATTCCCGTCTCTCCGGCAGGCAAGATCAATAAGGGGGAACTGATAAAGGAGTGTTTGCATGGTTCACATCGATGATATTAAGCGAAAAGTGCTGGAATCCAGCTTGTTCGTCTCGCTCGATCAGGAGCTGGGCGTTGACGAGGAGCTGAATCTGGATTCGATGTCGCTCATGTGGCTCATCTCGGAGCTGGAGGAGCTGTACAGGATCAGCATCGATTACCGCGTAGTCGATTTGCAGCATTTTCGCACGATCCGCACGGTGTACGAGTTTGTCGACGGGCTGGCGAAAGAGGTCCAGCTATGAAATGGACGATGACGACGGTGTCGTTTCGCTATCATTTGCTTTCGTATACGGAGCTGCTGGAGCTGGCCGCCCAGAGCGGATTCCAAGGCATCGAGCTGTGGGAGCCGCATCTTCTGCGGCATGAAGCGGAGATTTACCGTCAAGCGGCGGAACCGGCGGCTGGAGCCTTGCCGGTGCACGTGCTGAGCGCGTATTTGAACGGCACCGATTTTACGATCAGTGCGGACAAATGGGCTCGCGACCTTGGCGTTAAGCTGAACCATTGCCGCAAGCTGGGCGTGCCGGTACTGCGGCTGTTCACCGGGACGATGTCCAGCGCGGAAGCGGATGAACAGACGTGGCGGCGCTGGTTGGAGCGTCTCGGTCAAAGCGAAACGCTCGCGCAGGAGTACGGCGTGCAGATTGCGTTCGAAACGCATCCGGGGACGCTGCTCGACCGCGCCGAAGCGGTTGACCGCTTCGTACAGGCGATTGCCTCCAACCGCTGGCGGCAGATCGGCCTCAACTTTGACGTGTTTCACGTCTGGGAGTTCGGCGTACCGCTGGAATGCTTGCAGCGCTGGTTCCCGCACGTCAAGCATGTCCATTTGAAAAATGCGATGAACGTCACCGAGCAGTTCGCGATGGCCAATGTTTATCATCCAATGGGTGTGTACAGCGATTTGGCGCCGCTGGCGGAGGGCGTCGTCGATGTGGAGCCTGTGGTGGCGCTGCTGCAGGAACGCGGCTATGACGGGGCGGTAACATTGGAATGGTTCGGCCTGCCGTCCGTCCGCCATTTCCGCGAGGAGATCGGTTTTCTGAATGAACAGCTTGTGAAAAAAGGAGGAGCGACGGCATCATGACCGACATATTTTCCGTGCTTCCGCATCGGTATCCGTTTCTGCTGGTCGACCGGGTGACGGAACGCGAGCCGGGACAGTGGGCGAAGGGCTATAAGCACGTCAGCCATAACGAATGGTTTTTCACCGGACATTTTCCCGGCGATCCGATCATGCCCGGGGTGCTGATTGTGGAGGCGCTGGCGCAGCTGGGGGCGTTTGCGGGCGCACCTGCCGAGATCGGGGACGGCGGTCCCCGCAAAGGGATGATCGCATCGATCAAGGAGATCAAGTTCTCCGCGCCGGTCGTGCCGGGAGATCGTCTGGATTTGTATTTTGAGATTACGGTTTGCAAAGGACCGTTTACGAAAGGCCGGGCCGAAGCGTCGGTAAACGGTAAAACGGTGGTCAAGATCGAGGAATTGGTCGTGTTTTCGCCAAAGGAGGGCGCGTGATGAGAATTTTGCTCGCTGCCAGCAGCTGGACGGAAACGCTTGGCCATGCGGTGCGCTCGATTGCCGTCGCCGAGCAAGCTTTGGCGGCCGGACATGAGGTTGCGTTTCTCGCGCCCGCTTCGTACCACGAATGGGCTCCTGCCGGCGTAACCTGTTACGCGACGACGCCGAAGCCGGATTTTATTAGCGAGACGCAGTTGTTTTTCGGCTTTCATACGTATGAAGACGTCATGTATGTCTCCGGCTACGGGGACGACAAGCCGATTCGTGAGACCATTGAGCGGGAGCGCGAGGTGATTCGCGAATTCCGTCCCGATCTGATCTGGAACGACGAGCAGTACACGATTGGCGCTTCTGCAGCGCTGGAGCAGGTTGAGGTTGTTTCGCTCGTGACGTGGCCGCTGCATCCGGATTTTAACAAGCAGGTGGAAAAAGAGTTGCCGCAACGCAATCTGGTGTTGCGCCGCATGCGCAGCGCATGGAATCGCGTGCTGACGAGCTACGGCTTGCCGCCGGTCGGCCATCTGGGCGAGCTGTTGTTTGACCGCAGCCAGGCGCGCGTTGCGCCAACGAGCCCGCTGCTGGAGCCGGAGCTGGCGGAGCTGGCCGAGCTGGCTAAGCATGCCGATCTGGCCGGCCCGGTGGGGATGTCCGGTCAAGCTAATCCCGCCAGCCCGGTAGGGACGTCCGGTCAAGCCAGTCCAGCCAGCCAGGTGGGGACGTCCGGTCAAGCCAGTCCAGCCAGCCCGGTGGGATTGTCCGGTCAGGCCAGTCCCGCTGATCCGGCGGGGATGTCCGGTCAAGCCAGTCCCGCTGGTCCGGTGGAAATGTCCGGTCAGGCCAGTCCCGCTGGTCCGGTGGGATTGTCCGAGCCAGCAGGTCGGCCGCAGTTGGCCGGTCAAGGCAAACAGGCGGAGCTGAGCGGCATAACCGGCCCGAACGGAACCGGCGTTCATTATGTCGGTCAGATCGCTCCCAAGGGGCTGTTCGCCGAGACGCCGAGCTGGCTCGACGCCTGGTGCAAGGAGCCGGAGGGCACACCGACGGTCTACGTCTATTTGTCCTCGCTGCCGATCGGCATCAACACGAAGGAAGCGTTCGAAGCGCTGTACCGGGGACTTGAGGCGACGGGCTTCCGGGTCATTTTCGCATTGGGTAAGTTTAATGAAATTGCCGATTCGCTGGAGCTGCCGACGCAGAGCGAACGGATTCGCTTCGAGCGGTTTGTGCCGGGCGAAGCGGTGATGGCGAAGGCGCAGCTGGCGATTTTTCCGGCTTCGCATAACATGCTGATGTCGGCGTTAAGCCATAATGTGCCGTGCCTGCTGTTTCCCGATATGTTCGAGCGCAGCTACAATGCGGCCCGGATGGCCGAAGCGGGCTTCGCAACGGTTGGCGGCGAAGCCGATCTGACGCCGGAGACGATTGAGCGGCTGGCCCGCGAGACGATCGCCCGTTTTCACGCCACGGAGGGTGAACCGCGCCGCAAGGCGCTGCTGGACGATCTTCAGGGACGCGGCGGGGCTCGTGCCGTGCTCGCGCTGATGGAGCGGATTTTCGCCGGAAGGAGGGAGCTGCCCGTATGAACACGCCGCCGCTCAAGGGAGGCTTCAACTGCGTCATCGCGACCGTCTGCAATTACCTCGAAACGATACACGGCATTCCCGCCGATGTCGGTTCGGTTAGCTTCAATCGCTCCTATTTCAAGGTCATTCACGCCGACGGCTGCTTGATGACCGTGTCGCCGGAGGAGGTGTCGCTGGAATTTTTGCATGACGTGGGTGCAGGCTTCGTCTATCCGCCATTTGCCGGCTTGCCGGA
The DNA here is from genome assembly GCF_004514475.2 of Paenibacillus athensensis. Classification (GTDB taxonomy): domain Bacteria; phylum Bacillota; class Bacilli; order Paenibacillales; family NBRC-103111; genus Paenibacillus_AL; species Paenibacillus_AL athensensis. The sequence goes on along the minus strand of NZ_MYFO02000005.1, from coordinate 354,116 downwards.
AGCTTTTGCTTATATCGATTGGCATTTGGCCCATCGCGGCGTGCTGCCGGTAAGCATCAATTTGCGCTACGATATTCTGGACCCGCTGCCGTTCGATAACGATTATTGGCATTTCCATCTGATTGTTGCGCGTGAGCCCGGCGGCTTTCGGATGTTCGACCAATTCGAAAATGAATATTATTTCATGCCCGAGCAGCAGCTGGGACTGGCGATCGATACGCCGTTCAATTATCGCTTTGAGGGCAAGTTTACGCCGTATTTGCTGGCCGATTGCATCGAGCCGGAAGCCGAGGTGCGGCGCAAGGCGCAGAGCAAGCGGCGAAGCGGGGCGGAGCTGGCGGCATTTGCCGCCGACTATCCGCTGGAGGACAATCTGCAGGCCGGCGTTTCGTTTATCCGCGGGCTGCACCGCTACACGGGAAGCCGTCCGAATGAAACCGAGATGTACCGGCTGATGAACTATCATCATGTCATCATCAAATGTCGGGATATGTTCCAGACGGCGCTGGAGGAAGCGGGCTGGGCCGATGTGCAGCCTGTGCAGCAGCTGCGCGAGCTGTGGGAAACGTACCGCCACCAGCTTGGCATGGCCTTGGCGCGCCGCACGGCTGACGAGTTCGACCGTCTGGAGCTGGCTTATACGCAGCTGATCAATAATGAAAACACGCTGCTGCGCAGCTTATCCGCGCGGAACGCGGCGCTGGAAGGAGAAGGAGCCCGATGAGCAAAGAGACCTTGAAGCCGGCCTTCAATTGCGTGCTGGCAAGTGTCTATAACACGCTGGCCGACGTGCACGGGCTGCGTTTTGCGCCGGAAGCGGTGTTTATGGCACCGAATTATTTTGAGCTCGGTCATTTCGACGGCAAGCTGGTCGGCTTGCATCCCGAAGGGGCGGCGCGGCAATTTCTGACGCGAATCGGAACGGACATGGCGTTTCCGGCTATGGACGGCCGGGAGGGCGCGGTGGCGTTCGCCAAACGCTTCGTGCGGGAGCAGGGAGTGCTGCCGGCCGCGATTAATTTGCGTTATTCGGTGCTGGACCCGACGAATTTCGATAACGATTACTGGAACTTCCAACTGATCGTGGACTGGGCCGAGGATCGTTTCGTCATGTACGACCAGTATCACGGGGAATTGTACAAGGTGGAAGACAGCTATCTTGGTCAAATGATCGACACGGCATTTAATTACCGGCAGCAGGGGCGTTTTACGCCGTTTTTGGTCATTCCCGTCGCTGATCCGCAAGAGGCGCAAGCCGCTTTGGACCGCGATCATTTGCCGGCGCTGGCGCTGGCTGCAATCCGCGCTTATGATCCGCAGATCAGCTTGCGGGTTGGCCGGGCGTTTGCTGCACGGATGCAGGAGCTGTATCTGGAGCCTGCGCCGGGGATGAATCTGCATGACGAGATCTATAAAATTATGGGGCATCAAATCCTGATTACCAAAAGCCGTCAGCAATTCGCCGAGTGGGCCGGACAGGCCGGGCTGAAGCCGGACGCGCTGGAGGCGCTGCAGTCGCTGGTTGCCCGTTGGGATTTGGTGAATATGATGGTTCCGATGACGGTCGGCCGCCGTTCGGCTGCGGAATACGAGCGGCTGCTGGAGGAGTATGAAAAGCTGATTTCCCTGGAGGCAACCGTGCTGGAGCAGGTCGGAGCGGAGCTTGAGATTCGGCTGGCTGAGCAAGCGCAGCAGCATTCAGAGCCGCAGCCTGCGCCTCATGGACGCTAGAGGGACGAACGCTCGAAAAACGGACAAGCAAAGGAGATGGATGATGAAATCCAGAAAGGTGCAATTCGGACCGTTTGCCTATGATTTTGTTTCCGGGGAGGGCAGCTTGGACGCGCTGCCGGGCTGGCTCGCGGACAAGCCGTATGACCGCTTTGTCCTGATTGCCGATACCGGCATTCCCGACTGGATCGTGGCGCGAACGAAGGCGGTATTCGCTGCTGTGGCCCCTGCCGATGTGCTGCGGTTTGCGCCAGGCGAGAGCTGCAAAAATCTGACGACGGTGCAGGAGCTGGCCGAGCAGACGATTGCGCTGGGAGCGGACCGGCGCACGGCGATTGTCGCTTTGGGCGGAGGCGTGACCGGCAATGTGGCCGGGATTGTCGCCGGCCTGCTGTTCCGCGGGCTGCCGCTGCTGCACATTCCGACGACGCTGATGGCGGCTTCCGATTCGGTGCTGTCGCTCAAGCAAGCGGTGAATCTGCAAGCGGGCAAAAATCTTGCCGGCTTCTATTATACGCCGCAGCTCGTCTGCGTCGAACTAAGCTTCCTTGAAGCGCTGCCGGCGCGCGAGGTGCGGGCGGGCATGTGCGAGCTGGTGAAGAACCTGCTGACGATCAAGCCGGGGCATATTCCGGCGCTGCAGCCGCTGCTGCGTACTGACAATGTCTATTCGGCCGAGGAGCTGCAGACGTTTATCGATTTCTGCATCGATGCCAAAACGGCGGTCATGCGCGACGATCCTTATGAGAAAAAGGAAGCGCTCGTGCTGGAATACGGCCATACGATCGGCCATGCCCTGGAGCTGGTTAGCGACGGCGAATTCGTACATGGCGAATGCGTGGCGTTCGGCATGCGCTGCGCAGCGCGAATTGCCCGCCGCATCGGCCTGCTCGCACCCGCCGAGGTCGAGCAGCACGACCGTCTGATTGACGCGATCGGTGTCGATATTCGGCCGTCGGCCGAGCTGCTTCCGGGCATTGAGGCGTATATGAAAAAAGACAATAAACGCGGCTACCGTCAAGCCGAGTCGGGCAAAACCGCGCTCATACTGCTGAGCGGACTCGGGGAGCTGGCGCGCGACGGCGAAGCATATGTGACGCTGGTCGACAACAAGCTGATTCTGGAAGTCATCGAAGAGCAGCTAGTCGCTACGAAAAGTGCGGTGATGGGAACATGAAAACGATCCGAACATGGCCCCGCTGGCCGGAAGCCGATCAAGGAACGCTGGCCAAGCTGCAAGAGGTGCTCGACAGCGGCAGATGGGCGATCAGCGGCCCGTTCATGGGCCAGGCGACGATGGAGCAGCGCTTCGCCCGCGCTTTCGCCGATTATAACGGCGCTGCGCATTGCGTGACGCTGGACCACGGCACGTCGGCGCTGATTGCGGCGCTGGAGGCGCTGGACATCGGCTACGGCGACGAGGTGATTGTGCCGGGCTTCACGTGGGTGGCCCCGGCGATTGCGGTGTTGTCCGTCAATGCGATTCCGGTCATTGCCGATATCGAGCCGGATACGTTCTGCATCAGCCCGGACAGTATCCGGCAGAAGCTGAGCGCCCGCACGAAGGCGATCATTCCCGTGCACATGTACGGCTGCATGGCCGACATGGACGCCATTATGGCGATTGCCGGCGAATACGGGCTATCGGTGGTAGAAGACACCGCGCATAGCCACGGCTCGGTGTATAAGGGCCGATATGCCGGAACGCTGGGGCATATCGGCGTGTTTTCGATGCAGCAGGGCAAGGTGCTGACCTGCGGCGAAGGGGGCGCGGCGCTCACCGACGACGCCACGCTCAAGGAGCGGATCGAGCAGTCGGCGTGGAACGCGCGCACGCTGCTTGATCCGCAAGCGACGCCTGTTGGCGCGATGCAGCTCGTGACGGGGCGCTCGCGCTTCGCCACGAATCGCTGCATCTCCGAGTTCCAGGCGGCGATTCTGCTCGACCAGCTCGGCAAGCTGGACGCGCAGAATCTCAAGCGCGAACGGAACGCGCGCTGGCTGGACGAGCAGCTCGGGAGCATTCCCGGCGTGCTGACGATGCGCCGCCGGGAGGGTGTCGAGCGGCAGACGTACTACGGCTACGTCGTGCGGATCGATGCCGACCGTTTTGGCAAAAGCGCGGGGGAAGCGATTGCCCAACTGAAGGTGCTGCTGCAAATGGAGGATTTCATGCTCCATCCGCCATACATTCCGCTGCACCGAAATCCGCTGTATGCGCCGCATCCGCGCGTGCATGAGCTGGAGCCGTTTTATCGCGAAGCGCTGCAAACCGGCGAGCTGGAGCTGCCGCATTGCGACGAGGCGCATGCATGCGGCATTGTGTTTCACCATTCCATGCTGCTGGCGGAGCAGGAGGATTTGGCCGATATCGTTCAAGCGTTCCGCGGCTTGTCAGCCAGTAAGAGCTCACGGTAACCGACATCGCAGAATTTGTTATCTTACCGAACTGTCCAGCATTGGGCAGTTTTTTCTTTATCGGGACAACGGCGGCTTGCAGGACGCGCAGGAGCGCCTAAAAAAAGCCGAACCGGAACCTTGACGGTATAGGCAGGGTGTGGTTGACTAGACTTGACTGAATGCAGATGAATGATTGATATAACTTTACTAAACTTGACAATTCTGACGGTACGGCACGACTGACTTTCATTTTAAATGCTAGGATTGTGAATCATGAAAACGACGATCAAGGATGTAGCCAAGCTGGCGAACGTTTCGATCAGTACGATTTCCCGCGTCATGAACAGCCCGGAAATTGTGGCCCCAGAGAAGCGGCAGCGTGTGCTGGAGGCGATCGAGCAGCTGCGCTACCATCCCAATGCGCTGGCCCGCGGGCTGATTTTCAAAAAAACGAAAACGATCGGCGTGCTTGTGCCCGATGTGTCCAACGCGTATTACGCCGAAGCGATTCGCGGCATGGAGGATGCGGCCCGTGAGATGGGCCATAACATCATTTTGAGCAATACGGATAAAAACAAAAAGCGGCTCGGAGACTCGCTCCAGGTCATGGCGGAAAAACGGGTAGACGGCTTGATTTTCATGAGTGAGCCGGTATCCTCCGAGGATTACGAGCTGCTGCGCGCCACGGGGCTGCCGCTGGTGCTGGCCGCAACGCATAGTCTGGAATACGACATTCCTTCGATCAAGGTGAATGACGAGCAGGCGGCGTATGACGGGGCGGTCTACCTGATTGGCCAAGGGCATCGGCGGATTGCGATGATCAGCGGCCGGCCTGCCGATACGGTAGCCGGGCTGCCGCGGCTGCAGGGCTTTCTCCGCGCGCTCCGCGACGCCGGGCTGGAGCTGGATGTCGAACGCTGCGTAGCGTACGGCGATTATCGGTTCGAGCACGGCTATGAGGCGATGAAGCGGCTGCACCGCAGCTATCCCGAGCTGACGGCGGTTTTTGCCATGAGCGACGAGATGGGGCTTGGCGCGCTGTCCTATTTGCATGAAGTCGGAGTGAAGATACCTGCTGAGGTATCGGTGCTTGGCTTCGACAATACCCGGATGGCGTCGATGGCGATTCCGCCGCTGACGACGGTGGGCCAGCCGATTGCTCGGATTGGCTATGGCGCGGTGCAAAAGCTGTTGAAGGTGCTCGACGGCGAAGCGTGCGAGCTGCGGACGGAGCTGGCGCATGAGCTGGTTGTGCGCGATTCGGTTATAGCGCTGATTTCGCAGCAATAAGTACAGTTTTGTGAGAAAATTTCTCGCAAAACTGTATTTTTTTAATCCGGAGGCTTATAATTATACTAAGAGGTTCCACATTTCGATTTTAAAATAGGCGGTTATAAAGGATGGACTTGATACATGTTCCTTCAATTCAGTACGGAAAACTTTTTATCCTTCAAGGATAAAGTGACGTTTAGCATGGTGGCCGGCCCCGTGAGCGAGCACGAGGATACGCATGTGTTTGGGCAGGGGAAGTTCAGGCTGCTGAAATCCGCTGTGCTGTATGGCGCCAATGCCGGTGGAAAAAGTAATTTGTTTGCGGCGATGTCATGCATGAAACGGCTGGTGATTCATTCCTCGAAGGATTCGCAAGCAGGCGAAGAGCTGGAGGTGGAGCCCTTCCGGCTGAGCACGGAAACGGAGCATAAGCCAAGCCTTTTTGAAATGGTGTTTATTCAGAATCAGGTTTTGTATCGCTATGGCTTTGTGGTCGACAAGGAACGCGTCCATGAGGAGTGGCTGTTCTACCGGCCGGATTTGAGTAAAAATCGCGAAGTGATGCTGTTTGTCCGCGAGAACGACGACATTTCCGTGCGGCCGCGCACGCCTTTTTACGAGGAAGCTAAGGGAATGGAGCGAAAAACGCGCAGCAACGCGCTGTTTATTTCCGTGGTGGCGAATTTTAACGGTCCGATCGCGACAAGCCTGCTGGAATGGATGCGCGAGTTTAATTTTTTGTCCGGCACCTCGAATAATTCGATGGGGTATACGCTCAAATTGATGGAGAATCTTCAATACCGCAGTCAAATTCTCAGCTTTGTTCAGGCTGCCGATTTTGCGATTGATGAATTGAAGATGGAGAAGCTGCAGGTTGACGAGCTGCGGCTGCCGACGGGGATGGAAATTCCCAAAGAGCTGATGGAGCAGTTGTCTTCCGCAGAGATGTTCGTCAGCGCTCACACGAAATTTGACGGCAATCACCAGCCGGTAGGTCATAGTATCTTTGATGTGAACGCCAGCGAATCGGAAGGCACCAAGAAATTTTTGAGCATGGCCGGCCCGATTCTGGAGAAGCTGACCGAGGGCGGCGTGCTGGTCGTCGATGAATTTGATGCCAAGCTGCACCCCTTGCTGACAAGAAAAATCATTGAAATGTTTCACTCCTACGATGTGAATACGAAAAATGCCCAGTTGATTTTTGCTACGCACGATGTGACCAATCTGACCAAGGAGCTGCTACGCAGGGATCAAGTATGGTTTGCCGAAAAGGACCGTTACGGCGCAACCGATTTGTATTCGCTCGTCGACTACAAGCTGGACGAAGAAGAAACGCAGGAAAGAAAAGACCGCAAGGTCCGTAAGGATGCCTCTTACGGCAAGGACTACATGCTCGGTAAATATGGCGGTATTCCCCGTATTGGCGACCTGCATCGATTTTTGGAGGAGTACTGATTATGGGGACGGACGATTTGCATCACAAGCGAAAGCGGCAAAAGGAAGACGGCTACGACCGCTCCGGGGCCAATCGCCGGCCCAAGCGCGAACGGTTTCTGATCGTCTGCGAGGGCGAAAAAACGGAGCCGAATTATTTTCGGGCGTTTCCGGTCAAAACCGACGTGATCGATCTGGATATTCAGGGGGAAGGGAAAAATACGCTCAGTCTCGTTAAAGAAGCAGTGAGGCTGCAGGAGCAGGCCGCGGACCGGGGAACGCCGTATGTGCAGGTATGGTGCGTGTTTGATCGCGATTCATTTTCCAAGGATCAGTTTAATGAAGCGATCGCGCTGTGCGAGCGCAAGCGAATTCGCTACGCGTTTACGAATGAAGCGTTTGAGCTGTGGTATTTGCTGCATTTTGCTTTTGTCGATACGGCGTTGTCCAGAGATCAATATAAAGACAAGCTGAGCGAATATTTATGTCAGGAATACCGCAAGGCGGACCCAGGTATTTATGCGCTGCTGGCGGAGCTTGGAAACCAGCATCTGGCGATTCGCTGGGCCAAGGAGCTGCGGAAATTTCATTTCCATCGCGATGGCAAGCACGATCCCTGCATGCAAAATCCGTCGACGACGGTCCATGAGCTGGTTGATATTTTGAATCAATATTTGATCGATGAGGAATAAACGTATCGGGAATCCCTTTCGGCAGGGGTGGCGGAGTCCATCTTGCAGGAGGGGATTTTTGCGTCAAAGGGCGTTTTGGGCTGTGGCGGATAGGAAAGGGAACGCAAAGCGCGATTCAGGGGTTTGACCAAGGCGACGTGCGGGGGCCGTGGCGTTACAACTGAGCGATTGGCAATTGACAGCGACGTGTCGAGAGAAAAAAACGTTTGCAAAAAATGGAAACCGGAATTATAGTAGTCTTATAAAGAACTACTAATAAGGAGGTGCTTTCCGATGACGTTTTGCTTTGTGGTTTTGCTGGAGGTGGATGCCTCCTGGCTGGCGTTGTCGCGCGAGGAGCGGCGGGCGAATGCAGCCGGCATGTACGCTGCTGTGGCGAGGTCTGCGGGCAAGGTGCAGGTGCGGTATTTTGATGCCGATGCGTTCAGCGGGGCTTGTACGGATTTTGTCGTCTGCTTGACGGACGATCTGTGCGCGTACCACAGCTTGTGGGAGGAGCTGAAGGATTCCAAGCCGTTCGCTGGCGGCTATTTGCGGATCAAAGATGTGGTGTGTGGCATCGAAAATGCTTTTCAAGCGTATGAGACGGAAGTGCTCGGCATGGAGCGGGACGCTCAAAGTGTATAAACGGGCGGCATGAGCCGGAAGGGGGAATGGCGATGGAAGAAGTGGTGTTGCATTTGAAAAATCTCGGTTTTACCGAGCTGGAGGCCAAATGCCTGCATGTGCTTTTGGAGACGGGGGCGATGACCGGGTACGAAATTGCCAAACGGCTGGGCGTATCGCGTTCGAATGTGTATGTCGCGCTGCAAAAGCTGGTGGAAAAAGGCGTAGCGCTGGCCAGCAAGGGCGAGCCGACGCATTATCAGAGCGTGCCGATTGAAGAGATCGGCGACAGGGTCGAGGCGGAGCTGCAGGCATCGATCCGGTTCGTGAAGGAGCATCTGCCCAAGCGCGACGCTATGCGCACGGAATATTTCAGCGTGGAGGGTGACCAGAAGGTGCTGGAGCGGATTCGGGCCGAGCTGCGCCAAACGCGGGAGGAGGCGCTGTGCGATTTGTGGGCGGAGGAGGCCGGGCTGCTGGCTCCGGAGCTGCGGCTGGCGCAAGCGGGCGGAGCGCGCGTGTTGGTCTCGCTCGTTGGCGAGACCGAGCTGGACGGCATCGAATGCGTGCCGCATGGCCGTGAGGAGTCGTGGCGGCAGGAGCACGGGCGGAAATTCACGCTGCTGCTGGATCGGCGGCTGGCGATTATCGGCACGCGCGGCGGCGGGGGCGAACCGGCCAAGGCGATGCTGACCGAGCATCCGGCGATGGCCGCGCTTTTGCTCAATAACTTTTTCCACGATCTGGTGATGTACGAGCTGCACAAGGATATGGGCCCTAAGCTGGAGGACAAATATGGCAAAAACTTCAAGCGGCTGATCCAGAAGTATACAGAAGCCAGGGGCGCGGACGGCAAAGCGGAGGGCAAGGGCGAGAGCAAGGCGGAAGGCAAGGCCGAGGGCAGGGGCGAGGGCAAGGCGGAAGGCAAGGCCGAGGGCAGGGGCGAGGGCAAGGGTGAGGGCAAGGCGGAAGGCAAGGCCGAGGGCAGGGGCGAGGGCAAGGCGGACGGCAAGGCCGAGGGCAAAGGTGAGGGCAAAGCCGATGGCGGAAAGCGGAAGAAAAAGAAATGAGCGGCTCGTCCGGAGGACAACCGCAGGAGCTGACGCGCAAAGCCGCCCGCGGGGACGATGGCACAGCCGCGGACCGGCATGCTGTGAGCGCCGGCGCGGCTGAGGGAGCGGAGCAATGTGCTGCGGATAGAGTCGGGCGCAGCGCCGGAGAAGAGGCCGTGCTCACGGCCCCCGAGCGAGCCGAACGCAGCACTGACGGAGCGGAACGCGGCGAAGCGGAAGGCAGCGGCTGCGCTGCGGAGCGCCCGGCTGCGGCCTCAGCCGCTGCGCCGCCGATGAGCGCCGCGCAGCGCGGCGTGCTCGCTGCCGCCGAGGCGTATGCGCGCGCCTGCCTGGCCGGCGACAGCAGCGGCCACGACTGGTGGCACGTGCGGCGCGTCGTGACCACCGCGCGGCGGCTGGCCGCTGCCGAGGGCGCCGACGCCTTCGTGTGCGAGCTGGCCGCGTGGCTGCACGACGTTGCCGACGACAAGCTGCACGCCGATCCGGCGGCTGCCGAGCTGGAGCTGCGCGAGTGGCTGGCCGCGAGCGGAGCCGGCGATGCGGCTGCGGCACACGTGCTGGAGATCATCGGCACGATGTCGTTCAAGGGCGGCGACCGGCCGCCGATGCGCACGCCGGAGGGCCGCGTCGTGCAGGATGCCGACCGGCTCGATGCGCTGGGCGCAATCGGCATTGCGCGCACGTTCGCCTATTCGGGCTGGCAGGGCCGCCCGATGCATGATCCGGCGCTGCCGCCGCGCGAGCGGATGACGGAGGCGGAGTATCGCAGCGGCAATGACACGGCGATCAATCATTTTCATGAGAAGCTGCTCAAGCTGCGCGATTTGCTGAACACGGACGCGGCGCGCGCGCTGGCGGACGGGCGGCATCGTTTCATGGAGCTGTATTTGCAGCAGTTTGAGCGGGAGTGGGAGGGCGAGCTGTAGGCCCTCCTTTACTGCGCGCCGGGACCATTCCGCAGCCAATCGGAACGTGATCGTCGAGTCTACGCCCAGCGTCCTCTTCAGCGCCCCGCTCCGTCTTTTGTCCCGGCATCCGTTCCTAACTCCTCACACCACGCCGTTCATTCCGATGTTCCACGGAAACGACGGCTTCAACAGCTGACAATCCTCAATCTCGCGCACGGCGATATTGAAGCAGGCCAGCTTGCTCAGGAAATAACACGTCTCCGGCAAATGATGCTCAAGGAAGCGCAGCGTCAGGCGGCTGAGCAGCTCGGTGTTTTTATACTGAACGACGACGCCTTCGACAAACCGATAGAATGCCGCGACGACCTGGGCGATCTGTCTGGCAAATTTGCGCTGCGCGGGAAAATTCGGCGCATTGTAGTGCAGAAACAGCTTGATCGCTTCATTTTGCAGAATAAAGCCCTCGAACTGCCGGATGAACGCGTCGCATTGCACAATCAATTGGATCTCGGCCGGGTCCAGATGGTCGCGGAGCAGAACCGCATGGCCGAGCTGATCCTCCAGCCACATCCCCATCAGCTGCACCAGCGTGAGCGGCGGGTAAGGCACGCCGCGCGTCCAATAGCTTAGGATGCGCAAATATTCCTCGCTTTCCAATCCCGTACCGTTAAAAAAAGAAGGCGTCAGGCTCAGCACGATCTCGTTATTCATCCGCCGCCGCTGCAGCTCGCCCTCGAACTGATAGTAGCCGAGCATGACCGGATAGACCGCCTGCGACAGCTCGACCATGACCGGACTGGTCTCCAGCAGCGCCGGATCGGTATGGCGTATGCGTTCCAGCAGCTCGCCGAAGGCGCGTTTGTACCCGCGCGCGGTCTCAATCAGCGGCGTTTCGCCCGGTGCCAGCGCCTGCTCGACAAAAATGGCGTGATCCTGCGAAATGCTGACCCAAAACAAATGCTCCTGCCAAGGCGATATGTAGCACTCTATCACAGCGTGGTCGCCCCCTTTTTTCCGCTTCTTCCCGATGTTTATTCGACATAGACGGCGTTGAGAACTGAAATTGCCGACATTTGTGTTAAAATAGAAGAGATGCAATTCAACTAATGAGAGAAAGAGTGTCTGCGCTTATGAAAAAAGAAGCTAAACATATTGCCGGCATATCGCTCGGCGTAATGGGCGTCGGCTTTGCCGCTACGCTGCCTGTAGCCGCAACGGCCTGGGGCGCGTTCCTGCAGGGCGGCTTTGAGGCGGGTGTCGTTGGCGGGCTGGCCGACTGGTTTGCTGTCAGCGCGCTGTTCCGTCATCCGCTCGGCATTCCGATTCCCCATACGGCATTGCTGCCGCGCAACCGGGAGAAAATCACCCGCGCGCTCGTCCATACCGTGGAAAATGAGCTGCTGTCCAAAGCGACCATTCGCATGCGGCTGGAGCAAATTCCGTTTCTGTCCAAGGCGCTGGAGCTGGCCGAAGCGCATCTGGAATCGCAGGCGGTGCGCAGCGCGCTGGTGTTTGCTGCGAAGCAGGCGCTGAAGGCGGTCGATCCGCAGCAGCTGGCCCCGTGGCTGGCCGAAGCAGCGCGCTCCGGCTTGCAGGAGCTGGATACCGAAAGGCTGCTCCAAGGCGTTGTCGCCCAGGTGCAGGAGCAGGCTTATGACGCCAAGGCGTTTGATTTTGTGCTGGACAAGGTAGACGGCTGGGCGCTCAAGCGCGAGACGCGCGATCAGCTTGGCGGCATGGCGATCAAGGCGTTCGAGGGACTGCAGGCGGGCGGCTTTATGCAGTTCGCGGTTAATGCGTTCATCGGCATGCTCAGCGAGGAGAAAATCGGCGGGATTTTGCAAAACTTTATTTTGTCGTACACAGAGCAGCTGCGCACGAGCGGTCATCCGCGCCGTACCGCAGTGCTTGGGTATATCCGCCAGGAGCTGGATAAGCTGGGCGAGCAGCCGCAGCTGTTGAGCGAGCTGGAACGACTCAAGGAGAAGCTGCCGGACATGCTGGCGCTTGACGAGAAGTTGGAGGCGCTGCTGCGTCGGCTGCTGGATAAGGCCGAGGCGTTCGTCGACAGCCCGGAGTTTGCCGAGCGGTATGCGCTGCCGGCCGTGCGCCGGGTGTTGGCTTCTGTGCGCGATAACGAGGAGCGGCTGCAGGCCGGCGAAAGCTGGGTGCGCGAGCAAATTCTCGATTACGTCGAGCACAATCACGGCAAAATCGGCCAACTGGTCAAGGAAAACCTGGACAAGCTCGATAACGACAAGCTGATTGAAATGATGGAGGATCGGGTCGGCAAGGACCTGCAATGGATTCGCGTCAACGGGGCGATTTGCGGCTTTTTGATCGGGCTGGGCCTGGCTGGTCTGAAGCTGCTGTTTTAGCCGACTCGGTGGGTGAGCAGCCGATGTCCTCCGGTCGATAGCGGCTTCGACGCGCTGTTGAGCCGGATTTTTTGAATCGATGCATCAGATGAGGTGAAATCCGATCACAAAGGCGGCTGCTGTCGCTGTTCCAACTCGCTATCGACCCTCCGACCACATGTTCACCGGACGTTCAGATAGGAGCCACATAACGATTGACAAACAAACTAATTCCGATAAAATTGGTATGGTATAAGCGGAGCAGGGCTTGAGCCCATTGCCGCTTGAGGAGGAGCGTCCTTGATTCGTATTCATCAGGTCAGCAAAACGTTTGAGCAGCGCATCGGCGGCAGCTATAAAGCGCTTGACGACATTTCCTTGACGATCGGCCGCGGCGAATTTGTCTCCTTGCTCGGTCCTTCGGGCTGCGGCAAATCGACCGTGCTGAATCTCGTGGCGGGACTTGAGGACCACAGCGAAGGCATCATTGAAATTAACGGTAAAAAGGTCAACGGACCCGGAGCCGACCGCGTCGTCGTGTTCCAGGAGCACGGCCTGTTCCCGTGGCTGACCGTGCTCGATAACGTAGCCTTCGGCTTGAAGCAGAAGGGCATCGGCAAGAAGCAACGCCACGAAATGGCGATGGAGCAAATCAAATCCGTGCATCTCAGCCGGTTTGCCGACCGTTATCCCCATGAGCTGTCCGGCGGCATGCGGCAGCGGGCGGCGATTGCCCGGGCGCTGGCGATGGACCCGGAGATTCTGCTCATGGATGAGCCGTTTGCTGCGCTCGATGAGCAGACGCGCCTGATTTTGCACAAGGAACTGGAAGAAATCTGGATGCGCACGCGCAAAACGATTTTATTTATTACCCACAATATTCGCGAAGCCGTCATCCTCTCCGATCGGGTTGTCGTCATGTCCACCCGTCCCGGCAAGATCAAAAAGGAATTCGCCGTCAAAGCCGCCCGGCCGCGGGACAGCGCGGATTCCGTGCTGCATCATGTGGAAAATTCCATCATGGCGGCGCTTGCCGACGAGCTGGAGAAGGTTGTAAGAGAGGAGACCGGCGATGAGTACAGCATTAAGAAGAACGATTTTCCTGGTACTGCTGCTGATAGCTTGGGAGGCGGGATTTAGACTTTTTGATTGGGGCTGGAAATTCCCTTCGGTGACGCAGACGCTGCAGGCGTTTTACGACGGCTTCGTTCACGGCGATTTGCTGGCGGCTTCGCTCAGCAGCATGCGCCGGCTGATTGTGTCCTTTATCATTTCCATTGCGCTGGGAACGACGCTCGGCTTTTTGTTTGCGCGCTTTAAGCTGCTCGACGATACGATCGGCTTTGTCGTGGTGGCTCTGCAGACGATCCCGAGCATCGCTTGGCTGCCGTTTGCGATTATCTGGTTCGGCTTGAATGAAGCCGCGGTTATTTTCATTACGACGCTGGGCGCGACGTGGACAATGGCGTTGTCCAGCCGGACGGGAATCAAGAACATCCCGCCGATTTATTTGCGCGCCGCGCAGACGATGGGCACCGGCAACGGGCTGAAGATGTTCGTGCAGGTGATGATTCCCGCAGCCTTCCCGCATCTGATCAACGGCGTTCGCGTCGCTTGGGCGTTTGCCTGGCGGGCGCTCGTTGCGGGCGAGCTGATCGCCAAGGGCACGGGACTGGGGCAGCTGCTGCAGGAGGGGCGCAACCTCGGCGACACGTCCCTGATGCTGTGCATCGTCATTATCATTGCAGTGCTGGGCACGTTGTCCGACCACTTCTGCTTCAAGCGTCTGGAAGACAAGGTGCTGGAGCGTTACGGTCTCGCCGGCTCGAAAGCGAAATAAAGCGGCTTGGCGGGCGATGCCCGGTGCCAGGCGCGCCCATCCTAACGGAGCCTATCAAGGTACGACAGGAGAACGACGAATGAGAAAAATAGCATGGATGCTGGCGCTGATGCTGCTGGCCAGCGGGCTTTTGACCGCTTGCGGCAGCGCCGTGCCGGAAGGCAGTAAAGCGCATAAGGTACGTCTTGGCGTTTTTAAAAATGTGACGCACGCCGCCGCTTACATCGCCCTGCAAAAAGGCTACTTCCAGCAGCTCTGGGGCGATGATGTGGACATTGAAGTGACGGCGTTCGACAACGGCTCGGATCTGTCGATTGCTATGGCGACGGGCGACATCGATATCGGCTTTGTCGGCCCCGGCCCGGCGACGACGTTTTATTTGAAAAGCCGCAATTTCCGCATCGTCTCCGGCTCCAATAACGGCGGCGCGGTACTGGTGGCCCGCAGCGACGCCGGCATTGCCAGCGTCAAGGATCTTGCGGACAAAACGATTGCCATTCCGTCGAAGGGCAACACCAATGAAATTTCGCTGCGGCTGCTGCTGGCCCAGGCCGGTATCGGCGTCGGCAAAAAACAGGGCGAAGCGCACCTGATCGTGCGCGCTCCGGCTGATACGCTGATCTCCTTCCGGCAAAAGGAAGCGGATGCCACGCTCGTTCCCGAGCCGTGGGGCACGCAGCTGGAGAAGGCCGGACTCGGCCGGATTGTTGTCGACTGGCAGGGCATACCGCCATATGACGGCCATTACCCGACCGTGATTATGGTCGCCAGCGACACGTTTATCGAGCGTCAGCGTGAGCTGGTCAAGGGAGCGATCCAAGCGAACCGTCAAGCGATCGATTTTATTCATGCGCATCCCGATGAAGCGTACGATCTGATCAACAGCCAGCTGAAAAAGCTGAGCGGCAAGGGGATGGACAAAGCGCTGATCCGCGCTTCCATCAACCGGCTCGATTTGACGACGAGCGTCAGCCGCGAGGCCGTGGAGCAAATGGCCAAGGTTTCGATCGACGCACGTTATATCAAGGGTGTGAAGAAGGAAGAGCTGAATTTAAGCGACTTTTTCGACTTGTCCATGCTGCAGGAGCTGGAGAGCGAAAAGCCGTAAAGCGGTCCGGCTTGCCGCAGCCGCGCAGGCTTCATATAGAAAGGCTCCGTTTCCACATCAGGGAACGGAGCCTTTTGTCATGGACGCTATTTATTGAAGCGTAACGTTATCCACATAGATACTGGAGGTGCCGCTGCCATTCGCAGCGCCAAGGAACTGTACGCCGACTTCGCGGACATCTCCCAGATTTGCGATCCCCGAAAGCGGCAGGCTGAGCGTGACTGCCGAGGAGCTGATCGAGACGCTGCCGCTGTCATACCATTGATACGAGCTGCCGGTTTTGACATACAGCTTGGCTGTCATGCCGCTGCCGAAGGAGCCCCATGTCGCGGTTTTGACGGTGGCCTTCAGGGCCGTTTTGCCGCTGAAATTTTGCGCGGACGCGTTGGAGAGGTAATACGTTTTTGTCGCTGCGCCAAGATTGATATCGGCTTTCAGTGAATACGAGCCGCTAGCCGCCCATTCGGTAACCGACCAAGGTCCGCCGGACGCGTTGTTGCCTGTCCAGCCTTGCGTGCTGTTCTCAAAATTGAACAATGTCGTTGCTGAGCCGCCGGAAGAACCTCCGGATGAGCCGCCCGATTCCGTTATTTGAGCAAGATTGATTTCGCCGCGATTGACGGTCCAGGCATCGTTCATCAGAGATGAGGCATTGTAATTGTTTTGCGGAGCCCAGCCGTCATTCCAGGCGTAGAAGTAGACGGTATTCGGGAATTTCGTTTTGATCGCATTGATCCATTTGGTGTAATCGAAGGAGCCTGTCGAGTCCGGACCGATTTCTGCGAAAGCAAACGGTTTGCCGAGTCCGGTCAGCTCGCTGTAGCCGGTAACGTTATTGGCCGGATTGTCGTCGTAGGCGTCGAGTCCGACAATATCGACATAGCTGCCGCCCGGATAGTAGGCGGTGCGGTTGCCGCGGCTGAAGTCCGGCGCGTAAATCCAGATCAGGTTGTTCAGGCCTTTGGTTTGCGTGAAGTAATTGTACATGTTGATCCAGACGTTCTTGAACGTGGCGGCGTCTTGATTGCCCCACCAGAACCAGTCGCCGTTCATTTCATGGAACGGACGCCACAGAACGGTTACGCCGGCGCTTTGCAGATCGGCCAGACCGGCAGCGGTTTTGTCGAGGTAAGCGCGCCATCTTTTTCCAGTGTCGGTGTTCGTATTTAACAGGTCGCTGAAATTGCCCAGCTTGGTGTTCAGGTTACCGCCTGTAGAATAGCCGGGGCTTGGATAATGGACGTTGACGGTGACCAGACCGCCGCTTGCTGCATAGGACTTCAACGTTGAATTGCAGTTGTAGTTGATCAGCGTAGTCGGATCGCTGGCTGTCGCCCAGCCGGAGCCGTAGTCGCAGCCGAAGATGCCGGGATATTGGCCGGTTGCCGATTTGAGCGATTCAAGCTGGGTCGTGCTAAAGCCGCTGTTGCTGTATCCGCCGAAAAAGCCGGACACGACTTTGTTATCGGCGCGATTGGGCAGATGGGCCAGCCAGTTCAAGGTATCCTTCGTTTTCTGGGATGCGTTGGCGTTGGCTGGAGAGACGGTATGGGCCCATGCGGCGGGAGCCAAAGAAGCCAAGAGAGCGAACGTTAATAAAAGACTCCAGATCTTGTTCATCGTGTACACTCCTTTGTCATGTGAAATCGGATTTCAATTTGGATCATCCAAACGTTAGTAAAGAAAGCGCTTACTTATATAATAATATTAGTTAATGATACATATCAATATGCTAACAAAAATATTTTTTGTTAGCATATTGATACCGGCGAAAGGAGGGCAGCCCACACAAAAACACCCTCCTCCCGAAGCCGGCCGGATACGACCCGATGCTCCGTGAAGGAAGGTGTCTTGAACTGCTGTCTGTTTGGGGGCGGCTTAGCCGCTGGCAGCCTGCTGCTCGCTTTTTTGCTGCTTGTGAGCTTTCGCCTCGTAAACCTTGCCTCCACCTGCGCCTGAGCCGCGTTCGTTGCCGGACGCCGCCGGACTCATCGTGCTCATGCCTTGAAAAACGCCACCCTCTTCAATGACAAAGGAGCGCACCTCGATGTTGCCGACGAGCAGGCCGGAGCTGGTGACAACCAGCTTGCCCTTCGTATGCACGTTGCCGCGCACCTTGCCGGCGATAATGACGTCACGGCCGTGAATGTTGGACTGCAAGACGGCATTTTCGCCAATGGTGACGTCTCCGGCGCATTCAATGTCGCCGACAAGCTGTCCTTCGACGCGCAAGCTGGCCTCCGAGACGATTTTGCCTTCGAAAATTGTGCTTTCGCCGATCAGGGTGTCGGTCGTGCGGGCGTCGATGCGGCGGGGTTTTGCATTACCTAGCATTAGCGTTCATCCTTTCTGTCCGAAATGAGAAAGGGGGCGGGATCGATCTGGACGCCGTACCGGTGCACCTCATAATGCAGATGAGTCCCCGTACTGCGGCCCGTCGAGCCGATCAGCCCGATTTGCTGGCCCTTGGCCACGGCTTGACCGGCTTTGACCAGCAGCTTGGTCATGTGCATGTATTCGGTCTGCAGCCCGCGGGTGTGATCGAGGATGATGTGATTGCCGTGCAGGCTGTCAAAGCCGGCCTCAACGACCGTTCCTTCCGCCGTGGCGTAGACCGGGTCGTTCAGCTCGCCGTCGAAATCGATGCCGGCATGCATGGCCGGACGTTGCGTGAACGGGTCGCGGCGAATGCCGAAGCCCGACGTCACGGTACGCGAATCGGCCGGATACAGCGTCGGCGTAATCCGCTGTAGCCGCTCGGCTTCCTGCAATCTGGCCTCGGCGTCGGTCAGGCTGGCCAGCGTATCGTTCACGTCGGCAACGAGGGCGCTGAGTCCGTGTCTCGTCTCGCTGACCATTCGCGCGACTTCCTCCGGCGTGACGGCTGTCTCCGCGCCCCCGACATCCTTGGCCACACCGGCAGCCGGCGGAATGGCCGGGTCTGCGCTGCTTTTGCTTGTCCCCTGCGTGTGGGTCATCAGCTCCACGACTTTTTGCAGCTTCTTGATGTCCTCCAGCTTGGCGCGAAATTCGGCGGCCTGCTGCGACATGTCGATCAAATCGCCCTGCAACTGCTCGAGTTCGTTGTCCTTGAGCGTAATCTGATCGGCCAGCAGGCGTTCTTGGCCGTCGAACGAAGATTGCATGGAGTCCGTCGTATGGTGGAAGTGCGAATTCATGACAAAAATCGTGACGAAAAAGCCGATCACAACCAAAAGCAGCGTACCCGGCACCACATACAAGCTGCTTTGCGGAAGCTGGAGCCGAACGGTTCGACGGTTGGCGCCGGGGATGATCATCAAGGTAAGCTCCTGCTTCTTCCAGACGAGCTTCAAGGCGATCCCCTTCCTTTCCGTAGCTTGGTCCCCCTTTGATTCGATTGTATTCGTCAATGGCGCGAAGCATACCAATTTTATTGGGCAGGCCGGAGCGGGTAGGCAGAGCTGACAAGAGGGACGGGGGAGAACGGCAGGACGAGAGGCCTGGAGGACCGGGGAGAGTGGCGGGCTGCGGGATCGGCAGGCCGGGCAGAATGGAGGGAAGGGGTGGTCGGGCCGCAGCTCCCGCAAAGTCCCGGGCAACGGGCCGGGTCGCAGGGGGCCAAACAGATCAGACTGAAAGCGGCCCTCGGAGGAAGCCGCCCGTTCGGGCGATCCGGGCGCCGCTTTCCGGGGCCGATGTGAAGGTAAAGCTGCTGAGGGAGAACGTTGCTAAAGGGAACGCACGGCCGGCTATTTGCGGTCCATGTCGCTGCCGCCGCCGCTGCCAGAGCTTTCACCATTAAAGAACGTTTCTGTCAGCGCGCGCAGCTTTTCCATAAATTTCCCGTAACCGTAGCCGGTCAGGAACGCCACGCTGATGCGCGCAGCCATCGAGTCGCCGACCTGAAGCAGCAAAATGCCGCTCTCGAACAGCACAATCGTAACGATGGCCGAGCCGAAGCAGAGAATGGGTCGCATGGCGTACCAGAACAGCCATTTGCCGGTTAGCGCTTCGTAATGCTGGTGAAACATCCGCAGCGCGTAGAGCGAGCCGCCGAGCGCTCCGGCAAAGCCGCAGCTCGCGTATACCCGGTACATGTCGAAGTTGACGCCAAGCCATTTGCCCGCAATCGTACTGCTGCCGAGCAGCGCCATCAGCCATAGGCTGCCGACGAACCATAGCAGCAAATACGTCCAGATCGCAATTTTTCCCGCAGGTCCAAGCGGCTGCATAGCGAAAACACCGCCCCCTTACAATAGATTAATACCATTGTATGAGCGGTGTTTTGGATGATGACGATATGTATGAGCGGTTTTCGGTCAGCTGCAGATAGCGGATAATCGTATGCGAGCAGATTTGCGTCTGCACGCTTTGCTGGCTGCGAATATCCGAGCGCCGCTTCGCCAGCAGCGGATATTGCTCCAGCAGCAGCTTGAACCAGTGATCGACCATCTCCAGCGAGGTAATCGTCTGACCGAAGCCCATTTCCTCGAAATAGTGGCTGTTCTGCTCTTCCTGCCCGGGAATCGGACTGTAGAAGAGCATCGGAATGCCTTTGGCCATCGCTTCGGTGCAGGTCATGCCGCCCGGCTTGGTGATCAGCAGGTCGGAAACCTCCATCAGCTTGTCGATTTCCCGCGTAAAGCCGATCAGATGCACGTTGGGATGACGGAACGCATCTTCTTCCAGAAGCCTTGCCCGGGCCTTGTCGTTCGTGCCCAGACAAATGACCAGCTGCAAATGCTCGCGCCAGCCGGCGACATAATGCAGCAGCTCCGCTTTCTCTTCCTTCAACAATCCCCAGCCGCCGCCCATCATCATCACCGTAGGCAAATCGCTGAGCCCGAACTGGCTGCGGATCTGCTCGCGGCTGAGCGAGCGCCGAAAGTCCGGATGCACCGGGATTCCCGTCACTTCGACATGCGCCTCCGGCACGCCCCGGCCGATCAACTGCTCGCGCACCTCGGGCGTAGAGACCAGATACTTGTCCACAGCCGGATCGATCCAGGAGCCGTGGGCGTCGTAATCGGTAATCACGGTGAATAAAGGCACATTCAAGCCAGCGCGTTTCAGGCGGGAAACGATCACATTCGGCACGGGATGCGTACAAATGACGAGATCGGGGCGGAGCTGGCCGATCACTGCCTTGGTTTGCGAATAGAACAAGCGGTGCAGCGCCATGCCGGTGACGCGGTTCCATGATTTTTTATGCTGCTTGCGGTAGAGCATGCCATACAGCTTGGGCTGTGAGGTGACGGTGTGCCGGAAAGCCGACAGCACCAGCGGAGCTAATGTCGGATTCAAAAAAGAGCCAAGCTCCATAACCCGCGTATTGATGTCTGCGGAGGCTTGCCGCAGCTCTGCTGACAAGGCGTGAGCAGCTTGCGTATGACCTTTGCCGAAGCCTTCGGACAACAGCAAAACCCGTTTTTTTCGCAAGGGAATCACCTTCCTGGCGGGGGCGCGCCAAGCGTGGCCCCCTGTTAACTTCTCAATTATCCTATTAGACGTTATTGCCAACCGCAACCCTTCACAAACCTAACGCTGGACCCCAAAAAGCCGCTGACGCGTCAGCGTTCAGGCGCCGCTTATTCGGTGTGCGCTGCTTGCTTCTGCCGACGCTGGGCGCGATAGCATTTGCGGCAGACCGGCACATAGCTTTCGTTGCCGCCAATTTGAATCTGCTCTCCGGAAAAAACAGGCTGACCGTCCTTGCAGCGCATATTCATGATCGCTTTTTTGTCGCAGTACCAGCAGACGGTTTTGATCTCTTCAATCGTGTCGGCTACAGCAAGCAGCCGGCTGCTGCCCGGGAACAGCTGTCCGAGGAAGTCGGCGCGCAAGCCATAAGCGATGACGGGAATATTCCATTCATCGACGATCTCGATCAGCTGATCGACCTGCTGTCCGTTCAGAAACTGCGCTTCGTCAATCAGGATGCAATTGGGCTGCTCGGCGCGGGCCAGCGCGACCATATCAAGGTCGTCGGA
Organism: Paenibacillus athensensis; assembly: GCF_004514475.2. GTDB lineage: Bacteria > Bacillota > Bacilli > Paenibacillales > NBRC-103111 > Paenibacillus_AL > Paenibacillus_AL athensensis. The sequence goes on along the minus strand of NZ_MYFO02000005.1, from coordinate 332,723 downwards.
GATGACGAGGGCGTTTTTGTACATGCCAATGCGCGACGAGACGCGGCCGATGCCAAAGCGGTCGTCGATGGCCGGGGTCAGAAGCAGCGCTTTTTTGCCCTGCTCCTCGTAGTTGTGGGCAACGCGGAGTACCTCAATCGACTTGCCGCTGTTCATCGTACCGTAGCGAAAATATAATTTGGCCAAAGCAGCTCTTCCTTTCCCTGAGGTTACGGACAGGTAATGAAATAGTCGCGGGTCAAGCTGTCCAGCTCGGCCAGCAGCTGCGCGGCTTCGGCGCTTGCTTCGGCGGCCGGCAGCCCGGCGACCAGCGGCTCCTTGGGCTGCAGTCTGCCGATACGGACCTGGATGCTGCCGGGCTGCGGCTCGTGATGAATGCCGATGCGGTGCGGCTCATACAGCAGCAGATCGATCAGCGCGCGCGCCTCGGCGGCTTCGCTGGTTTGCAGCGCGTATATCAGCTCTTGGTCGAGCATGCCGGGAATGAGCCCTTTGAAGCCGGGGACCGCTTCGCAGTGCTTGCTGACCGCTTTGGCCAGCAGCGCATCCATTGCCAGCACGGCCGGCGCCAGCGCCAGCTTGTGATGCTCGGCGACGATCAAGACCAGCGGCAGCGCCGTCTCCGCGTCGGCTTCAACGTAATCGCCTCGCAGCCTCAGGCCGTGGACCAGCTCGCACGTTGCAAGCGCACCGCGTCCGGCAGCGGCCGTATCGCGCAGGAAGCTGTCCAGATGATCCAGCCCCATCAGCGCGGAGCCGTTCTTCAGCGGGCTGTCCTGACGCAGCAGCGTCAGAATGGCTTCCGGGCTGATGCCGTATTTGCGTAAAATAAGCGCGACTTCGCCGCTATCAATCAGCTCGGCCGTGCGTTCGTGGTGATTGAAGCCCAGCGTCCGTTCAACGGCGTGGGAGAAGGGCAGATGCCCGATATCGTGCAGCAAGGCGGCAATGCGCAGATGCAGCTCGCCGGGCAGCATGCGCGCCATGAGCGACCAGACGCCGACTGTATGCTCCAGACGCGAATGATTCATCGGCGATGACAGCGCGGATGCTCCAAAATGATGTAAAAATTTCAAGCGCCTGACCGGCCTGCAGCGGAACAATTCGATTTCGACGGGATGCGCTTCCGTTTCCCAGCGATACAAGGGCTCCCAAATGCGGCCGGCAGGAAACGTATGCTGTAAGCTCAAACAAGGTTCCTCCTTGATGCGTTCTCTGGTTGCGTGCGTGCGGGCTTTAGCTATCATAGCATGAAATGCGGCGGCTTCGCTATTGCTTCCACACGAAAAAACGGCGGGATGCCGCCCGGTTCAGGGGGCTGCGGGAAGGAGTGCAGCCACAGCAAAAGGGCTCGCGCCGTCTGGCCAAAGGCCAAAGCGGCGCGAGCCCCGGATTAATCCGGCCGCCGGATAAAGCGCGCGAGTAACAGGGCGAGCGGAAGCAGGTGCAAGACCAGCCCTGCTGTGAACGCCGCCGCCAGCTGCGGCGGGAAGCCGTTGGCGCGCGAGCCGATGTCGTAGCAGAGGGCGGTCCAGTAGTTCGGCAGCAGCGCAGCCGCGTAAGCCCAAGGACGAGGGAGGAGGTAGAAGACAACGGGTGCGGCAATGAAGAGACCGCCCAGCTTGGAGAGCGCCAGCCCCTCAACCTTATTGGCGGCGAGCCCGGCGAGCAGCAGAGCGAACAGCGGCGCTTCGAGCGCCAGCAGCGGCAGGGCCGGCCATGTTTGCGCGGTCGGAGCGGCGAGCCCGGAGCTGTTAAGAAACAGTGCCGACCAGACAGCGGCCAGCCCCGTCGGCAGCAGCAGGCGAGCCAGCAGGTAGCCCCGGCGCTTCAGCGGCGTGACGGTGTAGTACAGCAGCATCCGTTCGTCGCGCTCCTCCAGCAGCATAAGCCGCTCATCAGCCCAATCAGCATCGGAATGACAGAAACGAGCAGCATGGCGGCAAACGGCGCGTATGCGTCCAGACGTACGGGCGTCAGCGCCACCAGTGCGGCGTTCAGCGCCGGGAAGCCGAAGCGGGCCAGCAGCAGCAGCGACAGTGGGCCGAGCAGCCCGGTCAGCAGCAGCGGGTCGCGATACAATCCGTGAAGATCGCGGTGCAGCAACGCAGCGTATTTGTTCATGCGGGCTGTCCTCCTCGTCCTGCATGCTCCCGCGTTGTAACGCGCAGCGTACGCCGGGCCAGAGCGAAAGCGGCGGCCAGCCACAGCAGCAGCGATAGTGCCGACACGGCCAGATCGCCCGTTGAACGGGTTTGCCGGTATGCATCGTCGAGCAGCAGCAGCGTGGCCCGGGTCGGCAGCAGCCCGTAGAGCGGGCTGTCAGGAGCGAGGCCCAGATAGCCGAGCAGCGGCAGGACGAAGATCAGGGCGCCGGCTTGCGTCAGCAGAATAAAGCCGTTGAGCGTGCGGCAGTGCGCTGCGAGCGTCAGGCCGATCAGCGTGAAGAAGGCCGAGGTCGGCATCACGCCGGCAGCCAGCAGCTCGGGATGCGGGGGCCAGCCGGCGCTGCAGATGTGAACGGCGAAGGCGGCGGCTGCCGACAGCAGCGCGAGTGAGAGGGCTTTGCCGAGCAAATATTCGCTCAGGCGCAAGGGCGTCATGAACAGGCAGTCGTGAAGGCCCTGGCCTCGCTCCAGCAGCAGGAGGCCGCCGGCGAACAGCAAGCCGAGCGCGCTCGGGTCGGAGAAGGTCAGCAGGATGATGGTGCGCGTAAGATAGTCGTCGGGCACAAAATTCAGCAAGGCGATGTACAGCGCGCACAGCAGCATGTAGGCATAGTAGAAGCCATGACGCCACTGGAAGCGGAGGTCGAACAGCAGAGCCGCCGCAGTTCGCCGCAGAGCGGATTCCGCGCCAACAGGAGCAATCCAATCTTTCATGTCGTCAAGCTCCTTCCCGTAACCTGAATGAAAATGTGCTCCAGCGTCGCTTCCTGTGAATGAATCGTTTCGATAGGGCGGGTACGCAGCAGCTCGGTAAAATCCGGATTGTGGCCGATGCCGTGCAGGTCGAAGTCGCGCGAGCCGGTTTTCCCGGCCTCGCCGACATATTCGACCCGAATCTTACGGTTGCCGAAGCGCAGTTTCAGCTCGCGGGGCGAGTCGATCAGCCGGATGCGCCCGTCGACGAGAAACGCGACGCGGTCGCATAGCTCGTCGGCGGCGTGCATATTGTGCGTGTTCAGCACAATCGTCTTGCCCTGGGCGCGCAGCTCCATGAACTGCTGTTTCATCGCCTCGGCATTAACGGGATCAAGGCCCGAGGTCGGCTCGTCGAGAAACAGCAGCTCGGGATCGTGCAGCAGCGCCCGGCAGACGTTGAGACGCATCCGCATACCCTTGGAGAATTGCGCCACCTTGAGATGGGCGGCGTCTGCCAGCCCGAACCGGGCAAGGCATTCCATCGGGTCGAGCGTCTTGCTCTTGTACAGCGAGCGAAAATGCTGTAAATTTTCGAGCGCAGTGAATTTTTGATAAAAGTTAGGAAACTCGAAAGCGACGCCGATGCGCTCGTAGAAGTCGCGCGGCTTGCGGCGCAGCTCGCTGCCGAACACGCGGGCGCTGCCGCTGTAGCTGTGCAGCAGTCCGGTCAGCAGCTTCTGCGTGGTGCTTTTGCCGGCGCCGGACGGTCCGAGAAATCCGAAGATTTCTCCGCTGCCGATCGTGAAGATAAGCTCGTGCAGGGCAGGCTCCGCTTGCCTGGGATATGCGTAAGTCAAGTTATCCACATGGATCATGTTAATCGTCTCCTTTTTAAAAATCCGGTGAACAACAAGCGATCCCCGGTCGATAGCGGCTTTTACTCGCTGTTGCAGCCAGATGTTCTTGATGGCAGAAACCCATAAGGGGCAAAAATGTGCCTGCAAAGGCGGCCAATGACGTTGTTCCAACTGCCTGGTGACTCTCATGCTTAAAAAATGAATTGCGGTTCGCTTTTGATGCTGAAAAACAGCCCGGCCGGCTGCTAAAGCAGCTGACGCAGGCCCATAAACCATAGGCTGATATACTGGCGGGTCAAGCTTTGAATGCGCTGCGGGTCGGCGTGCAGACGAATGATTTCCAGATAGCCCTCCAGGAAGGCGACGGCAACCGGCCGGGCCGCTCCGGCATCGAACTGCACCGCTGGCTGAGCGGCATCCTTCCCGTTCTCCGTCATATGGCGCGCCGATTTCATGTGCTCCAGCACATGCGCCGCCAATTGCTCGAAGAGCTGCTCCTTCACGCCTTCCTGCTTCGTCCCCCGGCTGCCGTACAGCAGAATCAGCAGCGGCTCGCGGCACTGCTCCAGCACGCCGCCCAGCAGCGTCCCCAGCTGCTCCAGCATGGCGCCGGGCTCGCGCAGCCCGGCCAGTTGGGCGTCTGCGGCGCCATGCTCGCCGATCAGCGCGGATAACATGGCGTAAGCCGGCAGAGTGACGGCTTCAAACAATGCTTCCTTTTGCGGATAGTAACGGTAAAGATTGCCTACGGACACGCCGGCCCGGGAGGCGATTTCCTTCATAGAGCTTTCCTCGAAGCCGCGCTCCAGAAAAACCGCCTGGGCGGTGCGGACGATCGCTCTGCGAATGTCATCTTTTAAAACCTGCACAATAGTGAACCTCCATTCACTTTTAATTTACGCGATCTATGGCCGTTTGGCAAGCAGGGAAAGCGCTTCATTATATATTTTTTTTAATTGAACTAAACTACTTCAAGTGTTAATATAATATAAAAAATATTGAGACTATTTCACTGGCGCTAGAGTTGTCTTTTTTTGGCTAATCAGGTGAAATAGCGGCTTTTTGCGTGATTTTGGGTTTAATACTTTAAAGCGTACATCGGACAAAGCATGCAAGCTGACAAAATTCGGTAGAGAAAGGTTGCACAACATGACAAGAAACGGGTTACCTCCTAAACAGGGGCTGTACGATCCTCAGTTCGAACGAGACGCCTGCGGCATCGGCTTCGTCGCCAACATCAAGGGCGTCAAATCGCATGAAATCGTCAAGCAGGCACTGCGCGTGCTTTGCAATTTAGATCATCGCGGGGGCCAAGGCTGTGAAACGAATACAGGCGACGGCGCCGGCATTTTGATGCAAATTCCGGACGGCTATCTGCGCAGCGCTTGCGGCGAGCTCGGCATTGATCTGCCGGCATCGGGCAGCTACGGCGTAGGGATGCTGTATTTACCGCAGGATGCGGCAATTCGCCAATCTTGCGAAGATATTGTGGAAAACATGATCCGCGGGGAAGGCCAGCAGCTTCTGGGCTGGAGAACCGTGCCTGTCGATAACAGCAGCCTCGGCGATTCGGCCAAGTCGGCCGAGCCGTTCATCCGTCAAGTCTTCATCGGACAAAGCGCCGATGTCGAGGGCAATCTCAATTTCGAACGCAAGCTGTACGTCATTCGCAAATTGATTGAAAACGCTGTCCGCAGCATGCATAGCGGGGCGCAATTTTATTTTTCCAGCTTGTCCAGCAGAACAATTGTTTATAAAGGCATGCTCACTCCCGAGCAGGTCGACGCCTATTATCTGGAGCTCCAGGATCCGGCCGTGGAAACGGCGCTGGCGCTCGTCCACTCCCGTTTCTCCACCAATACGTTCCCGAGCTGGGAACGCGCCCATCCTTACCGCTACCTGATCCATAACGGCGAAATCAATACGCTGCGCGGCAACGTCAACTGGATGCACGCCCGTCAGGCGATGTGCGACACCGATGTGTTCGGCGATGATTTCAAGCGTGTGCTTCCGATTATTGACACCGACGGCTCCGACTCGCAGATGTTTGACAACACGCTGGAGTTCCTGATGCTGTCCGGTCGTTCCTTGCCGCATGCCGCCATGATGATGATTCCCGAGCCTTGGTCCAAGCACGAAACGATGGATGCCGAGAAACGCGCATTCTACGAATATCACAGCACCTTGATGGAGCCGTGGGACGGTCCGGCGGCGATTGCTTTCACCGACGGCAGCATTATCGGCGCGGTGCTTGACCGTAACGGTCTGCGTCCTTCCCGCTATTATGTGACCAAGGACGATCTGATCGTGTTGGCGTCCGAAGTCGGCGTGCTCGATATTTCGCCGGAGCGTATTCTGCGCAAAGACCGCTTGACGCCGGGCCGGATGCTGCTGGTGGACACTGTGGAAGGCCGCATCGTCTCCGACGAGGAGATCAAAAGCCGCATTATCAGCGAGCAGCCTTACCAGGATTGGGTCAAGGAGCATCTGATTTCGCTGGAGGAGCTGCCGGAAGCGGAAATCGTACTTGGCTCCGACCACGACACAGTGCTGCAGCGTCAGCACGCTTTTGGCTACACGTTCGAGCAAATGCGCAAAACGCTGGAGCCGATGGCCCGCACCGGCGTAGATCCGATCGGCTCGATGGGCACCGACGCGCCGCTGGCTGTTTTGTCGGACCGTCCGCAGCTGCTTTACAACTATTTCAAGCAACTGTTCGCCCAGGTTACGAATCCGCCGATTGACGCGAACTTTGAGGAAATTATTACGGCGCAAGCGACGACAATCGGCGCAGAGCGCAATCTGATCGATCCGCAGCCGGAGAGCTGCCGCCAGATCCGCCTGAAGACGCCGTTCCTGACGAACGCCGAGCTGGCGAAGCTGCGCCACATCCAGCGCGACGGCTTCAAAACCGTGACGCTGCCGACGTTGTTCGAAGCAGCCGAAGGCACAGCCGGTCTGGAGTCGGCGATGCAACAATTGTATGCAGCCGCTGACCAAGCGATTGAAGGCGGAGCTTCGCTTCTGATTTTGTCCGACCGCGGCGTGGACGCGCAGCGCGCGCCGATTCCGGCGCTGCTGGCGACGGCCGGCCTGCACCACCATCTGATTCGCGAAGGCACGCGCACGAAGGTCAGCTTGCTGATCGAGTCCGGCGAACCGCGCGAGGTGCATCATTTTGCGCTGCTGCTCGGCTACGGCGCGGGCGCGATCAACCCGTATCTGGCACTGGAGACGCTTGACGACATGATCCGCCGCAATCAGCTGGTCGGTATCGATGTGGAGAAGGCAGAATACAACTACATCAAGGCTTGTACGAAGGGCGTCGTCAAGGTTTTGGCCAAAATGGGCATCTCAACCATTCAAAGCTACCGGGGCGCGCAAATTTTCGAAGCGATTGGTTTGAGCCAAGCGCTGGTTGACAAATATTTCACATGGACGTTCACGCCGGTGGGCGGCATCGGCATCGAAACGGTCGCCGAAGAGGCGCTGATCCGTCACAAGCGCGCGTTCTCTGCGCAGGAGGGCCGCGACCTTGTGCTCGACACAGGCGGCGATCTGCAATGGCGCAAAGATGGCGAAGAGCACATCTACACGCCGGAAACGGTGCATGCGCTGCAAACGGCTGTCCGCACCAACAACTATGCCATGTACAAAAACTTCGTCAAGCTGTCGCAAAAGGAAGACGAAAAATATATGGCGCTGCGCAGCCTGCTGAGCTTCAAAAGTGATCGCCAGCCCGTGCCGATTGAAGAGGTGGAGCCGATTGAAGCCATTTTCAAACGGTTCAAAACCGGCGCGATGTCCTATGGCTCGATCAGCAAGGAAGCGCACGAGACGCTGGCCATTGCGATGAACCGCATCGGCGGCAAAAGCAACACCGGCGAAGGCGGCGAGCATCCGGAGCGCTTCACGCCGGACGAAAACGGCGATTTGCGCCGCAGCGCGATCAAGCAGGTAGCTTCGGGACGTTTTGGCGTCACGAGCAACTATCTGGTGAACGCCGACGAAATCCAAATTAAAATGGCGCAGGGCGCCAAGCCGGGCGAAGGCGGCCAGCTGCCGGGCTCCAAGGTTTACCCGTGGGTAGCCGAAGTGCGCGGCGTAACGCCGGGCGTAGGCTTGATCTCGCCTCCGCCGCACCATGACATCTATTCGATCGAGGATTTGGCCGAGCTGATCCACGATCTCAAGAACGCCAACCCGCGCGCCCGGATCAGCGTCAAGCTCGTATCCGAAGTTGGAGTCGGCACGATTGCTGCCGGCGTGGCCAAAGGCAAAGCGGATGTCGTGCTGATCTCCGGTTATGACGGCGGCACCGGCGCATCGCCGCAAACGAGCATCCGTCACGCCGGTCTGCCGTGGGAGCTGGGTCTGGCCGAGACGCATCAGACGCTCGTGCTGAACAACCTGCGCAGCCGGATCGTCGTAGAAACCGACGGCAAGCTGATGACCGGCCGCGACGTTGTCGTTGCTGCACTGCTCGGCGCCGAGGAGTTCGGCTTCGCAACGACGCCGCTGATGACGATTGGCTGTATCATGATGCGCGTCTGCCATCTGGATACGTGCCCGGTCGGCGTAGCGACGCAAAATCCGGAGCTGCGCAAGAAATTTGCCGGCGATCCGCAGCATGTCGTTAACTTCATGACGTTTATTGCGCAGGAAGTGCGCGAAATGATGGCGCAGCTGGGCTTCCGCACCATTGAAGAGATGGTCGGCCGCACCGATGCGTTGGAGCCTAAGCAAGCCGTAGCGCATTGGAAAGCCAAAGGCATCGACCTGACGCCGCTGCTGCATCAACCGGACATGGGCGAAGACGTGGGCCGCTACTGCCAAATGGAGCAGGATCACGGTCTGGAGCGTTCGCTCGACGTCACGCAGCTGCTGCAAATCGCCGAGCCGGCGTTGGAGCGCAAGGAGCACGTGCACGCGATTCTGCCGATTCACAACGTCAACCGCGTTGTCGGCACGATTCTCGGCAGCGAGGTGACGCGCCGCTACGGAGCGGAAGGACTGCCGCACGACACGATCCGCCTGCATTTCAACGGCTCCGCGGGCCAAAGCTTCGGCGCCTTCGTGCCTAAGGGCATGACGCTGTCGCTGGAAGGCGACGCCAACGATTACGTCGGCAAAGGATTGTCCGGCGGCAAGCTGGCGATTTTCCCGTCGAGCAAATCGACGTTTGTGCCTGAAGACAACATCATTATCGGCAACACGGCGTTCTACGGTGCGACGGACGGCGACGCCTACATCCGGGGCATCGCGGGCGAGCGGTTCTGCGTGCGGAACTCTGGCGTGCGGGCCGTTGTCGAAGGCGTGGGCGATCACGGCTGCGAATATATGACCGGCGGACGGGTAGTCGTGCTCGGTCCGACAGGCCGCAACTTTGCGGCGGGGATGTCCGGCGGCATCGCGTACGTGCTCGATGAGCACGGCGAGTTCACCAGCAAGGTTAACAAGGAAATGGTCCTGCTGGAACAGCTGGAAGAGAACTACGAAATGAACGAGCTGAAAACGATGATTCATCATCATGCGACGTTTACAGACAGCACGGTTGCTCATCGCGTATTGAACCACTGGGATGAATATGTCTGGAAGTTCGTCAAGGTCATTCCTAAGGACTACAAGCGGATGTTCGAAGCGATCGAGAAGGTGAAGCGCTCCGGATTGAGTCAACAGGAAGCCGTCATGGTTGCTTTTGAGGCGAACATGAAAGACGTTTCGCGCGTAGGCGGAAACTAATACCACATTCATACTGGAGGAAGCGCAATGGGTAAACCTACTGGTTTTATGGAATATAGTCGTGAAGTCGCGTCCGAAGCCGCCCCGCTGCTGCGGATCACTCACTGGAAGGAATTCGCCACGCCGCTGACGGACGAGAAGCTGCAAACGCAGGGCGCGCGCTGCATGGACTGCGGCATTCCTTTCTGCCACACGGGCAAGCTGATCAGCGGTATGGCTGCCGGCTGTCCGGTAAACAACCTCATTCCGGAATGGAATGATCTGGTGTACCGCGGACAATGGCGTGAGGCGCTGGACCGTCTTCACAAGACGAATAACTTCCCTGAATTTACAGGCCGCGTATGTCCGGCTCCGTGCGAAGGCTCTTGTACGGTCGGCTTGAAGGATACGCCGGTTACAATCAAAAGCATTGAAAAAGCGATTATCGATAAAGGCTTCGCCGAGGGCTGGGTCACCCCTCAGCCTCCGGAAACGCGCACCGGCAAAAAGGTGGCAGTCATCGGGTCCGGTCCATCCGGACTCGCCTGCGCCGCGCAGCTGAACAAAGCCGGTCACTGGGTGACCGTGTACGAGCGCGCCGACCGTATCGGCGGTCTCTTGATGTACGGCATTCCGAACATGAAGCTGGACAAAAAATACGTGCAGCGCCGTGTCGATCTGCTGGAAGCCGAAGGCGTGACGTTCGTGACGAACGCGCATGTCGGCGTCAACTATCCGGTTGAAAAGCTGCAGGAGGAATTCGACGCGATCGTCCTTTGCGGCGGTGCGACGAAAGGCCGCGATCTGCCGATCGAAGGCCGCGAGCTGAAAGGCATCCATCTGGCGATGGAATTCCTGTCCAAAAACACGAAAAGCCTGCTTGATTCCGAGCATGCCGACGGCGAGTACATCTCGGCCGAAGGCAAAGACGTTGTCGTCATCGGCGGCGGCGATACCGGCACAGACTGCGTAGGCACCTCGGTTCGTCACAAATGCAACAGCGTGACGCAATTTGAGATCATGCCCAAGTCCCCGGATACGCGTCCGGCGAACAACCCGTGGCCGGAATGGCCTAAGGTGCACAAAATCGACTACGGTCAACAGGAAGCGGCAGCGGTGCAAGGCGAAGACCCTCGTCAGTACCTGATCTCGACGAAGAAATTCGTCGGCGACGAAAACGGCCACGTCAAAGAGCTGCACACCGTCTTGATCGAATGGCAGAAAAACGACAAAGGCCAATTCGTGCCGGTTGAAGTGCCGGGCAGCGAAAAGGTGTATCCGGCGCAGCTCGTGCTGCTGGCAATGGGCTTCACCGGACCGGAAAATACGGTGCTGGACCAGCTCGGCGTCGAAAAAGACGAGCGTTCCAACGCCAAGGCCGAATATGGCAAGTTCGCGACAAACGTACCGGGCGTTTATACGGCCGGCGACATGCGCCGCGGGCAAAGCTTGGTCGTCTGGGCGATTAATGAAGGCCGTGCGGCAGCGCATGAGGTTGATGTGTATTTGATGGGCAGCTCCAATCTGCCTAAATAAGATGCGGTGCGGCTGAACGCGCGCCGGATCAGGTCCGTCGTTTGCTCCGTGGGGAGCAGGCGGCGGGCCTTTTTGCCGTGGAATGTGGCTGCTATCGCGTTAGCGTATCATTTTCGCCAAAATCTGCTAGAGCTGTAGACTTTTTGACGAATCGTCGGGATAATAGAGAGAGAATCAGACGGTGCAATTTTACAAGGGGAACGGCGGTGAGCTCAGCTGACGAAACAGGCTCTTGAACGCAAGCAGATCAACGCGAAGGAAGGACAGCATTCGTTGGAGCGGCAGGAATTGCCGACAGAAGCTTCTTTGGATGCGCATTCGGGCGCTGCGAGCTTGTCCGGAGGGATTGTCCAGCTGCAGCGGACGATTGGCAATCGTGCGGTCGGGCAAATGCTGCAGCAGGGAGCGGGAGGCGGAGCGGAAGCGACGGGCCAGACGGTTTCGGGCGGAGCAGCCGCTACAGAGGCAGGCCGGACAGTTTCGAGGGGAGCAGCCGACGTGATTCGTCGGAGGACCATTGTCCATAAGCCGACTGGCGGTGGTGGCGGAGGCGGTGGGGATACGAAGATGGAAGTCGAGGACGCCAGGGCCGACGAAGAGGAAGAAGCCGAGCTGACCGATGAGCAGAAGCTGGTGCAGGACGGGCTGGCGAAGGCAGAGGCAGTGAACGCTGAGGTGGAAAAAGCCTACTCCAGTTTTCTGGGCGGCAATTATGATGGAGCCAGTCAGGCGCAAATTGATTTGTACAAGCTGCGCAAGTATGAATTCGACTCCGGGAAGTGGACGATGCATCCTTCGACGGCAGCGGGATACGTGATTGAAGGCATGGTCAACTCGGTTATTGGCGGCTGGGACGGCGTTCACCTGCAAGTTACCGATTTACTGGACGGCACGCGTCCGGATGTGGTGATTCAACTGGCAGATGATCAATTTGCGTTAGTGGACATTACGGCCAGTAATAGTGCGGGTCATATTTTGGATAAAAAGGGAAGCTGGCTCAATCACGTGCATATTCCGGTTGTTACTGAATCGGTGTATCCGAGCATTAATTTCAAATCGATGGGCGAAAGCAAGCTTTCCGATGAAGATATGCAAGCGATTCAAAAGCGAATTGCCGAGAAACAGGAAGCTAATGAACTGGCGGAGCAAGAAGCGTTGCAGGCTGAGCGCGATTTCTTTGACAATATGCAAAATGAGATTTTTGACAAATATACCAGCGGTACTTCGATTGCTTTGCAGCATTTCCTGAACCATAAGCGCTCGCGGGAGAAGCTGGCTTTATGCGGTGTGAATCCGGCGAATTTGACGAAAATGACGTTTGAGGAGTGGCAAGGCGTGGTGGCGGAGGTTCCGATGCCGAATGTTAGAGCCGTATATATGGAGTTGAGCAACAAGGAAATTTAGGAGAGTCGTTGTGGGCGGAGTCGATTTGCATGAAACACAGGCCATGCGCTGCGCCCGTTTCCGTTGTTTGCATCGAAAGAGGAACCGGGCATTCGAGGTTACAGGAATCAGGCGCTTCCCGTTGGGGGCGTCTTTTTGCTGGTTTCTTTTTCTATGACTATAAAAATGGCTGCGCTTTCTGTTACAATAGAGTCATAGCGTCACGACGGCGGTTAGGCGGCCGTTCGTGCATACCAAGAGGTGAACGGATGAACAGCGAAGACTTTGTAACGCCGGCGGAGCTGAAAGCGCTGCTGTCGCGCGACGGCGAGTGGCTGATCCGGGCGAAGGCGGTTTTTACGTCGGGAGGAAACAAGCTGGAGCAGGACAGAGAAGAGACGGCCACTGAGCAGCCTTCGGCCAGCGGAGAGGGAGCGCAGCAGATTCGCGAGCTGCAGGAGCAGGTGGCGGCGCTGAGGGCACGCGTGGACTGGCTGGAGCAGCAGCTGGCCGGCATGCCTCAAGCTGGCGTGGCGGGCAAAAACGCTGCAGAGGTTGGGGCGTGCAGCGCGGCGGAAGAGGCTGCTGCGGCGGTGAGCTGCTTGGTGGACGAGCCGCTTACGTTGCTCGCGGAGGTCACGCAGACGTGTGCGGCGGATCAGGCAGCGTGTGAGGAAAGCGGGCTGGAGCGGGTTGGCGCTGCTGAAGATGAGGAAGACGCTGCAGCTTTTGCTGAGGAGTACGAGCCCGACGTGCCGCATCATTGGGTGGCGGAAGCGTTCGAGGAACGCGAGGCGCACACTGTCGGCGAATGGCTGGAGGAGGCTTCGGTGTGGGCCGAGCTGCACAGCGGATGGATCACTCGCCGGGAGCTCGAGGAGCAGGAAGCTGCCGGGGCGGTTGAGACGATGGCAGTGCAAGCGGAAACGGCGGATGAAAGCGAACAGGATGAAAGCGGACAGGAAGAAACCGGACGAGCCGGTGCGTTTGATGGCAGCTCGTTTGAAGAGCAGGCCGGGCAGCCGGAATCGACGTGGGGGCTAGAGAGCGAGCAGTCGACGGAGCAACCGGAGTCGGCGAGCGAGCAGTCGGCGGAGCAGCCGGAAGCGGCGTGGGAGCTGGCGAGCGAGTTGACGGCGGAGCAACCGGAATCGGCGTTGGCGCTGGAGAGTGAGTTGTCTGCGGAGCAATCGGAGTCGACGTGGGAGCTGTCGAGCGAGCAGGCTGCGGAGCAACCGAGCGAGCCGGCAGCAACGCCGCTTAGCGAGGATGCGCTTGCCGGCAATGGCGCAAGCACAAGTGTGCGGCCGTACAGCTCGCCGACGCTGCAGTCGGAGTGGGCGACGGTGGCAGCAGCCCCGCTGGCTCCGCCTGCGATTCCCGAGCCGCTAGCGGTTACGCTCGCGCCTTTCGGCAGTGAGTCGCCGTCTCAGCCGCGACAGCGTCCGATTCCGCCCGTGGACCGTTCGACGATTGCGCTGCCGCCGATGCGTCCGGCATCGTCTGCGCCGCCTTTGGCTAGAATCGAACATACCGCGACAGCGATCGGGTACACGCGAACGGAAAAGCATAGCAAGCAGAAAAAATCATTTTTCAAGCGGTTGTTTTCTTGAGCAAATAGCGATCGTCCGCCCGTGTAAACGGGAGGGCGATCGCTATTTTTTTGCCTGTGGGCCGCCCGGTTCGCCAGCCGCTTAACGGCTCGCGCCGTTTTCAGGGTAACGCGCTTCGCGGCGGGGCGTCCTACAGAAGCCCCTCCAGATGGGCCTTTTTCGAAGCTTGAATCCGGTCCTTGACGTCCATTTTGGAATAAATGCTGGAAATGTAGTTTTTGACGGTGCCTTCTGACAAAAACAGCTTTTCGGCGATTTCTTTGTTGCTGAGACCATTGGCAATGCATTGCAGCACCTGGGCCTCACGCTCGCTCAAGCCGTAGGCGTCGGAGCGGGCTGTTTCTTCTGCGGTCCCGCTGTCCGGTTTGCCGCTGTTTTGCGCTTCCTTGACGAGCATTTGGGCGATGTCCTGCGGGATGAGCGTCCCGCCGCGATGCACCCATTTGATGCCTGCCGCCAGATCCTTGGGATGAATCGCTTTGAGCAGGTAGCCTTCAGCTCCAGCGCCAAGCGCGTCGACGACATAGGTAATCTCCTGGAACGTCGTCAGGATGATGACGCGAATGTGCGGCCAGCGGCTTTTCATCTGCCGCGTGGCTTCCACGCCATCGAGCACGGGCATGTGTATATCCATCAGCACGACATCCGGCTGGCGCTCTTCGCACAAGCGAACGGCCGTCTGGCCGTTTTCGGCAAGCCCGACGACCTCCAGCTCGGGGTCCATATCCAATACGATGTGCAGGCTTTCACGAATCAAATCCTGGTCGTCCGCCAGAAGCAGCTTGATCGGGTTCATAGCTTGGCCCTCGTCTTTCCTATGTTTATCGTGTTCCTTTTGTAGTATTGTAGCATGTCGTCGGTGCGGCTAAAAGGCGGGCAGCCGTTTCGCCGGAATCGTGCAGCTGACCGTGGTGCCGGCAGCGGGTGAGGAACGCACGTGCAGCTGACCCTGCAGCGCTGCAATTCGCTCCTGCATGGCGCTGATCCCAAAGCCGATCTGCAGCTGCTCGGTGCCGACGCCGTCATCCTCAATGGTTAGACTGACCTCATGCTCACGGTACGTCAGCGCGACCTCGACGGCAGCGGCTTGCCCGTGCCGCTTGGCGTTGGTCAGCGACTCCTGCAGGCAGCGGATCAATGTCAGCTTGGTCATCTTAGGCAGCTCATATTCAGTTCCGAGCGTTTCCATGCGCACCTGCGTGCCGGTATGCACGGCGAATTCCTGTGCGAGCCGCGACAGCTGTACGGACAGCAGCAGATCGTCGCCCTTGGGCGCCATTTGATGGATGCTGCGACGCACCTCGTCGAGCCCGCTTCGCGTGACCTTGCGCAGCACGTCGAGCTTCTCCTTCGCTTTGTCCGGCGAGGTCTCGATCAAATAGGCGACTGCATCCATGCCCATGATGACGGAGGTGAACGTATGGCCAACGGTGTCGTGCAGCTCGCGAGCCAGCCTGCTGCGTTCCTCGGCCAGCGTCAGCTGCTCGATCTGATTGGCGTATTGCTCCAGCACGTTGTTTTGCTCGTGAATCAGCTGGTACTGCCGTTGATTCTCGGCCAGCAGCTTTTCGGTTTGTACGTTGGACGTTACGACGCGCTGCAGGCTCAGACCGATGGCGAACAGCAGCATGGCGTTGAGCACTTCGCCGAACAGATCGCCGGCCGACGGGACGTGCAGGACGAGCAGATAGGCCAACGGCACGATCAAGGTGAACACCGGAGCGGTCCACCACGCATTTTTTCGGTCGGTGAGGAATCCGATGATCATGATCGGGGCATTAATGATAGTAAAAGGCTCCTGCTTCATCCACGATAGATAGATTTGCAGCGGCGCGTTCGTTGCCAGCACGGCCAGCGGGAACAGCATGGCATTGACGTAGGAGGGCCGCCAGAACAAAAGCGGCAAGCCGTACGCCAGCAGCAAGCCGCCGTACATAATCATGATGGGCACATTGCCGAATTCGCCGGCGTGCAGCGTCACATTCAGAAAGCCGAGCAGCGTTGCGCCGGACAGGACGATGAACATCGACCATTCGACGCCGTGCCATTGCCTTTTTTGGCTCATAGGCAGTCTCCTTGATGGATAATACGTTCATTAGATACCTTACCATTCTACCTAAAAAAATGATTCTGGAGAAGTGAAGCCGGTCACAACCGCGGTCATAGGGCTCATATGACTTCGCGACAGAGGGTTATGACGTCTGCTGGCGTCCGGCTTGGCAAGCAAAGGAGAGACGAAAATGAAGACTACACCGGAAACGGCTCCGATCGTGGAGCTGCGCGAGGTGAGCAAAACCATTGGCGGCAAAACGATTATCGACCGGCTGAGCTTTGAGGTGCCGCGGGGAGAGGTGTTCGGCTTCTTGGGTCCGAACGGCGCGGGCAAGACCACGACGATCCGCATGATGGTCGGCTTGATGGCCATGAGCGGCGGTGATATCCGCATTGGCGGCTGCTCAATCCGCACTGATTTTGAACGGGCCATCCGCCACGTCGGGGCCATTGTAGAAAACCCGGAAATGTACAAGTTCATGAGCGGCTACCGCAACCTGCTGCATTATGCCCGGATGATGCCCGGCATCGGCGAAGCGCGCATTCGCGAGGTCGTCGAGCGGGTCGGACTCGAAAACCGGATTCAGGATCGGGTCAAAACGTATTCGCTGGGTATGCGCCAGCGGCTGGGCATTGCGCAGGCGCTGCTGCACCGTCCTGCGGTGCTGATTCTCGACGAGCCGACGAACGGGCTTGATCCGGCCGGTATCCGCGAGCTGCGCGACCATTTGCGCGTGCTGACGCGCGAACAGGGGCTGTCGGTTATCGTTTCGAGCCATCTGCTGGCCGAGATGGAGCTGATGTGCGACCGCGTGGCGATCATTCAACACGGGCGCCTGGTCGCGGTGCGGCCGGTCAAAGACTTTGCCGATACGACCGATGTCCGGCAGGTGCGCATCGAGGTCGACCGCGGCGAAGCGGCCAAAGCGCTGCTGGAGCGCGCGTCGTCCGGCGCTGGGAACGGGAGCGGTTCGGTGGGTTGGAGCCGCCTGGACGTGGAGCTGGACGGCAACGAGCTGACACTGGCGCTGGACAAGGAGGCCGCTGCGGAGGTGAACCGCTGCTTGGTCGAAGGCGGCATCAAGGTGTACGGCCTGCAGCTGGCGGGCAAGTCGCTGGAGGAGCAATTTTTGGAGATGACGGGAGATGAGCCGATTGCTTAATTTGCTGAGGAACGAAACGATGAAGGTGTACATCCGGCCGCGAACGTGGATATTGACAGGCTTGCTGATGCTGATTACAGGCATCGCTGCGGTGGTCCTGCACACGGCCCCGGAGGAGCAGGCGGGAGGACAGGGCTGGAAGGCTGCCGTTCGCCAATCGATCGAAGCGTCGAAGCAGGACCTGGAGGATCCCGGTGTGCCGGATTCGCGCAAAAAGCAGCTGCGCAGCGACATCGCCATCGGCGAATATTCGCTTGCGCACAATGTGCCGCCAATGGAAACAACGCTGTGGGGTGGCGTGCAAAGCAGTGCGGCGCTCATTCCGCTGGTGACGCTGTTCACGGTTATTATCGCCGGGGACATGGTGGCGGGCGAGTTCACGTGGGGGACCATCAAGCTGCTGCTGATACGTCCGGCGAGTCGTTCGAAAATTTTACTGGCCAAGTATATGGCGACTTTGCTGTTTGCTGCTGCGCTGCTGCTTGTGCTGCTGCTGACGACGCTGATCGTCAATGGCTTTCTTTACGGCTTTGCCCAGACGGGGATGCCGTATCTGAAGACGACGGCGGAGGGAGCGGTGCGTGAGAGCCCGATGCTGCTGTATATCTTGCAGACCTATGGGCTGAAGCTGATCGAGCTGGTGATGGTGGTGACGTTGGCTTTTATGATTTCCACGGTGTTTCGCAGCGCGTCGCTGGCGATTGGTTTGAGTATTTTCATCATGTTCGCGGGGCAAATTCTTTCGTTCCTGCTGCTGCGTTACAGCTGGGGCAAATATTTTTTGTTTGCGAATACCGACCTGACCGTTTATCTGGAGGGACGGCCGCCCGCGGACGGCATGACCGCCGGCTTCTCCGTCATGGTGCTGCTGCTGTATTTTCTCGTGTTCAATGTCTTGTCGTGGGAAATTTTCCGCCGGCGGGATGTGGCGGCATAGAGGCTGTCTGACATTATAAAAAAACCTTGAAATCCGCAGTAAATGCTGCGGAACTCAAGGTTTTTTAGCGCTATGCGGCACAAAGCTTTTTACAACGCGGCCTTCCGCGCAAAGCCGGCGATTGCCGCCGGGACGTCCAGCAAGGAACGAAGCTGCAAAAAAGCGCCTCTGGGCGTAACGTCGATGTCGACGATATTGTACGGCCATTCCCGCTCGGCGGGAATATGAATGGCGTGAATGCCGGCATGCAGAGCGGGGAGCACATCGGTGCGCAGCGAATTGCCGATCATCCAGGTCGCGGAGCGCTCCAGCTCCAGCTCGTGCAGCAGCGTTTCCATAAACTCCGTCGTTTTGTGCAGCGTGACGAAAATCCGGTCCTGAAAAAAAGCGTCCAGCCCGAGCGCGCGCACCTTTTTCATCTGAATGCCGGCATCGCCTCCGGTGTAAAGATACAGCTTGTGGCCATCGTTTTGCAGCGTGTGCAGCGTCTCGGACATATGCGGATACGGCTCGACGGTGAAGGCATAGACCGTGTGGCCCAGCGCAAGCAGGCGTTCTTCTTCATCGGACGACGTGGTCCGATCGTATCGCTCGGCGTACCAGCGGTACGTTTCCACGAACGATTGCGGGAAGCGCTCGGCCATAAAGCCATGAATCTGGACGCCGGCCAAATCCAGCTCCAGCTGCTTGGCGCGAATGTCGGCGGGGGTCAGCTCGTGACCCGAATACCACGTCAGCATCAAGTCGATGAACTGTTCGATGACGATGTCAAAATATTTGTTGCAGTGCGCCAGTGTATCGTCGAGATCAAAAAGAATCGTTTGCTGCTTCATCATTTCGTTAATCTCCTGCATCAGCCAGACTTGTAAGCAATCCGCATCCATTATAGCATAAACGGCTGCGCCGCTCCTATGGCTTTTGCCGGGCCTGCTCCCACAGCGCTCAGCTTGGCTCCGGAGCCGGTCCGTTAAGCCCGTTCAACGCGACCTCCCTGGCTTTGGCCGCTTTCTTGTCCTTGCCCGTAGCGCTGCCGCCCTCCGGCTGCTCTGTGCGCGCAGACGCCGCTGGTGCTTTGGGCTCCATCAGGCTCATGCCTTGGAAAACGCCGCCCTCCTCAATCGAAATGGCAGCAGCGCGGATATTGCCTTGCAGCGAGCCGGTCGCGGTAATCGTCAGCTTGCCGGCCGCTTCGATATTGCCCAGCACGCGTCCGGCGAGTATCACCTCGCGGGCCGTGATGTTGGACGTGGCGAATCCACGCTCGCCGATGATGACGTCTCCCGCGCATTCGATATCGCCGGTGATGCGGCCTTCAAGCCGCAGGCTGGCGGCGGAGATGAGGCTACCCTCCAGTACGCTGCCTTCTCCGATCAAGGTGTCGGTGGCGCTGCGGCCGGGGGCGTATTTTTTTGCAGTAAACATTAGCGGACATCCCTTCTTGTAAGCGGCAAATAAGGCCGCGGATCGGTAATTTTGCCGTTTTTGATGACTTCGTAATGCAGGTGCGGGCCGGTGCTGCGGCCGGTGGAGCCGACAAGACCGATGGTGTCGCCTTTGCCGACGGCATCGCCTTGCTTGACCGCAATACGCTGCAGATGCATATACCAGGTTCGCAGGCCCGTCGTATGCTCCAGCAGCACGTTGTTGCCGCGAAAACGGTCCTTTCCGGCGCTGACGACGGTGCCGGCAGCGGCAGCGTACACCGGCTCGCCGGCGCGAGCGCCGAAGTCGATGCCGGAATGAAAGCTCGGCTTATGCGTAAACGGATCCTTGCGGTAGCCGTAAGACGACGTCACCAGCCGGGACGTGGTTGGCCAAATCGACGGGATGGCGCGCAGCGCCCGCTGCTTGCGCTGCTCGGCCTGCCGACGCGCTTCGAGCGTCGTCTTGAGCCCGTCCATCTCCGAGCGCAGGGCGGTAAAGGCCGCTTCGGTTTTGGCGCCGAGCTCGCTGATCTGCGCTTGCGAGACGGGGTGCGGCGCGCCGCCGACGCCGTCTGCGCCGCTGCGGGCCGCTGCGTCGGCGGCCTTTTGCGCCGCCGGCCCTAGCGCATCAGTGTCCGCAGCGCTTTTGAGCTCGCTGCGCAGCCGCTTCACCTCGGCCAGCTGCTGCTGGACGGCTTCGGCTTGGGCGGACAGTGCAATCACTTTATTTTGCAGC
Source organism: Paenibacillus athensensis (assembly GCF_004514475.2). Lineage (GTDB taxonomy): Bacteria > Bacillota > Bacilli > Paenibacillales > NBRC-103111 > Paenibacillus_AL > Paenibacillus_AL athensensis. The sequence continues at coordinate 312,437 of NZ_MYFO02000005.1, read as the reverse complement.
TCCTCGATCGTCTCGTCTTTGCTTTGCAGCGATTCCCTCCACTCCAGATTGGCTCCGCTCAGCTCGGCCTGCAGCTTCACTGCCGTCTGGGTGCTGTGCCGATGAACGGCTAGCAGCGTGCCGCTGACCAGCAGCAGCAAGAGGAGCGAAAGCAGCGCGGCGTAAGCGGAGACATGAGGAATGCGCAGGCTGAGCACCGGGCGGTTCGCCTCGGGAATAATCAGCAGCGTCAGCTGGCGGGTTGATCGTTTCAAATTCATGGCGTTGTCGAGTTCTCCTTCTGTCAGTTGTAGGTCGCGTCGTTATGTAAACCGTGTCCTAAGCGGATTAGCCACCGGCTTGCGATTGCTTCAAACGGTTCACCTCCATGTAAGTCGTCAGCACCGTCATCGTCAGACAGAGGGCATAGCCGACTCCGCCGGCAATTCCGGCAGCGGGCATCTGTCTGCCGAGCAGGCAGCCCACGACGATAAACAGCAGGCCGCCGGCCATAAAGCCGTTGCCCAGCCACAGCCAGCCCTTGTACGTGAACTTGCGGCCGAGTGTGGAGGAGCGCTGTGAAGGCGGATGCTCAGAGGCTTGATAAGCCTTAGGAGCGGTGGCAGCCGACTTGCGCAGCTTGGCCGCTACGGCCAGCAGCAGCACGATCAGAGGCTGGTAGGCCAGGACGATGAAAATGCTGCCGAAATTGGAGAAGCTGAGCAGCTCCGTCGTGCTGTTGAAGGACAGTACGCACGTGATGGTCAATAGCAGGGAAACGGGCTTGTTGAACACGGTATAATCGTGTTTTTTCAGCAGCGAACCGAGTCCGATCAGCAGCGCCATGTAGATGGCGATAATTTTGCAGGCAATCGTCGGGAACCAGATGGTCAGAATGATAATGTCGAGCCGGTCCAGAAAATCAGTGATATGCACCATTTGCACCAGGTTGTAGGTCGGATAAAAAAAGTTGCCCGGCATCTTGGGACCCAACACCAGAATGACCAGCAGCAGGAGCAGCGTCAGCAGAAAAAAGCCGAGCAGCGCCCCGTGGCGGATGGCTGAACGAATATGGCTCGCATTGCAAATGGTGTGCAGGAAGGCGCCGAGAATGAACACATCGCCTGCGCCGCCCAGCGCCAGCATGCTGCTTGACCACAAATTGCCGGGCGCAGCGGTTAGCAGCGGCATCGCCAGCCGGCCGTCGATCTCGTTGGCCAGCAGCAGCGGCATCAGCAATACGGTGATGACGAAGAGCGGATAAAACAGATCGTTCACTCTGGCGACGACCTCGACGCTGGTTTGTCCGTAGTACATCAGCATGAGCGCAGGCAGCAGGATGATCACTTCCAGCGGCGTCGCGTGCAGGAGCAGCGTCGAGCTGAATTTGGCCAGATTGGCGACATCGCGCACGACGATCATCCAGAAATGGAACAGCAGCAGCAGCGACACCGCTGCGCCTCCCCAGCGTCCGAGCAGCAGTTGGGCGATTTCAAACAGGTTTTTACCCGGAAAGCGCATGCTGAGATAAGCAAAAAACGCCGCGATCACGAAAATATACGCAACCGGCAGCAGGTAGCTGAACCAAGCGTCCATTTCGCTGATCCGAATCAGCACGTTTTGCAGCGTCAGCACGCCTCCGCTGGAAATAATGGAGGCGGTTAGCCAGGCGAGCTGGCGCTGATTGATGACTTGCTTGTCGTCCACATGCGTCACCGCCTTCTGTATATTCGTTACAGGCCGACCAGCCGGGTCACCCACGGGCAAATCGTGTGAATGAAAAAACGGGTAGGCATCGGCAAATTCCAATGCCAATGCTTGACGGCCAGCAGCGTCAGTGTGAGCGCTGCGGCAGCATAATACACCATGCTGCAAGCAGCGGACATCTGCCGTAGGAGCGAGCGGTCCACCATAAAGGCGAGCACAAGCAGCAGGAGGATGAGACATTGAAAGATGACGCTCAATTCGAATCGCCGTCCTTTGTGACATTCTGGTTGATCAATCCGGTTTCGCTGATGGAGGCCCGGACTTTAATGTGAACTTCCGCCTGGCTGAACAACTCGCGCCAACGCGGTTCCAGCTCCTGTTTCCATAGCGCCGGGTATTTGTGCCAGACGATCATGCCCAGATGGGCGGAGTCTGTCCCTTTCGCCTGCATCTGCTTGAGCGTCGCCTGCACCGATTTTTTGATCTGCTCGGCCAGCTTGTCCTCTACCTTATGCAGCAGTTTGGGTTCGTTCAAATCCTGCTGCGATTCGTCCTCGCGCACGATGCCCACAGCTTCTACCTCCACGTTAAAGCTGACTTGTCCATCTTTCACAACGGGCTTGATCGACGTCCGTCCTTCGGTGATTTGCACGCTGATGTCTTGGCCGGGCTTGAGCGGAAAATCCAGCAGGAATTGCTTGGTATTGTTGCTGAGCCACATCAGCCCGTCGGCTTCCTCCTCCCGGTAGACGCCGATCATCCGGTCGTGCAAAAATTGCGCATAGCCGGTAAACTGCACCTCCGTGGATTTTTTCAGGCCGATTTGGCTGCTGACCGGCTCCAGATAGGTCATAATCGGGTCGCTGCGAAAAGTTAACGCCATCGCCACGTCCTTGGTCGACTGGGGCATCGTACGCGGTCCTTTGGTTAGCTCGCGAATCGCTTCGGCCGGAAACCGTTCAAAGCGCGGGTTCGTATTCAGCAGGTCGTAGCCCTTGCCCTTGGCGACGACCAGATACGTGGTCAACCGGCTTTCCGGGGCGCGAGGCACAGCGTCGAACAAATCGGAAATGCCCCGCCGCGCCATCGCTTCGCCGATAACAAGCGTACGGCGGTGCGACAAAATCAGCTTGCGTGACATCCGGTTTTGGACCTTGGCCGTCGCTTTGAGGTACGTAGGTCCGACATCGGAATCGATGTAGTAGCTTTGCGTGCCCGATGTCCCGCCGCCCCCGCCGCTTGATCCGCCCAGTTGGCCCGGCAGCGGCACCAGATAGGAGACGCGCACCTGTCCGTCGTCCTCCAGATCGACGGAGGAGATCAAGACAAAGGCGATATCGTTTGTTTCAATGCGGTCCCAGCAGCCTCCGAGCAGGAGCAGCACGGGCAGGATCAGCACGCTGCCGATGCGCCGGTATCGCTTACCCCGATCCATGCTCATTGCCCTCCTCTGTAGACTTGAAGGTATGCTCGATGCTGCTGCCGTTTACCCCGCCATCGCGGGCAATCAGATCGGGCAGCTTGCTGTCCATACGCTGGGTGTCTTTAATGGCCATAAACTCAGGCCGCTTTTGCATTTTCCACCACGGCGCGCGGATAAGCACATCCTTGAGATCGCCATAGGAGAGCGGACCGAGCGGGGACAGGTAGGGCACGCCGAAAGAGCGCAGGCTGGCCAGATGACCGAGCAGAATCATCAGGCAGATGAAGATGCCGTAGAAGCCGAACAGCGAAGCTCCGATCAGGATCGGAAAACGCAGCATCCGGATCGCGATCGCTCCGTTAAAGCGCGGAATGGTGAAAGAGGCGATGCCTGTAATCGAGACGACAATAACCATTGGCGCGGAGACGATGCCGGCTTGGACGGCCGCTTGTCCGACGACCAGTGCGCCGAGGATACTCACGGCGGAGCCGACGGCCTTGGGCAAGCGAATCCCGGCCTCCCGCAGCGCCTCGAAGGTAATCTCCATAATGAACGCTTCAATGACGGCCGGAAACGGAATGGCTTCGCGCGCCGCCGCGACGCTGAGCATGAGTGTGGTTGGCAGCAGCTCTTGATGGAAGGTGGTGATGGCGACATACAACCCCGGCGTTGTCAACGACAGGAACATGAATATGTATCGGAGCCAGCGCAGCAGCGAAGCGATCTGAAAGCGTTCGTAATAGTCCTCACTGGCTTGCAGAATTTGCATGAACACGAACGGCACAATCAGCGCGAACGGCGTGCCGTCGATCACGATTGCGACCCGTCCCTGCAGCAGCGCGCCGGCGATAACGTCGGGCCGTTCGGTATATTGAATTTGCGGGAAAGGCGAATAGGCGTCGTCTTGAATCAGCTCTTCGATAAAGCCGGATTCCAGAATCGCATCCGTATCGATTTGCTTCAAACGCTTGACGACTTCCTCGATCAGCGAAGGCATGGCCAGATCTTCCATATAGCAAATGACGACGCTCGTGCTGCTCTCGCGGCCAATCGTCATGGCTTGCATTTTCAGATGTGGCGTCTTGATCTTGCGGCGAATCATCGACGTGTTCGTGCGCAAGCTTTCCGTGAAGCCTTCCTTGGGCCCACGGACGACCGTTTCGGTCTCCGGCTCGCTGATTGAGCGTTTCTCCGGCCCGCGTACCCCCAGTAGCGCAGCCCGGTCATTGTCTTCGACAAACAGCGCCGTATCGCCGCCCAGCACAGCTTCCAGTAAATCACCGTAATTGTCGACGAGCGTTGTTTGCGACACCGGCAGTACGGACTGCACGATAGCCTCTACGGTAGCCGCGCCGTTATCCGGCAGCATCAACGCCCGCATCGTATCGTTGAGCAGCTGACTGTTCGCCAGTCCGTCAACAAACAGCAGCAGCGCCGGTATGCCGGGATAGATGGCAAATTGCCGGATCACGATGTCCGAGCAATCCGTAAACATAACTGTAAGTGTTTGGCAATTTTGTTCCAGACAGCGGTCGATCGGCTTTTGCTTTAGCTCCTGGATGAAATGGTAGTCCGTCGCGGCATCTTTGCCGTCGTTGTTCGTCCGGCTGCCGGCCCCGCCTTTGGCGTCGGGATGCCGGCGCAGCATGCGCTTGAGAAAGCTGCTCATCGCATCGTACCCCCCTTAATGACGTAGCTTGAGCGCCGTTACCGTTTCCGGGTTATTTTTCTCCAAACGCCGTTTTTTATTACCAAAACGTTGAAACGGCACGCTGCGCATACGGAATCCGCCTACGGTGAACAATAGCGGGACAACGCGGGCCAACGCTCGCCAGACGGGCGGCGACCGCCATCGAGGGGACGAGGAGGGATTGGTTTGCTCACGCTTGTCATCATCCTGCTGCTGTTTATTTTTCAGACGGCAACCATCGTAATTGGCGAATTTCGCCGACCGTCCAAGGCGGTGGCCTGGCTGCTCGTGCTGTTTATTTTTCCCATCATCGGATTCGTTATGTACTATTTTCTGGCCAAGGAGTATTCGCAGCGCAGCAAGGTGCGCCGCCGCGGCCTTCACCCTCCTGCTGAGCAGCAGCAGCGGCTGGTGCAAGGAGCGCCTGACACCGGAGCGGACGATCTGCTGAGCGAGCTTCGTCAGGTGCCGCGGCTGTGGGGGCTGCTGCAGCATATCCCCGGAGCGCCGCTGACCAGCCGCAACGAGGTTGAGATTCTGACAAATGCCGAGACAGCCTATACAGCCATGCTGGAGGCGCTTGAACGTGCCGAGCGTCATATTCATTTTGAGTTCTACACGTTCCGCGACGACGGGGCCGGGCGCAAATTCGGCGAGGTGCTGATGCGCAAGGCACGGCAAGGGGTGCAGGTGCGCGTTATTTGCGATGGCATCGGCAGCCACGGGCTCTCCGGCGATTACATACGCGAGCTGCAAGAAGCGGGTATTGAGCTGTATCGCTTTTTGCCGCCGCTCATTGCCTGGTTCGACAAGCGGATGAACTACCGCAACCATCGTAAAATCATCGTGGTCGACGGTTTGTCGGGGTTTGTCGGGGGCATCAATATCGGGGACGAATATTTGGGGCTTGATCCCAAGCTCGGCTTCTGGCGCGATACGCATGTGCGGCTTGCCGGCGATGCGGTCTATGTGCTGCAAGCGACATTTCTGAGAGATTGGATGTTTGTCAGCGGCTCCAAACTGGAGCAGGAGAGCTTGTTTCCCGCGCACAGCTTGCCTGTGGGTTCTCCGGTGCAGATGATTGCCAGCGGGCCGGATGCGTGCCGGGACGCGATTCAGGAAATGTTCTTTAGCGGTATCGCTGCGGCTCATCGCCGGGTATTGATGACGACACCATATTTTATTCCCGATCCCAGCATTGCGATGGCGCTGAAAACGGCGGCGGTCAGTGGGGTTGACGTGCGGATTATTTTGCCTTATAAAGCCGATTCGCGCTTGGTACAATATGCGACGCGTTCGTTTTTGCATGAGCTGATGCAGGCGGGAGTGCGGTTTTTTTTGTACCGGAAAGGGTTTATCCATGCCAAGGTGCTGATCATCGATCAGGTGATGGCCACCGTCGGAACGGCGAATATGGACATGCGGAGCTTCTTCAGCAATTTCGAGCTGAATGCGGTGATGTTCGATTCCCGGACGATTGCCCGGCTGGAAGCGGATTTTTTGACGGATTTACAGGAATGCGAGGAGCTACGGCTGGAGCAGTTCGAGCGCCGCTCGCGGGTGGAGAAGGGCAAGGAGGTATTGGCGCGGCTGCTGTCGCCGCTGTTTTGAGGGAATAGGGAGGACAGGCGGCTTACAGGGCCGCCTCAACAGCTTGCCATAATGCGTTGCACAGCTCGCTATCGGAGAATTGGTTGTTTACGGTCCACAGGCCGTCGCGCTGCTCGATCGTGTGCAGAAGCTTTCGCTCGTCAAGAAACTGCACCATCTGTCCGAGATTGAGCAGCGGAATCGCTTTCGTGCGGTTAATGCCGTTTAAAAAATAAACCATTTCTTCATGCTCGTCCAAGGATAAATAATCGCCTTCCTGCGGTTGCCACCAGCTGCGCAGCGTAGAAACCTGCTCGGGCGAAAGCCGGGAGACTTCCCGGTAGGTGATGCGTAGCTTCATGGTTTGTCCCCCTTTCGGATTACAACCATTCCTCCCTGTATAATGAATTTGACGTCGTAAGGAGAAAATCCTGCCGGTAATCGTTTACAATCTCGCCAGCAGCGGCATCAGATTTTGCCGGGGTGTGGCAGCGATCAGGTCGCCCATGCGGCGCAGCCGGTCGGGAACGGTATGCAAGGTAAATTCGCGTGGGCTCGGGCGCAACTCGACCTCGCTCCATAGCAGCGGCGTCGAGACGGTTGCGCCGGGCTTGGCGCGCGGAGTATAAGGGGCGGATAAGGTTTTACCCGGCCAATGCTGGAGATAGTCGACGTAGATGAGATCGCCGCGGTTTTTTTTCAGCCGTTCGATGGTGAACAGCTTGGGATGTTTGTGGACCGCATATTCGCCGATAAATCGGCCCAGCCGGCGCAATTGGTCGAATGTGCAGCCAGGCTCGATCGGAATATAGATCTGTACGCCGGTAGCCCCGGACGTCTTGGGCACGGAGCGGATGCGCAACGCGTCGAGCGCTTCGCCGATCAGGTGCGCGGCTTCCATGATACGCGGTTCTTCCTCGCGGCTCGGATCCAGATCGATAATCCACTCCGCGGGCAGCGGGTCGCCAATCCGATGAAAGGAAGGATGAAATTCCAGCGCAGCCAGATTGCCGAGCCAGACAAGCGTGGCCAGGGAATCAAGATTGACGTAATCGATACCGTCCAGCGGGGCCAGCCGCACAAAGGAGGGGAGGGGCGTCGAGGCGTTTTTTTGATAAAACGATTTGCCTGCCCAGCCGTGCGGGAACCGAATCGTCGTCAAATGGCGATTGCGGCAATAGGGCAGCAAATACGGAGCGAGCTCCAGCAGCTTTTGCAAATACAAGAGCTTGGTGATGCCCGCTTCGGGCCAAAGCGGCTTTTCCGGATTGGTAATTGTCAGCTCGTGACCTTCGATGATTAACGTGCCTTTACTCGCTACAGCCATACGCGCGCCTCCTTGAATCGAATCCCGCAAATTCCTGTCTTCCCCTATTATGGCCCCGGCGCAGGCAGGATACACTGAGAAGACAGGAAAAGGAGGCGAGCCGGGCATGCAGATCGGCTTCGAACCGCTGGCTCCGATGGAGCCGCAGCCCGCGGACGACGTACCCGCAGGAGACGGATGGCAGCATCAAATCAAATGGGACGGCGTGCGCATGCTCGTCTATGGTAATGGCGGCGTCTGCCGGCTATTCAACCGCAGGGGCGGGGAGCGGACGCTCAATTACCCGGAGCTGGTCCAGCCGCAGAGCTACTGTCGGGCCGGTTCCTTTATTCTCGACGGGGAAATCATTGCGCTGGGGGGCGACGGCAAGCCGTCGTTCCATGAAGTGATGCGCCGCGACGGCGTGCGGCGGGCCGATCGGGTGGAAGCGGCGCGGCGTCAGGTGAAGGTTGCGTATATGGCATTCGATTTGCTGTATGCCGATGGCGATTGGCTGCTGGACAAGCCGTTGGCCGAACGGCAGCAGCAGCTTGAACGGACGCTGATTCCGAGCGAGCTTGTGCAGCCTGTTGCCGCTTATGACGACGGAGCGGCGCTGATGGCGCTTATGCGGCAGACGGGCATGGAAGGCGTGGTCAGCAAAAAACGCGACAGCGTGTACAAGCCGGGCGGCAAGTCGGCGGACTGGTTAAAAATCAAGCATTATCGCGATCTGATCGGCGTTATCGGCGGATATACGCTGAATGGAGGGCAGATGAATGCGCTGCTGATCGGGCTCTACGATGTTGCGGGCGGGCTGCATTTCATCGGCCATGTCGGACCGGGCCGGCTTAATCGCGAGCAGTGGCGCGGATTAAGCGAGCTGCTGCTGCCGACAGCGACTGCGGATTGTCCGTTCGTCCGGCTTCGTCCCGATATGCGTCAGCCGATCTGGGTCACGCCGCAGTATACAGCAAAGCTGCAATTTGCCGACTGGCGGCCCGAGGAGGGACGGACGCTGCGTCAGCCGTTGCTGCTGGCTCTGACCGATCTTCCTCCGCGCAGCTGCGTGTTTCAAGACGGGAGGAATTAAGGTATAATCGGTCACAAAGAGGGAGGTGCCGCGGATGAATGGAAATGAACAGATGCCGCTCAGCTACGAGCTGGTCATGACAATGGCGATGTCGTTCAGGCTGATTGTTGATCGGCTCCACGAGCAGCTGGCGGCGTGCGGCTACGACGATGTGCGCCCGGCGCACGGCTTTGTGTTTCAACGGTTATCCTTTGGCGGCGCAACGGGCAACGAAATCGCCGAGCATCTGTCGGTGACCAAGCAAGCGGCCAGTCAAATGATCGAGGAGCTGACGGCCAAAGGCTACGTCACCCGCCGTCCTCATCCAGCCGACAGCCGGGCCAAACTGGTGGAGCTGTCTGAGCGGGGCTGGGGCTGCATACGTGAGACGGAGCGGCATTTCCATGAGATCCAGCGGCAGATCGTTGAGCTGCTGGGCGCGCAGCGGGCCGGGGAGCTGCAGCTGGACCAGCGGCGTATTCTGCAAATGCTGAACGACGGCAAACCGGCTTCCTTCCGGCCGGTCTGGTAGCGGAGCGGGCGGTACAACGCCGGGAACGCTTGACAGAAGGCGGATAGAAAGCCGGTTGGGGCCGTTGTGAATGCCAGGGCAGAAATGGGCTCCGGTGCGAAAGCGGACAGACACCAGTGCGGAAAAGGATACGGGAGCGAGAAAATCGTTCCGCACCGCGCGACTCCCGGAGCGCGGTGCCGGCCGTACGGCGGCTGAGAGGCCGTGCGGTGTTCGAGCGTTGTTACCGGATGCGGCAAGCGGTGTGATCGTCGAGCGTGCCGCCGATTTGCCGCAGCAATCCGGCCAAGTCGAACAAAGCCCAATGCTCGGCGATTCGGCCGTCGGCCAGGCGGAAGGTGCGATACATCGGAGCCGTTACGGCGAGCCCGGTCGGCGAGGTGCCGCGGAATTCACCTTGATGCGTTCCGTGCAGCGTAAGTCGCGCCATAACGAAATCGCCCTCGCAAACAAGCTGCTCTACGGTTTGCCGATGATCGGGAAAAGCGGAGCTAAGTTGGCCCAGCATGGTCTTCAGACCTTCGGCAGTGGCAGGCTGATAGGCGTGGTCGATATAATCGGCATGAAGAAAATGTTCTGTGCAGGATATATCGCGGCCGTTCCAAAAGCTTTCGATAAAATCGGCAACGAGACGCTTCGGATCTGTCACGGCAGGCTGAGAAGCGGATGAATGCATGGACATGGAAAATCCTCCTTCAAATATACGGGTAATTAGTCAATTTAATTGACTATATACACGAGTATAAAGCCGCCTTTTTATTTAGTCAAGTTAATTGACTTTCGAGAGTGATGATGGATTAACAGCATGAACCTGATGCAGATTTCATAAATCGCCTGAATGATCAATGGACACGAAAGTTAATCTCATTAAATTTCCAAGATTAATGGATGCTTATTGGATTGATTGGTTGCAATCCGGACCATCAAGCATGAAAAAGCTGCCGGTGATCTAACTCCGACAGCTTGATGCGGCTCCGTTTTCTTTGCTTCCGGCTGTGCGAAGCGGGACGCTTTGCGAACTATTCGCGGTGTGCACAAATCTTCGGGCCGGCTGTTATTGGTTTGCCGGTTCGCCGGCGTTTTCTTTTTTGCGTGCGCCTGCGGATAGCGCGGGTTCCGACGGGGACGTTGCTCCTGCTGCGGGAGGGAGAGCGCTCTCGCCGGTCGCGGGAGCGGCTGCGCCGGAAGCGGCTGTGCGTCCGCGGGCCTTCGCCGTGCGGCCTGCTCCCGCAACGCCGCTCTTGGCCGCGCTTCCGCTGCTGCGGCTCCGCTGGCCGCTTGCGGGCTGCGCCTGCTCATCCGCCGCCTCCGCGCCGCCCGCCCGTGCCGCCTCAGCCGCACCGCTAGCAAGCGCGCCCGACGTCGCTGCGCCCGCACCCGCGCCTGCCTGCGCAGCCGCCTGCGCGGCGCTCTTGCGCCCGCGCGCCTTGGGCGGCTTCACCTCCGCCTGCGCGTCCACCTCCAGCGGCTTCATCGCGTCCAGGCTCGCTTGCAGCGCCGCCATCAAATCGACGACGCTCGCCCGCTTGGGCTCCGGCGCAGCCTGCACCTCTTCGCCGGCCACCTTGCGCTCAATCGCTTCCAGCACCCTGCTGCGGTGCTCGTCCTTGTACTTCGCCGGCTCGAAGGGGCCCGATAGCTGGCCGATCAGCATTTTCGCCATCTCCAGCTCGCGTTCGTTGACTTCCCTGCCCTCCGGCAAATTCGGCACCTGGCTGATCGGCCGGATCTCGTCCGGATAAAAAATCGTCTCCATCGCCAAACAACGATCGATCACGCGGATCGCCGCGAGCGAGCTTTTGGAGCGAATTGAAACCTTGGCTACGCCGATTTTGCCCGTTTGCAGCATCGATTCCAGCAGCAGCGTATAAGCGCCAGCGCCGGTTTCAGCCGGGGCGAGATAGTACGTTTTTTGAAAATAAACCGGATCAATGTCCGTCAAATCGACGAAATCGAGAATCTTGATTTCCTTGCTTGCTTCTCCCGAAAGCTCCTCCAGCTCCTCCTTGTCGAACAGCACAAAACGCCCCGGCTCGTATTCGTAGCCCTTGGCGATTTCCTCCCAGTCTACTTCCGTCTCGCAGGTCGCGCACTTGCGCACATAGGATAACGGCGTAATGCAGGTTTTATGAATATAACGCATCGCAATATCCTTGTCCTCGGTGGCCGAAAACATTTTGACCGGCACGTGCACCAGTCCGAAGCTGATCGCGCCTTTCCACACCGTATGCATCAGGCATCCGCCCTTTCTCCAAAAATATGGCCGATTCTACCAGTATGGTCCGGCGGCAAATCCTTTATACGGCAGCGCCGGGCAAGGCATGTCCCGCTGCGCTTCGGGGCAACCTAATCTCGTATTTTTGTAGCTGAAAAAAAGGAGGCTGTGTGATGAGCGCACATGAAAAGGACACCGACCATCAGGGGAAAAAAGAATATTTCATGGATATCGACCGCATGATCAATGAGGGCCTGGGCGGCGGCAACGTGACCCTGCACAACGGCCTGATTGAAGAATCGACGACCGATACGATGGATCATCCGGAATCGGTGCAGGAGTAGGCGCCGTCCGGCCACCTGGCTGCAAGCGGGCCTCGGCAACGGCTGAAGGACCGTTCGCGGCGGGATCAGGCAAAGAGAGGAGGAAGCGTTATGGAGCTGTTTCGGGCGCAGGAAATTTTGGCCGATGAGCGCAAAATCAACGTCGAGCTGAACGGCGTAGCGGTATGGATCGACAGTGTCGATACCGACAGCCAGCAGGTCAAGGTGCATGCCGAAGACAATCCGGCCGATACGCGCACAGTCGAGGCGCAAGAGCTGCAGGAAGTGAAGTAAGGCGGAAGCTTTCGAGGGCCGCCATGATGTAAGCAAGACCTTGTGGCAGAACCGTCCGGCAAAAAAAATCGCCAAGACGGCGCGCTCCATCGTGCGGTCGCAGTTGGACTGCGGGCACGCCGTCAGCCATCTTTCCTGCACCGTGCGGGACTCCCGGAGCGCGGTGCCGGTCCTTGCAAGCCCCTCCGATTTTGCGGAGCGGGCTTTTCTTTATAGATGGGCAGGGCTATAATAAAAGGCAGCATACTGCCATCCCGGCGCAAGAAAGGTGGACGCTTGTGCAGCAAGCGGTTTATACATATCGATCAGAAAGCGAAAAGGAAACCGACGCGCTGGCCGCGGCGCTGGCGGCGTGGCTGCCTGCAGGCGCGGTGCTGACGCTGGACGGTGACCTCGGAGCGGGCAAAACCCGCTTTTCCCAAGGATTCGCGCGCGCGCTGGGCGTGACCGAGGTGGTCAACAGCCCGACGTTTACGATTGTCAAGGAATACGAAGGGGAACGTCTGCCCTTTTATCATATGGACATGTACCGCATTTCGCAGGAGGAAGCGGACGAGCTGGGGCTGGACGAATATTTTTACGGCAGCGGCGTTACGCTCGTGGAGTGGGCGTCGCTGATTGGCGATTTGCTGCCGCCGGAGCGGCTCGGCATCGCGATTGAAATAGCGGGCGGAAGCGGGCGGCTGTTTCGGCTGACGCCGCAGGGAGCCGTCTATGAGCGCGGCTGTCTGACGATGAAAGAGAACGGGAGCTTATCATGACGGATTCGAGATCAGGTAGTGCAGACATACAAACGGGCCGTTTTCTGGCCTTGGATACCTCAACGGCGTCGCTGACGATTGCCGTGCTGGAGCAGGGACGCGTGCTCGGCGAGCTGAATACGGTGGCGGAGCGCAACCATTCGATCGGGCTGCTGCCGAATATTCGCCAACTGCTCGGCGAGCTGGGCCTGAAGCCGCGCGATCTGGAGGCCGTTGCTGTCGGGCAAGGACCGGGCTCCTATACGGGAGTCCGCATCGGCGTGTCGACGGCCAAGACGTTTGCGTGGGCGCTGGGCATTCCGCTGCTGGGCGTATCGAGCCTGGAGGCGCTGGCGTATGGCGCTGCGCTGGCTGATCGCGCGGCGGCACGCGCCGAGGCGGGCGGGAGTGTCGCTGCGTCGGCGGCGCAAGCTGCTGCGGGAGCAGGCTCGACGGGGGCATCCGCCGCAGAGGGCTCGGCGCGTGCAGCGCTTGAGGCAGCGAGCGCAGGCGCAGCCGCGGAAGGGCCGCACGGCGGCCGGGCGGAATCCGGCAGCGGCAGCGCAGCCGGCGCCCTGGCGGTGCCGCACGCAGGCGACAGCGGCACGACGTGGATCGTGCCGCTGATGGACGCCCGGCGCACGCAGGCCTTCACGGCCGTCTTCGCCGCGGCCGGTACCGGCACCACGCCGCCGGCCTGGCGGCGTGTGCGCGCTGACGGCATCCGCCTGATGGGCGACTGGGCCGACGAGCTGCTGGCGCAGCTCGCGGCCCCGGACGCCCTCGCGGATGCCGCCGATGCGGCGCGGCCGCGCCGCATCGTCTTCGCGGGCGAGACGGCCGGCTTTGCCGAGCCGATCGCCCGCGTCGCCGCGCAGGCGGGCTGCGCCGTAGTCGCGCTGCCGCATGCGCTGCAGGCGAGCGCCCTCGGCCTGTTCGCCTGGCCGCGCCTCGCCGGCGGCGAGCGCGAGGACGTGCACGGCTTCGTGCCGAACTACGCGCAGCTGCCAGAAGCCGAGGTCAAGCTGCTGGCCAAGGCGCAAAAGGGGGACGACTGAACCGTGGACAATCGGCAGCAAGCTTTGCCACAGGACGAGCCCCCGATGGAATTTCGTTCGATGCGGCTCGACGACATCCCGGCGATATGCGAAATCGAAGAAGAAGCCTTCACGACGCCTTGGACCGAAGGCGCTTTTCGCAATGAATTGACGAACAACCAGTTTGCCCACTACATCGTGCTGGAAAGCGGCAGCAGCATTGCCGGATACGGCGGCATGTGGCTGATCATGGAAGAGGCGCATGTGACGAATATTGCCATTCGCGCTCCTTATCGCGGCCGCAAGCTTGGCGAGCGGCTGATACGCGAGCTGATGCGCACCGCGGTATTTTTGGGCGCAATCCGCATGACACTGGAGGTACGGGCCTCTAACTATATCGCGCAAAACCTGTATGAAAAAATGGGCTTCCGCTCGGTCGGCGTGCGCCGCGGCTATTATACCGATAACCGCGAGGATGCAATCATTATGTGGGCCGAGCTGCCGAAACGAACAAGGAGCAGTCACGAATCTTCGTGACGTGAAAGACGCCATGACCAAACCGTTACATGATCTTGAAGCGCATCACCTTCCGGCCGGCGATCGGCCGATTTATATAATGGCGATTGAAACCAGCTGCGACGAAACGTCGGTGGCGATTGTCGAGAACGGCGGAGCGATCCGCGCCAATGTCGTCTCCAGCCAGATCGAAACGCATCAGCGCTTCGGCGGCGTTGTACCGGAGGTCGCATCGCGCAAGCATGTGGAGTCGATCACCTGGATACTGCAGGAGGCTGTAGAGGAGGCGGGGATCGGCTTGGGTGAGCTGTCTGCCGTCGCTGTGACGCAAGGGCCGGGTCTGGTCGGCTCGCTGCTCGTCGGCGTCGTTGCCGGCAAAGCGCTGGCGTGCGCGCTGGAGCTGCCGCTGATCGGCGTACACCACATTGCCGGGCATATTTATGCCAATCAGCTGGAGCATCCGCTCGAATACCCGCTGATCGCGCTCGTCGTATCCGGCGGCCATACCGAGCTTGTGCATATGGAGGGCCCGGGTTCTTTTCGCATCATCGGACGTACCCGTGACGACGCTGCCGGCGAAGCCTATGATAAGGTGGCGCGCGCGATGGGCCTGCCTTATCCGGGCGGTCCGCATGTCGACCGATTGGCGCAGGAGGCGGAGCACGAAATCGTCATGCCCCGGGCGTGGCTGGAGCCCGATTCTTACGATTTCAGCTTCAGCGGGCTGAAGTCTGCTGTGCTGAACGTCGTCAACCAGTCCAAAATGCGCGGCGAAGCGCTGCAAACCGCTCAAATCGCCAAAGGCTTTCAAGAGTCGGTCATCGATGTGCTCGTTGAAAAAGCCAGCCGCGCCGTTCGTGAATTCGGTGCAAAGCAGCTGCTGCTGGCCGGCGGCGTTGCCGCCAACCGCGGTCTGCGCAGCCGTCTGGCCGCGCGTTGTCAGGAGCTGGGCGTGCCGCTGCTCGTGCCGCCGCTGAGCTTGTGTACGGACAATGCGGCAATGATTGCGGCCGCTGCCTTTCTCAAGTGGGACAAGCGGGAATTTGCCGATTTGGACCTGAAGGCCGAGCCGCTGCTCAAGCTGGAGGAATGGTAAGCGCACGGGTCTGACAACCGCCGTACGTCCGGCACCGCGCTCCGGGAGTCGCGCGCAGTGCGGAAAGCCGCACGTCTGCTGCCGCGGATTGCCGGTTATGCGCCATATGGAAGTGATGCATAACGCAAAAAAATTTTCTCCAACATGCATTGACTTCGCTTGAAGCGCATATTATAATCAGCATCAATATCTCAAACGCAATGAACGGGACCAGTAAGGAAGATCCATTTCGCTCAGAGAGCTGCGGGTTGGTGCGACGCAGCCGAAAGGACGCCTGAACTCACCCGGGAGCGGCGAAGCCGATCGCAGCAGTTCGCATTTTTGCGGCAGCAGGCAGCAGGCTTTGACGGTTCACCACCGTGATCGGGTGTTGAGGGGATTCGGGCGTTGGCTCGGATCAACAAGAGTGGTACCGCGGAAGGCTACAGCCTGTCGTCTCTTATTTGCAGAGACGGCGGGCTTTTTTTGATGATTGGGCGGATCGTGCGCGTCGTAAGGCGCCAAAACGCGCATGCCGATACCAAACAGCTTCCCGGTCCGACTGACACTTCTATCCATGTACGACGTACATTTGACAAGCGAAATTTATAGAGCAAACGCGATGAACAAGAGTAGTAAGGGCAACAGCCGGTACAGAAAGCTGCGGGACGATGCGACGCAGACCGTAACCTGCCCCGAACTCGCTTGGAAGCGGCGAAGCTGAGCGGCCTGAACGGGCCGATAGGCAGCGACGGGTAGCCCCCGTGATCGGGCGGCGTCGGTCGGATTCAATCGGCCGCGCCTCAAGGTGGGCTCCTGCGGGAGCCAACAAGAGTGGTACCGCGATGGCTTAAACCCGTCGTCTCTTAGCGAGACGGCGGGTTTTTTGTTGTTGCCGCGCGTTCGCGCAGCGTGCTTGATCCGCTAAAAGCGTCCGCCTGCTGCCGCAGCCTGTACCCGCAACGCACGCACCGCGCCCTTATGCGCCGGAGCTGCAGCTGCTTTTTATCCCAAAATTCACTTTCAGGAGGTTATTTCCATGACCATGAACAATAGCACATCGAATCGCCGTATCCGTATTTTTGACACAACCCTGCGCGATGGCGAGCAAGCGCCCGGCGCTTCGCTGTATCCCGAGGAAAAAATCCGCATTGCCCGCCAACTGGCCCGCATGGGCGTCGATACGATTGAGCCGGGCTTTCCGATCTCCAGCCCTGGCGATTTTCAAGCGGTTCAGCACATTTCCCGCGAGCTGCAAGGGATTGAGATTTGCGGCTTCGCCCGCGCGGTCCGGGAAGATATCGACGCTGCCGTCCAAGCGACGCAGGACGCGGCTTTCCGGCGGATTCACATGTTTCTCTCTTCGTCCGACATTCATCTGGACTTCCAGCTGCGCAAATCGCGTCAACAGGTTGTGGAGATGGCCCGCTCGATGGTAGCTTACGCCAAGCGGTTCGTCGATCGCGTTGAATTCTCACCGATGGATGCGACGCGCACGGGAGATGAATTTCTGTTCGAGGTGCTGGAAGCGGTCATTGCCGAAGGCGCCACGATCCTGAACATCCCGGATACCGTCGGCTATGCGCTGCCGGAAGAGTACGGGGCTATGTTCCGGCGGGTGCGGCAAAGCGTGCGCGGCGGCGATACCGTCGAGTACAGCGCGCACTGTCATAACGATCTGGGGCTGGCGGTCGCCAACAGCCTGGCGGCGATTGCTGCCGGTGTTACGCACGTGGAGGTAACTGTGAACGGCGTCGGGGAACGGGCCGGCAACTGCTCGCTGGAGGAGCTGGTCATGGCGATTGAAACGCGCAAGGCGACGATGGGCGTCGAAACCGGCATTGTGACCGGCGAGGTGTATAACACGAGCAAAATGGTCAGCCGCATCATGGGTTTCCCGATTGCCTACAACAAGCCGATCGTCGGCCGCAACGCCTTTCAGCACGAGGCTGGCATCCATCAGGACGGTCTGCTGAAAAACCGCAGCACCTACGAAATCATGGACCCCGACAAGCTGGGCATTCCGCGCTCCATGATTATTCTGGGCAAACACTCCGGCCGTCATGCGCTGAAGCATCGGATTGGCCAGTTCGGCGTGCAGCTGAATGCCGAGGAACTGGAATCGGTGTACACGCGCTTCAAGGAAAAAGCCGACGAGCTGAAGGTCGTCACCGACGATCAGCTGATGGGGCTGGTCGGAGCCACCGTCGACGGGCCAAGCGAGCCGTTTACGCTGACCCATGTGCAAGCAGTGAGCAGCAGCGACCGCAGCCGTATGGCCTCGGTAGCGGTTCGCGATAATCGCAGCGGAATCGAGCGTGTCTACTCGGGCACAGGCGAAGGACCGATCGAAGCGATCGTCAATGGTTTGAAGCAGGCCGTGCCGATGGAAGTGGAGTTTGTTGATCTGGAGCTGCATTCGCTGGCAATGGGAGCCAAAGCGACCGGCGAAGCCGAGGTCACGATTGCCGTGAACGGCGAAACGTTCAAAAATGCCGGCATGGATCAGGATGTGCTGGTCGCCGTGGCCAAAGCCTATATGTCAGCTTGCAATCAGGCAGCGCGCCGCTTCCATACAGATTCTTCAGTAGCTGTGCCGGGCGAGCCGGAGGCGTCGAAACACGCGGCAGCGCGGGAGTCGGAGCAGATGCGGGCACGCGTGTAGGAGCAGGGCTTTCAATAGACAATGGGGTGATGGATCCAGAGCAGCTGTCACTCCGATAAAGACAAACGGCGGAGCGCGCACTCAGTTGCAAGCCGAGTCGGCCCGATAGGCCGCAAAATGACAAACGGGCAGCAAGCAATAAGCCGGTGGAGGCGTAGATATCCGCCGGCTTTCTTTTATCCACATGGCCGTGCCATCCGCTGTCTATCACGCTGCTGCAGACAATAGCTCGAAGGCATGGATAACGCTGCTTCTTGGCGAATGAGGGAAGGAGCTAGGGCGATCGTGTCGAAAAACGGAGCTGCGTTGCGACATTTTGCCGCATTTTGGAGGGGGAACCAGCGCTGTGAGTAAAGTTATCCACATATCCTGTGTACAATGTGTATAAACCCTGAAAAGCCTGATAGGCGTGCAGTTATCGAACTGGAGAAAACAGGATAACTTTTTCACAGCGTATTGTGGACATTGTGGGCAAGTTTGTGGAAAAACGGTAAACCCGTTGATAACAGGGCCAATACTGCTGCGTTAGTATGTGGATAAAGCTGTGTATAAAAAAAATGTTAGAAAGCCTTTTCAACAAGCGTCGGGGCCGTTGTCGGAATTGCTTTTGCAAAGCGCGTCGAACGGTCGGAGAATGTGGCGGCTAGTCACAGGTCAGCCCGAAAAAACAACGATATGCGTGCAGCCCGCATCTTTTGTAAGTAAAAATGATTCGACATGGACTTGTCCACAGGCCCAATAATCCGTACAATTCCGGAAGGAAATGCGGGAGATCGTTTGCGGAAAAGACTTCTCTTTTTTTACAAATTCAGGTACAATGTAAGAATCGGTTGCGTGTCAAAAATATTGTTCTTTGGGCGGGTTCGCGTATGTGCAGTTGTTCAGGCTGCAGAGGTGTCGTATAACGATTACAGCAGAATGTTTGGGATCGTAGCTGCGCCTCTGCTGCTGCAAGTGCACGTTAGCCGGGAATTCGTATCCATGCATGGTGAAATAGCCCTGCGGGGCATATAAGGGAGATGGTCAGTTGTGTTTAGGAAAGCTCTCGCCGTGTCGGCGGCAGCAGCGGTAGCGTTAACCGGATTGAGCTTCACAAAAGCGGATGCCGCTCCGGGCAGCGATTTGCGAATGGTGCCGGTGATCGTGAACGGCCAGAAGGTCAAATTTCCGGATACGGAGCCGTATATCAACACAGACGGCCGAACGATGGTGCCGGTCCGGTTTGTTTCGGAGAAGCTGGGAGCGAATGTCGCTTGGGAAGCCGATACGAAGACAGCGGTCATTACCTATGGAAGCAAATCGATTCGCATGCCGATTGGCTCGCGTACGGTGACGGTGGACGGCAAGGCGACGGAACTGGATACCGCGGCGGAATTTACGGACGGCCGTACAATGGTGCCGCTGCGTTTTGTCAGCGAGGTGCTGGCATCGAAGGTGGAATGGGACGACGAAGCCCATTCGGTCAAGGTGACCGATGCGCAATATCAGGCCAAGATCGACGCCGGCGAGGTGGCGCTGGACCCTTGGGGACGGGAGTACAGCAAGAATTGGGATGCGGATTGGATGAAGTTGACGGATTTGGAGGGTACGGGGTTTTATGAGTTTTACGGGACCACTCAAAGCAGGAATTTCATAGAGACAGCTGCTTCTCAGTATGACTATAAATTTCTGGCCGATGCCTGGGGGAGCAAGATTCGTAACTGGTATGCCGCACAATTAAATGTCGATTACAGAACCATTAATGAAGATGTTTTCGTCAAGGCTTTTATGGATAATGCGAATGGCGCCGTTCAACAATGGTACGAGAAAGCACAAATGACGGAAGGTTTAAAAAAATATGTAGCTTGGGTTAAAGAAAATAAAGTTATCGCAAAAGGCTATGCGGACCCAGAGCTTTCTACAGTCTATAGAGGAGGAGACATGAACTGGGTACCTACTCATTTTAAGTTTATGATCCTTTCTGCTGAAGATACTGCACAAACGTTCCTAGATAATTGGGAGGTATCTCCAGCTGCTGATTCTTTCAAGCTCCAAAAGGGAGTGTGGTACGAAGGATATTCTTCCATTAGTATGAATACCAACGTGGCAAATAGTATATATGGCACTTCCTATGGTATTCGTCATCCGGAGAATATGTTTAGATCAGGTGAGTATTTTTACAATATTGTAACTAGCAAATAATATAAAGGCAGGTAAGGATCTAACAGGTGCTTGCCTGTCTATTTTTCAAAATATATTTGGATGAATAATCAACTGCAGACGAAGGAGGTATCTACGTGAAACAACTTTTTAGAATTGTTTTAGCTTTCATATTGCTGGTAATGGGAATTCCTATATATATTCCAATTCAGCACGCAGATGCTTTTACATCGACAATAAGTGATAAAGCTTACGAAACAGGTTCATGGTTTTCGGATGGTAAGTATGTTTTTGTTACTTGGGACAAGAAAGCTACTACAGGCATTAAGTATCGAACAGCTGGATTTATTATGAGACAAGACCCGACTTGTGAGGGGAATCAGTGTACTCCTTTGAAAGGGACGCCAAATGATTACATGTTTATTGAGAAAGGGTCTAATGGGATCGAAGCTTTAGATAGCGTAAACGAATGCTTATATATCCAAAATAACAATCACAAATATAATTCAAAGAGTTTGCCTGATATTGCGAAAGAAACCCGCTGTACGCTACCTGGAGATCCCGATGAAGTTTTAGTATCTAAATATGAGGCTAAAAAGAGTACTATCACCACCTTGATGAGCGGTAACCCTACATTTAAGAATTACAAAGATGGAGACATAGTTTACCTTAGTGCGATCTACGAAGTATATGGTAGTACAGCTAATAACGGAAAAAAGTATTATCAGCATCTTGACAGCGCTGATGGAAAAAAGGGCATATATGATGCGGAAACGTGGGGATGTAAAAATTCAGGTAGGGCTCCTTGCAATTTTCTCTCCAGGTATGACATGCCTATCGTATTCAAAGGCTCATATCCGATCTATGTACAAACGCTTCGAGAAGATACAAGGACAGGAATTGGTTCTCCTGCTACCAGGGAAATTATCAATACTAAACCCGACCCTGACTATGAAAATGGGAAATGGCCTGCCGGTAAGTATGATAAAGCAAACACCCAAGGAGGGACGGGCATTGTCCTTGACCCAGAGATCGTAAGCGGCGGGAAAACTTTTATTCTGAAGTGCTCTTACATAACAAGAGTAACGGACCCTGTAGCCAAAGATTGTTCTTCAGAAACTGAGGGACCGGAATGGGTGAAATTCGATAATTTTCCGATACGCAACCCGCAGGTCTACATAGGGGGAACCTATGTCATTGCACTATACACGCCAGTAGATAAAATAGAATGTCATTGCAAGCAGGCGGCAACCGTACCGAACAAGTCTGATTACGAGGGAGAAGTTCCCGTCGATAACACCAAGATAGGGAAGAAGGTTCCAGTACAAGTGGATCTACAGCAGTCAGATCCCGAGGTGAACAACTGGAAAAAATGGGTGAAGGGCAAGAGCAATTTCCAAATGAGGATCAGGTTATGGCGAACAGATACAGGGCTGAACAATACCGGCCAGCCGGCCATTTGGGAAGCGGTGGGGAAAGCTCCATCACCACAAGGCGGGGATTCGCCCGAGGTTTGGAATGATCTGACCGACTCTGGACAGCTTATCGATATGCTGGATGGCGGCTCACCAAGCAAAGCGCTTTATAATGACAATCTAATGGGATATCCGATTCCGGAAGGGGGGAAGGTTAGTTTCCGATACAACGCTTCCGTTTGGATACGAGCTAAGGATAGCACTGGAAACTGGGTAACTGTACAGTGTTCGTCGGATACAGCATCCACGGAGCTGAAGTGGTTTCGGCCCAAGAAACCCAAAAAAGATGTAGGCAGCTTTTTTAGTATTCCTAAGTATTTTTCAGAAATTAAAGAAGGCTCGCCGCAGCCGTTTGGAACCAGCTCGAATGAAACCTTCGACGCTATGTCGGGTATGCCGACTACCCGTAATTTATATTTCGCTTCCGGCGGCTCGGAGTTTATTGTCGATATTCAAGTAGAATATGTGCCCAAGGTTACACAAACGCGAACCTATAAATCGGAATTTTTTTCCGTTAAAGACGGATGGGCGCTACCTGTCATTGATGGACCCCAGTCCAAAACAGCGCCTCCAAAGCCTGCAGCCCGTAAAGTGACAGACGCTTGCGGGGCAACATATACAGAAAACGTATCTTCAACCAGCGGGCAATATGCCATTGGTACGGACAAGAACGGCAATACCATTTATGAAACCAGGTATGGATGGAAGCAAGAAGGACATTCTGATGGTCCCGTAGGCGGATATTCGGATAGTTGGACCCAGACTGTGACATTTGACTATATGAAGATTAATAAGGTAGCGGTCTGGAAATTGGAGAAGTCCAAAGTAAACGGCATGCAAAGGCTTGTGGGCACTGATGAAATTACCGCTTCCATCACGCAGGGAGACCCTACTTATTTTATGAATGTGGCAGGGGCCGATACGAGTGCCGCCGGCCGTTTGCGGTATTCGGTAGAGCCTGATCAGCACGATGCTGTTTATTGGAAGGAAGGCGATTCGGACAACTGTCATACGAATTCCGACGTCAGCGGTACGGTCAAGGAGAAAGAAATCTTCAAACAAAGACGTGAAACGACAGGCAATGTGACGGCAGTATCTGACTTTCTGATTCTGCAAACGTCATCTGGCGATCAGTCCGTGATGTATTTTGAGAAACCGTCGAATACGGCCAAAACGACGGATCAACTGGATGTTCCGGTATCTGACTTTAATACGATGTGGACCAACAATCCGCTGTCTGCTGCAAAATGGGATCAGCGGGAAACCATTAAGGTCGGTTCCTATAATGGCCAATATAGCTCTCCCGCAATCAAATATTCGGGGGCTGGGGGCGGCACCGTATCGACGATATTTGACAGTAAGCCCGCAGGGTTGAATCGAACGCCCAGACCGTCTTTAGCCTTCAGGCTCCAAGAAACGGGAAAAGACATACCGGACAATCTCAAGAACGGACAATATCAAACCGGAGTATCCAGTGTATTTTACAAACTGATGTTTACTCCCGTTAATAAAAATGGCGATCCTTTTCCCTATTCAACGGCAGTTGATCCTGAGTACCAACAAGTCGGTCAATCTTTCACCAGCACCTATTCTCCGCTGCACAACAAAGTCAACGATATCGTGATTCATGATCCGGTCTCAGTTGAAAATGCGATGGTGATTTCACTTCCCGGTCAGTTGGATCAGCGAACGCCGGAAACGAAGTTCATTGGAGGGAATCGGCAAGAGGGTGTGGCTGAGTATGAGAGAGTCCTTGATCCCGCATACAGGCAAAATATTATTCCCAATCCCGACGCCGAGATTGTCAATGAAGATACAACAGTAGCGGGGTGGAATACTTGGGTGCAGTCCGGTACTTCTTCCAATATGATATTCACCTCAAGAACGAAAGATATGTGGGTCATTTCGGGCGTATATTCATTTGAAGTGACCAGCTTGGCCAGCTCTGGAACAACGGGTGGATACTGGAAGGACATTCCGGTGAAGCCCAACACGCACTATAAGTTTGAAGCGGATATGAGCTGTCATCGATGTGCGGGTTATTTCTCTCTTGACTTATACAGCAGCGGCTATGGCTGGCAAGGCGGAGGGTTCGGGTCGTCAGACGTGAATACCAGCAACAGTGTGCAGCACAAAACGATCTCTTTTACAACTACAGCGGATACCGCTTATGTTCGCATTCACATGATCAAAGGAAGCAATACGGATGCAACGTCGTATGCAAGAGATTATCTGTTTGTGGACAATATGACGCTCAAAAATATGGATGTTCAGGAATTTGTCGCTGTTGCGCCTGTTTATGTAACGAAAGCTGTTAATAATCCGGATTATGTGGCCCCGACTTCCGGCAGCACCGATACGTACAACTATACCGGCACTGTTCAAACCTTCAAGGCAGCATTCAGCGGAACATTTACGATTGAAGTATGGGGGGCCGAAGGGGGGACAGGTTGTCAGAAAGGATGCAGCGGCGGCGGTGGCCGCGGCGGATATGCAAAAGGAAACATCACTTTGAATGCAGGAGACGTCCTGAATATTTACGTAGGCGGTCAAGGAGGCAGCAGCGGTGCTGCGGGCTGGAACGGAGGCGGCAGCGCTAATTCCTCGAATGGCGGAGGCGGAGGTGCTTCCGACGTACGTAAAGGAGGGAATGCGCTGAGCGACAGAATCATCGTCGCTGGCGGCGGAGGCGGCGGAGGCTCCGGAACATGGGGCGGCGCTGGCGGAGGCAGCAGCGGAGGCGATGGAGGAGGTACATCTGAAGTAGACGGCGGTACTGGGGGTACGCAGCTCACGGGTTATTCGCTGGGAAGCGGTGGCTCCGTTAGCGGAGATGCAAGTGCCGGGGGAGGCGGGTATTACGGCGGGCAAGGCGCTCAGTCGCATGGATGCAGCAATCCTAATGCATCTGGCGGAGGGGGCTCCGGTTACGTTGGTGGGGTGACCAGTCCTTCGTGGTCAACGGGGGTCAATTCCGGCAACGGAAAAGTAGTCATTACGTCACCGCCGACACCCGCTGTTGGGAGCCCTACGATCATCGTGTCCTCTTTGGCTGGCGGTTCGGACACAAATCCACCGTCTGAAGCTTACAAGCTCGAAACCAAGACACAAAATCCGATGACTCCTTCAGGTGGCTATACGCCCGGCAATTTCGTTTTACTTGATTACGGGTTTCAGGTGTACTTCCCGAATACCGGAGATTTCTATGGAAATGGACAATGGGGATGGGGGCAAACGACGGCTACAAGAGGAAAGGGCTTCGTAGGCTTGCCGCCGCAAGGTAACGGAGATGAAATGGACGTTACCGAGTGGACCAAAGAAAAGTACGTTAAATTTGGTTTTCATGTCATTTATAATGGAACTCTTTATAAAGCCGGTGACTGGATTCAGCTTCCTCTCAACAGTCCGACCGGAGATTGGAAATACGACTTTTATGTTCCGCTGGCGAACAGAGAAAAGATTAGCGCTCTCGTGGAATTCAAGAGCATTGCGATCAATGCTTCGTTCGAGGATAACGAATTGCCGACGAACAAAACAAGGTATGAGAACTATGCGGCCAAGCACAGTACGGTCAAAAAGTTCAATATCGATGTAGTGGGAAGAATCGGAAACATGGTGATCGAGGATACCGGTGACTACAGGTTCTCGAATTTCTTTAAGCAGCCGGTTGATCCTACGCAATGGTTGATCCCGAATGTAGTTAAAAAGGTGGACCCAAATCAGCAGAATTTAATTATCGGAGACAAAACCGATATCCGGGGAAATCCGGTGAGCAGCGTCACCCAATGGTTAAATACGTGGGGCTTGCTGACGCACATGCAGCAAAATCCCGTTGCCTTTCCGCTGCTTCCGGAAAATAACAATATTTCAGCACTGAAAAATCAGCCGCTGCGGATCGGTTATAAAGTATTTACAGACATCCAGACAATGGGGAACTATTATAGTGACCTTCAAGTGATCCCCTATTACTATCATTTGAATTTAACAACGAAGGAAATCACCAAGGTAGATATGTATATGGATGTGAACGGAACCTACAAGCTGATCAATAAGTTTGGCGGGACATCTTCAAGCGTCTATTTCAATCCCGTCAGGATGAATTGGGAGGAGGAAGTCGGCAGACGGAATGTGAAAGAAGCTGAGCTTGAGCAGACCGATCAGATTGCTAATCTATTTGCACAGTCCGGGGGAGATTCAGCCACGGGCAAAGCAGCCCAACCATTTGGCAACTATCAATACGGCTCCTCACAAATCATGAATCTGACTGGCAGGAACAGGACGTATGTCGGGCAAGATCAGACATATGGTTGGAACAAAAATCCGGGGAGCAAGCTGTCCTTGATGGAATACGGGATGCAGGCGCAAAGATGGCATTTTCAATTTGAGCTCCCGTCATCTGCCGTAGCCATTCCTAAAGACCAGCCTATTAAACAAGCTAATATTGATCAGCTGCGTACGAATACAAGTGTAATCTTGATGGCTGCTGATATTACGGCGTTTGGCGATACGTATTCCTTAAAGTATAAAGCTTCCGGTGAAAATGATCGGGTGACGATTGCCGGCGTATCTTGCGATATTTCAAGTATACCGTATCCGGTAGTAGCTGTATTTTCGGCCAATAAATCTTCGGCCAACGATTTGAGCGTGTCAGGAACACATTAAGGTACGCCATGAGTAGAGAGGCTCGCAAGTCTCTCTCTCATTTTTTCTATTTCGGGCGATGAGGAGCGATTACTTGATATGAAGGATGTTCGGCGTGCATTGTTGATGCGATTTGCACTTGTATTTGTGTATACGGCTTGTATGGTTGCTGGACCCGCTTCTGTTTTGCCTGCAACTGCTGCGGACCCGTTACAGCAAAGTCCTACTGCGGGGAGTTATCCGGCCAATCTGGTGTCTGATCCGCAGGCTGCGGATGAGCAGTCCGTGCTGGACAAGCCTGCAAAAGAAGTAATTACAGTGATCGATAATTCCAATAAGCAAACATCGGACTGGGCTGCCGCAGATGTGGATTGGATGGTGTCTAATCACATCGTGCCGCCACAGCTGCAGTACAACTATACGTCGTATATTACGAGAGAAGAGTTTGCCGAGCTGGCTGTTTCCGTTGTCAACTTCATGAGTGAAGGCACAATCAACTTTGTACATACGACGATGGAAAATCCGTTTCAGGATTCCGCTAATTCCGAGGTCGCCAAAGCCTACAGCTACGGTATTGTAAATGGAGTGAGCGATACGGAATTTAAGCCCAAGCAATCTATCAATCGTCAAGAAGCGGCGATGATGATGTCGAATTTGCTGCAAAGCATTCAAGCGGAAAACTTGTCCACTGGCGATTTTCACTACCCCGATCGCGATGCGATTGCAGGATGGGCTTTGGATGCGGTGGATGTGACGAGTAACGTCAAGTTGTTTCAGGGCACGGATCAGGGATTTCGACCGCAGGATTATTACACAAGAGAACAAGCGATAGCTGTGATGAGAAGACTGCTCAACTATGAGGGACAAGCGACTGTTATTTCTCTTAGGGGCCGTGTGGTCCTTCATCTTCGCGAACTGGGAACGACAGATGAGGCCAAAGCCAACAAGGCTGGACCCGTATCTGCTCTGGTGGGAACCAGCAGTGTGAAGTTTTTGTGGACCGAGCGATTGGGGACGGCCGAGGCATACTTGGCAAAATTCAAAGCGGAGTCTGACCATCAGCATGCGCATGCAGCCTCATTCAGTCCCAAAGCCATTGAGCAGCTGGAGTCTGGTCAACGCTCCGTTAGAGACGGTGAGTATGTGATCGAGCTGGGCAGCGGGACGCAAAAAACAGGTTTCTTGCTGCAAATTTCCTGGTAGGTGTTGTAGGCGGCAGCTCTGCACGGCATTATTCCAATCAGGGTGGCCCGGGGGAGGCCGATGATTCTCACCGCGTTTGCCCAACAGGTACGCGATTGTCGTGCCGTGCAAGCAGGCAGCCTGAGGAGCGTCCGGTAGGCTAAGCGCACAGACTTCACGGATAGTTGATCTTGCAGAAGCAAACGAACGAAAAAAGGTTGGGCGGGAAACATTGCGTTTCGTCGTCCAACCTTTTAGTTTGAAAAGTTTCGGATATCGTCTGGCGGTAAGCGTACGTGGCCAACAGGCCGATGTGCGGTGGGCGTGCTGACATGACGGCGAATGACCGTACAGTGTGCGAGCTTACCCAACAGTGGAGCGCCGGCCGGCACATCAGACGAGGAGGGTTTCCCACTCCTCGTAGATGGTCTGGAGCTCGCTGCGCTTGAGCTCCAGCGCCTCCGACTTCGTCTGCACGAGCACGTAGTCGTTGAACACGGCCGGGTCGGCCAGCTCGGCCTCAAGGGTGGCGACATCGCCTTCCAGCCGGGCGATATCCGCTTCCAGCTGCTCCAGCTTGCGCTGGCGGCTGCGCTCTTCCCGCTTGGCCGCTTTGTCGGCCTCGTAGCCGAGCGTGCCCACGGGGACCGCTCCTCCCGAGGCAGCTCCGGCGGCAGCGGGCTTTTTCTCCGCTGCGCGGGCAAGCCGCTGCGCTTCGATTTCGGCCAATTCGGCTTTCTTTTCGACGAAGTCGTCGTAATTGCCGAGATAGGCCGTAATGCCGCCCGGAGCAAGCTCCAGCATGCTTTCCGCCATTTTGTTCAGAAAATAGCGGTCGTGCGAGATGAACAGCAAGGTGCCTTCGTAGTCGATCAGCGCCGACTCCAGCACCTCTTTGCTGTACAGATCCAAATGGTTCGTCGGCTCGTCGAGTATGAGCACGTTGGCTTTTTGCAGCATCAGCTTGGCCAGCGCGACACGCGCTTTTTCACCGCCGCTGAGCGCGGATATTTTTTTGAACACATCTTCGCCGCTGAACAAGAAGCTGCCGAGCACGGTGCGGATGCGGGCTTCCTCCAGATGCGGGTAAGCGTTCCACACCTCGTCCAGAACGCTATTGGCCGGATTCAAGGCGGTTTGCTCCTGATCGTAGTAGCCGATCGTGACGTTCGCGCCCCATTTGAAGCTGCCTTCATCCTGCCGGTGCTGGCCGATCAGCGTCTTGAGCAACGTGGATTTGCCGACGCCGTTCGGGCCGATCAGCGCGGCCGTCTCGCCGCGCCGCAGCTGGAACGAGACGCCGTCCAGTAGCCGCTTGCCGCCGCCGTGCGACAGAGCGAGTCCATCGACGGTCAGCACATCCTTGCCGGTCGCCGCTTCGATTTCGAAGGAGAACGAGGCGCGCTTCAAATCGCCCAGCGGCTTGTCGAGCCGGTCCATTTTATCGAGCAATTTGCGGCGGCTTTGCGCGCGCTTGGTCGTCGATGCCCGGACAATGTTGCGCTGGATGAACTCTTCCATCTTGGCGATTTCCTCTTGCTGGCGCTCGTAGTGCTTCATTTGAATCTCGTATTCCGCTTCCTTGATTTCGATGAATCGCGTGTAGTTGCCGGTATAACGTCTGGAGGCGTTGCGTTCGATTTCATAAATCGAGGTGACGAGCGCGTCGAGGAAAAAACGGTCGTGGGACACGACCAGAATCGCCCCGGCATACCCGCGCAAATACCCCTCCAGCCACGTTAGCGTAGGGATATCGAGATGGTTGGTCGGTTCGTCGAGCATGAGCAGATCGGGCTCTTCGAGCAGCATTTTGGCCAGCGCCAGCCGGGTTTTTTGCCCGCCGCTGAGGGCGTTGACCGGGGTCTCCGGCGGCAGATGGCTAAAGCCCATCCCGCTGAGAATGCCGCGGATTTTGGCTTCAATTTCGTAACCGCCCTGCTCGCGGAACCAGTCGGAGCGGCGCGCGTAGCGCTGCATGGTGTCTTCATATTTCTTCTCGTCTTGGGCCAGCGTTGGATCGGCCATCAGCGCTTCCAGCTCGCGGAGCTCACGCTCGGCGGCCAAAAGCGGGGCAAAGACGCCCAGCAGCTCGTCCCAAATGGATTTGTCGCTGTTCAAGCCGCTATTTTGCTTCAAATAGCCGATTTTCGTTTCTTTGGCCTTGAAAATGTCGCCGCTGTCATAAGACAGCTCGCCGGCTATAATTTGCAGCAGCGTCGATTTTCCCGCGCCGTTGACGCCCACGAGTCCGATGCGCTCGCGATTTTCGATTTGCAGAGTTATATGGGAAAGCACGGAGCGGACGCCGTAGCTTTTGGATACGTTGGAAACCTGTAGCAGCATCTAGCCTGAAACCTCCTGATTCTAAAATCGTCGTTCCTTTCTAGTATACACTATCCCTACAAGCCGCGTTGCAGCAAATTGTCCGGCTGCGGACGGAGCGGGCGGGCCGCTGAAGGAGGAAAGTATCGTTTTTTGCCATGTTTATGTTAAAATGGGGAAAACCACTCTTGGGGAAGGCTGACGATCGATGAATATTCGAGAGCGGAAAATTGAACTACGCAAGGATATGGAGCAGCGGCGCGCCTCGCTGAGCCCCGCGGAGCGCGCAGACAAGCAGCGGCGCATCAACGCCGGACTGCTGGAGCTGGCTTCGCGTTATTTGGCCCAAGGCCGTCCAAGCGAAGCCGTGCCAACGCTGTTGACGTACATGCCGCACCGCTCCGAGCCGGACGTTACTCCGCTGATGGAGTGGTGCTGGAAGCAGGGCGTGCGCGTGTTGCTGCCGCGCGTCGCGAAGGATACGAAAGCGATGAGCCTGCATGCGGTAAGGGGCTACAAGGATTTGGACAGCGGTGCTTATGGCATACGCGAGCCGCGACCCCATACGTCGGTGGAAACCGATCTGGCGACCATTTCGCTGATTTTGGTGCCGGGATTGGCTTTTGACACGGGCTTTGGCCGTTTGGGCTATGGGGGCGGTTATTACGACCGTTTCATGCAGCTTTTTGCCGCGCGCGGGCTGGAACGCCCTGCCGCGATTGCTGCGGCCTTCGACATTCAGCTGATCGAGCAGGTGCCGACGTCTTGGCACGATTTTCGCGTAGACGGACTGATTACCGAGTCGAAGCAGCTGTTCAAGTCGGAAAAGAGGTGATGGCGATGGACAATCCGAATGCCGGCTCGGGAGCGTTCACGCACATGAACGAGCAGGGACGGGCGCGCATGGTCGACGTGTCGGACAAAAGCGAGACGAAGCGCACGGCCGTCGCCCGCACGACGCTGCAGCTGGGGAAAGAGACGTTAAGCCGGATCCAGGACGGGACGATGAAAAAAGGCGATGTGCTCGCCGTGGCCCAAGTTGCGGGAATTATGGCGGCCAAAAAAACCGCCGACTGGATCCCGATGTGCCATCCGCTCGCCCTGACCGGCGTCGATATCTGTTTTTCCGACAATGGAACGGACGAGCTGTATATTGAAGCGACGGTTCGGATTACCGGGCCGACGGGCGTCGAGATGGAGGCGTTGACGGCGGTTTCGGCCGCGGCTTTGACGGTTTATGACATGTGCAAGGCCGTCGACAAGGGAATCGTCATCGGGCCGACGCTGCTGGTGAGCAAAACCGGCGGTAAAAGCGGCGATTTTCACAGAAACGATACACTTTCTTCATAACATTTCTGATACAGTGAAACTAAGGAGAGGTGACATGGATGCTGCGCTGGAAGGTTGCGATATTGACGGCCAGTGACCGCGGTTACCGGGGGGAAAGAGAAGATACGAGCGCACAGGTGATCCGCGAGCTGGTTGAAGAGGAAATCCAGGGTGAAATCATCGAGTACCGGGTTGTGCCGGACGAGATGGATGAAATTATGGCTTCTTTGATTGAGATGACCGATTATTATCAGGCCGAGCTGATTTTGACGACTGGCGGCACGGGACTGGCGCCGCGCGACGTGACGCCGGAGGCAACGCTGAACGTGATCGATCGGGTGGCGCCGGGCTTCGCCGAAGCGATGCGAATGGCGTCGATTCAAAAGACGCCGCGGGCGATGCTGTCGCGCGCTGTCGCCGGCATTCGCGGGCGGACGTTGATCATCAACCTGCCCGGCAGCCCGAAAGGGGTTCAGGAAAATCTGATGGCCATTATCGATCAATTGCCGCATGCTCTGGCGATTTTGACCGGACGGGAAGGCGGGCACGGCGATGAAGCTTGAGCCGATGCTGCGCGAGGTCAAGGTTGAAGACGCGATCGGCATGCTGCTGCCGCACGATTTGACGCAGATCATCCCGGGCGCTTTCAAGGGCCAGTTGTTCCGCAAGGGGCATCAAATCCGTGAAGCGGACATCCCCGCGCTGCTGAGCATCGGTAAAGAGCACATCTATGTCATGGAGCTGGCTCCCGGTTATTTGCACGAGGACGAGGCGGCCGAGCGGATGGCGCGAGCCGTTGCCGGTGCCCATGTCACGTTGACCGAGCCGCGCGAGGGCAAGGTGAACGTCAAGGCGGCGATTCAGGGACTTGCCAAGCTGCACAAGCCGTTTATCGATGCGGTCAACGGCATCGACGAGCTGGTGCTGTCGACGATCCGCACGAATACCGTTGTGCAGCCAGGGCAGTCGCTCGTCGGCACACGGGTGATTCCGCTGATTGTGGAAGAGGCGAAAATCGTCGAGGTCGAGCGGGCAGCGGCGCGCTGCCGCGCCGAAGGGACGGCGCTGGTCGAAGTGAAGCCGCTGCGCAAGCTGCGCGTCGGCGTCGTTACGACCGGCAGCGAGGTGTTTAAGGGACGTATCGCCGACAAATTCGGCCCCATCGTGAAAGAAAAGGTCGAGGCGCTGGGCTCCGAGGTCATGGAGCAGCGTCTGGTGACCGACGATAGCGCCGCGATTGTCGAGGAAATTCGCGGCTTTGCCGAGCGGGGCGCCGAGCTGATTCTCGTCACGGGCGGCATGTCCGTCGACCCGGACGACCGCACGCCGGGAGCGATTCGCCAGACAGGCGCATCGGTCGTCAGCTACGGCACGCCCATGCTGCCGGGCTCGATGCTGATGATGGCGTATCTTGGCGACATTCCGGTGATGGGCTTGCCCGGCTGCGTCATGCACGATCCCTACACGTCGTTTGATGTGCTGCTGCCGCGCATTTGCGCCGGCGAGCGGATCGAACGCAGTGATATTACGGAGCTGGGCTATGGCGGGCTGCATCATTGCTAACGTGCGGTTGGGGCGGCGTATGAGAGACGGCGAGTGAGCGGCGGAGCGCAGGCCAGTGAGGTTGGGCGGAGCACGAGTGACGGAGATGAAGCGACGTTCAATGAGCGTGAAAACGCGACGTGCTTCGGCGTGAGCGGCGAGCCGACTGCGACGCGAATGAGCCTGGAGGCTGTTGCCCCGCCCGAAGCCGCGTTCGTAAGGCTTGGCGGCTGCTTTCAAGCTGCCGTCGGCACGACAGCGAGCAAGCATGCCCGTCCCGGACCTAAAGCCGGCCAGCCGCAACCAAGGGAGGACATCCAGTTGTTTCAGAATATCGGCTTTACGGAAATGCTGCTGATTGCCGTGGTGGCGCTGGTGCTGTTCGGGCCCAAGCGGCTGCCGGAAATCGGCCGCAAGCTGGGCACGGCGCTGCACCAGCTCAAACAAGGCGCGCGCCAGCTGATGCAGGACGACGCGCGCCCGGCCCCTGCGCCCCACACCGCAGGCGGGGCGACCCCCGCGGACGGCGCCCGGCCGTCCGCTGAAGCAACGTCTGCAGCCGCGCCGCCCGCCCCCCCGGAAGGGGCGGGCAGCGGCGTCGCAGACGCCAGCGATGACGCCGCCCCGGTCGCGGGCGGCGAGGGACATGCCGCAGCGGCGAAGCCGGGCGGCGCAAGGCGGCTGCCGGATTAGGCAGCCGGCGGGACCCGCGGACGGCGCTGCGCCGTCCGCAGATGAGGTGAAGGACCAATGACAACAACCAACGAAGAAATGACGCTTGTCGAGCATTTGGGCGAGCTGCGCAAGCGAATTATGTGGATTGTGGCCGTATTGGTCGTCGGCATGGTCGTCGGACTGATTTGCGCCCGGCCGCTGATTCGCTTTTTGAAGGAGCTGCCTCCGGCGAGCGGCATCAGCTGGAACGTGTTTTCGCCGTGGGATGCCCTGCGGCTGTATATGAACTTCGGCTTGGCCGTCGGCTTGCTCGTTACGCTGCCGGTGGCGCTGTATCATATCTGGGCGTTCGTGAAGCCCGGCCTGCGCGCTGAGGAGCAAAAGGCGTCGATTGCGTACATTCCGGCGGCGTTTTTTCTGTTTTTGCTCGGGGTGGCGTTTGGCTATTTCGTCGTGTTTCCGCTGGCGTTTTATTTCACGTCGTCGATCAGCAAAAGCCTCGACATTAACGAAATGTACGGGGCGGCGCAATATTTTGCGTTCATGTTCAATATCATCCTGCCGCTGGCGCTGCTGTTTGAGCTGCCCATCGTGGTGATGTTTTTGACCAAAATCCGCCTGCTCAACCCCAAGCGGCTGCACAAGCTGCGGCGGTACGCCTACCTGCTGCT
This sequence comes from Paenibacillus athensensis, assembly GCF_004514475.2. Lineage (GTDB taxonomy): Bacteria > Bacillota > Bacilli > Paenibacillales > NBRC-103111 > Paenibacillus_AL > Paenibacillus_AL athensensis. The sequence goes on along the minus strand of NZ_MYFO02000005.1, from coordinate 278,297 downwards.
GGTGATTCTGTCGACGGTCATTACGCCTCCGGATGCAATTTCGGCGATTCTCGTCGCGCTGCCGCTCATTTTGCTGTATGAATTCAGCGTGCTGCTGTCCGGGTTTGTGTATCGCAAGCAGCTGCGTCAGGACGCCGAATGGGAACGGGAATACGGTGCGAAGTAAGCAAGCAGTCTGCGTTTGTCGCAGGCTGTTTTTTCTTGTCGAGCGGGAATATAGCGGGCAGGGAATGGGTACAATGGGGCGATGTGGACAATTGAAAAATGTGTAAAAGGACTTGCAAAATGATGCAGGAATGATTATTATAAGAATTGTTGTTAGCACTATAAGTAATCGAGTGCTAACGTAGAGCGAATCCATTTTAAACCCATTTCTGAAGGAGGCTAAATTTCCATGATCAGACCGTTAGGTGATCGCGTAGTCATTGAAGCCATTGCGAAAGAGGAGACCACAGCCAGCGGCATCGTGCTGCCGGACACAGCCAAAGAAAAGCCGCAAGAAGGCCGCGTTCTCGCTGTAGGCGCAGGCGCCCTGAAAGACGGCGTGCGCGTTCCGCTTGAAGTTCAAGAGGGCGACCGCATCATTTTCTCCAAATACGCTGGAACTGAAGTGAAATACGAAGGCCGCGAACTGTTGATCTTGCGCGAAAGCGATATTCTCGCTGTATTAGCCTAATTGTAGCATTCAGGCATAAATAGACCTGCCCGCCAGCGGCCCAGCCTCAGCTTTGCATGTCTGGCGGCAGCGTTCCGTGAGTTTATACTTAAGTTCTCCGATGGCAGTACTTAGGAACTGCACCTGTACGTTACACGTATCAAGCAAATTCAAGGAGGTTATCCACACATGGCAAAGGAAATTAAGTTCAGTGAAGACGCACGCCGCGCGATGCTTCGCGGGGTTGATGCTTTAGCGAATGCGGTAAAAGTAACCCTCGGCCCTAAAGGCCGCAACGTTGTGCTGGAGAAGAAATTCGGCAGCCCGCTGATCACGAACGACGGCGTGACGATCGCCAAAGAAATCGAGCTGGAAGACGCGTTCGAGAACATGGGCGCTCAACTGGTTAAAGAAGTAGCGACGAAAACAAACGACGTTGCCGGCGACGGTACGACGACAGCTACTGTTCTGGCTCAAGCGATGATCCGCGAAGGTCTGAAAAACGTGACGGCCGGCGCGAACCCGATGGTCATCCGCAAAGGCATCGACAAAGCGGTTAGAGCGGCTGTAGAAGAGCTGCAAGCGATCGCCAAGCCGATCGAAGGCAAACAATCGATCGCACAAGTTGCGGCGATTTCCGCAGCAGACGAAGAAGTTGGCGAACTGATCGCTGAAGCTATGGAAAAAGTCGGCAAAGACGGCGTTATCACCGTTGAAGAATCCCGTGGCTTTGCCACTGAGCTGGAAGTTGTAGAAGGTATGCAGTTCGACCGCGGCTACATCTCGCCTTACATGATTACAGACACGGATAAAATGGAAGCCGTTCTCGACAATCCCTACATCCTGATCACGGATAAAAAAATCTCCAACATTCAGGAAATCCTGCCTGTGCTGGAGAAAGTCGTTCAATCCGGCAAGCAGCTGCTGATCATCGCCGAGGACGTAGAAGGCGAAGCGCAAGCGACGCTGATCGTCAACCGTCTGCGCGGCACGTTCACTTGCGTGGCTGTTAAAGCTCCTGGCTTTGGCGACCGCCGCAAAGCGATGCTGGGCGATATCGCTGCCCTGACCGGCGGCCAAGTGATCACCGAAGAACTGGGTCTGGAGCTGAAATCGACGCGCATCGAGCAGCTCGGTACGGCTCGTCAAGTTCGCATCACCAAAGAAAACACGATCATCGTGGACGGCGCTGGCGATTCCAAAGACATCGGCGCACGCGTATCGCAAATCCGCGCCCAACTGGAAGAAACCACTTCCGAGTTCGATAAAGAAAAACTGCAAGAGCGTCTGGCGAAGCTGTCCGGCGGCGTAGCCGTGATCAAAGTCGGCGCTGCTACTGAAACCGAGCTGAAAGAGCGCAAGCTGCGCATCGAAGACGCATTGAACGCGACTCGCGCTGCGGTTGAAGAAGGCATCGTTTCCGGTGGCGGTACAGCGCTCGTGAACGTCTACAACGCAGTAGCCAAGGTGACGGCTGCCGGCGACGAGCAAACAGGCGTGAACATCATCCTGCGCGCTCTGGAAGAGCCTGTGCGTACGATTGCTGCCAACGCTGGTCAAGAAGGCTCCGTGATCGTTGAGCGTCTGAAAAACGAAGCGGTAGGCATCGGCTACAACGCCGCTTCCGGCGAATGGGTCAACATGTTTGAAGCCGGTATCGTCGACCCTGCGAAAGTAACGCGCACCGCGCTGCAAAACGCAGCATCCGTTGCGGCGATGTTCCTGACGACAGAAGCCGTCATTGCCGACAAGCCTGAGCCAAAAGGCGCTGGCGGCGGTATGCCGGACATGGGCGGCATGGGCGGTATGGGCGGCATGATGTAATAAGGGCCGCAAAGCCTTAGGCCAAGGATTTCTCCTCGGAGAAACCCGGATTGCCGGCCTTGTGTATAAGGAAGACACCTTAGAGCGATGTAAATTGCTCCAAGGTGTCTTTTGTTTTGTAAGCATATAGGAGAACGCTAAATTTCTTTTGAATTTCTCGCAGCAGCACCCTTGCTTCTTTGCTCGCTTTGCATAGAAGCCGCTTTTCTTGCGATAGCGGAATCGACATATATCCTATGCCTAGGGGAGAAAAGCCTTTCTGCGATTAAGAACTGATCGTGTTTGACACCGCTCAGCACTTCACATTCCGTAATCGGCGAAAAGAATATTCGCCGTTTTTCTTCTTGGGCTTGTCGTACCAAGTTAACGGCGGCATGATCGTTGTCCAGAATGGCGATGACGATGTTCGAATCGGGTGGCCGTGGGTCACTTTCCCCAGTCCTCCCGTGGCTCCTGAATGTGATCTAATAATTGTTGGGCTTCCCCCGGCTTCAGGATTCCAGCCACACTTAAAATGTCATCGACTGAGTAATCATCATAGTCCTCGATGGTTTCTGCTTCAAGGTCTATGACAAGCTTTTTGGTGGAAATATTGTTTTCAGATAAAAACTCCCTTAAGTCTTTTGCTATATGAGGATGGAGTTTGCGTACCATTGACATGGAGAACCACTCCTTTATCAAGATATGTTGCTAAATCGGTTCGCTTCCGCGATCTTTACTTATAAACAATTATACCCGCTAATGGAATGAATGGTTACGGCCGCGGCGCACAGAACGAGCCATTATCGTGTGCCTTTCTTGTACGATTGAGATTGAGGGTAGTGCCCACAACTTGCCCACATTTTGCCCACGAACTCTACGCAGGCATCGTATTCACACGGATTTATCGAACCAAGTTTTTAAGAAAATGGGACAAATATCCCATCAAGAGACTCAATAAAACCATAAAAACGCTGTTGTCTCATGGGCGGAATGATGTAAGTTGAGGGCCTGAGCCCTTGCGTAGCAAGGGATTCTCCTCTGGGCAATGAAGGCACCCCTGAACAAAAAAATGAGGGACTATTACTCCGTCATTTACGACTTCTGTAACAGTCTCTCTTGTCTTACTTTAGCAGCAAGGTCTCCAGCAAAATGCGAGTCTTACCTTGTTTACACATTTATTTATTCGTTCCAGGATAATAAGTACATCCCGGATTTTTTACTATAAATTGTTTTTCTTTTTTCAATGCATTCATTAATTCAGGTCCTACATGTAAGTTCTTTTCTACTATTTCCTTAGGTGTGAGCGCCATCCACTGATTAAGTGAAACATCTTCAAAACGGTCACTCTTAAACATCTCCAAAGCCCACACGCTTTCATTACCTGTGTTTTGAATATAGTGTCCAAAGGCACGAGGTACATAGCCGACATCTCCAGCACGATAATCGAAGGTACGAGCCGTACCATTGGGTGCCATAACCGTCATGCGCGCTGTACCAGAGATGTAATATTGCCATTCATCAGCGTTTGGATGCCAGTGCATTTCTCTCATTGCACCCGGTTTGATTTCAAGTAATGCTGCGGATATTTGAGTGGAAATCGGAAAGTTGGTTGAATCCACGATACGCACCGTACTCCCGCCCGGCGTTACGATGGGCTCTTGTGCAAATAGTCGATGTTTAAATGGTAATGGTATCGTTCCTTGAGGGTCATCTACCTGTTGACTTTCTATTGGCCCCGGAACATCTGATTGAAAAATGTACACCTGATGGTTCGGGATATTGTCAAATGTACTTTTGGGAACACCAAAATTCGCGGAAAGTACTTCCTTTGGGGTATGTGCGAAGAAATCGGTGATAGCCAATGTATTAAGGTCAGAGAAGTTGCCGTCAGGGAAAACAAGCAAAAACTCAGTGCCTTCCTCAAGGCCTTGAAGAGAATGAGGAATTCCGGGAGGGAAGTACCAAAGGTCGCCCACACCTATGTCAGCAATGAAGTTCCTCCCGTTTTGATCGACCGATGTAATGCGCGTTTTCCCCACAAGAACGATCGCCCATTCCGCTTGTTGATGCCAATGCATCTCGCGAACACCGCCGGGAGTCAGTGCCATATTCACCCCAGCAAGCTCGGTCGCAATCGGAAGCTGTCTAACGGTTACTTCCCGTGACCAGCCACCGTGATTTAACTGCATATTCGTATCGGAGAAAGAGAATTTTAGGTTAGGAAGCGATCCGGCATCGGTGGCAGGTGAAACAAGCATGTCAGGGTTTTCAATGTCTCGCATTATGTCTCGCGGCCCTAAATCCCACCAACCAGCACCATCATTTCTAATCGGTTGTGGTATATTGCCATTCCGTGTTTTGATTTCCAAATGTTTTGCACCTCTCGTTCTATTCATTACTTAATCGTGATTAGGTGAATGCCTAATATAAGTTATGAATTTAACCTAGGAGTGGAAACATGTCTGGGGTGCCTTTTGTTTTTTGAGAAAGAGGGAAAATCCGTTAAGCATGTGGAGTACACCCATAGAAAAGACATTGAAAAACCCCTGGGGATTCCGATGAATTCTCAGGGGAGGGAAGCGGACCTATTGCCAAATAACGAAACATGCCCAATTTTAATTTTGTTTCATATGCTTGCATGCCGTAATCGTATACAAGGATTGATCCGCTGATACTTCATAAGAGATAACATAACAATCAATTCGAATGTAGTAAGTGTTTTCATGAGTTTTCGACGTGAACAATCGTCCAGTTTGTACGATGATCTTTTTATGAATCCGTTGTAGGAGCTATAGCTAGTATTGAGCGGTTTCTTCGGATGAAAAGTGAATGCTTTTTATGCTGGAAAAGCTTTTAGAAGCGCGTCGGACCACGTTACAGTCAGTTAAAGGTCTCTGTTTCGAATCATATCGATCATCTGTTGCGTCGAAAAAACGTGCCCATTTTTATCGGTCAATTTCACAAACATGAGATCAGCTCTTTTTTATTAGTATAACCTATAATTAGCTTGACGGACACCGCCCGGCCCACATCAATCGTATTTCCCCGTGTACAAATTATATACCGATACCGCCAACGTTCACCCCGGTAACAGCCGATTTTCACACATCGATCCCAAAACCTGCGTCACATAAAATTTTTTGGTACACCGCAGCAAAATTACTTTCTTCCACTTTGCATAAAACTCAGAATCTGATAGAATAAGAAAGGATTACGATATCCTTAGTAGGATTTTAAGAGGAGGCACGCTTTCATGGAAAATAAGATGCTTGATTCCATACATGAAATGACGCATCTGGACCAACTTGAGGCTGAAGCGATTTATATTATACGAGAAGTAGCGGCAGAATGCGAAAATCCCGTGATGCTGTATTCCATCGGCAAGGACAGCTCGGTGATGCTGCATTTGGCATTAAAAGCTTTCTATCCCGAGAAGCCGCCCTTCCCTTTTATGCATATTGATACAAAGTGGAAATTTAAAGAAATGATCGAGTTCCGCGACCGCAAAGCCAAAGAATTCGGCATTGAGATGATTGTTCATTCCAATCAGGAAGGGATTGAGCTGGGCATTAACCCGTTCGATCACGGCTCGGCGTACACGGATATTATGAAAACTCAAGCGTTGAAGCAGGGGCTGGACAAATACGGGTTTACAGCGGCGTTTGGCGGCGGCCGACGCGACGAGGAGAAATCGCGGGCGAAAGAGCGGATTTTCTCCTTCCGGAATAAAAATCATGCGTGGGACCCTAAGAATCAGCGTCCGGAGATGTGGCGGCTGTTCAATACCCGGATCAACAAAGGCGAAAGCATGCGCGTTTTCCCGATTTCCAACTGGACGGAAAAAGATATCTGGCAATACATTCGCCGCGAAAATATCGATATCGTCCCGCTTTATTTTGCCAAGGAAAGACCGGTTATTGAGCGCGACGGCCATCTGATTATGGTCGATGACGACCGGATGAAGCTGGAGCCGCATGAGAAGATCGAAATGAAAAAGATGCGGTTCCGCACCTTGGGCTGCTACCCGTTGACGGGCGGCGCCGAGTCGGAAGCCGATACGCTGGATACGATTATTGAAGAGACGCTGGGCGCGGTTTCATCCGAACGGACCACCCGGGTGATTGACCAGGAAGCGGCTGGAAGTATGGAACGACGCAAACGGGAGGGCTATTTCTAAAATGAAAAGTCTGCTTAAATTTATTACATGCGGAAGCGTGGACGACGGAAAATCGACCTTGATTGGACATATGCTGTATGATGCCAAGCTTTTATTCGCCGATCAGGAGAAGGCGCTGGAGCTGGACAGCCGGCTGGGCAGCCGCGGCGGCAAAATCGACTATTCCTTGTTGCTTGACGGCCTGCTGGCCGAGCGCGAGCAAGGGATTACGATTGATGTAGCGTACCGTTATTTTACGACGGAGCGCCGTTCCTTCATTGTCGCGGACACGCCGGGGCATGAGGAATATACGCGCAACATGGCCGTGGGCGCATCGTTTGCCGACCTGGCGGTCATTCTCGTCGACGCCACCAAAGGCATTATTACCCAAACCAAGCGCCATACGCGGATTTGCGCGCTGATGGGCATCAAGCATCTCGTATTGGCCGTCAACAAAATGGATTTGGTCGGCTTTGATGCCAAGCGCTTTGAAGAAATCAAGGAAGAGTTCGCGCGGACGAGCTCGGAGTTTCATTTTCAAAGCATCCAGGTGATCCCGGTTTCGGCGACGGAAGGCGATAACATTACGAAAAAATCCGACCATACGCCTTGGTATGACGGCGTGCCTTTGCTGCCGTATTTGGAGCAGGTCGATGTTCATCAAACCGACAATACGAAGCAATTTATGATGCCGATCCAGCGTGTATGCCGGCCTGACCATACGTTCCGTGGCTTTCAAGGCCAGATTGAGGCGGGAAGCATCGCGGTGGGCGATGAGCTGACGACGCTGCCGAGCCGGGAAAAGGCGAAGGTCAAACGCATTCTGGTGACCGATCAGGATCGGGATTCGGCGTATGCCGGACAGCCGGTGACGATCCAGTTGGATCGTGAAGTCGACGTTTCGCGGGGCTGCGTATTTACGAAGGACGATCACATTCAGGAAGCGGACAGCTTCAGCGCCACGATTCTCTGGATGGACGATTCCGTTCTGACTCCCGGCAAAAACTATCTGGTCAAGGTCGGAACCAAGGTTCTGCCCGGTACAGTAACAGCCATCACGCATAAAATCGATATTAATACGGGCAAAACCGTTGCAGCCGATCATGTCGTCAAAAATGAATTGGCGCAATGCGAGTTCTCCTTATCGGATGACATTGTGTTCGATTCCTTCGAGCAAAACAAAAGCATCGGCGGATTCATTCTGATCGACCGCGTGACCAACATGACCTCGGCTTGTGGCGTCATCGAGCATGCGCTGCAAAGCTCCGACAAGCGGATTCGCCTGGATGCCGAAGTCACCCGCGATGTTCGCGCCCAGCAAAAAGGACAAACGCCGCTGACCTTCTGGTTGACCGGCTCGGCCCCGCATGCAGCCGCCATTGCCAAGGAAGTGGAGAAGCATCTGGTGTCGTCGGGCTATCACACCATGCTGCTTGAGAACAGCCAAGGCGAGCCCCTGCAACGCGTCGCAGAGGTGGCTAAGCTGTTGAACGATGCCGGATTGATCGCGCTGGTATGGGCCGGCTCCACATCCGAGCACGCGCAGGAGCTTCTGGGCAAAGAGTATGTGGAGGTTTCCATCGATCCGGACAAGCCTTCGGTGGATGAAGCGGCCCATGACGTAGTGAAGCGTTTGATGAAGCATTTGGTCCACTAGCAGTCATATAATAACAAAAGGATTGCTCCATTCCGGTATCCCGGTATCATGGTTGTTCATGATGCCGGGATGCTTTTTTTATGAAAGTCAATATATTTTAAAAACAGTAAAGATTTTCTCTTATGATCGGGCCCGGACTTTATTAGGATAAAAATACATCGCCGGACGATGTTAAAGAATGGAAAGGAACCCAATAACAATTGACGGAAAGAGGTGAGCAGAGTTGTTGTAAGCGTTTTATTTTGAAAAAAAGGAAGGTGTTGCTCAGAACGAGTTGATCTGAACAGCGTGGCAACAAGCTTCGACATGCACATTTGCATGCGAAGATTTCTGGCAAGGTGATGTCCGGAAAAACTGATCCCAAAGATTTAAGGAGGAATATTCATGTTAAAAAAAGCGTTAACTTCCCTTTCCACGTTGGTCGTGACCGTGAGCTTGCTGACGGCTCCGGCCGGCGTATCACAGGCGGCAACGCCGATCAGCAATGCGAACAGCACGATTTTTGGGCCCAATGTGTATGTGTTTGATTCGTCTATGGCCTATGGAGATATTCAAAATACCGCGAACAGCGTGTTTAGCGCACAGGAGAGCAGCCAATTCGGCAATCAGCGAACGGCGCTGCTGTTCAAACCGGGCTCTTACAGCAATACGGTTCGCGTCGGCTTTTATACCCAGGTGGCCGGTCTTGGTCAGAATCCCGACGATGTGACGATCAACGGCGGCGTCAATGCCGATGCACAGTGGGACAATGCCAACTCCACGCTCAACTTCTGGCGTTCGATCGAGAATATCAGCGTCAATCCGACGAGCAGCTCGGCGCACGTCTCCAGCGGCACCGCGCAGTGGGCGGTTTCCCAGGCGGCGCCTATGCGGCGGGTGCATATCAAGGGCAACCTGTTTTTATTCGATTTTGATAACGGCTGGAACGCTGGCTGGGCGAGCGGCGGCTTCAATGCCGATACTGTCGTGGACGGAAAAATTACGCCGGCGTCGCAGCAGCAATGGATTTCGCGGAACAGCAAATACGGCAGCTGGGCCAACGGCGTATGGAATATGGTGTTCGTCGGCGACCAAACGCCGCCGTCCGGTGCTTTCCCGAATCCGCCGTATACCGTGGTCGACCAAACGCCGGTGATGCGCGAAAAGCCGTATCTGTATACAGACAATTCGGGCAACTTTAACGTGTTTGTGCCATCGCTGCAGACCAACAAGAAGGGCGTCACCTGGGCAACGGGCGCGACGCCGGGTACAGCGATCCCGATCAGTCAATTCTACATTGCGCAGCCGGGCGTATCGGCAGCAACGCTGAACAGCCAGTTGAGCCAAGGAAAGAACCTGATCTTCACGCCGGGGATTTATCATCTCAGTGATACGCTTCAAGTGACGCATGCGAATACGGTCGTCATGGGGCTGGGCTTTGCGACACTGATTCCGGATACCGGGAAAAATGTGATTTCGGTTGCGGATGTGGATGGGGTCAGCATCGCCGGTTTGATTTTTGACGCCGGAGCGAACGGCTCGCCGGCGTTGCTGCAGGTAGGACCGGCGGGCAGTGCAGCCAGCCATGCGACGAATCCGACAGCGCTCTACGATTTATCGTTCCGCGTCGGCGGTGCGGTGAACGGCAAGACGGATACGTCGCTGCTGATCAACAGCAATGACGTGATCGGTGACGATCTGTGGATCTGGCGCGCGGACCACGGTGCAGGCGCAGGCTGGTCGAGCAATACGGATAAGAACGGACTGGTCGTTAACGGCGGCAATGTGACGATGTACGGCTTGTTCAACGAGCATCATCAAGAATACCAGACGTTGTGGAACGGAAATGGTGGACGTGTCTATTTCTATCAATCCGAAATTCCGTACGACGTTCCGAATCAGGCGTCCTGGATGAGCAAGAACAACACGGTGAACGGCTATGCGTCTTACAAGGTGGCGGATAACGTGACCTCGCACGAGGCATGGGGCGTTGGCGTGTACAGCTTCTTCCGCGATGCGGCGGTCAAGCTGAACAGCGCGATCGAGGTTCCGGATGTGCAGGGCGTGAATATCCATCACATGACGACGATCTGGCTGTCCGGCATGACCGGCAGCGAAATCTCGCATGTCATCAACAATACGGGCAGCCCGGTTTATGCCAATTCGCCAAGCACAGCAATGCGTCAAACCGTATCCGAGTTTGCCGGCAGCGGCACGCCTTCCGGCGATACCGTGCCGCCCACTGCGCCTACGGGCCTGACGGCTACAGCCGCCTCCAGCACAGCCGTTCAATTGGCCTGGAGCGCTTCTACCGATAATGTCGGCGTCAGCCAATATGTGATTTATCGCAACGGCGCGCCGATTGCTACAACGGCTGCTACTTCCTATCAAGACAGCGGATTGACACCGTCCACCTCGTACAGCTATACGGTGGTAGCCAAGGATGCGGCCGGCAATACTTCTTCGTCCAGCAATACCGCAACTGCCGTCACGTCGTCCGGCGCGTTAACGGCGCTTGACCGCTCCAACTGGACGCTGACGACGTCGCCGGTCAACAGCACGCCGGCTAACATGATTGACGGCAGCTTGACCACGCGCTGGACATCCGGTAAAGCCCAGGCTGCCGGCCAATCCGTGACCATCGATATGGGCAGCGCTCAGAACTTCAGCCAAGTTGTCATGGACGCGACGAATTCCAGCAACGACTACGCGCGCGGCTACGAGATTTATGTGTCCGGCGACGGAGTGAACTGGGGCAGCGCCGTAGCTTCCGGCTCCGGCAGCGGTGCCGTCATTACCGCAAACTTTGCTGCGAAGACCGCCCGCTATATCAAAATCGTGCAAACCGGTACTGATTCGCATTGGTGGTCGATTGCCGAGCTGAACGTTTACGGGCAAAGCGGTACGCCGACGCAGCCGACTGCGCTGGCGCGCACGGGCTGGACAGCGGTGACCAATCCGGTCAACGGCACGCCGGGCTACCTGTTTGACGCGGACATGAGCACCCGCTGGACGACAGGCAAAAACATGGCTGCCGGCCAGTCGATCGTGGTAGACATGACTGCGACGCGCACCTTTAACCGTGTGGTCATGGATTCCACCGGCAGCAACAACGATTATGCGCGCGGTTATGAGATTTACGTGTCGGCCGACGGCGTAAATTGGGGCAGCGCGGTGGCCAGCGGAACGGGAACCGGCCCGGTTGTCGCTGCCGATTTCACAATGCAATCCGCGCGGTACCTCAAGGTCGTGCAAACCGGAACGGCTTCCAACTGGTGGTCGGTCCGCGAGCTGAATGTTTACCAATAACAGACGCGCCCGCACTTGAGCCGTCATGAATAAAGCTCCCCTCAGCGTTTCGGTTGGTTCAACCGGAGGCTGGGGGGAGCTTTTCGTTTGTTTGTTTTGTCCCAAGTAACAGACTTAGCGGCTGTCGATGATTTTTTGAACCTCGACTACTTCATTAGGATCACTGGCAACGAGATTGTTATAAAGCTGCGCCACGTCCAGTCCTTGCTTCTTCATAGAGGCCACGTACCAGCGAATGACGGATTTATTTGTCGCGTCTTTGAAGTTTTGTACGTCCATATACGGCTGTAAGGTTGATGACGCTGCCGAGTAATCTTGTTTTAAATATTGGATTTGAGCCAAAGACAGCGCGATCTTGTTGGTAATTGCAAATGGATGGCCTTGCTGCTGCCCTTCAGGCAGCGATTCTAGCGATTGAATCCGTTCCTGTATCTGATTGTAGTCGGCTAAAGCCCCGTTCCAATATCGATCAGTTTCCTGTGTGTTGTTGGCAATTCTTGCGGCATTGCCCAATTGAGCCTTCAGCGACATACTTTCCTCATATACGCTAATGTCCCAAGGAAAGTTTACCATCTCCGATGAGATGAAATCCAATGCGCCTTTATAGTCTTGTTTCATCTTGTAAAGAGAAAGCTTTTGATCGACCAGTTGGCGGTTATGTGGCTCCTGCCGGAGACGCTGATCGACGAGTTGCGTCGCTTGAGTATAGAAATTTTCATCTTTCGATTGATTGTACACGCTGAATAAAATGGCTACTTTTTGTAACGTATACGTCGGATTGGAAGCCGACAAATCAAGTGCCCGGTCCAGCGGCTTGATGATATCGGAATAATTATTGCTGCTCTGCCGTACCTGTTGGAATTCGTTGTAGGCATTCTCAGCGCTAAGTGTTCGGGCGGAGACGATCAATACGACTACCGACACTACTGCGAGCACAGCGGCGAATGTTTTATTGACGGCAGCGCGATTCCAGCTACTGTGTTTCAGCTGAACATCGCCGGCTATGGCGAGCAAAGCACCCAAGCAAATATAGACCAAGATTTCCAGATATAAATAGCTGAGATCAAAGTCAATCAAGCTGTGGCCGAGTAAGGAAATCAGAATAATAAAGAAAATAAAATGCAAGTGCGGGCGGTCTTCCTTGGATCTTTGGAAGTGCCATCGGATATACAAATAAACAATGGATGCGAGGAAAATCAATAATACAAGCAAGCCAACTAATCCGACTTCCGTCAAATACTGAAGCAAGAAGTTGTGCGCCTGACGACTGATATAGGGGTTGTTCTGATACTTTTCGTAAAGCGCTGACCAAGCGCCACCGCCAGCGCCGATAACCGGATAATCTTTGAAAACTTTAATTGCGTCTTTATAAAAGGTACCGCGTTCCAGAACGCTGTTTTGTGTAAAGTTGATCGTCTGCAAGCGGCTACGTACGTTTTCAGGCAACAGCTTGGCAGCAGGCGTGTCGCCGATAAACAAAATAGCACCAAGCACCGCGACGATAACCGCTCCTGCCGGAACCACAAACAACATGAAGCGCTTTTGCTGAAGATTTTGCAATTTCCGTTCGAGCAACGGGGCCAGATAGCGTTGAGAGACAACGGCAATCGCCCCCACGATCAGGGAAGCAGCCAGCAGGATCATCCAGCCCGACCATGCGGCGGAAGAACTGAATTGCGTATGCAGGTCAGTACCACGGCTTGTGATCGGACCTAGTACAAGCAGCGATGCGGCGAATGCAACGGCTGCATACAACAGGAAAAGAAGTTGGCGATATATATGAAGGAAAAACAGGATAATCAGCACAATAGCAGGAATGAGCACGATAGCTCCGCGAGACAAAGTTAAGAAGAAGGAGACGATCATCGGAGCCAGCATGAACGCATGTACAAAGGTCCACTGCCATTTCCGCGATATAAGCGTCATATACAAGGCTGACAGCATAAACGCAATCAGAAATGCGGCGTAGGAGTTTGCGTACTGGAACACCGAGGTTAGTCGGAGTCCGTTGGAATCGGTCATCACCGCATCGCGATAGACCCCCGATTCAATCGAGTTGGAGAACCAGCCGACCAGCTTGGCAGCCAGCTTTCCTCCCCCCAGCCAATTCATCATGCCAAAAACCACTATGGCATACGCGGTCATCCATAAAAGTGCCGCCACGAAATGCAAACCCTTGTTGGTCGCGACAAAGTACGAGCCGAGTAAAAAGAAGGTGAAGAAGATAATCTGTGCGAGTAACATCGTCATTGCATTATAATGGGAAGCTGCGGGAAAGATAGAGATCAGGTAGGTTAGCGGAATCAGCAGCCCGAAGAGGGTGAGCGCATCGCGAATCGTCCTCGTGTTCCATTTCAGGAAGAATTGAATCGACACGGCCAGCAGCGCCAGCGAAGACATTAGGAGCGTGATAAAGATCGGCCGCTCGAAAGAGAAGGAATTTCCGTTAAAGAGTGCCTTTTGAAAGGGCGACCAGACCAGCAGAATCGTTGTCAGACAAACCAGCAACCAAAATAAAAATGACGATTGCTCAAGTGGTGCTTTTTTTTGTTGTTTATACATAAATTTGAGACCTTCCTTCCCTAAAATACGACAATATTTTATCATATAGCTGGATGGTATTCCAATTCTTCATTTTGGAAGACGATTTTCTCCAAGAATATGCAGATTTTAGACAGATGCCGACGAATCCTATACAATAGGTAAAGAAAACGATAAGTTTAGGGGGAGAGACGTATTTTTACCGGAGTCAGGTATCACAAGGCGCTTTGGCTGGCAGGGATACTGGTATTGCTGTTTCAGGCTCCTATGCTCATTCAGGGACCCGGTTATCATGTCCCGATTCTCGACAATCTGGACTACAATCTTCCGATCAATAAAATCCTCGTGGAGAGCGGGCAATGGTTCGGCTCCTTGCATGCTGTAATACCCAATATGCTGGATGGTGTACCAAGAAACTCGCTGGGTTCCGAGTTCAACTTACAATTGCTGCTAGAATATGCCTTGGACAGCTACTGGGCTTATGCCGTCAACGAAATTTTCGTTCACATGATCGCGTTGATCGGCATGTACCTGTTGCTTTCCGGTCATTTTAATATACGGAGCCGCTGGTTGTCTGCGGGGATTGCGGTATTGTTCGCGCTGCTGCCATTTTTATCTTCAGTCGGGGCTACAGTTGCTGCTCAGCCGCTAGCCTTATACGCCTTTTTGCATATCCGCAATGGAAACAACAGAAGGCGCGACTGGCTAATTCTCGCCGCCATACCTTTTTACTCATCGTTAGTTTTGGGATTTTCCTTCTTTTTGGCCTTGATGCTCGGATTATTTGGTTATGACTTGGTGACAAATAAACGAGTAAATAAGCCTTTTTTTGCAGCGATTTGCTTGATGTCCTTTGTATATGTGCTGGTCGAATACAGGCTGCTTTTGTCCACCTTTATTGACCGTTTTCCTACGCACCGGATTGAAAAAGAAATATCCACCATGAGCTTTACGCAATCATTGCATAACGGCTGGGATAATTTTCTTAACGGGCAATTCCACGTTTATACATTTCATAAGCCCATCATGCTGGGGGCCATCATCTTGGGGATTATAGTATCGGCGCTGCAATATAGAACGTACAAGAAGCAACTGATTCTGCAGGTTGCGCTGTTGGCGCTGATTTTTATCATATCGATGTGGTACGGCTTTTGGAGCTATTGGGGATGGGCAGGACTTCGCGAGCATATTGAGCTGTTGAAAACGGCTAATTTTTCCAGATTTCATTGGCTGGACCCTCTGCTATGGTACTCGCTGTTTGCGCTCTCGCTGCGGGCAATTACGCAATTCCGGCCTAGCGGCAGTTATGCAGCCGCCCTGCTAATCGTTGCGCAGCTACTGGTAATTGGCCAAGCGAACGCTGCTAGTGCCAAAAACAATGTATATTCATTCCAAGAGTATTATTCGGTCAAACTGTTCGATTCGATTAAAGCTTACATAGGTAAAGATCCCTCTGACTACAGAGTGCTGAGTATCGGACTTTGGCCCAGCATTCCTCAATATAACGGTATGTATACGCTTGATGGATATCTGACGAATTATGATTTGAACTACAAGCATCGCTTCAGAGAAATAATAGAGAAAGAATTGGATAAAAATGAAGATTTAAAAACTTATTTCGATAAGTGGGGCAATCGCTGTTACATTTTTATCAACGAGCTCCCCGGTCGTAAGTTTTATTTTGATAAAAAAGAGAATGCCGTCATTCACAATCTGGAACTGCGGCTGGACAAGCTGAAAGAGATGAAGGCCGACTACATCCTGTCGACGGCCTTTATCGAAAACGCGCCAGCCAACGGCTTACAGTTGCAGCGCGTTTTCGAAGAAACGGATTCTCCGTGGCGTATATTTTTGTATCAAGTTATGTAAGGGCAAGACAGGAGGACGTTTCAATGAGCAAGGTAAGGGAATTGTGTCAATTTTTTATCGATTTGTTTCGTGTCAGGCGCTTGATTTTCGATCTGGCTCGCAAAGATTTCCGAAGCAAATATGCCGGCAACTATTTCGGTATTGTGTGGGCATTTCTCCAGCCAACCATTTCCATTCTTATTTTCTGGTTTATCTTTCAGGTTGGCTTCAAATCAACGCCTATCGATAACTTCCCTTTTATTCTCTGGTTGTGCGGGGCGATGATCCCTTGGTTTTTTTTCTCTGACGGGCTGCAGACCGCTACATACTCCATTTCGGAAAACAGTTATTTAGTGAAAAAGGTGGTGTTTCGCGTCAGCATGCTGCCGCTGATCAAGATTATTTCAGCTTTTTTTGTTCATCTGTTTTTTATTGTCTTCTTGATTGCGATGTTCGCGTTGTACGGTTACTACCCGGATGTGTATGATTTCCAATTGATTTATTATCTGTTTGCTTTGTTTGTGTTGCTAATGAGCTTGTCCTGGATTACTTCGACGCTTGTCATTTTCCTAAAAGATGTAGGGCAAATCGTAGCCATGCTTATTCAGTTCGGCTTCTGGCTTACGCCGATCTTTTACTCACTGGAGACGGTACCGCAAAAGTTTCATTTTTTATATACATTTAATCCTGTATATTATATAA
Organism: Paenibacillus athensensis; assembly: GCF_004514475.2. Lineage (GTDB taxonomy): Bacteria > Bacillota > Bacilli > Paenibacillales > NBRC-103111 > Paenibacillus_AL > Paenibacillus_AL athensensis. The sequence goes on along the minus strand of NZ_MYFO02000005.1, from coordinate 261,644 downwards.
CGAAAGGCTACCGCGACTCGTTGATATATCATCGATGGTTTTGGCAGGACATGCAGCAAACCTGTGTATTCTGGCTAATCACTGCGGTACTTATGTTGATCGGCATCGTATTGTTTAAAAAATTGAAGCCTCACTTCGCCGATGTGATTTAGGGGGATTGGCCATGAGCGGTGACATCGCTATCCGAATTGAAAATATAACTAAAGCTTACAAGCTGTATGACAAGCCTTCAGATCGTCTAAAAGAGGTGTTTTCCTTCGGTCGCAAGCTTCATAAAGAATTTCGCGCGTTGGAGCATGTCGATTTTGAAGTGCGTAAAGGTGAAACTGTGGGCATCATTGGGAAGAACGGATCTGGTAAATCGACGCTGTTGAAAATTATTGCGGGAACGCTGACGCCCACTTCAGGCACCATCCAGCTGGAAGGGAAAGTTTCTGCTTTGCTGGAATTGGGGGGCGGGTTTAATCCGGAATACTCGGGCCTTGAGAATGTGTATTTGAACGGGGCCATTATGGGTTTCACCAAAAGCCAGATGGAGGAACGGCTTCCGGCGATCATTGAGTTTGCCGATATCGGTGACTTCTTGTACCAGCCTGTCAAGACGTATTCAAGCGGGATGTTTGTCCGTCTAGCATTCGCAGTTTCAATTAATGTGGACCCCGATATTCTCATTGTTGACGAAGCGTTAAGCGTTGGCGACATGAAGTTTCAAAAGAAGTGTTTGGAGAAAATCGATGCACTCAAACGTTCGGGTAAGACAATCCTGTTCTGTTCCCATGACATGCATGCAATCGGGGAGTTCTGCAATTCAGTCGTGTGGATACAGAACGGACGAATTGCCGAATCCGGCGAAGCCAAGAAAGTAATTTCTTCATACGTGGCGATGATGACAGAGAAAGAAAACATGCAGACAGCGTTCGTCAAGGACGGAAACAAGCATATGGTTGTGAAACAATCAGATGAAGTGGAGATCGTATCCGTCAAGCTTCAGGACCGGAACGGGAAAGAACGCAGCTTGTTTTATACGGATGAGGATTTACACTTTGAGATGGTCTACCGGGCCCATCACGGGATTGAAGAACCGATCTACAGCGTTTTGATTCATACAGACGAGGGGGTACCTGTGGCGTTGGCCAAAAGCAGCTACGAGGATCAACTTGAGGCTCAAGGTCATGTGAGGGGTTTGAAAACAATTCAGCTTTGCTTGAAGAACATTCAACTAAATACCGGGAAATATTTGTTTGGCATCTCGATTTGGGACAAGAATTCCAAAATCATTTTTGCAGTGAACCGGACTATTTGTTTTGAAATGAGAACCTTAAAAATTGCTTACGGACCGATGGAGCAGAAAACCGTATACTTCATCCCTGCTGCATGGGATGTCAATCCGGATCAATGACGAGGAAAGAAGGGGCAGCATGAACGCCGTTAAAAATATTCTTTTTATTAATGATACGTATGATGATTTCAACCTGGGGTGCAAGGCGACAACGCAAGCTATGTATGAATTGATGGAAGAACGTTTGCCGCAATACCGCGTAAGCGGAGTGATCAAGCTGTTTCATACTGAGCGCTCCGAAATTATCGGCTTGCTTCCCCATTCGGAGCACGAGCTGGACGAAAAGTGTCTGCAAGTGCTCAATCAGGATACGGCGTTCCGTTTTGAGTTGGACAAAATCAGGCAATGCGACATTGTACTGATCAATGGAGAGGGCTCGATTTACAAAGATGTCGTAAAATGCCGGTATCAATTATTTCTTGCTTACCTGGCCAAAAAATATCTCGGCAAACGCGTCTATATGGTCAACCATACGGCCGACTTGTCGCTGATTCAAGCAATGGCAAAGGTTGTTTACGTCCAACTGGATGGCATCGTAGCACGTGAGCCGCTTACCAAGGCAGAGCTTGAAACTGCAGGGATCGACCATGTACAGCTTGGAGCCGATGCTGTATTCAAATTTACAGACATGCCCTCCCAATTTGCCAATCGCTTGCCGTTGGGATTTCGCTTTGATGACAAGTTTATTATTATTGGAGGCTCGTCATTAAATCATCCTATTTATGAAAAATGGTACGGTTCCTGGTCGAGGGAAGATTTTAAAGAGCTGATTACCAGCATTCGCGATCATTTAGGCGTACAAGTTATGCTGGCGGATGTCGGCGGTGACGATTTTCTGCGGGGTTACGATGTAGAAGAAGGAATTTTCTACGCGAAGTTTACGTATCAGGATTACATGCTGCTGGCAAGTAAAGCGTTAGTTCATTTAAGCGGCCGGCATCACGGTTCCTGTCTGGCTGCAATAGCAGGCTGTCCGCTGCTCGGACTGACGGCGAATACCCGAAAGATGGAGGGGGATTTTCAGTTATTGGACTGGGATTGGCCCGTGTATAGCTTTTATCGCTTAAAGGAACAAAAAAACGAAATTGTACAAAGCTTGGAGCGGATGATCGAAAACAATTTCGATTTGCGTCAACAAATGCTCCGCCACGCCAGAAGTTTGTATGATAAAGCACGGTTGAATGTCGACATTTTGAGAAAATAGAGGAATGTCATGAGAAAAAATGTGCTGATCTTCTCCTACCTGCCTCGACACTTGAAAAAATTGCTCCCACTGGTTGCGGAGCTCGTTCAGGACACTCGCTTTCATGTCTCGCTTGTCCTGATGACTCGAGAAGAACAAGCGATTGCTGCACAACTTAACCTCCCCTACCGGATGCTGGATGAGTTTACACAGCTCCCCCGCAATCACGATTTTGATTTGGGTTGGGGATTGGAGCCGCTGATTCGCGCGATTTCCGATTTGGAGCCCGAATTGTTTATTGCCATAGAAGTGAATTATATCCTGAGGAATGCCGTCCGTTTCTGCAAGCAGACGCGTATTCCCAGCATCATCTTGCAGCACGGTACGCCGAATCGCTATTCTCGGCATGCCTTTGTACCGTTTGAAGGGAATTTGTTTGCTGCGTGGGGGGAATTTACTCGCGATTTTCTCATTCGGGAAGGGATGAATCCTCACCAAATTGTCCTAACCGGCGGCATTCCCTTCGATGCTTCGATGAATAAAAAGCCGCAGCGCGAGGAGCTTGCGCGAGAGCTGCGGCTTGATCTGAACAAACAATGGATTTTGTTCACGACGCAAGGTCCGGGAGCAGGCAATCGGCCGACCCCGGAAGAAATTCATCATAGTATAGCGGAAACGGCCCAATTTTTTGGAGCGAGTAGAGGTTGCCAGTTGCTGCTGCAGATTCATCCAGGACAGCAAATAGATGAGATCCAGGCAATCGTCGATGAGGTTGCCTCAGATGCGATCGTGATGAAATATCGGGATACTGAGCAATTGATCGCCAGCTGTGACCGGATGATGACCTTTTTTTCCACGACAGCCTTAGATGCGATTATTATGGGTAAGCCGCTGCTGCTGATCAATTTGAGTGGAGAAGAGGAGTTTCTTCCTTTTGTGCGGATGGATGCAGCGCTTGGTGTTTACAAGAAAGAGGACATGAGGGAAACGCTGGAACAGTTTCTCACCTATAGAGCTCTTCCGGAGCGGATTCGTCGCGCGGCGGAGTATGTCAACGATCGAAACGATGGGCAAGCGCTGCTGCGGATTCTAAACCTGATCTATCGTCAACTTGATCTTCCATTTGAAAACGGAGGGAACATAAGTGAACCCGAATAAGCTAACCTTTGTTGTAGCGGAAATAGGCTGTAACCATAAAGGAGATATGGCAATTGCCAAGGAAATGATTGAGACAGCAGCTCGATTTTGCAAGGTAGACGCTGTCAAATTACAAAAACGCAGCCCTAAAGATTTATTAAACGAAGCAGAATACAATGCGCCACACCCGAATCCCGTGCATGCTTACGGCGAAACCTACGGTGCGCATCGCGAGTTTCTGGAGCTTACGGCCGAGCAGCACGAGGAGCTGAAGCGTCATTGTGAAGCAAACGGAGTTGTGTACAGTACTTCAGTCTGGGATCTGACTTCGGCCAAGGAAATCGTTGCCCTCGAACCGCAATTTTTGAAAATTCCTTCGGCCTGCAACCTTGATTTTGCGATGTTGGGCTATCTGGCAGAACACTATGAAGGCGAAATACATCTTTCGTTCGGAATGACCACAATTGAAGAAGAAGAACGGATTTTGCAATTTTTCACTGAGAGAAAACGGAATCGCGACCTGGTCGTGTATTCCTGCGTTTCGGGATATCCTGTAAGTTTTGAGGATTTGTCGCTGCTTGATATTCGCCGTTTGCAGGAGCAATATGGAGATCGGGTGAAGGGTATTGGCTTCTCCGGACATCATCTGGGCATTGCCGCGGATGTAGCGGCTTTGGCGCTGGGAGCTACTTACTTTGAAAGACATTTTACGCTGGACCGCACTTGGAAGGGAACGGATCATGCAGCAAGCCTGGAGCCTGACGGCATGAGAAGGTTATGCAGAGATCTGGCTAATGTACAGAAGGCGTTAACTTACAAAAGAGAGGATATTCTCGATGTCGAAAAGGTCCAAAGAAGAAAGCTCAAGCGTGAATTCTCCGGTTGAGCAAAAAGTGGTTGCCTTTATTCCCGCACGAGGAGGAAGCAAGAGTATTCCGTTGAAAAATATCGCTAACTTTTGCGGCAAGCCTTTGCTGTACTGGACGTTGCAGGCAGCGGAGCAAGCCGGGTGCATCGATGAAATTTACGTGGCGACAGATCATGAGGAAATCCACAATACGGTGGAATCATTCGGCTTCTCCAAGGTACGCGTCATCTCTCGCTCCGAAGAAAGCGCAACAGATACGGCTTCAACGGAATCCGTCATGCTGGAATTCGCTGAAGAACATCCTTGCAGTCATATCGTGTTGATTCAAGCGACTTCTCCATTACTGGAGGCGGCAGACCTGACAGCCGCTTTTGCCCAATATATGGAGACCAAGGCCGATAGTCTGGTATCAGTCGTGAGACAAAAGCGATTTGTATGGGAGCAGGATGAGCGCAACCGGATTTCTCCACTCAATTATGATTACCGGCAAAGACCCCGGAGACAGGATTGGACGGGATACTTGGTTGAGAACGGCGCAATGTACATAACGCGGCGCGAATTGTTGCTTGCGACCGGATGCAGAATATCCGGAGCAATTGTGGGCTATGAGATGTCGGAGGCGAGTTATTTTGAGCTGGATGAGCCGTCGGATTGGGTGATTGCCGAAGGCTTGAAGATGAGGACCAGTCCGCCTTGTCACTTCGACCGCATCAATTTGTTGGTCTGCGATGTCGACGGCGTGTTGACGGATGCGGGCATGTACTACTCGACATCGGGAGAAGAGATGAAAAAATTCAATACCCGTGACGGTAAGGGGATTGAGCTGCTCAAGCAATGTGGCATACATGTCATGCTGTTGACATCCGAGCATATTTCGGTTGTCGAACGTAGAGGGGTGAAGCTGCATGCTGATTATGTCCATATGGGCATCAAAGATAAAAAGGGATTTCTGGACAAGTTCTACGAAGAGCACCCGCAATATTCCTTTGCGTCAACTGCTTATATCGGCGACGATGTGAACGATTTGGAAAGCATGCGTCATGCTTATTTGGCCGCGGCTCCCTCTGATGCAAGCGAGCAAATCCTTCGTATCGCCGATTATGTGTGCACGAAGAAGGGCGGCGAAGGCTGCGTAAGAGAGCTCTGTGATATCATCGTGTTGGGGAGGAATCATGAATAATCTTTCGCTTGTTATTATTAATGCCGACGCAGCTGAATATTGCAGCCGTTTGTTTGACAGCCTGAAGAATCAAACAATCCCGCTGGATCACGTTCAACTCGTATTCATTGATAACCATTCAAAAGATGCTTCGGTAGAACTGGCGCGTGCTTATGGAATTGAGCACATTTATGTATTTCCACATTTCGTTGCAAATAAAGGCACACTCTATAATAAAGGAGCGGAGTTGGCGCAAGGTGAGTTTGTTGTGTTTGTGCACAGCGACATTGAATTTGCCTCCGACTTCTTTGCCAATCTGGTTCTGGAGCCAGGAACACAAGCTGCTTGGGTGGAGCAGTATTACGTAGACGGCCAGTTGTTCGGTAAACATCAACTCGGAATTGATTATATCGAAGGCCAGTTGCACTATCGGCAATTATTTCAAAATTTACCGGATCGGATCCCTGTTTTTGCCTCTTGCTCCGAAGCGTGTTTTGTTCTCAGCCAAGAGGTTCTGGAGCATTACTCCTTCGATCAGGATTATCGGGAATCTTTTTTTGAGTATTCCTTTTTACATAAACTAGAACCTGCTCGTATGATCGATCTGCCGAAATGCAGAGTTCATCATTATTTTCTAGAAATGCATGAAAAGTTGTTAAATCGAGAATTTGATCAGATTTTGTTTCTTCACAAGCATCGAGAGCTTATCGAGTGGAAACGAGTTTTTCTGCATGAACAGACGGCGAGGGAAAGGTTGCAGAATGCCCTTGAGCTTCAAGACAAGGAACTGAGATTACAGCAGCAGGCCTATGAGCAAGCGATGGTTGATGCCGTAGCGGCGCAACAGCGGATTGCCGAGCTATCGGAAAAGGCGACAGCTCTGGACGTTAGGTTGCTTGATAGAAATGATGAGGTAGCCCGATTGTCTAGCAGTATGGCTGAGGCATTGCAACAAATCGACAACTTGATCGGCTACGAGAAGCTCATCGAGCAGCAGTCGGTTTCTCTCGTTGAACTAACGGCGAAAGAACGCGAGCTGAACGAACGGCTGCAAGTCATTTTAAATTCCGGCGGATGGAAAATTTTGTTGAAATACTATAAATTAAGAGACGTTCTCGCTCCAGTTCATAGCAGAAGGCGTTTGCTGTTGAAGCTGGCGAAACGAGCCGTTCTCAGTCCCAAATTCGTTTGGAGAAGCCTGAATCGGAACAATCTCAAGAAGCTGGCGTATTACTGGAAAGTGGATGATAGCCGGCTGTTATCCGAACGTATTGATCAGTTTGTCGACCGTCATCAGGAAATAAAGACTCCCACAATCCAAACATTTCAGGCTCCTGTGGATCAAGAAGCTTATGACAGGCTTTATTTTCCAGTGTCCGCTGCGCCGCTAGTCTCAATTATTATTCCTGTTTATAACCAATTTTCTTTTACCTACAGTTGTTTAAAGAGCATTCTGAAACATACCACGGACATTGCTTATGAGATTGTGATCGCCGACGATATGTCTACTGACCGAACGGTTCACTTGGCCGAGCTTGTCGAGAATATCACGATTATACGCGATGGAACGAACCGCGGCTTTCTTTTGAACTGCAACCATGCAGCCAAGTTTGCCAAAGGGAAATACCTGCTATTTTTAAACAACGACACGAACGTGCAGCGTGACTGGTTGAAGCATTTGATGGATGTGATGGACAGGGATCATACGATCGGGATGACTGGCTCCAAGCTGGTGTATCCGGACGGACGGATGCAGGAGGCGGGCGGTATCATCTGGAAGGACGCCAGCGGCTGGAATTTCGGCAGGCTGGACGATCCGGAGAAACCGGAATTTAATTATGTGAAAGACGTAGACTACATTTCAGGTGCGGCCATTATGGTGCGATCCGCATTGTGGGAGCGGATTGGCGGATTTGACGAGCGGTACGTTCCGGCCTATTTTGAGGATTCCGATTTGGCGTTTGAAATTCGCAGGATCGGTTACCGTGTCGTGCTGCAGCCGTTATCTGTCGTTGTTCACTTTGAGGGAATTTCGCACGGCACCGATGTGAACCAAGGCGTGAAAAACTATCAGCTTCAAAATCGCGAGAAATTCATCGCGAAATGGGCTGCTGAGCTTGAAAGCGGACAGTTTGAGAATGCGACGCATGTTTACTGGGCCCGGGATCGCAGTCGTTATAAAAAAACACTGGTGATCGTCGACCACTATGTTCCACACTTCGATCAGGATGCAGGCAGCAGGACGGTGTTTCAATATATTCGTTTTTTTGTACAATGCGGTTTTAACGTAAAGTTCATTGGGGATAACTTTTTCAGACATGAACCCTATACGACGGTATTGCAGCAACTGGGCGTTGAAGTTCTGTACGGGAAATGGTATGCGTCTCATATCAGGGAATGGATAAAGTCGCATAGCTTGTACATTGATTACGTGCTTTTGAATCGACCGCATATCTCCATTAAATATATGGATTTGTTTAGAAAGCTGACCTCTGCGCGAATTGTGTATTACGGACACGATCTGCACTATTTGCGTGAGCAGCGGGAATACGAGCTTTCGGGAAATCCCGCATTGCTGCAATCTTCAGCGAATTGGAAGCAGATTGAGCTGGAATTGTGTCGTAAAGCGGACCGTGTCTATTATCCGTCGCAGGTTGAAATCAATGCATTGCACGAGCAGCACATATCTACACCGGCTAAAGCGATTCCAGCGTACATCTTCGATGAACGAGAATATGTACCTGCAAATTTCAGCCACAGAAGCGGGCTGCTGTTTGTCGGCGGATTCGGCCACAAGCCGAATGTCGATGCGGTAATGTGGTTTGTCGAGCATGTCTTTCCGGAGGTGCTCAAAAGTCTTCCCGAGATTCGTTTTTATATTGTTGGCTCGAAGCCGCCTGAACGGATACGCCAGTTGCAAAGCGAGCACATTGTCGTTACGGGGTTTGTCAGCGATGAAGAACTGCAGTCTTATTATGATCGTTGCAAATTGGTCGTAGTTCCCCTTAGGTATGGTGCCGGTGTGAAGGGCAAGGTCGTCGAAGCGCTGTACAATCAGTTGCCGATTATAACAACGAGTGTTGGTGCAGAGGGACTTCCTGATATTGACGACTACGTGGTCAGAACGGATGATTCGTCTGAATTTGCCCGACAGACGATTGCTTTATACCGCAGCGAAGAGCAGTTGAGCCGGCTTGCCATGCGTTCATCTGCATATGTAAACCAATATTTTTCATTTTCCAGTGTCTGGAATACGATTGCCGAGGATTTTGATATCGAAAGGAACGAATCCAAATGATTATACGTTCAAAAGCGCCACTGCGACTTGGATTAGCGGGAGGGGGGACAGATGTTTCTCCATATTGCGATCAGTACGGCGGATATGTATTAAACGTCACGATCGATATGTATGCCTATTGCACAATTGAAACAACAAATGACAATAAAATCGTGTTTTATGCAGCGGACCGGAATGAGCGGGTCGAATTGGAAACCGCATCGTTTTTGGAATTAGACGGCATACTAGATCTGCACAAAGGAATTTACAACCGGATCGTTCGCCAGTACAATGGAGGCAATCCGCTTTCATTTACCATGACGACTTATTCGGATGCTCCGGCGGGGTCCGGTCTCGGCTCGTCGTCTACCATGGTGGTGGCCATTCTGAGCGCTTTTACCGAGTGGCTGAACTTGCCGTTCGGCGAATATGACATGGCTCATCTCGCCTATGAAATCGAAAGAATCGACGTAGGACTAAGCGGCGGACGTCAGGATCAGTATGCGGCTACGTTCGGTGGCTTTAATTTTATTGAATTTTACGCTGAAGATCGCGTTATCGTGAATCCACTGCGCGTGAAGGATTGGATCGTCAACGAAATGGAAAATTCCATTGTGTTGTACTACACGGGCGCTTCGCGGGAATCGGCCAACATCATCAAAGAACAAGTGCAGAATGCCGAAAACAAAAATGAAAAATCGATCAATGCCATGCACGAATTAAAGGCTGACGCCTTGATTATGAAAGAATCCCTTTTAAAAGGAGATATCATGAACTTTGCCGAGTATCTCGGTAAATCATGGGCGGCTAAAAAAAGAATGGCGCAATCCATCACGAACACCGCGATCGACACCATCTATGATGCCGCAATCGGAGCGGGAGCCTACGCAGGCAAAGTATCCGGAGCCGGGGGCGGCGGGTTTATGATGTTTATGGTCAACCCTGTACATAGACTTCAACTGATTGCAGCGTTAAACGAACATCCGGGTACGGTAATCAACTTTCATTTTACGGAAAACGGGGCGCAGAGCTGGAGGGTATAATGGAACGGTTCAAGACCTTGGAAAGCGTCGCGGTCGGGCGCAGGAATAATTACGATATTATGCGTTTTATCGCTGCCATACTGGTGATTTACGATCATTCCTATCCTCTTGGAGCAGGTATTGGAGGCGGAGATGCGATTGCTGTTCTGACTCACGGCAAATGGAACAGCGGTGCGCTTGGCGTGGCCATTTTCTTTATTATTAGCGGATTCCTGATTACGCAAAGCTATGAGCGTTCAAAAAATATATTTATATTTGCGAAGGCGCGGTTTTTAAGAATTTACCCGGCTTTGATTGTTGCAATCCTGTTATCTGCGTTTGTGCTTGGCACGCTTGTGACCAGCTTGCCGACGGGCGAGTACTTGACGAATTCGCAAACGTATCAATATGTCAAAGCGTTATTGTTATACCCGATGCAATGGAACCTTCCTGGCGTATTCGAGGGGAATGTATATAAGAACTCCGTTAACGGCTCCCTCTGGACCATTCCGTTTGAGGTGTTGTGTTACGGAATTGTGGCCATCGCAGGTATTTTGGGGATGCTTCGTTATAAGACGTTTATGGTCGTTTTGTTTTCCTTGACCCTGTTTGTGTATTTCTTTTACGACCAGATCTGGCCTTTCGGCAAACAAATTTTCGGCTTGCAGGTCATTGATCTCTGTCAGCTTTTCTGTTATTTCTCGGCGGGCATGATGATGTATATATTTCGCGCGTACATCCCGATGAACAAATATTTCGCGATGTTTTGCGTGGTTATCCTTTACCTGGCAGCCAATTACGGCGGTCTTAAAGAATTTTTTATTATATTCGGAAGTTATTTAACGTTGTATGTCGCCTATATCACGATATGGAAATTTGCTGAATTTTCCCGACTGGGCGATTTCTCTTACGGTATGTACATTTACGCGTTTCCAGTTCAGCAAGCAGTAACCTATTATCACGGCGGAAGCATGTCGGCTCCGCTGAATTTTCTTTATAGTTTTTTCATTACACTGTTGTTATCTGTGCTTTCCTGGCATTTGATTGAAAAAAGAGCGCTTGCGCTCAAAAAACAGCGCTTTGTTCCGGAAGCGTTTGTACCCGGCGTATTCGTCACCACATGGACAAACATCGCTCGCGGTTATGCCTACGTATTGGACAAGCTGGCGGGCATCCGCTGGTGGCAGTTTGCCGCTGTGTTTGTATTGCTTGTCATCGCTGCGCATTTCTATAACGAGAAACCGGCTATCGTAACGTTTCCTTACACGAAAAGCGAATCTATCTTCTCCGGCGGCTGGCATCCGCAAAGCCCCGATGAAGCTTATCGCTGGATTAATACCAGCGCATCGGTCCAACTGTCCAAGCCCGCCGATGCCCATAACGTGATTGTCGAAGGATTTGTTCCGGAAGCCTTTAAGGAAATCCACCACGTTCGACTGCTGCTCAACAATAAGCAAGTAGCCGAGCAGGACATCTCTGCCGGCCAATCGTTGCAACTCCAAGCGCCCGTTCATGACAACTTGTCGAGTTATACTATTACCATCATGTTTGACGGAGCCCATCAGCCTGGTGCGCAAGACGCCGACCAAAGGGTGATGAGCGCCTTAGTTAGCCGAATCGCATTTCATTAAAGGAGAGAATATCCGTGAACGCATTTATTTCCAATCAAATTCAAAAATCCTATGAAATAAAGCAAGCCATGCTGCAGGATCCTGCAATGGTTCAATTAATCGAAACCGTATGTGCAAAGGCGATCGAGGTCTATCAGAAAGGCAACAAAACGTTGATTGCCGGCAACGGGGGAAGTGCAGCCGATGCTCAGCATATTGCAGGGGAATTCGTAAGCCGTTTTTATTTTGATCGTCCGGGCCTCGCCTCCATCGCATTGACGACGGATACCTCTATCCTGACGGCGATTGGCAACGACTACGGTTATGAGCGATTGTTCTCGCGTCAAATTCAAGCCAATGGGAACGAAGGAGATTTGTTTATCGGAATTTCTACCTCGGGCAACTCCGCGAATGTAGTTAAGGCGCTTGAAGCCTGTAAAGAAAAAAGCATCATTACCGTTGGCCTCACCGGAGCCAAGGGAGGCAAGATGGAGGCGCTTTGCGATTATTGCATCAAGATTCCTTCAGATGAAACGCCAAGAATTCAGGAAGCGCATATTCTGGTAGGTCATATCATTTGTGCGGCTGTCGAGCAAGCGATCTTCGGGGATGGGTTTTAAGATGGAAGCCATCGTATTAGCCGGAGGCTTTGGCACCAGACTGCAATCGGTCGTATCCGATGTGCCGAAGCCGATGGCCCCCGTGCGGGGAGTGCCGTTTTTAAATTATATCTTTAATCAACTGTGCCGATCGGGTGTGACGAGGATCGTCCTTTCTACAGGATTTAAACATGAGATCATTGAGTCTTATTATGGAAAAGCATTCAAACAAGCGGCTATTGTGTATTCTCGGGAAGAAATGCCTTTAGGTACGGGGGGAGCCATAAAAAAAGCTATGTCCCTGATTGAAGGTAATCATACTTTAATCCTTAACGGTGATACTATGTTTGCTGTCCATTTACAGGATATGATGGATGTTCATATTACAACGAAAGCCGAGCTTACGATTGCGGTTAAGCCCATGACTAATTTTGATCGCTATGGTTCACTTCATTTGAAGCAAAATCGCGTTGTGGATTTTCAAGAAAAGATGTGGGTACAGTCCGGATTTATCAGCGGAGGTGTTTATGCGGCTCAAACCTCGTTGTTTGACGGGCTGGAACTTCCCGGTTCGTTCTCGATGGAAGTCGATTACTTGCAGCGTTACGTTCATAATCGAGCCTTTATGGCGTATCCATCAGATGCTTATTTCATTGACATCGGTATCCCGGAAGATTATCACAGGGCGCAAGAGGATCTGCCGGAATGAAAACAAAAGCGCTGTTCTTGGACCGTGACGGTGTAATTAATGTAGAGAAAAATTACGTGCACCGCATTGTTGATTTTGAATTTCAGCCTCATGTGTTTGAAGTATTACGGGAATTTCAGGCGGCACAATACAAATTGATCATTATTACGAATCAAGCTGGAATAGCCAAGGGTTATTATACAGAGGAGCAGTTTCATACGTTGAATAATTGGATGCTTGAACGCTTTGCGGAAGCCAGGGTCCTGATTAATCGGGTATACTTTTGCCCGTACCATTTGGACGGTATTCCGCCGTACAGGCAGGATAGTATGTTTCGCAAGCCGAATCCCGGAATGATTCTGGCAGCGCGGGACGCCTTTTCCTTGGATTTGGGAAGTTCATTGCTTGTAGGTGATCAAGAATCGGACATTCAAGCCGGAAGGAATGCAGGCGTAAAGACAAACCTTTTACTGGCTACAGATCCCATCAAGCAAAGAGAGACAGCAGCAACTAGCGTTATTCAAAATCTTTCCGAATTGGTGAAGTGGATATAGAAGTTATGGAGGATCGGAATAAGTATGCGTGCATTAAAGTATCGGAACTCAATTGCAGTCATAATTTTGTTTTTCGTTAATTTGAGCTGGTTCGTTAAATTTAAATTTCAAACCATTATGGGCGATGATCTTTTTAGCTTGCATGCAATTCAGAGCGGTCAAGAGAGTTTATTGCATTACACTTTGTTTTCTGCACCATTCGGAAAATACCGTCCAGTTTTTAATTTTTTTCAGTATGTAACGGCTAAAATTTTTGGAACTGACCTCCAGTTATATATTTTTTTTAACATAATCGTGAATTTTATAGCGGTTGTTTTGATGTTTTGTTTATTGCTGCTGCTTACTCGAAAAACTCTCTATGCTTTCATATTTGCATTGATTTTTGTCACTTGCCGCTTTTCTTACTACAATGTGCTGCAGATATATGGTTTAATGGAAGCAGTTGCACTAATCCTTTTTTTACTTATGCTGTTGTTTTGCGTATATATTTATCAAAATCCGAAGAGAATTAATCTCTATGCTTTGCTACTGCTTCAAACATTATTGATTTTTACACATGAACGCTATATTGTTACAGTTCCATTCTTGTTCCTGTTATTAATGTATATTTATAAAAAAAAGAAGTGGTACTATGCTTTGTGGACGATTACTCCTGTATTGCTGAATGTAGCTCTAAAAAAAATAGTTATTGATATTACCTTTCTCCAAGGAACCGGAGGAGCAGCCATTGGATTTGACTTTTTACAAATTGTTATATTCGTAGGTTGTGGCTTATTAAATATGGTGGGTATAAATGTAGGAGCGCCATATTTGAATGGTATTAATTTTCCGCAAGAATCTTTGATGACACAAACATTAAGCGTTCTGATTTCAGGTATTTACCTTGTTTTGTTAATTGCTTTAATAAGGCAATTTCTCAAGAGCAAATTGGAGCATAATAAGAGCTTCGTAATTTTTGGACTAGGTATGGTACTTATGCTGTCTTTGTTGCTGGCAGCCTCCATCACAATTCGACAGGAGTATCGATGGTTATATGCTCCTTATGCGGTACTGCTGCTGCTCACAGCTTACGTGTTGCCCCGGCTGCAACTGAAAAATGTAGTGAAATATATACTCTTGTTACTCATTTGTATTCCTGTATTCAAAAATGATTTGTATGTTAGGAAATTTTTGGATAGAGTTTATTTTATGGATGCTTTACATATTGCTGATAGCACTTATGCAAGCAGTATAAAGCAATATGGATTAAACATTAGATTTAAGACCATTTATATACAAAATGATCCGGCATTAATATGGACGCTACAAGGTTCAACCTTTTTTCAAGTGTATGCTGAGAATCCAAGCTTAAAAGTTACGTATGTTGATGACTTGTCAGCCGTCGATTTAGCTCAAACGGATCTCTTGTTGCTAAAATTCAATACCACTACCCGTTTGATGGAAGATGTGACTGATTTCTATATAGGTTCGAAACATTCAACTCCGGTCACAATTCGGCCGGAAGATTGGGCTATTCCCGATTCAGCCTATGCGCAGATAACGGCTTCCGGAGAAAAATTGTTTTACAAAATAGTTACAAATTTCGATAAAATGAAAGACATTTCTTTGGTTGATCAGGATCGGAATGTTACTTACTCTCTATCGGATACAGCCGTAAACAATGAGTCATTGTCGAAGCTGGAGCCCGGAAAATTTGCCTTCTATAGAATCGATAATCAAATGTGTTTATTGTGGATATCTATACCAAATAATTTGAAAATGGGAAAGACTATACTACAATAAAAGTCCTATAGCTTAGAGGAGACAGTGACGAAAATGTTTAAATTAGGGGATCTTATTCATTTGAAGCAACGACAACAATCAGTAGTGATAATTGAAATGGCAGATCAGGCGTTTCAAGCTATTGGCTTAAAGGAAAGCCCGATTACTGACGAAGCGTTTCAAATTTATGTGAACGTGGAAGGAAGCTCTGCTCGCTATGTTCTGGATATAAGAAATAAAATGTTCATACGTTCGGATGAAGCGTTTGATCCGGCAGGTAGCTTAGCCAAAGCTGAACTGGAGAAAGTGCTGCGGTTCGAGCTCATGTCGAAAGTCGATACATTTTATCAGCTATTCCATAAAAAAGAAGTGGCATTCGATTCACAATCCTCTTCGATCTTTTATGGAGGCAGAGTGTACGATGAACAAGAAATGAAAAGCCTAGTTGACGCTTCGTTAGATTTCTGGTTGACAGCCGGGCGGTATAATAAAAGATTCGAGCAAGAATTTGCTGCATTTATGGGAGTCAAATACGCCTTACTGACCAATTCCGGTTCTTCAGCCAATTTGTTGGCTTTTTCTGCATTAACATCACCCAAACTGGGTGAGCGCAGAGTTATGCCGGGTGATGAAGTGATTACAGTGGCAGCGGGATTTCCTACCACGGTAGCGCCAATTATTCAAAACGGGGCGATTCCAGTCTTTGTGGACGTGGACTTGGGAACTTACAATATATTGGCCGATCAGATCGAGGCTGCTGTCACGCCCAAAACCAAAGCCATTATGATCGCGCATACGATGGGAAATCCGTTTGACTTGGACACAGTTCTGGTTGTAGCCCGCAAGTATCAGCTTTGGGTAATTGAAGATAACTGCGATGCCCTGGGTTCGCTATATCAAGGTAAATTGACGGGCACTCATGGACATATTGGCACGTCCAGTTTTTATCCGCCGCACCATATGACAATGGGAGAAGGCGGTGCGGTCTATACAAACGATGCTCAGCTGAAAATGATTCTTGAATCTTTCCGCGACTGGGGACGGGATTGCTGGTGTCCTTCGGGGTGTGACAATACGTGCAAAAAACGATTTGATTGGCAATTAGGCTCCCTTCCTTATGGATATGATCATAAATATACATATTCTCATATCGGTTATAATTTGAGGGTGACAGAAATGCAAGCGGCCGTAGGTGTCGAGCAATTAAAAAAAGTGCCCGGATTCGTTAAAGCGCGCCGAGATAATTTCAGTCGTTTGCTTGCGGGACTTCAGGACTTGAATGATTATTTTATATTGCCGCACCCTACACCGGGTTCAGAGCCGAGCTGGTTCGGCTTTATTTTAACGTTACGTGAGCAGGTCAAATTTTCGCGTAATGAAATTGTCGCGTTTTTGGAGCGAAATCGGATTCAGACCCGGATGCTGTTTGCTGGAAATTTAATTAGACAGCCGGCGTTTGCCAATGCGAACTTTCGTGTAGTTGGTGATTTGCGGAATACGGACAAAATCTTGAACGATACTTTTCTGGTAGGTGTGTACCCGGGATTAACAGCCGAGATGATTGACTACGTCATCGGCAAAATTCAAGAATTTGTTAAAGCGCATTCTTAAGGAGGATTGTTAGCATGAAAGTTGTGATCCTTGCCGGAGGTTATGGCACTCGCATCAGTGAAGAATCGCATTTAAGGCCGAAACCGATGATTGAAATTGGAGAAAAACCGATTCTGTGGCATATTATGAAGGGATATTCGGCTTACGGATTTAATGATTTTATTATTTGTTTAGGCTACAAAGGGTTCTTTATTAAAGAATATTTTGCCCATTATTTTCTACATGAATCGGATGTCACTTTTGATTTTACCAACGAAAATCAACTGATCACTCATCAGCATTCGGCTGAGCCTTGGCGGGTAACACTGGTTAATACCGGCTTAGATACAATGACCGGAGGCCGGGTCAAACGTATTCAGCCTTTCGTCAAAGATGAACCGTTTATGCTGACTTACGGAGACGGCGTCTCCGATATTAACATCGCAGAGTTAGTGAATTACCATAAGCTTCACGGTAGGCTTGCTACGGTAACTACGGTTCAGCCAAGTGGTCGTTTTGGAGCTCTCAGCTTGACGGATCAGGACGAGGTTCTTGGCTTTCAAGAAAAGCCAAAAGGGGACGGCGCTTGGATCAACGCGGGCTTCTTCGTCATGCAGCCTGAAGTATTTGATTTTATCGACGGAGATGAGACTGTTTTGGAAAAAGAGCCTTTAGAAAATTTGGCGATAAAAAACGAATTGATGGCTTATAAACATCATGGTTTTTGGCAACCGATGGACACTTTACGGGATAAGAATCAATTGGAGCAGCTTTGGAAAACCGGACAAGCACCTTGGAAAACCTGGGAATCATTTGCGGGGGAATATCGTGGATAAATTCTGGAATAATAAAAAAGTGTTTGTTACAGGACATACGGGCTTCAAAGGCTCGTGGTTAAGTTTGTGGCTCTTGCAAAAAGGCGCTCTTGTAACCGGATATTCGTTGGATATTCCGACACAGCCGTCGATGTTTGAAAAATGCGGTTTGGCGGACCGGCTGGAATCATCCATTATTGGCGACGTTCGCGACCTAAGTTATTTAACAGCAAGCATGCAGCAGGCTGAGCCCGATATCGTATTTCACATGGCTGCGCAACCTTTGGTTCGGGAGTCTTATCGTTCTCCGGTTGAAACCTATACTACAAATGTAATGGGGACTGTCAACATGTTGGAAGCGGTAAAAGCATGTTCTACGATCCGCGCAGTTATCAATATTACAACAGATAAATGTTATGAGAACCAGGAATGGGTTTGGGGATATAGAGAAAATGAAGCGTTGGGCGGTTATGACCCGTATTCCAGCAGCAAAGCTTGTTCCGAGCTGGTTACTTCTGCTTACCGCAATTCTTTTTTTCATCCTGACCAGTATGAACTGCACCGGGTTGCTGTTGCTTCTGCAAGAGCGGGCAATGTGATCGGCGGCGGCGACTGGGCCCAAGACCGATTAATTCCGGATATTATTCACTCATTAGTGAATAGACAACCCATCATCATTCGTAATCCTCAGGCTATTCGCCCGTGGCAGCATGTACTGGAGCCTTTAAGCGGTTACATGAAATTGGCCGAGAAGCTGTATCGAGACGGAGCGCAGTTTGCTGAAGCTTGGAATTTCGGCCCATATGATCAGGATGTGGAACCAGTTCGTTGGATCGTTGAAGCCTTGTGCGAGAAATGGAATGGCCCCCATCAAGGTTATACCATTGTACAAGATGGAAATTTCCATGAAGCCCATTATTTGAAATTGGACTGTTCGAAAGCTCACAGCCAGCTGCAATGGAAACCCAAATGGAGTTTACATCAAGCCCTTGACAAAATAGTCGAGTGGACAGAAGCGGACTTAAAAGGCGAGTCCTTGTTTGAAGTCAGCGTCAAACAAATTATGGAGTATCAGCAATGATGGAGATTGCGGTAACAGGAGCGGCCGGATTTTTGGGCAGTCATCTGGTAAAGGGATTGCTCCAACATGGATATAAGGTGATTGCTCTGAAACGGTCTTCGTCGGACTCGTCCAGGTTGAAACAGGTGCTTCCCAACATGTTTCTGTACAATATCGATATGACATCGGTTGAAGACATCTTCCGTGTTCATCGAATCGATACGGTTATTCATGCTGCCACAAATTACGGTCACAAGCAGCAGGGCAGTGCAGTCATCGAAGATAATGTTGTTTTTCCATTGAAAGTATTGGAAGCTTTGACAGCCACCCATCCGCAGGGTGCTTTTATCAATACGGATACTTTTTTTAATAAACCGAATTATCAAGCTTACGGTTATTTACATAATTATCGTTGGAGCAAGCAATGTTTTGCGGAAATGGCAGAGAAGCACGTTGCTGCTCTGGACTCGGCACAGTTTATTAATGTGAAACTGGAGCATTTATATGGTCCGTTGGATAACGAATCCAAATTTGTAATGAGTATTATCAATCGCTTGATCGGTAACGAATCTGAGATTGATTTGACTTCCGGCGAACAGCAGAGAGATTTTATTTTTGTCGACGACGCGGTAAAGGCATACCTTTATCTAATTAAACAAAGAAGCAAGCTTGAACAAATTTCTGCTTTCGAATTAGGAAGTGGAGCGGCCATATCCATACAGAGTTTCGTAAAGTTGGCTAAGGAGGTTACTAAAGCCACAACGAAATTGAATTTTGGCGCACTGCCGGATCGGGAAAACGAAATTTTATACTCAGTCGCAGACTGTGAACCTTTGCGGAAGCTGGGCTGGAGCCATTCAACCAGTTTGAAGGAAGGGATTGAGCAGATCGTGCGAAGTTGCTTAATTAAAGGGGAATCCTGACATGCGTTTAATTTCTTTTGTCGTGCCAGTTTTCAATGAGGAAGAGAATATTGAAACTTTGTATGTTGAGTTGAAAAAACTGACCGATTCCTTGCAGCCGGAATACGATTATGAAGTCATTTTTACAGACAATCATAGTGTAGACCGAACGCCAGAACTATTGGAGCGATTGGCTCAATCAGACAAAAAAGTAAAGGTAATTCGCTTCTCGAAAAATTTTGGTTATCAAAAGTCGATTTTAACCGGGTATTTGCATGCACGCGGTGATGTAGCTATTCAAATCGATTGCGATTTGCAAGATCCCCTTGACATGATACCTGCTTTTTTAGAGAAGTGGAAGCAAGGCTATCAAGTGGTGTATGGAATCCGCAAATCCAGAAAAGAAAATTGGCTCATCAATCAAATCCGCAAACTATTTTATTATATTATTGATAAATTAAGTGAGGAAACAATTCCCCGCGATGCTGGTGATTTTCGATTAGTTGATCGTCAAATTCTAGACCAGCTTTGGCAACTTCATGATGAACAGCCTTATTTGCGCGGCGCTATTGCTTCAATGGGATTTAATCAAATCGGCCTTCCCTATGATCGTAATGAACGTCTAAAAGGGAGCAGTAAATTTTCGTTCAGTCAATTGATGAAGTTGGCCTTCGATGGTATTTTAAATCACTCCTTGGTCCCGCTTCGGTTTGCTACTTATGTTGGTTTATCCGTCAGTGTTATCACATTTCTCGGGTTAGTTTGTTATTTAATTGGTAAAATTTTGGGGGCCGACTGGCCGGCCGGCTTTGCGACCTTAACCATATTAATCTTATTATCGCTAAGTTTAAACGCTTTGTTCCTAGGCATAATCGGCGAGTATTTAGGAAGAATATATCAGCAGGTGAAAAGAAAGCCGTTAACCATTATTGAGAAGCAGTTCAATGTAGAGAAGGAACAAATAAGATGAAATCGAATAGTTCATTTATCAGCTTGTTCAAAATTGCTATATTAATATTCGTTTGTTATTATCTTTGTTTGAAGTTTATTTATCCCGGTTATTTTGACCCCTCAGTGCCCTATCATGCGGATAACTATGTGTATTACACTTCCGCTATAGATTTTCATATAGGTGGCGATTTGTTTAAACAAACCCGCTTTGTTTCAACCATTGTCATGTCGTTGTTTGCCGATTTTAATTTTCAAGTTTTTAATTTGTGTTTGATTGGA
The DNA here is from genome assembly GCF_004514475.2 of Paenibacillus athensensis. Lineage (GTDB taxonomy): Bacteria > Bacillota > Bacilli > Paenibacillales > NBRC-103111 > Paenibacillus_AL > Paenibacillus_AL athensensis. The sequence goes on along the minus strand of NZ_MYFO02000005.1, from coordinate 240,850 downwards.
ATCGTCTTGTTAAATATTGGATTAACGATATATTTTGTTAAATTGCTTTCAGGTAAAACGAAGTTAAGTATGGTATTTGTTTTCATTTATTTGATCTCCATATTTGCTCACCCTGAATTCTATAGTAACTACTGGTTTGATATTTATAATACAATCGCTTATTTTTTTATGATCAATACCTTGATTGCATGGTTAAAGTATAAATCAGATCAACGGTTTATTTTTAAGATCCTTCCTTTCGTTACTATATTTTTGTGTTTTTTCTCCAAAGAAACTTACGTTTTAGTTTTATTGTTTTTTTGGGGGTATCAATGGTTTTATGAGAAAGAATACAGACGTTATTTAAGTCTTCTAATCTTATATACAATTTTCATGTACGGTCTTGTTTTTTTCCAAAGCAGTTTCATCACCAACAGTCCCTTTATCAATTCCGAGGCCAATAATCAAGACACATATTATATTAGCGTGAATCCAATTTCTATCGTCAAAACGTACTGGTTTTATTTGAAACATTTTACGAATCCATTTACGCTTGTTACCCTTATTGCCGCTTTTGCGATCAACTTCATGGCCAAGACCAATTGGAACAAAATGATTTTATTATTCGGCATGGGGCTATTAACGTATGCTCCAAACGCTGTTTTGCCCAACCATTTATTTAATTTCTATGCATGGTTAGCCGCTCCGCTTAGTTTTTCCCTTATTATGCTCGTGGAGGAAACCTATTTTAGCCATCGTTTATTTAATCGACGTTCTTTGATGGTGGGAGCAGCTATTTTGGCGTTTTTAAGCATTGTATGGAATCATAGAAGTTACCACAGTCAAACATCTGTCTGGATTTTAAGCCAAGAACAAATCAATAGACATATGCTCAACAATTTTCCGTTTATTCAACAGCAAATTCAACCGGGAGATCATGTTTTAGTCATAGGCGCTACTTCGAGCTTTAACCCTTTTAAAGCTTCTAAATTCATCGATAGGAGCTTTAACCACATTCATAAGTCTTATTGGACCATCGGAGTTACAAATGAAAGTGAGGAGAAAGCGGGAACCTACATCTCCAAGAAAACTTTGGAACATATTCACATTCAAGACTACGATAAAATATTTGTTTTCGACGAAAAGGGTTATTTGGCGAATTTCATGACGCGTGAACAAATCAAGAGCATTTCCGATATGGATTCAAGCAGCTTGGAAATGAATCAAGTTGATATCTCGCTTATCCCAGAGCTTATGGAAGCACAAAAAAAACTTGCAGCCAATCCAGATGACACACAAACGTTAATGCAAGTCGGAAGTAGTTTTTTGCAAAACAAGGTGTTCAATAAAGCCGGATTTTATCTCGAACGCGCACTATCACTTGAGTTAAAGAAAACGGAGGCTGTTCCAAATCCGTATTTGTATTTTTATTTGGGTAACGTTAAAGAAAATGAAGCCAAGTACGCGCAAGCTATGGAGCTTTATCAAAAAGCATTGACGGGCTTAAATAATGAAGGGCAAACCAATGCATATTTTAATGATGCAGTAGAACGAATGAAACAACAGGTTACGAAATAATGAGCGTTAAGCAAGGAGAACGGGTCGCTTGGTAAAGCTTATTTCCAAGGAATTCGCTAAGTTTGTCGCTGTAGGCTTGCTGAATACCCTTTTGACCTATCTGATTTATTTACTGCTTGATCATTGGGTTAATTATACAATGGCTTACGCTGTCGGGTATTCGGCCGGTATAGTATTTTCCTATTTTATGAATACTTTTTTTGTGTTCAAGAGCAAGCCTTCAATCAAAAAAGGCATGCAATTTCCTTTGGTATATGGTGTTCAATTTATTTTAAGTGAAGTCATTCTTTACATATGTATTAATCGGTTGGGTTTAAACGCGAAGCTAGCTCCACTGCTAGTAATTATATTGACGATACCCGTTACGTTCCTGCTAAGTAAGCTTATTATCAAGCGACCAACGTAAATTCTCTACATATGGAGGGCGATATATGAAAGGAATCATTCTGGCTGGAGGCACAGGCTCCCGGTTATATCCGTTAACTAAAGTGACGAATAAACATTTGCTGCCTGTGGGCAAGTATCCGATGATCTTTTATGCGATCGCAAAGCTGCAGCAGGCCGAGATTGAAGATATTCTGATCGTCACAGGTAAAGAGCATATGGGCGATGTCGTAAACTTGCTTGGCAGCGGTACGGATTGGGGCCTTTCCTTTACGTACAAGGTTCAGGATGAAGCCGGTGGCATTGCCCAGGCGCTGGGTTTGGCGCGCCATTTCGTGGGCAACGATCAAGTAGTCGTTATTTTGGGTGACAATGTGTTCGAAGACAGCATTGCTCCGTTCGTGAACAATTTCCGCGAGCAGCAGCGCGGTGCCAAAATTTTGATTCAGGAAGTGCACGATCCGCAGCGTTACGGCGTTCCTGAGCTTTCTGGCAGCAACATCGTATCGATTGAGGAGAAGCCGGCTCAACCGAAAAGCGGCTATGCGGTTACCGGCATTTATATGTACGACAGCTCGGTATTCGATATCATTCAAACGTTAAAGCCGTCGGGCCGCGGTGAGCTGGAAATTACTGATGTGAACAACGCCTATATCCAACGGGAAGAATTGACATATGATGTATTGCAAGGCTGGTGGACGGACGCCGGAACCCATGCTTCTTTGGCAAAGGCGAATGAATTGGCCAAAGATATTGTATTTGGTGAAGAGTTCGGAAAGTTGAAGCTATAGGAGGAGACGTTGTGGAAGTCGTCAAGACTGGACTGGAAGGGCTTTATGTAATCCGACCGAAGGTTCATGAGGATCACCGGGGATTTTTTCTTGAGAGCTATAACAGTCACAACTTCAAGGAGCAGGGAATCGACTTCGCATTTGTTCAGGACAATCATTCCCTATCGGTAGAGCCGGGCGTGCTGCGCGGATTGCATTATCAATTGCCGCCCAAGGCGCAAACCAAGCTGGTTCGCGTCATTTCCGGCGCCATCTACGACGTTGCGGTTGACATTCGAGCCGGTTCGCCCACGTTCGGTCAGTGGTTTGGCGTCATTTTGAGTGAAAGCAACAAACAGCAGCTCTTGATTCCCCGCGGGTTTGCTCACGGTTTCTGTACGATTGTTGCCAATACGCAGGTTCTTTACAAGGTGGATGATTACTACTCTCCCGAGCATGATCGTGGTATTAGATGGGACGACCCGGCCATCGGCATTGCTTGGCCTGCTGTGAAGCCGATCTTATCGGAAAAGGATCGCAACCATCCGCTGCTGAAGGATGCCCAGATCCATGTTAACTAAAGCAGGAGGTTTGATCTGATGAGAATTCTGGTAACGGGCGGCGCCGGCTTTATCGGCAGCAATTTTGTTCATTATATGCTCAAGCATTATCCGCAATATGAGCTGATGAATATGGATGCCTTGACCTATGCGGGCAATCTGGAGAATCTGACGGAAGTAGAAGCAGCGCCGGGCTATCGATTCGTACAAGGCGATATTACAGACCGAAACCAAGTGAACGATTTGTTCGAGCAGGGGCTCGACGCTGTCGTTCATTTTGCTGCGGAATCGCATGTCGATCGCAGTATTCTGGAACCCGATGTATTTGTGAAAACGAATGTGCTTGGAACGCAGGTGCTGCTTGAAGCGGCAAGGCAATATGGCGTGCAGAAATTTGTTCACGTCTCGACGGACGAGGTCTATGGCACTTTAGGAGCAACCGGGCTGTTTAGTGAAACAACGCCGCTTGCACCGAACAGCCCGTATTCGGCCAGTAAGGCGGGGTCGGATTTGTTGGCGCGGGCTTATTTTGAAACTTTTGGCCTGCCGGTCAATATCACGAGGTGTTCCAACAACTACGGTCCGTACCAGTTTCCGGAAAAACTGATTCCGTTGATGATCGCCAATGCTTTGGCGGATCGGCCGCTTCCCGTGTACGGGGACGGATTGAATGTAAGGGACTGGTTGTATGTAGAGGATCATTGTAATGCCATTGATCTGGTCTTGCATCGCGGCGTTCCCGGTGACGTATACAATATTGGCGGAAACAACGAAAAGACGAACCTGACCATCGTGAAAACGATCCTTGCGGCGCTGGGGAAGCCGGAGTCGTTAATCCAGTTCGTCAAAGATCGTCCGGGCCATGATAGACGATATGCGATTGATGCCTCTAAGATTCGCCGAGAGCTGGGCTGGAATCCACGGTTCAATTTCGAGTCCGGTATACAGGAAACCATTCGCTGGTATGTGGGTCATGAGGAATGGTGGCAGCGTATTTTGTCCGGCGACTACCGCAACTACTTCTCCCGACAATATCAAGAACGTTTGGGGGAGGACCAATGAGAATCGCGGTAACAGGTGCTAGCGGGCAGTTAGGCCGCGATGTGCTGGAGTCATTGCAGCGCGCGCAGCATGAGGTTATCGGCTTGAGCCGAACTGAGCTGGATATTACCGATTTGCAAGCCTGTCGGACCTGCTTGCAGGCAATCCGGCCTGAAGCGATTATTCATTGCGCGGCGCATACAGCGGTGGATTTGGCTGAAAGCGAAACGGATCTGGCCTATTCAGTCAATGCGTGGGGGACGCGAAATATAGCTGTAGCTGCGGAAGCGATCAGCGCCAAGGTGGTCTACATTAGTACGGATTACGTATTCGACGGCACGGCAACAACGCCATATACTGAATTCGATGCTACTTTTCCCCAGAGTGTCTACGGTAAATCCAAGCTTGCGGGAGAACAACTGCTACAGTCTTTGTGCAGCCGTTATTTTATTGTGCGGACATCGTGGGTATTCGGCAAGCATGGGGCCAATTTTGTGAAAACGATGCTGATGCTGGGCCGTACCAAGGATCGGCTGCAGGTTGTTCACGATCAGTTTGGTTCGCCGACATATACGATCGATCTCGCTGCTTTTTTAGGTGAGTTGGTGCAGACGGAGCGTTACGGTATCTACCATGCCTCGAATACAGGCAGTTGCTCCTGGTATGAGTTTGCTCAAGAAATATTCAAGCAAGCTGCTGTCCCGGTAGAGGTGGAGCCATGCACGACAGAGCAATTTTCCCGTCCAGCTCCGCGGCCGCGATTTTCCGTGATGAATCACATGGCCATTCGGACTAACGGCTTTAGTGAAATGCGACCTTGGCCTGAAGCGGTAAGCGCTTTTCTGCGGGAGCTTGGCGAAAGCTGAGCTTCCTTCCGCTGTTTTACTTTTTAATGCCAACTGCCAGTTGCATGGCAATCCGTGTTATAATGGATTCAAGATGAAATAATTATTGGAGGGTTGTTGCTGAGTGGATATCAGCATCCTCATTGTCAGCTTCAACACACGGAAGCTTACGCTCGAGTGCTTGCAATCCGTGTACGCGTCGCAAACCGAATATGAGTTTGAAGTGACGGTGATTGACAATGATTCGTCCGATGATTCGGTATCGCAAATTCGGAAGCATTTCCCGCAGGTGCGTGTTATTGCGAATCGTCAGAACGTCGGCTTTGCCAAAGCGAATAATCAAGGCATCGCTTTAGCTAACGGCCGGTATGTGCTGCTGTTGAATTCAGACACGACTGTGGAAGCCGATACGCTGCAAAAGATGACGGATTTCATGGAAGAGCATCCGCATGCCGGCGCAGGGGGCTGCAGGGTGGATTTGCCTGACGGTTCGTTGGACAAGGCTTGCAAACGGGGATTTCCTACACCGTCCGCTTCGTTTTATTATGCGTTTGGTATAGCCCGATTATTTCCACGCGTGCCGCGGTTCAATCAATATCAGCTTGGCTATTTGGACCCGCAGCAAACCCATAAGATCGATTGTTTGGTCGGGGCATTTATGCTCGTGAGAAAAGCGGTCATTGATCAGATCGGCCCGCTGGACGAACAGTTTTTTATGTATGGCGAAGACATCGATTGGTGCTACCGAATCAAGCAAGCGGGTTGGGACGTCTATTATTATCCGGGTACGCGCATCATTCATCACAAAGGAGCCAGCAGCCGCAGAAAGCCATTGAAAATCGTCTATGAGTTTCATCGCGCTATGGCGATTTTTCACAACAAGCATTATAGCAGCCGTTATCCCTTCTGGATCAACGGTCTGGTGTATACAGGCGTTGCGGTAAAGCTGACAGCAGCCGTTATTAAGAATGTAATCATAAAGAGACAAACCGTTTAAGTTGAACCTGCATGGGAGGTATGAAAGTGATCCGCCGGAATCAACAATTTCTGTCCCAAGCCTACGCGCTAACCGATTTTGTGACCATTCAGATCATCTTTTTGCTTTCCTGGTGGTTGAAATTCAAGAGCGGCTGGATTCCTTACAATTCTCCGCTTCCTTTTCGCGATTATATTTTGTGGAGCGTCGTTTACGGCTTGATTGCCGTAGGTGTGGGATATATTCTTTCTTTGTATTCGCCCAAGCGCAAGAAGCGTTTTTCCGATGAAGCGCTAAAGATTGTGCAGGTCCACGTCATCAGTATTTTTGGCTTGCTCAGCCTGCTGTTTTTCTTTAAAGCGGTCCATATTTCGCGGGCGTTTCTGATCATATTTTTTGTCGGCAGCATCTGTTTTATTTCGATTTATCGTTATTTGTTGAAATTAACGCTGAAACGGCTGCGCGAAAAAGGCTATAATCAGCAGTTTGTGCTGATTGTGGGCGCGGGCTCGCTGGGCCGCCGTTTTTATGAAAATTTGCGGCAGCACCCCGAATTGGGCTTTGAAATTACCGGGTTTCTGGATGATTATGCCGAGCAGCACGAGTACCCGTACAAGCATTATAAACCGATTATCGGCAAAACCGACGATTTGGAGCAAACGCTGCAAACGCAATTGGTGGATGAAGTGGTCATTGCGCTTCCGCTGGAGGCGCACACGAAATTCGGTCAGATTATCAGCGTTTGCGAGAAAGCTGGAGTGCGGACCATGATCATCCCAGATTTTTACGATTATTTGCCTTCTCGTCCTCATTTTGATTATTTTGCAGGCTTGCCCTTAATTAATGTGCGGGACATTCCGCTCGACGAGCTGTCGAATCGCGCGCTCAAGCGCGGGTTCGATGTGCTGTTTTCTTTATGCGCGCTGATCGCCATGCTTCCGCTGCTGCTGCTGATTGCTGTTGGTGTGAAGCTGACTTCGGAGGGACCGGTTATTTTCAAGCAGGAGCGGGTTGGACTGAACCGCCGTACGTTCATGATGTACAAATTTCGGACGATGCGGGTCAGCTCGCAGCAGGATTCCGATACGGAATGGACCGTAGCCAACGATCCGCGGCGCACGTGGTTCGGAACGTTTTTGCGCAAGACAAGTCTGGACGAGCTGCCGCAGTTTTTTAATGTGTTGTTCGGCCATATGAGTGTTGTGGGACCAAGGCCGGAGCGTCCGCATTTTGTTGACCAGTTCAAGGAAGAAATCCCCAAATACATGGTCAAGCATCATATCCGCCCGGGCATTACCGGATGGGCGCAAAGCAACGGCTTGCGCGGGGATACGTCGATTGAAGAACGGATTAAGCACGACATTTTTTACATCGAAAACTGGTCTTTTTTATTTGATCTGAAAATCATCTGGAAAACCGTGGTGAATGGTTTCATTAATAAAAATGCATATTGAGCTGCGAAAATTCATTTCGACAGCATAATTCGTGGGAAACTTCCCCATACTAAGGCATATACTTGGTACGGGGAGGTTTTCTTGTATGATTGATCATGAAGACGCTTTCCATCATGAACATTCGGTGATTGGTAAAGGGCTGATTGTCGGCGTTGTGCTTGGGGCATTGCTGTGGGCCGCGATTATTGGCGGCATTGTGTATATGTGGTAGCGGGGGATGTATACCCGGTCGGGCCGGCTACGCGCGCCGGCGGCTTTACTCCGGCAGCGGCGCGTGGCCGGCAGCAGATGAGCCCTACCCGCAGGGGGCGGGGCTGTTTGCCGTGCCGCGCGCAGCACGGCCCAGCCGCTGAGCGCATATAGCAATGCGCTCAGGTAGAACAGAACATCGATGGTCAGCCAATCGATGAGATAACCTCCGAACACAACGGCGAAGCCGGACGATACGGAGGTCCAGAATTGATACGAGCCCAGCAAGCGGCCGCGCGCGCCCGGCTCGGTATGGTCGGCGAGCAGCAGCCGCTCGCTCATTTTTTGCATGGCGGCGCACAAGCCCATGAGCAGCTGCAGGCCAAGCACCCATATGTAGGCGCCGGCCCAAGGGAACAGCAGCATGGCAGCCGTCATGCCAAACGAGCTGAGGGCGAGCAGCAGCCGGCCGTGGCGGTCGACGAACGGGGCGAGCCAATGGGCGGCAGCGGCCGAGCTGATGGTAAATACAGCAAAAGCCAAGCCGTATTTGGAATAGCTGTTGCCGAGATTTTTGAGAAACAACAGGTAGTACGGGTAGATCATGCCCGCGGCGAGCGTGGCTATGCTCTGCGAGCGGATGAGCCAGCGCAGCTTCATCGTATCGTCACTCTCCTTGAAGGTATTGCTCATAAAAGTAGTTCATAAACAAGCGGTCGGGGTCCCAGCGATCTTTGGCTTTCTTCACAGCGGCGTATTCGGGGTAAGCGGCGTGAAATTGCTGCTCCGTCGGGTAGGCGGCATACGGTAAGTAATACGTGCCGCCATGCTTCAGCACTGAATCGAGAATGCGCCGGATGCCCTTTCCGGTCTCAGCCTGATCTTCTGCGGAAAGCGGTACGTTGAACAGGCAGACGAGAGCGAACATATCGGTTGTGGCATAGGACAAGGCGGCTTCGCGGTCTTCATTGACGTAACGGACGGTGATGTTCAGTAGATTCAGCGGTTCGGCCTGCAGGTCGCTACGCATATCGCGGACAAAATCGGCAAAGGCGTCGACTGGAATGAAATACTCCTGCAGCAGATCGTTGCTTCCGGCCTGACGGTATTCCATGAAACCGGAATCTGAGCGCATGGCGTTGTTGCGGCTGATGAGCGTTCCCGAGCCGGCGAAGTAATTTTTTTGCAGCGACCAAAGCTGCGTTTTGCCCCAGTCAAACGAACGGTTTAACTGAAAAAGCAGCTTGAGCGGCGCAACCCAAGCTTCCTTCGTTTGCAGGCGGTTATGGCCGCTCAGCGGCTGATCCCGCTCCAGACGGTAATTGATTGCGTACATATCGGTTAAAAAGCTTTCCGGGGCAACGGATATGCGCGCGATGTGCATGCGGACGTCCGGGTCGGCCTGAACCCGGCTGCGGAAATAATTGCTATATTCGTCAACGGTCATGATGTCCGCTGCGGTCCGATACAGCTCGTCGTCGGTCAGGCTTAGCGTTACGTCGAGAATGATGCCGAACAAGCCGTAGCCGCCGAGAGCCAGCGGGAACAAATCGGCATTCTCCGTACGGCTGACAGGAAGAATATGCCCGTCGGCTGTCAGCAAGCGGAAGGATTCGACGCTTTTGATCAAGGAGCCGTTGCGAATGTCGCGCCCGTGGGCGTTAATGCTGATGGAGCCTCCGACGGTAAAAATATTTTGCGATTGCATTGTTTTAACAGCAAGTCCGTACGGATTGACGGCATCCTGCACGTCCTTCCAGGTCGCCCCGGCTTGTACGCGAACCGTCTTGCGCTGCGGGTCGACGGCGAGTATGCGATTAAACGGCGTCATATCGACGACGAGTCCGTCTTTATAATAGGTATGGCCGCCTTGACTGTGCCGTTGACCGGCGATCGAGATTGTCAGCTTGCGGTCGCGCGCTTCCTTGACTAGCTCTACAAGCTGCTCCTCTTCATGTCCATGCTCGATTCTTTCCACCTTGACCGGGTGAAGCCGGCTGTAATCGGTAATGAGGAACGGGTCCTGATCGGGTGTAGCGGTCGCGGCATAATTCAGCGCACAAGCGGCCGTGAGTGCAGCCAGCGCCAGCAGTTTAAGTTTCATAGACATCTCCGTTAACGGGGTATGAAACGATTATATCACACGGATGTCGTATTTAGTATACAAAAACAACCCGAAGTTGCCTATTCCGAGCCCTTTATTGTCCGGAGGGGCCAGCTGTCTGGCGTTCTCAGACTGATGAAGGGAATCCGTTCGCTTGCCGGATATAATCGGCGTATTCAGTGTGCAGCCGGTTGTCGACGTCAACCAGACCAAAGCGGCTGTTCTGCCCGTCGAAGCGGCCCTGTGGCGGCTGGTCGGCCCACTGGAACAAATGCCAGCCTACCGTATACGGCGTTCCAGCAAGTCCGCGGATGAAGCGCAGCGCAGCTTTGCCACGGCTTCGATCGCTGTGAAACGTCGGAAAGCCGACGGGGCTGTAGCGCCGGCGCGTACCTCGCTCCTTAACGCGATAGCCGAACTCGCTGACCAGCAGCGGCTTGCCGGTCAAGCGGTGAAATTCCTCGAGAAAGCTGCCGGTGCGCACAGTTCCCGACAGATACGGCCCCAGCTTCTCCATACCGAGCAGCAGCTGGTAATGATTGACGGTCACGACATCAACATAGTCGCCGCAAGCCTCGACGACGCAACGCGGGGTCAAGCTGGATAGAAAACGCACGCCCAGCAGCAGGTGGTTGGGATCGTAACGGCGCACCGTTTCCGCGGCTATCCGGAAATAGCGCTTGGCGATGCGGCCGAGCACTTCATTTTCATGCACCTTGGCTGCTTGGCTCCGTTTGCGGTAGCTTTGTCCGGCCAGCGCCTCCCGCCAGGTGGTAAATCGCTGCTTCCAATGCTTGTTGAACAGCCGGATATCGTCTTTGTACAGCTCCCGGAAAAAGCCGATGACGGCTTGCTTGCCGGGGCGATCGGCGGCAAAATTCAAATAATCGAAGACGATGGAACGCGGGCTGCGCCAGTCAGGGCCCCAGCGCATCTCGCCGCCCGTGCAGTAGCCAATAAGGCCGGGATCGCTGGCGTAGCCCTTCCCGGTTATCGTCTCGCGAGCTATCCGATCGGCGTGTTCCACGAACTCCGCACAGAAATAGTCGTCGACCGTGCCGGTCTGCCAGTCCTCGCGGGCCAGCGGCAAAATGGCGATATGGTAAAGCCGCTCGTTGAGCAACTCCTCGCTGCACCATAATCCAGCGGAGTTGAAGCCAAGCTGCCGCAATTGTTTGGCGGTATCCGCCGCCCAGCTTGCCGGGTCCGGATACTGCTGCTCCACGGCTTCGCGGTACGGATTGCGGCCGGTGGCCGGTTCTTTTTCGCCGCGGTGCGTCGCATGGCAAATGCCTTTGGACACAAACGGCCGGCCTTGCGCATCGATCAGTACCCATCTGTTGCTGCGCTGCTGAACGGTCACGTAACCAGACGGCTTTTCTTGCATCGGACACCCTCCTTGGGAACGCTGGCGCAGCCGAAATGCTTCGTGGCGCGTCTCGCGTTTTGATATACAATGTGGTACAATATTAGTAAATAATTATTTAATATATATGTGATTTTATCACTATATTTAATGATTATAATAAATATTTATTTACTATATGTCAAGGGTATCGGAGGTGTACGATGGGGAAGCCGATTGATGATATTGCGCGCAGCTTCATGAAACTGCTGCCTTTGCTCTATACGAAGCTGACGGAGCCTGATCCGCACGCGCAGGGCGCGAAAAAGCCATCGGAGCTGACGCACCTGCAGCTGCACATTCTGGAGCAGCTTTATCAGACGGAGCAGGGCAGCTCAGTGACGCAGCTTGCGGACAGCTTGCGGATTTCCAAGCAGCAGCTGACGCCGCTCTTGCAGAAGCTGGAGCAAAAAGGCTATCTGCTCAAGCGGAAGGACGAAACGGACCGCCGCGCCGTCAAGCTGCTGCTGACGGAGCAGGGCGGCGCCGAAGCGAGCGGGCGTTGGGCGGAGCTGTACAAGCTGCTCTGCGAGCGGTTGGACAAGCTGGATGAGGAGCAACTGGAGGATTTGAATTTTGCCGCGGGGAAGATGGTGCGGATTCTCGACAGGCTGCCATAATGAGGCAAACAAAAAGCCCGGAAGCTTCCGGGCGCAAATGGCGCTGCATTACCAGCCAAAATCCAACGTGTGTCCTGTTTCGGCATACGTCTTGACGTTGCTGAGAATCATCGGCCAGCTTTCTTTCGTACTTTCATAGGAAGGATGGTTGTCCGGCCACTGGTCATTGATCAGCGTCAGCTTTGTGCAGTTGCCGATCGTCTCCAGCTCCAGCGTGACGCGTGTTTGCAGCTCGGCATGATTGTCGCGGTAAGAGGGGCCGGCGTGCTCGGTGTAGCTCATGCGCTTGTTGGGCACGTATTCCAGCACATTGCCGTAAACATGGACGGTCTCGTCGCCGTCGGTTCCAGGTCCGACATAGCGGTACGGCGCGCCGATTTCAAAGGTCGTGTCGAGCACGCAGCCGAAGAAAATCGCTTTCGTCCCTTCAGGGGTTACAAAAATGTTCCATACTTCTTCCGGCTTGGCGTTAATATAAAGCACATATTTGAGATCCATCGTTAACCTCCAATTTTTGATTGAGCAGTGGATGGGCCCGTGAGCGGGCTATCTGGCTTTATTGTAGAATAACCGATAGCGATCCGTATTGTAAAAAAGCGACAGCCGCCAAAACGGCGTTAAGGAGATGAACGCGCGTATGAAACCTTTGTCACAAGCGTCGGATAAAGGCATTTTGCAAGCGGAAGCCGGCAGGCGCAAATTTGCCTTGTCCCGCTTCGAGCCTGCTCCCGAGCTTGCTGTGTGGATCGAGCATTATTGGGCGGTTCGCTGGGATTTGCGCGGCGAAGAGCCCTATCGGCAAATCGTGTTGTCTTACCCGAGCTTCAATATCGCTTTTGAAAATGAGCGCACCCGCACGTTTTGCGGGATTTACGGCGTGCCCGGACAGCCTTATGTCCGCCATCTGGAGGGCGAAGGTCTGGTGCTGGGCGTCAAGTTCCGGCCCGGCGGTTTTTACCCGTTCTCGCGGCAGCCGGCCGCAGCGCTTACCGGAAAGACGGCGCCGCTTGGCGACGTGTTCGGAGCCGAGGCCGAAGCGCTGGGGGAACGGCTGCTCGCGCTTGACGATGAAGCCGAGATGGCCGGACTGGCCGAACGCTTCTTGCTGGCGCGGCAGCCCGAGCCGGATTCGCAGGCGGAGTTCGCCGGACGGATCGTGCAGACGGTGATTGAGGATCGGACGCTGCAACGCGTCGAGGATCTGGTCGAGCGTTACGGGTTGAATATCCGCACGCTGCAGCGGCTGTTTCACCGTTATGTCGGCGTCAGCCCGAAATGGGTCATCCGGCGCTTCCGGCTGCAGGAGGCGGCAGAGCGGCTGGAGCGGGGCGAGGCCGATTCGGCCGGGCTGGCGATCGAGCTGGGTTATTTTGACCAAGCCCATTTCATTAAGGATTTCAAAGCGCAAATCGGGCGCCCGCCCGAGGATTATATACGTCAAGGCCCCCGCGTGACGGGCCAAGCGTGATCTTGTCTGCATAATCGGTCAAGTCTCCTCATATGCATGTACTAATTCATGTTTATTTTGATGATGAGGGGATGATCGAATGCGCCGGGTCACATGGATGGCAGTTGTCGCAGTGTGCTTAGCCGTATTGCTCGCAGGGTGTGGAATGAAGGATTCAGGAGCGGTGGTCAAGGATTTGGATCATGTGATCAGCAAGCTGGACAGCTACGAGGGAGCGGGCCGGATGGTCCTGCATACCGGACAGCAGCCGCAGGAGTATCAGGTCGAGGTTTCGTATATGAATCCGCATTTTTACCGGATCGCGTTGACCAACGCGCAAAAGGACATCACGCAAATTGTGCTGCGCAACGAGGAAGGCGTATTTGTGCTGACGCCGCATCTGAAGAAAAGCTTCCGCTTTCAAAGCGATTGGCCGGAAAATCAAGGTCAGGTTTATTTGTACCAATCGCTGGCCAAAAGCATTCTCGCCGATAAAGAACGCCAGTTTACGACGGAGAATGAAGCGTATGTGTTCGATGTCGCGGCGAACTACCAGAACGAGCTGTTGTCCCGGCAAAAAATCTGGTTGAACAAAAAGGACCTTGCCCCGCAGCACGTCGAGGTATCCGACGCCAATCAGAACGTGATGGTCATGGTGGATTTTACAAAATTTAAGTTCGGGGTCAAATTTGATAAGGATTCCTTCGATATGGAGCGCAATATGACGGCTTGGGATGTCAGCACGCTGCCTACACTGGCTGATGTGGACGGCGTTCTCGACGGCGCTGACGGTCAGGCTGCAAAGGATGGCGGCGGTACAGCAGCGGCAGGCTCTACCAAAACGGATACGACGGCAGGTCAAGCGACCGCTTCGGCTTCAGACAGCGGCAAAATGAGCTTTGGCATTATTGAGCCCGCCTATACGCCCAAAGATGTCGTCAAGCAGGATATGACCGATATCAAGCTGAATGAAGACCCGGCTGTGCTGCTGCGCTACAAAGGCAAATACAACTACAGTCTGATCGAGGTCAGACCGCAGGCGCAAACCGTATCGTTCCTGCCGGGCGAGGTGGTCGACTTGGGCTACACGCTGGCTGTGCTGACCGGGGATGAGAAAAAGACGCTGAGCTGGACGTACGACGGGGTGGAATATCGCTTGTCGACGGCGGATTTGCCGCAGGAGGAGATGTTGAAGGTGGCGATGGCGGTGCAAGGCCAGTCCGGCAAATAGCTTGCGGATCGGCTGTGTGAATCCGACGTTGACAGTTTTTCCTTCTAAGGCTTAACATAGGGGTTAGCGATCCGTACGGATACGAAAAACAGGAGGGGAGCCCCGCTCGAAGCTCGAGCGGTGTCTTCCCTTGTCCTTTGCAATCGAACAAGAAGGGAAGACCTGACGTGGATGCTTTTTATCGGCCTACATGGGTGGAAATATCGCTCGACGCGCTGCGCAGCAACATAGAGGAGTTTCAGCGGGTGCTGCCGCCTTTTATCAAGCTGATGGCGGTAGTCAAAGCGGATGCCTACGGGCATGGCGCTGTGGGTGTATCCAAAGAGGTGATCGATTCGGGAATCGATTATCTGGGCGTAGCTTTTCTGGACGAAGCGCTGGAGTTGCGCAATGCCGGCATCACAGCGCCCATTCTCGTGCTGGGCTATACGCCTGCAGAGGGACTTGAGATTGCCCGCGAGCTGGGGATTACGGTAAACGTGTACAGTCCGGAGGTGCTGGCGGCGCTTCAGAAGTCGGAGGCCAATATGCCGGAGGACGGGCGCAAGCTGAAAATTCACATCAAGCTGGATACGGGGATGGGACGGCTCGGGCTGCACGTGGAGGAGGAAGCCATTGCGTTCATCGAGGCCGCGCTGAGCCTGCGGCATGTCGAGGTGGAGGGGCTGTTCACCCACTATGCCAATGCCGATGAGACGGATAAATCGTATACGCATGAGCAATACCGTCGCTTTACGCGGATTGTTGAGCATTTTCGGGCGCAAGGCGTGGAGTTCCCTTATTTGCATGCCGGCAACAGCGCGACGGCGATCGATTTGCCGGAGCTGACCTGCAATATGGTGAGGTTAGGCATCAGCCTGTACGGCCTGTATCCTTCCGAAGAAGTGAACGCGCAGCGCATTGAGCTGAAGCCGGTGCTCAGTCTCAAGACGGGCATCGTTCATTTGAAGACGTTGCCTCCGCAGTCGGGGGTTAGCTACGGCACGATTTATCATACGAAGGGCGAGGAACGGATTGCTACGCTGCCGATCGGGTATGCCGACGGCTTTTCGCGGATGCTGACCGGCAAAGCGAAGGTGCTGATTCGCGGACATCAAGCGCCCATCGTCGGCCGAATCTGCATGGACCAATGCATGATTGACGTCACGGACGTGCCGGGGGTCGAGCGCAGCGACGAGGTGGTGCTGATCGGCGAGCAGGGCGGGTTGCGCATTACAGCTGAAGAGGTGGCGCAGCAGCTTGGCACAATCAATTATGAAGTGACCTGTATGATCTCGCACCGCGTTGCCCGCGTGTATGTACGCAACGGGCGGCGTGACGATGCGATCAATCCCTTGATGCGGCACCGCTTCTAGCCGCTGGTCGGATTTACCATGCCAATTCCCCATAGAATTGAGAGGATTTTCTGAACAGGCTAGCGAATAGTAAGTATTAAGGATATATCGCAAGCATATATATCATTGTATAAATTGGTTCCGATCATGCCATAATGGTAATATTGTCTTGTATTGTGCTGGGGGTGCGAGAAAAGGTGAACAATGTGCATAACACGAAAAGGATCATGATCAGTTTGCCCGACCATTTATTGCAGGAAGTCGATGGGATCGTGGAGAAGGAAAATTCCAATCGCAGCGAGTTCATCCGTCAGGCCATGAAGCTGTATTTAATCGAACGAAAAAAGCGAACTTTGCGTGAGTCGATGCAGCGCGGCTATATGGAGATGGCAAAAATCAATCTCAGTATGGCGTCGGAAGCCTTTCAAGCGGAGGAAGAAGCGGATACTACGCTGGATCGCTTAGTAAGCGGGGTGTAGAAAGTGATTGTAAAACGTGGCGATGTGTTTTTTGCCGATCTTTCACCAGTCGTCGGCTCGGAGCAGGGAGGCGTTCGTCCTGTTCTGGTCATTCAAAATGATATCGGCAACCGCTTCAGTCCAACGGTGATTGTAGCGGCGATTACGGCGCAAATTCAAAAGGCGAAGCTGCCAACGCACGTAGAAATCGACGCGGAGACGCATGATTTTGACCGTGATTCGGTCATTCTGCTGGAGCAAATCCGCACGATCGATAAGCAGCGGCTGACAGACAAGATTACGCATTTGGATGAAGAGACGATGCGCAAGGTTGACGAAGCTTTGCAAATTAGCGTAGGGCTGATAGAATTTTAATAGGATCTGGAACAGACGAGGGCGATGGATCGATCCCTCGTTTTTTGTTTGGATTGCGTCGTTATTAAATATGATACAGATTGGAGAATCGTTATGATTCATGATGCAAATGAACCGCTGTGGGCCCAAGAGGGGGTGGGCGGATCGGCGCCGGCTGCGTCTCGCTCTCAGGCGGGCGATGCGGAAAGAGCGGAGGAGACGGAGCGCGTCAAGTTGACGGATGAGCAAAAGGCGCTGATTCAAGAACGAATCCTCAAGCAAATTGCAGCGGAGCTCAAGCTTGCTGCCGGCAAGGTCAAAACAACGGTCGGTTTGCTGGACGAAGGCAACACGATTCCGTTTATTGCCCGCTACCGCAAGGAAATGACCGGCGAGCTCGACGAGAATCAGTTGCGCGACATTGAAGAGCGGCTGCACTATTTGCGCAATCTTGAAGACCGCAAGCTGGAGGTTGTGCGGCTGATTGACGAGCAAGGCAAGCTGACCGACGAGCTGCGCAGCGCGATTGAGCAGGCGGCCAAGCTGCAGGAGCTTGAGGATCTGTACCGGCCGTACCGTCAAAAGCGCAAGACGCGGGCCAGCGTGGCCAAGGAGCGGGGGCTGGAGCCGCTGGCTGAATGGATTAGCAAGCAGCCGCGTCAAGGCTCGCTGGACGCCGAAGCAGCGCGCTACATCGATTCGGACAAGCAAGTGGGCAGCGCTGAAGAAGCGATTCAAGGCGCAATGGATATTTTGGCCGAGCAGATCGCCGATGACGCCAAAATTCGCGCTTGGGTGCGCCGTTCCACGCATGAGCACGGCTTGCTGCGCACGGAAGCTAAAAACGCCGCGCAGGAATCGGTTTATGAAATGTACTACGCTTATCAGGAGCCGGTGCGCAAGCTGCCGCCGCATCGCATTCTCGCCATTAACCGCGGAGAGCGCGAGGAAGTGCTCAAGGTATCGCTGGAGGCCCAGGTCGAGCGTATTCACGAGTATATGGCCAAGCAGGTAATCAAAGGTCCGTCGGTTGTGAAGGACGTGCTGCTGGCTGTGATTGAAGACGCCTACAAGCGGCTGATCGCTCCTTCCATCGAACGCGAGGTGCGGGGGGAAATGACCGAAAAGGCGGAAGAGCAGGCGATTAAAATTTTTGCGGAAAACCTGCGCAATCTGCTGCTGCAAGCCCCGGTGAAGGGCCATGTGGTGCTGGGGGTCGATCCTGCGTACCGGACAGGCTGTAAGCTGGCTGTTATTGACGACACGGGCAAGATGCTGGAAATCGCCGTGACTTATCCGACGCCGCCGAACAATAAAGTGGCTGAAGCGAAGGCAAAGTTCAAGCAACTGATCAATAAATTTGGCGTGGAGCTGATCGTTATCGGCAACGGCACGGCTTCGCGAGAAACCGAGCAATTCGTCGCTGAGCTGATTGGCGAAATTAAAGAGCGCAAGCTCAAATACTTAATCGTCAGCGAAGCCGGAGCCAGCGTCTACTCGGCATCCAAATTGGCGCAGACGGAATTCCCGGAGCTGGACGTTGCGGAGCGCAGCGCCATTTCAATTGCCCGCCGCTTGCAGGACCCGCTCGCCGAGCTGGTCAAAATCGAGCCTAAAGCGATTGGCGTTGGCCAATACCAGCATGACGTTTCGCAAAAGCGGCTGGATGAGAATTTGAAAGCTGTCGTGGAGTCGGCGGTAAACCATGTCGGGGTCGACTTGAATACGGCTTCGCCGTCGCTGTTGTCTTATGTGTCGGGCATTAATGCCACCCTTGCCAAAAATATCGTGAAATATCGTGAAGAGAACGGCAAGTTTGCCAATCGCAAGGAGCTGTCCAAGGTGCCGCGTCTGGGTGCAAAAACGTTTGAGCAATGCGTCGGCTTCCTGCGCATCCCCGGCGCAGTCAATCCGCTCGATAATACGCCGATTCATCCGGAATCCTACGAGGTCGTGGACCGGCTGTTCAAGGAGCTGCGGCTGGAATTGTCCCAGTTGGGCTCGCAGGAGCTGCGCGGGCTGCTCCAAACGTTGCAGCCGGAGCAGTTGGCCGTGAAGCTGGGCGTCGGTGTTCCGACACTGCGCGATATTCTCGACAGCCTGCAGCGTCCGGGACGCGATCCGCGCGAAGAGGTACCGGCGCCGATCTTCCGTACAGATGTGCTGCAGCTCGAGGATTTGACGCCGGGCATGGAGCTGACCGGCACCGTGCGCAACGTGATCGATTTCGGCGCGTTCGTCGATATCGGGATCAAAAACGACGGTCTGGTACATATTTCTCAGCTTAGCGACAGCTTCGTCAAGCATCCGATGGATGTTGTCTCGGTTGGCGATATCGTGAAGGTGTGGGTGCTGGGCGTCGATGCCAAGAAAGGTCGCGTCAGTCTGACGATGAAAAAACCGTAAGACTCATGGACTGAAGGCGGATTGGCTCCACAGCTCGTCACAATCCTGATCTTGCCAGGCAGGGCGTCTGCTTCTCCGCTCCAAGGCGAATGCTAGCGCCCTGTTTGGCGTGCTCACGGGGCGGTTCCATTGAGTTCTGGGAGCACAAAAACAGTGATCTGACTCGGTCCGGCAATAGCCGATAAATGTCCCTCCAGCGTGAAGCGCACCAGCCATTCGGCGGCAACCCGGCTACTGATATTGAAGATCGCCGCTACCTCACGCGGCCTTACGCGACCACGGCGGCTTGCTGCCAGCTCCAGAACGACGGCTTTGCGCTTATGCCATAGCTCAAGCTCGTCGGGCGACAGGGCGCCGTATTCAGCCGGGCGTTCTCGCCAGCACCAGGCTGTATGGGCGCTGCCGGGCTTGGCGCTCCCGAGCACAGCTTTGTAAAGCAGCTCCCTGCATTCATAGGGGCGGCGCCACAGCTGCTGCCAGGAGAAGCGGAGCGGGAGCCAGCCCTCCAACAGCAGACGGTTGCTCCGTAACAGTTGGGCATCGCGATCAAAGAGGCCGGTGTCGTGCTGCCAGCGCGGCGGTTCGTCCACTTGCACGAGCAGCTTGCGCCCAACCCGCTCAAAGGCAAATTCACTGCATGACGGATCAGGGCCGCCGGCATGCCCGGCTTCGAAATAGCCGTTCCAAACTAAGCCGTTAAACTTAAAATCAAACATCGGACCCCAGATATGCTCCAAAAAGCGTACCCCCGCTTGTCCAAGCGGCTGGCCGCTCCTGCCACGAGCGGCTAATTGGAGCTCCTGCTGCGCTATAAACCGGCTCACCTGTATATTCATCTTGATCCCTTCCCTTCCATAGATAAGCGCGCAAAAAAACACACCCCCGGCAGAATCAAGTCTGCCCCGGAGTGTGCTTCACGCCGAATCAACATCTATTTACTTTATATACCAATTATGGATGAATGTCAATGCTTGTGCCGATTCGATTCTTCATTTTTTGCCGAATCCGCCCAATCCTCCTGCGAGCGGCGGGTCCGGTAAAAAAACCAGCTGTCGTTCAGCAAGCGGATTTGTCTGCGATTTTTATTCTGGAAGGCTCGCATCAGTTGATTACAAAGCCATTGCGGCATGCGCCCATCTCCTTCCCTTTGCCTGTGTACCTTATTGTATGGCGATAAGGGGGGCTCAGGTGCAGGTCCCTTCGAACCGCAACAAAAACCCGCAGATTACGCTGCGGATTTTTGGCTTAGACAGGCCATTCTTCCTCGTACCATTGCTCCAACTGGGCTTGCAGCGCCCGAATTTCAGTCAGCAGGGAAATGAGCGGATAAGCCTTTTCCTGGATGGCGGCAAAAGCTTGCTCCAGCCGATTGATGTAATCCAAGCCTTGCGTCAGGACGAAGCCTGCGCCAATCAGCTCCAGATCATTACACTCGGCAATGACGCGCGGCAGCCGCGGCACATTGTCGGCGGTCAGCTTGTCCAGTTCCTTGTGCAGCCGTTGATTCAAGGCGGTTAACTGGTACATATAAGATGAGGGCATTTCGACAAACTCAAGCTGATCTTCCAGCTTCAGTATAGCGTAGCGCATTTGTGGCATAATGAGTTTCGGTCCCCTTTGCGAATTGTGCAGCTCGCGTATGTTTTCTACTTGACAGTATAGCCGTTCATACGGTACAAATTCAAGTGAGAACTTCTAAAAGGGGCGAAGGTCTTCATGGACGATCTGGAGCTGCAGAAGTGGGTCGAGCACATCTCGCTCACCTCGTTCGGCCGGCCCTTTGTGCACCAAGCGCGGTTTAACCGCAGGCTAAGGTCGACGGGTGGACGATATTTTACCAAATCGCACGATATTGAAATCAGTTGGGTGCAGTGGGAATCGTTTGGCCGCGATGAAGTGGAGAAAATCATCAAGCACGAGCTGTGTCATTACCATCTGCACTTGCTCAAACGGGGTTACAGGCATCGCGATCAGGATTTCAAAACGCTGCTGCAGCAGGTAGGCGGGAGCCGGTTCTGCTTGTCGCTGCCAACGGCGTCCAAGCCGCAGCCTTACCGCTATCGGTTGGAGTGCGTCGATTGCAAGACGGAGTATTACCGTAAGCGCAAGCTGGACGTGCGCAAATATGCCTGTGGGAAGTGCAGGGGCAAATTGAAATCGTATACACTTGACTTGCAGCCGCCTTCGTACTAAAATAAAAATTGTTCATTCCCTGATAGCTCAGTTGGTAGAGCACTCGACTGTTAATCGAGTTGTCACAGGTTCGAGTCCTGTTCGGGGAGCCATGGAGAGATACCCAAGTGGCTCAAGGGGACCCTCTGCTAAGGGGTTAGACTGCGCAAGTGGTGCGAGGGTTCGAATCCCTCTCTCTCCGTATGACAAGCCTGTCGATGATATCGGCAGGCTTTTTCCTTGCTTCCGTTTGTTGCGGGGGCTAAAACCAGCGCTTTTTTTTGAAAAACATCCACATCAGCACGCCGATAATCAGCATCAGCAGCCATACATACAAGTAGCCGTAATTCCAGTTCAACTCGGGAATGATCTTGAAGTTCATGCCATATACGCCAACGATAAACGTCAACGGCATAAAAATGGTGCTTACCAGGGTCAGCGTTTTCATGATTTCATTCATCCGGTCCGATTTGAGGCTCATTTGCAGCTCCAGCAGGCCAGCCAGCGACTCCCGAAAAATGTCCAGCGAATCGACGACTCGCGAAATATGATCGTAAATATCGGCAAAATAGACATCGTCATCCTGCCGGGTGTAGGGAAACGTGCGGTGGCTGATCTGACTGACCAGCGATTTCTCTTCAATAATGACGCGGCGCAGCTTGTGCATCGTGCGTTTCATTTGAAAGATTTCCTGGGCGATGCGCACAGCCGGGTTGCGGTAGACGGCCCGCTCCATTTTGTCCACGCGGTCTTCGATGGCATTGATGATTTGCGAATAATCGTCGACACAGCGGTCCAGCAGGGCGTGGAGAATCGCACCGACATGCTCCATGCGGCCTTCAACCTGCAGCATCTCTTCGTAGAGCTGGTCGAGGAACGCGACCGGCTCCCGCGAAACGGTAATGCAGTAGTTGGGACCAATGACGATGGCAATTTCCCGTGACTTCAGTTCCTTGGTTACAGCGAAAAATGTCAGCAACGCGTTGTTTTTATAGCTGTCCAGCTTGGGGCGCTGGTTCAGCTTGATGGCGTCTTCGATCAACAGCGGATGACACTGAAACAAACCGCCGAGCACGCGCTGGACTTCTTCCGGCGAAGCATTCTCCAGGCGTATCCACGCCACCTCATTCGGGGCGGGCAGGCGGGGGGCTTCCTCGCGAATCGTTTCTTTTTCCATATGATAAAGCAGCATAAGCAGGTGCACCTCGTTCGTAGGCAATTTGTTTCAGCATAGCACAATCGGCCCGGAATATTCCATAATTTGTGCTTGTCTTTACAGGTCGATTCCGCTATAATAACTTTTGTCGTCAAAAAGGCGATCGATTCAGGCCCGTTGGTCAAGGGGTTAAGACACCTCCCTTTCACGGAGGTAACAGGGGTTCGAATCCCCTACGGGTCATTCTTTTTTGATAGTTTTGAGAGCCATTAGCTCAGTCGGTAGAGCACCTGACTTTTAATCAGGGTGTCGTAGGTTCGAGTCCTACATGGCTCACTTTCAATCCCAACAAGCGGTCGTGGTGGAACGGCAGACACACCATCTTGAGGGGGTGGCGCCCACAAGGCGTGAGGGTTCAAATCCCTCCGACCGCATTCGTTTTTTAACCTTATCCTGTTATAAGGTTTTTTGTTTTTTTACGGAGAAAAGCTTCGAGCCGGTTGTCGGCCCGGAGTTTTTTTTGTGCTGTAGAGGAGACTTGCTGCAGCTTCTTTCAGTAGAGAACGGCCCGCTCTCCCCTCGGTACGAGCAGGTTGATAAATGATATAAAGATTGATAAGATTACATGTTAGATGGAAGTATACACCAGTTTTGAGAGGTGAAAGCCGTGAAGTCTGCGGATGCCAAAGACGTATTGCCGTGCAGCGGATGCAAGGGCATGTGCTGCGGCCCTGTGCCCGTGACGGAGCAGGAATTGAAGGCGATCAGGAAAAAAGTAAGAGCGATGCCGGGCAAAAGCCGGCAGGAGCTGGAAAATCAAACGCGCTTTTACGGCACGTGTATCTTTTACGACCAGACGAACGATCGATGCGGTATCCATGCTGTACGGCCGGGTGTTTGCCGGGCCTTCGGCCTCCATCGCAATCTCGTGTGTTACCGGAAGCCCGATGCGGCGACGG
Organism: Paenibacillus athensensis; assembly: GCF_004514475.2. Classification (GTDB taxonomy): domain Bacteria; phylum Bacillota; class Bacilli; order Paenibacillales; family NBRC-103111; genus Paenibacillus_AL; species Paenibacillus_AL athensensis. The sequence continues at coordinate 217,428 of NZ_MYFO02000005.1, read as the reverse complement.
GAACCAGCTGGCAGCCGCGCGAGCAGGCGGTCGGGATTTTATCGACAGATTTTACATGGAAGGATTTTAAATAAAAGCAAAAGCTATGCGGTTGCGGCCGTGTAGCTTTTTTTGTTGTCCGGGGCACGAAGGTCGAAAAGTTTTTTCCAATACTACGAGAATTTACAAGCTCTTTTGGATAGTTTTAGCATATTTCAACCTCGCTGCAGCGAATACGGTTCTATTTTACGAGCGGTTGTAATATTGGACACGATTATCTTAACAACGCACATTGTCTGCGATAAAGCGCATTCATATACTTTATTCATTGGGTGAAATCTCTCTATTCAAGGAGAGGGGGCTTTTGGATTTCATCCCGGCCAAGCACTGGCACGAAGCAAAGTTATTAAAAAGACGGAGGTAGAAGTATGAAGCTTTTCAGGAAATGGGTAGCTCTGTGCATGACCATTATGCTCCTGATTCCGTTTCAGCTGATCGCGTATGCGGACGGCGGTGGCGGCGTCAGTGTAGATGAGAACCAGCCGATGCGTATCCAGAACAAATGGAAAAACAATTTTTTGTACGAGGATTCATCAGGCGTTGTTCGATATGGATTCCCGAGTCGAGACGACCAGTCTGCGCAATGGTATATTAAAAACGCACCAGGCGGCAACGGAAACAAGCAAATTGTAAACCGTGCGACCGGTCATGCCATCTCGATGGCAAACATTACCAAAAGAAAAGATATGCTGACGGCCGTAGATATTAGCGGTGGAAGTACAACGGCTGTTCAGTGGATGATTCAAACCGCCACTCGCGCGGGCTACGTGACCATGAAAAGCGCCACGACGCCTTCGCTGAATAACTTTATTCACCAGGAAGACCAGCTTGGCTTCGCAGAAGTCAGCAGCGATATCAATCCTGCTTTTGAGAGCCCGCAATGGCGTTTTGAGCCGGTGACGCAGGACGTTCTGGTTCTTATCGAAAATAAATTCAGAACCGACCAATATTTGTACGAAGCGCTGCCGGACAAAGACGATGGCGACAGAATCAAAGTGGCATTCGGGAAAAAAGCAGCAAACGACCCGACTGCACAGTGGTACATGGAGGTCGTAACGGACCAAGGCAACGGCACTCAAAAGGTTCGCTTGAAGAACCGTGCATCGGGCCGATATATCTCCCACGACGTTGATCGTGCATGGGCGGCGATCGAGACGCAGCCTATGGCCAATACTACAGCCAACCAATGGACGATTGCTCCCGGCACCAGTGATGGCTGGGTAACGATTACCAGTGTTTTGGATTCAGGCAATTGGTTAAATACGCAATTTGAAACGGACATTTTTGCCCGTTCGAACAACTGGCCTGGAACCAACACGAACGCGAACAGCCAGTGGAAAATCGAGCTGGCGGCCGATGTGCCTGCTGTGCGCATTGCCAACTACACGACTGAGAATGTAAGTGATAAGTACCTGTATGAAGATCAAGGCATTGTTAAATACACTTCCTTGAATAATACGGTATCTAGTGCAGTATACAAGTGGATCGTCGAGGATTTTGACGGTAAGAAGCGGTTCAGAAACCTGGGGACCGGCAATTATATGACATCTGCCGGCGATCACCTGTCGGCTTCCGCGGTAGCTGCGCTAGCCGGCAATCAAAGCAGCGGTGGAAACGACCGTTGGGCCGTGAAAGCTTCCAACATTTATGATGACTATGTGACGGTGCAAAGCGCTGTATATTCAAATGAATATCTGAACGTTCAAGATGAGCTGCAGTTCGCTCAATCGATGGTCATTAATCCCGATTCGAATCCGGCGCAATGGGTGTTTGAAGATCCAAGCTTTGTAGCCGGCGTAGATCAATACGTGCGTATTCAAAGCGAATGGCAGTCTTTGTTCTTGTATGAAGACGAGAATGGCGAGCTGAAGTACGGTAACGTAAAGGCCAATGATCAGCATGGCCAGTGGCTGGTTGAGAAATTCAATGGCCGCAAGCGGATCAAGAACCGTGCTACAGGTCATTACATCAACATGCACGACATGTCCAACGGGCATCTGAAAGTCAGCGATGTAGATAACAGCTGGACAGATGCTGTGTGGGTAATTGAATCGCTTGATGGCGGCTCCAAGCTCATTCACAGCGTGAATGACAGCAACAGCGACGAAAACCATCAAAAATACATCAACCTGCAGAATTTGAACAAATATGCCGAGTACAACGAGATCAACAGAGGATGGGGCAGCCCGCGCTGGAGATTCCAGCCGGTCGTTGACGGCGCCGCTTTCTACTTGATTCAGAGCAAGTTGAACGGCAAATATTTCTATGAAGAAGATGGCAAAGTAAAATACGGCGATATCGATTCTTTGGACCCGATCGCTCACTGGGCTGTTGAGGATCAAGGGGGCTGGGCCTACCTCCATAACCGTTCTACGGGACACTATATCGCCATGGAAGGAATCGATCCAGCTGCAAACCTTCCTGTTGCACTGCCGAGCATGGAAATCTACTCAACTTGGGCCAGTCCGAAGTGGACCGTTGAGGATGGACCGGATTCCGGATACAAAACGATTAAAAGTGCGTGGACCGGAGAGCATTATATTAACGTAAAAGACAGCATCGACTATGCGCAAAGCAACAAAAATATTCCTGTGGAAGATAAGGACGCAATGGAGTTTAAATTTACGACAGCTCCTGATCTGCCGGTAGAACTTCCAACAGGTAACGTACGGATTAAAAATCCGGCGAATGGTCAATATCTCTATGAGGCTCGCAACGGAGTCGTCATGTACGGTACTCCGGCTCAAACCGACGGGTACTCGCAATGGGTGATTCAAGACAGCAACGGAGCCAAACAAATTAAAAACGTAGCAAGCGGACATTATGTGAAATTGGATGTCAATTATCAATACGTGGAGAGCGCGCCGTTGTCGAATGACGCAGCAGCTTCCGAATGGACCGTAGATGCTACGCCAAGCGGCACAACATTCTTTATTCGCAGTAATAAAGAAGGCTACAAAGACGAGTATCTCAATGTTCAAAATTCTTTAGGTTATGCGGAACGCGGTTTGTATCCGGATAGCCAAAATACGATGCAATGGGTGCTTGAACCGGTTACAGGCAATTACACGACAACACTGCCGGCCGAACCGGACCGCAACCTGAAAACAAGCACGCCAGCTTTCGACGATACCAACTATATTCGGATCAAAAACAAAGTGTCCGGCGAATATTTGCTGGCCGACGGCACAACGGTGAAATCGGGCAGTGCGGCGCCAAGCGAGCTGGCTTCCCAATGGCTGCTGCAGGATTTCAACGGCCGCAAGCTGTTGAAAAACCGACTCAACGGCCAACTGCTGAGCACTGACGGAAGCGCTGACGGCCTTTCCACAGCTCTCGAAGCAAAAGCGACATCTGCTAACAACCAATGGGTAGTCGAAGATTACCTCGGTTATGAAAGAATCAAAAATGCCGCCAATTCGCAAGCTTATGTCTACGGCGCAGCCAAGCAAGGCGTTATTACAAGCCAGCTTGAGGATTCGCTCTGGACATTTGAAGCGCAGCCGGCAGATGCTGTCTACGAAGCCGAGCAAGCCTTCATCGGCGGCGGCGTACAGATTGCTCCAGCAGCTATCGGCGCCACTGGCAGCGGCTATCTGAACCACTTTGCAAGCACAGGCGCACGCGCCGTATTGGCCGTTACATCGCAAGATGCCGGCACGTATGCAGCAACGGTGCATTATGCGAATCCGACCGGCGCCACCAAAACGATTTCCGTGTTCGTCAACGGGTTGCCGGTGCAACAGCTTTCGCTGGCAGCAACCAGCAGCGGCACATGGGCGAATGCCGATGTCTCCCTGCCACTGCGCGCAGGCTATAACTCCGTCTCCCTCGAAATGACGGGTGCAGACACAGGCGGCATCAACTTCGACAATTTGACGGTTCATAACATCGTCAATAAGTCGTACCGCGGTGCCACGGCAACGTACACGACGTATGAGCTGGAGCAAGCCAATACGAACGGTACGCTGATCGGTCCGAACCGTGTCTACCATGAAGTAGCCAACGAAGCTTCCGGCCGTCAAGCGGTGAAGCTGGATCAAACCGGACAATATGTACAGTTTACGACAGCGAAGGACGCTAACTCGCTCGTGCTGCGCTATTCGATTCCGGATGCTCCGGAAGGCAACGGCATCAACGCAACGCTGGGCTTGTACGTAAACGATGTGAAAGTGAAGGATCTGGAGCTGACTTCGCATTACGCTTGGGAGTATGGCAACTATCCTTGGTCCAAAGATCCGGCGCAAGGCAGCGCGCACCGCTTCTTTGACGAAATTCATACGATGATCGGCAACGTGCCGGCTGGCGCGACGATCAAGCTGCAAAAAGATGGCGGCAACACAGCAGACTACTACATTGTTGACCTCGTTGATCTGGAATCGGCGCCAACCGCCGCTTACACGATGCCTGCCGGCTATCTGTCGGTAACGGATTACGGCGCAGTGGCCGACGATAACAACGACGATACGCAAGCCTTCAAGGATGCTGTAACAGCAGCCAAAGCTCAAAATAAAGGCGTATGGTTCCCGGCAGGCTCGTTTGAACTGGATAACGGCGGCGACGTACTGGTGCTTGACGACGTGATGATTCGCGGCGCGGGCATGTGGTACACGACGCTGAACAAAGCCAAGTTCTATGGTCTGGGCAACAATATTCGCGTATATGATCTGGCCATTGACGGCAACCTGAACATCCGTGATGACGAAGCGCACACGAACGGCTTCGAAGGCGCGTTTGGTCCGGGCTCGACGGTACAAAGCGTCTGGATCGAGCATACGAAAACAGGTATGTGGATTGCTAGACCGGCAGCCGACTCCGGCTTTGACAGCAGCAAATATACGAACGAGTTTTATGTAGGCGGTCTGCGCATTCGCAACACGATGGCGGACGGCATGAACTTCAGCTCGAATACGAAAAACAGTATGGTAGAGCAAACCAACGTCCGTTATCCGGGCGATGACGGCTTGGCCATGTGGTCCCGACTGAACGAGGGCTTTGAAAGCGACTTTACGTATAACAATACGTTCCGCTTCAACACCGTCCAATTGCCTTGGCTGGCCAACAACATGATTTTGTTCGGCGGTAAAGACAATAAAATGCAAGATAACGTTCTGGTTGATACGATTGGTCTGGGTTCCGGTATTACGGTATCGACCCGTTTCAGCCCGCTGTCTGCCTTTGACGGCACAACGCTTGTTGAACGCAACACCCTGATTCGCACAGGCAGCCGCGACGCAGGCTTGAACATCAACTTCGGCGCGATCGAAGTTTATGCCGACACCAAAGCGATTGACAGCCCGATCATCATTCGTAACAACATCGCGCTGGACAGCACCTATGCCGGTATTGCGGTACAAGGCACGATGGGTGTGAACCAGGTCAAGCTGGAAAACATCGTATCCGACGGCTCCGGTCTGTCCGGTCTCGAAGTCAGCAGCGGCGTAAGCGGAAAAGTCGACGTCAATAACGTCATTATCCGCAATGCCAAAATGGCCGATATCGCCAATAATGCAGGCGCCAATCTGAAGCTGAACGAAGTTGGCCGCGGATTCGCCAGCACGAATTTCCCGAAAGATTCGTTCCCTGGTAACGGCGGAGCCGGTGGCGGAGGGGCAGTAGAAACTCCAGCGCCAAGCGGAACGCCTGCACCTACGACGAAGCCTGCACCAACTGTGGTGAAAGTAGACAAAAACATCATCACAAACGCTGCAGCTAACAAAGAGCAAAAAATTGTCATCAACACGAATACAACAAACGGTCCGGCGAAGGTTCAACTGAATCTGGCCGACCTGAGCAGCGCGGTTAGCTCGATTCCGAACGCTCAAGTTGTCATTCAGCACCAAAATGCCAGCTATACGCTTCCGGTTGATCTGAGCAAGATTATCGGCGGCGATACGAAAAACGGCGTGCTTTCGGTCACGATCGACAAAGTCGATTCGACGCAAGCTGATGAAATCAACAGCAAAGCGTCCGACCGTAGTCTGAAAATGCTGGATACGCCTGTGAGCTTTGAAGTCTCGCTTGAATCGGGCGACAAGTCGATCGAAATCAAACGTTTTGGCAGTAATTTCGTAACAAGAACGATCACGATTGACGGCAACGTGGACAGCAATACGGCAACAGCTGTTGTTTACGATCCGGCAACCGGAGAATTCCGTTACGTACCGGCTGTATTCTCTTCCGAGAATGGCCAAACAACGGTAACGATCAACAGCACAACCAACAGCATCTACGCAGTGGCACAATCTAGCAAATCGTTCAGCGACGTATCCGCTCACTGGGCGAAGAAAGACATTGAGCTGCTCGCTTCCAAGCTGGTGGTCAACGGTAAAACCGACGACCAATTCGCTCCGGAAGATCATGTAACTCGTGCAGAATTCGCTGCGCTGCTCGTCCGCTCGCTCGGATTGACGAAGGATGCAGACGCTTCGCAAATGTTTACAGACGTAAAAGCCGGCGACTGGTTCTATGACAGCGTGCAGGCAGCAGCTCAATACAAATTGATCGAAGGCTTCGACGATCAATCGTTCAAACCGCAACAAACGATTACGCGCGAGCAAATGGCTGTCATGATCGCCAGAGCGCTGCAGTTGCGTTCGCAGCTTGTCGCTAGCGCGGACAGCTCCGCAACGGCAAGCTTCAAGGACGCTTCGGCAATCAGCAGCTGGTCGAGTGCAGCATTCGATCAAGTGATCGCAAACGGCATCATGCAAGGCGTCGACAATGACCGATTGGCTCCGCAAGATTTGGCAACACGCGCCCAGTCCGTTGTGATCCTCTCCCGCATGCTGCAAGCGATGCAACTGATCAACTGATCAGGTCCGCGTAATACGGACAACTGACATGCAAGCATCCCGTCATCCATCGAGGTGGCGGGATGTTTTTTTATGGGCGGGAAGCTGGCGCTTGCTGCAAGTCATGCATCCCTTTTCCAGAACTGTTTATAACTATTGTGAATGATCGGAGCTGGTGAAGGTTGCCGGCAGCGATCATAGGATTCGACATGATTTTCGTAACAATACGCATTTGAAGACATAGAGCAGTATGATAAAGTCGTTGTACAAAAGCTCTCAAAATCATGAATTCAAACGGGGTGCACACACTATGTGGAAAGTCAGAAGGCTACGGGAACCCTTAAAGAATTTGCAGCAGCGCATACGCCGGGGAGGGTGGCTCGGTAAACTCGGTCAAGGGCTGATCGCGCTCGCGGGGTATATTCGGCAGCTTTCATTCAAGTCGATGGGGACCAAGTTTTTTCTTGGATTTGTTGTGAGTAACGTGATTTTTGTGAGCATTGTCGGGTTGTTTTCCTATTCGATTTCCAGGGGGATCGTCCATGATAAGGTTGCGAACGCCTCCAACGAAACGATCAAGCAAGCCGGCGGTAAATTTGATTTGTTGTTTGCGCAATACGGGCAGATGGCGACTGAATTGACGATCGATACCGTGGTACAAGAGGACTTGACCAAGCTGATGAGCAGCCGGACGGCTGAATATGATAAAATTCAGACGAAGGACGCGCTTCACGATTTCCTTTCCCGCAAATCGAACGCCGACAAGTCGATTACGAATATCACCATAGTGTCCATGAACGGGGAGAAGATGGCGACCAGCCAGGACCGGATCAATTTGAACCCGCAAATCGTCGATAAAGTGATCGCGGATGCGCAGGCGGGCAAGGAATGGCTGATTACGGCTACAGCCTCCTACACCGAGAGCACGGAGCCGACATTCGGCATCGCTAAAGTCGTATCGGACATTCAAAACGGCGACCCGCTGGGTGTTTGTATGATTGAGTTTCGTACCTCGTCTTTGGCCGAGGAAATCGGTAAAATTACGCTTGGCGATTCAGGCAAGGTCTATCTGCTTTCGTCTGAGCAGGCGGTCATCGCTTCCGTCAATAAAGCCGAATGGAGCTTGCCTTACGCGAACCCGCTGCCGGGCGATTTTATGACCGCCGACAACAGCAATAAGACGCTGGAGATCGGCGCTCTGGGCGAAATGCTCGTACAAAGCTACAAATCGCCCATTAACGGATGGGTGATCGTCGGCATGACGCCGATGGCTGAGCTTGTCAACGCTGCCGACCGCATCTTGCTGGTCACGATCAACTCGCTGTGGATTGCGGCGCTGAGCGCAGCGATCATCGGCTTCCTGATGGCCCGCAGAATCAGCCGTCCGCTGGCAGCGTTAAGCGACTTGATGAGCCGCGGCGAAAGCGGCGATTTGAACATTCGCGCCAACTTCAAGCGGCAGGACGAAATCGGCGTGCTGGGTGCAAGCTTTGACCGAATGATGGCACAAATTCAATTACTTGTACAAGAAACCAGTCAGTCTGTGATAGAATTACATGGTAAGGCTCAGGAAATCATGAGCGCTTCCAAAGCGACCGCAACCTCTGCCCGGGAAATTGCCATTTCCACAGAAGAAATCGCCAAAGGCGCGGCTGGACTTTCCTATGAAGCGGATCTGGGCAATCGTCTTTCGATGGAGCTGGGAAGGAATATGAATCTGCTCAAGAAGTCGAACGACGAGATGAGCGGCTCGGCAGCCGAGGTACAGCGGGCAAGCGAGCAAGGCGCGACATTTATGTCGAAGCTGACACAGAACTCTACCAATACGGAAACGCAGATTCGGCTGATGGGCGGCAACGTCACCAAGCTGAAGAACAGCACGTCCTCGATTCAAAAAATTCTCGATGTGCTGACGGCGATGACCAAGCAGACAAACATTCTGTCACTTAATGCTTCCATCGAAGCCTCACGCTCTGGCGCAGCCGGTAAGGGGTTCATGGTCATTGCCGAAGAAATTCGCAAGCTGGCGGAGCAGTCGAAAAAGTCGATCGATCTGGTAGGCGGCATTATTGACCAGATTCATGAGGAGGTCGATCTCACGTTAACCTCAATTCAAGCCGTATTCCCGGTTTTTGAAGATCAAGTGCAGGCTGTTCGCGATACGGAGCATATTTTCAGTCAAGTGGAAACACGGATGGAAGGCTTTATTCATTTGCTTGGCACGGTGACGACATCGATCCAGCATCTGGATGAGTCGCAGCACGCACTGCGCACGGCCATGACGAATGTCAGCATGGTGGCGCAGGAATCGTCCGCTTCCTCACAGGAGGTGGCGTCGCTTTGCGAGGAGCAGTTGAACGTAGGCAACCAGTTGGAGGAGTTGTCCGAGAAGCTGGATTACTTGTCGCTTTCCCTAAAAAAATCAGTCGATAAGTTCACGTATTAACGGTTTATCGGCCTCACATTTGACCGTCAGGGGCTACTTTATCAGTAGCCCTGCGGTTGTTTTCAGACTCAGATTGAAAAACAAAGGACTGAATGTCGATATGCGCAGATGGTTCTCGAATTTAAAGCTGATCCAGAAGCTGCTCATTCTCATGATGATTTTTATTCTGGTCCCGCTTCTGTGTCTGGATTGGTTCATCTCGCAAAAGGTAGAATCGACCGCCACGGACCAGATGGGAAGCGCGACGCTCGAACTGATGAAGATGAATCACGTGTCGGTAGATCGGATTTTGTCCGATCTCGACGAGGCGACGGAAAAGATCATGATCTCGCAAGAGGTTCAGAGCATCGCCAACGTTCAGAACGAGAACGACAGTCTGGAAAGGCATAAAAGCCTGGACAGCTATATCAATCGCTATACGGACAATCAGGTCCGTTACATGTTTTTGCTGCCGGAAAGCGCGAAGCTGTTTTCCTTTTTTCCGTTTGTAGATTATTCGAACAATGGTGTATTCTATGCGGAGCATTTGTCCCAGTTCAAATGGTATCAAGCGGCGCGGGATGCCAAGGGCAAGGGGATACTCGTCATTGAACAGATGAATGAACGTCCTGTGCCGCACAATTCCACTATGTATATCCGCGATATGAACAGCATCTACACGGGAGATTCCACGCTGGGCGTACTGATTGTGGCTAATCTCGAACTGCGGTTCCAGACGCTGCTCAGGGCGCTGAACACCTTTGACAATATGGAGATTTATTTGCTGAACGAGCAAAATCAAGTGCTTTCCAACGTTGGGGAATCGATGGTCGGGGCGGTGGAACAAATACCCGAGGAGCTGGACCATATCGGCTCGGGCGTCTTCATTGCCAAAGAGAAAAAGCATTCCTGGCTGTATGCGGTTGACCGCAGCGAGGAAAGCAAGACGAGTATTCTGGTCAAAATTCCGCTGGATTCACTGACCGGCCAGCAGCAGGTGCTGCAAAAGCTGATTCATTATTTGATGATTGTGTACGTTATCATTTTGCTGCTGGTCAGCAGTTATTTCATTCGCTCCTTCCTCAAGCCCTTGTCGCGCCTGGCGCGTCTGACCTTTGATTACGAGCCGGGGGAAGCCCAGCGCGCGCGTTATGCGCCGGAAAGCCGTAACGAAATTTTGCTGCTAAACAATAAGCTGATCGAAATGACCAACCGGCTCGATCGGATGATTCACGAGAAATACGATCTGGAGCTGCGGCAAAAGGAAATCGAGCTGTCATTCCTGCATTCGCAGATCAACCCGCATTTATTGTACAATACGCTGGACTCGATTTATTGGCGGACGATCGTCGAGAATGCTGAGCATTCCTCGGAAATGATCAAGGACCTGTCGATGCTGCTGCGCATCGGGCTGAGCCGCGGCAAAATGCTGATCACGATCAACGAGGAAATGGCGCATACAGAAGCGTACATCCGACTGCAGCTCAAGCGATACGATTTTCAATTTGAGGTGTTCTGGGATATTGAAGAGGCCGCCAGACAGCAGACGATCCCCAAGGTAGTGCTGCAGCCGCTTGTGGAGAATGCGATTATTCATGGCATTAAAAATATGGAAAACGACGGTAAACTGTGGATTTCCGTGCAAATCGTCGGCGAGGTCGTTGAAATTGCCATCGAAGATAACGGTTACAAACGACCGGAGCCGGAGATGCTGAATGCGATTATCAATGAACAATACAAAAACAAAGGCTATGGCATCATCAATGTGCATAAAAGAATCAGGCTTCATTTCGGCGAGCCGTACGGCTTGAGCTACCGCCTGGGCCAGCATGAGGGCATCCGCGCTGTAATCACGATTCCGAATCACACGAAACCAGATGAATAGCGGGAGGGAACAACCATGTACAACATATTAGTCGTAGACGACGAGCCTATGATTTGTAAAGGGATTGCCGCCATTTTGCTAGGCTCCAATCTGCAAATTTCCGAGGTGTTTATTGCCCATAACGGGTTTGAAGCGCTCGACTTTTTGCGGCTGGAGCAGATCGACCTGGTGTTCACGGACATCCAGATGGAGAAAATGAACGGCATTGAGCTGATCGAAAGCATCTATCTGGAAAATCCGTCGCTGCCGATCGTCATTTTATCCGCCCACGGCGAATTTGAATATGCGCAAAAGGCGATTCGCTTCGGCGCCAAGGAGTACCTCGTCAAACCGGTCATGCCGGACCGGCTGGTTGGCGTTGCCCGCAATCTGCTGGTGGAGAAAAAGACGAAATCCGAAACGCTGGAGCACTTCACCGAGCAGAAAAAACAGGCCGACTACGCCACGCTTAACCAAAACGATATTTTGAACGAGCTGGTCACAGGGACGATTGACGAGTCCGAGGTGGACGACTTGCTCAAGGAGCTGGATTACCGCATTAATGGCGCCTATTTCTGTGTCATTACGCTCAAGCTCTATCTGGATAAGGGCGGGGTGAACGATCAGGAGATTTTGACGCTCAAGGACCGCAACCTGATGAAATACGCTTCGTTCAACATTATTGAAGAGACTGTTCGCGAGTGGGATCATCTGATTTTTTACAACTATAATTCCACCTTTTCGCTGATATTGCAGCTGACGGAAGATGAGCAGCGCGACGCTTCACGGGCGAACCAGTTGCTGATGATTGCGCAAATCCTGCATAACAACTTGGAAACGTATCTCAAGATCCGCAGCGTAATCGGCATCAGCAGCATTCAAAAAGGGGTTCCGCAATGGCCGTCGATCTATAACGAAGCCGTGAAGTCGCTGAGCTGGGGAGAAACGAACAAAGGCCACTATGCGTTTTATATTGGAGATATCGGGAAATATAAAAACGAGGAAACGAGCGAGAATCAAATCGACGAGGCGAACAATCGGTTTGTCTATGAAGCGAAGAAATATATTGAGCAAAATTACTGCAATAAAGGCTTGAAGCTGCAGGACATCGCCGACTCCGTGCATTTGAGCCCGAACTATTTGAGCTATTTGTTCAAACGGGTGATGGGCACGAATATTTGGGACTATGTGACCAAGCTGCGGATGGACGAAGGCAAGCGGCTGATCCTGACGACGGACAAGCGCCGTTACGAGATTTCCGAGGATATCGGCTACGAATCGCCGGAGCATTTCAGCAAGATTTTCAAAAAATACTTCGGTATTAACATCAGTGAACTGAAAAATTTGAGCAATGCCAATTAACCTTTGTAGTGCCAATTGTACAGTAATTTGAGACATCATATGCGTAACAGCACACATCGCTGACTACCCCGAATCCTCTTATAATAAAAAATGTAAATACAACGTATTCATATTTTGAAAGGGGATCACACAAGTGAAAAAGAGACTTACAACTTCGGTAGTCAGCTGTGTTGCTCTGGCCGTCATTCTCGCAGGTTGCGGCTCTAACTCCGCTTCTTCTCCTAGCCCGGAAGCTTCCACGCCGGCAGGAACGGCTGCTCCAACAGAAGCAGCTAAGAAAGACGTCACAATCACAGTTCAAGGCTTCAAGCCGGACCAAAAAGAAAAGAACGATCAGCTCAACCTGAGAATCGATCGCTTCAAAGCAAAAAACCCTAACGTAACAGTTAAAACGGACGATTGGCAGTACAACCCGCAAGAAATCGGCATCAAAATGGCTGCTAACAACGCTCCTTCCGAATACACCACTTATGCAACAGAAGGTAAAGCTCTCGTTGACAAAAAATGGATCGCCGACCTGACCGATTGGATGAACGGCTGGTCCCATGCGAAGGACATGAACCCGCTGCTGTCCAAGCCATTCCAAGTTGACGGTAAAACATACGGCGTGCCTGTTGACGGTTACGTCATGACGATCACCCTGAACAAAAAGCTGTTCCGCGACAAAGGCGTAGAGCTTCCTCCAATGGATTGGACTTGGGACGATCTGATCGACGCAGCGAAGAAAGTCAACGATCCGGCTAAAGGTATCGCAGGCTTTATCCCGATGGGTAAAGGTACTGAAGCTGGTTGGAACTGGACGAACTTCCTGTACGCTGCCGGCGGCGACGTTCAAAAGCTCGACGGCAACAAAGTTGTTGCTACATTCAACTCCGACGCTGGTCTGAAAGCGCTGGAATTCTACAAAAAGCTTAAAGACGAGAACCTGATCCCGCAAAACTGGGCACTCGGTTACGGCGATGCGCTGAACGCATTTGCTCAAGGCCGCGGCGCGATGGTTATGTGCGGAAGCGGTAACGCAGCTGATACAGCCATCAACGAAGGCGGCATCAGCAAAGACGATATCGTTGTATATCCAATTCCATCGGTCACAAAAGGCTCTAAACATACTGGCGTACTCGGCGGTAACTACAAAGTTATCAACCCTAAAGGCGACAAAGATCAACAACAAGCGACATTCAACTGGGTTGTTGACGAGTACTTCACGGATGAGTTCCTGACGTCCACTGAAAAAGAAATCCAAGACAGAAAAACGAAAAACCGGATCTACATTCCGCAACCAATCAACTACTGGAACGATGACTCCGATTTCGGTAAAAAATACCAAGACGTTCTGGGCAAATATCCAGACAACGTCTTCAAATACGATCCACAGCTGGTCAGCCTGTGGGATGGTAAGCCTGAAGCTCAATACGAAGGCCAAAAATACTATGCCGAAATGGCGAACGTGATTCAGAAGATCTTCACAACGAAAGACGTGGATCTGAAGAAAACGCTCGAAGAGACTTCCAACAAGGTCCAAACCGAAGTATTCGACAAAGTTAAAATCGAATAGGTTGACGTTTACCATTCGGGTCATAGCTGCTGATTTGTCGGCGGCTATTGGCCCGAATTGTTTTTCTAGGACTTTACAACTAGAACATAACATTGCACATAATCAAAATAATAATAGCCATTCATAATTTTCTAATATAAGTTAAAGTATATAGTATAAACTGAAGGATAAGGAGTGAGGTACTTTGGAGGTGCAGCTCAATGTGCAAACGAATTCAACTGTCCGAAAGAGGATCAACTGGTATTTGTGGGGCACCCTTTTCGTAATTCCTGAAATTATTTTGTTTTTCATCTTTTTATGGGTTCCAATCGTGAAAGGCATTGTGTACAGCTTTTACAATGTCGACTTTATGGATGGCAACACCTTTGTGGGATTTGAGAACTATCTAAGCATTTTCCATGATTCGCTGTTTTGGATTTCCATTAAAAATACGTTTTACTACATGTTCCTGGGTATTGTGTTTGGCTTCTGGGTCCCGCCTTTGATCGCAATCTCGGTCTCCGAGTTAAAATGGTTTCAAGGTTTTGCAAGAATCGTCGGTTATTTGCCAAGTGCCGTACCGGCCATCGTTTTGTACGGGATGTGGATGTGGTTTTTCGATCCCGTGGGTCCGATCAATAAATTCCTGACTAACGTTGGGTTGTCGAAGATTGAGTTCTTCAGCCCGCATATGGCGATGGTCTCGATCGTATTGATGGAGACTTGGCAAAACTTCGGTTCCGCTACCTTGATCTATATAGCAGCTATCGTAAGTATCCCGAAAGACCATTATGAAGCAGCAGAAATCGACGGAGCCGGCGTTTGGCAGCGAATTCGATACATTACCCTGCCAAGCATCAAAACGCAAATGGCGCTGCTTCTGATGCTCCAGGTGATCGCTACATCCCAAGGCTTCCAGGCTCAACTGCAGATGACGGATGGCGGCCCTAACAATGCTACCTTGACTTACCTGCTGTGGTTGAACCATACGGCCTTCCAGCAATTTGAATTTGGCAAAGCGAGCACGATGGGCAGCATCATGTTCTTCTTCTTGGTATTCCTTTCGATTATTTACAATCTTCTGCAACGGAGGAGCGATGCGGCGTGAAGTCCAATGACCGTGGATTAATATCCCCTTATGATTTTAAAAAGCCCTCTGTAAAGATTGGCTACTTCTTCATGTGTTTGTTAATTCTGCTGATGACAGTCACCATGATTTATCCGTTTCTGGATACGTTCTTCAGTTCCTTGAAAACGAGGGAAGAATTCTTCGCGTTCCCGCCAAAGTTTTTGCCGGAAAAATGGTTGTGGCATAATTACATCGCGGCTTGGACTGATTTTAATTTGCCGCTCGGTACCTTTCTGAAGAATACAGTTTTTATTTACCTGGGTAACATCGCCTTCTCCGTCATTTTCATCGGGCTGGCTGCTTACGCGCTGTCCCATTTGCGGGTTCCCTTCAAGAAATGGGTGACGCTGTACTTCCTGTCAACGCTGCTGATTCCGCCGGCTACGTACATCGTTCCGAACTTCTTGAACCTCCAAAGTCTCGGATTGACTAACACCTATTGGGCGTTTTGGCTGCCCGCGGCAACCAATGCTTTTTATCTGGTGCTGCTGAAAAGCTTCTTTGACGGCATCCACAAGGAAATTCTGGAAGCGGCCCGGATTGATGGGGCAAGCGAACTGAAATCGTTCTTGAGAATTGCAGTACCGCTGTCTACGCCAATTATCGGGACGCTGCTCATTCTTTCGTTCTCGACAACCTGGAATGACTTCTACTGGCCAAGCATTGTCATGACGGAGAAAAACATGTATCCGCTGGCAACCGGTATTTACCGCTATGTCTTATATCCGCAATCGGTTATTCCGTGGAGTATACGTTTTGCTATTCTCGCGATGGCGATGGCGCCGCCGATTCTGTTCTTTATTACGTTCCAAAAGTTTATTGTTAGAGGATTATCGGTATCCGGCGTCAAAGGATAAGGGGAAAAGGGTGCACAAGCAGAGTCCGCTCTGATTGCCGTACCCTTTTGTTCGTAAAATTGTAACGACCCTAGACAGATTTCACACACGGAGAGGACTGACTGTCATCATGTTCAAATTGTTCTACAATATGAATTTGATGCGGAAATTTATCGTTCTTCTGATCGCCTTCGTCGTTATCCCGATTTTGCTGCTGGATGGCTTTATCAGCAAGAAGGTGGAATCCATCACGGAAGAGCAGGTCGGGAGCGTACTGCTGCAGCTGGTACGAGCCAATCATCTGACATTGGATCGTGAGAATTCGGATCTGGATGAGAAGACGGAGAAGATTATGATTTCTCAAGAGATTCAGCAGCTTCAACAGCTGCCTTCTTCATCCGAATATGAACGATTCGGCAAGTTTAACGCAGTAGACGAATACTTGAGAAAATATTCGACCAACTCGTCGCATTTCAATTATTCGTTTTTTTTCCAGGATAGCAATGGTTTGTATTCATTTGTGCCGTCAACGGATTTGCTGAACAAAGGTGTGTTTTACACCAGCATGTCCAAGCTGACCTGGTTCGAGGAAGCGGAAAGGGCAAAGGGCAAAGGGATCGTCCGTGTAATTACCCGCTTCGGGAACAATCCGAATGAATTCAAAACCGTCGCCTATCTCCGGCAGTTAAACAGTACAGTGGATGGCAATTCCGTAATTGGCTATTTGGCTTTATCCGGTCTGGAGTATCAATACCAGCAGGATTTCGTGCTGTTCGACAAGTTCAAGCGAGCCGAAGTGCTGCTGCTGGATGCGGACAATCTGATTCTATCGAGCAGCATGAGCAAATATCAGATTGGCGATAAATTTGCGCAGCTTCCCGATCAAGGACAGTCAGCCGGGCAAGGCGTAGTGAAAGTGACGGAAGAAGGCAAGATGTGGATGTATGTCATCCATGCAAGCGAAGCCACCGGAACCAAGCTGGTTCTCAAGGTGCCCGTTGATTCGATCATTAGCGAGCATGTAGCCGTGCAGCGCTGGATCGATCTCATCATGGTTATTTATTTTGTCATTCTGATTGTATTGAGTGTGTACTTCATTCATTCGATTCTAAAGCCAATTTCAAAGCTTGCCCGCGTAACGCATTTGTATCAGCCAGGCATGCCGTTATCGATTCAGCTCAAGCCGAACAGCAAGAACGAAATTGTGTTGCTGAACAACTTGTTTGTCGAAATGACGAACCGCTTGAACAAAACCATCTATGAGAAATACGAGCTGGAGCTGGAGCACAAGGAAATCGAGCTGTCCATACTTCATACGCAAATCAATCCACACCTGCTATACAACACGCTGGAATCCATCTACTGGCGCACGATGCTGGAGGGAGCAGCCGACTCCGCCGCGATGATTAAGGATTTGTCCTTGATTATGCGTATCGGGCTCAGCAAGGGTAAGCTTTTGATATCCATCGGCGAAGAAATCAATCATGCGGAAGCGTATCTGCGCTTGCAGCTGTTCCGTTACGATTACAGCTTCCAGGTAGATTGGGATGTACAGGAGGAAGTCAGAAACTTTCTGATTCCCAAAGTCGTATTGCAGCCTATTATTGAAAATGCAATTGTGCACGGGATCAAGAACATGAATCAAGACGGACAGTTGTGGATTTCGATAGCGTTGCAGGAGCAGACGATTGTGATCACGATTGATGATAACGGTTATCGCAAAGCGAACTTGGCGCAAATTGCAGCGATTCTGCGCGGTGAAGAAAAAGGCAAGGGCTATGGAATCGTCAATGTGCAAAAAAGGATTCAGCTGCATTTCGGAGACAAATACGGTTTGATCTACAGCGAGCGGCCCAAGCAAGGCGTGAGGGTCACAATCGTGATTCCCGCCATAACCGCGGAAGAATAGAGTTTTGCGGTTCTTTGCTGATTGCCTGATTTTGCGGCGATTGGCGGATAGAACTGCTCCCTAATTCCTATGGATTTTTTCAACATCGTGTGATAGTGTTAAAATCATAATGGCCCTAAATGCGACGGCTCAGGAGGAATAACAATGGGATTTCAAGTAGGAGGCATTCCAGTTTCCGGCGTCATTGTCACTTCCATTCAAAACGGGAAAAACATTGCGCAAGAGGTAGTACAATCGATGGTGAATGAAGTGAAAAACGATCCAGCCAGGCAGCTTAGAACGATGCAGCAACCATCGGGTCTTTCCAGTTTCTTGGATATCAAGATCTGATCATAAGTTGAATGAATGAAGCTGTTTCCCAGGTCGATCCGTCCCGGGGAGCGGCTTTTTTCTTTGAATAGATTGGAGGAATAGGGACATCTTATCCTTATCGAGCACAATTGTGTACTTATGGAGGAATGTTCAGCATGTCCGAGATCAGAATGCCGATATCGGCTACCGAACTGGCTACGGTATGGATGGCCTATCAAGAAAAAACATTGATGCTTCAATTTATGAAGATTTGGCTTGAGAAAGCGGAGGATCCCCAGGCCAAGGACATCTTGCAGCAAGCGTATACGCATCTGCTTACCCACCTTCAACGACTCAAAGGGCTGTTTCAGTCGGAGGATGCCGTGCTTCCTGTCGGTTTTGACGAATCAGACATTGTGTTGGGCGTTCCACGTTTATTTGATCCTCATTTTGATTTAATGTGGCTGCGTGCGATCGCCAAAGTGGAAATCGGACTGTATGGCCTGCATTCAAGCATGTCGTATCGGGAAGATGTTCGCAGCCTGCAGACTTGCTTTACTCAGGAAGCGCAAGAAATATATAATCGAACGACGGATTATTTGTTGCGAGCGAATATTCTGGTTCGTCCTCCCTACATTTCGATGCCCGTAAAAGTTGAATTTGTGAAAGATAAAAATTATATGAGCGGATTTAATTGGTTTACGGAAAACCGGCCTTTGAATGCGATTGAAATTGCCCATCTGTATCAGGCGGTGGAAACGAATATCATTGGCATACAAATGATGAACGGATTCGCGCAGGCGGCTGCCCATCAGGACGTACGTGAGTATTTTCAAGAAGGCGCCACGCTGGCCCAAAAGATTGTGTCAAATCTTAGCGAAGTGTTGACGAAAAGTGACATTCAGCCGCCGGCAAGTTGGCTTGGTAAGGCAACGACCTCGACGGTTTCTCCTTTTTCGGACAAATTGATGATGTATTTGACGAGCTTGCTGACGAATTTTGGATTGGGCAGCAGTGTGATTGGCTCCGCATTCAGCTTGAGAAGCGACTTGCCGGCACGAATGATGATGCTGGGCAAAGATATTATGTTTTACGCTAAAAAGGGTGGAAAAATAATGACTGAGCACGGTTGGATGGAGGAACCGCCGCAATCCGAAAATCGCAAAAATTTAATTCAAAATAAATCCTGAGTCCGAAATGGATAACCCTTATGGAGAGACAGTGGCAGATCGAAAAAATATTGTGGAGTATCGCTCTCCCCGGATTCGGTCAAATATTAAACAAAAAATATGTGAAGGGTTTGCTGTTTATAGGTCTGGAGTTTGTGGTGAATATGAACGCCCATCTCAATGACCTCATTATCTTCAGCTTTCAAGGAGATACAAGGCAAGCCATTCAAGCAACCAATTATCAATGGCTCATGTTCTATCCTTGTTTGTATATGTTTGCCATTTATGACGCCTATCGCGATGCTGCAGCTGTAAATAAACCCTATGTCTATTTGCCCTATATAGCGGCTGCATATTTCGCGACACTAGGCGTGGTTTATTCAGCCAAATGGAAGCTATTCGGAGTGACGCTGGGTCCGGTGTGGCTGCCAATCGGATTTTGCCTGGTAGGAATCGGAATCGGACATTTGCTTAGGATGATCATTTTACACATGGGAAGAGCAGCGAAATAGCTGCTCTTTCCTTTTTTATTGTATACTTGCTATGCAGGCTGCTTATAGGAAAGCAAGCTAATGAACACTGAAGGGGAAGCGAGCTTATGTTTGAAAAAGGCTGGGATAAGCTGTCTGAAGTTACAGGCGGCAAAGGTGAACAAACGATTCAAAAATTAATGAAATTTTCACCCGATCTGTGCAAATACATTGTAGAGTTCGCTTATGGCGATATCTACTCGCGATCAGGACTTGATCTGAAACAGCGGATGATCGTGACGATGACAGCGCTGATTACCCAAGGAGATTGTGAGAAGGAACTGAGCGTACATGTCGGCTCGGCGCTAAACGTCGGACTTGAGCCGCAAGAAATCGTGGAGGTAGCGCTTCATTGTATTCCATACATAGGATTTCCGCGGGTTATGAATGCCATAGGAATTATCCGTAACGTATTTGAAGAACGGCAAATTAAATACCCGGAACTGTAGCTTTAAACCTAAAATTCAGTTGTATAAAGCACGGTTAGCCATAAGCATGTAGAAGACGAGTTCTTATGTAGCAGAACGTCTGTAAAGAGAGTTGGGTTCAGTTTGCATCGTTTCTTCAATGTCGCAAATCCGTACAATTAATTGCCGGATACGTTCCAGAGGAATCTCGCGACTGGCATGGCGTGCAGCCAGCGCCTTCAAGTTGATGCCAAAGCGTTGCGGATAACGCCGATTAATGGTAAGGTCATCAAGTTCAACGCCAAGTCCGATATCAAGCTCCTCCATATCCTCGCTCTCCATTTTCTGAAAAGGAGCTTGTACGGGAATATAAAGCATGGACTTGCTCCAATCCAATTCCCCGTCGGCAAAGCGGACGAATAAGGTTTGCGGACGTAATCCTTCTTCAAAAAAATCATAAAATACGGACAACTTGGCGATGATCATCGCCCTCCCTTCCGTTGTCGCAGCCGATCCAGCTTATCCATGACAAGTCGAGTCTGCTCCGACCAATTGGATGAGTCGTATTTACGTGGTTTTCGCACTGCGGTATCATAAAATTCCTGATCCAGAATTCCCTGCAATCTGCGCCGTTGAATCTGTTCAAGCCGGGTTACGGCCAGCCGCGGGGTCACATTAAATTCCTCGGTTAACAGTTCTACGGCCTCGCTTTGGCGTTCGGGCAGGATCAACTGCCGAATCATAGAGAAGGGCAGGGCGGCATAGAGCTGAAAATTGCCTGCGTCCTGTTCTTGCCATTCCAGATACGGTGTCGGCATATGCATTTGATTGCCGGCATGCCTCAGCACATGACAGATTTCGTGAAGAAAATCCTCCCATTGTTCCTGCCGGGATAAACGTCGATCAATATTGATGGAGAACAGCCCGTTCTGTTCAACGGCCATGCTGCCCATATCCATGTAGTAGACCCAAATATTCAGCTTGCCGGACAGATAACCGATATTCAAATGCTCTGGAGACGTTACGTCCAATTGTTCAAATAACTGGTTAATCCACTGTTCCAGAGGAGTCGGCTGATAAGAGAAAAGCATAGATCACCTCTTGAAAGAGAATATATGTTCGTATATTTTGTATAAAGAAAAGCCCGCGAGGGCTTGTTCTTGCTTATTGCTGGCTGTCCGGCGTGCGGCCTTGCTGCTGCTGCTTAATGAAGTGCCAGAATCGAAGCATTTCATCCCGTCGCTCTTTGGGAGCATTCTGAAAGTCCTTGAAAAACAGGCTGACCTCAGGATCGTCTGCTTTAGCGGCATCAGAAGCGTGTGCCGAAGTAAATTCGTCTTCTTCCGGAGCAAATCCGGCCAATAATAGCAGATCGTTCATATCGGAGCCGGGGAGCGCTCTTGCCAGTGCAATAACGGTTTCCCTGGAAGGACTGAACCTGTTATTTTCAATTGAATTAATGAAGGAATAGCTGATGCCGGAGCGCTCTCCCAGCTCACGCAGAGAGAAATTTTGCTGCTGCCGGAGACGTTTGATTCGGTTCCCGAATTCGATCATATCTTTCATGGCTTCATCACCTGATTTCTATTATAACTGTTTTGATTGTCGAAACACAAGGGGTTGTGAGAAAAAAAGTTTGGGATTTCACAACATTTTGTGTTGAAAAATTAAACGATTTTGAGTAGAATTTGTTTAGAAGCACAAAACGTCAGAATAAGGAAATGGTGGTATGAGAAATGGACCCTATTACAATGTTGAACCCGGAGACTTTGGACCGTACCGCAACACGCAGAAGAGTTGAATGGATTCTGGAGCAGGTCAAAGTCTTCAAGCTGCGCCAGCAAGTCAGACGTCTGTCCGACTTGACGAACGCTTCCTCCCATATGAACAGCCGCAATCAGGTTCGGGAGGGAGAAGCGGTTTACCGCACCGCGGACGACCGGCTTTCGCACATTTGCGAGAAGGTGGATCAGGCGCTTGCCTGTCTGGAGAGCATCGAGCAGGAGATTGTTATCCGGAAATATTTGAGCAGGGAAACCTGCTATGATTTCCTGCTGTGTCATGAATTGAAGCTTAGCGAGCGTACTTACAGAAGAATCAAATCCAGAGCGATGAGCAAGCTGGCCTATTTGCTTGGACTTGAAGTCGCCGGCTGTCAGCAATCGGGTTAACAATATCATGGATCAGGAGGCAGATCGTATGAAGAGAAGAGAAATAAAGCCAGTTGTACTCAAGCAGCCGAAACGTTGCAAAGGATGTGTGTGGGGACATTGGGAAGGCGTACGACAGTATTGCAGCAGACCGATCTGTGCAAAGGAACAACGTTTTTTTGAAGAAAATGTTTCGAAATTAAAAACATTTTTGGCGTAGCAAGTAAGATGGAATGGGCAGAGGAAGGTTGATAGCGATGAAGATTAAAATTGCAAAAGAGTTATCCGTTTATTTGAAGCAGGCCAATTCATCATTGGTAGACCGATTTCTTTTTACAGATTTTCTTCCGGTTGGGGCAGCCGAAGCGATTTTGCTGGAGGAGCTCGGCGGGGAGTTGCCGGTTCTTGACGTATCTGAATCCAGCTGCTGTCTTTCAATTACCGTGTGCAGCCAGTCGCAGACTAGAGCATACGATCGCATATGGGAGCTTGTGAAAATGTTGACTGAGCCCACATCAGGCATTATTAAAGTAAACGGTCGTTCTTACACAGTGAATATGGTAACACTGCCTGCTCCTGAACGCTTAGAGGAGGAAGGCCGACATGTTATGAGCTGTTTGGTCAGGGTTAGCCAGGTTTCAGAGGTTGTCGAAGAGTGGCTGGAGACGCTGGTCAGGTTTACAGAGTTCACGTTAGGAGAAGGATGGAGGGTTTATCGCGGCTTTCAGGGGAGCTGTCGGCCGAGTGTTTCTTGGCAATGTACGGGAAGGGAGCTTAATGCGGCGGTCGGCATGGTATCCCGGCTGGTTAAGCGTTTCTCAGCTCGTATATGCGCGGAAGATGCCGATAGCTATCAATATGCAGTAGATAAGCTCATGATTGCACTAGCGAATCAAATCAAGTTTACTTCTGTGACTGAAGGGATCGATTTGTCTATTTCTGGAATTACGGAAACTAGAGCTGAGAAAGGACAAGCAACAGGTGAACTCACGATTGCATTAGCAGGCCAAATTCCCCGGGCGCAGCCGGCCGCTCCGTATATGTCGGGAGTTCGTTTTCAAGCACCTTTTGCATTTGCAAAATAACTTCTTTGCTATCAGAATGAAGGGCTGCGAGCCTCACCTCCACTTGAAAGGGGATGGATCATGCGAAAGGAAGATTTCCTGCACCAAATAATGCCTTCAGCCATGCAAGCGATGCAACGATATGGTATTCTGGCCAGCGTACTCGTCGCTCAAGCGATTATAGAGAGCAAATGGGGAAACAGCGTCTATGGTAATAATATATTCGGTCTAAAAGACAGATGTATGGAACGTTCGACTTTGGAATTTGTAGACGGCGTATGGGTACGAGTTTTGAAAAACTTTCGTGTTTATAAAGACTGGGAAGGCAGTGTACACGATTATGCCAAGTCTTTAAGCACTTCCCCGGAATATTCTCAATTGTTGTATGAAATGGATTATCGCAAGGCTTGCACAATGATACAGGATATTGCTGGCATGGCGGCAGCCGGCTACGCTGATAAGTTGATCTGCCTGATCGAAGAGAATCATTTATATCAGTATGACCGCGTTACTACAGAGGGTTTAAGCCACTTCGAGATGCAGGGCATGAGTATGCGAAGCGTATAGGCATCAAGTGACCTTAGTTTCCACAAACGTGTGGAAAACGGGGTCATTTTTCGTAGCGGAATTTCAATGAGCAGGATGAGGATCACCTCTGAAATAGACCTGACATGGACAGGCTTGATTTGCACGAAATATCTGGATAAAAATGGAGAGATTTTGGTTAAAAATCGTAAATCGTTTTCCTGTTTTCGTTTACAAGCAGGAAGCGTTGCTGGTAGAATTAAGAGTGTCGAAGGAAGTCTCTTCCTGTCGACGGAAAACGTTTTATCTTTTGGTGGAGGAAGGAGACGCTGCTGGCAAACGTCCATAGTAGAACTTAATCGTATGTTAATCAGGAGGATGATGGTGTGAGCGCCAAACAATTGCCCATTTACCCGACCCAGCTTGTGGGGAAATTGCATCATAGCTTGCCGCAGTCGATCATTTCGGACAAGCAGCGTTTCGAGGCTTGGTTTTTCAGTAATTACATTCAATTATTTTGCAATAAAGGAGATCGGGGAAGCTTTCCGGTCAACTTTTACGAGTATTTCTTGTGGGATCATCCGTTTCCGCCCTTGTATGCAGAGAAGCTTACGCGGGGCACGATCGAGATGCTGGGGATGGATTTGTTTGATTTTATCGTCAAGTGCATTGACAGCGGTAAATATGTTTATGCGTATGTGGATGAATTCTATGTACCCTTTTTGACTTATCAGCGCTGGCATTACGTTCATGATATTATGATTTACGGCTATGACCTGGAAACGCGGGAGCTTGATGCCGTCGGCATGACCCAAGCGAATCATTTTGGAACGGCGCGTATTACGTTCGAGCAGTTTATGGAGGGATACCAGGCGCCGACGCAGCATGAGTATCAGCACGATATTTTCCTGTTGCACGAAAAGTTCAATACCACGTATGAATTTGATCTGGTGCTGGTGCGCGAGCTGTTAGAGGATTATGTGTATTCGCGCAATACGTCGACGCGTTATCGGATGGTCGCCAATCCACTGGATTGTCTATTTGGCATGGAAATTTATGATCGTTATATGGATGATTTGCGTCTAGCGAAGGAGACCGGCGAGCTGATTTCCTATTTGCCTATCCATACGATGATGGAGCACAAGGAATGTATGCTGAGGCGGATGGAATATATGCGCGATCACGGACATGTTGACGCGGAGCGCGTTGTTCCGGTGATGGAGGCGTACCGGGAGGTGACGCTGGCGACGCAGGTGCTGCGCAGCATGATTCTCAAGCGCCATCGCACGCGCAAGGACAATCCGACCGTTGATCAGCTGCTCGACAAGGTGGCTGTTATTCGCGATAAAGAACGTCAGGTGTTGCTGGACTTCCTTGACATCCTTCCGGACACGCAAGCGTAAGAGGTTTGTAGTAGAAAACGGCTGTTTCCGTTCTCGTGAGCGGAGCAGCCGTTTTTTGTATATCCATGTAATGGAAGGTTGTCGATCCAAGATCAAGATTTCAAGGCCCGCTCGTCGCGGACAAAAGCTATGAAACGTCTGACTTCATCGGCTGTCAGTCGGCGGCCGTCAATAGCAAATGCACATTTTCCGATGGCTTGCTCGTCGGTAAGCTCCAACAGCTCCGCTACGTGACGTGCCGGCTGGTTGACTGGAGCGGGCTCGCTGCCGGTGCTGCTTAACAAGTAGTCTATGGAGACGTTAAAAAAAGCAGCGATTTTGTTGATCGTATCGTAATCGGGCTCCCGGCGGGACGTTTCGTAGTGTGAAAGCGCCGCTCGGGAAATGCCCAGCTTGCCCGCCAATTCCTCTTGGGTCAATGCGCTGTTCTCACGCAGCTGGGCAATTCGCTCCCCGTATTTGATCATGCTCAGCTTCCTCACATTTCCATCAAAGAGTAATAACATTATTTCCGTATTGATAAACGTATTATACCAGTGATCCGCGGTGCAGGAAAATGAAAAAAAGCAGATTTTTCCGCAATTTTCGCGAAATCGGCATGGTTTTGGCAGTTCTTGCGGGTAACCTGCCGCTAGAATTCGAGAAAGAGTCATCTTTTCCCGATTGGCCGCATATCGTTACACATCACGGTCGTAGACATACAAAGTGTTACAGCTTACGACATGGAAGCACATTTCGGGAGGGAATCGTATGCAAAAGGATGTTCAAGTGTATTGTGTCGGCTGCGGCCGGATTGTCACCGGCGATCAAGCGGAGCTGGTATTTAAAACGGGTTTTTATAAAATTACGACCCCGCTGGGGCTTTGCGATGTTTGTGCGGTCAAGCCCGCCGAGCCTGCGGGCGCGCCGACGGCGATTGCGTTTGAACGCTCGGCCCATGCTGGCCGGCTGCCCGCAAGCCCGTCTTTGGACACGACCGTCAAGCTGTCCAGCCATTCGCAAGTCGATACGTCCACGGGATCTTCCGTTAGTCCTTCCCGGGGAGTGGGCCGATATCGGTTGTCGCGGGCGAGATAGGCCAGAGGAGACAACGTTGGCTCAAGTGCCAGAAGGACAGAAAAAAAGCCCCAAGGGGGCTGCGGCCTAGCTCAGCAGATGCTTGTAGGCGCTGTAGTCAATCTCCTGCTTGTCCAAAAAGCTGGTCAAGCTCTTGTAGTCGCGGCGCGGCGTAGCAAGAATATAGCCTTTGATGCAGTGGTCGCGAGATACTTCGGACGCACCTTCCTCCAGCGCCAGCTGGCCGATTCTGGCGGCAATGGAGTGCTTGGCAATATCGCGGAAAGGAGTTGGCACCGGGGACACGAGCTGGTCAAGCAGCTGCTTGGAGTCGTCGGTCCACAGATGGCGGGAGTGATCGACGTAATAATTTTGCCAGTCGAGCTTCGATTTGCCGTCTTCCTTGGGCAGCACCTTGAGGAATTTGCGGAACATGAAGTAGCCGCCGACGGACATAAAGAACAGCAGGACGAAAACCCAAAATAAAATAAACCACATAAACCCGGTTGGAGCCATAGATCGGTCACCTCTTCAAGTGCTGAATTCCAATAAGAATTATACCTTATTTCTAGATTTCTGGCGACTTTCCTTGTAAAATAGGAGGGAAATGACCAAATGCAAAGGAGCAGCATAAATGCCTAAAATGGGTTCCCACGTTTCTTTTTCCGATAAAGGGTTGTTAAATGCAGCGGAAGAAGCGATTTCCTACGGATCTTCCACATTTATGATATACACCGGGGCGCCGCAAAATACGCGCCGCAAGCCGATTGAAACGCAATATATCGAAGAGGGCCGGGCGCTGATGGACAAGCACGGGATCGACGAAATCATCGTGCATGCGCCGTATATCATTAATCTTGGATCGTACAAGCCCGACACGTACCAGTTGGCCGTAAGCTTCCTGCAGGAAGAAATTCGTCGCACGGATTACCTTGGCGTACGCAATATCGTGCTGCATCCGGGCGCTTACACGGATATGGACCCGGAGTACGGGGTTAACCGCATCGCCGAAGGGCTGAACGAGGTGCTGGCCGGCGTCATGGATACGCAAGTGAACATTGCGCTGGAGACGATGGCCGGCAAGGGCTCGGAAATCGGCCGGAGCTTTGAGGAAATCGCCGAAATCATGGACAAGGTTGAATTTAACAACCGCTTGACGGTGTGTCTGGATACATGCCACGTTCATGACGCGGGCTACGATATCGTAAACGATCTGGACGGCGTGCTGGAGCAGTTCGACAAGGTCGTTGGCGTGGACAAAATCGCGGTGCTGCATTTGAACGACAGCAAAAATGCGCGCGGCGCGTCCAAGGACCGCCATGCTCCGGTCGGCTCCGGCTGGATCGGCTTTGAAGCGATGAATCGCATCGTCGGCCACGAGCAGCTGCGGCACCTGCCGATGATTCTGGAGACACCGTGGATCGGCAAGCAAGCGAACAAGGAGCGTCCGATGTACGAGGCGGAAATCGCTTTATTGTCGGGGAATCTGCAGGGGCGCTTCGGCGGCGAGTTCTTGACCGATGTGGAGCGGATCGGTCATCTGATGGCCAAGAAGGAGATTCATCATCGCGAGTATGTTCTGAACATCTGGCAGCTGCTCAAGAACGACGCCAAGGCGAAAAAAGCCGACGGCCGCGAGCCGATGGAACGACTGTACGATATATTGCAGGAAGAGCGCCTGTTCCCCGAATTAAGCGAGGAGCAAATCAATCAGCGGCTGACCGTATGGCTGGCCGGCGAAGCGGCGTTAAGAAACGCGTAAGCGGACAAGCTGGCCGATTGCCGGTCAAACGGCCATAGGATCGGAAGCGCGCAAGCAGCGCGTCATTTTGGGCAGGAGGGTGAACATGAATCGGGTAGCAGGCAGCGCGCCGGGGCACAGCGGACAAGCAGCGGCCAATCGGGCGCGAATGTTGATTTCATGTCCGGATCAGCCGGGCATTGTGGCGGCAGTATCGCAATTTTTATTTGAATGCGGGGCCAATATTGTTCAATCGGATCAATATACGATGGACCCGGAGGGCGGGATGTTTTTTATCCGCATCGAGTTTGATTTGCCGGAGCTGGAAGAGCGGCTGGAGGGGCTTAAACGCGATTTTGGCGTGGTGGCCGACCGCTTTCGCATGGCGTGGAGCTTGTCGCAGGCCAGCTATAAGAAGCGGCTGGCGATTTTCGTCTCCAAGGAGGATCACTGCTTGCTGGAGCTGCTATGGCACTGGCGCGCAGGCGACTTGAACGCCGACATTGCGATGGTGGTCAGCAATCATCCGGATATGCGCGAGCTGGTGGAGCCGTTCGGCATTCCGTATCATTATATTCCGGTAACGGCCGAAACGAAGCAGGAGGCGGAGCGCAGGCAGCTGGAGGTCGTGGGCGAGGACGTGGATACGATTATTTTGGCCCGCTATATGCAGATTGTGTCGCCGTCGTTCATCGAGCGTTACGCCAACCGGATCATCAACATCCACCACTCGTTTCTTCCGGCGTTTGTCGGCGGCAAGCCGTATGCGCAGGCGCATAACCGCGGAGTGAAAATTATCGGCGCAACGGCGCATTACGTGACGGATGAGCTGGACGGCGGTCCGATCATCGAGCAGGACGTGCAGCGCGTCAGCCATCGCGACAATGTCGAGGATTTGAAGCGGATCGGCCGCCACATCGAGCGGATCGTGCTGGCCCGCGCCGTTGCGTGGCATGTCGAGGACCGGATTATCGTGCACAATAACAAAACGGTTGTGTTCAATTAAGTAGCGGCAGCCCTGCAGGGGTTCGGCGTTTGCCGGCCGGAGCGGGGCTGTTTTTTTGCATGGAACGGGATGCGCTGCATTTGACGGTTTATTGTGGCAAAGCCTTAAAGCAAGTGGTACAATGGTGCAAGCGAGAAGTAAGGCCTGCCGGAGAAGGCGACAAGACGGTCAGGCTTGAAACAAGACTTAGGAGGGACATGAACAAATGACAGTGACGAACAAGTCTATCGAGCAATTGGCTGTGGATACGATCCGCACGCTCGGCATCGATGCGATCGAGAAAGCTAACTCGGGCCATCCGGGTATCGTGATGGGCGCGGCTCCTATGGCCTATGTGCTGTGGACTCAACATATGAAGCATAATCCGGCGAATCCGCAGTGGTTTAACCGCGACCGATTCGTGCTTTCGGCCGGACACGGCTCGATGCTGCTATACAGCCTGCTGCACCTGTGCGGCTACGATCTGCCAATGGAAGAGATTCAAAATTTCCGTCAATGGGACAGCAAAACGCCAGGCCACCCGGAATTCGGGCATACGCCGGGCGTTGACGCAACGACGGGACCGCTTGGACAAGGCGTTGGCATGGCGGTCGGTATGGCGATGGCGGAAGCGCATTTGCGCGATACGTACAACAAGGATAATTTCCCGCTTGTCGATCATTACACGTATGCGCTTTGCGGCGACGGCGACATGATGGAAGGCGTAGCGGCCGAAGCGGTATCCCTGGCCGGCCATTTGAAGCTCGGCAAGCTGATCATGCTGTACGATTCCAACGATATTTCGCTGGACGGCGACTTGAATATGGCGTTCTCGGAAAATGTACAGCTGCGCTTCGAAGCCTGCGGCTGGCAGGTGCTGCGCGTTGAGGAGCAAAACGATCTGGCGGCGATTTCGCGGGCGCTTGCCGAAGCGAAAGCGGACACCACGCGTCCAACGCTGATTGAAGTGAAAACGACCATCGGCTTCGGCAGCCCGAACAAGGGCGGCAAGGGCGGTCACGTCGGTCCGCACGGCTCGCCGCTTGGCGTCGAGGAAACGAAGCTGACGAAGGGCGTGTACGGCTGGCCGCTGGAGCCAAGCTTCCACGTGCCGGTCGAGGTGCGCGAGCACTACGGCAAAGTGAAGGAAAGCGGCATTCAGGCCGAGCAAGCCTGGAACGTGCTGCTGGAGGGCTACAAGGCCGCGTATCCGGAGCTGGGCGAGCAGTTCAGCCGCGCGGTGGCCGGCGAGCTGCAGGAGGGCTGGGAAGAGGCGCTGCCAACGTACACGCCGGCCGATAAGCCACTGGCGACGCGTGCCGCTTCGGGCAATGCGATCAACGCGATTGCCGGCAAGCTGCCGCAGCTGATCGGCGGTTCCGCCGACTTGGCCAGCTCGAACAACACGATGATCAAAGGCGAAGCCAACTACCAGCCGGGCAGCTATGCCGGCCGCAATCTCTGGTTCGGCGTGCGCGAATTCGGTATGGGGACGGCGATGAACGGCATGGCGCTGCACGGCGGCGTGCGCGTCTACGGCGCTACGTTCTTCGTCTTCTCCGACTACCTGCGCGCTTCGATCCGCTTGGCGTCGCTGATGAAGCTGCCGGTTATCTACGTGCTGACGCATGACAGCATCGCCGTAGGCGAAGACGGCCCGACGCACGAGCCGATCGAGCAGCTGCCTGCGCTGCGCGTCATTCCAGGCATCACGGTATTGCGTCCGGCAGATGCGAATGAGACGTCTGAAGCTTGGCGTTTTGCGCTCAAGAATCAGGACGGTCCGGTTGCGCTGGTGCTGACGCGGCAAAATCTGCCGGTGCTCGAAGGCTCCGCGGAGCTGGCCAAAGCGAATCTCGGCAAAGGCGGCTACGTGATCTCCGATGCAGCCAACGGCAAGCCGGATGCGCAAATTCTGGCGACGGGCTCCGAGGTTCAGCTGGCGGTAGCGGCGCAAAAGCTGCTGCAAGCCGAAGGCATCCACGTGCGTGTCGTCAGCCTGCCGAGCCTGGAGCTGTTCGCGAAGCAGTCCAAGGAATACCGCGACTCGGTCATCCTGCCGGACGTCCGCAAGCGTCTGGCTGTAGAAATGGCGTACCCGCTCGGCTGGGAACGCTATACGGGCGACGAAGGCGACATTCTGGGCATCAGCACGTTCGGCGCATCGGCGCCAGGTGATCTGGTGATGAGAAACTACGGCTTTACGCCGGAGAATGTCGCGGCGCGCGTGAAGGCTCTGCTTTCCTAATCGCAACTATGGCGAGGGCGGGCCCAAGCGGCCTGCCGTGCTACTTATTATAGAGGGGGATTTACGAACCATGTCCAGCTTTGAAAATGTAACGGTATTGACGAAAGCCAACGTCTATTTTGACGGAAAAGTAACGAGCCGTACGGTTGTTTTTGCCGACGGTACGAAAAAAACGCTCGGCATTTTGCTGCCTGGCGAATACGAATTCGGTACGGATACGAAAGAGATTATGGAAATTCAAGCCGGTGAGCTGAAGGTGCTGCTGCCAGGCGCAACTGAGTGGACCATAATTAGCGGTCAAGGCGAATTCACGGTGCCTGCTAACACGAAATTCAAGCTCGAAGTTTCCAAAGTGAGCGACTACATCTGCTCGTATATCAGCGAGTAGACGGAACCAACTCCGGCTCCGGCCGATGTGTACGAACGAACAAAAGCCTCCCGCAACCGCCGTTAGGGCGACTGCGAGAGGCTTTTTCTTACGCTGATCTACAGCGCGTATTCGATATGATCCTGAATGTACTGCTCCAGCTTGATCCGCACATAGGGCGGCAGGCCGGACAGCATGCAGCCGTAGCGGAATTGCTCGGCTTTGGCTTCGATGCGGATGACGCGCGCGGTAATCGGCGGCAGCTCGGCTTCCTGCGGAAAGTGAATGACGATGAACATGTCCTGGGCCAGCGGGAAGTCAGAGGAAATCTGCAAGCCGCTTTCCGACAGGTCGTAGAGCGTCCCTTCGATATTTTGCCCGGAGAACGAGCCCTCCTGCTCCCATTGGTAGATCGACAGCAGCAGCTTGATGTTCAGCCTGACGCGCGTATCGCGGCGGCGTTCGCGGCCGGACAGCGGCGTGGACGGTTTCAGGTCGGCAGCGGCGTTAGCTGCGGAAGCGGAAGCGGGGCGTTCGACCGTCTCGTGCATCCAGTCTTCGTAGACCTGAATAACGGCGCTTAAATCGAGGTCGCCCAGTCCTTTGCTGAGCCCCATCTGGAATACGCTGGACGCTGCGTGCAGTGTGGGGGTTGGCAATTGGAACGAGCCACCGGCTTGTGCGGCAAGCAGCAGGTCCTTGAGCATCAGCTTCAGGGAGAACTGGTTGCTGAAGTCGCGATCGAGAATTTTGTCGCCCTTCAGCTCGGCTTGCTTGCTGTTTGCGCCGCCAGAGCGGACAATTTCCAGGAATTGGTCCGGCTTCACGCCAGCTTTGACGGCAATGGCCAATCCTTCCATCAAGCCGATGGCGTTAATGCCCACGGTTGTGTTATGCGCAAGCTTGGCGTATGAGCCGGAGCCCGACGGCCCCAGATACAGCGCCTTGCTGCCCATTGCCGCAAACACGTCGCGGTGCTCATCGAACACCTCTTCGCTACCCCCGACCATAAACGTCAGCGTACCGGCTTCGGCAGCCGGCTTGCTGCCGGTAACCGGCGCGTCGAGGAAGTCGACGTAATGCGCAGCAAGCTCGTCGGCCAGTCTGCGGCTTGTTTGCGGCGACACGGTGCTGCAATCGATAACGCTCAGCGCCGGGTGCAGCCC
Source organism: Paenibacillus athensensis (assembly GCF_004514475.2). Taxonomy (GTDB): domain Bacteria; phylum Bacillota; class Bacilli; order Paenibacillales; family NBRC-103111; genus Paenibacillus_AL; species Paenibacillus_AL athensensis. Next base: position 184,434 of record NZ_MYFO02000005.1, on the reverse strand, counting down.
GCTCAGCACGCCATGCTCGCTGTAGAAGGTGTCGAGCAGTACTTCATCGTTGCTGAGCATCGTAATCAGCACATCGGCGCCGTGCGCCGCTTCGGCCGGTGTGAGCGCGGTATCGGCTCCCAGCCGGACGAGTTCTTCGGTTTTTTCCACTGTGCGGTTATATACGGTAACGGTGTAGCCCTTGTGAATCAGGTTCGCGGCCATCGGCTTGCCCATCGTGCCCAGCCCGATAAATGCGATGCGTTTCATTCAATCACCTCGGCATTAGTTTGGTTCAACTCTTTCCATTCTATCACGTCGAAACTTTCGTGTGAATGTCAGACTTCGCTTGCAATTAAGCGATCAAATAAGTATGCTAGGAAAAGGGAAAAAACAGTGTTGGAGGAGAGAAAGTTGAGCCATACCTTAAAGTTTGATTACAGCAAAGCTTTATCGTTTTTTTCGCAGCATGAAGTGGACTATTTGTCCGAGCAGGTAAAGCTTGCTCACGATCAGCTGCACAACAAGACCGGAGCCGGCTCCGATTACGTAGGTTGGGTCGATCTGCCCGCCGATTACGACCGTGAAGAGTTCGCCCGCATTCAAGCGGCTGCCAAGCAAATTCAATCCGATTCCGACGCGCTGGTCGTCATTGGCATCGGCGGCTCGTATCTGGGCGCCCGTGCGGCGATCGAGATGCTGTCGCATTCTTTCTATAATTTGCTGCCTCAGGACAAGCGCAAGACGCCGGAAATTTATTTCGTCGGCAACAATATCAGCTCCACCTACGTGACGCATCTGCTGCAATTGCTGGAGGGGAAAAATTTCTCCGTCAACGTCATTTCCAAATCGGGCACGACGACGGAGCCGGCGATTGCGTTCCGCATTTTCCGCGAGCTGCTGGAGAAGAAATACGGCAAGGAAGCGGCGCGCAAGCGCATCTACGCCACGACCGACCAAGCCAAGGGCGCTTTGAAAAAGCTGGCGACAGAGGAAGGCTACGAGTCGTTCGTCATTCCTGACGACGTAGGCGGCCGCTATTCTGTACTGACAGCGGTAGGTCTGCTGCCAATCGCCACAGCCGGCATCGACATCGAAGCGATGATGCAGGGCGCAGCCGACGCGCGCACGGCTTACAGCAACCCGAACCTGGCTGACAACGCCAGCTACCAATATGCGGCTGTCCGCAACGCCTTGTACCGCAAAGGCAAAACGATCGAAATTCTCGTCAACTACGAGCCGTCGCTGCATTTTGTATCCGAGTGGTGGAAGCAGCTGTTCGGCGAAAGCGAAGGCAAGGACGGCAAGGGCATCTATCCGGCCTCCGTCGATTTCTCCACCGATCTGCATTCGATGGGCCAATTCGTGCAGGAAGGCAACCGCATTTTGTTCGAAACGGTCATTCAAGTCGAGCAGGTGCCTGAGCAAATTACGATTGGCACCGATGCCGACGATCTGGACGGCTTGAACTTCCTGTCCGGCCAGACGATGGATTTCGTCAACAAGAAGGCGTTCGAAGGCACGATGCTTGCGCATTCCGACGGCGGCGTGCCGAACCTGATCGTGACACTGGCCGATATGACGCCGTACACGTTCGGCTATATGGTGTATTTTTTCGAAAAAGCCTGCGGCATCAGCGGCTACCTGCTGGGCGTGAATCCGTTCGATCAGCCGGGTGTAGAAGCCTATAAGCGCAACATGTTCGCGCTGCTTGGCAAACCGGGCTACGAGAAGGAAAAAGCGGAGCTGGAAGCCCGCTTGCAGCAATAGACGCTTTGCGATTGAGCCTACCTGGGGGTAGGCTTTTTTGCGCTTGGGCGGCGGTGCGGGCCGCTCCGATCAGAAGGGCGCGCTCGTGCGGCAGCGGTCGCGAATTTTGATTTTTTCCCAAGAAATGTCTAGGAAGTGTGGGAATGATATTGTGGAAGCGTTCCAAAGTACGATAGAATGAAGAAAACATGGAGACAAGGATTGGATATGCCAGCTTATAAAACGGTTCAAGCGTATGGAGCAGCGGAAATCGTGATCAAACGGTCGCGTTTCATCGGACATGCCCGGCCGGTCGCCAGCGAGGAAGAAGCGTTGCGCTTTATTGGCGAGATCAAAAAGCAGCACGGGACAGCCACGCACAACTGCTCCGCTTATGTGATCGGCGAGCGCGATCAGATCCAGAAGCAGTCGGACGACGGAGAGCCGAGCGGTACGGCCGGCAAGCCGATTTTGGAAGTGATTAAGCATCAGGGGCTGAAAAATGTCGCTGTGGTCGTCACCCGTTATTTTGGCGGGATCATGCTGGGAGCGGGCGGGCTGATCCGTGCGTATACCGACGGGGCGGTTACCGGCATCGAAGCAGCGCAGCCGGTTTATATGGTCAGCCACCGCCGGATTCTCGTCGAGGTGGACTATACGTGGTACGGCAAGCTGGAAAATGAGCTTCGCGGCCGCGGTTTGCTGCTTGGCGAAACCAGCTTTACGGACAAGGTTTGCGTCGAATGTCTGCCTTTGTCCGAGGAAGCGGATGCGCTGACGGTGTGGCTGACGGATTTGACGCAGGGGCAAGCGGAGCTTACCATTGGCGAAGACGCCTATCTGGCGCATAAGGAGCTGCCGTGACAGGGCCGAGGCTGTGCATCTACATCACGATAAAGACGGAGGGATCGTATGGCAAGAAAAGCGGTTGCGCAGGAGCTGAGCCGGGAACGCATTCTGGAGGAATCGCGGGAGCTGTTTTACCAGCATGGCTACCGTTCTTTGACGATGCGGAGCATTGCCAAGGCGATGGGATACAGTCACGGAGCGCTGTATTATCATTTTAAGGAAAAAGCGGAGCTGTTCTATGCGCTGATCAAGGATGATTTCAGCATCCTGCTCAAACGACAGCGCGAAATGGTCCAGCGTGAGGAGCAATATAGCGTCAATCTGCTGCAAAAGCTGATGCTGGAGTTCATCTGGTTCGGGCTGAACAATCCGAATCATTACGAGATGATGTTCATGATTCAGGAGCCGGAGCTGCTGCGCTATTCGCGGACCGAGCAGGCGCAATGTCTCGATTTGTTCGCGGCTGTGCTTAAATGCGTGCTCAAGGATCAGGAGGAGCTGGCTGAGAACAAATATATGCTGCCTTGGAACGTATTTATGTCGCTGCACGGCTTTATTTCGTATTCGATTCATTTCAAAATCAGCTATGAAGAGGTGCGGAAGCTCGCCGAGGAGCATGTGCGGCTGATTTGCCGCAGTCTGGGGCTGACGGCAGCGGATTCGCCGCGTCCGCCGTTGGTTTCCGGGACGGGACCGGCAGCGGTATCGCTGTAGGTCGGCTGTTTTTTTGCGGAGCGCACGTGTCAATGCTACAATAAGGGCAGGCTGCGCCAAAGGAAAGGATGAACGGAAGCGATGGATTTATCCCAATTTTCCGAAGAGAACATTGAATTTATGTTTGAGGAAATCAAGAAAAAGCTGCGTATGGCCACGGGCGGTTCGATCAAAGGCGCGAATCTGAAGCCGGAGGCTTACGAGGATTTAAAGGATTTGTACGAAATGGTCGCCAGCAAGGACAAATTCAGCATTAGCGAAATTGACGCAATTACCTCCGAGCTGGGCAAGCTGCGCAAGGCGTAAGCAACGCCATAAGGAGGACGTCTGCTGGTGTTAGTACGGTGGAATCCTTGGGAACAACCTCATCTTCATCTGCTGCTTGGCGGAGAGAGAGGTTGTTTTTTTGTTGCGACTTTCTTGCAGGAAACTAGTTCTAAATGTTGAATATATTTTACAATATCGTAATATATAATTGAAACGAAGGTGGAGTTATTCGTGAGCTGAAGGTAGACATTGACGTGATTCGTAGCTTGACGCAGGATGCAGGCCGGCAGCAGGGATGTATGAATGAAGTTCGCAGCGGTGCGGGGCTATTGGTCTATGGGCTGGAGGTCGGCATCTCGGCGCGTCGGGGCATTTCTGGGCGGCTCAATAAAGCGCAACGCGACGTGGACGGCTTGCAGCAGCGGCTGGCCAGCCTGTATGCTTGTATGCAGGAAGCGATGGACCGTTATCAGCGGATGGAGGACGGTTTGGCCAGCCAAGCGCGACATATGCTGGAGCGGCAGTCGCTGCCGTCTTCTTATCCGGACATTCCGGGCCTGATCTGGTCCAAAGTGCCGGACAATATGAAACAGCAATTGCTGGACAGTATCGCCAACGCCGAGCAGCAAAAATACAACATTCCGGGTCTTCATTGGGACCAGGTGCCGGCGAATTTGCGCGATCAGCTGCGGGCGAGCATCGATCAGGCGGCACAGCAGCGGGCCTACCGCACGGCGGAGGAATCGACGGAGCTGACCGAGCGCAACCCGCAAGCATTCAAGGCGATGGTTGGCGGCTACGAGCGGGAGCATCCGGGCAGCCATACGGTGTATTATATCGACGGACAGGGTAATCGGACGCTGATGGATTTTGACAGGCTGCAGGAGTTGGTCGCTGTGTACAATCGGCAAGGAGGCAACTACCTGCCCGGCGATATTTTGCTGATGATGCCTGTGGACTACACGCCGTTTTTCCTGTATGTCATGCAGATGGGCTACGATCCGCGAACGTTCCAGCCGCTGGACCCGCAGAACCTGGAGGCGATGACCGGATATGTGATCGGCCGCAAGGTGGTCGAGGAGGAATCTCGCGAAAAGGCGCGGGCCTGGGAATCGCTGGTGCTCGATCTGACACCGATCGTCGGCTCGATCAAAGCCGTTGTTGACCTCTCCACAGGCAAGGACTCGGTGACAGGCCGCGAGCTCGGCGGCTGGGACTACGGTTTGGCCGGAGCGGCACTGATCGCCCCCGCGGTCGCCAAGCCGATTGCCAAAGGCATCAGTAAAGGGGTTAAAGCGGTTGTTGGCGCAGAGGAAGCGGTGAAGGATGGGGCGCGGGTTGGGGAGAGTGTGGGGAGTTCTTATAAAACGGTAATCAGCGATGAGATGAAAGAAAAAATCCTATTAGGTCAACGCAAAGATCTTGCTAAAAACGAATTGATTGGCGGGCATTCACCGGAGATCACAAATACTCATCCCAATTATGCCGTAGAAGTGGTATCAATAAACACTGACGGAACAAAGAAAGTAAAATTTACAACACAATTTCCAGATGGCAATCTTTCTAAAATTAAGACAAGTACGATATTCCCTGAATCATGGCCCGATAAAAAGATTCTTGATCATATTGCCCAAATAGGCGATACGCCAATGATTGGTCAACGAATAAGGGATGGCGCCACATTACACAGGGGCATTCTTGATGGAGTACAGATTGAAGTTATTAAAATTGGTGATCATGTAATTAGCGGTTATCCAACAGGTGGAGGAGCAACAGCACTACTACCCGGATTCCATTGATTACAGACAGATTTTGTACTGGATTTCATTTCAGGGAGGATGTTGAAATGTTTGAAGAGTTCGATGATTATTTATCTGGTGAATTTACAGTAGATTACTGGTATGATGAAGGATTTTCAATTGCCAGAGAGATTCTGGAAGAATTTAAGGAGAGAGATTGGGAACAATTATTACATTGTGTTCTTTTAAAGCCGATTGACTGGCAAGTTCGATACGCGTATTGTGTTGACAGTGATATGAATGATAAGGCGGTAATAGAAAGTTTACTTTTATTATCGACTGTTGCCGATGAAGAATTATTTACAACGTGTGTTGATTCATTGAGAGTAATGGTTAGTTCACATAATAGAGAGTTACTCTCAAGCGATAAGTCAATTATGAAACGAATTGAAGAAATACTACCACGGTGTGGTGTGGCAACACGAAAGATATTTGAGGATTTTATTGCGAAGCTGTCGGATTAATAGGATTAAATAGCGCTGTAAAGTTTTTCGCCTTTCCGTTACGCGAATCAGGTTGATTATGGTCAGTTTCTACCATGATTGACCTGATTTTTGTTAGGGTAAATGATATTCCTTTGAATTTGATGGGCACAGTTTAGTTGGTTCTAGTGAAGCTGGTTGTAAAAAGGTGACTACGATTTTAATGGCATTGCTGCTAGCAGAATTTTCTGAGGATTTCTCCGGCAATGCAGATTCCAATCATATTCATCGTTGCCCCGAATGTGAAAGTGAAAAGATCGATTTTCAATATGTGGGAGAACCAGGATCAAGGATTGGATTTTTGAGTATTTGGTATGAAAATTGTCTGAATGGTATTCATATATCCAGAGCTAGGGTGCCTGAATCAGCAAAGCTATTTGTTTTTGGGGACAGAGGTCTGGCCGATCTGATGATCCTAACTACGACCAAAGGCGAACGCGCCTGATTTGAATCATGAGATATTCGAATCCAAATTTGAGGGGATTTTCAAAACGAACTATGAGACGGCACATTCTGCGTCTGAAAATTCGGGCAGGGTGGGAGACCTTAGGAGGGATTTCAGTGGCTTCTTTTGTATTATTGCTAAAAGAGTATGAAGACGATGAAAAGGTTATTTATCGTTTTGGCCCAAATGAACAAGCGATGGGAAAAATTGAACTAAATAAACAGGAAGAAACTATACAGGAAATTGAGCCAGTTGAGAACGCTCACAACGATTCAAAATTTTATTTCAATAGAGCGGCTCAGAGATTAGCAAGATGCCTGTATAATGAAAATGGACAGTTTCCCGAAAAAACAACTTTTGAATCGTAATGCTGATAAAAAGTCACTCATAAACGATAAGACGGTTATGAAACGAATTGAAGAAATACGCGAATCAGATTGAATGTGGTCACTTCCAACGATTAACCTAATTTTTGTTAGGATGCAATTCCAACAAAGTGAGGTGGAAAATATGGGTGATTTCCCTGCTTGGTTAAAGCTAACTGTTGATTTATCCGGTAATCCAGATCCCAATCCTATTCGTTATTGTCCAGAATGTGAAAGCGATAAGATTGATTTTCAATATGTTGGAGATCCGTCATCCAGAATTGGATTTTTGAGTATTTGGTGTGAAAATTGTCTGAATGGTATTCATATATCCAGAGTTAAGGCGCCGAAATCAGCAGAGTTACTCGCTTTCGGTGATGCAAACGTCAAAGAAAGGATACCTCATTTTAAACAGGTGATGCGGTAATTTTAGACATAAGGACGAAAGCAGGCCGGTCTGATGGTCCTGACTGCAACCAGACCGCGAACGCGCCTGATTTGCGCGAGGGTCGGGCGAAGGTCCAAGCGTCAGCAGGAAATACGGCGTATAGTGTAGAGCAATGTATCCTTGCTGAAACTCAAAGGAGGTGGAAGCTTGTGTCTTCCCTGATCACGAAAGCAGATGTGAAAAAGCTCGTTGGTCGACAGGTGGTAGCGCTGAAAAAGGACGGCTCGACCGTTTCCGGCAAGCTCGTTCGAATTAAAGGAGATACACTGATTCTCGCACCGAAAAAAGGGAAAAACGTGCAGACCAAAGCGATCATTCCGCTGGTTTTGTTCGACTTGCTGGCGATCGGAACGGCGCCTTATGCCTACGGTCCTTATGGCTACGGTGGCGGATTTGGTTATGGAGGCGGCTTCGGTGGCGGTATTGGCTACGGAGCGGGCCCTGGATTCTGGTGGTAACCGCGGAAATGGAAGAGGGATCTTGCCTGAGAGGGCGGGGTCTCTTTTTCTTTGCAACGGGGCACCGATCTGCGGCTGTTTGCATAGGCTACTACACATGCTTTGACTACGCTTGCCCTGACGTGAAGGCAGGTGGCCGTACGTATGGCGCGGGGCAGGAGTGAGGAGTGAGCTATGCCGACTTCAATCGTTTTTAACATGATCAATGTGAACAATTTGAATACGAACGCCACTGTCGGAATCGGGGAGAATGCGCAATCCAGCTGGGACTCCCACAGCAAGAACAACTACGGCTACGGCGAAAATATCGGCGCAGCGTTCACGGCCAATGTGGCGAATGTGATTTACGATAATGACTTTATCGATGCGCCGATTAACGATCAGGACTTTAAACCGGCCGTCAACAATCAGGTGTAGACGATGGAACAACGACTAGTGGATGGCGGCGGCGAGCTGGTGATTCATTTTGACCGGATTCAGGTGAACGATATTACTTCAGCATCCGGGGTGTTTGTCGGTACAAATACACAATGGAATTGGTCGACGCACAGCAAAAATAATTTTGGTCTCGGCTCGGTATCCGGCGAGGAGAACCATGTGGTCAGCAACATCAATGTCATTTATGACAATGATGCGATTGATTCGCCGATCAGCGGCGGTGACTTTATTGTGGACCGTTAAAATAGGCGGCGCGACGGGCGGCTGCCGGGCGATTACAGGTGAGAACGTGCTAGGCTACTGTCCAGCCGATGCCATTGTAGGAAGCTGCTCGGAGCTGTTGGCGCTCCGGCCTGCAGCCTGCGATGCCGGGTGAGGGGCGTTCATGTAATGCGGTTGTGAAAACGGTGGGCTGTGCGTGCGAAGGGTACCCGCAGAGGCGGGGCAGCAGAGCAACAGGAAACGCGGCTCAGCGGTCTTGGGCTAGTCGCCTTCGGAAGTGGGGGCGGACGGTTCGCCGTTTGCGCCTTCGACCGAGGGAGCGGGGGGCACGCCGCTTTGCGCCGCGGCATTGGCAATGATCTGCTGCAGCCAGTCGGGAATTTCGAAATCGCTCAGGTTCAGCATATCGAGAAAGTCGGCATCATTCAAAAAAGCGCGCGTCCCGGTCAGCTGGTTGTTGTCTCCGGCGACGGAGCCGAAGCCTTGCACCGTTTTTTGATTGCTTTCGAAAGCGGTGGGCCAGTTATTGCCCATGTTGATGCAGGACGCACTTTCCACGGAACCGATGCGAATTGAGCCGATAAAAAAGTTGGGCGACATGAACGATGACATCGCGCTTACACCTCCTTTCGAGGCGGGGCGTTCATGGTGTAGCGAAGCCCGCTGCCGGTGCGGCGGAAGCCGGCGGGCGGCACGGGATCGGCCGCGTGGATCGGCGCCGCAGGATCGGCCGCAGGCTGTGGCGGCCGTGTGCGCTCGGCCGCGTGCGAAGCAGCGGCCGCTGCCGGATCGGCGATGCGGCCTGACGGCGCATCGCGCGGCTCGCGGGCGGCTGGCGTCCCGCCGCCCGGTGCCGCGGTCCCGTCGTCGGACGGGACCGGAGCTGCGCCCGCGCTCCGCGAGGGCGCTTCGCCGCCGCCGCGCGGCGGCGCGCCGGTGCCGACGGTCGTCGGGCCAACATTGGGCCCGACGACCGGAGCCATACCGGCGTCAGCACCAGCGGCATTTGCGCCGCTGGTGGCCGATTTCGGCGGTGCGGGACCGCCGCCGAAATTGTTGCCGAGATTGAGCGCGCCGCTCAACTCGCGAATGTCGAGACGGTCGAGGCGGAACGTCAGATTCTCCAGCACAGGCTGGTGAATATGCAGCGCCTCGATGTGCAGCTCCGGCGCGCGCGTAAGCAGCTCGGACAGCTGGCGCTCCAGCTTGTTGAGCCGCGCTTCCAATTTGTCCAGCGCTGCCGCGCCGTGGGGCGACGGGGCATTCGGGGGGTTATGGCTGTGTGTGCCGCCAGAGGATGCAGCCTGACTGCCGCTGCTTGGGCCTGAGCTTGCTGATCCGCTGGAGCCGCCGCCCAAGCCCACTGCCCGTTTGCTGCTGAACGTCGCGCTTGGTCCGGTCTCGCCGCCGCTGCCGCCGCGTCCCCAGCCCGGCTCCGGCGCCCGTGCCCCGCGAGGCTCTGCGTCAGAATCGCCCGACCCCGCGCCACCGCCGCTGCTGCGTCCCCAGCCCGGCTCCGGTGCCCGCGCCCCGCGAGGCACAGCAGCGGAATCGCCCGATCCCCCACCGCCGCTGCGAGCCCAGCCCGGCTCCGGCGCCTGCGCCCCGCGAGGCTCCGCGCCAGAATCGCCCGATCCCGCACCGCCACCGCTACTGCTACTGCGTCCCCAGCCCGGCTCCGGCGCCCGCGCCCCGCGAGGCACAGCAGCGGAATCGCCCGCCCCCGCGCCACCGCCGCCGCGTCCCCAGCCCGGCTCCGGCGCCCGCGCCCCGCGAGGCTCCGCGCCAGAATCGCCCGACCCCGCGCCACCGCCGCCGCGAGCCCAGCCCGGCTCCGGTGCCTGCGCCCCGCGAGGCACAGCAGCAGAATCGCCCGGCCCCGCGCCACCGCCGCTGCGCGCCGCATCTGTTTTTGCCGCATGGCGTGGCTCTACGCGCTGCACGGCGTTTTTTTTCGACCATAACGAAAACCCCATAGCAGTTCACTTCTTTCGATCCGGGTGTACGAGGTCGAACTGATCGTTGTCGACGACGACCTGATAGCCGCGGGCAACGATATTGCCGCGCCCTTCAACCGAGCCTAGCCCTTGATTGGATTTATCCGAATGCGTACGGTCAAAAATACGATTGTTGCCTTTATTGATAGCCGACGCATCGCCGAGCAAATCAACTTGAAACGATTGGAACCGAATACGCGTCATAGGCATTTCCCTCCGTTAAATGTTTTTCAGGGGTAAGCGGATGGATCGGACAAGCAAGCAGTTAGCAGCCAATCAGCCCGGCGCAACGCATGGCCGCAGGCAGATTCATCGCTGCAGAGCGCAGCGCAAAGATGCAGCCCGCTTTATTAGTATATGGGGGGATCAGGGAATCTTTCGTCGCGTCGGTAAAAAATAAACGCCCGGCAACAGCCGGACGTCAGCGAAAATGAATCGGTACCGGCGTTTCCGCCGCTTCTTCGGCCACGGGCATGCGAATAATCAGCAGGCCGTTGCCGTAATGCGCCCGCATCGCTTGCGGGGCTGCGTTGCGCGGCAGCTGGATGCGCCGCTCGAACGTGCCAAAGAAACGCTCCGAGAGCAGCATCTGCTCGTCGGTTACGCCGTAAGGCCGGACGATCGAGCCGCGAACGACCAGCTCGCGCTCCTGCTGGACGAGTTTGATCAGCTCGGGTGAAGTGAGGCCTGGCAGCTCAATCACGATCACCAGCTCGCACGCATTGGCGAACATGTCGATCCGCGGCCCGGACACCGGAATCACGGCAGCGATATCCTGCCAGAAATCCGCGCCCAGCACGTCGCCGGCTTGCGCCTGCAATCCCTTCCAGTCAGGCTTGACCCGCGGGCTTTGCGGTTTCATCGGCTTCACCTGCTTTACGATAAGGATTAGTTAGCTTCCTTACAGCCTATGAGCCTTGTCGCGCGATTATGGCAGCGGTCCCGAATTATCTAGGCGGCGGCAGCTGTCCGTTGCGCTCGGCCAATTGCTGCTGCGCCATGCGGACCAGCTCGCGAACCATCGCTCCGCCAATTGGCCCGCCGACCTTGCCGGCATCTTCGGCGCGCAGCTGTCCGTTGTACCCCGGCTGGAGCGGAATGCCCCGCGAGCGGGCCACTTCATATTTGACCAGATCGGGTCTTTCCGGATTGACTTCATAGCCCTGCTCGCGCATCACTTGTGCCTTCAACTGATTCAGACTGCCTTCCGCTCCCGGAACGGCAGCCCTTCGGCTTCTTCTTGCCATGCGGCATCACCTCTTCGAGCTTAGAATGCCCGACGGCGTAATAAATTAACAGCTTGATGGACCAGCCAGATCAGTGAGACTGCCGCCATCACGTCGTAGCAGACGTTGAACAGGAACAAATGCTTTTCCATATCGGCTTCGCCGTCGCCAATCAGCGGTACAACGAAGGCGGCAGCAGCGATCAAGGGGACGCACAGCAGCGTATCGCAGACGGCGGCTTCATTGCGCGAGCGGGCCCCTGTGCGCACGGCCAGCAGCACCAGCATATACAACACGCCAAAAATCAGCAGCGCGCCAAACGAATGGGGCAGCACCTGCCGCTTCAGCTCGCTCCAGACGGCGAACGAAGAGGAGAGCTGTCCGCGCGCCAAGCCTTCGGCTTTTTCGTAATTGCCGAGATAGCCGGGCCGGATCGTCATGGCGTTCGTGGCGGTCACCTGCAGCTTGTCCAGGAAACGGGCCGGATGGGTTGCGTAAAACCAGGCGATTTTGCCGTGGCTGATATGCGGATAAAACGATTGCATCAGCTCCGCGCTTTGCTGCGGTATCGGTGTGTCCGGCGTAAAATAGTTCGTATTCTGCAGCACGGCCAGCTTGGGATCCAGGCCCAGCTCGCGCAAATCCTGCCCGGGCGTCGGTGAATCCTTGAGGATTCCGTAGTAGACGGCTTGATACTGGTTGATCGTTTTCAGCTCGGCGGGCGCCTTGAGGTACATGATGCCGGCTGTCAGAACAAGCAACGCCGGGACGGCCGCGCTCCAGCGGCGCCATGCCGGCACGGCGGAGAGCGGCAACAGCCGCAGCGCCAGCCCGGCGAGCAGCAGTCCGGCCGGTGCATTCTGCAGCTTGGCTGCGGTCAGGCAAACGGCAGCCGCCGCAAAGCTGGCAAGCGTGCCGAGCCGGGGCGGCCGCTGCTCGGCCAGCCGCAGCGCTGCGGCAAGCGTCAGCAGCAGGAAGACCAGCGACATCGGTTCGCCGAACAGCGAGTTAAAATAGGCGGTGTAGCCGACGTCCAGAAACATCAACAGAAACACAGCGGCGCAAGCGAGCCGGGCTGCTGGCGAAGCGAGCAGCCGCAGGCGCAGCAGCATGGCAAACGCCGTGAGCAGCAGTATGCTGTATACAACGGAGAGGAGGCGGATATCGAACAGCTGGCTGCCTAGCGCCCGTCCGATCAGCGATACCGCCGTCACCAGCGCGACCTCCGCTGAGACGTAGCCGCCTGCGCCCAAATCTGTAAAGGCGAATTGCCGATGCATAAAGGCGAAATATTGGTCGGCGCGGGCTTCCGTCTGATCGGGATAGGCCAAGCCCGCCGTGCCCATAATCCGCAGGAAATCGCCGTTGTCCGCCACGCCGACAATGGGCTTTAGCAGCAGCATAAAGCTCAGAATCAAGGCAGCAGCGGTCAGCGGCAGCCATTCCCAGGTCATTTTGTTTTTCATGCTAAGCTCCCCGTTCAGGCAGCTCCTCCTTGCGACGGAACGTGAAATATTTGTGGCCAACGTAGTTGCAAATGACGTACAGGCCGTTGCCGACGAGAATGGCGCCGTTATGCAGTAGCTTGGCGCTCACGTCGGGCAGCAGCGCGCCTGCGGCTTTCGCCAGTACCATGCCCGCGCCGTAGGAGATGCCGTAGCAAATTAGAATGACGAGCGCAAACCTCCACCAGCTGCTGGCGACGCTAGCCGTTGAGCGGAATGTGAAGCTGCGGTTCAGCGCATAGCTGACGACAGCGCCAATCGTGTTGCCTGCAAAGGTGGAAGCCCAATAGCCTAGCCCGAAGACGTTGAAAAAAAGAAAGCTGGCCGACAGGCCGACCAGCGTGTTGAACACTCCGACGAGCAAAAAGCGGGCAAAGCTGCCCGTGACCAGCTTGCGCAGCGTACTCATGGTTATCTCGCGCCAGCGGACGCGGGACGGCGATCTGCGGCTGCGAGCTGGAGCGCGTCGGTCAGCACCTCTTTTTCGATCACATACAGCGGTCTGCGCTTGACTTCTTTATAAATTTTCCCAATATATTCGCCAATTAAACCTAGCGCCAGCAACTGTACGCCGCCAATAAACCAGACCGAGACAATCAGCGAGGTCCAGCCGGTGACGGTTGCGCCAAGCAGCTTGCCGATCAGGGCATACAACGCTGCCACGAGACTGAGCGCGAACAGAATGAAGCCCATCAGCGTAACAAAACGAATCGGTGTGACGCTGAACGACGTAATTCCGTCGAAGGCGAAAGCGAGCATTTTTTTGAGCGGATATTTCGATTCCCCCGCAAAGCGTTCCTTACGGTCGTAATACACTGTGGTCGAAGGAAAGCCGAGCAGCGGCACAATGCCGCGCAGGAACAGGTTGACCTCTTGAAACTTCTCCATCTCCTCCAGCGTGCGGCGGCTCATCAAGCGGAAATCGGCGTGATTGTAATGGATTTTGACACCCATGCGCGTCATCAGCTTGTAAAAGCCCTGCGCGGTCATTCGCTTGAACGCTGTATCGGTCTGCCGGCTTTGGCGCACGCCATACACAATGTCGTAACCTTCGTGGAATTTGACGACAAATTCGCGAATGGCCTCTACGTCGTCCTGCAGGTCGGCGTCGATCGACACGATGCAATCGGCATACGTTTTGGCCTGCATGAGCCCGGCCAGCAAAGCAGCCTGATGTCCGGCGTTGCGGGCGAGCTTCAGCCCGGTGACGTAGCGGTTTGATTGATGAAAGCGCTCTATTAATTCCCAAGTCTTATCCCTGCTGCCGTCGTCAACGAATAGGATGCTGCTGTCGGCTGACACGAGCTTGTCCTGAATCAGACCCGATAAAACAAGGCTGAGCTGGTGAACGGTTTCCGGCAATACCTCCTCTTCGTTATAGCAAGGCACGACTATGCTCAAGATCGGTATATTCATGTTCGTTATCTTCATCCTTCCAGGTAAGGTGAGAGGCCCCCCCAAGGCTTCTTGGTACCATTATAGCGCATACAGGGGTTTTTATAAATTCTCATTTCACGAAAATGAACGAAACGAAAAACGGCCGGAGCCCGCAAGCTCCGACCGCCCTACCTGGCATTGCGCCGCACGCGCGTACCGTGACTTACAGGCCGAAGCCGAATGTGCTCAGCACGATAACGAGCAAAATGTACAGTACGAGGATAACCGCCGTGTTGGTGTACGGACCTTTCACTTCGCAGCCACAGCTCATGTAAATCCCTCCTTCCATACCACAACATATGAAGAATGCCCCCGCAAAGAATGGACGAAAGCCCGTTCCGAAAAAAAGTCGTGATGCTTTTTCAGCTTTCCGAAAGAGGGCCTTCTTGTCTGTGTGGCGGCAGCTGTTCGCCCGCGCCCCGCCTTGAGCAACTCCAAGCCGTCCCTGCCGCATACCGCGCTGCGGATAAAACCGCTATAATAGTGGTATAAGCACGTACATGTTAGGCACAAGGAGGAGAAGCTGTGATTGCACACATGGCTACCGTGGCCATTTATGTGGAGGACCAACAGCGGGCCAAAGCTTTTTGGACGGAAAAGGTCGGCTTCAAGCTGGTGAGCGACATTCCGCTGGGAGCCGGGATGCGCTGGTTGGAGGTTGCGCCGCAGGGTGCCGGGACGGCATTGGTGATCTATCCGAAAAGCCGGATGAGCAACTGGGCCGAGCTGAAGCCGTCGATTGTATTTGCCTGCAGCGATATACGTTTGACGTATGCACAAATGAAGGAGCGGGGCGTAGAGTTCGAAGGCGAGCCGCGGGAGCTCGAATGGGGCTTATATGCGACGTTCCGGGACGAGGACGGAAATGCATTTTTGCTCAAGGAGCAGGTATAGGCTCTTGCTGTTGCAGGGGCAAGGCAGCGAGGCGCAAACAAACAGGCAGCCGGATGCGGTTGCCTGTTTGTGCGTCTATGGCGTAGTCGCTGCGTGAACCCGCCGATCATCGTCGAGGCCGAAGGCGCGTTCGAACGCATGCAGCGTAGAGCGCTGAGGCGACTTGTCGTAGACGGCAAAAACGATGTTCCCGAACAGGGAGCCAAAGCGTTCGTCAAGGAGCACTTGCCGGAAGTAGCCGGCGACATCGGCTGGGCGATTGCGGAATACGCCGCAGCCGTAAGCGCCAAGTATCAGTGAGTCTGCGCCCTGCTGCCAGAGCACGGCCAGAAGCTTGCGGATTCGCTCGAGCATATCGGCGTGAATGCGCGCTTCCAGCTCCGGCTGATGCTCGCGCACGACACCGGCATTGACAGCCGGAGCTGTTAGGAAGGATACGGCGTAAGGAACGGACAGCGGCTCGCCGCGGTCGTTTTTGAAAACAGGCACATCCGGCGAATAAATCATATAGTCGCTGTACAGACAAGTGGACAAGCGTCGGTTATATCGGTACATTTCCTCCATCTGCGCGATGCACGGATAGAGACCGGAGGAGCGGGCCAGGCTTTCCTCTTGAGCTTGGCTGCCGCTGAGGAAGCCGCCGCCGGGATTTTTGGCAGAAGCGAAGTTCAGGCAGGCTGTGGAACCGGCCGCTTCGACGACGATGCGACGGTAAGCGGCTTCGAGCGTCGTTTCGCCGGTGACCTCGATCTGTGGGGCGCGGTTTGTTAGTGCGGCGATAGCGTCACTGCGCACGGTGTCGAGCTCGGCCGGACGATACAGCCTCGAGCCAGCCACGGCGCGCTGCTGTGCGTCGGCGATGCTGACGGAAATGCCAGCGTTGTTCATATAGAAGCCTTGCTCCAGCCTATTCATGGTATCTTGGGCAATGGCGGCATGAATGCCGCGCTGCTGCTGGGGATGCATATTCATCCTCTCCTTTGATTACAGTTCCAGACTGAGAAACCAACGTTTCAACGTCTGGCTATCAGGTCTTCACGCAGTTGGGTCAACACTTCCCCGAGCCAATTCGTCCCTTTCCAGGTGCGTCGATCGCAAATGGCCGGGTCGTCTTCGCTCAGTCCGACTCCCCAAACCCGGTCGTCCGGGCTGGCCTCGACAAGCGTTGTGCCTTGCGTGCTTAACAGAGCGGCCAGCAAATGCTCGTTTTGCGTAAATTTTGCATAGTTGCCGGTGTAGACAATGGCTTTGCAGCGGCTTGCCCACAGATCCTGTTGAAAGCCGCTTACGCTGCGGCCCAGCTTTTTCTGTTCAATCGGGGAGCGGGCGCGCAAAATGCGTTCGGCAATGGCATTATCGCCAAAAAGATTGGCCTTGGCATACATCATATACTGCTCAGCGCAGTTGAAGGTCTGATCTTCAAGCTTGAATACGGCAGGATGCCATTGGGAAAACGGCGATTCCGTCCGCCAAAAGTAAGTAAATGATTCCATGACGGGTTCACTCTTTTCATAAGAATTCCTTTTGTATGGCAAATGGATTAAAGCGATACAGTCGCGACGGCCGGTGTCCAGCGTCACGAGTAGTGGCGTCCGTTTCTTCCACCAGCGGAGCGATTTTTCGACGGAAGGCGGCAGCGAGCAGCTCCTTACCCCCGATAATTTCATATACCTGTTGCAGAGCGGATAACGTAAAGCGCTCAGGCATCAATTGAAAAGCGATGTCGGTATGCTCGATTTGCTGTTTCAGCCGCTCTGTGGCGGCGTAGATTATTTTAGCGTGATCAAAGGCCAAGCCGTTGGAGCTTTCGATGACAAGCTTGCTGCTGCGCCGTTTGCCTTCGGCGGTATCGACTCGCCGGACCTCCGCAGTTAATGGGAGCGGACAAGCCTCTTCCGCAGAGCCGGTCAGCTCGATGAGATATAGACGGTTCGTCTGCATGCCCGTGGGCAGCTGTGTTGTTGTTTGCTCGACGAGCGTGCAGCTAAGCTGGAACCACTGGGCGTCGGCGGCGTCTGTTCCGGCCTGCAGGGGAAGCTGCGTGCTGTCCACCAGCGCCAGGTAGGAGCAGCTGATGACACGGGTGCGCGGATCGCGGTCCACCTCGCCCCATGCAGCGAGGGGTTGGAGATAAATGTCGGCAATGCCGGTTTCGTCGTGCAGCTCGCGGCGTGCAGCTTCATCCAGACTTTCGTCTACGGACACGAAACCGCCAGGCAGCGCCCACTGGCCAAGATATGGATGCTCGCCGCGGCGGATGAGCAGCAGTTGCAATTTTTTAGCAGGCAGCTTGCGGTAGTTGGGCTGGGCCTGATCGGCAACGGTCAGCACAACCATATCGACGGCCACCGACGGACGAGCGTAGCGGGCAGCGTCATATTGGGCAAGAAATTCGGCCTCGCTCATTCCGTTACGGTCACGAGGGACGGGGAGTGTCATAGCTATCACCTTTTACACAATTAGATATTAACAATTTGATAATAACAGAAATGCAAAAAGAATGACAAGCTTTTTGAAGAGCAGCTTTTGTAAGAAAAATTCTCGCAGCCTTTTCTGCTGGAAAAACCTACAAGTAGTTTGATAAGGAAGTTAGTTTATGATTTGCAGGTCTTTGGCACTATTTGTCGAAGTAAGATAAGGTGCGACATACAAAAAACTTGCAGGATGAGGTGCAAAGAATGAAAGCAAAATCATTTGCGATGAGGAGCTTGACGATTTGGATGAGCTTACTCATCGTCGTTTCGGGATGGGTTCCATTCCTTCCCGCTGTTCAGGAGGCGTATGCGTCTTCAGGAGATGTGGATTTTGACAGTGCGGTCCAGGTTCCGCTCAATTATGGAGTTCACAGCGCGGTTTCGCTGCCAGGAGGTAAAACCGGCTATTTGTACTCGGATGCTGGACATACGACGTATCAGATTATAGATAAAACCGGCGCAGACGTTGACAGCGCAGTTCTGGACAGTCAGATGGGCGCCGATGCGGGCAGTCCTGATGCCATGAAGGTGATTTACCTCAGCGGCACGCAAGATACGTTGATTACTTGGGAAAAAGAGGGCAGCGGCAATTTTTTCATCGTGCTGGATTCGTCGTTGCAAGTAAAAACAACCGCCACGGCGATTGACGACGATGGGGCGGTTCACAAGACAACAGAGACTACTCCGGTGGAGTTATCCAACGGCAACGTGGTGTTCATGTGGTTTGTGGCTGACGATTCGGCCTTTTACATGAGTATCATGAATCCGGACAGCTCCACAATCGTAGCGAAAACCGCGATCAGCGACAATCGCGACCCGGCTGAAGGAGCGCCAAACGTTTACAGCATTGGCACAAATCATAACGGGACGTTTATGGTCGTATCCCGGCATTATCAGTCGGCGAGTCCGACGACTTTATATTCATATGATCGCGCGACCATCTATAACAACGACGGCTCGATCCATACGAGCTTATTTAACCTGAATGCTTCGGCTAATATGGCTAACATTTCGTTGCCTCTTCAAGTAATCGGCTTGTCAGACGGGAATTATGCCGCGTTATTTGTGGACGGCGACAATTTGACGATTCAGGAGTTTGATTCCAACGGTGCTGCTGTGGGAACTGCCGTTATACCTACGTATGATGAAGCGGCTGATGGTACGGGTGGTTTGCTTGAATCGGCTTCCAGCCATTTTCTGTTTTATCGAATTGATAGTAATTTGTTCGTAGCTGCGGCAGAGGTTGCCAATGACGGAAGCTCGATTTCTGCATTTAATGGAGTTATTGAGGACGGGTCGGTTACCCTTTTTCCCATTTTATTTAGCGGCTACGAAAATCACATTGGTATCTATGATGACTTTAACCAATTGTTTGTTTTGCACGGGGTAGCTTCAGCGTTCGATAACAGCACAATTAGTCCAACAACGGCTACGTTTGATAAAAACACGGCCGACACGTCCGCAGGTCACTACCAGAATGTGACCACAACGGCGACGCTGAACGGCAATACGCTGAGCAGCATCGTGAACGGAGTGACGCCGTTAATATCGGGAACTGACTACACGCTGGTCGGCTCGACGATCACGATTGACAAAGCGTATCTGGCCGCGCAAGCGAATGGTCCGGTAACGCTGACGCTGAACTTCAGCGCCGGAGCGACGCAAACGCTGACGATTACGGTGAGCGATTCGACGCCAAGCAACAGCACAATTAGCCCAACAACGGCTACGTTTGATAAAAACACGGCCGATACGTCTGCTGGTCACTACCAGAATGTGACCACAACGGTGACGCTGAACGGCAATACGCTGAGCAGCATCGTGAACGGAGTGACGCCGTTAATATCGGGAACTGACTACACGTTGGTCGGCTCGACGATCACGATCAGCAAAGATTATCTGGCTGCGCAAGCGAATGGTCCCGTAACGCTGACGCTGAACTTCAGCGCCGGAGCGACGCAAACGCTGACGATTACGGTGAGCGATTCGACGCCAAGCAATAGCACAATTAGCCCAACAACGGCTACGTTTGATAAAAACACGGCCGATACGTCCGTAGGTCACTACCAGAATGTGACCACAACGGTGACGCTGAACGGCAATACACTGAGCAGCATCGTGAACGGAGTGACGCCGTTAATATCGGGAACTGATTACACGTTGGTCGGCTCGACGATCACGATCAGCAAAGATTATCTGGCTGCGCAAGCGAATGGTCCGGTAACGCTGACGCTGAACTTCAACGCCGGAGCGACGCAAACGCTGACGATCACGGTGAGCGATTCGACGCCAAGCAATAGCACGATCAGCCCAACAACGGCTACGTTTGATAAAAACACGGCCGATACGTCCGCAGGTCACTACCAGAATGTGACCACAACGGCGACGCTGAACGGCAATACGCTGAGCAGTATCGTGAACGGAGTGACGCCGTTAATATCGGGAACTGACTACACGCTGGTCGGCTCGACGATCACGATTGACAAAGCGTATCTGGCCGCGCAAGCGAATGGTCCGGTAACGCTGACGCTGAACTTCAGCGCCGGGGCGACGCAAACGCTGACGATCACGGTGAGCGATTCGACGCCAAGCAATAGCACAATTAGCCCAACGACGGCTACGTTTGATAAAAACACGGCCGATACGTCCGCAGGTCACTACCAGAATGTGACCACAACGGTGACGCTGAACGGCAATACGCTGAGCAGCATCGTGAACGGAGTGACACCGTTAATATCGGGAACTGACTACACGCTGGTCGGCTCGACGATCACGATTGACAAAGCGTATCTGGCCGCGCAAGCGAATGGTCCGGTAACGCTGACGCTGAACTTCAGCGCCGGAGCGACGCAAACGCTGACGATCACGGTGAGCGATTCGACGCCGGGCAACAGCACGATCAGCCCAACAACGGCTACGTTTGATAAAAACACGGCCGATACATCCGCAGGTCACTACCAGAATGTGATCACAACGGTGACGCTGAACGGCAATACGCTGAGCAGCATCGTGAACGGAGTGACACCGTTAATATCGGGAACTGATTACACGCTGGTCGGCTCGACGATCACGATTGACAAAGCGTACCTGGCCGCGCAAGCGAATGGTCCGGTAACGCTGACGCTGAACTTCAACGCCGGAGCGACGCAAACGCTGACGATTACGGTGAGCGACTCGACGCCAAGCAACAGCACGATCAGCCCAACAACGGCTACGTTTGATAAAAACACGGCCGATACGTCTGCAGGTCACTACCAGAATGTGATCACAACGGTGACGCTGAACGGCAATACGCTGAGCAGCATCGTGAACGGAGTGACGCCGTTAATATCGGGAACTGACTACACGCTGGTCGGCTCGACGATCACGATTGACAAAGCGTATCTGGCCGCGCAAGCGAATGGTCCGGTAACGCTGACGCTGAACTTCAACGCCGGAGCGACGCAAACGCTGACGATCACGGTGAGCGATTCGACGCCAAGCAACAGCACGATCAGCCCAACAACGGCTACGTTTGATAAAAACACGGCCGACACATCCGCAGGTCACTACCAGAATGTGACTACAACGGTGACGCTGAACGGCAATACGCTGAGCAGCATCGTGAACGGAGTGACGCCGTTAATATCGGGAACTGATTACACGTTGGTCGGCTCGACGATCACGATCAGCAAAGATTATCTGGCCGCGCAAACGAACGGTCCGGTAACGCTGACGCTGAACTTCAACGCCGGAGCAACGCAAACGCTGACGATTACGGTGAGCGATTCGACGCCAAGCAATAGCACAATTAGCCCAACAACGGCTACGTTTGATAAAAACACGGCCGACACGTCTGCAGGTCACTACCAGAATGTGACTACAACGGTGACGCTGAACGGCAATACGCTGAGCAGCATCGTGAACGGAGTGACGCCGTTAGTATCGGGAACTGACTACACGCTGGTCGGCTCGACGATCACGATCAGCAAAGATTATCTGGCGGCGCAAACGAATGGTCCGGTAACGCTGACGCTGAACTTCAACGCCGGAGCGACGCAAACGCTGACGATCACGGTGAGCGACTCTTCACTTCCGGCTCCGGACGCTCCGGTCATCCAGCTGGGCACGACAGCCAGCGGCAGAGCGAATCTGACATGGGCCGGCGTTTCTGGAGCGACAAGCTACAAAATTTTCAAAAGCATGACCTCCGGTTCGTACGGAGCAGCGCTGGATACAGTTACCGGCACTACGTACAGCTACACAGCGCAAGGCCTTCTGAACGGCACGCCGTATTATTTTATCGTCAAATCGGTGGGTCCCGGCGGCGATAGCGCAGCTTCCAATGAAATTACAGTTGTTACGAAAAATCCGACTGTACCTAATGGACCGGCAACAGGCACAGGTACAGGTACGCCAAACAGCGCGCAAGTGCTGGTGAACGGCAAACCGCAGGATGCGGGTACGATCACTACGGAGAAAAAAGGCAATCAAACCGTAACGGTCGTAACACTTGATCCAAAAAAGCTCGATGAAAAGCTTGCTGCAGAAGGTCAGCATGCGGTCGTCACGATTCCGGTCACTAGCAACTCCGACATCGTCATCGGCGAGTTGGACGGACAAATGGTGAAGAACATGGAGCAGAAGCAGGCGGTTGTTGAAATCAAAACCGATCAGGCTGTGTATACGTTGCCTGCCGGACAAATCAACATTAGCGCCGTTTCGCAGCAGCTTGGAACCAATGTTAATCTGCAAGATATCAAGGTGCATATCGAAATCGCCAAGCCTGTGGATGAAACGCTCAAAGTTGTTCGCAATGCGGCATCGCAAAATCAGTTGACGCTGGTTGCCCAGCCGCTTGATTTCAACATCAGCGGTACCTACGCTGGGAAATCAGTCGATGTTTCTCAATTTAACACGTATGTCGAGCGCACCATTGCCCTGCCGGACGGCGTGGACCCGCAGCGGATTACGACCGGCGTCGTCATTGACCCGGATGGTACGGTTCGTCACGTACCGACCAAAATCATCAAGAACGAGGACGGCAGCTATGCGGCGAAAGTCAAGAGCTTGACCAATAGCACCTATTCCGTTGTCTGGCATCCGGTGGCATTCAAGGATGTGGCGTCGCACTGGTCCCAAGCAGCCGTCAACGATATGGGCTCGCGTCTGGTCATCAGCGGAATCGGCAACGACCTGTTCAACCCGGATCAAAACATTACGCGCGCTGAATTTGCAGCGATCGTTGTACGGGGACTTGGCCTGAAACTGGAAGCCGCAGCTTCACCATTCTCCGATGTACACGCGGCCGACTGGTACAACTCCGCTGTGCAGACCGCTTATGCGTACGACCTGATCAGCGGTTTTGAAGACGGCACCTTCCGTCCGATGGACGCGATTACCCGCGAGCAGGCTATGACGATCATCTCCAAAGCGATGAAGCTGGCCGGCATCTCAAGCGAGCAAGCATCGACAAGTCTGCTGAACGGCTATCAGGATGCTGATCAGGCAGCAGCATGGGCCGCTTCCGGCATTGCCGAGTGTCTGCAGGCAGGCATCGTATCCGGCCGCAGCGACACGGAGCTGGCGCCGAAGGCGTTCGTTTCCAGAGCCGAAGTGGCGGCGCTGGTGCAGCGTTTGCTGCAAAAATCCGATCTGATCTAATTACCTGAAGGCACGACAAAGGTCGCCCCTCACAGTTCATTGAAACTGCGAGAGGGCGACCTTTTTGTGCAGCAAAAGCGTGACCGGGCCGGCGATTCGTTGCGTTCATTGTCCGTAGTATAGCATCCCGCTAATGTCGAGAAACAGATGAACAAGAATGACGGGCACAATCCGCTGTGTTTTGGCAAAATAAATCGAAAAAAGAAAGAACAGCAGCCCCAGCATCAGCGCCGAAAGAACACCTTGATACAGATGATAGGAGGTTTGTATCAGCGTGCTGGCGAGAACGGCAAGCTCTTCTTTTTTGAAAAAATAACGAAATTCGACGATGGCATAAGCGCGAACGAGCAGTTCCTCGAAAAACGGATTGACCAGCATGTAGAGCCCATATACGACCGTAATCTTCGATGCGAATATTTCCGCATTTTGCGGGGCGGCGTGCAGCAGCTGTGGACTGACGTAAGTAATAGCGAGCGTTACGACATAATAAGCGCCATAGATCAGCAAAGCATGCAACGGATCGCTTTTGCTCCATGTAAAGCCGATTTGCTTCAACGAGCGACCTTGTTTGCGCAAGGTAAACGCCAGGAGGCCCAGACCGAGCAGCTCCCAAATCAGGCCGGTCGCGAGGGAAGCGTCGCCAGGCGCAGTATCGGCACCGTTCAGAAAGTAATAGGTTGAGTTTAGCAGGGCCGGAGTTAGAGTAACATGCAGCACGACAGCCAGCGACAACCCGCGGTAGGGAATACTAGGACGCATGGCCGTTGTCTGCCAGAAACCAGGCTTCGAGACCGGGAGCGCATTTGCTGGGGATAAACTCCGTAAGCTGGTATTCGGCAATCTTATGGGTATAAAAAGGATCCTCGGCCATAATCCGCTCCGCTTCTTCAAGCCCTGAGGCCCGCATAAGAATTACCCCGCCGGTGCGCGGCTGCTTGCGGCCGGAGCAGAGGAAATGGCCGGAGGCATAGTACCGCTCCAGAAAGGCAATGTGCGCGTCCAGATGACGCTCGACCTCCTCCAGCGGCTGCTTGTAGTGAAGCGAAATTAAAAACAGACAAAAAACCTCCTTTGGATAAAACGCCCTAATCCGTGTCCGGCACGTTCGGCAGCGGCTGTAGCTGCTCCAGCAGCAGACGGATATCCGTCTGATCAAACATCGCATCGGCGTTGACGTCCGGCTGTACACCGTTGTCGCCGATTAAGCGCACGATATCGTCAATCGCATATCTGGCATCGCCTGTCTGATCCAGCGTATGGAAGGTCAGCACGCCAATCGGCCCCAGAGGATGATTCCAGGCCCCGTCGTCCAACTGCAGAGCCCCGGCCTGTATGGATACCGAAGCCAGCGGCTGCCCGTCCAGAACCGGGGAAGGGAAGCGTAGAAGCACGGTTCGTCCTTCTGGATCGGCTTCGTCATATACCGCTTCGGTTGCGGTAACAGGCGGCTGATCGGGCAGCATCAATTCGAACAAGCTTGCATCCGGCACGCTGTACGGCTTCATCGGCGTATCGAGCTTGAGCGTGATCTGATCGCCCGCCGCGTTGCCGAAGGCGGATATGGCGGCCACATCGGCATAGGAGAGCTGTCCGGCGTCAAGAACCTCCAGCTCCACGACGCCGCTATAGGCAGCGCCATTGGTGAACACGACGCGCATCTTCGTCGCCGTCACCGGGTCAAAATTAGCCGTATTCAATGCGGCCCCGGGCGTCGCAGGCGTTTTTACCGCGTTCTGGACAGGCGTCCAATCGCTGCCATCCCACGTTTGCACCTCGTAGCTGGCCGGAGGCCGGACACCGCCGCCGTCGTCGAACACGTAGATATTGACCTGATTGAACGATTGGGGCGCTCCAAAATCAACAGCAATCCAATCGCTGGCATTCGGCGATCCATAATTCGTCCAGCGGTCGCGCGGATTATCCGTGTAGGAGTAAATGCCGTTCACTGTACTCCACACACTGTCGCAGCCGCATGTGTAGGAGGCCGACAACTCGGGAAAGCCGCTTCCTCCGGGATTCAAGGCCAGATTATCAGACCCTTGGGCTTGGACGAGGCCCGGCATGCTGACCAGCAGCAAAGCCGTCAGGCTGAACAAAACCATCGCGTTTCGACGAATCCGATCCGACAAGAACATAAAGATCGCTCCCTTTGAAAATAGTCATGTTAATCCATTCTTTGGATCACTGCAAAAATCCTTGTTCCCGCAAGCTAAACATCATACTTGATGCGTTTGCCAAGCAGCGCCGTACCTTACAAATGACTGAGAATATTAATCAGCTTGCCGAACGGATCGCGGACAAAAAAACGCCGTACGCCCCAAGGCTCGTCCACAGGCCCGTATTCCACAGGAATACCTGCGCGGTGAACCCGCTCCAGCGCGGCAGCCAAATCGTCGACTTCGACCGATAAAGCGGGTACAGGCGTGTCCGAGCCACCCCCCGAGGCGAAGCTGACTTGAATCTCCATCAGCTCCGGCGCGCCATAAGTGGCAATCCAGCCGTGATCCATCCGCAAATCGAGACCGAGAATGTCGTGATAAAAACGCTTGGCCGCTGCAGGCTCCGGCGTCTCGATATTGCATACGACTCGCTTGACTTTCATGCGTCGATATTCCTCCTGACTTGCTAGTTTTCGATAACGAAAGCGCAAGAGCTGCTTTGCTTTTCATTATATCAGGAAAAAGATGGGCGCGAAGAGAGAAATATCAAGACGAAAAAGCCCTGACCGGGATATCCCGGCCAAGGCCATTTTCATACATCATTGCTTGCAAAAAGCGATTACTGTTCCCCGTTCAAGCTGGCTGCCTGGATGGCGCCAAACGCCCAGTGCGCGGTCGGCACGTCCGACCAACGCGGCAGCTGATCGTTCAACGCAGCGCGCCCGGTTACCCGGTTGAGCAGGGTGACCGCTTCGGCGCGATTCAGCGTGCGGTCAGGCTGGAAGCGTCCGTCGCTGTAGCCGTCTACAAGCCCTGCGGCTGCGGCAACGTCGATTTGCGCTGCGGCCCAGTGGCCGGCCGTATCGCTGAAGCCTGTCGCCTGTTGCGTGGCTGCATTCAGCTTGGCGGCCCGAACGGCAATGGTCGCCGCTTCGGCCCGCGTCACGGCGCGTTCGGGCTTGAAGGCGCCGTCTTCGTAGCCGTCCATCAAGCCGAGTGCGGTCACTTGGCGGATCGCGTCCGAAGCCCATGCAGGGAAACTGGTCTGATCGGTATAGGCCGGCACGCCGGACGTATCAACTGCTGTGCTTCCGTACAATCTGGACAGCATGGCTGCGAGCTGCCCGCGGGTAACGGCTTGCTCCGGACGGAAAGAACCATCCTCGTAGCCGACAATATAAGCTTGCTGCTGCACAGCGGCATCCTCGGATTCGATCACGGTGAACGTACTGAATTTGCTCACTGTAAACCGGATGGCGGAAGCGCCGTTGTCATCAGTGGCTGCTTCGCCCTGAAGCCATTCTTTCGTCCCGTCGCTGTGCTCAATATAGATGTGCAGGCCGGCGATGCGTTCAGCCGGATAAGTACCGAGCGGCAGTGTCAACGTAACCGGATGCGATTGCAGATTCGTTTCAATTGCCATCGGTCTGCCGATGACGGTCGCTGGCTTCAGCGAAGAATTGCTGTTGGCTTTGGCCCGTTCGGCAACCTCCTGCTGCTCCGAGGATTCCTTGAGCGGAACGAGGTGGAAGATCAGATCGTCGCTTGCTGCCATTAGCGAAGTTACCGGAATTTCGATCTTCGCACCGCGTGTTTCAATCGTCAAGCCGATACCGGCGTCGCTTAGCTTTTGCAGCGCGTCATGAGGCAGCGCTACTTGCGTGGAGGCGACTTCGTCCTTGTCGTCAGGGACGACGATCACGGCTTGTCCGGAGCCTGTCGAGCCCATCGCAGCGACCGCCTTGGCCGCGAGCTCGGAGGTCAGGCTGACTTGATCGTTTTTCTTGCCTTTATCATCGGTGGTGCGGATAATTTCGGCTTGCGACACCAGGTTGCCGCTTTTGGAGCCGCCGCGCACGTCGATCTTGATGATCTCCTGGTTGTTGCTGGTCGCAGCCGGTGACGATGTGCTTGGCCGGATTACGGCCTGTGTAACCGTAGCGTCAGGATAACCTGTGGCTTTCACCACAATTTGGTGCGTGCCGACCGGCAGCTTGCCGGCGAAGAAAGTCAGCTTGCCCGCTGTCAGCTCGTACATGCTGCTGTCTGCGACCGTTCCATTGTATTCCACAGCCGTTACGGCAGCGCGCCAAGCGGTATTGTCGGTAAACGTCATGTCGAGATTATGCTTCGTATCGTTTTGCGATCGGTCCGCAATCAGTGCAGGCGAAGTAATAAGCACGGTTTGCTGCACGGACACTTTTTTGTAGCCGGTGGATGTGATTTCAATCGTATAGGTGCCCGCCGGCAGTGGCTGCAAAATTTGCAGCGCGCCTGGCGTCATTTGATAGTTCGCCGATATGACGGAGCCGTCTTTTTTGATCGTTACGGCTGTGATCTGGGAGCGCCAGGCGACATCGTCGGTGAACGTCAGCGCCAGCGGATGCAGATCGTCATTGTCCGACGTGTCTGCAGTCAGGGCTGGAGCGTCGAGTCCGGTCGAGAAGTTCGGATTGGTTGTCCGGATGGTGGTGAAGTTCGCGTCGACCGTATAGTAGTACCCGTCTTCATAGGCCAGGCCGTAGCGGACCTGTTCCAGATTGTCCAAGGTCGCTGTTTGCGTAAAGCCGGTTTCATCAATTTTGTAGGCAAAAAGAGGCGGCGTTTCGCCGAAAGCTGCCATCATCGGCGCGGCGTGCATACCGCCGTCCGCATCGCTGTAAAGCTGCATCATGGCATTCGGGCTGTCGGCTACGAATACCCACTGTTCGTTGATTTCATCGTATTTGTACAGCTTGGCGGAGTTATTTAGCGGCAGCAACGGATTGGATTTGCCGATGTTGGCAAACAGTTGGCCGGAGCTGTCCACGGCAATGCCCGTGTAATTAAATTTGTAGCCGTTGTCATCCGGGAAGACCGGAATTTGCGACCAGTTGTGATTTTCGCTAAGCTTGGTTACGTTCTTGCCGTCAAACAGATAGATCGCTCCCGTCGGGCTGACTGTAGAAGCTGTCAAAATTCCCGTTGTGGAGAGATTTTGCGGCATGTCGTAAGAGGTCCAGGTTGCTCCGCGATCATTGCTGATATTGATTCTTCGTACGCCGTTAAAATCAGTGACGTACCAGTTGCTGCCACGGGTTATGAACGAATACGGGAAAACAAACCGTCCCTGCGGCCACTCCTGCGTGCTCCAACCGATATCCGCAGGGAAGCGGTAGCTGAAACCTGTGCCAGCCGCCTGCATGGCGTAAACCGCATCGTTCACGGTCAGAATCGGGGCCTGCAAGCCGAGGTCGGAGGTGATGTCATACCATACGGATGGCGTCAGGTCTACGTGCTGGTTGACGGTTGCGTCTGCATATCCGCTCGCTTTGATCTGGACGTAGTAATCGCCGGGAACTGTAATGCCGGTCAACGTCAATACGCCGGCTTGCATCGCATAGACGGAGCTGGTGACCGTGCCGTTTCGCTTGATCGAAACGTCGGTAACGGCGGCACGCCAGTCGGCGTCGTCCGTAAATGTCAGCTCCAGCGCGTGGGCCGTATCGTTATCGGTTGTATCAGCAGTTAGCGTGGGTGAAGGCTTGACGTCGCCGAACGTCGGATTCGTCGTTTGAATTTTGCCGTCCGTATTGGTATCGGCAATATAGTAGTAGCTGCCGTCGAACACCATGCCGGCGCTTGTCCACCAGAAGGTGTCAGTGTAGGCTTCCAAATCTATTGCAGCTCCGTTAAAGGAGTAAATATTCTTATGGGGCGTCAGGAAAAAGTTATAGGGGCCCTGGCGGACATACAGATTGCCGCTGGCATCGTGGCTCAGAATCATGTTGCTGCCCGGAAGGGGCGCATTGACCAGCGTCCAGGACGTGCCGTCGTAGCTGTAGATGGCGGCTGTTTGGCCGGACGTCGGCATCATTTTATAAATTTTGGTTATCACGCTGTAGAGCTTGCCGGTTCCGTCGGTCGATGCGTTCGCGAAGCGGTAAGTATAATTTGAATCCTCGGGATACGGGTCGATTTTGCTCCAATTTCCGTTTGTATCCAGCTTGTATATGTTCATGTAGTCCGCAACGTACAAATTGTCGTTGTTGTCGAAAAAAAGCGTATGGAGCGACGTGCCGTTGATCGTGTTAAAACCGCCTGCAGGCTCCGTTACCGCGGTCCACGTTTGGCCGTTGTCGCTGCTTTTCATCAGCTTGGAGGGGATCAGCGGATGCGCATTTACATCGCCTTGGTCGATAATGTACATATCGTTGCCATGAAACTCCAGCTCGATCGGTGCCGTGAACTGATTGGCCGGAAGATCGGCCAGCTTGGACCAATTGCTGTCGCTTGGACCTCTTTGCAGAATTTTTTTGCCGGTGCTGTAAAGCAGATACAGCTTGCCGTTGGCTTGAGCCAAGCTTCTGGGATTGGCGTCGGCATTTGACGTAATATCACGCCAAGTTGTGCCGGATGCGCGCGCTGTTCCCTGCATCCAGATCAGGCCGGGCAGCACGAGTGCAATAGCGAGCATGACATGCAGGACCCTGCTTACTGTTTGATTGATCTTCATAAAACCTTCCATCCCCCTGTCGAACAATGTCAATGGCTTACAAGGTAACTATAGCAGGAGGCGTTGAACGGATTCTGAGCAAAACGGCGGAAAATCGGGGGAGAAGCGACTTTTTCGGGAAATTTCATGATCGTTATTTGCAGGAGAATAGGCAAAGCCGTTACCGGCAATGGGTGCGCGCGGGCAAACAGGCGCGGAGAGCTGGAGGGATGGGGAAAATTACCTTGTAGGCAAAAAGAGCTGCGCAGCCGATCCGGGCCGCTCGCAGACATCGTGTTGATCACGCCGGTGCAGGGGGAGGGCGCAGGGGCAAAGTGCGGGGGCCAAGCGCAGGGGTAAAGTGCGGGCCAAGTGCAGGGGCAGAACGCAGAGGCAAAGCGCAGGGGTAAAGTGCGGGGGCATAACGTAGAGGCAAAGCGCAGGGACAAAGTGCGGGCCAAGTGCAGGGGCAGAACGCAGAGGCAAAGCGCGGGGCCAAGCGCAGTGGCAGAACGCAGAGGCAAAGCGCAGGGCCAATCGGCCCTGCGCGCGGGCGGCTACTCAATGCGCTCCAGCAGTTGGCAGCTGTAAAATTGAAAATCGGCTGATGGCTCGCTGCCCAGCTCATCGGCGATCAGCTTGCAAAAAGCGGCGTAGCTGCGCCGCAACGCTTCCATATCGCCGGCTGTGGCGAGACAGGCGAGCAGCTCGCGCGTCAGGCGCTCCGAATACGGGTGCAGCTCGCAGGCCCGGCGGATCCGCCGCAGCGCCGCTTCCGGCGCGCCGTTCGCCCGTTCGCTCGCGACCAGCTGCAGCGTCAGGGCAATATAGCTTTGCAGCAGCGTTTCGCGGCGGGGCTTGGCCCAGGCATAATCTTCCTTGTCGAGATAATGCCCGTTGTACAGCGCCCACGCCTTCGCCGCCTCGGCATCGCTTTGCTTGCCTTCCGCTGCGGCTGCGGCTGCTTGCTGGAACCGATCGGCGTCGATGGACAGCTCGTCGCCTTGCAGCCGGTAGCTTTCCAGTGAGTACTCAAGCGTTGCGCCGAGGCCGGTGTCACGCAGCATGCGCCGAACCTGATATACGGCCGTATGCAGATGGACAAGCGCCTTGTCCTGCTCGAACGCCGGCCAGATTTCCTCCAGCAGCGCGTCCTTGGCCAGCCACAAGCCGCGATTGTGCAGCAGGTAAGCGAACAGCTCCTTCGACTTCAGCGTGCGCCATTTGCCGGCTGACTGGCCGTTTGCCGCTGAAATGCGCAATTGGCCGAGCATCTCCAGTTCGGGCTTGGCCGCTACTTGTGCCGCGGCTTCGGCAGCGGTCGCAGCGGCTGTAGAAGCCGTGGCGTCGTGCGGAGGCGGTACTGCGCGCGCGTGCGACTTGCGGACACGCTCCAGCGTTTTGGCGAAGCGCTGCGGATCAATCGGCTTGAGCACGTAATCAAGCGCGTTGACCTTAAACGCCTCCAGCGCATAGGAGGAGTACGCCGTCACGAAGATCACGCGGATTTCTTCGTCCAGAGCGGCGATTGCCTCAGCGGCCTCCAGACCGTTCATACCGGGCATCTCCATATCGAGAAATACCAGCTCGACCCGCTCCCGGGCCAGATGCTTCAGCCCGTCTGCGGCGTGTTGATACGAGCCGGTCACTTCGATGTCCGGTTCTTTGGCCAGCAGCCATTCCAGCTGCAGGAGCGCCGGGCGCTCGTCGTCAATCAATATCGCTTTCATGCTGGATCGCCTCCGGTATGATAAAGCTCACCCGGGTACCGCTGCCCGGATGGCTGTCGATGTGCAAGGCTTCGCCGTAGAGCAGCCGCAGCCGGCGGCTGATATTGGTCAAGCCGACGCCGCCTGCGCCGCCGGGCTTGGGCGGCTGCCCGCCGGGCATGCCGACGCCGTCGTCTTCCACGGCGACTTGCCAGCCCGCAGCCGACGGCTTGACGCGGATGCGGACGGTGCCGCCTTCGGGCTTGCGTAAAATGCCGTGTCGGACGGCGTTTTCGACAAGCGGCTGGATCGACAGCGGAGGCACGAGAATCCGCTCCTCGCCGGCGATGTCGAATTCGGCGCGCAGCCGGTCGCCGAAGCGGGCCGCTTCAATCGCCAAATACGAGCGGACCAGCTCCAGCTCGCTGCTCAGCGGCACGCGCTGCGCCAGATTGGCGAAGTCGAAGCTGCCGCGCAAATAGCGG
The DNA here is from genome assembly GCF_004514475.2 of Paenibacillus athensensis. GTDB lineage: Bacteria > Bacillota > Bacilli > Paenibacillales > NBRC-103111 > Paenibacillus_AL > Paenibacillus_AL athensensis. Next base: position 152,216 of record NZ_MYFO02000005.1, on the reverse strand, counting down.
CTGAGCTCCAGCAGAAGCTCCTCGGCCCGTGCGGGGTCCAGACGGCATACCGTCATGATCGTATTGATCGCATTAAATAGAAAATGCGGTTTGATCTGTGCTTGCAGGAAGGCCGTCTCGGTGCGCACGAGATTTTTGATCGAGCTTCGCAGTTGCAGCAGCGTCGCTACGCGGGCCTTGAGCTCGGCGGCATCATACGGCTTGATCAGCATGTCGTTTGCTCCCGCTTCGAAGCCGGCCAGCGCTTCTTCCGGCCGCCGTCCTTCGCACAGTAGCAGGATCGGCAGCTCGGCCGGCATTGTGTGCTCGCGGATGCGTCGAACGAGCTCCAGGCCGGACATATCCGGCATGATCAGATCGACGATCGCCAGATCGAAGGCGCTGGCGCCGGCAAGCAGCGCCAGCGCTTCTGCGCCGCTGGCGGCAAAGCGGATGGAGATGCCGGCGTCAGCAAGCAAGTGGCCCATCACCCACGCGTCCAGCGCATCGTTGTCGACGATCAGCAGCGACCCACGTTCGGACCGTTCGGCGCTTGCCGCGCTTGTGGGGCCGCTGGCTTCGCTTGTCAGCCGCCCCCATTCCGTCCGCGCGTTGTGCTCGGCGCTGCCCGACCGAACCGGCTGCGGACGGCTGCTTGGCGCGACCGGCTCGCCGCTGGCGTCGAGCTCGGCCGCCGGCCAGGCGATGCGCAGCACCGACGGTCCGTCCGCGGCTTCTTCGGCGCTCCAGACGCCGTCGCCGAGCTCGATCAGCTGCCGGGTGACCGTCAGCCGCAGCCGCTCCGCCGATTCGGAAGCCGTGACGTCGGTCGGATAAAACTCCGCCGGCTCCCGCTCGGCTTGCAGTGCCCGATGCAGGCCCGGAGCCGTCATCTCCAGCGTCACCCGGCCGTTATCGGCATAGGCGTCGAAGCGGACGTTCGCTCCGCGCGCATGGCGGCTCGCGTAGGCGACCAGATTGTGGATGATTTGCCCGATGCGCCGTTCGTCGGCCAGAATCGGCGGCAATCCGTCGGGCAACGTGTCCCGGCTCCAGGCGGCCGATTCCTGCAACGGATACAGGTCGATGACGCTGCGGAGAATGGGCTGCAGATGGACAGCGCGTCGCCGATAGGCCGTCTCTCCGTTTTTCAGCAAGCTGAAATCGATCAGGTCATCGACCAGATACGCCAGCCGCCGGGCGATGCCGTTAATCATGGTCAGCCGTATCCGGCCGTTTTCCTCCTCCGGGCGCTCCTGCAAAGCGGCCAGATTGGCAATCCCCCGCAGCGGCTCCCGAATCTCATAGGACGTGCTGAGCATAAATTCGTCCTTCAGCTCATCCAGCCGCAGCAGCCGTTCCGAGAGCCGTTGCGCGTGAGCGAGCAGCACACTGAAGCGCGAGACGATCAAATAAGCCTGCGAGCCGCTGAAAATGATAATCGCATACGGGAGCAACGTCTGATCCTCCAGCTTGCCGAAGCCCTGCAGCAAATAGACAGCGAGCATGAACAGCACGCTCTGGATGCTGACGGTGAGCGCGAGCGTCTGCGCACGGCGGGCCAGCACGGCCCGCAGCAGCACATAAAGCAGGTAAGCGATCGAGCCCAGCGCGCAAGCGAGCAACAGTGTTTCTCCGCGCGAGAACAGATAGGGCGGCAATGCCAGTCCGGTCAGCGTCAGCCCGCTGGCAATCGCCAGCAGCAGCCGGTCGATCGTCCGAACGCCGAATTCCGGAAACAGCTGAACTACATAGCGGGCCAAAAAATAATAAATGTAGCCCGAGATAATCAGCTGAATGCGCAGCACCACGTCGTAGTCGAGCGTCGGCAGCAGCGCCAGCGCCGCTTTCTCCCCATGCGTCAGCACGTACAGCAGGCTGCATACGCAAAAACCGCCAAGCTGCAGCAGCGGCGCCTCGCGTCGGCGCAGCCGGAAGAACAGCAGCAGGAACAATGCCGGGATCAGAAAGCCGCACGCTGTCAGCCAATAGGCGAACAGGTTGATTTCCCGGCTGCGGATGATCGCTTCTTGCGTGCCGAACCAGATCGGGTAAATAATCCCGCCCGAAGCATAGCTGTAATTGGCTACCTGCACCGTAATGTCGGCCACGGGCCGGTCCAGACGGAAATAGGCGGCGAACGGCACATTCGACGGCGTCGTCGAGAGGCGGTTCAGCCCGGGAAAGCCGCTGCCGCCGATTTCCTCGCCGTTGACGTAAATACGCGCCGATGTCCGGATGCTGGTGGCGCGAATGCCGTACATGCCTGCGGCATGCTCGGGCAGCAGCAGGCGCAGCCGGTAGGTTGCGGTGCCCAGTCCCTTGCTCATCGCCGGCAGCCCGTTCCAGACGCCGGGTACGCGCGCGGGGACGGGCTGTTCCGCTGGCGAAGCGGCTTCTGCGCCGGTCAGCAGCTGGCCCGGATAAAGCAGCCACATACCGTTCAGCTTCACCTTGCCGCTTTCGCTCCAGCTTGCGCGCAAATCCATCACTCCGTCAGCCGCTGCGAACGGAATGTCGTTGCCCGAGTCACGCAGCTGCGCAACCACCCAGCCGACCGGCAGCAGCGTAATCAGAATGAAGCTCGCAAGCAGTCGGAGCCAATAAGTATTCATGTCCGGCGGCAGCTCCTTTCAGGGGGCATGTGGGATGTAGGCGCAGCGACCGGCGTTCCCGGCGCGGACAACGGTCCCACGCAACGTGCAAAGGCGCTCTAGTATGCGCCGGCAGCCCGCCGGCAAGCGCCGAACCGAGCCCCAGGCTGCGCGCGTAGGCTCTCATGTATGATTAGCATTATAACGGTTTCCAAAATGTTCTTCAAAGGCCTGGCATTCGCTTCCTGCCGGAGCGTACCCGGAGCGCGGTGCCGGCCGTACGGCGGCTGTCAAACCTGTGTAGCTGCCCATGCTTTGCATCCCGCCCGCAGGCTGTGTAAGATAGGACATAAGAACGATCCGTTAAGCGGAGATAAGGAGGCAGGCTCATGGTTTTTGGCGCGCGCATCTGGAAAACGGGCATTGCCGTCGCTTTATCCTTATATTTGAGCGCTTGGCTGGCGTTTACCCCGCCGGTGATTGCGGCCGTGGCCGCCATTTTTGCCATGCAGCCCTCGATCTATCGCTCCTGGCGTTATTTTCTGGATCAGCTCCAGACGAATGTGCTCGGAGCAGCGCTGGCGATGCTGGCCGGGATGTTTTTTTCCAACAATGTGATTGCCATTGGTATTGTGTGCATTCTGGTCATTCTGCTCTGCTTGCGGATGCGGATGGAGGAGACGATTGGCTTGACGCTCGTGACCGTCGTCGCCGTTATGGAGGCGTCCGGCCAGTGGCAGTTTGCGCTGAACCGCTTTTTGCTCAGTCTGATCGGGATCGGCTGCGCGTTTGCGGTCAATCTGCTGTTTTTCCCGCCGAAGCCCAAGGCGCAGTTCTCTGCGCAAATTCATGCCGCTTTCGGCACGTTGTCGCTGCTGCTGCGCACGGCTATTTCCAACGAGATGAAGGAGAGTGTGTTCCGCGAGGAAAAGACAGGGCTGCAAGCCGCGCTGCACGGGCTGACCGATAAATACCGGCTGATGGAGGAAGAGGTGCAGAAGCTCAAGGGCGCCCGCTTCGGCAAGGTGCGCGAGCTGGTGGTGTACAAGCAGAAGCTGCTGGTCATGAACAAGGGGCTGGAGGTGCTGGAAGCGGTTGAAGAGCATTATTTTCCATCGCCGCGCCCTGCGGGGACGGACGAGCGGTTCGACGGACATATGGAGAAGCTGATCAAATTTCATGAGCATGTGCTGCTGCGCTTCGACGATAAGCTCAAAGCCGACAGCATCGACGAGTTGGAGATGGAGGCGGAGAACGAGCGGTTCCTGACCGAGCTGTTCGAGCGTTACAAGGACGAGCCTGCCGGCCTGCTGCGACTGTCGGTGGTCGCAGCGGCGATGTACGATTACGGGCATCAAATCGAAAGATTGGGCAAGCTGGTCGAGCACGTACACCGTGGCGACGAGGTCAAGGAGCCGCTGGATGCGCTGCTGCGCAGCATCCGGTTGAAGCATTAAGCAGCGCGCAGCCGACGCTGCACATCAGGAAGGCCGCCGCTTGTCGAAAGCGCGCGGTCTTTTTGCCGTCAGGGGCTTGAGCGGGATTGGTCGCAGCGGGGCATCCACGCGAAATGTCAAAAATGCGAAAGAAACGGTCAATTTTGCGCAAAAATTGCAATTGCTTTCTATGCTATGATTTTGTAGAAAATGTCTGTATTTCCATAACCGCATTAACGAAATCGTATAAAAGGAGAGATTTGTTTGGAAATCAAGTTACCCGTTTCCGCGAATCCGAGCGTAAGAGGCTACTTGCATCATGCGTTTCAAATGGCCGTGCTGGATACTTGTCCCAAAGCGACCCCTTGGCGGCATATGAATTTTATCCAGCTTGTCTCTAATGGTGAAACCGCTTACCCGGTGACGTTTTATATGCCGGATCAATTCGGCTATAACTGGTCGATGCTGGCGCCCTTTTTCGAATATCAGGTCATCAATCGCAGTTTCATTCAAGATAACGGGATGGACTTCAAAAAGCTCGTCGTCGATTCGTTGGCCAAAGGCTATTATGTCTATACGTATATTAATGAAGTGTATGTGCCGCACACGATTGCGAGGAATCGCAACATTAATTTCAACCATATGATTTTGCTGCACGGCTACAATCACGATACCCGCGAGGTGTATTTTCTGGGGTATGCGGATAACGGCGAGTTCAACGAACGGACGATGGCGATCGATGAGCTGGAGAAAGCCTATTATGATAATAATTATCAGTATCCGCGTTACGAGGATTGCTTCTATATGTACCGGATCAGCGACAATCGCGATACCGACATTGCGTTTGACGTGTCCGTCATTGTGCATCAGCTGGAAAACTTTTTGTATTCGCGCAAGGAGGGAAATAACGTTTTTGATATCCGTGCCCACGAGAGCAATAAGCTGGTCTACGGGTTCGATGTATATGACGCTTGCCTGTCGGCATTGGCGCAGATGGCTGCCGGTAATATTTACGTGAATGTCGTGCCGATTCATATTTTAATGGAGCATAAGCGGTTGATGGTGGAACGGCTGGAATATATGGAAGGCATGTTCCCCCAATCGCTGCAGCGGTATGCGCAAAGCTACGTCAAGCTGTCCCGGGGCTACGAGTCGCTGCGCAATCTCGTCTTGAAATGCCGCATTTCCAATAATCGCAAAATGCTGGAGCAGGCGATGGACAAGCTGCGGGAGCTGGCTCAAGAGGAGCGGACGATTATGGAAAGCTTGCTGGAAAGCTTGCAGGCGAAGGTGAGTTGAATATCGGCGATGCTGCCGTAATGCCCGGCCCGACCTTAGGTCGGGTTTTTTGTGCGCTTGGCGTCTGTTCCTTTTTAGAGGGAATCGGGGTGGCGCAATGGAAAGGGTAGAGGAGGCGATGCCGCTTATCCGCTGCACGGCGGACAAACAGACCGGGAGAAGGAGGGAGCAAGCTGTGAAGCTGTGTCTGAATCAACGGCCCTGCCGATTGGAAATGGGCTATGAGCTGGGTTTTGGCCCGAGCGTCTTTGAGAAGATGGCTGAGATTGTGCGGGCATTTCCCGATGCCGGAGAGGATGTGCTTTTCTCCTATGCGAACTGGGACCGGGCGCTGGAAATTTGCGAGGCTGACGTATTACTGGGAGATGCGAAAAGTTTTCATGCCGATATCGTGCTTGATCCGGACCAGATCATTAGTCAAAAGGTTAAGGAAATTCTGCTGCGGCACCATGCGCCAGGCAGTGAACCGCGGATGCACCAGAGCCTGATGGACAGGCTGCTGGCTCTATTCAGACGAGCGGATTTCGCGGAACTGGACGAGCAATTGCTGCTGGAAATGGGCACGGTGGTGCATCAATCGTTGATGACGTATACCTTGGAGGACTTGGACGAAGCGACGCAGTCCTTTGTAAAAAGCCGATTGCGCACTTGTAACTCTGTCTGGCTGTGGCCTGATGAAAAGCCGCACCATCTGAAAAATATACTGTGGTATCGCGTTAATACGATAGCCGATATCCGGGAAGCGCTTGAGCGGACAGGGTGGTGGTTCGATGGTGTCATCGTTTCTCCGGACAAGGACATTGAAGCGTACAGCTACATGCTGTGGTACACCGAAGAGCATGGTCTGGAGCATGACGAGCATGACGGCATGGTGCTTTATATTCACATAAGCAAGGAGCAGGAGGCGCATTTTCGTCAGACGGTTCTGCCGCGTTTGCAAGAGATCCTTGGAGATCGACTGGAGGTCTATTTATAAAAAATGATTTCCCCAAATGCTCAGAATCGGTTCAGCGCGGGGGTGTACAATACAAGCAGCAGGGCAGGCCGGCAAACGGGCATCGGTGTCGAATGCAGCACGCTTTGTTTGCAGGCACGGTCTGAATAACTACCTGAGTGAAGGAGAAATCAGCGAGATGCGAACCCAACCACTGTATGTACGAATGCTGACGTTGTTCGGAGTACTGCTGTTGATTGTACAGGGAGGGCTTCCTGTAGTTACACAGGCGGCTGTTACTTACGGAGTTACAACGCTGGCCGGTACGGGAATCTCCGGCTATAACGGCGATGGTGGAAGTGCAACCGGAGCGAAGCTCAACACGCCCTCGGGCGTAGCTGTGGACGGTAACGGTAATATTTACATTGCTGACACGGAAAATCATCGGGTCCGCAAGGTGGACAGCAGCACCGGGAATATTAGCACGATTGCCGGTACGGGAGTTTCCGGTTATAACGGGGACGGCATCACGGCCACAACGGCACAGCTATACAGTCCGACCGAGGTAATTCTGGACGGCGACGGCAACGTGTATATTGCGGATACGAATAATAACCGCGTACGTAAGATAGGATCAGACGGTAAAATCAGTACGGTTGCCGGTACGGGCGTTGGCGGCTATGACGGCGACGGCGGCCAAGCGACCACGAAGCAGTTGAACGGTCCTTCCGGCCTGGCGCTGGACAGCAGCGGCAACCTGTACATTGCCGATACCTACAACCACCGTGTTCGCATGGTCAACGCGTCGGGAACGATCAGCACAGTAGCGGGTACCGGCAGCAACGGCTTTAGCGGCGACGGGAATGCAGCAACGGCGGCCAAGCTGGATAACCCCTATAAAGTGGTATTAGGCGTTGGCGGCGTATTTTATATTGTCGATAGTGGTAACCAGTGTTTGCGCAAAGTGGGCGCTGACGGCAAGATCAGCACGATTGCCGGAGGCAACGGAAATAGCGGGGAAGGCGTGCCGGCCAACACGTCTTGGCTCAGCCTTCCTTCCGGTGCGGCTGCAGACAGCAACGGCGACGTGTACGTTTCCGATACGCTTAATAACCGCGTGCGCAAGATTGATGCGGCAACTGGCAACATTTATACCATTAACGATTCATTTAATAATCCATACGGCTTGGCTGTGGACAGCAGCGGCAGCATCTATGTTGCCGACACGTACAATCACCAGATTCGCAAGCTGACGATTTTGTCCAGCAACGCCGGACTGACCTGCGTGCTTGGTCAAACGGACAACGCGCCGGGCGGCGGCGGTGGAAGTACGGCGGGAAGTGCCGTGACGTGGTCGGTGAATGTGCCAAACGCTCAAACCGAAGTCGGGCTGTCCAGTGTAACGGCAGCGACCTATGCCAGCTTCAAGCTGTATACCAACAGCGCTTTTAGCGCGGAAGTGACGGGAAGCACAACGGTGCCGCTGCCGGACGGCGGAGCGACGACCGTTTATGTGAAGGTTACGGCACAGGATAACGTGACCGTCAACTATTATGCGGTGACGGTGAATCGCGCGGCCTCCATCAGTAGCGATGCCGGGCTGACGAGCGTGCTTGGTCAAGCGGACAACGCGCCGGGCGGCGGCGACGGCAGCGCGGCGGGCAGCGCCAAGACGTGGTCGGTGAACGTGCTGAATCCGCAAGCCACAGCGGGCCGAGCGGATCTAGCAGCGGCAGCCGATGCAACGTTCAAGCTGTATGCAGACAGCGATTTTACGACGGAAGTAACGGGAAGCGGGACGATTCCGCTGACTGCGGGCGCAGCAACCGGCATTTACGTCCAGGTGACGGCTCAAGACGGCGTGACGGTGCGCTATTATGCGGTAACGGTCAATCGCGCGCCGACGCCGAGCAGCGATGCCGGTTTGACCGGCGTTGCGGGCCAAACGGACCATGCGCCGGGCGGCGGCGATGGCAGCTTAGCGATGAACGCGGCGACATGGACGGTGAACGTGCCTTACAGCCAGCCTGAGCTGGGGCTTGCGCATCTGGCAGCTGCTGCGGATGCCACGTTCAAGCTGTTTAGCGACAGCGCCTACACAGCGGAGATTACGGGAAGCGGGACGATTCCGCTGACCGCGGGCCGTGCGACGGTAGCATATGTGCAGGTAACGGCGCAGGACGGTGTGACCGTGAAGCATTACGCCGTGACGGTGAATCGCGGTCCGGCGCCGAGCAGCGATGCGGGGCTGACCAGCGTCCTGGGCCGGGCCGACAAGGCGCCGGGCGGCGGTGACGGCAGCGCGGCAGGCAACGCCTACACATGGTCGGTGAAGGTTGCGAATGTACAAGCGAAGCTGGCTGCAACGCAAATCACTGCTGCGTCCGGCGCGACGTTCAAGCTGTATTCGGATAGCGATATTACCGCTGAGGTCACGGACGGCGGGACTATTGCGCTCAAAGCGGGCGGAGCTACCGTTGTGTATGTGCAGGTGACGGCAGAGGATGGCGTGACCGTCCGCTATTATGCCATTACGATACATCGCGATCGCAGCAGCTCGTCAGCCGATACGGGCACAGTCGTCACGCCTGTCGAGTCGTCGCATGACAGCGAAGGCATTGACATCTATGTAAACGGCAAAGCCGAAAAAACAGGCACAGCGACCACGACAGTCGTCGATGGACGCACGGTTACTACCATTGAGCTCGATCAGCAAAAAATCACCGACAAGCTGACGGCGGAAGGCCGGCATGCGCTCGTCACCATTGTTAGTGGCAAGGGCTCGGACGTAGCTAGAGCCCGCGTTAGCAGCGAGATTTTGCAAAAAATGAAGGACTTTGACGCAACGCTGGAATTCAAAACCGCTTACGCCTCCTACCAGCTTCCGGCGCATGAGCTGAACGGCTTGACTGCGGGTAACGGCGGCGACGCGGAGCTTCAGGGTACAGAGCTGCAAGTCGAAATCGCCGCCAGCCCGGAAAGCAAGCGCAAGCAGGTGGAGGAAGCCGCACAAGCGGGCCGCTTTACGCTTGCTGCGCCTCCGGTTGATTTTTCGGTGAGTTGGGTAGATCATCAAGGACAAGCATTCGAGATCACGAGCTTCACGCAATATGTAGAGCGGACCATCGCTATCCCGGATGGCGTGGACCCGAATCAGATCACAACAGCCGTCGTGGCTGAACCGGATGGAACGATTCGTCATGTACCGACGCAGGTCGAAGTTGTCGACGGCGCTTACGTGGCGCGCATCCATAGCCTGACCAACAGCACCTACGCGCTGGTGTGGCATCCGCTGGAGTTCCGGGACGCAGCCGGGCATTGGGCGCATGCAACCGTCAACGATCTGGGTGCCAGAATGATTGCGCTGGGCGATGAGCAAGGGCTGTTCCGCCCTGACCATGCCGTGACGCGCGCCGAATTTGCAGCCACTCTCGTTCGGGGACTTGGACTCAAGCTGGTTCAAAGCCAGACGCCTGCGTTCACAGACGTGTCGCCGGCCGACTGGAGCTACGCTGCTGTGCAGACCGCTTATGCCTACCACCTTATCAGCGGCTTTGAAGACGGCGCATTCCGTCCGTCTGCGACCCTTACTCGCGAGCAGGCAATGGTCATGCTGGCCAGAGCGATGCAGCTTACGGGCGGTTTTGCAGTTGATTGGGATTCCTTACAAGCTGGACAACTGCTGAGTCCGTTCACCGATGCGGATGAACTGTCTTCATGGGCTGCCGACAGCGTCGCCCGTGTGATGCAGGCGGAGCTTGTCGTGGGCCGAAGTCAGACCACACTGGCTCCTCAAGCTGTCATTACCCGGGCGGAAGCAGCCGTCATCGTACAGCGATTGCTGCAAAAAGCAGAGCTGATTTAAGTTGAAAAAAGGCTTGTGCGTTCACCGATCCCACAAAGGAACGGCGGCTCACAGGCCTTTGTTTGTTTTTGGCAACTCGACATGCCGGACATTTATAAATTGAACTTCGACGGCAGCAGCTTGACTAGAGTCGAGCGCTTATGGAAGCGGGCTTTTTTTCAATGAACGCCTACTTTTTTGTCCAACACATATAAGCTGGCTCCATAGAACAGCAGGCAAAGTCCGATCAAGGTCAAGAGAGGAGGCAGGTTCGAAAGGGAGACGATCACCACGAGCAACCCGACAACAAAAACCGCAAAGCTCAGCGTATGGGAAAAACGGCGGACCGTTGTACCAAGCAACAGGCTGACAAAACTGAGAAAAATGAGACTTGTCGCAAACAGAACAAGCTCTCCCATAAATACGAATTTGGAAACATTCCATGCATACAAAGGCTCGGCTCTGAACAGCAAGCCGCCGTTGACCAGATTTTGCAAGCTAAGGCCCGCGACCATCACCCCGGACAATAACAACGTTTCCAGCAGCAGCGATACATATTTGGATAGAAGCAGATAGGAGCGTGGGACAGGCAAGGTCAGCAACTGGTAAATCGCCTGCTGCTTCCATTCCTCTTTCCATGTAGTAAAGCTGTGCAGCAGCGGAGGGAGTAAGAAAAGCACAAAGACAGCGACATCCAGGCTCAAAATAAACGACATCGCTTCATCGGGAAAATCAACGGAAGCCAGCAGCAGGAGGATCGCGGCGTGAATCAGCAGCATCGCTGCAAGGGTAACCACAATCGAGGTTCTGCGGTTGCGCAGCTCCGTTTTGATCAAGCGGCTAAACGCGTTCATGTGCATACACCTCTTTCAATAGATCAAGCAAAGACCTGTTGTTCGCTTGCTTCAGACTTTCGACATTGCCCTGGAGCAGCAGCCTTCCGTCATGCAAAAATAACACCTCATCCAGCAGCGTCTCCACCTCCGCAAGCTCGTGCGTGCTGACGAGAATCGTTTGACCTTCCTCCATAAAATCCTCCACAATGGCCTGCGCAACCTGCTGTCGGGCGAAAGGATCGATGCCTGAAAAGGGTTCATCCAGCAGCAAATATTTCGCTTGGCGGCTTAGCGCCAGCAGCAGCTTGATTTTGGCTAACGTGCCTTTCGATTGTTTGTTCACAAGGACGTGCGGACTTAATTCGAAAAAATCCAGCAGCGCCCTCGCTTTTTGCTCATCCCAGTCCCTGTACATATCCTTCATGTATCGCATGCAGTCCGATACCTTCATCCAGGAGTACCAGCCATTGACGTCAGGCAGATAGGTCAGCAGGCCTCTGGACGTCAGGGAAGGGGAGAGGTCATCAATCAGCACCGTACCGCTATCCAGCCGCAGCAATCCGGCGATTACTCGCAGCAGCGTCGATTTGCCGGCACCGTTCGTTCCCAGCAGACCGACGATTTGACCTTCTTGCAGCGTAAAAGAAACATCATTCAAGGCCGGCTTGCCGCCAAAAATTTTTCCCGCATGCTCTACTTTAATCATGAACCGTTCCCCTTTCCAAATACGTTCGGACAATGTCCAGAATGGCTTCATTTGATTTTCCAAAAGAGCGCAGCATCCCTATGCATTGATCCAGACTGGCCGCCAACGCCTCTTCGCGAAGCGACTCCAGCATCCGTTCATCAGTAGTCATACAGCTTCCCTGACCTCTGGCCGTCATAATCAGCTTCATCTCCTCCATTTCCCGGTAAGCCCGCTGCACCGTATTCGGATTCACGCCCAATTGCTTGGCGAATTCCCGCCGGGAGGGGATTTCTTGACCCAAACCATACGTACCCTGAATAAACTTGGTCTTAAAATCATCGATGATTTGCGCATAAATCGGTTCCTTCTGATTAAATTCCATAGCTTCCTCCAATGGAGTTACAGTATTACTGTACTAATTAATTAATACACTAATACAAAAAAGGTGGATATGTCAAGTACTCTATTGCCCCATTTGACGCGACAAAGACCGTCCTTGGAAGAACGGCCTTGCTTTGGGTCGTAAGCTTTTAATTATGTTAAAATTTAAGGGGGTTATGGATGGGCTAAGTTAAGCTCCAAAAAATTTCAGTAGAAGTCTGTGATCGTGGGTAAATAAGTTTGCGTATTGGCTACGCAATGCTTCGTTACCGCTCCAGCCATGCGGAATCGCCAACCACATAGAAGTGATCTTTTTCAAATAATAACATACCCTGATTTAATTCCTTCACAAAGAATTTGTCGTCCAGGTTGTTTTTAAATTGATTGTTGATTTCAGGCAGTATGCTGAAGGGAGCAGTAGATGGTGGCTGACCCTGCATGATTTTTTTATAACTGATCGGTGCGCCTAACTCGTGATAGGTCTGAATAGTATTGACTCCAAAAGAATTCCATATCTTCAAGGAAAGATCTAGCAAAGGGAGGACCTTCGAGCTGTCGTATCTTAAAAACTCATCATCCAACAATATATCATTTTCAGGGATAATCAGATGTAACTCAATTTCGTTGGATCGGTACATAAAAAATAAGCGAAGATGGCTATATAACTCCGAATATAAAAGAATTTGCCTATAATCATGCTTCACATGCTGGTCAAATCCCAACTTGAATTTCTTCTCAAGAAGGGAAGTATTCCAGTTGACTATTTCTTCGAGTGTATGATTTTCTGAGATCCAATATCCGGATCGAAAAGGGAAGCTGCGAAATACGGTGTTGTACATGTCACCTACAAAATTGGGAGTGAAGATTGAATATGGAAATGAATAATGTACTGAAAAATATGGTGGCATTTGAGGCGACCTCCATGTATTTGGTTGTTCAAATTAATTTGTGTAGCCATCACGGAAGCCAATAGGCAAGGGCATCAGCAATCCGAATCGGCGACGGGGACAATATTGCCATTGTTGTATTCCTTCACGATTTGGCCGTCCGTCGTTTTATATACGATGTATGTGTCATTAGCTTTTGCATCCAACTTGGCGCGGTCTCCGGTTAGCTTAATCCATTTCTCCAGATCTTTAAATTTATCCAAGGGCTTCACCTTCCCATTATCAATAACGGTATTTGATTCAATTGTAGCACAATATAACATCATGTAAGGGGCGGAACCACTCTAAAGAAGAGCGTCCGACAATGGACACCCCTTAAATATGCTACGCACTCCACATGCGCCGTCTGCGGAAACATATCCACCGGCTGCACCCACTCCAGCCGATAGCCACCCTCAAGCAAGGTCTTGCAATCCTTCGCCAAGGTCGAAGGATTGCAAGACACATAAACCAAACGCTGCGGCTTGGCGTCAACCAACGCGCCAAGCAGGGCGGCTTCGCAGCCGGTCCGCGGCGGGTCCACCACGACAACGTCGGGGTGGAAGCCCTCGCGGACCCACTGCGGCAGCAACCGCTCGGCGCGGTCGGCATAGAAGCGGGCGTTCCCCAGCCCGCTTCGCTGCGCGTTGCGCCGAGCGTCAGCCACGGCATCCTCGATCAACTCGATGCCGCGAACCTCCGACGCCATAGGCGCCAGCCACAGGCCAATCGTGCCTGTGCCGCAATAGGCGTCGACAACCGTTTCGCGGCCGGTCAAGGCCGCGGCTTCCTTCACCGCGTCATACAGCTTGACCGTCTGCGACGGATTCAGCTGAAAAAACGCCCGCGGTGACAAAGCAAAGCGCAGCTCGCCCAGCTCCTCATCGAGCTGATCGCGCCCCCACAGGATCTTCGTCTCGTCGCCGAAAATCAGCGAATCCGTGCCCGGATGCACGTTCTGGGCTAGGGTCACCACCTCCGGCAGCGCCTGACGGATGCGCCGGACAAGCGCCTCGCGCTGCGGCAGCTCCGCAGAAGCGGTGACGAGCGTCAGCTGCACCTGCTGCGAGCGCCACCCGATGCGGGCGACGACGGTGCGCAGCACGCCGCTGCGCTTGCGCTCATCGTACACGGGCACGCCCAATTCGTCGGCGATCCGGCTGACCTCGCGCATGACGCGATTGAGCCCCGGATGCTGGATCGGGCAGCCGCTGATGTCGACAAGCCGGTGAGTACCCGCCGCATAGAGTCCGGTAATCGTGCGGCCATTCTGCCGACCGACCTGCAACTGAGCCTTATTGCGATAGCTCCAGGGCTCGTCCATGCCGAGAATCGGCCGCAAGGGCAGCTCGCGAATCCCCGTATAGCGCTCAAAAGCCTCGCGCACGAGCGCTTCCTTGGCGGCAAGCTGACCGGCGTAGCTGAGATGCTGAAGCTGGCAGCCGCCGCATTCGAGATAGACAGGGCAGGGGGGCGCGACGCGGTCGGGGGAGCTTTTTTCGATATGCGTCAAAGCCCCCTGAATGTAGCTGCTTTCGACCTTGACCGCTTTGGCTCGCACGACCTCGCCGGGCAGCGCGCCGGGGACAAAAATCGTTTTGCGCCGAAAATAGCCCACGCCTTCGCCATTAATCCCGATGCGTTTGATCGTAACGGCTATGATGTCGCCGACTTTAATTTCCTCCGCTGTAGAGATATTGGCGATTGGAGCCTTGTCAACAGATGCCTTTCCCGAATCGCTGCCTGCAAAATCCCGCTGCCGGGCAACGGGTTTGGCGTTGTTCCGGTAGGAGGGAGAGGAGGAGGATCGTTCCGATTGGCGCGTCTGCTCGTCCTGTCGATTCGCATGCAAGGAAGCTCCTCGTGCTCCGGCTTGTTGCTGTCGAGCGCTGCGACCAACCGGCTTGTTCGTTTGGGCCAGCGGTTGCCCGTCTCTCGGCGCGGCATTTTGTGTAGTGCGGTTGCGTGAAAAGGGTGCCTGCACCGCTTCACCGTCTTGCGAATATCCGGGTGTATTTTTCTCGCGGTGACCACTCCGCTCGTTCCGGCCCCGCTCAGGTTGTGCCCCGTTTGCGCCTGCTTGTGATTTTCCAACAGTCGACTTGCCCGCTCGAACTTCACTTGCTCCCGCACCTCCCGGCCGTGCTTGTGGATTGGTCCGCGCCGTAGCTTCACGCTGTTGGGCAGCTCCGCTCCTATCCCGTCTCGTCGATTCCTCGTCTCCCGGCCGTGCCCCGGGACTGGTCCGCGCTGTAGCTCCACGCTGTTGGGCAGCTCCGCTCCGATCTCGTCTCGTCGATTCCTCGTCTCTCAGCCGTGCTTGTGGATTGGTCCGCGCCGTAGCTCCACGCTTTTGGGCAGCTCCGCTCCGATCTTGTCCCGTCGGTCCCGCAGCTTCCGGCCGCGTCCCCATATGCGTCCGCGTGCCAGCCCTAGGCTGGTTGTCAGCACTTACTCCGCGCTGTTTCGTAGCTCTTGCGTCTACTCCCGCATTCGATGCAGAAGCCCCGCGCCGACTCGTCGCTCCCGCGTCTCCCGGTGCTTTCGATACAGTAACTCCACGCGGCTTGCCAACTCCGCTTACATGCCGTTTCTTCGTTCCGGTTCCGTTTTTCCCGGCTGCTGGCGTGCTTTTCTCAGCATCCTCCTGCTGTCGGATTTTCTCCTTAATCCGCCGCTGCGCTCCGCTTGCCGGCCCGTTCGTTTTTTCGCGTGCTTGTCCGTGTCCTTGCCCGTTCTTTCGCTGGTTGTGGTCCGCCATTCTGTATACCGCCTTATTCCCGTTTTTTATCCACTATATCATGCGCGGCAGGGGAGCGGAAGCCGCCCGGTCATTGCTCAGCACAAAGCGATTCCCACGTAGGGTGTTTGGCAGCGAATCGCATCCCCGAACCGCCCGTCAGCCCGCCGCCCCCGCGCAGCGCACCTGTGAACCGCCCCTCAGCCCGTCGCCCCCGCGCAGCGCATCTTTCAAATCTCCCATCGAAGCGCCACCACAACGCAAAGCGCTTCCCTCTATCACCGCCCGCGCCCCCCGCTCTACCATCCCCCCGCACCCCTCGCCCCGCAAGTGCATCGCACAGCCGCCAATGCTATAATATGGAAGGATGTCTGTTCCAGTAAGGAAATGTGCACCGGGGGGAAAGGTGCAGAACGGCGCAACGTTGCGAAGTCGCAATGGCGGCGCCGCAGGCGGTTCAATTTTGTTCATAAAAGAGGTGGGCATGTGGCAGCAGCGGAGGCTGTAATCGAAGTAGAGGGACTCATCAAGAAATACGGCGATTTTCAAGCGGTGAAAGGGGTTCATTTTACGGTCAACAAAGGCGAGGTGTTTGGCCTGCTCGGGCCCAACGGCGCGGGCAAAACGACCACAATGGAAATGATCGAGGGCCTGCGCAAGCCCGATGGCGGCACGGCCAAGGTTGCGGGCTACGATACGCGCAGCCAGCTTGGCAAGGTCAAAGAGGTCATCGGCGTGCAGCTGCAATCGACGTCGCTGTTCGACCTGTTGACGGTGCGGGAAATCGTGCGCATGTACGCCAGCTTTTATCCGAAAACGGTGCCGATTGAGCCGCTGCTGGAGGATATGATTTTGCTGGAAAAAGCCGACGGCCGCGTCAAGCATCTGTCCGGTGGGCAAAAGCAGCGCTTGGCCATTGCGCTTGCGCTCGTCAACGACCCGCTGGTGCTGTTTCTCGACGAACCGACGACCGGACTCGATCCGCAGGCGCGCCGGACGTTGTGGGATATTGTGCTGCGGCTGAAGGAGCGCGGCAAAACGATTGTCCTCAGCACGCATTATATGGACGAAGCGCATGTGCTGTGCGATCGGATTTGCCTGATGGATCAGGGCCAGGTCATCGCGCTGGATACGCCGCGCAATCTCGTGCGCAGTCTGCAATCGGAGAATGCGATTGAGTTTCGCTTGCCGGAGCAGGAGCAGGTGGATGCGTCCAAGGCGGAGCAGCTGCTGGCGCTGCTTGGTGGTATCGAAGCAGTCAAGCAGGCGGATTACCGCAATGAAGTGTTTATTTTGTATACGGACGATCTGCAAACGTCGCTGACCGCCTTGATCCGCCAAGCGCCCGAATGGGGGATTCGGCTGAATGAGCTGCAGACGCGCACAGCGACGCTGGAGGACGTGTTTATTCATATGACGGGAAGGAGCTTGAGGGAACAATGAGCGCATACCGGCAATTAACGCTGGCCCAGCTGCGGATTTTTGCCCGCAACCGTCAGGTGCTGTTCTGGTCGTTGGGTTTTCCGATCTTTTTCATGATTATGCTCGGCTCGTTTCTCGGCAACGGCAGCAGCTTGTCGCTTGGCGGCACGGTGATCGATCTGGACAGCTCGCCGTCCTCGACGCAGCTGGTAGCGGCGCTGACGCAAAGTCAGGCGCTGAAGCTGACCACAGCAACCGATGAGCCCAAAGCGCTCGACGAGCTGAAAAACGGCGACTCGCAAATGGTCGTCGTCATTCCGCAAGGCTACGGCGAAGCCGTGACGAAAGCAGAGGGAGGCGGCGAAACGGCCAGCGTCAAGGCCTATTTTGACGAAACGAATCTGACTACGTTGGAGGTTGGCAAAGCGACGCTTGGCCAAGTGGTCGACGGGATCAGCAAGCAGTTGACCCATTACAAGCCGGTGATCGGCATTCAAGCCGAAGGCGTGCAGGCGCTGCATTTGAAATACATCGATTTCCTCGTGCCCGGTATCGTTGCGATGATGATCATGTCCAACAACCTGAACGGGGTGGCCGGGCAAATCGCTTCTTGGCGCGAGCGCGGCATTTTGCGCCGGCTGCAAAGCACAACGCTGAAGCCCGGAACGTTCATTGCGGCGCAAATTACGGCACGGCTGGTGATGAACGGGCTGCAGGCCGTGATCGTGCTGCTGGTCGGCGCGTTGATTTTTCATACGCAGGTGAACGGCTCGTGGCTGCTGCTGCTGTTTTTTGTTATTCTCGGCACGCTGGCTTTTATGTCCATCGGCTTTATCGTGGCGAGTCTGGCAAAAACGCCGGAAAGCGCCGGCCCGATTGCCGGCTTCATTTCCTTCCCGATGCTATTTGTCGGCGGCGTGTTTTTCCCGATCAAGGATATGCCGGCCTTCCTGCAACCGATCGTCAAGCTGCTGCCGATTTCGCATCTGACCTCGGCGCTGCGTCAGGTCATGAATGTGGGCGTGGGCTTCACCGGCGTATGGCAAGAAGCCTTGCTGCTCGCAGGCTGGATGATTGTCGCGTTCCTGATCGCTTCGTTTACGTTTAAGTGGGAGTAGACAGGAGTGCAGAAATGGTGTAGAGGGCTTCAATCTAAAAAACCGTTTTGGCTTTAAAGCTGAAACGGTTTTTTTTGTAAGATAGAGATAAAATGTTTATTAATATTATTATTTTTAAATATAAGAAATTATAGTATTTTAAGGTTGATCTATAAGTATCGTGATTACAATACAAACGCTCGCTCCAAAAGCAATTGGTTTTATGAATCCAGAATATTCAATGCAAGTTAAGCGTAGGGGGCCGATCACATTGTTCAAAACGGTTAGGTGGATGTTCCGCGTATGCACGGTGGCTCTATTATGGGGCAGTTTACTGGGCTGTACGGCAAACACACCCAGCTCTACAGTTCCTGATAGCAGTCCGACTGCTTCAAAGGAAGAGGCACCGAAAGCGACTCGAGATTTCAATTACCGGATTCATAGATACGATGCGCAGACTGCATGGGCAGTTGGTTCCAATCCCGCAAACACCAATCAGCTCCAATTGCTGATGACGCATGATGGAGGGGAGCACTGGCAGGATGTTACGCCAAATAGCGATTTTCCGGTAAGCTCAGACAAGATAACTTCTCTGGACACTTTATTTGCGTATGTAAATCCGGATCGCTTCTGGATTATTCAGATGCAGGATCAGGGTATAGCCGTTTATACAACCGCGGACGGGGGAGTGAGTTGGAACGCCGGAAAGACTTTGTCAGTTGACGGTGTGGTGACTGGTTTTTCTTTCGCAGATGAGCAACAAGGCTGGGTGTATGTGAATAAAAAAACTGGACTGGGATATGCAATTGATGAAATCTATCGTACAGAGAATGCCGGTTCGAGCTGGGAGATGATCTCAAGCGTCGAGGGCGGCGGTATTCCGATGGACGGAGAGAAAGCCGCACCTTCTTTTGCCAATGGACAAGTTGGTTTTATGGGAGTCAGTATGGCGGCCTCCGAGCCAACCCTATATCGAACAGATAACGGGGGGAAGACGTGGAAGGCTCAAAAACTTATGCTCAGCAAGCCGATCGAAGGGAGTCCCCATCTTACCGTACTGTCGCCTTCCTTTCTTAATGAACAGCAAGGAATATTGCCTGTATATTACGATATGCCGGGAACCAATCAGGTTAAAATTATTTTCTTCCAGACAACGGACCGCGGACAATCATGGACAGAAGGACCTGATATAGAAGCTTCTCCCGATGCATTTCAACTTCAATATGATTTTGTGTCTTTATCGGAGGGCTGGTTATGCACGGACCGGACAACACTATACAAAAGTATGCCGTCCTGGACGCCTATATTTACAGCCGCTTCTGAGAAGATCGACCAATTCGACTTTATCAACAGCACGTCCGGATGGGCCGTATTTATGAAAGATAACAAACATCTGCTTATGGAAACGAAAGATGGGGGGCAAAGCTGGAGCGCATTGTCCACCTCTTGGTATTGAAAAGACAAAGACGTGAACAGATGCCCGATTCGAATGGATCGCGGCGTCAGTCACGTCTTTTTTATCTGTGCATTATTGTCAGATTCACACCCTCAACGCTTGCCGCTCATTTCATAAAGCAGCTGGGCGAACTCCTTTTGCACCATGCGGCTGAGCGGAATTTTGTTCGGCGTGTGCTGCAGATGGATCAGATAACGGCGGGAGCCGGGCAAGCCGCGCTCTTTTTCATAGGACATCACGTGCTTCAAATTGATCAGATAGCCCTTATACGGACTGAACAGACAAGGCGAAGCCTGGGCCAAAATATCGGACAAGCTCGTATTGCCCTCGATGATCTCCCCGTTGACGAGGTAAATCAGCGTCGAGCGTTTCTCTTCTTTTTCGACAAAAACAATCGACTGCTCGAGAATCGGCACCTCGACCTTGAGATTTTTGACCGTAATCCACGTCGCGGTTTCGCCGGGCTCCTGCCGCTTCCGGTCGAGCTCGATTTCCGTTACGGCTTTTTGAATCGCCGCTTCGAACTTCGGAAACAACACGGGCTTGGACAAAAAATACAAGGACCCGAGCTCGTTCATGCTGGTCAAAATATGCTCAATGTTCGTCGTGCCGCTGACCATAATGATTTTTTGCCTGTGGAAGCCTTTGTCGCGCAAGGTTTGGATGGTCGTGATCCCGTCCATTTCACCCTGCAGACCGATGTCCACCAGCATCAAGTCGGGATTCAACTGCTCGTAGCAGCTCATGATATCTTCTCCGCAGGGGACGACCTGCAGCACGGTTAGCCCGCAGCGTTCGCTGTATTCACTTAAAAGCTTGGCTATCCAAGGATTGTCCTCGACAATCACAACGGAGTAGGTCGGGTTCATACGTGCACCTCTGGCATTGAAATGGTAGGGTGTCAACTTGGGACGGGGAAGTGGCATTTCGGGACGAAGCGCGTTTTTTCGCTAAAAAATGTAGTATGATCAAGTTGTAAGCTTTCCCAAGTCTAGTAAAAAGGTAGGGTGACACGATTTGAACTCCTTGATCTCCATTGCGCTTTCGTTTCTGGACTACTTTCCGATCATACTGATTTCCCTGATGCTGTATCGTCAAAAAGTCAGACCCTACTTGAGAGAAATCCTCCTGTTCGCAATCGCCGGAGCGCTGGTCGCTCATATATTCGGCCCGATTGTCTATATTTTTTCGACAGGCATGCTGCTGACCTTCTCGCTGCGATTTCCGATTGTGTCTTCGCTGATTATTTCGTTATCCGGTTATGTGTTGTCGGCGCTTGCGTCTACAGCCGCTTTGGCTACAGCCGTCACCGAGGGCGTATTTACAAGTCTGCAAACGCCCATTCATCCCGAAGCGCTCGCCGTGCAGGTGCTGCTGACGCTTCCGGCCAAGCTGCTGCTGGTGCTGGTGCTGTATAAAAGCAGATTCGGCTTTACGTTTCTCGCGCCGTACACGAAAATTTCCTTTAACAAAAGCAATATCGGTTTCTTCATGTTTATCGCTGTTGTGCTCTGCGGCGTATTGCTGCGAACGCTCGGTCCCAAAACGATGTGGAACTTCATGATGCCGTTCCAGATGCTCTGCGCCGCAGCAGCGATTCTGCTGGTGATCTCGGTCAAGCGCGAATGGGAATCGAGCTAGTGCTCCAGCGCTGGCGTGCCTTCGCCGAAGGAAGCTAACGATTCGCTGGTCACGCCGCCGGATGCAGAGATGTTTTCCAGCAACCGACGATATTTCAGCTGGACAAGCGCCGGGATCGCAACCGATTTTCCTTTGCATTGCGGATCGAAGTATACCTTGCCTTCTTTGGCAATGTAGCGGCGGACCTGATTGAAGTTGACGAAGACGTTGGAATCGACCTTCTTGAAGCCTTTGTCGGCCAGCGTCTCCAGCATGTCCGAGAAATCAACGAGCGATTCAATCGAATGCGCATAAGCTTGCTGCGCGCTATGATAGATCACTTCCCGCTTGCCGACTTCGACGTACAGCATGTCGTCCAGCTCGAAATCGAAGCTGTCGCCAACAGCGACGGTTTCTTCCAGATATCCGGCCCGCACCAGCAGCTCGGTATACGAGTAATTGTAGGCGGCGGCCAGCTTTTTCAGCGTAGCCGGGGACGGTTGAATCTTGTCGTTGGTGGAGCGGTTCCGTTCCAGCTCCAGATCGCGAATATAGGCGTGGGACAGTCCGCTGCTTTGCGCCACCTCGCGCAACGAACGCTTGCCTCTCAATTTTTCCAAAAATAGTCCGAATCCTTCGGATCGATCCATCATATATCCTCTCCCCATCTGTAAAATTCATCTTCTTACTATTGTAAGTCAATTTGCGGCAGAAGAAAACTCCTTACGTATGTTCCGGCCAAATTTCGGGCATATTGTTGGCAAAAGGATACATAATGGGGGAATTCGCATGCTGTTGTACCAATTGGCCCAGTGGATGGAGGAGCGGTCGTCGCTGCACAAGGCGCTTCAAGCAGGAGGAGAAGACCTGTTGCACGTGCAGTCGCAGATCAGCCGGGTGGAGGAGCAATTGTATGCGCAGGCCGAGCGCTGGAAGCAGGCGATTGAAGAAACGTCGCTGCTGCAGGTTCCTTACGAGGCGCCGCATTTGGACGATGATCCGATTTTATAGCCGTTTGGCAGTCTGTTCCTTTGTGTTCCAAGGTTTTTCCGTGTAAAATAAGGGAACCAGACCGATAGAGAACGAGGTTTTCCTTACATATGAAGGTTATTGTTTCTACATTAAATGCCAAGTATATTCATACGTCGCTGGCCCTGCGCTATTTAAAAGCGTTTTGCAGCGGCGATTTTGACGTTGATATCGTGGAGTATACGATCAAGGACCCGGCAATGAACATCGTGTCCGACTTGTACCAGAAGCAGCCCGACGTGCTCGGGTTTTCGTGTTATATCTGGAACATTGAAGAAACGATCGGCATTATCCGCATGATCAAAAAAATTCGCCCCGAGCTGATCATCGTCCTCGGCGGTCCCGAGGTGTCCTACGACACCGAATATTGGCTGCGGCGTCTGCCGGAGGTCGATTTCATCGTCATGGGCGAAGGCGAAGAGACGCTGCATCATTTGCTGCAGGAGCTGTCGACGACGCGCAAGTATCATTTTGTGTACGGACTCGCCTACCGCAAAGGGGAAGAGATCATCCTCAATCCGGGGCGGCCTAAGCTGAAGCTGGACGATATACCGACCCCGCACCGTTTTGCGGAGGATTTGCCAAGCTTGGCCAATCGCGTCGTTTATTTCGAGACGAGCCGCGGCTGTCCGTTTTCCTGTCAATTCTGCCTGTCGAGCATTGAGGTGGGCGTGCGGTATTTTGATATGGAGCGAACGAAAAGCGATCTGCTGTATTTGATCGATTCCGGGGCGAAGCTGATCAAATTCGTCGATCGGACCTTTAACATCAAGCGCGATTATGCGATGGAGATTTTTGAGTTTCTAATTGCCAACCATCGGGGCTGCGTGTTCCAGTTTGAAATTACCGCCGACATCATGCGACCCGAGGTATTGGATTATTTGGCCGAGCATGCGCCGCCAGGCACGTTCCGTTTCGAAATCGGCGTGCAATCGACGAACGATCTGACCAATGAGCTGGTGCAGCGCCGGCAAAATTTCGCCAAGCTGACGCGCACGGTGACCAAGGTCAAGGAAAGTGGCAAAATCGACCAGCATCTCGACTTGATCGCCGGACTGCCGCAGGAGGATTACGGTTCGTTCCGCAAGACGTTTAACGATGTGTTTGCGCTTGGACCGGAAGAATTGCAGCTCGGTTTCCTGAAAATGCTGCGCGGCACCGGCATGCGCAAGGACGCCGAGAAATACGGCTATCAATATATGGATCATGCGCCGTATGAAATTTTGGGCAACGACATTTTACCGTTTACCGATCTGATTCGCATCAAGCGGGTGGAGGATGTGCTGGAGAAATATTGGAACGCGCACCGTATGGACCATACGATGAAC
Organism: Paenibacillus athensensis; assembly: GCF_004514475.2. GTDB lineage: Bacteria > Bacillota > Bacilli > Paenibacillales > NBRC-103111 > Paenibacillus_AL > Paenibacillus_AL athensensis. The sequence continues at coordinate 128,607 of NZ_MYFO02000005.1, read as the reverse complement.
TATTTGATCGCGCGCGAGTTTGCTTCGGCGTTCGATTTCTTTCAGGAGTTCGGGGATTATTGGGAGGGGCGCGGCTGGCAAAAAATCGGCCATCAGCTCGAAGACCTGTTCACGCGTCTGTTGAGCTTTCTGGCGCACCGCGGCACGACGGGCATGGAGATCGTCACCAGCTTGATGAAGCTGGATTATTTCCTCGGACACAAATACAAGCCGCGCAAAATCTGGTGGGATTTCACTTTGGACAAGGCGGAGCAAAGCGCGTATTTAAAGCTGCTGGCTGAGCGGCCGGAGCTGGCCAGCGGCGGCTTCCGCGAGCTGAACATCGGCGAGAAGGATTTGCACAAGCATGTGATGATTGAGCGGCTGCCGTTTGATCTGGAGCGCTATCTGAGCAGCGGAGAGCTGGACACGGATGCGCCGGTGCTGTTGATCGTGCATTTCCCGCCGGACGGGCAACGCACGGCTGCGTGGTACACCTTGCCGCTGGCGGAGACGGCAGCGCTGTAGGGCTGTTGGGGGTGCGGAGCTAATACACAATAAGGACCTCGATTCCATCCACATGGAAAGAGGTCCTTGTTTGTCGATATGCCTGTAACGGAAGCCCGCTGACTGCAAGCCAGACCGGAATGACGCGTTGCTGGCTGTCTTCATAGAAGACGGCATTAGCGATTGTATCGCGTCCGATGAGCGTAAAGCCAATTGCGTTTCATATCGCGCACGAGGCCAGCGTCTTTTTCGAGCACCTTATTGACGTAGCTTTCGAATGTAGCAAAGCTCTCGGGAGAGGCGCTGAGGAAGCGGGTTCTGCTCGCGGAGCGGTATTCGAGCTGCAGGCCGCGTTCAGCGGCAAGGTGATGCGTAAGGTGCATCAGCAGGAAATCCTCCCAGGTTGTGGCATCCGCTTCACGGAAAAAGCACCAGTGACTGTCTTCACGCTCTACTTGGATGCCATGCTTGGCATACATATATTCAGGCAGCAGCCAATAGCCTTCTGCCGTTGTACGGACGTCGAATTGCCACAACTCGGCATACGGTTGCAGCGCTTCAGCGATATGGTTTTCGGGCCACGGCAAACAAATACGAATCACAAAGATTCCTCACAATCGGTTAGCAGGATGGATTTACACCATTTTTTCTATCGCCAGCATATACGGCGCTTGCGGCTTGTTGGCAAACTGGTAGCGCAGCACCTGAAAGTTGGAGGCCGGCAGCACAGCCGCCCACTGCTCGACAGCCGCGGCTTCCTCTGCGCCTCCGGGGTGGCCGACGTACAGCACAATCGTCACAAGGCCGCCCTTGCGAACGAGCCGAAGCGCGGCTTCCAGCGCCGGCAGCGTTGAAGCAGGCGTCGTGATTGTAGCCGTGTCGGCGCCCGGCAAATAGCCGAGATTGAAGGTGACGGCTGCAATCCGCCCGTGCAGCGGCTCGGGAACGGCAGCCTCCATCTCGGCATGGCTGATCAGGTGAAGCTGGACAAAGGAAGCGGCGTCGGGCAGCTCCTTCGCCAGTCGCAGCGCCGTTTGTTCGAGCGCCGTCTGCTGAATGTCAAAGCCGTGCACGCTCCCCGTGCGGCCGGTCAGCTTGGCCAGCGCCAGCACATCCACGCCATTGCCCAGCGTGGCGTCAATGACGGTGTCGCCGGGCTGTACGCGCTGGGCCAGCAACTGGTGCGCAAAGCTGAGAACGGAAACGAAACCCATAAATGACGCGAGCCTCCTTCTATTTTCTAACGAACGTATTTCTTGCCCTGCCACGTATTGCGGCGTTTGAGCTCGGCGTCAAAGGCGTTTAGCACTTCCCACTTTTTCAAGCTCCACATCGGGCCAATCAGCAGATCGCGCGGCGCGTCTCCGGTCAACCGGTGCACGATCATCTCCGGCGGCAGCTCCTCCAGCGTGTCGACGACGAGGTTGACATATTCGTCTTTTTCCAGAAACCGCAGTAGTCCGGCCTCATATTGCTTGACCATCGGCGTTTTGCGCATCAGGTGCAGCAGGTGAATCTTGATTCCCTGCACGTCCATTGCCGCAACAGCTCGTCCGGAATCGAGCATCATCTCGTGCGTCTCGCCGGGCAGTCCGTATATAATATGGGCGCATGTCCGAATGTTATGCTTGCGCAGCCGGGCAACGGCATCGATATAACAAGCCGTATCGTGCGCGCGGTTGATCAGCCGCGACGTTTCCTCGTGAACGGTTTGCAGGCCCATTTCGACCCATAGATAGGTCCGCTCGTTCAGCTCGGCCAAATAGTCCACCACATCGTCCGGCAAGCAGTCGGGGCGGGTGGCAATCGAAAGCCCGACCACTCCGGGCTGCTGCAAAATCACTTCATAATATTCGCGCAGCACATGCACAGGCGCATACGTATTCGTATAAGCCTGAAAATAACCGATATATTTCGCGTCCGGCCATTTTTTGTGCTGCAAATCGCGGATATTGGCGAACTGGGTAACCAGATCGTCGCGGCGGCTGCCGGCGAAATCGCCCGAGCCTCTCGCGCTGCAGAACGTACAGCCTCCCGTAGCAATGTTTCCGTCGCGGTTCGGGCAGGTAAAGCCTGCATCGAGCATGACCTTAAAAACCTTTTCCCCGAAGTGTTCCCGCATCTCGTAATTCCATGTATGAAAACGCTTGTCCCCCCAAAGCAGCGGGGCGCTTGATGTTGTCGCCGTCATGAAGCAGCTCCTTTCCCTCTTTATTGTAGCGAAAATACCGGCTGAAAGCGACCCCTGCCTTTCCAGCAAGTTCCCCGATAAAAGAGCGGACCCCGGAGCAATATAACGGTGCACCACATTACACCGAGAGGGGTTTGATCATGAAAAAGCTTCGTATGTTTACGATGGCCGCTGCTTTGACGACAGCATTGACGGTTGGGGCCGCCGGCGCCGCATCCGCCAACACGACGAACATGATGGGCAGCACGACGAGCGGTTATTCCAATGGCAGCTCCAGCATGGTCGGAACGCCGGGAACGGCTGGAGGCTACACGACCAACACCACCGGCACGTACGGAACAACGAACACCTATAACGGAAGCAGCACAGGCATGTATCCGACAGGCGCCTCTGGGACAGGGACAACAACACCTACCACGTATACCGGCAGCAATTATGACGCAACGACGGGAACAAGCGCAGGGCGCGTATACCCGAATACCGGCGCAACCACGCCGACAGCTACGCCAAGCGCTATGATGAACAACATCAAAGGGTACAGCAACAACATGCTGGACCGGATGAGCACAACTGGCGAAAAAATCAAATCGACAGGAACCGGCAATTATAGTACTAATTCTTACCGGACCTATGGCACAACCACAACAGACTCGACCAGAATGAACTGGGGCTGGCTGGGCCTGCTCGGCTTGCTCGGTCTGATCGGACTGCGCAGCAGCAACAATGGCCGGGAACGGGAAATGCACAAATAAGCTTGAGTTGAAAAAAAGAGTTAAGCTCCCTGTGGGCTTAGCTCTTTTCTTTGTTTCAGGCGAAGCCGCCATTTTCAGAAAACTCCCACACATACGACAGCCGCGGCGCGCGCACACTATTCCTATCGAAAACCATCTGAAGCACGGAAAGGAGTGAACGCAATGAGCAATCCCCTAGCTATAACAGGCGGGACGGAAACCGTTTCCGTCGAGCTGACGGTCAAGGAAGCGCTGGCCCTGGGCGCTGGTGTCAAATTCAGCCGGCAGCCGGCCTTGTCGGCCGAGGCCAAACGCAAGGTGCTGCGCACGCTGGAGCGCAAGCTGCTGCCGCATGCGGCGCAAACGATTCCCTACGAAGCGCTCGAAGTGTAAAAGCTTTGATTTTTCCTGCGAAATCGACTATGATTTGTATTCGATAGTTTCGTTCGTAGGAGGACTTAAAGATGCGTTTGCGGGGAAGAAAAGGAATACGGGAAGACATCGAGCGGCAGAAAAACCTCGTCGTGCTTGACCCGAAAGCTTACAAGGGAAAATGGGCCGAGCTGTTCGGCAACGGCAACCCGATTCATGCCGAGCTGGGGATGGGCAAGGGGCGGTTTATCAGCGAGATGAGCGTAAAATATCCGCACATCAATTTCATCGGCATCGATATGTATGACGAGCTGATTCGCAAATCGAGCGAAAAGGCGCGCGCTGCGCACGGCGTTGAAGGCGAAGAGGGTGAAGCGGCCATCGGCAATTTGCGGCTTGCTTTGCTGAACATCGAAACGATTGAGGAAGCGTTTGCCGACAGCGAGCTGGAGCGGATTTATCTGAATTTCAGCGATCCTTGGCCGAAGAAAAAGCACGCTCGCCGCAGATTGACGCATAGCGGATTTGTCGATAAATATAAGCAAATTTTGAATGAAAACGGCGAAATTCATCTGAAAACCGACTCGCAGTCGCTGTTCGAGTTTTCGCTGAATTCGTTTTCCGATATGGGCTTGCGGATGCGCAACATTTCATTGAATCTGCACGCCGAAGGCATCCATCCCGACCATGTGATGACCGAATACGAAACCAAGTTCGCCGGACAAGGCATGAACATTCACCGCTGCGAGGTCGTCATCGGGGCGAAAGCGCTTGAAGCGCATCTGGAGGCTTTAACGAACAGAAAATAAGCGTTTATGCGTAAAAAGCTGGCCAAAGGTGCCGGCTTTTTTTGTCGCGCCGGGCGGTCTGTCGTGATGCGTGCTTTGATGCTTTGATGCATGCCGCGTTGCGCACGGGGACAGCCGCCGCTTGCCGCGCTGAGCTACCGCGATATGTGGCCGCCTTATCGTGCGTTGCCGAGCCTTGCCGGGCTGCCGCCGGACGTTGCCGGTGTGCCGGGGCTGACAGTCGCCTTGCGGCCCGCAGGTTCGCGCTTAAATACCGCGCGCCAAGGAATGCCTCCGCGTGCTGCGACCGTTCCGCCGGAGCTCAACCCCACAGGGCGGCGGTACCGCAAGCGGCCAGCGTCCCGATTGCGCTGCCGGCCAGGCAGTCCGACGGATAGTGCAGGCCGAGATAGATGCGTGATAGCGTGACGAGCAGCGCCAGCGGCAGTAGCGCCGGACCGAGCATCGGGAACGCGCCGACGAATGGCAGCACGACCGAAGCGATGGCTGTGGAATGGCCGGACGGAAACGAATAGTCCTTCAGCGGCTTGGCGCCGGTGTGCGTTCCCGGCAGAACGAGGTAGGGCCGGGGACGTCGGCACGCTTTTTTCATCACCGCTACCGGCAGATGACTGACGGCCAGCGCTACGGCGGCTTGCAGCGCGGCTGTATGCAGAGGGCCCGTGCCGAGCAGGGCCAGGCTCAGCGAAGCGGCAATCGTGCAGCTTGCGCCGCCCAGATGCGTGACGGCAGTGAACAAGCGATCCAGCCAGACATGGCGCAGCCGCTGATTGACGAAGCGGAAGGAATGCTGCTCCCAGCGCTGAAGCCGTCCCGTTATTTTATGCATAGTCGAATCCCCTTTCTCAGCTTTGCCCGTTTGTTTTCAGTTTACAGGCCAATGATTTCGGGTACGTTAACGGTAGCGGCATTTTTCGTAAAACGTACGGACCTACGGAGATTCCGGCCTGCGAACGGTATAGCGACGTTGAGGAAGGTCTTCCATAGGAATCATCCTTATTTTTCCATTTTGAGTTGTTTTGCCCAATGAAGTGCATTATAATAAAGCCCGTACTCTCAGGTTCGTCAAATTGGTGAATTTTTGCCGCACCATAAAATGAAAACCGATGAAAACAGGACTAAGGCGCACCGAATGCAAGAGCTTGCACGAACGTTTTTCCTGTTTTCGGTTATTTTCGCCGAATGGGCGTTTTTTGCGAATTCATGAACTTTGACAAACGCAGGGAAAGAGAGGAAAATCAACATCGGCAGTTCAGAGGTACATAACGCATACAAAGCTACAGAGAGAACACTTTGATGCACACAAGAGAAGGGGGACTTTGTTTCATGCTGGAGAAAATCATGCTGGTGCTGCAAATCGCTTTGGCTTTTGTTGGCGCGTATCAGCTGTTCCTGACGTTTTTCGGATGGTACCGTCCGCGAAACAAGCAGCAGTTTGCGCCGCAAAAATCGTTCGCCGTGCTCGTGGCCGCTCATAACGAAGAGCAGGTCGTCGGAGCCTTGATCGACAATCTCAAGGAACTGGATTACCCGAAAGAGCTTTACGACATCTTTGTCATCTGCGACAACTGCACGGACAACACGGCCGGCATCGCCCGCAGCAAAGGTGTGTTCGCAATGGAACGCCACAATACGAGCCTGCGCGGCAAGGGCTACGCCATCGAGTGGATGCTCAAGCAGCTGTGGAAGCGCGAGCGCCAATACGACGCCGTCGTCATGTTTGATGCCGACAACCTCGCCAGCCCGGATTATTTGATTCACATGAACAATGATTTGTGCGCTGGCTCGCGTGTGATTCAAGCTTATCTCGATACCAAAAATCCGAACGACTCCTGGATTACCGGCTCGTACGCGATTTCATACTATTTCGCCAACCGTTTCTGGCAAATGCCCCGCACGAACCTGGGCCTCGCCAACTATTTGGGCGGTACAGGCATGTGCTTCGAGTCGAGCTTGCTCAAGCAGATCGGCTGGGGAGCGACCAGCCTTGTCGAAGACCTGGAGTTCTCAATGCGCTGCGTTCAGCTCGGCGTCAAGCCGACGTTCAACTATGATACCCGCGTATACGACGAGAAGCCGTTGACCTTCAAAGCATCGGCCCGACAACGTCTGCGCTGGATGCAAGGCCACTTCGAGGTGGCCCGCCGTTACTTTTTCCCGCTGCTGTGGCAGGGGATCAAGGAAGGCAGCTGGACCAAAATCGACGCGGCGATTTATTCCGCCAACGTGTACAACTTCTTTTTCGGCGCGATTGTGACCATGCTGTTCTGGATCAAATCCATTACGCCGGCCTGGTCGCACATCACACTGCTGTTCGATACGAACCCGGTGCTGTTTAACACGCTGACGATCGGCGTTTATGTGCTGCTGCCGCTGTCCATGCTGATCGAGAAGGCGCCGCGCAAAACGTTCCTGTACCTGCTGCTGTACCCGATTTTCATGTTCTCCTGGTCGCCGATTACGCTGTATGCGTTCTTCACGCAAAACAACAAAAAGTGGAGCCACACGCAGCACACGCGCGTCATTCGTCTGGAGGAAATGAACAGCAAGCAAGCCGGATAAAAGCGGTTGACAACGCCTTTTGAAAGTGATATATTAATTCAGGTGTAAGCAGAAGCGCCCGCTTCTCACCTGCCCGACGCGTGTTGGCTGGTTTGCGATAATTCATCACGACAGTGAAGCACGTTTCTGACTGGAAACTGTGATCGATGAAGATGTGGGCATATGCGCCCGCATCTTTTTTATTGCTTACAACAGAGAAGCCCGCGAAGGGACCTATTTGTGGAGGTGGAACACTATTAGCAAGGACCATATGATTAATGACGAGATTCGCGTGAAAGAAGTGCGCCTGATCGGGGCGGACGGAGAACAGCTCGGCATCAAGCCGATCCGCGAAGCTATGCAAATTGCTGCCGACGCCAGCCTGGATCTCGTGAACGTCGCTCCGACGGCGAAACCGCCCGTATGCCGCATCATGGACTACGGCAAGTATCGTTACGAGCTGCAGAAGAAGGAGAAGGAAGCGCGCAAGAATCAGAAGATTGTCGACATCAAGGAAATTCGCCTGAGCGCAACGATCGACGAGCACGACTTTCAAACGAAGCTGCGCAATGCAGTGAAGTTTTTGTCCGACGGCGACAAAGTCAAAGCGAGCGTCCGTTTCAGAGGCCGCGAAATCGCCCATGCCGAAATCGGCAAGAAAGTGCTGGACCGCCTTGCAACGGAAACGGCCGAAATCTCCTCGCTGGAGCGCGCGCCGAAGCTCGAAGGACGTAGCATGATCATGATTTTAACGCCAAAAGCTACATCTTGAGGCGATTCATTCAATTAGGAGGAACATTCCATGCCAAAAATGAAAACTCACAGCAGCTTAAAGGATCGTTTCAAAATTACCGGCACCGGTAAAGTGAAAAGATACAAAGCGTACAAAAATCACCTGCTGTCCGGCAAATCCGGCCGCCAAAAGCGCGTTCTGGCTACGAACCCGGTTATGGCTCCAGGAGACGTGCGTCGCCTGAAACAACAGCTGGCCAACATCTAATACACATACGCAGCAACATTTATTCATACATTTCGGGAGGTAGTTGACAATGGCAAGAGTCAAGGGCGGTTTTATTCGCGCTCATCGTCGCAAGAAAATTTTGAAGCTGGCAAAAGGTTATTTCGGTTCCAAACATAGATTATTTAAAACCGCGAAAGAGCAAGTGATGAAATCCTTGCTGTACGCGTACCGTGACCGTCGTCAACGGAAGCGCGACTTCCGCAAGCTGTGGATCGTGCGGATCAACGCGGCAGCTCGCCAAAACGGCCTGAGCTACAGCAAACTGATGCACGGCCTGAAGCTGGCTGGCATCGACATCAACCGCAAAATCCTCGCCGACCTGGCCGTGAACGATTCCAAAGCGTTCTCCGACCTGGCTACTGCGGCAAAAACAAAAGTAAACGCGTAACTTGCGCGATAACCGTCTGCATCTTCGGATGCGGGCGGTTTTTTTTGTTCGAAAAAGGAAACCGCCATCCTGCAAAAGCGTCCAGCCGCAGTAAAATTAAAGGCCACCGGCGGTTGAAGGATGCTTTGCATATGGTTTTGATTGCACGGCACCTGAGGTCTGACGCAATCCGCTATTGACTATTGCCCGTGGAGTGCTATAATAATTTCTAAACCAGATTCTAAGTTGTCATGAACAATGGATAATCGGCTGTGATGAGGAAGAAGTTGTAAGGGCACTTATGCGCAGAGAGCGATGGGCTTGCTGAAACCGTCGCCGTAATCCCTTGAAACGAAGTCACCTCGGAGCTGTTTTCCTGAAAGGCTTGGTCGGTACGCCGGCGCCGCTTGCCCAGTAGGGAAAATCGGAGTAGCACACGTTATCGTGCTGAGGGTATGCATAACGCATGACGTTAGCGTACCTGCTAAGGCTGTGGGCTGCGAAGCTTACGGCAAATTTGGGTGGTACCACGGAAGATCTAACCCCTTTCGTCCCGTTAGACGCGTTTGCTTTGCGTCCGGGAGGAAGGGGTTTTTTGATTGAATAACGCTCGCGACAATGGAACTTACTTTTTGAGAGGAGGATCACTATGAATGTCGAGACACAACCGAAACGGTCTAAAGAAGAATTGATTGCGAAGTGGCAGCAGCCCGATCTGATTACAGGCTCGGAAATTTTGCTGCGCAGCTTGCTGCTGGAGGGCGTGGAATGCGTCTTCGGTTATCCGGGCGGTGCGGTGCTGTTCATTTACGATGCGATGCACGGCTTCTCCGATTTCAATCACCTGCTGACGCGGCACGAGCAAGGCGCGATCCACGCAGCCGACGGCTATGCCCGTTCCACAGGCAAAGTGGGCGTATGTATCGCTACGTCCGGTCCGGGAGCAACGAACCTTGTCACAGGTATCGCTACGGCGTATATGGATTCGGTGCCGCTCGTCGTTATTACGGGCAACGTGGCAACGTCGTTCATCGGTACGGACGCTTTCCAGGAAGCGGACATTACCGGGATCACGATGCCGGTTACGAAGCACAGCTATCTCGTTCGCGACGTCAACGATTTGCCGCGCGTGATTCACGAAGCGTTCCATATCGCCAACACTGGACGCAAAGGGCCGGTATTGATCGATATTCCGAAGGACGTATCGGCGCATAAGACGGTGTTCAAGCCGGTAACCGAGGTCAGCATCCGCGGCTACAACCCGACGGTGCAACCGAACAAGCTGCAGGTCGACAAGCTGCTCAAGGCGATTGAAGAAGCCGAACGTCCGGTTATCATTGCGGGTGGCGGCGTTGTATACGCCGATGCGGGCGCTGAACTGCTGGAGTTCGTCAACAAGACGCAAATTCCGATTACGACGACATTGCTCGGCCTGAGCGGCTTCCCAAGCGCGCATGAGCTGTGGATGGGCATGCCGGGAATGCACGGCACGTATACGGCCAACCAGGCGATTCAAAACGCCGACCTGCTGATTTCGATCGGCTCGCGTTTTGACGACCGCGTAACGATGAAGCTGGACGGCTTCGCGCCGAAAGCGAAGAAGATCGCTCACATCGATGTCGATCCTGCGGAAATCGGCAAAAACGTCAAAACCGACATCCCTTGCGTGGGCGATGTGAAAGCCGTCCTGCAATATGCCAACACGAAAGCGAAAAAGGCGCAAAGCGAAGCATGGATCGCCCAGATTCAAGCGAATATGCGCGAGTACCCGCTGCGCTACAAGGATTCCGACGAGGAACTGAAGCCGCAATTCGTGATCGAGATGATCAATGAAACGACGAAGGGCGAAGCGGTGGTTACAACCGACGTAGGCCAGCATCAAATGTGGGCGGCGCAATATTACCGCTTCAAAAATCCGAGATCGTGGGTCACGTCCGGCGGCCTTGGCACGATGGGCTTCGGCTTCCCTTCGGCGATCGGCGCGCAAATGGGCAACCCCGACAAGCTGGTTGTGTCGATCAACGGCGACGGCGGCATGCAGATGTGCGCGCAGGAGCTGGCGATTTGCGCGATCAACAACATCCCGGTCAAGGTGGTCATCATCAACAACCAGGTGCTTGGCATGGTGCGCCAGTGGCAGGAAATCATCTATGACAACCGCTACAGCCACATCGACCTGGCCGGCAGCCCGGACTTTGTGAAGCTGGCGGAAGCGTACGGCGTTAAGGGCCTGCGCGCGACCAACAAGGAAGAAGCGCGCAAAGCTTGGCAGGAAGCGCTCGACACTCCAGGTCCGGTCGTTATTGACTTCGTCGTGCGGAAGGGCGAGAACGTCTATCCGATGGTGACGCAGGGCAATACGATCAGCGATATGTTAATGGGGGATGCCGAATGATGAGACACACAATATCGGTTCTTGTAAACAATCAGCCGGGTGTTTTGCAGCGGGTGTCGGGTCTTTTTGGCCGCCGCGGCTTCAATATTGAAAGCATTACGGTGGGAGAGTCCGAAGAAACCGGACTTTCCCGCATGGTCATCGTCACGACGGGCGACGACAATACGCTGGAGCAAATCTCCAAGCAATTGTACAAGCTGATCGACGTGATCAAGGTCGTTGACCTGAGCGCGAATCCGATGGTTGCCCGCGAGCTGGCGCTGATCAAGGTTAACGCAGAGCCGACCATGCGCCCGGAAATTCTCGGTATCGTCGAAACGTTCCGCGCCGCTGTCGTCGATATCGGTCCGAGCTCGTTGATCGTGCAAGTTGTCGGCGATTCGGATAAAATAGATGCTATGGTCGAGCTGCTTCGTCCGTACGGCATCCGCGAGCTGTCGCGCACCGGCGCCACGGCGATGATTCGCGGCTCGGTCCGCTAGGTTTACGTTAGCCAAGCCCCCTTGAGTGGGGCTTTCAGCGAAGGTACTCTTTAACGCTATAAACAATTAGCAGAGTAAATCGTTGAAACACCCACTCAAGGGGTAGATAAAACGGATTCATCTAATCAAAGGAGGATTTATTTCCAATGGCAGTGACGATGTATTACGAAAACGATGCAGATTTAAGCGTACTGAAAGGCAAAACAATCGCGGTGATCGGCTATGGCTCCCAAGGCCACGCTCAAGCGCAAAACCTGCGCGACAGCGGCCTGAACGTCATCATCGGTCTTCGTGAAGGCCGTTCCTGGAACACAGCGAAAAACGACGGCTTCGAAGTCGTATCCGTTGAAGAAGCGGCAGCCCGCGCAGACGTGATCCAAATCCTGATGCCGGACGAAACGCAAGCAAGAGTGTACAACGGCGCCATCAAGCCTAACATGAAACCGGGCGCAGCGCTGATGTTCTCCCACGGCTTTAACGTTCACTTCGGTCAAATCGTCGCTCCGGAAGGTACGGACGTACTGCTGGTAGCGCCTAAATCCCCTGGACACATGGTACGCCGTACCTATGTGGAAGGCTTTGGCGTACCTGGCCTGATCGCGATCGAGCAAGACGCTACAGGCAATGCCAAAGCAATCGGTCTGGCTTATGCCAAAGGCATCGGCTGCACGCGCGCAGGCGTGATCGAAACGTCGTTCCGTGAAGAAACCGAAACCGACCTGTTCGGTGAGCAAGCGGTACTTTGCGGCGGCGCAAGCGCCCTCGTCAAAGCAGGCTTCGAAACGCTGGTGGAAGCCGGCTACGCACCTGAAATGGCTTACTTCGAGTGCTTGCACGAGCTGAAGCTGATCGTCGACCTGATGTATGAAGGCGGACTCGCTTCGATGCGCAGCTCCATCAGCAACACGGCTGAATACGGCGACTACGTAACAGGCCCTCGCATCGTCACGGACGAAACGAAAAAAGCAATGAAAGCTGTATTGACCGACATTCAGCAAGGTAAATTCGCTCGCGACTTCATCTTGGAGAACCAATCGAACAATGCGTTCATGACGGCGACTCGTCGCAATGAAGCTCAACATCCGATCGAAGTCGTTGGCGGACAATTGCGCGAGCTGATGCACTGGATCAAGAAGTAATAAGATAACCGGCCGGCTATAGCCTGGCTTCCCGCAGGGAGTGAACGGAAGAAATTCCGCGCACTCCTTGTTCCACTTATTCTGACTGAAGGGAGCGCCCATTTATGAATTTTCGATTCTCCAAATCGCTGGAAGGTTTCTCATCTTCGGCGGTCCGCGAGATTTTGAAGCTGACGCAAGGGGGCAGTTCGATCATTTCGTTCGCGGGCGGCTTGCCGGCCGAAGAGTTTTTTCCGCTGGACGCTGTCGGCGAAGCGTTCCAACGCGTGATTGCCCAAGGCAAGTCGGCCATGCAATATGGCTTGACCGAAGGCTACAAGCCGCTGCGCGAAAGCCTATGCAAACGTATGGCTGCCAAAAACATGCACGTGACGCCCGATCAGATGCTGCTGACGACCGGCTCGCAGCAAGCGATTGACCTCTTGACCCGTGTCTACATCGACGAAGGCGACGTCATTCTCGTCGAGCGTCCGACCTATCTGGCCGCGATTCAGGTCTTTCAGGCCCGGGGCGCGATCATTCGCTCGGTCGACAGCGATAACGACGGCATGCTGCTGGACGATCTGGCCGCCAAAATCGCCGAGCACAAGCCTAAGCTCGTCTACGCCATTCCGACGTTCTCGAATCCGGCGGGCCGGGCGTGGAGCCTGGAGCGGCGTCAAGGCGTCGTGGATCTGTGCCGCGCCGCAGACGTGCTGATCCTCGAAGACGATCCGTACGGCGAAATCCAGTTCAGCGAAAACGAGACGTATCCGACGTTATTTTCGCTGGCGGGTGATGCTGAAGGCGGGCATGTCGTGTACACGAGCACCTTTTCGAAAACGGTTGCGCCGGCGTTCCGCACCGGCTGGGTCATCGGCGATTCGACGCTGATCCGCCACATGGCGCGGTTCAAGCAGTCGGCCGATTTGCATTCCAGCACCATCGATCAGCAGACGCTGTATCATTTGCTGGAGCATTTTGACCTCGATGCCCATATTGCGCTGATTCGTCATCATTATGGCCAACGCATGAAGTTTATGGCCAAGCTGCTGGAAGAGCAGGCATGGCCGGGTGTGACGTGGACCGAGCCTAAAGGCGGAATGTTCTTCTGGGTCGAGCTGCCGGAGTCGGTCCGCGCCGACGAGCTGCTGAAGACAGCGGTCAAGGAAGGCGTGGCGTTTGTGCCGGGGGCGACATTTTTTGCCGAGAATCCGCAGCATAACACGATGCGCTTGAATTATACGCATACCGATGAAGCCAGCACGGTGCTCGGCATGCAGAAGCTGAACACGGCGATGCAGCAGTTTTTGCAAAACGTCTAAAAAGGCCAGCGAACCTTCGGCGGCCTTCGGTCGACCGGAGGCTTCCGTTGGCGGGCTGCAGCCGGATTACCGTGGGCCACTCCCGGAGCGCGGTGCCGGCGGGCAAGGTTTTTTGATAGGAAAAACCTATAAAATTAATAGATTTTATATCTTTGAAACAAACGATGAAATATGTTACAAATAGATCTAGTACATTCAAACAGGGAGTGAACGAAACCAATGGCTGAAGTGAAAAAAATTGCCGTTGTCGCCGGCGACGGAATCGGTCCGGAAGTCGTAGCGGAAGCGGAAAAAGTATTGAAACGTACGGAAGAGCTGTTTGGCTACCGTTTTGAAACCGAACACGCGTTGTTCGGCGGTATCGCAATCGATGAAAAGGGCACGCCGCTGCCTGAAGATACACTGCAAATTTGTAAATCCGCAGACGCGGTGCTGCTGGGCGCTGTAGGCGGTCCGAAATGGGACAACAATCCGAAGGAGCTGCGTCCGGAAACCGGCTTGCTGGGCATTCGCAAAGCGCTGGGCCTGTTCTCGAACATCCGTCCAGCGGTTATTTTTGACTGCTTGAAGGAAGCTTCGACGCTGAAGCCGGAAGTGCTGGAAGGCACGGACCTGATCGTTGTGCGCGAGCTGACGGGCGGCATTTACTTCGGCGAGAAGTTCCGCCGCGAAGGCGCGAACGGCGAAGAAGCGGTTGATACATGCGTATACAACGTGAACGAAGTGGAGCGCATTGCGCGTCAAGCGTTCGAAATCGCCCGCACCCGCCGCAAGAAGCTGGCTTCGGTCGACAAAGCAAACGTGCTGGAAACGTCCCGCCTGTGGCGCGAAACCGTCGTGCGCGTATCCGCCGACTATCCGGATGTCGAGCTGGAGCATGTGCTCGTCGACAACTGCGCGATGCAGCTGCTGCGCCGTCCGTCCAGCTTTGACGTCATCGTCACCGAAAACATGTTCGGCGACATCCTGAGCGACGAAGCGGCGATGCTGACGGGTTCGATCGGCATGCTGTCGTCGGCGTCCCTCGGCGAAGGCAGCTTCGGCCTCTACGAGCCTGTACACGGCTCTGCGCCAGATATTGCCGGTCAAGGCATCGCCAACCCGATCGCAACGATTCTGTCGGTAGCGCTGATGTTCCGTCTGACATTCGGCTACCACGACGCGGCGCAAGCGATTGAAGACGCGGTGAAGGAAGTGTTGGACGCAGGTCATCGCACAGGCGACATCGCCGTTGACAAGAGCAAAGCGATCGGCACGACAGCAATGGGCGATCTGATCGTCAGCGCGATCCGCAAGTAAGCGGTCCGCAGTCGACAGCTTGCCAGCGATATACGCAAACTCAAGCCTTTGGCGCACGGGACGCGGCTGCATGCGGAGCGGAAAAAGCGCAGCTTTTTCTCTCCGAGCAGCGGTGTTGCGAGGTGTCAGAGGCTTTTTATAAGTTAATAATAATTATCAGTTAATATTCGATCTAATTATTGACTTTCTATTAGGCGAATGTTACCATTTTAAACGAAGAAAACAGATTCGAGGAGGAATTGTACAAATGGCAGAACGTTTGGTAGGCAAACACGCTCCTGATTTTACAATGGAAACGGCTTTGGGCGACGGTACGGGTTTTGGCAATGCGTCCTTGTCCCACTATAAAGGCAAATGGCTGGTGCTGTTCTTCTATCCGCTGGACTTCACTTTCGTGTGCCCGACGGAAATTACGGCGCTGAGCATGGCAGCCGCTCAATTCAAGGATCTGGACACCGAGATTCTCGGCGTATCGATCGACAGCGTACATACGCACAAAGCATGGATCAACACGCCAATTGACGCGAACGGCCTTGGCCAACTGAACTTCCCGCTGGCAGCGGACATCACGAAATCCGTGTCCCGCGACTACGGCGTTCTGATCGAAGAAGAAGGTATCGCGTTGCGCGGTCTGTTCATCATCGATCCGCACGGCGAGCTGAAATACCAAGTGGTTAACCACAACGACGTAGGCCGCAGCGTAGACGAAACGCTTCGCGTGCTGCAAGCTCTGCAATCCGGCGGTCTGTGCCCGATGAACTGGAAGCCAGGCGACAAAAACCTCGTTGCAGGTTAATTTGTAATAGCAGACAAGCTCCTCCGGCCCCGCAGCCTTTGCGGGGGGAGGGGCTTTTGTTCATTACAGGGATAGCGGTGGACGCAAGGAGGGAAAGCGATGATGGAGGTTCCGGCAGCATACAGGTATACGCCGACGCACATGTGGGTGCGGCACGAGGAAGGCCATGCCGTCGTTGGATTGACCGAAAGCGCTTCAGCCGAGCGGGGGCTGGCGATATTCGTTGAGCTGCCGGTACCCGGCGAGACGCTGGCGGCTGGCAGCTATGTCGGGTACATCGAGACAGCCGAGAGGGAATACGAGCTGCGTACGCCGCTTTCCGGGCGCGTAAGCTCGATCAACACGGCGCTGGAGCGGGGCGAGGCGTTCTGGCTGCACGAGCGGCCCTATACGCAGGGCTGGCTGTTCACGCTGGAGCTGACGTCGCCGGAGGAGCTGGAGGCGCTATGGAGCGCTGAACGCTATGAGGCGTATACGGGGGCTTCCGGCAAATAGGCAACAAAGCGCGCAGGTAACAAACAAATAGCAAAAGCTCCAATTCCGCACGAGGCGGGACTGGAGCTTTTTGGCGATACGTTGGATTAAGATTGCTTGAGCAGTTGATTGTATTTGTTGACGTATTTGACGACAGCCAGCACATAGGTCGCGTGCGACCAAGTGAGCGGCGCTACCGATACCGGATCGCCGGTGAACGGATCAAGCTGCTCCGGCAAAATGCCGCTTTCCATCGAGTGCTTGACGACCCACTCCAGCGTGCGGCGCGGCGTCTCCAGCTCCTCCAGCGTTTTGGCGGATTCGATTTCCCACTCGGCAATCCAGAGGGTACAGATGATCCACGGGTTGCCGGGCACTTTTTCGATATCGGTCGAGCGTTGGAAATAATAGTCGTGGTGGTAGCGTGCAGAGCCGCCGATGTCGGTTTTGATCGTCAGGCCGGCTTTGTTGGCGCGCATCGTCGAAACGACGCGTTCGTCGTCGGCAGGCAAGACACCGAATTCGAAAATGCCGTATACCGAGCTTTCCAGCGTCATGTCCTTGACCCATTCGCCGTCTTCCAGATACAGACCGCGAACGAAGCGGCCTTCTTTTTCATCCCACAGGTGCTGGAGCATGCCGTTTTTGATTTTTTCCGCGGTATGCTTGTAGCGGTTGCTGCGCTCTTCGTCGCCGAACAGGTTGCTGAAGTTGGACGCAGCGATCAGACCGCCGTAAACGGCCGAGGCAGTAAACGTGAAGATGCCGTAGCGCTCTTCCCACAGATCGTAGCTTGGCTTGGGCAGATTCAGCTCCTGATCGATGTACGTCGACATGAAGCGGGCTGCGCTGCGAATCAGGCTGCGGTAAAGCGACTGCGCGAACTCAAGACTGCCGTGCCGCTGGAAGTCCTGCCAGAGCGCAAACAGCACGAGTGCGGTTTCGTCCTCCTGGATCGGCAACTGCATACGGCCGGCGTGAATGTAAGGATGCCAACTGGAGCCCACTGTACCGTCCGGATTGTATTTATGGTGCAGATAGCCGTCCGGCGAAATGACATTGGCGCAAAAATTGAAGAATGGCATCACCATGCCCTGATAGCCGGCCATCGACATGGCGTAAGCGATCAGCGCGCCGTCGCGGGGCCACATGTAGCTGTAATGGTCACGGTTGCTTTGCATGATGTCCGAATCGTTGGCGGCAATAATCGCGCCGTGGATGTCGGTTTGCGTGCGCACGATCAGCAGGCTGTGCTTGTAGAGGCGAACCACCTCTTGCGGCAGGTCGCCGTAATCGCGTTCGGCGTCCTTGTTCGCCCAGCGCTGCCAGTAAACGGTGACACGGTCGAGCAGCTTGCCCGGGTGGCTGTCTTTGACATAGCTGTCGAGCTTTTTGACTTCTTCCAGCGTTTTGCCGGCCGTCATCCAGTAATAAAGCGTCTGGTGGGAATCCGGCGGAACGAACAGGCGGAAGCTGATCGTGCTGTCGACGGAGCCCTGAGCGATGGCATTGCCCATCAGGTGGCCGTCTTCGGCGTCGCGCCAGGTGCCCTCGGCGTTGTAGAACCTTTTGACCCCGGTGGAGTATTGGAAAATGCCTTCAGTTCCGGTGCTGCCGTTGAACATGAAGTATTTATCTTTCTTGTAGTGGAACACGGTATTGGTGGCCGGATAATAAGCCGCCGTATCGCCAACCTCGGATTCGTTGATCAGCAGATCCTGGTTGAAAAACATCCGGACCTCGCGCACGGTGTTACGGTGATTCGTGATGCGGATACGCTTGAGATAGATGTCTTCACGCTGGTGCACGCCGTCGTTGATGAGCAGGGTAATGCCCAGCTCCGGGTGAGTCGCCGTCACCTCGGTGACGAGGGAATCCTCGACGTAAGCCAGATTGAACTGCCATTCGGGAGCGTTCAGCCACGCGAAGGCGCCGTCCACCCAAATGCCCACACGGCACTGGTAGCCGCCGATATGGTTGAGTTGGCCCACGTAAGGGTAATACAGATCGCGCATATAGGAATGCTGATCCAGATTAATAAGAAATTTTCCGTTTCCGATGACCAGATGTCTAGGCAATAGATCACTTCCCCACTCTTTGTCGACGTTATCGTCTATAGTCTCTATGCACTTATGTACAGTTGTTTGACACGCGATGTACAGAAGGCTTTGCCACTAGGTTACCTAATTCTTGCCAAGGAATCAATGGCTTCTTTGAAAATATTCTGAAAATATCTCTATGGTAACGCTTACTGTCGATATTTGCGATAAAAAACCGGGAATCACGGCAGTTCATCCTTTTAGGATGGGACGACAGAAGGACGAATATGCATGTCGCAAAAAAGCATTTTTTGTCAAAAAGCTCCGGCCGCAGCTGCCTTGTACAGCTCGATTGTACACTCGCCAATCCCTGCCCAGTTGAAGCGCTCCCGCACCGTCTGACGGGCTGCTTCGGCCATGAGGCGTCCGCGTTCGGGTTCGTCCAGCAGCTCGACGATGGCCAGCGCCAGCGCGGAGACATCACCTGCAGAGAAGGTGCAGCCCGTTACGCCGTGCTCGACGATTTCCGCGAGGCCGCCGACGTTCGAGACGATCAGCGGCGTACCGCTGGCCATCGCCTCCAGCGCCACGATGCCGAACGGCTCGTAGAGGCTCGGAAACACGCACAGCTCGGCAGCGGCCAGCAACGCGCGCTTATCCTCTTCATCGGCAAAGCCGAGGAAGACGGTGCGGCTGCCGAGTGGCGTTGCTTGAGCCTGCAGCGCCTCCAGCGCCGGGCCGACGCCGGCGATGAGCAGGCGCGCGTTCGGATGGCGCTTGAGCACGAGCCGCAGCGCTTGCAGGAGGACGTGCACGCCTTTTTCGTGCACGAGCCGGCCGAGGAACAGCAGCAGCCGGTCGCCGGCTCGGGCCGCGTCGGCGAGCAGCTCGGCCAGCAGCGGGCGGGGCGCGCTGTGAGGCGATGCGTCTGCTGCCGGACGCTGGGCGGCTGTGCCGTCCAGAGGGCGAAGGTGGCCGGTGGGCGCGGCGGGATGGTTGGAGTCGGCAGGGTTGGCCGGTCCGAAGGCGTTGGGTGAAGCGTTGGAGCTGGTAGGTTGGGCCGGTCTGATGACGTCGGGTGAAGCGTTGGAGCTGGTAGGTTGGGCCGGCCTGATGACGTCGGGTGAAGCTGTGAAGCCGATTGGGTTGATCGAGCCTGTAACACCTGATGAAGCTGCTTGGTTAGAACTGTCCGAATCGTTTTTACCCGGGTTTTTCGGTTGCATCAACGAGCTTGGCAACTTAATTCCGTTTGGAATACGGGCGATTTTGGCGGATGGCACCTGAAACAAGCGGGCAATTTCCTCTTGCATTGCGTTACTGCAAACAATCACGCGGCTTGCTTCGGCAGTCAGCCGGGCTTCGAGCGCGTGAATGCGCTGCTGCAGCTCGCCAGTCAGCCGGCCTTGATTGCGGCCAAACTCCGTAGCGTGCAGCGTTGCGACCAGCGGGAGCCCGAACCGCATCTTGCTTTCGTGAGCTGCATAAAACACCAGCCAATCATGGGCATGCACGACGTCCCACTTTTGACCGCGGGCGACCAGCTCGGCAATCGTGTCGGCGAAGGCGAGATTCATTTGCAGCACCCAGTCCAAAAAAGAGACGGCTTGCATGGATTGCAGCACCTCCGCGCGATGAACATGAACGCCTGAGGCCAGCTCGTAAGCAGGCGTTGCGCCGGATCGGCACGTAACGACGTGAACGTCGTGTCCGGCAGCGGCAAGCTGCTGTGACAGATCGCAGACGGCGCGGGCGAGCCCGCCAATTACGTGCGGCGGATACTCCCAGGCTAGCATTAGAATGTGCAGGGGGCGTTGCGGTGAGTGGGAGATGGGCTCTTGCGCTGCAAGATGCGGCGCGTCGGCTGGCTCCATCGCGCTGCCGCTGTCGGCTGCCGACGCTGCGATTGCTGTGAAGCGGGCTTTTTGGACAGGCACAGGAGCTTCCGCAAGCGCTGCAACAGGATGAAACAGCGAATAGCTGAAATCGGGCAGCAGGGGAGCCTCCTGCTCCAGCCGCTGCACGTAGCGGGCGGCATCGAGCGGACTCGGGGGCGGTGTGCGCCTGTTGTCGGACGCAGATGAGCCCGGCTCCGGCTGCGCGTTGGCCGGGGCACGTGTCTGACCGCGTACCGGCGAGCCGGCGGCAAAATCCAGCAGCGTATGACAATGCTCCAGATGCCGGTGAATCCGCTCTTTGGCATAGCCGGTGAAGGAACCGGCATCAAGCAGGAAGGTCCAGTCGCTGCTCTGGGCTAGCAGCAGCTCGCGACCGGCTTGGTCAAGCAGCCGCCGGGTCAGCTCCGGCAACCGCTGGGGATCGGGATGAGCGGCTGCTGCTTGCGTCATGCGTTCTTCGGCGGCATGGAGCAGCGGATAGGCCCAAGCCGTGGACGGCTGCAGCCAGACTTCGGCGAAGCCGCCCCGACCCCAACTGGACGGGGGCAGGTCCACAGGCCGGTCTGCAGCTGGTGGATGAAGCTTCCTATATTCATTCAGCGTAGTTGTTTGCAGAACTACGTCAATTTGCGTCGTCGGTTGATCCAACTCGCGCAATACCGCCTCCAGCCACAGCGGGCCCTCAAACCACCAGTGGCCGAACAGCTCCGCATCGTAGGGGCAGACGATGACAGGCGGCTCGCCACAAGGGCTGGGAGGAGCTTGAGCCGAGCTTGGGCCCACAGAGGGATCGATAAGCGAGCGCGAAGCGTTCGGCTCAGCAGCATCGGCCCCGAGCGCGGTCATTCGGCGCGCCTGAGCGCGCCTTGCGGCGACAAAATGCCCGGCATGCTCCCGGGCTTTGCGCGCTGCGCCCTCGGGGCAGTAGGGCGCCTTCTCTGCCGCGTCGGCTCCGGTGACGCGGTAATACTTCAAGCCCGTTGCCAGGCGCTCGCCGTTCGGCAGCAGATAGGGCTTGATGTAGTCCCACTCGGCCCCGCCGCTGCGGCCGAGGTCAAAGCCGATATCGCGATAGTAGTCGCGATATTCCGCCGCGCCCGGATACCCGGTCCGGGCGCTCCATACCTGCTCCGCGGACTCCGGGTCGCGGAGAAAGGCGCACGCCCCGCCGCGCGTCAGCACGGGGCGTCCCAGGGCTGCCGCCGCCGGTAGCGCGTGATCGGCGGCGATGAAATACCGCAGCCCGAGCGCAGCCAGCTGCGGTTCAATCGCCGGCGTGTAGCCGCACTCCGGCAGCCAGACCCCTGCGGGCGCGTCGCCGAAGTGGCGGCGGAACTCCGCCACCGCTGCGCCGAGCTGCGCCCGGATCGCTGCTGCGCTGGCGGTCAGCGGCAGGAAGGCATGCGTCGCTGCGCAGACGATGAGTTCCAGACAGCCGCTATCCCGCAGCTCGCGCAGCTTGCCGATCAGATCGCCGTCGAGGCGATCGTACAGCTTGAGGAGCCGGCGGTATCGGCTCTCGTACATCTGCGCTGCCGGCGTGAATGCGGCGTCGCCCCACAAGCGCAGCGTCTCCGATTGCGCCAGCCGGTGCAGCGATGCCAGATGGCGACGCGTGCGGCCGATCAGCTCAGGATCGTCCAGCATGGCGAGCAGCGTCGGCGACACAGATAACGTCAGACGGAAGCGGACGCCGTCGGCGAGCAGCCGGTCGCACATGTCGACCAGCGGCAAATACGTGTCAGCGACGGCTTCGTACAGCCAACGCTCCTCCAGCGCCGGGGTTCGGTCGGCCTGCCGCACGTAAGGAAGATGAGCGTGCAGCACAAATGCGATGCTGCCGCGAACGATCGAGCTCATTTACGTATCGCCTCCGTAACCTTCTTCCGGCAGCCGGTGAGCATACACGGAATAGGCCGAAAATTGCTTGTAATTCTCAGGTGAAATCATCGTAAAACAACCCTTTGACCCCGATTTCGCATCCGTTGCAGGCGTGCCCTCCCCCGCTCCGATAGCCAAGCCGCAGCCGTTGTTCCACACAAGCCACCGGGCCGCGCAGCCGCTGCCACGGATCACCGCCAGCCATCGCTCCGCATCTCCGCCGTCGCTCTCTTGCGGTCCTCTGCGGCCGCTGCCGTGGTTAGGGTCACGCAGGCTCGCGCCGCCGCCGCTGTCGCTACCGCTCCCGCTCCCGCTACCGCTCCCGCTACCGCTCCCGCTCCCGCTACCGCTCCCGTCTCCACCGTCCCCGCCGCCACGGATTGCCGCCAGCCATCGCTCCGCATCTCCGCCGTCGCTCTCCCGCAGCCCTCTGCATTCGTCGGCGTGGCTATGGTTCCGCAAGCTGCCGCCACCGCCCTCCGGCTCCGGCATCAGCACGGGCTGAGCGCGCAAGAGCGCGACAAACCGTCCCTCCGCCGAAACGACGCCGAGATCGGCCGTATAGCGGCGGCCCGGAGCAAATCCGCCGAAAAAGCAGGAGCCGCCGTCCGGCAGCGCCGCATGGGCCAGCTCCAATGCCTGGCTGCCGTCAAAGCGGGCAAGGCCGGTGATGTCGTAGAAGCGCAGACAAGGCAACAAGCCGCGCCACGGGACGCCGAAATGCTCCAGCAGGAGCTGTTCTCGCAGCGGGGTGAGATGCCAGTACGCAAACAGCGTAAGCGGGCTTTGGACAAGCAGAACAAGCGCATCGTGCTCATCGGAAGAGCGGGGGGCGGAGTACATGCACATTCACCTTTTCTTCGATATGGATAGGTTTTGAGCATCATTGTAGCATAGCTCCGCTGAAACGAAAAATCTCCACTTGACAAGTGGAGACGCCGGTTATTATGTAAGCGGGGGAAGCAACGCCCGGCTTTCGGAAAGCCGCGCTTCCGTCAATCTGAGGAGCGAATCGTAGCGGTTGGCCGAAGCGACAATTTTGGCGTAATCCGCCGGCAGGATATCGCGATAGGATGTCGTCAGCCCGGTATGATATTGCACGATCATCTGCGAGGCCTGGTCGTCGTACTGCACGAAGGCGATTTGTCTGGACCCGATCGGAAGGATGTGCATGCCGTTCTCCCCTTCATTATGAGAATCGAAAAATCCGCTGCCGGGAAAAACCGGGCGGAAACGGATTTTTCGATCTATGTGTATGCTTAATGCAGCGTATTTAGAATCTGCTCGCGGTAGGGGCGGACAAGCGCTTGCGCCGTTTCAGGGCTGATTGATTGGGCCACGACCTGGAAGGCCGGATCGTCGGCGTCGGGAAGCAGCAGCACCCAGCCGTCGTCATGGAAAATTTTGATTCCATCCAGCAGTTCGACGCGTTCGTCCTTGGTCCGTTCCATCATCCCGCGCATCACTTGGCCCTTGAAATCCCACGGGCAGTCGATGCGCTCGCGGTGCAGGTGGAACGATGGCAGCAGCGCCAGCAGCTCGGAGAACGCTAGCCCCGTGCGCTCCAGATGGAGCAGCACCAGCCCCGAAGCGAACAGCGCGTCGAAAAGAGGGTGGAGGTTCGCTTCCGCTGTCGCCTCCAGCACGGAGCGGGCCAGCTCCTTTGTGCGCACAATGCGCGCGCCGAGCCCTTCGGCCAAGCTCTCCAGCAGATGCGGGGCGCTTACCGGCGCACCGATAGTAGCGCCCGGGCGGCTGTGAAGATAGGACAGGTACAGGAAGACTGTCTGCATATCTTCATCCACTGCCCTGCCTTGCTCGCTGATCAACCGCAGGCTGCGCCCATCGTCCTTGAGCGAAAGGCCAAGGTGTGCGCCGGACAGCGGCACGAATGCCGAAAGCGGCTCCTGCAGACTGGCGGCGGTGACGTGAATCGCTTCCACGCCCAGCAGCTCGAAGAACGGCACTGTAGACTGCTGCAACCAAGGGCTTGCTTCAACAACGACGCGTAGCGACTTGCTGCCCGCGCCTGAACCGTTGCCTTCACCGCTGCCCACGCCTGCACCCGCGCCGCTGCGCTCGCAAGCGGCTTCCTTGGCCAGCGCCGTCACGTAGGCGGTGGTCCAGCCGTTTTCCTGCCGATAGCTGCCGATCTTGTCCACCGGAGCACGGCCGTAATCCTCCTGCCAGAAGCTGTTCTCGACCTTGCGTTCAGCCGATTTGGCAATCGGCAGTCCTTCCGCGTCGAGGCATTCCAGACAGGCCGGCTCGTTTTCCCGGCCTGACCAGCCGATGTGTACGCCGCCGGAGGCGCCGAGGTTGCGGATGGCAAAAGCCGCTGCCGGAGCGATGGCGTCGCCAAGATCGATGACGTGTACGCCGACCGATTGCAGTCCGGCCGTGACCGTGCGCTTCAGCAGCCGGGCGAATTCGTGCGGAGCGGAGCTGACGGTCAAGGTTTTGCCCGCAGCCAGCGTGGCGCCGTAGGCGGTAGCGAAACGCGAGGCGAGCTCGGGCGTCAGCTCGACGTTGGGCATGCCGCTGACGCCGCGCGTTTTATACAAGGTTTTGGCGGAGTGGTCTCCCCAAATGAAGGAAGTATGAAGCCGTGTATTTTCACGGATATGCTTGTTCGGCCATATTTTGACGTTGGGCTGGATGCGGCTGCCGGAGCCGATCACGACGCGGTTGCCAACGACCGAGCCGTCGCCGAAATAAGAGGACTCCTTGCTGATAATGCGGCTGGTCAGCGTAGACCCGGCCAACTCGTTGCCTTCGGCAATGTGGTTGTGATCCCAGACGACGCTGCGCGATACCACGCTGCCCTTGGCCAGCCGGTTGTGCCGCCCGATAATCGAATATTCGCCGATCACGACGCCGTCCTCCAGTCTGCTGTGATCGCCGATATACGCCGGCCCGACCAGCTTGACGCCGGGAGCGGCTTCGACCTGCTCGCCGACATAGACGCCGGGCTGAAGCTCGGTGCCGCGAATGGACACTTTGACCTTGCCGTCCAGCATATCGAATTGCGTCTGCCGGTACTGCTGAAGATTGCCGATATCCGACCAGTAGCCGGAGCTGACATAGCCGAACAGCGCGTCGGGCTCTGCAAGCAGCTCGGGGAACAGCTGTTGGCTGAAATCGAATTCTTTGCCTTCCGGCACGCGCTGCAGCGTCTCGGGCTCCAGGATGTAGATGCCGGTATTGACCGTATCGCTGAACACCTCGCCCCAGCTCGGCTTTTCCAAAAATCGCACAATGCGTCCGGCCTCGTCGGTCATCACAACGCCGTATTCCAGCGGATGGCTGACGCGAGTCAGCACCAGCGTCGCCTGGGCGCGTTTTTCCCGGTGAAAGGCGAGCGCTGCGCCGAGATCGAAATCGGTCAGGGCGTCGCCGCTGATGACGATGAAGGTATCGTCGAGGAAGGTCTGGGCGTTTTTGACGCTTCCGGCCGTACCCAGCGGGATTTTTTCCTCAAAATAAACCATATTGACCCCGTGCTCGCGGCCGTCGCCAAAATGATTGCGGATCACCTCCGGCATATATTGCATCGTGACGGCGATGTCGCGGATGCCGTGTTCTTTCAGCAGCTCGACAATGTATTCCATGCACGGCCGGCCAATCAGCGGCACCATCGGTTTGGGCAGTTGACAAGTCAAGGGACGAAGTCTCGTCCCTTTGCCTCCGGCCATAATAACAGCCTTCATATTCAGGTTTCCTCCTTGCCGTTATTTGCTTGCGACCCACTCGGGCTGGATGTAGGCCAGCTTGTGGTATTCGTCTTGCATGTTCGTGGCGATTCGGTTCCACTGGTAGTGCATAAGCAGCGTCTGATAGGCGGTTTCGGCCATTGCAGCGCAGGCCTCGCGGTTAAGCAGCATTTCGCTTACATGCCAGGCGAGCGAATCTACATGGCCCGGAAGGGCCTTGTAGCCGTCTACGCCGTGACGGATAATTTCCGCCAGTCCTCCGGTATCGGACAGCACCAACGGCTTGCGCCAGGCCATTGCCTCCAGAGCTACGATGCCAAACGGCTCGTACAGGCTTGGAATGACGCAAACCTCGGCGGCTGCATACAATCTGGCGCGATAGGCGTCGTCGACAAAGCCGGTAAACCAGACGCGGTCGCCCAGATGCGCCGCCCGCTCGCGCAGCTCGTGCTCCATCGGGCCGGAACCGGCAATGACCAGCCGGGCGTCGGGGACCTCGGCCAAAATACGCGGCATCGCTTCAATGAGCACCTGCACGCCTTTTTCGAATACAAGCCTGCCGATGTAGAAAATGACGCGGTCGTTGTCGCGCAAAAACTCCGGCCGCGGTCCGGCGGCGGCCGGTGCTTGCGGCACATGAATGCCGTTCGGATACACCAGCACCTTGTCATGCGGCAGGCTGAAGATATGCTGAACCTGATCCTTCATATATTGGCTGCACACAAAGACGCGGTCGGCTTCATAGGTGAGCCGCCATTCCAGATGGTGGATTTTGCGCTGCAGCTCGTTGTACAGCTTGCCCTGATTGCGTCCCCATTCGGTGGCATGGATCGTGGCCACGAGCGGGATACCGTAGCTGAGCTTGATCTCGCGGGCGGTGTGCATGACCATCCAGTCGTGGGCGTGCAGCAGGTCGATGCGGCCGCCGGCTTCCTTCCAGCGCACCAGATGGTCGATCATCGCCAGATTCATTTCGAACGTCCAATTGTAAAAATGCGTATCGCCCGAGCAGTCGATCGGCAGGCGATGGACATATACGCCGTTCATTTTCTCAAAATACGGCGCTCCGAAGTGGGAGGTCGTAATGACGTGGACGATTTCGCCTTTGGCGGCCAGCGCCTCGGACAGCTCGTGCACGGCGCGGGACAAACCGCCGACATGTTTGGGCGGGTATTCCCATGCGAGCATGAAGATGTTCGGACGGTGCTGTGTTTCCGCGAGCAGCGCCTCCCATTGACTGCGCTCCGGAATGATCGGAATCGGCGACAGCCGGTTAACGGGCGCATAGTCGCGATAGTCGATCTGCGGGAACAGGTTATCCTTGTCCTCCAAAGCGGTTATCAGCTCTGCGTCGAGCCCGCCTCGTTCAATCTGGTCGCACAGATGGTGAAAGCAGCCGAGATGGTCCTTCGTCCGCCGCACCGCGTAATCAACGACGGTCTGGGAATCCATGATGAACGCCCAGTCGCTGCTTTGCGCCAGCAGCAGCTCGCGCGCCGCCTGGTTCAGCGCCCGCTTGAGCAGTCCGGCGTCCGCCGTTCCGGCCGCAGTCACATGCTCATGGCGTTCGGAGAGACGAATCATCCGTTCTTCGGCCTGGTGCAGATGGCGGTAAATCCAGTCGTTATTGCCCTGCAGCCACACTTCGGCCGAGTGGTTGCGGCCCCAGCTCGATTCATTGAGCTTGCCGACGTCGGCTACTGGATACTCCTGGAGGTATTCGCTGGGCGTAATCATTTTCAGCGTGTGCTGATCATGGAATATTTTGCGGCAGAGCATTTCGATCCAGACCGGGCCTTCATACCACCAGTGACCGAACAGCTCGGCGTCGTAGGGCGAGACGATGATCGGCTTGCGGTCTAACCAGCGATGCCAGTGCTCGGCTTGCGACTGGCGGTTGTACATGAAGTTACCGGCATGCTCGGCGGCGCGCTCCTGCGCCCAATCGGGATTGTAGGGCTCGCGATGATTGCCCTTGCCGGTAATGCGATAATATTTAATCCCCGTGTTGACGCGCTCGAAGGTGGGCAGCACGTAGGGACGGATGTATTCCCATTCCGCGATGTCGTTCCAGCCCAGGTCCCAGCCGATGTCACGGTAATATTCGCGGTAATTGAAGTCGCCGGGATACCCGTCGGTTGCGCTCCAGACCTGACTGGCCGACTCGGGATCGCGCGGGAAGGCGCTGACGCCGTACGGCGTCATCAGCGGCGCGTACAGCTCGCGGTTCGGCTGCGGCGTCGCATAGGCCACGGCAGACGAGTCCGAGAAGAAGAAGTCGATCCCGTGCTGCTTGAGGATGCGGTCGACGCCTGGCGTAAAGCCGCATTCCGGCAGCCAGATGCCGCGCGGCTTGCGGCCGAAATGGCGCTCGTAGTCGCGAACGGCCGTGGCGATTTGCGCTTGAATCGCTTCTTCGTTTTTCATCAGCGGCAGAAAGCCGTGGGTCGCCGCTGAAGTGACAATTTCGATCAGTCCGGCGTCCTGCAGTGCCTTGAAGCGGCTGATGACATGGCCCTTGCAGCTTTCAAACAACGCCTGCAGCTGACGAAAGCGATCGGCGTACATGACAGCCAGCGGCAGCAGCTGCGCATTGTCGGCCAGCCGTGCTTTTTCCTTGTCGGCCAGTCCGATCAGCTTCGTCAAATAGTCGCGATAGCGGTTTTGCATCAGCGGGTCGCCCAGCAGCGACAGCAGCGTCGGCGTCATCGAGAACGTCAGGCGAAAGTCGACCTTGTCGGCGACGAGCCGTTCCATCACTTCCAGCAGCGGCAAATACGTTTCCGTCATCGCTTCATAGAACCAGCGCTCCTCCATGTAGTCGTCACGGTCGTGGTGACGAATGTACGGGAGGTGGGCGTGAAGTACGAGCGCCAGATAGCCTTTAAGCTCCGGCTTCGCTTTAATTCGATTCATCATCTGTCCTCACCTCGCGTATGGAGAATAAGCTTGAAAGTTTTCAAAAAAATGCGGAACGATCCGTCCGTGCGCGTGTCCGTCCGTCACCTCGGGGACAACGCTCTGCAGCGGCTCGCCCCAGGCGGCTTCGGTATCCTTGGGCGTTGCGGCGCAATTGGAGCGCAGCAGCGGAATAAATTCGCCTTCCAGCGTATACGTCCCTAAATCGGCTACGTAGGTCCTGTCGGCGGACAAGCCGTGTATGTACCAGTTATTCGCCTCCGGCGTCGTGATCATGTCGAACTGCGAATGGGCGTTGCTGCCGTTAAAGTAGGCACCGGTCACATCGTAAATGCGCAGCGCCTTGGGCATGGCCCCGTAGTCGCATTCAAAATGCTGGGACACCAGCCAGCGTCGGCGATTGCTGACCTCCCAATAGGCATAAAGCGAATGAGCGTCCTTGACCATCAGATGGAGCAGGTCTTTTTCGTAGCGGTCGGGTACTTCATACCCGGCCGCGGGCAGCGATTTCAAGGGCGTTCCTCCTTTTCGGATAGCGTGACTGTTTCAGCATTTGCGCAGGAGCTGTAAATTATGCGTCCGTTGTTAAAATCTTCTTCCCTTTCAAAAAAGGAATTTCCCTAGCATTTGCCGAATAACATTCGATAAACCGGGTAACGTCAGGAGGGATGTTCCATGAGTTTTTGCTGTGGAGCTAGCATGATCGGAACGAAAGGCACCCTGAAGCATATACGCACGCAAATCCATAACGTGCCTATTTTATTTTGCCCGGTATGTCACCGTATTGAAGTGCATTATCTGGTGGAAAGCGAATACGAAATTCTCGCCGAATATGCGCATGGGGACGGGGCGTTTGAGGTTGATTTTGTCGAATACGTCGACGGTAAAGACCATTTGCTCTATGAAAATTGCGTCAATCATGAAGGCGAAGAGCCGCTGGATATCGTGCGAAATCAAATCGACATGGCGCTTGATTTGCTGTCCGTAGCCCGATCGCTAAGCGATGCGGAGTGGGAAGAGCAGCTGATGAAGCGGCTGCAGACGCTCAGCACGCGGCGCAGCAAATTGAAGAATAAAAAAGCTTCCAAAAAAGCCTGATAACGCCAAGCTCGGCCACTCGTTCTCTTCCAGGAGGCGGGTGGCCTTCTATTTGAGAGCAGTTGCACGAAGGACGTTTGCAACTTTTTTTCGTTTTTTCAGTCTAGGACAATAGGCGTACCCCCGAATCCGCAAGCGGGTTCACGAAACTACTATATTGTGAGGTGGAACGGTGCTGCTGGTACTTTTCAAAAAGTTTTTCGGCAAACGGCCGTCCGAAAAGTCTGACGCCTCTTCGCCCCTGGAGGAGCAGGTGCTGCGAATTCAGCAGGGCGATTTGCGTCTTCGCAATCAGCTGATTGCGGACTATCAGCCTTATGTGGCCAAGGTGACGAGCCGTTTTTGCAAACGATACATCGATCCGGCGCGCGACGACGAATTCAGCATTGCACTTGCTGCTTTTAATGAAGCGCTGAACCAGTATTCTCAGGAAGCGGGACGTTCGTTTCTCGGCTTTGCCGAGACGGTGATCCGCCGCCGGCTGATCGACTATGTGCGCAAGGAGCAGCGGTTTCAGGGCCAGGTGCCCTACAGCGCATTTGATCAGGAGGACGAGGAAAGCAATCTGATGAATCCGGTTGAGGTGCATCAGGCGATCGAAGCCTATGAGAAGCAAAAGGGCGCAGAGGAGCGGCGCAGCGAAATCATCGATTTCAGCCGCTGTCTGCAGGAATTCGGCATCAGCTTTTCCGAGCTGACCGAGGCGTCGCCCAAGCATGACGATTCGCGCCAGCTGTTGTTTCAAATTGCCCGGACGTTGTCCGAGGACGCCGAGCTGATGCGTACGCTGCTGGCCAAGCGGCAGCTACCGATCAAGGAGCTGCTGGAGCGGGTGCAGGTGTCGCGCAAGACGCTGGAGCGCAACCGCAAGTATTTGATTGCGGTAGCGCTCATTTATAACGGACCGTATCCGTATTTGCGGGACTACCTACATATCCGTGAGGATTAATTTCGAGGAAAGGAGGGCGAGGCGCATGAATAAAGGCATTGTCATGGAATTGACGGACAGCTACATCGTGGTCATGAGTCCCGAGGGGCGCTTTGACAAGCTGCCCAGACAGACGCGCAATTGCGAGGTCGGGGAAGAAATTCTTTATACCGCGCCGGTCAAAGCGAGGTTCAGAAAGCCGCAGCTGGCAATCACGTCCGGTCTGGTCGCTGCCGTCGTATTATGCTTCGTGCTGATTACGGCGCTGACGGGCGGACCGGCAAGCGGACAGGTGGTGGCGTACGTATCGATCGACATCAATCCGAGCGTGGAGCTGGGCATCGACAATCAGGAAATCGTTCAGGACCTGCAGGGTCTTAACAGCGATGGCAGCGAGTTGATTCAGGCGGTGGATTATAAGGGCCGAAGCGTTCAGGAAGTTACCGCGGCCATTCTCGACAAAGCTGAGCAGGGACCGCTCGCCAAGGGCGAAGGCGACATTATCATCAGCAGCACGCTGGTGGCCAGCCGCAGCTCCGTGGATGACGAAGCGCTGGCGGCCAAGCTCAAGGAGCAGGTGGCCAAACATATCGAAGAGGCTCATCCGGCCGAAGCGAGCCATTATGAAGTGACGGCGTTTGCCGCTCCGCAGGAGGTTCGCCAGGAGGCTCAGGCCAGCGGCGTATCGGCGGGCAAATACGCCATTTATCTGAGCGCCGTGAACAGCGGCGTCGATGTGTCGATTGACGATATCAAGTCGGTGTCGGTCCACGAGCTGGCCAAGGAAAACGGCGGCATCGGCAGCTTGATCAAGCCGGATCAGCCGATCAGCAAAAAAAGCCTCAAGCAGCTGCTCGACGACGAGAAATCCGGCAAACTGACCGAAAAGCTTCAGCAGGCCCAGAAAAACGGCGGTACAGGCAAGTCGGACGCCAAGGACAATAACGGGAAGGGCGGCAAACCGACGAAGGGACCGAATCCTTCGCCGCAAACCGGCAAGGCCGACGGACACAACGGCCAAAGCGGGCCGGACGACAAGAACGCCAGAGAAGACCGCAACGACCGCGCGGGCGTTGGCGGCATCGGCGGTATCGGAGATCGCAACAACAGCAACAACGGTAACAACGGCAAATCCGATAACGGCAGGAACAACCCCAAGGGGCCGGGAAGCAGTAACGATCATTCCGACAAAAACAACGGCAAGGGGCCCAACGGCAAATCGGATAACAACAATGCCGACAATAACAAGGGCAGGGATGACAACAAGGACAATGGCAGCGGCAAAAACAGCGGCTCCGGCGAATCGAACGGTAAAAATGGCAAACCGGCTTCGCCTTCGCCCAAAACGACACCAACGCCCAAGCCAGGCAAGCCCGGTACCGCTACACTCAAGCCGACGCCTTCGCCGAAAGCGGGGGCGGACGGTAAGGGCGGCGCGAAGGATAACGGCAAGCCGGACCGCAATAACGGCGGCAGCGGGAAAAACGGCAATAACGGCAGCGACGACCAAGGCGGGAAAAAGGACGATCCGGCCAATAGCACAAACAAGAATGGCCGCAGCGGCGATTCCGGTGATGATCGGGGTGGAGCAGCGGGCCGCTCGTCAAACGGTCCGGCCGCAGGTGGTACACGCGCCTTCGGTTGGCCGGCAGGCTGGCTGGACGGCATAGCCGGTCAAACGCGCAGTTAAATTTTTAAAACGAACAGGCTGCTTCAAGCGGGCGCAAGCGACTCGCGGCGAAGCAGCCTGTTTGTTGCTGGGCTGCAAGGGCCGCGTTGCGCGGCACACTCACACATAGACTGCGCACATTGTTGCTGCCGGATTGGAAAAAGGGCGAAGGCGGCAGAGTGTGCAAGCTTCCAAGATGGGCTGACAGCCGCCATAAGGCCGGGCTGCGTTCGGGGAGCTGCGCGCGGTGGGAAGAATCAAGCACGGCGTTTTCCGCGTGAGGGCGGTCAGCGCCGTGCTGTGCGGGACCGGGCGCCGGCATGCGCAAGCATGGCAAATCCGCAGTAACTGTATTACAATACAGTCATATGTGATATTGCTTTGATTCCGTTTTATCGTGGCAGGACATAGAGGTTAGAGGAGGAGTAGGTGGATGAGATACACGACTTTTGGGGAATCCGGTTATCAGGTTTCCTCGCTTGGCTTCGGGGCGATGAATTTGCCCGGCGTACCGTTCGAACAAGCCCGGGAAGCGCTCAACTACGCATTGGACAATGGCATTAACTATATAGACACAGCTGCGGCTTACCGCAACAGCGAGGAAATCATCGGCAACAGCATCTCCCACAGGCGTCAGGAGTATATGCTGGCGACCAAAACGGGCGCGCGCGACTACGCTACGGCCAAATCGGAAATCGAACGCAGCTTGACGCGGATGAAGACGGATTATGTGGACATTTTGCAAATTCACTACGTGAATTATCCGCAGGAGTTTGCCACGATCATGGGGGAAAACGGCGCTTATCAGGCGGCTCTCGAAGCGCAGCGCGAAGGCAAGGTGCGGTTTATCGGCATTACGGGTCACCGGCCCGATTTGCTCGCCAAATGGGTGGCCAAAGGCGAATTCAAGCAGGTGCTGTTTCACTTGAGCCTGGCGCAGCGTTTTGCGCTGGACGAGCTGATCCCCGCGGCAACGGCGCTGAACATGATGAAGGTGGCGATGAAGCCGCTCTCCGGGGGCTTTATTCAGCCGGTCGACCGGGCGCTCCGCTACCCGTTCAGTCAGGATGTGCATGTGACGATATCGGGTATGGTCAGCGTGGCCGAGGTGAAGGAGAATATCGCCGCGATGCAGCGGGAGATCGACGCTGGTGAGCGGGACGAGCTGGAGCGGCTGGCTGTCGATTTGAGCGAGCACAACTGCCGTCGCTGTAATTACTGCTCGTGTCCGCTGGAAATTTCCATTCCCGATGTGATGATTTCGAGCAAAATCCGCGATACATTCGGTTTGTTGCCCAAGGGCGACGGATTCTATCAAAAACAAAAGGACCGGATTTTATCCTGCGCCGATTACGAGCCTTGCAAGGAAAAGCCGCTTTGCGAGTCGAAATGTCCGTACCATCTGCCGATGCAGCAGGTGAT
The DNA here is from genome assembly GCF_004514475.2 of Paenibacillus athensensis. GTDB lineage: Bacteria > Bacillota > Bacilli > Paenibacillales > NBRC-103111 > Paenibacillus_AL > Paenibacillus_AL athensensis. Next base: position 94,633 of record NZ_MYFO02000005.1, on the reverse strand, counting down.
TCAGGCAGCGGCTTCCTATTATTAACCGATAAGGAGCGTATCTTATGTGGGATCTGGAAACGACCGCCATGACGGTCAGCGCGTTGGCGCCTTTGGCGCAGCTCGACCCGGGCTTGGAAGCCGTCGTTGTGCTGCTGACCGAAGACGAGCTGCGCAGCGGCAGCGGCTGGCTGGGGCAGCCGCAGCTTGACGCCACCCTTCAGCGCTTGCGCGAGAAGGGTGTGTTTACCGGCGCCTCCGGGCAGGTGGAGGCGCTGCCGACGCACGGGCTGCTGCCCTGTGCGTACGTGCTGGCGGCTGGGCTAGGCCCCGCCGCTACGCGCGACGCGCAACGCGCAGCCGCGGTGTTTGCCGCGCGCCGGGCGCTGGCGCTGCGGATCGAATGCCTGGCCGTGGCGCTGCCGGCCGGCGTGGATGAGGCGTCAGCGGCGGGCGCGCTGACGGAGGGTTTGCTGCTCGGTACGTACCGCAGGGCGGCGTACCGGCGCAGCGACGCGGAGCGGCCCGATCGGGCCGAGCTCCGCGAAGCCGCGCTGCTGACCCGCACAGCGGTCAGCAGCCGCGCGGACGGCGCCCCCGGCACGGGCGCCGCAGCAGCGCCGGCGCAACCGCGCGCCGGCGAAGCCACGGCAGCGGGCGCAGCCGCCGCAGCCGAAGCTGTTGCCGCCGAGGCGCTGGCGGCGGCGATCCGCCGCGCGCGTGCGGTCGCGGCGGGGACGAACTATGCCCGGGATCTGACGAATCTCCCGGGCAACAAGCTTGTGCCGGCTTCTCTTGCCGAAGAAGCCGTGTTGCTCGCCCAGCGCTTGGGCTTCGCCTGCGAAGTGCTGGACGAGCGCGAGCTCGCAGCCCGCGGCATGGGCGGGCTGCTGGCTGTCGGCGGGGGCAGCGCCAACCCGCCGCGAATGATCGCCCTGCGGTACGAGGGCGATCCGGGCAGCGCCGACGTGCTGGGGCTCGTCGGCAAGGGCATCACCTTCGACACCGGCGGCGTCTCGCTCAAAAAAGCCGCGGGCATGGAAGAGATGATCAGCGACATGGGCGGCGCAGCAACGCTGCTGGGCCTGCTGCAGATCGTCGGCGAGCTGCGCCCGCGCATCAACCTGACGGTGGTCATCCCGTCCGCGGAGAACATGAACTCCGGCACCGCCTACCGGCCGGGCGACGTCGTCACGCTATACGACGGACGCACTGTTGAGGTGCTCAATACCGACGCCGAAGGCCGCATTGTGCTGGCGGAGGGCATCGCTTACGCTCGCGAGTTGGGCGCTACGCGGCTGATCGACGTAGCGACGCTCACCGGAGCCGTGCTGGTCTGCTTCGCCGATGTGGCGACAGGCGCAGTGACGAACGACGACGCCTTCCTGAAGCCGCTGCTTGAAGCAGCGGCGCGCGCCGGAGAGAAGGTCTGGCAGCTGCCGAACTATCCCGAATATCACGACATGCTCAAAAGCGATGTGGCCGATATCCGCAACTCGACCTCCAGCGACCGCTGGGCCGGTGCGATTACCGGCGGCTTGTTTATCGGTACGTTTGCCGACGAGCTGCCGTGGATTCATTTGGACACCGGCGGTACGGCCTGGCTGTGGAGCGCCAAAGGCATCGAGCCTCAGGGCGGCACAGGCGTTATGGTTCGCACCTTGGCCGCGTATGTGCTGGATCGGCCCTAGAACGCACAAAAGTCACCGCCCGCGGACCCGCCGCGGACGGTGACTTTTCCTTGCTTGGATGGGTTTAGGCGCGCAGGCTGCGTCCGGCCGCAGCGGAAGATGAGCGCCGCCGTCCCGTCAGCTCCATCAAATCGCTGGTACGGATCACAAGACGATTGATTTCCTGCGTCGTTATGGCCAGCTGCGCGGTGCGCGTTTTGAGATTGGCCAGCGAAATGCCAACTCTGTAAGGATAACGCCGGTGCGGCTTGAGATCGAACGGCAGCACGGCCATCGAAGCGGCCAGCTCCTGCTCCTGCTGCGGCAGCGCCGAATACGTCACCGCATCACGAACGTCGAAATACAAATAGTCGCGCTCCCATTGAATGTAACCCGGCTGCAGCCGGATGACAAACAGATCGGACGGTCCGGGCTCCCGGCCCTGTACGTGAATAATGCGCACAGAGGCGTCGGAGCGGCTCATGCGAATCAGCTGGGCGGAGCGGATATCGGGCATAAACGGCACGATCAGCAGCGGACACACCGTGGTCGCGTACAGCAGGGGAACCGATTTGAAAATAAACGTCAAGACGAGCAAAATGACAAACAGCAGCGAGCTGCATAACAGACCATAAGTTTTGGTTTTCATAAAAATGTGCCTCATCCGCCTGACTTGATAGATTCGTGGAACAGCCCTTATTTTATCACAGGAAGGCGATGGTGTGGAAGCTGCGGCTTCGCGGAAGCCCGCGATTTTGGCCGGCAGTACGCACAATATGGAAAGGAGCGGCAACCGCATGGACCGCATACGAATTGGCCTGATCGGGCTTGGAGATATCGCGCAAAAAGTATACCTGCCGCTGCTCGCCGCCGAGGAGCGCGTTGATCTTGCCGGCTTGATGAGCAGATCGGCGGCAACCGTGGAACGGTTGCAAGCCAAATATCGCATTCCGGTGGGAACGACCCGGCTGGAGGAGCTGCTGGCGCTAGGGCTGGACGCTGTCTTCCTGCACAGTCCGACGCCAACGCATTTTGAGCTGGCGAGCCGATGTCTGGAAGCGGGCGTCGACGTATACGTCGATAAGCCCTTATCCAATGAATGGAAAGAATCGGTGGAGCTGGCTGCGTTGGCCGAGCGCAAGGGGCGGCTGCTGGCGGTTGGCTTTAATCGCCGGTTCGCTCCGCTGTACGGCGAAGCCCGCGAGTGGTTGCGGGAGGCCGGGGGCTTCGATTGGTGCGCTGTCGTCAAGCATCGAGTCAAGCAGCAGTCGACTACTGCCAAAACAACGCTGTACGACGACCTGATTCACATGCTTGACCTGCTGCAATGGCTCAGTGAAGCGCCCTGCGAGCTGCGAGCGGCGGACGTGCGCGCAGACCGGGAGGGGCGGCTGCTGCATGCATCCGGCAGCGTAGCGATGGGAGCGGCCAACGGCAGCTTCAGCATGGCGCGGCTGTCGGGCGTCGATTTGGAAAAGCTGGAGCTGCACGGCGGCGGCCGGGCCGTCGAGGTAACCAATTTGGAGTCGGCGGTTTTTTATGAAAAAGACCGCGCGCCGCGTATCCGCACCTTTGGCAACTGGGACACCGTCTTGCAGCGCCGCGGCTTTGCCGGGATCGTCGACCATGTGCTGAGCTGCCTTGGACGGCCGGAGCAATGCAGCGTGCGAGCCGATCTGGTGCTCGAATCGCACCGACTGGTTGAACGGTTGTGTCCGTAAGCATACCTGTTCATAAATGGATGAAAAAAAATGGCTGCTGCCCTAATGGGTCCGGCAGTCACTTTATGGCGTATGCCGGATAGAGGGCGGCAAGCGCAGAGCGCTTATGTACCTCGCCTGCGACTGGATAGGTACGGCGCGGGCTGTTCACCGCGGGAAGCGCGTTCAGTTCGATTAACGTTGACAAGCGCCGCTCAGAAGCTGAACCGATGTCTTTCACTGTACGGCGTTCACTGGCGGATTCAGCCTGAACGATCATTTTTTCGCCCGTTTTGCGTACGGTGCTTGTTTGCGGTCAGCGGTTTTGCCGCGCACAGCCGTCCCGCCCGGCGGCCTTGACTTTGGGGTTGGCGTTGAATTAAGCTAAAAGCAAAATTTGCCGATAAAGCGAGGCCAAAAGCGATGAGTGATGTGCATAGCGAATTGCTGTACACCCGGGAACATGAATGGGTGCAAAAGCTGTCCGATACCTTGGTGCGGGTCGGCATCACCGACCATGCTCAGGATTTGTTGGGCGATATTGTGTTCGTGGAGCTGCCGCAGCAGGGAGTTTCGCTGCAGGCCTCCGATCCTGCGGGCAGCATGGAGTCGGTTAAAACCGTTTCCGATATTTTTTCTCCCGTGTCCGGTGTCGTATCGGCGGTGAACAGCACCCTGGAAGGGGCGCCTGAACAAATCAATCGAAGCCCCTACGGAGAAGGCTGGATGTTCGAGCTGACGATTGCCGGCCCGCGAAGTCTGGAAGGGCTGCTGAGCGCTGAGGAATACAAGGCGCTTGTCGATTACGACTGAGCCAGGAGGGAACGTATGACTGCTGCAGATACACCGCAGGAACAGAAGGACCGGATTCCGCCGGGACAGACGCTGACGCAGGGCTTTCCTGTGCTGCATTACGGCTCGGTGCCGTATTATCGCGATATGAGCAAATGGGACTTGCGTATTTTTGGCTTGGTGGATCATGAGGTTCAGCTTTCGTATAAGCAGTTCATGGCGCTGCCGCGCCGCGAGTTTCGCAACGATATTCATTGCGTTACAACGTGGTCCAAGCTGGATAATGTGTGGGAGGGCGTCGCTGTGGCGACGGTGATGGAGCAGGTCAAGCTGCTGCCCGAGGCGTCTCATGTCATGCTGCATGCCGAGCACGGCTGGTCGACGAACCTGCCGCTGGACGATTTTTTGCGCGAGACTACGTTTTTCGGCATCAAGCACAACGGCGAGCTGCTGACGCCTGAGCACGGTTATCCAGTTCGCATGGTCGTGCCGCATCTGTATTTCTGGAAAAGCGCCAAGTGGCTGCGGGGCATCGAGTTCATGAGCAAAGACAAGCCGGGCTTCTGGGAGCGCAACGGCTATCACATGTATGGCGATCCTTTTAAGGAACAAAGATACGATTTCGATTGAAAGGAAAACAAGCTCTGTACTGGACCGGTATGCTAAATGTCTGCTTGCCGGTCTTTTCATACTGCCATTTTTCCAATAAATTTCTTTTATTGTGTCTCGTTCTTCGTTTTTTACTGCTCTTATCGTAAATTCATCAAAGAAATAACTTCATTTTCATATATCTTTATCCATTTCACCTCCACGTAGAGAAATCCCCATTTACTTTTTACTTCATGTTAATGAATTGGAACTTCGATTATGTTCTGTTTCTGTTTGAAAGCCTAATCCAGCACACGAGAAAAGTTTGCTCTGATTACCCTTGAATGATTAGTTGGATTATTGCATGTATTTGTATTTGTCCATCTTTTCTTGACATTGCTTTACCTACACTTTATTAAATAGTTCCTCAGTCGGATTAATATAGAAGCATTATCTCACAGCAGGTTGGATTCAATAAAGAGGCATGAGATGTTTACTACGTCCATTCTCACCCTTCTCTCGATTTAATTCTAGTAATTGAAATATGTACGAACAAAATTGCGAACAATTTTGTGGACTAATAATCTATTTTGTATTATAATTTAGTCCGTGTGAAAGTATAATATAAGTAGAACAAGGGATGAAAGGTGGACTAAAATGAGTTCATTTGTAGGTGAGTACGTCCATCTGTTGCGGTTGGCATTAGAAGGGCGACCCCAAGAAGTTGTGGCGCTAGCTCGGAAAAATCTTCGAAGTCTTATAAAGGCCAATCCAGAAAGCGCAGAAGCAATAAAAAAGCTTCTGTCTCAATACGAGGAGAAGAATGGTATTGCAGTTAGGGATATTAAGCCACAGCCGGTTCCAATAGATGTGGATAGTAAGTTAGAGTTACTTAGACGAGAATCAATTGTGTTTGATCAAGAGCCTGTCTGGCCCGAAATTGTAAATAGGGAACTTGTTTCAGTGATTGAAGAGCGAAAGCATGAAAATGAATTAATGGAGATGGGGTTAGCTCCCACGCGGTCAATATTGTTTGTTGGCCCTCCGGGGGTAGGTAAAACATTAGCAGCACGTTGGCTCTCCTCACTCCTCGAAAGACAATTACTTACTTTGGATCTTGCTGCTGTAATGAGTAGTTTTTTAGGTAAGACCGGAAATAACATAAGGGCAGTGTTGAACTATGCTCAAAAGACGCCTTCTGTATTACTTTTAGATGAATTTGATGCAATTGCGAAACGAAGAAATGACGATTCAGAAGTCGGAGAACTAAAAAGGCTGGTAACAGTCTTGTTGCAAGCAATCGATGATTGGCCTGCAAATGGGATACTGATTGCTGCCACTAATCACCCTGAATTACTTGATCCAGCTGTGTGGAGGCGTTTTGAGCGGGTGGTAATTTTTCCGCATCCGTCATCGAACGAATTAAATACAACAATAAAATCTTTAATAGTTGATCTTACAAAGCAGGGGGAAATTTTGGTTGAGGTGCTGTCGACCGTACTGGAGGGCAATTCGTATGCTGAAGTGGTTAGACTGATTAATTCAATAAGGAGAGAGAGTGTCGTCCAGAAGAAACCATTAGAAATTATGATGGAGGAGCTTTTAGCTAGACTAATTTTAAATGCAGAACGGGAGCAAAAATTAACGATTGCGATGAAATTGTTAGATACGGGTTTGTCACAGCGACGTGTTTCCGATATAACTGGTGTGTCCAGAGATACGTTGAGGAAGTACTTGGGCAGAAAAAAATAGGATATATATTCGAAGGGTAAGGTGAAACTGAGTGGCCAGAGAGAATAATTTCCTCCTTGGATATGGAGAGCGGCTTACAGCTCCTGTAACAATTAAATCGGGTGGGGGAGACAAAAATCCACCGTATGATTTTGATACAGCCAAAGCGCAAATGAGTACATGGTTAAAAGCTGCAAATAATCAGTTTCAAACCTTACCTTCAGAAGCTTGTCCTAACGATCAAGTCACCGCGGTAATAACATTGCATCCTAGGTACGTTTCAAAAAGCGAATTTCCATCCGACTTACTCAATAGTGTGGGACTTAGAGCTGTCGGGGGGAGAACGAAAAAAATTAAACCACGTGAGTGGGGGATAACGAAGCATCCAGAGGAGGCGATAACAGATGAGTTATTAGTAATGGGGTCTCGGAAAGCATTTTCTTCATGGTCCGGAAATTTAAGTAGTTGGGTTTTCTCGAATGTTTCCAAACATTTAACGCATTTTGAGGAACTATCAGCATTTTCGTCAGAGCAAAAGATAAAGGCCTTACCAGATACAACAAACGATTTAGTATTGGAGGTTGTACTGCATGATACAGAAAATCCTGCAATAATTGAGCAGTTTATGGACTATGCTACGAAACTAGGAGCACGCGCGATTTTTCAAAGAGCGAAACAAACAAAGGGGCTTACCTTCATTCCCGTATATGCGGATAAAAATATCGCCAAGAAGCTGGCAATGTTCTCTTTTATTAGAGTTGTTCGAGCTATGCCAACTATGCGTCCTTTACACCCTGGGCCTACTCGAAGTAATCAATATTATCAAGTGAATTTACCAAACGAAGTGGTCTTAGACCCATCTTTGCGTGTCGTTATATTTGATGGAGGGTTACCGCAAAACAATCCAGTTACGCCTTGGGTTAACTATATTGAGCCTGTTTCTCTTGCAAATCCTGTACCCGAGCTCATGGAACATGGATTAAATGTTACTTCGGCGCTTTTGTTTGGCCCATTGAATATTCAAAATACAGCTTCGCGTCCATTATGTCATATTGATCATGTTCGTGTATTAGATGATCAGACAGGTACAGGGGGCGATTTTGAATACTATGATGTTTTAGATCGCTTACTTGAGGTTTTAGATAGTGCAAGGAAAGCGAATCAACCATACGATTTTATGAATGTAAGCTTAGGTCCTGACATTCCTGTGGATGATGATGACGTGACTAGGTGGACTTCTGACCTTGATACTCGTCTATCAGGAGGTATTACATTTGCTACGGTAGCAGCTGGCAATGCTGGACAACGGGACTCAATTAGTGGTTTGAATCGAGTTCAACCTCCGTCTGATGCTGTAAATGTTCTTTGTATCGGTTCCTGTGACAATGATAGATCTCCAATTTGGAAGAGGGCGGCATATAGCTGTATTGGTCCAGGTCGTCGACCAGGAGTTGTGAAACCGGATGGCGTTGTATTTGGTGGAGACAATAATAATCCTTTTTTCGTTCTGACATCTCGTACCGGTGGAGTCGGTGCCGCAGGTGTGGCTGGGACAAGCTTTGCTGCCCCATACGCGCTTCGTACTGCTGTTGCTATAAAAGCACAATTGGGAGATGATTTTGGAGCAATGGCTTTGCGGGCACTGTTACTACATCGTGCAGATAGAGGTACACATAGCTCAGTTGAAGTAGGTTGGGGGAGACTTGAAACAGATTATGATCGCCTTATAACTTGTGATGATGATGAAGCATTAGTAATATTTCAAGGTCAATTACCCGTTAAAGAGCATTTGAGGGCACCAGTTCCTCTTCCAGATGGTGATCTAACTGGGTTCGTCACTATTGATGCGACTTTGGTAATTTCTCCAGAAGTTGATCCTAGTTTTCCCAATGCTTATACAAGAGCTGGCTTGGAAATCGCATTCAGACCTAACGCTGACAAGTTTAAAACTTACGATGATGGGAAAGTGTCTGCCCATGCTGCTACTAAATCATTTTTCAATGCAAAAAACATGAAAATAAGTGAGTTCGAATTGAGAGAAGAAGGTCATAAATGGGAGCCTTGTCTCAAAGCATCCTAACGGTTTCAATCAAGCACATTAAAAGATCCTTGTTTTGATATATATTATCATAATAGATACGAGGGAATGCCTCAAGATGACCCTAAGCCGATACCCTATGCTCTAGTTGTTAGTATTAGAGCGCCGAAAGTAAGTAATCTGTACGACAGGGTTGTTAGAACTTATATGAACCAACTTATTCCACTTCAACCAAAAACTCGAATCCAAATTCGTCCTTAATTATTATAATCGTGGGTCACACCACGGGTAAGGTACTGTATTTGTTTTTTGGTTACATATGCTACATATATAGAGAAAAATACTCCAATATTATTTAAAAGAACAAATTAGTGTATAGGTAATCGACCACATTACATCTTTTCCAAAGCAAATACCGCACTCAAGGTCGGTAAGTACCAGGAGCCGCAGCAGGCTCCTATTTCTTTGGCTTCGGGAACAATTTTCCACTGCGCGGTTGGCAGAGCAGGATTTTCCGTGTAGAATGGAGCGGGGTGAAACGACGTGACAACGATTAAGCATTTGGCCGAAGGCGAAGATTTCGTCGGCTATTATTTGATTAAGGAAATGGAAATCAAGCAGACGAATGCGACGCCGCCCAAGGATTTTCTCGATCTGGTGCTGGCTGACTCTACAGGGCAAATATCTGCTAAATATTGGGAGGTATCTCCCGCCGAGAAAGAAACGTTTCATCCGATGTGTCTGGTCAAGGTGAAGGGCATTGTGCAGACCTATCGCGAAAGATTGCAGGTCAAGGTGGTCCGCATCCGCAAGACGGGTGAGGAGGATCGCGTTTCGATGACCGATTTCATCCGCAGCGCGCCGCTCGATCCCGAGCATTTGCGGGAAGTGATTGTACGCGCCGCAGCCGATATCGGCGACAGCAAGATTCGTTCCATTGTCGAGTATTGCATCGGCAAGGTGCAGGAGAAGCTGCTGCATGCGCCCGCCGCCAAAATGCATCATCACGCTTATTACGCCGGACTTGCTTATCATATGGTGCGGATGCTGGAGCTGGGCGAGTTTTTGTGCCGTCAGCGGCCGTTTCTGAATGCGGATTTGCTGAAGGCCGGCATCATTTTACACGATATCGCCAAGCCGGAGGAAATGGTGTCGCAATACGGCGTGGTCAGTGATTACAGCACGCACGGCAAGCTCGTCGGTCATATCAGCATGGCCGCCAACTGGATTGTCGAAGCGGCGATTCATACCGGCATCGACACGACGTCGGACACGGTGCTTGCGCTGCAGCATCTCGTGCTCTCCCACCACAATCTGGGCGAGTGGGGCAGTCCGGTGCAGCCGCAGCTGGCGGAAGCCGTCGCTTTGCACTACATTGATACGCTGGATGCCAAGCTGCAGATGGTCGAGGACACACTGGACACGACGCCACCGGGCGAAGCGTGGACGCAGCCGATCCGCGGGCTGGAGAACAAACCGTTTTACCGCTTGAAGCTGTAAATTTTTTTGCATTTATATACAGCTATACCTCATGGAAAACCTTGGAATATGTAGGGGATAACCCCTGTATTTTCTGAGGTTTTTTCTGTGAAAAGAAATCTGGATAGCTGGTAGGTTCGTTTAACGGTAATGATGTATGAAAAACGTAAAAATAATTACAATTTTCATAAAATATATCATATATCTACATGGATATTTCTGTTAGATTTTTTTTGTGGTATATACATTACCGATTATAAAAATTGATATTTTAATGAAAGAAGGGGCATCGTGACTAACTTTGAACAGTTGAAGGCATGGGATTTGGAATATTTGTGGCATCCGTACACGCAAATGGCCAACTATGCAGATGAGCAGAGGATTATTGTCAAGGCTAAGGATTGGCATGTATACGATAGCGATGGTAACGAATACATTGATGGAATTTCTGGACTCTGGAACGTGAATGTCGGTCACGGCAGAGCAGAGATTATCGACAGTATTCATAACCAATTAAGCGAGCTTGATTTCTACGCTTTAAATGGATATTCCTACGAATCCGCTATCCGATTGGCTAAGAAATTGGTGGAAATTTCGCCGCGGGGACTGGAAAAGGTTTTTTTCAGTAACGGGGGATCGGAAGCAAATGAAACGGCTATCAAGTTGGCGCGCGCCTATTGGAAGCTGAATAAGCGAGAGGGAAAATATAAGGTTATTTCACTCAATAGCGCTTGGCACGGTGGTACGCTTGGTGCTTTGAGCGCCAGTCACATTGCAAGCGAGAAGAAGCATTTTGAACCTTTGCTTACGGGCTTTGTGCATATGCCGCAGCCGAACTGTTACCGTTGTCCCTTTGGTCAAACTGCGCATAACTGTGCCATGCAATGCGCCGCCTATTTAAGAGAAATTATCGCTCACGAAGATGAGAGCACAATCGCGGCTTTCATTGCCGAACCGATTCAGGGTTTGGGGGGCGTCATCATTCCGCCGGAGCAGTACTGGCCGATGATTCGCCAAATTTGTGACGAAAATAATATTTTGCTTATTATCGACGAGGTAGCAACGGGATTTGGCAGGACGGGTACGACGTTTGCTATTTCCGAATGGGGAATCACACCGGATATGCTCGTCTGCTCCAAGGGCATCACCAGCGGATATTTGCCTTTATCGGCTGTGTTGGCTACAAACGAGATTTATCGGCCGTTCCTGCAGGAAGGAAGCTATTTCCAACATGGTTATACAACGGGAGGGCATCCTGCAAGCTGCGCTGCGGCGATTGCCAATATCGAGCTAATGGAGCGCGAGCAGCTTCTTGACCCGCCAGCCGAGCGTAAGCATGCATTGCTTAGCCGGTTTGACAAGCTCAAGGATTTGGAGCTGGTAGGGGATATCAGAGGCCGCGGCCACATGGTCTGCGTGGAGCTGGTGCTCGATAAAGTGTCCAAAACCCCATACCCGCATGCTCGCAAGCTATGCGGTAGGCTGATGGAGAAGGGAATCATCGTTCGACCTATTGGCAATTGCATTCCGTTCTTTCCTCCACTTCATATCTCTGAGGCTGATATGGATAAAGTAGTTGCCATTTACGCTGAAGTGATTAGCGAAGCTTGCCGTCAACTTGCTCCCGCTTAATGCTTAGAGGTGACAGCATGTTGATGGAAGCTTTGGTTGTCGTAAACTCATCCGCACACGATTACGCTCAAGCCGAGATGCATGTATTTCCATACTTCAAAGTATTCGGTCTCACCTATCAGGTTGTAGACAGGGCGACCGAACAGTTGGATCATTCGGCGCTTCAATATGCCTTGCTCATTATCGCACATCCCGATATCAACGCCCAAGGACTCCATCGTTGGACGGACGATGAGAAGGCTGTGGTTCGGGCATGCTTGGCCAACGGAGTCGGCATAGTGAGCTTCGATCCGGATAGAAGCCTGTATGATGTACACGCTTCGCTTTCCTGGTCGACCGCACCCGCCGATGTTTTGCGCTTTGCTTCCAGCGTGCATTACATTACTTCGCTGCACCCGCTTGGGGAGACTGTGGAATTGAAAAACAGGGTGAATCCCGATGCGCTTGTGAATGTTCCTTGCCTGGCTCCACCCGCTTTGGACGAAAGTACGGTTCTGCTTCATTGCGGTGAATGGCCTTATTTGATTGCTGGCTTGGCGGGCAGAGGGAAAATTGTGCAATGGATGGGTTCTGATTGGATGGTTCCTCAAGTCCGGGGGCCTGTGTGGGGTTTGGACGATTTGCTGTGGAGGAGTTTGGTGTGGGCTGCGAAGAAGCCGTTTATGCTGCGTACGATCCCGAACTTTGCCACACTTCGCATTGACGATTGCGTTGGAGATCATGGCGAGTATGCCAACGATCCTTTTCGATGGGTGGAAATTGCCCATGAATATGGGTTTAAGCCGTGGCTTGGTTTTTTCTATGATGATATTTCAACTTTGGCAGCCCAGAAGCTGGAGCAGTTGGTGATGTCCGGACAAGCAACGGCACAGTTTCACGGGATTGACCTCTTTGGAATTGTGTACCGTAATGCCAACCATTCGACGGAGGGAATCCGGGCTGCAGTTAAAAGCTGGTTTGAACAGCATAACGTGAGCTTTCCTTTATCGTCCTATTTTTTGCCTCATGCCTATGATCTTGCGCGAGCGGCTCTACCTGTATTGAGGGAAGATTTGGGAGTGAAGTACACGGGCTTGGCCTATCCGTTGGACACGGGCGGAGGAGTCGGAAGCCGCAGCAACGCTTGGCTCCGGATGGGGCCCTACCGCGATCACCTGATGGGAACTGACGGAACGCCTTGGACCGGGGAGTCCTGTAATCGCCCTATTTATTATGCGGGATGGCTTAAAGAAGCAGAAGATTTTTTTAACGTCCTGTCTGAAATACGCGATGTCAACGGGTACGAATGGTTCCGTTACGGAGCCGACAACCGTCAGTATACGGATACAACAGAGGCGATTATCAAAGGTTGTGCCATTTTGCGACGATGTTATGAAAGCAAAATTCTCGGCAATCTGTTTACTCACGAAGATTCCTGGCGTGGTGAATTTATTGCTAATCTTACACCGGATGCATGGCGGGAAATTATAGCCAGTATCGTATCCAATTTATCGCAGTTTCAGCCACGTTTTGTCACGCTGGATGATGCTGCGGCTTATGCACTGTCGCTTTATGAATCGGGCGTTACAAGAGCACGGTACATCGAGGATCGTCGAGTGCTGCATATGGAGTTTCGAGGTTCTACGATCTGCGATACCGAAGTGACGGTGTTCGACGAATGCCGGGGGGCGATTTTGGAGCGCACGTATGATATTGCTTACTTTACAGACGGCTGCTCTACGGAAATCTCGATGGACCAGGCTGAGTTTCCGGATTGCGAAAGCCTCTTTACGACGGAGTTTCCCGTTGCGTTTTTGCAAACTGCGGAGACCCTAAATTTGGGTACCAAGTTCTATGCACTGACAACTGGATCGATCGAGCAGATCAAATTTTATAAAACAGGCCCGGGTACGGAAACGAGAACGCTTCAGCTGTGGGATGTGGAAGCCGAACGATTGCTTCTAGGCCCCATCGAGATTACCTTCGAGGGCGCGGAGGGCTGGCAGGAATACACCTTGGAAAGTCCTTTGCCGATCCCTTCCGGCAGGGAATTGCTGGTCAGCGTCAGCACGCCTAAGGAAACGCCTATTTCCAGCTACGCCATCTGCAAGGGAATGTTTGCTTCAACGGTAAATCGGGCGTATCTGTTTATGGACAAAGGAAGCGGCGTCTGCTCTTTTTCGTTGAATGAAATGCCGCGAGTATGCGATTCGTTCAGCTCATACTTTACAGATATCGTGTTCAGAGCGGAGGCAAGGATACATGAAGCTGATCAAAGAACGGTTTAGGCAATTTGGAGAATCCCCCTACCTTATCGATCCAGTTGATGGAAGCGCCTTGACCTATGAGCAGGTCTACCGGCGGAGCTTGGCGCTATCCCAAGCATGGGTTCAAAAAGGGATAGCCAGGTACGACCGGGTTGCCATTTTCATGGATAATGAGCCTGAGTTTATCTTGTGCCATTATGCTTTGTTGCTTATAGGAGCGGTTGCGGTGCCTATTCAGACTTCGAATCGGCGGGAGGAGATTCAGTACATCTTAGAGCTGACCGAGGCAAAATTTGTTTGTGTAACAGATAGTAAGCGATGGGAAGCGCTTGGTCTCAGATGGGAGTCGTTGCAGGTCTGTTGCACGGAATACGCAACAGAAGGCAACGCGGAGGCGGAAGCTGAGGATGTTGAGCTGGATGAAGACGACCCTGTCGCAATCTTGTTCACTTCAGGAACAACAGGCAGACCCAAAGGGGTGGTGATGAGATATGGCGCAGTATTAAAGGATTTCTATGAATACGGTGGAGCGTTGGCGTTCGGACCCCAAACGCGGATCATCCAGTCGATGCCGATTTCCCATGCGGATGGATGGTGCTACAGCCTGCTGCTTCCCTTTTTGTTCGGCAGCTCGGTAATTTTGACCCCTTCATTTGATGCGCGGGTTTGCGGACAGTTCGATCGTCTGCTGCATGAACTTCACGGTAACGTGCTGATTGCTGTTCCTTCTATGCTGACAGCGCTTTTAACGATGAAATTCCGGTACGAATTGCCAGTTGCGGGATATCTCCATTACGTATTATGCGGTTCTGCCAAGCTTCACGAGGAGCTGTTAAAGCGGTTTGAACATGAATTTGAAACAAGGATTCTGGAAAACTACGGTTCTACGGAAGCGCTTCTGATTGCCTATTATACAATGCAAACGCCTTATAAAAGGGGCTCGGTAGGCAAGATATCTCCGCAATGCGAGGTTCGTTTGGATGAGGAAGGAACGATTATCGTTCGGAGTCCGTTTCTTTTCAAGGAATATTATAAAAGTGCCGTACTGACTGCTGAAGTGTTCGACGGCACATGGTTTAACACGGGAGATATAGGCTTTGTGGACGAAGAAGGCTACTTGTTTTTATCCGATCGTAAAAAGAAGCTGATCAACAAAGCCGGTTACAAAATCAATCCCAATGAAATCGATGAACGCTTGCTTGAATTGGACTGTGTCGTAGATGCTGTAACGATTGGCCATGAGGTCAACGGTGAAGAACAGATTTATTCGTTTGTACAATTAAGTAACTCTGGTCTGAATGTGGATATGGAACCGATGATGCGTCACTTGCAGGCTCGGCTTGAAAGAGTCAAATGGCCCAAACAAATCATACCGATCCCGCATATCGCACGAACAGCCATAGGGAAAGTGAACACGGACGCTTTAATTGGGCTAATAAACGCAAAAAGCGAGGGATAATGATGAGTGCTGACACGATAACAAATCAGTTAATTGATATTTTTCGCAAAATTTCTGAAAAGGATGAAGTTAAGGAAAGCGATCAGTTGGTAAACGATTTGCGAATTGATTCGTTTTTATTTATCCGACTTGTTGTCGAGATCGAAAGAAAGCTCCAGATTCGTTTTGACAACGATATGTTGAGCTTTGAAATGTTTCCTACAGTGGCGGATATGAATGCCTATTTGCAACAAAAAAAGAGAGGGTAGAGAGAAGATATGACGCTTAGCAGAACCATGCGTGAAGCTGCGTTGGGAGACGCGGCTGTGTTGCATCAGCTTTTTGAGCAGCTTGTGGGGCATGATTTACTCCTCGATGATATTGACAGACGGCTTGCATTCGTGAAGGAAAGTCCGATTGAATTTCTGTATGTGTGCGAGGAGCAGGGAGAAGTGAAAGGGGCTTTGGCGTTCCGTCTCCGAGAAAACATCGAGGATTTCAGCCGTTTTGGGGAAGTTTCGCTTATTGTGGTTAACGAACAATGCCGCCGCCAAGGACTCGGAGAGTTTATGATGCATTTTGCCGAGCAGTTGGCTGCGGAGAAGCATTGTATCGGGACGTGGTTGGTCAGCGGTTTTGGCCGTGAAGAGCAGGCGCATAGGTTTTATAAGGAATTGGGTTATGAAATCAACGGTTACCGATTTGTAAAAAGAGCCTAGATGGGACATCAAATTTCGGAAACGAGCGGGGGAGATCATGCAGTATATTTTGTTTGATTTGGACGGGGTTTTAATTGATTCGGAGCATGTTATCAAAACGGCGTTTACGTTGAGCTATCACAAGGTAGTGGGCGATGGGGTTCCCCCCGTTGAGGAATATCTGACGCATATGGGAGATTCTTTTGAAAATATTATGGTAAAAATGAATTTGCCTTTGGTCATGAAAGAGCATTTCCAGTACTACAGTCGTCATCTTGTCGGGTTTATCCGTCCTCATCGCGGCATTATGGCTTTGTTAAGGCTGCTGCGGGCCAATCAATATCAAATGGCAGTAGTGACGGGAAAAGATAGAAGCAGAACAGTGGAGATATTGCAGAAATTGAAAATGGATGATTATTTTCTTTCCGTTGTGGCCGCCGATGATGTGGAACGTCCTAAGCCTGAGCCGGATGCGCTGATTGCTGCGATGAGACATATACAGGCCGTACCGGAGCAAACCATCATGGTAGGGGATGCTCCCAATGATCTGATTGCAGCCAAGCGAGCAGGTGTGCGAAGCTGCGCGGTCAGTTGGGGAGTGACCCCAGCCAGACAATTAATCGGCTTCGAACCCGACTTTTTGGTAAAAAGCCCTCACGAAATTGCCAGCTTATTTAGCAAGGTAAAGATCGAGTTGAATGCCTAGAAAGCGAGGTGGATTCCGGGCATGTCTCGTAATGACCAGAGCCCTCCCTATATTTCCGTGCAGATGATGCAGCTCGTTCAGAACGCCCGTAGTCAGGGACTGGATGTGATTGACTTTACGGTTGGCAATCCCGACCTGCCACCGCCGAGGTTATTGCTGGACATCGTTCGGGATGAAATTTTTCAAACCGCCAATCACCGTTACCCAACCGGGGAATCCAGCGGAACCGACGAATTTCGATACGCGGTTGCACAACGTTATCAGAACGTCTACGGTGTCGAACTGGACCCGTTCAGAGAAGTTATTGCTTTAAACGGCTCGAAGGAGGGCGCGCATTATTTGTCCTTGACGAATATAGAGCCGGGGGATGTAGTGATCGTGTGCGAGCCGGGCTACAGCACGTATCGCTACAGTGCGCAAATCGCGAACGCGGAGATCTATTCGTTGTCTTTGAGTGTAGACAATGGCTTTTTACCCGACTTGGCATCGATTCCGAGCTCCGTTTTGGAACGGACAAAGTTGTTTTATGTAAATTATCCGAGCAATCCGTTAGGAGCTACGGCCCCTTTTGATTTTTATGAACGTCTGCTGGATCTTGCAGTGAAGTATGGCTTCTGTGTATGCAATGATCTGGCGTATGGAGAAATTTACTACGGGGCTAACCGTCCGCTCAGCATCTTGAATGTGCCGGGCGCCAAGGAGCATGCTGTCGAGATGAATTCTTTGTCCAAGTCGTTTAATGTCTGCGGGTGGAGAATCGGTATGCTGGTCGGGAATGCGGCGGTAATCGCCAAGGTTCTTGCGATGAAACAGAATACAGATGCCGGAATTTTCCTGCCCTTTCAGAAGGCCGGGGCTGCAGCCTTGAGGCTTCCTGTACACGCATTGGACGATATGCGCAACACGTATCGGCTTCGTAAGGAAGCGCTGGTTCAGGGATTGCGGCAAACGAGCTTTGACGTGTACGACCCGGAGGCGGGAATGTTTGTATGGGCGAGGGTTCCGCAAGGGAGCGAGGCCGGTTACATTTGCGAGCAACTGCTGACTTCGTGCGGAATCGCTTGTATACCAGGGAGGGCGTACGGCAAGTCGGGAGATGACTATGTTCGCTTTTCACTGAGCGTACCTTTGGAACAAATCCATATTGCGATGCAGAGATTAAATAACCTTTGGAAAGGTTGATCATATGACCACGGCATTGATTATGACAGGAACCGGCACAGTCGTCGCTTCGGAGATTGAATCCCGCGGAGAGAATGTACTGGAAATTTTGCAGACGGGAATTTGCGGAACCGATCGTCATCTTTATCAAGGCAAGCTTGGAGAATCGGAGCCGTTTGTGCTTGGTCATGAAGTAGTCGGAATTATACGGAAGCTGGATAATCCGAAGACACTTCTGGGTGACCGGGTTGAGGTAGGGGACAGAGTCATTCTTGCCCCCGGCATTAATTGCGGCCTCTGTAACAACTGCATTCTTAAAAAAGCTTTTTGCGAAAATCGCTTTGTATATGGCTTTACCCCGTTCTCTGACTCCAAACATCCCGAATTGAACGGTGGATTTGCCCAGTTTCTGGATTTAAAGCCTGGAAGCAAGGTGTTTAAAGTCAAAGAAGCGATTGAAGATGATCGTGCCATCTTCACAGAAATTATCGCTTGCGCTGTAGGCGCAGTAGAGAAAATTACCGAAGTCAAGCAGTTGAGCCAGATCGGTAAATGCTTGATTCTAGGCGCGGGGGCTGCTGGCTACAGTAATTTCGTCACCGCAGAGCATTATGGGTTGCATGCTTCCTTGGCAGATATCAACCCCGAGGCACTAAGGTTGGCGGAAAAAACCGGCGTATCCAGGGAGAAGCTGATCAATCTCGCAGAAACGCAGGACTTGTCCGAGCAATTTGATGCGGTCATTGACTGTACCGGTCATGGGGAAGCTTTTGCAAAAGCGATTCAAGCTGCTGCCAAAGGCGGTGTGGTTATTGAGTTTGGCGCGTTTGCTCCCACTCAGCCGGTCAAGGCATTTGATTTCTGGGAAATTTGCCGAAAGGAGCTAACGGTTCGGGGCTTGTCCGAGACGCTGGACCGAAATTTCCCGATGGCTTTAAGGATTGTAGAAGCAACACCTTATCGTTTGGAGCAGTTGCTGACAAAGTCATTTTCATTGGCGGATAGCCAAGCCATTGAGCAGTTCTTGGCCTCCGCAGAAGCGGGTAAAGGCAAGATTGTACCCCTATCCACTACATAATCATCCAGAACATGCGCTTGATTTCAAATAAAAAGGAGAGCTTTGATATGCATTTAAAAGGAAATAATGTGCTGATTGTAACTCCATTCAACAAAAATGGTGAAATTGACGAAAAAAGCTTGATTCAATTGCTGGATTACATTCTTGAACAAAAGGCGGACGGCATTATCGTGCTGGGGACGACCGGAGAGTTTTTCAGTCTTACAGATGCTGAAAAGGAGCGGGTCATTCGAATCGCAGCGGAACGGATTCAGGACCAATGCGCTTTAATTGTTGGCGTAGCTTCTCCATCTGCTGAAATGTCGGCGAAGATAGCTCGTGTTGCCGGTGAGAACGGCGCATCAGCCGTGTTGGTTCCTCCGCCTTATTATATTCATCCTACCGATGAGGCGATGATCAACCATTTCTCGATCATTGGCGCTCAAGGCGGCGTAGATTTAATGGTGTATGACGGCGGCGGCGGGATTGAAGTGCCAATCAGCGTAATTAAGGAGGTCCGGCACCGGACGGATACAATGAAATATATCAAATTAACGACGCCGAAAGTAAATAAAGTGCAGGAGTATCATACGGCTTTGAGCGGAGAAGTCAGCGTATTTGCCGGAGAAGATTTGCTTATTATGCCAGAGCTATACGCCGGAGCGGTTGGTCTGACGACAGCGGCAGGCAACTTGCAAGCAGCAGCACTGTCCGATATTTTCCGTCTGGTGCAGGAGCATCGATTTGAAGAAGCGCAAAAGCTTCATGATCAGCGTATTGCTCCACAAGCTATCGTTACGGGAGCCATTCGCAATGAGTTTATTCAATGCTTCAAAACAAGTCTGCACCTGATGGGCATTATTGAATCGGATACCGTTAGAAATCCGTTGCATGCGTTAAGCGAAGTGCGCAAAGAAAACTTGAAGTTTATGCTGCGCAATCAAAATCTAATTTAAAGTTGAGGATCTGCGGATGAGAGGGCTTGCACAAAAAGTAGCTGTGGTGACGGGGGCGGCAAAGGGGCTGGGCAGGGCTATTGCCGCAAGATTAAGCGAAGAAGGCTGCATCACTTGCATCATTGATCTTATGGAGGAGGGCCAGCTTACGGCCGAATCCATTTCGAAGGAAACGGAGCAATCCGTTTTCTTTTTCCGCGCGGATATAACCAAAGAGGAGGAGCTGCAAGCCGTATTCTCGCAAATAGAAAGGCAACTCGGGCGTGTTCATATTCTCGTGAATAATGCCGCCGTCTTTGTGTTTAAAGGAATTGAAGCCAATGCGGAAGACTGGAATTATATTAATGGGGTTAACGTGGCAGGAACATCGTTGGTCACCAAGCATTGTGTGCCGTTAATGAAAGGTGAAGGCGGATCAATTGTGAACGTGTCATCGATTAGCGGGATGATTGGACAGCCCAATTTCGCCACCTATAACGCAACCAAATTCGCCGTTCGGGGATTGACCAAGTGTTGGGCTATTGATTTGGCTAAATATAATATTCGGGTGAATAGTGTCTGCCCGGGCTACATCCAGTCGGAGTCCGCGTTACAGTACTGTGAAAATCGTGATTTGGACCCCGAAATTGTGAATCGGCGGATTTCACATCTTCACATCCTGGGACGTCAAGGTAGCCCTGATGAAGTAGCCGCCGCAGTCTGTTTTCTGGCCTCCGACGATGCGTCGTTTATTACGGCCGAGGATCTTGTCGTAGACGGTGGGTATATAGCAAAGTAGAACGGAGGATGGCTGAAATGGCTGCGATTAGCGTTACAGGGTTGAATAAGCAATATACCTACTACAAAAAGGAAGTGGGGCTGAAAAACTCGCTCAAGAACTTGCTCAACAGAGAAGTTTTAGTGCGGGATGCCGTAAAAAATATATCTTTCGAAATTGAAGAAGGAGAAGTCGTTGGTTTTTTAGGCTCGAACGGCGCGGGGAAAACAACGACGATCAAGATGCTTTCGGGTATTTTATTTCCTACAAGCGGTCAGGCCACGGTTATGGGGTATGTGCCCTGGGAGCGGAAAAAAGATTTCAAGAAAATATTTTCGATCGTCATGGGCCAAAAAAATCAGTTGTGGTGGGATTTGCCAGCCAACGAATCGTTTTTGTTGAACAAGCATATTTTTGAAATTGAAGACAAGAGGTATGACAGGCTATTGAATGAGCTTGTCGAACTGCTTGACGTCAAGGAGTTGCTCAAGGTCCAGGTCCGAAGACTTTCTCTGGGAGAACGGATGAAAATGGAGCTTATCGCCGCGCTGATTCATCAGCCACGGGTGCTGTTTCTGGATGAGCCTACAATCGGACTTGATTTCGTTTCTCAAAAAAATATTCGTGATTTCCTCAAATACCACAATCAACAAACGAAAACGACGATTATTTTAACCAGCCATTACATGAAGGATATCGAAGATTTATGCAAGCGGGTCATGGTCATTAACAAAGGCAATATGGTTTACGACGGGAGTATCAGCCAAATTAATGCCGTGTTCGAGAAGGTCAAGACGATCCAGTTAAGCTTCTCGGAGCCTGTGGCTGTGGAGCGCCTGCGACCATTCGGAGAGGTGAAAAGCTTCGACGGATTGAACGCGGTGATTGAAGTGGATAAGCAAGAATTGAAGGCCACTTCAATTCGGCTTTTGGAAGGACTTCCTGTAATCGATTTTAATATCGAAGATATCCCGCTTGAGGAGGGAATATCTCTGCTATACCAACAAAAGCATATAGAAGGTGGAAAGTTTGAAGAAGTATCTTAAAAGCTTTCAGCTTGGAGTCCTGAGCTCGCTGGAATACCGTGTGAATTTTCTTATTAGCATGGTCAGCGGGATTTTCCCGATTTTGATTCAATACTATATGTGGACGGCGATTTTCAATAACAATTCGGGCGATACTGTTTACGGGTATACCTACGCTCAACTGATTTCTTACACGATTATGGCTACTCTGGTTGCCAAGCTTGTACGAACAGGATTCGAATATGACGTAGCCGAGGATATCAAGAACGGGGGAATTAATAAATTCATCGTCAAGCCCATCCATTATTTTCAATTTCGTCTCTTTAGTTTTCTCGGCCAAAAAATCGTTTATTTTACGATGACCCTGCTGCTAATAGGAGTCATATTGTTCATATTAAATGTTTATCTGGATCTACATTTGGCTGGTCGTAATATGCTTCTTTTTATTGCTACTCTGGTGCTGTCTGTTCTGTTGAACTTTCTGATTTTTTATATAATCAGCATCACGGCTTTTTGGCTTGGCGAGGTTACGGCTTTGTTTGAAGCGTTGCGGATTTTTATTTTGGTGCTGAGCGGCGGCATGTTCCCGCTGGATATTTTTGGGGCGAGTGCAGTCAAGGTTCTGAGTGCGCTGCCTTTCAGCTACCTGATTTATTTTCCTGTTAATGTGCTTAATGGAAAAATCCCTTTAGAAGAAATTGCTTATGGAATCGCAGTCCAAGCGATCTGGATTATTATTCTGACGTTATCTTCGTCTTTAATTTGGCGGGCAGGAACGAAAAAATATATCGCGATCGGAGGGTAGCATGAACATTTCGCTCAAAGAAATATGGAAACATATACGCGTATATCTTTTTTTTATAAAAAATTGCGTCGTGGCCCAATTGGAGTTTCGCTTTAATTTTGTTACCAATATATTGGTCGAAATCGGTTATACTTTTGCTGCGGCTCTGTATGGGTTTGTAGTTTATAAATCAGGGGTCCACTTTGTGGGCCTGCCGCCGCAAGCGATTTTTTTATTCGTGGGCACCTACATTCTTATGAACGGTGTATATGTAGGTTTATTTTTAACGAACTTTATGAGCATTTCCAGCTATATTCGCGAGGGCGGTCTGGATTTTATTATCACGAAGCCGGTTTCCTTACAGTTTATGGCGACGCTCAGGTATGTGAACGTAGCGATGCCTATACCCAATGTGGTGGCAGGACTAGCGATGATCGTTTATGCATGGAATCAACTGCATATTCCCATTTCGATGCCTACGATCGGGCTATATGTTTTGATGATGGTATGCTCGGTTGTATTGACGTATTGCGTAACATTGATTCCTCAGATATTTACATTTTGGTTAATAAACTCCAGTGCCGTTACGGAGCTTTCTCACGCCATTTGGGATTTTAATAATATGCCGATGACGGTTTATGGCAAATGGATTCAACGGGTGGGCATATTTCTGTTTCCGCTTTTTATTATTTCTAATTTTCCGCCTATGGTGCTGTTGCAAAATTTATCGGCTCTGTACATCGTGTGGGGGGGAGTCGCTGCAATTTTATTTTTGTATTTGACCAGGAAGCTTTGGCTATGGGGATTAAAAAACTACAGCAGCGCAAGCAGTTAGGTGGGGAAGGCGCTTATGAACAAAACGAATGTGTTTACGCACCCGTTCGGTAAAGTTTTCATTGCACTATTGGCGACTTTTTTGTGGGGGAGTGCGTTCCCGCTCATCAAAATCAGCTATCAGCAACTATCTATTGAAAAAACGGATTCGGCCAAGCAGCTTGTTTTTGCGGGTTATCGATTTGCGATAGCCGCGCTGCTGATTTTTGCGGTTATGTTGTTTTTTCGCAAAGCGGTGCGATACCAGCGGGGATCGCTGAAAGCTATTTTGAAGGTGTCCGCGCTACAAACCGTGCTGCAATACACGTTTTTTTATTTGGGGATCACCTTCAGCAGCGGTACCAATGCGTCGATCATCGCAGGGACAACTTCCTTTTTTCAAATTCTGGTAGCCCACTTTGTGTATAAAAACGATCAATTGTCCATCCGCAAGCTGATCGGTATTGCGATTGGATTCTGTGCGATCTTGCTTAGCAACTATCAGAACGCTGAACTGCATGACCTGATGAATCGCGGAGGAATACTGCTGCTGATTGCGATGTTCTTCGGAGCATGGGGAAATGTTCAGGCCAAACGGGAAGGGGCTACACTCGACGTATTCTATATAACTGCCTATCAAATGTTAATTGGCGGTATGCTCTTGATCATTTTTGGAGCTGTCCGGGCAGGCGTACTGCCGTTTGTTTTTAACGGTTACTCATTTTTGTGCTTGTTGTATCTGGCGCTGCTTTCTGCGGCCAGCTTCGTGTTATGGAATAATTTGATGAAACACAATCAAGTAGGTTCCGTTTCGATGTACTTATCGCTAATTCCGCTGTTTGGCGTAATGTTATCTTCTCTTTTCCTGAGAGAACCATTTCATTATGTGGTTTTGATTTCGTTGGCACTTTTAACCATCGGCATTCTTATTGTCAACGGCGAAAACAAAGGAGTGAAAGGATATGGGCAGCAAAACAATTTCCATTCATCATCATAAAGAAATTACAGTGTACCCCAATGTAGCTTATCCGCTGTGTTTTATATTGGCGGAGCCGCGATTAACAGGCTGGTACTACGAGCATTTTGTGAATGTATATTCGCAATGCTGGGGTGGGAACTTTTTTAGAATCGATTTTCTGGATTCCAGCCGTTTTTTTGGCGATATTCTGGATCGAAGATCTTATACGCTTGACGAAATGCGGGAGATGGACATAATTTCATTTATCAAGCAATCTATTAAAGATGGCTTCGGCGTCAATGTGTTTGCTGTGGATGAATATTATTTATCGGAGACGTCTTCTTACATGCACAAGCATTATATTCATGAAACGTTGGTGTATGGTTATGATGACGACAAAGCAAAGTTGCTGGTGGTCGGTTACGACCGAAACGGTGTATACACCCAGTTCACCTATTCCTACGAAGGGTTTGCCCGCGCATTTAAGGAAGGCGTGCTGAATGCCCCGGAATATTTGGTCGATGCGCTTCAAACGATTCGGTTACGTCATTTTTTTATGGACTATGAGTTCGAATTGTCTAATTTTGTAGCTGAATTGGGTAAATATTTGCAGGCTGTGCCTGATCGGAAGAAAATATTTTTTTCCATCGCCAGTGCGGACACGGTTGTTTCCGGTTTTAAAGTATATGAACAGATGTTACGTATTTTCGAAGAAAATATCCGCGGGAATTATGCCGTGCAGGTGAATTACAATGCGATTCATTTTATGAGCGAGCATGCAAAGGCTCTTAAAGAAAGATTTCTATACATTAGCAGACAGTACAAGGTGTCTGAAGACTTTGCACGCTTGGTCGAGGAATATGCTAGGGTTGAGAAGGAACTGGACACGGTTCGATTAATTTTTTTGAAACAAGCCCTGGAAGAAAGTGAATTTCGTGACATGGACTTCGTCAAAGATCCGCTGAAGCTTCGCGAGTTGCATAATATGATTACTTCAAGCAAGGCTAACGAATACGAGATATTGAGTCGCATATACGAGCAACTCATAAGGTGCTCAAGTAAGCATGCATGCAGCTTGCGGTGAACTAGAAAAAATAGGGTTAAACTTGAGGTCGCCTCTACTATAGTGGCGACTTTTTGATGTTTAGGTTAACTGAAATTAGGGGAGCTGCGGAAGAAATGGAGGAAATATGCTGAACTAGTTCATGAAATAGGCCGGAGAACGGCAACGGTCTCCGTCTGCGGACGGACGTCGTCGTGCTGCGTGCAGTGCTATAATCGGAAATGGGAAAAAGACCGGCCGGAACCGGAGCACGGAGCGGTGCGGTTAGATATTGCAAAAGAAGGTGAAGCAAGGTGAAGGAAAACAATAAAACGCTGGTGCTGATCGGTCTGATGATCGGGATGATTTTTGCCCAGCTTGACGAGACGGTGGTCACGACGGCGATGCCGTCGATTATCCGCGATTTGCACGGCTTGCCGCTGTACGGCTGGGTGGCCGGGGTGTACATGCTGGCCATGACCTCTTTTATGCCGATTATGGGCAAGCTGGCCGATCTGTTCGGCCACAAGAAAATTTACATGCTGTGCATGGGGCTGTTCATGCTTGGCTCGATCATTTCCGGCCTGGCGCCGTCGATGACGGTATTGTTGATTGGCCGCGCCGTACAAGGGATCGGGGCGGGCGGCTTGATGCCGCTGGCGATGGTGATTTTCGGCGACACGTATCCGTTGGAGCAGCGGGCCAAAATCCAGGCGTTCCTCGGTCCGGTCATGTTCGTGCCACAGCTGCTTGGTCCGGTTGTCGGCGGCGTTCTTGTCGACAAGATCAGCTGGCATTGGGTATTTTTCATCAACATTCCGGTCGGGATCGTCTCGGCGCTGATTATGGCCAAAGGCATGGTCGAAACCAAAGGCCACAGCCGTCCTTCCATTGACTGGGGCGGGGCGCTGGTGCTGATCGGCGCGCTGGTATCGCTGCTGCTGACCCCCGTGCTCAAGGAAACCAAAGGTTATGCCTGGAGCTCTCCGATGCTGGTTGGTCTGATCGTCCTGGGGCTTGCGCTGCTGGCCGCCTTTGTGTGGATCGAATCCAAAGTCAAGGAACCGATCATTCCGCTGCACCTGTTCCGCAACCGCAACGTGGTGGTGCTGTCGGCGCTCGTCTTTACGGTCGGCCTCGGCATTATCGGCGCCTTGTCGTCCTTCCCGTTTTATGCGCAAAATGTGATGGGGCTAAGCCCGACCGCAGCCGGCTATATGACGCTGCCGATGATGCTCGGCGGTATTTTGGCCAGTATGGCCAACGGCTTTACGCTGACGAAGCTGCGCTATCGCAACGTGTTTATCGTTTCGTTCATTCTGCCGATCATCAGCTTTGCGCTGCTGACCCAGCTTGGCGTGCAAACGTCGCTGATGTATGTGATTGTCAGCTTCTTTATCCTCGGTCTGGGCATCGGCGTGTTGTTCGCCGGCGACAATCTGATCGTGCAGGAATCGGTCCGCAAAGACGACAGCGGCGTAGCGCTATCGACTGTGCAGGTGTTCCAGTCGCTGGGCGCGACGGTCGGGTTCAGCTTTTTTGGCAGCATGCTGGCGACTTCGATTACCGGAGGCTTGCGCGGCGTACAGGGC
Source organism: Paenibacillus athensensis (assembly GCF_004514475.2). GTDB lineage: Bacteria > Bacillota > Bacilli > Paenibacillales > NBRC-103111 > Paenibacillus_AL > Paenibacillus_AL athensensis. Next base: position 67,791 of record NZ_MYFO02000005.1, on the reverse strand, counting down.
GTGCCGGCTGAAGTTACTTCCAGTATCGCTAACGGCGGGATTCCGGCGGACCTGCCGTCTGACGTGCTGCTGAGCGTTCGCACGGTTTTCGCCGAGGCGTTTCAACATATGTATGTCATTGGACTGGTCATTGCCGTTATTACGTTCGTCATTTGCTGGTTTATGAAAAGCGAGATTTTGTCGCAAAAACAAAAGGATGCCGCGGGCGATCAGGCAACGCTAACCGCTTCGACACTTTCGTAGGTAAAATATTCATCCCGTTGATCGTTAACGGGGCTCATTCAGGCGCCGCGCGCTGTCATTAAGGCTTTTTCCGTCAGCCGCTTCCGATTGTGCGGGAGAAGCTTTTTTTTTTTCGACTGAATAAAAAGAACGGCGTGAGAAAAGCTACAAAAGGCTGAGAAATTCGCCATGCCGGTGGTCATATGAAACAAACATTAATAAAGTAAGTAAGTATGGATTTGAAATTGGCTAAAAATAAGTTATAATAAAACAGTAATGAAAAATTCCATTTTGAGAAGGGAAGTAGGAAGTACATGGCAACTGTATTGTATATCACTGCACATCCTCACGATCACCAAACCTCGTTCAGTCTGGCTGTAGGCAAAGCGTTCGTAGACGCATACAAAGAAGCAAATCCGGGCGATGAAGTCGTTCACGTCGATCTGTTCGACACGGAAATCCCGCAAATCGACGGCGATGTGTTCAGCGCTTGGGGCAAGCTGGCCTCCGGCACAACATTTGATCAACTGTCCGACGCCGAGAAAGCAAAAGTGGGCCGCCTTGGTCAAATCGTGGACCAATACGCTGCTGCCGACAAATACGTTTTTGCTTCGCCAATGTGGAACTTCTCCTTCCCTCCGGTGCTGAAAGCTTACATCGACGCCGTGTGCGTAGCCGGCAAAACATTCAAATACACCGAGCAAGGTCCTGTAGGTCTGCTGCAAGGCAAAAAAGCGGTTCACGTACAAGCCAGCGGCGGCGTGTATTCCCAAGGACCGGCAGCTGCATTCGAGAACGGCTTCAGCTATCTGAGCAAGGTGCTGCAATTCCACGGCATTACGGACATTCAGCCGATCTTTGTCGAGGGTATGGCCGCTCAGCCGGATAAAGCGCAGGAAATCAAGGAAAAAGCGATCGAGCGCGCGAAAGAGCTTGCCGCTACGTTCTAATTGCATTGGGCAACGCCTCGTCCCCCATCTTGGGGTACGGGGCTTTTTTGTCTGTTTATATGTCACATAATATAACGTAAAAGCGGGTATTTGAAAAGAATTCCGCTGAAAACTCGTCATTTTTTCGAAAATCGATTGACGAATTTGGATTTTGATGTTACCTTAATTTACATAAATGAATATCATATGTTTACTAGGGTTCCGCCGGCTGCACACCGGGTCAGGTCCAAGAGTAAACCGCTTCTGTCCATAGGCAGGAGTGACACGGAAGGATAAAAGCCTGGGAGATGTCATGAAGACGAATTTCGTCTTGTGATGTCTCCCTTTTTGCATCTGATCAGCCAAAAGGAGTGAAGCGGAATGGAAAACGGATGGACATCAACCCTGACGCCCGGGGGAAAATGGTCGGGCCAGATCGGCCGCGGCCGGCTGGTAAGGTTCACGGCGCTGGAGGCGGGCGCGAATGTGTCGCTGCTGCTTTACAGTAGCCACGACCGGAGCGAGCGCTACAATATGCCCGATACGCTGAAGGCCCAGCATACGGCGCATTTGACGCGCGGGCATGTGCTGATGAGCGATAACGGGCGCGTGTTGGCGAGCATCGTTGAGGATAGCCTGGGCTGGCATGATCCGCTGGGCGGCTGCACGACGCGGGAGGGCACCGAGGCCAAATACGGCGCGACCGACTTTCAGCGGCAGCGCAACGATTGGCTGCGCTCCGGCCGCGAGAATGTGACGGTGGAGCTGGTGCGCCACGGGCTCAGCCAACGCGATTGGATGCCGGTTGTCAATCTGTTCTCCAAAATCTGCTGCGATGAGCAGGGAGCGATGCGTTTCATCGAGGATCATTGTCCGGCCGGCGCGAGCGTTACCTTGCGCACGGAAATGGACGCGTTGCTGGTTGTGTCGAACACGCCGCATCCGCTCGACCCGCGCCCGGCGTATCCGTCCGTGCCGGTCAGGCTGGAGGTGCTGCCGGCCGATAAGACGGCTGACGACGATTACTGTGTGCATTTTCGACCGGAAAACCGCAGGGCTTTTGAAAATACATGGAATTACTACACGCTGCTCGGCTCGGACCGGACCTAATTCGCGAGGGGGATTAACAATGACACCATTTCATCGCACAGAAAGCTTGCGTCGGCCGGAAGAAGCGGTCTACGACCGTATTCTGCCGGCAGGAGAAGGATGGATGCATGAGCTGGCTCCAGGGCAGGTGCTGCGCATCGTCGATCTGGAGGGCAATCAGGCTGCCGATACGCTGTTTTACGATGCGGAGCAGCCGGAGGATCATTACAGCGTGCAGGCGACAATCGCTGCGCAAGGCCGCATTTATTTGACGGCGGGCTCCACGCTGCTGGCGGAATCGGGTAAGCCGCTGCTGCGTATCGTCGCCGATACATGCGGACGTCACGATACGCTCGGCGGATCGTGCTCGGCGCAAAGCAATACCGTCCGTTATGCATTTGACAAGGAAGCGATGCACAATTGCCGGGACACGTTCATGCTGCAGCTCGCTACATACGGCGGGGCCTATACGAAGCGCGATTTGGCGCCGAACATCAATTTTTTCATGAACGTGCCGGTTACGGAAGAAGGCGGGCTGCGGTTCGCGGACGGCGTGTCTGCGCCGGGCTGCTATGTCGAGCTGGAGTCGTTGTGCCGGACGACGGCGCTGATCAGCAATTGCCCACAATTGAACAATCCGTGCAATGCCTACAATCCGACGCCGATACGTCTGCTCATCTGGAACGGATAGGCAGGCAGGGCGGCGGGGAACAGATGAACGGAAAAAGGGGGCGTCTACCATGTTTACCAAGGTGCTTATTGCCAATCGCGGTGCGATTGCCGTGCGCATTGAGCGCACGCTGCGCAAGCTCGGCATCGCTTCGGTAGCTGTATATACAGAAGCCGATCAGGACAGCTTGCATGTCGATCAAGCGGACGAAGCCGTGCTGATTGGAGAAGGGGCGGCCAAAAGCAGCTATTTGAACGCTGAGCTGATTTTACAGACGGCGCTTGCGACCGGGGCGCAGGCGATTCATCCCGGCTACGGGTTTTTGAGCGAAAACGCCGATTTTGCCCGCGCCTGCCGCGACAGCGGACTGGTGTTCATCGGGCCGACGCCCGAGCAGATGGAGATGTTTGGCCTCAAGCATTCGGCGCGCGAGCTGGCGGGCCAAGCGGGGGTGCCGATGCTGCCGGGAACGGCGCTGATCGCCGAGCTGGAGGATGCGGTGCGCGAGGCGGCCGCAATCGGGTATCCGGTCATTCTCAAAAGCACGGCCGGTGGCGGGGGTATTGGCATGCGCGTCTGCGCCGATGAAGCCGAGCTGCGCGCTGCCTACGACGGCGTGCGCCACTTAGCGGAGGCGAATTTCAAAAACGGCGGGATGTTTTTGGAAAAATATATCGTTCGGGCGCGGCATGTCGAGGTGCAAATTTTCGGCAATCGGTTCGGCGAAGTGACGACGCTTGGCGAACGCGATTGCTCGATTCAGCGGCGCAATCAGAAGGTGCTGGAGGAAAGCCCGGCTTCGCTGCTGCCGGACGAGGTGCGCAAGATGATGTTCGCTGCCGCCCGGCGGCTGGCCGAGCAGGTCGGTTACCGCAGTGCGGGGACCGTGGAATTTTTGTACGATCCAAAGACGCATGCGTTTTATTTCCTGGAGGTGAACACCCGGCTGCAGGTCGAGCACGGCGTCACGGAAGAGGTGCTGGGCATTGATCTGGTCGAATGGATGGTGCGCGAAGCGGCCGACGAGCTGCGGGGACTGAACGAGCGGGTACGCGAGCCTGCCGGGCATAGCGTGCAGGTGCGAATTTATGCCGAGGATTGCTTGCAGCAGTTTCGTCCGAGCGCCGGACAGCTGGATCAGGCGATGTTTGCGCCGGATGTGCGCGTGGAGACATGGGTGCGCGACGGCATGACGATCACGACCTTGTACGATCCGATGCTGGCCAAAATCATCGTGCACGCCGACACGCGCGAAGCTGCGCTCGACAAGCTGCGGCAGGCGCTGGCCCAGACACGGCTGTACGGCGTTACGACCAATCTGTCGTATGTGCAGGCGTTGCTTGACGATCCGGACTGCCGCTCCGGTCAGGTGTATACGCGGATGCTGGGCGATTTTGCACCGGCCGAACGCGCGCTGGAGGTGCTGGACGGCGGTGTGCAGACGACCGTACAGGATTGGCCGGGCCGTACCGGCTACTGGGATGTCGGCGTGCCGCCCTGCGGACCGATGGATCCTTGGTCGATGCGCATCGGCAACCGGCTGCTCGGCAATGAGGAGCGGGCTAGCGGTCTGGAGCTGACGCTGCGCGGCGGCGCTTATGTATTTCGCAGCGACCTGCGATTTTGTCTGACTGGCGCGGACATGGGGGCGGAACTGGACGGCGAGCCGGTTCCGGTGTATACGCCGGTGCAGGCCCGGCGCGGCCAGACGCTGCGCCTAGGCGAAGCGCAGCTCGGAATGCGCGCGTACCTGCTGGTTGAGGGGGGCCTGGATATGCCGCTGGTGCTCGGCAGCGCTTCGACGTTCACGCTTGGCGGCTTCGGCGGTCACGGCGGACGCGCTTTGCGGCCGGGCGACGTGCTGGCGGTGCGCGCTGTCCCGCAGCGTGTGAGCGGCGCAAGGCCGCAAGGCGGGCGGTCGGACGCCAGGCCGAAGGCGGATGAAGCCGAGCCCGCTGGCGGCGTTCCTGCGGCTGGTGCTGCGATGAATGGGACGATGAATGAGGCGCTGGATATGGCGCTGGTTGAGGCACTGGATGCGACAGATGAGTCGATAGATGAAGAGATGAATGCGGCGACGACGTATGAAGCGATGAATGTGACGCTGGATGAAGCTAGGGATGTGACGACACATGCTGCACTGGATGCCACGCTGGATGAACCAATGGATGCGGCGATGAATGTGGTGCTGGATGCGGAGATGGATGGAGCGATAGATGCGGTGCCGGATACGGCGCTGGATGCGTTATGCTCGGAGCCGGCTGGGCGTTCGTGGTCGCTGCCGCTGGCTGACCGCCCGCAGCTGACCCGCGACTGGACCATTGGCGTTATACCCGGCCCCCACTGTACGGTGGAATTTTTGCAGCCGGAATATTTGACGCAATTGACAACAACCGAGTGGGAGGTTCATTTCAACAGCTCGCGCACCGGCGTGCGGCTGATCGGTCCGGCCCCTTGCTGGGCGCGGGAAGACGGCGGCGAGGCCGGTCTGCATCCGTCGAATATTCACGATAACGCGTATGCGGTCGGTACATTGGATTTGACCGGCGATATGCCGATTTTACTTGGACCGGACGGTCCTAGCTTGGGCGGGTTCGTTTGTCCGGTGACGACGGCATCGGCCGAGTTCTGGAAGCTGGGGCAACTGCATGCCGGAGATAAGGTGCGTTTCCAGCTTCTGACGCTGGAGCAGGCCGAGGCGCTGCGCGAGCTGCAAGAGCAGCAGCTTGCCGCGATCGAAAGATGGGCGGCAGGCTCATATCCGGCAGGCGTCCATACGGACGGAGGGCTGGAAGCTGTTGGCGCTGCGGAAGGGATGGGGCTCCCGGACGAAGCGCTGCAGGAAGCGTGGTTAACAAGAGACGGACGGGTGGAGGACATACTGCCGGAAGTGCAGGTGGTGGCGAGAGAGCTACCGGAGACGGTGCAGTCGGAGCAAGGGAAGCCCGAAATAAGATGGGATTCGGTGATGAAAGTGCTTGAGGGCCAACTGCCGGACGCGGAGAAATCGAAGCAGCAGCTTTCGAAAGAGCATATGTCCAAAGAAGCGTTGCCCGTAGTGCGGCTCCCCGAGCCATTGCCGGAGCTGGCGTCCCGGCCGGATTATCCTTTGTTAGCCGTCGAGCGGGCAAGTCGCGCGATTCCGATAACGGTCCGCTGCTGCGGAGATCGGAATTTACTGGTCGAATACGGCGATATGGAGCTGGATTTGCTGCTCCGCTTTCAGGTGCATGCGCTAATGCAGGCCGTGCAAGCCGACGGCGGGTTCCCGGTTCTCGAACTGACGCCGGGCATCCGCTCGCTGCAAATTCATTTCGATCCGGCGCGAATGACGGTGCGTGAAGCAGCGGCGCGTATTATGGAGATTGATCGGTCGCTGCCGCCATTGGAGTCGATTCGCGTGCCGTCGCGCATTGTCAGGCTACCCTTGTCATGGGACGATCCGGCGACACAGCTGGCCATTCAGCGCTACCAGCAAAATGTTCGTCAGGACGCTCCCTGGTGCCCGAGCAACCTGGAATTTATCCGCCGGGTAAACGGGCTGGAGCATGTGGATGATGTGCAGCGCATCGTTTTTGAAGCCAATTATCTGGTGTTGGGACTTGGTGATGTGTATCTCGGCGCTCCGGTAGCGACTCCGGTCGATCCGCGGCATCGGTTGGTGACGACCAAATATAATCCGGCCCGGACGTGGACGCCGGAAAATGCCGTTGGCATCGGCGGAGCGTATATGTGCGTGTACGGGATGGAGGGACCAGGCGGCTACCAGTTCGTCGGGCGAACGGTGCAGATGTGGAACCGGCTGCGGTCTACGGGAAGCTTTGTGCCGGGGAAGCCGTGGCTGCTGCGGTTTTTTGATCAGATTCAATTTTATCCGGTGGAAGCCGACGAGCTGCTGCGGCTGCGGGACGATTTTTTGCGCGGCAGGTTTGAAGCGGATATTACGGAGACGACGTTTGATTTGGGCGAATACGTGCGCTTTTTGGACGATATTCAGGAAAGTGCAGACGCGTTCCGCACGCGGCAGCAAACAGCGTTCGCCGCTGAGCGGGAAAGCTGGAAGCGGATGGGGCTGGCCGAGTACGTATCGGAGCAGGAGATGTCCGGCGATGCGGCTCCCGAGGAGCTGCCGGAGGGAGCGGCGGCTGTGCGTTCGATCATGCCCGGCAGCGTCTGGCAGGTGCTGGTGTCGCCGGGCCAGACGGTGCGTAAGGGCGACAAGCTGGCGATTCTTGAAAGTATGAAAATGGAGTTTCCGCAGCACGCGCCCTGCGACGGCATCGTACTGACGGTATGCGTGCAGCCGGGCGATCAGGTGCATGCCGGACAATTGCTGGCCGGCATCGGCGAGCTGCCTGCGGCAGCGGAGGAGGAGGTGGCGGCAGGATGAAAAGCAACTTGATTCCGTTCACGTTGACGATTTCCGGGCTGCGAGCGTTGTACGCAAGCGGCGCTTTGACGCCGCAAGAGGTTATTGCTGAAATTATAAGTCGTTCCGTACAGGACTACGCATATAACATATGGATTCTTGCGCCCGACTGGTCGCATATTCAGCCGTATCTGGAGCGGTTAAAGCAGCTTGATCCGACGGAAGCGCCGCTGTGGGGCATTCCTTTTGCGATCAAGGACAATCTGGATCAGGCCGGGCTGCCGACGACGGCTGCTTGTGCCGAGTATGCTTATGAGCCGAAGACGCATGCCGCTGTCGTCGAGCGATTGTTGGCTGCAGGCGCTATTCCGGTCGGTAAAACGAACCTCGACCAGTTCGCCACGGGCTTGGTCGGCGTGCGCAGTCCGTACGGCGAGACGGCCAACGCACTGCGGCCGGAGCTGATCAGCGGCGGCTCCAGCTCCGGCTCGGCTGTAGCCGTGGCTCGCGGGCAAGCGGCGTTTGCGCTTGGCACCGACACGGCCGGCTCGGGCCGCGTGCCCGCGGCGCTGAACGGCCTCGTCGGGTGGAAGCCGAGCGTCGGCGCCTGGCCGACGCTGGGGGTGGTGCCCGCTTGCGCCAGCTTGGACTGCGTCACGGTATTCGCGCACGAGCTCGACGACGTACTGGTCGTCGATCAGGCAGTGCGCGGTCCGCACGACGCCGACCCGTGGTCACGTTGCGTGCCGCTGCCGGAGCCGGAGCCGCCCGGCAGGCTGCTGCTGCCGAAGGAGCCCCCGGCGACGTATGGACCGTTCGCTGCGGAGTACCGCAGCGCATGGCTGGCTGCTGTCGAGCGTCTGCAGCAGCTGGATTTGCCCATTGCGTATATCGATACGCAATGGCTGGACGAGGCCGCCTCGTTGTTGTACGAGGGGCCGTGGGTGGCCGAGCGCTGGGCGGGGCTCGGCGAATTTATCGCCGCCCGGCCGGGGGCGGCGTTGGAGGTGACCGAGCGGATTTTGCGCTCGGGAGCCGGGACAGCGGCGGGCGGACGCTCCTATGACGCCGCTGCGTTGTTTCAGGCCCAGCATCGGCTGCAGGGCCTGAAGCTGCAAACGCGCCGACTACTGGCCGGCGCGGTGCTGGTGCTGCCCACGTGCGGCGGTACGTGGACGCGCGAGCAGGTGGCGCGCGATCCGATCGGTGCGAATCGGGATATGGGCCGTTATACGAATCACTGCAACCTGCTCGATTTATGCGCGGTTGCAGTGCCGGCCGGTGAAGCTGCGCCGCAAACGCCTTACGGCATTACCCTGTTTGCGTTGGCCGGACAGGAAGGGCTGCTGTGCAGCGTCGCTCAAGCATTCAGCATGCAGCGCTCGTTGTCCGCCGTTGCGGTTGGCATCGTTGGCCCATCCGCGCATAAGGTCGCGCCACAGCCCACGCTGGAGCATTCGTCCGCGCTGGCGCATTCGTCCGTGCCAGAGTCGTTGTCGCCACAGTTTGCACCCGCAAGCCCAGCCGTGCATGAGGTAGCGCCACAGCCCACGCTGGAGCATTCGTCCGTGCCAGAGTCGTTGTCGCCACAGTTTGCACCCGCAAGCCCATCCGCGCATGAGGCCGCGCCACAGCCCACGTTGGCGAACCCATCCGCACATGAGGTTGCGTCATCCGTGCCTTCGCCCGCAGCCGCCGCTGCGCCCGGCCCGCCAACGACGACGCCGGTCGCGGTCTGCGGCTTGCACATGCGCGGTTTTCCGCTAGAGGCGCAGATGCTCGCCAGCGGGGCGCGCTTCGTGCGCGAAGCCGCAACAGCGCCGCTCTACCGGCTCGTCAAGCTGCCGACAACGCCGTCCAAGCCCGGCCTGATCCAAACGCGCGAAGGCGGCGCGTCGATCCGGCTGGAGGTGTGGGAGATGCCATTGGCGCAGCTCGGGGCATTCACGGCCGCTATCCCCGCGCCGCTGGGCATCGGCAAGGTCCGGCTGTCCGACGGGGCGGAGGTTCCGGGCTTCGTCTGCGAGGCGTATGCCGCTGAAGAAGCCGAGGATGTCACCGCATACGGCAGTTGGCGCGCCGTACCGGGCACGGGTTGACGGACCGACCGGCTGACCCGGTGCTTGCTGACATCCATCTAAGCGCTGAGCCAGGTCTTGGCTGACAGCCCGGACGATGCTTGGCTGACATCCATCCATGAGCCGCCCGACGGGCGTTCGCTGGAACACGGCTCCGTGCCTTTGGGCGCGGGGCTTTTTGCCATGCCTGTTGCTGCTTATAACAAACGCCATTGCCCGCGCCGGAAACGGTTGCCGACAGGGGCAGCAGGCACTCCATTCTCCATAACCCCAAGCTGCACGGCAACCGCTGGCGCAGGGGAGTCGCGCTGCTGGAAGGATTTTCAACGCAATAAGCGAATGAGTACATCGAACAACTGAATGGAGATGCACATAAAGGAGAAGACGCAATGGCCTTTCAAATAGAAGAAAAATTCGTGATAGCGGTAGCGTCGAGCGCATTGTTTGATCTGGAGGCGTCCGACAAAGTGTTTCGGGAAAAAGGCGAAGAGGAGTACCGCAAATACCAGCATGAGCATGAGCACGTCGTGCTGGAGCCGGGCGTGGCGTTCCCGTGCATCAAGCGGCTGTTGCAAATCAGCGCTCAGGAGGGCGAGGACCGGCCGGTCGAGGTGGTGCTGCTGTCCCGGAACGACCCCGATACGGGCCTGCGCGTGTTCAAATCGATCGAGTATTACGGGCTGCCGATTTCGCGGGCCGCTTTCGTGACGGGCTCGAATCCTTTTGTATATATGGAAGCGTTTAACGCTTCGCTGTTTTTGTCGGCGGACTCGGACGATGTGCGGGCGGCCATGCGCATGGGCCTGCCGGCGGCGCGGGTGTTTCCGACGCAGTTTGTCGACGACGAGGCGGAGCCGGAGCTGCGGATTGCTTTTGACTTTGACGGCATCATTGCCGACGATTCGGCGGAAGCGGTCTATCAGAGTCGGGGGATGAAAGGCTTTCACGAAAGCGAAAAGCTCAAAGCGGACGAGGTGCTGCCGCCCGGCCCGCTGTTCAAATTTTTTGCCGGCGTGTCCCGGCTGCAGCAGCAGGAATGGGAGCGCAAACGGCGCGACCCCGGCTATGTCCCGCGCATCCGGATTGCGATTGCCACGGCCCGCAACGCTCCGGCGCACGAGCGCGTCGTCACGACGCTGCGCAATTGGGGAATCCGCATTGACGAGGCGTTTTTCCTCGGCGGGATCGACAAGGGGCGGATTATGAAAATTTTCCGACCGCATATTTTTTTCGACGACCAGCTTGGCCATATTGAAGGCGTGTCGAGCACGTATCCGTCGGCGCATGTGCCGTTTGGGATTACGAACGAGAGCTAGAACGGGTAACGGGACGAAATAAACGCTGCGTCACAGCCAGGCCGCGCCTCAGACGAAGCTGCGTTAGGCAGCGCACGCCTGGCAATACACGCCCGGCTCAGGGCGTTGGCCCGCAAAAGCGGCTTTCAGACTATTTTCATCCCTCAAGCCCACGATCCGATAGCTGCTCCTCGTAGCTTGCCAATCGCGCTTGTTGCGATTTGGGCAGGCCGTGCGATTTCGTTTTTACAGCGCAGTGCGGGCAGGAGCAATGGATTTTGCCCTTGGTCAGCGAGCCTGTGTGGGCAACGGTCCAGCCGATGCGGCGGGCGATCCGGCTTTTGCGGCGAACGACGCGGCTTCGCTGGTGTTGAACATAATCTGTGGGCCGATTATGGCGGTAAGGCTTCATAAAGTCAATCCCCTTTCCTGTCAAAAATACCCCTATCCTCTATTGTAAGCGAGCGCTTGCTTCCCCGCACCCTTTCAAGTTATGGCGCTAACGCGGTATAATAGTAAAGTGAATGCGTTACCATCCCCATTCGTTCAAGGAGGCTTCCCTATGACTGTCACTGTTCAAGAGATTGTGAACCGCCTGCTGAATCCGGTCAACGATACCGAGCCCGTCGAGAACACGGTCGATACGCTTAAATACGGAAATCCCGACGCGCCTGTCACCAAAATCGCCGTCACCTTTACCGCGACCTACGAAGTGCTGAAAATGGCGGTCGATGCCGGAGCGCAGCTGCTGGTTACACATGAGCCAACCTATTTTAATCACAGGGATGAAACCGATTGGCTGCAGGGCGATCCCGTTTACGAAGGCAAAAAGAAGCTGATTGAGGATTCGGGCCTTGCCGTGTTCCGTTTTCACGATTATGTGCATGATCGCTACGAGCCGGACGGCATCGGTCACGGTATGCTGCAAGCGCTCGATTGGAGCGCTTGGGCCGATCCGGCGCATCCGCGGCTGGTCGTTCTGGAGAAGCCGACTGCGGTCAAGGACGTGGCGGCGCATATCAAAAGCAAGCTGGACATCGATTCGCTGCGCTTGATCGGCTCTCCGGAGCTGGAGGTACGGCGCATCAGCCTGTTTCCCGGCGCTCCCGGCGGCGAACGGCAGATCCAGGAGTTTCGCGACTACGACATCGAGCTGATGGTGGCCGGAGAAACGCACGAATGGGAGACGAACGAATATGTGCGCGATGCGGTTGCGCTCGGGCTGGACAAGGCGCTGCTGATTATCGGTCATCAAAAAAGCGAAGAAGCCGGCATGCAGTACGCCGTCGATCTGCTGCGCAGGCTGTTCCCGAGCGTGGAAACGGTGTTTTTGCCGGGGCAGGTTGCGTTCCGCTCCATTTAACAGCCAATAACGAAGCTTATTTACCCTAAGGAGGAGCTATATGTTAAAAGTAGAATACCACGGTCATTCATGCGTACAGCTGACAAAAGGCGAGCATTCGCTGATCATCGACCCGTTCCTGTCGGATAATCCGGCAGCCGCCGTGAACCCGGATCAGGTCAAGGTCCAGCATGTGCTGCTGACCCACGCCCATGCCGATCATATTCAAGACGCCGCTTCAATCGCCAAACGCAACGACGCGACGCTGATTGCGATTCACGAGCTGGCCACCTACATGAGCTGGCAGGGCGTGCGCACGCGCGATATGAATATGGGGGGCAAAATCTCCCTTGGCTTCGCCGAGGTGCACATGGTGCCGGCGCTGCACAGCTCGGGCATCGTGCTGCATGAGCAGCAGCAGATTATTTACGGCGGCATGGCAGCCGGACTGCTGATTCAATGGGACGGCTTGACGATTCTGCATGCCGGCGACACGAATTTGTTTTCCGACATGAAGCTGATTGGCGAGAAGTTTGATATCGATCTGGTGTTTTTACCGATTGGGGATTTGTTTACGATGGGGCCGGACGATGCCGTGATCGCGGCCGAATGGCTGAAGGCGAAGAGGGTCGTGCCGGTTCATTACAATACCTTCAACCTGATCTCGCAGGATGGCGAGGCGTTCGTACGGGCCTTGGCGGAAAAAGGCATCGCAGGCCAACTGCTCAAGCCTGGCGAAGCGCTGGAGCTTTAGCCTGCGCGGGGTAGCGCGGTACGAGGCAGCGCGGTGTGGCCTGCGGGACAACGCGGTGTAAGCCTGCGGGGCAGCGCGGGCAGGTGGGCAGCCGGGCAGGTCGCTTCGGCGGACTGCCCATCCGGCAACTGACGCGCACGCCGGATTCCGGCTGCCGCAAGCAGCGGCGCTGTGCAGCTTGCACGTCAGGGCCAAGCAGCCCTGACGCCGGATTAGCGCCCGTCCTCGGCCGGCCGGCTCGGTCCGCGCCCGTAACGCAGCGCCGCCGACCGACCGGCCGCGCTCCGGCTCAATCCGCGGGCCTGCCCCCGCCGCCCTGCGGCTGGCGGCCCGGCCCGGCTGCGCCAAACCTCCCGCCGCCCACGCGTGACAGCCGGCAGGACCGTCCCCAGGGCCGGTCCTGCCGGCTATTCGCGCGCGGGCTGCGGCACTCCGTCGAACACGATGCTGACGAGATCGCCTTCAGCGATCACGCCCTCGCGTTCGACGGAGCAAACGATGCCGCGCCGGCCACCGGCGGCGCGGACAAACCGCTGGCTCAGTCCCGGCACGCCGGACTGAGCTTCCACCACGCGGCCCGGTCCGATGCAAGGCGGATTGTCGCCTTCGCAGACCAGTCCCGTGCCGTCGGGAAACAGCAGCCGGGCGCCCCGCGGCAGCTGGGTCAAATCGGCCAATCCGCTCAGCGCCAGATTGGCCCCGAGCCATTCCGGCAGCACGTGCGGAATGCCCAGTCGGGCCGCGATCAGCGCGCATTCCTCAGCCGAGACGACGCTGATTTGCCGGCGGTTGGCGATCAGCGTGCCGCGCCGGTAAATTGTCTGCCGCGAATCGGCTGGCCGCAGCAGGCCGTAGTGGCGATCACCGGGAATGCCGGCCAGCTCGACCGCAATATGCGGCTGGCGGGCCGTGACGAACGATGCGGCATCCGTCGTCATCAGGACCGCCTCGACCGTAGCGGTGAGGGCGGGAATTTTTTTGCGTGCGTTCATATGTACGTCAACCTCCGCTTCATTTGCTTATTGGAATAACTGTACTACACCTGACAACCGGCGTACAAGCCAATGAAGGCGGGTGCCGCCTCTTTCTTCGCGTCGCGTGTTGCTGGTATAATGGATAGATGGTTTGAAAAGATGGGAGTGCACACACATGAGCAAAAGCGAAGCTGCCTATCTCGGGCTTCTGCGGCATATTCTGGAGCAGGGCCAGCGGAAGGAGGACCGGACCGGGACGGGAACGATTTCCACGTTCGGCTATCAGATGCGGTTTGATCTGCAGGAGGGCTTCCCGCTGCTGACCACCAAGCGCATTCCGTTCCGGCTGATCGTCAGCGAGCTGCTGTGGTTTTTGAAGGGCGATACGAACATTCGCTACCTTTTGCGGCACAACAATAATATATGGAACGAATGGGCGTTCCAGCGCTGGATTGAAAGCCCGGACTATGCGGGACCGGACATGCGCGGCTTCGGACTGCGTTCGCAGCAGGATGCAGCGTTCAACGAACAGTATCAGGAGCAGATGGAGCTGTTCAAGCGGCGGGTGCTCGACGATGATGCCTTTGCTGCGGCCTACGGCGAGCTGGGTGACGTGTACGGCAAGCAGTGGCGTCAGTGGAAAACGACGGGCGGGGGCGTGATCGACCAGCTGCAGGATGTGCTGCGGATGATCCAAGCGACTCCCGATTCGCGCCGGCTGATTGTCTCGGCCTGGAATCCCGAGGACGTGCCGGGGATGGCGCTGCCGCCGTGCCATACGCTGTTTCAGTTTTATGTGGCGGCCGGCAAGCTGAGCTGCCAGCTGTATCAGCGAAGCGGCGATACGTTCCTTGGCATTCCGTTTAATATTGCCAGCTACGCGCTGCTGACGCATCTGGTCGCACAGGAGTGCGGGCTTGCGCCGGGGGAATTTGTGCATACGATTGGCGATGCCCATATTTACACGAATCATCTGGAGCAGATTCGCATTCAATTGGAACGGACGCCGCGTCCGCTTCCTGAGCTGCGCCTCAATCCCGAGGTGCGCTCGGTGTTCGATTTCGAGGTCGAAGACATCGGGCTGACGGGCTATGATCCGCATCCGGCGATCAAAGCGCCGGTGGCGGTATAAGCGGGGAGGAGAAAGCGATGAGCATTACGTTTATTGTAGCGATGGACCGCAGCGGCGCGATTGGACGCGAGAACCGGCTGCCGTGGCATTTGCCGGCGGACCTGCAATTTTTCAAGCGGACGACGATGGGCCACCCGATTGTAATGGGACGCAAAACGTACGAGTCCATCGGCAAGCCGCTGCCGGGCCGGCGCAATCTGATTTTGACGCGCAGCACGGAGTTTGCTGCTGTCGGCTGTGAAACGGTGCAAAGCGTGGCCGAGGCCGAGGAGCGGGTGGGCGCAGCGGCGGAGCTATTTGTGATCGGCGGGGCCGAAGTGTTCCACGCGGCGTATCCGCAAGCGGACAAGCTGATCCTGACGCGCATCGATCATGAATTCGAAGCGGATACGTATTTTTCCGAGTTGAATCTGGACGACTGGACGCTGGTTTCCGAGGAGCCGGGCATTCGCGATGCGCGCAATCCGTATGATTATCGATTTCTAATCTATGAGAGAAAGAGGGCGTAAACGATGGCGTATTTTGCAGTATTGCTGCCGATGAAGGATGAGGAGCTGAGCAAGGAGCATCGTCCGGCTCATTTGGCGTATCTGGATGCCCGCCGCAGCGAGGGCAAGATTTTTGCCAACGGCCGGTTCACCGACGGCTCCGGCGGTTTGGTCGTTTACATCGCCGATTCGCTTGAAGAAGCGACTGCGCTGGCGCAAGCCGACCCGTTCGTCGTGCACGGCGCGCGCCACTGCCATGTGCAGGAGTGGGATATCGTGATTGCCCAGCGCTAGAGCAAGCACGGGCGGAGACGGCGGTGCAACGGCATGGCTACAGATGCGGTGCGCTGTGGCGACCGCGCGGCTGTGAAAGACGCAGCGGCTGTTGAGTAGGCGGTATGCGCTCCAAGCGGTGCCAGATACCCAGGCGCATAAAAGCCTGCAGCAACGAAAAAAGCTTCCCCTCCGCGAGCGTTTCGCGGATCGGGAAGCTTTTTTGCGCGGCATCGGTATCGTTAAGCGCGTTTGCGCATCAGCGCAACCAGCAGCGCCAGCGCGCCGAGTACGACGCCGGCAATGCCGAGCGCCAGTGCGGCTGTCGAGCTGCCGGAGCCGCTGGCTTCAGCGCTGCTGCTCGCTGCGCCGTGGTCGTGGCCGTCGGAAGCCGCGCCGGCCGGTTTGGCTTTTACCATCGTCACCGAAGCCGGTTTATCCGAGCCGTCTGCGCCGACCCATTCAACGACGCTGCCGTCCTTGTACGTCTGGTACGCTTTCCAGGTAATTTGCGTCGCGGCGTCGCCGACTTTGCCTTGCATATTGAATTCGCCGAATTCCGTACTGCCCAGGCCGTCTCCCGTTGCCGTCCAGGTGACGCCGTTGATTTTGCCGCTGTCGTCTTTGGAAATTTCGTAGGTCCAGCCCGGTTTCGGCTCGAAGCGCGAAACGGCAACCTCGTTCGTATCGAATTTAACCTGTACTTTGGTCGTAGCGGAATCCTTCTCCGACGGCACGCGAACGGTGAATTTCTCATAAGTGCCTTGTGTCGTTTCCTTTGGATAAACAACAACGTGTGCGCTTGCGATGCCGCTAAGCAGCATCAATCCGGCCAATACGAGTCCGGCTTGCAGCAACCATTTTTTCAACATAGGTCATAGCCCCTTTTCGTCAATTTTGCTCATGTTGTACATCTTACCCGAAGATCGGGCTTGGCAGTATGGCTCAAGTGGGCTATTTTTGCCGGCTAGTTTTGACCTTTCTGTGTCAAACCGAATTTGATCGCGAAGGCGGTAAGCTGGACGCGATTTTCGAGCTGCAGCTTGTCGAGAATGTTTTTCATATGATTTTTAACGGTGTGCTCGGAAATCAGCAGCTTTTCGGCGATTTGCCGGTTGTTGAGTCCGGCGGCGACGGAAGCGGCAATTTCCTGCTCGCGGCTGGTCAGCATGCCCGGATGCGGCCCGTCGGGAGCGCTGCTTTGCGGGGCGCGGAAGCGGTGAAACAGCCGGTCGGCCATGCCGCGGGCGACGTCGGAATTGTCGTCGAGCAGGGCATGCAGATAGGTCAGCCATTCGTCAGGGTCCATATTTTTGAGCAGGTAGCCTTGGGCGCCGAATTGCAGGGCAGTGAACAAATCGGCGACATCGTCGGACACCGTCAGCATGACAATACGGATGTGCGGAAAGCGCTGCTTGATGCGACGCGTCGCTTCGAGACCGTTGACCGGCGACATGTGAATGTCCATCAGCACCAGATCAGGCTGCACCTCGCCGCACAGCAGCAGCGCTTCTTCGCCGTGAACGGCTTCGCCGACGACATAAAAGGCCGGGTCCGCGGCAAGCAGGCTGAACACGGCCTTGCGCGCCAATGGATGATCGTCGGCAATCAGCACGCGGTAAACAGGATTCATGCCCGTTTGCTCCCTTCCGCTGTCTGATGTGCCGCGGCCGCCGGATACGCAGCCGACACCACGGTTCCGCTCTCGCCGTCCGGGGCTTGGCCGATCGCAAGCGTTGCGCCCAGCTCGGCGGCGCGCTTGGACATCAGCTCTGTGCCGTACGTTTTGCGGGCGCTGCCCGGCTCGCCCAGCCCGCAGCCGTCATCGGCAATACGCAGACGCCAGCTTCCGGGAGCCGCCGTGAGCAGGATCGTCGCATGACGCGCCCGCGAATGCTTGCGGATGTTCGTGAACGCCTCCTGCACAATGCCGAACAGCTGCACCTCTTCGGCAGCCCGGAAGGCGTCCGGCGTGACTTCGATTTGCGTCGCCACGGCGATACCTGACGCTGCTTGCCAATCCTGCAGCCATTTATTCAGCCGGGAAGCGAAGGCGACGCCATCCTCCGGCGGCGTACGCAGGTTAAAAATCGCCTGACGCAAGGAATTGTCGATTTCGGATACGGCCGCTTTCGCTTCTTCCAGCTCGCCCTGCTTCAATTTAACATTCAGAAAAAACAGCGTTTGCGCCAAGTCGTCATGCAGCTCGCGGGCCAGCCGTTCCCGCTCCTCATAGACGGCGCGCCGCGCTTCGCCTTCGGTCAGCCGGTCGTTGATGCGCTTGATTTTCTCAAACATCCAGGTCGCGAACCAATAAGAAAGCACCAGCGTAATAATGGTGATTACAAAATTTCCGGCTTCCATCGTCAAATAATACAGTAAAAATTCATGCCGCACGTACTCGAAGCCGCCGATAATGAAAACCGGCACCAGCACGGTAAACAGCTTTAATGTGCGAAGAGACATAGCGGAATCTCCTTTAAGTGATCGTTCGTCCATCTTCATTATAAGGAAGTTTGTCTGCTTTGTGTACTTGAGCGCGATAGGCTCTTCTCAAGCTACTCAAGTTGTGCTACATTATGTAATAATCGTGCTACGAATTGTGCGAAATTGGAAAAACAGCAATGAACGCAGAGACAAAGACAGGGGGAGTCTTGGGATGTGGAAGCAACTGATGCGCGACAAGCGCAGCTGGGCCGGTTATGTGATTGTAGTGGGTTTGCTGCATGTGCTCGGCTTGGCCGGCTTGATCAGCGTGGCGCCGGGAATGCCGACGTTTTGGGGACTTGGCCTGCTGGCGTATACGCTGGGGATGCGTCATGCGTTTGACGTCGATCATATCGCGGCCATCGACAATACGGTGCGCAAGCTCGTGCAGCAAAAGATGAGCCCGCTGGGCGTCGGATTTTATTTTTCGCTGGGGCATTCCTCGGTCGTGTTTGTAATGGCGGTCGCAACGGCTTTGTCCGTGCAGTGGGCGCAGCGCGAGCTGCCGTGGATGTCGGAGGTGGGCGGCGTGATTGGCGCATCGGTGTCGGGCGCGTTCCTCGTGCTGATCGGACTGCTGAATCTCGTTATTTTGCTCCAACTGTTCAAGCTGTTCCGCCAATATCGGCAAGGCAAGCAAAATGAAGAGGAATTTGAGCGGCTGCTGGAGGCGCGCGGATTTTTTACCCGTTTGATCAAGCCGTTTTTTGCATTTATCCGCCGCAGCTGGCACGTGTATCCGCTCGGTTTTTTGTTTGGACTCGGCTTCGATACGGCCAGTGAAATTGCCCTGATCGCGATTTCGGCCAGCGCGGCGAAGGACGCGGTTCCGTTCGTCGGCGTCGTGTCGCTGCCGCTGCTGTTTGCTGCTGGCATGAGCCTGTGGGACACGGCTGACGGCATGTTTATGTCGAAGGCGTACAAATGGGCATTCACGACGCCGGCGCGCAAGCTGTATTACAACTTGACGGTTACGACTGTCGCAGTGATTGCGGCGCTGATCGTGGGCGTCATCGAGCTTGGTCAGGTCATCGGCGAACGGGTTGGACTGCAAGGGGCATTCTGGACCTGGCTCGGCGAGCTGGATTTCGGTTCGCTCGGTTATGTGCTGGTGGCTGTGTTCATTGTGGCCTGGGCGGTGTCCGTCGGGCTGTGGAAATGGCTGCGGCTGGAGGAGCGTTGGAGCGCCAAGCTATAAGGGAAAAAGCAAACAGGCGGCTGGAGCCGTTTTCGCAACATGAGCAGAGCTGTGGGTATGCCGCGGCTCTGCTTCTTTTTTTCCAAAGTACGTAACCCTCCCACACGCATCCCGCGCCGCGTCTTTCGTTTGCGCTCCGTTCGAATATGAAGCTTTCGTTAAGGGGATTCTAGCCAAAGGAAAGGCACCTTGGATCGAACGGGAGGAACGGCCAGAGCATGATTGAATTTCAGCATGTTTCCAAAATCTATCCGAACGGTACGGTCGGGCTTAACAATATTCAGCTGACCATTCAACCCGGCGAGTTCGTCGTGGTGGTCGGCTTGTCCGGTGCGGGCAAGTCGACGCTGCTGCGAGCCGTCAATCGGCTGCATGAAATTACGGATGGACAGATTCAGATCGACGGACAATCGATCACTCGGGCTTCGGGAGCGAAGCTGCGGCGGATGCGCCGCGATATCGGGATGATTTTTCAAAGCTTTAATCTGGTCAAACGCTCCACGGTGCTGCGCAATGTGCTGTCCGGGCGGGTCGGCTACCATTCAACGCTGCGCACGGTGCTCGGTTTGTTCCCGCAGGCTGACGTCAAGCTGGCGCTGGAGGCGCTTGAGCGGGTGAATATCCGTGACAAAGCTTTCGTTCGCGCCGATCAGCTTTCCGGCGGGCAGCAGCAGCGGGTTTCGATTGCCCGCGCGCTGGCGCAGGAAGCCAAGATCATTTTGGCCGACGAGCCGGTCGCTTCGCTGGACCCGCTGACGACGCGGCAGGTGATGGACGATTTGCAGCGGATCAACCGCGAGCTGGGCATTACGACCATCGTCAATTTGCATTTCATCGATTTGGCCCGCGAATATGCGACGCGCATTATCGGGCTGCGCGCCGGAGCGGTTGTCTTCGACGGCCCGGCCGCAGCGGCCACTGACGCCGTATTTGCCGATATTTACGGACGGCCCATAGCCGAAAGCGAGCTGCTGGCAGGAGGGCAAGCGTGATGAAAGCAACCGCTGCGCGCCGTCCGGACCGGATCAAGCTTTATCTGAACGCACTGCTCGTGTTGATCCTGCTGGTCGGCAGCGCCTACCGCACCGACGCCAGCCTGACCGGCCTGATCGTCAACGCCGATCAATTTTTCGTTATTCTGGGCGACATGCTGCCGCCGCATTGGGCGTATGTGCCGACGGTGCTCGGCCCGATGCTGGAAACGCTGCAAATGGCTATCCTTGGCACAACCGCCGGGGCGCTGCTGGCTGTTCCCGTCGCCTTGCTCGCTTCGCGAAACGTGTCGCGGTATCCGGCGCTGTATATACCCGCGCGCTTCATCCTCAATCTGCTGCGCGCCATGCCCGAGCTGCTATATGCGACGCTGTTCGTCACCGTGGTCGGCATCGGTCCGCTGGCCGGCGTGCTGGCGCTGCTCATCTTTTCCTTCGGCATCGTCTCCAAGCTGCTGTACGAATCGATTGAAGCCATCGACCCGGGACCGCTCGAAGCGATGACGGCGGTGGGTGCGAATCGGCTGCAGTGGATACATTTCGGCGTCGTGCCGCAAATAACGGCTTCGTTTATCAGCTATTTTTTATATACGTTTGAGGTCAACGTGCGCGCTTCCGCGGTGCTCGGGATGGTCGGCGCCGGCGGCATCGGATTTCTGCTGGAGCGCTCGCTCAATCAGTTCCGCTACGACAACACGGCAACGATTGTGCTCGCGACGTTTCTGGTCGTGTTGCTCATCGATTACATCAGTCAAACGATCAGGGAGAGGTGGCTATGAAAGGCGAACTCCCGTTGCGCACATGGAGCTGGCAGCGCGTCCGCTTCTGGCTTGCCGCTTTGCTGGCGGCGCTGGTCTACATTTGGGCGATTCGCGGCGTCGAATTTACGTCAATCAAGCAAAACGCCGGCGACATTACCGCTGCAATTTTTCGCGGGCTGCTGCATCCCGACTGGAGCTACGTCTATTTGCCGGAGGGCGAGGATCTGCTGCGCGGCATTCTCGATACCCTGGCGATCGCCGTACTCGGCACGTTCATTTCCGCCGTGCTTTGTCTGCCGTTTGCGTTCTGGGCCGCAGTCAATATGAGCGCGAGCCGCTGGATTTCCGGTTCCGGCAAAATCGTCCTGACCTTCATTCGCACCTTTCCCGAGCTGGTGCTCGCCGTTATGTTTATCAAGGCGGTAGGTCCCGGTCCGTTCGCCGGCGTGCTGGCGCTGGGCTTGCATTCGATCGGCATGCTCGGCAAGCTTTATGCCGAAGCGATTGAGAATATGGACCGCGGCCCGGCCGAAGCGCTCACCGCCTGCGGCGCCAACCGGATACAGACCTTGTGGTTCGCTGATCTCCCGCAAGTGCTGCCCGAATTCCTTTCGTTTACGTTGTACCGCTTTGAAATCAGCGTCCGCTCAGCAGCGATCCTCGGCATCGTTGGTGCGGGCGGGATCGGCACGCCGCTGATCTTTGCGTTGGAGGCCCGCGGCTGGCCGCGTGTCGGCATCATCGTACTCGGTATTATCGTCACGGTAACGATCATCGACTATGCTTCTTCCTATTTGCGTAAAAAGCTGGTCTAACCCGCTCGCCGCGCGCGACTCCCGGATGGCGGGAGCAGGCGCGTGCCGGCGTCGCCGCTCCAAGCCAAAAAGGGCTGCTTCCTGCCAATTGCTTGCAGGAGCAGCCATTTTGTGTTGCCAGCCGTTATTTCGGCTGTTGGGCGTGTTCGGTAGCGGTCTGCATATACGCTTGAATTTGCTCCAGCGTCCATTGGCTGCCTTGAAACAGCGTGCCAGCCCGCGCCTCTTCCAGCAGCTGCGCCAGCCAGGCAGCCTCGGCCTCGCCGAAATGCACGAAGCCTTCAATCATCATCGCCGAGCCGCGCGGTAGAAAAGCCTTCTTGAGCTCAAGCAGCGCTTTCGTCCGCTCGACGCGCTGCCGGCAGGCTTCGAGCTGCTCCGCGATCAGTGCCTTGACCTTCTCCGGCTCGCTGTGGCGAATGAACGGCAACGTTAGAAAAAACGGCTGCTGCGGATACGAGCTTTGATCCATTTGCCGGTACATCAGCTCTAAAAAAGCCGCTTTGCCGGCCGGAGTAATCCGGTAAATGGTTTTATCCGGCCGCTTCTCGCCGGGAACGGCGACAACCTCGGATACCTCGATCAGCTGTTCCTCGCGCAGCTGGTCGACGGCATAATACAGTGAACCGTCGCGCAGCTTGAAGCATTCGTTCCAATTGCGGTTTTTGATCGTTTGCCGCATCTCGTACGGATGCTGCTCACGCTCCATCAACAGCCCGAGAATCAGCAATCGCATGGACATGGCCGCGGCTCCTTAATGAAACGACGGTTCCGGCTTGTTGTCGCTTTGCGGTGCGCCTGCACCGCCAGGTCCGCCTTTCGGAGCCGCTTGCAGACGGGCGCGGCCCATCAGCAGCGCGAACACCAGCGCGAGGACCGGCAGCAGCACCGACCATTGGAAAACGAAAATAATCGAGTCGGCCAGCTTGCCGAGCAGCATGTCAATGACGGCTTTGGGGATGCCCATATGCGATTGCACGACCGGATCGAGCAGTGCTTGACCGCCTTTGATTTGCGCAGCCATCTGCGGATTGCTGTTCGGCATTGCCGCGACGCTTTCCTGGAACGAATGCTTTTGCATCGTGCCGAACACCGTGACGCCAAGCGCGGAGCCGATGGTACGGAAGAACGTAATCAGCGACGAAGCCGTGCCCTTGTATTGCGGCGGTACGGCGTTCAACGTCGAAATGTTCAGCAACGAGAAGGAAACGCCCATACCGAGGCCGATGACGACCATGTATAAGGTAATGACCAAACGACTGGTCGACGTATCCATCATAAAGCCAAGCAGGTACGTGCCAAGCAGCAGCGTCAGCGCGGAGACAACCATGACGGTGCGGAACTGGAATTTGCCTGCGACGCGTCCACCGATTTGGCTGCTGAGCACAACGCCCAGCATCATCGGCGTCAGTACGGTGCTCGTTTGCGTAGCCGTTTTGTGGAAGACGCCTTGAATGAACAGCGGAATGTAGGTCGCTCCGGCAATCATCACCGCGCCGTACAGCATGCTGATCATCATACTGCTGGTGAACAGCCGGCCGCGGAACAGATCCAGCTTGATGATCGGGTCCTTCGCAACACGTTCGACGAGCAAGAAGGCAATCAGCAGCACGCCGGAACCAACGAACAGGCCGATTGTTTTCACCGAATCCCAAGCCCAGTTATCGGTACCGCCAAGCTCCAGGCCGAACATCAGGCACAAAATCGCCCCGGTCAGCAAAATGGCGCCAGCCCAGTCGATGACTTGCTTGCGGGTATTTTTCGATTCATGATACGCCCGCCAAATAAACAGGAACGACAAAATGCCGATCGGTACGTTGATGTAGAAAATCCAGCGCCAGCTGATGTTATCGGTAATGGCGCCGCCCATAATCGGACCGAACACGCTGGACACGCCAAACACGGCGCCGAACAAGCCCATCATCTTGCCGCGCTTTTCCTGCGGAAACAAATCAAAGATGATCGTGAACACAATTGGCATCAGCGAACCCCCGCCGATCCCCTGAATGGCGCGGTACACAATGAGCTGTTCCATGTTTTGCGCCGTACCGCATAAAATCGAACCGACCATGAACAGCAGCAGACCGGCAAGGAAAAACTTTTTCCGTCCGTACATATCGGACAGCTTGCCGAAAATCGGCGTCGACACAACCATTGCGATCATGTAAGCCGAGTACACCCAGACGAATTTGTCGAGACCGCCGAGCTTCTCGATAATTTTGGTCATGGCCGTCGAAACGATCGTTTGATCGAGCGCCGCCATGAACAAGCCGAGCAGCAAGCCGGCAATGACGAGATTAATATTGCTTTTTTTGGCATCCATTGTAGCGAAACTTCCTTTCTCCTGACGAAATATACTCAAATTTGAATAACTATTTGTAATTATACTCAAATTTGAATAGGTGGCAACAGCTTTTTTTTACGAGCCTTGTCTGTAGGATTCCCAAAGCGCAAAAAAACTCCCCCCGTGCCGGGAGCTTCACCTTGCAGGTGTCAGCCGCCCGAATACGGGGGGAGTCTGGGGCTATTTGTACGCTTTTGCCAATTGCCGTTTGCCGGCAGGCGCTGCAACGGTTTCGTCCTGCGATTCGCTGAGCACCTCAATCTCGCGGATGTGTTCGATCGGGATCAGCACGTTGTTGATTTTGATGAGCTGGAAGGCTTTGTAATAACTCGAAATGGTTCCAACCATACTGTGATTCCCACAAGTGATCCTGACCTTTTCTTTACAAATGATGAGCCATTCAAACATCAAATATTCACCTCTCTACTATACTATGACAAGTTCAGGTGAGTATTCGTTACACAAAACCAAAAAAAATGGCAAAAATCCCCGACCCGAGGAGGCCGGAGAAGGACGCATTTGCCGTCCAATCAAGCTTATTTACCGCCGACGGCTTTGCCGTATTCGCGGACAATATCGAATTTTGTGTCGTCGGAAACGACATAACCTTGGTGCGAGTACACGTCCTGCACGATTTTTCTGCCTTCTTCGGATTTGGCGATATCGATAAACGCATTTTGCAGCTTGGCGATCCATTCCTTGCTCATATCCGCGCGGACAGAAATCGTATCGTTTGGAATCGGCTGCGTATAGTAAAGCACGCGAACTTTGCTGAACACGTCCGGCACGTCTTTTTTCACCGTATTGCGCGCATCTTCAAAAACCGCCGCCGCGTCGGTATCGCCGTCCAGCACCGACATGATGCCTTTGTCATGCCCTTTGACTGTGATCCCCTTGACGTCCTTATCCGGGTCGACGCCTGCTTTTTTCATTTCCGCCGCCGGCCAGACGTAGCCTGCCGACGAGGTAACGTCCTGCCAAGCGATCGTTTTGCCCTTCAGGTCCTTGAGCTCCTTGAGCGGAGAATCGGCTTTGACCACAATCATGGCCCGGTAAAAGTCGACCAGATCCGTTGTGTTTTCGCCGTTGGCCGGATTGATGCCAAAGCGCTGAGCCTGCAAAATGACCTCGGCCGCGCCTTTTTCCTTGGCCTGAACGTAGGCGGTTGGCGGCAGGAAGCCGACATCCACCTGCTTGGACGCCATCGCCTCAACGATGGTATTATAGTTCGTTGACACGCTGACCTTGACCGGAATGCCAAGCTTGTCCTTGAGCAGATTTTCCAGCGGCTTGGCTTTGGCCTCCAGGGTTTCCGCGTTTTGCGACGGTACGAACTGGACCTTCAGCTCCTTGGGCGCGTAGCCGCCTTCGGCAGCTTCCTTTTTGGCGCAGCCTGCAGCGGCAAGTCCGGCCCCGAGAATCAGGGTGAGGCCGATAGCGGTAAGCTTGTTAAGCATCGTTGTATACAACCTCCGTTAATCATGAATTGAACAACCTTTTATATGCAGCTCCGTCACGGGGCATAGGGAGGATCATGTGAAGTATTTGTGAATCGCAGGTTGTTTATGTACACTGGAAAATATAGAGCAGGGAAGCGGAGGAGGTTGCTATGAAGGAGTGGACAACGGTAACGGCGTGCACGGTCACCTTCCTGGAAACGAGCGATGTACACGGCGCGATGCTGCCGATCCATTATGCCGACAATCGGCCGCAGGAGCTGGGACTGGCCAAAATCGCCACGCTGCTGCGTCTGGAGCGGGCGCGCCAGCCGCACGCCATCTACGTGGACAACGGAGATTTGATTCAAGGAACGCCGCTGGCCTATCATCACGCGCGGCTTTGCAACGAGCCGGTGAACCCGCTGGTGCTGGGGTTGAACGAATTGAAATGCGACGCCGCGGTGCTGGGCAACCACGAGTTCAACTACGGGCTGGACGCGCTGCGCAAGGCCGTCGGCGAATCCCGCTTTCCGTGGCTGAGCGCGACGGTTGTCGACGAAACGACAGGCGAGCCGCTGTTCGGTACGCCCTATATCGTGCGGGAGCTGCCGGAGGGGGTACGGGTCGGCTTGCTGGGCTTGACGACGCCATATATTCCGAATTGGGAGAATCCCGATCACATTCGCGGCTTGCGGTTCATCGACGCAGTGGAGGCGGCGCAAACGTGGGTGCCAGTGCTGCGCGAGCAGGAGCGCGTCGATGTCGTCGCCGTCGCCTACCACGGGGGCTTCGAGCGCGATTTGGCAAGCGGCGAGCCGACCGAGCCGCAAACCGGCGAGAATCAGGGCTATCGGCTGTGCATGGAGGTGCCGGGGATCGACGTGCTGCTAACCGGGCATCAGCACCGCAGTCTGGCCGGCGTTGAGCTGAACGGCGTGGCGATTGTGCAGCCGGCCAGCCAAGGCGCGTATCTCGGCAAAGCGCAGCTGCAGCTGGCGCGGACAGAGCCGGATGGAGCCTGGCGCGTCGTCGGAAGGACGACCGAGCTGCTGCCGGCGGCGGGAGCGGAAGCGGACGCGGAGATTATGCAGCTTGCAGCGCCTTATGAAGCGCGCACGCAGGCATGGCTCGACCAGCCGATCGGCCGCTTGACGGGCAATATGCGCGTAACCGATCCGCTGCAAATCCGCCTCAAGGATAACGCGCTGATCGAATTTATCAACCGCGTCCAGATGGAGTTGTCCGGAGCGGACATTTCCAATACGGCGTTGTTCGACAACCGCTCGCCGGGCTTTCCCGAGCAGATTACGATGCGCGATATCGTATCCAACTACATTTATCCGAATACGCTCAAGGTCATCCGCATTTCCGGCCGCGACATCCGGGCGGCGCTGGAGCAATCGGCGGCTTATTTCGAGCTGGCCGGGGACGGTTCGATCCGCGTCAATCCGCGGTTTGCCGAGCCCAAGCCGCAGCACTACAACTATGATATGTGGGAAGGCATCGAATATCGGCTCAATATCGCCCGCCCGTTCGGGCAGCGCGTCGACAAGCTGCTGTACCGCGGCCGTCCCATCGATCCGGATGCCGAGTTTGACGTGGTGATGAACAATTACCGTGCCGGAGGCGGGGGGAATTTCCTGATGTTCAAAAACAAACCTGTCATTCGCGACATTCCAACGGATATGTCCGAGCTGATTGCTGCTTACATCATGGAGCGCGGCGTTATCGAAGCGCGCGTCGATCATAACTGGGAGGTTGTGGCCGAGCCGGAGGAACTGAAGTAAACGCTGGAAGCGATGTTTGAAGTAATGCTTGAGTAATGTGCCGATCCTTCGACAGCCAATCGCCTGAAAGGTATTTTCCAAAGCTTATCATAGGCATTTGTACGGGCGATGAGTGAAGCGGCATGTCGGCAGGCGCTCGAAAAAAGCCGCCCGCACCGTCACAAGCTTCGACGGGCGGCCGGCCGTTTGCGTCTCGCGCGACGCGGCGGATCGGGATTACTTTTCGAGCACGTATTCACGGTCTCCGGTTCGCGGGTTGTAATAGACGCGGTAGCGGAGGCCGTCTTTCGGATCGAGAAATACTTCTGTCGTTTCCACAAAGCCGTTGGACGGTTTGGAGGCGTTGCCTCCGTCGCGGCTTTTGTAGCGCTTGTCGTATACGACCCAGCTGAGCACCAGCAGCACGATGAAGCCCGCCGCCCAAAGCCCGTAAAACAGCAGGACAGGCAGCAAATGCATCATAACTTGCGCACGCGGACGGCAGTGCCGTAAGCGACAATTTCGCTCATGTTCTGGCCGATGTCGCCGCTGTCGAAACGCATCATGACGATTGCGTCAGCGCCCATAGCGGCGGCGTTTTTGACCATGCGGTCCATTGCCTGACGACGGCCGTCCTCGACCATTTGCGTGTATTGCGTAACTTCGCCGCCGACAAGCCCCTTCAGCGAAGCGAGAATATCGCCGCCGATGCCGCGCGCCCGCACAACGACGCCGAACGTGCTGCCCAATACCTCAGTAACCTCATAACCGGCGATGCCTTCAGTAGTCGCTACGATCATGTTATAAACAGCTCCTTTGGCCAGGCCCTCGCGGATGCCGGGAGGGTTCTGGTGATACCACTTATACGCCAAACGATACACGGAGGTTTCGCGATGACGATGAAATTAACGGCAGAGGCAGCCGTATGAGCACATTTGAGCTTTATCCGCTTGGCGATTCGGCGCTGACGGTGCGCTTGGGAGAGGTCATTGCTCCCGGGCTTCAGGAGCGGGTGCGCCGACTTGCCGCTTATATAGAAGAACGCCGTTTTCCCGGCATGATTGAACAATCCTCGGCTTATGCAGCCTTGACGATTTTCTACGATCCGTGGGTATTGTACGAAGCTGCAGACCGCTCCGCGCTGCCCTGCGAGCTGGCGGAAGCGTACGTGCGGGAATTACTTGACGCCTTTGAGCGGGAGGCGGCGGATGACGGCCCGGCGCCGGGCCGACTGGTCAAGCTGCCGGTCTGCTATGGTGGCGAATACGGGCCGGATTTGCCGGAGGTGGCGGCTGTTCACGGACTGACCGAGCAGGAGGTCGTCGCCCTGCACAGCGGCTGCGAGTATCCGGTGTATATGATCGGTTTTGCTCCGGGCTTCGCTTATTTGGGCGGCTTACCGGACAAGCTGGCGACGCCGCGCCGTTCCACGCCGCGCACGCGCATCGAGCCGGGCTCCGTCGGGATCGGCGGCAGCCAGACCGGCGTTTATCCGCTGGCGACGCCGGGCGGCTGGAACCTGATCGGCCGGACGCCGCTGGCGTTGTTTCTTCCCCGCGCCGCCGCGCCGTCGCTGCTGGAAGCCGGAGACCGCGTGCGTTTCATACCGATTACACCGGCGCAATTTGCCGAACAAAGCTCCACGAACGGGGAGGAAGCTCCAGATGAGTATTGAGGTGCAAAAGCCCGGTCTTTGGACGACTGTGCAGGACGGCGGACGATGGGGGGCGCGCAAATACGGCGTTGTCGTCTCCGGAGCGATGGACCGATTTGCGTACCGCGTCGCCAACGCGCTGGTCGGCAACGAGCCGCAGGCGGCGGCACTGGAGCTGACGCTGCTCGGACCTGAGCTGTGCGCGGGCGAAGACGTGCTGCTGGCGATTTGCGGCATCGGCTGCCGGGTGGAAGCCGTGCCGCCGGGCGGCGCCGCAGCGGCCGCAGTGGCCGAAGCGGCACCGCTGTGGCGACCGTTCCTGCTGCGCGCCGGGACGCAGCTGCGTTTTCGCGGCGGCTTTGCTGGCAGCCGCGCGTATGTGGCGCTCGGCGGCGGCGTTGCTGCCGAGCCGGTTTTGGGCAGCCGGAGCACGTATGTGCGGGCTGCCCTCGGCGGCGTCGCCGGTCGGCCGCTTGTGGCCGGCGACGCCGTGCAGGCCGCGCCGGCGGGAGCCGTGAGCCGGCGGCTTGCGGGCGCGCTGGCCGGGACCTCGGCCTGGCGCGCAGGCGCGGCGCTGGCGGCGGCCAGCTGGGCCGCAAGCGCCCGGATTTGGCCGGCGTACGGCGAAGCACCCGAGCTGCGGGTGCTGCCGGGCCGTGAGGCCGGCCTGTTTACGGCGGCAAGCGTGGACGCGTGGCGCCGTTCGGGCTACCGGGTCGCGCCGCAGTCGGACCGGATGGGCTGCCGGCTGCAAGGGACGCCGCTGGCGCTTGCGCCCGGCGCGGACGCGGAGATGCTCTCCGAGGCGGTCGCGCCGGGGACTGTGCAAATTCCGCCGGACGGGCAGCCGATTATTTTGGCGGCGGACTGTCAGACGACGGGCGGCTATCCGCGGCTGGCGCATGTGATCGACGCCGACCTGCCGCTGCTTGCGCAGTTGAAGCCTGGCGACACCGTTTATTTTCGCGAAGTCAGCCTGCGGGAAGCGCAGGAAGCGCTGCTGCTGCGTGAGCTGGACCTGCGCATGCTGGCCGCGGCTGTGCGGGCAAGGGCGCAGGAGGCTGGAGCGGGAGGGCTTTAGCGGGAAGGCTTTAGCGTGAAGTGAGAGCGGTGGATTGTTGGCAGGAAGTAGTAGTAGGGCTGCTGGCAGAAGGTCGGAGCAGGCAAGCGCTGGCGTGAAGTGAGAGCGGTGGATTGTTGGCAGGAAGCAGTAGTAGGGGCTGCTGGCAGAAGGTCGGAGCAGACAAGCGCTGGCGTGAAGTGAGAGCGGTGGATTGTTGGTAGGAAGCAGTAGCAGGGGCTACTGGCAGAAGGTCGGAGCAAGCAAACGTGGTGTGAAGTGAGAGCGTTGGATTGTTGGCAGGAAGCAGTAGCAGGGGCTGCTGGCAGAAGGTCGGAGCGTGGCAAGCGCTGGCGTGAAGTGAGAGCGGTGGATTGTTGGTAGGAAGCAGTAGCAGGGGCTACTGGCAGAAGGTCGGAGCAGGAGGGCGCTGGCGTGAAGTGAGAGTGATGGACTGTTGGCATGTAGCAGTAGCAGGAGCTACTGGCAGAAGCTAGGAGGGTGGCTGCCTGTGGCTTGCCGTCGGAGAAGCTTGAGAAAGCGAGGGACTTTTTGATGTTATCGATAGATTTGAACTGCGATATGGGCGAAAGCTTCGGCCAATATCGGCTTGGCCGCGACGAAGAGCTGCTGGACTATGTCAGCTCGGCCAATATCGCCTGCGGCTTTCATGCCGGCGATCCGGCGACGATGCGCCGCACAGTGCAGCTGTGCCTGCGCAAAGGCGTGCAGATCGGCGCCCATCCGGGCCTGCCCGATCTGCAGGGCTTCGGCCGGCGCGAGCTGGCGATCACGCCGGCTGAGGCCTACGAGCTGACGTTGTATCAGCTCGGGGCGCTGCAGGCTTTCGTCCGTGCCGAAGGCGGCAGCCTGCAGCATGTCAAGCCGCACGGCGCGCTGTATCACATGGCGGCAAAGCGCCATGATCTGGCCGCGGCGGTTGCGGCTGCAGTCGTCAGCGTTGGCGCGGAGCTGACGCTGTACGGTCCGCCCGGCAGCGAGCTGCTGCGGGCGGGAGCCGCCGCCGGCCTGCGCACGGCCGGCGAAGCGTTTGCCGACCGCACGTATCGGGCGGACGGCTCGTTGACGCCGCGCGACCAGCCGCGCTCGCTGATTGCCAGCGCCGCCGAGGCTGCGGCGCAGGTCGAACGTCTCGTCCGCCAAGGCGCGGTCCTCTCCGTGGACGGAGAGGAAGTGCCGCTGGCGGCCGAGACGGTGTGCGTGCACGGCGACGGCGCGCACGCTGTGGAGTTTGCGCGCGATATCCGCGCCGCGCTCGCGCAATGCGGCATCGCTGTGCGGCCGCTGGGCTGACGCTGCTATAAACGCCGTCATAAACGTCGGCATTGTAGCCGACATCGCAAGCGCGACCAGCAGGCAGAGGCGTTGTTCCGAGCGCTCAAGCTTCTCGGAGCTGCCTGGAGCCGCTGCCCGCAGCGCCGGGTTTTAGCACCGCGCATAATCAAATCGTTTCCCGATGCGGACGGGCGGCGTGAAGACGCAGCCATGAATACAAAATCGTTATAGTCGTTCTTTCACTTGAGAGGGGCCGCTGCGATATGCGTAAATAGAAGTGTAGCCGGCCGGCTCAGTCTCAAGGAAAGGAGTGGTCAAATTGATTACAACAGCGGAGGTGGTCTCCGCGTAAGCGGGGACCGTCGTTAACACGGGGGCCGCAAGGCCTCCGTCCATATTTTTTGAACCGGCGTATAGACAGCGAGAAGCTTTTTCCATATAATGAAAATTAGCACGCAAGCAATCCGAGTCTCTAATCCATTAACGGTGAAAGGAGTGTCAGACATGAACACAATGATTATTGCAAACGCGGCCGCCGCAGAGGTGCTCGTCTCTTAACTGAATATCATTCGTGGAATAACCGTTCACCTGGTACTGTATGGACAAATACATATACATGCGACAGGCACGATACGTTATCGTGTTTTTTTTATTCCAATTTTTCCACAATGATAGGAGGTGTAGGGGCGATGAAAGCACTCGCGGCGGTAGGTACTGGTCATAACAGCAACCACATATTCGAGGAGGTTTTCATCCATGAGTTACAAGAACGGCAAGGACGTTCTTCCCCCTAGCCTATTGAAACAATTGCAGGAATACATTCAAGGCGAAATCATATACATTCCGAAAAAAGAGCAGAAACGCGCCGGCTGGGGCGAAAATAACGGGACGCGGCTCGTGATCGAGCGCCGCAATCGTGAAATTTTCCGCCTTTATCAGAACGGCTCGACGGTGATGGAGCTGATTCAGGCGTTCCACTTGTCCGAAGACAGCATCCGCAAAATTATCGTCAAAACCCGGGAATTAACGGCAAGTCAGGCATAAAGCGGCGACCGCGAGGTTGCTGCTTTTTTTGTGTGTCGTGGTATGTGCGTAAAGCCCGGCCAGCAGGATTGCGCCTGTCCGCGGATGCTTCTTGATCCACAATCAACCTCAAGCCTCTATTCCGCGTCAAGGGGCTGTAGTACAATCAATTCAAGGAGTGATGGGGGCTATGGAAGCTGTGTTTGTGTATGGAACGCTGCTGACGGGAGAAAGCAATTATCGCGTCGCGTCGCCATTTGTGAAGTCGGTGCAACCGGGAGCCGTGTACGGACGTTTATATGATTACGGGCCTTATCCCAAGCTGACGTTGTGCGGGGAAGCCGAGGCCGGACCGCTCCCGGTTGTGGTCGGCGAATGGCTGGAGGTCTCGAAGGCGGGACTGCGGGCAATGGATGTGCTGGAGGGCTATTACGGTCCCGGCCGGGAGAATGAATACGAGCGGGTTCGGGTCGTCGACGCCGGCGACAGCGGCAAGGAAGGCTGGATTTATATAGGCGCCGACGTGCGGGGGCTCCCACAGATTGCCAGCGGCTCCTGGCGCGAGCATCGGGCGCAACGCGAGGGACAACTTCCCTAATATTTTTCGTCTTATTAAGCGGATTGCCCGTTTCGTGCCGCAGGCTGAAATGGTATAATTGGCGAAGTAGACAGATGAAGGAGATTCGGCATGGCTGAACTGAAAATATTATTGGCCGACGACGAGATGGCGCTGCGGTTTTTGTTGACGGAGACGCTGTCGGATGAAGGCTTCCATATTACGGAGGCCGAAGACGGTCAGCAGGCAATCGATTTTTTGAACGCCGAACGGTTCGATTTGCTTATTCTTGATTATATGATGCCCGAGCAAACCGGAGTCGAAGTGTGCGAATGGCTGCGGAGCAGCGACAATCCGAACAAAGACGTGCCCGTGGTGCTGTTGACGGCCAAGGCGCTCGACAAGGACAAGGAGAAAGCCAAAGAGGCTGGCGTAACGACGTATATCGTCAAGCCGTTCAGTCCGCTGCAGCTGGTGGAGAATGTCAGGCAGCTGCTTCAACTTCCTTAATGCAAAGGGTGTAGGTAAACATGAGCGACAGCAATCCAGAGAAGCAAATCCTTTCCAGGGAAGAGCGGGACAAAGACGCGCGCATTATGCAGCAGGGACGCAAGCTGTTTATTCGCGAGCTGGAGAAGCAAATTAAGGAGCTTCGAGAGCTGATGGAACGCCTTGTCCGGACGTCCGAGGCCGGCGATTATATGCGGCTGTATCGGATCGTACATACGCTAAAGGGCAGTGCGCCCATTTTCGGTTATACGCGCATCGGCAAGCTGGCCGAGGAAGTCGTCCGCATGTGGGAATGGACGCAAGCGGGCGGCGGCGAGGAAGCGGATATTGCTGCGCTTTCGCCGCTGCGTGCCAGTCTCAACGAAACGCCGGGGGCGCTGGAGCGGATGGCTTTGGAATTCGAGATCAGCCGGACTGAGCTGCAGATGGATCAACAGCAGCACCCTGCCGGCGGGTCGCTACTGGGCTCGCTCAAGGTGCGGCTGCTGCTGGTTGACGACGACGAGGTGCTGCGCTCGTACATGCTTAGGCGGCTGCAGCTAGACGAATGCGTGGTGGATGAAGCGTCCGACGTGGATACGGCGCGCCGTCTTTTGCGCGAGCACGACTACGATCTGGTGATTCTTGATCTAATGATGCACCCGCAGTCGGGGTATGAGCTGTTTGATTTTCTCAAGGACGATCCTACGCTCAAGTGGCTGCCGCTGATTGTATTATCCGGCCGCAACGATTTGGGCGACAAGGTGCGCTGCTTCCATCTTGGCGCAGACGATTATGTCACCAAGCCGTTCCAGTACGACGAGCTGGCGGCGCGCATTTACGGGCTGCTCAAGCGGGCCAAAAATTTCGAGCAATTGGCCTTCCGCGACGCGTTGACCGGCGTGTTCAACCGGCGGTATTTCGATTTGCAGATCGGCATTGAGCTGCAGCGCGCGGAGCGTTTTACCTCGCCGATGTCGCTGGTGTTTATCGATATCGACCGCTTCAAAAGCATCAACGACAACTACGGCCACCACGTTGGCGATTTGGTGCTGCAGGGCTTGGCGCACGTGCTGCAAACCAATTTCCGTTCGACGGATCTGCTGGCCCGTTTCGGCGGCGAGGAGTTTGTCATTGCCCTGCCGAATACGACGGCGGAGCAGGCGCAAACGATGGTGCAGGCGGTCTTGGACAAGGTGCGCAGCCAGCCGGTCGCCAAGCACGAGGGTCAATCTTTTTTTGTCACGTTCTCGGCGGGCATTGCTCCTTGGAAAAGCGGAATGGCGGTTAGCGAATGGACGCGCGACGCCGACGAAGCGATGTATCAGGCCAAGCAGCAGGGACGCAACCGCGTGCTGAGCATATTGGATGTGGCGGCTGGTCTGGAGAATCATGCGTCTGTGCTGACGCTGGCTGCCGAACCGCGCAAGCGTCTGCTGATTGTCGACGACGATCAGATTCTGCGTTCCATTGTGATCGGGAAGCTGGAGCATTTGCCCATCGACATCGTGGAGGCTGCCGACGGCGACGAAGCGGTGGAGCTATTGGCCCGCGGATCCTTTGACGCTTGTATTCTCGATGGCGTGATGCCGCGTCTGGACGGCTTCAGCCTGCTGGAGCATATCAAATCGGAAGCGGCGCTTGGCGAGATGAAGGTGCTGATGCTGTCGGCCAAGCGCAAGGAAGACGATCTGGTCAAAGGCTTCCGGCTGGGAGCCGACGATTATATGACAAAGCCGTTTTCACTCGTCGAGTTGGAGATGCGCGTGCGTCGTTTGATGAAATTGTAGGTTACGAAGCCGGGACGTGCAGCAAGCGTCTGCGGCTTTTTTTTGTGATGAGCCGGTTTGGAGTGAATTTGACCGAATGGTGTCGGCAGCCGGGTGGCGGGAGCGCTTTTTGAGCGGGAACGGTTTTCCGCGGTGCGAAGTTTTGATACAGTAGACAAAGACGGAAGGAAGTCCACGTTGCTTATACGGTCGGACGGCACTCGGGAAGGAGAGTATCGCGATGAATGACAAGGACGCTTTGGTCCGCTTTGGCATTTCGATGCCGCAATCGTTGATCGATCAGTACGATCGCTTGATCGCGCTGCAAGGCTATGACAATCGCTCGGAAGCGATTCGCGATCTGGCCCGCAAGGCGTTGCTTGCATCCAGCTCGCTGCAGCCGGAGGGGACAGTCGCGGGAACGATCGTTATGGTATACGATCATCATGTTCGCGAGCTGCCGATGACGCTGATGGAGCTGCAGCACGACTACCATCAGGAAATCATTTCGACGATGCATATTCATTTGAATCACGCGCAATGTCTGGAAATTCTCGTTGTCCGCGGCAAGGTCCACCAGCTGCGCGAGCTGCAGCAGCGGATTCAGGTACTGCGGGGCGTCAGCTACGCCGAGCTGTCCGTGACGCATGTGGACGAGCCGGGAACGGCCGGCGAAGGGCATGAGCACGGGCACGATCACGGGCATGAGCATGGCCAGATGCACGCGCATAAGCACGGGTATGAGCAGGATCACGTACACGTGCACAAGCACGCTCATGAGCATGAACATGCTGCTGAAGGGGGCAAGCCGGAGCCGGAGAATGGCTGAAGCGCTGCTCGCAGCGAAGACTGTTGTTACTAGCGCCATGCTTACGGAGGGAGCCGTGAGGCTAACGGCGACGAGGGCCGGACGTGCGTGAAATTAGAAGTTGATTTCCATTTTTGTTACAATAAAAGGGGAAGAGGAGGTGTCGAAGATGTCTGCCAAGTATTTTACACTGGAGGAAGCCAATGGGCTGCTGCCGTCGATTGACCGTGAATTGCGCGCCTTGCAGGAGCTGAAGCGCCGGTTCGAGGAAAGCTACTTGGAGCTGCGCCGCCAGAAGGAACGGCGGGGGCAAAGCGGCGGGAGCAGCGAGGCGGACCCGTTTTTTATGATGGAGGCCGAGCTTGAATTCATTCAGATTGAGGCGCGAGGTCATATTCAAAGCATTCATGGGCAAGGCATCGAGCTGAAGGACATCGACATCGGTCTCGTCGATTTCCCCGCTCTGCTGGACGGGCAAGAGGTATTGCTGTGCTGGCGGCAAGGCGAGGACCGGATTCGTTACTATCATAACCGCCACGATGGTTTTGCCGGGCGCAAGCCGCTCGTGGACTAGCCCGATAAGGAGCCTGACCTGATTATGGCAAGCAAATCAATACTCAAGCGGCAATTGCAGCGTTTGCTGCCGCTGTTTGCAGGGCTTCTGCTGCTGCTCGTCTATACAGCCGGCGCTTTGCCGCAGTCTGCTTCGGCGCACGCGTTTCTTGTGGATACGCAGCCGGCCCCGAACAGCAAGCTGGCGACAGCACCAGAACGAATAACGTTAACCTTTAACGAACGGCTGGACGACGGCCTGTTTTACTTGAAAGTTTTTGATCAAAAAGGCAAGGAAGCGGTCAGCGCCAAAGCGGCGATGAGCGCAACGCACAATGGCATTGAGCTGGCGCTGCCCAAGCTTGCCGAAGGCATCTACGTGATCAGCTATCATGTGATTTCGGCGGACGGGCATCCGGTCAGCGGCAGTTATCCGCTGACCGTGGGCAACCCGCCGCCGTCGGCCGAGGCGCCCGTGCTCACCGGGCAGCCGACGCATGCGCACGGCGCCTCGGGGCAGCAGCTCACGCTGGCGGAGCTGCTGCAGTACATGGCGCGCGCGCTCTGGTATGCAGCCGTCCTGCTGCTGGGCGGCTGGGTGATCTGGCTCCGCCTGCCGGGCGGCGGAGGCGCGTCGTCCCGGCGCGAGCTGGCCGCCTGGACGCTGAATTTACAGCGCGCGCACGTGGTGGCGCTGCTGTTTTTGATTTTTACGCACACCGAGGATTTGCTCGGGGGCGGCGGGTTTGGCGAGCTGGTGCAGCTGTTTACGGCGACAAGCGTCGGGATCAGCTGGCTAGCGCTGCTGGTGCTGTCGCTCGTCGGCTTTGTCGTCGTGGGCCGCAGCGCCGTGCTCGACCTCGTTTGGGCCGTGCTGCTGGTAGCGGCCAAATGCTTCAGCGGCCATGCTACCTCGTTCACCCCGCAGGCAGCCACCATCGCCCTGGACGCGGTGCACCTGCTCGCAGGGGCGCTTTGGGCCGGCGGTCTGCTGTTGCTCGCGGTGCAGCGCAAAAGCAGCCCGCAGGCGGCAGCCGCGCTGCTCCGGCCGTTTTCGCGGATGGCGCTGTGGTCGATTGTGGTGCTGATCGTCAGCGGAGCGGCGTCGATCCTGCTTTTTTTACCGTCGCCGCGCTATTTGCTGTATACGCTGTGGGGCAAGCTGATGCTGATCAAAATCGGCGCAGTCGTGTTGGTCTTGCTGACGGGCGGCTTGCTGCGGCTGGCGATGTACAAGCGGCGTGAAAAGCAGCTCAATTTCTGGTTCAAGCTCGATCTGACGCTCATGGCGATCATTATCGTACTGGTCGGTCTGATTACGTATATGGCGCCGATTCCCGCCAATGAGCCCTTGCGCTGGCATGTGATGGGGGAGACACAGCATATGTCAACGGATATTACTCCGCGGGCACCCGGTACGAACACGTTTGAAACCGAGGTCTGGATGCCGGAGAAGTCGGGCAAGCCTAAGCAGGTGCAGCTGATTTTGCACTATGAAGACAATGCGTCGGTAGCGCCGATTCAGGTGCCGCTGGAGCCCGCTGCCGAGGATGCGGACGGTGTGCAGGTCGAGACGTACGGCGGTTTTGTACCTTTTGCTTATCAGGCTTCGGGCGAATACTTATCCCTGCGCGGTCATTGGACGGCCGAGGTGCGAATTATGGACAGCGAGGATAATGAAAAGGTCTACAAGGAGTCCTTTCTTGTATATTAGTAGTAGATGGGCTAGGGCCTGCTGTTCAGGCCGTAGACTTTTCACAGCGTAAATGATTGGTATGCCTGATAGTTGATCAGGTAAATGAAAGGAGAAGGTTGCATGGTTTGGAAGTCCGTATTGGAGCGGGACCATTTTACTGTCAAGCTGGACGAGAAGGATCGGACGGCGCTGCTTGAGGTGAACGACGGAGGCATTGCGCCTGCTTATGTAACTGTTCGCTTGCAGGAGCAGGAAATTGACGAACTGATCGATGCGCTCCAGCAGGTGCGCAACGCCTTGAAATAAACAGCTGCTTGGCGTCTGCGAAGCGGCAGCCCGGTTTTCGTGCTCAAGATTAGCTTGAGTGCGGCAGCCGGGCTTTTTTTGTAGGAAAGAAGGAAAGTAGCGCTTTCGGGAGATACCTTTTATTGAAAGAAAAATTTGCAGAGAGCTCTTTTGAAGAACTTATTGCAGGTTTAATACAAATATTTAATAGAGGTCAACCCAATTATTCCTCTTTGTGTGAAATGTTTGGCGGTAAGACCGGAGTCATTCAGAGTTTGGAATTTATTATTTATAACATAACGGATGTTGAAAGAAGCTTAAACGATATAGTTAGTTATACAAAAGCTTCCACCCACAGCAGTGGAATGGAAGCTTTTGTAATCAAAGGGGAGGAAGAAACCTAGGGCTGGAGCCCGTAAACCAATGTGCCTTGTCGGTATACGGTAATATGGTTCCAGTCCGTATAACCAGTTGCGCCGGCAAGGAAGGAGTAATCGTTGGTTCGTGTGAAATTCGACCAATCGGATTTATTAAAGCGGCATTGAACCTCCAGGGTCTGACCGGCGCCCAAGGTTCCGGCGCTGCTTGTAAAGCCGACTTCCAGATACGTATCTGCGCTTGCGGTCGGAGCGGCCATCGAACTAAAAGCGCCTGTTGTCGACGAACAGCTGCCGCTGGACCAATCACAGGCAAATTGGAGGGACGGACCCCCGTCTTTCGTGAAGTAATAACGGATTTTGACATCGGAAAGCGAAACCGCCGAGCTGCCGGTATTGGTCAGCTTGAAGCGCGGATACACGCTGTTATTGGTTGCATTAGTGCTGCCGTCGAACGAGCGCAGCGTCAACCCGCCTGAAACTGGCGTACCCGTTGGCGTAGGTGTAGGTGTCGCGGTTGGCGTTGCCGTTGGCGTAGGTGTAGGTGTCGCGGTTGGCGTCGCCGTTGGTGTAGGCGTAGGTGTCGATGTCGGCGTAGCTGTTGGTGTAGCAGTTGGCGTCGGCGTCGGAGTTGCAGTCGGAGTTGCTGTCGGACTTGGTGTCGGTGTGCTGGCTGCTCCATACACTTCGAATTCATACAGCGAATAGCCCCATTGGGTGGCGCGCTGTGTTCCGTACATTCGGATATAACGAGCGTTTGCTGCCGGGAAATTGAGCGTTTGCGTGCCCCCTGCGCCCACAGTCGTCGTATAAACAGTTTGCCAGTTGGCATTGTCGGACGACACTTGAATCTGGAACGCTTTGGCATAAGCCGTTTCCCAGCTTAGACTGACGCTATTGACCGATTTGACTGCTCCCAGATCGACGCTCACCCATTGCGGATCGTTGTAGGCGGACGACCAGCGCGTTGACGGATTGCCGTCAAACGCATTGGCGGCTCCGCGAGCTGCGTCGTCGGTCGAGCTGGCTGTTGCTGTGTGGTTCAGCGCCAGATTGGCGGAAGGGGGATTGTCGGTGCCGCGCGGGTAATTTTTCAGATCAGGCAGCGATTCCAGAGTAACCGTGCGTGCGTCGTTATATACTTTGCGAACGTAGTCTTCGGAGTTGTTATTTTTCACAAAATCTACCCAAGTCACAAAATAGGACCAAGGCTGGCTATTGAAATTGTCGGGATTCGGGAGCTGGCTATTTTCAGCCACGCCGAACATTTTCAGCTTGTTGGGGAAAATACGCTGGTAATTGTTCCAGGTCTGGAAGTCTGTCGGATAGTCGTAAGAAATAATATCCACATAGTTGTCTCCTGGATACCAGTTGGCGGAGTTGCCGTAGTCATAGCTGTTCCACACCCAGATCAGGTTGTTCAGGTGATGGACGTTCTGGAAACGGTCGAACATGAGCTTCCACAGCTTTTTGCAGGCCTCCGGCCCTTTGGCGCCCCACCAGAACCAGCCGCCTTCGGCTTCGTGCAGCGGCCGCCACAGCACCGGCACGCCGGCTGCTTGCAGTTTTTTCAGCTGTTCAGCAGCAAGGTCGATATCCCGGACAAGGAGCTGGTAGTCTTGGGAGCTTGGGTTGTTCATGGCGTAGTTGACGTCAAAGGATGTTGCATTCGTATAAAAGGCTTTGTACCATTCGCCGGTCACGTTTTTTGGCGCGTCCCAATGCCAGCTGATCGTCACGATGCCTTTTTTGTTGTTGTACCAGTCAATCCCCTTGTTGGCATCTTGGGAATTGGCTCCGTTCTGGATCCGGACCGGGGTAATGTCCATGAAATCGAGACCGAGAATGGCCGGGGTTTTACCCGTTTTGCTTTTGACCCAGTCGGCCCAATCGCTGCCGTATTGACCGGAGATCGTTTTTTTGCCATAGACGTCAGCCATGTAGCTAATCAGGGATAACGCTTCGTTGGAAGCTCCAGGCGTTACAAGTGTTTTGTAAGGGTTTGCAGCAGCTTGAGCGACGGGGACCGTCAGCATGGAAACAAGCAAAGCAAGCGAGCAGGCAAAAGCGAGAAATAGGCGCAGTCCGTGTTTAATCATCATCTTTCCTCCTAAGCATGATTTTTGTAAGCGCTTTAAAAACAAGGCGAGTCTATACCGGCTTATGGCTCGTTATCGCTTGTCTTAGTCTAATAACGTTTTCATAAACAACCTCCTTTCTGTTTTCATAATATAAATATACATTTAATCGATATTATTAATCAATAAGTATATTTATTATATTGATTATATTTTTGTAATTGTCAATCCGATGTAAAGAACCCGGTGTTCGGATCATTGAGGTGGCGCGAATGTCGGCAAATGCATACGATTCGTCATAAAATGCATGGTCAAGCGGCTTGCGGCTGCGGTATGCTGGAACTGAAAAGAGCGATCAAGACGAGGGAAGTACGAAAGCGGGGAAAACCACGTGACGGCTCAGCGCAGCATTACGCTGCTGCAAGGAATTGCGTTATATATGGGAGCGGTGCTTGGCTCCGGCATTTTGATTTTGCCCGGCTACACCGCAGAGGTGGCTGGACCTGCTTCGATCCTCTCGTGGCTGTTATTGTCGCTGCTCAGCATTCCCGTTGCGTATACGTTTGCCCGGCTGGCGTTGCGTTTTGCCCATTTCGGCGGACTGGCGACGATGATTCGGCATGCGTTCGGGCCGGTGTGGGGAGCGGTGGCTGGCTGGTGGTTTATCGTGTGGGTCGGGACGGGGCAAACGGTTGTGGGGCTGACCGGGGCCGCTTATGTGACGCATGCGTTTGGACTGCCGAGCGGCTGGAGCTTTGGCATCGCTTTTCTGTTCCTGCTGGCGGCGCTGCTCAGTAATTTCGGGGGCATGCGGGTGAGCGGCGGGGTATCGCTTCTGCTTAGCGGAGCGGTGCTGCTGCTGCTCGTGGCGACGATTGCGCTGGCGCTGCCACGGCTTGAGCCGTCGGCGTTTACGCCATTTGCTCCTCATGGAGCGGCGGGAGCGGGGAGGGCTTGCGTGTTGATTTTCTGGGCTTTTTTCGGCTGGGAAAGCATTACGCATCTGGTGCCTGAATTTCGCAATCCGCAGCGGGACGTGCTGCGGAGCACGTGGGCGAGCGTATTTCTTATCGGTGCGGTCTATACGCTGCTTGCGGTTGTGACGATCGGCACGCATACGTACGGAAGTGGGGCCGGTACGGACGCTCCGCTCGCCGCGCTGATGAGTCGCACGATCGGTTTTAGCGCCGCTGCTGCGACTGCGGCTGTCGCTTGCATTGTTTGTCTCGGTACGTTGAACGTTTACGTGGCCAGCATCTCCCGTCTCGGCCATGCACTGGCAGCGGAGGGGCAGCTGCCGCGCTGGCTCGGCGGCGTCAACCGCCGGGGCTTTCCTTACCGGACCGGGCTGTTCCTGTTCGCGACCAATGCCGTCGAGCTGCTGCTCAGCTACTGGCGGAGCCTGGGAGCCGACAAGCTGATTTTGCTGCCCACAACGCTGGGCATCTGCTTGTATGTGCTCGCTTCGCTGGCTTGCGTCAAGCTGCTCTGGCACGACAAGGCCGGCCGCTGGTCGGCGCTGCTTGCTGCGCTGTGCTGTCTGCTGATTGCGCCGTTTGCCCGCGAGTTTTTGCTGGCTCCGTTGCTGGTTGGCCTCGCCTGCTGGCTTTACTTGCGATGGCGGCGGGGGCGCGAGCGGAGAACGGGACGCAGCGGCAGCTGAACTGTGGCCCAATCGGAGCGCTTAGCCGCTTGCATCTTTTCCGCAACTTGCCTATAATACACAGTAAACCTAGCATATAAGCAAAATGCTTTGACGGAGAAGAGTACGCAGTGCTTCCTGACAGGGAGAGAGGGCCGGAGATTGAGAGCCGTCTTCCAGGAACCAGGCTGCTGAAGTTCGCTCCTGAGCAGTCCTTTGAACGGCCGATGACCGCTGCTTCAATAGTAGCGCCGAAGCGGCTCCAGTAGAGGGAACCGGATTCCATATCCGTTATCGCAATGAAGTGAGACTTGCGCCAAGCAAGCGGCGGGCTCGTTCGGGATATCCGATCGGCTTTGGCCTGCAGCGGCAGTCTAATTAGGGTGGTACCACGGCTTTCTCGTCCCTTGTTTGGGAGAGAAGGCCTTTTTTGCGTGCATATGCGAAGATTACGATTCAGGAGGGGTATCCATGAAAGAGCGTTTGGAAGCGTTGAAGGTGGAGGCGCTACAGGAGCTGGGCGGCGTGCAAAGCCAACAGGAGCTTAACGAGCTGAGAATCAAGTATTTGGGTAAAAAAGGTCCGCTGACGGAGATTTTGCGCGGCATGGGCGCGCTGAGCGCCGAGGAGCGTCCGGTGATCGGCCAAGTCGCCAACGACGTGCGCGCGGCGATTGAAGAGGTGATTGAAGCAAAGCAGGCTGCTTATCAGCAGCAGGAAACGGAGAACCGACTGCGGGCGGAAACGATTGACGTGACGCTGCCAGGACGACCTTCGCCGCAAGGCGCGGTCCATGCGATCAATAAGGTCGTGCAGCAGATCGAGGATATTTTTCTCGGCATGGGCTTTACGATTGTTGAAGGACCCGAGGTGGAGCGGGATTACTATAACTTTGAGGCGCTGAATTTGCCCAAGGATCACCCGGCGCGCGATATGCAGGATTCATTTTACATTACCGATGAGATTCTGATGCGCACGCATACGTCCCCGGTGCAGGTGCGGACGATGGAAGCGAGCAAGGGCAAGGCGCCGATCAAAATTTTATCCCCCGGCAAGGTGTACCGCCGCGACGACGACGATGCGACGCATTCGCATCAATTTACGCAAATCGAAGGTTTGGTCATCGACCGCAATATTCGGATGAGCGACCTCAAAGGCACGCTGCTGCAATTCGTGCGCGAGCTGTACGGCCCAGACGCCGAAATCCGTCTGCGTCCGAGCTTTTTCCCTTTCACTGAGCCTAGCGCCGAGGTTGACGTGTCGTGCATGATGTGTGGCGGCAACGGCTGCCGGACGTGCAAGCATACGGGCTGGATCGAAATTCTCGGCTCCGGCATGGTGCATCCGCGCGTGCTGGAAATGTCCGGCTACGACCCGAACGAATACAGCGGCTTTGCCTTCGGCATGGGGCCCGAGCGGATTGCGCTGATCAAATACGGCATTGAAGACATACGTCATTTCTATACGAACGACCTGCGGTTCCTGAAGCAGTTCCTGCACGTATAGCGGTCAAAAGAGCGGAGGAGTGAAACGATGAAAGTATCCTATAGATGGTTGTCGGAGTATGTGGACGTAAACGGCTTTACGGCTGAAGAACTGGCGGAAAAGCTGACGCGCAGCGGCATCGAGGTCGATATTGTCGAAGACCGCAATAAAGGAGTAACCGACGTTGTTGTCGGCTATGTCAAATCCCGCGAAAAGCACCCGGACGCCGATAAGCTGAGCGTGTGCGTCGTCGACGTTGGCCA
This sequence comes from Paenibacillus athensensis, assembly GCF_004514475.2. Taxonomy (GTDB): domain Bacteria; phylum Bacillota; class Bacilli; order Paenibacillales; family NBRC-103111; genus Paenibacillus_AL; species Paenibacillus_AL athensensis. Next base: position 23,341 of record NZ_MYFO02000005.1, on the reverse strand, counting down.
AGGCGAAGACCTGCAAATCGTGTGTGGAGCGAAAAATATCGATGCCGGCCAAAAGGTTCCGGTCGCCGTCGTTGGCGCCGTGCTGCCGGGCGACCTGCGCATCAAACGCGCCAAGCTGCGCGGCGTAGAATCGCAGGGCATGATCTGCTCGGCCAAGGAGCTGGGCCTCAACGACAAGCTGCTGCCCAAGGAAATTCAGGAGGGCATTCTGGTGCTGCCTGCGGATACGACGGTGGGCAGCTCGATTCTTGACGTATTGGCGATTGACGACAAGGTGCTGGAGCTGGATCTGACGCCGAACCGTTCGGACTGTCTGAGCATGCTGGGAGCAGCCTACGAAATTGCGGCGATTCTCGGTCGCGGCGTCAAGCTGCCGGACGCAGAGGGCGCGCTCGCGGCTGCGGGTTCGTCCGGCGTACTGGCGGCAGAGCGCATCGGCGTAGGCATTACGGCGGCTGAGCAGTGTACGCATTATGCAGCGCGGCTGATTGAAGGCGTACGTCTGGCCCCTTCGCCGTTGTGGCTGCAAAACCGTTTGATGGCGGCGGGTATCCGCCCGATCAATAACATTGTAGACATCACGAACTACGTGATGCTGGAATACGGGCAGCCGCTGCATGCGTTTGACGCCGACAAGCTGGATAACGGCCGCATCGACGTGCGTCTTGCTGCCGCCGGTGAGAAGCTGGTGACGCTTGACGGCGTCGAGCGCACCTTGGAGCCGCACATGCTGCTGATCACCGACGGTGTGAAGCCTGTAGCGCTGGCCGGGGTGATGGGCGGGGAAAATTCCGAGGTGACGGAAGGCACGACACGGATTTTGCTGGAATCGGCGCGTTTTGCCGGCAGCTCGGTCCGCAAAACGTCGCGCCAGCTCGGACTGCGCTCGGAAGCGAGCCTGCGCTTTGAGAAGGAGGTCAATCCCGAAGCGGTGCTTCCGGCGTTGAACCGCGCCGCGGCGCTGATGGCTGAGCTGGCGGGAGGCCAGGTTGCCGAGGGTATCGTCGAATCGGCTACAGCCGATCCCAAGTCGACGCGCATCGCGCTGTCGCTGGCCCGCATCAACGGATATCTGGGCACGGAGCTGACGCTGGACGAGGTCATTGCGATTTTTGACCGTTTGCATTTTGCTTATGTGAAGGAAGACGACAACCGCTTGGTCGTGCACGTGCCAAGCCGCCGCGGCGACATTTCCCGCGATGTCGATTTGATCGAGGAAGTGGCCCGCCTGTACGGGTATGACAACATTCCGACGACGCTGATGACCGGGGTGACGACGCCAGGCTCGCTGACCAAGGAGCAGGCCGTGCGCCGTATTGTGCGCAATATTTTGACGCAAAGCGGCTTGCATGAAGTGATTACGTATTCGTTTACCCATCCGGATCAAACGGCGGGCTTCCCGGGCTTGTACCCTGAAGCCAAACCGATTGCGCTGGCGATGCCGATGAGCGAGGATCGGGCGACGCTGCGCACGAGTCTGGTGCCGCATTTGCTGGAGGTCGTTAGCTACAACCGCAACCGCAATAACGACGACGTGGCGATTTTTGAAACGGGCAAGGTGTTTGTGACGGACGAAGCGCAAATTACGACGCTGCCGCAGGAAAAGCTGCTGCTGTCGATTGTGCTGACGGGCAAACGCCGCCAAGCTTCTTGGGCGCAAAAGGCCGAAAACGTCGACTTTTTCGACCTGAAGGGGATTTTTGAGCGTTTAATCGGCTATTTGGGCATTGAAGGTCTGGAATATGCGGCCGGTACGCCGCAAAGCTTCCATCCGGGCCGCACGGCCGAGCTGTTCCTGAACGGGCCGGTGATTGGCCGGGTGGGGCAGCTGCATCCCGCGCTGCAGCAGGCTCGCGATCTGGAGGACACGTATGTGCTGGAAGTGGAGCTGGAGCCGCTGATTGCAGCATCGAGCGGGGCCATTGCTTACAAGCTGCTGCCGCGTTACCCGGCGATTGGTCGCGATTTGGCTGTAGTTGTGGACGCCGCCGTGCCGGTTGGGGCGATGGAGCAGTCGATCCGCGAGGTGGCCGGCGACTTGCTGGAGTCCATTCAGGTATTTGACATCTACACCGGGGAGCGTCTGGGCGCTAGCAAAAAAAGCGTCGCGTTTGCGCTGATCTACCGTCATGCCGACCGTACGCTGCAGGATGAGGAAGTGACTGCGCTGCACGCGAACGTTGTATCCGAGCTGGCTGGCAAATACGCGGCAGAGCTGAGAAAATAGCGCATTTTCGTGAATATGCAGCAGGAATCAAGGCTGGTCTTATCGAATTTAGTTTCGATAGGACCAGCCTTTTCATCTGAGGGAGGAACCCCACGTGAGCAGCGAACACGAAAAAACGAAAGTTGTCGTTGACATATATGGAAGTCAATATAAGCTTGTCGCCGGAAAAGGCGCGACTATCGGGTACACCAAGCGTGTAGCCGATTATGTGAATGAACAGATGTTTACCATTGCCAAAAGCTATCCGCGGCTCGATTCGCAGCGGATTGCCGTGCTGTCGGCAGTCAATATGGCCGACGAGTGCTTCCGCAGCAACACGGCGATGGAGCAGATGAAGGCAGAGCTGCAGCGTCAGGAAGCGGCGCTGGCGGACTACGCCGTGCTGCAGCAGGCGATGAGTGAGCTGAAGGCGGAGCATGAAGCGCAGCAAGCGGTGCTCGGCGAGCGTACGGCCGAGCTGGAGCAGCTGCGGGCCACTGCGGCGCAGGCGGAGCAGGAGCGCGAAGAGGCGAAACGTGCGGCGGTACGGGCAGAGCAGGAGCGGGAAGAGGCGATGCAGGCAGCAGCGCGGGCGGAGCAGGAGCGGGAAGAGGCGAAACGTGCGGCGGTGCGAGCGGAGCAGGAGCGTGAAGAGGCGAAGCAGGCGGCAGCGCAGGTGGAGCAGGAGCGCGAAGAGGCGAAGCAGGCGGCAGCGCGGGCGGAGCAGGAGCGGGAAGCAGCGATGCGTGGTCGCGAACAGGCGGAGCAACTACTGGGTGAGTTGAAAGCCGAGCATGAAGCGCAGCAAATGGTGCTGGTGGAGCGTACAGAGGAGTTGGAGCAGCAGCGAGCTGCTGCGGCGTTAGCCGAACAGGAATGGGAAGCAGCAGTACGCGGGCGCGAGCAAGCGGAAGAGGAACGCGAAGCGGCGGTCCGAGACCGCGAAGAAGCGAAGCGTGCGGCGGCGCGGGCAGAGCAGGAGCGTGAAGAGGCGAAGCGAGCGGTGGCGCAGGCGGAGCAGGAGCGTGAAGAGGCGAAGCGAGCGGCAGCGCAGGCGGAGCAGGAGCGCGAAGAGGCGAAGCGTGCGGCAGCGCAGGCGGAGCAGGAGCGCGAAGAGGCGAAGCAGGCGGTGGCGCAGGCGGAGCAGAAGCGCGAAGAAGCGAAGCGAGAGGCGGCGCAGGCGGAGCAGGAGCGTGAAGAGGCGAAGCAGGCGGCAGCGCAGGCGGTCCGAGACCGCGAAGAAGCGAAGCGAGAGGCGGCGCAGGCGGAGCAGGAGCGCGAAGAGGCGAAACGAGCAGCAGCGCAGGCGGAGCAGGAGTGGGAAGCAGCGATGCGTGGCCGCGAGCAGGCGGAGCAACTACTGGGTGAGTTGAAAGCCGAGCATGATGCGCAGCAAGTGGTGCTGGTGGAGCGTACAGAGGAGCTGGAGCAGCAGCGAGCTGCTGCGGCGTTAGCCGAACAGGAATGGGAAGCAGCAGTACGCGGGCGCGAGCAAGCGGAAGAGGAACGCGAAGCTGCGGTCCGAGACCGCGAAGACGCGAAGCGAGCGGCGGCGCAGGCGGAGCAGAAGCGTGAAGAGGCGAAGCAGGCGGTAATGCTGGCAGAGCAGGAGCGCGAAGAGGCGAAGCGAGCAGCAGCGCAGGCGGAGCAGGAGCGCGAAGCGGCGAAGCAGGCGGTAACGCTGGCGGAGCAGGAGCGTGAAGAGGCGAAGCAGGCGGTAGCGCGGGCAGAGCAGAAGCTTGAAGCAGCGAAGCAGGCAGCAGCGCGTGTGGAGGAAGAACGCGAAGCAGCCAAGCAAGCGACAGTGCGCATGGAGCAAGAGCGTGATGCGGCGGTACGTGGCCGCGAGCAAGCGGAGCAGGAACGCGACGCTGCGCTGCGCCGGTGGGAGCAAGCCGCCCAGGAGCGTGAAGCTGCGATTCGCCAGCGGACGCAGGCCGAGCAAGAGCGTGAAGTCGCTCAACGCCGGCAGGCGCAAGCCGCCGAGCAGATGGTTGGTGTGAACGAGGCGCTGCAGGCCCAACTGGAGCAGCAAAAGGTTGCGCTGGAGCAGGAGCTGGAGCGCCGTATCGAAGTACTGCGCCTGCAGTACCAGGAGCAGATGCAAACCGTTCTCAAAAAGCAGCAGCAAGACCGCGAGCTCTTGATCCAGCAATACCAAGTGGAGCAGCAGGCGCTGGTCGAGCGGCATCGTTCCGAAAAAGACGAGCTGGAGTACAAGCATCTGGAAGAAAAAGAGGAATGGCAAGAGCACGCCCGCACGGAAAAAGAAGAGCTGCTGCAGCAAATTTTGCAGGATGAAGCGCTGCAACGCGAGCTGGCCCGCGTGCAGGAAGAGCATCAGGAGCTTCGCGAGGAATACGCCAAGCTGCAAGCCGAGTACAACGAGTGGATTCAACTGGTTGAAGCAGACGGGCCGGGCAGGTAGCGGTGACGTTGAACGGACTGGATATGGTCATGCTGGCGCTGCTCGCATTGGCCCTGATTATCGGATACCGGCGCGGCTTCATCGCGCAAATCATTTCGCTCTCAGGCTTCCTGCTGGCTTATCTTGTTGCTTTCTGGCTCTATCGCGATCTCGCGCCGATTTTGAGTCAGCTTTTCCCGGTTTCGGTTTTTGAAAGCTATGCCAAATACGAATTTGTGGTCAAGGGTCTGCATCTGGATACGTATGTGTTTAATGCGCTTGCGTTTGCGTTGTTATTTTTTGTGGTCAAGCTTGGTTTGACTGTGGCAGGCAAGGTGCTGCATCTGATCGCCAAGGCGCCTGGACTGAATTTTCTCAACCGTTGGAGCGGCGCGCTGCTCGGCTTGGTCGAGGCGCTGTTAATTCTTGTCATCGCCGTCAACGTGATGACGATTTGGCCGGCGGATTCGGTGCAAAGGCTGCTCAGCGGCTCGCAACTCGCCCCCTATTGCATCGACGGCTTTCCCGCTGTAGCTGGCAAGCTGCAGGAGCTGTGGAAGGAAGGCTCGACCACGATCAAGTCGATCTGATAAAAAAGCGGAACTTCGTACCTGCGATCAGGCACTTAGTTCCGCTTTGCTTTTTGTGGGATGCAGAGGTTTTAATTATTCGACGACCAGCGCCGCTTTCATATCGCCGTGGCCCGTACCGCACATGATCGAGCATTCCAGCGGGAATGTTCCTGCCTTGTCCGGTGTAAACGTGACGGATTTGTGATTGCCCTCCAGCTTGACGTCCAGATCTTTAATCGCAACGCCGTGCATGCCTTGGGAGATGGACAATGTCAATTTGACCGGCTGGCCTTTTTTCACGTGATATTCTTTTTGGTCAAATTGGAAATTGGTTGCTTTGATCGTGATTTCTTGTGCGCCGGAAGCTGCGCCCGCATCTGCTGTGGCTGCTGCTCCGGAAGTTTCTTTAGCGCCGCCGCAAGCAGTCAGAGACGCTACCAAAGCGGCTCCCAGTACAGCGAGTACGAGAATTTTTTTCATTTGTAAACCCCTCCATTATCGAGTTCATTTTAAAAGAAATGACTCTTTGTAGCTATTGTATCGCAAGTTTTATAGAAATGCAGTGTCAAACAAGTGAAAGAACGTAGTCAATATTCAGCATTTTTGGCTGCAGTGTGATATAAATCACAGAGTACGGCCTGATTTTCTGCTAGGGAAGGCTCGCAGCACGTAAAAGACCGGCCCGGCGGATAACCGCTGCAGACCGGCCTTTTTGGATGAAGCTCATCGGTTCGGCAATAATCGGTTAATCTTCCCTGCCGGTCAAGCCGTGTTCGAACGGCGTGCTGACTGGAATAAACAGGTCGATAATCCCGATCACCAAGGCGGCAAGCACGGCGCCAATCAGGCTGCTGGACACGCCGGAGACTACAAATTGCGAGCCCCAGATGACGAGCGCGCTGACGATAAATCCGACGATTCCCCGACCGAACGGAGTGATTCGTTTGCCGAATACCCCTTCGATGACCCAAGCGGCCAAAGCGATGACCAGAGCGAGGAAAAAGGCGCTCCAGAACCCGCCGACGCTAAAGCCCGGCACCAGCCAACCCACCACCATCAACACCACTGCGGATACGATAAACCTGACCAAATGTCCAAGAAAATGCATCCTGACGACCTCCTTCATGTTAGTGTGTGAAAAGCTCACAGTCCAAACGTAGGGGATTGCCCAAGAGATGTTGCTTGCGGCGCATGCGGAACCTTGCCTAAGTTCCGCGCTACACAGGTGCACAACCTAGTATGTCCCGCGACGGGCGAAGTATGGCCGCCGGATTTTTCCATATACTTATTGTCTCCGTAGCTAACATCCGGCGCTTTGGTTTATAATAGAAGGGAGAAAAGGGGATGGACATAAGTTGAACGCGAAGATTTTGAAAACGTTGGATTACGCGAAGATTTTACATAAATTGCATCATCATGCCGCGACCTCGCTGGGCAAGGCGTATGTGGAAACGCTGCTGCCTACGGGCGATTTCGAAGAGGTGAAGCTGCGGCTCGCTGCGACCGATGAAGCAGTGAACGTCGAGCGGTTGAAAGGCAACGCACCGTTCGGGGGGATCCGCGACATCCGCGCCGCGCTGCACCGCGCCCGGATCGGTGGGATGCTCAATGCCGGCGAGTTGCTTGATATTTCGACGACAAGCTTCGGCTCGCGGCGGCTGAAACGGTTTGTGCTGGCGCTGCACGAGGAATATGCCGTGCCGCTGCTCAAGGCGCAGGTCGAGCTGCTAAGCGACAATAAGGCGCTGGAGGATCGCATCAACAGCTGTATTGACGAAAATGCCGTCATCGTCGACAGCGCAAGCCCCGAGCTGGGCCGGGTGCGCAGCGAGCTGCGCACGGGCGAAGCGCGCGTCCGCGAGCGGTTGGAGCAAATGATCCGCTCGTCATCGGTGCAGAAAATGCTGCAGGACGCGCTGGTGACGATCCGTAACGACCGCTACGTGATTCCGGTCAAACAGGAATATCGCAGCAGCTTTGGCGGCATTATTCACGACCAGTCGTCGTCGGGAGCGACGTTGTTCATCGAGCCGGAATCGGTCGTGCAGCTGAACAATAAGCTGCGTGAGCTGAAGCTCAAGGAAGAAGCGGAGATTGAAAAGGTACTGCGTGCGCTGACCGCGCTGGTAGCCGAGCTCGTCGATGAGCTTGTGGCTGACGTGGACCAACTGGTGCTGCTGGATTTTACGTTCGCCAAAGCGGGCTTGGCCCGCGAAATGAAAGCGACGATGCCGCGGCTGAACGATCGCGGGTTCATCAAGATCAAGCGTGGCCGGCATCCGTTGATCGCCGCCGACGCTGTCGTTCCGCTCGATTTGGAGCTGGGCAACGATTATTCGACGATTATTGTGACGGGGCCGAATACGGGTGGTAAAACCGTGTCGCTGAAAACGGTCGGCTTGCTCAGCCTGATGGCGATGTCCGGGCTGTTCGTTCCGGCGGAAGAGGGCAGTCAGCTGTGCGTGTTCGATGCCATTTACGCCGATATCGGCGACGAGCAAAGCATTGAGCAGAACTTGAGTACGTTTTCGAGCCATATGACGAACATCATCAGCATTTTGCGCGATATGACGCCGAAAAGTCTGGTGCTGCTCGACGAGCTTGGCGCAGGGACCGATCCGGCCGAAGGCTCGGCACTGGCGATCGCCATTCTGGATTACATCCATCGGATGGGCTGCCGCATGATCGCCACGACACATTACAGCGAGCTGAAGGCGTATGCGTACCAGCGTCCCGGCACGATCAACGCCAGCATGGAGTTTGACGTGCAGACGCTTAGTCCAACCTACCGGCTACTGGTGGGCGTGCCGGGACGAAGCAACGCTTTCGCCATTGCGGAGCGGCTCGGCTTGTCGCGCCGCATCATCGAAAGCGCGCGCGGTCAGGTGGGCGAGGAGGAGCAGCGCGTCGAATCGATGATCGCGTCGCTGGAGGAGAACCGCCTGACCGCCGAAGCCGAGCGCGAAACCGCAGCGCAGCTGCGGCGCGAGGCCGATCAGCTGCGCCGCGAGCTGGAGGCGCAGAAGAAGGAGCTTGACGAGCAGCGCGACAAGCTGCTCGAGAAGGCCGAGCGCGACGCGCGCGAGGCGGTCGCCAAGGCGCGGCGCGAGGCGGACGAAGTCATCGCCGAGCTGCGGCGCATGGCGCGGGAGGAAGCCGGTTCCGTCAAGGAACACCGGCTGATCGAGGCGCGCCGCAAGCTGGATCAAGCGGCGCCGGAGCTGCGCGAGAAGCGCGCGGCCGCGAAGAAGCGGCCGGAGCGGATCGAGCCGGGTGACGAGGTACAGGTGGCGAGCCTCGGCCAGAAGGGACACGTCGTCGAGATCGTGAACGCGACGGAAGCGCTGGTGCAGCTGGGCATCATGAAGATGAAGGTCAAGCTGGCCGATCTGGATCGCGTCGGCGGCGCAGCGCCCAAGAAAGCGCAAGCGACGTCGCCGACGGTGAAGCGCTCGCGCGATGAACACGTCCGCATGGAGCTGGATTTGCGCGGCATGAACCTGGAAGAAGCGCTGATGGAGGCCGATCGGTTCCTTGACGAATCGATCATGTCCAATCTCGGTCAGGTGTACCTGATTCACGGCAAGGGCACCGGGGTTTTGCGGACCGGCATGCAGGAATATTTACGCCGCCACAAGCATGTGAAATCTTACCGGTATGGCAACTACAACGAAGGCGGCGTAGGGGTGACGGTCGTCGAATTGGCCTAGAAAAAAAGTTATCTGCTTTTTGAAACTATGCTTTCCCGCTTGCGTATGTATTCAGTGTAAGCAGCGGCGACAACAAACAGTGAGTTCTTGCAAGTTCATTCATAGACGAATAATAAGAGGAGGCTTTTTACAATGGGAATTTTTAAAAGACTGCGCGACATGACGATGGCTTCGATCAACGATATGCTGGACAAAGCGGAAGATCCGGTCAAGATGCTTAATCAGTTTCTCCGCGACATGGAAGAAGACATCAATGACGCGGAAGCGGCAGTAGCCAAGCAAATCGCGATTGAGAAACGCTTCCAGCAGCAAACGCAGGAAGCTGAGGAAATGGTAAATAAGCGCGCCGAGCAAGCGATGAAGGCGCTGGAGCAAGGCAACGAGGATTTGGCCCGCCGCGCGCTGGAGGACAAGAAGGAGCATCAGACCCGTTACGACGAGTTGAAGCGCCAATACGACATTGCCAAAACGAACGCGGATCAGCTCCGCAACCAGCTGAACGATATGAAAGACGAGTTTAGCAAAATGAAAAACAAAAAGGACCTGCTCATCGCCCGCGCCGAAGCGGCGAAGGCGCAAAAGCAGATCAACCAGGCCATGTCCGGCTTCGGCGTCGACAACGCCTCCAAAGGCTTCGACCGCATGACGGAGAAGGTGCTGCAAATGGAAGCCGAAGCGCAAGCGAGCGGTGAAATTCGCGCCAAGAACCGCGGCCTCGACGACGAGCTTGACGCGCTGGGCGCAAGCAGCGGCGTAGACGACGAGCTGGCGGCGATGAAAGCCAAGCTGGCTGCAAAAAAACAACCGTAATGCTATAATGAAAGCCAACACCTGCGAGAGACTGGTTAGCCAGTCTCTTCAACCTTTTTGTAGGGGGGCAGGAAATTGACGGACATTGAGGTGGAAGATTTGCTGAACAATCCGTATGTGGGCACACTCGCTTTTTTTGCCGTGGCAGTCATCGCACTGGTCGTTTTTTTGACACTGTTCGAAATGGTGACTAAATACAATGATTGGGCCGAGATCAAAGCTGGCAATTTGTCTGTAGCGATGGCGACCGGGGGTAAAATTTTTGGTATTTGCAATCTGTTTCGCTTTGCGATTTTGAATAACGATACGATGATCCGTTCGCTGATCTGGGCGGGTTACGGATTTTTGCTGCTGCTGGTCGCTTATTTTATTTTTGAATTTTTGACGCCATATTTTAAAATTGACGATGAAATCAAGAAGGACAACCGCGCCGTTGGCTTGCTGTCCATGATGATCTCGATTTCCTTGTCTTACGTGGTTGGCGCATGCGTCACGTGAAGACGGACGGCACACATCATTTGCGGTTGGGGGCTTTGAACGATTATGAAGTACCTGTGGGGGAGCTTGCTGGCGCTGGCGCTTATTTTTGTGGCGATCGGCGTCTATTATGTGATGAACAATGCGTAAGCACGGAGGAGTAACGGCATGAATGCACGAGAAGAAATGGTATGTCCGTGGTGTCAGACGGAGATTGTCTGGGACCCGGAAATCGGTCCGGAAGACGAATGCCCGCATTGCTTTAACGAACTGAGCGACTATCGCAGCATTCAGTTGACGGTCAAGCAGACGGGACAGCCGCTGCAGATGGCTGATGAAGAAGAGGATGACGCCGATCTGGCCGACGCCTGGGAAGGCGATGACGAGCCGTTGGATCGTTACGGGGAAGTTGTGCAGGCAATGAGCGATGAGCAGGAGGAAGCGCCGGAGTGCGCCAGCTGTCATGAGCTGCTGCTGCTGGCCGGAGTAGAGACGGTAGCCAGCGAGCGGTTCGTTCCGCAAACGTCGCAAACGCTGGGCGCGCCGTTCCTGCAGGCGCCGTTTCGGTTGAATGTCTACGTGTGCCCGTCGTGTTTTAAGGTAGAGAAGGTATTGTCCGACGAGGATCGGATGAAGATGGTGGATCGGATTAAAGAGGAAACATAAGCAAATAGAATTCTTCTCTTTCAGTAAAAGCTGAAGGAGGAGGATTTTTTTATTTACTTTTACAAAATATGGTGATAAAGTTTAAGAGTTCATGGGCCCGATGACCGTTTTATTTTACGCAATCGTAAAGGAGATCAGAATGAAAAGAAGAATGAGGACGATTTTGGGTTATTTAACATTACTAATTTTTTTACAAATTCCGCTTTTTTCAGCTGCTAATACGCCTGATTGTGGTTCAACAACTGGCACACAGTACAATTGTCAGAATGCATTTATCAAGAATTACGGAACAAGCGGGACAGGCATTACTTTTGCGTCGACAAGCTTTTACACCCCGAGTTATCCAGTAACCTATGCACAAAGTACATCGTTAGCAACAATTATGATTGGCGGGTCCAGCAAATATGCTTACGTTCAAGATGGGTGGAGATATTATAACGATACTGCTTTTAGTAAAAGTGGCATGCATTATTTTGCAGAGTACAGCTACAGTTCAAGCAGTTGGTTTGAGATTATTGGTACCTATGGACCTGCAGCGAATTCGAGCCATATTTATAAAATTAATAAAGATTCCAGCGGAAACTTTGTAACCACCATTGATTCAACAACTGTAGGTTCATATAGCGGTTTCTTGGCAAGCGGTATTCAAGTAGGTGAGGAAGTAAGCAGTAGCACTGGAAATGCATTTAAGGCTGCTTTTGGAGGAGGAGCTTCAAGTAAAGCTTCATTTTCTCAATTAACTGTTGTTTATAATGGAACCACGGATAACCATCCTTCATTGACTTCTGTGACTGATACAAATACAATGCAAGATTCCTATTATTACTATACGCAAAATGGTCCAATGTATTTGTGGGATTCACGATACTAACTGATTCTGATATCATATTTATTTAGAGGGGGTAGTTCAACAATGAAGTTCAAATCCTTTCGTATGATTCTTACTTTTGCTGTTCTTTTTACAGCAGCATTTTTATTTTTGGCTTTCCATGACAATCCAACTGTGAAAGCAGTCAAGGGATTTTCTACTAAACACGATATAGAGAAGCTAGGTCAAATGAATTTCAAATTGGAACCAGCTATGGACGAACCGATTGTCCAAGAAGATGTCGCGATAAAATCAGCAAGTGAGGCATTCCCTAGCGCAGCGGGAGATGCAACAAGTGTTACTGTAGAATATCAACTGGTTACCCAAGATTCCTACGAGATGATTTCGGATGAAGCCAAACGAAAGAACAAAAAATTGGAACAAGACGGACGTATTCATCAATTGCCAGCTTACATCGTTTCCTTTCATGGTTTACATATTCATCCATCGCGTGGTGGAGCTGACCGGACCGAACATGAGGAATTTAATGTAGTGATCGATGCAGCCTCAGGTGAAGCTTTGATGGGAATGAGTTACCGATAATTTGTCTGTAAATATGAAAAGCTTGCGTCATTCAGGTGTCCTGTATGCTGCAGGCTTTTTTTGTTGTGCTTAACATTTTCCAAATCAGGGCTGGCGTCTTTATTCCAAGCCGGAATGGGGAAATCTTAAAACAGGATTTCAATACCGGACAAAGGGGAACGTCTACTATGAATCATCACGATCCAACGAGGCACCGCCTTTACCCGGGCTGGGGCAAGCAGTCCGCGGGCAGCGGTTATTTTGAAGGGCGAGGTACGGTTGTGGCGTCTGCGGAGGAAGATCGGGGACGTCTGGACGGTCAAGCGATGCTATTGCTTGCGGTCAATGCGTTGTTTACGATCGGCAATTCGTTGTCCGGTACGTTCGTGGGGGTCTATTTGTGGAAGGCCAAGCATGATTTTGCACTGATCGGCTGGTTTACGCTGGTGACGTTTTTGACGATGGCGTTGACCTTTTGGGTGGCCGGCAAGTGGGTGAAGGAGCACAACAAAATGAACTGCCTGCGGATCGGCGTTGCGGTGTCGGCCGTATTTTATCTGCTGGTGCTGTGGCTGGGAACGACTAGCGTCCATTATATTGTGCCGCTTGGCATGGTGCAGGGCATTTCTACCGGCTTGTTCTGGCTGGCTTTTAATGTCGTATATTTTGAGGTGACGGATCCGGACAGCCGCGACCGCTTCAATGGTTGGGTTGGCTTGCTGAGTTCCATTGCGGGGATGGTTGCGCCGTGGGTGTCGGGTGGGCTGATCGTGCGTTTGGGCGGCGTGAACGGGTATCGGTTGATTTTTTCGCTTTCGCTGGGGATTTTTGTGCTGGGGGTCGTCGTCAGCTTTTTTCTGAAAAAAAGAAAGGCCGAGGGCAGCTACGAGTGGCTGCTTGCCGTCCGCTGTCTGAAGCGAAAGGATACGCCTTGGCGGCGGGTATTTGCTGCGCTGGCGGCCCAAGGAGTACGCGAGGGCGTGTTTGGCTTTATGATCGGTTTGCTTGTTTATTTGGCGACGCAAAGCGAAGGTAGGCTCGGTAATTTTACGCTGGTGACGTCGTCTGTAGGATTGGTCAGCTACTGGGCGGTAGGACGCTATATAAAGCCGCGCTTTCGACTGTGGGCGATGCTGGTAGGGGCGGGGCTGATGGTTGCGGTTATTGTGCCTTTTTTCTGGCAGGTGAGCTATGTGACGTTGTTGATTTTCGGCGTGACGGTGGCGCTGGTATTTCCGCTATATACCATTCCAATGGTGTCGGCGGTCTTTGATTTGATCGGTTCGGATGCCGAAAGCGCCCGACAACGAGAGGAGTACGTCGTATTGCGCGAGCTGGGATTAAACGCCGGCAGGGTGGTGGGAGCGCTGTTATTTATTGCTGTCGTGTCGTGGAGCACGCAGCCTAAGGTCATCAGCACGTTAATGCTCGTAATCGGCAGCTCGCCGCTGGTCAGCTGGCTGTTCATCCGCAAGCAGCTGAAGGCGGCGCATCGAGCTTGACAATACCGCTCAGCCCGCTACAATGAAGGAGGAATTCATGTGCGGACAAGGGAGTGGCTGAAGGCGATGACGCAGCGGAGGATGGTAAACAATATAACGGAGCTGATTGGCGGCACGCCTGCGGTTCGGGTCAATCGATTGGTGCAGCCCGGCGACGCGGAGCTGTATGTCAAGCTGGAGCGGTTCAATCCGAGCGGTAGCGTGAAGGATCGTGCAGCGTGGTTCATGATCGAGCAAGCGGAGCGCGACGGGCTGCTGCGTCCGGGCGCGACGATTATCGAGCCGACGAGCGGCAATACGGGCATCGGACTGGCGATGAATGCCGCGGCCAAAGGCTACCGCGCGATTCTGGTGATGCCGGACAATATGACCAAGGAGCGGATCAATCTGCTCAAGGCGTATGGTGCTGAGGTCGTGCTGACGCCGGCAGCCGAACGGATGCCAGGAGCGATCCGCAAGGCGCAGGAACTGGCGGCGGGGCTACCGGGCAGCTTTATCCCGCAGCAGTTCGAGAATCCGGCCAATCCGCAGGTGCATCGGGAGACGACGGCGTTGGAAATCCTTGAGCAGACGGATGGAAGGCTCGACGCGTTTGTAGCGACAGCCGGAACGGGCGGTACGATTACCGGAACGGGCGAGGTACTGCGCGCGGCGCTGCCGGAGCTTGCCGTGTACGTTGTCGAGCCGCAGGGCTCGCCGGTACTGTCGGGCGGCCAGCCGGGACCGCATAAGCTGGTCGGGACGAGTCCAGGCTTTGTTCCGGCGATTTTGAACACGAGCGTCTATGACGCCATCGTTCAGGTTGCGGACGAAGATGCGCTGCGGACGATGCGCGAGCTGGCGGCACGCGAGGGCATTCTCGTTGGCCCGTCTGCAGGCGCTTCGGTATGGACGGGCTTGCAGGTCGCGCGTCGACTTGGAGCGGGCAAGCGGGTGCTGTGCATTGCCCCGGATACGGGCGAACGGTATTTGAGCATGGATATTTTTTGACCCAAATAAGCTTGCGCAGCACAGCGCCAGCAACCGAGCGGATGTGGATTCGCTGCCGGTTGCTGGCGTTTTTAGCGTTCAGGGTGATGCGGGATGCTCCCTGAGACGATTCGCAGAGAAAGGAACGGAAAGATTTTTTGAAAATAAATTGAATATTTATTCATTAATATGTATAATTATATATAGAGGTCATGAAGCGAAAGGCGGGATGAAGATGAAGTTGGCTTTTGTAAATGAGGCTCCTACAGAGGAGCAACTGTCGGGATTTATACAGGCGTATGCGAAGGAATGCGAATCGTGTGGACTTGACGAGGGCATGGTTCAGGCGGCAGCGACTGCCGGTTATGTGGTTTCCGTTTACGATAACGACCTGTTGATTGCGCTCGGCGGAGGTACGGGAGAGACTGCGCTGCATGTGTTGCCGTCGTATCGGTATCGGGAGATCGATGTGACGCTCGGGAAGTTGTTGACGTTGGGGAACTAGGGCGGGAAGTACGTATCATATAATTGTAAGACGGTGTATACAAGTGAAAAATTGCAAGCTGCTGCCATGGGGGAGAGTCCCGATGGTTTTTTTGTTTGATTGGGAGGCGGTACGCAGATGTATTTTGCACAGCCAAATCTAGTAAAGAATATTCCAAAAAAATCATTTTCGTTTCTTAAACGGTTTTTCAATATTGATTACAATACCCAATGAGGACGTCAACAAGGAGGAAATTATCGAGGAGAAGCTTGCTACAATCCGGTCTTGCAATCTTATCGCACAAGATTGAAAGCGTTACCAAAGCAACTGCCCCCAAAATACGCGGATTGCATTCCCTGTCTGGATGTTTGTAGTGAACGCTCTTCATTCCTGCAAACCGACGTTGCTCCATCGCGAACATAAAAGGAGGTGCTTGGAGAAGGGACAAACCTAATCTGGTGCGGAGGCTCCAACGACTACAATGAAACTCGATTTAACTCCAACAGAAGAAAGTGACGGTGTACAACGATGAAAAAAAACATTTCGATTGCCCTCCTGTTTCTTTTGACATTAACGCTGCTTCCCGCCTATACCGCTTCGGCTACGCCTGCCGACAACTGGCAGCTTGTCTGGTCCGATGAGTTCAATGGAACGAACGGCTCGGCGCCGGATTCCACGAAATGGACCCTGATTGATCAGGGCGGCGGCTTCGGCAACAGCGAGCTGCAATACTACACGAGCCGCAGAGACAATTCCTATCAGGAGAACGGTTCGCTCGTCATCGCAGCGAAAAAAGAAAGTTATAGCGGTCAATCCTACACGTCGGCCAAGCTGATTTCCAAAAACAAAGGGGACTGGAAATACGGTCGCTTCGAAATTCGCGCCAAGCTGCCTCAAGGCAGAGGCATGTGGCCGGCGATTTGGATGCTGTCGACGGATGGCGTGTACGGCGGCTGGCCGAAAAGCGGCGAAATCGATATTATGGAAAACCGCGGCGACCAGATGAATAAAGTGTCCGGCACGATCCATTACGGTAACGATTGGCCGAACAACTCGTCTTCGGGCGGCAGCTACCTGTTGCCAAGCGGACAGTCGTTTGCCGACGCGTACCATACCTTTGCCGTAGAATGGGAGTCGGGAGCCATTCGCTGGTACGTGGATGATGTGTTATTTTCGACGAAAACGGGCTGGTTTACGCCGTCCGCGTCGTATCCGGCCCCGTTTGACCAGAATTTTTATATGATTCTTAATTTTGCGATTGGCGGGCCGAACACGCCATTTACCGGCAAGACCAGTCCCGATGACACGGTTTTGCCGCAAAAAATGTACGTCGACTACGTCCGCGCCTACACCAAAGCGCCGTCCGGTTCGGCGTTGGATCGTACAGGCTGGACAGCGACGACCTCCCCTGTGAACAGCACACCGGCGAACATGCTTGACGGCAGTATGTCCACTCGCTGGACATCGGGCAAGGACATGGTTCCCGGTCAATATGTCATCGTTGATATGAATAAGCCGAAAACCTTTAACAAGCTGACGCTCGATTGCACCGGCAGCAATAACGATTATGCCCGCGGCTATCAGGTGTTCGTCTCCGATGACGGTACGAATTGGGGGAGCGCGATTGCCAGCGGCACGGGCACAGCTCCGTTGATCACGATCAACGTGGCTCAGACGACTGCACGCTACATCAAGGTTGTGCAGACCGGCACGGGTACCAACTGGTGGTCCGTCAGAGAATTTAACGTTTATAATTAAATGCTTATCATGAAGGGAATCGTGAAGGATACAGTGCAGGATGTTGCTGCCAGTATTCCTGCCTTTCTGCTAAAATTTTGATCAGTTTCGTGAAGTGCACTCTTTAAAATGGCCATCGAATAAACCCCAGGTTTATCCGACGGCCGTTCGGGGGTGCATTTTTTTGGCTACACGGGGACAGTCGAAAATGGCTTGGCTGCCAGTAAAAAAGATTCGGCGGTCCAATCGGTTCTAGTAATTTGGAAGATGTATACGTTGTAAGTGGTGCAGCTTAGCTTATGCCGGCTCAAATGCCCAGGATGCAGAACGCGAGTTTTCCTATTCGTATGATAGCAACAATAACGTTACGCAGATTACCGAGACCCGATCGCAAGCCGGGGACTCGCGCAGCACAATAAGAACGTATGATGAACTGGATCGATTAACTTCATCGACAGACGTTTATGGTAATTTGGTGCAATACACGTATGATGAAGCAGGAAATTTGATTTCTATTGTATACCCGGGGAATAAAATCGTCAGTTATACGTACGATGAAGCAAATCAACTAGTGCAGGTGGAAGATTGGCAGCAACACCAAACGCACTATGAGTACGATAGCCAAGGTTTATTGGTGAAAATTACACGACCGGACGGCTCTGTGGAAACCCGCTCCTATGATGCAGTCGGTCAATTGACTGGATTGCAGGATTTGGCAGCCGACGGTACGGTCATTCAGCGTAATACGCTCAGCTATGATGCGAATGGTAATTTGTCGGAACAGCAAAGCGATATCGAACAACAGATGTTTCCAGTAGCTCAAGACACCATGACCTATGGAGCCGATAATCGACTGGCTACCTTTAATGGAAACGAAACCAGCTTCGATGCGAAC
Organism: Paenibacillus athensensis; assembly: GCF_004514475.2. Lineage (GTDB taxonomy): Bacteria > Bacillota > Bacilli > Paenibacillales > NBRC-103111 > Paenibacillus_AL > Paenibacillus_AL athensensis. The sequence continues at coordinate 5,516 of NZ_MYFO02000005.1, read as the reverse complement.
GGCAACCTGCTGCACGGCCCCTTGCAGGGTTCTATACAAGCTTTTGAATACGATGCCCGAAATCAATTGATTGCAGCCGGTGGTTTCAGCTACGATTATGATGCGGAAGGCAATCGGATTTCTCGCCGGTACGCCGGAGTAGAAACACGTTTTGTTGTTGATAGTCTGCTAAGCAATGTGATTATGGAGACAAATAGCTCCAATCAGCCGCAAACGTATTATGTATATGGACTTGAGCTTATTAGTCAGTTGGGGGCTGATGGTTCGTACAAGCTTTACCATTTCAACTCGAACGGCAATACTATGGCATTAAGCAATATCGAAGGCGCGGTAACCGATCGCTATGCTTATGATTCATTTGGCGAACTGACGCTGCGGCAAGGAGATACGACTAATCCGTTTCTTTTTGACGGCCGAGATGGGATCATGACCGATGATAACGGGTTGTTGTACATGCGGGCGCGGTATTACAATCCGGAAATCAAGAGATTTATGAACGAGGATACGTATCAGGGAGAAATTCAAGATCCGCTTACGCTTAATCAGTACTCGTATGTAGAAAATAATCCATTAATCAAAGTCGATCCTTCGGGCCATTGCGGTTTTAGTAGCAGGGATCAAAAGACAGATTGTATTATTGACTTCATTCCGGTAGTAGGTAGTGCAAAAGCAGCTTCTGAGGTAATTACTGGTAGAAATCCTATTACTAAAGAAGAACTATCACCTGGAGATCGAGCTATTTCGGCAGTCGGCTTACTTCCTGAGGGTAAGGTTATAGCCAAGGGTGCAAAATTGTTAGGTAAAAGCGTTTCTAAAGGTTTTAAAGCCGTGAAAAAATTATTGGAAGCCTGTAATTGTTTTGCCGCAGGAACGAAGGTGCTCACAGACGAAGGGGAGAAGAATATTGAAGACATTGAGGTCGGAGATAAGGTTCTCTCGAAGGATGAGGCAACTGGTGAGGTTGGATACAAAGAGGTTACGGCTACTTTCAACCATGAGACGGATGAAATTTACAAGATTCATGTGGGCGGTCTGACAATTGAATCAACTTTCAACCATCCGTTCTATGTGGAAGGCAAGGGATGGACGTTTGTTAAAGACCTCAAGGTTGGAGACTTGCTTGTACAGAGTGATGGGAATACACTCAAGATTGAGAGCATCGAACTGCTGCATAAGCACGTAACAGTTTACAACATGACGGTTGATGAGTTCCATACGTACTTTGTTAGTGACCTTGGGATTTGGGTTCATAATACGAGTTGTTTTAACTGGAGTGCAATTAAAGGTACTCAACCAGTTATTGATGGGACAAATATTCCTAGATCATTCGTAATTAATGGACTTAAGGTAAATGGGAAAGAAGTTTGGGTAGGAGGCAATGCAACCAAGCATATGGGTGAGTTTGTGACTTCTGCTAATAAAGCAGGTGGAGGGCTACTTTCAGAAAACGAAATTATGGAAAGTTTTATGAATGCTGCAAAGTTAGCTGCGAAGCAAGAACTTAAGCATGGTGATAATAGGCTCTTTGTTGGTGGTTGGGAAATTGGGATAAATGGTGAAACTGGAGTTATCTATCACGCATTGATGAAGTAGGAGGAATTGGATGAGTATAAAATTATCTAAGTTATATCAATTAGACTCACGAGGGTATAAATATTTCGAAAAAGTAAGTGAAGACCTGATTTTATTTAATCTTGAGATAAAGGGCGATTCTCTACACTTTGATTCGAGACCTGTTCATTGGCGTTGCGATTTTGGGGATTTCCCACCTATGGACATTTCATTAGACTCAGCGACAGGTTTGTTAAAAGAAATTACAGTTTTTATTAAGAAAAGTGATATTAAGAAACAGGATAGGGAAATTCATTTAGATATTTTAGCTTCAAAAGGATACCCCACCTTTTCTACAGACATTTGGAAGAAGCATGAATATTACTATGATGAGTCTGTTGGAGTAAACATCTTTATTTTAGAATTAAATCTGTGTGTATGTTTAGCCAAAAGTAAAATTCAAAATAAATTGAAGGTAAATGATGTGTTAGATGTGTTGCTAGATGAGCAAGATTTTCTCTCGGGTTTTATTATTAATAACTTGAGTGTTGACGAATTGAAATACATGATATAAGTTCACTTGTTGCCTTGAGGTTTCCATTCCTCAAGGTCTTTCTTTTAGCCCCCACCCAGTGCCGAATGAATCGGGCGGCTGAATCAAATAAGGTATAACCCTCGTAAGATCAGTACAAGAAATTCCGCAATCTCTTTGTACGCACACTTAGCTTGACAAATGTTACCTAAATAACGCTATACCGTTACATCAAACAGGTTGATTATGGTCAGATACTACCATGATTGACCTGTATTTTATTATCTTCGCTCTCTTGCGGTTTTTCTAATATGAGCCGCAACTGTACAATACCCTGTCCCGATAAAGAGGGTGGAAAGGTCAGAAGTCGAATCTTTTTGGATGGATAGCACGACAATTCATAGTAGCGGCGGAAAATGTGGGATTTTGATATTGTCCGCAACGGAACTGACCTTTACAGCGATTGTTACGGCGAAAGAAAGAACCCTGCTGACGAGCAGTTTACATATACAGGTAAGGCAACGTGAAGGCTAGCCGCCTTGCCCTCTAATTATAGACGGAAATTCGTTAAAAAATTTCCGCAGGGGGCTAAGCATGGAAGAAGTAAAGGTTTCGATTGACCGTATAGTAGTGGACTTTACGAACGTGCATTGGACGTTCTTCAATCCACTTCGTCAACGGCTTTGTGATTACTACAACGCTGCGTTTTATGTTAAGGACAAGGGATTTAAGTACCGTGTACGAGTCAGGGAGGGGAAGCATTGGGCGTATCTTTCGTATCAGTTAGTTTATGCTCGAATGGCAAGGAAGCATACGCTTCGGCTAGAATGTCCTCCTGACTCTTTGGTTCACTTCCAGTCATGGATTTCAGTGATTGGGAATCATGCAACAGAGATTCTTTATGTTCGCTCTGATGTAGCGTTCGACATCCCGTTGCTCTTATCTGAATTGTTCGTCCTATCGTTGACTGGGCGGAACATGAAGAAAAGGAAGGGGACGTTTTACTCCAATAAAAGTCATCAGCGGCAAGTAGCAGGATACTGCCGAGTGTATGACAAGAAGGTTGAATTGCTGCAAAGGCAAGGAGTGAGAATTGAAGGCGAATTAACGAGGTTTGAAATCGTGTATAAGCCTGATGAGAAAATCCCGATGAGCGTTCTAGTCCAGTTTCCGCCCCAATTCAATAGGCTTTATCTGTGTTCCCAAGTCGTTGGACTTGAGCGGATGAAACCGAAACTGCAACAAAGAGTCAATGGATTGATGAGCGGCGAACTGGAACAGAAACAAGTAACGGGGTATTACCGCAGGGAAATCGAGAAGCAAGTGCGGCAACGTCCTACATTGGATTTCGATAGAGTGGCGGAAGAGCAATGGGAGGATGTCATAACGATACCTTGTGCCATACTGGGCGGCGTGGTGAGCAAAGTACCAGTTGCACTTTAGTATTACTCATCCTCCATGACTATGAGTTCATGAAGCTGAATGTCGAGTGTTTTGCAAATTTGCTCCAATGTATCGAAGTAAGCTGCATTAACCTTATCGGAGCAAAGGTGGCTTACTGTGCTTGAGCGGATATTCATTCTTCGTGCAAGTTCCCGTTGACTAATGTTCCGCTGTTCTAGGATTTCTCTAAGGCGTAATCGGACTGGCATAGTTAGCCGCTTACCTTGTTGAGAATCATTTCCTTGTCAAAGAGGTTAATGCCGCTCTATCTAACTGGAAGCGTAAAAGCTATGCAATGACAGAGAAGCATGACAGTTGGGATGCAGAGAACATTGCCAAGCTGTTACTGGATGAACTGGACAGGTTGCCGAATGCCCACCCACAAGATGATTACTGGATTCTAAAGCAGCTAGTCATGCGGCGGTACAGCTTGCGTGATACGCTTGTCATGCTCAAAAATCAACTTCACACGCAGTTAAGCTATAACTATCCAAGCTACAGCAAGTTCTTCTGTGAAGTGGATGGTCAAACAGCACTAGCTGTATGGCATGAGTACCCTTCACCGTATCTATTGGAGGGCGTGACCATAGAAGCATTGGCGGAGTTCTTACGGAAGAACAGCCGCAATGTATGTTCGACTAAGAAAGCTGCTCTTATCCTTGAGAGTGTTCAAGCTGATGGAAATACGAAGCGGAACGGACAGGAGTATCGTGATTTCCTTGTCCGTAGTCATGTAAACCAAATTCGTGACGTTCAACGTGAGATGAACGATGTGGAGGACAACATCCGTCACATCATGCAGAAGCTAGACTTCAAGCTGAATACCTTCACTGGTATTGATGACGTTACAGCTTCGGCTATCGTGGCTGAAATCGGAGACATAAGCCGTTTTACGAGTGCTGACAAGTTAGCCAAGTATGCAGGGCTTACACCAAGCCAAATGAGCAGCGGCGGCAGAGGTAAAGACCGTAACCAACGGCAAGGAAATCGAGTGTTGAACAAGATTCTGTGGGGGCTAGCAGTAAGGCAAGTGCATACCGCTAGAACTTCAAGTAAGCCGCTCAATCCTATCTTCCGTGAATACTACGAGAAACGATTGGGCGAAGGCAAAAAGAAGAAGCAGGCAATCATCTGCATTATGAGAAGACTTGTTACCATTCTATACAGCATGTTGAAGAACAAAACCGAATACCGACTTGACGCTATACCTGAACGAGCGGCAAGCTAATGATACAATGGTGGTAGCTGAATACAGTGGCCACCTTCTTTATTCCCTGAATCAAGGTTCTAACTAACGAAGGGGAGAAGAATATCGAAGATATCCAAGTCGGAGATAAGGTTCTCTCGAAGAATGAAGAGACTGGCGAGGTAGCGTACAAAGAGGTTACGGCTACGTTTAACCATGAGACGGATGAGATTTACAACATCCAGGTGGGTGGTCAGACGATTGAATCGACCTATAACCATCCGTTCTATGTGGAAGGCAAGGGATGGACATTCGTTAAGGACCTCAAAGTCGGGGACTTGCTTGTTCAGAGTGATGGCAATACACTCAAGGTAGAGAGTATCGAACTGGAGCATAAGAACGTCACGGTTTACAACATGACTGTGGATGAGTTCCATACGTATTTTGTGAGTGACCTTGGGATTTGGGTGCATAACTCGAAGTGCGGTGAGGTTATTCTCCCTAGTGTTAAAACATACGAGCAGGCTAGGAATAAAGCATTCGACCTCATCGGAGATTGGAGTTGTCAACAAAAGTGCAGTTTGAAAACACACTCATAGAGAAATCTCGTTTCTACGCTGCCATTGACAGCATTCTTTCGCGATAAATGGCGGGGGGCCAGCCACCTGGATTAGAGGTATAGATCCGTCGCCTGTTGTAGTAGACCATAATATATCGGAAGATGATCGATTTCATCGCGGCCATCGGATAGCGCTCCGTGCGGATCTTGTACAGCTTCTCTTTCTTTAGCGTAGCAAAAAAGCT
>NZ_MYFO02000040.1 GCF_004514475.2 Paenibacillus athensensis | reverse complement strand
GGTCGGTGGTTCGAGTCCACTAGGGCCCACCAATATACCCCAAAAAGTGAAGCGAAGCTTCGAGGATTATTCCGATTACTTTTCGGGGGCCCCAGAACACTGTGGGCAATAAATGAGGGGCCATAGCTCAGCTGGGAGAGCGCCTGCCTTGCAAGCAGGAGGTCAGCGGTTCGATCCCGCTTGGCTCCACCAAAAAACGACTTGAAAAGAGTCGGACAGATGTGATAAGATACGTGTTGCCGCGCTGGGCGTCGGAAGATGTCGAAGAGGCGGTAAGCGAATCGAGAGCTGACGAATCCTTGGGTTTCGCAGCGTGTTCCTTGAAAACTAGATAACGAAACAAGAAGTAACAAACGCGTGATTTAACTTAGAAATCCAACTCACCATTTGTGCAAACAAATGCGAGATGTAATTTCTAGCGGTTAAGCTAGAAAGAGCACACGGAGGATGCCTAGGCGCTAGGAGCCGAAGAAGGACGTGGCGAACGACGAAATGCCTCGGGGAGCCGTAAGCAGGCTTCGATCCGGGGATGTCCGAATGGGGGAACCCGGCTGTGGTAATGCGCAGTCACCTTGTAGTGAATACATAGCTACAATGGAGGCATACCCAGGGAACTGAAACATCTAAGTACCTGGAGGAAAAGAAAACAAAAGTGATTCCGTCAGTAGC
>NZ_MYFO02000039.1 GCF_004514475.2 Paenibacillus athensensis | reverse complement strand
GGGCAATGTGATTAACTACAGCTTTACGTATTTCAACGGAGCGGCAGCCGACACGGCCTGGTACAGCTACACAGTAGGCAGTCAAGCCAGCGTAGCGACGCCAACGTTCTCGCCGGACCCTAGCGCGACGTATACGAGCGCCGTCACAGTGACGATTTCCACAGCGACAAGCGGCGCGGACATTTACTACACGACCGACGGCAGCGCGCCGACAACATCCTCGACGAAGTACACAAGCGGTTTCGCGCTCTCGCAGTCCGCTACGGTCAAAGCGATTGCCGTCAAAGCCGGCATGACCCCGTCGGCGGTAGCCAGCGCCGCCTACGCGATTTGCAGCAGCAACTGCACACCGCCTCCGACAGATCCGGGACTGGATCATGGCGTAGACGTATCGGGAACGACGGCAGTCGCTTGGTACAAGCCAAGCTCGGGCATGTCGTGGGTAGACATTCACTACAACGTTAATTCAGGCGCACAGCAAAACGTCAGAACGACGTACAATGCCGCGCAGTCCCGTTACGAGCAAACGATGACGGTTGCTGCGGGCAATGTGATTAACTACAGCTTTACGTATTTCAACGGAGCGGCAGCCGACACGGCCTGGTACAGCTACACAGTAGGCAGTCAAGCCAGCGTAGCGACGCCAACGTTCTCGCCGGACCCTAGCGCGACGTATACGAGCGCCGTCACAGTGACGATTTCCACAGCGA
>NZ_MYFO02000038.1 GCF_004514475.2 Paenibacillus athensensis | reverse complement strand
GCCGCGGTGAATACGTTCCCGGGTCTTGTACACACCGCCCGTCACACCACGAGAGTTTACAACACCCGAAGTCGGTGGGGTAACCCGCAAGGGGGCCAGCCGCCGAAGGTGGGGTAGATGATTGGGGTGAAGTCGTAACAAGGTAGCCGTATCGGAAGGTGCGGCTGGATCACCTCCTTTCTATGGAGACTCGGTTCTGCGAAGAACCAGTCAAGCTTCCTTCACTCGTGTTCAGTTTTGAAAGGGCAAGCCTTTCATGCAACAATCCATTGTTGCACGCGTTTGGTGATGATGGCGGAGGGGAACCACACGTTCCCATCTCGAACACGACCGTTAAGCCCTCCAGCGTCGATGGTACTTGAACCGCAGGGTTCTGGGAGAGTAGAACGTTGCCAAGCGAGCCCACTGCGGTGGGTTTTTATTATGAATACCAAGGGCCCTTAGCTCAGCTGGTTAGAGCGCACCCCTGATAAGGGTGAGGTCGGTGGTTCGAGTCCACTAGGGCCCACCAATATACCCCAAAAAGTGAAGCGAAGCTTCGAGGATTATTCCGATTACTTTTCGGGGGCCCCAGAACACTGTGGGCAATAAATGAGGGGCCATAGCTCAGCTGGGAGAGCGCCTGCCTTGCAAGCAGGAGGTCAGCGGTTCGATCCCGCTTGGCTCCACCAAAAAACGACTTGAAAAGAGTCGGACAGATGTGATAAGATACGTGTTGCCGCGCTGGG
>NZ_MYFO02000036.1 GCF_004514475.2 Paenibacillus athensensis | reverse complement strand
GAAGTCGGAATTGCTAGTAATCGCGGATCAGCATGCCGCGGTGAATACGTTCCCGGGTCTTGTACACACCGCCCGTCACACCACGAGAGTTTACAACACCCGAAGTCGGTGGGGTAACCCGCAAGGGGGCCAGCCGCCGAAGGTGGGGTAGATGATTGGGGTGAAGTCGTAACAAGGTAGCCGTATCGGAAGGTGCGGCTGGATCACCTCCTTTCTATGGAGACTCGGTTCTGCGAAGAACCAGTCAAGTGCCTTGCGCACACATTCTGATCGTTCATTTCATTTGTTCAGTTTTGATGGAGCTTGCCTTATGGGGCCATAGCTCAGCTGGGAGAGCGCCTGCCTTGCAAGCAGGAGGTCAGCGGTTCGATCCCGCTTGGCTCCACCATATCCCTTAACAGGGATATGAAATAAGGTTAACCATCTGTTGTTCCTTGAAAACTAGATAACGAAACAAGAAGTAACAAACGCGTGATTTAACTTAGAAATCCAACTCACCATTTGTGCAAACGAATGATGAAGTGTGTTTCCTGAGTAGTGAGACGTTTGTGCTGTAAACTCCCTGCCAAGCAGTGAGAGTTTGCAAAGCAAACTCCCTATATTAGGTTAAGCTAGAAAGAGCACACGGAGGATGCCTAGGCGCTAGGAGCCGAAGAAGGACGTGGCGAACGACGAAATGCCTCGGGGAGCCGTAAGCAGGCTTCGATCCGGGGATGTCCGAATGGGGGAACCCGGCTGTGGTAATGCGCAGTCACCT
>NZ_MYFO02000035.1 GCF_004514475.2 Paenibacillus athensensis | reverse complement strand
CGTTTGCCATCGACAGCAATGGTCAGGTGTATGCGTGGGGTTATAACGGAGACGGACAGCTGGGTCTTGGAAATGGAAACAACACAAGCACGCCAACGGTTATTAGCGGACTGAGCGATGTCATCGCGATAACGGGCGGCGGAGGCAATACGACAATTGCGCTGAAATCCGACGGCTCGGTCTGGACGTGGGGCGACGGCGGGAACGGCATGCTGGGCGACGGTGGTTCGGGCGGCCGCGCGTTGCCAGAGAAGGTGGACGGTTTTAGTCTTATGCCAGGTACGCCGGTTGTTTCTGTAGACGGCACGCTATCGAAGCGGTTTCCTATATTTTCCATCAGCAATTTGATTGCAGGTCAGCAGGTAACGGTTTACGGCGATTTGAACGGTGCTGGCGAAACAATTCTCGCAACAGGTACGGCGACAGGTTCAACGTTGACATTTGCTTCCGACATGCTTAACGTGGGGACGTATGCAATTCGGGTAAAGGCAGAAAGAGGGAATCCGGCCGAAATCCATGATTCGCCGGTTCTGAGCTACACGGTTGGCCCTGTGCAGATCGAAGCAGTTAACCAGCTGTCCGAGGGTGCAGGCCACATGGCGGTGCTGGATACGGCAGGTCAAGTGTACACATGGGGGGCGAACTGGAGTGGGGGAATCGGCGACGGAACGACGACGACGCATCCGGAACGGTTTGCTGTGCCGGGTCTGCCAAGCAATGTGATTGCGGTGCAGGCCGGTTTTGACCATACGCTTGCGCTGACAGCAGACGGTCATGTCTGGCAGTGGGGCCGCGGTGCAGGAAGAACGCCGGGT
>NZ_MYFO02000034.1 GCF_004514475.2 Paenibacillus athensensis | reverse complement strand
GGTGAAGAAGTCTGGAAAGGCTCGGCAAAGAGGGTAACAGCCCCGTAGCCAAAAACAAGCGCAAGCCTAGAGGGATCCTGAGTACGGCGGGACACGTGAAACCCCGTCGGAATCCGGCAGGACCATCTGCCAAGGCTAAATACTCCCTAGCGACCGATAGTGAAGCAGTACCGTGAGGGAAAGGTGAAAAGCACCGCGGAAGCGGAGTGAAACAGAACCTGAAACCGTGTGCTTACAAAAAGTCAGAGCCCGTTCATGGGTGATGGCGTGCCTTTTGTAGAATGAACCGGCGAGTTACGTTTGCATGCGAGGTTAAGTCGAAGAGACGGAGCCGCAGCGAAAGCGAGTCTGAATAGGGCGAATGAGTATGTAGGCGTAGACCCGAAACCGTGTGATCTACCCCTGCCCAGGGTGAAGGTGAGGTAACACTCACTGGAGGCCCGAACCCACGAATGTTGAAAAATTCGGGGATGAGGTGGGGGTAGCGGAGAAATTCCAATCGAACTCGGAGATAGCTGGTTCTCCCCGAAATAGCTTTAGGGCTAGCCTCGGATGTTCAGTTGTGGAGGTAAAGCACTGATTGGGTGCGGGGCCCGCCAAGGGTTACCAAGTCCAGTCAAACTCTGAATGCCACAAACTGTAGTCCGGGAGTCAGACAGTGAGTGCTAAGATCCATTGTCAAAAGGGAAACAGCCCAGACCATCAGCTAAGGTCCCCCAGTGCGTGTTAAGTGGGAAAGGATGTGGAGTTGCACAGACAACCAGGATGTTGGCTTAGAAGCAGCCACCATTGAAAGAGTGCGTAATAGCTCACTGGTCGAGTGACTCTGCGCCGAAAATGTAACGGGGCTAAATACGCCACCGAAGCTATGGCAGCAGCAATGTTGGGTAGGGGAGCGTTGAATACGGAT
>NZ_MYFO02000033.1 GCF_004514475.2 Paenibacillus athensensis | reverse complement strand
GTTAACCAGCTGTCCGAGGGTGCAGGCCACATGGCGGTGCTGGATACGGCAGGTCAAGTGTACACATGGGGGGCGAACTGGAGTGGGGGAATCGGCGACGGAACGACGACGACGCATCCGGAACGGTTTGCTGTGCCGGGTCTGCCAAGCAATGTGATTGCGGTGCAGGCCGGTTTTGACCATACGCTTGCGCTGACAGCAGACGGTCATGTCTGGCAGTGGGGCCGCGGTGCAGGAAGAACGCCGGGTCTTGTTAACGGAGTGGATCATGTGGTGGCGATTTCGGCCGAAGGCGGAACGCTGTCGCTTGTACTGAAAAGCGATGGCACCGTCTGGACGTGGGACCAGTATGAGATTCCCCATCAGGTGGCGGGGCTGGATCATGTGATCGCTGTGCAAGGGCGCTACTCGTCATCCTATGCTCTGAAAACGGACGGCACGGTCTGGGCGTGGGGCCTCAATACGAACGGCCAGCTCGGCGACGGCACGACTGCGAACAGCAGCACGCCTGTTCAGGTACAGGGCTTGAGCCACATCGTTTCGATGCATATGGGCAACATGCATGGCGTTGCGTTGAGCGATGCCGGCAAAGTTTACACATGGGGCTTTAACCAGATGGGACAAATCGGAGACGGTACGACCTCCGATGCGGTAACGACAGTAGTCGAGGTGCCGGGATTGTCGGGCATCACATTGATCAGCGCGGGCGATTACAACACGTTTGCCATCGACAGCAATGGTCAGGTGTATGCGTGGGGTTATAACGGAGACGGACAGCTGGGTCTTGGAAATGGAAACAACACAAGCACGCCAACGGTTATTAGCGGACTGAGCGATGTCATCGCGATAACGGGCGGCGGAGGCAATACGACAATTGCGCTGAAATCCGACGGCTCGGTCTGGACGTGGGGCGACGGCGGGAACGGCATGCTGGGCGACGGTGGTTCGGGCGGCCGCGCGTTGCCAG
>NZ_MYFO02000032.1 GCF_004514475.2 Paenibacillus athensensis | reverse complement strand
GCTACTGACGGAATCACTTTTGTTTTCTTTTCCTCCAGGTACTTAGATGTTTCAGTTCCCTGGGTATGCCTCCATTGCAGCTATGTATTCACTACAAGGTGACTGCGCATTACCACAGCCGGGTTCCCCCATTCGGACATCCCCGGATCGAAGCCTGCTTACGGCTCCCCGAGGCATTTCGTCGTTCGCCACGTCCTTCTTCGGCTCCTAGCGCCTAGGCATCCTCCGTGTGCTCTTTCTAGCTTAACCTAATATAGGGAGTTTGCTTTGCAAACTCTCACTGCTTGGCAGGGAGTTTACAGCACAAACGTCTCACTACTTAGGAACACATCTCTCACTTGTTTGCACAAGCGACGAGTGGATTTCTAAGTTAAATCACGCGTTTTGTACTTCTTGTTTCGTTATCTAGTTTTCAAGGAACACGCTGCGAATCCCAAGGATTCGTCAGCTTTCGATTCGCTTACCGCCTCTTCGACATCTTCCGACGCCCAACGCGGCAACACGTATCTTATCACATCTGTCCGACTCTTTTCAAGTCGTTTTTTGGTGGAGCCAAGCGGGATCGAACCGCTGACCTCCTGCTTGCAAGGCAGGCGCTCTCCCAGCTGAGCTATGGCCCCTCATTTATTGCCCACAGTGTTCTGGGGCCCCCGAAAAGTAATCGGAATAATCCTCGAAGCTTCGCTTCACTTTTTGGGGTATATTTGGTGGGCCCTAGTGGACTCGAACCACCGACCTCACCCTTATCAGGGGTGCGCTCTAACCAGCTGAGCTAAGGGCCCTTGGTATTCATAATAAAAACCCACCGCAGTGGGCTCGCTTGGCAACGTTCTACTCTCCCGGAACCCTGCGGTTCAAGTACCATCGACGCTGGAGGGCTTAACGGTCGTGTTCGAGATGGGAACGTGTGGTTCCCCTCCGCCATCATCACCAAACGCGTGCAACAATGGATTGTTGCATGAAAGGCTT
>NZ_MYFO02000031.1 GCF_004514475.2 Paenibacillus athensensis | reverse complement strand
ATCGGTCACGATCAGCGTATGCGCGCCCTCCGCGCTCACTGTGCTGCCGCTCGAGAAGGCCGAGCCGTCCAGTGTCGCTGTGCCTTCGTTGAACGTCGGCGTCTGGTTCGTATTGTACAAGCCGCTGTCCGTTACGCCGCTTACGACCGGCGCCGTTTTATCGATGGTGAACGTAATCGTCGTCGTGTTGCCTGCTGCGTCCGTGGCAATCAGTGTATGCGAGCCTTCCGCACTCACGGTGCTGCCGCTCGTAAACGCTGAGCCGTCCAGCGTCGCTGTGCCGTCGCTCAAGGTGAGCGTACGGTTTGTGTTGTAGCTGCCCCCGTCGGCTGCTCCCGTTACTGTCGGGCCGGTTTTGTCAATCGTGAAGTTGACCGTTGTCACATTACCCGCTGTATCGGTGACGATCAGCGTATGCGCGCCCTCTGCGCTCACTGTGCTGCCGCTCGTGAAGGCCGAGCCGTCCAGTGTCGCTGTGCCTTCGTTGAACGTCGGCGTCTGGTTCGTATTGTACAAGCCGCTGTCCGTTACGCCGCTTACGACCGGCGCCGTTTTATCGATGGTGAACGTAATCGTCGTCGTGTTGCCTGCTGCATCCGTGGCAATCAACGTATGCGAGCCTTCCGCACTTACTGTGCTGCCGCTCGTAAACGCTGAGCCGTCCAGCGTCGCTGTGCCGTCGCTGATTGTGAGGGTACGATCCGTGTTGTAGTTACCCAAGTCGGCTGCTCCCGTTACCGTCGGGCCGGTTTTGTCAATCGTGAAGTTGACCGTCGTCACATTGCCCGCTGCATCGGTCACGATCAGCGTATGCGCGCCCTCCGCGCTCACTGTGCTGCCGCTCGAGAAGGCCGAGCCGTCCAGTGTCGCTGTGCCTTCGTTGAACGTCGGCGTCTGGTTCGTATTGTACAAGCCGCTGTCCGTTACGCCGCTTACGACCGGCGCCGTTTTATCGATGGTGAACGTAATCGTC
>NZ_MYFO02000004.1 GCF_004514475.2 Paenibacillus athensensis | reverse complement strand
ACCCGGCGTTCTTCCTGCACCGCGGCCCCACTGCCAGACATGACCGTCTGCTGTCAGCGCAAGCGTATGGTCAAAACCGGCCTGCACCGCAATCACATTGCTTGGCAGACCCGGCACAGCAAACCGTTCCGGATGCGTCGTCGTCGTTCCGTCGCCGATTCCCCCACTCCAGTTCGCCCCCCATGTGTACACTTGACCTGCCGTATCCAGCACCGCCATGTGGCCTGCACCCTCGGACAGCTGGTTAACCGCAGCAATTTGCACAGGATCAACAGTGTAGCTCATGATTTGTGAAACAACGTTAATCGATTCCGACTCATCGATGACCTTGACGCTGAGCTCGTGTGTTCCCGGACTTAAAGCATCGAGCGCAATTGTGAGCGACGAGCTGCCTGCTTCACCCGAGCCGAGAAGCGTAGTGCCATTCGTATCGTAAACCGATACCTGATCCCCGATCATCACATTATCGGCCACAACCACTGGCAGATGATTCGAGAGCGATCCGTCGATGCTCAGAACAGGCAGCGTGTGCACAGCCATTTCTGCGATCTGCTCGGCGGCTTCACCGATGGCCGGTGTGCCCTGATTACACGGCGTTACTTCGAAAGAAACATACTTGCCGATATCCTCCGTCTTCAATTCATACGTCAAGGCCGTAGCTCCTGCAATCATTGTGCGATTCGCATAATCTGAATCGTCAGAACGATACCATTGATACGTCGTCCCGTTTTCGGCATCGCCGTCCAAATCTTCATACTCGTAGCTTCCTGTCAGCGTTTGACCAACCACATAGGTTCCGCTGATCGACACCCCGGAAACCGACGGAGCATGTGGTGTTGGTGTTGGTGTTGGTGTTGGTGTTGGTGTTGGTGTTGGTGTTGGTGTTGGTGTTGGTGTTGGTGTTGGTGTTGGTGTTGGTGTTGGTGTTGGTGTTGGTGTTGGTGTTGGTGTTGGTGTTGGCGTCGCTGTTGGCGTCGCTGTTGGCGTCGCTGTTGGCGTCGCTGTTGGCGTCGCTGTCGGCGTCGCTGTCGGTGTCGTCGTTGGCTTCGGCGTTGGCTTCGGCGTCGGCTTCGGCCCTGGGCCTGACGGCGATCCCGGCATCGCTGTCGGTGTTGGCGTTGCCGATGGAATCGGCGTTGACGTTTGTGCCGGCGGATTCTCAAAAGTCGTGCCCGGCGTATTGATTTTGGCCGCCACAATCGTCCCCGGACCAAGCATGCTGACTATCGTGTCCAAAATCAGGGAATTTACTTGCGTGCCTTGACCCAGATTCAGGGAGGAGCCTGTTGCCGTTGAATTCACATTTACGTTATTGATGCCGCCTTCCGGCAAATCAACCTGAATTTGCGTCGAGCTGATATTCAGCGTTTCAAAGGTTCCCTGCAGCGTCACCTTCGAACCGCTTGGTAACGCCGTGCTAAGGTTGACAGTGCTGAAGCCCGAGCCAGCTGAGCCGGTATTTTGAATCGTCGCCGGCGAATTGACAATGACAAGCCCAACCGTAGTCGCCCCTTCTGAAACAATCCGCACAGTCCCCATACCTGTTTGCTTGTCGATAATTACATCAACGAGCACCGAGTTATTAAAATGAATACTGTGCTCGCCGCCGCCGCGTACGGTCACCTTCCCTGTTACCTTGACATTATCAAGGTAAGCGTCGCCTGCGCCGATTTCTTCACCCAGCAGCAAGTCGCCGCGGATGACCATGTTTTTCAGCGTAATTCCCGGCGCATTGACCGTAACGTTCTTGTCGATCGTCTCGATTCCCGCTTCAGGGCCGTATGTACCGGCCTGATCATACGTCACCGTCCGCGCTGCTACGGCGCGATCCAGCGTTACGACCGCTTCGGCACGAGAAATTGGAGCCGCCGGCTTGAACAGGCCGCTTTCTCCGTAGCCCGTCATGATGTGCGCCGACGCAACAGCCTGAATCGCGGCCACGCTCCAGCCGGCAAACGCGCTGGCATCGCCAAACGAAGCATCCGCACCCGGCTCCGCCGCTTGCAGCTTGAGCAGACGGCTGACAATCACCGCCACCTCCTGGCGGCTGATCGGCAGATTGGCGCCAATCGCACCATTTTCATAGCCTGTAATATAACCCGCCCGCACGGCCTTCGCTACATCCGCATAGGCCCAGTCCGTCCGTGTCAAATCCGGGAATGCGATATCAGCTTGCTCTGTAAAACCGAACGCCCGGTTTACAAAAGCCATAAACTCCGCACGCGTAATCGATGCATCCGGCTTAAAGCTGCCGTCCTCATAACCGCCGGCAAGCCCCTTGTCCAGCCAGGCGGAAATTTGCGTAGCCGCCCAATGGCCTTCCCAGTCGGAAACAGACTTGGTCTCAGCGGCTGCCGCCGTGCTTAAGGAAGAACCCAATAAACTAAGCAGAACCATTAATGAAGTAAACTTTCGTAATAAAAACATTCTGAATTACGCCTCCCGAAAAAAATCAAAAATATTGGCACAGCTGCCATCCCTCATTATACGTACACCCAATGACGGCGAAATGATAAATAACGACAAAAAAAGAACCTTGTACGACAAGGTTCTTTTTCCACACAAGCGGTCTCCTACAGCATCAGCCGGGCAAATAAACCGGCAACCTCCGCCGACGGCGCGATGCCCATTTCCACACGCAGCGTGGACGTGAACTTCTCGTAGCGGCGAACGAGCGCTTCTTTGTTTTTTTGTGCCGCCAACGCTTCCATCAGCAGCATAAACGACTGCTCATTCAGCTCATCGCGCGCCGTCAGCTTCAGCAGCAGCCGAGTCGCAGCGTTGGTCTCGCCCCGTTTCAGCAACGCCTGGCTCAACCGCTGGGTGAACGACGTGTACAGCTGCGAAAACCGTTCAATCTCGCTCCATGCCCAAGCAAAGCCGTATTCGCCGAACAAATCGCCTGCATATAGCTGTTCAAGCTGCAAAGCCTCCTCCAGATTCGTTTCATCGATGACCGCCAGCCTCCGGCAGCCTTCTTCAAATGCGAGAAAATCCACAAACGCAGGACCGGGATGAAAAGCGTAATGCTGGCTGTCCGAATGCAGCTGCTCTTTAAGACCGAGGCCCTCCAGCACCTTGCGAAGCTGGTAAACCGTCGTGTTCAGATAAACCAGTGCGTTCTTGTGCGGCATACTGGCAAACATATCTTCAATCAGCCGCGTCCGCGACACTAGCTTTCCCTGATGCAGCAGCAGGTAGCCGAACAGCTCCGCGCTTTTGCTCGACTTCCATTTCGCCCGCCGATCCGGCGTACGCTGAATGTCGATACGGCCCAAGCAATTCAGCTCCATCACCAACGGTTGCTTTCGCTCTGGCGGAAGCCGGACCTGCTTCTTGTCAGCAAGCGCCCGCTGCACGGTGCGGCTCAAGCGCTCCTGAACTACGGGCTTCAACAAATAATCGAAAGCCGTTACGTCAAAAGCGTCCAGCGCATAGTCCTTATGGGACGTAATAAACACGATCTTGATTTCTCTGCCGCTTTGGCGCACCCGTTGCGCAAACTCAATCCCGTTCTCGCGAGGCATACTGATATCGGCAAAAATAATATCGACCTCATGGTCGCTCACATACGCGAACGCTGAGGCAGTATCCCGAAAGAACCCCGTAACCTCGACTTCCCCCGTCTTCGCCAGCATTCGCTTTACAATCAAATGCATCGCTTTTTCATCGTCAATGAGAATCGCCTTCAGCATTAGTCATCCTTCCTCGCCGTTCATGGTCAGCTCAGGCATCAGGTCAGGGCAGGGCAGCGACACATAAAACGTCGTACCTTGCCCCGGCGCGCTTTCAAACCAGATTTCCCCGCGATTTAAGCGAACAAACTCCCGGCACAACGACAAGCCGAGACCCACGCCGCGCTCTCCCGCCGTCCCGGTCATCGGAAGCGGATAACTTTCTTTGAGCAGCATATCCGCTTGGACGACAGGCATCCCTTCGCCCGAATCGCGAATCGAGAAGACCACGCGCCGCTCTCCCGTCTCCGCGCCAATCCGAATAGAGCCCCCGGGCGTCGTAAATTTAATCGCATTGGACAACAGGTTGCGCATAATAAAATCGAGCATTTCTTTATCGGCACACACCATGATATCGTCGGCAATTTCAGAAACGATGCGTATTTCTTTATTATCGGCTGGCACTTGCAAAAGCTTCAGATTCGCCTCCACCGCCTGCGCCAAACCACGCGCTACGGGATCGAAAACCATGCCGCCACGCTGCCCGCGGAACCAGTCCAGCAGGCTTTCGACCAGCACAAACGTATTCTGAACCTGCTGCCCCATCTCCTCGACGATTTCCCGATGATCGGTCGGGCATTCCGCCATTTCGTCCTCCAGCAGCTCCATTAAATTGATCAGCACAGCCAGAGGATCACGAATATCGTGCGCCAATACGTTGAACATCTTATCCTTGAAGTCATTGAGCTCTGCCAGCTGGCGGGCGTTGGCCTGCAGTCGTTCCTCCGCGTGCACGGCTTCCGTCACATCGCTTAATTGCAGTAGCGTACCGACCGGATGCTGTTGGCTGTCCCCGAGCATCGCTACCTGAATCTGGTAAGAGCGGTCATTCCCATTGGCCGGCAGCTGCAGCTTGCCGACAAACGCGCGCCGCGCCGTCAACTGCTCCAGCAGTTCCGGATACTCGGCCAGCACCAGCAGCGCCGGCTGCCCTCTGCTTTTCCTCTGTAAACCGGCAATCGCCAGCCGGGCCGCTTCATTGAACTCGGTCAAGCGCCCTTCCAGATCAAACACCAGAATAGCGTCCTGCATCGACGCAAACACCTTCTGCGACGCGAGCGGGGCCAGACGAAGCATATCAAATTGATAAATTCCCCACAGGAAGCAGATGCCCGACACCAAAAACCCGAACGGCGACACGTCGACCGGCGAAGGTATTATCCCGCTTAAATATACGAGCGTAAACCCGTAAGGACCCCATGAACCGACAATCATAAAAGCGATCTGCTTTCTCATCCGCGACCCGGCTCCAGCGTACATGCGGATCAGCATACCCATCCCTACGGCAAAAATCACATAGTTGTAAACAACGTGAATTTTGTAGAACGGCCCCTTTTCCAAATGGACAAACGGGAAGCCATCCACCTGAGTTAAGCTCATATGGGTATAAAAAAGATGGTGCCACTCGTTCGTATAATGAGCGAATAACGTAATGACCGGCACGACCAGCAAAAGCCCCACAAGCCATTTGCGCACCCAGGCCTCGCGCCCGGTATACTGGAGCACCAGCATCATCCAGAAGACCGTTCCGAACGGAATTCCAATATACTGGATGCGCAGCCAGAAGCGGATTTGCTCCAAATTCGTACTGACAATTTCAAACGCATACCCGAATGAATAAAAAGCCCCGGTCAGCACGCCCAGACCGTAACTGATCGCAATCGGCAGCTCTCTTCGCTTCCACGAGAGGTACACCAGAATCATCGAGCAGCACGTGCCCGCAATCAGCAAAATTGCCAAATAAAAATGATATTTCATGCAATCCCGTTCTCCCTCGGCGCTCGTCTGTAGTTGTAACCGAACGGATTTTACGAATGGACAAGTAGCAAGCTTCGTAAACTCATGGTAACGACAGGCTGGATGAATTGCCGGTTATTTAAAATTTTTTCGCCGTTGGATCAAATCGCAACAGCTTCATGTTATCACATCGCAAGGATTCGCGCTGCCATTCGTTCCATGAAAAAAAGCCCAAGCCCTGCAAATCGATGACCCCATCATGCGCCTGATAGGGACGTCCAGCGCAAACAATTTCCCGTTCCAGATCAAATGAATGCCAATAAAACACCGAGCAGCAGCAGCAGGCACAGCAGCACAAAACGATGCGGACTCAGCCGTCACAGCGCCCTGCTCATCTTCGGCTTGCCACCTCCGCTTTCCATGTCGCGTACCAGGCCGTCACCTCATCGCCAAGCGGAAGGCCCAGTTCTCGCTCGATTCGCTCTTTCAGCAGAAAGAACTGTTCCTCAACGCCAGCGGGATTATCCAGCGAACCGTACAGCTTCATCAGCGCCAAATAGCTTTCCTCCTCGTCCGGACAGAGCTTCTGCACGCAGCGGTACACCTCGACGGCCCGCTCGGCAAACCCGCTACTCGAGTAAAAGCCTCCCAGCATCATCATATGATGCAGCCACAGCAGCCGCAGGCGCTCCCGTTCATGCTCGGCCCACAAATAGGTATAGCTGCCCAGATAGTCGCTTTCATAGCCGCTTAACGCGCGCTCGTAGCGCTTGACTGCGCCAGCGTTGATAACGCCGAGCTCTCTCATCTGCTGCTCCCACATGTCCGTATCGACCCGCGCGTCGCCAAGCTCGAGCCGGTAGCCAGCCTCCAGCTCGCCAATCCGGATGGACACGGTCTCGCCCAGTCCGCACGCCTTCAGCGTTTGCCGGATATGGTACATGGCCGTGTACAGCTGCGAAGCCGCCTTCGTCTCCTCCATGTCCGGCCACAGCAGCTCCAACAGCGTACTCCGGTACACCATTTGACTGCGGTGATGGAGCAAAAACGCAAATAGCTCCTGCACCTTGCTCGTACGCCACTTGGGCACAATCGCTTCCTGACCGGGCAGCTGAAAGCGAATTTGACCGAAGCTGCAAATGACGGGCGCAACGGCGTCCGTCATTTTGACCAGCTTTTTCAATTGCAGCTTTTCCTGCACGCGCTGCACCGTCATCTTCAGCCGCTGGCTTTGCACCGGCTTGACGATATAATCCAGCGCATACAGCTGGAACGCCCGTACGGCATACTGATCGTAGCTCGTGACAAAAACAATTTCTACGCCCGGCACGACGGCCTGAATTTGTCTGGCCAGCTTGAGCCCGTCGATTTCCGGCATATGTATATCGAGAAATACCGCCTCGGGACGGTGCAAGGAAACTCCCTCGATAACTTCCTTCGGATTGGAATAGGAGGCTGCAACCTCAATCCCTGGGACTTCACGCTCTAAAGCCCTTTGCAGCCCGATTAACGCTAACGGCTCGTCGTCGACCAACAGCACCTTCACCCTTGCACGCTCCCTGCATCATTTGCGCGATTCTCCAAGAGCTTCCTGCTGCTGTGTCATCTTGTGGTCGAGCTTTGTACCCAGGAGCCTTCTTGAAAAATAGCTTCCCATTAACCTTAACCAAAAAACGGAAAAAATCAAGAGTCTCACAGCCTGATTCCGTCCTGGCCGGCTTCATGCACCGTCACAAGGAGCCTGCAACGGGGAACGCATGCAGGACCAGACGCGTATCGTCCGTTTCGTTGCTGCACGTTACCAGCGTCAAAAGGCGCTCCGGATTGTCCGCAAGCAACGGTCCCGGGAACAGCGACCGCTTGCGATAGCCATCGACGGCCTGCTCCAGTCCCTGCTCATCAGCATAATTCACATCCACCTCGTCCTTCTGCGCATCAATTGTATACACCGAGAAAATTTCCCACTTCGTCGAAGCAGACGGCGTTTCCACAGAAATAAAGCGATGTTCATCAAAAAACGTCCGGTTCTTGTAGCTTTGCAAGCTGCCGAACATCGATCCGTCCAGCATGTTGTGGCCATAGATGACGATATTTTGCTGCGTGCGCTGGAAATCCGAGCGGAAATCCATAAAAATGCTGCCGTACATCGATCTCCTGCCCGCTACATCGACGTTGAGGTAGTAGGCATTGTCGGCATGCTGCACGATCGGATCATCGATATCGGTGCCTTCGACGCGCAGCCAGCCGACGGTTTCCGGATTTATGGCACGCAGACGCTCCCAGCGCTCCGCTTGCGCCGCTTCCGGGGAAGCGGCTTGCTGCGGATCGGCCTGGTCGCCTGCGGGAATTGGCGAAGTAAGTGAGGAACGGGCCGCAGACGAATCCGCTGCCAGGTAGAGCTGTTTCAGCTCTTGTTTCAACTGCTGTGACCGGATTTGTGCTGCATGCTGCATGCTGGCGTCAATCGCGATGACAACGATGCCGGCAAACAGCAGCGCTATTGCCAGCCCATAGAAGACGGTGAAGCGTTTGTTTTTTCTCGTAAAACGTTTGGACAAAGTCATTGGCGTGTCCTCTCCCGAGCGTCATTCGAATAGAAGCAGGGACACTTCAAAAGTGCCCCTGCCAACTGTGTGACTTACTTAGAGCGGCGGGCGCGCCAGTAGGTCGCACCAAACACCGCTAAACCTGCCAAAATCAAAATTAATCCTGCAAGAAACAGCTTGCTGTAGTCTGCTTGCCCAGTCTTCGGTACAAGCGAAGCCAGCGGCTTGGAAGCCGCTTTGGAACCTAATTGCGCATTTTTCGGCGTAACTTCAACAGCGACATTCTGGAAGCTCCTGCCTCCGTCTCCGTCGTCTACGCTGACAGTGAACGAATCATCGCCCGTAAAGCCTTCATTCGGCGTATACACCCAGCTGCCGTCGTCCGCTAATTGAACGGTGCCGTTAGCAGGCTCCTCAATTACTGTGAGCACCGGCGGCTTTTCTTCCTCACCCGTCTTCGGCGGCAGCGGGATCTGGCCTTGCACCGGCGTATTCTCGCCCGTTTTGACGGCTTGCGGCGTCGGTGTCGGGGCAGGCTCCGACGGCACTGGCGTCGGCGTAACCGCTGGTGTCGCCGTCGGCGCACCCGGTCCCGGCGGCGTCGCGCCCGGAGGCGGCGTTGGTGCCGGCGTCGGCGTAACGGCCGGCGGAGTTGGCTCCGGCGTAGGCGTTTCCGGCACAATCGCCGGCGGACTGCCGCCGCCCGTGAAGATATAGATACCGGCATCAATCGTCCGGTTATCATCGCCCGATTGCAGCGTTATCGCATCTGTCCGCCCGTTCACATTGGCGTTCGAATCGACGGCGCGATCGGGACCGAAGTTTTTGTAAGTAAACACATAACGGCCGGCTGGCGCAAACTCGACAACATAAGAGCCCGGCTCCAGCTGATCGAACAAATAGCTGCCGTCCGCTGCTGTCGTCGTTGTCGCCAGCGGCGTCGTCAAATCGCCCGATGCGTACAAGCTGACCGGCACGTTCGGCACGCCTTTTTCACCCGGATCCTGAATGCCGTTCACCTTGGCGTCCAGAAAGACGAGATCGCCCAGACGGGCCAGCTGATAAAAGCCCGCATCAACAGTCAAATCGTTGACGACGCTCAGCAAAGAAACCGTGTGGCTGAAGCCCGTTACCACATCGCGGTCGGAGTCAACGCTATCGTCGGCCCCGGCATGCGCCGGGCTTTCCTTGAAGCCGGCAGGCTTGAGGAATTTCACCTTGTACGGATTCAGCAGCCGCAGATGGGTAAACAAATACTGCCCTCCCGCATCCGTAACCGCCGTGTTCAGCAGCGCATTCGTATTGGCGTTGTAAAGCTCGACGGTAACGCCTGGCAATCCTGGCTCGCCGGCATCCTGAATGCCGTTAGCGTTGAGGTCATCCCAGACGAAATCGCCCAGCGTCCCGTTGGTCAGCTCATAAAGTCCGGCATCGACAGTCAGGTTATTGTCCCCCGACTGCAGCGTCACCGTGTCCGAACGTCCGCTCAGCGGATCGGCGTCCGAATCCAGCGCGTCGGAGCCGCCCTGATCCTTGGCCGTCACCCCGTAGCCCGCCGGTACGGTCCATTCCACGACATAATTGCCGGGCTCCAGATTGGCAAACCCATACTGGCCCCAGACATCCGTCACCGTCGTTGCGATAGCGGCAGCAGGTGCCGCAGCGCTGTACAGCTTGACCGTGACGTTCGGCAGGCCAGATTCGCCCGGATCTTGTTGTCCGTTGCTGTTGGCGTCAAGGAAAACCGTATCGCCGAGACTGGCCGGATTGAACAGCCCGGCGTCATACGTATACGTTCTTTCGCCTTCATTCAGCGAAATGCTGCTAATCCACGCTTCGTTATCGGTCCGCAGCGTATAGGCGGCATCGCTGTCTTTGGCGTCGTCTGCGCCTTGATCGACAGGCGAGAAATACGCATACCCGCCCGGACGGACAAACTTGAGCGCATATTGTCCTGGCTGCAGGCTGGTGAATGCGTAGAGACCGCTGGCGTCTGTCGTCGTGGTCCGCAGCGCCGTCGTCAGATCGGACGCATCGTACAGCGTCACCGTGACGCCTGCAATACCCGGCTCGCCGGCATCCTGCACGCCGTTGCCGTTACGGTCATGCCAGACAAGGTCGCCGATCTCACCGAGATAGAAGCCCGCATCGACCGTATTGTTCGTCTCGCCAGAGTCGAGCACGATCGTATCGCTGAAGCCTGTCGCTGCATCGCGGTCGGAATCGCCGGCGTCATCGCCTTGATTCAGCAGCGTCGACTTGTATCCGGCGGGCTTGATAAATTTCACCTTGTAGCTGCCCGGGTCCAAATTCGTGAAGCTGTAATTGCCGCTGATGTCCGTCGTCGTGCTCTGTAGCGCTGTCGTCAGATCGGACGCATCGTACAGCTCGACCGTGACGCCGCTGATGCCCGGCTCGCCGACACCCTGCCGGCCGTTGGCATTCGTATCCTCCCACACCAGATCGCCGAGCTGCGCCGTTTGGTAGAAGCCGGCGTCGACCGTCAAATCATTGACGACCGTCAGCAGGGATACCGTATGGCTGAAGCCGGTCACGGGATCGCGGTCGGAATCGGCGCTGTCGTCTCCCCCGGCATTTGCCGGACTTTCCTTAAAGCCGACAGGCTTGAGGAACTTCACCTTGTAATTGGCCAGCAGCGGCAGATTGGTGAATAAATAATGCCCTCCGGCATCGGTGGTCGCGGTATTTAGCAGCGCATTCGTATCCGCATCGTACAGCTCCACCGTCACGCCACTGATACCCGGCTCGCCGGCATCCTGAACGCCGTTGGCATTACGGTCGTGCCAGACGAGGTCGCCTAGCGTGCCGTTCGTGAGCTGATACAATCCGGCGTCGACCGAGACGTTCGTATCGCCGGACTGAAGCGTCACAGTGTCCGAACGGCCCGTCGCCGGATCGGCGTCCGAATCCAGCGCATCGGAGCCGCCCTGATCCTTGGCCGTCACGCCGTAGCCCGCAGGCACCGTCCATTCCACTACGTAATCGCCCGGGTCCAGATTCGTAAACTGATACAGCCCCGCAGCATCCGTCGTTGTCGTCGCGATGGCGACTGCAGGCGCAGAGGCGCTGTACAGCTTGACTGTGATACCTGCCAGGCCGGGTTCACCGATGTCTTGGATCCCGTTTTTGTTCACATCAAGGAACACCTTATCGCCCAGACTTGCCGGGTTGAACAGTCCGGCGTCAAAGGAATAATCCCGTCCGCCGTCGCTCAGCGAAATACCGCTGACGATCGCTTCCCCATCCGTTCGCGCAGCAAAAACGGCATCGCTGTCCTTGGCATCATTGGCGCCCTGATCGCTTGGCGAGAAATAGGCGTATGCGCCAGGGCGGGTAAATTTGACCGCGTAATTGCCCGGCAGCAGGCTGGTAAATTTGTAAATGCCGCTGGCGTCCGTCGTCGTCGTCCGCAGCGCCGTCGTCAGATCGGACGCATCATACAGCTTCACCGTCACCCCGGACACGCCCGGCTCGCCGGCATCCTGTACGCCGTTGGCGTTGCGGTCATGCCACACCAGATCGCCGATCTCTCCGAGATAAAAGCCGGCGTCAATCGTATTGTTCGTTTCGCCCGAGCTGAGCGTGATCGTATCGCTGAAGCCCGTTACCGCATCCCGGTCCGAGTCGCCGGTGTTGTTTCCCTGATTTTTCAGCGTCGACTTGTACCCGGTTGGCAACAGGAATTTGATCTGATAATGCCCGGGATCCAAATTCGTAAAACTGTATTTGCCACTGGCATTCGTCGTTGTACTTTGCAGCAATGTGCTCAGATCAGCCGCATCATACAGCTCAACCGTGACGCCGCTGATGCCTGGCTCGCCGCCGTCCTGTCGGCCGTTGGCATTGGTATCCTCCCACACCAGATCGCCGAGCGCGCCCTTCGTATAAATGCCCGCATCCAGCGTCATATCCGTCTCATCGGCAGCGAGCGTTTTGTTGACGCGATACGTGCGCGAAGCATTGTCATACAGCGTGAAATCGCTGTCCTTGGCGTCGTCTGCCCCCCGGTCGTTCGGCGAAAGATAATACCCGGCCGGCATGACGAACTCCACCGTATAATCGTCGGCAGGCAAATTCGGGAATGCATAATATCCCGGCTTGCCGCTGACATGATCGTTAAACGTGCGCGTATACGCATACGGCGTCGAATAATCGCCATGCTTGTAAAGATTGACCAGCACGCCGTTAATGCCGTCCTCGCCCGCATCCTGAATGCCGTCGGCATTCGTGTCCTTCCAGATGAAATCGCCCAGATTTCCCGTCCCCACAGGATCGGGATCTTGAACGAGGAAGCCGACCTTGATCGGCTCGGACGGGAGGAACGCTTGCGGCCCGCCTTCATCCGGGTACGTGGCACCGTAGCCGAAGGAATTCCACGCAATCTTGTTTCTCGGCGCATGGACCGGCGCGCGCATATCCCATTCCAGCGTAACGGATTCACCGGGATTTAACGTGATATTGCCAAAATCAAACTTGAGCGCCGTCACCGTCGTAATATCCGCCGGCGCCGTCAAGCTCCAGCCGGTATGGTGCGTCCGGTTCAGCGGATCGGAAATATCGCCGAGATCGGGCGTATTCGTCGTCGAATAATACACCTTGATCTGCGGGTCCAATGCCGCTCCGCCCGCGCCTGTCACCACGTTGACCAGATACGGCCGCCAGTCCGAGCTGCGCGCGCTCGTATCCACTACCCCGATATCGCCGATTCGCGGCAATTTGTCGATGATCACGATGTTGGAAATCGGACCGTTCGAATTCGTATTGCCCACGCGCAGCTGATACATGGCTTTGCCGCCGGGCAGCGTTTCCCCGTTGGCCGGATATTTGGTGAATACGCCGTCAAGCTCGCCTTTTACCCATTTCACTGAATCCAGCGAGCCGGTAAACTTGACGTAGACATTCGCCGTAGAAGCGACGAATTTTTGCGTATTGCCATCATTATCCCGGTCATCAGTCGTGTCGTCAACCGTCGTGCCCTTGTAGTCGTTCGTAGCCGTCGTCGTGGCAAACATCGTATTGCCGAAGTTACCATTCGGCGCGCCCGTTTTCACAGTTCCGCGCACGGTCACGTCGATATAGTCGCCCGGCTTCAGCACCGCATTGGCGAACGTCCACAGCTTCGCTTTGAACGTATCGGCGCCAATGACCTTGTCGTAGGAGGTCGCTACAGGCGCTGCATCCGGCGTGGTGGCGTGCGACTGATCGATGCCGACAACCGTATAGCTGTCCAGCTTATCCTCCGGGAAAAAGTCCACGATCTCCGGAGCCGTCAGATCGCCTGTCGCAAACGGATGGTTCTGAATCCGCAGCTGATACGTCACCGTATCGCCTTCGCGCACCGATGCGCTGCCTACGACCGATTTGGCGGCGACGATCCACGGTCTCGGATTGACGGCCTTGATCGTCACACTGGAGCTGCTGCTCAAAGGCGTCGCTCCGTACGACGCGTTCAGCGTCGCCGTATTGGTGATCGTATCGTTCACCGCGACCGGCGCACTCGCGTGGTCGACGCCAAGCAGCGTCCCCTGCAGCTGGATATCGGAAGCGATGCGGAAGCTGGCCGGCACCGCACCGAACACCCAGCGCACCCTGGATACATAATCACTGCCCGCCAGTCCCAAAGCGGATACGTTCAGCGACTGGTCCGCAGCTGTGCTGAGGCCAACTCCACCCGTCCAATCATGCCAGGTATTGATCCCGTTAATCTGATACTGGACGGTGACATTGACGCCTGCGTTATTCGTGTAAGAGCCCGTAGAAACACCGGCCAGCTCAATCGCATCCGGAATCGCGTCTTCCACCGTAAACGTATCCAGATCGACGTTCCCCTGATTGCCGAAGCCGTTGATCTTGTACGCTACTGTCTGCCCGATCGCATACTCGTCACTCGCTTGCCGGGACTCCTTGTGAATGCCGTAAACTCCCGGCGTGGGTCCGGTCAGCATATGCGTGGCCGTCGCGATATTGGTCATCAGCGACGCTCCCGACAAATCCGTGCCTGCCGCATAGACCGAATTGGTCACCGTATCTCCGGCATGGAATGTCGCTCCCGGATAGCTCAGCACGACATTGTACGATACGCTCTGGCCGGCATTAAGCACCGGCAAATCCCAAGCGACGCTTCCATATACGGAATCGTACACCCCGCCGCCGGAAGCCGACAGGAACGTAGCGCCGGCCGGCAGCGTATCGACCACCCGCACGTTCTGAATATTCGTGCCGCCTATGGCGCTGTTGCCCTGCAGCGTCATTCGATACGTGACAGGACTGTCCATCGTCGGATCAATCGCCGGCAGCAGCTTGCTTTTGCTGATCGACCAGTCGGGCGCGTTCACCTGCGCCGTCACGACAGGCGCCGTCGCCGTCGCCACAGCGCTGTTATCCGCCTTGGCCGTCGCGGTATTTTGCGCCGTATCTCCCGCTAAGGTCGTACCCGGCTTGAACCGGGTCTTTAGCTTGAGAACCCCCGTCTTTCCTGCCGACAGCGGATGGACCATCACAAATTTGACCGTCCCCGGCGTACTCGTATCCACACTCGCCACATCGACCGACGTATCGGCACCGACATATTCCAGCCCTGCAGGCAGCACATCGGTAATGACCATGTGCTCTGCATCGTCCGTCGTGCTCGGATTGGCGTACTTGATCGTATACGTGATCGTTTCGCCCGGCAGCGCCGTCGTCTTGTCTACCGTCTTTTGCAGCGAAAGCGAAATCGCCCCGGCCGCCGACACCAGGATACTGAAGTACGGCAAATTGATCAGCGACAACGCCAATACCAGAGCAAGCGCCCTTCTACTGAATCGCAAAAGAGCACTTCTGCGCCTGCGTCTGCCTCTGGACAGACGCCGCATTCTTTTCATACACAGCTCCCCCAAATCTACCGGCATGAGCGGGCCTGTATGCGATTTCCCAACACAACCTCGTCTCATACCGTGACATAAAATAACTGGACCCTTCTTTTCATGACATCGAGTCAACCGATGCGATCTCCCGTTGCCCGGCCATTCGCTTTACGTGCGCCCCCTTTCCAAATCATATTTATCCAGTTACTTGCTGTCATAAAAAGAATCGTTCCTATTATACCACAGCCACCTCTACAGGAGCTTTACAACCAGCGTTCCCGCAGTGATCGGACTCCACCTCACAGTGGTGCCGGGACCAGATATTAGGTATCATAAGCTTGAGAAGCACAGAAAAGAAAACCGTTCAAACGAAGGAAGTGGTCAACAATGCATATAGAAACCGTCATGCAGGAGCTCGAAGCGCTCGGCAAGGAACGACTGAAAAAAATGTACCTGTCCAATGGCGCGCACGAGCCGCTTTTTGGGGTGGCGACCGGAGACATGAAGCCGATTTTGAAAAAAACCAAGCTCAATCAAGCTCTGGCCGAGGAGCTGTATGCCACGGGGAATTACGATGCGATGTATTTCGCCGGCGTCATCGCCGAGCCCAACGTCATGACCGAAGCGGATTATGACCGCTGGATGGACGCCGCTTACTTTTATATGCTGTCCGACTTTGTCGTCGCCGTCACCTTATCGGAAGCGGATATCGCCCAAGACGTGGCCGACAAATGGATCGCCAGTGGCGAAGACCTGCGCATGTCCGCCGGCTGGAGCTGCTACTGCTGGCTGCTCGGCAGCCGCCCAGACGCACAATTCGCGTCAAACAAGCTCGCCGCGATGCTGGAGCAGATCGAGCAAACGATTCACAGCGCTCCCGAGCGAACCAAATATTCGATGAGCAATTTCATCTACACCGTCGCTACCTCCTACTTGCCGCTGCACGACCAAGCCGTCGCCACCGCGAACGCCGTCAGCCCCGTAGAAGTGACCAGCGATAAAGGGAAAAGCAAGGTGCTGAGCACCGTGGAGAACATTCACAAGACAATGGAGAGAGGAAGGCTGGGGTTCAAGCGGAAGCATGTGAGGTGTTAGGGGGCGTGGTGTTTCCAAGGATGACATCATCGTTTACCATACAGACAACGTATTTTTGCTGAGCTTGACGATTATGTCCATTCATTTTATGGCATAGGCGGGAGCCTGCATGTTAGGACAAAAAATGTTGTACCCGTTTCATTAAGAGCTCTCTGCCGTGTTCGTACCCATTGTACAAGCGGCTGCTCACCGTATGGACATTGCCGAAGAAGAACCGTTCATACACCGTCTGCCTCCCGCCAAACGCACTAACGCTCAAATCCCAGGCCAGCCGCGACAACTGCACGTTCGCCTTGCCGTTTAAGCCGATGCCTTTCAAATAAAGGTTGAGCGAATCGTCGAGGTCCGTATCAAAATCCTTCTCGTCCGGAATCATGATCAAGCTGCTTGCGCCGATCAATTGGACGATTTCCACCAGACGGGGGTAAATTTGCGGAAAATAAACATTGGCGGCCAAGAGCGGCTTACGGTCTGGCAGCATGCTGCCCCACCGGTCGAGAGCGGCCCCCTTTTCCGCTGCAAGCTGCAGCGCCTTTAGCGTCTCCAGCGCCACAATGACTTCCGTCACCTTTTCGACGATCTGTCCGTATCCCTGCAATCCTGACGTTTCTATCAGCATTTCCAGCGTGCCGAGCACGAATTCTGTTTTGGCAATATTTTTGCACATAATTTGCATCCCCGCATGCGTATGAAAATGGCTTCCGTCGAAAAGCCTGCTCAGCATACTTTCATTGCCACATATGAACACCCGATTCCACGGAATGAGCGCATGATCGAAGATGACCAGCGTATCCATTTCATCATATCGGGAGCTTAGCGGGTAGTTATAAGCGGAATCGCCGCCAACGAAGCTCTCCCGACAGACGAACCGGACCCCCGGATGGCGGCTGGGTACAGCGAATGCAAAAGCATAGGGACTGTCTTGACTCGACTCTGAAAAGAACGGAGCCGGATAGACGAAAATTTCGTCCGAGGTGACCCCTTGGGTATCCATCAGGAATGCCCCGCACACGACGATACCATCCTTGTTCTTATCCGTCACACGAGCGGCGGCCGGCTCTTCGATCAAACGGGCAAGAGATGGCGGGAATCTCGCCGCTTTCGGTTGAATAAATACGTGCGATAACGTGATATCATTCTCACGGCAGTATTCGTAATAATGCTGCAGATTCTCGGCAAATTGCGGATTATCCTCTTCCAGCAGCCTCGCCGCAGCGGCAAATGCCATCACTGCGGTGTTCATGTAGTCGGGAGCCCGGCCCAAAAAGCCGTGATGCGCTTCCGCCCATACTTGCATCATCTTTCTTCTGGCTGCCAGGTCCCGCTTCGTTTTGGGCTGCAGAAAAGAAAGGCCCACCGGCTCGCTCGACAGAGGCGATGAATAGCATAGAGACGCCTGCCAACGCTCGTCATGCTGCATATCGTACATGGCAGCTTGCGTCGCCATGACCCCCTTGAACGCTTGGTGCTCCGAAATCGCTCCTGTCAGCCGTTCTCCGGCGATCCGCACGTCAGGCAAGCTGCTATTGATCCGCTCCACGTACTGGCTTCCATTTTTCACCGGCATTGTCCCGTCACCTCCTCGATTCTACGTTACTTTATTCGAATCAAGGAGAATTTGCATGTACATATACCTACCGGCTTATGCACAGTAGGGAAAAAGGCTGGCCCGCGTCGGACAAGCCTGCAAAGATTTTGTTGAAATTAAACTCAAAATGAAAAGGCCCCGTAGCCTTTCATTTAGTTTCCGTAGAAATGGAGCATTATTTAATAAGTTGCATACTAACATTTTTCCATACATTTGAAAACAAGAATACAGTTTATCATTTAAACAATTTATTAACATTTTTTCCAATATAAGAATCAATGAACCTCATTGAAACAAGAAATCTTTTTAAATACTACCTCACTTAAAATTTGATTGTAGTCATCTTTTTCATTTGTTAGTCCATCATTGAAAAGTGCAGTGTCAATATAAACCTCATAAAAATTTACTACCTGTTCAGGGGCTCTCAAAACCCAGTAAAATGAAGGTATACGAAAGGTTGGGGAGTACACATGGGAATGTGGAGCAAAGAGCAACTGCGAGCGTTCATCAAGGAGAACAAGCTGGTGACAGCGCAGGACGCGCAGAACGCCTTGAAAGACCTGTTTGCCGAGACGTTGCAAGAAATGCTGGAGGCGGAACTGGACACGCATTTGGGCTATGAGAAACATGAGGTGAAAGACAAGACCACGCTGAACAGCCGAAATGGAAAACGGAAGAAGACCGTCGTGAGCGAGTACGGCGAGCAAAAGATTATCGTCCCCCGTGATCGCCTCAGCGAGTTTGAGCCTTCCGTCGTCAAAAAGCACCCATCGAATGTCACCGGGATTGAAGATCAGATCATCGCCCTGTACGCCAAGGGAGTGAGTACCCGAGACATTCAAGATCATCTGCAAAACCTGTATGGCATCGAGGTCTCACCGACGCTGATCTCCAATGTGACGAACAAGATTGTCCCCTTGATCAAGGAATGGCAAAACCGGCCGCTGCAGAGCGTGTGCGCGGTGGTGTATATGGATGCGATTCACTTCAAAGTGAAGCAGGACGGGGCCATTGTGAACAAAGCGGCGTACATGGTGATCGGCATCGATCTGGATGGCAACAAGGACGTGCTGGGCATGTGGATCGGCGAGAACGAGTCCGCCAAGTTCTGGCTAGGTGTGCTGAATGATCTGAAAAACCGCGGCGTTCAGGACATCCTGATCGTCTGTGTGGATAACCTGAGCGGCTTCTCCCAAGCGATCAGCGCCAGCTATCCGAAAACCGAAATCCAGACATGCATCATCCACCAAATCCGCAATTCGACCCGGTACGTCTCCTACAAGGATCTGAAGAAGGTCACGGCGGATCTAAAGCCGATTTACAAGGCAGCTACCGAGGAAAGCGCGCTGCTCGAACTGGATCGGTTTGAAGAGGTTTGGGGCGGCAAATACCCGCTCATTGTACGATCCTGGCGGAATAACTGGGAGGAGCTAGCCACCTTTTTCAAGTACCCGCCGGAAATCCGCAAGCTGATCTACACCACCAACATGATCGAGAGCTACCACCGGCAACTGCGGAAGGTGACGAAGGGCAAAAGTATTTTCCCGACGGACGAAGCACTCCTGAAGATGCTCTATTTGGCGACAATGGACGTCATTCGCAAATGGACAGGCCGCGTGCAGAAGTGGGGCCAGATGCTGCTCCAGCTCTCGGTATTCTTTCCTGACCGCATCGGCCAACACCTGCGATGAAAGCACAAAATCCCCCCTCGGGGGGATTCGCTTCAATGGAGTTTACACCAAGTTCTTGACAGACCCGATTTGGTGTAACATGGTGGTGTGCACCTTTCTGTCTGGAATGGGGATCTCGACAATTTCCATTTTACCAAACGAAAGGTGTTTTTTTGTCAATCACTCATACTTCGAAATATATGTTACCTTTGTTCTCCGTAAAATCAGCAACAACAAATTTACAATTTTTTAATTCGTATAGAATCTCAGGAACAATTTGTCCATTATATTGCTTGTCTAATAAAAGGATTGGCATATAACCTGAATCCTTAATTGCTTTTAAGATACTATTTCTTGCTTTCTCTATTTTTTCAAAGAAGCTCATTGCTACGAATACTTTTGGTTTTGATTTACTCTCAATACCCTAAGCACCGATCTCACTTAAACAAAAAAAGCCTGTAGTCAAAGCTTCATGATGCGGCTTCGACTACAGGTAAAACTCATTTCTTTAGCTAATTCCAAATCTTCAATTCAAAATTCCATCAACTACAACGACTATACCCGCAGTTCGCACAGTTCTTACAGCCCTCGCTGTTGATCAGCGAGGCGGAGCCGCAGGACGGGCACAGGTCCTTCGTGGCCGGGCCGGCGTGGTCGCCGTGGCTGTGGCCGCCGCTGTAGGAAGCGGCTTGCGGCGCTTCGACAGCGGGAGCTGCCGGGGCGTCGAGCACTTCGCTGGTCGCGGTGACGTAGTTCTGCGCGTCGTCGCCTTCGCCCATTACTTCGGCGTGCTGCTCAAGCGCTTTGGCAACGGCGTCGGCAATCGATTCGACGCGGTTATTGCCGAAGCCAATCGCGCCGGAACCGCCGATGCCTTTGAGATGCTTGACCAGCAGCTTGACCTTGTCGCCGTGGTCGCCGTAGCGCAGGAACAAGGAGCAGACGCGGCCCAACGCTTCGGACATCGCGAACACATCGGAACCGGCTTTGCCTACGTTCAGGAAAATTTCGCTTGGCGTGCCGTTCATGTCGTTGATCGTGATGTACGCCATGCCAAACGGCGTGTTGACTTTATACGTAGCCCCGCGCAAAATTTGCGGACGGCGTTTATATTGCTTATCGAATACCTGCTCGGTTTTGGCGTCGACATTCACGGACAGCTTGCTGGACAAACTGGTCAGTCCTGCGACGTCGGAGCCTGCTTCACCAGTGGTCGCTTCGGCGGCCGGAGCCTCGGAAGGCGCAGCTTGCACCGCAGCCGGCGCGGCTTCTGCCGCTTTCTCTTCCTTCTTGTCGCTCGTGCTGAGCACCTGCACGTCGCGGCTGCCGTCACGGTAAATCGTTACGCCCTTGCAGCCAAGATCAAACGCCAATTCATACAGCTGCTTTGTCTCTTCAACCGTGAAATCGGACGGGCAGTTCGCCGTCTTCGAAATCGAGCTGTCGACCCATGTCTGGATGGCCGCTTGCGCGCGGATATGGTCTTCCGCGGTCAGCGACATCGCCGTCACGAAGTAGTCAGGCAGCTCCTGCTCCGGATGCTGATCCTTCCACTCTTGAGCAATCGGCACGTATTGCTTGTCGAAGCCCAGTCGGCTTTGACGGAAATATTCGAAGGCAAAATACGGCTCAATGCCCGTCGACGTGCCGACCATCGTGCCCGTGCTGCCCGTAGGCGCTTGCGTGATGACGGTGACGTTGCGCATGCCTTTTTTCTGAATCGCTGCGCCAACCTCCGGATATACCTGGGTCATGTTGCGCATAAAGCCGCTTTGCAGGAATTTATCGGCGATAAAATGCTTGAAGGAGCCCTTCTCGCCGGCAATTTCGGCAGAAGCCAGATACGCTTCCTTCGCCATAAAGCCGTAAATGCGATCGAGGAAATCCAGCGATTCCTTGCTGCCGTAGCGGATGCGCAGCTTGATCATCAGCTCGGCAAGGCCCATAGAGCCGAGGCCGACGCGGCGTTCGCCCTGCTGATTCTCGCGGTTTTCTTCGAAATGGTACGGCGTCTTGTCAATGACGTTGTCGAGGAAACGCACGGAATAACGGACGACGCGGCCCAAGTCCTCCCAATCGACATCGTGCTTCTCGGCGTCGTAAAACTTCGACAGGTTAATCGCCGACAGGTTGCAGACGCCCCAAGCCGGCAGCCCTTGCTCGCCGCACGGATTCGTACAAATGATCGGGTTGAAATACCAGCTGTTCGACATCTGGTTGTAATATTCCATGAACACGACGCCCGGCTCGGCCGATTTCCATGCCGATTCGATAATCGTATGCCAGACGTCGCGCGCGCGTACGGTGCGGTAAGGCTTGACCGCTTTGCCCATCTGCTTCCAGGCGTCGAGGTTGCCGTCCCATTTGTCGTTATATTCAGGATCGGTCGTATCGGGGAACACCAGCTCCCACTCCAGATCCTCCTTGACCGCTTTCATAAAGCCGTTGCTGACGCAAACGGACAGGTTGGCGTTCGTAATCTGGCCCATCGTCGACTTGACCGTAATAAAATCAAGCAGATCGGGATGCCAGTCATTGATCATCAGCATAAGCGCGCCGCGGCGGCTGCCCCCCTGCTCGATCAGGCCGGTCGTGTAGCTGAACAAGCCGCCCCAGGATACTGCGCCGCTGGAGGAGCCGTTCACGCCCTTCACGACGGAACGGCGCGGACGCAGCGAAGACAGATTGATGCCGACGCCGCCCCCGCGGGACATGATTTCGGTCATTTCGCTCAACGTAGCCATAATGCCGCCGCGGCTGTCGTGCGGAGACGGAATGACGTAACAGTTGAACAAGGTCAACTCGTCGCTGGCATCGGCTCCCGCCGCGATCCGGCCACCCGGAACGAGCTTCCAGTCGTCAAGAATATAGCGGAACTTGTCGGTCCACTCCTTCTTCTTCTCCGGCGTCGCTTCGACAGAAGCCATAGCGCCGGCCAGCCGGTCCCACATCTCCTCAGGCGTTTTCTCCACATTCAACGTCAGCTTCTCAACGGCGGATTCCACCACTTCCCCGCTGCGCGTTCTGACCTTGACGGTATTGCCGTCGCGGCTGATGATTTCGCCAACTTCTTTGGCCGGGAACTTAGGATCGTCCTTGGTCAGCACCAGTACGGTGTCGCCCACCTTCGCTCCGCTCGTGTCCGCATTTTTCAACGCATAACGGTCCAAAAAAATCTTCTCGCTTAACCCATCCAATTTCTTTTTAAGCTGCATCGTCTTCAACCACAACACCCTCCTAATAGGATTCAACTGCCTGCCGAATATAACGTCTGGGACTATATGAAGAATATGTAAAATCACAATATATAGTGTGCGGATTTCATTATACAACACTACATGTTGTGCATCGAATGAGCCAAAAAGCAAATTCGGCGATTGGGACAGGTTTTCCCGTATTTATCTGCGATTTTCTTCGAAATCCTCTCTATTTCAAATGCATATTTTGAGCGAAAACGACATTTTCCGCATCCTCCGACCAAAGTCCCAAGCAATTTTCAAGCAACCGGGACCGTGAAAAAAACTCATCCTGATCGCCCGCAAAGCGCTCGTAATTGCCGCCGACAAGGCGGGTGCGCAAGGCGGAAACGCGCTGCCCACGACTCCGTACAGGCGTTGCGGCAGCACGCTTCATGCTAGGCGTAAGGCACAGCTTCAGACACAGTCTGCACCCGCTGCCAAATCTGAAAACGTCAGCGCCGACTGCCAGCGCGACGAAGCTTTTTGACGGGACTGCCGTCCTTTGATACGCTGGTAGCAGATCGGACAACCGCAGGCGAAGGAGGAGATTTACGTTGTATTTTTTCAAGGACCGCTTCATGACGAAGGACGAGGTGCGCATATCGCCGGACGACCGCGGCTATTATTTCGGCGACGGCGTTTACGAGGTGTTCCGGATTTACGGCGGCAAGCTGTATGAAAAAGAAGCGCATATGCGCCGTCTGGAAAACAGCGCGCGC
The DNA here is from genome assembly GCF_004514475.2 of Paenibacillus athensensis. Lineage (GTDB taxonomy): Bacteria > Bacillota > Bacilli > Paenibacillales > NBRC-103111 > Paenibacillus_AL > Paenibacillus_AL athensensis. The sequence goes on along the minus strand of NZ_MYFO02000004.1, from coordinate 541,914 downwards.
GAGCTGCGCCTGCCGCTGCCCTATTCGCTCGCCGAAATCAGCGACCTGCTGGAGCGGCTGACCGCACAAAGCGAGCTGGACGAAGCAACGCTCTATATGCAAATTACAAGAGGCGAGGCCGTTCGCTCGCATCCTTTTCCCGCCGGCGCAGAAAGCGTCCTGATGGCCTATTGCTCCGAAGTCGACCGGCCGACGCGTGCGATGCAATCCGGCATCAGCGCGGTGACGCAGGACGATATCCGCTGGCTGCGCTGCGATCTCAAAACGCTGAACCTGCTGCCCAATGTGCTGGCCAAGCAGAAAGCGATGGATCACGGCGTGCAGGAGGTTGTGCTGCATCGTAACGGAACGGTGACAGAATGCAGCGCTTCGAATGTGATGATTGTCGCGGACGGCATGCTGCTCACGCATCCGGCCAACCATTTGATCCTGCACGGCATTACGCGCGGCGTCGTGCTGGAGCTGGCCCGCGGGCTTGGCCTGCGGGTACGGGAGGAAGCTTTCGGTCTTGATGAGCTGCTGGGCGCGGAAGAGGTATTTATTACCGGCACGACGGTTGAAGTGACGCCGCTCGTGCGCATTGACGGTCAGCCGATTGGCAGCGGCGAACCCGGCATTGTGACGCGCCGCTTGCAAACGGCGTTTGAAGCGACCTTCAGCGCGTAGCTGAAGGGAATTGCCCACTGGGGGGGCGTCTGATAGCTGCTGTAGGGTAGGGCCGGGTTATCCCCTGTTGCTGGCCGGGACTATTACCCGGGAAATTTTTCCGCCAAATTCGGACAAAGGGCGCATGGAAATCACAAGGTAGAGACGATAGTCCCGGATGCGTATACGTGCGTTTTGATCGCGATATTGAAAAAGAAACGGCGCCTCGCCCAATCACAGCTCTGGCTGCGATTGGCGCGAAGCGCCTTTTTTTGATGCGGGCCGGTTGACGCCTTTAAGATACCGGCGACTTTCCCAGTCAGTGCTGAACGGCGCGCTCATCAGACAGCGCCTTAACGGCGCAGGTTCCACTCGTCCGTGCCGTATTTTTCGCGAACGAGCCGTACCGCCAGCTCTTTTTCATAATCGCTCAGCGTCCCTTCGACCAGTTCAACGCCAAGCCCGGCGGGTATTTCCCGGCGGAACGCCGTCTCCACGTCGGCCAGCGTCACCGGCGCTTTGCCTTGAGCGCGCAGCAGCTCGTTGATGGCCACGGCCTTTTGCCGGAAGCTGCTTTTCAGCCGCTCGGCCGTCCGCGCGTTGTCGAAGCGCAGCAGCCGGAACAGCTGATCCGTATCCATATCGAGCAGGATCGAGCCGTGCTGCAGTACGACATCCTTTTGCCGCACCTGGGCGCTGCCGGCGACCTTGCGGCCTTCGACGACCAGCTCATACCAAGAGGGCGAATCGAAGCACGCCGCCGAGCCGGCCGAGGCGTATTTCGCTTTTTCCTCCTCCGAAGCCAGATTGACCATCTCCGCTCCCAGCCCCAGCGCGCGAAATCCGCGCAGCAGCCCTTCGCTCAGCACGCGGTAGGCGTCAGTGACGCTTTTGGGAATGCCCGGATGCGTCTCCGAGACGATGATGCTGTACGTCAGCTCCTTGTCGTGAAGCACGGCCCGGCCGCCCGTCGGACGGCGCACGAAGCCGACGCCTTCGGCGCGCACGGCATCGAAGTCGATTTCCGCGATTTTTTGAAAATATCCGATGGACAGCGTGGCCGGCTCCCACCCGTAGAACCGCACCGTCGGCGGCGCGAGCCCTTCGCTGTGCGCGGTCAGCACCGCTTCGTCAATCGCCATATTTTCAGCGGGAGAACGATTCCCTGTATGTAAAAAACGCCATGATCCCATAACCACTCCATCCTTCCTTCGGCTTGTCCGGCCCTCCACACGGCCGCTGCCCCCTGCAAACTTCATCTATCATATCACAAACGGCTTGGAAAAGTTATGAACGCCCCCGTTTTGGACATACTAACCAGTAAGCTCTTTACCGCTGTCCTTCGGGACCTTTTCAGGTCCGGCCGACGGCGCTTCGCCGCGTTCAGCGGCTTTTTTTTCCTGTATGCACAATCCGAGATCACGAGGAGGCTCCCATGCGTCAGAACGAACAGCAGGAGAATATTCGCCCGATCCATGATCATCTCCATATGCATATCGACCGGGAATGGTTCCACCACTTCAACGCCCGGCTCGCTACCGGCGGCCCGTGGGACGACTGGACGCTCTACCAGCTTGCCTATGAGGCCGAGGAATCGCGGCTGATCGCCAGCTTCGACGAACTGCTCAGTTTAAAACATCTGCGCGGGCTAACTCCGCTGCCGCATCAGCTCGATACGGCGCGGCGCGTGCTCAGCGAGATGCGCGGGCGGGCAATTCTCGCCGACGAGGTCGGCCTCGGCAAAACGATTGAAGCCGGACTGGTGCTCAAAGAGTACATGGTGCGCGGGCTCGTCCGCAAAACGCTGATTCTCGTGCCGGCATCGCTGGTCCTGCAATGGGTGCGCGAGCTGAACCAGAAGTTCGGCATTCCCGCCGCCGCGCAAAAAAAAGCCTACATGTGGGAGCAATGCGACGTCGTCGTCGCTTCAATGGACACCGCCAAACGCGACCCGCACAAGGATATCGTCACCCGCCTCGAATACGACATGCTGATCATCGACGAGGCCCACAAGCTGAAAAACAAAAAAACGACCAACTACCAGTTCGTCAACGAGCTGCGCAAAAAATATTGCCTGCTGCTGACCGCTACGCCCGTGCAAAACGATCTCAAGGAGCTGTACAACCTGATCACCCTGCTCAAGCCGGGCCAGCTCGGCGGGCAAACCAGCTTCAAGACGAATTTCGTTGTCGGCAAGCGTACGGTCAAAAATGAAGACCAGCTCCAGCAGGAGCTCGCCAAGGTGATGATCCGCAACCGGCGCAGCGACGGCGGCCTGCAATTTACCAAACGCGTGGTCAAAAATATCCCGTTGACGCTATCCCCCGAGGAGCAGGCGCTGTATGACGGCGTCACCGAATTTGTGCGCTCGCGCTATCGCGAAAGCGCAGGCGATATGACGAGCATGCTGTCGCTGCTTACACTGCAGCGCGAGGTGTGCAGCTCGCGGGACGCGGTATTTATTACGCTGGTCAACCTGTTCAAGAAAACGGCTGAAGACTCCCCCGTCCGCGCGAAAATCTGGGAGCTGGTCGAGCTGATCCGCAGCATCACGGCCAACACGAAGGCCGAAAAGGTCATGGAGCTCGTCGAGTCGCTGGGCGAGAAGGTGATTATTTTTACCGAATATCGGGCGTCCCAAGAATACCTGCTCAATTATTTGAAGCAGCATAAAATTTCCGCCGTCCCCTATCGGGGCGGAATGAATCGCGGCAAAAAGGACTGGATGATGGACCTGTTCAAAAGCCGGGCGCAGGTGCTGGTCGCCACGGAAGCCGGCGGCGAAGGCATCAATCTGCAATTTTGCCACCATATGATCAACTTCGACCTGCCGTGGAATCCGATGCGCGTCGAGCAGCGGATCGGGCGGGTACACCGGCTCGGCCAGACGCACGACGTCAAAATTTACAACCTGTCGACCGTAGGCACGATCGAGGAGCACATCCTCTCGCTGCTGCATGAGAAAATCAATATGTTCGAATCCGTGATTGGCGAACTGGATACGATTCTGGAGCGGATTGAGAAAAAAGGCTCGCTGGAATCGTCATTGTTCCGCATCGTCATGGAAAGCGGCGGCGAAACGATCCGCCAGCGGCTGGACGAGCTGGGCCATGCGTTCAGCCAAGCGCGCTCCGAGGTCGTCCGCGAGCAGACGGAGCGCCCGGCCCCGGCGATTGGAGCGATTTTGAACGGCGCTTACGGACAAAACGTTGAGGTGCGGCCATGAATAAACGCAGTATTCATACGTTTGTAATGCGTTTTCTCGAAGCTTATGACTGCACAGTGCTGGAAAAAACGCCGGCCAGCGTAACAGTCAAGCTGTCGCCGGAAGCCGACCGCGAAATGACCGGCCGGCCGTATTATTGGAGCTTCGTCGAACGGACGGGCGCGGCCGCGGAAACGATGACGTATACGTTCGTTTTTGACCCGGAGGCGCACGAGGCGGAGATAAAGGCCGGTAAGGGGGCTGGCGGGAGGGCCGGACGTAGCGACCAGACGGGCGCGGGACCGGGTACGGGGGCCGCGGGCGCGATTGGCGCTGGAACCGACGCGACGGCGGCGGGCGCGTTCAGCGCGGGAACGAGCGCAGGGGCGACGGCGGGAAGCGGGTTCGGCGCGGGAACAGGCGCGGGGGCGATGGCGGCTGGCGCGTTCGGCGCGGGACCGGGTGCGGGGGTGACGGCGGCGGGCGCGTTGGGCACGGGACCGGGCGCGGGGGCGACGACGGCGGGCGCGTTCGGCGCGGGACCGGGCGCGGGAGTGACGGCAGCGGGCGCGATTGGCGCGGGACCGGGTGCGGGAGTGACGGCGGCAGGCGCGTTCGGCGCGGGTGCAGGCGCAGGGGCGACGGCGGCGGGCTCGAGCGCGAGCGCGGGACCGGGTGCGGGGGCGACGGCGGCGGGCGCGCTCGGCGCGGGACCGGGCGCAGGGGCGACGGCGGCGGGCGCGGGGGCGGGAGTGATGGCAGCGGGCGCGTTCGGCGCGGGACCGGGTGCGGGAGTGACGGCGGCGGGCGCGTTCGGCGCGGGACCGGGCGCGTATGGCATGGGAACTGCTGCGAGCGGACTGGCTGGTGCCCGGGGTGCTGGGGGCGGCGTTGCAACGACAAACGCCTCGCCGGGGCCGGGAACAGCCGCGTCGGGCGAGTCCGGCAGCGGAGCCGAAAGCATCCTTGGCCGCTACTTCGGCTTCGTACCGACGACTGTGACTGCCCGCGTGCCGCGCGACGAGGTGACGCTGGGCAGCAGGCGGCTGGAGCAGCTTTTTGACATTACGCTGCAAAAGGGCCGTTTTGTCCGTCTGTTTGAAGAGCCTTTCTTCCTCCCTTCTGCGCCGCGCACGACGCTTGTTTACGATACATGGTTTTGCGTTAATTATAAAGTAGAGCTGGCTTGCGACCGCAAGCGCAGCGAAATTCATTCGCTGGCGATGCAGTTGAATACGGGTGAAATTCGCGAGCATTTTCACAAGCAGCTATTAACGAAAAGCTTGTCGCCCAAGCTGCCGGCGAACCTGCATCTTTTGCCGGATTTGATCCCGGTACACAAAGCGATGAACGAGCTGGAGGCGCACCTTGAACGGATCGTCGCCCGCTATGATCATAGCTGGGCCGCAGAAGCGCACGAGCAGCATTTGTTTGAGCTGCGGCGTGTCGAAGCGTACTACGACGGCTTGCTGATGGGCGCAGAGCCCGAGCAGCGGCCGCAGATCGAGAGCCAGTGCCGCAACCGGCTGCAGGAAATCGATTGGCAGTACAAGCCGCGCATCGCTGTTTCTGTCATCAATTGCGGAATGTTCCACCTGAGCGCCCCCCGTGCTCCCAGGAACTGACGCGAGTCGCTAAAACTTTTCAAATTTGCCGCAACACGTTCTAACATTCTTTTCAGGACATACGCATTACAATGGTAGCATACACTGACAGGTTGGCAGGTGATTGCGATGAATCGAAGACAAGCCTGGATTGCGGCTTGTGTCATAGGCGCCGCCCTCTGCGGGATGGCGTCGTACAACCTCCCCGTGCCGAACAATGGACGGCACGGGACAAGCCCGCTGGCTGCGCTGCTGGCCCCGGCTTCGGCCCAAGCCGCCGAAGCCGCGGATACCGCGCAGCCCCCGGCCTCCGGCCGCCCGCAAGCCGGGTCGTGGCCGAACCCGGACACGGGCCAGCGGCCGGCGGCCGCAGGTCCCGCCGCCCCGGCAACGCCGGGCGGCGCCAGCGCGCGCGCGCCGCAGACGGCGGCAGCGCGCGCAGACCAGCCGCAGCCGCTGCAGACGGCTGCGTTCACGGCGGCGGCGCCCGGGCGCAGCGCCGCCGTACAAACCGCCGCCTCTGTGCAGGCGGCGGAACCGGCAGCGCCCGCAGGCAGCGCTGCCGTAGGGGCCCGCGCCGCGCAAGCCAGCGCGGGCGAGCCCGCAACGACGACGCTCGACAGCGTCGTCGAGGGCTGGAAAGCCGCGTTATCGCAAGAGCGCGGCTTCGAGAATTGGGCCAAGGCGATCTGGAACAGCTATCCCCTTGGCCCCGGCACGCACGGCTGGATCGTGCTGCTATATAATGAAGGCAAAGAAGTCGGCTACATGGTCGTCCACGCTGCAGAAAACGGCGGCTACCGCCTGACCGAATACGGCAGCGGCGACAGCCCGCTGTTCAGCTACGCCACGCTGTACCGCTCTTTGGTGCAGCAGGAACTCATTCCCCGCAACGCCTCATTGGCGGGATTCATCAACGACAAATCGATCGACAAACAACGTTTGTATTATCATGCTTTGTCGGCATTGTGGAAAATCGGCATCGGCGAGATGACCTACTTCCTCGACGCCAAAACCGGCGAGCTGCTGCCGCTGACGGCCGAACCAACCGCCGAAACAGCCACAGACGCGCCGCAAGCTACACAGCCCGACGGCGCCGTCGATGAACGACTGCTGCCAACGTTTGATCCCTACGATCGAATGCCCTGGATCGAAGGCAAGCCGCTGCACATCGGGAGCCTGCCGGAGCTGAAAGCCGCACTGAACAGTCATCCCCGGCTGACCTATGTCGCCGAGCTGTATCACGGCGGCGTAACAGTGCCGCTGGCGGTCACCGGCTACCGCAAAACCGGAACGAACGAGCCTTACTTGGTGCTCGACCAGCTCGGTCCGCGGTATATCCCGCTGCAAGACGCGCTGGCCAAAGGCGGCTTTTATCCTTGATATCGCCCGACTACTTGCCCGGTATAAATACCAACCGCAACTGCCGCCGCTCAAGCTGCGGGCGGCATGCTTACATCCGCGCGCTTCACACTCAGGGCTGCGCAGTCGCACGCAAATCTTGCACCGACGACCCTTGCATTCGCACGCCTGACAAAAAGGAACACCTCCTTCGACCGGCCTTCAGCCGCCGTTTGGAGGTGTTCCTTTTTTGCCGCGCGTTTGTCCCAGCAGCATGCGCGCTGCCAGCGGCAGCTGCCCGAACCAGCGCGTCTGCCACGTTTCGCGCTGCTCGCGGTGGCTGACGCGCGCTTGGTGCCGCTCCTCGCGGGGCGTCTCCAGATACGTGAGCAGCCGCTCGGCAATCAGCTTAACGATTTCATCGCCCTTGGACATCAGCTTGTGGTCACCGCCCTTCCTTCCTAGTGTAGCCAGCTCCGCAGCGGACTAAACAGAAAGAAATAGCGCCAACCGCGTACAACTCCCGGAGCGCAGGGCTGGCCGTCTGCACGCCAGCCTCCGGCGAGCTCAGACCAGCTGCGTGCAGCCCCGTCTAACCCGGCTGTCCGCCGCTTTCGGCCACGATTTTGTCGGCAAACGACTTGATTGTTCCGCAGCCAAGCAGCATCGGCTTGGTTACGCATTGCAGCAGCAGCGTACTGCTGCCTTGATCCCAGGCATACTGAAAGCCCACGTTCATTCCGGCTACCGTAATCGCGAATTTCCCCGTCGCTGCGCTCGGAATCGAAAAGCCTTGCTTTTTCCCGGCGCTTTGCAGCGCCCTGAACACGGTAGCGGTGACTCCTTTGTAACTCCACGTATTGCAAGCTGCCATCGGCTCACTCCCCTTTGCCGCATAGGTACTTTAAATTGTATGTGCGGGTGCAGCAATTCGTGCCTTTTTCGGCAAAGCCATATTGTCAGCGGCGAGCGGCGATTTTATAATGAAGATAGCGTAAAAACACGGTCCGGTTGGTAGTCCGGATGCACGGAGCCCCCGGCTTCGTGTCGTATCCTTCCCCCCTCGGGATGTCCGTCGCCAGAAGCTTTCTTGAGGGGATGACCAGATGAAATTAACGGTGTTTTTTGAAGATCCGTTTTGGGTCGGGGTGATCGAGGAAATGTCGGAAGGCCGGTTGCGTGCCGCGCGTTATGTGTTCGGCGCAGAGCCGCAGGACGGCGAAGTGATGGATTTCGTCCAGCATCGCTTGCTCGAGTGGTTCGGGCGTGTCCGGCAATCTGCGGAAGCGGCTATGCAACCCGAGCGTCGCATCAGCCCCAAACGGCTGGCGCGACAAACAGCGCGCGAGCTCCAGCAGCGCGGCGTCTCAACACTGGCGCAGCAAGCCCTGCAGTTGGAGCTGGCCGAACGCAAACGGGAGCACCGCTCGCTTTCCCGCGAGCAGAAGGAAGCCGCTGCAGTGCGCAAGCGCGAGCTCGCCCGTCAGAAAGCGAAGGAAAAGCACCGGGGCCGGTAGCCGGTCCCACAGCCGCGAGAAGATTAGAAGCTATCAAGCTTCTAATCTTTTTTTTTCTGCATATACTAGAGTACCGGAACTGGAAAGGAGATGGGCACTATGTGGAAGAGCATGCTGAAAACAAACCGTCTGGAGATTCAAATGGAAGCGTTGAGCCAAGTCGTCGAGGTTAAGCTGCAGGAGGCCGGAGCTGTGGAAACCCCGGGTACGGCCATTCGGTTGAGCCATGCCGAGCTGATGCAGGTGATGCATACACTGCTGGAAATTAACCGGACGTTTCGCGGTGATGAGACTTATTTTGAGGCATAAGCGCAAGCTTCTTTGGCTCGCAAAAGGACCGTCCGAACGCCAACTCGGCGGCTCGAACGGTCCTCCCGTTTCATTTCCAACATTGCGGTTTCGGTCAAAAGGGCCTAGTTGCGGTTGCCCCCTAGAATCGCGGCGAGGAAACGCAGAATATACAAGAACAGGTTGATAAAGTCCAGAAAAATATTCAGCGCAGCGAGCGGCACTTCCTGCGGCTCGACGCCTTCGCGGTATTGGGATACGTCATACAGCACCCAGCCGCTGAAAATCAGAATACCGATCATCGACCAGACAATTGTCATGGTCGAGCCGAAGCTGACGAACATGGACAATAAGCCCATTACGACCAGACCAATCGTCGCTGCAAACAAGAAGCCGCCCAGATAGCTGAAATCACGCTGCGAGCGATGCGCATAAAAGGCCAATCCGCCAAAAATGAGCGTCGTTGCCAGAAACGCGCCAGAAACGACGTTCGCGCCGATTTGGCTGCCGTACGCCATGATGACCGGATACAACGTCACCCCGGTGATCGCTGTAAATGAATAAAGAAAACCGTAACCGATGTGCTTGCCGCGCATCCGTACGACAACCGCCGCAATCAGCATAACCACTTCGGCAACTACGAACAGCATGACCAGCGATGCCGGAATGACCATCGCCCCGATCAGCGTCCCGAGAAACGAAACGAGCAGCGAAATGGCGAACGTTTGCAGTACATGAGCGAAGCTGCCTTGAGCAGCCGCAGTGACCGTTCTTTGCATGAACACTCATCCCCTTTTTCACATAAAATAGTACAATCTATACTATGTATTATACACGGTAATCATGTAAGAAACCATACGACAAATCCGGCAATCGTCGCCAACAGCGCCACGACGCCCGCTCGCACCACTTTGCGGGCCCACCAGAGCCGAAGCATGTTGCGCATTCGAGCCAGACGCCGCAGCTTGAGTCGCGTGCCCCAGCCGTCGTAGGCGCCGCCCGCTTCCGCAGCCAGCGTATACAGCTCCTTCGTCACTTCATTCACCGTCGCCAGATCGAGAGCGTGCCGCTTGGTCAGCTGCAGCACATAGGGCATCGCCGAACGGGAGGCGTCCATGGTGGAGGCGCTTACTTCATAGCCCGTGGCAAGCGCCCGATTGGCTGCTTCATCGCGCTGGTCGGCTTCGGCAAAATGCAGCCAGTGTTCGACCTCGCGAACCACATCGGCCCTGTCGCCGTGGCGATGCAGCGCGAAAGCGATTTTCGCATTGCGCATCCACTGCTCCTCCAGCCGCGACGGGTACATGTCCTGCAAATAAAAGCTCCACGCTTCGTCCTCGCGCGCCGACGTGTACCAGCGGAATTGCGGAAAGTCGGCCATAACCGCCTGCAGGCGCTCCTCCAGCTCCTCGCCCTCACGGGCATAAAAAATCAGCTCCATACGGCTGTCCAATGAAATCCTTCCGGCATAGACGGCAAGATCGGCTTCCTTCGAACGGCGCATCAACCGCTCCTCCAGCTTGTAGAACAGCTCCTGCGCGCTTTTGCTGGAGTGGCCGCAGGCGTCCCAGAGACTGTACATGTTGAACACAACGGCGATCATCTGTGAAAATCCGGCGATCGGCGCCCGGTCCTTCAGCGCGGTGTTCATAAAAATCATCATCGTCTCGCCGCCCAGCTTGCGCTCGAACAAATTCCAGTCTTCGGGCATCGGGCCCCCCTTTCAGCTGCGCCTGTTGGTGTCGTTGACCGCCTCGTTGCGCAGCATCTGCGCGAGATCGGCAATCGTTCGATCGAGCAGCTTGCCTTTGTGCCTGGAGAATAGCCGCCGTTTTTCCTTGCGCAGCACTTCCAGCACCAGCCGCTTTTGCTCGTTGGTCAAAAGCATCGCGATCCCCCCTTACTTCGATTATAACGGGGCGGGGCGAAGTTTCAACCTCTTTCCCGAATCCCATCTGCCGCGTTGCCGTTTTTCATGATAAGATGGGAGGTGCAAACCCGAGCAGAAAACGTTTTTAGAAAGAAGGCAAACTATGGCGAATCAACCGTACGACCTGCCGCTGGAGCAGCTGCGGGTCTACCGTCCGGCGCTGACGCGGCAGCCGGATTTCGGCGATTATTGGGACAAGGCGCTCGCGCAGCTGCGGGCAGTGCCGCTGGAAATCGAGCTTGAACCGTATGCCTATCCGGTCAAAGGAGCGCGCGTGTACCGGATGCGATACGCCGGCTTTGCCCATGCCTGCATCGAAGGCTGGCTGGCGCTGCCGGCCGGTGACGGCCCGTTTCCCGGCCTCGTGCTGTTCCACGGCTACAACTGGGCGTTCGAAGGCAATTTGCACGATACGGTCAATTGGGCGCTGCACGGCTATGCCAGCCTGCAAATGTTCGTTCGCGGCCAGCATGGGGGCAGCGTTGACAATATCGCATCCTCCAACGGACATGCGGCGGGCTGGATGACCAAGGGCATCCTGCAGCCCGAGGAATATTATTACCGTGCCGTTTATATGGACGCCGTACGCGCCGTCGAAGCGCTCGCTTCGCTGAACGCCGTCGATCCGGCGCGCATTGGCGTCGTTGGCGGCAGTCAGGGCGGAGCGCTGGCGCTGGCGGCTGCCGCTTTATCCGACCTGCCTCTCGTTGCTTGTGCCGATTATCCGTATCTGTCGCATTTCGAGCGGGCCGTCGATATAGCCCCGAACGGGCCGTACCATGAGCTGAACGAATTTTTCCGGCGCAACAGCGGCGTCGAGCTGGAGGCGCAAGCCCGGCGAACGCTCAGCTATGTCGACATCATGAATCTGGCGCCGCGAATCACCTGCCATACCTGGATCAGCATCGGTCTGGTCGACGATATTACGCCGCCGTCAACGGTTTTTGCCGTTTACAATCATTTGACCTGCTCCAAGGACATCTCCGTTCACCGCTATTTCGGCCATGAAGGGATTCCCGGTTCGATGGAAGCGAAGCTACGCACGCTGGCCGAAAGGCTGCAGCCGTGACATTCGGGATAGAAATCATGGCAAAAAGCGAATTTATTTGCCAGATTTTAAAGCTTGCGGGTTGGCTTGACTAAGCAAGCCTATGGAAAAGCCCGCCGCCTCCGTCATTCAAAGATGACAGAAGCGGCGGGCTTTTCGGCTTGGCCGGTGCGTCCACGACCGCAGTCGCGGGCATAATCTCCTCCGGCAAATTCTCAACCGGCCGAAGCGGCAGGCATGCCCTGCAGCAGCCATTTGCGGCCAAGCGGCGTCCGGTAGAAGCCGCGCTCTGCGATAGCGAACAACGCGTTCGTGGCGCTGTACATGCCGACCGCGACCGGAGCGCTCCACATCACCAGCGGCAGACCCAAGCGCTGCAGCGTGGAACCGGCGACGGCCATGTCCGGCACGAGCGGCATCAGCATACTGGCGAGCGTAATCAGCGCATACGCCACGGGAATGATGTGCAGCGGATCGAATTGACCCAGCGTGGCGACCCAAGGAATCAGATGGCTGGTCATCGCCGAGCCGCTTTGCGCGAACAAACGGTACATCCCGAGAAACAGCGGTGCCTGGATGAGCGCGGTTGTGAGCATCGACATCGGCTTGACGCCGTATTTGCCGTAAAGCTTGGCCGTTTCTTGCAGCAACGCCGCATGATCGCCCTGATGAGCAGTGCGCAGCCGCTCCAGCTCCGGGCGCATGCTCAGCTGACGCATCTGCTGGCGGGCCGTTCGCAAATTAAAAATAAACAACACAGAACGCAAGGCCATCGTCAGTACAATCAGGGCAACGCCCCAATCCAAAGAAAGATGATATAAGCCGACAAGCGCCGCATGCAGCACATCGGTAACAGGCTGTAAAATTGAACTCATGAACCGGATTCCTCCTCTTATTGGTGAACTTGGTCAAGTCACACAATAAGAGGAAGACGGTTCATCCTGTCCGCTTCGGCCGCTGCGACGTCCGGGCAGCTTGCGGCGAATCCAGTGCAGTTCGTCGGCACGGCGGCGTTCAATGCCTGAGCTTCCGCGCTTGGGCGGCAACAGATCCATTGCAACTTCTGTCCCAGGCAGCAACGGCCGACCGCTCGCAACCCAGCCCAAACCGCATCCGAGCAGCAGGCCGCCCAAACCGAGCAGCAAAACGATAAACGACACATCTGCGCTGATTTCCATACGGCCTGCCTCCTTTTCTTGTTGTCTCTTTCTGCGTAACTCCCTAGTGCCAGTGGGTAAGCAGCCGCAGCGCCGCAGCCAGCAAGCGGCCCAAGCCCTGCAGCAAGCCCTCGATCAGCAACTCACCAAAAAAGCCCTCGAACCAGCCGGCCTTATGGTTTTTGTTCGTGCACCGCGCCATAAGATCATCTCCCGAATCACGTCCATCGTAACTTCTCTATCTTTCAATTCTACGTGAAACCACGCTTCCGGTTCCATTCTTTTTTTCTGCCAATGGGCAACCCGCGTTTATGCCAGCTCGCCTTGCTCCAGCATTTGCGCTTCGCGCAGCCCGATCATCCGCCGCAGCTCGCCGGCCAAATCGCGCGTAATCGCGCCTTTCTCATATAAGCTTTGCACCTCGTTGCGTTCGGCTTGAATCGCCACGCCGTGCAGCTCCTTTTTCTGCTCGTCGAAACGCTCGGTTCGGCGGCTATCCCCCGGAACGAAGCGCTGCAGGCGTTCGACGATATTTTTATAGTGCATAACCAGACGATTGGTCTCTGTTTCATTGTCTTGACAGCACTGACGGGTCAGCACGGCGATAGCGGCGTTGCAGCTTTCAATCTTCACCTTGCGCAGCCGATCAAAGTCGGAGCCGGACATCTTGCTCATCGCCTGCAGCGGGCCTTTGCCGAAGTTCGCGCGCAAACGGTGCCACAACGCTTTAACGAAGACGATCCAGACATGGACGCGGTTGGCCAGCACCAGCTCGATCTGGTCCAGCGTATAGGCGAATTGACTGGCCATCTCGCGGTTGATTTCGCCTTTGTCGAGCAGCCCGCGCACGCAGTCGCGCTCTGCGCCCAGCGCCATCAAACGCAGGCCGGTCTCCTTCTCGCAATAGCCGCGGAAGCCGCGCCGCCGGGTGTCGCGCGCTGCATGGTTCGTGTCGATTTGCTGCATCCAGCGCTTGTAGTCGTCGACGACCGCCGAAACCGCTCCTTCGTTCTCCGGCTCCGATTGCCGGTACACAGCGTTTACAGCCGCTTCCATCACCTGAACCTGCACCTTGCGCTGCACGCGCAGCTTCTCCGCTTCACCGCCCGTCTGCTTGCGCCGAGACAACATCGGCAGAAAGACGCTGGCCGTCAGCAACGACATTAAAATCACCGCCGCCGCGAGAAAAATAATCAGATTGCGCTCCGGGAACAAGCCGCCGCCCTCCAGCACAAGCGGGATCGAAAAGGCGCCAGCCAGCGTCACCGCGCCGCGCACGCCGGAAATCGAAGCCATCAACAAAATTTTCAGGCTTGTCCGTTCGCGCCGCTCCCGGCCGAACAGCCGGCCCCCGCGGGTAAACACCAGCGACCAGAGGAAACGCAGCGCCATCAGCATTGCAAAAATCGCAGCGGCATAACCGAGCACCTCAATGTTGTTGAAGTGGGGATCGGACAAAATCGTCCGCGACACATCGGGAATTTGCAGACCAAGAATCACAAATACCAGCCCGTTCAGCACGAAAAGGATAACAGACCACGTGTTCGTCGACATCGCCTGCAGCTTGGGCGTCGCCATTCCCCAGCGATCGCTTTCAATCGCATGCACGATGCCGCCGGCGACGGCTGCAAGGATGCCGGACATGCCAAGCTCCTCGGCAATTAAGTACAGAATGAACGGAGTTAAAATCTGCAGCAGCATATGCATCGTCTCATCCTCCATGCCAAAGCGCCGGAGCAGCGCCCGCAGGCTCGTAATCAGCAGCGCAAGCACCGCGCCGATTAGCAAGCCGCCGACGGAAATCAGCACAAAGCTCCAGGACGCCTGCGGCAGCGAGAATACGCCGGTCACCGCCGCGGCAATGGCAAATTTAAAGGCAACAAGACCTGAAGCGTCGTTCATCAAGGCCTCACCTTCGAGCAGACGCTTCAGACTGCGCGGCAGATGAATCCGTCCGGCCAGCGAGCTGACTGCAACGGCATCGGTAGGCGACAAAATGGCAGCCAATCCAAACGCCGCCGGCAGCGGAATCGACGGAATCAGCCAGTGGATCGCATAGCCGACCACAAATACCGTGACGAAGACCAGACCGACCGCCAGCAGCAGGATCGGCGCGCGCAGCCGCCACAGCTCGTCCCGCGGCGTATGCTTGCCGTCGTTGTACAGCAGCGGAGCAATGAACAGAACGAAAAACAGCTCCGGCTCCAGCGGCAAATGCAGCCCGAGCGGCGCAACGGCCAGCAGGCTGCCGAGCGCAATTTGAATCAACGGTACCGGGACGAACGGAATCATGCGATTCACGACGTTAGAAATGCCGATAAGAGCCAACAACATAAGCACAGCCATGAAAATGTCCACAGGAACCTTCCTTTTCATCACGTTTTTTCCATTATAGCGGTTCCGCACGAAAAGCAAAACTGGCCCCTTATCCGATTTAAATAAAAAAAGCAGGCTTTATCGCCAGCTGCGATAAAACCTGCTTCATCCGCTATAGCGGCAAATCCCGCTTGCGGAACAGCACCACCGCCGCTGCGAAAGCGGCCAACCCGACCGCCAGCAGCAGCGCAAACGCCGGAGCGAGCCGCCCCGTGCCATTGACAATTTCCGCAGGCCGATACAAGGAAAAAATCGAAATATCCCGCATCCAGGCGATCTTCTCGCTCAGCTTGCCGAGCAGGTCGAGGCTGAAAAAGCCGAACGTAATCAGGCCCGAGACGCCGCGCGCCTTTTTCTCGTCATTCGCACAGGCCGACACCAGAAACGAGATGCCCCCGACGGCAAAAAATAACAGGAACGCCGCAGCGTTCATCTGCAAAAACCGCGACGTGTCGAACGCAAACTCCCCGTGCAGGAACCAGGCGTCCCCCGCCAGCCCGGCCAGCGTCGTTACCGTCATAATCAGCAGCAAGCCGCTGACCAGCACCGCCGCTTGCGTTCCGGCAACCTTGGCCCGTGTGGTCGGCGTCGCCAGCAAATACGCCATCGCTCCCTGATCGATCAGCTTGGCCATTAGCTGCGTCGACAGCTGCACGCACACTATCGCCAGAATCAATACGAGAATCAATCCGTAATACTCCCCTGATATGAACGCTTCGGCACTGTCAAAGCCGTTCAGCGCAAACGCCCGCCCGACGCCCTCGGGCATCGCCTGCACCAGTTCATCAATCGCCTTGGCATTCGAAGCCATGCTCGGATACAGCCAGAACATCAACAAAATGTAGAAAGCCGAGCCAAGCGCGTAATTCAGAAAGCCTTTCAAATTCACCTTCATCATTTGCACATACAACGTGGCATTCATCGGATATCCCCCTTGCGGTCATAATAATTCATGAAAATGTCCTCCAGGTTTTGCGTGAACACATCGATGCTGCGCACCTTGTATTTGGCTGTTTCCCGCACAAACGCATCGTAGTTGCCCTGCACGGCGACACGCACGCTCCGCTCCGTTCGCGAATCAATGGCCAGCTCCGTATGATCCGCGAAGCGCAGCGCGTCGGCAGCATCTTCAAACGTCACTTCAAACAGCTTGCGCTGCAGCGACTGCAGCTCATGCATATCACTGACGGCAACAAGCCGGCCGTCTTTAATAATCGCGGCGCGGTCGCACGTCCGCTCGATTTCCGGAAAGCTGTGCGAAGACATCAGGAACGTCGTACCGCGGGCTTTTTCCTCCAGCACCAGTTCAATAAAAACCTTCTGCATCAACGGGTCGAGCCCGGAGGTCGGTTCGTCCAGAACGATCACAGCCGGATCGTGCATGAAGGCGGCGACAATGCCGACCTTTTGCTTCATGCCCTTGGACATTTTGCGTATCGGCGTTCGGACATCGAATTGCAGCCGTTCAATCAGCCGCTCGCGCTTGCGCAAATCGCGCACGCCCTGCATCGCAGCCATAAAATCGAGAAACGATTGGCCGGTCATCCCTTCAATGAAAGCAATCTCTCCCGGGAGATAGCCGAGGCACGCCTGCACCTTGCCTTGCTCGCGCCACGTATCCAGCCCGCTGACCAGCACGGAGCCGTGATCCGGCTTCATAAAACCCATAATGTGCCGGATCGTCGTCGACTTGCCTGCCCCATTAGGTCCGAGAAACCCGAATACCTCGCCTTGGTTCACCGAAAACGAAATGTCGAAAATCCCCTTGCCGTTGGAAAAACGCTTGGTCAACTGATGCACCGTGAGCATGCCGGCACCTCCAATGAATAAAAATGAAATATTCAATACTTGATATTTCATATGTTATAATATACCCGCGGATAAAGTTCGTCAATGATTTTATGAAATATTTATGAATATATATTTCATATCTTTATTCATCAAGTTGATACGGTTAGGGGAATGGACATGAACGGATTTGAAAAAAGAGCCCATAGAATCAAGGAAACGATTCAAACAACTACTCTGGAGCTGCTGCGCACTTCCGGTCCCGAAAACCTGCGCATCGCCGATATCGCCAAAGCGGCCCGTGTCTCGCAGGTTACGATCTATAATTACTTCGGCAGCAAGGAAGGGCTGCTGCGCGAAGCTTTCAAAAGCTACATCGACGACGCCACGCGCAATTTCGAAGCGTATATGAATGAAGGTCATTCGCTGAAGGAGAAAATCGCCCACATTTTGCTGAAAAAAAATGAAATGATTCACGAATTTCCGCCGCGGCTGATCCAGCAGCTGATGCAGGCCGACCAGGAGCTGGCGCGCTATATGGAAGAGCAATATGCCGGTAAGGCCCTACCGCTAACCTTGCGGATGATCGAGGAAGGCAAGCAAAACGGGGAAATCTCCGCACACGTTTCGGCGGAAAGCGTGCTGGCGCTGATGCGCGTCTACATGAACCAGTACGAGCAGATGCTGAATATGGCGCAGCAAAGCGCCGACGTGGAGGCATTTCTGGAGGGAATGGTCCATTTGTTTTTTTACGGGATTTGCGGGAAGGAATAGACAAGCAGGCGCACGGTGCCTGCTGTAAGAAACAAAAAAAGCACCCGCGGAAGGCGGATGCTAGGGGCGCAAGGCGTCGATTTCGCCGCTCTTGCGTTGACGTATATATTCAGACATTGCTGCTTTCGATTCGGGCGTGTGACCTTCAGGGATCGTCAAGATGCCTTGCGGGTCCCGATCTGACGGCACCTTCGGATCCGGCGTTCCAACTGTGACCTTGAGCGGTTGGTCTGTAAATCCTTAATCCAGTGATTAGACACAACACCGTCAATGCCCATTTTGCGTTGCGGCAGATCAAAAGCCCGAAATTTCTGCCGATAATACGAAACAAGATTTGTTTTGGGCGTTAATGCAAGAAATCCCTCACAGCCGTATATATTCGACAATCCACCGGCAAAAGCAATCAATAAACGAGCTACATTCACAAATATGCGGGTAAAACAACCTCTGTATCGATTATGCGGCGCAGCCTCCAATAAATGAATGTATATGTGGTCGTCGGCATCCGAGATAGAGATTCCACCTTGAATACGATCTTCCGCTTCATCGACCAATTTATAAACCTCCCGTGACGGTACTGCCAGCTCGTTGCTCCAGAGCAGATCAGTCGTCCACTGCATCTGTAAGACATTAATTGGCGTAACCCTCAGGAAACGGGCTTGATGAAACCTTCCATACGAATCTTGAAGCCACCAACTTGCCATGCAACAACCTTCAATTTATGTAAAAATATAAATTAAATATAATTCCAATATTAAAAAATTTCCTGCTTATTTTTGTAAATCGCAGATGAGGTTCAGCTTGACAAATCGCTTCGCGCGCCCTATATTAAACCATATGGTTGAATATAATCCTTACTTAGACGGTTTGTTCGGCTCGCTGGCCGATCCGGTGCGCAGAGATATTTTGCAGCGGCTGATTCGGGCCCAGCATACGATCAGCCAGCTCGCCGCCAACTATGAGATGTCGTTCGCCGCCGTAGCCAAGCATTTGAATGTACTTGAGAAAGCTAAACTGATTGTCAAACGGAAAAACGGAAAGGAGCAGATTATCAGCATTTCCCCCGTTGCCTTGCGCGATGCAAGCGACTACCTGACGCAATTTGAACAGCTGTGGAATTACCGATTTGATCTATTGGACGCCATTTTAGAGGAGGATTCGAACAATGACAACGAATAAAGCACAGGTAAAGGCCGATCCGGCCGGACAAAACATTATCGTCGAGCGGGTGTTTAACGCGCCGCGCGACAAGGTATTTGCTGCCATGACGCAAAAGGACAAGCTGGAACGCTGGTGGACGGGCCCCGGCTACACGAACCGTGTGGAGCACCTTGATGCGCGCGACGGCGGCTCCTGGAAATTCGTACAAAGCGGTCCAAATGGAGAGCAATTCAGCTTTCACGGCAGTTTTCATCTCGTCACCCCTGAAATGACCATTCAAACCTTCGAATTCGACGGGCTTGGCGAACCCGGTCACGTCTCGTTGCAAAAGTCGGAGCTGTTCGACCTCGGCGACGGCCGGACCCGACTGGTGGCCACCTCCACCTTCATGAGCGCAGCAGACCGTGACGGCATGCTGCACAGCAACATGGAAGAAGGCATGCAGATGACCTATGAAGCTTTGGATCAGGTGCTGGCCAGCATGTAGCCGGACCTCCACCCGCTCCTGCGGAGATGACGCAAGCGTCATTTCCCTTATTAAGCAAAAAGCTCGTTTCACTCGCATGGCCCAAGACCTTTGCGTGGTGAAACGAGCTTTTTGGCGCACAACGCTTCAAAAACAAGCAACCGCCTGCGGGGCTAGCTGATAACAAATGTGTACGGATAGCCGGGCCCGCCGTAGGGAATCACTTGCACCTGATACTGGTGACCGGGGATGAGCGCCAACGCATACGTTTGGGTGCCTGTGCCGTAAGTCGCGCTGAAGGCGACCGTATTTGCCGTCTGATCCAGCACCGTAAAACCGCCGTGCGCACCTGCAGTCAGTACGTTAAACGTAATGGAATGCGAGCTGCTGGCGTCATTGGTAAAATTCCAGAAATCGACGATCCTGTTGTTCGCTGTCGTGCCGTGATTGGTCGCGCCAATTAATGTAGGGGTCACGCTATAGCCGGACGATCCGTTCGGATTCTCATAGATATCGGTACCTGCCAACGCCGATGTTGCCGATGTCATAACGGCGAGCGCCGCGGCTGCGGTCATTACGGATGTTCTCAACCATCTTCTTCTGATCATCATGGCTCGCCTCTTTTCTTTTGATGTCTGTATGCGGGAATCATGCCCGGTACGAGCTGTTCCGTTGCTATCATTATAAAGAAAAAAGGGGCGAAAAGGAGTGTGTATTATTACCTCAGTTATGGCTGATGTTATGCGAAGCTGCGTTTTCATGAAAGCGCTTAATCAAATGACCGTGCCGGCAATGTCCCGCGGTTCGCTCCGCTTCACGCAAGCCGGCAGTTTGTGAAATGCGCGGACGATTTATTCCTGGATGCATATAAAAAGGTATCCCGCGGCCTATACCGCCGGGATACCTTTTCCAATTGGAGCCTGCTTCAGCTGCAGAGCCTCGCGAAGCGGTTACAGATGCATTTCATTGTAAATCGTAACCGGACCTGTCGAGGTGGTTCCGTTATAACGCATCATATTCATGACTTTGGCAGTGCCGCTATCTACCTTGACGGTGTAGCCGCCCGTACCCAGATTGTCCGTGCCGAGATTGACCGCATTGACGGTACCCGATTTGACGTACAAGCCGAGATTCGCTCCATAAGCAAATGCGTTGGATACCCACTCATTGCTGGCGCCGTTAATAACGATCAGCTTTTCGTTTTGCCGCGTGACCGGGTCGATGACCTGACTGAACAGATTGGAGCCGCTCACCCAACCGGGCACGTTGTAACCGATGCGCGTAATAGCATTGCCGTTCGTCAGCACGTTGTCAATCCAGCCGGTCGTGCTGTTGCCAACTACGATGCCGTTATTGAGGAACAAGCCAACGACGCGATGGACATAATGATTATCGTTTCGATAGGTGCTCAAATCGACAGCGTTGTAGGCGTTTGCTGTGCCAATGTTCACGACATAGGTGCTGCTGCCGTTGCCGCGAATCATGTACGGATACGGCACTACGCCGTTCGCCGGATTGTTGTTCGGATAAAAGACGCGCAGACCGCTGACGCCGGCCCGGTTGCCGTTCAGTGTCAGCAGCGCCGTAGCCGTCTCGGGATTCGAGGTGTTATGGCCTTCGTAAGCCATCAGCACTGTACCTGCGCTATAGCCGTCCTCGTCGCGCTGGGGAACGGAAGATGCGCCGCGCAGCTCGACATTGGCCGGAATCGTCAGATGCGTGCTAATTTTGTACCAGCCTGCCGGCACGTACACAACGCCGCCGCCGGCATTGCCCGCGTCGTTCAATGCGCTTTGAATGCTCGATGTGGCATCGACGGTTGGCAGTGACGGACCGCGCGAAGAAACGGACGGCGCATTGTAAGGCGACTGGCTGACATCGTACAGAACAGCGCGCGTCACCTTAGGCACCACCGGCTCCGAATACGACGTCGGTGAGCCCGGATTGGACACCTGCACATTGCCGGCTGTCGCGCCGCTCAGGGAGCTGTCGGCTACTTTGATATAGCCGCCGGAGTTATTTTGCACCGAATACGAGGAACCGGCGAGCGTGCTGCGCAGGAAGGCTGCTCCCCAGCGGGTATCGATGGCGTCAACCTTGACGGCCACGTTCGTATTAATGAGCGTAGCCCCCCACAGTACGCCGCTGAACTCGCCGCGCGGACCTTTGACGATATTCATGCCAATGTTGTAGTCGGAGGCGTAAATATCCTGGAACTGATCCCATTCCAGCTCGCCAATCGTAAAGGCGATGCCGTTGGCGCGCGTGTAGCTGTTCAGCGTGGTCAGAGCGGGCGCGTTAAAGCTGGCGCCGGCATTGGCCCAATAGCTGTTGCTGAATTTCACATGCTGCCATGTACCGACATCGGAGCCGTTGTAGGCGACGGCGCCGCGATAAAGCGCGGTGGCGCGGATATTTTTGACCTGCGCGACCTCATGGCCGCCTGCGCCTACATCACCCGGCTTGACGCTGATGCCGATGCCACGGTAGGAATTCAACAGCGTGACGTTTTCAATCGTCGACATCATGAAATTTTGACTGCCGATCCAGTCCCCGCCCGGAATCAGCAGCGTGGAGTTATATGGAACCGGATTACTGGCATTTTGGTTCGGATAATAGACGGTTACTCCCTTGACGCCGGCACTGCCGCCAATTTGGAAAACGACCGGCCCGCTGTCGCCGGAAGCCACCTCTGCGCGAATCGTCGTCCCGTAAGCTCCCGCTCCGTTGTCCGGATCGTGCCAATCGCCGCGCAGCGTACAATAGGCATACACGTTGATGGTACTGGTGACCTTGTAGGTGCCGTCAGGCAGCCAAACGGTGCCGCCGCCGTTGCTGTAGCAATCGTTCATTGCTGCGTTGATGGCGCTGGTGGAGTCACTGACGCCGGTATTGTCAGCGCCGTAACCGATCACGTCATAATCGGCGATCACAACATCGGTTGTCGGATAGTTCGTGCTCACAATCTTCGTATGACGGCCCGGCTGAGGAAAGCCCGGAGGTGTCGGCGTGGCGCTCACGGAAATGAATTTGAACCAGTTGACGTTAAACAAGGCTCCGCTGCCGCCGGTAAATTTCAAATAGAGGCTATGCACGCCGCTGACTGTGTTAAGGCCGCAGGATTGTGTCACCCAGTTTTGCCAGCCGCCCGTAACCGGAACAGCACAGGTGCCAGCCAGCGTGCCGTTCAAGCTGTCCAGACGAACTTCGATGTTGCCGCCGCTCGAATTGCTGGCAACGCGCAAATTAACCGAGGACGCGCCCGAGCCGAAATCAACATGGTTGAACTGGATGTAGTCGCCGTTATCGATAAAAGCGATGTTTTGCCCGCCTTCGCTGGATGCTTCCAGCTGAATGCCGGACATGCTATCATATTCCGACCCGGCGGTCTGCACAAAAGCCGAACGCGTTCCCGACGTTGGCGTCGGTGTCGGTGATGGGGTTGTTGTTGGCGTTGGCGTTGGCGTTGGTGTTGGCGTAGAAACCGCTCCCCCGTACACCTCGAATTCCGATAATTGACCGCCCGTTGCACCGCTGTTGGCTGTAAAATTCAGTTTGACGTAGCGGGCGTTAACAGACGCAAACGTGATTGTGACGGTATTGGCGCTTGGGCTAAACGTGTAGGTCGCAGAGTTGACGATGGTAGAATAGCTCGCATCGTCAAGGCTCGCCTGCACCGACAGCGTCTGCGTGCGCGAACCCCAGTTTGTCGGCAGCTTCAGCACGACTTTGTTCAAGCTGCTGACGCCGCCAAGATCGACGCGCAGCCAGTTCGGGTACGTATTGGCCGCACCTTCCCAATAATCGGCCTGATTGCCGTTATTGGCGTTGGCAGCCGTATAAATTTGCGTATAGCTTCCCGCCGTAATTCCCTTATTCAACGCCAGATTGGCGCCCGGAGAGGACGTTGGCGTTGGTGTTGGTGTGGCCGTTGGTGTCGGTGTTGGTGTTGGTGTTGGTGTTGGTGTTGGTGTTGGTGTTGGTGTTGGTGTTGGTGTTGGTGTTGGTGTTGGTGTTGGTGTTGGTGTTGGTGTTGGTGTTGGTGTTGGCGTGGCCGTCGGTGTTGGCGTTGGTGTTGGCGTTGGCGTGGCCGTCGGCGTTGGCGTTGGCGTGGCTGTCGGCGTGGCCGTCCCTCCTGCCGTAAAGTTAAGCCAGTTCAAGTTGAAGCCCGTGGTCACTGCGTACACGCGCAGCGTTTGCGCGCCCGCGCTCAGGGAGACACTTACACTGGTCGTGGTCCAGGTTTGCCAGCCGCCGGTGTTGGGCACGTTCACTGTGGCCAGCACCGCGCCGCTGCCGCTGCGCAGCTGAAGCTGCTGCCCTCCGTTTGGCGTAGCGACGCGGAATTGCACCGTGTATGTGCCCGCCGCCTGAACGTTCACATTGTAATCCAGCGTATCGCCGGCATCGATCCAGCCAACGTTAAGCCCGCCGCCCGTATCGGACGTAGCTTCCGTTTGCACGCCGCTCATCGCATCCCAATTTTCGGCTTCCACTTGGCCCGGAACGGTTTTCGACACAGCTGCGCCGTAGACCTCAAGCTCGGACAGTTGCGCCGCCGGCCATCCCGTATTGGCAGTGACCGTCACCTTGACGTAGCGGACGGACGTGCTGGCGAAGCTAATTGTGACCGTGTTGCCGCTCGCCGGGTCAAACGTATACGCAGCTGACGCCGCCATCGTGGCGTATGTCGAATCGTTCGTGCTCCCCGATACGGTCAGCGTTTGCGTGCGCGCGCCCCAGCCGTTCGGCAGCTTCAGTACAATTTGGTTGACGCTGCTGGTGCTGCCCAGATCGACGCGCGCCCACTGCGGAAACGCATTATTGACACTTTCCCAATACGTGCCGACATTGCCGTCAGTCAAATTCCCTTCGCCATAAACATCGGCGTGGCCGCTGGCCGTCATCGATTTGCCCAGCGCCAGATTCGTCGCCGCCTCTGCCCGGCCTGGAGCCAGGGTAAGCTGCCCAAACAGCAAGGCGACAGCAAGCAGCCAGAAAATAAACGGATTTTTTCTCATCAAAAGCTTGTAAGTCATTTTATAAACCTCCATTTCTGTAATAGGAAAACACGAAACCTGAGCGTCATCCCTCCCCTGCGCCGAAATGAAATTGATTTCAGAAGCGGACATAAACCGGCCTCAGCGCAAAAAGCCGCCGATGTCTCCCATCAGACGGCATCTTTGCCGGCCCCTGCAGCTGCAGAGCTATGCTTGGCTCACGCGCCAACAAACGGCTGAAACGCAGCATAGCGCCACACACTAACAACGTGTTTTCCACTTCTTTCCTTGATTATATCGAAAGCTTTATTTCGCTTCGATGTGCAATGTTATCGCTTTCATGTGCGAAATTATCGAACGCAACCGGATCGTCGGAGCGCTACTCACCGGAGCCTTCTGTCCGGCAGCCGAATCTGCCGGGCTGGTTTGGTGGCTTTCCTCTTTGCGGCTACTGAAACAGGGAGCAAATCTCCTAGGATAATCGGCCCTCTCGCTGCCGTGGTTCTGTCCGGATACACTAAGGAAGCCATAATGATCAATTAAAGGAGTGCAACGCCATGACAACAACTGTCCAATTTTCCGCCCCTACCCCAGCCGATCCTGCCGAGCCGCTGTTCGATCCGTCGACAACGGCGATTGTCGTCATCGATTTGCAAGGCTGGTTGGGCAATAACTACGCTCCCTACACGGCCAAGGAAGTAATCGGCCGCTCGGCGCAGCTTGTGCAAGCGTTTCGCCGGGCCGGCTCCTTTGTCGCGCTCGTTCGCGTCACCAGCAGCGATTTTGGCGATTTGCCGCGTCCCCGACTCGATCACCCGCTGCCGCCGATGACACTGACCGACGGCTGGGACGAGATCGTACCGGAGATCGGAGTGACAGCCACAGATCATCTGGTGACCAAAAAACAGTGGAGCGCGTTCTACGGCACCGACCTCGATTTGCAGCTGCGCCGCCGCGGCATCAAGACGATCGTGCTCTGCGGGATCGCTTCGGGCCTAGGCGTCGATACAACGGCGCGCGAAGCGTTCCAGCTCGGCTATGAGCTCGTCTTCGCCATTGATGCGATGACGGGGTTCAGCGAAGCCGAGCACGCGCATGTGCGCGACGTGATTTTTCCGCGAATCGGCCGGATTCGCGAGACGCAGGCCATCGCCGCTGTTTTCGGCGATGCGCCTGCAGCGCCGCCCGCCTGAGCAGGGCGGCGACAGCAGCGGCCCCTCCACGCTGCGCTGTATGCGCGGAGGGGCCGCTTGGGCATCCCCACGACCAAAGACGCTTCCCAACCGCCGCTAGGACGGCGGCGAGGGAAGCGTCTTTGCTTTGCGGTCGTGGGGATGCCAGGCTGCGCCGCGTGCGGGCGCACCGGCCCGCGCGGCGCTGAGCGCCGGCGTAGCGCGAGCGCGGCGGGCTGCCGTGCGGGCGCACCGGCCCGCACGGCGGGGCTGCAGCCGGCTCGGGGGTTAGCCGGCCGCGCCCGCCGCGCCACGATGCCTCGCCGGCAACACGCGCTCAGCCCGCCGCGCTAGTCCGCGCTACTCGCGCTCAGCGTCCGCCCGCGCTACCCCGCGCTCGTCGCGCAGCGCGCCCTGCGCGCACGCTAGAAGCCTTACGGCGCAGCAGCCAGCGCGAATTCCTCCCAGCCGGATACGGTATCGCGGTTCGCGTACAGGACCCCGCCCTGATTTAAATCGGCGCTGACGTACTTATTGTTGGCGACAGCTTGCAGCGCCACCTTGCCGTTGCCGCGGTCGATGACGCGGAACCGCTCCCACGCCATAACCCCTTTGGCCCCGGCAATTAGCCGTCCGCCCTGATTCAGATCGGCGCTGACGTATTTATTGTTCGCCATTGACAGCAGCGAAACCGTTCCGTCCGGATTGCCAACGACCTTGAAACGCTCCCAATCCCCGACCGTGGTACGGTTGGCGACAAGCGGATTTGCACCGTAGTTGTCAGCGGACACGAAGGTATTGTTCGCCGAAGCCTTGAGACTGGATGGAGCCGGTATGGAAGCGTAGTTCTGAATCAGATTTTTCAAAGCGGTATTTTCCTGGAAATAGGCCGTTGTGAACTTCGTCCATTTGGACGCAATCGTAGCGGCACTGTCGTTGTAAATGTCCGGAACCGGGCTGCCGTTGTTGAAATAAAAGCCCCAGTTGCCGCCGCCCGTCACCTTGTACGACCAGTTGGACCAGGACGCATTCAGCGCGTTCAGGCCGGTCAGCCATTTTTCCCACAGATCGTTTTGCCCGAACGAATACTCGCCGGCATACACCGGAACGTTCCAATTAGCCTGATATTGGGCCATTTTACTGAGCCACGAATCCATCATCGAGTTCGTCATATTCCAGTCGTCATACTGCGACATGTTGTAATGGTGCGTCTGGTACATGACGTTCGTCCAGCCATATGTCGACGGCGCCAGCGCTTGCTCCCAATCAAAAAACGCAGCGACGATGATCAAATGATCGGCGTCTTTGGCCCGCACGGCGTTGTACAGTCGGTTGTAATAATCGTATTTCTGCCGCACCTGGGCAGCCGATTCACCCGCCCCCGAGGTCAGCAAAGGCTCATTCAGCAAGTCGTAGCCCGCAATCGTTGCATTGCCGTTAAAATGGACGGCGATCCGCTCCCAGATTTGCACGGCGCGGCTTTGGTAGGTGCCGTTCACCCATAGCTGGTTGGAATTGGAAATGCCGCAGGACTGCCACGGACAATCGCCGCCCGGCAAGCCGTGGAAATCAAGAATGATATAAAGACCGCGCGCCGCGCTTTGCGCCGCCAGCCAGTCCAGCTCGCGGAACGAAACCGCATCCGGCTTCATCGAGCCGTCGGCGTTCATGAAATCCTCCCAATACATCGGCACGCGCACCATGTTGAGACCAAAGCTTTTGATTTTGTCCAAATCGCTCGCTTGAATCCAGCTATCCTGAAAACCGTTTTGCAGCGTTTCCGACTGCGCAGCGCCAAAACGATTCGTCAACGTCTGGGTCAAAGCAAACTGATCGGCCGTGTTCATCGGCGACATCCACGCCTCTTGCATCAGCCAGCCGCCCAGATTCGTTCCGTGCAGATTCACCACCGCGCCCGAGCCATAATTATTTCGCAGCACCGTACCGTTCGCTTTCAAAAAATTCGCCGAAGGCGTTGGCGTCGGGGTCGCCGTTGGGGTTGGGGTCGCCGTTGGCGTCGGAGTTGGCGTGGCCGTTTGTTTCGTAAAATTCAGCCAGTTGACGTTGAAGCCCGTCGTCACCGCCGCCACGCGCAGCGTTTGCGCCCCTGCGCTCAGGTTTACCGTAGCGCTGGCTGTCGCCCAGCTTTGCCAGCCGCCCGTATTCGGCACGTTGACGGTCGCCAGCACGGTACCGCCGCCGGTTTTCAATTGCAGCTGCTGACCGCCGTTCGGCGAAGCGACGCGGAAATCAACCGTGTACGCGCCGGCCGTTTGTACATTCACGCCATAATCCATCCAGTCCCCGCTATCGATCCAGCCTACGTTCAAACCGCCGCCGGTGTCAGACGTCGTCTCGGTCTGCACCCCGCTCATCGCTGTCCACGCTTCGGCTTCGATTTTACCCGGAATGACGCCCGTTGGGCCCGAGCTTGGCGTTGGCGTCGGTGTGGCTGTTGGTGTCGGCGTCGGCGTTGGCGTTGGGCTTGAAGTGCCGTACACCTCCAGCTCCGACAATTGGCCCGCCGGCCAGCCTGTGTTGGCGGTCACATTGATTTTCACATAACGCACGCTGGCTGCGGTGAAATTGATCGTCACCGAGTTGCCGTTCGCCGGATCAAACGTATATCCGGCCGAGCCAGCCAGCGTTGTGTACGTGGAATCGTTGGTGCTGCCTTGCACCGACAGCGTTTGCGTTCTCGTGCCCCAGCCGCTCGGCAGCTTCAGCACTACCTGATTAACGCTGCTCGCGCTGCCCAAGTCCACGCGCACCCATTGCGGGAAGGCGTTATTCACACTTTCCCAATACGTCCCGGCGTTGCCGTCGGTTGTGTTGCCTTCGCTGTAAACGTCGGCGTGTCCGCTAGCCGTAACCGGCTTGCCCTGCGCCAGATTCGTAGCTGCGCTTGCACCGCCCGGCGCCAGTGCCAGCTGGCCCGCCAGCAGTGTAAGGACCACTACGAGCAGCCATAGCGGTTGATTGTAAATTGTCCAAAGCTTCTTCATCCCATCATCCTCCGTTTCGAAATGTCGTTAAGGGTAACTGTTGACGATATGTCCTCATTAAAAAATGAAGCCGTGCAGAAATTCCGTCTCAGCTTCAAGCTGACCGACGTTTCACCTCCTTTCCTGAAGCTCCGATTTTTGGAATCGATTTCATTATTTTGTAAGCGCCATCATTAAGAGACACGCCTGTCCCTGCTGCCCTTTACCTGCCTTCCGCACCGCGCGACTCCCGGAGTGCAGTGCCGGCCCTAAGGCGGCTGTCAGACCCGTGCATCCTCCCTGCCTCTGGCGCCGCAGCGTTGCTTGTCCCAGAACCTGTCCAGAACGTCCTTCGCTGCTGCGGACCTGCTCTCTGACCACATGCGGCTAGCCGACAGGCGGACCAAGCCGACGCTCCACAAAAAGCTCCTTTCAGCGCCCGACAGCCCCCGCATCGCGTGCATACGAATACGGGGGCTGTCGGACAACGCGATGACGTGTGCAGACGCCAGCGCGCAGGCGGGCGGCGGCGCCACGGCCGACGCCCGCTAGCCGTTTGCGGCTTGTCTGCGGTCTGGCAATCAGGAAACGTCAAAGCGCATCCACTTGCTACATTATAATGGAAGCGCTGCCAGAGTTACGATGTGCGATTTTATTTTATTCATGTCCAAATTTACGTTTTCTTACCAGCCTGCACGTCAACAACCCCCGATTGCATAAAACAGCATGCTTTCCCACAAAATACTTCGTATACGCCTCACCGCCGTTAGGAGAACGTCCACGATGGACAATACACGAGAAGTAGCGGAGTTTCTCAATATCAAGTTCAGCGGCTATTCAGGCTTTGTCTGGCAGGAGCTGGAGGCCCCACAAGCCCATGCGCGCATCGGCTATTTGCAGGGCATGTGCAGCGGGCAAAAATTGCACGAGCTGATCCTTTCTCCGTTCAGCAAGATGGAGTCGCCGGACCAATTTACGGCTTATTTGCAGGCGCTCCCTTTTCTCAAGCCGTACCAGACGCTGACGCAGACTATGGAGTCGGTTGCCCGTGGATACGCGGTATTGCTCTACGACGGGCGCGTGCTGCTGCTGGATTTGCGCACCGAGCTGAACAATTCCATTTCCGAAGCTAATGTAGAAAACGTCGTGCAAGGTCCGAAAAACGGGCTCAGCGAGGATCTGAACACGAACCTCTTCCTTGTGCGCTCGCGTTACCCTCAGCCGTCGCTGCAAATCGAAAGCCTGACAGCCGGCACCGTCTCGCAAACGCCCATTGCTATTGTCTATGACGCCAATCTGGCCGATCCGCAGGTGCTGGACGCCCTGCGCCGTACGCTCAAGGAAATCAAGGCGCCGATGATCCAGGCAGCCAATCAGCTGGAGCTGCACCTGAATCGCAAAAATCGTTCGCTGCTGCCCACAATGATGGTCACGGAACGCCCGGACCGCATCGCCTTCAATTTATCGCAGGGCAAAATCATCGTAGTTCTGCACGGCACGCCGTTTGCGCTGATCGTTCCGGTCGTCTTCTACGATTTCTTCACTTCAATGGAGGACCTGACGCAAGCGTATTGGGTCGGCCGCTTTTTGCTCACCGTCCGGTATATCGGTCTGGCGATCAATCTGACGCTCGCCTCAGTCTATGTCGCCATCGCTTCGTACAATCCTGATTTCCTGCGCGTTCAGCTTACGTTGTCCATTGCCGGGAGCCGGGCCTCGGTACCCTATCCGTCCTACATTGAGGTGCTGTTCATGCTGGTGATGATGGAGCTGCTGACGGAAGCCAGTATTCGGCTGCCCAAGTCAATCGGCTCGACGGCTACAACCGTCGGCGGCTTGATTCTCGGTCAAGCGGCTACGCAAGCCGGGCTGGTCAGCAATATCATGATCATTATCGTCGCCGCCGTCGCCATCTCCAATTTTGTCGTCCCCTTGGCTGCAATGGGCTTCAGTCTGAGGGTACTGAAATACATTTTGCTGATCATCACAACGCTTTCCGGACTTACGGGTCTGATTATCGGTACAGCAGCCCTGCTATCCTATCTGGCTACGTTGGAAAGCTTTGGTCAAAAATATTTCCGCTTGTACATGGCCAAGCCGGCCTCCTCTCCACGATCCGGCTAACCGACTGGGAGGCTTGATTATGCGGTACTACTATTATCTGATTCTGGTAAACATGATCGTCAACGTATTGGCCTACACACCGCGCATTCTGATCCGCGACCGCTTTAACGGGGCCGTGTTGGCGCTCCCGGTTTCCACCGTCCTCGGCATGGCGTTTTTGCTGACGTTTTCCTATGCCATCAAGCGATTCCCGATGATGGGTCTGCCCGAAATGCTGGCCGGCGTATTCCCCTCGGCACTCATTCGTCTGATGATGCTGCTGTTCAGCACCATTTGGTTCACTGCCGGGGCGCTTAGCGTGCTCGTGACCGCCAACCTGACCAATTATTTCATCAACCCGTCGATGCCCTCCTCCCACGTCGTGTTCATGTATTTGATTGTCATCTGCTTTGTCATGCAATGCAAAAGCCAGCAGGTGCTGTATGTGGTCGAGATGATTTTTATTCTCAGCTTTCCGCTTGTCGCTTTTATTTTCTTCAAAGCCTCCATCAGCTCCGGGCTCCGCTTCGACTCGATGATGACGGTCGTGCAAACTTACAAGCAGTTGCCGACGGTAAGCAGTCTGGCCTCCGCTACCTATATTTTCAGCGGATATGCCAATATGGTCATTTTCAATCGCGTTTTTCCTAAATTTACCATGAAATGGCTATGGGTATTCGCGCCAATTGGTCTAAGCATTTTGCTGACCACGATGTTCCTGCCCATCGGTTTCCTTGGTGCCGACGGGGTCAAGGACTATCTGTTCCCGTGGCTCTCTACAGCGGACTCCATGCGGGTGGAATTCGGATTCGTCGAGCGGGTGCTTTATATTTTTTATATCCTCTACGGCGAAATTGCCTTTATCAGCGTCGTCATTCATTTTCATGTCGCTTTGGAGCTGATCAAGTCGGCGGCGAACAAAAGCTCGCGGACGTTCTCCTGGTGCGTGACAGCGCTCATGTGCGGAACAGCCGTTTTTATGAGCCACGATCTGGACGAATATCCGATGTTCCGCATCGGCGAATACTGGATGAGCGCGCGGATGGGCGGCGAAATTTTTTTGCTGCTGATTCTGCTTTATACCCTTTATAAAAAAAGGAGGAGTCCGCATGAGGCCTAGTGCCCCCTTGTGGCGCACAGCGCTTCTGCTGCTGCTCGTCTGCAGCCTGCTGACCGGCTGTTACGGCTTTAAGGACATCGACAAGCGTTTTTTTGTCGTGGCGATCGGTATCGATCCGGGCAAGCACCGCACGTACAAAGTGATGCTCAAGCTGGCGATTCCGAGTCCGCAGGAGAAATTCGGCTCCAACCGTTCGATCATCGTCGAGGAGGAAGCCGATACGATGGCGGAAGCTGTGCGCATTATGAAGGGCAAGGTCGACAAGGAGTTCGATTTCGGCCACGCCAAAGCGATCATTTTCGGCAATAAGCTGTTTGATTCCGAGATTCCGCTGCAGGTGACGATGGACTGGTTCCTGCGCCGCCGCGATATCCAGCTCATCTCGTGGACCGGGATCGGCTATCCCGACGCCTACAGTATCCTGCAAGCAAGTCCGCGTTCCGAACGGCTGCCCTCGAACATGCTGTTTCTGTTTTTCGGCGCCGCAGGAACGGAAACCGGGTATGTTGTGTCGGAATTTCTGTACGATTTCCGAAGACGCATGACCGAGCGGGGACTGGATCCGATCATGCCGATTATTCGGCTGCTCCCGGAGGATCAGCTCAACATCACGTCGATGACTGTCTTTGACAAAGAGCATCGCCGCATGGACTTGTCCCCGGAGGAAACAAAAATTTTCAACAGCTTTTATAATAACAAAATCGATAAAGTTGATCTGGCCTTTGAAGAAAACGGACATCGCATGGTCATGTCGATCGACCAGCTCGCAACCAGCTTCGGCGTCAGAAGAAATCCGGACGGCTCCTGCACCTTGCTGGCCCGTCAGACGATCCACGGATTGATGGAGGAAAGCCAAACCCCGATTCCCGAAACGCATTTGCCCGAGCTGGAAAAGCTGGCTGAAGCAGCTGTACGCGAACGGACGCTTGCGCTGCTGCAAAAGTTTCAGGCCGCGGGTCTTGATCCGATCGGCTTCGGCTTGAAATACCGGGCCTCCCATTGGGTCGACGATGCTGACTGGCAGCGCTGGCAGCACTCCTTCTACCCCGCGGCGAATTTCGAGGTAACGTCCAAAGTGAACATTCGCAGTCCCGGCATTATGATTAATTGAAGAGAGCGGGAGAACCGTGATGAAAAAAGCTTATCTGTTCCTGTTCGTTCCGCTCGGAACGGCCATACTGCTGACCGGCGTGTTCCGAATGCTCACGCTCGATTACGTTTACGTGCCCGGACGCGACAAAGCGGCCCAAACGCCCTATGCCGCCGATGCGCTGCCGGGAATCCGCGCCATGTCCGCGGACGACCCTCCTGTCACCGCGGAGATGCTGGAGCTGGGACGCAAGGCGTTCTACGGCGAAACGTTCGGCAACGAGGTGTTTTTCACCGATATTCTCGGCGCCTTTGACGGCGTGCTGTCGCTGGCCAATATCGAAAAGGCGATCTTGCGCCTGGGCGGCAAAGGAACGACGAACCTGCTTGTCGAGGCCGCCCGGACGGAAACTGTCGGCGGACGGCTGTTCCGCAAGGGCGAGCTGATTGCAACCGGACTCGATGTGCCCGTCGGTGCTTATGTGCCGCTGGGCATCAAGATGAAAACCGAGCGCGGACATGTATCGGCCGGCGTCGGCTGCATTGCCTGCCACGCTGTCGTCGACGTGCCGCACGGCCGCATCGTCGAAGGCGTGCCGAACACTGATCTGGACGCCGGGCTGCTGCTTGCGCTATCGTCGAATTCGGCAGCTTTTTTCGCCCACACCGATATCGGCGCGCTGCAGACGTTCGTGCGCGAGCAGGCGCGCGCTGTTCCGCTGTCGGACGGCCGCACGGGACAGCTACCCGATCCCGATGCCCTCGAGGACGCGGTTGACCGTGCCTTCCTGACGTGGCCCAAGGGCAGCGTCGACACGACCATCGACCTGCGCAACGGCCCGGTGCAAATTCCCGACGCGTTTACGCTGGGCGATTTCCCATACAGCTGGAGCGGCTTTGCCGCGGCCGGTCCGTTCCACGGGCTCGTCGTCTTCTCCAGCACGCCGAATGCGCAAAATATGGACCCACTGTCGCAATCGGAGCTGAGTCAGGCGCTGCTGGGCATCGATAAAGAGCTGTATATCGGCACGATTCTGCAGCGAGCCGCGAACGCCAAATTCCGCTACCGGCCCGACGGACGCACCCGGCCTTCGGCGTTCTTCGCCGCCGTCGATCCGACGCCTCAAGCGCCAGGCGTGACCGAGCTGGTTCCGCTGCCGCCGTTCCCGCGCGCTTCAGCGGTCAGCAGCACCGGGCTGCTGGCGTCCAAGCCGGGCTATCGCTTCGGCGAGCATCTGCTGGCAATGGCCGCGTTCCAGAACACGCTGCGGCCGCCCGCTCCGCCCGTCTCCGCGACGCAAGCCGAGCTGACCGAAGGTGAAGCCGTGTTCCGCCGCGCAGGCTGCGTCGCCTGCCATGCCGGAACGTTCTTCACCAACAACCGCGTCGTGCCCGTTGCCGAAATCGGCAGCGAAGCGGTCCGGGCCGCGGGTTTGCGCAACACGCAGGCCCAGTGGGGACCCGCCGCCTTCTACGACTGGAGCACGACCGTACCGCTGCCGCCGTCGGCCCAGGCTACGGCGGTGTCCGGGCCGTCTCCCGCGCAGACGGCCTTCCTGCTGGCGCACGGCACGCAGAGCGGCGGCTACAAGACGCCGAGCCTCTGGGGACTGGCGTGGTCGGCGCCTTATCTTCACGACGGCGGCGTCGCCGTCGGGCCGGACGCGGCGCGGCAAGCCGGCGCGCCCGCCACGCTGTATGGCGGCGTGCTGCCCGACGCGCACAACAGCTTGCTCGCGCTGATCGATCGCGAGCTGCGCAGCCGCGTCACCCGCGCGAACGCGGCCAGCCCGGCCGCTGCCGCCGCCCACGTGCGCGGCATCGGCCACGAGTTCTGGGCCGATCCGCAGGCCGGCTTCACACGCGAGCAGCAGGAAGCGCTCGTCCGCTACCTGCTGCAGATCGCCGCGCCGTGACAGCGCGCGCGGCAAGGCGCGGCGCAACGGCGCTTCGGCCGGCGCGGCGCGAGCTCGCTTGCGCGGTCGCGCTCCGGCAGGCGTCGTCTTCGGCCGACCGCTTGCATCTTCGCCGAGCGCTTGCGTCGCCCGCTTCCTACGGCCGCGTGCCGGCGCAGCCACCCTCGTCGCCAGACGCGCGTTCCCGGCCTCGCGCCGCAACGCCGCCTTCCGCGCAATCACGGCCCCTTGCCTCACGCCGCAAGCCTCACGCGGCCAGCGCTGCAGCAAAAAGAGCCGCTCCGAACGAATCGGATGCGGCTCTCTTGATTTTTTTGCCTAGAAATCCGTGTACACTTCAAACTCAAAGATCGAATAGCCCCACGGCGTATTGCGCTTCGTGCCGTACATCCGCACATACTGTCCGGTGCCTGTCGCCGTAATCAGATCGGTGCGCGGCGCTTGCGCCAGTCCCTCCTGATCAAAGGAGCCGATATCGTGCCAGCTGCTTTCGTCGTTCGGCGTGTCCGTGACCTGGATTTTGTACGTTTTCGCCGAAGCGGTTTCCCAAGTCAGCTTCACGGCCGTAATCGTCTGGCTGCTGCCCAAATCGACGTAAATCCACTGCGGATCGCTTTGCAGCGACTCCCACCGCGTACCGGCATTGCCATCTGTTGCGGCGCTGGCCGTTCCGGAGGAGGAGGTTGCCGACTTGCCGAGCGCCGCATTGGTCGCCGACAAGCGCACGATGTTGATCGTATACGTCTTGGTCAGCTGCGCGCCGGCTTTGGCCACCACGAACTGCACCGTATGATGCGCTGTATCGAGATTCGCCTGATACACGCCTGGACTTGTTTCCGTAGCTCCGTACACCGCGTCGAAGACGTTGCCGCTTTCGAGCACCGGCGTGAAATCGAGCGTGGCTGCAGCGTTATTGACGATGACCGAATAGCTCAGCGTATCCTTGGCAAACTGCGGAGAAAGCGTGCCCTGACTGAGCGTCAGCGCGGTCAAGCCGTCGGCCTTCGTCAGCTTCACCAGCGCTGCCATCGCATTCGTCAAAGCCTGCGCAGCGGAATTGACCGCAGCTTGCGCCGCGTCCGCTTGATTGTAAGCCGCGTTTGCTGCCGACAGCGCCGTCGTCAGCGCTGCCCACGAATCGCTCGTGTAGTCGGCTTCGATCAGCGCGCCCGCGCCGGTAATTGTCGCGGCGAGCGCCCCTTTGAAGGCGTGGAAGTCGGCTGCCGTCGCATATGGCGCACCGCTGGCGGCCAGCTCAAACAGCGAGTAGCCGTAACGCACGCCGCCGAAGGAGAAGCGCTCCGTGCCGGTCAAGCGGATGTAGCGGGCTGTGACCATTTCCGGAATCGTAATCGTATCGGTCGGTCCGCTACCGTTGGTCGTGCTGTATACGGTGATCCAGCTTGATTTGTCCGTGGACACCTCCAGCGTGTACGCCGTCGCCCGCGACGTTTCCCAGTTCAGCGTAACGGAAGACAGATTGTACAGATCGCCAAGATCGACGTTCAGCGTCTGCGGATCGCTGT
Source organism: Paenibacillus athensensis (assembly GCF_004514475.2). Classification (GTDB taxonomy): domain Bacteria; phylum Bacillota; class Bacilli; order Paenibacillales; family NBRC-103111; genus Paenibacillus_AL; species Paenibacillus_AL athensensis. Next base: position 505,704 of record NZ_MYFO02000004.1, on the reverse strand, counting down.
GGTCGGATTCCCAGCGGGTCGCCATATCGCCGTCGACGGCCAGATTGCCGGCTCCTGACGAAGCCGTCGCGGTCTTGCCCTTGGCCAGATTGAGCGGTGTACGGATGACGTGGATCATATACGCCTTAGGCACCCGTCCGGCCTGATCGATAATGAACGAAATCGCATTTTCGCCTTCGCTCAGCGTCGCGGTGTAATCGCCGCCGCTTTGTACGGCTCCGCTGACCAGCGAAAGGGTGTTGTCGGCAGCCAGCGTCGGCGTCAGCGTAATGCTGGTGACGTTGCTCGCTACCTTGACGGTGTAGTCCGTCGTTCCGCTCTGGAACGCCGGATTCAGCGCGCCCTGATTAACCGTCAACGCTGTAAAGCCGTCGGCTTGCTGCACTTGAATCATGTCGCCCGGAGCGTCGATCACGAGCGCTGGAGCGACGCCGCTTGCTTGCTCGATCGCCGGGATTTCCGCAAAGCGCACCTGATCGAGCACCACATCGTGTACGCCGGAGGCCGTGCCGATTTTGCCAAGGTTAAAGTCGATACGGCTGGCCAGGTTCGTCGCGCCGGTCATCGTAAAATCAAAGGTGTACGTCTTGAGCTGCGGCGTCAGCGAAATCGCATCGTACAACGCATATGGCCCATTCGTTACCGGATCGTCGATGGTCAGACGCAGCTTGCGATTGACCGTCGAACGCGCTTCAAACGAGACGCGGTACGTTTTGCCTTTATACAGCGGGACGTTCAACTGGCTGAACTGCGTACCCCAGAAATCGTCGCCTTCTGCCGTAATCGCCAGCTTCGTCTGGCCCTGCACGGTTGACAGCACCGTACCTCCAGCGTTTTGCGTCCACAGGTCCCACTGATCGGTGCCGCTGTCGAGGCTGCCGTTTTTCACGACGTTTTGCCCGAGCGTGAAGCTGTCGAGGCGATAGCCCGTGCCGGCCAGCAGCAGCGTTTGCGTGCCCGCTTTCAAATGCACGAGATCGGTCACCGTCTGCCATTGCGTCAAGCCGCCCGTATTCGGCAAATGAATCGTTCTTGTCCCCGGTCCCGCTCCCTGGAACGTCAGCTTGGCGTTATCGCCAGCCGTTGCGACGCGGTAAGCGATCATATAATCGCCCTCGGCCGGGATCGTCGCATTGTACTGCACCCAGCTGCTGTCTCCTGCCGTCGGCGCAATCGCGCCGTCCTGAACGGCATAGCCCGTCTGGTTGGCAAAATCCTCCGCCTCCAGCTTCTGATACTGCGGCGGATAATACGTCGTCAGCTTGACATCATCCAGGTAGATGTCGCCGGTGTTTTGTCCCAGATTGAATGCGAGCTGGGCATTGTTTTCGTTGTCGCCGGTCATGATGAAAATGTAGGAATACGTCTGCATATCGGCGCTGAGCGGGAACGTCTGCACGCCCGAATAGCTTGTCGCGCCCTTGAACACATTCGCCTGCAGCGCAGTGCCGTTTTCGCTGGCACGCGCCTTGAACTTCAACTGGTATTGACGATTTTTGACCAGCGGAATGCCGGTTTGCGTCAATTGGACCGCAGTCGGACTAGAGCCGCCATTGGTCAGCGACGCTTTGAACTCGCGGCTTGGAATCGCCGTGCCTACGGAATACGATGCCTGAGCCGTATTGTCAGCGCTAAAGCTCCAGAACTGCATCCGGCCAATGCCTTCATCGAAGGTGCCGTTATATACGAGACCGCCCAAACCGTTCTCCGGCCGCGGCGTCGGCACATTGATCGTCGAAGCAGGCCCGTTGCCCGGATCGGCATAAGACAAGCCATCCTTCAATTTGTACACCCGCACATAGTCAACCGTCATCCGGCTCGGGAAAATCGTCGTGTTGTCCGGAAACTGCGGCCAGTCGCCGCCTACAGCCAAGTTGAGCTGGATGTAGAAATCGCGGTCAAACGGAGCCGGCCATGTATAAGGCGCGGATTCGCCGTCGCGCTTCGTATACCAGTCGTTTTGCCGCTGGTAGAAAATACCGTCGACGTACCAGCGAATTTCGCCCGGCTCCCATTCAATCGAAAACGTATGGAAATCCTGCGAAAAATCCATCGTACCTGGCAGCTTGAAGGACGAGTTGGAATATTTCCACGGCATGCCGTAGTGGAGCGTGCCCCACACCGTCGCCGGCTCGTGACCGACCAGCTCCATGATGTCGATTTCTCCGGTCGCCGGCCACGGGCCGTACAGATCGTAGTTGGTCGGCATCATCCAGATGGCCGGCCAGATGCCCTGCGATTTCGGCAGCTTGGCACGGATTTCGAATTTGCCGTACGTCCAGTCGCCTTTATTTTGCGAAAACAGCTTCGCGGATGTGTAATCCTGTCCGTTGTATTTCTCCTTGCGCGCTTCGATGACAAGCCCTTTGTTGCCATCGTCCAGCGGCTCGATGCGGGCATTCTCCGTCCGTGGCGTGTAATACTCCAGCTCGCGGTTACCGAAGCCGCCGCCCTGATTGACGAAATTCCATTTGGACGTATCGACCTGATCGCCGTTGAACTCGTCGTTCCAGTCCAGCTGCCAATCCGCCGGATCGCGCCGCACGTTGCCGCTTTGCTCCTTGATCAGATAAACATGATACGTGGCAGCCACCTTGCCCGGCTGCGCAACCTCGAACGTCACCTCGTTCGTGCCCGCTTGCACGGCTGCGGCGTATTTGCCGCCGGAAGCGCTCGCTCCGGTAACTGCCGTCACCGTATTGTTCGGCGCCAGCTTGGGATCGAGCAGCACCGTGGCCGTGCCGCTGCGCACGCCCAGCACATAGCTGTAACGGTCCGCGCGGAAGCCTGGCGTCAGCTCGTAAGGCAGCGCGCTGCCTCCCCCGTCGGTGAAGACGATGTCCGTCAAACCGGCCGACCGCTGAACCTTCACGAGTCCGTCGATGGCCCGGGTCAGCGCCAGCACCGCTTGGTCGACCTGCTGCTTGGTCGCGGTGTTGGAAAAGCCCGCTTCTCTGGCCGTGATCAGCGCATTTTGCAAAATCGACCAGCTCACGGCCGTATATTCGCTTTCGAGCAGCCCGTCGGCTTGCGCCAGCTTGGCGTTCAGCGCCGTTTTATCGACAATTGCGCCCTGCACCGCCGTCAGCTGCACATCGTCGAAAAACACGTCGACCGGCGCATTCGTACCGCCGCTGATCGTCCCGAGCTGGAACGTCAGCTTGCCTGTGGCCGACGAAATTTCCTGCATCGTAAATGAATACGAATACGTCTGCAAATCGGAGGTCAACACGAAGCTACGCAACGTAGCGACATCCTTCACGCCGTCGCTGACAGCGACGTTGATCTTGCGGCTCGCGGTTGCGCGGGCCTTGAAGCTGACCGTGTACACGGTGCCGCTGCTCAGCGTCAAGCCGTCGCGATACACCAGCGCGCTTTGCGCTGAGCTGCCGACCGCTTGCAGGCTGACTTTCATCTGGCCCTGCTCGGTTGATAGCGTGCCTGTCGAAAGGCCGGTTTCGTCATTGCCCCACGAAGCCTTCCAGCCGCCGAGTCCGGCGGAGAAATCGCCGTCGCCGATGACATCCACATTGCGCGGATTCGACGCGCCCGCACCGCCTCCGCCTCCACCGCCGCCGAAAAAGCCGCCGGCCACACCCGCGTCGCTGCCGGCGCCAACTGCGCCGTCTTTGACGTTGACTGCTTGGCCCTTGCGGACCGTTTGATTGTTCAGCGTCACTGCATCCGCCTGAATGTCAGCGCTGCCCAGATTGCCCGTGATGCTCAGCTTGCTGCCGCTGCCGCCCGCACCAATCTGCAGCTGCTTGACGGTGGCGGCGCCGCCAATCGTCACATCCGTCTTGGCGTTCAGCGCGAGCTGCTCGGCGCTGCCTGCGGACAGATTCAGCGTATGACCGCTGCCTTCGACCCGCACCTTGCCGAAGCTGCCGGCCAACTCCACGGACGCGCCGCCCGCTTCCGTCGAATCGACGATCACGTCCGTAAAGCCGGAGCCGCCATCCACGCCTTGCTCGACAAGCACCGCGCTCGACTGGACGTGCGTCTCACCGATGCTGCCGCTGCCCGATGCAACGACCCGGACCGCGCCGTCCGACTTGTCGATGATGGTTTTGCCGAGAATCGAATTGTTTACGTGTATGCTGTTTTTGCCGCCGCCGGCGACAATCGTCGTGCCTTTGACAATGACGTTGTCCAGTGTGGCGTCGCCTTCGCCAACGCGGCCGGTCACAAACAGATTGCCCGCGACGACCTGATCGCTCAAGCTTAGACCCGGCGCGTTGAGAATCACGCTGCCCTGCCCTCCGGCCGAAGCGAACGAGCCGCGCTCGCTGACGTACCGCCCGATCATATTGTCCAGCAGCGTGGCGATTTCGGCACGCGTCAGCGCTTTGCGCGGCTGCATGCTTCCGTCGCTATAACCCGACAAATACCCCTTGCCCGCCATCGCTTGAATGGCGTCCTGCGCATAATCGGCAATCGCCGCCGCGTCGGTGAAAACAATATCCGCAACGCCGCTTCCACCCAGCCGCAACAGCCGCGACAGCATCACTGCCGCATCCTGTCGGCTGACCGGATCGTTCGGGTGCATCGTATTGTCCGGATACCCCTGCATATAGCCGGCTTTCTTCGCCTGCAGCATCGCTGCGGCGTACCAGGCCCCGGCCGGCACATCGGCAGGAGCCGAGGCATCCGCTTGCGTGAAGCCGAACAGCCCGTTGACCATGACAGCAAACTGCGCCCGCGTCACTGCCGCATCCGGATGAAACAAGCCGTCGTCATAGCCCGACACAATGCCTGCTTGCACCCAGCGCGCAATCGGCTTGGCCGCCCAATGAGCGGCGGCGTCGGCCAAATTAACCGCTGCAGACGCCCCCGGCACCGGAGCCGCAGCCGGTTCGGCTGCAATCTCCTGCGTTTGCGTGGCTTGTCCCATCGCAGTCAAACCGGATAACAAATTAAGCAAAAGTGCAACAATTAACGTTATCTGTAGTTTTCGAAACATAATGCTTTTCTCTCCTTTATGCATGCTGATCTTGATGCCAACCAACCGGCTCCGACTGCAAAACGGCGCTCCTTCGCGCCCCTCTCGCTCTTTGAAAACGGTATCATAACGATAAAACAAAAACGCCGCCGAACCGCGCGTCACCAACTTGCCGGCCTGCATTCAAACACTGCATCGCGCGACTCTTGTGATGGGGAATCGTCTGCACCTGCTTTATGCTCGTCTGCACCTCCCTGTCTTCCAACCTTCAAAAAAGAAAGCGTTATCACGTAAAACAAATAAAAGCGAATTTGCCACTGCATATTCTTAATGTAAACCCGCGATGCAATTATGTCAATAGTTTTGCATTAAATTGCATCAATTGCACGAAATCTCGTTTTCACTTGGCGTCACACGTCATCTGACCGGCTTCCCTGCTCCCGATGAACCGTCGAACATCAGGGGAGGACAGCGCTGTATTTTTTGTAAATCGTTTCCTTAAACCGCGTCAAATCTAGTTTTTCTATAACGGAAGTCACAGTTCGCCATGCTTGACCGGCACGCGAACAAGCTAAAGCGCATGCAAGCATAGTCGTGCAAAACATCTCAAGCTTCCAGGGAAAAAACCACGCTTTACAGACCTGAACTTGCTTGATAACGCTAAACACGCAGCTATTAACCTTTGTTCAAATATCCATTTATGCAATTAATGCAAAGTTTGCATTGTGCATCAACTCCGCTAGCAGCCCCAGCCGGACAAACGAAAAAGGCCGCTTGCCGGTTTTCCCGACAAACAGCCTATTTGCTTCGCTATTCCGTCACCTTGCGCGGAACCCCTGCAGTATACAGGAAAAACGCTGCGCAAACGACCGCTAGAAAGCCATATCCTCCGCTCACATCCACCTGCGACGAGAAATAACCGAAGCCCAGTCCGACCAGGCTGGTTGCAGCCCCCACGCCCAGCGATTGGAACGAATCGAGCGTAGCCCGCATCGACGAATCGATGCGATGATGCAAGTAGCCGGCGCACAGCGGCTCGACGATGCCTGCGAACAAACAGACCAGCGCCATTGCCGCCAAACCGCCCCAGCCGCCCAGCCAAGCCATACAAGCGAAGCCGACGGCAAACGCCGCATAAGCGGAAGCCAGCAGCCCCTTGCTGCTGAAGCGTCCCTTCAGCTTGTAGGCAAGCAGGCTGCCCGGCATACGCAGCAGGAACAGGCAGGTCGAGACGAGGCCAAAAGCACCGACCGGCACGCCCAGCTTTCCGACGTACAGCTGCCAGAATTCATCGATAAAGCTGATGGACGCACCCAGCAGCATCCCCGCCAGCAGCACAAATCGGACCCCAGGTCTGTTGCGGAAAAAAAGCAGCGACGCCCTTACATATTCGCGCACCGGCATCAGCGCCGCCTCCGCAGCAGCTTCTCCCGGCTCTTCGCGATCCGCCGCAGCCGCTGGCTCGGTCAGCCAGCAGGCGAACGCAAGCGATACAACGGCGCTGCCGAGCGACAGCCAGTAATTGAGCGCAAGCGGGAATCGCGCGGCGAGCAGCCCGCCACAAAGCGCAGCCAGCATCGTTCCGGCCAAATCAAAGGCATTCAAGCGGCCGAGCTGCTTTTCGAATGCCTCCGGCTTGCCAAGCTGCGCCAGCGTTTCATACAACAGGGCGTTCTCCGAGCCGCTGGCAGCCGAGCGGCCGATTCCGGCCAGAAACACAACAAGTGCAAAATGCCAAAACTGCGAGGCTCCCAGCAGCAGCGCGAACTCGCAGCAGCCCATCGCCGCCCCAGCCACGATAAGCGCCTTGCGGCTGAGCCGATCGGCAAGAATGCCCGTCGGCACCTCCAGCAGCACAATCGTCACGGCATAAATGATTTCTGTATACACGACCATCTCCACGGTCATGCCTCGTTGCTCCCAATACAGGCGCTCGATGACATAAGCCGGAATCAGGCTTGAAAAAAAACGCTGAGCATACAGCTTCCATACATTGCTTGATATTCGCATGTTAATGCTCCCCTTCGTTTGGATGACGGCTTGATCAGCTTGCATCCAACGCCCGGAGGCGCACGCGAACCGCAAAACGCTAACGATTAGCAGGGAGGTCGCGTTGTGGGCATTTTACCAGCTCCTGTCGGCTTATTGTCCTGCGTATATCAAGATTTGCCCGCCGCAACGCGCCATTTCAGCATATGCTCGATATGCGCCAGCAGGAAAACCAAATCTTCTTCCGATTGATGCTGCAAAAGCGCCTGCAGCTGGACGAGCGGCAGCGGCAGCTCCTCCTGCTCGAACTGGAACAGATGGCCCGGTTCGACCCGCAAGCCGCTGGCAACGCGCTGCAGCACGTGAAGCGTGACGTTTTTTTTGCCATGTTCGATCAGTCCGATATAGTTATGATGCAGGTCGGCCCGCTCAGCCAGCTCTTCTTGGGTCAAGCCCAGCTTGAGCCGCAGCTCCTTGACCTTCCGGCCCAGCCGCTTCTTCGTATCTTCCAAAAAGCATCACCTCACATCAAGTCTAGTTTTGTGCGAGATAGAAGGGAACACACGATAAGGTTAATGATTGTGTATACTATAGAATGAATTGTAAACAATGATTGAAAAAAAGTAAACAGCGACGTAGCCTGTAACCCCTAAAACCGATTGCTCACAGCTCCAATGCACTAAACATCATCACCAATTAAAAAAAAGCAGACTCACGATGACGTCCAGTTCTCTTTTGTCTTGCGCATTTTTGATTAAGAAAGGATCAAACTCCAAGTCATTTTTTTCCGCTTCGGCTAACTGTAAAAAGCCGCTCCGGCATGCCTCGCGAATTTGATCAATGGCGTGGATCGATACAGGCTGCAATACTTTTAATTTACCGTCGGAAAGGAGCAACACGGAAAAGCGATTCTGATAGTTAAAAACCCTGAATCTTCCTCCGGCAAAATGTTGATTGATATAAGCTACGCTGTCCACCAACGCGTGATCAATAAATTGATAAGCATGCTCCAACGCATATGTTTGATAAAATTGATAGGCACGAGCCTTTTGCCCCAACAATACGAGAGTATTCGGTTTTTGCATCAATAGCTGTGCCAGCTTGTCGTCTTCTACATATGAAACATACGACGCCACTTTATTATGAACAATATGAGAAACATGGAAAGCAGTAACCCCCTGTTTAATGATAGAAAATAACGAAATAAATGTGATGCGAGCGTCAACAGATTGCCCGAATAATGACAACCAGTTTGGTTCCGCTGTATAGGAAGAAAGATCAGGCTGTTTGTTAAGCAAGGTAGGATGCGACAGAAATGTATCGTATTTGGATAAATTAAAATTATACATGGTCGAAATGATAGCCTTGATGGGATCGAGCTGAGCGGATTCAGCATAAAGCTGCAATACAAACGACTTTATTTTATTGATGCTTGTATCGTCATATTGAAAATCCGTAAACGTTTCATTATAGTCGGCGAACCATTTGGCAAACTGCTCCGTTGCGTCGGGCTCCTTCGCCAAAACCTTTTTCATCATTTTGCAAATTTTCTTGAATCTGCTGTTGGGAAGGTAACGTTGGGCATTCTCGGAATGACTTAGCCATTTTTTCCGCTCTTTGTGATGGACGGGTATATTGACAACAGCCACATTCATCGACAGATTTGCAATCCAAGCCGACACCGCCGCAGCTTCTTCAACACCGCAGTCATCCAGAAGAAAAGCCAAACTTTCGTAATACGAGTAATATTCCTTGTTCCGCGATTTTAATCGACCTACTTCATGTGAAAATTGTTCCTTCCCTTCTTTGATGTGCAAATAACACATCTCATGGAAAGTCGCAAAAGCTTCTTGTACAAACCTCATTTTATCCACTAAATCAAGCCTGAATTTCGCATAAGTATCATCGTACTTCTCGCACGCATTCAGCAAATAAACATAGAATCCATATGGAGTTGTCAGCGTAAGTCTCGTATGCATATATTCATGAACTTCGGTGTAAAAAATAAAATTGGGGTTATTTTCAATAACATCCAGTGAAAAAAAATTCGTAAAACCGTACTGCCCCAGCAACGTCCTCAGATATGAATCCGACATTCATCAGAGCCTCCCCGAAAATAAAAAAATTGCGCTTGCACGCAATTGTAACACACCACCTTTCGAATATTCCAAAACTTTTCAAATTTTAAATGACGCTGGAAACCGTGCGTCTTTCATACTATACTAAATATATGGTTCACTATAGCAAACAAGGCGTCGCACGAAAGACCGCTCCCCCGCCTGCACACCGCAATCGCGCCTAGCGGCGCTTGCGCGAATTTTTCACCAGCGTCATGCGCCGGGAATGGCGCAGCCAGGCGTAATACGAGCGCAGGTCGCGCAGCTCGATCGTCTCGGACAGCTTGCCGAGAAACGTAATGACAATCATCTTGTGCAGCGGATTGCCCGCAATGTCCGTCTCGCGCTCCAGCACGGCAAAATCGGCCACAACGACCACATCGCCGTCAACGAGATACACATCCTGCTCGCTTTGGTAGTACGGCGCAATCCGCCCGTCCTTCAGACGGCTCCACAAGTAAGCGGAAATCGCCTCGAACGTGCCGTCTTCGGAGCTGATCCGGCTCGTCCAACGCTCAACCGCATGATTCGTTATGACAATGTCGGCTACCTTCTTGTCGTTCAGCTCCACGTAAAACGGTTCGTATGTCGTCCAACGCTTCGTCTCTTTGTCTTTCATCATTCAAGCCTCCCTATTGTGCCTATATTTCTAGTATATGGAGGATTTGTGAAATTTTCAGCGCAACATTCTTTCGCATTCGTGCAAAAATTTATTTTCGCAATTGTAAACAATTGTCCGACATAAGCTCGTGCACACAAAAAGGATTGTATACTATAAAGTACATTAAATGCACGTTTATATTATACAACCCTTTTGCTTAAAGCAACTGCAACTTCATGTTAGTCTCTCCAAGGCAGGTTTTGCTGCTCAGTGTTCACTTTCCGTTGAAAGCCTTGCAGCACAGCCGCCTGCTCGAAAGCGGACAGCCCGGCAACCGCAGTACGGTCGGCCGGAGCGGCTTTCAGCTTGCGGACCACCTCTTGCAGATTCGCAGACCACAGAACCGTCGACATCGTTCTCACCTCCATTCGGGATAAACGGGCTTTGATCTAAAGCCTATCCCAATTGTATCTTAAAATATACAAAGAAAGAAGGCCTAAAATGGTGAAAATGATGAAAATATTCATATTTCTTTTATTTTGTCTCCATATCTGGTTTCTCTACCTTTTATTTACGTATCCCAGCTTCGGCATCAACGTCGCTGCGCAGCCGGACGGCACATGGGTCGTCTCGCGGTTTGACCGCATCGCCAGCGATCTGGGCATCGCCATCGGCGACCGGGTCGTGTCGCTGGACGGCATTCCCGCCGGACAATTCCCGTCGGTTGTCAAGCTGCGCACCATCGATCAAGCCCACACGATTGTAGTGAATCGCAGCGGCGTCGAGCTTGAGCTTACGACCGACCGCATCCCCAAAGCGGCCGAAGCCGATTATTTCGCGCTGTTCGGTGAGCTGGTCAGCTTGTCCGTCGCTTGGCTGTTCCACCGCAAGCTGCCGCGCTCGGCCTCCGCCCGCAGACTGGCGCAGATGTTTGCTTGCATCGGGCTCGCCTTCATGAGCCTGCTGGCTTCAATTCGTGGCGACGCGCTGGCGATCAATCTGATCGGAGCGGCGGTGATGCTGCTGCCGGTATCCTTTTTGCAATTTCTGATCGTATTTTTGCGCGAGCGGGCAGGCGTCACGCTGCCTTCTTCCTTTATCCCGTATTTATACGGCTTTATCGGCGGTCTGTTCGCCTTGCAGCTGACGACCTTCGTCAACGCCCCGGTCTCCTACCTGATCACGCATTATACGACGCTGATTCTGGAAATTTTCGTCATCGTCATTGTCCTGCTGAGCGCGCTTGTGCTTGCCTACGCTTACGCCAGACACCGCCGGACGCCGCATATCGCCGCTTTGCTCAAAACGATTGCCGCTGCGCTGTTCATCTCGTTCGCGCCGCTTATTGTCCTTTCATTCGTGCCGGAAATGCTGGCCGGCTTCTATTGGATCAACCCGTTTTACACGGGCTGGTTCGTCCTCTTTTTTCCGGCTGCATTCGCCTGTCTGATTGCTCGCCATCAGCTTTACGACATCGATTTTATTCTGAAAAGGATGCTGTTCGCTGTGCTTGCCGCCATCCCGCCGTGCGTTGTTTTTCTCGCCATCGTTTGGCTGCTGTTCCCGGACCGGATGACGGGCCGCATGGGCTTTATCGCCTTTTCGCTGTTCCTGCTCGCCCAATCGCTCATCTTCTATGCGTTTGAGACCTGGACGAGCCGGCTCGCGCCGCTTCTGTTTCCGCGCAAGCATTATCTCCAGCAATCGCTGAAAAAAATCGCCGGCGACCTCGGCGCCACCAGCAGCTTCCGCGAGCTGAAACGCACGCTGTTGAGCGGCTTGGTCGACACGCTCGACCTGTTCGGCGGCGCCGTTGTCTACCGCTATGACAACCATACCGACTGCGCCGCCGAAGGCGATATCGACGAAGCCGACATCGCACGGGCGCTGGCCAGCGAAACGGGCGGCGACACAGCCGTTAACTCATCGGCGGGCGCATCCGCTGGTGCGGGTAGCGGCAACGGCGCTGGCTCCGGCTCCGGCTCTGGCAACGGCGCTGGCGCTGGCGCTAGTTCCAGCTCTGCCACTTGTGCTGCCGGTGGCTCTGGCTCCGGCTCTAGCTCTGGCTCTGGAGCCGAAGCAAACACGGACGCAAGCGCCTCTACGGAAACCGGCTGCACCGTCATAACCGTCACCCGTCAGGAGGAATACGCCTGCTATCTCGTTTTGTCGGCCAAAAAGGACAATACGCTCCTGAGCCGCGAAGAGACGCAATGGCTGCGTCTTATCGTGACGTATCTGTCCGTCACGATGGAGAACGTCCATCTGGTGCGCAAGCTGACCTCCTCGCTGGAGCAAGCGATCGGCCGACTGCCCGACCGGCGCAGCTCGCGTGAGCTGGCCTGGTTCCGCAAGCTGACGTTCGAGCTGCAGGAAAAAGAGCGCATGCGCCTCGCCGCCGACCTGCACGATACGACGATGCAGGACTTGTTTTTCCTGCGCCGCAAGCTCACGGGCGCGCTGCGCGGGCTTCCGGCCGCCGACCGGGCCGGGCTTGCTCCGCTGCAGCAGCTCGTCAGTGACATTGACGCGATTCACCGCAGCTTGCGGGAAAGCTGCTTTGAGCTGCATCCGTATCTGATGGCCGATATCGGACTGATGCGGACGCTGGAGCAGCTTGTGGAACAAGAGCGGCAAACCTGCGGCTTCCGGCTGGAATTCGACATCGCGTCCGACGAGGAGCTGGAGCTGCGGACGCCGGAGGTCAAAATGCATCTGTTCCGGATCGTTCAGGAGCTGCTCAACAATGCCAAGAAGCATTCCCGCGCCCGGCACGTCCGGTTCAAGCTGGCGGCTGCGGCAGGCGGGCGCGTTACGCTGCGCTATGAAGACGACGGCGTCGGCTTTGACGTTACGCCAGGCACTGCGGCCGGAAGCGCCGCCCCGCCGCCGGTTCCGCTGCGCGCCGGCTCCGAGCGGCCGCGCAGCCGGGGGCTGGAGCAGCTGCGCAGCCGCGTCGGAGCGCTGGACGGAAGCTGCCGCATCGAAGCCGCTCCCGGCGCGGGCGTGCGCGTGCACATTACGATTCCCGCCGCCCTGCAGGAAGGAGAATCCGCATGAATGCGCCAATGCCGCCGGACTCGCCCGTCACAGCAATTGTCATCGACGATCACCCGCTCATGGCCGGCGCGACCCGCCAGCTGCTGGAGCAGACCGGCGATATCCGCGTGCTGGCAACCGCCGTCACCGGACAAGCCGGTCTGGAGCTGATCGGGCAACACCGGCCCGAGTTGGTTGTGCTCGACTACCAGCTGCCCGATCTGTCGGGCATTCAGCTTGCCGAGCAAATCCGGCGGATCGACGCCGAGGTCAGAATCGTGCTGTTTACCGGCCACGATCTGTCGGCGCTCGCCGATATCATCGTCTGGGAGCTTGGCATCAGCGCCGTCATCTCCAAAGACACACCGGAGGCGATCGTTCAGCACATGATCCCCTGCGTTTTGCACGATCAGCTGGTGCTGCCGCGTCCGCTGCTCAACCGGCTGCGCCGGCCGCAGCGCGTTTCGTTATACCAGACGCCGCTAACCGACGAGGATATCCACATCCTGCAGATGGTCAGCCGTGGCGTCACGCACGAAGCGATTGCCGACAAAATTCATACGAGCCGCCGCACCGTCGACAACCACCTGCGCAAAATTTATGAAAAGCTCGGCGTCGCATCCAAAATTCAGGCGCTGCAAAAGGTGCTTGGCGACGAGCAGTATGCCGCATATTTCAGAGAGGAGAACGAATCATGAATCCCACTATTGTGCAGCTCATGCTGGAGCTGATGGAAAACCGCTTTTCCGAGCCGTCGCTATCCGCCCATCTGGCGAGCTTCATCCGGGAAAAAGCGCGCGAGGACAGCCGCTGGGCCGACATTACCCGCTTCACCCATTATCTGCTCGGCGGCAGCGACCCGCACATCGAACGGCTGGCAGCGCTCACCGAGGTCATCGTGCTGGCACTCGACATTGTCGATGACCTGCAGGATCAGGACAACACCGGCAAGCCGTGGATGACGTGCCCGCCGGCACTGGCGCTGAACGCCGCTGTGGCGCTGCTCGTCACTGCACTCAGCGAGCTTGCGACGCTGCCTGCGCAAGCCGACATGCTGGGGCGCAGCGCCGCCGGGCCTATCGCAGCCGTACTGCCGGCCGTCGGCGTCGGCGCCCATCTGTCGCGCGCCTTGTGCGGCCAGCAAAAGGATCTGCTCGACCGCGCCGATTCGGAAAGCGCCTATCTGGACATGACGCGCGAGAAATCGGGCTCGCTGATCCGGCTGGCCTGCTTTCTCGGCAGCGCGACCTCCGGCTGCGCCGACGCCGCCACGCTGCAGGCGCTGGAGCAATTCGCCGAGCTGTTCGGCGTCGCCGCGCAAATCGCCAACGACTTGCAGGACCTGCGCCGCTACGATTTGAAAAACGATCTGCTCGCACGCAAGCGCACGCTGCCGATTTTATTTTTGCTGCAGGAGTCAAAGACACAATGTGCGCCGTTGCATGATTTCTACGAGCATCGCTTGACCGCCGAGCAGTTTCTGGCCTATAAGCCGGACGTCTTGCGCTATATCGAGCAGTCCGGCTGCATCGAATATGCGCAAATCGTTGTCGGACTGCTGAAGGATCAAGCGGAAACCGCGCTGGCGGCCATAGACGGCGACTGCTTCTGGAAAAGCGAGCTGCGCAAGGTCACGCTCGGCGCGCTCGCTTGAGCCGAAACCGTGTCCGGTCCGAATCGTGCCGTGCCCATGTCCGGTCGTGTCCGGGCCGAGCCGCTCCGGCAGCCGTATGGCCGGTATCGCGCTAGCGAGCACGGCAGGCTGCGAATGCCGCACGCCACGGAAATTGCGTGCTCCGAAGTCACGCGCGTTGCCCAAAGGCTGTCGCATCACGCAAAAAAGCAAGGGGCAGCCCGCAGGCGCCCCTTGCTTATCCTTGTGCTGAAGCTTATTGATAAATGCCCATTTCCCACAGCGAGTAGCCGTATTGCGTGCCGCGGACCGTGCCGGTCAAGCGAACGTAACGCGCGCTGGTTGACGTAAAGGTGACATTCTCGATGCCGCCTGCGCCCGTTGTAGTCGAGTAGACCTGCGTCCAAGTCGATCCGTTCGTCGACACCTCGATTTTATAGCTTTTGCCGTACGCGCCTTCCCAGTTCAGGTTCACGCGGCTGATCGTTTGGGCGGAGCCCAGATCGACCGAAATCCATTGCGGATCGCTGAAGGCCGATTCCCAGCGAGTTCCGGTGTTGCCGTCTACGGCATAGCTGCCGGCTTGCAGCGCGCCCGTGGACGTCGTTACGGTTTTGTTCAACGCCAGATTGACGTTGGAAGCCGCCGTCACCACCTGCGAGACGGTCGCATCGGAGTAGCCGCTCGCTTGCACGGTAATCGCATACGTTTTCGCCGTGGAGAACAGCGAAGCATTCAGCGTAATTTTACCAGAAGCTACCGTGTACTGGTTCGTTGCAACAGTCGTGCCGTCCACCTTCACGGCGCTGATCGCGCTTCTCCATGCGGAGTTATCGGTGAACGTGATGTCCATTGGCTGACCGACGTTGTTCAGTGTGCTGTCAGCGGTCAGTGCCGGAGGGGTTTGCGTTGTCGAACCGCTACCGTACACTTCCAGCTCCCACAGCGAGTAGCCGTATTGTGTACCGCGAACCGTGCCGGTCAAGCGAACATATCGAGCGTTTGCCGCAGTGAACGTGAGGGTCTCTACGCCACCTGCGCCGGTCGTCGTAGAGTACACTTGCGACCAGTTGCTGCCGTCTGTTGAAACTTCAATTTTGTAGCTTTTGCCGTATGCGCCTTCCCAGTTCAGGACAACCTTGTTCACGGATTGTGTGGAGCCAAGGTCGACGGAAATCCATTGCGGATCGCTTGAAGCCGATTCCCAGCGAGTTCCGGCGTTGCCGTCTACGGCATAGTTACCTGCTTGCACAGCCCCTGTAGAAGTTGTAACCGTTTTGTTCAGCGCCAGGTTCGTACCGCCGCTGCTTGCTGCGTTAACTACCAGCGAAGCCGAGGCGTCGGAGTAACCGGAAGCCTGTACGGTAATAGCGTACGTTTTGGCGGTCGAGAACAAGGAGGCGTTCAGCGTAATCGAACCTGCGGCGACCGTATACTGGTTCGTTGCCACGGTCGTGCCGTCTACTTTCACAGCGCTGATCGCGCTTCTCCATGCGGAGTTGTCGGTAAAGGTTACCGTACCTGCCGAGCCCACAGTCGTTGCCGCTGCCGCCAGCGTCGGAGGCGTTTGCGTCGTCGAACCGCTGCCGTATACTTCGAATTCATACAGCGAGTAGCCGTAGGCTGTGCCGCGGACCGTACCTGTCAAACGCACATAACGGGCATTTGCTGCACCAAACGTGAGGGTTTCAACGCCGCCTGCTCCTGTCGTTGTGGAGTACACTTGCGACCAGTTGCTGCCGTCTGTCGAAACTTCGATTTTGTAGCTTTTGCCGTACGCGCCTTCCCAGTTCAGAACGACTTTGTTAACCGATTGCGTCGAACCAAGGTCGACGGAAATCCATTGCGGATCGCTGAAGGCCGATTCCCAACGGGTTCCGGCGTTGCCGTCAACCGCGAGACTGCCAGCTTGCAGCGCGCCTGTCGAGGTCGTAACCGTTTTGTTCAGCGCCAGATTCGTACCGCCGCTGCTGCCTGCATTCACGGTTTGCGAAACCGTCGCTGCATAGTAGCCGTTAGCCAGCACCGTGATCGAATACGCTTTGGCGGTCGGGAACAGCGAAGCGTTCAGCGTGATTTTGCCGGACGTTACGGTGTATTGACCGGAAGCCACGTTCGTTCCGTCTACTTGAACGGCAGTGATCGCGCCTCTCCAGGTAGCGTTATCGGTGAACGTAATGTCCATCGGCTGACCGACATTGTTTTGCGTGCTGTCGGCTGTCAGCGTCGGAGGCGTGTTTTGCGGATTCGTTGTCGCTTGCGGATTCACTTTCACCAGTGTTTTCGGAGCGATCGTCGCCGAACCTGTAACACCGCCGCTATTGCGGAAAGTGACCGTAATTGCTGCATTTGTCGGGTTCCAGACAAGCGCGCTGTATGTCGTGCCTTTTTTGTACACGGTTGCGCTTGCGCCGCCGGTGGCCCAGATGTCTTTCGTCCGGTTGCCGAGCGTCGCCATGCTGTGAACGAACCAGTACGTATTGAACAGCTCGTTTTGCTGAACGATCGTCGGATTGAATTTGTTCAATACAGCTTGCGGATCAAACAACGACTGGATCGGCCATACGATGTGGTACCAGTCATTTTCAGGTCCGCCGATATCGGCTACGAGGCCGTTGTACATCGTTTGTACCTTCGTAGGATCAAAGCCGTAGCTGGTCAAATACTCGGCCGTTGGCAGCCAGTGGATGCCGTAAACGAAAACCGGATCGCCGTTAAAGAAGGTGCCGAAGAAATTGGAGCTGCCGTATACTTGGCCCAGCGCTTTGTGGTTAAAGCCTGGCAGCCAGTTGTCTTGATCGTAGTTGAACCAGTATTGCTCAACTGCTTTCAGCTCGGTTGTGAAGCCGTAGATACCGGCATTGCGGTACGCGGTGTTGCCGGTCAGGTTGCCCCACAAATATTGGCCTACCCAGCCAAACAGCGATTCGCCCGCTGCTTCCTGGTTGTTGCCGCTGTCGTTGTCGGCATAGCCGCCTGCCCAGGAATGGCCTTCGTATGGATCGAAGTTACGGAAGGACGGGAAGAGCGGGTCTGTTTTCGACGGATTCGCGTAGTCGCGGATCAGCATGTCGACCATCGAGCCGTATTTGTCGCGGAAGTCCTGATCAAAGGAAGCCAGAACGGCGGAAGCAAATACGTAGTAGCCGTACGTGAAATGGTGGTCGGTGATGCCGGAGTTGGCGCCGAACTCACTGTTTTTATAAATCAGTGTACCCCAGTCGGAATTGTAGTCAAAATAGTACGTCGGTTCGCCGTTCGTGTACGTGTACCAGTCGCTCAGAACGGTTTTCATGCGGCTGACGAACAGCGCTTTGTAGTTCGCATCGCCGATTTGATCGGCAATCAGCGCGCCCATCGCCAGCGGATGGAGCTTTTTACCCTGCCAGTACGCGTCGCCTTGCATCAGGTTGGTCGCTGTGTCGGTGTCCAGCTTGACCAGATAGTCCTTCAGCGTTTGGCGGGAATACGTGGAGTCGCCCGGCTCCGTGAATTGCGGTACGATGCCGTAGAACTTGTTGACAGTCGTAAAGGAGTTGCCCTCAGTTACTTTCATCAAGCCGCGGATGGACTGGTACGTCAAAGCCGTGAGCGGCGAAGTCGTAATTTTCCATTGATGCGGCAGCTGCGCCATCAGCGTCGTATTGGCAAAGCCGGTACGCTTCAGCGTCGTCGTTGCAGCAAGCGTCGTGCTTACGTCAGACGTCGTATCGTTAAAGCTGTACGAGGCAGCCGTTCCCGTTACAAACGCGTACGCATGTTGATAGAAGTAGTTCAGGTTGGCAGTTCCCGGAATCGTGGCGACGGACATGTAGTTCGCGCCGCTGCCCAGGGAAATTTTGATTTTAGCGCCGATTTTCGTAAACGTCGTACCGGCTGGCACGAATGCTCCGTAATAACGCGTGACGTTGGAAGGCGTCGGAGCGCCGTTCGAATTGGTCACTTGAATCCCGATATGATCGGCTGTAATTGAAGCGCCGTCTGTCGTCAGGATCGTGTTGTTGTTGTCGTCAAAGAAACGGGTTGTCGCCGGCAGGTACAATTGCGCATCAGCAGGATTGCTGAACGTGTTGTACAGGTAAGGCGAGCCTTTGACAAACGTCGTTTTCAGCTCGGAAGTGCCGTCTGTGAAGGAGACATCGGCCGAGAAATCGCCGTAACCGATGATTTTGTTCACGACCTTGGCCGGGTCCATCGTATTGGTCGTAATATACAGGTCCGGGCTGCCGTCCGCGGCTTGCGTCCGGTCATTGGCGATGAAGCCTTGTCCCGGGTTCAATACGCTCAGACCTTGCTTGGTGTATTTGTTTTTCAGCGGAAGCGTAATGATACCGTTTCCAAGCTTGTTGATCATAATGGACTGCCACCAGTCATTGGACGGAAGCGGCGTTGCCAGGTTATCGGCTTTGTACAGCGGATATTTAGGCTGAGGCACCGACAGATCGTCCTTCACATAGCTACCTTGGCCTACTGCAACCGTAGAAGCCGTTGGCAGTGCAGGAATCGAATACGTAGGCTGCGGATCGCCGGCTACATAGTCGTATACCTGGAATTCAAAAATCGAATACCCGAACGTCGTCGTTCTGCTGATCCCCTTCATGCGGACATAACGTCCGGAAGCGTACATCGGCAGATTGAACGTACCGCCGTCGCCATGCAGCTCACGGTAAACGGTTGTCCAGTTCGCAGCATCGTTCGATACTTGAATATCGTACGTGCGGCCAGCTGCCGACTCCCAGTTGATAATGACGCGGCCGATGTTGTGCACGCTGCCCAAGTCCACATAAATCCATTCATTGTCGGTATGGTTCGAGGACCAGCGCGTCGTGCCGTTGCCGTCAACGACCAGCTGCGGCAGCGTCGAGTTCGGCGGCAAGTAATCGGCAACCTCGTAAGAGGAAGCGGTTACAGGACGGTTCAAAGCAACGTTCGTGCCCAGCTGCGCCGGAGGTGGGTTCACACCGCCCGTGCCGTACACTTCGAATTCGAACAGCGAAATGCCGTAGGCCGAAATCGAGCGGGCATTGGAGAACAAGCGCACATAACGGCCTGTAGCCGTGAACGTCAGCGCATCCACCGCGCCGTCACCGTTTGTGACCGAATACGCATCGCTCCAGTTCAATTCGTCGTTGGACGTTTGAATTTTATAGTTCGTGGAAAAAGCGCCTTCCCAACGCAGCGTTACGCCGGTAATGTTAGCGTTTGCACCCAAATCCACATAAATCCATTGTTGGTCAACGCCCCATGCGCTTTCCCAGCGTGTACCCGTGTCACCATCAAATGCCAGGTCGGGTGAACTGTTGCCGTTCATCGTCGACGAATAGGCCGGACGGTTTTGCGACAGCAGATAAGGGCCAGCCGCGTCCGCCTCCGTTGGCGGAATGAAGTTCAGCAAGCTCAATACCATGGCGAACACCATCGAGATTGAAGCGGCTTGCCGAAACTTGTTTCGGGCGTTGTTGCTTCTCTTACTCATGAAAATGCCTCCTTATTTCTGGGTTAGTCGATCTAATCTACCGTTTGCATGGCCGATGCGTCCTTGGCCCGCTTCTCCTCCCTAACGTCCCTGTCGTTGGCTACTCTATCGCTCCCGGCTTGCGGGGGATAGTACTTCCAAATTACGCCTTGCCCTGTCCAAATTCAATTGAACAATTCAACGATTTCGAACACAAATAAACGATCTTGCGCCAATCGATCTCAATATTAGAACATTTTCAAAGAAATCTATTCACAAATAAAAGTTATGCACATAGCGCAAAATATAAATCATTATATTCATTTTATTGCACATTATATAAAATAACGCAAAAATAATTCATTATTTTTGTCAATAAATGATAAAAACAAGCAAAAATGAATAACAAAAAAAATCCCGCTTTGTTCAAGCGAGATTCCTTCATCCGTTCACAGCCCAACCAGAAGCTCCGGTCAGCCCAGTTTGATCTCCAGCAGCTCATACTGCAGCACGCCCATCGGCGCGTTAACGTTGATCGTGTCGCCTACCTTTTTGCCCAGCAGCTCTTTACCCAGCGGGCTTTCATACGACAAGCGATTTTCGGCGACATTGGCTTCAGCCGGACCTACTATCTGGTATTCGATCCGTTCGGCAAATTCGATATCGTTCAGAATGACCGTCGAGCCGATTCCCACCTCGTTCAAGCTCAGCTCGCCAGCGTCGACGACTTTGGCTGTCTTGAGCATCCGCTCCAGCGTCAAAATCCGCGTCTCCAAAAACGCCTGATCCTCTTTCGCCGAATGGTATTCGCTGTTCTCCTTCAAATCGCCGTAGCTGATGGCGACCTTCAGCCGCTCAGCGAGCTCCTTGCGCTTGACTGTCTTGAGATCGCGCAGCTCCTCTTCGATTTTCGCCAAGCCTTCCGGCGTCAAAATCATTTCTTCTTTTGCCATCGTTCCACTCCCATTCCCTTGCTCTTCCCATTCTACCCTAAAATCAATCATTTGTAATCGAAACCGGCCAACTAATTTTCGCAAAGTAAACAGCAATCGATAAGAAGTCTCGCAGAGGAGATATGTTATAATGAAACCCATCGGCGCAAGCCAACTTCATCGCGAGAGGAATGAACACATGTCCCATCAACCGTCCAAAATCAAAACCATCGCCTACTGGGTTACGACGATCCTCGGCCCGACCAGCTTCGTCATCGGCGGTAGCTTGTTCGTGCTGCACAAACAGGAACAAATCGATACGCTAGCCCAGCTCGGCTATCCCGAATATTTGCTGACGATTCTCGGCATCTGGAAGCTGCTCGCCGTCATCGCCATCCTCGTTCCCCGTTTCCCGCGTCTCAAAGAATGGGCCTACGCCGGCTTTTTCTTTGAATTAAGCGGAGCGACGCTGTCCCATCTGCTGAACAGCGACGGTCTGGCACTGGCCTCCCAGCCGCTATTGTTCCTCGTGCTTGTTATGGCCTCGTGGGCGCTGCGTCCGCCAAGCCGCAGGCTTGCTTCGCGAAGCGGCTACTGAGCCGTACTTTGAACCAAAGATCATCTCCGCTGCGGAGCTGATCTTTTTTGCGTTGCGCACGTCCCGTCTTCGAAGCCCAAACCAGCATAACGCAGCTTGTGCCGCTGCCCCACTGCTGCTGCCTCTCGCCAATAGTGCTCCCTCATCTCAGCAACAATCACGAAGACACGATGCAGCGGATACTGTAAACTGGGGAAAACCATTGAGGTGATCCCATGAACACAACCGCCGCAGTCAAAAATCCGGCCTCGGCAGCTACCGTTATGCTGCTCGGGGTCAGCTTCGCGCATTTGCTCAACGATGCAATGCAAAACGTCGTCCCGGCGGCCTTCCCCATCTTCCGCGAATCCATGCACCTGAGCTTTGCGCAGATCGGCTGGATCGCCTTTACGCTCAACGTGACCGCTTCCGTGCTGCAGCCGCTGATCGGTCACTATTCCGATCGGCGCCCGATGCCGCTGCTGCTGCCGCTCGGCATGGTGTTTACGCTGCTCGGCATGATCGGCCTGGCGCTTTCGCCCGGACTCTTTGCCCTGATCGTATCGGCGGCGCTCGTCGGCATCGGCTCGTCCGTGCTGCACCCCGAATCATCGCGCGTCGCCCACATGGCCGCCGGCTCGGGCCGTGGACTCGCACAGTCGATCTTTCAGGTCGGCGGCAACTTCGGGCAGACATTGTCCCCGCTGCTGGTCGCCTTCCTGATCCTGCCACGCGGGCAAAGCGGCTTTCTCTGGCTGACCCTGCTGGCCGTGGTCGGCATCGCCGTGCAAGCCTATGTCAGCCGCTGGTACGGTGCGCGGACGCGCCGGGCCGAGTCCCAGACGCGCAGCGCTGCCGTAAGCGCGGGCTCCGGCTTTTCGCGGGGATATACCGGATTTGTCGTCAGTATTTTGATCGTGCTGCTGTTCTCCAAATTTGTGTATTTGACCAGCATGACCGGCTACTACTCGTTTTATTTCATGGACAAATACGGGTTACCGCTGTCCCGCGCCCAGCTCGCCTTATTTGCGCTGCAATTCGCCGGCATGGTCGGTACCTTGCTCGGCGGTCCGCTCGCCGACAAATTCGGGCGCAAGACGATCATCTGGTTCTCCATCGCCGGCACCGCGCCGTTTTCGCTGCTGCTGCCTTACGCCGGTCCGGCGACTGCCGTCCTGCTGTGTCTGGCGATTGGCATGATCCTGATGTCGGGCTTCTCCGTAATTATCGTCTATGCCCAAGAGATGCTGCCAGGGCGCGTCGGCATGATCGCCGGTCTGTTCTTTGGCCTGGCCTTCGGGCTGGCCGGACTCGGCTCGGTAGCGCTCGGCTGGCTGATCGACCATACAGGCGTCAGTCTGATGATCCGGCTGTGCGCGTTCCTGCCGCTGCTTGGCGTCTGCGCCTTCCTGCTGCCCAAAGATTCGCGGCTGATGGGTCGGCAGTAAAGCCGGTTTGAGCAAACTCGCTTGGCACAGTCCCTGCCAAATCCGTCTTACTCTCCAATCATTTCCGCCTTCGCTGCAAGCCTGCGCTGATTCTCCTCGGCGCAGGCTTGTTTGCTTTTTTGCCTGACAAAAAGGACTTCGGATTTCTTGCCTCCCGGATGTGCGCCAAAACGGCTGAAACCGGAGGAAGAAATGAAGTCCTTTTTGAAATCCAAGAGGGTACCTTCAGCCACGCACCGATTGTCTCCAGCAAATGGCAGCGCTCAGCTTGAACGCTTCCTTGCTCGCTGAACCTTCCGTCATTTCGATCAGCTTCTTGGCCGCCAAATAACCGCTCTCGTATCGCGGTACGGAAATGGTCGTCAACCCGGCAGCCGCAGCAGCGGCGCTGTCGTCAAAGCCGACGACGGAGATGTCCTCCGGGACGCGCAGGCGATGCTCGGCAAACGCACGAATCGCCCCGATCGCCATATTATCGTTGGCGCAGACGAGCACCTCCGGCAAATCGTTGCCCAGAATCATGATTTTTGCGGCCTGATAGCCGCTTTCCTCGCGATAATTCCCATGAAAATAATATTTGCGGTCAAAAACAATATCATGGAGAGCGAGCGTATCCTCCAATCCGGCAAACCGCTCTTGTGTATCCAGCGTATGCTCAACGCCTCCCATAAAACCGAAACGACGAAATCCTTTGTTCACAAGCTGTTGAACCATCTCGCACATGATGGGGTAATTGTCGACAATAACGCTTTTCGTGAATCCGCGCGGATGATCGATAATCCGGTCCATCAGTACGACTGGCAAATCCGGCTTGGCAATCGCCAGCAGGTCCTCGTCCGTCATCGAGCTATCCAGACTGATAATGCCGCAGGCCAAGCGGTTTTCGATAAAATGAATGCTCGATTTGTTCGTGCAAATCATGAAATCATAACCGTTTTCCGTCAGGCAATCGCTGATACCGTTAATAATCTTCAAGTAAAAATGACGATCGAAATCGCTGAAAATAAACATGACTGTCTTTGAGTGCGACATCTTAGCCTTCTTGCGCAGCGTATTCGGCAAGTAGCCCACCTCTGCACAAATCTTTAGAATTTTATCTTTTGTATCCGGACCGACATTGCTACGCTCGTTCAGCACATTAGACACCGTAGAAACCGAAACACCCGCCAATTCGGCAATTTCCTTTAATCCTGGCATAAGTCAACGCGCTCCCTGAAAAATGGAATTCGGCAACCGATCCGCTCCGATACTATCATGAGCGACGGCTTGCTTGATTAACCGAATTATAGCATAGAAATCATCGCTTTTTTTTGTAAATTTACTAGAAGATTCGTAAAAAGATGCGACACAGCGCAGCTATCCTCATACGACGCGTCATGCTTGCCTCAATCGTTGGACGAAAAAATGGACACCGCCAGACCGTTATGCCGCGGGCAGCCCTCGTCCGCAAACTGACAGAGAGTGAAGGTTTTGCAAAAGTAACATGTCCAGTATAATGAATGTCTTAGTATTCTACTACTTTCCTATATATCAGGAGGCCACATGGAACTTGCCGTCACGATATTCGCCAACTGCATGAAGCAATACGAAGTCTTTTTAAACCTGGAACGCAATCTTTCTTTAAAATCGATTCAAGCCTATCGCTCCGATTTGAACGGCGTGCTCGCCTGGTACCAGGCACGTGCCCTTCCCAGCATCACGATGGAAAATCTGCAATTATATCTGGAGGAATTGTCGCTCACCTACAACTTAAAAGACACCACCATCAAACGAAAATATATTTCAATCAAAGCTTTTTTTAATTTCCTGGTCCACAAGCAAGAACTGACCGCCTCACCGTTATCGGAATTCGGCAAAAAGTTCAAGCAATCCAAGCGAATACCGAAAGTGCTTTCGGTTCTCGAAGTCGAAAAGCTGCTCAACTCTCCACAAGAACAGATGAAACGATTACGCACCTCGTTCCGGAAATGGATTTGTATTCGCAATAATGCGATTATCGAGCTGCTCTACGTGATTGGCATTCGAATCGGAGAGCTGGTGGGCATCGATCTGGAGAATATGGATTTGACAGAGAGAACCATCGTCATTTTGGGGAAGGGCAGGAAAGAACGCATCCTTTATATTTCAAGCAATGAAGTTGTTGAGAAAATACAGATGTGGCTGCGGGTACGCCCCCATCTACAGCCCAAAACAAATGCGCTTTTTATCAATAAATATGGCGAACGACTTTCGATTTATTCAATTGAAGACATTTACGCAACGTACAGGGATCTATCGAATATCAGCAAAAATTCCACCCCCCACTTTTTGCGGCACAGCTTCGCTACGCATTTGTTGAATAACGGCGCAGACCTGCGTGCCGTTCAGGAAATTCTCGGCCATTCCAGCGTAAGCACCACGCAAATCTATACCGAAGTATCCGTGGAAAGGAAAAAGGAAGTACTCAATCGATTTAATCCTCGTAATCATTTGAAGCTTTGAAACCTCCTAATAACTATGAATTATTTGGAGGTTTTGCGCATGGGGCAAGAAGTTAAAGTAAGCATTATAGTGATCGTAAGCGATACTGAAAAGCATCTCGAAAAATGCTTGGATTCTTTGGTACATCAAACGATAAAGCAAACGGAAATAATTGTAGTTGACGATTGCTCAATCAACGACCCTAGAACTATACTTGAAAAATATTATACGGATGAGAGAGTTCAGTTCATTCGGCTTGATTCGAAGAAAGGTCCGGGAGGCGCAAGAAATAAGGGATTATCGTTGTCTACTGGTACATATATAGGTTTTTGTGATAGCGATGACTGGCTGGACTTGAATTTTTACGAGACTGCCGTCAATTTTATGGAACAAGAATCAGCAGACGTAGGTACGTGTGGACTTGTTCGAAACTATGATGTTGAGCTGCAAGAAAAAGTATATAAATGTAAATATGATTCGCTTATCCCCTTAAATGGAGAAACCGCTTTTAAAATCATGACGAAACAATACGACTACGGCATTCATATCGTCCCATCTTCTGTAAATAAAATATATAAAAGAGAATTTATTTTACAACATAACTTGTTTTTTTTAGAACACGTATATTATGAAGACTTATTGTTTTCATTTAAAATGATGTTAAATGCAAAAAAAGTGATCTGTATTCCATCTACGTACTATCACCATTACAAACGAATTGGATCCATTGTGCAATCATTCTCACAAAAACACATTGATGATTTTTATGAAGTGTTTTTACAAATTCGAAAGTATTTGAAAGAAAATCACCTCTATGAACGCTATCAATTTAATTATTATAAATTTGGCGAGCAGTTTTACAACTTGATTATTCGGCAAATGTTTGAATACGTTCACAATGAAGAAGAAAGAAAATCGTATATGCGGTACTCTTTTAGTCGCATTAAGGAATTAATCGAATTCGAAGAATATTTAGAATATGCTACGGCAGAAAAATTGCGTCAGCACATCCAACCCCACTTGAAAAGCACAACCATATACTGAGACTATTACCAGCAGCATCTCGAATCTATGTAATAAACATCTGTCAGCATCGTTCCTCCAGTATAAAAACGAATCTGATTAGAAGAAAAATTGCCATTTTGGATGACTTCCATATTATGATCGATCATCGTGACATACTCCTTTAACCCCGAAAAAACTTTACGCGATTGTTCTAACGCGACTAAAGCTTTTTCCTTGTTTCCCGTCATGATTTCATACAAGGACAGGTTTTGCAAATAGAAACCTTCTTGGCGGGGCCGGAACTTTCTACCCACCGTAACATCTGAAAATAAATAACTATTGCCTCTATCTATATCAAAATGCATATAAAATAAGGCGGAGAGCGCAAATACCCCTTTTCTAAAATCATTAAATACATTTTCTTTCATTTTTTCGTGATGTTCAATTAACTCCTGTATCGAAGAGAGATTATTAGACATAATCAGTTGCAAAAACAAATAATCAAATGTGATTAATTGTTTTAACTTAGGGTTGTTGTTTTTACGTAGTTCTATCGATTCTAAGCATTGTTTAAGCAACTCCAATGCTTTTTCCACATCTCTTACATATAGTGTACGTGCATATCTGAACATAATTGTTACATTATCCTTACCCTGTTTGATCAACGCATGATTCAGCGCCTTATATGCTAATTCTGCTTGGCTGTCATTTTTCTCAGAAAGAATCAGTACCTTTACCTCTTGCGCTAGAATATAACTATTTGACTGATACTTATGCCCTTGCAGATAATGAAACCTCACTAAATGTTCAATCTTTTTTTCCAGATCCTCAGCTAATTCTTCAGCTTCTTGAAAGTCAAGCGATTCATATTTGCTATTCACTAATTCAGAAATGGCTTCGGTACAGGTATACATCACCTCAAAGTTTAAATTATTTTTTGTCTCCTGATAAATTTTTTCAAAAATAGGTCGACCGGAAACCGTTTTGCTTTGATTAGCCATAGCATAGGCGTATACAAAGTAAAGCTTGTAATAAAGTACATCGCCCAACAGATCTTTTAGTTTACTGCTGTCTGTCATAAAAACAGATTCTAGAATGTAAAGAATGGAATAATACTTGCCCTCATTTTTTAATTGAATAATCTGCTGCGCAGTAGTTTTCAGATCATCCATATTGCTATGAATAGATATTTTATTATGCATTTCCTCATATTTATTTGGATAAGCTATCGATAGATTGCTTCTGGATAATCCAAAGGATTTTTTGTATACATCTGCATAAATATCATGAAATGGAACCAAACGCCCCTCATAATTAAAGCGAATTAACTGCTCTCGCAAGAGCAGATCAATCGCTTTCGGGAGTTTCTCCGCATTTATTCCAGCATCAAGTCCATTCGATGAGCGATAGATTTGATCGCACCATTCTTTGACAGAACTATCTTGATTGAACACACGCCTAAAAGAATCTATGATATATTGTTCAACGACCCGTGATTCTTGAAACATTTTGTAGGCGAACACAAACTCATGGATGCTGCTTAACGTGTTACCGGAATCTTTTATATATTGTATAAACTTAAAAAAAACAAAAGTATTTAAAAATAAAGCGTTGATAATATTTTCATCAATATTACTTGGCAGTTGTATATGGTCTTGAATCGAGCTAATAAGATCCGCTGTTCCTAATTCATATGGATGCTCTGTTAGTACATAAAATTCCTTCAACTCTTGATATTCCTTGGACATAAAGAAGGTTTTCTGACCACATAGCAGGAAAAATATAGGGAATTTTAACAGTGAAATTTCTTGCAAAAAAAATGTTAGGAACCTATATTCAAATTCAAATAACTTATGTAAATCATCCATAAGTATAAATCTTTTATTCATCGATGTTATATTAGGCAGCAAACGCAACTCAGGGGAATATTTGCACATGGCGATGCTTAAACGATCAGGATCATCTTTACTATCGAATAGCTCAATAAGTAAATCATTCATGTACCCGGTATTCATTAATTTCGTCAAATACTCTCTATCAGTCGTTCCTAGCGACATAAACGGAAATAAAATAAATAAGACAAGGTCCAACAACATTCTGCGATTTTTAAAAGAATCCGAAGAGAAGGAGAGGTATAACGTGTCCCTTTCCTTAAGTTGATCTGTTTGAACAATTTTATTTAACAAATAGGTTTTTCCAATGCCGGAATCACCGAATAGACTATGAATCCTCAGCATGGGTTTCTTCATAAATGCTTTTATTGAATGATGAATATCCTCCTCAATGACATGCTGCGAATGAATGTATAAAGGAAGGTTGTTTGTGGGAAAAACGTTGACGGCGGACCTGATTAAAACCTCCAGGTCATTCTCAATAAGAAACAGCACACCGGATATAAACTTCCCATTTTGAGAAAAATGTTCTTTCACATAGATATCGATATGTACCGTATTTTCGCCTTTTTTGAGATGTAATTTTTTTGCCTTACATTTGCAAAAAGACTTCATCCGTTTGTCTATACTTATTTTTACAGTGCGCTCTTCTGCGCTAAAAACAGAAAAAAAAGCGGAGTATGTATTCTGTTCATACAATACTTGCAAAGCTTCTCGGAAAGCTACATGTTTATCAATGCTCGAATAGAATTTAATCTCTTCAAGTATAAATAAATCGTTGATTTCGAAATGCCCACCGCTTGGGTCATCGAAATACTTATTATAAATAGAACTATTCTTGGAAAGCCAATATTCTAATGTACTTTTCGTACAAAACGTTACTTCTTTACAGTTGGTGGAGCTTTCAAGAGCTCTACGGATATCGATCATCGTTTTTGAATGGATCGAAATATTAGTCACAAATATAATTTTCGATACGTGCCCATGAAGAATTGCACTCACAATGGTAGCATCAAGTTTATAGCGTGAAAGTTTTTCGGACTCTGTCGAATATTTCGCTTCCATCCACCATTCCTCTTTTGCACCTACATAAGGTTGATAGCCGACAACAATGGTGAACGCGTCTTTATTACCATCACGAGTTTTAGGCGTAGCATTCCAGCCTGAAGCATTTTCAAATTCTTTTTGTACATATTCATAAGCCAGATTCTCGAACCCTCTAAATCCCTCCTTTATACTGCCCCAATGGAATTGCCCCATGCGCAAAACCTCCAAATAATTCATAGTTATTAGGATATTTTCAAGTGCCCTCTGCCCACTTCGCTCACAGCCTATTTCCTAAAATTCGACAAATCCCTATTTTTCCCTACAATAGAAAATACAGCGATCCATAAAAAATGAAGGTTATGACGCAATTATTCGCCGCACACAAAAAGGGAAGCCCCCTTCGGCTTCCCCTTCTCCCTGCGCAGAACAGCTTCCTTCCGACATCTACCGGATGCTCCACTGGCTCATACGCACATACCTTATATCATTTTCTCCTTCCGTGCTTGGTCTGCGGCTTCCTGGATCGTTTTCGTGCCCAGCTTTTTATTGATTTTCGTAATATGATTTTTTAACGTACTTTCACTAATGAACAAGGCTTCACGAATGGCACTGCGCTCCTTACCCGTTTCGAACATTCGCAGCACTTCCTTTTCCTTTTCGCTCAAAATATTTTTAGCTTCATTTACGAATTTCAGCTTCAACTGCGCGTCGATCCGCGTTAAAATTTCCTGCTTGATGAACGGTTTGGTGATGTATTCGTTCGCGCCCTGCTTGAAGCCGTTGGCAATATGCTCGGAGGTGCTGTACGCCGAAATCAGAATCACCGGCAGCGCCAGCTGTGAATAGGACTCGCGGATGGCCCCGCAGACGTCAAAGCCGGTCAGGCCGGGCATCATGACATCGAGCACAATCAGGTCAAACTCCTCCTGCTTCACCCATTCCAGCGCCTGCTTACCGTCATGAGCTACCGTAACCCCGTAATTGGGCGTAAGCAAATTGTACAAAACCTGCAGATTTACGACTTCATCGTCAACAACAAGAATATTGACCTTGCCTGTCGTTCGGACGAGGCTGGCGTCGATTGGAGAAGGATACAGCTGATGGAACTGCGCTGTGCTATCAGTCGACAAGGACGCCGCAACCTCTTGATCGAATAGCGGCAAATTAAACGAAAATGCGGTGTATTGCCCCAACTGCGATTCAACCGTCAAGGTTCCGCCATGCAGCTCTACCAGCTGTTTGGTAACATGCAGCCCCAGTCCTGTGCCGCCATATTTCCGCGCCAGCGAGCCGTCGACCTGTTCAAACGGATTGAAGATCACCGATAGCTTGTCCTGCGGAATACCAATACCCGTATCCTTGACCGAAATGACCACCTTGTCGCTCTCCAGGAACGAGCTTAGCTCAATGCAGCCCTGCTCGGTGAATTTAATCGCATTCGATAGCAGATTATGAAAAATTTGCTGCAGCCGGTCTTCATCGGCAAGCACCGTCAGCGGTCCGATCTTATTGGAGATATCGACCATGCGATTACCGATCAACGGCTGCGACAAAGCAATAACCGTCTCTGCAGTAGCATACACGTTCACCGGCTTCAGCCACAATTCGACCGTTTTATTCTTGATGCTGGAGACATCGAGAATATCGTTAATCAGCTTCGACAGCCGCCGGCCGCTGGAAACAATAATTTCCAGACTCGTTTTCATATTGGCGTTGGCATCGCTCATCAAGCTTTCAGCTAAACCGATAATGCCCGTCAGCGGCGTACGCAATTCGTGCGACGTATTGGCGAAGATCTGGTCCTTCTGACTATGAAGCTCGTCCAGCCTCTTGTTCGAATGCTGCAATTCAACATGCACATCATAAAATCTTTTTACAAAAATGGCACATAAAAAGACCATGAAAGTAGAAAGTCCCCAAGGGATAATTTGATTCGTTTTAAATAAAAGCACGGCCCGGAGTGCATCATGCGCGCATGTAATCACGACGCTGAAGGTAGCAAAAACCAGCATGGTCGTTTCATAGTTACGATGCTTTACATATTTAATCAACGCATTGATAAAGAAATAGGTAGAAGATAGAACTACAGAAATATTAAAATAGGTAAACAACGTTTGCGCTGCCGTCAGATTGATGAGCGAATAAACAAAATACACCATCAATTCGATGGCAAAAATGACGGACACCCACCGATTAATCCCCTTGTAGCCCTTCCCCCACAAACTTTGGTAGGTCAGACTGATCAACGTCGACAGTATATATTCTTCCAGTATCTTCAGCTGATAGAACAAAAGATCGTGATGGGGAAACAGCAAATATTTAACATCCGAAAGCAGGAAGGTATAAATCCCCATCAATAAAATAAACAAACCCGAGACGAGCATCAGCCGCTGCTTGTTTAATGCGGAGAAAATCAGCAGAATGATGCCGACTACAACCGAAAGAACCGTAAGAATGCCAGACAATATACTGGACTTGACGGTATGCATCATCACATCGTCTTGCTCGCCGAGAATCACTTTTCCTTCGAGACCGATTCGCGCAATGCCGGAATGGATTCGATAGTATACATAACCCTTCTGATCTTTAGGGAAGCTGATCTGATTGAGCGTCCGGCCTTGAATCATGACCTGGTCCGGATTATCCATCTCGCCAAATTGATAAATCAACTTACGATTGACATACACCTCATAATTTTGAAAAATCCGGCTGATTTTGATCGAGCAAATTTCGTCGCAGTGAATGTTGTCCAGATTGAATCGGTACCAGATGCTGTTCGACTGCTTCTTGCCGATGTCATTGATATTGGACAATGTTGTCCAATCCTTGTCTCCGTTCGCTGCCGCGTCCGTCCAAATGGGCAGACCGCTGTCGTCCAGCGGGGAGTCGCCCCAGCGGTATTGCCAGCCTCCCTCGCTCGCTTCCGCTTGAGCGGATACGATCAGAGCAGCATGAGTCGATGCAAGCAGCCACAAACATAACATCGTTAAAACCCATTTTTTCATACGGGTCTTCCTTCAAGCAATTCCTGCAACGTTTGATGCGGCGCGAGAATCGTTTGATCGATAACGTAAACCAAATAGCTATATAAGCGTTCGATATCTGCATGACTGAAATCTTCCAACCGATAATCCATTTGCAGCTCGAATTGATTCCACTCTTTGATCGCCAGCTGCAGGGCGTTTAACTGATAGCCCGAGTAATACTCAATCGTTTCCGAATCGTTATTAAACGAAGTATTGTAATAATTAATGGCATATTTCAAAGGATTCGTGTGCGCCGATTGATGGAGACCCAGATCCTTGATCAACAAATCGTACGGATAGCGTTGATGCTTCATACATTGGCGCAAGCGTTCGTTCGTTTGCTTGATGACATCCATCAAGCTTTGCTCCATTTGCAGCTGAGAACGGAACAACATGCTCGAGGTGCTCATACCGAACGTCGCTTTCTCCACTTGTCCGGAACGTCCCAGCACCGGCACATTCAAAAGAATATCGTCAAACCCCGATAACTTGAACAAATATACAGACATAAATGCAGTAAACATCGTATTCAGCGATACCTTCATATCCTGAGAGCATGCTTTCAACGCTTGCGACCGCGCTTCATCCAAATAGAACCTTTTGCGATCTCCGCTCAGGTCATGAAGCTCTTGCTTCAAAAAGGCAATGGGAGGATGTTTCAAATATTCGCTCCAAAACGCTTTATCGGTTTCCAAGCGGTCCGATTCGAAATATTGCTTTTCCTTCCGGAGAATCTTCAGATAGGAAGGCCCTGCTTCATGAGCAATCGCTTCCCCTGCAGCCAAATTCCGGTACAAGTCGTAAATTTGGTCAATCATTAATTGAATCGACCAGCCATCACAAATGGAGTGATGATAACGCACTAAATACCCGCACGATTGCTCCACTTGAAAAACGGTAAATTGATACAGCGGCTGATCGGCAAGCTGGAACGGCGTTCTGAACGCCTTCTCCGCCCATTGCTGAAACGTTGTTTCGGATGGGAAAGACTTAACTTCAATCTCGGCTACGTCATCAACCACATATTGGTGTACGTCGGACTGTTGCTCCGCGTATTGAATCCGAATCGCATCATGCCGACGGATAAACAGCTGAATAGCTTGCTTTAAAAGCTCCGCGTCCCAATGCTCGTATATGCGGACCGTACCGCCAATATTAAACAGCGACGTATCCGGAAAAATCTTCTCCGTATACCAGACGCGCTTTTGCGGATGGCTGAGCGGATAATATTTTCGTTCCACATCCAGCTCAATGCCTGCCGACGTCGCCGTGCCGACGATGCCTTGCCGCGTAAAGTAGCGATGGTGCACAACGTCGAGATATTGCACCAGCCATTCGTCCACCGGAATCTCCTCCGGGTCCATGCCTCCGTATTCCTTGAGAATCGAATTGGCCGTCGGCAAGGAACTCGTATGCTGAAACAGATCGAGCTTCACCGCGTAAGGCGTCGGTTCCTGAGAACCGTAGTGGTAATCGTTCATCTGGAATACCAGATGGTTGATCTGTCTGACAATCGTCATCCGTTTATAGTGAAAGCGATTGACATCGAGGTCGTCAAACGTGTATGCCTGTCCGGGAATTAAAGCGTTCAGTTGGATGGTATTCATCGGTACAGCAACTTCCTTTCCATGCAGCCCAAAATGGATTTGGTTACAAACAGGAGCTGTCTTCCTAGTTACTATAGCACAGAAAATGGGACAAGAAAACGTATTTACCAGCATACAAAAGACCGGCCGGGCCCGCGATTTTGAACAATGCGGACAGCTGTCAATGATCTCTTTACGATTTCCTTCCTTTCATCATTCGTCTCAGGCGTTCCAAAAATACACCCTCCAGAATGATATCTGGAAGGTGTATGGCACTACTGCTCCCCGAACATCTCGAACGTTGAAAGGATCGCCTGCTCATACAGTGCCCACGAAAAAACAAAAGGGCCAAGCGGGATGCTCAATCGCTGATGCTCGGCATAAAAATCCTTCCAGATCACCCGCTCCCCTTCCCGGTCCACCTTGACCGAGATAAAGCCGCACCCCTCGTCCCCGCACCAAGGACAAACCAGCAGAGGATATCGGTAAAACAAGCTCTCATGCGGTTTTCGGAGCAAAAAAAAATCAAGCGTCTCCAACTGCCGCTCCCGGCCGCCCCAGCCAAAAATCGGCACGAGATCATGCTTGCGCAGCATGCCGTAAAGCGAACGACCGTCAATCATGACATCGGCGAAGCGGATATTTTTGTTGCCCTCCTGCGCACAGTCAAGCGGATCAAACCGGCTGGCAGGCTGGAACTGCAGGTCGTTGAAAACCGGCATAAGTACCTCCTTGATAGGTCGTAATTTCTAAGTGTTCGGCAACTGCGTCAACACGGCACGTTCAACATGCAGCTCCGGCAGGGCAATCAAAATTTCTTTATCCTGAGCTTCTTTGTACCAGTACACGATGTATTTAATCCTTGCGCTCATCGGCTGGTAGCGATCTCTTCGAAGCCGTTCGATTTTCCCTTTCATCTGCTTGGAGAAGCGAATGATCGCGACACCCTTGGCGTTGCGGCAGCATTCCCCATCTACCGCAAGCTGATCACCGCTATTCAATTGCTTGACCGCCTCCTGACAGCTAAGAAAAAAATCCAGCCATACGTCCTGCAGCATCAGCTGGATCACCAGCTTGTCAGGCCGTAGACGTATTCGATCGTCCTTCTGCGCCAGCAAGCCATCCGTTTGAATGAAATCGAAAACCGGACCGCTGCAGTGAATGGTCAAGCTGCTTTTCGCCCGGGTAATGGCCACATAAACCTGCCGTTTCTCCTCGTCTGTACGCAGCGAAAATTGATCCAGCATGAGAAACACATGGTCAAACTCGCGGCCCTTGGCCTTATGTATCGTGGATACGATAATGGTATCCGTATTCCCCCGAATGAAATCTTCCAGCCTGGATTCCCGGATAAAGATATCCAAATCGGATTTGTATTTATTCCGGGGATTCGCCTGTTCGAAATCCCGCAGCAGGTTCAAGACGATCTCCACATTCGGGCTTCTCTTATGCTTTTGGACAAGCGCGCGTTCCGCCGCCCTCCAATCCTCCTCACCGATCGTATACATGTCCTCTGTCAGATGAAGCTGCTCTACGAAGAAGCGGACCTCGCTGAGATTATACAGGTTGAATCCATCATTGGACTGGATAAGCTTGGCTTGCATACCGTGCTTCACCAGAAGCCCTGCCAAGAGGGAGGCGTCGTCATTGGTCCGGGTCAGTACGCAAGTCGTCCCTCGCAGCTCCCCGGCCAGTATGCTTTCCACCAACGGAGCAATCAAATTCCCGCCGCTGTGCCGAATCAGCTTGATTTGACCGGAATCCCCCTGAACCGCAATAGCTGGCGTCTCCTTCAATCGATCCGTAATTGTCCCTGCAAACTGATTAGCAAAATCTACAAGATTGCGCTTACTTCTGTAATTTTCCAGCAGCTCGTACTTTACCGCTAATGGGTGACCGCTCAAGCTCTTCATGTGTTTGGCGCTCGAACCGCGAAATTCGTATACATTCTGATCGTCGTCGCCAACCGCAATAACACGCATCTCTTCGTTCATTTCCATCAGCAGAGAGACAAGGGCGTACTCCTGGGTATTCATATCCTGAGCTTCGTCAATCACAAGCACGGTTTTGGTCAACCTGGCCGCCTCGACTTCCCCCGACTCGATCCGCTTCAGCGTCTCTTTAATGATTTCATCCGATTTCTCGATCGTCCCCATTTTACCGAGCAGATCAAAACAATACGAATGGAAGGTTTTAATTTCGATAAAATGAGCCGCATTCCCGATCAGCCGCTGAAGTCTCATCTTGAATTCGGTAGCCGCCGCTCTGGAGAACGTCAACATCAGCAATTGTTCATGCTTCACGTCCTCTATTAACAACAGGGAAGCAAGTTTGTGGACCAGAATCCGCGTCTTGCCGCTTCCGGGCCCGGCAGCTACGACCATATGTTTAGACGCATTATCGTTAATAATCTTTAATTGGACGGGAGACAGCTCGCCGAACAGCTGGCGAAATTTCGCCGGCGTAATATTGCGCTTGATCTCATTTTGTCGACTACCTTTGAAATACTTATTCAGAAACGACGAGTAATTGAGCTGAAAATAATCTTCTACAAACTGCAGGGCCGCCTGATAATCGGCGATCATCTGCTTAGCGTATTCCCCCACAATGTGGATCTGCTGCACTTTGCTCTCGTAATACTGATTCAGCTTTTGATAGTCCTCAACCTTATATCGACGTTTATTGTCCTGTTCAATGCGCTCGATGGTCAAAGCATTATAGACAACCATAAAGCCGCCTTCTATTTTCAAAGCTTCAATCCTGGACAGGTAGAAAAGCGCGTCTTCAATCTCCTCTGCGGCAATCCTGACTTGAAACAAGATTTGGCGGCTTTCAAACGCTTCTTTCAGTTCCAGTACGGAGAATTCGACCAGATCTTCCTCACGCGGCTTATCGTCGTCCGAAGACTCGGAGTTACTTTTCTCATAAAGATACTCC
The DNA here is from genome assembly GCF_004514475.2 of Paenibacillus athensensis. Classification (GTDB taxonomy): domain Bacteria; phylum Bacillota; class Bacilli; order Paenibacillales; family NBRC-103111; genus Paenibacillus_AL; species Paenibacillus_AL athensensis. The sequence goes on along the minus strand of NZ_MYFO02000004.1, from coordinate 469,018 downwards.
ACAATAAAAGTCGCCAGCTCATGGCGCTTCTCCAGCTTTTCCTTCATCTGCTCCTGCCCGTAAAGAGCCTGAATCGCGATATGATGCTTATTGAAATCTACTGTCCGCCTTTTTATCCAGTTTTTCACCGCCCAAATGTTGAAGATGGTTTTCAATTTGGCAGGTGAAGCCTCCTGGCAGCCGGCATGCTCCGCCTTTTCATTTAATTCTTTGATATGCAGGATTTGTTCCTCCATATCTACTTCAGCGAGCAGGAAACGTTCGACATGGACATACGTCTTCAAGATACCGAGTGAACGGTTGACGTGCTCCCTTTTCTTAATAAAAGCCGTTAAATCCTTGGCGTCAGCCAGAACCTTGATTTCGCGCATCAGCGTAATCAGTTGGATGACCTCTTCCTTGGGAATCGCCAAATGGTCGGCGATGTAATCGATTCTCGATTCCGCCGCTTCATTGCTTACATGCTTTCTGCTTTTGCTGGAAAACAGCTTGCGGATGATCCGCGAAGCATTCGTCTTTTGTTTTTCATCAAATTTGCCGGAGCGGTGAATCTGCTCGATAGCCTCCATTGCGTTTTTGGCGAGAATACTGGTGGCGTACACCCGAGGCATATTCTGCCCCCGCTTTAAATATCCCGCTTCCTCCAGCGCAGAGACCGCCGTCGTGACTTTCGTTTGAATGTCGAGAATCCCGTCATCCCAGCCCGCTCTTCGGGCCAGCTCCAATGCCGATTGAGACACGGTCGCGCGCAGCCGGGTAACCTCCTTGACGGCCTTCCAGATTTGCTGAATTTCCTGAATGCTCAGCTTCGTCTGATTCAACAGAATAAAATGCCTGTTCAGGTCTTCATCATTAAACAACACATAGCAATCGGCAGATATCGCTTCATCTCGCCCTGCTCTACCGGCCTCCTGAACGTAGTTTTCCAGAGAATCCGATATATCGTAGTGAATAACCATGCCTACGTCCTTCTTGTCAACGCCCATGCCAAAGGCGGACGTAGCAACCATGATTTGAACGTCGCCCTTCATGAACGCGTCCTGATGCGACGTTTTCACGTGTTTTTCCATTTTGCCGTGATAGGATTTGGCCGGATAGCCGTCTTTGGACAGCCGCATGGCTAATTCATCCGCTCGTTTCGTGCGGGAGACGTAGACAATCGTGGGACATGGTTTGCATTCCAGCAATTCCCGAACGGTATTGTACTTTTCTTCGTCCGTAGCCCGCTCGAACACTTGATAATGAAGATTGGTTCGGGTTGCGCTGGAGCTGAAGAGGCTCATCTCGATGGAAAGCTTATCCCTGAAATACGTCTGGATGTCCTCGATGACTTTCCTCTTGGCTGTTGCGGTAAAGCAGGATACCGGAATCCCGTCGGCGAGATTTTTCTTGTCCTGGAGGGATTTAATGAAGTCGCCAATATACAAATAATCGACCCGGAAGTCCTGTCCCCATGAAGAAAAACAGTGGGCTTCGTCAATGACGAACCGGACAACGTTCCTTCCGAGCAGCAAACGTTCGATCGTTTTGGATCGCAAAGATTCCGGCGCGATATATAAAATGGAGGCGGAGCCGTTCTCGACCCGTTCCAGGGATTTCGCTCGTTCGATAGGATCTAATAAACCATTAACGGTAACCGCCTCGGTTATTCCTTGCTTCTCCAAATTGTCTACTTGATCCTTCATCAGCGACTGCAAGGGAGAAATGACCACAGTCAGCCCTCTTACGCTTTCCCCGCTCATCAACGCAGGCACTTGAAAGGTAATTGATTTGCCGCCCCCGGTAGGGAATACGGCCAGCAAGGATTTACCGGCGATCGCGGCATTAACCGCATCTTCTTGCAGGGGTTGACCCGCATAGCTTCGATAGTTATCATGTCCGAACAAGCGCTTGAGCCCTTTGCGGCTGTCTAACTGCGCCTCGCAATAGACACAGGCCCGATAGCAGGGCTTGCCCCTAAGCAAATACATAGTTCCCTGTACAGCCGGAAAACTCTTGACAATCCACGGCGGCGTGATGGAAGTCTTATGACCGGCGTATATCAAAGCCAGACAGTAGGCCAGCTCGATAGGATTGTGTTGGATTAGATGTGCAAGATCGACGTGGTCGCAAATCCGCAAGTGAAACTCGCGGCGGATCGCTTCAGACGGATTCACGGGCTGGCCAGCGTATCCAAGATATTGGAAGAACGCGGCAAACTCCTTTTGATCGTGCAAAAGGGAATAGAAAATAAGCTGCAAAGCGGGTGGAGTTTTGCGAAAAGCAGTAATTTCGTCAAAAAAAAGCTCTTTGGCTTGAATCGCATCATTTAACGGGTTGTTCAGCTCTTCCGTTTGCAGCTTATCGTCCTTGACCAGCCGATGATACGGCTTGGAGGGGAACAATAAAGCAGACAGGTGCAGCGTATCAATCACTCGGCACGAATCAATCCCCGCAGCCTGAACGGCATGCCGGATATAGTTCAAGTCGTGATTAAGCAAATTATGTCCACATATAAAGCGGGAACCCCGCAAAAAAGAAACAAAGTCGGAGATCGACGAGGAGTGGAAGGTTCGCCCGCTCTCTAAAAGGCCGCCAATATCCGCGATTCTTCCGGTTTTCGGTTCGATTTCCGTATCGATGAAAGCAATGGGTTCCATGGAAGCCTCTCCTACCCGCAAAATGCCGCTATATGCTGGCTTTCCCTATGCTTTCGACATGATTCCTGAAATTCCTTTCTATTCCAACTTTTTCAGAGGGGGTTAGCCCACACGGACCTGAACCGTGCGCGTTAAAGGGAACCCGGCGGAAATCATCAAAAAGTGAGCCAAATTGGACGGACTTTTCACTGTCCAGCGGCTACTTTTCTTGTATTTTTGCACATATGATGAAGAAGTGTACTTTTACCTGCCAAAAACTTCCGCGTCGAGTTTGGTCTTTGATGCGATAGCTGAACAGGCTGCCGAACGGCAGCCTCCAAATTCTAAATAACTATAAAGTCACAAAATAGATTTTCTATGCCAATAGAGTCAACTCTGTAAAGCGAGATATATACTAAAAAGTAGGAGCAGGTGGTTCGTCTATTTTCATACGGAGTAAACTATAAGGCTTCTGCCGCAGGTCATCTCCATAATGAAATCTTGCCTGCCGATGTAATTGGTTCACGATGAAGTATAAGTATTGATCTGGACCAATAGAAAAAGTATCCGGCCATAAAATCCTCGGATCATGTGCGATGGTTTCCATTATTCCATTTGGCAATATCTTTCGAATACTATTGTTTTCGTAGTCTCCAGCGTAAACGTTTCCTTTTGCATCGGTGATCATTCCGTCTGAAGCCCCTTTTTCTCCCCAATACTTCACGTAATCCTGCAAATTCATATCCGGTATCGTTCGGTCTCTCAGGGCTTCCGTTGAAATGGAGTACAGATGACGACTGGAGAGAGGACAAAAATACAACATCTTGCCTTCAGGGGAAATCGCTATACCATCGGATGCCAATCTAAAAGGAGAAGTAGATCCGTCTTTACTTCGATTCATCAAAATTCTACCTTCAACTTTCGGTATGAAAAAGAGATCGGGCGAGGTTGAATTGGCTCCGTTTAACCGTCTCCACGCATAACCCGTTTCTAAATCAACGACAATAATGGCTCCTGGTCCCCGGGAAGACGAATCCGTTATATAAGCATAACCTGCTTTACCAACACGAAAATCAAATCGGACATCATTCAGATAAGTGGTCGGCAGGACAACATTGTCCGTAAATGTATATACCCTTTTTATAGTATTTGAATTTAAATCTACAGCGACTAACTTCGCCCCCCCTTTGATGGGTTCTGAGAAATTAGGAGCCCCCGTATCCAGTACCCAAAGCGTTCCCTTTCCATCAGCAACAACACTTTGGACACTAATGAAGGACGATGTGATATTCGATGGACTTCCCACATTAGCGACTAAACTAGGATAAGGCTGTAATGTATCGCGAACGATTTCAGCCACTGTAAATTTAACATCGTCACCCCATTTCGGAAAGCAAATGAAAATACGTCCGGTTTCAGAAACAGTAACGCCTGTAGGCATGGCTCCGTAAAATAAAAAAACCGCCTCAAACTTACCGAAATACTTTTCAGTCGGTAACATCACTTGCATAGAATCCTCCTCAACAAGTTCCGAAGTGTTATCACCTATGTATATGGCTGAATGTGGTTCAAGTGCCTGGATAATAAAAAAATTTTACGGTAACCCGCAAGTACACTTACATAGTAGCCTCCTTCCTTGTACAAGCTATGGTCATGGACATGGAACGAAATTTATTGCTGCTATTCTGGTTTGTGTGTATAACCACCATCTATTTTCTTGTTCCCAGAGCGAAAGCTCATGAATTTGTGTTGTGCTTTCTTGCGTGTCAGGCTGTTGGATGGATAGTAGAAGTGCTGCTCGTTCAATTTGATTTGGTGGCCTACCCGTTGCGTGAATTCCCCAAAGCTTCGGATTTGAATATTACGTTCAAAGTGGTGTTGACGCCTGTTGCTAGCGGTCTTTATTACATCTACAGACCTGGTGGGAATAATTTGACGAAGTTTTTTTACTTTGCCGCCTGGATTTCACTGCTCACCTTAATTGACGGGTTGATAGCTGCAAATACCGAATTGGTGGATTATGTACATTTTCACTGGAGTTTGATGGCGATCGTGTTCTCGATTATTTTCCTGTCCGTCCACGGCCTAGCGAGCTTGTTCTTTAGAGACCGCAAAGTTTTCAGGAAGGAAGCGAGCGAGCGATGAGTTTGCAACTGCAATATGGGATCATCTTTTCCGTGTGGATTCTTTCATTGTTATTGATTCTCTTTATCCCGCGGCAGAAACGTCGATTGGCGATGGTCGCTTTTTTTTTCAAACAGTGGATTACGTGTATATTCGGTCATGTCGTGGTCCAACTCCAACTTATCGCCTATCCCGTAAGGGAGCTTGCTGCCGTTAGCCGGACGAGCTTCACCTACGAATATATGGCCTATCCGATGACATGCGCGGTGTTTAACGCGTATTATCCGAGCCATCGGAATGGCTGGATTCAATTCGGCTATTACGTCTTATTCACTACTGTACTGACGATAGTTGAGGTGCTGCTCGTACAATATACCGATCTGATTCGGTATGTTCGTTGGAACTGGTTTTGGTCATGGGCCACGATTTTTCTCACATTCCTGATAACTCGAGTGTTCTGTGTGGTCTACTTCGGAACCATGACACGGCATTTTAAAGACCACCCCTAATAATAGGAAGCAGCAGAACGTTCTTCCGAGCGTTAACGCAAGTCATTGGCCTATGCGGTAAGTATCGGCGTAAATTCGGAAACAATATACGCAGCGTCTACATAGACGACCATACCTCGACATTCGTGAGCTTGACTCCACTTGTATCCGAAAAGAACGAGAATCTCTGCCAAGCCTATCTGCGCCATGACCGTTTTATTGTTGATCCGGCAGATGTAATGCGTTTGCCGAAGTTTGCACTTGATCTAAAAATTCCTCAACTTGGGTCAAATGCTGCCGGGCCGTCTCCAAAGCTTGGCCCAGAAATTCTGCTGGCTGAAGGGAGGGTAATACAGGCAAATTTTGATGAAACAACTCGGCGAAGCTATAGACACCCATGAACAGATAACAAACTACATGATGCAGCGGAGCCTATACCATCCCTACCATATTCCGGAGCAAATTCAGCTCGATCTTAAAAATATTCAGACCGCTATGAATTCCGTCCTGACTCCGTATTCGTCCCGACAAAACGCGCAAAACCATCATGGCTTCAGGCGCGTTTTTTGATTTTAGCCGAAACATGGGCAGAACCGCGCACACCGATCTTCGGCATCGTTGCGCCAGCCTTCTGCTGGCAAATGGTGTAGGGATGTAGGAATTTCAAGAATGGTTGGGGCATAGCCATTACTCCACAACAACAAACATCTATGCTCATCTGGACTACAGCTCCAAAATGTCGTCGGCGCAGTCATTAGACCTGAAACTTGCGCGCTAAAGGGAAGCAAGCGGAAACTATGTTCCTTTAGAGGAACCAAAAAACCACGAAAAGCCTATAAAATCAAGGGGTTTCGGCGTTTCACGCCACCCTTCCCTAGTGCCACAAGGCGTCTCGGAAATTCATCAAAAAGTGACTGAAATTGCACGTTTGAGAGAACTCGGAGAGAACGACACTCGAATCAGCCCTGCTCCACTACCATCGACAAATTATAGCGGAGCAAGAAATTAAATACCTTTCTTGTGTAAGAAGCCTAATACAATCGCTTGATTAGGTTGTTTCCCTAGTTTACGATTCTTATATAAGAACTTTTCACTAAGTAACTACGATTCTTGTATTTTTACGCACATATGATAAAGCCGTGTATTTTTACCTGAACGATTATGCGTCGTAGTCATGAATCTTATATCAGAGTATGAATAATCTTTATCAGCATTTGTATCAGAAGAGACTAGCATTACTGGATATTCACGTGTTTTAACGTAGTTGCAATACCTATCCCAAAAAGACCCAAAATCTTTAACTTTAACATATGACAAACATACATTGAATGCATTTCCTGTTGTATCGTAAGAATATATCTTGTCAAGATGAACATCAAGATAATTAGTATTTAAGCTATCCAAATTAAGGGCTTCAATAATAGTAAAAGGCATTCTATCGTTTTCAACAAAAATATCAATTTCGCCAGATGATTTACCACTAGCAGAACTTCCGCGTCGAGTTTGGTCTTTTATGCGATATCCGTTTGTCTCCAATAAATCTGTAATAAAGTCATTACGCTCATCTTCTGTAGTGCTAACGTAAAGCTTACGTGCTTGAAGTTTGATGCAAGCCAAGTAAAGATCACGAATAAATAAATCGGTTAGTGACTCTGTATTTTGTGGAGGCTTGAAGAAAATCTCGTTTGTAATATTTATCACTTTTATTGCATAAATATTTTTACCTTCAATACTAAGTGTACCAAATTCTATTATTGGTTGCTCAGCTAACAAACTGAGTGCCCGTTTAATAGGTTCATCTAATATGAACCCATTACTTATTCCATTAATAGAGTAATTATCTGTATTTTTGCTTACCCCGATTACAATGTAGCCATACCCCTCTGTCATGTTTGACAGAGCAGCAATAAACATAGCCAAATTTTGCGGTCTGAATTCTACGTTTCTACAAATAAGATTTTTCGAATCAGGGGATAGTAGTAATTGCTTTACTTCATTAATGTCAATCATTTTTCTCTTATGCTCCTAAGTGGAATCTTGTTAACACCAGTCAGCTTTAATATTTTCCCAAATGTAATTTTTTGCGGCTCGCTCTTATCATCTTCAACCCATAATTCACAATCCTTTTCATAGTCAAGCATATCCAACTCAGTATCATAATATAATATTATTTGACCATAATCAGACGGTCGAGTAATTAAATAAATTTCAGTACCGTGTTTTTTTATTACGAAGATAGTATTACTAATTCTGATTGGATCTGAAACGTCATATTCCGATTTTTTCTTATCTAAAAATTCAATGATTTTATTCTTGGAGCGCTCAAGAATATCTTGGACATAGCTGAATAATTCTGAATTGCGTTTAGAATCATGAATAAATTCTGGGCCAAACACATTATTTGCCAGAGCACGATTTAAATCTTCTTCAGTTGAAATACCCCATTGTGCAAGAATTTCCATTGAAATCTCCACCGTTTTACTTGAACTACTTTCAACATTCGAGCGAGATAATATCTGCTCTAATTCTTGCACTCCAGAAACACCATATTTCTCTAATATGTCGTTGTATTCTTCAATTTTCGACATATTTTCAGCAATATCATTATCATTATAAAACCAATGTAAATTAGTTGATAATTCTCTGAAGCACTTTTTGACCTTTTCATTAGCCAAATTTTCTCTAAGCCAAAGATACGTTTTATTAAATACTTCTTTTACATCAATATCGTTGTGTCCAATGCTGTTTTTATTTTCTTTCACATACTGTGTGATTTTCTCGGAAATATTCTCAAGGTAGACAGTTCTATTTTCAGTCAGATCTAAAATAATGTCTTTTGATAACAATGTTTTACGTACATCATATCCAGCATATTTAGATGCATCTTTAAGGATTTCATCAATTTCACCTGAATCCAGTGATAATTCTGCTCTCATTTTGAAATTTCCATATTGATCAGGCAATATAGCAATCCGATCCAATAAACCATCTTGCTCATATTTCACCAAAATTCGAACCAAATTTGACACCCACATCATCGCCTCATGCTCACTGGCAAAATTAAAACTAGAGGCAAAGATTCTTATACTTTCATAGGAGCTTATGTCCTTGGTTATTTTTTCCCTCCAGAATTTCAATGCCAATTTTAATAGCTCTTGTGAATGTTTCGATACACTATTCCTTATCCAGGCATCTTTACCTTGTAATTCACAAACGAGATCTAAAAAGTCATTTTGTTCGCTATTCTGTTTAGCTTGAAGAGAAATAATGCTCTTATAAAAGTCTTCTGCTGAAGGATGTGATCTATGCAATTTTTTTAGAATCTCTGAGAAAACATCATCTAACGTGAGTTTTTTTAAATTAGTAAGGAATTCACTATTAATTTCTCTATCCAATAATTCAATTTTAAAATCGAAATTTAATACAGTAGATATTTCTTTATAAATTTCATCAATACCGCAATCAAGTGATACCTCATCTAAAGTACGAAATTCACCGTATTGATTTGGCAAAATACGTGGGCTTCTGCCAAGGTTGTTGGTATACGAATATTCATTAGAATAGAATAATGCTAATAATTCATTTAGCCAGTCAGTTACATTACCATTAAGATGTTTTGATAACTCACTAATATTTTCAAATGCTTCTACTCGGTTAATTAAATCTAATAAACCGTAATTTCGACATTCTTCCCATAAAGAATTGTACCAACACTCTAATTCATCACGCTTTGTAATCATATGGGGAATGAGTTTGCTTGATAGTGTCCATACTTTTGCCCTGAGAGTTTCATCTAAATCTTTTGGAATGAATACACCTGTACCGCCCCATTCATCTATAAGAGGCATTTTGCCAGCATTATGTGTAGAAATGAGAGGAATTTCTATGATATGGGACTTTAGTTTATTAATTATTTCTTGCTCAAACCACTCTTTAGATAGCCAATCCTTTGCAGGCTGTTCAGGGATTTTAGTAATGTTGTAGATTCCCTCATATTCTTTTTCTAAAAAGTAGTCCACTAACTTAACATAAAGTAGTGAAGCTTCCATTAATATTTGCTTATTTTCAGCTATTTGTTTATGTACTTTATCCGTTAAATGTATTCCGTTTCGCGGTTCTGTTGGATTAAACATTGGACTGTTTACTACAACAGGAAATGAAAAATCATTTGTTCCTAAGAGAGGAAAGTCGCAAAATATTTTGGGTAATTGAGTATCGTACTTTGTTGTAAAATTGTTACCTGCTTGCTGTTCGACTTCTACTGCAACAGATAAGTCATTCGTTCCCAAAACAAAAATATATCTATCTTTTGTCATCCCCTTTGTTGCAATTACAACATTTGTCACACTCGCATATTTAAGCTCAGTTTCAATCATTCTGCCGCGGCTAATTTTTTGTATATATTGACCGCTTGTTACTGTGATTGAACCTATCTCTGGAACAAATGCAAATACGTAAGGTGCAGCAATAAGCAGATTCTTCAGACCTTTCTTTGCTGTTGACACTCCAGACTCGTCCAAAACATAGGTGAAGCATGTATTGAAATCTTCGTCATTTATTGCTTTGTCAGTAGTTATGGTAGTATTCTTATCTAACTGCGAACAACTTTCTTGTATGGCACTAATTATTGATTGCTGATCCATACCAGATCGGTCTAAAACAACATTAAAAGAACATGGTGATTCACCAGCATCCTGCAGATATCCAGAAACCCTAACTTTTTCTGAAAGCAAGTGAGTAGTTAAAAAGCCTGTTCCAAATTTCCCTGTAGTCTTCTTATTTTTTTCATTAGTTATTGTACGATCTTTTGTTGACACTTGTTCTATAAGAAAAACAATATTTTCTGTCGAGAACAGTTTGCCATTATGTTTGAATTCAACAGTCTTATTGCCTTCGTCAAAGTTTATAATTATGTCAACCATCCCACTTGTGTTAACAACGTCTTTCGCATTTTGTATAAGTTCCCAGATCCATCTATAAGAGGTTGTCTCATCATTCTTCAATTTTAACTCAGTCAGCATATCAATTATTTTATTTGCAGCTTGTGTCTCTTGGGCTTTATTTCGTAAATTACGTATTTTCTGCGAAAACTCCATCATTTCACTATCACCTTCAACTATTCAATTTTATTCAATTGGATTATTGCTCACTGATTCAGAAGTATTGTCAACCGGAATAAAACCATATCTCCCCATACCAATTACTTTGCTAAAGTGAATATAGTTCATGTTATCCTGTACTTCTTTAATAGGGTCTATATTTTCAAAAATGATTACCTGAACATCATTTCGAAGTTTAGATAAATTTTTGAAAAAGGCTTGCTTCATGTCTAACGATATATCTTCTTCACTACTGCTTAGTGTTGTTTGATTGAGTCTTTCTTTGTAAGTAGTTAACGGAGAATCTAAAATAATCAGCCCAGGATGCTTGAGTCCAATACTTCTTGTATATTTCATAATAGCAATAACAAAAGCAGCATTTAATATTGCCCGATAACCTTTTCCATGATTTTTTCTTTTCTTACCTGAAACAATTAACTCCTGATCATCATAATCTATGCTTACACTTGTTAAATCAGGGTAGTTCCATCCAGCAAGTAACTCTTTCACTTCTGTAGCAAAATCATCATAAATTTCTGTTGTTATTTCATTAACGAATTTCATCTTCTGATTCTTTTTAGACAACTCCCTCATAATATCTAACTGGCTAGTTTGATACTCAGCAATACGACGTTCATTAAGTTCGATTTCTTGAAAAATCTTTTTTATGTTCAACAAAGTATCCATTCTTTCTTTCGTTAATACTGCAACTGGCTTTAATTCACGCTGAATAATGACCTCAATTTCCTTAATTTGTTGACTTAGAAGTTTTACTTTTTCATTGTTTTCTTTATTCTCATTTTGTAGATTTGTTAATGTTTCTCTAAGATCAATTAGCTGGGCGTTAATTTTATTACTTTCCTCAGAACACGCAATTTGTAAATCCTCTAAGTAAAAATCATGATTATGCTCAGTAGTTTTTGAGTTGAAAGGATTATTGCAAACAGGGCAATTTGAATCAAATAATTGTGAGATATAGTGATCCCCTTCAATAAGAAATTGAAGTCGATCTAAATCAGAAAGATAGCTTTTTTCAAGCAATCTGAATCTTTCTAATAGTTCTTCAAGCATTAAAATTCTTGATTTCATTTCTTGTTCTTGAATCCATATTTCTTTCTTTTGTCCCATCCTAAGATTAATTTCTTTGCTATTATTTGATAATGTACTCATTAATTTCTCAATCTCTTTAGTTAGTTCATTGGCATCATAGTCCTGAATTTGTGCGCCTTTTTCTTTCAATTCCATTTTCAATTTCTGCAACAAAGAGCTTACAAACTCCAACTTTCCTTCGAGTCGGGTTCTGTATATCTTAGGGTCTTCTATCTCTTCTCCATGGCTATCGTCTACGCCTGTTAGAATAGTCTTAAATGCAGACTGTTCAGTCGTTTTATTAGAGGGTATACCTGAAAAAATAGGCACTTCCTCTGATATAATTTTTTCCTCATTAAGCATCATTAGAGCAACAAGATTTCTAAAAGAAAAAGATACTTTGGTTCCTCTTGCATTTTTCCTTAAAAGCATATCTTTGATTCCTGTTAAGGTTAAGAGAAATGATGATATATTGTCCTTGTCATCCTTATCATGCTTAGCTTTCAGTTTCACACAATTCTGCAGAAATGAAATATCATCAATTTTTGACTCATAGACAAAAATTGATGAATCACCAATTTCACGCTTTAATGTATAGCTTTCTCCTTCATATTTCTCAAGTTCAATAAAAATAGTTGAATACCCAATACTTTCATCTATTTCTTTTGGTTCATCTTTACCACCAAACATATAGTTTATTAATTGAAATATGTAAGTCTTCCCAGTATCAGAAGCACCTGAGATAACATTAAGCCCTTTTTTGAGTACGATACTAGCATTTCTCTTATTTTTTCCTGTAAGTCGGATTTCCGAAATAAAAAAACCCTCTGTATTCATTAGTTGCCCCCCCTTACGAAAGCTTCTTTTACAAATTCTCCACCCCAGCGATCAATATTTCTCATTATAAAATTTTTGAGTTCCACATCAGTATAATTAGAGAATTTGTCGATCAGTAATTTATTCACATCCAGAAGCCGTAGCATATAGTTAGACTCAAAATGTTGAAGAAACGCTTTAGAGTAAGGTGTTGCTCCATACAAAATTCCGCTTTTTCCATATTCGATGTTAATGAGCTTTTTGCTAATCATTAAGTGAAGCCCTTGGCTTACTAAATCTCGCTTTATCAGTATTTCACCAGATCGAGATGGTGTTGAAGGATGCAGACTCTCAAATTCTGGCTCAACATCACCATAATGTGTTAATAGATAATCCAAATAAATTAACCTTTGAATATCTATAGCTTTATTTTCTAATCCTGCTAAAATCACTAAGCATCGAAGTCCAGTTTCTAATGGAGTATTGAATAGGTAGGTTTCTCTACTTAATTTTACCTCGTTCATTTTCTCACCCAGTTCAGAATGTCATTGTTCGCCAGTTGATGGCAAATTCCACTTCTATCACTTCCATCAATGTAGCTAATTAGTACATTGCTTGTAATCTCCAATTTTCTAGCTTCTTTTATTGTTTCCTTAACACATACAAAGCCGTCAGCATGAGTATCCTCTGCAGTGTCTATTACTCCTCTATAAATTTCATCCTGCAACTTTTCAAAGGGCTCGTCATAAGGCAACTCATCTCTAGCAAATCTTCTAAGTGATTCTGCTTTATAATAGTCTTCCCGCTGTCTGTTAAAATGTCGATGCAGCGAGCTGTAGCTTTTCAACTCCTCAACACCAGCAATCTTTTTTCCAAGGTGATCTGAATATGCTTCAAATAATTGTGAAACATATCTTACCTCTTCCGGTTTTATTGAAGGCCCTGGGGCCTCCGACTGAGGTCTAGGCTTATTTAACCCACCACCAAAACGATATTTATAAAAAGGTGTGCTGCTGTACTGTTCTATCAATTTCTGAGGAGGACAGTGATTTATTATTGAAAAGTCAAACTTTTGGATATATTCCAGCAACTCATTAGTTAAAGAAACTTCACTTACATTCGTAATCTTTCTCTTGCACTTATCTTCCCAAGCTGAGATTAATCCAGCATTCAGACGAGTCGGATACTCGATTAATTCTGATAAAGAAGTTCCCAAACCACAAGAAGAAATCAAATAGTACTTTCTTGGAATTGTATATTCTTTAATAAACGTGTAGTAGCATAGTTTCCCCAATTCTAACCATACATCACTTGGATAAAGCGGATGGTCATAATGCTTACATTGATAATTATCCCAGACATGATTCGGGGAATCATCATTTACAAATGCAACTATATCCCTTCCCTTATCACCAGCCGAGCCTGAGCGATACACAGATGTATACTCTTTTTTCAAATATCCATCGACCCATTCACAAATCATATCCTCAAATTGATCTGCTGAAAATGTTCGCAATCTATCTATAGGGGGGATAGGCAACCCAAAAAGAATATCGTAATTATCCGGCTTTTGCGGTAATTTGAATGGTTTTAAGTCACTTAGAGTAGTTTCCATATAATCACCTTTCAACAAGAAATACTACTTCATTAGGATATTCTACATTTTCCAAGCATTTCCTCCCTTTTCCGCAAAAATGCTGGTCATTAACTCAACTTCCGCAGGGTGAAAATCGACTTTGATCCTTGTTGTTGGTAGGTTATTGGCGGTTAGATAGTCCAATTGCAAAATAGAAAAACACCGCTTTGTATGGCAATGTGAGAGTATCGAGCTACCACTGCCTGAACCGAAAGGTGTCTTCCATCTTGATAACCGAGCAACCTGAATGTTTTACCAGATGATTGTTTTCAGCGGAGGCTAGCTTGTTCGGGAAAGCCCTATTACTCCATTGGGATACAGGATACAATTGAACCAGAACGTTATTCAGTATCCCACCAAAAATAGGATTCCTATTGCTCCACTGAAATACGAAAATCCAGTTCTACCCCTGAATATGAGGTCTTCCAAACAACACTTGCTTGTCCGAATCAAATAGATTGCGGTACACCACCTGTCCCCGACTTGAGGAAGCATCTACAACTTTGCCATCCCCCGCATAAATGCCAACGTGAGTTATATCCATAAACCTGCCATTACGCTCGTAGCTCCAAAATACAAGATCGCCGGGAGCCAGGTCTACCACGCTTACTGTCAGGCCATTTTCTACGCAAAATCTTGCTTGTTCCGCTGCGGTTCGTGGCAGGTTAATGCTTAGCTGTCGATAAACCCATTGAACGAGATAGCTACAATCTGTAAAGTCATCCTGTCCGGCCTTCGGCTGACTGTACGGATCACCTAAACGAGTTAGCGCCAATTTGACGACTTCGCTGCCTATTTCTCCCTCGGGCAAATGCTGCCCAATATCCGCAAGCTGCCCCGGCGTCAAGCCAATATCCGTTTCTTTACCCAGCATCGCAAACATGAATGGCCGAAACTCTCCAGACATCATTTCCTTCATGATGTCCATCTGTTCATTTGTAAAGTGATAAGATTCAGCCTGTTGCTCCGCAGTTTTGCTCGAAACGGTAATATGCAAAATGTGTTCATAGCTGGTAGTCGTCTCTTCGCTGGTAGTCCCATCTTCATGCTCTACCGTAACGCTTTCCGTATGTTCAATCGTTTCGATATGGGATTCCAGTTGATTCATGTCCCAAAACACCGATTGGATGATCCCGATCCTTGTTGCATCAAGTGTTGCTACATCCATTCCGTTTTCTGAATCCATGACAGTCTTCACGGCAAAAACGGCTATAATATCCATCCAATTATCTATTCGCGTGTTGTCCGCGCTACCGGGGTAATGAAACTCCACCCGGTCTACACGGCCAGAGGACCGCTGTATTTCTGCCAGTCGGTCGGCATACTCAATGTCCAACTCTTGAACGATTCGGGAAAGCGGCTTTACATCGGCATCCGTGTTTTCACCGGAAACAAAGATGCTGAACGGAGAGGAAATGACAGCAGCTATAGCCATAACAATGCACAGCAATACAATAACGGTGCTACTAATCCCCAAAAGCGCGGCTACCCCTTTAACAAGCAAAGCAGCTGCTTTTACTACCATTTTAATGATCCGAAGATTTAATCGCGCGGCAGCTTGTGCCCTTTGAATGGAGCGGCGGGCAGTCATCGCCATCTGTCCAGTCCGCTGCGCTGTCCTGGCGCTATTCATTTTTCCTTCCGCTTGATTATCAGAATGGCTTTTAGCCTGCCCTAGCCGTTGTCCCGTTTTAATAAATGGCGATATTGTCTTGAACTTCCGTTCTTTACGTTTGATCATATGGCCTGCTTGCTTGGATATTGCGAAGGGGATTCGGGATGACGGTGGCCTGAAATGCCGCTTCCTCAAACTTTCGGACGTTAGCGCTTTTGGGCGATTCCCGCGTACATTTGCTGAATGAGATGCCGCGGCGGCAAATGCTCCTTTTTTCCCGGCTGGTTCTTGATGTCTACCTTCCCGAATTCGGTCAGGAAAGCTATCTTTGCGAGAAGGATGCAGAAGCCGGGCATTGACCCGGCTTCGAATAAAGCGTTGTTTTTTTGAGCGATGGTTAGCTGATAAGAGATATTTCCCATCTACCGGCTTGCGGAGATGCAACCTACGGGCAAGTCGCAATTGATGTGTACCTGAAGGTTTAGTAATTATAGCAGCGGGGTTCTGCACCGATACCATATCCCCCTCTGACTTTGCCCGCCTTTTTTGAATGAGCCTTATCAATCTTTTGCTAGCAACCACGCTCATTCCAACTTGAAAACGTACCGTTTTATCTATGGCCGATGCAGAATGGTGCTGCGCATATTCATTTGGAGATTGCGAAGTTGTCTTTTCATTGTTTATATGCTGTTTTGTGCGAGCGCTTGAATGTTTTACACGATCCATCAAGTTTGGCAGTCTGTCCAAACGTTTAATGTCTTTCACAACAGTCCTCGTTTTAATATCCTTCATCTATTCCACTCCCTTAGCTGGTTGCCACTCAACGAACTTGTTCGTTCAGCCGCTTGAAATTCTTCTCCTGGCTTCGGCAATAATCCGGATAACGAAGTTGAATCGCTTCAAAAAAATAGGGAGCGTAGCTGCAATCGAATAATTCGTGGGGAGTAGAGTAGCGTTCCCCACCTTTTTCCGTCCAGCCATTCCACAGATTAAAAGCAAGCCTGCACACGCGGATAGAACTACCGGTTTGCCACGAGGCTGCGAGACCTCCGGGTTTAATGCCCCCATTAGAAAAATCAAACAAATCGCGGATATGACTCCGAGTATCGCGGGAAATACCTAATGTGTAGAAAAGTGCCCGATGATAGCCGTCGCTGCATTTCCTTTCATCCAGCATCCGATAGTAGAAACTTTCGTGTTCAGCATCTCGAAATCGAATCGGATTCATTGTTACCTGCCCCTCTCATGGAAAATGAGCGGCTGGTTATAACCAGCCGCCGCCTACATAAAGCTCTTTACCTTTCTGTTCATTTTGGCAAGCAAATCGGACCCTTTGACCTACTGCAATCACATTTTTTTGAGAAACTGCGCCATTTGTTTTAAGCCGCGTTCAATAGATTTTCGTACTGCCCGTTCATCAACTTGTTCAGCTTGGGCAATCGCTACTTTGCTCATGCCTAAGAAAAAGTGAGCATAAATTCGTCTGAACGATTTTTCCGGTAATCGACACATAGCCGCATAAAGCTGCTCATTGGAAAGCTTACGCTCGTAATATTCCTCCGGGGAAATCGAAAGGAATAGAATATCTTGTTCTATACCGTCGTTCCGATCAAGCGAATAATAAGCGCGATGACGATAGGTGCGCAATTTGTATGCGTTTTCGTTTAAGTCGAAACGGCGGATTTCTTGTGCCACTTCATCATCTAGGTCGATCCATACATCCGCTTTGATATAGGGATACATGTCCCGCAAATTAATCCTTTTCATATTCGCCCCTCCATTTTGGTTTTTTTGCAAACCAAAATAGAGGGGGAGAGCGACAGCCCAAGCTCCCTTTAAAACGTTTTTTGATTTTGTTACAAAAATAAAAAAGACCTTGCCGCTCAGCAATCCAATGCTGATTTGCAGCCAAGTCTGATAGTAATATCCATCGTTGAGACGTTATGAGCCATACGAATCGAAAAAACACATAAAAGGATCGTGGTTTGACATTGCATGCAACGTGGGGCACATAATATCAATTTCCCTCCTCACATGGCAACACCATTGCGAGAGGAATATCCAGTCTGTATTATGATGGTGTTGTCCTACGTTTTAGTTCAAACGCTCCTTTTTGACTGTCCCGTATCACATGCCTTCAGCACTCGTCACTGTAAAGCTACCTTCTTTTGGGTTTCAATTAGAAAATAAAAAGAGCGCTTCGCTTCTTTTTGCTGATCACAGCAAAAAATGAAGCGGCGCTCAATGGCTGGAATGCAAAGTAATGCGCATAGAATGAATACAGATGTAACCAGTTCAGGATGGCATATCTACCTATTTCTAAATTACAGATTAATAGGAACCGCATCATCGCCCTCCTTTCATCGGTATGATTGTACGACTTAATGCGGAAACATGACGAAACCATGGAACAAGTTATGCCCGTTTCGTCAATACTCGCTTCACAAACATAAGGACAGCCGATGATCTTGTAGGCTGCCCTTAAGCTTGCTATACTATCATCGTATCAGGAAAATCGTGCATATTGGGTGCACAATTCGTGCAAAACAAGAGCAAATCTAGTGCAGCGTTCGGTGCATGTTCGGTGCAAGAAAGATTCACGGCATCTCATCTCTTGGTGAGGAGTTAATCGTACTCGGAGAGATTGAACTGACTGCTAAAAATGGGGGTAGACCCAAGAGCCTGTTTGAAAAGATGGGGGATTGAGGTGATATTCTTCAATTCACGAACCATAAAAATAGAAGATGCGTATGTGCATCTTCTGAAGTAATGATATGATCAGTCGTCTCCAAAGGAATCCAGTTCCAACAGGACCGCCCGATCTTTGATTTTTCGATATACTTTATGCAGAATTCGCTTCCGATGATAAAAGAACGCGCGGCGAGAAAGTGCAATGCGATCCATAATGACCGAAAGCGCCAGTTTATCCAAATATCGTAGACGAACGAACAAAATTTCCTCTGTGGTGAGAGCCGAGAAAGCGTAATCGATCAATCCGATTCTCGATAATAGCAACGGGATTTCATGTTCAGTGATCTCTATCCGATGAATGACCGTACGCAATAATGGTTCTTGTTTTCTTCCATTGCCATGATTCACCCACTCATGCAAAGCCCTAGTTAATCCCGGAATATGCTTAAGCTCTGCCTGCGCATATGCTAACCTTGCTTTCCAATCACTATAGGACATAAGCCATGCTTCCACTTTTTCATAGGGGATGGACTGTTGGGTAAGATTCATCAAACACCCTCCCCAATTCCAAGAAATACTACAACTCTCCTTCCGCAAAACTGCTGAATGAAGTGCAAATCAATCCATGCTAATAAACATAATTCACGCTCCGTTTCTAATTGATACATGACGATCATCCCTTCATTGTTATATTGGGGACAGCCGCATCATTACGTAAGTTAAAGGCACCATCCTCTTCATTTTACGAGAGCCTGTCCCATTTTGATTTTCTTCAGACTTCGATTCACGACAACAATCTCCAGCATTCATCTTTTTTCTCTCCACCTCCTTTGGTACGGGATAATGTTCCTATTATTCCTCATATTTCCCTTTCATTTTACCTATTATTAGTTCGAATGGGGAGGGTGATCTTTTTGTCACCCTCTGCCATGACATTTTTGTCAAATATCCTCGAATTTCCTCAAAGCTTGTTTCAAATTTCAGTCCCATTAAATCGCGTAGCATAGTGCAGATCATACAGACCTCTTCGTTTCGCCTTCTCAGCTGCTTCTCGAATGGACCGGGTGTCGAATTTACGAGTGATATGCCGAACGTGCGATTTTAGGGTGTTCGAAGTAATGCCAAGTAATTCTCTGATAATTGTCTGCCGATAGCCCAAGCCTATGAGTTGCAAAATTTCTTTTTCCGTAGGTGTAAGCATGCAATGCAATTCTTTTCGCTTTATAAGCTCGATCTCATTACGGATTATCGTCGCGACATCCGCATGGAGAGAGGACTGACGTCGGTGCGCTTCTCTGATCGCAACCGGTATGTCCATATAGTTGGACTTTGTAATATAATTGACCGCTCCGGCAACAACTGCATCGACCATGACTTCCGGATCTTGTATCGAAGAAAGGACAATGATCGGTAACTCTTTATTTCTGAGAATCTCCGCTGCGGCGTCCAGCCCGTCTCGTTTGGGCGAATTCAAAATCATTTCCAAGATCATTACGTCTACGTCTAATTGTGCACTCGCTCGAATCGCTTCTTCTTTTGTCGAAACGATGTTAGATAAATAAATATCTGGCTCGGATTCAAGCAACATAGCGAGTCGCTGTTGCCAAGCTAGGTCACCATCCGCCAGTAATACTTTGATACTCCCGTTCCTACGGATCATATCTTTTATCTCTACAGAAAAGCTTGTTTGTTTGTTCATAATCGATCACCTCTTTTTATTTTCAAATGACAAAAAGACACGCCCCCTCACTGGCGTGCCTGCTTGTCATCTTGGTGTGGTTTGAGAGGGTAACCCGGCGATCATTGCACTAGTGCAGAAGACCCGTGGCTTTGCGTCCCTGTCTTTCGATCAGGTTTGCCTTTTTTCCTAGTCTATTCGACATATTTGAATTAAATTATTTTACCATATTTCATGAAGCTTTGATCATCTTTCGTTATTGGTCAGGTTTTATGTCGAATGTGATGCTCCGTGTTTTCATATACGTGGATCGAATGATCTAGGATCTTATGCAGGAACGTCGATTTGGAAATTCCGATCATCGAGCTCGATCGGCATTGTTAAAGATACTGCTTCTCATATTATGTTGAACAAGAACCCGGCCATATTCACCGGGTTCCAACTTTAATTAAATATCTGACTTATTTCGCTTAAATTTTCTGCAAATCCTACAAACACCTTGTCTCCGATCACGATCGTCGGCACCACTTGTTTTCCAGTCAAGTTCCAGACTTCCTCTGCATACTTGGCGTCTTCTTCACAGTTGAAATCTGTATAGGCAATCTCGTGTTCTTTGAAATAACGTTTGGCATAGTTGCAGTCACTGCAGGTGGGTATCGAATAAATTTTTACTGGTTCCGTCATCCAGGATCACTCCTTGCTACTAAACTGCCCTTATACTAAAACGTTATACCCCTTATTTTCGATGGCTTCCTTTATATCATTTAATTGTACTTTCGCTTCGTCATACTGAACATGTACTGTGCCTTGCTCAAAGTTAACGTGACCTTCAGCACCAATCGAATCAAGAGCCCCTTCGATCGTTCTAACGCAAGAGCGGCAAGACATGCCTTGTATTTTAACAGTTGCTTCTTGCATGGTTTCACCTCCTCTCCAGGTATCTGTTAACCTGCAATTTGCCGCAGCCGCTCGAGCGAAACCCGGTCCACAAATTTGCTGAATTTTTCTTTACCCTTCGCGTGTGCCTTATAGAAATGGATAAGGGCAGTTACGGCTGGAACGAGTTTGTCTTCGGTTAATCCTGAGATGAGTAGTTTGGCAAAGGAGGTTTTAAGCCCCTTCGGTTCACCGCCGACATAGATGTCAAATGTATCTCGCATTTTGACAACGCTGATATCCTTAAGCAACGGCTCACTTGTACCTAATGCACAACCCGCATACCCAATCTTAAGGGGCGTGGGCGTCTCAATACCTGCTATTGCTGTATTTAAGGATCTAGCTGAATCCAAACCAGCTTCCTCAGCCCCTTTACAGAAATTACAGGCAATCAGACTTTTAGTTACAAACCCTGCCGGATACACTTCAAGGTCATAACGCTCAAGCTCTTCTTTTATGACATCGCGCCGCTCGTGAGGCACCTCTGCATACAGCTGTTTAAACGGGGTCATCTCGATTTTTGCATCCGTCCCCACGACGGAACCGATTTTGGCAAACTGCTCCGGTGTGAACAGGCTGCCCCCAACTTGAATCCCCGCGCTTATTGCGATTTTTGTTGTCTCTCCCATGACCAGCCACCTCTTTTCGAATTTATCGAATTATTTCACATCGACTAGTGGCGTACTTTAACACGCTGTAGGCGAAGCGCGTTGAGAACAACGGAAACGGAACTTAATGCCATCGCTGCGCCTGCTACCCATGGTGCCAACAAACCAATCGCAGCAATCGGTATCCCGAGGGTGTTATAACCAAGTGCCCAAAATAAATTCTGCTTGATGTTGCTCATCGTCTTGCGGCTCATATAGATCGCATCTGGGATGCTGGACAGATCACCGCGCATGAGCGTTACGTCCGCTGCCTCCATGGCCACATCGGTACCGGTACCGATGGCCATCCCAATATCCGCTGTTGCCAGGGCAGGTGCATCATTAATACCGTCTCCGACCATGGCTACTTTTTTCCCTTGAGCTTGCAACTTCTTCACTTCTTCGGCTTTTCCTTCCGGAAGCACTTCTGCGAGAACATGATCAATGCCGACTTGAGCCGCAATAGCCTTGGCCGTCCGTTCATTATCGCCTGTGATCATGATGACCTCAATTCCCATTTCTTTAAGGCGGCTCACAGCGGCCTTCGATGTTTCCTTAATCGTATCTGCCACAGCGATCATACCTGCATACCGGTTATCGATCGCAACGAGCATGGCTGTTTTTCCGACCTCCTCTACACGAGCCATCGATTCATAAGCGTGCTTTGCATCCACTTCGTATTTTTCCATTAACCGGCGAGTACCGATGAGCATTTGTTTGCCTTCTACCACAGCTTTGATTCCGAAACCCGGAATCGCCTCGAACGACTCTGTACCCGGCAGCTCGATGTTTTTTTCTAGAATACCTGCAACGATCGCTTCCGCAAGCGGATGCTCCGAATTTTTTTCCGCCGCGCCGACGAGTCTAAGGAAGTCCGTTTCGTTTCCTTCCGTCAACACGTCTGTGAGCTCCGGTTTCCCCTTCGTAACGGTGCCGGTTTTATCCAGAATGATCGCGTCGATCTTATGCGTTTGCTCCAAATGCTCGCCGCCTTTAAACAAGATCCCGAGCTCCGCGGCGCGACCGGAACCTGCCATGATGGAAGTCGGCGTTGCCAAACCAAGCGCGCAAGGGCAAGCAATGACGAGGATGGCGATCGCTTTTTCCAAAGCATTTGCAAATTCACCTGGCGTAACGAAGAAATACCATACCAAAAACGCGACAACTGCGATCCCCACGACAATCGGAACAAAAATGCCTGAAATGATGTCCGCTACCCGTTGAATCGGCGCTTTGGAGCCCTGTGCTTCTTCCACGACTTTAATAATTTGGGCAAGCGCCGTTTCTTTGCCGACTTTCGTTGCCTTAATTCGGAGCATGCCGTTTTTGTTGATCGTGGCACCGATGACCGAGTCGCCGGTTTTCTTTTCCACAGGAAGGCTTTCGCCTGTGAGCATCGATTCATCTACAGACGACACACCTTCAAGCACTTCTCCATCTACCGGCACTTTGTCTCCGGGACGTACAAGCACGATATCCCCTACGATGACTTCATCCACCGGAACTGTCAGTTCTTGACCATCACGAACAACCAAAGCTGTTTTCGCCTGTAAACCCATCAAAGATTTGATTGCTTCCGATGTGCGGCCTTTGGCGAGCGATTCGAACAGTTTCCCCAAAATGACCAGCGTAATCAAGATCGCGCTAGTCTCATAGTACAAGGATGGTCCGTGATGGACACTACCTCCCCGAGCGAACCAATCGATTGTCAGATAGAGGCTGTAGAAATAAGCGGCCGAGGTTCCGAGCGAAACCAGAACATCCATATTAGCACTGCCATTACGAAGCGCTTTATACGCACCTACATAAAACTGCCTTCCGACATAAAATTGCACCGGAGTAGCCAAGATAAGCTGGAACCATGGATTCATAAGCACTTCCGGCATGTAGATCCATGAGGTAAACGAAAAGTGAGCGACCATGCTCCACAAAAGCGGGAAGGAAAGAATCGCCGAAATGAGCAATTTCCGTTTTTGATGGCGAATTTCATGATCACGATGATTTCCCGCTTTTTCGTTTTCCTGCTTCGTGATGGCTTTATAGCCGAGCTGTTTGACCTTGTTTTGCATATCCTCGATCGATACTTCACCCGGCGAATATTCGACACGTGCTGTTTCCATCGCAAAGTTGACGGAGGCGCTTGTAACGCCGGGCATCTTGCCAAGTCCCTTCTCGATCCGATTCGCGCATGCGGCGCACGTCATCCCTTCCAGTTTAAACTGAGCCACATCTTTGGCCGTATCATATCCGAGTTTTTTTATGGTTTCTTCCAAATTTCCAACGCCAACTTTCACTGGATCATAGGTAACACTCGCTTTTTCCAAAGCAAAATTTACGTTGGCGGAAGTGACGCCTTCCAATTTATTCAAGCCTTTTTCAATGCGGTTAGCACAAGCTGCACAAGTCATACCCGTGATTTGCAAAGTCGTTTGCTTCGTTTCCTGAATAGCGGTTGCTTCCACGATCTTTCACTCCCTGTTGTCGGATGAGATTACACCACGTCGTAACCTTGTTCTTCGATGATTTCTTTGATACGTTCGATCGATATTTGATTTTCATCGAATGATACGTCCACCGAATTGTTCTTCAGATCGACCTTGCCGGCTGCACCAATTTCCTTGAGAGCCCCTTCAATGGAATTAACGCAATGCTGGCAGCTCATACCTTCAACTTGCAATGTAATGTTTTTCATTTTTCATCATCCCTTCTTTTAATCAAAATGCTCAATGTTATTAGCATTTCCTGTGTGATGGAATCCTTACACCTTGAGCTAGCTCTCGCGACGTATGATTCCAAGTGGTTCGATAGAAGCAGAATGCCTACTGCATTGAGAGCGGAATGGACAGCTTCAAGTTGGTTTACGATCTGATCACAATATTCATCCCGTTCCACTTGCCTCTGTAAGCCGCGAACCTGCCCCTCAATCCGATTTAGTCTCAGCCCGATCGCATGCTTTGCTTTCGGATGAAGTTGACTTGATTTTCGATGCTCAGGAAATGATTTCATCGATTCCTTATTTTTCATTTCCATCGATCTCCTTGTCAATTAGAATACCCCACTACCCTATATCAGTCAACATGTTTTTACAATACCCCAGCACCCTATATTTTTATGTAAAGAAAAAGCAGCGACTGCTGCTCGATCTTATTTTATCAGTTTATTCATGGTTGTCATAAGCTCTGTCAAAACTTCGGTATCCCCTTCCTGGATCCGCTCGATGACGCAGCTTTTAAGATGATTCTCCAGCAAGAGCTTTCCGACCCCGTTCAAAGCGGATTGAACCGAAGCAATTTGATTCAGTACATCATCACAATACGTATCTTTTTCAATTAACCCTTTAATACCACGTATTTGTCCTTCTATTCGATTTAACCGGCTAATTAAGCTGTTTTTCACTTTATCCGAATGATGGCTTTTTCGCTCTGATCCATCAGCCCCGCAACAACTGGAATCATCTTCACTTACATGCTCCAGCAAATCCGCATCAACGCTCATCTGATTCGCCTCCCTTACAAGTCATTATACTATACTCCCACCCCCTATACAATGCAATTCGTTTGAAAGGGGTATTGGGAAAGAATTATTCAACGGAAGTCTCCAGCCAAGCATTCGTTTGGCCGGAGACCTCTCGTAATCACATTGCTGCCGGACCGTTTGATTACCCTTGTTTTGGCGAACGAATAAAGAGAAATGCTAAAACAGCTCCTGCAAAGGCCACGATGCTGGACCAAAAAAATGCTTGATGAAATCCAACATTCAGAGCTATTAATGAATCAACTCCTGTTTGGGAAGCTGTTGCTCCTGCAGCGATAGCCACCATAATGGCTAAACTAATTGCCGAGCCTATCTGGTAACTGGTATTCGCCAGGCCAGATGCTAAGCCTGCCTCTTCCGGTTTCACCCCTGACATAGCTGCCATAGTTGCCGGGATATAGGCAAGAGACATACCCAACGCCCCTAATAACGATGGCGGGAGGACGTTCGCAACGAAAGTACCGTCTACCGGTGTATTTCCGGAAAACAACAACATGGATACTCCAAGAGCGATCAAACCGATCACTAAATTGGCTTTCATTCCGAACTTCCCAATCAATTTCCCTGTAATGAACATCATGAAAATCGCAATCAGTATCGTCATCGGAAGCAAAGCAACCCCACCGGCGAAGGCGGTAAATTTCAAAACCTGCTGCATGTAAAGGTTGAGGAAATACCAAAGCGGGATCCATCCTCCAGACAGCATGATGAGCGCGATATTCCCGGCAGCCAGGTTTGGCGCTCTAAATATTCGAAGCGGTACCAGAGGTTCTTTTTTAACAGCCTGAATGATGAGAAAGAGAATGAAAAGTACGGCTCCCGAAATGATGGTCCATAGAGTGGACGGCGATCTCCATCCATTATGTTCTGCTGTTACAATGCCGTATACAATCAAAACCAAAGCAGCTGTGACAAACATGGAGCCAACGACATCAATGCTCCCTTTTCTGCGCAGCCCTTTCGACAACAGGGTCGGGGCTAATAATAAGGCTAGAATACCGACTGGAACATTGATTAGAAACGTCCACTTCCAACTCAGCCATTCGGTAATCACTCCTCCAAGAAACACGCCAGCAGACCCTCCTGCCGCTGCGGAAGCGCCCCAGAAGCCAAGAGCCTTGCCTAGTTCCTTTGGGTTTCCGCTAAACAGCATCATGACAATCGTTAATGCAGACGGTGCAATTAGAGCGGAACCGAATCCTTGCAATGCGCGGCCAACGTTAAGCGCCACATCACTCCATGCCAATCCTGCAAGCAAGGAGGCTAAGGTTAGGATAGAGAAACCCCACATGAAGATGTTTCGTTGACCGAAAAGGTCGGATAATCGGCCACCGAGCAACAGCAAACCGCCAAAGAAAATGACATATGCGTTAAATACCCACTGCAAGCTTTCCTGCGTATATCCAAGTGCTTCTTTAATAGCCGGTAATGCTACCCCAATAATCGAGGTATCCATAATCACCATAAAATTTGCAAGGCAAAGCAAGGCAAGTGCTTTCCAACGCTTAGGATCGGCTTGCGATAAAGCCTGTGGTTGCGTAGACATGTTTATACCTCCGTTCTAATCTAAAATGTCCGAAGGGTTCACCTAAGCACTCGCGACGGCCGTCTTAAAAAATCAGTGTGTAGGGGAGCCATATTTTTCCGGATCACAGATTCATTATAGTATAGCCCCCTACCCTATTGTCAATATGGTTCTTTATTTATTCGACTTAAGAGTCCGGTACTTGGCAGCATTCTTTCATTTTATCCCCTATGACATAAATTCTTAGGTCAAGCCATATGGATCTAACATAGGGTAAGGGGGAATAGTACATGAGCGAAATTGTGCTAAGCATTTTATTCGGTATTCTCACAGTATGGGTAACTCGATTTATTTTTGCCTTTCGAAAACAATTGACTTGTATGGTCGGCATGATGGCGGCCATGGCAATGGGAATGTCTGTTGGATTATCAATGGGAACGATTCTTACACTTTGGTTGCCGGGACAATTTTTTCAGTCGACCGTTATCAGCATGTTAATTGGAGGAGCAGTTGGGGCTTTAATCGGGGGGCCAATTAGTGTAATGGCTGTAATGGACGGATTGTTATCCGGAATTATGGGGGGCATGATGGGAACCATGCTCATGGTGATGATGCCTTCACCGTACACGTTGATCGCGGTAAAGGTCATTTCCATGCTCTTCAGCGGGGTTATTTTTATCCTCTTTATCATGCTGCTATCGGAAATCAAACCAGAACTTTTAAAGCAAAGATCGTTTTTATTCTCAACGCCAATTTCGATGTTTTTGGTGATTGGTCTTGTTCTTGCTTTCACTCAGATTAGCCCTCTTCAAGATTTCACCCGATTTTCAGACGATCAGCACCATATTCAATTGAGTCATGATCATGACCATTCCTCCCAGCCCGAGGCTAACTTAAGCACAGACATGGAATTACTTGTACAGGCGAAGGAGTATTCATTTAATCCCGGTTCCATACATATCCGTTTAGGTCAAAAAGTCAAAATAACCCTGGATAATACCGGACAAATTGAGCATGACTTTGAAATTGTTGGAACCAATATTCACATCCACTCTGCACCAGGCAAAAAGAACAGTCTGGTCGTTAGCTTTGATAAAGCTGGCTATTATCAGGTCATTTGTACGTTGCCAGGACATAAAGAAGCTGGAATGACAGCTTCTATTCAGGTTTCAAAGTAATTTTCGGGAATAGAAAATCACCCTCTTGTGTAGTATCATCGAAGCTGACATAGCCCGCAAAGTAGATGTAATTAAATATAAGTTATTAAAGCGGTAAATATCGCAAAGAAAAAACCAGTCAAAACACAAAACTAGTGTTTGACTGGTTTCATTCCTTTTGTTATGACCTAGATGAGGCTGTTTTCAAATAGCTCATTTTTTATCCAGCACAACAGGATAATTTAGATACATCTTTATTGAACGTAAGAGCTGCCAGTCTTAATCCCTCAGCCATAGTTAAATATGGCGCTAAGCTGTCGCGTAGATCCTCGACCGTTAAACCAAATTTAACGGCAAATGTCGCGGCGTAAATCACATCTCCGGCATTTTCAGCGGCAATATGAACACCGAGCACCTTTAACGATTTAGAATCAGCCACTAACTTAAATACACCAGTTGTTTCGCGATTGACAAGTGCTCTAGGCACAGAATCCAAAGGCAAAACAGATGTTTTCACTTCATACCCCTCGGCTTTGGCTTGTTCTTCCGTAAGTCCTACGGTAGCAACGGAAGGATAAGTGAACGTAACGCTCGGAACAGCTTCAAGATTTACTTTTTTCTCTAACTCGCCAATGGCATTATCTGCCGCGATCCTTCCTTCATACGCAGCCACATACACAAATTGCGGACCCATCGTGACATCGCCTGCAGCAAAAATTCTTGGGTTTGAAGTTTTTAAAAAATCATCAACCACGATTTCGCCTTTAGCGCCTACATTTACGTTTGCGGCAGAAAGATTCAAATCTTCGGTATTTGGCTTTCTGCCGGTTGCAATTAGAAGTTGCTCGGCTTCAATCAATTTCTTTTCGCCATTTACGGTAATGTGAACTTGTTTCAAGTGCCCATTTGCTTCAATCCGGTCATATATGATGCCGGTAATAAGAGTTATTCCTTGTTCGGTGATTGCTTTTGTCATCGCTTCGGAAATTTCAAGGTCATATTCTTTTAAAATGCGGGAACTTCTTTGAAGTAGCGTAACTTCAGAGCCTAGTTGATGAAACAACTGACCTAATTCTAGTGCAATATATCCGGAGCCAATGACGGCAAGCGTTTTAGGCAATCGGTTTAGTTCAAGTAGGGATGTGCTTGTTAAATATTCTACATCTTTTAATCCTGGAATATCCGGAATGTAGGGTGATGCACCTGTTGCGATTAAAAATCGCTTTGCGGTAAGCTTTCGCGCACCCACTTCGATGGTTTTTTCATCAATGAATTTCGCTTCGCCGCGAATGAGTTCAAATCCGTATTCACCAATTAACTGTTCATACTTTTGTTCACGCATGTTGGCTACAAGTTCATTTTTTTCTTCAATCAATTTTGCTAAATCCACAATTCCAGCCGATGTAGCAAGTCCTAAGAAAGGGTTGCTTTTGGCTAAATGATTGATTTCCCCTGCACGAAGCAGAGTTTTGGATGGCACACAGCCAATGTTTACGCAGGTTCCGCCAACCGTGCCTCGCTCGATGATCGCGACTTTTGCACCATGTTCAACCGCTTGAATCGCGGCGGCAAACGCTGCCCCACCGGATCCGATGATGATAAAATCATAGTCGCCTTCACCCCCAAGAACGGGAGCATTATGAGACTCGATTATTTCCGCATTTCCGGATTGATATTTTGCTTCGTTGATCGCTTTTTGTGCCGTTTTGATATCAACGCCATCGGGCAATTCAAACGTGGCTTCATTGCGGCGAAAACTCGCTTTAATATTAACAGCTCCAATGTTTACAAGTGCCGTTGCAACGTGTTCTTCACACCCACTGCAAGTCATTCCTTGTACGTTTATGCGGTATTTTCCCATTTTTATCCTCCATTGATTCCAAACCCAAATTGTTAATTGATGATTGAATTTATTTTATTCAATGTCTACATGACTAACACCGACTATCTTTGAAATCAAATCTACAACATCGGAAGGCGGGCAGCAATCAAGCCCTGTCACCGTAAAGGTTTCTGAACGGTTAGGTACACTAAAACTGCACTTGCATTTGTAGTTTGCACAGCTACTGCTGATTTTCATTAATACCGCATGCCGTACTTAATAATAAATCTGACAATACCATCATCATTCCCCCATCCCTCTCACATAAAACACCCTTTCTTAAAATAGCTCTCTTTCAGCCAACTCAAAAAAGAACCATGGCTAGCGCCTTGGAACCGAGCAGCAATCATGTTCTGCATCGTTTTTTTCTTGTTTATTCAATTTTCTGAAGATCATCAAAATGGAAATCGCAAAAACGATCCCCAAAATCAAACTGATCGTTGTTTGATGGGTAGCAAAATAAGCACCAAACGTCGTACCAGCAATCAGAGGGAGAATTAAAACAAGATGGCAAGGACAGGAAACCAAAGCTAAAAAGCCCCATCCGATTTTTTTTGCATTTTCTTTCATTGGACCTCCTCCTCGTTGTCAATTAACGCTTCGATGATTGGGCATTCATGGATTGCCTTTTCATCCGGACAGCGATCTTTTAAATCTTTAAGCACACATTCGATTCGCACGAGGTTTCTAATTTTCAACCTAACATCTTCAAGCTTTTGAATAACAAAATCGTGCATATCCGCACATCTCACACTATCTTTATCAACGACGCCAAGCAATTTATCAATTTCAGATAACGTAAAACCAAGCTCTTGAATACTTTTAATGAACATGATCCGTTTTACCGTTTCTTTCGGATAAAGCCTATAGCCCGCATCCGATCTTACGGGTTCCGGAATCAGACCCTTTCGTTCATAGTATCTTAGCGTTTCTTTATTAACATTACAGAATTTTGATATGTCTCCGGAACGATAACTCATGGTTCACCTCCCCGTTTTAAGTGTAAACCATGTACTACGGTACACAGTCAAGATAATTTTTATTTATTCCCTTAAAGTGCCGAATTTAGTTTTATTCTTACCAGTAGGAACTTTTCTCAGAGGGGGATCATGTGAAGCGTAATTGGGAGCTGAACGAATGAATTGAGCATTTTACGTTTCTTCCTAACGAAATGCAGCAAGTCGGAAAAAATAGGGAGAAACTGGGTTGGGGGTTGCCATACTGTTTAAGTTTTTCCAATACAAAGCGCGGTTCCTCTCACATAAATTCGAAGTGCCCAAAGCGGTTATTCAATACATAGCGAAGAAGATCGAAACACTAGCTGAGCAGTATGCACAACGTCCTTATTCCGCAAAAACTATAGGGACTCTTGTTAGTTTATTGATATAACTCAAAACGGATTGGTCAACAAATGGGATGGTTGCCGCAGCAACCATCCCATTTGTTGATAAAAATTTGACAGGGGTGAATAATCCACCCTCATTGCTTACCCAGCCATCCTTCTACATTCGTCGGAGCATTTTCGGCATTCGTCAGCACAAGCTTTGCAATGCGCATCTTGGAACTTGGCGCACTCAGTTGCACAGGCTTCGCAGATGGTTGCACACAATTGACAAATTTGTTTGGCATACATGCTTCCGCGAGACATCCATTGCGAAGCTGATGCACAGATGTTCGCACAGTCACGAAGCATATTGATGCAGTGAATTCTGGCTTGCACATCGGGCTCTTTCAAGCAAGAAATCAAACATTCTTCACATGCCTGCATACATCTGTTGCACGCGTCAATACAAGTTTGAAACTGAGTGACGGACGAATCCACGGTAGCTGTCATAAACGTTCCTCCGTTTTTGTAATTTACCCCTTTATTATTTCCCCGCGTAATGATTTTGTATGTATCGTCAGTTCCAAATCATTAAAATGACAAACACGGGAATCATTTGTACAATACAAAAACCAGTCAAAACACACTTATTCGTGTGTATGACTGGTTTTAGGGATTGGACAATCTGAAACGAAAGCATCGTCGTTACCTTGTTCATTAAAAGCTTGGCTTATGACGTTTCTTCAACCTTACAGGAGTAGGCCCCTTAATTAATGCTTCATCCCCGGCATACTGCCCATTTCATGCCCGCCGCCTCCACCTGTGTCTGGTTGAGTTCCTGCGTTCGTATTGCTGCCTCCGTGCCCTCCATGGCCTTCTCCGGACTCGGACACGATTTCCAGCATCGAATCGATCTCACCTTGCGCCGCGGCGGACAGAACGTCCTCACTTCCCGTTAACCAAGCATGATTGTAAGGCCCTTCGGTCGGCTCCTTTTTATACTTCGGTTCGACGGACATCACATAGGACATGACCGCATCTGGCAGCTTGTCTTTGTCCGTCCAAAGGAGCGGCGCATGTTTGCCCAGATGTGAGAATGGAGCTGCTGCAAGCGCCAAAGCCGCAGAATTTTTATTGATGAACGAAAAATTGTGGCCCGGCGTTGTAATTCCCCATCCGAATCCTGTCGCCGAATCTTTGTATTTTGCAAAGGCAACCGAATTCGAATACGGGTCGTTACCCGAAATACGAACCACTTTCCCGTATAGGCCCAGTTGTTCCTGTACTTTCGTTGATATGACCGTTTCGGGGCCAAGAATATAAATGTTGGCTTTGCCGCCTCGCGTCTTCAAAGCATCAATCGTTTCTTGGGGTACCTCATCTTTCTTAACGTAGAGCAGCGGTTCCGGCATATGGGCGATCCAATTTACGGCCGGCATCGTGTATTCTTCGCTGTCCATTGAACCTACGATCACCGAAGGAGGATTTTCTTTTGAGACGGCGGCATAATAAGCATCGACAGCTTTGGCTACAGCCGCCGGATTCCCTCCTGAGATTCTATCCGTCTTGTAACCGAGCACTTTCACCTGTTCCTCTACCTTTGGATCAAGATCTCCGACCAATATAACCTGAGTTCCCTTGTTCATGTCGACACCCATCGGTTTCAGTCGCTTCAATTCGTTAAGCGTTACATCCGGTACGCCATCCTTATTCACAAACAGCACCGGTCCATTGTTGGGATGATGAATCAAATCTGCGCTAACCAAGGCAATTTGCCAATCTTTCGGGTTCGCAAGAATGACGCCCCCGGGCCGATTCGCATCACTGGTTGCCATCCACAATGTTTTCGAAACCAGCACCGCCGCTTCTACTGGGTCGCTTGTGTTGATGCGCGTCGTGTTTTTTGAGGCGATCCAGGGCATCGATACCGGATTGCTCGAACTTTGGGTTGCACCGTTTTGTTGCTGGCCCATGTTGTTCATATCGTGTGTGGCGGAAGTGTTTGATTTATTAAAGCATCCAGTTAGGGCCACAGCCGTAATCACGGAAACCAATCCGACTTTCCATCCTGTTTTCATCAAAAAACCTCCCTATTTTTTATTGATCATGTTGCCTTTATCTGCAATTTGCGTCCACGTTGCGCCGCTATCTGTGGAGAGATAGACATCCTTTTGTTCCGTTGCTATAGCCAACTCGTTTGGATTTGCCGGATTCTGGGCAACATACGTGATCTCATCCTTGGTCGGCAATTTGAGCGTTACCGAAACTGTACTCTCCGTATTGATTTTGACCAGCGAAGCATCTGGACCGGTACCGGCAACCCACACATCGCCGGAGTTCATGAACGTTATGGCCGAAATTGGACGCCCTGAAACCAAAGCCGTAAACGTTTGACCGTGATCCTTCGACAAATAGGCCCCCGCTGTTGTGCCGATAGCGACAATCGATTCCTTGTCAGGATGCACGGCGATCGTCGTCATCTGCCCCTGAAGACCAGCTGCAGGACTGCTTGTCCAGGTTTTCCCTTCATCCTTGCTGTAGAAAAGCCCCGCCTGGTTCATCTTTGAGTTGGGTTGTGGATTTACCACATACAGTATATGCGAACGATAACCAGCAGCCATACCGTGTAAATCAACTTCTCCTTCAAGAGTGAGAACGGCAATGGTTTTCCCATCATCTGTACTCTTCACAAGCCCCAAAGGATTTTTATACTTCGAACCTGGTGCCGGATGGCCGCTGCTGTAAAATCCGTTATCCACAGCAGAGAAACCCATATAGTCGTGCTTCTCTCCCGGAGCATCACTCCAAGCGCCATTTGCATATACTTTTAACCCACTGTGAACCGGGATCATTAGGCGCTTTCCGTCTGCGGAATAACCAAGGCCATGCAAGTGCATAAAGGTTGTGTTCGTATTGGAGTTCGGCCCTTCCGCCGTTTTAATTGAGCATGCAGCCATCCCAATGAATAGCACAACCGCTAGTGAAAGCATTGTCATTTTTTTCAAAGAACATCCCCCTATTTCTTTAAAAAGGGACCTCAATCAAGTGTCCCACATTTATTTCCAAATCATTCATTTGGAATACATACGCTAACAGTGTAAACAATACTTTTGAAGATCCTATGTAGAACATCTATTTTCCTTTTGGAATACGAATCGTAAACGTCGTACCTTGCCAACTTTCTACAGAAATATCCCCGCCATGTGCTGCAACCAATTCCTTAACAATGGTTAATCCGAGACCGCTGCCGCCGGTCCGTCGATTGCGAGACTTATCTGCCCGGTAAAATCGCTCGAACACATAAGGTAAGTCCTCTTGCGGTATTCCCGTCCCCGTGTCATGAACCTGGATAAGCACATGGTCCCTCTCCTCGCTTCCCTTTACTCGCACCTCTCCCCGTTCGGGGGTGAATTTCAGAGCGTTACTAAGCAGATTCACAAGAACTTGAATCATGCGATCCTGATCAACATTAACCCGGATGTGAGGGCTGGCGTTGCCCGATAGACGTACGTTTTTTTCACGATAAGCAGCAGTGACTAGTTGCACTCCTCTTTCTATGATCGCCGCGAGCGATTCTTCTTTTCTCACCAACTGAAAACCGGGTGATTCCACGTAGGTCAGGTCTTCCAGTTCAGCCACGAGCTGCGCTAATCGCTCGATTTCTTCGTAGCACGAATGGATACGTTCCGGTGTAGGCTCCCAAATCCCGTCTTCCAAAGCACGCATATGGCTTTTGAGCGTAGCTAAAGGGGTTCGCAGCTCATGAGCAATGTCTTCCGTCATCGTCATGCGTAGCTGCTCATGCTGTTGAAGTTGACTCGCCAGTGTATTTAGAGATGCGCCCAAATCTGCAAGCTCATCTTTGCCGCGGATTACCACACGCGAGTTCCACTCCCCTCCCGTCATACGTTCCGCAACGTGAGTCATATGCACGAGGGGAGCCGAAATCCGCCTGGCCACATAAAACCCGAGAAAAATCGCAAGCAAAATTGAAATCAAGCTCGTCCATACAATCGTTTGCATGAGCGCCTGTTCTAAATGGTAATCCAGCGCCGGAAATTCATGACTCATACCCGCCTGTGCTTGATACATAGAGAAGTGATAGTGTGTTGTCATAATAAGACTGACGGTTGAGATCAAGACAATGCCGACAGCAATTCCTATAATGATCAGTGCCAAACGGGTGTGCAGCCGGTTCATGCTGTTCCTCCTGCAAAACGGTAGCCGGTTCCGTACACCGTCACAATATATTTGGGGGACTTGGGATCGCGTTCTATTTTTTGCCGTATGTTTTTCACATGCTGATCGATCGTACGACTATCGCCTTCAAAATCATAACCAAGCACTCGTTCCACGAGCTCTTCCCGGGAAAAAATGCGCTGCGGATATTTCGCTATGATAAGCAGCAGCTTGTATTCATTCGGTGTCAAGCTTACGAGTTCACCGCTGCAGTGCACCTGCTGCTTCAATGAATCGATCGTGAGTTCGCCCTGATTAAAGGCAAGGCGATCGGCAAGTAAATAATGATCGTCCGTACGCCGTAAGATGGCCCGCACCCGTGCTACTACTTCGCGCGGATCAAACGGCTTAATTAAGTAATCGTCGGCTCCCACGGATAACCCCTTGATCCGGTTGTTTTCCGAAACCTTGGCGGTAAGCATTAGAATCGGAACCGAATGGATTTGACGAATAGTTTGGCAGACCTGTTCCCCCTCCATATCCGGAAGCATGAGATCGAGAATGACAAAATCAACCGCTTCGTTTTGTACGATTCGAATCGCATCAGCGCCGGTTTCGGCTTCTAAAGTCTGAAAGCCTTCTTTTTTCAGGTACGACACGACAACTTCTCGAATTTTGGACTCGTCATCAACAACTAATATGGTTTTCATAACGCCCCTCCAGAAAAACAGTTTAACCGTTCCACAACTTTATAGTGCTTACCCAAAATAATAAAAGGGCGGACCGCTACTATCCAGTCTCCCCTTAGCAATCGTTTATTCTTCCGAATCCGGCTTCGAAAGTTTCGTCATGTACAGCCAGCGATAGCCTGCATAAACGGTCATTAGGAAAAGCGCATAAATAATCAGCGGCCAGATCATACCGGAAACGCTCGAAAACAGCAGTTTGTCTCCCAGGATGGCAAATAGAACCATCACCGGGAATTTCCCCATTACCGTAGCAAGGAAGAAGCTGCCGAAGCTCATATGGCTGATCGCGGCGGCTATATTGATAACTGGAGCCGGGACAAAAGGAAGAAGCCGGGCCGTTATCACTGCGAGGAACGCATTACGCTCTAAAAATAAGATGAAATGCTCAATCCGTTTGAACTTCGTTACGAACTGCCGCCCCTGTTTCTGAAACAACACCCGAACGGCAAGGAATTGGAGAGCGGCGGCTGTTGCAGAAGTGGCAACATTAATCAGCGTACCCCAAACGGGTCCGTATTGAGCCCCCATGATCCCGGCTACAATCCCAAAAGGGACGGCGGGTACTGCGGCTAGCAAAATCGCAGCTCCGATCATCCAGGGAAGACGTTCCATATCGCTATGTGCCAGCCACATAAGCATTGGTTGTTTGTAAGTAATGATAGCTGCAATTCCAGCCACATAAAGTAGAAGGATTATCCCTTTTTTTATCATACTCTTATTATATACAGGTACTTCGAGTATTTTTAGAGGAAAGATAGTTCCGCAGGATAAATACAAGGGAAATGAGTATGACACCAATACTTGTCCACTGCGCGGCAGTAAGATGGAATAAATATCTAGGCGTATCCCCCCGAAGCATTTCCAACATGAAGCGCCCCAGCGAGTACAGGATGTTATAGGACAGGAAAATAAAGCCGCGGGGCCAAGATCGGTTTTTAAGTGCAAGCAGAATCCCAAATACAACGAAGTCCCATTGGCCTTCCCACACTTCCGCAGGCCACAATGGTTGGGAACCGTAAGTGTCATAGGCAATCGTGCCCGGTGGATAGACAAGCCCAAAACTCGAACCCGTTGGCGATCCAAAGGCATCCCCATTTAAAAGACAAGCGATTCTACCTACTCCTTGCCCAAAAATAATCGCCGGTGCCACGATATCTGCAAATTCCCAGAAATTAATTTTTTTACTCCAGCAATAAATAAGACCGGCTGTAAATCCCCCTACGAGCCCTCCTTGAATGGATAAACCGCCCTTCCAAATCGCGAACGATTCGAGAAGATGCTGTGAATAATATCCTCCCTCAAAGAAGACGACCTCCCATAAACGAGCTCCCACAATTGCTCCCAAGATAACATAAAAAACGACATCCCAAAGATGCTTACGGTATTCCGTTCCCTTAGCCAAATAGAGGGCTACCCCAAGCGAGAGGAGGATGGCGAAAGCAATGATCGTACCATATGCCCTTACAGGAAAATCCCCAATCATAAATAAGACAACCCTCATTTCAAAGCCCCCCTGCCATGCTGTTCGATTAAGGATATCCTTAACTTGTGAAGATTCCGTGTAGAGAATCTGCGGTAAATGGACAAGGTTCCTTTTAGAAAAAGGAAGACCAGGTCCTTATAAGAGAAAGGAACCTGGTTTTCATAATGCCTTCGATGGTTGAAAAACTTATTTATTTCAGTACTCTGTAAGCTTCCGCTACTTTTCTTGCGAAGGAAAGCGGCTCCTCAACAGAAGCATAGTGTGCATAAATAAGATGGGGATTGTCCATTAACCAATGGTTATGCAAAGCAGACAGTATAATCCCGTTCTTTTGCAAATGCCAATTAAATGGATAAACTTCATCTTGGAGAAGTGCTGTTTCCCCCAAGTTTAATGTCCTTCCCTGAGAATCCATTGATTCAAATGACCACATGGAATGGAGAGCAAGTCCGGAATGGCTCGGTCTTCCCAATATGCTGACTTTAATATGTGAACGATCTCTATTCACCATACATACACCATGCTCTACTTTCTGCTCCCCGCCAAGAATATGTGCAAACTGCTGGCATAGTGCGCTTATATCCTGCATTCAAAGTTCCCCTTATACAATTTTTATCAGCTTATGCCTACTGAACGGATGATGTGCACGAAAGAATCGGACAATATCCCTTCGTATTCTTCTTCAAAAGTTCTACATAAGTACCGACTATGATTGATCTATCGGATGTTCAAATACAGAAAGGGATGAAAGCAATGAAGACTGGTTGGAAGCTCAAAAGTATGATTATAGTCGGGGGTTTATCCATTATATTGGCTGGCTGTACCGGTTCAAATGGAATGGATCACTCGAAAATGAATATGGAAGGGACAAAAGAATCTCCGAAGGCGTCAGATGCTCAAACAGAAAAGACAACTGTTTTAACGGGCAAAGAAATTAATTTGACTGCATCTGCAAGCAATCAGGAAATCGCCCCTGGAAAAACTTTGCCGGTATGGACATTCAACAATTCTGTTCCTGGCCCGCAAATTCGGGTAAAACAAGGTGAAACGATAAAAGTCAACTTGAAGAACCAGCTGCAGGAGCCAGTTACAATTCATTGGCACGGTGTTCCTGTACCAAACGCTATGGACGGCATTCCAGGTGTAACGCAAAACGCGGTTCAGCCGGGCCAGTCGTTTACGTACGAGTTTAAAGCAGATGTCCCTGGCACATACTGGTACCACTCACATCAGGATAGCGTAAATCAGTTGGATCGCGGATTGTATGGGTCCTTTATCGTCGAGCCAAAAGAAGGCACCCGCGTTGATCGTGATTATACGCTT
Source organism: Paenibacillus athensensis (assembly GCF_004514475.2). Classification (GTDB taxonomy): domain Bacteria; phylum Bacillota; class Bacilli; order Paenibacillales; family NBRC-103111; genus Paenibacillus_AL; species Paenibacillus_AL athensensis. The sequence goes on along the minus strand of NZ_MYFO02000004.1, from coordinate 430,425 downwards.
GTCCTCGATGAATGGATGAGCTCCGGGGAAATGTCCGGCATGAATATGTCCGGAGGCAACATGTCGGAAATGGATCATAGCAAAATGAATATGGGCAACTCTGATAGCAAAGACAATAAATCCGATATGAATATTTCCGCTGGGAATATGTCCGGCATGGATCATAGTACGATGAATATGGGACACGATATGAGTATGTACGATCTGTATACCATAAATGGAAAATCCGGTTCGTTAGTGGATCATCTCCCTGTCAAGCAAGGAGATAAAGTTAGAATTCGTTTGATAAATGCGGGCTATCTGTCTCATCAAATTCATTTGCACGGACATGAATTCAAAGTTATTGCTACCGACGGGCAGCCTATAAACAATCCAGGTATCCTGAAAGATAATGTCGTAAGCATCGCTCCAGGAGAGCGTTACGATATTGAATTTGTTGCCAACAATCCAGGCCAATGGTTGATCGAAGACCACGGCGACAAAGCTGCTGTTAAAGGGATGAAAGCCACGATAACTTATGAAGGGGCTCCTGTCGGTTCAGACAAGGCGAATGAAACGGAGAAGCTGACGGCTGTAGACATGAGCCGTTACGGCCAAGCAAGCACAGCCAACTTTACATTAGGTCAGAAGTATACGTTGGAATACACGATGAATTTGAACACGGAAATGAAAAAAGGCGAAATGGTCTATACGATAAACGGAAAAACATTTCCGGAAACCGAACCGATAAACGTTAAAGAAGGAGATACCGTCAAGGTTCGCCTCGTCAATAACTCAAAGACTGACGACCATCCGATGCACCTGCACGGTCACTTCTTTCAACTACTAAGCAAGAACGGAAAACCTCTTGAAGGATCTCCAGTCATCAAGGATACGTTGAATTTGAAGCCGGGTGAAGAATATGTTGTCGCATTCAAGGCAAATAATGAAGGGAACTGGATGTTCCACTGTCATGATTTGCATCACGCTTCTGCTGGTATGGTTACAGAATTAAAATATACAGATTATAAAACTAACTTTGTTGCAGATCCGAACGCTGGAAATAAGCCGGAATAATATGAAAAGGTGGCCCGCTCAACAATTTAACGAAACTAACTTCATTTGCCGGTACCCGATACAGAAAATTGTCCAAATTGCAAAACGTCTGTACCAAAAGCGCAGCTTTTTGCCCAAGCTGCGGTTATAAACTGAAAGCTATTTAGGCGCATACATTGCGCCTTTCTTTCGTAATTTTTCAGCACCAGGAGGAAGTTAGATGAAAGTACGAAAAAATGATGGGCTGTCTACTCATAATTCTCATGAACACAGTCAACAGCATCATGACCATACCTCCGACCATCATGGGCATAAGCATTCTCACGGGGGTGGACACGTCCATGTTGCTCAAGACAAACTGAAGAAAGCGATTTTCTTGGGATCCATCGTGTTGGCGGCTGAAGTGATCGGTGGCATTTGGGCAAACAGCTTGGCATTGCTAAGCGATGCGGGGCATATGCTGACCGATGTCGCAGCGCTTATTGTGGCGTGGCTGGCTATCCGAATGTCGACGAAAGAACCGCATGGCAAAATGACATTCGGATACCATCGAATCACCATACTCGCTGCGCTTTTAAACGCGTTGACACTAATCGGAATTGCATTCTTTATCGGAGGAGAAGCTTATCAACGGATTCTGAACCCAGTACCGGTTGAGGGACTGGTGTTATTTATCACTGCGACAGTTGGGGTTGTCGTGAATCTATATATCGGACTCGGCATGAGGGACCAAGCCAACAATGTAAACATTCGAAGTGCGATGCTTCACGTTTTGGGCGACGCGGCGGCGTCGGCTGGTGTCATTGTAGCTGGTATTATCATGTATTTCACGAAATGGTACATACTCGACCCAATCTTGAGCATACTGATTGCAGTATTGGTTGCTTTTGGAGCATGGCGCGTTATCAAAGAAACCTATGTGGTTTTAATGGAGGGAACGCCTGTTGGAATTCAATTTGAAGATGTCGAAAAGACAATTCGCTCTGTTTCAGGCGTGAAAAATATTCACGATTTACATATATGGAGTTTGACGTCAAACAGAAATGCGATGAGCGGTCACATCCGCGTTGACGGAAATTTATCTGTGAAGGAAGCTCAGACTATTATAAGAGAAATTGAGAACGTTCTTGCCCAAAAATTTCAAATTGGTCATGCTACCATTCAAGTGGAAGACAACGAACATCTCCACGATAAGGAAATGTTCGGTATTGATCGAAACTGGGTTCACTAAGGAACGGAACCTTGAATAATCGATTTGTACTGCCTAAAAACAAAATAAGTGCCGATGACCCATCAGTGTAGGAAAAACCTGCTTATTTAGGCTCTTTTCGTAAGCATTGTTACTAAAAGCTGACAAGAGACTAACACTTGTCGAGATTTCGAATGAACGTGTTAACGTTACCCAAACTACAGGCTCCTTGTGGGTTATGTACTTCAAAACCACAGCGGTTCGCTTGCACTTGTTCACGAATATGTTCAGTTGGACTTTGATTTACTTGAACCGCTTGCAATAAGCGTTCTCTCATCCATCCAAAACAGTAGCAAACAGGCACATCCAATGAATCGTATTTCTGAAACACCGAAACTTTCAGTGTATCTTTGCCATAGGTCTGCAAATCGCTAAAATAGATCACACAAGATGAATTGGAACAAAATGCGTATGACGATTCTGGATGAATGGTTTCTAACGCTGTAGATCGTAGCAATGCTTTGAGTGTTATCAGTTGAACGCTTTTGCCCTTTTGATGACAAACAGGGCATTGGCAAGCGATACTTGCTTTTCAATGGACGTTTGGCAACAATTATCCATTTTTTTATCACTCCTAGCACCAGAGCATTACAGGAGTAGATGCAGGTATATGGCCTCGCCGCAAACTTAAAAGGAGTTCGGGTCCCGCCCCATACATTCCGACATACGATGGCGAAGTTTTACATTTTGAATGGCGGCGATCCTTTTACCCTCCGGCGTATTTTTGGTCACGCTACACTCGATATGCTTGACTATTATGTTGAACTCTTCAGCAGTGATATCAAGCAGCAGCATAAAAAATTCAGCCCGGTCGAAAATATGAAGCGCATATTTAGCGACTGCAGGAGCGGAAGTCAGCACACTCCACTCCTTATTAGGGAGTGCAGCTCGGCCCGTCATGGCTCAAGGCTTGATGGCACGTATCGCGGCGGACACCAGGTATTGTTCGACATTTGCGCCAGGAATCCAATCCTTGATGAACGTCCGGGATTCGTCTTTAGGTTCGATCTCAATTTGGGTAAAACCGCTTTGTGCAAGCATGGCCTCCAGTTCGCCGATGGAAGAAGCTCCTGAAATGCACCCTGAATAGATACGGTCGATATCCTGCTTGATTTCATCCGGAAAATCGGCTGTTGCCACGACATCCGATATGGCCAGTCTGCCGCCGTTACGCAGCACACGGAACGCCTCGTCAAAAACCTGCTGCTTCGATGGGGACAGATTAATGACACAGTTTGAAATAATTACGTCAACCGAATGGTCCTGAACCGGCAGATGCTCGATCTCGCCCAGCCGAAATTCCGTATTGGTAAATCCGCTTTTACTGGCATTTTCACGGGCGCGGCTGACCATTTCCGGTGTCATATCTACACCAATGACGCGGCCGGAAGCGCCCACCTGACGGGAGGCAAGAAAGCAATCAAACCCGCCGCCGCTGCCCAGGTCCAGCACGACTTCTCCCGGTTGCAAAGCGGCAATCGCTTGCGGATTGCCACAGCCGAGGCCCAGATTCGCCCCATCCGGAACGGCTGTTAATTCTTCTGACGAGTAGCCCATTTTAGCGGAAACATCCGCGGCCGAACCACAGCAGTCATTGGCTGGCGTTGGCGTACAACAGGACCCTGCCCCTACGTCCTGTAAGGCGATTTCTTTATACCGATTCCGAACGTTTTGACGAATTTGATCATTACTCACTTGATTCATGAAAGATCACTCCTTAGTTTTTTATAGCCTCTCGGTATTTGCCGAGGCAGATAATACAAGGCTTTAGGACCTTGGGTTATTTTCATTTCACTCCATTTCAATAGTCGAAAAACTGGAAAATATTTTTACCCGAACTGTCGAAATTACTTGACTTTTTCAAAACGCCCCAATAATCGGCAAGAAGGGATATTCCATTTTATCCCTATCTTCTGAGTCCGGGGGTGCTCCTCGTGTTTCCCCAAGTACGCACTCATTCCCAGTATCAACATTTTGTGGTGCATCAGCTTCGCCTGCATTATCCTCGCGGTTTCCTGCCTTTCATCGCCAAGGATCTGCCGTTATTGCTGAAATTTTGGCTTACCGACTTATCCGGTACCGCCGCGCTGCTTCAACATACCTTTCATGTAAAAGGTCCCATTCCTCACGATCCGGCTAATCTGCTACGCTCTTACCTGCTTATGCTTCAGATGAAGGAAGTGTCAGTGACTCGTTGGGTTGCAGGACTCCATCGCTGCGATTTCTTCGCGATCCTCAGCGGCTTCGAACCCGGTCATATTCCGGGTGTCGGTACGTTTTACGATTTCTTTCGCCGCCTATGGAGCTCCCCCAAAGCCCATCTAACTGGTCGTATGAAACCTGCTCTCTCAAAGCCCCCGAAGGGCAAGAAGGGAGAGAAGGCGCCGACAACTTCAACCGGTAAGGTAGAACGTCTCGCTGCGCGCATCGCCAAGTATCCGTTATCTAGGGTGACATCCCCGTGTGACACTTTGTTTGCGCTCTTTCGCGAACAATTTTTAATGATCTCGGCCTCCCTTGGTCTGCTTGGTGACGTCCAAAACCTTTCGATTGCCGCTGACGGTACACCGCTGCGAACTTCCGCTTTCCCTCGAAGCAAACGGTTGTGCGATTGCCGGGAAAAGGGCTTCCCTTCCTGCTCGTGCAAACGTCTCTACACGCAACCGGATTGTGATGTTGGCTGGGACAGCTCCCGCGAATGTTACTTTCACGGCTACCACTTGTACATGCTGACCGCCGCCGACAGCAAGCATGACCTTCCTCTCTACCCGCGCCTTCATCGTGCTTCCAGGCACGACTCCATCTCCATTCTGGTCAGCAGCGGAGAGTTTAGCAGTCGCTTCCCTGGGTGGGCCTGGAAGAAGGTGCTTCTTGACGCTGCGCACGACGCGATGCCGATTTACCGGCACTTTCTGGACAAGCAAGTCGAGCCGTTCATCGACCTTAACAAACGCAAGGCGGGGATCCTCAAATACAAAGATGACATCTCCCTTTCACCGCACGGAATCCCGATTTGTAAAAAGGGACTTGAAATGAAAAGCGATGGATTCGATTACGCTCGTCGCCGCCGGAAATACCGCTGTCCGTTAGTCAAGAACCGCGTACTCACTTGTGATACTCCTTGCTCGAATGCTTCCTGCGGGCGCACCATCTACCTGTACGCCAAGGACAATCCCCGCTTGTTTCCACCCGTCGCTCGGGGGAGCGAAGAGTGGAAACGCATCTACAGCCGACGCACCACCGTCGAGCGATGCAACAAACGGGAGAAAGTGGACTATATGCTAGAAGCCGCCAAACACCGTAGCACCCGTATGTGGACCATACGCCTTTACGGCATTATGATGTGCCAGCATATGGATGCATGGGCGGAAGAGAGAACGCTCGACCTACAATCGATTCTCTTCGCAGCCTAAAGCCAATTTTTAAAAAAACCTTCATGCTACGCTTATTCGCTGTGCCCTTTTTTGTAAATCCCATTGAAATCCAGTTCCGCGAAGGAGATTTTCCAGTCTTCACACACAGATTCGCGGTAAAGTCACCAGCTACTCCGAGAGTCTATTTTTTATACAATCAACAGCAGCTCTCAGCGCAGCAAGCCGTTGGTGTTGCACGAATGATTGGCCGTCGGTTAAAGAATCGGACCGATTGCTTTCGCATAGCGTCTGACCATTTCCACGCTTCTCTAGCCGATCGTTCGATTTCCCTTTGGCGTTGTTTCATAAGCATTTCCGCAGCAAACCAATTGAGGTTCAAGTCGGTCCCATCCTTTTATCAAAAAATGTAAGCATTCAGTGTTTAAGATGATGCAAAAGCTTTCTAACAACAAACTGCGCGTCCGGCCCCACCCCCCTTAAGGTAGCAGAAGCAAAGGAACGCAGCCCTTCCAGCCCCACATAATAAAGCCCCGGAACGTCGCTTATGCCTGCTTGATGTAACGGCCTTCCTTCCGCATCCAACGCGCCAATCGCTTGAAGGTAGGGAAGATGCGGCCGGTAGCCTGTCGCAAAGATCACAGTATCCACCAGCTCTTTTGTCCCGTTCGGCCAAATGACGCCATCCTCATAAAAGGATGTGAACATCGGTTGTTGATCCGGTTTTCCTTCTGCTACTTTTTCTTTGTACCCACCCGAATCGTTCACCGCACTTGAACTCGGCGCAGTTTTCCCGAACCGCCAAAATGGAAAGGCGTCAAATCCAATCAGTTTGATCCAAAAATGCACATCCTGACCCAACAGCCTTGATTTCATGAATTGGACCGGCCGGAGTACCGCTAAAGACGTCTTGCTCACCTCGGCCAGCTCAACACCGATCTGTACGGCAGAATTGCCACGCCCGACCACCACTACGCGTTGATTGCGAAATGGCTCCGGATTCCGGTATTCGGAGGAATGAAGTGTGCGGCCTTGAAACGCCTCCTGCCCCGGCACAACTGGCGTATAGGGATTGTGAAATGAGCCGGTCGCATTAATAATGGTGCGCGCCCGAAACGTATCCCCTACCTTCGTACGGACCGTAAACCCTTCTCCATCCCTTTCGACCGATGCTACGCGCTGATTGGTCCGAACCGGCAATTGAAATTTTGCTCGATAATCCTGTAGATAACGAATGACTTCATCACGCTTGGGATAGCTATTCGGATCGCCGGGGAACTTCATGCCTGGCATCGACGAGAAACGTGCTGGAGAGAACAGTTTGAGACTATCGTAATAACGCGGCCACGAGCCGCCCGCCTCTTCGCCCGCGTCCAAAGTCAGAAATCGAAGTCCTTTCTTCTGAAGATGATAGCCGGATGCAAGACCCGCCTGCCCCCCTCCAATGATAATCGTATCAAGTACCTCATTCATACCCAATACCCTCCAATTTATTTGCAAATTGCAAGTATAAGAGAAAAGAAATCACCCGATGGGGGTGGAACAGCATAGGCTGGATTTTGACATCGCTTCATTCAAAAGCTTAATGGAGCGAATGACCGTTTCTTTTTCAAAATCGTTCATGTGAGAGAAAACTTCAGCTAAATAAGCGTTCATTTGCTGGTCAATCGTCGTGGCCACGTACTTCCCTTCTGTCGTGAGCGAAAGCACATACACCCTGCGATCGTCCGGATCGGGCGATTTTTTGACCAAATTCATTTTGATTAACGATTGGATTTGTCGGCTAAAGGTCGTAATATCTGTCCCTAACGCCTCGGCTACCTGTTGAATGGACGGTTGATGCTGACGATCGATCTCGTAAAGAATATGGCTTTGCACTAAGGTAATATCGCAGCCACCGGCGGAGCAGCAATTTTTATTGAGAAACCCAAAACGGCGTGTCATGATCTGAAATAGTTCGCGAACATCTTCCACTGTGATTCACCTCATGACTTAGTTATACATTAATAATTTGCAATTTGCAAGTATTTTTACACCAAAAGAAAAACCACTCGATTGAGTGGCTTCTTGCGAGCTTATTTGCCGGGATATAATTTGTTCAGAGATTCTCTTTGTGAAGGCTTAATATCTATGATTTTGCGAATGCTCTTTGCCTTGGCCTCGGCTTCGTCAAGCGTATCGCTTAATCCCAAGGCAAGCAAGGTGCCCGCGGCTACCGTACCGGTCCGTCCCTTTCCTCCGCCACAATGAAAAGCAATTTTCTTGTTTTGGTGATACGCTTCGGTGACGGCCTGGATCGCTTGCTCGAAGGCTTTCTCTTGCGGCATAGCGGCATGATCCGCTAACGGAATTTGAATCCATTTCGCACTCGCCGCTGGATAGGCGCATTCCGTCGCTTCACCGCGAAGATCCACGATCACGTCGATCCCTTCATTTTTCACCATCGATTCCACATCAGTTGCCGCGCCCATGAAAATTTTATTCGGAATCAAAGCATGGTAGGTTTTTTCAGACGCCATGGACTATACTCCTTTTTTAAACGATCCAAACTCAATCGGAATCAGGGCCGCTGGCGGTGCGCAGCACAGAGACAAATCCCTGGCTTCACCGGCGGATTCGAATTCGGAATTTTCTATTGTGTAGAAAATCTCCCAGGCGTTGCCGTCCGGATCATATACCCAAACTTTATCCTGCAACGCATAGCAGCATGTGGTATTCATCTCATCAATCAGCAGCAGTCCGCTTTGACGAAGCCTTTCCCCCATGGCCAGCACTTCTTCCGTATTATTCACTTGGAATCCTAAGTGGTTCAGAACACCCTTTTGTTCGAAGGGACGTACATTGAGCGAAAAATGAAGCGCCGGTTCTTCTAACTCAAATTTGGCGTAATTATCTTTAACCTTACTCGGTTCTGCCCCAAAAAAAGCGCGATAGAAATCTAAAGACTTGTTCAGCTCCGTACAGTTTAAAGCAACATGCATTCGTTTAATCATCGTCGCCACCTCATTTCCCTTCTTTGACGAATTGTTCAATCCTGCTTTTAATCGAATCACGAACGGTGCGGAACTGGTTCATGATTTCTTCTTCCGTTCCGGTTGCTTTTGCCGGATCATCAAAACCCCAATGCCATTTCGTTACGTTCTTGTTGGAGATCACAGGGCAATGCTCGTCGGCGTGGCCGCATAAGGTAATGACATAGTCGGCGCGATTCAAAATGTCCGTATCGATCACATCGGAGGTGTTTTTGCTAATATCTACGCCAGCTTCTTGCATGACTTGCACCGCACGCGGATTCAGTCCGTGTGCTTCAAGACCTGCGCTCTTGACTTCATATTTGTCGCTGCCTAGCGCGTTTAAAAAACCGTCCGCGATTTGGCTTCTGCAAGAATTTCCGGTGCACAAAAAATAAATTAACGGTTTTTTCTCCATGGTGAACAATCTCCTTTAATTTCAATTCGTTAATCACCTTGATGAACTCTTTTCGTTTGTTTACTTCCCATAAAAGACTTCATGATCATTGCAACTACCACCAGGACGACCACAATCACCGCAATACATAGCCATACATTCACCTGTAGCGTCTGGAGAACATAAAGCCATACATAAAGACCGGTGAGCGTTATGAACAACGTGGGAATGGTTAACAAGATGCCGACTTTAAAATAATAGCCCCATCTAATTTTCACGTTTTTCGTGGATAGTACATGCAGCCAAAGCAGCGTGGCCAGGGAGCCGATTGGCGTAATTTTCGGTCCTAAGTCAGAGCCGATCACATTCGCATAGATCAGCGCCTCACGAATGAAGCCATCGGTTTGTGTGCCTTGAATGGCCAGCGCATCAATCATGACCGTGGGCATGTTGTTCATAATGGACGACAGGATGGCTGCAATAAAGCCCATACCTACGGTAGCCACAAATAACCCTTTGTCTGCGACCGCTTGAATCAAGCTGCCTAGTGCATCCGTAAGTCCGGCATTACGCAAGCCATAAACGACCACATACATGCCGATAGAGAAGATCACGACAGCCCAGGGAGCGCCCTTTACCAGTTTCCAGGTATGAATCGCAGGGCTTTTTCTCGCCGCGAACAAAAAGGCAATCGCGGCAACCCCGGCAATAATGGAAACAGGGATCAAGAATAATTCGCTGATAAAATACGCAACGAGCAGCGCGGCTAAGATGACCCAAGATAACTTGAACAGCCGCATATCTTTAATGGCTTCCTTCGGCCTTTTTAGCTGCGTGAGATTGTAATTGTTTGGGATGCTTTTCCGGAAATACAGATACAGCACAATGAGGCTCGCAATGACGGAAAAGAAATTCGGAACAATCATGCGGCTTGCGTATTCCGCAAAACCGATATTGAAATAATCCGCAGATACGATGTTAACCAAGTTGCTGACGACAAGCGGCAAGGAAGCCGTATCCGCAATGAACCCACTGGCCATAATAAACGGCAGGATCATCTTTTCATCAAACTTAAGTGCCCGGACCATGGCGAGCACAATCGGGGTAATAATCAAGGCCCCGCCATCATTGGCAAACAAGGCGGCAACCGCCGATCCCAGCAGGATGATAAATACAAACATGAGCAGGCCGTTTCCGCGTGCCAGCCGCGCCATATGCAATGCAGCCCACTCAAAAAAACCGATTTCATCCAACACCAATGAGATTAAAATAATGGCCACAAACGCCAAGGTGGCGTTCCACACGATGTCAGTTACGGTGCCGACGTCCGCGAAGCTGACCACGCCAAATAGCAAGGCAAGGATCGCTCCGGCACTTGCCGACCAGCCGATATTTAATCCTTTCGGTTGCCAAATGACAAAAAGCAACGTTATCAAGAAAATCAAAATCGCTACATAAACCATATGCGTCCTCCTGAACTACGTACAGCAATCATTGGTTTCGCAAACGGCAGGCTCAATCAGCGCCGCTTGCGAAGGAACTTCCTTTAAAATATCCAAAATATAAGGCTTGTCTTCCAGGCAGAGCGAATAATACACCCATTGCCCCCTGCGCGACTCTTTGACCAAGCCCCCGTCCCGAAGTTTGCGCATGTGCTGACTGATATTGGGCTGGCTTGTTTTCAAAATGTCCACGATCTCGCACACGCACAGTTCCTTCTCCTGCAACAAGGCTACGATAGTGAGCCTGTTCCGGTCCCCCAATAGCTTCAAGGCATCCGCTACTTCTTCTAGTTTGCTCAACTGCTTCACTCCTTTTAAGCGACGGGAATGTCCATCCCTTTTAGCAACCCGATCACTTTCTCCCGAATTTCGTCACGCGCTCGCTTCACGTCTTCTAGGGTACCGCCGTCTACAGCCAACGGGTCGGGGATGTTCCACTCAACGTTCATGATCTTGAACGGTACGATGGGACAGCGCTCCACAATTTGTTCGCACAGCTTGACGATCGCATTCGACGCTAGAAAAAACCTCATATCAATTTTTTTGCAAACATGCTGGGAAAGATCGATGCCTACCTCACGCATGGCTTCAATGGTGTAAGGATGCACTTCATCGGATGGATCTAATCCGGCGCTCTCCACCACCACCTGATCCCCGCCATAATACTTGGCAAAAGCTTCAGCCATCTGACTTCGGCACCGATTTTGCCCGCAAATGAAATAAATTCGTGTAACATCCCGTTTCATTCTCCCACGCTCCCCTACCCGTTGTAAATAGCCATATAATTATTTGCTTATTTATAGTTCGATCTTACATGCCGAATGTTATCGCAGTATTAACGTTGGAAAAAGAAAAAAGCAGCCGCGCTCGATAAATAATCAAATGTGCATTTGAATAATATTAAGGTTTGTTGTATGATAATAATCAAATAATGATTTGATTGTTGAGGTGAAGAAATGAGCGAGCAAGAAAAGGACTCCTGTGAAATTTTTTGTTATGACGAACCTAAAGTCCAAAAAGTACAACTTGCAATTGAAGGACAAAATATTCAAGGCATGGTAAAGCTGTTCAAGGTACTGGCTGATGAAACAAGAATGAAAATTGCTTTCGCCTTGTGCGAAGAAGACGAACTATGTGTTTGTGACGTGGCCAACATCATCGGTTCTTCGATGGCAACAGCTTCTCATCATCTTCGAACATTAAAACAGCTCGGCTTGGCGAAATATCGCAAGGAAGGTAAATTAGTCTTTTACTCGCTGGAGGACGACCATGTTCGTCACTTGGTACAACTAGCTTCTACTCATTCACGGGAGTTGATCACCAATGGAAAATAGCGTTGAAAACACCGAAGATAAAAACGTCTACAGAGTTCAAGGCTTTACCTGTACGAATTGCGCAGGCATTTTCGAGAAAAATGTAAAAGGTTTGCCTGGCGTTAAAGATGCACAAGTCAATTTTGGAGCATCCAAGATTACCGTTTATGGAAGTACTACAGTGGAGGATTTAGAAAAGGCTGGAGCGTTTGAACGCCTGAAAGTTACACCTCAAAAACAACGGACGATTGAAAAGAAAAAGCCATTTTGGCAAGAGCATTGGAACGTATTGGTTTCTGCCGTATTGCTTGCGGCAGGTTATTTTCTAGGTGAGGGAAGTAACTTATCTGCAGTCATTTTTGCAGCTTCTATTCTCATTGGTGGTTACGATCTATTCAAAAAAGGGATTAAGAATCTCTTCTGGCTTCAGTTCGATATGAATACCCTTATGACGGTGGCCGTCATCGGTGCCGCGGCGATCGGCAAATGGGGCGAAGGCGCGACGGTTGTTATCTTGTTTGCAATTAGTGAAGTTTTGGAACGTTACTCTATGGAGAAAGCCCGTCAATCCATTCGTTCCTTGATGGATATTGCACCGAAGGAAGCTCTGATTCGACGCGGTTCCGAAGAAATTACGGTAAGTGTTGCGGATATACAGGTTGGCGACGTCATGATTGTAAAGCCAGGCCAAAAACTTGCAATGGATGGCGTGGTTATTAAAGGGACATCAACCATTAACCAAGCCGCGATAACCGGCGAATCGGTTCCCGTAACGAAAACAATTGATGATGAAGTTTTCGCAGGCACATTAAACGAAGAAGGGTTGCTTGAGGTCAAAGTAACGAAGCACGTTGAGGATACAACCATTTCCAAAATTATTCACCTGGTTGAAGAAGCACAAGCCGAACGTGCACCATCGCAAGCGTTCGTTGACCGATTTGCGAAATACTATACGCCAGCGATTATGATTATGGCATTAGGTATTGCCGTTGTGCCCCCTCTGTTCGTCGGCGCTGATTGGGGCGATTGGGTATATCGGGGATTAGCGTTACTCGTCGTCGGCTGTCCTTGCGCATTGGTCATTTCGACACCTGTTTCGATTGTTACTGCTATCGGAAACGCGGCGAAAAATGGCGTCCTTATCAAAGGCGGCATTCATCTTGAAGAAGCTGGGCGCCTTGCCGCAATTGCATTCGATAAAACGGGTACGCTGACGAAGGGATTCCCGGAAGTAACGAATGTCGATATTTTCGGAACGAAAGACGAAAAAGAATTGCTTGCTATCGCGGCAGTTATCGAAAAAGGTTCTCAACACCCGCTTGCTTCCGCGATTGTTCGTAAAGCTGAATACCTCGGAGCCGACTTATCCCTAGCCGTTGAGGATTTTCAATCCATAACCGGGAAAGGCGTTAAAGCAAAGGTAAACGGGGAATTGTATTACGTCGGTAGTCCGAAACTCTTTGCAGAACTTCACTCCGATATGAAAGTTGAAACGAATCAACGTATCGAAGCTCTACAAAAACAAGGGAAAACGGTTATGGTCTTGGGAACGGAAAAACAAGTCCTTGCCTTAATAGCCGTAGCCGATGAAGTGCGCGATTCCAGTAATGACGTTATTAAGCACTTACACGAAATTGGCATCAAGAAAACGATTATGCTTACGGGTGATAATCAAGTAACCGCCGAAACAATCGGGCGGCGACTAAATGTTACAGACGTTAAAGCCGACCTCATGCCTCAAGATAAATTAGACTATATCAAGCAGCTTCGTAAAGAATATGGTAATGTCGCAATGATTGGCGATGGCGTAAACGACGCGCCCGCGCTTGCAGCTTCAACGGTTGGTATCGCAATGGGCGGCGCTGGTACGGATACTGCCCTCGAAACCGCCGATATTGCGCTGATGGCTGACGACTTAGGTAAACTCCCGTATACGATTCGGTTAAGCCGTAAAACCCTTGCGATAATAAAACAAAACATTACGTTCTCGCTCGGGATTAAACTTGTCGCGTTGGCTTTGATTGTTCCTGGATGGCTTACGCTATGGATGGCTATTTTTGCAGATATGGGAGCTACCCTAATTGTTACTTTGAACAGCCTACGTTTGTTAAGAGTGAAAGGGAAATGATCGCCTATGAATAACCCTTGGAATAAAGTGTTTATCGGTTTGGGCACCCTTTTATGATTACCTCTTCAATTCCGGGCTATTTTAAAGGCCCGGAAAAAGATTTTTGAGAACCTCGACATTGAGCCTAAAAGCAAAGTTCTTTTTGTAGGCGTTGGGACAGGAGCAGTTTGCAGTTCATTAAAGACAATGATGTTTCTGTAACTGCAATTGACTTGTCATTCGAAATGCTTGGTCGAGCTAAGAATCAATATGACTCCTCCGATTTTAAGTTTGAGAGATGCATATTAAAGCTTGAGCGGCTGATCCTGTTTGCGACCAGCCGCTTACTGCTGTTTATCCATTACTCTCCGGGCTTCGTTGTCATTAGGCCATACAGTTTCGTGTGTCGCGGGAACCTGTCGGTAAACGGTACGAGGGAACTGCCGACCTTCATCAGACCATTCCCGGCGTCAACATTCGTAATGTAGGACAGTTGCAGGTCCGAAATGTTGAGCAACTCGGCAAGCTCCATCCGGTCGGTGCTGGCCTGATTCAGCATGACGATAAATTCGCTGTTTGCAAGCATGGTGCGGGCCGTATGGCTTTGCAGTAGATCATCCACATTTTGCGTGATGCCCGTGCAAAAAGCGCCATACTTTCGGACACGCTTCCAGAGCGTGAACAGAAAGTTGGCGCTATATTCGTGCTGGAACAAAAGGTAGATTTCATCAATAAAGATAAACGTATTCTTGCCTCTAGCGCGATTTTGCGTAATCCGATTCAAGATGTTGTCGAGTACGACCAGCATGCCGATGGGAAGAAGCTGCTTGCCCAAGTCGAGAATATCGTAGCAAATGAGCCGATTGTTGACATTGACGTTGGTCGATTGGGCGAACGTATTCAGACTGCCGGAAGTAAATAATTCAATAGCCAGCGCGATGTCCTGAGCCTCCGGTTCTGCTTGCTTGAGCAGCTCCGCGCGAAAATCCTGCAATGTCGGAGGCTGTCCCTTATAGTTGCTCCGCAAATACTTGCGATACACAGCGGCGGTACAGCGATCGATGAGCGATTTCTCCTTGGCTCCAAGCTGATGTCCTCCGATCAACTGCTCGCACAACGACAGGACGAATTCCGACTTAAGAATGATCGGATTGGCTCCGTCGCCATAATCCCGGTTCATATCCATCGCATTGATATGGTTCGACGAGGTAGCAGAGATGTGGATCGTCTCGCCACCCAGCGCATTTACCAGAGCGGAATACTCCCGCTCCGGGTCAATTAGGATAATGTCGTCATCGCTCGCCAATATCTGATTGACGATTTCCCGTTTCGCGGCGAAGCTTTTACCGGAACCGGATACGCCAAGGATAAAACTGTTTCCATTCAGCAGTTGCTTGCGATTGGCGACGATCATATTTTTGCTGATGACGTTTTGCCCGTAATAAATGCCTTCTGGATGCATGATCTCTTGCGCTCGAAACGGGATAAAGACAGCCGTACTTTCAGTCGTGAGCGTCCGCAAAGCATGAACCTTTCGCAGCCCATAAGGCAGCACCGTGTTCAAACCGTCCATTTGCTGATAGTAGAGCGTGGAAAACTGACACAAATGCTTGCGGGCCGTAGTGAGCAAGGTCTCCGTGTCGCTATCGAGTTGTTCTTTGCTGTCCGCGACATGCACCATCGTAAGTAGTCCGAACATCATCCGCTGGTCGCGTGTGGTCAGGTCGCTAAGAAATTCCTTGCTCTCTTTGCGCTGTTGCTCCATGTCGTAAGGAACAACGGCGGAAAAGTTGTTATTCCGGTTTTGCCGACGCTGCCAATTCGTAATGTTCGTCTCCACGCCGAGCAGTCGATTCTCCACTTCGCGAACAGCTTCATCGGTCGGTATCGGGATCACATCGAGCGACAGCAGCAAGTTGCGATTCAAATCACACAGTTCGGCTACCATGCTGTCCTTGATGTAGCTGGCGTAATCACGTAGAAAGATGACCCGACCGTAGTATTCGCCCATCCGAAAATGATCTTTGGCAAACTCGAAGGTGTCCGGGCAAATGTAATCCTTGAAATCGTGTCCCTTGCGCATCATCTCCTGCATGTCGAAGCGAAAATCGGCTTCCTCGCCAATCCGGAAGAAGTCATGCAGAATGCGCAGGCGGTCAGTCGCATCAAGCTCGGTACATTTCGAGCCGAGACGAGAGAAATGCGCCGTCAACTCCGTGCCGACCCGCGCGAAGTAATGGCGAGCTTCATCCACGTTCTTTTTAACTACGGAGATGGTAATGTATTTCTCTTGAATCGTCCCATTGGTGTTGCCATCAGTCGCTTTACCAAGCAACATGACGTTGTACTCCTGCCGATACACATCCAGCCCGTCGTGCTGGAGCGGAATAAGAATGGAACGTTCTACATCTGCCTGATTAAGCCGCCGATTGTGAATCGTAATCTTCGTCGTCGCGCCGCTGTCAAACGAATTAAGCAATTCGGAGTAGGAAAGGAACATCGTCTCCTTGTCCTCTCTCGATGCGACAGCGTAGTTGATGTCCGCGAAATGGAACGACTTCGAGAACTTGTTGCCGACAGCAAAAATCCCGTCCGGCCAGATGGCGCGGATCGGGATCGCTTGTTGTACGCTTTTGGGAATGATAGACCGTTCCTTGTCCTGCTTCATGGTGCGCCTGAGCGTCTTAATCATTGCGCTTCATCCTTTCTTGCTCACGCTTGTGCAGGCTTCCTTTCAGCGCTTCGTAGTATATGTTGGTCGAGCGGAAGACAAGCCGTCTTGGCATCAGAAACTCCGACTTCACATACGCCCACAATAGTTGCTCCGCCGTCATACCGTGATAGCGGATAAACCCGAGCGCGGCGCAGGGAGCTGCCCCTAATATGCACATCCAACTGAGCGTTTCCAGTCCGAAATGACTGCGCAGCCCGAAATACAGTCCAATCGCCGCAGCGACCGCCAGAATAGAAAAAAAGAACTGCCGCAAGGACAGTCCGAAGAACAAGCTTTCCGTATAATCCCGGATTTCCCGGTTGATTTTCACTTCCACTTTTTATCCCTCCCGGATGAGCAGTCTACGCCTCAGGCTCGTTGCGTTCAGGTTTGAACAGTGTGTCGTCATCAAATGGCACAGGATTGCTCAATAGTTCCACAGCAAGCTGAAAGCCATCCTTCATCCCTTGCAAATATAACCACTCATTGATAATCGATTGTTTAAAATGATGTCTGTCCTCCCAAGCTTCAAATTCAGGCATACGACCAATATCCATACCAACAAACAAGACTTGAAAAGCCTTCTTTTCTTCAGCACGAACACGCTTGAGAGCAGGATGATGCTCGAATCGTGCAGAAACGTAGTCCAATCGACCTTGAATAGCTGTTCGAAACCACGGTGGAATTTCCATTGCCTGCTTCCCCCCACAACTCTTTTACCTTACCTGCTGCTTCTGCTTGGCTTTCATGTGATGATAGCAGGCTACTAGCTGATCGACCTTCTGACTTTGCTCTTGAAATGCTTGATGGCCGGATAAAGAAATGGATTGCTTTATTAACTGTTCACCAAGCGTATTCAGCTTTCGCCGCTCCTCTTCCAGCTCTCTTAACAATTCGTTCATTTATCCATCCTCCCGTTTTTATTGTGAGAGCCGACATTTTTGAATGAAACATGGTGTATGTTAGAAGACTACTTCGATGGTAAGTTTTAATCTCATTTATGTCAATTGTGTGCTTCTCCATAATGGGAGTTATAAACTCATCCCCTTTAAAGAGGTGACGCTTGATGATTGGTTACGATAAAAAGAAGGTGGGGCAACGCATTCGGAAGCAACGAGAGGCTTTGGAAACTTCTCGTGAACAACTGGCTGAACGAATTGGACGGGTCCCAAGATTTTGCGCCGATATTGAACGAGGTAAAGCCGGGATGTCCATTGAAACGATGTTCAGCATTTGCAATTTGCTCAAGCTTTCTCCTAATGAATTGCTTCTGGGTCAAGAGGAGAGCACCTCACCTTACGATGAAACAGCATTGATTATGGCTGCGCTCAATCAATGCACAGAGAAGCAGCGTAAGGATGCTTTGGCGCTATTGAAGCTTTTTCTGACTGCAATCCGATAACTTCCATCATTCACAAGGTGATTACAGTCCCATCATTTCGCGCACGATACGATCTGCCATCTTCACTGTACCGACGAGAACGAGCATATTGAAAATGAGTTCCCCGATATACGTCCACACCATCGTAACCGCGCCCGCACTAGAATCGATGGCTGGGGGAGCGGTGGCAAAAGCGGAATAGATGATACAAGCCAGTACAATAATCGCTCCTTCCAGACACGCTGCCGCGTACCCTTTCAGGAACGACTTGCCGATATTTTGGCTTGGCTCCCCCGCAAATGCGGACAGCGGAACGGGGGCTATTGCCGTATACAAATAGATACGGAAAAAGCGCCCGTACACCGAAAGGATCATCACAAAGGATAGCACCGTAATGAACAAACTGCCGAGAATGGTGACGATCCACAGCGGAATGCTTTGCCAGAAGCCAACGTCTTCAATCGCTTGCGCTACCGTATCCGGCAAGGCCATAGCCTCTGTCGTTCCAAACCCGGAGCGTCCCATCATCGTTGAGATGATCCCCTGTACAATCGTAAAGAGAGCCATCATCAACTCCAGACCATAGGTTACGACCGCCTTGGCGAGCACAAAGCGGATAAACAGCTTGACGGCCATCTCCGGCCTTTTCACTTCCGCAAAACTGCCGGTCGACTTCACCACGCCAATCACAAAAAACAAGACCAGAAGCGCCAGTCCCGTCGCCTGCAACGCACCGTGAATATCTGTGATGACACGCCAAACGCCCCCACCCTTAAAATCCGCTGGCGATTGCGTAACGAGGCTCCAGATTTCATTCATCTTATCGTTCCAGGTATCCAAGGCATTTTCGAGGTTGTCGATCACCCAACTGTTTTTTGACACATGCTCACCCCTTCCGTAAACGGGGAACAGACGAAACGTCCGCCCCCCTTCATGCAAAGCTTCAGGCTCATCCGGCAATCAGGGTAAGAATTTCCTTCGTAAACGTAATAATGACCCCTCCGGCGAGCGTCAGAAACCCGTTTGCGCGCTGAGAAGGGTCATGGGATTTTAGCGACAATCCAATTTGAACAATGCCGAAACCGAGAATAATCATGCCAATCGCACGGATTAAACCGAAGATAAAAGTAGACAGGTTGTTGACTGTCGTCATCGGATCGCCCTCTGCATAAGCAGTGGAGACGAATACAGTTCCCGTTAAGATCAGCACGATGTACAGGGCCAGCAGCCGTTTCGTTTTCATTTTCAAGTTCATCATTCCCTTCGTAAAAATAACGACTCTACTTCTTCTTCCGAAAGAAGTTCATAATCCCCGTCTGCATGAAGGAACACGGATTGCCAGTCCAAAGCGTGTTCCGTGCCGCCATGCTGATAGGGAAGACCGTTACCATCCGTCGTGAGCGAGACATGAGGATGCCTGAGCAAATCATATTTGTCGTCCTGGACTGGATGTTCGCCACGGATAAAGAGCAGGCAAAAGCGGTTATCCAGCAACCTCACCTCGTCTGGTGTGAGCAATTCGCGGCCTGATTGCTGGTAGTTGATCGAGTAGCTGCCGTTTCTCCCCTTGCTCTGGCCGTAGGTATTGGTATCAATCGTTTCCTTGCCCAGCAGCTCCGAGACGTATTTGTGGGTAGACTGTTCGTTGCCGCCCAAGTACAAAAATTCGTCGCAGTTGCCCACAATCGATTCCCACGCATCCTTGTACAGCGCCTTGAGTTGCGCTAAATTTTGCAAAATGATAGAAACGGAAATTTCCCGGCTGCGCATCGTGGAGAGCAGCTTGTCAAATTCGTCGGGAAGCGCTACATTGGCGAACTCGTCCATGACAAAGTGAACATGAACCGGCAGGCGTCCGCCATGCCGATAGTCCGCCTCGTACATCAAGCATTGAAAAAGCTGCGTGTAGAGCATGCCGACAATGAAGTTGAAGCTGCTGTCGTTATCGGGAATGACGGCAAACATCGCCGTCTTCTTCTCCCCCATAACGGGCAATTCCATTTCGTCGACCATGCTCATCCCCGCAATCGTATGCAAATTGAACTTCTCCAATCGAACGCCGAGGCCAATTAAAATGGACTTGGCCGTCTTGCCCGCCGCCAGCTTGAAAATGTTGTACTGCTTGACGGCAAGGTGTTCCGGATCGCGCATGGCCAGCCGCTCGAATAGTTCATCGAGCGGGCTTTGGTACGTTTCGTCCTCCTCCCGCACCTCCGCAGCCGCGATCATTTCCATGACCATTGGGAAGTTTTGCTCCTCGGGCGGTGCTTCATATAGGAGGTATAGCACGAGCGCTTCCAGCAAGGCGGTCTCGGATCGCTCCCAAAAGGGATCGTTGGTATTGCTGCCCTTCGGAGTTGTATTACGAATCAGATTGGTGACCAGCTTGAGAACATCCTTGTCGTCTTGCAAATAGGCGAAAGGATTGTAGCCATGCGAACGGTGCGGATTGATGAGGTCCAGCACCTTGATGTCGTAGCCTTTGGACTTGAGCAGATGCCCGGTATCGCGCAAAATCTCGCCCTTTGGATCGAGCACAACAAAGGACGTATGCGCCTGCATGACATTCGGCTTGGCGTAAAACCTTGTTTTGCCAGACCCGGAACCTCCCACGACAAGGACATTCAAGTTCCGGCGATGCTTGCGGCCGTCCAAGCCGATTCGTACCTGCTGAGTCAAAATTTTGTTTTGTTCCGGTTGCTTGCTTCGATATCTGGCATTAATCGGTTTCGCTTTGCCCCATTTAGCGCTGCCATGTTCCTCTCGACGGCGGTAATTGCGTGGCGACGCTAGATATGCGCCGACCGCAACGGCGTAAATGAGAAAAAACAAAAACAAGCTTCGTGGCGTATCATCGACCCATTGAATCTGAAAGGGATGATAGATCGCTTCGCTGAGATACAGCAGAAGTGCCGGTAATCCCTTAGACAAAGCGGGGGCGGCAAGCAACGCCGCCCACACGACAGGAATAAAAAAAACCGCAAAGAGTAAGAGATTACTCCTTGCGGTTTCAGCGCGCCGCATGATGACTCCGGCGCTTTATTTTTTGATAGGGAGCGTCAATCGCTTTGAGCAATAAATCGTCAACAGGATCGGTCGGCCTCTGCTGGCCGATCAAATCGTTGCGCAGCGCATTCAGGGCGTTGATGACAATGCCATGCTCGTAATGATCCATTCTCAGGATGCGTTCTTCCTCCTTCATCGCCATTCCTCCCAACAGAAAAATGTAAAGCAGATTCGTGCCACTACTAGCGGGTGGAATCGCTGCGACCCGGTTGCTGCTGTCGCTGCTGGGCCAGCATACGGTGCATACGACGTGAAATGTCGTGTGCCGCATCCTTCATAACCGTCAGCACGGCGCGGATTTGCTGCGGCTCCATATCCTTGAGCCGTTCGGATACCCGACCGAAACGAAAGGAGGTCGTCTCGACGCCAAACTTTTTGCAAAGCATATACGCTGAGCAGTAAGCTTGGAAATTCGAATCAGAACGACTGTAGTTGTTATGCCCGCGATCAATCTCTGCGTGCGCCAGTTCCTGCGCGAGCGCTCGAAAAATGTCATCGGCCCCAAGTCCACGACGTATCACGATGTTTTGCGTATCCGGCTGATAAAGCGCATGGACTTCCGCTGGCAGGGCGTCTCCAATCACAATCGGAACAGGTGAACGGTCCATCAACGCCTTGATGCGTGTGCGATCATCCGGGTAGGTTGCAGGCTCCTTTTTCTGCGCGGTTGTTTGCGCAACATCGAACATCTTCTTGGGGTTGTAGCTGATTGCGGTACTCCCATCCTCCCGCTTGTATTCCTCGCCCGGCTCTAAGATATAAAATCCGGTTTCCTTGCGGCGAATGAAGACGCCTTGTTCCTTCCAGCTATCAAAATCAGCAATTCGAGTGGCATCCGGACGCTGCGCCAGAATAAGTAGCGCATTAGCGACGCTGTAGAGATCAAAGCGGCTTTGTACGTCCAGATAATGCTGAAATTGTTCACCGTTTTGAGCAATGGCGACTGTGGTAGCGTCAATCGTCTCATACGTCCATTGCCGCAGTTCTTGCTTTTTTTGCGCCCATGCTTCTTTGTCGAATGGCTGTTCACGCTGAGCGGAGATCGTAGATGCTTGGGGCTGGAATAACTCGTCCAGTTCGCTCATTTCGATTTCCCTCGCTTTCGATTCCCGGCCGCCGGGACGGACGCTTTATTATTGGACGTCGACTTCCTTCGATCTCTGCGCTTAGGCAACGACGGCTCCTGCTCCTGCTGCCGCCGTCTTGTCTCTGCTGCCCGGTTTTCCTCCCGAATTTCGCGCAGCAATTGGCGAACGGACATTTTCTCCTTTGGTTTTTCCGGGTCAATCGTAACCTTTTCGTATGCCGCGCTGCGCCCGAAGGTAGGCGCGGACGGAGAGGACGGTTCCGTTGTCGTCTCCTCCTTTGTCGGTGGGAGGGGGAGTGGACGATCCGGTTCCGTTTGTCCGTCCACCCGCTCCTCGACCGCCGGATGATCGGTTCGCTGCTGCTTGTTTACCGGCTGAACCTCCGCCGACGGCTCGGGCTTTCCCAACAGTTCGTCCAAAAAATCCTCACTGGCAACTGCCGCGCCCTCGTTTGACGCTGGCGGCTCGCTGGCTCCTTCTTCGGGTGTTACAGCATGTTGCTCCGGTGATTGTTCGGTTTTGCCGTCATCCGCCTGTTTTTGATTGCGTGATTGTTGAATTTCATTCTTAATGCTGGCGGTATCTACCGTCGCCAATTGGAAGCGTTCAACGATCCGGTTGATTTTGGACGCATCCTCGGCTCGTACCATCACATCGCAAAGTCCGTCTACGTTTTTCTTGTCACGCAGCGCACAATAGAGGACACCATACCGCTTCGCTTCTTTGCAAAAAGTCGGCAAGTCTTCATTTCGTACCGCAAATACCTTCAGTTCCTTGCCACTGCGCAGCAAGCTTTCCAGACGAATGCGGCCTCTTGTTCGCTTTTGCCCTTGTAGGGCAGCGAACAAATAAACAGCCAGATGCTTCGCGCCTTCACCGGAAATTTTCGCCATGACCTCAATGCCACGGAGACTCATACTGACGACCTGATCGGCCGCCTCGGTTCCACTGCTCATGGACATTAGCCTCCCTTCGTGTCGATTGGTCTTCCTCGTTACGTTGCAGCTTGTTTGCCAGTTCGCCGGATCGGGCTAGGATGCCCGTACAAAGCCTCACCTCCTTTCGGAGCTTCGCGAGCTGTCGGGATAGTTCAGCAATTTGCGATTTGTATAGCTCGATTTGCTCGGGTTTCCGACAACGGCGAAGGCGGTTGTACAGCATTTTGCGAGAACAGTATCCCTGTTTCAACTCCGCTTGCAGCCCATCGTGATAAGCTGTCAATTGTGCCCTGCTGGAGATGCCATGACGACATAGCAGCTTGGTTTGCTCTGTAATGGCAGTCAGGTGTCTTAAGTCTTCACGCAATAAAAAAGACGTCCGTTTACGGGACGCACGTGAAAGGGGCAGAATACCCATCTTGAATAAGTAACGCAGATACAAGGCTTGCAGACCGCTAAATCTGCGTCCGATGTGTACGGTGCTGCGAACGATGACGGCTCGCCTGCGCCGCGGCAACGGCATGGGTGGCTGACGCTGCGGTAACTGGTTTTGCAGAATACGCTCTTTTATCGCATGCTCCGTGTACTCGTCGCCAAGGCTGTGCAATCGAACAAACCGCTCTTTGCCCGGCGGACGTACCGCCAAATGCTTTACGTTCGACTTTATTTCATAACCCTGCTTTTGAAGGATCGTGAAGAATTGCGTCATCGTCATGGCAGCGGCGATAGCGGCGTCGATGTCCTCGCGAATCAAACCGCGCCAGGTCGGCTTGTTTTCCTGCTCCGCTCGCCACTCGCCGTAATGCTTGGCCTTGTCCGGTTCTGGCTGCTCGATGACCGATAAGGCATGCTCCTGGCACAGTCGATCGGAGGTTTGCCGCATAAGCGCGTAAGAGGCTTTGTTATCGTAGTAGCGTTTACCGTCCAGAAACGACACCGAGTTTAATACGAAATGATTGTGCAGATGCTCCTTGTCCAGATGGGTCGATACAACGACTTCAAAGCGCTCCCCCCATAGCTCCTGCGCCAGTTTGATGCCAATGGCGTGTGCCATTTCCGGCGTCGTTTCACCCGGTGCAAACGCCTGATACCCGTGAAAAGCCACAATGCCATCGGTCTTTTGATATTGTCGCTTGGTTCGCTGCATTTGCTCGTAAGCGGTAAGAGGATCGCAATTGATCCCGCTCACGTAAAGCTGTTTTTCCGTTTTGGCATCCGCGCTGGTATAAGCGAGCACCTGCTGCAAGTCATCATGCGCTTCACGTGCTTGATCGGTCTTATCAGGATTGGTGGCGTAATCCAGCACGCGCTTGAGACGGTCGGTCACGTCCCATATTGCGGTTGTCGCCATATGCGCTGTCTCCTTTACGGCGGATGTACGTTAGGATTTCCTTGTGGTACGGTTCTCGGTTCCGGTGCTGTCACGGCCTGTTGAATCTGCTGGACAGCGCGGCGCAAGTGATCAGCCTCCTGCTGAAAAGCTCCACGATCCAGATGTCCGGTCGCATGCGCCTTCGCGGCCAATTGGTTAAGGTTATTGCCGATAGCGTGCAGTTCACGCATCATCGTGAAATAGTCTTTTGGCGGCATCGCCTTCGGAACATAGCCATTAATGAGAGATCGAATATAACCCTCCTGTGAAAGTCCCGATTTTTTCGCGCTCGCTTGGAGTCTTGTGTTTTCATCGTTGTTCACCCATACCTGAATGCGAATCGCTCGTCTTCTCATCATGTTCACTTCCCTCTTCAAAGGAAATAAGACTGGATCACCGAAGCCGAATGAAACGCTAAATATTTTCTGGCGTTTCTGAAAAATACCGATCTTTGTTGAAACCTATATTCTTGATAAAACAGCGTGTTGTTGAGGTAGGGGTATTAGGGGCTTGCCCCTAACAAGCGAATTTGGGAGACCAAATTCAGTGCTTGCTGCAACACGAGACACCCGTCTCGTGTTGACTCCCAGAACCCGCCGAGAAAAAGGACGAAGACCGACGAAAAAAACAATCGCGGCGTCACCATCGATCAGCGTGATGTTTGGAGAAAATAAAGTGGTAGAGTGGCGTCGGGCTTTAAGCCAACGGGCAGTTTACTTGAAGGATAATGTTGTTATTTGTTCAACAAACGGGTCATGATCATTGCGATAAGATGTGTTAAGATTAAGGTAAGATATTATCTCAACGAGGAGGGATTGTAATGGCATCTTGGATTTCCTGGCTCGCTGTAGGACTTATGATAGCTGTATTAGTCTATGCAGTTTTAAGTGTTTATTTAAAGAAACCAATAGGCTTATACATTGCCGCAGCTTTCCATATTGCTTTGGGTATCTTATCACTTCCTTCAATCGGATTATATGTGTTGGGAATAGCTATTCTCGAATTAATCGTAGGATTTATAATGACTATAAAAACAACAAAAACATTAAAAACATCATAATGTTAAACAATGTATTCCTGCTTTTATTCAGCAAATGGGCACAATTATTGAATTAGCATCGCTGTTCTTATTAAACTAACGGGAAACGATAGTTGAGGGTTAAGCACAACAACGGCAGACTGGAACTTCATTTTCACGTCCCAGTCTGCCGTTGTTGCATTTATCGGCTTAGTTTCTTCGAACACCTGAACCGTCCCCCGAGATGACAACAATTCTTTTGCTTTAGGAAAATAAATCCTTTATGATTACATAAGGGAGCGTGATTCTATGAGCATGGCCGTCAAGGTGAAAATGCTGCTCGCGGCAAGGGGAATGACCGTTGCCGATTTAGCTGATCGAATAGAGCCGAAAACAACCAGGCAAAATGTGAACACCAAGCTGAAGCGCGATAATCTCTCGGAACAAGACCTGCATGAGATCGCAAAAGCCTGCAACGCGACGTTCGAGGGGATTTTCACGCTCAATGATACCGGCAAGCAAATATAAGAAACGCACCCTCATTCGAGCGGTGCGTTTTTGTATCTGTTTGATAGACAAGGGATGCGCCCCCACATCTTCATTGTCCGCAAAGCACGCCCGACATCGCGCGGCCGCCACGGACAGTCAAGGTCGTGCAGTGCAATTAGCTTGGTTTGTACATTTGTCCCTGCGCCCATTTTGAACGTCGACCCCAGCAAAACACGAACCTGCCCTGTCCGTACCTTAGCAAACAGTTCCTTCTTCTTTACCTCCGTGTTGGCGTCGTGGATGAAGGCGATCTCATCATCCGGAACGCCCTTCTCCGTCAGTTTACGCCGCAGTTCGTCGTACACATTAAAGGTGCCATCCTGCTTAGGGATCGAAAGATCGCAAAAGACCAGTTGCGCAAGCCGCTGCTCCTGGCTGTCTGCCCATTGCCGATAGACGTTATCCGCACAAGCGCTCACTTTGCTGCCTTCGTCATCGGGTAGCATTGCGTTTGCAAGCCGTTGATCGAGGGCCAGCTTGCGCCCGTCGTTGGTGATCTTGAGCATGTTGTCTTCATGCGGCTCTACTCGCTTCGCTCGCACCAGTTCGGCGCGGCTGGCGAGATCCGCGACCATCTCACGCTGAAAATCGCTCGGCGGAACAGCGACGTTGTGGAAGTGGGCTTTGGGAACCGGAAGCTGGAGCATATCCTTCCGGTGCAGTTTGTCAAGGAGGTTATAACTCAAATGAAACGGGCACCGGTCGCCCAATGCCCCATATAGGGGCAGTACCAGCGAAGCTGACACCACCCGCAAAGAAAATCACAACCAAATATCAAGGTGAAAGTTTATACCTGCCAGGGTACACGATTTGTACGTTAACGTTGATCGTTCGTAAGGAATCTTTGTTTAGTACAGTCCCAGATGCAATCCGTTTCCACGCATACGGATTCCTGCGAAAAAGAGATTCCCCTAGATTATAAATATCTATTCTCTTTTCAAACGCGGTTTGAAAGGTCTGCCTAATTTGATGCTCAATTTCTTTTTGAGCCAGTTGCGTGAGTTCTTGCTCCGTAACGTCTGCATGTAGCTCATTTACTCCGGCCTTCACCTTAACGGAAATATCGAAATATGCTTTGTCATATTTAACCCTTGGTTTGACGTCATATTCGGGTTTTTCTGCGACGAGAACTGCAACAAGCTTGTTATCGGAAAACAAGTCAACGGGCAGTCGGATTGTGTGTTTATTCAGCCATGGCAATCCTTTTATTTCTTCGAGGCTCATGCGTGCGTAATATTTGTCCTTATCGTATATTTGTATGCCTGAATATCTAAGCATCTCATGCGGTTTTTGATTTTCCTTCCATTGATCCTTTCGAACAGATAATTCTGGTATGTAGCTTGTCTTCGCCTTTTCGTTTGAATCCATTACAAATTTTTGCAGGCGGATCGGAGCGAGGATAGAACGCTGCCGATAATTCTGTTCGGGGTTATGTAGAATCGATGCTTTTGGCGATAATCTGAAAAATGGAGTCGCAATTAAGACCTCGTCAAGGGGATCGCGCGTACTGAACACCCAAGCTAAGTACCTTATCTCACGATATCGGTCGATCAGTTCCAACACTTCACCGACTTTTCGTTCCTTCAATAACCTTTCGCTAAACAAGATTGCAGAGATTTGTCCCCAGTTTAACCTTTGTTGCGAAGTGCTGTATAAATCATTCCCTGCTTCTGTAAATGAGATACCTTTTCCTCTACCGATCCAGACCGGAGGCTGTTCCGCTTTCTGTTGTCCTTCCAGTTTTGCCACTGTCGAGAAATCGAGCAACTGCGCATAAATGATGTATTGACCATCCGCATAGTCAATTCCAACAGCAGTTACATAATTCATGTTTTGCACTTCGTATTTGCTCCAACATCCGGTGAGAAAGAAGGGAAGCAGAAGAACTGCGGTAAATTTGTATGCGTTCATTGTTGCCCCTCCCCTTGGCGTGTGGGATCTTGAGTGTTTAGCATGTCAGGGCGGGTTTTCCGCCATTTCCAAGGTAACCGAAATAAGGCATTGGCGAAATCTTTATATGGAGGCGAAACCGGAGCCAGATAAGGCAATCCGCATGAACGCAAAGAGGCCAAATGAGTTGTTACAAGAAATAAAGCAAGCAAGAAACCATAGATCCCAAGGATGGCGGACAGTGCGAAGATGAAGAAGCGCAAAATGCTTATTGTCCCACTCATTGACTGGTTGGATAAAGTCGAACCGAACACTTGCGTAATAGCTCCTATGACAACAATGCTAGGGGATAAAAATCCTGCGCGTATGGCTGCATCCCCTAAAATAAGCCCTCCCACTACCGTAACTGTAGATCCTATCGCTGAAGGCAACCGAATACCGGCTTCCCGCAATATTTCCAAAAAGATGAGCGCGAGAAACATTTCCCCTGTCAGGCCAAGAGGAATGCCTAATCGGTTGATGCCAATTGTTGCAAGAAGGTAATAGGGCAACTGATCCTGATGAAACGAAAGAATGGCAACCCAAAAACCGGGCAGCATGAGTGATACGGTCAATCCGAGCAAACGAAGCGCTTGCCCAAACGTAGACGATAATGCAGTAAAGTGGATGTCTTCCGGCGTTTTCAAGAGCAGGAACAAATTTGCCGGTGCGATCAACGCGGCAGGCGTACCATCCACAATCAGCGCTACACGTCCATTCATCATGCAGTTAACGGTAAAGTCGGGTCTTCCCGTATAGCCCATCAAAGGAAACAAAGCTTTGGTCGGTTCCATTAACTCTTCCAGTTGAGTGGCGCTGATTGCTCCGTCAATGTGAACACGATCCAATTTCATCTTGATATCTTGGACGATTTTCGGATCAACAATGTCTTGCATATAGAGAATTGCAATAGTTGTTTTTGTCCGGACACCTACTGTTTTCGTTTCGTATACCATGCTTGTTGACTTGATTCGTTTCCGAATTAACGCAACATTGACACCGAGTTCCTCAACAAAACCGTCTTTCGGCCCGCGAATAGAGACTTCGATATTGGATTCTTCGGGCTGGCGTGCCGGTTTTTTCGATATGTCGAGGGAGAACAAAGAAGTTAGTGTCGGAATGAACAAAAGCAGTTTTCCCTCAAAAATGTCCGTTTCGGATTTCTGCCCCCACTCCTCGAAGGAAATGCTCTCAAGCTGTAATTGACACGACTCAAGAACTTCCTTGTTCTTTTGAAAACCGTGATTTTCGTAAAACCGAGTCAAGTGAGGAAGCACCACATCCTGAATGAGTTGTTGGTTGTCACATAACCCATCGCAATACAGTAAAACGATCCTGGATTGATCGTCGCCAGTTTTTAATTTGTAAACATGATGCTTTACATCACGACACATCTGGAAACGTTGAAGAAGTGTTTGTTCATTAAGCGGTTGTGTATCAGGCGCCCCTTGTTGTGTCGACGATTTTATGTCCTTTGCCCATTTATTTCTGAAAAGCTTTATCATCTTCAATTGCTCCTTTTACTCCGTGTTGAGATTAAAATTC
Source organism: Paenibacillus athensensis (assembly GCF_004514475.2). Taxonomy (GTDB): domain Bacteria; phylum Bacillota; class Bacilli; order Paenibacillales; family NBRC-103111; genus Paenibacillus_AL; species Paenibacillus_AL athensensis. The sequence goes on along the minus strand of NZ_MYFO02000004.1, from coordinate 400,841 downwards.
GCACGAAATATACGAACATGACCCCAATGGTAAAGACACAAAACGAAGGAAAGTAATATCGGCTGAGCAGGTCTTGAAAAAGCATATCGCTGATTGGCAACAATGTAGCAACCAGCATGAATAAAGCGCCCAGAAACATAGGCAACCACTTATACTTTTGCAATTTCCACAATTCGCTTAAGAGTAACAGGGAAAGGGAAACTCGAATGTACATACCGGATAACCACTGGTAAATCGAGAAAAAATCAACATGCTCCACATACTCGCCCAGTCGAACCATTCTCCATTGTTCGAAAGCGGGGTATCGTTGGTGTGCCGCTTCATCAGGGCCGTACATGGTAATCGAGCCCATCAAAGGGCCGATCGTTAGCCCGGATAATATGATGCAAATAAGCATTAAACTTTTGAAACCTGGTTTTTTCGTTAACTTGTGCTGAAACAAAATCAGCAACGACAACTCCAACAATCCCCCAGCTGCGTAGGGTATGCCTTTCCAAAGCGGAGATAACCCATTTTCGAGAAGAGGAAATAGCATGGTGTAGTCTTTAAACTGAAAGTTTGCAACCATGACAAGGTCACCCAGAATAACAACAAAAGGCAACAATATCCCGCTTAAAATTGCAATGGTGCGAAGCCCTTTATATGCCGCGAAGAAGCATCCGAAAAGCGTCGTTCCTGCGAGAACAAGCATTGGAGATTGAGGCATATAAGTTGCAATTGTCCATGTTATAGTGTCCTTAAAGGAAATGAGTCCCATAAGCCATACAAGTACACTGTATAGGACAATCAAGGTTGCCGAGAGAACCATTCCGAATTGTTGCTTTAACCAATCCCTAACATGCATTCCGTTCATGTTTTTTAGGATATAGCTCAGAATGCCAATCCAAATTGGCGAAGCGATTAAAACAAGAAGTACTACAAGCCAGGCATCTCGCCCTGATGCACCGAGCAGTAACGGTATGATGATGACGTGGTTCAGCAAACCGACAGAAAGTATTATGATCATGTATGACTGTAAAACTGAAATTTTCGGCATCAAACTCACCTTACCCTGTGAAGCACTAAATGGAAGCAGTACCATTACTTTCCCCATCTTCATCCCAAATTACTCATTTCAGAAATTCCTTTCGATAAAGTTCCAGCTTTGATTCGGGAATTAGAACTTCGCAGCATTTATTCCCATATTGTCTCATTAAGTATGCTTCGGTATACCGATTTTGACCATTTTAGGTAACTTTTCTCGGAGGGGATCATTTGAAGCGAAATTGGGAGCTTAGATTTACGGAAAAAAATTCAAGACTGTTGCGTATGTCAAGGCCGGATTTAAATTGACCCACTAACGCCAACTTAAAAATGACCCACTCGCTGACCGTCTGCGCTTGGGGGAAGTGGCAGCTTCCCTTTCATCCGGTAGCTGTTGCTCCCATTTAATTACATCTACTTTGCGGATGGTGTCAGCTTCGCTGGTACTACTACCCCAAATACCAGCCGGGAAAAAGTCAGCGGCTGTTCTCGCGGCCCCGTTCCCTCCTTTTCTTCCATTCCTCCAGCAGCTTCAATATGGTCTGTTCCATCTGCTGGGCCGTATAGCCCTTCGGAAAATAGTCCTTGATGCTTTCCTTTTGCAGCTTGATTTGTTCCCGTTGACTCGGTTTTTCCTCGATCATGATTTTGAAAATCGCGTCCATGTCGAGCAGGCCGTTCGCGCTCAGTTTTTTCATGCGCTGGGCTTGGGAAAGGGAAGGGGTGCGTTCCTCGCTACCCATCGTTTCCAGCAAGGCTTCCTGTTCTTTTTCGGACAGATAGGACAGCTCCACGGCAGGACTGAACGCCACCTTGCCGCTGTCCACCATTTCCAGAAGCGGCGGAATCAATTCAGTCAGCCGGATATAGCGCTGCACCTGCGTCGCGCTCGTTCCTACATCAACGGCAACGCGCTCCCGCGACTTCTGTCCGAGTTGGTCAGGAGTTCCGCTATCGGCCAAATCGTTGCGCTGCCCTTGCCGTTTGATGGCATCCAGCTTCATCTTGTAGGCCCATGCTTTTTCGGACGGCAACACATGCTCGCGGTGCAGATTGCTGTCCACCAGGGCGATAATCGCGGCGTTTCGGTCCATTTCACGAATGAAGGCGGGGACCGCAGCGATTCCCGCTTTTTCACAAGCCGCCTTTCGTCGGTGTCCGGATATGATTTCATAACCTCCTCCATCCCGCGGTCGCACGACAAGCGGCGAGATCACGCCATGCTTCCGAATGCTTTCCGCGATGGCCTGCAACTCGTCGTTATCCGCAACATGATAGGGGTTGTCGGGGAACGGGTGTAGTTTTTCTATAGGAATTGTCGTAACCGTTTCGTTCATCGGACGTGCTCCTCCTTTTTTCCCGGCAGGTGATCTACAGGCAACGTGAGACGGCTGTCTCACGTTGTAGCAAGCACTGAATTTGGATATCCAAATTCGCTTGTTAGGGGCGACGCCCCTAATACCCCACCGCTTCTACGAGCCTGTAGTACCGCCTATAGATAAGGCATGCATGTGTTTTATTGGGGAAGGGTTTCCGTCTATATAAAAAGCGTCGGAACGGTGTCGACTCGCTGTTTCAGCGCTTGTATCGCTTCAAATAAAAAAAGACCGCCACTGTATGGCAGTCTCCACGCTATGCAAGGACTTCCTATTTCGTTTGCACATTATGGAACATCTGCATTGCCAACATAAAACCGCATTGCAAACCGATTTCCATGTACACATCTTCGCAGGCTCCGGCGTAGTCATATATCCTTGTCGTTACTTCCTCAAATTCAGTCATATCGGGAAACTTTTCCTCAATAAGCTCAATAGCAGCTTTGTGTGCATCGGCAAGACGTTCCTTGTAGTCCATCGAATTAATGTCGGTATTTTTCACACCTCGTAGTAAAAATTCGCGGATACATTGAATATGCGCCCTATCAAATATTTCAGAAATATGGCTCATTCCTATCCTCCGTTCCAGCGAAATCAAGATAAAGCTTAGTCCCACTCTTATCCCACACGCCCTACTAATATCAATAAAAAATTTTCAACTCCTTTCAATAAACAAAAATATTTAACAAATAAACTTATTCGTTTTTATTCTAAACCCTTGTATTTACATAAGCAAATATATAAAACAACCTGCGAATTGTTTTTAGAAAATACTCTTTTGCCCGGAGAAACAAAATCTTATATCATTGCATAAAGGGAGTGTGATCTTATGGGCATGGCGACCAAGGTCAAAATGTTGCTCGCGGCAAGAGGTATGACCATTGCCGATTTGGCTAATAGATTGGAGCCAAAAACAACTAATCAAAATGTAGCTGCCAAGTTGCGGCGTGATAACCTTTCCGAATACGATTTGCACCAAATCGCAAAAGCCTGCAATGCCACATTTGAAGGGATTTTTACACTTAACGACACAGGCAAACAAATATAAACAGAGTTCAGTTTGAACGAAAAAACGCACCCTTTGCCTTTACGGTGAGCGGTGCGTTATCTATCTTAATCAGCTTATAAACTGCTTTACGTCAATTTCCTCTGTTCTTTTCAACAGAATAATCTGCTGTTCCAAATCCAGCTTTTCAATGTCGTAGCCGGCATTAAAGATTAAGCAGCCTAACGGGCGGTTTTTTTGAGGATACCAGTACGCCCTGTACTTATATGCAGTTGCCGTTAACTTGCTCCCAATGATTCTCTCTATACCCGAAATGGTCAGGCGAATCGTAGAAGCATTCTGCCGTTCCAGATATTGCTTAAAAGGCGCGTAAGTTTTCATTGCCTTTTTTGAAACGGGTTTTTGCAGGGTACTGCTATCAGGAACGACATTATTTTTCTCTCCCGGCAACTCCATCAATCCCACAAAGTTAAAATAAATATCCACCTTTTGCGTGGTCGTGTAGCGGCTGCCTTTATCCCTTTCGTGAACAACTACCTTTTCCACAAATTCATTGAGCATAGGCGTAGTAAGTTCCTCAAAATCGGTGTAGCGGTCAACCAAGTCTAGGAAGCGATCTGCATTGACCGTCTGCTTCTCCATGTTGTCAATCTCACTCTGTATGCGCTCTATAGTCTGCTCCAGTTCTTCCTGCTCTCGCTCATAATCGTCGGATAGCTTCTCGAAACGCTTGTCCGACAGCTTCCCGCTCAAATTGTCCTCATAAAGCTTGCGGATGATCGTATCAAGTTCATTATTGCGCTTCCGATAAGCGGTCAGCTTCTTCCGCTGCTGCTTTGCCGTTTTGTCCTGCCGCATGGAAGTGCTGTCCGTTACCAGACGAATAAATTCCTGCTTGTTTGCCCGCGCAAAAGCGCTAACCTCCCGCAGCGCATTCAGAATAAGTGTCTCAACAACGGGAACGCGGATAAAGTGCATTGTACAGCTACGGGTTTGTGTGCGGTAGCTGGAACAGAAGTATTCATTCTTGGCACTTCTGCCCGGCCGCTTGTCCATGGAGCGGTCATGCGTCATTTTCGCGCCGCAATCGGCGCAGTGCAGCAGCCCGGTCAGTCTGCTAGGCTTCCCTTGCTTATCAGGCTTACGCACCGTTCGGCGCAGCCGCTGGGCGTTGCGCCACGTTTCAGGGTCTATGATGGGTTCATGCGTGTTTTCAAAGATTACCCTTTCTTCCGGTGCTGTCGCCTTGGAGCGTTTGTCTTTGTAGGATACGGTATGGGTCTTGAAGGCCACGGTATGGCCCATGTATTCCATGCGTTCAAGAATTTTTGCCACCACGCCGCCGCGCCAGCGGTATGGATCTTGATAATGCTTGTGCCTTTGATTATCTGCCCCGATGCGTTCCCAATGAGCGGAAGGAATAAGCACCTTGTCAGCGGTCAATATATCAGAGATTTGGTAGACGCCATACCCTTCGATTACAAGCCGGAAAATGCGCTGCACAACCTCCGCAGCTTCCGCGTCCACAATCCATTTTTGCTTGTCCTGCGGATCGCGCAGATAGCCATAAGGCGTTGATGGCGATATGCGCTTGCCCTCCATAGCTCTAGCTCGGAAAACAGCCCGAATTTTACGGCTGGTGTCTCGTGCCGTCCATTCATTCATGATGTTGCGAAAGGGAGTAAAATCGTTATCTCCGTTCTCGCTGTCCACGTTGTCATTTATCGCGATAAAACGGATGCCGTTTTTGAAAAATTCCTCCGTATACATGCCAACACGCAAATAATCCCGCCCGACTCGCGACATGTCCTTGACGATGATTGCGCCAACCTTACCCTGCTCCATTTCTGCCATGAGCTGCTTCCAGCCGGGTCTTTCAAAGTTCGTTCCTGAATAGCCATCGTCTGTAAAATGAACAAGATTTTTAAAACCGTTGTTCTTCGCGTAATCCTCAAGCATTTTCTTCTGATTGACAATACTGTTGCTGTCCCCCTGCAATTCATCATCCCGCGAAAGGCGTTCGTACAGGGCGGTGATTTTCTCATTTGACTGTCTAAGCATAATGGCTCCTTTCAGACAGTCAACTCATTTGTGGCTGGTGTCATTTTATCATGCTTTCGTTAGCCGCCTCCATTGTGCCGTTTACTCCGTCTGGAGGCGTTGCAGATCGTTGCGGACAAGTCGCAGTATCTTGTCATTCATATTCTCCTTGCTGGTCTTGCTGAAATGAATCGTCACATCGTAGGTCGTTGAGCCAATTTTGCAGGATATCCTGCGCGCGGCGACGGGTAAATCGGGTTGCGGCGGCACGGCATCCGGATTTTGATTTTCGGTCATGTAGTGGCTCCTTTCTTCCTAATACGCTGCATGCGCTTAACGCAGCCTACAGCGCGATTTCAGAGCTACAAAGGCACACAAAAAGGCTGAACAAGACAGATCGCCACGCTTGCGCCATAGGCAATCTTCTTTTCAGCCTGTATGATAGGAATTTTTCTCCTGCGCATGGATATCCGTTTCCTTCCATGCGCAAGCTTCCACCTTCCGGTGCCAATTCGATGGCAGTAACTGTTTCGCCAAATGTTGAAGCCCACGAATCAAAGTGCTGCAAGCCTTGCCCGTGGAGCCGCTCGTATTGCAAGTAGCGCTGCATCGTGTACATCTCGGTGATGGAGTTGGAGATCGGCGTACCCGTGGCAAAAATAATGCCCCGTCCCTCGGTCAATTCATCCAAATAGCGGCACTTGGCAAACATGTCCGATGACTTTTGCGCTTCGGTTTGCGATAGCCCGGCGACATTGCGCATTTTCGTATAAAGGAATAGATTTTTGTACGAGTCTGCTTCGTCGACGAACAATCGATCGATGCCGAGTTCCTCAAAGGTAACCACATCATCCTTACGGCTCTTGTCGTTCAGCTTCTCCAGTTTGACCTGCAGCGTCTTCTTTGTCCTCTCAAGCTGCTTGATGGCGTACCGCTCGCCCTTGGCTTCCTTTAGCTCGCGGATGCCGCTGGTGATTTCGGATATTTGCTCGTAAAGCTGTTGCCGCTGGCGCTCCGCCGAGATCGGAATTTTTTCAAATTGTGAGTGGCCGATAATAATCGCGTCGTAATCGCCGGTGGCAATCCGTGCGCAGAACGTCTTCCGGTTCTTCGTTTCAAAATCCTTCTTGGTGGCGACAAGTACGTTCGCGGACGGATAGAGCATCAAAAATTCCGCCGCCCACTGCTCGGTCAGATGATTGGGTACGACCAGCATGCTCTTGTTGCACAGTCCCAAATGCTTGCTTTCCATCGCCGCGGCAGTCATCGCAAAGGTCTTGCCTGCACCAACGCAATGGGCGAACAAGGAATTGCCGCCGTAGAGCGTTCGGGCAACCGCATTGACCTGATGCTGTCTCAACTGGATTTCCGGGTTCATCCCGGTGAAGCGGATATGACTTCCATCATATTCGCGTGGACGGATGGAATTAAACCGATCATTGTACAGTCGAGTGAGCCGCTCCCGGCGCTGCGGATCTTGCCATATCCAGTCCCGAAACGCTTCCTTCATGGCTTCCTGCTTTTGCTGTGCGATAGCCGTTTCCTGCTTGTTCAGCACGCGCTTTTCCACGCCATTTTCCTCAACCGTATCGAAAATCCGCACATCCCGCAGATTCAGCGTGTCTTCGAGAATTTTGTACGCATTGATGCGATTCGTGCCATAGGTGACATTTGCCTTAATATTGTTACTGCGATCATCGCTTTTGCCTTTGACGTTCCAAGCTGCTGTGTAGCCGGAATACATCACGTTGATGTAAGACTGGTACATGTACGGCGTATCTACCAGTTCGAAAATGAATTCCCGAATGACTTCCGGCGGCAGCCAAGTTGCGCCCAGCCGCACGTCAATTTCCGAGGCATCCAAATCCTTTGGTTGCACACTTTCCAGCGCATTGACGTTTTCGCTGTAACGTTCGGCTTCATAAGCAGCGAACTGTTTGGCAACGCGCAGCTTATCACGGACATTGCCAGATAGATACGCATCTGCTGTTTCGTATACCGGCTGTCCTTCTTCGTCCAGATTTTCAGGATTCGGGAAGATCACTCCGCGAAGCTCCTGCACAAGCTGTTCCTGCGCGAGCCCTGTCAACTCTGCCATATACGGCAGATCGACGCGAGCTTTCGTACCGATAGAAACCGCCAGCGCCTCCGAAGCCGTATCCACCTGTTTAATGTGGGTGCGTTGCCGAATGGTACGCTTCGTGAACATATCCGCCTTGCGTAGCAACCGTCCTTCCTCATCCACGACTTCAAGAGAACAAAGGAGGAAGTATGAACTGTCATCGGAGAATGCAAGGCTGTTGGCGCGGCTGTTAATCAGACCGTATTGTGCTGTGAACCGTTCGTATTGCGTGTTCAGCTTGCGCTGCTGTTCCCGGATCATCTCGTCGCTGTAATCCTCGGTCTGATAATCGATTAGCTCGCGAACCGTGTCTCTAAGCTGTATCATGCCCTTGATGCGGCCCAACGCCGTGGTCGAAGTTTCAACAGGCCGCATTCGGCTGTTTTCCCGAAAATAGATGCGTCCTTCGACCAGCGCAAAGCTGAAATTACGAATGGACGGGTCGGCAGGCAAGGAGACCTCCTCCTCCTCCGGCTGCTCCTCCCGTTCCAATTCGACCCACTCCGCATGGATGTTCGCCAGTGCTTCGCGCAGCAGCTCGTCCAGCGGAGCGTCCGGGTAGGGCCGGCAGGTCGTTTCCTGCTGGTTGCCATACATCCGGTCGTCAAAGGCCATCGTGCCGAGCACCATATCGGGACGGGCCGCAAAGTAGGAATTGATCGGTACATCTTCTGACGTAACACCGAGCGAAAGCCATTCCTCTGTTTGCTCGCTTACTGCCACCATGCGATCTCGTTTTTGCAAAAACAAAATGTCGGCGGTCACTTCCGTTCCGGCATTCGCCAGAAACGCATTACTAGGCAGACGCACCGCACCGAGCAGTGCGGCCCGTTCAGCGATGTATTTGCGGACAGATGGGTTTTGCTTATCCATTGTGCCTTTAGAAGTAACAAAGGCGATAATTCCGCCAGGACGAATCTTATCCAGCGTCTTTGCAAAAAAATAGTCGTGAATCAGAAACTTGTGCTTGTCGTACTTCTTGTCGGCTACGCCATAACCGCCGAACGGGACGTTACCAACTGCAAGGTCAAAAAAACTGTCTGGCAAGCTGGTCTGCTCGTAGCCGCTGACGGCTATCGAAACTTGCGGGTAAAGCTGCCGCGCGATGCGCCCAGTGATGCTGTCCAACTCCACGCCAAACAGCCGGGCATCCTTAAATGACTCTGGCAATAGACCGAAAAAATTGCCGATACCGCAAGACGGCTCCAAAATATTACCGCTACGAAAGCCCATTCTTTCCAGGCATTCGTACATCGCCTTGATGACGGTCGGAGAGGTGTAATGCGCATTCAACGTGGAGGCGCGGGCGGATTCATATTCCTCCGGGTCCAGTAAATCTCGCAGTTCCGTATACTCCGTTCCCCATTGCGGATTCCCCTCATCGAATGCCTGTGGAATACCGCCCCATCCAACGTAACGAGCAAGCACGGCCTGTTCGTCCGCTGTCGCCTGACGGTTATCCTTCTCCAGTCGCGCGAGCAGCCGGATCGCTTCCACGTTCCATTTGTACTTGGTTTTCGCGCCGCCGTGTCCCAAATCGTTATTCGTGATCCGGTAGTTGCTGGCTGTAGTCGATTCAAGTCGGTTCTCGGGCGTGGCAGGAGAAGGAGTGCCGAGAGATATCCTGTCCTCGTCTACTTGTGCCGCTTGCTCCGGTTCGACCACCGGTTCCATATCCCATTCCGCATACTCCGAATCCAATTCCTGCTGGCCGGAAATTAGATGATCGTTCAGTGGATTCTCGCGCAGCATGCGTTCGAAATCCCGGCGATTCATTTCCTGCATGAATAACGGAAATTGAACGTCCTGCAGCACAACCTTTCGCGGCTCCAGTTGTGCAATTTCGTATTCGTCCGCACCGATAAAGACTTTGCTGCCCTCGACATACGCATAATGCGCCCGAGCCCGATTGGGCGTTTGCTGTGTTTCATGCTGCTGGAATTCCGATAGCGGCAGATTGTGTTCCGTCTTTTCCGCCGCGCGCTGCCTGCGCTTCTCCTCCTGCTGCTCGGCATATGCAGGCAATCGTTCTTCTTCCTGGCGGTTCAGATAGCGGCCCGCTGCCAGCAGTTCGCCAATGCGCTTTTGCACCTTGATCCACGGCAACACAACCCGAACATCCGGGTTCATAATGGAACCGCGTGTCAGCGTAATCCCCTTACTATCGTGATTTTCATGAATATCGGTGCCTATCAGGGCAGGGAGGCGTCCGCCAGTGCCATATTCCCGTTTCAGAAAATCAGCGTTCTCCTGCGTCGATAACGACTGTTGGAAAAATAGCGCGATGCGAAGCTTTCCGTTCTCAAAACCACTTCCACTTTGCAGAACAGCGTCGATGGCCGCTTGAGGAAGTGAAAAAGCGAAGGCTTTTTCGTCCTCCGCTTGCTTCATCCATAATGTCTGTTGCTGAATGGAAGGCACCGATGTACGAGCAGGATCAAACTCGTTAAGGAGAATCATGCTGGAAAAATGTCCGGCAATAACCGACCAATCGTAAAAGCTCTGCGCCGTCCGCTGCTCCGTCGATCCCGTCCAAAGATGCAGTACGTTGCGGTACGGCTCAAATCCGGCCTTTATGTCATCATCTAGCGTTAACTCCGTAATTCCCGGAGGGAACAGACTGCGTATATATAGCGTTCGTTCACGGCTCTCCACATGTGCGTCGAAAAAGGCTTCGATAGCCGCCTTGCTCTCCGTAAGCGGCGCGACGCAAAGCATGTCATTGATGATTGCTTGGTCATGAAAAAACGGAAGACTCCTGTCTTCCGTCGATCGGTCATACCATTTTAGTGATAGATCAGTTCCGTGAGAATCAGTTCCTCGGCCTGTTGCTTCAGGCTGTTCATGTGACCCGTCCAGCCCATCGGGTCGGTCGCCTTGTCCGGTGCTGGATACTGCCGGATCAGTTCCTGCATCGTCAGGTCGATCTGCTCCCGCGCTGTCCGGTCGATGTCCGCCAGATGCTGATTCAACTGCTCCGACAGCATCAGATGGGCGAAGGTTCCCCTCCGTTGGTCCTTGAGAAACGTCTTGCGCAACATCCCATATTTCCCGAACCTCATCGGAACGGCCATCGTCAGGTCGGGCAGGAGGTAATCCCCGTTCGGCGTGTAGGTCAGTTCCATGTTTCATCATCCTTTCGTGTGCTTTAGCTTCATTTTGCGGCAAGGATTCTGGCCTTGCAACGGTACGGCTGGCCTGACGCTCTTTTTTTCGCTGCTCATCGCGGCGCATCGCCCGGACGGTGGATTCAATCTCACGCAGCATGGTTTCAGCTACGTCGCTGATCGCCGCGCCCAAATGAGAGAGCGCAGGGAGCGTATTGAAATAGCCGACGCCGGACAGATCGTCAACGCTGATGTAATGGGAGGGTTCCAAACCACAGCGTGTCAGCGCCATAAAGGCGACCGCGTATTGTGCGGCTTCCCTGAACAACAGTTCCACATGCGGCTCATCCAGTTCTTCCAGCAGGCTGTTATCGCGTTCGGCCAGCAGCATCCGCACGTAATCGGCGCTATGATCCTCCACCGCGTTTCGGGCAGCGGACAACAGCGTGTCAACCAGTTCCATCCCCGGTCCCGTTTCACTGCCAAACGCATTTTCCAGCGTTTCAATGACGGTCTCCGTATCCGGCTCCTCCATGCGCCACAGGGGGACGGGTTGTCGGCTTCGACTCTGCGTGTCTGACACATCGAAGACATGACGCAACCCCAAATGACTACCCCGATCCTCAATCAGCGCGATGCCTTTTGCACCGCGCTTTACCCAGCGGTCCAGTCGCTTGTTCCAAATATCGATGGATGCACAGGCGGTTGCATCCGGTCGTTGTGCATAGATCAATAGTTGATCTTGAAACGGATACTTATAGTTCCACGCTGCCGACCGTAAAAAATCGGCCCAGCGCTCGGGATGATCCGAAACCGCGTGGGCCGTACTCGCGGCAAGCTCGGCGATTCGCTGTAACTTTGCTGTCACCGGTCGCACCTCCTTATACGAAGGTAATTTGGTTCGTCAGACGAATGCCTTCCTCGGAATATCTTGGCGTGAGCCGAATAAGTCCATTTTGCTGAAGCCGATGCAGGTTGCGACGCACAGCAGAAGTGGAAAGACCCACCTCTGACGCAAGTCGCCTGGACGAAAGCAGTACCGCGCCGTTTCGCCCGCCTGCACGATCCAACAAATAGCTGTACAGCAGCTTCGCTGCAGGGGGAATAGATGCTCCGGTCAGCAACCGGTAACGGGCAAGATCATTCATAGAAGTGCATCCTCCTATCGTTCCAGTTCAGACTTCTGCTTTAGTGGTGCCGATGAAGGGGAATGGAGGGGCGACGACAATTCATTCATTCGCTCCGGCCGGGCGAAGCAATATAAATAGAAGTTATAGTCGCCGGCACGCGGAAAGCATCGCAGATAGTAACGATGCTTTGCCGTCTGCAAACAAAAGCCATAGACATCGCTATGCCGCGCGCTTGGTAGACGGGCCTCTGGATGTTTTATACAAAAATCGTGCATGCCACTGCGGTTTTGAATCAGCCCCTGTTCCGTCAACGCTTGAATGACCGCTCCAAGCTCCTCCCGAAAATCAGGAGTTTTCAACGAAGAAATATGTTCGAACCAAGTTGCCCAGAATGCCTCCCCATCTTTGCCGAAATCACCGCGCACATGCCCAATACAACCGCGCTCCGTATCCTTCTCGATGGAGGCGGAATAAAAATAAGCCTCATCCTCAGATGTGGCAAGCTTCAGCTTCTCAATCATGCTCTTTTCCTCCCAAACGGTATGCTGTTTTTAATGGGTGCCGCCCGTACCAAAATCGTCGTAGCTGGACAAGTCGGCGTGATAAAACACAACGTCCCCGTCTAGCAAAGAGAACATCCCCCCGTAAGGATCGACAAAACTGCGTTGAAAACCTTCCATCTGCCACTGGTTGTCCAGCGGCGCATTTTTATACTGCAAATGCGGGTGAGCGATGTCCTTATTGCGAATGGTTTCGATGTTAAAATTGACTACAATATAGCCGTCACGCAGGAAGATCGGCGCATTGTCGTCCAGCCGGTGGGTACGTCCGTACTCGGCCAGATTCATGCCCACTGGCACTGCATAAGGAGCAGCCGGAAGGCTATACTCGCCAAACCAGCGCTGCACCGAGGCATTGGCCCGCGCAGTATCAATGCCAGACGGCACCTGCATGCTGCCGATAAACGTCCGAAGCTGCGAAGGAAGCAGCATGCCGTCGTAACCACCGACGTAAATCCGCTTTTGCGCCGCGTCCTTCAAAACCTGCTGTACATACGACGTCTGAGTGCCAGAGGAACCATTCAGCTTCCACAGTGAACTGGCCGTGTTGGTCAGCTCCTGCTGCGACACATTGCGGAGGCGGGTGTCGAGCGTCACCAACCGCTGCTCGGTATCTTCTGTGGAGCCGATCCGAATAAACCGCTTGTTTCCCGAATGATAGTACAAGTCCACCTGTTGCCGGTTTTTGCCCTGCTTGTCAACGAAGTAAAAAGTCGGCGTAATCTTCACGCCATCGCCCGCGCTGAACATGTTGCCGAGCGTTTTGACCTCAAATTTGAAGTGATAGCCTGTTTTTACGACAACATTTTTCTTTCCGCTCTCCGGGTGACTGCCGGGCCGAATCGGCAGCACGTAAGGGGCCGTATTGCCGCGCGCCGCGCCGTCGATCCCTTTTGTGCCAACCCAATAGCTATTTCCGGTCGGCGTCGCACTGCCTGCCGCCGTTCTGAACACCTTTTCCCACTGGTAGTCGGCAATATCGGTAATTCGGAAGTCGAACAGACGGCCAATAACCTCAACCGCCACAACTTGCGTCGCCACATGATGAGTTAAGTCCAAATTGGCATTACTTTGTGATGTGAATGAAGCCGGACTGTTTTCGGCAAACGTGCGAAACAGTACATCATAATTTCCCTCATCTACCCAAACGGGCATGTAATAAGTGGTTGTAAGCTGGCCGACAGGAATCGAAGTCCAGGTGTCCTTCGGAATCAACGTTGCGTGGTCAGCCTTGTATACATCGAATGGGAACCTTACCTGCTTGTCTCGCACATATTTGGCATAGTCCCGATTGCCGTAGCCGGTAATGTCCCGGTGCGGCCCGCTGGTAGGAATCGTCACGGTAAAGGGGCGATCCAGAATAAGCGCCGAATGATCGGCTGTCGGCACCGTTTTCTGATTGTGCGCCTGATCGTCGGCTACAGATGCCAGATTGACGACGGGGGTATGCACCGTCACCGGATTGATACCGCTGATCGGGAAGCTTTGGTTCGACCCGCCTCCGATGCCCTTGACCAGCGTATAATAAATCGTCCCCGTGCTTGGCTGGCTCCCCTTGTTCGTTTTAGTCGCATCGATGATAAATCCCGAACCATATAAAACATCCTGACCGATCATGGGAGATGCAGGAATCGCCCCCGGAGCAGGAGCCGTTTCCTCCACCGTCCGATTGTCCATGATCGTTTGTCCATTAAAGACAACCGTGTCGTTCTTGACCTTGATTTTCCCGACCGCATTTTCGGCCTCTGACTTCCAGTTCTCGCTTGGAACCGAAGGTCTACTGGAGCCGCCGTAAACCGTTTGACCGGAAAGCACAACGTTGCGATACACCGGGTCCGTAATATGAGACGAGACCGCTGCATTATGGGTGGCGGAAACAGACGGTGCGGAATACCCGTTTGCTTGCAGCGTCACCGAACCGGAGGGCAGGGCATAGTTGGCGACTGTCGCCTTCTGTAAGCCGTACACTTCCAAACGGTCTGCCAGCCAATAGCTGTACTTTCGTTCCACACTGTAGCTTTGGGTGACCGTTTGCGTGTCGGATCGGGATACCGGAACCGTGGTCGAATGACCTTCGCTATCCGGCGGGCCGGGAACATATTCCGTCCAGCTCAGCGTATAGGTGCGGCTGACTGTAATCGGATACGATTTCGAGCCTTTCACTTCTGTGAACGTGTTGCGATACAAATACGCTTTGGCGCTCGCGTTAACATAAAGGCTTTCTGAGGTCGGTATTCCCTTCAAAACGTCAAAGCGTTCTGCGCCGCGAGAATCCGCCTTTATGATCGCCGATGCCGTGGCATCCATCGCCTCGACTTGCTGGCTCGTGCCAGGTAACGAAGTATCGCCGCCGTCATTGTCGCCTTTGCGTACGGTGTGATCCGAGGTGGAATCTCCGCTGTTACCATTAGCATCTTTTACGACGACCGTGATTTTGACGGTAATACTGGAGCCGGATGTGAATGGAATTTTGATCGGCAGCGATTTACTTGCCGTCAGCCCGCTGAGTGAGCCGGACTTATCGCTAGGCGTAACGAATGTTGCGTTCTCTATTTTTGTGATCTCATACGTTTTGAGCGGCACGGGTGACTTCGCTTCAAATTCAAAATTTCCATCCACAGAGGTGACGGAAGCATCGACGTGATCTGGCGCGTCAATACGAGAGGTCACGGTAATCGGGGAAGGAATTTTATAGATGCCGACGAAGTTGGAGCCACCAGAGCCAACCAAGATGGAGCGTTCGAGCAGCTTCACGTCGCCTTTTTCTTGTATGAATAGCTTCTCATCCGGCTTCTTGTTGTTTGTGATATAAGTGCGAACAATTTCATAGGTCTGGCCGCCAGATGTGAGCTGCGGATCAAACGTATAGTTCACTTCCTCTCCAGTCTCGTAGACGCCTTTGTCGACTTCCTTGAGTTTCGTACCATCTTCCTTTTGATAGATCGCCTTTACCGGGTTATTTTCAGCGTATTCGGCAATAGCGTCCGTTCCACCAAGCGCCACCGTGAAGCTTCGCGTTCGCACCTTCGGATTCGTATCCGGATTTTCCTGCAACCAGCTTTTCTGCGTTAGGTCCTTCTTCGGCGATAGATAGGAGCGGACAATACTGTACGTTTTCCCGTTATCCTCAATCGTCGCAGGAAACTCGTGGTTGATCGTCTCGCCGACTTTGTAGTCGCCCTTATGGAACGTGACCTCAGGCTGCTTGAGGATCGTTCCTCCCACGGTTTTCGCAACGACATCGACAGGAAAATTCGCGCTACGATAGGGGACGTGAATCCCGAAGTAATCATCGAGATCATCCGGGTGCGCCCAAGGCTCAGCGTTCTTGATTCCTTCTAACGTGTAAAATGGGCCTTTGCGCACGTTTCCATTGCCATCGACGGATACCATAATTGCGTACAAGTACAGGTCGTCGTTGTCCTTGATGTCTCCCATGCCTGCTTGCCACATGCCGTCCGTTACTAAATCTTCACTGACTTCGTAGTAGGTCGTGACCGGCTCTCCGGGAATTGGGGGGTTCGGATTTTGCGCGACTTGACGAACCTGCTGATTGACAAAGGATGCGTGACTGCCGTTACGCGGATCACTACACTGTTTGGATGATGTATTCGTGCAGAGTTGGTCACGACGCACCGTCCAACCTACCGTTCTGTAGCGGATGGACGAGGTTGCTGCTGTGCTAGTGATTTCAAATTTGATCTTACCCTCATCTACCCGGACAGCCGGTGTCGCGGCATTCGTAAGAAACGGAAAGCACGACAATAAAAAAGAGCATGCCAGCAGCATGCTCAACGTGATTCGTATGAATTTAAGTTTGCGCATCTAGTTCGAGTCCGCCTTTCTAATGATATGATTGCGGAACAAACTTGCATTCGGATCGACCTTCAACGTACTTCCCCAATCGCCGCCTACATTAGTGGATAGAGAAATATCGGCGTAGCCTTCGTACCAAACACCTTTCTCAAACGTTTGTTTATTCGGGAACCACTCATCGTAAAGCAAGTCATTGCTTGCCTTGTACGAGACGAATTTAATCCTGAACTTGGATCGCACAAAGTTGTTGCCAAACCCATCTTTATAAATCATGGATGGCTCGGGATCAAGATAGCCTTCCATCTGGATTTGGTTCTCTTTGACCCATTCTGCGTAGCGGCGAATATGTTTCAGTTCGGCATCAGAGTTTTGCATTTTGGTAGCAAAAACCGCCTGCGCCCAAGCGTCATCAATCGTGTTGTAATTTACATTCAGCCAAAGCGCACCGAATGCTTTCAGTCTTCCCATCCAAATATCCACGTTCTTCTTGTTGAATTCCGGCTTCGTCGAGTAGAGGACGGATGAAACTTTGGTGTCTGTTGGATGCGAAAATGGATAGCCCATCTCGTACATTTCGTTCGGAACGTCCGCAAGAATGTATGGATAATCGCTCGCATTCTTCGGTAAGTCGGTCGTGCGAATCAAGCGCCCCCATTGGTCGATCTGCCCCGCGCTATCTTCGCTGGTCTTGATGAACACGGTGTCTGTCGGATTGTCCCAATCCACCTTCGCACCCAACACCTCGCTGACGAAACGGAGCGGCACAAACGTTCGACCGCCGCTCAGGATGGCTTTCGTATCCAAAGTGACCGCTTTGCCATCTACCTGCACAACATTTTGGTCAATCGTCAGAACGATAGATTGATCGTCTCTCGTAATCGGAACCGTCTGTGTTTTCGATTCCCAGCCGACTTTCGCTCCGAGCGATTCGGCGACAAAACGTACCGGGACGAGCGTTCGCCCGTTCTCATCAATAAACGCCTGCGCGTCGGGAAACCAGATTTTTTTGCCGTCCATGACGACGCTGACAAAGGTTGGCGGTTTACTGGCTGCGCTTGCCGTCAAACTGAATATACTTCCGAAAAGTGTCACAATGAGGAGGGATACTAACCTTCTTTTCAAATGCCTCACTCCCTAAAGAAAATGTGCGGAACTGGAAAAACTTGCTGTTTCCTACATCATAGTGCCGATTCTGTTGCCTGTCCACTGTCCGGCAGTCTGTCCTCTGCAGGAACCAGGAGCCGCTCGTTACTCCGTGCGCGAAGCCCTTCTTCTTATAACAACAACGACGATGACAAGAATCAGCAGCAAGCCCCCGTAGACGAAGGATGGGCGCAATCCAAATGAACCTTCATGATGCGGAGAAATGTCCTCAGTAGCTTGAATCACGGTTCCTGAAGGCATAGTCCGACCGTCCGTTACTTCAAAAGGGAAATCCTTCTGTTCTGTGCGGTCACCCAGCGTTGTCTTTACTTCCGCCATGTAAGAACCGGGAGAAAGCGGCCTGTTTAGGTC
The DNA here is from genome assembly GCF_004514475.2 of Paenibacillus athensensis. GTDB lineage: Bacteria > Bacillota > Bacilli > Paenibacillales > NBRC-103111 > Paenibacillus_AL > Paenibacillus_AL athensensis. Next base: position 383,146 of record NZ_MYFO02000004.1, on the reverse strand, counting down.
CGCCATGTACTGTGCGACCGTGCCTGCATAAATGGAATCAACCGTTGATTTCCTTTTAAACAAAAGCTCGCTGGCATCATCCTGCCGTTTGAGCCGCACCTCGATCTCCGGTTCGGACAAGCTTTCGCCTTCATTGACCAGCAAAATCGTCAGGCTCGCTTTTCCGTTCTCCAGCGAGTATACAGCTGCGTGCGGGAAAGCCTCAGGAGGCTTCGCTTCGTCCAACTTGTAGTTGAGGACGACCTGCAACCCGATTTTACGCGCCGCCGATTCCCTCATACTTTGATCGTAGACGCCGATGACGGACACGTACTGGCCCGGCTCCACACTTTCAGGTATCTGCATTTCCATTGAAAAGGTTTGCGTCTCGCCAGCCTTGAGGGATATGCTGCGATCCGGCGCCCTGTACCATGCAGCCGAACCGGTATCGGGATCGCTCGGTAAAGTAAAATCCTTACCGCCGCCCAGTGCAGGCATGGCATCGGCCGCATAGAGCAGTGCTGTTATTTCCTCATCTGTGGGATTCGTGACGTGAACCTTGTACTCTCGCTTATCGCCGGGTACTATATCCTCGACATAAGCGCCTAACTCCGGATTGATCCGGTCGGAATCCCCACTGATGACCAATTGCTGGCCGTCCATAGGGTTGGTAAATCCGGCGGCTATCCAAAAAACGATTGCCGCTAGCAACAGTCGAATCCACATGATTGATGAACTCCTTTGCTTCTGTTCCGCTTGCCATCGCTTACATGAGCGAAAAGGCATACGTTCCTGCTAGAAGGCCGAGCCGAGGCAAGTCAGGGGCATATATCCCTTGCGCGCGGCTGCTTGCTCGCTGGCAAACGTTTCTTCGGCCGGATAGGTGTAACCGCAGGAACTGCGGTAGTACACCTTCATACTGCCTCTCCTGGCCCCGATGATCGTTGGACGTTTCACGATGCGGCTCCCGCCAAGCGCATAGTTGTTGTACACCTTTGCTCCCATCGGGATACCTTGTACAAAAGCCAAAACGCCCACGTCATCCACCGTATTGTGCCAGTCCTCATCGGAGATCAGAGGCAGGGTGAACGTGTAGGACAGGCCATTTCGAGAAACCGTTTCGTTATATCGATTGATCTGGTAGGCCAACTCGTCCTGGATCGCCCGGACAATCGTGCTTCGTCGTACCTGCTCGAAGAGCGCAGCATCCTGCAAAAGCGGAATCGTCGTTTGCTGCCGGATGTCCTGCCGCAAGCCCTCATGACAGCTTCGACTGGCCGCATCGTAAGCGAGTACCTGCTGGTCGAGCGTAAAGGAAAGGCTGTTACCCGCCGAATCGGAATACACATAAGGCTTCTTCGTTCCCCAAGCCGGTTTCATGACGGTTTTTCCGTCTGTCCCCGTCCATTCTTGCTCGGAATAGACGTAAAAGCCGTCGTACCCGACGATCACGATAGCCGGAATGTAGCGATGCAGGACATCTTGCGACACCGGATCATCAGTAGCGCCGAAGCCCGCGTCCAGCGTCCGGTAGAACGCCGCCAGTGCTTCTTCCTTGTTCAGTGCGACATGTTTGGCCGAGGCATATTGCGCTTCCTGCTGCTGGCTTGCGTTAACGACGAGCAACCTCGCGGCGTCGTCCACCGCCGCATCCAGCGCAGCGTCGTATCTCATCTCCGTCAGCACCGTCCGTCGCAGGGTATCCGTCTCATTCCGGTTGACTATCGCGAAGGGGAGAAACAACAGCGCGCCGACGATTGCCCATTCAATCCATTTCATTGCGCACCACCCCGCCATACGGAATCACGATTTTTTCATTTGGGCTGATGGTATTATTCAGAAAATCGAAGAGCAGCGTGCCTGCCGTTCGGTTCGTATTGCGCACAATCACCGAGAAGCTGTCACCCGCGCGCATCCGATAACGACGGCTTGGGTCATCCTTTGCTTCCCGATTGTCGGGAAACAGCACCGTCAGGATCTCCGCATTGAAAAACGCATCGTACTGTACCTCGTAGTTGCCCTTAAAGGTTTCGGGCCGTATCGGATCGTCGTAAACCGGTACATACTTCTTGCTGTCATGCTCCATCTGAACGTCAAAGCTATTGCCGGTCGCCGCAAGTGCGGTCATGAAATCGTTGTACATCGTTGGCGTGATGCCGCCTTTGTCCCGAACCGCATCGACGAAGGCTGTCGTCGCGCGCAAGGCAACCAGCTCCGAAATATCGTCCTGCTGGTCAAAGGCGGCAGAGAGCGGGTAGAGATAGAGCAGCAGAATAGCGATCAATACGGCGAAAATTTTGATCAAACTGTTCATGGCAGGCTCCTTAGTGTCAGGCGCTGCAAGTGACCGGAAGCGTCCCGTTCATAGGCGGGCTGATATCGCCCCTTCAGACGTATGCCTGCGGACGAAAGCTGCTCTCGTTCCAGCGGCGGCGCGAACCGAACGCCGTCTACCACCATTTCCGCATCTCCATCATCTAGGCGAGCGATAGCTTGCAGCACTTCCGCACCGGATACCGAACCGTCGCCCGAGAGCGGTACAGCGATTTGCTGCAAGTTACGATCCTGCGATTGGCCGGTTACATAGGCGAGCGAATTGAGTGAGGCACCGGTCTGAAACAAAATCAGACCGCTCCCTGCGGCCATGAGGAAAACGAGCAATGCTGCGCTCATCTCCAGCATCGTTCTTGGCGCATAGTTCATGCGTTACACCTCCTTCATGACGAAAGCGTCCAACCTGGGCCGGACGCTTTCGTAACCTCATTCGACCTTATTGCTGCCGGAAGACGATGCCGCGAATGACATTGCTGCTGTCCAGCACCAGCGTGCTGCGGAACTTGCCGCTTGGATTAACGTAGTTGATGTCCGCTTCGTCTACGGTCTGGCTAATCTGGCCGGGTGCGGCTCCGACGATTGCACCGTAGGTGATGCTATCCAGAGGCACACCGGTATTGACAACCTTGCCGTACCACTGACCGGTCGGGTTTTTGCCGGTAACGATCTGGATGCCAAATTGGTCCTGATCGCGGAACTTGCGAAGCGCGTTGACAACCTGACTGCCCGAAAGCGTCGTATTGTCATACACCGTAAACGCCGTTTGTGAAAGCTCCGTCTGGATATTGCTGAAATTGCTTTGAGCCGCCTTGGTCGAATCCTGGGCGGAAATAAACAGCACGACAGCCAGTGTAATGAGTGCGATGGCAAGGAAGATTCCTGCTGCCATGACAAGTGCCTTCTGCGCATTGGACATGTACAATTCTCTCCTTTGATTGGGGGGATAAAAAAAACGCCTTCCCGCTGATGAAGGAAAGCGTCTGTATGGGTTACTGGATGCGTTGAAGCTGATCGTAGTACACGGTCATCTGATGCAGGCTGACGACGACAAGCGGAATGACCAAATACCCGAATATCAGCGCCATCAAGGGGGCAAACCCGATCCAGCGGCCCCAGCCTGCCTTTTGTTCAATTAACTGTTCATACTCCTGCTTGCGCTGCTCCCGCGCAAACCCCTGCTCTGCTTCGAGATCGTCGAATGCCTGCCGGATCGTCAAATGCTGCGAAGCCATTCCCAGCTTTTCCACGATCCGAACAAAAGGCAGAAACGGTGCATCTTCTTTGAGCTGCGCGAGCGCCTGCTCCTCACCCTGTTCAAAATGAAGAAGGCAGGCTTGCAGTGGCTCCTTGAAGACCTGCGCGAACTGCTCCATCCATAGCAGAAGCTGTTCAACCGACATCCGTTCCATCCCGGCGAGCATGGCAATCACGGCCTGCAACTGATCCACCTCGTGTTTCATCTCCAACTGCCGCATACGCCGCTGGAACAGCCGAATACCAACTGGCAGCGTGTACCCGCCCCATCCTGCGGCGAAAGCCAAAAACGCTTCCCACCACGCCAGAAAAGGCCTATTCAGCTTCTCCAGCTTGCCCAGGATGCGCCGCGCAGCCTCTCGAAGCTGATCCTCTTTGACCTGTGCAGCCGGGTCCTTGCGCAGCAGGCTGATGACGCTATTTTCGCTTCGCGGCCTCACCTCCTTTAATTGATCGAGCATCCTGCGATCCAGCGCGGCGGCTTCCCGCGCCTTCGTTTCCTCCTCCGGGGACAACTGCCCGAAAAGTGTTCCCGGCTTCACCGGTGCATACAGCACCTGATGCCGCTCCGCTGCATGCAAGGACACGAACAAGCCCAGCACCGTCAAAAAGGCTGCGAACCCGGCCACGATCCGTTGCACGTAAAACCATTCGAGACGTAAGGGAGAGGCTGTATCCTTGAGCAGCCGGGTTATCCGTTCCGCTTCTCGCGAGCCGGGAACCGGCCCCAGCCGGTGGGCCAGCCAACGCATCCACGGCCAGCCATAGACCCGTTGCTCCCATCTTTTTCGGCTGGTGGGCCTTGCGGTCGCATCCAGCTCCGACAGGTTGCGCAGCAGCACGTAGCATAGCCACACGACGACAAGCAGACAGAGTTTGACGGCCCAACCGAAAGCGCTGGCGTAGAACGTGTCCATTGCCGGAAAAAAGTGGCTGGCCCAGGCTTCAATCGGACGGGTAAACAGCAGCGGCAGCAGCGCGATAACGGTCAGCCCCTGTAATAAGAAGCTGAGACGCTCGCGACGCAGCAATTCCAGATTCAGTTCGATGGACAGCTTTTCCAGTCCCTTGAGGTAGACCGAACCGCTTTCCGTTTGCTGATCGCCATGCTCTTTGATGAGATACGACAATCCCGCAAATCCCTGCAAATAGCGATTCGGGGCATGCTCCACATATTGCGCCAGTTTATCTTCGGCGTCGCTGTCCGTCAGCATGTCGAACAGTTCTTGCCCGTGCAGCGCCATTTCATACGGCGCGCTGTCAGCCGATTCATAGACGGCTTCATCCACCATCCCGTGACGATGGTAATGATGTCTCACATCCCCAAGAAACAGGCGAAGTTGTCGCAGCAGCCGCATTTCGAGCCGATAAACACCCATATCCGAGAGGATGCCGTGGCCGACCCAAAGACCAATGCCGAGCATCGCCAGCGTGTAAGGGTCGCTCACCGCCAAAACAAGCGGAATCGCGGCCAAAAACAGGACAAGCCACATCAAGAGCGCCGATTTCATCACCTCAAGCCGAAGCTTCCATTCGTCCCCGAGCCGCAGGATGACCAATCGCCTGCGAAGGTGCTGCAAGTACATCCTTAAAACCGGCATCTGCTCGCAAACGCTGTATAGCTGCTGCATGAAGCTGTAAACCGCCTGCTTGCGAGGCGCTTGCCCCGGCTTACGCAGCGCTTCGTAGCGCCGGACTGCCGCCACCTCCGAATCACGCCGGGACAGCCACAGGAAGGCCGCGACAGCGGCAAGAAAGAGCACGGTTGCGATGCCGAGCAGAGGGGAGAGCCATTCCCGAATCATGTCTCATCCCCCCAATGGGATGCCAGAAACGCATCAAAGACGGCCTGATCGGGGCCGCTCAAGTATTCCGCAATCTCGCAGCGACTTTGCTCGGACAGGGGATGAACGGCAACGTAACGGCCGCCCTGGTATTCGACGAGATTTCGGGCGGTGTACAGCGGGCGATCCGTCGAGCGGCGAAAGTATTCGAGCGTCGTTTCCATAAAGGCTGCCATCCGTTCGTCCTTTGTCATTTTCCCTCGAAAGGCTTCCGGGTACGCCGTCTCCTGCGGCACTGGGACGCATTCCGTAATGCGCTCGATATAGCGCCGTCCGTCCAGGTCGCGGCGGAGGTGAATATCGAAGTTGACGACGCTGACGACCTGCTGCTCCGCCACACGCTCGTTCGTAAACACCTTTGTTTTCAACAAGGAATTGCGGAGAGACAGCACAAGGTCACGGAAGGTTTTTGCGTGATGCGTGAACAAGGTGAATAATGACGCCACCTGTGCCATCTGAACCATCCAAGCGGCGACCGGATCGGTCGCTACCTCGCCCAAAATATTGACAGAGCCGTCCGTCTTTTTCTGGATGTCCAGCCCCTGTTGACCGGAAATCGTCTCGGTTTCGCGCAGGCTGACGATGTTGCGTTCTGGATAAATTTTGCGCAATTGAAGCTCAAAGCTCATTTCCTGTACCCGGATCGGCAGCACTTCTGGAATATGGCGAACCATCGCCATAAGCAGCGTTGTTTTGCCGCTGCCCTGCGCGCCGGTAATCGCTGTGATCCGCGCACCCGATACCAAGTAACGAATGAGGCCAATCGGCAATTCCGCGCCTTCGTCCTGAATCAACTGCTCAAGCGTCGCGCTTTTCACGTCGAATTTGCGCACAAAAAAAGCCCACGATTCACTGAATCGGGGGCGCAGCACGACGACGCGGGAGCCGTCTGCCATTTCATTGACCTTAAATCCGTTCGCCTCGGACAACTGGCCGGGAAAATTGTGCTTATAGATGATCTGGCAAACGCGTCGCAGTTCCTGCTCGGAGCCGAAGGACAAGAAGCTCAGGTGGATGGACTTCCCTTTGTAAAACAGCCATACGCTGTCATGCGAACGGGGCAGCGACTGAAGTTGTGCGTCCTCCTCCAGCGACCATTCGCCCTCCCACATGAGCGGCGGCAGACCAGATACGCCCCCGGATACGCCGTCCACACGCATGTCGCGCAGCTCGTCCACGACGCTGAATCCTTTGTAATGCTGATAAATCCGCTGGACGACAAGTTGGAGCTTATCGTCCGTCGTCAAACACGGCGCTTCATGGGCGAAGACGCTACGAATATCCTCCGCCGTAATCCGGTACGTTTCAAGCTGGCCCTCCTCGTTTCGTCTTTGCCGATCCCATTCATAGGTTTGAACGAGCCGGTCGAGCGCATGAAGCCCGGCTTCCTTTTTATATGTGTAAAGCAGAATATCAAACTGGTCTTGCGCGGAGAGGGACTCCGGCTGATGAAAAGGCAGCAGGAGGTTCAAATGCGCATCGTCCAACTCATAGCGCTGCGCGAGCAGGTCGGCAATGATCTCCTTGACGTATTCCTTGTCCCGCAGATCACCGGAGGTGCAGCCCCGCAGCGCCTTTTTCAGCTCCGCCCGTTTGCTTTTTCGGCGGCGGTATTCTTCCTCCGACAAACCGAAGTCGGCCAGGTTGCTGCTGGTTAACTCGTGTAGCGTTGCTTTTACGAAAGTGGTCATCGCTTCCAGCGTATATACCGATGTGTCGTCCGTCCGTTCCGGCAATCGTCGACTCAGGCGCAAATAAAGGAAGAAGATTGAAAGCAACAAGAACGCGATCAGGATGAAGGCATTGAGCATAGCCGTCATGGCGTGTCGCCCTCCTTCCCGCCGAAAAGGGGCTGCCTTGCGCCTGCGCTGTCGATCACAGCCTGCGCCAATCGTCGCACCTGCTGCATGAACAGGTGGTTCTCATGACCGCTTGCTATCTTCCTGTTGCGAAACCAGTAAGGATTCGCTTCGCCATGCTGTGCCGCATCCATCCAGCCTGTATTATGTGAAACAGGGTACACGGACGGTCCTATACGGAATTGACGCATGAGATTTTTAGAAGTGAGCGTCGAATAAGGGTCGTACTGTCCGAACACGAGCAGCGTTCTTCGGCCTTGCAGCATCGCTGCTTCTGCCGATTGAAAAAATCGCTCTAGAAGGAGACGGTTTTGCGGCAGGCAGACGACCCATACGTCGGCCTGCTGCCGCAGCATTTCGTTCCAAGCCGACCCGCTGCCGCTCCCCCCATCCAACAGCACTACATCGTAAGCGCGGCGGGCAACCTCAAGCAGCGGTGTGAGCCATTCTTTTGCCGTTTCGATAAAGATATCCTCTTGCTTGATGGAGCCGTGCAAAATATCTAGGCGATCCCGCAGCAACGGATGGGCATAGTCACGCAGCATGACAGGCTCCAGCTTGCGGTTTTTCAGCAGACGCAAGAGCGCATCAATTCCCGTGTCCGGGGTATGCATGTCCTCTCTTGCGGCAGGTCGATAATAGGCTCGTTCGACAGCGGCGTAGCTGCTTAGCAAATGCCCGAGCAGCAGCAATCGCGCCGAATATTCCAAACCCATGCACGTCGCCGCGGCGAGCAGATTGGTCGTTGTCCCGGCCTGACCGGATACAGGACTCCAAAATACAACGGTAGCTCCCATAAACGTTCTCCTTTCTACCACACCCGCACCCGTTTACGGGCGATTGCCCAGGCTCGTCGCGCTGTCTTGCGGTCGCAATCGCAAAGCTGCTCCAGCATCGTCAGCAGCATCTCGCGAAACGCCCCGGTCAGCCCGCGAAGGTCGATGCGGCCGTGGTGTTGATTGTTCAAATCGACGGCTGCATCGCGTTCGTCCAAAGGGAAGCGAAACACCGTATCCTCCAACTGGATATGCCGCAACCGCTTTTCGGCTCGCCACGCTGCCAGCTTTCCCGGTACGTATGGAGAGAGCAACTCAAAAAACGAGACAGGCGCTTCCACGTCCTGCAAGCCCAGTCGAAGCATCAGCTCCTCGTTTTTCTCCAGCGACAACCGTTTCCCGTCCCAGCACCACACTCGCTTGTCAAACTGGGACAGGTTGTGGTGGAAAACAAATTCCGTATGATCCGTGTCCACCAGCATGATGTCGTATGCCGGTGTCGTCCCTGCCTGTGCCAAGCCTAGTTCAAGCTGTTCGGGAGTGAGATAGCCGTAGGCCACATCCATACCTTCAAATTCCTGTATGGCGCTGCTCACATAAGCATGCGGCAGATAACCACGAATCGACTGCGTGACTGTAGAATCCACCAGCAGCACTTTATTCCCCAACGCCACAAGCAAGCGGCCAAGCACCAACAAAGCATGCGTCTTGTCCGCTACGCCGATAAAAACAATTTTTTTCATATCCGCACTCCTCATTGATTGAAGATGTTTTCCCACTTATCTTCGCTCGCCGGAGGCGCTTCGGTTGCAGGAGGCGTACCCGATGGCAGCGACGGCGAAACGGCAGGAGGTGGCGTCTGTTGATTTTTCGGAGATTGCGTAGCTGCAGCACCAGCAGCACCAGCAGCATCACTCACGCTAAGCTGCGGACCATTCGTCGAAACTGCTGATTCTCCAGACTGCGGTGTTCCTACTGGCTGTGCTCCGCTCATGGCAGTACCCTGCCGAGTCGTCATCCGTTCGTTTTGCAACTGCTGCTGCACGGTTACACTACCGCTGGTGACGCGAAGCTTCTCCGAGTCGCTGACCGCCTTCAAATTGCCATCAAGCGTTTGTCGCAGCGCACGGGCAAGTTCGATTTTTGCGGTTTCGAGCAGATTGGGATCGACCGCCATCAGGTTCAATACCTTCTGATTGGCCGGATAGTTGACCACAGCCGCTTCCTGTAAGCCCGGCTCGATGTACGGGAGGGCATACAGCCGCGCTCCCTGCAAGTACGCATCAATAATGGCGCTGGACGTTTGGAGGATGTCCATCTCATTCAGTTCCAGCCACACAACCGTACCGGACAGCTCCTGTACCTTCTTTTTAGATAAAAGAACAAAGTCCTCGCCGGTTGGAAAGCCGATGCGAACGTCTATATATTGGTTAGGCTTGAGATTAGAGGGAAGCTGAATGACCTGAAACTCCTGTATGCGCAAATCCTTCGGAATGGGCTGTCCTTCGTACAATAAAGAGGAAAGTAGCGGCATTCCTGATGCAAGCTCGATCTTGGCGTTTTTGCCGATGATGCTTTCCCGGTCGGTGATTACGCCCGGCGGAACCAAACTGACGGGCATCGGAACAGCCTTGAGGTCATCCGCTTTGAGCGAGACGCCTGCCGGTATCGTTTTTGCAGTCGTCCAGACATTTCGGCTGTTTTGCTGCTCCTCCTTTTTCAATTGCTGAATCCGCCGCTCATACTCCTCTTTCATCTGTTGCTGCTTTTGCTGCTGGTCGGTGTGCTGCATCAGCATATACAAGGCCGCTGCTACCAGAAGCGCCACGCTGATCGCAATGGCTCCCATGATGAGCGTCTTGCGGTGTCGATACGTCCATGACATCGTTCACGATCTCCTTTCATTATATAGAAGATACCTTGCGCTTCTCTTAACGCGCTTCGCCTCGCGGACGCGGCTTTGATGGGGCTTGCTCCGCTTGTCGTTGTGCCAGCTTCTCGGCCGCCCATGTGGGCGTATGCTCCGGCTTCAGGAACCCCATCAGGTCTTCCCGGTTATAGCGGTATTCATCGCCGGAATAGAGGGTTTCCGCATAGACCGCCCGCCCACGTGAGTTCCCGGAGGCACCGAAGCCTCCCGTTACCCAAATCAACTGATGGTCTGCCGTGCGAAATTCCGGCCGCAACCAATCCAAACGGGTCACAACAATTCTGCCGCCGAGATCATCGTCACTTTTGATGGGCAGGCATTGGTCGGGTTGAATGGGAGGCATCGGCTCCGTGATCGTAGCGCGCTCGGTCTGGAGTTTCTCGATTTCCCATTGCAATAGCTTGGTAAATTCCTGCATTGCGACCAGGTAATCCGCATATCCTTCTGCACCGTAATACTGATCGATGCCAAACAAATTATTCTGCGAGCAGTAGCAAACCAAATAGGGCTTTTCGGTATTCGTGATGTCGATGCCTAAAACAACCTCCACCCTGCCAATGGGTAGCGCTTGATAGACTTCGTAGTCACCGGCCATTCTTTTCTCTTGCTCCATCGTCATCCCTCCCGGTTCTTTTTGTGGTCACGTTTCTTGTGCCAGCCTTCGGCTTCCTGAGCCTGCTTGCGCAGTAGTGCTTCTTCCTCCTCGGATGGCCTACTACGCGCAAAACCCGGCTTTTCTTTCATCAGACGTTCATACTGACGCCGTTTTCCTTTCGTAAAGTCCATTGATGATCTCCTCCCCGAAAATGGGCATAAAAAAAGCTCTCCGTCAGGGGAGAGGGCGCATGAACAGGGCGGCAACGGGGGAATTACCGTTCGTGCTCCCTCTGCCGCCTTTTGTACCAGCTTTCCAGCAGTTGCACGATTAGGTCTTCCTTTTGTTTTTCCGAGAAATCTCGTGGGAAAAAGCGGTCGATTCGTTCTCGCTGAATACTCATTTTTTCTTTCTGATTCGGCTTTTCCTCCGTCAGTATGGTGTAAATGACATCTGTATTCAGCCTGCCTTCTTGACTCATCTTTTTCATACGCTGAGCTTGAGCAAGTGAAGGCGTGCAGTCCTCGGCCTGCATGGTCTCGAATAGGGCTTGCTGTTCTTTCTCGGCCAAGTAAGATAACTCAACGGCAGGATTAAAGGCAATCCGTTTGTCATCTACCATTTCGAGAATGTGAGGAGTGAGTTCGGTTAGGCGAACGTATCTAAATATTTGGTTTTTGCTTTCGCCCATCTGTTCTGCTAATATCTCACTTGATTTCTTTGCAGCAGACTTGTTCCCAACTTGGGAACGAGTTAAATCTGTTCGTTGTCCTTGTCTGTTCATAGCTTCCAATTTCATTTTGTAGGCAAAAGCTTTTTCACTCGGAGAAATATACTCCCGTTGCAGGTTGCTATCCACCATGATGATAGTCGCCTGATCGTCATCCAACTCGCGAACGAGACATGGAATTGTCTCCATACCAGCCAATTCACTTGCCTTCTTTCGACGATGGCCGGATACCATCTCGTATCCACCGCCTACCTTTGGCCGAACTAAGCCGGGAACAAGGACACCATACTGCTTGATACTATCCGCCATTTCTAACATCGCTTCATCCGCCCTTACCTTAAAGGGATGACCGGGAAATTCACTAATTTCAGCCAATGGAATATCCATCACCTTTTCCCGTTGCGAATCGTTGCGGCTTTCCTCTGTCGAGAATAAATCATCGACTTTGGTCAGCTTTATGCTGGCGAGCCGATCTTCTTTCGCTGCCAATATCCTGCACCTCCTTCGTAAGTGCAGCGTAGGCTTTAGCAACCTGTCCGTTCGGATCGTGGGCGTAAATGCTTTTACCCTTGGCGCTTGTTTCCGCCGCGCGGATGGACAGGGGGATTTCTGTATTGAATACACGCAGCTTATCCCCATAATCCCGACGCAAAACTAAAGAAATGTCTTTGGCGAAATTGGTTCGGCTGTCTACCATCGTGAGCAGCACACCGTCCACAGCCAGCTTCGGATTAATTTGACGCCGAACGCGGGCAACCGTCTGCAAAAGCTGCGTCATGCCTTTGGCGGGCAGATAGTGTGCCTGTACCGGGATGATGACGCTATCCGCCGCTGCCAATGCGTTGATCGTCATCATGCCCAAGCTCGGCATACAGTCGATCAGGATAAAATCGTAATCTGCTTTTACGGAATCGATGTACGAACGCATAATCGTTTCCCTGCTCATCGTATTGACGAGCGCCACTTCGACTGCCGATAATTCGATGTTTCCCGGCATCAGGTCGATACCCTCGTGATGGTGCAAAATACCTTCCCTCGGTTCATACGGCTCCTCCGTCATGCCCTTCACTAGCATTGTGGCGAGTGAAATGGACAGACTATCCGGTTCATGGAAGCCTAACGAATCCGTCAGGTTGCCCTGCGCATCCGCATCCAACAGCAGAACCTTGTTGCCATCAGCCGCCAAGCCAATGCCTAGGTTGACCGCTGTTGTCGTTTTGCCGACGCCACCTTTCTGATTGGCGAGAGCGATTACTTTGCCCATCCAACAATTCTCCCTTCACGCAAAAGAGCCGACTGCGCTGAACATTCAATAGTCCAGACAATCGGCTTTTTGAAAAGTATCTATATAAAAAGAAAACGCCCCAATTCAGGACGCTCTCTTGGATATTTCAATATTTTATGGAAGGTTTTATTGTCCCACATTCTAAATAGGCATATCCCTATAGACGAACTGGGTGCGCTCGTTCAAGAGGGACTTGGGTTAAATCCGTTCGCCCCCAGCTTGTTTGTTTTTTGTAACAACGAGCGCAACAAACTGAAGATCTTGTATTGGGAACACAACGGCATTTGGTTATTCTACCGACGACTGGATCGCGGCACCTTCCAAATGGCCGACCCATCAGGAGCGGACGTTTGCGGTTTCCGCGCGCGAACTACGCTGGTTGCTCGACGCCTTTCTCTTAACCAGCGGCAAGCGCATCCGAAGGTGGTAGCCGAAACCGTCATTTGAAACAAATTCCTTCCTTTTCTCGCCATCGCTTACGAGAGGTTTCGGCCTTCTCACGTTGAAATCGAAACGTATGGAAAAACGAACGGATTCCCTCAACGCAGAACAACTTCAACAACAGAACGAAAGCTGGTCCGCCAAAACGCCGAGCTGTCCGCCAAGCTGAAGTGGTATAAGGAACAGTTCGTCTGGCGCAGCATAAGCGCTCTGCCGACTCCAGCGAGAAAACGCATTTGGATCAGTTGGAGCTGAAACAACTTTATTTCTTACCCGCAAGTAATTTAAGCTGGTTTTAGTATGTTTTTTGATACTGTTTTAATCAACTTTACTATCAGATGAAAATTGAGAAAAACTTTCAAGAGTCAATGTCTTAACGATGTAGTTCTTTGGCGGATTTAGCGTCCCGGTTGTGCAACCATTGAACCAAATCGCCAGTAGCGCTTCGTTGTGCTGCATCCAAAGGGGTCAATCCGTCCCACACGGAAATCCAGTTCAGTTCGGCCCCTCGTTCGAGCAAATACTCGGCAGAGTGCCGCTGTCCGCCGTGGCAAGCGCACCAGAAGGCGACGGTAACTTCATCTGGAGGTGGATTGTGCCCGGCTCCCCACGGATATCGCTGTGTAAGTGTGGTCCCGGTAAAGTGGGCTTCCATGTCATCCAACAGTCCGAGCGCGGCCGCATGCCAGAGAGCGAAGCTTGCGCCGCGCTCAACCAGACGATGTGCAGCCCTCCACTGCCCAAAAGCCACTGCGTCGTCCAGCGGCGTTCCACCGGCGATGACCGCACCCGACGCCTCAATATCAGCGCCGGCATCGAGAAGCGCGTCAAGCACCTCGATATCATCGCTGCTCGCAGCCCAATGAAGAGGTGTCTCGACATGAGGGCCGGCGATTCGAGTGTTCACCTCAGCGCCAGCATTGACCAATGTGGCTATCGTCGACGCACCGTTTGGAAAATGGCCGGGCCAGTCGGTAGCCACATGCAACAGCGTACGCGATACGTTACCGTTGCGCATATCGCTTCCGATAATTCTCGCCGTAGCCAGTCCCGGATTCTCGGTGAGCAGCTTCTGCAATCCCGGGATATCGCCGGTGCGGATTACCTCGAGCAAGGTGACCGCAAGAGGCTCGTTTTCGGAAATTATCACAATGTAAAACATCCCTTCTAAAATTTTTATCCTGAAATTATTATTCCAAATTATAACAGTGTAATGCGGAACGTCGCAACAATGCTCGATAACCATAAGCGTCAAATAGCCCTCAGTTTGACATCAAGGTGGGGACTGTTTGACGCTTACACATATTCCTACCACGCGATCCGCTCCACATGACTGAATACGTTTAACAGGTAAATCATTAATACTACTACACGGAAATATGTATCGAAAAATTAAAATAAACTCATCCAGCGAACGGCGGTTAACCGTCCACATAGGCTGTCGCCCCTTCCAGGATCACTGCAAGCCGCCCCCATTGCGATAACTGTGGCTAGACGGAAGTATCATTATCCCTCCGCATGGATTATCGCCTAAATGATACCATCATTTATTTTTGCACAGGTAATGATCGCTCGCACCCAAAATAAAGGATGGTCGTGGCGTACCTGCAAAATGGCTTTCCCTTTCAGGCATGCGGGGAACGTACCGGATGAGAGGTTATGTTATTGTCAAAGAACGGTCGAGGGACATCCCCTCTACCATCCGTTTCATATTTGAAGTCAAACCGGACCCTTCTCTCACAAAAATATTTATGAAAATAAAAGCGGCAGCATCAAACTCTTCATAGAGCTTGGAGCTGCCGCAAATTATTGTGTGTAACTGCATCCTTTCCGTATGTTTGAAAAACTCTTTAATAGAAGATATGCTCTAGTGTTTTAGGACAATGATCATTTCATAGCATTCGCGCAAGTGCGAGTCCTCCTTCGAGATCAGGTTTACAAAGTCTTTCATTTCCTCTATTGCCCACCGCACATTCCCCAGAATTTCACAGCAGACATGAACTCCGCTCATTCTGTTTTCAGCGTATAAAGTAAATTATTTTTCTCGGAAGTGTCCGATTTCCCCAAAAAAATGAAACGGATAGTAGAAGGATATTTCAGAACCTCTTCTCAATCGAATTATGTTGAATAAGGAGTTCGCCCATGCCACACAATCAAAATCAACCAGTTCTCGAACCTGATCCTTACCAACTTCTTTTTCAGACCATGCCCGATGTCGTAAACGTCGAGCAAATGTGTACCATGTTAGGCGGCATTAGTACCAAAACGGGCCGCAAATTACTCCAATCAGGGCGCATCGCCCACTTTCGCATCGGGCGCTTCTACAGAATCCCGAAGCTGAGCATCATCCATTATTTACGGGAAATTATGATCCCCGGCACTCCACTTGACTATGACGCTTTACAGCATTGAACTATTCTTTCTATGCCTGTTATCATTAAAGTGTCGATGGTAGGAAGCCGGGCTGCTATCCTGGGAGGGATTACGATGGTAGCAGGCCATCTGCAAGAAAAGAAAGGGAATTATTATATCGTTCTGAACTACAAAGACGAAGAGGGAAAGCGGAGAACTAAATGGATTGCAACAGGGCTACCGACAAAGGGAAACAAGAAGAAAGCAGAAAGTATGCTGCAAGACGCACGCAAGAGCTTTGAAATTCCTTCTGAAATGATTGTCGAGGAAATAACGCCGTCGATTGAGAAGGAAGCCCCTCCAGATGCGGACGGTCCAGCCGGTGTTCTTTTCAGCGATTTCATGTTGGAATGGCTGGAAATGATGAAGCATCGAGTCGAAGTCACTACTCATGCCGCGTACACCTTTGGGGTCAAAGGCCGAATCGTCCCTTACTTTCGTGAAAAAGGATTTCGACTGCTGGAGATACAACCCAAGCACTTGCATGATTTTTACCAGCACATGTTAAAGGAGTTCAAGCTTTCTACAAGTACCGTACAACACTTTCATGCCTATATCCGTCAAGCTCTGCAACACGCACTTAAAATGGATATGATTTTAACCAATCCGGCTGATAAAGTTGAGCGCCCAAAAAAGAACCATTTTGTAGGAAGCTTCTACAACGATCAAGAGCTTCAGGAGTTATTCGAGGCAGTAAAAGGCGATCCAGTCGAGCTTGCCGTCCTACTGGCCGCTTTTTATGGTTTACGGCGCGGCGAGATTGTAGGGCTCAAATGGCAGGCGATCAACTTTCAGAACCAGACACTTACCATCCAGCACACCGTCATTCCTGTTTCCTATGAGGGCAAACAAATCACAATCGCAAAGGACCGGGCCAAAAATAAATCCAGTCGTCGCACCCTTCCCCTCGTCCCGGCGTTTCAGGAATTGCTTTTGCGATTACTGGAGGAACAGCAGCGAAATCAGGCGCTCTACAAAAGTTCGTACTCCAATGACTACAAAGACTATATCTATGTAGATAAGCTAGGGCAATTGATAAAACCGGGGTATATTACGCAGCACTTCCCGATTGTGCTAGAGAAGCATAATTTGAGAAGGATTCGCTTTCACGATCTTCGGCATAGCTGCGCCAGCTTATTGCTGGCAAATGGCGTTAATATGAAGGACATTCAAGAATGGCTTGGGCATAGCCATTACTCCACGACGGCTAACATTTATGCTCATCTTGACTACAGTTCAAAGATTTCGTCGGCACAGGTCATGAGCAACACTTTACAAATCCCAATCATGCAAAAAGCTCCTGAATCGTCACAAGGACAAATTCAAGAGCTCGTTAATTGTTAGGGTGGTGCGGTCAAGAGGACTCGAACCTCCACGGTATTGCTACCACTGGCACCTGAAGCCAGCGCGTCTGCCAATTCCGCCATGACCGCACAACCTGAACCGTGCGCGTCTGCCAATTCCGCCACGACCGCAAGTGTTGCCTTCTGCAAAGCTCAAAGCTTGGCAGCGACAAGATTTAATATATCACGCATGATTATTCCAGTCAAATGATTTTTTGTTGCTTCGTATAAACGTTCAGGATGCAGCACACCTTATGGAAAAAAGGAGGTCAGACCCATGAAGCAAAAAGAAATTGATGCGCTGGAGCCCAAATATACGGGCAATACGCGCGACCTGACGGAAGGCGAGGCCGAAGGCATCGTCCACGACCCGGCCAATGCCGAAAGCCAGAGCAGCGGCGTTGACGATGAAATCGTCGCCGATGGCGTTACGGCTGCAGCGGCGTACGGTATTTTTCGGAGAACGTAGCTGCGCGATTTTCCTTCAACCGCATAAAAACCGACTCCGCCCCTGCCTGCCGCCGGGGCTGTCGCCTGCGCGGCCGGATTATCCTGCGCCCGCCTCGTCCGGCGGCGTCCAGCGCCGCGCCGCTTCCAGGACGGACTCGTATACGGTCCGTCCGATCATATAGCCGAGCCGCGTCGCAGTCCCGGCATAGCTGCACAGCCGCCCGCGCTCCGTGGCGGCAATCAGCACGGCGTCCGTCGTTGTGCCGGTCGCCAGCGGCAGGGCGGCGTCTGCGGGCAAGCCGGACGCCGCCGGTTGTGCGCCGTGCGCCGCCACGCGCACGGCCAGCTCTTGCAGCGCCGCCGCTTTGGCCTCCGTTGCGGTGATCACCGCATTCGCCATTGCCGCGTCGGTCAGCTGCGCATTCGTCAGCACGATAATATTAATCGTGCCGGGATACAGCGCGGCTGCGGGCAGCGTCAGGCCCGCCCGCGCTTTGTTGCCGAGGCCGGCCGTTGCCCAGGCCTCGACCGTCAAGCCGCCGCGCTCGCGGATAGCGGCGGCTCCACCGCCCGCGCCCGCAAGCAGCGGCGCGGCAGGCTCGGCGGCGGCGATGGCCATGTCGCCGCCATCATCTGCGCGGGCCGTCAGCGCCAGTCGGCCCGCGTCGCGCACCCGGGCTGCGGTCAGCAGCCCGGCGGTGTCCTGCGGCGGCAGCTCCTCGCGCCGCAGGAACAGCTCCATCTCCGCCAGCGGGTCTTCGGCCGCATACGACTTGTCCACCTGCCGATTGATCAGGCAGGTGTGGTAGCCGAAGCCTCCGCCCCACGGAGATGTGTTGAGCGTGCGCAGCGGCTCCGCGCTGCGCCACAGCAAATAAGCGCCGCGCTGCGATTCCACGCGGCTCCAGACTACGCCGGATACGCAGGCTGCGATCGGTTCCATCTTAGCTTCCTCCTCTGCTCCGTTTTGCTGCAACAGCTTGTCTCATTCGTTCCGACAACGGCTTTTGAACTTCGTGGCAAGGCGCGTTTCCCATCGGATGCTAAGGTGCTAAACGCGTTGGCTGCTGCACGTGAAATTGCTGAATCACAGCTTTATTTGCACCTGCCATTCGCATCCGCCTTTCACTCCTGCCTTTCGCACCTGCCCGGCTTCAAGCCACACATCCGCTGCCATGCTTGCAGGAACATTCACTAAGTTCGCACCTTTTAGGGGCTCCCAGCCATTCTCCCAAGCCAGTCGCTACTGCACGGTTTAAACGCCTGCAGGCCGTCTATTCGCCGTCCGCCTGCTCCAGCTCTCCGCCCGCTGCAGGCAGCGTGAACTCCGCAGGTCTTGGCTCCGTATACGGCTGGTAGACATAGCTGCGGCGCAGCTTGACCACCTTACGGCTGCGCTTGCGGATCAGCACGCTTTCGTCATCCCACGCAACCACGTAGCCGCGGACATCATTCTCCGGGTTGACGTCGCGCACGACACGCAAAAACGTCCCCTCCACACGCAACGCATCCAACTGCTCATCGCTGATCATAACGCCCCTCCTTTTCGCAAATCCTTTTTTCTAGCATACACGAAAAACCGCCATCCTAACAAACACCCGGTCTTCCCGGCACCAATTGCCCCATGTTTCATGTTCGTTTCCATGCACGATAAAGCGATCCCGCTCCAACAAGCCGCCAAGCGGCGACGGATAGGGGCGACGGATAAAAACGACGGCTGACGTTAAGAACGGGCCGCGATTCATTGTCATTAGCCCGACCCTCGCCACAGCTTTTGCCCGCTTCATCCCGCCCGCAGCCTGCTCGCCCACGCCCAACAACAAAAAGACCCGGAAACCATCTTCCGGGTCTTTCAAGGTAGGACGCAGCCTCGGGGCCGCGGCGGATTCGTTAGCTGACTTTGGAATCGTTCGTCTCAAACCAGAAATCCAGCACTTTGCTCGACATCACACGTTTTTTGATATACTCGACCTGCTGCTGGGAGAATTGCTCTTCCCATGCGATTGAAAGCTCCGTGCAAAGCTTCACGACTGTGAGCAGCTCCGACCAAGCGACGTAACGTTTGTACCAGAAAAATTGCGGATGTTCAATCATATAAGGGTACAGATCGTCGAATTCCGTATGTTTACAATCGAGAGCCCGTTCGAAATGATTCTTGGCTTCTGCCAATTTGGTTGCGAAATATTCAGGCGATACATTCTCAATGCCCATAGATGTCAGCCTCCTCTCTTCCCATATCCCCATTATAATGGATAAATCGCTTTCAGGGAAGGCACCCTGCAAATGAAAAATCAGACATCACTCGAAGCGGATCTGTCCGTCCGCCAGCGAAGCGATCCGGGCCAGCGATTCTACGCGGATGTCGCGCTCGCGCAGCGAACGGCCTCCGGCCTGGAACATCTTCTCGACGGCGATACCGACGCCGACCAGCTCCGCTTCGGCTTTTTCAATAATCCGGATCAAGCCGCGGGCCGCATCGCCATTGGCAATAAAATCGTCGATCAGCAGAATGCGCTCGCCTTTGTTAAGTAAATGTGCCGACACCATAATATCGGTCACAATGCCTTTTGTAAATGACGGAACGCGCTCGCTGTAGGTGTCCTGATCCATCGTCACCGTTTTTTTGCGCCGGGCGAACACCATCGGTACGCCGAGTTGCAGCGCGGTCGCGAAAGCGATCGGAATGCCGGACGATTCCACCGTCAGCACCTTGTCGGGCTTGGCCTCGCGGAACAGACGGGCGAACTCCTTGCCCATCTCTACAATCAGCGTCGGATCGACCTGATGATTCAAGATGGCGTCCAGCTTCAGCACCTGGTCCGATACGATGACGCCAACCTCCAAGATCCGCTGCTTTAACAGTTCCATAGCGTTCCCTCCACTCTATGTATTATGAGTAAAATTACCACATTGGCAAAGTAGGTTTCAAGTCCCAATTTTCATAGATCGCCTCTGAAGGTGCAACTTTTCGGCTTTCGAAGCTGTCTATACTCATGAAAGAACATGAAAGGTTTACCTTTGCCATGAAAACAGCGTTTTGAAAATGAAAATGACCTATTTTCACGAAATTTGCCTGCTTTCGGCCACTTTTCACCGTTGAGTCGCGGGCACGGAAGCCTTATGATTAGTAATGTTGCTTTTTACCAACGTTTATTCGGAACAGAGAGGATCGATGACCATGAAGAAGTTCTCCCAATATGTCCTGTTCGGCTCCATGTCCATCGTGCTGACGGCCGCGCTTTTAACAGGCTGTGAGAAGTCATCGATTCGGACCGCTTCACCGGCTTCGCCGTCGCCGGGCTTGGCCGCTTCACCCAGTCCGACGCCGCAAGCGACTGCCGATACGGCCCCGTCGCCGACAGCTCTGCCGACCGCTACGCCGGAGGATACCGGACATGAAGCCCAGGTATCGTCCAATGAAGCCGCCGGCAGCGAACCCAAAAGCGGTACGCCGGGAACAGCCGGCAAACAGGCGCCCAAGCCCAAGGTAAACGCAGAAGACGCCTACAAGCAGGAGAAGCCTACCCTGATGGGCCTGACGCTCGGAACGTCGAAAGACACCGTGCTCAAGCGCTTCGGCAAAAGCAAAAATCAATTCATCATGGACGAAGACGACAATGAAGCAGCCATTACCGTATATGAATACGCCGATTTTTCCGTCGGCTTCCGCAGCGGCGGGGCGCTCGAATTCGTCGATATCAGCTCGGGCGACATCGATCCCGGCCTTGGCGGCCTCCGGCTCGGACAAACGACCGACGACGCTGTCGCCGTGCTCGGCAAGCCCGATACCCGCACCGAATACGTGCTGTCCTACAAAGCTCAGGGCACGGTGCTCAAGCTGGACCTCGATCCGAAATCGGACACGATTCAATCCATCAAGCTGTTCGCCGACCGTTAACAAACGCGAAAGACCGCAGCGCTTCCTGAGCGGAAGCTGCCTGCGGTCTATTTTTATGCCTGAGTAGCGATGTCTGATTGTGCGTCTAGTCCGCTTTTCCACC
Source organism: Paenibacillus athensensis (assembly GCF_004514475.2). GTDB lineage: Bacteria > Bacillota > Bacilli > Paenibacillales > NBRC-103111 > Paenibacillus_AL > Paenibacillus_AL athensensis. Next base: position 361,913 of record NZ_MYFO02000004.1, on the reverse strand, counting down.
TGCGGGTGCACAAACAAAAAAAGGGCTTCAAGCCCGCCTGACCGCTTTTCTCGTTATCTACTTGCCGTGCGCGCCGTCACTCAAACCGGGCTTTCGCAGCTGCGCGATCAAATCGTGCGTTTGCGAAAGCGCAGCAGCAGCCACAGAACAAGCCCGGCCAGCACCGCGACAGCCGCGACGCTCATACCGATATAGCCGTGCAGCATATGCAGCATGCTCTCCAAGTTGCGGCCGATGAAATGGCCGAGCACCAAAAAGCTCGTACACCACAGCAGCGCCCCTGTGCCTGCATACAACACATATTTATAAAATTTCACGCCGCTCATGCCCGACAAATAACACGTCAGATGACGCAAGCCAGGGACAAAATAGCCAAAAAACACCGTCCACAGCCCGTATTTGTGAAACCAGCGCTCCGCCCGCTCCAGGCGGCTTGGCGTCAGCTTGACCCACTTGCCGAAGCGATATAAAAATGGCTTGCCCACACGATGCCCGAGCGCGTAGCTGACCACCATGCCGGTCATGGTGCCTGCATAGACGCACATCAGCGCCTTGGTAAACGTAAACGGCCCTCCGGGGGCCGTCCAGGAACCGACCACGGTCAGCATCGTCTCATCCGGAACCGGGACGCCAACAATCCCCGCCGCAAACAACGCAAAAATCGCCAAGTAGCCGAACTGTTCTATAAAATGGAAAAAAGCCTGCTGCACGCGAACACACTCCTGCACTTGAATAATCCTGACTTCCTCGCATACCTTGTACTATATCAAAAGGAGGGGAGTGGGGCAACAAATGAACAAAGGTGCACAAATTGTCCGGGTCGCCTTCACCTATATCGGCACGATTGTCGGGGCCGGTTTCGCTTCCGGTCAGGAAATCCTGCAATTTTTTACCCGCTACGGGTGGATGGCTACGCTGACGATTGCACTCTCCAGCATCCTGTTCGTCTGGCTGGGCATCAAGCTGATGCTGATGGCCCGCGAGCTGAAAGCCGGCTCCTACGAGGATTTGAACAAGGTGCTGTTCGGCGAACGGGCCGGCAAATGGATCAGCCTGTTCACGATGATCGTCTTGTTCGGCATTACCACCGTCATGTTGGCCGGCGGCGGCACCGTTTTCCGCGAGCAGCTCCATTTGAGCTATCAGACCGGACTTCTGGTTACGCTTGTGTTGGCCTATCTGGTCATCTCGCGCGGCATTCAAGCGATCATGACCGTCAATTCCATCGTCGTCCCGATCATGCTGCTGTTCAGCATCGTCATCGTCGTATACACGTGGCATTCGCCGGGCTCCGGCAACTGGCTGCGCCTGACGACCGACCTGTCGCCGGGCCGGATCTGGTTCGCCCCGCTGCTGTACACCGCCTTCAACCTTGCAATGGCCCAAGCCGTACTCGTGCCGATGGGCGCTTCCGTTGAGAGCAAATCGGTGCTGTTCTGGGGCGGCCTGCTCGGCGGAGCCGGCATTGGCGTCCTGCTGCTCTCGGCACATTACGCCTTGTCGGCGCAAATGCCCGGCATCGCCCAATTTGAAATCCCGATGGGCCATATTATGAACCGACTCGGCTCCGTACCGCAAATCGCCTACCTGCTGGTGATTTACGGCGAAATTTTTACGACCTATATCGCTGACGCCTACGGGCTTGCCTTGCAGCTTCAGCAGCGGACCCGACTGCCGATGAAGGTGATCGTGCTGATTATCCTTGCGCTAAGCTATCTGGTCAGCCAGATCGGCTTTAAAGCGCTGCTGTCGGCGCTGTATCCGGTATTTGGCTTAATCAGCATGGCTTGGCTCGTTTTGATGGTCTGGCGCAACAGGGCGCTTTAGAACGCCGCTTTTCGCCAGCCCGATGACCACGAACAGCCGGATGCCCAGCAGTAGCATGCTCATCACCGAAATGATGATCCCGCACAGCAAATACGCGAAATGATAATCGGGGAAAGCCGCGCGGTCCCGCAGCACCGCCAGCAAATCGGCGAGCAGCAGCAGCAAACCGACGACAAACAGGCCGACCGCGCCGTAATCCAGCAGCGTCCACCTGGACAAGTATGCCGCAGCGATTTCCTGCTGGCTGACCGCGTGCGGCGACGCCGCCTGCTGCTGCCACAATTGGCGAATCATCCATACCGAATATACAGCGACGCCCGTCATGCCCAGACCGAGTACGCCGCCAAACACCGCTAATGCCACATTCATGAGATTCCCTCCTGTTTAATGTACCGAAACTATTATGAAAAAAAGCACGTCCAGCCGCATTCGCTCAAGGCAGGCACTATACGTGTTCAGGCGGGTTGAGAGCGTTAGAAATCCGGTGAAAAACCAGTGTCCTCCGGTCGATAGCGGTTTCCACTCGCTGTTGTAGCCGGATTCTCCGGTGGAATGACCCCGTTTGGGGTGAAAATCCGTCGACAAAGGCGACCGCTGACGCTGTTCCAACTCCTTCTCGACTCTCCGGCCACTTGTTCACCGGACTTCTAAAGCAAGCGGGTTTAAAACCGGATGCGCTGATCCGCTGCGCCTGCTCAGGCCAACACCTACAGACCCTGTACGTCTCTACCCGCTGCGCAAGCCGTAAACCAGCAGCACAGTCAGCACAAACAGCAAGACCGGCAAAGCGACCAGCAGCGGCAACAACGCCGCTTCCGGCAGCGCAGGCGCGGGCCGCCACAGCAGGCGCAGCTTACGCTGCGCCTGCTCCAGTTCATCGGCAAACGGGCTATACGGTTCAGAAACGCCCGAACTGTTCGTGCCGCGCTGCTCGATGCGTTCCTTGCGCCAGCCGACCCGGTATGTAATCTCCCGCTGCTCTTTTTTCCCCGATCCCGATCCCGATTCCATGATGCATCTCCTCCGTTGATTGCTACAACTCGATTACGCCTTGCCCCGGACACAGCTTGCGCACCGCTTCACGGACGTGAGCATGGCACGTAAACAGCAGTACCTGATGTCTGGCGCTAAAATCGTTCAAAACCCGCAAGCAGCTCTCCATTCGCCCGTCATCGAAATTAACGAGGATGTCGTCCAACACCAGCGGCAGCACCGCTTTACCCGCATATTCTTCAGCCAGCGCCAGCCGCATCGCCAGATACAGCTGCTCGGCCGTGCCCCGGCTCAGCTTTTCCGTCTCGACCGCTTCCTCGCCTGCGCGGACGGCCACCAGACGCTGCTGGCCAAACGGAGCTTTTACCCGAACGAACCGTCCATCCGTCATGGCGCTGAAATATCCCGAAGCCCGTTGCAAAACGCCCGGCTGCCGCTCGCGCTCGTACACCTCTTGCGCCTTGCGAATTAACGCAGTGGCAAAGGAAGCCACCGCATATTTCCCGACGAGCGCGGAAAGCGCCGTCCGCTGCGCCTCGGCCTGCAGCAGCCGGTCGGCGAGCTCGCGCCCTTGCTCCAGCTTTTCGACCTCGCCGAGCAGCCTTCCGGCTTGCTCGCGCAGCGCGTCTTCTTCCTCAGCCGCCTGCTGCAGCTGCTGCTCCAGATTGCGCCGGCTTCCTTCAAGCTCGTCTTCGCCGCTGCTTTCCAGCAGCTCCGTTAGTTCAGGCAGCGCCGCTGCACCGACGAGCGACTCCAGCGCCTCAGCCAGCAGCTTGTGATCCTCCAGCAGCTTGCCGCGCTGCTCCTGCCGCCGATGCAAATGACGCAGCTGCTCGCCGCTGGCCGCAGACGCCTCGCGCAGCAGCGCTTCAAGCCGGCTTTGCACACGCGCAGCATGCGCATCGGCAGCTTCGCGCTCCTGCTCCAGCTCGGCAAGCCGCTGCTGCAGTCCGCGCCGCTCCTCTTCGATGCGCTCCGCCTCCTGCCGCTGCTCCTTCCAGCGCCGCAACGCAGCAGCCGGTTCAGCGCGTGCCGCTTCGCCGAGCCACGCTGCGACCGCATCTTCGTACTCGGCAATGTCGCTGCCCAGACGCGCGCACCGTGCCTCCAGACGGCGCTGCTGACGCAGCTGCTCTTGAGCGCGTTCGGCCGCCTGCGCCGTCTCCAGCGCCGCATCCGGCGACAGTCCCCTGCTGAGCTGATGGTCGCCCAGCCAAGCCTGCCAGCCCGCATGCAGCTCGGCAAGCGCCAGCTCCTGCCTTCGTCCGGCAGCAGCCAGCTGCGCCTCCTGCGCTCTGTGCGCTTCCCTGATCGCTTGCGCCTCGCGCAGCTTGTCGCGTTTGGCCCGCAGCTCGGCGCGCCGCTCACGCCCATGCTCCACTTCGAGCTGCAGCCGCTCCAGCAGGCTGTCAAGCTCGGCAAGCAGCGAGGCGGGCATGCGCCCGGCAGCGGCAGGACCGCGATCAGGCGCGAAGGCTGCTGCTCCGGCCGGCGCGTTGGTGCGGCTGGCGGCCGCATCGTAACCCGCGGCGGAGCTGCGCAGCACCGCGCCGGCATCGCCCAGCGCCGCCGCTGCTTCGGAGCGCCCGCCGAGCAGGCGCTCCAGCTTGGTCTGGAGGCTCTGCTCCAGCTCGGCGAGCTGAGCCTCCAGACGCGCAGCCGCGCCTTCATCGCGCGCGGCCTCCTCCGCTTCGCCCCCGACGAGGGGCGAAGCGCCCCGCGGCGCTCCCGCAGGCGCCGCCGCTAACGGCGCGCCGGGGGCGCGCGCCGCTGCTCTTGCCGCCCGCGTGCCGGGGGCGGGCGGCGGCTCCGGCGTGCCGGCGAAGCGCACGCCGGCCTTGCGGGCGCGCCGGGCTTCGCCCGCGCCCGGGGCGCCGAGGATGATCGCGATGACGATCATCACGGCGCCGGCGATGGCAGCGGCGGGCACAGCGCCCTGCCAGAGCAGCCACGCGGCCAGCAGCAGCCCGGCCAGCGCGGTCAGCAGCGCGAGCCGCAGGCGACGGCTCGCGGCGACTTGCCGGCCGAGCGCTTCGGCCTCGGCCCATTGCGCCTGCTGGCGCTGACGCTCGTCCGCCCGCTCGCGGGCGTGCTCGACGTCCTTGCTCAGCAGCCGCCAACGCGCGTGCTCGCGCGTCAGCTGGCGCACGAGCGCAGCCGCTTCGTCGGCTCGTTGCCCGGCCGCTTCCGCGTCTTGCAGCGCCCGCCGCAGCGCGTCGCCTCCGCGTCCCGTCCCGGCAGCCGCGCCGTACACGCCGTCGCCCGCTTGACCGCTCGCATCGGCGTTCTCCGCGCGCTGGCCCGCTCCGGCAACGATGTCCGCTTGGCCGCCAACATCCGCGTTCGCCGACTCTGCCGCCGTTAATCGCGCCAGATCAAGCTCCAGCGTCCGCACGCTGTCGTCCAGCCTGACCGCCTGCAGACGCAAATGCTCGCGCTCAGCATTCAGCCGCTGCTCCTCGGCATGGAGCCCGGCAAACGCTTCCTTGAACGAGCGAATTTCTTCACGCAACGCAATGGATACAGGGAATGCAGCTAACGTTGTCTCGCTCCAGCTTGCATCGATTTGCTCCAACAGCCGTCCGGTCAGCAGCCTCGCTTGCGCCAGCTCTGCTCCATTTTCCAGCAGCTCCCTGCGTTTGTCAGTATAGACAGGCAGCTCATCGAGCAATTTTTCCAGCGCAGCTTTTGCCTGCGAATCGCTCGCGCGTACATCTGCCGCCGTAACAACAACATCAGAAACCACTAGACCCGAAAACCCCGCTTGCCTCACTTCAGACTCGCCTTCACGCAGCTTCGATTTTCTCTCCGCTCCAAGCTTGTCCTCCTGCGGCTTATGCTCACTCTCAGTTCCAGACTCGCCTTCTAACGGCTCCTGCTTTCTCTCCGCTCCAAGCTTGTCCTCCTGCGGCTTCTGCTCACTCTCCGCACCAGACTCGCCTTCTAACGGCTCCTGCTTTCTCTCTTCCCCAAGCTCATCCTCCTGCGGCTTCTGCTCACTCTCAGTTCCAGACTCGCCCTCCAGAGGCTTCTGCTCACTCTCCGCCCCAAGCTCATCCTCCAGAGGCTTCTGCTCACTCTCCGCCCCAGACTCGCCCTCCTGCGGCTCCTGCTCACTCTCCGCCCCAAGCTCATCCTCCAGAGGCTTCTGCTCACCCTCCGGCCCAGACTCGCCCTCCTGCGGCTTCTGCTTTCTCTCCGCCCCAAGCTCGCCTTCCTCCAACTTCCGCTCATTCCAAACTCCCGACATCGCAACGGGCAAACCCAGCTCGCTCTCCGCAGCCGCTCCGGCCAGGCGGGCCAGGCTATCGGCTAAGCTGCGCTGCTTCAGCGCGAGCGTTTCGCAGGCGGCTGCGGCCCGCTCCAGCTCATCCTCGAGGTGATTCAGCCGGGCAAGCGCTTCGTCGGGAAAATTCGGCAGCTCGGGCAATGTCTCCAGCTCGCGGCTCACGCCTTTGAAGCGCACCCACGTGCTGCGCGCCCGCGCCGTCAGTTCGAGCTTGTCCAACTGGCGCTGCAGCGTGCGCTGCCGCTCGCGAAGCTTGGCGACACGCAGCTCAAGGCCGCGTCTTTCGGCCTGCAGGCTGTCGTAAGCAGCGGACTGCTGACGGGGCTGGCGAAGCAGCCGTTCGGTCTCGTCCAGCTCGCGCACCAGAACGGCGATTTCCTGATTGCGGCCGCGCGGCTTGTACAAGCTGTCTGCTTGCGCTGCCAGCTTGCGCTCGGCTTCCCGGATCGTCGTTCCGCTGACGCCCAGACCGGCGCTGTAAATATAGCCGCTCAGCTCCCCGGCCTGCAGCGTGCCCAGCTCCTGCAGCTCGCCGAGTCCAAAAGCAAACAGGCTGCGGAACAGCTCGGCCGACAAGCCGCCGAGCAGCGCGCGCAGCAGTTCCTCGCCGCCGGTCGTGCCGTCTTCGAGCGTCACCTTGACCGTGCCTGCCGAGGGGTGGCGCACTCCGGCCATTCCGGCAGCGGCTCCGTCGTAACGCTCGACGCGAATCCGGCGGCCGGACTCGTCGAGCAGCACCAAAGCGCCGCCGTGCGCGCCGCCTGCCGGCTCATAGCGCTCGGCCGGCTTCATGCGTGAAGGAAAGCCGAACAGCACGGCGCGGATAAAGCTCATCAGCGTGCTTTTGCCCGCTTCATTGGGCCCGTACAGCACGGTAAGCCCGCTTTCCAGCGACCAGCTGCGTTCGCGCAGCGCACCGAAGCCGGCTACTTCAATCGCGACGATATTCATGCGTCCTTCCCTCCTTCCCCGGCCAGCAAATCGGCGGCCAGCTCTTCGGCAGCGCGCAGCCATTCGCGCAACTGCTCATCTCCGGCAGCGTGCGGCCGTCCCGCGACGGAGGGCAAGCTGTCCAGCGCTGCCAGCGCCTCTGCTGCAAACGCCCGCAGCGCCTCATCATCCTGCTGCAAGTGCCCGGACAAGCGCAGCAAATCGCCGAGAAAGCTCGCTTCCTGCTGCAGCGCCTCCCAATCCAGCTCGCTGCGCGAGCGATCGTCGATCGATTCCAGCCAGACGAAGCGGCTGCGATCGGCTTCGCCTTCGCGCAGCTCGGCCGTTAATTCCTCCAAGGCTCGTCCTCTGCGCAGCAAGCGTCCAACCGCCGATCTGCCTTCCAGCACGATCCGCACCACTGCGGACCTGCCATCTGCCTGCTCCCTTACCTGCTCCAAGCGGCCCAGCAGCGCATCCTTCAGTTGCTGCTCGGTGCCCAGTCCTTGCACAGACAGCGTTTCCTGATACCAGCGCACGGCATCCAGCGCATGGAATTGCAAGTCGGCTCGTCCCGTCTCGTCGATCTCGACGATGTAGCAGCCGCGCGGGCCGGTTTCGCGCACGCTGCGCCCCTGAATATTGCCCGGGTAGACGATGGCCGGCTGATCGCACAGCACCTGCCGGGTGTGGACATGCCCAAGCGCCCAGTAATCGATGCCGCGATCCAGCAAATCGCGGCGCGTGCACGGCGCGTAGTTGCCGTGGGCAGGGTCGCCGTCGACATTCGTATGCAGCAGCGCAATCTGGCACACGCCCGGATCGGCGCCGCGGAAGCGCAGCGCCAGATTGTCGTGGACAGCCGCCGTTTTATAGGAAATGCCGTGGACATGAGCAATCACGCCGCGCCCCGGCTTTTCGACAGCAACGGTCTCCACCCGGTCGGAGGCAAAAAAATGGACAGCCTGCGGCCAATTCAGCTGCGCCGCGCGGCCGTCCTCAGGGTCGTGGTTGCCGTGTATGACATAAACGGGAATGTGAGCCGCCGCCAGTCGCTCCAGCGCGCGCTGGAAGCGGATTTGGGCGCGCAGGGAGCGATCGGACAAATCGTATACATCGCCGCTGACCACGACGAAGTCGACACGCTCGCGTTCCGCAAGCGTCACCAGCGCGCGCAGCGCATCGAAGGTCGCTTCGCGCACCCGCTCGCGAATCGGCTCAGGCAGCGTTGCCATTCCTTTAAACGGACTGTCCAGATGCAGATCGGCTGCATGCAAAAACCTTAGCGGTAACATGGCTGACGTTCACTCTCCTTGGGCTGCGCCACGCTTATTGATAAGCCTCGTACACATGCTTGAGCTGATTGAGCACGCGGTTCAGGGAATACGTTTTTTTCGCCTTGTCCCAAGCCGCCCGCGCCATATTGTAGCGATACGACGGATCGATAATTACCTTTTCCAGCGCCAGACAAAGCGCATGCGCGTCGCCGACCGGCACCAGTAGTCCGTTATGACCGTGTTCGATCTGCTCGGCAATGCCGCCTACATTCGTGCCGATCAGCGCCAGCCAGCACAAGGCCGCTTCAGCAAACACCGAACCAAACGCCTCGGCCCGCGACGGCAGCACAAAAATATCAAAAAACGGCATGAACTCCTCTGGATGCAGCATATAGCCGTAAAAAATCGTATCTTCATAAATCTGCTCGCGAACCGCGATCTGCTCCAATTCCTCACGGCTGGGTCCGTCGCCGATAATGTGCAGCACGAACGAATGACCGCGTCGTTTCAGCTCGGCGCAAGCGAGCAGCAGCGTGTCGAGACCTTTGGCCGGCACGAGCCGGCACACGGTAATCAGCTGCGGCACCTTGTTTTCATGAGAAACCGGACGAAAGCGCTTTTCGTCAAAACCGTTCGGAATGACGCCAATCCGCTCGGCATCCTGCACGTAATCGGCCAAATAATGCTTAAAGGAGTTGGACACGGTCAAAAGCTGCTCGACCTTCGCTTCCAGCTCCCCATATAACGCGGTCAGAAATTGATGTTCGGGCCCGTTCTCCTGAATGCGGCCGTTCAGCATCAGCTCCCGTTCGAAGCTGGAGTGTACGGTCATAATGACCGGCGTATCCGGGAACGCTTCCTTCATCGCCAGACCGGCAATCGGATGATGGGCGTGAATCAAATGAAACGGCTTGGTCAGACGCAGCTTCGTCCACCAGACGTAGTCCTTATAGGTTTGAATATATTTATCGACGATCGGATTGCCGGCAAAAGCGCGCCAGTCGAAGGTGGAGAATTCGACTTCCTCCGTCCCCTTCCCGCGAATACGCTTGGGCAGGGAAAACAGCTCCATTTGCCAGCCCTTTTTATGAAAACGTTCCAGTATGTAGGGCACCATCGACGAAACCCCTCCCGGCTGCTCCGGGGGAAAAAACAATGCTTGCAGGATGTTCACGGCAAAGCCCCTCTCTGATTCGTTCACCTTCCTTCTTATTGTAACTGGTGCGGCTGGAATAGAAAAGAGAACAGTATGCCCAAATCAATCCGTTTCTATGCGCACGCCGTTTTTTGTCATATAATGAAAGAACGATTGTCGAATGATGGAGGAAGCTGCCCGATGACCTACTTGTTTAATGGCGGGAACGGCCCGTTGCTGGGCTGTGCCGCCGCTCTCGTCATAATCGCGCTGATGCTGGTCATGTCGCTCAGGCTGTATGCAAGCCGCCGCAAAAAAGGCTATTTGTCGATTACAGTAGCGCTCGTATTTCTTGCCGCCTACTATGGGCTGCGGCTGTATGTTAAAGTCGAGGCTTACCATAGCGTAACGGCTTATACGGTGGTCATTTTGAAAATCGTATCCTTTGTGCTGGTGCAAATGGGTGTGTTCCAGCTCTATAACCGGACGCGCCGCCGGCATTATTGGCTGTTCTACGGCTTGATCGGGCTCGGCCTGCTCATTTCCCTGCTTCATGTCTACATTCCGCAGTGGTATGCGGGTCCGGAGCAGCAGGTGCAGCTCTTGCAGGATATTGGCCTGGAGCTGTATATTTTTATGCTGATCTTTGTGTTTTCCTATCTAATACCGCCTTTTGTCGGCCAGCAGGGCAAATACCAGTTGACGTTAACGGTGTTTTTTGCCGAGCATACCGCTCATTTGCTGAACGCCTATATTTACAGTGATACGCAGCCGTTTTTGACTTTTCTGGAGTTTGCGCTGCCGGTGCTGTACTGCTTTCTGCTGTTTTTCCTGCTGTTTGATCGCGTGGTCGAGCTGATGCAGGCGATTTACCAATCTTCGATTACGGACGGACTGACGCGGCTGTATAATCGCAAATTTTTTTACGGGCGGGTCAGGCAATACGTGCAGCGGCAGCTGCCGGTCTCGATTCTTTTCAGCGATATTGACAACTTCAAAAAGCTGAACGATACGAAAGGGCATCACATGGGCGACGAAGCGCTCAAGCAGGTGGCGGCGATTGTGAAGGAAGCGTGCGAGGACTGCGGCATTGCCGGAAGATACGGCGGCGAAGAGATCGTGGCGATGGTGACCGATCCCGATGTCGACATGGCCGCTTTCGCCGAGCATGTGCGCAAACGAATTGAAACAGAAACGATCGTTACCGTCAGTGTTGGTTACAGTATGTATAAAAGCGGACTTGATGCCGAGAAATTGATCAAGATGGCAGACGAAGCGATGTATAAAGCCAAAACAACCGGCAAAAACAAGGTGGTCAAATACGAATAGCGCATGGCGGTCCTACTCGCTGCGGGCCGGGCTGCCTGTTCCGTGGTTCCGTTAGCCGCCAAAAAGCTTGGACATATCCTGGTTCCGCGCAAACTGGCGAAAAAACAAAAGAGCCGCTGGCCCCGGCGTTCATGCAACGAAGGGCGGCAAGCGGCTTTGTACAAGCTATCGTCAAATAACGCTACAGCTTGGCATAGGTAGCATAATCGCAAATGACAAATAATCTTGCCGTTGCGGGAATCGGCTCGTCGAGCCTGCGGTTGATATCGAGCTTGTCCCCGTCGGCGATTAACGTAGCGCCTTGCTGCAGCAGCTCCATGTACGCGTCGCGATAGGTGGCCCAATGCTTGCGCGGACGAATTTCGTACAAATCCTCGCCTTGACCGCGGGATAACAGCTCATATACGATTTTGGAAACGCCAGGATTAAAGGCGGCGCGAACGGCCAGCCTCGACACCGTCTCCGTACTGACAATGAACTCGTCGACCTTGACATGCTGGAAATTCTGAATATGCTCGCGGTCCACCACCTCAACGACCGTATGAATATGCGAGAAATGGCGCTCAATCGCCGTGGCGGTCAGCAGCGACTTGCCGTCGACAAACGAGTCGTCGCGCACATATTTGTTATATTCGGTAATTTCGTTGGCAAAAATGAACACGGCTCTGGCTTGCTCCAGATTGGCAAGGTCCAGCGTTTCCTTGCGTACGGGATTGCCGCGGACGTAATGCACGCGATCATGCTCGTAGGGCGTTTTCTCGTATTGATCAATCAATACGATATCCGCCTTCGGATCGGTGTTCAATATTTCCTCCACGGCGAATTCCGCGTGCTTGCTCCAGTCGATAATGACGAAATGCCCTTCTCCCCGATACCGCAACCGGCCTTCCTCCTTTTTGCGCTTGTAGACGAATATGCTGTCCACCACACGGCTGATGATAATCGAAATCAAGCTGATGCCAAACAAGTAAAGCACGACGCCGAGAATTTTGCCGGGGACCGTATGCGGATAAAAATCACCATAGCCGACCGTCGTGACCGTCGTCATGACCCACCAGAAGCCGTTAAACGGATGCTTGAACGTCTGCGGCTCCAGCGCATACGCAGCAAAGGAAGCCGCTGCAATCAATACGACCGAAACCGTTACCAGCACGGCGCTGTTCATTCTCAAAACTCGCCGGAACCATTGGATGAATAGAAGCATAGTTCCTCCTGCACGGATTGATTTGCTCTTCATTATACAGCTTTGATCCGTCAGGGAAAAGCGCACGCCGCACCAGGCTTCTTACGGCGCATAGAGGCTACTCGATATGGAACAGCTCCTCCATCTCCTTGCCGAGCAAATCGCTCAGCTTCTTGGCCGTCGCCGGACCCACCGTCTTCACCGACCGCTCCAGCAAGCTGATATAGGCGTGGCTGAGGCCCGACCGCTTGGCCAAATCTCTCTGCGTGTACCCTTTGACAATTCTGGCCTTTATGAAATCTTGCGACTTCGCGACTATTCTCATCCGTGCCCACCCCTGTTCTCCTTTTGTTCCCCTGATTTCCACTATAGCATTTTATTTTACTTTTGCAACCAATTTTGTTTACAAAAGTACACATTTGTGAATCATGCTTTTTCCGGGTCCGTTTCAGGGGTTGGAGAGCTGGTTTCAAGCGCGGGCCGCGTACACGAAACAGAAGGATCGCGCTGCACGCCGAAGGCTGGGCCGGGAGACGCCTGCTCGCAAGCCGGGAAGCAAAGCCGCCGGCAGCAGCTTTGATTTTGCGCTTATGGCCGAACTGTCATTCTTATACAACTGGACGATGCGCTGTTATTTCACCACGAACACGCATTCCCATTTCCCGCTTCATTATACCATGTTATGACAAAAAAAGGCAGTCCTGTTTTTGTCCACGGACATTCCCTCCTGCATCGCGGCTATAGCCTGTCTCCCAGCCTTTTTTGCAGCTGGCTCAGTTTTTCCCCGGTGTCCGTGCCGGGCGCGGGTGTATAGACGCTGCAGCGCAAATCCGTTTGCCCCTGCACCTGCAGCATGGTCAAATCGAACAGCATTTTGCCGGCTCTGGCGTGTCTGAATTCAATGGAAACCTCGGGTGCGGAGCTGACATCGTTGCGGTGCCACAGCGCGTCAAATTCGGCATTTCGTTCGCTGATGGAACGAATAAAATCGCTGTACCAGTCATCGCCGACATACTGTCCGTAGTAGGAGCGGAACATCGCCAGGAATCCGCTGACGAAGTCGTTCCAATTCGCTGCCAGCGCCTTGAACTCCTTGCGCGTAAACAGCAGCCAGATCATGTTGCGCTCACTCGGGGGAACCTGCTCGAAATCGATAAAAACGGCAGCGGCCGCCCGGTTCCAGCCCACGATATTACAGCGTCGGTCGAACAAAATCGCCGGGCATTCGCGCAGCTCCTCCATGATCCGGCGCAAGGCGTGTGTCACCGTCGGCGCCCGCTCGTCGACAGCGGTAGGCGCCGGCTGCTCCAGCGCCAGCATAAACAAATATTGCCGTTCATCCTCATTCAGCTGCAGCGCCAAGGCGATGCGATCAAGCACCTGGGCCGACATTTTGATGGCACGTCCCTGCTCCAGCCACGTATACCACGTTGTGCTGACACCGGCAATTTGCGCGACCTCCTCGCGCCTCAAGCCGGGCGTGCGACGGCGGCCCGCAGCGGGAAGCCCTACCGCTTCCGGCTGCAAGCGGGCGCGATGCGTGGTGAGAAATTCAGATAAAGCGGCCAGACGTTCTGCGCTGTTCATGTTCGTTCCTCCCTGTTGTGTGGTTAGCCTGTCAGTACTTATACCAGTATAAATGCTTACTTGTAATATGATAAATCCTGTGACATGCTAGTTGCAAATAGACGATATGAAGCCGTCGGATTCCGGGGCTTGAAGGAGGCCGCAGCTTATGCAGCGCGTAGTCATTACAGGAATGGGCGTCATTTCTCCGCTTGGGAACGATACGACCACATTGTGGAACGGATTGGTTGCCGGACAATCAGGAGTCAGCCGCATCGACAGCTTCGACACCTCGGCTTATAAAACGAATATCGCCGGCATCGTCCGCGATTTTGACGCCGAAGCCGCAGTCGGCCGGCGTGAAGCGCGGCGAATGGACCGCTATTGCCAATTTGCTGTCGCCGCCGCCCGCCAAGCGCTGGACGACGCGGCGCTCGACATGGGCCAAGCCGACGCGGAACGGATCGGCGTCTACATCGGCTCCGGCATCGGCGGCATCCAAACGATGCTGGACAATTATCGCACGCTGCTGGCGCGCGGCCCCGGAAGGGTCAGCCCCACCCTCGTGCCGATGATGATTGCGAACATGGCCGCTGCCCAAGTGAGCATCCTGTTCGGGGCCAAAGGCCCGGTGCTGGCGCCGGTGACGGCTTGCGCAACCGGCAATAACGCGATCGGCGAGGCGTTCAAGCTGATCCAACGCGGCGGCGCGGATGCGGTCATCGCCGGGGGCGCGGAAGCGACGGTGACCGACCTGGCGCTCGCCGGCTTCGGCAACGCAACGGCACTGTCGACACGGGTCGACGAGCCGGAGCGCGCCAGCCGCCCGTTCGATGCGCAGCGGGACGGGTTCGTTGCCGCCGAGGGAGCCGGCGTGCTGATTCTGGAGTCGCTTGAGCATGCCGAGCGGCGCGGGGCGCGCATCCATGCCGAAATCGTCGGCTATGGCTCAACATCGGACGCCTATCATATGGTGGCGACCGATCCCGAAGGCGCAGGAGCGTATCGGGCCATGCGCGACGCGCTCGCTGACGCCCAGCTTGCGCCGGAGGAAATCGATACGATCAACGCGCATGCCACCAGCACCGAAGCCGGCGATTTATCCGAGACGCTGGCGATCAAAAAGCTGCTCGGACGGCGCGCCGGCGACGTGCCGATCAGCGCCAACAAATCGATGCTCGGGCATATGCTCGGCGCAGCCGGCGGCGTCGAGGCCGTGGCGCTTATTCGCACCCTGCAGAGCGGTCTGATTCCGCCAACGATCAATCTGGAGCATCCCGATCCGGCGTGCGATCTGGACTACGTGCCGAATACGGCGCGCCGGGCCCGACTCCGGACGGGCCTGTCCAACTCGTTTGGCTTTGGCGGCCATAACGCCGTCGTTATTTTTCAAACCTATTCCCGCTGATCGCCGCCTGTTATCGGCATCAAAGCGGCAACTCGACAACGGCAAGCACCGGAAGCGCAAGATACGCGCCTTCCGGTTTTTTTATTGCCGCCGCCTTACCGACCGCCAGTCAGCCAAGGGACGCCCCAGCCCCCCTTGTGCGGATATTGCTAGTACTATAGTTAACTGATATTATAGATTCGTTAACTTATGTTTACTTTTGTTTTATGCTGGGGTGGATGCGATGTATTTTTATGATAAATTAAAAGATTTGCGCAAGCTGCGCGGATTTACGATCCGCGATCTGGCGGCGCGCTCCGGCGTGTCGGCGGCCTACATTTCCCAGCTGGAGAACGGCAATCGCGGCGTGCCTTCGCCCGAAGTGCTGATGAAGCTCTCTGAGGGGCTGAACGTCAGCTATGCCGAGCTGATGGAAATTGCCGGTTATTTGGAAGCGCCGGCCAAAGGCGCGGAAGCGGCTGTTCATCCGGTGAATTTAAGGCGGTTTTTGCGCGAGAATGAACTGCTGTTCGACGGTATTCTGCTGACGGACGAGGACAAGGAATGGATTGAACGCATGCTCACCGTATTGTTCTGGAAAGAGCGGCGCGCCGGGGAAATTCCAACGCGTGAAGACCAGTGACGCCACAGCCTGGCAACGTTTGTGATTGATTTCACTAATGTAAACTGTTATTATAAAAATGTTAACTTTCGTTTACCATCTCGCGGATCGGGGGGACCTCGATGTATTTCTACGATAAATTGAGAGACTTGCGCAAGCTCAAGGGCTTTACCATCCGCGAGCTGTCTGATCGCTCCGGCGTGTCGGCTGCCTATATCTCGCAGCTGGAGAACGGCAATCGCGGCATTCCGTCTCCGGACGTGCTGGCCAAGCTGTCCGAAGGGCTGAATATTTCGTATGCCGAACTGATGGTGATGGCCGGCTATTTGGAGGCGTCGGAGCCCGCTGCGCCCGAGGAAGGCCGCAGTCCGGTGAATTTGCGCCGTTTTTTGCGCGAAAATGAGCTGCTGTTCGACGGCGTGGTACTCAGCGAGCTGGATAAGGATTGGATCGATCGGATGCTGACGGTGATGTTCTGGCGTCATGCGCCGGTCGAATCCGTTCCGGCAGTGGAATCCGAGTCGACAGCCGGAACAGCGGAAGACGCAGCGGAACCTGATAGCAGCGAAGATAACTGAACAGGCATTGCCTCGGCCCGAGCCGTGGGGACCAAAGCGTCCGGTAAAACAAAACCTCCAGAATCGCCAAATGGCGGTCTGGAGGTTTTCTGTTACTTCAAGCTCTGCAGCGGGACGAGCAGCCGCGTTAGCTGCCCGTTGCCGCCCGCCGCAAGGCGCGGAGCTTCGAGCACAAGCTCGGCTTCAGCCGTCAGCGCTTCCGAACGATAGCCTGCAGGGGCGCGGTAACGCTGTACCGCTGCGGTGGCAGGATCGATGCGCAGCAGCTCGGTCAATGCGTCTGGCGCAGCATAGCCGCCGGCGGGCTGCAGCGTGATGTACAAAGCGCCCGCCTCATACAGCAGCTTGCCAAAGGAAGCGCGCGTTTGCGCAAACAATTCGGCTGCGCTGCCCTGCTCCAAATCGATCCGCAGCACCTGCGCGCCTCGTTGCATATACAGCACGCCGCTGCCGCCATCCAGCGCACAGGAGCCTGTATCGCCCATGCTCTGCGGCTCGCCGGTCGCCGGAGGCGGCAGTGTCATCTGCTTGAGCCATTTTCCGTTGGCGTCAAAAAACAAAATGCGGTCGTCATATACAAGCAGCAACTGTTGTCTGTAAGGCAGCAGCCTGACGCGAACAGCCGCGTTGTTTGCCGGTCCGGTGTAGATGGAGCGCAGCATCATCTGCTTCTCATCCCACACGAGCAGCCGGTCGGTCCGAAACGCCCAGCGCCGCCCGCGACCGTCCTCGTAATAGCTGTCCGAGTCAATGAGCAGCTCCTGCATCGTCAGCGCGCTCGCATCGACGGCTGGCGCCGGCGCCGTATGGCCCAGCACGGTCAGCTCACGCGAAAGCCGGCTGCGTCCGCCAAGTCCTTCTGCCAGCAGCTCCCCGCCAGCATTCCAGCTCAGCGCAGACGGCAACCGCAGCTCGGCTTCGGCCTTCAATCGTCCTGCGGCATCGGCCTTGACCACACGGTCGCCAAACGTATCGGCCACGTACCAATAGCCGCCCGACCGGGTAAAATCGAGCGCGGTGCTGCACGTCCGATAGCTGCCCTCCGTACAGCGCACCGACACCGGCAGCTCGGCAATCCGGGTCAGTCCCTGCTCGCGGTCCCACGCCTCCAGCCGGCTGCCGGTCAGCACGTACCAGCGCCCGTCGATGCGCCGCACCGTATGCGTCGTCGCTTCTCCGCTGCCGGCGCGGTCCACGGCGTCCAGCGCGCCCTGCAGCTCCTCCGGTACGCCGGGGGTCGCTTCCGGCTGCGCCGGAAACGGCACGCTCAGCTCTCCCTCCGGCGCAGCTGCGCCTGCAGCGGCAACGGAGCGGCCTTCCGGCAGCTCCTTCATCCAGAGCGCGTCCTGCTCCCCGCTCGTCCGATTCAGCAAATCGTAAAGCGACAAGTAGCGGCGTTCTTCGCCGAACTCGCCCGTCAACAGGCTTAGCGACCGGACAACCTCGGCTGCGCCGCCAAGCTCCAGCGCATCGTAGCGCAGCTGGAGGGGCGCAGCCTCAGCGCCCTGTGCAGAGCCGCGAGCCGGTTCAACGGCGACCGTCTCGACGTGCGTTTCGGACAAACGGACAAAATTCCAGTCATCGAACAGCTCCCAGCCCGGCTCCTGCAGCCGCCCCCCGTCTCCAAGCCATACCGGACCTCCGCTACGCAGCAGCAACGTGCGGCTGCCTGCTCCAGACGACGGCTGCACATTCAGCAAATACGCCGTGCTCCCGGCCGAGCCGGCCAGCGTCGTTCTGGGCGATACCGGCCGGGCCTGATTCAGCGCGTAGCCCGACAGCCGATACACCGTCGGCCCGGTCGCCAGCTCTTCATAAAGAACAAGTCCGCGCGCATCCTGCAGCGCATACAGCAGTTGGCCGCCGGTTGTTTCCAGCCGCCGTACGCTGTCAAACGCCAGCTTGTCCAACTGCTGCCTCTCCGCAGCCAGCGCTGCCGCCCGCGACGCCTCGTAGGACGAATCGGACACATACAGCGGCCCCTTGCCTTCGGAGCTGATCCAGTATTCCTTATATTCATTTTCTTTTTCATTTTCAACCAGAAACAACGCTCCCTGCGGACCGTCGGCAAACGATACCGCTTTGACCATATCGGGAGCAATTGGCAGTCGGCCCAGCCGCTTCAACGGATTGGAGACTCCGGGGGCAACTTGAAGGACATACCAGTCCCCTGCCGTTTCCGACTCTCCGCTCTTGACCGGAAGCCCGATATAGGCGATCGCTCCGCTGCGCCAGACATAACCGCTACGCGCGCTCGGGAAGCTGAGCGGAATGTTCTGATAGTTCGTGCCGTCGAGCCAGTCATAGCGGATTTGATTGTCCTGCACATACACGACCTGGCTTTCCTTGCGCAGCAGCACCAGCGGAGTTTGACTATCGGTCGTAAAGCGTCGTCCGGCAGAGGGCCAGCCAGCCATATCCGCCAAGCGCCGGGCCAGCTCTCCGGCCTTGTCCGGCGTCGGGGATGGAGCCGCTTCCGAGGAGGGCTTGGGCGTCTTCTGCGGCCTGTCCGCCGCCTCTGGCTGCCACACCAGCACCAGCCAGGCTGCGGCCAGCAGCGCCGCTCCCAGCAGCGCGCCAACGACCGCGCGAATCCATAGCCGATCTTCGCCCATAGCGGTCCCTCCCTTTCGTCGTACTCAGCGCACACCCATCTGCGCCTGCCGATAAATAAGCGCTTTCAAGCTCATTTCCTTATTTTATCACAGAGCAGCGGCCCCGCGGGAACAAATCGCTGATTTTTTTGCCAAAACACCAAAAAAACCGGGATCCCTCCCGGCCGTACTCGTGGTTATTTTACATCCAAACACTACATATTATCGTAAACCGTCTGATATTCCGGCGTTGATGGCGGGGTCAGCTTGTCCTGATTCGTGAAAGCACCAAGCTGCTGGACCATCAAGCGGCTCCCCTCCTTAAAGGCTTTGAATTTATCGTCGTCGCTCGCCTTCGAATCCTGATAGCCCTTGACATGCCCCTCCAGCTGCTTCGCCCAGCCGTCATTGTTGGCCAGCAGCATATCGTACGTCCGGTTCGAATTCTCCGCCAGGCGATCGTTAAAGTCATTCCTGTGCTGTCCGGAAATCGACGAGATTTCAAAGCTGCCGTGCTGCATCGGATCGATGGCGTTTTGCGGAGTCATCCAGTTGTTTTGCAGCGATTTGTATTTGCCGATTTGCGAGAAAATGAACGCTCCGCTGTTGCGCGACGCTTCCAGCGCATTTAAGGTTTGCTGAGATTTGTTATCGCTGAGCAGCGGCAATTGAATATTGTTGGCCGGGAACGTGGCGTAGGCCGATTTCTTTTTCGTACCGCTCATGCTGACATGGGTCATCGACAACGCTTCCTCGGGGTTTTTCGTCGATGTGTCGAGATTGGTCGAGAACGCAACGTCCTGGATTTTGCCGTGCAGATCCTGAACGCCCTCACTTTCGATATAATCCATGTACATCATCATGTCCTTGAGCGCATTGCCGTCGCCCCCGCTGTCAACGCCGTCGGGTTGCTTGATGTTCGTTTTGAAATCGCCGAAAAGCGAAGCGTAATTGGCTTTCTTCTGCTGATGCTCGCGCAGCGCCGCCAGCGTCCCTTTGCTGATGTTGGTCAGGGCGCGGCCGTTCAATACCTCTTTGGCGGTCGGATCAAGGACAAGCTTGGCCAGCTTGGAGTTTTTCTTATGCTCGGATTTGGCCACCTTATCGATAGCCGATCCTGACTTTTTCTTGTTTAATTGTTTGTCCAGATGCTTGGCCAGCTCGGCCACATCGGCGAACGAGTGATTAAGCGGATCGGACACCAAAGCTTTCACCGCTTTGACGACGCCATACCCTATGTCATCAATCGCTTTCTCCTTCAGCAGCGCTTTCGTCGAACCGGCGGTGGGCTTTTTAAATTCAACGTTGGTATGACCGTTATAATCGGCGAGCGTAATCGTCCGCTGTACGGCCTGATTGCCGATCGTCCGGTGCAGCTCGTGAAGGCCGTCAAGCGGTTGGCGGCGAACGCCGGCCTTTTTACCCGCCTTGCGGCGCAGCGACGGGCCCGAAGGCGAAGTCCGGGGCGGCTTTGCATAGGTTCGCATGCGCATTCTCCTTTGCCGGGAAATCTGACGTGGGAACAATTCTTCTACTTTATAAAATATTACCAAAATACGCTTGCAAATGGAATGACCGATTTATCTCGTTTCTAAAAAAAAAGCCCGCCAGCGCCCCTATCGGAGCCTTGACGGGCAAGCTTATCAATACTTGTAGCTGTACAGCAAACGTTTCACATCGCCGTTTGGCGTGCTGACCGTTTCGTAAAATTTCAGCGTCAGCGGGTAATCCAGCTGGCCGGTGCCGGAGCTGAGCACCAGCTTCTGATCGCCGCTGATGAGGCGTTCCGCGCCGGTCAGAGCGACGGTTTTGCTGCCGGCGACGTTGCCGGTGCCGTCTTCGACCTCGACAGTCAGACGGGTCAGCGACGGGTCGACGATCAGCGGTTCGACCTGCTTGACGGCGAGATTCGTTTTGAGCTGGTACGAATAGCTGATGCCGGCGAGCCCCTGAGAAGCAACCGCCGAGAGGTTCCAGTCGCGCAGCGTGACTTCATACGGATACATCGTCAGCTTCGTATCGCTGGTGTCGTCCTGCTGCAGCGGCACGTACAGCTTGGCAATTTCCGACTTGTACGGCGCTGCCGCTTTGATATCGCTAAGCTTCAGCGCAAAGCGCTGGCTTTCGTCCGATTTCGGCAGCGTGAACGTGTAGCTGACCACCGTGCCCGTGCCGGGCAGCACCTGCTGCGCCGTTGTCCCCGCCGCTGCGGCCCCGGCAGCAGACGCGCCTGCGCCGGCAGCGGCCGCACCGCTTTTCGCGCCGGGATACGTGTAGCCGTTCTCGCTGACGAGATCGGCGCCCATGACCGGCACGCCAATCGCCGTGTCGCCCTGATTGACGATCTTCAGCTTGGCAACGGCCGTGCCGAAGCTTTCGCCGTCGTTCTCGAAGCGCTGCAAGCTCATCAGCGACACGCTGACGCCGCTTGGCAGCAGCTGGCTGTGCGGATCGAACGCAATCGGCTGGCCGAACGCCTTGTCGCTGGCTGCTGCAATCGCCTGCTGGTCGTCGCCTTGAGGCAGGCCGATTTGCAGGCGGCCGACATTGTAGGTGACGGCGGAGCCAGCCACGCGGAACGTTTCCGGCGACAGCACGTTCAACCGGCTCAGCGTAACGTCTTCATCGACCGGAATCGCCACGTGCACATAGCTCGACTCGCCCGGCTCCAGCTTGATCGGTCCTTGCTCGACGCGGGAGCCCGCAAACGCCTTGCTGCCGCTAACGCCGCTCAGGCTGAATTCCGGCAGCGTCTGCGTCCACGCGCTCGGGTTCGTTACGAGCAGCTGCACGACGTACACCGGCTTGCCCGAAGCGGTGTCCTTGGTAAAGCCTGCGGTCGCATAGCGGAGCGGCGAATTCAGCGCCGGCAGCGTGAAGCTGTCGCCCCAGCTCTTGATCGCCGACGGATCGCTGAGCATCGTCAGATCGCCCTGCCAGACGCTGCCGTCAAGCGGCACGTCGAGCTTGACCGTCTCGGTCTTCGGATAGACGTCCAGATTGACGTCGGTCCAGACGAGATCGGTCACGCTGAACGCGCCGTCGCTGTCAACGGAAGCGATATAATTCAGCTCGACGCTGCCCTTGGGCTGCACGGAGCGAACGTTGGAGCTGCTGGGCGCAAGCGTATATTCGACGCCCTCGGCCGTGCGCAAGCGCACCTCGTAATCCGGCACGCGCGTGACGCGCGTCGAAGTATTCGTCACGCGAACGACGACGCCAAGTCCCGTGCCGCTGCTGTCATATTCGTTCAGCACACTTTTCACAGCCACCTGCAGGCTGCCTGTCAGCGCATAGGAAAGCGGCGCGGGAGTGGCTGCGCCGCTGTCGGCCAGCGCCGGGTAGGCGCCAGTCAGCAGCGTGCAAGAAAGGGCGACGGCGGTCAAGGTTGTTTTCCACGGTTGTTTCACGTTGTTATCCTCCTTATCGGGGCCAAGCCTACGGCTTGACGACCTCCACTTTTTCCTGATCCTGCACCTGATGCTGGCCGCTGACGACAAGCTGCTCGCCTTCCTTCACGCCGTCCAGCACCTCCTGCATCGAGCCGCTCAGCCGGCCCGGCGTTACCTTGCGCTTCTCCACATGGTCGCCGGAAAGCACGAATACGAAGTTGTCGCTGCCCTCGCGCACGATGCTCAGCGTCGGCACGGCGACGACGTTTTGTTCCGACTCCCCGGTAAGCTGCACCTGAACGCGCATGCCCGGCACAAGCGTCCCGGAGGCGTTGCTGACGGCAAGCTCCAGCGGGTATGTTTTGCTTTGCGTGCTCATAATGTCGGCCAAATAGGTCACGTCGGCCGTCATCACATCGGCGCTGCCGGACTGATGAAAGAGCAGCTGCGTTTTGCCCCGCACCAGCTTGGCCGCCGATGCGGTCAAATCGGCTTTGATTTTCAGATGATCAACCTGCTGCACCTGGCCGATCTTCATGCCGCGCGAAACCGTCATGCCCGGCTCGACGCTGAAATCCGTCAGCACGCCGCTCACCGGCGCCTTCACCTCGTAGTTGCCGAGCGCGCGCTCCGCGTCGGACAACGACAGCTCCGCCGATTTCAACTGTGTCTCCAGCGAGGCGAGCGAATTGGTCGATTCCAGCGTCTCCAGCTTGCTCTGCGCCGACTGCAAATCCATCCGCGCATTGCGCAGCGCCGTTTCCGCCTGTTCGACCTGATCGTCGGTCGCGCTGCCTTCATCGTAGCTGTTGCGCACGCGGTTGTACGCTTTTTCCAAATCGCCGACCTGCGTCTGGAGCTTGTTGACTGTATTTTGCAAATCCTTTTTGCCGTTTTCGGTGTCCTGCTCCGATTTGTCCATTTGCTGCTGCAGGCTTTCGCGGTTCAGTTCGCTTTTCGCCCGCTGCGACATAGCGTCGGTGGCATCGATCCGCAGCAGCACCTCGCCCTTCTCGACCCGGTCGCCGCGCTTTTTCAACACCTCCTGCACCTCGCCGTCCGCCTTCACGGGAATGTCCAGCGCCGCTGCAGCAACGACATCGGCGACCATTTCGACCGGCTCCCCGATCTTCTGCTTGGTCACCGCCTGCACCTTCACCTGCTTCATGCCGCTTGCCGACTTCTCCGACGCCTCCGGAGCCGCGCCCGGCTTGGCGCAGCCTGCCGCCAATATGGCGGCCAGCCCGAGCAAAGCGGCCAGCTGCGCGCCGCGTTTGAACCGATTTTGATAGATCATCGCTTTATCTCTCCTTCTTTTTCGCGTTATTCCACAGTGACGGTCATGCCGGCAGAACCGACTCCGGCTCCGGCTCCCGCCGAAGGCCCGCGACGCTTGCGCGCCTTCCGCTCGGCCCGCTTCGTTTTGCGCGTATCGATGATTTCGTAGACGACCGGCACGACGACGAGCGTCAGCACGGTCGAGGTCGTCAAGCCGCCGATCACGACGACGGCCAGCCCCTGCGAGATGATCGTTCCCTTCGACAAACCGAGCGCCAGCGGCACCAGCGCGACAATCGTCGCCACCGCCGTCATGATGATCGGACGCAAGCGCGTCAAGCCGGCCTCGACCAGCGCATGGCGCGTCGTATAGCCTTCCTCGCGCAGCTGCTGCACGCGATCGATCAGTACGATCGCATTCGTAACGACAATCCCGATCAGCATCATAAAGCCGATCAGCGCAGTGACGTCGAGCGGCTGCCGGCTGACCAGCAGTCCGAACAAGCCGCCAATCGCCGCCAGCGGCAGCGAGAACAGAATCGCAAACGGCGCCGAAGCGTTGCCGAATGCCAGCACCATCACGAAATACACGATAAAGATTGAAACGCCCATTGCGATGAATAATTGCGAAAAGCTTTTGAAAATATCCTCGCTGATCCCGCCGACCTTGCGGGTGACGCCGCTCGGCAGCTCGACCTGGCTCAACTCCTTGGCGATTTTCGCGCTGATGCCCGCTTTGTTGTTGGAATTGATTTTTGCGGTCACGCTGACGACCTGCTCCTGCTTATCGCGGTGAATCGTCGTCGGCGCTTCCTCGCGCACCACGTCAGCAACGTCGCGCAGCTCAATCGCGCTGCCGGACGCCGTTTTCAGCTGAATGCCGCCAATGCTGTCCAGCGAGCTGCGGAACGACTCGTCGATGCTGACGACTGTCGTATAGCTGACATTGTCAAATTTCAGCTCGCCGAGCTGCTCCTCGCTCACCCAGCTGCGCACGCTGTCGCGGATTTGCGCCGCGCTCAAGCCATACAGCCGGGCCTTGCTTTGATTCACCTTGACGTTAATTTGCATTTTGGCGTCGCTGAGGCTGTTCTTCACGTTGCTCAGCTCGGGATAGGCCGCCAGCTTGGTCTGCACCAGCTCCGCTGCCTGCTCCAGCTGCAGCAGGTCGTCGCCCTTCAACGAATACGTGAAGTCGGAGTCCGACTCGCCCGGTCCGCCTCCGCCAAGCGATTGCGGCGTCACCTTGCCGCCCTTGGGAATGTTGTAGCTCAGCTTCTCCTGAAATTCCTGCTTGATCTCGGCCACCTGCTTGTCGCTGGCCACCTCGGTCATCAGCATGCCCATGTAAGCCAGCTTGTCGCCTTGCATCGTGTACCCGGCCAGTGACTCCGTATACATGAACACCGGCTTGCCGTCGGCGTCCTTGGCGTCCTGCAGCACCTTCTCCAGCTCCTTGAGCTTGGCGTCGGTCGTCTCCAGCGACGTTTCCTTGGGCAGCTTGATCTCATAATAAAACGCCTTCTCTTCATCGCCCGAAGGGATGAACGTGATCGCCAGATTCGGCACAATCGCGCCCACCGACAGGAGGAACAGCAGAATCGCGGCAACCAGCGTCGATTTGCGGTGATTGAGCGACCAGTTCAAGCTTTTTTGATAAAAAGCCGTCACGCGGCCTTGCTTGGGCTCCTCATGATGGGCTGCAGCGGAGCCCCGCAGCACCAGCAGCTTGGCGAGCAGCGGAATGACCGTCAGCGCCACGAGCAGCGACGCCAGCAGCGCGCAGGAAATCGTAATCGCAAACGGGCGGAAAATTTGCCCGGCGATGCCGCTGACCAGCCCGATCGGGCCAAATACACCAACGGTGGTCAGCGTCGACGACGTAATGGCCGCAGCCACCTGCTTGGTGGCCAGACGAATGACCGATTCGTCGCGCTGCTGCGCCTTTTGCAGCTGGGTAAAAATATTTTCAATGACGACAATACTGTCGTCGACGACCCGGCCTACAGCAATCGCCATACCGCCAAGCGTCATGATGTTCAGTGAGATATCGAAATACCACATCATCAGCAGCGTAATAAGAATCGACAGCGGGATCGACACAAGCACGATCACGGTCATCCGGAAATTCCGCAGAAACACGAGAATCATCAGCGACGCCAGCACAGCGCCCAGAATGCCCTCGCGCAGCAATCCGTTGACCGATTCGCGCACGCTGTCGGCCATATCGAACGTTTTCTGGAATTTCAGCCCTGGATACTGCTGCTTCCAATCCTTGATCATCTTTTGAATATCGTCGGAAAATTGCACCGCATTGGCGTCCTTCGTTTTATACAAATTGACGCCGATGGCCGGCAGCCCGTCGACGCGGGCGACGTAATCCGATTCCGCCACCGCTTCCACCTTGGCAATTTGCTTGAGCAGCAACGTATCGCCTGTCGGCGCAGTAATCTCCAGATTGTCCATGTTAAATATGCTGTTCATATCGCCGCTGATGCGGATCAGCTCGGTATTGCCGTTAGTCTTTACGGTTCCGGCCGGCCCTTCAGCCAGCGCGGCGCGAATGGCAGCGACGACCTGCGCACTGCTCAAATTGTAGGCCTGCAGCGCATTGGCATCCAGCTTGATATCGAGCTTGGCTTCGCGGCTGCCGATTGAATCGACATGGTCGATGCCCGAAATCGACGTAAAGCCCGGCTCCAGCACGTCTTTAAACAGCTGGTCCAATGCCGTCTGGTTCATGCCCTCTGCCGAAATTGCCATAAAATACGACGGGAACGACGCAAAACCGAACGTTTGCACCTTAGGGCGCTCCGCGCCGACCGGGAGCTTGATGTTGGCGACCAGACTTTCGATATCTTTCTTTTTGTCCTCTACCTTCGTGCCCTGCACGAACTGCAGGATGACCGAAGAGACGTTATCACTGGACGTCGACGACATGCTGTCGAGCCCGGACACGTTGGCCAGCGCCTTCTCCACCGGCTTCGTAATATCCTCCACGATGTCTTTCGGAGGCGCCTGATAAGTCGTCGTCACCATGACAACCGGAAAGGAGATGTCCGGGAAGCTTTCCAGCTTCAGCTGCGACGTCGCATACACCCCGCTGCCCAAGAGCAGCACGATAAGAATCATGATCGCCGCCACATGCTTCATGGCGAAATTGGTAAATCGGATCATGCGGGTCCCTCCACTCTCGAATTCTCGTAATACTCCCCAATGTACATGTCCAATATGAACTCAATATGAACGATCTTCCTGCAACCCCCGGCAAAAAAAGACAATATTGTGACAGCGGCTGCCCGCAAGCGGTCGACCTGCGCAAAAAAGCCTGCCGCTAGCTGCTCGGCAGACCTCGTAATATCGAAATGAACAAGCTGGACCCGGCTTAACGCTGCACAAGCGCTTCATGCGTCGCGGGCAGCTCGACCGTCATTTCCGTGCCGCGTCCCGGCTCGCTATCCAGCGTAATCGTCCCGTGATGAATGTCGACGATTTTCTTGACGATGGCCAGACCGAGTCCGCTTCCGCCGGACATCGCCTGCCGCGAAGCGTCGGCTTTGAAAAACCGCTGGAACACCTGCTCCCGCTCCGCCGGATGAATGCCGATGCCCGTATCGGCAATCCGCACCTTGACGCTTTGCGTCAAGGCCCGCAGCTCGATGCGGACCGTTCCGCCCTCCGGGGTGAATTTGACGCTGTTATGGAATAAATTCGTCCAGACCTGGCGCAGCTGATCCTCGTCGCCGACCAGCTTGGTCTTGGGCAGCGTCAGCTCCAGCTTCAGCTGCTTGGCGGACCACAGCGGCTCGAACGCCAGCACAACCTTGCGCAGCTGCTCATCCAGATCGATCGGAACGGGATGGAACGGGTGATGCTCCGATTCCAGCGAAGCCAGCTTGAGCAAATTTTCGCTCAGCCGCGACAGCCGCTCGCTTTCCCGCTCGATGATTTCCAGATAGCGGTCGCGGTCCTCCGCGCCAAGGTCGGGGCGGCGCAGCGCCTTGGAAAAGCCGCGAATCGACGTCAGCGGCGACTGAATTTCATGCGATACATTGGAGACGAAATCCTGACGCATCTGCTCCAGCTGTTTCAGCTCGCCCGCCATATGATTAAAGCTGGCCGCCAGCTCGCCGAGCTCATCCTTCTGCTTGACGCGCACCGCCACGTTAAAATCGCCACGGGCCAGCCGCTTGGTCGCCAGCGTCAGCTTCTTCAGCGGATTGACCACATACCGCGAAGCGATCAGGATGAGCAGGCTGCCAATGACCAGCACGATCAGCAGCACCACGAGAATGAGCCAACGCGCCTCTTGATAACGGTCGAAAAATTTCGGCAAAATAAACAGCGCATACGGCTGGCCGCGCACCTGCATCGGCACACCGACCATCAGCCGGTTTGGATCGCGCTCCGTGCGGAAATCCAGCGTTTTATAATCCTGTCCGCTCAGCACCAGCCGCACATCGGCAGCTTCAGGCTCGTCGGCCTGCTCCTTATTCGGCGCCCCGTACATGCGCCGCCCGCCGCGCTCGTCGTACAGCATGAAGTAGTAATACGAGCGCACGTCGGAAAAGCCGTTCAGGAACGCATCGACATCCTGCGGCTGGAATTGCTCCTGCAGCTGGGCGATACGCGCCACAATCGAGAGCATTTCTTTTTGAATTTCGCCGATAAAGCGGTTCGTAAACAGCGTCATGGCCGTCGGAAACGCCACCAGCAGGCTGATGAACACAATGGACGAATACGTCAGCACCACGCGCAAATACAACGTTTTGATCATAGCCGCGCCTCCAGCCGGTAGCCAAGCCCACGCACCGTCGTGATCGCAAACGCCGCTTCCAGCGGCTCGAAGCGCTCGCGCAGCCTTTTGACATGCACGTCCACGGTCCGCTCGTCGCCCTCGTAGTCCATGCCCCAAATATGCTCGATCAGCTGCGCCCGCGTGAAAATTTGCCCCGGATAGCTGGCCAGCTTGTACAGCAGCTCGAATTCCTTGGGCGGCAGCACGACGCGCTGCTCGTGGATCCGCACCTCAAACGTCGCGCGGTCGATGACCGCTTCGCCGATCTGCACAGCGGCCGCAGCGGCAATCCGGTAGCGCTTGAGCAGCGCCTTGACGCGCATAACCAGCTCCAGCGGGTCAAACGGCTTGACGACGTAATCGTCCGTGCCGAGCTGGAAGCCTTTGACCTTGTGGGCTGTCTCGCCCTTGGCGGTCACCATCAGCAGCGGCAGCTCGGGCTGCAGGCGGCGCAGCTCGCGGCACAGCTCCCAGCCGTCCATATACGGCATCATCACATCGAGCACGACCAGATCGGCCTGAACGTTTTCCAGCAGCGCCAGCGCTTCCCGGCCGTTGCCCGCCTCCAGCACGTCCAAGCCTTCGCCGCTCAAGTACAAACGAATCAGCTCGCGAATGCCGGCATCATCGTCCACTACCAAAATTTTCGCCATCGGCCGCCGCTCCTTTCCTCCGCCTCGCCCGTGCCTGCCGGTTGGCGCTAGACCCCGCGCTGGGCTGGGTCCCAAATGATTTTGTGCAGCTGCATGTTCAGCTTGACGCGGCTCAAGCCTTCGGCCAATATCAGCTCGGCCAGCCTCCGGGGCGGCATCGTTTCCCACACCGGACTAAACAGCGGCTGCGCCGCAATCGGATGCTCACGCAGCAGCCGCACAGCCGCATCGAAATCGGCCTGACTGCCGACGACAAACTTCAGCTCGTCCTGCGGCCGCAGCAAAGCCAGATTGCCGGGCAGCATCCGCGTCGCTTCCCCGGAGTCCGGCAGCTTGTAGTCCATCACGTACCGCACCTTCGGCGAAGCGACCGCTTGCAGGAACGGCGCGAGATCAATCGCCCCGTTCGTCTCGACATGCAGGTCGTCGACCTGCTCCAGCGCCGCCAGCGCCTCAATCAGCGCCAGCGAACGATCGCCGTACAGCAGCGGCTCGCCGCCGGTCAAACAAATGTGCCGCGAGCGGTAACGACCGACCGCAGCGACGATCTCTTCAATCGTCATCACATGCTCCGCCTCCGCTGGCGGATAGCTGTATTTCGTATCGCACCACGTACAGCGCAAATTGCAGCCAAAAAGACGGACGAAAATCGTCGGAAACCCGGCACGGGTCCCTTCGCCTTCCACCGTCTCGAATATTTCTACCATCGGAATCCGGATATCCTTTTGCATCATGCTGTGTCCTCCATCTTTCGGCCGCGCGGGCTCTGCAGCCTGCGGGAGCGCTTCACCGCCACTTCCGATCAAAAACCACGAAGTATTATAGCACGTCCGGCCGACTTCTCACAATGCCCGCAAAAGAGTATAATGATCGTGATCCAACATGGAAAAAGGAGCCTATCGCATGAATCGGCCATTGCCGCCCGAATTTATCCAACAAATGCACGGCCTGCTGGGCGCCGAAGAAGCGGCGCTGCTGGCTGCCAGCTACGACAACCCGCGCGTGCAGGGGCTGCGCTTTAATCCCTTAAAGCTCTCGCCGGCCAGCACAGCGGCAGAGCGCCTGACACGCTCGCTGGAGCTTACGCCTGTGCCCTGGTGCCCGACCGGCTATTATTACGAGGATTCGGTCCGTCCAGGCAAGCACCCGTGGCATGCAGCCGGGCTCTACTATATGCAGGAGCCGTCGGCGATGTCGGCTGTGGAGCTGCTCGCGCCGCAGCCGGGCGACATCGTGCTCGATCTGGCCGCTGCCCCCGGCGGCAAATCGACGCATATCGCCGGCAAGCTGCAGGGCGAAGGCTTGCTGATCGCCAATGAAATTCATCCGGCCCGGGCCAAAATCCTGTCCGAAAATATCGAGCGGCTTGGCGTTGCCAACGCAATTGTCGTCAGCAGCGCGCCGGATCGGCTGGCGCAGCGGTTCCCGCAGTTTTTCGATAAAATCATGCTCGACGCTCCCTGCTCGGGCGAAGGGATGTTCCGCAAGGACCCCGATGCCATCGCCGAGTGGTCGCCGGCGCACGTCGTCATGTGCGCCAAGCGGCAGCTCGACATCGCGCCGGAGGCCGTCGCGATGCTCAAGCCGGGTGGGCTGCTCGCCTATTCGACCTGCACGTTCAACCGTGAGGAGAACGAGGGCGTCGTCGAGCAGCTCATCGCCGCAAGCGGCGGCGCGCTGGAGCTGGTGCGCGTCGAGCGCATCTGGCCGCACCGCCAGCGCGGCGAGGGCCACTTCGTCGCGCTGCTGCGCAAGCGCGGCGGCGCAGACGCGGGCGGGCCGGCTGATGCGGCGGGCGTTGCCGGCGAGCCCGGCCCCCGGCCGCGCGGCAAACGCGGCGGCGGCACGCCTCCACCGGACAAGGCCGCGGCCGAAGGTCTGGCCTTGTTCGAGGCGTTCCGCCGCGATGCGCTGCCCGCGTATCGCCCGGCCGGCGAGCCGCTTTTGTTCGGGGAGCAGCTATACCTGCTGCCCCCCGCCGCAGCGGCGCTTGGCCTTGGCGGCCGCGGGCTGGACGGCCTCCGGGTGCTGCGCCCGGGGCTGCATCTGGGCGAGCTGAAGAAGCGACGGTTCGAACCGTCGCATGCTTTGGCGCTCGCCTTGAACGACGCCGCTTGCGCAGGCGCGCTCGCCTTCGATGTCGCGGCTGACTCGCCGCTCGCGCTCGCTTACCTGCGCGGCGAAGCGCTGCCGACCGCGCGGGATTCCAGCGGCTGGGCGCTCTTGCGCGTCGACGGCTTCCCGCTCGGCTGGGGCAAGGAAAGCGGCGGCCAGCTGAAAAATCATTATCCCAAAGGCTTGCGCTGGCCGCTTTGAGGCCAGTCCAAATAGCTGTAGGTTTCCTGCATCCGCTCGTTTTCCTGACGCAAATCGTGTTCGATCAGCGCAATCA
The DNA here is from genome assembly GCF_004514475.2 of Paenibacillus athensensis. Taxonomy (GTDB): domain Bacteria; phylum Bacillota; class Bacilli; order Paenibacillales; family NBRC-103111; genus Paenibacillus_AL; species Paenibacillus_AL athensensis. The sequence goes on along the minus strand of NZ_MYFO02000004.1, from coordinate 330,690 downwards.
GCCGCTCGATCTGGTCGATGACTGAATCCGGCAGCTCAATCTGATCGACCGATTTGACGATGTACAGCAGCACCTGGAGCGTTTCGTGCATCAGGCTTTTCTTTTTGCCGGCAATAACGACCTCCGTCAGAAAAATGAGATGACTCAGCTCTTCCTGCGTCATATTCATGATGGAAGACATCCCCTTCCTTTCTTCTATTATCCCCGATCAAAGGAAAAGAGAAAAGGTCGCGCTTGACAACACTAACTATAACATTTATGATTACAGTATATAGCCAGATAGATACCAATTGGAGGGATTCCATAATGACCGAGCAAGTCCAATCCGAAGTGTTTAAAGTGATGGCTGAGCGCCATTCCGTCAAGCAGTATCAAACCGGACACCGTCTGCCCAAAGAGCACCTGGAACAAATTCTCACCGCCGCTTCCCAGGCACCGTCCTCCTGGAACCTGCAGCATTGGAAATTCCTCGTCATTGAAGATCAAGCGAACAAGGAGAAGCTCCTGCCGATCGCCTTTGGCCAGAAGCAAATCGCCGAGAGCTCGGCCGTCATCGCCGTTCTGGGCGACCTCCAAGCCAATCTTAACCTTGAGCCGGTTTTTGGTCCACTCGTGGAAGCCGGTTTCCTGAAGCCGGAAATTAAAGAAGGGCTCAGCGGTCAAGTGAACGGCGCTTACAAGAACCCGCAGGTTGCGCGCGACGAAGCGATTCGCAACGCTTCGCTTGCTTCGATGCAGCTGATGCTGGCCGCCAAAGCGTTGGGCTACGATACGTGCCCGATGGGCGGTTACGATCCGGTGCGGTTCGTCAGCGAATTCAATGTGCCTGAACGTTATCTGCCGATCATGTTGATCACTGTAGGTGTGGCCGCAACGCCGGCGCGCGGCAGCGGCCGTCTGTCGCTCGATCAGGTCGTCGTCAAAGAATCCTTCTGATCCGCATTTCCCCGGCTCGGCATGGCAAAGGCATGAACCCTCGTTTGGGCTCATGCCTTTTTGCCGTCTGCTAATGCACCTGCTCCGATTCAAACAAAATTTCATCGATCAGCTTATTGCGATACAGCATCGAAAAATTGACCGTTTCGTAGTCCTTTTCCTTGTCGAGCTCGTCAAGCAGCAGCATCGCGATCAGCTCGCGGTCGTCGGCGTTGCCCGGCTCGCGGAAATCGATAAATCCGGTCAGCTGCCGCTCGCTGATATCGACCGTTGCTGTGCCAATCGGCAGTCCGCCGTACGATTGCTGATAAATCTCATACGTCAGCGTGTCCCCGTCGTCCCGGGCCAACACAACCGTGTAATCCTCACTATTGAACGGCTCCAGCTCAACCGGAGCGCGGCTGCTGTCCGCTTCCTCCAGCAAATCCCGGTGCGTCAGCTCAATCGTGTCGATCGTTTCCCCATTATAGTTCATATGCAGCACATACGTATCAATTAGCGTTTCGTCAAAATCGGCGACCAGCAGCTCCGTAATCCGGTTCATTTCCTCCTCGAACGGATCAAAACGCCAGTTGATCTCGCCGACCACGTCGGCGCCATACAGCACCAGCGCGCACTCGGCAATCAGCTCCGATTCGTCATCGTATACGTGGTATTCCACGCGGTTGCGCTTTTCTCCGACAATGACCAACTCGTAATCCGTCTCTGCGGAATCCGCCGACGGCGAGACCATCTCCATATCGAACTCATCCCCGCCGTCCGGGTCCACGTCGTCAAAGCGCGTTCCATCCTGCACCCATTCATAATCCGCTTCATCCTCGTGTAAAACAACAGGCTCCCGCCGCGGGGCAAGCCCGCTTCCCTGCGCGGTTTGCAGCGCATGCTCGGTAGCAATAATCAGCTCATAATCGCTGTACGTCACGAACACCTCGCACGATTGCGCGCGCACCGCGCGAACGAGATCCTCCACATGCTCCTTGACGAAAACCAATACCCGTTCCTTGTCCGATGCCGATAAGGACTGCCGCTCCAATTGGACGGAGCCTGACAACCGATCCGACTCCCGGTACACGAGCGTGAGCGTGCCGGCAAACTCTCCTTCGTACATAATGTCGCAGACCTCGCCGCCTGCTGTTTTCAAATCCGGTCTAAGCTGAATTGCGGCCATGACAGACTCGCCTCCTCTACAGTTCCTTTTGTACAAGGGTAGCCTGCCCGGGAAGCGCCCAAAATATGCCGATGCGGGATAAATGTCCATACACAGCTGCCTTTAGGGACATATAGTATCGTATACCGACGGTCAAGATGAGCCGCGGTCCCCAATTATGTGAACAAGGGAGGTAATCTCATGTCCCACGCAGTCGGTTATTCGTCCGCAGGCGCCATTCTGGTTCTGTTCATTCTCCTGGTGATCATCACTCGTTCTTTCCTGATCTAATCCCCCTACGCCCGGCCTCTCCGGGCATTTCTACAACAAAGAGGACGTCCGTCAAGCCATTCGCATGGCTGAGGAACGTCCTCTTTCGCTTGCTTCAGACCCCGGGCTTCGCGTCGCGCCCTGGTCCTGCGCCTTCCTTGTCCATCCAAGCCAGCCGTTTCAGCGCAAGCTGCTGTGCTTCCGGTCTGTGCATATGGCGCGCATACAGCTTGCGGGCTTCGCTCCATTTGCCGGAGCGGAAGGCGATATCGGCCAGTGTCATCTCCGCCATCCACGCGCCGATCCGGTAGTCCGCCGTCACGCCGCCGCGGTAAGTCGCCAAGGACCTTTGCGCTTGGCGGACGCCCTTCTCCGCTTCCCGGTACAGCGCTTCCGCCTGTTTCATCTGCACTTGCGCCAGCCAAAAAAACGCGTCCGGAAAATCCGGATTTACTTCCAGCGCTTCGCGGCACCAACGTTCGGCTTCCTCCCAATTCCCGCGCTTCATCGATAGCTGCACAAGCAGGTTGTAAATGTCCAACACCCGCCCGAACCGCGGTTGCTCCGCTGCCAGACGCAGCGCCTCCAGCAGCGCGCGTTCCGCCTCTTCGTCCAATCCCGCCAAAAGCGATTCCCGCCCATAGAACAGCCAGTGGCCAGGGTTATCCGGCTCCTCGTCCAGCATCAGCCGCAAGAGCCGTAAATTGCGCTCCAGCTTGCCTGTGCGTACCACCACATCGGGGTCGTAGCCGTCATGCAGATAGCGGATTTTGACTGGACGTCGGTACGTGTCGTCAGCATACAAGCCTGCATTCGTGCCGACCTGCTCATGGACGCGCCCCCAATAACGGACGCCCGGACGCAGCGGAAACAAGCGCACTTGGGAAAAATCATGAACGACCGTGTCGCGCATCTTGTTCAAATGCCAAATGTGCAAAACCGGCAACAGCGGATGCGTGTGAAAAACACCTGCAGCCTCGCGTACGCAAGACGCATCTTCTGGCAGCAGCCGCTCGTCGGCGTCAAACCAGATGACCCAATCCGTATGCAGATAGGTCATCGCCTCATTCCGCGTCGCCGCAAAATGGTCTTGCCATGCAAGGGGGACGACGCGCACACCGGCTATTTGACCGGCTATTTCCGCCGTCCGGTCGGCACCTGTCGCAAAGACCACGATTTCGTCAACCGCTCCCTCCAGTGACAAGAGGCAATCGGCAATCGATTGCTCCTCGTTACCGGCGAGCACGGCTGCTGTAATCGTCACCCGCGGCACATGCAGCAAGCCCTCGATATCAAACCGCTCGTCACCGTCGGGTGTTCGACCGAGCGCTTGCTTCGCCGCCTCGACCCAAATCGCTTGCGGATCAAGCAACCACGCACGTTCAAACAGGCGACGGGCGGCGCGGCCAAAGCCCTGATGCAGCAGCGCCTCCGCCAGCAGAACCCAGCTCTGCGCATCCAGCGGATTCGCGCGCACAAGCTGCTTGCACGGCTCCTCCGCCTCGCGAAACCGCTTGGCTTGAAAAAGCTTCCGAACCGGCTCGTAGTTCAAAGCGGCTTCCATTAAGGCTTCGTATAAGGAACCGTAATGATTTTGTGCCCGTCATTCGGATCAAACGTAAACGTCACCGAACCGCCGGAAGGACCGCCCCAGTAAATATAATCTCCCGTTCCCAGCATGGTGGAATCACTGGTCGATTTGGTCATGTGGGAATAAATGTCGCCAGCATTGTCGTAAGGGAACAAGGTCGGAATGTGAACCATGCCGTTCGTATCGCCGAACGTCAGCACTTGAACCTCCAGATCGTCCTGATACGTCTTGTTGTTGTCGTTATCGTAAGCATACACGTGAAGAAGCGCATTGCCGTCAACCGGCGTGTCCACCTTCAAATACACATCGTCTACAATGCTCGCATCGACCATATCGTAGGTGATCACCGAATAGCTGATATTGGAGCCGAGATTGAAAACCGAGTTCAAATCAAGCAGATACGAGCTTCCCGTATACAGACTTTGCGTATCAAGCGCGTTCGGGGACATTCTTGAAATGTTGACTTCCATATCCTCGTAGGCGCCCTCTGGATCGATTGCGCGAACATTGATAATTTTCCCATACAACGGAATATTGCTCATCTGAATCAGCGAGCCGGTCAAAGAGGTCGTGCTGGTCGTACCGCCGGAATTCATCACAGTCAGCTCATACGAGATCGGATCCTCATCCGGATCTGTAAAATAATCGCTTAAATCAATCGTCGCTCCGGCATACAGGTAATTCGTCGTAATCGTGTTGTAATAGTAAGGCGCTTGGTTGCCGGAGCCTTCCCCATCCACGTGGATGTTAAACGTCTTGTAAGCCGCTCCGCCCATCGAATCCGTCGCCACGAACGAAATCGTCGCGTCGCCCGGCATATCTGCACAGAAACGCCAATCTCCGCCTTCTCCCAAATAAGTCCTCACGACCTCCGTATTGCTGGAGCCAAAATAATAAGTCAGCATTTGACCGTCCGGATCGCTGAAATAATCGGACAAATTACCAAGCAGCTCATCCGCGGATACATCATTGCCGCTGATCAGTCCCTGCCCCTGAATGCCGCCCGACGTTGCCACCGGCTTGCGATTGCCCGGAAACTGGTAGAAAGTCGAGGCATCCGGACCGATATTGCCCAGCAGACCGCTGACTAATTGCGGCGTTACCGAAGATGGACCGTATGTACCCTGGTTGCTGTTCATATACGAAACGGCATCGCTGATATCAAAATGACCGTCCGCGCCGGTTGGCAGACCGATCGTAACGTTAAACTTCTCGATTTGCATCGTCGAGGAGTCCGGCTGCGACAAGCTCAGCGTAAAGCTGACCGTCGCCGGAAGCGATTGCGGGTCATAGGTGGTCACCTTCAAAAGCCCGCTCATCAGCAGATCTTGATCGATTGACGCCAGCAACTGATCTTCGTCGGAAGACGTATACAAGCCCCAGACCTCTTGGCCAAACAAATAATTTAAATCGATAATATCCGAGCTGCCGTTGGCCGGGAGCACCATATCGTACACTTTGTCTACATTGGTTGTAGGCGGCATGCTCACCTCCGCCCCTACCGTCGTCGGACGTTCTACGCCAAGCGCAAAGGGCGCGGTAACCATTGCCGCCGTTACTGCAGCAGCAATTATTTTTTCACGTCTGGAAAACAGCTTTTTTTTCATTGTGGACACACTTGCACCACCGTTCGTGTTTTCTTTTATTCTACCACAGGCCAGATAGCCGAAGATATACAAAAACGAGAAAATCCGGCGGTTAGCTCAGACATTTTCCTCCAGCACGTAGCGTTGAATCGCTTCATGCACGCCTTCGTCATTGTTCGAGGAGACAACGGCTGCAGCGGCTGCCTTGACCTCGTCCGGCGAATTGGCAACCGCAATGCCCAGCCCGGCAAATGTCAGCATGTCGATATCGTTATAATAATTGCCAATCGCAAGAACATGCTCGCGCCCGATGCTCCAGGAGGCCGCCAGCTCGCGCAGCGCATTGCCCTTGCTCGCCGCCGGATTCATGATGTCGATGAAAAAATCGCCGCTGCGCAGCATGCGCAAGGAGCCGTACAGCTTCAGCTCGTCCCATTCCCGCTGCACGCGATCCAGCGCTTCGGCAGGACCGGAAAGCGTCATTTTGACCAACGGCATTTGCAGATCGATCACATCGGCAACCCGCTTGGGATTGACGCCGTATTGAATATACATTTGCTTGGCCCGCTCGTCCAGCCGTTCGATATACATATTGTAAGACGTGCAGACGTCAAAATGAATGCCTTCCCGTCTGGCGTACTCGACAAGCGGGACGATTTCATTCAGTGCAAACGTGTATTCATGCAGCACGCTTTGCCCCCGCTCGTCCGCATGGACGGTAGCCGAGCCGTTATGCGTAATCATCGTGCCTTCCATCTCCAGCTGCTGCAAGATGGGCAGCGCGTTATCCGGGCCGCGTCCGGTGCAAAGCACGATTTTACAGCCGCGTTCATACGCTTCCCAAATCGTCGCTTTCGTTTGTTCGGTTATCTGGTGCTGATCATTCAACAAGGTGCCGTCGACGTCCAAAGCGATCAGTTGATAGTTCACTGCAGTTCCTCCCAATGGAATCTCCTAATCTATCGATTATTGTAACATAAGTGCGGTCCGCGGACACTAGCGCAATCGCTGGATGGACGCGCTGCCGGCAAGCGGCCAAGCAGGCAGTGCGGCATTGGCAGCCGGCGTTATGTAGTCCACGGACATGGATACACTAGACCAGCGATAATGTCGGACTTGGCCAAAAACGCATGGACGCCCAGGGACAGCGGCGCGGACGGACTCGGCAAAAACCGCAAGGACGCTCAGGGATAGCGGCGCGGACGGACTCGGCGAAAACCGCGTGGACGCCCAGGGACAGCGGCGCGGACGGACTCGGCGAAAACCGCATGGACGCTCAGGGACAGCGGCGCGGACGGATTCCGCAAAAACCGCAAGGATGCTCAGGGACAGCGGCGTGGACGGATTCCGCAAAAAACGCATGGACGCTCAGGAACAGCGGCGCGGACGGATTCCGCAAAAACCGCAAGGATGCTCAGGGACAGCGGCGTGGCCGGATTCCGCAAAAAACGCATGGACGCTCAGGAACAGCGGCGCGGACGGATTCCGCAAAAACCGCAAGGATGCTCAGGGACAGCGGCGTGGCCGGATTCCGCAAGAAACGCATGGACGCTCAGGAACAGCGGCGCGGACGGACTCGGCAAAAACCGCCCGCTCGCACCGCTCACGTCGGCCGTTTTCGGGCGGTTTACCTTCCGCACAACCCTTTATTGATCCTCGTGTGCCTGCTGCAGCGCCAGCAGCTCACCAGCTGTCAACTCCCTCGATTGGCCGAGCGCCAGAGCCGGGTCGAGCTCCAGCGGTCCCATCGACAAACGCTTGAGGTACACGACTTTTTTGCCGACCGCTTCGAACATGCGCTTAACCTGATGAAACTTGCCTTCCATAATGGTCAGCTCAATCTCCGAAATCGCCCCGCCTTCGGCTTGCTCGCGCACCTCCAGCACGCGCAGCTGGGCCGGCAGCGTGGCGTAGCCGTCATCCAGCGTCACCCCTTCGGCAAACGCCAGCCGGTCCGCTTCCCCGACCGCGCCGGCAACGCGAGCCCAATATGTCTTGGGCACGTGCTTCCGCGGAGAAAGCAGATTGTGCGCCAGCTTGCCGTCATTGGTCAGCAGCAGCAGCCCCTCCGTGTCCTTGTCCAGACGCCCGACGGGAAACACCGCAAACGGCCGATACTCGTCCGGCAGCAAATCCACGACCGTCCGGTCGCGATTGTCCTCTGTCGCCGACACGACGCCGGGCGGCTTGTTGAGCATCACATAGACAAATTCCCGGTAACGCACCTCTTGGCCATTCACCGCAATGCGGTCGGCTTCCGGGTTGACCTGCATGCCGCTGTCCTTGACGGCGATGCCGTTGACGGTAATCGCGCCGCTTTTCGCCAGTTGCTTGAGCTGGGAGCGGGTGCCGATGCCGATATGAACGAGCAGTTTGTCGAGACGTTGTGTCATTTTCATCCGTTCAGGTCCACCTCCAGCCTGCAGGATATTCGTTTTTGAATAATCCGTCCTGCCATTTGCCCCAACCGACGGGAAAACCATCGATCCCGACGAGGCAATAGCCTTTGACGGTCACATCCGCGCGGTCGCGCACGATCTCGTCCTCCGCGACCTCCAGCGTTTCGCCCTTCAAATAACGAAGGGCGCGGCCGTCGGCGCTCGCCAGCGGCAGCACGCGCGCCGCTTCCTCCATGCGCAGGCCCATCGCCAGCGCATGCGAAGGCTCGAATCGGCCCCGGCGCAGCGTGCCGATGTACCAGCCCGGGCGCACGACCTTCAGTCCGTGCAGCCCGGGCAAGCCCTCCGGCGACACGTACACGTGGTCGCCGTAGCACACGAGCCGCCCGCCGGCGAGCTCGGCGCAGCTGCTGCCCCGCAGCAGCTCGCGCTCGAACGCCGCCAGCGGCTCAAGGCCCGCGCCCGGCCCCGCAGGGCCGCCGCCGCGCGGGCGCTCTGCGCGCAGCCCGGCCTTGCGGCCGCTGCGCGTGCGTTCCGCCGCTCCCCCGCCCCCGATCCGCATCGCGGGGGGAGCGGCGTCAGCCTCGGGCGGCGCGGACGGCACGCCGCCCTGCCGCTGCAGCACGGCGGCAAAATGCCCCTCGCCCCGCAGGCGATGGGGCCACAGCCGCGCCGTGCCTGCTACAGCGGCGGCAGCGCGCGCCGAGAACGCGCCGCCGCCGGTCCAGGGCGCCCGCAGCCAGTCCGGGCGCCCCGGCGCAAACCCTGCGCCGCCGGTCGGCACGACGTCAAAATCGTCGTGTTTGTCGAGAAAGGCGGCAATTTGCGCCTCGTTCTCTTCCGGCGAGAACGTGCAGGTCGAATACACGAGCTTACCGCCCGGCGCCAGCATCGCCGCCGCCTGCTCCAGCAGCTCGCGCTGCATTCCGGCGCACACCGCCACCGAATGGCGCTCCCACTGCGCCATCATCTCTTCTTCCTTGCGAAACATCCCTTCGCCCGAGCAAGGCGCGTCGATCACAATCCGGTCAAAATACCCCGCAAACGCCCCCAGCATCCGCTCCGGCTTTTCATTAAGCACCACGGCATTGCGCACGCCAAACAGCTCCAGATTTTTCACCAGCGCCTTGACCCGCTCCGCATGATTGTCATTGACGACGAGCACGCCCCGCCCCCGCAGCTTGGCGGCAATTTGCGTCGACTTGCCGCCCGGCGCAGCGCACAAATCCAGCACGCGATCGCCCGGCCGCACATCCAGCAGCTCGCCGGGCGTCATCGCGCTTGGCTCCTGAATATAGTAAAGCCCCGCATGATAGTACGGATGCTTGCCGGGGCGCTCGCCTTCCTCGTAATAAAAACCGTCGGCTGCCCAAGGCACCGGCGTCAGCGCAAAAGGCAGCCGCGCCGCCAGCTCGTCGCGCCCGATTTTCAACGTATTCGCCCGCAATCCGTAAGCGCGCGGCTCGTCGTAGGAAGCAGCCAGCTGCGCATACTCCTCCTCGCCAAGCAAATCCTTCATTTTGTCCACAAAGCCCGCAGGCAGCTTGCCGCTCATGATCCATCGTTCCTTTTCTTCGGGGAGCCCCTAATCTATCGGTATTATAGCCGACTTGTCACCAAACAGCCAATATTTTTCAGCCTCCGGCAGCAGGATTTGCTAATCTTTATATAGAAAGTATAGGAAAGTACGTAAATCAAAGAGGTGTATGATGAAAAAGCTGCTCATTTATCTAGGCATCGTAGTTATTTTATTCGGGGGCTTGTACCTGGTCAACAGACAGTCCAACAAATCCGCCGACGCCGACTATCCGTACAATCCTTACGGCGTTTCGGTCAACAAGCTTAATCCCGAAACCGTCAAGCAACTGAACGACCCGAACTACCAGAACGTTATCCTGCCGGACGATCTCGACAAGCGCCTGGCGAACAAAGAAAGCTTCTTCCAGTACTTTTACTCGTCCACTTGCCCGCACTGTAAGCTGACCACGCCGGTGCTTGTGCCGATTGAAAAAGAAATGGGCGTCAACGTCACGCAATTCAACCTGCAAGAGTTCCCCGACGCTTGGCAAAAATACAAAATTCAATACACGCCAACCCTCATCTACTATAAAGACGGCGTAGAAGTGGAAAGAATCGAAGGCGGCCTGCCGGAGCCTGGCGCCGAAGGCGGCAATCCACCGGAGAAATACAAAGCATTTTTCACCAAATACAAAGGCTGATCGCCAACACAAAAAGCAATGGGAACGCAATCGCCCATTGCTTTTTTATTCACCCGCATGCTGCGGCATCCATTTAAATGCGACTTGCTCGCTCTTGCTATGCTCTCGCTCCCTGCTCTCGCTCTTGCTATGCTCTCGCTCCCTGCTCTCGCTCCTGCTCTCGCCCCCGCTCCTGCTCTCGCCCTCGCTCCCGCTCTCGCCCTCGCTTCTGCTCTCGCCCTCGCTCCTGCTCTCGCCTTCGCTCCTGCTCTCGCTCTCGCACTTGCTCCTACTCTCGCCCCAGCTCTCGCTTTTGCTTCCTGCGCCTTGCTCTAGCTTCTGCTCTTCACACCATCCATACCCGGCAAAACGTCTCCTCCAGGTGGACTCTTGTCTTTTCAAAAGAAGACACCACCCCTAATAGACCCGCCTCAAGCAAAAAATCAATATATAGAATCTACATTGAAAAAAATTCTATATCTAGTACTACAACGCAAGCAAACTTCCGGTAACACAGGTAGCCCTCGTGTCCACTATTTAAAAGACAAATTCTCATTTTTGTCCTCTACCACAGGACATCTCCTCAGCATCTCCTTCCCGCCGCCCGCAACAGTCCCCATCCCCGCAGCCTCAACAACATTACCTGCTTTATCTGCTTTATCTGCTTTATCTGCTTTATCTGCTTTATCTGCTTTATCTGCTCTAACTGCTCTAACTGCTCGCGCTCGTATACGATCGCAGCGCAAACTTCCACAGCAGCCGCGCCAGCACAAAGGATGCCAGTGCGATGCCCACGCTAAGTGCAGCCTGCCACGGACCAAGCCGTCCGACGACTGCTGCCGCGGGAAACGTTGTAATGAAGGCGATCGGGAACACATACGTCAGAGCCAGCCGCAGCAATCCCTTGTAAACCGACACCGGAAACCGCGCCGTTTCGAAAAACGAACCGAACAAATACGATAAATTATCGACTTTGACCGCCCAGAACGAGAAAATCATCATTCCCATCCAAAACGAATACACCACAACCAGCGAAGCCGCGAAGACGACAGCAAACATCAGCCCCATCTCCACCGACGGCCACGCGCCCAGCTTCCACAACGCAAAGCCGACCAGCCCCAGTCCCAACGCGACATCGGCCAGCCGCCAAAACACCAAATGCCGGAAGCTGATATAAAACTGGCTGTCCACCGGCTTCGTCAAGACGAAATCGAGCGTCCCCTTGCGGATATGCCCGACCAGACGCGACATATTCGGCTGTAGAAAAAACTCGATAAAGCCGTGTATCGCATTAAACACGCCCAGCAGCACCAGCACCTCGTAATAGCTCCAGCCGCCTATCTGCTGCGTGCGGTAAAAATACACCTGCACCGTAAGCAGCGCCATCGCCAGCCCGAACAGCGTCGTCAGCAAATTGGCCGCGAAATTGGCGCGATATTCAAATTCCTCGACCAGACAAGCGCGAAAAAATTCGCGAAACAGCCGCGCGTATTTCATAGCCGCACCTCTTTTTTTTGCAAATTGCCTCTATCGGATACACCTGCACACAGTCTTACACGCTCACTCTTACACGCTCACGATCTCCCTCTTCCTCACCCAACGCACATGCTCGCCGGAAACTAGCCGCCAACGGCTCCATATCGTTTGACGCCCTGTCGCCACTGCCAACGGAACAGCGCATACAGCACAGCGCACCAAAACGCTTGGACGGCGAAGCCAAGCAGCGCCTCCGACGAGCCGGCCGCCAGCTTGCCGGTCATCAGCTCCACGGGAAAGCCTACCGTCCCATAGAAGGGCAGCCATTTGCCCAAATCGTCCACCCAGCCCGGAAACATCGACAGCGGCGCCAGCCGCCCGGCCAAAAACAGATGGACGCCCTCGAACAGCGCATAAATCGCCGTGGCGCGATTCGTCCAAAACGCCAGCATGCCGAATTCGAACCCCAGCAGGAAGCGGATGATCGACGACAGCGCTATCGCCAGCGACGCGCCCGCATAAGCGCCCGGACCGGCGTCCAGCCGCAGCAGCGGGAAGATCCAGGCTAGAATCAGCCAGATCGGAATTAACGTCAGCGCAAAAAACAGCTTGTAAACGAGATTCTGGGCAATGCTCCAATGCGCCGGATGAAACGGCCGCAGCAGCTTGGCGGACATCGAGCCGTCACTGATGCTGGAATCCAGCTCCCAAACATCCCATGTTCGGGTCAATCGCTCTACCAGAAGCACGCCGAGAAAATAAACGATATAATCATGTGCGTCGTAACCGGCCACGCTGCCGCTGCCGCTGATCGACAGCCAGACGGCAAGGCTGACGAGCGGCTGAATGAACGCGCCCAGCATCCAGACAACGGTCTCGCTGCGGTACGCGAGCATGACCGACCATTCCAGCTTCAGCATAACCGCATATTTGCGCCAGAACCCGAGCAAAAGCCGCTTCATGGCGTACCCTCCGTTTCATCGAACCCGGCCCGCCCTTCAAACGCTTGAGCAATGACCGATTCCATCGACGGATCTTCAATCGTCAAATCAAGCACGTTAAAGCGCGTCAGCAGCCGCGCCGACAGTTCCGACACGCGCTCGCGCGGAACATCCAGCTCGACCTTGGTCGACTCGCAGCCGACCAGCTGTCCGTCGCCGCCAAGCGCCTCGCGCAAGCTGTCCGCGTCCACAGGCTGAGCCAGCTTGAGCGCTACCCGCTTGAACGGCGCATACTTGTCGATCAGCCGTGAAATGGCGCCGTCATAAAGCAGCCGCCCCTTACCAATGACCAGTACGCGTTCACACAGCGCCGTTACGTCGGCCATATAATGGCTCGTCAGCAGGATCGTCGCCTTATATTTGCGGTTGTAGTCCTGAATGAACTGCCGCATCACTTCCTGCATGTTCACGTCAAGCCCAATCGTCGGCTCGTCAAGAAACACGATGCGCGGGCGATGCAGCAGCGCAGCCGCCAGCTCGCATTTCATCCGCTCCCCCAGCGACAGCTGGCGCACCGGCTTTCGCAGCACCTCATCCAGCTCCAGCAAGCCGACCAGATCGTCCAGCGTTTCCTTGAACGGTGCATCGGGAATTTCATAGATGACCTTATTGACCAAAAACGTCTCCATCGCCGGTACGTCCCAGATCAGCTGGCTTTTTTGGCCCATGACGAGACTGATGTTCATTTTAAATTGCTTTTTCTGCTCGAATGGCACAAAACCGCCGACGCGGATGTCGCCGGCCGACGGATGAAGCAAGCCGCTGAGCACCTTCATCGTCGTTGTTTTGCCCGCTCCGTTTGGCCCGAGAAAGCCAACAATTTGCCCCTCAGGAATATGGAAGCTTACATCGTCCACGGCCTTGACCGTCCGAAAGCGGCGATTGAACAAGCTTTTCATCGAAGCCATGAAACCGGGGTCGCGCTCATGCACCTGGTAATATTTGCACAGATGATTGACTTCGATCATCGCTAATCCTCCTCATGCTGCGGCGGGTTGCGTTTGACGGCTTCCACCAGCTCCGCCAGCCCTTCATCCAGCACCGCGATATCGAGATCATATGGCGCAAACGGTTCTTCGGCTATTCGCAGCAGCCGCTGCACATACCGATGACTGTCGTCGAGCAGCCGACCCAGATCAATGCCCAGCGCCACCGGCCGATGCGGCTCCAGCTTTTCCAAACCGGCCGTAAATAGCTTGAGCGAACCGCTGACATTGCCGTTTGCATGATGATAAAGGCCTACCGCAATTTGCAGCAGACCTTGGTATAACGGATTGCGCCCTTCCTCCAGCCACAACTCCTCCATGACCTCGTGGCATTCGAAATAATCGCGCGCTTCATTAAAATAGTACAGAAATTCCACATACAAGCGGTCATAGGTCGGCATCTTCAGGACTGGTCTCCTTTTTTCGCCCGGGTAATCGCCGCGTCCAGCTCAGCCGACAGCTCGCCGAGACTCCACACATCCTCATGCTCCCAAATTTCGTTAAAACGGAGCTGAAACTGCGCCGCTTCACGTACCCGATGATAAAAATACAGCTCTTGAATGTTGTTCAGCACCTTATTGACGAGGTTCGAATTGTCCTCGAACAGCTGCTGAGCCTCCATGATTTCCTCGCGAATGCTCGACATCTCCTGATCGAGCACATAAGCCGCTTCGGCTGCGCGACTAAGCCGCACGCGTACATCGTCAGGCAGCGTTTGCTTATATTTATAATTCAATGAATGCTCAATCGTCGCCCAGAAATTCATCGCCAGCGTGCGAATTTGAATTTCCGCCAGCACCCGTTTCATGCCGAGCGCCGTTTGCACCGGATATTCGATAATCATATGGAAGCTGCGGTAGCCGCTCTCTTTTTTATTCGTAATATAGTCCTTTTCGTAGAGCACCTGCATATCCTGGCGGGCGCGAATCAGATCGGCCAACCGCTGGATGTCTTCCACGAATTGGCACATAATGCGAATGCCGGCGATATCTTCGATTCCGGATTCCAACAGATCAACGGAAACGTTCAACCGCTTCGCTTTTTCCAGAATGCTCGATATTTTTTTGACCCTGCCGGTTACAAATTCAACGGGAGAGTACTCCTCGCGGCTTTTCAGCTCGCTGCGCAGCGTTTTAAATTTAACCTTCAATTCTTCTACCGACTGCTCGTAAGGAAGCAGGAACTTTTTCCAGTCGCGTCCATCCATCCGGTTGCCTCCATTTCTGACAAATTCTTATGGGGTCACTTATGATCTGCGCCTATTGCCTGGGAAATATGTGTGTATCCGTCACGTTTCAGCAGCGTTTGCAAGCCCTGATTCAAGCGGGCAAGCAGCGTTGGCCCCTCGTAGATCAAAGCCGTATACACTTCGACGAGGCTTGCACCGGCCCGTATTTTGTCATATGCATCCTGAGCGGAAAAAATACCGCCGGCGCCGACGATCGGCAGCTTGCCTTCCGTCATCGCGTAGACCTTGCCGATCATCTCGGTCGAGCGCTTCGTCAACGGCTTGCCGCTCAAGCCGCCGGCCTGCTCGCGGTTGACATGCGTCAAACCGTCGCGGCTGAGCGTCGTATTCGTAGCGATAATGCCGGACACGCCGCTTTCCTTGATCGTGCCGACAGTCAGCTCCAGCTCCGCATCGCTCAGATCGGGTGCAATTTTCACCAACACCGGCTTGCCGCTGCCGCCATGCCGCTCGCGCTGCAGGTTCATCTCGGTCATGACCGCTTCCAGCAAGCGGTACAAATCGTTGCCATGCTGCAAATTGCGTAAATCCGGCGTATTTGGCGAAGAAATGTTCACAACAAAGAAATCGCCGTATTCGAAGAGTGTCCGAATGCAGGCGCGATAATCCTCTTCGGCCATCTCGTTGGGCGTCGTTTTGTTTTTGCCGATATTGATCGCTACCGGGATGGTATGCGCGCCAACCTTGCTCAAATTGCGCGCCATTTCCTCAGCGCCGACATTGTTGAAGCCCATCCGGTTGATCAGCGCTTCATCCTGCGGCAAGCGGAACAGCCTTGGCAGCTCGTTGCCCGGCTGCGGCTTGGGCGTAATCGTTCCGACTTCCATAAAGCCGAAGCCGATTTGCGAAAAACCGCGCACCGCCTTGGCGTTTTTGTCCAGTCCCGCGGCCAGCCCGATCGGATTCGGGAAATCGATGCCCCACAGCTTGGTCGCCAGCTCCGGCGAACGCTTCACGCCCCAGGCCGCCTTCATCAACTGTGTGGCGCCAGGCACCGCGCTGGCTGCGCTTAGTCCGTCGATAATCAGATGATGTGCCTTCTCCGGGTCCATCCGAAACAGCACCGGCTTACCCAACTTCGAATACAGCATGTCCATACACTCCGTTCTGTCTTGACTCTATCTCTATCAGTCAGTTTAGCCGACTATGTGCATTTATGCAATCGCCAGAACGGGAGCTGCCGCGGGCAAAAAACAAAAATCCCCGCTTCCGGAAGGCTCAGGGATTGAAAATGTTCCGTATTCACGACATTCACGACTCCGCGCGCTGCTGCATACGCTCCAGATGCATCGTCAGATAGCCGGCTTCGTCGTCGGGCACATCCATCTGCAAAGCGTCGGCAATCGTCAGCGCCAGCACCTTTGCTTTGACATACGTTTCGCCGTATTCCTCCTGAATTTTGCCCAGCAGCGAATTTTGCAGCGTTTTGTTCGTCTTGACCCGTTCGATCAAGCTTTTCAAATGACTGATAAAGCGCAGCGTCGAGAAGGAATCGTCAAAGCCGAAGCCAAGCTCCTTGGCCGAATCGATAATCCGGGATACGAGCTTGACGACGGCCAGCGAATCGGAAGCTTGCCCTTTTTTCCGCGCGCCGTTGAAATGCATCGCCAGAAAGGCAACCTCGTCCTCGGGCAGCGTCACGTCAAGATGCTCGTTCAGGTATTCAACCGATTTTTTCGCTGCTTTATACTCCTCCGGATACATGTATTGAATCTCGTAAGCAAACGGATTGGTGATAAAGATCCCGCGCCGCTGCCGCTCTACGGCAAAGTTGATATGATCGACAAGCGAGGCGTGAATCGTTTCCGAGAAATCGCCCTCCAGCATCCCTTGTGCATAAGCGATGACCTCTTCGGTAATCCCGATAATTTTGACATCGACCGCATTTAAAATTTGCTCGTAGTTCCGCAGCACTTCGGACGTATGCAGCAAAAACTCCTGTGTGATGTCGCTTTCCGCAATCGCCATTCCTGGTGTCTTTTTGAATCCGATGCCTTTGCCAAACGCAATCGAATTTTTGCCTGTTGATAGATGCGACATGACCACATTGTGCGATAGCACGTGAATAATCGTTCTTTCAATCATAAGACACCCCCTTGCCCCATTTCCAAAATCATTCCGGCGCTCCCGCCACACGCCGCCTGCCGCGACGGCTGCAGGCTCCACCGTCATCCCTGACCGCTGCCCGGCCTGATTCTCGCCGCTGGCAGCAGCGGCTGCAAATCCTCGCGAATCTGCTCCGATTCCGTGCCGAACACGATATGCACGTTGCCTTGGCCAAGCCGGATGACGCCAATCGCGCCGAGCTGCTTGAGCTCGGAATCGTCGACCAGCTTCTCCTCCTTCACAAGCAGCCGCAGCCGCGTAATGCAGGCGTCGACGCTGACCACGTTGGCTGCACCGCCGATATGGCGCAAAATATGGCCTGTGCGCGACTCCGCCTGCCCGGCGGCCGGCTCGGCCTCGGCTCCCGCTTCCTCTGCCGCTTCGCTTTGCGCAAACAATCGCGCCGGAAAGAAATGCAAATACGTGCGAAATGCCGTGTAATACACGACAAAATAGACCGCGCCGACGACAGGCACCAGCAGCGGGTGCGTCGACAAATTCCAGTTCAGCGCCAAATCGATGAAGCCGGCCGAAAAGCCGAAGCCCACCTTGACGCCAAGCAGGTTCATCACCGTCAAGGACAAGCCGGTAAGGCAGGCATGGACGACGTACAGCAGCGGAGCCACGAACATAAATGCAAATTCAATCGGCTCGGTAATCCCGGTCAGGAAGCTGATCAGCCCGGCGCTTAGCAGTACGGGCACGTACAATTGGCGGCGCGACGCATCCATCCGCTGAATCATCGCCAGCGCCGCTGCCGGCAGCCCGAACATAAACACCGGATAGAAGCCGGTCGTAAACAGTCCGGCCGTTGGATCGCCGGCGAAAAACCGCGCGATGTCGCCATGCACGACCTTGCCCGTAGGCGTGACGAAGTCACCGATCTGGAACCAGGCGATGTTGTTAATAATATGGTGCAGCCCGGTCGGAATCAGCAGCCGGTTCATGACGCCGTAAATGAACACGCCGACGCTGCCGTTATCCACAACCCACAAGCCAACCTCGCTGATGACGCTTTGCACGGGCGGCCAAGCGAAGCCCATGATCCCGCCGAGCAGCACCATCACCAGCGCCGTCAGCAGCGGCACAAACCGCTTGCCGCCAAAAAAGCCGAGCGCCTTGGGCAGCTGCACATGCTGAAACCGGCGAAAAAACACCGCGGCCAGCACGCCGACCAACATGCCGCCGAGCACGCCCATATCGACGCGTTCGGCATTTTGCGTGCCTGCCGGGAAATATTTGAGCACGTTGTCAAAAACCAGATAGCCGACCGTGGCTGCCAAAGCGGCAATGCCTTCGCCCGAGGTCAAGCCGATCGCCAACCCGACGGCAAAAATCAACGGTAAATTGTCAAATACGGCGCTGCCGCCGGCAGCGAATATTTGTGCCAGCCGCACCAGTAGCGGCGACTGAAAATGCATGTTGCCGATCAGCAGCAGCACGGAAGCGGCCGGCAACACAGCAATCGGGATCATCAGGGAACGTCCGACCTTTTGCAGCTGATACATCAATCTCATCTATCCAACCCCCGTCAAGCGCTGTGGTGCCGCAAGCTGCAGCGCCTTCTGATGTCTCTTCTTCCATTATAGTAGAAAGAACACCTTCAAAGAGGGGGAAAATCCTCTTGGCGAAGGTGTTTTTTCTCTCATGACACAGTCCATCTATTTGACGGCGCCTGCGGTAATCCCGCCGGCGATTTGCCGCTGGAAGATGATGTAGATGATCAGCGTTGGCACCATCGTGATGAGCAGCCCCGCGAACAGTGGTCCCCACTCGACGCGGTATTGCATTTCCGCTTGCATCACCGCCAGCCCGATCGGCAGCGTATATTTCTCCGGATCATTCGTCAGCACAACGCCGAGGAAATATTCATTCCAGTTGTTCAGCATGTTCGTAATCAATACGGTGATCAGCCCCGGCTGCGACAGCGGCAGCATAATGCGGAAAAACGTGCCGTAATGCGAGGTGCCGTCCATCACCGCCGCTTCTTCAATTTCCTTGGGCAACGACTTGTAGAAGCCGACGAGCAGGAAAATGCCAAACGGCAGATTCAGCGAAGCGTACACCAGAATCAGACCGATCCGCGTATTGACCATGTGCAGATCGTTGAGCAGAAAAAACAGCGGAATCAGCGCCAGCGCGAACGGAATCATCATCGATGAAATGTACAGGGTGAACAGCAGCTTGCCGCCCCTGAATGCATAGCGGGCCAGCACGTAAGCCGTCATCGCCGACAAAATCATCCCGAGCAGCGTACTGCCCACCGTAACGACGATTGAATTCAGAAAATAGGTGCTGAAGTTGTACTTGCTCCATACATAGCTGAAATTCGACCAGAGCAGCGGCAGCTTGGGCAGCGCCCAAGGCATATTCAGAAAAAATTGCTCGTTATTTTTCAGCGCGTCGAGCAGTGTCCAGATGAGCGGATACAGCACGGCCACGCTCCACAGCAGCAATATGAGCCATACGATCGACCTGGCGACCGGATTTTTGATAGCCATAGCGAGGCTTCTCCCTTCAGTGTCACTTGCCTGACGCGGCTTACTGCATTTCAACCGTCTCTTGGCGCATGATGCGCTGCAACAAAAGCGTCGTCACGAGCGAAACGATCAGAATCAACACCCCGATGGCCGCCCCATAGCCAAAATGGTACTGCTGGAACGCCATGCGGTACAGGTAGGAGCCCATCACCTGCGTCGTATTGTCCGGCTGTCCGCCATTGGTCATCAACTGCACGATCACAAACGAGCCGTTCAGCGTGGTGATGACAATGTTAATGATCGATACCTTGATCTGCTCCCAAATCAGCGGCAGCGTTATGTGGCGGAATTGCGACCACTGCCCCGCCCCGTCTATATTAGCCGCCTCGTAATAGGAAGCGGGAATATTCACGATTGCCGCAATCATCAAAATCATGTAGAAGCCGATCCCCGCCCAAATCGTCGGCGGCAGCAGCATCCAGATCGTATGCTTGGGAAAGCCAAGCCACGTAATATCCACCTTTTCATCGGTAAACAAGGATAAAAACGCATTGAGAAAGCCGATTTGCGGATTGTAGATAAAATTCCACAACACGCCGATAACTACGACGGAAATGACATTGGGGATAAAAAAGATCGCCCGGAAAAAGCCCGAGCCGCGTTGCTTGAAGCGCGTTAACGCTACGGCGAAAAACGTCGCCAGACACATAATGCCGATCACCTTGCCGGCGACCAGAAAATAATCATTGCCGACAGCCCGCCAAACGATCGGGTCCTTCAACATGTCCTTGAAATTGTCCAGGCCGATAAACGTGCTGTTTTCCGACATGCCGGACCAGTCATACAGCGACTTTTGCAGCGCTTGAACCACGGGATACACGGTAAACAAACAAAAGAACACAAAGGTCGGCAGAATGAACGAGGCGATAAACAAGCTTCGTTTCCACCTTTTGGAGCTGGTTGTCATGCCTTTCTCACCGTCGCTTTTACTTGGAATAACCGCGAAAACTGCTGGCGTCGCGCGCATGTTGCCATCCCGCTTGCCCGCCGTACCCGCAGCTTGCAGGTCTGAATCGCAAGCATTTGCCGAGGCTGGGCAGTGCGGACGCGGCATCCCCGCATGGGCGGGAAACACCTCGCGGCCCGCAGCTGCGCCTTGACCCCGGCAGCGAAACGGCATGTGCGGCCAAAGCCCGTCGGGCTTCGCCGCCTGTGCCGATCGCGCCGCTTGCGGCGGATGTTACTTTTTCTGCTTGGCCACCACGTCGCTGACGCGCTTGACCCACTCTTCCGGCGTAATCGTGCCAATGGTGAGCGCCACGGTAGCATCCTGCATCGCCTTGTCGACATCGGCGGCAAACGAAACGTTCGGCACGACGACGGTGTCCGGCGAGGAAAGGAATTTTGCAGCGTCCTTGACGAAGTTCGGCGCGTTCGAAGCGCTGATATCGCCTTTGATGTTCGATGGCGCGCCGCTCAGCTCAGCCCATTGCGAAGCTTGCTTTTTCGAAAAGACGAATTGCATGAACGCTTTGGCCGCTTCCTTGTTTTTTGCCTTTTTGGCAATCGCAAAGGTCGAGGTCGACGTGTTCGCGACTACCTTGCCGCCTTTGTCCTGTGTAATCGACGGAATGAAGCCGAAGTCAAAGCCGTTTGGCACGTCCTTGGCCATCTCGTTCGGCAGCCAGAGGCCGTTCGGAATGAACGCGTCTTTATGCTGAAGGAACAGCGACTGCGAATCGGTGTGGTTGATTTGGACCGATGCCTTGTCGATAAAGCCTTTGTCGCGAAGTTGGACGATTTTGTCCAAGCCTTTGAGGATCGCCGGATTTTTCCAAGCCTCCAGATTGTTCGACGCCATATCCTTGAGCAGATTGTAGTCGTTGTTGTTCGCCGATACAATCGCCGGATACAGCACCGCGCCGTTGATATAATACGGATATTTGCCGGTATGAATGAACGGGTTCACGCCCGCTGCTTTAATCGTTTCGCTGACGTTCAGGAATTCGTCGAAATCCTTAGGCTCGGACCAGCCTTTTTCCTTGAACAGCGCTTTGTCGTAGAAAATGCCCCACGAGCTCATGACGAACGGAATGTTGTAAATTTTGCCGTCAAATTGCTGTGGCTGCTGGGCGAGCAGATCGAGAATTTTTTCGCCGTCGACGTTTTTGGCGTCCTTGATCCAGTCGGTCAAATCCTCCAGCTGGCCGTCGGTAACCATTTGCCGGTCGAACAGCTCCGGGCCGTCGATGTAGACGAAATCGGGCGGATTGCCGCCGATCCAGCGGGGCTTCATTTGCTCGTTGATTTTCGGGCCGGCGCTTTCCTTGATTTTCAAATCCGGGTTGGCTGCCTGGAAGTCGGCGATAACCTGCTTCCACCATTTGTCGCCGTATCCGCCCACGAAATACTGGATTTCAAAATCACCCGTCAGCTTCTGCGCGCCGCCACTGGCTGCCGGCGATGCCGCCGCCGTTGCTGCAGCCGTTGCCGCTGCGTTGGACGTTTCTGCCGGAGCGCTGCCCGAGCCGCAGCCCGCTGCAATCAGCGCAATGGATGCCAGCAGCCCTGCTGCCGACCATGCTTTCATTTTCATGATTTCATCTTCTCCCTTTTTCGTAAAATAATCAGATCTTGCGGTACCGGCAGACTTTGTTAAAAAGTCCGCTACGCTGCGCAGCGTCGATTGGCCGACGGTAGGTCGGCTAAAACCGCAAAAAAACAAAATAAAAAAGGGCATAGTCATAGAAGAATGTTCTCATTCTTCAATAACTAATGCCCTTGCGGTAACATGTTATTTGAAAAAATATACAGTTGTAACTTACACCTTGTGTAATTAAAGATTACAATAAAATGACACGACCGTCAAGCCAAATCTTGCAGATTCGCTCAAAATATTCATATTCTAAGCAGAGACAACTTATGATAAAATAGAGCCATCCACGATCTCAGAAAGAAGGTGATCTAATGTCCAAGCGTAAACCAGCTCCCATTGCCAACCGCCGGGCCAAAGAAGAAATGAACAAGAGAGCGATCATCTGGACGGGGTCCGTGCTGCTCTTTATCGTGATCGCGATGGCGGTCCTGCTGATTTTCGGCAAATAAGCGGAAATCCCGCCAACGGGCTTGATGCCGCAATTTGAATTGTAATCGCTTTCTTTTTCAGTGTCAAGGACTCTTTCACAAGAGTCCTTTTTCCTTGGGCTCAATCGAGCCACTTATAGGTTTTGTGCGGATTGCTGTCTTCGGTTTGCAGCGGAGCCTGAAACGGCTTGCCCGGCTGACTGCCGCCTGCGCCGCTGCCGCCACCGTCTCCTTCGCCAGCTCCGCTTCCCCCGCTGCCCGGCGCTCCGGCCAACGTCCCTTTGCCAATGGTCACCTTGGTGCCTTGTGGCGCCATATCGTACAATTCCTCAACATCGGCCTGCAGCATGCGGATACAGCCGTGCGATTCGTCCTTCCCGATGCTGGACGGCTTATTCGTGCCGTGAATCGCATACAGCGTATCGGACAACGTCATCCCGCGGCTGCCGAATTCGCCGTTGGAGTGGCCGTTCGGATTACGCACCTTCTCCGAAATGACGAATTCGCCCAGCGGCGTCTTCGCACCGCCCAGCCCTACGGGATAGCTGCGGATGACGAATTTGCCGCTGACCAGCGCCAGCCGATGCGCATCGACATCGACGATAATTTCCAGCGGCTGCGTGAACGGATACGCCGCCGCTTTGGCCGCAGCAGGCTGCGCGCCCGGGGCCGGGGAAGCCTGCGGAGACGGCGCTGCCGATGGTGCGGCTGCGCCGTCGGCAGGCTGCCCGCCCGCAACGACGACCTGCTGCAGCTCGGCGAGGGCTTGCGGGAAATACGCCCGCGTGCCCTCGGTCAAGCCTGGCAGCTCGTTATCCGGATACGGCTGCACGAGCTGCTCCGGGGCGTTCGGCAGCGCCCCGTGCCGCTGTTGATACGCCATCAGCGCCGACATCATCACCAGCGCCTCTTCGCGCTGGCGGGACCACTCGCTGATCAGCGGTACGAGCGGCGTCGGGTCCCCGGCCTGGCACGAGCATAGGGTCGACTTGTAGTACGACAATTGGGCCGTGCTGCTTTGCGCCGAGGCGTATTCGACGCTCAAGAGCGGCTGGAGCGGCTTGTTCCACGCCAGCCATTTGCCATCGCTCGTGGGCTGCGCCTCCACGAGCACAGCCGTCTTCCACGCCGCTTCGCCCGGCGTGAGCAGCTCGGGGATCGCCTGCGCGAGATCCCCGTCCGCAAACACCACCGCCCGCCCGTCCTTGGGCGGCGGTGGTGTAGCTATGGGCGCGGGCGTCGGAGACGCCGTCGCGCCCGCATCCGCCGCCGTCGGCACGGCCTCGGCGGCGCGGTCCTCGCGCTGCTGCGGGCGGGCCACGTCCAGCGACGTGGGCAGCAGCATCAGCAGCGCCAGGGCGAGGCGCAGCGCCCAGCGCAGGCGCCTGCGCCTGGCGGCCCGCCGCTCGCCGGCTGGGTCCGCGGCTGCGCCCGCGCCCCCGCTTCGCGCCGCACCGGCTCCCGCTCCGATGCCTGCGCCTCTGGCGGCATTCGCGCTCCCGCTCCTCGCCGCACTCGCTCCTGCCCCCCCGCTCCTTGCGGCTCCCGCACTTGCGTCCCCCGCCGCTCCGCCGGCTTGCGGCGCAAACGGCGGCAGCGGGCCGTCGACGACGATCTTCTGCTTCTCGAACGCCTCGTAAATTTCGCCCGACTGCGCAAAGCAATAAGCCGCCTTGCCGGCTTCGCCCCTTGCGGCGTATTCGCGACCGAGCAAATACCAGGCCATTTTATGATCCGGGTGCTCCTTGACATAGCGCTTCAAGTAAAGCGGATCGGCAAACGGATCATGCTGAAAAAAACGATCCACCTGATCGCCTATTTTCTTATCCGGCACAAGGAGCCCCTCCTTCCTCACATAAACAGTCTCTTCTCCTGTTATCGGCAATTTGCCTTCCGGGATGAAGACGCAAAAAAACTGCCAACGTGATTGGCAGCCTATCGCTATGCGGCTAAGTTTGCATTCACTAACCGGCCATTAGCCCCTTAAACCAGATGCTTGCAGCTCGCGCGTGCGTACCGCCATACCCACACCCTCACATGCACCCTCGTTCCTTTGCACTTCAGCACGTCCGCACCTCCGCACTTCTGCACCTCAGCACTTCCGCACTTCCACACTTCCGCACCTCTGCACTTCCGCACTTCCGCATTTCCGCACATCCGCACTTCAGCACTTCCGCCCATCACCCAGCCTGCGCCGATTTACATTTCAGCCACACAAGCGCCTACCTCTCAAGCTCAGCGCGCTTTGTCCCTTCCGCACCCGCTCCGTCTCCGCGTGCTCCCTGCAGGAGTTCGTCCCCGACATGCAGCTCAGCCGCTTCCGCCAAATACCGCCGCTGCTCCATCACCGCAGCAAACGCATCAACCACAGCCGGATCAAAATGAGCGCCTTTGCAGCGAATCAGCTCCTGCACGCCGTCAAAATAGCTGCGCCCCTTCGAATACGGGCGATCGGTCGTCATCGCGTCAAACGCATCGGCCACAGCCACAATCCGCGCCAAATACGGAATTTGCTCACCTTTCAGCCCCTCGGGATAACCCGTGCCGTCCATCTTTTCATGATGGTATTTGGCTACTGCCGTAGCGGCCTCGCGGCGTTCCTTGGGCTCCATCTTCGAAAGAATCCGCGCGCCAATCGTGGTGTGCGAGCTCATTATCCGAAATTCCTCGTCATCCAATGCGCCGTCCTTGAGCAGCACATGGTCCGGCACGCCGATTTTTCCGATATCGTGCATCAGCGCAATGTGATGAAAAGCCCGGCATTCCTTCTCCGGCATACCAAGCTGGCGCGCCGTCCAGAGCGAATAAATCGCCACCCGCGACGAATGGCCCGCCGTATACGGGTCGCGCGAGTCCAATGCCAACACCAGCGAATGAATCACACTCATGGAAAAGGTTTGCGGCGCCAGCTCCCCCTCCTGCTGCCATTCCCGCGCAGATTCCAGCAGCAGCGTCAATTCCCGATTGCGCCGCTCCAGCTCTGCGATCCGTCGTTCGAGCTCCCTTACGTCCGACACCCCGCCAGCCTCCCCAACATTTCCGATTGCTCTAATCATAATCCAAATAGCGGGGAATGTGAAGCGCCCGTCCAGACGCCAAAAACCCGTCCGGCAGTTGCCGAACGGGTGTATCGACGCACTTGCGCCGCTAATTAATGGGTGAAAGCCTTCTCGCGAAGAATGGCGGTCGTCGTCGCTTGATCCCACTGTACGTCAAGGCCGATCTGTTCGGCAAAAAACCGTACCGGCACATACGTGCGATCCTGCTTGATATAAGGAGCGGCGTCTGTGTCCGTATTGACCGCAGCCTTGCCGGCTTCCAGTCGGGCTACGCCGGTTTTGCCAATATACAGCTCAACCGTCACGTCGCCTTTGACCAGTTGCACGGCCTTAACGCCGTTTTTCTCCTCGTATTTCACTTCGTAGCCAAACGCCTCGCCGATCGCTCGAACAGGAACCATCGTGCGGCCGTCGATGACTTCCGGCTGCGCATCGAACGTAATCGCGTCGTGATTGTGTACGACCTTCACGCCCTGTGCCGGCAGCCCAGCAGGGAGCTGATAAGGCGTCAGCTTGCGAATTTTGTTATTGTAGGCATCGGCAATGATCAGACTGCCGTCGGCAGCTACCGCTACGTCGCTCGGGCTGTAGAATTGAGCTGCGCTCTCCACGCCGTCCGCTTCGCCGGTTTTGACCGTTCCCGCCAATGTCGTCACCTTGCTGTCAAGCAGGTAACGAATGGCATGATTCAAGCTGTCCGCGATGACCAGACCGCCCTCAGCAGTCAGCGCAATGCCTTTCGGAAAATCAAACATCGCCGCGCTCGCTGCGCCGTCGGCATAATCGCCGGCCGCGTACAGCTCATCCTGCTCGTACAGGCTGCTGTCAGAGGCTTTACCAGAGCCTGCAACCGTCGTAACCGTACCGGCAGCCAAATCGATATAACGAATCCGCTGATTGCCTGTGTCGCTGACGTACAGATTGCCTTTGGCGTCAATCGCCAGACCCGACGGCTCGTTGAATTTGGCCTGCGCCAGACTGCCGTCGGCATAATCGCCGGCAAAAGCAGCCTCGCCCGGCCGTACCTGAATCGCGCGGGTTGACGCTGCATTCAGCGTCGACACCGTACCGTCGGCGGCGATTTTGCGAATCGCATGATTCAGCGAATCCGCCACGTACACTGTGCCATCTGCAGCCACAGCGACATCCGTCGGATAATTGAACTGCGCTTCTGCGCCTTTACCGTCCTTCGCTCCGACCTCGCCGCTGCCGGCCAAAGTCGTCACCGTACCGTCCTTCGCGACCTTGCGGATCGTATTGTTGCCCGCATCGGCTACGTATACAGCGCCCTGGGCGTCGACCGCCAGACCCGACGGCTCGTTGAAGAATGCTTCTCCGGCTTTGCCGTCGGCTTGACCGCCGACCGGAAAGCCCAGATCGTTTACCAGCACCGGCAGCTCGGGACCGGCATAAGTACTGACCGAGGAAGCGGAAATTTTACGCAAATTGTGGTTGCGCGTGTCTGCGACCAGCACGCTGCCGTCCGGCAGCACCGCTACGCTTGCCGGCGAACGGAAGGCGGCTGATGCCGCTGCTCCGTCTTTATCTTCAAAATCACCGATGCCCGCTTGCGTAGTCACGTCGGCCATAATACGGCCGTCAGCTGTGCGCAAGGCATCGCCCGACAAACCGGCGGCCCAGGCGCTCGTGCTGCCAAGCAACGAAGCGGCTACGATGGATGAAACGAGTACTCCCTTGATCGGTTTCATAGATTTCTCCTTTATACTGGTAAATTCAAAGCGCTGCTCAAAGCAGCCGTTAGTTCGGCGCAGTTGCAAGCGTAATGTAGTTGTCGTAGATATCAACCGGCACGCGCGTACCGTCTTTTTTCACGATAATCACGCCGTCCTCCGGCATATGAATGCCACCGCTCATGCCGTTCAGCGTAAATGGCAGCTTGACAAGCACCTTCTCGCCGGACACAGACACGTTATTGGCGCTTCCATAGCTCGTAATCGCGTACACCAGCTCGGTTTGACCGTTGCCGCTATAAATTTTCGCGCTGTCTACAGACGGAGAGCCGGTGTAGCTGAACACAGTGCCGTTGATCGGCGTAACCGTATTGCCGCTGGACGTTACCGCATTGACGTCGCCCCAATAAACCAGATGGACTTCAACTGCGTAAATCTGGCTGTCGCCAATGAAATCCTTCAGCGTCAGCACCGCGTTGATCGTGCCGTTACCCGTTGTTTCCTTCGTCATTTTGATACCGCCGACTGCCGCCGTTACCGTACGCGTGACCGCAGCGCTGACTTTTTTGTTCGGCGCTTGCGCCGTGATCGTCACGACTGTACCCAAACTCAGGTTCGTCCCCAGGTCAACGCTGAAGATGCCGTCCGTTCCCGCCGTAGCCGTTTTCTTGAAGCTTCCGGAAAAAGCGCTAACCGTTACAAGCGCGCCAGCTTCAGTGTGACCGTGAACATAAGTCGATGCCGTGGTAATGGAAGAGACGTAATCGCTCAGCAACACCGTCGTTTGCTGTGAGGAACCTCCGCCGGAAGACGACGGTGTTGGTGTTGGCGTCGGTGTTGGTGTTTTCGATTTATCAGAGTTGTATTTCGCCTTTTCCGCGTCAGACAGCTTTTTCAACAGCTCGGCTTCTGCTTTGGCTTTCGCTTCGGCTTCCGCTTGCTTTTTCGCTTCCTCGGCTTTTTTATTTGCTTCCTGGACCGTTTTCAGCACGCTGTTCAGCTTTTGCTGCAAATCGGCCAGCTTTTTCGCTGCTTCATCCTGCTTTTTCTTCTTTTCGGCTTCCGCTTTCGCAAGCTCTACCTGACGTTGTTTTTCCTTCTCCGGATCGAGGCCCGCCGTTTTGTCGAGATCCTTCACGTTATTCAAATCCAGCTTCTTGCCGTCGCTGCCGATTTTCGAGTTGGCATCGGAGACGATTTGATCCATTTTTTCTTTGGAAACCTTCTTATCGCTAACCGCCTGCTTGGCGAAATTGCCGACCAGATTGTCGAGGTTGCCGCTCACCTTGTTCAAATCATCCTGCGAACCGACCGCAAACGTCGTGTTCTCATTCGTCGTTCCCGGCGTGTTGTTGTTCAACTGCTCTTTTTTCTTGTCGACGAATTCCTGATTTTCCTTGTCGATCGATTGTTTGTCCTTCACGATCGCTTCGATCACTTCCGGAGACGCCTGCTTGACGATCTCTTCAATGTCGATCGGCTCGACTTTCACGGACAGGTCTTCCACCTCATCGCGCGAGTCGAGGGAAATTTGCTGCGTCGGATACAGGAACGTTTCTTTCGCTTCCTGCTGGTCGTTTTGCGAGTTGGTCACCGTCGAAGCCGATACTTTGCCGGCAGCAACCGCCATCGTCGTCTTGCCTGTTTTCGGATCTACGCCAACGAAGAAGTGCGTTCCGCGCACGCCCATGACCGCAGTCGGCGTTTCGACTTCAAACTCATCGTCGGAGCCAGCCAGCGATTTGACCTTGACCCACATCGAACCGGCCCACATTTTCAGCTTCGACTTCTTGCCGCTGTCTTTGCCGGCCAGATCGGAAATATTGAATTCCGAATTGGCGCCAATCGTCATTTCGGCGTCATCGTCGCCTACAGCCAGAACGACGGAAGAGCCCGAGCCGGTATAAATCGTATCGCCCTGATTCAAGCTCATATTCGTATAAGCGTCATACGTCTTGGAGCCGCCGCCCTTCTTGACCGTTACAGTGCCGCTCATCGACGAGACAAGCGCCAGACGGACCGTTTTCGCTTGCGCGGGCTTTGCCAGCACAGACGATACGAGCCCGAATACAATAACAAAGCTCATGATTAATGCGATAAATGATGTCTTGTTGAAGCGATGATTCGGTAACAACAGGTTCACGCTAAATTCCTCCCTTGTTCGGCATGGCCGATAACCTCGTACACCATGACCGGCTTTTCCTTGCCTTTTACTTTGATCTCGCCGACCGGCTCGATGTCAAACAAATCCTTGACGCGGGCGTATGTATTTTCGCTGATCAGAATTTGCCCGGGCTTGGCATTCGACTCCAGCCTTGCCGACAGGTTGACTGTATCGCCAATCGCCGTATAGTCCAGACGCAGATCCTCGGAGCCGATGTTGCCGACAACCGCCGGACCGCTGTTAATCCCCAAACCGAATTTTACGCCGATTCCGTACTTCTCTATGAGCTTTTGCTCCAAAACATTCGCTTGACCTTTCATCTCGATCGCGGCGCGCACCGCCATTTCCGGATGATTGTCATATTCAATCGGCGCGCCGAACATCGCCATAACGCCGTCGCCGATAAATTTGTCCAGCGTTCCGTTGAACTTGAAGATCGCTTTCGTACACACATCCAAATATTCGTTCAGCACCTGAATGACCTGCTCCGGCTCCAGTCGCTCCGACATCGGCGTAAAGCCGCGAATATCGACGAAAATCAAGCTGATATCCTTTCGGCTGCCGCCAAGCTTGACATCTTCGCCGGATTGCAGCAGTTCGTCAACGACCGTTTTGGACACGAAACGTCCGAAAATGCCCGTAACGCGGCTGCGCTCCTTGCGCTCGGCCAGATAATGGCTGACAATTGACCAGATGTAAATAGCAACCAGCGCGAACAGCGGATAAATCAACGGCGCTAGAATCGAGCCGATGGTGTACAAGCCGAGCCATATTACGTTATACATGAGAAACATGCCGATAAAAAAGAATATGGCCGCGCGTCCCTTGAAGCGTTCGAATAAGAAAATCGCCAGCAGGGAAACAATAACAATAATGGCTATGCCGACTGGACCGCTCGTTTCCTTATAAAACTGATTCTCCAGCAGCGCCTGAATCATATTGGCGTGAATTTCGATCCCGAACATTTTGACCGAGCTGGCCGGGGTCTGGTATTCGTCCTGCATCGCCGTCACGTACGGTCCGATCAGCGCAATCGCGCCGTTCAGCGGCAGCGGATTCTCGCTTTTGTATACGTCAGCGAACGAAATCGTTTCATAGCCGGTCGAAGCATGCAGCTTCTGACGCGGTTTGGAATAAAACTCCGTCGGCACCTGATTTTTGCCGTGGGTCGGAATCACCTCGCTGCCGCGCAGCCATTCTCCCGTCGCGTCGTCGCGTTTGACCTTTTCGTCGTCAGGGAGCAGGAAATTCGCCAGCGCCACGCTAAACGCAGGGATATATTCACCCTTCTCGTCCGGCAATCCGACCGACAGCTGCCGTGCCTTGGCGTCCTTGTCGACGAACACGTTGATATGCGCCATCTGCTGTCTGTTGGTGGTCAAGGTGGAGGAGGGGTAATCGACTCGTTCCGGAATCAATTCATTGGTGGCTTGCTGTTGGGCGGGATAATTGATTTGCACCGGCATGATTACGTTGGGGTATTTGCCGAGCGCATCCGCAAGCGCCTTGTCGTCTTCGGGGTTTTTGGAAGGTTCAGCCATCACGACGTCGATGCCGATCGCCGCTACGCCCGATTGCTCCAGCTTCTCGATCGCTTGGGCATACACGGAGCGGTCCCACGGAAACTTGCCGATCTCCTTCAGCGACTTGTCGTCGATCGTAATAATTTTGATCCGGTCTTCGGGCTGCCGCTCTGCCTTGGATTTGGCATTGCGCATCACGTCCTGCAGCGGATTCTCAATAAAATAAAACGTTCCGCTCGATCCGGCCGTGTAAAAGTATGTCGAAAGAAGCATGATGACAAGTCCGGCGCCGAGCGTCTGAATCCAGTTCTTCTTGCCCATAAGTTCCTCCCCTTTATGTACTAGCTTCATTGTAAGATGGGCGCTCAGAATTGGCAATCGATTGTTGGCTCATTCTACAAAACGTATCAAAAAAAGAACCCAATTCCAGAGCTGGAATTGGGTTCTTTCGACATTCTGTGAAGTACTTCACAAAATATCTCCAGCCGCCTTCAACTTAGTTGAAAGGCGAGTCTTGCACTTTAATGGAATCAGTTGGGCAGCCGTCCACAGCATCTGCCAGATCGTCGTACAGATCGTCCGGAATTTCGGTAATACCTTTGTTTCCGTCGCCGTCAAAGATCACTTCCGCAAGGCCCTCATCGTCGTAATCGTAGATGTCAGGGGCAGTAGCGCCGCAAGCGCCGCAAGCGATGCAGGTTTCTTTATCAACCCATGTGTACTTCGCCATTCTAAATTCCTCCTCAAAATATCCTCACAGTAAAATATAATATAAAAGCGGCCAAAGTTCAAACTTAATCTTGCCAGGCACCGGCTTGGGCAATCAAAAACCGGGCCAGCCCCTCCGCGTCGTCCAGCGCAAAAACCGGCGTATCTCCGCAAACAAACGGCGTACCCGCCGCAATCGCCACCGGAGCAGGCGCAAGCTCGCCGACAATGCGGCTTTGCTCTGCCAAGCGGAATACGGCGATTTTGCGATGACTGCCGTGCTTGAAGCCCTCGATCAGCACCAGGTCCATCGCCTGCAGCTCCTCGCCGATCAGCTTTTCCGGCAGCGGCTCGGCCGTCCTTCGGTACATGTGCACGCTATCCGGCGACAGCGTCCATACCTCATCGGCCCCCGCTTCGGCCAAACGCATGGAATCCGTGCCGGCGACTTCTTTATAATGCCCGTGTGCATCGTGCTTCAATACGGCAACCTTCAGGCCCGCTTGCTTGAGCAGCGGCACGAGCCTTGTTATCAGCGTCGTTTTGCCGCTGTCCGAATATCCTGCAAAGCCAATCACGGCAGGCATGCTACGCCTCCTCCTCCCCGCTGTGCAGCGGCCGTTGCTTCAAATGATCCATTTGCAGCGATGTGCCCCGTTCCTTGTGGTTGCGGATCATCGCCGAAGGATCGTTGCCCAGCATCCCGGCTGTCAGCACGGCATTCTCGCCGAACTTATCGCGCAAACGATCCAGCGTCCGGTTCAGCTCCTCTTTCTTGGGCTGCTTCTCGTAGTCGAACAAATCGAGCTGGACGGCCGTCTCCTCCTTGGGCGACAGGCTTTGCAGCGTAATGCCCAGCAAACGGACGGGATTGCCCTCCTGCCAGTGATCCTCGTACAAGCCGCAAGCCGTCCGATAAATATCTTCCATATTCTCGGTCGGCGACTTGAGCGTCAGCGAACGCGTAATCGTGCGCATGTCCGGGTTGCGGATCGTGATCTGCACCGTCCAGGCAAGCAGCTGCTGCTTGCGCAGTCGGCGCGCCACCTGATCGGCAATGTTCAGGAAAACGCGATACACGTCTTTTTTATCGGTAAAATTGTGCGGCAGCGTCGTCGTATGACCAATCGACTTGCTCGTTTCATGCTCGGGGTTGACCGGGCTGTGATCGATGCCGCTGGCTGCGAGCTTGAGATGGGGCCCGAGAACGCCAAAATGGCGGGCGAGCAGCTGCTCATCCGCGTGGGCCAATTGGCCGAGAGTATGAATATTCAATTTCACCAGCTTATCCGCTGTCTTTTTGCCGATGCCGTACAAATAATGGCAGGGCTTGTCCCAGAACAGCTTGGGCACGTCGCGCAAGCGCATGACGGAAATGCCGTTCGGCTTTTTGAAATCGGAGCCCATCTTGGCAAGCAGCTTGTTCGGAGCAACGCCAATCGAACAGGGCAGCTTCAGCTCCTCCATGATCCGCTCTTGCAGCCGGCCGGCAATATCCAGCGGCGTACCGAACTGCTTGGAGCCGGTAATGTCAACAAAGCATTCGTCAATCGACATCGATTCAACAAGCGGCGAATAGCTGTACGCAATCTCCATAAACCGCCGCGAAAACCTGCGGTACAAATCAAAGTCCGGCTTGATCAGCACCAGCTCCGGACACAGCCGCATGGCTTCCTTCACCAGCATGCCGGTTCGAACGCCTTTGGCCCGCGCCGCATAGGAAGACGTTACAATGATGCCTCTGCGCAGCTCAACGCTGCCCGCGACGGCAATCGGCTTTCCTTTATATAAGGAAGGCTCGACCGCCTCGTGAACAGAGCAGTAAAAAGCGTTCATATCAATATGCAAAATAACTCTGCCTTGCTTGGGGTAAAACTTATTGTCCGGCTTCATATTCGGCGCGAACAGTCGTGTAAATGCCGCCCCGGACGTTGAATCTGCCGGTAACATGAAGCTTCTTCGGCTGAATGAACTCGACGAAATCCTTCAAAATCATATTGGTGACATCCTCGTGGAAATGACCTTCGTCACGGAAGCTCCACAGGTACAGCTTGAGCGATTTCAGCTCGCAAATATACGGACCCGGTACGTATTTGAATGTAATCGTGGCAAAATCAGGCTGGCCTGTTACCGGACAAAGCGCGGTAAATTCCGGCGATTCGATTTCCACTTCATATTCACGATCCGGATGCGGATTCGGGACAGGCAGCAGTGTTCTTGACGGATTGGTAGACATAACGTGCAAAGCACCTCCAAAAATAATAAAAAGCCGTTCGGCATAATCTAAGAAAGCCTGACAACATGCTCCGGACAGGCCAATTTCAGCATACAAGAAATCGCAGCGCTTAGCAAACGGAATTTTGAGAAAAAGTGTCCAACGTCCTGCGGTTTATGTTATAATCATTCATTATACATTAGCGCTTTCGTGCACTTATCTGCCTCACGTTCTGACATGCGGCAGCCAGTTTTGAAGGGGGACAACCATGCTTAACTCTGTAAAAATTTTCGACACCACGCTTCGCGACGGGACGCAAGGAGAAGGCATCAGCCTGTCGGTCGAAGACAAAATCAAAATCGCCCGCAAGCTCGATGAGCTTGGGGTTCATTATATTGAAGGCGGTTGGCCGGGCAGCAACAGCAAAGACATCGAATTTTTCGACCGCGTGCGTACGATGACGTTCGCCAACGCCAAGATTGCCGCCTTTGGGAGTACGCGCCGCAAGGACTCGCGCGCCGAAGACGACATCAACCTGAACCGGCTGATCGATTCCGGCGTTTCGGTGGCGACGATTTTCGGCAAATCGTGGGATTTCCACGTACACACCGCCATTCAGACGACGCTGGAAGAAAATCTGGCCATGATTTTCGATTCCGTGCGTTATCTCAAAAGCAAGGGCCTGGAAGTCATTTATGACGCCGAGCATTTTTTCGATGGCTACAAAAACAATGCCGAGTACGCGCTGCAGACGATTGCCAAAGCCGAAGAAGCAGGCGCCGACTGGATCGTGCTATGCGACACGAACGGCGGCTCGTTGCCGGGCGAAATTACAACGATCGTCGAAGCCGTCAAACAACAGATTCAGGCGCCGGTCGGCATCCACGCCCATAACGACTGCGAGCTGGGCGTAGCTAACAGCCTTGCTGCGGTTCAAGCCGGAGCGCGTCAGGTTCAAGGAACCATCAACGGCTACGGCGAGCGCTGCGGCAACGCTAACCTCAGCTCGATTATTCCGAATCTGCAGCTGAAGCTCAAATACGATGTTATTTCCGACGAACAGCTCAAGACGCTGGCTCAAGTTTCGCGATACGTCAGCGAAATCGCCAATATGCATATGCCGGTCAACCAGCCTTACGTCGGCAATGCCGCTTTTGCCCACAAAGGCGGTATTCACGTGTCGGCCATTCTCAAGGATGCCAGCACCTATGAGCATATTGCTCCAGAGCTGGTCGGCAACAAGCAACGCGTGCTCGTCTCCGAGCTGGCCGGTCAAAGCAACGTACTGGTCAAAGCCCAGGAGCTGAACCTGGACATCAACAAGGACTTGCACAAAACGAAGCAGATCATTGAAAAAATCAAGGATCTTGAGCATCAGGGCTATCAATTCGAAGGCGCCGACGCCTCGCTGGAGCTGCTGCTGCGCGAATCATTCGAAGGTCTGGAAGAAATCTTCACCTTGGAATCGTTCAAAATGCTGGTTGAGAAAAATGCCGCCCACGCCGTTGTCTCGGAAGCCATCGTCAAGGTTAAGGTGCACGGAGAAACGATCTATACAGCCGCCGAAGGCAACGGGCCGGTCAACGCGCTCGATAACGCCTTGCGCAAAGCGCTTGTGCAATATTATCCTGACATCCGGCAGGTTCATCTGTCCGACTATAAGGTGCGCGTGCTGGACGAGAAGGACGCTACAGCCGCCAAGGTGCGCGTGCTGATGGAATCGACCGATTTCGCTACTACCTGGAATACGCTCGGCGTATCGAGCAATATTATTGAAGCAAGCTGGTATGCCCTCGTCGACAGCCTCCGGTATGCGCTGCTCGGCCGTACCCGCGTCGAGCAAGGCACCAAGGATCAGCCAGAACGTTTGGGTCTGGTGAACCACTAACGGCGCATCGGCGAAACGGACTGCTGCCGCGGCAGCAGTCCGGTATAACAACAATAAAGCCCCAAGCCTTGTCTGTCACACAGACGAGAGCTTGGGGCTTATTTGCATGCATGGCGGCATCAGCTCGCGATCAGCTTTTTGATTTTCGCTTCCAACTGATCTGCCGGTAATACATTGATGACCTCGCGGATCACGCCGTGCTTGTCGACGAGAAAGCTCGTCGGAATCACAATAAACCGATATTGCTCGGCAACCGTGCCTTGCTCGTCGAGCAGCACCGGGAACGAGTAGCCGTTGTCTTGGACAAACTTGCGGATGTTGTCCATTTTGTCGCCGGGCGTCACGTTGACCGCATACAAATCAAACTGATCCTTGTACTTCTCATAGACCTTGACCAAATCCGGCGCTTCTTCGACACAAGGCCCGCACCACGACGCCCAGAAATTGATCATCATCGGCTTGTCGCGTTCCCCGCCCGCCGTATACGTCTGTCCGTCCAGCCCCTTCAGCGTAAAGCCAGGCGCAGCCGTATTCGCGCCGAGCCCCCGTTCAGCCGCCAGCGCCGCTTCTTCCTGATGCTTTTTATGCAAGCTCTGGTACACCGCGTAGCCGGCCAATATCAGCACGAGCGCAAGTACAAGCGCATTCCGTTTCCTTGTCGTTTTCGATTCCATTCCAAGCCCACCTCCATGTTTCTATTATCGCCAAAAACGACCGATTCCAACATCTGAACTCGTGAAGAAAGTATGACGTTTCAATCGAACGGAGACAGTAACTGAAGGGAGTAGAATCTCGTTATTAAAGGGGCTGCATCATGGAAAAAACGAAATCAAGAAAGCTGCAGATCGTTTTCGAAAGCGAAGTGCCGGCCGGGCGGCGCTCCGCCACATCCCCCCGGAACGGACAGGCGGGCAAGAGCCAAGAAGCCGGGGAAGCCAAGGGCAGCGTATGGGTGTATATGGCGCTGGCGTCCATTCCGCTCGTGCTGGTGCTCGGCAATTCCATGCTCGTGCCGATTTTACCCGACTTGCAGGACAAGATGGGCATTTCCCGATTTCAAAGCAGTTTGGTCATCACTTTATTTTCCTTGACTGCGGGCCTGATCATTCCCGTGTCGGGATACTTATCCGACCGCTTTACACGCAAGGGCGTCATCATTCCTTCCCTCATCGTCTACGGTGCGGCAGGGGTGCTTGCCGGCTTTGCTGCGGTATGGAAGTCCTACACGCTGCTGATTATCGCCCGGGCCATTCAGGGGATTGGCGCAGCAGGCACGGCTTCGATTGCAATGGCGCTCGTCGGCGACTTGTACAAGGGTGGCACGCAGAGCAAAGCGCTGGGCTTGATCGAGGCCTCCAACGGCGTCGGCAAGGTGCTGAGCCCAATCATCGGCTCGCTGCTGGCGCTGCTGATCTGGTTTGCGCCGTTTTTTGCTTTCCCCGTCTTTTGCTTGCTGTCGCTGCTTGCGGTCATCTTCATCATCAAAGAGCCCAAGAAAGCGCAAAGTAACAACAAAGCTCACAAGCTGGGACCTTATATCAAGCAAATCGGGGCGATTCTCAAGGAAAAAGGCCGTTGGCTGATCACCTCTTTTTTCGCCGGCTCGCTGGCCTTGTTCATTTTGTTCGGCGTGCTCTTTTATTTATCCAACATTTTGGAAGAAGATCCTTACAAGATTGACGGGGTAAAAAAAGGGCTCGTCCTTGCGATCCCGCTGCTCGGTCTGGTCATCACCTCGTACACGACCGGCGCGCTGATCAAGAAAAACGGCACGGTCATGCGCTGGTTATCCAACATCGGACTTGCCGTCATGACCATCACGCTGACGCTGACCATCTTCCTTAACACGAATTTGTACCTGCTGATCGGGCTGCTGACCCTTAGCGCCATCGGGACCGGCTTGCTGCTGCCCTGCCTCAATTCCATGATTACGGGAGCGGTCAAGCAAGAGCAGCGCGGCATGATTACTTCCATTTATAATAGCCTGCGCTTCATCGGCGTCGCCTTCGGGCCTCCGATTTTTGAATGGCTGATGAACAAATCGCACGCCATCGTATTCATCTCCGTCTCGTCGCTGTCGCTTCTCACGCTCGTACTGGTGTTTTTCCTGATCAAGCCGCAAGGAACCATTGGCTGATTGCTGCTTTTCAACCGGACGGTCGAACGTTATACTAACAGCATAGAAAAAAACACGGAGCCGACTCGCCCATGCTCATCGCCATCCCCCGCCAGCTGTACGCCGATTTGCTGGCGTACTGCGCCAGCCGCAAGCCCGCAGAGGCTTGCGGCTTTATTCAGGGCACGTTCGACGCGGCGCGGCAGCAATATGCCGCCACCGCCCTCGTGCCCATCCCCAACGCCGCCGCCGATCCCCGGCGGCGTTTCCTGCTCGATCCGGCTGCCGCGCTGCCGTATCTGCTTGATCCAGACCGTCACAACGTGATCGGTCTGTTTCACTCGCACCCCGACGAGCCTGCGGCCCCGTCGCGGGCCGATGGCGACACGTTATGGACGTCGATTCCGACGTATTGGATCGTGTCGCTGGCTCCCAACGGCGGTCCGGCCCTCCGCACGTTCCACATAAAAAAAACCATCCCTGCGACCTTCCGCAAACTTCCGTTTGCGATTGCGTCTCAGTGATGGCTCAACAGCGCGTACAGGTCGCCCAGTGTATCGACCTGTCTTGATTGAATTTCCTTCATAAAGCAAGACCATAGCCTGGCCGTCATCAGCGAATCCTCCAGCGCATGGTGGCGCTGGGTGACGGGAATGCCGTATTCATCAAGCAACGCGTCCAGACTGTAGTTTTTCCGCTTGGGCATCAGCCACTTGGCAATCATCATCGTATCCATGACCCGGTGCGACAAGCTCACCTTGGACGTTTTCCATAAAGCCGCATTCAAAAAGTTTTTGTCGTGGCCGGTCGCATGGGCCACCAGCACCTTCTGCTGCACAAACTCCAGAAACTCGCGCAGCACCTGAATCAAATCGGGCGCGCCGGCAGCCATTTCATTCGTAATGCCGGTCAATTCCACGATTTCTTCGGGAATTTTGCGCTTGGGATTCACGACACTGTAATACGTATGATCGTATTGCACATCGCCGCCAACGACGGATACCGCGCCGAACGAAACAATTTCGTCTCCATTATAAGGAGAGAATCCGGTCGTTTCCAGATCAAAGACGACAAGCTCCATCGAATGCAGCGGAATATCGTACAGGGAATTTTTACGCTGCTCCTTGAGCATCGAGCGAATGAAAGCCATTTGCTGCGCGCTTTGAACATCAAACATGGACGTAATGGCGGGCGTGATGCCGCCCATTTTGTAGAGCTGCCACATCCGACCTCCCGGACGCATGTCTTTCATGATGCAAGTCACCTCATCTCTGAAATCCGACCGTTCCTTCTCCCCGATTCCCTAACCTTTTTCTCTCTGATGCAGCTTCGCTTCCACCGATTTGCGGACAAATTTTTGCAGCTCCATGCCCGCGCGCAAACAAAATTTAAGCTCCTGCTTCAGCTCGCGCGTCAATTGCTCGGCGCTGAGCTTGCTGCGCGTCGTATACATGCCGTTGTCTATGGTAAAAGGCGTCATATCGCGATGCTTCAAGGCGATTTCAAAAGCCTGTCGCCACGTCTGCGCTTCGGCTGCGCCTAATACCCCCGCAGCGACCAGCCCCTCCAGCCGCCGCAGCGTCGTAGATTCAGCAATGCCTTCTTGAATCGCCAACAGCCGAATGCCATTGACAATCGGGATATACGCCCCGTATTTGACATCAAAGCCCCCGGCATCCTCCCCGTACCGTTCGGTAATCAGGTGACCGAAAACGCCAAGCGATATTTTGTGGTGCAGCGTATTGGACAATAGCTGCTGCAAGACAGACACATGCTCGCGTACATACGCCAGTACCGCGCCGCGCAGCCGTTCGACCAGCTCCGGTTCCCCGTAGATGCAGCGCATATCGGCCATAATCAGCAGATAGCGCATATTCTCCCAATTGGGCTCCGCCAGCCAATCCAGCGCCATAGCGATATAAGCCGATACCGGCTTGCGCCATTGCGGATTGTTGGCGACGACATTGCCTTCACAGGGCGGGTAGCCAAGCGCCTCCAGTCCGCTGAGCAGACGACCGACAAACTCGGCAAAATAAGACTCCACTTCTTCCCGCTCTTCTTCCGGCACATCCTCGTAAATAAAGCCGTTGTCCTGATCGCTCCATAACGTCTGCTCGCACCGGCCTCCGCTGCCAAACAGCATCAAGGCAAAACGGACTGGCGGACAACTCCGCCCTTCCCGCGCAAGCTCCGCCTCGGTCAAAGCAGCCGCACGATGGATCAAGGCATCGTGAATCCGATTGATGTCGCGGCTAAGCCCGAGCGAATGGGCGAAAAGGAGATGCTCACGAAGCATCTCATGTACCTGATCCCGGATCATCCGCATCTCGTCGAATCGCTCCGATTGCGTAATGCGCGCCAGAATCTGTTCCATTGAGAGATGGTTCATGGGGCATCTCCTTCGCTTGTATGCTGATCAATCTGCTTGATTCTTTATAGGGATACGCTGTTTTGGCCCGCTTTTTTCATTTGCTCCGGATAACCGTAGGAACCGTGCTCCGACAAGTCCAGACCGATGATTTCTTCTTCTTCCGTCACGCGCAGACCAATCGTCGCTTTCAGCGCGCCAAGGATAATGAAGGAAAGCACGAGCACGAAAGCCAGTGCGCCGAATACGCCGAGCGCTTGCACGCCGAGCTGGTGCCAGCCGCCGCCATAGAACAGACCCGCTTGACCTACGCCGACCTTCTCGGCCAGCTCCGGCGTTGCGAACAAGCCTGTGGACAGCGTTCCCCAGATACCGGCGATGCCGTGTACGGAGAAGGCGTATACCGGATCGTCGATACCGGCTTTTTCAAACCATTGAGCCGTGAAGAAGGTAACGATACCAGCAACGGCGCCGATCACGATGGCGGCCCAAGTATCTACGAATGCGCAAGATGCAGTAATGGCAACAAGTGCGGCGAGTACGCCGTTGAGCATGCTTGGAATGTCGGCTTTGCCGAAATACATCCACGATACGACCAAGGCAGCGACCGCGCCTGCAGCAGCAGCCATGTTCGTGGTGAGTGCAATGTAGCCGAAGAAGCCGTCGCCCATTGCGCTCAGCGTGCTGCCTGGGTTAAAGCCGAACCAGCCGATCCAGAGAATGATGACGCCGAGTACGGAAAGCACTTGGTTGTGACCAGGGATCAGATTGACTGTTTTATCCTTATTATACTTGCCGATACGCGGTTTTAAAAGAATTGTGGCCACGAGAGCCGCTGTAGCACCTTGCAAGTGAACGACCGTCGAGCCGGCGAAGTCCTGCATTTTCAGCTCGGCCAACCAGCCGCCGCCCCATACCCAGTGAGCAACGATCGGATAAATCACAACCGTGAACAAAATACCGAAGATAAAGTAAACCGGCAGCTTGGCGCGTTCTGCGAAGCCGCCCCAGGCGATAGCGAGCGATACGCCGGCAAACGCCAATTGGAACAGGAACTTGATGCCGATGGGCACATCGGAGAAGGACAGCGCCGAGAAGGCCGATTTCGCTTGCTCCTCAAGACCGGAGACGAAAAACCCGGTAGTACCGAAGAAGCTGTTGCCGTCGCCAAAGGCGAAGCCGAAGCCAACCGCCCAGAAGGCGATGGCGCAAATACCGAAGGTCAGAATCGTTTTGCCGGCAACGTGTCCGGCGTTCTTCATCCGGGTCGAGCCCGCTTCCAGCAGGGCGAAGCCCGCTTGCATGAAGATAACGAGAATCGCGGCGAGCATGACCCATACCGCGTCAATGGCTCCAGTAAGCTGCGACGGCGTCGCGTCATCGGCGAATGCCAATGTCGGGAACAGCAGGGCGAGTACCCCAAAAGCGAATAAAAACTTCTTAACCACACGACCACTTCCTTTAATGTTAGTTTTTATAACATGCAATGAAATTCTTAATGTCATTATATACAGGAACATCCGGTTTGACAATAGCTTTTTCACGAGGAATTAGAAAAAAACGAAAAATAACCTGACATCAAACTCGAATAATTCGTGTTTGGGATGTCAGATTTGATTCTGTGTCAACATTTCTTCCTTAACAAACCTGTCCGTACGGGAATTTGGACAAGCATAACGTTTGACTGTACACTTTTGAATCAAGTATCATACTTCTATAGAGGTGTTCCATACATACATATAAGAGTAGAAGGTGATTGCAATGGACGAAACGAAGCTGTATAAAATCGGAGAGC
Organism: Paenibacillus athensensis; assembly: GCF_004514475.2. GTDB lineage: Bacteria > Bacillota > Bacilli > Paenibacillales > NBRC-103111 > Paenibacillus_AL > Paenibacillus_AL athensensis. The sequence continues at coordinate 288,654 of NZ_MYFO02000004.1, read as the reverse complement.
TGGCCAGCCTGGCCGATGTCAGCACCCGAACCATTGATTATTACACCAAGCTCGGTTTGCTGGAGCCCGAAAAACGTTCGGACACAAATTATCGGCTTTACAGCGATGAAACCCTGGCGCGGCTGAAGCGTATTGAAAGCATGAAAAAGGATAAATATACGCTTGAGGAAATCAAAGCGAATCTTCGGCAGTGGAGCAAAATTTCCCGCGATGATGTCGTGACAGATAAGCTGACATCTTTGCAGCTTCATATTGAGGAGCTGGTCAAGGAAGCCAAAGAAATCGGCCCGCTGATCCAGCAGCTCAAGCCCAATCAATTAAAGAAGCTGTACAAAATTTTGACTCAGCCCACCGCGGCCTGCATCGAAGCGCTGTTGTATCTCCTCGGGAAAGGTCCTTTTACTTAATCCGAATGGAGGCAGTTCGAGATGTTTTATTTTCATCCGGTCGACTTTCTGATTCTGATTGCGTTTGGCGTATCCCTATGGGCGTCCTTCCGCGTCCGTGGCACCTTCAACCGCTGGTCGGAGGTTCCTGCTGCTTCGCGAATGACCGGAGCCCAGGCGGCCCGACGGCTGCTGGACAGCAACGGTCTCTACGATGTCCGCATCGAAAGTGTGCCTGGCGCGCTAAGCGATCATTACGACCCGGTCTCCCGCACAGTGAGGTTGTCCGAGCCCGTGTTTGGTCAAAGCTCGATTGCTGCAATCGCGGTTGCCTGCCATGAGGTCGGCCACGCCATCCAGCACAAAATGCGCTATCCGATGCTCGTCGCCCGCCACTACATGTTCCCGGTCGTCAACTTCGCTTCCGGCGTCGCCCCGCTGCTGCTGATTGCCGGCTTTGTATTCCAGCAATTCTCGTGGCTGCTGCTGCTCGGCATCTTGTTCTTCTCCGCCGCCGTCGCTTTCCAGCTCGTCACGCTGCCCGTTGAATTTAACGCCAGCGCCCGGGCCCGCACGGCAATGGTGCAAGCCGGCTTCATTTCGAGCCAGGAAGAACACGGCGTCGCCAAGGTACTGAATGCCGCTGCATTAACCTATGTCGCCGCTGCGCTGATTTCCGTTCTGCAGCTGCTCAAATATGTCTTGATCTTCAACGGCCGCAGCAACGACTGATGACGCCGCCATAAACAAAAAGCTTCCCGCTGCTCCGGATACCCGGATGCAATGGGAAGCTTTTTTTGCGATAAGCCATAAGCAAGGCTACATTCATTATCGCGAGCAATGAAAATATTCGAGCAAAAAACGGCGGAACACTTCGGCCACCAGCGGCAACTGCTCGCCGCCGCGCCGAATCAGCCCAACTGTGCGCGTCACCTGCGGCTCCGTCAGTCTGACCTTGGCCGGCTGCAGCAGTCCGCCTTCGGTTAACGCCATTCCCGGAAGCAGGCTGACGCCCATGCCCGCTGCAACCAAACCGCGGATCGTATCGGTCTCTTCGCCCTCGAATTCAATCTTGGGCACGAAGCCGGCCTTCAAGCACGCATCCATGACGATGGCGCGCAGCGTATACTCCTCGCTGAACATGACGAACGGCTCGTGCCGGAGCTGCTCCAGCCGAATCGAGTTGTAATCCGCCAGCACGTGATTGCTTGGCAGAATCGCAAACATTTCTTCAGTTAGCAGCGTTTCTCCCGTCACATGCTCGTGCGATTCCGGAAATGGCGAAATAAACGCCAGGTCGATTTCACCCTTGGTCACATCGCGAATCAGGCTGTTATATGTACCTTGCCGCAATCGGAACTTCACGTTCGGATGATCCTTCTTGAAAGCCGCTACCACAGAAGGCAGCAGATTAATCACCAGGCTGTGCGGAAAGCCGATGCGGATTTCTCCCGCCTCGGGATCGAGAAATTCGTGAATCTCGTTCACTGCCCGCTCCAGATCGGTCAGAATGCCTTCCACTCGACTGAGCAGCAGCCGGCCGACTGAGGTCAGATGCAGGTTGCGCCCTTTTTGCACAAACAGCTGCACCCCCAGCTCCTCCTCCAGCAAATGAATTTGCCGGCTGACCGCCGATTGCGCGACGCGCAGCTCTTCGGCGGCTTGCGTGACATGCTGCTTGCGAGCAACTTTTACAAAATATTGCAATTGTCTTAATTCCACACGAACGCCTCCGGCCCGCTTGTTTTGCTGATCCAGCCTTCTATTATAACGAGCCTGAAACGATTGGACAAGCGATCTGCAAAAAGTTTATAATGAATAGGATTACCAAGTTTTATGGAAAATAAAGGAGGAACTACGAATCATGGCACAAGAACGTACAGGCGTTGCGACTTTGAAAGGCAACCCGATCACGCTGATCGGCCCCGAGCTCAAAGCTGGCGACAAAGCTCCTGATTTCACCGTTAACAAAGATCTGATGAACACTGTATCTCTGTCGGACTATGCCGGCAAAGTAAAACTGATCAGCGTCGTTCCTTCTTTGGATACAGGCGTTTGCGATGCGCAAACTCGCCGTTTCAACGAAGAAGCCGCCGGTCTCGGCGAGAACGTAGCTATTCTGACGATCAGCGTCGACCTGCCGTTTGCGCAATCCCGCTGGTGCGGCGCAGCAGGCATCGACAAGGTTGTTACGCTGTCCGACTACAAAACGAAGTCGTTCGGCGAGGCGTACGGCGTGCTGATCAAGGAAATCCAGCTCGACATGCGTTCGATTTTCGTCATCGATGCCAACGACACGATCCAATACGTCGAGTATTTGGGCGAAATGACCGAGCATCCGAACTACGAAGCGGCTGTCGCTGCTGTGAAGGCGCTCCTGTAATTTTTCCGCAACCTGCATAGAAAATACAAAAACAGCAAGGAGGCCTGGCTTCCCTGCTGTTTTTATTAGCCGTCTATTTTATAGGAATTAAGCTTCCGATCTAGCTGTTTGAAAATATCGAGTATTGTGCGGTAATTGGAGCCCAAATCACCCAGCGAGCCGCGCGAAGCGGAATAAATGTCCACGGCGGTTTTCGTCGGATTGATCGCAAACAAGGTAAGCGTAATGTCCTGCGTACGACCGAGAATCGTCCGGCGTTCAGCGACGATCTCGCCGACGTTCTTGACCTCGTGCAGCAGCCTGTAGCCCGGCGTTTTCTTCAAGACCGCCGTGACTTCCTCCCATACCTGCTCCTTTGGCAGCTTATAATATCTCGTTTTCAGCAGCGGATCTCTTGCTCTATCTCCGGTCAGCTCATGACTGCGAATGATTCCTGCCAGCGTTCTCTTTAGCAAAAGCCTTTTCCCCCTTCGATGAGTGTATAGACTGCTTGCCTTTTCTACACTATCTTTTATCTTACCACTGATTAGGTTTCAACAAAAGGGGGAAATTCAATTTGCGAAAAAAGTTGAACGGCATTTTACGCCCGTATTATCTGAACAGCGTGCCGTACAGCAAGTAGGCGTTCAAACCCGCGATAATGACAGCGACGATCCAGCTTAAAACAATCATCCATTTGGGCGCGACGAGCTCGCCCATTTTTTTGCGCGAGGACGTAAATTTGACCAGCGGAATGACGGCAAAGGAAAGCTGGAGCGACAGGATGACCTGGCTAAGCACGAGCAGATCGGTGGCGCCGCTTTCGCCATAGATGCCGATCACGATCACAGCCGGAACAATCGCGATCAGCCGCGTGATCAAGCGGCGAAGCCACGGCGTCAGCCGAATGTTGAGGAAGCCTTCCATGACGATCTGGCCGGCTAGCGTTCCGGTCAGCGTCGAGTTCTGCCCGGATGCGAGCAAAGCGACGCCAAATAAAATGCTGGCGGCTCCGGTGCCGAGCAACGGTCCGAGCAGCTGGTAGGCGTCCTGAATTTCCGCCACCTCCTGGTGACCGCTCGTATGGAAAGCCGCGGCCGACAAAATCAGGATAGCGGCGTTCACGAACAACGCCAGCATCAAAGCAACGGTCGAATCAATCGTCGAGAAGCGGATCGCCGCGCGTTTGCCTTCGATCGTCGGCTCGATTTTGCGCGTCTGGACGATGGAAGAATGCAAATACAGATTGTGCGGCATGACGGTAGCGCCAAGTATGCCAAGCGCGATGTACAGCATGTTAGGATTGGTGACGATTTCCGTTGTCGGGATAAAGCCGGCGAATAAGGCCTGCACTTCCGGACGAGAGAAAATAATTTCCATAACAAAACAAAACGTAATCAGAGCGATCAAGCTGATGACGATAGCTTCAATGTAGCGGAAGCCGCGTTTTTGCAGCAGCAGCACGAGCAGAACGTCAAGCGCGGTCAGGATGACGCCGTATATAAGCGGAATGCCGAACAGCAGATCGAGGGCGATCGCCGCTCCGATCACTTCGGCCAAATCGCAAGCGGCAATGGCCAGCTCACACAGGAGCCACAGCCCCATTGCCACCGGCTTGCTGTAATGATCCCGGCACGCCTGCGCCAAGTCGCGACCTGTGACGATGCCAAGCCGTCCGGCAAGCGCCTGCAGCAAAATCGCCATTAGGTTGGAAATCAAAATGACGGACAGCAGCGCGTAGCCGAACTGCGAGCCGCCCGCCAGGTCTGTCGCCCAGTTGCCGGGGTCCATATAACCAACGGCTACGAGATAGCCGGGGCCTACGAAAGCGAGAAGCTTGCGGAAAAAGCCAGCCTTCTTGGGCACGTGCATCGATTGATGCACCTCCGGCAAGCTCGGCGTATCGGAGGCCCTTCTCCAGCCTGACTGCTTAGAATGAAGCTTTGATTCAATCGGTTGAACTGCCGGTTCCATAGAAATTCGCCTTCTTTCTCAAGAGCAATAAAGTTGCACAGCGGAAACATATGCTCAGTATACTATACAATTTCAATTTATGCTACAGGTAAAAAAATATGTTTGTACGAAAAAAAGTTTCCCTAGGGAAAAAGTGAGGTTATGATTGTCATGCACATTCGACCCGCCGCAACCATGCAGGATATCGACGACGCCTACGCGATTGAACAGGCCGGCTATCCGCCGGAGGCTGCCGCTTCGCGCGAAGCGTTCGGCTTCCGCTTTCGCACATTCGGCAGCTATTTCTTCGTCGCTGAAGAGGAAGGGGGCATTGTTGGCGTCGCCAACGGCGTCCGGCTGGACGATCCGGATCTGGCCGACGAAGGCATCAAGCAGGCGCAAGGCGCGCAGGACGACGGCGCGTATTTCTGTCTGCTGACCGTTGTCGTGGACCAGCAGCATCGCGGCCGCGGCGTTGCTTCGGCGCTGCTCGCCGCCGTAATCGCGCAAGCGCAAAGCGACCGCCTTCACGGAATCGCGCTGATGTGCGAGGAGCCGCTGATTCCGTTTTACGAGCGTTTCGGCTTCTGCTATATACGCCGTTCGGCTTCGCAGCACGGGAGCATCGTCTGGCACGAAATGAAGCTCGATTTGCCCAGGTTCCCGAAAGCAGGCAGCAACGGCAGCGAATCCGGGCCGCATTCAAGCCCGAAAGCAAGCCGATAAGCCCGTTATCGCTCCAATTCCAAATTATTTGCGTGTCGCTTCCCTTTCAAGGAGGATTTCCGCCGTCGATTGCGAATATAATACATCATGATCTTTGTATAATCATTAAACTAAGATTTGCAGTTAACGATATCGAGCCGAGGTGAAGCATGTGTCTTATTTTTTGGGATTGGACTTGGGAACTTCTGCAGTAAAATGTATTCTTGTCGACGAGCGCGGCGCGGTGGCCGGCAGTCACAGCGTTGAATACCCGCTCGATCAGCCGCATCCGGGCTGGGCCGAGCAGCACCCTGAGGACTGGTGGCAAGGCACGGTCCAAGGCATCCGGGAGCTGCTGGACCACACGGGAACGTCGGGCGTTGATATCATCGGCATTGGCTTCTCCGGCCAGATGCACGGCTCGGTGTTCCTTGACGCCGATCAAGCGGTCATCCGTCCGGCGCTGCTCTGGTGCGATCAGCGCACGGCCGAGCAATGCGCACAGATCGAGCAGGCCGTCGGCGTCGACGAGCTTGGGCGCTTGACCGGCAACCGGGCGCTGACCGGCTTCACCGCGCCCAAGGTGCTGTGGCTGCGCCAGCATGAGCCGGAGCATTATGCCCGCGTGCGCCACCTGCTGCTGCCCAAGGACTACGTGCGGCTGCGCCTGACGGGCGCTCTGGGCATGGACGTCGCCGACGCCAGCGGCACGCTGCTGCTGGATGTGGCCGCGCGCCGCTGGTCACAGGCCGTTACCGAGCGGCTGGACATCCCGCTCGACTGGCTGCCGCCGCTGTATGAGTCCGGCGAGATCGCCGGCCGGCTGCTGCCGGAAGCGGCGGCGCTCACGGGCCTGGCCGCAGGCACGCCCGTGGTGGCCGGCGGCGGCGACCAGGCGTGCGGGGCGGTCGGCGTCGGCGTCGTGCGCGAGGGCATTGCCTCCGTTGCCCTCGGCACCTCCGGTGTCGTTTTCGTGCACGACGACGCGTATCAGACGGATGAAGCGTACCGGCTTCATTCGTTCTGCCACGGCGTGCCCGGCAAATGGCACCGGATGGGGGTCATGCTTGCGGCGGGCGGAGCGCTGCAGTGGTGGCGGCGGCATTTCGCCCACGAAGAGCTCGCTCGCGCGCAAGCGGAAGGCCGGGACGTCTACAATGTATTGACGTCCGAAGCGGCTGCCGCTCCGCTCGGCAGCGAAGGGCTGCTCTTTCTCCCGTATTTGACGGGAGAACGCACCCCGCATCCCGATCCCAAAGCGCGCGGCGGCTTTATCGGGCTGAATTTGCGGCACGGCAAAGCGCATCTGACGCGCGCCGTGCTGGAGGGCATCACCTTCGGCCTGCGCGACTCGCTGGAGCTGATCCGCGCATCCGGCGTCGCCGTGCGCGAGCTGCGCGTCAGCGGCGGCGGAGCGCGCAGCCCAATGTGGCGGCAGATGATTGCCGACATCTTCGGCATCCCGGTCGTGACCGTCAACTCGACGGACGGTCCGGCTTACGGCGCTGCGGTGATGGCTGCTTCCGGCGTGCTCGGCCGCGACATCACCGAGCTGTGCGACGAATGGATCCGCATCGTTGATCGCGCCGAGCCGGATGCCGCACGCCATGCCGCCTACGAGCCGTATTACCGGATTTATCGCGAGCTTTACGCCGCGCTGAAGCCCGCGTTCCATCAGCTCAGCGATCTTGCCGCCCAAGGGTAGCATCCGCATCCTTGCGCTGCCGTCTGTTCCATATCCGCCGCTCACCGAGCGTCCCGGCTGCAAGGTTGAAGCAGCCTGCCGGATGACGTGTACGGATTAGCGCAGGCACGGGAACCATACGCTACAGGCGCTTCTCCCAGTAACCTTAGGACCGCTGCGCCAGGCAACGTTGGCCTTGCATCCGCTGCACCCGCTGGGCCCAGCACCGCCAGGGCCCGCGCATCCGCAACGCTCGCCCGCTGCACCCGCCGTGCCGGCGCGCTCCCTTTTGCCGCTGCAACGCCGCTTCCACGCGAAGCCGGCGCCTTGCAGCGGCTTCCTTTTTCTGAGGGTAGGCAATCGCTGCAAGATGATATACGATACCATAGACAGGTGGCAGCGGCGGACAAGCCGCTGAGCCACGCAGGAGGCCCACGTGCAAAAACCCGAATTCCGCAATCAGCCGCAGGCCGGCGCCAACCGCAGGCTGACGGATGGGCAGCGCTACGCCCTGATTACAGCCGTCTATGCGGCCGCGATGATTCCCTCATATTTTCTTCTTCATCCTTATATGGTTATCGGCATTCCGCTGCTTACGCTCGGCTTGACGATGTACCTGCTGCGGCATGAATACGCCGCACTCTCCTTACAGCAGCTGCGCGGACGCCGCCTTGGCAGCCAGGCGCAAATCGGCATCGTGATCGCACTTCTCGCCCAGATCGCCTTCCATGTGCTGCTCCCCAACGAATCCACAGTTAACAGTGTGCCCTATCAGCTTATGCAGATTTACCCGATTGTGCCCGTCTATATGGTGCTGCAAGCGCCAATTGTGGAAGAAGTCGTTTTCCGCAAAATCGTGTTCGGCCAGCTCCGCGGCAAGCTATCCGCGCCAGGCGCAGCCCTGCTCAGCTCTGCGTTGTTCGGCGCGCTGCATCGCGATTGGATCGGTTTTGCGCTTTATTTCGCCATCGGCCTGTTGTTTTGCTGGTTATATGCCCGCTCCCGCTCGATTGTTCCTTCCTTATGCGCGCATATGGCGCTAAACCTGATTTTTTTGTTAAATATTTCACTTTTTTGATAAATATTTTTCCGCTCCCTGCTTTTCTGGCCTCAGACAAGCAGGACTGCTGTCTTTTTCTGTCGAAACAGGAACATGACACAACCAAACTCGCATACTTGCGCACAAAAGGGGGGATGAACCATGCATCTTGTCATCAACGTCTTTTTCTCTTTCCTTGAGTTTCTTGCCGGTATGTCGCTGGCCAACGTCCTGTTCCGGCTGCCGTATGAAAATTACAAACTGCTCAAGCAGGTGCTGATTTCGCTGTTTCTCGGCATCCTCGGCGGTTATTTCTTCATTTACTGGCCGCAGCTTGGCGCGTACACCTTTGCCTTCAAGCTGTTTATGTGGATTATCGCGATGACCGTCGTATTCCGCATTTCCATCTGGTACAGCGCGCTCATCGGCATCATATCCGCACTGATCGGCGGCGGGCTGGAGCTTGTCGGCTACTTGATCACGAATCTGATTCAAGCCGTCAACCTGGGAGCCCTGGACGAGAGCGCCCGCAATATCGTGCTCGGCTGCGTCTCCGTGCTGCTGTACGGCATTTCACTGTATCTCGGGAGCAAAAAAATCGGATTCCACATTCCGAACATTTACAGCAAGCCCCCGCTGAACAAGCTGTCGATGATCGTGTCGGCCATTTTGCTGGCCTCCTTATTCGCGCTTATGATCGCGGCTTATCTGTTTACCGGGATGATCAGCCTGACTCACGTCATCGTCGTCTTCTCGTTGCTGGCGTGCGTATCGCTGACCGTCGCTTTCTCCTACCAGTTCAACAAAAAGCTGCTGCTGGACAAATACACGCGGAACGGCCAACAGCCGTGGATATGATCGACCGCTGGATCGCCCGGGTCGCCGATTATTCGCTCGCGCATAATCCCGAATCGCCATCCAGAAGCGTCATCATTTTCGTTTTCCGCCTTTTGAGCAACGTCGTGCTGACCGTGGTCATCACCCTGCTGGTTTGTACGCTGACTGGCCACTGGCTGGCAGGCCTGATCGTGGTCGGCACGACCGTGCTCATCAAAATTTTCATCGGTAGCTTCCACTTTCATTCCATCGTCGCCTGCGTCATCTATTCGTCCGGTTCCATGATCATGCTTGCGCATATCGAATTGGCCGACCCCCAACTCCTCTATCTGCTATCGGCTTGTACGATCGCGCTTATCACCTTGTATGCTCCTCAAAACATTTCTGTTTTCCTCAAGCTCCAGCCCGGCCAAATCGCCCATCTCAAATGGGCCGCCCTTGCCCTTGTCGCCTTTTTCACCATCATCCAGGCACCTCTGGCCATAGGCACCTGCTTCTTTCAGGCCGTTTCCATAACCCCTCTGTTCCAGCGGTTGTTCACCTTTCTGGAAAGGAGGTAAGCTTATGAAAACCTTGATTCTCCGCCTCATTACCTTCATCGTCGCCGCCGTTGCGCTCGTCGTTCCCGTTGCCGGCCCCTTGAGCTGGTTCAGCTATTCGCCCGATATTCCCGATGAGTTAAAAAAACAATGGCAGGCGTAAGCCAGCCGCAGCCGTCAGGCTTGCACTGACGGCTTTTTTGCGCGTTGCTCCGCACAGCACAGCTCCCAGCTCGCGGTGGCGGTCGGTCGACCACATCGACGGTGCGAGACCCGATTGACCGCTGTTGTACAGCCGTATCGTTGATAAAGCCGCTCAGCCAGCGGCCTTTCCGCCGCGGCGGCCTCAAGGTCTAACAGCCGCCGAGCGGCTGACACCTTACTCCGGGAGTCGCGCGAAAAGCGATCCAACGGTAAAGACGCCAAGCCCCCGTGACGACAGCGGCACCTCGGCTTCCGCTTGATTGCGCAGCCGCCGACGCGGCGCTATAGCAAAAAGCTCCGCCCCGCCGATTGGCGAAACAGAGCTTTCCTGATTCGAGCGACAAAAAAACCCGCATATGCCGTCCGATTTTGGCGTTTCAAACCCGCTCTCGCAGGTGGGTGATCGCAGCAGCGCTTTTGAAGTCCCTTTTCGAGGGCATGTCAGCCACGTTGTCTTATTGATCTCCCTAGAAACAGTCATTGGTTCAAAACAACTTAAAACCGAAACGTACATCGCAGGATTTATTTGTACTCCTATTATAGTGCCGCCGCTTGAGAATTTCAACTGGCAGCTCCATCCGTTAGTCTTGACGCTTATCTCCCGATTTATGCAGGTCGATCACCTGCGCTTCCTCCAGCTCGCGCGCGGCTTCTTCGCTGCGCTGGCGCTCCTGCTCGTCCAAAGCCATCTGCTTGAGCTGAAGGCTCTGGAACGCCCGGTAAAACAGCCAGAAGGAAATCGTCGCCATCACGCTGCCCGTAAAAAACGGCACAAAGAAAAAATTCATATACGTTACGCTGATATACACGACAGCCCCGTTAAGCACCAGCAAGAAAAACGATGTAACCGGATTGCCGATTGTAATCAGGATCGCGTTCTTGACCAATTGCAGCGTCTTCATGTGCAAATGCGTCATCAGCGCAAAGAAATTAAATACAGCGAGCGTAATAATCACATAAAAAATAATAAAAACAATCGAAATCGCGCTGAGCGAGCTATTTAACCGATTATAATAGAAGAAATTCACGGCGATAATGCCGACGACCGCCATCATGATCAAGCCGCCAAGCAAACTCTGCTTGTAATTTTCTTTGTAGCCGCGGAAAAACGTCTTGAACATCGGTACATCTTCATCGCCCATCACCCATTTGCGCGCCACGGTAAACAGCGCCGCAGTGGCCGGGAACAGCAGAAACGGTGCCAGCACACCGGCAGCAATCAAACTGTAAAAAAATGAAGCGGTGTCTTCCGCACCGGCAATCAGCCCGAGAAATACGATAAAAAATACGGGCAGGGAGCAAAAAAACCACAATAAATTCGTAACCGTCAAGCGCATAATCCATTCAGTAATGCGGTAAAGCCCGCCCATTGCACCTTTAAATTCCAAAATCGCGTCCTCCTCAACATCCTCATCCTGATCCTGTTCTTGTCCATTATACCGTATGTGAGCAAAAAAAAGAAAGGCGAAGATCCGCCCGGATCTTCGCCTCACAGCGGCTTGCCTGCCGCTCGATATTAGTTGTTAACCAGCGTCTCTTCGCTCTTGCGCGGCGCGCGGGAACGGTCGCGGCTTTGGCCGGAGCCGTAATCGCGGTTGCGGTTGCGGCTGTCGCCATCGCGGTATTCGCGTCCACCTTCGCGGGAGCCGTATTCACGGCCGCCGTCCTTGCGCGGGTAGCGGTTCGAGCTGGAGCCGTAACCGCCGGACGGACGGTCGCTCCGATTGCGGTCGCCGGAACCGTAGCCGCCGCCAACACGGCGTCCTTGGCTGCGAACGTCGAACTTTCTTTTTCTCGCACGGATCGGTTCTTCCGGCGTCAGCTCGATTTCGACTTCCTTTTTCTCGCCAGTCAGCAGCTTCATGGCCGCAGCGAGCAGATGAACGGAATCGTATTGCTCCAGCATTTGGATCGCCAGGCCCTTGAACTCGCTATGCGATTCGCTTTGCATGACTTCAAGAATGCGCTCGGCCGTCATTTTTTGTTTGCCTTCAATCGCTTCAGCCAGGCTAGGCAGTGGCTTTTTGCTGATTTTGTGGCGAGTAACCTTCTCGATGAAATGCAGGTGGTCGATTTCGCGCGGCGTTACGAACGTCCAGGCAGTACCTTCCTTGCCGGCGCGTCCCGTACGGCCGATCCGGTGCACATAGCTTTCCGGATCCTGCGGGAGATCGAAGTTGATGACGTGGGTTACGCCCGATACGTCCAGACCGCGCGCAGCTACGTCTGTAGCAACGAGCACGTCGATGCTGCCGTCGCGGAATTTGCGCATCACGTTGTCGCGTTGGTTCTGCGACAGATCGCCGTGCAAGCCTTCAGCCGCGTAGCCTCGTTTTTGCAGCGCTTCGGCCAATTCGTCAACTCTGCGCTTCGTACGTCCGAAAATAATCGCCAGCTCCGGTGCTTCCATATCGATCAGGCGGCTGAGCGCTTCGAATTTTTGCTTTTCGTGCAGCTCGATGTAAGCTTGATCAATCAATGGCGCGCTGACTTGTTTCGGAATAACAGAGACATGCTCCGGGTTTCTCAGGAACTGCTGCGCCAGCTTTTGGATGTTCGTCGGCATCGTGGCCGAGAACAGCATGGTGTGGCGTTCTTCCGGCACCAGGCTCAGGATCGACTGGATGTCTTCCATAAAGCCCATGTCGAGCATTTCGTCCGCTTCATCCAGCACAACCGTCTGCACGTCATCCAGCTTGATCGTCTTGCGGTTGATATGGTCGAGCAGGCGGCCCGGCGTACCGATGATGATTTGCGGTTTCTTCTTCAGCGCGCGGATCTGCTTGACAATATCCTGTCCGCCGTAAATCGGCAGTGAGCGAATGCCTTTAAAGCGGCCCAGCTTGGCAATTTCTTCGGCTACCTGAATGGCGAGCTCGCGAGTCGGGCACATGATCAGGGCGACGATGCGGTCTTCCTGAATGTTGATTTTATGAACGAGCGGAACGCCGAAAGCGGCAGTTTTACCCGTACCCGTTTGCGCTTGACCGATCAGATCGCGGCCTTCCATCGCAAGCGGGATGGTTTTTTCTTGAATCGGGGTGGACTCTTCAAAGCCCATCTCCGTAATTGCGCGCAATACCTTTGGTTCCAAACCAAACTCCTGAAATGTTTTCAAATAAATTCAATCTCCTTCTGTACAGGGCAGGCAAATGCCTTGTTTCTTTAATTTACCCTTAAGTACGACTTCCTATCCGGTTTTTTATCGTTTTCTCTGTGGAATACACTTTCGATTCACATCATCCATGATCCAAACAGCCGCCCTTAAGAACATCTTGCATATTATAGCATAGGTGCACCGCACATTGCCAGTAAAGTCTTTCCTAAATGAGCTCGAAACTTCGAGCGTGGCTTATACGTATAACAAAAGAAAGCAAGATAAACGGAATTTCGAGGGAGCGTTGGCAAATGTCCATTTTTAAACGGGTTGGCAATATTTTGCGCAGCAACAAAGAGGTGCCGGAGGCTCCGGCCTCCCGACCGCTGGAGGAAGCGCAAATCGGCGATGTCGCTTCGCTGGATTTGGAAGAGTATGTCATTACTGGCAAGGTGACTTACTTCGACCGCGGCTATGCCCCGCATCGGTATGCTTACTATTTGCAAAGCGGGACAACGATCCGCTGTCTGCTTGTGCAGAAAGGCCGGACGTACGATTGCTTCCTGTGCGACTTCCTGGAAGGCGCGCTCGACGATCCGAACGATGTGCCCAGCAGGCTCGTGCTGGATGAAGACATGACGTACGATCTGGAGCATCATCGCAGCGATGTAGCCAAGACGGAGGGCGATACGGACTTCCGCAACGGCGACGAGGTGCTATTCTGGCATTATTTTGGCCCGGACGACCGCTATTTCTTTTTGCAATGGCAGGACGGCAAGTTTGTAGCGATGGAGGGCGAACGGACGCCGGGCAGCCAGATTAAATTTTACAAGGCTCAACGCTAGCTGTTGTTCGCATACTAAGAAACAGAAAACGTCCTCTTCTGAAAGGAGGTAGCCGGCGATGAAAGCGATGAAGACATGGAGCTTCTGGATTGCGATGGTCGTGACCGTCTGCCTGCTGACAGCATGCGGCGACGCGCAGCGGTATGCGAAGGACCACTATCCGCTGGTCAGCGCCGAAGGTCAAGGCGGCAATCTGTCCAAGGTGTACGCGGTTGAGGGCAAAACGGTGCCCGAGGTCGCGGCCGAGCTGACGGCCAGCGAGACGCCCAAGGAAACGAGCAAAGCGTCGCAGGACCAGATGTTCCTGCTTTACAGCGACAAGGTCGTTAATTTGCAAAAAGATCCGCAAGCGGCCGCAACGACGACGCTTGTGCAGATCGACAGCATCGCGTATGCGCGCGAGCATTACAATTCGTCGTTTTTGCAGGGCTATTTGACCGCAGCGCTTGTGCAGTCGATCTTCGGCAGCGGCTGGTCGGGCAGCCGCACGGGCTACGACTACCGCGGCTACCGGAGCAGCCCGTCCTACAGCAGCCCGACGGCGACGGCCAAGCCGCCTGTTTCCGAGTCGAATCAGGGCCAAAAGCAGCCGTCGACCTCGACGCGCACGGGCGATTTCAAGACCAACAAGGGCATTTCTGGCGTCAATACCGGCTCCGGCAGCTCCGGCAGCGGCTCAACGGGGCGCAAGAACGACGGCTCGACGCCCAATAAGGTGACGAAGCCGTCCACGGGCAGCAAGCCGAGCACCGGCAAGCGCACGGGGTCGTTCAAGCGCAAGTGAATCTGCTGGCGATGGCGCGGCGGGCGATGGCGCGGCGGGCAATGGCAGGAGCGCTCGCGCGCGTCTGCGGGAGCGCGCACGCGCGGGCATAGCGGCGTTGACGCTGACGCATGGGGACCGCCGCCGCACGGGCTGTGCCAACGCGCGTCCTCAGGCTCGCAACGGCTGCAAAAAGGATGGCCACTTCCGGGTTTCCCGGGAAATGGCCATCCTTTTTTTGTGTTCGTTGCCATGCAGAACGTATGCGCTGTGCAGCAAGCGCCGATTATTCCGGCAGCTCGGAAAGCTGGAGCTGCTGGCCGGAGCCGCGGCGCGTCCGGCTGCGAATCCGGCTGACGACGCCATAGGCAACGTGCAGACCGAGGCCAACGGCCAGGAACAGCAGCAAGTGCAGAACCTGCGACTGCAATACCGCGCTGCTGCCGCCGGAAATCGCGATGCGGAAGCCCTGCACCGCATAGGTTAGCGGCGCCCATTGGGACAGCGTCTGGTTCGCTGCGGACAGCATCGCCACCGGATAAGAGCCTCCGGAAAGACCGAGCTGGAACACCAGCAGTACCAGCACGATCAGGTTGCCGGCCACGCCGGTCATTGCCAGAATAAAGTGCACGATGGATATAAAGCTCAGGCTCGTCAATACGGTCATCAGCACGAAGGCGCCGAGATCGTCAACCTGCAGGCCCAGCCCTTGAATCAGCACCAGGTCGAGCACCAGCGCCTGCAGCGTGCCCAGCACCGCCAGCAGCGCGTAACGCGGCAGCAGGCTGCGACGGGCCCAGCCCTGCCATTTGACCATCAGCGTCAGGAAGCTGAACAGGAACGCCCCCACCCACAGCGACATCGGGCCAAAAAACCCGGCAAAAAACGTCCCGTTATTCGGCACCGGATGGACCGGCTGGCGGTCAATCGCTACCGGCGCAGCCAGCAGCTCCTCCTTGCCCTGAAGCGTGTTCTCTGTGCTGCCGGCTGCCGTCAGCTTGTCGGCCATTTGCGTCAGGCCGCTTTGCAGATCGCCGAGCTTCGCCTTCAGCGTACCGGCGCCGTCCGCGCCTTGGCCGAGGCCCGTCTGCAGCGAGGCGACGCCTTCGCTCAGCTGCTTGAGGCCCGCGGACAGCTGCTGCGAGCTGCGGTACGCCTCGCCGCTGCCGGCGGCCAGGGCGCTCAAGCTTTGCGCGCCCTGCTGGAACCCGGCGCCAAGCTGCTGCGTCTGCGCCGCCAACTGCGCGAGCTGCCGGCTTGTCGCCTCCGGCAGCTGCGGATCCGCGGCGAGCTTGCTCAGCTGCTCGCCAAGCTGCTGCACGGCCGCTGCGCCTGCGGCCGTCTGCTTGGCAGCCGACGCGCTGCCGCTCTGCAGCTGACCGATCCCGCCGGTCAGCTGCTGCGAGCCGTTCGCCGCGCCGGCTGCGCCCTTGCCCAGCTGCCGGGCACCCTGCTGGGCCTTCTCCAGCGACGACGTCAGCGTCGCTGCGCCGTCGGCGAGCTGGCCGGCTCCGGCCTCCAGCTCGCGCGCCCCTGAAGCGGCTTGGAGCAAGCCGCTTTGCCCTTGGCCGAGCGTGCCGATCAGCTCGGCCAGCACCTGCGCGGCGACCTTGTCGTTGAGCTGCTCGCGCAGCAGCTCCGTCATCCGGTCGCCCAGCTGGCTGACGATCAGGCTTTGCCCCTGATTCGCATAATAGCGGATCGGCGCAGGAGCAGCGCCGTTTGCTTTCGCCAGCCCGGCCACGCTCGACGAGAAATCGCCGGGAATCGTCAGCACGATCAGCTGCTTGCCCTCGCGCAGCTGCGCCAGCGCCGCCGCTTCATCCGTGCCGGTTTGCCAAGCGAGCTTGTTCTCCTTGAGCAGCTCGTCGGTCAGATCGGCGCCGAGCTGCAGCGGCTTGCCGTTCAAGGTCGCCGGCTGATCCAGATTAATGATCACGCCGGGGACCTGCTGCGTTTTGCCATACGGGTCCCAAATCGCATTCAAGTACAACACACAATAAATAGCGGGTATAAACAAGCCGACCAGCGTGCCGGCCAACACCTTGCGCTCGCGGAAAAACGAGCCGAGCATGGCGCTCAAGCCTTGCCATCTGTTCATGGATTCATCGCTCCTTTGCCGCTTTGGGAATAAACGCCGAGCAAGTCGTCCAGCAATTGCCGCACCTCCGCCGGACCGATCGGTCCGAACTCCTTGGGCCATTCATAGCTGAACGCCGCATAGCTTTTGACGAGCATAAAGGCCAGCATGCGCGGCGCAATGCCTGGCGGCAGCTCGCCGGCAGCGGCTCCGCGCTCCACCAGCTCCTCGATCCGGCAGACGGCCAAGAGCTGCAAACGCTTGATGCCTTGGCCGATTTCCGGCGTGCCGAAGTCGAGAAATTCCGTATACACCTTATGAAATAAAGGGTCCTGTGCGCGGTGCAACGTCATCCGGGTCAGCCAATAATCGATCGTGGCCAGAAACCCGAGCGAATCGTCCAGCCCCGCCACCGTCTCCTCACTAAAGCTTTCCCAATTGCGCTGCAGCACTTCGCCGAATAATGTTTCCTTATCAGCGAAGATCAGGTACACCGTGCCTTTGCCGACCTGGGCCTGCTTGGCGATTTGCTCGACGGTCGTGCTCTTGATGCCGTATAACGTAAACAGATGCTCGGCCGCCCGCAGGATCCGCTCTTTTTTATCCAAAAGCTCCATACAGCTCCATTCCCTTCCGACCAATTTTATCTAAAAATGACCGAAATACGATTTCGGTTCTGTAGTCAAATCATACACCCGACAAGCCGTTTTGACAACGGTCATTTTGCCTTTTTGCCGATCACTCAATAATTGTAAAAATCGCCTCTTTATTAACGGGGCCTTTGTGCTATAATGAAAATGTAATTTCATATAGTTCTGGTTCCATTCAATGACATCGATTCAGGCGTAAGTCTTTTTCTAATCCTTTGATTGGAAGGGTGAGGCTTGTGGAGACTGTGAAACTTTCCAGAATTGTGATGAAATTAGTGCCCGATTTGTACGAATCCCTGACCGATAACGAGCTGGAATCCGAAATCATTCTTTGGTACGGCTTGGACGCGTTGCAGGAAAACGATGTTATGGAAATTATTCAATTCAGCATTCTTGAGCATCACAAAGACGCCCTCTACCATTAATTGGGGGCGTCTTTTTGGCGTTTTTGCCGGATTTCGCAGAAAGTTTAACGTTTTGTAATAATTCAGGTGTTTGGTTTGGGCGCAGAACATGGTATGATAAGGATAGTTGAATGTGGAGGTGTCTGTGATGGGAGCTTTATCTCCTTGGCACATTATTTTGATTGCAATTGTCGCGCTGCTGTTGTTCGGGCCAAACAAATTGCCTGAGCTCGGTCGTGGTTTTGGTAAAATGTTCAGAGAATTCAAAGACGCTACAAACGGCAACGGCGGCAGCAACCCGGACGAGTCCGCAGGCCGCAAGGAAATCAATCCGGCCGAAGTCGCGCAACCCGAAGCCGGACAGGCTCGTAAGTAAGCAACCGGAGCCAGCCCGCCTGAAACGCTCAGTCCTCGTCGGACCGGGCGTTTTTTGTTGCGTCGTTAAACGATGCGCTTGCGCATATACATATGGGTTGCGATAAACAGGCAGGCCGCCAGCAGCGACAGCGCCGCGGCAAACACATACATGCTCGCCCCGCCCCACAGCTCGTTCAGCCAGCCGCCCACTGTGCCGCCGATCATTCCCGCCAGCCCCATGAAAACCATCGCCAATAAAGCCTGTCCGGTCGAGCCCAGCTCGGCAGGCATCAGCCGCACCACATATTGCACGGAAACGATCCAGAACAAGGCGAACGTAATCGTGTGCGACATTTGCAGCGCCATCAGCACGGTTGGCTGGTCGATCAGCGCATACAGGCTCCAGCGCACCACGTACAGCACAGCAACGACGCCGAGCAGAGCAAGCTCGTGAAAGCGGTGCATGAAGCGGCCGAACAGCGCAAAGGTCGGAATTTCACTGAGGGCGGCAAGCGCCCATGCCCAGCTGACCATCGAATCGCTCGCTCCCAGATGGCTCAAATACAAGCCGAGCATGGCGTCGTTCATGCGGTGCGGAATAGCCAGCAGCAGCACCAGCAGTAGAAACCACAGGAACGGTTTGTTTTTCGTCAGCCTCCCTACTACAGCGAGCGACACGCGCTGGCCGCCGCTTTGCTCGTCCTTGAGCGGAATCAGCAGCAGCAGCGGAAAAATCCAGATCGTCCAGTAAATATACGGTATACTGCCGATGCCGCCGAGCTTGGCAAGCAGCAGCCCCGACACCAGCGCCGTGCTTGAAAAGCCGATTGAGCCCCACATGCGGATCGAGCCGTAAGAGCGGCCGCGTTGCGCCGCCGATTTGATCATGATGCTGTCGAGCAGCGGCACGGAGGGCAGCAGGAAAAAGTACAGCAGCAAAATAAACAGCAGCGTCAGCCAGAAGCCCTGTGTCGCAAACAGCCCGGCGCTGGCGAGCAGCGACAAGCTCCACAGCAGCAGGATCAGCTTTTTCACGGTATGCAGGCGATCACTCAAATACCCCCAGAACGGCTGGGCAAAAATCGATACGAACGGCCCGATCATCATCAACAAGCCGATATCGCGGGAGTCGTAGCCCTTTTGCTGCAAATACAGCGGCAAATACGGCAGCAAAATAGCGCTGGATGCGTAATAAAATACATTGAGGCCGCGCAGAGCGGCGAGCTGGCGATCGAATTTCATGGTGTTTTCATCCTTTATGCGGAGTGGACGCGAAGGTCTTTTTTCCCTATCCTACCCCAACTTTAGACGCAATTCTACATCCGTCTACAAATTTCCTCTGTGCGTGGTTGGCGGCATGTTTTATAATAGATTTCAGAGATTGCAAAAATGAGAGGACTTTTCCAACATGGACATTTTACTCGCTTCGTTAATGATGATTTGGGGCAATGTATCGGCCGATCATCCGGATGCCAATTTTGAACAGCTTGTGCAGGCTTCGCTGGATGCTAAAACCGCAGTCGTGCAAGCAGCGCCTCCCGCCGCTAACGCCGATCCGCTGGCGCCGGTCAACAAGGTCGACCCGCAGAAGGACGCTCCGCTCGTCAAAGGCATTTACACCACCGCCCACAGCGCTGGAGGAAGCCGGATGCAGACGCTGCTGAAGCTGATGGATGACACGGAGCTGAACGCAATGGTCATCGACGTCAAGGACGACTGGGGCTACATCACTTGGGAAACCGGCAACGCCGATCTCGACGCAATGGGAACGACGCAGAAAATCATTCCCGACATGAGCAAGCTGATGACGACGCTAACCGAGCATCAGGTATATCCGATCGCGCGGATCGTGGTGTTCAAGGACACGGTGCTGGCCAAGAAAAGACCGGACCTCAGCTACGTCAACCCGGACGGCACGCTTTGGGGCAACAGCAAGAATCCGCCGGACAGCTTTGTCAATCCTTACAGCAAGGAAGTGTGGGATTACAACATCGCCGTCGCCAAAGAAGCGGTGAAGGCCGGCTTCAAGGAAATCCAGTTTGACTATGTGCGCTTCCCCGAGGGCTTTGAGAAACGTGCCGACATTCTCAATTATACGAAGGACGAACGGACGCGCATTGAAGCGGTCGCTTCGTTTGTGAAATACGCCAAGGAACAGCTGCAGCCGCTGGGCGTGCGCGTGTCGGTCGATATTTTCGGGTACGCCGCTTCCGTGCCGGCAGCTGAAGGGATCGGTCAGGATTTTGAAAAAATTTCGCAAAATGTCGATGTCATTTGTCCGATGATTTATCCGAGCCACTACAGCACCGGCTGGTTTGGCTCGAAGGTGCCGGACGCCGCGCCGTTCGCCACGATCAACGGGGCCATGGTCGATACGGCCAAGAAGCTGGAACCGATCAGCCAGGTCGGCTTGAAGCCGATCGTCCGCCCGTGGATTCAGGACTTTACGGCCAGTTGGGTGCCCGGCCATATCAAATACGGCAAGCACGAGCTGGAGGAGCAGATTCGCGCGCTGGAGCAAAACGGCGTCGACGAGTTCCTGCTGTGGAACGCCAACAACAACTATACGGCCGATGTTAACTACAGTATCGGCAAATAAGTGCAGAAGCACTCCGCTTAGGCCGTTTGACGGCTGAACGGAGTGCTTTTTTTGCGCTTGTGGGCTTGAGACGCGCTCAAGGGCGGCTTACGCCCGCAGCTTTTCGATCATATGGACGAAATAGGACAAGCACTTGGCGACGCGGGCCCGCACCGCTTCCGATTCCGGTTCACCGTCGGCATTGAAACGTCGCTGATCGCCGCCGAGCGAAATCCACTCCGGGCAATTGACGCCGTGTACATAACGCACCATGGCTTGCAGCTGCTGCAGCGCGCTGATGCCGACTGCTCCCCCGGCCGAGCATGCCGACAGCACGACCTTGCCTTGAAACTGCTCCCAGCTCAAATGGTCGAACGCGTTCTTGAAAACGCCGGTTACGCCGCCATGATATTCGGGTGAAATCAGCATCAGGCCGTCCGCTTGCTTGGCCGTGTCCAGCAGTAGCTGCAAATGGTCGTCGCCATACGGAATCGTATCCGGGCTGTAGAACGGAACCGGCTTTTCATACAAATTGATTACCGTTACCTTGCAGCCGAGCTCTTCCAGCTTTTTGCCCGCATACAACGCCAGCTGACCGCTGGTAGAACCCGCGCGATTGCTGCCGGAAATAATTGCAATTGACGTCATCTCCCACTCTTCCTTTCTATCTTGGCCGATTCTCTTTCTAAAAACCGCCCTGACTCCTGATTCGAGCCGGGCGGTTGCTTGGCATGCCTGCTATTGAGAAAGTCGTTGAGCCAGCTCATACAACTCTCTGTTAAACTCGCGTTTGCTGTTGACGACCAGATCAATGTCCGTCGCCACGAGCTCGCCGTCAATGACGCCGCACGCCTTGGAGGAATCGCCCTCGATCAGCTTGCGCACGGCAAAATCGCCCAGACGGCTGGCCAGAATCCGGTCGTTATGCGTCGGCGAGCCGCCGCGCTGAATGTGGCCGAGCACGGTAACGCGCGGCTCGATGCCGTTGTTCTCGGTAATCTGACGGGCGATGTCTTCGCCTGTGCCTGCGCCTTCGGCCACGATCACGATGCTGTGGCGCTTGCCGTGCGAGAAGTTATCCTTCATCCGCGTAGCGACTTCATTAATATCAAACGGCACCTCCGGCACGAGAATCGTTTCCGCACCGCTCGCAAGACCGGCATACAGGGCAATTTCCCCGCAGTGGCGGCCCATGACCTCGACAACCGAGGAGCGTTCGTGGGAAGTCATCGTATCGCGCAGCTTGTTGATCGCATCCACAACGATGCTGACTGCGGTATCAAAGCCAATGGTGAAATCGGTGAACGGAATATCGTTATCGATGGTGCCCGGCAGACCCATCGTGCGGATGCCCAGCTTGCTAAGCTTGTTCGCACCTTGATACGAGCCGTCACCGCCAATGACGACAAGACCGTCGATGCCGCGCTTGCGCAGATTGTCAGCGCCAAGCTGCTGGCCTTCCGGCGTCATGAATTCCTTGCAGCGGGCCGTCTGCAGAATCGTTCCCCCGCGTTGAATGATATCGCCTACGCTGCGCAAGTCCATCGGGCGAATGTCGTCATTGATCAGACCGGCATAACCGCGCTGCACGGCGTAAACCTCCAGACCGTGGAACAAGGCGCTGCGCACGACAGCGCGCACGGCCGCGTTCATTCCCTGGGAATCCCCCCCGCTGGTTAATACTGCTATGGATTTTACTGCTGACATTTCCTCTTCCTCCTCCAGAATGTGCACAACTTGCGCTTCTTTATGTTGATGTAGTTCGAATATACACGCTGTTCATGAAAAAAAACAACCGGGTTAACGGACTGTTCTTCATCAATCGCTTCGAAATTTGCCGAACCTGCCGCTGGCTCCGTACCTTGGGATCGGATAAATAGAGCGCAAGCAAGCCCTCAATTATCATACGATGAAATGACGGATGTTCCAAGCATAAAATTTTATCGCGGGCCTGCCGGACAATAAAAGCGATGCGCTCCACCGTTTCGTCCATCCCGCCGTAATAGCTGCAAAAATTCAAATCTCCGCCCGCTTCGTCCTCTTCCTGATCGATCAAATAATCGAGCAAAATGTGCAAGCCGCAAACGTACGGAAAATACGCTTCCATAATATGTATCACAGCCGCTCGCTGCAAACCGGCATCGCATGCCGCCAGAAACAGCATGAATACGCCCAGCGTCGAGCCTGTCGCTGCGGCGAATTCATTCCAGCCCAGCTCCTTGCCGTAGACGGCTTCGTGCTCCCGCCACCACCCGAGCAGCGCCGCTTCCCGCAGGTCGTGGCGAATATGCTTGTGCACCTGCAAATCGCAATATAACCCGACGAGCACGCGCACCTCCTCGGCGACACGGTCATAGGCAGGCAAAAGGCAAATGCACGACTGGCACGTCTTGACCAGCTCGTGCAAATAACCGCCGTCCTCCTTTTCGTCGCGGAAGGCGTAATAATCGTGCAGCGGCGCAGCCGGATTGACCGCATCAAGCATCGCCTGATGCAGCTGCCGGAAGTCGGCGGGGTCCAGCGACGTGCTGCGGTCGCACAGGTTGTCCAAATAATCGCTGATCGTCTGAAACGCCACAATCAGCGGAATCAAAATATGCCGCATCGGCAGCCGCGCCGCGGCATACACCGCCCCGCCCTCGCAATGAAACTGCTTGGTGGCGATGCTGGCCAGCGCCTGCTTCTGCAGCTCGGCATCCGGGATGCGCGCTGCGGCGTCCTTCCACAGCGCCAACTGGCTGCGCACCTCGGGCAGCACATAGCGGTACACCCGCTGCATCAGCTTCAGCGGCCCCCGCGGGACGCCGCCTTTATTCGTCTCCAATCGCTTCAAGTAAACTTCCCCCACAACTTTGCTCATAGCAGTATTCCAGCAGCAGCTTCATCTCGTATCGCTGAAAGTGGCGCAGCCAATCGTCCGTCCGCGGCTGCTGCACATGCGTTACCTGCAGCTCGACCGCGTCGATAAACACAAACGGGTTCCATTCCGGCGACGTAATCAGCACCTCCAGCTTGCTGCGCAGCGCGTCATTGTCCGTATCGGTCAAATCCCTCACGGATACGTGGCTCTGGACGCAATGAACGAGCCGGGTGAAAATCGGGTGATGCCCGACATCCTGAAACCAATACTTCGCATTGCTGTAATCGCCCTCCATGCGATGCATCAAGGCGTGCCAATAGCTGCCGGTCGAATTGGTAATTTCCTGGGAAATCGTATGCGAGCGGTCCAGACTTTCATTCCATAGATGCAGACCGGCTTTCAGGGCCAGCCCGTAGGTCTCCTGCTCCAGTTTGCCCCTCGTAGGGATGTCCAATGACAAAGCGTCGATCTGCGCGTCCAGAGCGGCGTCCCATTCCTGCAAAGGGTTCAAGGACGGCAAGCGCTCAAGCAGCGGCCTCGCAATCGTCGCCAGCCATGACGACTGTCCATTCCCGTTAGTCATGTGCGGTACGCTCCTTTCTGACGATTATTGATGCATTTTCGTCTCCAAATCCTGATTGATGCGGAACCACAGATGCAGATCGTTGATGGCGCTCGCCAAATCGGCTATTTCGGAATTTAAACGACACGAGGTCGGAAAGTCGTCTTCGTGGTCAAGCGAATGCTGCTTGCGGATAATGATCGCTTCCAGCTGATGGATGCGGTCCGGAATCCGGCCGCGGGTTTGCTCCCAGCGCAGCAAAATATCGGCGCGCGTCTGTTCGGAATACATCTCCCACTCCTGATCCAGCGCGGGCAGCTCAATGCCCAATCTCTCATCATATTGAAAATATCGATCCATGATTGACGCAGCCCTCCTTCTCTCCAGCGCCCTGCGGGCGTCAGCCGCCCAAGGCGCAAATGACGGATGCTACCTTTAAATGTATCATTTCACGCCCCTGCATTCCAGTTAAAAATATATGTCAATCACATTTCAATTTCTGCTATACTAGAATAACGTTTGCGAAAAAGCATCCGTAAGGAGAGTAAGTCTATGAACGCTGACGCACCCCTATCGCCCGTAACCTGGAAGCGGCTGATCTCGTTTTTTGTACCGCTCGGCCTGTCGGCAACGCTCGTTACGCTATCGCATGTCATCATTAACGGCACGCTGGCCCGCGCCGAGCGGCCCGAGCTGATTATTTCCAGCTATGCGCTGGCGTTAAGCCTGCAGGGGATCACTGAACGCCCGGCTCTGCTGCTGCGCCAGACCTGCTCGACGCTCGTGCGCGACCGCCTGTCGTTCCTGTCCATGAGCCGTCTGGCTGCCGTTGTAATCGCCGGCATTTTGCTGCTCGGCGTGCTGATCAACTACACCGCGCTTGGCGAATGGATTTTCGTCTACGGCTTTGGGGTTGAGCCCGATCAGCTGGCTGCAACCATCGGCGTCTACCGCATCATGATGTTCGTCAGTCTGTTCTCCGGCATTCGCTGCCTGTTCCACGGCATCATCATCTCCAATATGCGCACCAAATGGCTCACGATCGGCATGGGCGTGCGGCTTGCCGTCATGTACCTGCTCGCGCTGTATTTCATTGCCTCCGGCCCCATTGAAAGCGGCCGGGTCGGAGCCGTCATCTTTCTCGCCGGCATGGCCATCGAAGCCGCCGTCAGCGTGTGGGAAGGACGTTCGCTGCTGCGCACCGTTATTCCCCGCCGGATGCCCGACCATCCTGTAGAGAAGCCCGGTCACATTCTCAAGTTCTACAAGCCTCTGCTATATTCTTCGTTTATCGCCGTCTTTATTGGTCCATCCATCAATGCCATGCTTGGCAAATCCGCCGATATTCATTTGGCCATCGCCTCGTATGCGATTGCCGGCAGCCTGTCACAGCTCGTCATGAGCTTTTTTTCATATACGCACCAAATCGTGCTTAATTTCTACCGCAAGGACCCGCGCGCGGTGCGTCGGTTTACGTTATCAATCAGCCTTTTGCCCGGCCTGCTCATTGCCATCATGGCCTATACAGCCGTAGGCCCGTGGCTGATGACGCATGTGATGGGCGTCAGCGATCGCTTGATGGAAGCAAGCCTGGACGCGCTGCGGGTGCTGATGATCGTGACGCTTGTGTTTCCCCAGCTCGATTTCGCCAACGGCCTGATTATGCTGCGCGGCCAGACAAAAATCATGGTCTGGTCGCAGGGCGCCAATGTCGTGCTGACGCTGCTGACGCTCGTGCTGTGCATTTGGCTGACTCCCGGCTGGAACGGGGCGATCGGCGCGCTGGCCCAATCGCTCGGCATGCTGGCGGAGCTTGGCGTCGTGCTGTACGTGCTTCGGATCACCGAACGCGATCAAGGGCAGGCTGTTGGGCCGTTTTATTTTTTTACCGGAAAGCGAGTGGAAAATCATCATGAAAACGTCTAATACTGTGAAGTGGAATGACCATTTGCTCAAGCCATTTACATTCTCTTTCTTTATGACGATGGGCATCGTTGTTTCTTTCTTTCCGCTATACTTCGATTATAAGGGGTATACGAAGCTGCAGATCGGCATGTTGTACGCGATCGGACCGCTGATCGGCATCGCCACGAATCTGCTGTGGGGCATTCTCAGCGACAAGTTTCAAACCGTGAAGCGCATTATGCTGGTGCTGCTGGTCGGGCAAGCCGCAGCCGCCCTGCTGGTGTTCAGCTCGCAGCGATTTGTCGTGTTGTATTTGTGTCTGGCTGTTTTTTTCTTTTTTCAGCAGCCGGTCAATTCCTTGAACGACAGTCAACTGATGCTGCATGTCGGCAAAACGCGCGCCAGCTACGCCTCCTTCCGCATTTGGGGCTCCAGCGGCTTTGCGTTCGCGGCCGGAGCCTTCGGCCTGCTGCTCAAGACGTTCGGCTACGGTCTGACGCCGTGGCTGTGCCTGACCACAATCGGCCTGTCGCTGCTGTTGGCCGTTGTGCTCAAGGACGCCCCGCGCCAGCCGGGCCGCATCGCTTTTGGCGGCATGCTTGCCATCGTCCGGCAAAAACGGTTCCTGTGGTTCCTGCTGCTGATTTGCATGTTGGCCACAGCCCACCGGATGAACGACGGCTTCCTCGCCGTGCACATGCGGCAGCTTGGCGCGCCGGCGACGCTCGTCGGCTATGCGTGGATGGCCTCCTCGCTCAGCGAAATCCCCATCTTCTTCCTGCTCAGCAGATTCGGCCACCGCTATAAGGAGCTGCCGCTGCTCGCATTCGCAGGCTTGGCTTATACGCTGCGCTTTACGCTTGTCGCGCTGACGCATGATCCGGTCTGGATCATCTTCATCCAGATGCTCCACAGCCTGACGTTCGGCATCTTTTTGTTCACGGCCGTCCGTTATCTGCAAAGCATTGTACCCGATCAGTACCGCGCTTCGGGACAAGCGATCTTCACCGTCGCCTGGTCCAGCGTGGCCGGCTTGATCAGCGGCACCCTGGGCGGCTATCTGTTTGACGAATGGGGCGGCACGACGCTGTATTATGCGGGAGCCGGCCTGTCGCTGCTGGCTGCTCTGGGCTTTGCCGCCACGCACGCGCTGCAAACAGGCGAGCTGCTGACGGATTCCAAAACACCTAAATGAAGGAGGTGAGCGCGTGTTAACCGTAGAACGGTTATCGCACAGCTTTCGCAACGGACCGGAGGAAACGCCGGTTCTGCACAATATCGACTTTCGCGTCGAAGCCGGTGAAATGGTCGCGCTGCTAGGCAGCTCCGGCTCTGGCAAATCGACGCTGCTCAACCTGATGGCCGGTCTGATGAAGCCCTCCAGCGGCACCATCCGCATCGCCGGCGAACCGATCGAGAAGATGAGCGAGAACCGGCTCGCCGAATTTCGGCGCTCGCACATCGGCTTTATTTTTCAATCGTATGAGCTGATTCCTCATCTGACTGTGCGCGAGAACGTCGAGCTGCCGCTCGTGTTCCAGGGCGTGTCCGGCAAGCAGCGCGCGGCCAGGGCACTGGAGCTGCTGCACCAGGTCGGCATCGGCGACAAAGCCGAGCTGTTCCCTTCGCAGCTGTCCGGCGGCCAGCAGCAACGGGTCAGTATCGCCCGCTCGCTCATCACGAAACCGGCGATTGTGTTCGCCGATGAGCCGACCGGCAATCTCGACACCAAAACCGAAAAAGAAATTATCGATCTGCTCATCAACCTGAATCAGCAGTCGGGCATTACGTTCGTCATCGTCACGCACGAGCACGAGGTCGCAGCGCGAACCCAGCGCATTTTGCAGCTGCGCGACGGCTATATGCAGGATAGCGCCGGGAAAGGAGCGCTCACATGAAGCTGAAAGACTATTTCCGGCTTGGCTGGGATCAGCTGCAGCGGCGCAAGGTCGTAACGGCGCTTTGCGCGGTTGGCATCGCCATCGGCTCGGCCTCGATCATGGTCGCGCTGGCGTTCGGCGAATCGATCCAGCATTACAGTCAGAAGCAAATGAGCTATTATTTGAAAACCGATGAAATTACGATTGAAAACGGCAATGGCGGCAGTGACGGCGGCATCACCAAGGAAAAGCTCAACCTGATCCGCACCTTTCCGCACGTAACCGCGGTTGCGAGCTTTCAGGACCTGCAATATTTTACATACAAGCTGGATGACGGCAAAAGCGGCACGCTGCGCCTGATCGCCACCGAGCCGGAAACGATTGACGTGTTCGACAACAAGTTTCAGCAAGGCGGGCCGTCGGATTCGGACAACAGCGTTGCACTCACCTTCGGCTCGATGCTCGGACTGATGGACGAGAAAACTCAAACGGTCCGCAGCAAGCTGATGGAGCAAAACCCGAACAAGGAGCTCAAGGATACGTTCGAGCAGCTCGACCGGATTCCGACGCCGCTGTACCAGAAACAGCTTCATCTGATTCCCGTCAGCTTCAACGGTCCCGAAAGCGGCCAGACGCAAGCAGGCGGCAAAGCGATCGACATTCCGATGCGCGTCACCGGCGTGCTGAAAAAGTCCGACGGCATACCCGATTACATGCTGACCGGCGACAAACGCGCCTTTGTTTCGCTCGAAGTCGGGGCCCGAATTACCGAGCTGATGAAGGGCTCGTCCGCCGGCAGCTCGCCTGTTTTTTCCCAGGTGAAGGTGAAAGTCGACAGCAGCGCCCATGTGAATGAAGTCGTGGAGCTGATTCGCAAGCTGCGCCTCAATCCGCAGTCCAATCTGTATCAGGAGGACCGGATGAAGGGCGAATTCGCCATCATCCGCTTGCTGCTGACCGGCGTCGGCTTGTTCGTTTTGTTCGTCGCATCGATCTCCATAGTCGTGGCGATGACGATGTCGACGCACCAGCGCCGCCGCCAGATCGGCATCATGAAGGTGCTGGGCGCCAACCTGCGGCAAATCCGCAACATGTTTATCGTCGAATCGTCGCTGCTGGGCATGCTCGGCGGCTTGTGCGGCATCGTGCTGTCGTATTGGGTCATCTGGGGCATCAACGCCATTATTATCAAATTCAGCGGCGGACCGCCGGGCGAAGACGTGCAGGTGCTGTTCGTCAGCTTGTGGATTTTGCCGGTCGGGATGTTTTTTGCTATTTTAACGGGCGTGCTCTCCGGTTTGTACCCCGCCGTCAAGGCGTCGCGAACCGATGCGCTGACCGCCATCAAACGAGAATAGGAGATTACGGACGATGAATAAAAAAAGAACCGTGGCGCTCGTGGCGGCAGCCGTCGTCGTCTGCGCGATCAGCAGCGGCCTCTACGTCATGGGCCATCAGGGCAAAAAGCCCGTCGACACCGCGCTTGCGACCGGAGCCGCAGCCGCGCTGCAGTTTCCGGTGACCAAAGAGGATCTGGTCAGCACCGTGGAGGTCAAAGGTAAATCTTCGTATCAAAAAGAAACCCGCGTCTACGCTCCCTTCGGCGGAGAAATTCGCGCCTGGAGCGTCGCCGAAGGCGCCCAAGTGAAAAAAGGCGATCTGTTGTTCGAGTTGGACGATACGCCGCTGCGCAGTGAAATTTCCGAGCTGCAGTCGAACATCCGCAAGATGTCGCTGGAAGCGCAGCTCAGCCGCTTTCGCGCCTCCGGCGAAGCGACGGACGGCGCAGTTGCCGCCGGCGGCGTCGCCGAAGCCGATGCCCGCCAGCGTTTCGCCAATGCCGAGGAGCGCCGCATTCAGGAGGAGCTGGGCGTCGTCAACAGCGAATCGGCGCAGCTCCAGCTGCGGCAAAAGCAGGAGAAAATCGCCCAAGCGGCCTTCAAAGCGCCGGAAGACGGCATCTTCCTGTTCGAAGACTCGGCGAAAATTCCGCAGCTTGTGCAGGATAACGAGCGGATCGGCAAAATCGTCGATTTGACCAAGCTGCAGCTTGTCTGCACGGTCGGCGAGCTCGACGTGTTTCGCATCAAGCCGGAGATGGCCGTTGACGTCAAAGTCGACGCGCTCAAGCAAACCAAGCTGCGCGGCAAGGTCGAGAAGGTGTCGAAGTTCGCCAAGTCCGGCTCCGATCAGGGAACCGGCGCGGCGCAATTCGAGGTGACGATTTCACTGGAGCCTAACGAGCAGCTGATCGCTGGCTTGAGCTTGTCGGGCACGATTGAAACGGACAAACGTTCCGGCGCCATCGTTGTGCCAACGCTGGCCGTTCAACGGGAAAAGGAAACGTATTTCGTGATGGTGCAGACGCCGCAAGGCGTAGAACGCCGCGATATCGAGCTGGGCTTGGAAACGCCGGAGAAAACGGAAGTGCTCAAAGGCGTCAAGGAAGGCGAAACAGTCGTGCTCCAATAAGCGCTGTACAAGATAAGCCCCGACAGTGAGTCGCGCTAGCCGCTGCCCACTGCCGGGGCTTCGCGTTGTCATTGCAAAATCGGCAAACTGCCTTATAATAAATGAAGAACGATTTTAGTACCAGATACCATTCGGTTTCATGGCACCTTATTCCGATAAAGGCAGGTAACCGCTCTTATGAATTATGATGCATTCAAAGCCATTGTGCTTGAGCGCCGCAGCATCCGCAGCTTCACCGAACAAGAGGTTTCCGCAGACGACGTCCGCGAAATCATCGATTGCGCGCGTTATGCGCCGAGCGACACCAACTCACAGACGTGGAAGTTCATTGCCGTGATGAATAAAGAAAAAATCAAACGGATCGAAGAAATGACCTGGGAGCAGCTGCACTTGCGGGCGTCAGCTGCCGAGCAGGCAGGGTTAAGCAAGGAAGCACGCCTGCTGACCAAATCGTTTGGTCCCTACGCGACGGCTTTTGCCGATGCGCCGGTGCTGATCGTTTGCTTGGCTACCCCCTACAACTCCAAATTCCGCGAGAAAATTTTTGATCCGATCCGCTTCGTCAGCGACGAGGTGTGGGCTGAAGAAGGCATCAAAAGCTCCTGCCTGGCAGCGCAGAACCTGATGCTGGCCGCGCACGCCAAAGGGCTGGCAACCTGCCCGATGACCGGCCCCGTTCTGCTGGCGCAGGACCAGCTGCGCGAGTATTTGGACATTCCCGCCGAATGCCAGATCAATATGGTCATTTCGCTCGGCTATCCGTCGGAACGGCCCGGCAAGCTGCCGCGCAAGGAGATCGACGATATCTTGATGATTGTGCGTTAATCGTCCGGTGAAAAATGCGGCGCGCCACACAAGCCAAAAAACCTCCAATCCCCGGACCTTGCGGGATTGGAGGTTTTTGCTTACTTCGCCGCTTCGGCGGAAGCTTCGCCGCGGCTTTCATCTTGGGCGGCGTACAGGCGTCCCGGCCAGAACGACAAGCGCCCCAGCAGCAGTGTAATCGACGGTACGAGGAACGGGCGCACGACAAAGGTGTCGAGCAGCACGCCGACGGCGCAAATAATGCCGAACTGGACAAGCACCTGGATCGGCAAGGTGGCCAGCACCGCAAACGTGCCGGCGAGAATCAGCCCGGCCGAGGTAATGACGCTGCTCGTCTGACTGACACCGAGCCGAATCGCTTCGCGCAGCGAGCGGACTTTGCGTTCCTGCCAAATGCTCGATACCATGAAGATGTTGTAGTCTTCTCCCAGCGCAACGAGAAAAACAAACGCATACAGCGGGATCAGCCCCTGGATCGCATCAGTTCCCATGCCGTGGTGCAAAATCAGCCAGCCTGCGCCCAGAGCCGAGAAATACGACAACAGGACAGTCAAAATCAGATAGACGGTAGCTACAATCGACCGTAAATACACAAGCAGCAGCAGCGCAATGACAGCAATAACGATCGGAATGACCACACGCGTATCGCGTTCAACAACGGTCTTCGTATCGTATTGCGTCGCCGTTTCCCCGCCGACCCACAGCTTCGGCGTTGCAATCCCCGCTCCGGCCAGCGTAGTTTGCAGCGTGCCGCGTATTTCCGGGATACACTCAATAGCTTCCAGGCTGTACGGATCATCCTTGAATACGACCTCGTACAGCTTCAGGTTGGCATCGCTGCTGCCGCTCTGCGGCTCGGATACCGTCGCCACGTAGGGCAGCCCCTGCAGCGCGCCGCGAACATCGACCTCCCCGTTCGCTCCGTTCGTGTCGACAATCGCTTTGAGCGGTGCAAGCGCCCCCGGGGACGTATGCTTCGCCAGCAGCGTAAATCCTTCCCGCGACGGCATATCCGCGGGGAACGATTCGAGCAAATTATACGTAAATTTGATTTGTGGAGCGAACGCGCTCAGCACGAGCAGCACGAGCAGGCTGACTGCCAGCACGCTGCGCGGCCGTTCGGTAACGATCCGGCCCAGCAGCGCGCTGGCCCGGCCGACGGCCTTTTGCGGGCGCAGACGCTTGCCGGTGGCGGCTTCGCGCGCAGCGCGCTGCTCCGGCGTCAGCGGCACGAACGGGAAAAACGACTTGCGGCCGACGATGGCGAGCAATGCAGGCACGAGCGTCAAGCTGGCCAGCGCCATAATCAGAATCGCGACGCTGAACGGAATCGCAAAACGATGGTTCGAGCCGTAGCGGGCGAATAACAGGCCAAGCAAGGAGACGATGACGGTCAAGCCGCTCATGCCGATCGCGCCTGCCGAGCCGGAGAGCGCGGCTTTAAGCGCGCGGTGCTTGTCGGCCTCTTCCAGCAGCGCCTGGCGGTAGCGAGCAACGAAGAAGAGGCAATAGTCGGTGCCTGCGCCGAACAACAGCACCGTCATAATCGAGATCGCCTGCGCATCGACGACGATCCAGCCTTCTCGCGCCAGCCAGCCGAGAATCGGCGAAATGACACCGTAGGCGAAGCCGACGCCGATTAGCGGTACAATCGCGAGAATCGGCGAGCGGTACAGCACAATGAGCAGCACAAGCACCAGCAGCACGGTCGCGAGCAACAGCGCAAAGTCGGCTCCCTTGAACAGCTCAGTGGCGTCCGTCTGGATGCCGACAGGGCCGGTGACGCGGGCATGCAATCCGGCCGCTTCCACATCCGCGGCCGCAAACGGATCCGTGCCCAGCTCGGCGGCAGCGAGCTCCTGCAGCTTGGTGACGCCGCTTTGCAGTACCTCGGTTTCCGTACCCTCGGCAAAGGTCACGGGCATCACGAGCAGGCTGCCGTCTTGCGACAACGCCGCCTTCAAAGCCGGCAGCGGCATGCGGTCATACGGCGGCACGCCAGTCTGCGCTGGCAGCGGCTCGGCGGCAAGGCGAGCAGCTACCTTCTGCACGCCGGCTAAATCGTCGTCGCCAAGCCCTCCGGCGCGATACCAGACGACAAGCGCCGGAACGCCCTCGCTGCTTGGAAACTCCCGCTGCTGCAGCTCGCTTGCAGCCAGCGACCAGGAATCCTCCGGCAGCTGGCGGGCAGCGTTGTTTTCTTGCGAATTCACGTTGGGCCACACTACCGATAACACGCCCGTCAGCACGATCCAGACGAGCAGCGTCACCCACTTGGAACGGCGGCCGGCCACGACCCCGGTCCATTCTTGAAGCCACGATGTTCTTTGCATACGCGAAAACTCACCCTTCATGAATAATGAGGAACATGCTATAATTATATATACCAGTCGGTTAATTAATCAAGTGTTTTGTACAACCTCTGTATAAAATTTTCTCTAAACCTTATACAAAAGGATGAGCACCCATGACCCAATCACCCAAGTCACCTGGCCGCCCCCGCTCCAAACCGGGGGCTCCTAACGTCCAGCAATCGATTATCCGGGCCGCGATCCCGATGTTTTTACAGCGCGGCTATGAAGCTGTTTCAATGGACGACATCGCGCGCGAAAGCGGCGTAACCAAAGCCTCCGTCTATTACTACTATCCCTCCAAGGCCGAGCTGCTAACCGCTGCAATGGTGCAAATGATGGAAAGCGTCGCCCGGATTACCCAGGCCCGCTTGAGCGAGCCCCGGCCTCTGCGCGAGCGCCTGCTCGACATTGCCGTAGCGCACCTGCGAGCCATCGACTTCGACCTGCATTCCTTCATGCGCAAGCTGGAATCGACGATGTCCGCCGAGCAGATGGCGCTGATGCGGCGAGCCGAGCAGGGCATCTTCGACGCGCTGGAAGCCGCGTTCTCGCAAGCTGCCGGCGACGGCGAGATCGGCCCCGTGCAGCCGCGCATGACGGCGCGCGCTTTTGTCGCCCTGCTGATGACCGGCCACTCCCGCGATGCCGAAGGGGCGCCGCTGTTCCGCTCGCCGCAGGAAGCGGCCGAACACATCATCGGGCTGCTGTGGCACGGCCTGTTCCCGCCCGCCGGCTGACCGCAGCGCCAGCCCGCACGGGCAGACCTCGCGCGTTCATCCTGCGGCGTGATCGGCCGGGGGGTGCCATTTCCAGCACTCCCTTACCGCTCAACCGCTCTGATTGTGGCCCACACGAAAAAACCTGTCGTTTCGACGACAGGCTTGATCTTTGCTCCGGCAGGCCCCTGCGTCAAAGCAGGATGCCTGATCAAGCGGAGCTTCTTATATGGCGTATGGCGCGCAGGACGCGGTTATTTCTCAACCTCATAGCGAGTGGCGATAATGCCCGACTGGAACGTGCGGCTGGACAGCAGCTTGAGCTTGATTTTCTCGCCCCCTGCTTCGAATACCGTCTTCCCGCTGCCAAGCACAACCGGACAAATAGTCAGCAGGAATTCATCGATCAGACCAAGGTCCAGCAGCGTCTTTGCAGCTCCCGGGCTGCCGAAAATAACGAGATTTTTACCAGGCTGCTCCTTGAGCGCTTGAATTTGCTCGGCAACATTGTCCTTGATCAGCAGCGTATTGTTCCATTCCGGCTCGTCCATTGTGCTGGAAATGACGATTTTTTGCACTTCCTGCAGCCATGCGGCGTGCTCCAAAGCGTGCTTCGATTCATCCGGATTCTTCAGCACTTCGGGCCAGTAATTTTCCATCATGCGGTACGTCGTACGCCCGTAAACGGGAGAGCCGACTTCGGCCACAACCTCTTCGGCATATTTCTCTAACTCCTCGTTGTACGGAATCCAGCCCAGTCCTCCGTTTGAATCTGACGCATACCCGTCCAGCGACACATGCATGAATAATACGAGTTTTCTCATGTTCGTTTTCCTCCAATATTGAAATGATGGGTGCAATTAGGGGCCGAAGCCCGATCGTTTTTCTTCTGCTGCTGCAATCACTATAAAACATAACGTTACGTCAGGTTCAAGAGGCTGATTTGATTTTTTTACAAACGACCCTGCCCCGTCAGGCTGCTATCCGTTTCATAGCAAGAAAACGCTTCGCTGGACTGCATTCTTTTCATTATATACGATTGCCTTTCTTTATGAAAGCACATACATTGGAAGCTGATTTTTCGCACCCCGAGCGCAGCGCCCCGCTCCTCAACGAAAGCTTGGCCGGAAGCCCGTCCTTACATTTTTCAGCAAAGTTCGCCGTAACGCCAAAAAAAGACAGCCCCGTTGACGGTAACTGTCTTTGTTTTTCTGTACGCTTGACACTATTTATAAGTGGGAAATCCCTTGATCTTATAAGGTAATGTTAGCTATTAGAGTTTTACAACGTTTGATGCTTGAGGACCGCGGTTACCATCCGTGATTTCGAACTCAACCGTTTGGTTTTCCTCCAAAGTTTTGAAGCCATCGCCTTGGATTGCCGAGAAGTGTACGAATACGTCTTCGCCGCCTTCAACGGAAATGAAGCCGTAGCCTTTTTCTGCATTAAACCATTTCACTGTGCCTTTCACTGTAAACAACCTCCTAAAAATATCGCCATCTATGACGAATACCAAAAGTATATCACCTTTGTCTGCATAAATCAACTCGCAAATTCAAAGGCGTTAACGAATTTCATTATTTCTCGTTTTGTTTGCGAATATACAGGTAAAATTCCGAATTTGGCAAAAAAGGCAATTGCGCCCGTCTGCGCTCCGCTTCGGCTCCCGATGCGCGTAGCATGGCAAGCAGCTCCTCCATCCGGCTGTACTCCTCGGTACGGAAATTCAGCAGCGGATAGACGCGCACCTCGCCTCCCGGCTTGCATACGCGCAGCAGCTCGCGCAATGCCGCTTCATGAAAGGCATAATCGAATTGCTGCTCATACAGAAACAGGAAATGGCTGCAAAACACATGATCGAACCGTCCCGCCTCGTAAGGCAAGTCCGGCAGCGCCGCGGCACTGTACGTTCCCGAAGCATCCCCGCTGCGGTAATGGCCGAGAAATTGCTCCAGACTCGCCACCCGTCCGGCCTTGTGACGCTCTACCGAACCGTAATACTCCCAATTGTATACCCCGCGCAGCTTATCCATCTTGGCCGCCACCGCTTCGATTTCGTCCCGGCCGTGCCGTTCGATCGCTTCCGGCGTCATCGCATACAGCGGATCGGCCGCTTCGGCCCGCAAGCCCCGCCGCTGCGCATCGGCTGTAAACGACGCTGCGCCTCCGGCCACGTCGAGCACCCGGCTCCCGGCAGCAAGCCCGCCGTCCAGGCTAAACATCCGCACGTACTCCTCATACGATCTTGACGTCATCGCAACGCCGATCTGTTCATAAAACCTGCTCTCTTGCATGTCTCATCTCTCCTCGTCTCGTCTGATCTCCACTTGCCTCAACCGGCTCAACTCGTCTGCACGCCGCCTCAAGGCTCTCTCCCCTCGGGAAAGGATTGAAGGAATTTTACCACCGGATTTCCAAATTGGCAATAGCCCTTCCTGCCCTTTTGTTTGCTTTCCCCGGCGCGTTGCGGTATGATGGCTTCAACTTATTTCGCTTTGGGGGTACAACCGCCATGATCAAAAAACATACGATCTACAAAAAGGACAAATGGAACATGATGAACGTGGAGGTTCACGGCACGAAAATCGTCCTGACCGAGATTTCCGACCAGTGGGGCGAGGAATCGTATACGTTTGTCGGCCGGCCGGCCATGATGCACTGGGCCCACGAACGCTTTCCCAAGTCGAATTTCGAGGGCAACGAGCAGGAATGGGAAGCGATCATGAACGCTTTTGCCGAGGTGTGAGCCGCAGCCGCCCTTTGGCGCTTGACTCGCCGCTTGTCCGCTCCTTATAATGACCTTATAAGTTCATACCTGTCACTCCAAAGGGGAGTAGCTGATACAGTAAAGTCGTCAATTCGGGGCCGCACCGCCCCCGGCTTTATTGGCAACGCACGCGTTGTTAGCAAGACCTTTGCCGATCTGTCGGCGAAGGTCTTTTTTGATGGAAAAGAGCCTTCGCCGCAGCAGGTGTGAGGCTGTTCAAGCATCCCATCGAAAAAAAGGAGCGTGGTCAACATGGAAGGGTTGTCACCCGAATTTCTCGCAGCGCTGCTCGGCGTCATCGTCATCGATCTGGTGCTCGCCGGCGATAATGCGCTGGTCATCGGCATCGCCGCCAGCAAGCTGCCCCCCGCGGAGCGCCGCCGGGTCATCTGGTGGGGCACCGCCGGCGCAGTGCTGATCCGCGTCATCGCGACGCTGGGCGTCTCGCTGCTGCTCAAGCTGCCCGGCCTGCTGCTGGCCGGCGGGCTGGCGCTGCTCTGGATCGCCTACCGGCTGCTCGCCGAGCGCAAGAGCGGGCCGGCCGTTCACAGCGTCGCCGGACTCGGCGCAGCGATCCGCACGATCATCGTCGCCGACGCCGTCATGGGCTTCGACAACGTGATCGCTGTCGCCGGAGCCGCGCACGGCAGCTTCGCGCTCGTCGCCGCGGGCCTCGCCATCAGCGTGCCGCTGGTCGTCTGGGGCAGCGGACTGTTCGCCCGGCTGCTCGAACGACGCCCCGCGCTGATCTACGCCGGAGCCGGCGTGCTGGCATTCACCGCCGGCAAAATGCTCGCGGCCGAGCCGCTGCTCGGCTCCTGGCTGGGCGCGCATCCCTCCGCCAAATGGCTGCTGATCGCCCTGCTGACGTTTGCGGTGCTGGCCGCAGGCAAATGGAGCCGCAGCGCCGGCTACCTTGTGCGCGTCGGCGCGCGCGGCGAGCTGACCTTGCCGCAGGAGCTGAGCGAAGAAGCGCGCATTTGTCCAGACGACCGCTACACGGTCATCCGCGACGAAGGCGGCCGGCTCACGCTCGTCAAGCTGGACGCAGAAGGCGGACCTGGCGGCTCCTCGATGCCGCATGCGGGCTGAAACGCAGCCGGCAGGAATTTCGCCGTCGACCGCGAACATATCATAGGGATAGGCGGAAGGAAAAAGTTTCCTCCCTTCCTTACTTCAACGCGGCAGGTGGTCGTTTATGACGGAGTCCGGTACTATTTTAACGTTTATTATCGTTTCCTTTTGTCTGGCCCTGATCTTGATTCTCAAGCGGGATTCCATCGCTCCGCCGATGAAACGCTATCTGGCGATTCTTGCTCTTGTGATGGTGACGATGTCGTTTGTGCTGATCGTGATGAGTTTTTTCGGACTGGGCAAGTAAATTTACTTCCTTCCAGCTTTTTCTTATAATCATAAATGAAGAATGAAGCGGTCATACTAGGTGAAACCCATCATTTGGATGGCAAACTACCGGGAGTGTGACCGTCATGCGCTGGATACAGGTAGCTGCCGCGCTCAGTCTGCTGGCAGGCGGGCTGCCCGCGGCCGATTCGCAAGCGAAGCAAGCAGCTAAACCCCAATCTCAAACGAAGATCAGGAGGGCTCCGATGAATCAACAAGTACTCGAACGCAAGCAAGTACCGGCCGAGCATCGCTGGAATCTGGAGGATTTGTTCCCCAATCAGCAGGCTTGGGATCAGGAATATCAGCAGGTCAAGGATTCCCTGGGCCGCATCAGCGCCTTCCAGGGCAAGCTTGGCGACCCCGCGCAGGTGAAAGCGTGCTTTGAGCTGGAGGACGAAATTTCGCTCCACGCCGAACGTCTGTATGTGTACGCTAACATGAAGCACCATGAAGACACCGCAGAATCCGAATACCAGGCCTTATCCGATAAAGCAAAAAAAATCAGCGTCGAGGTCAGCGAAGCGCTCTCCTTCATTTCCCCGGAAATTTTGAGCCTGAGCGAAGAGCAGCTTCACAAGCTGGTGAACGAGCCGACGCTTGCGTTCTATAAGGATACGCTGGAGGAAATGATCCGCCAGAAGCCGCATACGCTGGGCAAGGAGCAGGAAGCGCTGCTGGCTCAAGCCGGCAACATGGCCGTCGCTCCGAACACGATTTACGGCATGCTCAACAACGCCGACCTGAAATTCCCGAACGTCAAAAACGAAAACGGCGAGGACGCGCCCCTGACCCACGGCAGCTACATCCAGTTCCTCGAAAGCCGCAACCGCGACGTGCGCAAAGGCGCTTTCGAAGCCGTCTATTCTACATACGCGAGTCAAAAAAATACGATCGCCGCCACGCTCAGCGCCAACATCAACAAAAACATTTTTTACGCCAAGGCGCGCAGCTACCCGTCGGTGCTGGAGATGTCGCTGTTCGGCGACAACATCAACAAAGAAGTGTACACGAACCTGATCGCGACCATTCACGAGTCGCTGCCGCTGCTGCACCGCTATTTCAAGCTGCGCAAAAAGCTGCTCAAGGTCGACGAGCTGCACATGTACGACCTGTTCGCTCCGCTCGTTGAAGAATTCAAAATGGACATCACCTACCAGCAAGCGCAGGAGGAAATCAAAAAAAGCCTCGCGCCGCTCGGCGAGGATTATCTGAAGATTTTGCAGGATGGCTTTGACAACCACTGGATTGACGTCTATGAAAATAAAAACAAACGCAACGGCGCTTACAGTTGGGGCGCGTATGGCACGCATCCTTACGTGCTGCTTAACCATAAGGACAATCTGAACAGCATGTTCACGCTGACGCACGAAATGGGTCATGCGATCCATTCATACCTGTCCGACGCCAATCAGCAGTATCGGTATGCGCAATACACGATTTTCCTCGCCGAAGTCGCTTCAACGCTGAACGAAGCGCTTCTGATGGACTATCTGCTCAAGCGGGTGACCGATCCTAAGGAAAAGCTCTACCTGCTCACCTACTACGCCGACCAGTTCCGCACGACCGTGTTCCGTCAGACGATGTTTGCCGAATTCGAAATGATTACCCACGACAAGGCCGAGCACGGCGAATCGCTGACGCCGCAAGCATTCAGCGAAATTTATTACGGTCTGAACAAGCTGTATCACGGCGACGAGATGGTCGTCGACAAGGACATCGAGATGGAATGGGCGCGCATTCCCCATTTCTACAACAGCTTTTACGTGTACAAATACGCAACCGGCTTCTCGGCGGCGACAAGCTTCGCCAAGCAAATTCTCGACGAGGGCCAGCCGGCCGTCGACCGCTATCTTGGCTTCCTGAAAAGCGGCGGCAGCGACTACTCGCTGAATATTCTCAAGCGCGCCGGCGTCGATATGTCTTCGCCGGAGCCGATCAAGCAAGCCATGAGCGTATTCGGCTCGCTGATCGAGCAGATGGAGCAGTTAACCCAATAACAGCAAAGGCCGGGCGCTGCGGCGTCCGGCTTTTTCGCCCATGAAGGAGATGTCACCGATGCGAGTACAATGGACCTTGATTTGCGCCCTTGTTTTTGCCCTGCTTACCGCGGTGTTCGCCGTCAGCAACGTCGAAGCCGTGCAGGTCAATCTGCTGTTCGGCGATGTGAGCCTGCCGCTCATTCTCGTCATTCTGACCTCGACGCTGCTCGGCGGACTGATTGTCGGCTTGTTCGGCATTATCCGCCAATACAAGCTGCAGCGGCGGATGCGCCTGCTGGAGCGCTTGCTACGCGAGCACGGCCTGCCGCTGCCGGGTGAAGCGGCGGTGGCTGCGGTGCCGGATACGGAAGCGGCAATGGCGCAAGCGGCGGCGGCCGTGGCGCCAGGGCCGGGGCCGGTTGCCGGTGAAGAGCAGTCGACGGCGGCGGCTGGCGAAGCGTACACACCGCGCACCGGCAACAGCAACAGCGAGGAATAGCGGCTTCGGGACGGCCGGCTAATCGCCCAGGCAGCGCTCCATGCGCAGCAACGGCCCACAAGCAGACAGGCTGTGCAGGTGGCCATGCGGCATGACAAGGAGACCGACTGCGCGTAAGACGCCGACGAACCGCCTGCCTGTCCCGTTGACGCCAGCCGTCCTCCCTGCCAAGGAAAAAAATATATCAAAAATAGCGCCCGGCGCTGCAACAAAACTCCCCCTTCGCTACGTCTGTGAAGACAAAGCTTGGTTAAGGGGGATTTTTTTATGAAAAAATGGGCGTTATGGAGCCTGGTGCTGCTCACGGCTGCTTCGACGATCTCCGCGACGGCGGCTGCCGACAGCGCGGGCGTTCGCGGGCCGTATCCGGTCGATGTCGAGGGCAGCGCCATCGCCTTCGCTACGGCCCCGCAAAATGTGGACGGCCATCTGATGGTGCCGATCCGCGATACCGCCGATGCGCTGGGCGTCAGCATCGTCTGGGATGAGCAGCGTCAAGCGGTCGCTTCCGCCAAAGGAAGCGCTTCCGTAACCTGGACGCTGGGCAGCCGCACCGCCGCCGGCACGGAGGGCGGCGTCACGCTGGAAGCCGCACCGTACCTGTCGGGGGGGCGGGTGATGGTGCCGCTTCGCACCTTTGCAGAAGCGTTCGGGTATTTTGTGCTGTGGAATGAAGCCACCCACAGCTTGAGCCTGCAGCGGGACGAACACCCGCTGCCGCTGGTCGGCACCGCCGACAAGCTGGCGCAGCTGCTCGCGAGCAGCGCGCCTTATTACGGCGGGCTGACGATGCGGGCGGCCGCATCGCCCGAGAAGGCCGCCGCTCCCGTGCCGGCGCCGATGGTCGGCGCCGCAGGCGGAGGCGCCACGGCTGACGGCATGGCCG
The DNA here is from genome assembly GCF_004514475.2 of Paenibacillus athensensis. GTDB lineage: Bacteria > Bacillota > Bacilli > Paenibacillales > NBRC-103111 > Paenibacillus_AL > Paenibacillus_AL athensensis. The sequence continues at coordinate 247,062 of NZ_MYFO02000004.1, read as the reverse complement.
GAAGCGGCGCGACCGCGGGGGAAGCGGCCGGCAACGGCGCGCCGGGCAGCGGAGCGGCCGGGTATTCGGAGACGAACGTGCAAGTCGCCGGCGTGGACGAAGCTGACATTGTGAAAACAGACGGCACGTATTTGTACCAGGTCAGCGGCAGCCGGATCAACGTCTCCCAAGCCGTTCCGGCCGGACAAATGTCCGTTGTCGGCACCGTGGATTTTGACGATGGCTCGTTCCAGCCGCAGGAGCTGTATGTGGACGGCAATCGCCTGATCGTCATCGGCAGCACATTGCCGCTGATCCAGCCTTACGCCGACGCCGGCGATCCGGTCGTCAGCAAACGGCTGATAATGCCGATTCGCCCGCAAGGCCGGATAACGACCAAAGCGATCGTCTACGACATCAGCGACAAATCAAAGCTGCTCAAGCAACGCGAGCTGGAGCTGGAGGGCAGCTACCTCTCGTCGCGCAAAATCGGCAGCTCGCTTTATCTGGCAGCGAACAAATCGATCTATTCGTATATGCTGCAGGGCTCCGCAGAGGAGCGGGACAGCGTCGCGCCCGCCTATCGCGATTCCTTGAACGGCGACGCCTTTACGGTCATCCCGTATGCCCAGGTCAAATATTTCCCCGGCGCGGTTTCGGCCAATTACTTGATGATCGGCGGTGTCGATCTCGATGCGCCGGGCGAACCGATGCAGGTGACGTCCGTCGTCGGCTCCGGCAGCAGCGTCTACGCATCCGATGCGTATTTGTACGTAGCCACGACCGTTTATCCCGGTCAGGAAGCGATGGAAGGGCCGACAGCGGCAAGCATGATCGCTCCGGCTGCGGACGATACAAGCGGATCGGGAGCCGGCAGCTCGGCTGCCAGTAATCCAGCGACGCCAGTCCCGACAGCCGCCCCGACTGCCGCGACAGACGCTGGCGGCTCCGATACGGCAGCGGTATCCGCACCGGCTCCAACCGCCGGCTCCAGCGCCATCCGCTTTGTGCCGCAGGAAGCCAACACGGTCGTCTACCGTTTTGCGCTCGACCGCGGCGGCGCTCGCCCCAGCGGCAGCGGCAGCGTTCCCGGCACGGTGCTGAACCAGTTTTCGCTCGATGAGCATGCCGGCTATCTGCGCGTGGCCACGACCTCCGGCGATATGTGGCGCAGCGACGAGCACACGTCCAAGAGCAATGTCTACGTGCTCGACGGCGCGCTGCAAACCGCAGGCAAGCTGGAGGGACTGGCTCCCGGCGAAAAAATTTACGCCGTGCGCTTTCTCGGCGATCGCGCCTATGTCGTTACGTTCAAAAAGGTCGATCCGCTGTTTGTCCTCGATCTGCATGATCCGGCAGCGCCTGCCGTTCTCGGCAAGCTGAAGATTCCCGGCTACAGCGATTATTTGCATCCTTACGACGCCACTCACCTGATCGGCTTCGGCAAAGACGCCGTTGAAGCCGCCAACGAATGGGACCCGCAGGGCTCAACAACGGCTTATTATCAAGGCATGAAAATCGCCTTGTTCGATGTCAGCGACGTATCGCAGCCCAAGGAGCTGTTTAAAACCGCGATCGGCGCGCGGGGTACTGATTCCGAACTGCTGTACAATCATAAAGCGCTGCTGTTTGACCAGCAAAAAGGGCTGCTGGCGTTCCCGGTCACCGTCACCGAAGCGCAAGCCGCCGGCAGCGGCCAAGCTTGGGAATACGGCGACTTCGCCTTCCAGGGTTTATACGTGTACCACCTCGACCTGAATAGCGGCTTCGACTTGCGCGGAAAAATCAGCCATCTGACGGCTACCGATTTGCAGCAAGCCGGCAGCGGCTGGTATGACAGCAACCGCAACGTACAGCGCGGTTTGTATGTCGGCAATGTGCTGTATTCCGTTTCTCCCGGCATGATCAAGGCCAATGATTTGACGACGCTGGCGCCGATCGGCGAGCTCAAGCTGCCCTGACGCGCTTGGGCCTGACATGAAACCTGAAACCTAAAGCTTGACGGCTCCCCAAGCCCATTCGGCACCGGTACGACTCCGGTACGGTTCCGGTACGGTTCCGGTACGGCTTCGGTGCGGCTCCGGTACGACTCCGGTACGACTCCAGTACGGCTTCGGTGCGGCTCCGGTACGGTTCCTCCGGTACGGCTCCGGTACGCCCCCATCTCGCACCTCTGGCAATGGCTTCGCCTGCCAACGTCAACAACCCTGAACGCCTCCGTCGGCATTCAGGGTTGTGTTGTGAAAAAGGCTGCATTACAATGATCACAGCAAACGTATGGAAAGCGGGTGAATGCAAGCTGTGACGGCCGTGATCGTATTTTCCATTATTTTGGTATTAGGCATGCTGGCGTTATTGATTTGGGTGCTAAATAAAGCTTATTCGCGCAAAGACAACTAAAGCAAGCAGCCCTGCTCCGGCTCCCGCGCATGCGCACAACGCGTTGACGGCGTCGTTCGTCATCCAGCGCAAGCCGCGGACAAACAAGGTCGGCTCGCCGCAATGGATTCGGCGCTCGACCTCCCTGCCGCACGCCCGGCAGCGGTACATCGCTTGGGCGACGGCGCCGAGCCACGAATCGGCGAGCGAGCCGCCGAGTCCGGCGAGGCAAGCCGCCGCCGCCAACGGCAGCAGCTGCAGCGACGCCGCCGGCCAGCCCTCCGCCGCCTCCCCGGCAAACGGCGGCGAACCCCACCGGAGCAGCAGCCAGCCGGCTGCTCCGATGAACGCGCCGCCCAGCGCAGAGGCGGCGAGACCCAGCGGCGTCACTCCGCCGGAGACGCCGGGGGCCACGCGCCGTCCGCTGACGATGGAGCGCGGCGCGATGCGGCTGAGGCCGCCCAGCTCCGTGGCCCAGGTGTCGGCGTTGACGGCGGCCATCGCGCCGACATATAACGCCCACCAGGCCGGGTGCGGCCATAACGCGTGGCCGACGCACAGCAGCAGGCCGACGCCGCCGTTGGCGGCGACTTGCCCGGCGTCGCGCCGCCCGCTTTTGGCGTAGCCGCTTTCGGCTTCCGCCTTGCGCTGCGGCTTCAGCCGCGACAGCGCCGACGAAGAGATGAAAAACGCAAGCAGCGAGCCGAACCACGCCGCGCTGCCCAGCGCATACAGCAGCGTCCCCATAACGACGGCGGCGGCGAACCCGGAGCCCGACAGCGATTTTTTGCCATATGCCGCTCCGGCAATGACGAGGCTGCCTCCCAGCCCGATCAACCAATCCACAACTGAATCCCCTTTACCGGATTCGGCCGCAGGCCGGGCCGCCGTCTAGGCTGCCGGAAGCTTGCGGGGCCGATCCGAACCGACTTTTGTCCCATCCGCATTTTACCATAGCGCTGCCCGCCGGGGCTATCTTGGCGGTTTTTCGCTTTTTTTCGACAAAAATCTCGTGACTGTCCCGATAGGCGGCAGGAAGTTCCCCTTTTGCGCGGAATAGATATTATAATAAAAGTAAAAATTAGAAAACTCCCGACGGCGTCCTCCAAGCAGGAATATGGCGCTGCGGCAGCCCTATATAGACACAGGAGCAGGAGGTTATTTATGGAGTACGACATACTGGATTTCGTCCCCAGGCGCAAGCGGGACCTGGAACCGCAGGAAATGCTGCGCGTTATTTTTGATTATGCCGCCAAAATCGCCAATGAGCGCAATCTCGACAATGTGCTGATGCTGATGGCCGACATGGGACGCGATATGATCGTTTCGGACCGCTGTACGGTCTGGCTGCTGGATCGCAACAAAAACGAGCTTTGGTCGAAGGTCGCGCACGGGGTAAGCGAAATCCGCATTCCGAGCACGGCCGGACTTGTCGGCTACGCCGTCACGCACGATCAGGCCGTGTTTATCGACGACGCCTACACCAACGAAGAATATCGCGAATATCTCCTCAACGGCGCGCTGCGTACCGACCAACTGACCGGCTACACGACCAAAGCCCTCATGGTCATTCCGTTCCGCAACAATGAAGGCGAAATTATGGGCGCATATCAAGCGATCAACAAGCTGACGGAAAGCGAGCAGTTTTCCGAAAAGGACATGGAGTATCTGACGCTGGCTGCCTCCTATGCGGGCAAATCGCTGGAATCGGCGCTGCTGACGCACGAAATTGAAGAAACGCAAAAGGAAATCATTTTCACGATGGGCGAAATCGGCGAAAGCCGTTCCAAGGAAACCGGCAATCACGTCAAACGCGTCGCGGAATATTCCTATATTCTCGCGCTTGGGCTTGGCATGTCCCAGGAGGAGGCGGATTTGCTGAAAATGGCGTCGCCGATGCACGATATCGGCAAGGTGGCCATCCCTGACGCTGTGCTGAAAAAGCCCGGCAAGCTAACCGAGGAAGAGTTCGCGATCATGCAGTCGCACACGCAAATCGGCTACAATCTGCTGAAAAATTCCAAGCGCCACATCCTCAAAACCGCAGCCATCGTCGCTTACGAGCATCACGAAAAATGGAACGGACGCGGTTATCCGCGCGGCTTGAAGGGCGATGAAACGCATATTTACGGGCGAATTACCGCAATCGCCGACGTGTTTGACGCCTTGGGCAGCGAGCGGGTGTACAAAAAGGCGTGGGAGCTCGACCGGATTTTGAATTTGTTCAAGGAAGAGCGCGGCGAGCATTTCGATCCGCGGGTGGTGGACGTGTTTTTTGAACAGCTTCCGAATCTGCTGCGCATTCGCGACGAATATTCCGACGTAGCTTTGGAGGAAAAGGCTCTGGAGGCGCAGGATTCCAATTAAGATTCATGCGCTGCAGCCGCAGACCGGCAGTCCGTTCCGGGCGGAGCCGGTTTTTTTGGCGTGGGCGCACTTAGGGAAATCTTCATGTTTTTTTAATGTATGTCTAACAAATTTATGAGATGATTGTAGAAAATTGTCGACTGGAGTGGTTGTGGGATGGGTTTCAAGCACCTTCGCGTTTCATTCAAATTAGTCATCCTCGTTTTTGTGCTGTTGGCGTTGATGGGGACTGTGGGCATCGTGGCTTCACGCTATCTCGACATCATGCACAACTCGGTTACCGAAATGTACGACAACCGGGTGCAGCCGGTCAAATGGCTGAATGAAGCCCGGGCGCTCAGTTGGCAGGCTCAGGCCAATCTGTACGCCGCAACGCTGACGCAAGACGCCGCCGGGCAAAAAAAACTCGAAGCCGATGTCAATCAGGCCAAAGCGAAATTCGCCGAAGCGATCGCCAGCTACGGCGCCACCGAGCTTGATCCTTACGAGGTCGAACGGCTGGATAAGCTCCGGGCCATGGACGCTGCTTATCAAGACGAAATAAGTCAAATTATGGACGCGGCCAAAGCGGGCAATATCGCCAAGTCCCAACAGCTGATGCTTGCCCATACGGATAAGGTGAATCAGCTGAACGGGCTGTTAACCGAGCTGTCCGATTACAATGCCAAGGTTGGCGACGATTTGAAGCTGGCGGTCGACCGCGACAATACCAATGCGCATGAGTTTATTATCGCGATGCTGATCGCGGCGCTGCTTCTCGGCTCCTTGATCGGCTACTGGATCAACCGTCTCGTCACGAAGCCGCTGAAGGAGATTCAGCAGGCGATGTCGCGCGCCGAGCAAGGCGACTTGACGGTAAGCGGCAGTTATCGTTCGAGAGACGAGCTGGGCCGGCTGACGCTGTCGTTCAATACGATGATTGCCGGGCTGCGCGACGTGCTGGCGCAGGTGCAGGGCACGGCCCAGCAGGTTGCCGCTTCCTCCGAGGAGCTGACCCAGAACGCCGAAGAAACCGGCCGCGGCAGCGAGCATATTTCCGTGACGATTCAAGAGCTGGCTACCGGATCGGAAAATCAGGTGCGCGCTGTCATGGAAAGCTCCGAAGCGATTCAGCTCGTATCAGGAACGGTCACGAGCATCGCCGATTCGGCGCAAACCGCGGCCCGGCATGCTGCCAGCACGGCCCAGCGCGCTGAATCGGGCGGTCAGGGCGTGGCACGCGCGATCCGCCAAATGGATGCGCTGCAAGGCAGCGTGTCCGAGCTCAAGGGCGTCGTGAACACGCTCGGCGATCGCTCGCGGGAAATCGGCGACATCGTGCAGCTGATCAGCGGCATCGCGGCGCAGACGAACCTGCTGGCGCTGAACGCAGCCATCGAAGCGGCCCGTGCCGGCAGCGAAGGCCGCGGCTTTGCCGTCGTCGCCAGCGAGGTGCGCAAGCTGGCCGACCAGACGACGCAGGCAGCCGGACAAATCGCCGGACTGATCGCTCAGGTGCGCGAAGAAACCGCCTCCGCCGTCCAATCGATGGAAGTGTCCTCCGGCACGGTCAACGAATCGGTTGAAGTCATCACGACGCTGGGCGCCACCTTTGAAGGCATTCGCACCGCCTCGGAGCAAACGTCCACGCTGATTTCCGAAGTGTCCGCCTCCGTCCAGCAAGCGGCGGTCGGAGCCATGTCGGTGGTCGCTTCGATTGAAAGCATCGCCGCTGTCGCCGAGCAATCGGCGGCGGGCGCGCAGACGGTGACTGCTGCTACCGAGCAGCAGCTCGCTTCGATGGAAGAGGTCACGGCTGCGTCGAACAACTTGGCTCACATGGCTCAAGAGCTGCAGGAAGCCGTCAATCGCTTCAAGCTGTAGCGGGTCCCGGCAGCGCGCAGCTTAACACAAAGGGTCGCTCGACATATCGAGCGACCCTTTGTGCCGTTATATTCATCTAATCTGCTAATCTGCGCATGACGACCTGCATCCGGCTCCGTTGCGATTCAGGAGAATCTTCTATCGGCCGACTACTCGTCCGTCCTGCTGCACCTGCGCGTTGATCGAAATCCCGCTCAGCCGCTGGAACAGCTTGGCGCCATCCTCGGCGTTCATCGGCGTCGGCAGCGCCGACTTGGTCCACACCGGCACGACCGTCAGGTCGCAATCCCGCTCCTTCGAGCAGGATGCCTGCAGGACAGCCGTCTCCCAGGTTTTGGGCACATCGTTGGTTGTAAAAATAAAATTGCCCAAGCTGTAAGCAATCCATTTGCCCTTATAGGCTTCAAAGCCCTGCAGCACGTGAGGATGGCTCGCTACGACCAGATCGGCTCCCGCATCGATGTAACGGTGCGCCATCTCGGTCTGAGAGGCGTCCGGCGAATCCGAGCGCTCCACGCCCCAGTGTGCAATCACAACGACCAGATCGGCCTGCTGTCTGGCTTGCTTGACCGCTTCCACGGGCAGCACGTAGTTATACGTTTCGGCCAGCCCCGGATTGCTGTCGCCCGCCTTCCACCAGCTTTCCGGCAGCACGCGGCTGAAGCCGAGGAAGGCGATCCTGATTCCCATCTTCTCCACAATGACCGGACGGTACGCTTCGTCCTTGTTCATCCCTGCACCTACGTGGGCCAAGCCGTTTTTGTCCAGCGCATCCATCGTATCGGTCAGTCCCTGTACGCCGAAATCGAGCGTATGGTTGTTGGCGAGGTTCACCAGATCAATGCCCGACGCCTTGAGCGCCGGAATCGCTTCCGGCGGCGAGCGGTACGCGTATTCTTTTGTTTGCTGCTCACCGCGCGTCGTCACCGGCGTTTCCAGATTGGCTATCGTATAATCCGGGTCGCTTAATAACGCTTTCACATTGGAGTACGGATAATCATAACCGTTTTTCTTCATGATATCTTCAACCTTGCTCCCGAGCAGCACGTCGCCGACAAAAGCCAGCTCCACACGGCCGCTTGCTCCCGCAGAAGCTCCCGCCGACGGCTCCTTGACGGTCGCTTGCGGGGAGGGCTTGGCGGCTTGATCGGATTCCGGCTGTGCGGAAGGCTTCGCGCTTGCCGCCGGTTTCGGCTTGGGCGCCGCGGTAGCTGTCGGAATGACCAGCTCCTCTTGCGCCTGCTCCAAACCGGCCTTGTCGGAATTTGTTGTCAAATACGCCGCGAAGACGCCGATAGACAAACAAGCGACGCCGGCTGCGGTCAGACCGAGCAGCTTCTTCCACGCGGCTCCCTTGGACTTTCTGCGATGTTTTTGTTTACGTAGTCGTTCGGATCTTGATTCCACCGTCACAAACCCACCTTTCATTGACCAAATTATATCAGAATGCGCCGGGCAAGGGTACCCTTTCTCGCAGGTTCGGTTTATGGTATAAAGAAAAAAACAACTTTCGAAAGGCGGAGCAACGTGGATCAAATTGCCCTCATCTCCGATATTCACGGCAATATGCCGGCGCTGGAAGCCGCGCTGGCCGATATCGCCGCCCGCGGCATCGCACGCATCATCTGTCTTGGCGATCTGGTCGGCAAAGGCCCCGGCCCGGCGGAAGTGATCGACCGGGTGCGGACCGCTTGCGAAGCCGTTGTTCCCGGCAATTGGGACGTCAGCATGGCGATGCCGCAGGAGCAAGCTCACGGCTTGTGGCAGCAGAGCCAGCTGCTGCCCGACCAGCTCGACTATTTGGCGGGGCTGCCCTATTGCGTCGATATGACGATCAGCGGCCGGCGGATGCGGCTGTTTCACGCTTCGGCCGTTAGCGTGTTCCATCGCGTCAACCGCAAGGCGTCCAAGGCCGAAAGGCTGGCGATGTTCGACAATACCGCCGCCACCGGCGTTCCGCAGGACGGCGCGACGCCGGATGTGGTCGGCTATGGCGACATTCATCTGTCATATTTGCGGACGCTTGAGCGTCCGGATACGCCGACCGGCGGGCTGACGCTGTTTAATACCGGCAGCATCGGCATCCCCTATGACGGCATCCCCCAAGCGTCCTACTGCATCGTCGAGGGCATCATCGGCGCAGACCAGCCGTCTCCGCTGGGCATCCAGTTTGTTCGCGTCCCGTATGACGTCGAGGAAGCCGTGCGGCTGGCCCGCGATTCGGACATGCCCGATGCCGAGCTCTACATCCTGGAAATTATGACGGCGCGCGTCCACAAATAACACCAAAAAGCCGTCCGCTCCCATGCCGGTCAAGCATGAGAACGGTCGGCTTTGTTTGTCACGGCCAATCAGCCGAGCTGTTATTGAAACGCATGAGCATTCGGCGCAGCGTTCATAGGCTGGTACGTATGAAGATACGTTTTGGCCGTATGGTCCTGCATCGTCGGCACCTGATAAAAGCCCTGACGGTTCATCAGCAGGAACGTATCGTAGGCGTGCTGATTGGCGGCAATAGCTCCGCTGAGCAGCATTTGCCGGACGTTCGGATCGGCGCATTCCAAGGATGCCTGCATCGCATTTTTGGCGCTGTTCTTGTGACAGCAAAGGACGGCGCTCAAAATTTGCCGGTCGTTCAACCGGCTTTGTGCCTGCAGCTGCGGCGCTACAGGCTGCGGCTGGCGCAAGCCGTAACGGATATCCTGATACGACGCCCCGTTCATGCCGCTCTCACCCACCGGCTGCCAGCTGCCCTGCAGGCCTCCCGCTGCTTCGTAATCGTGCGTATAGGCGACCAACTGGTCGTAATGCCCGATCGCTGTTTGCAAATGCTGGCGGATCAAGCCGCGCACCTGCTCGCTTTGCGCTTGCTCGGCGTACATCGAGAAATGATTGATCATGTTGATTTTTTCATTCAAAATTTCATGGACTTCCATCGTTTCGTGGGCTCCGAATGGCATGGTACAGCTCCTTTACCGTTCATTGTGGATTAACGCCGCAGCGCCACAACTAATATCCCCGCCCGCTGCCAAAGTATGCAGCTGCGCGTCATAGCTTGCACGCTTTGGGCGAGCAGTCCGTTTCCTGATATAATGAAATCTTGAACCGCTCTGTACGGCACCTACAAGAAAAGAGGAGATTGTCGTGGTACGCTGGAAAGTCAATTTAACCGTGCTGTGGCTCGGTCAGTTCCTCGTCATGGGCGGCATGACGATGATTATTCCGTTTCTGCCGCTGTACCTGCAGGAGCTGGGCATGACCGATCCGCATCGGGTAGCATTGTGGGCAGGCATTATTTTTGCCGGCAATTTCGTGACCTCGTTTCTGTTTCAGCCGATCTGGGGCGCTCTCGCCGACCGTTACGGCCGCAAGGTCATGCTGCTGCGCTCCGGCTTCGGCATGGCGCTGGTGATGGCGCTGATGGGGCTTGCCGGCAACGCCTGGCAGCTTCTGCTGCTGCGCATGCTCAACGGGGTTATCTCTGGCTACGCGCCGGCGGCCGTTGCGCTTATGTCGACGAACACGCCCAAGCAGCATATGGGCTTTGCGATGGGCACGCTGCAATCGGGCGCGGTCGCCGGCACGATTCTCGGACCGTTTATCGGCGGACTGCTTGCCGAGTGGATCGGCTACCGCAACATTTTTTTCGTCACGGGCACGCTGCTGTTTGCTGCTTCCGTGCTGACGCTGCTGCTGGTGCGGGAGAATTTCAATGCAAAGGAAGCCGCAGCCAAAGCCAAAACCTCGATTTTGCAAAGCTTCGGCCAGTTGAAGCATATCCGCCAGCTCCCGGCGCTTTACGCCGTCACCTTCGTGATTCAATTCGCGTTCCTGAGCGCGATGCCGCTGATGCCGCTGTTTGTCGCCGAGCTGCACGGTCAAGCCGCCGGTCTTGCTTTCTTCGCCGGGCTGGTCAGCTCCATTACCGGCTTCTCCAATATGATCGCTTCGCCGCTGCTCGGCCGGCTGTCCGACCGGATCGGGCCCGAGCGCATTCTCGGCTTGTGCCTGATCGGCGCAGCGCTGATGTTTGTGCCGCAAGCGCTCGTCCACAATGTATGGCAGCTGTTCGCAGCCCGCTTCGGATTGGGCGTCTTTATGGGCGGCCTGCTGCCGACTGTCAACGCGCTGATCCGCAAATATACGCCGTCCGGCATGGAAAGCCGCTCCTACAGCTTCAACACGAGCGCGCTCAGCCTCGGCAACATGATCGGTCCCGTCGTCGGCGGCTCGGTATCCGGCTGGTTCAACATCCGCGAGCTGTTTGTCGTCTCCTGCGTGCTGCTGGCGCTGAATGCGTTCTGGGTATATCGCACGCTGCTGCTGCCCGGACGCCGCTCTGCGGCCACGGAAGGCAAGCGATAAACGAGAGAAGCTTGAAGCAGTATGCAGGAGGCGAGCAAGCTTTTGTGAAAAAAAAGTTTCTGTAGCTGTTAGTCGGCGAGCTATGGTAATATATGGACAACAACCGAAAGAGAGGATTTGCCCGATAATGAAGCTGAACTGGCGTAGGATTGCGTTCATTGTGCTGCTGGCCGAGCTCTTGTTTGTATACTGGAACATGATCGGCGTGATGCAGACACGCAAACGGCAAGCCGTCCATCCGGCTATCCAGAGCCCGCTTCATGAGCCGCTGAGCCAATTGCAAACCCCCGGTCCCGTACCGCAAACGCCGGAAGCTCCGCTCGTATTGAAACGGAAGGCGTCCTGACGTTCCCCGTTCAACAAAATGCCCCCCTACGGGGCGAAGAACCAGCCAATCAGGCTTGATCTTCGCCCAGCAGGGGGGCATTGCAACGTGAAGCGGCTGCAAGCGCCGGATGACGCGCAGCGGCGTTAATCTTTGACCCTGGCAAGCGCCAAGCCGTCATAGGCCGGCAGCATCGTGCTCTCCAGCCGCTCGTCTTCGGCAATTCGCCGGTTGAACAACCGCATCGCCTCCACCGACGCCTTGCGCTCCTCGGGATTGACGACCCGGCCGCGCATCAGCGTATTATCACCAACAATAATCGCGCCGGGATTGGCCAGCCCAATCGCCGCCTCCAAATAATTCGGATAATTCACTTTGTCCGCATCGATAAAAAACAGATCGAATCGCGCTCCTTCAGCCGCAAGCGCTTCGAGACTCGCCAGCGCCTCGCCGACTCTCAGCTCCACGCAATCGCCCAGCCCCGCCTCACGCATGTGCGCCAGCGCCGCTTCGGCAAATTCGGGCCGCAGCTCCAGCGAAACCAGCTTACCGCCTTGCTCCAAACCTCGTGCCAGACAAATTCCGCTGTAGCCGCCCAAAGCGCCGATCTCCAGCACCCGCTTGGCCCGCGTCATCCGCACCAGCATCGTCAGCAGCCGGCCGTAGCCGGGCGCAATCGAAATTTCCGGCATGTTGCGCTCGCGTATCCCTTGCTTGACCCGCTGCAAGAGCGCATCCTCTTCATATAAACTCTCGACGTAGCTTTCCGCCGTCATCGTTTCCATTGTGCCGTGCTCCTTTCGGGCGTTTTTGTGTTTGTATGTGCGTCTCTTTTGCCCTATACTTGTTAATTGTATGAGTTTTTGCCCGGACGCACAACTCGCCGAAATTTTGCCGTACAGGAAGGGATGTCTGTTATGCAGCAACTAATTTTGATCGCCACCTGCCCGATGGGCCTTGAAGCCGTCGTCGCCCGCGAAATCCGCGAGCTTGGCTACGCCGACGCCACCGTCGAGAACGGACGGGTGGTGTTTAAAGCCGATCCGCTGGCCATTGCCCGCGCCAATCTATGGCTGCGCACCGCCGACCGCGTGCTCGTGCTGATGGGCCAATTCACGGCCCGTACCTTTGACGAGCTGTTTGAAGGCACCAGGGCGCTCGACTGGCCGGAATGGCTGCCGGAGGACGCCGAATTTCCGGTGCAGGGCCGGTCGCATAAATCGCAGCTGTCCAGCGTTCCCGCCTGTCAAGGCATTGTTAAAAAAGCGATTGTGGAAAAAATGAAGCTGCGCTACGGCACCGAATGGTTCGCCGAGCAAGGCCCGCGCTACGTGATCGAGGTCGCGCTGCTGAACGATATCGCCACGCTGACGATCGACACGACCGGCCCAAGCCTGCACAAGCGCGGCTACCGCAAGCTCGTCACCGAGGCGCCGCTCAAGGAGACGATGGCGGCGGCGATGGTGCTGCTCAGCCGCTGGCGCGCCGATCGCCCGCTCTACGATCCGTTCTGCGGATCGGGTACGATTCCGATCGAGGCGGCGATGATTGGCTGGAATATCGCGCCGGGCCTGCGCCGCAGCTTCCCAAGCGAGGCGTGGGACAACGTCGTCCCGCCCGAGCTGTGGGAAGCGGCCCGCGACGAGGCCTACGACGCCGTTCGCGACGATGTGCCGCTGGACATCGTCGGCAGCGACATCGATGCCAAAGCCATCGATGTGGCGCTCGCCGCCGCCAAAGCCGCGGGCCTCTCCAAGCAGTTCGCGCTGCGCGTGGAGCCTGTCGCCAAGGCGCGGCCCATCGGCGAGAACGGCTGCTTGATCACCAACCCGCCTTACGGCGAACGGCTTGGCGATTCACGCGAGGTGGAGCAGGCGCTGCGACAGCTCGGCTCGATCACGGGGCAGCTGCCTACGTGGAGCGTGTTTATTCTCAGCCCGAGCCGCCAGTTGGAGCATTACATGGCCCGCCGCGCCGACAAGAAGCGCAAGCTGTTCAACGGCCGGATTGAATGCAACCTTTACCAGTACTGGGCTTCAGGCCATATTTTTAAGGGCGGCGGCGCGACAGCGAAGTAAGCCAACGCAGCTAACAACCCTTTTCCGGCAAACGCGGCTCCTTGCCCTTATCAGGCGGGACAAGGCTTGCGAATGGCGCGGAAAAGGGTTGTTTGTATGTGCCGCAACGGTTAAGGTGATTATTGGGCCGCAACTGTCCGCTGCGGCTGCATAAGTCCGGTCTGCCGCTCACAGCAGCGGCGTTACTTCATCGACCGGATAGGACTCCATACCGATGATGTTGTAAATCTGATAGGAGCCCTTGTCCTTTTCGTTAATAAATTGCACCTTGACCGTCTGGCTTTCCTTGTTCAATCGGCCGCAAATAACCCCCGTATCGTAGTGCTCCAAGTATGGACGTTCGACTCGAACCATTTGTCCCAGCTTCCATTCGCTCGGGTCCAGCAGGCTGGAAATTTTCTTCTTCTTGCTCAATTCGTTCAGTTCAACGTCCTTTTCTTTATCGCTTTTTTCGTATTCCGAGCCGCCCATCACCACTTCAATCGGCGCATTCAGCTTGTCCAGCAAAAATTCACGAAAATCGGCAGCCGCATAAGATCTGGGGTACGCGGTTTTCAATGTATGCATCAGCGAATTCAGGCTGTAAAGCCATTTCTTCGTTTCGAGGTTTTCGGCCTCTTTGCCCTTGCTATCTTCATCCCGCGAAAATTTATCGATCGCATTGGCGTCAAACAATCCGTACATCGCCTCGCGCAGTCCGCTTTTCAGATTCATCGTAACCTCCGGCTCGTTTTGCTCAAACGATTGCAGCAGCTGGCGATGACGGCCCTCGTTGCGCCCGCCCGGCACGTGGCCGCCCGAAACGGTGCTAAGCGGCGTCAGGTTCACAAAATTAAGGTGCAAATATATCAATTGCTCCAAATGGCCCAGCGCCGCTGTGAGGTTGCCAAAATCGATTTGCTGATCCAGCAGCTTCCGCAAATAATCAGCCGCATTCTCCAGCTGATAAGCCTGCTTCTCGCCCACCTGATCGTACAGCTCCGTAAAAGCCGGAGCGGAAAGCGCCTGACTCGCCAGCTTGGCCAACGCGCCTCCGGCGTCCTTGACCGTCTTGCCGCTCATTGTCGTACGCACGGCGTCCACATGGGCCGTCCATGCCGTCGAATGCGCTCCCATGCCCTCCGAGCTGGAAAACGGCTTGGGCGTCCGCCCTTGAATGAACACATCGCCGACCTTCCCGTCCTCGTCGAGAAAAATCGAGCTCATGAACGTGCCCTTGCTTTCACTGGCAAAATCGGAAAGACCGACGCCGGCAGCCGAGCTTTCCGCCTGCTTGCCTAGCACGTCTTCAAGCGGAGCTTCGTGCTCCTTGCCCAGCTTGGCAAAGCCCTGTTGTCCGCGCAGCAGCTGCAGGATATACGTGGAGATATTCTTGTTGCTTTGCAGCTTGAACTCATTGTCGACCTCATACGCTTCAGCCTGACGCTCAAGCAGCAGCCGCACTTCCTTGCCAAGCTGCTTCTCATCATTCCAGCCGGCCAACGTGTAGGAATACGGGTATGCGGACTTGACGGTTTCCAGATAATGCTGCAGGCCAAGCGCCCAGATTTCGCAGATCAGCTGCGCATCCTGCTTCCCGATACGGGTTTGCGCAAAGACGCCGGGCGTTTCCGCTGCAAACATTTTGCGCAGTTGCTCCTGAACTTTCTTTTTCAACGGCTCCTGCTTGTCAAGGTCGACTGCGGAGTCTTCCTTTTTCACATCTTTGAGCAGTTGTTCGTAGCTGGAAATCGTCTCCCCGTAGCCCTGGAGCTTCTCCTCCGACGGCTCATCCTTCATCTTCTCGCTTACAATATCTTCTTTCGCCCCGTCGATATAATCCTTGGCCGAGCCGGCTGTCTCGTGCAGATTGAGCAGCGTGCGCGCTGGCCCCTCGCCGTTTCCTCCCGGATCTCCGCCCGCCACCGTCGCCATCGGCAAATAGTTGACAAAGGTCAGCAACGAGCCCAGCAGCTTCTGCAGGCCCGCCACAACCGGCTGCGCACTGGTAATATTGCTCTCGTCTTTAAAAGGTGCAATCTGAAGCACGGCTAATTGCAAAGACTCGCCGGCCAATTTCAGCTTTTCGCGATGGTCACTATGTATATATTGGGTAAGCCGCAGCAGCGGCGAGTTCAGCTGCTTGATCGAAAAGTCGGTCATGTAGCTGCAAACCTCGTCCAGATGATAACCGATCATCTGCCTGCGGACGGCATCGATATGGGCGACCCATGCCGTTGAATGCGCGCCCATCGTGCCCGTGAACGGAGAGGGGGTGCGGCCGGCAATCAGCACATCGGCAATCGCAATGTTGTTGGCATTCCCCTCAGTCTTCTGCTCTTCATTAAACCGGAATTGGGAAAGCACGCGCTGCACGACCAGCCCGGAGCCGCCGTTCGGACGAAAAGCCCCGCCGGAACCACGCTTGCTGGCATGCGCGCCGGCTGAGTTTGCGGATGGACCGGCAGCCACAATCGACGGCAGCGCCAGCTGGCGCTGCACGAGCTGCTGCGTTGCGCGGTTGCCCAGCGTTTCCTGCCAGCGGCGAAGCTGGAGCGGCGCGGACAAAGCCGATGGCTCGCTTCCCGCAAGCGGGCGCACCTCCTCCTGCAAGCCGGAGCCGGTTGCGGCCTTGCGCTTGATCGACTTCTTCGACAAGCGGCGCCCGCCTGCATACATGTTCATCAAATCCCTCCTATGCTCGTTACAATCGGTAATAGATTTTCCATTTTTGCGTGAAATCGCCAATTTGCAGCGTAGGCTGACCGCTTTTCCAGTCAAACTGCTTGCCCAAATCGTACTCCGACCAGTTGGCAGTGCCGCCAATACAACCATTGTTGCTGCCCAGACAAATACCGCCGCCCTTGGCCACCATCACATGCGCCAGCGTATAGCCGTCGCTTGAAGCTTTGGCCCGGTACAAGCCGACCGCCGCGCCGTCCGGAATCGAGCCGGGATCGGTGACCTCCGTATCGCCATCGTTGACGAGCATCGCTTTCGCCGCATCGCTTCCATCCTTGTAGCCCCATTCAAATTGCTCGTATTGCTCTCGGGTGAAATCGCCCTGAAAATATTTGTATTTGCCGACCGATCTCCAGCAAATGATGTTCAAGTCCGGATCGACCGGCGGCAGCTTGTCGGCCGGGCTCTCCGCTTCCTTCCCAGGCTTGCTGCCTCTTTGCACAAGCGTGCCGCCCAGCCACCGTCCAAATGCTCGATTGCCCAGCGTCCGCTGAAGCTGCAGCAGCCCGCCTGGCACGGACGCCGCCTGCTCGCTCAAACGCACCTGCTGCTCCGCCGACTTGTCTGCGTCCCCCCGCTGCTGCCTCTGTGTCCGCTGCTCCTTCATGCCGCTCACCTCATCTTCATTCATTCCTTGCTGTTCAACTTCCCGCCGCGCAAGACCGCTATCGCGCACAACGTCAAGTCGGTCAAGCCAAAAAGCCGCAAACACTGAGCGCACCCCATCAGTACGCTGCAGCATTTGCGGCCTCTTCAGGAAGCCCCTGCGATGTCCAAGCTGATCTTATCCGTCCTGTCTCATCGTGGCCACAAGCTCCTGCAGTACCGCTTCCGCCTGCTCGTAAGGGACCTGACACGTACCGGCGGCATGATGGCCGCCACCGCCGTTTTTGAGCATCAACGCGCCAACGTTTGTCTTCGATGTACGGTTCACGATGCTGTGTCCGCAAGCGAATACACAATTTTGCTTATTGCGGCCGTCGACGATCCAGATCGAGATGTTCTGTTCCGGGTTCAGCGCGTACACCATAAAGCGGTTGCCCGGATAAATCGTCTCCACATCGCGCAGATCGGTAATAATGACATTGCCTTCCGTGCGCGTATATTTCTGCAGCATCTCGCGGTACTGCGCATCCAGCTCAAAATAGCGGTCGACGCGCTGCTTCACGTCCGGCAGCTGCATGATCTCGTCCACGCTCATCGTTGCGCAGTGATCCACCAGCTGCTCCATCAGTTGATAATTGCTGATATTGTAATCGCGGTAGCGGCCAAGGCCCGTACGCGCATCCATGATGAACGAGAGCAAATCCCAACCCTGCGGATTCAAAATATCTTCCTTGCTGAACTGCGCCGCATCGGCTTTGTCCACCCCGCGCATAATGTCGTCAATATCGCCAAAAACGGCTTTGCCGCCGTAATAGTCGTACACGACGCGGGCGGCGCTTGGCGCCATGCGCGTCTCGCCCTTGAACTCCACCTTCTCGCCCATGCGCTCCAGCTCGCTGGAATGATGGTCGAACCAGAGGCCGCAGCCGGGAACGTATGGCACATTGGCGAGAATGTCGTTTTCATTCACTTCGATCAAGCCGTCCTGCATATCCTTCGGATGCACGAATTTCATTTCGTCCACCATATTGAGCTTTTTGAACAGCATGGCGCAGACCAGACCGTCAAAATCCGAACGTGTAATCAATCTCATCTATGTACTCCTCCCGATAGTTCCCAAGAACTACTTGCTATGTATTCATCATTATTATATCGCTCCTGCCGGAGTCCGACAACGCTTTTTACGCAAATGACAAACAATCCCGGTCCCCCTCCTTCTCGCAGCGGCAGCATGACGTTTCCTTTATTTTATGCGCTTGAGGGAGGTTTGGAGCCTGTCCGGCGACGGCCCACGGCAAATCCGCACCGGATGTCCGATTTTCGGCAACAAAAAAGCGGCTTTGGCCGCTTTGCTTCAAGCCAATACCGCTCTTGCTTTAAAGGTCAGACATTGGAACAATCGGGTCAAAAAGGCATCCACCTGCGACAGCGGCGGGATTTTGACAGACAGCTTCACTTCGCCCTTCCAGTAAAAAATCAGAATGCTGCTGCTGCGCCCGTGAAACATCTCCACGTCCCAGCACGATTCCTTCAGCAAATACTCCTCCCGGTCAATCAGCAGCTTCGGCCCGTCGCTTGACGGAATGAGCCGGATCTGGCTGCCGTTCATTGACGTAAGCACCGCTTCTTCATTGTGCGTCCATTCTGGCTGCATGCCTGAAATGTCCCCCTTTGTAATGTTTGATGGACTGCCGAGTTTCATATCAAAAGCCCTACCTCGAGATCCGACGGTAGGGGCTCGCATTCGCTGAGCGCAACCTGTCCTTCGGCAGCTGGCTGGCAACCGGCGTCCCGCAGGCGGGATCGTAAGCCCCTGTAGCTTTGCGTCGCTGGCTTTCGCCAGGTTTGCCTTTATCGAGAAATGTTCGATACCGCAACAGCTTGATCTGTTGCTACCTACAAGGATAAGTGAAGTTTCCGGCAAATCGAATACCCTATCGTAACTATTTTTCAGAAAAGCCCTAGGTAGTTGGGACTATTTTTCCAAAATGATGCGTTTTTCGACACGCCTTTGGCCGTTAAATCGTCAACTGCGGCACAAAAATCCCCCGAAGGGACGAATTGCGCCCAAGGCAGCGGAAGCAGCGGGACCACGGTAGCGGAGCCCTGAGCTGGCGACGGGATACGGCAGGCGGACGGTTTCGGCACGCGGCTGCGCCGATGCCGCGACGGACGACGGCCTTTGCTGGCGGGCAGAGCGGGCGGACGGCTTCGGCACACGCGGCTGCGCCGATGCCGCGACGGACGACGGCTTATGCTGACGGGCAGAGCGCGCGGACGGCTTCGGCACACGCGGCTGCGCCGATGCCGAGACGGACGACGGCCTTTGCTGGCGGGCAGAGCGCGCGGACGGCTTCGGCACACGCGGCTGCGCCGATGCCGCGACGGACGACGGCTTATGCTGATGGGCAGAGCGGGCGGACGGCTACGGCACACGCGGCTGCGCCGATGCCGCGACGGACGATGGCCTTTGCTGGCGGGCAAACTGGGCGGCCGTTGGAAAATCGTGCAAATTCGCTATAATGGAAACTATGAGGAGGGATCGTATGCTTATTGCTATTACCGGAGGAACAGGCTTCATCGGGGGGCATTTGGCTGACTTTTGGCGCGCGGCCGGCCATCGGGTCGTGATCGTGTCGCGCCATCCGGGCCGCGCGCAAGAATCGGACGTGCTGACCTGGGCGCAGCTGCACGAGCAGCCGGAGCTGCTGGACGGCGTTGAGGCCATCGTCAATTTGGCCGGCTCGTCCATTAACAAACGCTGGACGGCGGAGGCCAAGCGCGTCATCCTCGAATCGCGGCTGGACGCCGCCCGGCGTGTCGCCGAGCTGGTCGAACGGCTTGCCGTCAAGCCGCGCGTTGTCCTTAACGCTTCCGGCATGTCAATCTACGGAACGTCGGAGACGCAAAGCTTTGACGAAACAAGCCCGCCGCGAATCACGGACTTCCTCGCCTCCGTCGTCGAGGAGTGGGAGCGCGCCGCCGACCGGATTCCGGTCGATCGATTGGTCAAAATCCGCGTCGGGCTGGTGCTCGACGGCCGGGAAGGCGCGTTTCCCAAAATGGCGCTGCCGTATAAGCTCGGCGTCGGAGGCCGGGTCGGCAGCGGACGACAATGGCTGTCGTGGATTCATATCGCCGACATGGTGCGGCTGATCGATTTTTGCCTGCAGCATGACGATATGGCAGGCGCTGTTAACGCGACCGCACCGCATCCGGTCACGAATGCCGCGTTCGGCGCGGCGCTCGCCAAAGCGATGCGCCGGCCGAACCTGTTTCCCGTGCCAGCCTGGGTCATGCGGCTGGCCTTTGGCGAGCTGGCCATCCTGCTGCTGGAAGGCCAGCGCGTGCTGCCCCGTGCGTTGCTTGAGCACGGGTTCGAGTTCCGCTACCCGCAGCTGGAAGCGGCGCTCGCCGACATCGTCGGCGGCGGCGCGGCGCGCTGAGGGCAGCGTTGGCTTGGCCGGCCTCACCGGGCCGGCCGCGTTTCGGGAGCCTGGCGCAACGCCGGCTCCCCCGGCTGTCGTGCCGCGCGGCACGACAGCAACGGCAAAGGCGGCTTCCCTTCCCCGTATTCGGGGGAGCAGGAAGCCGCCTTTGCCTGGTTTGCGCCGCCGCCCGGATGTCCGGCGGCGGTTGGTCTATTTCAAGCTCTCGCTCACCTTGATGAGCATGAGCTGTGTCGGTACGCCCGTCAGCGACAGCTTGCCCGCGTCGTCGTAGCTGACGCCGAAGTCGTTGTCATTGACGATGGCGATCGTGTGCGCGTCGGTCACGGCCAAGCCTTCGATTTTCTCATACGGATAACCAAGCTTGGCGATATCGGCGACAAGCTCCTTGCCTACCGGCACGATGCCGTGGTCTCGCAGCTGCTGGACGGTCATCGCTTCCAGGCCAAGGCTGACCGGGGTGCCGAGCAAATTGGAAGCTTGCGAGAAGTCCGCCTTGTAGATGCGCTTGAGCTGGGCGTCGGCGCCGGCGTTTTTGTCGCGCTCGTCAATCAGCATCACATCGTCCGACAGCGCGGACAGATCGCTGATCACGACGTCCTTTTGCTTGACGTTCCGGAACATCGCGGCGTTCTCCGCCACGTACACGTATTCGCCGATGATCTGCTTGGTCGTCAGGTCCATTTTCAAAATTCGCAGGTTGCGCGAGGCTTCGCCGGTTTTTTTATCCGGATTGGCCATTGGGCTTTGAATCGAGGTGTACAAAAACTTGCCGTCCTGCGAAATCGTCACGCCTTCCAGACCGCGGTTGGAAATGCGCGAATTGTAGATTTCGGGCAGCGTCTCGTAAATCTCCGTTTGCGCGCCAGCAGCAACCAGCTTCGCTTTCGCGCCTTTGGGCACGTAACGGCCGAGAATCGTGCCGTCGCGCTTCACCTGCAGGATCGAAGGACGATATTCCTCCGAGATCCAGAACGTATCGTCGGATGGGCTGTACGCAATGCCCTCCGGGTCAAGGCCGTCGGGGTCATAGCCGAGCTTGACCGCGCCTTTTTCGTCAAACGGCACCTCGTCCGGACCGACCAGATTCGGCAAGCCCGTAATCAGACGACTTCCGGTAACGGCGTCTGTTTTGCCCACAGGGAGCTGCAGCTTGATCGTATCCAGAATTTGAATCCCGCCGTCGCTCACCTTGAATTTATACAGACGCGGATTGTAGCCATCAATCGGGAACGTCCGCAGCTTGTCCTTGCCCACTTCGCCGTTCGGTCCGCGGTCGCCCAGCGAGTAGAACGTATCGGCCGGATCGCCCGGCAGATGCACCAGCCCCGAGAATCCGCCCTCCTGAATGCCCTTGCCCAGCTCGGGCGCATTCTTCCACTCGTAAGTCGCGCTGATTTGCGGCACATCCTTGAGGGTGATCGACTGGTTCCACTCATTCCATTCCACCTGCTTGCCAAGCGCTTCGCCAATCGCCCGCAGCGGCACATAGGTGCTGCCGTCGATGACGACAGGGTCCTTGTCCAGTGACAACGCCTTACCCTGCGAGATAATGTTGAATTGTACAGCCGCCGCCTGCAGAGCAGCCTGATCACCTTCAGCAAACGCCAGCTGCGCGCCGGTTACGGTCCATATTGCAGCCGCGGCCAGCAGCACGCGTTTGTTGCCCAACCATCGTTTCATCCGAATTCCCTCCGTTATGGCAAGAATGATTTCACTCCTTCAGCTTACCGGGGCTTTGTTTCGGCAAGATCAGCGCGGTTTGAAGCTTTTGTAAAAGCAGCGAGCGGCCGCGATGGCGCAGTTGCGCGGAACGCGGCTACGCAGTACGCGCCGCACGGCACGCAGCACGCGGTACACAACACGCGATACGCGCCACACGGCACGCGGCACGCGCCACACAGCACGCGGTACGCGGCACACAACACACGGTACGCGTCCCATGCACAACGCCCCGGACGCGCCCGCGTCCCTGCCTGCGCAAAAAAACGCCCCCGTCGCCGGGAGCGTTTCTCTACTTCACATATTTACGCGCTTTTTCGATGGCCTCATCTTCGGTTGCCCCGGTGATGTAGCGGCCGTTAATGTAGATAAAAGCAAAACGAGAGCAAGGGCCGCAATACGACTTGCAGCCGACTTTCACGCTGACGCCTGGCGCGAGGCGCTCCAGCTTGGATACAGCGGTTTTCACCTTCATATGCTTGCATTTGTCGCAAATGCGAATATCATTGGCCATTAGTGATCCCCGTGATACCCCTTGCTCGGGTTCGTAATCACGTAGCCTTCTTGCGGTAAATAGAAGTAGTCGATGCGGATGCCGTCGAGCATCGGCTCGTTTTGGTCGAGCAGCACATCGATGCCTTTGTCCGTCGTCACAAGAACGTCGTTGTCATTGCGGTCGTCAAGTCCGAGACCGTAGTGGGCGTGGTCGCCGTGCTGCTGCGTCACTTGAACGCGCACGATCAGACCTTGGTTTTCTTCCTTTTCAAGCTCCATTTTGAGCATTTTTGCGGCATTGCGGGAAATTTTCACCTTCATTAGTCGACATCTCCTGGAACTTTTTTTATTTCTTATTGTAAAGAATCCATGAAGCGAAATCAACCCGGACCGCTATTGCCATTTTTCCGCCCGCTATTTAAAATGGAAAGCAGTAAACGATTTCTCTACTTATTACACATGAGATACTTACTTTCAAAACGAAAGCAACCGCCAAAGGAGAGGATAAACCGAATGTCTACGCTGGAAAACGAGAAGGTCGCTCCGCTCAGCAACTACGTGCCCAAGGAACCTAAGGTGATCGAATGCTCCATTGAACGCACGCTCGAAGTCATCGGCGGCAAATGGGCGTTTCTCGTGCTGCGCGAGCTGTTTCAGGGCACGCGGCGCTTTGGAGAGCTGCAGCGGCAAATTTGCGGCATCAGCCCGAAATCGCTGACCGACACACTGCGGCATCTGGAAGAGCACGGCGTTCTGGAGCGCACGGCATATCCGACTGTGCCGGTAACCGTCGAGTATTCACTGACACCGAAAGGTCAGGATCTGCATCAAATATTAAAAGAAATGAAGCTTTGGTCAGCCAAATGGACATAATGGGCTGTGATAAGACAACACCTTGAAACCATAAGAGGAGTGTATGCCATGATCGTTATCAAAACGAAAGAGCAGATCGAGAAAATGGCCCAAGCCGGGCGTATTCTCGCCGCCTGCCACCGGGAAATCGCCCAGATGATCCGTCCCGGAATCACCACCTGGGAGATCGACCAGTTCGCGGAAAGCTTCATGCTCCGCCACGGCGCCAAGCCCGAGCAAAAAGGCTATAACGGCTACCCCTACGCCACCTGCGCCTCGGTGAACGACGTCATCTGTCACGGTTTCCCGAAAAAAGAGCCGCTGGCCGACGGCGATATCGTGACCATCGACATGGTTGTGAATCTCGACGGCTGGCTGGCCGATTCGGCCTGGTCCTACGCCGTAGGCACGGTGTCGCCGGAAGCCGAAAGGCTGATGCGCGTCACGAAGGAGTCGCTGTACAAGGGCATTGAACAGGCTGTCGCGGGCAATCGGCTCGGCGACGTCTGCCACGCCGTTCAAGCGCATGCCGAAGCCGAGGGCTTTTCCGTCGTACGCGACTTTGTCGGTCACGGGATCGGCCAGGAGATGC
This sequence comes from Paenibacillus athensensis, assembly GCF_004514475.2. GTDB lineage: Bacteria > Bacillota > Bacilli > Paenibacillales > NBRC-103111 > Paenibacillus_AL > Paenibacillus_AL athensensis. The sequence continues at coordinate 223,269 of NZ_MYFO02000004.1, read as the reverse complement.
ACGAGGCGCCGCAGGTGCCGCATTACGGCCCGGCCGGCAAAGGCCCGCGGCTCAAGGAGGGCATGGTGTTTACGATTGAACCGATGCTCAATATCGGCAAATATTTCGCCCGCGTCGATCTCGACGGATGGACCGCGCGCACCGTGGACGGCAGCTTGTCCGCGCAATATGAACATACCATCGCCATTACGAGCGACGGCCCGGTTATTTTGACCGATCAAACCATCATTTAATCCGGAGGGACATTCGTGATATCCTTTTACCGCAAATATTGGAGAACTGCTTTTGACATCGCTTTGATCGTCCTCACCGTTTATTTGTTCATGCTGCTATTCAGCTATTTGTACAAAATAGCCACGCCGATCTTCCTCGCCCTGATTATTTATGCGATGATCGAACCGCTCGCCCGCTTTCTTCACCGCCGCGGCCTGCGCAAATCGATTGCTTCGGCGATTTCGGTGCTGCTGTTCGTTACCGTTATTCTCGGCGCGCTTGTTGGCGCAGGGATTATTTTCACCTCCCAGATCATGAATCTCGTCGCCAAGGCGGACGATTACAAGATCGTCTTTCAGGAGCAGATCGTCGAACGCGTCGCGGACCTGCAAAGCAGGCTGGAGGCGCTGCCTCCCGATGTCGTGGACAAGTCAAAGGACTATGCCTCACAGTTTACGAACAAGGCCGCCAAGCTGCTCACCGGCTTTCTCTCCGGCCTTGTGAATTCGCTGACCTCGTTCTCGACGTTCATGTTCAACTTTGTTGTCGGCATCATTCTTGCTTATTTCCTGAGCATCGAGATCGAATCGTGGAAGCGGCTGGCCGAAGACAAAACGCCCAAGACGTTCAAAGCCGCCTTCTTTTTCCTGAAGGAAAACGTGCTGCGCGGCATCCTGAGCTACGTCAAGGCGCAAGCCAAGCTGATTTCGTTGACGTTCGTCGTGATCTTCATCGCATTGCTGCTGCTGAACGTTAACAATGCGTTTTCGATTGCGCTCTTGTCCGGTATTTTTGACGTGCTGCCGCTGCTTGGCGTCTCCACCCTGTTCATTCCGTGGATTATTTATTTGTTTATCGTCGGCAATACGTCGCTGGCGATTTGGCTGTCGGCGGTGCTGATTGTCGTCATTCTCGTGCGGCAATTTATGGAGCCCAAGATTACAGGAGAATCGCTGGGCGTTTCGGCCTTCACCACACTTGCGTTCATGATTGTGTCGCTGTCGCTGTTCGGCGTCGCCGGGGTGATTGTGTCGCCGGTGCTCATTATTTTGCTCAAGGCGCTTTCGGATCAAGGCTATTTGCAGCGCTGGATTCGCAAGCCGATCGAGGAATACCCGTCCGATCTGACCGCGCGCTAATTCCTGCCGCGATGTTTGTACATAAGCTTTGTGTCAAGCCTTCCGACACGGCAAAACGCCGCTTGTCGCGAAGGCTTTTTTTATAAAAATTCCTGCGAATTTTTTTCAAATCAGGCCCTTCTCTCTCTTGCAATACCTAACATGATGTGTTATATTAAAAGTGTGACAAATCAAGGATTTTTCACTCAATCGAAGCAAAGATCATAGACGCAAGCCGGTGTCATCAAGCTTACCAATTCAGGGAAAACGGGGAGTGATTGAACATGGATTCCACATTGCACATTCCGCAAGGAGAAGAAGTGATTCGCATCGAGATGACGGTTAAGGAAGCGCTCGCATTAGCTGGGACCAAGTTCCCGCGCAACCACAAGCTGGAAACGGAAGCGCTCAAGAAAGTCAAGCAAACGCTTGAAGACAAGCTGCTTCCCGAGCATTAAAACCAAGCCGATCCGCCCTGTAAGCGACCTGTCGTCGCTGCGGGGCTTTTTGTTTTTTTCTGCCGGGTATCGAAAAGGCGCAAGCGCCTCATACTACTATTGTGTGGAATTTCAACACAATTCGACAACACCGGGGAGTGAATTTCATGTCTGAACACAAACAACAGGGCCACGGCAGCCAGAACACGACCAATCGCACCTCCGATAAAAACAGCGGCAAAGGCAAGAAGTAGCCACGCCTGTTCGCAAGATGACCCTAAACTATCTGCAAGGAGGTGTAGCGCATGATCGATCATCTGGACAGCGATTACGACTGCGCTTTAGCCGGTTCCGACCTGCACGCGCTTAAAGAGGAGCAGCGCCTGCTGCAAAGCAAATCCACGCATTCGCAAGCGGAGCAGGAACAGCTGAACCACGTAGGCAACCAAATCCGCTTCATTGAAAACAAATGCTCGATACACCGTTCATAAGCAGCCGAAAAGCCCACCTTCTGCGGAAGATGGGCTTTTGCTTGACCGGCGGGCCGGTCGGATCGGGTCGTTACTGCTTGCGGCCGGCCTCCAGGCTGCGGTCGGGATATTTGCGCTCCAGCGCCTCGGAGAACACGACGGCCAGCAGCATCGTTACCGCGGCATCGTCAATCGGGATGAACGGCATAACGTCGGGCAGCACCCAATAAAGCAAAGCCGGGATCAGAAACAGCAGCTTGGCGCCCAGCGGCACCTGCGGCGAGCGCAGAAGACGCCAGACGCGCGTCAGGACATGCTTCCAGTAGCGCAAACTCCATATTTTTCGCAGCATCGGGCTCCAGCTCCTTTTTGTCGGCTTGGACTGTCTTCTTTCATTATATACCCGTTTTGTGCAGGATTCATCTCGCTTTTTTATAAAATTGAATATTGACTTCTTCCAGCAGCAGGCGTATATTTAACTCATTCATTATTTTAGTCACTAAGATATTCTGTCACTAAGTATTTCTACTCTTAAAAGAAGGAGGTGTTCCTGTGCCGTCCCATCCGGACAACAAGGAAACGATGCAGGAGCTGCTTGGCTTGCTGGAGCAGTTGGGCAAGAAAATTAAGGATCGCATGGTGATGCCGCAATTTGAGCACCCGCTTTCCACAGGTCACGTGTTTTTACTGATGAACGTGTATCAGCATCAAATGTGCACGGCTTCGGACATCGTCGCCAAGCTTGGCGTCACGTCCGGCGCGGTTACCGGGCTCTCCGACAAACTGGTGGAATACGGGCTGATCCATCGCACCCGCTCCGAAGAGGACCGGCGCGTCGTACAGTTTACGCTGACGGACCAAGGGCGCGAGGTCGCCGAGAAGCTGAAGCAGGACCGGCTGCAGCGGCTCGCTGAAATTTTTGGACAAATGGAAAAAGACGATTTGCAAACGATGCTGGACTCGTTCCGCAAGCTGAACAGCTTGTTGTAAAGCCGGCTTGCGCTCCCGAGCGCACCCCAAAGACAAGGAGTGGAAAGAAACTATGAACCAAACTGCGATTTCGCCTAAGCAGCTCCGATGGATCGTCGTCGGATTGATGCTGGGCCTCTTGCTCTCATCGCTTGATCAAACGATCGTATCAACGGCGATGCCGACCGTCATTTCAGATTTGCACGGACTTTCGCTGTATAGCTGGGTATTCTCGATCTACATGCTGACTTCGACGACATCAGTGCCGATTTTCGGCAAGCTGGCCGACTTGTACGGCCGCAGGCTGATTTATTTGATCGGTATGGGCTTTTTCCTCGTCGGTTCGGCGTTGTGCGGCCTGTCGCAAAACATGACCGAGCTGATCGTCTTCCGCGCGATTCAAGGGATCGGCGCAGGCGCGCTGATGCCGGTCGCGATGACGATTATCGGCGATATCTTCCCGCCGGAGCGCCGCGGTAAAATGCAAGGCGTATTCGGCGCCGTGTTCGGCCTTTCCAGTGTTGTTGGACCGGCTGTCGGCGGCTTCCTCGTCGATCACTTGAACTGGCACTGGATTTTCTATGTCAACCTGCCGTTTGGCATTGTCGGCGCGATTATTCTCGCCGCTTCGCTGAAAGAAACAAAAAGCACCGAGAAGCGTTCCGTCGACTGGGGCGGTGCGATTGTCCTATCCGGCGCCATCGTTTCCCTGCTGCTTGCATTGGTACTTGGCGGCGGTGATGAAACCGGCGCAGGGACGCATTACGCTTGGGCTTCGCCACAAATTATCGGGCTGTTCTCGGCAGCAGCCGTGCTGATCGCTGCATTCATCTGGATTGAATCCAAGGTCAAGGAACCGATCATTCCGCTGTTTCTGTTCAAAAAACGGGCTATTTCCGTCTCGAGTGTGGTCGGCTTCTTTATGGGCATTGGCATGTTCGGCGCGATTACGTACATCCCGCTGTTTGTGCAAGGCGTTATCGGCGAATCTGCGTCGAAAGCAGGCTATATCCTGACCCCCTTGATGCTGTCGCTGATCGCTTCGAGCATCGTTGGCGGCCGTTTGATTACGAAGCTGCCTTACCGCGTTATCATTACCGTATCCATGCTCATTATGACACTTGGCTTTGTACTGATGTCGCAAATGACCGTTGATACGACCAACATGACCGTCGTCTTCTACATGATCATTACAGGTCTTGGCATGGGGGCGTTGATGCCGGTCCTGACCATCGCTGCGCAAAGCGCCGTACCTCGCGAGCAGCGCGGTGTAGCTACATCGTCGACGCAGTTCTTCCGCTCGATCGGCGCGACGCTGGGCGTATCTGTCATGGGTGCGCTGATGACCAGCAAAATGAACGGCGGCTTGCAGGAGCTGGCTGGCAAGCTGCCGCAAATTCCTGCCGAGGTGCTCGGCAAATTCGCCAATCCGCAAATGCTGCTGAACGCCGATGCCCGGGCACAAATGCCGCCTGAGCTGCTCGCCGGTGTACGCGGTGTGCTGGCTCACTCGGTGACGATTGTTTTTGCCAGCGGCATCGTCTTCGTCTTGATCGGTCTGGTGGCCGGTCTGTTCATGGGCAAGGAACGGATGAAAAAATCCGACGACGGCACGACCGCCGAGCTGCTGAAGCGCGAGCCGGAAATGCTGTAAGGTCGCGCAAGCCATTCAAAAAAAACGTCAGGGAGCTGAGCTCTCTGACGTTTTTTTGCGCTTGCCGCGCCGCTATGTGCCGTTCGCTAGCGGTCATGCGTGGCCCGCCCGTCGCCGGTAATCGGAATTTCGCGGCCGAGAAAGGTCGGCTTGGGCCGCAGCACACCGGCATACAGCGCATCCTTGGCACGGGCGACGACTTCGCGCGCTTCGAAGCGGGGCATCCCGCCATAGCGGTGAAGATCGGCGGCTACGCCGTGCGCGTTCAGACCAAGCTGCCGGGCCGCAAACAAAGCCCGTGGCAGGTGGTAGCCCTGCGTCACCACGGTGACCTCGCGCACCTGAAAAATGTCGCGGGCGCGGTACATGCTCTCATAAGTGCTGAAGCCGGCGTGATCCATAAAAATGCTCGCGGACGGCACGCCGCGCTGCTCCAAATATTCGCGCATGGTGTTCACTTCGTCATACTCCTTGCGGCCGTGGTCGCCGCTGACGAGAATTTTCGGCGCTGCCCCGGCCTCATACAGCTGCAGCGCCGTCTCCAGCCTGTCCGCCAGCATGCCGGAAGGCTCGCCGTTCGGCCGGACATAAGCGCCGAGCACGAGAATCGCATCGGCTACAGGCGCTTGTCCGGCAGAGACGATATAGGGAGCCATGCCGCGGCTGATTCCGCTGCTAACCGTCCAGACCGTCAACGCGCCAATGCCAGCCGCAAGCCATAAAAAAAGGATGCCCTTGCGCAGATGGGATCGAAGCTTCATCGCTTTCACCTCTTACGCATATAGACGCGGCATCCGGCGCTCGTGTTCAATTTCAGATCAGTTGATCCGTTTTTTCGTCAAAATACAAGGGACGCCCTTGCCGACGGCTCCCGGCTGCGACATCGCCTCCAGATAGCGCTGTCCCCGCGAGCACATCTGGGTGCAGGCGGCGCAGGTCGCCGATTCGACGATCCGCATGGCATACTGCGGGCGGGACGAAGAAATGTCCTTTTTCAGCTTGGACTTGCTTCCTTTTCCTTTACCGGCCATCTCCACTCCTCCTTCATACCCAATATATGAGGAGTGGACGAATCGGTTCGCAGCCGGCCTGGCCGACTTGCAGCAGCTTGTCAGTCGCGGCGCAGCTGCGTCCCAGCGCGCCTGCCGGCCCGCTCCCGGCCTATGTCAAGCGCCTCCAGCAGCAGCGGAGCCAGCTCTTCATAATAAACAGGCAGCTCAGAGAACGGCAGCGGATTCTCGCCCAAGCCGACCTCAACCGTAAATCCCGGACGCCGGAACTGCTGAATAAACCAGTCCTTGTACCCGGCATCGCTGCCGCTGAGCTTGACCGCGGCATAACCGCTTGCTTGGGCCAGTCGCTCGGCGCTAATTTCGGCATCCGGGGGCTCGCAATCGCGGTAATTCCAGTAAATTTCCTGCCCCTGCGTGTGCAGCGAAACTACCAGTTCAAAATCCAGCGCCTCTGTCAGCCGAAACAGCGCCAACGCCTCCGGCTCGGACAGCGGTGCTTCGCCGCCGTAATCGCGTTCGCCCGGCCCTTCGCGCCCGCGTCGCGCCTGTTCCTCCTCCCAGTGTGCCGGAAACTGGTCGTTCAAATCAACGCCGCGCACATTCGCCTTCCAGCTGCGAAAATCCTCCGAGCCGCCGTTCCAGATCAGCAGCTGCTCGCTGTAGGGCTGCCCGGGCCAAGCGCCGCGCTGGACCAAATCGACACCGTCCGGATTGACCATCGGTACGAGCCACAGCGTCACATCGGCCAGCACCTCGCGCAACGCGCGGCCGCGCCATATCACGCCTGACGCATAAGCCTGCGACGCCTCCTCCAGAAAACGCATCGAAAGCGGCGTCGTTATCCACTCATTGGCGTGGCACGCCGCATTGATATGGACCGGCACGGCTCCCGTGCCAAGCCGGATGGCCGGGATCGGCTTGCCCAGCACGCTGCTGCCGATCGTGTGAAAGCCCAAAAACGGATACCTCAGCGCCAAACGTCGCATTTCCGCACACAACCGCTCATACGTGTATGCCGTCATCTGCCTCGTCTCCTTTCTCTCCGCTGTCAGTCAGCTTGCGCACCTTTATGCATATGCGGCGTCAAAGCTGTTCATGCGCGGCCGACTCGCCAAAGCAAAAAAGCCGGACGCTCCCCGTAAGGAAACGTCCGGCTATGTCCGGCCAGCCCGCCGCTCAAATGATGTTCGGCACCTGCCACACCACCGGCGTAATGGAAATTTGCTCGCGCAGCCAGGTCTGCGCGATCCGCTTGAACAGCTCCGGCTCGCCGCTGCAAAAAAACTGGTGAATCGGCGTCACGCCGGAAGCCGCCAGCATGCCGCGATGATACAGAATCGTGCTGATTTCCCGCGCCGTCTCGTCCGCCGAAGAAATCAGCGTCACGTCCGGTCCCATCACCCGCGAGATGACCGGAGTCAGGAACGGATAATGCGTGCAGCCGAGAATCAGACAGTCGATGGGCTTGCCATACAGCGGACGCAACGACTGCTCCACGACATGGAACGCCTCGTCTCCCTGGAACAGCCCCTTTTCCACAAACGGGGCCAGCAACGGGCACGATTCGCTGTACACCTGAATGTTCGGCGAAATAGTGCGCAGCGCCTGCTCATACGCTTTGCTGCGAATGGTCCCTTCGGTGCCGATAACGCCGACGACGCCGCTGCGCGTCGTCTTGATCGCCGCGCGCGCGCCCGGCGAAATTACCCCGAGTACGGGCACCGATACGCTGGCGCGAATTTCGTCTATAGCTACGGCAGTTGCCGTGTTGCAGGCAATCACAATCATTTTCGGATTGAATTGAATCAAATAGTCGACAATTTGCTTGGTAAAGGTTCGCACCTCGTCGGCTGGCCGCGGTCCGTAGGGACTGCGCGCGGTATCGCCGAAATAAATCACTTTCTCCTGCGGAAGCTGACGCATCACTTCTTTTACTACCGTTAATCCTCCGACGCCGGAGTCGAGAATAGCTATCGCTTGCTGCACAAATATACGCTTCCTTTGCCGGTTAATAGGTGGAGCCACATCGTTAGAATATGAACGTACAAGCCGAAACGTACCTAGGTAATCTTATCAGATTTCGGCGCATATTCCCACCCTAAAAGCTTGGCGGAAGGCAGTCGTGCCGGCCCTGCGGGCTTTGCAGCCGCTTGCAGGCCAAGCCTCGCCTTTTCGCCGCTATCCCTGCAGCTCGCTCACCAGCCCGAACTCGTAGCCCTTCGCTTTCACATCCTTCAAAATACGATCAAGCGCTTCCATATTTTCCTTCGAGCCCTGGTGCATTAAAATGACGTTGCCGTCGTGCAAATTGTTCATAATATCGTTATACGGATCGTCTGCGCCGTTCTTGCGCGGCTCCCAGTCCCGCATCGCTGTCGACCAGAACACGGACGTGTAGCCAAGCGAGGACACGAGCTGCAAATTGTGCATGTTGTAATGACCGTACGGAAAGCGGAAAAACTTCACGACCTCCTGGCCGGTAATCTGCTTGTACAGCTGCTCGAAGCCGCTGATTTCCTGCAAAATCTGCTCGTCGGTCAGCTCGTTGAAATCCTTGTGCGTCATCGTATGATTGGCGATCAAATGCCCGTCGGCGACGAGCCGCTTCAAGTAGTCGGGATTGTTTTTGATATTGTTGCCGGAGATAAAAAAATTCGCCTTGACGTCGTTATCCTTGAGCGACTTGAGCATCAAATCGACGTCGATCAGCGGGCCGCCCGCATCGATCGTCAAATAGACCTTTTTGCCGGTGCCGACCCAGACAGCCTTCATATCCGGCGTAAACGACTTCGTATCTCGGGGAAAATCAGGCACTTGCCCGGTTTTCTTTTTCATATAATACCAGGAAAGCGGAGCAAGCTCGCCTTTGGCCGCGGGTTTGACCGTGGGCTTCACCGTCGGAGTTGGCGAGGGCGTAGCCGTTGGCGTAGCGGTCGGCTCAGGCGTGGGCGTGGCTGTAGGCACAGGGGTCGGAACGACCGTAGCCGTCGGCGTCGGCGGGGTTGCAGTCGCAGCGCCGGAGCTGCCTGAAGCGGCGGTCGGCCCCTGCCCGGCACAGCCGGCCAGCGTTGCGCTCAGCATGACTAGAAGCAGCGGGGCGGTAAGAGAACGTCGTCTATCCATCGGGACACCTCTCGCTTACGGAATTTGGCAATCCCTTTTCTTATTCGACAGGCATAGACAAAAACCTGCCGCATCAGCCAGTTCGTCGTTCACATTCGACAAATTTCCGGTAGCTTCGCCCCTCCGTCAACGACAAAAAACGACCGCCCGGCTGAGCCGGCAGCGGTCGCTGCTTGACAAACAAAAAACGTAACACGCAAGGCTTGACCCGTTTAAACGCGAGTCGCGCGCCAGGTCATCCACTGCACAATCGTGATCAAAATAAACGCGGTACCCGCCAGCATCGGAATCGTGATAAAGCCGAGCCAGTTCAGGTAATCAACGTCGCACGGCACCGGACCGCAAGCCGTCGCGGCTTCATGAAACACGCCCTCCTGCAGCAGCACGTGGTAAATCGAAATACAAGCGCCCCAGATCGTCAGCGGCAGCACGTAAATCGTCAGCTTGTAATCCTTGCGCACCGAAGCGATGCCCAGAATCACGACGAGCGGATACATCAAAATCCGTTGATACCAGCACAGCTTGCACGGCAGAAAATTCATGATTTCGGAAAAATACAAGCTGCCGAGCGTCGCGACCAGCGCCAGCATCCAGGAAACGTGCATGCCGTTGTTTTTCATCCAGAGCCTCCAGCCTGTCATTGCGTTCCCAAGCCTCCTTTTTTATGGAACAACATACTTCCATCGACGTTTTCTTTTCCCATTATAAAAAAAGTTCGACGGGAAGTCTATTTCCACTTTGAAAGCGCCATCATTCAGCCGATAAAAAAGAACCCCGCAGGGTTCTGATCCGATGTACAGCGGCAACTGCAGGCAAGCCAGCTCAGATCCGGGCTGGCACCGGCTTAGACAGAAAAGCTGTACGCCGGCTCGGTGGACGGCTTCACCATATCGGCCCACTGCGCCTGGGGCACAACGTCGACAACGGCTTTGATCGGAATTTGCGCAAAATCCAGCTGCGGCACGTCCTCCAGCTTTAGCCGGTTGGTGATCAGCCCGGCCAGCAGCTCGGGATAGCGGCGCTGCATCTCGCCGAGCCGGTACAGGCCGGTCTCGAAATCCTTGCGCGATGCATTCACCGAGCCCAGCACGCATTTATTTTCGAGCACAATTTCCTGATTCAGCGCATCGGACGGAATCTCCAGCTTGCGGTCGGCCGGCGTGACCCCGAGCAGCGCCAGCACGCCGTTCGGACCAAGCGCTCCCATCGCTTCGAAGGCCAGCGGACTGTAGCCCGTGCATTCGAAAATCAGATCGACCGGCCGGCCCAGCGAATCGACGTAGGCGCTCAGGCCGGAGCCGAGAGCTGCGCCGGAGCCGCTGCCCGACGGGGCGGCGCCCTTCGCTGGCGGGGACTGCGGCGCTGCTGCAGCCGACGCCTGCTCCTTGCCGCCCGCGCCCTTGGCGGGCACCGCGCTGGCAGCGATTTCGCCGGCCTCCCCGGCGCCGTCCGCCGCGCTGCCGCCCGCTGGCGACGCCGCGCCGCCGGATGCGCCAGCTGCCCCGCCTGCGTCTGCGGCTGCGGCGCCCGGCGCCTGCCGGTACTCGGCTCCGCAGTCGCGCACGAGCTGCGCCGCCAAGCTGTCCGCTGGCGACATCGACCAGACGTGCGTCTCCAGACCGAGCAGCCGGCACGTCGCCGCAGCCAGCAGCCCGAGCGGCCCGGAGCCAAGCACCAGCGCCGTGCGCGGCTCCCAGATCAGGCGCTGCTGGACGCGCTGCACTTGATCCCACACCTTTTCGACGATGCTCTGGGGCTCGGCCAGCATGCCGACTTCGAGCAAATCGGAAGGAATCGGGATCAGGTAGCGCCCTTCCTCCTTGTAATACTCGGTCAGGAAGCCGTTGGCGCCGCGAATGCCGCGCTCGGTATAACGGCCCGTCTGGCAGAAGTCGGCATGGCCGTTGCGGCAGTTGACGCACGACTGCTCCTTGCACGGACGGCGCACCAGCGCCGTCACCAGATCGCCGGGCGAAAGCCCGCAGTCCGCTCCGGCCTCGACGACGACGCCCAGCGACTCATGCCCGGTAATCAGCGCATCCTCACCCTCCGGCGGAACGCCGTAATGCTGCTGCAAAATTTCCCGGTCCGTCCCGTCCAGCCCAACGGCCAGCACACGCACGACCGCTTCTTGCGGATGCTCGACCACCGGCTTAGGCACGTCCGCCAACGAAATCGTTGGCGTTCCTTCCTGAAGCAAACTGATCTGTATCGCCTTCATCTGATCCTCCTCCATTCTTGTATCGTCCTGCTGCTGCGCCGGGTCTGACCGCCTCCGTCCGGCCGACAGGGCCGCGGCGAGTCGCGCTTGTCCGTCAAGCCGTCTCGCCAGTCGGCGGCAGCGCCGCAACCGTCCGCCCGCTGCCGGCAACGCTACCGCTGTACGGGCTCCAGCACCTTTTGCTCGCTCATATCGGTCTTTTGCGGCGTACCCTGTGCCGAAAGCTGCTTGAGCTTGGCCAAATATTCCTGGCACACCTTCACATACGACGCGTGCGACCACGTCAGCGGCGATACCGATAACGGCTGGCCCGTATACGGATGCACCTGCTCGGCCATGACGCCGGACGGCAGCGCGTGCCGGATCGCCCAGCGCATCAGCTCTTCGGCTTCCTGCAGCTCCTCGCGCGTTTGCGCCTTCGCAACGACCCATTCCGCATACCACAGCGTGCAAATAAACCACGGATTTCCCGGCACCTTGCCGATATCCTGAGAAATCTGATGGTAATAATCATTTTCATAGCGGGCGATGCCGCCGATTTCCGTCTGTACCCACAGGCGGTTTTTCAGCGCTTGCATAGTGTCCTTTACCCGCGGATCGTCACGGCTAAACAGCTCGAAATCGAAAAGCGCGTACATGCTCATATCGAGCTGCTCGTCGGGCTCATAAACATTCTTCTCGCGATTCCAGATCAGCGCCCGCAAAAACCGCTTGAGCTGCGGCGAATACAGCTGCTCCTCGGCTGCTTTTCGCAGCTTTTTGGCCGTGTCGCCGTAATAGGTCGCCCGTACCTTGTCTTTGTGGTAGTCGGCAAAATCCGCCGCTGCCTTCAAGCCCGCATAGACGCTGGCAACAGTGAACGCATGCACCCCGTAGCGCTCCTCCCACAAATCGTAGGACGGCAGCGGCAGCCCGGACGCATCGCGGTAGCGGACCATAAAATCGGCAGCGGGCACGACCAGCTTGTCGTAGTCCTCGCGGGACATCGCCAGCGTACCTCCGAGCCGGTGATGATGCCACAGCGTGTAGATAACGAGCGCGGTCTCATCCTCTTGAATCGCCAGCTGCTTCTCGCCCTGCTCGTTCACCCACGGATGCCAGCTGGAGCCCGGAGAGCCGTCCGGATTATATTTGTGCATCAAATATCCCTCCGGCGTCAGCGCCTTGATGCAGAAATCGAAAAACTTCCGGGCCAGCTCATGATACCCGGCACGGTCCAGCGCATGCGACACCAGCGCTCCGTCGCGCGGCCACATGTACGAATACGTATCTTTGGCGAACTTGAGAATATCCGAATCGTTAGCGGCGAGAATCGAACCGCGGTTGTCGATATTCGTGCGGATCAACAGCAAGCTGCGCTTGTAAAAATCGGCCAGCTCCGGCTTGAGCAAGCGCAGCTCGTGCACATCGCGGTTGACCCACTGCACCCAATGATCGTGCGTCCGCTGCAGCAGCGTCTGCGGGTGGGCCGTTCGCAGCAGCTTTTCGGAGCGCTCGATTTCCTGGCGGCTGCGCCCGAAGCAAATCCAGAACCACACCTCCTTCGTCGATTCCGGCTGCAGCGTGAGCGTCAGCTCCAGCACGCCGTCCACGGAGCCCTGCGCGATTGGATTGCCGCCAAGCTGTCCGTCCTCGGCATCGCGCCAGGTGCCTTCGCGGCCGTTGATCCCTTTTTGCCCGGTCGCAAAACCGCTTGGCTGAGCGGCTTGCTCCTGCGGCGACCAGCCCGACAGCGACAAATAACGATGCCCCTTGTAAAACACCAGCGAGCCCAACTCCGGCTCATAATAAATCGTATCGCCAATGCCGTTTCCGTAAAGCTGCAAATCCAGATGGAAATACAGCTTCACCGTCCGCTGCTCGTCGAACGTATTTTCCACGCGCACCTTGCGCAAAAAAATGTTCTGCTGCACGTCGACGCCGTCGCGGATCAGCAGCTTGAGCCCCAGGCGCTCGTGCCGGCACGCTGTATTGGTCACCAGCGAATCCGGCAAATACGCCGGCTCGCGTATCACCTCGGGATCGTCGATCCAAAAAAAACCTTTTTCGCACCAGACGCCGAAATGAGACAAATGATCGTTGGCCTGATTCTCCTGACCGACCAAAGGAAAGTAAATGTCGCGAATATTATAGGATGCGTCAAAATTGACCAGCACGTTTCCGTTGCCTACGGGCAAATCTCTTGCCATACCATCAGCCTCTTTTCAAGGAATTCGCTATCTAATTTTCCTTTTTCGCCCGCAAACTATGCACGTTGACGGCATTCGGCCGGGAAATCGGCGGCTGCGGGAAGCGAAGCATTTTCATTTTCGAGGAAATCGTTTACAATATGAAGCAAATGGAGGGATTCATGATGATGAAACAATTGGAAGGTTTCGGCAAATTTCTTGAAGGGCTGCGGGGCAAAATGTCGCTGCGCGAAGCGGCTCACAAGAGCGGCTTGTCCCACGCCTATATTCGCGATCTGGAGCTGGAACGCAATCGCTCCACGAACGAGAAAATCAAGCCGTCCCCGGTTACGCTCAAGAAGCTGTCGGACGCCTACAACTTCTCGTACACCGAGCTGATGGAAAAGGCAGGCTATCTGGAGCATGACGCCGCCTCCGAGCCGATCGACGATTTGAATGTGCAGCATATTTTGTACATTGAAGTCGGCGCTCGCGACATCGTGTATCACACGCAAGCGGAACGGCTCAGCCGCAGCATCGGCTCGCTGGTTGATTTTAGCGATTTTATGGACATGCTGGACGAATGCGGCTTCAAAAAATTGGACACGGACCTGTTCGTCAATCTGAATCACGTGCAGAAATATGTGGAAAAAGAAGGCCGGCTGATTTTCGACCCGCAGGGGACCGGCAAATCCGTTGTCATCTCTGCGCTGCGCCAGAAAAAATATCATGAGCTGCTGCTCCGTACCGTTGCCCGCAATACAGACACAAGCCTCGAATACAACTTTGGCCGCGGAGGCGCGGATCTGACGCTGCAAGCAGCGAAGGGCGAAGCATAGCCAGACAGACGGGACTTGTGCTGGGCTGATGCAAGGCGAAGGCTAGAGCAAAAACACGGTTGCGCAAGCACCGAAACGCTGGCATACAAACACCAGACGCAGTAGCGCCGGGCGCAGCGAAAACCGAACAAACGCGGCGAAGGCACGGGGATAACGCAAGCCTCGGCTTCGCTTAAATGACGAATTCGACAAGGCAGGAAGCGCGCTTACCGGGTACGGGGCCGATTCCGGTTTGTCGATTTTTTGTTTTCGGACCGCACCCTCCGGACGAAAGCGGAAAAGCGCAGCCGGATGAAACTTTTGCGCCGGGCAACTCGTCAAATAGATGTGAGGCCACTTTTTTTTCGGAAAGGAACGGATGCAAGTATGGCGACCAAGCCGATTCCCGCGACGCCGGGGCTGCCGCCCCGAACGGCGAAAGCGATCAAGCGCCGGCGCCGCTTCTCGTTTTGGCGCATGACGATGTATGGAATGCTCAGCTGCACGCTGGCTGTCATTGCAGGTTTATGCTGGTTTTTTCTGACTTCCTCGGGCGCAAGCGTCCGTTATATGATGGCCGACACGCTGATTACGACGCAGCACCGCTCATGGGCCGCTTATCTGATCGGTAACGCTGAGCTGCAAAAGCGCGTGGAGGCTTACTGGAAGCGTTTTGACGATATGGGCAAGGAGCCGGACAAGGGGCTGGTGCAGCTTCAGCCGGAGCCCGAGCTTGCGTCAGGGCCGCAGGAGCCGATTACGGTCGAGCCGATTTCCGGAATCAACTACGCCGGCTATCTGGTGACCATTGCCGATCCGAAATCGCTGCGCGTTGTCGTGCCGAATAAAGTCGGCAAGGGCGAAAAGGTCACGTCGATGGTCAAGCGAACCGGCGCGCTGCTCGGTATTAACGGCGGCGGCTTCGTCGATCCGGAGTGGAAGGGCAACGGCTTTCAGCCGGAGGGAATTGTGATGTCGGGCGGGCGGATTTTTTATAACGACGGCGACATGAACACGCTGCAGCATGTAGTCGGCATCGATCGGGACGGGCGGATGATTGCCGGCAATTTCAAAGCCTCCGAGCTGCTGAAGATGGGCGTGCAGGAAGCGGTATCATTCAGTCCGCGATTTATTGTCAACGGCGTAGGGCTGATCAAGAACCAAAGCGAAGGCTGGGGCGTCGCGCCGCGTACCTGCATGGCCCAGACGAAGGACGGCGCGATCCTGTTTGCGATCATCGACGGGCGGCAGAAGCATAGTATCGGCGCGACGCTGTACGACGTGCAGGAAATCTTCCTCAAGCACGGCGCGGTGACGGCGGCCAATCTTGACGGCGGCTCGTCAACGGTGCTCGTGCGCAACAACGAGATCGTCAACAAACCTTCGAGCGAATACGGCGAACGGTATTTGCCGACAGCTTGGCTCGCTTTTGACGATCCGGCTGGCGTTAAGATTACTAATATTTGGCAGGGTTTGGATATCCGCCAAATTGATCCTTCCAAATGGTGAGCCCCAGCGGCTCGCCATTTTGTTTTTTCGCCATGTATGCAGGAGCTCCACGCTCTCGATAGACACAGCAAACAGCCAAGCGAGTTGTTCCTCGCATGGCTGTCCGTTTGCGCGTTACAGGCCCGGACGTCTGCCGTAGGGACTTGAAAGATCAGCGTCAGCGGTTGCCCACGATCACCAGATCCTCCGCAGCTTCGGAAACCTCGATCTGCTCCAGCTGCGGCTCCTCGCGCCGACCTTCGCGCCAGCTGCGCACACCGTCGGCCACGCCGCTGGCCGCTTCCTTCGCCCGCCCGTACCAGTCGGACGTGGTCGAGCCGACCGTCTTGGCGATCTCCTGCGTTCGTTGGCTGACGGCTGCTGCCGCCTGCTGCGTTTTCTCACTGATCGTCTGCGCCTGCCCGGCGATATCACTGCGCAGCTCGCGGCCGGATTTGGGCGCAAAAAGAAGCGCTGTCGCCGCTCCGAGCACGCTGCCTACTACGGCACCGATCAACAGATCTTTTCCTCTTTTTGGACTAGTCATGTCTATCCACTCCTCTGGTTGGTTTATCGGGCTCCGGGGAGTCCGTTCCGGCCTGCCGGTAAGCCTGCCAGCGCTGCCACAGCTCCATGCCGGTCGCGGCCCATTCCATCGCATCCTCGATACGCCGCCGATGCGTCAGCACCGTCCGCTCAACGCCGCTGATCGAGCTATCCATCAGCCGCGACGCCTTGCGCAGCGCCGCATTGACCTGCCCGACGGCTTCGGCTGTACCGCCGACGGCCACCGCGCTCTTCTCCAGCGCCGCCAGCTGCCTCTTCGCCGTCTGCGTCAGCTCGCCGGCTTCCTGCAGCAGCGCCTCGGCCGACTGCGATGTCCGCTGCAGGCACGCCGCGCTTTCCGCTGCCGCAGCTCCCAGTTGGCTTAGCGCCCTGTGCGCCGCCAGCAATGCGCGCACGGCAGACGCCCCCACGATAAGCGCCGCAATCGCTGCCGCCACCGCGCTGATTTCCGTCCAGCTCACGACTCAACACCTCCTTGTGCAGCGGCCGGCTGCTCCTGAACAATGGCCTATGAGTTACTACAGTATAGGCAGCTGCCCCCTATTGTGACACAAAAGCAGTGAAAAAAATTCAGAGACCTGTCATAATAAAAGCTAAAACCCTGCACAGGAGGCATCCTATGAACCGCGAGCAAGGATTGGCCGAATTGACACGCACCCGCATCGTTGCCATCGTCAGAGGCGTGAAGGCCGAACACGCCGTACCGCTGGCCGAGGCGTTATATAACGGCGGCATTACAGTAATGGAGGTTACACTCAACACTCCAGGAGCGCTCCCTATGATCAGCGAGCTGCAAGCCGTATGGGGCGACCGTATGTATATCGGCGCAGGCACCGTATTGGATCTGGAGGACGCGCAGCGAGCTGCCGCAGCAGGCGCCGCATTCCTGGTCACGCCGAACACCGACGAAGATGTGATTCGCTGGGCTGCCGCCGAAGGATTGCCGATCTTTCCCGGCGCCTTCACGCCAACGGAAATCGTTAAAGCGTGGAAAGCCGGCGCAACCGCAGTAAAGGTATTCCCTAGCGCGAGCGTCGGGATCGCCTACATCAAGGAGCTGATGGGCCCGCTTGACCACATTCCGCTGATGGCTGTCGGCGGCGTCACCGAAGCGAATATTCGCCAGTTCCTCGACATCGGCTGCTACGGCCTCGGCATTGGCGGCTCGCTTGTGCAATTGAAGGAGGTCGAGGCCGGCAACTTTGCCGCGATTACGGATAAAGCCGCGCGTTTGCTGGCGGCCATTACAGCGTAATCCGCAACACGCGCCCTCCGGCTCCACAGCTTCAACGGTGCGGCAGCGCTCATCCGGGAGCCTTACGGCGGCCCGGTGTCGACTGCCGCAACAGCTTGATATCTGCATTTTACGCATGCAAAAATAAGCCATCTTCTTTCCCTGCGGGGAATAAGATGGCTTATTGATCTTCTCGAATATGGTACACGCATTTGCTTCCGCCCTTGGCCAAGCATTCGCTGCGCTCGACCTCGGCGCCGAGCAGCTTGCGAAACAGCGCCAGCTCGCAAGCGCACGCCTGCTGATAAGCTCCGGCCACCTGTGTGATCGGACAATTATGCTCACTGAGCGTAAAGGCACCTTCGCCGCTGGGCGACCACTCCGCCATGTAGCCGTTTTCGTTCTGGATGCTCGCCAGCTCGGCTACGCGTTCAGCCAGACTTTTGCCGGACATCCGCGGCTCGTATCGGGCTCGCAGCTTTTCCTTGCGCCGCTCGAACAACTGCCCGACCAATTCCTCGCCTTCATGCTCCAGCAGCTCGTCCAGCAAATCCAGCGACAGCTGGTGATAGTTCTTGGGAAACAGCTCATCGGCTGCAGCCGCCAGCGAATACAGGCTGGATGGACGGCCCATCGCCTGCCGGACCAGCTGCGTCTCCAGCAGACCGTCCCGTTCCAGCGAATGGATGTGCCGCCGGACCGCCATTTCGGTAATGTCCAGCTGGCGGGACATTTCGTGGACCGACAAGGGGCCTTGCGTCTTGAGCATCGTCAGAATCACTTTGCGCGTAGAAGTCTCAGGCTCTCGATTCATTGACTCACCTGCCCCCGAAGCTGTAGTTAGTCTCATTTTACAGCATCCCCTGACAGATGTAAATTCGCTATAAAGCGCTTTCGCGCAGGAAAACGCTGGGAATAACGCTGCTTTAACGCAGCGCTTCCCGCTCCATAAACGTACGGACTCCCGTCGCAAAACGCTCCAGCGCCTCCGGCAGCTGCGGCAGCAGCGGGTGCAGCTCCGCGCGCGGCCAGCTTATGTAGTCCTGCACCAGCGGCTTGCGCAGCTTGACCAGCTCCAACAGCAGCGAAGCAAGCGCTTCGTCGGCGGCCCGCTCATCGCGGAGAATGTCGACGATATCCTCATAGCTGCTGGCGTCGCGCAAAATATACGCGTCGATCAGCAAGCTGCCCACGTCGGTCACGGTCTCGATCGCCAGATGCAGCGCCCGCTCCTGGGCCAGCTGCAGCAGCAGATCGCCGCTTGTGTCCGTCCAGCGGCGCTCAACCTCCCGGCATGCTTCTGCCGCTACAGCCGCAAAGCTCAGCCGCTGCTCAATTTGTTCCCGATTAACAAAATACATCCGTTATCGCCGTCCTCTTTTTCGCCACTTTGTCCAAGCCAGCATCGCCGCAAACGTCACGATGACCAGAAACAGCAGCAAAATTGCTTGCATGACGTATTCCAAACTCATTGTCTCACCTTCTAGCTCTATTCGCAGTTCGTCATCTACGCATTTTAGTGTAGCTCCCGCCGGAAATAGCGTCAAGTCGGGCAATGGCGAATGCGGATAACGGATTGCCGTCATCCTGACCGGCCCGCCTGCTCGCAGTGCCGCTGGTCTAGCGCAGCCGGGCCAGCAGCGCCCACCGACGCTGCTTGCGGCGGCTGTAACGCGGCAAGCCGCGATAAATATCCAGCGCCTCGCCATAGGCGCGCTTGGCGTCTTCGCTTCGTCCGAGCTGCTCGTACAGCCTTCCCAATCGGTAGTACGCCTCGCAGGACGACGAATGCTCCTCGCGGAAGCGTTCGATATACGCAACCGCCTTCGACGGATCGGTAGCCGCGAACGCTTCGCCCATGCGAAGATAAGGCTCGCCGTACTTGACGCGCGGGTTCAGCTCCAGCGCTTGCAGCAGCAGCGCTTCCCCCCGGCCGATATCGCCAAGCTTCAGGGCGCAGAGCCCCAGCTCGGCATGCACGTCAGCTGAATCCGACATCATTACCAGCGTTTCTTCCAAATATCGCTGCGCCTCCCCGTATCGGCCAAGCAGCATGCAGGTGCGCGCCAGATCCAGCTTCGTCGACGTATTGTGCGGGCTGCTGCGCAGCTCCTGCCGCAATCGCGACGCCCGGCGGCGCAGCTGGAAGGGACGCAGCACACTCGGCGTCAACCCAAGAAATCTTTGATCCAGCAGATACAAAATGATCACCATTAAAATAATAGCCAAAAACGGATTGCCGGTCAGATAAACCAGCAGGCCGAATATTACCAATTTGCTCACAGCCGTTCTCCTCTCCGCTTGCTTTCCAGCACCTTCCTTATCGTACCACAAACGACCGGCTCGCAGTACCGCAAAATTGCCGCAGACAGACAAAATAACCCCATCTCGTGGAGCTCTGTCTGCGCCATGCGCACCGAACCCTTCGCGCGAAGCCATCCGCAGGCCATATCGGCCAAATCCGCAGCCCATTTCGGAGTATGGCTAACGGTTCAACACGTGGTCGATCGCTTCCGTCACCCGCAGCGCGCTGAATGGCTTCACGACAAAATCCTTGGCCCCCAGCTCAATCGCTTCGATGACGAAGCGCTGCTGGGCAAAGGTGGAACACATCACCACTTTAGCCTGCGGATCGATTTCCAGCAGCTTGGTCAACGCCTGCAGTCCGTCCATCTCCGGCATGGATACGTCCATAATGACCAGATCGGGCCGAGCCTCCGGATATCGCGACACCGCCTCCTTGCCATTCGCGGCCATGCCGACCACCTCGTGACCGTGTTCGGTCACAATAGCGTTAATTAACGTTCTCATCAACGGAGTATCGTCTACGATCATGATTCGAGCCATTTCTTTACGCCTCCCTACTCTAAGAAATATACGGTTTGGAGGAGAATCTGGATTCGTGTATAATCAAAATTGCGAGAAGAATCGGAACGCACGAAAAGGAGACTTTGCATGAATGACAAGCAACAAGCCCTTTGGCACAAAAGAAAGCAGCTCGGCAGATCGAAATATTTGCTGCTTTTTGGCATCCTCCCAGTCAGCCTTGGCCTGACGCTTTTATTCAGCATCATTGAGCGCGTTTCCCAAGGCGCCACCTACTGGGGTTGGGTTCCGGTACGTCTGCTGCTGTTCGCGGTCGTCGGCTTTTTTATCGCCAATGCGCGCTGGCAGTCGATGGAGCAGCGCTTTGGGCAGCAGCCGCGCCGGAAGTAACCGTTTAATGCACCATTGGGGGATCGTCCGCATCCCCCGTCCCGAACAGGGACGCCCGCCGCAGCAGCTGAAAATGCTCCCTCAGCTCCTCCTTCACCGTACCAAAGGCCAGAATTTGCTTGGCCAACGCTTCCCGGCCATCTTCACCGGCAACGTTGTGCAGCAGCTCTCCCGACACGTCCTCAAACGCCCGATGCAAATTGTTGTCGTACCAATCCACATCTGCAAGCGTTTCCTTCCGATAAATGTGGCTTAAAATCAACGCCTGATCGCGCGACGAAGTAAACTCCGCCAACAGCACCTCATCGCTGCCGGCAAGCTGTACTTCCACATCCGCGCACGCCACATCGTTTCGTTCCGTCATGCGCACGAATTCCGCTTTATCCACCTTGTTCATGGTGCTATGAAACCTCCCTGCAAACAAACAGTCTTGCAGAAAAGTATACCCGGCTTATCCGCCAATTATGTGAAACGCCGTGAACTCGTTTTTGCCTCTTTAGCGTTGCTTGCGCCTGCGCCGCCGCACTGTACCGCGCACCACCGCAACCAGCAGCAGCGCCAGCAACACGCCTAACGCGTCGACCGCCACGTCGATCGCATGGCCGGTGCGCTCCGGCACGAACGTCTGGTGCCACTCATCCGATGCGGCGTAAGCCAGCGCGATCAGGCCGGCCGCAGGCAGCGCCCAGCGGGCAGACAGCGGCTTAAGCAGCAGCGCCACAGCCCACAGCAGGGTCAGGATGGTAAACTCCGTGACATGGCCGCCTTTTCGCACAAAAAACTCCAGAAATCCATACGGATCGCGGAAGCTCACCAAGCCGCCGTCATAGTTAAACTCCAGATGCGGCAGCCAGCGCATGAGCTGTTCCTGACTAAACCACTGGGCAAATAACGGCAACAGGCTTTGCTCGGAATACGATTGTGCCGATTTGACAAAAATCAGCGCCATCCAGCCCAAAGCCGCAGCTGCGGCAACGTAAAAGCCCGGCGGCGCAAACGACCCGCCCGTCCGATCTCTGCGCGCCCATGCGTCACTTTCGTTCATCGGCAGCTTCTCCTTTACGTATCCGACTTGTTACGGATGCTGAACAGGGCAAAAAACTCCAATACGACCAAATTAACGGCCGAGATCACAAGGAAAAAGATCCCGAACATCGTTCGGAACGAGTCCGTGTTCACGGCATCCCACCACAGCGCCACCGCCACCGTCAACACCACGTTCAGCGCCGTCGACAGCCAGAATGCCAGCTGCATCCTTTTCGTCGCGCGCATCAGCCAAATCCCCAGCGCAAACGGCAGCGCAAACGACAGTCCCAGGAAAATCCAGTATAATAAATTGTCCGACATCCCGGTCACTTCCATCCTTATAAAATTACCCGAATTAAATTACCCGATTCCATGCAGCATCAAACGCTTTTATCGACTTCTAGGGTAGCATGAATCCGGTCATGGACACAATCTTTCCTCGGGTTTGCAACAAATTTGTCATATCCATGATACGCGGGAAGGGGGAGCCGATTTTTTTTGAAAGAGGGACTTGCGTTGACACTGGATACCGTGTATAATTCAAAAAGTCGGCAGTCGCTGAAAAGCGAAAACGCCGCATACGGGGAATTAGCTCAGCTGGGAGAGCGCATCGCTGGCAGCGATGAGGTCAGGGGTTCGAGCCCCCTATTCTCCATCATAGAATGTCGAGGAAACGGCAGAGATGCCGTTTTTTTTTGCGTTTTTACAATAGAAATAGAACCTTAGTCCCGTTCTAGGAAGCAAACGAAAGCAACATTTGATGCACACTCACTCTATTTATCCATACAAACAAAGGCTACGGAGAGCCATTCTTCCGCAGCCTAAAGCATTCAATGTGTTCGTTTCAGATTAACCAGTTTCTCAGAGGAAAGTCCTGTTAGTTCTGCTATAGTTGTAACGTCCATGCCCTTATCCAGCATATTCTGGGCAACTTCTAGTTTCTCTTTAGAGCGACCAATAGACTCGCCTTCGGCCCTAGCCCCCTCCAACATAGAGGCTTCATCATGCAGCGCTTTTTGTCTCATCTCGTACATGCGGCGTGCTTCTGCATCTTGGCTTAGATATTCCAATGCGGTCATTGCTTTTCCCAATGTTGGTTCGTTCACCTTCAACACCTCCCAGTTGGTTGTATCTTCGCTTTTCAGGAATAGCAGCCAGTTAAGCAGACCGCCTTCATTGGGTATGATGTGTTCATTCAGCTTTGACAGTTCCATGATGTGTATTTCAATATCATCGATTAACGTTATGCCGCTGTGATCTTCGCGTAAATGGAAAACGTTATGATAACGCTCATTGGGCAAGATGGTGAAGTTAAGGATGTTGATCGTGACGCATTTCTTCAGCTTGCTGTAATTGCCGCCTTCCTTAATCTGATGTACATACATGTTGCTCCAATAAAAAAAGGTGCCGTTTCTGCTGTATCCAATATACCATGAACGCAATTTTGCAAACATAGGGGAATCGGAATAAGATGAAAGCAGATACCCGCTGACCAAGCGGGCTGACAGGAATTCGCCCGGACAGGAGCTGCTGATTATGAACACCATCCCCTTAAAGCTTAGCGTGCTGGATCTGGTCCCCGTGTGGGAGAGTGCAGACGATACAGCCGCTTTGGCTCGCGCAGTCGAGCTGGCCCAAGCTGCGGAACGGTTCGGGTATTCGCGTTATTGGATCGCCGAGCATCATGCGATGCCAGGGCTGGCTTGCCCGGCGCCGGAGGTGCTGCTTGCCCATGTCGGGGCCCACACCAGGCGCATTCGCATCGGCTCGGGAGCGGTGCTGCTGCCGCATTATTCGCCGCTGAAGGTAGCTGAGTCTTTCCGGCTGCTGGCGGCCCTGTATCCCGGCCGGATCGATTTGGGCCTGGGCCGCGCGCCTGGGGGCAATGCGCACGCCAGTATGGCGCTGAGCGGGAATTTTTTAGCCCATGTTGGACAAATGCCCGATAAGTTGCAGGATATCGCTCGCCTGCTGCAAGATACATATACGTATGACAATGAATCGGTCATCGCCCGACCGCAGCCGGCCATTCAGCCTGACATTTGGCTGCTCGGCACGAATAAAAAAAGCGCGGAATATGCAGCAGCCTTTGGCATGGGCTACGTATTCGGACAGTTTATGAGCGATACGGACCCAGCCGAGACGCTGCGCGGATACCGGGAAGCCTTCGTCCCGTCGCCGCTTTGTCCCAAGCCGCGGACCATCGTTGCGATCGGCGCCGTTTGTGCCGAAACGGATGAAGAAGCCCGGCAGCTGGCGCAAGCCGGTGGGTGGCCGGCTGCAAACGCCAAATCGTCAGAGGAAACGATGACTGGAGCACCCAAGCTGCTCGTCGGTACTGCCGAATCGATTCAATCCCGTCTTCAGCAGATGGCGATAATGTATGAGGTGCATGAATTTTTGCTTGTGACCATGACTGCGGATTACAACAAGCGGCTGCGTTCCTATGAGCTGCTTGCTCCCGGGTCCGGCGAAGCAGGGAAGCAGGAGCGTACTCCCTCATAGCGGAAAATCAAACCTCGACGTTGAAAAAAAACCTTAGTGTGGCTTATTTGCGGTTCACCCACGCTTCCAGATTCATCTCATTGTTCATCGCGGCAGCGGCAAACGCGCCCATAGCTGCAGCCGCGACCGCCTGATACATCCGCGACGCCGCATCTCCGGCGCTGTAGACGCCCGGCACGTTCGTTTTGCCGAATTCATCAACCACGACGGCTCCCGCCTCCGTCAAGCGGCAGCCGAGTGCTGCCGGCAGCTCCGATCCGCAGACCAGCTCCGGCTTGAAAAAGATGCCCCGGCACGCAAGCGCCGTACCGTCCTCCAGCACGACCTGCCGCACGATGCCGTCCGCGGATTCAATGCGGCGAATCGGCGATTCATGCCACACGACCCGATGCTCGCGCAGCTCGGCGCGCTGCTCCTCGCTCAAGCCGTCCGGCCCATTCGTACAAACAACAAAATCGCTCGTCCATCCCGCGATTAACGGAGCAAAGTGCAGCAGCTCAGCTCCTTGTTGGATCACAACCAGCCGCTGGTCGCGCAGCTCCCACCCGTCGCAATACGGGCATACAAAGGCGCTTGTGCCATACGTCTCCGCCAAGCCGGGAATACGCAAGGGCTTGTCTTTCATGCCGGTGGCAAACAGAATTTTCCGGCTGATCAGCTTACTGCCCCTTGCAGTCGTCAGCTCGAAGCGGCCGTCCGCGCCTTGGACCGATACGACGGTATCTTCGGTCAGGCTCACCGAAGGATAGGCGGCAAGCTCTTCATGGGCCAGACGACGAAATTCCGCAGGGCTGACTCCGTCTCGGGTGAGAAACCCGTGCACTGCGTGAGTGACGGCATTGCGGGGCCTCGCTTCATCGACCATCGCCACCCGCTTCCTCGCCCGCCCCAACACCAGTGCCGCGCTCAATCCAGCCGGACCACCGCCAACAATCGCCACGTCAACGAGTTGCTCTGTCATTTTACAACCTCCAAATGTCTGTAATATCTTGAAAAATACCCAAATGGTCTGCATTCCCGCGATTCAATCGCCTGCACGATATCCTCACATTAATCAAAGCAATTAAAGATATATTATATCTATAATATCCGAATTATTTTTCTTTTGCAATGGCGGAAAACGAATTCCAAATAGCCGTCTGCTTGCCTCTACCGCTCCTCTGCCTCATTGCATCGGAGATCGTGCAGACAACTCTACGTCTGCAGACCGAGGCGCACACCCTTCTTCGGCAGGTGTAAGCGGGTGGGGGAAACATTTTATAATGCAATCAGGCAGAAATCACGAGACCGTTTATATTCAGTTTAAATTTGCAGTCTATTGTATTCCCATAACCTTTTGTTAAGGAGAGAGCGAAATGACAATGACAAAACAAGCAAGCTCCAGCGAGTGGGCGGTGGAAGCCCGCGGATTGGTCAAAACGTTCGGCAGCCATCGCGCTGTCGACGGCGTGGACCTGAACGTGCGCGCCGGCACGATCTACGGGGTGCTTGGCCCCAACGGCGCCGGCAAAACGACGACGATTCGCATGCTCGCGACGCTGCTGCGCATGGATGGCGGCGAAGCCCGCATCTTCGGACGCGATGTGACAAAGGAATCGCATGTGGTCCGGCAATTGATCGGGGTGACCGGACAATACGCCTCGGTCGACGAGTCGCTTAGCGCGACGGAAAATCTGATTATTTTCTCCCGTTTGCTCGGCCTTGGACGCGCCGAATCCAAGCGCAAAGCCGAAGAGCTGCTGGAGGAGTTCGGGTTGACCGAAGCGGCCAAGCGGCCGCTAAAAAATTTCTCCGGCGGGATGCGCCGACGGCTTGATCTGGCAGCCAGCCTGATCGCTCAGCCCCCGCTGATTTTTCTCGATGAACCGACGACCGGGCTGGACCCGCGGACGCGCTCGCAGATGTGGGATACGATCCGCCGACTTGTCGTGACCGGCTCAACCGTGCTGCTCACGACGCAATACCTCGACGAAGCCGATCAGCTCGCCGACCGCGTAGCGGTAATTGACCGCGGCCGGGTAGTCGCTGAAGGGACGGTCGATGAGCTGAAGGGATCGGTAGGCACCTCCTCGCTCCATCTGCGCGTGCAGAAGCCCGACGATATCGCAGCCGCCCGCGAGATTGTGGAACGCGTGCTGCAGGTGCGCTCCAGCGCTTCCGCAGAAGCGAGCAAAATTACCGCGCCAATGGCCAATCCTGATCAGGTGACCGATCTGCTGATCGCCTTGCGCGGCAAAGGGATCGGGCTGGCGGAAATCAGCGTACAGAAGCCGACGCTGGATGAAGTCTTTTTGACCATTACCGGACATGAAGCCGCGGACAACGCCCAGACGGAACGACCATCATCTCAACTACTGGAGGGAGCCCAAGCATGAATCAGGCAGCCGTACAATCTCAACTGAACCGACCGCTGAAAAATCGCGCCAGCTTTGCTCAAACGCTGCGCAACTCGCTGACGATGGCGCTGCGCGGTCTGCTGAAAATTCGCCGCACGCCGGAGCAGCTGTTCGACGTCACGCTGCAGCCGATTTTGTTTACCTTGATGTTTACGTATATTTTTGGCGGCGCGATTGCAGGCGATGTGAGCAGCTATTTGCCGATCATCATTCCCGGCATTCTCGTGCAAACCGTTATCGGCACGTCGATCGTCACCGGCGTCCAGCTGCGCGAGGACATGGATAAGGGCGTCTTCGACCGCTTCAAGTCGCTGCCGATTGCCCGGATCGCCCCGCTGGCCGGCGCGCTGCTGGCCGATACGATCCGCTACACGATTGCCACGGTGCTGACGTTTGTCATGGGCTTCCTGATGGGCTTCCGCCCGGACGGCGGCTTCGGCTATGTGGTTTTTGCCGGACTGCTGGTGATTGCTTGCTCGTGGGCCGTCAGCTGGATTTTCGCCTTCTTCGGCGTCATTGCGCGCACCGCGTCCAGCGTGCAGGGCATTTCCATGATGGTATTGTTCCCGCTCACCTTCCTTTCCAATGCATTCGTGCCGGTCGACACCATGCCCAATTGGCTGCAATGGTTCGTCAAATTCAATCCGGTTTCGCACCTGGTCAGCGCTGTGCGCGACCTTGTCAACACCGGAACAATCGGCAGCGAGTTCAGCCTTTCGCTGATCAGCGCCGCGGCGATTGTCGCCATCTTTGCCCCGCTGACGGTGCGGGCGTATATGCGCCGGACATAGGTAGGCAATGCGCACTGAAACGCTGTGCCGGAAGATAAGTTTGCCAAACCAGCTCCGCAGGAGCTATAATGACCGCAGTCATTTATGACTGCGGTCATTTTTTTTACACGTAGCCAACTTTGTTCGCAAAGGAGCCGCCGTTATGCTCAGAGAAACCAAAAAACAGGACACCCGGGCGCGCATCGTCCGCCAAGCCGTCGAGCTGTTCAAGCTCAAGGGCTTTGACCGCGTCACGGTCGATGAAATCACCGCCGCTTGCGGGATCGCCAAAGGGACGTTTTTCAACTATTTTGCCAAAAAAGAGCAGGTGCTGCTGCACCTTGCCGACGCCTACGCCGAGAAGCTGCGCGGGATCGCCGCCGCGCATCGCGGTCTCGGCCTCAAGGAGCGCCTCACGCTGATGCTGCGCGAGCTGCTGCATATCTATGTGCAGCATAACCAGCTGCTGAGGCTGACGCTGCTTGAGACGCTGAAAGCGGCTTCTTCCGCTTCCGCGGCGCCAGAAGGCTCGACGAATATGAATATATTCGAAGCGCATCTGGCCGAGCTGCTCGAAGAGGCGCAAGCGCGCGGCAACGTTCGCGCCGGGCTCGACCTTCGGGCAGGCGCTTCCGTGCTGGCTGCCGTCTTCTATCAAACGCTGCTGCTCGCGCCCGCATCTGAAGACGCAGAGCAGCTCGCCGGACAGCTGGACCTGCGCCTGCAGCTCGTATGGGAGGGAATCGGCGATGCCTAAGCTTCGTCGAGTGCTCACCAGCAGAAGCTTTCTCCTGCTCGCCGCCCTGATCGTGTTCATCTACGTCAACAACAGCTCCCTGCTCGCCAAGCCTCCGGCCGGTCCGCCGCAGCTGCTCGCCCATCGCGGCCTCGCGCAAACATTCACGATGGAAGGCATCACAAACGATACCTGCACCGCTGAGCGGATTAATCCGCCGGAGACGCCCTATCTGGAGAATACGCTCGCTTCGATGGACGCGGCATTTGCGGCGGGAGCCGATATCGTCGAGTTTGACGTGCATATTACCCGTGACGAGCAGTTTGCCGTGTTTCACGACTGGACGCTCGGCTGCCGCACGAATATGCAAGGCACCACGCGCGACTATACGATGAACGAGCTGCGCCAAGCCGACATCGGATACGGCTATACAGCCGACGGCGGAGCAACACACCCGTTTCGCGGCAAGGGCATCGGGCTGATGCCGGCACTGACGGACGTGCTGGAGCGGTATGTGGACAAGCGGCTGCTGATCAATGTAAAAAGCAGCGACCCGGCGGAAGGACAACTGCTCGCCCGCTTCTTGTCCAAGCTGCCGACCGAACAGCAGCAGCGGCTCGCCGTCTATGGCGGCGACGAGCCCATCGATGCCCTGAAGGCGCTTTTACCGGACATGCGCGTCATGTCCAAGGCGACGATGAAGCGCTGTCTGATTCCGTATCTGGCCATCGGCTGGAGCGGCTACATGCCCTCTGCCTGCAAGCATACGGAGCTGCATCTGCCCGAAGGCATCGCACCGTGGCTGTGGGGCTGGCCGAACCGGCTGCTCAGCCGCATGGACCGGGCAGACACGCTGGTCATTGCCGTCGGCGGCAGCGGCAGCGAGTTTTCGAGCGGCTTTGACACGCCCGACGATGTGCAGCGCTTGCCCGAGGGCTATGCCGGCGTCATCTGGACGAACCGCATCGACCGGATCGCTCCGTTATTCCGCTAAGCTTGGCCGCGCGAAGCAGCCGCTCTACGCTCAACAAGCGCTCGTCCGCCGGAATGAACCGGCGTACAGCGCTTGTCTGCATATCTGTACGCTTATTCGCCTGGAGCCGGGCGCGATATCAGCAGCTCTTTTATGCAGCGACCCTTTATATGCAGAAGTATGCCCCTGCCGGACGCACCGCCCGGCAACGGCGGCGGCGCTGTGCCGCAGGCTGCCAGCTTGCTGCTATTCCCGCACAATCCGCTGCGCCGCTGCAGCTTTCAGCCAGAGCGGAAATTCGTTCAGCAGCATATCATACAGCGCTTCGTCGCTGATGGCGTCGATTTCGGGAATATGGATAAAGCTGGCGTTATCGACCACGCGCCCTTCCATCGTGTCCAGCCGCTTGAGCACCTCGAAATCAGCATTGCCGATGCCGACGAACTGCCAGAAAATCGGTTGCACGGACGATTCAACAATGACCTTTTTGATCGATTTGTGCACCCCGCCGTCATTGATAAATACGATAAACGCGGGCAGCGGCGACGGCTCTTCCACCGTATATTTGCGGATGACATCCTTCATGACCGGCGGTTCGTTGTTGTAGCCGAACTTATGAATTTTTTTGTTGTTCATGATCTCTCGGGTGACGTATTGCTCAAAATCCTGCTCTCTGGCCGCAGGCAACCGACTGAACAGATTGTCGTAGATCCAGATATCCAGCTCGGCGTTATCGTCAAACTTGCAGGCCACGGCCAGAATCCGCTCCACAACCTCCTGCACCGTGCCGTTGCGGTAAAGCCGCAGCATCGAGCCGGAAATATCGAGCACTAGACCGACACGGGCGGACACACGGTTGAGCTGCTTTTTTGTCAGCACCAGCTCGACCCGCTTTTTGCGCAGGTCAATGGAGGATAGCCCCGGGGCTCGGTCCGATGCCGAAGAGGTTGACGCTGCCGCGTGCGCCGAGGCTCCTGCCGACGAAGCCGGTGCCGCCAGCGCGCCTGTCTGCGAAGCTTGTCCTGCAGCAGCTGTCGCTTCCGCCGCAGGATTGGCCGTCTGCTCGCCCCCGCCGTCCACCTCCAACCCGTAGCTTGTACAAAGCGCCGCCAAGCCGCCAAAAAAACCGCTGCCTACCGCGTTGAACTTCCATTCCGCTCCGTGCCGGTACAGTTCTCCGACTACAATAGCCGTCTCCTGCGACAAATCGCCGCCAAACGCAAAGCGCAGCAATTCCTCCCCGCGTTCGGCATCGCACACGCGCACTTGCAAATCGCGCAAATCCTTGATCGTCCAACCGGTCTCGGCGCTGTTATGGATCGTGATTGTAAAAGCAATCCGCGCGGCATCGTCAGTCAAATCCGACAACCGCACACAAATGGCTTCCTTTTCGCTGGCAGCGGCATTGCCGCCGGCCAGAACGCTATGCGTCACCGCCCCCGCGCGCGCGGCCGGCTGACCATAAAACACAAAATCCTCATCGCGCTCACATCGCCCCTGCTCGGACAGCACAAAGCATGACGCATCGACGTCCAGCGCCGCATGTGCCGCTGTCCATTCAAACCGCAGCTCCAGCATATCGGTTTTGCGTCCCTTCGTTACGTCAGCTCGTTGACCTTTTAACAATAACATAAGCGAACCTCTTCCTCTTGAAATAGTCAAGCACATTTCCATTATACCCCACTCATTGTCGGCGAACGAATTTGAAGATCGCTTTGCCGCTAAACCGACAAGAACTAACGGAAACTTAAACTTGCCGCTGGCATAAAAAAAACCGGCGCAATCACGGAGATTGCACCGGCCATTTCTTATTCACGAGCTTCCTTCATTTCAGGGTCTTTCTTCACAGACAACCGTCAGATCAATTTGGCTTGCTGCAGCAGCCGCTGTACAATCACAGCCGCTTGCGCGCGTGTAATCTGCTCCTTAGGCGCAAGCTCGTTGCTTGCTCCACCGACGATCAGCCCGCGCTGCACCAGCTGTGCGATGCTCCCAGCGGCCCAAGCGCCGGTATTGCCTCCGTCGCTGAAGCCGGCAATCACGGCTTGCACCTGTGCGGCATCGAGCTGCGAAACGGCGCCGTCGGTCAAACGCAGCGCTCTGCTTGTCATGACCATCGCTTGCTCGCGGGTAATGGTCGCTTCGGGATGGAACAAACCGTCCTCGAAGCCATCGATCAGGCCGTATTCGACGGCCGTCCCGACAAAGCCCGCGTACCAGGAAGCTGCGTTTACATCGGTAAAGGAAGCGCCGGACGCATCTGGCTTCAGACCCAGCGCGCGAACCAGCATCGCCGCGAATTCAGCGCGCGTGATCGGGTTCTCCGGCAGGAAGTTCCGGTCATCCACGCCACTAAGAATCATGCGGGAGCCCATATCGTTGACTGCGGCTTGCGCCCAATGACCTTGTACATCCTCAAAAGCCAGTGAATGTTGCACGACCGCATAGGTGCTGTTGGTCAGGCTATTGATTTGTGCGTAATAGCGGCCGTCAACCTCGATGATTTGGGTCGGCACGTGGCGTACCGTACCGTTTTCATCGATGACGATAGCCGTTGTAACCGTGGACAGATCCACGCCTTCCGGAATGACAATCGTCCGTTCCACATAGGCGTTGAAGCGGTCGATCTGCACCGTCTGATCGTTGTACGTACCACTGACGTTAAATTGGACCGCAGGAGCGGCAAGCTGGAGCTGTCCCGAGCCGGTCAACTGCTCGATAGCCTTGGCGGTCTCCGCTCCGGGTACGCCGATTTCAATGCGAATCTTGATATCCTGAAGCTCTGTACCTTCGCCGAACTTGGCGGCCAGGCTGCCGATGTTGATCTGCTGCGCAGGGAGCGCATAGGAAGCGGTATCCGTCTTGATCTCGACAACCGCCGATTTCTCTTCCATGCTTTGAACGATCCGGCCGTTCAATTCGCCGGATACGACATCCGATCCGGCTGAGATCGGAATCGTGATGACCGTGCCTTTTTCCAGATTAGCCAGCTTGTCCGTCAGCTTCGTCTCGTCAACCTCGACGGTCGTGACGGTGCGGCCATTGTCTTCCGTCGTTTTCAGCTTGCCGATGTTTTCCGGGGTGCCGTTTATGATCGCATCCGCGCTCGGCTGCTCCACAACGACGGGAGCGGACGAACTGGACGGCACCGATGGCGTGACAGCCTTCGATGCGTCGGAGGCTGCGGAGCTGCCTGCGATATTTTCAGCTACTACCGTAAACGTATAAGGCGTACCGTTATTAAGCGCCGGAATGACAATCGGGCTTTTCGCTCCCGTGACGGTTTTGCCGCCAGGCTGCACTGTGACCGTATATCTCGTAATGGCGCTGCCGCCGTTATCGGTTGGCGCTTTGAATGTCACCAAGGCTTTGCCATTGCCCGCAGAAGCGATAACGCTGGTCGGCGCGCCCGGCACAGTCGCCGGAGTAACGGCTGCCGATGGCGTTGAGGCAACAGAGGTGCCGGCTGCGTTCTTCGCCGTTACCGTAAAGGTATAGGCTGTGCCGTTTTGAAGTCCCGTGACGACGAGCGGGCTGGCCGCCCCTTCCGCCGTGGCTCCGCCCGGCGAAGCCGTTACGGTATAGCCGGTAATCGGCGTGCCGCCGATAAACGCCGGAGGCGTGAACGACACGGTCGCTTGAGCGTTGCCTCTTTCCGCCGAAACGCTCGTTGGTGCCTCAGGCTTCGTAGTCAGCGTAACAGGCGACGTGGCTGTGGAAGCTGGCGAGCTGCCGGCATCGCTTACGGCAGCAACCGTAAAGGTGTATGCCACGCCGTAATCCAGGCCCGTTACGGTAATCGGACTGCTTGCGCCGCTTACCGTACGTCCGCCGGGAGATACCGTTACCGTGTAGCCCGTAATCGGGCTGCCGCCGTCGCTGCTTGGTGCGGTGAATGCGACATCAACTTGACCTTCGCCTCCGGTAACTGTTGCCCCGGTTGGAGCTCCCGGTACAGCTGCCGGGATAATGCCGGCCGAAGGTGCGGAATCGCCGGAGGTACCGGCGATATTGGTAGCCGTTACCGTAAACGTATACGTCGTGCCGTTCGTCAGGCCCGTCACTGTCAGCGGGCTGGACGTTCCGCTAGCCGTCGCTCCGCCCGGAGACGCCGTTACGGTGTACTGCGTTACGCTGCCGCCGCCATTATCGGCTGGCGCGCTGAACGACACCGTCGCTTGCGTGTCGCCGCGCGTTGCCACAACGTTCGTTGGCGGCTGTGGCGAAGTGGCCGGCGTTACGGCTGTGGATGCCGCAGAGGCCGCCGAATCCCCCTTCGCATTCGTCGCTGTCACGGTAAAGGTGTAAGCCGTGCCGTTCGTCAGCCCCGTCACTGTCAGCGGGCTGGACGTTCCGCTGGCCGTCGCGCCGCCCGGAGACGCCGTTACGGTGTATTGCGTGATGCTGCTGCCGCCGTTATCGGCCGGAGGCGTGAAGGATACCGTAGCTTGGCCATTGCCCCATGCAGCGCTCACACCCGTCGGCGCGCCGGCAACCGTCATCGGCGTCACGGCATTCGACGGATCGGAAGCCGCCGAAACGGCCGCGGTATTCGTCGCTTTTACGGTAAAGGTGTAGGAGGTGCCATTGGTCAGTCCGGTAACTGTCAGCGGGCTGGACGTTCCGCTGGCCGTCGCCCCGCCCGGAGACGCCATGACCGTGTAATCGGTAATCGTACTGCCGCCAGTATTGGCAGGCGCTGTAAATGAAATCGTCGCTTGGCCGTTGCCGGCATCAGCCGTAACCGCCGTAGGCGCGCCCGGCACGCCGGCCGGCGTGAAGCTGTCCGAAGCTGCCGAAGCGTCCGAGGTGCCGACAGAGTTGGTAGCAGTCACGGTAAACGTGTAAGCCGTGCCGTTCGTCAGACCGGTGACGTTAATCGGGCTGCTTGTGCCGGAAGCTGTAATGCTGCCCGGTTCAGCCGTTACTGTATACGAGGTAATCGGCTGACCGCCGTCCGAAGCGACCGTGAACGCAACGCTGGCAGAGCTATCGCCCGGCGTAACGCCAGTCACGTTCGGCGCATCCGGCTTGGTCGGCTGCAGCGTGTAGGCTTCGGTCATCACAGCGCTGTCGACATAGCCCGACATGATCGCAATCGCCTTGATCGTCATCGCAACGTTGACGGCGATCGGGCTCGAGTAATGCTGGCTCGACGCAGTAGGCGTGCTGCCGTCCGTCGTATAGTAGATGTCCGCCCCGACCGTTCCGGTTGTCAGCGAAACTGTCGAGCCGCGCGCAACCTCGCTGCCGGCCGGAGAAGCTGTCGGCTTAGCTGCAGACGGAAGGTTCAGCGTGTACGCGGCTGTCATTACACGGCTGCTTCCCCAGCCGCTGCGATTGGCAATCGCTTTGATCGTCATCGCTCCGTTTACGGTAATCGCTCCGCTATATACGGTGCTGGACGTCGTTGGCGTGCTGCCGTCCGTCGTATAGTAGATCGTCGTGCCGGACGCATACGTAGTCAGCGAGATGTTCGTACCCGGCGACACCGCTCCAGCAGCAACGCTTGGCTGCGGCATCGAAGTGCGCGGCGTCGGGTGGTACGTTTCGCTATGATTGGTAGGCCCGGAATTGCCCGACCCACCTGCCACGAATACGTCGCCGCTTTGCAGCAGCACGACTTCTGGCACAATGAGACCTACGTTCATCGCAGGTCCGCTCGTCCAGGTGTTGTCTTCCGGATCGTAAATAATGGTGCTGGTCAGCGGCGAGTAGGTCGGATCAAAGCCGCCGACTGCCGTCACCCGTCCGTCTTCCAGCGTAGTCGAGCCATGAACATACCGCCCTGCCGGCATGTTTGCCGCAGACGACCAGCTGTCCGAAGCCGGATCGTAGATCAACGCGGTATTGGACATCGTGCCGTTCACCGTACCGCCCGAAGCCAACACCTTGCCGTTGCCCATCAGCGCCAGGCCAAATTCCTTGCGGGTCTGCGGCATGATAGCGCCCGCGGACCAGGTATTGGTCGTCGGATTGTAGATTTCGGTGGTAGCAAGGTCCTGCCCGTTATCGTCGCTGCCGCCGGCGACCAACACGCGTCCGTCCGGCAATGTTACAGCGGCATGAGCAGCACGCATTACGGAAAGCGGTGCCGCTGCGCTCCAGGTACTCGTTATCGGATCATAAATTTCAGAAGTTTTCAGTGTGCCGTCGTTAAAGCTGTTGCCGCCCATAACCATAATCCGGCCGTCATGCAGCAAAACTGCAGCGTGGCTGAATCGCGGTGTACTCATAGACGCTCCATACGCCCACGTATTACTGGTCGGATTATAAATCATCGTCGTGGCGGTATCTGTGATACCGTCATTGCCCCCGGTCACCATTACCTTGCCGTCGGCCATTGTGACCGCCCGGTGCAGCTGACGATTGGCCAGCAGGTTGGCAAGATTGGTTGCCGCCGAAGCCACTTCAACGTGCACCGGCCATACAATGGCCAGCATCAGCAAGGAAGCCAGCAGCATTCGCAGTAATTTTCCAGTAGATCGTGAATTCCTCATGAGTTGTCGGTGCCTCCATATACAAATAAATTTTGATACGGCAATAGCGACGCTAACAGAGCTGTGCGCAATTGCTATGATCATACGCCATACTCTCATTTTTCGACCTCCCCCTTCCCGAATCCTCCTTAAAACAATCACGCTTCTGAAAGGCTTTCATATTCAGCTGGATGGAAATAAAAAAGCACCTCCGTCAAGAGGTGCCTCCTTGTTCAACCATCCGCATCCTGCGATTGCGGCTGCAACGCCAGCTCCGGCCCAGCCTCCAGCGCCAGCGCCACGCTCATCCGGCCGGTGCGAATCCGGCCTTCCTTGACCAGCTCGCGCATAACCACGCTGACCGCTTCCCGCGTCGCGCCAAGCATGTTGGCGATTTCCTGATGGGATAGCCGCAAATCGATCGCCACGTAGCCGTCATCGCCAGCCGCGCCAAACCTCGCCGCCAGCGTCGTCAGCAGATGGATAACGCGGCCGCGTAAATCGCTGAACGCCAGCTGCTCCAGCCGATCGTCGCGTTCCTTGAGCTGGTCGCTCAGCGCCTTGAGCAGCTTCAGCGCCAAGCGGGGACGGCTGAGCAGCACCCGCTCCAGCTGCGCGTCCGTCATCGAACACAGGAACGAAGGCTCCATTGTCTCGATATACACCCGCCGCGTGCCCAGAGAAAACGACTCCAGTTCGCCAAACAGATTGCCCTTCGATAAAATGCCGAGCGTAAACTGCCGGCCGTCAGGATGCAGCTTATACAGCCGC
This sequence comes from Paenibacillus athensensis, assembly GCF_004514475.2. Lineage (GTDB taxonomy): Bacteria > Bacillota > Bacilli > Paenibacillales > NBRC-103111 > Paenibacillus_AL > Paenibacillus_AL athensensis. Next base: position 186,904 of record NZ_MYFO02000004.1, on the reverse strand, counting down.
AGCTTGCCTTCCTTAACGAAAAACAGACCTTCGCGCTCCGTCTCCGGCGTCTGCACGACCGTATGCGCTGGCACGTGACGAAAATGATCGATCGCTTTCAGCCGGTCCATCTCCAGCAATTCCTCCAGCGGCATCGCCTCAAAGATGCTGATTTGCGACAAATACGCCAGCCTATTCACCCGCATCCTCCTCCAGCAATTGATCGACTACGCGCTTGTTCAACGTATGCAGCACCGTTCCGCCAATGACCAGCAGCGGCGTAGCAATCCCGCCCAGCGCCAGCAGTTCCTTCCAGACATCGCTGCCGGCAGCGATATTGCGGATCGCCGGCGCGACGCCGCGGCTTTGCAAATACGCGATGGTTTCCTCGCAAGCCACGCAGCCGTCGCTAATGTATACGGTCACCTGTTTCATCGTCCGCTTACAGCTTTTTCAGCTCGGCCACAATGTCGTCCGGGTCCATTCGCTGCATGAAGTCCGGGTTCACGTAAGCCGAACGGATCACTGCGCTTTCATCGATCATAAACGTGGACGGCACCGGCAAAATCCAGCGGTTCGTCGCATTGTATTCAGCCAAATTGAGACCGAACTTATGCTCCATGATGCTGCGGATATAATCCGGCACGTCATACAGCACGTTATATTTCACCGCCGCCAGCCCGTTCGTATCGCTGAGCACCTGAAAGGAAAGCTGCTCCTTCTCCGCTTGCGACAGCGTATTGTCGGGACTTTGCGGACTGATAGCCAGCAGCTGCGCCCCCAGCGCCTGAATTTCCGGCAGCGCCTTCTCGTAGGCGCGCAGCTGCATGCTGCAAAACGGGCACCAGCCCCCACGGTAAAACGTCAGCACAACCGGCCCCTTCGACAGCTCCTCATACAGCGAAATCTCCTGACCGAGCGCATTTTTCAGCACGAAATCTTTCGCCTTCGTCCCCTCAGCCAAGCCGCTGGCAATGCCTGCCTGCTGCTGCTCGCGAATCATCCGAAACATTTCCATATGAATATCGGCCGGCGTTTGGGCCACAAATTGCGCCTTGGCCTCCTGAAGCATTTGCGTAAGCGTCATCATCATTCATCCTTTCGGGTTCCATGAATATGCGGTCCGGGCTAATCGTCGACTCCCTTTCAGCTCTTTCAATGTATCACATCCCGATGCCCGCTTCTGTAATCCAGCTTACAAAAGACGATCTCCCCCGTTTTTTTCCATTAAAAACACTTCCCCCTCCTGCTGCAAGCGGCTTCGGCTTGCCCAAAGTGTCCGGCTTCCGCCCTGCCGGATATTGACATCAAATTTCAGGAATGTTATAAAAAATAAAGGGATAGCACTCATTCACTTCGAGTGCTAACACGGGCGGACCGAGCCCCATCTGAAAGGAGAATGTTTTGATATGGAAAAGAAGCAATTCCAGGCCGAATCCAAGCGACTTTTGGAAATGATGATCAACTCCATTTACACGCAAAAGGAAATTTTCCTCCGAGAGCTGATTTCCAACTCCAGCGACGCCATCGACAAAATTTATTACAAGGCTTTGACCGATGACTCGCTCGTTTTCGATAAAGATAACTACTTCATTAAAGTGACAGCCGACAAGAACGCGCGCACGCTGACGATCAGCGACACGGGCATCGGCATGACGAAGGACGAGCTCGAAAGCCACCTCGGCATTATCGCCAAATCCGGCTCCCTCTCGTTCAAGAAGGAAAACGAAGCCAAGGACGGCCACAACATTATCGGCCAATTCGGCGTCGGCTTCTATTCGGCCTTCATGGTCGCAGACGTGGTCACGGTCATCAGCCGGGCGCTCGGCAGCGATACGGCGTACAAGTGGCAATCCGAAGGCGCAGACGGCTACACGATCGAGCCCAGCGAGAAGGCGACGGTCGGTACGGACATTATTTTGACCATCAAAGCAAACACCGAAGACGACAGCTACGATGAATTTCTCGAAACGTACCGTCTCAAAGCGATCATCAAAAAATATTCCGACTTCATCCGCTATCCGATCAAGATGGAGGTCAGCAGCCAGCGGCCGAAGGAAGGCGCCGACAACGAGTTCGAGGAAGTCATGGAAGAGCAACGCGTCAACAGCATGGTGCCGATCTGGCGCAAGAACAAAAGCGAGCTGACCGACGAGGACTACGAAAACTTTTATCAGGAAAAGCATTACGGCTTCGACAAGCCGCTCAAGCACATTCATGTCAGCGCAGACGGCGCGGTGGTTTATCAGGCGATCCTGTTCATCCCCGAGAACATGCCGTTCGATTACTACACGAAGGAGTTCGAAAAAGGGCTGGAGCTGTACGCCAACGGCGTGCTGATCATGAACAAATGCAGCGACCTGCTGCCGGACTATTTCAGCTTTGTCAAAGGGATGGTCGATTCGGAGAACCTGTCGCTCAACATTTCCCGCGAAATGCTGCAGCATGACCGCCAGCTGAAGCTGATTGCCAAAAACATTTCCAGCAAAATCAAAGGCGCGCTGCAAAGCCTGCTCAAAGACGACCGCGAGAAATACGAGCAGTTCTTCAAAGCGTTCGGCCGTCAGCTGAAATTCGGCGTGTACAGCGATTTCGGCACGCACAAGGATGTGCTACAGGACCTGCTGCTGTTCCACTCCTCGCACGAGAAAAAGCTCGTGTCGCTCGACGAATACGTGTCGCGCATGCCGGAAGAGCAGAAGTACATTTATTACGCCTCGGGCGAATCGATCGAACGGATCGACAAGCTGCCGCAAACCGAGCTGGTTGCGGATAAAGGGTATGAAATCTTGTACTTCACCGACGATATCGACGAATTTGCGATTCAAGTGCTGATGAAATACAAGGACAAGGAATTCAAATCGGTCTCCAGCGGCGATTTGGGCATTGAAGCCGACAACGCCGACGCCAATGCCGAAGCGGACAAGGAAGAAAACAAAGAGCTGTTCGCTCATATGGCCGAGCTGCTCGCGGGCAAGGTCACGGCGGTCAAAGCGTCCAAGCGGCTGAAATCGCATCCGGTCTGCTTGTCGGCCGAAGGTGAGGTCAGCATCGAGATGGAGAAAATTTTGAACGCCATGCCAAACAGCGGCAACGTCAAAGCCAGCAAGGTGCTGGAAATCAACGTCAACCACGAGGTGTTCGGCTCGCTGAAGGACGCGTTCGCCAAGGATAAGGAGAAGCTGAACCTGTACACGGCGCTGCTGTACAATCAGGCGCTGCTGATCGACGGCTTGCCGATTCAGGACCCGGTTGAATTCACGAACGACATTTGCAAAATTATGGTATAAAAAAGAAGCGCACTGCCGGCCGGCAGTGCGCTTCTTTGCCGTTAGCCGGTAGTAGGGCGGTCGGCCCGCGAAAGTAGCGAAGGTCCTCATAGGAAATAACTATCAAATTTATTTATTTTATATATTTGACCAATATATCAATCCACTTTACGATGGAAGCACCCTAACGGCTTTGACCAAGGAGGAGTTAGCATGGATCATCGTATCGCCCAACAGCGTGCAGCATTAACCGGCAAGCTGACCGATGTGCTCGACGCCCGCTCGCTGGAGCGGTCCTTTCCCCGGCTTGCCGACCTGCTGCGGCCGGGCATGACCGTGCTTGACGCCGGCTGCGGCACCGGCGCCATTACACGCGGCATTGCCGAAGCCGTTGGCCCCGAGGGCCGGGTGCTCGGCATCGACAGCAGCCCGCAGCTGATCGAACGCGCGCGACAGCTTCACGGCGACGTGCCCGGTCTCAGCTTCGCTGTCGAGGACGTCTATGAGCTGTCCGCCTACCGGGAGCAGTTCGATCTCGTCACGGCCGCGCGGCTTTTCGTCTGGCTGGCCGAGCCTGAGCGGGCGCTCGCTGCGCTGCTTGGTGCGGTCCGCATCGGCGGCCAGATAATGATTGCCGATTACAATCATGAGAAAATCGCCTGGACGCCGCAGCCTCCGGCCAGCATGGCGATCTTTTACGCCGCGTATTTGCAGTGGCGGGCCGACGCCGGCTTCGACAACGCGATTGCCGACCGGCTGCCCGATCTGCTTGCAGCTTGCGGCGTCCGCGAGCTGACCGTCTGGCCGCAGCATGAAGAAAGCGAGCGCAGCCGCAGCGATTTTGCCGCCGTTCTCGGCGTATGGGCGGATACCGCCAGCAGCCGCGGACCGCAAATGGCACGCGACGGCTTCACGACAGCCGAGCAGCATGCAGCGGCCGAGCGCGATTACCGCGCATGGCTGCTCGACGGCGCACAGGCGATGCGCATGTACATGCTCGCTGTCAGCGGCATACGCGGCGGCGCATAGCGACCCGCGGCAAGGGCTTCTGCTGCGAAGCCTGCGGGCAGCCACCGTATGCCGTATGCCACATCGGCCCCGGCACCAGTACCGGCGGACGCCTGCAGAACCGGCAGACCGGCGGACATCTGCCGGACCGGCCCCCGGTTGCGCCTGCCCGGCCCGCAAACGCTTGGCCAAGCCACACACAGGACCCGCAGGTTGTCAGCCCGCAGTGAAACGGCTATAGTCGAATAAGCAGGCGCGATTCGTACCGCCTATTTTTTGGCATAGGAGCTGGTTCCTCATGTATACCTACATCGATCAAACGTATGAAGATGTCGATTTCAGTCATAAGGATTTGCGTTACGGGGAGCTGACCCGCTGTACCTTCACGCGCTGCCGGTTTATCGGCGCGCAGCTCGATGAAATCCATACGTCCGGCTGCCGGTTCGCTGAATGCGATTTTGCCGGCGCGCAGCTGAACGGCTCGGTGCACCGGGAAACAGCGTTTGTCAACTGCCGTTTTCACGAAGCGAATCTGTTTGTGGCCAAATTTGAGCTGTGCAAAATGACCGGCTCCGACTTCACCAAAGCGAAGCTTGATGGCATCACCATGCAGCAGGGCGACTGGTCTTACGTCAACCTGCGCCACGCCCGGCTCGTCAAACAGGACCTGCGCGGCATCCGCTTTGTCGAAGCGGACTTTAGCGGAGCGGAGCTGGAGAAGGCCGATTTGCGCAAGGCCGATCTGGAGCGGGCCCAGCTGGCCGGAGCCGTTCTCAAGGGCGCGGACCTGCGCGGAGCCGTGATGGACGGCATCGACTTCAAAGCCGTGAACGTGCAGGGCGCGCGCATGGACGCAACGCAAGCTGTCGCTTTCCTGCGAGCCTACGGGGCCAAAGTCGAGTAGCCTGCGCATAATCGCCGACCAATGGAACAAACTAACAGCTGACCGCAAGCGGGAACGCAGCCGCTATGAGGAGCTGATCTTGGCATGAACAACACCGACGCTACGCGTGCGTACCGGCGCTACAACTCCTTCACGGAAACGATCAACAGCAATATCATTCATCGTCGCAATCCGTGGATTACCGCTTGGTGGTCGGCTGCGCTGCCCGGCTTTGGGCATCTGCTGCTGGGCATTCACGTGAAAGGCTTTATTTTGATTCTCTGGGAAATTTTCATCAATGCCAACGCTCATATTAACGAAGCGATGGTGCTGTCGTTTACCGGACGTCTGGAGCAGGCCAAGCAAACGCTCCATATGAAGTGGGCGCTGCTGTACATCCCGGTCTACATCCATGCGATTTGGGACAGCTACCGGCAGACCGTCGATCTTAACAATATTTGCCGGCTGGCCGACTACGAGCAAGCGCCGATTGTACCGTTCAAAATGACGGGCATGGCGCTGAACTATCTCGACCGCCGGCATCCGTGGCTGGCCGCTTGCTGGTCGCTGCTGTTTCCGGGACTCGGGCATTTGTATTTGCATAAAATCCCGACCGGCTTCTTTCTCATCGTCTGTACGATATCGATTTCCATCTATTCCGGCTTCGCCGAATGCCTGTACGAGCTGCTGTCCGAGCCCTGGACGTTGCCAACCGGCCGGATGAATCCGGAATGGTCGCTGTTCCTGCCTTCGATCTACTGCTTTGCAGCTTATGACGCACAGTTGACGGCTACCGAGCAAAACAAGCTCTACAAAAAAGAGCAGCGCCAGTTTCTGCGCCGCTCCTGCCAAGGTCGCCTCGACTCCCTGCTGCAAACCAAGGAAAGCGAGTAGCCCGTTATGCATCTGGTTTCTTCCTTTGAACAATCCCACTGGCTTGAGCTGGCGATCATGCAGCTGCGCGAAGCCGGCATCGCCGAATCCGATATGACCGCCATTGCGCTGGAGCCGGTTGCGCCTTCTGTCCGGCTGTTCGATACGATTCATCGCTCTGACGGGCAAAGCCTGCTCGATTTGTCGGCCGTCTTGGCGACCGTCGGCGCGGTCGTTGCCGCCTGCCTCGGCTTTCGCCTGGCCGCGGGGCCGATTCTTAGCGGCTTGGCCGGTCTGGCTGCCGGAGCGCTTGCCGGCTTCATCCTTGACCTGCTCGTCACGCGCTCCCGCAAGCAGCGCAAAGCCAACTCCCCGCGCTTCGACGTCGTGCTCGTCGTCCGTTGCCCGGCAGGAGCAGCCGCTACGATACGCAGCATCCTGCAAACGTGCCGGGCATCCGGCATCGGCCAAGCCGACTAGCGGTAGCGCAGGCCACGAGACACAACGCCAGGCTGCGCCAGAGCTTGTGCTGCTAGGCGCTGCCCGGCTGCCTGCGCACATCCGGCTGCGCGCTGTCATCCGGCGCTGCACGTTTGCCTGCCGGGCGCGCTGGGCGCGCCGGTCGCTCTAGCCGATCAAGGAGCGGCTCTGGTAGTAGCGGGAGACGACTTCCGCGGCCTTTTTGCCGTAAATGCAGTAATCGTCGTTCGCCGCAGCATCGGCGGGGGCATACAGCCGGGCCGGCCAATCCCAGAACATGAAGCCGAGCACCCAGCTCTGCGGCTGGCAATGCCGGAACACTTCCTCGTAATAACGGGCTTGCTCCTCTTCATCGGCTGCACCGGCCAGGCTCCAGTCGTTTGGCCGCAAGCTGGCGCCCTCGCGGCTTGGACATCCGCCCTCCAAAAACAGAAACGGCTTGCCATACGCATCCACCACCGATTGGATCCGCGCCAAATGCGCTTCCCATGTCCCGGTCGGATAATATCCGCTGGAGGAAATCACGTCAACCGCATCCCACCAGCCGATCCGGTCCTCTTGATATTTGTCGCAATTATAAGTAATCAGCCCGCTGTACACGCTGCGCACTTTGGCAATCATCGCCCGAATCTGCGCTTCGCGACGGTCCATCTGCACCATTTCGCAGCCAACCGCAAACAACTCAACCTGCTCCTCTTCCGCAATGCGCGCATAATGCTCCATAAACCGCTCGTAGGACGCGAACCATTCCGTCCATGAAGGCTCACCCGGCACATCCTGCTCAAAAAAACCGATATGCGCCCGCCACACGCCGTTGCTGCAATTAACGATCGGCTTCAGGCAAATCCGCATCCCCAGCTCCCGCGCCTTGGCAATCGCCCTGCGCAGCTCGTCGTCTGTAATCGTCGGCGCCTCCTCGTAGCGAATGGTTGTCGCCTGCGGGTGATCCTGATAAGCCGCAAAAGCCAGCGTCACCCAATCAACGCCCAGCTTCGCCATCTCCTCCATCGAGCGGTCGGCTTCCGCACACCCCCACGTGCCGCGCGCCCCCGTCCAGCCCCAAGTCATTCCGTTCACCTGTCCATATTTCCAATTCATGGTTGTCCTCTCCTCGCTGTGCATGTTATCATTTCGTTAGTTTAATTTGATCATAACAAAAACTCGAAAGATCAGCAACGAATACGTTTTCATTCTCGAAAAAAGCTTAAAATCGCGCTATTTCCGCTAACAAAATCCTGAAAAACCCCTTATTATCGTTATTTTGTTATCATAACAAGGAGGAATATTTATGGGACTTCATTTTCCCGCTCTGCGTATGGAAGCAGAGCGCGAGCTGGACAGCCTGCTTTCATTTTGGTTAACGCACGTGCAAGACGATGCGCACGGCGGTTTTATCGGGACCATCCGTTATCCGCTCCAGCCGGTTCCCGACGCGCCCAAGGCGCTTGTGCTGCACGCCCGCATCCTCTGGACGTTCTCGGCCGCATACCGCCTGAAGCCCGACGCCCGTTATGCCGCGTTCGCCGACCGTGCGTTTGCTTATCTGGAAGCGAGCTTTCGTGACCGCTTGCACGGCGGCTACTACTGGGAGCTGCATGCCGACGGCACGCCCAGCGTACCGGACAAGCGCATTTACGGGCAATCGTTTGCGCTGTACGGCTTGTCCGAATATTATCGCGCCTTCGGCAAGCCCGGAGCGCTCGACGCGGCGATTTCGCTGTTCGAGCTGCTGGAGCAGCGCTGCGCCGATGTCGAGCACGGCGGCTACCTGGAAGTGTTTGCCCGCGATTGGACGCATACCCCGGTCACGCGTCGCCTGCACGATTCCGGCCGGCCCTATGTCGTCGACAAATCGATGAATGCCCATTTGCACATGCTTGAAGCGTATACCTGCCTGTATCGCGTCTGGCCGAATGACGCCCTGCGCCGCCAGTTGACGATGCTGGTCTTCATCGTGCAGGAGCGGATCGTGCATCCAAAGACGTCGCGCTTTGTGTTGTTTTTCGATGCGGCGTGGCAGCCGTTGTCCGCCATCGAGTCCTACGGGCACGACATCGAGGGCAGCTGGCTGCTTTGCGAAGCCGCCGAGATGCTCGGCGACGCGGAGCTGACGCGCGATACAAGCCGCACGGCGCTGCGTATGGCGCAAGCCACGCTGGCGGAAGGCGTCGATGTTGACGGCGGCGTGTTCCACGAGCGCGAGCCCGGACGCGGGCTGGACACCGACAAGCTCTGGTGGCCGCAAGCGGAAGCCGTCGTCGGATTTTTCAACGCCTATCAATGGAGCGGAAACCGCGTCTACGCCGAAGCGGCGCTGCGGACGTGGCGTTTCATCCTGACGGCGCTCAAGGATCGCGAGCACGGCGAATGGTATTGGCGGGTCAGCCGGGAGGGCAACATCTACCCGGAAGATCCGAAAACGAACGCCTGGAAATGTCCTTACCATAACGGCCGGGCCTGCATGGAGCTGATCGAGCGGCTTGAACGGCTTGAGCAGCAGCCTGCAGAAGCCCCGGAAAGCAGCCCGTCTGGCGTATAAAATGCCGATCATAGAGGAACTTCCGCTCCCATCGCGAATAATTCTACGGAAAACATTTGATAAACGACAGGAGCTGGAAACGATGATTAAAGGCTTCGGAGGCATCTTCTGGAGAACCCGCAACCTGGAAGCAACCAAACAATGGTACAGTGACACGCTCAAGCTGGACATCAACAACTGGAACGGCACCGTGATCCAGCCCACCGCAGACAACCAGACGGCCTTTTCCTTCTTTGACCAAAACGACGATTACTTCCCGACCGAACAACAAGTGATGTTAAATTTTCAGGTTGAGAATCTCGACGACATGCTCCGGCACCTCGAACAGCTCGGTGTCCCGCTGGCCAGAGGCAAAGAAACCGGGGAATTCGGTTCCTTTATCTGGATCCAAGACCCGGAGGGCCGACTGATCGAGCTCTGGCAAAAATAGTGACGGCCCTTGCGCTGCATGCCCGCGCTCGGCCAACACCAAAAAACTCCCGAACCGCCGTTTGGCGATCGGGAGTTTTTTGGGATCGTTGGCGCAGCCGCCCGCTCAGGCCCGCAGCCGCTGCGAGGCCCGGCTCAGCGCTCCAGCAGGCGGAGCGCCAGCTGGGCAGCCTCGGCGCGGGTCAGCCCGGCCTGCGGCGCAAACCGGCCGCCGTCGCGGCCCTCCATCAGCCCTTGGGCGAACGCCGCTTGCACGTAGCGCACGGCCCACGGCTGGATGTCGGCCTCGTCGGCGTAGCCCGGCAGCGCGGCTGCGCTGCCGGCCGCGGCGTCAGCCGCTCCGGTCGCGCGCACGGCCAGCGCAGCCATCTCTTCGCGGCTGATTGGCGCATCCGGCGCAAACGTGCCGTCGCCGCGCCCTTCGATCAGCCCCGCCGCTGCGGCGGCCGCTACCGCGGGCGCATACCACGCGCCGGCCGGCACGTCGGCGAACGCCGGAGCGTCAGCCGGAGCCGGCAAGCCAAGCGCCCGCACGAGCAGCGCCGCTGCTTCGGCCCGGGTCACGTTGCGGCCTGGCTCAAAGCGATCGACCGTGACGCCGTCTAGCACCTGACGGGCAGCCAGCCGCTGGATCGCTGCCGACGCCCAGTGCCCTGCAGGCACATCGGCGAACGATTTCTCGTAGGAAAGCGCCGCGTATTTGCTGAAATGCGTCACTTCCGCTACCAGCTGATCGCCGTCCCGTCGGCTGCGGACGTATTCCAGATGTCCATCGTCAGCCACATAGTAAATGCCCAGCAAATCGGCATTCGTTCCCGCTTCGGCCTCCACCTGGAAGCGCAGCGTCAGCGGCTCGTCAAACAAGCCCAGCTTCGTCTCGCTGCCATCCTCGCCAGTCACGGAAAGCGTAAATTCATACATATCGCCCGCAGGCTTCACGCCTGCCGCGCTAGCCGCCGCCGCCTGCTCCAGCAGCGCGGCTTGCGCCGCTTTGTCGACCGGCACAACGCCAAAGCTGATGCTGGCGTTCTTCAGGCCGTTCTGCGCGGCCAACTGCTGCAGCCGACCCAGCACGCTCGACGGCAATTCGGCCGACAAGCCGCTGCGTTCGACGACCAGCTTGCTGTCGCCCAGCAGCTTCGCTGCGTCCAGCGGCAATGACAGTCTGGCGCTGCCTGCAGCAAGCGTCACCTTCACCTTGCCGTCCACCGGACGGGTCAGTGTCTGCGACGAGACAACGGTTACGTTGCCGTTGCCAGCCGCTTCACCGGCACCTGTACCTCCGGCATCGCCGCTGGTGCTGCCCGCGCCATCGGCTTGGCGAATCGTCATCACCGGCAAATAGACCTTGTTGAAATCCCCCAGCTCATCCGTCACCGTGAGCGCCAGATTCTTGTGAACGCCCACGCTGATCGGCACCGTCCACGTCTGCCGCCCGCCGGTCGCCGTCGCTTCAGCGACCTTCTTGTCGCCCTCGAACAACGCCAGCTTGGCGCCTTTTTGCGCCGCCAGCTCAATCGCCAGCGCCTTCACCAAGCCCGCCGTTTTCGGCGCGTATACCGCCGTCAGCGGTCCTCCCGGCAGCAAGGCCGCTGCCAGCAGATGGCCAAGCCCCGTCGCGTCCAGCGTATAGGGCGCAGCCGCGCTGTCCGCTCCCGCGGCTTGCAGCACGTCGCACAGGCGGACCGTCAGCTCGGCAACCTCGGCGCGTGTCAGCGTCCGGCTTCCGTCCAATGCCGGCGCCAGCGCCGTCGGAGCCGGAATGCCGATCGCTGCAGCGGCAATCGCCGCTGCTTGGCTAACCGTCAACGCGCCGCTCTCTGCGGAGCTGAACGAAACGTCAGCCAGCCGGGCGTTTTTCAAAATCTGCACGAACTCGCCGGCCGTCACGCCGTCCCCCGGATGGAAGCTGCCGCCGCTGCCGCTCATGTAGCCCAAATAATCGGCTTCATTGATGTAGCCCAGACGCGGATCGCTTGCCGTATCGCTGTAGCGCACCTTGCCGCTCAGCGCCTCGGTCAGCTTGGCTTCCCGCGCGATAATCTCCAGCAGCGTCCGATCCGGATCGACCATATCCGGCGTCGAATACGCCGTCAGCGCATAAGCGCGGTCCTGGATCTGATACGCCTGGAACATCCACAGATTACTGCCGCTGCCTCCGGCCCGGCGGAAATCGCCCAGCAGCGTTTTGAACCAGACATTTTTCACCGCAGCATAGGTCGGATCATCCGGCTGCACATGCACGCCCGACACGTTCGTAATCGGCTCGGTGGCGCGCAGGCCCCATTCCTGGAGCAGCACCGGCTTGCCGCTTTGCAAGCTGTCCGCGGCGAATTGCGTGACAAAGCTGTCGGCCTTGAAATACGAGAAATCGGCCCAAGGCTCATTCGGATACGGGTGATACGAGATGAAATCCAGAGACGGCTGATTTTGCACGCGGATCGGGTCGTCGCCATAGCCCTCGGTACGGCTTCCGAACCCTTCGTAGCCATGACCTTCAGCGCCGGCCGCCACAAGATGGTGGCCATCGACCGATTTGGTGTAAGCGGCCATTTCCTCCAGCCATGCGCCCAGTTTGTCGCCTGTTGGATCAAACAGGGAACGGTCGGCCGACGTATCGCTGCTCGCATCCATCCGCGGCTCGTTCATCAAATCCCAAGCGATAATCGTCGGATCGTCCTTGTAGGCAACCTGCGTCAGCGTATTCGTACGGTTCGTTGCATACTGGATGTAATCCTTGAACAGCTGCTTGAGCTGCGGGTTGGTATAAAACTCCAGCCATTGCAGATTGTTCGCCGTCGCATACGCCTTGATGCCGCCGTAGTCGGTCCAGTAGTTGGACAAGGTCGGCATCACGCGTACGCCGTGGCGCTTCGCGCTGTCCAGAATATAGTCGAAGCGCGCGAACTGCTCCTCGCGGAAATGCGCGTAGTCGCCCACGTAATAGGAATGATCGTTCGTCAGGTCGGTATTGAACAACCATGTGCGCACAACCGTCATGCCCAGCTTGCGCGCTTCCGTCAAGTTGAGGTCAACCAGCTGCTCGAAGCTGTAGTTGGTGCCGGCCGGAATGATTTTCTCCAGCCTGCGCCCGTCGGTCGTAAACGTAACGATTTTCTGATTCATGCCCGAAGCAGACGGATAAAAGAACGGAAGATTGTACGTATTATAGCCGACAAAATAGTATGGCTCCCCGCCGAGCTTGAATTGCGCGCCGTCGCGCGTAACAAAGCCGCTGACGCCTGCGCCGTTCTGAATAACCGCATCGATAAAATCAGTGGTCGTCTGTCCATTGCCGTCCGTCACATCGGCAACCAGCGTGTATACGCCATCAGCGAATAAGGTCGTATCTATCTGGGCCGTATACGTCTGACCTCCTGCATTCACAAGCGGGAACTGCGTGCCGTTCAATTCCACCGTGGCCGTTTGCACGCCCGCAGAGGAGGTAATATTCAGACTCAGCGCATACGAACCGCTCAGCGCGCTGCCGGCTGTCGGCGCCGTCCAGGAAACGGCCGTATCGCTATTTTTCACCTGGACCTCGATGTCCTGATGACTGGTTTCATTGTCACTGCCGACAACCTGCAGGCTTAACGTGTAAAAACCGTCGTCAACCTGCGTGCTGTCCCATTGGCCGACATAGTGGCCGTCCTGCAACGTCAGCGGCACCTCGCCGCTTGGCGTCACAACCTTCACGGATGCGACCGACGCCGTTGGCGGCACCATCACATCGGCGCTCAGCGCCACACTGCCGGACACGATATCGGCCTGCTTGGGCGCAGACAGGAAGCCCTTGAACGCCTTGTATGTTTCCAGCTTCACATCGTCCAGATAAATCGGACCGTTATGCACGATGCCGTTGGCTGCGAACGTAATGCCCAGCTTGCCGCTGTCCATCCGCGGCAGCGAGCCCAGCGGCTCCTCCGCGTGCAGCTTCATGTACGAGACGCCGTTGATTGTCACCACCGGCAAATCGCTCAGCTTATAATCGTATACATCGTGAAACCCGTAAAAATTCGCGTTGAGGAACGGACGCATTTTGAAAATGCCGTTCGGCGAAGCCGTGCGCGCCGACAGCGGGATGTAGATGTCAAATGCGATTTTTTCGTAAGCGGTCAAATCGAATTTCTGATTTTCCGCACCGCTCATCCAGACGCTGGCGTTCGCTTCATTCCAGCCGGAGCCGTCATAATTGACGTTCAGACGCAGCGCCCCCGGATTGCCCGGCTGAGCCAAATCGGTGCTGTAAACGATCGGGAAGTTCGTTTTGAACGCGCCGCCCCAATCGTCAAACCAGCCGTTGTTATTCGTATCGAACGAATACGTATAATCCTGTCCGGCCTGCGGCTTCACATAATCGGTCGCCGGGGCCTCCTTCGTCGGCGGAGGCGGTGTCGGCGTCGGCTCCCCGCCGTCAACGCCGCTGCTGATCAGCTTGACATTATCCAGATATAACATACCTGCAAAATCTGCATTTTGTCCGGCAATTTCCAGTACCAGCTGCTTGCGCGTCGCTTTATTGGCCACATTGTCGAAGTTTACGCTGCGATGAAACACCGCATATTCCGTGCTGCCTATCGTTGTGTGTTCGGCCGTTGCCGGGTCGAGTCCGTAAGCGGCATCGATATCAGCCCAATCCGGATCGTTCATCGCCGCCTTGACGCCCAATGTGCCGCTGAAGGCGTCCACCGGGACCATGAGATCAAAATCCAGACTGCTGTACAGCGCCAGATCCACGGCATTGTGCGCTTCGTCCAGATAGACGCCGATATCCAGCTTGTCCCAGTTATTGGCGTTGCTGAATGTAGCCGGTACAGCCAGCGCATACGCATTATCCGTGACGGACACATCGCTGCTGGCACTTACTGCGCCCGCCGAGCCGTTCCACGCTGCGCCCCAGCCCATTGCCGTGCCGTCCTCGAAATCGAATACCAGATCGCTTGCCGCTGCGGCCGAAACGCTGAACGGCGTTGCTTGTACAGGCAGCAACCCGGCAATCATCAATACGCTCGTCCAGCGCGCCGCTGCGGAACGCCATGATCCTTTTTTCATCTTCCATCCTCCCGATCGTGGTCCATATTGGTACAAAAAAGACAGATTACCTGTAATCCGATAATCTGTCTTTGCAATTGGTCTTGCCCGCTCGTCGCAAGGACGATTATTTCACTTTCGCTCTGGCATCTTTCCAGCTTTTGTTCAGCTCGTCAAGCGACGCTTGGAAGTCTTTGGCCACGAGCACTTTCTGGATGTAGCCGCCGCCGAAGAAGTCGATTTTCGCTTGGTTGCCCACTTCATTCCAGCGCGAGGATGTCGGAACGCTTTCGATCAGGTTTGGCTTCGCTTCGGTGAATTCCTTCAGCTGAGCCAAAGCCGGCTGCTTCGCTTTTTGCGGCGGGATGAAGCCCGACAATTCAACAAAGCCCGATTCTTCGACCATGAATTGAACCCACGCTTTAGCGACCTCTTTGTTTTTGCTCGTTTTGCTGACACCGTAGAAGTAATCCGGGTTCAACGGAGCGTTCAGCTTGCCGCTGTTGTCGTAAGGGAACGGTACGAAACCGACATCTTCCGGCTTGGCGCCTGCGCCGATGATTTGATTGATGACCCAGTTGCCCAGGAAGTACATGCCGGCTTTGCCGCTGGCGATTTCGCCTTTGGATGCTTCCCAGACGTTGGAGTTCAGATCCTTCTCGACATAGCCCTTCTCAATCATCGTTCTGGCAATGGTAAAGCCTTTGCCGAACTCGTTGTCGACCTTGAACGGCTCGTCGGTTTCCAGCATCGTGTCGAGATATTTGGCGTTGCCGCTCATGAATGGCGCCAGTACTTCGCCCCACTGCTTCAGCGGCCATTGCGCGCCATAGTTGATGTAGATTGGTGTAATCCCTGCGCCTTTCAGCTTCTCGGCGTCTGCGTACAGCTCGTCGAGCGTTTTGGGCGGCGACGTAATGCCCGCTTTGGCAAACGCCTGCTTGTTGTACACGAGTCCTTCGGTCGATACGCCGGAGACGATACCGTAAATTTGACCCGCGTTAGCTTTGTAGTCCTTGAAGTACAGATCGCCCAGCTTGTCGGCGATGTCATTGACCGGTTCGAAGAAATTGCCGAGGTCGGCTTGCGCGATATTGCTTGGAATCATCAGCACGTCGCCGGCTTCGCCGGAGGACAAGCGGACACGCACGTCGGTTTCATAGTTGGTGATGCCTTCGAATTCAACGTCGGTAACGCCGGGATATTTCTTTTTGAACGCTTCCTTGTACTTATCGAACGTGCCGTCGTTAATCAGGTCGGTACGGTTCGTGACAAACGTAATTTTACCCTTGACGTTGTCATTGGTTCCTTTCGAAGCTTCCGTTGCGACGGGCGCCTGGGTTGCTGCCGGCTGGGACGAGTCTGTCGATTCCGTCTTGCTTCCGCATGCTGCAAGCAATGAAGATGTCAATGTTACCGCAAGCAAGGTTGTAAACACTTTTTTCATGAGTGATGCTCCCCCTACACGTTTTTATGTTAAGCGGCTGCTGATCTTGTTCAGCAATTTGTTACCGCTTACACCACCTAATTATACGGGTTCGCCCACAAAAAACATTGGACTTTGTTTTTATTTATTGTCTTATTTTATGATAACAAAAACTAATTTTTATTCTTTCACCGCACCGTGCGTCACGCCGGCATAAATGAATTTTTGCAAAAACAGAAACAGCACGATCGCTGGAATGAAGATGACAATGATCATCGCCGCGATATAGTTCCAATTGGCTGCATTCGGTCCGACAAAGCCGAAAATCGAGGTCGAAATGACCTGCAGGCTCGTCTTGGGCATGTAAAGAAACGGAATATAAAAGTCGTTGTAAATGTAGATGATGCGCAAAATCATCACGGTTACAGTAGCCGGCATCAGCAGCGGGAAAATGATGTTCCAATAAATGCGGAACAGCGATGCCCCCTCCATCATGGCGCTTTCATCCAGCGTGTACGGGATGCTGCGGATGAACTGTAAATAAATAATGATCGAGACGACGTCCGCTCCCAGATAGAGCAGAATTGGCGCATGAATGTTGTTGAACAGATGCAAGCTCTTGATCACGGAAAAGGTTGCGACCTGCGTTGTGACCAGCGGAATGACTGAAGCGAGCAAATACATGCCCAAAATAACCTTCCGCAGCTTGAAATCGAAGCGGCCCAGCGCGTACGCGGTCATCGTACCGAGCAAAATATTGCCGGCGACTGCAATGACAATGATGTACAAGGTGTTCGGCAGCGCCGTGCTCAGCAGCTTGGTACGGGTGAAAATGTAATTAAAATTATCCAGGTGCAGCCAGTCCTGCGGCAGCGCAAACCGGCTTTGCAGAAACTCCGCTTTCGTCTTGAACGCGGTAATAAACACCGTGTAGGGCGGAAACAAAATCACGAAGGCCGCTACAAGCAGGATGGCGTATTTGAGTATCAAGCTGCGGGTCGATTCCTCTCTCACTTGTCGTCTCCTCCTTTGAAAATCAATCTTTGAACGGCGATAAACACCAGCACGATCGCCAGCAGTACGACGGCCAACGCCGAGCCGAGCCCGACCTGCTTGAATTTGAAAGCCACGTCAATCGTTTCGATAATAAACGTCTGCGTGCCGTTCGCTCCCAGCATCATAATGTAAGGGATTTCAAAAGCTTCCAAAGCGCCGGTCAAGCTGAGCAGCAGCAGCAGCTCCAGCACGCGGCGGATGTTCGGGAGCGTAACGAACCAGAACTGCTGGCTCGGCGAAGCTCCGTCAATCCGCGCGGCTTCATACAAATCGCCGGGAATCGACTGCAGGGCGCCTAGAAAAATCACGACGCTCAGCCCGAGGTATTTCCACATTGAGATAAACGCCAGCGCATAGTTCACCGTCTTGGGATCGCCCAGCCAGTTATGCTGCAGGGAATCCAGTCCGATCAAATCGAGAAAGGCGTTTAAGGTGCCGTACTGGTTATTAAACAACGCCTGGAACATGAAGACGATCGCGACGCTATGCATGATGTACGGCAAAAAAAGCACGACGCGGAAGCCGTTCCGTCCGCGGAGCCGGCCATTCAGCACGACGGCGAGATACAGCGCGGCTGCTGTTTGCAGCAGACCTCCGACGAAGTAATACAGGTTGTTTTTTAGTACGGCGAAATATTCGGCTTTGGAGAACAGCTCGACGTAGTTGGCCAGGCCGATAAAGCGTTTTTCCGTCAAGCCGTCCCAGTCCAGGAAGCTGTAATACACCAGATTCAGCGCCGGGAAATACGAAAAGGTCAACAGCAAGGCGAGCGGAACCGCCAAAAATGTGATCAGAATGAACTTGCGCTGCGTCTTGTAGCTAAGATTAAACATGTCATCCCTTCTTCCTTTTCCTTTGAGTAGCGACCAGCGGCAAGCACAGAGCTGCCTGCTTCGCCGCCGCGCGTCAAGGCGTTTGCTGCTGCACCTGACGGCGGGCTGCCGCCCAGCGCGCATTCAGCTCATCGAACGCCGCCTTCAGGTCGGGAGCGGCTACGAGCTTTTGAATATAGCCGCCGCTCCAGAAATCGATCTTTGCTTTATTGCCGATGGCATTCCACTCGCCGGATGTTGCCACCGTCTCCACAAAAGTCGGATGATACGATTTGAATTCGTCGAGCTGCGGCAGCGTCGGCTGTCTGTTTTTTTGCGGCGGGATAAAGCCGGCCGATTCGGCGAAGCCGGAGTCCTCGACCATAAAGCGAATCCACGCCTTGGCCGCTGCTTTGTTGGGACTGCTTTTACTGATGGCGTAAAACCAGTCCGCGTTAAGCGGAGCGTAGTAACGGCCGGAATTGTCGTAGGGCATCGGGAAATAGCCAATGTCCCCGGAAAACGCGCCGGCGCTGACCAATTGGGGAATGATCCAGTTGCCGAGAAAATACATGCCCGCTTGCCCGGAAGCGACCTCCAGCTTGGACGCCTCCCAGAGATTGGAGGACAGATCCTTTTCCACATAGCCACGCTGGATCAGCGTGCGCACAATGCCCAGCGCTTGCCCGAACGCGTTGTCGATGCGAAACGGCGTATCGGTGCCGGACATATTGTTCAAATAGTCAGGGCTGCCGGACATGTACGACGCAAGCCCTTCGCCCCATTGCTTCATCGGCCACTGCGCTCCGTAGTTGATATACATCGGGATCATACCCGCCGCCTTTAGCTTGCGGCAGGCTTCATAAAACGCATCCAGCGTTTGCGGCACTTCATCGATGCCCGCTTTGGCAAACGCATGCTTGTTGTACACGACGCCCTCCGTCGATACGCCGGACACGATACCGTACGTATTGCCCTGATAAGCCCGAATGTCCTTGAAATACAAGTCCCCCAGCTCACCGGCCAAATCATTCAGCGGCTCAAAAAAATCGCCGAGATTGCTTTGGGCGATATTGCCGGGAATCAGCAGCACGTCCTGGGCCTCGCCCGTCGTCAGCCGAATGCGGATATCGCTCTCATAATTGGCAATCGGCTCGAAAACAACATCGTTTACGGCGGGGTAGCGCATCTTGAACGCCGCTTCGTACTTGTCGTAGGTGCCGTCGTTGACCAGATCGACCCGATTCGTCACGAACCGGACCGTACCGCGCACCTCATCCTCCGCCTGTCCAGCGCCTTGCCCCGTGACGCCTTCCTTCGGCCCGCCGCGCCCCGCCGCAGAAGTGGCTGCGTCCGCCTTTCCGGGCGGCGTCAGCGTGCTCCCTCCGCTGCAACCTGTCAAGCCGACCAACCCTGCCAGCAATACGATCATTGTGACTGTTCTTATCCTCATCTTGTCCTCCGATATCGTCACCGTGATATCGCTTACACCCCCATTATAGCGAGCAGCGATCGTCAATTGAATGTCGTGGGTTTCGTTTTCTTGTCTTCATTTGTACTCCTTGGAAAAACAAAAACGCGGCTGCAAGCAGGCCACAAAAGCCTGCCCGCAGCCCGCGCCGCGACTGTCGGGTGAAACGCGCGGACCGCTGCTTGCAGCTACCGCGCCTGATCCTTGAACTCCTTGGGCGTTACGCCAACCATCTTTTTGAAAATTTTGTTAAAGTAAGCCGGGTCGCTATAACCGACCCGCTCGCCGACCTCATACGTCTTCATTTCCGCGTGCTCCTTGAGCAGCTGCTTGGCCCGACTCATGCGGATGCCGATCAAATAGTCGGTCAACGTTTCGCCGGTTTCCGACTTGAACAGCTTGCTCAAATAGCTGGGCGTCAGGAAGACGCGCTCGGCTAGCCGTCCCAGCTCGATATCGCGATTGTACTCCTCTTCGATCATCCGCTTGACCTTCTCGATCACACGGCTGCCGCTGCGTTCGCGCTCCTCGCGCACGTCGGCCAGCAGCTCCTGAATCATCGAAGCAAAGCGGGCCTCGATCGTGCGCAGCCGCAGGCCCAGCTTCAGCTCGGCCAGCCAGTCGCCTTCGTCGTAACGGCGCGCCAGCGCAGCGGGAAACTCGGCGATTTCGCGCTGCAGCATGTAGACGATTTTATCGCAGCAGGCTGCGATATCGTCCAGCTCCGGCTGCAGCAACGCCAGGTCGCGGAACAGCTCGCGCAAGCTGCCGAGCAGCTTGGTCGCGTCCAGCACCTGCGCTTCCTGGCGCAGCTCCTTGTCGATGCGCGCGTGTACGTCCGCGAGCATCGACTTCTCCGCCGTCTCCGCTGCGACGGCGATGTCCGTGCGCGCCGGGCTGTACAGCGCCCGGCGGCTGGCGCGCTGCGCTTCGCGGCAGCAGGCCGGCCAATCGTCGGCGCCCGTGGCGCCGACGGCAATGCCTGCGGCCAGCGTGCCGGGCAGCGCGTCCATGACCCGCTCGGCCAGCAGCCGGCCGAGCGGCACGAGGCGCTCCTGCGGATGCCGCGCCTCCAGCCCGTACACGACGCACAGCTCATGCGTCGTGAGGGCGGCCAGTTCCAGGAAGTCCGCCTGGAACGCCGCCAGGTCCAGCTCCGGCAGCGCCGCCAGCGGCGCCTCGGAGCGGATGACCGCGCAGCCGTAGCTCAGCGGCTGTGCAGGCAGCAGCGCCGCCAGACGCTGGCGCGCCGGGCCTTCCGCGCCTTGCGCCAGCGCGGCGCGCAGCGCTTCGCGCAGCCGGTCGCGGTCGCGCCGGCGCGCGTCGGCCAGCTCCAGTCGCAGCTTGGCGAGCAGCCGGTACAACTCCTCCTTGTCGATCGGCTTGATCAAATAATCGACGGCCCCCAGCCGGATCGCCTGCCGCGCATATTCAAAATCGCTGAACCCGCTCACAATCGCCGCCCGCAGCTCCGGTCTCCGCTCATGCAGCAGCTCGACCAGCCGGATGCCGTTCATGGCCGGCATCTTGATATCGGTAATCAGCAGATCAAATTCCAGCTCGTCCAGCCGTTCGAGCAGCTCCGGTCCGCTCGCGAACAGCCCGACGATCCGGTAGTCCTCGCCGGCTGACGTAATCATTTTGGCCAATCCTTGCCGAATCCGTTCCTCATCGTCCGTAATGACAATACGCAGCATGATGCCCTCCTTCTACTCCTGCAATGGAAACCGGATATGCACCTGCGTGCCGACACCCGGCTCGCTGTCGACTTCAAGCCCGCAGCCGTCACCGTAATACAGCTTCAGCCGCTCGTTCACGTTGCGCAAGCCGATGCCTCCGCTGCGCGCTGCGCCTGCCCCGTCTTCTGCCGGCGCTTCCGGCGCCAGCAACGATTGGCGCAGCCGGCCAAGCGTGGCTTCGTCCATGCCCGCACCGCTGTCGCATATGGTAATCCGCAGCTCATTGCCCGTCACCGTGAACGTCAACGCCAGCTCCATGACCGGCTTCGTGCCGTCAAGACCGTGAAAAATGGCGTTCTCCACAATCGGCTGCAGCGTCAGCTTGAGCAGCTTGACCGACTTCAGCTCGGCATGCGGCGCAATCGACAAGCGGAATTTGCCGGGATACCGATAATCCTGCAGCTTCATATAATTGCGCAGATGGTCCAGCTCCTGCTCCAGCCGCACAAAATCCCGCCCCATCGTAATCCCGTAGCGCAGCAGCTTGCCGAGAATTTGCGTCATGTCGGCCACTTCGCTGTCGTCGTTGATTTCAGCCGTCATGCGGATCGATTCCAGCGTATTGTAAATAAAATGCGGATTAATTTGCGTCTGCAATGCGGCCAGCTCGGCCTCCCGCTTCCGCTCGCCGATGCTCACGTTCTCGGCCAATAGCTGCTTGATTCGCTCCAGCATCCGATTGAACTGGTTGCCGAGCCGCCCGATTTCATCCTTGTATTTGACCGGGTATTTGACATCGAGATGGCCGTGCTGCACCTGACGCATCAAATTGACGAGAATCCGCAGCGAACGCGTCAGCACAAACGACAGCAGCACCGAGATGATCAGCGCCGTCACTACGGCCAGCAGTGTAACGGCAATCGTCAAATTGCGGTTGCGCGCCACGTCCTTGGTCAGCTCGCTGACCGGCACGGTAATGACCACATGCCATTGCGTCTGCTCGGACAGCGAATAAATGACGAGCGTTTGCTTGCCGTCCACCTCGGCCACGTAGCTGCCCTGGCGGCCGTCCACGTTGCGCAGCCAGCCGGCGTTGGCCATGTTGTGAGTCATAAACGTCTTATTGCTGTCATACACGACATTCTCGTATTGATCGAGAATCAGCGTGCTGCCATGCGTTGCTTTGTCGAGATCCTGTACAATCCGCTCAAAAAACGAAATGTTCGCATCAACGACAATCAGTCCGATCGCTTCATAGGAATCGTTGAACACCTCGCGAATCACCGAAAACACATAATTGCGCGCATTGGAATTGTTGACCACCTGCTCGGTGCCTATCAAGGCCGGCAGCCCCTTGCTGTCCTGCACGGCGCTTTTCCAATACGGATACCGTTCCTTGATATCCTGGCGAAAACCATTTTTATAGCGGTAATACGGGTTGCCGTATTTATCGAATAAATAGACAGATTTCGTGTCTTCTTTAATATTGTTCAAAAAATTAATGCTGGATTCAATTTTTTGCCGGATATTGAGCGACAGCTCGTCCAGCGTGCCCGCCGAACCAGCGATTAGCTCAGGAGGCTCCCGATACGCCTTTTCGTAGAAATCGTTCGACAGCTCCAGATTATCCTTGATATCCTCGACATAAGCCGGAATCGTGGAAATCCGCTTCATATCATCAATGTAATCATCGAGCCGCTTGACCATTTCATTGGAGACCTCGGTTACATAGACGGTCGTGTTGTTCTGGATCGAATCTGCATAATGGCGATAGGATACGTAGCCGAGCAGCGGAATCGGGATCAGAATCAGCACGAGAAAAACAAGAATCAGCTTCCACTCCATCCGCACATGCGCCAGCGTCAGCGCGCTGCGCAGCCGTTCCAGCCGACTCAGCGTCAAGAAGCTCATCCGGACACCTCCAGGACCGCCATGCTATAGCGCCGCTTCACGCTGACGCGCCGCGGCGTGCGAGCCGCGAGCTAGCAGCGTTCCGGCCAGCAGGCGCTTCTCGAACGGCTCGTCCGCATGGGCAAGCCGCCATTGCAGCATTTCGACCGCGCGTTTGCCGAGCAGCTCCTTGGCCACATGAATCGTGGTCAGCGGCGGCTGAGACACGACGGCGTCGTCAATATTGTCAAAGCCGGTTACGCTGATATCGTCCGGTACGCTCAGCCCAAGCTCGCGCAGCGCATCCATCGCGTTGATGGCGATCGCGTCATTGGCGCAGACGAGCGCCGTCGGCAGCGCGTCCGTCCGCCGGGCATGGTCGAGCCACAGCCGCAGCTCCTCGCGGCTTTGCACCGGCACGTCATTGCTCATGCCAAGCGGCTCGGGGACCACCGGACCATGCAGTCCGTTTTCTTCCATCACATTGCGGAAGCCGTTCCAGCGGTCGAAGAAGCTGCGCGAATAATGAATGTTCCCGACAAACTGCAAATGGCGGTGACCGAGCCCGATCAGATAATCGGTCAATCGTCCGACGCTGTCGATATTATTTATAAACACCGTATCGCAAGGAATCAGCGGCTCCTCATGGTCCACCAGCACCATCGGCAAGCCGATGCGATGAATTTCCAGCAGGAACGAGGCCGAAATCAGCCCGATCCCGATGAGACCGAGAAAGCCTTGCGGGTTTAGTACGTTCATGAAACGGTCGGCATTCGTTTCGGTTACGATCACCATGCCGAGCCCGCTTTGCTCCAAGGCCAGCGACACCCCGTCAAGCACCTTGCCCCAATAGCCGGATTCGCGGGTTTGAAAGCGAATGCTCGGCATCAGCACGAGCACCGATTGCTTGGGCCGGTTATCGGCTTCCGGCGAATCCTCGCCCGCTGGCCGGGCCTTTTGCATATGCGCTTGCTTTTGTGTAAAATATCCGAGCTGCTTGGCTGCATGCAGCACGCGCTCGCGCGTCGCCGGACTGACCCCGTCCTGAGCCGACAACGCTTTGGAAATGACATATTTCGATACGCCCAAATGATCGGCGATATGCTGCATGGTCACTTTTTTAGCCATTTGCGTCCTCCATGAAAAAAGTATGCGCTTTTATTATAGCACCATACCGCAGAGAGCGCCGTCATTTTTTATTTCAATTATTAAAAATTTTGCTAACAAAATGATCCAGATTATCGATCAACGCATATTCCGACGCGCGCAGCTTGCTCAAGATCGCCGCCGTCTCCTGAGGTGCGGGAAATTGCTGTGTACGCAGGAGCTTCCGCAGCTTGCTAACAAAAACGAGCCACAAGGTCGTATTGTCCGACCAGGTCTGCACCAGCTCCCGATAGGGCGATTGCTGAAACAGCGGGCTCATCTCCATGCAGCGCAGCAGAATGTATTTGCGCTGGCGCAGGTTATCGAACTTCCACTCCATCAGCGCGCACCAGTTCAAATCATAGCGGTCCGGCTTGCCCTGCAGCAGCAGCTCACCGTTCTCGCAAGCCGCAACCAGCGAATCGAGCGCCTGGAGCTCATTTTCCATCACCAGCCCGTCGCGCTCCTCAGCCGGCTCCCGCGCCCGCTTCCGCACCTGATCAAGCATATCCAGCGTGCCCTGCGGCAGCAAAGTCGCTTCAACTGCTGCTTGTCTGGGCTCGAACGTATACAGATTCATAAAGGAGCTGAATGCCGGCTCCAGCGCCGCTTTGCTGACGATCCCCATATGCTTGAAGCCACGATACGGGACAAAATCGTGCTGACGAATTTCCCGAACCGCATCCATGTAATAAAACGACTGCTCGTCATAGCCGAGTATCGTGAAAAAATGATTTTGCCGCGAATTGTGCAGCGGTTCATCGAACGGAAAATCGAGACTTTGAAAATGCTGATAAAAAGGCACGCGCTGCGAATGCGTCTGGAGCATGACGAAATGGCCCTCGTCCAACAGCTCGCACAGCTTGGCCGTCCCTTCCGCGCCCTTCAACCGATATATGCCGATATCGAAATACGGCACCGACGACCACGCCTGCCGCGGCTCGATGCTCGACAGTCCGCCATCGGCGCGGCGCACGAGGTGAAAGCCGGGATCCTGCATGAACAGTGGATACGGATCACGCAGCCCGAGACGCCCTTTCAGCAGAAAATACAACGGCGCCTGAAAGCAGTTCAGCAGCTTGGCGAACTCGTCGGGCCGACCTTGCGAATCAAAATAATATTCGTAATGCAAATACGGATGCCGCCTGGCCGTCTGGCTTGGCTCCACGGTCTATTCCCCCTCGCTATCGCATCATGCGGATGTTGGCGTATACAGCTTCCATTATAAGCGGCACTTTGGGGGATGAAACTGGAGTCAAATATGCTTTGTTGTCCTGGCTTGCCTTTTTTTGTACTTGCTTGTGCTTTTTTTCCGCACCAACGGCAAAAAGGCCGCTCTCGCCGGTGCTTGTCCGGGAAAGCGGCAATGTCATGCCGATCGCATTATTTTCTGCCCAAATCCGCGCCTTCATGCTTGCCGAGAATTTGTGTCAGCTCCTTGAGGAACATATTGATGTCCTTGAACTGCCGGTATACCGAAGCGAACCGGATATAGGCGACCTCGTCGACCGGATACAGCTGCTCCATAACAATTTCGCCGATGGCGCGGCTGTCGACTTCGGCATGCGCCGTGTTGCGCAGCTGCATCTCGACCTCGGATACGATCATTTCCAGCCGTTCCATCGACACCGGCCGTTTCTCGCAAGCCCGAATCAACCCGCGCAGCATTTTCTCGCGGCTGAATTCTTCGCGGCTGCCGTCTTTTTTGATCACGATCAGCGGCGTTTCTTCGACCATCTCAAAGGTGGTAAAGCGCCGCATGCACTTCTCGCATTCCCTGCGGCGGCGTATCGATTTGTTTTCGTTGGCCGACCGGGAATCCAGCACCTTCGAGCCGTTGTAGTCGCAAAAAGGGCACCTCATCGCCTTCTCCTCCTTATCTTCCGCATTACCAAATGTTGCATGACATGATCGGCTCCAAAGCGCACATACTATCCTTACCAACGACAAGGAGGTGAACAGACATGGGTGCAGGACAATCCCGCAGTAGCAACGCGTTAGTTGTTCCTCAAGCTAACCAGGCTTTGGATCAGTTGAAATACGAAGTAGCTCAAGAGCTGGGTATCGCCATCCCGCAAGATGGCTACTATGGCAATATGGCTACTCGTGATACTGGTGCAATTGGTGGTCACATTACTCGTCGACTGGTACAAATCGCTGAACAACAGCTGGCTGGCCAATTCAAGTAAACCTTGAAACGGCTGGACCAACCAAGATTCAGGTGGGAAGCATCGGGCTGGCGGCTCCTTGAGTAGCCGAGTCCGATGCTTCTTTGCGCGCGTCGGTGTCAGGCCACTCGTCCTTGTAAAGCTCGCGGTATTTTTCGTAATAATACAGCACCCGCTGCACGTAATGGCGCGTTTCGCCAAACGGGATTTGTGCGACTTGCTCGATCGTGCCGTCCCACGTATCGCTTTGCTTCCACTTGTTCACATTGCCCTGACCGGCATTGTATGCAGCAATGGCATACAGCATATTGCCGTCGTAATGGTTGAACAGCCAGTTCAAATACCAGGCGCCCAGCCCGATATTGACTTCGACGCGATGCAGGTCGTCGTGCGTGTACGTGCCCAGATTGGCCGTTTCAACGATCCATTGCGCCGTATCCGGCATGAGCTGCATAATGCCGATCGCGCCTTTTTTCGATTCCAGATGGTATTGATAATTCGTCTCGACGCGGATAATCGCTGCAATCAGAAACGGATCTATTTGATATTTCGTCGCATTTTGGCGAATTTCCTGCTTGTAGTAAATCGGATACAGCTTGCGGCCGATAAACGTACTGTTCATGAACAAAATCAGGACAAAAACCAGCAGCAGCAGGGCAAAAATCCGTTTTTTGCGAAAAAAATGCATAGCCGTCATGGCAGCCCCTTTCTCTGCCAGAATAGCGCTACCTGCCGCTCCGTCTCTTCGACCGTTCCCGAATTGTCGATGATGTTGTCAGCCAGCTCGCGCTTGGCGTCAATCGGCAGCTGCGCCTCCAGGCGCTTCAAGGCTTCGGCCGGCTCCAGTCCGTCGCGGCGGATCAGCCGTTCAAGCTGAACCTCACGCGGGACATAGACCAGCAGCACCTCCTCGAACATCGACGCCAGCCCCGATTCGAACAGCAGCGGCACGTCCACCACCACAAGCCGATGCGGCTGCTCACGCTCAAAGGCTTCCATCCGCTCGCGCATCAGGGCGCGAATCGGCGGATGCAGCAGCGCCTCCAGCTCCTTGCGCGCCGCTTCGTCGCCGAACACGATCCGGCCGAGCGCCTTGCGGTCAAGGGAGCCGTCTTGCAGCAGCACGGCTTGTCCGAAACGCGAAGCGACCCTGTTTAACACAGGGCTGCCCGGCTCAACCACCTCGCGGGCGATCCGGTCGGCATCGACCAGCGCCGCGCCGCGGCCGGCAAGCATGGCGCTGACCGTGCTTTTGCCGCAGGCGATTCCTCCCGTTAATCCGATATTCATTCGTCACCGCTCCTTGCGCGCGGGGCGCATTCGTTTTTGCTTTACAACATCTTCATCAAGCCCATGAGAATCAGCACGCAGCCGGGCAGAATCGACAGCTTCTTCATCCAGCTTTTTTCGGCGAACCGCAAGCCGACGCGCAGGCCCGTAGCAATGAACGTACCGCTGGCCAAGGCGATGACGGAAGCCGTCAGCACCGGCTCGTAGCCGATCAGCGCCGCGCCGATCCCCGCGCCGAAGGCGTCCATTGACAGGGCCAGCCCAAGCAGCGTCGCTTCTGAAGCGGAAATGTTGCCCGAACGGTCAACGTCGGCCATCGAAGGCGTGCGCAGGATTTGAATGACCAAGCCGAAGCGCTTCAGCTCGATATTGACGATTTCCTTGACCCGCTGCGCCGCTGCAGCCGCCTCGCGAGCCGCTGCTTCGACCTCGGCCGCCAGCGCCACCGGCCCCTCGGCTTCCGCCGAATCGCCCTGCTTTTGCTGCCGCATCTGGTACAGCGCCCAGACGCCGATGCCGATCAGAATCGCCGCTCCGACCCTACGCGCCGCTTCCGGGCTCAGGAAGGCCGCCATCAACACGCCGATTTGCATCGATACGTAAATAATAATGCCCGACCATAAGGAGATGATGCCGACGGACAGCAGCGGAATGCGGATTTTCCGCAGCCCGTACATAACGCCTACGCCAAATCCGTCGAGACTGACGGCGAAAGCGAGTATCAGCAAAGAAATCACAGGAAGCATGCTACCCCTCCTCACATCTTCGTACTCCCTTATGATATGGGGAGGAGGGCGCTTCTGTGCCTAGCGTCGGGATTTCTTTGCCGTAGCCGCTCCCGGGAACGGCTGGCAGACCGGGCAAGTGTGCGTGCCGCGGCCGCCGACAACGGTTTTGACAATTTCGCCGCCGCACGTCCGGCAGGGCTGGGACTGGCGTCCGTAGATCGCCAGCTGATGCTGGAACAGTCCGATTTCACCTTGTCCGTTCACATAGGACTTGATCGACGAACCGCCCACTTCGACGGAATCGCGCAAGGTGCGCACAATCGCTTCATGCAGCCGCTCCAGCTCGTCCGAAGACAACGACGACGCCTCCCGCTCCGGGTGTATGCCTGCAAGAAAGAGGGACTCGTCTACATAAATATTCCCGATGCCGACGACATATTCCTGATTGAGCAGCAGCGGTTTGATTTTCGTCTTGCGGCCGCCGATGATTGCCGTAAACGCCTCAAGCGTGAAATCGTCGTCCAGCGGCTCCAGACCGAGCTTGCCCAGCGGCTTGGCGCGCAGGTCCTCGCCTTGTGGAAACAGATGCATCGTGCCGAATTGCCGCACATCCTTATATCTTAGCTCCTTGCCGTCGGTAAAGCGGAAAAACACGTGCGTATGCAGCTCTGCCGGATCGGCGGCGTCATACAGCCCGTAGCGTCCTTCCATCCGCAAATGCGACACGAGCACATAATCGTCGAGTATAAAACGTAAAAACTTGCCTCTCCGCTCAATCGAGCGAATCGTCTGGCCTTGCAGCAGCACCTCGAACCGGCGGATATCGTCAGGCTTTTGAATGATCCGGGCCAGCTTGACCTGCACCTGCTCAATCGTTTTGCCCGCAACGAGCGCGTTCAAGGTGCGCTTGACCGTTTCCACCTCCGGCAGCTCCGGCATTGGCGTTCACCTCTTGTTGTGAAAATGGGATATGCTGCAAAAAGTCTGGCGCCCCCGAATGCCTTCCGGCCGCGGACGCCGCAAACTCCCCTACCTGCGCTCCCGAAACCGACTTACCCGGTTGCATCAACGGGAGCCTGTTTGGCGCGACACCTTCGCACCCGCATATGCGGTCCGCCGGCTACTTCGCTTCGTACCACGTCACGCCGTAATTGACGTCGGCGCTGAGCGGCACATCGAGCTCGATCGCCTGCGCCATCACCTCGGGCACCAGCTTGCGCATCGTCTCCAGCTCGTCCTCCGGCACCTCGAAGACCAGTTCGTCATGCACCTGCAGCAGCATGCGGCTGCGCAGCTTGCGAGCTTCCAGCTTCTCGGCCATCTGCACCATAGCCAGCTTGATAATATCGGCTGCGGTCCCTTGAATCGGCGTATTCATCGCCGTCCGCTCGGCAAACGAGCGCAGGTTGAAATTCGACGCGGTAATTTCCGGCAGGTAGCGGCGGCGCTGCAGCAGCGTCGTGACGTAGCCGTCGCGGCGCGCGTCCTGCACGATATCATCCATATATTTGCGAACCCCCTGGAACACGGCAAAATATTGCTCGATGAACCGCTCCGCGTCCCGGCGGGGAATGTCCAGATTTTGCGAAAGGCCAAAGCCGCTGATGCCGTAGACGATGCCGAAATTGACGGCTTTCGCCTGACGGCGCATGTTGGCGTCCACCTGCTCGGGGCCGACGCCGAAGACGTCCATTGCCGTTTTGGTATGAATGTCCATGTTGTTGCTGAACGCCTCGCTTAGCTTCTCGTCGCCGGAAATGTGCGCCAGCACGCGCAGCTCGATTTGCGAATAGTCCGCGGACAGGATATACCAGCCCGGCTCCGAAGGCACGAACACCTTGCGGATTTTGCGGCCTTCCTCCAGACGGATCGGAATGTTCTGCAGGTTCGGGAACTGGCTGCTCAGCCGTCCCGTCGCCGCAATCGTCATCTGGTAATACGTATGCACGTGGCCGGTCTGCGGATGAACCTCCTTGAGCAGTCCTTCGACATAGGTCGATTGCAGCTTTGCGAGCTGGCGGTAATGCTGGATGTGGCTGACGATTTCATGGCGCGAAGCCAGCTTCTCCAGCACCTCGGCGTCCGTCGAGTAGCCGGTTTTGGTCTTTTTCCAGGCCGGCAAGCCGAGCTTCTCGAACAAAATCTCGCCGAGCTGCTTAGTGGAATTGATATTGAATTCCACGCCGGCCAGCTCGTAAATCCGCTTCGCCAGACTGTCCACCTGCACGGCCAGCTCCTCGCCGTACAGCTTCAGTCCGGCGGTGTCGACCTTGATGCCGCGCAGCTCCATCGCGGCCAGCACGCCCGCAAGCGGGAGCTCCAGCTCATAATAGAGCCGCTCCATGCCGCTTTGCGTCAGCTCGCTTTGCAGCACCGGCACGGCGCGGCGGATCGTATCCGCCTTACGGCACAGGTGCTCGCAAAGCGCAGCTTCGTCCGGCAAGCGGAACTTCGCTCCCTTGCCGTACACATCCTCGTCCGGCCGGATGCCCGGCAGGCCGTACCGGGCCGCAAGGCCGCTTACGGTCAGCGTCGATTCCGTCGGATCGAGCAAATAAGCGGCCAGCAGCGCGTCGAAGTCCACGCCGCGCAAGGCGATCCCGCGCCACGCCAAAGCGATCTCGGCGCGGTGCGAATCAAAGAGCTGCTTCTTCGCCGCCGGGTCGCCCAGCCATTGCCGAATGGCCTCGGCCCCCGGGGCTTCGCCCTGCAGCAGCTCAAAAGGCACATACGCGCACGTATCGTCGTCCGGCGCGTAGAACGCCACGCCTAAGACTCTGGCGTGGTGCGGGTTGTCCCCCACGGTTTCCACGTGGAGGGAGCAGCTTGGGCCGAGACTGGCGGCAAATGCCGCCAACTCCTCGGCCGTAACCGTGCGCGCAGCGATCTCGGCCTGCGCGGGGGCGTCGGCGTCCGCGCTGTCCGCGCCGAAGTCCATTTTGTCCAGCAGCGACTTGAACTCCAGCTTGCGGAACAGCGCCGACAGCGCTGCGCCGTCGAAGCCGTCGTAGCGGTATTCGCTCCATTCCACCGACATCGGCACCTCGCGGAAAATCGTCGCCAGTTCCTTGCTCATCCGCGCGTCCTGCTGGTGCGCTTCGATCTTCTCCTTCATCTTGCCCTTCATCTCATCGGCATGGGCAAGCACTTCTTCCACCGAGCCGTATTCGTGCAGCAGCTTGAGCGCTGTTTTTTCGCCGACGCCCGGAATGCCGGGAATGTTATCGGAGGTATCGCCCATTAGCCCCTTCAGATCGATAATCTGTTTGGGGGCAAGACCGTATTTTTCTTTGATTTCCGCAGGATTGTAACGATCGACCTCGGAAACGCCCTTGCGCGTAATCGCCACGGTAACGTGCTCGGAGGCCAACTGGAGCATATCCTTGTCGCCGGATACGACAATGACCTGCTCTCCCGTTTCGTCCGCAACCCGGGTCAACGTGCCAATAATGTCGTCGGCCTCGTAGCCGGACAGCTCGAACTGAGCGATGCGGAAAGCCTTCAGCAGCTCCTTGATCACGGGAAACTGCTCGGACAGCTCCGACGGTGTTTTGGCCCGTCCGCCTTTATATTCGGTATATTCCTGATGGCGGAACGTGATCTTGCCCGCATCGAACGCCACGAGAAAATGCGTCGGCTTCTCTTCCTCAATCAGCTTCAGCAGCATGGTCGTGAACCCGAACACGGCATTCGTATACTGACCGCTGGAATTGCTAAGCGCGGGCAGCGCGTAAAACGCCCGGTTGGCGATACTATTGCCGTCAATAATGATCAATTTCTGTTGGCTCATTCTACAACACCCCGATTATAAACATACTTCCTCCATCATACCATACGCTTGACCAAATGAGAAAAAAGACAGCGCTCCCGTAGCCGCTCCACGGCCGCCCGTCCGTCGCAGCTCCGCTTCCGCTTCACCGCCGCTTTACCACGTCTTGCAGCAGCGCGTTCGCCTGCCGGCAGCCCGCCTGCTCGCTTCCGCCCGGCCCGCCGCAAATGCCGCAATCGCCGTCCATTGCGATGTCGTAAAACGCTGCGTCCGCACATAAGCTTAATGCAAAGGGTAAGTTTCGACCGTTTGATCAGGCGGCGGCCGCAAAGGAGGGGTGTGCGTGAGCCCGGTTTTTTCCCCGTCCCGGAAAAACACGATTTTTTTCGATATGAACAATACGATCATCGACCGGCGGCAGTGCTTCGATTCCGCCTTCACGGAAACGATCGGCGCCTACACGGCGCGCTGGGAGCCGGACGAATTCGTCTGGAGCCCACAGGATGCGCTGCACAGCTACAAGCTGGAATGGAGCCGCTACCGCAAAACGCCGGTCCGGCAGCCGATTCCCCCCGACGAGCTGCGCCAGCTCTGCCTCAGCAAAGCGCTGCAGCCTTATCCCGTCAAGGTGACGGCGACATTTGCCCGCGCGTTTTTCGAGCAGGTCGAGACGCTGGAGGACAGCTACGTGTCGCTGTTTCCCGGCGTCGAAGAAACGCTGACGGCGCTGGCGGCCCGCTACCGGCTCGCCATCATCAGCAACGGCTCCGCCAAGCAGCTGCGCAGCAACTGGAGCAAGCTCAAGCTCGGCGGCTGGTTCAGCGAGGAGCTGCTGTTCAGCTCCGGCAAAGACGGGCTGCGCAAGCCGCAGCCGGCGATTTTCGAGAACGCGATCCGCACACTCGGTACGAGCGCCGGACAAAGCGTGATGGTCGGCAACTCCTGGCGCAACGACATTATCGGCGCAACGTCTTGCGGCATGGACGCCGTCTGGATTCATCCCGGACATTTGAAAAAAATATCGCAGCGCAAGCTCGGACGGCAAAAGGTCGTCATCGTCCGCGCCTTTCGGCAGCTGCAGCAAACATTCTAAGCGGCTGTACGGCGCCTAGGCGCAGCAATCGCGCATGCGAAACGATTTCTCCCCGTTTCAATCCTTATTCTTCATCTTCCCGACAACGCGCAAACAAAGCCTCCCGGCACGCCAAGCTTGCAGTTGGCGGCCGGGAGGCCCTTTTTCTTTCTAATTATTATGCAGTTCCTCTTTGTATCGCACGCTTATTCAGGCCGGGCTGCTTCCTCCAGCGCGCCAATCGTCCGGCTGCAAACCACGCTGCCCTTGTGCGCCTTCGCCTGCTTCTTCAGCCTCGCCGCTGCCTGCGAGATCAGCTCCGGCGTTACTGCCGTCTCCTGAAGGATGATAAGCAGCGACAGAGACAAGCTGACGCCGTCGCTGTCCGCGCGATTGCCCATGCGGTCCTCGACGTCCATCCATTGGTCGGGCTCGTACAGCGTCATCACCCCCGCCTCAAAGCGGCGCAGCATTTCGCGACACAGCCGCTCCGGCTCCTCGCTCAGCGAAATGACGATGAAATCGTCGCCGCCGACATGGCCGATGAAATCGTGAGGCGTCCCGCATGCCGCCATCGCGGTTTGTAAGCAATCCGCCGTGTACTGGATCAGGCTGTCGCCCTTTTGAAACCCGAACTTGTCATTAAACCATTTGAAAAAATCCAGATCGCCATAGATGACGCAAAACGGCTGGCTCTCCACTAGCCGCTTGCTCAGCTCGCGGTTGATTTGCAAGTTGCCCGGTAGCCCGGTCAGAGGACTGGCGACACGCGCGCTTTCCATCCGGGCGTTCGTGATGCTCTCCAGCATCGCGCGCACGGAAGCGACTCCGGCCATCTTGCCGCCGCTCGTAATGATCACGAGATCGTACAGATTACGGATCGAACGCGAGGTCGCCATTTGCGAGACGCGCTCCACCGGCAAGCGTTCATCCACGATCAGCGGCGCTGGGTCCATAGCCTGCTCGATGCTGCGGTTCCAGAATAGCGAAAAGCCGTATTGCCCGGCCAGCTGCTGGAACAGCCGCTCGCGCATCAGCAGCCCGACAGGCGTTCCCTGCCGCACAACGACCGCGCCCGTCGCCTCCGGATAACGCTTGAAATAATCCGCTGCGGCCGAAATCCGGTCGCTCCCCTCGAAGACTTGCGCCGGTGCGGCCAAATCGCCGATCATCCAGCCGCCGCCCGTCATGAGCAGCCGTTGATGCTGAGCGATCAGCGTGCGGCATAGCGGCGGAACATCCGCCGGCCCCGGCCCTGGCCGCCCTAGCAAGTAGCCCTGCGCGTGATGAACGCCCATATGCGTCAGCTTCACCAGCTCGTCCGGCTCCTCGATGCCTTCGGCAATGAGCTGAATATTCATTTTATGGGCAAACGTCACAAACGTTTCAACGATATATTCCTTTACCTTGATCTGATGAAGCCCTTGAATCAACGAGCGATCAATCTTGATAAAATCCGGCTGCAGCTCGGCAATCGCCTGCAACGACGAATAGCCGGCCCCCGCGTCGTCAATCGCAATGCGGTAGCCCTGCCGTCGGTAATGCTCCAGCACCTTTTGCGCGCGCGTAAAATCCTCTATCGAGCTGCGTTCGGTAATCTCGAACACCACCTGCGCCGGCGTCATGCCGCTGGCTTGCAGCAGCTCCAGCGTCTGCCCCGGCACGAACTGCGGGTCGCTAAGCACCTGTGCCGAGACGTTAATAAACAAAGGCTGGCGCTGCGCCAGCCGCGCGCCGGCAATCGCCTTTTCCCGCGACAGCCGCTCCAGCGCATACAAGCGCCCCTGCTCCTGGGCATATTGAAACAGCAGCTGCGGCGCTTCCAGCCCGCTGCCGGCTGGTCCGCGCGTCAGCGCCTCATAGCCGAACACCGTCCCGTCCTGCAAGGACACGATCGGCTGGTACACGCTGTATATCGATTGCTCCTCCATAATCCGCAGAAACGGCTCCGTCAGCTCAACCGCATCCTGCCGGCTGCGGGGCTGCGCGAACGATTGGAACGCCATCGGCATCATCCCTTACTTGCTCTATTATCCATAGTGTAGCAAACGAAATAAGTGAAACCGTCAAGCGAATGTAAAATCCGTGTAAATAGTTCCGCGGGCTTATTTGCCGGCCACCTTCGCGCCGCGCAGCCAAAATTCATTGGACAAGCGACCAAATCGCCCCCGTTCGCTACAATCCGGCTGCAGCGCAGGGGTATAATGGAACCATACGCTGCCGATTCTTGCCAGGCAGTGACCGAACTTGAAGAATTATAGGGGAATTTGCCATGCTCAAAACGATTTTTCTCAGCATCATTCTCGAAGCGCTGCCCTTCGTTCTGTTGGGCGTACTCGTGTCATCCGTGCTGCAAATGTTCGTCACCGAGGAGACCGTCCGCCGCTGGATGCCCAAGAACCCGATCCTGGGCATATTGTTCGCTTGCTTGCTGGGCATCCTGTTCCCCCTGTGTGAATGCGGCATGATTCCCGTCGTCAAACGGCTGCTGCACAAAGGCATGCCGCCGATGATTGCCGTCGTGTTCATTGTCGTCGGGCCAGTGCTCAATCCGGTCGTTTATTTGTCTACGCGCACCGCCTTTCAGGTTTACCCCACGCTCGCTTACGCCCGTATGGGGCTGGCGTTCGCTGTGGCCGTCATTCTGGGCCTGCTGCTGCATGCTTTTATGAAAAAAAGCCCGCTGCGCGTCAGCCATTCGACCGTCAACGGCCAAGGCGCCGATACGGTGACTCATCATCATGACCATGACACATCCGGCTCCGGCTGGAGCGGCAAGCTGATCGGCATGGGCAAGCACGCTGCCGGGGAATTTTTTGAAATGGGCCTGTACCTGATCATCGGCGCCATGCTGACCGCGCTCATCCAAACCTCGCTGCCGCGCGAAGTACTTACCGGCATCGGCGGCCAACCGGGCCTTAGTCACCTGTTCATGATGGGCTACGCCTACATCCTGTCGCTTTGCTCGACGTCCGACGCCTTCGTCGCTTCGTCGTTCACCACCTCGTTCGGCTATTCGTCGCTGCTGGCCTTCCTCGTCTTCGGTCCGATGATCGACCTGAAGGTGACACTGATGCTGCATTCGATGTTCAAAACCCGTTTCGTGCTGGCGTTGATCGCCATTGTCGGAACGATCGTCTTCCTCGGCTCGCTGACCATCTATCTGCTAGGCTGGATGACGTAGCTGCTGATCTAGTCCGGCCCTGCCGCCGATGTTCCGATTGTCCCACACGCCCGAATGATTTCTGAAGGAGGAGACGCCTTGAACCCGACATTAGCGCGATCGCGCAAGCTGCACGCCGTTATCCGTACCGTTATTTTGTTTTTGTTCTCCTATTACATTTCCACGCTAGTCAAAGGCGGCGACATCGAATATTATTTGGCCCCGCGCATGGTCCGCTACGAGAAGTGGGCCGTCATCGCCCTGTTTGTCGTCTCGCTCGTGCAGTTGTACGAAACCCTGACGCTTCTATTTAATGAGAAAAAAACAGAATTACCTGCTTGCGACTGCGGCCATGATCACGAGGAACAACAATCGCCGATCAAAAGCGCGCTCATTTACGTGCTGTTCCTCATCCCGCTGGCCGCCGGCTTTTTGCTGCCGAATACCGAGCTGGGCAGCGCCGTTTTTGTGCAAAAAGGCGTGCAGCTTACCGGCAGCAGCGTGCTCGGCAGCACAGCTGGAGGACTGTCCTCCGGAACGGCGGACAGCTCTGCGGACACAGCTGCTCCAGCCATACCGGCCGATCCGTCTACGCTCAGCCAAGCCGACTTGAACAAGCTGTTTCCGAACAAGCTGATGCAGGTATTTGTGAATCACGGCATCGCATTATTCAAGCAGCCGTTAATTGATGTGACCGAAAAGCAGTTTATGGAAACCTTGGCCACTGTCAACCTGTATCTCGACAACTACGTGGACAAGCAGATTCGCATTTCCGGGTTCGTCTATCATATGGACAATCTCGGACCGAATCAATATGTTTTGGGCCGGCTGGCCGTCGGGTGCTGCGCAGCGGACGCTATTCCCGTCGGCGTCGTCGTGGAAGGCGCGGAGCCGATGAAGCTCGGCAACGACTCCTGGGTGTCGGTCAAAGGCACGATCGCCAAAACCAAGATCGGCAGCCAAAACGTCCTGCTCGTCCGCGCATCCGAAACCGAAAAAATCAAAAAGCCGCAAACCGGCTTTTACGTCTACCGGGACAGCGGCTTCTATTTGGCCCAATAAGCCCGTCATTACTGAGGAGGCCCTGTTTTGAAAAAAATCATTTTTGCCATCGCCTGCATCGCTGTCGTTCTGATCAGCCTGAATCTGTTCAAATCGCCGAGCAAGCTGCAATTAAAGGTCGAGCCGACGCTCGTGCCGCCGGTATTGTCGAACACCCGCAATAGTGCGGCAGAAGCGACGCCGGCCAGCTCCGGTAAAGCGGCAGCAGTCATCAGCGCGGAAGCCTTCATCGCCGGCTTTAATCAGACGGCCAAAGATAACGGCCTCAGTCTGGTGCTGCCGGACGGTCCGTTTGAAGACAAGGGAGATCATCTCGCCTACAGCCACCCGCTCAGCGCCAAGCTGACGCTCGTCGCGCTAATCAATAGCGCCGATCATACCCTGCGCGGGATTACGCTACTCGGCTCAGGCGACAACCCTGCGGCGCTCGACGCCAATGCCGTTGCGCTGATCGACGCCAGCGTCGCTGCCGCTGCACCGCAGTTGGCCAAAGCCGACCGCGACGGCGTGCTCGCCAAGCTCGGCTTGAAAGACGACGCTGCGATTGCCGGACTCGATGCCACCGCCGACGCAAACGGCGTCTCGTTCAGCGTCACCGGCAGCGACGCCGTCGGGATGCTGTTCGCCGCTGCACTGGAATAGGCGGGGCGTTTGCACCACTACATCTGAATAGCTGAATAAAAGCGTGCCGTGAGGCGCGCTTTTTTGCGATCAAGCTTGCGTTGCGGGGCAAAATATGTTCATTTGATGGAGCTGATACTTGTTTTCGAAACAAAAAAATATTAACATATATGTTAAGTTAACTAATTCGTTAACTGCAATTATTGTGACGGAAAGAAGGTCGCTTATTGATGCAATTTAATGCAGACGGATTATTGCCGCCAGATGATTATCAGATGACCTTTCCTGAATTACGAAATTCAATTTTGGTCGAAGGTCCCGGAGGAGATGAACCTTGGGATCGCGACTGGAGAATGTATTTGGTGAACAATTTGCACATCATGGTCAAACAGCTTTGGGAAGTTGGTATAACAAAAATTTTTATTGATGGATCATTTGTTGAAAATAAAGCACATCCTAATGATATTGACGGTTATTTTGAGTGTGAATTGCAAGACATAGTTTCCGGAACTTTAGTCAGAGCATTGAATTTTTTAGATCCTAAAAAAATATGGACATGGGATCGAAGCAGCCGACGTCCTTACCTGAACTATACGAAAGCCCAGTTACCCATGTGGCACGCCTATCGGGTTGAACTGTATCCCCATTATGGCAACGGGCCAACAACAGGAATTTGTGACAAGACAGGGCACAATCTTCTATTCCCTGCAGCGTTTCGCCAAACTAGAGACACGTTTATCCATAAAGGTATTATACAGATTATTAAATAAACATTTGAACTTACTACAAATTTGAGGAGATTGTACTATGATTAAAACCGACGCTTCTTATCAAAAAGCCATTGAAAAACTAAAGGATGATCAGAACTTTATCGCGGCAGAAAAAGAACGACTTAAACATATGGGATTAACCCACGAGCAAATTGAAATCGCCATCGAACCCACGTTATCTTTTCATGAACAGCTTAAAGACGAGGTGGTTTATTATGAAAAAATAAAACGCGGGGATTTTGGTAAATTAATAAATTTTGAACACCTAGGAAAAACACTCATTGCCTACCGAATTTTTGTCGGGATGAGCCAACAGGAATTAGCTGCTAAATTGGGGGTTTCCGAAGCCCAGGTCTCCAGGGATGAGCGAAATGAATACTACGGAGCAACAAAAGAGCGAATCGAAGCTGTCATGAATGCAATGAACATGGTTACCGTAACCACTGTTGAAATCTCAATGGCTAGTGTCATGTAATTGAGGTGATACAACTTGGAAAAAGCGATGACGACGCTGGAATTTTTGAGCCAGGATGTCGAGGCGCGACGGCAATATGAAATGCGGCAGAAAGCACTCCACGACGAAGCTTCCATGTTGGCCGGAGCACGCGAGGAAGGGGAACATAACAAAGCCAAGGAAATTGCCCTGAAGTTGCTAAACAAAGGTATGGATGTGGCAATGACTGCCGAGGTATCTGGCCTATCTGTGGAGGAAGTCAATCAGTTACGACATACGTTGAATTGATTTTCTAACTTCATTAAAAATAGCCGTAGATTGCTTCACCTTACAACAAAGCGCCCGCTTGGGCGTTTTTTATTTGGTTCATTTTCATTCTTACATCAGTAGCATCACGTTGCTACAACTACACGCCGTAGTATTTGTAGACCGCTTCATTACCACTTTCAATCCCCTAAGTAAGTCGGGTCCAAATGTAACCGCCCTGCACGGCCGGCAAAAAATCCAGATGCAGCAAGGCTTCCCCGCATCGCTCCACCTGCACGCTTCCATCGTTTTTTCGAGCATCACAAATTGGTCGAAAAAACTGCTCAATCCTCGAAAGCTTGATTGGCGGCGATCTCCCGTCCAGCAGCTTGTTTTTATTTTACCCAATTTACGTATGGAGATTCAAGATTTGGGATAAAATAAATGTTTTCAGTCTCGCCTCTCCCGATCTGTAAAACAAAACGACCGGCGAAGGGCCGATCGTTGGAGGTGATCAAACGCTGCAAGCGGATCGGGCCTGCGGGGCTCCCCTGTTTATGCAACGCGCAGAGCTAGCCTACACGTTCAAATCCTTGCGCTTGCCCGTGACCATATAAATAACGCCTTCGCCAATGTTCGTTGCGTGGTCGGCGACCCGCTCCAGGAAATGCGCCACCAGCAGCAGATGCGTCAGCTGGCGGTTGCGGCTGAGCTCCGTACCCATCAAGCCGATCACCTCTTGCATGATCGAGCTGTACAGCTTATCGACCTGATCGTCTTTCTCGGCCAGTGCTGCGGCGCGGTGCACGTTGCGTTCGGTGTAAGCCAGCAGGCTTTCGCGCAGCATTTCCTTGGCGATGTCGGCCATCTGCGGAATGATTTCCAGCGGCTTGACCAGCGTTTCGCCGGCAAAGCGCAGCGTCACGCGGGCAATATCCACGGCATGATCGGCGATGCGCTCCAGATCGGTCGCGATTTTCAGCGCTGTGCCGATAATCCGCAAATCGCTGGCCATCGGCTGCTGCAGCGCGATCAGCCGCAGGCACAGCTCGTCGATGGTCGTCAAATAGTCGTCAATCAAATCGTCGCGTTCGATAATTTGCTGCGCTTGCCCTTCATCGAGCTGCGACAGCGATTCGACCGCCTGATGAATCAGTTTCTCTACGCTGCTGCCCATTTGCAGCAATTCTGTTTGCAAAAGCTCCAGCGAATGATGAAAACCGGATCTGGTGTCCATGACCTGCCCCCCTTGGTTTATCCGAATCGCCCGGTGATGTAATCTTCGGTCCGTTGGTCATTCGGGTTCGTAAAAATTTTGTCGGTTTTATCGGTTTCCACCAAATAGCCGTTGAGGAAAAACGATGTCATATCGGAAATACGCGCCGCCTGCTGCATGTTATGCGTCACAATAATGATCGTATATTGCTGCTTGAGCGTCTGCGTCAGCTCCTCGACCTTGAGCGTGGAGATCGGGTCCAGCGCCGAGGTCGGCTCGTCCATGAGCAGCACGTCGGGCTCGACAGCCAGCAAGCGGGCAATGCACAGCCGCTGCTGCTGGCCGCCCGATAAGCCCAAGGCCGATTTGTGCAGCCGGTCCTTGACTTCGTCCCACAACGCCGCTTGGGTCAAGCTGCGCTCGACGATTTCGTCGAGGACGGCTTTCTTTTTCGTGCCGTGAATGCGCGGACCGTACGCAATGTTGTCATAGACGCTCATCGGAAACGGGTTCGGACGCTGAAAAACCATGCCTACGCGCTTGCGCAGCGAAACCACATCGGAATCGCCGCCATAAATATTGTGTCCGTCTACCACAACGTCCCCGGTAATCCGCACGTTGTCGATCAGGTCGTTCATCCGGTTGAGCGTGCGCAGAAACGTCGATTTGCCGCAGCCAGACGGCCCGATCAACGCGGCAATCGTTCCCGTTTCAATGCTAAGCTGAATATCGTGCAAGGCGTGATGATCGCCGTAGTACAGATTCAATTTCTCCGCTTTGATTTTAGGCTTGATGACCACAGTCATTTCCCTCCGGTTAATCGTTTTTGTAAAATACGGCTCGGAATGCCCACGAGCAAATTGAAGACCAGTACGACAATCAGCAGCAGCGCCGCGCTGCCTTGAGCGATGTTCTTCGCATCGGGCACCAGCGATTCCGCCTGGATATACCACAGGTGAACAGACAACGTCTCGCCCATTTTTAACGGATTGAAATCAGGGAAAAAGCGCGATACCGACAAGCCGGCCGTATAAATCAGAATTGCCGATTCGCCCAGCGCCCGCCCGGCCACCAGCGTAATGCCGGTAATCAGCGTCGGCAGCGCCGCTGGAATCAGCACCTTGCGGATGGCCTGCCATTTGGTCGAGCCCAGCGCCAGACTTGCTTCCCAATACGACTCCGGCACCGTGCGGATCGCTTCCTCCGTGACGCGGACGAGCACCGGCAGATTAAGCAGGCTGAGCGTTGCTGCACCGCCGAGAATCGAGAATTTGAGGCCAAGCAGGTTGGCAAACAGCAGGAAGCCGAACAAGCCGAATACAATCGAAGGCACCGAGGACAGCACCTCAACGGAAATGCGCACTAGATCGGTGAATTTGCTTTTTTGCGCATAGACAGCCAAATACACGCCCGCACCGATGCCGATCGGCACCGAAATGACGAGCGACAGGAACAAAATGTAGAAGGAGTTGAATAATTGCGGGCCTACGCCGCCGCCGGCCACGATTTCCTCCGGCTTGCCGAACAGGAAATGCCAGCTCAAATGCGGAATGCCGTCGCCGAGAATACGGATCAGGAAAGCTGCAAGCAGCGCAATAATGGCAATGCCCGATATCCAGAAGTAAACGGTCGCCAGCTTGTCGGTCACACGACTGTTCATTTTAATTCACTCCTTTTGGCTACAATCCGGATGATCAGGATGAGCGCCAGCGAGATGACCAGCAGCACGAGCGCCATTAAATACAGCGCGTTGTTCCAGGTCGTGCCGTAGTTCGTGTTGCCCATGTCCTTGACGATCGCCGTCGTCAGCACCGTTGTGGAGTCGAGCAGCGACTTGGGCATTTGCGGCGAGTTGCCGATCACCATGAACACCGCCATCGTTTCGCCGATCGCCCGGCCCATCCCCAGAATAATGCCGGTCAAAATACCGGGACGCGCTGCCGGCAGCAGCACGCGCCACATCGTCTGCCAGCGGGTCGCGCCCAGCGCCAGCGACGCCTCCTCCAAGCGTCCGGGCAACGCCCGCAGCGCATCCTCGGAGATCGATAGAATCGTCGGGAGAATCATCACCGCAAGGATAATCGCCGCAGGCAGGATGCCGTAGCCAATCCCGCCGGTCAGCTTGCCGAGCAGCGGCACAATGAACGTCATGCCGATCAGACCGTAGACGACAGAGGGAATGCCGACGAACAGGTCGGTCGCCGGACGAAGAATTTCGCGCATCCATCGCGGCGCTATTTTGGCCATAAACAACGCGCCGGACAACGCCAGCGGCACCGCCAGCACAACCGACAGCAAGGTCAGCAGCAGCGTGCTGTACAGAAACGGCAGCGCGCCAAATTTCTCCGAGCTCGGCGTCCAGTCGGTGGACAGGAAAAACTCCAGCGGACTGACGTCGGCAAACGTCTTGATCCCCTGCATCCCCACAAATACGATAATGGAAAAAATGATGGCCGACACCAGCGCTGCGCTGCCGACGAATACCCAGCGCATGAGCGAATCGTGGCGCATCTGCGCGCGCGTCCAGGACGTGACGAGCGGCCGCGTTTTTTCTTTGGCGTTAACCAGCTTGTCTGCTACGGAATTCAATGGGAAAGCCCCCTTTTATTCAAAGTTGCACTCCCCTAATCATAGGCGATGAATGTAAATGCACCGTCAATGAATTGTTAAGCCAATGTAAAAATTGCCGCTCCACGCTCAAGGCGTTCGGCAGCAGGCCGGCTCGGCCCAACGGAACGCTCTGCCTCCGCCTTCGCCGTCCCCGAACGAACGGCAAAAAAAGCGATGCCTTGAGCATCGCTGGAGAGAGGTCCCGTGTAGCCGGGGAAACGATTATTTTTTCAGCAAATCCGCTGGCAGGAACTTCAGGTCACGCACTTGCTTGCCTTGGAATTCCTTGCTTTGAATGTACTCGATGAACGCTTTGGCAGGGTCCTTCGCTTCGCCTTTGGTGTACATATGCTCTATGCCAAACAGCTTATAGGTGCTGTTCTTGATA
This sequence comes from Paenibacillus athensensis, assembly GCF_004514475.2. GTDB lineage: Bacteria > Bacillota > Bacilli > Paenibacillales > NBRC-103111 > Paenibacillus_AL > Paenibacillus_AL athensensis. Next base: position 143,376 of record NZ_MYFO02000004.1, on the reverse strand, counting down.
TTGTCTTCGGAATACGCCACACCGTCGACTTTCAGAGCTTTCAGCGTGTCGTCGACATAAGGAACGTCTACGTAACCGATCGAACCGCTGGTTTGAGCGACAGCCGTTTTCATCGCGCCGCTGTTTTCTTGCGTAATGCCGTCTTTCGTGAAATCTTTGCCGCCGAGAATAATTTGCTGCACCAGCTTACGCGAGCCGGAGCTGTCCGGACGGTGAACGATGGTGATTTTCGCGTCTTGACCGCCTACGTCTTTCCAGTTGGTGATTTTACCGGCAAAGATGTCGGCTGCTTGCGCAGTGGTCAGGTTGTCGATGTTCACATCTTTATTGACGATGAGGGCAAAAGGAGCAATGGCTACTACGTGGTCAACCAGACCTTTGTCTTTATATTCAGCAGCCGGTTCAACGTCGGAGTTACCGATGTCGGAGGTGCCGTCTGCGACGTTTTTGATGCCTGTGCCGGAACCGCCGGCGGTAACGTTAATCGTTACTTTCGGATTTTTTTCCATAAACTCGGTTGCAGCCTGCTTGACGAGCGGCAGCAGAGCGCTGGAGCCGGACGCAGTGACAGTACCCGACAGATCGGTTTTGGCCGCGTCTGCGCTGGCCGTGGCTTGCGCCGATGCGCTTGGCGATGCAGCGGATTGGCTGTCTTCTGTTTTTGTACCGCAGCCCGTCAGTGCCCCCACCAGCAGAATCGAAGATAACGCGAGTGTGAGGCTGCTTTTCGTTACGAATTTGAACATGATTAGTATGTCCTCCCTTTTTTTAAATCATCCTAGGACATCGTAACAATCGAATGTAAAATCCAAACCTGCGAAACGTAAACGCTATGTAAAACTTTCAGGGGCTGTTTTCATAGACGCCCAGGGAGGCGATTGGCTGGCCGCCGCAGCTGTGAAAAATCAGGTCGCACAGCGTTCGCGAACGCTTGAATGGCGCGGCTTTGCGTTATTTTACATCCGGTTGACAAAGATCAGGTTCACAGTTAATAGACGGCCCTTATAGTAGAAGCAACAAGATTGTCAGTCCAAACTTTGTTGCGGAGGGATCGCAAATGCGAAAAAAAGGATTTTCTATCACGATGCGCGTCAAGCTGCTGGCCGGTTTTTGCGGATTGCTGCTGATTTTCCTCGGTGTGGCTTATTTCAATTGGGTACAGGTGAATCAAATCAAGGCGCAAATGAGCGACCAGAACGACAAGGTGGATTTGAAGGTGAAGGCGTTGGAATTGAAGGAAATGGTGCAGGAGCTCAACATCATCGCGTCCGGGCTGGAAATCTCCAAAAAGCCGGAATACATTCTGACTTATAATGCAAAAAGGGAGCCGTACAACGAGCTGATCAAAAGCATTGGCGATACCGCCGCGACCCCTGAGCAGCAAAAATGGCGCAGCCAGCTGATTCAAGCCTCGGTCGATTACATCAATAACTTCGATACCGCGGCGAAAATGGTCCAGGACCCGTCGATGAAGCCGACGGATCTGGAGATCAATTTGCTCTACTTGTACAATGAATCGCAAGGGCTGAAGGAGCAAATCTTTGCGCTGGTCGACAAGTTCTACGTCACGTACGCCGATCAAGCCGGACAAGCGGTGGCCCAGTCCTATCAGCGACTGGACGATACAAGCCGGGTGATGCTGTTCGCAGCCGCCCTTGTGCTGCTCGCCACCGTTGCGATTGCCTATGGGCTGATCCGTTCGTTCACCCGCCCGATTGCCCGCTTGCAAAAAGCAGTCGCGCTGATCGCGGCCGGCGACCTGCGCCACACGATTGGCGCGGATTCGCGCGATGAGCTTGGCCAGCTTAGCGCCAGCTTCGATCATATGATCGTGCAGGTGCGTCACATGCTGGGCAATACGCTGGGCATCGCATCCTCGCTGTCGGCGCACGCCGAATCGTTCCAGCGCTTCTCGCAGCTGACGGCGGCAGCCAATACGGACATCGTCCGTTCGATTGAAGAGATTTCCGCCGGAGCGGGCAAGCAAGCGGAGCAGTCGGAGACGAGCGCGCTGATTATCGCCGAGCTGGAGACGGATATCCGCGATATCGCCGATTACGCGGATGACATGCAGCGCTCGGGACTGGAGGCTGCCGCAAGCACGCGCAACGGCGCCGAATCAATGCAATCGCTGCAAACGGCGGCCGCCCGCTCGCAGGAGGTGCTGCAGCGGGTCGACGGCGCGATGGAGACGCTCGGCGCCAGCTCGCAGCAGATCGGCGCGATTGTGCGCTCGATCAGCGACATCGCCACGCAAACCAACGTGCTGGCGCTGAACGCGGCGATTGAAGCGGCGCGCGCCGGAGCGAACGGGCGCGGCTTCTCGGTCATCGCCGACGAGGTGCGCCAGCTGTCGCAGCAGACCAGCGACTCCTCGAAGCTGGTCGCGGGCATTATTCAGGAGCTGCAGCAGCAGATGGAGCAGCTCAAGCACAATCTGGCCACGGCGCGTGAGATTACGCTATACCAGAACGGGCGAATCGGCGATACGCTCGCTGCGTTCAGCGTCATTGAGCAAGCGATGGCCGGGATGGCCGGGCAGGTGGAGCGGATTCACCTGAACATCGGCCACGTGCGCCGGAAGAACGAGACACTCGTTCAATCGGTGCAATTCGTGGCGGCGATTGCGCAGGAGACGGCCGCTGGTGTGCAAGAGGTCAATTCGACGTCGATTGACCAGGATGCTGCGATTCGCCGCATCGCCGGCGAATCGGACGATATGTACAGCCTGGCGCAGCGGCTGTTTGCGGAAATCAGCCGCTTCCGCACCGGGGATGCGGCTGATGGGCAAGCGGACGTCGCGGACGGACGCTTGCATGGCGTTGGTGCGGCCGAAGCGAGCGCGCTGTGGGAGCGGCCGCGCGCGGCGCTGGCGGCGGATGCGGCGGATGCGGCGGCGGCGCGAGCAGACGGGGCGCAAGGCGCGGACGTTAAAGCGCCGAGGGCGGCGGAGCAGCCGCCTCTCGCGGAGGCGCAAGGCGAGCTTGCAGCGCCGCATGCGCCGCTGCTACAGCACGCCGATTGGCAGGCCGCGATCGGCGATGACGCTGCTGGCAGCGCTGACGGCAGCTCCGCGATCGGCGCAGACGGAGACGACGCCTCAGGCAGCGGCGCCGAGCAGGCTCCCCGCTACGCGCGGCACGATCGCGAAAAAGATCTGATCGGCGTCTGACCTCGACCTCGGATCATTCCCCCGACCGGAAGCCGCCCCGTGCTCGCAGCAGCAATGAAAAAGGATCTCAAGACCACATTCCGTGGCTTTGAGATCCTTTTGTGTAACCTGAGCCCGCTGTATAACCTGGCCCGCAAGCAACCGCTTTGGCTAAAGCGGCGAACCGCTTACGGCATTTTATCGCCGCGCGACGTCACATAAAGCTGATACCATTCCTCGCGGCTCAGCTCCACCTTGACCGCTTCGCCGCAAGCGAGAATCCGCTGCGGGTTCACGGTGCCGATAACCGGCTGAATTCCGGCCGGATGGCGCAACAGGAACGCCAGCACGATCGCTTCACGCGTCGTACCCTTGCGCTCGGCCAGCTCGCCGACAAGCGCAGCCGTGTTAACGACAGCCTCGCTTTGCCCTTCCAACGCCTGACCGCTGAACAAACCGCGCGCCAGCGGGCTCCATGCCTGTAGCTGAATATTTTCGGTGCGGCAGTATTCGATCGTCCCTTCCGGGAAGCACGATTCGCGGCCCTTGTCCTGATTGACGTGGACGACCGAATTCAGCCAGTCCAGCTTGAGCAGGCTCATCTCGATCTGGTTAACGATCAGCGGCTGCTGTACAGCTGTGCGCAGAAAACGGATCTGTCCTTCGCTCATGTTGGACACCCCGAAGTTTTTCACCTTGCCCGACTGATGCAGCTCATTGAACGCTTCGGCGACATCCTCCGGCTCCACCAGCGGATCGGGACGATGCAGCAGCAAAATATCAAGCGATTCGATGCCCAATCGACCCAGAATCCCGTCCACGCTGCGCAAAATATGCTCTTTGGAGAAATCAAAACGCTGCGGACGCTCCTGGCTTTCATACAGCCGAATGCCGCATTTGGACTGCAAGATCAATTGGTCGCGCAGCTCGGGGCGCTCCTTCAACAGCTTGCCGAACGCCTCCTCCGCTTTACCGAACGTGTAAATATCGGCGTGGTCGATCATATTGATACCCGCTTCAAGCGCCGCGTCCACCGCAGCGTGCAATTGTTTCACGTCATCGGCCGTGACCGGATTCTGATTCCAGCCGCCGCCAAAGCCCATGCAGCCCAGCACAACCGGATTGGCCGCAATGCCTCTTTTATTCAAGGGAAGAATTCGACTCATGATAGACTAACCTCACTTTATTGAATTGTTGAACCAAGATCAGTATAACCAATGACAACACGCTTGAACATTACTGAAAAATTAGTGCCTAGGTTACCTGGAGTTAAGTAAAGCGGCCATGCCTCTATCTCGGTCAATCCTCGCGCTCCTTGTGCATCGAGCTGTAAAACCCGAACAGCACCACCAGCGTGAACACAATAAACACCATAAACGGATCAAACACTCGCGAGCGCAGTAGCTCCAAAAACAACGAGCTCACCAGCACCCCGCAGACGATAAACGCCAGCACATGCACGTTTTGCCTCAGCCGGATCGGACGCCTTGCCGACAAAAAGGAGAAGCCCCAGCGCATGCGGCGCAGCACGCCGACAATCAGCAGTGTTAACGCGCTTTCCAGCGTTACGCTCAGCGCCATCCAGCCATAGCTCGCAGTCAGCTCGGCAAAGCTGAGGTTAGCCGCCTCGATCAGCAAGAGATTGACCAGCGTTTCCGCGCACACCGCCAGCACAAAGCCGGACACCGTCATCAACAGAGCGTTGCGCAAGGGGAATCCGAACAAAAACCGGAACCACAACACCGTGTTTACCAGCGTGGCCACCGGACCGCCCAAGCTTTGCAGCCCATACTGGAACCTGACAATGTAAAATACAACCGCACCAAAAAAGGCAATGATCAGCGTCTTTTTCCCATATACCCGCACATCGCAGCGGAACAACGTCAGTGCCAGCCATAATACAGGAACATATTCCACAAACCCAACCGCCATCATGAACAAAAAAGTCATTCGCCAACCGTCCTACCTCTCATACGCTGCCGGCCTTAGCCAAGCGCCCCGTCTTCAGGAAACAGCGCCAGCCATTGACCGCTGCGCTCCTCGACCGGATAAGCGGCCAAGCCTTTGCCCGGTACGTTCAGACAGGCTCCATTCGCCGGATCAAACGCCCAGCCGTGCATTGGGCAGGCGAGCTCGCCGTCTTCAAACTCCACCGCTTGTCCGGCATGCGGACAGCGACGCGATACAAGCAGCCTCGCTCCGGCAGCTCCCTTCAACAAATAATAATCACGCCCGTCAAGGCTGACCTCCAAAGGCAGTTCGGAATCCGGCCGCACCGGGCCGATCAACGCTTCTTTCATTGCAATCCTCTCCTTGATTCATTTCGCTTATCTTTTCATCTTACACGTAAGGGCAAGGTCTGTCTCAAGGCAAAACGACTTCGTATAACGTCAGCGCGCCCATCGGACCCTCAGGTGCAGTCAGCGGCAAATTCGACAACATCGAATCGTCGTCCGGGACGCGGCTCCTGCTGTTCTCGGCAGCAGACTGGTCATGTACGGCAAGGCCGGATTTTGTTGAGATCTTAACCCGCTGCCTGTCAGGCAACGCAGGGTCTTCTTGCTCCTCGGTGTTGGCTTCACTCGCCGTCCGGTCTGCGTGGAAATCGGAACCGACTTGACCGGCATTCCCGGATTGCCACTGCTCCCTCGGCACCTCTTTGCCATGTTCGCGAATCCACGCCGTTAGCTCGGCGCTGCCCTCTCTTCCGCCGCCAAAGCCCCCTTCGCCTATCAGGAAATACTTGATCTGCTTGTCGGCAACGAGCTGTTCCAGCCGCTCCGGGGTAAGAATCGGATCAGAGCCGGAGAAACCGCCCATTGCCATCACCGCTTTGCCCGATTCAATGATGTACGGGGACGCAGACGTCGCACTATTGACCGCAAATAAAAAAGCTTCCCCCGTATTGTGCGCGATAACGTAGCTTAACAGCCGGGGATCATACGTCTCTGCATTGGGGCCGTCGGGGCCGTCAGGATTGCCAGGTCCATCAGCAGCGCCCAGATTACCTGGACTTCCAGGTCCTCCGGCAGCGCCAGGTCTACCAAAACTGCCAGGATTGGCAGCCCCCCCGGCAAATCCGGGATTACCCATGCCAGGATGCCCTGCGGCAGCGCCACCTCCAAAGCGCCCGAAAGCGCCGGCACTCTGCGCTGCTCCTGCTTGAAGCTGCGGTCCGGCTTCCGGGAGCATGCTGTTGTCCCCGTACAGCATCGGCGTAGCCGCCCAATAAGCAGGCGCGGCAAGCAGCGCGAGCAGGACAATCAATGCAGCCGCACGCGCATGCGTTCGGCTTGATTCCGGCCACGCCGTCAGTAAAGCCGCAACCAGCCCGGCAACGCCAACGCCAATCGGCCAACCGAGGCCCAGCTGCTGACGGTACGGGTACAGCATAAACACCTCAAATGCCGCTGCCGCAACGATTCCAGCCGGCAGCAGCCACGACTTCCAATCTTTCCGGCTTTGCTGCAAGCTGCGCAGCTCCGACCAACCGGCTCCGGTCAACGCAGCAATGGGAGGAGCCAACATTATTAAATAATAAGGATGGAAAAATTCAGCCACGCTAAAAAATCCCATCGCCGGCAGCAGCCAGGCCAGCCAGAAAATCGTTTCCCGCTGCCGCTCCGTCAACGCCCTGCGGCGTCTCCAGCCGCTCAGCAGGCCAATCGCACCAGCGGCGGCAAACGGCAACAGCCAGCTGATTTGTCCCGACAGCTGGGATTGGAACAACCGGAGCGGCCCCGGACTGCCGGTATTAAACATGCCGCCGCCCCCTCCGCCACCAAACCTGCCGTCACCTCCGTGCCCTCCCGGAGCCCATCCGCCAGGCGGCATGCCACCGCCACCGGGAGCGCCCATCGGCCCGGCCATGCCCGGACCGCGCAGCTTCCCGCCGGTCGCTGCTTGACCGCCATCGCCCTCCGCTCGCGCCCCGTCAACCTCGCCCGCCATGCCGCCGCCCATCGCATGCGCTCCAAAACCTCGGCCGCCGCCACCTGCTCCGGGTGCTCCGCCATCCGCTCGTTGCCCGCCCGCGCCACCAAACGGCGGAGCCATACCCGGCGCTCCGCCGCGGCCGCCGCCCGGTCCGCCGTTGCCGGTCAGCCGCGCGATGCCGTTATAGCCCAGCGCCAGCTCGAGCACGGAATTGCTCTGGCTGCTGCCGATATAAGGCCGCTTGGTGGCCGGAATTGCATCCACAACAATCGCCCAAGACAGGGAAACGACGAGCAGCAGCGCCGTAGCCCCGCTCAGCACGCCAATTTTTTTGCGCCAAGCCGCCTTGTAGCTCAGCATGAACAGCACATACATCGCGGGCAGCACCATATAGGCTTGCAGCATTTTGATATTAAACCCGATGCCGACGAATGCAAAAGCCGCCAGAATCCACCGCGCCCCCCCGCTGCGCAGCCCGCGCACCAACAGCCATACCGCAGCAAGCAGCGTACAAACAAGCAAACTGTCCACATTATTCGTGCGGCTGACCGCTGCCGCTATCGGCGTGCAGGCCATGACCAGGGCGCTGAGGCGACCCGCTGTCAATCCAAATGACGGGCGTACCAGCGCATTCATCAGCAGCACCGAACCGATCCCGGCCAGCGCTTGCGGCAAAATCACGCTCCATCCGTGCACGCCAAACACAAACGCACTCGCGGTCTGCACCCAAAACGCCACCGGCGGCTTATCGACCGTCACAAACCCGCCCGGATCAAAGGAGGCAAAAAAGAATAGATGAAAGCTTTGCAGCATACTCGTCACAGCGGACGTATAATACGCATTCGCGTAAGTCTCGCGCCATATGCCAAACCCATTCAGCACCGCCGCCAGCCCGGCAATCGCCAGCAGCGCCATATCCGGTCTCTGTCTCCACCCGTTTCTCATTCTGCGGGCCCACTCCGTTCTCTGCAATCTCTGATCATCCGGTGAACAACCTGCGTGCCTCCGTCGTTCGTCGTTTCCACTCGCCGGTGCAGCCAGATTCCACCAAACTTCTAGGATTACTATAAAACAGCTTCCTGAATATTAGCTGAAAACCGACCTGATTGAATTAAAAAACATACGCGAGACGTCCCGGCCCCTCAACAGGCCGCCCGCCTCGATCCTACCGCGGCCGCAAAGCCGCCATCTGCGGGCTGGCAGCTGCTCGCCGTAAGAAAGTCCCGTAGATTAACACCCTTCCCCGATAGCGCAAAAAGCCTCCCCAACCGCATTATGCGGCCGGAAAGGCTCAGATCCGCTTCGCCAAGCTGCGGCGCTTCGATCCAATCTACAGGCTGTTGAACGCATCCGTCAGCACAGGCACGATTTGCGCTTTACGCGAAACGACGCCTTTCAGCGGAGCTTTGTTGTCGGTCAGCGTCACGTTGTACGCTTTCTCAACTGCTGCGGTTTTGCTGCCCAGCGCCAAAACTACGGAATCGTTGTTCAGGATATCTGTAGCGACAAACAGGAACAGGTCCAGACCTTTGTCCGCGATAATTGAGGACATAGCCGCTTCCAGCTCCGCTTGGCGCGCCATGACTTCGCTTGGATCGACGGCGTTCACTTGCGCGATTTCCACTTTGGAACCGGCCATTTGGAACTCCTTCGCATCAAGGGAGAGCAGCTGGGCAATCGTTTTCTGGCTCAGGTCGGCGCCGGCTTTCAGCATCTCCAGACCGTAGCTGTCGGCATCAACGCCGGCGATAGCAGCCAGCTCGCGAGCGGCTGCAACGTCCTGCTCGGTGCATGTTGGCGATTTAAACAGCAGCGAATCGGAAATGATCGCCGACAGCATCAATCCCGCGATGTTTTTGTCAATGGCCACGCTGTTTTCCTTGTACAGCTTGTTCAGAATCGTCGCCGTGCAGCCTACCGGCTCAGCGCGGTAGTACAGCGGGCTGCTGGTTTCGAAATTGGCGATGCGGTGATGGTCGATAACCTCAACCACGCGCACTTGATCGATATCGGAAACGCTCTGCTGACGCTCGTTATGATCGACGAGAATCACTTGCTTGACTTCGCCAGCAACCGCTTCAACCAGGCGCGGCGCCGCCGCTTGAAAATAATCCAGCGCGTATTGCGTTTCGCCGTTCACTTCGCCAAGGCGTACCGCTTCTACGTTGTGACCCAGCTTGCTTTTCAGATCCGCATACGCAATTGCCGAACAAATCGTGTCGGTATCCGGATTTTTGTGACCGAAAATCAGTGTTTTTTCCATCGATAATTCTACTCCTCGTTCGAATATTGAAGGCATAGCGACCTAACGTTTCGCCGCCCCCGCAAAATGACACATTCATCATGCTATTATAACGCGAAAATGAACTTATTCCTATTCTTTTACAGAGAAAAATATACCTCCTGCAAGCAGCGTCCATCTCGCCCGCAGCCTCAACCCTGCCTCTCCGCCGTCTCTGAGCGCCCGCTCCCGTCGGCCCGCAGCAGCCTCAGCGTCAGCAGCAGCATCGCCGCGCCGATCAGCGCGCACACCAGCGCCATCACGTGCAGCTTGCCCGATGTAATTTGCTTGCCGAACACCGCGCTCAGCAGGCTCGACGAAAGAATCGTGCCCAAATAACGGGAGGTCATGAACAGTCCCGAGGCAATGCCGGTTTCGGCTTTAGAAACGAAGCGGTACAGCGCTGTTTGCATGCCCAGATTATTAAGCCCTGTACTGACCCCCGATACCGTAAGCACGGCAAACATCCAGCCGGCCGAAGTACCGTCCCTGAACGTAAGCATCAGCAGCGTCCCCGCGCATGCCAGCGTTGCTCCCAGCATTAACGGCTTGTATGGCCCCCTGGCATCGATCCATCGGCCGGCCAGCGGGGTCGCCAGCACACTGAACCCGGCAATGGCCAGCATGACTACCCCGGTCATCCGCACATCGAAATGATGCGCCGCCTCCAGATAAGAAGGGATGCCGAACATAATGGAATAAAAGACGAAGTTCACCAGAATAAATTGTACATAAATCAGCGTCACGTTCCTGTTCGTTTTTAAAAATACCACGTCGATAAACGGCTGCTCCCGCCCGTATTCGTAGCGGTACAACCCCCAGCTTGCCGCCAGACCCGCAACGAGCCAGAGCCACAGCCAGCCGCTTCCGCCCGGAACCGCCAGGAAAAACAGCAGCCACAGCATAATCGCCGCAGAAAACAACACGATGCCCGGAGCATCGAGCCGCACTCGCGCGCCACGCACGGGCTCGTCCTTGGGCAGCACCTTCAGGCTCAGCAGCAGCGACACGACAATCACCGGAAAATTGACGATAAAAATCGCCGGCCAGTCCCACGCATGAATCAGAAAGCCGCCGAGCGAAGGGCCAAACGCCGCCGAGGTCGACGAGAACACGGACAAGACGCCCAGCGCCCGCGCCTGCTTGCCGGTAATGGCCTGACGCACAATGCCCATCCCCGCCGGGAATAACGTTGACGTGCCGATCGCCTGCAAGGCGCGAAAGCCGATCAGCCAGCCGAACGAGGGCGACAGCGGAGCAAGCAGCGACGAACACGTCACCAGCAGCAGTCCAAGGATAAACAGCCGCTTGCGGCCGAACAAATCACTCAGCTTGCCCATCACAGGCTGGGCGATCGCACTGGCCAAATAATACGTCGAGATCAGCCAGGAAATATCCGCAAACGAAAGATGAAACTCCTCCTGCAGCCGGGCAAAAGCGACGGAAATCATCGACGTATTCAGCGGATTCAGCATAATACCGAGCGCAACAGCCGTCAGAAGAAGATTCGGTTTGTTTTTCATATTGCCACACTCCTCCAATTGCTTCCCAGTATAAGCCATCCCCGGTCAAAAGCAAACGGCTTCCGGCTGCTGTCCGACCGCGCTCCTGAAGTCCGTTGCACAGCCAAGCGCTACCTCGCCTTCCCGGCCTCCTCAGCCTCATTCGCCCTCTCGCCCTTACCGTGCGCACTCCCTACACGCGCAAAAAAAGCCCGCGGGGTTGCCGCGAACTTGATGGCGCGCTCCCAGTCCACGCCTCTCGTCAAAACTAGAAAATCGGAATCCGGTACTTATCGCCCTCTTCCGAATATAGATAAGCCTCCGAGCTGAGCAGATCAATCTGCACCGGCTTTTTCCGCAGTGTATTGAGCGTAATTTTGTTTTGGCGCAGCGCAGACAAAAGCGATGGAATCAGCTTGTGGTCCGTCCCGATCAAATTCACCTGAATCGCAGCTTGATCAAACGTAATGCTGGTCGTTGTCATAAGATTTCCTCCTTGGTATCGTCAAATAAGTAACGTTCACACCTGCTCCATGCGCAGCATTTCGCATCTGTTCGTCCACGTTTGCTGCCAGCGGCGAATACACAGCTTCGACGGACAGCTTGCGCTTGTGCGCGCTGACCAACTGGATCGATTCCAACAACACTCCCATCTCGACAACCTCCTTTACGTGCAAAATAGTAGAAACGGCATGAACGCTGTGCGCATCCATGCCCTCTGGTGATCCAGTCAGCTATATTAAAACCAACTAATTCAATTGGTTTTATATGAATAAATCTAATTTATCACCGCTGCCTGTAATTGTCAACCAAAGTTTGGGAAAATATCGTTCTGCAAGCCCTCCGATACTTACCCCACTTTCCCTTCCGTGAATCAGCGGTCCCCTCGCATGCTAATAACCGGCTTCAAGCCTGATAAATATGCTTAATGACTTCTTCAATCGGAATATTGCTGATGTTGATATCAATCACCGGAAATCGTTCCAGAATCTCATAAGCGACCTGCTTGATGTCCCGTTCGGTCAAATCGATCTCGATTTGCGCCGTTAGCGGACTGTAAGCGCTGACCGTATACGGTGCGAGCAGCGATTCGTCCACGGGCTCGGCAAACTTGATGTCAACCAGCTTGCGATTGGTGAAGTAAGCGCCAAGCCGACCCATCGTATCGTCAAACACGACGCTGCCTTTATTAATGATCGTCACCCGGTCGCAAAGATTTTCCAGATCGGCCAAATCATGCGTCGTGATGATAAACGTCGTCTGAAAATCCTTATTCATCTGGCGGATCGATTGACGAATCGTATCTTTGGATACAATATCAAGACCAATCGTCGGTTCATCGAGAAAAATCAGCTCCGGCTCGTGCAGCAGCGCGCAAACGATCTCGCATTTCATCCGTTCGCCCAGCGACAGCGAGCGCACCGGCTGATGAATGACCCGCTCAATATCGAGCAGCTCGCGGAAATAGCCCAAGCGCTCCTTGTATTTCGCATCGGGAATCTTGTACATTTCCTTATTGAGCGAAAACGTGTCAATCGGCGGCAAATCCCACCACAATTGTGATTTCTGTCCGAACAGCACGCCCAGATGCAGGACGAAGCGCTCGCGCTCCTTCCAGGGCGTAAAGCCCATAATATCGATGCTGCCGCCGCTCGGATGAAGGATGCCCGACATCATCTTGATCGTCGTCGACTTGCCGGCCCCGTTTGGCCCGATCAAGCCGCGGATCTCCCCCTTGCGCACCTGAAGATCGATGCCGTCGACGCTATGCACCAGCTCCGTCTCGCGGCTCCATAACGATTGCAGCGTGCCGAGAAAGCCTTCTTTCTTTTTCACCCGTTTAAACGTCTTTCGCAAGTCTTGAATATCGATAATAAATTCGCTCATGATTATCCTCCAGCGCTCGTATATTTGCGCAAGCTGCGGTTCCAGTACATGATACTAAGCCCGAACAATCCGAAGCAGCAAGCCGCGGCCAGCCACAAGCCGTTATCTGCGCGATCCAGCAAAATTTGCGCCGGGTAATAGGTCCAGACAGCAAACGGCAAACACGTCACCATCGCCATTTGCAGCAGCGCAGGGTAAATATTGATCGGGTAATTGCCGAAATTCGTCACCATATCCATCATCTCGCCGATGCGGCCCATCTGAACGAGCATAATCACAATCGCGCAATAAAAAATCGTAATCGCCATAAACAGCACGACGCCGCTAATCAGCAGCAGCAATAAAAGCGGCGCCATCGTCCACTCAAACGGCACGTGCAGCCGCATATAGGATACCACCGTCAAACTGACGCCCGCGATGCAGGAGCCGATGCCGTTCAGCTGAAATCCGCTGCACAACAACACGCCGATCGGCGGATACGGCTTGAGCAGCAGCCGGTCGAATTCGCCCTTCCACACCATGTTCATCACCGTGTTGCGCAAATCGCCGAACAGCAAATCGCGCAAGCCGAACCACAGCAGCAGCAGCCCCTGAAACAGCAGCACCTGGTCCAGCGTCCAGCCCGGATAGCCGCGGGTATTGGTGAAATACAAATACTGCACGAACGGCCCGATCCCGGACAGCGCAATGGAGATGACCAATCCGGTCACAAAATCAAAGCGGTACATCATCGCCCGCGACACGCTCAGCTTCATATGCCATACATACAGGCGCAACAGGCCCGAAAACCTCTTCATTCGTCTACCCTCCCGCAATGACGATTTTTTTGGTGATCGACATCCAGACGAAACGGCCCAACGCATACAGCACTACGCACCAGATCAACTGAATGCCCAGCGTCGTTAGCCAATGGCCGGTCGACACCGCTTCGCCGCGATTGAGAAAAAACTGCACCGGCTCGTAAAAAATATATTTGAACGGCAGCGCCTCGCACACCGTTTTCAGCCACCCCGGGAAAAAATCAAGCGGAATCATCGCGCCCCCCAGCAGCGTCATCGCCGCCGTCAGCACATTATTCAAGCCGGTATTATTTTGGGTCAGCACAGCGCTCATGCCAATCAGAAACTTCAATAGAAAGTGCAAGCAGAACGCCAGCGCAATCACCGCAAGAAACTTGCCGAACGACAGCACGGTCAGGAACACCGGCGGATAAATCAGCGAATAAATGATCATATCCGGCACAAACTCGAACAGCACGCCCGCTGTGCGCAGCGCCACCGCATGAGCCAGCTCGAACCGGAACACCGTAATCGGCCGCAGCAGCATCGGCCCCAGATCCCCCGATAAAATATAATTGCTCATCCGCCGATCGGCGAAATTAAACGTAAAAATCCACACAAACGTCGTCACCGCATAATACCAGATCATTTGCGTCAAATCGTAGCCCTTGATTTCTGCAGTCCCGTTATAGGTGTAAATACTCGTAAACAACGCAATGTTTAGCGCCAAGATAATCGGGTGAATGAATATAGAAAACAGAAACCCTTTCGGATAGGCAAAAAACACCTTCAAATTCAAATGAACCGCCTTCCAGAAAACACGCAATGGCCTCGCCGCCCCCATCTTTTCGTTTTTATATTACAACAGTCTTTGATCACCAAATTATAGTTCAAATGCAGACGTTTGGCAAAATCTTTTTTTGCCACCTGACCCTGTGACCGCCGTACACCGTTTCGTAAAATTCTGTTCAAACGTTGCTCACAATCACTGTGAAAAAAATCACAAGCTCAGCTTATAATAAACGTATAATGAATGTAACGTCGCATTGAAAAATCGAAAGGTCGGGTGAATACAATGGATAAGTACCGCAAGCAGGAAAAAGTGCTGATGCTGCTCTGCGCAGCCGTCGCCCTCATCATGCTGCTGTCCTTCGCACGCCGTTTATTCGCCTGAAAAGGAGCTGAAGCCCATGCATTATGATCCCGTCTTGTACAGCCGCATCCTGACCGAGCTGACGCTGGCCTTCCACATTTTGTTCGCCACCGTCGGTGTCGGCATCCCGGTGCTGATCGCGCTCGCCGAATGGACCGGCATTCGCCGCAAAGACCCGTATTACACCATGCTGGCGCGGCGCTGGGCGCGCGGCTTTGTCATCACCGTCGCTGTCGGCGTTGTCACCGGCACGGCCATCGGCTTGCAGCTAAGCCTGCTGTGGCCCAGCTTCATGCGCATTGCCGGGCAAGCCATCGCGCTGCCGCTGTTCATGGAGACGTTCGCCTTTTTCTTTGAAGCAATTTTCCTTGGCATTTATTTGTACACCTGGGATCGGTTCCGCAAGCCGATCACCCATTTCCTGCTGGCCATTCCCGTCATCATCGGCTCGTCGGCATCGGCGTTTTTCATTACCACCGTCAATGCCTTTATGAATACGCCGCAGGGCTTCAAGCTGGAGAACGGCTCGATTGTCGACATCCAGCCCCTGGTAGCGATGTTTAATCCGGCAACGCCGACCAAGGTCGCGCATGTGCTCGCTTCCTCTTACATGACCAGCGCCTTCGTGCTTGCCGCCATCGCCGCCTTCTCGCTGCTGAAAAACCGCGGCTCGCTCTATCACCGCAAGGCGCTCAAGCTGACGATGACGGCTGCGCTCGTCTTTTCAGTCGCCACAGCGGCTGTCGGCGACTTGTCCGGCAAATTTCTCGCCAAATACCAGCCGGAGAAGCTGGCTGCGGCCGAATGGCATTTTGAAACGGCGGAGCAGGCTCCGCTGGTGCTCGGAGGTTATCTGACCCCCGACCATGAGATCAAGTACGGGCTGAAAATCCCTTATGCCCTCAGTATTTTGGCGCATGGCACGCCAACGTCCGAAGTGCAGGGCTTGAACGAAACGCCGGAGAATGAACGGCCGCCGCTGTATGTGCATTATATTTTCGACCTGATGGTCAGCATCGGCATCTTCCTCACCCTGCTCGCATTGGCGTACATGTGGACCCAACGCCGCGGCAGCAAATCCCGCTATCCCCGCTGGCTGCTGCGCCTGATCGTCTGGGCCGGACCGCTGGCCATGCTGGGCATCGAATGCGGCTGGGTATACGCCGAAGTCGGCCGTCAGCCGTGGATTCTGCGCGGTTATATGAAAACCATCGACGGCGCCACCACCTCGATGCACGTCGACACGATGCTCGTGCTGTTCTGCTTCTTGTATCTGCTGCTTGGCTTTACAGTCGTCAAGGTGCTCGGCAAGCTGTTCAAAAATAACGAGGTTCATGAAGAATTGGCCGCCTGGGGTCTGGAAGGAGGGAAACCGCAATGAATTATGAGGTGCTGGGCATCAGCGTATTGTGGATTTTTCTCTATGGCTATCTGATTGTCGCTTCCATTGATTTTGGCGCCGGATTTTTCAGCTACTATTCCTTTGTCACCGGACGCAAGCATCTGGTCCACAACATCATTGAGCGTTACCTGTCGCCGGTGTGGGAAGTGACGAACGTGTTTCTGATTTTTTTCATCGTCGGGATTGTCGGCTTTTTCCCGGATACGGCCTATTATTACGGAACGGCGCTGCTTGTGCCGGGCAGCGTAGCGATTGTGCTGCTGGCCCTGCGCGGCTCGTATTACGCCTTTAGCACCTACGGGGCCAAGGACAATAAAGTGTACATGCTGCTGTACGGCGCGACAGGCCTGCTGATTCCCGCTTCGCTGTCCACGGTGCTAACGATTTCCGAAGGCGGCTTTGTGAGCGAAATCAACGGGCAAGTCCACTTCCTCTACAGCCGGCTGTTCACCAGCCCCTATTCGTGGGCCGTTGTCCTGCTGGCGCTCGTCAGCGTGCTGTACATTTCGGCCATGTTTTTGACCTATTACGCCTCAAAGGCGCAGGACTACAAAGCGCTGGAGGTCGTTCGCAGCTACGCGCTCGGCTGGAGCACGCCGACGATTCTCAGCAGCTTGCTCGTCTTTTTCGCCATCAATGGGCATAATCCCGAGCATTTTCAGCGCATGCTGGACCTGTCGTGGATGTTCGTCATTTCCTTCCTCTGCTTCCTCGGCGCGGTGGGTCTCGTCTGGCGCAGAAGGAGCTACGGCTGGGCGTTCCTGCTGGTGATGCTGCAATTCGCCTTTGCCTTTTTCGGCTACGGGGCATCGCATATGCCTTACATTTTGTACCCGTATATCAATATCTATCACAACTTTACGAGCGAAGCGATGGCGATTGCTCTGGTCATCGTGTTTATCGCCGGACTGCTGCTGCTCATTCCGTCACTTGTGCTGCTGATGCGTTTGTTCCTCTTTAACGCCGGTTATGTGCAGGGACGCACCTCGAAGAAAGGGTGATCGCCGATGGATCTCGAATACTTTCTGATCATGGTCGCACCGTATCTGGTGATCTTATTGTCTCTGGCTATTTTGTTCGGATGGGCCATGCGCGGCAACGACAGCTCGTTGGAGCCGTAGCCGTCAGCACCTTTTACCGCGTCGCGGTGTCGGATGAATCGCTTTCATTGACGAATGGAGCCCAGCCGTTCTTCCGCATGCGACAAACTATTTCCTAGGAAATGATCGAAAAAGCCCGAAAGCCTGTCCCTCTCGACAGGCTTTTTTGCCGCTTCGCTCGACAAAACCGCGCGAATCCGCGCCTCCCGTCAACCGCTCCGACCACGGAAAGCCGCCTGCTTCCGCCCCAACTGCGGAAATCTCGGGCATTGTAACGGCCTAAGCCAGCGGCCAAGCGCCAAAAAGCCCTGCTCCGACGAATGCCGAAGCAAGGCTTTCAAACCACTTTTTATTCAAAATAAACCGCTTTGCCCGTGCGCGCCGATTCGTAAATCGCCTCAAGAATTTCCGAAACCACACACGCCTGCTCCGGCGTCACAACCGGCTCCGTGTCGTTATCAATCGCTTCGATCCACAAGCGCATTTCCAGATCGGGCGCGTTTTCGCTTTCGCCCTCATAGAACGCCACGCCGCCGGAGCTCAGCTCGACGTTTGTCGTGAACAAGCGGCTGTTCTTCTCGCCGTTCAGACGCAAGCCGTCCTTCATGTCTGCGCCGCCCTCGGTGCCGCACAGCGTACATTTTGCTTCATCGACTTCCAGCGAGTTCAGCGCCCAGCTCGATTCGAGCATGATCGTCGCGCCGTTTTGCATCGTAATCATTCCGAAAGCCGAATCCTCGACCGTAAATTGCGCCGGGTCCCACGGTCCCCAGGCATTGGCGGCATTTTCCCGCTGCGACAGCTTGTGAAACGAGGTGCCAAGCACAGCCTTGGGCTTGTAATTGTTCATCATCCACAGCGTCAGATCCAGCGCATGCGTGCCGATATCGATCAACGGTCCGCCACCCTGCTTCTCTTCATCCAGAAAAACGCCCCACGTCGGCACCGCCCGCCGACGAATCGCATGCGCCTTAGCGTAATAAATCTCGCCCAGCTCGCCGTCCGCGCACAGCTTTTGCAAATATTGGCTGTCCGAACGGAACCGATTGTTGTAGCCAATCGTCAGCTTTTTGCCCGTCCGCTTGGCCGCTTCCACCATTCGCCGCGCGTCGGCCGCCGTCTTGGCCATCGGCTTTTCGCACATGACATGCTTACCGGCTTCCAGTGCGGCAATCGTAATCTCCGCATGCGAATCGTTGGGCGTACACACATGCACAATATCAATCGTGTCGTCCTTCAGCACATCCTCATAACGCTCGTATACCGCGGTCTCGCCCTTGCCGAACTTGGCCGCCGCCTGCTGCGCTCTTTCGATTTCGATATCGCAAAACACTGCCATTTCCACCTGCTCCAGCTTGGCCAGACTGGGCATATGCTTGCCATTGGCAATCCCGCCGCAGCCGATAATGGCTATTCGATATGTACGCGACATTTGTAGTTTCCTCCCGGTCCTTCATAGGGACGTATATTGGTGCTCCATTACTAAGTATAGATATTTGACGGCATGAAACAAATGCCGATTTGGCGCATTTTATATGCGATTGTGCCATTCGCGGCAGCGCGTTCCCTGCAAGCCGGTTGTCGTCATTGGCAATTGAAGCAATATTCATTCAAATGTGCACGAAATCGTTGATTTGTTGCATTGTTCCGCAACGGAAAACTGCCTACAATCAGTGTGAATGATAGCGCTTTATTTAGTTAAGGCCGCTAATCAACTACATTTGGAGGTATGATTATGAACGGTTTCGCCATTTTCACCCGCAGGAGGCTGCTGGCGCTTTGCCTGTCTCTGCTGCTCGCCGTCGCTTCGCTCTCCTGGAGCGCCGGACAAGCTTCCGCGGCCTCGCAGGTCATTCGCATTCTCTACATCGGCAACAGCATGATCTATTACTACGACATGCCGGGCAAAATTCAAGCGTTGCTGCAATCGCTCGGCTATACCGTCGAATATCAGCAGGTCACGCCTGGCGGCGCCTTCCTGACCCAACATGCCCAAGCCGGCAGCGCAGCGCGTCAAGCGATCCAGAACGGCTACAACGGCAACAAGTGGAATTACGTGATCGTCAACGCCAACACGATGGAGCCCGCGCAGGACTATAACGGGATGCTGGCCGCGGCGCAAACGCTGAAGGCCGACACCAGCGCCTACAACCCGGGCGCAGCTTTTATTTTGCATTCAACCAATCCGTTCAGCCCTTCCACCATCGTCTCCAACTCCGGCGGCCTCTATACCGATACGAACGCGATGGCAGCCGACGTCACCGCCAAATACGCAAGCATGGCAGCGACGCTCGGCGTCAAATACGGCCCGAACACGAAGGGCATGCAGAAGCTGTTTACCGACGGCACCAAGGGCGTCAATGACATCTGGAGCCCGGATGGCAAGCATCATACCGATTTTTCGCATTATATGGCCGCATGCATCTATGCCGCGATGATTTCCGGCGTCGATCCGACCTATTTCACCTACAACGGCAGCTTGTCGCAAGCCGATGCCAACTATGCCAAAAGCGTAGCCAAAGCCGCTATTACCGGCTCCAATCAAGGTATAACGCTGGGCGCTCCGCCAGTGACAAGCAATCCGACCTCGGTAAAAATGGAAGCGGAAAACATGACGCTGACCAATTACACAGTCGAAAATAACGGCAGCGCCACTAACGGCTCGCTGATCAAGGTCAACGCCGGAACGACCGGCACAGCGACCCAAGCGTTCCCCGGCGCAAGCGGCGTCTATGACATCAAAGTCACCTATTGGGACGAATCCGACGGCAGCTCCGTCTATAATCTGTACGCCGGCAGCACCCTGCTGTCCAACTGGGTAGCCAACGAAGCCAGCGGCTCGATCTACTGTGACGCGACGACGCGCCGCACGCGCACGATCAGCAACGTGACGATCAACGCCAACGATCTGATCACAATTTCCAGCAACTACAACGGCGACGAATACGGCCGCGTCGATGTGATTGAATTCGTACCCAAGATGTCCTCTGTCAAAATCGAAGCGGAGACGATGACGCTGACCAATTATACGGTCGAAAATAACGGCAGCGCCACCAACGGCTCGCTGATCAAGGTCAACGCCGGAACGACCGGCACAGCGACCAAAACGTTCCCCGGCGCAAGCGGCGTCTATGACATCAAAGTCACCTACTGGGACGAATCCGACGGCAGCTCCACGTACAATTTGTACGCCGGCAGCACGTTGCTGTCCAGTTGGGTAGCCAATGAAGCCAGCGGCTCGATCTATTGCGATGCCACCACCCGCCGCACGCGAACGATCAGCCACGTGACGATCAACGCCAACGATCTGATCAAAATTTCCAGCAACTACAACGGTGACGAATACGGCCGCGTCGATGTGCTGGAGTTTATTCCGGCTTCTTAGGAATTAAAGCCTGTACGATCAAAGACGTTTCCTAACCCATTATTATGGGTTTATGGAAGCGTCTTTGTTTTTCATTAGCCGCGTATATTTCCCCCGGCCTGCCAAAAGGATTTTCACCTTGGATCGCGAATCCAATAACTAACTGAATTTCCATCAAGGAGGTCGATGACTCTGCACCAACAGCATGCAGCTCCCGCCAAAACGATGCAGCCGCCCGTCGCGGACCTGCAGCAGCAAGAGTCGTCCCGCGAAGCGCCGCATGGAACGCTCGCCAACATGATGCACCTGCAGCGCACCATTGGCAACCAAGCCGTCGCTCAAATGGTACGACGCACGTCGGCGGCTGCCGTATCGTCAGCCCCCGCGGCTGTCATTCAACGCGCGCTCACGCTCGACAACGCCGATTTCTCGGGCGTCACCAGCATCAAAAAGCTCGGCGGCAACGCCGAAGGCGCCTTCCTCGTCGATGACGGCTCGGGCAAGGTCGTCGTCAAAATTTCCGATTCCGCGGAAAGCACCGTAATGGCCTACAACCTGGCCAAAGATTTTGGCATCCGGATTCCAAGCGCCCGTTATCTGGAGCTGAAAACCGAGTCCGGACAAATGCTGATCGAGCAAGCCGGCAAGCACAACAAAGAGCTGGAGAGCAAGCTGGAGGGCGCCAAAGCGATTACGATGTGGGAATTTATCAAAGGCGACACGATCGACCATTTCAAAAACAAAAGCGTGGACGACAAAGAAGTCCAGCAGTTCCGGCAAAACCCGGAAAACTTCATCAAGCTCGGCAAAATGCTCGTCTTCGACGCGGCGATTCTGAACGAAGACCGCTTCAAAATCGCCTTCGATCAGCCTATGAACCCTGGCAACCTGATGGTCGCCGGCAATCAGCCGGTCGGCCTCGATCAAGATTTTGCCCATATCGACGGGGATTCGACGCCGCAAAACAATCTGGAGGATTACGGCGATATAGTCGTCGGCAAACTGCAGCCGCTGCTGGCCAATCCCGACGCGCTGGCCGTCCAGCTCGTTTCCAAAATGGTCAAGGAAGGCTACGCGCTGTTTGCCGACCAGCAGGACCCGATCGCTGCAGGCATCAAGCAAGGCGTCGTCATCCTGCGCAATCTGGCCGATACCAAAAACCTGCGGCTGGAGAAGCTCATCGAATGGTCGAAGACGTTTACCCCCGACAGCAAGCTGGACCCGGATACCGTGCGCGGGTACTGGAACGGGCTGCTTGGCAGCGAATAGCCGGGCGGCACATGCCCAACGCGCAAAAAACCGGGACAGTCACGTCCCGGTTTGCTTATTTTTTCACGCTGGTCGCCACCAGCTTGTAGCCGACGCCGCGGATCGAATCGATCTGTACGGACTGCTGATTCATCTCCAGCTTTTTGCGCAGCGAGCTGACATGCACGTCCACCGTGCGCTGGCCGCCAATATAATCAAAGCCCCACACGATGTTCATCAAATCGTCGCGCGTCACCACAACACCCGGCCGCTGCACCAGGTACAGCAGCACCTCGAACTCCTTGGGCCGCAGTTGAATCGATTCCCCGTTCAGCATTACCTCGTATTTTTCCGGATAAATCGCCAGCTCCCCGGCCTGAATCACTTTATCGGTCGATTTGCTGCGCTGCGGCGCCGCTTCATCGGCCTGCGTACGCCGCAGCACAGCCGATACGCGCGCCAGCAGCTCGGCCACGCCAAACGGCTTGGTGATGTAATCGTCCGCTCCGTGCTTGAGCCCTTGAACCACTTCATCCTCGGCATTGCGCGCAGTCAAAATGATCACCGGCAGCTTGCTGCCATTCTGCCGCAGCTTCGTCAATATCTCAAATCCGTTTAAACCCGGAAGCATTATATCCAATATCAACAGGTCGTAAGCGTTTCGCAACGCCTCCTGCAGCCCTTCGCCGCCGTGATCGATCACCCGGGTGTCGTAGCCTTCCTGCGACAAATTGTAGGAGAGCAAGCGGGCGAGCGTGGGCTCGTCCTCGATGACCAATATTTTTTGCGCCATACGATCCCCCGAATTCACAAAATATGGACCTTGCACAGTTCTCATCATACCACGGAAATGTAAATATCATGTAAAGATTTTGTTAACGCTGCGTAAAATCGTCGCAACACGCTCCCGCGGGCAAGTCGCATTCCGGCACAAAGCCGGCCGCAGCCCCGGCCTCGCTAATGAATAACCGGCAGCTCGATCGTAAACTTCGTGCCGCTGCCCACCTCGCTGTCGACGCGAATCGTCCCTTTATGCAGCTCCACCAGATGCTTCACAATCGACAGGCCCAGCCCCGTCCCGCCGGAGCTGCGCGAACGCGCCTTGTCCACGCGGTAAAAGCGTTCAAAAATCCGCGGCAAATCCTTGCGCGGAATGCCGATACCCGTATCCGATACGATGATCCGCAGCCGCTCGTAATCGCCGTCACGCCCCAGATCAACCGGCTCGACCCGCACCTTTACCTTGCCGCCCTCCTGCGTGTAGTTAATACCGTTGGAAAGCAAATTAATCAAAATTTGCCGCAGCCGATCCTCATCCGCCTCCAGATACAAATCGTCAGGCACCTGCATGCTCAGCCCGATATGCTTTTTGTCCGCTTCCGTCTGCAGCATACTGAACGATTTCTCAATGAAATCAGACACATGCACCGGCGAGAAAATCATCGGAATACGCTTCGATTCGATTTTCGACAGCTCCAGAATATCGCCGATCAGCCGGTTCAACCGTTCGCTTTCGTCAAAAATAATTTGCAGAAACGACTTGGCCGTTTCCTTATCGTTAAGCGCGCCGGCCAGCAGCGTCTCGGCAAAGCCCTTGACCGCCGCAATCGGCGTCTTCAGCTCATGCGACACATTGGCGACGAATTCGCTGCGCATCCGCTCCAGCCTGCGCATCGCCGTAATATCGTGCAGCACGATCAGCACCCCGGACCATTCCCCATCCTCATGCGTCATCGGGCTGAGGTTGATTTCCAGAATCCGTTCGGCCGGATAATAAAAAATCACTTCCTCGCGGACCGGCTCGCGAAACTCGAAGCTTTCCTCAATCAGCTTGGTAAATTCGAATTGCTGCTTGGCATCGCCGTATTTTTTGCCGAGCAGCTCCTGCGCGGAGAAGCCGAGAATCTCCTCGGCCGAGCGATTCAGCAGCACAATCCGCTCCTCGGCGTCGATCATCATCAAGCCACTGACCATGTTCTCCAGCACGCCGGCCAGCCGCTGCTCGTTCTCGCGAATGCGGTCCATTTGCAGATGCAAACTGTCCGCCATCCGATTGATCGCTTGCCCAAGCTGCCCAACCTCGTCGTTATTGTAATAAGGCACGCGAGCCTCGTAATTCAAATTCGTAATCTGCTTGGCCACGCGGGTGATTTTTTCAATCGGGCGCGTGATGCCGCGGGCAATGCGGTAGCTGACGGCAATCGCGATCAGGAACAACGCCAACAGACCGGCCAGCAGAAAAAACCACAGCTGGCGAATCGAAGCGTCCACCTGCGCAAGACTCATCGACAGCCGCAAATAGCCAGTGATCCGGTTGTTCGAATCCTTGAGCGGCATAGCCGCGTACAGCATATTTTCCTTGAGGGTGTCGCTGTAGCGCGTTTTGAAGCCGATGCCGTTTAATGCCGCTTCGCCGATTTCCGGGCGGGTCAAATGATTGTCCATTTGCGCCGGATTCTGGTCGGAGTCGCCCAGCACCTTGCCGTCGCTGCGTACATACGTCACGCGCGCTCCTGCGGAATCCTTGAGCATCCGCGTCCGCTCCGTGTAATACGACGTCAGCTCCGCCTCGCCGCCGGCGCGGCTCCAGTCCACCGTCGACGCAATCACTTTCAGCTCGCGCTCCATGTTATCCTGCAGCGCTTCAATATGCGAATCCTGCAGCACCTTGGCCATGAATAGGCCAGCCAGCAGCATCGAGCAGCCAATCAGCGCAATCAGGATCAAGGTCAGCTTGGCGCGGAATTTGTTCATCGGCAATCGTTCCTCCATTCGGCATCTCCCGGTTCACGGGAAAAAGGGCTACTGTACATCGTAACCCTTTGCCGCATGCTGAATCCAGTATTTTTTTTGTAAAGAAATTACTTGAACACAGGCTCCTTGAGCGCCGACAGCTTGGCCAGCGAGTCCTTCTCCACATCGGCGTGCAGACTGTTGCCGTGCGAATCCATCGTCACAATGGCTGCGAAGCCTTCGGTTTGCAGGTGCCACATCGCTTCGGGAATGCCGAATTCCATGAAATCGACGCCTTCGACCTTTTTAAAGCATCGAGCGTAGTACTGTGCGGCACCACCAATGGCATTCAAATACACCGCGCCGTGCTCGCCCAGTGCCTTGAGCGTCTTGGGTCCCATACCGCCTTTGCCGATGACGGCGCGAATGCCGAACTTTTTAATAATATCGCCCTGATAAGGCTCCTCGCGAATACTTGTTGTCGGACCCGCCGCGCGAACGTGCCACTCGCCGCTTTGATCCTTGCTCATCACCGGCCCGCAGTGATAGATGGCCGCTCCGTTCAGATCGACCGGGCTGTCGTGGTCCATCAAATATTTGTGCAGCGCATCGCGTCCCGTATGCATCATGCCGTTGATCACAACAACATCGCCCACCTTGAGCGCGCGAATTTGCTCCTCGGAAATCGGCGTCGTCAGCACGATCTCTTTGCGCTCCTCGTCTTCCTCAGCGCTACCAGCCGCTGCCGCTTGCACCGGCACCTCGGTACCGCGCGGATAGGACCAGCCGTTAATGGCCCCGGTTGCCTGGTCGAGCAAGACGCCCTGACGGCGGAACGCCCAGCAGTTGTAAGCCACCGATACGAAAAAGCTCGCCGGCAAGCGGTTCATTACACCGACCTTGCAGCCCAGCAGCGTAACCTGGCCGCCAAAGCCCATCGTGCCGATGCCAAGCGTATTGGCGTGCTCCATGACGTATTCCTCCAGCTTGCGCAGCTCGGGGTTCTCGTTCACGTCGTCCACCTCGCGGAATAGCTGGTGTTTGGCCAATTCGTAGCCGCTCGTCCGGTCGCCGCCGATGCCCACGCCGATAAAGCCGGCGCTGCAGCCCTGGCCCTGCGCCTGATAGACCGCGTGCATGATGCACTTGCGGATGCCGTCAAGATCGCGTCCGGCCTTGCCCAGCCCTTCCAGTTCAGCGGGGAGGCTGTATTGAATATTTTTGTTTTCGCAGCCGCCGCCCTTGAGGATCAGCTTGACCTCGACCTCGTCGCGTTCCCACTGCTCGAAATGGATCACCGGCGTGCCGGGACCGAGATTATCGCCGCTGTTGGCTCCTGTCAGCGAGTCGACCGAATTCGGGCGCAGCTTGCTATCCTTGGTCGCTTGCGCCACGGCTTCGAGAATCTGGCGTTTCATGACGATTTGGTTTGCCCCGACGGGACAGTGTATAATGAACGTGGGCATGCCTGTATCCTGACAGATGGGCGATACATTGCATTCCGCCATATGAATGTTGTCGGCAATGGTCGACAGCGACAACGCGGAACGCGTTCCGGCATCCTCGCGCTCGCGGGCCGCTTGAACGGCGCGGCGCACGTCGCCCGGTAAATTGGTGGAGGTTTCAACGATCAGCTCGTACACGCTTTTTTGGAATTGCTGCATAACAACTAGACTCCTCTCTAAATTCACACGCATTTTCTAATCACATAGTTTCTATTATAGCATACCTCGGCGCAACCGTAAGATGTCCGCGCGAGAATTCAAGGAGACCGACTGACGCATGTACAAAGGAATCGGCATCACGCTTCTGCTCGGCATCATCACGCTTACGCTGCTGCTGTCGCCGCTGCAGGCCCGCCCGGCGAATACGACCTCTTATCGCGACCAAGTCGCCGTGCTCATGTACCACCATATTCACGACAAAGACGAAAGCTCCAGCACGATTACAAGCGCTTTGTTTCGCAGCCAGCTGCGCATGCTCAAAGACAACGGCTACCGCTTCCTGACGCTCGCCGAGTTCGAGAGCTTTATGCAAGGCGCTCCCGTGCCTGACAACGCCGTGCTCGTCACCTTTGACGACGGCTACCAGAGCTTTTACACGGCGGCGTATCCGATTTTGCGCGAATTGGGCGTCCCGGCCGTCAACTTCGTGATCACGATGAATCTGGCGAATCCGCTCGGCTCTTACATTCCATCGCTGTCGGGCGACGAAATTCGCGAAATGACGCAAGCCGGAGTCGGCATCGACGTCGGCTGCCATACCGACGCCTTGCATTACAAGCTGCCGAGCGGCAAGGCTGCGCTGGTCGGGCGGCTTTCCGCAGGCGAAACCGACGATGCATACAAGCAACGCGTCGCGGGCGATGCAACGGCATGCCGGCAGAAGCTGGCCGCTTTAACCACGCAGCCGCTTGACGCCTACGCCTACCCGTACGGCATCGCATCGCCGCTGGCCGCGCAATTAGTCCAGAACGCGGGCTTCCGCTACGCGTTTACGATTACGCCGGAGATGGCGACGCGGCGCGCCGATCCGCTGCATATTCCGCGCATCAACGCGGGCAGCCCGAACATTTCGCCGGAGGAGCTGCACCGTTCCATTCAGCGCCGGATCGAGCTTTTGCCCGGCGGGGTTGATGCAGAAAGGAGCGCGCGATGAAAAACGGCAAATTTATCGGCGCCATCATCCAGATGCAATTCATCCCGCGCTGGAGCGAGTTTGCGCCCCGCTTCGAGGATACCGCCTCCAGCCACAGCTTTCGCTGCGGTGTGCTCGCTTTGCTGGTCGGCATCGCAGAGGAGCGCATTTTCGGCCAGCCGATAGACCGGCAGCAGCTGCTCGGCCGCGCCCTGTGGGGCGATCTGAACAATACGGGCACCGGCTCGATCAAGCATGTGACCAAAAAAGAGCACCTGCTGTCCGCGCATATCCGCACCGTCGAGCATGAGGTCAGCAAAGAAATCGTCACGTACCTTTCGCGCTCGCTGCAACCCGCAGCCGCTGATTATATCGTGCACGCCCGCGACGACACGCGCGTTGGACGGCTCGCCGACGCCATCGACACGTTCGACGCGCTGCTGTTCTGCTACCGCGAAGCCCAGCAGCAGCCCGGCTCCTATTTTGCCGGCAAATTCGCCGAGCTGCACGCCGCCGTGCAGGAAACGCCCTTGGACTCGATCCGCTGGCTGCTCGGCGAATTCGACAAGCGCCAGGGCTTGTATGAGTTTTTGCTGCACATGATCAATCTCGATACGGTAAAGCGCTGGAACGGCAGCTATAACCTCGTCCCCGACAACGACGCCACGCACTCCTTCCGCGTCGCTTCGCTTGCTTTGTTCAACGGACTGCTGGAAAAGCTGAAATTCGGCCATGCCGATCTCGACCTGTACCGGCTGACGGGCAAGGCGCTGCTCCACGATTTGCCGGAGGCACTGTGCGGCGATGTCGTGACGAACTTCAAGAATACGAATCCGAGCATCAAAAAAGCGTTTGAAGCCTATGAAAAAAGCACGGCGCAATCGATGATTGACAAGCTGCCGGAGGCGCTTCACGCCGATTTGACCGACCTCATGGTCGAATGCAAATCCGACGACGACGAGGGCCGTCTCGTCGATATCGCCGACAAGCTTGACGCACTGATCAAGGCGAATATGGAAATGCGCAACAACCCCCGCTACGTCGAAACGTTCTATCAGCAGCTGACCAAGGTGCAGCACAGTTACGAGAATCCGTGCGTGATATTTTTTCTCGCCTACATTTTACACGACCTCACCTATACCCACTCCCTTCGTTAAAAAGATCTGTTCTGTTGCAACGTATCCCCAAATAGAACTACCTTACGCCCGCGCTTGTCGGGCTTTTTTCTGTTGGCGTGCGAAACGGCTCGCACAGCGCAGGGGTAGAAAAAATCCCCCCATGCCGGAAACATTTTTTATTTTATACTTGCAGAGTGGAAAACGATTTCCTAAAAATGGAGGATGAGAGGATGCAACATTCCTGTATTCACGAGCTGTTCGAGGCTCAAGCTGCGGCAAATCCGCAGCAAACGGCGTTGATTTACGCGGATCGCAGTTGGTCGTATGCGGAATTAAACGCGCAGGCGAACCGCCTCGCGCATCAGCTGCGCACGCTCGGCATCGGGCCGGACACGCTGGTTGGCGTTTGTCTGGAGCGTACGGAAACGCTGCTGATCGCGCTGCTGGGTATTCTGAAGGCTGGCGGCGCTTATGTGCCGATCGACCCGGACTATCCGGCTGAGCGCATCGCGTTCATGATCGAGGACTCCGCAACGCAGCTGGTGCTGACGGAGGAACGCTTCCGCGGCTTGCTGGAGCCCGCCGGGGCTCAGCTGCTGATGCTCACGGCGCGGGGCGACGAGCTGGCGGAATTTCCCCCGCACAACCTGCAGCCCGTTGCTGCAAGCGGAAGCTTATCTTATGTCATTTACACCTCCGGCTCAACCGGCAAACCTAAGGGCGTCATGCTGGAGCACGCCAGCGTCGTTCATTTTATCGAAGCGATGCAAGCGGCGCTGCCTGTAGCAGACGCGCAAAAATTTCTGTGCGTAACGACCATATCCTTTGATATTTTTGTACTGGAAACGTGGCTGCCGCTTGCTTGCGGCAAGACGGTCGTGCTGGCCAGCCGCATGGAGCAAACGGACATGACGGCGCTGAGCCATTTGCTGCAGCGGAGCCGGATCGATCTGGTGCAAATGACGCCTTCGCGCATGCAGCTGCTCGTTGGCGAAGACCCGGGCCTGGCATCGCTGGCGGCTGTAAGGACCTTGCTGCTCGGCGGCGAGCCGCTGCCTTCCCGCCTGCTGAAGACGCTGCAGGATTTGGACGATACGAAGCTGTTCAATATGTACGGCCCGACCGAGACGACAGTATGGTCGCTTGTGCAGGAGGTTACGCACGCTGATACGGTGACAATCGGATACCCGATCGGGGACACGCGCATTTATATCGTTGGCGAAGACGGCGCTCTGGCGAGCGGAGCCGGCGCAATCGGCGAGCTGTGCATTGCCGGCTCGGGACTGGCGCGCGGCTACTGGAACCGGCCTGAGCTGACCGCCGAGCGCTTTCCTGCCGATCCTTTCGCTGCCGGCAGCGGGGAGCGGATGTACCGCACCGGCGATTTGGCGCATTATGCGCCGGACGGCAGCGTCGTGTACGCAGGACGCAATGATTTTCAGGTCAAGGTGCGCGGATTTCGCATCGAGCTCGGAGAAATCGAAGCGGCGCTTGAAAGCCATCCCTCCGTCGGGCAAGCGGTTGCGCTTGTCCGTGAGGAAGCGTCCGGCGCAACCCGTCTCGCTGCCTATATTTTGCCCGTTGCGGGCGCAAGTCCCGCCCCGGGAGCCGGCGAGCTGCGCCTTTACTTACAGAATAGGCTGCCGGAATACATGGTGCCGTCGGCTTTTGTGGAAATGGAAAGCTGGCCGCTGACCCCCAATGGAAAAATCGATCGCCGGAGCCTGCCGAATCCGAGCCTGACGCGCATGAGCATCGAGCTGCCCTATACAGCCCCCGCTTCGGAAATTGAACGGGAAATCGCCGTCGTCTGGGCCGACATTCTGGGCTTCGACCGCGTCGGCGCCGAGGATGATTTTATCGAGCTGGGCGGCAATTCGCTGCTGTCCACGCAGGTGCTCTCCCGGCTCCAGCAGCTGTACGGCATTCGCGTCAGCTTTCGCGACATGCTGACGCGCGGGCAGACGGTTGCCGCACTAGCCGGGCTCGTCGAAGATGCGCTGCTGCTGCAGGCTGGAGACGACGAGCTGACCGCACTGCTGCTGGAGCTGGACGAGCTGTCCGACGAGGAAGCGGAAGCGTTGCTCGCCGGCAACAAGCGCGGATAAGCGGGCCATGTTATGGACCGCTTGCGGCTGAGCGGTGCGGCGGCGAGCGACGTGCTTGGACGCTTGCGACTGAGCGGTACGGCGGCGAGCGACGTGCTTGGTCGCTGGCGGCTGGGCGGTACGGCGGCGAGCGACGTGCTTGGTCGCTGGCGACTGAGCGGTGCGGCGGCGGGGGACGTGCTTGGGACGCTGGCGGCTGAGCGGTGCGGCTGCGTGGGACGCGCTTGGGACGCTGGCGGCTGAGCGGTGCGGCGGCGTGGGACGCGCTTGGGCCTTTCGACTGAGCGGTGCGGCGGCGTGGGACGTGCTTGGGCATCTTTCCCAGCGTCACCCTATATTTTTCGGATAGAGATAGAGGAGGGAATTTACATTGGCTAATTTTGTTTTAAGCGCGCATATGACCAACGGCGATGTGCTGCCGCTGCTGCGGCTCGGCGCTGCGCTGCGCAAGCGCGGGCATCAAGCGACGCTCGTTACGCACGGAGCCTTCGGCCCGCTGGCGGAAAAAGCCGGCATCGGCTTTCGGGAGCTTGACCCGCCCGAGGCTTATACGGGCATCATGAAGGATTTGCAGCTGTTGGAGGATCCGCTGCGCAAGCCCGAGCTGTACGCAGAATACGAGCGTCGCTACTACGCACCGGAAAAGCTGCAGCACGAATACGATGTGCTGGACAGCCTGTGCGCACAGCCCGACACCGTGCTGATCGGCCGCGAACGCTCCGCCTTCGTCGCCATGATGGTTGCAGAAAAACGGCGGCTTCCGTTCGTCTCCGTTTTCCTTGCGCCCAGCTACGTCGTCCAGCTGGCGACGTGGTCCGAGCTCGGGCATGATTTTTCGATGTCGATTGTCAACCGCTTTCGCGCCCTGCACGGCCTGTCCCCGGTACGGGACTGGCTCTCTTGGGCGCAAGCGGCCGGCAAGCACATCGGCTTTTGGCCCGAGCTGTTCGCGCCCCGCGAGCCTGGCTGGCCGCTCGCGGTTGAGGCCGTCGGCTTCCCCGCAGCCGACGAAGCCGAGCTGGCGCCGCTGCCGGAGCGCCTGCTCGAGTTCATCAGCAGCGACGCTCCCCCGCTGCTGATTACGGGAGGCACGGGCAAGCTGCTCAAACCTCGGTTCTACGAGGTTTGCGTCGAAGCGTGCCGCTTGCTTGACCGGCGGGCGATTCTCGTCACCCGCCATGAAGAGCTGGTGCCGCGCGAGCTGCCCGGCACCATCCAATACCACCGCGTGCTGCCGCTCGCCGGTGTCTATCCGCTGCTGGGCGGCATCATCCATCACGGCGGCATCGGCACAGTCAGCGCATCGATGGCGGCAGGACTGCCGCAGCTCGCGCTGGCCGCCGACACCGACCGGCCCGACAACGCCCAGCGCATCAAGCGGCTCGGGCTCGGCGACTATTTGCCGCCGGCGCTTTGGAAGCCGCAGCACATCGCCGAGGCGCTGGAGCGCATCGGCACGCCGCAGGTAAAGGCGCGCTGCTTGCATATGCAGGCGGCGCTGCGGCAAGCCGAGGCGATGGACGTTGCCTGCACGGCTGTAGAAGCCGCCGTCGGCCAAGCTGCGTACGCGATTTCATCGCAAGCCATAGCCGATGATTACGACGCGGCCTGCCGGCAGCAGCAGCCCGACGGCCAGACCGGCCGCACGGGCAGCACTGCGCCATCACTCGACGCCCGGCGGCGCACCATGCTCGTCCAGCAGCTGCTGCAAGCACGGCGCGCTCAGGAAGAGGTGGTCGGTTCATGACGCAGCAACTGCTGGATAAGCTGGACCGGCTTTCGCCGGAGAAAAAAGCGCTGCTCGCCGAACGGCTCAGCCGGACAAAAAAGCAGGAGGGCACCGCACCAGCGGGCGAAATCCCCGTCCTGCCAAGGCTTGTCGACGCTGCGGGCGTACCGCAGGCGCAAGCATTTCCGCTCAGCTCGGCGCAGGAGCGGATCTGGTTTTACGAAAATGTTTCCCCGGGAACTCCCCGCTATAATTTTGCTGTCGCTTACCGATTTGCGGGACCGCTGCAACACGACGCCCTGCGCTTTGCCATTAATGCCATCGTCGAGCGGCACGAAGGGCTGCGCGCTGTGATCCGCTATGAAGGCGAAGAGCCTGTGCAGCTGATCCGGCCTGCGCTGCGCCTGAGCGTTCCGCTGATCGTGCCGGAGCCGGCAACGGCGTTCCGCGATGAAGCGCTTTTGCAGCAAACGCTGAAAGAAGCGTCCGAGACACTGTTTGATTTTCACGAAGGACCCTTGGTCCGGGCTGCGCTGTACCGGCTCGGCGAGGACGAGCACGTCCTGCTGTGGACGACGCATCACATTTTGTATGACGGCTGGTCGTCCGCCGTGTTCATGCGCGAGCTGCTGGCACTTTATCGCAGCGCCGCAGCCGGCGAGCAGGCGCAGCTGCCCGGACTGACTGTACAATACGCCGATTACGCCTCATGGCAGCGGGCTTGGGAGCGCGGACCGGAATATGAACGGCAGCTGACGTATTGGAAGCGCAAGCTGGCCAAACCGCTGCCGCTGCTGGAGCTGCCCACGGACGGCGAACGGCGGCATATGAACGAGCAGCCGGTGTTCGAAGCGCTGGAATTTCAGCTGCCCGCCGGATTGATGAAGCAGGTTCGATTACTTGCCAAAGAAACCGGCAGTACCTTGTATACAACGCTGCTGGCTGCCTATACAGCGCTGCTGCATGTCTGCACCGGGCAAAACGATCTGCTCGTCTGCTCGCCGGTGACCAACCGCACGCGAATGGAGACCGAGCATGTGCTGGGCTTTTTCGCCAATTCCGTGCCGCTGCGCACTGTGCTTGATCCGCAAGCCAGCTTCCGCCGCCTGATCGCGCAGGTGCAGGAAACGGTGCTGGAAGCCAACGACCATCAGGACGTCCCCTTCAATAAGCTGGTGGAAGCGATCCGGCCCGACCGCAATCCGACGCGCACAGCGCTCGTGGAAACGATGTTTTTGCTGGAGCAGGCCGCCCAGACGGCAACGGTGACGCCGGGCCTTGAGCTGACGGCTCTGGAGGGCTCGCGGCTGCGCGGCGGCTTCGATCTGACGTTGACGCTGTGGGACGGCGGCGAAGGGGCGTTTCCCGGTACGCTGAGCTATAACCCGGCGCTTTTTTGGGAAAGTACCGTCTGCCGCTGGCACCGCCATTTCATGGCGATTCTCGAACGGGCCGTCAGCAACCCGGATGCGCCCTTGCACGATATTTGCCGTTTGCCGGACGAGGAGTATCGCAAAATCGTCATCGAGTGGAACGGCGGCCAAAGCCCTCCGGAGCATTATGCCACAAATAGGCTCAAGAGTGATGCCGCGCAAGCTTCGGCTGATGTGACCACAGCGGCAAAAACGTCTGTCCTCGCAACAGGCGCTGAGCCGAATGCCGAAGACGAGCCTGCAGCCGATCCGGCTCCGGCTACCGACTCGCCTCTTGCTCATGCGTCCGCTCAGACTCCAGGCTCAGCTCTTGAACAAGCGTCGGCGTCGGCTCTTGCTCAAGCGCCTGCTCCGGCTCCAGGCTCAGCTCCCGCACGTGTGTCCGCTTCGACTCTCGACCCGACCACTGCTTCGGCTCTCAACTCGATTAGCGCTTCGGCTCCAGCGACTGCTCTGGCCTCCGGCCCGGCTCTTGTTCAAGCGTCTGTTTCGGCTCCCGACTCAGCGTCCGCTCCGGCTCCAGGCTCGGCTCCCGCTTCGGCCCTTGCCCTAACGCACGCTCCGGCCCTTGCCCAAGCGCCTGCGCCCGGCTCGCCGGAAGCCGCTCCAGTCCCCGAACCGCCCTTCCGGCGCTTCGAGCGCCAGGCCGAGCTGACGCCGGAGCAGCCAGCCGCCCGCTGTGGCAAGCAGGCGCTGACGTATCGCGAGCTGAACGCCAAGGCGAACCGGATCGCCCGCTACTTGCGCGACGAGCTTGGCGTGCAGGCGGAAACCGTCGTCGGCTTGTACCTCGACCGCTCGCTGGAGCTGGTCGCGGCTTTGCTAGGCGTGATGAAATCCGGCGGCGCCTATGTGCCGCTTGATCCGAAAAATCCCGGCGACCGCATCAAAAGCGTGCTGAGCGAAGCCGGCGTCACCCTGCTGCTCACCGAAGCGGCGCTGGCCGAAGAGATGCTCGACCTGCCCGGCGTCCGCACTGTCGTGCTCGACGTCGGCAGCGCCGCCGAAGCCGTCGAACGACAGCAGCCCGGTAATCCGGACTATCCGGTCGCGCCGGAGCAGCTCGCCTATGTGCTCTATACGTCGGGCTCGACCGGCAAGCCCAAGGGCATTGCGGTCGAGCATCGCCAACTGGCCCATTACATCGCCGGCATCCTGCCCCGGCTTGCATTACAGCCCGGCTGGCAATATGCAATGGTCAGCACATTCGCTGCCGATCTTGGCTCGACGATGCTCTGGGGCGCATTCTGCACCGGCGGGACGCTGCACGTCATTACGTATGAGCAAGCCGCCGATCCCGACGCCGTAGCCGCTTATTTTCGCCGCCATCCGATCGATTGCATCAAGCTGGTGCCCAGCCATTTCGAAGCGCTGCTCGGGGTCGCCGAACCGCGCGATATATTGCCCCGGCAGCGGCTGATCTTTGCCGGTGAAGCGTCGCACTGGGAAACGGTCGAAGCGATTCGCAAGCTGCAGCCGGGCTGCACCATTCACAATCATTACGGGCCGACCGAAACGACCGTCTCCGTGCTGACCTACGACGTACCTCTGCACAACGCCCGGCCGCAAACAGCGACGCTGCCGCTTGGACGCCCGCTCGCCGGCGTGCGCACCTATGCGCTGAACCCTTACGGCCTTCCGGTGCCGATCGGCGCCATCGGTGAGCTGCATATCGGCGGCCCAACCGTAACGCGCGGCTATTACCGGCAGCCGGAGCAAACTGCGGAGCGTTTTATCGCCGACCCGTTCAGCAGCGAGCCAAGCAGTCGCTTGTATCGCACGGGCGATCTGGTACGGCTGCTTGCCGACGGCAGCTTCGAATTCGTCGGGCGCGCCGATTTTCAGGTCAAAATCCGCGGCTATCGCATCGAAACCGGCGAAATCGAGCAGGTGTTGCTGCGTCATGGCTCCGTGCGCGATGCTGTCGTCATCGCTCGCGAGGATACGCCGGGCGACAAGCGTCTGGCCGCTTACGTCGTACCGCTCGACAAGGCCGCTTACGCCCCTGCGGAGCTGCGTAAATTTCTGAAGGGCAAGCTGCCCGACTACATGGTCCCGTCAGCTCTCGTCGCGCTGGACAAGCTGCCGCTGAACGCCAACGGCAAGCTCGACCGCGCCGCTCTGCCCGCTCCCGATCCTGCTGCGGTCGAGACGGAAAATGTCTACGCAGCTCCGCGTTGTGAGGCCGAACGGGAGATGGCTGCTTTGTGGGCCGACGTGCTCGGCATTGACGCTGCGCTGATCGGCATTGATCATCATTTTTTCGATATCGGCGGCGAATCGCTCAAAGCGATCAAGCTCGTGCGCAAGCTCGGCAACGGTCTCAGCGTTATGGATTTGTTCAAGCATCCGACCATCCGCGAGCTGTCCGACTGGTTGTCCGCCAAACGCGAAAACGACGGCGAATGGCTGCTGCATGAATTGACCCGTCCGCTCCCGGCGGCGCTCAAGGAAGCCAATCTGATCTGCTTGCCTTACGGCGGCGGCAGCGCCATTTCGTATCAAGCGCTCGCCCAGGCGCTCCCGACGCGCTTTTCCCTGTATGCCGTCGATTTGCCCGGGCACGATTTCAGCCGGCCGGACGAGCCGCTGGAGCCGCTGGCGGACGCCATCGAGCTTTTGATCGATCAAATCAAATTTCTCGTCAAAGGTCCGGTCATTTTATACGGCCACTGTCTCGGCGGCGCCGCTGCGCTGCGGCTGGCTTTTGCGCTGGAGCAGGAGGGCATCGAGCTGCGCGGCGTGGTCATGGCCGGCACGTTCCCGGCAGCGCGCTTGCCAGGCAAGCTGTTCGAATGGTGGCATCGCCTCTTTCCGCGCGACAAAATGATTTCAAACAAAATATTCCGCGACACCCTGCTGGCCTTCGGCGGGCTCGATAACGGCATTTCCGAAGCCGAGCAAAACTTCATGCTGCGCAGCCTGCGCCATGACGCTCGCGAAGCTGAGGATTATTACACGGCGCTGTACGCGATGCCCAACTGCCCCAAGCTGAAAGCGCCAATCGCCTGCATCGTTGGGGGCGCGGACCGGATGACCGAATTTTACGAGGAGCAATATCTCGATTGGGCCGATTTTACCGACACCGTGCATCTGCGCGTCATTCCCGAGGCAGGTCATTATTTTCAAAAGCATCAGCCGGAGGAGCTGGCCGACCATCTCGTCGAGCAAAATACGATTTGGAAAAGAGCCCGTGCCGGCCGCGAAGCGCCCGCGCTCGCCATCACGCAGCCGTCAGCTCTGTCGGCGGTTCACAATCCGGACGCACCGGCAGCCGGCAGCTCCGGCAAGGCTTCAAGCGCGGCCACTGCGCCGCTTTCCGGCACGACCACAGTCGCCTTGCCTTACACGGCCACGGTCCCTGTCCCTGCTGCGGACGCAACTGGCGCGCCAGCTTCCGGCACAGCTGTCGCCGGCACCTATGCCGCTGTGTACAGCGCGCAGGGCTCGCCT
Source organism: Paenibacillus athensensis (assembly GCF_004514475.2). Classification (GTDB taxonomy): domain Bacteria; phylum Bacillota; class Bacilli; order Paenibacillales; family NBRC-103111; genus Paenibacillus_AL; species Paenibacillus_AL athensensis. The sequence continues at coordinate 106,362 of NZ_MYFO02000004.1, read as the reverse complement.
GCCCAGCCGGTCGTACAGCGCATCAAACCGAGTATGGCCGCGTTTTTCGTCATTTCCATCGGGCGGCTCGTGTCGATGCTCGGCTCCAACCTGCTTGGCTTTGCGCTTGGACTGTGGGTATATCAAGCGACCGGCTCCGTCGGCGATTTTGCCATCATCTCCGTGTTTGCAATGGTGCCGGGGCTGCTGCTCCTGCCTGTAGCCGGCGTGATTGCCGACAGATACGACCGACGCAAAATTATGATCATCACCGAAGCGCTGGCGCTGGTTACAACGGTGTTCATCGGCACCTTGTATTGGACCGACAGCTTGCAGCTCTGGCATCTGTGCGCTACGGCCGTATTTGCTTCGATGGCCGGAACGTTTATGGGCCCCGCCTCGCAAGCGGCAGTCACCCAGCTGGTGCCCAAGCGATATCTCGTGCAGGCCAACAGCTTTAACGGCATCACCGGCTCCATCAGCGGGATTATGGCTCCCGTGCTCGGCGGCGTATTGGTCGTCACGATTGGCTTGAGCGGCCTCTTGATGCTCGACATCGTTTCGTTCAGCTTTTGTCTGGCCGCCATGCTTGTGATCCGATTCCCGAACCGGATGTTCCGGCGCGCCGAAGAACCGATTCTCAAGGAAATGCTCGGCGGCTGGCACTATATCATGAAGCGCAAAAGCCTGATCGCAATGGTGTTCTTTTTCATGATCACGAACTTTTTTATGACCTTGTTTAATGTGCTCGTTACACCATTTGTGATGAAGTTTTCTTCCGCCGATGTGCTTGGCATCATCTATTCGGGCTGGGGCGTCGGCGCGCTGGTCGGCTCTGTGCTGATCAGCATTTGGGGCGGCTTCACCCGGCGGGCGACCGGCATGGTTGGCTCCGTCGTGCTGGTCGGCCTCTCCGTAGCCGTCGTCGGTCTGCTGCAATCTCCGGTTCTTGCCTTCATCGGCATGACCGGCTTTGGCTTCGCGCTCGCGGTGCTGGAAACGCATTGGCAGTCCATCATCCAGACGAAGGTCGGACTGGAGCTCCAAGGTCGCGTGTTCGCTACCAATATGATGCTGGCATTTATTATGCGCCCGCTCAGCTTTGTCGTCGCCGGACCGCTCGCCGACCGTTGGTTCGCGCCGTTCATGAGCGGCAGCTCCCCTCTGGCCCGCCTGCTGCAGCCGCTATTTGGCTCCGGTGCGGGCAGCGGCATCGGCTTCCTGATCTCGTCCATCGGCATCATTCTGCTGATCTGGGGCTTCGCCGGTCTGCGCTACCGTCCGCTGCGTTATATGGAAGACATCCTGCCCGATGCGATTCCGGGCGCCGTGATCGTCAAGGATAAGGATAAGCTGCAAAAACAAGCCGACCAGCGCCTGCAAAGCGCTGCATCCCCGGCGCAAGCCGAGCAAGGGCAACGCTCCTTGTCGGCTTGATCTCCAGCCGTACTCCGCAAACAAGCCGGAACGCTCTCCAGTGAGCTTCCGGCTCTTTGCTTTTTCTAAAATATGAACATAAAAAAATCGGAAAATCCGCTTCCGCGAAATTTTCCGATTTCCCGCCGAGCCCGGGGACTCCATGCCCCTTTCGGCAGCGCACAGCGACCTAGAACAGCGAGCTGTTCGTCATGACGAAAATCGCCGCAATGACAGCAATCGCCGCAATCCAGCTGTAGGTGCGCACTTTCCCCGCGTCAGCCGAAATGCTGCCGCCCGCTTTGGAGGCTGTCAGCGCTTTCTTGATTCGCGAACCCATCATGCCGGTCACCGCACCGATAATCAACAGCAGCACAACGGCCGTAATCATCCACGATACCGGAGGCTCATACGCATGGATCATACCTCCGCCCGTCAGAAACACCACAATCAGCGAAAATTGACCGATGCGGTTCAATGTGGATAACAGACCAAGAAAGCCCGTTTGCGCAGCGCCGGACAACGAAGCCGCCCGTCCCGCCACAAATGGAAATACGACGTAAGATCCCAGCAGCAAAGCGCTGAGCACATGCAAAAATAACAAAACGTTGTTCATGAGACGCCTCCATATCCTCGACTTGACTTGGTTTCTTCCAGTATAGCGAAATCGCGCCGTGCGGACAAGAAAACGGAGCCGTTATTCGGCCCCGTTCACGATATCTCCATATAAAATGACTCCGGGCCAACAATCGGCATAGCCGGAAGGCAGCCTGCTTATCTGCGGCGCTTGTCCGTCAGCCGGAACTGATTGACCAGCAAGAGCAGCGAGCGCGTAATGGAATCGACATTGCCCGACGTCCCCCGCACGTGCTGCATGTCCTGCTGCAGCTCCTGCACCGTCCGTTCGACCTCGGCGGAAACCTTGCGGTTCTCGATGCTGACCGCCGCGATTTTTTCCATCAGTTCGACCATTTCGTCCACCACCTGCGTCTTGAGCGAATCGCCCGATCCGGCCTGCTGCAAAATATCCGAGGCCGTCGCCACCATCTCCGTACCCTCGGCAACGACGCGCGTGCCTTCCTCCATCGACTCGAACGCCTCTTGCGCCGATTTGCCGATCATTTGCAGCGTTTCGGTAATTTGCGTGGTCGTCGATTTGGTCAAGTCGGCCAGCTTGCGGATTTCTCCGGCTACTACGGCAAAGCCTTTGCCGTGCTCGCCGACCCGCGCCGCTTCAATCGAGGCGTTCAGCGCCAGCAGATTCGTCTGGGCGGAAATTTCTTCAATCGTCCGCAGCAAGCCGCCGATTTCCTCCGTCGTCCGCAGGAAGCTGTGGATCGTCCGGTTCGTTTCCTCAACCTTGGTCTGGATATGCTGCATTTTGCCGCCAATCCGTTCGACTTCCTCTTGCGCCACAGCGATTTGCTCGCCCGCCTTCAGCTCCAGATCGCGCAGCGTGCCGCTCATATTCCGCGATACGTCCTTGGCCACGTCCAGATCCTTGAGCTGCAAGCGAATGCCGCGAATCATGCCGTGGATTTTATCGTTCATCCGCTGGCTGGACGCTTCCGTCGATTCCGTCGATTCCACCAGCAGCTGCTGGCTTGCCTGCACGTCGCCGGCCGCCTGCTTGACGCGTTGCATGATGCCCTCGAGCGAATCGATCATATTGTTGATCCATTTGGCCAGCTCTTTGGTCTCGTCATTATCAAACTGCGCAATCGCCAGCCGCTGGGTCAAATCGCCTTCGCCTTCGGCGTTAATGCGGATGAACCGGCTCAGCTTGTGGATGCGGTCGACAGCAGGACGCATCACGCCCCGACGGGTCAACATAAGCCCGAACAGTCCGTAAATCACATTGAGCAAAACAACGCCCAGCTCAGTCAGAACGAGCGACGACATCTGCGAAGCGGCCCAGACCGCCAGTCCATTGAGCGCAATCATCCCGAGTCCCATCCATAGCTGCATACGGGTCAGCTTCCAGGACAAGCCGCGAATGCGGTAAACCTCCTCCAGATCGCCCTCGCACATCATCCCCCACACGTCCGGGCAATGCGGCAGTTGAAACGTTACCCCCTTGCCAATGACGGGAATGTGGCGATAATCGGAATAGCCGGGAAACGCCACGAACAAATTGCTTCCCGATGCAATCGTATTGGCTACGCCGGGATGAAGCTCTTTGGTCGCCGGATCGGTGAAACGCAGCTCCAGCTCTGTATGGTGCTTGACACTGACAATCCCGTAATCCGTGCGAACGCCTTCTTTCAAATTGTCGCCATGCGTAAAAGTCATATCCTCAAACCGGCTGCGCGACAATGCCGTGCCCGGTGCAATATGCGTATTAAGATGAGCCTGAGCCATGAAAATATAATTGTCTCCGGAATCGGGATACACATGCCCCGACTCGCGCTGAATCAAGTCGCCAAGCACGTCGTTGGGCACGCGCCCACAGAGCAGCCCTTTGCATACGCCGCCCTCCATCAGCGGCAGCAGGAACAGCAGCGTCACCGCATCGTGAAACGAGGAGCTGCTTGGACCTATCTCCAGCGTCAACGCGTCCACAAACGGGCCGTAGAGACATTTGCGGCCTTCTCGGGCGTAATCGAGCCCCCGCTTCCAATCGCCGCCGCTCACATACGAACGGCCGATATGCTTGGCATACGTGGAATAACGCACCGTCAACTGCTGGTCGAGCACAAACAGCTCGGAGAAATCGACGGCCCGTCTGCGCATTTGCTCCAGTGCCTGATTCGCTGCCGCTTCATTCCAGCTTCCTGCGCCTTCGGAACCGCCGGGATTCCACACGCCGGGCTGAAGCCGCTCCAGATGCGACCAGCTCGATTCTACCCAGGTTTTCAATATTTGCATGCGCGTATGCGCGATGCCCTCAAAAATCTCCTCGACGTCCTCCTTCATCTCCCGGTTCAAACGGTAGGACCACCATAAAGGAAGACCTTTTTTAAAACCTAGCCAGTCAAACATAGCTGCACCATCCCAACTTGTCATGGTCATATGACAATTTATCTAACACGCACCATCTGACGGGTGCTATATTGACCACATTCTACCGAAATTTCTGGGTAAATTCAATAAAAAAACACGAAAATCTATCAATGTCCGTCGAAATATGTGAATAAACTTTACATTATCTTAAAAAAGCAAACGGAGCCCCTGTCAATCGGGAGCCCCGTTTTCACCGCCTGCCGCAAGGAGCGCCGTCCCCGGCTACAGCAGCCGCACATCCACCTTCACCTCCAGCCGCTGGTTCGCCGTGCCCCGATACACCCCCTTGACCGGCACGATATCCTGGTAATCCCGCCCGTGTCCCAGCTTGACATACCGCCAGCCGACCTCGGCATTATTCGTCGGATCAAAGCCGACCCAGCCGGTGCCGGGAAGCTGCACCTCCACCCAGGCGTGCGACGCCTGCTCGAAATCGGCGCTGCCGCCCTGCAGATCGCCGACGAAATGGTAGCCGCTCACATAGCGCGCCGGAACGCCCAGACTGCGGCACACCGCAATCATCAAATGCGCGTAATCCTGACACACCCCGCGCCGCAGCTCCAGCGTTTGACCAACCGTCGTATGCACGTGCGTCGCTTCGGGATCATAGGTCAAATCGCCGTGAATCCCGCTGTTCAGCCGTTTGGCCCACGCCACCAGCCCCGCTTCGCCAAACGGATACAGCTTGGCGTAATCCTGCACCTGCTCCGTATTGCTCGTATATTCCGTCGGCAGCAAATATTCGACATAACGGTTCTGCACCCGTTCGCCCGCCAGCAGCTCCAGCTCCTCCCGCATCGAAATCGCCGGAGCCGTTTCCGCACCGGGGTCCTTCTCGCGCGTCACCACCGTCGCCCGCGTCCTGATGACCAGCTCGCGATGCGGCTGATTCACCGTAAACGCATGAACCCGATTGCCAAAGTAGTCCTCATAGGTTAACAGCGATGCAGCCGGCTCCACCGTCACCTCATGGTGATAACACGATTGACGGTAATTCGTGCGCGGCGTCAGCCGCACCTCATTGACACTGTCCGCCACCGCCTCCGCATACATATAGCGCGTCACGTGCTGTATTTCCAGCTTCATCATGCCGTAGCCCCCTCGACGCGAAAAAACGAGCTTTCAATCGTTTGCCCCAGCCGCTGGCATGCCTGCATCAACCCGTCCAGCAGCGGCTGCGCTTCGCCGAGCGTCATCTCCTCCCAATCAAGGCAAGCCAGATCGGCCCTGACCTTGCCGGCCAGCCGGATCCGCCGTTCCCGCGTTACCTGAAGCTCCTGCGGCGTCAGCTGCAGCTTGTCGAGACACTCCTCCAGACGTGAAAACGCATAGTGAATCGAACGTGGGAACGCGTCGCTGCCAATGAGAAACTCCACAATATGCTCGACGGAAAGCTCGTCGGCATACGTACGGCGGAACGATTGACTCGCACTGACCGATTTCAGCACAGCCAGCAGATACATGTACGGCGGCGCCTGATCCTCACGGATCGCGCGGATGACCGATTGCAGGATGCGCACCGTATTTTCCGCCCGCTCCAGATACCGGCCGCTTTCGATGAAATACCATTCCGCCTCGCGGGCCATCACCGACTGCTGGACGCCGTAAAACATCGCCGTGCGCTCCTTGATCATCTTATAAAACAAATGCGGACCTTCCTGCAAAATGTCGTCGACCTGCTTCTCCCCCAGCCACAAATAAAACCCGTTGAGCACATCCCACATCTCGCTCGGCAGCTTCTCCCGCAACGAACGCAAATTACCGCGCGCCTGACTGACGCAAGCGAACAGCGAATTGGCATAACCGCGGTCCAGCGTCATGAACGACAGCACATCCTTTTGCGTGAAGGCATCGAACTGCTGACCGTACTCCGCCCGCGCTCCGAACGCGTCAATCAACCGGAACCACTTGTGATCCTCCTGATGGAAATCCCGCTCCTGCTGGATATGATAATGCACATCGATCAACCTCGCATGATTTTCCGCCCGTTCCATATACCTGCCGACCCAAAACAACGCCTCTGCATTCCGATTCAGCACCGCTACCGTCCCCTTTCCTGATTGCCAGCCGATCTTTCCTTTAATGCCATTGTAAAATTCGCCCGCTACGCGAGCACCCAGGTGTCCTTGCAGCCTCCGCCCTGCGACGAATTAACGACCAACGATCCCATCTTCATCGCTACCCGCGTCAGGCCGCCGGGAACGACGTGCATGCTTTCGTCGGCCCCCATCAGCACGAACGCCCGCAAATCGATATGACGCGGCGTCATCTGGCCGTTCTGGATGATCGGCGCTCGTGACAGCTGTACCGTCGGCTGGGCAATATAGCGCTCAGGCTCCTTGACGATCTGCTCACGGAAAGCGGCTATTTCCGCCTCTGTAGCGGCTGGACCGATCAGCATCCCGTACCCTCCGGACAAGGACGTTTCCTTGACGACCATTTCGTGAATATGCTCCAGCACGTATTCGCGTTCCTCCTTGCGGCCGGTCATGTAGGTCGGTACGTTTTTGAGCAGCGGCTCCTCGTTCAAATAATAGCGGATCATGTCCGGCACATAGACATAAATCGCCTTGTCATCGGCCACGCCTGTGCCCGGCGCATTGACGATCGCCACATTGCCGGCGCGGTACGCATTCATGATGCCGGCAACGCCCAGACACGAATCGGGCCGGAACGCCAACGGATCGAGGTAATCGTCGTCGATACGCCGATACAACACGTCAACCTGCAGCAGCCCCTTCAAGCTGCGGATATACAGCTTATGGTCGATCACGGTCAAATCGCGGCCTTCGACCAAATGAATGCCCATTTGCTGTGCGAGAAAGGCGTGCTCGTAATACGCCGAATTGTATTCACCGGGCGTAAGCAGCGCAATGACCGGCTCGGACTTCGCGTTCGGGGACAAGCTGCGCAGCGTTGTCAGGAAATGGTTCAGACTCAGCTCCACATCGCGGAGCGAGCAGGAGAACGTCAATTCCGGGAAAACGCCGTTCATCAGGGAGCGGCTTTTGAACAAATACGAGAAACCCGAAGGCGAGCGCAAATTATCCTCCAGCACGTAATATTCCCCGGCCGCGTCGCGGATTAAATCGATGCCCGAAGTCGTTACATACGCTTGGCCCGGCACGTCTACGCGCATCATTTCCGGCCGGAAATACCGATTGGCCACAATCATCCTGCGAGGCACGATGCCGTCTTGAACGATCCGCTGCTCATGATAGACGTCGTGGACAAAGCGGTTCAGCGCCTTGACCCGCTGCTGCAGCCCGGCCTCCAACGCCGCCCATTCGTCTCGGGCTATAATGCGCGGAATGAGATCGAACGGAATCGTCCGCTCCAGCGGCTGCACCTGCTCCGGCTTGTAAATCGTAAAGGTGATGCCTTCCTCCAACATCCGCTGCTCCATCGCCGCTTGCTTGACCGCGAGCTCGGCCGGACTCATACCTGCGAACAGTCGATGCGCCTGACTGTAATGCGGACGCACAGCTTGCTCGCCGCCAAACATTTCATCGTAGAAGGAGCCAAGCGCATAAGGCGCATGAGCGGCGCGATTAACCTTGGACATAGACATCCCATCCCTTATCGATCTATTTAATGTAACATTATATAACATATAAATAACATAAATTTTAAGAAAAGTCTGAAAATAAGCTTTTTATATCCATTATCATACGTTCAACCGAAATTTGTGTCAATATAAGTTACATTAAATTCACACAAAAGAGCGTTTACAAATAAAATCACGGATACCCGGCTTCAATCGCCTGCCATTTCGCACGAGCTGTAAGCCCACGGGCGGCACCGTATAACGTCCTAGCGGCAAGCTAGAGGGATGCCTGCCACTCCGGTCGATTCGACCTGCTCCGCCAGCCGAATACGCCAAAAAAGCGCCATAGCGGCGCTTCCTTCCAAATCAAACAGCCCGACGCTTGTCCGGAGCGCCGGGCTGCTGCTATTCGTCACTGCTACCGCATTGCTTTCAGGGAGAGGGACCTGTCTTCAATTGCCGCCTACAGTTTAAATTGGCTAACCAGTTCGTTCAATCGAGCCGCTTTGCCGCGAAGCTCGTCCGCCGATTGCGCCGTTTCCTCCAGCGTGGCCAGCTGCTCCTGCGAGGAAGCGGCAACCTTCTTGCTGTTGCCTTCCGCTTTTTGCGTAATGCCGGATACGTTCTCTACGTTGGCCGAAACCTGCTGCATCGCCGCCGACAGCTCCTCGGTCACAGAGGAGACGCCCTGGAATTTGTCCGACACCTTGACGGTCAAATCCTTGATCCGTTTGAATGAATCGCCCGCAGCGTTAACGGAATAAATGCCCGATTTCACTTCCTCGGTCACGACACCCATCGCATCCGCCGAGCGGACCGTATCCTCCATAATCGCATGAATCGTGCGGAAAATTTCATCCGAGAACGTCGACGTCTGGTCGGCCAGCTTGCGGATTTCGCTCGATACGACCGCAAAGCCCTTGCCGTGCTCGCCAGCGCGCGCTGCTTCAATCGCTGCATTCAGCGACAGCAGGTTAATTTGACCGGCAATGTCCTTGATCATATCGACAACACCGTTAATTTCGCGCGAACGCTCGTTCATATGGCGCACAAGCTCCGTGGAATGGGCGACGGAATTGGCAATCGCCGCCATCTGCTTGACCGCTTTGGCAATGATCGCTTCGCCTTGACCGGCCTCCTGCGCCGTCACCACCGACTCCTCGGATACGTCAAAGATCGATTCGTTAATGTGCTGCATGCCGCTCGTCATCTCCTGCATCGCGCGCGAGCTTTCCGTCGTAACCCGTGACATCGCTTCGTTGCCGGAGGCGATTTCCTGAATCGCCGTCACCACCTCGTAGATCATCTCAGTCGAATGGTTCGTACGGTTCGACACCTCGTCGGAGGAAGCCTCGACATATCGGGTCGTCTCGCGCACCTGCTCGATCATCTGCCGCAGCTGGCCGGTCATCGTGTTGAAATTGGCCACAAGCTGTCCAATCTCGTCCTGACGGTCCACCGTCACACTCCGGCTCAAATCGCCTTGCGCCACAACGCGCGTGTGGTCCAGAAGACGGAGAATCGGCTTCGACAGCCGGCTCGACACCCAATACGTCACGATGGCGCCCAGCACAGCGAACACAATGGTCAGAATGGTGCTGATTAGCAGAACCTGGTGCTGCAGGTCAAAAATGAACTTTGCGTCCATATCGATGCCCAGCATCGAATCCGTTCCGGGGATCGCATAATAAACCGATTTGTGGACACCGTAGTCGTCCTTGTAAATTTCGCTGAAGATCGTTTGGTCCGGTGCGGACAGCGTCTTCGCCTGTTCCGGCGTAAACGGATATTCGGTCAAATAATCGTCGGTTCCGCTCAGCACCAGAATGACGTCTTTGCCGTCGACCTTGCTCATGATATACACGAGCTGCACCTTGTCGTGCTTGGCGACTGCTTCCACCAGCTCTTTCAGCAGCTGATACTTATCCTTGCTCGTCTTGGCCTCGTTGATCAACTGGGCGTCCAAGCCCGAGTGGAACGTGTCCATATTCGTTTTGAGCACCTGCTCGAAACTCGGAATCAGATGCTTGTTGATAATACCCATGGACGTGTTATACAGCACAAAGCTGAATGCGATGGAAACGATCAGCAGCGGCACAACCGCTCCCAGACAAATCTTTAACACGATCGACTTCTTGATGTTCAGCGCTCGAAGTATACGGTTACCCTGTTGGTTCATGTCAACAATCTCCTGCCTTCCGCTTAATACCATTATTTGACATTAATCTACAAATTTCGCCAACGCCTCGAAAAAATACTGCAAAGACAGGCGGAAACCCGCTTTGCAGCACCTGAAAGAGATCAAAACGTCTAGTTCGCCAGACCGATTTGTTCGCTCAGAATATAAGGCGCCAAATTCATATGCAGCAACCTGTGGTTCTCCAGAAACGTCACGCTTTTATAAAAAACAACCGCAAACGTATTGTACTCGTCCGGCATCGTCCGATACTCCAATACGTTCTGGAAGCATTTTTTCAAGCCTTCATGATCGAATCCCCGGATAGATTGATAACCGTTCAGATCGTATTCGGCACAGAAAAAGCTGTAGACCGAATCGTCCATTTCTCGTAATTTATTCCCCCAGTCAGGCTTCATGTTGAGAAAAAAGTATTCGCTAGGATTAATGCCGTAGGCATGAACGCCCAGCTCGTTGGTGCCGATTCCGGCAAACCGCAACGGATTGATTTCGACGGGCACGATATGTCCCGCCTTCGTGCGCCGGACCTCCGCATGGAGCGGAAAGTTGCGCAGATTGAGCCTGCGGCCGATCCCGGCCAGGAACTCGCTCAGTGGCTCCAGCATCTCCCTGAGCATAAATTTGTTGGTGCAGTAGATCCGGTCGCTCGTATCGCTGTCATTGACGAACATGCGAGCGAACACGTTGAGGATGACCGGTTCCCCTTCGGCGTCGAAATAAGCGTCAATCGCGTATTCCGAGCCATCGATCCATTTTTCAATAATCAGCACGTCGGAATTGATGACATCGGACGTGTACATGCGCGCGGCTTTGGACAAAACCGCTTGTACATTGCGCATGACCTCATGCCATTGGCCGGCATGCTCAACCCGATAAACGCCGATGCTCGAATAACCTACAGCGGGTTTGACGATCACCGGATACGGCAGGCTTGCGGGATCGATCGATTCCCACTCGCTCGCGCGAACGACCCGGTAGTCATAATCCGGATAATCGGCGGCCATAAACCGGCGGAACTCCGCTTTGTTCTTGAACAGGTTAACCGCATGGGTAATCGGGTGATTGTGGAGCCTGTTACATACATACTGCAGCGATGCTTCGGAATTGCACAAAATGGAAGGGGTATCGTGTTGCTGGAAATAGTGGTAGAAATCTTGTTCCGACAAAAGATTCAGTTCTTGCTCGTTGACCAATGCGATGTCGTCGGCTTTGACGACGGGTAGCTGAAGCTTGCGCATGGTACTTGCTAAAACATCGGACACGTACGGCTTGGTTAGTACGATCATCGAATCCCTCTCCTTAAACGGAATACTCAAGAACCCCTTTCTGGGAAAGGAGCTTGCATTTCCGTTTGCAATTTGGTAGCCCGGCCATCATTGTAGGTGAACAGTAGATCCGCGGCTTTGCGTCCTTGCCTTTCGACAAGTTTGCCTTTTTCAAATCCCATGCATTATTTGGTTAATTAGACTCATGGTTCTAGTTCCACCACCCCCTTTCTAAAACGCTTACAATAATTTCTAGTTTTCATCAATTTAACATACATTCGGCTGGAAATCTAGTCCATTTTTGCATTTTGTGCTGTATGTTTATCCATACACGCAAAAAACCAGCCTCTTTACCTGGTAAAGGGCTGGTTTTTCGGGCATTTAGCCTTACACGGTTACGACTTTGGTCACGCTGCGGACCGAGCCGGCGGTTTGGTCGAGAGCGGCTTTTTCCTCAGCCGTCAGCTCGATTTCCAGCACCTTCTCGATGCCGTTTCCGCCGATCACGGTCGGCACGCCCATGAACAGCTGGTCGTAGCCGTATTCGCCTTCAAGCAAGGCGATTGTCGGAATAATGCGCTTTTTGTCTTTAATAATTGCTTCCGCCATCTGGACCAGCGACGCAGCGGGTGCATAATACGCGCTGCCGTTGCCGAGCAGATTGACGATTTCGCCTCCTCCGGTGCGCGTCCGCTGTACAATGGCAGCAATGCGCTCTGCCGGAATCAGCTTCTCGATCGGAATGCCACCCGCGTACGTATACCGGACAAGCGGAACCATATCGTCGCCGTGTCCCCCAATCACCACGCCGCGCACATCCTCAACCGATACGTTCAGCTCCTGCGCGATAAACGTGCAGTAGCGGGCCGTATCGAGCACGCCGGATTGGCCGATGACGCGATTTTTGGGAAAACCGAGCGTCTGATAAGCGACAAAGGTCATCGCATCGACCGGATTGCTCAGGACAAGGACGATCGATTCGGGCGCGACGCGCTTCACGTTTTCGCAAACGGATTTGACAATCCCTGCGTTCGTGTTGACCAGATCGTCGCGGCTCATGCCAGGTTTGCGGGCTACGCCCGCTGTAATGATGACGATATCGGAGCCGGCCGCGTCGTCATAATTCGACGTGCCCGTGATGTTGCTGTCGAAACCTTGCACCGGACTGGCTTCAAGCATATCGAGCGCCTTGCCCTTGGTCGGATTGTCAAGCTGCGGGATGTCGAGCAATACGACGTCTCCCAATTCCTTTTGCGCCAGCATCAAAGCGGTCGTAGCGCCGGTGAACCCGGCTCCCACTACGGTAATCCTGTTACGGCGGATAGCCATAAACGTATACCTCCCGAGAGATTAAGCCATATTTTTAATGATTTCGTTCGCAAACTCGGAGCACTTGATTTCCTTCGCGCCTTCCATCAGACGGGCAAAGTCGTAAGTGACCGTTTTGTTGTTGATCGAAGTTTCCAGACCTTTGTAGATCAGGTCCGCTGCTTCTTGCCAGCCCAGGTGCTCCAGCAGCATAACGCCGGACAGGATCACGGAACCAGGGTTTACCACGTCAAGACCTGCGTATTTAGGAGCCGTGCCGTGCGTAGCTTCGAAGATCGCGTGGCCCGTCAGGTAGTTGATGTTGGCGCCAGGAGCGATGCCGATGCCGCCTACTTGCGCAGCCAGCGCGTCGGACAGGTAGTCGCCGTTCAGGTTCAGCGTAGCGATGACGTCGAAGTCGGTTGGACGGGTCAATACTTGCTGCAGGGCGATGTCGGCAATCGCGTCTTTCACGATGATTTTGCCGGCAGCTTCCGCTTCTTTTTGCGCCTTGTTGGCTGCGTCCGTGCCTTCGGCTTCCTTGATACGGTCATATTGTGCCCAAGTGAACGTTTTATCACCAAATTCGCGCTCAGCCAGCTCGTAACCCCAGTTTTTGAACGCGCCTTCGGTGAACTTCATGATGTTGCCTTTATGTACCAGCGTAACGCTTTTGCGGCCGTGGCGGATGGCATATTCAATCGCGGCGCGAATCAGGCGCTCGGAGCCTTCGGAGGAAACCGGTTTAACGCCGATGCCGGAAGTCTCTGGGAAGCGAATTTTTTTGACGCCCATTTCATCTTGCAGGAATTTGATGACTTTCTTTACAGCTTCGGAGCCCGATTCCCACTCGATGCCCGCATAGATGTCTTCGGTGTTCTCGCGGAAGATCACCATGTCAACCAGCTCAGGGCGTTTGACCGGGGACGGAACGCCGTTGAAGTAACGAACCGGACGCGAGCAGACGTACAAGTCCAGCTCTTGGCGCAGCGCTACGTTCAGGGAACGGATACCGCCGCCGATTGGCGTCGTCAGAGGTCCTTTGATGGAAACGATGTATTCGCGCATGGCCGTCAGCGTGTCGTTCGGCAGCCAGTTGTTGAATTTGTTGAACGCTTTCTCGCCGGCGTACACTTCGTACCAAGCGATTTTTTTCTCGCCGTTGTAGGCTTTCTCTACTGCTGCGTCCAGTACGCGTACGGAAGCTGCCCAGATGTCCGGGCCTGTGCCGTCGCCTTCGATGTAAGGAATGATCGGGTTGTTGGGAACTTGCAGAACGCCGTTATCGATAGTGATTTGTTGACCTTCCGTTGGCAATGCATAAGATTCGAATTGTGGCATGATATACCCTCCTGAATTTTATAATCAAAAGCATCAGCATGTCGGCGCGCGCAAAAAAGCGACGGGAGTTGCAGCCGCCCCCCGCAGACTGGCTTGGGGAGCAGCCGAACAGCCCGTACTTTCAGCTGCTTGCATCTATGCGATTAACGCTGGCTGATCGGAATGTATTTCTGATTGACCGGACCTGTGTATTCGGCGCGCGGACGGATCAGACGGTTGTTCTCGTATTGCTCCAGAATGTGCGCTGTCCATCCCGATGTGCGGCTGATCGCAAAAATCGGCGTGAACAGATCGCGCGGAATTTCCAGGGACGTGTAGACCGAGGCCGAGTAGAAGTCGACGTTCGGCTTCAGCCCTTTTTGACCCGTGACCAGCTCCTCGACTTTAATCGACATGTCGTACCAGCTCATGTTGCCGGTAATTTTGCCGAGCTCCTGCGACATTTTTTGCAAATGCTTGGCGCGAGGATCGCCGTTTTTGTAGACGCGATGCCCGAAGCCCATGATCTTGTCCTTGCGCTCCAGCTTGCCGTTGATGTAAGGAACGATGTTGTCGAACGTGCCGATTTCTTCCAGCATCGCCATAACCGCTTCGTTCGCGCCGCCGTGCAGCGGCCCCTTGAGCGTGCCGATCGCCGAAGTGATGCCGGAGTAAATGTCGGTCAGCGTTGCGACCGTGACGCGAGCAGCAAACGTCGAAGCATTCAGCTCGTGGTCGGCGTGCAGCACCAGCGCTTTGTCCATCGCCTCAATCGCAATCTTGTCCGGCTCCTTGCCGGTCATCTGGTACAGGAAATTCGCGGCAATCGAAGGATAGCCCTTGGAAGCGAGCGGCTCGAGCCCCTGACGGATGCGGGAAAAGGCAGCAACAATCGCCGGCACCTGCGCCTGCAGCTTGATTGCTTTGCGGACGTTGGCTTCCGGGCTCATATCGTTTGCTTCCTCGTCATACAGCGCAAGGCTGGAAACAGCGGTACGCAGCGCCGCCATCGAGTTGGCGCCTTTCGGATACAGCTTGAGCTGGTCGATTACTTCCGCCGGAACCGCGCTGCTGGCGTTCAGGTCGCTTTGCAGCTTCTCAAGCTCCGACTGGCTAGGCAGCTTGCCAAACCAAAGCAAGTAGATTACTTCTTCAAATGTAGCGTTTTCAGCCAGATCGTCGATGTCGATTCCGCGATAAGTCAACACGCCATCTACAATGGAGCTGATCGAGGAGGTTGTGGCTACAATGCCTTCCAAACCTTTTGTTGCAGACATGGGTATCTCTCCTTAGCTACTGTAATTAGCAAAAAATAGTTTTCCTTATTTTAATCATAAAGGATTTCGCGCCGTAAGTGAACAAAACAGGGCATAAAACTTTGCTTTCACCACCATAAACTATTGCTATGTGCTATATTCTCTACCAGACTGCATGTTTTCTCCGTTTTGCGCCATTTTTAAGGATTCCCATATTTTCGAAAATCATCACACCCGCGAAAAAATCGTGTCGACAAGCGGCAAAAAATTTGTCTCCGGCGCCGGCCGCTTGGTACAATATAGGCAGTCATTGAACGCATCGCGCCCGATGTGCGCGCGAATTTCCGACAAAAGGAGCCGCTTATGAGCATCCCGCAACGCATCGGCATCATCGATATCGGGTCGAACTCGATCCGGCTGGTTATTTACGAGCAAAATGCCCTCGGCGGCTGTCGAGTCGTCACCGAGCACAAACAATCCGCGCGCTTGAGCGAGCGCATCAGCGCAGACGGACGCCTGCCGACCGGAGAGCTTGACTCCGTGGTCGAACTGCTGCAGCAGTTCGCGCTCATTTGCAGCGCTTACGAGGTCGCGCAGGTGCGCGCCGTCGCCACCGCCGCCATCCGCAATGCCGCCAATTCCGCCGAGATCGCCGCCGAGCTGACGAAGCGGTCCGGCATCGTCGTCGAGGTGCTCAGCGGTGCCGAGGAAGGCCGCTACGGCTTTCTCGGCGTCATTAACGCCATCGATGTGCAGGACGGCTTCATCGTCGACATCGGCGGCGGCAGCACCGAGGTGACGCTGTTTCGCGGCCGCACGCTGCTGCACAGCGTCTCGTTCCCGTTCGGCTCGGTCAATACGACGCGGCAGCATGCCCGCGGCGGCGTCATCACCGAGCAAGGGCTGGCGGCGATCCGCCAGATGGTCGGCGAAGCGGTCGCCAGCCAGCCGTGGATCGGCTCGGCCCCCGGCCTGCCGCTGATCGGTCTCGGCGGGACGATCCGCAACCTCGGCAAGATGAGCCAGCGCCGGCGCAAGCACTCGCTGCCGCTTGCCCATAATTACGAGCTGAAAGCCGGCGAATTGGACGCCTTCCTCAAGCAGCTCGCCGCCCTGCCGCTGGACAAGCGGAAGAAGGTCGACGGGCTGTCCAAGGATCGCGCCGATCTGATCGTACCGGGCCTTGCGATCCTGCAGGCGATCTTTGCCGCCGCCGGAGCGGCCCACCTGATCGTCAGCGGCTCCGGCCTGCGCGACGGGCTCGTCCGCGAGACGCTGCACCCCGAGCAGCCGGTTGTCGACGATGTGCTGGAAGCCAGCATCGAGAATCTGCTGCTGCTTCATCACGGCGGCGTCGCGGCACACGTGCGCCAGGTCAGCCGGCTGGCGCTGGCGCTGTTCGACGCGCTGGGCCCCGCGCACGGCTTGAGCGCACGCGATCGCCACTGCCTGCGCGCTGCCGCGCTGCTGCACCGGATCGGCGCCACGGTCAGCTACTACCAGTACGCGAAGCATACGCAGTACATCATCGCCCAAGCGCGCATTGACGGCTGTACGCACCGCGAAATCGCGCTGATCTCGCTGATCGCCGCTTACAAAACGAAAAGCCGCGCCCATCAAAACGCGCTCGCTTACAAGGACGTTTTGAACGAGCCCGGCGACGAAGAGCTGATCGCGCGGCTTGGCACGCTGCTGCAGCTCGCCGTCGCGCTGGACCGCAGCGAGACGCAGCCGGTGCGCGAGCTGCAAGCCGCACCGCACGCAAAAGCACTGGAGCTTACGCTCCAGTGCTCGCATCCTCCAGCCGCCGAGCTCGCGGAGCTGGCCGGACAGGAAAAAGAATTTCATAAAATTTGGGGCCGGCGCATCAAGTGTCGCGTTGAAGTTTCTTCCAGGCCCTGAACTCCATCGCCTCGAACTGGCTCCGGAACGGAGTCAGTTCATTTTTTACCCGCACATACGTGCCGTTGGACATCAGCTCGCGCGCCTTGACGTTATCGTTCAGCGTCTGGCGAAGAATCTGGATCATCATGCCCTTGAGCCGCTTGTCGAACACCGGACACATCAGCTCGATCCGCCGCGTCAGATTGCGCGTCATCCAGTCGGCTGAAGACAAATAAATATCGACCTGGCCGCCGTTCTCGAAATAATAAATGCGCGAATGCTCCAGAAAACGGTCGACGATGCTGCGCACCGTAATGTTTTCGCTCAGACCCGGCACACCCGGGCGCAAGCAGCAGACGCCGCGGACGATCAGATCGATCTTGACCCCGGCTTGCGAAGCCGCATATAGTGCGTCAACCATCTGCTGGTTGGACAGCGAATTCATTTTGGCGATAATCCGCGCCGGACGCCCTTCCCGCGCATGCACCGCCTCGCGCTCAATCAACTCCAGCAGCTTATCCATCAAATCGGTCGGCGCCACCGCAAACGCCTGCCAATCATGCGGCGCGGAATAGCCGGTAATTTCATTAAATAACGCCGAAGCGTCCTCGCCGATGATGCTGTGCGACGTAAACAGCCCTACGTCCGTATATAGCCGCGCCGTGCTGTCGTTGTAATTGCCCGTGCCTACATGCACATAACGCCGCAGCGTGCTGTCCTCCTGCCGCACCACCAGCGTAATCTTGGCGTGCGTCTTGAGACCAACCAGCCCGTATACAACGTGGCAGCCCGACTTCTCCAGCTTGCGCGCCCAGGCAATGTTGCGCTCCTCGTCGAATCGCGCCTTCAGCTCCACCACGACCGTCACCTGCTTGCCGGATTCGGCAGCGTGCGCCAGCGCCTGAATCAGCGGCGAATTGCCGCTGACCCGGTACAACGTCATCTTGATCGCCAGCACCTGCGGATCGTATGCCGCATCGACAACGAAATCAGTCACCGCGTCAAACGATTCATACGGATGATGCACCAGCACGTCGCGCTGCTTGAGCACGCTGAACAAATCATTCGAATCCTCGAATTCAACCGGATATTTCGGTTCGATCCGCGGATAGCGCAAATGCTCGTAGCCGTTCAGGCTGCCGGCCAGCTTCATGAAATACGTCAGATCAAGCGGTCCGTCGATTTCGAAAATCTGCTCGGTAATCTCGAACTCGTCCATCAGCTGCGTCAGCGCATACGGATGCATGCCCTCCTGAATCTCCAGCCGCACAGGCGAGCCCCAACGCCGGCGGCGCAGCTCCTTTTCAATCTCCTCCAGCAAGTCCTCCGCGCCCTCTTCATTGAGCGTCAGGTCGGCGTTGCGGGTCATGCGGAACGCGTGAACGGCAAGCGGCGTATAGCCGCTGAACAACGACTGAATGTGGTGCTCGATCAGCTCCTCCAGCAAAATAAACTCGTGCTTCTTGCTGTTCTGACGCGAAGGCACCGGAATATAACGCGACAGGTTGCTCGGCACCTGCACAATCGCAAAATACGGCTCATCGTCGGGATCGTCGCCCTCGCGGATCAGCACGACCGCCAAATACAGCGACTGGTTGTGCACCAGCGGGAACGGCCGGCTCTGATCGACCGCCATCGGCGTCAGCACGGGGAAAATAATATCGTGATAATAGGCGTCCATCGCCTTTTTCTGCGTCGCGTTAAGCTCCTCGTATTCCGTAAAAACGATGCCTTCCTTGATCAAAAGGCGCGTTACCTCGCGATACGTCTTATACTGCTCGCTCACCATCTTGGCGGTGCGCTTCATGACGCGTTTGGTCAAGCCGGCCGGCGTGTAGCCGGTAAAATCCTTTTTATTGTAGCCCGCTTTCATCTGATCCTTCAGCCCGGCCACGCGCACGCTCATAAACTCGTCAAGATTGCTTGACACAATCGCCAGAAACTTCACCCGCTCCAAAAGCGGCGTTCCCGGATCCTGCGCCTCCTGCAGCACGCGCCAATTGAACTCAATCCAGCTCAAATCGCGGTTCAAATACATCGTGGAAACCTCGCGGGCTTCCCGCGCGTCAACCTGCTCCTTCTGTTCCTTGAAATCCTTCTCGATCGCATCTCTCGCTATGCTCATAGACCCTCCGATTGACGTTCATCAGTCTCCATATGGCTTATATTGCTATTGTACTATGCCGCCCGAAAGGCGACAATGCAGGGAACCCCTTTTTGAAATATGAAGATTTTGTAAAAGAACCGCGATGAACGGCAAGGAACGGCTTTCCAATCGACAGCAGGCAGCTGCAGCTGCCAAAACTTTTCTTGACTATACATTATTTTGCAGGTTAACATGATACAATCAGTTGATCAGATCATTTATAATTCAGGAGGAGTATCACGTTGAATACCATTCAGCAAAGCTTTGCGGAACGATTGTGCAAACAGATTGCTTTAAAAAAGTCCCATGCCGTTATCGGACTGGACCCGGTGATCGATAAACTTCCATCTGTCCTTGTTCAAAAAGCGATAGACGCTTACGGTAAAACTTCGGAAGGCGCCGCTCACGCCTTTCTTTTATTCAACAAATTAATTATTGATGCCGTGTCGGATTTAGCGGCCATCGTCAAACCCCAACTAGCCTATTACGAAGTATTCGGCGCACCTGGCATTGAAGCATACTGGAGAACGGTCGAATACGCACATTCGCAGGGCATGCTCGTCATTGCCGATGCTAAACGCGGCGATATTTCCTCGACAGCCGATGCCTACGCGCAAGCATTTTTCAGCAAATCCTCCCCTTGGAAATCTCCCGACCAGTGGGTTGACTCCTTAACGATTAACCCGTATTTGGGCAGTGACAGTCTGCTCCCGTTTATCGAATCCGCAAATACCCATGCGGCAGGAACATTCATTTTATTGAAGACAAGCAATCCTTCCGCTGGGGACCTGCAGGATCTGCGGCTCGACAATGGATTGAAGATGACCGACAAAGTCAGCCAATTCATTTTGTCACTACAGGAGACGGAGAAAACAACACATGCTTATTCCTCAGTAGGAGCCGTAGTCGGCGCTTCTTATCCCGAAGACTTAGCCTATTTCAGAAAAAAATTGCCGCGCAGCATTTTTCTCGTGCCAGGGTACGGGACCCAAGGCAATTTCAGCGCCAATCTTTCTCACGCTTTTAACGAAGATGGCTACGGCGCTTTAATCAGCGCTTCCAGAAGCATCAACTATGCATTCGGTACACAAATCCATGCAGACGAAGGTACAATTTCGGATATGATCCGAAAAGCTGCGCTAACCATGAATGAAGATATTAATCACAATCTGACTTTATCCAACAAGCTCGCTTGGTAGACCCAACCTTATAGCCATAGAGCAAGGCGTTTCGCATGTAGGCCCTCCTTATTGCGAAGCGCCTTTTTCATTTTTAACCGAATTTGTATTTTTGTTGTATATATGCTACATTCTATTTCTAAACATTTTGTATATTTCACTTTTTTTCAAAAGTAAAGGGGAGTTCATTTTGAGCAAAGATAATCTGGTTTCCTTGGAGAGAGTCGACATTAAATACTTCGGTTGCTACAAGACGCAATTGTATCACTATATCAGACATGTCGGGCTTCCAATTGATCTACTGCTTTACAACGTGTACGAAAGCACCGATAACATCTTGTCCCATATACTTCATGGCAAAAAGCCCAGTTGGTCTTACCGCACAGCTTGTCTGGAAGAAGCGGACCTGTCACTTATCGGCGTTCGCATCGAAAACGTTTCCTGCTCAAACTACCTGGACGGACTCACTGTAATCCAAAATGAAATCGATCAGGGGAAGGTCGTTAGCATGCACTGTGACGCGTTTTTCCTGCCACATCGCCCCTGGGATTTTGAAAAGAATCACTTGTTTCATTTCATTCTGGTCACCGGTTATGAAAGCTTCCATACCGATATCCATCGCTTATATGTTATGGACGATATGTATCCGGGGTTTTCACATTATGCTTACGAAACATCCGTTTTTAAAGATGCGTTCGAACACGGCAGGAAAGAATTACGGCTGTTCCATTGGGACAAACAGCCTCCGGAAAATCTTAATACGTGCATTCAAGGGAAATTTTCTGAATTTTTCTCCAGCTTTAGCGATACGCTAAAGTTCTATGACATCGCAAACCAAGTCATCAAAGACAAAGTTTTTTTAGAGGACTCCTCGCTGATTTATTATCTTGAGCAATCCGTTCACATCATCAGCGGTTCCCGCTACTTGTTCGCCCATTTCCTCAAAAAGCTTGACGAACCGCGTTATGCTTCTGTTATTGCACAATTACTGGCTTGCAGCGGTTTATTGGACAAATTAAAAGTCATGGTGCTGTTAATCCAAAACAGAAAAGAGCAAGGCAAGCAGGATATTGATATTACCGATCTGTGCAGGAAGCTTTTCGAACTCGAAGCCGGCATTCAACAGCAACTGCGTATCTGTAGTCGTATAACCAGGTAACCGACAGCCCGAGCCGTAAAGTCTCAGTAAGCTGGCATTAATACGATATCATGTATTTTTCATGCGAGCGGAGTGAACTATGACCATACTTAAAAGAATCGATTATTTAATGCCGAGAATGTTGGAAAAGTGGCATATGGATAAGCATTATGGATTGGTATTATGGTCCAATGCCAACATTGAAGTAATGTATAATCGCAAGAACTTGCTATTGCCCGCCAATCACTTGATGATCATGGCTGGCTTTCAGGGCTGCATGTCGATTGTTCACAAAGATAAAGAAATCGCCATGATTAAGGGACTTATGGTTTCCCTGAAAAAAAATCCGAGCCTGCATGCCATTGCTACCCAAATAACTCTGGGAGAAAACGATAAACTCCAGCCCATTCTGCCTTTACTGGATGACTCAAAAGTATTTCATTCCAACAAATATTTATATGACATTCGCAAATTTATTTATGAATCGCTATCAAAGATGGAAAAACAGACAGCCTGTAACAATCAGGTCGATGCCCGATTAATTAAAATCCACAGGTACATTCGAGCTCATTTCCAAACACCCACCACTCTTCGCGACTTGGCAGAATTGATCGGCGTACATCCCGCATATCTGTGCAACTCCTATTCGCGGGTGTTCAATATTTCCCCTATTCAACATATCAACATACTACGCATAAGGAAAGCCAAGGAATTGTTGTTGAAGTCCAACCTGAGCATCAAAGAAATAGCGGCTTTGACCGGATTTGGATCTGCAGCGCAATTCAGCTCTATATTTAAAAGATTTCATTTTCTCACTCCTTCCGAATACCGATTGGCTGGCGATTGAGATCGCAGGATTTCCCGTTCTGCCGGCAATCGCTCCGCCACAAATAAACATGTCCCCTATGCAGACAGCACAAGCCAAGCTTGTCGTCTGAACAGGGGACATGTTTATTTGTGTGCGATATGCTCCTTTTCCATTGTCCTACAACTGTTTGCACATGCGGACCAAATAGTCCATTTTTTCAATCGATATAAAGTTATTTAGCAGCAGTTCATCGTCAGGAATAGTGATGTCGAATACAGTCTCCAGTTCCACGGCAATGCGAATCGTGTGAACGGAATCTAATCCGTACATCTCCAAATTATCCCGATACGCAAAGTTTTCATTTTTAATAATTTGTTGAACCAACCTAGTAATCTGAGTGTTCTGTTCCATATGAATCCCCCTTGAAGCATCAATTCCAAAAATCGTCCTCTGCGTGTATCATATAGCGGGCGAGCTGGGACTCCATGCAAATGGCCTCGTCGATGTTATCCAACGTCTTATGAAGTAAACCGTGAGTTTGAAGCAATGCATGCTTGAGCAACAAAACCCCGATCAAGTTCCATTTTTCTGCCGCGCTTTGCAAATCAGAAATCAACCCTTTCACGCCGGAACCTATTCGCCCAGCATTCAGTAAGAATTGCAATAAAATCGTGAACTCGATCCGCCCGGATGCGATTTTACTGAACGGATACATCAAGCCGGCATGGTCGCTGACAATCCCGCCGTAGAAATCGATATCATGACGAAAATGCCGCATGCGATCAATATAAGCGAATGTTTCCGCCAGCCGACTTATCAGAACATGTTTGAAGGGATCGGAAGACGTATTGGACTGGTTACAAGGGATGCGCCCCTCATACACAATGACAGCTTGATACCCTGCCAGAAATTGTTCCATAGTCATCTGCACCCGCGTTTGGCCGTGGTAAGGATCAAGACCAACCAGCACCCCTCCGACTCTGTCCACTTGCGTAACAATAAAATGATGTATCCGTTCAACCTTTTTTCCATAATTCGAGTCCCAAGGGACCCAAGAAATCATAACGGCCGCAATAACCGGATAACCGGCGGATATTGCGTTTTTCAGCAGGGATAATGTTGATTCGTGCGAGTTATTCCGCTGATATCGAACGAATTGAAGCTGGTGAAAACGCGCCAGAAGTTTCAACTTGTTGTTGGCCCAAGCAAATGAATCCGGGAATGAAGCTGACCAACCTACATAAGGGAATTCCCATGATTCAATAAACATACCTTGATAATCTGAACCCAACCACGTCGCCAAAGTGGCCAAGGAATCATCCAGACAAGAAGGAGGTAGCATCCGCTGGTGGCAAGACCGTCTGTTTTGTATCAGGGTCATTTCTGGAATTGAACTATTTCTGCGCAGCATTACGTTCGATAATAGACAGAAGGTCGCCAGCTGTTACATTCGCAGAGGACATCAAATCGCCATAATCGAATTCGAAGCCAAATTCATTTTCAATTTGCACCAAAAGCTTGATATAAGCCAATGAATCAACACCAAGTTTGATCAGGTCTTGATGCAAACTTGCGGGGTCAAGCCGTACAGCCCTCCCAGTCATGCTGCCTATGATGTTTTCCAGCTTCGTTTTTTGAGAAAAGGAATCGGCAGACGAATCGGCAAGAAAGCGAGTTTCCGGGGTTGGCAGACTTTGAATATCGATTTTGCCGTTAGGCGTTAACGGCAACTCGTTCACGTAGATGAAATGATAAGGTATCGAATATTCAGGCAGATTGGCCTGAAGCGCCGCTAATAAGGCTCCGCCTTGAGCAGCGTCCGCAACCGCATACGCGACCAAAGCTTTGTTCCCCTCAGCATTCACCCGCATAGTAACAAAAGCATCTTTGACAAGGCCACTTTTTAACATGTGATACTCGATTTCTTTTAGTTCAACACGAAAACCGCGGATTTTAATTTGATGATCCATTCTGCCTAAATATTTGTAGTTACCGTCAGGCAATCGTCTGACCCAATCGCCTGTCCGGTACAGACGCGCGCCGGGTTGAAAAGGATGAGCAATGAACTTTTCTCCGGTGAGCTCGGCGTTACGCAAATAACCGCGCGCCAAACCTGCCCCGGACAAATAAAGTTCGCCTTCTCCCACCTGATTCCCATCGGTATCGAGTACCAAAGCCTCCGTATAGGTTATAGGCTTGCCGATCGTTATGCCGTTTCCATCATGCTGTTGAAATTGATAACAGGTGGAACATACGCTATTTTCCGTCGGACCGTATTCATTATAAAGCTGAACCTGCGGCAATTTGCGAAAATGCTCGTCAACCAGATGCGGGGTAAAATCTTCCCCTGCAATCGTCACAAATCTCATGTGCTCCAACAGATGACTGTTTTCATTCAGCAAAGCTTTATAAAAAGACGGCACCGTCAAAAAGTGAGTAACACTCTCATCGGCGATCAGCTTTTGCATATATTTAACGTTCAATCGCTGACTTTGGTTAATCAGCAGTAGCTTCGCGCCTGACGCCAAAGCGGTGAATATATCGGCAACAGAGCTGTCAAAGGAAATTGACGGCAGCTGCAGCACAACATCAACAGATGACATACAGTAGTACGCTTTTCTCCAGGCAATCGTGTTGACGATCGACTGATGCTCAATCATTACACCTTTGGGCACTCCCGTCGACCCGGACGTGTATATCAGATATGCCAGATTGTTCGGCTGAGCTGCAGAAACCAAAGGAGCGGGACCTGCTGTTCCGGCTTGCTCCAAGCAAATAACGCGAGCATCTGGAGCTTTTATTTTGCCTCTCAACCGTTTTTGACATAAAATAGCAGTTGGCTTGCTGTCGGCAATCAGAAAAGCAAGGCGATTTTCCGGATAATCAGGGTCAAGCGGCACATAAGCCCCTCCGGCTTTAAGAACGGCCAGTAACCCTACGATCATTTCCAATGAACGATAACAAACTATACCGACCACTGACTCTGGACCAACCCCGCATTGTTGTAGCTGCTGGGCCAGCTGATCCGATTTGCGATGCAACTCGTCATAGGTCAACGTCGATGCTTCGAATTGCACCGCAATCTGATCAGGAGTCCGGCCAGCTTGGTCGATAAACAATTGATGGAGAGTCGTCGCCGTTTGCTGGACGGTAACGCAATCCGGCTGCGCGAAAAGAAAAGATGGCATATTCGTGATCTCCTTACGATTCTTGCAGAATGGCGGCATACTTGGCATCCTTCTGCAGCTCGTCTTTATTCGTATCTGAGAACAACCTCTCCCAGAAGCCTTTTTTCCAAGCGACGGTATGCCCATAATCCTTTTGTCCGTAGGTATACAGAAAGCTTGTATCACTAAATTCAAATTCCTGCAGCAATTGCTCTTCATAGCCGTCATCGAAAATTTCTTTAAGATAATACAAGGTGAAATAAACGGCCTTCTCCAGACCGGTGTCTTTGGCAAAAGCAACGGCGTTGCGCAACTGCTCTTCATTCATAAAACGAAGAATATATTCGCGGACATCACAAAATTTAATCAGATTCAAATCGCTATTCAAAGCCACCCAGGACGCGTTGCTTGCTTCCTTGTAATGATGGCAGCATTGGTGAATAAAAAAATGGGCGGGATTTAAATAATGAAAACCGGAATCCGCATCCTTGACCGCCCCTGTAATCATTATTTCAACAGGCTCTTTCTGAAGCTCTAAATCCAGACTAAAAGAAAAATCGATTTGTGTGACCGGAGCGTATTCCGAGTCGTGAAGCTTCAGAAACGGCAATAAATTATTCATATTCGTTTGCCAAAGAAGGGCTCTCTCGCGGTTTACCGGAGTAATTGTATTTGTTTTCTTGTCGTACTCACCTTCGACATAACCTAGCCCCTGCATAATCGAACGCACGCTTTTGACGTCACCTTTTCGAATCAAACAGTCCATATCGTTAACCGTTCGAATGCCGCGATCCTTATACATCTGCGGGATCAAGTATGCCCCCTTCAGAGGGACACAAGGGATACCGTTTTTCCCAAACGCTGACGCGACAAGCGAAAGCTCGCGCAAATACACTTGGTTACGCTCCGCTGTGCCAAGCTTATAGAAATTCATGATCTGTCCCAGACGCAACGGGACCTCCTGCCTGTAGCCTTGCGATTGCAAATGATGCCACACCAGCGGCAATACTTTGTTTTTCACTGAATACCGCAACAGCAAAAACCAGTCAATGCCTTCGCTAATCAACTCGGCGACCCGCTCCGTTTGTTCTGGCGTAAACGTAAGGCGGCTAAATAAAATAATCAACTGCTGCTCCCGGCAAAGCTCACGATGCGTTTCCATCTATATCTGCTCCTTTACTTGTAATTCCACACTTAAATTTCTCAGTTTATTGCAAAATTTAGTTTTTGCCCCCAACGCATTTCGCAGGATTCTCGTTTTCGGGTCAATCACTCTCGAATAAGGCAGCACCGCTTCGCTTCTGATAATCAACGATAACGTCAGTTCTTCACTTGGCAAAACGCGATGAAAGTGGCCCGCCGGAAAATAATACACATCCCCGCTGCACATGATCGTACTGCTTGTCAGTTCAAGCTCGACTTGTTCGCCATCGGTTTGTTTGACCTCATAGGTTTCATGGGTGTAGCTGCCGCATAAAATTGTGGAACAGAAGTGAAAACGGTGATCGTGGATACTTTCAAACGGCCATTTGTTTTGCGGCCAGTAATGCAGTCTCATACGGGGACCATCCAACTGCTCGTTCCAAATGACGTATTTCTCAAAGCCGAGCGGATGTACTTCCATAAGGGTCGACAACTTTTGTAACTGCTCCTCGTCAGAACTGGTGACAATCTGATCCAACCAATTTAATACCTGTTCCAGATCGGCATGCTCTTGAACAAACCGACACAGCTTTGCTTGTTGGCTCGGATCGGTTAACGCTCCGGTCTGAACAATACGGCTCATGAAATCATTCATGCTGATCATGCCGTCACCTTCCGTTTCTGTAGCGCTTTAACTCGCTGCACAATTTGCTCATGAATCGCATCGGGTCTTTGCTCAGCGTCGATCATCAACGTATCTTGTGGAAGCACGTCGATAAACGCAGCACGAACCTTTTCAAAAACCTCCGTACCTTGTTCTTCATATTTTAATTGTTCTTTTCCATCCCGTTGCATAACAC
Source organism: Paenibacillus athensensis (assembly GCF_004514475.2). GTDB lineage: Bacteria > Bacillota > Bacilli > Paenibacillales > NBRC-103111 > Paenibacillus_AL > Paenibacillus_AL athensensis. The sequence goes on along the minus strand of NZ_MYFO02000004.1, from coordinate 78,747 downwards.
GCATTAAGGTCGCTTCCGGCTGCAGGTCCAGGAAAATCGTTAAGTCTGGTGTCCTCAAGCTTCCATAGATATGATTCAAATAGCTGTAATCAAGCCCTCTGGCCTTAAAAAAAGCATAAGAGCTATATATATACCGGTCCGAAATTACATGAATTCCTTCGGAAAGAGCTGGTTCGATTTCACTTGCCATATGCCATTGACGATCCGCCGCGGACAACAACGCAATCGTCTCCATACTGGGACAAATACCGTGATCCAAATATGCTCGCACTCGCGGGTCATGCCGATAGTAATCGGTTGGCTGCTTCGTTACCAAACTTCTCTCGCCGTTGTCCTGAAACCAGCGGTTTAACATGGAGATTTGCGTTGTTTTTCCTGACCCGTCCAGGCCACACAACGCGATTAACAAACTGCTCATAAGGTCATTCCTCCATTAATATCAATTGCTGCTCCCCAAATGTAGGAAGATTGCTCGTCCAGTAAAAATGAAATGACATTCGCTACTTCTTCAGGCTGTCCGATATATTTCGCCAGTGTCCGTTCCTTGTGAAATTGTTTTCTCTCTTCGGATTGTACGTGAGACATTGCCGTTTCTATAATGCCGGGGAGGATTGTATTCACCCGAATATGTCGATCAGCAAGGGAAACGCTCAAGCTCTTGGCCAGACCAATCAAAGCCGCTTTGGATGAAGCGTATGCCGGGTCCCTGCTGCCCGTTTTGGCGGCCGTAGAAGACGTAATCACGATGTTTTGCAACTTGACACATGGACGAGCAACCATGTATTGAACGATAAGATACAACGATTTCACATTGACTGCATGGACACGATCCCAGAGCTGGCTATCATAACTTTCCAAGGGTAGGTTGGGATATAGACCAGCCAGATGGACAATGGCATCAACTTCTTCCAACCAACCGCCCTCTCCCTGCCGCAGACAGTTGATAATTTCGTTTTCGTCAGATAAATCGCACAAAAATGTCTGCAGGTACGGATAACGGCTCGGCTTTAGATCCATTCCGATAATTCGGTGATGCTGACGTTCAAGTCGTGATATCCAGGCAGCCGCGATATCTCCGTTGGCTCCTGTTACTAATATTGTTTTCAATAGCTGCCTCCGCCAATTACTTTCAATAAATCTTGCTCTGGATCATGAGCTTTATGTCGGAGATACATCTTTACCTTTTCCTGATTACCGTCATAAATCAAAGATTTTCTTTGTACGACGCTAATACCGGCATTTTCAAGCGCATCGAGCTTTTTTTTGTTATTTCCAAGCAGGATTACTTCGTTAACGCCAAAATATTGCAATATTTTGCTGCCCACCCGAAAATCTCTTCGATCTTCAGTCCCCAATCCCAACTGAATATAGGATTCTGACGAGCGAATTCCCAAATCCATCAAATTATACGATTCCAGCTTGGCTGCAAGACCGAAACCTCTTCCTTCGTGGCTCGTGTGATACGTGATAATTCCTCTGCCTTTTTCCGCTATATACTCTATCGCTTTATCCAATTGCCATTTGCAGTCGCAGCGTTCGCAGCCAAACACCTCGCTAGTAATGCACGAAGAATTCAAACGGTAGTATACGGGACCGACCCAGCCCTTGTCTTCACCTTTCACCAAAGCCAAATGCTCTGTAACCCTTCCTTGATGCTCAAAATCGTTGATCATAGAAAAGCAGTATAGCGAAAATGCACCGTATGACGTATTCAAGATGCCTTTCGCAACATTCGTGATCCGCAAATGATCATTGCTCACAGCCATACCTCCCGTATAAATTTCTCTCATCGATATCTCCTAACAATTGTTTAGTATATACGAAAAAAAGTTTAGCTAGTAAAAATGTGTAAATTATTAATTTCCTTAAAATATTAATCTCAATACGCTTTTTGGAAATATTCTGCAAAAAAAAAGCATCCCCGGATAACCGACGACCCTGCGGTCCCCGTTTCCGTTGAATGCTATCTAGCGGTTACTACAACTGCGCCGCGTCCCGCAGCCGCGCCCATAGCTCAGGCGCTTCCTTTTCCGCGTTGACAAATTTCCAATCCTTGTTGATGAACGTATGCAGCGTAGAGCCAACCACCAGCAGCTCGCCTCGCGGCTCGCTTCCTTCCTCCCACGGCGCAGCCAGTTCTTCCTCGCGGCGAATTTCATAAGCCATGCCGATGCGGATTCCTTTCAGCGTCTCTATGCGGGTATATATGCTGATGACATCGTCATACCGCGCCGGACGCTTGTATTTCAGCTCGGCTTCGACCACAGGCAGCAGCATTCCCTGCTCCTCCAGCCGATGGTAGGGATAACCGATTTGGCGAATCAGCTCGGTCCGGCCAATTTCGAACCAGATTAAATAATTGGCGTGATAGACGACGCCCATCTGATCGGTTTCCTCGTAGCGCACCCGCACTTGCTGGCGAAACCAGCGATAGCTTGACATCTCCATGCTCCCCTTCCGTTTCCGAATACTCCACTAAATGAAAAAAGTGAAGCGAAAGGAACTCTCTCGCTTCACTCGGATGCCAATTCGCTTTTACAGTACGCGCGCGCGACCGGAGTAAATCACGCCAACTTCCGGATAAATCGATACCTCGACGCCGTCCTGAATCACTTCTACTGCGTTCTCGACGCCAACGATGACAGGGATGCCAAGGCTCAGCGCCACGACTGCGGCGTGCGACGTAATGCCGCCCACTTCCGTAATCAGAGCAGCTGCACGTTGAATCGAAGGCATGTATTCGCGGTCCGTCGACACGGTAACGAGAACGGCACCGTCGGTCATTTTCGCTGCCGCTTCTTCCGGCGTGCGGGCCGTTACGACTTTGCCCGTAGCTGTTTGCGTGCCGATGCCTGTACCTTTGGCGATCATTTCGCCGACATGGTGAACTTTGATCAGGTTTGTCGTTCCGGAGCGGCCAACCGGCACGCCAGCCGTGATGACAACGATATCGCCCAGTGTGACAAGACCGGATTGAATGCTGCTGTCAACAGCCAGGTTGAACAGCTCGTCCGTTGTTTTGGCTTCTACGCCCTTCACCGGAATGACGCCCCAGACGAGCGACAGGCGGCGAATGATTTGTTCGTTTGGCGTTACAGCAACAATCGGCGCTTTCGGACGGTATTTGGATACCATTCTTGCCGTATAGCCGCTTTCCGTTGCCGTCAGGATCGCTTTCGCGCCCAGCTCCAGCGCGGAGTTGGCTACAGCTTGGCTGATCGCTTCGGTAACCGTCGTTTGCTGCGCCTGCGCTTGACGCAGGAAAATTTCCTTATATTCCAGCGCGCTTTCGGCGCGCTCGGCGATGCGGGACATCGTTTGTACCGATTCTACCGGATATTTGCCCGCAGCGGTTTCGCCGGACAGCATGACAGCATCCGTGCCGTCAAATACAGCGTTCGCCACGTCGCTTGCTTCGGCGCGAGTCGGGCGCGGGTTGCGCTGCATCGAATCGAGCATCATGGTGGCGGTGATGACCGGCTTGCCGGCTTGATTACATTTTTTGATCATTTGTTTTTGCACGACAGGCACGTCCTCAGCCGGAATTTCTACGCCGAGATCGCCGCGCGCCACCATCAGACCGTCGGAAACTTCAAGGATTTCGTCGAGGTTTTCCACGCCTTCCTGGTTTTCGATTTTACTGATGATTTGAATGTGCGAAGCGTTGTGACGCTCCAGCAGCTCGCGAATTTCCATCACGTCGCTCGCTTTGCGGACGAACGAAGCGGCGATGAAGTCTACGCCCATCTCGATGCCGAAGATGATGTCGTTGGCGTCTTTCTCGGTGATGCCCGGCAGGCTGATTTTCACGCCCGGCACGTTCACGCCCTTTTTGCTTTTGATCGGTCCGCCATTGACAATGCGGCATTCGATATCGTTGCCGCGGATTTCGACAACCGTCAAGCCGATCAAGCCGTCGTCGATCAGGATCGTCGAACCGACTTTCACGTCGCGCGGCAAGTCCTTATATGTAACGGAAACCCGATTGGCATCGCCCAAAATCTCTTCGGTTGTCAAAATGATGTGGTTGTCCTGCACGAGCTCAATCGGCTCTTCTTTCAGCTTGCCGGTACGAATTTCCGGACCTTTAGTGTCAAGCAGAATCGCTACGGTTTTGCCCGTATCCTTGCAGCCTTGACGAATGTTGCGGATTCGGTTGCCGTGCTCCTCGAAGTCGCCGTGGGAGAAGTTCAAACGGGCGACATTCATCCCCGCCTCCATTAGCTTCTTCAGATTTTCCAGTGATTCGCTTGCCGGTCCAATCGTACAGACAATTTTCGTTTTACGCATGGTTTCCCTCCTGAATGAATGTGAACCTACCGATATCTCTGAATTTTCGGTATCGATCCTCGACCAGTTCCTGCTCCGACATCCCAAGCAGCGCTTGGAGATGCTCCCATACAGCGGCTTTGATGGATTCCGATTGCGCCGCCGGGTCGCGATGAGCCCCGCCCTTAGGCTCGGGAATCACGCCGTCGATCACGTTCAGCTCCTGAATGTGATCGGCTGTAATTTTCATCGCTTCTGCCGCTTGCAGGGATTTGGAAGCGTCTTTATACAAGATGGAGGCCGCACCTTCGGGACTGATGACCGAATAGATGGCGTTCTCCAGCATTAACACCCTGTTGCCTACGCCAAGCGCCAGTGCGCCGCCGCTGCCGCCTTCGCCAATGACGACGCAAACAATCGGCACGCGAAAAGACGCCATCTCCAGCAAATTCCTGGCGATCGCTTCGCCTTGCCCACGCTCTTCCGCAGCATTACCGGGAAAAGCGCCCTTCGTGTCGATAAACGTCACGATCGGGCGTTTGAATTTGTCCGCCTGCCGCATCAGACGCAGCGCCTTGCGGAAGCCCTCCGGATGCGGACAGCCGAAGTTACGGGCAATGTTATCCTTGGTGTCTTTGCCCTTCTGATGCCCCACGACCGTAACCGGAATGCCGTTCAGCTTGGCCAGACCACCGACAATCGCCAGATCGTCGCCGTACAGCCGATCGCCGTGAAATTCGATAAAATCGGTAAAAATCGCTTGTATATAGTCAATCGTCGTCGGACGCTGCGGATGCCGCGCCAGCTGCATCTTGTTGGCCGAGGAGAGATTGTTGTACAACTCCTCCTCCAGCTGTGCGTACCGCTCCTCCAAACGACGAATTTCCTCCGAAAAATCAATATGCTTTTCGCTGCCGAATTTGCGCAGCTCGTCAATTTTGCTTCGCAGCTCCGCAAGCGGCTGCTCAAACGGCATTTCACCCGCCATAGCTCGCATCCTCCTTCGTGCCGTGCATGTCCAGCAGCCGGATCAGCGTCGGCCGCATCTCCTTGCGGGCAACGACCTTATCCAACTGGCCGTGCTCCAGGTTGAACTCGGACGTTTGGAAATTATCAGGCAGCTTTTGTTTGATCGTCTGCTCGATGACGCGTCGGCCCGTAAAGCCGAACGACGTTGCCGGCTCGGCGATGATGATATCGCCCAGCATCGCAAAGCTGGCGGAAACGCCGCCAAAGGTCGGATCGGTAATCACGGAAATGAACAGCCCGCCCTGCTCGCCAAGCTTGGCCAGCGCCGCGCTTGTTTTGGCCATTTGCATCAGGCTGAGAATGCTTTCCTGCATCCGTGCCCCGCCGGAGGTCGAAAAAACGATAACCGGACATTGCTTGTCCAGCGCCTTTTCCACCGCTCTCGTGATTTTCTCTCCGACAACGGCGCCTAGCGAGCCACCCATGAAGTCAAAGCTCATGACCGCAACTACGACCGGAAAGCCTCCGATCGTCCCTTCGCCTGTCACAATCGCATCTTTGAGATTCGTGGTGCTTTTCGCTTTCTCCAGCTTGTTTATATAATCCGGGAACTCCAGTGGGTCCTCGGAAATCATATCGCTGTCGTATTCGACGAGACTGCCCTCATCCAGCGTCATCTGGATGCGCTCCAGCGCGTTCAGCCGATAATGATAGCCACACGCCGTACATACCTTCAGGTTCTTCTCCAGCTCTTTGCTCGTTTGAATCGTTCCGCACTTGGGACATTTATTCATAAGTCCTTCGGGAATTTCCCGTTTTGTTCTTTCGGAAGGAATCGTTGCGTATTTGCGTTTCTGAAATAAATCCTTTATAGACACCTGTTCCACCTCGCCGGCTTTTATCGTGAAGCTAACAAGCCAAGTCCTCTTTTATCAAAAGCTATCTATGTAAAATAGTATTGAGCACTTCCTGGACTTCCTCCAACTCGCCTTCGGGTACCTGAATTTCATAGTGATTCTTGGACAGATTGACTCCGCGCACCTGCACGAGAAAGCCTTCTTCAGTCAGCTTCTGCTTGATCCGCTCGGCTATTTTTGCGGTAGGAGCTATGTAAATCACCGTCCACATGAAAAAAAACCTCCTATAGGCATAGGCATACACAATGGATTAATGATATCATAACTCCTCTTTTTCCCGCAACAAACCAGTTTGAAAAAGCAAACAAGCCCGAAAATGCCGTTATTCGGGCCCGGAACGGCTCGTATAGTCGGGAGCGGCCTCATTCTGATGGGCGATTCTCGCCGAAGCGGCTGCCGCCAGCCCGGCCACCAGATCGTCGAGAAAGACGTGCACGGCGGCGCGATTGTCATTCAGCTCGCGAATGACGCCCGGCTTATCCTTGTCCAAATAACCGAAGCTCGTCAGCCCGATCATCCCGTAGACATGGACGATGCCAAGCGCCAGCGTCTCGTCGACGCCATACAGCGGCTCGTCGGCATCGAGAATCGCCTGCAGGGGCTCCGGCAGCAGCTTGCGCTCGGCCAGCTCGTCGAGCGCAATGCCCGTGTACAGCGTATACTGCACCTCGCGTTTGCCCAGCACGGCCAGTACGCTTTCGGCGCATTGCTCCACGGTCAGCTTGTCGTTGTAGGGCCTTTGCAGCTTCCAGACGATTTCCGCGATTTGCTCCAGTGTGACTCCCCGTTTGTTCAACAGTTGGATCATATGCTGTTCCGTCATCGATATCCTCCCCGGCTTTTGCATGTCATCTCCGAATACTTCGGGTATCTGAATTGTATGCGCGGGGATGCGGCATTATTTCACTTTGACGGAATCTTTGCCCATGATCGTCTCGATCATTCGCAGCAGCTCCGGGGACGGCTTGACCCGATAGCTGTCGCTCAGCGCCAGCCGCTTGCCGCTTTGCTCGTAGAACAGCACGACAGCGAGCGGGCCAGGGTGCAGCTTGAGCAGCGTCTTGAGCTGCAGCAGCTTGTCCGGCTGTTCGCTATCAGCCGAGATTTTGACGTACACCCGCTGCTCCGGCGCGGCAGCGGGTGTACGTCCGGCGGCCGGCGCAGCCGATGCGGCCGCCGGCGTCGACGCCGGCCCGGCCGTGCCGCGGCCGGCGGAGCTGCGCGGCCCGGCTTGGCCGGGGCCGCGGGCGGCGTCGCGCGCGGGCGTTGCCTGCGCGCGCGGGGCTTGGCGGCCCGGCTGCGCAGCCGGGGCCGCGGGGCCGCCGCCGCCGGGCCGCGCTGCGGCGTCGGCGGCCGGTTTGGCCGCGCGCGTTGGCGCGGCCGGGCGGCTCGCCGCCTGGCGCTGCGGCGGCCGGCGCAAGCGCTGGACGGCGTCGGCGTCGTCCAGCGGAGCGAGCTGCTCCGCGAGCAGCTTGGGCGGATCCTCATCCTGCAGCTGCAGCTTGGCGCGCACGAGCAGGAGCCGCCCTTTTTGCACATACGGCGCAGCCGTTTTCCACGTCTCGGGGAACAGCACGACCTCGACTTTATCGATGCGATCCTCCAGCTCCATGAACGCCATCGGCTGTCCCTTCTTCGTGACGATCGTTTTGCTGGCAAGCACCATTCCGGCCACCAGCACGTCGCTGTGATCGGCCAGCTCGCCGAGCTCGTGCAGCTTGTCCGCTTCCAGCGCGGCCAGCCGCTCCTGGTAAGCGTCCAGCGGATGCCCGGAAATATACATGCCGAGCAGCTCGCGCTCCAGCTCCAGTTGTTTGGCCTGAGCAAGCTGCGGAATGTCGGGAAATTCGACCTCCCAATTCGGCTCCTCGACAAAGCCAAACAGATGGAGCTGCAAGTCATCGCGCTCTTTGCGCCACTTCGTCGCCGATGCGATGGTCTCGTCCAGCACCGCCAGCAGCTGCGCGCGATGACCGGGAAGCGAATCGAACGCCCCGCCCTGAATGAGCGACTCGATCACCCGCTTGTTGCAGACGCGCAAATCGACGCGCCGGCAAAAATCGAGCAGGCTCTCGAACGGCCCGTTGCGACGCTCCTGCAAAATCGCTTCGATGGCATGCGTGCCGACGTTTTTGATCGCGGCCAGCCCGAAGCGGATCGTTCCGCTGCCATCCGGCGTAAAAACGACGCCGCTGCCGTTGACGTCGGGCGGCAGCACCGCCAGCTTCATCCGTCGGCATTCGTCGACGTATTCCGCTGCCTTGCGGTGGTTGCCCATCACAGCCGTCAGCATCGACGCCATAAAATAAACCGGATAATGCGCCTTCAAATAGGCGGTTTGAAACGCCAGCACGCCATAAGCCGTGGCATGGGCCCGCGGAAAGCCGTAGTCGGCAAAGCGCACGATCATATCGTAGACGCGGTTCGCATCGGTTGCGGCATAGCCCATGCGCTCGCTGCCGGCGACAAAATGCGTCCGTTCCTCGTCCAGCACCTCGCGTTTTTTCTTGGATACCGCACGGCGCAGCAGATCCGCTTCGCCGAGGCTGAAGCCGGCCATCGTGGAAGCGATCTGCATGATCTGCTCCTGGTACACGATAATGCCATACGTATCGCGAAGGATCGGCTCCAGCGCCGCATGCGGATATTCGATAGCGATTTCGCCGTGCTTGCCCATAATGAATTTGGGAATAAACTCCATTGGGCCCGGCCGGTACAACGCAAGCACGGAAATAATGTCTTCAAACGCCGAAGGCTTCAAATCCTTGAGCACGCGACGCACGCCCGCCGACTCCATTTGAAAGATCCCCGTCGTTTCCCCGCGAGTCAGCAGCTCGTAGGTCGCGGCATCGTCGTCCATATCCAGCCGGTTCAAATCGATCCGCTGACCCCGCTGCTCCTCAATCCACTTGAGCGCGCGCTCGATAATCGATAAGGTACGCAGCCCGAGAAAATCCATCTTGAGCAGGCCAATCGACTCCAGATGCTCCATCGTATATTGCGTCAGTGCCGTTTGCTCGGTTCCGGCCTGCAGCGGCACGTATTCCGTCAGCGGCTCTCGCGAGATCACGACGCCGGCGGCGTGCGTCGAAGCGTGGCGCGGCATGCCTTCCACCCGCTTGGCCATGTCCAGCAGTTCCCCTGTCTTGGGCTGCTTGACGGCGAGCGCCTTCAGCTCGGGGCTTATCTCCAGCGCTTCGGCCAGCGTCATGCCGAGCTGATGCGGGATCAGCTTCGCAGCGCGGTCCACCTCGCCGTACGGAATATTGAGCACCCGTCCGACATCGCGAACCGCAGCCTTCGCCGCCATCGTCCCGAACGTAATAATTTGCGCAACATGCTCGCGTCCGTATTTGCCCACGACGTATTCGATGACTTCATCGCGCCGCTCGTCGCTAAAGTCAATGTCGATGTCCGGCATGCTGATCCGTTCCGGATTGAGAAAACGTTCAAACAGCAGCTTGTAGCCCAGCGGATCGACGTTTGTGATTCGCAGCACGTAAGCGACAAGACTCCCGGCCGACGAGCCCCGTCCCGGTCCGGTCATAATCCCGCGCTCGTGAGCGAAACGGATGAAATCCCAGACGATCAGGAAATAGTCGGAGAAGCCCATCCGTTCAATGACGCCCAGCTCGTACAGCAGCCGCTCCTCAGCCAGCTTGCGTTGCCCCGACGCTTCGTCCCGCCATTCGGCGCGTTCTCCGTAGCGCTGCTCCAGCCCGTCCAAGCAGAGCTGCTGCAAGTAAGCGCCGGCAGTCATCGCTTCGGGAATCGGACGAAAGCGCGGCAGAATCGATTGACCGAACTCCAGCTGCAGCTCGCAGCGCTCGGCAACCGCCAGCGTATTGCTCAAAGCTTCCGGCGCGTAAGCGAACAACCGTTGCATCTCTTCGCCGCTTTTCAAATACATCTGGCTTGTACCCATGCGCAAGCGCTCGGTATCGTCCACCGTTTTGCCGGTGCCGATGCAAATCAGAATGTCCTGTACAACATGATCCGGCTCTTGGACATAATGCACGTCATTGGTCGCAATCAGCGGAATGCCGGTTTGCTTGCTCAGCTCGACCATCGCCAGATTGACCTTCTTTTGCTCCAGCAGCCCGTGATCCTGGAGCTCCAGAAAAAAATCGTCCCCGAAAATGCTCCGGTAACGCTCGGCCGCCGCCCGCGCCTCCTGCGGACGATCATGCAGCAAATGCTGCGACACCTCCGACCCCAGACAAGAGCTCAGGCAAATCAGCCCTTCCGCATAACGGGCCAAATGTTCATGGTCCAGACGCGGCTTGTAATGAAAGCCCTCCAGATGCGCAATCGAAATCAGCTTCATCAGATTTTGATAGCCCTTGAGATTTTTGGCCAGCAAAATCAAATGATAAATCGGCTGCTCCTGACGGGAGACCTTCTCCCGCAGCGAGCCCGCCGTGTAGTACGCTTCGCAGCCGATAATCGGCTTGATGCCGCGAGCGCGACACGCCTTGTAAAACGAAATCGCGCCATACATGACGCCGTGATCGGTCAATGCGAGAGAAGTCATCCCGAGTGCGGCCGCTTTGTCGACAAGATCGTCGATGCGCGCTGCGCCGTCCAGAAGACTGTATTCGCTGTGTACGTGCAGATGGACAAATGAACTCATGGACTTCCTCCTAATCTCGCAGCATTTCCCACTATTTTATCATATTGTGGACATGGTTTCCCATACAATGTATCAGATGCAGCGGCGCTGAAGGGCCGCAAAGCGGAAGGATGCGATGAGAAGCGATGTACAGCTTTTGGGGCAATATGGTCGTCTATTTTTGCGTGGCGTTTGGCGTCGTGTTCGGAGGCAGCATGTTAAGCGGACTTGGAGCCGTCTTGACACTGCAATCACCCAGCGAAAAAATGCTCGCCATTTCGGAAAATATCAAAATCTGGGCAATGGTCGCGGCCGTCGGCGGTACAATCGATCCGATCCGCTACATCGAAAGCCACGTTGCCGAAGGACACTTGAGCCCGGCGATCAAGCAGATCATGCTGATCGTTGTCGCCTTTATCGGGGCTCACTTAGGCACCTCGCTGATTCAGATGATCTGCAAAGGGGGGCAGCAGCCTTGAGGGTGCCGCAATTCGAGCGATATCGCCGGCTGCTGGCCGGATTCGGCCTGCTCGTCTCGGGAGCGATCATCGGCAGCGCGGTTTATATGAGTATTTTTCAGCACAACTATAACCTGCTGTACGTCCAGCTCCACAAATATATGGAAGAGAATGCCGATTTGCGGCGCGATGTCGATGCGCTGAACAAGACGCGCAACAAAATGGCGTTGATCAACGTCGTCAATGTATATCTTGTACCCGGTGAGCTCGAAGAGCTGCCCAGCGAGGACATCCAGAAGGAAATTGAAGGCAACGTCAAAAACGATCTTAAACTTGTCATAGGACAAAAAGCCGCCTCTGTTCGAGACGCGCGGCCTCTGTACGAGCAGCTGATTCATCAAAAATTGTACAGCATTCATGAAAAAAATTATGTCATCGAAGTCAAATCGATCGTGCTCGTGCAAACCGAGCTAAGCATCTGGATCACGGCAAAAGAAAAACGTACATAAAACGCCGGCACGGCGAACCAAGCGGCTGCTCCTTCGCTGTGCCGAAACGTTCCCTAACCGCCGAACATATCCAGCACTTCGGTCTGAAATTTCGTCTTCCAAGGGGCAACAAGCGGCAGCTGCTTCAAAATGTCCAACGCGCGTTTGTACTGCAACTGCTGAATAAACTCGCAATACGGAATGCAGCCGGAACGCTGCACATAGTCCAGACACGCATCCAACTGCTCGGCAAATTGCTCCCGGCTGACCGTATTTGCATAATAATCGGCCAAAATCGGCAACTCCAGCTCGGGATCGGAGAGCATGAACAAAATCGGCAAGGTCCGTTTCTTGCCAAGCAAATCGTTTTTGGTGTCGCAGCGCGTCACATCCGCCGTGTCGTTGCGGATTTGCGCCATCAAGCCGATATGGTCGGCGATCTGGTACAAGCTTTGCTCCTTATCTTCGTCGACCGCTTCCTTGGGTAACGCGCCGAGACCGAAATAAAAAGCGATGCGGATCAGCATGCATGACTTTTTATGAACCATCTCCACATATTCGTGCTCAGTCTGCACCGTCAGCGCCAGATCGGTCTGCTGCCCGTTAATCGCAACAGCAATCAGACGCCCGAACTCGCCGGCATCAGGAAAACGTTGCTGCGGATCAGCGGCGCGGAGCGCGCTTAATTCCGCCGACACCGCCATCAAGAGACCGACCATTGCATTCAGCACATAAGGCTGCGGCCGCTGCATCCACACCTTCTGCAAATTGTCCTGATCCTGTAGATCGTCCATGATGTCCAACGCCAAAATAGCGAGCTCTGTGAGCGCGCATAGTCGGTCTATATGGGGATTGCTTCCGCCGAGCATGCGGTGGACAAGCAGCGTCATGCCCGACCATAGCGTAGGCTCGGCAGCCTTGTCGGCGATGCATTCCAGCAGCAGCTCTTGCAAATCCTGCGTCGGATAATAGCTCTGAATGATCTTCTCCATCCAAACTTGCACTCGAAACTCGATAAAATCTCCTCCCGCGCAATTTATTTGCGTTCGTGCGCAACAAAAATTGCGCTGAACTTTTTCACGTTTAAAGATAATATAAAAGTATACATTTTTATCCAAAACATCAGCATAGGAGAATAACACATGGCTAAAGACAAGTTGGAAGAACTGTTTGAACACCTCTTTGAAGAAGCCGTGCACGAGAGCTTCGAAGGCGCTTTTCGATTATCCGAGATTAGCGTAAAGATGAGCTGGGAATCCATTTCGAAAAAAATAGATGAACAACGCCGTCCCAATTAATTGCGCCGCTCCCGCTGTCCGGAGCCGGCGCTTTTATTTTGCCTGACAGGTGCGGCGCATTGCATTTCCGTGCAAAACTCGCTAGAGTTAATAAGGAATAAACGTCAAAGGTGGTACTTGATTTATGCTGGAAACCGTTCAGGTTGGAATGTTTTTGCTTATTGTGCTTATGCTCGCGCTTTCGATTTATTTCAGCTTCCGCTTTCGCCGCGAACGCGATCCCAAAAGACGCGGACTGTTCTCGGCCAGAATGAACATGTGCATGGGATTGATGCTTGTCCTGCTTGCCGTTACACAGTTGTTCTTCTTTACGGATTCGACGCTGCGCCGCACGTTCGGCACGATCTTTCTGCTGATCGGCTTGTTCAATCTGTTTGCCGGAATTCGCAACTACAGCCATTTCCAGCGGATGCCGGAGTAGTCGACCTTCGCTGCGAATCCTTCAGATCTGCTCGATGACCTGGGCGTTCAGCATCGCCTTGCAAACGAGCGCATCCGCGTGATAAATCTCAACGTCGATTTTACCGAATTTCCGGCTCACCTCTATGATGGTGGGCCTTATTTCGATTCGGCTGTCAAGCTGGACCGGCTTCAGAAAATACGTGGACATATTCTCCATGACCAGATCGCCCCGCTTCTGCTCCTGGACGATGCGAAATGCCGCCTGCTTCATCATCGTGGTCAGCACGCCTTCGGACACCGTCCCCAGATGGTTCGTCATCTGCGGCGTAATGACGCCGCGAAAGCTCAAGCCACCCTGGGCGTCGCGCACCTCTTCCATGCCAGAGCCGATCAGATCCTCAAACGTCTCTCCGTTCTGCGGCTGCTTCTGGATGTATTGCATCGCCTGCAGCACCTCCCCGCGATTGAGGACGCCGATCATTTTACGGTTGGCATCGATAACAGGCAGCAGCTCGATCCCCTCCCACACCATCATATGTGCGGCAGAAGCTACCGGCGTCTGGAGGGTCACGGTAAGCGGATTGCGTGTCATCAGCTTGTCCACAGGCTGTTCGGAGGAGGCCCCGGCCATATCCTTGGCGGTAACTACGCCGATGATCCTGTTCCATTCGTCGACGACGGGAAACCGGCTCTGGCCGGTCAGCTCGGACAACCGCTTCCAGTCCTTGCAGGTGCTGTTCGCCTTCAGCGAAGCAACCGGCGCTCCCGATGCAAGGATGTCCTCGACCATGATGATCTTTTTCTTGATCAGCCGATCGTAAATGGCGCGGTTGATCATGGAGGCAACGGTAAACGTATCGTAGCTGCTGGAGATGATCGGCAGCTCCAGCTGGTCGGCCAGCCGCTTCACCTCCGGGCTCGTATCGAATCCGCCCGTGATCAGCACCCCCGCTCCCTGCTCCAGCGCGCAAATGTGCGCTTCGTTCCGGTTGCCGACAATCAGCAGGCTTCCCGCCTCGATATAGCGCATCATGGCATCCTGCTCCATCGCGCCGATGACAAACCGATGCAGCGTCTTCTGCTGCCCGGACGCGCCCCCGAGCACTTCGCCGTCAACCATGTCGACGACTTCGGCAAACGTCAGCTTGTCAATGTTCTGGCGCAGCTTCTTCTCAACGCGAACGGTGCCGATCCGCTCCTTCGTGCTGACAAGTCCTTGACTCTCCGCTTCCTTGATCGCCCGGTACGCGGTTCCTTCGCTTACATCCAGATGCTTGGCGATTTTCCTGACAGAAATCCGGCTGCCGAGCGCAAGGCTTTCAATATGCCGCAAGATTTGCTCATGCTTCGTCAGCGAATCCTCATCATCCATCGTAGTCATTCATACACCCCGACCTGAATTTCTGTATTCGTCCGTGTCACTATTATAGTGGTTGAACGTGCGCAGAACAACGGGGACATGCGATTCGCACCATTTAAGAACAAATGTTCGTTATGTTTTTATTTTACAGCACAAGAAATCGTTTGTAAAGCAGGTTACGCACAAATTTATGGCGTAAAACGACATTTTCTGAACGCAGCCGGTTCGCAGCGGTCAAGCGACGTCAGGTGCATACTCCCGGAACGTTTTGCCAAAACAATCAACAAAGCCCCGGTCCCTGAGGGCCGGAGCTTGCGCGGAGGTTATTTGCGAATTTGCAAAATTTTTCGGCGGCCGCCGAGCGCCTGCTCGATCTGCCACTTTTTCATCCTGTTGATACGGCGAAGCTCTTTTCTCGTCTCCTCGTCCACACCCAAAATCTGATGCAGATGCGCAGCGACAACCAGCAGCGACATGATCGCCCAGACCACGCTAAACGCCGTCTGCAAGGTCGAGCCGTTGCGGAAGTCAAGCTGAGGCACCGAATAGATCAGCATGCCCAGCGCGAGACTCATAAACACGACGTTTTTCAGCCCTTTCACGGATTAGCACTCCTTTCGCCCAACTGATCTTCCCTGTCCCATGTATATGAGACAAGTTCATCAATTATGAACGCAAGTCGCGCTGCCGGCTATTCCAGACCAAAGCCCATTTTCTGCAAAAAAGCGCGCATGTGCTCGCGGGGACGCGCCGCTTTGGCCGCCATTTCCTTGGACCACGACGTCGCGATCTTGCCGCGCGTCCGTTCTCTCATATACTGCGCTATAGTCTGATCGTAAGCGTCGATGGCCTCGGCTTGTCCTTCGGTATTGTACGCTTGACTGTGATAGACGGCCTGCTCCGGCAGACGCGGTCGGGACAGCGGCTCCTGATCGGGTACGCCGACGCACATGCCAAACACCGGATACACGAGCTCGGGCAGCTTCAGCAGCGCCGATACCTCGTCCGGCTGATTGCGGATGCCGCCGATGTAGACGATGCCAAGCCCCATCGATTCTGCGGCGATGGCGGCATTTTGCGCAGCCAAGGCCGTGTCGACGGTAGCGACGATCAAATTCTCGGCGTTGCCGGTCACCGGCGTATCCGTATGCCGTCCGGCCGCTTGGGCATAGCGGTACAGATCGGCGCACCAGACGAGAAACAGCGGGCATTCGACAATATAGCCCTGATTCCCGGCCAGCGCGGCCAACTGCCGCTTGACCGCTTCATCGGTCACTCCAATAACGCTGTAGGCTTGCATATTGCTGGAGGTTGACGCGTGCTGCGCGGCAGCGATGATATGACCAACCTGCTCCGGCGCAAGCGGATCGGCGGTAAATTTGCGGATCGATCGGTGCTGCAGCAGCAGCGCTATGGTATCGTTCATTGCACACTTTCTCTCCCCTCGATTGCCAGTGTTATCCATTATATCGCAGCAGCGCGGAAAACACATCCGGTCCGCCAGCCGGCGCTCTCAGGAAAGCCAGGAAAAGGCTGCTCCGCCAAGCGCGCAAAAGGCAACGACCGCCCAAGGGGGCGTTGCGGCGTACATCAGCAGGGCAAACGCAGTCAGCGCAAGGGCCGCATCCTGCGGGGAGCGGACAGCCGACACCCAGACCGGATCGTACAGCGCCGCCAGCAAAAGCCCGACGACAGACGCATTGACGCCTGCGAGAGCTCCGCGCGCCCCGCGGCGGCCACTGAGCCGGCTCCAGAACGGCATCGCGCCTGCGACGAGCAGGAAGGCTGGGAGAAACACTGCAGCCAGCGCAACGACCGCTCCGAACCAGCCGCCGGTTGCATAACCCAGATAGGCGGCAAATGTAAAAAGCGGTCCCGGCACTGCCTGTGCTGCGCCGTAGCCGGCGAGAAACTGGTCGTGCGTCACCCAGCCGCCGGGCACGGTCAGCTGCTCCAGCAGCGGCAATACCACGTGCCCGCCGCCGAAGACGAGCGCTCCGGCGCGGTAGTAGCCGTCGGCCCACGCCAGCCAGGCCGCGCCTGACAGGGCGCTGGCTGCTGGCAGCGCCGCCAGCAGCGCCGCGAACACGAGCAGCAGCGCCGCGCCGGTGCGGCGCGAATGCGGCGGCTGCAGTGAGGCGCGGGCAGGCGGCTCGGCGGGGGCGCTAACGGCGGAGGCGGGGGCGGGCCGCTCGGCTGGAACGACAACGGCGGAGGCGGGGGCGGGCCGCTCGGCTGGAACGACAACGGCGGAGTTGGGCGGCGCGGCTGTGGGCGCGGGGGCCGGCTCGGGGGCCACTGTGACAACGGCAGGGGCGGCAGCGGGCGCGGCAGGAGCCACGGCGACGGAGGCCGGGACAGGCGGCGCGGCGGGCGGCGCGGAGGCGGGCGGCCGGCCGGGAGGGGCGGCAGCGATCTCAGGCTGCCCGGCGCTCAACCAGCGCCAGCCGGCCAAGCCGCCCAGTGCAATGAGCAGCGGCTGCAGCCAGGCCGAGCTCCCCAGCAGCGCCGCCGCTGCGGCGGCGAACACAAAGACAAGCCGCTTGCGGTCGGGCGCAAAGGTCCGGCCCATTCCCCAAACGGCTTGCGCCACTACAGCGGCGGCGGCGATTTTCAATCCGTGCAGCCAGCCTGTGCCGGCAAAATCCGTGCCGCCCAAGCCCGCGCTGAGCCAGGCGAACAAGGCAAGCGCGACGGCAGATGGCAGCGTAAAGCCGAGCCAGGCGGCCCCTGCGCCCGCCCAGCCGCCGCGCAACAGCCCGATGCCAATGCCTACCTGACTGCTCGCCGGGCCGGGCAAAAACTGGCACAGCGCCACCAACTCGGCGAAGTCGGCCTCGTCGAGCCAGCGCTTTTTGACCACATACGCTTCACGAAAATAGCCCAAATGGGCGACAGGCCCGCCAAAGGAGGTCAAGCCCAACTGCAAAGCCGTCCAAAATATCGTTGTTGCCGAAATCCGCTGCAACCGGCTGCACGCTCCTTTTGCTTCAAATAAAAACTTGCGCCTTCCATTTTAGCAAAACGCGACGCGGCTGTCGTTTACAATTCATTCACATGCCCGATCCGGGGCCTGATCTTGCGCACCCGCCATATCATCCGCATAGCTGTCAGCAGCAGCAAAGCGGCAAAGGTGACGATGTACATGCTTTTTACGAGCGTATTGCCGCTGTCCGTACCAAGGAAAAGCCCATGCGCAAGCGCCAGCAGAAAAATGGGATAAGACAATAAATGAAACGCCAGCCACAGCGCCCGCTTCAGCTTGTTGCGCAAATCGGTCGTCAGCAGGACGAGCACAAGCCCCAGCATGGCAAGGGTGCCGATTCCGTTCAAAACCGGATGGCTCGCCGCTGTGAACGGCACGAAAATTTCACGCCACGAGAAGGTGACGTACGCATCGATGGACAGCAGCAGACCGTGCAGCAGCGCAAGCGCGGTGCCCGTATAGTTGGCGGCGTTATGCCAGCGTAGCAGGCGGGCTTTTTCTTTCGGGATCCAGAACGGGAAGCTGAACATGATGCCGCAGGCCATTCCCGCAAACAAACTGACATAGGCGGCGAGGCCGAGGCCCCGGATCAGCGCCCACACCGGCAAATGAAAAAATGATTCCATTGGGTTGTCCTCCTCTAGCTTGCCGGCAGCTTATGCTTCCTGCAGCTTGTATAGATGATCGGCGGGCAAATGCACCCAGCGTTCGCGGTCCGCAGACCGCTCGCCAGCATAATGCAGACGACCGTCCTCCGTATAGATCAGCGCCTCCAAGCCGCGTGTTTTGCGACGCAGATGGGCAAGCCCTTCCTCCAGACCGACAATGCACATCGTCTTGGCCCAAATCTCGCATTCGACAAGATCGCTGCCGATGACGGTGGACTGCACAACGCCGCTGGCGGCCGGACGGCCGGTGCGCGGGTCGATCAGATGATGCATCGTCCCGCGCTCGGTGCTCCAGCGGCGGCGCAGCACGCTGGAGGTAGCGACAGCGCCGCGCCACAGCCGCAGGCGCGGCTCAGCCTCCGCCGCGCCCGGCCACGGGGCGGCCGCGGCGACTATCCACGGCTCGCTGGCAGACGAGCCGCCCCACGCCTCCAGATCGCCGCCGGCATTGACCAGTCCCCGGTCCATGCCCCACTGCGATCTGAGTCCGGCGGCGAGCTGGCGTGCCGCCCAGCCTTTGGCGATGCCGCCGACATCGAGGCGGCAGCCGGGGGCCATGCGCAGCGATCGCATGGCCGGGTCGAGCGCGAGGCTCGCGCTCGGCGCCGACGCCGGTGAAGGCGCAGGCGCGGCAGCCGGCACGGATGCCGGTGCAGAACCAGCCGCTGTTGCAAGCCGCTCAAACGATTCGGCGTACCCGGCTTCGTGCAGCGCATTGTGCACGAACAAGCTGAACGCGCCATCGGTCAAGGCGCGGTAATCCTCGCCCAGCCGCAGCACCTCCAGCATCGGCTGCGAAATCAGGCACCGTGCGCCAGCCGCTGCATTGAGCCGCGACAGCTCGCTTCCGGAGCGAAAGCGGCTGAAGCGATGCTCGACCGCTTCGAACCACTGCCGCGCATACAGCTCCAGCTCATCGCGTTCCTCAGCCGCTTCCGCTATGACCTCCATCTCGCTGTTCATGGCGCGGAATGCGATGGTGTCCAGCTGCTTTTCCATCCTCATCCTCCTCGATCCCTCCTGCTGCTCTCAGGCGATGCAGCTGTTGTGCGATGCTGCTTAATTGAATCGTCGTTTAAGACGCCCGGCTTCTGCTGTGCGACGTCGACGACTGCGACTGCGACGAGGATGGCGCCTGCGGCGTCACTTCATCGCTTGAGCCGCCCGTGCCGCCGCGCGGCGCAGCTTGCGAATCGCCGCCGGCTCCGCCTTGTCCCTGCGCGCCAAGCTCGCTCCGGCCCCCGCGCCGGCCGCCTTCGGCGTTAAACCCGCCGCGGCGCGAGCCGCGCTCCATGCGCTCCTGCCGCTGGGGCTGCGCTGCACCGCTGTCCCCGCTGTCCCCGCCGTCATTCAGGCGCGGTCCGCGGCCTGTCGGCGCTTCCGGCAGCGTCCCTTCGCTGCTCGCGGCCAGCTCCTGCTGCGGCTGCGCCGAAGCGACTGCCGCTTGCCGGGCGGCGGCGAATTGCGGGGTGCTTTTGACCTGCTGAAACAAGACGATCAAAAGCAAGGTGGCGCCTACGCCGACTTGCCATTTGGTCCATTTTGATTTTTTCATGCCGCATCTCTCCCTGATCGTGGGTTGGTCCGGTATCAGCCCTCCCGTGGGCTGGTTTCCTGATTCTCATTATGGGCGCGTTACCTGAATCGCAACTTAATGCTGACTGAATGTTTGCTGAAAATGTCGTCCGGCAAATTGTTCGCTGGCAGATGAGCCATTATAATGGGGACACAAACCTAAAAAGCAGGTGATGGGTCATGCAGCAAACACAAGGCATCAAAATCATGCTCGTGGACGACGAGCCGCATATTCTGCAATTTCTTGAGCTGGGTCTGCAAAACGAAGGCTTCGAGGTCGCTACCGCTCCCGACGGCATGGCGGCCATTACGCTGGCCAAGGATTTTCATCCGCATGTTGTCATTCTGGATGTGATGATGCCCGGTATGGACGGCTTCGAGGTGTGCCAGATGCTGAAAAAAATCGGCAACGCCTCTGTCATTATGCTGACAGCGCGCGAAGAAGTCGAAGACCGCGTCAAGGGCCTGACGCTGGGCGCCGACGATTATATGGCCAAGCCGTTCAGCTTTCAGGAGCTGCTGGCGCGTATTTTTGCCCGCGTTCGCAACCAGTTTCCGCACCTGCTGAGCGAGGTTACGTTAGGACCGATACGGATTGACGACAAGCGCCGGGAAATCGTCTATAACGAGCGTACCCTGGAGCTGTCGCCCACGGAGTACGAGCTGCTGAAATACCTGGTGATCAATCACGGCATTGTGCTCAGCAAAGCGATGATTCTCGACAAGGTGTGGGGATACGATTTTGGCGGCGAAGAAAATATCGTGGAGGTATACATCCGCTCGCTGCGTGAAAAGCTCCAGGACAAGGAGCATAAAGTCATTCGCACAATTCGCGGAGCCGGTTACCGGGTGGAGCTGTTATGAGTGCCCGGCCGCAAGGGCGCGCGCCCCGGTGGCTGAGCCGATTCAGACAATTCGTGACGCCGCATTCGCTGCATTTTCAGCTGCTGTCGCGCTCGCTGCTGATTTTATCGGTGCTGCTGCTGCTGATCGGGGTTTCCCAATATGTGCTGATTCAGCAATATGCGTACCGCGACAAGGCGGCTGGGCTTAAAAGCCAGCTGCGTTCCATCCCGCCCGAAGCTTGGGAGGAGCAGTTGGAGGGCCATTCCGGCGATCCGCGCGACATGGACGATGCTGCCGGGCGCAGCCCGATGAAACGCGAAGGCACTCAGGGCCAGGGTCAAGGCCAGCATCGCGGCGGCAAGGACGGGGGGAACGCGCCGTTTAATTTGCGCGCCAATGAATTTACGGCAATTGCGCTTTACGATGAAGCGGGCAAGCTGCACGAGCTCAACCCGGAGCTCAACCACGAGGAGTCGCCCCTGCTTACGGCTGAGACGTATGCCAAAGCCAAAACGAGCGATCCGCGCAAGCCGACGTATTTCGTCGCCACCAACGCCGACGGCGTCAAAATGCTCGTTGTGCTGCAGCCGGTTGAATTTCGCGGCAAACTTCTTGGCATTGCTCAAGCAAGCTGCAGCATCGGCCCGGTGCAGCAAATGCTCATGCTGGTGCTGGTGACGTTTATTTTCCTGTCGATCGTAGCGCTGGGAGCAGCGCTGATGTCGTTTCTGCCGGTGCTGCGCCGGACGCTTGTGCCGCTATCGCAGATTGTGGAAACCGTCGGACGCATCGATGCCGGGAAGCTGGACGAACGCTTGCCCGATCAGCAGGGACAGCACGAAATCGACCGGCTTTCGCATTCGTTTAACGGAATGCTGGAACGGCTGGAGGCGTCTTTTTTGGCCGAAAAAGAATTGCAATCGCAAATGCGCCGCTTCATCGCCGATGCTTCGCACGAGCTGCGGACGCCGCTGACGTCGATTCACGGTTTTCTGGAAATTTTGCTGCGCGGCGCGGCCAGCAACGAGGAGCAGCTGCGCAGATCGCTTACGAGCATGTATTCGGAATCCGAGCGGTTGAAAAAGCTCGTCGAGGATTTATTGTTTCTTGCCAAAATGGATCGCACGCCGGCCCCCCGCAAATCGCCGGGCTCGCTGCGTTCCGTCGTGCTGGAAATGGAGCCGCAGCTGCGCGTGCTCGCCGGCGCGCGGACGGTTGAGGTCGACCCGGGCGACGAATCGACGCTGCTGTTTGACCGCGACAAAATCAAGCAGGTCATTCTGAATTTGTTCCAGAATGCCGTCCAGCATACCGACGCGGCGCAAGGCCGCATCGAGGTGAAGGTTAAACCGGCCGGAAGCCTGATCGGCATCGCGATACGCGACAACGGTCCCGGCATTCCCGCCGAGCATGTGCCGCATCTGTTCGAGCGCTTCTATCGCATCGACGCCTCGCGGGCGCGCAAATACGGCGGAGCCGGGCTGGGGCTGGCGATTACGCAATCGATTGTCGAAGCGCACGGCGGACGGATTGAAGTGGAAAGCCGCGTCGGCGAAGGAGCGACGTTCCTGGTGCTGCTGCCGCTGGACACGGAGGGGCAATAGCGGGCTTTCCGTACCGCCCTCGACTACCGGAGCGCGGTGCCGTCCGCACGGCGGCTGGCAGATCCGCGGCGGCGGTAACAGCGCCTGCCCGGCAAGCGCCACTTTTGCCCGGCGGTTATGTGCCGCTGCACGGCGCTGCACAGCGCTTTCCGCCGCTCCCACAAACGCATAACGACCCGATTTCCCGGTCAGGGCCATAGCCCTTGCCGGTCGATCGGGTCGTTTTTTTTCAGCGCTTCGTGCTTCAGGCCTTGCGGTCAGTCCATCATTTCGCGCAGCGGCTCGGCGATAATCCGCTGCACCTCCTCCAGCGCTTCGGACAGCTGCCGTTCAGCCTCGAACAGCTTGCGAATCGCCGGATTTTGCGCAATCGTGCCATATAGCTTCTCCAGCCGCTCCACCTCGGTCTGCTGCGGCTGAACACCGGAAGCCGCCTGCCGGTTCAGCTCGGACTGCAGGCGGCGGAAATCGCCGAGCATCGCCTTGCTCACCCCGTCGGCGTCAATCTGGCGGCGAACCGCCTTCATTTCCCGGTACGCTTCGAATTCCTTGATCGCCGAGGCAAGCTCGTGCGCTTTGTCGTGCATATTCATGGTACGTTCTCCTCGCTTGCGCGGCCTCCCCGGTCGCGTTTTTTGGCCTTGTCCGGCCGCTTCTGCGGCGCTTCCCCACGAATGCCTAAGCACCAAGGGATATATGTCCTCATATGATGAAGTAGTTCACTTTGCATAAGCAATGCGATTTTTGATGCTGGAAGGAGTGTTCGCTTTTGATCAGGACGAAAATCGGGATATCCGTACAAGGCACCAGCATCTACTTGGAAGATCGGACCGTTGTATTGAGCGATGCCATCGTCAAGAAGTGGAAGATCCCCGTCAACCAGACGCTTACGCTCAAATTTGGCTCGGCCAAACAAGACGTGAGGGTCGTCTCCGGCCCCTATTCGGCCAGCCTGCGGCTGCATGCCACACTGGCCGCCAAGCTGGGGCTGCACCAGGGCGCCAAGCTGTGCCTTACCTACAAAGCCGCCACTTCAACCTTGGCGATTGGTCCGCTGATCGGCGTGATGATCAGCCGCGTGTATGCGCATAAGCCGGATCGGCCGTTCGGCGCGATTACCGCCTTTTGCAAGGAAATGACGGAGGCGTGCAAGCAGTTCGGCGCGCTGGTCGTTTTTTTTCCGCCTGAGGAGATGCACGGCTCCGCCCAATCGGTGTCCGGTTACGTGCTGGTCGGCGACACCTGGACCAAAAAATCGTATCCGATCCCCAATGTTATTTATAACCGCCTGACCTCCCGAAAATATGAAAACATGAGCAATGTGCAGCAGTTTATGAAGGATGCCAAATCGCGGTTCAACGCCGACATTTTCAACGAAAAGTATTTGAACAAAACCGAGGTGTTCGACGCGCTGCGCAAAGACGACCACCTGCACACCTACTTGCCGGAATCGTACCTGTTTAAAAATTATCAGATGCTCCGCTCGATGTCCAGCCGCCATCCGGTGCTGTTCCTCAAGCCGATCACCGGCAGCCTCGGCAAAGGCATCATCCGCATCCGCCGCGAAGGCAGCGGCTATGCCGTGCACGCCACCAATGCGGGCGGGGTCAGCCGACATACGTATCCGTCGATTGCCGGCGTCTTCCAGGCGTTGTCCGGCAAGCTCAAGGCGCAGCGCTACCAGCTCCAGCAAGGGCTGGAGCTGATTACCTCCGACGGACGTCCCGTCGATTTTCGCGCGCTCGTGCAAAAGGATGCGCAGGGCCAATGGACGATCACGTCGATCGTCGGCCGCATCGCTGGCAGCGAGCATTTCGTCTCCAATCTGGCGCGCGGCGGCTCGCTCAGCACCGTGAAAGGGGCTTTGGGCAAATCGTCGCTCGGGACTCAGCAGCGCGCAGCCGCTTCGGCCCGCCTGCGCAAAGCGGCGATTGACATCGCCAAAGGCATCGAAACGCAAATTCCGAATCATTTCGGCGAGCTCGGGATCGATCTGGCCGTCGACCGCGCCGGCAAGGTCTGGCTGCTCGAGGTCAACTCCAAGCCGTCGAAGGATGACAATACCCCGCTTACGTCCGAGCGGAAAATCCGTCCCTCGGTGAAGCAAATCGTGCAGTACGCCCGTTATTTGGCCAAATTTTGAGGTGAACCTATGCCAGCTATCGTCTATGTGCCTCACCCCCAAGCGACGCCGCTGCTCGGCGTGTTCGTTGCGCGCACGCTGCCCGGCGCGGAGCCGCCGTTTGCCAGCGCCGGCTTTTACCGGCAGCTTAGCCGGTTCGGACGTCGCGAAGGGCTGGAGGTGTTCGTCTTCGCTGCCGACGGCATCGACTGGCAGCGCCGCGAAGCAAGCGGCTATACGTATGACGAGACAGAGGGCCGCTGGCGCGAGCGCCGTGGACCGCTGCCGACCGTCGTCTATGACCGCAGCTTTCCCGCCACAAGGGCAGGCTGGACGCGTTGCCGCGAGCAGCTGCGGCAGCTTGTGCGGACGCCGGGCGTGCAAGCGCTCGGCTGCGGACTGCCGGGCAAATGGGAGGTGCAGGCGATGCTCGAACGCGACGCCTCCCTGCGCCCGTTTTTGCCGCCGACCCGCCGCTTGACGGGGCCGCGGCCGCTTCGCGCCCTGCTCGCTGAGGAAGGCAGCGCCTTCCTCAAGCCGCAGGGCGCCAGCCACGGCAAAGGCGCGCTTTACGTGCGCCGCGCCGCTCCTGGCCCGAACGCCGCCTCCGCCAAGGAGGGCGGCGGCGCGGGCCAGCTGCACGAGCCGGACGCCGCGGCAGCAAAGGGCGGCTGGCTCGTATTGGGGCGCGCGTTCGACAACGCGCCCCTTGCGCTGCAGTTCGCCGGCTTCGGCGAACTGTGGCAGTGGCTGAGCGGCTTCGCGCGCGGCCGCTCGTATTTGGTGCAGCGCTATTTGTCGCTGCACACGGCTGACGGCGTCGCCTTCGACGTCCGCGCGCTCGTGCAGAAGGACGGCCGCGGCCGCTGGCAGACGACCGGCACCGCGGTGCGGTGCGGTCAGCCTGGCAGCGTGACGTCCAATCTGCACGGCGGGGGCGCGGCGGCCGACGCCGCAACGTTCTTGCGCCGCGCCTGCGGCGAGGCGCAGGCTGACGCCGCGCTCCGCACGATTGCGGAGCTGGCGGCGCGGATTCCGCCTGCGCTGGAAGCGGCGCATGGCCGGCTCGCCGAGCTGGGGCTCGATTTCGGCGTCGACCGTGAGGGCCGGGTGTGGCTGCTGGAAGCCAACTCCAAGCCCGGCCGCGCCGCCTTCAAGCAGCTCGCCGATCGCGAGGTGCGCGCGCGGACATTGGCCAATCCGGTGCGATACGCCCGATTTTTGCTTCAACAATCCGCTGCGACAGGCCCGTTAAAGCCCGCAGGGCAACAAGTTTAGGAGGGTAACCTAATGAGTTTGACAACTTGCACGATTCACGCCGTACAGCGAACGGATAAATCTGTCTACGTAACCAGAGAGCTCGTCAAAGCTTTGCGGTTAACCGGGGCCAAAACGATTACCGTCAAAGTCGGCAGCAAATCGGCAACCGTACCGATGCGGCTCATCCAACGCCCCGGCCAGCAGCTCTTCCTGCCGCTCAGCCTGATGGCGAGCCTGCGCCTGCCGCGGATCGGCAGCTGCCTGGCCATCAGCAATACCGCCAGGGAAGTGCGCCTGGGTCCGGTCATCGGCGTGTTGACCAATATCACGTCGGGCAGCGCTCCGTTCGGCTCGAAAACCGGTTTTATCCGGCAAGTGATTGCCACCGGCTCGGGCCGCTCATTCCCCGTCGCCTTCAGTCCGCGGGACGTCAACTGGCAGACGGGCACCGTCCACGCACTGATTCCGCGTGAAGGCGGCGGCTGGACGCGAAAAACCGTACCTCTGCCCGATGTCGTCTACAACCGGCTCTCCAGCCGCAAGGCGGAGAAATCCGCCGGCATGGAAGGCTTCAAGGAACGTTTTGTCCGTCGGGGCATTCCGCTGTTCAACTGGAGCTTTTTCGACAAATGGGATGTTTATAAAATGCTCGACGGCGACGACGCCTTCAAATATGTACCGGAATCGCGCATCAACCCGTCACCCGAACAAATTCGCGAAATGCTCGACAAGCATAAATTCATCTACCTCAAGCCTACGGCCGGGAGTCTCGGCATCGGTATTTACCGGGTCACCTACAACCCCAAACGCGGCTACTTCGTGCGCTACCGCAAGGGCGGGCGCAATGTGCTGCTGCGCTACAATAAGTTCGAGGGCCTCGTCGGCATGCTCGGCGCCGAGCGTGGTCGTTTACAGAACTACGTTGCTCAGCAAGGCATCCGCTTGATCGAAATCGACGGCTGTCCGATCGACTTCCGCTTTCATATGACCAAAACCGGAGCCGACCAATGGGTCGTTGCCGCCATCGGCGCGAAAAAAGCCGGCAAAGGCAGCGTCACGACGCATATCCGTACCGGCGGTCAACTGATGACTCCCGAGCAGGCGCTTCGCCAGCTGTATGGCGCACGCGCCGAAGCGGTGCTGAACAACGCCAAGGAAACGGCGGTCACGCTGGCTGAGGCCATCGAAAACAACTACAATCACCTGCTTGGCGAGCTGGGCTTCGATATCGGCATTGACCAGAATGAAAAAATCTGGATGTTTGAAGCCAACGCCAAACCCGGACGTTCCATCTTCAAGCATCCATCGTTGAAGGATCAGGACCGCGACTCGCTCGCCAACATCTATGAACACTGCCTGTATCTGAGCCGTTTCCGCACCAGGAGGGACGTATAATGGATGTGACGCTCCATGACCAGGGCCAAAAGCCCGTGCTGGCGATTTTGACGGTCAAAAACGATCAACGTCAGTTTCGCGGCAATGCCGACAATTTTGTCGACCTGATCCGCACCGGCCAGGCGCTGGGCGCCGACGTCTATGTCGTGGCCGCCGCCGATTTGAGCCTGACCGCCAAGCAGGTGTCCGGCTACCGCTACAACTTTGAGAAAAAACGCTGGAGCCGGGAACTCGTTCCCGCTCCGCACGTTATTTATAACCGCGTCCCTTATCGTAAAATGGAGCTGCTGCCCGATGTGCAGCAAACGCTGCAGGCCATTTCGCGCAGCAAAAGTCTCAGCCTGTTCAACCCGTCCTTTTTCAATAAATGGACGCTGTTCGAATGGCTGAACCAATCGCGGGAAAGCCGGCCGTTCATACCGGAAACGCTGCAGCTCAGCTCGGCACAAGAGCTCGACCGGATGCTCCGCGAGCACGATTTCGTGTACTTGAAGCCGGTCAAGGGCAAGGCCGGTCGCGGCATTATGCGGCTTGAGCGGCGGATCTCGAAGGGACAACAGACAGAGTACCTGCTGTTCGTGCAGGATGACAAGCAGATGAATCGCTTTGCGCACAGCTCGCTGGATGCGCTTTGGCAGCAGGTCAGCGAGCAGCGGGGCAGCAAGGAATATATCGTGCAGCAGGGCATTACGCTCTCGCGTTTCAAGCAGCGCAATTACGATTTGCGAGCGCTGGTCCAGAAAACCGGCCGCGGCCGCTGGGCCGTCACGGGCATCGGCGCGCGCGTCGCGGGACGCCGCAGCATCACAACCCACGTGCCTCGCGGCGGCTCGATCGACGACCCGCTGAAGCTGCTGACGCACGCATTTGGCGCAAGCGAAGCCAAACGGCTGCTCAAACGGGTACATCAGACGGCATTGAAGCTGGCTTCCCACATCGAAAGCGCTTCGGGCCATCAGCTCGGTGAGATGTCGATGGATCTGGGCATTGATACGTCCGGCCGCATCTGGTTTTTTGAAGCCAATTCCAAGCCGATGAAATTCGACGAACCGCATATCCGGCAAAAATCACTGGAACGCATCATCCGATACAGCTTGTATTTATACAAAAAGGGCAAAAGAAGGTGATGACGCATGGCTCTGGAGCGACTGGGCGTATTGGCCGTTTATTTGAACAACGCTCGGCTGGAAGAGCTAGGGTTTTTCCGCCGGCTTTGTCTGGAGGGAGAACGGCTGGGGCTGAAGGTCGAGGTGTTCACGCCAACCGACGTTGAAGAAGGCAGAATCGTGCGGACGCTCACTTACGATGCGGCCCGTGGCAAATGGGTGCGCCAGCGCACGACTTTTCCGCCGCTGATCTATGACCGCTGCCGCTATCATGGGGTAGCGACTTATCGGGTGCTCAAAGCGTTCCGCAGCAAATATACGCGGCTGCGTTATCTGGGCCGACCGCTTGCCAACAAGTGGACGATGCATCAGGTTTTGAGTGAAGACGAATCGATTCGCCGCTACATTCCCGAAACATTTCGGTATACCGGCACCAACGAGCTGATGCGCTTTTTAAAAAAGCATAAGCTGATTTACCTCAAGCCGAAAAATGGCACCGGCGGGCGGGGTATTTTGCGCATCGAGCAAATCTCGCGCAATTTGTTTTTGTTGCAGGGACGGAATCAGCAGCGCACCATTCTCGCTCCGGTGCGGGCCTCCGAAAAGCAGCTGGCCATCCGGCTGAACGCGATGCAGCTGAGCTCCGACTACGTGGTGCAGCAGGGCATCCCGCTTACGCTCAAAGACGGACGGGTGCACGATTACAGGCTGCTGATTCAAAAAAACGGCGAGGGCGAATGGGAAGTGACTGGCTGCGCCGGGCGTATCGGCCCGCGCAAAAGCATTACGAGCAACCTGCACGGCGGCGGCAGTGCCGTATCGCTGGATAAAATGCTGGCTTACCGCTTCAGTGAAGCCGATAAAATCGAACGGATCAAAGACGATATGTACAGCTTTGCTTACGAGCTGGCTACGTATTTGGAAGGCCGCTTCGGCCGACAATGTGAGCTGGGCCTCGACATCGCCGTCGATCCCAAGGGCGGTATCTGGCTGCTTGAGGTCAATCCCAAGCCGTCGCGGGAAATTTTTCGCCGGATCGGCGAAAGCGTCACCTATCGCAGAGCCGTCACACGGCCGCTGGAATACGCAGTGTGGCTGTTGAAGCAGCGCAAAAGCAGGCGAAGCGAGAGCAGCGCAAGCGGCAGCCGCAGCGGCGGCAGCAGCAGCGGAACGGCCGGCGATTAAAAGAAAATTGGACGGAACCGATGACTCGTTTCATCGCTTCCGCTTACATATGCTGCAAATGCTGCAGCGTCTGCACGAAGATCTGCTCGATATGCATGTCATCCAGCGAGTAATACACCGTTTTGCCCGCCTTCCTCCGCTTCACGATATGCAAATTGCGCAAATAACGCAGCTGATGCGAGATTGCCGATTGCCCCATATCAAGCGCTTCGGATAAATCATGTACGCACAGCTCACGCTGCAGCAGCGTGTAGATGAGCTTTACCCGCGTCGGATCGCCCAGTGCCTTGAACAGCTCCGCAACACCAACCGCCGTTTCCTCCGTCAATTGACGCTCCTTCAGCGCCGTCTTCGCTTCTGTACCCGTGCAACTGCTTTCACAGCCCAACTGCTGATCTGGCTGATTTTCCGGCAGCTCCCAAGCGTTCTGCTCCTGCTGATTTTGCCATTCCGTTTGCCCGATCTGTTTTTCTTGCAGCTCGTTCCTCATCGTCCGACCCTCCCTCTCTCCCACTGCCTTCCCCCCACTTGCTCACACCTTGAATTCGCCGTGACGCGTCAGCGACGTCTCCACTTGAATCGTAGCGTGGGTAATCGAAAAGCGCTGCTCCAGCAGCTCGATCGCTTTTTGCAAAATGTGCTGGCCGTTATGCGAATCTTCAATTCGCACATGGCAGCTTAATGAATCCAGCCCCGAGGTAATCGTCCAGATGTGCAGATCATGCACGTCAAGCACGCCCTCAATGCCCTCCAACGCTTGTTGGACTTCGCTGCAATTGACCGACACCGGCGCGCCTTCCATTAAGATATGGACACTCATTTTCAGCACCGACCAAGCGCTTTTCAAAATCAGCAGCGCCACGACCACGCTAATGATCGGATCGGCCACGTACCAGCCGAACAGCAGCATAAGTCCGCCAGCCAACAACGCGCCCACCGAACCCAGCGCATCGCCGATAACGTGCAAGTAGGCGCTTCGAATATTCATATTGCCGTGTACATCGCCTTGCTTCATCAGCGACCACATGCTCAGCAGATTGGCAATCAATCCGACTGAAGCGACCAGCATCATCGGACCGCTAGCCACTTTCGGCGGCTCCATAAAGCGGCCAATCGCCTCCCAAATAATAAAACCGGCAATAATAAACAACATGAGCGCATTCAAACAAGCCGCCAAAATTTCAAAGCGGTGAAACCCAAACGTCCTTTGCGGGGAAGCCGGTTTGCCAGCAAACCACAACGCCAGCAAACTTAATGCAAGCGCTCCGGCGTCGCTCAGCATATGCCCGGAGTCCGACAAAAGCGCCAGGCTGTCCGTAGCCAGACCGCCGATAAATTCCACCAGCATAATCACAAGCGTAATTCCAAGCGCCATAGCCAGCCCGCGTTTATTCCCCCTATGACCGTGATGATGGTGATGACCATGACCATGTCCGTGTCCGTGGCTATGGCCGTGGTTATGTCTGTCGTTATGTCCGTGGTTATGTCTGTCTTTATATCCGTCGTTATGTCCGTGGCTATGTCCGTGGTTATGTCTGTCGTTATGTCCGTGGCTATGGTTATGACCGTGGCTATCGTCGTGGCTATGGTTATGACTGTCATGGTGGCCGTGACTGTCATTGCAGCCTTTCGCGTGAGCATCGTCTTTGTCTCGGCCTTGCACATCGTCGTGGCACTGATCTAAACGGTGATCGGATTCGCGGTCTGCTCCTCCGTTCGCTCCGCGATCGTGAGCCCAATACATGTTGGGCGATTCTGGTTGCAGCACACGTCGTATCATCCAAATTCCCCCTTATATCTGTCCATTAGCATGAGATCATGAAGTCCGGCTTATGTATACACTCAATATATGAACAAATGCTCATATATTTATAATAAATATATAAGAGGACGAAGTCGTCTGTCAATTCCCGAAAAAAAAGACCGCGCCGGACTGCGTCCTAGGACGAGTCCAGGCTTGCGGCCCGCGCTCTACTGCTATGTTCCGGTTGCGATTTTATTGGCGCCGGCTTCCACCACATCAGGGTCGAATGTCACCGTAGCGCTAAATAGCGTATTCGATACCGAAAAATCGCCGGTAATGCCTCCGCCGGCACCCGAATACGATTTGCTTGCGCTTGTCGGTGAAACAACAAGCGTATCGCCGTTAATCAGATTGCCCTCGTTACTGACCACTTTAAACGCACCGACAAAGCATGGCATTCTGGCATCAGCATCCTTTAAATTCAAGTATGCTCCAGTATATGCCCAAATGCGGAGCGATGCGACTTATTTCTGCTGCGCCGCAGCCGGAAGATGCTCCAGCAGCTCGGCAAAGCGCGAAATACGCAATTGCGCCCCGTCCAGCTCGCCGGGAGCCCGGAAGCCTGCGTAGTCGCAAGCCGCTACCGTCAAGCCGTTGCGAAGACCTGCCTCCACGTCGGACGAGCGGTCCCCGACCATCCACGCGGAACGGACACCCGAATGATCGAGCAGCAGCTTGACCAGATCTACCTTGGAACGTGTCTGGAATCGCCCGGCACTGTACAGATCCTCGAAAAAAACGCCAATCCTCTTGGCTTCTACGACATGCTTTACGTAATGCTCCAAACCGTTGCTGGCTACGAATAGGCGAATTCCCCGCGCCTGCAGCTCACGGAGCGTTTCGGCCACCCCTTCGTAAAGCTCGCCTTCTCCGCTATGCAAACCTTCGATTTGATAACGCAGCAGCAGCTTATCCGCTTCGGCTCGCGCCTCGGCTGAAGCTTCAGGCATGACGCGGAGCCAAATTTCGTCCAGGAGCATGCCCAGACAACTGAGAATCCGCTCCTCGGGCGGCGTCTCGCCGGAATAAAGCCCTTGGCGGCGCAATTCGTCAAACGTGGCCCGATAGGCAGGCAACAGCAACGTCTCCGTGCGGAACAACGTCCCGTCCAGATCAAACAACATGGCTTCCGGCTGCGTAGTTTTGGTTTCCAACATCTGTTCCCTCTCCTTTTCCGTTGAATCTTGTCTCTTCATCTTCATTAGCATGGCAAAGCTGCTACGCGATGTCAATGAAGACAAAAGGACATTGCCAACGAGAAGAAAATCGGCTATGATCAATATGAAAATAATTTTCTTTTTATAATAAATATGATGAAAATAATTATCGGAGTTGAACGC
The DNA here is from genome assembly GCF_004514475.2 of Paenibacillus athensensis. Lineage (GTDB taxonomy): Bacteria > Bacillota > Bacilli > Paenibacillales > NBRC-103111 > Paenibacillus_AL > Paenibacillus_AL athensensis. Next base: position 46,083 of record NZ_MYFO02000004.1, on the reverse strand, counting down.
TATGTCTGGCATTTTGCAAGCCATCAAACAGCGCAAGACCAGCTTGAATCGTCAAGAGCAGGCTCTTGCCGCCTACATCATCGACCATGCGCTGGAAACGGTCGAGTTAAGCATCACCGAGCTGGCCGAACGGTCAGCTACCAGTGCAGCTACCATTTCACGTTTTTGCAAAAGCATGTATTTTCAAGGCTTCGCCGATTTCAAGATGAAGCTGGCCGCTGAATTGGCGCAGCCCGATTCGGCTCCGTCCTATCAGGATATTGTCGCCGGCAACCCGCTCGATAAAATCATTGCCGCGATGGAAGCGAATCATCTTAAATCGATATCCGATACCACGCGACTGCTCGACCGCAAACAGCTTCGTCTGGCGCTGGACGCGCTTGGTCAAGCGCGTCATATCGATTTGTACGGCGTAGCTACATCGGGCGTCGTTGCACAGGATTTTTACCAAAAGCTCGTGCGGATCGGGAAACGAACGACCGCGTCCAGCGACCCGCACATGCAGATTACTTCCGCTTCGACGCTTGAGCCAGGCGATGTTGCGTTAGCGATCTCCTATTCGGGGGAAACAACCGAAACCATTCAGGCTCTGCTGTGCGCCAAAGAACAGGGCGCAACTACAATCAGCTTGACCAAATACGGTTCGAATCGCTTGTCCGACCTGTCGGATATCAAGCTGTTTACGTCTACGCTGGAAGAAGGTATCCGCCGCGGCGATATGGCTTCACGCATTGCGCAGCTGCATGTCGTCGACATTTTATTTGCAGGTCTGGTCAGCGAGCAATTTGGCGAGCTGGTGCCAAGACTGGAGCAGTCCTATCAAATGGTCCATAAATATCGCGGAAAAGGCAGCAAATAGATCGCAGAAGCCGTTTTAACTCAAAGAAGGAGGCGGGAACGCATGAATATTCATCGTTTTCAAAACACACAGGAGCTAAACGAAGCCGGAGCCGGCATTATCGCCGGGTTGGTGCAACTGCAGCCGCGCGTCGTGCTTGGCCTTGCTACCGGAGGAACGCCGGTCGGTATCTACGAGGAGTTGGTCAAGGCGTATCGAAAGGGTCGCATCAGCTTCAAAGGCGTGACCTCCTTCAATCTCGACGAATATGTCGGACTGCCTGAAGGACATCCGGAAAGCTACCGCTCCTATATGAATCATCATTTGTTCAATCATGTCGATCTTCCTCCCGCTCAAGCGCATATCCCCAATGCCAATGCCGCCGATCCGGCTGCAGAATGCCTGAATTACGACCGGCTGCTGGATGAAGCGAAGCAAATCGATTTGCAAATACTCGGATTGGGGCACAACGGTCATATCGGCTTTAACGAACCTGATCATTCTCTGGTTAGCGGTACGCATCTGGTTGAACTGAAGCCTGCTACCCGGGAAGCGAATGCCCGCTTCTTCAATTCGCCGGACGAGGTGCCCACGCATGCGCTGACGATGGGCGTCGGCACGATTCTCAAAGCCAAAACGATCCTGCTCGTCGTACGCGGTGCTGATAAAGCGGAAATTGTCCATCAAGCGTTGACAGGTCCGATTACAACCGAACTGCCCGCCAGCCTGCTGCAAACACATCCTCATCTGGTCGTTCTCCTGGACGCCGAAGCCGGGAGGTATTTCGAATGAGCGACAGCGTGCTGATCGTCAATGCTAACGTAGTTACAGAAAACGGCGTCATTGCAGACGGCTTCGTCCAATTTGCCAATGGCGTCATTATCGAAGCAGGCAGCCGCAGCGAAGCAGGCTGGTCTGCTGCGGACTCAGAGGTTCGCGTTATCAACGCGCGCGGCGGCTGGGTACTGCCCGGATTTATCGACGTGCATGTACACGGCGGCTACGGCGCGGACTTCATGGAAGCGAGTCCGCAGACGCTGGACACGATTACCCGCTTTCACGCAGCGAACGGTACGACGGCGATGCTCGCCACCACGATGACCGCGCCGCGCGAGGAGCTGGAGCGCGTGCTGGCTGCTGTCCGCGCCTATACGGAGCAGCCCATGCCTTACGCGCAGCTGCTAGGCGTGCATCTGGAAGGGCCGTTCATTTCACCGAAATGGCCCGGCGCCCAGAACACACAGCATATCACGCTGCCGCAGTTAAGCTGGCTGCAGGACTGGCACGAGCGCTACCCTGCGCTCGTGCGCCTGCTCACCCTCGCCCCCGAACGCGAGGGTGCGCTGGAGCTGATCGCGTGGCTGCGCGATCACGGCATCGTGGCCGCATGCGGTCATACCGACGCCACTTACGCCGATATGCAGTCGGCTGTTGGCGCCGGGCTCACGCATGCGGTCCACACCTTCAACGCGATGAAGGGGCTTCATCATCGCGAACCGGGCACGGTCGGCGCCGTGCTGGCCGACCAACGCCTCAGCGGCGAAGTGATCGCGGACGGACACCATGTCCATCCGGCGGCGATCCGCCTGCTGACGCAAGTCAAGCAGCAACGCAATCTGCTGCTGATTACCGACGCCATCTCCGCGGCCGGACTTGGCGACGGTCAATACGAGCTCGGCGGCCTCGACGTTACAGTCCGCGCAGGAGTGGCCAGACTGACCGAAGGCGGCAGTCTGGCTGGAAGCACGCTGACGATGATCGACGCGTTCCGTTATATGGTCCGCGAAGTTGGCGTCAGCGTGCCGCAAGCGAGCGGCTACGCCAGCGGCAACCCGGCCCGCTTGCTCGGCATCGACAGCCGCACCGGCTCGATTGCCGCAGGCAAACAAGCCGATTTGCTGCTCGTCAGCGCTTCGCTGGAGCTGGAGCGTATCTGGATTCAAGGCGCAGAGCAGCAGCCTCCAGCCGATTGCTGACCGCCGGACACAGCTTGCGAAGCCGATTGGCTCCTTGAGCGTTTTCGCCCATAATCAAACAAAGCCTGTTGCTCGCGGCCACCGCTCACACAAATGAAACCATATTCAGCCCCTGACTAGACAGCTGTCGGGGGCTTTTGCACGTTATGCCGCTGCACCTTGGGAATGACCGCAGCCGCCAGAATCCGCTCAAGCCGAAATACCCGCGGTCCGCGCTGCGTATAACAAAACGCCTTCACATCCTCGTCGCTGACCGCCAGAATGCGAATGCGCCGCTGCGTCAGCTTGCCCTCCCGGTCCATATAAATGATCTCCATTTGTCCGCCCAACCGTTTCAACAAGTCTGCACGCACGCTCATACGCATCCTCCTTCTTCTCTATCGGCAACGCCTGAAGGCATCCGAAATAAAAACTAATGTTCTTATATAATACCAAACACACGTTCCCTTGTAAATGATAATTTACAAATATTTCTATTTATTGCGTTTTTTATTTGTGCTCTTCCTCTATCCCTTCTGCTGTTTCCCGCCCCGTTTAACGCAAAAAAGCCCAAGCTGTTAGCTCCTGGCCAACCGCTTGGACTTATTCGAGCTCAAGCGCCCGCGGATCAAAATACTTTTTTCACTACACGCTCCTCTTTTAAAATTTCCACAGCCTCTCTAAACCGCAACGAATGCACAATCTCCCGCTCCCGCAAAAATTTCAAGCCGTCCTGCAAATCGACGTCATCCGTCATATCGATCAACCATTGATATGTAGCCCGCGCTTTCTCCTCGGCGGCGATATCCTCGTACAAATCGGCAATCGGATCGCCTTTCGCCTGGATATAAGTGGCCGTCCAGGGCACCCCGGCAGCATTTTGATAAAACAGCGCGCTATCGTGCGCAACGTAATGGTCGGCCAGCCCCGCAGCCCGCATTTGCTCGGGCGTTGCATCCTTCGTCAGCTTGTAAACCATCGTCGCAATCATCTCTAAGTGCGCGAATTCCTCTGTGCCGATGTCAGTCAACAGCCCGATTACCTTGTCGGGGATCGTGTAACGCTGATTCAAATAGCGGAGAGCGGCGGCCAACTCGCCGTCCGCCCCCCCGTATTGCTCCAGCAGCAGCTTTGCCATATAAGGGTCGCATTTGCTGACGCGAACGGGATACTGCAATTTTTTTTCATAAACCCACATACCGGTCCTCCCCCCGAATCAAACCTGCCACGGCCAGGGCGTCTCCACCCACTGCCACGGATGCTTGCTATAGCTGTGCCCATAAGGCATCAACGGTCCGAATTCCAGCTCAAACTGCTGCACCATATGCGACCGCTTGTGCGCGAATTGATTGTACTGCTGAATCGCTCCCAAATCATCGGGATGCGTATCCAAATACAACGTCAGCTCCACCAGCACAAAATCGACCGCCTGCAGATCGCGCAGCTGCGTGTAATACGATTCCGGCAAACACGGTTGACTACTCATCTGCGCCTCTCCTTTCCACGGCTGCCTTTGACTCATACGGACCGAAGAGTGCAGGCCATAACGTCCCCAGCTTTAATGCTTCATACGGACTGAACTGCGGCAATCCGGGCGGTTGAAACGTCATATACAGCTGGGGCGGCGTATTATAAAATTTCTCCCGAATCGGCGGACACGGGTCGCACGGCCCGATATAAGGGAACCACACCTTAAATTGCGAATGCATCAGCGTTTCCTCCTTAACTGTGGGGTGCAGGCCCTTCCTTCATCGGGCAAAAGCCTACGTAACTGGTATATGCGCGACATCTTGGCCAAGATGCGTATTTCCAAAATTTATGTATTGTTTCCACATCTTGATTGCGTTTACAATGGAACAAACGAGCCGCACCATGACCATCATCAGGAGGTATTCATCATGTTGAAAAGGAAAATTGCGCTCGCTGTTGCCGCGCTCGCTTTGACGGCAAGCGCCGGCGCTGCCTACGCTCCGCTCACGGCCAACGCCGCTACGACAAGCAGCGCTACGCTGGCGCAAGGAATGAGCAGCAGCTCCGTTTCAAGCCTGCAGGAGAACCTGAAAACCCTCGGCTACTTTACTTATCCGACCATCACCGGTTACTTTGGCTCCATCACCACGCAAGCCGTCATCGATTTTCAAAAAGCTTACGGCCTCGCTGCCGACGGTATCGCAGGCAACCTGACGCAAACCGCGATCTCCCATGCACTAATCAAAAAAGCGATGCTCGACGACGGCATGAATCTGCTGCGCACGCCGTATTTGTGGGGCGGTACAACGCCAAGCGGCTTTGATTGCTCCGGCTTCGTCTATTATCTGTTTACAACGCACGGGGTCAGTATGACCCGCACCACATCGGCCCAATTGGCGACAATGGGCGACTCGATCAGCCGGAATGCCTTGAAGCCGGGCGATCTGGTATTTTTCAGCATCGCGGGCAACGGCGTTGTCGATCACGTCGGCTTGTATATGGGAGGAAATCAATTCCTTTCCGCCACCCGCTCGGCCGGTATTTATCCGCAAAGCATGGACAGCAGCTACTGGGGACCCCTCTACATGGGCGCCAAACGCGTTTATTAAAAGCCAAAAGACCACTGCCCGACAATCAGGCAATGGTCTTTTTCATATGTACGTTCTTGCAAAAATCCGTGCAGCCGCGGCTACACGATGTCCAGCAGCTCCCGCAAAGCAGCGATTTCCGCCAGCGGCGTTACATCGCTCTGCGGACGGGGACGCCCGTATTTGTTCAGCCACACAGCCTGCAGGCCAGCGCGCATCGGCCCGGCCACATCGGCTTCCCACGAGTCGCCGACAAACAGCGCCTCTTCCGGCTTGACCCCAAAGCGGGCCAGCGCCAGCTCGTAAATGCGCCGGTCCGGCTTGCCGTAGCCGACCACATGCGACACCCACACGGCATCCGCCGGGAAAAACGGCTGCAAACCCAGCTTCTCCAGCTTGCCGGCCTGCATATCATGCGGCCCGTTGGTCACGATGCCAAGTTGATAACGCGGCTCCAGGTGCCTGAGCAGCTCCTGCGTTTCGGGCTTGGGCTGCAAGCTGAGCAAATAACGCTCAACAAACCCGGCGTTAAACGCCGCAGCCTCCTCCGGAGTAAAACTGAGCCCGAACCCTGCCGCCGTTTGCAGCAGCCGCTCGTTGCGGTACTGCTCCAGCGTATAGACGTGCCGCTCATAGTGGACAAACAACGCATCGCTGTTCGTTTGAAATGCCTGAAAAAATGCCTGGGCGTCAACCGACTGCAGCGCCGGATGCTCGGCAAACATGCGCGGCAGCACGATGTTCCACGTATCGGTAAAATCAAACAGCGTATCGTCCAGATCGAACAAAATCAATTTAATCAAAGCCCACCACATCTCTTCCCCAAACACGACTTGGCGGCACCTGCCGGACAAAGCTAATCCAGCTTGATGTTCATCTGCAAAAGCCCCGCCTTGCGCATCGCCTGATACATGATCACCACCATCGGACCGAGAAACAAGCCGACCAGACCGACCAGTTCAAAGCCGACGTACAGGCTGATCAACGCCGATAATGCATTAATGCCGACGGCGTCGCTCAACACCTTGGGCTCCACAATTCGCCTCAGAATGGTCAACGCCAGGAACAATACCAGCAACCCGATGCCAAAGCCCATGTGACCGACCAGCAGCTGATAAGCAATCCACGGGATGAACACCAGTCCGGTCCCGACAACCGGCACGAACTCCATAACCATCACGACAAGCGAGATCGCCAGCGGATATTCGGCGCCAAGCAGCAGCAAGCCCATGAACGTGACCAGATACGTGAACACCGCCATAATTAGCTGTGCGCGAATGAATCCGAAGATCGCTGCCCGCAGGTTGCCGAGGACATCGCTCATTTTCATACGCGACTTTTCTTCGAACAATCCCAGAAACGCCGATTTGAGCTGCGGCAAGCTGTACGTAAACAAATAGAGCGCCACCACAAACATAATATACACAATAAACAAATTCGGAATTTTGCCGGCAATGCCCAGAAAGAAACCGGAGATGCCCGTAATCAGATCCTTGAGCGTTTCGGTCAGCGATGCCGTGCCTTGCTCCAGCCAGCTTTGCAGCTGCGAGGCCATATCGGGCGACAGCGATTCGTAAAAGACCTGAGTGCGCGTCACAGCCTGATCGACATAATCATTCACATCGTTCATATACGTTGGCACCTTGCGCCCCAGCTCGATCAGCTCTGTCACGACATTCAGACCGATAAAATAAAACAGCGTCAGCGTCAGCACCGTAAACAGCGTGCTGATCAAGGTTCCGGCAGCCACCCGGTTCATGCGCCCGGCCCGCATCAGCAGCGCAGTCAGCGGATCCAGAAAAATCGCCACGACCAGCGCCAGCAGAAACGGCAAGCCGACCGTAAACAAGGCGTACATCAGCAGTAACCCGAACACCATGACCAATACGGTTTTCATTGACATCAGGCGGACCTCCCGCTTATTCGTTTCCAGGTATAGCAAATCCGACCTTCGTGATATGGATTCTTACGATGCGCAATCGGTCCACCTCGGATATTTCAAAAACATGCTCGCCGTACTCCACCTTTTTGCCTTTGAGCGGCGAACCCTCCAGCTTTTTGAACAACCAGCCGCCAATCGAATCAACCTCATCGTCTTCGATACTCAAATCCAGCAGGTCGTTGACATCCTCCAGCAGTACGCGGCCGTCTACCGACGTATACGTCTCCTTCACTTCAATATCCGGCTGCTCGCCTTCATCGAATTCGTCATGCAGCTCGCCGACGATTTCTTCCATAATATCCTCCAGCGTCAACAGTCCTGCCGTGCCGCCGTATTCGTCGACGACAATCGCCAGCTGGGAATGCTTTTTTTGCATCAGTCGGAGAACGCGGCTGATTTCCATCGATTCCGGCACGTTGAGGATCGGGCGGATGAAGGTTTGCAGCTCCTGCTCCTCGTCGGGATCGGCCGTCAATAAATCAACGATGTGGACAAAACCGACGATTTGGTCCTTGTCGCCTTGCGCTACCGGATAACGCGTATGCTTGCTTTCATGCACAAATTGCAAATTTTCCGCGAAGCCCAGATCCAGAAACAAGCAGTCCATATCCATGCGCGGCAGCATCACTTCACGGGCAATCCGGTCGGAGAACTCGAAAATATTATCGAACAATACCATTTCGTCTTGATCGATATGACCGCTTTTGACGCTTTCGTCCATCAGGATACGAATTTCTTCTTCGGTATGCGCCGCTTCGTGCTCGCTGGCCGGTTCAACGCCGACCCAGCGCAAAAACTTGTTGGCAGCCCCGTTCAACACCCAAATCAGCGGGCGGAACAGCTTGTAAAAATACAATAGCGGCGCCGAAAGCCAGAGCGAGGTCGCTTCGGCCTTCTGAATCGCCAGCGATTTGGGCGCAAGCTCCCCCAGCACAATATGCAGGAACGTAATCACGGCAAATGAAACGATAAAAGACAGCGTGTGCGTCAGCACAGAGTACTCCAGATGCATGGCGTGCATCAAAGGTTCAATGATCAGCTTGGACACTGCCGGCTCTCCGACCCAGCCAAGACCCAGCGACGCCAGCGTAATCCCGAGCTGCGTAGCAGATAAATACGTATCGAGCTTCTGCGTGACCGCAAGCGCAAATTTCGCTTTGCCGCTGCCTTCGTTCACCAATTGCTGCAATCGCGTCGCCCGCACCTTGACGAGCGCAAATTCGGCGGCGACGAACAAACCGTTCAGCACGACAAGCGCAAGCACGGCCAGCAGATTCCAAATGATAAGACCAGGCTGAAATGACGTTTCCAACGGCAGACAAGCTCCTTTGCATCATAAAATGGTCAGACGCTCTGACTAGACGAGCGCTTGACGGGTTTTGAAATCAACAGCGGGATAATAAGAATCGGCCACAAGCAGGTTCGGCCCGCAGCAGCCTGCCGCGCTGCAATAGCAATTGACGCGCAGGTTCAGCGGATGGCTCTCCCAACGTGCAAATATCGTGTCAAAGCCGTCCTCCAGCACGCTGCCGAGCGGCGGTTCGTCGGCAAAATCGGTGACGTAGACGTCGCCAGTAAACAAATTGACATTCAGACGGTTGCGGCCGTCCGGATCGTTGCGCACCGTCACGTTCGGCTCGCGGCGCATGCGCAGCACCAGCTCGCGATCGGCGTCCGCTTCGGCGCAGGCAAAAAACGGCAGCGTTCCGAACAGCATCCAGACCTCGGGATCGCGGGCGTCGAGCAGCCCGTGAACCGCTGCGCGCAACTGCTCCAGCGTTAACAGCGGCAGATGGCGGGCAAACGAGCTTGGGTACATCGGATGTACCTCATGGCGCTTGCAGCCCATTTCTACAATTAGCTTATGTATGCCCGGCAGCATTTCATGCGTTCGCGTATTGATCATCGATTCGGCGGATACGAACAGGCCGCCCTTGCTGAGCGCTATCGTGTTTTCGACCATTCGCTCGTACATGCGCGAAGCGGTCTCCAGACCGACCGGATGACCGGCATTGACGAAGCCAACGCGATGAAAATCGGCGGCGTCCAAATAATTGAACGAAATGTGCATGACGTCGAGATAGGGAGCCATCAACTCGTACCGCGCCAAATCCATCGTTAAGTTCGAGTTGATTTGCGAACGGATGCCGCGCTCGCGGGCGTATTTAAGCAGCGGCACGATGTAATCGCGCACCGTTTGGAGGTTATACGACGGTTCGCCTCCGGTAATGCTGATCGTCTCCAGATGCCGGGCCTCGTCCAGCCTGCGCAGCACCTGATCCAGCGGCAGCTTGGGCCCCTCCGACATCGTCAGCGAATCGCCGACCGCGCAATGCTCGCAGCGCATGTTGCACAAATTCGTAATCGTCAGCTCCACGCTTGTCAGCGTATGTCGCCCGTATGTTCGCATGGAGCGCAGCGGGTCCCACGGATCGAAGGACGGCGAAAGCTCCGGCATGGGGGATCGAATTAAATCTACATTCATGTTGATGTTCACACCTGACCTATGGTTTCCTATAAGTACCTCAAGTTATGCCTTTTATTGTACCTGATGCGGGGTAAAAAGGAAACCGAGTCGGCCGTGAAGCGCGCGTCAGGAGCTTTTCCAACTACTTACCCGCTTTCGCCCGCAAGCAAACAGGTTTTCAACACGTTTGTACCGCGTTTTTCGCGCGCTGACTGCGGATTCATCATTTCCCTGCGGCCGGCTTTGGAACGGGCCTACCCGCGTCGCTCGCCTTCACTAACGTCTCCCTTGAAGTCAGCAGGGCGAATACGCAAAAACCGCGGCGCCCACCAGTTGGCCCGCCCGAGCAGCTTCATCAGCGCAGGCACGAGCATGACGCGGACAATGGTCGCGTCGATCAACACGGCCAGCCCCAGCCCCAGGCCAAGCGCCTTCATAATCTCGATATCGGTAAAAAGAAACGAACCGACGACCACAACGAGAATAAACGCCGCGCTCGTAATCAGACTGCCGGTTTTCATCAGCCCTTGCGCCGTGCTGCGCTCATTGTCGCCGCTAGTCTCGTATTCCTCCATGATCCGCGAAATCAGAAACACCTCGTAGTCCATCGAAATCCCGAATACGACGCAAAAAATAATGACCGGCAGCGTCGCGCTCACATAGCCGATCGACGTAATGTGCAAGGCGTCGGCCAAATAGCCGTATTGGAACACGAGCACCACGATGCCAAGGCTGGCGCCAAGGCTCAGCACGTTCATCAGCACCGCCTTGAGCGGCAGCAGCACCGAGCGGAACGCAAACAGCAAGACCACATAGGTGATGCCCATCACGAAGGCAAGCACCTCGGGGATGCGGCCGGAAATCCGGTCGATAATATCGAGCCGGTAAGCCGGACCGCCCGTCACCGCCGCCTCCAGCCCGGCGGCGTCCAGCCCGCGCAGCGCGCGCACGAGCCCGTCAGTGGCCGGGTCGTCCGGGTCGCGCTGCGGCACGACCACGAGCAGCGCGGTACGTCCCTTGGCCAAGCCGCGGGACGACAGCTGCTCGCGAATCTCCGGCTGGCGCAGCGCCGCCGCCAGCTCGGCCTCCGAACGCGGCCCCAGCGCGTTCAGATAGCTTTGCACCTCCAGCACCCCGGAGGTGCCGGCCACCCGTTCGGCGTAAGCGCGCACCAGCCGAACGGAGCTGTCCGTCCACACCTCGTCGGCGGTGTGGAGGCGAATCTGGATCGGATTCATGCGGCGCGAGTCATACGTCAGCTTCATGAGATCCGATCCGTAGCGCGAGGCGTAGCCCGGCGGCAGCACCTCGGCGTTCGGGACGCTGAGCTTCATCGCGCCAAGCGGCGTCATCAGGGCGATGAGCGCGACGCCGACCAGCAGCGCCAGCACCAGCGGCCGGCGCATGACGCCGTAAGCGATCCGCGCCCACAGCGCCGAGGAGCCCTCGCGCCGCAGCCGGCGCGGCACAACGCGCAGCGCGTTAACCCGCTCGCCGAGCAGCGCAAGCAGCGCGGGCAGCAGCGTGTTGGCGGCAAGCACGGAAATCGACACGACGATAACGCCGCCGAGACAAAGCGAGCGGAAGAACGTCAGATCGACGAACATCATGCCGAGCAGCCCGATCAGCACGGCAATGCCGGAGAAGAAAATCGACTTGCCCGCCGTCTGGCACGTCATCGCCACCGCTTCGGCCCGCCCCGGCTGCCGCTTCAACTCCTCGCGGAAGCGGCTGACCAAGAACAGCGCGTAATCGATCCCGACGGCCAGCCCCAGCATCGTCACCATATTGGGCAGGAAATTGGACAACGAGACGTCTCGGGCGATAAAATACGTCAGCCCAAGCGTCAGCGTCACGCTCGTTACGCCGACAACCAGCGGCAGCAGCGCGCCGACCAGTGTCCCGAACACAAGCAGCAGCACGACGAGCGCAATCGGCAAGCCGATCATTTCCGACTTGGCGATGTCGTGCTTGCTCGCCGTCTGCATGTCGGACAAAATCGCCGGTCCCCCCGTTACATAGACGCTCATGCCCGCCGGCGGCGCAATCAGCCGCTTCACCTCCGGCACCTTATCGAGCGCCTCATCCGTCTCAAGGTCCAGCGCTACCGTGACCGTCTGTACGTCAACCTGGCCGGCCAGCCGCGGCAGCGGCGAAAATTCAGCGCTGCGCACATACGGAAGCTCCTTGACGGCGCGCAGCGTATCCATGATCGACGTTTTGGCGGCGTCCTGCGTCAGATCGGCCCCTTTTTGCTCATAAACCAGATTCAGCAGCGTCGTCGTCAGACCCAGCTCCTCGTGCAGCTCGATCAGTCCGCGATCGGATTCGCTGTCCTTGGGCGTGAAGCCGTTGTCTTTAAGCAGCCCTGGCGTCAGCCGGGCCAGCGGCGCAAAGCCGATCAGCAGCGCAAGGCCCAACGCCACCACGAGCCAGCGATACTTGTGCATGGCGTAGCCCCAGCGCCAGAACCACCCTTTTTCCAAACTCTCCCTCATGAACATCCCTCCTGATCGAAAAAAAGAACCCGGTTTCCCGAGTTCTCCCTGTTGTCGTTATTGTGTCTCAACCCCAAGCCTCTATTCCCGGATCGCCGGGATATTGCTCATTGACCAGACGGTCGCCGATTTCCGTAATCAGCACCGACAGCCGGACCGACAAGTCGATTTCATGCCCTTCCTTGAGCTGGCGGCCCGCTGCGTCCTGCAGCACGCGCACAATCGGACGATGCGGCACGGCCGAATTCAATCTGGCGACAATGCCCCGCTCGCCGGTGTTGAGCCGCACGGGAATCCCCAGCGGATAGATGGCGATTTTATCGCGGAACAAGGCGATTTTCTCTTGATCGTACAACGTCCCCGAGCCGGTGAACAGCTGCTCCATCGCTTGGTGCGGCAGCATCGGCCCGCGGTATACCCGCGTTGTGGTCATCGCGTCATAGGAATCGACGACGGCAATCCACCGGGCGAACTCATGAATGTCATCCCCTTTCAATCCTCGCGGATAACCGCTGCCGTTCAGCCGTTCGTGATGCTGATAAGCGATATGCGCGGAAATCAGCGGTATGTTCGGCGAATCCTTCAATATGTGAAACCCGTGCGTCGTGTGGGCTTTCATTTCTTCGTATTCCTCAGTTGTCAGCTGGGACGGCTTGCGCAGGATACTGATCGGAATCCGCGTCTTGCCGATATCGTGCAGCAATGCCCCGAGTCCGAGCGTCATCAGCTCGTCACGGCTCATGCCGTGGCTGATGCCCAGCATCGTGCCGTAGATGCACACGTTGAGCGAATGCTGGAACAAATAGCTGTCGGCGATATTCATATTCGTCAGCATCAGCATCGCTTGCGGATGACTGCTGATGTCGTCGATAATCGCATTCATCAGCTCGCGGAACGTCCGGCCCAAATCGTAATAGCTGACCGCTCCCCGCTTGCTCGTATCCTCCATCAGCTTGCGGAACGTCGTGCGGATCTCCTGAATGCCCTTCGTTCGCGTTTCTTCCTGAATCGGTTCGTCAATAACCACGTCTTCGGTGCGCGGGTCACTGATATATAAGTAGTCGATGCCGTATTCATACAGCCGCTCAAGCAATCTTTGCGTCAGCTCCACATGAACAGCTAACAGCACCATACCTTCTTCGTTGTATACATTTTTTGCAAGTCTCATCCCAGGACGGCACATGCTGATCGGCATTAAGCGCATTATTTTACCCCCGCATAAAGCGTGCTTTTTTTCGGCTCACTTGTTATTAAATGTAATAGATTTAACAAAAAAGAGCAATAGAAAACCGCATCCAGCAAAGGATGCGGCGGATGGGGCGCAAACGGCCAAAAGCGCGAAGGCGCGGCAGCCCGGGGCGCCGGAGGAGTCCGCCAGCGGCCCGGACGGGAGATCCGGCTGCAGCGGCGAAGCGCCGGCCGGTCCCTTTTTACAGGAACATGTACAGCGCAAAAGCGGCTGCAAGAATAAAACGGTAATAGGCGAAATAAGTCAGCTTCATTTTTTGCACCAGCTTGATGAACGACACCACCGCCAGCAGCGCCACCACAAACGAAACGCCAAAGCCGACGGCAAAAAAGCCCAGATCGTCCATCGACAGCAGGTCGTAGCTTTTGTACAGCGACAGCCCCGAGGCGGCAAACATGATCGGAATCGCCATGATGAAGGTAAAATCCGCCGACGCCGCGCGGCTTACGCCATTGAGCATTCCCCCGGCAATCGTCGAGCCGGAACGTGAGAACCCGGGCCACAGTGAGACGATTTGCCATAATCCGATGAACAGCGCCTGACGGTACGTAATGTGATCCAGCGTCTCGGCCTGCGGCTTCTCCTTTTGCCGTTCGCCGACAATCAGCAAAATGCCCCCGAGCACGAGCCCGACCAGCACCGTCTGCGCCGAAAATAAATGAGCTTCAATCCAGTCGTTCAAAAACAAACCGAGCAAGCTCGCCGGCAAAATGCCGATCAGAATGTGCAGCAGATTAAGCTTAGGCCCCTTCGCGCTTCTGGCGCTCCGCGTCAACCCGAACAGGCCGAGCAGCCGCCTCCAATAAATGAGCACAACGGCCAGAATCGCCCCAAGCTGAATCACGACGGTGAACGCCTTCATCAGCGGATCGGATTCCGATACCTCCAGCAGCTTTTCCGCTAAAATCATATGTCCGGTGGACGAAACCGGCAAAAACTCCGTCAACCCTTCCACAATGCCGATAATGACGGCGACCCAATAATCGTACATGGCTTCCCCCTATGCCAAAAATAACGGATCGCTGCCGATCCAACTATACATTGTACTCGCCTGCCCTTGCGCTGACAAGCTTTGCGCAGGCGGCGCTGTGGCGGCGGCTGGTGCCGCGCATGACGGCAGCAAATGCGATCGCGGCAACCACGGCGGCTAACGTTCTGCTGGCCATATTTTACCCCGCATTCGTTGCAACGGCTGCCCTACGCTGGGGCAGGATGCCGCCGATGCATCTCTGGGCTCCTTGCCTTCACGCACTTCCGCCATGCCGCGATGCGTCCCTCGGCTCCTCATCCGGCCGCATTTCCGCAACGCAACACCGCTACGCCTCGATGCCCAGCTCGCCGCCTTGCTCCCGCCCGCCGCCAAGCCGGTGTACCCGCTCTCCGGCGCAGGCGCGCAGGGCGTCCTCGTCGCGCAGCTCCACCGCCAGCACGTCGCGGATAAATTCCGGCAGCAAATATTCGACCCGGCTGGACCGGCTGAGCGAATAGTAGCCGACGCCAAACGTGAACATGTCGATCGAGCCGACGGTATATTCACGGTCCGGATCGAGCGGAGCGCCGCCAATCGAAGCCGCAACGACCTTGCCGTAAGCGGGACGCCGGTCGTCGACCCAGACGTCGATCCCGTCAAGACAGAGGACGCCGAGCACCTCGCCGCGGAAGCCGAAGCCGCGGATCGGCCGCTGCATGAACTCGGCCAGCAGCGACTCCTCCAGCGCCTGCAGCAGCTCCTTGCCGCTCAGGCGCAAGCGGCACGGATTAATCGGGCCCGGGCAAATTTCCAGCAGCCGCCCGCGGGTTACCCTGCCCTCCTTCAAGCCCTGAAGGAGCTGGCCTGCGTTGACGACGCCCACGTCAGCGCCGGTCCAGCGGCGAATGCCCGCGGCAAGCAGGTTGCCCAGCGGGGATTCGCCGTACCAGTCGAGGTGCAGCGGCTGCTTGAGCCGCGCCACCTCGGTATCCAGCGCGAGGCGGCTCGCCTCGCGGAAGCCGTCCAGCAGCGCCGCGACGCTGCTGTCAACCGGCGCGGCGTCGCCGAGCTCGGCCAGACGGCCGCTCAGCTGCCGGATCTCGCCCGACTCCATGTCGTAGGCGAGATCCAGCCGGCCGGCGTACTGGCCGAATTTGCCCGCCGCGCCCAGCCACGTGCGGCCGATGCGTAGCGGCTCCTCCAGCACGTGGTGCGTATGGCCGCCGAGAATAACGTCGATGCCGGCAACCTCCGCAGCCATACGCTGATCGAGCGGCAGTCCCAGATGGGACATGACGATCAGCACATCCACCTGCGGACGTAAAGCAGCGACGTGGGCGGCCACAGCCGCGAGCGGCTCGCCGACCTGCCAGCCGAGCAGCTCGTAGAAATCGCTAAACGCCGCTGTCACTCCGATCAGCCCGATCGCCAGGCCCGCCCGGTGCACGATACGCGTCGGCGTCATCCAGTCGGGAACGGCTCCGGTCGCCGTTTCGACGATATTGCTGCCGATCACGGGAAATTCCGCGTGCTTGCTGAACGCTTCGCGCATTTGCTCCGGCGTGAACGTCAGTCCCTCATTGTTGCCCAGCACCATCGCGTCGTAGCCCGTCGCGTTCATCAGCTCAATGTTGGCGACGCCGCCCGTGCCCTCCGTCTCCGGCCGCGCCCGGTCCATGTGATCGCCGATATCGAGCGTCAGCACCGCGTCCGGCGGAGCCGCTTCCCGAACGCTGCGGAAATATGCGCTGATCTTGGGCATCTGCTCAAAATGGCTGTGAATGTCATTTGTATATAAAATGATCAGGTTGCGCTGCTCCTTGGACAAAACGCCCACCTCCAGGCCCCAGGCATGTCTGGTCTTATCTATGCTATGCTATGCCGTCTTTGCGGCAATTATTGCTTAGGCTTCCAAAGCGCATCCGCCGGAATGCTGTTCACAAAGCCGTACGTGGCTTGCTCGCCCAGCGAAGCATCGCGCAAAAAGCGAAGCCCGATGATACTCTTTACATTCAGGCAGGCGCTGCTGCCGTCCGGTACATAAAGCCGGATCGGAAATCCTTTGTCCAGCGGAGCCCCGTCGACGGCATATTGCATCACTGCGCGATCGGCCTGCGCCCACGGCAGCACCGCCCGAAACTCATCGGCTGCGTCAGCCTGCACATGCGTCGGCTCGTTTTCCGGCACAACGCCGTGGCGGCTGACCCAAGCCGCGTACCAGGCTTTCAGATCAAACGCTTCGCCTTGGACTCCCGGCACCCGCTCCTCAAGCCGCAAGCGCTCCGGCGCCAAAGCCGCCATCTCTTCCACCGTCATTGCCTCCTTCGCCACCAGCTTGTCCGATACGGTTACCTTCATTCGTCTGGCCGCTCTCCCTTCCCGCCTCTACTGCCGGCAGCCCTCAACGACAGAAGCCGTCAGGGCCGGCAAGGCCTGTCCTCATTATACCATCTTCCTCCCAAAATATGATATGCTGAAAGGAATCGACCTACACGTACAGAAAAGAGGAACAACGCGCATGAACATCACCATTCGCCTATTTGCCGGACTTGCCGAGCTGCTGGGCGGCCCGGTGCTCCAAGTAGAGCTGCCCCAGTCCTCCATCACCGCAGACGAGCTCAAAGGGCATCTGGCCGAGCGGTATCCCGAAGCCGCCGGACGGATCGAAATGTGCTTTTTCGCCAAAAATCAAACGTATGCCGCAGGCGACGAGCCGCTGGGCGAACAGGATGAAATCGCCTTGATCCCGCCGGTATCGGGCGGTCAGGAGGCCGCTACGCCACAGGCGCCGCCGGCGGCGCCGCTGTACGTCATCTCATACGAGCCCATCGACGTCGGCGAGGTAGCGGCCAAGGTCGGCGATCCGAATCACGGCGCAGCGCTGGCATTCGTCGGCACTACGCGCGAGCTGACCGCCGGCCAGCGCACCGTGCTGCTGGAATACGAGGCGTATGTGCCGATGGCGCTCAGCATGCTGGCGCAGATCGGCGCGGAAATCGACGCGCGTTGGCCCGGCACGCGGACAGCGATCACGCATCGGCTCGGCGAGGTCGGCATCGGAGAAACGAGCGTCGTGATCGCTGTATCCGCGCCGCATCGCGCCTCCTGCTATGAAGCTAGCCGCTACGCCATTGAACGTCTCAAGCAAATCGTGCCAATCTGGAAAAAAGAACGCTGGGCCGACGGCTCCGAGTGGAAGGGCAGCCAGACCGGACCGTGGAATCCGCTCGCTGTCCCTGCCGACGGCCCGCAAGCGAACTAACGCCGTCCGAATGCGTCGCCGCTTGTCCGGCAATCCCGAAGGCTTGCATATTTTTGGCACCTCGCGATTCCCGAGCCGGGGTGCCCGATTACCGGACCTCGATCCGCCGAACGAGGCAGCGTCAACCGCTGTACCGTTCGGCCAACCGGCTTTTTCCTTCTTTTACTATAAACAGCTCAAACCGCGGCTTCGTTCCGCGCAAATGTCATTGAGGTGATCTACACAATGTTGAATTTTACCGAAAACAACGACGGAACCGCTGCCGTATCGTCTACGGGCAGCTCAAACGACGCCCGATATTCCCGGCAGACGTTATTCGCGCCCATCGGAGCCGAAGGCCAGCGCAAGCTCGGCGAAGCTCGCGTCGCCATCGTCGGCATGGGCGCGCTCGGCACGGTGCTCGCCAACCATATGGTGCGCGCCGGCGTCGGCTTTGTGCGCCTGATCGACCGCGATTTCGTCGAAGCTAGCAATCTGCAGCGGCAGATGCTCTATGACGAAGACGACGCGGCCGGGGCAACGCCCAAGGCGATGGCGGCAGCGGCGCGGCTTGCGCGCATCAATTCGCTCGTCGTCATCGAGCCGCATATCGCCGACTTGAACCCGCTTAACGCCGAGACGCTGCTCGGCGGCGTCGATCTGATTCTCGACGGCAGCGACAACTTTGCCGTCCGCTTTCTGATCAACGACTTCAGCGTCAAATCGGGCACGCCGTGGATCTACGGCGGCGCGGTCGCTTCGCGCGGCGTGGCGCTGACGATCCGTCCCGGCGTCACGCCGTGCCTGCGCTGCCTGTTTCCGCATGCCCCGGCTGCGGGCACGACGGAAACCTGCGATACCGCCGGCGTCATCGGCGGCATCATCCACGTTGTCGCCTCGTACCAGGCGACAGAAGCGCTGAAGCTGCTTGTCGGCGCCGACAGCAGCTTGAACACGGCGATGCAGCAGTGGGACTTGTGGTTCAATCACCACTCGTCTGTCCAAGTCGCCTCCGCCCGCAAACCCGACTGCCCGGCCTGCGGAGCCGGGCAATTCGACTACCTCGCCGCCGAATTCGCCGGCGACACGCTCCAATCGCTGTGCGGACGCGATTCCGTACAGATCGTACCGTCCGTTCCCTCTTCCTTGACGCTGGAGCAATGGGAGGAGCGGCTGCGCCCGCTTGGTTCCGTGGAGCGCAACCGTTTCCTGCTGCGCTTTGCCCCAAGCCCGGACATCACGCTGGTGCTTTTTTCCGACGGACGCGCGCTTGTGCAAGGAACCAGCGATCTGACAGCTGCCAAAAGCCTCTACAGCCGCTACATCGGCATGTAGAAAAAGGTCGATTTCTTATATTGCCAAGGTCTAGCAATAGCTGATACTATGAACGTAAGACACATTGAAATTCAGGCTCGGAAAGGAAATCCTATGCGTGTACATGTGCTGCAGCTTATCGTAGGAGATCGGTTAACCAGCGATGCTTATAACTCCATAGGTCTGCACCTGCTGTCGAACGGGGCCGTTCTGGATGCCGGCGATATTACGATGTTGAATCGGCACAATGTCGATTACGTCGATATCGCGCCGCGGGGCGAAACCGACGAAGCGGCGGCAGACGGCAATGAAAACGCTAGCACGACGGCTACGCCTGAACAGGCCCTCGCGTTTTTTGACGCCATTGAGGGCATCAAGGATTTGTTTCAGCACGCCGGTGAAGGCGCGAACATCGACGAAGACGAGGTCGAAGCCGCCTTTAGCCCGCTCATTGAAAGCTTTCAGCACGAAAAGGATGTTGTATCTTTGTTGTTATCCCTGAACAGCAAGGACGACTATACTTATCAGCACAGCGTTCAGGTCGGCATGCTGGCCTATTATATCGCCAAATGGATGCACAAGGACGACCAGGAAGCCCTGTTCGTCGGCAAAGCCGGTTATTTGCACGATATCGGCAAAAGCCGCATTCCCAGCAGCATTCTGCAAAAACCGGGCAAATTGACCCCCGAAGAATACAACGAAATCAAAAAGCATACGATTTACGGCTACGAAATCATCATCAATTCGCTGCATGACAAAGAGCTGGCCTACGCTGCGCTCCAGCATCACGAACGGATGGACGGCAACGGCTACCCGCTGCGCAAAAAATCGCACGAGATCCACTGGATCGCCAAAATCGTTGCTGTCGCTGACGTCTACAGCGCGATGATTTGCAATCGCGTTTACCAGCAAAAGCGAGACCTGCTTTTTGTGTTGAAGGAGCTGCACCGTATGAGCTTCGGGGAGCTGGACCCCGCCGTTACGCAGGTGTTCATCAAGCACATGATTCCGAATTTCATCGGCAAAAAAGCCTGTCTGAGCGACGGACGCATCGGCACCATCGTCATGACCAATCCCAGCGATTTTTTCCGCCCGCTGATCCAAGTCGACGACCAATTCATCGATCTGTCGCATATGTCCAATCTGGAGATTGCTACAATTGCGATGTAAAATCGGCAGCGGAATCGTCCGTGACGGCGCATCCAACGCAGCTCGCCCAAGATCGCAGCTTGACGGAACCCGGTTTCGCAGCGCGGTCGCTTGCCTAAGCTTCGGCCTCTTTCTTATTCTCATATCGGTCTTCAAACAAAAAAGCCTGATCGTCTTAGACGATCAGGCTTCCTACTGCCAGCGCAATGCCGACGTACACGCAAGCAAGCAGCGTGCCGACAGCCACATTTCCTTGTTTCAGCTGATCGGACAGCTTGACGCCAGGCGTCACCCAGTCAAACACCCAATACGTCGCGATCAAGCATACGTACTCGACTGCAAACCACAGGCTCATATGCCAAATCGACGAATTCGTGTAAGCTGCAATCGCCAGCACAATCGCCGTCGATAGAAACTTTCCTCCGAGCGTAATCCCCACAGCCAAATTGCCCTTATTGATTTCTTCCATATCGCGAAACGGCGTCATCAGAGTAAACACGAACAAGCCCAGTCCCTGCAGCACCACCATCGCCAGCAAGCTGACAAGAATATTTAAAGCATCCATCACTGCACCCACCCCCGGAATTTAGCCATCGAAATATCATAATCGGCATAATCGTGTACTTCCTCCAGCACGACCGATACCTGATCCTTGTTTTTGAAAGCCGCATAGCGGGTTTCCGGTATCGGCTGCTTGACCGTTTGCCCCGTCGGCATTTCGATCACCGCAAAATATCGCGATTTGCCCTCATAGTCCGTTTTGTATTCACCGACCAGCTTCACGTCGGTTTTGATCTCTTTTTTCAGCTCGGCCAAGTCCTTCTCGGCTTCGTCCTTCGTTTTGTACGTTTTGATCGGCTTCCAGGCCGATAACGTCACATCGTTTTGCCCCTGCTCATTCGTCTGCATCGTTGCGCTCATGTAGTTGACCACCCAGACCGGATCACCTGTGGCAAAATTCTGATCATTGGAAATCCGCTCGTTATCCGGCAGCAGCACCATATCTTCGCCGATCAGATCGCCTACCTTCGCTTCCTTGAGCTGGTAATCCCACGGAACGGTGCTGGATTCACCGCCTTGATCGCTGGCTGTAGTCTGCTTCGTGCTGAGCGACGACACTGTGGATTTTACGGCCGATGCGATTATCGCAATCAATACAATCAACAGTATAAAAAAACCGAAAATCAGCAAAACTCGATTTTTCACGATGACTTCACTCCTATAGCTACAAAATGGCTGGTGTTGCCGGTAATTTTCCCGCCCGCTCGCCCCAGCAATCCGCAAGGCTGGCCATTAATGACGAACATACCCGTCAACAAATGAAGCTTGCCCGCAGACAAATGCAGCTCGGGCAAATCGGCCCGCCGCTGGTAAATTCGCTTGAAAAACACGCTCGTATCAAAGCCGTCCCGATCGACCGTCTCCAGTTGACCGTCTGCATCGAACAGCTGCACCGAGCCGCCTTCGCGGCCGAACATCGACTTGGATACGTAAGCGCCATCCAACACCGGCTGGGTATAGGTCGGCAGCATATAAGCGGCAATAGCAACATGCTCGGCAGGAGTGAACAGCTCCGATTCCAGCTCGTGCAACCCCCAAATGATCGCTTGCAGGCCTTTCGATTGCAGGATAACGGCGTGGAGCGGATTAAACAGCTGGAGGAAGCCTTCCTCCAGCGCATACGCCAGCGCTTCGCCCCCGTCGTCGACGCCCATCCATTCCTTGGGATAAAGCGCAAACATCCGGCGAATCTCCCGCTGCTCGCCATCCTTGACCACGCCTTCGTCAATCGACAAATCCAGGCAATCGATGCAGCGAGCCGCCCGGCCGCTATGAGCAACCAGCGCGTCGATCGTTCCTGTATCCTCCAAATGCTCGCCGTAAGCGATGCATGCCGCGTAATCCGGCGCTTCCGCGTCCCAAGCCGCGCGCACGAGCTCCGGCATTGCTTCGTTAGGACAGTCGACTCCATACTGGGCGCACAGCCAAGGCGTAGCAATCGACGCTTCCACATAGCCGGTCGGCGTGTCGGCATTCAGCTCCAGCAGCTTGATGGCCCCTTCCGAAGACACGGAAAAGTCAAAACGCGCATAACGGCTGAGCAGCCCGGGCGGATTCGGCTCAAGCCGGTCCAGACCGTCCCACAGCACTTGGGGAATCGATAACGCCTGGTACAAATCATGCCGGCCGATGACGAAGCGCGCGGCCTTGTCAAAAACCTGCCACAGCAACGCCGCCGCCTGCTTCAATTCGTTGTACACGCTGCGCTGAAGCACGACAAGCTCGTCGAGCCAATACGTCTCCTGCTCCAGATCGGCCCACGTGAATCCAAGCTCGGCGAGCTGCCGCACGCGAGCGGGACGCTCCGCGGCCGAAGCAAGGCCCATCGTCTCAAATACGCCGCCCATCAGCTGCCCGAGCTGGAGCTAAAGCCGCTCGATTTGCCGCCGATGCTGCCGGACTTGGCCGAAGACGACTTGGAGCTGCTCGTCGTTGTTTTCGAGCTGGACACGCTGCTGGAGGACGAGGATGTCTTCGAGCTGCCGGACGTACTGCTACTGCCGCTGCCCGAGCTCGCTGCTTTGGACGAATTTGACGCGCTGCCTGTCGTTGTTTTTGAAGCGCTGCTCGTCGTTGCTTTCGAAGCGCTGCTCGTCGTTGCTTTCGAAGCGCTTGATGTTTTTGATTTTTTCGTCGTAAACGCGCCTGTACCGCTGGACGTTGTTGGCGTTTTGGTCGTGGAGCGGTTGGCGAACGTCGTATTATTGTACGTTTTCGGCACGTAGGTCTGATTCGTTTTATAATAATAAGTGCGGTGATCGGAGACCCAGCGTGTCGAAGAATACGGCGTTACGGAATTCGCAATTAAATGATACAGCAGCAAATCGTCCCAGCCGAAGCTTCCGCCATAGCCGCCGTAATGATTGTTGATCACCACAGTATCGCTTCCGGTATTGGCCGCTGTTCCGGTTCCCGGCTGCGGCGTGGTCGTAGGCGCAGGCGAGGCCATTGCGCTGATATCCGGCAAGCTCCAGTCCACGACCGGATCGAAGTACACCTTGACATCTTCATTCGACCATTCCACAAGTTGGGGCCCGGCATCGGTTGCATCCGCAGCGCCGGCTGCAGGCGCGAGCAGCATATGACCCATCAGCATGACGCCCAGAGACGTCGATAATACTTTCATCGGTTGTTTCAAAGCCTGATTCCCTCCTTCTCTTGCTGCACCCTACCGCGGCTTCAGTCGCCGCTGCCTTCCTCGCCCTCTCCGGCCAGCTCGACGTCGAGCAGCAGCAGCTCAAAGCACTCGGTATCCAAATTCAATCGTCCTTCTATCATTTCATATTCCTTGCCGCCTAGCAATACATAATTGGCAGCATCCAGCGCCTGAATAAAGCTGGCATCCCACGGCCGCTCCTGAATCTGCACCAGTTGCCCGTCGCTTTGTTTTTCCATCAACACAATTTTCATCTCAGCCATCTCCCTCAAATAATTCATCGCATATGATAGTAAAACGCACAGACGGCCGTTTTGTTTCAATTTTGACGCAAAAAAACACCCGCCCTCCATTTCGGAGGGCAGGCGCGGCATATCTGCAAGCGGAGCGCTCGTCGCGGCCATCAATACGCTACGCGTTTGGCTCGCAGGAACGTTTCCTTCCAGTAGGCTTTGTTGATGCTGGAAATTTGTACGCCGTTTTTCGGCTCGGGTGAAGCGTGCAGCATTTGCATGTTGCCGATATAAATGCCGACATGGCCAACGGTCCGGTTTGTTTTGAAGCGCCCGGGGACGTAGAAAAACATCAAATCGCCGCGGCGCAAATTTTTGCGGCTGACCAGCGTGCCAGTCGTTGCTTGCTGGCGAGCCAGTCGTGGCAGCTTGACTCCGTATTTGCCGTACACGTATTGCGTGAACGTCGAGCAGTCGAAGCGTCCGCTTTGCGGATACGGCGCTGCGCCAAACAAATATTTGACGCCGAGATATTGCTTGCCTTTTTGAATCATCGCGTTGATGTCGATATTTTTCAGCACGGGAACGGCGTCGTCTCCCGCCTGTGCGGCCCACGCCGCCAGCGCCAGCTGCGCTTCTTCGCCCGACCAGGCAGCGGCATTGCTCGTATCGCCCGCTTTGAACGGGTCAGTCGGATCTTCGCCGAATTCCAGTCCGGCATTGCTTGCTCCTGCATCCGGTGAATCTTCATTGTCAGCAGTCGGTATAACAGCCGCGGGATGGATGCGCAGCTCGCTGCCGCGAATGTCAAACGTCATTTCCTCCTGAAACAAATCGCCAAGAGCCGAAACGGGAATATATACCTTGTCCTGCTGCAGCAAAAACGGTTCGCTGACCTGCAGCTCATTGCCGTCCTTTACCGCTTTGGCCGAATTGGCCAGCAGCTCATAGCTGGCATCGTTGTCGCCGATTTGCAGCCTCCCTTCCGCTTGCTCCCAGCGGGTACGGAATTTCAGCACCTCGGCCAGCTTTTGCGCTGAGACATAACTGACTGAATGGATGCTTTGAATCGGAACCACCGCATCGTTCGTCGCCAGCATCTGCATGCCGCCGCCCTCGGAGACCAGGCTGTTAACCGTCCCGCGGCCCCCTGCTCCCGCCGCATTCGGCGTAACCGTTCCGCCCGGAGCCGCCTGATCGCTGCCGCATCCCGTTATAGCGACTAGCGCCGCCAGACTGATCCATGACACCTGTTTCCGCAAGTTGAACATAAAGGTCTCTTCTCCTTTAATCGCGAGTATATGACCTTTATAGGGTGAGACAAGCAAGGGGCAAATATGCGTCCGGTCAGGCCCGGAACGATTCGAACGGAGCGGGATTGTATGGTAAACTAATAAGTAACCGGCCGGATGCGCGGCCGGAATCGAATCGCCGCAAGGAGCGTGACCGATGCCTACTGAACACCATCATCCGGACGTTTCACCGCAGCCCAGCCTGGAGGACACGACGAATACGGCTTATTTCTCCTATGCCGCGCTGGAAACCCAGCGCTTTGGCGGTCCGCCTTTCGCCCCGGTCGCGCCCAAAAGTCCGCTGCCTAATCTTGCGCTCGTATTCGGTCTGATCGGCCTTGGTCTGAATTTGCTGCTGCTGACCGTGCCGCTGGGCCTGCCCTGTACGCTCACTGCCTTCGTGCTTGGCCTGATCAGCCGTTCGCGCTACCGGCGCTCGGGCGGTTTGACGACTGCGCTGCTGTCGCTGCTGGTGCTCGCTTACTGGCTGGCCAGCTTTCTCGTTCCCGTCTTGATCGATCCCACGTTGTTCAAATAAAAAAAGCCGCGAATCGCGGCTTTTTCTATGCGCATGAGCTGCCCTCTACTTCCATAGCCCCGAGAACCAACGAACAAAATCCGCTGTAATCGGAATCAACCCGAGACCGTGGTTACCGATTGCTACAAGCCCGTAGGCGGTCTCGCCGATGCCAACGACGCCCAGCGCGACCGCGCCAAATCGCCACAGCGCCCAACGCCAGCTTGCGAATCGCTACTGCTCCGGCTGCCAGCTACCTTACCATAATCGGCGATGGCAGAGCTACGGTCTGCAGGTGCGGTCGGACCTCCGTCCAGAGACGTAGACGATAGGCTTTACAGGCTGAACTTTCCGTTCTCGTCCATCAGCTTGCGAGCGATTTCATTCAGCGTCTCCGCCGAAGAAGCAATTTGCTGCGTCAGCGCGGTTTGCTCGTCCATGACTTCGGACAGGCTCGCTGTATCGTTCGTCGTTTTGCGGGAAATTTGCAGCATTTCATCCACGGAAGCAGCAATTTGCTCGGTACCCGCAGAGATTTCCTCTGACGCCGCGGACACCTCCTGGATCTGATCCGCCACGACAATGACGGTGCTGCGAATCGCGCCAAAAACCTCAACCAGATTCGCGATCACTTGCGAGCCCCGTCCGACCTCGTCCACGCTTTTATGCATATTGCCGCGAGCTTGAGCCGTCGATTGCTGCACCTGGGCAATCATCTGAGCGATCATTTCCGTCGAAGTGCGCGTCTGTTCAGACAGCTTACGGATTTCACCGGCTACGACGGCAAAGCCGCGTCCCTGCTCCCCGGCTCGCGCCGCTTCAATCGACGCGTTCAGCGCAAGCAGATTGGTCTGCTGGGAAATGCTCGTAATCGCGTTGATGATGTTGCCGATTTCCTGCGATTTATCGCCCAACTGCTCCAGGGTATGCGACAGATCCAGCACCGAATGTTGAATCGTGCTCATTTGCTGCGTCGCGCTTTGTACCGCTTCGCTGCCCTCATGAGCCTGCCGCGTCGCTTCCTGCGTCACCTCGGCCACTTGACTGGCGTTCTCGGCAATCCGCTGAATGCCGACAGCCATCTCCTGCATCGCGTTGACCATTTCCTCGGCGCTGCGCGCCTGCGATTCAGCGCCAGTGGCGATACCATGCGTAGTTTGGGAAATCGAACCCGTGGAGTCGGCGGTCTGCTCGGCGATAACACTTAACTCCGAAGACGACGCGCCTACGCGTTCAATAAGCTGACGGCTCTCGCCGATCAAGCGGCCCATTCGCTCAGCCATCAGATTAAACGCTTCTCCCACTTGGCGAAGCTCATCCTTCGTCCGCAGGCTGACTCGCGAGCGCAAATCTCCTTCAGCCAATCGGGTCGACGCTCGGCGCAGCTCGTTGACCGTATAACGAACAGACATGTAAAAGCCGGCAAACATATACGCAGCGACTAGGAGCACCAGCGCAATCGTCCATTCATACGAAAGAATTTGCTCGTTCAGCTTGCTTATGCGAGCTTGCAGCAAATCCGCCAAAATGCCCGAAGCCGTCTTATACAAGGCGTAATCAGCCTCAATTGCCTGGGTGCCTTGGGCAAAATAATCGGTTGGCTTGATGGAAATAGCCGCAGCATTCAGTAAGCTATGATCTATCGTTCCGGCAAAAGCGTCTGTCGCTTTCACCGCGGTGTCGGCAACCTCTTTCAGCTTGCCGGCCAGCGTCGGATTGTAAGCCGTCGCTTTGTCGACCGCTTTGGTCAGCTCGGCCGAATTCGTTTGAATTTCATATTGCAGGACGGAAATCAGCACTTTTTCATTTGTCGTAATCGCTTTACGCGCGGCAATGCCATTGCCTTGCCCGCGAGCCTGGCCGATTGTCTCCATCAGCTGCGGCAAGCGTTTTACCGACATATCCATTGCATAAAAAGAATCGAGATACGGGTCCAGCGTCAAATTCGAGCCGTCTCCAACCTGCGAAATCAGCTGCAGAGCTTCCGCTACAACCGCCGAATGACTTTGAAAGCTGTCTGCCGGCTTCAAGGTCGGCGTTTTCTGCTTCAGCTCATCCCAATGCGCTTTGAACGCTTGCCAGTTCTCCGAGGTTTGCAGCAGTCCGCCGAGATCCGCATCCAGCCGGTTCACCTGCTCCACATCCGCAACGCTTTTAGCCTCGATATCCAGCATCGCTTTACGACTTGCTTCATCGCCGTTCAGAGCCGCATTGGCCAAGCCGCGGTGCTGCTGGATATCCATCATTACAGGAATCATCGCATCAATGTAACGGATTCCCTGCTGCTCTTGCTTGGCAAAATCAACGCTTGTTCGCAAATCCGTCAGCAGCGTATACGTCATGTAGCCAATAACGCTCAGAAACAGCAAGCTGATCAGCAAAAATTTACCGCGATACTTCAAGAGATTCATGACAGCCAACCCGGGAACGAATAACCACCGCAACCATGTACCCATAAGATTTACTTCCTCCAGTCCTATACAGAGCTGTATTATGCTTAGGTATTCGGACATAGATCGACAAATCCCTCTTTTATGTGACATGAAAACGCACATTTCGATTGAAGAAATATGCTTTTCACGTAAAAAAGATAGAAAACATGACATGTAATGTTATGCAAGCACAATGAATCCGCGCAGCTGCAAATGATCGTTTTCGATAAAAAGCAAAAAAAATACGCGCCCGGGGACGCGTATTTGTAAAGCCAGCTTATCAGGATTACCCGATACTGCCTTCCATTTCAAACTTGATAAGACGGTTCATCTCAACGGCGTATTCCATCGGCAGCTCTTTCGTGAACGGCTCGATGAAGCCCATAACGATCATTTGCGTCGCTTCCGCTTCGCTCAGACCGCGGCTCATCAGGTAGAACAACTGATCCTCGGATACTTTGGATACCGTGGCTTCGTGCTCCAGCGTGATGTTGTCGTTCATGATTTCGTTGTACGGAATCGTGTCGGACGTCGACTCGTTGTCAAGAATAAGCGTGTCGCATTTGATGTTCGCTTTGGAGCCTTGGGAGTTGCGTCCGAAGGAAGCAAGACCGCGGTAGGTTACTTTGCCGCCATGCTTGGAGATCGACTTGGACACGATGGTCGAGGTCGTATCCGGCGCCAGATGGGTCATTTTCGCACCGGCATCCTGATGCTGGCCTTTGCCGGCAACGGCAATCGA
Source organism: Paenibacillus athensensis (assembly GCF_004514475.2). Taxonomy (GTDB): domain Bacteria; phylum Bacillota; class Bacilli; order Paenibacillales; family NBRC-103111; genus Paenibacillus_AL; species Paenibacillus_AL athensensis. The sequence goes on along the minus strand of NZ_MYFO02000004.1, from coordinate 17,469 downwards.
CAGCACCATACCTTTGGCGCCGCGGCCTTTGAGCACGACAGCCGGATATTTCATCGTCAGCTTGGAGCCGATGTTGCCGTCGACCCACTCCATTGTGGCGTTTTCTTCGGCAACGGCCCTTTTCGTAACGAGGTTGTAAATGTTAGGCGCCCAGTTTTGGATCGTGGTGTAGCGGGCACGCGAGTTTTTCTTGCAGACGATTTCAACGACGGCGCTATGCAGCGAGTTCGTGCTGTAGATTGGTGCTGTGCAGCCTTCTACGTAGTGAACGAAGCTGTCTTCGTCGGTGATGATCAGCGTGCGCTCGAATTGGCCCATGTTCTCGGAGTTGATGCGGAAATACGCCTGCAGCGGGATTTCGCACTTCACACCCTTAGGTACGTAGATGAATGAACCGCCGGACCATACGGCGCTGTTCAGCGCAGCGAACTTGTTGTCGCTTGGCGGAATGACGGTGCCGAAATATTCTCTGAACAGCTCCGGATATTCACGCAGCGCCGTATCCGTATCGGTAAAGATCACGCCTTGATCTTCAAGCTCTTTTTGCATGCTGTGGTATACGACTTCGGATTCGTATTGCGCGGATACGCCGGCGAGGAACTTTTGCTCGGCTTCCGGAATGCCCAGCTTGTCAAACGTTTCCTTGATTTCTGTCGGCACTTCTTCCCACGTTTTGCCTTGCTTTTCGGACGGCTTGACGTAATACTGGATGTCGTTGAAGTCCAGGTCGTCAAGGTTGCCGCCCCAACGCGGCATCGGCATTGCAAAAAATTGCTCCAGCGATTTCAGACGGAATTGCAGCATCCAGTCCGGTTCGCCCTTCATCTTGGAAATCTCGGCGACGATTTCGCGAGTCAGGCCTTTGCCGGTTTGGAAAACCGCTTTGTGCTCGTCTCTAAAGCCGTACTTGTAGTCTTCGAGTTCGGGCATTTGCTTCGCCATTGTACATGCCTCCTAAAATAATAGATTGGTCTTACCCGTTGATCTTTGTATGTTCAATGCCCTTGCGCAGCGCGTTCCAGGCCAGTGTGGCACATTTGATGCGCGCCGGGAATTTGTTGACGCCCGACAGCGCTTCGATATCCTCGTATTCAAACTCGACGCTTTCGCCCTTCATCAAGCCGGAGAATTTCTCGGCCATTTGCAGCGCTTCGTCCAGCGTTTTGCCCTTGACCGCATCGGTCATCATCGATGCAGACGACATGCTGATCGAGCAGCCTTCGCCGACAAATTTGGCGTCTTGGACCGTGCCGTTCTCCACCTTCATTTGCAGCGAGATTTTGTCGCCGCAGGTCGGGTTGTTCAGGTCGATCGTCACCGCTTCCGAGGCATCGAACTTGCCGCGGTTGCGCGGATTTTTATAATGATCCATAATAACGCGGCGGTACAAATCATCCAATTGCATGACCGAAGTACTCCTTTGTTTTTTGTAAGGCTGCCACCAGTCGGTCAATATCGGCTTCGGTATTGTATAGGTAAAAGCTGGCCCGGGCCGTAGCGCTCACGTTCAGCCAGCGCATCAAGGGCTGGCAGCAGTGGTGGCCGGCGCGGATGGCGACGCCTTCGGCGTCCAGCACCGTCGCTACGTCGTGCGGATGCACGTCGCCGAGATTGAAGGTCACCAGTCCCGCACGGTTCTTGAGCGGACCATACACGGACAGGTCTTCGATCTCCAGCATACGATCAAGCGCATATTGAGTCAGCTGCAAATCGTGCTGATATACGTTATCCATGCCGATTTCCTGCAGAAAATCGATGGCTGCTCCCAAGCCTACCGCTCCCGCGATGATCGGGGTGCCGCCTTCAAATCTCCAAGGAAGATCCTTCCATGTCGACTCGTACAAGTCCACATGGTCGATCATTTCACCGCCAAATTCGACAGGCTCCATGTTTTCAAGCAATTCCTTCTTGCCGTACAACGCGCCGATGCCGGTCGGGCCGCACATTTTGTGGCCGGACAAGGCGTAGAAATCGCAGTCCAGCTCCTGCACGTTCACCTTCATATGCGGCGTGCTTTGCGCGCCGTCGACCATCAGCTTGGCGCCATGCTTGTGCGCGATGGCAGCGATTTCCTTCACCGGGTTAATCACGCCGAGCACGTTGGAAACGTAAACGACCGAAACGATTTTAGTCCGTTCGGTCACCGTGCTTTCCACATCAGCTAGCGAAATCGAACCGTCCGGCTGAAGCGGAATATATTTCAGGGTAGCTCCGGTTGCTTTGGCCGCTTGCTGCCAAGGAATCAGGTTGCTGTGATGCTCCATTGGCGTAATGACGATTTCGTCGCCTTCGCGCAGCACCGAACGCGCATAGCTGCCGGCTACGATGTTGATCGCCGTCGTCGTGCCGCGGGTGAAGACGATTTCCTGCTCACTGGCGGCTCCGATGAAACGCGCGACTTTCTCGCGCGCTCCTTCGTAAGCGTCCGTGGCTCGTGAACCCAGTGTATGCACGCCGCGATGTACGTTGGCATTGTCCCACTCGTAATAACGCTTGATCGCGTCAATGACGACGGCAGGCTTTTGCGACGTGGCCGCGCTGTCCAGATATACAAGCGGGTGACCGTTCACTTCCTGCTTCAAGATGGGAAAAAGTTCACGTATCTCCGCGGTATTCATTGGCCCAGCTTCCTCTCTACCATGCTTTGGAGCTGCTCTTCAATGCTTTTGATCGGAATTTCCGAAACGACTGGCGCAAGGAAGCCGTAAATGATCAGGCGCTGCGCTTCTTCTTTGGAAATACCGCGCGACATCAGGTAGTACACCTGCTCCGGATTCACTTGGCCTACGCTGGCCGCATGACCGGCTTTGACGTCGTCTTCGTCGATCAGCAGGATCGGGTTGGCGTCGCCGCGCGCTTTCGGGCTCAGCATGAGCACCTTTTCCGTTTGCTGGCCGTTACAGCCTGTTGCGCCCTTCTCGATCTTGGTGATGCCGTTGATGATCGCTGTAGCGCCGTCGCGCATAACAGCGCGCGTGATCATGTCGCTCGTCGACACTTTGCCGAAATGAACGGCGCGCGTCGTTATGTTCAGCTTCTGCTCATCCGTACCTACGCAAATCACTTTCGCGTCGGAGTCGGAGCCGTTGCCTTTGAGCACCGAGGTCGTGTCCGACATCGAGTTGCCCTGATTCAGCTCGCCGACGATCCACTGCACGGCGCCGTCATTATCGACAATCGCTCTGCGGTAGGTCAGGTCGGTTACCGTCTCGCCCAACGTGTGAATCGAAGCGTAGCGCACCTTCGCGCCCGGCTTGACGAATACTTCGACAAGGCCATTTTGCACGATCGGGCCGCTGACCGCCGAGACGAAGTTGTCAACGTAGTTAACCGAGCTGTTCGCTTCGGCCACGATCAGTACGTGCGGGGCAAACGTGGCGGCTGCGTCATCGGTGACGAACAGCGCCTGCAGCGGAATGCTGACTTCCACATCTTTAGGCACGTAGAGGAAAATGCCCCCGTTCCACAATGCGGCGTGCAGCGCGGTCAGCTGGTTCTCGCCGGCTTCGATCGCTTTCATGAAATAAGGTTTGACCAGTTCGGCGTGATCCTTCAGTGCCGACTCCAGATCGGTGAAAATAACCCCTTGCTGCTTCAACTCGTCGGCGACATGACGGTACACGATGCCGGAGTTGCGTTGCACGATCAGATTGTCCGGATTGGTCAAGCCTTTGGCCACTTCCGGCAATTCGTCCAAGGAAGCAAGCGCTGCTTGCTGTGTATAGGAACCGTAGGCATCGATGCTCCAACGGTCGATTCTCGTTTTTTCCAGCTTGGGCAGCTCCAGGGTTGCCGCCAAGGCAAGCCCTTCCGAGCGAAGATTCGTCATCCATTCCGGCTCGCCCTTGCTGCGGGAAAGCTCGACGACGGCGTTGTTGTCCAAGGAAAGCGCAGTTTGTGTGCTCATGGGCCGCTCCTCCTTAATACTTCGGCGCAGTCGTGTTCATCGGTACTTTGAACTCTTCCGCGTCTTGGCCCACGGTTTCATCCACGATGCCCAGCTCTTCTTTAATCCAGTCATAGCCTTCCGCTTCCAGACGCTGTGCCAGCTCCGGTCCGCCGGATTTGACGATGCGTCCTTGCATCATGACGTGTACGAAATCAGGGTTGATGTAGTTCAGCAGGCGCTGGTAGTGCGTGATGATCAGGAAACCGCGATCTTCGTTGCGCATGGCGTTTACGCCTTCGGCGACAATGCGCAGGGCGTCGATGTCAAGACCGGAGTCGATTTCGTCCAGAATGACCAGCTTAGGCTCCAGCAGCATCATTTGCAAAATTTCATTGCGTTTCTTCTCGCCGCCGGAAAAGCCTTCGTTCAGATAACGATGCGCGAACTCGGGATTCATTTCCAGGTCCTTCATTCTGGCTTCCATTTGGCGGATGAATTTGATCAGGGAAATTTCATTGCCTTCGCCGCGGCGGGCGTTGATCGCACTGCGCAGGAAGTCGGCGTTCGTGACGCCGGTAATTTCGCTCGGATATTGCATCGCCAGGAACAAGCCGGCGAGCGCGCGCTCGTCAACGCCCATTTCCAGCACGTCTTCGCCGTTCAGCTCAACCGTACCTTCGGTTACTTCATATTTAGGATGACCCATCAGCGCAGACGCCAGCGTACTTTTGCCTGTACCGTTCGGGCCCATGATGGCGTGAACCTCGCCGCCTTTGATGGAAAGGTTGAGACCTTTCAGAATTTCCTTTCCTTCGACGTTGGCTTTCAGCCCGTCTATTGTGAATGTTACTGAATTCGACATGTCATGCGCCTCCAAAAGTGTTAAATTGACTACTACCTAGGAATCATTATTAAATGATTCTCACTGATTCTCAAAGTACATTAATTTTATTATAACTTACCCTATGAAATCAATAAAGGGAATTTACAGAAAAAGGGCGGCGATTTTTTGTCGTTCGCCGGGCCGGGTGCTCCGCGGGCGCAGCCCACATGGCCTTATGGACGACCGATTGGCGTTGTCCGGCCAACGATTCGCTCCGTGAAGCTTAGGCCAGCGCGGCCCGAATGGCCGCAACACGTTCAGCGAATTCCGCATCACTCAGCACCGGCTTCATGTCGGTAGCGCCCAGGGGCTGGGTCAGCTCGATCCACGATTTGCAGCCGAGATATGCCGGATCAATCGGCACCTCCTGCGGCTCGTCGAGCTTGTAGACGCGCAACAGCAGGACGTGCAGCGGATTTTTCCGCTTCCATCTCAAACGCTCCTCGGCGAAATTCTCCGTCCAGATATGATAAGGAAACAGCCGGCCCAGCCGCTCCTGATCTTCGATTAAGATATCCTCGACCAGCTCGGCGTAACAGGTGATGGCTGCCGTTGCGGCATCAAGCGTCCAGCCCTCCAGCGTCTGATCGATCACCGGACGATATGCTTCCTTCAACAGCTCCCTGCGCTGATGCTCATAGGTCGGATATAAATAAAACGCCTCGGCTTGCACTTGGAAATCCCGGGTTTCTTCAATAATACCGCCTTTGCGCATAATAAACATTTGCGCGCCGCTCTCCAGCGCCCTGATCGCTGCGGCCCACTCCTTCAAAGCAATCGGTTTTCTCTCCATCCTCCATGCACCTCATCTATCGCTATCATGTCCTTAATTATAAGGAATCCGCTCAGGCAAAACAATGCAGCGTCCGCGCCGTATATTTGGCCCCCGGCTGACCATGCTAAGGGGGTAATTTTCTTTGCGATTCACTCAAAATCCAATGAAGAGGTGACCTGACATGCGAGAAGGTTTAATTCCAACGGTTCTCGGTACGGCGGTAACGGCGACTGGCTTGACGCTGCGCGGCAAAAGCAAGTACAAAATGGCGGCAACGGCCGTCATCGGCTTCGGCTTGGCCCACGTGGTTCTAGGGGCCATCGATTTGGTTGAACACCGCGATCAAAAATGGACCTGATGCGGGAAGGGATGGCTGCGGCCATCCTTTTTTGCATATCATTCGTGTCGCAACGCTTGCAGGGGTCAGCTTGGCGGCTTGGCCGCACAATGCAAAGAAGCCACCGCAACGGGTGACTTCATCTCCTTTTACTCCCTAGCTCAAAAAAGAACGCAGCATCCAGCGATGCTTCTCCAACGCGCCGTGAATCGCCAGCAGCATGTCCGACGTCGCTTCGTCGCCGTTTTCCTGGGCCGCTGCCATGCCTTCCTTCAGCTCGCCAAGCAGGATACCGAAGTCCTCGACCAGCCCCTCGACCATTTGCGCCGCCGTTTCCGTGCCGCCCGCTTCCTTGAGCGAGCTTAACGCCAGACAATCCTTGAGCGTAGCCGTCGGCTTGCCGCCAATCGCCAGCAGCCGCTCCGCCAGCTCGTCAATGTGCGCCGCTGCTTCGTTATACAGCTCCTCGAATTTGAGGTGCAGGGTGAAAAACTGATTGCCTTTTACATACCAGTGGTAGTTGTGCAGCTTCGTAAACAGTAGCGTCCAGTTGGCTACCTGCTTGTTGAGCACTTGGGTGACACTTGCCGTTGTTGCTGTATTCATACGATCATCCTCCCTTGTTGGTCTTGCAATTTCAGCGCGTGCTTACACCGTACTTTGCGCAGGTTGGCGGCGATTTATGTAAAAATGGAAAGTCGGTATTTCATGGAGCGGCGTTTTGCCTTATACTAGGAACAGAAGCTTAAAACAGAGTGAAACGCTTGGAATTAAAGCGCGCGCTGGCTGCGTTGATCACAATTACAATGGAGGTCATTTGCTTTGACGACTACCCCTTATCACCCGCTGACTGAAGCGGAAGCCATTGAATATTCCCGTTCGATTCCCGATCTGTTCACGCCGGGCGCAGAGCTGGTTAGCCGCGAAATCGGCGACGGCAACCTGAATCTTGTCTTCCATATTTCCGAGCCGACCACCGGCAAAAGCATCATTCTCAAGCAAGCGCTGCCCTACGCCAAGGTTGTAGGCGAATCGTGGCCGCTGACGCTCGACCGGGCCCGCATCGAAAGCGAAGCGCTGATGATCGAGGAAAAGCTGTGCCCCGAGCTTGTGCCGCACGTGTACGTCTACGAAGCCGATCTCGCGCTGACCGTCATGGAGGACCTGAGCGACCATGTGATCATGCGCAAAGGGCTGATCGAGGGCAATCGCTATCCGCTGTTTGCTAAGCATATCGGGCATTTTCTGGCGCATACGCTGTTTTTCACTTCCGATTTGGGCATGAATCAGCAGGAGAAAAAGCTGCAGCTCGGCCGCTTCATCAACCCGGAGCTGTGCAAAATCACCGAGGATTTGATTTTTTATCATCCGTATTTCGACGCCGAGACGAATAACTTTGAACCGCATCTGCGCGACGCCGTGGAAGCGATCTGGCGGGATCAGGCGCTGCATCGGGAAGCGGCCGGCCTGCGGTACAAATTCCTCACCAGCGCCCAAGCGCTGCTTCACGGCGATCTGCACACCGGCAGCATCTTCATCAAGCCGGACTCCACCAAGGTGATCGATCCCGAATTCGCCTATTACGGCCCGATGGGCTTTGATATCGGCGCCGTGATCGCCAATCTGCTGCTTAACTTCGCCGCTCAGGAGGGCTGGAGCCCGGATGCGCGCAGCCGCAAGGATTACCGCAGCTACCTGCTGACGACCGTGCGCGATGTGTGGACGCAATTCGAGCGCAACTTCCGCACGTTGTGGGACGAGCATTGCACAGACCGTATGGCGCGAACGCCGGGTTATCAGGACCGCTACCTTGACGAGCTGCTCAAGGATACAGTCGGCTTCGCCGGTGCCAAAATGGTCCGCCGCGTCATCGGTCTGGCCCACGTCGCCGACATCGACAAAATCGAAGACGCCGCTGCTCGCGAGCGCGCCCAACGTCTGGCGCTGACCATTGGCACGGCGCTGATCCACGGCCACCGTTCGGCCGAATCGATCGAAGCGCTGATCGACGTTGCCGCAAGCGCCGCTGCGGACGTGCAAGAATAGTATCGGGTTGTGCTGGCAAAAGGAGTGCGCCGGCGCTGAACGTACGGCGGCTGACGGAAGGAACGACAGGGAATCGGGCGGTCAGACCGTCCGCCGCATGGGCGGTACCGGGGCTTGATACGACGCCAACCTCCCTCTCATTATGAAATAGAAAGAGGCTTACTTATGACAAACACGGCATTATCCGGGCAAAAAGAAGCGCTCCAGTCGCTCCGCTGGAGCGGCGAGCAGCTCGATTTGCTCGACCAGCGCCTGCTGCCGGAGGAAATCGTCTACCTCCCGCTGCAGACGCCGGTCGAGGTGTGGGAAGCGATCCGCCACCTGAAGGTGCGGGGCGCGCCCGCCATTGGCATCGCCGCAGCTTACGGCGTGTATCTGGGTGTCCGCGATTTTGCCGCGGACGGCGGGGTCGCTGCGCTGCTGCAGGAGGTCGAGCGGCAGTGCAGCTATTTGGCAACGTCGCGGCCGACGGCGGTGAACCTGTTCTGGGCGCTGGACCGGATGCAGGCCCACGCGCAGACGCTGGCGGACGCGGGAGCAGACGCCGGCGCGATTATCGAATCGCTGCTGGATGAAGCGATTCGCATTCAGGCAGCCGATGAGGAAACGAACCGGCTGATCGGCGAGCACGCGCTAACGCTGTTTGAGGACGGCTTCGGCGTCCTCACGCATTGCAACGCGGGCGGGTTGGCTACGGCCAAGTACGGCACGGCGTTAGCGCCGTTTTACTTGGCCTTGGAGAAAGGCGTCAACCTGAAGGTGTACGCCGATGAGACGCGGCCGGTGCTGCAGGGCGCACGGCTGACCGCTTTTGAGCTGCAGCAGGCCGGCGTTGACGTGACGCTGATCTGCGACAACATGGCCGGCGCCGTCATGGCCAAGGGCTGGGTGCAAGCGGTCATCGTCGGTACGGACCGCGTGGCCGCCAACGGCGACGTCGCCAACAAAATCGGCACATATAGCGTAGCTGTGCTGGCCAAGGCGCACGGCATTCCGTTTTACGTCGCCTGCCCGATGTCGACCATCGACCTGAACACGCCTACCGGCGCCGATATCCCGATTGAAGAGCGCCATGAGGACGAAATCACGCAAGGCTTCGGCAAGCGTACCGCGCCGCAGGGCGTCAAGGTGTTCAACCCGGCGTTCGACGTTACGCCAAACGAATACGTGACAGCGATCATCACGGAAAAAGGCATTGTCCGCGCCCCGTATACGGACAATTTGCGCAAGCTTTTTGAATAGAATGAGGAAATAGAAAAACGGCCTTCGCTTCTGGATGTTCAGGAGGAAGGCCGTTTTTTAGCGCGAATTTTAAGATTTTAGCCGCTGGATGATTGCTTCTTTAACGATTTCATTCAGACCATCTCTAAAATCCGTCTCAATCAGATGATCTTTAAGACTGCCCATTTCTTCTTCATCGTTGCCGCTCCGGCTGTTTCGCCTCCAAGGTGAAGCTGGCCGGTGGGGTGAATTGGCCGGCTTGCTGAAGCAGTTCGCTTTGGCCGAACAGGAAATCGCTATTCGGGATCGGCGGCGTGGCAACCGGAGTTGCAAACCGATAGACACCGTTTGGGACAACTGCCAGGTTGCGAAGCTTGACCAGTGCTGCCCGCTGCTCGGCCGTAAGCGTACGATTTACAGCCGCAAACCGCGAGGCGTACAGACCGGACATCCGCCCATCCAGCTCCCCATAGCTGTGAATCAGCGCAAATACTCGCTCTTTATCAACCTTCTTGCCTTGCATGGCGCCCCGCAGCTCGGTTGCAATCTCTAATCGGGTTTGTGCCGCTTCTTGCAGCCAACCGTGCTGCAGCTCGACGATCCCCGTGATCAGTGCGCGCTGCTCCCCGTTCAAAATCTGCAAGAACTGCTGGCCGCTATCTCCGGTTAAATTCGTGCTGATAAAATAGCCAGGGTTGTCCATCGCCGGATAATCCTTCAGATAAAAACCGCCGAAGTAGGTGCCGTGCCGCTCTGGACAGAAGTAAACATCCGCGTCCAGACTGCCTTTATACCAGGAAAAAAGCTCACTCGCATAGGTCATTAACGCAACATATTCGCTATTTTTGAGGCCGCGCTTCAGCTCCTCATTCTCGGGAACATCGGGCCAGGTCAAATAGTTATTGAAATCCATCTTGCCCAAATAAGCCTTCTGCTTCTCCGTAAAGGATTGAATAATCTCTCCAGTCACCACCGCGCGATGATAGCTTAGCTCCGCATCGGTTGTGTAAAGACTCGCCGTATACGCAGCCACCGCCTCCTGATCCAGCCCCGTGGCTCCCGATGGAAGCTTGCCTTCGAGGTTACGGCGAAATGCATCCATCAACGGAAGGCGATTATAAGCGAAGCTGTCGTACAACGGTGCCTGTACCTTCGCCAGCGCAATGAGCTTGGCTCGCTGCTCGCTGTTCAGAATGAACAATACGTTGCTCGCGACCCGCGTAAGGAATGTCGTGTTGTGTCCATATTGTGCCGTGTCGACGTCTCGCATGTACTGGAAACCGAAGAAATCGGCCACCTTGCCCGGCGGCATAAAGCTGTCCGCACCACTGCTTCCCGTAATAAACGCCAACCCGTTAAAAGCAATGGTGGAAAGCTGCGCGTTATCGCTCATCGCCTGCTCCAGCGAGTAGCCTTTATTGTCTTTTGCCGCGGGCTTAACAGCTGCGTTGGAAGACGGGCGATTGGCTTGCTTATAGGATGCTGCGGCAATCGCGGATGTGGAGACAGCCGTCAAAACAGCCGTGACCAGTATCATTGTGATTAGGGGTTTTCTTGTCATATGAATCGCCTCCCTTTTCAATTAGCTTACACACGTTGTGTGAAATCCAGGTGAAATCGGAGGAAGTTTTCACGGCTCTGGCCTATTGCTGATATGATTCATAATGAGACCTCCACCTTCTACAAAATGCGAGCTACGCCCCCGTCGACCGTATCACATATTTTTTCGCATTACGCAATTTTTTTGCGCTCTGCTCAGCTTGCGACGACCTATTTTCGCGCAAATAAAAAAAGAAGCCTCAATTTATAATAAGAAATTGCAGCTTCTTTCATATTCATTTGATTTCTTATTCCTTTTTCAAAAAATCAACGATCGGCGGCTTTTTTGGACCCATCTCATCGCTCAATCTTACGGCTTCTTCTTTGAATGTTTTGTCGTATCGATTCATTGTCTCTCGTCCCCTCGTCAACTTTCATTTTATTTCATACGAGGGTATTTTTCGACTGCATTTTTATCGTAGCACTCCACAGATCGCCGGTCCCGCCGAAGGCGCGGTGAGGCCATAGCTGGCTGCCGAAGGCAATCGGCTGTGATCCTTCGGGGGCAGCGCTTCGGTATGTGAAGCGCCAAAAGCGACTTCTTGTCGGTAGCATGACCGACAAGAAAAAACCGCCAGCGATGATCACCAGGCGGTTCGTAGAACTATTCAAAATTCTTAACGGTCTCTGCAGAGTTAATTTACCTTCCAATATGACCCTTTATTTCGTTGAGTAGCTGGGCCATTTTTTTAAATCTAGTACAATGGGGGAGAAATGCGTTCAATGTCGCAGCTTCCCTGATGAAACTTTCTGTGACCTCAAGCACCTCATTCTGAAATTCATCCCTTGAGACAAGGACGTCTTTCCATTGAGGGTAGGTCCGGTTACTCGGTGGACACGTCACTAAATATTCAGTTATTAATTCGTCCGATTCCATCATACTTACCGCTAAATAATCGCCTTTACGAACAAATTCAATCCATGTGTTGTATGACTCAATATCCTTTAACGCAGTATAGTCGGCAATATGAATTGATTTACACACCCAAAGCAAATTATCAAGCCAAGTAGAAATGATGTCAAAGCCTTCCTCTCCCGAAGCTAAGTCCCTTTCATGATAGTAACCATATTCTTCAGTACAGAATCTCATCTGAAAGAAACCAGAAATTCCTCCTTCTCTCTCAATCTGTTCGGGCTCTAGTTTTTTCCAATAGTCTGATTCAGTAATAATGCGGTAACTAATTTTAAACAAAGCCTTCTCCTACCTTCCAAAATCAGCCGGGGTTAATTTATGTAAACCAAACGCTGTGTCAAAATTTCCATCTTTCATAAAAATCGAAATAGTTTCTCCCCGGTATTGATAGTAGTAGTATCCATTGCTAACCCCGTTTTCTATTGCTTCGTTTACTCCATTTTGAACTCCAATTATAACGTCATCTTTTGACCAGTTTGGATTAAAAAAACTGTTTTTCGCCAGTTTCGACTCCAGTTGTTTGTCGGAAAGATAACCAACTTGATTTGCAAACTCACTTGCAATGTGCTTTTTAAAGTGTTCAATATTATTCTTGCTTAGTATGAACCCACAGTCTGTATTATGCACCCAGATACTAAGATCACTGACGAAATAAGTATGGAATCCATCTACAGTCATATTGTAGACCTTAACTTGTTTCTTTTCTTTTTCGATTATATCGATTTTCAGGGTGTTATTGTCACTCTGAACCAGCAAGTCACCAACTTTTAGGTCTTTAACAAACGTCCATCCCTTGCCCTGAACCCAAAACGGATGATTAAAAGTTGCTTCGATAATCTGCTCGCCTACATAAATTTTATATATCTCATCCGTTTCATGATTGAATGTTGCAGTAACTTCCTTGTAAGCTATTTCGCCGGTTTCTTCATTTTTGGAAAGAACCCTGTCTCCCACTTTGATGTCCTCAACATTAGTCTCCCCTTTGTCCGTTTGGACTTTAGTGCCGGCAGTAAAGCAATTACAAGGTAGATTTTTCGCATATTCAATTGCCTCTCCGCTGATATCAACGGCCTTTTGAGCGTATCGTTCTCCATTTGTAAGCCGTATAAATAGTTTGGCACCACGGATAATCTTAGAATAGGGGATAAACCCAGCCCCTGCTAAAACCTTATCAGCTATTGACGCATCTGGATTTAGAAGCGTCTTTATATCACTAATAAATTCTTCACTTATGGCTTTCTCTACCTCAATTTGCCGTTGACAATCCCCTTTAGAAACCATGCAAACATAAGTGCTTACGGGAAAGAATGGCATATGACCTGTCGGATCGATCTGCGTCAATGGATTATTATGAACATACGTATACAGATTCAAACTCAACGGATTATCAATCTGCCCCTCATACGTGTCTTCGCTAATAAATCTCCCCATTGCCGGGCTATACCAACGCGCTCGGAGATATTGCAGATTAGCGCTGCTATCCCACATCTCTCCGCTGTAACGAAACGGCTGCCCCACGGTTTCGCTTGTCGTCAGCGGACCGCCCCACAGATCGTAGGTGTACTGGTTGATCACATTTCCTGTCGCATCTGCCAGCCCCACCACGTCACCGTGACCGTTAGTCAGGTAATATTGCTTGCTGCCCAACGCATCTACACGTGCAGCCAAGCCGTTACCACGGATGTATCGAGCCTTCAAAGCGACCGTGCCTCCGGCAACCGTCCCCTCTGCGATCATGCTCGTCCCGTCGTAGTAATATCGCGTGGTCACACCATTTTCGGTGCGTTCGTAAAGCATCCCATCTCCATTATACCTGTAAGAGACCGTTTTGCCATCTTCTGTGGTGACTTGCTTCAGCCGATTCCGCTCGTCATACGTGTAGTTCGCTCCGCTCAAATCCAGCAGCTTGCCCGTTTGTAGCGTCTGTCGATTGCCCCGCGCGTCATAGCTGTACTGCTCCTGGAACGGACTGGCCGTAGCGATCCGGTTCAGCGGGTCATACGTATACGTGCTGGTTGTGCCGTTCTCCGTTTTGTTGATCTGGTTGAAGTTGTTGTCGTATCCATAACCAAAGCTGTTTACGAGGGTGCTGCCCTTCCGCTGAATCAGGCTCGTCAGGTTGGCGCCCTCATATCCGTACGTCCAGTTGATCCCGTTGGCTTGCTGGACGCCTGCCAGCAGGTCATCCTTTTGGTACGTGTACGTTTCATCCCAGTTGCCAATAGCCGCTCCGACGCCGGTCAAGCGATTGCGGCTATCATAGCCATAGGCCGTTGTATGGCCGAACGGATCCGTCATTTGTGTCCGGTTGCCCTGTGCGTCGAATTGATACGCAATGCTCTTGCCATCCGGGAAAGTCACGGAGTTGGCTCGTTTGGTTACCGGGTCATAGGCGTAAGCGGTCGTACCCGTTGCGTCCTGCATCGTTACACGGCGACCTGCCAGATCGTAGCTGTACGTGATCATTTCTGATCCCAGTTGGCTGCTGGTAAGCAGATTGCGGTTGTTGTATGCATTCGTTTGTACGTTCCCGTTGCGATCCACCTGCTTAATCAGGTTGCTGTTGGCATCGTACGTGTACGTTTCCGCTTGCCCGGACGGATCGATGCTTCTGATTAAGCGGCCCATTTCATCATATTGCTTTTGCAGGGTATTGCCGTCGGCATAGTGAATGTGCGTTAATTGGCTGGCCAAGTTGTACGTGTAGGAGGTGGTCTGAGCCAGCGCATCCGTCACCGCCGTCAAGCGATTCAAGCTATCGTAGGTATACGTCGTCGTCTGCTGCTTGCCATCCGTGCTGGTCAGCAGATCGCTGGCATAATCATACGTATAGCTACCCAACGTGACCGGACCGCCTGCTTGGAGCCATTCCTTTTTCATCAATCGTTTCATCCGGTCGTAGGTTTCCCGCGTCTGATTGCTTTCCGCATCCGTCGGGGTAACCGTCAAATGAACATCGTCATAGGCTACGCCTGCCACAAAACCATCGGGATATACCGTTTGCGTCAAGCGTCCCCAAGCGTCATAGCCAAACGAGGTCCGATGCCCCAGCGCATCCTGCACCCAAACGTTGCGAACGTAAGCATCGTAGCCGTAAGTGATCGTACCGCTACCGCTAATCCCTTCCGAGGTTTTGCGACCAAGCGGGTCCCACTGGGTGATCGTCGTCAAACCTGTGGGGTCTACCGCTGTAACCCGATTATTCACATCGTCATACGTGACGTTGATTGGACTGTTATCGGCAAAAGTCGCTTTCTTGAGCCGGCCCAAAACGTCGTACTGGTAGGAGGTTGCGTTTCCCTTGCCATCCGAATAGCTTGTCATAGCTCCAGTCAACAGGTTGTATTGCATATTCTCTGTCACCGTAGACGCCTGACCGTTCACATCCGTAACGCTTGTCGATTGACTGGTCAAGAATCCATTAATGTATACCGTACCGTAACTGCGGTTGATGACCGTGTTTCGATTGTTGTCATCCTTGATCGTGATCTGCACGGCATTACCAAAGCTATCGTAGGCGTAATTGACCTGCGACTTCAACTCTCCAGCCGCTCCGGCTGGCGAAGCGTCGCGAATAGCAAGCTGTGTGACGCTGCCCCTGTACGTTGCGCTGGTATTGAACCAAACGTGACAAGGTGCTGTTGATCGGTTCGAGCTGACTGAGCAGCAGATGTGTATTCACGTCATAGGTGTAGATGCTCGTATGATTGTCCGGATCGGTTTCACTGGTCACATTGCCATAATCATCGAAGGTGCGAGTGACTGTTGTCGCCGGGGATACCGTTGTACCGCTTGTATGCGTTACGGTCAGCTGTGTCGGTACAGCGCGCTGATGAGCCTCGTCAAAGGTTTGCTGGGTCTCCTGCTTCTCCGTCCCTGCTTGCTGCGTGATTTTCTGGTTGTAGAACACCGAAGGCGTCGTATCGTTCAGATACGATTTTTATACGAGTAGGTCGTTCTCGCTATTAGAGATTTCTACAGTTTTTTCTTGGCTTTATGCCCCTCGTCAGCCTTATCGCATGTTTTTACGCTATCCGCAGACTACGATGACCTTTTTCGAGAAATAAAAAAGAAGCCTACATTTCGAAAAAGAAATTGCAGCTTCTTTCATATTCATTTGATTCTTTATTCCTTTTTCAAAAAATCAACGATCGCCCTGTCAATACGATTATGTATTTCAATACTAACCGCTTGGTCTTTGTTAGAAAAAAGAGTAATTCTGACGAGATTGTTTTTATAACTTAGAATATCTTGACGAAATCTTTGTGCATTCTCATTATTCAACGTACTTTTGGATACAACATCAGAGTAAACCATATCGTTTCCGATGTCCTTCGTCAAATAAATCAAATCCATATAGAGCGTATAGTTCCCGTCATTGCTTGAATACACAATCCTGTTTTGCGTCGGTTGGTTCGTAGCATCTCCTGTAACGCTCATATACTCCCTTTTATCAAAAGAAACCGATTTATCAATCTGAATCAGATATGGAAATTCTTTGTTGTCTTCAATTTTTTTAAAGTCTGGAATTTGCAGAGAATCGACCATTTTGTTGTAAAGCTTCTGATATTCCTCATATTGATTGGTAGGACTCGGACTCGGTGAGACAGTCTCCCTAGATACTTTCAGTTCATCTTCACAACCTGCAAGCAAAAGCATCAGTACGAATATCATTAAAGTATATTTTCTCATATCCTGCTCCTTAGTCTTGATGATTTTATCTCTGTAAATCACTCTGTTAGTGGTATCTTCAGTAAATTCATAAAACGAAATTATCTTACCATTGTGTAAAGAAATAATTAATGTTGTTCAGTCCTACCGTCCATGCCGAACCAAACTCATTATACGTCCCTGCGTTAATATGAGTTCCTTGCGGAGTCACATAATATTTATTCCAGACCCCGTATCCACCACTATACACACCGGTGTGATAGGCATCGATTTCCCCTTGTTTATAAGCAGAAATCGTTGCTGTAGACGTAATTGTGGAAGTAGAAGTCGTGGTGCGTTGTGTACTTACATCAAAACCTACCGTAAGTTTAGCCGATGCCAAAACTGCAACTGTAAATCCAGCTTCGCCAGATACTTTACCGGTAAAGGTCCATGTAGTCGTCTTCGTATTAGCTTGTGAATAAGAAATTACCATCGGATTTGGACTATTATTCTGCGCATAAACAGATCCAATCGGAAAGTGCTTCCGGTCCTGCCAGGATGTCTGGTATGTATTAGGATTGTAATAAGCCCAATCGTAGAAATATGAACCATCCGTGAAACCTTGAACACTCACACCCCCGTTTGATTTACTCGGGATGTTTTGATAACCCTTTGTAATTTTTCCATCTGAGTCCACTGAATAAGCTTTCAAAATATTACTTTCATCAATGACTGTAGCTTGATCTGGCGTGTACTGCAAACCATCGCTATACGTAACAGACTTGTTATTTTTATTTCCTTTTTCACCATTTTGAGGTGTGTCTGATTTGGCTAAAGCCGTTGTACTCAATACCATAACAACGATGAATGTAATGAATGATGCTTTTCTCAATACAGAATGATTTGGAGTGATACGATAAAAATGCAGTCGAAAAATACCCTCGTATGAAATAAAATGAAAGTTGACGAGGGGACGGGAGACAATGAATCGATACGACAAAGCATTCAAAGAAGAAGCCGTAAGATTGAGCGATGAGATGGGACCCAAGAAAGCTGCCGAGCAGCTAGGCGTATCCTACTATACGTTGCAAGAGTGGAGAAAGCGAAGAACCCTGCACGGAGACGGAGCGCATATCGGGAGCGGACGCGCTTA
>NZ_MYFO02000030.1 GCF_004514475.2 Paenibacillus athensensis | reverse complement strand
AGAAAAGCCTCTAGCCAGGCGAAGGTGCCCGTACCGTAAACCGACACAGGTGGGCGAGAAGAGAATTCTAAGGCGCGCGGAAGAACTCTCGTTAAGGAACTCGGCAAAATGACCCCGTAACTTCGGGAGAAGGGGTGCCTCGGTAGGGTGAATAGCCCGAGGGGGCCGCAGTGAAAAGGCCCAAGCGACTGTTTAGCAAAAACACAGGTCTGTGCGAAGCCGCAAGGCGAAGTATACGGGCTGACGCCTGCCCGGTGCTGGAAGGTTAAGGGGAGCGGTTAGGGGTAACCCGAAGCTGTGAACCGAAGCCCCAGTAAACGGCGGCCGTAACTATAACGGTCCTAAGGTAGCGAAATTCCTTGTCAGGTAAATTCTGACCCGCACGAATGGCGTAACGACTTGGGCGCTGTCTCAACGAGAGATCCGGTGAAATTTTAATACCTGTGAAGATGCAGGTTACCCGCGACAAGACGGAAAGACCCCATGGAGCTTTACTGCAGCTTGATATTGGACTTTGGTACGGTCTGTACAGGATAGGTGGGAGCCATTGAAGCATGAGCGCCAGCTTGTGTGGAGGCGACGTTGGGATACCACCCTGATCGTATCGGAGTTCTAACCTGGCACCCTGAGCGGGTGTGGGGACAGTGTCAGGTGGGCAGTTTGACTGGGGCGGTCGCCTCCTAAAATGTAACGGAGGCGCCCCAAGGTTCCCTCAGAATGGTTGGAAATCATTCGAAGAGTGCAAAGGCAGAAGGGAGCTTGACTGCGAGACAAACAGGTCGAGCAGGGACGAAAGTCGGGCTTAGTGATCCGGTGGTACCGAATGGAAGGGCCATCGCTCAACGGATAAAAGCTACCCTGGGGATAACAGGCTTATCTCCCCCAAGAGTCCACATCGACGGGGAGGTTTGGCACCTCGATGTCGGCTCATCGCATCCTGGGGCTGAAGTAGGTCCCAAGGGTTGGGCTGTTCGCCCATTAAAGCGGTACGCGAGCTGGGTTCAGAACGTCGTGAGACAGTTCGGTCCCTATCTGTCGCGGGCGTAGGAAATTTGAGAGGAGCTGTCCTTAGTACGAGAGGACCGGGATGGACGTACCGCTGGTGTACCAGTTGTCTCGCCAGAGGCATAGCTGGGTAGCTATGTACGGAGGGGATAAGCGCTGAAAGCATCTAAGCGTGAAGCCCCCCTCAAGATGAGATTTCCCA
>NZ_MYFO02000029.1 GCF_004514475.2 Paenibacillus athensensis | reverse complement strand
TGGAGTGATACGATAAAAATGCAGTCGAAAAATACCCTCGTATGAAATAAAATGAAAGTTGACGAGGGGACGGGAGACAATGAATCGATACGACAAAGCATTCAAAGAAGAAGCCGTAAGATTGAGCGATGAGATGGGACCCAAGAAAGCTGCCGAGCAGCTAGGCGTATCCTACTATACGTTGCAAGAGTGGAGAAAGCGAAGAACCCTGCACGGAGACGGAGCGCATATCGGGAGCGGACGCGCTTATGCAGCTGCCGACAAGACAGCGCGTGAAATCGAATTAGAAAGAGAAATCGGTGAGCTGCGCCGCGCGAATGACATTCTCAAGGACGCCCTCGGTTTTTTCGCAAAAGACCGGAAGCGGTAAAGGCATGCCAGCTCTATACGTACATCCGTGAGCGACGGGATCGATGGACCGTCAAGGAGATGTGCGAAGTACTTGCGGTCAGCGAATCAGGCTATTACCGTAGCTTGAAGCCTACAACTAAACAGGTGCGGCAGCAACGCCTTCTGGTCCACATCAAAGCCATCATCGATGAGCATGAAGACAACCGGAATTACGGTGTCCGGCGTATTCTGCTGGCGCTGTCACAAATAGAGATCACGACCAGCTACAGCACGGTCTATCGAATCATGAAGCAGCACAGACTGCTCAGGAAAGCCAAACGTCATCCCAACGGTCTGACACGCGAGGATGCCACGGCCCAAAAGAGCGAGAACCTGATCTGTCGAGACTTCAGCGCCTCCGCACCCAACCAAAAGTGGCTATCGGATATCACCGAAGTCCCTTGTTCCGACGGCAAGCTCTATCTGTCGGCGGTACTGGACTGTTACAACGGAGAAATCGTGGGCCTTGCTATGGACGACAACATGCGCAAGGAACTCTGCATCCAAGCCTTCGAAAACGCCTGTCAAGCAAGAAACGCTCGCGGCATGATATTTCACAGTGATCGAGGCAGCCAATTTACAAGCTATGCATTCCGAGAGCATCTGGCTAAGCAGGATGCCATTCAGAGCATGAGCGGCACAGGGCGTTGTTATGATAACGCAAGGATGGAAAGCTTTTTTGCTACGCTAAAGAAAGAGAAGCTGTACAAGATCCGCACGGAGCGCTATCCGATGGCCGCGATGAAATCGATCATCTTCCGATATATTATGGTCTACTACAACAGGCGACGGATCTATACCTCTAATCCAGGTGGCTGGCCCCCCGCCATTTATCGCGAAAGAATGCTGTCAATGGCAGCGTAGAAACGAGATTTCTCTATGAGTGTGTTTTCAAACTGCACTTTTGTTGACAACTCCAAT
>NZ_MYFO02000028.1 GCF_004514475.2 Paenibacillus athensensis | reverse complement strand
TTAGGGCTTGCTGAACGAAACATTACAGAGCAAATCGCCTGTAGGCGGTACGATTCAGCAGCATGTTGAACATGAAGACGAAAAAAAGCCGCAAGCGGCGTTCCAAGTTCATCACGAGGAACTGCATGGCGATGACGGTCCCGCTCGTTTGCTCGAGTCGCGCCCGGATTCGGTTCAGTCCATATTTTCGTTTTCCTTCGCCAAACTTGCCTTCAATCGCATTGCGCCCGCCTGCATCCAGCTTGGCGATTCGCTTCATCTCCGCTGTATCCGCCTGCTTGGACGGTCGGCCGAGCGGAGGTCCACTGAGTCGAATGCCGCGTTCTTTGCAGTACGCGCGGTTCTCCCGGTTTCGGTAGATTTGATCGGCCAGCACTTCTTTCGGATAGACGCCGAACCGAGCTTTGTACGTCTCTACGGATTCGATCAAGGTGATGCCTTCGTTGAAATTGTCCCATTGACGGCGCTCCAGGAAGGCAAATCCCTGCACCATGCTAACGGACACCTTCGCTCCGAATTCGACTTTCGCTTTGGCTTTCCCCCGAACGATCGGACGAATATGCGGTTGATGAATGCTGACGATGCGTTCCTCCACATGATGGACTCGCTTCGTATGCATATGTCGCTGCTGACGATACAACTCCCCTATGACGAGCAGTTGCTTGTACTGCCGTCTGCTGAGCGCTGTAAGCGGTGTGACCGCTGCCAGTTCTTCGATGATGCGAAGGTCTCGCTGGATAAAAGCGAGCTGCTTGCCGATTCCCCGTCGCAGGACGCGATACCCGATTCGTCGCTGTTTAGCCAGAGCCAGGTAGGCGCGACGCGCCTTCTCCCGGTACGTGCGCGGTTTGGGGCGATGACCCACGTTCGATTCGTGCAACACATCGATGATCGTTTCCAGCTTCTCGCGAGCCTCGTTCAATAAGGTGATGTCCGTCGGATAGGCGATGTCGGCAGGCGCACAGGTCGCATCCAGCAGCAACGTCCCTTGGTTCGGGTCTGGTTCCGCGTGTTTGCGCTTTCCGCCTCGACCGCCGGTTGAGGAGGGTTTCCTGTCATCGTCATCATCGCGTTCATCTTCTGCCTTCGCCGCTTCCACGGCGATCCATTCGTTCACTTCCGTGATCACATCCTCACCCAGGCGCTTACGGAAATGCGTCATGAGCGAATGATGAAACGGCGGTCGATCCTGATAGCCCGCCAAGCCAAGGAAGTATTGGAGATACGGATTCTCGACGATCGTCTCGACCGTCTCCCGATCGGACTGTTGCAGTCTTTCCTGAATGATCAAGGCACCCAGTGCCATCCGAATCGAGATCGCCTTTTGGCCGCGGAACGATTTCCGGAACGATTTCGCGTACTTGCGATCCACCCGCGCCCACGGCACCAGTTGGGCAAGCTTGATCCAGCGATTGTCCGGATTCAGCCGACCGCCGAAAGGCAAGAAGAACTCGCTCGGCAGCAACAACTGGTTTTCCTCATGGGCGTACGATTGGTACATGATCCTCATCCTCCATGTGCACGGTTTTTCATCGTATCACAACGATTTCCTTGCTTATGAATTCGACGAAATGTGCCTCAAACCCTTGTCATTATTGGATTTTTTGATCGTTCAGCAAGACCTA
>NZ_MYFO02000027.1 GCF_004514475.2 Paenibacillus athensensis | reverse complement strand
CATGTTGTTCGGGAAGTTGCCTGCGCTGAACCACGGCTGCGCCGCTACGCCCGGACCATAGTCATGCGTCGAGTAGACAACCTGATTCGGTACGTTCAGCACGACCGGGTAGTTTTGCACACCTTTCAGGTTGCCGCCCCACCAATAGTTGCTGGTCATGCCCTGCACGTTCGTTTCTACGCCCTCGACAATGATCAGCCAGTTCGGATTGACCGCGAGAATCGCGTTGCCTGCCCGCTGTGCGGCCAAACGCCAGTCGGTGTTCACGTTGCCGGTGCCCCAGCTTGCCGGGCCGTGCGGCTCGTTGTGCAAATCTCCGCCGATAACGGTGTCATTGCCCTTGTAGCGGTTGGCGAGCATCGTCCAGTCATTGATCCAGCGCGACTCGGGATACGCCGATGTGTACCACAGCTCCGACTGCGCATTGCCGTCCGGACGGTGCTGGTCCAGGAAAATTTTGAAGCCTTTGGCTCCTGCCTTTTGAATCAATTTATCCATGACCTGAATCGGGCTCAGCCCTTGCAGATCCGGGTTTTTGCTGAAGTCGATGCCTGTTGTCTGCGAGCCGGAATCAAACATCTGGTTGCAGTACGGCAGACGAATCAGGTTGTAGCCGTTCGCCTTCATCTGATCCAGCACGCTGTCCATTGAACGCGACCACAAGCCGTGCGGGGCGAAGTTGGTCGTTTCGAAGCCAAACCAGTTAATGCCGTTAAATACCGCTTGGTTACCGCTCGAATCGACGATTTTATTGCCAGACGTATGGTAATAGTTAGGTGCTGCCTCAGCGCCTGCCGCTGCCAGTCCCAAAGAGGACACGGTCAGCGACAGGGCTGTAATCACTTGTAATACTTTACTTTTTAACAAAGCTATACATCCCTTTCTTTATTTAAAATTAAGGCGCGATGCCCCATTGCAAGGAACCGGAAATGTAGCCGGTCACCTTGTTCCAGTCCACGAAATTCGTAGCGCTGGCGTTAAAGGAGTAGTCATTCGATTGGTTGTAGTTCGACCAGTCGGATTTGTTAACGCGGGTCTGCACCTCAAGAGTTGCTCCCGGCGCCAGGCTACCTGCGCTGCTGCTGAAGCTCAGCTCCACGTACGTATCGGTGTTCGTGCCCGATGCGGAGACGAAGCTGCCGCTTACGCTGCTGGTTGGAATCGCATTATTGCCATTGGCTGCCCAGTCGACGTTAAACGCCTGCGATTGCGAGCCGTCTTTCGTGTAGTAGTAGCGTACCTTCAGGTCCGTCAGATTGATGCTGCTTGCGCCAGTGTTGATCACGCGGAACTTCGGATACAACTGGTTGGACGAAGCGGCCGTGCTGCCGTTGACAAGCTGAACCTTGATCGAGCCCGAGCCCGGTGTTGGCGTTGCTGTCGGCGTTGGCGTCGGAGTCGGCGTTACTGTTGGTGTTGGCGTTGGTGTTGCCGTAGGTGTTGCCGTAGGTGTTGCCGTAGGTGTTGGCGTAGGTGTTGCCGTAGGTGTTGGCGTCGGTGTCGAAGTCCCGCCGCCATACACCTGGAACTCATACAACGAGTAGCCCCACTGCGTACCGCGTTGGGTGCCGTTCATTTTCACATAACGAGCGTTAATATCTGCAAACGAAAGCGTATCGGTGCCGCCGGTGCCGTTGGTTTTCGTGGCGACCGTCGTCCAGTTGCTGCCATCGGTCGATGTTTGAATTTGGTAGTTTTTACCGTAAGCCGTTTCCCAATTCAGCACAACTTTATTCACGCTTTGCACGGAGCCAAGGTCGACGTAGATCGATTGCTGGTCTGTATACGCCGAGCTCCAGCGCGTCGTCATATTGCCGTCAACAGCTGCCGAACCCGGGTTGTTGGCCATATCCGTTGAGCTCACGAAAACGTTTTTATTAAGGGCCAAGTTTGCGCCCACTGGCGTTGGCGTTGGCGTCGGGGTTGCCGTCGGCGTCGCTGTAGGCGTCGGCGTTGGCGTGCCGCTTGGCGTCGGGCCGGTTTTAATAATCCGGTTCAGCATCGCTTGCTTAGGCTGGTTCCATGTGTTCCAGTCGTCCAGCAGCAGGCCGCCGGTGTCCCCACTGTTCGGGTTCAAGCACCAGTACGTCCAGTACAGGTCGTTGTCCTTGATGTAGTCGACCAGCTTGTTTTGCCATTTGCCTTCGGTCGTCGACGTGTCCACGCCGCGTCCGCCGAATTCACCGACGATGACCGGCGCAATGTTTTGCTTGCTGATGTAGCCCCAGTATTCATCCCAAATGGCCGGCATGTTGTTCGGGAAGTTGCCTGCGCTGAACCACGGCTGCGCCGCTACGCCCGGACCATAGTCA
>NZ_MYFO02000026.1 GCF_004514475.2 Paenibacillus athensensis | reverse complement strand
CATCGGATCTGTCACCGTCAATCTCAATGTATAGCTGCTCTGCGGCACATCCAGCATCATAAATGCCTTGGTCGTTCCGGACGGGATGGCGGAAACCGTGTAAATCGTTTGATACGTTCCTCCGTTCATGCTTCTTTCCACCTGAATATTGACCACATCGCCGTCCGGGTCTGTCGGCACGATCGTTACCGTCACATCGTCATTCTGATACACTGTCGACGGCTGGATCGCGATGGTACCCGTCGGCGCCCGGTTGATGTACATCCACGTTTTTGGCGAATAGCTGGACCAGACATAACCGTCAAACACTCTCACCCACACCTGCAGCTTCTGCCCTGCCGGCAGGTCGGCTGGAACTGTCCAGGAAGCGGTAGAACTGGTTGTATTTTGCGCCAATATTCCTGAATCCATCACGACTGCAGAATTGTCTGCATTCATTACCTGAATCTGAAAATTGCTGAATACGGTGTCTGGGTCGGGATCCGTTTGCGTCCATGTCAAGATCGGCTTTGTCGTACTGAAAATCGTCGGCGTTGCCTGAGTCCCCGACGGATTCACCATTGTAGCGCTTGGCGGACTATTCGTGTTCATCCACCCTACATTTGACCAATCCGACCAAACCGAGTTTTCATTCATCACTCGCACCTGAACCTTAAGCTTTGACGCACGTGGTACATCCACGTTCATGGTCCAACTATCCGATGCTTGCGTTCGATTGGCTGCCGGTACGCTAATATCAGCGCTGCCGACCAGAGCACCATATTCATTCCATACACGAACCTGCTGATAAGCAATTCTTCCTGTTTCGTCGTTCTGATTCCAGCTAATAGTTGGCCGTAACGTCGTAACCGTCGTCGGATTCTCATAAGTTCCCGAAGGGAAGGTCAGTACAACGCTAGGGGGTCTGCGGCTGCCAAACCATGCTTCGTTAGACCATTGCGACCATGTTGTTTCGTCCTTAACGCGTACCTTAATGCGGAATTTAAGATCGGCATTTCCATACACATTGGTTGCCAAATAGCTATTGACTTCTTCCTTCGTAACAAACGTCTTGATTCCAGAGCTCTTATCATCGGTTTCATACTCTCTTCCCGAGTACGTGGCGACCTGTCCGATATAAACCTCATAGGCGGTATAGGTTGTATCTGGGTCCAAATCCGTTTGCGACCAACTGATCATCGGATTCGTTCCCACCGGAAAAAAGGTTGGTGTGTCCTTGCTCCCTTCAGGGTAAGTCAGCGTTGCAATCGGCGGATTGTTGGGACGTACGCCTACGTCCAGACTGGTCGTTTCCGGCCATGACCATGCCCCAAACTCATCTTTTACCTGCAGGCCGATCGTGTAAGTACCCGAATCACTGACTTTGAGCAGCTTAGTGTTGGAGATCGTGCCGTCTGGAGAGATGTAATAATATTTGCGCTCCACAATCCCACGGCTTACCGCATACCCTGATTCAATATGTCCGGTTGTAGCGTTGTACCGATCGGGGTCATAGCTCGTATCTGTCCAGCTTACGGTGCCATCCGTATTAAGCGTCAAATTGAATTGAGCTACCGGCCGTCGGTGAACGATGATGCTTTTCTTGAACGCGTTGGAGCTTTTCCGATAAGCATCAAACGTCATGTCCGGGTATTTGAATGCAGACAATGGAAACGGATCGTCCTTCGCCCGCAGCGTGATATCCCATTTGCCGACTCTGTCAAAGTTTGGCTGGCCAGTAGCAAAGCTCTTGCCGCTTAGCGGTGACAAACCACCGTTATCAATGAACATCGGGGTATGCACGTAAGTCCAACTATATGAACCTGACATCGGGTCGTGCTCCGGATCCGTGAACACGATATTGTCGTAGGACAGCTCGGATTTGCCGGTCTGATCGTCGAGGATTGCATAATCCGCGCCCCAAAGATCGTCTTCCTGGTACGGTTTCATGTTCATCGCGCTGAACGTCACGAACGGCTTGTCCGAGAACGCTCCGAAGTGGCCGCTGACCGGGAAGCTCGCATCCGTCATATCCGAAAAATAATTGACCTTGTTCAGCCATACATTAATGACGTTGCCCACCGTGCGTATTTTGACGGCGTAGCTCTTGCCATCAATGATGTAATAGGGTGACAAGGACAACACAGAACGAGCACCATTGATGTATTTACACAGATACGCGTAATTACCGTCAAACTCCAAGGCGTACCGATTTTTGCCGTCAAGCATCCGGAAAGAGTAGCCGAAGGTTTGCCCGTCGAGCTGCACTTGATCGGTCTTGAAATTAAAGGCAAGCTCGGCGTCACCGGCTACCGTCTGTGACACAAACTGCCCGAACTGATAACGGGGCGTCACCGGCAAGGCATCTGCCACCGGTCCTTTGTCTAACCAATATACCGTGGGTCCAGTGGGATAATTGCTGTACCCGGTGCCGTGGCTATAGTACATCCACCCGCTAAGCAGGAGGCCATCTCCAACGTATTCCTGGTAACTTTTTTGGTTAGTCGTTTCCGTCATGTTGGTGTATATCCCTACATTGCCGGCTATCACCTTGCCGGAACCGTTGCTCAGGCTCGTGCATTGGTTGTAGATATTGGAGGCGCATCGGCCTGCAGCGTAATTTCCAGCTCCATCTACATGCATGTTGGTATCCATCCCGGTCACTACTGGGCCTGTCCAGCTCGATACGGCTCCGGTCCGCATATCGATCAGATTGTTGACAGTCGTGCGTATATCACCCATTGTGCCCTGTGTGGCGTACATGGTTTTGCTAACAATCGTTTGATTGAGGGAGTTGATGATCATCGTGTTGATGTTTTCGTTCCAATCAAACGTGTAGGCTGCTGTTATGCTTAACGTATTCCCCCCTGTCCTGGCTCTCCAGACAAGGTTAAAGTTTTGATCGTATTTGGCCACGTAAATTCCCAGGGCAAGCTCAGGGTATGCCCGCATGTTGTATTCGGTGTAGCCTTTCATCGTACCCCCGTCAGGAGCTTGGCAAACTTTCTCTTCGTAAAAATACGTATTCCCAAAACTATCTTTGTATGGCGGCCCCGCGGGCGCAACCTGATTGAATCGGCAGGATGTGGTGAGATATTGCGCCGGACTGTAGCTCACCGGAGCGCCCGATGAAGACTTTTTGGCTTCGTAAGTCACCGAAACCCAAGGATTATTTCCAGCAGTGTTAATGCTGCCGGAGTTTGTGATATTCCCGTATGGGTCAACCTCCGTGTACATATTGCCAAAATAACCATTTGTCGAATAGTAACCGTCAGAGTCCAGAAAGAACAACAAGTGATCGTTTTTGGAAATCGTATCCTTGATCGTCGTCGTGCTTACGCCGGTCGCACCGGGTACATCGAAGCAGGCAATCAGTGACGCATCCTGTGCTTTAAAGGAGCAAGCCATAGAAAGATAGTTCCAGTAGGTCGTTACTTTACTTTTCGACGAATCGTAAACCTGCTTGCTCGGTGTATTTTTCGTAAAAAGCAGGTAAATTGTTTTATCCGCAAATACGAACTTTACAGATCCTTTGCTTAGTTCCTCTTTTACGCTGACCGTTTTGGTTTGATACGATCCGCTGTAATAGGGGACGGTTTTATCGGCCAGTACGTTGGTTGGGATATTTTGGTAGCTGAGGACATAATCGTAGGGATTACCGTCGAGCCACACGTGCTTGTAGTTGCCTATCGTATGACCTGTATCCCAAACGATGTCCAGCTTGTACCTACCTATTTTACTTTTATTCAAAGCATAAAATTTATTGCCAAGATCTGTGCCGGTAGACATATCTTTGAGCTGATAATAAAGGTGCATTCGGTCAGTTTCAATGGGCGTGTCACCCGGCACAACACCGGCCGGTTGTCCGTCTATACCGGGTATCAGCAAGGGCTGGGACATGGAAGGATCAGCAGCGGACATGGCCTTATAGATCGAGACACCGTTTTTCCCAAACCCGTTATCGTTCAGCGGCGTACTGTATGCCGTTGCCCCGCCAAACCCGTAGGGCGTCCAGACGGAGTTCACGCCCATATTACTGCGCTCTTTACCTTTCCCTAACCCAGCCAATAGCGCTTCGTTCTCGTTTTGCCAGTTGTATGTCGGCGTCTTGCTTAGAGCGGTATTACTGTTGGTGGCCAACAAGGTCCAGAACTTGAGGATATCGGACGCTTTGAAAACTGTAGGCGGTGTCGGATCCGGATTGGGGCTATTGCCCGCGAGTTCGAAGCTGACTTCCGGCGCTTGGTTGATTACATCCATAACACCCGATTCTGCTTCTGCAGCTGCGCCGTAATCCTCTACCACGCGAAGCTTAAATTTGTATTTGCCTACCTTGGCCGGGCTGAATACGTATTTGCTCATGTTGCCCGTCACGGCCGTCCAAGGTTCGGTCGCATCGCTAAACGATCCGTCATTGTTAGAATCGTAGCGGACGTACCAAAGCGTTTGCGTGATCGTGTCGCCGTCAGGGCTGTAAGATTGATTCAAAACGTCGTAGCTCTCGCCCCGGATCCCCAGCGCCGGCGCGCTGATCTTGGCCACCGGTGGTGCATCCGGATGGACGATGATATCGCAGCTGCTGACATTCTCCGACTCCAGCCCCGTGGAATCAACGACCTTGTTCAGCGTGACCGTGACCGTGATATCGCTGCTAGTATTATTCACGTAGGTCGCTTGCTTGTTATTCCATACATCCTTCGAATGATCGATGGAGCGTCCCATCGGGCTGCGGCTCTTATCTGCGTTGATGGATGATCCTACCGGCCGATTGGATTTGATCTCCGCGGGAGCCTGACAGGCGGCGATCGGGTTCGGCTTTACGACGTTCAGCGTAGCGGTGCGCCAGCTGCTTTGTGCGCCTCGGGTATCGGTCAATTTCATTTTGATGGTGTGAGCGCCCAGGACATCTGCTTTGAGGCCATGAAAGCGCTCGTCGTGATCGTACAGGCCATATTGGCTTTCGAGACTCTGTATCCACGGATCTGAGCTGCCTGCAAAATCCCACGTTGGGAAAAATCCGTCTCCTTCGGGATCGTATGGCTCCTCGGGAACGGCCAGCTTGTTATGAATGACGCCCAGGTCAACATAATTGCCGACCACAACCTCGTTGATCGCAGGATAGTTGCTGGTGTTGCCGTAAGCAAACCAGCCTGGGCTGCCATACGGCGGGTTGTTATTAGGGGCAATCGTGACCGTAAAGCTTTTCGGTCCAACAACCTTTGTCGTGCCACAGCTCGTGACAATCTTCATCGTGACGTTTACATTTCCCTCCCCCATCCCTCCGGGGTAAGGCGGGCCAGAGAAGCTTTGCGCTGATGCGATTGAGGTTGTACTGATATAACTTTTCGTAATCCCGTTTTGTTCAAAACTAAAGCCAAACTGACTGATCGCACAGGCTGTGCCGTTTTTCGACCCGGTGACCGAAACACCGACCGGATACATCGTGTTGCTTTGGCCGTAGGGCATCGTTAGCTTTTCAATGCTAAAATCTCCGGTTACGACTTCCGGAACCGGAACGGCCGCGCAGCTGAGCTGCGGAGTTACGGTTATCGATTTACTGTTATCCGCCACGTTGCTTTCACCGGTGACCGTATCTACGATTATTGCAACATTGTAACTGGAAGTCCCTGCAAACGTTTTTGAGAACGTTTCAGTTTTACTGGCACCGGCTGCAAGGCCGGAGGCGTAATTGAAGGTTTTGAACGTGGCCCCGTCGATCACGACTTTGGCTTGAAAGGGTGTTGTGATATCCGTTCCACCGGTGTTTGAGAAGGTGTAGGAAATCGATGTTGCTGCATTTACCTCAACGCAGGACGGAGATGAAATATCCCCTACTACAAGATTTGGTGCATTAGGTGGGGTATCATACTGAACGGTCACTTCATTATTGTACTGATAGGTTGTCCCTTTGAGATCGACAATGAACGCTGCATAGTAAACAATAACCTTGGCCCCAGCAGCAGGTAAGTCCCTTGATGATTCAAAATTGCTATTAAAGGTAGCGAAGCTCTGTTGAAAAGACACCCGATAAAATCCGGCATCATTTGCATTGGGTTTTACGTCTATGCCTGAAATAATTTTTGATCTAGGATAGCCTAAATGGTTTTGATCAGGGCCAGTAATTGGAATTCCCAAAATTGCCAAATTGTCATTCACTTGTGCATTGTTGGTTGCAGTAACGTTAGTCACAGCCGAGTCTGGAACCACTACTTCTCCAAGTTTAAATGCTTTATCCTTTGTAGCCCCTAAACTAAGTGCACCAAGATTTGAAAACTCAGTGTCAGTTGTTGAACATCCTGGCAATGAAGGTAATGGCAATGGATAACCGCTAATATATTCATCAGGTGAATTTGATGGTGCATGATATTTTGCGGGACCATAATTATCAGGCCCACAGCTAATCTTTACAATGTTGCCGTTGATATCAGGTACATCGGCATACCAGTTTCTGCCTTGTGATCCACCAGGACTGTAACGGTACCATGCATAGTATCCTTTTGTACCCTCAGCATTTCCTATCGAGAATACATTCTGAGCAGTACCATTAATGTCGTTCACAAGTTTATCATAACTGTTCCTGCCTACCGCAGCTGGGGGCGTAATATCCTGAGATCCATGAAAAATTTTCGTAATCACTTTTCCCGCAGGAACAGTAACGTTGATTTTTCCACCGGATAAGTAACTACTGGACGAATAGTATTTATTATCCGAAGCTAAATTAGCTCCGGCATATGTAAAACTTAAAGGGGTTGTAATCGATTCTGGACTTGATGCAAAAGCCCTTAGAGCATCTAGACAATACAATGTAGTTTGTGATGTGCAGAACATTACAACAAGCATAATAACACTAAACAGCCTAATTTTTTTCCTTAATCTGCCCATGAAACTTTACTTCCCCCTTTCGTCTGAAGTATGCACCGCGCGCTCAACTACGCGCGGTGCATGGTCAGTTATTAATTTTATTTCTTTGGAACGTAGATAGAGGTTATTGTGCGTGTTGAGTCCATTACGGGTGGTCTTGCAGGGGCATTCAATGTTATAGAAATATCACTTTGTGTTAAAAATCCCGATTTAGGCAGAATCATACATTGCATATCCCCACGTTTATTTCTGAATACTGATGTTAGCGTATTGAGTACCCCGTTATCCAGAGCATCAGGATCGGGACTTTTGAATCCATAGATCGCAAAACCAACCTTACCGTTTTCAGCATATGCATTCGTATCCTTCACATAATCCACATGGCTTTTCACCAGAATCACATAGCTATCTGGATAATCCTTAATCAGCGGCATCTCACCTTCATGATATGGTGCAAACCAGTGCAATTCATTGATATTACCAAGTAGACCTCGGTTTGGATCGTTTGGATCAGCCATATCGATCACTACAACTTCATCGATTTGTCCTTTAAATTTGCCATCAGCTGTTTCCAATACCAACTTTTCCGGTGACCACTCATACCCTTGTCCCTGTTTCCCAGCAAAAACTGGAATCATGGAAAACAAATTTGTTCGTTTCAATGCCAACTCCGCGCTCGAAACCGCGTATTTATCGACCTCTAATTTTTCTCCATTGTTTACGGAAAGGATGCGTTCAATGATCGTCACGGATTGAGCCCGCGTTGTGTTACCCTGCGGAGCCAATTCCCCACGTTCAAGCCCTTGGACAAGCCCTTTGCTGGTTGCCGTGAACATAACACCTTCGTTGCTAATATTAACTTCTTTTTGTTGTAGGGTAGGGTCAGTGGCTGTGACGGCAATTTTGGCCATCTGCAACCGACTGATTGGCTTATTAAGAAAGATATCGGTGTTGATTGCATCTTCCCTCAGGTACCCCTTCTCAACAGCTGCCTTAACGTAAGGGACGTACCAATCGGTTCCGCTTGTAGCACCACTCACTGGCAATTTTGTAGCCGTGACGACCATTTTCACAAACTCTGCCCCAGTGACGTAATTCTCCGGGCGAAATGAACCGTCATCATAACCATCAACATATCTTTTCTGAATTGCTTTGGCTACCGCTTGTTTGGCCCAGTGGTCGCGCATGTCAGCAAATGGCGTTGGGTTATCATCGGCTTGTGTAGATGCCGGAATAATACTTCCAAGTGAACACATTGCCAATAACCCTGCCAGAACAAACTTTTTTTTCATTTTCATCATTGATTCTCTCCCCACATGAAGAATATTCATAAAACTTATCATTCTTTTTCCAGCTAAACAGATTCATGCAACTATCTAAGCAATTTCTCAAAAAATCCCAGGACTACAGAGCCATACCGATGGCGAAAATACCAGATCCCATATATAAACAAATAGCCACAACGGCTATCATTTTCAAAGTTAAGAACCCGACCAGACGCGTTCCACAGATCTGGTTTTCAATTTCAAATCATAAGAAATAAATGGAACAATCAATTTGTAGGTGTATTCAACTTCAATCCCAAACTTAGGATTGTCCGCCGAAAAATTCGGCAGCGTCAGTTCTGTAACCTGCAATCGGTCCTTTTCCACCCATGTAGCGTCCATAAAATTCAAAACAAACGGCCGAATCGCATTATTAAAAGCTTGGGTCAGGCGGGATTTTACCTGCTCCTCCACTCGCTGGGTGTAAGCATCCAACGACTCGTTCGCATCCTGAACCGGGTCCAGTGTCTGCTCTTTAACGGTTTGCTTCAATTCATCCGAAGCCGTGCTCAGCAAATTGTCCTTGACAAAATTCGCCACCATCTCACTGATCGACGAATCGATCCCTTCTTCTTCCATCGTTTGCTTTAAACCATCCGTAATAGGGTCTGTAATGATCTTGTCTACTTGTTGGTCGATCAAATCATTAGCTTTATCCATTCGCGCTTCTGAGCTTGTCGCCAGCTTGTAAGTTTCCTGAATCGCTTGGCCCAATGCCGAAGGGTCGCTACTTGCTTGGTCATTTCCGACGTCGCATTTTGTAAGGACATCTGAACAATCGTCAGTTTGATGATCGTCATCAGGCATAATACAAATGCCAGAAATAAGGGGAGAACCAGCGCCGCCTCCAGTGTTATACTCCCGTTTTCATTTGTGCGGAACTTCATCTGCATTCTCCCCTTGGTTCTTTTTAATTGGTGATTTTTACGTCCCAGTAGCCGGATTCACCGGAAACATCTTCGTATTTAATGCGATAGGCGTCGCGTTTCTCTACATCCAGATAGATGTAGCCTTCATGAACTTCATTCTGAAGGTATCTTTCCATCATTAGATTTCCTTCCAAATTTTGCCCTGTCATACCTGTATCAAAACCAATATAATTTTCGCCCATTTGAGTTTCGCCAGCATTGTAAATAGTAAAATTATGAAGTTCATTTAGAGTATCAGCATCTGTATTTTTTATGGATTTAATTTTCGCTTTCATTACCAAGATCTCGTCATTGAGCGGTTTTTGCTTTTTTCCATCTGATTGATTCAAGGTTTGCTGAACATCTCCTCCATCTAATGTAATCTCGAATTTATCGATAATTTTCGTTTTTTCTCCAACAACTTCAACCTTTCCTAAAGATTTTTCATTGGAGGAGGACTTTACCTCAGTTGTAGCAGTTGCGCTCGTTGAGGTGCTTTGACTTGGAGCCGGTGAAGCATCTGAATTCGTATCGCCCTTTCCTGTTCCGCAACCACTTAAAGCTAATACAAACGTTAAAATTGTTAACACCTTTGCTAACGATGGTTTCATCAATAACCCTCCCATATTCTAGTAAGACATATCTTTATTTCCACTGCTATAATAATATCTGTTACCTTTTACCTCTTGATCAGAAAAGATTGTCCGACTCAAGGAATTCATTACTTCTGGTAAAAACCATAAACGAACTGAAAACTGTGCTTTTCCAAACATGTACGTTGAGTATTGACTTAAATCTTTGTTAGTATCAAGTTGAATCAACGCTTGCATTCTAGCTAATTTTTTAGCTTCTGCACTGTGAATTAACAAAAATAATCGCAAGTAGTCTTTATAATCTAAAGTAATTGAATTTAATGGTTTAATTCCTACTAATGGAATTTTTTTCCCCGAGAAAAATCCAATCAAATCAGCAAAAGCCAAACTCACACCATACGCAATGGCCGCAATTAGTATCAATAAAGGATGCCCTAACGCCTTAATTTGAGGCTTCATAAACCCTTCCAATGTCCGAATTGCCACCCGAATCAAAAACAATTCCCCCAAAGCCGCTCCGACGTTCGCTCCGGGTTTATCCAAACCATAAATTAAATACTCAATACCGGAGTTCTCAGCTCCAAGCGCCTTGGCCAGCTCGTTCGCATCAAGCTTCTTGTCTTTGAAATAATTTGAAGAAGCGCCCGGATCAAAGCTATTGAAGTGCTCAAACGCGTATTCGTTAACATACATTTCATTACGCATGGATATTAAGAAATCGCTTAATCGCTCAAAAAACGAATCCATCGCCGACATAGCTTCAGAGCTCGAATCCTCGTAGTCTGGTTGCGGCTCCTTCGGCTCCTCATTTTTGCCGGCTTCCCCTTTGACTGCATCTGTCTCCTGTTGCTTCATATACTTCTGATAGTACTCACTAAGATTGGTATAGTCGTCATTTTCTTCTTTCAACGTTTTAAACGCATCCAGAATGTTAAAGACGTCTTTAATCCCAAGTTCCGCTTGACTTTCTTGATCCTTAACAACTTGGCTTTCCTTATTCTGCTCGTACTTCGCCTTCTCCTCACGCCGCTTTGCTTCCTCCGGATAGTTCTTCGGCAAGCTGTTCTTGTAAATTTGTGCGCCTGCAGCGCTGTGATTCAGGTAAATGTCCTGAGCCAAGCCCTTCACAGTGACGACCGTTGGAGGCTGGCGCGAGCTTTGATACGCCGTCGGCAGGGCTGACGTCAATTGATCTACGCTGTTTTTGACTGCTGTCAGCTTCGACTTTTCGGCTTGCAGGTCCTGCTCCATTCGCTCGAAATAGCTTTCCGGCAAAATCAAGCTTTCCATATCCTTGATCAGCTTTTCCAAGGAGGCTTGTTCCTGACTGAGATCGCCGTTCTGCGGCGTGGCGGCTCCATCGGCATTTGGCGCGTTGCTCACCGTCTCATAGTTGCTGGCTCCGGTTTCCTGCTTCGCTTTGTCCAATGCTTCCTTCATCTTTTGATTGGCTTCCTTGGCGTCGGCCAGCTGCTTCTCTGTATTCGGATAAAGGCCGATCACAGCGTCCAGCTTTTGTCCGAGCTGTTGAAGCACGCTGTGCGCTTGAGAAAGATACACGTTCAGCGGTCCCAGCGTATCCCGGATGGATGTATCCAGCTTGATCCACTCATTGTTCATCTCGACCAATTGATCCGATAAAGCGTCAATCTGGCGCTCCTGCGCCGATGTATCGACAGCTTCACCTTCTCCGGCACTAGCCGTCATTTGGCTGATTTGCTGCTGAATCGACTGGATTTGATTTCGTACCGCTTGCTGCCGCTGCTCCAGTTCGGCTTTCTGCTTCTCCCACTTTTGAATATCCAGATAGTAGCGTTCGACCATATCATAGTGACTGGCAATCGTTTCGACATCGGCAATTTGGCCAAACAATCTGTTGCTATCCGTCAGATCGAAGCTGCCGCCGTTTTTGTCGATCAGAGACGGAATAGCCAAATTCGCTTGATCCAACGCTTTGCGGCTTTCCCAAAAGCTGTCCAGACTTTTTTCCCGGCTGTCATAGCTTTTACGCATCGCTTTGGATGCTTTCGTGGCCGCCGAGGCGGTTTTCATTACTGCAGCCAATTGCTTGAATTTATCGAACATCTCTAGTGTAATTTCGATAGGCGCTTTGTATTTCATATCTTCGAGCACCTGCTGCTCGAACACAACGTGATTGCCCAAGTCGCCGGTAGCCTCCAAGTGCGCGGAATCGGCTGACAACTGAGGATCGATCAGAGAGAACGAACCGTCGCCGGCCGGATGAGTCAGGTTCTGCTCGATGATTTCACGAAATAAAGGCTCAACTTGCTCCTTGCTGACGCCAAACAAGCCGTATTTACCTTGCAGTTCTTTATCAAATGCGGCCAGCGCCGAGCGTACCGCTGCGTCGACAGCCATATCGGTTTGTCGTTTCGCTGTCTGAATGCGTGCAAAATCGATCAAAACCGCATTAAATAAAAAGACGGCCGCTACGATGCTGATCAAAAAGATCGATACCGAGCCGTCCTCCTTCAGCTTGAACCACTTCATAATAGATTTCCCTCAGCATCCAATATTCTCGCACCTTTTTGTAAAAGGTAGTTTACAAGAGACAATATATCACATCCTCTCCACTTATTGAACACATTTTGACTTAAATTCTGCCGTCCTACTTCTATATTGATTATGCTCCGTCTTATTAGGTGCAACGGTTCAATCCCTTAGCTGCGTCACCAAAAAGCTGTACATCTTGTTTTTAATCGTGATCGGCACATCATACGTTTGGACGTATCCGTTGCTCCAAACCGTCGTAAACCGAACCGTGTACAGCCCGTCCGCCAACCGGTCAAATCCCCCGTCCCATAGCTCGCCGCTCCAGTTCACCCGATTGGCGCTGTTTAAGCCTGCGCTTGTGTCCGGCCCCATTAATTTAGCACTGACTGATGTTGCTACCGTCGCCGTTCCCGTGTTCGTCACATTCGCTGATACCATCAGC
>NZ_MYFO02000025.1 GCF_004514475.2 Paenibacillus athensensis | reverse complement strand
ATTTTGCCGCGGCGGGACGCGGCGGCGCTGCACCCACGCGCGGGCCGCAGAAGCCGACCCGCGCTAGTCAGGGACGCGGCGACGGCGGGTTCGCTCGCGACGAGCGCGGCGCGGATTTTGCCGCGGCGGGACGCGGCGGCGCTGCACCCACGCGCGGGCCGCAGAAGCCGACCCGCGCTAGTCAGGGACGCGGCGACGGCGGGTTCGCTCGCGACGAGCGCGGCGCGGATTTTGCCGCGGCGGGACGCGGCGGCGCTGCACCCACGCGCGGGCCGCAGAAGCCGACTCGCTCCAACCCGGCGCGCGGCGGCGGAAACGCTCGCAACGAGCGCGGCAGCGATACATGGAGCAACCAGGCCCCACGCGACGGCGGACGAAAGCCGCGGACAGCGGATGCCGGCCAAGCGCGCGGCGGACGCGGAGCCGGCAGCGGTCCTGCCCCACGCGGCGCGCAGGGCGGCAAACCTCGCAGCGGCGGGCGCGGCAAGCGTTCTTTTTAACGCAAGCTTTACCGTCCTTGTTGAAAGTTGTAAAATGGGAACATGGTCATATACTGTGGTAAGACGCCTTATGCCCTGCCCACGGCAGCCGACTCAGACAAAAATCGTTCCATACTTGCACGGCACTTAGGATTTACCCCCATTTCTGCTTAACAAAGGAGGTATGTTCCATGTACGAATTAAAGGACAAGGAAATGGTTTTTGTGTTCACCGGACCGCACGGAGCCGGCCGCAAGACGGTCGCGGAAATGTCCGGGGACACGCTCGGCGTGAAGCAAGTGCTTTCCTCGACGACACGGCCCCAAAAGCCGACCGAGGTCGACGGCCAGGATTATCACTTCATTACTCCGGAGCAGTTTGCCCAAGCCGAAGCCAACAACGAATTTATCGAAGTGGTTGACGTCAACGGCTACCGCTACGGCATCCGCAACGCCGATTTTGAGCGTATGTTCGAATCCGCGGGCAGCATTTACCTGATCGTAAACCGCTATGGCGCGGAAACGCTCAAGAAGCTTTACGGCGATCATGTCGTGCGCATCTTCATCTATGCCGATCGGGCTACGCTGGAGAAACGGATGCGTGAAGGCGGCGATTCCGAGGAAGTCGTGGCGCGCTATTTGTCACATTATGAAGATGAGATGGCGTATCGCGATCAATGCGAGCATGTCTTTGAAAATGTCGACTTGGCGCATACCGTATTCGATTTGACGAAAACGCTGGATCATTATCTCAACCGCAACCTGCTGGAACTCGATTAAGGCTCATACAGCCGTCATATTGCTTATTCAACAGGCTTGGGCGCTGCGTGCGGCGTCCGGGCCTTTTTCACGTAGGCATTTCGCAGGGCCGGTGAAATTCCGGTGACACGGCCAAGCCGCCCCGTTGCGGCAAATCTTTCCTATCCAATATCAAAAGGAGTGTTCCGACGCCATGCACATGTTGTCGATTGAACCGACCCCGAGCCCCAATTCCATGAAGCTCAATGTGGACGAAATTTTGCCGCGCGGGCAGCGGCAGACCTGGAAACCCGGCGATCCGGCGCCCGAGCCGCTGCGCAGCCTGCTGGCGATTGAAGGCGTCCGCAGCCTGTTCCGCACCGCCGATTTCATCGCGCTTGACCGGATGCCGGGCGCCGATTGGGCGCGCATTCTGGGCGAAGCCCGCCTGCTGCTCGGCAGCGGTGAGCCGGGCAGCGCGGCGAATGGCTCCGGGGCCGCCGTCTCTGCCGATACCGCGTACGGCGAAGCGCACGTTCTCGTGCAAATGTTCCGCGGCATCCCGATTCAGGTCCGCGTGCGGATGGGCGACAGCGAGGTGCGGGCCGCGCTGCCGCCAGCTTTTGCCGAGGCCGTACAAGCCGCTGCCGGCTCGACGATGATCCGCGAGCGCAAGCTGGAGGAGTTCGGCGTTCGCTATGGCGAACCCGAAGA
Source organism: Paenibacillus athensensis (assembly GCF_004514475.2). Lineage (GTDB taxonomy): Bacteria > Bacillota > Bacilli > Paenibacillales > NBRC-103111 > Paenibacillus_AL > Paenibacillus_AL athensensis. The sequence goes on along the minus strand of NZ_MYFO02000025.1, from coordinate 13,586 downwards.
AATTGCCGCGGATATCGTCAAAGAGCTCGAAGCCGCTTATCCGGCCGAGCGGCTGACCGCTTTGGCCGACGCGGCCAAAGCGCAGGGGCAAGGGCAAGACGCCGCCGACCAGCCAGCGGCGTCCTATGTGCGTCCCGCGCCGCTGACCGCGGACGAAGTGCTCGCCCGCTTCCAGACCGCAGCGGGCGACTGGCAGGCGCGCTACGCCGCGCTGGAGCGCTTCGCGCCAACTGTGGAGGCGCTGCCCCTGCTCGCCAAGGCGCTGCAGGACGAACACGCCTCCATCCGCAGGCTCGCCGTTGTCTATCTCGGCGACCTGCGCGACCCGCTGGCGCTGCCGCTGCTGTTTGCCGCGCTGCGCGACCACACGGCCGCTGTGCGGCGGACAGCAGGCGATACGCTGTCCGACTGGGGCGACCCTGCAGCCATCGGCCCGATGATCGAAGCGCTGCGCGACAAAAACAAGCTCGTCCGCTGGCGCGCCGCCCGTTATTTGTTCGAGGTCGGCGATGACACCGCCGTCGAAGCCTTGCGCGCGGCGACGGCGGACCCCGAGTTCGAGGTCCGCTTGCAGGCCGAGATCGCTTTGGCCCGTATTGAGCGCGGCGAGGAAGCGGCCGGCTCCGTTTGGCAGCAGATGACGGAAAGCCGCCAAACCGGCAAATAACGCCGCAAGCCGGCGATTTCCGCAGCTTCAGGCGACTTCCGGAGCGTACGCACCGGCCTTCCAGCCGCCGCATGACCGGCATTCCAGGAGCCGCACGCAGTGCGCAGCAAGAGCCCGGCAACGGGCCCAGCCTGTAAGTGGCCGCAAAGCCCAAGCGCCGCGCCCGCCCTCTTTTGACACACCGCAACACCCACCATCTGCACATCAACCTACTTGCCTTGCGCATCTGTACGCCCGTACTCCGCGCACATGCGCACCTGCAAGCGCCAAAAAGGACGGCCCGCCGAGCCAATGCCCGGTAGCCGTCCCTTTTAGTTGTCCCCGGCACTCCCACCCAGCAAACTCCCGGCAGGCCTTCCCTTTATTTGGCCCCGACGCTCCCACCCAGCCAACGCTCGGCAGGCGTCCCTTTATTTGGCCCCGGCACTCCCGCCCAGCCAACGCTCGGCAGGCGTCCCTTTATTTGGCCCCGGCACTCCCGCCCAGCAAACTCCCGGCAGGCCGTCCCTTTATTTGTCCCCGGCACTCCCACCCAGCCAACGCCCGGCAGGCCGTCCCTTTATTTGGCCCCGTTACTCCCCGCCGCCGGCCTCCGCTGAAACTGCTCGAAATAATGAATCCGTTCGAGAATCGTCGGATGCGAGCCGCGGAACCATTGCACCAGCTTGGGCTGCGTGACCGGGCTGAGGTTTTCGGCGGCGATTTTTTGGAACGCGCGGATGGCGGCGTCTCCGTCGCCTGTCATTTTCATCGCATACATGTCGGCACGGTGCTCGATCACGCGCGAAAAGGCGTTTTGCGCCGGAGCGGAGACGAAGTTCATCAGCGTCACGAGCAGCAGCAGCACCGGCAACGCCGCCAGATCGCGCTCGCCGCGCAGCCCCCACGCCGGCCCAAAGCGGCGGACAAAACCGCCGAACGCATGAAAGGCCAGCCAGAAGCCCAGCAGGCTGAGCGCAATGCCGTAAAGCAGCCCCCAGTAGATGTGCTTTTCCACATAATGCCCCATTTCATGCGCCATCACCGTAAGAATTTCGTCTGTATTCAGCTTCTTGAGCGTCGTATCCCACAGCACGATCCGGGCGTTGCCGCCAATGCCGTTGACGTAAGCGTTCACGCCGTTCGTCCGCTCCGACATATTCACCTCGTACACCTGATGCGCCGGAATGTGCGCCTTGTCGGCGAGCGCGAGAATGTCGCGCTTCAGCTCCTGATTTTGCAACGGCTGAAAATCATTGTACAGCGGATCGAGCACGACCGGCTGCAGGAACGTCACAAACACGATAAACGGAACCGATATCAGCCACAACCACAGCCACCAGCGCCGCGGGCTGCGCCGGCTGATCCAGCGGAATCCCCCGACCATCGCCCACGTCGCCAGCAGGTTGACCGCAAAATCCTTCGCATGATCGCTCCAGAACATCGCCATCGTTTCATTCGACAGCCCGTAGGAGCGATCGACGCGCAGCAGCCAGTAATCCACCGGCAGGAAGATCACATCGGTTAGCAGCAAAAACAGCAGGACAAACACAGCCGCCTGCCAGAAGGAATGGCGAAACCAGCGCTCCACCAGCTTGCGAAAGCGAACCGAAACGCCCAGCAGCGCCAGAATCAACCCTGCCTGTAGTGGCGACAGCAGAAAATACGTCAACGAACGCAAGCGCGACAGCGACTCGGCATCGGTAATTTGCTGCGCCGTCATAAAGGTGTGCGGATCGGCCACCGTCCCCCGATCATGCACCGGAATGGCAAAGGCATCGCCCTGCAGCACATAACGGCCGATAAGCGCCGCGTACAGCGCGAACAGCACAAACAGCACGACATAAAAACGTTTCAACGCATTCTCCCTCCCCGGATGTCCGAAAGCCCAAGCCCGGCCCCATGCGCGCAGGCATCAGGCAGAGCCCGTCCTTTGGCTATGTATATGAGCTTGCTCTTTTATTTTATACAATAATTGAAAATTATCCCTAAGGTAAAGAAACTTATCCGTTCAAAAATCGCCGCTTCCGTTCAATAATGAAAGAGTAAGCCATTACCTTTTCAGGAAAGGAGAGCTTGGTTCGACCTGCTTCACGAATCTACTTAGGAAAGCGTTTACAATCTAAAAAAGGAAAGAGGAATGTTTAATGAAGCTTCACCGCAAACGCACAATGGCGATTCTGCTTGCCTTCGTCCTCATCTTTACGCTTATTCCGGTTACGGCGCTGGGCGCAAGCCCTTGGGCTCCAAACACCAGCTACCACGTCGGCGATCTCGTCACCTACGGCGGCTCCACCTACAAATGTATTCAAGCGCACACCTCGCTGACAGGCTGGGAACCGCCGGTCGTACCTGCGCTGTGGGGACTGCAGACCGGGTCCGGCGATACGCAAGCGCCTTCCGTTCCCGGCAATTTACACGTAACGTCAACGACGACCACCTCGATTGCACTCGCCTGGAACGCTTCGACCGATAACGTCGGCGTCACCGGCTACGATGTATATCGCGGCACAACGCTGGCCGGCACTGCTACCGGCACCAGCTTTACCGTAAGCGGACTGTCCGCCAATACGACGTATTCCTTCACCGTCAAAGCGAAGGACGCTGCAGGCAACGTTTCCGCTGCCAGCTCCTCCGTCAACGGCACAACGCAATCGGGCAGCGATACGCAAGCGCCTAGCGTGCCGGGCAACCTGCAGGTCACTGGCACAACAAGCAGCTCGATCACGCTCGCTTGGAACGCTTCGACCGATAACGTCGGCGTCACCGGCTATGACGTATACCGCGGTACAACGCTGGCTGGCACAGCTACCGGCACCAGCTTTACCGTAAGCGGACTGTCCGCCAATACGACGTATTCCTTCACCGTCAAAGCGAAGGATGCTGCAGGCAACGTTTCCGCCGCCAGCTCCTCTGTCAGCGGCACGACGCAAACCGTCACCACCGATACGCAAGCGCCAACTGCGCCGGGCAACCTGCATTCCAACGGCACGGGCAGCACCTCGGTCATTCTGGCCTGGAACGCTTCCACCGACAACGTCGGCGTCACCGGCTACAATGTGTACCGCGGTACGACGCTGGCCGGCACGGCCACATCGACAACGTTCACCGTCTCCGGCCTGACGGCCAACACGACGTATTCCTTTACGGTTAAAGCAAAGGATGCCGCAGGCAACCTTTCCGCAGCGAGCAACACGCTGACTGTAACCACGACTTCGACCAACAATAGCATGAAAATCGTCACGTACTTCCCTGAGTGGGCCGTCTATGGCCGCAACTTCAAAGTACCGGATATCGATGCGAGCAAAATCACCTTCATCAACTACGCCTTCGCGGACATTTGCTGGAACGGCATTCACGGCAACTCCGATCCGACCAGCCCGAATCCGCAAACATGGGCTTGCGCCGACGAAACCGGCAACATCAGCGTGCCGAACGGCACAATCGTTCAAGGCGACCCTTGGGCCGCTACTGGCATGTCGTATCCTGGCGATACGTGGGATATGCCGATCAAAGGCAGCTACAATCAGCTCGTCAAATTGAAACAAGCCAACCCGAACGTGAAAACGATCATTTCCGTCGGCGGCTGGAGCTGGTCGAACCGCTTCTCCGATGTGGCCAATGACGCCACAGCCCGCACGACATTTGCTAATTCGGCAGTCAACTTCCTGCGCAAATATCAATTCGACGGCGTCGACCTCGACTGGGAATATCCGGTTAGCGGCGGCTTGGCCGGCAACAGCTACCGCGCTGCCGACAAAGCCAACTATGTACTGCTTCTGCAAGCGATCCGTTCCGCGCTGAACACAGCCGGTTCCCAAGACGGCAAATATTACTATCTGACGATTGCAGCTGGCGCAGGTCCTACGTATGTGGCCAACAACCAGCTGTCGCAAATTGCATCGACCGTTGACTGGATCAACATCATGACGTACGATTTCCACGGCAGCTGGGATCCCAAATCCGGCCAAAACGCACCGCTCTACTACGATCCGGCTGATCCGAATCCGGACCCGACGAACTTCAACGTCGACCATGCCGTAACCAACATGCTGAACGCCGGCGTTCCGGCCAGCAAGCTCGTACTGGGCTTGGGCTACTACGGACGCGGCTGGGGCGGCTGTGCCAACAGCAACGGCGGCCAATATCAAACGTGCAGCGGCGTGTCGCAAACCGGCACCTGGGAGCATGGCGTGTACGACTTTAGCGACCTGCAAGCCAACTACATCAACAAAAACGGCTACACCCGCTACTACAACAACGTAACCAAAACGCCTTACCTGTACAACGCCAGCAACGGCACGTACATCTCGTATGACGACGAGCAATCGATTCTCGAAAAAATCAATTACCTCAAAGCCAAAGGCCTCGGCGGCGCCATGTCGTGGGAAGTCAGCGGCGATCGCAACAAAACGCTGCAAACCGTAGTCAAACAAAACCTGATCCCGTAAGTTTTCAAAAAAAGAAGCGGCCCTGGCGCAGATCCTTCTGCGGCGGGGCCGTTTTGTTGCCGAGGCTCTCCCTAAGCTACGGGCCGACCTCGTATAAATTTTTCAGCAGCCAATCCGGGGTAAAATCGCGCGACAGCAGCCACACATGCGTGAAATGGCCGCCGGGCTTGTGCAGCAGCTGCTTTTTCCGCAGCACGTCCGACATGCCGTACATCGTCGAAACATTGCGAATCAGCAGCGCGCACGGATAGTCGTGCGAGTAATCGCGCAGCTTTTCCTCTTTGATGCGAATGCGCCTGTTGATCTCCTGCACAAAATGCTCCAGCTGCTCGCTGCCCGGCAGCACCTGTCGAGAATTGCCCATCAGCTGACGCGCTTCTTCGTTATCGTAGAACAGATGCGTCACTTCCATCCCCAGCAGCCCGCCGCTGGTATCGCGCAGCACGGCGTCCGGCCGCTCCTGCATATGCAGCAGCTCCATCTGCCGCTTGTAGTTCAAATTGTGAAGCTCCAGGAAGATGTCGACAGCAGCCAGCTCCATCGCTTTCTTCTCTTCGTCATGTCGGTTCATACGCGCCCTCCCCTTCGGCTCCACGCTGGCACGACCGGCTCGTCGCGAAAATGATGACTGTAAGCTTATTGTACGCCTCTGACCGCCGTTGTCAATTTGCCATTCGCCCGGAATGCCGTTGGGCCATGCAGGCAAACCGCCTTCAGCATCCAGCTTGCCGCTGCCGGCTTACCCGCCTTGCAAAAAAGGGGCCAGATTCACACCGACAGCCTCCCTGATTTGTTCGACCATCAATGCCGCAGAGCGGTTCCGGGGCTCCCGGCTCCACTGCTTTTTTCAAGTAAAACAGCTCTGAATAAAAAAGGATGGAGCAGCCAACAAGGCAGTTCTCCATCCTTTGATTTTTATGAAGATGCTCAATTAGAACCAGTAGATAAGCAAAAAATATATTCTCAAAGACCTCTGGAAACTGTAATATTATAGTATAATTTGGGTAAAGCGAGGGATAAGATTTGTTGACCGATCTCGAAGCACGTAGATTATTAGACGCAGTCAAAACACTAATTAGCACAAAACCAATTGTCTTTCCCTCACTGCAATCCTATGTAACTTTAGAAGCTACATCCTCACAGACGAATGATAAATTTCAAATTGATATCCATCGTAAAACTTTAAACGTGAAAAAGTGTACCTATCAAACTCGTTATAAAAAATCGATTAATCTATTACGCATAGATATAGATGGGCCGCCTCACCCAAATCCTGATGGTACGGAAATTCCGTGCCCACATATCCATATCTATAGGGAAGGATATGATGATAAATGGGCATATCCTTTATCGAGTGAAATAAATACAAATCCCCATGATCTCATTCAAGTATTAATTGACTTCCTTGAGTATAATAATATTCATAACGCGCCAAATGTTATTAGCCAGATCGAGGTGAATTAAGTTGAATTTAGTTGAGCAATTATCCGATTCGTATGTCAATTGGCTTAAACAGAAAATCACTTTTAAGGAATTGGAGAATGCAGTTGAAATAACTACTCCTTTTATGGACAGGCACAACGATTATCTTCAAATATATGTCCAACAAAAGGGTACTAAACTAACACTAAGTGATGCAGGCTACATTCTGACCGATCTTAAACTTTCTGGTTGTGATGTATTCTCTTCACCGAAACGCAAGAAAATTTTGCAAACGATATTAAATGGTTATGGCGTCAAAGTATCTTCAAAGGAAGAACTTTTTGTAGAAACGACTTTAGAGGCTTTTCCACAAAAAAAGCATATGCTGGTCCAAGCAATGATGACCGTCAACGATATGTTCATGACATCCAGAGAGAATGTTCAAAGTATCTTCCTCGAAGAAGTCGATCAGTATCTATTCGATAACGATGTACGCTTTGTGGAGAACATTAGCTTTACAGGTAAAAGCGGATTTCCCCAAACGTTCCATTTTGCTATTCCTAGATCGCGACAATTTCCCGAAAGAATCCTACATGCACTCAATAACCCAACAAAACAAAATTCAGAAAATCTTCTGTTCGCCTGGACCGAAACCAAACAGAATCGAAGACCTAACTCCATTCTTTTCGCTGTCCTCAATGATTCGGAAAAATCGATACGCCCCAGTATCATTAACGCCTTTCATGAATACGAAATTCAAACGATTTTATGGTCGAAAAGAAACGAACACACAGCTGAACTAACAGGGTGAAGCCACTCCGGCATTGATTGTCGGGGTGGTTTTGCGCATGAACGGCTCGCCCCTCCCCGCCATGCTACGTTTCTGCGTATCGCTTTACTTAACGGGTAACCGGCTTCCCCAAACGGTAAGCGATTGGATTACATCATGCAGCGCTTTCCCCTTCTCCGTCGGCCCCCCTTCGTATTCGAATGAATGCCAAAGGGTGTTTTAAGTTTGAAAAGTGACAGGAGCGCGGCCTAGACGGACGCAGGGACTACATTGCAATGCCCGGAAACAACCTTCAGCTCGTAGCCGTACTGTTTCCAAACGCGGGTGTAAACCACCTCATATTCGATAACGTCCTGTCCATACATGGCTTGTAATTGGATGCGGGTCACCGTAACCGCAGCATCTTCCAATAATTGAATCCGCTATTCCACAAAAGTAATCTGGCTGATCCGAAGCACCTTAATACCCTCTGAGGCTTGGAAAGTGCCTAACGAGGTTTTTGTAGATCGAGACTATGACAAGCCCGGACAAAAAAGCAAGCCCGAATACGGTATTCATATACCTATCAGGAATAATTCTCTATCATTTGACATAAATAATTTCGAAAGTCTTCAACATAGGACTTGGGCTCTACAACTTTTAGATGAGTGCCGAAACTTGCTAAAAATTGGAAGCCTCCACGAGTTTGAGGGACATACATGGTTGCTAATAAAAATCCAGAACTGTGGTCTTCAATACTTCTTCGACCATATCTTTCGATGATTTGATCTTTGATGCTAGGCGATATCCGTGCCTTAATCGTGACGAATTGCGGCAGATAACTTGCAACGCGACCTTGCTCTGACCAATCGTCTCTAGGATGAAACGCGTGTTCATCCATCTTAATATGATCGGTCCGGGATAACTTGAATGTTCGATATCCCTGTCGATGTAAACAGAATCCTTTCAAGTACCAACTCGATTCGCTAAAATGCAGCTCATAGGGCTCGACCCTTCTATTCGTTACAACCCCGTCTTTATCTGTATAATCAAACGAAACCAGCCTTTTCTTTAAAATGGATGCTTGACAAGTCTTTAAGGTTTCAAGAATCTCGGACCGACCTTCCCAATTATAAAACGACAGTTGAATGGAACGATTCAGAGACAATGGACTCACCATTGCCTCTATTTTTTTTATCGTTCTTTCAACTTCTTCCGTCAGGAGGATTTGTTCCAATCCGCCGAGCGCAGTTAATATATGCTGTAAATCGGAGCTGCTTAAAAGGCGCTTATCAACCTTGTATTCATCCATGATGCCGTAGCCGCCCTTGACCCCATTGACCGAGTAGATCGGGATATTCGATAAGCTCAATGTTTCCATATCGCGAAGGATCGTTCTTTTGGAAACATGGAATAGTTGGGAGAATTCCTTTGTAGAAACAATCTCTTTTTTCAGCAATATCATGATAATCGATATGAGTCTTTCTACTTTGTCCATAATTGCCCTCTTTTTTCTACATGATTTCGGAACGGTGCCACTATGATGTCACCATTTGTCCATTATACTACATGTATCACAAGAAGGAGGTTTTGAATGTTTAATCCAACCGATTTTCCCAAGCCCACCCTTATTTCAGTCAACGGTGTGGAACTCGAAGTTTTTGAAGCAGGCCGAGAGCATGCAGGAAACCCCATTGTGCTTTGCCACGGCTGGCCGGAGCATGCCTTCTCTTGGCGCCATCAGGTGCCAGCCCTTGCCGCAGCGGGCTACCACGTCATCGTCCCCAACCAGCGGGGTTACGGCAACTCATCCCGACCGACCGAAGTAACAGACTATGACATTGAACACTTGTCGGGTGATCTCGTCGCACTTCTCGATCACTACGGATACGAAGACGCCACCTTTGTCGGTCATGACTGGGGTGCAATGGTCGTTTGGGGACTGACCTTATTGCATCCAAACCGCGTCAATAAAGTGATCAACCTGAGCTTGCCCTATCAAGAGCGCGGGGAAATACCCTGGATCGAGTTCTTGGAACAAGTGCTGGGCGGCGACTACTATTTTGTCCATTTCAATCGACAGCCAGGTGTCGCAGACGCTGTATTGGAAGAGAATACGTTCCGGTTCCTTCGCAACCTGTACCGGAAAAACGCGCCTCTCAAAGAGCCCGAGCCGGGCATGGCAATGATCAATCTCGCCAGAGCAGAAACACCGCTCGGGGAGCCCTTGATGAGCGACAGCGAGTTGGCCGTTTTCGTCTCTGCCTTCGAAAAAGCGGGGTTCACGGGCAGCATTAATTGGTACAGGAACCTTGACCGCAACTGGCGCTTATTGGCGGACGTGGACCCTATCATCCAACAACCGACACTCATGATCTATGGTGAGCGTGATTTGATTCCGAAGTTCGACAAACTGGCCGCGTTCGTTCCTAATGTGGAAGTGGTCGATCTGGATTGCGGTCATTGGATCCAGCAAGAAAAACCGGAAGAAACAAACCAAGCGATTTTGAGATGGCTGGAACAGCAGGATGTCATCTAGTCCCAAGAACGTTTCAAGGATGAGCCCGCCTTCCGGCTTGACCGGGGAGGGGGGAATGAGACTCGTTCACCGTCTTCGAGGTGACTGATTACGCACCGCCACCCGGTAGGGCCAGGACGTGTGCCAAAACGCAGATATCGACGCATGGCGTAATTTTCTCGATTCATTCACTTGCGATCGTCGTCAAATTACGCAAAAAAATCGCCCTTTCTTGTATTGGTGGTATGGTCCCCCCACTCTACAAAAATTGGCGATTTTTGTGTTTATTTTTTACATTCCATAAAGACAGGGGGTTCTCAGTAGAATACCGGGCTGACCAAAGCATCCTTAGCTGCAAGCAGCTTTTGTGTATCCGCCACTTTTTCTATGGTGATGTGCCATTCTTTGCCTAATGCGCCGGCAGGAATGATGATTTTGACATCATCGCCCAGACTAACCTCGCCGGATTTACCGATGGAAAACGTGAGCTTGCCGTCTGTAGAAAGCACTGTATTGTTGGAGGACTTTGACGATGGAGAGCGTTCTCCATCACCTGTCGTGCATTGCTGCCTTGCCTTTTAGGTAAGCCTTATTTTTACGCAATAGGAGTACCGTTGGGTATTTCAGTATCCGGCTTTAATAGAATAACATCTCCTTTTTCCGGGACTCCTCCCAAAACGAGTACTTCCGATTTGAATCCCGCAATCCGTCGAGGAGGGAAATTGACGATTCCTATAATTTGCTTTCCTACAATTTCATCAACCTGGTAACGCTTAGTTATTTGGGCACTTGAGGATTTCATCCCGATCTCCGGTCCAAAATCAATCTTGAGCTTGATCGCAGGGATCTTGGCTTCTTCAAAAAACTCCGCTTCCTTAATCGTTCCGACACGAATATCCAGTGCTGCAAAATCATCGATTGTCGCCAACGTTTTGCCTCCTCCATTAAAGTCTTTAAACCGCTCAGTGTTGCCATTTACTGTGCTGGACGGAATGGTTGCAGGAGCCGAATCCCTTCATCATTCCCCTTATTGCCCCGTTAACAACCTATCCGACAGTGCTGACGCTGATAAAAAATCATATTACCGCCGCTTTGGTTCGTCAAGACTGGCCGCGAATCACCGCCCGCATAGGAGAACGGCTTTTTCCATGATCGACAAAGAGGCGACCAGCGAAAGCCAGCGAAAATGGTACTTCAAGTTGTTCGAGAGCTTCGTCTTCTGGCGAATCGTTTGCTTTCCACAAGCAAATGTCCTCTCTCTGTGGCCCCGAAAAGCTCACAAAAGCTCATTTGCGTCGACTCCGTCGCCGTTCCAAATCTGCTGAGGGATTCTCCGAAAAACTTGCCGTTACTTGTGGTAGGTTCAGCATATCATCGTTAATACGAAAAAGAGCCTGCAGATAAATACAGACTCTCACTTATATAAACTCTTTTGGCGTGGGTGACGAACCAAAACTATTTCATACTGACGATTTGAAATGCGATAGAAAACCTTGTAAGGGTCTGATTTTCCTATCGCAATTAAGACCATCCTTACATCCACAGGAAGCTTTTTAATAAGGACCTGACGGCCAGGGACATAAATCGATAAATTCTGATCAGAAAAATACTACTCTATGGTCCTTTTTAGATGAGCAGCAATAGGCTGCAATTCTACGGCTAGTCTCCAACGGTCCAGCTCAAGAAGAGATTCGATTGCTGACTTTCTCCATTGAACTTTCACGCTATTGCCCTATCATCCTGTTGATGTCCTCTTCAGACAATAACGGGTTATTCTCATTTAATGCGCGTAGAAGCTGATCTTCCTCGTCCGGGTCAGTTACTTCGTAAACATCTGTTTCAAATGGTTTACAGGCATTATCCCTTTTCATCTTCAAATATCCAATGAAATTGGCCACTTCGTTTAATTCGTTATCCGGCATACTTTCAATTAAATGATGGATCGTTTCTTTGGATATACGCATTTCTGACACCTCTCGTCAATAAGGTATTACCTTTATTATAACACATTTCGTAATCAGGGTTTATTAAAGGAAATACCTCAAAGCATGTAACAGCATTCTGCTTAGGCACAGTTTCATTTAGGGTATGGTTCAGCGTAACGATGCTATCGGCGAAATATCCGCCTAAGTGTGCAAGTGGTGCGTACTAGCCAATCTTTCAAGAGGCAAAGTCAAACCTATGTAGTAAGCACGGAAGGCCACCGATGTGATCGGAGGCCTGAACGAACTTGATTCAACCATCGTTTCCCGTTAGCGTAACGAATCTTTTCGAGGGTCTGTCAAGAACTTGGTGTAAACTCCATTGAAGCGATCCCCCGAGGGGGATTTCGTGCGATTTATTGCAGGTGTTGGCCGATGCGGTCAGGGAAGAAAACCGAGAGCTGGAGCAGCATCCGGCCCCAATTCTGCACACGGCCTGTCCATTTGCGAATGACGTCCATTGTCGCCAAATAGAGCATTTTCAGGAGCGCTTCATCCGTCGGGAAAATACTTTTGCCCTTCGTTACCTTCCGCAGCTACCGGTGGTAGCTCTCGATCATGTTGGTGGTGTAGATCAGCTTGCAGATTTCCGGTGGATACTTGAAAAACGTAGCCAGCTCCGCCCAGTTATTCCGCCAGGATCGCACAATGAGCGGGTATTTGCCGCCCTAGTTGACAACTCCAGACCTTTATTAGCTTAATGGAACTACAGCATACTTCGTACTAACAACTCATTAACTACTTCAATAATTTTATCCCCTTCCAAAACCTCGCTCTCAATTTTGGTAAGTGATACATTCAACTTATTTACCAAATCTTCCAGTCCATTGAAGTCAACAGCAAAGGGCTCAACAATTCGTTCGTTAGCTTGATAGAACGCCCCCACTCGATTTTTTAATATATACCATTTTCCATATAAATTATCCTCTTGCTCAACAAGAAGCAAATTAAACCCGATACTATCAAGAATTTCAATGAATCCCCAGGCAATAATTAATTGATTATTTATTTTAGGTCTTATCACTTGTTTCCTCTTTGTTTCAAAAAACCTATCCTCTACGATTCTTTCAAAATCTTTGTCATAAAGCGGTCTAATTCTAATATCCATATTTTTACTGTTGGGCAGACTAATTTTGATGTTAATTTGCTTCTCGGTCAGATTTTCAAAAGAATCAATTCTGAATTTGTTTCCAGTATGCTTATTATTAAATTCATCAATAATTACTTTAATTGGATCATATACGTCTGTTTTAAACTGATAGTTTATTTTCTTTAAAAATGATAAGTGTTCATTTTTTTCTTTTTCCTGATTTAGTTTCAATTCTCGAAGCTTATCGTCGCTTACGATTTGCAAATTAAGTAAATTATCAACGATGGGAGATACACCACTCACTGGCTGATCATTTATCAGAATATCATTTTTAATTTGATCCCAATTCTTATATCTGCTATTAATATTTTTTTCCAACATTTTATTGATTATTTGTGTCAGAGTATGGCTTAGTCCACTATTCACCGTATTAGGGGAAGAAGGGTTTTGAAAGATATGTGGAGTGATACGATAAAAATGCAGTCGAAAAATACCCTCGTATGAAATAAAATGAAAGTTGACGAGGGGACGGGAGACAATGAATCGATACGACAAAGCATTCAAAGAAGAAGCCGTAAGATTGAGCGATGAGATGGGACCCAAGAAAGCTGCCGAGCAGCTAGGCGTATCCTACTATACGTTGCAAGAGTGGAGAAAGCGAAGAACCCTGCACGGAGACGGAGCGCATATCGGGAGCGGACGCGCTTA
>NZ_MYFO02000024.1 GCF_004514475.2 Paenibacillus athensensis | reverse complement strand
TAAGCGCGTCCGCTCCCGATATGCGCTCCGTCTCCGTGCAGGGTTCTTCGCTTTCTCCACTCTTGCAACGTATAGTAGGATACGCCTAGCTGCTCGGCAGCTTTCTTGGGTCCCATCTCATCGCTCAATCTTACGGCTTCTTCTTTGAATGCTTTGTCGTATCGATTCATTGTCTCCCGTCCCCTCGTCAACTTTCATTTTATTTCATACGAGGGTATTTTTCGACTGCATTTTTATCGTATCACTCCAGATATGGGGGAAACAAGGGCTTATTATGGTCGACTAGAATCTAGTGCAGGTTATGGTAAAGTAATTGGGAGAGAATCTCTTGATGGTAAAGTCAGATGGAGATTGGATTATGACCCGATAAAAGGAATGCACATTAATGTAGAGGATTTTAGAAATGGGAAAGGTGCAAACGCATCGAAATATGTTATACCGTTTGAAGGCAATGAAGCCACATTTAAGTCATATATCAATATGCTGAATAAATAGAAGGAGAGCAACTATGACATTATTTGAAGAGTGTATAGAAGCACTTGACAGTCCAATCATTTTGAATAAAACGGAAACTCAAGAAGAATTCAATCGTTTTAGAGAAGCATTTTCATTCTCACATGGAAGGATAGATTGGAGTAGAGTTGAGGGGAGAAAACCTATTGAAGTAGTTTCCGATATTCTTACTAGAGTAAACGCGAATGCAGGGGATTTTCTCATTATTTGGGATAACGCACGTTTACCTATAGTTAAATCGAATCTGAATAGCATTCTCAGGTCATTGGATGATGTGTTAGCTGTCAGTTTTGATACATGGTTATATAGACCCGATGATGGAACAATAATTGAGTTTTTCCATGAAGGAGATGTCACTATAGGTAAAGTTTAATATTGTGGCTTTGGGGATGCTAGTTCTTCAAGGTCTTTCTTCTACCCTGCCTAATGCCGAATGAGTGGCACGGGAAATGTACTTTCTTTGCCTGCAGATGCACGGCGGCGATTTCACAAACTAAATGAGGTAAATCAATGCCAATCATTACGAAAAAATTCATTGAAACTACATTGCAAAATCAAATCGATTTTGATGATAATTTTATGGGAAGGCTAGAGGAGTTGGTAACAGAACCGGATTTCATTGATGAAGTTGCTAGCGTATATAGGGAACATTTGAATAAAATAACCAAAGACTCTATTTTTAAGTATATCCATTTTTTGGATATGATTATTATTGGTATGGATACGGTCATACCTCAGATTTATAATACGTTGTTAATAATGTTATTTAAACCCTATTCTAGGAATGTTTCCATTCCATACAGAATTATCAATCTCATGCAAGCTGTTAGACCAGAAGGGCATTCAGTTTATAAAGACATTTTTAAAAAGGTGGATGCTTCAGATTTGAATTCTCTAAAGTCAGGACTGTTTGCTTTGTATGGAACTCTTGAGGTTAAGGATATTCCAATTTCCATTTTAGAGGATTTTGCAAATAAGGTCCTGCAATTTCTAAAAGCAAATTCAGGTCGGAGCGTACTCAAAAAAGAATCCAGAGATTTGCTGGCTTTACTTGAACTACACAATTCAAATCTGCTTAACAGGTTTAATGACTATTGGCAGAAATAAGCCTAATAATAACTGAGATTTCGTTTTTCTCCAAACCTTGACCGGCTCCGGCCGCTCAGGGTTTCTTTTTTCTCTCCCCGATAATCCCCTATAGCCATTTTTTATCGCCCTTGCGCGCACGCATACGTTGAATTTGGACAGCAGTTCATTGTAAGATTGTAGGATGAACCATCAAACATGAGAGGTAGGGTTAACCATGGATGCTTTGAAGCTTAAAATTCTCGAGTTACTGAAAGAAGACGCCCGCCGCAGCGCGGAGCTGATCGCGACTATGCTGGATACGCCGGAGGCGGAGGTGGCGCGAGCGATAAGCGAGATGGAAGCGGATAAGGTCATCGTCAAGTACGCGACCGTGGTCAACTGGAGCAAGGTCGACGACGAGAAGGTTACTGCCTTGATCGAGGTGCAAATTACGCCCGAGCGGGGTCGCGGCTTCGACGCGATTGCCGAGCGGATTTACTTATATCCGGAAGTGAAGTCGGTTTATTTGATGTCCGGCGCTTATGACCTGCTGGTCGAGATCGAAGGACGTTCGCTGAAGGAAGTCGCTTCCTTTGTGTCCAACAAGCTGTCCCCGATTGATCGGGTGCTTTCGACGAAAACGCATTTTATTTTGAAAAAATACAAGCAGGACGGCATTATTTTCGAGGATCACCAGGATGATCACCGGATGCTGATTTCTCCGTAAAGGACCGATGCGCCATGATTAAAGAAGATCAGGTCGGACGTGTGACCAAGTCAATGAAAGAGTATTTGTCGCCAAGCGTGCGCAATATACCGCCTTCGGGCATCCGCAAGTTTTTTGATCTGGTGAGTGGGAGCAAGGATATTATTTCGCTTGGGGTCGGCGAGCCGGATTTCTCTACGCCTTGGCATGTGCGCGAAGCCGCGGTGTATTCGCTGGAGCAGGGCCGCACGAAGTATACGCCGAACTCCGGGATTCCCGAGCTGCGCGAGGCGATTGCCGAATATTATCACAAGTCGTTCAAGGTGCGTTATGAGCCGATGAATGAGGTGCTTGTGACGGTGGGCAGCAGCGAAGCGATTGATTTGGCGTTGCGGGCGTTGATCGTGCCGGGGGACGAGATTCTGATTCCCGAGCCGTGCTACATTTCTTATTCACCGATTACGGCGCTCGGAGGCGGGGTTCCGGTCGGCATCGAGACGTTTGCCAAGGATGAGTTCAAGCTCAAGCCGGAGGCGCTCAAGGCAGCTTTGACGCCGCACTCGAAAATTTTGATTCTCTGCTACCCGAGCAACCCGACGGGCGGCATTATGACCTACGAGGATTGGCTGCCGATTGCCAAGCTGGTCGAGGAAAACGATTTGATTGTGATTTCCGATGAGATTTACGGCGAGCTGACCTATTCGCAAAAGCATGTGAGCTTCGCTTCGCTGCCCGGCATGAAGGACCGGACGATTGTCGTCAACGGCTTGGCCAAGGCGTTTGCGATGACCGGCTGGCGGATCGGCTATGCCTGCGGTCACCCGGACCTGATTGCCGCGATGACAAAAATTCACCAATATACCGTAATGTGCGCGCCGGTGATGGGGCAGGTCGCCGCGCATGAAGCGTTGACCAACGGTTTGGAGGAAAAGGACCGGATGGTCGAGTCCTACAATCAGCGCCGTCGTCTTGTCGTCAAGGGCTTCCGCGAGATCGGTCTGGAATGTCATGAGCCGCAGGGCGCGTTCTATGCGTTCCCGAGCGTTGCCGCGACGGGCCTTAATTCCGAGGAGTTTGCCCAACGCCTGCTGCTGGAAGCCAAGGTAGCTGCAGTGCCGGGACATGTGTTCGGTTTGGGCGGCGAAGGCTTCCTGCGTTGCTCCTATGCGACCTCGGTAGCCCAACTGACGGAAGCGCTGGAGCGAATCGGAAACTTCATCAGAAAATTGTAAAACATATGTAAAAAGTTATTTTCAACGACTGCAAAAACTGGTATTCTTGAGGTAAGGAGGGATGAGCATGGCTTTTCTGGAGTATCAACTAGCCGATTACCGCAAACACTTTCAGATCCGCGAAACTGATTCCGAGCCTCACTGGTTATTCAAGCATGCGAAGAAAACCGCCTCCCGGACCCCTCTTGAAGAAGAAATCCACTCCTTGCGCCGGATGCTTGAGCAGATGGTTGTAGAAGGTAAGGAAATGACTTCAGATGCCGTCGTTGAACTCAGCACGATCCTCGATAAGAAAATAAACGAATATATGAATAAAGGAAAGAAGAGTCGGTGATGAGCCGACTTTTTCCATGACTACGGAGGGTATCAGGACGATGAAAGGATTCAAACTGGCGCTGCTTGCTTTGCTGTTGATCGGGTGCTTGGGAGGCTGCGGCAAGCCGGACCCGGATGTGGCTGTATTTGTAATGGCGGGACCGCAAGGCGGATTGCCGCTGGATATCAGCGACAAGCTGCAGGCTGCACTTGCCGCCAAGGTTGGCGAGAAGCCGACGGTGGAAGTGGTCGTGTCGCCGATTTTTTCAATGGAGAAGATGATTGTCGAGATTGCTTCCAAGCATAACGGCATTCTGATTGTACCGGACGAGCAGTTCAAGATTTTGTCCAAGCAGGCGGGCTTTGTATCGCTGGACGATGTGGCCGACCCGGCTGCGTATCCCGATCAGGTGCTTGCTTCGCAGGAGCCGGGCAAGACGGACGAGAAGCATTTGTATGGCATTGCGATGGCCGATTCCAAATGGTTCAAGGAGCAGGGCGTCGACGGTACGGGATTGGTTGCTTTCGTTCCGGAGAATGCGCCGAGCATCGAGATGGCCAAACAGGTCATCGCTCGAATCGCCGAGAAGTAACCCGCGCTTGGCGCTTGCGTCTTGTGCAATCGGACAATCTGTCCTATAATCGACAAAGAAACTGCATAGTGTTACCGTCACAAGGTGCCGGCAAGCGTTCCTGAACGTTTGATCGGTTAAAAGGGAAGCCGGTGCGATTCCGGCGCGGTCCCGCCACTGTATTTCGGGAAGATCCTCCACGCACAAGCCACTGTTTCGCATCAGCGCAAAATGGGAAGGCGGAGGATCGGCAGCACCCGTAAGCCAGGAAACCTGCCTTGTTGAAGCTTGCGAGTCCTTCGAGGAAAAGGGCGACGTTAGATCGTGATGCAAAGCCGATATCGGCTGTTGCCGGTTTATCGTGCCTCCGTCCCTTTGGGTCGGGGGCTTTTTTGCGGACGACGGTGCATTGAAAGGGAGGAACCGGAATATGGCAAGCAACAAATGGATGCGCGTGGGCCTGCTCGGCTTGACGCTGGCAGCGGCGCTGAGTCTGGCGGCCTGCGGCGCCAAAAACGATCAATTGGGAGAAATCGTCGACCCGGCGCAATTAAGCAGCCAGGGCACGAGCGCGGCGAAAGGAACGCCACAGCCAACGCGCGTGCCGGAAACGCACAAGACGAATTACCCGATGAAAATCAAGGATGCGACCGGAATGGAATTTACGTTCGATAAAGCGCCGCAGCGGATTGTCTCGGTGTCGCCGGCGGAGACGGAAGCGTTGTTCGCGCTGGGGCTCGACGACCGGATCGTCGGCGTTGCCGATTATGACGACTATCCGGAAGCGGTACAATCCAAGCCGAAGATGGGCAGCATCGTGAAACCGAATCAGGAGGCCTTGCTGGCCGCGAACGCGGACTTGATTGTTACAGGCGTGTCGATGAGCGACGAGACGGTACAAAAGCTGCGCGAATTAAAGCTGAATGTGTTTAAGGTGGAGCCGAAAACGCTGGATGACGCGATCGCCGACGTCGTTACTTTTGGTATCATTACAGATCGTCAGGGCGATGCCGACCGGATTGTCGGACAAATGAATGACGATCGCCAGAAAGTCCTTAATGCCGTTAAGGATTTGACACCCGAACAGCGCCAAAAGGTGTATATCGAGTTCAGTCCCGGCTGGACGGTGGGTAGCGGCGAGTTTATGAGCGAGCTGATCGGTCTGGCCGGCGGGATTAACGTCGCTGCGGACGGCAAGGGCTGGTATCAAATTAGCGAGGAAAAAATCATTCAGCAGAATCCGGCGGTCATTTTCTACGCTAAAGGGGTAATCGACGACAAAAGCAACAAGCCGCTGGAGCAGATTATCCGCGAGCGCAGCGGTTGGGAGCAGATTGATGCGGTGAAAAATAACCGGATTATCGGCATCGACCAGAATTTGCTGAGCCGTCCGGGACCGCGCTTGACGCAAGGGCTGCTGGAGATAGCGAAGGGCATTTATCCCGATCGGGTGAAATAATGAGAAGATCGTTGGTTGTATGGGGAGGAGTGGGCTTGGCGCTCCTTCTTCTTTCTGTTTTGGGCAGCTTGGCCGTAGGCAGCGCTCATCTGACCCCGGCTGAGGTCGCCGGTATTGTCGGTCGTCGGCTGCCGTGGATCGGCAGCTATATTCACGGCGATTGGCCGGTGAATGCCGAATCGATTATTTGGCGGGTGCGGATGCCGCGCGTCGTGCTGGGCGTGCTCGTAGGCGCGTCGCTGGCAGTAGCCGGCGCGGCGTTTCAAGGCGTGCTGCGCAATCCGCTAGCCGACCCGTCGACGCTGGGCGTTGCTTCGGGAGCTTCTGTCGGCGCGGCGTTTTTGATTTATTTTGGCCTGCAATACGCTTGGTTCGGTCAGTGGTCGATTCCGGTTGTCGCATTCGCTACCGGCTTTGGCTCGCTGCTGCTGGTGCTCAAGCTGGCGCGGGTGGACGGCAAGCTGAAGATGGAAACGCTGATTTTGTCCGGCGTGGTGATGCAGGCGTTTTTGGGTGCGATAGTGTCGTTTATGGTGGCGTTGTCGGATCAGGTGATTAATGAAATTATCTTCTGGCTGATGGGCAGTTTGGCGATGCGGGGTTGGCCCTACACGCAGGTGATTGCGCCGTATTGGGCGGTTGGGTTTGTGCTCCTGCTGGGCTGTGCGCGGTCGCTTAATTTGCTGGCGCTGGGCGAGCGTGAGGCTTCGCATATGGGTGTGAATGTCGAGCGGACGAAGCTGTTCGTGCTCGTCGTTTCGACGCTGGTTACGGCTGCAGCGGTATCCGTGGCGGGCGTAATCGGCTTTGTCGGCTTGATTGTGCCGCATCTTGTGCGGCTGCTGGCCGGTCCGGATTATCGGCTGATCCTGCCGCTGTCGGCGATTGGAGGGGGGATTTATGTGCTGTGGGCCGATACGCTGGCCCGGACGGTTCTCGGGCAGACGGAAATTCCGCTGGGTGTAGTGACGGCTTTTCTCGGAGCGCCGTTTTTCGCCTATTTGCTCAATAAGCAAAAGAAAACGTTAAGAGGTTGATGGCATGATCGAAGTCATGAACGTGACCAAAAGCTTTGGCAGCGGGCCGGAGGTGCTGCGCGAGGTGTCGCTGACGGTGGAGCGCGGGGAATTCTTAGGCATTATCGGGCCCAATGGCAGCGGTAAGTCGACCTTGCTGCAGCTGTTGTCGGGGCTGGAGCCGCCCACGTCCGGTGAGGTGCGGTTGGCTGGACGTCCGGCTTCGTCTTACGGGCGAAAGGAGCTGGCCCGCTGGGTAGCGGTGCTGCAGCAGGACGCGCTGCCGCCGGTCGGTTTTACCGTCCGCGAGGTGATCGAGATGGGGCGGTTTCCGTTCCAAAGCTGGCTGGGCCGGGACGATCGGGAGGCTGCTGCGTTGATTGAAGGCATTGTGGACAAGCTGCAGCTGCAGCCGTTGCTGGATCGGCCGATTGAGCTGTTGAGCGGAGGCGAACGCCAGCGGGTGGCGCTCGGCAAGGTGATGGCGCAGCAGCCGCGCTTGTTGATGCTGGATGAACCGACGACATTTCTGGATATCGGCTATCAAATGCAAATGATGGACTATATCCGCTCATGGCAGCGGGCCAGTGGGCTGACCGTTGTAGCCGTGCTGCACGATTTGAATTTGGCGGCGCAATATTGCAGCCGGCTGCTTGTTGTGCATGAAGGCAGAGCCGTTGCGATTGGCGCGCCAAATGAATTGATGGGTGCGGGATTGATTTCTCGCGTATACGGGACGGAGCCGATTGTACTGGCGCATCCGGTGAACGGAACGCCGCAAATTTTGCTGCAGCGGGCAGCGGATGATGAAGGGGAGATATAGGCATGTTGGATATCGAAAAAGTGCTGGTCGAGATTGTGCCGTTGGACGAAGAGGCCATGAGCGCTGCTTCGGCGCATCTGGATCAGTTGACCAAGCCGCCGGGAAGTCTGGGCAAGCTGGAAGCCATTGCCCGGCAATGGGCCGGGATCACAGGTCAGGTTCTGCCGGAGCCGGGAGGTAAGGCCGTCATTGTGATGGCTGGCGATCACGGCGTATGTGAAGAAGGCGTTAGCGCCTTTCCGTCCGAGGTGACGCCGCAGATGGTGCTCAACTTCCTGAACGGCGGCGCGGCGGTCAATGTGCTGGCTCGTCATGTCGGGGCCGAGGTGGTGTGCGTCGATATTGGCGTTAACGCGGATCTGGAGCATCCGGGGCTCGTATCGCGCAAGGTGCGCAAGGGGACCGGCAATATGGCGCGCGGGGCCGCGATGACGATGGGGGAAGCCGAGCAGGCGATTGCCGCGGGCATCGAATTGGTCGATGAGCTGGCTGCACGGGGCGTGCGGTTGCTGGCTACGGGGGAAATGGGCATCGGCAATACGACGCCAAGCGCGGCTCTCCTGTGCGCGCTGACCGGCCTTGCGCCGGCGCAGGCGGTGGGCCGGGGAACGGGCATCGACGATGAAGGCTGGCTGCATAAGGTTGCGGTCGTGCAGCAGGCTCTGGAGGTCAATGCGCCGGAGGCGGACAAGCCGCTGGAGGCACTGGCCAAGGTGGGCGGGTTGGAGATTGCGGGCCTTGTCGGCGTCATTCTTGGCGCTGCGCGCAACCGCTGTCCGGTGATCATCGACGGTTTTATTTCTTCGGCGGCGGCGCTCGTCGCCAGCCGGATCTCTCCGCTGAGCACGTCGTACATGCTGGCGTCGCACTTATCGCAGGAGCAGGGACACGCCCGGCTGCTGGAGGCGATTGGCCTGTCGCCGATGCTGCATATGGATATGCGGCTGGGTGAAGGGACGGGAGCGGTTCTGGCGTTTACGCTGGTCGATGCGGCGGGTAAAATTATGCGCGAAATGGCCACCTTCGCCAGTGCCGGCGTATCGCAAGCTTAGGCGCGGTGAGCGGCCGGGAAAGGGGAGAGAGCAGGATGCCGATTCTGGTAACCGGCGGAGCGCGCAGCGGCAAAAGCGCCTTCGCAGAAAAGCTGGCCAAGCGCCGCAGTCAGCGGGGAATGTATATCGCTACCTCGCAAATTTATGATGAGGAAATGCGCGAGCGGGTCGAAGCGCACCGCAGCCAGCGGATGGCCGCCGATTTCGCTTGGCAGACGCTGGAGGAGCCGTATGAACTGGCTGATTTGCTGGGACGTCTAAGCGGAGAAACGGGCGGAGACGCTGTGCTGGTGGATTGCTTGACGTTGTGGTTGTCCAACTGTTTGCTGCGCGTCGAGCGCGAGCCTGCAAGCGAGCTTCTTGTGACGGCACAAATTGATGCGCTTGTAGCGGCTGCGGCTGCTTTTGACGGCAAGCTGATCCTCGTTACCAATGAGGTCGGCAGCGGGATCGTTCCGGAATACTTGCTCGGACGCCGTTTTCGCGATTTGGCCGGCCGACTTAATCAGCGGATGGCCGCTGTTTGCGACGAAGTGTTTCTGGTTACTGCCGGCATCCCGGTTGAGCTGAAACGGCTGGCGTACCGGATGGATGAAGCAAGGGATTAAGCGGGAAGCAGAGAGCGTCTGAAAGCAGCTATACGGGAGGTATCTTTCGGAAATTGCGCGCGGTGAGCAAGGAGCGGGAGCAAGAGCAAGAGCAAGAGCAAGAGCAAGAGCAAGAGCAAGAGCAAGAGCTCCCCTGAATATTCGGGGAGAGCTACTGGTGCTGCATGCCAAGAGCGCAGATTCGGTGGAGATTTACTGAATAGATGCCGAGGTTGCGATTCGGATACCGGACGATGGGATACGGGAATCAAACATTCAGAAGGCAGCGGCAAGCGATGATCTCGTTAGGGGCAGGAAACGCTTGAGGACTGGACGCAGGGGATGAAGCAATGTGGATGTATTCGTGGCATGAACTGATTGCGCTGACAGCGGCGGCGTTGGCGCTCGACCTGCTGATTGGTGATCCCAAATGGCCGACGCATCCGGTGATTTATATCGGCCGTTGGGTGCGGTTTGTTGAACGCAAGCTGCGGCCTCGTACCGCTGGCGGAGTCGGCGGGAAAGCCGATGCCGGCACGCCGCCGCAAGCTGGGGCAAACAGCTTGGAGCAAGGGGCTGCGGTTGGCACGGCGGGTCCCGAATCCACAGCTGCCGGAGGAAGTGGGCGAGAAGAAGCTGCTGCCAGTCGGTTGACTGACGGTGTTACGTCTGCAAGAGCAGCAGAAAGCTCTAGCCGTGTTAAATGGCAAGGCGTAGTACTGACCGGGACTACGGTTCTGCTCAGCTTTGGAGCGATGTACGGGCTGACGCTGTTGGCCGATTGGGTCCATCCGTGGCTCGGCTATGCCGTGTCGATTTGGTTTATCGCTTCCACGATCGCTGTGAAGGGACTGAAGCAGGCGGCGTACCGGGTTTATGAGCCGCTGCGTCAAGGCGATCTCGAAGCGGCCCGCAAGTACACGGGCTATATCGTGGGGCGAGATACGGCCGCTTTGGACGAGAAGGAGCTGACGCGGGCCGTCGTGGAGACGGTTGCGGAAAATATCGTCGATGCGGTGATCGCCCCGCTTTTGTATGCGGCGCTGGGCGGGGCGCCGCTGGCAATGGCTTATCGAGCCGCGAATACGCTCGATTCGATGGTCGGCTACCGGAACGATGCCTACCGCGATTTTGGCTGGGCGTCGGCGCGCTGGGACGACGTCTTGAATTGGGTGCCGGCGCGGCTGACCGGCGCCCTGATGGTCGGCGTCGCGCTGCTGACGCCGGGGCTTTCGGCGCAGCGAGCGGCGCGGGCAATCCGCCGCTTCGCGCGCCTTCACCCCAGCCCGAACAGCGGCATTCCCGAGTCGGCGGCAGCCGGGGCGCTCGGCATTGAGCTGGGCGGGCTGAATGTTTACGGCGGCGTGCCGAGCGAGCGGGCGCGTATGGGCTGGCCGATGCGGGAGCGGACGCAGCGGGATATTGATCTTGCCGTCAGGATGCTGTACGGCGTCAGCCTGCTCGCGATGGGAGGGTTATTATGCGTGATCGCGCTGTTTGGGCGCTAGTTCAAAGCGGGCTGATGGCTTTGACGGCTTCTTTTCAATTTTTGACCCGATTGCCGATCCCCGTCCGTTTGACGTATACGGATCAGGTTTTTCGGCGCAGTGTGGTGTTTTATCCGCTTGTGGGCGGCGTGCTGGGGCTGCTGCTGGCATTGTCGGGCTGGGGGCTGCAGCAATGGCTGCCGGTCTGGCCGGCGACGGTGCTGCTGCTGGCGTTTTGGGTAGCTTTGACCGGCGGGCTGCATCTGGACGGCTTGATGGATGCCGCGGACGGTCTGCTAAGTCACAGACCGCGCGAGCAGATGCTGGAGATCATGAAGGACAGTCGCGTCGGCGCGATGGGCGTGATCGTCTGCGTGCTGCATGTGCTGATCAAGGCCGCATTATTGTCTGCGTTGCCGCTGTCCGGGGGAACTGGGGCGCTTGCGGCAGGCGCGCTGCTGACGGTCATCCCGCTGTGGAGCCGCTGGTTTCTGATTATTGCGATTTGCCGCTGGCCGTATGCGCGCGCCGGGTCCGGGCTGGGCGCTTTGTTTCGCAGTGTCCGTGTGCGCCACGCGCTGGCCGGCACGGTGCTTGCGCTCGTTCTGGGCTGCGGTGCGCTGTGGCTGGCCCGCGCTTCGCTGGAGACGGTTGTGTCGCTGCCTGCTGTAGCGGTTCTGGCGCTGCTGCCTGGGATAACGGCACTATTCGGCTGGGCGCTGGCTGCTGGCATTCACCGCAAGCTGGGCGGCTTGACCGGCGATATTTACGGCGCGCTGAACGAGCTGCTGGAAGCGGTGCTGCTGCTGGTTGTGGTAGCGCTGCTGGTGTAGTTGGTTGGATGCGGCGTGGGGGACTGACGGGCAGCGGTGCTGCTCGTGGATCGCGCGGCATAGAAAGACGAGCAGCGAGGCGGTAAACCGAGTCGGATGGATTGATAAAAGGACGGCATTGCCCCGTCGGTGCAGTCGTGAACAGACGAAAAGGGTTTGAAAGTTGCTGAACGGGCGGCATTGTGCTCCGGGAATTGCGAGGTGCGGAAGATAGTCGAACGTGGGTACACGGGTCTGACAGCTCCCGAACGGCTGGCAGCGCGCCCGGGAGCTGCGCACGGTGCGGAAGATAGCCGAACGTGGGTACACGGGTCTGACAGACGCTGAACGGCCGACACCGCGCCCGAGAGTTGGGTGCGGTGCGGAAGATAGCCGAACATGGGTACACGGGTCTGACAGCCTCTGAATAGTCGGCACGGCGCTCCGGGAGTCGAGCGTGGTGTGGAAAAGCTGCTGTCGGCCCGCATCCGATCCGGCATGGCTGGCGGTGCGGCTTTATTTTACATATGGAAAGGAAGTTGGCGATGCTGGAGCGTTACGGACATGGCGGGGACTTGCGGACTGCGGCCGAAGCTTTTGGCCGGCCTGAGGGGCAATTTCTGGATTTCAGCTCCAATATGAATCCGCTTGGACCGCCCGCTGTGGTGGGCGAGCTGCTGCAAACGGCGGCAGCGGATATTGTGCGATATCCCGATCCGGCGGTACGTGAGCTGCGTTGCCGCTTGGCGCGCAAATACGGGATCTCCGCCGAATGTATTCTCGTCGGCAACGGCGCCGCCGAGCTGATTGATCTGGCCGTGCGCGAGCTGCGGCCGACGGTTACGGGCGTGGCCCGGCCCTCTTTTTCCGAATATGAAGAAGCGGTGCGCAAGGCAGGAGGTGCGTTGTATGACATTCCGCTGCAGGCCGGGCAGCAGTTTGCGCTCGGGGAAGCGGAGGCGTTCGAGGCGCTTGAGCGATGCGACGCGTTGTTTCTCGGTCATCCGAACAATCCGACGGGCCGCATGATCGAATCTGCGCTGCTGGAGCGGTTGGCCGACGCCGGAAAGCCGCTGATTGTAGACGAGGCGTTCATGGATTTTGTGCCGGATGAAGCGGAGCGTTCGCTGCTGCGGCGGGCGGCGGCGGCTGAGCATGTGCTGGTTGTGCGCTCGATGACCAAGTTTTATGCAATTCCGGGTATTCGGCTAGGTTTTGTTGTTGGGCACCCCCGGCGAATTCGCCGGCTGGCTGCGCTGCAGGTGCCTTGGAGCGTGAATTATTTAGCTCAGCGGATAGGTGCCTCGGTGCTTGACGACGCCGATTTTGAGCGGCGCAGTCATGAGTGGCTGGAGGCGGAGAAGCCGCGTTTGCTGGAGGGCTTGCAAGGGCTTGGACTGATCGCGTTTGAGAGTGATGTGAATTTTATTTTGCTGGCGTTTCCCGAGGAATGGGGGATGGATGTGCAGGAGGCGCAGCGCCGGATGGGTCGGCAGGGGATTTTGATTCGCGATGCTTCGCTGTTTCCCGGTCTGGATGGTCGCTATGCGCGTGTTGCGGTGCGCGGGCGCGAGGATAATGAACGTCTGCTGGCCGGGCTGGCTCATATGCTGGAGGAACTGCGTGCGGAGCGGGGGGTCAGAGATGGAGCGGGACGATGAAGCGGGGCTAACGGGGTGTCATGCCGGGGGCGAGGCGTTAAGGGAGGCAAGGGCTGGAGAGTTCGTTGCCCGGCGGTTGCCCGGCTGGCGTGACGGAGAGCGGCTGGGAGCTGCGCCGACGCTGATGCTGCAGGGAACGGCTTCGGACGTGGGCAAAAGTATTTTGACTGCGGCGTTATGCCGTATTTTCGCGCAGGACGGCTTGCGGGTGGCGCCGTTCAAGTCGCAAAATATGTCGCTCAATTCCTATGTGACGTACGACGGCAAGGAGATCGGCCGCGCGCAGGGCGTGCAGGCGGAGGCTTGCGGCATTGCGGCGACGACGGATATGAATCCGATTCTGCTCAAGCCCAAGCAGGACATGGTTGCGCAGGTGGTTGTGCATGGCGTGCCGCTGCTGGATATGGAGGCGCGGGCGTACCGGGAGACGTATTTGCCCAAGGCGGAAGCGATTGTGAAAGCGGCGCTGGGACGGCTGCGCGACGCCTATGAGCTTGTTGTGCTGGAGGGAGCGGGCAGCCCGGCCGAGGTTAATCTCAAGGACCGGGACATCGTCAACATGCGGCTGGCCGGATGGGCCAACGCGCCGGTGCTGCTGGTTGCCGATATCGACCGCGGCGGCGTGTTTGCGTCCATCGTCGGGACGATGGAGATTCTGGAACCGGAGGAGCGGGCGCGCGTCTGCGGCTTCATCATTAACAAATTCCGCGGCGATGTGAGCTTGCTCCAGCCCGGGCTGGATTGGCTGGAGGCGCGCACGGGCAAGCCGGTGCTTGGCGTGGTGCCTTATTTGCCGCAACTGGGCGTTGAGGATGAAGACGGCGCTTCATTGGATTCCAAGCGGCAGTCCGGCCGGTCCCGTCCGTCGGCCAGTGCAATGGCGGATCAGCTAGATATCGTCGTCATTCAACTGCCGCGGTTGTCGAACTTCACGGATTTCGATCCGCTGGAGGCCGAGCCGGACGTGCGGCTGCGTTATGTCGCCAGCGTCGCCGAATGGGGCGAGCCGGACGCCGTGCTGCTGCCCGGCAGCAAAAACACGATGGAGGACCTGCGCTTCCTCCATCAATCCGGTCTCGCCGAGCGCTTGCTGCGCTACGCCGAGACGGGTTGGGTAGCCGGTATTTGCGCCGGCTACCAAATGCTTGGCCGGCGGCTGCTCGATCCGCACGGCCATGAAGCTGCGTGGCCGGAGCTGCCCGGCCTCGGACTGCTGCCGACGGAAACGGAGTTCACGTCGGCCAAGCGTACCGTGCGGGTGCGCGGCTTCTGCACGTTGCTTGCCCCGCCTCCGCGTGGCGGCGCGGTGGAGGAAGGCCGCGTCTCGGCCGGGCGGGCTGAGGCGGAGACGGGGGCGGAGGCAGGGACAAGGACAAGGACAAGGACAAGGACAAGGACAAGGACAGGGACAGGGACAGGGACAGGAGTTGGGGTCGGGACAGGCGCGGAGGTAGAAGATGAGATAGAAACAAGGCCAGTACCACGGGTAGACCTCGGGGCCGAGAAAAAGGCGGACACAGCAGCCGAGGCCCAATCCTTGCCGGTTACAATCCCGGCTTCGCTACCGGCCGAACTCGCATTTCCGCCAGCCGCCGTTCCAGCCGATCTCGCGATCGAAGGCTATGAGATTCACATGGGCCGCACACGCTATTTGACCCATGTCGAGCCGCCGTTTCAGGTGGCGGCTGAAGGCGAAGCGTTACACGGCGACGGAGCAGCGGCGCGGGACGGGCGCATCTGGGGCACGTATGTGCATGGGATTTTGCATAACGACGACTTTCGGCGGGCTTGGCTCAACCGCATCCGAGTAGCGAAGGGGCTGGCGCCGCTTGGTGCGGATTTGCGGTTCGGAGAGCGCCGGGAAGCGGCGTTTGACCGGCTGGCCGCGCATGTGCGTACGCACTTGGATATGGCGCGGATCTATGAGATGATAGGGGTAACGAAGCGGTAGTGGCGATTTATTTTAGCCTAAGAAGGGTGGTTGACGACGAATGAAAATTTATACGCGCACCGGGGATGCCGGGCAAACCGGCGTGATTGGCGGGCGGGTCGACAAGGACGACGCGCGCGTCGAGGCCTACGGGACGGTGGATGAGCTTAACAGCTTTCTCGGTCAGGCGATGAGCTTCATGGATACGGAACGTTTTGGCGATTTGCTGGCCGATTTGCTGCAGGTGCAGCACGAGCTGTTTGATTGCGGTTCGGATTTGGCGCTGCTGCGCGAGGAGCTGCGGCCTTACAAGGTAACGGCGGAGATGGTGGCAGCGCTGGAGCCGTGGATTGACAAATACGATGCGGAGACGCCGGATATTACGCGGTTTATTTTGCCTGGAGGGGGGCAGGTGTCATCTGCGCTTCACGTTTGCCGGACGGTATGCCGCCGTGCGGAACGCCGCGTGGTCACGTTGGCGCGCGAGCAAGCGATCAATCCCGAGGTGCGCCGGTATTTGAACCGGCTGTCCGATCTGTTTTTCACGATTGCCCGTACCGCGAATTTCCGCGAAGGCGTAGCCGATGTCGAGTATGTGCGCAGCGCCGAGGTGTTCCGTCGACAATCATGAGCTATTACGAACCTTTGGTCTATGTCGTGCCTCCTGAAGAGGACGGCTTTTTGCTTAAAACGATTTTGCAAAAGCGGCTGATGGTGTCGCGCAAGCTGCTCTCCCGGCTGAAGCTGACCGAGATGGGGATTACGGTCAACGGCGAACGCCGTTACATCAGCGTCAAGGTCGCGGCCGGCGACCGGGTTGAAGTGCGGATGGCGCAGGAGGAGTCCGACGATATTTTGCCGCAGGATTTGCCGTTGACGATTGTGCACGAGGACGAGCATCTGCTGGTTGTGGCCAAGGAGGCGGGCATGATTGTGCATCCGACGCACGGTCATTATGTCAACACGCTGGCGAACGCGGTTGTGCATCATTGGCGGCAGGCGGGGGAAAGCGTGCGGTTCCGGCCCGTGCACCGGCTTGATCAGGAGACATCGGGGGTGCTGGCGATTGCCAAAACGCCTTATGTGCATCAGCAAATTTCCGAGCAAATGATCCGACATACGGTGAAAAAAGAGTACCTGGCGTTCGTCTGGGGTACGCTCGCCGCCCCGCGCGGCACGGTGGACGCGCCGATTGACCGCGACCCGGCGCAGCCGCATGTGCGCATCGTCACGCCGGCTGGCGCTGCGGCGGTGACGCATTATGAGCTGGTCGAGCAATACGACCAGGCGGCTTTGGTGCGGCTGTGGCTGGAAACCGGCCGCACCCATCAGATACGCGTGCATATGACGCATCTTGGCCACCCGCTGGTGGGGGACAAGATGTACACGCTGCACGCGTATGCGGATTGGCAGGCCGCGCTCGGCGGGCTGCCGGGCAGACAGGCGCTGCATGCGCGCCTGCTGGGGTTCACGCACCCCGGCACGCGGGCGTGGACGGAGTTCGCCGCGCCACTGCCGGCGGACCTGGCGCAGCTGCGCGAGGCGCTGGCGGGGCGGGGGGACGGTTGCGCGCAGTTTGAATTATAATATATATACAAATAATTCCGAGGATTCAGGCTGTGCTGACAAGCATGGCTTTTTATTTGGAAAAATTCAGTTTCTATGTTTTGTTGAAATAGTCCGGCAGCATAAAATCAAAATTGCCTCATAAGTTATGGGATAGATAATTTGTAAAATAATATCAATCAAAAAGGAAATTTCAATTAACTGTCGAATTTAATTATTTATTGATAGAAAAAAGCTAATTTCGGTTCAACAAATTCCTGAAGATGGAATTAATGGTGACAGATGGAGGTAATGGATTTGTTAAGGAGAATATCTATTGTATTAATTGTTGCTCTTGCCGTCGTCGGCTTCTTGCCTAATGGGGGCAACCAACGGGTTTGGGCCAGTGGGGACACTACGATAACCCCCTCGAAAGATGTGTTTATTACATCGGGGGGCGACGTTATTCCAGGAGGAATTGATGCCTATCTGGACAATGTAACCGGCAGTCCGTATGTCGATCTCGTAGGCAACTCGGCAGATAGCGGAGGAAGGCTTTCGGCCGCGATCAACTTTAGCGGTTTAAACAATACGATGTCAACAGGCTCAGTGACATTAAAATTATTCGTTGCCGGTGCTTACATCAATGCGGCTACGAGCCCGCAAAATGTTTGGATGACCGTCAACGCTTCCAATACGACAAATTGGGCGGAGGGGCTTTCGGGTAATGTCAGTAATTTTCCGGCTGACAATAATGATCCCTTGCTTGATACCGCAGGCTTACAGCAAGTTCCGGTTGTTGACACAAACGGCACCTTTCATTTGGACACAAGCTCTGTTGGATGTACCCCGGTCAGCAATGTACTCAAAGGATGTTTGACTTTTGATGTAACGGACTATGTCAAAAGCAAGATTGTTGGCGGGGCAACTGACATTACATTTTTGTTCATCGGACGAAACGCTCCGAGTACAACTGCGTATTTTGGTTTTTATACCAAGGCCAGCTCAGCGTATAAACCTCAGTTGATTTTGACAGGTGGAGCGGATACGACGCCGCCGGTAGTCACCGGGGTCTCGGAAGGCGGACTTTACAATACGAACAAAACGATTACCTTCGATGAAGGCACAGCCACATTGAATGGTTCTAATTTTACGAGCGGCAGCACGGTAAGCACGGAGGGCTCGTATACCTTGATCGTTACGGATGCGGCGAACAACGTCACTACCGTGCATTTTACGATTGATAAAACCGCTCCTACGATTTCGGGAGCAACCGACGGAACTGCTTATAACAGCAACCGAACGATTACAATTAGCGACGGCACAGCGACGCTGGACGGTTCGGCGTTCACCAGCGGCAACACAGTGACGGCAGAAGGCTCGCATACGGTGATTGCAACCGATGCAGCGGGAAATAGCAGAACCGTGACCTTCACGATTGACAAAACAGCGCCCATCGTGACCGGCGTGACGAACAGCAGCACGTATACTGTAAACAAAACGATTACGTTCAACGAAGGGACAGCGACACTGGACGGCTCGGCCTTTACGAGCGGCAGCACGGTGAGCGCAGAGGGCGCGCATACGCTGATCGTCACCGATACAGCGGGTAATGTGACAACGGTCAACTTCACGATTGACAAAACCGGCCCGACAGTAACGGGAGCAGCCGACGGGGGCAGCTACAACACAAACCGCACGCTCACCTTGAGCGACGGCACAGCGACGCTGGACGGCTCAGCGTTTACGAGCGGCAGTACCGTGAGTGCGGAAGGCTCGCATACGTTGATTGCCACAGATGCAGCAGGCAATACGACGACGATTACGTTCACCATCGATAAAACGGCGCCGGTCGTAAGCGGCGTAACGGACAGCGGCTTGTACAATACGAACCAGACGCCGACGTTCAACGAAGGCACAGCGACGCTGGACGGCTCGGCCTTCTTGAGCGGCAGCACAGTGAGCGCGGAGGGCGCGCATACGCTGATCGTGACCGATGCAGCGGGCAATGTGACGACGGTCAACTTCACGATTGACAAAACCGGCCCGACGGTAACGGGAGCAGCCGACTTGGGTAACTACAACACGAATCGTACCC
Organism: Paenibacillus athensensis; assembly: GCF_004514475.2. Classification (GTDB taxonomy): domain Bacteria; phylum Bacillota; class Bacilli; order Paenibacillales; family NBRC-103111; genus Paenibacillus_AL; species Paenibacillus_AL athensensis. The sequence goes on along the minus strand of NZ_MYFO02000024.1, from coordinate 296 downwards.
TCACAATCAGCGACGGCACAGCGACGCTGGACGGCTCGGCATTTACAAGCGGCAGCACCGTGAGTGCGGAAGGCTCGCATACACTGATTGCCACGGACGCAGCAGGCAACACGACGACGATTACGTTCACCATCGATAAAACGGCGCCGGTCGTAAGCGGCGTAACGGACAGCGGCTTGTACAATACGAACCAGACGCCGACGTTCAACGAAGGCACAGCGACACTGGACGGCTCGGCCTTCTCGAGCGGCAGCACAGTGAGCGCGGAGGGCGCGCATACGCTGATCGTGACCGAT
>NZ_MYFO02000023.1 GCF_004514475.2 Paenibacillus athensensis | reverse complement strand
GCCCACGGCACCAGTTGGGCAAGCTTGATCCAGCGATTGTCCGGATTCAGCCGACCGCCGAAAGGCAAGAAGAACTCGCTCGGCAGCAACAACTGGTTTTCCTCATGGGCGTACGATTGGTACATGATCCTCATCCTCCATGTGCACGGTTTTTCATCGTATCACAACGATTTCCTTGCTTATGAATTCGACGAAATGTGCCTCAAACCCTTGTCATTATTGGATTTTTTGATCGTTCAGCAAGACCTACTTAGTCTCGCTCTTTGATCTCCCTTGCCAGTTCAAAGAATGCCTTATCCCTGATAAGAACTGGCGCCTTTCCACTCATTTTAACAATGCTGTAGTGTTTTTCAAGCTTGCGAATTTGATTTAATATGTGTTCTTCTTCTGTTTTTGACTGTGTATTAAAAATATATCGAACGTCCTTGTTATTAATATCTGAAACGTTATGAACGACCCACGTCAAAATGTAGTTCGCGTATTCATTGTCTCCAGTTGAGAAATGGCTTAATAGTTGCGTAGAAAGAATTGTACCAACGCCATATTCCCTTCCTTCCTTCAAAATCTTCTTAATCGATCTAAAATCTTTGTTAAGAAAATTGTCAGCCTCATCTACTAAGATCATCCGTGTAAGTTCACGTAAATCTCCTTCAATTCTGCTGTGGCCTACAACTTGCATTTGGTTATAGAAAACATCGAGTGTAATTGCGACTACCAAGTTCTGAATACTTTCATCATAACCCGACAAATTGATAACCGTCATTCCATCAATAATATCAAATAAACTTTTTGTCTTAGTTGCGTCCGGTTCGAATACTTCGAACTCATCTAAAGTTTTCAATGCCGCATATAAACTATCTTCAGCCATGTTTTCTCTAGACTGATGCATCTCATAAACATCATGTAAAGTAGGCGCAGGTTTACCCCATGTTATAGCATCTGAGCGAGAAATCCCTTTGCGATCATAGGCCTCCATAATCAATTCTCTCAGTGTGTTTTCTTGTTTTGGTCCTAGATTAAATGCTTTTGAAATGGTTTCCTTTAATCCACTCGCTGTGTGTAGAGGCAACAAGGGTTTTGGTGAAACGCTGCAATACAGAGCTAAGGGATTAAATGGTAGATGGTATAGATCATATACTTTAGCACCAGTTACAGATGTGAAATCTTCTTTGATATAATCGCCCTTGTAATCAAAAATCAAAATACCAATCGGTGTACTGTGCACATTACTTGGAGAATTAATCTGCAGTTGTGTTATTAATGACTTTGTAAACTGTGTCTTACCCGTTCCCATTGTGCCTATGATACCTGTGTTTGTATGCATAGTCTGATCCGTCGAGGTAGGATACCACTTTACAACTTGTTGCAAATCTCTGGTTGTTCCTAGTAAAAGAGACATAGGAGTGTCTGATGATCCTGCTTGGTTAGTCACTTCTTCTATCGGATCTTCTAGTACAAGCACTACAGACTTTGACTCTCCTATAAGGTCCTGTACAAGATCACCTGCTTCCGATTGAACGTGAGTTAGCGGTTCTTTCGGTTCTGTAGTTATGTAAGTCCGAGAGAGTAATGTCTCATTTGAAAAATCTGTTTGCCCTCTTAAAAGCTGGTTTTTGAGCTCTTCTATTGAAGCCGTAATGTAATTATATCCATCTTGTTCTGTAAACTCTAGTATTTGAACATCACCTAGCTGCTGCATGTTGCGGAAATGAATACCCTTCTTAAATGAAAGTACTGCGCCATTACCGATAAATTGATCAAGTGCATGAGAAATTTCGTATTCATCGTTAAGCAACTTTCCGCGCAAATCACTGTCAATAATCTCATCCCAGCGCTGTTCCGGCCAAATATCATAGAGTTTCATTTTTTCAGCACTTACTATTGCTGATTGTATTAAGAAATTGCGATATATTTTTCTTGAATAATCATTTTGAACAGTTTCTTCATTACCTCTAGTTTGCTTGTGCAAATGCTCAATTAACAGATCTTTAGTTTTTTTAACTTGCCCTACAGCCTTTTGAATCACGCCAGTATCATTGTTTCCTATTTTTACTTCTATCGGAAAGAAATGAACGAAAAGCGAATCGGCCCTTTTTTCAATGCCAATAAGAAGTAAGTCATCGCTAAATGACCCCTTGGCCCCTAAATTTTTTGTTGAGAAAAGACCCTCTCCCTTTTTTAAACCAATTGCACCAGATACACGTAAAATTTCTTCAAGTGAAACTGGAATCCAGATAATTTCTTTGTGATAGTAATACGATAGAACCCACTTTATCGCAGATAAGATGCTTAATTTTTCGCGAGGAAATTGATTCTTATTCGATATGAGACGCAACAACCAATCTCCATTGACGGCATTAAAGAAATTGATGATTTTGGCAGAATGTTGATGCACATGTGTTACACCTTTTTCGCGCAAAAATTCTTCAATTACAACTTGATATTGTTTCGACCGTCTTGTTACTGTGATTGCATCGTAACCACTAGATGACGTATATTGATCACTGTAGTGAATGATTAAAAGATCACTCAAAGCTTGGTCATTTTTAAAAAAGTTTAAATTGACTTTTGGTTCAATAAATGTCGTCCAGTGTGATGCATTATAAATTCGATTTAAGCTATCTTTGTCTTCATCAGAAATTGCAGTAATAATACTTTCATCATTATTATAAACGTCTAAATTTCGAGCAGTGCGGGCCAAAGCGTTCATTTTAATCGCAAGATCAATGAGTGCATTTGAGGAGGATTTGGACAAGTATCTAGTTCCAAATCCAGTACGGTATGCGTTCCCTACATACACCGATGGCACTCCTGAAACTAAACCATCGATGGCTAATCCAGATAGCAAATCATTCATTTTACTATAAGTCTCAGTTACAAAATGATCCATATGATAAAATGCAATGTGACAATATTCATATTCTTGTTCTGAAACCTTCTTCACATAAAAATGAACCTTTTCTCGAAACACATCGAGAAGATCTGTTTCGGTATAGACGTCTGAACTCAAATTCACTCCAAATGTGTTTTTGATCTCAGCCGGATCATCGTAAAAAGAGATTTCCTCGAATACATTTATGGTTTCCTGATGGTTGTAGACATACAAATCAATTGGAAGCAGCTTGTCCTTTTTTATTTCTTTGCGTAGTTGAACCCGATAATACTCCATTATACCTTGAAGAACTTCGCGACAATCCCCCATGTTAATAACATTAATTTTAATAGGTGCAGCAGGATGAAGATCAAATAAATATGAAAAATGATCTACGAACTCCTGGATTTTCTCAGTAACAAGGTCTGATACAAATGCACGCGAGCCATGATATCTTGGTAATTTGTAATCAATGTAGTACATCCACTCCGGAGAGTGGTTTTGCTCAATAGGCTTATAAATTCGTCTTGATTCATTATAAATATAAGGAAGAAGATTAATAGGACTTAATTTTTTTAGAAGTTCTTCATTGATCATCTCCGTACCAATCTGTTGATTTAACATGTACTGATAGAATATATTTAAAGGATGAAGTGGCGTGAAAAAAATTTCAAGTTCATCCTCTCTTTTTTCGATTGTACCTACTTTCATTAAGTTTTTCTGACGCGGCGAAAGCGGCTGACCGTTAGGAATCGCTGCTATAGCAGTTGTGTAAGCCTCGATATAAAGCAGAACTAATGCTTGAAGCTTCTCGTCCATGTAAGCTAAACTTGGAAGCAGTTGATTTACATCATAAAACATAATCAAACTTTGATAAGCTTCTTGGACAGACTCATCCACATCAAGATCAATCCTAGTTAATGTACCTCCGCGCTCTTCGTAGAAAATTCCGCCTGTTAAGATCAATTGCTTTTCTTTTTCTATATTTTTACGAAAGTCCTCTCTAGCAAAATACTCACTTGTACCCTGAATAAACTTATTGTCACCTTTATAAATGAAATGTTCTTGTCGCTCACGTTTTAAGGACCATACCGAATAGCCTGTGATGGTTCGAGGCTTTTCTTGAACATCACGAATTGCAAAAGGTAATTTAAAAATCCCATCAGACAAATAAAAATAAATCCATTCATCTTGTAGATCTGCTTGATCAATATGTCTTTTAAGTTCTAGTCTAGTTGGAGAGTGGTACATTATAACATCTTCCTGCTGCTGAATCATCTCTTGAATCACTTCTTCACTAGCAGGGTTAAAGATAAGCGTTTCCGCGTCCGTATTAATAACAATTTTATGGTCGCCTTGTTTAGATACATTCACCGAATAATTAGTTTTCTGCTCCTCAAGTAGCTTAGGCGAACACGTTACTACAGCAATACGAAAGTCAAAACGAGTACTACCCCGATACTCAACACGAAAAAAGCTAGTTTCTTGCGTCTGCGTTAAATTCACTTTTATTCTTTTTCCACTAACAGTTGCCGATGATCTAGATTTTCTGGGCTCTGTTCGAATTTCTCCATTGTGTAGTCTACTGTCAAATTCCAATTGGAGTTCGAGTTCTGATAATTTTTGCTCATTAAAAATTATAATATTCCGAATTCGAGATCGCGCTTTACTATCTCCCTCAGCACGCTCCCAATACAAGACATCTTCTTCCGTTCTTTTCTTAGATGCCTCCAAATAAGCTATGTTCTTCACATCTTTTTTATTTTCGGCTGATAGCTTTACATCTTTAAAATCAACTTCCGGCCAATTTGCACCAGAAAGTGATTCAATCCCCTTCTGATCAAAATATTTATCGAGTTCTTGTTCCGGGTTCCCATACTTATGAATCGCATCTACACGCTCATAATACTCAAAATTCTCTTCAATTCGAGCCTTAATTCCTTTCTGGTCAGAAACATTAAAAACAAGCGGATCGTAAAAAAGACTGAAGCCCCGAAACTCCTTAGGCCCGAATTGTGAACTTTGTATTGCAGCGAGTAAATCCTCATAGCTAAAAATAGAGTTTTGTTCGTCAAAGGCAGCTTTGCGTTTCTTCTCAAGGATTGTTTTTAAAATCATTTTCTCTGCCATAGTGCGGCCTGAATCGTTAATACGTTTTTCTAAATCTTTGATAATAGAAGTGAAATGAAACGGCATGCCTTCTTTTTGAAACCCTTCCGTTCCCTTCACTATGCTGTCTAAGGTTGTATGATGAATAAATAATATTGCGGTATTTGTGAATTCTGGATCACTTGAGCCCACTTTATTACGCAAAAAGGTAAGGAAGTCGGGACTAGTACCATCGACAGTCGCGGCGACAATAAGCTGGGTTGACTCTACGTTGATCTTATATGTATCATACACAGCATCTTGCAATGGTATCTGAAAAAGATCATGATCACTGAGATCTTTCAGTGCAAGATATAGCTCTAGCACCTGACCTTCTTTTTCAAATTGAATTTGGAATTTATCCCCTGATTTTATTTCCAGTACGTTTAAATAGTTTAAAACCTGTTGAGCAAGGTAGTTATAAAATAGATTTGACATATTGAGCATCCCCACTGTCACTTTTCTTTTCGAGCAAATTCAACTTTTCAAATAAGCTAACAATTCTATCCCTAGAATCCCTGTCAAAAACAATTCCTCGTTTTTGATATTCCTCAAATAATAGAACCAAGCGGATTTTCTCTTGATTTCCCATTGAAAGTTTTGTCAAAAACATCAAATAATCCTCAGTCAAATTGAGGGTATACCCCATTGATCCTCGTTTTCGTAAAAAGTATTGCTTGCAGTAATCGGAAAACCAACTTTGATACTGATCATACGGTTTTTGCCGGGGGGATTGATCGAATTGATAATCAATTACTTTAAAAAGCTCATGTACCTTTTTAGTAAAATCATTTTCAGAGGAACTGATATTAAAATGGAACCTTTCCCAATTAACATCACTAACGTGCTCTTTATAGCTTGAAATCAAAGTATTCATCTGCTCAATCACATAATCTTTCTCTTCCGAAGAAAGTTCAGAAAATCGGTTATTTAAATCGATATAGGTGTAACTCTCTCCATCATTTTCGTGATAATTCAGCATTTCCAAGGTATTTACATGGGAGAACAACGGTTTAATGACACTTTCCAAAAGACGCCATCCTTCAATGTAACTCGTTCTTGAGCGTGACGTGTTTTCCCAATCAAGATTAAAATATAGGGGTTCAATTTTATCTTGCGCTTTGAACATCACATTCAGACTTCTAGCAAGTTGAGAAATATAAAAGAAGTAATAATACCTTATAAGCTTCTCAAAATTCTCTATAAAAAGCTGATGATCCTGCATTAAAAAAGTAACATCTTTTTGGAATTGCTCGATAACTTTAGATACCAAAATTTTGTACTTAGGGATTTTCCTCGTCTGTTGAATTGATTCAAGTTGCGGCAAAGCTTCGTATACAAGCCGGAGTAAAATATTAGTCGGCTTATTACTATATAAGATCAACAACTTTTCGCTGAGAGCTTCTGACCAGAGCACAGAATATAGAAACTCCGCGAGTTGTACATGCTCTTTTGTATTTTGCGATGAAAAATAATTAAACACTGCTGGATGAAATATTTCTATGTCACCCTTGTCATCAATAAATAAAGTTTGAATGATTGATTTAAGCTTGACCTCATCCATCGGTTGTTTCGTTTGAACTCGGTCAATAACTGCTTTTAATAATTGATCATGTTCTAATTCGACTAACAATTCTTTCTTAGAAGCCAGCCTTGAGAATTCACCAATAATTAATTTGAAATCATCATATGGCTGCTTAAGGGGACTCGCTTTGAACGGCAGAATACGAATTCTTTTGCCAGGCAAGTGAGTTAATCGGATATTAAATTTACTTTCGGAAACAAACCGATATCCTTTTTGCAACTCATCCAATCGAAGTTTGTAGGTCATGAGCTAATCCTCGCAAAATTATATTCTCCGAAATTTTCATCATATGTCAGTTTATATTTCACTAGCTTCTCACCCATTTGTTCTTGAAACATTAATTCATTACCCCTTACCCCGGAAGATAAGATTTTTCCCATGAACTCAACGAAATTAATAAAATTAGCTTTGTCTTTTTTATTAGGGCGAAATCCATTACGAATGTTCATTAAAAGAGAATAGAGAGAAAAATCAACATCGACTCTATAAATTTGTTCATTTGTTGTTTTAAATTTCAGCTGTAAAGTGGGAGAAAATTTATTCAAATGATCTCCGCCCCTCTCCACCAAATCAGTGACATATGATGACAGTTCCAAACTTTGAGTGAGCTTGTATCGAAGTTGATTTTTACCCAAAAACAGATTTATTTGATCAGAGTCAGCTTCTCCGTTCCACAAGTAAATAGCTTCTTTTATCTGCGTATACAACACTCGTAGTTGACTTTTTCTCCCGGAGTTCCATAAGAATAGATAGGTCATATAAGTGCTGTACAGAATGTCCCGTAGATCTATTAAATCTTTACGTTGCTGAAAATGGCTCAACCGAAAAAACAGTTTCGTCAAATCCTCATGCTGAAAGCCGATCTCACTATGAGAGTAAAAATTTTCTTCCGATTTTGTTATTAAGTTCCTAAAGTAAGGATAATGACCTTTATCTAATACATCCTTCAAGAGCTCTCTTATTTTGTCACGCGTATGTAGTGAAATATAAATCTCATCCATTTTTTCGGTCCTTAAACGAATAGGATCAAGATAGTGCATCACTTCATTAATATTCGAAAGATCTTTGTGATCAAAAAATAAACTCGGAGTAATATGGTTTAGATACATAGTTCGTGTCAGGTTCTCAATAAACGATGGTAATTTAGATGAAGGTAACTGATCGAGCTCACTGGAGACTAAAATATCATAGATAAAGTTGAGTAACGAGCGTGTAGAAATAATGAGTCGATGCTTAACCATACCCTCAATTAAAGCTTGAGAAATACTATCTTGCGTTGTAGGATCTTGAAGAAATGCATAATTAGCACGTATTGGGCATGTTGAAGAAACAGGACATGTTCCACATGATGTTTGATATGCCTCATAAAATGGATTATCCAAATGAGGTTGTGTAATCTTCGCAAATACCTGCTCCATGTAAGCTGATTTCGGCCCCTCCTCAGTTAAACTATACAAACGAAAATCACTAAAATTGATAAACTGAAACGATCTATCTTCTTGAAATGCATTATCAACAATCTCATTTTCTAAAATACGATTTTTTTCAACAAACTCTCGTAACTGCTGAAAAGATGAATGGTACTCGGAATCAATAAAGTTGTTCAAAGCTCCTAAATTAATCGCTAAAATCATTTTTTTAGAATGCCCTTTTCGAAGTTCTTCATCTGAGAAGGGGGCTAACACGTCACTTAATGTATCAATTGATGTTTTTTGTGGGTTAAAACTTTCTGTTGCGTCATTATGTAAATCAAAGTGTTTAATAATATCCAGATGTCGATTTTTCATGTAAGACATCAGATGTGATTTACCATCCCCTACGCCACCACAGACAAAAATTAACTGAGGAAGAAACGAAGCGCTAGCAGCTTTCAATATCTTATAGAGCTCGTCCTCAACATCGCGTTTAATATGCATATAAGTCTTAAAATCACTAAAAGCATCGAGATTCTCTACTGCTTCTTTTGACGATACTTTTAATTTTTTTAACTCTTCAACAAGACACGTTGTCGTCATTACGTTACACCTCTTTCAAATGTAGAATGCTGGTAGGATTCTAACCAGTGCCCACCATTTATTTCAAGAAGTTATCATGTACTACCCTCATGTGTCACAGAGATGTATTTAATGAATTGATGCAATAGTCTAAACTCAAAAACTGCTTGAATTATGTCTAAATATATTTTAAAATTTACACAGATATAAATTACGTACGTAATTGAGGTGTTTGACATGAACTTCAACTATACGTTCCCAGCTTTACGGGGAATTCAAGCAGGTAAAGAGTTTTATACAGTCATGTGTCCTTTGCGCCTTATACCGAAAATTTTCCTTTTTGATGAAGAAGAGGTTCCTGCTGAATATCGAGCACAACGATTGATGAACAAGGCTCGAATTCCTGAGATTGCCAATTACATACTTGAAAATCCGAAAGACTATGTTTTCTCTTCCCTGACAGCATCCATCGATGGCAACATGAAATTTGAACCCATTTCAGAAGAATCTGATATTGGAAGCCTCACAATTTCGCTCGATTCGAAATTTCTAATCAATGATGGGCAACATCGACGTGCTGCCATTGAAGAAGCTTTAAAAGTAAGCCCGGATATTGGAGAAGAATCTATTTCCGTTGTTTTTTTTCAAGATCGTGGCCTCCGACGCTCGCAGCAAATCTTTTCTGATTTAAACCGGCACGCAGTAAATACAACTTCTTCTATTGGAATTTTATACGATCATCGAGATCAACTGTCACTTCTAACAAAAGATCTCATATTAGAAATTCCATTACTTGAACGCTACACAGACAAGGAAAAAGTATCTTTATCCAAAAATTCCCCTAAGTTATTTTCACTGAACCATATCTTTAATACTAATGGCAGATTACTTGGAAAAAAAAGAGGCGAGTTAATAAGTGAACAAGAACGCAGCTTTCTTAAAAACTACTGGAAAATCCTTACCTTAACTATACCAGAATGGAACTTGGTGATGAACAAAAAAATTTCACCGCGTGATCTTAGAGGATCTTGCATTGCTGCGCATGGAGTATTTTTAGAGGCTATAGGAATCGTAGGAAACTATCTCTATCATTATTATCCAACTGAATGGGAAAATTACTTACAGAAATTAGCCCAAATTGATTGGAGTAGAGAAAATCGCAAAGACTGGATGGGAAGAGCTTACGGAAAAACCGGGAGGATTAACAAAACTAATGAAACCATTCAATTAACTGCCAATCTAATCAAACAAAAACTGGGTCTCCCACTAACCGAGCAAGAAACACAAATTGAAGAAAGACTTAAGGAGGATGACCTTGTGTATGCTTAATATATTTACTACGAATACCAAATTCCAAAATGCTAAAACACTTATCAAACAAATATATCTATCAGATGAGCGTCCTTGGGTCGTAGGCTTTAGTGGTGGAAAGGACTCGACTGCTTTAACTCAGCTTGTTTTCATGAGTATTGCGGAACTGCCTGTAGAGCAATTAACGAAAAAGGTATATATCATATCTTCTGATACACAAGTTGAAACTCCCTTAATTATTGATAAAATCACTCGGACACTAGGACGTATTCAGGACAGAGCCTTAGAGCTTAGGTTGCCTATTGAGACACATAAAGTACGCCCAACAGCAGATCAAACTTTTTGGTCATCCATTATTGGCAAAGGATACCCTACTCCGCGACAAAAATTTCGTTGGTGTACTGATCGTATGAAAATCGATCCAGCTAATCGTTTTATTTTAGATAAAGTTTCAAAATTTGGTGAGGTTATTATGGTTTTAGGGGTAAGAGACTCAGAAAGTAGTACCCGCGCCAACGTTATGCAGTCTCATACAATTGAAGGCAAAGTGCTAATGAGGCACTCAACTTTAACAAATGCATTTGTTTTTGCACCGATCCGAAACTTTGATCTTAATGATGTTTGGGAGTACTTATTGCAAGAGAGTTCCCCTTGGGGCGACGACAATAATGAACTATTAAAGCTTTACCAAGATTCAAATAGTGAATGCCCACTAGTTGTAGATAAGGATATTAAAGAAAGCGCTGGGTCATGTGGTAATAGCAGGTTTGGCTGTTGGACATGTACTGTCGTATCAGAGGACAAGGCACTTAGTGGATTTATCAACAACGGTATTGACTGGCTTCGCCCTTTATATGATTTTCGAAACTATTTAGTTGAAATTCGCAACGATCGTTCGGCGAGACAAAAACACAGAATGAATGGGCAAATCTATTTAACCACAAATTTAGAAGGAATTAATATTGAAACAGCTCCTAGAGTGCATATAGAGTCCCTGGGGGAATATTTAACACAACATCAGATTGATTTGGCTACAGTCGAGGACTTAGAGATTATTGTGATTGATGAGGATGGCTCTTTAAAGCAACTGGGGGTAGGACCTTTCACTCTAAAAGCCCGAGAGGATATTTTGCGGCGTCTCCTTCAAACGCAACAGAAGGTACGGGCGCTACATGATCCTTCAATTGAACTGATTACAATTGAAGAACTCCAAGCAATACGTAAATACTGGAATGATGATTTGGATTGGGGGGATCGTATCCCTAGAATTTACGAAGAAGAAACTGGCGAAACGTTGGAATGGCCACGAAATGATCGTCCTCTATTCGCGGATGACCAATTAACCGACCTTGAGAGGCTCTGTTTAGAAGAAAAAATAAGTCTACCTTTACTCAAAAAGCTGATTGCTATTGAACAAGATCATTCCGGATATAAAGTTCGGCGAGGACTTCTTCAGGAATTCAACAAAGCTCTTCAGCAAGAATTTTTACACCTCTAAAGAAAAGAGTTAATTATAATGAAATTTACGAAAATTGTAATACGAAATATAGGAGCTTACGAAGGTTCACAAAATGAATTTCTTTTTGATACGTCTAATGAACACAATGTAGTTTTATTCGGTGGAAAAAATGGGGCGGGTAAAACAACTCTCTTGGAAGCATTACGCCTTGTATTGTTCGGCCCACTTACATATGGTTTCATGACTGATAACGAAATTTATTATCAGCATATTCGTTCCCTTTTAAATCGAAGTGCCCTTCGAGCTGGAGAGCCGTTGTATCAATTAATACTACATTATACCGCAATTGAGAATTATGAAGTTGTTTCTTATGTGATAAGTCGATCATGGATTCTAAAAAAGGATAAGTTAAAAGAATCATTCCAAGTAAAGCGTAATGGCGATGAGTTAAATGATCGAGAAATTGATAATTTTGAAAACAAATTACGGGAAGAATTTCCCCCCCGTTTATTTGAACTTTGTTTATTCGACGGTGAAGAAATTTCTAAAATTATTTCTGAGGGGCAAATTCATTACTATCTTCAAGAAGCATCCAAAATTCTCTTTAATTTAGATCTGTTCGTAAATTTAGAAAAAGACTTACAAGCATATCAAAACAACCAGCTAGTGAAGCAAGAAACATCTGTCAAATTGAATGTAAAAGCTGAGTTAGAAAAAAAACTACAAGCAAAGAAAAAAGAACTTACTTCGTTAGAATTAGCCATCTCTACTAACAAACAAACTATTGAGCAGCATCAGGAGAAAATCATGTTATTAAAACGAGATTTTGACATGCATGGTGGACTCTTAAAAGAACAACGACAAATATTACTTCATTCTATTAATGAGATCGAACATAAACGTAAAATTAATTCTGATAAAATCCGTAGTTTTGTTAACCAACTGCTCCCTTTTTATTTAGTACGTGAGTTAATTGAGGAAGTAGATCAACAAATGGAAAGAGAAAAGCACCATGAATCACATGCCTTGGTGCATAAACAACTAAATAAAGCCGTTTGGAACTCAATGCTTAAAAAAATTGCAATCGACCATGAACCAGTCAAAAAAGAATATGCCAGTATTATTTATAAAGAAATACTTAACCTATTTCCGCTGATGGCAGAACCCCAAATTCACTTGGCTTCTTTTGAACAAAGAAGTGAAATTCGCACTTTGATGACACGCCTACAGGCAATTAATAAAGAAGAGTTTGAAAGCTTATTCTTAGAAAATGGACATCTACTCGAAAAGGCACAAACTCTTCGGAAAACTGTTGAAGAAAATGATCGTACTAGTGAGTTCACAGATATACTAGAACAAATCGAAGAGCTCACTCGCCAAATTGAAGTCCAACGACAGCATCTAGAGCAGAAAGATCAACACTGTGTATTGCTAAACGAAGAAATTCGAACAATTCAAAGTGAGCTTATTAAAGCACATGAAAAGCTGCACGAATCCAAGAAAAATGAAACAACCATGCTTATGACCAACAAACTTCTTGCAGTAAGCAACCGGTTTCGTGCTATGCAACTTCGAAAGAAACTCGATCAAGTGGAACAAGAAGCTCGAAAAATGATTAATTTGTTATTTCGCAAAAAAAATTACATTCATCGTCTTTACATTGACCATGAAATGTTTGATCTTACCTTATTCGATGTGGAAGGTGAACGAATTGTAGCAGAGCGCTTATCCGCGGGAGAAAAAGAAATGTTAATGCTGTCTATTATTTCTGCTATGTTTAAAGTGTCGGGTTGGAAGTTACCATTTGTGTTCGATACACTTCTTGGTCGATTAGATCAGGAACATAGAAAAGAGCTTATACAGCAATTTATACCACAATGCGGAGAGCAGGTCATTGTGTTATCAACCGATTCCGAGATATCAGAAGATCAGTTCCATTATATCGCTCCGATCTTAGCACACTGTTATACACTGGAATTCAATCAAGACCTTCATAAAATTGAAATTATTAAAGATCGATACTTCAACATATCGGTTCGGGAGTTGACACATGAATTTTAATTTAAAAACTTCATCGGAAGCCGCTGAAATTTTGAAGCAGCTGCAAGCTTCCACCAGCATTACTCCTAATATTTTGATTCGTTATGCTGTATCATTATCTCTAAAAGACCCCTCGCCCGTTGAATACATGAAAAAAGAGCCTCAGGGTGGTCTTCTGTTAAACCGAAATACTGTTACAGGTGAGTTTGATTTTGTATTTCATGCTCTTATTGCTCAACATTCAAACCGACAAATCAGTGATAAAGAATATTTTCCTGGGCTTTTTTCAGCGCACCTTGAACGTGGAATTCGTCTATTAAGCTCTGAATACAAAGTATCGGGTAGTTATGAAAAGTTTATTCGTTTATTAATCCAATAAAGGTGTGACTATAGCTTGATATATTTAGATCATAGCGCAACAACCCCTATTCATCCTGATGTATTAGAAGCTATGCTGCCTTTCTTACAAGAGGAGTACGGAAATCCCTCAAGTAAATACTATGCATTAGCAGACAATGCCAAGCGTGCTGTCACAATAGCACGAGAACAAGTTGCATCTCTAATTAATTGTCATCACGATGAAGTTGTATTTACTAGCGGAGCCACTGAAAGTAACAACATGATCTTAAAAGGAGTGGTTGATTACTATTCGGAAAAGCCTAACTATAGTAAACAAATTATCACCTCTGCTGTTGAACATCCTTCTGTTATAGAAACATGCGCTTATTTATCTTCAAAAGGAGCCTCCGTTAAGTATCTTGCTGTAGATAAATTTGGACGTATTTCAACACAACAGGTTGAAGATATGTTATATACACAAACTCCTCCTCTGCTAATTAGTCTGATTTGGGGGAACAATGAAGTAGGCTCCTTAAACCCAATTGAAGAGATTGCATTACTATGTGCCAAAGCCAAAGTCTTTTTTCATACCGATGCTACTCAGGTTGCAGGGAAACTTCCGATTAACCTACGTCAACTCCCCGGCCTTCGCTTCTTATCGCTCTCAGCCCACAAGTTAAATGGCCCTAAAGGAATCGGTGCAGCTATTATTCGGAAACAATCAGAAGAACTGTATACAAAGTTGACCCCGTTATTACATGGTGGAGGACAAGAAAACGAATATCGTAGTGGAACACTTGCTGTCCACAACATTGTGGGATTTGGCAAAGCTGCAGAGCTGGCTAAGTCTAATCTAGAAAGTAATCGAAAAAAACTATTAGAACTAGAAACACTTCTAACAGAAATTCTTCAAACTAACCTATCGGGGAAAGTTATTTTTAATCATGACACAAAAGAAAAACTCCCAGGGATTCTCAGCGTGCAATTTAAAGGGGTAAATAATGAGCTTCTTTTGAAGAAGTTATCGAAATTTGCTGCACTTTCTTCAGGGTCAGCTTGTAGCTCAAGTAAACCCAGTCATGTTTTGCAGGCAATGGGAAAATCGCTTGAAGAAATAAGACAAACCATTCGTATTTCAATGGGGCCAAGCATTGATCCGAATAATTTAAACCTATTTGCACAACTAAATTAATTTTTAATAACCTTTTTTATATAATTTCAACTTATACATTGTAGCCCAAAGCCTGGTGTATTACTTTCTTTATTAAGGTTTTCCTATTTACTTCATGGAGGTGAACCAGTGTTAGCTAACACTCAGCCTAAAGTATTTATTTCTTACTCTTGGAAGGATAAAAATATAGCTGATGGGATAGATAAAGATTTTCTATCAATAGGGTTAAATTTAAAAAGAGATATTAGAGATCTCCATTATAAAAAAAGTATAAAAGAATTTATGAAGCAAGTTCGTACTTCAGACTACGTCCTAATGCTAATTTCTGATGGTTATTTAAAATCGCAAAATTGTATGTATGAAGCTTTAGAGTTCATTAAGGATGACAATTACACTGAGAGAATTCTACCTATTATACTTGATGATGCAAAAATTTTTGGTATGAATGGTGGGCTACATTATGTTGAACATTGGAAACTCATGTTTGAACAATCTAAACAAAAACTTTCCGAACACGATCCTTTAGATGTAATTAACTATCATCAAGAATTAAAAGAAATCGAACAAATTCGACGTAATCTCGGCGAGTTTATCCAAACCATTAGAGATATGAGATGTATAAATATTGACGAGTTGAAAAGAGGGAATTACCGCCATGTTATTAATGAAATCGGTTTTCAAGATAAAGACATACTAGTATCCCTATCAAAGATCTCAAAAATAAAAGATGAAGAAGAACAAGATGTTGCCTTAGAGACTATATTGAACTTGCACCCCAATCATTTGGGTGCTAATCTTCTAAGAGCACATCTTGCTCTTGAAAGAAAGCAGCTAAAAAAGGCAAAAAGTTATTTTGAAAAACTGACAGTGGATTATCCCGATTTAGGTGAGGCCTATGGAAATATAGGATACATACTTGCACAAGATTCTTATCAAGAATACGATGAAGCAAAAAAATTTTATTTAAAGGCTATAGAGCTAAATCCTGATGTAACTACTCCATACACAAATCTAGCAGCCATGTTAACTGAAGAACCTTATCATGATTATGAAGGTGCACGTGACCTTTATTTAAAAGCTCTTGAGATAGATCCTTATGACATCAACTCTCACAATAATTTCGCCTGCTTGCTACATCAGTTAGAAGATATTGAAGGTGCTTTTAAATATTTCAACATTGGATTATCAATTGAACCTCATGACCCGGAACTCAATTATAATTTCGCAAATTTATTATCTCAGTGCGGACGATACGATGAAGCAAAACAACTTTATGAAATTTCACTTAAATCAGACCCTAATAATCCAAAAACCCATATTAATTATGCAAACTTGCTTAAAATTGTATACAAGGATTACAACAATGCTAAAAAACATTTTCGAAAAGGTATCGCAATAAACCCAAAACAACAAGAAGGGCACTTTAATCTTGCATCACTACTGTGGAAACACTTTAATGATTACAATGGTGCAAGGAAGCATTTCAAAAAATTATTAGAGATCAATGAGAACGATGCAGAAGTACATTTTAATTTGGCTTGTTTGTTGTGTGAAAGTTTCTTTAAGAACTATAAAAGTGCAGAAGTACATTTTTCAAAAGCAGTTGAATACGATCCTCTCAACCCCTACTACCGCTTTTATAGAAATAGATTCCTTGAAGAAAAATTGGAGAGAACTTTACATAAGGGCAATCTCACTACGAAATTTTAAAGCAAGCCGCCTGATCATGTTCGCAATAATTCGCACAAGTACTCGGTATTAGCAATCTGCGGGATTCTGGACTTGCCAGCAGTACTTAGTACTACAAACCTATAACAGTTGAAAATGAAGATGAGGCAGAACTGGAAAAGACGGTAATGGATATATTCACAGCTTCGTATTCAACTACACGATCCTCAGTAAAGCTTGTATTCCTTCAAAAAAAATCGTGCATTTTCCCCATCATCGTGGGGAATTTTTTTATCGTTCTTTCATAAGAGCATGCTTCATTCGGTAGCTTTCGCCCTCGAAAACGAGCATGTGCCCCAGGTGCGTCAAACACTCAATCATCGCCGCAGCCATCTGGTCATCAGTAAAGACGATCCCCACTTGGAGAACTCCAGATTCGTCGTAATGACGAGGCTACGGCTTTCATAGCTGTCCGCAATCACCTGAAAGAGCAGCTGCGAGCCATCCATGTCGACGGGGATATAGCCCCACTCGTCAAGTAGGAGTAGCTGGCATCGCTGGATCTCGCTCATGAGCCGTTCGAGCGTACCGCCCGCTTTGCTTCTTTCCGCACCGCGCGCGGCTTCCGGAGCGGGGTGCGGGCCGTATGGCGGCTGTCAGACTGCAAAGCGCATGACAAGCTCAGCCACGATGAAGAAGAGTCTGTAAAATAAAGTGTGTAATCTCTCAAAACCCAGTAAAATAAAGATATACGAAAGGTTGGGGAGTACACATGGGACTGTGGAGCAAAGAGCAACTGAGAGCGTTCATCAAGGAGAACAAGTTGGTGACGGCGCAGGGTGCCCAGAACGCGTTGCAAGATCTGTTCGCGGAAACGATTCAGGAGATGCTGGAGGCGGAACTGGGCACACATTTGGGCTATGAGAAGCACGAAGTGAAGGCCAAAACACCGAACAGCCTTAATGGCAAAAGGCAGAAGAACATCGTCAGCGAATACGGCGAACCAGAAATTACCGTGCCACGTGACCGGTTGAGTGAGTTCGAGCCTGTGGTCGTGAAGAAGCATCAGTCCAACGTAACCGGACCGGTATCGAAGATCAGATCATTGCCCTGTACGCCAAGGGTGTGAGTACCCGCGACATTCAGGATCATCTGCAAAATCTGTATGGCATCGAATTTTCACCGACGCTCATCTCCAATGTGACCAACAAGATTGTGCCCTTGATCAAGGAGTGGCAGAATCGGCCGCTGCAGAGCGTGTACGCCGTGGTATATGGATGCGATTCACTTTAAAGTGAAGCAAGACGGAGCCATTGTGAACAAAGCGGCGTACATGGTCATCGGCATCGATCTGGATGGCAACAAGGACATGCTGGGCATGTGGAGCGGCGAGAATGAATCCGCCAAGTTCTGGCTCGGTGTACTCAATGACTTGAAAAACCGCGGTGTTCGGGACATCCTGATCCTCTGTGTGGACAACCTGAGCGGCTTCTCCCAAGGGATTGCCGCGTGCTACCCGAAGACGGAAATCCAGAAATGCATCATTCACCAAATTCGTAATTCTACCCGGTACGTCTCCTATAAGGACCTGAAAAAAGTTACCGCAGATCTGAAGCCGATTTACAAGGCAGCCACCGAGGAGGGAGCTCTGCTCGAACTGGATCGGTTTGAAGAGGTCTGGGGCAGTAAATACCCGCTGATTGTACGCTCTTGGCGGAATAATTGGGAGGAGCTAGCCACCTTTTTCAAGTACCCGCCGGAAATCCCCAAGCTGATTTACACGACCAACATGATGATCGAGAGCTACCACCGGCAGCTGCGCAAAGTAACGAAAGGCAAAAGCATCTTCCCGACGGATGAAGTGCTCCTCAAAATGCTCTATTTGGCGACGATGGACGTTATTCGCAAATGGACAGGCCGTGTCCAGAACTGGGGCCAGATGCTGCTTCAGCTCTCGATGTTTTTTCCCGACCGTATTCGCCACCAACTGCGATAAATGCACGAAATCCCCCTCGGGGGATTCGCTTCAATAGAGTTTACACCAAGTTCTTGGCAGACCCATGTAGACTTCACCGATTTGTCCGCTTTTATTTGCGATTCAGCGAAAATAACGGCCAATGTATATGAAGCTTACGATTGTAATCCTTACAACATAGCTTTACATCCGGGCCTTGAGCCTTGTACAGACATGAGTAGCCACAAAGGTCGGGTGCATTTCTTATTTTTCATAAGAATAGCCTAATCCTCCGTCATTACCCAGAAGGGATTAGACTATTGACTCAGGATGCGGCTAGAGATCTGTTTCAGAAAATGTAGGGAAAAATCTATAATTCTCTGAGTACTTTCGAATATCATCAGACTTTACTCCAGGTAACATTACGTCCGCCAAGTTTTCATTAGGTAACTGTGAGTCTAAGTTTCTGATTTCTCTAATTGTTAAACTCGGAACCTCAATATAAAAGGGGTCTTTTTCAGTTCTTATGTATGGAAGTCTGGAGAACCCACACTTTTCAAACCTCTCCTTTTCCCCTTCTTCAAAAAAAATGCCCCCAAATGTTATCATCCTTGTACCATCTGAATAGTGAAAGTTAAAAAGTTGTTGAAAGACAAATTTGTTTCCAGTTCTTCTGGGAATATTCCTTGTATTAATAACGGATACGATCTCGTCATACATAATATCCCTTGTACGTAAGGCTGCTTTCCAGTTCTCACAGTCATCCTCTTTAATGTAGTGAGGCATTCTATTATTTAAATTCTTTTTCATTACATGATATGCCTGATTTGGTCGGTAATGTGCATTACAGGTAATCACAACGATAGAACCAGATATGATATTTGAAAAAATTGTATTTAAATCTGTGAGCACATCTTCATTTATTTGTGTATCATAATCTAGCCATATTATACTTTTATAGTACCATTCAATAGTGGGAAGAACTTCTTTTGATAACCCGAATTCCATTTCAATACAATTAAATGGTTTATTAAATTCAAATCTTTCTTGATTTTCAATGTCCTTTTCTATACTTATCATGTTCGTTATGCCTAGGTTTTTATGAAATAAAATAAAATCACTAAAAAAAGTTGAACCAAAACCAATGTACCTATACGTTTCAAGGGCAGCAAATTCATCCAATTTCCTAAAAGATTCACACAGCATTTTACGTTCAATCGCTTTAGAGGGACGAATACTGTAATTTATTCTTTCATAACTTGATTTTTTTTCTGTTACCTCCTCCATCTACTTGCACTCCATTCGATAAAAGTATTCAAATGTCTTTTCTCCTAAGTCCTTCAAACTCGTAGCATTTAAACTGCTTCGGACTTTTTCTATCTCCTCAATAGGTTTATTATATTGAATTTTTTGAGTAAGTGGTTTTCTCACGATTTTTAATTTAGGTGCCTGAAATACAGATTTTAAAGTTGTAATATCAATTGTTGATATTCTCTGGGTTCGCATTTTATCAAGTTTTTCGGTGTAATTCATTTCAATTTCATATTCAGAATCCTCATCATCCCCGTATGGATTATCTTTAATTTTCTTAAGAAAATCCGTAACCGGTCGCATCATGTTTAACATTTTCTGCTGAGCATAGCGAAATAGTTTCGAATCGCTGTCAATCCCATTTTTTGTGGTATTCCACGGTAATAGTTCAGACTTTATTGCATCAAAGAAAATGTACCCTCTAAACATTGCGAAAGTATTATGAAATAAACTATGCCCATTGCCCCAGCCAGTTAGTTCACTTTTGTCAGCTTCAACTAACAACCTTCCATTACAATAAATATACCAACCCGCCTCTTGCGGGGTTCCTCTTTTTGTCATACCTGTGTAGATCCTCATGTTAACGCCATTTACTTCTTCTTCAACATATGCAGGTTTTAATTCATCTGAAAAATATAGCTCAACGGGAACATGCTCGAGTAAAATACCGTTAATATAAATTTGCAAACCTTTTTCTATAACTGTTTCATGAGAAGTTTTGACTTCTTTAATCAAGTTTGTAATGAATGGACTGGAACTAAATTGTTCTGCAGCATTTTCATTTAAGTTACTAACACGGATGAACGTACCAAACGGCTGTAATTGCTTACTCTCTTCCAATTCTGAAAATTCCAAAGTCCATTCTTTTTTCCGCTTCCAATCATCTATATTGATATCTAGTTTGAATTTGGACTCATCACAAATAGATTTAATGCATATTAACTTACCCATCTTAAACAATGCCCGTTTCATCCCCACACCAAATCTACCCACGGAATGAGGCAAATCAGGCGCATCTTCGGGTCTACCGAATCTGAAAGCGTAGTTTCTTGCGATGTGTGCAGAAAATCCGCCACAATTATCTTCTATCTCAAATTTCTCACTATCTGCAGTTAACTTAATGTATAGATCGGAATAGTCTCCAACAGGACGCAATTTAATTGCTCCGTCCACACAATTGTCTATCAAATCTTGAATTGCATTAATAAGCGGAATATCTTTTACGAGCATATTAATGAAAAATTCTTTTGTAGGCTCTGCATTAATCTCATTATCATTAAACTCCATGCAAATTCCTCCTTCTGTATTTCAACCAACAATTTCCTTCAACAAATCTGGAACTTCATCATGATCTTCGAACCATACAATACGAATACCTAGTTTCTCAAATGATCTTTCCCGTGATAAATGGAAATCATCAATAAATGCATCTAATAGCTCCGATGATAAACTGCTAGTTAATTCCTTAAATTGATCTTCTTCAACTTCCAAATCTAACCTTTGCATGAATGCAAAATGCTTTACTTTGCTTGAGTTCCTTCGTGATGATATATCCAAAATTCGTCTCATATTTGGATCACTCATTGAAAGCCCAATAAACAAGCATATGTTTTCCTTTAATATGTGCATCTGAGTTATATTTGACCACGAATAGGCATCTGTATAAACAGTATGATATGCCTGCTCACTAAAAACAATTAAATTTTCTTCTAAGTCATCATGCTTGCTTTCGTGTTGAGGCAAATAACCATGAACATGAAAAATTGGCAATACATTAGGATTGATCTCATCATCTTCCTTAAATACAGGCATGTGATCTACAGGCACATCAGCTAAATGCTGCTCTAATAGATCATCGTAATTAAAAGTAACTACAGAACGAATTCGATATTTCCCTCGGTGATTACAAAGTTTCGCTAGCCAGACCAGAGTGCCAGAGGAATACGCTCTTCTTCGTCTACCATAAAGTGCTTCTCTTATGTATTTTGACATTGCTGAACGAGAATTAATTGTTGATTCTAAGAAAAATGCATTGATTATAGGAGACTCGTCTCTAAGCTTACTGAGCAAATTAGCCATCAAATGCTTATCTGTTTCACTTACTGAAGCTACACATAGCTTTCCACCAAACTTTTTTGTATTCATTTGTCTTACAACTGCATCATTCAGCTTTTCCAATAGTGCATCCCAACTTGGAAACCCAGCAGAAGTTGAAACACCAGCTCCCAAAAATAAAGATAATTGATCGCGTTGGAATGCGTTGCGGATTTGATCAATATACTCTTCCCTTTTCAATTTCCAATCAGGCTTCGGATCGGCTTGTTTTGCAGCAATACTCTTTTCTTCTTGTGCTAAAAGGGAGTACTGATCACCACGCTTTTCAAAATATCTTTTTCTAGCCGCTTGAACTCCGATATACCCTTTCATATGTCGTCTAATTGATTGAGTAAGAACTCCTATTTCATTTGAAGTATTGAATTGGTACCAACCATTTTTGTGAATGACTTCTAATATTTCCTCAGGGCGGGCAGCCCCTCCTAGTTCCTTTACCGCTAGTATTGCAGCGTCATAAATTTTCATAATTGTAAGCTCCTAGTTTTTGTCTCTGATTTTCTATTCGACAAAAAGAAACATCTTCCTTCATATGGAAAAGACTTTCCGACAGAAAGTAAATGCTCTCTGTAACAGAAAAAATCCCCTAGATTTTTTTCTAAATGAACTACATAACTATGCCCCCATCCATGTAAATCTAAAAAAATAAACCCTTCAATTAAATCGAAGGGTTTCACTTTAGGTATGATGCGGTCGAGAGGACTCGAACCTCCACGGGGGGTTAGCCCACACGGACCTGAACCGTGCGCGTCTGCCAATTCCGCCACGACCGCATATAAAATTGTAACTTGACTCTGTTGCCCGGTCGAGGTAATCTCGACACAAGAGCCGCGTCAAACCTTTATCGCGCCAAACTCTGACAAAAGCGGGCGCGTAAAACTTTGGCTCAAAATCAAGTGTTTGGTGCGGGACACGCGAGTTTTACGCGGTGACCTCACCGGGAAAAGCTAATGCTGGTGCGACTTCACGGGCAATGAGCACATTAGATTCGAGGCGCGTTAAAACCTGAACCGTGCGCGTCTGCCAATTCCGCCACGACCGCATAAATGGTGAGCCATGTAGGACTCGAACCTACGACACCCTGATTAAAAGTCAGGTGCTCTACCGACTGAGCTAATGGCTCTTGCAAAAAAAATGGCGGAGCCGACGGGATTCGAACCCGCGGTCTCCTGCGTGACAGGCAGGCATGTTAGGCCTCTACACCACGGCTCCGCGTTAACTGATGACCTTTACTATTGGTTAGATAGAAGGTTGGTTGCGGGGGCAGGATTTGAACCTGCGGCCTTCGGGTTATGAGCCCGACGAGCTACCGGGCTGCTCCACCCCGCGTCGTTATCGTATTTATAGAATTCCCTTCACTGGATCAAACTATGCTGATCGTTGAAAAGAATTCATATGGTGGAGGCTGACGGGATCGAACCGCCGACCCTCTGCTTGTAAGGCAGATGCTCTCCCAGCTGAGCTAAGCCTCCACATTTGAACGCTATTAGCAAAAGCTATGACCCGTAGGGGATTCGAACCCCTGTTACCTCCGTGAAAGGGAGGTGTCTTAACCCCTTGACCAACGGGCCGTATGGCTCCCCGAACAGGACTCGAACCTGTGACAACTCGATTAACAGTCGAGTGCTCTACCAACTGAGCTATCAGGGAATATGAAGTTCTGCTTGGCAACGTTCTACTCTCCCGGAACCCTGCGGTTCAAGTACCATCGACGCTGGAGGGCTTAACGGTCGTGTTCGAGATGGGAACGCGTGGGTCCCCTCCGCCATCATCACCAAACAGTCAGTCCAATACCTTGCGGTATTCCCTGAAAACTAGATACGAAACAAGTCGTTGTGTTACGCGTGAGTGTTGCTTGTGTTGTGGTTAAGCCCTCGACCGATTAGTATTCGTCAGCTCCATACCTTACGGCACTT
>NZ_MYFO02000022.1 GCF_004514475.2 Paenibacillus athensensis | reverse complement strand
TCCGTGTTTCATGATCTCTCCATGCAGAGAGACCAGCTATCCGGTCTTAGCTATCGTTTCCGATAGTTATCCCGATCTCAAGGGCAGGTTGCCTACGTGTTACTCACCCGTCCGCCGCTAACCCTTTCCCGAAGGAAAGAATCCGCTCGACTTGCATGTATTAGGCACGCCGCCAGCGTTCGTCCTGAGCCAGGATCAAACTCTCCAATAAGGTGTGGACAATCGCTTGTCCGTTATTGTTAAGCTCAATAGCTCAAAATTTACTGCTAGCGAGATTTTGCAATCTCTTGTTGTGGTCGCTTGCGCGACCGTTGTGCTTCTTCACTCGTTGTTCAGTTTTCAAAGAGCAATTATTATTGCGCCACCGTTTTAGCGGCGACTTTTATAATATATCACAGATAACTGTGCAATTGCAAGCGTCATTTTTTGTGAATTCTGTCATGAAACTTGCAAACTTTGCCGCTCTTGAAGCAGCGAATTATAAAGTATCATAACTTGTCCCGGAAAGTCAAGCGTCTTGCTGCAGAATTTTGAAAGGAGCTCAATGCAAGCTCCTGTTTCGCGCATATTTAGAAATTTCTTTGGGTGTCGCCAGGCGGGCATACATACGAAAGATCACTTTGTATCTGGATTCAATAGCTCCTTTAATCTCCTGATCGATGCGCTTGTCGTTTAAGTCAAAAAGCATTTCATCCAATTCTTTACGAAGCACGTAATCTAACTCTCTGCATTCCCTTTCATTGAACAAAAAACCGAGCATAACCCCATCAAAACCCCTCTCGACTGTAAATGCAGCACGAAAGCTCCCGACTGCTTTACTGTTATGCTCAGATTTTGCCAAATTTATGACGCGATATTTCAAAAATTTTATTGTCCGACGAGCCACATCGTCAGCGAGCTTTCAATTGCCGCAGCCACCAGCAGCGCGCCCGTAATCAAGACGCAAAGCGGCAAAGTCAGGTTAAAAACTCGCCGCAGTTCGCGCCGCGCCGTTTTTTTGTCATTCGGAACAAAGACTTGCAGGATCGATTTGCCGACCAATATGCCGAGCTTTAATCCATAGGCGCATGCCAGCATGACCATCGGCAGCTCAATGATGCCATGAGGCAAAATGCCTTTTACGATCAGCATGAGCAGATTGTCGCTGTGCTGCAAAGACAGCACATAACCGAGCACCATACCGTTGGTGACGAGCATGTACAGCGGCAGCACGCCGGCCAACAGACCGAGAAAAACGATCAAAATAGATTTCAATGCATTATTCAAAAAGATGACAATAAAAAACATCAGCTGCGGATGCTTGCTAGCCCCCAGCTTATCTCCCAGCTCCTGCAAGCCGCTAACCTGCGCGCCGAGGAACGAGGCGTATTGCCCCGAGAACTGCCATCCCAAATACAAGCTTGCTGTAAACACAAGCAGCACCACGATAAAGTAATGCTTCATCTCCTTAAAATGTGCAAACAAGCCGCGAAAATCCATACGGTTCCCTCCTCAAGCTGAAATACTGAAATGGCATAACTGGGCTGTGTACGAGCATACATTAGTATTAATGAAAACAAGCCTTACCGGCAAGTAGGGCGCGAAGGAGGTCTTCCGGACAAGTGAATTATTTTTGGGTGCTGAACGGCAAAAAGCTCAAGCAAGCCATTTTTATCGTCGTGGCTGTATTGTTTGCGGGCGCCATTGTTTACTCCGAGCAAAAGAACGTCTCCGTTTTCTCCAACGGAGAGCCTGCAGCCGTCTACAGCGTGCAAACGGACAAAAAAGTGATTGCCCTGACCTTCGATATCAGCTGGGGCGATAAGCGCACCGCCCCCATCCTCAAGGTGCTGGAGGACAAAAACGTCAAGAAAGCGACATTTTTCCTCTCTTCACCGTGGAGCCAAAGTCACGCCGACATTGTCCAGCATATCAAAAAGGATGGCTTTGAAATCGGCAGCCACGGCCACAAGCATGCGAACTACAGCTCAATGAACGATGAAGAGATCCGCAAGCAAATCTCTACCGCACATCAAATCTTAACTGAAATTGCCGGCACGCCGCCCAAGCTGCTTCGTTTGCCTAATGGCGATTTCGACAAGCGTGTGCTGCGCATTGCCGGCGAGCTCGGATACACGGTCATTCAATGGGATACGGATTCGCTCGACTGGATGAACAAGGGCGTCGATCATATCGTGGAGCGTGTCGTTTCCAAGGCTCACCCCGGCGACATCGTCCTGCTGCATGCCAGCGATTCCAGCAAACAAACCCATGAAGCGCTGCCGCAAATTATTGACCAACTGCGCGATAAGGGCTATGAGTTCGTCAGCGTCAGCGATCTGATGAAGCAGGCGCAAATTGACAACAAGCTGGTCGAGGATCAAGCCATGCTGCAAGTGGAATAGGCTAGAGCAAGAGAAAAGAGCTAAGTGATTAGCTCTTTTTCTTTTCGACCATTTTATGCAAAATCAAAATTTGGTACGCATTGCAGGCGAGCAGCGGTACAAACATATAAAAGGTCGAAGCGGCATTATTCAGCTTCAGCGCCGGCACGGCCTCCAGCACGGTAACAACCACCATGAAAAACAACGTGGGAATAAAAGCGTGCATATTCGTCAGCTTTTGCTTCCAATAAGAGACAGCCAGCGAAACGACCAGCAGTACTAGCGGCAGGACCGCATACCCGAGCCAGCTTCCGGAATCACCAAAATTCATCGTGCGAATCAGTACAAGCTCGAACAAGGTTATAGCGACCAGCAAAATTTGCGCGTAGTCCCAGATGATTTTTTTACGGAAAATACCCAATGCAATCATGCGAACGATCAAATAAGAGAAAAATCCCATTTGGCTCAAAATACTGATAATAGCGCCGCCCTGCACCATCGTAATCAAATTGAAACCCACACCACCTGAAGCCCAAATGACCGAAAATTCCTTATCGGACAGTTGCAGTCCGAAACCGACCAGAATCGAAACGCCCATGCCAAGCACCAGCGTTGTCCAGAACAAATGAAACCATTTACGCAGCGTCAAGCTGAAAACCTCCATCAGTCGAATCTAATAGTTAATTGTACCAACGTTTCAGGCAAAAAGCCAATGAATGGCGGTCATAATCTGCTTCGATCCTCACATACTACACCTATTAAGCCAGCGAAGGGAGTATGCTGCCATGTTGCCGATCTCGATAAGAAAATGGCCCTGGTTGACCGTGATTGCTGCACTTCCCCTGCTTCTCTCCTCCTGCGGAACGGACAACTCTGCTTCTGCGGGACAGTCCCAAGGAATGAATTACAAAGAAACAAAGACGATGGTGCTCGATATTCTCAAGTCGGAGGACGGGAAAAAAGCGATTAGTCTGGTTAACCGCAGTATTATGAACGGCGATGTCGGCGCTAACGGCATGGCCGGTCAGTCTCAGATCAAGCTGCTGTCCGCCAATGAATCGCTACAGCTGCAAATGGCGGTTAAGGATGTGCTGACGGCCCAGGAGAACAATAAATTTCTGCAAGATATGATGAAGGACCCGAAATTCGCGGGGGATTTCGCCAAAGCGATCCAGAAAGACACAAAGCAGATGTTTAAAGAGCTGTTGAAGGATCCCGAGTATCAAAAAAACATGGTCGACGTGATGAAAAATCCCGATTATGAAAAGCTGGTGCTGGATACGATGAAAACGGCTGCCTACCGCCAGCAAATGATGACGGTCATGCAGGATGCGATCCAAAGCCCGTTGTTCAGGGCTCAAATGGTCGATTTGCTGAAAGCGGCGATTGAGCAGCAAAGCCGGCCTGAGCAATTGCCTAGCGGGGCGCAAGGCCAGCAACAGCAGCAGAAACAAGCGAGTTCACAAAGCGGAAGTCAAAGCAGTCAGGACCAGCAGCAAAACAAGGAGTCGAGCAACTCCGAGGATTCCTCCGGCAGCAACGAGAAGCAGCAAAGCTCCGGACAAGAAGAAGACAGCTCTAACTCCGAATCGAGCGATGGCGACTCAAGCAAAAAGAAACAAAAAAACAATGAAGACAGCGATGGCTCAAATTAAATCCCAACCCGCCTTCAACGCAAAGGAACCGGAGCAGGCTACGCTCCGGTCCTCTTTGTTGTTCGCCAATCAGACGGGTCCCGATCGGCTAAACGTCTATTTGTTTCAACACGGCTTCTGCCAGCTCAAGATAAAGCTTGCCTGTCGTGGAATCCGCTTTGTAGACGGAAGGGGCATAATCCGGCTCGGAAACATGGTTGTCCGGCGCTCCAAGCGGAAGCTGGGCCAGCAGCTCGGCGTTCAGCTCTTCGGCCAGCTTGGCGCCGCCCCCTCGGCCGAACACGTAATCCTTTTCGCCGCAAGCTTTGCATGCATAATAAGCCATATTCTCCACGATACCGACAATTTCGTGATTCGTTTGCACGGCCATCGCGCCTGCGCGAGCGGCTACGAACGCAGCTGTAGCATGGGGAGTCGTCACGACGATTTCCTTGCTTTGCGGGATCATCTGATGCACGTCCAGCGCTACATCGCCCGTTCCCGGCGGCAAATCGAGCAAAATATAGTCGATATCGCCCCAGTTAACTTCGTTGAAGAAATTGCGCAGCATTTTGCCGAGCATCGGACCGCGCCAAATGACAGGCGCATTATCCTGAACGAAAAAGCCCATCGAGATGACTTTAACGCCAAACCGTTCAACCGGCTGAATCGCATTGTCGACAATCTGCGGACGATCTTCTATACCCATCATGTCCGGGATGCTGAACCCATAAATATCGGCGTCGACGATGCCGACCTTCTTGCCCAGCCGCGCCAGCGCTACCGCCAGATTGACGGTTACCGTCGATTTGCCGACGCCGCCCTTGCCGCTGGCAATCGCTATAAATTGCACGCCCGATGCAGGATCGAGCACCGAAGCCTTTGGAGCCGCTTGTGGCGCTGCCTGCTGCTGACGAGCCATCCCTTCAAGCGCTTCTTCTATTTGTTTCCGTTCGAAGTCGGTAATCATGCGAAAGCGGATATGCGTCTGTTCCACACCTTGCGCGCGAAGCGCTTCTTCAATACGGCTGCGTACGTCTTCGCGGTACGCCTCGTCATCGACCGTAGCGACAAAGGTCAGGGAAACGCTGTCCTCCTTCAACATGACGTCCCGCACCAGATTCAACTGCGACACGCTGCGTTGATATTGCGGATCGATCAAAGGCTCGACCGCTTTGACAAGCTCTTCTTTCGTTATCATTGCTACACCTCAACGGGACAAAGTAATCATGCGGGTATATTATATCATAAATCGCCTAAGATCCCACTTTTTCTCCCGATCCGTAACGCAAAATGCCTTGATATACCGCCGCAGCGACTTTTTTCTGATATGCTTCGTTGGCGAGCAATCTCGCTTCCTCGGGGTTGGAGAGAAAACCAACCTCAACGAGCGCGCTAGGAATTTTCAGCGTTTTCAACAAATAAATCGGATTGTCCGCTTGCTTGGCGATCCGGTCGGTATTCTCCAGATTGCGCTTGAGCTCGTCTTGAATCAAAGCAGCCAGATTGGCGTTGTCCGGATGATTCGGGTAAAAAAACGTCTGCGCTCCGCGCCATTTGGGCGAAGGAATGCTGTTCAAATGCACGCTGACAAAAAGATCGGCCTTCACGTTATCAATCAGCTCTGCGCGCTTGAGCAAATCCTCCGTTTTGCGCTTGCTGTACCCCTTCGTATCACTATTGGCCAAATCCTTGTCCTCCTCGCGGGTCATGATGACGACCGCGCCGGCCTGCTGCAAATAATCGCGCAGGTATAAGGTAATGGCCAGATTGATGTCTTTTTCAATAACGCCTTCCTTGCTTGCCGCTCCGCCGTCCGCCCCCCCGTGACCGGCATCCAGCGCAATCGTTTTGCCCGATAACGGCAAGGTCCATTCCGTCCAGGTTTTGGTTGCCGGCAGCTCGTAGCTGTAGATGAACACCACGAGAGCAAGCAGCAGGACCGACAGCGCCAGCTTCAAGCCACTGTGCAGGGTCAGCCATACAACCAGCCTTGTTTTTCTTTTCCGCATAAAAAAAATCCACCTCAGCTCCCCATAGACTCTGTAACATCTATATGGGACAGGGTGGACAAATATGCTTAACCGCCTACAGCTGCATCTCCTGCTCATTCATCCCTTCAATCAGCACCGCGGCGATTTCAGGACGCGTAAATTCCGGCGGCGGGCACTCTCCGCCTCTTAGCAGCGCGCGGACCTTCGTGCCGGACAAATGCAAATGCATCGACTTGTCATGCGGACACGTCTTGCTCGAAGCCATACTGCCGCATTTCGTGCAATAGAAGCTATGCTCGAAAAACAAAGGTGTAATACCGATTTCTTCTGCCGTAAAGTTGCTGAAAATCTCCTGTGCCTCGTACGTGCCGTAATAGTCGCCTACACCGGCATGGTCGCGACCAACGATGAAATGGGTGCAGCCGTAATTTTTGCGCACCATTGCATGGAAAATCGCTTCACGCGGGCCGGCGTAACGCATCGCTGCAGGGAATACGCCCAGAAAGGCATGATCGGCCGGGTAGTAGTTCTGGAGCAGCACCAGGTAGCTTTTCATGCGTACGTCAGCGGAAATGTCGTCCGATTTGGTCTCGCCTACCAGTGGATTGAGGAACAGTCCGTCAACGATCTCCATCGCCGCTTTCTGAATGTATTCATGCGCCCGATGAACCGGGTTGCGGGTTTGAAATCCAACCACCGTCCGCCAGCCTTTCCCGGCAAAAATGCGACGCGTTTCACTAGGATCAAAATAAAACGCCTCGAATTTCTTGGGCTTCGGCCGATTGAGCAGCTCAATCGAACCGCCTATATAGGTGGAAGGACGAGAAAAGAGCTTGCTGACGCCCGGATGCGCCCTATCATCGGTTTTAAACACCTTCAGGGCTTCGTTGCTGTGATCAACCTGATAAATGCTGCTTACATCCATTGTCGCGTACACCACGTTATCCTCTTCGCCGACAAGCGCAATTGCTTCACCGACATGTAGCGTAGCGGCAACCTCGGGCGCAACAGCCAGCGTAATCGGAATACTCCAAACCGTACCGTCCGCCAAACGCATGGATTCGACAACCGAATTGTAATCTGCTTCGTTCATAAATCCTGTAAGTGGAGAGAAAGCGCCTACTGCAATCAAATCGAGATCGGATATCGTCCAAGCGTTCACACGCAGCTGCTTCAAAGCTGCTGCTTGCTGCAGCGCTTGTTCTTTTTGTTCCTCGGGAACAAGACGGTTAATCAGCGTGCCACCATGCGGGAGAATCCTCGACATGAGGGGTCACCTCCGTACCGATATTATTTGTGCAGTCCACATTCTGTTTTGTCCGTATTCGACCAGCGTCCTGCACGCGGGTCTTCGCCTTCCGCTACCTGGCGCGTGCAGTGCTCGCAGCCAATGCTCGGATAGTTGCGGTCATGCAGCGGGTTGTAAATAACATCATTAGCCCGGATGTAGTTCCACACGTCCTCGCTGGTCCAGTTGGCCAACGGGTTGAATTTAATCAGGCCGAACTTCACGTCGTATTCGACTTTTTTGGCATTGGCGCGGGTAGGCGCTTGATCGCGGCGGATGCCGGTAATCCAGGCATCGTAGTTTCTGAGGATGTCGGTCAGCGGATCCACTTTTCGAATATTGCAGCATTGGTTCGCATCGGTCTTCCAGAGCTCGTCGCCGAATTGGGCCGCTTGCTCCTCCAGCGTCAGCTTAGGCAATACTTGCACAAATTTCGTCCCATAGTGCTGCTCCAAGCGGTCTCTGGTTTCGTAAGTTTCAGCAAAATGGACGTTCGTATCCAAATAGAAAATATCTACGTTGGGATTGATCTTTTGCAGCATATCAACAAGCACGACGTCTTCAGCGCCGAAGCTGCAAGCCAATGTTAATTTCGGAAAGGTTTCAATAGCCAGACGCAGCAGGGCTTCGGGGGGTTGATTTTCGAATTCTTCGGCGGCTTTCGCTACAAAAGCTTCTTTTTCAAATAAATTCATAATGGAATCCTCCTTTAAGTTTTTTAAATCCGACTTCCGTCGTATGAATTAGCTTTATTATAAAGCAGTCAGCAGGAAACTTCAACGACTTTTTCTCATTTTGGTTTTTTCTCCCGATCGATCCACCCTTTATCTTATGAACTCGGGGCTTTTTGGTGAAAAAGAAAAAACCTTTTCGGCAAATTGCAGAAAAGGTTTGATCTCAGGCCGTATGGCCGTATTAACGTTTCGAGAATTGAGGTGCGCGACGAGCAGCTTTCAGACCGTATTTCTTACGTTCTTTCATGCGTGGATCGCGAGTCAGGAAGCCGGCCTTTTTCAAGGAGCCGCGGTATTCCGGATCTGCTTTCAGCAGTGCGCGGGAGATACCATGACGGATGGCTCCAGCTTGTCCGCTGATGCCGCCGCCGTGAGCAATAACGAGAACATCGTATTTGCCCAGAGTTTCTGTCAGGTTCAGCGGTTGTTTAACGATCAGCTTCAACGTTTCCAGACCGAAATATTCATCCAGATTACGTTTATTGATAACGATACGTCCTTCACCCGGTACAAGGCGCACACGCGCTACCGAATGTTTACGACGACCTGTTCCATAGTATTGAACTTGTGCCACAAAACAGTCCTCCCTTTATATTATCCGCGAAGTTCCCAAGCTTCAGGTTGTTGTGCTTGGTGTGGATGCTCAGCGCCGCCATAAACTTTCAGCTTGGTTTTCAAGCTGTCGCCCAGACGGTTCTTAGGCAGCATACCGTGTACAGCCAGTTCGATCATGCGATCCGGCTTGTTGTTCAGCATATCCTGAGCTGTTGTAACTTTCAAACCGCCCGGATACAGGGAGTGACGATAGTATTTCTTGTCAGTCAATTTCTTGCCTGTCAATTTGATCTGCGATGCATTGATGACGACTACGAAATCGCCGGTATCTACGTGCGGAGTAAATTCCGGCTTATGCTTGCCGCGGATGATGCTGGCAACTTCACTGGCCAGACGGCCAAGCGTTTGACCCGCAGCGTCAACAATGTACCATTTACGCTCAACTTGATTTGGCTTCGCCATATATGTGGTACGCATGCTTAATCCTCCTAAATATATCACGTTACATCTTCGTTATCATATCCGTTGTCTTGCATGTGATGGATGTTTGGCAGCTTCAGGACCTCGGGGCCGTGGGGTAGCCGATCAAGAAACGCCAATTAATATTGTACAATAGATGAGTTGCAGAATCAAGTCAAAATTTATGGATGTTAATACTCCACATGCCACAGCATCAACCCGACCGCCTCCGCTGTCGGTCCCGCCGCCTTCCGGCTACAGGCCTCGAGAATACGCTTCATATCGCCACTGCTGCGTTTGCCCTCGCCAATTTGCAGCAAAGTACCCACTACGATGCGAACCATATTGTACAAAAAGCCGTTCCCCGTCAGAAATATCCGTATCTGTTCGTTGGCTTCCGTACCGAATTGCCGTTCCTCTTGGACTTCCAAGTAGGCCTCAAATACCGTACGCACCCGAATTTCCTTGTCTGTTCTTACCGTGCAAAACGATGTAAAATCATGCTCGCCCACCAGACAGGGGAGCGCCTCTCTCATAGCTTCCACGTCGAGCTTTCTCGGATGATGCAATTCATAGTGCCGGTGAAAGATATCAGGGAAACGCGCCCTCCGAATGGTATAGCAGTATGTTTTACGTTTGGCCGCTCTGCGTGCATGAAACGACAGCGGAACTTCTTCCGCATGCAAAACGGCAATGTCATTCGGCAGCCGGCCGTTAAGCGCCAAGCACCAACGTTCCAGCGGTATCGCCGATTGAGTCACAAAATTAATGACTTGCGCGCGAGCGTGCACACCAGCGTCCGTACGACCGGATGAGATCACCTTGACCGATTCTCCGGTGAGCTTGAAGACCGCCGCCTCAATTTCACCTTGAATTGTCACGCCGTTCGGTTGGATTTGAAACCCGCAGTAGGCGGTGCCGTCATAGCTGATGATAAAGCGTAAATTTCTCACTGCCACTCCCCCGCGAGCCATCAATTCCGTGAAGACTGCAAAAAAAGGGCTTCATCAGAATCAATGATTCCGTCCACCCTTTCCCATCCGTTTTATGCCCGATCTACCAGCTCTAAGTATACCATAGGCGCTGCATCGCCACGGCGCGGTCCCAGTTTCAGGATGCGCGTGTAGCCGCCTGGACGCTCGGAGTAGCGAGTAGCCAATTCGGAGAAAAGCTTTTGGATCGCGTCTTGGTTCTCGTTAGCTGCCTCTCTGCGAACAAAAGCAGCCACCTGACGGCGAGCGTGAAGGTCTCCGCGTTTCGCCAGCGTAATCAGCTTCTCGGCGATCGAACGAAGTTCCTTTGCTTTTGCTTCGGTTGTTTGAATGCGTTCATGGATAAACAGATCGGTTACCAGGTCGCGGAACAATGCTTTACGCGAGCTGGAATCACGATTCAGTTTCTTGTAGTTCATTTCGTTAACCTCCTTCTGTCTGGATTATTCCTCGGTGCGCAGGCCCAATCCGAGCTCTTCGAGCTTCTCTTGGACTTCTTCAAGCGATTTACGGCCCAGGTTACGCACTTTCATCATATCTTCTTCGGTTTTGGTAATCAGCTCTTGTACGGTGTTAATACCGGCACGTTTGAGGCAGTTGTAGGAACGGACCGAAAGATCCAGCTCTTCGATAGTCATCTCGAGCACTTTTTCTTTCTTGTCCTCTTCCTTCTCTACCATAATCTCGGCATCCTTCGCTTCATCGGTCAAACCGACAAACAAGAGCAGGTGTTCCGTCAAGATTTTGGCGCCCAGGCTGACTGCTTCCTCAGGACGAATGCTGGCGTCAGTCCACACTTCAAGCGTCAGCTTGTCGTAGTTGGTTACTTGGCCAACACGCGTATTTTCGATGCTGTAATTGACGCGGGTAATCGGCGTGTAGATCGAATCGATCGGAATAACGCCGATCGGCTGGTCTTCACGTTTGTTTTTGTCCGACTGCACGTAGCCGCGGCCGCGATTCGCATGAATACGCATGTGAAGACGAGAATCTGCAGAGAGCGTGGCAATATGCAGATCCGGGTTAAGAATCTCCACATCGCTATCGCCGCGGATATCGGCAGCCGTTACCGGCCCTTCGCCTTCAGCATCAATTTCAAGAATTTTCTCCTCATCGGAGTGAATCTTCAGCGACAAACCCTTGAGGTTAAGGATAATTTCCGTAACATCCTCAAGCACGCCGGGAATCGTCGAAAATTCATGCAAAACGCCATCGATTTGGACGGAGGTCACCGCTGCTCCGGGTAAGGAGGACAGCAAGATACGACGTAATGAGTTTCCTAACGTGGTACCGTAGCC
This sequence comes from Paenibacillus athensensis, assembly GCF_004514475.2. GTDB lineage: Bacteria > Bacillota > Bacilli > Paenibacillales > NBRC-103111 > Paenibacillus_AL > Paenibacillus_AL athensensis. Next base: position 49,057 of record NZ_MYFO02000022.1, on the reverse strand, counting down.
CCGTTCCAACGGCTCTACGACAAACTTGCCATAGGAGCCGTCTTCACTCAAAGCTACAGTTTCTATTTTTGGCTTTTCAATTTCGATCATGAAATGTACCCTCCATTCAAACACGTCGTTTCCTCTGGATACGTAGGTAAAATTTGTTAGTATGCCTATCCTTCAAAACCATTATTCACGATTTTGCGATATTTATACTACAAAGTGACCCCTGAATTATACGCGACGACGTTTTGGAGGACGGCAACCATTGTGTGGGATCGGAGTCACGTCTTTAATCAGGTTAACTTCCAGACCCGCAGCTTGCAAAGAGCGAATTGCTGCTTCGCGGCCGGCGCCAGGTCCTTTCACCATCACTTCAACTGCTTTCATCCCATGTTCCATAGCTGCTTTTGCTGCGGACTCAGCGGCCATTTGCGCTGCGAAAGGCGTGCTTTTACGGGAACCTTTGAAGCCCAGGTTACCGGCGCTAGCCCAAGAAATCGCATTGCCGTGAGGATCTGTAATTGTCACGATCGTGTTGTTGAATGTAGAACGAATGTGAGCTACGCCAGACTCGATATTTTTCCGGTCGCGACGTTTCGTCCGAACTACCTTTTTAGGTTTTGCCATGTGCTCTAACCCCCTTTATTATTTCTTCTTATTCGCTACAGTACGACGAGGACCTTTACGGGTACGCGCGTTTGTTTTCGTGCGTTGTCCGCGAACAGGCAGGCCGCGACGGTGACGCAGACCACGGTAGGAACCGATCTCGATCAGACGCTTGATGTTCAGGGAGATCTCACGACGCAGATCGCCTTCCACTTTCAGCGATTTGTCGATGACGTCACGAATTTTACTTACTTCGTCTTCCGTCAGATCGCGCACGCGAGTATCAGCGCTGATACCTGTAGTATCAATGATTTTTTGCGCAGTCGTGTTTCCGATGCCGAAAATGTAAGTCAAAGCGATGACGACGCGCTTGTCACGCGGTAAGTCAACTCCAGCAATACGAGCCATTTAAAGGTGCACCTCCTTTTATCCTTGTTTTTGTTTATGCTTCGGATTTTCACAAATAACCATTACGTTGCCTTTGCGACGAATAACCTTACATTTCTCGCAAATCGGCTTGACAGACGGTCTTACCTTCACTTCGAACCCCTCCTTAAGATATCGTAAGCACCATGTTGCGTTTTCGTTAGAAAACTTGCTTCGTAAGCATACGCCTTGAGAGAGTAACTTACTTATAAGCCGAACATTTATTTAAATCGGTAGGTTATACGGCCTCTTGTCAAATCATAAGGCGATAATTCTACGGTAACCTTGTCGCCTGGCAAAATGCGGATAAAGTGCATACGGATTTTGCCGGAAACGTGGGCTAGAATTTTATGACCATTTTCCAATTCAACCTTAAACATTGCATTCGGAAGAGGTTCAATCACTGTACCTTCTACTTCAATTACATCTTCTTTGGCCACAGTCATTCTCCTTTCTCATGTGCTTCTGCTTGCAGATGGTCCAAAAATTTGGCAATCGCAAACCTCAACTTGGCATTGGTAACACGACCTGTTTCCTGGATGCTGCCTGCAACTTCCGCGCTGATCGCGTTCTGCAATTGAAGATGAATCAGGTTCTTCTTTTTCGGCTGATCGAATTTGCGGGAAGCGCCGTCCGCCAGAAGCGCAAAGCGCGAATCCACAAGTCCGACCACGACGGCATAAGGAGCGGGGTCTCTGCCGCGAAGCACCTTTACGATTTGACCGATTTCGGGGATTTGCCTATCCATGCAGCTCACCTAATCCTTGCATACCGTCAAGATTTCGTAGCCGTCGGCTGTAATCGCAACCGTATGCTCGAAATGAGCGCACCAAGTGCCGTCCTCCGTGACAACCGTCCAGTCGTCTTCGAGCGTTTTGACGAATCTCTCTCCAACGATAACCATCGGCTCTATGGCTAACACCATACCCGGCTTCAAGCGAGGTCCTTTGTCCGGCACGCCGTAATTCGGAATTTGCGGCTCCTCATGGAGTTCAGTGCCAATGCCGTGTCCGACATACTCCCGAACGACCGAGAAGCCCGCATCTTCAATACAGGTTTGAATCGCATGCGAAAGCGTGTAGAGCCTTACTTCCGGCTTTGCTTGGGCAATGCCCTGATACAACGACTTTTCAGTAACCTCCAGCAAACGCTGTGCCGTTTCCGAAATGGCGCCGACCGGATATGTCCAAGCGGAATCGCCGTGGTAGCCTTTGTACTTGGCGCCGATATCGATGCTGATAATGTCGCCTTCCGCCAGCTTCCGTGAACCAGGAATGCCGTGAACCAATTCTTCATTGACAGAAGCACAAATGCTGCCGGGAAAACCGTTGTAGCCTTTGAAAGATGGAGTCGCTCCCTGACTGCGAATGTATTCCTCAGCGATTTGATCAAGTTCTTTCGTTGTAATGTTCGGACGAATCGCCCTTGCCAGCAAGCGGTGCGTCTCAGCTACGATCCGACCTGCTTCTCGCATAAGGTCCAGTTCAACCTCGGACTTACAAATGATCATTACGCTAATCCTCTCAACAGTGAGCTGATCTGTGCGGTTACCGCATCAATATCCTGTTCGCCGTTAACCTCACGCAACATTTCCGTCTTTTGGTAGTACTCCAGCAGCGGAGCTGTTTTGTTCGTGTACTCGTCCAGGCGGGTACCGACTTTTTCCTCGGTGTCGTCTGAACGCTGGTACAGCTCGCCGCCGCACTTATCGCAAACGCCTTCCTGCTTCGGCGGGTTAAAGACCACATGATAGGTAGAACCACAAGATTTGCAAATTCTGCGGCCGGTCAGCCGCGGCAGCAAGTAGCTGCGATCGACGGCCAGATTCAGCACGAGCTCAATCTTTTTGTCCAAGGATTGCAAGATCTGGTCAAGTGCTTCTGCCTGCGCGATGGTTCTAGGGAAACCGTCCAGCAAAAAGCCCTTTTCGCAATCCGGCTGGGCAAGCCGTTCTTTCACAATGCCGTTCGTGATTTCATCCGGAACAAGCAGTCCCTTGTCGACATATCCCTTCGCTTCGACGCCAAGCGGCGTGCCTTGGCTCATCGCCAGACGAAACGCGTCGCCGGTCGAGATATGAGGAATTTGAAATTCACTCACGATTCTTTCCGCCTGCGTACCTTTGCCTGCACCAGGAGGACCCATAAAAATTACGTTCACCTTTTGACTCCCTCCCATCGCACTCGGCCATACGAACAGCACAATAGGTGCCGATGTCGCGGAAACGCCCCATCAGAACCTATTTGCTATTTATTGATAAACCCTTTGTAATGACGCTTGATCAATTGGCTTTCGATTTGCTTCATCGTCTCAAGACCAACGCCTACTACGATCAGCAATGAAGTACCACCGATCCGAACGGAGTTTGGCAAGCCCGCCAGCTGTCCGAAGAACATCGGCAGGATGGAGATCGCAGCCAGGAACAGCGCGCCGGAAAGCGTAATTCTGGTCATTACGCGAGTCAGATAGACGGAGGTTGTTTTGCCTGGGCGAATGCCCGGAATGTAGCCGCCGTTCTTTTTCATCTGATCCGCCATTTGAACCGGGTTAATTTGAACAAACGTGTAGAAATAGGTGAAACCGATAATCAACAGCACGTAAAGCACCATGCCCAGCGGAGCTGTGTAGCTCAGGTTGTTGATGATCCAGTCGGCCACGACATTACCTCTCCAGTAACTTGCGATCGTGGGAGGAAATACGAGCAGCGACAGGGCAAAGATGACCGGGATAACGCCCGCAGCATTCACTTTCAAAGGAATGTGCGTCGTTTGACCGCCGTACATTTTGCGACCGACAACACGTTTGGCATACTGAACAGGAATTTTACGCACGCCTTGCTGAACGAAGATGACCCCGGCGATGATCGCAATCACGACCAGCAGGATGAGGACAATCTTCACAATGTTCAAGAACAAAGCACCACTGGCATCCGTAAACAACGTTTTGTAAATTTGCTGAATGCCCCGTGGAATCGCTGCGACGATACCCGCGAAGATGATAATGGAAATACCGTTTCCAATCCCATTCTCGGTGATTTGCTCTCCAAGCCACATCAGGAAGGACGTTCCTGCTGTCAACACAATTGCGATCAAAGCATAGGTGGTAAAGCTAGGCTCTACAACGAGACCTGTGTACAAACGGTTAAAGCCGACCGAAAGACTGAACGCCTGAACCAAACCGAGTACAATCGTGCCGTAGCGCGTGAATTGACCTAATTTCCTTCTGCCTACTTCGCCTTCCTTCGCCCATTGCGCAAAACGCGGAATGACGTCCATCGAAAGCAGCTGGACGATAATGGAAGCCGTAATGTAAGGCATAATTCCCATCGCGAAGATGGAGAATTGAAAGAGCGCCCCACCGGAGAAGGTGTTGAGCAGCCCGAAGACGTCGCTTTGATTCGCTTGGTCTTGGAGTTTCAAAACATCTGTATTAATGTTAGGCACCGGAATAAAGGCACCTACTCTGTAGACGATCAGCACCAGTAATGTAAACAATATCCGTTTGCGCAGATCTTCTACTTTGAAGATGTTGGATATGGTATTAAACATTAAATCACCTCGGTTTGACCGCCGGCAGCTTGGATTTTCTCAACGGCTGATTGAGAGAACTTATTCGCTTTAACGGTTAATTTTACTGTGATTTCACCGTTTCCTAAAATCTTGATTCCATCTTTAGGAGCCTTGACAATACCGGATTCCAGCAATACTTCCGGAGTTACCTCGGTACCAGCTGCGAAATTATTCAGTTCCTCCAGGTTTACGATAGCAAACTCTTTGCGGAAGCGGTTGTTGAATCCGCGTTTAGGCAAACGACGGTACAACGGATTTTGTCCGCCTTCGAATCCGGGACGAACACCCCCGCCGGAACGTGCATTTTGACCTTTATGACCGCGAGTCGCTGTTTTACCCATGCCGCTACCCGTACCGCGACCTACACGTTTACGAGATTGGCGGGAGCCTTCTGCAGGGCTAAGTTCATGTAACTTCATCGTTGCACACCTCCTCTAATTCTGAATGTTAGCTATTTATGCTTCGATTTCTTTCACTTCAACGAGATGACTGACTTGGTTGACCATGCCGCGGATTGCCGCGTTGTCGTTATGAACAACCGTTTGGTGCAGCTTGCGCAGGCCCAGCGTTTTCACAGTGATGCGTTGTGTTTCTGGACGACCGATCAAGCTGCGTTTCAGGGTAACTTCTAATTTTTTAGCCATGTGTACCCCTCCTTAACCCAGCAGCTCTTCAACCGATTTACCGCGGAGCTTAGCGACTTCTTCCGCTCTTTTCAGGCGGCTGAGTCCTTCAAGCGTTGCGTTAACCATGTTGATGGAGTTGGAAGAACCAAGGGATTTGGTCAAAATATCGCCGATACCTGCAAGCTCAAGCACCGCACGGACAGGGCCGCCGGCGATCACGCCTGTACCTTGGGAAGCCGGCTTCAGCAGAACGCGTCCTGCGCCGAAACGGCCAGTAACCAGGTGAGGAATCGATGTACCCACGATAGGAACGTGGATCAGGTTCTTTTTCGCATCTTCAATGCCTTTGCGAATGGCGTCCGGAACCTCGGATGCTTTACCGATGCCAGCTCCAACCCAACCGTTGCCGTCACCAACGACAACCAGTGCGCTGAAACTGAAGCGGCGTCCGCCTTTTACTACTTTAGCTACGCGATTGATATTCACAACTTTTTCAGTGAGTTCTAAAGTATTGGGATCTACACGCAAGTCGTTTACCTCCTTATAGGTTTCTTAGAATTCCAGTCCTGCTTCACGAGCTGCGTCGGCCAAAGCCTGCACACGTCCGTGATACAAATATCCGCCGCGGTCGAAAACGACCTTTTCCACACCTTTTTCTTTCGCACGTTGCGCGATCAGTTCACCGACTTTGCGAGCAGCGTCTACGTTACCGCCATTCTCTACTTGACCTTTCAGGTCTTTGTCTTGAGTGGAAGCGGACGCGATGGTGACGCCTTGCACGTCGTCGATGATTTGCGCGTACATATGCTTGGAGGAGCGGAAAATGTTCAAACGCGGGCGAGCCGTTGTTCCTTCGATTTTCTTACGAACGCGAAGGTGTCTTTTCAGACGGGCTTTGTTTTTATCGCCTTTTGTAATCATGAGAGTTGCACTCCTTTCGTCAATAGTTAGGAAGCCCAAGCTTCTATCGAAGATCTAGCGATCTTATTTTTTCTTACCGGCTTTACCTTCTTTGCGAAGGATCCGTTCGCCTTCGTACTTGATACCTTTGCCTTTATACGGCTCTGGTTCGCGCACGGCACGAATTTTTGCAGCTGTTGCGCCAACGAGTTCTTTGTCGATCCCCTTCACGATGATTTTCGTGTTGGATGGAACGTCGAATTCGATGCCGTTTTCCGGGTTGATTTCAACCGGATGGGAGTAGCCTACGTTCAGGACGAGCTTGTTGCCGCTTTTGTTTGCGCGGTAACCAACGCCTACGAGGTCGAGGGATTTCGAAAAGCCTTCCGTTACGCCGCTAACCATGTTGGCCACGACACTGCGTGTCGTACCGTGCAGGGAGCGATGCAGCTTGTTGTCGGAAGGACGCTCAACGGAAATCTCGTTCTCCAGAACATTAATTTTCATATCTTTATGAAGCTCACGGCTCAGCGTACCTTTAGGACCGTTAACCGTGATCAGGGAATTGTCAAGCGTTACGTTAACACCACTTGGAATGGTGATTGGCTTGCGACCAATACGAGACATGTTTGCACCTCCATTCAATTACGATTGTATTACCAGACGTAGCAGAGAACCTCTCCGCCTGCTTTGGATTGACGAGCTTCTTTATCCGTCATAACGCCTTTGGACGTGGAGATGATAGCAATCCCCAGACCGCCCAGAACGCGAGGAACTTCTTGCGATTTCGTGTAAACGCGCAGACCAGGTTTGCTGATTCTCTTCAAACCGGAAATAACGCGCTCATTGTTCGAACCGTATTTCAGGAACAAACGAATGATACCTTGTTTGTTGTCCTCAACGTATTCGGCATCACGAATGAAGCCTTCCTTTTTGAGGATTTCTGCGATTTCCCGCTTGATTGTCGAAGCAGGGATCTCGACGGTCTCGTGACGAACAATGTTCGCATTACGGATGCGAGTCAACATATCTGCAATAGGATCTGACATGACCATTGTGTGTAAACCTCCTTCCCGAAAATAGGATGATTACCAGCTCGCTTTTTTCACGCCTGGAATCTGACCTTTGTATGCTAATTCACGGAAACAAATTCTGCAAATTTTAAACTTGCGAAGCACGGAATGCGGACGGCCGCAACGCTCGCAACGAGTATAGGCTTGCACTTTAAACTTCGGAGCACGCTGTTGCTTGATTTTCATCGAAGTTTTTGCCACTTGGTTTTTCCACCTCCTGAAAAGGTACGATTGACAACTTATTTCACGAATGGAGCACCGAGTTGCGTCAGCAGCTCACGAGCTTCTTCGTCGCTTTTCGCTGTAGTTACGATAACAATATCCATACCGCGCACTTTATCCACTTGATCGTATTCGATTTCCGGGAAGATCAACTGCTCTTTCAGGCCCAGTGTGTAGTTGCCACGACCGTCAAAAGCTTTGTTCGAAATACCGCGGAAGTCACGTACGCGAGGAAGCGCAACGTTGAAGAGCTTATCGAGGAAGTGATACATACGCTCGCCGCGCAGGGTCACTTTCGCGCCGATTGGCATATTCTCACGGAGTTTGAAGCCCGCGATGGATTTTTTTGCTCTAGTGACAACAGGCTTTTGGCCCGAAATCTTTTGCAGATCCTCAACAGCTGTGTCAAGCACCTTCGAGTTGGAAACCGCTTCGCCAACACCCATGTTGATGACGATTTTCTCGATTTTAGGTACTTGCATGACTGTAGTGTAGTTGAATTTTTGGATCAGCGCTGGTGTAATTTCGTTCAAATACCGATCTTTCATTCTTGCAGACATGTTTCAGTTGCCTCCTTTCCTGGCTTTTTGCTTAGTCGATCACTTCGCCGGATTTCACCGCTACGCGAACTTTTTTACCGTTATCCAATACTTTGTAGCCTACGCGAGTAGGTTTGCCGCTTTTCGGATCGATCAGCATCACGTTCGAAACGTGGATCGGAGCTTCCTGATTCAGGATGCCGCCTTGCGGATTTTGTTGGGAAGGTTTCGCATGTTTTTTCACCATGTTCACGCCTTCGACCAATACGCGGTTTTCACGAGGGTAAGCTGCGATGACGCGGCCTTTTTTCCCTTTGTCTTTGCCGGTGATTACAAAAACCGTATCGTCCTTTTTCACGTGCAGTTTATTGTTATGAGATTCGAGTCTCTTTTTTGTTCTTGGCATTGTCTTGTACACCTCCTACAAGCTTTCACATGAAAGCTGCTTCGTAAGCAATATCTTGGCCGTTCAATTAGATAACTTCCGGAGCCAGCGAAACGATTTTCATGAAGTCTCTGTCGCGCAGTTCGCGAGCAACTGGTCCGAAGATCCGCGTACCGCGAGGGCTCTTGTCGTCCTTCACGATTACCGCTGCGTTTTCGTCAAAAGAAATGTAGGAACCGTCTTTACGGCGAGCACCGCTCTTCGTACGAACGATAACTGCTTTTACAACGTCACCCTTTTTGACAACGCCGCCTGGTGTTGCTTCTTTTACCGAACAGATGATCAAATCACCAATATGGCCTACCCGACGTCCTGTACCACCGAGTACGCGAATGCACATCAGCTTTTTCGCACCGGAGTTGTCAGCTACGTTCAGACGAGATAATGGTTGAATCATCGTATTCCCTCCTTTCGGGGTTCATGCCTGAAATGTTTAGATAATTACTGCTTCTTCCACGATTTCAACCAGTCTCCAACGTTTGTCCTTGGAAATCGGTCTGGTTTCCATGATTTTCACCGTGTCGCCGATTTTGGCTTGGTTGTTCTCATCATGGGCCTTGAATTTTTTCGTGTATTTGATTCTCTTGTGATAGAGATCATGTTTTTTGTAGGTTTCAACAGCAACGACGATGGTCTTATCCATTTTGTCGCTGACTACTTTACCGACTTGCACTTTACGCTCATTGCGTTCAGCCATTGCGAGTCCTCCCTTCTAGATTTGGTTAACCGATCCCCAATTCTCTTTCACGCAAAACAGTCTTGGCACGAGCGATCTCTTTACGCAGATCGCGAATTTGAGTCGGGTTGTCCAATTGACCGGTAGCTAGTTGAAAACGGAGGTTGAAAAGCTCTTCCTTGAATCCGTTGACCTTTTGCTCGATTTCAGCAGTGGTTAAGTTGCGGAATTCACTAGCCTTCATTTGCTTCACCACCTACTTCGTCTCTTTTGACGAACTTCGTTTTGATCGGAAGCTTGTGGGCGGCAAGACGCATCGCTTCGCGAGCGATTTCTTCGCTAACGCCAGCAAGCTCGAACATGATTTTGCCGGGTTTTACTACGCAAACCCATTTTTCCACGTTACCTTTACCGCTACCCATCCGAACTTCAAGCGGCTTTTGCGTAATTGGCTTGGACGGGAAAATTTTGATCCATACTTTACCGCCCCGTTTGATGTAACGGGTCATGGCGATACGAGCGGCTTCGATTTGACGGTTCGTTACCCAAGCCGGCTCCAGCGCTTGCAGACCAAATTCGCCGAAGGACACTTCCGTGCCGCCTTTAGCGCGACCGGTCATGCTGCCGCGGTGTTCTTTACGATGCTTTACACGCTTTGGTACTAACATGATTAGTTATCTCCTTCCGGCTGAGCTTTCTTCTTAGCTGGCGGAAGCACTTCTCCACGATAAATCCATACTTTCACACCGATACGTCCGTATGTGGTATGAGCTTCTGCAGTACCGTAATCGATGTCTGCGCGAAGCGTATGAAGTGGAACGGTTCCTTCGCTATATCCTTCCGTACGAGCGATCTCGGCGCCACCAAGACGACCGCTGGTTGCAACTTTGATACCTTTGGCTCCGGATCTGATCGATCTTTGAATCGCTTGTTTCATTGCACGGCGGAAAGACACACGGCGCTCCAGCTGTTGTGCAATGCTTTCAGCGACCAGAATCGCGTCGAGATCGGCATTTTTGATTTCAGAGATGTTGATGTGAACCTTTTTGTTGGAGATGTTAGCGATCTGGTTACGGATCACTTCAACTTCTGCTCCGCCCTTACCGATGACCATACCTGGTTTCGCAGTATGAATCGTAACGTTGACGCGATTAGCGGCACGCTCGATGTCGATATGGGACACAGCCGAATCTTTCAATTTATTCTTCAAATATTCGCGGATTTTGACGTCTTCGAGCAGCAGCGTTCCGTACTCTTTATCCGATGCGTACCATTTCGACTCCCAATCGCGAATAATACCAATTCTAAGTCCTACCGGGCTGACTTTTTGACCCACACGTTATCCCTCCTTATTTCTCAGATACCACTAATGTAATGTGGCTGGTACGTTTGTTGATGCGGCTTGCACGACCCATTGCGCGTTGTTGGAACCGTTTCATGGTCGGCCCTTGGTTTACATATGCTTGGCTGATCACCAGCTTGCTTGTATCCAAGGAGTAGTTGTGCTCTGCATTGGCGATCGCAGAGTTCAGCAGTTTCTCCAGAATTGGAGAAGCAGCTTTCGGCGTGTGACGCAGAATTGCAATCGCATCGCCTACCGCTTTTCCCCGAATCAGGTCGATAACCAGTTGAACTTTACGAGGAGCAATCCGAGCATGGTTCAGAGCTGCTTTAGCTTGTTGCATGGTAGTACCTCCTCTCAATCAAAAGTGCAATTAGCGTTTTCCTGTTTTCTTATCGTCGTCGTGGCCTTTGTAAGTACGAGTTGGTGCGAACTCACCGAGCTTATGTCCAACCATATCTTCCGTAACGTACACCGGCACGTGTTTTTTACCATCATATACCGCAAAAGTGTGGCCAACGAACTGCGGGAAAATTGTAGAACGACGCGACCAGGTTTTCACAACGACTTTCTTGTTGGAAGTGTTCAAGTCTTCTACCTTTTTCAGCAAATAGCCATCAATAAACGGACCTTTTTTCAAGCTGCGTCCCATTGATGAACCTCCCTTCCATGAACCTCGCGATTATAAATTTGATTACTTCGTACGGCGGCGTACGATGTATTTGTCGGATGCTTTGCCTTTTTTACGGGTTTTGTAACCGAGCGTCGGCTTGCCCCAAGGAGACATTGGCGACTTCCGTCCGATTGGCGCACGGCCTTCACCACCACCGTGTGGGTGATCGTTAGGGTTCATGACAACGCCGCGAACTTCTGGACGTTTGCCCAACCAGCGGTTACGGCCGGCTTTACCGATTTTCACGAGCTCGTGGTCTTCGTTGCCTACGGAACCGATCGTTGCGCGGCAAACTTTCAGTACCTTACGAACTTCACCGGAAGAAAGACGGATCGTTGCGTATTGCTCTTCTTTACCGAGCAGCTGAGCTTCTGTGCCTGCAGCGCGAACCATTTGTCCACCCTTGCCAGGTTTCAGCTCGATGTTGTGGATAACTGTACCTACCGGAATATTCTCCAGAGGAAGCGCGTTGCCCACTTTGATGTCTGCCGTCGGACCGGAAACGATTTGATCATTCACTTTCAGACCTTTAGGAGCAAGAATGTATCTTTTCTCCCCGTCTACGTAGTGGATCAAGGCGATGTTCGCCGAACGGTTTGGATCGTATTCGATCGTAGCAACGCGTCCTGGTATTCCGTCTTTCGTCCGCTTGAAGTCGATAATGCGGTATTTACGCTTATGTCCGCCACCTTGGTGACGAACCGTAATTTTACCTTGGTTGTTGCGGCCCGCTTTGTTGAAAAGAGGAGCAAGCAACGATTTCTCCGGTGTTGACGCAGTGATTTCTTCAAAAGTAGAAACCGACATAGCACGTCTGGCCGGCGAGGTTGGTTTATATTTTTTTACTGGCACTCTGAGTCCCTCCTTACTTTAGAAATGAATGTTATACCGTTTCAAAGAATTCCAGTTCCTTGCTCTCAGGGCTCAGGGCGACGATGGCTTTCTTCCATTCGGAAGTATAGCCGAAGTGACGACCGTAACGCTTAGGCTTAGCTGGCATTCTCAGTGTGTTTACACTCGTTACTTTCACTTTGAAGATCGCTTCGATCGCTTGTTTGATTTCCGTTTTGTTCGCGCGGATATCCACTTCGAATACGTACTTTTTGTTAGCCATCAGATCGCTTGTACGCTCAGTGATGATCGGGCGCTTGATAATGTCGCGTGGGTTCTTCATTGCGCAAGCACCTCCTCTACTTTCTGTACAGCGTCTTTCGTAATGATGAGCTTGTCATGCAGCATAACGTCCAGAACATTGATTCCGTCTGCAGCGACGAATTTCACGCCCGGGATGTTACGGCTGGAGAGCGCAATGTTGTCATCATGGCTTGCTGCCACAACAAGTGCTTTGCGTTCTACTTTCAGGTTGTTCAGGATCGCTGCGAAGTCTTTCGTTTTCGGAGCGTTCAACTGAAGCTGATCCAGAACGATAATTTCGCTGGCAATCACTTTGGAAGACAGAGCCGATTTGATGGCCAAACGGCGAACTTTCTTCGGCAGTTTGAAGCCGTAGCTGCGAGGTGTCGGTCCGAATACCGTACCGCCGCCTTTCCATTGTGGAGCGCGGATGCTGCCTTGACGAGCGCGACCTGTACCTTTTTGTTTCCAAGGTTTACGTCCGCCGCCGCGAACTTCGGAGCGTCCTTTTGTTTTGTGCGTGCCTTGACGCAGCGATGCTTGTTGCAAAACAACAGCTTGATGAAGCGCGTGTACGTGCGGCTCGATTCCGAAAACAACGTCGGAAAGCTCGACTTCGCCTACTTGTGCGCCGGATACGTTATATAAAGCTACTTTTGGCATCAGTTATTCCTCCTTTCTTACTTTTTAACAGCGGATTTCACGCTGACATAGCTATTTTTAGGTCCAGGAATGGAGCCTTTAACGAGCAAAACATTGCGCTCTGCATCCACCTTAACCACTTCAAGGTTTTGCAAAGTTACGGTTTCATGACCCATATGACCTGGCAGGTTTTTACCTTTCGGTACGCGGTTCGCTTGAATCGAACCCATCGAACCTGGACCGCGGTGGTAACGGGAGCCGTGCGCCATAGGTCCACGGGATTGGTTATGTCTTTTGATGTTACCTTGGAAGCCTTTACCCTTGGAAGTACCTGTTACATCAACGAATTCGCCTTCTGCGAACAGATCCGCTTTCAGTTCCTGGCCAACTTCATAATCAGCCAACTGAACGCCGCGAACTTCTTTAATGTAGCGCTTAGGGGCTGCTCCTGCTTTTTTCGCATGGCCCAGCTCTGGCTTAATGGCGTTTCTTTCTTTCTTATCATCAAAACCGATCTGGATCGCTTCGTAACCGTCGTTATCCACATCTTTCTTTTGAAGAACTACGCATGGTCCTGCTTGAATGACTGTCACTGGCACAACGTTACCGTCAGCTGTGAACACTTGCGTCATCCCAAGCTTTTTTCCTAAGATACCTTTCATCGTTGACACCTCTTTTCCTTCCTAAACGTGCATTCTAATGTGGGTATTACAGTTTGATTTCGATGTCTACACCAGACGGCAGATCCAGTCGCATGAGAGCATCGACCGTTTGCGGTGTAGGATTCACAATATCGATAAGACGCTTGTGCGTCCGCATTTCGAATTGCTCGCGAGAATCCTTGTACTTGTGAACCGCACGAAGAATCGTGATGATTTGCTTCTCAGTTGGAAGCGGAATCGGACCGGATACACCTGCACCGGAACGCTTGGCGGTTTCCACAATTTTTTCAGCGGATTGATCGATAATTCTGTGATCATACGCCTTCAAACGGATACGAATTTTTTGCTTTGCCATATAAGTCCCTCCTTCTATCGCCCAATTTAGTATCGGACATACTCCGCGAAAATCCCCTGACACCCTGGTTCATGGCAAAGGAGCCGGGTGTGTCAGCAACCTCTCGCATCATCGCAACGTCACAGACCAACGTTCACTATTATATAAAAAATAAAAACAAAAAGCAAGGAAAATGTCGGGCATTTGCACAAAAAAGAAAGCTCACCGCAAAAGCAGTGAGCGTTTCTTCTATATATATGAAGCGAATTACTTTTGGATCGTTGCAACGGCGCCTGCGCCTACTGTACGGCCGCCTTCGCGGATCGCGAAGCGAGTGCCTTCCTCGATGGCGATTGGCGAGATCAGTTCAACCGTAACGGTGATGTTGTCGCCTGGCATAACCATCTCAGTGCCTTCTGGCAGGTTGATGATGCCTGTTACGTCCGTTGTACGGAAGTAGAACTGTGGACGGTAGCCTGTGAAGAAAGGCTTATGACGGCCACCCTCTTCTTTAGTCAGAACGTAGATTTGAGCTGTAAAGTTCGTGTGTGGTTTAACGGAACCGACTTTCGCCAGAACTTGTCCACGCTCGATTTCTTTACGGTCAACACCGCGCAGCAGGGCGCCGATGTTGTCGCCGGCTTGAGCGGAGTCGAGTAATTTACGGAACATCTCTACGCCAGTTACGATACATTTACGAGTTTCTTCGTTCAGACCAACGATTTCAACTTCGTCTTGTACTTTAACTGTACCACGCTCTACGCGGCCTGTAGCAACCGTACCACGGCCTGTGATCGAGAATACGTCCTCGACTGGCATCAGGAAAGGCTTGTCAGTGTCGCGTTCTGGAGTCGGGATGTAAGTGTCGACTTGCTCGAACAGTTCAACGATTTTGTCGGCCCAAGGACCGTCTGGGTTTTGCAGAGCTTCACGAGCTGCGCCGCGGATGATCGGCGTGTCGTCGCCTGGGAACTCATATTCGTTGAGCAGGTCGCGAACTTCCATCTCAACCAGTTCCAGCAGCTCTTCGTCTTCAACCATGTCGCATTTGTTCAGGAATACGACGATGTAAGGTACGCCTACTTGGCGGGAGAGCAGGATGTGCTCGCGCGTTTGCGGCATAGGGCCGTCAGCTGCGGATACTACGAGAATCGCGCCGTCCATTTGCGCTGCGCCTGTGATCATGTTTTTAACATAGTCGGCGTGGCCTGGGCAGTCAACGTGTGCGTAGTGACGGTTTGGAGTTTCGTATTCAACGTGAGCTGTGGAGATTGTGATACCGCGCTCGCGCTCTTCTGGAGCTTTATCGATTTGGTCGAACGCTACAGCGGCACCGCCGTATCTTTTCGACAGAACTGTCGTAATAGCTGCAGTCAAAGTTGTTTTACCGTGGTCAACGTGACCGATTGTACCGATGTTAACATGCGGTTTATTACGTTCAAATTTAGCCTTTGCCATTTAAACGATTCCTCCTTAAAATTAGCTGATAATTTTATTATTAAGCGCCTTTGCCCTTGGAAATGATTTCTTCCGCAATGGACTTAGGAACTTCTTCATAATGCGAGATTTCCATCGAGTAAACACCGCGACCTTGTGTTCTGGAACGAAGTGTTGTGGAGTAACCAAACATCTCCGACAGAGGCACCTTGGCACGAATGATTTGCGCGCCATGACGGCTGTCCATACCTTCGATGCGTCCACGGCGGGAGTTCAGGTCACCCATAACATCGCCCATGTACTCTTCAGGTACAGTAACTTCTACCTTCATGATTGGCTCAAGCAGCACCGGCTTACATTTGTCTTTGGCGGCTTTAAGGGCCATCGAACCTGCGATTTTGAACGCCATTTCGTTGGAGTCAACATCGTGGTAAGAACCGTCGACAACGGTCGCTTTGATATCAACGAGCGGGAAGCCGGCGATAACGCCGTTTTTCATCGACTCTTCGATACCTGCTTGAATTGGGGCGATGTATTCTCTAGGAATGGAACCACCCACGATTTTGCTTTCGAATACGAAACCTGCGCCGGCTTCTTGCGGCTCGAACTCCACCCAACAATGTCCGTATTGACCACGGCCACCGGATTGGCGCACGAACTTGCCTTCCACTTTCGCAGCTGCACGGAATGTTTCTCTGTAAGCAACCTGCGGTTTACCCACATTGGTTTCTACTTTGAACTCGCGAAGCATACGGTCAACGAGAATCTCGAGGTGAAGCTCACCCATACCGGCAATAATCGTTTGACCTGTCTCTTCGTCCGTGTGCGCGCGGAACGTTGGATCTTCTTCAGCCAGCTTTTGCAGCGCGATACCCATTTTATCTTGGTCGGCTTTCGTCTTCGGTTCAACAGCAAGCTGAATAACCGGTTCAGGGAAGTTCATCGACTCCAGAATAACTGGGTTTTTCTCGTCGCAAAGCGTATCGCCTGTCGTTGTATCTTTCAGACCAACAGCTGCCGCGATATCACCGGAGTATACCTCGCTGATTTCTTGACGGCTATTTGCATGCATTTGCAGGATACGGCCTACGCGCTCACGTTTGCCCTTCGTTGCATTGAGCACATAAGAACCGGAGCTCAATACGCCGGAGTACACGCGGAAGAACGTAAGACGGCCCACGAATGGGTCTGTCATGATTTTGAACGCCAAAGCGGAGAACGGCTGATCATCGGCAGATTTGCGGATTACTTCCGTTCCGTCTTCCAGAACGCCTTTGATGTCAGGAACATCAATTGGCGCAGGCAGGTAATCGATAACGGCATCCAGCATCAATTGCACGCCTTTGTTTCTGTAAGAGGAGCCGGCGATAACCGGGAAGATTTTCACTTCGCAAACGCCTTTGCGGAGCGCTGCTTTGATCTCGGCAATTGTGAGCTCTTCGCCTTCGAGATATTTCATGGTCAGCTCTTCGTCGAGCTCAGCCACTTTCTCTACCAGTTCAAGTCTCAGTTCTGCCACTTTGTCTTTGAACTCGGCCGGTACATCCACTTTCTCGATGTCTTTGCCCAGATCGTCTTTGTACATGTAAGCAACTTCTTCAACCAGGTCGATGATGCCTTTGAACTCGTTCTCGGCGCCGATCGGCAATTGAATAGCTACTGCGTTTGCGCCAAGCTTGGCGCGCATGGAATCGACTACGCCGAGGAAGTCGGCGCCGATGATATCCATTTTGTTTACGTATGCGATCCGAGGAACGCCGTAACGGTCAGCTTGTCTCCAAACTGTTTCCGATTGCGGCTCAACGCCCTCTTTTGCGCTGAATACGCCAACTGCTCCGTCCAATACACGCAGGGAGCGCTCTACCTCAACGGTAAAGTCAACGTGCCCCGGGGTGTCAATAATATTGATGCGGTGACCATTCCATTGCGCTGTCGTCGCGGCGGAAGTAATCGTAATTCCGCGCTCCTGCTCTTGCTCCATCCAGTCCATCGTCGCTGCACCTTCGTGCACTTCGCCGATTTTGTGTACCCGGCCTGTATAGTACAAGATCCGCTCTGTCGTTGTCGTTTTACCGGCATCAATATGAGCCATAATCCCGATATTGCGTGTATTTTTTAAGGAGAACTCTCTAGCCATAGATGTGTGACTCTCCTTTCAAAACAAATTTTAATCCTACCAGCGGTAGTGAGCAAACGCTTTGTTCGCTTCAGCCATTTTGTGCGTGTCTTCACGCTTTTTGACCGAAGAACCGGTGTTGTTGCTGGCATCGATAATTTCGAAAGCCAGTCTCTCTTCCATCGTTTTCTCACCGCGCAGGCGGGAGTAGTTTACGAGCCAACGCAGACCAAGCGTTGTACGGCGCTCAGGCTTCACTTCGATCGGCACTTGGTAGTTCGCGCCGCCTACACGGCGTGCTTTTACTTCCAGAACCGGCATGATGTTCTTGATTGCTTGCTCGAACACTTCCATCGGCTCTTTGCCAGTGCGATCCTTCACGAGATTAAAAGCGTTGTACAAGATGGACTGAGCCACCCCTCTTTTTCCGTCGATCATGATACGGTTGATCAAACGAGTAACAAGCTTGCTATTGTAAATCGGATCTGGCAATACGTCTCTGCGGGTAACGGGACCTTTACGAGGCATAGTTATCCCCCTTTCTTGAAAGAATCATCCTTCAATAAATGTAGTTCTTATTTTTTGACTTTCGGACGTTTCGTACCGTATTTGGAACGAGCTTGTTTGCGGTTGTTGACGCCGGAAGTATCCAGCGCGCCACGAACGATGTGATAACGGACACCCGGAAGATCTTTTACCCGGCCGCCACGGATCAGCACGACGCTGTGCTCCTGCAGGTTATGACCGATACCTGGAATGTAAGCAGTCACCTCTACACGGTTCGTCAAGCGTACACGAGCGTATTTACGAAGAGCGGAGTTAGGCTTCTTAGGAGTCATTGTACCTACACGGGTACAAACACCGCGTTTTTGAGGAGCGCTCAAATCGGTTTGTTCTCTTTTCAAAGCGTTAAAGCCCTTCTGTAAAGCCGGGGACTTGGATTTGTCCACCTTCGCTTCGCGACCTTTACGTACTAATTGGTTAATTGTTGGCATATCGCCACCTCCTCCCTAAATGTGTAACAGCAAATCAGATTCAAGCCCACAGATCCAGGCGAGTCGTAAATGAGCAAAGGAAAAGTTTTCGCTGCGGGCTTCCTTCCGAATTCGCCAAGCGCATCCGTCCGGCTCCGTCAACCAAAACGCTCTGACTTTCATTCACTTACAACAGCTGCTACGGCAGCTCCAACTTCAATTCCGCATGCTTTTCCAAGCAACTTCATAGAATCAACGACCGTGACTGGCACGCCCGTCTTCTTGCAGAGGGCTACGAGCTTTATCGTTATTCGCGGATCTGCATCGTCGGCTACAAAGACTTCCAGAGCAACGCCCTGTTCCACCATCTTTGTCACTTTCTTCGTACCGATACTGATGTTCTTTGCCTGTTTGACTTTATCGTAAGACATGTGACCACATCCCTCTCCAAAGCCCAGAAAAGAGTAGCATCTTAGGCACACTACGATATATTAGCATTTCAAAAAAGCAGTGTCAAGATTTTACTTGACTTCAACAAAATCTTTATGAACATAAATCGAACGGGAGCATCGGTCTTGACAGACCGTCTGCTTCCCGTTCGACATGCCAACTGTTTATTCGACAGCAACGGTTTCTTTTTCTACATTCTCATCGACAACAACTTCCTCATTCGGATCCTTGATGCGAATGTTGCGGTAGCGCGCCATGCCGGTACCGGCCGGAATCAGCTTACCGATGATGACATTCTCTTTAAGGCCGAGGAGCTGGTCGACTTTACCTTTGATCGCTGCATCGGTCAGGACGCGTGTCGTCTCCTGGAACGAGGCTGCGGACAGGAAGGAGTCGGTTTCCAGCGACGCTTTCGTAATACCGAGCAGGATCGGCTTCGCAACCGCCGGCTCGTTGCCCGAGAACAGCGCTACTTTGTTGGCTTCCTCGTATTCATGAATGTCTACGAACGAGCCAGGGAGCAGCGTCGTGTCTCCAGCGTCGACGATACGGATTTTGCGCAGCATCTGACGCACCATCACTTCGATGTGCTTGTCGTTGATTTCTACGCCCTGGTTCCGGTAAACGCGCTGAACTTCTTGCAGGATATAGTTCTGCACGCCGCGGATGCCCTTGATGCGCAGCATATCTTTCGGGTCGATCGAACCTTCGGTCAGCTCGTCGCCCGCCTCGATTTGCATATTCGCGGATACACGGATTCGGGAGCCGTAAGGAACGGCATACGTCTTGGATTCCGCTTCGCCTTGAACTTCAATTTCGCGGCGATCCTTCGCTTCGCGAATTTCTTTCACGACGCCGTCGATCTCGGAGATGATCGCTTGACCTTTTGGATTCCGCGCTTCGAAAAGCTCTTGAATCCGCGGCAAACCTTGTGTAATATCATCGCCGGCAACGCCGCCGGTATGGAACGTACGCATCGTGAGCTGCGTTCCTGGCTCACCGATCGACTGGGCCGCGATAATGCCTACCGCTTCGCCAATCTCTACATGTTGGCCCGTTGCCAGGTTACGGCCATAGCATTTTTTACATACGCCATGACGCGAACGGCAGCTCAATACGGAACGAATCTGCAGCTTTTCAATGCCTGCTTGAATAATCGCATCCGCGGTATTGGCTTCGATCAGCTCATTGCGATGAACGATGACTTCGCCGGTTTTCGGATGACGAATCGTTTCAAATACGTAGCGTCCTTCAATACGGTCGTAGAGATCCTCGATGACCTCTTTACCATCCTGAATTTTGCTTACGGTAAAGCCTTTATCCGTGCCGCAATCGTCATCGCGAACGATAACGTCCTGAGCAACGTCGACCAGACGGCGGGTCAAGTAACCCGAGTCCGCGGTCCGCAGCGCCGTATCGGCCAGACCTTTCCGCGCGCCGTGGGTGGAAATAAAGTACTCCAATACCGTCAGGCCTTCACGGAAATTCGATTTGATCGGCAGCTCGTAAATCCGTCCGGTTGGCGTAGCCATCAGACCGCGCATGCCGCCCAGCTGGGTGATCTGCGATTTGTTACCCCGCGCTTTGGACTCGACCATCATGTTGATCGAATTGTATTTGTCGAGGGACTTCATCAGAATCTCGGTGATTTCGTCCTTCGCTTTGCTCCAAATTGCAATAACGCGCTCATAACGCTCGTCGTCGGTAATCAGACCACGGCGGTACTGGTTCGTCACTACGCGTACTTTCTCTTCGCACTCGCGCAAAATGCCTTCCTTCTCGGTCGGCACCACAACGTCGGCAACCGCAACGGTAATACCGGCTTTTGTGGAGTACGTGAAGCCAAGCTCCTTGATTTTATCAAGAATAACCGACGTTTGCGTGGTGTGATATTTGCGGAAGCATTCGGCAATGATCGTACCGAGGTACTCTTTGCCTACCGCTTTATTCTCCGGCATTTCCTGCATGATCGCATGCAGATCGGCACCTTTTTCAAACACAAAATGCGAATCCGGAATGCCGTTCAGCAGGTTGATCTTGGTCGGCTCGTTGATATATGGGAAATCGCTTGGGAAAATTTCGTTGAAAATGACTTTGCCGATCGTCGTGATCAGCATCGCTTCCTGCTGGGCAGGAGTGAAGCTCGTTTTGTTCAGCACCTTCGCCGGAATCGCTACGCGCGCATGCAGCGCCGATTTGCCCGACTGGTAAGCGGAAACGGCTTCGTGAACGGAACGCAGCACACTGCCTGCGCCTCTGGCAAATTTGTTGTCCGTTGTCAGGTAGAAGCTGCCGAGCACCATGTCCTGGGACGGGGTAACGACCGGCTTGCCGTCTTTCGGGTTCAAAATGTTGCCGGATGCCAGCATCAGCACGCGTGCTTCCGCTTGGGCTTCCGAAGACAGAGGTACGTGCACGGCCATTTGGTCGCCGTCAAAGTCGGCATTGTACGCCGTACAAACGAGCGGATGCAGCTTGATGGCGCGGCCTTCGACCAGAATCGGCTCAAACGCCTGAATGCCCAGTCTATGCAGCGTGGGGGCACGGTTCAAGAGAACCGGATGCTCCTTGATCACTTCTTCCAGCACGTCCCAGACGTCCGGACTTACGCGTTCGACTTTGCGCTTCGCGCTTTTGATGTTATGAGCAAGACCTTTGTTCACCAGCTCTTTCATCACGAAAGGCTTGAACAGCTCCAATGCCATTTCCTTAGGCAGACCGCATTGGTACATCTTCAGGTTCGGACCTACGACGATAACGGAACGACCGGAGTAGTCCACGCGTTTGCCGAGCAGGTTTTGCCGGAAGCGGCCTTGTTTACCTTTGAGCATATGGCTGAGCGATTTCAGCGGACGGTTGCCCGGTCCTGTAACCGGTCTGCCGCGGCGGCCGTTGTCGATCAAAGCATCGACGGCTTCCTGCAGCATCCGTTTCTCGTTCTGGACGATGATGTCCGGCGCGCCGAGGTCCAGCAGTCTTTTCAGACGGTTGTTCCGGTTAATCACGCGACGGTACAGATCGTTCAAGTCGGAAGTCGCAAAGCGGCCGCCGTCGAGTTGAACCATCGGACGAAGCTCGGGAGGGATGACCGGCAATACGTCGAGCACCATCCACTCCGGCATATTTTTGGAGTTACGGAACGCTTCCATAACCTCCAGACGTTTGATCGCGCGGTTACGCCGCTGACCTTGCGCCGTTTTCAGTTCTTCTTTCAGCGTATCGACCTCGCGGTCGATGTCGATATCCTGCAGCAGCTTTTTGACCGCTTCCGCGCCCATGCCGGCTTGGAAGGCGTATCCGTATTTCTCGCGGTAGCTGCGGTATTCTTTTTCCGACAACAGCTGTTTCTTCTCCAACGGCGTATCGCCAGGATCGGTCACAACGTAGGAGGCAAAATAAATAATTTCTTCCAGGGAGCGCGGAGACATATCGAGCGCAAGGCCCATACGGCTTGGAATCCCTTTGAAATACCAGATGTGGGACACAGGAGCGGCCAGCTCGATATGGCCCATCCGCTCGCGGCGAACCTTCTGGCGCGTCACTTCAACGCCGCAACGATCACAAACGACACCTTTGTAACGAACGCGTTTGTACTTGCCGCAATGACATTCCCAGTCTTTGGTCGGCCCGAAGATTTTCTCGCAAAAGAGACCTTCTTTCTCGGGCTTTAAGGTTCTGTAGTTAATCGTTTCGGGCTTCTTGACTTCGCCGCGGGACCAGGAACGAATCTTTTCCGGCGATGCCAAACCGATTTTCATAAACTCGAAGTTGTTAACGTCCATCAAGGAGCAACCCTCCTTAAAAATTTAAGCCTTGCCATTAAGCTAAGCAGGTCTGGTGCGCTGCGCTGCTGTTTATTCGGCTCCCATTTCGGCGCCTTCCAAATTCAAGTTCAGTTTGTCGCTGGTCACTTCGTCCTCGTCATCCATTTCCTTCATTTCGATCTCTTCTTCGTTGCCGGACAGGATCTTGACGTCCATACCCAAGCTTTGAAGCTCTTTGATCAAAACCTTGAACGATTCCGGTACGCCCGGCTCCGGCACGTTCTCACCCTTGACGATCGACTCGTACGTCTTCACCCGACCAACAACGTCATCGGATTTGACCGTAAGAATTTCCTGCAGCGTATAAGCTGCGCCGTAGGCTTCAAGCGCCCAAACTTCCATCTCCCCGAAGCGCTGTCCGCCGAATTGAGCTTTACCGCCCAATGGCTGCTGCGTAACGAGCGAGTAAGGACCTGTAGAGCGCGCATGGATTTTGTCGTCAACCATGTGCGCGAGCTTGATCATATACATGACGCCGACCGTTACTTCGCGTTCAAACGGTTCGCCTGTACGTCCGTCGAACAGCAGCGTTTTACCGTTGCGCTGCATGCCGGCTTCTTCCATTGCATTAAATACGTCGTTCTCACGCGCACCGTCGAATACCGGCGTAGCCGTGTGAATACCGAGATATTTGGCGGCCATGCCCAAGTGAACCTCAAGCACCTGACCGATGTTCATCCGTGAAGGAACGCCCAGCGGGTTCAATACGACTTCAACCGGCGTACCGTCCGGCAGGAACGGCATATCCTCTTCCGGCAGGATGCGGGCGATAACCCCTTTGTTACCGTGACGCCCGGCCATTTTATCGCCTTCGGAAATTTTCCGTTTTTGCGCGATGTACACGCGAACGAGTTGATTCACGCCCGGAGGCAGCTCATCGCCGTTCTCGCGGGTGAACACCTTCACGTCGACGACAATGCCGTCCGTACCATGCGGCACGCGCAGCGAGGTATCGCGAACTTCACGGGCTTTTTCGCCGAAAATCGCATGCAGCAAGCGTTCTTCCGCTGTCAGCTCCGTTACGCCCTTAGGCGTTACTTTACCGACCAGGATGTCGCCGGCGCCGATTTCCGCACCGACGCGGATAATGCCGCGCTCGTCGAGATTTTTCAGCGCGTCTTCACCGACATTCGGGATATCGCGTGTAATTTCTTCTGGTCCGAGCTTCGTATCGCGCGCTTCGGACTCGTATTCCTCAATGTGAATCGACGTGTACACGTCTTCTTTCACCAGCTTCTCGCTTAGCAGGATCGCATCCTCGTAGTTGTAACCTTCCCAAGTCATGAAGGCAACGACGACGTTGCGGCCCAATGCCAATTCACCTTGCTCGGTCGAAGGACCGTCCGCGAGAATATCGCCGGCTTTGACAAGCTGGCCCTTCTTGATAATCGGCCGCTGGTTGATGCACGTTCCTTGGTTGGAACGCATAAATTTGTGCAGCTTGTATTTGACAATGTTGCCGTTCACCAGCTTGCCGTCCACACTTTCCTGACGGCGCAGCCAAATTTCATTCGCGGCAGCTTTTTCAATAATTCCATCGAATTTGGATACAATACATACTCCCGAGTCCTTGGCCGCCTTATGCTCCATGCCGGTGCCGACGAGCGGCGCTTTCGGAATCAACAGCGGAACGGCCTGCCGCTGCATGTTCGAGCCCATGAGCGCACGGTTCGAGTCATCGTTCTCCAGAAACGGAATGAGCGCTGTCGCCACGGAAACGACCTGCTTCGGCGAAACGTCCATGTAATCGACACGGTCGATCGGCAGCGTCAGGATGTCGTCTTTGTAACGGACAATGACGGAATCCTCAGCAAACTTGCCCTCTTCGGTCAAAATGGCGTTCGCTTGCGCGATGACGTAGTTATCTTCTTCATCCGCTGTCAGATACGCGATCTGCTCCGTCACGATACCCGTTTTCGGATCGACCCAGCGGTAAGGGGCTTCCATAAAGCCATATTCGTTAATGCGGGCAAACGTCGACAAGGAGTTGATCAAGCCGATGTTCGGACCCTCCGGTGTCTCGATCGGGCACATCCGTCCATAGTGGGAGTGATGCACGTCGCGAACTTCGAAGCCGGCGCGCTCCCGCGTCAAGCCACCCGGTCCGAGTGCGGACAAACGACGCTTATGCGTCAGCTCGGCCAGCGGATTCGTCTGGTCCATAAACTGCGACAGCTGCGAGCTGCCGAAAAACTCTTTAATCGAAGCAATTACTGGCCGAATGTTGATCAGCGCTTGCGGCGTAATTACGTTTGCGTCTTGAATGGACATCCGCTCGCGGACTACGCGCTCCATCCGGGACAAACCGATGCGGAACTGGTTCTGCAGCAGCTCGCCTACGGAACGCAAGCGACGGTTGCCCAAGTGGTCGATATCGTCCGTGCTGCCAATGCCGTGCAGCAGGTTAATGAAGTAGTTGATCGACGAAATAATGTCGGCTGGAGTAATGTTTTTGACGGTTTTGTCAATCACGCCGTTCGAGATGACTTTGACGACCTTGCCGTCTTCAATCGGTGAATACACATCGATACATTGCACCGGAATCGTGTCTTCGCCGGTTACCCCGTTCGGAATTGAATAACCACGGGAACCCGCGCCTTTTTCCAGGAAAGGCAAAATTTCATCCAGTGCCCGGCGGTCCAGGAGCTGACCGGCTTCCGCCACGATTTCGCCCGTTTCCGGATCGACGATCGTTTCAGCCAGACGCTGGTTGAACAGACGGTTTTTGATGTGCAGCTTTTTATTGATTTTGTAGCGGCCTACGTTGGCCAAATCGTAACGCTTGGGATCGAAGAAACGCGCAACCAGCAAGCTGCGGGCGTTATCCAGCGTCGGCGGTTCGCCCGGACGAAGACGCTCGTAAATCTCGATCAACGCTTTGTCGGTCGAGTCTGTGTTATCTTTATCAAGCGTATTGCGGATGTACTCATCGTCGCCCAGCAGATCGAGAATCTCGGCATCGGTCCCAAAGCCCAACGCGCGCAGCAGCACGGTTACAGGGATTTTGCGGGTACGGTCGATACGTACATAGATGATATCCTTCGCGTCGGTCTCAAGCTCAAGCCATGCGCCGCGGTTCGGAATGACGGTAGCGGTATAAGTTTTTTTGCCGTTCTTATCCACTTTCGTGCTATAATAAACGCTAGGTGAACGAACGAGCTGGGAGACAATAACGCGTTCCGCGCCGTTAATAATGAAGGTACCCGTTTCCGTCATGATCGGGAAGTCGCCCATGAATACTTCTTGTTCCTTGACCTCGCCGGTCTCCTTGTTGATCAAGCGAACCTTGACCCGGAGCGGCGCAGCATAAGTCACGTCACGCTCTTTGGAGTCATCTACCGTATACTTGGGTTCGCCCAAGCTGTAGTCGATAAACTCAAGCACCAAGTTCCCTGTAAAATCCTGAATCGGTGAGATATCCTGAAACATCTCGCGCAATCCCTCTTCCAAAAACCATTCATACGATTTTTGCTGGATTTCAATCAGGTTTGGAATGCCAAGCACCTCATTAATCCGTGCATAAGTCCTGCGTTTACGTCGTCCAAATTGAACAAGATGTCCCGCCAACTTTCATTCACCCCTCAAGTCTACTCAATAAATAAAAAAAGAAAGAAGAAAAACTTCTATCAACGTGCGCTCAGGACGCCTCCGTTAAGGAGCCCGTCCGAAATCAAGCGACTGTATGGATGGAGGTTTTTCTCTGTAGATCGGCATAGCGCTTCCATATTCTTCTTCTTATCCCATTAGGATAGCCTAAAACCCAACCCTTATACGTCACAGGTTAAAATTTTATTCATCTTCTGAGAAAAAAAGACTTGACATTTTTGTTAACTAAAGACACGCGTCCCATCTTAATACTGACATTTTTTAATGATATCATGTTTAGGAAGTCAAGTCAAACAATTTTCCACGAAAATCGTCGAAGATATTCTCTTTTCACCCGACCAAGCCACTTACCTGATTGCCCTCAGGATGCGGTAGCCCTTGTCCTTCGAGACTTCCGCCACTTCTCCGTAGATGCTTTCCAGCTTGGCCGCCGCTGACGGCGCGCCCTGTTTTTTTTGAATAACGACCCATAAGGAGCCGCCAGGCTGCAAGCAAGCGTACGCTTCGGCAAAAATACGATGGACCACTTCCTTGCCCGCACGGATGGGCGGATTGGTCATAATCAAGTCAAACCGCTGCTCCTTCACTGCTTCCAACAGATCGCTTTGGACGATGCGTACATTGGCAATTCCGTTGCGCCGCGCATTCGTCCGGGCCAGCTCCACTGCCCGTTCATTAATATCAACCATCGTGACATGGCCATCCGGGCAAGCCGCAGCGACTGCCAGCCCCATCGGCCCGTAGCCGCAGCCTACATCCAGCACCTTCGCGGCTGGCGGAAGCTCCACCGTTTCGATCAAATGACGGCTTCCGTAATCGACGCCTTTCTTGGAAAACACGCCGGCATCTGTTTGAAACGTAAACAAGCGGCCCCGGAGACGTTCCTGAATTTCATGGACGTCATGCTGCGCGGTGGGCTTTTGCGAATAGTAATGCTCTGACACCTGATCAGGTCCCTCCTTGTCATCGGCTCCCCGGCCGGAAGCCAACTTTTACCGTTCGGAAAATGCAGCAGCCCCGGGCTGCCCGTACACCTACCGCCGACCTTTCCGCACGGCAAAATGATGTATAAAAGACCCCTTGAAGCCAAGCTCCAAGAGGTCTGTTTGTAAGGCTATTACTTCACTTCTACAGTTGCGCCAGCTTCTGTCAGCTTCGCTTTTACTGCTTCTGCTTCGTCTTTGCCTACTTTTTCTTTGATTGGTTTCGGTGCGCCGTCTACCAGGTCTTTCGCTTCTTTCAGGCCGAGACCTGTGATTTCGCGAACAACTTTGATAACGTTGATTTTGGATGCGCCAGCGTTCGTCAGGATGACGTCGAACTCAGTTTGCTCAGCAACTTCTGCTGCGCCGCCGCCTGCTACTACAGCTACTGGAGCTGCTGCAGTTACGCCGAATTCTTCTTCGATTGCTTTCACCAGATCGTTCAGTTCCAAAACTGTCATGACTTTAATTGCTTCCAAGATTTGTTCTTTACTCATGGTTGAACCTCCATTATCATCGTAAAATTAGGATTTGGGTGAAAAAGATTAAGCTTGTGCGCCGCCTTCTTGTTTCTCAGCCACTGCTTTAACAGCAAGGGCGAAGTTGCGAACTGGCGCTTGGAGAACGCTAAGCAACATGGAGAGCAGACCTTCTCTGGACGGCAGGTCGGCAAGGGCTTTGATTTGATCATAGCCAACGACACGGCCTTCCACGATACCGGCTTTCACATTCAGATGCTCGTTCTTCTTCGCGAACTCGGTCAAGATTTTGGCAGGAGCGATGATGTCGTCTTTGCTGAACGCGATCGCAGTAGGACCAGTCAAATACTCGTCCAGCTCGCCCAGTTCAGCGCTAGCCGTAGCGCGTCTTGCCAATGTGTTCTTGAGAACGGTAAACTCGATGCCCGCTTCGCGCAGCGATTTGCGCAATTGGGTCACTTGAGCCACGTTCAGACCGCGGTAGTCGGTAACGATTGTGCAGGAGCTCGACTTCAACTTCTCAGCCACTTCTGCAACAACTTGCTCTTTCTCTGCGAGAACTTTTGCATTTGCCATGGGTACACCTCATTTCTTAAGCATGTATATCTGACTTGTACGCAAACAGTAGGACCAGGAGCATCTCTTATTGGACAATAAGAAATGCCTTCGCAGAAACTACGAAGGCATGATTCGTTCATGATTTCCTTGGCAAACAAAGAAAACAATCGTATATCATAACACCTCGGTAGGAAATTAAGCGCAAGCGCACCTACTGTCTACGGTTTGCATATTCACTTTGAGAACCTTAGATAGATTAGCATGTTTGACCGAAGAAGTCAAATGCGATCTTATCTGAAGGATTGCAGATTCACGCGCACGCTTGGTCCCATCGTCGAGGAGATGGCAACGCTTTTCAGGTAAACCCCTTTAGCGGCAGCAGGTTTTGCTCTGAGCAGAGCGTCAACCAGCGCTTTGAAGTTTTCTGCCAGCTTGTCAGCATCGAACGATACTTTACCGAGCGGAGCATGAATTTGACCTGCTTTGTCAAGACGGTATTCGATTTTACCTGCTTTGATCTCTTGAACAGCTTTCGCTACGTCGAACGTAACCGTACCGGCTTTCGGGTTCGGCATCAAGCCTTTACCGCCGAGCAAACGGCCCAGTTTACCAACTTCACTCATCATGTCAGGAGTGGCTACGCAGACATCAAAATCGAACCAGCCTTGTTGGATTTTGTTGATCATGTCGCTATCGCCGACAAAGTCAGCGCCAGCTGCTTCCGCTTCCTTCGCTTTATCGCCTTTGGCGAAAACGAGTACGCGTTTGGTTTTACCAGTACCGTGCGGAAGTACAACGACGCCGCGGACAGCCTGGTCTTGTTTTCTTGGGTCAACGCCCAGACGAACTGCGATATCGACAGTTTCGTCGAATTTGGCAGGGGCTGTCTTCTTAACCAGCTCAATAGCTTCTGCCGGATCATAGAAAGTATCAGCCGAGACCAACTTGGCTACTTCCTGGTATTTCTTACCGTGTTTAGGCATTTCTAGTCCTCCTTAGTGGTAATAGCGGATAATCCTCCCACCGAGCGGCTTATATGCGCCGCATTCCAATCGGAATTAATCTTCGATGACGATACCCATGCTGCGAGCCGTACCTTCAACCATGCGCATAGCAGCCTCTACGGATGCAGCGTTCAGGTCAGGCATTTTTTGCTCAGCGATTTCGCGAACTTTCGCGCGCTTCACGGTAGCAACTTTCTTCTTGTTTGGTTCGCCGGATCCTTTTTCGATCCCAGCAACTACGCGAAGCAGAACTGCAGCCGGAGGCGTTTTGGTGATGAATGTAAAGGAACGATCCTCGAAAACTGTGATTTCAACCGGAATGATAAGGCCCGCTTGATCGGCAGTACGAGCATTGAACTCTTTACAGAAAGCCATGATGTTCACGCCTGCTTGACCGAGAGCCGGACCGATTGGTGGAGCCGGATTCGCTTTAGCGGCTTGAACTTGAAGCTTTACGATTTTGATTACCTTTTTAGCCATGTTGGACACCTCCTTGCACTTAGTGTGGTCGGACGGGCGCTAGGCCCTCCCACTAACGAAGGTCTATCCCGGGGAATAGACCTGACGGAAACCCTTAAATTATAATTTCTCCACTTGATGGAAATCCAGTTCAAGCGGGGTTTCTCGGCCAAACATATTGACGTGTACCTTCAGCTTGCTTTTGTCGACGATAATGTCTTCCACCGTTCCGACAAAATTCGCAAAAGGACCCACCTTGACGCGCACGGTTTCCTTGAGGTCGAAGTCGATTTTCGGCTTCGGCTCCTCCATCCCCATGTGCTTCAGGATCGCTTCCACTTCCTCTGGGAGAAGAGCGGTAGGCTTGGAGCCTGAACCCGTAGAGCCTACGAACCCGGTCACGCCCGGCGTATTGCGAACGACATACCAAGAGTCATCGGTTTGAATCATTTCCACGAGGACATAGCCGGGATACACTTTGCGCATGACGGTTTTTTTCTTGCCGTCCTTGTTCACCAACTCTTCTTCCATCGGCACAAGCACGCGGAAGATCTTGTCCTGCATTTCCATAGACTCGACGCGCTTCTCGAGGTTGGCTTTGACCTTATTCTCATACCCCGAATAGGTATGTACTACGTACCATCTTTTCTCCATCGTTTCTATTCACCTATAGTCCTGTTTTATTTAAAAACAAGGCGCAAAAGTTCTGTAATACCGAGGTCCAGCACATAGAAATAAACGGTGATGAAAGCAACCGTACCTATAACAACGAGCGTATAGGAGATCATTTCCTTGCGGCTCGGCCACTTTACTTTTCTGAGTTCTGACCAGCTATCGGCGAAGAACGAAAAGGTGGACCCGAAGCTTTGTTTCATCTTTGCTAAGAAAGCCATGAACTACACCTCCAAGGGACTACCTGGTTTCGCGATGAGCCGTATGTTCATTGCAAAATCTGCAATATTTCTTCAACTCAATGCGGTCGGGATTATTGCGCTTATTTTTAGTGGATGCATAGTTTCTTTGTTTGCAATTCGTGCACGCTAATGTGATGATAACCCGCATGATGTACACCTCCTACATACGCTTTCTGATTACAGCCCTTTTTGCGCATCAGAAAGAAAGCGACACTTAGGGCTACCTGAACTACTTTAGCACATCTTTCGACAGCGTGTCAAGAAAGAAGTATCACCAGTATAGACCTCCCCGTGGCGTATTAAACCTGTCGGCAACAAAAAAAGCGCCCCCTCATCTGCATGTGGGAACGCTTATAAGTCGCGTACTTCCAGGTACCTCTCCAGCTTGCGCTTGACGCGCTGCAACGCATTATCAATCGATTTGACGTGACGATCCAGATCAACAGCAATTTCCTGATACGAGCGGCCGTCCAAATACAGCATCAGCACTCTGCGCTCCAAGTCACTGAGTATCTCGCCCATCTTGTCTTCCAAGCCCGTAAACTCTTCCTGATTGATAATGAGCTCTTCGGGGTCCGTGACGCGGGAGCCGCAAATGACGTCCAGCAGCGTACGGTCGGAATCTTCATCGTAGATAGGCTTGTCCAGAGAAACATAAGAGTTCAGCGGAATATGCTTCTGACGGGTAGCTGTCTTGATCGCCGTAATAATCTGCCGCGTAATACAGAGCTCGGCAAACGCCTTGAACGACGCCAGCTTGTCGCCACGGAAGTCACGGATAGATTTATATAAACCTATCATGCCCTCCTGAACGATGTCCTCACGGTCAGCGCCTATCAAAAAATAGGAGCGCGCCTTGGCTCGGACAAAATTCTTATACTTGTTAATCAGGTACTCCAGCGCTTCACTGCTGCCTTCACGGACTGCTTCGACTATGTCTTCGTCTGGCTTGAGGTCATAATCGTACATTCTCAATTCTTTGAGGTCGACACTCACCAACAATCCCTCCGGCCTGCAAGACTACCCAGATTCACTTCAAGGATAGTGTTAGTATACATTATGTAATCTGCGATCGTCAACGGGGAACCCTGTTATTTCTAGTATTTGGGAGTTTATTCACCGCGTCTCCAGCGCTCGAAGAGCGCGCGGAGGTCGCCGTCCATTTTGCCGTCGACCGGATTTTTTTTGGCGCTTGTCTGCTCGCGAATCCGCTCGCGCACCTCACGGCGGCTCTGATTGATCTTCACCAGCAGCTCCCCGGCAGGCAGCCGCAACGCTCCCTTGCCGAAGATGACGTGCTGCTCGATCATGTCCGAGGTAGCTACGTGAATTTGCCGGCGGCGGCCGATCAGGCTGACAACCAGCCGTTCGATCAGCTCGTCGGCGGTTTCCTTCTCCTTGGTGTAGAGCACGCGCAGCTTGCTCTGCAGGTACTTTTTGCCCAACCCCGGAACTTTATAAGCGTCGAAGACCAGATAAACCTTCATCCCCGAAAAAGACTGGTATTCCGCCAGCATGTGAATCAGCCGGTTACGCGCTTCCTCCAGATCGGTATCCTTGAGCTTCTGCAGTTCAGGCCAGGCTCCGATGATGTTGTAGCCGTCCACGATCAGGAATTCTTCCATAGGCTTAGCTCAAACTACGCTGCCGAACCACTTCATACATCAGCACGCCCGCGGCAACCGATGCGTTCAACGAATTGACGTGCCCGGACATCGGCAGCTTGACCAGAAAATCGCATTTTTCCTTGATCAGTCGACCGACGCCCTTGCCCTCATTCCCGATAACCAGCGCAATCGGCAGCTTGAAGCTGGCCTTGTAAACATCCTGCGCCGCGGCAACGTCCGTTCCGGCGACCCACACGCCCGCTTCCTTCAGCTCCTCAATCGTCTGCGCAATGTTCGTCACCCGGGCCACAGGCACGTATTCAACGGCGCCGGCCGACGTTTTCGATACGGTGGCGGTCAAGCCGACCGAGCGGCGCTTGGGAATGATGACGCCGTGCACGCCCGTGCAGTCGGCAGTCCGCAAAATCGAGCCGAGGTTATGCGGATCCTCGATCTCGTCCAGAATGAGGATAAACGGTTCCTCGTTCTTGCGCCGCGCCGCCGCCAAAATATCCTCAATCTCCGCATATTCGTAAGCGGCCACCTGCGCCACCACACCCTGGTGCTGGATGCCCTCGGCCATTTGATCGAGCTTGCGCTTGTCGATGAACTGGACCACGATGCCGTGATTTTTCGCTTCGGCGACAATCGGTCCGGCAAACGGTTTTTGCGCGTTGTCGGCAATCCAGATTTTGTTGATTGTTCGTCCGGCGCGCAGCGCTTCCAGCACGGAGTGCTTTCCGCCGATATACTCTTCCATCGGTACCCCTCCTATTCCTTCGTAACCTGCCGCGAGGCCAGCGCGCAATCCAGCAGCTCCTTCAAACGGCCGTATGCTTGCTTGTAATACAAATAGCCGATCAGGCATTCAAAAGCCGTGCTGTGCCGGTACTCCAGCACATCGGCGTTTTTAGCCGTCGAGCCGGACTTGGCGTTCCGCCCGCGCTTGACCATGTCCAGCTCCTCTTCCGTGAGGAGCGGCAGGATCGCCTCCAGTTGCTTGGCCTGCGAACGTGCCGACACATAACCGATCGCCGTGCGATTCAAGTGATTCGGCCGATGATTCGGCTGGCTGATCACGTACTGGCGGATATAAACTTCATATACGGCGTCGCCCATATAAGCAAGCGCCAAAGGATTCATCAAATGCGGGCTTTTGGCCGGGGCAAAATGAAATAAATTCACGTTGGAAAACGATTCGCTCATTTACGCCGCCAACGGATTCCTTGCGGAGTATCCTCAAGGAAAATGCCTTTCCCGGTCAGCAAATCGCGAATTTCATCGGCGCGGCTCCAGTTCTTGGCCTTGCGCGCCTCGGTCCGCTCGACAATCAGCTGTTCGATCTCTTCGTCCAGCAGCTCGTCGCCACCCTGCCGCAAAATGCCAAGCACGCGGTCAAACGCCTCCAGCTGCTCCAGGAACAGCTGAACGCCGCCAACGGTCACCCGCTCGTGCTGCAAATACAGGTTCGCTTCCGCGACCAGATCGAACACCGCAGTTATCGCGTCGGGCGTGTTGAAATCGTCGTTCATTTTCTCGACGAATTGACCGCGCGTCAGCTCAGCCCGCTCCTCCACCAGCGCATCCGCGGGACCGGGTGAAGCCGTAGCCAAGCGATGCTTCAAATTGTCGTAAGCGTTCTGAATCCTCTCCAGTCCGTTAGCGGCCTGCTGCACGCTGTCATCGCTGAAATTCAACGGATTGCGGTAATGCGCGGCCAACATGAAGAAGCGGAATACCTCGGGCCGGATGTTCTTCAACAGATCGCGAATCAGGATACCGTTGCCGAGCGATTTGGACATTTTTTGATTATCGATGTTGATGAACGCATTATGCAGCCAATAGTTGGCCATCGGTTTGCCGGTCAACGCCTCAGTCTGAGCAATCTCGCATTCGTGGTGCGGGAAACACAAATCCTGCCCGCCGCCGTGTATGTCGATCGTTTCGCCCAAATAGCGTTTCACCATTGCCGAGCACTCGATATGCCAGCCGGGGCGGCCTTGGCCCCACGGGCTTTCCCAGTAGATTTCGCCCGGCTTGGCCGCTTTCCACAGCACGAAATCCTGCGGGCTCTCCTTACGCTCATCCACGTCGATGCGGATGCCGTATTGCAGCTCCTCCAGATTCTGGTGCGACAGCTTGCCGTAATCGGCAAATTTGGCGGTCCGGTAATAGACATCGCCGCCCTTTTCATAAGCAAAGTCCTTGTCGACCAGCTCGGCAATAAAAGCGATGATGCCTTCCATGTTTTCCGTCACGCGCGGATTCAGCGACGCTTCTTTGACGCCAAGCGCCCGAACGTCCTCATAATACGCCTGAATGTAGGTTTCGGCCAGCTCCGGCACGGTGCTTCCGGTCTCCTCTGCCTTGCGGATCAGCTTGTCGTCAACGTCCGTGAAATTGACTACGTAGTTCACTTCAAAGCCCTGGAATTCCAAATAGCGGCGCACGACATCGAAGAAGATCGCCGGGCGGCCGTTGCCGATATGAATATAGTTATATACCGTTGGTCCGCAGGCGTACATCTTCACCTTGCCGGGTTCGATCGGTACAAAAGCTTCCTTTTTACGAGTTAACGTATTATACATTTTGAGCGTCATGCTCTCTGTGTCCTCCATTCTTTTGCCGTTCCCGCTCCAGCTCCGCCTTCAAATCCTCAATTTGCTGCTGCAGGTTTTTGCACAGCTCGATGACCGGATCGGGCAAGTTATTGTGATCGAGCCGATTCACGCGCACGCCGTCGCGCTTGACGATTCGGCCGGGTATGCCGACGACGGTGCTATTCGGTGGAACCTCCTGCAGCACGACGGCGTTGGAGCCAATCTGCGAGTTGTCGCCCACCGTGAACGAGCCGAGAATTTTGGCCCCCGAGCCGATGACGACATTATTGCCGATGGTCGGGTGGCGCTTGCCTTTCTCTTTGCCGGTGCCGCCAAGCGTCACGCCCTGGAACAGCACGACATCGTCGCCGATCTCGCACGTCTCGCCCACGACCACGCCCATGCCGTGATCAATGAACAGCCGTTGGCCGATGACCGCTCCGGGATGAATTTCGATACCCGTCATGAACCGGCCTGTCTGCGAAAGGATACGGGCAATCGTATACAGCTTTTTCTTGAAAAACCAATGAGCGACGCGATGCCACCAGATGGCATGCAGTCCCGAATACGTAAAGGCGACCTCAAACCAGCTGCGGGCCGCGGGGTCGTTCTCGAACACGGCTTTAATGTCGGAGCGAATTGTTTTCCACATGCTTTCACCTTCTTCAGAGTTACAATGATGGATGTCGCAAGCCTGCATCGGCTCCAGCCAGCCGAACCTTCGGTTATACCAACCGATTCTATGCAAAAAAGCCCCCGCAGCCCGTAGGCTGCAGAGGCGATCTAACGCGGTTCCACTCTGCTTGGTGACCAGGAGGTCTTCCAACTTGACGCCCGTAACGTGGGGGGTTCCGGCCACGCCTACGGATTCCTTCGGCGCAGCAGCTCCCAGGTGCATTTCCGGTTAACGGGATTGGATAACTTGCAGCCGGAGCAGCGCTCCGATTATCCTCTCTGCGAATCCCTGATTAAACGTACTCTCCTGATCGACGCTTTTCATCTACAGCTTAGTATAGCGAATTACCGTAAGTATTACAATAAGCTTTGCAGGCGCCTTGCGACTTTTTCCTGGCCCAGCAAATACAGCGAAGCGTTGAGGTCCGGCCCGTGCACTTGTCCGGTCAGCGCGGCGCGAATCGGCATGAACAGCTGCTTGCCCTTGAAGCCGGTCTCCTTCTGCACCTGCTTGACGAGCGCCGGAATCGCTTCGGCCGTGAACGCCTCAGCCTGCTCGACCTGCTGCAAAAAGCAACGCAGCACAGTCGGCACATGCTCCTCGCGCAAAATCGCCGCAGCTTCTTCTTCCACCGTCAGCTCGTCGCGGAAAAACAGCTGCGACAGCTCGACGATTTCCGCTGCATAGCGCATGCGCTCCTGATTCAGACCGACCAGCGCGGACAGCCAATCGTCCGCCTGCGCCGGCGAACCGTCGGCGAGCAGCCCGGCCCGCTCCAGATGCGGACGGCACAGGTCGACGACGCGCTCCAGCGGAGCTTTTTTCAAATAATGATTGTTCATCCAGTTCAGCTTGTCCATATCAAACACGGCCGGGCTCTTGGATACCCGATTGAGATCGAATTGCGCCGCCAGCTCCTCCAGCGTGAAGAACTCCTCTTCGCCGACAGGCGACCAGCCGAGCAAAGCGATAAAATTGACCACGGCTTCCGGCAAATAGCCCAATTCCTGATATTGCTGAATGAATTGGACGATCGACTCGTCGCGTTTACTCATCTTCTTGCGGTCTTGATTCAGAATCAGCGCTAAATGCGCGAACTGCGGGATGTCCAGCCCCAGCGCTTCATACATCATCATTTGTCTTGGCGTGTTGGACAGATGCTCTTCGCCGCGGACGACCAGATTAATTTTCATCAGGTGATCGTCAAGCACAACGGCAAAATTGTAGGTCGGAATGCCATCCGGGCGGACGATAATGAAATCGCCGA
Organism: Paenibacillus athensensis; assembly: GCF_004514475.2. GTDB lineage: Bacteria > Bacillota > Bacilli > Paenibacillales > NBRC-103111 > Paenibacillus_AL > Paenibacillus_AL athensensis. The sequence continues at coordinate 12,249 of NZ_MYFO02000022.1, read as the reverse complement.
TGCCATTCGAGTCAAACTCGACGTGGCCGCGTACCCGGTCCTCGAACGCGAACGTGCGATCCTCCGGCACGCGGAAGCGCACCGACGGCTTGCGTCCTTCGGCTTCATAGGCCGCGATCTGCTCGGGCGTCAGACTCCGGCACTTGCCGGAATAACGCGGCATTTCGCCGCGGGCTTCCTGCTCCGCGCGCTCTGCCTCCAGCTCCTGCTCCGTGCAGTAGCAGCCATACGCATGGCCTTCGGCCAGCAAACGCTCCGTAAACGGCCGATACAGGTCCAGTCGCTCCGTTTGCCGGTACGGGCCGTACGGACCGCCGACGTCGACGCTTTCGTCCCAGCTTAGGCCCAGCCATTTCAGCCCGTCGAGCTGATTGCCGATGCCGGATTCCACGTGGCGAGTCTGGTCGGTATCTTCAAAGCGGATGACAAACGCTCCGCCCTGACTCCGCGCGAGCAGATAGTCAAACAGCGCCGTGCGGGCGCCGCCAATATGTAAATGTCCGGTCGGACTTGGTGCATATCGCACACGCAATGTCGTTGTCATGTTACAAACCCCTCTTTAACCCATAATATCTGCTATTCTAGCACACCTCGAATTAAACAAACAACCGACTGCGCGGCGATGCCCTCGCCCCGTCCCGTGAAGCCGAGCTGCTCCGTCGTCGTCGCTTTCACATTGACCTGATCGGGCGCCGCTTCCAGCGCGTCCGCGATGATTTCTACCATTTGCGGGATATACGGCGCCATCTTTGGCTTTTGCGCGATGATCGTCGAATCGGCATTGCCGAGCCGATAGCCGCGTTCCTTTGCCAGCGCCCAGACCTTTTTCAGCAGCACAAGACTGTCCGCATCCTTGAACGCTTCCGACGTATCGGGAAAATGCTTGCCGATATCGCCCAAGCCCAACGCGCCGAGAATCGCGTCGCTGATCGCGTGCAGCAGCACGTCGGCGTCGGAATGGCCGAGCAGCCCTTTTTCGTAGGGAATCGTCACGCCTCCGATGATGCATTTACGGCCTTCTACCAACTGATGTACATCAAACCCTTGTCCTACTCGAAACAACCTGGTCACTCTCCCCTGACATTGTGTAAAATCCATTCGGCCCAAGGCAAATCCTCGGGCGTGGTGATTTTGATATTGTAGTAGTCCCCTTCTACCACCCGCACCACCGTTCCGGTCCGTTCCACCAGCATCGCGTCGTCGGTGCCGACAAAGCCTTCGCGCTCAGCGCGCTCGTATGCCTCCAGCAAAAGAGAAAGCTGAAAAGCCTGCGGCGTTTGTATCGCCCACAAGCTTCGTCGGTCCGGTGTGGATTGAATGCACTTGGCGTCGTCGACCACCTTGATCGTGTCCTTGACGGGAACCGCGAGAACGGCTGCGCCATGCTCCTGCGCTTCGCGCCAGCATGCCAGCACCTGACCGGCGGCAGGAAACGGCCGCACGCCGTCATGCACCAGTACCCACTCGGTACCGGCAGCGAGCTTCTCCAGCCCACGATGCACCGAATGCTGACGCTCCGCCCCGCCGGCGATTACCGCAGTAACCTTGTCCAAGGCATAGCGCTCGACATACTCGCGACAGCGGTCGCAGTCGGCTTCCCCCGTCACCAGCACAATCTCATCCACTTCACATATGTTTTGAAATAATTGCAGCGTATGTACCAGAATTGGCCGATCCCCCAGCGGCAAATACTGCTTGCTTTCCGTCGTCTTCATTCGGGAGCCCTTGCCTGCGGCGACGATCACTACACCCAGCTTGCTCATTGCGTCTCTTCCCCACCTGTATCAAGTGCGCTGCGGAGTTACCCGACTCCGATGCGCGGGATCGCGCAGTCATGACGTTCTTCAGCCTGCCGGCTGCTCAGCTGCCGCGTCCTTTTCCTATCATACTGGTTTACTGGGCTTTTTCCAATAGCTTGGGCTTGGCAAAAATCATTCGTCCCGCCGACGTCTGCAGCACGCTGGTCACCATCACCTCAAGCGTCGTGCCGATAAATTCGCGTCCGCCCTCAACCACAATCATCGTGCCGTCATCAAGATACGCTACGCCTTGGCCATGCTCTTTACCGTCCTTGATGACCTGTACGACAATTTCTTCACCCGGCAGCACCACGGGCTTGACCGCGTTGGCCAAATCGTTGATGTTCAGCACGGACACGCCCTGCAGCTCGCACACCTTGTTCAGATTGAAATCATTCGTGATGACCTTGCCCTGCAGCACCTTGGCCAGACGAACCAGCTTGCTGTCCACTTCGGAAATTTCTTCGAAATCCCCTTCATAGATCAATACCTTTACTTCCAATTCCTTCTGGATTTTATTCAAAATGTCCAGCCCGCGCCGCCCGCGATTGCGCTTGAGCAGATCCGAGGAATCTGCAATATGCTGCAATTCCTCCAGTACAAATTCGGGAATTACCAGCGTACCTTCGATAAATCCGGTCTTGCAAATGTCGGCAATTCGTCCGTCGATAATAACGCTTGTATCAAGAATCTTATGTTCTTCGTACGGCTTGTGCTTGGACTTCTCCTGCCCGCCCGCACGACTGCGCGCCATGAACTGCGCCAATTCCTCGCGCTTGCCGTAGCCGACGCGAAAGCCCATAATGCCAAGTACTGCCGACACGACAGCCGGAACCAAAGGACCGCCCCACGCCAGCAGCTCCAGCACCGGAAACACCAGCAGCGCAATGAGCAGACCTACCACCAGCCCGATTGTACCCGATACCAGATCGGATGCCGGTACATCGGCGACATTCTGTTCGCCGCGCAGCAGCAGCTTCATCCCGATATCCGCCAGCCAGCCGAACAAACAAAACATCGCTGCTGCGCCCAGCCCCGCCACCCAATAGGCTTGTCCGTTGTCTGCAGCAAAGCCGCCCAGGCTTGCCAAAGCTCCGCTCCACTGATAACCTAAACTTCCACCCATGATTGCAAAAATGATTTGAATCCATTTCTTCATCACAGATTCACCTCCACAATGATCATTTCAATTCCTGTTACAATTATGTTCCAATTTATCCAACGCTAATCATGGAAATTGAAATATTGAAGGTGTTCCTTTATAATGAGGTTGGAAATCAATCACATCGAGGTGGATGGAATGGACTCCCTGACGTTAAAGCATTTTCAGGATCAAGTCTCAGAATTATTGCTGCGTCACCGAAGCTTGCTCGATGTCGTCTCCAAGTTCCAGCAAACTAACGCAGCCGCCAACCGCTCCGTGATCAAATCGATTACGGAATGCGGATGCATCGAGGTACATGCCGCCAAGCAGGAATATCATCCCGAAATGACCTTGGAGGAAGCCAAGGACGTCCGCGGGACGCATGTGGCCGGCGAGCTATGCGAGCATTGTATGGAAGCGGTAAGCGCCGAGCTTGGACGTAATTTGTTTTATATGTCGGCGCTCAGCAATTTGCTGAAGGTAGATTTGGACGAGGTTCTCCAGAATGAATCGAAAAAATGCTCCACGCTCGGACTGTTCAATATGTCCTGAGACATCAAAAAAAGCATTTCTTCCCACTGAGCTGTCAGCGGAAAAGAAATGCTTTTTCTTTGCCTTTTGAAATGATTACAAATCCGATTTCACGGAATTTTCTTCAACTACGCCCTTGCGTTTGTTGCGGCGGCGCAGCCGGATGAAGATGCCGTCAACGTTTTTTTTTAAGCCATAAAGCGCGTACAGCAGCAAAGGTACGAAAATCATTTTGGACACGGAGCCGGGCCATTTAATCGCAATCAGCACAGCTACAGCCACAATGATCGGCGTGATCCAGATCGCGGCCTTAGGGATGCCCGCTTTCTTGAAGTTCGGATATTTGACAGTGCTGACCATCAAATAGGACAACAGCAGCGTGCTGACCAGCAGCACATAAGCGTTAATATCGCTGTGGAACAAAGCGAGCGTACAGAGCACGCCACCAGCCGCCGGAATCGGCAGTCCGATGAAATAACCGGGAACGCCGGCAATAACGTTAAAGCGGGCCAAGCGCAATGCGCCGCAGATCGGGAACAGCGCGGTGATAATCCAGGCTAGCGCAGGGCTGATGATATGCGGATCGTTAAACGCGACAACATACATAATGAACGCGGGAGCTACGCCGAAGGAAATCACGTCCGACAGCGAGTCGAGCTCTTTGCCGAATTCACTTTGCGCATTCAATGCGCGCGCTACGCGGCCGTCAAGACCGTCCAGCAGCATGGCTACAATGACCAGCACCGCAGCGCGTTCCGGCTGGTTGTTGAATACTAAAATAATCGACAAAACGCCTAAAAACAAGTTCCCTACCGTAAACAAGCTGGGAATTGATTTCGTTAACATAAGTTTAGTCCACCTCTGGATTTACTATACCCCAAAATGACTGATCGCAGTCACCCCTATAACAAACGGTACTAGTGATACTTTATGATTGTATGCAATTTAAATATGTCTGTCAATGAGGACTTGATCCTGAATCCGCTTTAATCCCTCTTTAATGGCGCGCGCTCTGACTTCGCCAATTCCATCCACTTCATCCAGCTCTTCAATCGTTGCCATCATGATGTGCGGCAAATAGCCGAATTTCTCGACCAGATTGGAAATGATGATCGACGGCAGCCGTGGAATTTTGTTTAAAACGCGGAAGCCCCGCGGCGATACAGGCTCCTCGTTCACCGCACTTGCTTGCGGATAGCCTAACAGGCGCACGATCTGATTCGGCTCCAGCAGCTCGTCGGAGGACAAGCGCTTTAAACCCAGCGTCGCGTCCCGCACCCGATCCTCGCTGTACTCGCGTATGTAATCCTTCATCAACAGACGCGCCTCCAGCTCGGAGTTCCCGACCAGCTCCTCCAGCTGCATGCTGATCAAGCGCCCTTCGTTGCCAAGCTCGTTAATATAACGGTTGATTTCGGCTTTGATGCGCAGCACCATTTCTACACGGGCCACAACATTGGTCACATCGTGCAGGGTCACCAGTTCTTCGAATTCCGAAGCGCCGAGATTGGTTAGCGATTGATCCAGCACCACCTTATAGCGCTCTAGCGTCTGAATCGCCTGATTCGCCTTGGTCAGAATAACCCCGATATCTTTAAGCGCATAGCGCAAATTGCCTTGATACAACGTAATGATATTGCGGCGCTGCGAGATGGAAACGACCAGCTTCGACGTTTGCTTGGCGACGCGTTCGGCAGTCCGATGGCGAATTCCCGTCTCTGAGGAGGGGATGGCCGAATCGGGAATAAGCTGCGTGTTGGCGTAAAGTATTTTCTTCATATCCTCGCTGAGAATAATTGCCCCGTCCATCTTAGCCAGTTCGTACAAATAATTGGGCGAAAAATCACAGTCGATGGAAAAGCCGCCATCCACTATCTCCATCACCTCGGGGCTGTAGCCGACTACAATCAGTCCCCCGGTTTTGGCGCGCAGCACGTTCTCCAAACCGTCGCGGAACGGGGTACCCGGCGCCACCATTTGCAGCAGCTGACTCATCACATCGCGTTTGACTTCATCTTTACTCATGTTCTTCCTCCTGAAAGCATGCTGGCTGATACGAAGCGGTGCGGCACAGCCTTCGCCCGGCGGCTTGGCAAATCATGAACCGAGCGCCGCAGCCAGCGCCTCGGCCACGGTATTCACGCCAACGATCTCCATCCCGGAGGGCGGCGTCCAGCCCTTCAGGCTTTTCTCCGGCATGATGACACGCCGGAAGCCCAGCTTCTGCGCTTCCTTCACCCGCTGATCGATGCGGGAAACGCCGCGAACCTCGCCGGTCAACCCGATTTCGCCGAATACGACGTCATATGGCTGAGTCGGCTTCTCCTTGAAGCTCGACGCAATGCTGATGGCTACCGCCAAATCGACAGCCGGTTCATCCAGCTTGACTCCTCCGGCGACGTTCAAATAGGCGTCCTGATTTTGCAAAAACATGCCCATGCGCTTTTCCAGCACCGCAATAATGAGCGACAGCCGGTTGTGATCGACTCCCGTGGCCATACGCCGCGGCGAAGGGAAATTCGTCGTCGATACGAGCGCCTGAATCTCTACCAGCACCGGACGTGTTCCTTCCATGCTGGCGACTACCGTGGAGCCCGCTACGCCAAGCGGCCGCTCGGACAAGAACAGCTCGGACGGATTATTGACCTCTGCCAGACCGCTTTCCCGCATTTCAAAAATACCGATTTCGTTCGTCGAGCCAAAGCGGTTCTTGACCGCTCGCAGCAGCCGATACGAATGATGGCGTTCTCCCTCAAAATATAGCACGCAATCGACCATATGTTCGAGCAGCCGCGGACCGGCAATCGCACCTTCCTTGGTCACATGCCCGACCAGCACCGTCGCGATGCCCTTCCCTTTAGCTATTCTCATAAAATGTCCCGTGCATTCCCGCACCTGTCCCACCGTGCCCGGCGCCGATGCGATGCCCGGATGATAAACCGTCTGAATCGAGTCTATGACGAGAAAATCGGGGTCGACTTCTTGAATCGCTTCCTCAATCAGCTCAAGGTTGGTCTCGCACAGCACATACAGCAGCTCCGAAGACGCCTGCAGCCGGTCTGCGCGCAGCTTCGTCTGTTTGACCGATTCCTCGCCCGATATATATAACACCTTCTGCCGCGCCTCAGCCAACGCGAAGGAGGTTTGCAGCAGCAGCGTCGATTTGCCGATACCCGGGTCTCCCCCGACCAAAATCAGCGAGCCGGGTACAATGCCGCCTCCGAGAACCCGGTTCAGCTCCTGATTGTTCGTTAATACACGCGGTTCAGGGCTGCTTTCTATATGTATGAGCGCCATCGGTTTTTCTTTCGTGCGGGCAGCAGAAGAATTCATCCCCTGCGTACGGACAACGGTTTCGATTTCCTCCACCATCGTATTCCAACCCTGACAGCCCGGGCACTTTCCCATCCATTTCGGCGACTCATAACCGCATTCCTGACAACAAAACTTCGTTTTGGTCTTGCTCATTTGCGCCGGCTCCTCTTGTCGTCATTCATCCTGTGGACATCTTTCCCACCTGACGATACTCACCCTTCAAAGTTTACCATTTTTCATAAAACGGCGAAAGGGCCGCAAGTCATCAATCTGAGCTGACCGAATCGCCTTCAAATAGGAAAAAGCGCTCTGCCCGGCCATTGGCCAACGCAAAGCGCTTGAATGGTATCTTCTTATTTAGCGGCTACTTCTCCCCGCAGCACGACCAGTTCGCCTTCCTGTTCGTCGATCGTCAGCGCGTCGCCTTTGGAAATATTGCCCTTCAGCAGCTCCTCGGACAGACGGTCTTCGATATGCTTCTGAATCGCTCTGCGCAGCGGTCTCGCGCCGTAAGTCGGGTCAAAGCCTTCTTTGGCCAAGAACAGCTTCGCTTTGTCGGTGAGCATGAAGTCAACTTCCTGCTCCTTCAGACGTTTGCGCAGATCGTCCGCCATCAGGCTGACGATGCGAGCGATATGCTCTTCGCCCAACGAGTGGAACACGATAATTTCGTCGATCCGGTTCAGGAACTCGGGACGGAAGCTTTTTTTCAGCTCGCCCATGACCTTTTCCCGCATGTTGGAGTAATCGCGGCCCGCATCCTGCACGGCGGTAAAGCCCAGCGAGGAATTTTTCTTGATCGCTTCGGCGCCGACGTTCGAGGTCATGATGATCAGCGTGTTGCGGAAATCGACTGTGCGGCCTTTGGAATCGGTCAGTCGACCGTCTTCGAGTACCTGCAACAAGATGTTAAACACTTCCGGATGCGCCTTCTCGATCTCGTCGAGCAGGACAACCGAATACGGCTTGCGGCGTACCTTCTCGGTCAGCTGACCGCCTTCTTCATAACCGACATATCCCGGAGGCGCTCCGACGAGTCGCGAGGTCGAATGCTTCTCCATGTACTCCGACATGTCGATGCGGATGACGGCGTTATCGTCGCCGAACAGCGATTCGGCGAGCGCGCGGGCCAGCTCAGTTTTACCGACGCCTGTCGGTCCAAGGAAAATGAAGGAGCCCATTGGACGCTTAGGATCTTTCAAGCCGGCTCTCGCCCGGCGGATTGCGCGGCTGACGGCTTTCACCGCTTCCTCTTGGCCGATCACGCGCTCGTGGAGGATGTCTTCCATTTTCAGCAGGCGCTGCGTTTCTTCTTCAGCCAGCTTGCTCACCGGAATGCCGGTCCAGCTTGCCACGACCTGCGCGATATCCTCCGGCGTTACTTCGGTATCCATGCGGCCTTGCTTTTCTTTCCAGTCGTTTTTCGTGGAATCCAGCTCTTCGCGCAGCTTTTGCTCCGTGTCGCGCAAACTGGCCGCTTTCTCGAACTCCTGGCTTTGCACGGCCGCGTCTTTTTCCTTGCGGATATCCTCCAGCTTGTTCTCCAGCTGTTTCAGACTAGGCGGAATCGTGTAAGAGCGAAGTCTTACCTTGGAGCTGGCCTCGTCAATCAGATCGATGGCTTTATCCGGCAGGAAGCGGTCCGTAATGTAACGGTCGGACAATTTCACCGCTTCTTCGATCGCAGCGTCCGTAATTTTCACGCGATGATGCGCTTCGTAACGGTCGCGCAAGCCGTGGAGAATTTGAATCGCTTCTTCCGGCGACGGTTGATCAACCGTAATCGGCTGGAAGCGGCGCTCCAGCGCAGCGTCTTTTTCAATATATTTGCGGTATTCGTCCAGTGTGGTTGCACCGATGCATTGCAGCTCGCCCCGGGCCAACGCCGGCTTCAGGATGTTGGAAGCATCGATGGCTCCCTCCGCGCCGCCTGCGCCGATCAGTGTGTGCAGCTCATCGATAAACAAAACGATGTTGCCGGCTTGACGAATCTCGTCCATGATTTTTTTCAGACGATCCTCGAATTCGCCGCGGTACTTCGTACCGGCTACGACCGAGCCCATGTCCAGCGTCATGACGCGTTTATCTTTTAACGTTTCCGGAATTTCGTTGTTGATGATTTTCTGTGCCAGTCCTTCGGCAATCGCGGTTTTACCGACGCCAGGTTCGCCGATCAGCACCGGATTGTTTTTCGTCCTGCGGCTGAGCACTTGAATCACGCGCTCGATTTCCTTGCTGCGGCCGATTACCGGGTCCAGATGGCCTTCTTTGGCGAAAGCCGTCAGATCGCGAGCCAGACCATCCAGCGTTGGCGTATTGATGTTCGGGTTGGTGCCGTGGCTTGGCGAAACGCTTTCGCTGCTGCCCAACAGCTGAAGCACCTGCTGACGCGCTTTGTTCAAGCTGACGCCGAGATTGTTCAGCACTCTGGCCGCTACGCCTTCACCCTCACGAATCAGTCCGAGCAGAATGTGCTCTGTACCTACATAAGTATGACCCAGCTTGCGGGCTTCGTCCATCGACAGTTCGATGACCTTCTTCGCTCTTGGCGTGTACGCAATATTGGTCGGCTGCTCCTGGCCGCGACCGATCAGCGACTCCACTTCGTCCTGGATTTTTTCCAGACCTAAGCCCAGGCCAACCAGCGCTTTTGCAGCAATTCCTTCACCTTCACGAATAAGACCGAGAAGAATATGCTCCGTGCCGATATTGTTGTGTCCTAAACGAACAGCCTCCTCTTGAGCCAGAGAAAGCACCTTTTGCGCGCGTTCCGTAAATCTTCCAAACATCATAGAGAAACACCTCCAAAAGTAGTATATCTATAGAAATCCAAAAGGATGAATCTAAGATCGCCCAAATCGCTCCCGAATCAGCTGCGCCCTGCGGATATCGCGATCCTCGGCCGAAAGCTTGACGCCTGACGTTTGCTGCAAAAAGCCCGGCTGCGTCATGACCAGCAGTTCGTTCAGCACATTCGCCGAAAGCTCGCCGATCATGCCCAGATCGATGCCCAGACGCACATCCGACAAACGCTGCGCGGCTTCCTTCGAATCCATAATCGCTGCGAAGGACAAAATGCCCAACGACCGATTGACTCGGTCGAGGATCCGCATGCGGGAATCCTGCAGCAGCTTCTGACGGGCGGCACGTTCATGCTCGATAATTTGCCGGGCAACCCCGTGCAGATTGTCGATGATCTCATCTTCCGATTGGCCCAGCGTAATCTGATTGGAGATTTGGAACAAGTTACCTAAAGCTTCGCTGCCTTCCCCATATAATCCTCTAACCGTCAACCCAACTTGTGTAACAGCCGATAAAATCCGGTTGATTTGCTGCGTTAACACAAGGGCCGGTAAGTGCATCATCACCGAGGCGCGAATCCCCGTCCCGACATTCGTCGGACAGCTGGTTAAGTAACCTCTCTTTTCATCATACCCGTAATCGAGATGGGATTCAAAAATATCGTCGATTTGATTGGCCAAATCCCATGCTTCCTTAATCTGAAAACCGGGGCACAGGCATTGAATCCGCAGGTGGTCTTCTTCATTGACCATGATGCTGATCGATTCATTTTCGCTGAGGATGACTGCACCATTGCGCGATTCATTGGCCAAATTCGGGCTGATCAAATGCTTCTCGACCAGCACCATTTTCTCCAGCTCGCTTAGTTCGGAAAGCTTCACCAGCGAGAACCGGCTGATCGTCTCCAGCTCCTCATTGTTCAGTACCTCCGACACCTGATCCAGTACTTCCTGCGACTGTTGATTCGTCGCCAGCATCGGGTACGGGTAGCCTTTCATATTGCGAGCAATCCGAATGCGGCTGCTGATGACAATATCCGATTCCGGTCCGTCACCCTTCATCCATTCACTCAGCGCATCGCCGGTAAACCGATGTAACGTCACACCCTGACACCTCCCTCAAGAGTTCTGTCCGCCGGACATTTTCTTCTCCAGCCCTCGAATCTGATCGCGGAGCTTTGCCGCCTGCTCGAATTCCTCGCGTTCAATGCTGGACATCATCTCTTTCTTGAGCAGTTCAAGCTCGCGCTTATGTTGGATCAAGCCGCCTGTCCGTTTCGGCACCTTGCCGACGTGAACCGTATTGCCGTGTACTCGTTTAAACAGCGGGTCCAGACGCTCCGAAAAGCTTTCATAACAGCAATCGCAGCCGAATCGCCCCAGCTTGCTGAACTGGCTGTACGTCAGCCCGCAATTCTCACAGCGGATGGTCTGCGTTTTATTCGTCATCGAGCCTGCGCTGCCCGGGTCAAAATCGAGCAAACCCGAAAGTAAATTATGAATGGAAAAACCATTGGATGTTCCGGGAATCATCTCGCCCTTCTCGCGGGCGCACGCTTCGCAAATGTGGAACTCGGTCTTTTCTCCGTTTACGATTTTCGTAAAATGCAACGTCGCCGGTCTTTTGCCGCATTCCTGACAAATCATCTCGTCGTCCCTCCCTATTTGCTGAGTAAAGCAATCAGCATGGCTTTTAAAATCCTCGCCCGGATTTCATCGCGCAGCGGAAGTTTAAAAGTCAGCACCTCTCGAGATATCGCCGCCCGGATCAGGTTCGCTTCACGGGGAGTAATGTACTTGCCTTCCTGAAGCTGATACACAAGCCCATCCGAGGTCACTTGATCGATATGGGTATGAATCGTTTGGCAAATATGGTCGAGAATCGAGCCGTGCGACTTCAGCTCAATCCGCTGAATCCGAATGTAGCCGCCACCGCCTCGTTTGCTTTCCACCAAATAGCCCTTCTCCAGCGTAAACCGGGTGCTGATCACATAATTAATCTGTGAAGGCACACATTGAAATTGATCGGCCAACTCGTTTCGCTGGATTTCAATCGCTCCCTCGGTGCTTTGCTGTAGGATATGCTTCAAATATTGCTCAATAATCTCAGATACATTGCGCATCAATTCAGCCCTCCCACAAAGCCTCTGAAAAGTTAAATTGACTTTGACTTTCTTTGACCTTAATTTGATTATAATCAGTTTCGCTGTTTTTGACAAGTGCTGGCTTTCAATTGCTTCTATATACAGTATGGACAAAAAAATACCGGCTTAACGTACACAGGGTTGGCAATTGCTGTGTCCTTGACATGGCTTGTAAAGTAAACGTCAAAAAAGCCCTTTGAGCATCAGCTCAAAAGGCTTCTTTATCGTCTGCTTGGCAACGTTCTACTCTCCCGGAACCCTGCGGTTCAAGTACCATCGACGCTGGAGGGCTTAACGGTCGTGTTCGAGATGGGAACGCGTGGGTCCCCTCCGCCATCATCACCAAACAGTCAGTCCAATACCTTACGGTATTCCCTGAAAACTAGATACGAAACAAGTCGTTGTGTTACGCGTGAGTGTTGCTTGTGTTGTGGTTAAGCCCTCGACCGATTAGTATTCGTCAGCTCCATACCTTACGGCACTTCCACCTCGAACCTATCTACCTCGTCGTCTTC
>NZ_MYFO02000021.1 GCF_004514475.2 Paenibacillus athensensis | reverse complement strand
GATGGACGTACCGCTGGTGTACCAGTTGTCTCGCCAGAGGCATAGCTGGGTAGCTATGTACGGAGGGGATAAGCGCTGAAAGCATCTAAGCGTGAAGCCCCCCTCAAGATGAGATTTCCCAGTATGTAAGACCCCTTGAAGACGACGAGGTAGATAGGTTCGAGGTGGAAGTGCCGTAAGGTATGGAGCTGACGAATACTAATCGGTCGAGGGCTTAACCACAACACAAGCAACACTCACGCGTAACACCACGACTTGTTTCGTATCTAGTTTTCAGGGAATACCGTAAGGTATTGGACTGACTGTTTGGTGATGATGGCGGAGGGGACCCACGCGTTCCCATCTCGAACACGACCGTTAAGCCCTCCAGCGTCGATGGTACTTGAACCGCAGGGTTCCGGGAGAGTAGAACGTTGCCAAGCAGACGATAAAGAAGCCTTTTGAGCTTGTGCTCAAAGGGCTTTTTTGTTTTTTTACAATGATTGTAGCTATGTACAAAGAGCGGTTTTGCGGATAGGCGGAAAAAAACACCGATGCGGCGCAGCGCACGGTGCTGAGGAATAAGGTTAAGCAATAAGCCTGACTCTCATGTGACTTGCAGTGTTATCTGCTTAATGTAAATAACAGGAGGTATCTTTGCCGGTAATTTTGATTAATCCGGCTTTGCGGTAAGGGCGAAAACGGAACAGCATCCAGAGTCGCGGTACGAGCATCCACATGTGAACGAGCATGAGCGCGTACATCCAGTTGGGCGGCATCCACGGATACAAAACGGCTAATCCCGTTAAGCCGATCCAGAACAGATGTAGTTGCACGCGGCTGACCAAACGAATCGAGGCGTTGCCCACCGGCAACAGGCCGATCCAGAAAAATCCCCAATGAAAGGTCCAATTGCGCATCATGCCGCCGACGGTGAACTGGAAATAAAGCCGGACAAGTACGACATGGGCCACCAGCAGGATCGGATAGCTGAGCAGGTAAGGAGCCCAGGAGCCGTGTTTGAGGCCGAGTCCCGCCAGTGCAGCGAGCATAGCGAGATAAAAAGCGATTTTGACCAGAGAATGCCGCATTCGCTTCATTAATTTATAATTATAGATGGTAGAGTCTTTGGATAAGGCCGGGTTGTGTGTCGCCATAAGCCACCGCCAATTTTAGGTAATAAGTTATCTATCCGATATATCGGCAGTCTGCGCGAAAAATATAAGCCTTTTGCTCTGCAATTTCACTGAAATCTAGTATAAAGGATGCATCGTGCGGACATACTGATAGGTAAAAGAGTAGCGAGGTGTGCCATATGGAGGAGAACCGGATTGGAGTTTGCATGATTTGCGAGCAGCAAAGCTCGGGGGGGATTCGGATTATGTCGGCGTTTTTGTGTGATGCGTGCAGCATGGAGATTGTCAGAACGGATGTTAGAGATAAACGCTATCCTTTTTTCGTCAAGCAGATGCGCCATATGTTTCAAGCAACCCCTACCCGCAGCAAATGGATGTGAGGAGCTTCTTGCGAAGCTTCTTTTGTTTTTTGTCGGTTTTTCCTCTACTATGAGAGTATCTAAGATAAGAAAGAGGAGTTTGCGGGTATGTCGAAGCAGCAATTGGATCCGCGCAGAGCGCCTCTGGTAGAGGCGCTCTTGGCGCATCGCCGCGCGCAGACGGCCAGCTTTCATGTGCCTGGACACAAATCCGGTCAGAGTCTGGATGCAGGAGCCGCGCCGGTGTTGGCCGAGGTGATGTCGATTGATTTCACGGAGCTGAGCGGTCTGGATGACCTGCATCATGCGGAGGGCGTCATTCGTGAGGCGCAGGAGCTGGCGGCGGCTTGTTTTGGAGCGGACGAGACATTTTTTCTGATTGGTGGAAGCACGGCGGGGAATTTGGCGATGATTACGACGGTTTGTCGGCCGGGAGATGTGCTAATCGTGCAGCGCAATGCGCACAAGTCGGTCATTCACGGACTGATGCTGGCTGGCGCACGCGCCGTATTCGTGCAACCGGAGCTGGATGAAGCGCACGGCATTGCCGGCGGGGTCAGCGTAGCGAGCATGGCGCAAGCGCTGGCCGCGTATCCGGAAGCCAGAGCGCTGTTCGTGACGAGCCCGACCTACTACGGTGCGGGCGCCGATTTGCAAGCGCTGGCGGAGCTGGCGCACAATGCCGGCAAGCTGCTGCTGGTCGATGAGGCGCACGGCGCTCATTGCGGCTTCCATGAGCTGCTGCCGCCTTCGGCGCTTGCCTGCGGAGCCGACGCGGTCGTACAATCCACGCACAAAATGCTGACGGCCATGACAATGGCGGCAATGCTGCATGTGCAGGGTGATCGAATCGACCGCGATTTGCTGCGGCAGCGCCTGACGATGCTGCAGAGCTCTAGCCCGTCGTACCCCTTGCTGGCGTCGCTGGATGCCGCTCGGCGGCAGCTGCACACAGGGGGACGGGGGTGGGTGGACGCCGGACTGCAGGCGGCCCAAGAGCTGCGGGTGCGGCTGGCCGAGCAGCCGCGCTTTGCCGAAGCCGCGCCGCCACGGGGCGCGGCTGGCTTTCACACGGTCGACCCTTTCAAGGTGACCGTGTACGATGCGGCCGGCGTGCTAACCGGGCCGGCATTGCGCGAGCAGCTGGAAGCGCGGGGCTGCCATGCGGAGCTGGCAGACCCCCGGCACGTGCTGCTCGTGTTCTCTCCTGCATCGCGTTTGGCGGATGCCGAGCGGCTGTACGCTGCGTTGTGCGATATCGCAGCGAATGCGGATACGCCGGAAGCGGCGCGGCGTATCCGCCAGAGCGGGCCTGCCGGGGCGAAGCCGGCAGCCGTCGAGGTGCCGCAACCGTCATCGGCAGCCAGCTTGGCCGCTGGTTGCGGGAGCGGCGCGGCCGATCAGCAAACGCCGCCTCACCCGGAGGAGCCCGCGCGCTTGGAGACGAAGCGACAGCTGCACGAGCGGTTGCCGGAAGCGGTGGGCTGCGGCAGCGCAAGCGAGATCGGCCCTAAGACCGACCAGCAAACGCCGCCGCTGCCCGTGGCACTCACGCTGCTGGAGCCCGATCAGCAAGCGGAACGTTCGCCGGTTGCGGTGGGCCGCGACAGCCAAGCCAACACGGCGGAGGCTCGCGCAGCGGCCCGCGCGGCATCTCTGACCAGCCACGCTGCGTCCCAGCCTGGCCCACAGCCGCGCGCGGCCGAGCTGCCGCCGCCGGTGGCGTTTGCGCTGCCGCAAGCCGAGCGGACGGCTGCCGTGCCGCTGGCTGAAGCTGTCGGCTGCCGCTCTGCCGAGCTGGTCACGCCTTATCCGCCGGGCGTTCCGCATTGGTACCCGGGCGAGATCATCACGGCGGAGACTGCGGAGGCGCTGCGTCGGATGGCTGAGCTGGGCATTGCGCTGCACGGAACCGAATTTGCCAAAACGGGCAAGCTAAAGATTTTCCTACCGTAATGGTGTATACTGAACTGGGCAAGGTAGAGAACGGACAAGCAGGGAGACATGGACAGTGAACAAAGGTTTTTTTATTAGTGTGGAGGGCGGGGAAGGCGCGGGCAAAACGACGCTGATCGGTCGCCTGACGGCGCAGCTGGCGCAGCAGGGACGGGAAGTGATCACGACGCGCGAGCCCGGCGGCATTCAGATTGCCGAGCAAATCCGCGCCATTGTGCTCGACAAGGCTCATACGAGCATGGACGGGCGCACGGAGGCGCTGCTGTATGCGGCTGCCCGGCGTCAGCATCTGGTCGAGAAGGTGCAGCCTGCGCTGGCGGCTGGCAAGATCGTGGTCTGCGATCGCTTCATCGATAGCAGTCTGGCCTATCAGGGCCATGCCCGCGGTCTCGGAATCGATGAGGTATGGGCGATCAATCGGTTCGCGGTAGGTGATTTGCTGCCGGATGTGACGATTTATCTCGATCTTGACCCGGCGGTGGGCCTGCAGCGCATACAAGCCAGCGAAGAACGCGAGGTCAACCGGCTCGATCTGGAAGCAGCGGCTTTCCATGAGCGGGTTCGCGAGGGCTTCATGCTGCTGGCTCACCGATTCCCTGAGCGGATCGTGACCGTAGATGCCAGACGGCCAGCCGACGCCGTTGCCGGTGAGGTAGCTGCTATATTGCAGCAACGAATGGCCCGCCAGCCTGGCTGATGCCAGCCGGTCCTACATACATCTTGTGCCCGGCAGCAGCAGACGGCCGCTGAACAGCAATGACTCCTTCCAGAGAACTCCGGCAGGAGTTTTTCTTTTTTCGGGGGCATTTCGGGAGAAAGCGCACATGGAGCGAATTTTTGCAGTATAATAGTAGATAGAAGTTCGTCTATATGCAGGTATTTATCCGATGATTGTCTAAATGATAAAGCGAGTCTGGTAGACAAGTTGGCAGCGCGGGTAATGAAATATCAAGTATGAACGAATTGAAACCGTTTGCGCCTAAGCTCTCGCGTGCAGGAACTTATTTCCCGGGCAAGCGGGAGAGCGGAACTTCGTTTATAATGAGAAGGAGGAGTCGCCATGAAATTAGTGATTGCCGTAGTTCAGGATAAAGATAGCAACAGATTGTCCAACGCGTTGATCAAGGAAGGATTTCGCGCCACGAAGCTGGCGAGCACGGGCGGATTTTTGCGCGCGGGCAACACGACCTTTATGATCGGTACGGAAGATGAGCGGGTGCAGGAAGTATTTCAGGTGATCCGCTCCAATTGCAAAATTCGCGAGCAGCTGGTGACTCCGGTGTCGCCGATGGGCGGCACGACGGATTCTTATATTCCGTTTCCGGTTGAAGTGCAAGTAGGCGGAGCGGCTGTATTCGTGCTCCCGGTGGAGCGCTTTGAAAATTTCTGAAGCTTAGGCAGGAACAGGAAGGCGGGAAACAGTCCGTGAAAATCAATCCCGGGTGGCAGCCGATCGGCAAAAATGTCAAAGTGAACGAGAACGTCCCGCCGCCGCAGCTTGCGCCCCGGAATTTTTCGGACATTATGCAGCAGCACGGCGAGAAGGTTACCCATGAGCAGCTCGGCAGGATGATGGAGCAGATTTCCCTGCAGGGAGACCGACTGGCCCGTTCGATGACGGTCCGGGAGCTGCGGCAGTTCAAGCTGATGGTCAAGCAATTTCTGGAGGAAACGGCCCGCCGCGGCGTCGGCTTGCGCGATACGCGAGGCTGGGACCGCCGGGGACGCTCCAAACGCTACAAGCTGCTGGAGGAAATCGACAAGGAGCTGCTGGAGCTGGCTGACGAGCTGCTGGAAACCGAGCAGGGACGCATCGATATTTTGCAAAAAATCGGGGAGATCCGCGGTATGCTGATCAATCTGTTATTTTAGATGGAGCGAACAGGCGATGTCTTTTCAAACAATACGCGGCCAAGCCGCCGCCAGACAGCTGCTGCAAAACGGGCTGCGGCGCGGCAAGCTGTCGCATGCTTATATTTTTAGCGGCCCGGTCGGAACCGGACGCATGGAAATGGCGATGGCGCTCGCCAAGGCGATCTACTGCAAGACGTCGATTGACGATGCTTGCGGGGAATGTCTCGAATGCCGCAAGGTGGAGCATGGCAATCATCCCGACTTGCATATCGTCCAGCCGGACGGCGCATCGATCAAGATTGAGCAGATCCGTGAGCTGCAAAAGGAGTTTGCTTACCGCGCGACGGCTTCGGGCACCAAGATTTATATGTTGCAGCAAGCTGACAAAATGACCGTACAAGCGGCCAACAGCCTGTTGAAGTTTCTGGAGGAGCCGGCCTCGCAGGTTGTGGCGATTCTGATTACCGAGAACGGCAGTGCGCTGCTGCCGACGATTCAGTCGCGGGCGCAGTGGATTGCGTTTACGCCCATGCCGCGCGAGGAGCTGGTGGAAGCGCTGCTGGCGGACGGGCATCCTGCGGCGCTGGCGCTGCCTGCCGCGCATTTGACGGCCGGTCTGCTGGCGGCGCGCGAGCTGATTACGGCGAATTGGTTTGCAGAAATGAGAAACGTAGTGTTACAATTAGCGAAGGAGACGGCGACGCGTTTCCCGTCTTCGCTGCTTACGTTGCAGCAAAAGGTAATCAAAACGGAGCTGGCGGATCACATGTCGAGCTTGTTCGACCTGTTGATTCTCTGGTTTAAAGATATGGTACAGCTGCGTCTCGAACGCAGAGACAAGCTGGTGTATGCCGACCAGCTGGATTGGATGGGCTCCCTTGCCCTCAGCCGGGACGTCGCCGAATGGGTGCGCATGATGGAGCAGGCGGTAGACCTGCAAAAGCGTCTTCGCTTTAACGCCAATGCCCAGTTGGTTGTGGAGAAAATGCTCGTGGAGATGCAGGGGGTGTAAGATGTATTCGGTAGTAGGCGTCCGCTTCAAAAAAGCGGGTAAAATATATTACTTCGACCCGATCGATTTGCCGATCGAGAAGGAACATGCAGTAATCGTCGAGACGGCGCGCGGCGTGGAATACGGCAAGGTCGTCATCGGCAAAAAAAGCGTGCGGGAGAACGATGTCGTGCTTCCGCTGAAAAAGGTCATCCGCATCGCCGATCAGACGGATGCCGGGCTGGTCGAAGAGAACAAGAAAGCGGCCAAGGACGCATTCCAGATTTGCCTCGACAAGATTAAGGATCATCATCTTAAAATGAAGCTGGTCGATGTCGAATATACATTTGACCGCAATAAAATTATTTTTTATTTCACGGCTGAGGGTCGTGTGGATTTTCGGGAGCTGGTCAAGGATTTGGCCAGTATTTTCCGAACTCGCATCGAGCTGCGGCAAATCGGCGTCCGCGATGAAGCGAAGATGTTGGGTGGTATCGGCCCGTGCGGGCGTATTCTCTGCTGCTCGTCGTTTCTCGGCGATTTCGAGCCGGTGTCGATCAAGATGGCCAAGGATCAAAATTTGTCGCTTAACCCGACGAAGATTTCCGGCCTGTGCGGCCGCTTGATGTGCTGTCTCAAATACGAGCACGATAATTACGAAAGCGCCAAGGATTCGCTGCCGACGGTGGGGCGGATCGTGATTACCTCTCTGGGCAACGGCAAGGTGCTCGGCTTGAACTTGAGTGATCGGACGGCGAAGGTGCAGCTGTTTGATCTGGGCAAGGTCATGGATTTACCGTTTGACGATGTGGTAGAACAAGAGTAGCCGGCATGGCTACCAGAGGTGAAACTGTGGATAAACAGGACATTTTCGAACAGATTGAAGAAATGGAAGAGCGGATGGGGGCCGCTTATGCCGAGCTGGGCGCCTTGAAGAAACGGGTCGTCGCGCTGCTGGAGGAGAATCAGCGGCTGAGCATCGAGAATCAGCAGCTGCGCAAGCTGCTGCGGCAGGATGAAGCGGCGGAGCAGCCTGAACCGGGACAATCGGCCAAGGCCGTGTCCCTTCCCGTCATCGGCGAAGGCTACGATAATCTGGCCCGGCTGTATCATGAGGGCTTCCACATTTGCAATGTCTACTACGGGCATTTGCGAACGGAAGGCGATTGCCTGTTTTGCTTGTCATTTTTAAATAAATAATCAGGTGTGGCCGTAAGGACTTGTCCTTACGGTTTTTTTCCACGAGGAAAGGGACGAACATGAACGACGTAGAGCTGCTGCCGAGCGAGCGCATCGATGATTTATTAACCCATGATTTGCGAATTATTCAAAGCGACGAGGTGTTCAGCTTTTCGTTGGATGCGGTATTGCTCGGCCGCTTTTGCAGCGTGCCGGCGCGGGGCCGGATGGTCGACCTGTGTACGGGCAACGGTGTAATTCCGCTGCTGTTGTCTACGCGCACGCGAGCGGATATCTGGGGAGTGGAAATTCAGGAGCGTCTGGCCGATATGGCGGTGCGCAGCGTGCGAATGAACGGGCTGGACGGACGGCTGCATATGCTGAACGGCGATTTGCGCACAATTCACGCGACGCTGGGGCACGGCCAATTTGATGCGGTTACAGTGAATCCGCCCTACCTGCCGGTTGTGAACGGCGAGCAAAACGGCAATGCGCATATTGCAGCGGCGCGCCATGAGCTGCACGGTACGCTGGAGGATGTGATTGCGGCTTGTGCGCGGCTGGCCAAATCGGGCGGCAAGGTGGCGATGGTGCACCGAGCGACGCGGCTGATCGAGATTGTGTGCTTGATGCGCCAGTATCGGCTGGAGCCGAAACGTATTCGCTACGTACACGCGCGGGCCGGCGATGAAGCGATGATGATTCTTATTGAAGGCATGAAGGATGGTAAGCCGGAGGTGCGCACGCTTGCACCGCTGATTGTATATACGGAAAGCGGCGAATACTGCCAGGAGCTGAAAGGCATCTATTACGAGGGGCGTTCCGCCCTGCAGGGCTAAAGGGAGGGACAATGATTTGAGTGCGCATGTGCAAAAAAGTTATCGTGCAGCTGACAGCGGCGAGCCGCAAGCCGGCACGTTGTATCTGGTAGCGACGCCTATCGGCAATCTGGAGGACATGACCTACCGCGCGGTCCGTACGCTTCGCGAGGTACAGCTGATCGCGGCTGAGGATACGCGGCAGACGCGCAAGCTGCTGACGCATTTCGAAATTGCCGGACGGCTGGTCAGCTATCACGAGCATAACAAGCTGGCCAGCGGCCCGGAGCTGGTGCGGCTGATGTTGGAAGGACAAAGCGTGGCGCTGGTTAGCGACGCGGGCTTGCCGGCGATTTCCGATCCCGGTTACGATCTTGTACGCTTGGCGCTTGCCGCTGATCTTACCGTCGTGCCGATCCCCGGCGCGAACGCCGGACTGTCGGCGCTGATCGCTTCCGGTTTGCCGACGGACCGCTTCACCTTCATCGGCTTTCTGCCGCGGGAGAAGAAGGAGGCGGCGCAAGAGCTGGCGAGCTTGAAGCCGCTGCCCGGCACGCTGATTTTCTATGAATCGCCGCACCGCGTCGTCAAGACGCTGGAGCGGATGGCCGAGGCGTGGGGCGAGCAGCGGCAGGTGTGTCTGGCCCGCGAGCTGACGAAGCGGTACGAGGAGTTTGTGCGCGGCACGATTGCCGAATGCCTGGCGCATCTCGCGGCGCACCCGCCGCAGGGCGAGTACTGCCTGCTCGCCGAAGGCGGCGACGCGGCGGGAGTCGGAGCGGACGGCGCAGACGGCGCGGCTTGGTGGGCGGCGCTGTCGCTGGCCGAACACGTGGCGCGGTATGCCGCCGAGCAGAACGGCGGCGACCGCAAGGAGGCGATGAAGCGCGTTGCAGCCGACCGCGGCTTGTCCAAGCGCGACGTGTACAACGCGCTGCTGCGCGAGGAGTAATCGCGACCGCGGAGGCAATGGGCGCGTACGGCCGGGATCAGGGCTGTATGGCCTTGTCCGCGGACGGGCCGGCGAGGGCGCGGAATCCGTTGTGCAGCACGTTGCGGCCTACGGGGCGTCGCCGCCGACTCTATGACGGAGGACGGAAGCGGGTGCGGCAGCGACCATCTGCGGGAGCGGAGGCGTGAGCAGGAACGGATTGCACGGCCCTTATCCGCGGAGGGGCTGGCGATGCGGCGAACCGGCATCCACGGCTCCGGTCCACACGTGGCGCGAGTGGCGCAGCCGCTTTTTGCCGAATGCCGGACAAAAAAAGATCTCTAACCCAAACGGGTTAGAGATTAGAGGAGATATGAAAAAGGTTAGAATTACCTGAAGGGAATGTGATATTTCTATTATATACTATTTTTCTTATTTTGTCACAGGTGTAGGCATCTCAGATAAGCAAACATTACAAACAATTTTTCCCTTGAAGTACGTAACGTTCTCTGCGTTGCCGCAGAAGATGCAAGCGGGCTCATATTTCTTCAGCATGATGCGCTCGCCGTCTACATAAATTTCCAGAGCGTCCTTCTCGCCAATACCCAGTGTGCGGCGAAGCTCGATGGGAATAACAACGCGACCCAACTCGTCAACCTTTCTTACGATACCAGTAGATTTCATCATATATGCGTTCCCCTTTCGGATGCGAATGTTTATCGTCATCTTTCGACATTCTTTTCATAACTTATGATACCAACCATTCCCAAAATAGTCAACCCAAAAATACTGGTAATATTGGCCAAAACGCAAATATTTTTGCTAGATTGTAGCGCTTACATTCGGGTAAAACCAGCTACAGCAAGGAAAGGTAAGCCCGATCATACGAAAAGAGCATCAGAATCGCTGCTAGATTCCATCAGGAAAATTCATTGAAAAGATAAGCGAAATGGAAGTTATTTTGATTATTTTCGACAAAATAACTGAATTATTTTCGACAAATTCCGTCGAAATCGTGTCGAATTGTCACAAAAAAAGGGGAGAACGTGATGAAAGAGGAGAAAGTTTTTAAAGATCCGGTACACAAATACATTTATGTGCAGGACAAGACGGTATGGGATTTGATCAATACACGCGAATTTCAGCGGCTGCGGCGCATCCGACAGCTCGGCACGTCGTATTTGACCTTCCACGGCGCTGAGCATAGCCGGTTCTCGCATTCGCTTGGCGTGTATGAGGTGACGCGGAAAATTATTTCGCAGTTTGAGCGCAATCGCTACGAGGATTGGCCGGAGGAGGAGCGTCTCTTGTGCTTGTGCGCGGCACTGCTGCACGATCTGGGCCACGGACCCTTTTCGCATTCGATTGAAAAAGCGTTCGGCAATCGCCACGAGGACTGGACGTGCCGCATTGTGCTTGGCGATACGGAAGTGAACGAGGTGCTCAGCCGGGTGTCGCCGGATTTCCCTAAGCAGGTTGCTGGCGTCATCTGCAAATCGTACAGCGACGAGCTGGTCGTCAGTCTCGTATCGAGCCAGCTTGACGCTGACCGGATGGATTATTTGCTGCGCGACGCTTATTTTACCGGGGTCAACTACGGGATGTTTGATTTGGAGCGGGTTTTGCGGGTCATTCGGCCGTACAAGGGCCATATTGTCGTCAAGGAGAGCGGCATGCACGCGATTGAGGACTATTTGACCGCACGTTATCAGATGCATTGGCAGGTGTATTTCCATCCGGTCACCCGCAGTGCGGAAATTGTGCTGCACAAAATTTTTCAGCGGGCCAAATGGTTGTATGAAGACGGCTATTCGTTTGCGTTTATGGTCGATCCGATGCTGCATCTGCTGCAAAACCGCTTGTCGCTGGATGATTATCTGCTGCTGGACGACTCCGTCATGCAGGCGCTGCTGACGTTCTGGTGCGCGGAGCGCGACGTGGTGCTGGCGGATTTATGCCAGCGCTTCCTGCATCGTCGTTTGTTCAAGTACAGTACGCTGGAGATGGCTTCGCCCGCAACGCTCGACCGCCTGGCGCAAGCGCTGGAGGAGTCCGGCTTTGATCCGGCTTTTTATATGGAGCTCGATTTTCCTTCAGATTTGTCCTACGATGTGTATCGACCCGGGGAAAACGACGAGAAGGTGCCGATTATGCTGCTGGATCCCAAGGATGGCCTGACGGAAATTTCGTTGAAATCGGACATTGTCCGTTCGATCAGCGGGATTCACAACGGTAAGCACCACATTTATTATCCCGGCGAGCTGGTCGACCGCTTGCAGCGCAGCCGTTACGAAGATTTGCTGGAGCTGCTGGGGATGCGGGATTAAACGTTGGCTGGCAGAGGGGCTTGAGAAAACCGGATATCTACTTGATTGTGGAAAAAAGAGGAGAGATCGCATGCTTACCGATACGCACACGCATTTGGACAACCCCCAATTCGACGAGGACCGGGAGGAGGTCATCCGCCGGGCGCTGGAGGCGGGCGTGACCCGGATCGTCAATATCGGCTTCAACCGCGAGACGATTCCCACGACGCTGGCGCTCGCGGAGCGTTACGAGTTCATCTACGCCGTTGTCGGCTGGCATCCGCAGGATGCCAAGGACATGACGGCGGACGATCTGCGCTGGATCGAGGAGCTGTCCCGGCACGAAAAGGTCGTGGCGCTGGGCGAGATGGGGCTCGACTATTACTGGGACACGTCGCCCAAGGATGTGCAGCAGCGCGTGTTCCGCGAGCAGATCGCTTTGGCCCGCAAGGTGGGCAAGCCGATTGTGATTCATAACCGCGATGCGCACCACGACGTTGTGCAAATTCTTCGCGAGGAACAAGCCGCAGAGGTTGGCGGCATCATGCACTGCTTTTCCGGCAGCTGGGAGACGGCCAAGCAGTGTCTGGATATGAACTTCTATATTTCCTTCGGCGGGCCGGTGACGTTCAAAAACGCTAAGCAGCCTAAGGAGGTTCTGGCTCAAGTGCCGCTTGATCGGTTGCTGCTGGAAACCGACGCGCCGTTCCTGACGCCGCATCCGTATCGCGGAAAGCGCAATGAAACGGGCTTTGTGCGGTTGGTGGCGGAGACGGCGGCGGACATTCACGGGCTGCCGCTGGAGGAGATTGCAGCGATTACGACGCGCAATGCTAACCGGGTGTACGGGTTGGCTTAAAAAGAGAGGAAAGCCCTGCGGGCCGCGCTTGGATCAGGTGCAGCTTGCAGGGCTTTGTGTTGGGGGCGCAAGCACCCGCAGGGTCAGTCCGGGAGGCGCGTGAGGACGGTCGGCAGTCCGGCAGGGGCGGCAGGACGAGCGCAGGACGAGTGCAGGCGAGTGCGGGCCGAGTGCAGGCCGGGCGCAGGGCGAGTGCAGGCCGAGTGCGGGACGAGTGCAGGCAGGCGCAGGACGAGCGCAGTACAGGCGCAGGACTAGTGCGGGCCGAGTGCAGGGCGAGTGCAGGCCGGGCGCAGGCGAGTGCAGGCCGGGCGCAGGCGAGTGCAGGACGAGCGCAGGCCAGGCGCAGGACGAGTGCAGTACAGGCGCAGGACGAGTGCGGGACGAGTGCAGGACGAGTGCAGGCCGGGCCGGCGCTCGCCTAGCCGTCCGCGCGAAATTTGCGGCGGAAGACGACGCCGCACAGCAGGGCGCTGCCCACAAGGCTGACGAGCGGCGCCCACAGGGCGTGCGCACCGCTCGTCAGCAGAAGCGGCACGGTCAGCGCCGCGGTTTGCGCGAGCAGCGCGAGCCAGACAATCCGGGCGACGGCGCCGGGCTTGGCGCTGCGGTCGAGCGGATACGTCTGCAGCCAGAACGTGTAGCGGTGCGCCTGATTCAAGGCGCTTAGCTGCACGGCGGTGATCAGCGGCGTGATCAGGAACGCCGCCAAGCGCGCCGCTTCGCTGCCGAAAGCGGCCACGGCCAGCGCGCCAAGCAGCGTCAGGCGCAAGCCGATGCCGAGCAGCTCGGTGCGCAGCAGCGTTTTGCCGTACAGGTACGCGTAGAAGGCGTCCTGACGGAACGGCAGCAGGCGGGTCAGCCCGCTGATCCAGCGGCGACGGACGATGCGCGCGGGAAGCTGCGGCACATCGACGAACCAGCTGAAGAAGGCGTACAGGCGAGCCTGCTGGTGGTGTTCCCGCGCGAGCAAATGGTCCCAGCCCATTTGCAGCGCGGCAGCCCGGCGCACGGCGGCCAGCCAGCCGAGCGTGAAGAGCAGCGCGGCCGCGCTGGCGGCAAGCGGGCTGCTGAGCAGCAGCAGCAGCAGCGTCGCCACGGCCGCGAGCCAGCGGTACAGCGCCGACACGGCGCGGGCCCGCTGGTAGCTCAGGCGCGTTTCGTGCCACGCGCCGAGCAGATTCGCTGCTTTGAGCAGCAGCAGCAGAGCCAGCAGCAGCCCGAAGGGCTGGGCTGCCGGGCCGGCGCAGTGGCGATACAGCGGCCACAGCGCGCCAAGCGCGAGCGTCGTGAGCAGCGCTTGCAGCGCTCCGCTGTAGAGCAGCGCACTGCGGAAATAGGGGCCGAGCTGCTGCGAGGCCGGCAGCAGGAACACGCGGTCGGCGGGACGCAGCAGCGTGCGGATCGGACTGTGCGCCAGCACGGGGGTCAGCAGGGCGACGGCGATCCACCAGTAGGGATAATTTGTCGGAAGCCGCTGTAAACTTTTAGCATAATAATAGGAAGAAACGATTGCGAGAAACGCCAGCAGCAGAAAAAAGTTGCTTCGTGCCGCATATTGCAGGTAACGGAACGTCTCTTGCTGATAGGCGGCGAATCGTGTCCGCCAAAGCTTTCGGCCGTCGAAGCCGGGCTGCGGCGCCGGGGGCGGTTCCAGGTGCGAAGCGGGCTCGGAGGTGCGGTCGCCGGACGGGTTCATGGCCGATCACCTGCCACCAGACGGTAGAATAAATCGTCAAGCGTCGCCTCCGGCGCATTCGCCTGACGCCTCAGCTCGTCCAAGGTGCCGGAAGCGGCGGTCACGCCTTTATGCAGCACGAGATAGCGGTCGCAATATCTTTCAATCGTCGACAAAACATGCGAGCAGATCAGAAAGCTGGCTCCCCGTCGCTTCATCTGCACCATCAGCTCCAGCAGCGAGCGAATCGCCAGCGGGTCGAGGCCCAGGAACGGCTCGTCGATAATATAAAGCGCCGGCTCTACCAGAAAGGCGTTCATGATCATGACCTTCTGCTTCATGCCCTTGGACAGATGGGCGGCGAAGCTGCCAAGCTTGTCCTCCATCTGAAACTGCCGCAGCAGCGTGCCGGTGCGCGTTTGATAGACGTCCTTAGGCAGTCCGTAAGCCAGTGCGGTCAGCTCCAGATGCTCACCAATCGTCAGCTCGTCGTAAAGCTCGGGGCTTTCCGGTACGTAAGCGTAGGCTGCCCGGTAGGCGAGCGGCTCTTCGTCCAGCGCGCGTCCCCGGATGCGGATCGAGCCTTTTTGCGGCGTCAGCAGACCGAGAATATGTTTGATCGTCGTGCTTTTGCCGGCTCCATTCAAGCCGATCAGGCCCAGCATCTCGCCTTGACCAACGGTAAAATGCAGGTCGCGGAGCACGGGTTTGCCGGGCAAATAGCCGCCCGAAAGGCTGTCAACTTGTAAGATGGGATTCATCTAGCTCACTCCCTGTTCAGCAAAACTTTGCCATTTTCATGGAATTTTCAATCCAATTTATTATAAACGAATTCGCTTTCAAAGCATAATTTAGGTGTGTGTACATCGAAAATTCGAGAATACGTGTGATATAATAAGAAAAACGTACCAATTATCATGGTTTGTTGGTGAAAATGTCCAATAAATCGAATTTCCGTGCTTTTTAGCTGTTAGCGATCTCTTTACAGTTGCAGATTAACAGCGTATTATACTTTTCATAATAACTTAATAACCGAATGCCATTTCCATTCGCTGAGTTCCATTTTGGGAACGGGGGAACCGCTGTGAGGCTTTATCGCATTGACGCGTGAAGCTAGCAGAACGATTTTATCAGGGGTGAATCCTGAGCAGGCGCAAGCATGCTTCAGGTAGGGCGAACTCTCACGTCCGAATCCGTCAGCTAACCTCGTAAGCGTACCGAGAGGGGTAACGATTGTCGTGCCTATTTGTGTAGATGTGGATTTCACATGCCAAATCAGAGCCACGGGAAGAGTCCTCTTTCCGCTGGCTTTTTCGTATTTTGTTGGATATTTGCGGCCAGTGGCTCATAGGATGATAAGCAAAGGAGGTGGGACTACCGGAGCGGTGCGGTACGTCTGCGCCATCGCCGGGCAAGCTCCGCGCGTAGCGGGAGGGTTCGTTAAGTTATCATTACAAAAACCTTAGTCGCGACATTTTGTCATGCGTAACACAGCGGCGGGGCTTTGAAGGAGGACCGAAGAAGTGGGCAGTATCTCATTTACAGAGACCCATGTAAAGCGATCATCCAGCATGTCCTTCGCATTGCGATGGAAGCATGAAAACTTGCGTTTGATCCTAAGTCTAGGAATTATTACAATCGCTATGACTTTCATGTTTTTGGTGTTGATGTACGGTACGGCTACCAAGAGCGTATCCGTGGTTGTGAATGGACAAGAGACCGTTGTGCATACGAAGCAATGGGTCCTGCAACGCCTACTGGATGAACAAGCCATAACAATCGG
Source organism: Paenibacillus athensensis (assembly GCF_004514475.2). GTDB lineage: Bacteria > Bacillota > Bacilli > Paenibacillales > NBRC-103111 > Paenibacillus_AL > Paenibacillus_AL athensensis. Next base: position 49,297 of record NZ_MYFO02000021.1, on the reverse strand, counting down.
AGAACATGATCGCATCTCCGCAGCCTTGAACACCAAGCTTCAGGGCGGGGAAAAGATCGTGATCGATCATGCGTCGCCGATTCAATTGACTGCTGATGGAAAGACCTCAACTGTTTACACAACTGCAAGAACGGTAGAAAGTGCATTGGAGGATTTACATATTGCACTTGGAGAGCTTGACCGCGTTACTCCTGTCGCTGGTTCGGCCATTGGGGCCGGGGACGAGATCAAGATCGTCCGCGTCAAGAAGGAAACGGAAGAAGTGACCGAAACAATTGCGTTCGATACCGAGCAGAAGAACGACGCAAGCTTGCTGAAGGGCAAGGAGCAGGTTGTTCAAGAGGGCAAGGAAGGCGTACGCGTCAAGAAAATGGAAAAAGTTTACGAAGACGGCAAGCTTGTATCCGAAGCGGTCGTCGACGAACAGGTGCAGTCGGAGAGCGTCAACAAGATTGTAGCCATCGGCACCAAAAACCCTGTCGTCGTGTTATCGGCTTCTTCGCCAAGCGTCGACGAGGTTTCCAAAAACGGCGTGAAATTCGGCTATAAGCAAATTTTGAAGAACGTTACATTAACCGCGTACTCAGCGGGGGTCGAATCAACGGGTAAAAGCGAAGGCAGTCCGGGCTACGGCAAAACCTATACAGGGACAACGGTCACAGAAGGCAGAACGATTGCCGTAGATCCCAAGGTTGTTCCGCTCGGCTGGTGGGTGTATATTGAAGGCGTCGGCTTCCGGCGCGCCGAGGATATCGGCAGCGGCGTCAAGGGGCAAAAGATCGACGTATATTACGACAGCGACGCTTATGCGAACAAGTTTGGCATGAAGCGCGGCTATACGGTGTATATCATCGGGCCGAAGAAGCCGTCCGAGAATTGATCGTGTATGAATGCCCGGAGATGGGCAATCTGATCACATAGCCAGCACATCAAGCGGCGAAAGAAGAGGAGACCCCTCTTCTTTTTCTGCGTATGCGGAAGGGAAACGGGCTGCGATGATGAAAGAGATGATTGTCGTGGAAGGCAAGGCGGATACCGCGGCCATTCGGCGGGCCGTTGAAGCCGATACGATTGAAACGGGCGGCTCGGCGATTGGACCTGCGGTGCTGAAGCGCATTGCGCTGGCGCAGGAGCGGCGGGGCGTCATTATCTTGACCGACCCGGATCACGCCGGTGAGCGGATTCGCAAAATCGTTGCTGCCAAGGTCCCCGGCTGCAAGCACGCGTTCATTTCGCAGCAGCAGGCGCTGTACAAGGGCGATATCGGCGTGGAGAACGCGTCGCCGGAGGCGATCCGCGAAGCGCTCGACAACGTTCGTTCGGAATATGCCGGACAAGTTTCGCAGCTGACGTGGGCGGATTTGATGGAAGCGGGGCTGATCGTTCACGCAGCTGCGGCTGCCCGCAGGCTGGCCGTTGGCAATCTGCTGGGCATCGGTTACTGCAACGGCAAACAGTTTTACAAGCGCTGTGCGATGTTCCAGATTTCCCGCGAGGAATTTGAAGCCGCAGTAGAACATTTGGATAAAAGAGGGCTCGAACCATGAACGCTTCCAATCATACTTTCACCGATGACGTCGCTACGCCGCGGATGACCAAAGAAATCCTGAACCGGCACGGACTGGTGCTGAAAAAAAGTCTGGGCCAGAATTTTCTGATCGATCAGAATATCTTGCATAAAATCGTGTCGGCAGCCGGGCTGAGCCCGGACAAGGGCGCCTTGGAAATCGGTCCCGGCATCGGCGCGTTGACTCAGCAGCTGGCCAAGCAGGCTGGGCGCGTGCTGGCGATTGAGATCGACCAGCGTTTGCTGCCGATTCTGAATGAAACGCTGGCTGTCTATCCGCATGCGTCGGTGGTTCACGGCGATGTGCTCAAGCAAAATCTGCCTGAGCTGTTTCGCGAGCATTTTGCCGGCGTGGAAGGCGTGAGCGTCGTCGCCAATCTGCCTTATTACATCACGACGCCGATTATTATGAGATTGCTGGAAGAGAAGCTGCCGCTGGAGAACATTGTGGTGATGATTCAAAAGGAAGTGGCCGACCGGATGGCGGCGCGTCCCGGCACGAAGGATTACGGCAGCCTTAGTATTGCCGTGCAGTTTCACTGCGAGCCTGAGCTGGTGACGATTGTGCCGCGCACGGTGTTTGTGCCGCAGCCTAACGTCGATTCGGCCGTGATTCGGCTGCGCGTGCGCAAGACGCCTCCGGTCGAGGTGTCGGACGAGGCGTTTTTCTTTGAGGTTGTGCAGGCTTCGTTTGTGCAGCGGCGCAAAACCTTGTATAACAACCTGTCGGCGCGTTTCTATACCAAGGAGACCAAAGCGGCGCTGGAGCCGCTTCTGCACGGCTGCGGCATTGAGCCGTCGCGCCGCGGCGAAACGCTGAGCATGGAAGAGTTTGCGCGTGTAACCGAAGCGCTGCGGGCTGCTGGCTGCAAATAAGCCGCACCAAATGCCTACCCCCGCCATAGGATAGTCGAGGAGGGGATTGGGCGATGAGGCAAGGTGATTTTGTAACCCGTAAATCTTATGGCGGCGACGTCATTTTTAGAATCGAACGCGCGGATTCGCAGAAGGCCGAGCTGCGCGGTGTCGATTACCGTTTGCTTGCGGATGCGCCTCTGTCGGACTTGACCACAGCAAGTCCGGCCAGCACGCTGGAGGACACGCGCTCCGAAAGCCCGGAGCTTCGCCAGACGCTGCAGCGGCTGCTGCATGCCCGGCGACAGGAGCAGGTCAATCAGGAATACGCGATGATGAATAAAACGAAAGCCAGCGCTCCGAACTATTTTGAAGTACCGGGAAAAGTACTGCATATAGACGGAGATCCGGCTTATTTGCGTAAGAGTATGCAGCTCTACGGGCAGCTGCGCGTGCCGGTAGAGGGCTATTACGTGCCGGAGCCGCAAATGGCCGATGCGCTGTATCGGCTGCTGCCCCAGGTTCGCCCGGATATCGTCGTCGTGACCGGCCACGATGCGATCCTCAAGCACCGCCGCAGTGATATGAACAGCCTGAGCAGCTACAAGAATTCGACACATTTCGTCAACGCGGTTCGTACGGCTCGCGACTTTGAGCGCAGCCGCGACGCGATGATCGTGGTAGCGGGGGCGTGCCAGTCGCATTTTGAGGCACTGCTGCGGGCAGGGGCCAACTATGCCAGCTCGCCGGCTCGCGTGCTGATTCACGCGCTGGATCCGCTATGTATTGCGGCAAAGCTATCCTATACGTCGATCCGGAAGACGGTGTCGATGTTGGATATTGTCGATCTGACGATTACCGGCCTGGAGGGCCTGGGAGGCGTGGATACCAAGGGGAGTTACCGGGTTGGCGTCCCCGGTATTGTGCATGCCGATCAATAGGTCATGGCGGAAAAGCACCGAGAGGTGCTTTTTTTGTATAAAAAATGTGAATAAATATCGAATTTTGGAGCCAACCTGAAAGAGTAAGCACACAAAAATTAGGCAGATATGCCGTTGACAATACGTTTCTGGTGCTGATATAATATTTGTCTTTGTTTGACAATGTAGATGGAATCGGTTATACTTGACAAGGAAAGAGGTGGTAGTTGACAATGGCAAAAAATGCGCTGTTGGAAATCAAACGCAGTATGGAGCCCCACGTCGGGCAAAAGATCATGTTGAGAGCAAATGGTGGTCGCCGAAAGACTATCGAGCGTTCCGGTGTTTTGGAAGAAACCTACCCTTCTGTTTTTATCGTGAAGCTAGACCAAGAACAGCATGCATTTAAGCGAGTGTCCTACAGCTACGCCGACATCTTGACCGAATCCGTTGAAGTCACTGTGTGCAACGATGATGGACAAGTCCGGATCACCTATATTCAACATTAGGCGAGATATACATAAATGAGCAGACCTTAGGGTCTGCTTTTTGCTTGTTTGGGCTGATCTCGCTTGGCAGCGGGCAGAGCCCGGAGCGCTGTGCGCTGATGGCAAGGGACGAGCCCGGCTCGCTGCCTGACTGCCGACGCGATGAGGCATGAAGGGGCAGACGAGGCGCCAAGACCGCTTGAACGCAGGGATTGCATGGAGCCAGCGCCGGTGCGGCATACTAATCGTACTTTCATCTGAAGCAGGAGGGACGAAGTATGGGACGCAGAAGACAAGGTGTAATGTCTGAAGGCTTAAAATATGAATTGGCCAAGGATCTTGGCTTTTATGAAGTGGTACAAAAGGAAGGCTGGGAAGCGATTCGGGCTAAGGATGCCGGCAATATGGTCAAACGGGCGATTCAGATTGCCCAAGAGCATTTGGTCAAGCAGCATGCGACACAGCGGGCAATAGAGCAGCGGCCCGGGCAGTCGGCAGCGGGATATCGAGCTGGAGTGACAGGTGTACAACCATCGCATGCGGTCTATGGAGCGGGAACGCCGTCTTTTGCCACGGCGCAGCCGGTCTACGGGGCGCAACCACAGGTCGGCTCGCAGCCACAATCGGCTTACAGCTCGCAGCCGCCAGTGGGTTCGTCGACGCAGTCTGCGTACGGCTCGCAGACGCAGGCAGGTTCGCCGATGCAGCCGGCTTACAGCTCGCAGCCGCCAGTGGGTTCGTCGACGCAGTCTGCGTACGGCTCGCAGACGCAGGCAGGTTCGCCGATGCAGCCGGTTTACGGCTCGCAGCCGCCAGTGGGTTCGTCGACGCAGTCTGCGTACGGCTCGCAGACGCAGGCAGGTTCGCCGATGCAGCCGGTTTACAGCTCGCAGTCGGTGGGTTCGTCGACGCAGTCTGCGTACGGCTCGCAGTCGCAGGCAGGTTCGCCGATGCAGCCGGTTTACGGCTCGCAGTCGCCGTTGGGTTCGTCGACGCAGTCTGTGTACGGCTCGCAGACGCAGGCTGGATCGCCAACGCATTCGGCTTACAGCTCGCAGCCGCCGGTGGGTTCGTCGACGCAGTCTGCATACGGCTCGCAGTCGCAGGTTGGATCGCCAACGCATTCGGCTTACGGCTCGCAGACGCAGGCAGGTTCGCCGATGCAGTCGGTTTACGGCTCGCAGTCGCCGTTGGTTTCGTCGACGCAGTCTGTGTACGGCTCGCAGACGCAGGCAGGTTCGCCAATGCAGTCGGCTTACGGCTCGCCAACGCAGTCGGCTTACGGCTCGCCAACGCAGATTGGCTCCCTGACGCAGCCAGACTACGGAACACAGCGGCCAGTAAGCTCGCCGCCGGAGCCTTCCGTCTACGGCGCGCATACGGCAGCTGCCCAGCCGCCGAACGCGGTGAAGTGGTCGCTGCTACCGACGTCGTCGGCCTCGGAGGGAGCGCCTCCCGGTGTTCCTGGCGGTTCCTCGGTATTCCCTTACGGAATCGGCGGCGTGAGTGCTGGCGCGAATACGTCGCAGCCAGTGGCGATTCAGTAGGAGCATGCCGCAGGGCGCCGATAGCTGCTGCAAGGCTCGGCTCGCATCGCGTCCCGCCTCGGTCGTGGTACACAAGAAGACTACGCTTCTTCCGTCAAGGAAGGGGCGTTTTTTCCTTTGGGCCGCAGGGCGATTTTTTGCATGTGCTTCGCATTTCTTTGAACCTTTTGCTATAATATGCTAACGGCAACTGAGCGAAAAGAAGGTGAAACGATGAAGGTTTTTGAGAAAGCACCGGCCAAAATCAATTTGTCCCTTGACGTGCTCCACAAGAGAGCGGACGGTTATCACGAGGTCGAGATGATCATGACGATGGTGGATCTTGCAGACCGCATCGAAATGCAGGAGCTGCCGCGCGATACGATCATCATCTCCAGTCAGGCGGGCTATATCCCGTTGGACGAGAAAAATTTGGCTTTCCAAGCGGCACGCCTCATCAAAGACCGCTATGAGGTAAAGCGGGGCGTATATATTCATTTGGATAAAAAAATTCCCGTCGCCGCCGGGCTGGCCGGCGGCAGCAGCGACGCTGCCGCGACGCTGCGAGGATTGAACCGCCTGTGGGAGCTGAACATTCCCAGCCGCGAGCTGCAGGAGCTGGGCGCGGAGCTCGGGTCGGACGTGCCGTTCTGTGTAACCGGAGGGACGGCGATTGCCCGCGGTCGCGGCGAACAGCTGGAGCCGATCGAATCGCCGCCGCAGTGCTGGGTCGTATTGGCCAAGCCTCCGATCAATGTATCGACCTCGGAGATTTACGGCAAGCTGCGGGCGAAGGAGATTCGTCGCCATCCGTCGACGGCGGACGTGGTCGCGGCCATTCGCAGCAAGCGTTTTGACAAGCTGTGCGAGGGACTTGGCAATGTGCTGGAGGAAGTGACGCTGGAGCTGTATCCGGAGGTGCGTCATCTGAAGGAGTGTATGGAGCGCCTGGGTGCAGACGGCGTGCTGATGTCGGGCAGCGGCCCTACGGTGTTCGGATTGGTGTCGAAGGAAGCGAAGGTGCCGCGGATATACAACGGTCTGCGCGGCTTTTGCAAGGACGTGTACGCGGTCCGCATGCTGACGTAATGGAACCGGCAGCGGTTCTATGACGTGCAAGTAACAGGTTGGGTCATGGTCATGCGGCTCGACATAGCTGTTCGACGCAACAGCTCGGCGAAGCGGCTCTGCAAAGCGACTCAGCAAAGCCGGATACCCGGCCGCTGTTGGGATGGAGCTTGCGCTCGGGATTCGCGAAGCGGTGTAGAAGCGTCGGCTCGCGGCCGTGGCTACGGCTGGCGGGCCAAGCGGCGAAGCTCCTGCGGGGGCGCTCGAAGGGGGCGTCTTCGCGGGGGCTTTTTTGTTAGCTCAATGTAAGGTTGGTGTGAATATATTTTTCACGTGATGCTTGAATAAATACGTATAAAAATGGTATATTTTCTTTATAATATTCGGATTTAGGGGGGTAGGACGATGAAAAAGTTGAAAAGGAGCGCTCGGCTGGTGGAAATGACGCAGTACTTGTTATTTCGCCCGCACTCATTAATTCCTTTAACGACTTTTGCCGAGCGTTACAACTCAGCTAAATCCTCGATCAGTGAAGATTTGGCCATTATTAAGGAAGTTTTTGAAGAAGAAGGACTTGGCGAGCTGCATACGTTGGCCGGAGCGGCCGGTGGCGTGAAGTTTACCCCTAAGATGCCCAAGGCGGCGTCTTTGCAGTTCATTCAGCAGCTGTGTCAGCAATTGCAGCAGCCGGAGCGGATTCTGCCTGGCGGCTATTTGTATATGGCCGATATTATGGGACAACCTTTTAATCTGAACGAAATCGGCAAGACGTTCGCTTCGGCCTTCGCCGGCCGGGAGCTGGACGTGATTATGACCGTCGAGACGAAGGGCATTCCGCTGGCCTATGCGACGGCGACGTACATGAATCTGCCAGTGGTTGTGGTACGCCGCGACAGCAAGGTGACGGAAGGCTCCGCAGTGAGCATCAATTATGTATCCGGCTCGAACAAGCGCATCCAGACGATGTCGCTGGCTCGCCGGGCGCTCAAGGAAGAAGCGAAGGTGCTGATCATTGACGATTTCATGCACGTTGGAGGCACGATTCACGGCATGATGGATTTGCTCAAGGAGTTCAAAGCTTCGGTCCAGGGCGTTGGCGTGTTTATGGAATCCTGCGAGGCCGATGAGCATTTGGTTGATCAATACGTGTCGCTGGCGCGGATGTACGGCGTTGATTCCAAGACGAAGCAGATTACGGTAGAGCCGGGGAATTATTTTGACGAGAAGGAGATTCGATAGATAATGGAATTCATTTCGACGAATGCGGCTCCGGCCGCGATAGGTCCCTATTCGCAAGCGGTCAAGCTGGGGAATTTATTGTTCACCTCCGGTCAGATTCCGCTGGGGCTTGACGGGCAGGTCGTAGAGGGCGGCATCAAGGAACAGGCTCATCAGGTGTTCGCCAATTTGCATGGCGTGCTGGCAGCAGCGGGCGCGGGCTGGTCGGACGTGGTGAAGGCGACGGTGTTTTTGCAGGACATGGCGCAATTCGCCGAGCTCAATGAAATCTACGGTTCTTACTTCGGCGATCACAAGCCGGCGCGTTCGACGGTCGAGGTTGCGCGGTTGCCGCGGAACGTGCTTGTCGAAATCGAACTGATTGCAGCGATTCCTGTCGAATCGGGACAATAATATTAAAATACTATAAAAAAATAGAAATTTTCACGTTAAGAAGAAGGAATTTGCACTAAAATGTGGAATTATACACCCAAGTCTTAGTGATGGAAAAAGGTGGTGAACACAAGTGCAAATTACAGATGTAAGACTCCGCCGGGTTAATTCCGAGGGAAGAATGAAGGCGATTGCTTCCATTACCATCGACAACGAATTTGTCGTTCATGACATTCGTGTCATTGATGGCAACAACGGTATGTTCGTGGCAATGCCGAGCAAGCGAACTCCTGACGGGGAGTTCCGCGATATCGCCCATCCAATCTCCTCTACGACACGCGAGAAAATTCAAGCCGCCGTATTGGCTGAATATGATCGCGCCGCTGCGGAAGAAGAAGTCATTGAAGAAGGAGCTTAATAATGTGGAATAAAGAGAGCCCGCGAGGCTCTCTTTTCTTTTGCCCGCAATTGAGCTATATTGGGTGATGACATCATTTCATGGATGAATCAGGAATAGCGTTTAAAAGCGCAGCGTTCGCAAGGCGCGCAGGATTTGCAGAGCTTGTCGTTCTGACCTGTCGCCGGCTGCTTGCCCTGCGCCGATTACAGAGTAAGCAAAGGAGTTGGAAACGTGAAGCTACTGGCGATTGTACTGGCCGCAGGTCAGGGCAAACGAATGAAATCCAAGCTATATAAGGTGCTGCATCCGGTAGGAGGCAAGCCGATGGTCGGACACGTGGTCGATACGCTGGATCGGCTGGAGACGGAGCGGACGGTGGCGGTCGTCGGCTTCGGGGCGGAAGCGGTGCAGGCGTATCTCGGCGACCGCGTCGAATACGCGCTGCAATCTCAGCAGCTCGGCACAGGCCATGCGGTGCTGCAGGCCGAGCCCGCACTGGGCGCAGAGGACGGCACGACGCTCGTCATCTGCGGCGATACGCCGCTGATCGCCGAAGACACGCTGCGCGCCATGCTGTCGCTGCACGAGGAGTCCGGCGCAGCAGCGACGATTCTGACGGCGCGGCTGGACGCGCCGCAGGGGTATGGCCGCATCATCCGCGGGGATGGCAGCGCTGTAGCCCGCATTGTCGAGCAGAAGGACTGCAATGCGGAAGAAGCGGCCGTGACCGAGATCAACACGGGCACGTATTGCTTCGACAACCGGAAGTTATTCGCGGCGCTGGCTCAGGTGACCAATGAGAACGCCCAGAACGAATATTATTTGACGGATGTCATCGGGATTTTGGCTGGACGCGGCGAAGTCGTCCAGGGCTATTGCATGGCCGATCCGGCAGAGTCGATCGGCGTGAACGACCGCGTCGCGCTGGCGGAAGCGGAGCGATTGTTCCGCGAGCGCACGAATCGCGGGCATATGCTCGGCGGCGTGACGATCGTCGACCCGGCCAGCACCTACATCGAAGCCGGCGTGATGATCGGCGAGGATACGGTGCTGCTGCCGGGCACGTCGCTGCGCGGACGCACGATTGTCGGCAGCGGCTGCGTGATCGGGCCGCAGACGGAGATCACCGACTCGACGGTACGCGACGGCGTGCAGATCAAGATGTCGGTGGTCCATGACGCGTTCGTCGACGATAAAGCGGCGATCGGCCCGTTTGCGTATCTGCGCCCTGGTGCGCGGATTGGGAAAAGCGTCAAGATCGGCGATTTTGTCGAGATCAAAAACGCCTCGCTCGACGAAGGCTCCAAGGTGTCGCACCTTAGCTACGTCGGGGACGCGATTGTCGGCAAGAATGTGAATATTGGTTGCGGGGCCATCACGGTGAACTACGACGGCTTCAATAAAAGCGTGACGGAAATCGGGGACGACGCGTTTGTCGGCAGCAACGTCAACCTGATCGCTCCGGTGACGATTGGCAAGGGCGCTTATGTGGTAGCGGGCTCGACGATTACGCACGCTGTCGAGGACGGCGATCTGGCGATTGCCCGCGAGCGGCAGACGAATAAACCCGGCTATGCCGAGAAAATCAAGTCGCGTATGCAGAAGCGCAAGAACAATAAAGGGTAATTCAGGATGAACTTCTTCAGAATGGGCAAACTGTCTAGTAGCGGTTAACTCATTCTTAGGAGGTTCTTTTTTTATGGTGCTGAAATTAAAAGCTGAGGCGCGTAACGATATCACCCAATCCGAGATCAAGCAGCTGCGCGCGAACGGACAGGTGCCGGGCGTGGTCTATGGGAAAAAGGTCGGCAATACGGCCATTGCCATTGACACCAAGGAGCTGCTGCAGCTGCTTCGCCGCAATCCGCACGCGATCATTGAAATGGAGCTTCCGGGCGGCGAGAAGCAGCCGGTCATGATCAACGAGTTGCAGCGCGACAAAGTCAGTCGCACGCTGCTGCACGTCGATTTTCATCAAATCAATATGGACGAGCCGGTGAAAACGGTGGTGGCTTTGGAGTTTGTCGGCGAAGCCAAAGGCGCGCAAGAGGGCGGTATTGTGCAGGTGCAGCTGCATGAGCTGGAGATCCGCTGCTTGCCGCAGCATATCCCGGGCTCGATTCGCGTCGATGTCAGCGAGCTGGGGCTTGGCGAGAACCTGCTCGTATCGCACTTGAGCGTGCCGGCGGAGATTGAAGTCAAGTCGGACCCCAACGAGCTGGTCGTGACGATTTTGGCGCCGCAAAAAGAAGCTGTGGCCGAGGAGTCTGCCGAGCAGGAAGCCAAAGGCGAGGTATCCGCCGAGAAAAATGGTGCAACTGCAGACGAGGTAGCTGCAGAGGAAACCGTGTAAACGCACACAACCGGGAACATGAAAAAATAGAGGGGGCCGCTTTCGCAGGAAAGGGCGCCCTCTTTACATATGTACAACTCCCGCACCAGACTGGGGATCAGTAGCCGGCACGAGAGATGAACGTGTAGTGAAAGCGGTTGTAAAAAATGTTATTCACCTTGATGAAATGCGTTGTGTAATATTCAATGAAGCCTATATCCTTGTGTGAATTTTGGTAGTATACTTGGACGGGGACGCAAGCCTCCAAATGATCTTGAAAATGCAAGTCCTGCGTTAGCGTTTGACCGTTATCATACATACGATGGGGATCACCTGCACACTGAATTTTCGGATATCACTAGGTATGACAGGGCGAGTAAGCGCTATGTTCCATACATTTCTATAGAAAAGTAAATATTTTTTTAGTTTTTTTAATGCAAATTTAATGTGGAGGGGTTACGGTTTTGAAATGTTTTGTCGGTTTGGGAAATCCAGGGAAACAATACGAGATGAATCGGCATAACGTCGGGTTCATGGCGCTTGACCGTTTTGCAGCAAAATGGAATTTCGGCTCCTACCAGGCGAAGGGCAAGGGAATGCTGGCCGAAGGCCATGTGAACGGCAGCAAGGTCTATTTGCTCAAGCCGATGACGTACATGAATTTGTCGGGAGAGGCGCTGCGGGCGTTTCTCGATTTTTATAAAGCGGATCTCGCCGATGTGACGATTGTGTATGACGATATGGACACGCCCTACGGGCAAATCCGGCTGCGCTATCAAGGCAGCGCCGGCGGTCATAACGGCATCAAGTCGATTATTCAGCACACGGGCACGCAGCAGTTCAACCGTATCCGGATCGGCGTATCGCGTCCGGCTCCCGGCTACAACATTGCCGATTACGTGCTGTCGAATTTCAGCAAAGAGGAAGCGCCTGCGCTGGGTCAGGTGCTCGACCTGACTGGTGAAGCGATGGCGGCCATCGTCGAGCAGCCGTTCGAAAAAACGATGGCGAAATTTAATAAATAAGGCAGCGATGTTCCAAAGCGGAAGCGGGCTCGCGATTTTGGCTAATTTCTCCGCAAGATGGCCATACTACTTGGTAATAGAGCCAACCAAGGAGGCATAAACTATGGCAGTCAAATATATTTGCCGTCACTGTCTGACGTTCATCGGCGAGATCAATCAGGAATCGGTTACGGAGCAGCAGCTCGGTTTCCATTTCTTGACCCCCGAAGAGCGGAGAGATATAATAGCGTATAACGTGGATGGGGACGTTACTGTGAAGGTCGTATGCGACTATTGCCGCGAGGCGCTGGAAGCCAATCCCGAGCTTTCCCTGCTGGCAAGTCCCTTGCAGTAACCGTCAGTCGTTCGTTTTCCAAAAAACGCGCGTATAGCCTAGGCAAGTATGCCGAGGCTTCTTTTTGTGAGAGGAGTGTAGTTGTTTGCAAGCTTTAATTCAGGCTTTTTCTGCGGATGCCGATTTTCAGACGATTGTGTCCGGTATTCGTAATGAGATGAAAGAGCAGCTCATCGCCGGGCTAACCGGCTCCTCTCGACAAGTGATGATCGCAACGCTCGCGCGAGAGCTCCGGCGCCCGCTTTTTATCGTAACTCATAACATGTTTGCTGCGCAGAAGATCGCTGAGGATTTGACGGAAGGCTTGTCCGCGGAGGACGTGCTGCTGTATCCGTCGCAAGAGCTGATGGCAACGGAGGAAGCGGCGGCCAGTCCGGAAATGCTGGCTCAGCGCATTGACGTGTTGACCAAGCTGGCGCGCGGCTACCGCGGCGTGGTGGTGGCACCGTTTGCCGGCGTCCGTCGGCTGCTTCCGGTCAAGGCGGCGTTCGAGGATGCGCAGCTGCCGATTCGCGTAGGGGATACGGTAGAGCTGGACGAGGTGCTCGTTCGGCTGTCGAGCATGGGCTACGAGCGGGTGGAGCGCGTTGAATCGAAGGGCGAGATGAGTGTGCGCGGCGGCATTCTCGACGTGTATCCGCTGACAAGCGCGCATGCGATCCGCATCGAGCTGTTCGACGTGACGGTCGATTCGATCCGTACGTTTGATGTGAGCGACCAGCGCTCGATCGACAAGCTGGAGGCGGTGGAGATTCCGCCGAGCCGTGAAATCCAGGTTGATCGAAAGCGTTTACAAGGTGCGGCGCAGCACGCTTATGAGCTGCTGCAGGCCCAATTGGAGAAGATGAGCGACCGGCAGGCGAAGGATCGGCTGCTGGAGGGCATCGGTCACGATATCGAACTGCTGCGGGAAGGTCAGACGTTCCCCGGAATTTATAAATACATGTCGCTGCTTTATACAGAGCGTCATACGCTGATGGACTATCTGCCCAAGGACACGGTGCTGATCATCGACGAGCCGGCGCGGCTGCTGGAAACGGCCAAGCAGTTGGAGCGGGACGAGGCCGAATGGACGATGCACGCGCTGCAGGAGGGCCGCAGCCTTCCTGCGTTTACGCTGTCCAAGACGTATGAGGCCCTGCTGCAGCGGCGGCCTTTTCCCACGTTGTACAGCTCGTTGTTTTTGCGCCAGGTTCCCGGCATTCAACCGCAAAATATCGTCAACTTTGTCTGCCGGGTGATGCAAAATTTCCACGGGCAGATGAATCTGCTCAAATCGGAGATGGAGCGCTGGAAAAAGAACGGCAGCAAGGTGCTGCTGCTCGCCAGCGGCGAAGAGCGCGTCGAGCGGGTCAAGCGCGTGTTCGGCGATTATCAGATCGAGGTGCCGGAAATCATCGATGGCAATCTGCAGACCGGCTTCGAGCTTCCATCGATTCACCTGGTCGTCATCACCGAAGGCGAAATCTTCACGCAAAAGCAGCGCAAGGCGCGCAAGGTGGAGAAAAAGCTTGAAAATGCCGAGCGCATCAAAAGCTACCAGGAGCTGAAGGTTGGCGATTACGTCGTTCACGTCAATCACGGCATCGGCAAATATGTCGGCATCGGCACGCTTGAGGTCGGCGGCATTCATAAGGATTATCTGCACATTTTGTATGCGGGCGGCGACAAGCTGTCGGTGCCGATTGATCAGATCGATCTGATTCAGAAATACGTCGGCTCGGAAGAGAAGGAGCCCAAGGTCTACAAGCTGGGCGGCGCCGAGTGGGCACGCGTCAAGAGCAAGGTCCGCTCTTCGGTCAAGGATATTGCCGACGATCTGATCAAGCTGTACGCCGAAAGGCAAGCGACCAGCGGCTATGGCTTCAGTGCAGACAGCGCGTATCAGAATGAGTTCGAAGCGATGTTCCCTTACGATGAAACGCCGGATCAGCTGCGGGCGATTGAAGAAATCAAGAAGGACATGGAGAAGTCGCGTCCGATGGACCGGCTGCTTTGCGGAGACGTCGGCTACGGCAAAACCGAGGTGGCGGTGCGGGCGGCGTTCAAATCGGCCATAGACGGCAAGCAGGTGGCTGTGCTCGTGCCGACGACGATTCTGGCCCAGCAGCATTATGAAACGTTCCGCGAGCGCTTCTCCGGTTACCCGTTCAACATTCAGGTGCTTAGCCGCTTCCGCTCCAAAAAGGAGCAAAACGAGGTCATGAAGGGTGTCAAAAAAGGCACCGTCGACGTCGTCATCGGCACGCACCGCCTGCTGTCGCAGGACGTGCAGTTCAAGGATCTCGGGCTGCTGATCGTGGACGAGGAGCAGCGCTTTGGCGTCTCCCACAAGGAGAAGCTCAAGCGGCTGAAAACAAACGTCGATGTGCTGACGCTTACGGCGACGCCGATTCCGCGGACGCTGCATATGTCCATGCTCGGCGTGCGCGACCTGTCGGTCATCGAGACGCCGCCGGAGAATCGTTTCCCCGTTCAGACGTATGTCGTGGAATATACGAACGGGCTCGTCCGCGAAGCGATCGAACGCGAGCTGGCGCGCGAGGGGCAGGTTTATTTCCTCTACAACCGCGTGCAGGGCATTACGCAGATGGCCGACCAAATTTCGATGATGGTGCCCGACGCCAGAGTGACTGTCGCCCACGGACAGATGGGCGAGCAGGAGCTGGAGAAAACGATCCTCGATTTTCTCGATGGCGAATACGACGTGCTGGTCAGCACAAGCATTATCGAAACCGGCGTCGACATTCCGAACGTCAACACGCTGATTGTACACGATGCCGATAAAATGGGACTGTCCCAGCTGTATCAGCTGCGCGGCCGCGTCGGCCGATCGAATCGCGTCGCTTACGCGTATTTTACGTATCAGCGCGACAAGGTGCTGACCGAGGTCGCTGAAAAAAGGCTGCAGGCGATCAAAGAGTTTACAGAACTGGGATCAGGGTTTAAAATTGCCATGAGGGATTTGTCCATCCGCGGCGCCGGCAATTTGCTGGGAGCGGAACAGCACGGCTTTATCGCCTCCGTCGGCTTTGACCTGTATTCCCAGATGCTCGCTGAGGAAATCGCCAAGCGCAAGCAGGAAATTGCCGGGGAGGAAGCGCTGCCCGAGCCGGAATGGATTACGCAGATCGATGTCCAGCTGGATGCCTATCTGCCGTCCGATTATATTTACGACAGCATGCAGAAGATCGAAATTTACAAGAAAGTGGCGGCCATTCGCACGCTGGAGGAGGCGGACGATCTGCATGAGGAGCTGGTTGACCGCTTTGGCGATCCGCCGCTTGCCGTCCTGAATTTGCTGGCCGTTGCCCGGATGAAAGTATATGGTTCGCAATACCGCATTGAAACCATAAGTCAAAAGGGGGACGATTATCAGATCAAGGTACATGCCGATCAGAACGATAAACTGGACGGACAGAAGCTGTTCTCCCTGTCGAACCGTTTTGAAGGTCGCATCAAGCTTGTGGCCGGACCGCAGATTACTGTGCTCGTCCGCTGCAAGGGACTGAAGCCGGAGGCTGCCATCGATATGGTCGAGCAGTTTTTGGTACAATACAAGCAGGCTTTGAAAACGAAGGGAGAATTGCAGGATGTTGCAAAATAAAATGTTAGGTAAAAAATGGTTATTGGCCGTCGTGGCGCTGCTGCTCGCAGTATCGGTGCTCAGCGCCTGCGGCAAGAAAAAAGAAGAAGCCGGAGCAACCGGCGAAGTAATCGCTACTTACAAGGATAACGGCAAGGTTACTCGCGCCGAATACGACACGTTCGTGAACGTCAACAAGCTGTTCAGCCCGCAGCTGGCACAATATCTGAGCGATCCTGCGTACCAGCAGGAGCTGCTCAAGCAGCTGATCACCTTCAAAATCCTCTCGGCTCGCGCCGACGACAAGGTGAAAGCCGAAGCGGACACCAAAATTCAGGATCAAATGACGCAGCTTAAAGATTATTTGAGCAAGATGGAAGGCGGCATGGACAAGCAGTTGAAGGATAACAACATTCAACTGGGGGACATCGAGAACCTGCTCAAGCTGAGCTTCTATTCCATGATGGCGCTGGAAAGCAAGGTTACGGATGACCAGGTTCAGAAGGCGTATGACGAGCAGAACGCTCAGCACGCATTTGATACGGTAACGGTAAGCCATATCCTGATCAGCTTGAAGGATGCTTCGACGCAGGCGGACCTGCGCACGAAGGACGAAGCGCTGGCCCGTGCCAAAGAAGTGAAGGGCAAGCTGGATGCCGGCGGAGATTTCGCGGCGCTGGCCAAGGAATATTCCGACGATCCGGGTTCGAAGGATAACGGCGGCACTTACAAGGACGCCGATCCGAATCAGTGGGTGCCGGAATTCAAGCAAGCTGCCCTTACGCTGCCGTTGAACACGGTTAGCGATCCGGTGGAGTCATCGTTTGGCTACCACGTGATGAAGGTGGAAGCCCGCACGTCGAAGAAGCTGGACGAAGTGAAGGATCAAATCAAATCGGGGCTGGCGCAGCAAGCGTTGAGCGACTTTGTCGCTAAAGATCTGCCCGGTCTGATCGAAACGAATACGTTGCCGACGCCGACGCCGGTTCCATCGGCATCGCCGGAAGCAAGTGCGGCTCCGGAGGCTACGCCTGCGGCAAGTCCGGCTGCTTCGCCGGCAGCGCAATAAGCAGTAAGAACTTACCAGGATGCCCGATTCAGGGCATCCTGTTTTTATTTGTTATTTCAGGGCAATATAAAACCAGCGGCGGCAAGACGCTCCTCCACACGGTTACATACACCTCCCCAGGAGCGGCATCTGCATAGAAATATGGGAACTGTAGAATACTATGGGTAGAATTTGAGTTCCCATCCATTCCCGGAATATGAGATTTCATGCTCCAGTCGTATCTAATTCTTCAGAGGAAAGCGAGGCATCTAGAGGTATGAAAGCAACTGGAATAGTCCGTCGGATAGATGATTTAGGGAGAGTCGTGATTCCCAAGGAAATACGACGCACGCTTCGCATACGCGAAGGCGATCCGTTGGAAATTTTCGTGGATCGAGACGGGGAAGTCATTCTGAAGAAATATTCGCCGATCGGCGAGCTGGGCGACTTCGCCAAGGAATACGCGGAATCGCTGTTTGAGAGCACCAATCATGTCACCATTATTTCCGACCGCGACACCGTCATCGCGATGGCGGGCGGTTCGAAAAAAGATTATTTGGAGAAGTCGATCGGCATGCTGGTGGAAACGTGTATGGAGAACCGTAAGGCTTCGCTGGAGAGCAATGCCGGCTCCTATGAGATCATCAAGGATGCCTCCGAGACGTACAGCTCCTACGTCATAGCGCCGATTGTCGCTGGCGGCGATCCGATCGGCTCGGTCATCCTGATCAGCAAGGACGAGAACGTCAAGATGGGACAAATGGAAATGAAGATGGTTGAAACCGCTGCGGGCTTCCTGGCCAAGCAGATGGAGCAATAAGCGCGCTGCATGCAGCCGCTCGCACTCAAGCTTCCTTGCAGAGCGTATTTCGCTCAGCGAGCGAAGCTTTTTTTGTCGGCGGCGCGCGAATTCGCTATAATAAGGCGTATCTATGGGGAATGGACGAAAAAGGAAGGAGCTGCTGCATATGCCGGACGGAGCGCGGGACGGCGGCTTCGAGGATGAGGCGGGACGGCGAAAATCGGCGGCCGACGGCCGAGCCGGTGCGGCGCTGCGAGCCGGAGGCCGAGCGGATGAGAGTCGTGCGACGTCGAGCCGAGGAGGAGAAGCGACCGAGCGGGAGCAGGTGAGAGGCCCGGTGTGCGAGGGGAGTGAAGCAGGCGAGGCAGGAGTGATGCCCGTCGGTGGCGACGGCGCAGAAGCGAGTGAGCGGGAGCGGGCGGCAGGCCCGGTATGCGAGGGAAGTGAAGCGGGCGGGGCAGGTCCGACGTCAGAGGGGACGCGGGAAGGTGAATGTGCGGTGAGCGTGGAAGCCGCGTCCGCATCCCCGGCAGCGCCTGTGTCGGGGAGGCCCGGTTCGCAGCTGCTGCAGGGAGCCGCTTTGCTGGGAGCGGCGGCCGTCATCTCCAAGCTGCTGGGCACGCTGCAAAAAATTCCGCTGCAAAATCTCGCCGGAGACGGCGCTTTCGGTATCTACAGCGCGGTGTATCCCCTCTATACGCTGGTTTTGTTTTTGACAACTGCGGGATTTCCCATTGCCGTTTCCAAGTTTGTTTCCGAGCGGCTGGCGATGGGCGACCGCGATGGGGCCAACCGCGTAGTTGGCGTATCGTCGGCGGTGCTCGGAGCCGCCGGACTTGTCAGCTTTGCGTTTGTCTACGGCGGCGCAGGCGTAATCGCCGGCTGGATTGGGATCGATCAGACCAAGGAGGCGGTGCGCAGCGCGTCCTTTGCGCTGCTGGTCGCGCCGCTGCTGGCTGTGCTGCGCGGCTATTTTCAGGGCTGCCAGACTCTGATTCCGACAGCGGTGTCTCAAGTGGCTGAGCAGCTCGTTCGCGTGCTGACAATGATTGGCTTGCTGATCTTCCTGCTGGCGAACGATGCATCCATAGGCAGGATCGCTGCCGGAGCCACCTTCGGCTCCGTCGCTGGCGCGCTTGCCGGTCTGCTCGTGCTGCTGCCGTATTGGCAGCGGGACCGAGCTGCGCACCGCGGTGGCGGGGCAGCAGCAGAAGTGGACCGCATGGCGTCGGAAGCGGCCGACGAGGCAGGCGTTGCGGCGGGGACGTGGAGCGCAGAGGAAGCGGGAAGGGCAGCGATAGATGGCAGGGCAGCGGCAGGTGGAGCGAAGGGAGCGATCGAGGCGCAGAGCGGCCGACAGGCGCTGGACAGCAGCGAAGATGAGCCTGGACGGGAAGCGAGCATGCCCGATATCGGGCTCACCCGCTGGCAGTGGGCGAGGCGAATCGCCGCCTATGCGCTGCCGGTGGCGCTCGGCGCCATCGTCGTGCCGATGCTGACGCTCGTCGACACGTTCACGATGCCACGGCTGCTGGAAGCGGCCGGGCTCGGTGAAGCCGAGGCGATGCGCCAATTCGGGCTGTACAACCGCGGCTTGCCGCTGGTCCAGCTCGTCGTGCTCATCGCCTCGTCGATGTCGGCGGTGCTCGTGCCAGCCATCGCCGAAGCCCAGCTGCGCGGGCAACGCGCCGAGGTACGCGCCCGCGCCGAAACCGCGATCCGACTCGCCTGGCTCGTCGGACTGCCCGCCGCCTGCGGCCTTGCAGCGGCCGCAGTGCCGATCAACGTGATGTTGTACCGGACCAGCGAAGGCTCCGCCACGCTGGCCCTGCTTGCCATCACGGCCCTGCTGAGCACGCTGAACGCCGTCACGGCCAGCGTGCTGCAGGGCGCCGGTGCGATCCGCACGCCGGCGCTGTGCCTGCTCATTGCCGCCGCGCTCAAGGCGCTCGGCAATGCAGCCCTGATGCCCCGCTGGGGCATCGAAGGCGCCGCGCTCAGCGCGGTCATCGCCTTCGCCGCTGCTGCGGGGCTCAGCACGGTGCAGGCGCTGCGCTGCACCGGAGCCCGGCTGGCGCTGCGCCGCCACGCCGCAGGGCCGCTGCTGGCGGCGGCCCTGATGGGCGCGCTGCTCGCAGCGCTGCAGCTGGCAGCCCGGCCGGCGCTTGCCGGGCTGGGGATGCCGGCGCGATGGGCGTACAGCGCCATCGCGATCACCGGCGTAGTCGGCGGCGCAGCCGTCTACGCCATGACGCTGCTGCGCAGCGGCAGCGTGAGCAGCGAGGATCTGCAGCTGCTGTCACCGCGCGCTCGCAAGCTCATCCCGTTTTTGATCAAATACAAGCTGCTGCCGCCGGCAACCAAATCAGGCGCGCAGCGTCAAGGAGGCATATATTGATGACTGCCACAACTGCGGCAATTACCGTGCTCGGTCTGGGCACAGGCGACGAGGATCAGCTGACGCTCGGCGCGTGGAAAAAGCTGCAAGCCGCCGCCCAAGGCGACATCGTGCTCTACCTGCGCACAGCCGATCATCCGATGGTGCGTTTGCTGGAAAGCCAGTCCATTCCTTTTGAAACCTTCGATGACATCTATACCGCGCACGATCGCTTCGAGCAGGTGTACGAGACGATTGCGGGCCGGCTGCTGGAGCTGGCCGCCAACGGGCGCCGGGAGGTCGTGTATGCCGTACCCGGTCACCCGATGGTGGCTGAATATACGGTTCAACTGCTGCGGCAGCGCTGTTCAGCGGAAGGCGTCGAGCTGCGGCTGATGGGCGGCGAAAGCTTTGTGGACCAAGCATTCCTGCGCTTCGGCTTTGACCCGATTGACGGCTTTCAGCTGCTGGATGCCACCAGCTTGAGCCGCTACAGCCTCAACCCGCAATTGCACACGATCATCGGGCAGGTGTACGACGCCTTGACCGCTTCGGACGTCAAGCTGACGCTGATGGAAGCTTATCCCGACGATTATCGCGTCGTTGTGGGCCATTCGCTTGGCGTAGCCGGGGCTGAAGCCATCGAGGAGGTGCCGCTGCATGAGCTGGATCGCGTCAAGGGCTTCGGCAATCTGTCGCTGGTCTGGGTGCCGCGCGCCGAACGGGATACGGTTGCGCATGCGCGCACCTTTGGCCGACTACACGAGATTGTCCAGGTGCTGCGCAGCCCTGAAGGCTGTCCGTGGGACCGTGAGCAAACGCACGCCAGCCTGCGCAAGAACCTGATCGAAGAAACGTACGAGGTACTGGAGACGATCGACGACGACGACCCGGATGCGATGTGCGAGGAGCTGGGCGATCTGCTGCTGCAGGTCATGCTGCATGCGCAGATGGAGGAAGAAGTCGGCGCGTTCTCGGTATACGATGTCGTCGCCGGCTTGAATGACAAGCTGGTGCGCCGTCATCCGCACGTCTTCGGTGAGAACAAGGCCGGAAGCGCCGACGAGGCGCTTGTTAACTGGAACGAGATGAAGGCGGAGGAGAAGCGCAAAAAGGGCATCGATCCGCAGCAGCTGTCCGTGCTGTCCGGCGTTCCGCGCGACTTGCCTGGGCTGATGAAGGCCTACAAGCTGCAAAAGAAAGCAGCGACGGTCGGCTTTGACTGGTCGGACGTCGGCGACGTCATCGCCAAGATCGAAGAGGAGCTGCAGGAGCTGCGCGAAGCGATGGCTGGCGGCAGCGATGAGGAGCGGCTCGACGAACTGGGCGACCTGCTGTTCGCTGTGGTCAATCTGGCGCGTTTTCTCAAGCTCGATCCGGAAGAAGCGGTTAACCGCACGAATCGCAAGTTTGTGCAGCGCTTTGGCTACATTGAAGAAAGCTTGCGTTTAAGGGGCCGCACATTTGAGCAAACTGATTTATCAGAACTGGAAAAGTATTGGCAGGAAGCGAAAAAAAGTTCTAAAATTTAGCGCCAGTCAGAAGGAATTTGCCCTGCAAGCAAGAATACATAGTTCTGTGTCTGATACACATTAGGAGGTAAGAAAACCCAATGAACAAAACTGACTTGATCAACAACATCGCAACGAAAAGCGGCTTGACCAAAAAAGACGTAGAATCCGTCCTGAACGGCTTTTTGGGCGAAGTCACCGAGGCGCTTTCGAGCGGAGATAAAGTACAACTGATCGGCTTCGGCACGTTCGAAACCCGCAAGCGTTCCGGCCGTACGGGCCGCAACCCGCAAACCGGCACGTCCATTACCATTCCCGAGTCCAAGGTTCCTGCTTTCAAAGCGGGCAACAAGCTTAAAGACGCTGTAAAATAATGCGACTCGACAAGTTCTTGAAGGTTTCCCGGCTGATCAAGCGACGGACGGTAGCCAAGGATGTGTCCGATCAGGGGCGCGTCTGGATTAACGGCCGCGATGCCAAGCCGAGCACGGCAGTCAAGGTCGGCGACGAGCTGTCGATCCAGTTCGGGCAGAAAAAGGTGACGGTTCGCGTCGAGGCGCTGGCGGAATCGACCCGCAAGGAAGATGCCGCCAAGATGTACACGCTGCTGCGGGAAGAAGCGTATCAACCTGAATAACAACGACGGAGAGACTAAGCGATTAGTCTCTTTTTGTTGTTCTAATTTCGGACATCCCTCCATATCGTAATGATAGATGAAGGAGGGGTACATGCTATGATCGATCCCGCGAAAATGAAGCGGCAGGAAATGAAAATGCTCAACCGCAAGCTCCTGGAGATTTCAGGCGTGCTGAACGTGGAAAGCTTTGACAGTGAAGAGTTCCTCCTCGAAACGGAATGCGGCTTTCTGATGATCAAGGGGCAGAATCTGCACATTAAAAATTTGAGCCTCGACCAAGGCTTAGTCGCCATTGAAGGAACGATCAACGAATTGGCTTACGTAGACGGAAACTCCCCGGAGAAATCCAAGGGATTTTTAGGTAAGCTGTTCAAGTGACGCTGAACGTTCAATTCTATACCATCTTCATGATGTTCTGCAGCGGAATTGCGCTGGGCTCTCTGTTTGACGTGCTGCGGGTTCTATCGGGCAAACTGCGGCTGCCGCGCTGGACAATTCCGCTTGTAGACATTTTGTTCTGGATTGTGGCGACAATCCTTGTTTTTCGCGCTTTGGTGCACAGTAATGACGGGCAGCTGCGGGTGTTCGTTTTTTTGGGCATCGGCATTGGCATCTGCTTTTACTTCGCTTTGCTGAGCGTGTGGGTAATCCGGCTGACGCTCGTGCTGGTGCGCGTAGCGGTTGCTTTGTACCGTTTCTTGCGGCGGACCGTAGAACTGCTGATCGTCAAGCCGCTCATCGGCTTATACAAGCTGTGCGTGCTCATTTTAGGTTTTTTGGCGGCAGTAGCTATATTCCTGTATAAAATTGTGTTACAATTGCTTTATCCTGTGTGGAGACTGCTCCTCTGGATGATTCGGCCTTTGCGAAGATGGCTGGCGCTTCCGGCTTGGTTAACCCGGCTCGGCTCGCGGATGGTTAAGCTCTATCGCAAATTATTTTCGAAGAACTAGGAGGCTTTCTGTCCGATGCACGCTCACGCACCCCAATCTTCCGCCAAGCGCAGCGCCAAGGGCAACAACACCAAGGGTTCCAAACGCAGAATCCGTTTCCTTGTGGTCGTTCTTTTGTGCTTCATGAGCTGGGCCGGTGTTACGGTCTGGGATCAGTTCGGCAAACTTCACGCCAAGAGCGCCGTTGTGAACGGGCTCGAGCAGCAACTGGCGGAAGCCAAGAAGGTCAATGAGGATACGAAGCGGGAAATTCGCCGCTTGAACGACAACGAATATCTCGAACAGATTATTCGTCGGGATATGCATTATAAGAGAACGGGCGAGACGGACCTGACGCTGCCCAAAGCGGCTCAATAACGGGCCGTTTATTTCGCGAACGCCTTGTTGACCGCAATATCGCCATCGGTTATAATCGGCGTAGCCAGTGTTTTCAACATTTTAAGGGAGGAACATTTTACTT
The DNA here is from genome assembly GCF_004514475.2 of Paenibacillus athensensis. Lineage (GTDB taxonomy): Bacteria > Bacillota > Bacilli > Paenibacillales > NBRC-103111 > Paenibacillus_AL > Paenibacillus_AL athensensis. Next base: position 25,797 of record NZ_MYFO02000021.1, on the reverse strand, counting down.
TATGGCAATTGAAGTGGGCACCAAGCTAGAGGGAAGAGTGACAGGGATTACTCACTTTGGAGCATTCGTCGAGCTTGCAGAAGGAGTTACCGGTCTTGTTCACATCTCAGAGATTGCAGACAATTATGTGAAAGATGTCAATGACCACTTGAAGCTGGACGATAAAGTCCTGGTTAAAGTGATTAACGTGGACAAGGATGGAAAGATCGGATTATCGATCAAGCAGACGGTTGATAAGCCTGTTGAGGAAAGACCTGCTCGACCTGATAGACAAGGTGGCGGCTATCAAGGACGTCCCTCCGGCGACCGTGGAGGCTTCTCCGGCGGCGGTGGCGGAAGACCTGGCGGCAGTGGTCCAAGACCTGGCGGAGATCGCGGCGGCTTCAATCGCGGCGGCGACCGTGGCGGACGCGGCGGCTTCAAACCGCAGGGCCCCAAACATGTTACCTTTGAAGATAAAGTGTCCCGTTTTCTCAAAGACAGCGAGGAGCGGATTTCTTCCCTGAAGAAAAACACCGAATCCAAACGCGGCGGCCGCGGTGGCCGCAGAGATTAATATACAGCTTCGACAATGAACCACACGGCCTGCGGGCGGTGTGGTTTTTTGCTGTTTGTCGGCGCGATTTTCGGCACAATCGACATAGATTTACGGAAATCCCCCGCATATGCACGCAGGATTGCCGCGCGAAGCGACGCGGCAGCGGCTCGCAACAGCCGTTCGGGCAAAGCGGGGCAAGGCTTCGACCCTGCTGACAAAACCGTTCGGACGTGTCGGAAATTACTTCGAATCTACCAACTGATTCTGACAAACTTTCTGCGAGATTGTCCCTATAATAGAGACACCAAGGACGAATAGGAAGGTGTTGACGTAGATGCAAAGAAGAAGTATGGCTGCAACGATCGGGGGACACTGGTCGGGGTTGCGGCAAAAAGCGGCGGCAAGCGTACGCGGCGCAGCGGTGGAGAATCGGTGGGTACAGGCGTTTGTCGCCCGCAAGTGGGCGATGCTGCTCATCCTGATGGGATTTTTACTCGGCCGGGCGATGATTCTGGAGCAGCTTTCGCCGTTTGGCCTCGCCTTTTTTGCAGTGATGTATTTCACGCGGAAGGACCTGCTGCCCTGGGTGAGCGTTTCCTTATTTGCCGGCAGCTTGTTGGCGGTGCAGTCGCACGCCGGATATCTGGCTACGGAAATGATCGTATTTTTGCTGATTCAAAAGGCAATGGACAAGTTCGAACGATCGGAGCTAAGCTCGGCCCCTTTAATCGTGTTCGGTTCGACTACGCTGGTCCAGCTGTTCGCGTTGCTAGTCCAGTCGAATCTGACCTGGTATTCCGGCATGATGATTGCCGTAGAGGCGGTTCTAAGCTTGGTTCTGACGCTTATCTTCATTCAAGCGCTTCCTGTATTTACTTTAACACGCAAAAACTACCATTTGAAACATGAAGAAATCATTTGTCTGATTATTTTGCTTGCATCGGTGATGACCGGCACGGTGAACTGGCAGCTGGGTCCGATTACCATTGAACATACGCTCTCGCGGTACTTGATTCTGTTATTTGCTCTGGTTGGCGGTGCGCCGTTTGGGGCGTCGGTAGGCGTCATTACCGGCCTGATCCTCAGTCTGGCCAACAGCAGCGCCATTTATCAAATGAGTCTGCTGGCTTTTGCCGGTATGCTGGCGGGGCTGCTGCGCGAGGGCAATCGGCTGGCTGTGGCGTTTGGCATGCTGCTTGGCTCCTCAATCCTGTCGGTATATATCGGCGGCGGCACGGATATGATCCATTCGACTTGGGAGTCGCTCACAGCTGTGGCGTTGTTCTTGCTGACGCCGCGCAGTCTGGTGCAGACGCTGGCCAAATACGTGCCGGGTACGCAGGAGCATTTGAAGTCCCAGCAGGATTACGCCAAGCGGGTGCGCGATATTACGGCGGGACGCGTGCAGCAGTTTTCCGAAGTGTTCCGGCAGCTGTCGCGCAGCTTCAAGCAGTTGACGAGCGAGCCGGTAGAAGCCCGCAAGGAAGATGAGGTCGGGCATTTCATGAACGCTGTCGCCAACAAAACGTGCGAGACGTGCTGGAAAAAACAGCAATGCTGGGATGCCAAGTTCTATCAGACCTACACATATATGACGAATATGATGACGACGCTGGAGACGCAGGAGCAGCTGGATAAACGCGACATTCCGCAGGAGTGGAAAAAGGCGTGCGTACGCACCGATCAGGTGCTGGAAGTGATGAAGCAGCAATACGGATTGTACAAAAATGATCAGCATTGGAAAAAGCAAATTCTCGACAGCCGCCAGCTTGTCGCCGACCAGCTCTCGGGCGTATCGCAGGTGATGGAGGATTTGGCGAAGGAGATCAAGCGCGAGGGGCAGGAGCTGTTTTTGCAAGAGGAGCAAATTCGTCAGGCGTTGGAGGAATTGGGACTGTCGATTCAGAGCATTGACATCATCAGTCTGGACGAAGGCAATGTGGAAATTGAAATTGTACATACCTATACCAAAGGCTTTGACGAATGCCGCAAAATTATTGCGCCGCTGCTCAGTGAAATTCTCGGCGAGCATGTCGCTGTGAAGAAGGAAGAAAATCTGGACCGCGGCGACGGCTACAGTACGGTGACGTTCGGCTCGGCCAAGGAATTCGAAATTGAAACCGGCGTTGCCGGAGCGGCCAAGGGGGGCGACCTGCTGTCCGGCGATAGCTTCAGCACGGTTGAGCTGGGCAACGGCAAATTCGCCGTGGCGTTGAGCGACGGGATGGGCAATGGCGAACGGGCGCGAGCCGAGAGCTCGACGGCGCTGACGATCCTGCAGCAGCTGCTTCAGTCCGGCATGGACGAAAAGCTGGCGATCAAGTCGCTGAATTCCGTGCTGATGCTCCGTTCGCCCGACGAGATGTATGCGACGGTCGACATGGCGCTGATCGATATGTACAGTGCGAATACAACCTTTATGAAAATCGGCTCCATTCCGAGCTTTATCAAGCGCGGCGGCGAGGTGCTGTCGATTTCGGCCAATAACCTGCCGGTTGGCATTGTGCAGGATATTGACGTGGATTTGATTTCGATTCCGCTGCAATCCGGCGATATCGTGGTGATGATGACTGACGGTATCTATGACGCGCCCGGTCATGCGGTCAACAAGGAGCTGTGGATGAAGCGGATGCTGCAGGAAATCGAAACGAACGACCCGCAGGATTTCGCCGATTGCCTGCTGGAGCGAATTTTCCGTTATCATCATGGCGAAATTCAGGATGATATGACGGTTGTTGTGGCGCGCGTTGAGCGGCATCAGCCGGAATGGGCCACGTTCCGCTGGCCGGGCTTCACGCGGCTGGAGCGTCCTAAGACGGTCAGCTGAAAGGCAGCCGTCATCCGATGGGAATAACCTCGTCATCGCTTTCGCAGCGGATGCCGGGGTTATTTTTCTTTTTCCGATTAAATAGTCTTCCAAATGGCAATGATAGAAATGAAGTCGATAGAAGCTGATGTCTTATTCATTTCTTATATGGCCAAGGGGGTTATACGAATGATGCAGCAAATTTTATTAATTACCGACGGGTGCTCGAATGTGGGGGTAAGCCCGGTGATTGCAGCCGCGCAGGCGAAAAGCGAAAATGTGACCGTCAACGTCATCGGTGTGATTGATCAAGGTGAGCTGGGGGTATTGGGCACGGAGGAGATTCGCGAGATTGCAGCAGCCGGAGGCGGCATGCACCGGATCGTCCCTTCACGGCAGCTGTCGCAGACTGTGCAAATGATGACACGCCGTACGGTGACGCATTCGATTCAGGAGGCGGTGGGCAAGGAGCTGCGCCAGATTCTGGGGCATGCCCAATTGGAGCAGCTGCCGCCCGGTCAGCGGGCCGAGGTCGTTCAAGTGATTGACGATATGAGCGAAACGTCGTCGCTGCGGGTGGCGCTGCTGATCGATGCGAGTGCGAGCATGAAGCCCAAGCTGCCGGCTGTGCGCGAAGCAATTCACGATTTGCTGCTCAGCTTGCGGGCGCGAGCGGGCAAAAGCGAGCTGTCCGTTTGGCATTTTCCAGCAACGCGCGCAGGCGGAGACGACGCCGAGATGGATCACGATTGGACGAATGAGCTTGCAAATCTCGACAAGATGTTCTATAAAATAAACATGAAGGGTACGACGCCGACGGGTCCGGCGCTGCTGCGAACGCTGCAGTTTGTTACGGATAAGCCGTTTGCACAGACGACCGGGGATGGGATGCTGAGTGACTACGTGGTATGAAACCGCCTTTCGGCCGGGATCGCAGGTTCGGGGCAAATGGAACGGCCATGTGTATACGGTGGAGAGAATGCTCGGCGCCGGCGCCAACGGTCTCGTGGTGCTCGTGCGCAAGGGCAGGTTTAAATATGCGCTCAAGGCTGGATTTGAGACGGTCGATCATCAATCTGAAATCAATACGCTGCGCAAGCTTTCGCAGACAGAGACATCGTTCAAGCATTTTTTGGTCGATGTCGACGATCTGGTTGTGGATGATAAAGAAATTCCTTTCAGTGTGATGCGCTACATAGAAGGCATGAATTTGTCCCAGTTTTTACAGAAGAACGGCCGGGACTGGATTTTCGTGATTGGCGGCAAGCTGCTGAAGCGGCTGACGGAGCTGCACCAAAGCGGGTTTGTGTTCGGCGACTTGAAGATTGAGAACATGCTGGTGTCGGGTTACGGCGACGTTGAGCTGGTCGACTTTGGCGGCGTCACGCCCAAGGGGCGGGCGATCAAGCAGCTGACCGAGGTATATGATCGCGGTTTTTGGATGGCGGGCGAGCGGGTGGCCGAGGAGAGCTACGATTTGTTCTCGTTTGCGATTGTGATGCTCAAGGCGCTGGATGGCAAAAACCGCTTTGCCGGCTTTTTGCAGACACTGCCGCAAACGCGCGATATGGAGCAGCTTTACGCGATGATGCGCGAGAATCCGGCTGCGGCCCAACTGGCGCCGTTTTTGCGCAAGGCGCTGCAGGGACAGATCGCTACCTCGCAGGAAGCCTATCAGCTGTGGAAATCGCTCGTACACCGCAAGGACGTCAAGCGCCGCTTGCCGTCCCCGCCGATGCCGTGGCTAAAAATATGCTTTGCCGCTTCATTACTGATTTTTGGCGCGACGCTTTACATCTTCTGGTAGAGCGGCGACGCGCGCAAGAAAGGACGGGCCATGACCGCACCGTTACTTGCCGTCGTGGAACGGCATTTGGTAGAACAGCAGTTTATTAACCGGGGAGATGCCGTTGTCGTCGCTGTTTCGGGGGGACCTGATTCCGTGGCGCTGCTGCATATCCTTTTTTTGCTTTCCGAGCGTTACGGCTGGCGGCTGATTGCAGCCCACGTCAATCATCGGTTCCGTGGCGAGGAATCGGACCGCGAGGCGGGTTTTGTTGCCGAGCTGGCGGACAAGCTGGGGCTTCCTTGCCGGATCGCGGCGATCGATGTGCCTGCTTTTATTGAAGAAACGGCGTTGAACGCCCAGACGGCGGCCCGGATCAAGCGGTACGCTTTTTTGCATGAGGTCGCTGAGGAGTTTGGCGCGGCGCGCATTGCGTTTGCGCATCATGCTGATGATCAGGCTGAGACGATTGTAATGCGGATTTTGCGTGGCACAGGGCCGTCGGGATTGGCGGGCATGCCGGAGCGGCGGCGGGAAAAAAAAGTGGAACTGATTCGTCCCTTGCTACGTATATACAAATCAGAACTTTTGGAATACCTTGCCGAGCGCGATTTGCGCTATTGTCTGGACAGCAGCAATGCCGAACGCAAATATTTCCGCAATCGGATCAGGCATGACGTCATGCCTGCGCTGCGGGCGTACAACGATCAATTCCCTGAAGCGCTCTCGCGGTTGAGCGAAATGATGCGAGCAGAGAATGATTACATGGACAGGTCTGCCGAGCAGGCGTTCAAGACGATTGTTCAGGAGCTGCCGGATGGGTGCCGGATGCAACGCAGCGATTTTGCCGCGCTCCACCTTGCTTTACAAAGGCGATTGATTAAACTAATATTAACTTATCTGTCATGGCCTATGGAAAGTATTGACTTTGCCAGCATGGAGCGGATGCGGCTGGCGATGCTGCAGGCGCGCCCGGCGAACGCCCGGATTACGATGCAGGAGGGGCTAACGGTTGTCCGGGAGTACGGGGATGTGTTCGTGCGGACAGCCTATACGAAGCCGCAATCCTTTGCGTACGAGCTGCCGATTGGCGACGGGCAGTTGTTCATTCCTGAAGCAGGATGGACGATCGCTTGGGAGCTGACCGGACCGGAAGTTTTCTCCGGCAAGCCGTCTGCCGACGAAGCGTTATTTGACGTCCAACTGCTCGAAGGGCCGCTTGTGCTCAGGAGCAGACGGGATGGAGATCGCATCGCGCCGTATGGTTTAAACGGAAGTAAAAAGGTAAAAGATATGTTCATTAATGCGAAGCTTCCGCCAAGCACTCGCGACCGGACACCGCTGCTGGTGGATGGAGCGGGGCAGGTGTTGTGGATTGCCGGGTTCCGGCGCTCGCGGCATGCGGCCGTTACGGAGCAGACCGTGCAGGTTCTGCGATTTACGGTAACGCGACGCCCGGAGTTGTAATTTTGACCCGGATAGAATGTAAATTTATAAGGATTCATAATATATCCTAGGAGGTTCACCTTGCACAGCGACATTCAGGAAGTGCTTTACAGCGAGGAGCAAATACAGGATAAGATCAAGGAAATGGGCGAGCTGATTTCCGCCGATTACGAAGGTCGAACGCCTCTGGTTATTTGCGTGCTGAAAGGCGCATTTATGTTTATGGCCGACCTCATCAAGCGGGTCGAGGTTCCGCTGGAGATCGATTTTATGGCCGTTTCGAGCTATGGCGCGTCGACCAAATCGTCCGGCATCGTCAAGATCATCAAGGATCTGGACGTACCCGTTGAAGGCCGTCATATCATTATTGTGGAAGACATCATCGACAGCGGTCTTACGCTGAGTTACTTGATAGATGTGCTGGAAAGACGGAATGCATTATCAATTTCCGTAGCTGCCTTGTTTAACAAGCCGGCCCGCCGAACGGTCGAACTCGAACCGGATTACTCGGGCTTTATCCTCCCGGACGAATTTGTCGTCGGTTACGGGCTGGACTACGCGGAGAAGTACCGAAATCTCCCTTACATCGGTATTTTGAAGCCGGAGGTCTACACCCGCTAGACACACATCGGCGCGGCTTGTCCGCTGCCCTGCTGTGATGTCTGAGAAGGATGCGCTGATCATAATAAAACTGCACTGTTTGAGAGGAGGTCGGGGATGAATCGGATTATCCGGAATACCGGTTTTTATTTGCTCATTTTTTTGGTAACTGTCGGTATCGTTCACTTTATTAGTACCCAAAACGACCAGAAGGAAGTTATTAGCTACGACAAGTTCCGTCAGGCTGTTTTGGACAAAAATGTGGAGTCCGTCACGCTCAAATTTGACGGCTATACGTACCTGGTGACAGGGAAATATAAAAATCCTCAAAGTCCCGACAAACAAAATTTCGTAAGCCGCGCTCCGTTTGACGAGAAGGTCGTTTCGCTGATTGAAGCGAACTCGGTGCCCAAGGAAACTTACGAGAAGATGGAAGGCGACAGCGTCTGGATCAGCTTCCTGACGTCGATCATTCCGTTTGTCATTATCTTCATTCTGTTCTTCTTCCTGTTGAATCAGGCGCAGGGTGGCGGCGGCAAGGTTATGAACTTCGGCAAAAGCCGGGCCCGCTTATATAATGAAGAGAAGAAGCGCGTGACGTTTGAAGACGTTGCGGGCGCCGACGAAGAGAAGCAAGAGCTCGTCGAGGTCGTGGAATTCCTCAAAGATCCGCGCAAGTTTGCGGCTGTGGGAGCGAGAATTCCTAAGGGCGTTCTGCTCAACGGGCCTCCGGGAACAGGTAAAACCCTGCTGGCGAGAGCCGTTGCCGGCGAAGCAGGCGTGCCGTTCTTCAGCATCTCCGGTTCCGACTTTGTGGAAATGTTCGTGGGCGTCGGTGCATCCCGCGTTCGCGATTTGTTTGAAAATGCGAAAAAGAATTCGCCTTGTATCATCTTTATTGACGAAATTGACGCTGTGGGCCGTCAGCGTGGCGCCGGTTTGGGCGGCGGACATGACGAGCGCGAGCAGACGCTCAATCAACTGTTGGTGGAAATGGACGGCTTTGGTGCCAACGAGGGCATTATCATTGTAGCAGCAACGAACCGTCCGGATATTCTGGACCCTGCTCTATTGCGTCCAGGCCGCTTTGACCGTCAAATTACAGTTGATCGTCCCGATGTCAAAGGCCGTGAAGCGGTGCTCAAGGTTCACGCCCGCAACAAGCCGCTGAACAAAGACGTTAAGCTGGATGCCTTGTCCCGGTACACGACCGGATTCACCGGAGCCGATCTGGAGAATCTGCTGAACGAAGCGGCGCTGATTGCTGCCCGTCGCAACCGCAAGGACATCTCGATGAGCGAGATTGAAGAAGCGTTCGACCGGGTGATTGTAGGTACGCAGAAGAAAAGCCGCGTCATCAGCGAGCGTGAGAAGCGTATCGTCGCTTATCATGAAGCGGGTCATGCGATCATCGGCTACTATGCCGAGAATGCCGATATGGTGCATAAAGTCACGATCGTACCGCGCGGTCGCGCCGGCGGTTATGTGATGATGCTGCCGAAGGAAGGCGAAGACCGGATGATGCAGACGAAAAACGAGCTGCTCGACAAAGTCACCGGTTTGCTTGGCGGCCGCGTATCCGAGGAGCTGTACATCGGCGAAATCGGTACAGGCGCTTACAGCGACTTCCAAAAAGCGACCGGCATCGTCCGCCGGATGATTATGGAATACGGCATGAGTGACAAGCTCGGCCCGATGCAGTTCGGCAGCAATCAAGGCCAGGTTTTCCTGGGCCGCGATATCGGACATGAGCAAAATTACAGCGACGCGATCGCTTACGAAATCGATCAGGAGATGCAAAACTTCATTCGCACCTGCTACGAGCGGGCGAAGGACATTTTGAGCAAGCATGCCGATCAGGTTCATCTTGTCGCGAAAACGCTGCTGGAGAAAGAAACGCTGGATAAAGACGAAATCATCGAGCTTCTGGAGAAGGGCAAGCTGGCCACAGCTCAGGAAGAAGATGTGAAAGTTACGATCCAAAGCCAGGATCAATCGAGCGACAGCAACAAGCTGACGCTGGAGAAGGAACCGGCCCCGGACCCAGATAAAAAAGAAGAGTGATGCTAGAATCCGGTTCCCGCTTTCGGTGGGGCCGGATTTTGCGCTTTTTTCAGCCCATTTGCGCATTGACACGGACATTCGGAATGTGTAAATTAGGTGTACAGATAGACGACCGGGCTGATTTGAAGCCCCCCACAGGAGGTAACATCGATGGAAGCTCTCGCGCTGGAGAGAAAAGCGGAGCAGAACCGCGAGTTGAAAGAGCGAATCCTGCAGTTGAAGAAGGAACGCAACGCGATTATATTAGCTCATTATTATCAACGCGATGAAGTTCAGGAAGTGGCCGATTTTCGCGGGGATTCCTTTTTGCTTGCCCAGAAAGCAGCCGAGACGGACGCCGATGTCATCGTGTTTTGCGGCGTGCATTTTATGGGCGAAAGCGCCAAGATTCTGGCGCCGAATAAGCGGGTTATCATACCGGATGAGCGGGCCGGCTGTCCGATGGCCGACATGGTCAACGTCGAAGGTCTGCGCGCGCTGAAGCGTCAGCATCCGAATGCGAAGGTTGTCGCCTATATTAACACGTCCGCCGATGTGAAGTCGGAAACCGATATTTGCTGTACGTCGGCTAATGCGGTGAAGGTGATTAATGCCGTCGATTCCGACGAGGTTATCTGGGTACCGGATAAAAATTTGGGCGACTATGTATCAAAATTCACAAGCAAGAAAGTGATTATCTGGGAAGGCTATTGCAATACGCACGATATGCTGACCGTGAAGGACGTAGAGGAAATGCGTGCCATGTATCCGAACGCGCAGTTCGTCGTTCACCCGGAATGCCGGCCTGAGGTGGTGAAGCTGGGCGACTTCGTCGGCAGCACGACGGCCATCATCAAATATTGCAAAGAGTCCGACTGCCAAGAGTTTATCGTCGGTACCGAGGATGGCACAGGCTATCAGCTGAGGCTGGACAGTCCGCACAAGCAATTCCATTTTGCGACCAAATACCTGGTATGCCCGAATATGAAAGTGAACAACTTGAAAAAAATTGCTCGCTGTCTGGAGACGATGCAGCCGGAAATTTTCGTGCCGCAGGATGTCGCCGACAAAGCCCGCTTATCCTTAGAGCGCATGCTGCAGGTGAAGTAGCATGCGCTACTCCTTTGTAAAGATCAGGTGAAACATCATGATTCCTAGATACCTCGTCGACATTGACCTGGATTCCATTCCCCACATTCGCACAGATGTGATCGTGATCGGAGCCGGAATCGCCGGGCTGTTCACCTCGATCCGGGCTAGCGAAACCAAAAAAGTGCTAATGATCACGAAAAAATCGCTGCTCGACAGCAATACCCGTTACGCGCAGGGCGGCATCGCCGCCGTTATTTCCGACGAGGATTCGCCCGAATACCACATGCAGGACACGCTGATCGCGGGAGCGGGGCTCTGTTCGCCGGAAGCCGTTGACGTGCTCGTCCATGAAGGGCCGGACGGCGTCAACGATCTGATCCGGATGGGGACGCAATTCGATCAAGAAAACGGCCAATTTGCCTTAACCAAGGAAGGCGCGCACAGCCAGCGCCGGATTCTCCATGCGCAAGGCGACGCAACCGGAGCGGAAATCGTCCGGGCGTTATCGGAACGGACCAAGCAGGACCCGAACATCGAGATATGGGATGATCATTTCGTCATCGATCTTGTGACGCAGGACGGAGAATGCTTCGGCGCGCTCGTGCAGAAGCCGGACGGACAGCGGGTGTTTGTGCAGGGAGACGCCACGATTCTGTGCTCGGGGGGAGCCGGACAGCTGTTCCGCTATACGACCAATCCCGATATCGCCACTGGAGACGGCATTGCGATCGCTTATCGGGCCGGGGCAGATATTCAAGATGTGGAATTTATTCAGTTTCATCCCACAGCGCTTTGCTACCCGGGGGCTCCGCGCTTTCTGATTTCTGAAGCGGTGCGCGGCGAAGGCGCGTATTTGCGCAACATCAACGGCGAACGTTTTATGGAAAAATACCACCCGCAGCTGGAGCTGGCACCGCGCGATGTCGTGGCGCGGGCAATCGTCAGCGAGATGGAAAATACCAAATCGACGTTTGTCTATATCGATATCACGCACGAAACGGAAGAGCTGATCAAGCATCGCTTTCCGACGATCTATGAATATTGCCTGACCTATGGTCTCGATCTGACAACCGACTGGGTGCCTGTCGCTCCCGCGGCCCATTATATGATGGGCGGGGTCAAAACCGACCTGCACGGGGAAACGGTCGTACACCGCTTGTTCGCATGCGGCGAGGTTTCGTCGACCGGCGTTCACGGCGCCAACCGACTGGCCAGCAATTCGCTGTCGGAAGCGATTGTCTTCGGCCGGCGCATCATTGAGCGCATCCGTGAGCTGCCGCCGCTGACCGGCGCCCCGCAGATGCGGGCGGACAAGCCGCGGACCGAAACGGCGATGCAAGCCGTCGTTGAGAAAAAGCTGAAGCTGCAGCGCACGATGCTGCGTTATGTGGGCTTGAAGCGCTCGGCGAAGGGATTGGAGAAGGGCTACGAGGAATTGGCCCGCCAGCTGCCGTTTTTTGATGCAAACATGACCAAACGGGAAGAATACGAATTTGCCAACCTGCTGACCTGCGCGCTGTTGACGACAACGGCGGCGCTGCGGCGCGAGGAGAGCCGCGGCGGCCATTACCGCGAGGATTTCCCGGAGCGTCACGACGAGGATTGGGTCAAGCATATTGTTTTCCGCCGCGGGGAAGACAAGGTGGAGGAGAGGATACATCATGTTTGAATGGAATGAGGAGTTGCTGCGCCAGAGTATCCGGCAGTGGCTTCAAGAGGATATAGGAACCGGCGATGTGACAACAATGACCACGATCCCTTTGGAGCGCCGCTCCAAAGGGATTATCCACGTCAAGGAGGACGGGCTTGTTGCGGGCTTGCCGGTAGCGCGCGCCGTATTCGCCGAGGTGGATTCCGGTTTGCATTTTGAACCGAAGGTAGCAGAAGGAGCGTCTGTTAAGAAAGGGACCGTATTGGCTGAAGTAGAGGGCAGCATCCGCAGCATCCTGCTGGGGGAGCGACTTGCCTTGAACCTGATGCAGCGAATGTCCGGCATTGCCACGCGCACCCGGCAATACGTCGACGCATTGGATGGGCTGCCGACGCGGCTGGTAGATACGCGCAAGACAACGCCAGGCCACCGCTTGCTGGAGAAATATGCAGTGCGCGTCGGCGGCGGTCACAATCATCGCTTCGGATTATACGATGCTGTCATGATCAAGGATAATCACATCAAAGGCGCCGGCGGTATTCGTGCCGCGGTGCAAGCTGCGCGGGCCCATATCCCGCATACGATGAAGATCGAGGTCGAGGTTGAGGGCTTTGAACAACTGGACGAGGCGCTGGAGGCCGGGGCCGACATTATTATGCTCGACAATATGACGCCTGTGGACATGAAGGAAGCGGTAGCCATCATCAAAAACCGTGCGCCGCATATTGTCATAGAGGGCTCGGGTTCCGTGCGTCTGGACACGATCCGCGAAATGGCTGCGACGGGAGTCGACGTCATTTCCGTCGGCCGCTTGACCTATTCGGTAAACGCGCTGGATATCAGTCTGGACCTCAACGAGCGGAAGGGGGCCGTCGAGTGATACTGGTTGTCGATGTAGGCAATACCAATATCGTGCTTGGCTTGTACGAACAACGCACGCTGCTGCATCATTGGCGGATCAGCACGAACCGCTCGGCGACGGTTGACGAATACGGCATGCTGTTCCACAACCTTTTTCAGCATTCGGGTATCGCCTTTTCGCAGGTCGAGGGCGTGATCATTTCTTCCGTTGTGCCGCCGCTGATGTTTGTCATGGAAAACTTATGTTTACAATATTTAAAGAGAACGCCGTTTATCGTCGGGCCCGGCATCAAAACCGGATTGAACGTGCGCGTCGACAACCCGAAGGAGGTTGGCGCAGACCGGATCGTCAATGCTGTTGCGGCATTGGAGCTGTACGGCGCCCCTTGTATTATTGTGGATTTCGGCACGGCCACGACCTACGACTATATTGATGCCTCCCAGCAACTGGTAGGCTGCGCGATTGCGCCGGGTATCGGCATTTCTACGGAGGCTTTGTATCAGAAAGCCGCCAAGCTGCCGCGGATCGAACTGGTCAAGCCCAAAAGCGTCGTCGGTCGCAACACCGTAGCGGCGATGCAGGCGGGGATCATTTTCGGCTATGTGGCACAGGTCGACGGGATCGTGGAGCGTGTTAAACAGGAATTCAACGTTACCCCGACAGTGATTGCGACGGGCGGACTGTCGGAGCTGATCGCCAGTGAGTCGCGCACGATTCAAGTGGTCAATCCGCTACTGACGCTGCAAGGCTTGCAAATCATTTATGAAAAGAATGTCTGAACGCCAAGGATAGAGAAGAGGATCGCCATATGAACGATTATTTGATTCGCGGAACCGCGATGGAAGGTCGCGTACGCGTGCTGGGCGTCAGCTCGACGGGGCTGACAGGGGAGTTGCACCGGCGTCATGGTACGACCCCGACGGCGATTGCAGCGCTCGGGCGGTCTGCTGCCGCCGCGCTTATGATGGGCGCGATGCTCAAGGGCGAAGAGAAGCTGACCGTACAAATCAAGGGCGGCGGCCCGATTGGCCAAATCGTCGTTGACGCCAACGCCAAAGGCCAGGTGCGCGGCTATGTCGACAATCCGGGCGTCGATTTGCCCCTGAACGCTCGCGGCAAGCTGGACGTGGCCGGAGCTGTCGGTACGGAAGGCTTTTTAAACATTATCAAGGACTTGGGGCTGAAGGACCCGTATCGCGGCAGTGTGCCGATCATTTCTGGAGAATTAGCCGAGGATTTCACCTACTATTTTGCCAAATCGGAGCAGACGCCGTCTGTTGTGGCGCTTGGCGTGCTGGTCGATCTGGATTATACGATCAAAGCTGCAGGGGGGATCGTCATTCAGGTGCTGCCGGGCCTGAGCGATGCTGAAATTACCCAGATTGAAAGCATGGTCTCATATCTGGCGTCGATTACTTCGCTGCTGGGAAGCGGGCAGACGCTGGAGGAGATCATACGGCATGTTCTGCCGGCCGTGCAGATTATGGAACGCACGCCCGTCGAATTTCGCTGCAAATGCAGCCGCGAGCGCGTCGAGCAAACGCTGTTCAGCCTGGATAAAACCGAGCTGCGCGACATGCTGGCCGAGGACGGCCACGCCGAAGTGGTCTGCCATTTCTGCAATGAAACGTATCGGTTTGACGGCGACGATCTGCAGCAAATGATTGAATCTTGATTGCGGTGAAAAAGGAGTCGGGGATGGGGAACGTAAAGCGATTATGGGGCGTTATTGTCGTTATGGCCATCTGCATCGCGGCGCTTGCCTCTTGGCTGGTCATGCGGCCCACAACCGGGCCCGGAGCTTCGGCTTCGCCGACGCCGTCCTCGCAACCGTCCGCGCAGCCGGAGCATCCGCCGGTGGCCGCGACCATTGGCGGTAAGCCGATCCTGCTCACGGAGCTGGAGGAGGCGCTGGAGCGCCAGTACGGAACGGAGCTGCTGAACCAGCTCTTGGACCGTGCGGCCCTGCGCTTGGAAGCGGCGGAAACGGCAACGACCGTGCCCGATGCCGACATCCAGCGCGAGCTCAAGCGCATGCAGCTTGGCTACGAGAGCGAGGAGCAGTTCTACAGCTCCATGAAGGATCAGCTGAATATGACCAGAGACCAGCTGAAAGAGGATGTGTACTACAAGCTGCTGCTGGAAAAGCTGGCGACGCGCGGCGTGAAAATTACGGATGCCGAGGTCGACAATTACATACAGAGCCATCAAGATGAATTTCGTACGATCAAGGAATACAATCTTGCACAAGTCATTCTCCCTACAAAAGAGCAGGCGGAAAAAGCACTGGCCGCGTTGGCCAAGGGCGAAAGCTTTGCCATCGTCGCCCGCGACCGCTCGCTGGATGATGCGACGGCGAACAGCGGCGGCGACTTGGGCTGGATTGAAGAAGACGATCCATTCGTCGAGGAGCCGATACTGACGGCGGCCAAACAGCTCAAGCCCGGCGAGGTCAGCCAGCCGGTTCAGGTGCTGCAGGGCTATGCGATCGTCAAGCTGAAGGGGCGGCGGGACAAAGCGAATCCGGAGCAGCCGTACATACGCGACAATGTCCGCAAGGAGCTTGCTTTGCAGCAGGCACCTCCGCTAAAGGATTACGTCGCCGGACTGCGCGAGAAGTGGAACGCGAAGATCGAGGACGCAAGATTCAAGTAGAGGCGGTCGGCTTATTTTAGCATTGACAACCAGTACCGGCATTGATAAGATAGAGCTAATAAAGCCGACTAAATTGCTCGGAAATTATATTGGCATAATCAGGAGGGAATCGCAATGGCTAAATTAGTGCAAAGCGTTACTCAATTAATCGGAGATACGCCGCTTGTTCGTTTGAATCGCGTTGTGCCGGAAGGCAGCGCTGAAGTGTACGTCAAGCTGGAATTCCAGAACCCGGGAGCAAGCGTGAAGGACCGCATCGCGATCAGCATGGTGGAAGTGGCTGAGCAGGAAGGCATTCTGAAGCCTGGCGACACGATCATTGAACCTACCAGCGGCAACACAGGTATCGGCCTGGCGATGGTTGCTGCAGCAAAGGGCTATAAAGCGATTCTGGTTATGCCGGAAACGATGAGCTTGGAGCGCCGCAATCTGCTGCGCGCTTATGGTGCTCAGCTGGTGCTGACGCCGGGCGCTGAAGGTATGAAGGGCGCAATTCGCCGCGCGGAAGAAATTCAAGCGGAGAATCCTTCTTATTTTATGCCACAGCAATTTAAAAATCAGGCAAACGTGAAGGTTCACCGTGAAACGACGGGTCCTGAAATCGTTGAAGCGATCAACGGCCACGACGGCAAGCTGGACGCCTTCATTGCCGGTATCGGTACGGGCGGAACGATTACAGGCGCCGGTGGCGTATTGAAAGAAAGCTTCCCAGGCATCAAAATTTACGCGGTTGAGCCTGCCGCTTCCCCGATCTTGTCCGGCGGAAAGCCAGGCCCGCACAAAATCCAGGGCATCGGCGCCGGCTTCGTACCGGATATCCTCGATACCAACGTATATGACGGGGTCATTACGGTAGAGAACGATGACGCGTTCGAAACTTCCCGACGTGTGGCGAAGGAAGAAGGCATTCTCGGCGGTATTTCCTCCGGTGCTGCGATTTTCGCCGCTCTGCAGGTTGCCAAAGAACTGGGCGCAGGCAAGCGCGTAGTCGCTGTTATTCCAAGCAACGGCGAACGTTACCTGAGCACGCCGCTGTATCAATTCGAAGACCAATAAGTCGCTGCTTGGCGGCGCAATCGGCTCCCGGCCTGCCGGGGGCTTTTTATTTGCCTGTCTTTGGAGTATACTAATGGACAATCCAATGCAGGCATTGGGCACAGGACTGCTGCAGTCGGAACCGTCGTCGGACGGCTCACACACGCAGCAGCGGCGGCGAGGAGGGACAACGGTGATTCTCACAACATGGGAGCAGTGGCGAAGCTGGTCCTCCGGATATTCCATGCTTCCGTACATCATCAGGCTGGGGCTGGCTGACGATCGAGTCGCAACCTGGCGTAAAGCTTGGGAGCACGCGGCTGAGAATGCCTTTGTGCTGGAAAGCGGCAAGGGCGGCCGTTATACGTATTTCGGCTTGCAGCCGATCAGCGTGATCCAAGGGACAGGGCTGCAGGCGCAAATTTCCGAACGTTCGGATAGGTGGCAGGCATCGGCGGAGAGGACGAGTCTTTCTCAGGATGAGCACACGAACGGAGCCGTGCGCTGCGTTGAGGGCAAGCCGCTGGAGCTAGTGAAGGAATGGATGGCTGCGTATACGGCGCCCCGCGTGCCGGGCGGTCCCAAGTTTACGGGCGGCTGCGTCGGGTTCTGGGGTTATGACGTTGTCCGCACCATTGAGCGCTTGCCCCAGCAGGCGGCGGCAGACCTGCCGATTCCCGACTACAGTTTTGCCATGTATGATCGCGTATGGATCATTGATCATCAGGAGCAATATATGTATGTGGCGGTCCATACGCCGCTGCGGACAGTTGCAGGTCGGGCGCGTGGCGCGGATGCAAGCGGAGCGACCTGCGCAGCCGGGGAATCATTTGACGACGAAATGTTGAAAAAGCTCTACGAGCAGGCACATGCCCGGGCCGAGGATATGCTGCGTGTATGGCACGACATTCGTTCACCGCAGTGTCAGAGCCCGGCCGATGCATCTGCGCAAGGGGCTCCGCTTGCGCCGGACAAGCTGCATATTGATGTTGAAGCGCTGGAAGGCATTGAGCCGGCTTTTCGCAAAGAGGATTTCATTCGCGCGGTGGAGCGCATTCAAACGTACATCGGCCAAGGGGATGTGTTCCAGGTCAATTTATCGGTTCGGCAGAGCCGCAAGCTGCATGCCGCTCCGGAGGATATTTACGAATCGCTGCGGCGCGTGAATCCGTCGCCGTATATGGGGCTGCTGCGCTTCGCGGATTTTTCGCTGGTATCCGGTTCTCCGGAGCTGCTGGTGCAGCTGGAGAACGGCGTGCTGCGGACTCGGCCGATTGCCGGCACGCGACCGCGCGGTCGCGATGCGCAAGAAGACGCTCGTCTGGCGGGGGAGCTGATTCATAACGAGAAGGAGCGGGCCGAGCATGTGATGCTGGTCGATCTGGAACGGAACGACCTGGGGCGCATTTCGCGTTATGGCAGCGTGAAAGTGCAGGATTTTATGGTCATCGAGTATTATTCCCATGTCATGCATATCGTGTCCGAGGTGGTCGGCGAACTGGCGGACGGCAAAGATGCCTACGACGTGATTGCAGCTACGTTTCCCGGAGGAACGATTACCGGCGCGCCCAAGATTCGGACTATGGAAATCATTGAAGAGCTTGAGCCTGTCCGGCGGGGGCCGTACACCGGCTCAATGGGATGGATTGACTATAACGGCGATATGGAATTTAATATTATTATACGTACGCTGGTTGCGGTTGAGGGGATGGGGCATATCCAGGCAGGGGCTGGCATCGTGATCGATTCCGTTCCGGAGCGCGAATATGTCGAATCGCTGAATAAAGCCAAGGCGATGTGGAAAGCCATAGAGTTAAGCGAACGAAGCATGAGCAGAGCATAGGCCCTGACGGGCAAGATGAAGGAGGAGCTTAGCATGATTTTAGTTATCGACAATTACGATTCGTTTACTTACAATTTGGTGCAGTATTTGGGGGAAATCGGCCAGCAGGTGGAGGTTCGCCGCAATGACGAGATTGATTTGGCCGGCATCGAGGCGCTCGCCCCGGACCATATCCTGATTTCGCCGGGACCTTGTACCCCGAACGAAGCGGGTATCAGCTTGGCGCTGATTGAGCATTTTAAAGGCAAAATTCCGATTTTCGGTGTATGCTTGGGCCATCAGGCTATTGGACAGGCATTTGGCGGCGATGTAATTCGCGCCGAGCGGCTGATGCACGGCAAAACCTCGCCGATTTATCACGACGGCCGCACGTTGTTTGAAGGCCTGCCGTCGCCGTTCACGGCAACGCGTTACCATTCGCTGATCGTACGCGCCGAAACGCTGCCGGATTGTCTCGAAGTCAGCGCACGTACCGCAGAAGGCGAGATTATGGCGCTGCGCCACAAAGAATACGCCATTGAAGGCGTGCAATTCCACCCGGAATCCATCATTACCGATCATGGCCATCAAATGCTGCGCAATTTCATTAACCGTACCGTCGTTCATGGTGCCTGAGCCATGATCATTCGTATGAACGGTCATTTATGTGAAGAAGAGCAAGCCGTGATCTCCGTCTATGATCACGGCTTTCTCTATGGCCTCGGCCTGTTCGAAACGTTCCGCACCTACGGGGGCGAACCGTTCCTGTTGGCCGAGCACCTGAACAGGCTCGCGGCCGGCTGCCGCGAGCTGGCCATCGCGTTCGAGCCGGACCTCGAACGCGTAACTGCGGAAGTAGCCGAATTATTGCGCGTCAACGCGCTGGAGGACGGCTACTTCCGCTACAGCGTGTCCGCAGGCGCAGACACGCTGGGCCTGCCCGTCGGCGTGTATACGCAGCCGACGGAAGTGCTCTACGTCAAGGCGCTGCCGCCCCGTGACGTGAGCATTTACACCGGCGGCCGGTCGCTGCAGCTGCTCAAGCTGCCGCGCAATACGCCGGAGGGGCTGTACAGACTCAAATCGTTCCATTATATGAACAATATATTGGCCAAGCGCGAGCTGCAAGGCTACGCGTGGGCGCAAGGCGCCGAAGGGCTGCTGCTGACGGAGGACGGCTATTTGGCCGAGGGCGTCGTCAGCAATCTGTTTTTCGTCAAAGACGGCGTCTTGTACACGCCATCGCTCGAAACTGGCATCCTGCCGGGCATTACGCGCGCCGAGACGATGCGTTTGGCCGAGCAGCTGGCGCTGACGGTCCATGAGGGGCTGTACGTCTGGGAGGACCTGACCGGCGCTGACGAAGCGTTTCTCACCAATTCGATACAGGAAATCGTGCCGGTCACCAAGGCGTACATGCCCAGCGGCGAAGCTTTGCGCATCGGTTCCGGCCAGCCGGGCGTGTGGACGCGCAAGCTGATGGATGCCTATCTGCAAGCAACCGGAACCTCAGCGCCGCGTGCGGAAGGAGAAGCGCCATGAACGCTTTACAATGCCGAGGCTATGAGCTGCCGCTGAACGAACGGACGCTGATTATGGGCATTTTGAACGTGACGCCCGACTCGTTCTCGGACGGCGGCGATTTCGTCACCGTCGACACAGCGCTGCGCCGCGCCCGCCAAATGGCGGCCGAAGGCGCCGACATCATCGATATCGGCGGCGAATCGACGCGTCCGGGCTCGGCCCCGGTGCCGCTGGCTGAGGAGTTGCAGCGCGTGATTCCCGTCGTACGCGCGCTGAGCGCCGAAATTCCGCTGCCGATATCCATCGACACCTATAAGGCTGAGGTGGCGCGTCAGGCGTTGGAAGCGGGCGCGCACATCATCAACGACGTCTGGGGCGGCAAGGCCGACCCGCAGATGGCTGCGGTGGCCGCAGCATACGACTGCCCGTTCATTTTGATGCACAATCGTACCGAGATGAACTATAGCGACTTTCTGCCCGATGTGCTAAACGATCTGCAAGCCAGCATTCAGCTCGCGCTTGCCGCCGGCGTCCGTCCCGAGCGGATCGTGCTCGATCCGGGCATCGGCTTCGCCAAAACCTATGAGCATAATCTGTGGCTCATGAAGCGGCTGAGCGCCATCGTCGAGCTGGGGTATCCCGTTTTGCTCGGCACGTCGCGCAAAAGCATGATCCGCAGCACGCTGCAGCTGCCGGCCGACGACGTCGTCGAAGGCACCGCCGCTACAGTGGCGCTCGGCATCGCGCAGGGCTGCTCCATCGTGCGCATACACGATGTGCAGGCTATGAAACGGGTAGCGGTGATGACAGACGCCATCATGCGCACATAATGGAGGGAGCAACAAAGCCGATGGATAAAATCATCCTGTCCCGCATGCAATTTTTTGGCCGGCACGGCGTATTTGCCGAAGAGAACAAGCTGGGCCAACGTTTTTATGTGGATGTCGAGCTGTACGTACCGTTGGAGCGGGCCGGCCAAACCGACGATCTCGAAGCTACCGTCAATTACGCTGACGTCTTTTTTCGCGTGAAGCATCTGGTCGAAGAGCGCACCTTCCGTCTCATTGAAGCACTGGCGGAAAATATTGCATCTGACCTTCTACATACTTATACTAGTATCATTGAAGTTACGGTTCGCGTCATCAAGCCGCATCCGCCATTTCCGGTTCATTTTGACGGCGTAACGGTAGAAATCAACCGAAAGCGGGCGGCGTTATGACAGCTGACATCAACAGATCACCTGAGCAAGTAACGGCCTATGTCGCGCTCGGCTCCAATATTGGAGACCGGGAAGCGTATTTGCGGCAGGCGATTGACGCACTGAGTCGGCGGGACGGCATCGAAGTGGCCGCTTTGTCCGCAATGTATGAAACCGAACCTGTCGGATACGTCGATCAGGCGGCATTTCTCAATATGGTCATTGAGCTGAGCACCTCCCTCCCGCCGGAGCAGCTGCTGCTGGCGATGCAGGGCATCGAGAGCAGTCTCGGCAGAACGCGCGACGTGCACTGGGGGCCGCGAACCGTGGACCTGGATTTGCTATTGTATGGCGATATACAGCTGACCGCCCCCGACTTGATCATTCCGCACCCGCGGATGCAGGAGCGGGCTTTTGTGTTAATTCCGTTGGCTGATGTGCTGCAGCAGCGGCAGGCCGGCTTGCTTGCATCGATTACAGAACAGTTGGAGAGACTGGAAGGAAAGGAAGGCGTTACCCTATGGAAAAAAGTTCAGTAGCGCAGCGCATACGCGCATTTCGCAAATTAAAAGGCTACACGCAAAATGAATTAGCCGAGCTGCTCGGCGTATCGATCGCCATTCTCGGAGCCATTGAGCGCGGCACGCGCAAGCCCGATAGCAAAATCATTCAAAAAATCTCGCAAGTGCTCAATATCGAGCCGGAAGAGCTGCTGGCAGCAGCGCGATAACAGGGAGGGAAAGCGCCATGCTCAAAATAGGAAATGTCGAAGCTCCGAACAAAGTGGTGCTGGCTCCGATGGCTGGCGTCTGCAACCCTGCCTTTCGTCTGATTGCCAAGGAATTCGGCTGCGGCCTCGTCTGCGCCGAGATGGTCAGCGACAAAGCGATTGTCCACGGCAACGCCCGCACGATGGAGATGCTGTATGTAGATGAACGCGAAAAGCCGCTCAGCCTGCAAATTTTCGGCGGCGACACGGAAACGCTTGTCCAAGCGGCGAAAGTCGTCGATCAATATACGAACGCCGATATTATCGATATCAATATGGGCTGCCCCGTGCCCAAAATCACCAAATGCGACGCCGGCGCCCGCTGGCTGCTGCAGCCCGATAAAATCGAAGAGATGATCGCCACCGTGGTGGCGGCCGTCAGCAAGCCCGTCACGGTCAAAATGCGCATTGGCTGGGATGCCGAGCATATCTACGCCATTGAGAACGCCAAAGCCGTCGAGCGCGGGGGCGGCAGCGCCGTCAGCGTGCACGGCCGTACCCGCGAGCAGATGTACACCGGCAAGGCTGACTGGGACATCATCCGTGAAGTCAAGCAAGCCGTGTCCATTCCCGTCATCGGCAACGGCGACGTCGTGACGCCTGAAGACGCTCAGCGGATGATCGATCATACCGGCGTGGACGGCGTGATGATCGGGCGCGGCGCGCTGGGCAATCCCTGGATGCTGTATCGCACCGTGCAATACTTGACTAACGGCGAGCTGCCTCCCGAGCCGATGCCGGAGGAGAAGATTCGGATCGCCATTTTGCATATGGACCGGCTGATTGCGCTCAAGGGCGAGCATGTCGCTGTGAAGGAAATGCGCAAGCACATGGCCTGGTATCTGAAAGGTTTGACCGGAGCGGCCCGCGTCAAGGATGCGATTATGGAGCTGACTGCACGCGATGATATGGTGCGTATATTGAACGAATACGTCGACCGTCAGCAGTATGACGCCGCCGGTAGCGACGGCGAAGCGTCCGCTGTCCTTAACTGAATCCCGCCGGTTGGCTTAGATTGACATTTACAAACGGTTGCAATATAATCAGTCAATATTAAGTGCAACATGGTAGGGAATCCCCGTATATACTGGCGTAACTTGCTTACGAAGGAAGAGTGTCATCATAAGGCACGGAGCTAATATATTAACTAATAGTGAATTCATACTACTTGAATCAATTCGTTAACGACTATCTTACGAGCCGGAATTTATGATTCAACAGATATGAAAATCTTTCACACGACGGGAGATCAGTTGGGAATGAGTGAAAAAGAAGTCATTCTTACACAGGACGGCTTGAAGAAGCTGGAAGAAGAGCTTGAGAATCTGAAATCGGTAAAGCGTCGTGAAGTCGCGGAACGAATCAAAGTGGCGATTGGCTATGGCGATATTAGCGAGAACTCGGAATACGAAGACGCCAAGAACGAGCAGGCCTTTATTGAAGGCCGGATTTTAACGTTGGAAAAAATGCTGCGCAATGCGCGGATTATTAATAATGACGATGTAGACATCAACACCGTAAGCGTCGGCTCGATCGTAACGCTCAAGGATTTGGAATTTGACGAGCTGGTGGAGTATAACATCGTCGGCACGGCCGAATCCGATCCGTTTCAGAACAAGATTTCCAATGAAAGTCCGGTTGGCAAAGCGATTTTGGGCAAGCAAAAAAATGCCGTTGTCGAAGTGAACGTGCCGGCAGGCGTCATCAGATACCAAATTATCGATATCAAAAAGTAACGAGCAGCCGTTTTCTTTATGGAAAGCTTCCTTACGGAAGCTTTTTTTCCGATTTCGGCCTGTTTCGCGACGATACTGCCATTTTGCAGGCAACCAAATTCTAGTAGGAGTTGAACCCATGAGTCAGGAACAGGAGTTAAACGAATTGCTGCAGATTCGCCGGAACAAGCTGGACGAGCTGCGCAAGCTGGGCATCGATCCGTTCGGCAGCAAATACGTCAGAACGCATACGGCCAAAGGCATTTTGGAAGCACACGAAGCCCAATCCAAGGAAGAGCTTGACGCGGAAGCCGTTGAGGTCAGCATCGCCGGACGAATCATGCAAAAAAGAGGCATGGGCAAAGCCGGCTTCGCCCATTTGCAGGACATTACGGGCAAAATCCAGATTTACGTTCGGGAAGACGCCGTCGGCGAAACGAAATATCAGGCTTTTGACATGCTGGACCTGGGCGACATGGTCGGTGTAAAAGGCGTCGTATTCAAAACGAAAACCGGAGAGACCTCGGTGAAGGTCAAATCGCTGGAAGTGCTGAGCAAATCGCTGATTCCATTGCCGGAGAAATTCCACGGCCTGAAGGATGTTGAGCTGCGCTACCGCCAGCGGTACGTGGACCTGATTATGAATCAGGACGTCCAGGAAACGTTTATTTTGCGTTCGCGAATTATTCAGTCGATGCGCCGTTATCTGGATTCGCGGGGATACCTGGAGGTTGAGACGCCTACGCTGCATGCGATTGCCGGCGGAGCGTCTGCGCGTCCGTTCATTACGCATCATAATGCGCTGGACATGCAGCTGTATATGCGTATTGCCATTGAGCTGCACTTGAAGCGTCTGATTGTGGGCGGATTGGAGAAGGTGTATGAAATTGGCCGCGTCTATCGGAACGAGGGGATTTCCACACGCCATAATCCAGAGTTCACCATGATCGAGCTGTATGAGGCATACGCCGACTACAAGGACATCATGCAGCTGACAGAGGAACTGATTGCCCACATCGCGCAAGAGGTGTTGGGAACGACGACAATTCAGTACCAGAGCCACGAGGTGAATTTGGCTGTTGGCTGGCGGCGCGTATCGATGGTTGATGCGATCAAGGAAGTCAAAGGTGTCGATTTCAGTGTGCAGATGTCCGACGAAGAAGCGCATCGTCTGGCCAAGGAGCATCGTGTGCCGGTCGAGCCGCATATGACCTTTGGGCATATTGTCAACCAATTTTTCGAAACATTTGTCGAGGAGACGCTCATTCAGCCTACGTTCATTTACGGCCATCCGCTGGAAATTTCGCCGCTTGCGAAGAAAAATCCCGAGGACCCGCGTTTTACCGACCGTTTTGAGCTGTTTATCGTGGCGCGCGAGCATGCCAATGCGTTTACCGAGCTGAACGATCCGATCGATCAGCGCGAGCGTTTTGAAGCGCAACTGCGCGAGAAGGAACAAGGCAATGACGAAGCCCACGAAATGGATGACGATTTCATTCGCGCGCTTGAATATGGTATGCCGCCAACGGGCGGACTTGGCATCGGCATCGACCGTCTGGTCATGCTGCTCACGAACGCGCCGTCCATTCGTGATGTGTTGTTGTTCCCGCTGATGCGTGAACGTCAAGGCGAATAAATGACCCCTCGGGGCCCGTGGCAGCAGCGACTGCCGGGGCTCCGATTTTTTTTGTAAAAATAACTTGCATCTTTATTGCGGTCTGTGGTATCTTATAAAAGTCGCCGCTAAAAAGCGACAGCAACGGAGCGGAAAAATGAGCCGACAAGTGAAAAATGAAGGCGAAAAACTTCCGGTTGCAAAACGAAATTGAATGTGGTACATTAGATTCTGCTGTCGCAAGATGGCGAAGAAGATGAACCGAAAATTGCTCTTTGAAAACTGAACAACGAGTGAAGAAGCACAACGGTCGCGCAAGCGGCCACAACAAGAGATTGCAAAATCTCGCTAGCAGTAAATTTTGAGCAATTGAGCTTAACAATAACGGACAAGCAATTGTCCACACCTTATTGGAGAGTTTGATCCTGGCTCAGGACGAACGCTGGCGGCGTGCCTAATACATGCAAGTCGAGCGGATTCTTTCCTTCGGGAAAGGGTTAGCGGCGGACGGGTGAGTAACACGTAGGCAACCTGCCCTTGAGATCGGGATAACTATCGGAAACGATAGCTAAGACCGGATAGCTGGTCTCTCCGCATGGAGAGATCATGAAACACGGAGCAATCTGTGGCTTGAGGATGG
>NZ_MYFO02000003.1 GCF_004514475.2 Paenibacillus athensensis | reverse complement strand
CCATCCTCAAGCCACAGATTGCTCCGTGTTTCATGATCTCTCCATGCGGAGAGACCAGCTATCCGGTCTTAGCTATCGTTTCCGATAGTTATCCCGATCTCAAGGGCAGGTTGCCTACGTGTTACTCACCCGTCCGCCGCTAACCCTTTCCCGAAGGAAAGAATCCGCTCGACTTGCATGTATTAGGCACGCCGCCAGCGTTCGTCCTGAGCCAGGATCAAACTCTCCAATAAGGTGTGGACAATTGCTCGTCCGTTATTGTTAAGCTCAATTGCTCAAAATTTACTGCTAGCGAGATTTTGCAATCTCTTGTTGTGGCCGCTTGCGCGACCGTTGTGCTTCTTCACTCGTTGTTCAGTTTTCAAAGAGCAATCGGTG
Organism: Paenibacillus athensensis; assembly: GCF_004514475.2. GTDB lineage: Bacteria > Bacillota > Bacilli > Paenibacillales > NBRC-103111 > Paenibacillus_AL > Paenibacillus_AL athensensis. Next base: position 386,890 of record NZ_MYFO02000003.1, on the reverse strand, counting down.
TTTCATTGCCGCGCCGTCTCTCGAAGGCGACTTGATTAATATATCACATCTGCCTATCTGATTGCAAGCACTTTTTTTCAACTTGTTTGTCGAATCGTGCTGCTTTTGAAGCGGCAAGGAGTAATATAACAAATCAAAAAACAGAATGCAAGCTTTTTTATAAAAAAACTATCCGCTTTGCTTTTGTAGAAAAAAAGAAAACCCGGCGCGCAAGCACCGGGACGAGCAGCATAGCGACTAGCCTTGGCTGCCGATAAAGATATAACGCGCAAGCACGAGGACTGCCAGAATCCACAGAAGCCAGTGTACTTTATAATGCCCTTTGCCTCCAAGGTTGGCCAGCCCGGCCAGCAGCACGTAAGTTACGATGCCAAAGGAAATGCCATTAGCAATGTTGTAGGTAAACGGCATAATCACAATGGTCAAAAAGGATGGAATCGCCACCACGAAATCATTAAAATCGATCTCGCGGACCGATTGCATCATCAACACGCCCACTACAATCAAAGCAGCGGCGGTTGCCGAGCCCGGAATCAGCATCGCAATCGGAGCCAGGAACAAAGCGAGCAAAAAGCAAACGCCTGTCGTTACGGACGTCAGGCCGGTGCGACCGCCTTCGGCCACGCCCGATGCGCTTTCAATGTATGCTGTCACGGTGCTTGTACCAACAAGCGCGCCGGCGCTTACGCCCACGGCGTCCACAAACATCGCTTTGCCGACGCGTTTGGTGCCTTCGGCTTGATTTTTCATAAACCCGGCGCGATTGGCCGTACCGACCAGCGTGCCGAACGTATCGAACAGCTCAACGAAGGTAAACGTGGCAATAACGGACACGATACCCGTCGTCATAATGCCGGCGAAATCAAAATGGGCAAACGCCAGCTTGCTCATGTCTGGAATCCAGGTGGCGCGCTCGCCGCTCAGGCTGCCCAGATCAACCATGCCCATAAAATAGCCGACCACCGTGGTCGCCAAAATGCCGAACAAAATGCCGCCACGCACGCGCAGCACCATAAAAATCGAAATCAGCAGCAGGCCAACAATCGCAAGAATCACGTTTTTGTCGGACAAGGAGCCCATGTGAAAGACGGTTTCAAAAGAAAGCAGGTCCGTGAATTTGTGGGCAGCGACATCGTTCGAGGTTTCGACCGCCACAGTGAGAATGCCGCTATTTTTAAAGCCAATGATCGCAATAAACAAGCCGATACCGACGGTTATCGCATGCTTCAAGCTGTCGGGAATCGCCACCAGCAGCAGCTGGCGAATCCGGGTCACCGTCAGGATCAGAAAAATAATGCCAGAAATAAAGACGGCGGTCAGCCCCATCTGGAACGTAAACTTACCCTGTGAGGACAAAATGATTGTAGCAAAATAAGCGTTCAAGCCCATACCCGGCGCAAGCGCCACCGGAAAATTCACGAACAATCCCATCGCAATGGTCATCACGCCGGCCGCAATCGCCGTTGCCAAAAAGACAGCCGTCCAGTCGCCGCCGGTCGCGCCCGATTTGAACGCACTGAGCACATCCGGATTGACGGCCAAAATGTAAGCCATCGTCATAAATGTGGTTAATCCGGCCATAATTTCCGTGCGGATGTTCGTTCCATGCTCCTTTAACCTAAAAAAGCGATCCATCTGTTTAACTCCCCCTGAACAATCATAATTACTAGCTATTCTAATGATTGCATCATCTTGCGTCAATATAAAAAAATCCGAACGTTACTTCTGAGGGAACAGAAATAATGTTCGGATTGAAAACGCTATTTTATTCCCACTCGATCGTGGCCGGTGGTTTGGAGGTTATGTCGTAAACGATCCGGTTAACGTTCTCGACTTCGTTGACGATGCGCACGGAGATTTTTTCCAGCACGTCCCACGGAATGCGCGCCCAGTCGGCGGTCATGCCGTCAATGGACGTAACCGCACGGATGCCCACGGTGTAGGAGTACGTACGGGCGTCGCCCATGACGCCGACGCTTTTCATGTTCGGCAGCGCCGTAAAATATTGCCAGATCTCGCGATCGAGGCAGGCTCTGGCGATTTCTTCGCGCAGGATGGCGTCGGAGTCACGGACGATTTTCAGCTTGTCTTCGGTCACTTCGCCCAATACGCGAATCGCCAGACCCGGACCCGGGAACGGCTGACGCCAGACGATTTCGGCCGGCAGGCCGCACTCTTCGCCCACTTTGCGCACTTCATCCTTGAACAACGCCTTCAGCGGCTCGACGAGCTTGAATTTCATATCTTTAGGCAACCCGCCGACGTTATGGTGCGATTTGATCGTATGCGCAGTAGCGGTGCCGCTTTCTACAATATCGGTGTAGAGCGTGCCTTGCGCCAGGAAGGTAAAGTCGTCGAATTGCTGGGACTCCTCTTCGAAGACGCGGATAAACTCGGTGCCGATGATTTTACGCTTTTGCTCGGGATCGTCTACGCCGGCCAGCTTGCCCAGGAAGCGCTCGCGCGCGTCGATTTTGACCACTTTCATATCAAATTTGCCGACAAACGTCTCCATGACGCTTTCGGCTTCGCCCTTGCGCAGCAGGCCGTGATCGATAAACATACAGGTGAGCTGCGAACCGATCGCTTTGTGCAGCAAAATAGCCACTACCGACGAGTCGACGCCGCCGCTGAGGGCGCACAGCACCTTTTTGTCGCCAACCTGGTCGCGAATATCGCGGATCGTATCGCCGATAAACGACTCCATCGTCCAATCGCCCGTACAGCCGCAGACACCATAGATGAAATTGCGGATCATTTCGTTGCCCTTGACGGAGTGACGCACTTCCGGATGGAATTGCACGGCATAAATATGCTTCTCGCGGTGACTCATCGCAGCAATTGGCGCCGATCCGGTACTGGCATCAAGCACAAAGCCCTCTGGCAGCAAAGAAACATGGTCGCCGTGGCTCATCCACACGACCTGCTTGGCGTCAAGTCCGTCCACCAGCGGGCTGCCGGTGACAAAATCGACGTCCGACTTGCCATACTCGCGGGTATGTGCGCGCTCCACTTTGCCGTTCAATTGATGGGCGATCAGCTGCATGCCGTAGCAAATACCGAAAATCGGAATGCCCAATTCAAAAATCGCCGGGTCTACTGCCGGCGCGCCTTCGCCGTACACGCTCGACGGGCCGCCCGAGAACACAATGCCCTTAGGCTGCAGCTCGCGGATTTTGTCCACAGAAGTATTAAAAGGCATTAATTCGCTGTACACGCCCAAATCGCGAATCCGCCGCGCAATCAACTGATTGTACTGCCCTCCAAAATCCAATACGACGATCATTTCACTCGGTTTACTCATCTTTCGGCCTCCTATTTTCGTAGCAATCCCGCTTGTCCGCCGATCACTATTATAGGTACTAATTTTAAACATTACCTGCCCAAGATGTAAAGAGCTTAATGCGGGGATCGTATCGTTTTCCAGAGGGCGGCGATTTCCCGCCGGGTGCAGCCGCTTCCTTCGTTTGCGTTGTAGCGAACTGCTTCGTATTTACGGGTAAAATCGAGCAGCGCCCCGCGCTGCGTATCGCTCAGCGCGGCGAGGGACATGACGTATTCCCGCGCCGTGTGATCGGCCGGCTTGGTCCCGAAAAGCCGGTAGATGTTGAGCCAGACGCCATCCATCAGGCGCAGCGAGGCGCGGCGATCCGGCTGCGGCGCATACAGCGCCAGCGCCGCAGCCCGGGCGGCGGCGGCTTCGGGACGCCGCCTGCTGTATACAGCGGCCAACAGGCCGATGGCGGCCAGCCCCGCTGCCGCCAGCTGCGCCGCAGGGGCCGCTGCCAGCTCACGCAGCTTGCGCCAGGCGAGCTGCGTGCGTTCGCCGAGCCCGCTTGGTGCGGCGGGCTCGCTTGACTGCGGCTGCGCAGCGGTCGCAGCCGGGATCGCGGCGGCGGCTTGCGCGGCAGCCGCCGTGTGCGCGGGCGGCGCGCCTTCGACCGCGCCGCTGAAGCCCGGCGTCGGCTCGAAGGGCACCCAGCCGGCGCCGGGGAAATAGACCTCGACCCACGAGTGAGCGTCGAGGTTGCGCACGGTGACGCGCAGCAAGCCGTCACCGTCGGCCGCGCCCGCCTCCGGCGTACCGGGCGCGAAGCCCTTGACCCAGCGGGCCGGGACGCCTACCGCGCGCAGCATGACGACCATTGCCGTGGAAAAATGGTCGCAGTAGCCGACCCGATCCACGAATAAAAAGTGGCTCACCACATCCTCCCCCCGTGCGGGTACGGTCGGCTTGCTCAAGCTGTATGCATAGGTTGCGCGCAGGTAGCGCTCAATCGCATCCGCTTTGGCATACGGGCCGACAAGCCCGCCCGTCACCTGCGCAGCCAGCTCGCGCACGGCCGGGGGCAGCTCATCCGGCAGTTGAAGGTACGCAGCGGCAGCAGCCGAAGCGTCCGGCTCGGCGCTGAGCACAGCAGGGTCCGGGCGGTCGTCGCGGACGGTGATTTTATAGTAAGCGAGGGGACTTGCGATGATCGGCAGACTGATTTTGCCGCTTGCGGGCTCGGCCAGCACAGCTTGCGGCGGATACGGGCTTCCTGAATCGGTCAGCAGCGCATCGACGGAAAGCAGCGTGCCGCCGTGGAAAATGATTTTGTTCGAAGCTGACGCTCCCCATACGACCTCCTGCGTAAGCGTTTCGGCGACCGCAGAGGCTGGAGATGTCTGGCCGGCAACTGGCAAGGTGCTCCTCGCGTCGACCGAGCCGGTGTCCCTATCCGCGAAACTGGCCGTGGCGTCCGATCTGTTAGTCGCGTCGGCGAGAGCTTTGTCTGCGGCTGAATCCGCGTCGCCGACGTTTTCAGTGACGCCCCGGGAGCCGGCGTTGCCGATAGCCGATGCGTCCGTGTCAGCCCGGAGGCCGCTGGCGGCGCTGCTCTCAGCGGCCGATGCCGGTGCAGCAAAGGCCTGCCAGGCGGGCTCAGGGCCGGTCCAGCCCTGGCCGTCGTAAAAGCTTTTGGCTTCGCCGCGCCAGTAGGTGAGCCGGGATGTTTTTGCCGTAAATACGATGCCTTCGTCCGGAACCAGCGGACCGCCAAGCCGCGAATCGTCCTCGCCATAGCCCGAACGCGACGCTGATAGCGGACGGGGCGACGCCGTGTCATTGTAAAGCGAATCGAAGCGCTGTCCGAGCGTCGACCAGTCAATCGGCTTCATCAGCTCCGGCTTCATTCCGTGCGCGGCATACCAGCCGCCGCCCCCAATCGCAGCAGCGGCCGCTACGCTCAGCAACGTCCAACGCAGCGGCCAGACGGCGCTGCCCGACTGCACGCCGTAGCGTTCCTCGATACGCGGCAAATTGCACAATGCTTGCAGCAGCAGCCCGATGCCGGCCGTGCGGATCAAGCCGTCCCGGGTATCGGCTCCCGCAGCCAGCTGCAGCAGCGTCAAATACATAAGTGTCAGCGCAACAAACCATAACCCGAGCTGCCGCTGCAGCAGCAGCGCCTGCGTGACGGAAATCAGCAGCAGCCAGCCGCACAAAAACAAGATCGTACGCGTCTGTGCGCTAATCGCTTCCAGCTCACCGTGCAGGCCATGACGAATATCTTCTATAAAAAGACTGCCGTAATCGGCCAACCAAGCGGGAGAGGGAAACGTATCGGGATAAAACAAATAGCCGACAAAAGCGGTGACGACGACGCCTTTCAGCGGCCAGCCGATCCCGCCGGGCACCTTGAGCCAGTCCAGGGCCATGCATAAAGCAAACGCAAGCAAAAACGGCCGGATCATGTATACCTCCGAGACATCGGACAAGGCCGGCAGCGGACGCAGCCATTCCCACAGCAGCAAGAGCAGCAGCAGCGTCAAGCAACCGTCTCGCAGCAGATGACTTGGCGGCGTGCTGCGGGAAGCGGCGTTTGGCGCCGTTTGACCGGAAAGCCGCGTCAGAGCAGGTGCGCTCAAGGGTGCGAAGGATTGACCGGGCGACAGCTTGGTCGGTGACGTTGCGCCTGTGTAAGCAGACGCTGCGGCGTAACCCGACTGCTTGGCGGGTGATGAGACGGGCGACGATTGTTCGGGCGACAGCTCTGTCGGCGACGTTGCGCCTGTGTAAGCAAACGCTGCGGCGTAACCCGACTGCTTGGCGGGTGATGAGACGGGCGGCGGTTGTTCGGGCGACAGCTCTGTCAGCGACGTTGCGCCTGTGCGGGCAAACGCTGCGGCGTAACCCGACTGCTTGGCGGGTGATGAGACGGGCGGCGATTGTTCGGGCGACAGCTCTGTCGGCGACGTTGCGCCTGTGTAAGCAGACGCTGCGGCGTAACCCGACTGCTTGGCGGGTGATGAGACGGGCGGCGGTTGTTCGGGCGACAGCTCTGTCGGCGACGTTGCGCCTGTGCGGGCAAACGCTGCGGCGTAACCCGACTGCTTGGTCGGTGATGAGACGGGCGGCGGGTGACTGGGCGGCAGCTTCATCGGCGACGTTGCGTCCGTGTGGGCAGACGCGGCGGCGTAACCCGACTGCACGGCGGGTGATGAGACGGGCGGCGGTTGTTCGGGCGTCTGTGCTGCGTCGGATGGCAAGGCGTTGGTTACCGGGGTGCCCGGCAGCTGTGCTCCAGCGGAAGATCGATGAGGGTGCAAGGGCTCACGCGGTAGCATCGGCGACACCTCCCGGCTGCGGCCACTCGCTGCGCGGATGCGGCACTTCCGTGAAGCCGCAGCCCAGCGCCTGCAGCTGCGCGGCTCCCTCCCGCTCAGCCAGCGGGAGGGTCGACCGCCCGTGCACGTAGATGACGTGCACGTCCCGCCTCCTGCTGCGCGCTTCCGCAATCGCGCTCAGCAGGAGGCCGTCCAACGTCGATGTGAGCAGCAGCATCGACGTATCTGGCGGCAGCGCCGCCGCCTCCTCGCGGACCCATTCCGCGAAGGGCGCGGCGGCGCTGCCGCCCACGCTCGCGAGCGTCTCGTACGCGAGCGTCAAGTCGGGGCGAATCGCCGGAGGGATTCGCCGGGGGTGCGCGGAGCTGCAGGCGAAGCCGCAGCTCGTGCGCGCGCCGGCCGCTGCTTCCAGCAGGCCGGCAGCAAGGGCGACGCGCTTTTCGAGCAGCGCGCGCGTCTGCTCCACATCGCCGGAACCAACCGCTTTCGCTTCCATCTCCGCTTCGGCTCCACCCTTGCTCCGCACGGATGCTTTCGCATCCATTCCCGCTCCGGCTCCACCCTTGCCCCGAGCATACGCCTGCGCATCCATTCCCGCTTCGGCTCCACCCTTGCTCCGAGCATACGCCTGCGCATCCATTCCCGCTCCGGCCCCGCCTTTGCCCCGAGCATACGCCTGCGCATCCATTCCCACTCCCGCTCCACCTTTGCGCCGCGCAGACGCTTTCGCATCCATTCCCGCTTCGGCTCCCCCCTTGCCCCGCGCGGATGCTTTCGCATCCGCTCCTCCCTTGCCGCGGGCTGTCGGCACACACTTCGGCGGCACAGCGGCAGAGCCCGCGTCCAGCAGCAGCATCTGCTTCACGCCTGCCAGGCGCTCGGTTTCTTTGACCACCAGCCGATTCAATCGGGCCGACGCGCGCCAATGAACGCGCCGGAAAGAGTCGCCATCGGCATAGGGCCTGATGCCGTCGCTGGACGGGCTGCTTGTGCGTAAAGCCGCAGTCAGCGGCGCGCCGTCGTCCTGGGGCCTCAGCTGCAGAACAGGACGATCCAGCGACGAGGGGCGCGGATAGACGACAAAGCCTAGCGACGGCTCGATTTTTTTCACTTTGACGGTAAAGCCGAACAAATCGCCGGTTGCCGCTTGCACCGACTGGAGCCGATAATGGCCGCGCCACAGTCCGGTCAGCCGGTAGTGCAGCGTGGTCGAACGGCGAAAGCCGGGAAACAGCAGCTTGCGATAACGAACGAGCTGGCCGCTGCTCTCATGCAACCAGCTTACTTGGACGACAAGCCACAATAGCGGAAGCAAGCCGCTATAAGACAGCTGCAGCGCAAACGCCATCGGATCGCCTGCACGGCAAGCGGGGTAAGCCATGCGATGCTCTGCGGACAAGGACTTGAGAACAAATAAGGGCAGAACGACCGCATACATCAGCAAACTGGCGGAAGCAGCCAGCAAAAACCACGCTCCGACTCCGCCGCGCGTTAGCGCAAGCGTGCCGGCAGAAAGACTTGCAGCCGACAACAGCATATAAGATCCGCGATTTTTCATCCGGCTCACCTACTTGGACGATGCCGGGCGCAGCACCGGAATCGTCTGGAGAGACAACAGCTCGCTCACGATGTGCTCTGCCGTATGCCCGCTCATCCGCGCCTGCGGGGCAAGCCGCAGCCGATGGGCCAGTACGGGAATGGCCAGCGCCTTGATATCGTCAGGCACCACATAGCTGCGCCCCTTGATGAAAGCAGCCGCTTGAGCGGCCCGCATCAGAGCGAGCGACGCTCTGGGACTGGCCCCAAGCGTCAGGAGCCGATGCTCCCGCGTCGCTGCAGTCAAACGGACAATCAACTCCTTGAGCGAGTCGTCGACATGAATACGCTTGACCTCGTTTTGCAGTAAAACCAACTCGTCCTGAACGATCACAGCCTTCAATTGCTCAATCGGCGGCCGCTCCTGCCAGCGATCGAGCATCTGCGCTTCATGCTCCGGCGTCGGATAACCAAGCCGCAGTCTCACCAGAAAGCGATCCATTTGCGCTTCCGGCAGCGGGTAGGTCCCTTCGTAATCAACCGGGTTTTGGGTAGCCAAAAGCAAAAACGGCTTGGGCAAAGCGTACCCGACGCCGTCCACCGTCACTTGCTTTTCCTCCATCGCTTCGAGGAAGGCCGCTTGCGTTTTGGGCGAGGTGCGGTTCAATTCATCAGCGAGGACAATCGGCGTGAACAGCGGCCCCGGGCGAAATTCAAACTCTCCCGTTTGCGCCTGATAGACAGCCGCCCCCGTCACATCGGTGGGGAGCAGATCGGGGGAGCCCTGAATCCGTTTGAAGTCACAGCCAACCGTCCGCGCCAGCGCCCGGACGAGCATTGTCTTGCCGACGCCGGGCACGTCCTCCAGTAAAATGTGACCGCCGCCGAGCATCGCGACCAGCGCCTGCTCAATCGTCTCTCTTTTTCCGACAAGCACTTTCTCAACATTATGAATCATCCGCTCTATCAACGTCTGCGGCTGATCAAAGATCCGGGCAAAGGGCTGCATAGGCATGAAGCCTCCTTCAAATAAAGGTATGCTTCTAGCATTCCCAGCTCTCTACCATTTTAGACGTTCAACCGCCAAAGGCATAAAGCGAGTTTCGCAGAGTCATCCCGTTTGCAGGCCACAGCAAGCCGACCGGCAGCGAGACTGCGACGATTTGCTGCCCGCCCGCAAGGCGTGAGACGGTTACTCTCGTGTCCAGCAACGCCAAGGCTCCGCTCAGCGAGACCTGCAGCGTATCGTCTGCCAACCGCATATCCGGCAAATGGTAGACCGCGGTCAGCTGTCCCAGCGTATATACGCTTATATCCTGCCGGGATAAGCTGTAGACGATTTCTGTCAGCCCGCGGCGGACGATGGCCGTTTTGCTCGCAGCCTCCCATTCCACCTGTCCGCCCAGCCGCTCCACCAGCTGCCGCAGCGGAACCTCGATCCGTCCGCGTTCGTCACTGTTGATGTCTTGCAGCAGCGTCAAGCCGCCTCCGACGGTTTCGATGACGAGCGGCGGACGGACGCGCTGTGCAGCCAATGCCTGCTCCGACTCTGCAAGCGCCGTCTCGCTCTGGCGTCGCATCAGCTCTGTGGCCAACGCTTCAGCATCCCGCTCCTGCCCGTCGGCTGGCTCCTGTCCCGTTATCCCGCTCTGCGACTGCCGTTGCAGCGCTTTATGTGCCCGCGCCTGCTCCAGCAGGCCGGTAAACGCGGCTTCACTCCAGCTTCGCTTCCATTTCGGCTTACCGGAAGGGAATTGACTTGGCTTGACCTCTGGGCCAAGCGGCGCGAATGCGTAGCCTTTTTCCTTATAATAACGAATGACCTCCGGCAAAGCCTTGATCGTATTCTCATGACCGGCGCCGTCGTGAAACAGGAGATTGATTTCATGCGTTAGCTTGGAATCCTTGACGTTCTTGATAATTTCAGCTGTCGGCACACCTGCCCGGCGCGAATCGCCGCTGTCGGCCGTCCAATCGATCATCGTGTAACCGGCTTGCTCCATTAAATAGAAATAAAAGGGATCAAAATTGGTATAAGTGCCTCCCGGCGCCCGCACCAGAGACGGCTGCACACCGGCAATGCGCTGGAAAATGCGCTCGGTTTTTGAAATCTGCTCCCAAAAGCTTTGAAAATTGCCGTACAGCTCGGCGTACACGTGATTGTAGCTGTGATTGCCCAATGTATGCCCTTCCGCCAAAATCCGCTGAATCATCTCGGGATGGGTCTCGGCGCTTTCTCCCAATGCAAAAAACGTGGCCTGAATATGCTCCTTGGCCAAAATATCCAGCACTTGCCCGGTCAGCTTGCTCGGTCCGTCGTCAAAGGTCAAATAGACCGTCGGCTGCTCCGGCGTCCGGTACGTTTTCTCCGCCACCAGCCTTTGACCTTGGGCCAGTTCGCGAAAAATACCGTCGCTTGCGGCTGTCTCACTTCCCGATCCCGCCGTTTCCGCCATGACGGGGACGCTGAAGGTGAAACCGGCGAGTACGGTCAACAAAACCAGCCAGGTCCATGTTTTGCATCGAATAAGCCATCGTTGTGCATAAGGTGTCATGCCGGGAATCCCTCCGCTTGTTCTATCATTTTGCTTGCTGATAGAGTATATGGGAGAAATATCCTTTGTATGTCTATTTTTGCTAGAATCTTATTTGGAGGAATGCTTCGATAAAGCGTAGAAACAAACTTTCTTATAAAAGATTTTTCATCTTTATACTCGGCCAACGAAAGGAAGATTGCAATGAAATCGGTGCTTCAACATGCGGAGAACCGCGACGACGGCCCACAGGCCGGAAGCTTCTCCCTCAGGGATCAAGACGTCATTCGCAGAAATTTCATCGTATTTCTGGCGATGGCAGCAACGACGCTGCTCGTCTATTTGAGCGTATTTGCGCTAAACGGCGTAGCCGACGCCAGTACGTGGACCATTGTCATCTTGCAAACCGTATTTTGCGGCGCGTATGCCGCACTCCATTTTTCCAAAAAGCTTATTCATTACTTGTGTTATTTGGCCGTTTTGTCGTGCGGGGTTAGCACAACCGTCGTCATTTTCCAAAACCCGAATGCAACAAACGTATTTTCGATTTACTATTTTATGATTACGATTCTCATATTTATGAAAATGACGCCGTGGCTGGTCAGCGCCGCGTGGTCGCTCGGCCTGATGATTTATATGCTGACTGCACAAAAAGATCAGTTGCATCTTGACGAGCAAACGGCGCCAACCTATATCATTTATTTCATTCTGCTGGGCATTGCCATGTTTGCTGTCCTCAAGGTTTCCGCCTTCATGACCCGCAATACCGAAATAGCCCGTGATGAGGCTGAGAAGCTGAACAAGGAACAGGAAACAGCGCGCGAGCAAGCGTTGAAGCAAATCGCCCTGATTACTGACCATCTCAATCAGATTTCGAAAACCGGCGAAGAAGACAGCACTTCGTTTGATGAAATGAACAGCGCCTTTCAGGAAATTGCCAGCGGCGCGGGCGATCAGGTCGATTCGACTCTGGCTATTACCGATTCGATCGGCAATATGAACGATCTGGTGCAGCAAATGTCCGGCTCAATCCATACGCTGCTGAACAAGACCAGCGAAGCGGCCGACTTATCCGATCAAGGCAAGGACCGCATGGAGCATCTGTCCGCTACGTTCACCGCGTTTACGCAGGATATTGAAGCCGTTTCGCAGGATACGTCCCAGTTGATTGACCGCTTGAATGAAACCAGTCAATTCAGCGCGACCATTCAGGACATCGCCAATCAAACCAACCTGCTTTCGCTGAACGCCAGTATCGAAGCGGCGCGGGCCGGCGAGCACGGCAAAGGCTTTGCCGTTGTCGCTATGGAAATTCGCAAGCTGGCTGATCTGACGGCGAAATCGGCCGAACGCATTTCCGAGCAGCTGCGCGAATTTACCGGCTTGTCCAGCCAGACGCGTCAGCGGATGGATCAGGTTGCGATACGGATGCAGCAAAGCAACGAAATTACCGAGCAGACCAAGCATGCGTTTGAATCGATCACCGATTCAGTAGCGATGCTCAAGGAGCTGTCTACGAGCTACGGAAGTCTCATGGATCGAATCAGCAATTCCTCCACCTCGATTGGCGATGCGACCAGCAATCTGGCGTCGATCAGCCAGCAGGCCTCGGCCACGCTGGAGCAGCTTTCGGCCACGCTCCAATCCCTGCTGCAAAACAATCGCAACAGCCTGGTCCGGATCAAGGAAGCCGAAACGAATCTGCGCAAGGTGATCAATTAAATCTGCTGACTGCGGCTTATCGCCGCCTAGCAAAAAAACGCGTTTCCGGGAAATCCGGAGACGCGTTTTTGACGTTGTCGGGTTGAATGACCACACCTGTTAGCAGGCCACTAACAAAAAAATAAACCTTTTCTATTTTTTACATTTTGATCGAATAGAGCTTCTCGTATTGTGAAAGACCTCGTCGTATGATACAGTATACATATAAAATTGGAAAAAAATATTTAAAAAGTATTTATTTTCAAATCACGATTGTAAATAGAGACAACTACGGTTGCTTCTATTTCACAATACATAGAACCGCTTCCCGATTACTTTGACGGGCAATGCAGGAAGCGATTCTGCCGGTACTCTACCCGCCTAACGACAAAGTAAAGAACACCCTAATTATGGGACTTTTCATTCACTTTGTAAATAGCGCGGAAGAGTAACCTTATTGACGAGGGGAGGACAGCTTTATTTAGCCTGAACACGGGCGGTAGCAAGACCGGTACGATCAATTACATGCAGATTGGAGATTGAACAATGAAAACACTGAACAAAAAAATGCTTCTTGCTTTCACTTTTGTAATGGGGGCTGCTTTAAGCATCTCCGGCAGCGCTTTTGCGGCCACTTCGCAAAGTGGCTCCGTAGGCGGGTATTCGACCTATGCTTCGCTTAGCATGGGAAGCTCCAGCGCCACAGCCAGCACCTCGATTAGCGGGACCACTGCAGGATTGACTGCAAGCGTTACGTATACTTACGGGTGGGGCTCCATCACCAATCGTTACACCGTAACGAATAATGCATCCGCCGGATCGTCTAGCGTTAGTGCAACCGCAAACTCAAACCATGTGAATCCGATTTCGATTTCTGCGACTGGATCGCATGGCGTGTATTACAACTCCCAGTCGTGGACAGCTTCGACTAGCACCTAGCTCTTGTTCGTTTTTCGTATACATGGATCACGAAATTCGGCTCTTGATGGAGGCGGCGGCGCGCCGCCCGGCCTCCGTCAAGAGCACATTCTATTTTCTCGACACAGGCCACGCCATCCGTCTTACTGACGAGAGGAGCAGATCATGAAAAAAACACTGATTTATGCCCTATTGCTCTTTATTTGTGCAAGCAGCTTAACCGCATGCGGGGACTCTGCCGATTACAGCGATACTTACAATCCCGCTACCGACTACCCTTATTCTTTTCACGAGCAAGGAACAGGCATTCATACGGCGATCAGCGACAATGGCTATTATTTCTTGAACGGCAGCTACATCTACTACATGGATAAAGCTGCCATGAAGCCGGTGTTACTGGACAATCGACCGGATACGGATTGCTTGCACGAGACCGGCGCCGATAAAAGCGCGGCGTGCAACGCCTATGTAAACAAGGAAGATTATCCAGGTTTTTTGGCGTATTCCGATAATCATCTGTATACCATTGAAAGCCGTAACGTACCCGGCAAAAATAACGAAAACGCCAAGCGCTTTGAGCTCATTGAACTAGCCAAAGACGGCTCTTCGCGAAAATCAAAGCTGACTTTCGACTTTCCTCCCGATGCCATTGCGATTCACCGGGGCGTGGTGTATTACTCAACCAAGGATTTTAATAAAAAATCGGAATTGGAATATAAGATCATGCAATACGATCTGCAAAGCGCTTTTGCCAAGCCTGAAGAAATCTATCACGGGAATTTGCCGGCCGGCTATATCGCAGATATTATTCCTTACGGCAGCCATGTTTATTTTCTTGAGCCTGCCAAAAACATGTACAGAACGATGCAATACGATATTCAAAACCGGACCATATCCAGGATGTTCTCAGAGGACGACCACAAAAACAGTACGATTCAGGGGATTTTCAACGATAAGTTGATTTTTTCTTATTTTTACGGCGATCCCGACGATCAGCAAGCCTGGCTGGGCTATTCCGCTGATTTGGACGGCAATCAGATCGCGGAGCTACCGATCCGGCGCGATTTTTTATCTAATTTTTATGCAAGCGGCAACTATCTCTTCTCTCGTCCCGTCTGGTTTTATCTCACCACGGAGAAGTATCAGCATATTCGGCACGAAATGAGCGTGTACGATACGAATTACCAGCTTGTGGACAAATTTGATCTGTCCTTTCTTCCGTTGGATCACAGCTTCATCGTTGGCGATGCCGATTACATGTTTGTCCGATATAAACAAGGGCAAACCAACATGATTAAATATGCGAACAAAAAGGATATTGGTACAGGGCATGTTACCTTCCAAACCTTATTGGAAACCCCTGACAACTAACCGCTTCCGTGGAGGGTTTGCATGAAACTGATCGGATATGAGCTTTTGAAAATTTTCACAAAAAAAATGATCATCCTGTTAATCCCATTGCTATTTGTCTTAAACGGTTATTTATACGTAAAAGAACAAATGGATGCGAACGCCTATCTCATTCAGCATCGGGACGAGTATTACTCGTTTGAAAAACCGTTCGCAGCGGAGCCGTTCGAGCAGTCGCTCGAAAAAATTCGCTCCTTTAAGGAGCAGTTGGGCCGATTCTCCGCCCTTCTGTACGCAGCACGCGATCCTGAGAATCCGATGCTGCGCTCGCAGGTTGCCGATATTCAAAAAAACGATCCTTTGCTGATCGAGGCGTTCAATCGAAGCCCGTATGCAGACGATGCGGAGCTGCTGCGGAGGGATCAATATTTTAGCGAGATCGTGTTCTCCCAATACCAGGCTATTGCAGACTATCGCCCCTATTTGCTAGGCATGCAGCAGAAAGCCGATAAGCTGCTCTCCGTCTCTATATTTCAAAACGAGCATTCGTTTTCTTATCGCAATATTATGAAAACACCCCGTGATTTTGTACATTTGCAGGAAATTCCGCTGCATGCAGGCTTGGACAATGGAATCCTGTCAGGCACCCGTTTTGTGATTACGGATTTGATGCTGGCTATTCTTATTTTTTTGTTATGCGTCTATTTGTTTTTGCATGAAAAAGAAACGGGCCTTATTCGATTGCTTCGCACGAATAAGCAAGGCAGAGGCGCGCTGATTGCCGCCAAGCTGTGCGCGTTGACGTTCGTAACGGCGATGCTGGCCGTTGTTTTTTACGGCTCCATTTTATGGCTGGCCGATCGTTTATACGGCTTTGGCGACGTTTCAAGATATGTACAATCGATGGGTGCATTTCGCCATGCCAGCTTATTGCTTACGGTCAAACAATATCTGTATGCCTTTGTGGCCGGCAAAGCGCTCGCCTGTTTATTGTTAAGCTTCATCTTTGCCGTATTTTTTGTGCTGCTCGACCATGCCAGTAAAATTTACGTTTACGTTACCGCGCTAATCGGCGGCAGCTATATCGCGTACGCGTTCATCCATCCTTTTTCTTACGCCAATATCGTCAAGTATATAAACCTGTTCGCTTTTTACCATACCTTCGAACTGTTGGGTGATTATAAAAATATCAATGTGTTCGGATTTCCTTATCAACACTTGTGGATTTCGGCAATCACCGCAGCCGTTTTGCTGATTGGCTTGCCCGTGCTTGCCGTCTTGCTGTACGTCAAGCGTTATATCGAGCATTCGCGGGCGGTTTTTGCAGGTGGGTGGAATTGGCTGAAAAGCAAGCTGCTGCGGCCCAGCCGATCCATTCATATTTTTAATCATGAGCTGTTCAAAATGCTGGTTACAGGCAAAGGGTATCTCGTCGTACTGATCGCCATCGCGCTTGGTTATTCAAGCATCGATATTCAGGAAATTCGTTTCAATGAAGACGATGCTATGTATAACCGTTACACAAGTATCGTTTCGGGAGAAATGAATGGCGCAAATTTGAGCTTCATCGAAGCGGAGAAGCGCAAATTCGATTCGCTGCCCGACGAATATGCGTCTGCACAGGCAGGTTATCAATCCGGCAAGCTTACGCTTTTGGAATATAACGATACCATCAGTCAGCTCAAGCTCTTCGAGCTCCAGAGAAAAGCGTTTGAAAGACTTTATAAACAAAGCCGTTATCTGATAGAACTGCAGCGCGAGCAAGAGATCACGGGTAGTTTTGTCAATGAGCTTTCCTCGAATTATATCTTCAACAACCCTAAACGGGACTTGCTCAACGGTCTAAGCTTTACAGTCCTGCTGCTGCTTTGTGTATGCACGCTTTTTCCAATGGATTATCGGAATTCAATGATCGCCTTGTTGCGCTGCTCCCGCAGGGGACGTTGGACGTTATTTGCCTATAAGCATGCAGTTGGTTATCTGATTGCCGGTGTATTCATGTTGATCCTCTACGCTCCGCCTGTTATTAATTTGCTGCGCGGCTATCCGGCCCTCGACTGGAATGCCCCCATACAAAGCGTCGAATTATTTCGGCATGTCGACCTGCACATCCGTATATGGGAATTTGTTCTGCTCACGCATGTTCTCCAGCTGCTCGGAATTTTGCTGATGACGCAATGCGCCGTATGCTTGACGCTGCTCGTGAAAAAACAAGCGGTAGCGATTCTGCTGACATCGGCCTTCCTGGTAAGCCCGTTGCTGATTCAGTTCACGGGTATGGCGTTTGTCCGCAAATTTTCGTTTAATAATCTGTTTCTGTTAAGTACCGAATTCGCTCAAAACGGTCTGATACGAAGCGTGGCTCTCTACTTTACCGTACTGGCTGTGATCAGTGTTTGTGCAGGTTTTATTTCCTGGCATACCTATAATGATCGTCTTCGGATATCAGGAGGAAGCGCGCGATGATTCTTACCATAAATGAGATCAGCAAAAGCTATAACAAAGGAAGCAAGGTTGCATTAAATCGTTTTACGACCACATTGACTCCCGGGGTATACGGGCTGCTTGGACCTAACGGGGCCGGCAAATCTACGTTAATGAATATTATTACGGACAATCTGAAGCCGGATACGGGCGAGGTCAAATTTGAAGGAGTGCCGATTGCCAAGCTCGGAAAAAGCTACCGGGATATCGTCGGCTACATGCCGCAGCAGCAGGGCCTCTACGAAGATTTTACGGGCAGCCGTTTTTTGTGGTATATGGCTGCGTTAAAAGGCTTGAAGAAAAAGGAAGCCGCTGCGAGAATTGAACATCTGTTGCAGGTTGTAAATCTCCAGCAGGATATGAATAAAAAGCTAGGTTCTTATTCGGGCGGCATGAAACAGCGAATCCTGATTGCGCAGGCGCTGCTCAACGATCCTAAAATTCTCATCCTGGACGAGCCTACAGCCGGACTGGACCCTAAAGAACGCATCCGCATCAGAAACTTCATCTCCGCTATTGCTTTGAATAAAATTGTCATTGTAGCGACCCACGTAGTCTCGGATATCGAATTTATCGCCAAACAGGTCATCCTGATCCAACAAGGAACACTGCTTCTGCAGGACGATCCCTTCGCTATTCTGGAGGGAATGAAAGACAAGGTATTTGAAGCGCGCATTACTGAACATGAGCTGCAAGAGGTGCAGGCCCGTTATAAGGTCAGCAACATCAGCGGGGAAAAAGACGGGATTTGCGTTCGTATCGTAGGCGATCACCGACCTGAGGTTGCTCACGTACAATCTGTGAAGCCTAATCTGGAAGACGTCTATTTGTATATGTTCGATCAATAGCGGAAAAAGCGGCTTACGGTGCCGGTCAGGCAAAATCAGCCACCCGGCTGCGTGGAAATGAAATGAACGACGCCGGCCGTAACCAGAAAGATCAGCAAATATATAACCATGTAGAAAAGCCATCTGCCGCGCCGTTTGCCGCCTCGGGGCATACCCGCCCGAGCCTAGGCGACGGCTTGTTCCAGCTCGGCCGCAGAAGCAAAACTGCTAACTGGAACGAGCTGCGCGCAGCTCGGATTGACATAAAAAAACAACATCTTGCGGGATTTTTGCAAATATTTAAAATCGCTCCACATCAATCGGACGCTTTGCGAGGCAGATTCATATTCGATCCCCTCGGCAGTAAACGTATAGCTGCGCGTCTCCTGAACAAGACGGTTAGCTGCCGTCTTTCGCCCTCCCCGATACGCCATTAACGGAATGAGCAGGACAAGCAAGCCAAATACCCATGAAAACATGCTGGTGTCGGAAATAGCCGTCCATCCGTTCGCTGCCAGGGTAAAGCAAATCAAAGCGATGTGAACCATTCCGAAAACGGTCAAAATGAAAACGGCGGGGTTCGTATACAGATGTAAAAATTGAAATTTTATGATTTGCTGCGCAGTAAGCTCGAATTGGCATTGTATGTTTTTTTGCATCCTAATCTCCTTTTGAAGCGCGCTGAATTAAATTCTACATTCCATTGTAATATATATCATCCTAATCTGTAAAGAAGAACAGAGCACTCTCCCCTTTGTCCAATAGCTGGAATATTGTTCCATAGTTATAAAAAACATCAATCTGCATATAGATGCTAGTATCGCAGTAGACAAGGGAGGGAGCCGGGTATGTGTTGTCCTTTATGTGAAAACGAGCGTGTCACATTGTTTCATGATTACGGGCGATTTTCGCTGGAGCTTTGCGAGCGCTGCGATCTGATTTATCAAACCGGAAGGGACGACCTCGACACAGCCGCGCTGGTCGAAGAAGTGTATGACGCCAAGTGGCTGCGAATGCGCGATGAATATGCAGTCGCTACATTTACGCAGCATGCCTTGTTCAATGCGCTGCTGCTGGAAATGTGGAGGCCGGAGAAGGGCTCCCTGCTGGAGATTGGGGCCGGCACGGGCGAGTTTCTCTATACGGCTCGCAGCGCGGGCTGGACGGTTGCCGGGCTGGAGCCTTCGGGGCTGTCGTGTGCCTACGCCAAGGCGAAATACGGACTGGAGCTGCTGCACGGCGCTTGGCCCGGGGGACTGGACAAGCAGGAGCGTTACGATGCGATTGCCTGCTGGCATGTGCTGGAGCATGTGCCGCAGCCGCAGGCTTTTTTGACCGAGCTGGCTGCCTGTTTAAAGCCCGACGGCTTGTTGCTGTTGAGCGTACCCAATAAAAACTCGTTTACGAACGAAACCTATGGCTTCCACTCGCCGCTGTATGTTGAGCCCGATCATGTGTTCCATTATTCCCGGCGCAGCTTGAAGCTATTGCTGGGACTAAGCGGCTTGAGCCCGGCCGCCCTCTTCTCCCGCCAGCTTCCGCAAGATCTGGAAACGCTCGTTAAAGCCCACCCGAACTACGGACAGCCGCCGTTTGAGCAAATGATGGCGCTGCTGTCCCGGCTGCAGGCGCAATTTCGCGGACACGAGCTGGTGTGCGTGGCCCGCCGCAGCGAATTTTGAACGAAAGGGGTCGCTTATGACCGAGTTGCTGGAATCGCGTTTTTTTGTCGAAACGGACGAACGGCTGGAAAAATTGATCTATCCGCTCCCCGCGTCCTGGTGGAGTCGTCCCTACGAATACGGCTGGTGCTGCTCGCTCGTACAACCGGAGGACGTAGCGCTGGACGCGGCGTGCGGCGTGCCGCATCCGTTCAAATGGATGCTCGGCCGCGTTTGCCGGCAAGCGCATGCTTGCGACTGGGATTCCCGCGTGCTTTCCCCGGAGGCGATGCTGGAGGAAGTCGCCAGAGATATCGGCTACGAGGCCGCACGCACGGTAGCAGCGGAACGTTTTATCGAAACGATTTGCGCTCAAGCGGATATTACCCGGCTGCCTTATAAGGATGAGATGTTTGATAAAATTTTTTGTATTTCCGTGCTGGAGCATCTGCATCCGGCCGACGCCGGCCGCGCATTGGAGGAATTTCACCGCACGCTAAAGCCAGGAGGGCTGCTGCTGCTGACGCTGGATTACCCAACTGTAAATCTGGAGGCCTTTGACGCTGCGGTTCGACAAAGCGGGCTGCGCTTCAGCGGTCCCGTCGATTATGAACGGCCTGAGAACGCTGTACATACCGAGCTGTGGGGCGGGCTTTCCTGCTTCCGCGCAGCCTTGAGCAAGCCGCAGCTCGGATCGGAGCTTGGTCCGATGTCTGGATGACGATAACCATTCACCCGTCAGCGCTCGCAAAAACCTCAGCTTCCTTTTAACAGGGAACTGAGGTTTTTTGATGTAATCGAATTGAATCGGCCGACGATGCCGCGTTCGAGGGAGCCGCGCACAGTGCGGAAGGGGCGGTCGAGCTTGCGCCGACCGCACGGGTACGCCGCAGCAGGATACCGCTGCGCAACTTGCCCGGCCGGTCAGCTCCAGGCGACCAGCCGCGGGTGAGCATCCAGAATCGACTCGTATTGCTCCCGCCAGCCGTATTGCCCATGCGGGTCCAGCTCCATATACCGGCGATGCTTGCCAGTGCGGATGTGCGGAGTGGCCCATCCCCAATGCTGAACGCGATAGGCGCTTGTAAATGACGGCTGCTCGAAAATATTGCCGGGAAAACGACCGCAATGCAGCGGCTGCTCCCGCCAGCTATACGTAAACCCGCTTCGGTAGCGCAGCAGCATCGGGCGGTAAAACAGGTGGGCGCGCCAATATTCGTCTTCACGGTAGTGCGTCTCCGACCACATATCGTAAAGGCGGAAGCACCCGACGTCTCCTTCGGCTTGCCGCAGCAGCTCGCCTACGCCGGCAGCAAACGCAGGCTCCATGATTTCGTCGGCGTCCATGTTCAGAATCCATTCCGGCGAGCTGGCTACCGTTGCCTGCCACTGCTGGCGGCGCAGCAGCACCTCGTTATCGAAGCTGGGACGCTCGTTGCTGATTAGATGGAGCTTGACCCCGCTGAGCAGCTCCCGGCACAGCTCCGCGCTATCGTCTATGCTGCCGTCGTCGATGATGACCGCCTCGTCGATATACTCACGATGCCGGGACAGCACCTTGCCCAAATATTTGTCCGCCTCGTTACATACAACCATCGACAATGTCAGCTTGGGCCGGGGTTCCGTATGGGCCGCAAAGAGCGCCGCTGCAGACAGCAGCGGGCGACCGGCTTGAGCTTCTGCAAGCAAGCTGCTGAAGTCGGCCCGCGGAGCAGCAGCATGCGAAGGGCTGTCAGCTGCGTGTGGCTGGGCGGTTGGCCGGTGCGCTGACAGGTCGGTCAACGAGCTGGCTGGCAGGCTTGGCGATGCAGTCGGTGACGGGTCGGACGGTCGGGCGGATAGTGAGCCGGATGGCACGCTTGGCGATTCGGTCGGTGACGGCTCTGGCGGTTGGTCAGAAAGCGGTGCAGTCAACAGCTCATGGGGCCGAACTTTGGGCAAACCGCTTTCGGCAATTTCCGCTTGCGACGGGAGCTTCCCCTGCGGGTTCACTTCCCTCAGCCAGAGCTCCCCTTCCGGCACATCGGCTTCCCGGTAAACATGAAAAGCCGGATGGTGGGTGTCCACATGCAAAGCAAGCCCCAGCGCCAAGGCACGAATGCAGAAATGACGATCCTCTCCCCAAAAAGAAACATTGGCAATCCGTCCAAAATGCACGCCCGCTTCCAGAGCGGACCGCCGAATCAATGTGCAAGCGCCGAGTCCCCCGACCTCGTACACGCCCGGAACCCGTAGTTGACCAAGGAACGTATATTGCCGTAAAATCTGCTGCTCCCGCGTCAGCGTTTCACCGGGCTGCCGGTCATATAGCGTATACTCGTCGCTCAGCCATACCTGTGGCAGCGGAATCGTGCCAGGCTGCCAGCTCGTCCAGAAGATTTCCGCTACGATGTCCCGCCCGGAGGCCAGCAGTGCTGACAACGTGTCGGGGTGGAGCAGCACATCGGAATCGATCAGAAACAATCCGTCGTAGCCGCCCTGCCGCGCCCGTTCAATCAGGCGATTTTTGAGTCCTGCCACCCGCCACACCAATTCGTCGCTCCAGCGATGCGTCGTTTCATCGCAAACGTACGCGGCTTCCTCCGCTTCGGCCGACCAGATCTCGGCTCTCGGTTCGCGGGCAGCGGCAAAATCGCGCAGCAGGTTTGACGAAGCCTCCTCCTTGTTATCGTCGATAAACACAAAATGCAATTCGGCCTGTTCATCGGAAAGTGATTCCAGGGATTGCAGAAACAATCGCAAAATGTGCGGTTTTTGGCAAACCGGGCTGCCAATCAAAATGTTTGCTTTCATTATGGTTATACGCCCCCTATTCAACAAAATCGGCCATGCACCTTAGCGCTCCCTGCCGCTTATGCTGAAGCAACAGCTTTGTTTCGAAAGGAGAAATGGACATGGCCGGCTGGCTCCTTCCCCCTTTGACACCTGGAACGATGAGCGACGCGGAAATCAACGCCTATCTGGCGGCTATTGCTTTTCAGGAGCTCGCGATGAGCCGTATTCTTGATGCCGAGGGAGCCAAAATTCAATATGCGCTGGGCACCTTGCCAGGCATAACGCCGCCTGTGGCTACGATCAGCGATATTCTTGCAGTTAACGCCAGCGTCCGCTGCGTCATCGATTGCACCACGAAGCATGAGCTGGTGCTGCTATCGCAATTAGAGCAGCTATTGAATCCATCCGGTATAACCGGCGCGACGTGCTGCTGCTGGTTTGATTTTGGCGCCACGGGCGCTACGGGCGCCACGGGCGCTACGGGCGCCACAGGCGCCACAGGTGCCACGGGCGCTACGGGCGCCACAGGCGCTACGGGCGCCACAGGCGAGGCGGGCGCCACAGGCGCAGCGGGCGCTACGGGCGCAGCGGGCGCCACGGGCGCGGCGGGCGCTACGGGCGCTACGGGCGCCACAGGCGCGGCGGGCGCTACGGGCGCGGCGGGCGCCACAGGCGCTACGGGCGCCACAGGCGCGGCGGGCGCTACGGGCGCCACAGGCGCTACGGGCGCTACGGGCGCCACGGGCGCTACAGGCGCTACGGGCGCTACGGGCGCCACGGGCGCTACAGGCGCCACGGGCGCGGCGGGCGCTACGGGCGCCACGGGCGCTACAGGCGCCACGGGCGCTACAGGCGCCACGGGCGCGGCGGGCGCCACAGGCGCTACGGGCGCCACAGGCGCCACGGGCGCTACGGGCGCTACGGGCGCTACGGGCGCCACGGGCGCTACAGGCGCCACGGGCGCGGCGGGCGCTACGGGCGCCACGGGCGCTACAGGCGCCACGGGCGCTACAGGCGCCACGGGCGCGGCGGGCGCCACGGGCGCTACGGGCGCCACAGGCGCCACGGGCGCTACGGGCGACACCGGCGCCACGGGCCCTACCGGGGCATCCGGCGGGCTGCAAGCAGCGCTGAGCCGCTCGAACATCGGCGGGACGTTATCGATTGCCGTCAGCTCGCCGGTGCAGTTCAACACAGCCGGCGCTTCGACCGGCACGGCGATTACTGTGGTCAGCAACAGCACGTTTGGCCTGACACAAACCGGGCTTTACAAGATCAGCTTCGTCGTTTACCTCTCCACGCTGTCGCTGCTTGGCGGCCTGCAGCTGCAATTCACTGGAACGGCAACGCCGAGCGCCAGCACGAATACGTTCAACTTCCTGACCGCCGGAGTCGGCCTAACCGGCTTCGTCATGTTCCAGGTGACCGTACCCGGCAACCTGCAGCTCATCGCCACCGGCCTGCTGCTCACGTTGTCCGGCAGCGGCACGAACGCCGTTATCGTCATCGAAAAGCTCGCCTGAGACGCCCGACGACTCCTGCTCCTGCCCATGCTCCTGTTCCTCCGCCCCCACCGCCTCCCGCTCGCGCACCGCGCCGGCCAACGCAGCGGCATAGCGGGCATACACGGCAGCCTCGGCCGGCTTCCCGAGCTTTTCCATACACAAGCCCAGATAGGAAGCCGCATAAAAGCTGCCGACTCCCCGCAGGCTCAAATGACGCCAGCCGCCCTCGCCCAGCTCCAGACAGCGCTCAAACGCCGCTGCTGCTTCCAAATACAGCCCATGCTCCAGCAGCAGCACGCCTTTGTAAAAATGCAAATCGACATAATCAGGATACAGCTGAATCGCCCGCTCAATCCCCGGCCATGCTCCGCGCATGCTGCCGTGGACGAACAAAATCTCATATTTCAGCTTATAAGCCAGCGACGGCGGCAGCTGACCGCGCGCCAGAAAACCAGCAATCGACCTGTTCACCGCGTCGAAGGCCCGATCCAGCTCCCGCTGCCGGTAATATTCGCCGGCGATGTGGTAATCGCACCACGGATCATGATCCGGCTGCTGCCTTTCGCGCTCCAGCAGCTCCATATTGCGCGCAAATTTGCTTTTATCCGCCACAGCGTCATCCATATAGCCAAAATGATGCACCTTTACCGGCAAAAGCGGATAATCCGCCGCCGGCGCACTTCCATGCACTCCCGGCTCCGCTTGCCGCTGCAGCGTTTCATGAATATCGCGCACAAAAGAAAACCCGGCCTCGCGGCGAAACAGCCGGATTTGCGCAAGCAAATACGCCCGGTCGGGACGCGCCTCAGCCCGGCAGGCTCCGTAATAGTTGACTACCTGCAAGCCGAAGGCATCCGCTTCGCCACGCTCGGCAGCCGCCCGCAGCTGCACGCGGTCCCGAGCATCCAGCTCCTCGTCCGCATCGAGCCACAGAACCCAGCGGCCGCGAGCCGCTTGCAGCGCCCGGTTCCTCGCATCGGCAAAGCTGCCCTTCCAGGGTTCGCTGTGGATAACTGCGCCATAAGCGCGGCACAGCTCCGGCGTGCCGTCGGTAGAGCCCGTATCGACAACGATGATCTCATCGACCACGCCTTGAACGGAGGACAAGCAGCCGTCAATGCGGGCCGCTTCATTTTTGACAATCATACATAAAGAAACGAGTGGAACCGACACGTGCATCTTCCCTTCTCCCGCCTGTTTGTTACAGATTATTCGCCTGCTGCGAAAGTTATGATGCCGGGTACTCATAATGAGTGTACAAGTTTAATACACATGAATTAGCTGAAAAAGGAGGGCGTAGCCATGATCACAATCAGCCTGTGCATGATTGTTAAAAACGAGGAGCTAAGCTTGCCCCGCTGCCTCGCATCCGTGGCCGATCTTGTCGATGAAATCATCGTTGTCGACACCGGGTCGACCGACGCCACCAGGAACATAGCCGCATCGTTCGGCGCGCGTGTCGTGGATTTTGCCTGGGTGGACGATTTTTCCGCAGCGCGGAATTTTGCCTTCGAGCAGGCGACCATGACGTTTATTTTATGGCTGGATGCCGACGATGTGCTGGAGGAAAAGGACCGGCGGCTTTTTCGGGAGCTGCGCAGCCAAGAGGATCTGCCTTATGAAAGCGTGACGATGGATTATCATCTTACGCTGGACAGTGCGGGCAATCCCGTACACAGCTTGAAGCGCAATCGGCTCGTCCGGCGAAGCTGCGGTTTTCAGTGGCACGGGCCTGTGCATGAATATTTGGCTGTGGCCGGCCGTGTGCTGCACAGCGAAATTGCCGTGACTCACCGCAAGGAACGGCTGTATACGGACCGGAATTTGCGGATTTATCAGGCTCGCCTGGCGGCCGGAGAACCTTTTTCTCCGCGGGATCGGTATTATTTTGCCAATGAGCTGCTGGACCACAGTCAACATGCCGAAGCTGCCGAAACTTATGAGCTGTTTCTGGAGGAGGGGCTCGGTTGGATCGAGGATAACATCGCGGCCTGCTACAAGCTGGCCGATTGCTATGCCGTGCTGGAACAGCCACAACGGCAAATGACGGCGCTGCTGCGAACGTTGGCGTATGATGCGCCGAGAGCGGAGTTTTGCTGCAAAATTGGAGCGATTTGGGCCGACCGCGGCCACTACGCGAATGCGATCTACTGGTACAGACAAGCGGCGCTGCTGGAAAAACGTCAAGACGTTATGGGATTAAGCGATCAATCCGCGTGGACCTGGCTGCCGCACCTGCAGCTCACCTATTGCTACGACCGCTTGGGCGAGCGCGCCAAGGCACTCATTCACCATGAAATTGCCAAGCTTCACCATCCCCTGCATCCCAGCATTGTCCATAACGATACGTATTTCAATGAGGCGGACGGCGCGTGAGGGCCGCACCGCCACGGGTACGCCCGAACAGTTCAACGTGCCGGAGGTCATGATCCATGTCCATGCCCAATATTCCCGACATCAATCCGCTGATTACGCTCAGCCGCGAGGAAGTCGTCTATCTGCTGCTCAGCTCCATAGCTCTGGAGGAAATCAGCATGTCGCACATTATGAATGCCGAAGGCGAAAAGCTGCAGCGAATGCTGCAAATGGAGCATTTGACGTTCCACGAAATGCTGCTCGCGAACAAAAGCGTGGAACGCATGCTGCGCAGCGTGATCAAAAACCAGATGCTGCTCCAATTCAAGCTGGAGGATGTCATCGACCTCATCGAGCACGAAGAGCATTGTCATGAAGAATAGCGAGCCGCTATTTTTTCAAGACGAAAGCTACCGGCGCGGGCCGGACTGGCTGCTTGAAACGGCGGCGTATACCGAAAACGCGCTGACCGTCTTCATGCTGCGCATCGACGGGCAGCTATCCCGTCTCCTGGCTCGCGGCCGTCCGCCGCAAGCAGCCGCTTCGGCGGCAGCGCAGGCGGGCGACGCAGGCCAGGCAGGCAGCTTTGGCGATGCAGCTGGCAGCAGTAACGGCGGCTGGAGCAAAAGCGACGTTGACGCTGCCGAAGATCCGCTGCCGTGGTTCGGCTCGCTGCTGCGGCTTGCCGACGCCGCCGTCAGCCTTCATGCCGCCACGCACACCCGCCTGCAGACGTTGCTTCCGCTCTGGCTGTCCAGCCCCCGCGTTCAGCAGCTCGCCAGCTTGCAGCTGCTGGAGCGGGCGCTGCTCGACGCCGCCTCGGCCGCCGCAAGCTTCGCAGGCACAGCCGCGCTGCTCGCCGCGCTGTGGCTGGCCCCCGCAGCGGCGGGGCGGGGGGCGGGCGCTGCCGGCTCCGTCCGCCAAGTGCCGCTGGCCGGCGTCCCGCCCGAAACAAGCCGCCGCTGGAGCGAGCGCCTGCTCGGCGTTGCCGTCGATTGGCTGCTGTACGTCCGCCGCAAGCTGGCTTTGCTCGGACGAACCGGCAGTGGCCGGGCTTCGCACAGCGGGGCTTCGCAGCCCGGCGTCGTCGAAGCCGCAGCGGCGTTCGCTGCCCTGCTCCGTCTGGAAGGCGCGCTGTACGCAGGCGGGGAGGCTGCAAGCTTCCCCGCCTTGCTGCTGCAAATCGGCAGCTTGAAAACGCTGCTCGGCACAGCGCGCGCAGACGGCGGGTTAACCGGCAGCGCCAGAGAAACGGCGTCGAATCCTGCGCCGCCGGCCAAGCCGTGGCTGCACAAAGACTCAGCGAAACGTCCCGATCCCCCATCCCGGCAAAAAAAACGACGTTAATATTCTAAATCTCCAATTCCATTTATATATTGATCATGAAATGTTTAGCGAATCATGTTGATTTCTGCTAAACATCAACATCCAGTTGAAGCGAAAAGGAGTGAACATCCGTGTCTTACCCGAACATACCGAATATTAGCCCTACGATTACCATCACCCGCGATGACGCCATCAACCTGCTGCTCTCGTCCATCGCGATGGAAGAAATCGGTCTGAGCCACATTCTCAACGCAGAGGGTGAAAAAATCCAGTATGTGCTGGGTACGCTGCCAGGCATTTCCGGACCGGGCGCTACCATCAACGATGTGCTGGCCATCGACCAAAGCGTGAAGTCAACAATGGAGACGGCGATCAAAAAGGAACTGCTGCTTTCCTCCAAGCTGGAAAGCGTCCTGAGCGTGCCGACGCTGCTGGGTCCAACCGGGGCGACGGGTCCGACAGGACCGGCGGGCGGTCCGGTAGGCCCAACCGGTGCGACAGGAGCTACGGGTGCAACGGGCGCGACCGGGGTAGCAGGAGCCTTGGGCGCAACAGGCGCAACAGGTGATCCGGGAGCCAGAGGCGCGACAGGCGCGACAGGTACGGCCGGAGCAGCCGGAGCGGCTGGTGCGACAGGTGCAACGGGCGCAACGGGCAGCACGGGCCTTACAGGCGCAACGGGTGCAACGGGAACAGCCGGAGCCACGGGCGCTACAGGCGCAACGGGCACAGTGTTCACCGATGTCAACGGCTTCGGCGCAAATACGGCGGGCAGCATCATAGCCGTTGTGCTCGGCGGAACGAACATTCCGCTGCCGAACAATCAGGTGTTGAACGGCGGCGTCACTGTCAACGGAGCGAATGACACCTTCACCGTTCCGGCCGCAGGCACCTATTTGCTGGCCTATCAGATCAACTTGTCGGCCGCGCTGCTCGTTAGCTCGCGCCTACTGCACAACGGCGCAGCCTACACCCCTTCGATCGTCAATCCGCTGCTTGCGGTTTCGTCCTTCAACAATTCGGTCATTGCCAACCTGAGCGCCGGCACCACCATCACGCTGCAGCTGTTCGGCTTGCTGGGCGCAGCCACGCTGCTCGGCGGCGGCGCAGGCGCTACGCTGACTATTGTTCGTCTGGATTGATCAGTAAAAGCGAAAGCCATCAACGTCTACCGGACTTTCTTCGCCATGGGCGGCTCCCGAAGCGAAAGCGCCGGCCTTGCCGTGATTGTCACACATAAGCTAAAAAAGAAAGCGGGCAGCCCGTAGCTGTCCGCTTTCCCTCATGCCCGCACCCGTGCTCCTTACAGAGCCGCTGCCGCTTCCAATACCTGTTGAACGTGATTTTTAATCCGCACGTTGCGCCACTCCCTGGCGATCCGTCCTTGTTCGTCGATCAAAAACGTCGACCGCACGATCCCCATGTATTCGCGTCCGTACAATTTTTTGAGCGCCCATACGCCGTACGCCTCCGCAGCCTCATGCGCGGGATCGGAAAGCAGCACAAACGGCAGCTCGTGTTTGGCGATAAATTTGTCGTGCGCCGTCAACGGGTCGGGACTGATGCCCAGAACCTCCACGCCCAATTGGGCAAATTTGCCGTTATAATCGCGAAAATCGCACGCCTGCGTCGTGCAGGTGGGCGTATTGTCCTGCGGATAAAAATAAATGACGACTTTCTTTCCCGCATAGTCGCGTAAAGCGACATCCTGACCGTTGGAGCCTGCCAGCGTGAAATCGGGAGCCATTTGGCCCACTGCCGTTGTCATGATCGTCTCTCCCTGCCTTTCATCTATTTGTCTATCTGCTATTGTAGGCGATATAAAAGCATGCGGCAACCCGATCCGGCACGAATCCGCCGTTGCTCTACGGCCGATGCCAAGCTTCGGTAGCCGCGTGCGGCGGGTTCTGTTTGCATGCGCTCCGACGCAGAGCGGATGGAAAAGCTGGCGCAATCCGCCGGATTGTGGTACCGTAAGATGGAACATACTTCCTCGGGTAAAGGAGATTATTTATGAAAATGGAATTCAAACGCGTTACCTTATCCTTCGCGTTATGCTTCACCCTGCTCGCCCCTGCCGCTTATGCGGCCGATGAGGCGCCGCTAACCCGCGGCGAATTCATCCATCTGCTGACCAGCGAATTGCAGCTCGCTCCGGCCAGCAGCGACACAGCTTTGCCCAGTGATGTAGCCGAAGGCTCGGCTTACGCCAACGATGCCCGCGCGCTGCTGGAGCGTAAGATTTTGAACGGCTACGAAGACGGCACGCTGCGGCTGGATCAACCGATCACCGTCGAGCAGTCCGCTTATATCGTCGGCCGCTTGCTTGGCCTGTCTGACAGCAGCGCGCTGGCCGAATTGAAGGAGCGCTTCGGAGCCAAGCTGGGTGATGCCGCGCCGACAGCCGAACAAGCGCTGGGGCTTGTCCGTACCGCGCTGCGCAGCGACGAAAGCGCCGTCGAGTGGTTGAAAGCCGCAAGCAGCGAGCAGGCGGGAGTCAACACGTATCGCTCGGAGACGAAGATGAACCTGCGCATATTCTTCAAGCCGGGCGTTGAGGACATCCCGGATCAAGCGGATATGAAAGCGACCTCCATGCTCGAATTTAACAAAGCGCAGGGCATGCACCAGACAGTGAAATTCGAAATTCATCTGGGCGATACCGACACAACGACCGACATGGAACAATTTTTCACAGATAACGGAAGCTACATGAAGACGGTTGATCCTTCTAGCGGCGAAATGCAATGGTTCGATACCACAGCCGTCATGCCGTTCAAATTTTCAGAAGTGATCAAGCTCCAGCAGGAGAACATGGACGTTTCCAAGCTGATCACGCCTTATTTCTTCTATCGCGATCTGGGCGTTACGGAAGAAGACGGCAAGCAGGTGCACAAGATTTCCATGAACGGCAAGCTGGCCGATACCCGGCAGTTGATTCAAACGTTAGGCAATCTGCTCGGCAATTCCGCCCTGCTGGAACAAATCGCCCAAACGCCGGGACTCAGCGATATGAGCATGTCGATATCCGGCGTGCAGACCTTCGACGAAGCGACCAAGCTGCCGCTCAGCCAAGAGGTCGACTACATCATTACCTACGGCGACGCTTTACCCGCGCCCATCGATCATCTGTCGATGTCGCTGACCTCGATCAATACGCGTGTTAACGAGCCAGTCGAGATCACCGTGCCGGAGGAAGCGAAATCGGCCAAGCCGCTGCCCGGCATCGGTTCGGGTGCCGGCATCGGCTCCGGCTTAGGCTCGGATGCCGATACGGATGCCGGTGTACCTATGGATTCCGATGCCGCCGCGCCGGCGAATCCATAAACCGGATGCACGGTAAGCCGCTTACAACCTGAATGTATGCTCGCAACCGCCGTCACTAACAAAAAGCTTCCTCCCCTACTTCGCGGGAAGGAAGCTTTTTAGATGGCTTGTTGTTCGAGAAGCCGCCGATCATGTCCGCACCGCGCGCGACTCCTGGAGTGCGGCCGGCCGAACGGCGGCTATCAGACCGTGTTGACCGGCCTGCCGTTAGCAGCCTCAAGACCCCGCGCCGCGATAGCGGCGAATGCCGAGATTCCAGATCGACAGCCCAATCGCCGCGAACACGACGCCAACCGCCGGCGTCAGTAGCGCAAACGTCTTCCAGTTGGCCGGATCGAGGAAATACGCCGCCGGATAAAAGCCGACGAAAGCGAACGGCAACACCCAAGTGAGCACGCCCTTGATCAGCTTGTTATAGATATTGACCGGATAGCGTCCATAGTTCTGAATGTTCCAGATCAGCGGCATAATGCCGGTTGGCGCGTCGGAGAAAAAGGCAAGCGCCGTCAGCGACGTATAGATGCCGCCATAAATCAGCACCGCGCTAACCACCAGCAGCGCAAACACGAACAAATCGCTGACGTGGAACGGCAGCCCCAGCTGGCTCCACGAATAGGCCATGACGATAAACCCGGCAATCGCGCTGAACAGCGAAGCCGGATCGATATTTTCCAGCATCAGCTGCCACAGGTTATACGCCGGACGGGTCAGGATGCGGTCCAGCTCGCCTTTGACAATATAACGTTCGCTGAAATTCCACAGGTTAAAAAATGTAATGAACAACCCGTAAGGAATCATAAAAAATCCGTAAATAAACAAAATCTGATCACGGTTCCACGAGCCCATCAGCGCCGTTTGCTGGAAGATGACGAGAATGAAAATCAGATTCAGTCCGTTAAACATCAAGTCGGACAACACCTCAATCCAGAAATCGGATCGGTAGGTCAGCCGGGTTTTCATATAATTTTTGAAATAATCGGCTACAAGAGACAAATAGAACATCGGCTTACCCTCCTTGCACGAACAGCCGCGTCCGCGCCTTGCGCCACAGCCAGATAATCGGCACGATCAG
This sequence comes from Paenibacillus athensensis, assembly GCF_004514475.2. GTDB lineage: Bacteria > Bacillota > Bacilli > Paenibacillales > NBRC-103111 > Paenibacillus_AL > Paenibacillus_AL athensensis. The sequence continues at coordinate 354,910 of NZ_MYFO02000003.1, read as the reverse complement.
CAATACGAACCACAGCGCCTGAACGCCCAGCTTGCCAAGCGCCGCCGCGCCCGAGATTTTTTCCATAAATACCGCGCCGGGCAAATACGTAATCGCTTGAAACGGCAGCCACTCCAGCACCGTCTTCGACCAGCCGGGGAAAAACGTAATCGGAATGACCAGACCGGAGAACAAATCGACGGCCACGCGCTTCATCCGCATCAAGCCTTCATTATTTTCGAGAAAAAATGCGCAAAGTCCGGTAATAATATTAATCTGGGAGTTAATCAGGAAGCTCATAAACAGCATGACCAGATACAACGCCCACACCGACGGCGCGTCAGGCAGCTTGACCGGCAGCAGCAGGCAGACGACGAGCAGGCCCGGGGCCGTAAACAACAGCAGGCGGAACAAGCCTTCGCCGAGCCCCTGCATCATTTTGGACATCACATAGTTGTAAGGACGGATGAACTGGATCGCCACGCTGCCATCGCGGATCTCGTTGGCGATTTCGCGGTCGAGATTGTTGAAATAAAACGCTCGGCCCATCCACGAGACCGCAACATAGGTCGTCATTTGCCCCAGGGACAGGCCCTGAATCATATCCTGATTGCCGTAAATCGCCTTGTAGACAAAATAAGAGGTCCCGATATTAAGGCCATAGGTGAGAATACCGCTGTAATAGTTGACGCGGTAAGCAAGCATCATCAGGAAGCGGATGCGGATCAATTCCATATACGCGCTAAGCATGCGTAACTGCCTCCTCCGCAGCGCGCGCCAGCTCCGGCCGCTTGACGTCCGCCGAACCGGACTTGTAAATTTCGCGGACGATATCGTCCGTGTTCGTTTCGACAATTTTGATATCCTTGATTTGCAGCACACCAACCACGCGGCTGAGCACCTCGGAGACATTGGCGCGATTTTGCGGGATAAATACTTTGGCCGTCAGCTCGTTCTCCAGCTGCCAGGCCACGTCATAACCGTTCGTCAGCTCCTGCAGCCGCTGCAGCGTCACCGCCTGCTCGAATTGCAGCACGACCTCTTTGCCTTTACCCCATTTGAGCTTGAGCTCCTCCAGACCGCCGTCGTAAATGATCCGGCCGTCGTCGAGCATAATGACGCGCGAGCACAGCGCTTCAATATCCTGTAAATCGTGCGTCGTCAGCAAAATCGTCGTTTCGTACCGCTGATTCAGCGATTTGAGAAACTCGCGAATTTCCGTTTTGACCACGATGTCGAGTCCAATCGTCGGCTCGTCGAGAAACAGTATCGACGGATTGTGAATCAAAGCCGCAGCGAGTTCGCAGCGCATCCGCTGGCCCAAACTGAGCTTGCGCACCGGGCGCGTCAGCAGCTCGCCCAGCTGCAGACGTTCGACCAGCTCATCCATCCGTTTTTTGTAGTCGGTCTCCGATACGCGGTACACCTTCTTGAGCAGCTGAAACGATTCAATCACGCCGATGTCCCACCACAGCTGGCTGCGCTGGCCGAACACGACGCCGATGCCCGAAACGAACTTTTCGCGCTCCTTGTACGGCACGTATCCGTTGACTTTAATATCGCCCGAAGTCGGAACGAGAATGCCGGTCAGCATTTTGATCGTTGTCGATTTCCCTGCGCCGTTCTCGCCGATATATCCGCAAATCTCGCCCTTGGGAATTTGAAAGCTGATATCCTTGACGGCAGCGACATGCTTGTATTCGCGCTGAAACAAATCCTGAAAAGCGCCCTTCAGACCCTGACGGCTTTGCTGGACCTTAAACTCCTTGCGTAAATCCTGAACATCAATCGCCAGCACGGCGATCCCCCCTGTCATTGAAGACTCGGCGCAGTCTGCGCGTTTTTTGGCAAAATTCGCCGAAACTTGCTATCGAACTTTCTTAGCATCTATAATAGGAAACGGTGTAGTTGTGCACGGATACACAATAGGTCTATGATACACTACTTCTGTAAATAAAAAAAGTACAGATTAAAACAACAGCGTTACCGCTGGATGAAAGGAGCGACTGCCATGCGAATACTAAAGCGTTTCTTGCTCCTGATCGGGCTACTTCTGCTTGTAGCGGCTGGATATTACGGCTATTCCTTCTATACATTTGCCAACCATATTTCCAAAGACGGCGACGAGCAAGCTGGCACCGTATTTACCTCTGAAGAAGCCAAAAACAAAGGAAAAGAATACGCCCCTCCCAAATGGGAAGGCAAGCAGCGCGTCAACGTCCTGCTGCTCGGCGGCGATTCGCGCGGATTGAAGAATAACGAGCTGCCCCGCTCGGACAGCATTATGCTGGCGAGCATCGATCCGGTGACCAAAGACGCCCAGCTGTTCTCGATTCTTCGCGACACCTACGTGAAAATCCCCGGCAGCGGCGAGGACCGCATCAACACCGCGATTACGATCGGCGGACCGAATCTGGCGATGAAAACCGTCAGCGATCTGATCGGCGTACCCGTGCAATATTATGTTTATACCGATTTTAAAGGCTTTATCGCACTTGTCGACGCTATCGGCGGCATCGATCTTGAGGTCGAGAAGGATATGAAATATTCCGACGCCGAAGACGATCACATCTATGACATCAATCTGAAAAAAGGCATGCAGCACCTCGACGGCAAAACGGCCCTGCAATACGTCCGCTTCCGCCACGATGCGTTGTCCGACTTCGCCCGCACCGAGCGTCAGCGCAAGTTCCTGTCCGCCGTTGCCCAAAAGCTGCAGACGACGTCTTCGCTGATCAAGCTGCCGCGCATTCTGAACGCGATTGATCCTTACATTGAAACAAATCTGAGCGTCAACGACATGCTCAAGCTGGCCCAGCTCGGCTACGAAGCGAAAGCCGATGGCATTGCCAGCGCCCAGCTGCCGCCGACGGACCTCGTCGTCGAGAAAAACATTCGCGGCGCTTCCGTACTGACCACCAACAAGGACAAGCTGCAGCAATACGTGCAGGACGTCTTTGCCGGACGAACGGAAGACGAAACGCAAGCCAGCAAATCGCCGACGCCAACCGCTTCACCGAAATCCAAAAAATAACGTGTGCGTACCTGCGCCTCTACCGCGATGTTTGGCGGTAGAGGCTTTTTGCAGGCGTGGAAACCGAAAGGATGACGAATCACTCATGGAACGTAAAAAATCCGCAGCGCTGTATGAAGAAGCGCTCCAGCATATCGTAGGCGGCGTCAACAGCCCCTCCCGCTCGTTCAAAGCCGTGGGCGGCGGCGCGCCGGTATTCATGAAACGCGCAGAAGGTGCGTATTTCTGGGATGTCGACGACCATCGCTATATCGATTACTTGGCCGCTTACGGCCCGATCATCACTGGACACGCCCACCCGCACGTCACCGAAGCGATCTGCCGCGCAGCCCAGAGCGGCACGTTGTACGGCACACCAACCGAGCTGGAAATCGAATTCGCGCGCATGCTCAAAGGAGCGATTCCGTCGCTCGACAAGGTGCGCTTCGTCAATTCCGGCACCGAAGCGGTCATGACGACGATCCGCGTCGCCCGCGCCTACACAGGCCGCTCGAAAATCATCAAGTTCGCCGGCTGCTACCACGGCCACTCCGATCTCGTGCTCGTTGCTGCCGGCTCCGGGCCGTCGACGCTCGGCACACCGGACAGCGCGGGCGTTCCCGCCAGCATCGCGCAGGAGGTCATCACCGTGCCGTTCAATGACCCGGACGCACTCGACGCGGCGCTCGACCGCTGGGGCGACGATGTCGCCGCCGTCATGGTCGAGCCCATCGTCGGCAACTTCGGCATGGTCATGCCCCAGGCCGGCTTCCTTGAGCGGCTGTGCGCCTCCGCCCGCCGCAACGGCTCCCTCGTCATTTACGACGAGGTGATTACGGCGTTCCGCTTCCATTACGGCGCGGCGCAGACGTACGCCGGCCTGCCGCTGGCCGGCGCAGACGATGCCGCCGGGGCGCAGCCGGCGGCCGGGAGCGCGGCCCCGACGGCTGTGCCCGGGGCCGATGGCGCTGCGGCCGCTGCAGCGCACGCGGCCGCAAACGGCGCGGCGGCGAATCGCTTCGCCGCGCTGGAGCCCGACCTTACGGCCCTCGGCAAAGTGATCGGCGGCGGGCTGCCGATCGGGGCCTACGGGGGCCGTAAGGCCGTGATGGAGCAGGTCGCGCCGCTCGGACCTGCGTATCAGGCCGGCACGATGGCGGGTAACCCCGCCTCGATCAGTGCCGGCATCGCCTGCCTGCAGGTGCTGCAGCAGGCAGGGGTGTACGAGCGGCTGGAACAGCTCGGCAGCCGCTTGGCCGGCGGCATCGCCGAAGCCGCTGCGCGCCGCGGCGTGCCGCTGACCGTCAACCGGATCGGCGGCGCGTTCTCGACCCATTTTTGCGATCATCCGATCACCAACTACGAGCAGGCGCAGGATACGGACGGAGAACGATTCGCTGCCTTTTTCCGCGGCATGCTCGACGAGGGCATCTGCCTGGCGCCGTCCAAATACGAAGCCTGGTTTCTGACCGTCGCCCACACGGATAAAGATGTCGACGACACGCTGGAAGCCGCCGACCGCGTCTTCCGGGCGATGTCCCGTTAGCAGGCAAGCAGCAGCCTTTCGCACCGTGCGCGACGCCCGAAGCCGCAGTAGCGGCCGCACGCCAGCGGTCAGACCCGCTTGGCGCGAAGGATCAGCCGTGCAGGCAAGCTCGACCGGACTGTGGCCGTGACGCCGGCGCTAGAGCTGCTCGCCACCCCAAGGCCGCACTCGTTCAGCGGAGCAACGCGCCGTCGGCAGCTTGTCGAGCGATCTTCCGCAGTCAGGCGACGGCTACGGGCTCCAAGCAACGCGGGCCTGATCGCACCTGTGGCCGTGACGCCTCCGGCGATATTTGCCTCCGCCCAAAATCGCCACAGTCTGCTCGCCGCCGCAACTCCGCGTTGCCAAGCTGTCCGCCATCCGTGCTGCAAGCGGCTGTGGCGGGCATTTTTTATCCGGGCTGCCGCTCCCGCAAAAGTCGAAATTTGCGGTGACGCCTACAGCCGCAAATCCGGCGCAAGCCGCATCCGCAGCGGCCTGCAGGTGTTTTTGCCAACATGTCCCAGAAGCGAACTATATTTCAGCCCGATTTCATATTCGTTCGCCTTTTCTAGAGCGTTTTCCGGCAAAACCCTTGGTTTTATTCACCAATATGCAACAACGGTAACGCTTACATTCGGCTTTTGCGGCTGCAGCTATTGTCGGATCATCTTTTTCATGCTATTCTAAAGATACTTTTACCCTTTTCAAGAAACACAGTTTTTTCCTAGTAAGATGGGGCAGAATTCACAGGTTTTGTTATCATTTTCACACTTTTCGACCTATGTGCTGCCGGCAGGGAAGAAACCACATTTTGACGACCTGGGGTGCTTGAACGCGGCCGTTATTCACTCGCATTGTATTTTTATGCATAGCCTTGCATGTTGCGGATTTATGCCTGTCATAAAGGTATTTCGGGAATTGCATCGGGTGTCTGCGGGAAAAGAAAAACCAGTTGTACGGTATGGGGGAAAAACATTCTGTATTGGAGGTGACGGTCAGGTTACTGACCTAGAGCTAATGAACGAAGTGATGCGAAATGAAGGCCGTTTTCAAAAGTTGCTGGAAACCGAGCACGACAGCTGCGGTATTATTTGTATTATTGAAAAGAACGGCCACCCGTCCCGCGATAACATCCAGAAAACGATCGATGCGCTCGTCAAAATGGAGCATCGTTCCGGTTTTATCAACGGCGAAGGCGACGGCTGCGGTATTTTGACCGATATTCCGCGCGCGCTTTGGGAAAAGAAGCTGACGGACGCCGGTCTGGACGGCAAGCTGGCCTATGACAACCGTTTTTCCGTTGCGCATATTTTTGTACCCCGCAAGCTCGACCTTTCCGTAGCCGACATGCAGAATGGCATCCGCGAGCTGTTCGCTGCGCATAACGTGACGATTGTGCTGGAGCAGGAAAACCAGGTCGACAACACGGTGCTGGGTCTGAACGCGCTGAACGACGAGCCGACCTTCTGGCAAATCGCCGCGCTGTGCGACAAGCCGGAAGTGAACGTCGCCGACCACCTGTTCGAGCTGCACATTGCCATTGAAGCGCGTTACAATGTGCACGTCGCTACGCTGAGCAACGTAACTGCCGCCTATAAAGTGATGGGCGCTGCAAGCATCCTGCCGAAATATTTTAACGATACCCGCGATCCGTTGTTTGCGGCCCAAGTCACCATCGGCCACAACCGCTATTCGACGAATACATTGTCCAGCTTTTTCCGCGTTCAGCCGTTCTCGCTGCTGGGTCACAACGGCGAAATCAACACGGTTAAAAAAATGCGCATCGAAGCCGATATGGTGGGCGTTCCGCTCGTTGACGGCGGCTCCGACTCGCAGGACATGAACCGGACCATTGAAACGTTCATCCACCGTTTTGGCATCAGCCTGTTTGAAGCGATGGAAATGGTATTCCCGCCGATCATCAGCGAAATGAAGCAGTTCCGTCCGGAGCTGCAGGACCTTTACGTGTATTATCGTCAGGTGTGGGGACATTATGCTCAAGGCCCTGCCGGCATTGTCTCCCGCTATGGCAACGAATGTATTTTCAGCGTCGACGCTCTGGGTCTGCGTCCGGTCTGGATGGTCGAAAGCGACAACTCGCTTTACTTCTCGTCCGAGCAAGGCGTCATTACTGTCGATGAAATGGTCGCTGAGCCGAAGCCGATCGCTCCTGGCGAAAAAGTCGGCGTTGAGCTGACGCCAGGCCAGCCGGTCCGCGTCGTGCCTTACCACGAAGTGCAATCGATCGTGCTGGAACGCGCCAAAGGCCGTCTGAATATTACCGGCATGCGCAACCACCTCGTTCCGTCGCCGACGGGAACGCAAGCGGTGCTGAACGCCAATCTCGAAGCGACCGATCAGCTGTACAGCGCATTTGGCTGGGATCGCGACGGCATCTCGATGATCGAAACGATGTCCGAAACCGGCGCAGAGCCGATTCGCTCGCTCGGTCACGATTCGCCGCACGCCGCGCTGCATTGGGAGCGCCAGAACATCCCGGATTTCATTAAAGAAAGCGTAGCTGTCGTGACGAATCCGGCGATTGACCGCGACCGCGAAATGGAGCATTTCTCGACGCGCATCGTGGCGGGCTCCCGCCCGGCCGTCTACGCACAGGTCGACAACAAGCTGCGCATCGAGCTGCTGACGCCGCTGCTGCTGGAAGGCACGAACGGTCTGGAAAGCGAAGAGCACCTGTCCCAGCCGTCCTTTGAGCAATTGGTCGCGCTGTTTAACCATCTGGATCAAGTCGCGACCCTGTCGACGACGTTTGCCCGCGGCACATCGCTGGCCGATGGCTTGGCCTCGCTGGCTGAGCAAGCTATCGCAGCCGTTCGCGGCGGCGCTTCCCTGCTGGTGCTCGACGACTCCGCCGCGCATCAGAACGACCGTCTGTGGCTCGACCCGCATCTGGTCGTCTCCCGCATCGACATTGCGCTGCGCGCCGAAAAGCTCGGCATGGGCGACAACCTGCGCCGCCATGTGACTATCGTGCTGCGCTCCGCGGCCATCCGCAACCTGCACGACATCGCCGTCGCTTGCGGTCTGGGCGCCGATCTGATTTCGCCTTACCTGCTGTTTGCCACAGCTTCCGATAAAGAAGGCTCCGCCGCTGCGGCCCGCAAGGTGTACACCGCGCTGACCAAAGGGCTGGAGAAAGTCATCTCGACCATCGGCACGCACGAGCTGCGCGGCTACACGCGCTTCTTCTCGGCCATCGGCCTCCATCCGGAAGTCGCCGAGGTGCTCGATATCGTCAACTATCTGGGCAGCGAAAAAGCCGGTACCGGCTTCGCCCAACTGACAGCCGACGCCGAAGCCCGTTATGCGGACTTCACGAATCCGAAAGCGAAAGCGGCGAAAAACTTCCGTTTCTTCCAACGCATGTGGAAGGCGCTGAACGAAGCCGCTGCCGGCACGACGCCGTACAACGACTATCGCGACAAGCTGCGCGAGGAAGAGCTCAAGAACCCGATCTCGATCCGTCATATTGCCGGCTTCGATTTCGAGAAGGCGCAAGCGGAAGGCCGCAAGCCGCTCGATCCGTCGCAGGTTGACATTTCAATCGGCGATCATTCGCTGCCGATGCTGATTTCGTCGATGTCGTTTGGTTCCCAGAACGAAACAGCTTTCCGTGCCTACGCCGAAGCCGGCGAACGCCTGAACATGGTGACCATGAACGGCGAGGGCGGAGAGATTAAAGATATGTTAGGCCGTTACAAAAAAACGCGCGGCGCGCAAGTCGCTTCCGGCCGCTTCGGCATCAACGTCGAGCTGGCTAACGCCGTCGCCTTCCTGGAAATCAAAATTGGCCAAGGCGCGAAGCCGGGCGAAGGCGGTCACCTGCCGGGCTCCAAAGTTACAGCCAAAATCGCCGCTGCGCGTAACGCGACGATTGGCTCCGACCTGATTTCGCCGTCCAACAACCACGATATTTATTCGATTGAGGACTTGGCGCAAATCATCTCCGAGCTGAAAGAAGCAAGCGGCCGCAAAGCGCGGATTATCGTCAAAGTACCAATCGTTCCGGGCATCGGTACGATTGCGGTCGGCGTGGCCAAAGCAGGCGCAGACGTGATTACGCTGTCCGGCTTTGACGGCGGCACCGGCGCGGCGCGGATTCACTCGCTGACGCACGTCGGCTTGCCTACGGAAATCGGCACGAAGCTGGCGCACGTCGCCCTGATCGAAGCCGGTCTGCGCCACCGCGTTGAGCTGTGGTCGGACGGCGGTCTGAAATCCGGTGCAGACGTCGTGAAAATGGTTATGCTCGGCGCCAACCGCGCCGGCTTCGGCAGCATCGCGATGCAGTCGATCGGCTGTACGACTTGCCGCGGCTGTCATCTGGATACCTGCCACGTCGGTATCGCGACGCAAATCGACTCGATGGAGGAAGCGGAAGAAAAAGGTCTGCGCCGCTTCGTGCCTCGTCAATACGACATCGCTGTTGACAGCCTTGTGCGCCTGTTCGGCGCAATGGGCGAGGAAGTGCGCGAAATCGTCGCTCAGCTTGGTTTTACAAGCCTGCAAGACCTGGTCGGCCGTTCCGACCTGCTGCAGCAAATCAGCCATTTGGAGCGCATCGACCTGTCCGACATCCTGCGTCCGGCTCCGCTGCAATTCATCTCGGCCGAAGACAAAGCGAAGGAAGATGCCGCGGTTTCCTCGGACATCCGCATCGCTGCAGGTGCCGAAGGCCAAGAGTTCTTCCCGGATGCTCTGTCCTTCGACGGGCCGATTGTTCGCCGCTGGTCCAAAGTGGATGCCGAATCGCGTATTCTCGGCAGCCGCTATGCGAGCCATCGCGTCAGAGACCGCTTCGACGGCAGCTACGATCAGCTTCCAACCGTATCGCTGGAGCTCGTTGACGGCTCCGTGCCGGGTAACGGCTTGGCCGCCTTCAACGCCCGCGGCGTCGACATCACCGTCCACGGCGGCGCAGAAGACGGCGTCGGCAAAATGGCGCTCGGCGGTAAGGTTGCCGTGCTCAAAGCAGCCGGCAAAAACGGCAAGCTGATCAACGGCAGCGTCGGTAAATCGTTTGGCTACGGCGCGCAAAAAGGCTTGTTCCTGATTCAAGGCAGCGCCGATACCCGGGCCTGCATCCGCTTCTCCGGCGCAGACGTCGTCTTCGGCGGCGAGCTGAGCGGTCCGCTGCAGGATGAGCTTGGCGGCATCGCTGCCCGCGCCAACCTGAAAGGCTTCGCGTTCGAGTACATGACCAACGGCCGTGCCGTCGTCATGGGCGACCCGGGCCCGTGGATTTGCGCAGGGATGACCGGCGGCGTGATCTACCAGCGTCTCGTTCCTGAGCTGGGCCTCGACGTGCAAGCGATCGAGCGCCGGATTGCCAAAGGCGCGAAGGTCAAAATCGAGCCGGTTGGCGTGCAAAGCAAAAAGGATCTGAACGAGCTGCTCGGCGCTTACCGCAACGAGCTGGCCGCTTCCGGTCAAGCCGAAGCCGCAGCAGGCATCGACGAGCTGTTGAACAACCTGGATCAACATTTCGTGCGCATCGCGCCGGTCGGCCTGCAAGCCGATCAGTCGGTCGCAACGGAATAGGTGAATAAATAAGGAAACGCCCCTGCTTTCCGCTTTTGCGGATGGCAGGGGCGTTTTTTACTGCGCTTTTTGTGATCGATACGGTTCTTGCTTGACTCGCCGGAGCTTCCCTTCCATCCCGGCCAGGCCAATGGATTGGACTTGACTCCGCTCCGGAAGCTGCTCATCTGTTTCTGCGCCTGAACGCCTTCACAACCCAGCGAATCTCAAGCACGGATGGCCCACCAAGCCGCGCCTCCACATTAGCGCTCCAGCTCATAGGTCTCTTCCGGCTGCTCGCCAATAAACGGACTCGGCTCGCCCAGCGTGAATACATGCAGCTCATGCATGGCCCGCGTACAAACCGTATACAGCAGCTTGCGGTCGCGTTCCCGCGCATAGCGCCGCTCCGAGCCGTCGTACACCAGCACGGCGTCGAATTCGACGCCCTTGGCCAAATACGACGGCAGCACCAGCACGCCCGGCTCCATCGAAGGGCTGTGCCGGGTGGTCAAACGCAGCCCGGGCAGCCGGCTGCGCAGCTCTGCGGCGGCGTAGTCGCTTTCGCCAGCCGTTTTGCACAGGATCGCGACCGTGGCGCAGCCGCCGGCCATAAGCTCCGCGGCCCGCTCCGCAAGCCGGCGGTGCAGGCTCTCGCGATCCGCAGCCCTTGTCACCCGCGGCTTCGCCCCGGCGCGGGTGAACGGCTCGATGGCATGGCCCTCCGGGATCATGCCTCGCGTAAACAACACGATCTCCCGTGTCGATCGGTAACTGCGCTGCAAACGGATTACCTCCGTTTGCTCCGGCCCGTACAGCGCGGCATACCCTTCCGCGCTGTTCGTCTCCAGCGCTGTCGCATGCGCATAAATCGCTTGGTTCGTATCGCCAAGCGCCGTCATCCGACAGCGGGGAAACAGCCGTTTCAGCAGCTCCAGCTGAAACGCAGAATAATCCTGCGCCTCGTCGATAAATACGTGGCGCACCGCGGGGCTGGTCGTAAAACCGAGGACCAGCTCCCGCAGCAGCAAATACGGGGCGGCATCCTCATAGGCCAGCTGCCCATCAGCCAGCCGTTCCAGCGTCTGGTGGCAAACTTCCGGCCACTTTTCGGGCCATAATGCCGCAGTGTCTCCATCCGTCCCTGCTCTTACGCCTTCTGCCGTCACATCAGCTTCGTCCGTCCCTCTCGTTACGACTTCTGCCTCCGCTCCATCCGTCCCTGTCCTTACGCCTTCCACCTCGGCTCCAGCTCCGTCCATCCCTCTCGCTACGCCTTTTACCGTCCTCCTAGTTCCGTCCTTCCCTCTCGCTACGCCTTCTACCGTCCTCCCAGCTCCGTCCGTCCCTGCTCCTACGCCTTCTGCCGTCGCACCAGCTCCATCCGCCCCTGTCGCACACACCGCCAACAACAACTCCCGTTGCACCGCTGCGTCGGCAAACAGTTGGACGTACAACGAGCGGATATCTGCAAAAGCAAGCTGCTTTACCGCTTCCCGCAGCGGCTGCATCCGCCGGCGCACCACATAACGTGCCAGCAGCTTTTGCTCCTGCTCGTAATAGTCGAAGCCGCCTCCGGTCTTGCGCAGCTCGCTGTAGGCCCGCCGGTAATCGTCGTCGTCGAGCAGCTCCACCTCATCCTCGACCCAAGCTGCGCTCAGCTCCGCCTCCTCCCGTTCGGCAAGCTGCTCCAGCAGCCATTCGCGCAGTAGCTCCACCCGGTTCGGCAACCGGATTCCCGAATCAAACGAATAAAACCGCTCCTCCATTTGCGCGGCGCTCACCAACACCGTCTCTCCCAGCTTCAGCGGACGAAAGCGCATGAACGACTTCTCCAGCAGCTTGGCGTAAGCGCGAATCAGCTCGACAAAAGCTATTGATGATTTAAAACCGATCCCGGCAAGCCGGACGACCTGCTCCGACATCTCCGCCCGCTTTGCAGAGACAACCGTCGGCCGATTCGCAGCATCCTCTTCCATACGCACAAATTCTGCTTCCCCGCCGTCCTCATCTTCACCATCCGTCGCACGATCCCGACCGTCCTCATCTTCACCATCCGTCGCACAATCCCGACCGTCCCCATCCTCACCATCCGTCGCACGATCCCGACCGTCCTCATCTTCACCATCCGTCGCACGATCCCGATCGTCCTTATCCTCACCATCCGTCACACAATCCCGACCGTCCTCATCCTCACCATCCGTCGCGGCGTCTGTCCCTGTCTCGACCTCATCTGTCCCTAAGCCCTTCCCAATCTCCCCATCCGCACACCCTTCCGATCCCGCTTCCCCCGCCTGTTCAGCTTCCATCCACCACCACTCGGCCCCGGGCAGCCAGCCTTCCGCATCCGTCAGCCACAATCCTGACTGGCCGACAGCTTGCGACCGCAGCGCATCCCAGTCCGCCTCGCCATCGGCCAACAGCCATTCAAGCTGCTCAAAAGAGTCCTCCAGCCGGAACTCATCGCCCAGCCGATGCTGCAAATACGCCTGAAACGTCGTCTGCCGCATATTCTCTTCACCCAACTCGGGGAGCACGGAAGCCACATAGCTGCTAAAAAGCGGGTTCGGCGAAAATAACAGCAGCTGATCGGCATGCAGCTGATCGCGATATTTGTAGAGCAGGTAAGCAGCACGCTGCAGAGCCGCCGATGTTTTGCCGCTGCCCGCTGCCCCTTGCACAACCAGCATGCGGGCATGATCGTTGCGGATGATCCGGTTTTGCTCGCGTTGAATCGTGGCCACGATGCTTTTCATTTGCAGATCGGACGTGCGGCCCAGCACGGCCTGCAGCAGCTCGTCGCCAATCGTCAGCCCCGTATCAAACATCAGCTCCACCGTGCCGTCGCGAATGACAAATTGCCGTTTAAGCGTCATCTCGGCGGCCATTCGCCCGCCCGGTGTTTCATATACGCAAGGCCCGGGCACATAATCGTAATACAGGCTGCAAATGGGCGCCCGCCAGTCATATATCAAATAACGCTCGCCCTCTTTGTCGGCAAAACCGGCGATGCCCACGTACACGGCTTCTTCGCCTTCTTCTCCCTGCTCCCGGACATCAATCCGGCCAAAATACGGAGAGCGGATCAGCCGTCCGATTCGCTTCGCTTCGGCAAAAGCATGGCCATAACGACGTTCGCGCTCAGCCAGCGTTTCCGCATGCTGCTTCATGCTGGCATGGCTTTCAATTGCATCGTCAATCGTGCTGAAATCCACAGTTACCTCTTCCCAGAAGTTCGCCCGCATGCGCTGCACCTCATCGCGTACGCTGCCGGTTACCAGTTCCAGCTCGCCAAGCCGCTGCTTCAACTGCTCCGTCACCCCGTTCAAACGCTGCTGCTCCCGCTCCCATGCCCGTTGCGCCTCTGCCGTCCGTTCCTGCTTCATCAAATCCGCTCCCCCCGAAAAAATCGACTGGTTGACATCGTTCACTCTTTGTGCTATGATTATATTGGATATAGACGACCGTTTATCAAAATATTGCAGAAAAACGGCTGTATTCACCATCATACCAGAGCTTTTGCCACAGCGCAATTGTTTTTTGGTTTATTTGTCGTTTTCCAATCGCAAACCGCCGCCCCTGCCATGCAAAGCCCATTTCAAGCCTGCGTGAGCGCCTCCGGCATCTGCTTTTCTAACAAGCAAAGCCCGAACTAAACGGCCAACTGCCGCTACGTTCGAGCTTTTTCTTTGTTTACGCTTGAATGATTTACAGCTATTACAGCTAAGACGCCCACCTGCCAGCCACTTTATGCAAGGCCGAAATTCCCAGCATGGCCACATGCAAAATAATCAGGATGACTGTAATGCCGATGCCCGCCTGCAGCACATAGGTGCAGACAGCCTGCATCAGCTCCAGCACATGGGCTGCCCAGCCCGGCTCGCTCCATTCCACCCGCAGCGTCATTACCGCATTCGCCGTCAAAATAATAAGCCCATAGATGCAGCTGACATTAAAAAGCTCCTTTTGCAACGCCCCTTCCTGTCGCCCCATGATCCGCTTGAGGAAAAATAGCGAGACGATCAGGCTCAACAATGCCACCACGCCCGCAGCGTTCGTATGAAGCAGCAAACGGGCCAATCCGGCCAGCGCAGCGATCCAGACCACCGCATAACGATACAGCTTGAGCTGTTGGCGCCGTACCCGCTCCGGCTGAGGGTCGGGCTGGCTGCCGCATTCCGGACATGGCCGCGCAACCTCAAGCGGCGTTGTCTCCCACTGCTCCTCCAGTGTGCGATAGGTAAACAGCTTGTTCGTCACCGTGGCGAGCTGCGTCCCCGTCATAATCCGGAACGCCGTCATGGCCATGCGCGACGCAACCGCTGTCGTCAACGGAGCGAAGGTCGGGCCGATGCCGGCGACCTTTTTGACCTCACCGGCCGAACCGAGACAAGCCGCACACAGCGAGTGACCGGGAATGTAAATCGGACCAACGATGCCTTCGAAGTCGATAAATCCGCCGCTGACATAAGGAATTTGCAGCTTGACGCAAATCGCATTCAGCCATTCCGTCGCCCGCTCCGGCGTATCGATGGCCTTGACGACCAGCGTGCTGCCAGCCACCAGCTCTTCCAGCGCCTCCGGCGAATCCAGCTTCACTTTATGCACAATCAGTCTGACATCGGGATTGAATTTGTGCAGCTTCTCCGCCAGCACATCGACCTTGAACCTGCCGATATCCTCAACGTCGTACATCAGCTGCCGGTTCAAATTGCTTTCTTCGATCCGGTCGTAGTCGACAATCGCAATCTCGCGGACGCCAATTGCCGCCATATTCCACAGCACATGGCTGCCAATCGCGCCCGCGCCGAGAATCAGCAGACTCGCGCTGCGAAGCCGTTCGGCCGTTCCGGCACAGTCGCCGGTGACGTGGGCAAAAAATCCGAGCTGCCGGGAATACCGCCCCGACGTAGGCGGCAGCTCCTCCGGACGCAGCAGCACGCGGGTTGCGATCAGACGCGCAGCAATAGCCTCGCCTTTTTCTGCGATCAACTCCTCGCGCGTCCAGGACTCTCTGGAGAGCAGCTGCTGCACGAACGCCCGGTCCGTTTTGCTAAACGACAGGCTGTTCGCTTGAACAGAGTTGATGACAAAAGCCCGCTCGGTTTCGAGAATCGACGTATATGGGTTCAGCACATAGGTTTCCGCGATAGGGCTCATGTTTTCCTCCTGCGGCCGCGTTGCGCGATATAAAGCGTCAGGCCCAGCATGGCTGCCAAAGACGCATAATCGACATACACGCTTTGGACAAAATGGCGGACAAGCCCGCGCAGCGAAATCACGGCGATATACAGCAGCGCCATCATAAAAATCCGCGACAGCACGTGAAAAAAGATATATTCCAGCTTGATTTCCCCGCGATACAGCCGATGCTTGACGAAGCCCTCCACGTAGGCTTTGGCATTATTTTTGAAATTCAATTCTTCAAACAGGTTCATCAGGATGTAATACCCGTCATATTCGACAAAAGGCAGCACGTTCACCATGATCAGCGCCGTATTCATCACAGCAAACAGCAGGAAATACAAAGCCGCTCCCGGCGCGAACGCATAGGTCACATGAAACAGCAGCAATCCGGCAGCAATCAGCATATTGTTGGTGATCATGCCGGCTACCAGCGTGTTGATCCGTTCCCGCTTGCTCGTCAGCAGATGGATGCCGCTAATATCCGAATAAAACGCGGGATGCAAATACAGCAGCATAAAGCCGATGTTCGGCACATGAACCCCGTATGACTTGGCGACGACGGCGTGCGCCAGCTCGTGCAGCAGCCCGATCAGCAGAATGGCGCCGATATAAAACGGAATCATCGGATATCGGAACGTAAACGAAGTCACGATACCGCTGATCGCCGACATGTCGTATACGGTAATAAACAAATTCAGCAAAACAAAAAGGAGCAGCGACAATTTCAAAAATTTGCGTGCAATGACCGTATAGTCGCCCATCCGCGCCAGCGCTTCATTGCTGTCGAACAGCTTGAACTTCATTTTCAGCAAATCGAATTTCAGCTTGGCCGCCGCCGTCTCGACCAGTCCGAGCTTCTCGACCTGCTCCAGAAACTTCTCCAGAAATTCCTCGGGAATGTGCGATTTCAGCTGCTCCCGCGTGCGGCTCCCGTTCAACAGCTTCAGCCAGCCGGCCTCCTGCGAGCCGATTTTGAAATGCTTCATCGAGGTCGGATCATACACATGAAACAAGCCGTTGCCGGCGCTAAAAAACTGCAAATCACTTTTCAGCTTCAGATTCATAATATCCTCCTGACAAAACATGAAAAACCCTAACACCTCGGTGTTAGGGCTTGATGGTATTAGCAGCCGACGGCTACCATAATACCCAAAATTCCCAGACCAATACCGATGCCTGTAGCCAGACCGGCAGAGAAATCGGATACCGGCGCATCTACGGTTTGAAGTTCTTCCAGGATCATTGTTATCAACTCCTTTCTTCAAACTGAGCCTGCACGGCAAGGGCGGGAATTAGCAGAGAACAACCCAGCCGATGGCTACAACCGCTACCGTACCGATACCTACGCCAGCCCAGAAGGACGCGTCGGACGGAGCGTCTACTGTTTGCAGTTCCTCCAAAATCACTGTCATTCACCACCTAACATTTACAATTTTGAATGATAATGTAATTTCTTGCTGCTAACCTCACTTTAGCACAGCGGGTACAAGGCTGATATACCTCAAATGGGGTATGCGCTTTCATTCGGTTGCCCTCACGCGGATTCATTCATACCGCAGCGATTCGATCGGCAGCAGGCGCGACGCCTTGTTCGCCGGATACAGTCCGAAAAACATCCCGATGGCAGCCGAAAAACCGAAAGCAGCAGCCACCGTCCACCAGGAAATAATAAACGGCCACTTCGTACACAGCGAAAAAATATACGCCCCGGCAATGCCGACCACCATGCCGATCGTTCCGCCGATCCCGCACAGCACGACGGCCTCGATCAGAAATTGCCCCATGATCGCGCCCGGCGTAGCGCCAATCGCTTTGCGGATGCCGATCTCCCGCGTTCGCTCCGTTACGGTGACGAGCATAATGTTCATCACGCCGACACCCCCGACCAGCAGCGAGACCCCGGCGATTGAGCCAACAATAATTTGCAGCACGCCAAACACACGTTTGACGATTTGCTGCGTTTCTTCACTGCTTTGAGCGATATAGTCGCCTGCATGTAAATTATGGCGCGCAGCCGTCGCCTGCCGGACCCGATCCATAACCGCTTGAAGCTCGCCGCCCTTGCCCGGCTCGGCTTTCGCCTGAATATACGTGTAGGGCATTGAATTATCGTCGCCCGACACGGGGACGGCCTGCGACGGCACATAAATCCCGTAGCGCTTTTCCACAAAGTCACTGAACAGATTGCTTTCAGCCTGATACACGCCGGTGACGGTGTACATTTTGCCCCGCAGCAGCAGCTTCCCGTGCACCGCCGCTTCCGGCGAGCCGAACCTTTTCTCCGCCAGCGCTTCATCGATGACAACGACCCGCTGACGTCCCCGTTCTTCGGTTTTGGTAAAAAAACGCCCGGCCAGCATGCTGATATTTTCCGTCTTCACGAGATCGGCATTGGCTACTGTCAGGTTGAAGCGCAGCGTCTCTTTGCCCATATCGCTATCCATAATCGTCGTGAGCGTGCCGCTGACAGCCGTTATGCCGGGTATTTTGCCGATCGCTTCGACATCGCGCTGCGTCAGCGAGGCCTGCTTGAGCTGCTCGCTGTTTTTGTTATCGCTGACCGGGATCAGAAAAAAAACCGATGCCGGGTACTTGTCATACTCCGAAGCCAGCGACACCTTGCCCGCTTCGCCTACCGACACGACGGTGACAACGGCAGCGACGCCCACGACCATGCCGATCAAGGTCAACATCGACCGCAGCCGGTTCATGCGCAAGCTTTCCAGCGCCGCCACAATGCTTTCGGTTATATTCACGCCGTAGCCCCGCCCTTCCGCCTGTCCTCCAGCAGCAATCCGTCGCCGAACCGCAGCACCCGCTTGGCATATTCCGCAATGTCGGCTTCGTGCGTCACAATGATGATCGTTGCCCCTTCCTCATTCAAATGCTGGAACAAGCTCATAATCTCATGCGATGTGCGGGAATCGAGATTGCCTGTCGGCTCGTCGGCGAGCAAAATAACCGGCTCCATCGCCAGCGCGCGGGCAATCGCCGCCCGCTGCCGCTGCCCCCCGGACAGCTCGCTTGGCTTATGTTGCATACGTTCGCCGAGTCCGACCTTGGACAGCAGCATTTTGCCGCGTGCCTGCCGCTGTTCCTTGCCCAGCTTGCCGTAGATCATCGGCAGCTCGACGTTGCGCAGCACCGACATGCGCGGAATGAGATTGAAGCTTTGGAAGACAAAGCCGACTTTATGATTGCGAATGTACGCCAGCTCCTCTTCCGACATCGCCTGCACCTGCTGGCCGTCTAGCGTATACGTGCCGTCCGTCGGCTCGTCCAGACAGCCCAGAATATTCATCAGCGTCGACTTGCCGGAGCCCGAAGCGCCCATAATCGCAACAAATTCGCCCTCGGCAATGTCCAGATCAACCTCCGACAGCGCATGAACGCTCGTATCGCCGTTCGAGTACGTTTTTCTGATCCGCCTCAAGGAAATCACCGCAGCTTCACCTTCTTCCCGTCCAGCGGCTGGGCGGGCAGCTCGGCGATGATTTCGTCGCCTTCCGCCAGTCCTTCGACCACCTCGGCGCGCTCGTCGTCGTCGCGACCGAGCTTGACCGGCACGCGCACGGCTTTGCCGTCAACTACCTTGTAGACATAAGCATGCTCGGCTCCGCGCTCCAGCGCCGCAGCCGGAACGAGCAGCCGCTCCTCGCCCTTGATCGTCAAGGCCACCGATACCTGATAGCCGGGGCGCAGCCGCTCCGCAGGGTTGTCGAGACTGATTTCCATTTCGACCATCGGATCTCTGGAGCCACTGTCGGCCGGACCGGCCACCGGCGAGACGAATTCGACCATGCCCGGATATTCGCCCGCAAACGCGTCCCCGGTAATCGTCACCGCTTGTCCCTTCGTCACCTTACCGGCGTCCAGCTCGTTCAGGTAGCTCTTGACCTTGAGCTTGCGGACATTCATCACGGTGAGCGCCTGCTGCCCGGGATTCACCCATTGGCCCGGCTTGACGTCAAGCCCGGTCACGATGCCGGAAATCGCCGCCGTCAGCCGGTAGTCGCCGAGCTTGCGCTGCAGCTCACGAATTTTCAGCTGCGCGCCTTCGGTCTGCAAATCCAGCTTGTCCAGCGACGTTTCCTGCCGCTGCAACAGCTCCTCGCGCGCCGTATCGCTTTCCGCCGCCTTCACCTGATCAAACGTACTGCGGCGCGCCTCCTCGGCCGCCAGCGCGTTCATCCGCACATTAAGCTGCTCGGCAGCGATTTGCTCACTGACATCGCGGGCGTCCAGCTTCAGCAGCACGTCCCCCTTCTCCACGCTGTCGCCGGGAACAACGGCAATCGAGTCGATTTGCCCTGCCGCCGCAGCAAAATGCACCGCCTCCTCGAACGGAGCCAGCTTGCCGTTGGCGTATACTGTCTCGTCCAGCGTTCCCTTGCCAACCTTGACGAGCGTGATTGTAACCGCTTTATTTAATTGCCGGACGTTGACCCCGACCAGAACAGCGACAGCTGTAAAAATCAATACGATCCAGATTGCTTTTTTCACTGAGACGCCTTCCTCCTTTCCCGGATTCGCTCCCGCAGCGCTCCAAGCTTAGGCCGCAGGGGCTTGTCCGGCAAAAAACGCGGAGAAAAACGACACCAGCAGCCAGATTGCCGTCAGCCACGGCCAGACCGATTTTTTCGATTTCTCCGCCGCTACCGCCGTGCCGATAATCGCCAGGACAAGCATCCAGATGCGGAACGGATCGACCAGCGTGAGCAGTTGAAACAGCAAGCCATGCTTCTCCGGCAGCAGCACCGTAGCGTTCAGCATAACGTCATACGGAGAGGCTACATCCATCGTGCGGATGAGCACGCCGCTGATCAAGCCGGAGATCAGCCACGGCACGTAGGCCAGTAAAGCGACCTTGGCCAGCTGCATATACGTCGCATTCCCGCGAATGAACAAATTGACGATCATCAGCACCAGCGCCCCCAGAAATACAAACAGCACAGGCAGGAGCACCGACATCACCGTTCCCGTGATCATATTCAAATTCAACATCTGCTCCATCGTCATATTGGCCGGAAGCGGCTTGTCCTGCAGCAGCTTCTCCGCCGTCCTGAGCGTCAGCGGCATTTGCAGCCACACCGCGACCATGCTGAACACAATAATACCCAGCAGCGGCAGCAGCCATCCGCCCCGCTCGCGCAGACGATTAAACGTGACATTCGGAGATACCAATACGTGTACCAGACTATTCATACATGTTCCCTCCCGAAAATAAATAAAATAGCGTAACGGTCCCGAACTATTGCCCTTCCACGCGCAGCAGCAGCTTGCGCATAAACTGTCCCTTGTCGTTGACCTTTAATTTGGCGTAAATTTTTTTCAGCATCGTGCGCACGGTTCCTTCGGAAATACCCAAATGCTGCGCAATCCGCATCGTACTCCAGTTTTGCAGCCAGCAGCCGGCGATTTGCTTCTCCCGCTCGGTCAGCTGAAACTGGTCGAAACTGTAACGCTCGACGCGTTTGGCGTGCTCGTCCTTTTTGAGCCTGTACTGCACGTTAACCGACAAGCTTTGCATAAATGCGACCAGACGCTCCGGATTTTCCCGCTCGTCGGCGCACAGCCCGACATAACCGGCCGTTTCGCCGCCGGCGCGCACCGGAAAGCAGACGCTGATCCAGTCGTGAAACATCAGCAGCGTGTGCTCCTCCCCGCATACCGCAGCGAGCTGCCCCGTCTCGACGGCGAGCGATACCGCGTTAATACCCGCATGCTCCTTGGCAAAGGATACGCCGGGCGCGATATTGCTTTGCGCCAGCACGCGCGTGACGCACTCCTGACCGGTCAGGCTCAGGGCGCAGCCTTCTGCATCGGCGACGATGAACAGATGCGGCGTCAGCAGCAGCAGCCGGGCCGCGCGCAGCTCGTCCTGCACGGCAGCATGCCATTTGGCGTGCGCAGCCAGCCGCTCCTCCAGCTCCGGGCCGGGCAGACGATACGGCAGCTGTGCAGCCTCTTTGGCGAGCTGTCCGCCAATCGTCTCCAGCCACTCGCCCAGCTGCTCGTCTGTGACATCCCTGACCGTCAGCCATGTTTGCTCCATAGATGAAAAAATGCCCATGATTCCATATTCACCCACTTTGCTATATTTTTGGATTTTTACTGTGTCATTATATATATTTATCCAATTTTATACAATATTTTTATATTGAAAATATTTCCTTATTTATGATCGACATCCAGCCTTTTTTATGGTATTTTGTTAAAAAAAGTTCAGGTGGTGCAGCGAATGAATGTTTTCGTGCCTATCATTGCAAGCTTTCTCGGCGCTTTTGTATGTATTGGCGCAGCGATTTACGTGCGCAAGAACAGGCAGCGCTAGCAAACTGCCGGCTGCGGCATCAGGCGGTGCGCGCCGTCCCGGCGTTGAGCCGCTAGATGTCTGGCTGGAAGAAAGCCGGTCCCGTCTCCAGACTCAACGTGGCGTCCCGGCTTTTCTCCATGCCAAAAAGACGCTTTCCTCGACCCGCCAACATGCGGTAAAGAAAGCGTCCTGCCTATACTCACGATCCAGGCGTCAGTCCGGCCTGCCGGCAAAGCCCGCGCGAATGCGCCGAATCGCGCGCAGGTGATGGGCGCTGTGCCCAGCCATCGCCTTGAGCAGACCGGCTGCCGTCTCGACGCGCCCGCCGGACACCACAGAGCGTTGCAGCGCTCCCGGCAGGCTGCGGCACAGCCCAAGCACATGGTCGCGCAGCGCCGCAAGCAGGCGCAGCTCGGCTTGCGGCGAGCGGCCGCTGTAGTCGAGACCGGCGCTCCAGACGTCCGGCGCAAACGCATTGCCGGCATACGTTCGCCCTGGCTCGGCCAAGGCGAATTTGAGCTTGTGCACAGCGACAAGCTCCAAATCGACGACATGCAGCGCATGTCCGGCGATGCTCCATTTCCCCGGCGCCTCCGGCCGGGCCAGCAGCTCGACCGGCACGCTGTCCAGCGCCTCCTGCAGCTCGGCTGCTCCGCGCGCATACAGCTCCAGCAGCTCGTCCTCCGACGGACGGAGCTCCTCCCAATACACAACCGTGTAACCTTCGGGCGTCCGCACCAGCAGCTTGCGCAACAACAACGGCTCCTCATCCTCAGCCAACGCAACGCCCCGCTGGCGCAGCTGCGCCGCTTGCTCCGCAACCGACGGTACGCTGATATAGAAGCTGGCTCCGGCCGTCAGCCTTTGTGCCTGCGCAGACGCCGCACCAGACGCGTCCTCCCGCCCGGCCGCTTGCAACGCTTGTTCAACCTGCAGCAGCGCGAGGTCCCCCGGCTCCTCCGTCATCCTAAGCAGCGCCGCCTGCTCGTCAGCAGCCAGCCACACCCGTTGCCAGCCAAGCCCGCCTTCATAAAAGCGCAGCGCCTCGCTCATCGACGCTACCGGCAGCACGAGCCTGGCCTGCGCCACAGTCTGCTTACCGGCTGCCGCTCTCCCTTCGTCCACACGCTCACCCGCCTTCCTTCACCGCAGCAGCGGCTTGCAGTACACGCCGTAACAAATATGATACGTCGCGGGAATCCCCGACGCATCGCCGAAATCCGCCGCATAACGCTCCTGCATCGCCGCAAGCAGCCGCCGTCCGGACAACCGCCCGCCGCTATCGTCAGCAACGCGGGAAGCGTTGCCGGCTCCTACCTTCTGAACCGATTGCAAAAAATCGCGGACGCTCGCAAAGCGTTCGATCCTCTTCTCCTCCTGCCAAAGCGTCAGACTTGAGGGGAAAAAGCTTCGCCACTGCGCCTCCGTGCAAAACGTCTGGCCATGCGGCCTGTGCGCCAGTCCCAGCTCCTGCTCCGCCGAGCGGAAAGCCGATGTCAGCTCGTGAAACGTCTGCGGACCAAACGTAGCGAACGCCAGCACACCGCCGGGCCGCAAATGCGCCAGACAGCGCGCCAGCGTCGCTTGCGGCTCGTTAAACCACTGAAACGCAGCGCTGGACGCCATCAGATCAAACGGCCCGGCTTCGCAGCCCCAGGCAAGCTGCGTCCATACCCCATCCGCCTCCGCATCGCCGTGGACGGCGCGGACACGGCCGGACGCCGCTGCTCCCAGCCGCTCGCCAAGCATGGCCAGCATCGCTGCCGAAATATCGACCGCTGTCAGCTCGGCGTTCGCATATTCCCGCAGCAGCTCGCCGGTTAAGCCTCCCGTCCCGCTGCCAAGCTCCAGAATACGCCGCACACCGGGTGGCTCGGCATAACGGACGATCAGTTGTCCCAACCGGACGGCCATATGGGCCTGCACGCTGGCATAGCGGTCATATTCAAACGCATGACGGTCGAAATGCTTGCGGACCAGCCCTTTATCAATCTCCATGCCAAAAACCCCTTAACTCATGCTCCAGCCGGGCCCGTTGCGTCACCATCGGCGCATGCCCTGCAGCCGCCAGCACGCTGCGCTCGCGCTCTGTCAAATCGTCGGGCATAGCGCCTGGAGGGCAAATCGCGTCGGCTTGCCCGTGAATCCACAGCAGCCTTGGCTTCGCCGCCCCCTGTCCGCCTTCGGCTTGTGCGCGCCATGCCGCCCACCGTCCGGTCAAGTCGCTTTCCAGCAGCAGGCCAAGCCCTGCTGCCAAGCTGTCGGCTGTTTCGGGAACCGCTTCGGCGGCATATTCCAGCAGCCGCTGGCGATCCGCCAGCTCCAGCTCCTCCTGCGTCAGCATCGCAGCGGCAAATGACTCCACGACCGCTTGCGGATCGCAACGTACCTGCTTGATCATCCGCTCAAGCACTCGCTTGGGCCAGCCCTTGGCGCGATCGTCGGCTGTGAATTTCAACGTAGCCCCGATCAGAACTACGGAATCTACGCAAAGTTGTCCACAGATAACCTCTTCCAGCGCCAAAATGCCGCCAAGCGACCAGCCGACCAGCGACCACGGTCGACTGTCGCCGCTGGCCAGCAGCCGCCGCACCGCCGCACGGTAATGCTCCGGCTCCGTGCAATGCGTATAATCGATATAATGATGCTCGGCTTCGGGGAATAAAGAAGAGAGGTCTTCCCATATTCGGGAAGACATCCCCCATCCGTGCAGCCAAGCTATTCGTCTGTTACCTTGCAACTGCTTCTCCTCCGATCTTCGCCGGTCAGCTGATCAGGCCACAACGGACCACAACGCACCTGTCAATTGTCACAGCGGCTTGATACGGCCCATCGATCCGATCAACCATCCGACGGCTCGATCTGGTCGACCGTTCCGCGCCGCCGCTCAGCTGATCAGGCCCAGCTCGCGTCCCGATTCGCCAATCGCCGCTGCTGCCTGCTGCAAATCCTCCGGCCGATGCGCCGCCGTCAGCGTAAACCGGATTCGCGCCGTTCCCTCCGGCACGGTCGGCGGGCGGATCGCCACAGCGGCGATCCCCCGCTCCTGCAGACGCTCGCTGAGCCGGAGCGTCGCTTCGTTGCCGCCGACGAGCAGCGGCACAATATGGCATTCGCTGGCGCCTGTGTCGAAGCCCAGCGTCTGCAGCGCTTCGCGAAAAGCAGCGGCATTCGCCGCCAGCTGGCGGCGAGCTTCGGCGGCCTCGCAAGCGAGCCGCCAGTTGTGCCGCACCGCTCGCACAACCATTGGCGGCAGCGCCGTCGTGTAGATCAGGCTGCGCGAATGGTTGACCAAATAGTCGATCAGCGTCCGGTCTCCGGCGACATAGGCTCCATAGCAGCCATATGCCTTGCTGAAGGTGCCCATCTGTATGTCAACAGCCCCGGTCAAGCCTAGCGCATGGGTCAATCCCTCGCCCCGCTCGCCGAACACGCCCCCGCTGTGCGCTTCGTCCACCATCAGATGCGCGCCATAGCGCTCCTTGAGCCACACCAGCTCCTTGAGCGGCGCCAGACTGCCGTCCATGCTGAACACTGAATCGGTGACGATCAGCTTGCGTGCCCCCGGCTCGGCGGCGCACAGCAGACGCTCCAGCTGGTCAAGATCGCGGTGGCGGTAGCGCTTATGCTCGGCCCGGCTCAGCACGATGCCGTCCACAATGCTGGCATGATTGAGACGATCGCTGAACACAATGCCGCGCCGGCCCACTAAAGCGCTGATGACGCCGACATTGGCCATATAGCCGCTGCCATACAGCAAGCAGCCTTCGGTACCCTTGAATGCAGCGAATTCCCGCTCAAATTCGGCAAAAACCGGATCGTTGCCGACAATCAGACGCGAAGCCGTCGATCCCGTGGAAACTTGGCCCGCCGCATTGCCTAGCGCAGCTGCAAGCTGCGTCTCATCCAGCAGGTGCGGAAGCCCCAAATAGTGATTGGACGCCAGATTGAGCATCCGCTTGCCGTGACGCTCAATCCAGCCGTGAGCCAGCGGTATGGAATCAGTCAGCGTCCGATACTGCGATTGGACGCGCAGCGTATCCAGCTCTGCACGCATCCAGTCCCACCTGCCGGGAGCTACTCCGTTCACGACATCATCTGCACGGCTCACGGCAGTCACCGTATCGCTCTCCCCTGATGTTGCACGGCTCCCGGCAGACGCTGCACTACTCTCGGCGGACTCTGCTCGGTCTCCACCAGATGCCCCGCCGCTCCCAGCAGACGTCCCGTCACTCCCATCGGGCGACCCGGCCGCGCCGGCCTGCGGACGGAGACCTGCACCGTTCGCCCCAGAGGCAGCAGAGTCCTGCGCGACGCCAGCTTCCTTTTCCAAGCCATATTCTCGCTCCGTCATCGGTCACAGCCCTGTTACAGCGCGCAAATCTCGATCTCGAAGCCCATGTCCTCGATCATTTTGTGATCCTCGGTGGCTTCTTGGCCTTCCGTCGTCAAATAGTCGCCGACAAACACGGAATTGGCTGCGTACAGACCCAACACCTGCATCGAACGCAAGTTGACCTCGCGGCCGCCGGCGACGCGGATTTCCTTGCTCGGGTTGATCAAACGCATCAGCGCCAGCACCTTGAGACATTTGCGCGGATTGAGCTCCTTGTTGTTTTCCAGCGGCGTGCCCTTGATCGAGTTAAGGAAGTTAACCGGAATCGAATCGGCATCGAGCTGGCGCAGCGCATAAGCGATTTCCACGATTTCTTCATTCGACTCGCCCATGCCGACAATCGCGCCGGAGCACGGGGACATGCCGGACGCTTTCACCTTCTCCACCGTATTGACCCGGTCGTCGTACGTGTGCGTCGTCGTAATGTTGTTGAAATTGCTTTTGCTCGTATTGAGGTTATGATTGTAGCGGTCCACGCCCGCTTCAGCCAGCAGTCCGGCCTGCTCCTCGGACAAAATCCCCAGACACGTACAAATCTTCATCGGCATCGTCGCCTTGATTTCCTTGACCGCTTCCACAACTTCATTCAGCTCGCGATTCGTCGGGCCGCGTCCGCTGGCCACGATGCAATACGTACCCACCTTCAGCTCCATCGCCCGGCGCGCGCCGTCCACCAGCACGTCCTTTTCCAGCAGCGGATACTTCTGAATCGGCGCTTTGGACACAATCGATTGGGAGCAGTAGCCGCAATCCTCGGGGCAGAGACCGCTTTTGGCGTTGATAATCAGATTGAGCTTGACCTTTTTGCCGTAAAAATGCTTTCTCACCTTAAAAGCGGCCTGCATAACCGCCAGCAGCTCGTCGTCGTCGGCTTCCAGCACCGCCAGCCCTTCCTCCATCGTCAGCAGCTCGCCCTGCAGCGCCTTGTCGGCCAAGCGGTTCCAATCGGTTTGCGTATTCATCAATGTCATTATAAACGACCTCCATCAACTAATTATCGAATGCTCAGGCTCCAAAAGCCCCCTATTTCCGTATGTACGCGAGCAATGGCTCCCAATGCACGCTGGCCTCGACCGCACGGGCCAGCTTGTCGCGCCACGCGCCCCAGCCCGTTTCCGCTTCCACAGCCTGCCCGTCGTCTGCCTCATTCCCGGCAGCGCGCTCTGCAGCGGTCTGCTGCTCGGGAGCGCGGTCGCCGGCCGCCGGCTCTCCGGCAGCCCGTTCGCCGGCAGGCTGCTCCGCAGCAGCGCCGGCTTCGCAGGGCTCCGCGCCGAGCCACGGCAGCACGCCCAGCACGGGCACAGCGCCAAACCGCTCGATCATCTGCGCGTTGTCGCGAGCGGCCTCCGCTTGCTCCGCCCGGCAGCCATTCAGCACGACGCCGATCACGTCGAGCCCGAGGCTGCGGGCCGTCCGCACGGTCAGCAGCGTATGATTGACCGTGCCAAGCCCCGGCCGCGCCACAATGAGCAGCGGCAGGCCGAGCGCCACGGCCAGATCGGCCACCAGCTGCTCGCCGGTCAGCGGCACGAGCAGCCCGCCCGCGCCCTCGACCAGCAGCAGGCCGGCTTCGGCCAGCCGCTGCCGCCCTGCGGCGACGAGCGCGGGCATATCGATCTGCCGCCCCTCACGGGCAGCGGCAGTCCAGGGCGCCAGCGGCGCTGCGAACGAATAGGAGGCGGTTGACGCCTCCGTCTGCCGCACGCCGCTGGCCATCACGAGCCGGTAGCTGTCCGCGCCCGGCTCGCCGGCCCGGAAGCCGGACTGTGCCGGCTTCCACAGCCTGACGCCGCCGGGAACGGCGCGACGGCGCTCCAGCACCGCGGCCAGCCCCGCGGTGACGACGGTTTTTCCGACATCGGTATCTGTGCCGGTAATAAAAATGCCTCCAACGCCAGCGCTCATGCCAGCTCCTCCTTTTCCGCACATTTCGACAGCAATTGTCAACCAGAATCAATCGCCAAGGTTAACAATCAAAACTAAGCATATTGTACCAGCTTTTTCATCAATGTTCCATTGCTTTCTTTGCAGCAGCGCATGGAAGAACACAAGAGCGCGGAGCTGATAACCGTCGTACAGACGCACACGCTCCGGGCTTTCCGCGCCTCGCGCGACTGGCGGAGCGTGGCGCCGGCCGTACGGAGGCTGTCAAATCCGTGTCGCGCAAGTCCGCCAAAGCTGCAGCCCCAACCTTGCGGCAGCGCAACGGTCAGCTTGCGGTTGCGGAAGCAGCCGCTTGACTCTGACACTGACGTCAGACTTTATAATGAAAGCAGCAACCGGAAAGGATGGACCCGACATGCCAATAACCCCACAAGAAGCAGCTATGCTGGAGACGTTCCGCGACGCCGGCTTTCCCCCTTTATACGTGCTGATTCGGATGAGAAACGATATTCTCAACGATCAAGGTACGATTTCCGCGGATCATAAGATGCAGCTGATCGCCATGCTGGAAGCCTGCATCGCTCCGTTATGGGCAGCGAATCAAGAGCGGACGCACGCCTGAAGCCTGAACGCCTGAGCGCTTCCCCGCCCCGACGCACACGCTCCTTTCCGCTTACGCCCGCGTTCACGGACATGTCCTTACTCCTGCCAGGCACGCAAGAGCAGCTAAACACACAGATTTCGGCGCCTCTGCACGAGTGGGCAGCCGCCCGGCTCGGCGAATCGCAATGCCTGTGAAGACGCCAAGAAGATCGCTCGTCCCGCCCCACAGCACAGGATCAAAGCGATCTCCTTCCACGTTCACTGCCATATAGCGGCTATCGCTGCAAAAAAACGAGACCAGCTTGTCCCGCCGGCTTACAAGCCGGTCGCTCCGGCTTGCTCCAGCGTTGCTTGCAGCTCGTCGTGAATGCCGCCATTGGTAGCCAGCAGGTTGCGCACTTCAAGCCCGAACGGCTCGCCCGCCGTGCCGGTCACCCGGCCGCCCGATTCCTGCACCAGCAGCGCCCCGGCAGCAATATCCCAGGCATTCAGTCCGATCTCCCAATAGCCGCTCAGCCGGCCGGCAGCCACATAGGCCAGATGCAGCGCCGCCGAACCGCCCATGCGAATGCCCCGCACCTTGGGCGCAACCGCCTGCAGTCCTTTCAAGTTCAGGGGCAGCGCCCCCTCGCGATCAGGCGGAAAACCGCCGGCCACGATGCTTTCCGCCAGCGACAGCTCGCTGGAAACCACCGTTTTGCGCCCGCGCACATAGGCGCCCTTGCCTTTTTCGCCAACAAACAGCTCGTCGCGAATCGGATCGTAAACGACGCCAACGATCACCTCGCCTTTATGCGCCAAAGCAATCGACACGGAAAAAAACGGGAACCCGTGCACAAAATTCGTCGTGCCGTCCAGCGGATCGACGATCCACAAATATTCAGCGTCCGCTGCATCGCGCACCGCCTTGGCCGAAGCCGCCGGCCCTGGCTCCACGCCCTCCTCTCCCAGCACCATATGCTGCGGAAAATGCGTGAGAATCAAGTTGCGAATCAGCTTCTCCGTCCCCTTGTCCACTTCCGTTACAAGGTCCTGGGCCGAGGATTTGACCCCGATGCTTTGTACGTCGCCCAATTTGCTCTTGATCCATTCCCCAGCTTTTGCAGCCGTGTTGATCGCGACGGCGGTAAAACTCTTGCTGCCGACCACGAACGGCTCCTGTGTTCCGTTGGCCATTTATATCAGCTCTTTCTTTATAGAATCATGGATCATTGCGTTCTTATAGTATAGTAAATTATACGTTGCGAATTCCAGTGCGTTTCACCTAAAAAATTTAACGTCTCGCTCATTTTTTTGTTTAAGCAGTCATACAATTTATGATATAATCAAGGATAATAGGCAATTTCCATTGTCAGGAGAGTGTAGACGATGTTCTTTAATTCGTCTAAACGGCTACAAAAGCGGTATGGGGAGTTGCGCATTTACACGACTGAGATTCAGTTCATGCCCGACGGTAGCCCCGGTACGATATATTTGTTTTTGACCGAACATAATACGGAAATCGAAGTTCATATCGAGAAGATACAGAAGTGGACAAGAAAGCGTTCGCAGAACGAATCTATGGCCGTCGTCCAGTCCACGGACGGATTGCCCCTGCTGCTCGTTCTCGATAATAACCGCGGTAACCACTACGTGTATTGTACACACGACGTTTACAACCAGCTTGTAAGCGCTCATTTGTCCCGCGCCGCAACAGGCGTTCGGGAAACGGCGCCTACGCTGGAAAAGACTTACGGCGAAGCTGCGCCTTCTGCCGCCGTCTCCTCCCATTCCCCTACGCACCACAAAATTTTGTTTATCGACTCTTACATCCTCACCCGACGGCCGGAGCTGCTGGAGGCGTGGGTGATGAATAATGAAATCGTCATCAGCCCTTATTACGATATGGAGATCGGCCCTTATGTCTCGGGCCTGATGGAGCAGAACAGAATCATTTCCATTGTGGAAAATCTGGCCGCGCGTTATCCGGGACGGCTTTCGATCAGCATGTATGCGGATACAAACAGCCGCAATCTCGGCGTCGACTTGTCTAACGAACAGGATTATCTGCTGCTGCTGGCGACGCAGCAGAACGTGACGCTGTCGCAAATCACCATCGTGACGGCAAGCGTCGAGCTCAGCCGCAAAGCGGCGATTCAGGGATTGGCCGTGTACAATCCGCTTGAAGATATTCAGCGCTCTGCTTTAACCGCGACCGATCTTGTCCGGGATCAGCTAGAGCGGGAACAAGCGCAGCTTGCGCCCTCCCGCCCGCCGGACGGCGCCGACACGCTGCCGCCCCGTTCAAGCCGGCATTCGAAGAAGAAAGGCCAGAGCCAGCAGCGCTCGGTGACCGCTTCGTTTTTCAATTGGTTTTTTTAGGCCCCTTTCGCTTAGCGGAAGGAGCCATTTTATTTTTGACGCCGGTCCCCGACAAAATGACGTCACTGTTGTATACTTAATCTATAAGTCTAGAAGTCCGGTGAAAAACCAGTGTCCACCGGTCGATAGCGGTTTCCACTCGCTGTTGTAGCCGAATTTTTCGATGGAATGACCCCGTTTGGGGTGAAAATCCGTCTACAAAGGCGACCGCTGACGCTGTTCTCCAACTCCCTATTGACTCTCCGGCCACTTTGTCACCAGACTTCTAGTGAACATGAAGGGAAGAACGCTGCCGATGATGGATATGAGCCTGCAGGATTTTGTACGAGTGCTCCGCAAAAAATGGTGGATAATCGCGCTGACAGCGATGCTGTTTGCTTGCGTATCCGGTTATGTGAGCTTTTACCGGCTGACGCCGGTTTACTCCAATTCCAGCACGCTGCTGGTCAACGAACGCGAGCAGCGCAACTATTCGTTGACCTTTGACGATGTCATGCTTTATGAGAAGCTGATGGGCACATACAAGGATATTTTGATGAGCAAGCGCATTCTCAATCCCGTATCCGAGCAAATGGGACAAGCCGGACATCCCGTCACCCCCGACGATTTGAGCAAGCAAATCAAAATTACGACCAACCCGAGCTCGCAGGTGATCCGCATATCCGTCAACGATACGGATTACAAAGTGGCTACCGATATCGCCAACCTGATGGCCGAAACGTTCAGCGCCAATCTCAAGACGATCATGACGATCAACAACGTGCAAATTCTCGACTCGGCCGAGCTGCGGCCCCATCCGGCTCCGGTGAAGCCCAACAAGGAGCTGAACGTGGCGATTGCTTTTATTATGGGGATTTTCGTTTCGGTGACCGCTGTGCTGTTCTTCCATTTTATCGATACCCGCGTCCGCTCGGAGGAGGACTTGTCCGGGCTGATCGATTACCCGTTGCTGGGCTCGATTCCCAGCTATAAAAACAAATCAAACGGCCGCTCCCTGCCGCTCGGCTGACGATGGAGGTCTGATCTATGAGAGCCAAACAACCCCCGCACAAGCAGGATGCGATGCTGATCTCCCGCTACGAGCCCGATTCGCCGATCAGCGAGGCGTACCGCTCGATTCGCACCTCCTTGAAATTCGCCTCACTGGACAAGCACCGCAAGGTTTGCGTCTTTACGAGCGCCATTGCCGGTGAAGGCAAGTCGTCAATCGTTTCCAATCTCGGCATCTTGACTGCCCAGGACCAGAATCGGGTGCTGATCATCGACGGCGATTTGCGGCGGCCGCACTTGCACCATATTTTTCGCCTCAGCAACCGCTCCGGTCTGAGTACGGTGCTGTCCGGCTACGATTCGATCGGTAATGCCGTGCTCGCTACGGAAACACCCAATCTGAGCATTCTCCCGGCCGGTCCGGTCAAGCCCAATCCGGCGGAGCTGCTCGGTTCTTCGCGGCTTGAGCAGATTCTGCACGAATGTCGGGAGCTGTACGATTTCGTGTTTATCGATACGCCGCCGCTGCTGCCGGTAGCCGACGGGAAGATTTTGTGCCGCTGGGCGGACGGCATCGTGTTTATCGTGCGTTCGCAATTTACGAAAAAAGAGCAAATCAAAAAGGCCCAGCAGATGCTGGAGCCCCATAAGGACAAAATGATCGGCGTGATTATGAACGATCGCAGCGAAGAGAACTAGCTCTCGCTGAAGCTATCTTGCAGGACCGCGATGACGCGGTCCTGTTCGTCGTCGGTCATGCCCGAGCCCGAAGGCAGGCAAAGCCCGGTCGCAAACAGCCGGTCGGATACGCTGTCTCCGGGAGCGTGCGGGTAATACGCGCAATCGGCGAACAGCGGCTGCGCGTGCATCGGCTTCCATACCGGGCGCGACTCGATGTTGCGGGCGGCAAGCCGGGTCATGACCGCTGCGGGCGACGGCCCGCCGGCAGCGGGGTCGAGCGTCAGCGCGGTCAGCCAGCGCGTGGCGCGTCCGAAGGCGGCTTCGGGCATGAAAGCGAGCCCGGGCACGCCCGCCAGCGCTGCGGCGTAACGCGCGAAGATACGGCGGCGCGCGTCGACGCGCTGTGGCAGCGCCCGCAGCTGGCCGCGCCCGATGCCTGCCAGCACGTTGCTCAGCCGGTAGTTATAGCCGGCTTCGCTGTGCTGGTAATGGGGCGCGGGGTCGCGGGCCTGCGTGGCCCAGTAGCGCGCTTTCTCCAGCGCCGCAAGGTCGTCGCCGACGAGCATGCCGCCGCCGGACGTCGTGATGATTTTATTCCCGTTAAACGAATAAATGCCAAAACGGCCGAACGTGCCGCTCGCCTTGCCCTTGTACGTAGCGCCCAGCGATTCGGCTGCATCCTCGATCAGCGGCACGCCGTACTCCGCGCACAGCAGCTGCAGCGCGTCCATATCGGCGCTTTGTCCGTACAGGTTGACGGCGATGACGGCTTTCGGCAGCTTGCCGCCGGCGGCGGCTTCGCGCAGCGCCCGCTCCAGCGCCAGCGGCGACATGTTCCATGTGCCGGGCTCCGAGTCGATCAGCACGGGCACGGCTTTTTCGTACAGCACCGGATTGACTGTCGCCACGAACGTGAGCGAGGAGCATAAGACCGTGTCGCCCGCTCCGACGCCCAGCAAGCGAAGCGCGAGATGAATCGCCGCCGTGCCGGAGCTGAGCGCCACTGCCCCGGCAGCGCCAACCGATTGCGCCAGCTCCTGCTCGAACGCATCGACATGCGGTCCCAGCGGCGCGATCCAATTGGTCGCAAACGCCTCGGCAACATACCCCGCCTCGTATTCGCCCATATGCGGCGCCGACAAATAAATGCGCTTGAGCGACGCGTCTGCCGAAGCCTCCGGCAGCGTACCGGCAGGCTCGGCAAACGCAGCGCCGGTTTGCTTCAGCTTGTCCTCATCTTGTCCTCTCATCGGCTTTTCGCCTCCTGTTCTTCATCCGGCTGCCGCTGGCGACGTCCGTTTTTTATCGTGATTTGGCCGGAAAGAGAGCCGTGCTTTCCATTGACGCACTCGCTTCCGTCTGCTGCTGATAGGTGACTGTCGTATGCTGGCTGCAGCGCTCCCACTGCTTCTGCGGATCCTGTAACTCGTCAACTATCTACACTGCTTCTCTTGCTACTGCAGATACTGCAGCTTCGTCAGGAAGCTATCTGCACTGCTTCCCTCGCTCCTGCAACCCGATCAGTTCCCACACTGCTCTCCTTACTTCTGCGGTCCCTGCAACCTGGTCTGCTACCTGCACCGCTTCCCTTGCTCCGACGTACCCTGCAACTCCTGCAACTCCGCCTGCAACGCTTCCCTTGCTCCTGCGGCTACTTCTGCTTCCACCGCTCCAGCAGCTCCTCCAGCTCGTACAAGCTGCCAATCGTCGTTTCGGCTTCATATTCCGCACCGAGCGATTCTACGCGCGCGTATTCGCCGCTTCTTGGCGTCCCCGTTCCCGTCGCCGTGCGCGGCTCCTTGCGCTCGGTGAGGGCTGTGCGGCGGCCGTCGGGCCCAAGCTCCGCGCCTGTATCCGCACTCGCAGCCGCCGCGCGCACAATCCGCACCGTGCGCCAGCCCAGCCGCCGCGCCGTGACAAAATCCTTGCGCGGATTATCGCCAACATACACGCAGGCTTCCGCTGCTACTCCGAGCTTGGCGGCGGCCGTCTCGTAAGGCTTGGCGCTTGGCTTCCAATGCTCGCGGCCCAGCTCGTCCGACAGCACCAGCGCCTGAAAACGACCGGCAATGCCAAGCGCTTCGAGCTTGCGCCGCTGCGTCTCCAGATAGCCATCGGTAATCAGCCCCAGCGGATATTCGCCTCCGAATCGCTCCAGCGCCCAAGCCGCATCGGCGAACAGCGCAATCGCCGGCCGATGCCCGCGATAAAACGCCAGCATGGCCGCTACCTCCTCTTCGGCATAGGCGACGCCAAGCCGCTCCAGCGCGGCGTTGAAGACGCTGCCGCGCACGCCTTGCTCAAACAGCTCCGCCGCCGTCTCGTAGAATGCGCTGATGCCCCAGCGCGCCGTCGCCCACTCGCCAACCGCGCGAAAGCCGCTGTGCACGTAGTCATGCTCCGGATACAGCGTATCGTCGAGATCAAATACGATCGCTTGCACGCCCATGTCCGCCACACCCCTTCTGTCGTCTTTGCAGCCGCGGTAGGCCCCCCAAATCTGGCCGCCTTCAGGTGCCGCCGTTCAGTGGGCGATATCGTCCTGCGTGACGAAAATCGCATCGTCATAACGCAGCATCACCGTGCCGTCGCGCCAGCCCTGCAAGTCGTCGCTCACCTCGCGGCCGAGCAGCCAGCTGATCAGCCATTTCGGGAAATCCGCCCCTGCGCCGAGCGCAAGCGGAAACCCGCCGCCAAATCGGGGATTGATTTCGATAAATTTCAGCCCGCCGTCCGCAGTCAAAAAGCCCTGCACCGTGATGCAGCCTACTGCCCCCGGCAGCGCTTCGGCAATCCGCAGCGCCGCTGCGATCAAGCCGGGATGCTTGACCGTCATCCCCTTGCTCACTTCGCCGCCGCGCGTCTCCATGCGCAGCCGCGGCACGGCAGCGCGCGCCCGCCCGGCCCAATCGACGAGCACGTCAATTGTATATTCCTGGCCCTGCACATACTCCTGCAGCAACGGGTTGTCGATATAGTCGCGAAAAAATTCCAGCTCCCGCGCGTTCCTGATCCGCGTAACGCCAACGCTGCAGCTCCCGTCCGCCGGCTTCATCAGCAGCGGATAGACCGCTTGCGGATCGGCCAGCACAGCCTCCGGCTCGTACAGCCGCGGCGTGCCTACGCCGATCCGCTCGAAGAACGCCGCGGTCAGCCGCTTGTCGTTGCACAAGCGCACCGTCTCCGGCGAGCTGATCAGCGCAGTAACGCCAATCGCCGCGAAGGCCTCGCGGTGCTCGGCCAGCACCTGCAGCTCCGTATCGATCAGCGGAATCAGCAGCTTGATGTCATGCCGGACGCACAGCTCAAGCAAACGCGGGATGTAGCCCGGATCGGTGACGCGCGGCACAAGCTCGCGAATGTCGCCGACAAAGCCCGCAGGCGCGGTCGTTTGCAAATCAGCCGTGACAATCCGGCCCGGCACGCCTAGCTCACGCAGCGTTTGCGCCACATGCCTGACCAGTGAAACCCTGCGGCCGACGCTCGTAAACAAAATATTAAAGCTGTCCATGCGTATGCTCCGAACCTCCCCGGAATTCCGGCATCGTGGCGTGTCCCTGCTGGGAAATGCCGCTCGGGCGGATGACCCGCAGCACCGTCAGCCAGACGATTTTCGCATCAAGCGCCCAGCTGCGGTGATCGACATACCAGACGTCGAGCCGGAATTTTTCCTCCCATGATATCGCATTGCGCCCGTTGATTTGCGCCCAGCCGGTAATCCCCGGCCGAACCTCATGCCTTCGCATTTGCTCGGGCGTATAGCGTTCCAGATAAGCCATCAGCAGCGGCCGCGGGCCGATAAAGCTCATCTCGCCAGCCACGATATTCAGCAGCTGCGGCAGCTCGTCGAGGCTGTATTTGCGCATCAGCTTGCCCAGAGCAGTCAGCCGCTCCTCATCGGGCAGCAGCGCCCCGTCGGCAGCGCGGGCGTCGGTCATCGTCCGGAATTTATACAACCGGAACGGGCGGCCCCTATAGCCGGCCCTCTGCTGCCGGAACAGCACCGGCGAGCCAAGCCGCCAGCGAACCAGCGCAGCCACGATCAGCCCGACAGGCAGCAGCAGCAACAGCAGCACGCACGCCGCACACACATCGACCATTCGCTTCATGTCGCTTCACGCATCCTTCATGAATGTTTGAACATACCGCAGCTGCTTTTCCAGCGTCAGCCGCTGGTTGAACAGCCGCTCCGCGCGTTCCCGACCGCTCAGCCCCATCCAATGGCGCTTGTCCGCGTCATCCGTCAGCTCCAGCATGGCTTCGCCCAGTCCCGCCGCATCGCGCGGCTCGACGAGCAAGCCGTTGTCGCCGTGGACAACCTCCTCGCGGCAGCCGCGAATATTCGTCGCAATCACCGGCTTGCCCATCGCCATCGCCTCCATGACCGATACCGGCAAGCCCTCCCGATACGACGGGAGCACGAACACGTCGCCGGCTGCCAGCAGCTCAGGAATGTCTGCGCGAAAGCCGGTTTTGACGATGCCCGGCAGCTGCAATTGCGCGCTCAGCCACTGCCCGCCCTCGCGGTCGCGGTCGCTGTCCAGCAGCTCGCCGACAATCAGCAGCTTGGCCTGCGGCCGCTCAGCCTGCACACGGCGAAAGCTTTCAACCAGCTCCATAATGCCCTTTTCGCGCACAAGCCGCCCGACGAACACGAACACGACGTCGTCTGGGCCAAAGCCCAGCTCGCGACGCAACGTCGCCGTCGCTTCGCCGGCAATCCGCGCCGGGTGGAACGCGGTGTCCGTATCCACGCCGTTGCCGGCGTGAAACAGCCGTTCAACCGGCTTAAAGCCGTGCCGCACGCTCAGCTCGTAATCCTCGCGGCTGACGAACAGCATGTAATCGGTGCAGCGGCGGGCGAACCATTTTTCCAGACCAAAAATCAGCTTGTATTTCCACGGCGTCATATGCTCGTGAA
Organism: Paenibacillus athensensis; assembly: GCF_004514475.2. GTDB lineage: Bacteria > Bacillota > Bacilli > Paenibacillales > NBRC-103111 > Paenibacillus_AL > Paenibacillus_AL athensensis. Next base: position 317,510 of record NZ_MYFO02000003.1, on the reverse strand, counting down.
AATAAAATCCATGCACCGTATACACGATACGCTTACAGCCTGCAAGCCGCGCCGCCAGCCGGCCCAGCATCGCCGCAATCGGCGTATGCACCTGCACGATGTCATAGCGGTTGCGCTTCATCAGCTTGTACAGCCGCCACAACGAGCGCAGGTTGGACAACGGCTCGATCCGCCGCACGACCTCGATGTCGAGCATCGTCAGCCCGCGGCTGCGCAGGTCCGCAAACGCGCCGGTGTCCTTGCAAGCGCACGCCACATCAGCTCCGGCCGCCTGCAGCGCATGCACCCACGGCACGAGAAAGGAGCGAACCGTCAGGTCGACGGCGCATACCTGTAAAATTGTCAGCTTGCCCAAGCTTCATCCCGCCTGCCTATCGATATTTCTTGCGCAATCGCGGCGCTTGCGTCAGCAGCACATAAATGCTTACGCGGTATAACAAAAAGTAGCCGAACAGCGCCGTCGCGACCGCACGGACGCCCAATCCGCCCTCGATGAAAGCCGCCAGCGCAGCGAGCAGCGTCATCAGCGCGTAATAGGCCATTCGCCACGTATCGGGGCTGCGATACAGCCGGCCCAGCACGGTCAGGCCAAAACGCGTCTTGGCCGCAAACTCAATCGAGCGCCAGAGCGGGAACAACGTCACCGCCAGCAGCCACGCCGGCGATACTGGGTCCATCTCCCCGACCAAGGGCAAAATCATCGCGTATTTCATGCTGGACAGCAGAAAATACGTCACGATATTCAAGCGGCTGCGCACAGCGTTATGGCCGTAATAAGCCGCTGCAACCAGCGGCAGCAGCAGCGCCCACGGCAGCCAATGCACCGGCCAGCCAGCCTCGCGCTGCAGCAGCCCGAGCGCAATCGCCGCTGCGGCCGCCAGTATGACGCGCACGATCACGATGGCGCCGAAGCGGCTTTCTACCTCATACGCGTCGCAATCGCCCAGCCGCAGCGTCGGCGACGTCTCACGCTTGACGACAAAGGTGTCGTTGGCCATATAACCCAGCTCGTAGATGGAAAAAAATCCGAACAACGCCAGCACATAAACCAGCGCATACTGCCACAACATCAAGCTGGAAAAATACATCCCCATCGCAAACGTCGGGGCGATGAAGTTCAGCGCCCACGACAGCTGCTCCAGACGGGACGGCAGCCGGCTTTTGATGGTGTACAGCAGCGGAATATACATATTCATCCGTTAGACCTCCAGCAGCGTCAGCATCGGATGACCGATTGCCGTCCAAAATCGCCGATCCCGCTCCGAAGCGGTGACGGCATAGGCCTCATCGGCCAGCTCGACCAGCGGCCGGTCGGTCTTGTTGTCGGTAACGACGACAAGCCGTTCCAGATCGCGAAAGCCGGCTATTACCCATTCGCGCTTGGACAGCAGCAAATCCTGCTGCAAGCGACCTGTCGCTGCGCCGCCGACCGTATAGCCAAGCATTGCCGCCGCCCAGTGGGACGCGCCAAGCGCCTGAGCCGCGGGCCGGACGATCAGGTCGAGCGAGCCGGACGCCAGCGCGATCGTATAGCCGTCCTCGCTGAGTCGGCGCAGCAGCGCCGTCACCGGCTGATGTGCGAGCCCGGCCAGCGTCTCGCGCACCAGGCGCTCGCCGCACGCGGCCAGCTCATCGGCCGGCGCGCCGGCCAGCCAGCGCAGCGTCCAGGCGCGGAATAGATCGCGCCCGGTCAAGCGATGCAGCACCGCATTGGCCAGCCGGGCCGGGCGCGAGCCGCGCAGCTTGCGGAAAGCCGCATAGCCGCGCCGGCCGCGGCAGTACGCGTCGACGAACGCGAACATCGTATTGGCGCGATACAGCGTTCCGCATACATCAAATACAGCGAGCTTCATCTTATTTCACCGCTTCCTGCCGGGGCTGTGCCGCTTGCGGACGCTCGGCGCGCAGCCATTCGCGCAGCAGCCGATAGCCCTCGCGCGTCTCCTGCCGCTCAGCGGGCTCGCGCTTCAGCCAGCCGAGCAGCTGGCGTGCCGCCGGCTCCAGCCCCATCGTCGACCAGCGGTGCAGCAGCGCCGCAACGGGTCCGAAATGCTTGTAGGCATATTGCAGCCGGCAGCGCAGGAAATAAAACAGCCGCGCCGCCTTCACATTTTCCGACACGCCACCGCCCTTATGGTACGCCTTGGAGCCTGCCAAATAGCGGCACGAATACCCCGATTGGTATATGCGATACGCCAGATCAATCTCTTCGAAATAGACAAAAAACCGCTCGTCAAAGCCGCCGTGCTGCACAAACAGCTCACGCCGGATCAGGAAAAACGCCCCGATCACGAACCCGACCTCGCGATCGGCGCGATGGTCCCATTCGTTCATCAGATAATGGCGGAACAAGCCCGGCAGCAGCCGGTTCAATCCCGTCGACTGGTACAGAAAATGCCGCAGCTGCGGAAACCGTCCGCAGGTGACCGACACGTGGCCGCTCTCATCCTCCAGCGCAATCCCGGCAATGCCGACCTTGGCGTTGGCCGGACGCTCCATGAACGCTACCGCTTCCTCCAAACTGTCCTCGTACAGCATCGTATCCGGATTCAAAAACAGCAAATAGTCGGCGTCGCTTGCTGCCGCTCCCGCATTGCAGGCCCGGGAGAACCCGGCATTGCGCCCTTGCAGCAGCAACAGCAGCGGCACGCCGCTCGCCTCCAATCCCTCAGCGGAACCGTCGGTCGAACCGTTGTCGACAACAATAACCCGGTTGAGCGTAAAATCGCGGCAGCGCACCCGGCTCATCGACGCCAGACATTGGCGCAGCTGCTCGCCGGCATTCCAGTTAACAATGACGATATCCAGCGTAGGCTTCATTGCTTCAAGCTCCCTTCAGCAAGCAGGTGCGGCGCGCGGCTTCGCGTCTGCAAAAGACAATACGGCACAAGCAGCAAAATAATTTGCAGCCACGTCGACAGCAGATTAAAGTATTGATCCTGAAAAAATTGCATGAACAGCGGATACAGAAAAAACGCATACAGCAGCATGTACAGCAGCTTGCCCTTGGCCGCATTCACATAAAGCAGACTGTGCCAGCAGCCGAGCAAAAATTGAATCAGCACAACCCCGACCAGCGAAAAATCGGCGTAATACGTCTGATAAATCGTATACACATTGGTGAGCATCGGCACCTGCTGATAGCTCTGGATCAGCGCAGGCACGTCGGCATGAATGCCGACCGCATCGAGCAGCGCGAAGAAAAAGCGAAACATGTAACCGCCGTACCCGAAGGTCACGTCGCTTTGCATATATTGATCAAAGGCGGGCAGCGAGCCGAGCATGTATATCTTGAGACTGTCGGTAATGCTGGTCACATTCTCGGTATAGGAAGACTCCAGATCCACACCCTTGTTAAATATCAATCCCATAACAGCAAAAGAAATCAGGCCGAATATGACAAAATAGAGCAGGCCCTTGAGCGGGCTCAGCTTGCGGGTAATCAGCAGCAGCCCGACGATCATGACGGCCGGCAGCATGATGTACGTGCGCCCGGTCGCCAGCAGCGCATAGGCGGTTGCCAGCAGGGCGGCGAAAGCAAGCCGCAGCCGGTTGCGGCCGGATATATGCTTGTACACCTCGATGGCCAAAGAAATAAAGCTGATCGTTACCAAATAGGCAAAAACGCCGAAGGACGCGGGGTCGTTTTCCCGCGACAGCGCGAGCCGCAGATCGATGAAAAACACGCCGGTCGGCCCGCTGCCGCCAATTGCCAGCGCCCGCAGCACGAACAGCGGAAAGCCGACAACCGGCAGCCAAAAGATGATCCACGACGCCACGTTCGCCCGCACCTTGGGCAGCACGAGCGGCTGGCGGCCTTTGTCCCTGGCAAAGCCCAGCGTGCCGACAAAGCTGCCAAGACTGAACGTATATACGCCGGCAATGATAACCCCGTACAGCGAATAGCTGACGGGAATAAACGTCGATTTGTTGATTTCAAACAGCAGCAGGACGAAAAACCAGACGCCGGCTTGCAGCACCGGGGGATACAACGGATCTTGAAAGCGAAAATAATTGAATACGATAAAGCCGAAAATGATCAGCAAAGCGGCAAGACCTACAATGTTCCATTCCCCCTTACCGAAGCCAGCAGCCCGGCCAGCGAGCGCTTCATCGCCGGGTGTCTGAGGACTATGAGGCCGTGAACGGCCAGCTGCGCCGCAAACAGAGCGATGCGCCAGCCGAGCGGCAGCGGCCAGAACGGCAGCGCCAGACACAGGGCGCTGTACGCCCACAGCCAGCGCGGAACGCCGCGTTCCTCCGGCGTTGTCTCGGCCGGAGCAGAAGCGGCCAGCCGCTTCTGCATCCGCAGCAACAGCGCATAGTCGGCGCATACGCGCAAAAGCCAAGCGAGCGCTGCGCCTACGATGCCGTACTCGCGGATCAGCAGCACCATCACGGCGGCGTAAAGCGCCAGCTCCAGCAGGTGCAGCTTGGCCGTAACGTCAGGCCGCCCGGCGGCCTGAATATACGTGAACGGCACAATCGCCAGCGCGTTCACGAGCACGCCCGCAGCGAGCAGCTGCATCGGCGTTTGCCCGTGGGCGGCGAAATCGGCGTTGATCCACAGCCGCAGCCCCTCTGGCGCAAAGGTGACGAGCGCCAGCGCGAGCGGAAAGACGAGCCCGTAGATCAGCGCTGCGCCTGCGCGCTGCAGCCTGGCGGCTTGCCCGCTCGTCCCTGCTGCGGCTGCAGCAGCAAACGCCGGAAACAGCGCCGACGCCACAGCGCCGGATACCATCAGCAGCTTGCTCGTCACTTCAAACGGCGTCACGTAGTAGGCAACCACGCTCACGGAAGCCAGCATGCCGATGAACAGCCGATCCATGTAGGACATGATCGGGCTGATCACGTTGGATACCGTGAGCCAGCCGCCCAGCCGGAGCAGGCGCGGCACGCTGCGCAAGCGGAAGCTGCGCCACGACAGGCGCAGATGACGCCGGCTGAGATACGCGTACAGCGCAAACGTCAGCAGATAACCGCCAAGCATCGTCAGCCCGATGTAGGGCAGGCTGCTGGTGAATGGCGCGGTCAACGCCGGGCCCAGGAACACGAGGATGCCGAACGGCACGCGGATCGCGTTGACCAGGTCGAAGCGCTGAAAGCCCTCCAGCACGGCGCGAAAGCCGGTGGAAGCGATAATCAGCGGCACTGCTGCCGCCATCAGCAGGAACAGGGCGTTGATCTCCGGGCGCAGCGCTTCGCTGGCATGCAGCAGCCGGAAGGCCAGCCACGGAGCCAGCAGCGCCAGCAGAGCGCCCCCGACCAGCGACAGCAGCACGATCATGCCAAAGGCGGTCGAGACCGATTCGCTGAGTTCTTCGCCGTCCTGATCCTGCTGCCTTTTGGCAATCAGCATCGTAACGACTCGTCCGAGACCGAAATCGAACAAGCCGAAATAGGAGACGACGGCCCACAGCATGCTGACGATGCCAAAGCGCTCCTCGCCCAGCCGACCGATCAAATACGGAATGATGGCCACAGCCGCCAGAACGGGAATGCCGTAACCCATAAAATTATATCCGACATTTTTCAGAAAAACGGGTTTGCGCTGTCCCAAAGCGGCACGTTCCTTTTTACGAAACATTGTGATAGGTCGGAACGATTGATTTCAGCAGCTCCTTGAGCTCTGCGGTGCTCGTTCCAACGTTTTTTTCCAGCCGCTTGATGTTGAAATCCAGCTCCATCGGGTTGATCGATGCCGGCTGGCCGATAAAAATCCGGTTATGACACGTCGAGGTCAGCCCCTCTTCGCTCGTCAGCAGCTCCTCGTAAAGCTTTTCCCCGGGCCGAATGCCGGTAAACTCAATTTTGATATCGTTGTGCGGTTCGAAGCCGGACAAGCGGATCAGGTCCTCAGCCAGCTGGAGTATTTTCACCGGCTTGCCCATGTCCAGTACGAATACTTCGCCGCCCTCCACCCAAGCTCCTGCCTGAATGACCAGTTGCACCGCCTCGGACACCGTCATGAAGTAGCGGATCATTTCCGGATGGGTCACCATCACGGGACCGCCGTGCTTGATCTGCTGCTTGAAGGTCGGGATGACGCTGCCCCGGCTGCCGAGCACGTTGCCGAAGCGAACCGCGCCGAATTTGCATTCCGAGCGCAGGCTTTGCACGTACATTTCGGCGATGCGCTTGGTGACGCCCATAATGCTGGTCGGATTGACTGCTTTATCGGTCGAAATCAGGATGAACCGCTCGGCTTTATAGCGGCTGGAGGCATCGGCGGTATTTTTCGTGCCCAGCACGTTATTTTTAATCGCTTCCGACGCATTGTTCTCCATAATCGGCACATGCTTGTGGGCAGCGGCGTGGAACACGACCTGCGGCACATGCTGTTCAAATACGCTGAACATCCGCTCGCGGTCCTGCACATCGGCGATAATCGAGACGAAATTCAGACCGTTATACAACCTGCGCAGCTCCTGCTCGATTAAAAAGATGCTGTTTTCGCCATGCCCGAGCAAAATCAGCTTTCGCGGCTCAAATGCCGCAATCTGCTTGCACAGCTCCGAGCCAATCGTGCCGCCGGCTCCGGTGACCAGCACGGTTTTGCCACGCAAGTATTCCGAAATCTCTACGAGATCGACCTTGACCTGCTCGCGCCCGAGCAAATCGCCCACGTCGACTTCGCGGATTTCGTTGATCGATACTTTGCCGTGGATCAGATCGTTGTAATGCGGAATCATTTTCAGCCTGGCCCCGGTCGTCTTGCCCATCTCGATGATCGCCGAAAGCTGCTGGCGGCTAACCGACGGCATCGCAATAATAATTTCGTGCACGCCCATCGCCTGCACAGTCTCCTGCAGCACCTGACGGCCGCCAAAAACCGGCAAGCCGGCTACGATCAGTCCCTTTTTATTAACATCGTCGTCGATGAACCCGATCGGATTCATTTGCGAGGCCTGATTGCGCTGTAATTCGGTAGCGATCAGCCGGCCGCAGCTGCCCGCGCCAACAATAAGCGCCCGATAAGGCTTGCCCCGGCGCAGGTCCAGCCGCCAACGGATAAGCCGACTGGCAAACCGAATGCCGCCAATCAAGATGATCATCGTCTCCAGCGACAGCACGTAGACGGAAATCGGCACCACGGAGCCGCTGAGCAAATAGGTCAGCGGGTAAGCCGCTGCTTGCGTAATAAAAATGACCTGCACAATCGTCAGCAGCTCGCGGATGCTGGCATACTCCCACACGTGCCGATAAGCTTTAATAATATACATGCATACAGGCACGAGCACCGAGCAGATTAGCGCGTAGTCGAGCAATTGGTCCCAATACATTCGGGGAACCTCGCCCTGAAAACGAAAAATGTAAGCGGAAGACAGGCTCGACCAGATCAGCGCAATGTCCATCGTTATAAGCAGTAGCAATCGTCTGGCATAATTCACGGTAGATCCCCCCCAGCGTGTCGCCTTTTATTCCTAAGCAGCAGCCCCCACAAGATGCCAGCGAGCACAATGCCGATTGAATCTGTTAACACATCCTCAAAGCTTGGCGTGCGGCCCGGGATAAACGCCTGATGGTATTCGTCAGCGCAGGCGACCAGCAGCAGCGCAGCCGGCCCCAGCCATAAATAGCGACCTTTGGCAGCCGCCCTGATCCCAAACATCAGCAATGAGGTGAACGTAAAATACATGAGCATGTGCAAAGTTTTGCGAAACAGGAATTGCAAATAGTAATAATGATTCGGATGAATATATTTGACCAGCGGGTCTGCGTCTTCCAGACGCTGCTCGCCGTCCGACGTTGTCACGAGAAAATAGTCCAGCGACAAGACATGGCCCAGCGAGGCCGGATTGGCTTGATCGGTCGCTTGCAGCTGCAGCGTATGCCAGCCGCTCGTCAGCCAATCGCTGGCAAAAATCTCTGCCTGCGGCTGCGCCTCCAGCGAATATAAATCAATCGTTTGCAGCAGCTGACCGTCCAGATATACCTTGGATTGCCCGCTGTAATTGCCCCGCAGCCCGTTCCAGACAATGCGGCTTCCGACAAAGGTTACTTCAATACGCGCATCGGGAGATTCGGTATACGTTAACGTTCCCCCCGAGTACATCGGATCTTCAATACGCACCTCCCGGTCGGCGATCCTCTTGCCTTTATACGGAATGCTCAAGCTTTCGGGATACAGCTTCTCGGCCAGACGAATCAGCAGCGGACTGCCATAAAAGACTTCCTCGGTCGTTATGCCCTTGATCGAGCCGAGGCCGTATACGCCGACTGAAACCGCAACCAAAACAGCAATTGTAAGCAGCAGCTTGCGATAAGCCATCCGCCGATTGCTCTGGCGTCCGGGCCTTCCATGTTTGGCCGATCGCTTGCCATAGGTGTTATCTTCGCTGTTCAAGGCGCCGGCTCCTCTCGATTTGGAGATTTTTAGATATCATAAGCTGAAGCCCCGAATCGGGGCTTCAGCTTATGGGTAACAAAGGCTCTATTATACCTTATCAGTTGGCCTGCAATTGCATATTGTCGACGTAGAAAACACCACCGGCGTTGTCGCCATTTGCCCGCAAAATCGCATGCACCTTGGCCAGCGCCGCGTTAGCCGGAGCGGATAGCTGATCCTGCACCTGTGCGTAACCATTCGTCGTCTGCGTCAATTCCTGAACGCTGCCGCCAACCCACTGATAGTCGGCTGTGTAGAAGTCAACATATAGCTGCACCTTGGCGTCGTTCAGTGTAGCGATGTTGAAGCTGCCTTTCAGCAGATAGGCGTTGCCGCCTTGAACCGGAACGGTTTGATAAACCATCGCCACGCCGCCGTTGGCCAGCCCCGTTGCCGCTACCTGCTGCGCTTTGCCGCCTTCGGCCACCGGCCCGCTGACGACCTGAATGTCGTCGGCAGCGCCTTCCGTTATGGCTTTCTGCCAGCCGTCTGCTGTACCGGCGCCCAATGCGCCATATTCAAAGCTGCCGTTCACAAACAGATTGGTGTCGGCTTTCAGACTCAAGCCATCGACATAGATCGTGCCGGATGCCTGCTCCGCCGTAGCCCGCAAAATCGTATGCACCTTGGCGAAGGCTGCGCCCGCAGGCGTCGTCCAGCTATCCTGCACATTGACAAAACCGTTTGTCGTTGCAGTAAGCTCCTTCACGCTGCCTCCGACCCACTCGTTGTTGGCATTAAAGAAGTCAACGTACAGTTGAATCTTGGCGTCCTGCAGCTGAACGGCATTGATGCTGCCGATCAGGTTATATTTCTGGCCGCTGCTCACCGGAGCCAGCTGATAAATCATCGCCACGCCGTCATTTGGCAGGCCGCTAGCGGTGATTTTTTGCGCCAGGCTGCCTGCAGTATGCTCGTCGCTCACAACGGCAAACTCTGCCGCAGCACCCGGAGAAACCACATGCTGCCAGCCGCTGCCTACGCCTTCCGAATCGGCTCCCTGCTCGAAATCGCCGTTCAGCAGCACCGAGCCCATCGGATCCAGCATCGTTGTGAAATGAAGCTCGTAAGCTTCATTCGTTCCGCGACCGGCAACGTCGCGCAGAGCGCCGGACGGCAGCGTCACCGTATAGGCCGTACCCGGCTCCCATGCACCGGAAGCAGGCTGGATCGTCAGTACCGCTCCGTTAACGCTTTTTACAATCGCAGCAGCGGCATTGCCCGCTTTGACTGAAATTTCGTCATAGAAATCGTAAGCAGTTACGGCTTTATCAAATGTCAGCACAACAGGCTGATTCAAAGCAATCTGAGCGCTGTCGTTTTGCGGAACCGCAGCTTGCACCGCTGGCTTCAATTGACTTTGCGCGTCGTACAACGCGATATCCAGACCGTCGGCATAGTAGAGACCGGAGCCGTTGCTGCCTGTCGCGCGCAAGATCAGGTGGACCTTGGCCGAAGCGGCATTGGCCGGCGTCGTAAACACATCGTATTTGAGTGCATAATCGTGAACGTTCGCATCCGGCGCGGTGATCTCGCTTACGGTTCCGCCAGCCCACTGGCCGGAGGCATCGTAAAAGTCGATATAATACTGCACCTTGGCGTTCACCAGATCGACAACGTGGAAGTTGCCGCTCATCGCGTAACGCTGTCCGCCTGCAACCGGAATCGTTTGATACAGCATCACAACGCTGCCTTCGGACATCGCCGAACCGGATACTTTGAGCGCCTGCAAGCCGTTCATGCTAGGCACGTGCTCGCTTTCCAACTGTACGGAGCCCGTAGCATCCGGGGAAATGACCGTCTGCCAGCCCTGAATGCTTCCGTCTCCACCAAGCTCCGCTTCAAAGCCTGCGTTGGTCAACAGTGCCGTATCCAGCAGGAGTCGCAGCCTGTCGAGATAAGCTTCTCCGCTACCGCCATTTGCCGTCGCCCGCAGGATGACGTGAATCTTCGCCGAGGACGCTGCAGCCGGCGGATTCAAATCGGCAGTAACCTGCTTGTAGCCTGCGGTTACGCCTGAAATGTCCTTCACATCTCCTCCGGTCCATTGACCGTCGGCGGTGAAATAATCGACATAGAGTTGAATTTTGGCATGATTGAGAGCTTGCACCTGCAAATCGCCAATCAAGGCATATTTGCGCGCGCCTTCAATCGGCACGTATTGATAGATCATCGCCACGCCGTCCTGCGGCAATCCGTCAGCGGCAATGCGCTGCGCGGAAGCGCCCGAGGTAACCGGCTGCGCAACAATCTGCGTTCTGTCGGTTGCTCCCTGGGAAACAACCTTCGTCCAGCCGCTTGCCGTTCCTTGCACATCGCCCGCTTTTTCAAACGAACCGTTCGTAATCAGATTTACTTCGGATGCAGCCGTTACAGCATCCAGCGAATAGCTGACCTGCGGCGACAGGTTGCCGGCCAAGTCAGTAAACGCGCCTTGCGGAATATCCAGTTGAATCTGTCCGTTTGGCTGGAAGCCCACGTCAGCCGGCTGAACCTTGATCGACGTCGGATCGACGGTAATCGCCGGGGTTACGGCCTGCCCCTGAACGACGTAGCTGATGCCGCCGAAGTTCGGGCCTCTAAGGATATTTTCATTAAACACAATGCTGATGACACGAGTGCCGGCAGTTTGCGCATTGCCCTTAGGCAGCTTGTCGACAACGATTGGCGCCTCTTGTTCAGCAGCCGGCAGGTAGACCAGCTTCAAGCCGGCCACATCTGCCGATAACGTGCCGCCTGCGTCCGTTCCGCGGGCAACCAGACTGACTTTAGCCCGCACAGCCGACGCCGGTACAGTGCCGGCAACGCCGATGCTGCCAAATTCCGCACTGACGCCTGCGTAATCCTTAATCGTAAAGCCTACCCAGTTATTCTGGCTATCGTAAAAATCCATGTAAAGCTGGAATTTCGCTTTATCTGCGCTCTGCACGGCCAGCTGGCCGCTCAGCGAAAACGGTTGACCGCTCTGAACGGCTACGTTCTGATAGACCAGCGCACCGGCGCCGTCCCACAGACCCGAAGCCTGAATATGCTGAGACTTGCCGAGCCCCTGCTGGTCGTTAACGGCGTATTGGACGCCGGTTACGCCAGGCGTTGCATCGCCGGTCCAGCCTTCGGCAACGCCGCTTGCTCCGGCTACCGAGAAGTCGCCGTTGGTCAGCAGGCTGGTTGCGCCCAGCACGACTACGGCAGCGGCCGATTTGGCGGACTCAAGCCCGTTGGCTTTAACCGCGCTCACGGAATACGTGAGCTCCACGCCGCCTGGGAGCTGCGCTTGGACATACGAGCTGTCTGTAAATACCAGCTCATCGTCGGCTTGGATGGTGCCAGCCAGCACGGCAGCAGCGCTGCCCGCTGCGCGGTAGATATTGTAGGCAGCAGCGCCCGGAGCAGCGGTCCACGTCACCGTCACGCTCCGGTCGGAGGCAGCTTCGGCGGACACGGCCGACGGAGCAGCTACCGGCTGCGGATGAACAAGCGCCGTCGCTTTCTGCGAAAGCAACGACTCGTGATTGGTTTTGTCGATGAAAGCAACCGCGTAGTAATACGTCGTGTCTTGAGCGATCGTATCTCCGGCAGTTGTGTCTGTGAACTGAGCCGCAGTCAGCGGCGTATCGTTCAGCAGCTCATAGCCTGTAAGAAGCTGTGTGGAACGGTAGACGTTGTAGCCTGTTGCCCCAAACGTCGGCGACCAGACGAGTTGCACGGAGCCCTGAACCTCTTGAGCCCCGAACGCGGTTGGGCCCGCAGCCGGACGAATCGTCACGTAGGTGGCTCCGCTTTTGACCGATTCGGTGCCGAAACGGTTGACCGCAGTCACCCGATAGTAAATATTCGTGTTGGCTTGCACGCGATATTGAGCGAAATACGTGTCTTGGAACGAAAGATCGGTCACATGATCAAGTACCAGCTCGTAGGTGCCATCCTTGGAGGTGGAGCGATAAACCTTGTAAGAGACTGCGTTTTTGGCAGCCGCCCAGGTCAGGTTGATCACATTGGCGTTGTTGTATGCTTTTACCTTGGAAGGCGTGTACGGAATCGTTTTGGGAACCGTGACGCCGACCTTTTTCAGCAGAGACGATTCGTTATCGAACTGATCCGTAGCGGAAATGGCATAGTAGTAGCGGATATCCGAAGGGGAATCCTGCTGCTGCAAATCATGCACAAACGTCGTTGCCGAAAGCGGGCCGCTGACCGGCTGGAACCCGGTTTTCGAATCGGTTGAGCGATAGATTTTGTAGGAAGACGCATCCTCCACATCCGACCAATTCAGCACGATGGTGCCATTCTGATATTGGGCGGTAAATACGTCCGGCGCCTTAGGCGGCTTCACCGTCACCACGCGGACCGAGGATTTGGACGATTCGATATTGAACGCATTGATTGCCGTGACTGCGTAATACAGATTCGTTCTTGCGGAAACGATCACTTTTTCATAGCTGTTGTCAACGATCCGGTCCTGCGTAGCCGGTACGCCGTCGGCGATCAGCTGGTAAGGGCCGTCCTTGCTCATCGAGCGGTAGACGTTGTATTTAACGGCATTGGCTGTAAGCGCCCAAGATACCGTTACCACTTCATCCATATTGACCGCTTTGACCGATTTGGGGGCATAGGCAATATTTTTCGGTACAACGACGGTTACGGTACGAGAGGCCGAGGATTCATTACCCACCTCGTCAACCGATTTAACATTGTAGTAATACACCAGATCGTTTGGCAAATATTGTGGCGTGAGCACGTCGGAATAAGAGGTGCCGTCCACCGTCCACTGCTGGTCAACAACCATTTGACCGTTCGTTTTGACTGAGCGAGTAAGCTCAAATTTAGAAACGCCTTCTACCACCGGCCACTGTACTTGAATGGTGTCGCCGATCAACTGAGCCACGGGCAGTCCCGGAGTTGCAGGGGCTTTCTTCGTCGTGCCGGCAAGGCCCGATCTTGCCGTTTCGGTGCCGTATTTGTTAACGGCGGTTACTGCGTAGTAATACGCGCTGTTCACAGGCACTGCCAATTGAGCAAAGCTCGCATCGACGTAAGCAGTCGTATCTGCGCTCAGCCCGGCCGCCAGCTGCGTGAACGGTCCATCTTTGTCCGAAGCGCGGTAAATGCGGTATTCAACCGCATTGGCCGCAGCGCCCCATGTGAGCGACACGACGTTGCGCTCGTTGGTCAGCCGCAGGCTACCTGGAACGGACGCCGTATTCTTTTTGAATACTACGCTAACTTTCTTGGACAAAGCCGATTCCTGGCCGTTTGGCCAAAAGCTCGCTACGGCATAGTAATACCGGACGTCGGAGCTAAGTGTTCCCGGTGCGGCTGGATCGACCAGACCGTACACGGCCCCCGTCACCGTCCCCCCGGGCACAAGCTCATAGCCCGAACCAGAGCTCTTGGAACGGTACAGCTTATAGCCGGCTGCTCCGGCCACGCCGCTCCACTGGATTTGCGCGGAATCTTCATCCGCTCCATACACCTGAGCCGTAACGCTCGAAGGCGCTACAGGTCCTTGCACGGACGATGTAGCAAAGGCTGCCGGCGCAAACACAGCGGCCAGCTGAAAAATCAGAGTAAAGATGACCAGCAAAGAGACCCGTCTTTTCATAAGTGCAGCTTCACCTTTCCGAACCAAAATGATTTCCATCCTCATACCGCTCAAAACCGTTTTCTGGCAAAAATGTTAGTGGGTACATAGTCCTAAAAAAAGGTCTTTTGGATTAGATATAGATACTTCAAATCATACCATAACGAAATTTGTCAGTAAATATTTTCCGCCCTGTTTTCCAGCGAAATTTAACGATATTTATAAGCTTTTTTAGCTTGTCCGGTATTGACCACTGTTTAAATCCATCCTTCCTCTCCGCCAGACTCATCCCGTCGTGGTAAATTCCATTATATTCCAAAATTCCGATTCGTACTACAAAAAAAATTCCACCCCGCCGACTGACGGGATGGAATGCATGCTGCGGCTAAAATCGCCGCGAATGATTAAATGCCGACGATGTGGTAACCGCCGTCTACGTAAATAATTTCGCCTGTGATGCCTCTGGACAGCTGGCTCATCAGGAACATGGCCGTGTCTCCTACCTCGGCGGTTTCCGTTGTCCGGCGCAGCGGCGCTTTCTCTTCCACCTGACGCAAGATCGAGTTGAAATCCTTGATGCCCTTCGCAGCCAGCGTGCGGATCGGACCGGCAGAAATGCCGTTGACGCGCACGTTGAATTGGCCCAAATCGGCGGCCAGATAGCGGACGCTCGCTTCGAGAGCGGCTTTGGCTACGCCCATCACATTGTAGTTCTTCATCGCGCGCTCGGCGCCGAGGTAAGTCATCGTGACGATGCTGCCGCCTTCCGTCATCAGCGGATACAGGCGCTGCGCCGCTGCCACGAGCGAATACGCGCTAATGTCGTGCGCCAGTGCAAAGCCGTCGCGCGACGTGTCAACGAACATGCCTTCGAGCTCTTCGCCCTTGGCGAAGGCGATGCTGTGCACAAGGCCGTGCAGCGTGCCGAACTGCTCCTTGAGCGCTGCCGCCAACGCATCGATTTCCTCATTCGACGTCACGTTGCACGGGAGCATCACCGAGCCGGGAATCGTTGCGGCCAGCTTGCGGACGCGTTCTTCCACCCGTTCGTTCTCGTATGTAAAAGCGAGCGTAGCTCCTTGCGCGGCAAGCGATTGAGCAATCGCCCAAGCGATGCTGCGGTCGTTGGCCACACCCATGACCACTATATTTTTTCCTTGCAACAGTTGACTCATAGCTTCAGAAAGCCCCTCTCGACTATGGATTGTACTTGAACATTCCCACTCTTCAAAGTACTCCATTTTCCCAAACTTTTCAAGCTTTGAGCTCAAAGCTGGCTTGATCAAGGGGCGTGACGTCTGCCTGCTGCCGTAAATCGTCCATGAGCCGCGCTAGCGCGCCGTCCTTCATTTTAGCTTCAATCATCACGTCGAGCCGCGGCGTTGACGGCGCAATCTCCCGCAGAAAAGCAAGCAGCGGCCCGGCTTCGACATAATCCGCGTGACTGCGCGGGTCTTTTTCGCTTTTCGGGCTGGAGACGTGGATTTTCGGCGGCAGCCCGCCTGAGCCGCGCGGCAGCCCGGCAACGTCCTCTGCCGGCTGAGCTTCACCGCTCCGCGGTGGCGCGGCTACAGCCACAGCGCCCCTAGCCGCTCCCGCTCCCGCCTCAGCCTCGGCGAACGCACCGCTGGCCGCAGCGCGCTCCGCCGTCTCCGGCCGCCCTCCGGCGTCCCCCCGATCGGCTCCGGCCGCTTCGACGGCCCCGCCGCGCCCGGCCCACGTCGCTTGAATGCGCGGCCACAGCTCGGCGGCGCTTTCGCTTCCCGGATTCACCTCATGATGGTGAATATCGAGCACCAGCGGAGCGCGCACACGCTCGGCCAGCTCCAGCGTCTCCAGCGCCGTGAACGTCTTGTCGTCGTTCTCCAGCGTCATGCGGCGCCGCACCTCGGGGCGGAGCTTGCCGAAATTTTTCACGAACCGTTCGCCAGCCTTCGCCTTATCGCCGTACGTGCCGCCAACGTGAATGTTGCACATGGCCTCCGTGCCCAGCCCCATCGCCTCCAGCATCGCCACATGCCGCTCCAGATCGGCAATCGACTTGCCCAGCACCTCCAGACGCGGCGTGCTCAACACCGTGAAATGATCGGGGTGAAAGCTCACGCGCATATGATGCTGCCGCACATACTGCCCGATTTCGGCAAATCCTTCCCGCAACGCGGGAAACGGGTCCCAGCCTTCGAGCAGCTCGTGTCCGATCAGCGGAATCAGCTTCGACGAAAAGCGATACACATGGATGTCGTGAGCCCGGTTATGGCGCAGCAGCCGCAGCGTGTTGTGCAAATTTTCGGCGGCAATGCGTTCCAGCTTGCGAATGGCCGCTTCCCGGTCGCCCAGCTTGCCGAACGCGGTAGCGGTCATCGTTTTGGACGGCGAAGCGTTCTTCACCTCCATAGACATCGCAACGTACCCCAAGCGCACAATCATCAATAAAGCCCCCCAGCAATTTGTTCCGATAGTTATCGTCCATCGTTAGCGTCTCCCCGCGCTGCCAGAACTATGCAAACCGGACGCCCGCTTGGCGGCCATGCAGCTGCTGTCCGACCTTACAGATCCGCCCATTTCCACGCAAAAAAGGCACTCCCGCCGCAACGGAAATGCCCCTTCGCTTCCTCTCTTCTTGCCTTCACCTTAAGCCCGCTCGCCAAAAAACATCTCGTCGGCCAACGCCGTCTGTACGCGCGCCTCTTCATCGCTCAGGCGACGCACTAGCTCCATCTCCACCTGCGTCACTTCTTCGCCCTGAAAATTGATTTCGGCGATCGAAGCAACGATCTTAACGATGGCAATTGCCTGATTGTCCGGCGTGTAGGCGATGACCTTTTGCCCGGTCGGATAGACGCGGAAGCCGCTTTTGACCATTTTGCCGCGGCCGTACTCCAGCAGCTCATAAAGCTCCTGCTCCGATTTGAATTTGCACACGGAGTTAAATTCGGTTTCAAATCCCATCTTCATCTACTCCACATCAAAAGTATATTGGATGCGCTGCTTCGCTTCATGCCGCTCCAGCGCCAGGCGGATCAAATCGTCAAGCAGCTCGCGGTACGGCTTGCCCGACTCCTTCCACAGCAGGGGATACATGCTGAACGGGGTAAAGCCCGGCATCGTGTTGATTTCGTTGACGTAAATGCTGCCGTCGGTTTTGCCGACGAAGAAATCGACCCGCGACAAGCCGCTGCCGTCAATCGCCTGAAACGCGCGAATCGCCAGCTCCTGCAGCTGTTTTGCCAGCTCGGCGGGAACATCGGCGGGAATGATCATGGCCGACTTGCCGTCGATATATTTGGCTTTATAATCATAAAATTCATTCGACGATACGACTTCGCCCGGCACCGAAGCCATCGGTTCGTCGTTGCCGAGCACGCTGACTTCGATCTCGCGCGCGTCGATGTTCTCTTCAATAATGACCTTGCGGTCGTATCGGAACGCAAAGCTGACGGCATCAAGCAGTTCCTCGCGGTTGCGCACCTTGGAAATGCCGACGCTGGAGCCGAGATTGGCCGGCTTGACAAAACACGGGTAACCGATGGACACCTCAGTCTCCGTCAATAAATACTCCTGGTTCCGCTCCCACTGCGTCCGCGTGAAATGACGGAACACGCACTGCGGAAGTCCTTCCTGGGCAAAAACCTTCTTCATCATCACTTTATCCATACCGACGGCGGAGGCCAGCACGCCGGTGCCGACATAAGGAATATCGGCGATCTCGAACAAGCCTTGAATCGTGCCGTCTTCGCCGAAGGTGCCGTGTAGAAGCGGCAACGCCACGTCCAGACGGGCAGCCGCGCCGGAAGCGCCAAAAATCGGAGCAAGCGCAAATGACGCTTCTCCGCCGGCCGCCCCCGCTTCGAAGGTCAGCGCCTTGACTCCGTCCACCGGACCGGGCAGCGGACTTCCGCTGCGCCACTCGCCCATCTTCGTTATGTAAAAGGGGGTAATTTCATATTTTTCAAAATCCATCGCCTTGATGACCGCCAGCGCGGTTTGCAGCGACACGTCATGCTCTCCGGATTTGCCTCCGTAGATCAGACCTACTCGTATTTTACGGTCCATGCCGTACCTCCATCTATATGTCATTTCCTCGTTTATTCGTCGGCAATCCGCACGAAGGCGTACCGGGTCCGCTCCGTCCATGCCGGCGAGTCGCGGTATTCCCAATACCGGGCGCGGCTGTTATAGGTATGCGCATTGACCAGCGGCATGCCGCCGGCGTCCAGCGCCGTCACAATCGCATTGTGCTGATACCGTCCGTCTCCGTCCCAATCATAGCTGATGATGTCGCCGGGCACGAGCATCTCGGGGCGCTCCACCGCTTCACCGTGGAAAATCGACCGGCGGCCGACCGCATAAGCCTGCAGGCTGTGCGCAACAGCCCAGCTGTAGCTCCACAGCTCCTGACCGCCTTGCTTGCCGGCATACCACCAGCCCGCTTCCCTTTTCCCAGTATAGTCCATCGCGCCTTTCCCTGCAAAGAGACATTGCGAGACATAATTGGTGCAATCGACCTCAAAAGTCAAATAAGCGGGATTGGCCGAATTCCACCAGCGCTCGGCATACGCCACCGCTTTGGCCCGGTTATATCCGGGATTGCGGGAAGGCGGTTCCCCGGTGTTGAGTATACTATAGTTAATATAAGGAAGGGAAGGCGAACGGAGAGCGGGCTCGGCAAACGGCGGAAAAATACCGGCGCGCCCGCCCGGCGGCGTCTGACGCTCGGACAAGCGGCTCTCCAGACCGCGAATCCGCCAACGGCCGTCCTCTTCGCGCAGCGTCAGCCGCTCAGGCTCGGCCCGCTCCTCAGTATGCTCGACCGTACCGATGCGGTACAGCAGGCTGCGGCGCAGCTCAATGTCGGCGACGATGCCGCCGCCGCTTTCCTTGACTCCGGCCAGCCGCAGCTTCGTTTCGCAGCGCAGCGGCCGCGCGCCGCGCTCGCGCAGGCTGTCGGCCAGTCGGGCCAGCCGCTGCTGCTGGTCGCGCAGGAACCCGGCATCGGCGACATAGGGAGCCATCGGCTCGGCGCGCCCCTCCAACTCCGCCTGATTTTTGGCATAGACATAATGATAGAGCGCAGTTTTCCAGGACATTCCGTTACCTCCCTCATGAAATCCGCAGCCGAAGGCTGCTGCGCAGCAGCGCGGCCCCGATCGGCGGACATGCTGCTCCGCAGATGAGAATTGATTCCAATATATGAGAAAAATCCGGCAAACATGATTGCCGCTTGTAATAACGCGATTTTAGGAAACTCTACTACGGGACGCTGCCGGCGCTTTCAGGCAGGCGAGCAGTAAATTTGTAGGACTATAAGCGCAATTAATCCTTTACGGCGACTGGTCAAACCGCTATACTTAAAGGTGAGGATTTTTTGAAATTGAGTTTCATTAGATGAAACTAATCGAGAAGAAGCAGATTGCATTCAAGGAGGAATTGTTCATGTCTCAAAAGGACGCGTTTTCCGTTCGCAAGCAGCTTAGCGTCGGAAACAAAGAGTATCAGTACTACAGCCTGCCCGATTTCGAAAGCCAAGGCAACGGCACCATCAGTAACCTGCCGTTCTCCATTAAGGTGCTACTCGAAGCCGCTGTCCGTCAATTCGACGGCAGAGCGATCACCAGCGAGCACGTCAAGCAAATCGCCGGCTGGGCCAACGGCCGCGACGATAACAAAGAAATTCCGTTCATCCCTGCCCGCATCGTGCTGCAGGACTTCACCGGCGTTCCGGTTGTCGTCGATCTGGCAGCTATGCGCGCGACGATGGCCCGCGAAGGCGGAGATCCGAAACGGATCAACCCGCTCGTGCCGGTCGACCTCGTCATCGACCACTCCGTTATGGTTGACGCTTTCGGTTCCCCGGACGCGCTGGACATCAACATCAATCTGGAGTTTGAACGCAACGAGGAGCGCTACCGTTTCCTGCGTTGGGCGCAAACGGCCTTCGACAATTTCCGCGCCGTACCTCCATCAACCGGCATCGTGCATCAGGTAAACCTTGAATATCTGGCATCCGTGGCCGCAACGAGAACCATTGACGGCGAAACCGTCGTGTACCCGGATTCCCTCGTCGGCACCGACTCCCATACAACGATGATCAACGGTCTTGGCGTTGTCGGCTGGGGCGTAGGCGGCATTGAGGCGGAAGCCGGCATGCTCGGCCAACCGCTTTATTTCGTCGCTCCGGAAGTCATCGGCTTCAAGCTGACCGGCAATCTGGCCGAAGGCGCTACAGCGACCGACCTTGCGCTGACGGTTACGCAAATGCTGCGTAAAAAAGGCGTTGTCGGCAAATTCGTCGAGTTCTACGGCCCTGGCCTGAGCAACATCTCGCTGGCTGACCGTGCGACAGTAGCCAACATGGCTCCTGAATATGGCGCAACAGTTGGTTTCTTCCCGGTTGACCATGAAACGCTGAACTACCTGAGAAGCACTGGCCGCGACGAAGAGCAAATCGCGCTCGTCGAAGCTTACTATAAAGCGCAAGGCATGTACCGCACAGACAGCACGCCTGACCCTGTGTTCACCGACGTGATCGAGCTTGATCTCGGCGCCGTGGTGCCAAGCCTTGCCGGTCCGAAACGTCCGCAAGACCGCGTTGAGCTGACCAACATGAAAGAAGCGTTCAACTCGATCATCCGCACGCCAATCGACAAAGGCGGCTACGGCCTCTCCGAAGAGAAAATCGCCGAAGTCAACAACGTGGAGTATGCCAATGGCGAAACGGTCAAAATGGGCACGGGCGCTGTCGTCATCGCAGCGATTACGTCCTGTACGAATACGTCCAACCCAAGCGTTATGCTCGGCGCCGGACTCGTAGCCAAAAAAGCAGTCGCTCGCGGTCTGAGAAAGCCTGCTTACGTAAAAAGCTCCCTCACGCCGGGCTCCCTCGTCGTCACCGAGTATCTGACGAAAGCCGGATTGCTCGAGCCGCTCGAGGCGCTGGGCTTCCACGTGGCCGGCTATGGCTGCGCCACTTGTATCGGCAATTCCGGTCCGCTGCCTGACGAAGTCAGCAAAACGATTGCCGACAACGATATGACGGTTGCTGCCGTGCTTTCCGGTAACCGGAACTTTGAAGGTCGCGTGCATGCGCAGGTCAAAGCCAACTATCTGGCTTCGCCGCCGCTGGTCGTCGCTTACGCGCTCGCAGGCACGGTCAACATCGATCTGGCCAATGAACCGATCGGCTACGATCAAAGCAACCAGCCGGTCTACCTGAAGGACATCTGGCCTACGAACCAGGAAATTCAGGAAGCGCTGGGCACAGCGATCAACGCGCAAATGTTCCGCGACAAATACAGCAACGTATTCCGCGCCAACGAGCGCTTTAACGCCATCGAAGTTCCGGAAGGCGATCTGTACGAGTTCGACAAAAACTCGACTTACATTCAAGAGCCTCCGTTCTTCACCGACCTCGGTACGGTGCTGGACGACATCAAGGACATCCGCGGCGCAAAAACGCTGGCGCTCATGGGCGATTCGGTCACAACGGACCACATCTCCCCGGCCGGCAACATCAAGGTCGACAGCCCTGCGGGTACGTATCTGATCGAGCATGGCGTGAAAAAAGAAGACTTCAACTCGTACGGCTCCCGCCGCGGCAACCACGAAGTTATGATGCGCGGCACGTTCGCCAACATCCGTATCCGCAACCAGGTTGCTCCAGGCACCGAAGGCGGCGTTACGACTTACCTGCCTACCGGCGAAGTCATGTCGATCTATGACGCTTCGATGCAATATCAAGACCAAGGTCAAAACCTCGTCGTCATCGCCGGCAAAGAATACGGCACAGGCAGCTCCCGCGACTGGGCGGCCAAAGGCACGTTCCTGCTGGGCGTCAAAGCCGTTATCGCCGAAAGCTTCGAGCGGATTCACCGCAGCAACCTCGTCGGCATGGGCGTTCTGCCGCTGCAATTCACCGAAGGCCACAGCTGGAAATCGCTTGGCATTACGGGCCGCGAGACGTTTGACATCACAGGTCTGAGCAACGAAGTTCAGCCAGGTCAAACGGTAACAGTAACCGCTACGCGCGAAGACGGTAGCTCGTTCGACTTCCAGGCGCTTGTTCGTCTGGACAGCATGGTCGATGTGGACTACTATCGCAATGGCGGTATCCTGCAAACCGTTCTGCGCCAAATCATCGCCGAGAAAAACTAATCCGCCGATTCCCTGGAATCCGGCATGCAAAAAGCGTCTGGACCTGCCCTTAGGCAGCATCCAGACGCTTTTTTTGGCATCATTGGCGGTGCCGCGGCGTTCAAAGCTCCGCCGATTCCTCCGACCGGTTGCCCGTTTCCTGCTCATACCACGGATTCAAATGGACCAGCACCTCATCCACGTCGCCGCTTGCTTCCATGATCGTCCGCTTGATCGTGCGGCTGATGTCATGCCCCTCCTGAATCGTCAGCGTGCCGGGTACGCCCACCCGGGCGTCTACGAGAATGTAGTGGCCGTGCTCGCGCGCGCGCAGCCGATCGATGCGCTTCACCTCGGGCACCGTGCGGATGAGCGCGGCGTATTGCGCCATGCGGGCCGGCTCGACGCTTTTTTCCATCAGCACCTCGAACGCTTCGCGCCCCATGCCATAAGCCAGCTTCAGCACGAGCGCCGACACGATCAGCCCGGCCACCGGATCGCCGTAGGCGAGCAAGCCCACGCCGTAGCGGTCTCCGAGCAGGGCCAGACCGATGCCGATGGAAGCGGCAATCGACGCATACACATCGGCCAGATGGTCGTAAGCCGTAGCAAGCAGCCCCTTGCTGTTGGCAGCGCGGGCGGCGCGCACCGTATAGACGAACAGCGCCTGCTTCCAGACGAGCGAGACGACCGCGGCGACAAAGGCCAGCAGATGGGCCGCAGACGGCGGCTCGAACAAGGCGTGAACGGCGTGATAGCCCATGTAGAGGGCGGCAGCGCCGAGAATGATCGCGACAATCAGCGCGCCAAGCACCTCTGCTTTCCCGTGGCCGTAGGGATGCTCTGCATCGGCGGGCTTCGCCGATACGCGCATCGAGCTGTACGCGGTGGCTGTGGCGATAACGTCTCCCGCGTTGTGAATGCCGTCGGCGACCAGCACCTGGCTGTGAAACAGCAGGCCGACGGCGATTTTGAGCGCTGTCAGAACGATATTGCTGACCAGACTGATCCAAATCGCCAGCATGGATGCCGCTTTGCGCATGACGGTGTGCCCCCTTTGTTGTGCCTTCACTCTCCTAGTATGACCGTAGGGCGGAACGCCCAACCGTTAGAGCCGGGCCAAGATCGGTGGAGGCGCGGTGCACGGGCTGGAAGGCCGTCCAAGACGGGGTACGAGCGGGTAGAGCGCGAAGACGCAGCGGCGCGGGGTGATTGCGTGCGAGGGAGTTTCGCGGGCAGGCATGGCGGCGCGGGGCAGCCGCCCGAACAAGGCTGCTGCAAAGCCAGGCAGCCTCAAAAAAACACGATGCCGCTTAACGCAGCATCGTGCCCATGCGCCGCGCCGCTTCCATGATCAGCGGCGCTTGCTCTTGCATCAGGTCCAGCGTCAGCCGGTTAGCTGGACCTGATACGGCCAGCGCGGCGACCCATCGTCCGCCGCGCGCGACAATCGGCGCAGCCACAGCGGCTGCGCCCGGCTCGCGCTCCTCGACGCTCGTCGCGTAGCCGAGCCGACGCGTTTCCGCGAGCTGCTGGCGGAACGACTCGCCATCGAGCGCAGCCGGCCAGACGCTGGTCGCCAGCAGCCGCTCGGCCAGCGCCGGATCGGCGAACGCGACCAGCACCTTGCTGGACGCGCCTACATAAAGCGGCATGCGCGCGCCAACCGGCGCGACCCGTCGGATCGCGTGGTTGCTCTGCACAGCCTGAATGCGCACGCGCTCCAGCCCGTCCTGCACATACAGCGAGATCGTCTCGCCCAGTTGATCGCGTAGCCGTTCCATCTCCGGCAGCAGCAGCACGCTCGGATCGCCCTCTTGGGACAAATTGGCCGACAACTCCCAGAGTCGATAGCCCAGCCGGTATTTATCCGTGGCCGCATCGCGCATGACGAAGCCCTTGCCCTCCAGCGAAGCGAGCAGCCGGTGTACTGTACTTTTATGCAGCTCGGCACGGCCGGCGATTTCCGTCAAGCTCAGCTCGGCAGCATCGGTAAAACATAACAAAATATCCAAAGCGCGCTCTACAGCGCGGACCGTTAATTTTGAGTCTTCCAATCGGCTCCACCGCTTTCGTTCGTTGGTTTCACTATATGAAACTGACTATCTTCAGTATACCGAATGCGCCGGTAGCCGTAAAGCCGAAAATCGCAAGTCGCCGACTCTTGCACGGGCTCGCTTACCAGCTTGGCGATGGCTTTCCTGCCAGCCTGCAGCGGCTTTTCCCATCGCGGTAAGTTCAACTAACGCAACGCGGCAGCGCCGATAGACAGGGCAAATCCCGATCCGTTTCGCCCGGAAGATTAGCCCGCAACCACCGGCAAACGCCAAGCCGGACAGTGAGCCGCGCCCCTTTGCGGCAGCTTTTTGGCATAATTTGTTTTGTGTTACAGAACGATTACAGCCCTCTTACAATTGTGTACTTCAATTGACTTGAAAGCGCATCCAGCTTACTATAAAAGTACGGAGATTAATTATCTGAAAATTTCGCCGAATTGCCGCAATTTTCCTCTCTCCTCTTGCATCAGCCGATTTCACCCGCACCGTCTTCAAGGAGGGACCCGCCATGTCCACCACATCTGTTACCACGGGAGCGCTCCACCCCCCTTTGGAGCAAACGGCTTCTTATCCGCTCGTCCGACGCAAATCGCGCAAAAAGTACCTCTACACGGCGTTGCTTTCGCTGTTGGTGCTGTTTACGAGTATGACGCTTTCCTTTCACGCTTATATTGCTTGGACGCTGGCGCGTCCGCATATCGATCCGCTCCATGCCGATCCGATGTCGGCCGTCGGGTTGCCCTACGACAACATCACGTTTCCGAGCCGCAACGGGACTTCGCATCTGAACGGCTGGTACGTTCCGGGCAGCTCCGACAAAACCGTCATTTTCTCGCACGGCTACGGCGGCAATCGCGAGGAGCTGTGGGTTCCGCTGTACAATCTGGCGCGCGAGCTGCATATGCAGGGCTATAACGTGCTGATGTTCGATTACGGCTATGTTCAGCCGGGCGGAGAGCGCATTGTGACCGGAGGCGTGCAGGAATCGCAGGAGCTGCTCGGGGCTGTGGATTTTGCCAAGCAGATGTCGTCGGGACCGATCTTCGTGTGGGGATTTTCAATGGGCGCCGGCACGGCGCTGCAAGCGGCTTTGCAAAGCGACAAAGAGATTTCGGGCATGATCCTGGACAGCACCTTTTTGCTGAATCCGGACACCCTCTACCATAATATGCGGCAGTATGTGAATCTGCCCAAGTTCCCTTCTCTTCCGCTGGTTCGCCTGTTCTATCCGTTGCTCAACGGAGTCAGTCTCCAGCAGGTGCCCTACCAAAAGGTGATGAACACGTCGTATCAAATGCCGCTCTTCTTCATTCACGGTACGGATGACAACAAAGCGCCGTATGAGATGATTGAAGAGATTTACGGCAAGCAGCACGGTTCTGCGGCTACGCAGCTGTGGATTTTGCCAAACGCGCAGCACGAACTGCTGTACCGCGCCGAGCCGCAAACGTATGTGAACCGCACGCTTGGTTTTTTGCAGGAGCTGACTGCTGCCGCCAAGCCTTGACTATCGGTATTCCTTCCTCCTCCCTATATAGCTCGGTCCCCTTTTGTGGGGACCCTTTTTTTTGCGCTCACATAGCCGCTCGTCCGCGCGAATATATTGAAAGAAACGTTACGAATACGGGAGGCGTTCGGATGCAGAGCGAATACGGCGCGCAGTTGCGGTTTTTGGAAGAAATTTATATTCATAAATGGCGGGAAAATGATCAGGCGCTGCTGGCCCGCGCCGTACTGCCGCTTACGCCGCCGGAGGCGGATGCGCTGCAAGGCTGGGCGACCGCCTTCGCCGGCCTTGCGCGTTGCGCCGGCGAATGGCGGCGCTGGGCCGACGCCGCGGGGCCACGCGGCGCTGCTCTGGTGCAGGCGCAGGTCGAGCGCCTGCTTCAGCTATGCGCGGCTCAATCGCGCGCGTACGCGGGCTGCCTGCGTGCTCTGCAGGCAGCCCACGGCGCGGACCCGGCCGCGCAAAGCATACTCGCGCACCTGAAGCGCGAGTCAGCCCGCTGCCTCGGCGCCTGCGGCGTCTCCGAGGCAGCTTGGGCCCCGCCGCCCGGCGCAGCGGCGGCAGGGCCGGGGCGCGCGCCCGCTGCCGGAACGGCGGGCCTCGCGCCGGGCAGCCTGCCAGCCGCCTGCCCGGAAAGCGCCCGGGATAGCGCTCCACGCAGCTCAGCGGGCCTCGCGCCGGGAAGCGCCCATGCCCACGCTGAGGGCAGCGTGTCGAGACTCGCGCCAACCCACGCCCCGGGCCTCACGCGAGACAGTGCTCCACGCGACGCTGCGGACCTTGCATCAGGCAACGCCCGTGCCCACGCAACGGACAGCCCGCCAGTTCCCACCACAGCCTGCCACTCAGCCGCCGCGCCGGACAGCCCGCCTGCCCCCACCACAGTCCGCCAATCAACCGGCGCGCCGGACAGCCCGCCTGCCCCTACCACAGTCTGCCACTCAGCCGCCGCAACGGACAGCCTGCCTGCCCCCACCACAGTCTGCCACTCAGCCTCCGCGCCGGACAGCCCGCCTGCCCCTACCACAGTCTGCCACTCAGCCGCCGCGCCGGACAGCCCGCCAGTTCCCACCACAGCCTGCCACTCAACCGGCGCGCCGGACAGCCCGCCTGCTCCCACCACAGTCCGCCAATCAACCGGCGCGCCGGACAGCCCGCCTGTCCCCACCACAGTCAGCCACTCAGCCTCCGCCTCGGACCACCTGCCCGCCCACGCGCCGAGCCGCCACGCTGGCCGCATCCCGGCCGCGGAGCTTGCCGCCAGCGCTACCGGCGAAGGCAGCTGGCTGGCTGCACTGGCGGCAATCAGCCCGTCAACCGCCGCTGCACCCGGCGAGCCGGCGCACGGGACCGCGCCAGAGCCGCAGGCGCCGCTGGCCGGTCCGCCGTCGCTGTGGGCACCGATGCCCGCAGAAGCCGTCACAGCGCCGGACAGCCCCGATGCAAGCCCGGCCGCTTATCATAGCCTGCCGCCCCTATCCTACGCGTATGACGCGCTGGAGCCCTTCCTCGACGAAGCGACGCTACGGCTGCACCACGACGTCCTGCACCGCAGCGTCGTAGAGGCGCTAAATCACGCCCTGCACCAGCTCGCCGAAGCTCAGCGCACAAGCAGTATGGCGCTTATTCTGCAACGGGAACGCGAGTGCGCCGCTTATAGCGCCGAGCATGCGCTACACAGCCTGCTCTGGCACACCTTGCGTCCGGGCAGAGCTTCGCTGTCTGGCGGTCCGCTCGCGCAAGAGCTAGGCCGGACGTTCGGCGGCTTCGAGCAGTTCCAGCAGCAATTCACCGCTCGCGTCAATCAACTAAAAAACGGCGGCTGGGCGCTCCTGATCTGGAACGCGCACCGCCGCCGCCTTGAAATCGTTCATACCGCCCAGCTGTCCCCTGACTGGGGAGCCGTCCCGCTGCTGCCGCTGGATCTGAGCGAACACGCCTATTACCTGAAATACGGCCCGGACCGCGCCCCCTACATCGAAGCCTGGTGGCGTTTCGTCGACTGGCCCTACGTCAGCCGGCGCTTCGAAGCGGCCCGCAAGCTGCAGTGGCCAGCCCTCTGAGCGGGAATCCGCTCGCCGCTCACGCCGCTACTCGTCCGGCCGGCATTCTCCGCCGGACCGGACGGACGCGCCGCCAAGGCGTTTTCCCGGCTCCACCCGGCGGCCAATGCACCTCCCTGGCTCCACCCGACGGCCAATGCACCTCCCCGGCTCCAGCCTTCCCGGTCCGTCCCGCCACTTGAAGGCCGGAGCCGCCGTCACCACGGGCGTCGCAGACCACAGCGCCGCAAACGCGCTAATCCATCTCGTAAATCGAGCCGGATTTGCTGGCGAACAGCTCGGCGTACACCTTTTCCGCATAAGCGTCAGTCATTCCCGAAATATAGTCGGCGATAAAACGCGGCCAGCTCCAGCGCGCCTTATGCAGCTCATAGCTGTCCATCCAGTCAGGCGGCAGAATCCACTGCCCCTTGTCGGGATCGCGAAAGCTGTGCCACAAGCTTTCCACAATAATTTCGCTGCGCTTCTGCAGCCGCTGCACGCGAAAATCCTTGATCAGCGTCACCCAAGCGAGCTTTTTCAAAACCTCCATCGTCCGCAGCAGATCCAGATCCTCGGCGCCGTCCTTGACAAACGTGACCTTCTTCCAGCCCTTGACCGGATCGTCCACGATATCCAGACCGTGCGCAAACAAGCTGACCCAGCGCGCCTTCATCTCCCGGCGGGTACGCGACTCCTCGCGGTTGCATTCGCGGAAAATCCGCTCCCACTGCTCCAGATACGCGGCAAGCACGCGCCGCACCGTCTGCTCGATGTCGACTTGCTCCCAGCCCCATTTTTTATTGTTTGGATCGTTGATGATTTCCAGTACCAGATGACGAATCAGCCGCTGATTTTCAAAAAAAGTCGCATTCATCTGGATTTTACCGGCGCGAATGCCATCCTCGATATCGTGCGTGGAATACGCGATGTCGTCGCACAGATCCATCAGCTGCGCCTCCAGCGTCGAGCAGCCGTCCGGCATGTCCCACATCTCGCGCAGCTCCTTCAAGTCCGCCCATTCCGAAGCATAAGCTCCCTTCAAGCGCCCTTCCTCTTCCAGCAGGAACGGGTACTTATTAATGCCCAGCAGCACCGCTGCCGTCAAGTCCAACCCACTCTGGCTGCCCGCCCGCTTCTCCAAAAACATCAGGATGCGAAAATTTTGCGCATTCCCTTCATATTTCAAGCCATGCTCGCTGAGCAGCAATTGGTTCAGCACCTCTTCGCCCTTATGCCCAAACGGCGGATGACCGAAATCATGGGCCAGCGACGCGCATTCGACCACCGTCGGGTCGATGACCAGCCCGGGATGCTCCTTCAGCTGCAAAAAAGGATTCGTCCGTCCCAGCCGCTTCGCCACCTCTCTGGCGATTTGCGCCACCTCCAGCGAATGCGTCAGCCGCGTGCGGTAATAATCGCCGGACCCGGCGCCAAACACCTGCGACTTGCCCTGCAGCCGGCGAAAAGCCGGCGACTGGATCAGCCGCGCATAATCTTTTTCAAACTCGTCCCGATCTTCGCTGAACTTGGAGGAAGCCGCTTCGCCGGGTCGCCACTTTCTCAAATCTTCCATATATAGCCGCTCCTCTTATGGCCCCGCGGGCCGTTGATGTTATGTGAAAATCCTCCGCCATGCATACGCAGCAGACCGCGCCGTCTGCCTTGGTCTTGCCTGCCCTGCCTGCCTTGCCTGCCCCGCCTGCCCTGCCCTGCCTTGCCTGCCTTGCCTGCTCTGCCTGCTCTGCCTGCCCTGCCTGCCTTGCCTGCCTTGTCTGCCCTGCCTGCCTTGCCTGCCCCGCCTGCTCTGCCTGCCTTGCCTGCCCTTCCTGCCTTGCCTGCCCTGCCTGCCTTGCCTGCCTTTCCTGCCCTGCCCTGCCTGCCCTGCCTGCCCTGCCTGCTCTGCCTGCCCTGCCTGCTCTGCCTGCCTCACCAGCCTTACGCCCGCTGCAGGCGACGCTGTAACGCTCTTATCTACAGCGTATGTCATAAACAGGATACTATAACTGCCAAAGCGGCAACAAGCGGCCAAACCCGGAGCGGCGGGCGGCTCGTTCAAATAAAAAACCATCCAGAATATTCTGGATGGGTCTCTGTAAAACCGTGAGCAGGCCATCAAGCACGGCATGCGCTCGTACCGCCTTGCCTTGCAGGTCCTGCTAGTCCTGCCGCAGCAGCGACAGAAACTCGGCGCGTTGCGCCGCATCTCGGGCAAACGTGCCGCGCACAGCCGAGGTGACCGTTTTGCTGCCGTATTTCTTGACGCCGCGGGCGCACATGCACATGTGCTCGCCCTCTACGACCACCATGACGCCGTGCGGCTTCAGCACATCCTCAAGAATGTCGGCCAGCTCCGACGTAATGCGCTCCTGCACCTGCAGTCTGCGCGTTACCGCATCGACAAGCCGGGCGAATTTGCTCAATCCAGCAACCTTGCCGCTCGGCACATAACCGACGTGAATCTTGCCGAAGAACGGAGCCATGTGATGCTCGCATTGGCTGAAATACATAATATCTTTTATGATAACCAACTCTTCGTGCTTTTCATCAAACGTAACGCCCAGCACCTCGCGGACATCGGCATCGTATCCGGCAAAAATCTCCTCGTACATCCGCGTCACGCGCGCCGGCGTATCCAGCAGGCCTTCCCGATCGACGTCTTCGCCAATCAGCCGCAAAATCTCCCGCACATGCTGTTCAATCTGCTCCCGGTTCTCTGCGACTCTGGAGTTTTTATATTCTCTAGCGGCCATAACTCACTCCTCTTCCCTCTCCGATCCAGACTTGCAGCAGGCGGATGCTATCGCGCAGCGCCTTGCTGTCTCGATGTGTTTTGGCAAGCAGCACGCCGCCCTGAAGCAGCGATACGAGCGGCAAAGCCAGCTCGGCCGGCTCAAGTCCGCCCAGCGTCAGCTCGCCGCGGCGCAAGCCCTCGTCCAGCGTGCGCGTCAGCTTGTCCTCCAATTCGGTAAAAAAACAGCTTAGCGGCTTACGCAGCTCCTCAAACCGCCCGCTCAGCTCCAACGATAAATTGCCGAAAAAACAGCCCTTGCGCAAGCCGTGCTCCTCGCAAAATTCGAGCATCTGCTCAAACAGCCGCTCGATGCGTCGCGCCGGCGTCAGCTCCACATTATCGAGACTGGGCTCCAGCAGCGTGCGCCGCATTTGCTGTACCATACGCTCAATGACCTTGACGCCAAGCTCTTCCTTGCTTTTAAAATGATAATAAAAATTGCTTTTACAGACGCCGCTGCTGGACAAAATCTCCTCCACTCCGGTTGCCTGAAAGCCAAGGTCATGGAACAGGCCCATCGCCGCTTCCATAATTTTGTCTTTATTGTTCGTCATGAACGAGCCCACCCCTAGCAAGTACTGGTCTGTCCTACTCATACCGAACGTTGTGCCGCTGCGTGCGCTCCAGAACGCTCTGGAGCTATTTTTTCCATTTTTGGTTTTTCATCATCGTTTGCGCTTTATTCAATTGCTGCTTGTTCAAATTGTAGCCCATTTGCTTGGCCATTTGCTGCAGCATCTCCGGGTTGCTTTGCATTTTCTCCAGCTGCTTGCGCAAATAGAAGACCCCGATGAAAAAACCGCCGACCAAGCCGACGATCAAGGTAATAATCGGGATGATATAACTCCACATGACTCTTTCCCCCCGCTTGCCGTGAATAGTTTTGCTTGCATTGCGACTGTTCCATCATAGCATTTTCTGCACCGCCTGTACAAATCGGCAATCGGCCCTACAGCAGCACCTGCTCGATAAAAACGGTCGTATGCTTGGCCAGATCGATTTCCTTGATTTCCAGCTGTTTGTCGTCGCCGTCCTGCTTGACGACGCGGACGATCGGACGGCCCGGCAGCCCGCGATGCTGTCCGACGACCACGCCGGTTTCCCGCGTGGACAGCTTTACCGATGCACCCGTCGGATAAACCGATACCGACTTGAGAAAATGGACCAACACGTCGTGATCAAGCCCCGTGCCGGCCAAAGCCATCATATGCTCGCACGCTTCGTGCGGCAGCATCCGGCGACCTTGCGACAGATCGAACAGCAGGTTGTCGTACATGTTGGCGACAGCGACGATTTTGGCATAGAGATGAATCTGATCGCCGTTCAGACCGCGGGGTATGCCGGTGCCGTCCATCGTCTCATGATGCTGGAACGCCACATGTGCGATGAGCAAGCTGTATTCGCGTTTGTTTTTGATCACCTCGAAGCCGCGCCACGTATGGTGCTTTTTCAAATCGCCGCAGGTGTCGTCGCAAATATTTTCGATTTTGCCGATATCGTGCAGCAGCGCTCCAATCGCCAGCTCCTTGAGCTGCACCGGCGTCAGCCCCATATTGATCCCGATCAGCGCCGACATCATGCAGACGTTCGTCGCATGCACGTACATCTCGTTATCCTTTGTGCGGATATCGGAAAGCTGAACGAGCACGTCCTTGTTTTTCATGACGTCTTCCAGCAATTGATCGATGCTCACGCTGATCGAACGCGTATTGAACTCCTTGCCGGAGCGGATCGAATCAAACGTGTCGCCCATCTGCTTCATTACAGCGCGCTTCGTTTCCTCGGAAATAACCTCGGGAATTTCCACGTCCGCCATGTTCGGGTCTTTGATGTAGAGCATCGTGACCCCGATGCGCCGCAGCGTCGTAATCATAAAAACGGTCAGCTGCACGCCTTCGGACAACAGCACAGCGCCGTTGCTGGAGAAAATCGTTCTCCCCAGATATTGGCCCGGCTCTACGGAATCTACGTGAACATATATCATTAACGATCACTCCAACGCGTTGATTTCTGATCAGAAAAGCCCGCCTGCTGCCGAGCCTCCATAAGCCTCCAGGTCCAGCAGCTTGATCTTGATATCGAGTCCGCCGCCAAAGCCTACCAGCGCACCGTTGGCGCCAATCACCCGGTGGCAAGGTACGATAATCGCAATCGGGTTGCGATTGTTGGCGCCGCCGACGGCGCGGACCGCCTTCGCATCGCCAAGCGCTTCGGCGATTTGCTTGTACGAGGCGGTCCGGCCGTAGCCGACCTCGCACAGCGCCAGCCAGACGCGCTTTTGGAAGTCGGTGCCGTGCAGCACCAGCGGCACCTCAAAGCGCGTCCGCTCGCCGCGGAAATATTCGGCCAGCTGCCCGGCCGCCGCATCGAGCACCGCGGCTTCCGGCACAGCCGGCGCTCCTGCGGGCTGCGGCGTCCAGACGTGGGGGCCGAGCCAGCGGTCGGCCCATGCCTCCATGCGCGGCAGATTCGCCTCCGCCGCGCCGAATTCGACGCCGCACAAGCGGCCGTTGTCGGCTTCCAGCACCAGCGGGCCAATCGGAGAAGCGATTTCCCGATAATAAAGCGTATGCGGCTCGTTCATCTTTGCTCCTCCTCTAAGGGAAACGCCCGCTCGTTCACGACCGCCGCCGCCCGCTCCAGATTGTCGCGGACGCGCGGCTCGCTTTCGCTGCCCAGCGCTTCGGCGATCACTGCCGACGCTTCCTCGCCGCCGATGCGGCCCAGCGCCCAAGCGGCCGTCGCGCGGATTTCCGGGCGCGGATCATCCCGCAGCAGCTCGGCCAGCGCCGGGACCGCCGAGCGGTCGCGGAAGTTGCCGAGCGCAATGATTGCATTGCGCTGAATCGGCTTTTTACCGCGCCAGGATGCCGCTATTTGCCCATAACGCTCTTTGAACTCGCGATTGTTCATCGTAAGCAGCGGCAGCAAAAGCGGCTTGACCTTCTCGGGATCGGGCGTCAGCTCGGGCTGATGCGTCCAGTTTTTGCCGCGGTTTTTCGGACAGACGATTTGGCAGGTATCGCACCCGTACAAGCGGTTGCCGATTTTGAGCTTCATTTCGTCCTCGATATAGCCCTTCGTCTGGGTAATGAACGAGATGCAGCGTCCGGCATTGAGCTGCCCGGGACCAACGAGCGCGCCGGTCGGGCAGGCGTCTATGCACAGTGTGCAATCTCCGCACTGATCCATAATAGATGTATCGGCAGGAAAAGGCAGATTTGTAATGATTTCACCCAGATAAACCCAGGAGCCAAACTCCGGTGTGATGATTGCGCAGTTTTTGCCGCTCCAGCCGATCCCGGCCCGCTCGGCGACGGCGCGATCCACCAGCACGCCGGTGTCTACCATGCTTAACACGCGCGCGTCGTCGACCCGTTCGGCCAGAAAGGCCTCCAGTTTGGCAAGCCGGTCGCGCAGGACGTCATGGTAGTCCTGGCCCCACGACGAGCGCGAGATGATCCCGCGATAAGCGCCCGGCACCGAGCGCGGCGGATCGGCCAGCTTCGACGGGTACGCAACGGCTATGGCGATCAGCGAAGCCGGGGCCTCAAGGCTAAGCGCAGGATCGACGCGCTTGTCGATGTCCGGCTCCTCGAAGCCGGATTCATAGCCCTTCGCCCGGTGCGCCAGCAGAATCTGCTTCAGCTCGTCGAACGGCTCCGCCGATGCAAAGCCCAGCTTGTCGATGCCCAGTCCCGGTGCGGCCTCCAGCAGCTCGCGCTTGAGCCGCAGCCAATCGGCCGGCGTCGCCTTGCTTACAGAAAGGGCCATGCCCGTCGTCACCTCGCTTTTCTCATAGGTTGCATTTGCGCCATACAGCGCGCATACGGCCTGCGCAGCGGCAATCCAATCCGGGCCGCAAGGCGGATCGCCCGCCGCTTGCTCTGAATGCTCGCACCTCAGCCCGCTCTGCCGCCTGTGCGCGCCTTTACGGCGCTCTCTAGCGAGGAGCCCGCGCTCCCGCCGCGGCTATAGCGGGCCCGCCTGATTCGGCGGCCAGACGATCCATTCGGCGCGGCCCTGTACGGATTCGACCGCAACCGCTCCGAATGCCCGGCTGTCCGAGCTCGCTCCGAAGTGGCGATTGTCGCCCATCACGAACAACCGGCCGGGCGCGACCGTCACAGCGCTCATATCGCTGCCTTCAATCGGCGAATCGGCGTAAGCCTCGGTCAACGCTTCGCCGTTGATCCACAACAGTCCACCGCGCACCTCAACGCGGTCGCCAGCCACCGCAACGACGCGTTTGACGAGGAACGGATGCGTCTTGGCCCGCTCCTCCTGCGGCTCGCTGACGATGACCACGTCGCCGCGCCGCGGCTCGTGCATATACGTCACCGCCTTGTTGACCAGCAGCCACTCGCCGTCCTGCAAGGTCGGCTGCATCGAGCTGCCGCTCACCGCGGACAAATAAAAGCCGAAGCGGTGCAGCAGCAGCACGACGCCTACCGCGACCAGCGTCGATTTGGTCCAATCCCATATTTCCATCGGGAGCGTCTTGGCTTCGGCTCCTCCCGCGCGCTGCGGAGCAAGCCCGCTGTGTCCCTTTTTAGGCGCCAGGAAGCTCACTTAGGCCCCTCCGTTCCTTTGCTTGTCCCACAGCTCGTAATAATGCAGCACCAGCTCGTCATTAAACGGCGCTTGCGCCAGCTGGATCCGTTGGAGCACGGCGTCGAGCCCGGACTGCACCTTTGACTCCACAAGCGTTGAATAATGATAAAGCGACTTATGCCGCTCGTATTCTTCCTGATCCACGATATGCACCGCGCCGGTCGACAGCCGGATTACGTCGAGATCGTAATCGATATAAGTAAGCACCCGCTGTGACAAATAGGGCGGCGACGCGATATTGCAGTAATAACGGACACCGCTGTCCTCCAGCAGCGCAACAACATTAAACCACAGCTTGGGCACGAAAAAAGACACGCCCGGAATACGGCTCGTCCACTCCTTGCCGTCGGCTTCCTGAATTTTGGTCTGGCTGTTGATCAGCACCAGCATCCCTTCCCGCAAATGATCGGGATGAAGATGCGCTTCGGGAACGAGCCAATTCTCCAGCCACATGCGGTGCAATTGTCCGTCATGCTTGAAGCTTTTGATCAAATGCGGGGTAAATAAATCCATCCTTCAAAGCTCCTCTGCTCAGCATGCCGCCAATTTTGCGATAATAATAGAAAAGCATATCTTTTCGCCAATTGCAACGGCGGGAAAGATATGCCTGTACGTGAACCAGCGACTTGCCTATACGCTGACTTTTTTCAATATGCTCAGACGATGCGCGGCCCGCGAGAAATCCGAGCTGCTGTAGCCGGCCGACTCGTAGACGGGAAGCACCATTTCGTTGTGCGCATCCACGGTGACCATGATTTTATTAACCTTCCGCTGGAGAAAACGCTGCTTCATCGCTTCGATTAAAGCTTTGCCGATACCTTGGCGCTGAAACGGCGCGGCCACTGCAATTCGATAATAGTAACCGTTGTTGTTATCGATCGTACCGATGATAAGGCCTACAATCTGATCCGCTTCCTCGGCAATCAGCACCAGATCGGTATCCCAGGAAAGCTGACGGGCAAACGCCTCGATCGTATCCTCATAACAATTTTCCGACAAAACCTCTTGCAAAAGAGTCGTTACCGAAGATGTATCCGCAAGCTGAAATGAACGAACGTGCATACGTTTCTCTCCCAAATTCTTAATTTTAAATATTTGTTTTTCGGTAACATATGAAATACGACAAAAACCACCAGAATCCTGCTAAAAATGTGGCGAAAGTCACAAAAAAATCAGGTTTTTTTGTGATTTCTCATGAAAACGCTTAATATGAAACGCTTACATGATAAAAAAGACATAAATGAAATAAAATTTTCCATTATTTTTCTCGACATCTGTACGCCTGTCCCGACCGATTTAAACGACTGCTTGCCGTTTGATGAAAAAACTGCTGCCCGCGACTGGCTTCGTCCGCCCCTTTCAGAGCCGCGACTAGCGCGATTTAACAGGACATGTATAAAAAACAAGAAAAAATCGGAATTTAAGGAAGGCAAAGTCGCATATTCGTTTCATTGGCGGCCTCAGCGGTTACGAGTGTATAAGGGCGCTGATCCGCTCCGGCGGCTTGACGGCAAGGAGGTGAATCAGGTTGGACGGAACCACCGGCACACAACGCAATCTGCACGATCTCAGCTCGCTGGACACCGCGCAGTGGACGGCGCAAGAGCTGGCTTACCACCACCGGACGATGAGCGAGCTTTCGCCCTGGCTGAATGCGCAAGGGACGCACATTCACGGGCAGATCGTTCAGGAAATTACCCGCCGCGGCGGGATGGACGCCTAGCAGCTCCAGAACCGGCCGACTTAGTAAACATACATGTTGATTTATTATCAAATATCGGTCATAATGGGGATGAAAAAAATTACATATAATCGTAGGAGGTATTTAGAATCATGGCCCATCAATTACCGGCACTGCCTTACGCCAACAATGCTTTAGAGCCTCACATCGACGAAACGACTATGATGATTCACCACGACCGTCATCATAACGCATATGTG
Source organism: Paenibacillus athensensis (assembly GCF_004514475.2). Classification (GTDB taxonomy): domain Bacteria; phylum Bacillota; class Bacilli; order Paenibacillales; family NBRC-103111; genus Paenibacillus_AL; species Paenibacillus_AL athensensis. The sequence continues at coordinate 280,455 of NZ_MYFO02000003.1, read as the reverse complement.
ACTAACCTGAACGCCGCGCTCGACAAGCATCCCGAGCTGCACGAGAAATCGCTGAACGATCTGATCAGCGACCTGAACAGCGTTCCTGAAGATATCCGTACCGCAGTTCGCAACAACGGCGGCGGACACGCCAACCACTCCCTGTTCTGGGAAACGATTGGCCCGAACGCGGGCGGCGCACCAAGCGGCGCACTGGCCGCAGCGATTGACAGCGAGCTGGGCGGCTTTGACAAGTTCAAAGAAGCTTTCGCAGCTGCAGGCGCTACACGCTTCGGCTCCGGCTGGGCGTTCCTCGCTGTAACGAAAGACGGCAAGCTGAAAGTATACAGCCTGCCTAACCAAGACAGCCCGATCATGGAAGGCGAAACGCCAATCCTCGGTCTGGACGTATGGGAACATGCTTACTACCTGAAATACCAAAACAAACGCCCTGACTACATCGCTGCGTTCTGGAACGTAGTGAACTGGGATGAAGTGGGCAAACGTTACGAAGCAGCCGTGAAGTAATTCACGCGCCCCAGCGCTTCCAGCAGCCAACCGGACGACCGGATGGGCTATCTGGAGCGCTCGCCCTTACCGCATATCCGCCCCGCAGGGCGCAGCCGCCGGACCACCGGAGCGCGCCCCCGCGAGCGGACGACATAAAAGCCGTCTTCCCGTAGCAGCCAAGCTGCTCGGAAGACGGCTTTTGTTTGTAAAGACGCTGCCGCGTTCTAGGCAAAAATAAAATCCTCGTCGCGCAGCGGTTCAATATGGATGGTGCGGACGTAGCCATTGCCTTTTTTCGAAAAAAAGTCGTGTTGCTTTGTATGCGTGCTGATCCCGTTCAAGACGATCGGATTGACCTCTTCCTCTTCGAACACCGGCTCCAGCCCCAAATTCATCATCGCCTTGTTGGCATTGTAACGCACGAAGCGATTCACCTCGTCGGTCAAGCCCAGCCCTGTGTACAATTCCTCGGTATACGCCAGTTCATTGGCGTGCAGCTGCTGGAGCAGCTCCTGCAGCTCCCGCGAAGCGTCGGCTTGCTCGGTCTCCGACAGCTCTTTATTGTAGATTTCCTGCGCCAGCATGCCGATGTACAAGCCGTGAATGCTTTCGTCGCGCAGGATCAAATCGACGATTTCGCCGCTGCTGGTCATTTTGCCTTGTCCGGCCAAATACAGCGGATAGAAGAAGCCACTATAGAACAAATAACTCTCCAGCAGCACCGACGCCGCCATTGCCAAATACAGCTCCTTGCGCGTTCCGATGCTCCGGTAAAAGCCGGAAATGATCTCGGCCTTGCGCTGCAGCCGCGGATTGGCTTCGACCCACTGGAAGACGTGATCGATCTCCTCCGTCGTCGCCAGCGTCGTGAAGATGCTGCTATACGACTTGGCGTGGATTTGCTCCATCATGCCCATAAAGCTCAGCACCGCCTTCCGCTGCAAGCCGCCGACATGGTCGAGAATCTTGGGAATGCCGACGCCTCCCTGAATCGTGTCGAGCAGCGTGAGACCGCCGAGCACTTTTTTATACAACTCCCGCTCCGCTTCGCTCAGCGCAATCCACGACATCTTGTCGTCGGACAGCGGAATCTCCTCGTCGGTCCAGAACTGCATAATGTTCTGATTCCAGAACATCAGGGTGAAATCGTCGTCCGGGCGGTTCCAATTCACGGCTTGCATGCTTATGCCACTCCATTTCCTTGTCTTTGTCTAAAATCCGGTGAAAAATCAGTGTCCTTCGGTCGATAGCGGTTTCCACTCGCTGTTGTAGCCGGATTTTTCGATGGAATAACCTCGCTGGGGTGAAAATCCGTCTACAAAGGCGACCGCTGACGCTGTTCCAACTCGCTATCGACTCTCCGGCCACTTCTTCACCGGACTTCTACAGTCGTTCGTTATACGGCGCAGCTAACGCATTCTTCGACGCTCAGTCGGTTCGTGCGGGTGTAGTACAGCGATTTAAGCCCCTTTTTGGCGGCGTACAGGTAGCAGCGGGCCAGCTCCCGCGTCGTGACGTTGCTGTTGACGTGAAGAATCGTCGAGATGCCTTGATCGACATGCTCCTGAATTTCCGCAATCAGGTCGAGCACCTTGAATTGATTCATTTGATAAGCCGATTTGAAAAAGAAGAAATTGTCCTTGGACAAATACGGCATCGGATAATACGTCGTCGAGTTGGCGTACGTACGCGTTTCGATCGGCTCAACGATCGGCATGACGCTGGATGTTGCGTTCTGCACGTAAGAGATGCTTTGCGTCGGGGCTACAGCCAGGCGATAAGCATGGTACAAGCCGTGCTGCTGCACCTGCTCCTTGAGCGCTGCCCATTCGGCCGGACCCGGCAGGTCCATCCCGGCAAACAATACGCGTACTTTCTCGCTGGCCGGACGGTAGTCGGTGGCCAAGTACTTGTCGAAATACGCGCCCTTGGCGTATTCGGACTCGGCGAAGCCGACAAACGTCGTCTTGCGGTCGCGCGCAAGCTCCATGCTTTTTTCCAACGAATAATAGTTAACGGCCATGAAAAACGCGCGCGCGAACTCCTTCGCTTCGTCGCTTTCATAGGCGATTTTGTTTTTGGCCAGATAGCCGTGCAGGTTCATAGCGCCCAAACCGACCGAGTGCAGCTCGGCGTTCGCTTTAACAACGCCCGGGGCGTTGGCGACGGTTGTCTTGTCGCTGACCGCGGTGAGCGCCAGCATGCCTTCGTGCACCGACTCGCGCAGCTTGCCCAGATCCATGACGTTGGCGATGTTCAGCGACGCCAGATTGCAGCTGATATCTCTGCGGATCGTATCCGATTCGCCGTAGTTGCCGATCTCCGACGTCTCCTGCAATTGATAGATTTCCGTGCACAAGTTTGACATCTTGATCGCGCCGATTTCCTTGAGCGCATGGTTGCGGTTGGCATTGGTTTTGTTCATGATATACGGATAACCCGATTCAAGCTGGATGCCGGCAATTTTCACCAGCATGTCGCGCGCGCTCATGATCGCTTTCTTGCGGACGCGCGGGTTGGCGAGCAGCTCATCGTACATCTGGTCCATATCAAGATCGTCGAGATGACGGCCGTATTCGCGATACACCGAATACGGGGCGAAGATCGTCAACGGCTGATCCTTCTCGGCCAGCTCGTAGAATTTGTTCGGCACGATCAGGCCGATGGACAACGTCTTGAGACGCGTTTTCTCGTCGGCATTGATCTTCTTGCTGTCGAGGAATTCCATGACGTCCCAGCCGAAGATGTTGTAGTAGGCCGCGCCGGAGCCCTTGCGCTGACCCATCTGGTCGGCATAGGAGAAGGCGTCTTCCATCAGCTTGAGCACCGGCATGATGCCCTTGGCTGCGCCCTCCACATCCTTGATCGGCTCGCCGCGTCCGCGCAGCTTCGACAGGTTGACGGCTACGCCGCCGCCGATTTTGGACAGCTGCATGCAGGTCGCCAGGCAATAGTTGATCGAGTTGAGCGAATCGTCCATCTCCAGCAGGAAGCAGGACACCATCTCGCCCCGACGGCTTTTGCCGGCGTTCAGGAAGGTCGGCGTCGCCGGCTGCATGCGTTGCTCCATCATCGAGACGGCCAGCGTCTTGGCCAGCTCTGCGTCGCCGTCGGCCAAATAAAGCGCCACAATCGCCACCCGGTCCGGGTAATGCTCCAGATACAAGGAGCGGTCGTTGCTTTTCATCGCATAATCCACATAAAACTTCGATGCGGCCATGTAGGACGCAAATTGAAACGGAACGGCCCGGGCGGCCGCAAACACCGCTTCGGCTTGCTCCGGCGTGTAATGCTCATATACGTTCTCATAGTAGTCGTGCTCGATCATGTAGTCGATCTGCTCGCGAATGGTCGCAAAGCTCAGGCTGCGCGCCCGCGTCTCTTCCATGAACGCCGCTACGGCTTCTTTATCTTTATCGAGACGGAAAAAACCGTCGCTGTCTCTTTGCATCAATTCATTGTTCAGTTCAATATACCGCAACGGATTTCAACCCCTCTCTGAAACGCTCGACATCGCTTTTGGTTCCCGACAATTCGAATTTGCACAGCACCGGCACATCGTACAGATGGGAAATCGTATCCGCGCTTTTGGCAAAGCCGGTTCCCCAGTTGCGGTTGCCGCTGGCCGATACGGCCTTGAGCTTCTTATGGTTGCGGTCGAGGAAGGTTTGCACTCTGTCGGGGATTTGGCCAAAGCCGGTCGTATACGTAACCAGCACAAAAGGCTCCTCCAGCGTCATTGCTTCTTCGATCTGGACGGCGGGCAAATGAAGCTTCTCGATAAATCGGCGAACGTTGCCGGTCTTGGAATCATAGGCAATCAGCATGCGGTCGAACACTCCTTGAGTTAAAAATCGCTATTGCGGGGCATAGAAAGAGCGTACCCGGAGCCAGGGCCGGATACGCCCGGTTGCTTGTTGCGTAGCGCAGCAAAGGACGAGTCGGACTCCCGCTTATGCTCCGTAAGCGCGATATCGCGTCGTTGCGGCAGGGCAGGTATCTGGCTCGGCCGTTCGCGATTCCGATAGCCGTTCGCCGACAAGTCGGCGGCTGATGTCGAAAGCGGATCGGCCTTACAGTGGCGGGACCGCGCCGGTTTACGCACCGGACTTCCCTTTTAAACTGCGCAGCCTATCTAGCGGCGCAATACCCTGGCAAACTATATGTAGTTAAGCTCTTTTAATAATAATCTATATATTGTGTTTGTCAAGGGACTACTCTACCATCCCGGCCTACCAAACGGCGACTTCCCTTGCGGCTCTAAGAGAGTCGCGGTTTTACTATTTTTTCAACATCCGCTGTTCTGAAATTGTCAAAATTTTGTCTTGAATGCAGCTAAAAATTCGTGTATGGCTCCTGCTGTGGAACGGCGCTCAAGGGGGAATCCCCCTTCCCGACAGGTCGAAAAGACGCCGGTGCAGCGCTCTGTCTGCACGCCAAAAAGGCAAGCGCCTATGTCGTGGGCACTTGCCTTGCTCCTTCATCCAGTGGAAGCCGTCGCTTGTAAGGGCCGCAGCTTGCAGCTACGCCGCCGGCCGTCTATGTCAAATAAGGCGCAATGATGCGAATAATCGTCCCCTTGCCTTTTTTGGAAGCAATGCGCAGCCCGTACGGCTCGCCGGCTTGAATGAGAAATCGGTGGTGTACGTTGTTCAAAGTGCATGAGGTTCATTGGCCCGGCCTCGTTTCGGCTGCCGGATTGTCGACCAAGCGATCGTTAGCTGTGTGCATCAATTCGGCTTGCGTGGCTGCGTGAGCTTCGCGTCCCGGCATCGTCCACAAAAGGCTCGTGATCGAGACGATCATGGCCAACACGAGAGTTAACGACAGGCGCTTTCTCATCTTGCCGTGTGTCCGCATCTGATAACCTCCTTGTTTGTAACGATCCATAAGCAAAGGCTTTGCGTTGCTGCTGTTAGTCTGGCTGCCGCCATCCCACGGTTCCAAGGACAAGCGGAACTGTCATTTTTTTCACGCAAACGGTTCCTGTAAGATTTAGTCCCGTTTTGTTACCTAGCTCACAGAAAAAAAACAGCTTTTGTGGGATAATCGTAAATACGAGACCTATACGTTATTTCCTACCCTACTATTTCAAGGGACTTAATACTTATTTATACAAATGGTAAATTTGCACGGAAAGGCAGGGACCATCGGCTATGAGAATTATTCCAACCGCTATATGCCAACCGGGAATGCGACTAGGCAAAGCCATCTTCACCGAAGAAGGTCAGGTGCTGGTTGGCTACCGCGTAGAACTGACGGCCGGCATGCTGCGCAAGCTCAGCCAGTTGGGCATTGATTATCTATATATTGAGGATCCCCGCACAGAGGACATCCACATTGAAGATCCGATTCACGAGGAAACCCGCAGACTGCTTCGCGGCTCGCTGGGCCGGGTGTTTGAGAAATTCGGCGCAACGTCCGGCTTGTCGGGCATGCAGCGCAGCTCGTCCAACTCTATGGGCAAGCTGTTTCTTGAAGGCATGTCGCGCGTCATCGACGATTTGCAGCAGCATCGACACGAAGCCGTCATGCTGACTACGCTTAACATGGTGCCTGCGGCCAATCTGGAGCAGCATTTTTGCCAGAATGCGCTGAATGTGTGCGTCTATGCGACCAGACTGGCGATCATGCAAGGCACCTATTCCCGCGACGAGTTGATGACCATCGGTCTCGGCGCTCTGCTGCACGATGTGGGCAGCGTGCAAATTCCCGCTCAATTGCTGCAAAAAAATGCCAAGCTGACCCCCAACGAATTTGCCGAAATTCAAAAACACGCCGAATACGGCTTTATGATGCTCAAGGATGAAATCGGCATCCCCCTGCTTTCTGCGCAATGCGCGCTGCAGCACCACGAGCGGATGGATGGCAGCGGCTACCCGTTCCGGCTCAAGGGCGATCAGATTCACCCCTACGCCCGCTGGGTTGGCTTGTTCGACTCCTACGACGCCATGATTCACTCGCGTACCTACCGTCAGGCCTTGGCTCCTCACACCGCTTTGGAAGTGCTTTACGCCAACGCCGGAAAACTGTACGATATAGATATGGTCAAGCTGTTCCGCAATAACGTCGCGATTTACCCGCTAGGCCTCAGCGTTTCGCTAAGCACAGGGGAGAAAGGCATCGTGTCCAGATTGAACAACCACAGCATGCAGCGTCCGATTGTCCGCGTCCTCCGCGACGCCGGCGGGCTAGAGCTGAAGGAGCCTTATGAAATCGACCTCTCGCGCACGCTAAACATCATGGTTGAGGAAATCGGGGAACAGTTGGTCGTTTGATTATGACCGAAAAGAGATGAGTGCCCGTTGAAAACCATCGTTCAGCTTCTTCAAAACGTTCCGATCTTTCAAGTTCTTCCTGAAGAAGATTTGTTTGCCATTGCCCCGCTGTTTACCGAAAAGAAAGTCAAGAAAAACAGCATTTTGTTTCTGGAAGGCGACCCGGGCGAAGAGTTTTATTTGATCAAGTCCGGTGTAGTCAAAATTTACCGTCTCGACGATGCCAAAGAAATCATTTTGGCCTTGTTTCGCGAAGGTGATTTTTTCGGTGAAATGTCGCTGATCCATGAGGGGTTAACCCGCTCCGCAACCGCGGAAACTATGGAAATGTGCGTGTTGTACTCCTTGAAACGCTCCTCTTTCGTCCAATACATGGAAAAAAGCCCCAAGCTGTGCTTGAAGCTTCTGGAATCCACCATGCAGCGTCTGCGCAAAGCGAACGAGCAAATTTACGATTTGACCTTTCTCGGCGTGCGCTCGCGGATTCTGAAATCGATTATTCGTTTGTCCGAGCAATACGGCGTCCCATCGAAAAACGGTCTGCTGATCGACGTCAAGCTGACCCATCAACAACTGGCCAACATCGTCGGCACCGTGCGCGAATCCGTGACCAAGGTGCTGCAGGAGCTGCAGGACGAAGGCTCTATCGTCATCGATAAAAAGAAGATCACCCTGATCGACACCGACGCGATCAAAAAAGAAATCCGTTAGTTCCCCGGAGAGCCCGTCTCCCGCTCTTCCTGCACTTCCTGCCAAGCCTTCATGATGCGCACGAATACGTTAGGAAACGCATAGCTCTCCAACTCCTCCGGCCCGACCCAGCGGTACCGGAACGGAATCCATTCCCCAGCCCCCCGCGGATGGGCCGCTTCATCGCCCAAACGGCAGCGAAACACCTTCATATTCCATTGAATGTGACTGAACGTATGCTCCGTATCCATGAACCATTTCCCAAGCGTGACCCGCACATTGTCTTCCGTTAAAAGCGCTTCGCACAAGGCTGCGGCGCTGTTCTCGTCCGTGCCCCAGACCGGCTCCGGCCATGCGGCATGCGGCAGCTCCCACATGCGAGCCAGCAAGCCCTCCTGCGGACGCTGACGAATCAGCCATTTGCCCGCATGCTCGCCGACGCCTTCGATCAGCGCCACGACGCGCAGCTCGGGACGGGGCGGCTTGGCTTTCTTTTTGACCGGCAGCTTGTCCTCCATCCCTTGTTCGCGGCCGGCGCAACCGAGGCGGACCGGGCAGGTCAAGCAATACGGCGAACGCGGCGTGCAGACCATTGCGCCCAGCTCCATCAGCGCCTGATTGAAATCGCCGGCAGCCCCCTCGGGAATCAGCTCCTGCGCCAGCCGTTCCATCTTCACGCGGGTCGCCGGCTTCATAATGTCCTCTTCGATCACAAAATACCGCGACAGCACCCGCATCACATTGCCGTCTACCGCAGGCTCCGGCTTGTTGTAGGCAATGCTGAGGATCGCGCCTGACGTATACGGGCCAACGCCCTTGAGCGAGGAAATCTCCGCCTTGTCGCTGGGAACGACGCCGCCGTACCGCTCGTGGACCTCGCGGACCGCGCTTTGCAGATTGCGCGCGCGCGAGTAGTAGCCTAAGCCCTCCCAGGCTTTCAGCACCTCCTCCTCCGGCGCTTCCGCCAGCGCCTCTACAGTCGGAAACAGCTCCGTGAAGCGATGGAAGTACGGAATGACCGTATCTACTCTCGTTTGCTGGAGCATCACCTCGGACACCCAGATATGGTAAGGGTTTTTGCTCCGGCGCCAAGGCAAATCCCGCTTGTTGGCGCGATACCAGTCCAATAAATGTATGGAAAAATAATGCTTTTGCTCTTCCGCGTTCATCTCGCTCTCCTTCTCTCCAGGCAAGGTTACAGGTATAATGAAAAAGATATGTGTTCATTATACGAGAATTCGGCAACCTGCGACTAGAGGTGAATCTATGAAGGAAGCCTATGCGAAGCGACGGCTGAGCTGGCTGGGCGGTCAGCGGAGACAGACGTATTGGCTGCTGCTGTACCTATGGGGCGCACAATGGGTGCTGGCGGCGGCCAGCGAAGCGCTGCCCGCCGGACGAACGGCCGGGCTGATCAAGCTACTGAGCCTGCTGGCTGCTGCAGCTGGGAGCGCTGCCCTGCTGTGGCGGGCCTGGCAGCGACTGGGCGAAGGGGACGGAAAGACTGCAAGCGCATGGACAGGCCGCTCGTTGGCGCTGATCTGGCCGTGGGTTGTGCTGCCGATGCTGGTGCTGATGCTGCAAAACACAGGCGTGCTGTCCCTGCTCTACAGCCCGCTGCTGGGCGCTTGCGGCTTGGCTGCGGCCTACATCGTATTCGGCCGGCTGCTCGGCTCGCAGCTCGTCTGGCTGGGCCTGTGGCTGCTCGCGCTGACGGCGATTGTCGGCATCTGGTATCTGGGCTATGCGGGAGCCGTGCTGGAGGGCATGAGCGGCTTCAGCCTGCTTGCATGCGGCTGGCTGCTGCGCGTATGGGGCAAAGCAGCTGCCGGATAGCCGGGTAAGCCCAACAAGCCATCCGGTACTGGCAGCAAAGCTTGCCGAGGAGCCGGGAATGGACATGGTGCCGGGGCTTGCATCGCCTGTGCCTCAGCGCCCGCACCGATGTACGGACGAACAGATGATGAATCAAGGAGGAGCTTATTGATGTTGGAAACACAACGCGATCCTGCGCATAGACACAACGAATCTGGACGCAGCCGTGCGGCCGTCTACGCATCTCGCCGACGGCTGCGCGCCGCCGTTGCGCTGAGCGGCGTCCTGCTGCTGGCCGCGGGACTGACTGGCTGCGCCGGCGGCGGAACGGGCGTAGCGCCGACAGCGTCGCCTTCTGCCGCCGTGCCAGCCAGCGAAGGCGGCGACGCCGGCGCGAAGGCGCAGGAGCTTTTTACCGCCAACAAATGCATCAGCTGTCACGGCGTCGATTTGGCCGGCCGGGTCGGCCCGTCGACCAATTTGCAGAAAATCGGCGCAACCCAAACCAAGGAGCAAATCGCCGAACAAATCCGCAACGGCGGCGGCGGGATGCCGGCTTACAAAAGCAAGCTGTCCGAAGATGAAGTGAACCAACTGGCCGATTGGCTGAGCTCGAAAAAATAAGCCCGCCGTCTTGAAGCAAGACGCGGGCCAGCGACCGCCCTCTGCGCTGCCAAGCAGCGAGAGCGGTTGCCTGTGAAGCTGCCTGCGGGCAGCTTTTTTTGCATGGAGGGGTGAGCCGTTGCCGTGCTGTGTTAGAACAAGCCCCGCTTCCGGGCTGACGATGGGCTCGCCGCTGATCTGATGCTGTCGTACAGCCGTCGCGCGCAGTGCGGATTCCCTGACTCCAACCGCCGGTCGCTCCCGGCCCGCCTGCCCTTGTCCGGTTCACAGCTGCTCGACAATGGCGTAAGCAGCAGCCATCGTTTCTGAATGGGTAATGCTGATATGGATGCGAGCCTCTGCGGCCAATCCCGTCCGTTCACGCGCGCCGTCCGACAGCCGGCACTCCGGCTTGCCGAGCGCATCCGGCAGGATCTCCATATCCTGAAAGCCGACCTGCTTGCCGATGCCGCAGCCGATCGCCTTGACGATCGCTTCCTTGGCGGCAAAACGTCCGGCGGCAAACTCGGCCAACCGCCCTTTGCGGGCCGCAGCCAGCTCCCGCTCCGCAGGCGTCAGCACGCGCTGCAAAAAGCGTTCCCCGGTCGAATGCTCCACAATGGCCTGCATTCTGGCGATCTCTACAAGATCGGTGCCGATTCCTACGATCATCCTCGTTTGTCCCTCCACTTTTTTCCGGTACGGTTTTGCAGTACAATGTACATGATTCTTGACGAATGGTCAAGCGGTTCCACGCGAATGAATGACCGGGAGGAGAACGGCATGAACGATTTGGAAGCAAGAGCGCTGCTGGACAAGGACCGGCAGTATGTATGGCACCCTTTTACGCAAATGAAGGATTACGCGGAGCGCGATCATGTGCTGGTGGACAAGGCGGAGGGCGTCTTTTTGTACGATGCGGCCGGCAACCGCTATTACGATACGGTTTCATCCTGGTGGGTCAATTTGCACGGGCATGGGCATCCGCGGCTGCGTCAGGCGGTCGCCCGGCAGATGGAGCGCGTCGATCACGTGATGTTCAGCGGCTTTACGCACCAGCCGGGCATTGAGCTGGCCGAGAAGCTAGTCCAGCTGACGCCTGCGGGGCTGGACAAGGTGTTCTATTCCGACAATGGCTCCACAGCCGTCGAGGTGGCGCTGAAGCTGTCGTTCCAATATTGGCATCAAAGCGGCGCGCCGGCCAAAACACGCTTCGCGTTCGTGTCCGGCGGCTACCACGGCGATACGATCGGCGCCGTGAGCGTCGGGGGCGTGGACGAGTATCACTCGTTGTTCCGCCCCCTCATGTTCGCCGCGCACGCCGTGCCGTCGCCGGACGTGCGCGCGTTTACCGGCTTCGGTGCGGACGCCGAAGCCGCCATGCTGTCTCACTGCGTCAGCGCGGTGAGACAGCTGTTCGAATCATCGGCTCACGAGCTCGCTGCGCTCATTGTGGAGCCGATGATTCAAGCGGCGGGCGGGATGGTCATGTATCCCGCCGCGTACTTGCAAGAATTGCGGGCGCTATGCACGCAATTCGGGGTACACCTGATCGCCGACGAGGTGGCGGTCGGGTTCGGCCGGACAGGCCGGATGTTCGGCTGCGAGCACGCGGGGATCGCGCCGGACTTCATGTGCCTGTCCAAAGGCCTCACCGCCGGCATGCTGCCGCTGTCAGCGACGCTGTGCACGAAGGCGGTCTATGACGCCTTCTACGACGATTATGCCACGCAGAAAATGTTCACGCATGGCCACAGCTTTACCGGCAACCCGATCGCCGCTGCGGTTGCCCTGGAATCGCTCGCCATCTTCGAGGACGAGCGGGTCATGGACCGTGTCGCAGCCGCCAGCGGCCATCTGCGCGACACGGTGCAACGCCTCGCCGCATATGACGGCGTGGCGCATATCCGCAGCCTCGGCATGGTGGCTGCGTTCGATTTGCTCCGCAGCCGCAAGGACGGGCTGCGGTTCGATCCCGCCGAGCGGATCGGCTTCCGCGCCTACAAGGAAGGGCTGCGGGAAGGACTGGTGCTCCGCCCGCTCGGCGATACGCTGTATTTCTGGCTGCCGCTCATTACGACTCCCGAGCAAATCGACGATATCGTCGACCGCACAGAACGCGTGCTGCAGCGACTTTACGCGTAGCTTGACCGGCTTGTGCAGCGCAGGCAAGCTACGATAGATCACCAGGCTCTCATCCCTGGCGGCGGGAACGCTGTCCAGCGACAGAAAAGGCATTCATTCCCAAGAATGAATGCCTTTTTGCCCTCTTATGTCGTCCACTGGTCGTTGATGATGCCCACCAAATACCATTTGCCGCCCTTCGGCTCAAAAACGAGGCGCAGGCTGCTCCAGCCCAGTTCATTCCCGTCGGCACCCCGACTGAAATTGTATTCGACAAAAGCAGCCGTCGGGTAGGCGGCGCGCAAATTATTCGTCGTGCTTCCGGTATGCACAAACGTGTTGTACGCCATCTGCTCCGGATGCGCATAATCCCGGCCGTAAACGAAGCCGTTCAGATACTGGCTGAACGTCATTTTGATCGGCTCGCCGGAGCCGTCATACGCGCCCCAAACGTACTCCTTGCTGCTGTCCATCAGCTTGTCGAGCTTGCTTGGCTTAAAAACCAGATCGCTTTTCACATCAACAAACGCATAAGGAGAAAAGCGCACGCCCCGATCCGGATGCACCAGCGGCTTTAATGCCTGCATGTTTTTCTCCCGCAGCGCGTTCACCACGGTCGCTGCCGGCTCAGCCAGCGCCTTTTCCGCCTCCTGCGCCGTTAGCTGGCTGCCGTCCGGCTCGGCCGACTCCTCGCTGTGCAGCGCCGACTGCGCATTCCGTTCCGGCCCCGCAGCGGCCCGCTCACGCTCCCCACGCTCGTCTGCGCCATGCTGCCCCGCCGGCCGCGCGCGTTCCGCAAGGCCCGTCGCCCCTCCAGCACCCGCTCGGCTTGCTCCGGCTCCTGCCTGCTCCGTCCGCGCGACCGCTGCTGCGTTCTGTCCGCTTGCAGCCAGCTCCGCGTTGCGCGGCTCATCTTGGAGGACAACCGGCAACGGAGCGAGTGCAGCCAATAGCGCAGCCGTCCAAATGATCGGCTGAATGTTCACTCGAACACCCTCTCGTCGTCAAAATGTGTGCCACACCAGTAATATTTCCCGCCCCTTCGCAATTATGTAAGCCACCGCCGATAAACGTCGCGGATTGTCTGTCCGGTCTGTCCGGTCTGTCCGGTCTGTCCGCTCTGCCCGGTCTGTCCGCTCTGCCCGGTCTGCCTTATGCGCCCTGCCAACCCTGTCCATCCTGTCCGCTCTGCCCGCCGTCCTCTCCCGCCTCTCCCGCCTCTCCCGCCTGTCCGGTCTGTCCGCCTTCCCGGTCTGCGTCCAGTCTGTTCTGCCCCCATTTGCCTGCAGCCGTCCACCTAGTTGCCCTTACCCTCTCCATAACATCCAACGCATCGCCCGCGTCGCCAATCCCATTTGCACTCGACACGCTTTATGCCGCCGGGGCGTCCTGGCGGCTGCCAACGCTATCCCCTTCTCACCGAACGCCAAAAAAGCCGAGCCCTTGGGCCTCGGCCTGCCGCCCCACCGCTTAAATACCGGGAATCGGCGCGCGCTTGTGCTCGGTTTTCAAATATTGCTTTTCCAGCTTGTCCTGAGCGACCGGATCAATCTTTTTGCCTTCCAGATAAGCGCTGTTGTCGTCATAGGTAATGCCCAGCTCGGCTTCGTCCGTTTGCCCGTCCCACAGGCCGGCCGTCGGCGCCTTGTCCAAAATGCTTTGCGGTACGCCCAGCTTGGCGGCCAGCGCCCGTACCTGACGCTTGTTCAGCGTGCTGAGCGGTGTAATGTCGACAGCCCCGTCGCCGTATTTGGTAAAAAATCCGGTAATCGCCTCAGACGCATGATCGGTGCCAACGACGATCAGCCCCAGCTCAAACGCCAGCGCATACTGCATGACCATCCGCGTTCTCGCCTTGATGTTGCCTTTACCGCCGCGGCTGACATGCTGGTGAACGCCAATCGATTTCAGCCCGTATTCAACCTCCAGCGCAATTTCGTCCACAGCCTCCTGCACGTTCGTTTCCACCTGATAGTTGAGCGCAAACGCCTTCGCCACCGCATAGCTGTCTGCAATGTCCGCCTGCTCGCCGTATGGCTGAAACACGCCTACAGTCTTGTACTCGCGCCCCGTCTCCGCGCTCAGCTCGTCGGTCGCCTGCTTGCACAGCCCGGTCGCCACCGCGCTGTCAATGCCGCCGCTAATGGCAATCAGCAAGCCTTTGGCTCCTGCGCTGCGGACGTATTCCTTCAAAAAATCCACCCGTTTGCGGATTTCCTCCTCCACATCAATCTCGGGCTTTACCCCGAGTCTGGCGATAATCTCCTGCTGCAAGCTCATTAGCTCCACTCCACTCTTGTTCTTAGGTTCCGAACGCAGCCCTGCGTTCCCGATACCTTCAGTATAGCGCCGCCCGCGGCGAATTCAAAGATTTCGGGCAAAAAAGCCCCGCCGGACAAGCAAAAACCCACCCGGCAGCAAGTGCATGAGTGGGTCCCGCTTGATGCTATAAACGCTTGCGGCAGCAAGCTTATTGACAATAGTTGTTGAACGCGCCCATCAAATCGCCCGCGATCATCTCCGCCGAACGGTCTTCAATCTGGTGACGCTGGATGAAATGCACCAGCTCGCCGTTTTTGAACAGGGCAATCGATGGCGAAGACGGCGGGTACGGCGCCAAATATTCCCGCGCTTTGGCCGTAGCTTCTTTCTCCTGACCGGCAAACACCGTGTACAAGTACGTTGGACGCACCTCGTTTTGCAGCGCCTTCGCTACGCCTGGCCGGCATTGTCCTGCCGCACAGCCGCACACCGAGTTGACGACAAGCAGCATCGTGCCGTCTTTGGAGCCTTCAATCGCTGCGTCGACTTCATCCGGCGTCAGCAGCTCGTTAATGCCCAGACGCGTCAGTTCCTCACGCATCGGCTTCACCATATCCTTCATATATGCATCAAAAGACATCGCCATTCTACTTTCACTCCTTGGACTATTTTATATAACCAAAAGTATCTTTAGTCATATTATACATCCGTGAGCAATGAAAGCAAAGCGCCAATCGGCCAAACCGGGATTCTGTTACTGCCGATTGGTCCCGTCCGCTTCTTCCGGCGTTGTTTGCGCATCGTAAGCCGCATTTTTGTCGGGGTGCATGAAAATGCCGCCCTGCGGCGCTATGCCGCGTTCAAACAAATCGCGATTGGCGTCTGTCTGAAAGCCGACGTCCTTGAACGGATGCACCCACTCGTCGCCGGCCATCACGCTCGGGTCGGTGTCTGCGCTCCAGTTCTCCAGCGGCGAATTCGCCGACTCGTAGTCGTGATCGCCGATGACAACGCCGTGCCGGTTCACAAACGGCTCGCGCGGCCCGCGGCCTTGCTCAAACTGCGGCAAAAACTCGATTTCGAACGGATCGAGACTGGAGGCTTGCGCAGCGCCCGCGGTCTGCTCCGCCGCTACATCGTCTGACGCGCTGCCGGGCTTGCCGCCAGAGACACCGCCTTTACCGGCCTGCTGCAGCGGCTTCTTTTGAGAATCGCGCTTTTCGCTCATCGCCTGCTCCTCCTTGCGCTTATTCAGCCGGACGGTTCGGACCGTCCAGCTTTTTGTCGACGACGCCTTCGCCTGCGGACGAAGCTTTGTTGGTCCAATTGCGGTTTTCCTGCTCCTGCTTCGCTTGCGTTTTGGAATCCTTGTTGGTCATGTCCATCAACTCCCTTCGGGTTGTATTATGTGTAGCGGTCCTGTATCGCATACCGATGCGGCACTTGGCAAGATGCCGACTGCTGCCGGGCGCCCGACGCTCACCGAAAATTCGCTCACTCCAAACAGGCTGTGCAGACGTGATTTACGGCTCCAGAAACCGATAGGCAAAAGAGGAGGACGTCAGCTTGTCAAAACGGAAGCCCCGCTGCTTCAACTCGCGAATCACAACCGGCAGCGCCTCCAGCGTCGTCGTCTTGAACGTATTATCGTGCATCAGCACAATAATGCTGCGTTTGCCGCGGCTTGCACCCAGCACCGATTGAATGATCAGCTCGCGGTCCTGCACCGGAGCGGCGGCATCGGTAGAGCTAACATTCCAGTCAAAATACGTATAACCGCTTGCCGTCATCTCACGCGCCAGCGTCTTCATAATCCCCGGGCCGCCCGATTTGCGGCTGAGATGATTATTGGAACCGCCCGGAAAACGAAAAATATCGGGCCGCACGCCCACAGTTTCTTCAAGCAGCCGGTCAAGCCGAGCGACATCGCGCTTGAACGCCTCTGCCGATTTGTAAATGCTGCGATAATCGTGACTGTAAGTGTGATTGCCCAGCGCATGCCCCTCCGCGTTAATCCGCCGATACAGCGCCCGCGCTTCCGCCGTTTCCGAACCTACAACAAAAAAAGTTGCTTTGACCTCATGCTGCTTTAAAATATCAAGAATTTTCCGCGTGCTGCCGGACGGCCCGTCATCGAACGTCAAATACGCGGTTCGCGGACCTTGGGGCTGAGCCCGTTCCTCCGGCTCCACAGGCACGGGCGAGACCGCTGCAGCCGGGGATGGTGACGGCGACGGCGCTAGGGGCTGAGGCGGGGACGGCACTGGGGGCCAAAATGACGGCACCATTAACCGACCGTCCTGTCCGCCTGCCGCTCCCCGTGTCTTCGCCATCCCAGCGCCCTGCTGGCCGTCCGCCTTCCCCGCAAGCGCGCCGTCGCCGCTTGCGCCCCCGCAGCCGGCCAGCAGGCAGCCGGCTGCGACAACCAGCGCAGCCAGCCGCTGGCTGCGCCTGATCCTCATGTCCATGTTCACCGTCACCTCCTCAACGTAGTGGTAGACTTATTATGGACATGTCGCCTCCATCTGCCTGCACCGGGCATGCTGGCAGATTTATGAAGCGCGCTTTCGCCACCGGACGACAATTTCCCGGGAAATGTGTCGTTATTCCCGCCGTTTCGCGCGCCCATGCAAAAGCCCCCGAACTCCACTACGTGGGATTCGGGGGCTCGCGGCCCAACGGGCCTTATCTTGCGACGTTGCTTAAACGTCCGCTTTGGTCAGCTTGTTTTTCAGCAAATCGAGCTGTTCGTCGATTTTCGCTTGCTTTGCAGCGTCTACAGGTACGTAGCTGCTGACAGAAGCCGTCGATACGAAAGGCTGGCGGGCGATTTCCGCTTCAACTTCCATTTGGATGATTTTCTCTTCCATCCGGTGGAAGCCGCGAGCTGCGTTACCGCTTTCGATCACGCCGTTATACGTCACTTGGGCCATTTGTTTTTTCGCTTTGGCCAGTTGAGCGCGGGATACAAGCTCGTTGCGCTTGTTGCGCATTTTGTAGAACTCATCCTTCATCGCATGCAGCTGTTGAGTCAGCTCCTCGGCTTGCGCTTTGGAAGCCGTGTGCAAATCGGTGTATTCAACGATTTTGTCTTCGTGGTACAGCTTTTCTTCCAGCGCTTGACGAGCTGCGCCTTCCTGGCCGTTTTTCAAGGCCACAGCCGCTTTAGCTTCGCGGTCAGCCGACAGGCGAACCGACTCTTCCAGACGTTGCTTGAGCTTGCGCTCGTTGGCGATCTGGCGGGCTACCGTCACTTCCGCTTGGGCAATTTCCTGCTCCATTTCACGCAGGTATTGGTTCAGCATCACGATCGGATCTTCAATTTTGTCCAGAACCTCATGCAGCGATGCGACCGTCATATCCTTCATTCTCGAAAATACTCCCATGATTTACACGTCTCCTTTGGATTTATCGTTGTTATTTTCATAATGCGCAACTTTTTTGCGCAGCTCTTCGATTTCGCGCTGCAACGCTTTTTTCTCGATATCCTTCATCATTTCATCGATATGGCTACCTTTGTTCGCTTCATAAGCACCGGCGTAAGGGTCCGGACGAGCCGGGCCGCTTTGTGGTCTTGGCGGCGGATTCCAGCCTCCGCCGTTATACGGCGGGCGACCATAGGGGCCGGCATAAGGATCGTAAGGGGGTTCGAAGCCCGGCTCCTTGGGAATCACAATCGCAGCAAGCACATAGATGAAAATGACCGTTCCCCCGGAGAAAAGCGTGGTGATGACGAGCAGCAATCGCAGCAAGGTGGCGTCGACGTTCAGCGTTTCGGCCAAGCCGCCGCAAAGACCTGTAATCTTCTTGTCTCTTCTCGAGCGGTACAGTTTGCTCATGGTTACGTTATCCCTCCTGATTCAGTCTGTTGCGGAGCGCTTCCAGCTCCGCGTCGACAGCCGGATTGCCGGCATAATAGCCGTCGCGGCTCATGCGGCGCACATCTCGTAATGATTTGGCGTGCAGTTCCATATCGGACACGCGCTCTTCGAGGCGTCCGAAGGCCCGCGGCGCCACGTCAGGACCGAAGCCGCCGAGCCGGGCGTGCAGCCGTTGCTGCAATCTTGCGGATTCCATTCGCGCCAGGTAATAGCTGCGTTTATCGGCAACTTCCTTGTAATCGGCTTTCAGCTGCTGCAATTCCTCGTCCAGCTCCAGAATCGACTGCTTCGCCTGCTCATACAGCTCGCGGTATTGCTCGCTTTTCTCCTCAGCCTGCAGCTTCTCCTGAAGGACGATGCGTGCCATCTGCTCTTCGCCGGCCTTCAAGGCCAGCAGCGCTTGCTGCTCACGCTTCTCCTTCGTCTCCAACGCCGACAGAAACTGCTGCCGGAGCGAAGCGGCGTGGGTGACGCATTGCTGATGCAGCCGTTCGGACTGGACCAACTGCTCGCGCTGTGCGGCCAAGTACTGGTCGATCAACCGCACCGGGTCCTCCGACCGCTCCAAATGCTCGTTCAGCGTCGCTACCGTAATATCTCTCATCCGCTTAATCAAGCTCATTCCCATTCCACCTTTTCCCTTCTCTTAATCGCCCGGCTTACGCCTGCGGGCTTTTCTTCAGCATCGATACGCCGTATGCGATCAATCCGATCGCCAGTACGATAATCAGCCATCCGGCCAGCTTGCCCATCAGAATGATCACGCCCAATCCGGCTACGATCCAGCCGATCTTGCTGCCGTTCTTGATGCCGACATAGCCGAGCGCCACCATTGCAATCGGAATCAGATAGCCCATGATCGAGCCGACAATCGGTCCGAGATGAAAGCCGAATTTGCTCAGGATGATCAAAGCGCCGAATACGATTAAAGCCGCTGCCAAACCAGTGTTTCTTTTCATCTTTGTCACCGCCTTTCGCTGTGCGTGTTGTTCGCTTGCTTATGTCTTTATTCTAGGGAAAAAAACCGTTGTTCAAAACGGACCCGCGACGGTATTTGAACCTAGACCTTGGTCGGGGTGGGTGTCCGACCTGGGGACAAGCCGGCAAGGAAACGACGGCAAGCGGCGGCGGCTTATCTGCCCCGGCATGACAAAAAGCGCCCGCAAGCCCTAAGGCTTGGAGCGCCGTTACGCCGGTACAACCGGCTTTTTGCTATTGAAGAGGCTTCAAGGAATGAATTACCTTGTCGAGACGTTGGACGTTCGCATCGGTCATAACCGCTTGATACATGGAAGCAATAATCGTATAGACGTTGTCACCGCTTTTCACATGGTAGACGAACGTTCGCAGCCTGCCGCCGTTATCCGCATCGTTTTCGTAAACGAGCTTGCTCGCATTCAAGCCGCCGATCGTATCGGAGCCGTTCATCACTATGTTGAAGTTCTTACGCTTACGCGCTTCATCCAGTACTTTGTTGTCATTCTGCACGATGTTGTCGTAGCTCTGGTCCTCGTTGTTAAATACAAGAAGCAAACCGCCGACAAAGCTATATTCCAGCATGTCCTTGGAGTCCTCATCCTCGTAAGGGTACCAGAAATCCGGAATGTCGATGGAGAAATGCTGAGATTTGCGGGTTACCGTCGACGTTTTGTCGCGGTCGATGAAATCGCGATCGTCATCGATATAGCCGACCGTCGCTTCGCCCTCGAATTTGAACGAATCCGTGATCGCTTTAAACAGCTTGGCGTCGACTGCGGTTTTATTCTGAACAAAGTCGATTTCGAATTTATGCCCGTCCTTGAACACGTACAGACCGTAGAAATTGGTCCACGTATCGCCTGTACGGCTGGAATATTTCAACAGCTTGGCCGGCTCGCCGGACACCGTCATGTCGACAGGCTTGTCGATTTTCACGTTATCGCTCGTGTAATAAGAAGTGATTTGCGCCGTTTCGCGGTCCACCCAAGCGGCGAGCGTATCCTTGTCCTCCACCGACGTTACGCGAATGCTCAGGGCCGCATCAGTTTTTTCATCGTAAAAATCGAGGCTGCTGCTGCTCGAAGCGTCGTTCCATTCGGAAGGCAGCTTCATGGTGAAGCCGAAATCTTTGTTGACGTACGTCCGATAGCCGTCCTTGACGGTCGAAATGTCCTTGATGGCCGGATCTTTTTTATCAAATTCGGTTTTAAAGCTATCGAGCAGGTCGGTATAGGCCTGATTTTTGGCTTTGTTTTTGTAATTTTCTTCCTTATTGACAGTCAGGATGATCTGGTAATAGTAGTCGCCTTTAACATAGCCGCGGCCTTCGTAATATTTGCCTTCGCTGTTTTTGCTGACGATGCGGGCGTAGCCGCCGGAGCCTTGGCGAACGTATTTTTTGTCCAATACGGTTTCGCTCGAGGTCACGGAAGCGTTGAGCTTTTTCAACAGGGCGTCTTGAGACAAGGAATCTTCAAGCTCCTCCACATACACGGAAAAACGGTATTCGCCGTTCGTATCGGTAAAAGCCGCGCCGTCCTCCTTGAAGGAGATCGACTGCTTCTCCAGACCGGAAGGATAGTTCATCGACCAGCCGTAAAAGCTGTTGCCCAGCTTCGTTTTGCCCAGATCGCTGTTCAAATCGTTGTCCGGCGTCGTTTCCTGCTTGCTGCCTGTAATCGTAATCTGCGATGTAGCCGCATCGTAGCTGACTTTGGCCCCGAAGTTCTCGGAGATAAAACGAATCGGCACCATTGTCGTGCCGTTGGCCAGCTCCGGCGGAGCCGGGAGGTCGAGCGTCTGATCGTCGACGACGGCTGTCTTGCTGCCGATGGTCAAGGTGATGGCGTGCGCGCCGTATTTTAAATGAATCGATTTGGTGGCCGAATCCCAGTTGAGCACCGCTCCGAACGCCGTTGTGATAACGCGCAGCGGTACGAGCGTGGTTTCATTGGACAAATAAGGCTTTTCCACCTTCATGTCGACACCGTTGATCGTCAGGCTTTCGTTGTTGAGCTGCAGTTTGATGTTGATGTCGTTGTCGGCGGCATGAGCGAACTGCGGCGTCAGCAGCAGCGCGCCGGCCAGCAGCAGCGTGGTTAATTTTTTCATCGTGTGGACTCCGTTTCTGGTTATAGATTAGTTTTCTTCGGTCAGCGTGATTTCTTTTTGCACAAGATCGCCGTCGGATTGCAGCATCAGCTTGACTTTGTCGCCCGGCAAATAGGCTTTGAGCCGCTCGTTCAAATCAACCAGCGTCTTAACGTTGACGTCGTCGATGGAATACAGCACATCCCCTTTGTGAATGCCGGCCGCTGCGGCCTTGTCGTTAACATAGCTGATCTTCAGCGGATCGTCGGTCGGCAGCCCGACCAGCGCGGCCCAGCTTTCCTCCACGGTAAAACCGAGGTACGGACGTTTGACCTTGCCATATTTCATAAACTGGTCCATCACATACATTACCGTGTCCGACGGAATCGAAAAGCCAAGGCTCTCCACGCCGACAGCAGCGAATTTCAGCGAGTTGATGCCGATGACTTCCCCGCGCAGGTTGAGCAGCGCGCCGCCGCTGTTGCCCGGATTGATTGCCGCATCGGTTTGCAGCAGCCGGTAGGTGGAATGCACCGAGCGGTCGATGCCGCTCACGACGCCGACGGTGACGGAGTTGCGCAGCGCAAAGGAAATCGGCGTGCCGATGGCCACGACGGTTTCACCGACCTGTACGTTCATGTTGTCGGCAAATTTGGCCGGAGAGAGGTTTTTCGCCTCGATTTTCACCAGCGCCAGGTCGCTTTCCTCATCGGTGTATTTGGCGGTGCCGGTATACTGCTTGCCGTCGTAGGTGACAACGACCATGTTCTTCAAATCCTTGACGACGTGGGCGTTGGTAATAATCCAGCCGTCGCTTTTCCAGACGACGCCGGTGCCGTGCGCGAGCTGGAAGCGGTCCTCGCTGCCCTTGATGCCGCTGCTGGCATCGTTGCTGTAGCGCCCGATGATGGCGACGACGGATGCCGATGTTTTCTCCACGGCCTGAGCGACTTCATTGACCGGCTGGTAGGCGTAGGTGCCGGAAGCCGCGTCATAGCTGCCCTTGCCGCCCAATTGGCTGACGAGTGAGGACGCTTTGACGTAGACTTCGCCGTTAATCGTAGTGGCTTCCAGCTGCTTGGCCGGCTTCAGCGGAGCCGTCGGGGTCGCTGCGGAAGCGAGTGTCTGGCTGGTCAGCAAGCAAAATGCCGCGACCAGTCCTGCTATTTTCCATTTTCTCAAATGATTTCTTCCTTCCGTAATATATATAAGTCTAAAGTACTATATTTGGACGTCGGCTGACAAGGATAAGTTTAGTAAAAATTATTTTTTATTCCTTGAAAATTGTAGAAAATGGTGGAGGAAGAACCGTGAAGCGCTTACAAAATACGGATAGCAGGCTGCGCTGTGCCATATACTAAGCGGAAATGCCGCGGCTGGAAGCCATCGGCTATAAGAGGGAGGAACTACGATCAATGGACTATGGCGGCAACCAAGTACGCATCGCCTGTTTGACGTTGACGCTGCTGGCGGCGCTTTCGGGGACGGCTTCTGCGCAAGCGGGCAGCCTTGAACGGACAAGCGGGATTCGGCAAGAGATCAGCGAGCCCGCAGCAGCCTCCGTGAGCCTGCAACGGCCCGGACGCTCCGGCCGAGGCGAAGCAGCGCCGGCGCTATCATTTTCCGTGCTGAGCGATCTGCATGTGACAAGTTGGGACGGGGAATCGCAGCGTAAATTCACTACGGCGCTTGACGATCATGCCGCGCTGCGGCCGGCAAGCTCGCTGCTGGTGTTGAACGGCGATTTGACGGACGGCGAAGCGGCCGATTACCGGACCTTGCTGGCTGAGTTGGTCAAGCACCGACACGCTCCGATGCATGCGACGATGGGCAATCACGAATATTACCGGATGTGGCGGACGCCCGACGGCGGGATGGATACGACGCGTCTGAATCCGGACTGGTCGACGCGGCAGGCGGTGCAGCAGTTTACGCAGCTGCTCGGCTACGATAAGCCCTATCATGAGCTGACGCTGCAGGGGTATCATTTTTTGTTTGCCAGCGGGGAGGCTTATCGCGATGTGCAGCCGGACGTGAAGGAGGATGCGTATTTGTCCGACAAGCAGTTCGCTTGGCTGGCCGACAGGCTGGCTGCGGCTGGGACGGAGAGTGCGACGAAGCCGATTTTTGTGTTTATCCACCAACCGTTGCCGCATACGCTGGACGGTACGGAGTTCGAACGCGGCATCGTTCAGGCGGACCGGCTGAACGCACTGCTGGCTCGTTACCCGCAAGCGATTGTGTTCTCAGGGCATACGCACTGGAATCTGGAGAAAACGCGGCAGATCAAGGAGCTGGGCTTCCTCGCCGTCGGCAGCTCGTCGGTCCGACGGATCTGGAACGGGCGCAATGAGCCCGGGGAGCAGGCGGCCAGCCAGAGCCTCGTCGTAGACGTATATCCCGACCGTGTTGTCATCCGCGGCCGCGAGCATTCGTTGCGCCGCTGGGCCGGACCGGAATACGTGCGCAAGACGGCGCTGCCGCAGCAATCTGCAGCGGCGGCCCGCTAAGCGGCAACGGGCAGCGACCGGACGCCGCCAAGGACGGAACGCGAGAGCCGACGGGCGGCGCAGAATGCGGGAGTCCGGCTTGCGCGCGCGGCTGACGGCGGGTGACGAGCGAGCCTTGCCAGGCGACAAGCGACAAGCGACTGCCGCGAAGCAACGACCGCAAACGGCTTGTATCCCCGCTCCGAAACGTGTATGGTTACCTATATAATGAGGAACCGTGGACGGTAAGGAGATGGAATGAGATGAGTTACGATGTAATTGTCATCGGCGGCGGCCCTTCGGGTCTGATGGCTTGTATTGCTGCGGCCGAAGGCGGAGCGCGCGTGCTGCTGATAGACAAGGGAGATAAGCTGGGGCGCAAGCTGGGCATTTCCGGAGGCGGGCGCTGCAACGTCACCAATGCCAAGGAGCTGGACGAGCTGGTGGGCCACATTCCCGGCAACGGCCGCTTTCTGTATAGCGCGCTCGATACGTTCAGCAACCGCGATATTATCGCATTTTTCGAGGATATGGGCATTGCGCTCAAGGAAGAGGACCGCGGCCGCATGTTCCCCGTCTCGGATAAAGCGAAGACGGTCGTAGACGCGCTTGTCGGCAAGGTACGGGCGCTTGGCGTCGACATCCGCGTCAACAGCCCGGTCGCAGAGGTGCTGTATGCCGACGACGCCGTGCAAGGCGTACGGCTGCGGTCCGGCGAGCGGGTGCTCAGCGCGTGTGTAGTCGTGGCGACCGGGGGCCGGTCGGTGCCCCACACGGGCTCGACCGGCGACGGTTACCCTTGGGCCGAAGCAGCCGGCCATACGATTACGGAGCTGTACCCGACCGAGGTGCCGTTGACTTCGGAGGAACCATTTATCCGTAGCCGCGAGCTGCAAGGCTTGTCGCTGCGCAACATTACGCTGACGGTGTGGAGTCCGAAGGGCAAGCGGATCGTCGAACACGAGGGCGACATGATCTTCACCCATTTCGGCTTGTCGGGGCCGGCGGTGCTGCGCTGCTCGCAGTTTGTCGTCAAGCTGCGCAAACAATTTTCCGTGCGCGATATTCTGGTGACGATTGACCTGTTTCCCGAGCTGAGCGTGCAGGAGCTGACCGAGCGGACGCTGGAGCTGGCGGCTGGCGAAGCGCGCAAAGCGGTCAAAAACGTGCTCAAGGGCTTTCTGCCCGACCGGCTGCTGCCGCTGCTGTTCGCGAGAAGTGGACTTACCGGCGACGAAACGTATCACAATCTGCCCAAGCAGCCGTGGACGGAGCTGTGCCGTATGCTGAAGGCGGTGCCGGTGCAGGTCAGCGGCACGTTGTCGCTGGACGAAGCATTCGTCACGGGGGGCGGCGTACATTTGAAGGAGCTGGACCCGCGCACGATGCAATCGAAGCTGAAGAGCGGCTTGTTTTTTTGCGGAGAAATTCTCGATGTTCACGGATATACAGGCGGCTATAATATTACGGCTGCTTTTACAACGGGGTATACGGCAGGTAAAAATGCAGCGGCACAAGCGCTTCAAAGCGCTCAGACCCAAACCCGCTGAGGCCCGCCAACTGATCGCCGGCAATTTCCGCACATAACAAAAACTTCCGTTCCGCTCTCCTCTTCCGGCTGATCCCGCGAAGATGGAGGGCGATACGGAGGTTTTTCCGCTCTTGCCTACATTGTAAACTGGTCGTGTATAACGGCCGTCAAATACCACTCGGCTCCCGATTTCTCAAACACAAGACGCAGACTTGACCAATCATTGCCGTCAAATTGCGGATCAAAACCGGAAAAATGATATTCGACGGTAACGCAGCTGTCCTTCGGATACACGTCAAACACATTGTTTAGGGTTGTGCTTTTACCGATGATCGTGTTATAGCCGACATCAGGCGCGGTCGAATAATCGTGATTATACACAAACTTGGCAAAATAAGCGGGAAAGGTCAACGTAATCGGCTCACCCGATCCGTCATAGCTGCCCCAGGTCCGGGGGTTGCCGTCGGTCCAGGCCGTGCCTAGTTCGCTTGCTTTCAACCGCACATCCTTCGCTGTGTCGATATGCGCATAGGGCGAAAATTGCACGCCCTTGTCGGGATGCGCAAGCTTGGCCAGCTTGGCCAAATCCTGCGCTTTCATCGCCGCCAGCGTATCGTTCGCCCGCCCCTCCACCGCAGCCTTCGCATCGGCCGGAGCCGCCACAGAAGCCGGCTTGGGCTTGACGCTCGGTGCGGCCGTTGCAGCCGGCGTTACCGTAGCTGCTGGCGTTGCCGTCGGGCTGACGGAAGGCCCGGC
Source organism: Paenibacillus athensensis (assembly GCF_004514475.2). Taxonomy (GTDB): domain Bacteria; phylum Bacillota; class Bacilli; order Paenibacillales; family NBRC-103111; genus Paenibacillus_AL; species Paenibacillus_AL athensensis. The sequence continues at coordinate 254,468 of NZ_MYFO02000003.1, read as the reverse complement.
GCTTGCCGCAGGCGTAGCCGACGCGCCCGGTGCAGGTGACGCCGTACCTTCGCCGGTCTGCGTTTCGTCGCCGCTGCGGCAGCCCGCCAATGCCGAAGCCAGCGCAACCGCTGCAACCAAAGTGATCCATCGTCGCATCCTGATCTCCCCTAACTGTAGTAAACTGTAGTGGCTTTATCTTCCAGACGACGCTTCTGCCAAAAAAGTTACGCTTTGCTAGTATAGCCGCAATCATCAGGCCGTAGCCCCCCGCTCAGCCGGTCCACCACAACCAGAGCCATAGTCCGGTTAATGTCGCTGCCAGCGTAGGTACGGTGAGTACAAAGCCCGCCTTCATGTAGTACCCCCAGGTGATCTTGACCCCCTTGCGCGCCAGCACATGCAACCATAGCAGCGTGGCCAGCGAGCCGATCGGCGTCATCTTGGGTCCAAGGTCTGTGCCGATCACATTGGCGTAAATCAGCGCCTCGCGCATCAAACCGCTCGTCTGCGTGCCGTCGATCGCCAGCGCATCGATCATCACCGTCGGCAGGTTGTTCATCACCGAAGACAGCACAGCGGCGATAAAGCCCATCGCCAGCGTCGCCGCATACAGACCATGCGCCGCAGCCGCTTCGATGAGCCGGCCCAGCAGCGCGGTCAAACCGGCGTTTTTCAGCCCATATACGACCACGTACATGCCGATGGAAAATACAACAATTGTCCACGGCGCTTCCTTGATAATGGCACCCAGCCGCACCGCCGGACTGCGCCGCGCCGCCAGCAGAAACGCCAGCGTCGCCAGTCCGGTAATGAGCGAGATCGGCACGGCGATAAATTCGCTCAGTACGAAAGCAACCAGCATCACGCTCAAAATCACCCAAGCCCAGCGAAACAGCCGCAGGTCGCGAATCGCTTCGCGCGGCGGCTTGACGAGAGAAACGTCGAAATGCCGCGGAATCAGCTTGCGGTAAAAGAGATACAGCACCAGCAAGCTCGCCAGCAGCGCCACCAGATTCGGCACAAGCATCCGCCACGCATAGGTCAGAAAATCGATGCCAAAATAGTCCGAAGAAACGATGTTCGTCAAATTGCTGACCGTCAACGGCAGCGAGGTCGTATCGGCAATAAAACCGCCGGCCATCACAAACGGCAGCACCATCGCGTTTTTGAACGATAAGGATCGCACCATTGCCAGCACGATCGGCGTCAGAATCAGCGCCGCTCCGTCATTGGCGAACAGCCCCGATACCGCTGCTCCCAGCAGCACCGTGTATACAAACATCCGCACACCGCTGCCTTTGGCCAGCCGAGCCATGTGCAGCGCGGCCCATTCAAAAAAGCCAATCTCATCCAGCAGCAGCGAATTGACAATAATCGCAACGAACGTCAACGTGGCGTTCCAGACGATATCGGTCACCTCAAGCACATCGCGCAAGCCGACTACGCCGCACAGCAACGCCAATACAGCTCCCCCGCAAGCCGACCAGCCAATCCCCAGCCCCCTTGGCTGCCAAATAACCACGGCCAAGGTCAAGGCAAAAATAAAACAAGCCCCAAACACCATCATCCTGTCTCTCTCCCGTTATCCCGTTATCCTATCGTCCTGCCGTCGCTCAGGCTACGTCAACTCAGCCCGCTGCTTTCCGCAAGAACAAAAGCTTCTTAATCCTTAACCGTCGGCCGCCTGATCGAAACGGACAGGCAATCCCTGCCGATCCCGGCGCGCAGCGGCAGATTCACCGACCCTACTTATTGTAATGCAACTTCGGCATCCGGTGAATGAGCAAAATAAAAAAGACTGCGCTTCCCGATCGTTCGGAAAGGCAGTCTGGCGTAACGGCTTTGTATGAAGCTTATCTATAAACGAATACCTGGGCGAAAATGGTTGTAATCATCCGCCGACGGGTCGAAGGATGCTTCATCGTCATCAGGCAGAGCGTCATGCCAGTCCACCGAGGATGCTTGAGCGTAACCGTCGGGCCAATCCTCGTTGACCGTATGTGCAGGAATCGCAATCGAACCTTCAAGACCGTAAGCCATCGCAAACGCCGCTTCGCCGCTGGCTGCATGCGGACGCTCGACCAGTTGTCCTCCGTAAGCTTGGGCAATTTCCAGCGCAGAGGTCACCTCCTGCCCGTCCAGATGAAGATGCAGCGTCGGCTTGTCGAACCGCTCCAGCAGCTGCGGCTTGTAGCCGAGCTCCTCCAGCATGTCGAGGGCCATGATGGCGTGATTTTCCTGCTCGAATTCAAAAAATAGCGGGGCGGCGCTAGTCACGGGCAGACATCCTTTCCTTTGTATCAGATGGGTTCTTGTCCTTACTAGCTTCTGCAAAGTTTCTTTATTCTATAACCTTCACCCGCTGTTCATTGACAAGCCGCCTGCAGATAAGTGATAATATAGCAAAAATCATCCGAGCTAACGGCGTTGGGAAGGGGCATTTGGGCATATGAGGCAGCATCAGCACAAAATTTTGGATTGTACGATTCGGGACGGCGGTTTGGTTAACAACTGGGATTTCAGCGTGGAATTTGTACAGGACATGTATCGCGGTTTAAGTGCAGCCGGTGTGGAATATATGGAAATTGGTTACAAAAATTCAGAGAAGCTGCTCCAGGGCGGCGATGCCGGTCCTTGGCGGTTCCTGAACGAAGCGTTCCTGCGCGACGTCATCACCAAGAAAACGGATACGAAGCTGTCGGCGCTGGTCGATATCGGCCGTGTGGACGAGAATGACATTTTGCCGCGCGAGCAAAGCTTGCTGGACCTGATTCGCGTCGCTTGCTACATCAAGGATGTGGACAAGGGTCTGGAGCTGGTGCAAAAATTCCACGATATGGGCTATGAAACGACCATTAATATCATGGCGCTTTCCCATGTTATGGAGAACGAGCTGGTGGAAGCCTTCGAAGAAATTAACAAAAGCCCTGTAGACGTCGTCTACATCGTAGACTCCTACGGCAGCATGGACTACAAGGATATTGATTACCTGGTAGCGAAATTCCAACGCCTGCTTCCTGAAAAGGAGCTTGGCCTGCATATGCACAACAACATGCAGCTTGCCTTCTCCAACACCATCATGGGCGCCGAGAAGGGCGTAAAGTTCCTCGATTCCTCCGTTTACGGCATGGGCCGCGCGGCAGGCAACTGTACGACGGAGCTGCTGGTCAGCTACCTGAAAAATCCGCGCTACGACGTGCGTCCGGTGCTGGAAATCATCGAAAAGCACATGCTTACCATGCGTCAAAAATGGGATTGGGGCTACCTGATTCCATACATGGTCGTTGGCGCGCTGGACGAGCATCCGCGCGTAGCGATGGCGCACCTGAACAGTCCGGACCGCGACAAATTCGTCGAGTTCTACGACCGTTTGACTTCGCCGGAAACGTCCCCGGTAGCGAGCAAGGAATAAGCATACAAAGGCTGCTTTCGTCAGGCTTAACGCCGGATGAAAGCAGCCTTTTTTTACAATTACGGTGCCGTCGCTTCGCACGGTAGCACGCGCTCCAGTTGAAGCAGCAATACAAAGCCGTCCTCATGCCGGCATGCTTGCTCGGTCGCCCCCGGATGACCGCCCAGCAGCTCCTTGGGAACGGGCTGCAGCTCGCTGCGGGGGATTTTGAGCACCTCGGTTACCTGATCCACCCGGATGCCGACGTCCTTGCCGTGCTGCTCCACGACCACGATGCGCGTGTGGGCTGTAGCTTCAGCAGCCGGCAGTCCGAGACAGGTGCGCAAATCCCACACCGGCAGCATCGAGCCGCGCAGATTAATCATCCCGAGCAATCCGGCCGGGGCCGACACAACGCGCGTAATCGAAGGCACGGCGATAATCTCCTTCATACGGGCAATGTCCAGCGCGTATTGGCCGTCGGCCAGCCGGAAGGTAACGAGCTGCAGCTCGTCCTTCTCCGCGCGTTCCGCGCTGTAGAGCTCGGCCCGCAGGTCAGCCGGCATCGAGCCCTCCTCGCGGGCAATCGTGCCGACGTCGAGAATCAGCGCTACGCTGCCGTCGCCGAGAATCGTCGATCCGGCGATATACGGAACGTTGCCGACATACGCCCCCAGCGATTTGATGACGATCTCTTGATTGCCCACCAAGCCGTCCACGGCCAGACAAACGCGCTTGTCGGCGTGACCGAGAATGACGACATACTGCCGGCCCGTTGCCGGCCCGCTCGGGATTTGCATTCTGCTGTGCATACGAATGAGCGGAAACACCGCGCCGCGAATCAGACAGACCTCTTGTCCTTGCACCGTGCGAATGTCCTCGCCGGCCAATCGCACGATTTCGACAACATTCACCAGCGGCACAGCAAACGTCTGGCGGCCGAGCTTGATCAGCAGCGAGCGGATGATGGCCAGCGTCAGCGGTAGCTTGATCGTAAACACCGTGCCCTGGCCAACCTCGGTGTCGATGTGAATAATGCCGTTAAGCTTTTCAATATGCGCGCGCACAATGTCCATACCCACCCCGCGCCCCGACAAATCGGTCACCGCTGCAGCCGTGGAGACGCCGGAGTGAAAAATAAGGAAAATCTGCTCCTCCCGGGTCATTCGCTCCGCAGCCTCGGCCGTCACAAAGCCTTTGCGCACGGCCGACTGCTTGATTCGCTCGGCATCAATGCCGCGTCCGTCATCGGAAATGGTAATCACGATTTGATTTTCCTGATGTGCCGCTTTCAAAACAAGCCGCCCCTTGGCGGGCTTGCCGGCCTGCAGCCGCTCCTCCGGACTCTCCAGCCCGTGATCGGCCGCATTTCGCAAAATATGGAGAATCGGATCGCCAAGCTCCTCGATCAGCGTTCGATCAAGCTCCGTTTCCTTGCCCTCAATCACAAAATCGATGTCCTTGCCCGACTTCATGGCAATATCGCGCACGGTGCGGGGAAAGCGGTTGAACAGCTGCTCGATGGGCAGCATTCGCGTCTTCATCATGCCGTCCTGCAGCTCGCCGATCACCCGCCCGAAATGCGCGGCGATATCATTCAGCTGCTGCACATCGGCGTTCTCGCGGAATTGTCCGTTCAAGCGATGCTGGACCTCATGAAGCCGCGTGTTGTTAATGATCAGCTCGCCGACGAAATTCAGCAGCCGTTCCAGACGCTCGACGTCGACCCGCACGGTCGGGTTGATCTTGACCTTGCCCTCGGGCTCCCCGGAAGCCGGTGCAGACGAAGCCGCCCCTGTGCGCGCGCTCGCAGCACTACCCGCAATCGTTTCCGTCTGCGGCCTGCCAGCCGACTCCTCCAAAGCCGCTGCAACAGCCCGTTCCGCCTCCGCAGCAGCAGTTTCATCGACACTTCCTCCGTCTCCGCCCTGCTCGCGAGCCACCTCGCAGACGCGCACTTCCTCCAGGTCGGCGATTTGCCCCAGCAATTGGAGAATCGCCGCTTCATCGGCCAACGTGGCGAGCACATAAGCCATTTCGCCGCTGTACAGCTCGCTCTCCATTTCCTCGGCTGCCGGATAAGCCGCGATCAGCTCGCCCAGCTCCTGTAAATGATTGTAAACCAGCAGCGCCCGCACCTGCTTCATCAACGCTTCGCGATGCGCACGCGCATACACCGCGTATATGCGATAACCGCTCTCGAAGCCCGCGATAACGACGCGCCGCTGACTGTCGTCCAGTTGCGGCCACATATCCTCAACCAGCCGTCGCAGCGGCGTCGCTTGGTCAGCCGCGCCGCTCTGAGGTACTTCTGCGGCTGACGCCTTCGCTTGCGGCTCTGCCGGCGTGCAAATCGCTTCCAGCCGCTCCAGCAGTCCGCCGACCTCGATGTCGTCCGGCCGCCCTGCAAGCAACGCCGCTTTGCCGCCGCGGAGCACATCCAGCGCCGCAAACAGCACGTTGACCAGCTCGACGCCAACACCCAATCGGCCGCTGCGAATGCCGTCAAAGACGTTCTCGACGCGATGCGTCAGCTCCTTGATCGCTTCAAAGCCCATCGCAGCCGAAGATCCCTTCAGCGTATGGGCGGCGCGAAATATTCGCTGAATCGTTTCCGGGCTTGCCCCCTCGCGCTCCAGCCGCAGGCACTCCTCGTCCAGAATCTGCAACTGCTCCTCTAACTCGTCCAAATATACGCCCAGATATGCGGAAATCCCCTGATCCATCGGCAGCTCCCCCTTATCCCGCTTCCAGAATGTACTCCATATGCAAAATGCCGATCAGCTTGCCGTTCTTCTGGCCAATCGCCGCGATAAAACGTCCGTCCAGATGGCCCAGCCGCTCAGGAGGGGCCTGCACATCATCAAGCGCAATCACCTGCTGCACGTTATCCACAATCAGCCCGACAAGCAGACCGTCGCTGTTCACCACAATGATTCGCGTGGCAGGGTTTGGCGTTATCTCGTTCATCCCGAAGCGACAGCGCAGCGATACGATCGGCACGATGCTGCCGCGCAAATTCATAACGCCTTTCAAATAAGGCTTGCTGTGATTGGGTACAAAAGTGATTTCCTGCATGCGGATGATTTCATGAATCGAGCCAAGCTTGATGCCGTAGCTTTCGTCTGCGATACCGAGTTCAATATAGTGATCGGCGCTTGCCATCGTACTCCACTCCCCGCTCTGAAATCGATCAAACCTTGAAAAGCGACACGGACCTATTCAAATCCTCCGCCAGCAGCGCCAGTGATTGTGAGGAAGCAGCCGTTTCCTCGGCAGCCGCAGCCGCTTCCTGACTGGCGGAAGCAATCGCCTCAATCGCCGCCATCACCTCGCCGGACTGCGCCGCTTGTTCTTCACTGGCGGCAGCGATTTCCGTAACCTGACGCGCCGAGTCGTTCACGCGGCCAATAATGCCGTGCAGAGCGGTGCCGGTCTGCTGTGATAGCTCCACCGCGTCTGTTAACGCTTTCACACTCTTTTGCGTATTCTCCTGCATGCCTTTAATGATAAGCCCGATTTCTTTGGTGGCCGACGAGCTGCGCTCAGCCAGCTTCCGTACTTCATCCGCGACAACGGCGAACCCGCGTCCCTGCTCCCCAGCCCGCGCCGCTTCAATCGCGGCGTTGAGCGCAAGCAGGTTGGTCTGTTCGGCAATTTCGTTAATGACCTCGATAATATCGCCAATCTTGCTGGAATCCGCCTTGAGCAGCGACATTTGCACGTTCAGCTGCTCCATGCCGTTCATCGACGCCTGGACAACCGTTCCGCCCAGCTCCGCCCCGGTCCGGGTCTCGTTGGCCAGCTCCGAAGCCGTCTCGGCATTGCGGGCAACGGAATCGATAACCCGCGACAGCTCCTTGAACAGCTCATTGATCGTCTGCGCCGCCGTAGCCTGCATCGTCGTACCGCCGGCAATTTCCTCGGCGCTGGCCGAAATTTGCTCGGAAGCGGCAGACAAGCTTTGGGCGGATACAGCTACTCTGGCGATCAGCTCGCGCAGCTTGGCCACCGTCTCGTTTAATGCATTGGCAAGCAAGCCCATCTCGTCCTGCGAGCGAATGTCGGCTTGTTCTTTCAAGTCGCCGTTTGCGACCTTTTGCAGCAGCGCGAGCAGCTTTTGCGCCGGTCGGGAAATCGATTGGGCGATCCATAACGCCAACGCCACTGCCAGCAGCGCCGCCACAAGAATCATGATCGAGACGACAAGCCGTCCGCGCTCATAGCTGGATACGGAATCGTCGACTTCGTTCACCGCACCGGCATTGCTGAGCTCGATGCTGGCATCGAGCGCTTCGGATGCCTTGTTCAAGTCGCCAACCGCTTGATTCAGCAGCTCGTTCACTTGAGCGTTAGTGCCTGTAACGCTAGTTTTCATGATGGTAGGGATTTGTCCGGCGTAGCTGTTCCACGATTTGTTGAAAATATCGAAATGTTTTTTTTCCTCCGCACTTTGAAGCGCTTCCAAATAGCTGTTTGTGGAAGCTTCCTGCTCATCCAGCAGCCGCTGAATCTTCTCTTCCATGCCGGCGCGCGCGGCCCCGTCGTTCGATACGATATAGCGCAGCATCCAGCCCCGCACTTCTTGAACATTGTTGCGCATCTGTCCCAGCGTCAGGACGTTTGGCAGCCAGCTTTCTTTGACTTGTGTAGCCTTGGAGCCCATGAAGTTCATTTCGACAATCGCAATCAAACCCGTAGCAATCAACAGCACAATGACCGAAGCAAAGCTGGAAAGCAGTTTCATTCGAATCGAAAATTTCATAAATTCCCTCCTCATCGTTGTTCAACTGGCTACTAACTTGATGGATTCCCTTCCCATATCCGCCACTCCTTCTCTTTTCGACATCCATAAATCGTCAGATGGCGAAAGACGTAATCCGGCGCTCAACCATGCATGGCCCTGCCTGCGATATGAAAATAATAAAAACAAATCTGGAGGTGCCGGTCGATGGAGCGTATTTTACTGATTGAGGATGAGGAACGCATAGCGCGGGTTCTGCAGTTGGAGCTGGAGCACGAGGGGTATGAGGTGCAAAGGGCTGCCGACGGCCGGGAAGGCTTGCGCGCGGCGCTGGATACGGGCGAGACCTGGTCGCTGATCCTGCTGGACATTATGCTGCCGGGGCTGAACGGTCTGGAGGTGCTGCGCCGGATCCGCCAAACCGATGCGGCCGTGCCGGTGATGCTCCTGACAGCGCGCGGCAGCGTACCCGACCGGGTCAGCGGGCTTGATCAGGGCGCCAACGACTATGTCAGCAAGCCGTTTGCTATCGAGGAGCTGCTGGCCCGGGTTCGCAGCCTGCTGCGCCAGCGGCAGGCGCAAGCCGACGAACGGACCGGCGAGGTGTCGGCCGTTCTGGCCGCGGGCGATTTGACGATGGATACCAAAAGCCGCGCCGTGCGCCGCGGGGACGCGCAGATTGAGCTGACGCCGACGGAATTCGAGCTGCTGCGTTTTTTGCTGGAGCGCCGCGAAGAGGTCGTCACCCGCGAACAGATTATGAATGAGGTGTGGGGCTACGATTATGTAGGCGATACGAACGTAGTGGACGTCTATATCCGTTATGTGCGGCAAAAAATCGACAAGCCGTTCCCGACCAAGCTGATCCATACGCTTCGCGGCGTCGGATATATGCTCAAGGACGGAGCGGAAGCAGCGGAGGAGCGCGGCGCAGACGACGATCCGGCCCGCAGCCCGGGCGTTGAAGCCGCTGAGGAGCGCCCTGCGGAAACGACGGCCCCCTTATGAGCTTGAAGCTGAAAATCGCGCTCGGCATGACAACGCTGCTGCTGTTGCTGCTCATGACCGCTTTCTCCCTGGTGTATTATTTGTTCATTCGTCTGACGACCGGCAGCGAGCTGGCTCTGCTGGATGAAAAAGCCGACACGCTGCTGCTCAAAAACTTGCCCGGGCATCCCGAATACTGGAGCTCGCCCGGCGATTTGGAGGAACTGCTCGTCCCGCTGGAAATGATCCGCTATGTAGGGCCGGACGCCGCGGTGCAGCATGAAATCTACCGCGACGAGCAGCTGCGCAGATTAGCGCCCGCCTACGTCAAGCACCGCGCCACGAAGGTATCGTACACCCGCGAGGGCATTCTGGTGCTTGTGCAGGTGCCGGTCTATGAGCAAGGCCATCAGATCGCCACGCTGGAAATCGGCCGCCATTTGCGCAAGCTTAGCGAATACGCCGGCGTTCTGGGCTGGGTGCTGCCGCTGGCGGCGCTGGGCGCGGTCGTGCTTGCGCTGCTGGGCGGCTACTGGTACACGCGATTCTCCTTGCGCCCGCTGAGCCGGCTGATCGCCACCATGCAGCGCATTGAAGCAAGCGGCGAGCTGCGGCGGATCGAGCTGCAGCAGACGCAGCGGAGGCCGGATGAGCTGAGCGCGCTGGGCGCGACCTTCAACGGCATGATTGAGCGGCTGGAAATGACCTTCCGCAAGCAGGAGCAGTTCGTGGCCGATGTGTCGCACGAGCTGCGCACGCCGTTAACGGTCATTGAAAGCTACGCCAGCTTGCTCCGCCGTTGGGCGATGGACAACGTCCAGCTGCGCGAAGAGGCGCTCGACGCCATTCAGTCGGAAGCGGCCGGTCTCAAGATGCTGACGGATACGCTGCTGGCCCGGATTGCCGGCGAACCGGCAGCCAAGCCGCAAGGCGCGGTGTTCGACCTGCTCGCACTGGCTGGGGCAAGCGCCGCCTCGCTGCAGCTCGCTTCGGGACGCACAATCGACGTACAGCCGGCGGCCGAGGATGGCGGCGTGGCGATGCGCATGCGCGGCGATCCGCATAAGCTGAAGCAGCTGCTTGTTATTTTGCTCGACAATGCTTTGAAATACAGTGAATTGCCGGTTGTGGTCCGTCTGCGCGCCGAATCGCAGCGTCTTGTTCTGCAGGTGACCGACCGCGGCATCGGCATTCCCGAAGCGGATCTGCCGTATTTGTTCGATCGGTTCTACCGTGCGGAAAGCGGCGAAAGCGCCGCCCAAGAGGGCGTCGGGCTGGGGCTGGCGATCGCTGCCGACATCGTCGCCCAGCATGGCGGGGCAATTAGCGTGACCAGCCGGGTCGGTGAAGGGACCACGTTTACGGTCACGCTGCCGCGTTATGTCGAGCCGGACAAGGGATGAATGGCGACCAGGGCTAGGCCGGATCGGAAATTTTCGCTGCAAAAAAAGAAAAAGAGCAGGTTTGAGCGACTCGCACGCGCTCATCTTGCTCTTTCGTTCCGCCTAAGACGATGAATACCCTTCCCCGTCTGTTCCCCGCTTGCTTGCCGATTTACTGATAAAGCCGGCCTATCCTCTCCAGCCTTCACACCCTTGCGTATCAATACCGGATGTAGGTTTCCTGATAGCCTTCCTGTAATCCCCGCTTGCGGATCTGCACCTGAAGCATCCGCTGTTTATAGCGGGCTTTGGCCGTTCTCGGCAGCACCAGGGCGGGCAGCTTGACGATTTGCCGTTCTCCGTTGAGGTAGCCGGTAATTTTGACCGCGTTCGATTTGACGAATACCTGCATGGCGCGCGGATTCTCCTCTTTGCCAAGCTTTGCCTGCACAATAATATGATCGTGAGTTTCGACGACCTCGACGGCGCTTGCCTGATGGGAAGAAACCGTCCCTTGAGGCATGGCTTTTTTTAACATATCCTGCACGTAGCCCTCGATCCAGCTCATATTGTCCAAAAGGTTCTGCCCCTTGACGCCGAACGGCAGCTTTTGTCCGAGAAACTTCTCAATCTGCTCCCATTTGAGCCAAGGCTGGCGATTATGAAAGCCGCTCAAGCCCATCACCTCGCTTCCTCCGACCAGTATATGTGCATTGGCCCGGTTGTGACACGCAAATCCCGCAAGAAGAAGCACTTCTAGGCATATAACCACATATACTGAACAGGAGCACGCTGAAAAAGGAGAAGATTATGCCGGCCATCGTAGGGAATGTCAAAATATTGAGTGTGGGGCCCAGCTCGATCGTGCATTTCGGCGATTCCGTCATTCTCTCCCCCACCAGTACGTCCAAAACGTTTTCAGGCGCAGGCTCCTTTAATACGGGGGATTTTCCGCGCATATACAACACCTACAGCACAACGGTAACGAATGACGCCGATTTGCTGGAAGCCAACGCAAGCGGGGTGGTGATTTGAGATGAATTGGACCGTCCATCAGACGATTATGATTCAACAATTGCGGGTCGACTCGGTAGCCAACTCGTCCGTGCTGCAGATCGGCAGCACCGGAGCGATCCGCTCGCTTTCCAATCTTTATAATACCGGCGGATTCGTGGAATCTGCGCCGGCGCTCGGCGGCAGCTCTGTCAACCCTGTATCGCTCGTGCCGTTGCCGCCGCCGACGTAACCGGCCCGGGCCGGCTTATGCTACCGGAAGGAAGGTGACCGATGCACATGGTGACGACGTGGGAGATGTGGTTTCAGCAGCTGTATGCTTTTTTGGGCGCACAACAGCGGCGGATCGAGCAATTGGAAAAACAGGTCGGTCAGCTGCAGGGCGAGCTGGCGGCCGTGCAAAAGCAAAAAACGATCCAGATCGACCGGATCGAATATAAATTTGATCAACTGAAGGTAGAGAAGCTGGAAGGCACGCTATCGATCGGCATCAATCCCGGAGCGCTGGAGGATATCGCGGACGCCACGGTGAATGGAGCGCCTCTCGCTCCCGGCCCCGGGCCGGGCAGCGAGACGCCGGTTGATACCGAGGAAGCCGTGCCCGAAGCCGGCGAGGAGGGCATCGGCCCGGGTACGCGCATGCCGCCCGGCATGGAGGGCTGGTATGCGCCGCCACGGCCCGGCAGTGCGGGCGCGGCGGGGCACGGCGGCTCGGGCGCGGTGGCGAGCGCGCAGGGGCACAGCGGCGGCTCGGGCGCGGCGGCGAGCTCAGCGGGAACCAACGGCGGCTCGGGCGCGGCGGCAGGCTCAGCGGGAACCAACGGCGGCTCAGGCGCGGCGGTGGGCTCAGCGGGAACCAACGGCGGCTCGGGCGCGGCGGCAGGCTCAGCGGGAACCAACGGCGGCTCCGCGGCGGCGGGCTCAGCGGGACGCAACAGCGGCTCGGGCGCGGCGGCGGGCTCAGCGGGACCCAACGGCGGCTCAGGCGCGGCGGCGGGCACGGCTCATCCGTGGAGTGAGCTGGAACGCGAGGTTAAAGCCACAATCAGCCGCTATTTGCAGCAGGAGGTCCGAGACGATTTGCTCGGCTTTGAGGCCAGGTATCATTTTCCGCTGGATGAAGGCTATCGCGACATGCTTGTTGACGATATCCGCGGACAAATTGACGGGCGCATCCGCCACTATGTGCAGCAGCAAGGCGGGGGCGGTCGGGACCTTGCCGCGCAGCAGTGGATTGTTGAAAAAACCAAGGCCGACATACGCACAGCTCTCGATGCGTATTTGGCCCAGCTCCCTATTCAGAAAGGAGATCGTCCATGAATATGTATGTGGAAAACAAACAGCTTCAGGTCGGCGCAGTGCGCATTATCGGGGTGTCCAGCTCCTCCGTATTTTTGATCGGCGATACGGAAACGATAACCCTGACCTCGGCGTTCGATACACCGCCCGAATCGGTCATCATCAGTCCGCTGGTGTTGTTCCCGGCGGAGACGTAAGCTATGGCAAGGATGTCGATCGTCGACTGGATTTATTTGAACGACGTCTCTTCGGCCGCAGCGATACATATCGGCGATAATATTCGCACTACGCTTGTTTCGCAAGCATTGGCTGTGCAGCGCGAAGTGCCTTATTACTCCGGAAAAGAGGGGAATCTCGAGCCGTTTCCGTTTTTTCGCCGGCCCATTCCGCTGCCGCAGCCCGGCGAGCCTGTTACAATGTGCGTCAACAATTGGGGCTCCTGTATCCGCGTCGGCGGTATTCGCATTTTGGGCATCTCCTCTTCGGCTGCGCTCCATGTTGGAAGCAACCGCTGTATTGAAGGGGTCTCGCGCATCAAGCATTTCCGCCAGTTTGTTTCGCCTGATCCGGAAAAAGCGCCCAAGCTGACAATGGTTGAATTTGGAAAATCACCAAATTCATAAAGCTGGCAGCCATGTGCAGGGCAAACGGAGTCGGCGCAGACTAGCGCCTTGCATGCAGGCGACGCCTCGCTGCTGTCCCGTCAGCGAATTTTCCGCACCGCGCGCGACTCCCGGAGCGCTTGCTGGCCGCGCGTTCGCGCATCGTGGTTCGCGCGACGCTGCGCCAGCAGCGCGACAAATCCCAGCAGGCCAGCCGACTCACGCCTGCTGCCAGCGTCAGCAACGTGCGCGGCGCGGCTCGTTGCTGCCCAACCGCGCGCACGGCGCCCCTACGCCTACGCCGCGGCAGACGCCGCAGCCGCAGCCACAGCCGCCGGCGCGCGCGCCAAAAAGCCCGCGTCCCCCGACGCGGGCTTCAGCTTCGCTGCGGGGGCGGACAAGCATCCGCCCGCCCCCGCAGCGCCCAACCCGGCTGCCTGCGGCTCAGCCGGGCAGCTGCCCGGCCGCGCGGCTGAGTAGCGCGGCCATCTCGGCGCGCGTCAGCGGCGCGCCGGGGCGAAACGTGCCGTCGGCGAAGCCGTCCACGAGGCCCATGCGGCTCATCGCCGCAATGGCCTCGGCGGACCAGCGGTCCGCCGGCACGTCAGCAAACGTCTTCGCCGCCGCACCGCCACCGGCGGACGGCGAAGACGCAGACAACACGCGGGTGAGCAATTGGCTCATCTCTTCCCGCGTGATCGCGCGGTCCGGCGCAAAGCGCCCCGCGCCAACCCCCTGGATCAGCCCGTGCCGCTGAGCCGTCGCAATATCGCTTGCCGCCCAATGTTCGGCCGGCACGTCCGCATACGGGGAAGTCCCTGCAGCCGCTTCCCCCTCCAAGCCCAGCGCGCGGACGAGAATCGCCGCGGCCTGCGCCCGCGTCAGCTGCGCGTCGGGCGCAAACTGACCGGGGGCCGTCCCCAGCATCCAGCCCTTCAAGCCCGCAGCGAGAATATCCTGCTGCGCCCAATGCCCCTCGGCATCGGTAAATTCCAATTCGTTCAGCCACAAATCATAATAGCTCCAGGTCGAAGCCGATTCCTGATTCAAGCTCCAACTGCCCGTTCCCTTGAGCCCGTATTTGGCGACCAGCTTGAGCTTCTCTTTGATCGACTGCTCATCGTCATACCAGATCGTATACGTGCCCGGAGCCAGCTTGCTGCCATACACGCTCAAGCCGGCATCCTGCGGCCGAATCGTCACGGTTGCGACCGGAGACTGCGCTGCCGCATCGTAGCGGACCGTGCCGCCGTAAGCCGCAAGCAGCTTGTCCACCATCGTATTGGCAATACCCGCTCCGTCAGAGGCGGTGATGCCGTTCCAATATCGACCGTAAAACGGAATGCCCAGCACCAGCTTGTCGGCTGGCACCAGCTTGAGCGCTGCCTGCACCGACTGCTCGACGAACGGCAGGCTCGCCACCGGCCCTGGCGTCGGATCGCCCGGATAGCTTTCATCATAAGCCATCAGCATCAAATAATCGCTGAGCTTAGCCAGCGCGGCGTAGTCGTAAGAGCCCAGCCAGCCTTTGGTCGCGCCCGTCGGATTGGCAGCCACAGCGACCGAGACCTCTTTGCCCGCAGGCAGCTTCTCGCGCAGCAGCCGGACAAAGTCCGTATACGCGTCCCGCTCGGTTTCCGTCACATTTTCGATATCCACATTCACGCCGTCCCAGCCGTTAGCGGCAACCGCCGCAGCCACCTGCGCAGCAAGCTGCTCCCGATTCGCCAGCGCCAGCACGCCGGACTGACGGTCCCAATGATTGCTCAAAAACGGAACGACGCGAATGCCCCGCTGATGCATCTCGGTCGTAAACGACGGGAGCAGCGATTCGGACAGCACCAGTTGCCCCGCGGCATTCAAATCCAGATAACTCGGCGCGACCACGTCCAGCGACTGGCCCGAACGGTCCACCTGCGAGACGTACGACTGCGGACTGCCAAAAAACAAATAGGACATATTAAACTTGGCTTGCGCTTGCGCCTGCGCCGTCGGCTGCAAGCCGCCAATCGTCAAAAGCCCCACCGCTAACAGCCCGGCAGCCGCCCTGCTCCAATACCGTTTCACCGTCATCCCACGCTCCCCGCTGAAATCTAGTTGTTTCTCTATCATCCTAGATTCCGCGCGGCTTATCAAAGCATAAATATTGGATGTACAGCCCAAAAAGGACAACCGGCGTCTCGATTGTCCTTGATCCCGTGAATCCTGTCTGGAATTGCATTTTGCCGCTCCTGCCGCCAGCTCAGATTTCAACATGCAGCCCGCATGCGTCTTTCATCGTTCTCGTCAGCCCGCGTTGTCCGGCTTCTCGTACGTCTGTGCCCGGTAAAATTGATAGCCGTTGCGGCCATGCCCTTTCACTTGATATAAAGCCGAATCGACATGCTTGAGCAAGCTCGCCGCATCTTTCCCGTCGTTCGGATAGACGGCAATCCCCATACTGACCGTAGCCGTAAATTGGTATTCTCCGACATCCCAGGGACGCTGAAGACTCTGGAAAATACGGCGAGCAACCGTCTCCACATTAGCCGGCTCGTCAACGACAGGAAGCAAAATCGTAAATTCGTCGCCGCCCATGCGGGCGCAGGTATCAATTTCACGCAGCGCGCCGCGCACCCGTTCCGCGAACACCTGCAAAAAAGCATCGCCCGTATCGTGTCCCATCGTATCGTTAATAATCTTGAAATCGTCGATGTCCAAATACAAAAGCGCCATCGTGCCGCCGCTGCGTTTGGCTTGCAGCAGCGCCTGATTCAAATGCTCGCGGAACAACCGACGGTTCGGCAAGCCCGTGAGCGGATCATGATAAGCCATGTTCAGCAGCCGGGCCTCCTGCTGCTTGCGCGCCGTAATATCCCGCGCCACAAAGACCACTTGCCTTAGCTCGCCGGTCGGGCTGTAAATCGCAATCAGCCGCGATTCCAGCCACAGCCATTCGCCATTCATATGCTGGACGCGAAAATCAAGCGTACCGCCGCCTCCGCCCTGCGCCGTTGCCCAAAACAGCTGGCGCAGCAGCTGCCGGTCCTCCTCGTGGACCCGCTCCAGAAACGCCCTGGACGTGGGCAGAATCGCACCAAGAGTCCGCTGGCAGCTAGCGGATACGTGCAGTAGCTCGCCGTCCAGCCCCAGTACGCTGAACAGCTCCCAGGATTGCTGCACAATTTGCCCGAAAAAGGTGGCAGATTCCGATTCGACCGCATTGTTAAGGGGAAGCGCTTCTCCTCTATACAATCACACGGCCTCCTTTCATGCTTATGTGGATAAGCGTAGTGAACATGCTTCGCCCAGAGCCCGCTAACGGCTTGCGGCGCCCTGCGTGGTCCGGACGTCCCGACGGTTCAGTCCCGACGGCATGGCCCAACTGGCAGTCCGACGCTTCCGCTCGCGGCTTGCCGGTAGCAGACTCTGGCCGTCGGGCCCGCAGCGCGGCTTCGGGAGCGCGGCTTGGACTCGCCGCCGCTGTCAGACTGCCCGCTTTCGCCCGGCCCTGTTCACCCTGCTTGAAGGTTCCTATCCATGCGCTAACAGGGAATAAATGGGATATGCGTAGCGTAGCACTCCAACCTAAAGATTTTATAAAGATTCGATTAAGATTCTGTCAATCTTGCCACAGCGCCCGTCCGCTCAATCGGCAGCAGGAAACAAACACTCGTCCCCGATGCGCGGCTGTTGTCAATCCAGATCGTACCGCCGTGAAAATCGACAATCTCCTTGGCAATCGCCAGCCCAAGTCCTGTTCCGGCAGAGCTGAGATTGCGCGATTTCTCCTTTTTATAAAACCGGTCGAACACGTAGGGCAAATCCTCCGGCGCAATGCCGATTCCGCTGTCGTCGATACGCACTTGCAGAAACGCGCCTTCGATCGTAAAGCTGATGCGAATGACGCCTCCCTGCGGCGTATATTTGATCGCATTCACAATGATATTCGTGAACACCTGATCCATGCGCACCAAATCGATCCGCACACAACGTTCTTCCTCCGCGTTGCCCAGATCGAGCTTCATGATCTCCGCGCGTATGCCGGACGCCTGAATTTCCGTTTCGTATCGCTCGTTGACGTGCCGGATGAAACGGCCGACCTCCATCGGCTCCAGCGTAAAGCTGACCTGCCGCGCCTCCAGCTTGGACAGCTGGAACAGGTCTTGAATTAGTCTATGCAGGCCGCTTACTCTGGCGTGAATGATTTGCAAATATTTGCGCTGCTGCCCCGGGTCCTCGACAACGCCGTCCATCAACGCCTCCACATACCCCTGAATCAGCGTCATTGGCGTACCGAGATCATGAGAAATGTTCGTCAACAAATGCTTGCGTGACATCTCCATCCGGGCCAGCTCCTCGTTCATTTTCATCAAGCTCAGGTTATATTGCTCCAGCACGAGGGTCCGCTCTTGAATCTTGGCTTCCAGCCCGCTGTTCAGCTCCCGCAGCTGCTCGCTCATTTCCTCCTGCGTTGCGTAGGACTTCATAAATTTAAAACAGATCAGCAGCGAATGAAAAAAAATAACGAGCAAGAGCCCCGTCGGCGTTACATCGCCGGTTTGGAGCCATTCGTTGTGCTCCAGAATGCCCGCGATAATCGTCACGGCATACAGGGAAACGCCGATAGCCGTAACGCCGGCTCCCTCGCGCTTTTGGCGCACCGCTCTGCCGACAGCGAACATGACGCCCAGCAGCGCCAGCACTGTAAAGCCTTGCAACAGCCAATCCAAGCCCGTGAAGACGTGGGCCGGCATCACCGTAATAAGCGCGCCAACCAGCAGCGTGAACGTTAAGCCCAGCCGCACGAACATTCGCGGCAGCTCGTTCGGATAAATAGCATGAACGAAGCAGAAGCCGCACATGACGCTCAAGCAGGAGCTGAGGTATTCGATCTTCAAGGCCGTCAGCCAGCCCATGTCGCTGAACAGCGCATGCAATAAATAACCGCCGGTGAAAAAAGCGCGAAAGCCGACCAGCAGACAAAACAACCCGAAATAAAGCATGGATCGTTCGCGGCGGCGTAGCGCAAATACGCCCAAATGATACAGCCCCATCATAAAGGTACAGCCGATCAGAAAGAGCTGCCCAATCATCTCTCGGGTATATCCGCTCTGCAGCTGCTGCTCCGTGCCGAGCAGCGGCGCAGCGGGCAAACCGCCCCGTTGCAAATCGAAATTCGATACCTGCAGCGTGATCGTGAAAGCCCCGCCCTGCCGATGCAGATTGACCACTTCTGCAATCGCACACGGCGATGAGCTGTCGCGCGAGCTTCCGACCGCTCCGCGCAGCGCTACCAGCCTGTCGTCGACCCACATCCGGTACGCTGAGGGAATGGCCGGCAGCCTGACAGCCAGATATTCCCAGGTCGGCTCCGTCTCAATCCGTATATGGTAGGTAGCGAACCCTTTTCCCGTCACTTCCTTCCCAGCGGCGGTAACCCCGTTCCACAGGCGAGGCACCCGCATCGTATCCTCCGGCCCGCTCAGCTGAAGCTGCTCCGGGGCCAGCAGCTGCTGCCAGTAGAAATCCCATTCCCCGCTCAGCTCAACCGGCCCCTCCTCGGCAAACGACCAGTGCTCCAGCTCGATTAAGCCTCCCTGTACAGCCGGCTGCGCGTTGGCTGATTTGTCATAACTATTTGAACATGCTGGAAACAAAAGGATAGAAATTACAACTAGAATCGTTCTATAATAGGTTACAAGCTTGAAAATGGGAATCACTTACTTTCACAATAGTGTTGTTTCCGTACCTGAGGGGGACTCCTTGAATGTCTGGGGAAAAAATACTGGTTGTTGACGACGAGCCGGAAATTATTGAACTGATTACCCTCTACCTCGTCCGGGACGGGTATGAAGTCATCAGCACGGGCAACGGCCGGCAAGTATTCGACCTCGTAAGCGAACATAAGCCTGATTTGATTTTGCTGGATATCCTGCTGCCCGGCCTCGACGGGATTGAAGTGTGCCGACAGCTGCGCAAAACGCATAACACCCCGATTTTGTTCATTTCCTGCAAAAGCGAGGATATCGATATCATTCTTGGATTGAGCATCGGCGGCGACGATTACATCACCAAACCGTTCAGCCCGAGCCAGCTTGTGGCCCGGGTGAAAGCGCATTTACGCCGCAACCTGCTTCTCGACCAGCAAAAGGATGAACCGCAGCAGCTGCGGTTTCCCGGACTGATCATCGATCTGGTCAGCCATAACGTGAAGGTGAACGGCCGGCCCATCTCGCTCTCCTCCAAAGAGTTCGACCTCTTGTCCATCATGGCCAAAACCCCGAATCGCGTTTATAAAATCGAGCACCTGTTCGAGCTCGTATGGAGTCTGGACAGCCTCGGCGACCCCAGAACCCTGATCGTGCACATCAGCAATTTGCGAAAAAAAATCGAACCCAATCCCGCTGAACCGCGCTACATTATCACCGTTCGAGGAGTGGGTTACAAATTTAACGGCTCCTCCGCGTAAGGAAAGCAGCGCGCATCTCATACTTTAGCCCTATATGGGTGAGTCTAGCAAAACTTGATCAAACTTTTATAAAGTTTCGCTCAAGCTTGCCTTAATTTTTTCCGCGCAAAAGCGCCTCTAAAGTATATAACAGTTGAATTGGACAAGGTTTGACGCCGCAGGCAAAAAAAAGTGCGCACGCCGGTCCGGCCGCCGGATTCATAATTCGCCCGCTCCCGGGAAATGGTATGGAATGCATGCCAATACAAAGGAGGAGCAGCGATGTCCAACGACCAAACGATGAATCCGATGACCGGCGACAAGGTAGAAACCGACGGCGTTTACGCCAACGAGGCCGGCCGTGAAGTCACACTCAAACGCGGCGACCAGTTTCCCGCCGATGAGACCCTCGGGCGCACGACCTGGGAGATGAAAGGCTTTTCGATGAATGAAGCGGAGATTGACCATTCGCAAAACGAAAGAAAGCCGGTCCGCAGGCAAGTTGAAGGCGGTTAAGCCGCTTTACTGTTCACGCACCGCTGTTGACGGCAGCGCGTACTAGAGCGCGCGAGGATTGATACGCAGCGGCTGTCTGGCTCCTAGCAGGCGGGCGAGTACCGACGGCCAAGCAAGCCAGGCACGCGCATTGGACGAGCCAAGACGCTTCCGCAACCACCTTGAACCGTGGAGCCGGAAGCGTCTTTGCTATGCACCCGCTATGGATACAGCACTTGCTGCGCAAGGCGATCTTCCCTGACGGCTGCGAAGTTCGTCCGCATAGCGCAGATTATTTTGCTATAATAAGGGTCGGAGGAGAGAACATGGACGGACAACGAATTGTGATTGTTACCGGAGGAACGCTTGGAGATTGGGCCTTGCGGGAAATAGCCGACAGCGACGTGCTCGTCGGCTCGGACCGGGGAGCGTTGTTTCTGGTGCGCCACGGCTTGACGCCGGATGTGGCACTGGGGGATTTTGACTCGGTGACTGCGGAGGAAATGGCCGAGATTCGCGTTGGCAGCCGTTGCGTAGAGGCGTGCGATCCGATCGATAAAAACTGGACGGATACAGAAATGGCGTTCGCTTGGGCGCTGGAGCGGCGTCCGGCTTCCATTGTGCTGCTGGGGGCGCTCGGTACGCGCTTCGATCACTCGCTCGCCAACGTTCACCTGCTGCACGAGGGACTCGCACACGGCATCGCCTGCTCGATTATCGACGCCTGCAATGAGGTGCGGCTGATTGATCGGCCGACTCCGGTCACGCGGGGGCGCTTCACGCACGTCTCGCTGCTGCCGCTCAGCCCCGATGTCCGCGGCATCACGCTGCACGGCTTTCAATATCCGCTGAATCAAGCTACGCTGCGGATCGGGCAATCGCTGGGCATCAGCAACGTGCTGCTGGGCGAAAGCGGACTGATCGAGCTGGATAGCGGGCTGCTGCTGGTCATCCAAAGCACGGATCCGGCCTAGAGGTCCGGTGAAAATCCAGTGTCCGCCGGTCGATAGCGGTTTCCACTCGCTGTTGTAGCTTTCGATGGAATGACCCCGTTTGGGGTGAAAATCCGCCTACAAAGGCGACCGCTGACGCTGTTCCAACTCGCTATCGACTCTCCGGCCACTTTGTCACCGGACTTCTAGAGCCGCGGCACCTACAAAAAAAAGACAATCACCGGCATCGCCGATCATTGTCTTTTTCTTTTTATGTCTCTCAACGCTTGAGCACGTTCAAAATGGACTCCATAACACGGCCGCGGTCAAACGGCTTGACGATAAAATCTTTGGCCCCGGCATGAATCGCATCGAGCACCATCTTGTGCTGGCCCATCGCCGAGCACATGACAATTTTCGCCTTCGGGTCCATGCTGATAATGGCCCGCACCGCTTCAATCCCGTCCATCTGCGGCATCGTGATGTCCATCGTCACCAGATCGGGCCGAAATTGCTGATAAGCCCGCACCGCTTCCTGACCGTTGCCCGCTTCCCCGACCACCTCATAGCCCATTTCGACAATGATGGATTTCATGACAGCGCGCAAGAACGCCGCATCGTCCACAATCAATACCTTGGCCATTTCACTCACCTCCACGGGCTCGCCCTGCGTCTAGCCTTGCTGTCCTTCCACCACCAGCCCCCGGTCCTGCAGATAAGCCGTCATATGAACAATCGGCGTGAGAATTTCCTTCCAGTACTTGCCTACGCAAATACGACCGGAATTCATCCGCTGCAGCATGATCCGCTTGCCCGCCTTGAGTATCGTTTCGCTGCCGTAATCCCCGCCGACCAGCATGGCCGAAATCGTGCCGTGCGCCTCCAACTGACCGCCGCGGCATACGGAATTGCGATCAAAGAAAATAATATTGCCCTTGCAAAATAATTGGCTTTGCAGCACGCCTTCCTTGCGGATCAGAATGTCTCCCGTCGACTTCAAATTCGCCAGATGCGCCTGATCGACATCGATATTCGCTGTGACCTCCTGCATCCGCTCCACCATCAAATACGTTTCCTCCACCAGATTCTGAATCGAATAGATCGGGTTATAGGAATCGAACGCAACGATGGCATGAGAATTTTGCAAAATCAGCACCTTTTCCTTCAAATCCTCCAATTCCTTGGCCGAAATGCGCTGCAGACTGCGAATCGTATCCAGCGCCTCCGACGAAAGCCGCGGAATGTCCTTGAACTTGCTTTCCATCAGCACCAGCAGCACTTGACCGAGCGGTACGGTCTGTCCGCGGGAATCGATCATTTGCGACAGCTGGCGGGCCGCCTGCACAAGCATCACCAACTGTTCGCTCAAAGCCTTGCAGCTGACGTAAAGCCGGTTGAAAATAACGCCGAAATAACCGGAGTACAGGTTACTTTTAATAATATTGCCCTTCACCGTAATACTGCCCGTCGCTGTAATCGTAGCCTGAAACACATTGCCGAATATGTACACATTGCCCAGCGATTCGATGATCATGCCCTCTGTCACGTTGCCATACACAATCACATCGCCCGAGAAAACGATATTGCCGGTTTTCAGATCAATGTCGCCAGAAATCACGTAAGAGGTGGAGATATCAAAATATTTGATCGACGCATTGCCCATAATGCGCGGGCGGCCTTCCTTCTGCGCGTATACCTCGCCGTCCCCGGTAATCTCGACATTGTCCTTGGCGATCAGCGTAATATCCTTGGGCGTTGCCGGATGAATCAGCTCACCGTAGACGTCGTATCCGGTAACGCCCGATTTGGCCGGGAATTTGCGCGCGATCAGATCGCCCTTCTTGACCGACGGAATCTGCAAATGATTGCGGAAGTCGATCGTCTTGGTCATTTCGTTCTCTTTCAGCTCACTGGTGACTTCTTCGGAAAAATAAAGCTCCAGCCGCGCATCCTCGCTCGGCTCCGGCGGCACTCCTTGCGCCACCAAGATGCGTTCGCCTGACGGCTGCTGCAGCTCTTGAAAAATCGCCGACGTGCGCAGATTCTTGACGATCCCTTTGCTCTGCAGCTGCTTCATGATCTCGGCAAAGCTGACCGACTCCAACACGACATTCGGATCTTCCTCCGCTTCGACGATCAGATGCGCCCTCGCTTCCTGTTCCTTCAACCGCCAGCCATAGCGCTGCTTGGCCCTGATTTGCAGGTACGCTTCCTGCTTGTCCGCCGTCACCTCCATGCGAAACAGGGGCTGCTCATCCACCTGCCAATCGATGTGATCGCCAGGCTCCAAAAATGTCCGCTCATGCAACACCTTACCGTTACGTAGCAGCTGTACCGGATATACAGCCTCCAGCGAAGCAAACTCGGCTTCAGCCGTTCCATCCAGCAGAATAATCTTGTTGTTCTCGACCTTGACCTTGCTCTGCGTTCCTGGAGACGCCAGACCAGCGGCAAGAGGTTCTGCTTGAAGCTCGGACGCTAGATTCATCTTTTTAATCAATGACAGAAGTTCGTCTTCGTTCATATACCTGCTCACAGCCCACTCCCCCTGTCCTTCGTTCCTCACGAAACGCCTCTTGATTTCCATATATTGTATCGGATATATTGGCGAATTTATTTAGCTTGTCCGCAAAAAAAATCCATGATCTTCCTCGAATCCCGTAAACATGAAGATATTTATCGTCAAAAAGGTATAAAAAAGACATTCAGCCGGAAGAATGTCCAACGAATGTCTGAATAGCTTGATCCGCTCCGGCTCCGCCGTTAACGAGCCAGCACGTTCCTGATCGATTCGATCGCCCGCAATCGGTCGAACGGCCTGACGATAAATTCCTTCACTCCGGCGTGAATGGCGTCCAGCACCACCTTCTGCTGGCCCATTGCCGAACACATCACAATCTTCGCCGCCGGGTCATGCTCCAGAATCGAGCGCGCCGCCGTGATCCCGTCCATCTGCGGCATGGTCACATCCATCGTAACCAAATCGGGCTGATACAGCTTGTACGCTTGTACCGCTTCCTGCCCGTTGCAAGCCTCCGCAACCACCTCGCAGCCCATTCCCGTAATCATCGCTTTCATATCCGCACGCAAGACTGCGGCGTCGTCCACAATCAATACCTTGGTCACAAGGCCACCTCCCGGAACATATTCATGTTGTTCTGCCTGATGCCGATCGTGCTGTCTGTTCCCCGAGGCAGCTGAGGCCTCTAGCTGCAATTCCTTATTTTCAACGGCTTCTACTCTATCTATCGGTCGAACAGCGCCATTTTGTTAGATGCCAATAATAGGCAAAAACAAAAAAATCCAAGCAACGATATTGCCGTTACTTGGATCGTTTCACCACGGCAGCGGCCGGCCGGCATAGTCAACGAACGCCGCCTTCTCCGGGCGCTCCGCAGCGAGCCGCTGAGCCGTTTCGACAATGCCGGCCGCAGATTGCTCAGGCGTTAGCGTCGCCGCTTCATCCTTGACGCCGCGCATATAGGTCTGCACCCAGCCCGGATGCACAGCGACGGCCATTCCACCCTGCGGCCGCAGCCGGTTGTGAATCAGCGCCGTTTGCATGTTGAGCGCAGATTTGGACATGCAATAGGCAAACCAGCTCGTCCGTTCGCAATCGCCGATGCTGCCCGCCTCCGACGAAATATTGACGATCAGCTTGTCCGCTCCGCGCAGCAGCAGCGGCGTCAGCGCATTCGAGACGCGCAGCGCGCCAAGCGCATTGACATTGTAAACCGCCTGCATCTCGGCAAAATCCAGCTCATCCTCCACGCTTGCCTCAATATCGCCGAGAATCGCGGCATTATTAAACAGCACATCCAGCTTCTCCGTATGCGCCGCAATGCGCGCAGCCGCCTCCTTGACGCTGGCGCTGTCGGCAACGTCGAGCGGCAGAACGTGCAGCTTCTGCGGGAAACGCGCAGCCAGCCCGGCGAGCGCAGCTCCCGGCGAGTATTGTCCGGCAAACACCTCGCCGCCCGCTTCCAGCAGCAGCGTGGTCAGCGCCAGCCCGACGCCGCGATCGGCCCCGGTGACGCAAATTTGCTTCATCGTCATAGTCATGTCCCCCTACCTTACCCCATTCGCTTGCCCGTACCGATATCGCGAGCGGAATTATAATAGCGCAGCCAATCGACAAAGCCGTACATTTTGGCAATGTAATCGGCGGCACTGCCCTGCAGGTATTGGTATTTCTCTTCAGCCAGCGCCTTATGCAGCTCCCAGCCGCTGACGTACAGCTGCTTCATGAACGCTTCCTCGGTTTGCGGCTTGTGCAGATCGGTGCCGCGCGACAGCTCGACCTCTTCAATGACGGCTCCCCGGTAATACGGATAGATGTTCACTTGATGCCCCAAGTCGATATAGGCAAGCCCCGTAAATTCATACGGCAGCCAGAACAGGCTCGTTTTGCGGTCGGGCAGCTGCATCGTGTACGCCAGCCCCAGATTCAAAGCGACGGGCTGCGGATAATTGTTAATTTTGCCGGAGCGAACATGGTCGTACACATGCTCCAAAAAATTCATGGTTCTCTTCCTCTCCGCATGAAAAAATCCAATTTTTGTAATACTATTCCATTATCAAGAAAAAAGAGGTGCTGTCGGTGAACGAAATCTCCAGCGCAAGGCGTCCACTCGCCTTGGTCAGTCAATCTGGCATCATCCATTTGCAGAAACGCAACCCTTATATTATTGCATGGTGGTCGGCAGCGTTTCCAGGCTTCGGACATTTTTTGCTGCAAAAATATGTGACCGGTGTGGCGCTGACCTTATCCGAGGTCATTATCAATTCGCTGTCGGGCATCAATCTGGCGATGGTCTATTCGTTTTGCGGCCGCTTCGATATGGCCAAAGCGATCGTCCAGCCGAGATGGATGTTCGGGTATATGCTGATTTATTTTTTCGCCATTTGGGACAGCTGCTGCTATTGCCGGGAAGTCAACCGGCTCGTACCGCTGGCAGAAGCGGAGAATGCGCGAATCCGCCCTTTTTCCATGAAGCCGTCCGGCATTCAGTTCCTTGCCAAGCGCCAGCCTTTGGCTGCCGCAATCTGTTCGATGTTTTTCCCCGGTCTGGGCCAGCTGTACAATCAGCGGCTTGGGCTGGGCATCTACGGCATTTTTTGGTGGTGGATGTACATTACGCTTTCCCATGCTTACGAATCGCTGCATCTGCTGTTTAACGGCCTGCACAAGCAAGCGCTGGCTGCGCTGCATCCCCAGTGGCTGCTGTTCATGCCGTCGGTGGCCGGGGGCAGCATCTACCATTCCTATTTGACGACCATCGAGGACAACCGCGTCTTCCGCTTGGAGCAAAAGCAATTTCTCGCCGATCGTTACGGGACGTTGAACCGTCCTTCGGCAGCCTTGCCGCCGGATTGCCTCCTCTGGGTAGCCGCTGTCTTCGAGCATTCCATTGAGCTGGAGCAAGCGCTGACGGCGCTTGAGCAGCGGGGCGTCCCGCGCAGCCGCACGTTGCCGGTGCTGATGGACCTTGCGCCTGACAAGGTTTCGTCCAACATTCCATCGTCGGAACGGATCCTCAAGGCGATTGAAATCGCCATCGCCGTCGCCACCGCCGCCAGTGTGATCGGCATGAGCCTCGGCTTCATCCTCGACTGGGGACCAATCATCTGGGGCATTATCGCTGCCGTTGGCGGATTCGCCAGCACGATGCTGATCTATAGTATGCTCGCTGCAGGCTCCGGGAAAAAGGCCGGTGTCCGCAAAGGACGGCTGCCCGAAGTCACTCTGCTCGTCGAGACGCAGGCCACAGAAGCCCCTTTTATCGAAAGGCTGCTGTGGGAGCATCGCGCGATTACGGTAGGCCGCACTGGCATTCCGGGTCGGCCGGGCGATCCGGAGCAGCCGGACCGTGCGGACCATGCGGCCCGTCCGGGCGGAGCTTCGGGCGATAGCGACCGGCTGTCCCCCAAGCCGGGCAGGCCGGGTCCCGCTACATCCTGAACTGCTGCACCGCCGTTTGCAGTCCCTGCGTCGTCGCTGCCAGCGAAACCGTCGAAGCGGTGATATCCTCCATCGCCTTGAGCTGGGCCTGCGTCTCGCCGGCCACCGCTCCGGACTGCTGCGCCGCTTCCTGCGCCTGGTGGGCCATATGCACCAGCGAAGCTGCGACCTGCTCGGAGCCCGCCGACATCTCCTCCGACGCCGCCGACAAGTCCTGCACCTGATCGGCGATATTCTCGATGGCCCGCAAAATGCCGGCGAACCGGCCGTCGCAGTCCTCCATCAGCTCCACGCCGGTCTGCACCTCGCGCGCCACCTCCTGCATGGCGTCAACCGATAGCGCCGTGTCCGTGCGGATGCCTTGAATCATCTCGGAAATCCGGCCGGCGGCTTGCACCGATTGCTCGGCCAGCTTGCGCACCTCGCCCGCCACGACAGCGAAGCCTTTGCCGTGCTCGCCGGCGCGCGCCGCTTCAATCGACGCGTTAAGCGCCAGCAAATTCGTCTGCGTGGCCATTGTGCCAATGACATCGACAATTTGCTGAATATCGCCGGAGCGCTGGCCTACGCGGTCGATGATCCGGCCGGACGCAGCGACGGTTTCGCGAATGCGGCCCATCTGCCGGACCGACTCGTCGATGGCCGTCCGGCCGCTCTTGGCGTCCGCTTCCGCTTCCAGCGACGCCGCCGCTACGGACGAGGACGACTCGGCAATCCGCTGGATGCCGGCCGCCATCTCCTCCATCGCGCGGGCGCTTTCCGCTGCGCTGGTGTTTTGCGCGGCGTTGCCTTCGGCGACGCGCTCGATGACGCGGGCGATACGCTCGGAGGCCTGAATGGTCGTCTGCGCATTCGTGCTGAGCTGCCCGCCAAGACGGCCGACCTGCTCGGCGTTCGCGGCCGTCTCGCGCAGCAGCGCGGACAGCTGATCGGCCATCTCGTTGCAGGAGCGCGTCAAAAGGCCCGTCTCATCGCTGCTGTGCCGCAGGATGCGCTCCGTCAGATCGCCGCCGGCGACGCGCCGCAGGAACGCCACCGCCCGGCCAAGCGGCCGCGTGACCATCCGCTCCAGCACAAACGCCAGCGTCAGCCCGACGGCCAGAACGACGGCTACGCCGATCAGCAGCGCTTGCCGCAAGCGGGCGAGGCTGTCGTCCAGCAAGCGCTGCGCTTCAACATAAGCCTCTCCGTCCGCAGCAATAATCTGGTCGCAAAGCGCAAAAACACGGTTTTTCACCTCGTCGGTCGCATCGTCGGCGACACGGTAGGCGTCGCGGAGCTCCACGGCGCTGTAGCCGCTTTTTGCCCGATAAATCGCTTCAATCTGATCGAACATCGCCACATACTCGCCACTGCGGGTCCGCAGTTCCTCCAACAGCGCCCGCTGCCCCTCCGCAATCGGCCGTATCGCCTGCACAGCGGTCAAAAACCGCTGCGCCTGCGCTTTATATTCAGGAATGACGTCGGGGTTGTCGTTAATAATCAAATCCGCCTGCAAGCTGTAGAGAACGCCTACGCTCGATTTGAGGGCCAGCGCCGCCTCCTGCGAATCCACGCTGCTCTCCTGCGCATCGGCGCTGTCATGCGTCTTCTGGGTCATCTGGAGCGCCAGTCCCCCCGAACCCGCAAACAACACAATCAAGGCTGTAAATCCGATTATAAATTTAAAGCGAATCGATCTCCAAAACACCGTCATCCTCATCCGCCCCCATTCTTCCATCAGATAGGCCGTAAAGGCCTTCCGCCTACCTGATTTCGGGTTCGAAGCGGTCAATTCCTGCTTGGGACGGGCATGAATCAAGCCGATTTTGCAGCGGTGAGTTCAGCCGGCCAACGCCCGCCTGCAAGGCTTGCGGCCCGGCTCTAAAAGTCCGGTGAAAAAGTGGCCGGAGAGTCGATAGGGAGTTGGAACAGCGTCAGCGGTCGCCTTTGTAGGCGGATTTTCACCCCAAACGGGGTCATTCCATCGAAAGCTACACCAGCGAGTGGAAACCGCTATCGACCGGAGGACACTGGTTTTTCACCGGACTTCTAAGAAAGACGCAGCAGCTTGTCGGGGTTGCGCAGCAAATATACCCGGCGAATGCGGCCCGCGCCGTCGATTTCCCAGTTGATCGCCGTCACGATCCTGCCGTTTTCTTTGAGCAGCAAGCCATAATGACCGTTCATGGTCACGATATCCGCTTCCCCGCGCCCGCTCCCCTTCGTACCCAATCCGGCGAGAAATGCCGCCACGCGCTCGGGACCGAAAATCGGCTTGGTGGCCGCCTGCGCCTTGCCGCCGCCGTCGGAATACAATGCCGCGTCTTCGCTGAGCGCCCGCAGCAGCGCCGCCATGTCGCCGGTACGGGCCGCGCGGAGAAACTGCTCCAGCAGCTGCCGCGATTCCGCGGGCTCCGGCTGCGCTGCCGGCAAGCCGTCCTGCAGGCTGCGCTTGACGCGCGCGTACAACTGACGGCAATTCGCTTCGGTTTTGCCGACAATCTCGGCAATTTCGGCATACGTATACGCAAACGCCTCGCGCAAAATAAACACGGCCCGCTCCACCGGCGTCAGCATCTCCAGACAAACCAGAAACGCATAAGACAACGTCTCACTGCGCTCGACATCCTGCTGCGGATCGCCGCCGGTCCCGGCCAGCAGCGGCTCGGGCAGCCACGGACCGACATAGACCTCGCGCTGCTTGCGCGCCGATTGGGCGAAGTCGATGCAGCGGTTGACGACCATTTTGCACAAATAGGCCTTGGGATGGCGCACCTCCTCCTCCGGCACCCGCTGCGCGCCAAGAAACGCGTCATGCACCATATCCTCTGCATCGGACACCGAACCCAGCATCCGGTAAGCGATCGAAAACAACAACGGCTTATACGTTGTATATAAAAGGTCGAGATGGTCCAATACCGCACGCTCCTTACCTTTGGCTCCGTTTGAAGTCGGTCTTCTCCAGTATACTGCGTTACTTCCGCCCAGACGACAGGCAAGCGCGGCTTGCGGCCCAACTTTTTTTGGCGATCCGGTGAACTTTTCTCCGAATGGCGCGTCTAATTCATCGAGGTGAGAGTATGGAGACGACCGGAGTGCATGTGTTTGATTATTTGAAATATGTTTCGGAAGCAACCGACCAGAAAGCGATTCTGCGCAATTTAATGGAAGCCTACGGCAATGACGTCTGGAATTACGCCTTCAGCATCTGCCGCAATATGGATTTGGCCGACGATATTACGCAGGATGCCTTCCTGAAAGTATACAAGAACTTGACGACCTTCCGCGGGGAATCCTCGGTGAAAACGTGGCTGTTAACGATCACCCGCAACACCACTTACGATTATCTGCGCAAAGCGTTCTGGAAAAAAGTAACGCTCGTGGGTTTCATCGGCTCGACCGGCACCTGCCCGTCTGCCGAGAACGAAGCAATGGAGAAGCTATATGCCAGCGATATATGGAAAAAAGTGATTTCCTTGCCCGCCAAATATCGGGAAATCCTCATTCTGCACGCCCATTACCAGCTGTCGACCAAGGAAATGGCCGCTGTGCTGCGCATCTCCGAAGGAACGGTGAAATCCCGGCTGCACCATGCCAGACTGAAGGTGCTGCAGCTGAAGGAGCGTGAAGCTCTTGAATCAATCTGACTCCGGCAAGCCGGGCGAGCCGCGGGACCCGCAGGAGCTGCCGTCCGGGCCGCAGGATCAGCAGGAGGGACGCGCACCGGAACAGCGCGCCGGCTCTGAGACGGGCCGCGCCGCGAATGCGCCGGGGGCGGATGAGCTGGAGCGGTTAAACCGCAAAATCTCCCCCGGTCCGCTGCATACCTCCGGCTTCAACTCCCGGCTGCAGCGCCGCATTGAGCAGGAGATCGAACGCCGAAGCCGCAAGCGCCGCTACTGGCGGCCCATGCTGATCGTCGGCAGCGCCACTGCCGTATTGGCCGCCGTACTGATCATTCCGTGGGACGCGCTCTATGCGTACAGAAGCGTGGCTGGCGCGCTCAACGCGAAAACCGCAGCGGTCGCATCCGCCGACGATACGCCTGCTCCCCCGAGCATGACTTCCGCGCTGCTGCTGGGCTTGCGCACCGAGCATGACAAGGCGGGAGCCGCACAGCAGCCCTCTGTCCGCTACAGCACGTACCGGACGATGCTGATTGCTCCCGTGCGCGGCCAACTGCAAAAAACCGCAGAAGGCAGCGGCATTCTGATGCCCTACAAGCAGGATTTTTGGAAAATTGAAGCTATGACCGGCACCACGGCCACGGACCAATATCAGGTTTTGACCGCGCATTTGGCCGATCAGCCGACTCCCGTCCCAAGCTTCCGCGACGAAGACCCGTCCGAGCAGCTTCAACACGTGGAGACACTGGTTTTTGCCGGGAATCAATACGTATCCGTCGCTGAATCGCAAGCCGCCGTGTCGGCTTCGGGAGCGCGCAGCAGCACCGACCGCGTCAGCGTGCGCACCTTGCCACAGCTGGTCCAAGCGGCAGCGGCCGACGCTCTTTCCGCGGGCAGCGCCAAATCCCGCATCCTGCTGACCGATGTGTTCGGCGCTTCCATCGGCAGTCTGCTGGACGAATTTAACGGCAAGCGTCTGGCTCCCGAAGTCAATCCGCAAATAACCGCAGCAAGCTGGACGGTGGGACGCGACCCCGGCCGTTGGAGCGCCAAGCTGGCCGAGCCGATTCTCCAGCGCAGCTCGCAGTCCGAAAGCTATATCCTGCGCGATTTTCCGCGCGAGCTGCCCGATCAGGTCGTCGCCTACGACGATCTTTGCTGCTCGTGGAAGGACATTAAAGCGACATGGCCCGACGCGACCGACGCGCTCAGCTCCCCGATGAACGATATAATTGCCATCTTCGAAAACGGCAAGCTGAACGTCTACCCTTACGGTCAAGCCCCCGGCGGCGCTCCGCTGCTCAGCATTCCGCTCAAGCCGGGCGAACAACTCGTCATGGCGCAGTGGGCGACCGATCATTATGTGCAAAATTGGATTGACCGGACCGCGATGTATCTGCGCCCGGCACAATAACATAAAGCCCCGCCGGCGGCCGAATGCTCGGACCGTGCGGCGGGGCTTTGCGCGCATCTATCATGCCGCTGCAAGCTACATATACGGCAGAGGGCGGCTCGCTTGTGGAAAGCCGGTTCCGCCAAACGGCGAAGGATACGGATGCGGCTGCTCCTGCATGTGCGGGTGCAGCTGCGCGTACGAGCTTGGCGCGCCCTGCATCATCGGCTGCAGATGAGGCTGCGGGGCCGATGTCATTGGCTGTGCCAAGCCTGCTTGCAGGTGAGGCGGCGAGCCGACCGAGCGTGTTCCTGCGCCCAGCGTTTGATCCAGGAACATCGCGGTCTCCTGCTCGGTTTGCGCGTATTGATGCAGCTGCTTGTCCAGCTCCTGACGCAGCGCCGGCGATGAGGCGTTGTACATGCTGTTGAGCTGCATTTGCTCATACAACCGGCCCTGCATCGCGAGCGTGCTGTCCAGCAGCGCGGTGAACAGCTGGCGGATGTGGGGATTTTTCGACTCAGTGACGGCAGTCGTATACTCGCGCGCGGTTCGTTTCAAATCGGCGAGAATTGTGTAGAGATTGTCTTTTTCCGGCAGCATACCGGCATGAACCGGCGCAATAGCCGAAGCGGCCTGAAAGGGCGTTTGCAGCATAACGGCGTCATTCCTCCTTGAATGTAAACTTACGGCTGAAGCGGCGCGGCCGGGAGCTGCTGCTCCAAGCCCCCCATCAGCATGCGGTAGTGCCGGCGGTGCGTTTGCAGCATGTCGCTGCACAGCTGCCGGAATTGCGGATTGGCCGACGAAGCCATCGCCACGGCACATTGCTTGATCAGCAAATCCTCGTTGGACATCGAATCCACCATATACTCCATTTCCTTGCCCGTCAGCGCAGCTCCGCTTGTTGGCATAGTCGAATAGGTGTGCATAAGTCTCCTCCTTTCCGTTGCCTTCTTACTATGACCCCATTTCTGGAAAATTATGAATAATCACTTTAACCCCATCCCATACTACCGATATTCCCGAACATAGAAGGAGCATACCCGCATGGATCTGCATACCGGCTCGCTGTACTGGCCGCAAACCCTTGCCGAAGTCCCGTCCTATCCGCCGCTGCAAGCGGATATCGAATGCGAGGTCGTCATTGTCGGCGGCGGCTGTGGCGGCGCGCTGCTGGCCCATTACTTGATGAAAAAGCAAATTTCGACCGTTCTTCTGGAAAAAAAGACGATCAGCTCCGGCAGCTCCTCTGCCAATACCGGCTTGCTGCAATACGCCAACGACAAGCCGTTGACTGCTTGTATGCACACCTTTGGCGCCGAATACGGCCTGCGCGTCTATGAGCTTTGCCGGCAAGCTGTGGCGGATTTGGGGCAAATCGCGGCCGAGCTGCCGCTTGATGTCCAGTACCGGCAACGGCCGAGCCTTTACTTTGCTACCTGCGAAGCGGATGTCCCCAAGCTGCGCAAGGAATACGAGCTGTTGGCGCACTCCGGGTTTCCTGTCGAATATCTGGAATCGGAGCAAATCGAGCGTCGCTTTGGCTTCCGCAAGCCGGGCGCCATGTATTCCCAAGGCGACGCTGAGATCAATCCGTTTCGGCTTGCTGCCGCGCTCGTGCAGCAGGCGCATGAGCAAGGCATGCGCGTATACGAGCAAACAGAAGTGCTGCATCACACGTTTGACGGTGCGCAGGTTACGCTGCATACGCGCGGACACAAGATCAAAGCGCGCAAGGTTGTGTTCGCAACCGGCTATGAAACGCAGCGTTTTCACCGCAATCCGAACGCTGTGCTATCGAGCAGCTATGCGATTGTGACCCAGCCGGTCTGCAGCTTCGCAGATTGGCCGGACCGCTGTCTGATCTGGGAGACGGCGCGGCCGTATCTGTACATGCGGACGACCGTCGACAATCGCATTATCGCCGGCGGGCTGGACGAGGCGTTGACTGCACCCGAGCAGCGCGATCCGCTGCTGGCACACAAGCGCGAGATTCTGCTGGCCGAGGTGCGCAAGCTGTTTCCGGCCATTCCGGAGCTGCGCGCCGACTACAGCTGGTGCGCCACCTTCGGCGGCACCCATGACGGGCTGCCGCTGATCGGCGAGCAGAGCGGCTTCCCGGGCTGCTATTTTTTGCTCGGCTACGGGGGCAACGGCACGGTGTACGCCACGTTCGGCGCGCAAATCATCACCGCGCTGATCACCGACGGACGGCACCCGGACGCCGAGCTATTCGCTTTCGACCGCAGCCCGTCCGGGCAGGGCGTACCGATGTAGGCGGCGCATAAGGGCTGGACGGCGGAGAGGCTGAGACCGTGGGCGCACAGACTGGACGCTCGACGGTGAGTGACGGGCGCGGACGGCTCGATGACGGGCAGGGACCACGGGCGTACAGACTGGGCGCT
Source organism: Paenibacillus athensensis (assembly GCF_004514475.2). GTDB lineage: Bacteria > Bacillota > Bacilli > Paenibacillales > NBRC-103111 > Paenibacillus_AL > Paenibacillus_AL athensensis. The sequence continues at coordinate 219,839 of NZ_MYFO02000003.1, read as the reverse complement.
TGACGGTGAGCGACGGGCGCGGACGGCTCGATGACGGGCTGGGACCGCGGGCGCACAGACTGGGCGCTCGACGGTGAGTGACGGACGCGGCAACCTGCTGCGCGCGGACGCTGCAGCAACATAAAAAGGCGATCATCGGCCTCGGCCCATGATCGCCTTTTTTACGGTTTCACCCCATCTGTCGGCTGCTTGCAAATGCAGCTTGACGGCGGGAAAACGGTGCTTTACGCTGATGCTATCGTTCTACAATTCAGATGAATCCAAGGAGGAGTTGCGCTTGAAGGACTCACGCCAAACCGACGGCAGACAACCCGGCAGCAATGAAGAACGAGGCTGGATTCCACTGCCGCGCAAGGTCGTTGTGGACACTGACGCAGAGCTTGCCGCCGACCGCCAGCTTCGCCACTGGCTGGACGAAGCCTTTGAAGCTTGCCGGACTGCCGGTGGTTTCGACAACCTGTCGGGCACAGGCAAGCCGTTGCAGGTGCCTACGGGAGATCCGCTGGCCGCGCTGCTGAAAAACGCCAACGCCGCGCCGCCGTGGGTGACTCTCCGCAAAGACGTACGCGACCGGATCGCCAAGCTGAATCGGCTACTGCTGCAGCAACCCGATCATCCCGACATCGACGGGCTTTTCACCGAGATCAACGACAAAATCGATACCCTGAACGTTCAAGCTCCCAGCCTGTCGCTCCAGCGCCGCCGCATCACGCGGGACAATATCGCCGAGCAGTTGGAAAAGTGGCTGTAGGAGATTGGACGGCAAGGCATGTGCGGACACAGATCGGCTACGAACTCGACGTGCCCGCTTCCTGCGAATCGTGCGGCTTCGCTAAGTCGCGTCGACGCTCCTCACTCACGAGTGCATGTCGGCTTCACAGCTCGTCCACCTATGGCAGACGCAGCGCGGTGCGCCATAATGCCCCGGCACACGGACATTGGCATACCAAATACAGAACAACGCCGCTACACGACCGATTTGCGGTTTAAATCGAACATGTTGATGGCATGGCTTTGGAATAAATCCCCCAGCTGGCCCGTACCGTTCTCCGCAGCAAAAGCGTGCTCCCGCTCGGAAATCGGCATGGCATACAGCCATGTCACCTGCTTGCCTCCGCCGATTGCAAGCGGTGCGCGAAGCTGCTCCCAGAAAAACGCCGGTACAAACAGCACATGCTTCATGTCGAGCCCTTGGGCATAGTCGGCCAGCACATGTTGAAAAACCAGCCCCGGCGCAAAGCCGTAGCCGGCCTTAATCACGTCAAACGACATCGCCAGCAGCGCATTCGGAAACCAAGTATATCGCGAATCGCAGACTGCTGCGATTTCCAGATGCAGCTGCGTGCCGTCGGGCAGCGGGTCCAGCTCATAGCCGGACAAGCCAATTGTTGAGTAAGCCGTTACACCCTCATAAGGGCGATCTTTACAGGAGAGAATGTCCAGACTGTTTTCCTTGTTTTCGTCGTAATACCGAAATACGTCCGGACGCCCGCCGAAAGCTTGCAGGAGCTGGTTGGCGATTTTTTTGTTATCTTCAGTAACGTTCATGGCGACCTCCATCGTCGTAGGTAAGTGAGCAAGCGCGGGATATGTGCGCCTCATACATAGATGTTCGCCGGGCGGACGCCCGTCCCCTGCTGCCGGCAGGGTTTTCGCGAAAGCAGAGTAAAGCGACAAGCCTTCGGATACATTAATAGCGTTCCAAAGCGGAACGGCAAAATTATTCCAAGGAGATGTTGAGCGCTTATGGGTATTTTAACAGGCAATCAAAAAGAAGAACCGCTGCATTACGGCGAGATTTACGATCTTTGGCAGTTTTCGATGAAGGCGAAGGGCTGTATTTCCGCTTATCGCGCTTACACCTACCATGCCGGCGACAAGGATTTGAAAAAGCTGCTGGGCGACCTGATCAATCAGGCCGAGCTTGAAGTGAGCGAATGCGATAGCCTTTTGTACGAAAACGGTATTGTCGCCTCTCCGTCCCTGCCCGCTCGCCCGGAGGCCAAGCTGGAGGACATTCCGGTGGGAGCCCGCTTCACCGATATGGAAATTGCCGCAATGGTCGGCGTCGATGTGGCTGCAAGCACCGTAGCCTGCTCCACTACGATGAGCAAATGCACGCGCGAGGACATCGGGGCGCTGTTTGTCAAATACCATGCCACCAAAACAGCGTTGGGCTTAAAGCTGTTAAAGCTGAGCAAGGAAAAGGGCTGGCTGGTGCCGCCTCCGCTGCAAATCAAACGTCCGGAGCTGGTTGAAGCCTGATCCGGCAGCAACGCCTAAAGCCAGCAAACACCAAGAAGCGCGGACTCCCTGAGGGAACCCGCGCTTCTTGTTCGGATGCTGATGAGAGGACTCGAACCACCGACCTACGCATTACGAGTGCGTTGCTCTACCACCTGAGCTACATCAGCATATATCCAAAGGTCTTGCAAGAAATAATGTAACAAAAAATTGCAGTTTGTACAATAGATATTTTTGGAAAATGCCCAGTCCGATCGCTGCTTTGCGCATAGGCTGTTAACAAAAAGCAGGCTGATGACCAGCCTGCGCGAAGGAGCGAATTGTCATGTATCCAACTGCATCCGTATCGGTGATTTATCAGGCAGATCCGGCTTGGGCGGCGCAGGCCATGCACAAAAGAGAAGCTGTCATGAGCGCAGTCCATGCCTGTATGGGGCACACCGTTCGCATTCAAACCATTGACGGTCAGATGTACGAAGGCGTGCTCGTTGGCGTGGACGGCCGACATGTCATGCTGCAGGTCAATGAACGCAGCTATCCGTCGTCTGCGTCCCGGGCTTTTTACAACCCGGCTGCAGCGACGATTCTGCCGCTGGTGCTGTTCGAGCTGCTCGTGATCGTGCTGCTTTCCTAGAACCGCAACGCGGCGAAGCGCCATCGCAGCCGCTGCCCGCAATACCAAAAGCCTCCGTCCCGTCCACACGACGAGCCGGAGGCTGCTCTGTTTATTCAGCGTCGTTATCCGGATAGCCGCTGCGCGCAGCGCTGTGACAAATAACGCACGATGTCGCCGCGGCTGATCAAGCCGGCGAGGCAGCCGCCGTTTTTTTCCACCAGCACCTTCTTGATATGCTTGCGGCCAAGCAGCGCGGCTACGTTGTCGAGCGGGGTCTCGACGTTGACGGTAATCGCTTTTTTCGTCGCCAGCCCCATGACGCTGCAGGTGAACAGCTCGCTGATTTTTTGCTCCATCGGCACGTTATCCGTCCACATGGCCACAAAGGTCAGCGAATCGATCACCAGCGGATTGTGCCGTCCGATCGCCCGCATAATATCGCCGTCGCTGATATAGCCGCAAATTTCGTTGCGGTCATTGACAACCGGCATGCCGCCGATCCGGTGCGCGTCCATTTTTTCCAGAACTGTGCGAATTGTATCATGTTCCAGAACCTTGACCACTTGGGTTACCATCACGTCGCTCGCTTTCACAAGATCGCCTCCCGGGTCCTTCAGGTTGATACATTTAAATTGTATGACAATTCACAAAGTTCCGTCAACGGACGAATGAACTATTTGAGCTTGCTGTCCACAAGGCTGGCCATGTCCCATGTCTTGAGGCGAATCGACAGCCCCGCTTTGCCGCCGATCAGCAGGTCGACGCCCAGCTTGCGCATCCAGACCAGCGCGCGCTCCGGCCCCAGGCTGATGCAAAACACCGTGGCGTAGCCGCGGTGCTCCGGCCCGCTGCGCCCCTGCGCGTCGGCGAGCATGATTTGGGCAAGGCGCCCGGCCTGCGGCCCGGCCTCCTTGCACGTCATGCCGTCGGCGCGGCCCGTCGCCGGGTCGACGATATGCGCGTTGTCGCCGATGGCGTAGACGCGCTCTTCGCCGTGGACGCGGTATTGCGCGTCCACGAGCAGCTTGCCGCCGGGCGTGACCGGCAGGCCAAGCCGTGCGGCGAGCGCGCTGGGCCTTGCGCCCAGCGTCCAGACGCACAGCGCCGACGCGAGCGTCTCGCCGCTCGCGAGCACGAGCCGTTCGGCTTCGGCGCGGACGGCTTTGCTGTTGTGCCGCACGGCGACGCCGAGGGCGGCCAGCTCTTGGCCGAGACGCCGACCGACCTTCGGCGGGGCGTCCGGCATAAGCCGCGGTGACGCGTTCACCAGCGTCACCGTAACCCGGCCGGGCTCGATGCCGAGCTGCCCGGCCCGGCTACGCAGCGCGTGCGCCAGCTCGCACGCGGTTTCGATGCCCGTGATGCCGCCGCCGGCCACGGTCACACTCAGCAGCGCGCGCTGCTCGGCTTCGCCCGGCGCGCGCGCTGCGGCGTCGAGCTGCTGCTCCAGCAGCTCGCGAATGCGGGCGGCGCTCGCTTCGTCCACGAGCGAGACGCCGCCCTGCTCCGGCTCCGCCGCCACGACCGTGCTGCCCAAGCAGAGGGCCAGCCGGTCGTAGGCGAGGCGTTGCACGGAGCCGTCAGGCCGCCGCAGCTCGACAACACGCGCTGCGGAATCCACAGCGGTCAGCTCCGCCTGCAGCACCTTCACCGCCTCGTCAAAATAGGCGCTGAACGGAATGCGCAGCTCGGCGTCGCCGACCGCTTTTTTAAACAGCATCACCTTGCGCAAATGCGACGTCATCTTGTCGACCAGCGTAATGCGCACGGCGCTCCCTTTTTGCTTGCGCAGCGCATGCACGACATGCAGTCCGGCGTAGCCTCCCCCAATGACGACAATATGCTCTTGCGTTGCTCTTCCTGCCTCTGTGCTCATATGCTCAAGCCCCTTTCGGTTGATGTGTCTATGAGACGAAACGCCAGCACGGTTTGTGACAGCGAACGCCGCCGCCGGCCCACCGCAATTATGACGTTTCCGTGACAAGCGTCCCAAACGCGCATAAATGGACGCGCTATTGGATATATTATCAAAGCTGCACATGACGCAGGCTCTGCCTCGGCATGCAGCAAGCGCAACGCGCCAATCGGCGCGCAAAGGACGGCGCTGCGGCCCGGCCGCACACCGCCGCCCGGACATCTTCGCTCCCGGCAAGGCAAGGCCGGGCCTTGGCCCGCAAACGCCTTCCGGCCCTACATAAGGACTGTCCGTGTGGACAGTTTTTTTCCTTTCAGCTTGCAGCCGCTGACCGATTCGATCCACGAGAAGGAGGGGTTTGTTTGTATTTTTCCAAAAAAGCAGCTGAAGCCGTTCAAGAAGAGCAAACGGACATTTGGCAGTGCAGCACGGAGGGTTGTCCCTGCTGGATGCGGGCCAATTTTGCCTTTGAGGAAACGCCGGACTGCCCGATTTGCCAATCGTCCATGATCAAGGATACACGCATGCTGCCAACGCTCAGCAATATCAGCGGCAAGCGCTAGAAGCGCGCAAAAAAGCACGGACGCTCCCGAGGGGCTCCGTGCTTTTTGGTCTATGGGTGCGGGACCAGCCGTTCCCGGCCATTCATGTAGGCTTGCAGAGCGCGGGGAATGCAGATCGAGCCGTCCTCCTGCTGATGATATTCAAGCAGCGGGATCAGGATCCGCGGCGACGCAACCGCCGTATTGTTCAGCGTATGGCAAAAACGCAATTCCCCGGCTTCGTCCCGATAGCGGATACGCGAGCGACGCGCCTGAAAATCGAGCAGATGCGACGACGAGTGCGTCTCTCCATAAGCCAGACGGCTGGGCATCCACGTCTCGATATCGATCTGTTTGTATGTTTTGGGCGACATATCGCCGGTGCATACCGCCACCAGCCGATAGGGCAGCTCCAGCAGCTGCAGCAGGTCCTCGGCATTTTCCGTGATTTCGCGAAAAAGCTGCTCCGATTTGGCCAAGTCCGCCTCGCATACGATCACCTGCTCCACCTTGGCAAACTGGTGCACGCGATACAATCCCCGCACATCCCGTCCCGTAGAACCGACCTCGCTGCGAAAACAAAGCGAAGCCGCCGCCAGCTTGATCGGCGCGTACACATCGACGATGTCGTTGTCCAAGTAGGATACGAGCGGAACCTCCGCGGTGCCGGCCAGCCAGCGTTCCTCGTCAGCCAACCGATACGACTGCGCCTCGCCCTGCGGAAAATACCCCGTGTTGACGAACGCCCCGCGGCGCGCCGTCAGCGGAACCTCCAGCAGCGTGAAGCCTTTGGCGACCAGCAGGTCGACGGCCAGCTGCTGCACAGCGCGATGCAGCTCAACCCCTGCCCCCTTCAAATAATACTGGCGGCTACCCGCCGTCTTGACCCCGCGGGCGATGTCGATCATGCCGTGAAGCTCCCCGAGCTCGACATGATCCTTCAGCGGAAAATCCCGCTGCGCTGGCTCTCCGACGCGTTTGATTTCCACATTGTCGGCATCCGAGGCCCCAATGGGCGTATCCGCGGATACGATATTAGGCGCTCGCAGCAGCAGCTCGTCACAGAGCGTCTCGGCAGCGCGCAGAGCCGCTTCCGTTCGGCTTAACGCCTCATTAATACGCTTCACCAGCGCCTTGGCCCGCTCCGCGCCAGCCTGATCGCCGCAGCGCAGCAAGCTTGCCGCTTCGCGGCTCGTCCGGTTGCGCTCCTCGCGTAACGTTTCCGTCTCGCGCAGCAGCCGCAGCCGCTCGTCGTCGCTCGCGATGAATTGGGCCACCGGGAAGTCCATTCCTTTTTGCTCCGCGACCCGTTGCACCTGCTGCTGATTTTGCCTGATCCATTTCCGGTCTAACATGGCACCGCACTCCTTTTCGAATAAAATACAAAAAGCGCCCTTTGTCCGATTGGGACGAAGAGCGCTGGTTCGCGGTGCCACCCAAATTGATGAACAGACATGGCGTCTGTTTCATCCTCTTTGTTCCGCGATAACGGGCGGGCCCGGTTAGCTTAGGAGGAGGAGCTTTGCCCTTGCCGCCCCCCTCTTGACGAAAACGCCTCCGAGTTGGATTCTCTTCATCGGCATAATTTCGGTATGCTTTCCACTATAAGCGATTCAGCCGGGAAAATTCAAGCGGTAGCGTGAAACTCTTCCGCATTCACAGCAAATAGGCTCACATAAGCCCGCATAGAGACTAAAGCAAATCTGTCTTTTCTGTTGCGATTGCGCTCACACCGACTGCGTCGCTTGGTGCATCTGCCCTGCCTGCAGGTGCCGTATGAACGGCATCGCCCGCACCGCGCTTCCAAAATCGTACCAGTCCCCACAAGCATACCGCCGCCACGACAGCCAGCAGGAGCTCCTCCAGCCACAGATGGCGCGGCGCAAGCAGCGCAGCCGAGCCGTCGAGCACGATATGCAGCCCCAGCGCGCCCCACAGCGGCAGCCACTTGCGGCGCACATACGCGGTATATACGAGAGCGCTCATGGCCACATGGAAGCTGATGGCCGACGCCCGCTCCAGCAGCGCCACCAGTTGCTCGTACCAAGCCGTATGCGCCAGCTTGTCAAGGGTCGGCTGGAGCGCCGCCGCCTGATCCGCCGGCAACGGTAACGCGCCTTGCGATACCAAAAACATCACCATACCCGAGGCGATGATCGACACACCGACAAGCGCCATGCTTTCAAATCCGCCATGCCCCAGGCCCAGCGCAATCGCATCACTCCGCGTCGGACGCCGGACCAGCCAGCGATACGTCAGATAACGGCCGCCTTCCTCAAAAACCCCCGCCGTTACCGCCGCGCCAAGCCCGAGCAGCACGCCGCTCCAGCCGGTCGTCCAGCCGTGAGCTGCCGCCGCTTTGGTCAATGGAATTTGCCACGGCAGACGCAGCACGACCTGTGAGACAAAAAACGTCAGCATCCCGATTCCAAACACGCCCCAGCGTAATGCAAGCCGTCTGCGGAGCACAACAAATACCGTCAGCGGCAGCGCGATACACAGCAACCCGGTCAGGATCATCGTTATAAAAAGTGAAATTGTCATAAGCATCGTCCCCTTTCGATCTGTCGCGTATAGTACGACGGACGCTGCCGATTCGTTCATTGCAGGCGAAAAAAAGCGCAGAGCCTGCCAAAAGCTGCTCCGCGCGCGCAAACTTCATTAGGGCTTCCGTTGCATTGCTGCGGCGGACTGCGTCAGCAAGTTCTGACAGCCGCCATATGTCCGGGCATCGCGCGGGAGTTACGCGCGCAGGACGGGACGCGGTACGGCAATGCAGCGGTATGGCAATGCAGCGCTACCCGGTATGGCGATGCGGAGATACGCGGCGCGTGCGGCGACGCAGCGGCGCAACAGCCCACTGCACTTCAGGCCCGCGTTACGCCTCCGGCCGCACCATCGCCGCGGGACGCACCCATTCGGCGAATTGCTCTGCCGTCACCAGCCCGCTTTGCACAGCCGCTTCCTGCAGCGTCAAGCCTTGCCGGTGCGCAAGCTTGGCAATGGCGGCGGCATTCTCATAACCGATATGCGGATTAAGCGCCGTCACCAGCATCAGCGAACGCTCCAGATTGCGGGCAATGACCTCGCGATTCGGCTCGATGCCCACAGCGCAATGCTCGTCAAACGAACGCACCGCATCGGCAAGCAGCCGCACCGACTGCAAAAAAGCGTAGATGATGACCGGCTTGAACACATTCAGCTCAAAATTGCCCTGACTGGCGGCAAAACCAATCGCGGCGTCGTTGCCCATCACCTGGCAGACGACCATCGTCAACGCTTCGCATTGCGTCGGATTAACCTTGCCCGGCATGATCGAGCTGCCCGGCTCGTTCTCCGGAATCGTCAGCTCGCCGATGCCGCAGCGCGGGCCGCTTGCCAGCCAGCGCACATCGTTGGCCACCTTCATAAGATTGGCCGCCAGCGCCTTCAGCGCACCGTGCGCATAGACAAGCTGGTCGTGGCTGGCGAGCGCGTGAAACTTGTTCGCTGCGCTCACAAAGCGCTTGCCCGTCTGCAAGCTGACCGCTTCAGCCACCCATGCGCCAAAATGCGCCGGCGCGTTGAGGCCCGTGCCGACCGCCGTGCCGCCAATCGCCAGCTCGCGCAGCGTATCCGCGGCCGCGCGCACCATCGCCGCTCCGCCCTGCACCATCGCCAGCCAACCGCTCATCTCTTGGCCAAGCGTCAGCGGCGTGGCATCCTGCAGGTGGGTGCGACCGATTTTGACGATATCGGCGAAATCTTCCGCTTTCCCCCTAAGCGTGGCCTCCAGCTGGCGCAGCGCCGGCAGCAGCTCGTCCTCAACAGCGAGCAACGCGGCAATGTGCATCGCTGTCGGGAACGTATCGTTCGAGCTTTGCGAACGGTTCACATCGTCGTTGGGATGAACGCGTTCGCTGCCTCCCGCCGCGGCCAGCAGCTCATTGGCCCGCCGGGCCAGCACCTCGTTGACGTTCATATTCGTCTGCGTGCCGCTTCCGGTCTGCCAGACGGCCAACGGAAACTGATCGTTCCATTGTCCGGCCAACACCTCGTCGGCCGCTTGGGCGATGCACGCCGCTTTATCGGCGGACAGCCCGCCATGCTCGCGGTTGACGTGAGCGGCGGCTTTTTTTAAATGAGCAAACGCTTGAATCAGGCCCAACGGCATTTTTTCCGTACCGATGCGAAAATTATCCAGGCTGCGCTGCGTCTGCGCGCCCCACAGCTTATCGGCGGGTACCTGCACCTCGCCCATCGTATCCCGCTCCACTCTGTATTCCACCATGTTCAAGCACCTCCAGACGTGTATAGACGTTATTACACTTCCCCTAAACGCTGGAAACTAAGCTTTAATGGCAACGCTACACTCACGCATACAGACTATTCAAAGAACTTGCGCAGCTCGTCAGGCACGCGTCGGCTTTGACGGGTGATCCGATCCATCGTTACGCTTGTTACAAGAGCGTCTGCACGCACTTCCCCGCGCTCGTCAAGAACCTCCTGCATCAACACGTAGCTGGAACGTCCGATGGTTGCAGGCTGGCAGGTAATCGTTAGCTGCTCTCCTTGCTTGCACTCTCGTCTATAATTCACATTGATGTTCACAGTAACGGTTTGAATCCCCATGCTCCCGAACGTTTCATAATCGAGCCCGCACTGCTCGTACCATGCTTCACGTCCCCATTCAAGATACTCTAAATACTTGGCGTTATTTACGTGACCGTTAACGTCAATTTCCGTTGATCGGACTACGATGGGCAACAAAGATTTCATACCGTCGGACTCCTTCTCCGGCTCAAGATGCGCTGGCCCGGAATCAAAACCTTTCTCACCATTGATCCTGCCAGTCGTAATGTCATTTTACAAAACAACCGGGCGGACGGCAATCTGGCCGGAATGGCTCATTAAAACATCAAATCTTGTCCGTTTAATGTAAATTCCGAGAATACTGCCGTTTTGGCTGCGGGACCCAATTTCCGGGTGAACAGCCCGATTTGCGGATTCGTTAACGGCAGAGTAAAGGAGTCTGCCGTCGGTGTCCATGTTATCCCATCTTGACTGTAATACCCGGTATAGGTATTGCCGCTTTTTTCGATTTTCAAATAAATGTCTTGCGGAAAGATGGAGTCAGCGTAGTTTTTATCGGAAGCGGACCCGGCTTGCCCCTTGGTGAAACGGATCTGATTGACGCTGGAGAAGCAGCGCCCCAGCGACACATAGTTTTTATCGTCCTGGTAAGCGATTAGTCCCGCGTATTCAAAATTAACCGATGCGTTGAACTTCACTTTTACAGAAAAAGAGAAGTCGTCGGTTCCCGGATTTTTCACAAGAATATTGCCTGGAAGCGCGGTTTGCGTGTTTGTAAAGCTGCCATCCTGGGTGGTGACATTCAGTTGCTTAGGATTGCCGTCCACAAACCAGTTGGCTGCGTTTTCTCTGATCCAGGTCCAGTCGCCAGCCAAATTTTTGCCCGGTCGCGGACCGGCCTCTGGGTACTGCCCATTGTACGCGTACACCCGGACATAATCGACCAGCATTTGCTTAGGTACGGTCCAATCCGTCGTTGCGTCGGGATTGCCCGGCCAATTACCGCCGACTGCCAAATTCAGTTGCAGGTAGAAATCGCGATCGAACGGAGCCGGATACGGATTGTCCGTCGTCTGGTTGGCGCTTCGGCTGTACCAGTCATTTTTTGTGGAATACAGGATCCCGTCTACGAACCATTGAATTTGGCCTGGCGCCCACTCTACGCTGAAGGTATGATAATCGTCGGAAAAGCTCCCGTTCTCCAGCGTATAGTTCCCGCCGGTATGATTGTAAGGATTTCCATAATGGATCGTGCCGTACACTTTATTCGGCTCATGACCCAACAGCTCCATAATGTCGATTTCGCCGCTGGCCGGCCAGCCGCCAAACTGGCTTGCGGACGGCATCATCCAGATTGCAGGCCACATCCCTTTTCCGTTAGGCAGCTTGGCCCTGATCTCATAACGACCGTATGTCCAGTCGCCTTTTCCCTTCGTCATGAGCTTGGCCGAAGTATACGCGCTGCCCTTATAGCTCTCCTGAAGCGCCTGCAGCACAAGGCTGCCGTTCTCGACTCGCGCGTTCTCAGGCCGCTGCGTGTAATATTGCAGCTCATTATTCCCAAAGCCGCCTCCGCCCTCGACAAAATTCCATTTCGACGCATCAATCGTGTTTCCATTAAATTCATCGTTCCATACCAGTGTCCAATTCGGATCAGAGGAAACGGGAGGCTCCGTCCCGCTACCGGGCTCCGTTGGCCCTGTCCCGCTTCCGGGCTCCGTTGGCCCCGTTCCGCTTCCGGGCTCCGTCGGTCCCGTTCCGCTTCCGGGCTCCGTTGGCCCCGTTCCGCTTCCGGGCTCCGTTGGCCCCGTTCCGCTTCCGGGCTCCGTCGGCCCCGTTCCGCTTCCGGGCTCCGTCGGCCCCGTTCCGCTTCCGGGCTCCGTTGGCCCCGTTCCGCTTCCGGGCTCCGTCGGCCCCGTTCCGCTTCCGGGCTCCGTTGGCCCGCTTCCGCTTCCGGGCTGTGTCGACCCGCCTCCTACGGGCTGGGACGAGCCGGCTCCTCCCCCGGACTGCGGCTGTGCAGGCTCCTGATCACCAGCCGCTGGCGCGTTAGCCCCCACTTTTCCGCCGGTGAGTCGAGTACTGCTCCCTTGTTTGACGCTTGTTCCGTTCACCTTCATATCGGCGTTCGTTTGCAGGCTTGCGATAGTCCCCTCCCCGCTGACGGTCGTTCCTCCCGCGGAAGCAGCAACCGATAACAAGCCTATGTGCGTTTGAGCGCTAATTTCCACGACAGCCTGGGACTGGATTTCCAGCTCGCTGATCGTTCCGTCGAGTACAAGCCGAATGCTGTGATCGGCACTGGACAGAATAGCCTTATTCACCCGGGAGCCTTCAATATGAATACTGTGGCTTCCACCTCCATGAATGCGCGCGACGCCGCCTATAACAGAATGTTTAATCCATGCGTCTCCGCTCCCGATCCCCTCGGCCACATACAAGTTTCCGGCGATATTAGCTTCTGTCAGCGTGATCCCCGAAGCGTTAATGACGGCGTTGCCTTCAATCTGTTCCCCCGCATACACGCCGGGAACCGTAAAAATTCGGGGTGCGATGCGATCCAGCATGACAACAGCCTCCGCGCGGGACAACAACTGCTTGGGTTTAAACGTTCCGTCCGCATATCCGGTCAAATAACCCGCCTCCGCAAGCGTGCGGACGGCTGATTTCGCATAGCTCTGAATAGCTGCTTCATCGCCAAACGGCATTGTCTGCACATCGGAAAGAGCCGGCAAGCGGAACGCTTTTTGTAACATGACCGAAGCCTCTTCACGGGTAACAGCCTGCAATGGACGGAAGGTGCGGCCAGGGTAACCGCTTACATATCCGGCTTTGCTCGCCTTCGCGACATCGCCGGCAAACCAGTCCGACGCATGCACATCTGCAAACAAATCGGATTCGCCTTCAGTAAATCCGAAAACCCGGTTGATCATTGCGATCAGCTCCGCACGGCTTACCGCTTGATCAGGATGCAAGGCGCCATCCGCGTACCCCGAAATCCTGCCTTGTTCTACCCATTTTTGAAGCTGCGGGCTCGCCCAGTGCTGACGGATATCCGCGTAATCAAGCTCTTTGCTTGTCGACGGACGATCTGCAGCAACCGCTGGGGAAACGACCGATATAGACAACAAGCCTGCCAACAATAAACAAAAAATCGTTTTTTGATTGATCATGCGCATTCGCTCCTGTTCCTGATTGGGAAGATAGCTCCTCGTCGGGTTGTATGAAAATTGTTCCGGCAAGCCCAATGTAACTGTTTTGTGGAATGAAAAAAAGCGGCGGATTTGACCAATATCAAAAATATTTGACTACCGTCAGGTCGGAAAGCAACCGATTTGATAGATCCAGACGAGTCTTCAGGAAGCTGGGACAAGACTACTTGAGCAGGGGTTTGTCAAGAGGGCGCATGTTTTGTGCAAAGCGTGGAATACTTCTTTTTGATCGTGTGTGAGGAGGTGATTTTCCATGTCCAATAATGTGAATAGCAGTAACAACGTTGTCGATCACGGGCTGAACGCCGCTCAAGCGAACGCCGAAGACAGCAAATCGAAAAAACAGGTGGACGAGCTGACGTCCAAGCTGAAAAACACATCGACTACGTCGCAAACCGACGTAACGAATGTGCAAAAATAACGGTCAACGACCGTTAGGACCGACCGCAACGGGGCCAAGCGCCCTGGCTGCGGTTTTTTTATACGCACGCTCCGCCCATGTCCTGAATAGCCTATAGTAAAAAAGGATGGGATTCCGTGCCGAATGCCAACGTCAACCTCAATCTGGAGCACCAGCCTGTAGAGCTCAAAACCTACCGCGTGGAAAAGGATCGGCTCAACCTGATGTATCCGGCCGTCGTGCGCTTGCAGAACCCGGCTGCCCAGCATCGCATAAACAGCGAAATCGTACGCGTAGTCAACCGCCAGTTGCACGAGCAGGGCTATCCGCAAAACCCGCAAACCGAAGTGACCGCGTATTACGAAATCAAAACGAACGAGCGGCAAATTTTGAGCCTGAGCTTGATTAATTATGCGTTCTCCGGCGGCGCTCACGGACTGACGCTGCAAAGCTCGCTGACCTTCAGCACGCAAACAGGCCACAGCTACACGCTCCGCGAGCTGTTCAAGCCCGGCGCCGACTATGTGAAGCGATTATCCGACATCGTCAAAGCGCAGCTCAAGGCGCGGGATATTCAGACGCTCGAGTCCTTCAAGTCCATCCGGCCCGATCAGGATTTTTACATCGCCGATAAATCGCTTGTGTTGTATTTTCAGCTGTATGAAATTACGCCATACGTGTACGGGTTTCCGTATTTTCCGATTTCAGTGTATGCCTTGCAGGATATCCTGGACGAAAACGGCCCGCTGGGGAAAATGATGTATTAAGCCGCCGATACTGGCGGCGATGTGGGGCGCGTCGTGGTGGTTGCGTCGGATGCGGGCAGCGAAGAACGAACAACGAGGATGCAAGCAAGGATGGGCAGGACGGGGGTGAGGGGACGCGTTGAGAGTACGGGAGCTGCGATTGGCGCATGGCGTAGGCTTGGACCCGTCCGGCATCTGCACGTGATGCGCTAAGCGGTGCTGTCCAGGCCGGCGCGTCTGCGGCGTAGGCTGTGCGCCCTGCTCTACTCGCAGACGTAGATATGGCGCGCAAATCGGCCCTTGCGCACCGTGCAACGTCCGGCGATGCGGAAGCCTGCCCGCTCCACCGCGTCGCCCAGCTCAGCCGTGGCTACGACCACGGCGCGGCTCGCCAGCCGTCTGGCGGCGGCGAGCATTTCCGCTTGCTCGGCCTCTGGCAGCACCGAGCAAAGGTTGTACGGCATATCCAGCACCAATGCCGTGTATGCCCCGCCGACCTGACGCATATCGGCGAGCGTCACCGCCCCTTCCGGGCAGCCGAAGTGGGCGAGATTCACCCGCGCGCCGCGTACGGCCAGCGGGTTCAGGTCAAACCCGACGATGTCGATGCCCATCGACATCGCTTCAATCAGCACCGTGCCCATGCCGCAGCACGGGTCAATCAGCCGCGCGCCCGCCGTCTCTGGCGCCGCGAGGTTCACCACCGCCCGGGCCACTCGCGTGCCGAGGGCGGTGGAGTAGTTCTGCGGCTTCTGCTGATGCCGCAGCCAGATCGGTTCGGCGAGCAGACAATCGCCGAACACCCAGCGGCCGCCGCCGAGCACGGCGGCCGCAAAGCGGCGCGCCGGGCGATGCATCTCCGCCCGGCCGCGCACGCGCAGCCCCAGCTCGCGCTCAATCGCGCGACGGGCTGCGTAAGACACGGTGTCGTCGGTTTCCGCGAACGACACCTTGAACGACGCTGCTTCAATCTGCAGCGCCGCAACCCGCTCGGCCAGCTCCGGCAGGCTGCCGGCCTCGCACCACACCCCAAGCCGCAGCTTGATAAACGGGCTGCGGCTCGGGTCAACCGGCCGCGGGCTCTGCGCGTACCGGCCCCG
This sequence comes from Paenibacillus athensensis, assembly GCF_004514475.2. GTDB lineage: Bacteria > Bacillota > Bacilli > Paenibacillales > NBRC-103111 > Paenibacillus_AL > Paenibacillus_AL athensensis. The sequence goes on along the minus strand of NZ_MYFO02000003.1, from coordinate 204,492 downwards.
CGGCTCCGCAGAGAGCAGCGTGCGCAGCTCCAGCTCGCACAGCTCCTGCTCATCCTCGTGACAAGCGTACACATAAATGTATTCGCTCACGTTCATGCTACACCATTAATCCAAAGCCGATCATAATCGCCATAAGCGCGCCCAGCGCCAGCGCCACAAAAGACCGCAGCAGCCCCAGACGTCCATACGAAACGTTCAGCTCCAAGTTACGGTCCCAACTCGTGGCGCCCTCGCTTTTTAAACGGCGATACGCCACGATATTGGCGACAATCGTCAGAATACCGATGCCCGCTCCCATCCCGAACAACCACACCAGCGCGCTGCGCCGCCATACCTGGTCGCCACTAAGCCGCTCTCCATGCTCCTGACGCACGCGAATGCGCAGCAGCAGCTTGCCCGGCGTTGTGCCGAACGCCAGCATATACAAGCTCTCCAGCACCACCCACAGCATCATAAAGCCGATCGTCGTCACAACCGAATTGATTTGCTGCAGCCCTTCAGGATCGACGGATTGCCAAATCAGACCGATTACAAAGGAATGATAAAAGAGATCCAGCCCCCGCGCCCACAGCCGCAGCCAAGGGCGGGGCTCCGTGTCGTCGAACTCGCGTCTGGCGCGTATACGTCTCTCTGGCTTTGTCAACTGGGTCATGGATAAGCTCCTTTTATGCAAATTGGTGTATGAAAATGTTTTCCGAAAACCAGCCTTTGAATAAAAATTCACTATAGGCGGTTTCCCTTCCAGTATACCCGATGAAATCCCCATCGGCCAACAGTGACGCTGGATTTGCCGATTTGGCCGCCAGCGCGAACAGGCGTTTCACAAATCGTTATCGCGTTAGGAAAATGTTTTCGTAAAAATGCGGATTTTATTTGCAAAACTGTGCAAAACAAGGTATGGTTAACATAAATACTCATACATTTGTATGGAAAGAACGACTGAGGTGTTTCATGGCTCCAAACATTCGCGATATCGCCCGGATGGCCGGCGTATCAGTTGCAACCGTATCCAAAGTAATTAACAATTACCCGCATATCAGTCCGAAAACCAAAGAGAAGGTCATGACCGTGATCAAGGACGCGCAGTTTATGCCGAACTCTGTCGCCCGCGGCTTGGTCAAGGGACGCTCGATGACATTGGGCATGTTTTTGACCACCGGACTGGTACATCCGTTTTTCGTGCATATATTGGCCGGCATGGAGGATTCGCTCAAGGAATCCGGCTTCGATCTGCTTTATCTGTCACAGGTAAACTGGAACCCTGACTACAGCTTTGTGCGCCACTGCATGAGCCGTAACGTCGAAGGCGTCGTCGTGTTCGGTTTTCAACGCTTCGACCTGAATCTGGACGAGCTGGTGCAATCGGAAATTCCGGCGATCTTCATCGACCTTGACATGCTGGGCAAAAAAGCCGGCTACGTCACCTCCGACAACGTCGACGGTATCCGCAAAAGCGTCCGCTATCTCAAAGAGATCGGCCACACGCGCATCGCCTTCCTGACCGGCGGGCTGGAATCGTATGTCGGCAAGCTGCGCTTTGAAGGCTATAAGCAGGGGCTGGCGGACCTGGGACTTCCCTACTTGTCCGAATACGTCTACATCGGCGATTTCAGCCGGGAAAGCGGCATTGAAGCGACGCAGAAATTTTTGAGCCTCGACAACCGTCCTACGGCCATCGTCTGCTCCTCCGATATGGGCGCCGTCGGCGTCATCGAAGCGATGAAGGAAGCCGGCCTGTCCGTGCCCGGCGATATGTCGGTCATCGGCTTTGACGATATCGACATTGCGACGCACACAGTGCCCAGCCTGACGACGATTCGTCAGGACACCTTTGGCATTGGCCAGAATTCCATCCGGCTGCTGCTGGAAATTATCAACAACGCCAACTGTCCGCCGCCGACCATGATCGTGCCGACCGAGCTGGTCGTGCGCGATTCCTGCGCGCCGCTCGCTTAACGTCTCACGGCTCTCTCTCGTACCGCGGTACTTCATTGTACTACATGTCCCACCTGAAAATCGAACTTTTCTTCCATGAATCGAATAACAAAAAGGCACCTAAACCCTAAAGGTTTAAGTGCCTTTTTTCATATAGCCGTGGGCTTGTGGCTTACGCCAACACGCGATTCGATACGCGGCTGACGAAATCCTCCAGCTTGCTGCTCAGCTCGTCGACCTGCTCCCAGCTTTGCGCTGCAATCAGTGTGAACATCCGGCCGGTATACCCCGTGCCGCCTTCGTCCTGACGGACCGGCAGCGTGCCGGAAGTATACACGATCACGCCTTCGCGCGTATCTGCGTTGTAGGCGAGACCTTCCCGCGTCAGCGCGCTGTACAGCTCCTGGAAGTCGCAGGACGTGTCCGACATCAGCTTGAAGTATCGCGAGAACACCTTCATGGAGCCAAACGTATGCTCAATAAAGGAAATGTATGTGGACAACGTGAAGCGTCCGTTAATTTCGATAATCGGAATAATCCGGTCGTCCGACGTAATGATCGAGTCGATGCCTGCAACGCCGCTGTAGCCCATTTTGTACAAATAGTCGCCAATCACTTTACCGTGCTGCGCATACGCTTCGGCAACCTCCGGCGAAACGTCGGCTGGCAACTTGGAGCCGATGTAGACCGTATCGCGCAGGATTTGCTGCTTAATCGAGAACGTCGTCACTTCGCCGGACGGCGAGACGTAGATCTGATAGTTGATGTCCGCCTTCTTGTTGTACCAGCCTTCGATCAGCCAGCGGGCGTCCGGATTGTTGCGCGCCGTGCGGCCCAGACGGGTCAGCAGCGAGCTGAGCTTGTCCGGGTGGTCGATAATGTACAAGCCTTTGCCCGAAGCGCCGTGCGGTTCCTTGATGATCACCTTTTCAAAGGCGTTTTCGCCTTGAGTCAGACGCGCATATTCCTCGCGGATTTCATCCATCGAGCTGCACACGCGGCCTACGCAGGTGTCCAGACCAAGCTCCTCGGCAATTTCGCGGTTGAAAATCTTGTCGTTGACCTTGGCGTTGACCGCCGAAGGCGCGCCCATCAGCCGCAGGCCTGTTTTCTCGGCAATTTGCTCTTCCAGATAAGTCACGCCATAGGGCACGAAAAATACATCGTCGCGGCTCGCCGCCAACTGGGCCAGCTCCTGTAGCAGCTTCTCGTCCTTGAGCGCCAGCTCGGCAATCGGCGTCAGCCCGTCCACTTCCTCCGGCGAGAGGAAGCGCGGCACGGACAAGCCCCATGCCCGCAATTGATCCAAATAAGCCGCATCCGGCTGCTCGCGCACGATCAGCACGTCCTGCTCGCGGCACAGCAGCAGGTTCATCTCTTCTACCCGGTTGACGATCCGGTCCTCGTTGCGGTCGACGATGCCCGCAGACACGCGGTTCCAATATTTCTCTGCGCCGATATTCAGCAGCCAGACAATTACACCCTGCTCCCGCTCCGTTGTTAAATAGCGAATCAAATCAAATTGCTGCGTCATGGCCGATCCAGCCCTCCTTGTATGATTAGCCGCGGGTTGCTTCGAGGCTTTCCGCGATTTTTAACGTATTTTGTCCGCGCAGGAAGTCAGCCGGGTGGCTTCGTTCCCGCAGCGCTTGCACGCTTCCTTGATACATCAGCACTTCGGCCGGCAGCACGTGGCTCAGGAACATGACCGGACTATGCGTCAAGCCGTAGGCGCCGGATTTGTCGATGATGAGCAGGTCGCCCGGCTGCGGGTCAACCAGCGTCACGCGCTGGCCGATCACGTCCGTCGGCGTACACAGCGATCCGACCACGTTGACCTCCTTGCCTTCGCCTTCCTTGTCGAGCAGGAACATCGGGAAGTTGTTGCGCACATAGCGGCCGAGGAACGCAGCGGAGGAATGGTGGTTCGAGCCGCCGTCGCACACGACATACGTTGTGCCCTTGCTTTCCTTGACATACAGCACCTTCGTCAGAAAAACACCCGCTCTGGCCAGCAGGAACCGGCCGCTCTCGACGCCGATGCGCGCTCCGGCCAGCCGCTCGCCGTATTGGGCCCACAGCTCGGCCATGCCGCTGCGCAGCGCTTCGGTATCCAGCTCCTTCTCCCCGTTGAAATAAGGGATGCCGAAGCCGCCGCCCAGATCGAGGAATCTCAGCTTGAGGCTATGCGTATCGGAAAGCTCGATCGCCAGCTTGAAAATTTCCTCCACCGTCTTGATGATGTTGCCGGCCTCCAGCATTTGACTGCCGCTGAAGATGTGGAAGCCCAGCACCTCGATGTGCGTCATTGCAGCAATTTCGTTCAACGCGTCGTCGACTTGCGTCTGGTCGATACCGAACTGCGTCGGCACGCCGGTCATTTTCAGCCCCGCCCCGTTGATGTTGAAATTCGGATTGATCCGCAGCGAAACGTTAACCTTACGCCCCTTGAGCAAGGCGATATCATGAATGATGCGAACCTCCTCCAAGGATTCGGCGTTGATGCTGAAGATGCCCTGTTCGATCGCAAATTCAAGATCCTCATAGGTTTTGCCGGGGCTTGTAAAAATGATATTGTGGGGGTCGAAGCCCGCTTGCAGTGCCACGTGCAGCTCGCCGAGGGAAGCAACCTCGATGTTGCTGCCGAACGTTTTCATCAACTGGCAGACGCCCAGCAGCGGATTCGATTTAACCGAATAAAAAATTTCAAACGATGCCGGCAAACAACTCTTCAGCAGATGATACTGCCGTTCGATCGTTTCCCCGTCGTAAACGTATACGGGAGTCCCGTAGGTGTTAGCAATATCCTTCAACGCATTTGGATTCATAACGGCTCTCATCCTTACTCAAAAAGTGTTTTGTGGAACGAAACTCATGGTAGCCGGCTCCGTCGTAGACAAACGCATCGTTATAAAATAACGGGCTCGTCTCGAAAGCATTCATGAGCAGCAGCAGCTCGTGCTCGACGCACTCGTTGTTGTAGGCCACTACGAGCACCAGCCGATCCGGCTGCAGCGGATGCCGGCATTTGATGAACGCGAAATACGGTCCCTCGAAGACCCGGCCCTCCAGCGTCAGCTGCCCGGCGTTCAAGGAAAGTCCCAGCTCGCGCAAAACGGCCAGCTGGCTTTCGCCCGGCGAGCGCGCGTCGACCGGCATAATGAGATGACCATCGCCTTGCTTCAACCAATCCCACTCCGTCGCGCAGCAGCTGTTATATTTGTAGTAAATATAACGGTCCTTGATCGGATTTTGCAGCAGATACGCCAGCTTATTGACGAAGCTTCGCTTGTCCTCCCACGCGCCAGGCGGCTTGACAACCGTACAGGCGGACACATACACCTGCTGGATGCCCATCCGCTCCTCGTCGACGCCGATGGCGCGATATGCCGCCTCGAACTGGGCAGCGGTCAGCAGCCCGCGCTTGAGCGTCCAGCGGCCGTCCGGCTGCAGCGTGATATCCAGCTGCGTGTACGCATCCAGCTCTACGGCGCAAACCACGCCGTTGACGCCAAGCCGGATGCGGGGCGCGAGCTGCAGTTCCCCCCGCGGCAGGAGCAGCCGAAAGCTGGCGATGTTGCTCGCGCTGATCTCCAGCGTCCCGTCGTCCCGCCGCTGCGCGTGCAACGAAGAACGTTTATGCAGATCGTCAATCTCCGTGATCTGCACCCAATACGCCTTGTTGTAGCTCGGCGTCAGCGGCGACAGCTTCACCGACGCCGGATACGGCTCCTTCTTGTGAACGAGCAGCTGGCCGAGCAGCTTCTTGGAGTTCAGAACGGCGTTGAATTCGGGATGCATCAGCCCTTGGCACATCCACGATCTGGCCTTAGGCATCCGCTTGAGGAAATTCAGCTTGCGGGCACTGTTATAGAACCAGTGCTCCGTGCTGATCAAGCCAATGACGCCGGTATGGCTCAAATTGTCGATCTGCTCGTATTCGGGATCGTTGATGCTCAGCCGCATATCGCCAACAATGGAGGCGATGCCGGCAAACAGATCGGGCAGCTGGCAACCAATCCGATAGGCCTTGGGCGCGCCCGTACAAAAGCCGATGACGTACACGCGGCTGCGGTCGACGGCATAACGGTCCAGAATGGCGACAAGCAGCCGGCTGACATTCACATCGTCGACAAAATTCAGCCGCCCGCCAATGCCAATCATCTGCACCAGAATCGCTTCATCCGTACTGTCGTGGCGCAGCCACGGCAGCTCGGTCGGATACGACCGCACCTGCGCGTCGCTAAAGTAAAATACGACCGGATACTGGCGGCTCTCGTCATAGCCGTCGGGGAGCACAACCGTGTAAGCGGTTCGTCCGTCCCCGGTCGGCTTAGGCTCGAAAGCCGTAAACCTCCGGCCGAATACCTCGCGGTGCGACCGTTGCCGGGTGCCGTCGGCGACCTGCCGGTAAACGTTCAGCCGGGCATACGCCTGAAACAGCGTCTGCCAGACATCGCCAGGCACATACTGATTCAGCATGCGGTACGCCTGCGGCAGCTCCTGCAGCTCGCGCGCCGAGGTCAATACGCCTGGGTCCAAATCGCGTCGGAGGGCAAGCGGAGCCAGCAACGACTCCAGCGCTTCCTGAAATAAACCAAAGAACACATGCACCTGACCTGTACGTGTGTTGTCCGATTCGCATTCCGCAGTAATGCGCAGCAAGCCGTGAGCCCGTTCATCCAGCCGAATGTCCGCCGCTGTCGAGGTCATAGCCTCGCGTTGGCCGATCAGCTCGTCCTTGTCATTGTAGACGCGGATACGCACCTTTTCGGGAAGGTTGTGACAAATGCGGGGGACGACGGTCAGCCGAAGCTCTTCGCCGGCTGCATGCAGCAGCTTCTCCGGAAATAGGGACAGATCACTGCGGCAACGATCGACCAGCGTTTCGTCGACCAGCTCTCCAAGTCCTTCAGACAACCGTTCAAGCGGCTGCAGCTTGACGATAAACTCCTGCTGCACCGCAGGCACGCGCAGCACCGTTGGCGTCTCGACCAGCACGGTATTACCGCCCTCCCGCAGCTTGCACAAGAACAAGTAATCCCGCAGGACGTTGTCGTGGCTGCCCGATACGGCAAGCTCGCCGTTAATCCAGACGCGAATCGGAGCTGCAACGCAAGTAAACACGCTGACCAGCGCCTCGCGCTCTTGCTCGCAGTACACATTGCAAAGGCAATAAATAGACTTGTTGTCGGCTGCTGCAAACAACTTATGCGGCGTATTCACTTCCAAGTACCGCTCCGCCAGATCGGCCATGTACATCCGCCAGTGGCGTTCGACCTCATCGGCAGGCAGCAAAACCGTCTCATTAAACAACAGCAGCCGGGCTTCCGTATCCAAAAAAGGCTCCGCCCCCCAACGCTCCGGCGAATCGGCGCAAGCGCTGCGTACCAACCAACGGCTTAGCGCGGCCGACACATCGCCCGAGAACGTAATCGGATGCCGGGTTGTCGAAACCAGATTCTCCAGGTAAGCCTGTATGCTCATAAATTCACCTGCGCTTCACTCTGAGGTTAACTGTTGGAAACACGATAGTTGAAATAATCCCGCTTCCGGTAGATGTAGCCTTCAACGCTCGTATGGACGTTGACCGATTCCTCATTGACGAAGACGATATTCATGCTTCGCTGCTGCAAAACGGCAAATAGTCGTATATAAGCCCGCCTCATTTCCTCCAGGTAGTGCAGTTCTTTGTTCTTGATCAATTCGTTCGTATGAATTTTTTTGTTCGTATGGAACAAAGCCTTGCCCCGCAAGCGAATGCGCTCATGACAGACCTTGGGCTGCGTATCGTAAAACAACACAACGTCCGGCTTGCGGACCAGCCTGCACAGCAAAAGCCCCAGCCAACGGCCTGCGCCGTTCACATCGTCCCGCGTAATGCCCGTGTAGATGTAGCGGTCGGCGATGACGATGTGATTTTTACGGAGCGCAGGAAGGATGATTCTCCAGTAGTCCAGCAAAAAGCTGAGCCACTGGAGAACGCTGTACAGCATCGACGTCAATAAGCCGAGCCGGTTCAGCGATTTCACCCATTTGCGGATACGCGCATTGGAATTCCATTCGATAACGGTAGAGCCGATGTCCATGGCGGACAAATAATGCGAAAGCTTGGCAATGCCTTCACTTTTGCCGGAGCCGCTGATGCCCTCATAGACGACCAGAACACCTTTTTTGCGGTTGATAATAAATTCGCTCTTTTTCATCAAGCTCACCTATTGCCTTTGCAATATGATAGAAATCTATATTGAAGGGGCAACCGCCTGCCAACGCATCTACTGAACACTGCTCTTTACGCGTTCCAGCGAGTTGTAACGCTTCATATTGAAGAAACGGGTCAGCAGGTCCTGATTGTATTCATAGACAATGCTGGAGTTCGTAGGATCGACAACCTGGTTCAGATATTCGGTATCCTGCGGCTTGATGCTGTTCAGTGCAGCAATGAACGATTCGATTTCGTTCAGAACCGGGAAGAACGTGCGGGTATATTCCAGAGCGTAGTAGCTCTCATTGACGATGTTGTTTTCATTGATGATCGCGATGAATTTGTTCCAGTCAACCTTGATCGTCGGGTCAGTCAGGAAGCCGTAGATGTCAACGAATTTGTACAGGCCAAGGTCACGTTGGTAGTCAACCCAGTTGAGAACGGCCGCTTCCTTGAACAAGTGTACGCACAGGTGAGCGAGGAAATATTCCTTAGGCAGCGAGCTGATCTTCAGGTTCTCTTCGAACTCGTAGCCTTCCGCTTGCTGGATGAAGTTGTCCACCGCTTGCTCCGTGCCTTGCGCTACCCAGTCGAGCGAGAAGTTGATGTCGATCTCGATCAGGTTGATGCCCGGTTCGTTAATCGTTTTACGATAAGGCACGACTTCGCCGTAGTTCATGCGGTGATTGAGGATTTCTCTGCGCGTAGCCGGGATGACCTCGTTCGTGTTCTCATCGTGGAAGCCTTGAATAAAGCCCAGATCCTTCAATACCTTGCCGCAAGCCGTCAGGTCGGAAGCGCGCAGCAGGATGTCGATGTCGCTGGAAATGCGGCAACCGATCGGATAAACGGAGTGCGCCAGAATCGAGCCTTTCAGGAAGGCATGCGGAATGCCGCTTTCGTTCATCGCTTGAGCGATTTTCGTAATGTATACACGGTGGGACTTCGTGCGCTGCGCCTGAATCTCGTTGATCAGGAACAAGCCGAATTCAAACTCGCGGTTAAAGAACGGAACGCTTGCTTTGCGCAGCGTATGGTAGGCGATACCGGCCGTACGGTTGTAGACGAGATGGCCCAATACTTCAGCCCAGTCCAGCTTTTGCACGACAAGCTCCTTGATACGCTCGGCTTTCGGATTGCGGAATTGGGAAAGCTCCAATACGAGTTCTTGCTCCAACGACAGTGTCATAAAATCTCTCCTTTGTTTGTATGGGATGGAAGCTAAACGGTAACTTGTCTGCGCATGATCTTCCCGGCGGCGTTGCGCGGAATCTGCTGAACGATATCGACCGCGTCGGGGTACTGATAAGTAGCAAGCTTTTTCTTGCAAATATCCAGCACGTCAGCTGGCGTCAAGCCGCCTTCGACGTAAGGAACGGCGCATACGTGCAGCTTCTGTCCATATTTCGGGTCGGCGACGCCGAACACAATCGCTTCGCGCACCCGCTCGTCGGCCAGCAGCACATCCTCCACCTCGCGCGGATAAATGTTCATGCCGGCGCGGATGATCATATCGTCCTTGCGCCCGGAAATATACAGGAAACGTCCTTCGCCCTGAGCCACCATATCGCCCGTATGCAGCCAGCCGTCACGCAGCTTGACCGCCGTCAGCTCCGGCTGGTCCCAGTATCCCCAGAAAATGTTCGGTCCGCGGACCAGCAGCTCGCCCGGCTCGCCGGGTTCGACATCGCGTCCGTTTTCGTCGATAATACGGAATTCCATACTTGGCAGCGTCATGCCAATACAGCTTTCCTTCTCCGTAAAATAACGCGACGGCAAATACGTAATGCGCGGCGATGCCTCGGTCTGACCGTAGAGCATAAAAAACTCCACATGAGAGAACCGCTCGCTGATCTTTAATGACACCTGCTTGTGTAAGTATTCGCCCATCAGCGCAACCTTGCGCAGCGACGGGACCCGGTAATCGGAACGGTCCAGCGCCATCTGGTAAAAGATCGTCGGCGTGGAACAGAATATGGTGACGCCGTTCGTTTCCATAAAGCTGAGCAGCCTTCTGGGTACAAACGCTTCGGTATAAAACGTGACCCGCGCCCCGTAGATCAAACCGTAGAGGAACTCCCCGGTCATGACCGACGCGTGGCTGAGCGAGCGGTTGATCAGAACGTGATCGCCCGGCCCGACCTCAAAATACGTGCGGATATCTTCGATATTGGCCAAAATGTTCGCATGCGTCAGTACAGCGCCTTTAGGCTTGCCGGTACTGCCCGATGTGTACATGATGAAGCTGGCCGGCATCTCCGCAGGCAAGCCGTCGCTTCCGCCCGCGCCTTGCGGCGCGCCGGACTGCAGCTCCGCCCCGATGACAGGGACGGTGCCGGTCGTCCGGCAAGCTTCGAGAATCGCTTCGGAAACGAGCGACGACGTACTGGAGCAAAGGAAATCCGGCCGCGTGTGTTCAATAATCTGAATGCAGCGCTGTTCCCCGTACTTGTAGGCAAGCGGAATGACGGTTACTTCCAGCGCAATCAGCGCCAGCACCTGAATCGCTTCCTCAAAGGGATGCTCATCCACCACAGCGACGCGGCTGCCGGCCGGAATGAACGCGCCCAGCTTGGCCGAGAGCGCTTCTACGCGCTCCAGCAGCCCGGCGTAGTCCATGCAGGAGCCGTCAGGCCGGGTGAGCGCCGGCTGCTGGCCGTGGGCCCGGAGCGACTGTTCCAATACGCGCCACAGGCTCATATTAACCTACTTGCTGCGACAGCGTTTTTTCGATCAGAGCCTTCAGGTCGCCGATATTGCGCAGCGATTCCATACCCAGATCCGATTCGTCAAACGTAATGTCGCACAGCTCTTCGATGCGTACGAGCAATTCCACGTATTTAATCGAATCGATGCCCAGCTCGGACAGATTCAGCTCGCCGGTCAGCTCGCGGCCTTCCGCGCCTACGGCAACTTCATTCAGAGCTGTTTGGATTTGTTCTAATACGTTCATGGTTTGTCATTCTCCTTTTATACGGTGGTTTTGGTACAAAGCTCAAGCTGTTCGATCACCTTGGATTCGGCCTCGATGATGGCCTGGATATTGCGTTCCATATCGTCCAGCATCCGGTGCGCTTTCGTAATCGCAAATTTCAGGGAGATGTTGGAGATAATGTCCCAACGTTTTGCGGATTCCTGTACATTTTCCAACAGGATGTCTACGCATTCCTGCGGCAGTCTGTCGGCTACCTCGCGGATAAACACCGCGAACCGCTGGCGGCTGCGGGCAACGCGCTTCAGGCAGGTGTTGTGGTATTCCTTGAAGTAGGCGGCAGCAGCCTGATCGCCCGGCTTCTCTTTGTAGCCCAGCACGCTTTTGCGCAGCTCCTCGATGGCTTGAATGCCGGTAACGTAATCAAATACGCCTTTTTGCCCGCTCATGCGCAGATAGCTTTCGCGAAGCAGAGCGAAGACTTTTTCGTCTGTCACCTCGAAGCTCGGATCGGCGTTGAATTCCATCCACAAATGGCGGATCGGACGGCGATATTCGCCGATGATCGGGTTGTTTCGCGGCACATCGGAGATGCGGCCATCGCGGATCGCCTGCATCGGCAGCACGCCGTCGAAATCGCTGCTCGAAAGCAGGTATTTGTCAAACAGGTGATATTCTTGGTTTTCATTGTCGTAGCCGGTAAGGACGATGGCATGCAGACCGTGCTCGTTTTGATAAGCGCGGTGATAGCTCATGTAGTACAGATCGACTACGGCAGCTACCGGAACCTGGGAATCTACCAGCTCCTCGACACGACGGGCGGCGACCTCCGGATCATCGTCGATATACATCGTAATATGAACGCGATCCTTGTGTTTCGTGACCTCTCCCACGTTCTCGCATTCGCTGAAATACGTCGTTGGCGCAAAATACGCAAACTCCAGCGATGTGTTCAGCTCGGCCTCCGTGAAAGCCACGGAGGTGGAGAAGCGGTACAAATACGTCGTTCCGTAATATTCCGTTTTCGGATCGAACATGAACGACAGATAGTCGGCCAAAATGATATTCGGATTAAAGCCTTTATGGGCGAGAACTGCGCCATATGCCGTAGCAAAGCAGTCGTTCACATAAGTTTCGTAGTAACGTGGCACGTTCTCTACGATGTTTTTCTTGCTCATTTCGGTCACCGCCGTTTCTTATTTGTAACGCTCGTTCAAAATTTTAATCCGACCGTCCGTAGCAGGTGCCACTTCGCCTTTTTCCTTGATGTACTCAGCCAAGACGTCGCGCAGCAGATCGCCTTTATATACCTGCTTGGCGCCTTTGAATTCCTCGTAGTTATCGCCGCCGTTAACCAGATAGTCGTTGGTCGCGACGCGGTAAATTTTCTCCTTGTCGAGCGGTTGTCCGTCTTTGCTTACGCTGACCAGACGTTTACCTGCCGGCTTGGAGCCGTCAAATTCATAGGTGATGCCCGATACCTGGAGGAAGCCCCCGTTGCTGGAGCCGTTTGGCCATTCGCGCAAGCCGCGTTCCAGCGCGTCGTAGACTTTTTGGCCCGGCACCTCAACCGTAACGAGCGAGTTAACGAACGGCAGCGGCTTGCCGACGTTGTACAGCGTCACTTCGCCTTTAGGTACGCTCTCGCGGATCCCCCCGCCGTTCAGCAACGCCAGATCGGCTTTGCCAATGTCGCGCATGGCGTCTGTAATCAGGTCGGCAAGGTTCGTCTCTTTGGAACGGACCTGCGAGCGGATACCGTTGAGCTGCACCGTCGTTTTACCGACAACTTCCTTACCGCGTTCCAGCGCAATGGCATGATACTTGTCAGCCACGGCGAGAACCGCTTTGTCTTCTTTGCTGCGATCGTTGCTTTGGAAAATATGCCAGCCGACTTTAGCCACTTTGCCGTTGCGGAAATACAGATCGGCAAGCCCGACATGCGTCGTATAGGAGCCTGGCTCAGCAATGTAGGTGTTGTTCACCTTCGTTGCTTCTTTGTACAGGAAGTGATGGTGACCGGCCAGAATAAAGTCGATGCCGTCGACTTTTTTCACCAGCTCGCGGTCCAGATCATCGCCCAAATGCGAAAGCATGACAATCGCGTCAACCTTTTGCTCATGCAAAATTTTGATCACGCGTGTAGCCGCTTCAGCCGGATCTTCGAACTGTACGCCCTTCTGATCGAACACGTTCATGTTCGAGAGTGCTTCAGGCACGGTCATGCCGAAGACGCCGATTTTTTTGCCGCCAACTTCAATGATCTTGTATTGCTCGAAAGCCGGCTTGCCGTCGCGCTGAGCGTTCGCGGAAAGCATCGGATATTTCAGCTGGTTTTTGATTTCGACCGCGCGGTCAAAGCCAAAGTCAAGATCATGGTTGCCGAGCGCCATCGCATCGTAGCCCATCAGGTTGGCCGCTTCCACGACCCCTTGCGCTTCGTCGATGTTCGCTTCGTTCGTGCCGTGGAACATATCGCCGCTATCGACCAGGAGCGAGTCCGGGTTCTTTTTGCGCAGATCGTCCACAAGCCCTTTAATCAGCGGCAGGCCCATCTCGACGTTGACCTCTTCCAGCGAGTAATAGCCCCCGTTGGCTTCGTCGTATACCAAGTGTCCATGCACGTCGCCTGTATTGATCAGGCTGATTTTTTTGTCATAGTAACCAAGCGTCAACAAAACGTCATTGAAATTGACGGTTTTAATCGTAATGAAGACGGCTGCAGCCAGCAAAATCACGCCGATCACGATTAGGTTGGTGTACTTCTTCATGATTCAACTCCTTATTTTTCGGTTAAGATTAGCACACGGCCTAGTACATGGCATTGCCCGTGCTTTTGTAGTTCTTGACGCCGTATTTCCAAAGGATGGAGACCAGCAGGAACATGACAACGCCGACCGCCGGCGTCAAATACACAAAACCGCTCCAGAACTGCTCGCCGTCTGCTTTATGCAGGAAAAACTGGGACGGGAAGTAGTTGACAAAGCCGAAAGGAACGACAAAAATCAGAACCTTTTGGATAATGCCCGGATAAAACGTAATCGGATAACCGGCGACCCGACGGCTGTTGAAGAAAATCAGGTTACGCAGGTTTTCCGTGCGGACGCTCCAGAAGCTGAAGCAAGCCGACAGCATGAAAATGGAAGCCTGAATGACCGCTCCGCCCAGAATAGCCATGATGTAGAACAGCGCGTTCTGCCAGGTCCAATCGATCCCCACGGCGAAGGCCGTATTGAAGAATAGCACCAGACCGACAATTCCGTGTCCCAGCGTAGCCGGATAGTCGACGCGCGCAGCGATGATCTGATACAAGAGACCAAGCGGACGCGTTAGAAAACGGTCGAAATCCCCGGAATGCACCATGCCGTCAAAATCGCGGACGCCGGCAAAGAGAAAGACGAACAGACTGTATGACAGGAACAAGAAGCTGTACAAGAACATCAGCTCCTGCATCTCCCAGCCGCGGATGTGCAAGAAACGAAGCAAAATCAGAAACATGACGGCAACGCTGATCATCTCGCGGAAAAAAATCGCCACCGTAATCAGGCTCCGGTCGAACTTGTATTCGAGCGTTGTTTTGAGCGTCAGCTTCGTGTAGCGAAAGAACAATGTGGTCAAATCCCAAAGCGTATGCTTCCTCACGATTACCCTCCTTGCACGACCAGCTTTTTAGCCGCCGCTTTCCACAGCAGTTGGCCGATCGCGAACAACAGCACGACCCATATGACCTGTCTCAACATGCTTGTCCAAATTTCTTCATGCGGAATTTGTCCCAAGTAAATCCGGATTGGCGTGTAAAAGATCGAGTCAAACGGCGTCAGCTTGATGAAATCGATCAGCCACTGCGGCATGAACCACAGCGGAATGAGCGCTCCCGAGAAAATCATCACGGCCGCATCCTTGATCGTAACCAGACTGAACGTCCAGTAGAACCAGAACGTGCTGGACCAAACGATGAAGTTCAGGTTGTAGAGCACCAGATAGCCGAGCGCCGAGCTCACAATGAAATAGATCAGCATTTCCGTTGAAAACGGCGGCAGCAGCTTGAACAGGAAGATCGAAACGAGCAGCGCCGGAAGCAGCTGCATCAGCAGCCGGAACAGCATCGTGCCGATATTGTACGAAAAGACGTACAGCCGGAAGTTGATCGGCTTCATCAAATCCGAAGAAATCAAACCGCTCCTGACCTTGCCCTCGATAAAATATTCGTCCATCGTATACACAACCTGCATCAAAAAGGACAAAACGATGTAGGTCGCAACAATTTTGAACTGTACGCCCTCCAGGGACTCCTCTTCCTCATAGATCGCTTTCCAGATGGAAATGTTGACAAAAATCATCACGAGCGCATTGATAACGCCGGCAAAATAGTCCATCCGATACACGATATTGTTCTGGAACGACTTCTTAGCAAACTCCAGATAAACTCGCATTGAGGTTAATGCCCCCTTGATAAATTTCTCGGATGATGCTATCGATTTCCGGCTCCTGCACCGTCAAATCGGCAATGCTGTATTTCTGGGACAGTCTGTTGATCAGCTCGGATACCTGCACCTCGTCTTTGGAGAAACGGAACCACTTCTTGTTGTCCTTCTCCTGAACAAGCTCGGCTCCCTGGAGCTGAATGCTGCCGTAGGTCTCGCCGAATTCCACGACCAGAAAGCGGTCGCTGCCGTATTTGCGCTTGATTTCGTCCACCGTACCATCGTAAACCGTCGTACCGTGGTCGATAATGATCATGCGCTCGCACGTCTTCTCGATGTCGACCATATCGTGTGTGGTGAAGAGCATCGTGGTGCCCTTTTCTTTGTTGATGAAACGGATGAATTCGCGGATTTTCTCCTTCGCGATGACGTCGAGGCCGATTGTCGGCTCGTCGAAGAAGATGATTTCCGGATCATGCAGCAGGGCGGCGGCGATGTCCGCACGCATCTTTTGGCCCAAGCTGAGCTGGCGGACCGGCTGCTTCATGAATTCGTGCAGGCCCAGCATTTCGCTGAACATGTCGAGGTTCGCTTTGAACTCTTTCTCCGGAACCTTGTAGATATGTCTGAGCAGGTCATACGTATCGCTGACTGGCAAGTCCCACCACAGCTGGGTTCTTTGTCCGAAAACAACTCCCATGCGCGAGGCGTTCAGCTTGCGGTCCTTGTAAGGATTCAAGCCGCCGATGGAAATCGAGCCGGACGTCGGTACGAGAATGCCGGCCAGCATCTTGACCGTGGACGATTTACCCGCCCCGTTCGGCCCGATGAAGCCTACGGTCTGGCCTTTTTCAATCGAGAAGTTGATATTGTCAACGGCGCGTTTCGTCTCGTATTCGGGAATCAGCAAGCCTTTAATCGAGCCGAAAAGTCCCTTGTTCCTTACGTTCAGCTGATACTCTTTGACCAAATCCTTGACTTCAATCAAGGCCATTACATTTCCCCCTCTTAGGACATGGTGTGTTCGCTTGTTTTTTGCTCAACGATTTGGGCCAGCTTGTTCAACGTGTTCAGGTTGTCCAGCAGCAGCTCCTCGTCGTTGAAAGTCACGGAAAATTCTTCCTCGATGTTCACTACGATTTCCATGCAGTTGATCGAATCCATGCCGATGGTGCTGAGCAGCTCGTCACCCGACATCTTCTTCACATTCTCAGGATCAATGCGGAAAACCATGGCTACAATTTCGGAAATTTTGTCGTGGATCGTCATTCCGACTCACTCCTTATCAATTTATGCTTGACCTTTAGATTACCTTATCGATTCATTTCGACACTAGATGTCTGAGGTCTCTTTCTCGTGTCCGCGAGTCCCTTTTCAAAAGGCAAAAAAAAGGACAAGTGGATAATTTTCTTATCCACCTGTCCTATTCGGCCAATGTCCGGCCAAAATGCGGCCAAAACTATGAAATTACAGCAAATTGTTGCGTACGGCAAAGACGACAAGCTCGATCCGGTCCCGTAAATTGAGCTTTTTGAGAATCGTTGAAATCGTATTTTTGACCGTTCCTACCGACAAAAACAAGCTTTGCGCGATCTCGCGATTCTCCTTGCCATCAACCACATGCTTGATGATGTTGATTTCCCGTTCGGTGAAGCTGATGTCCAGCGCAGGCTTGTCCAGCGCCGCTGCGACCTCCTGCGTCGGCACGTTGCGCGTAAAGTCGATCAGCACGTCCTTATGCATCACGCTAAGCCCCAGTGCCGCGCTTTTAACCGTCATCACCAGTTCGTCGGGGTTGATATTCTTGAGCATATATCCGCTTGCTCCGCTATTCATCGCTTTGACAACCATATCGAGGTCGCGGCAGCCGGTCAGCACAATGACCTGCGTCGCCGGAAATTTGCGGTGGACCTGGGCGGTAATTTCAATGCCGTCCCCCCCGGGCATATGGACATCAAGAATCAGCACATCCGGCTCGTGCTCGCCGCACAGCTGAAGGGTATCCTCCACGTTCGCCGCAAAACCCACGACTTGAATCTCTTCGTCTCTTTCCAAAATGAACTTGATGCCTTCGCTCACCAAGCGTTGGCCATCAACCAGAACCACCTTAATCATAATTTCCTCCTCGGGCTAATTTTGAGAAGTAGTTGCTTCTATGCGTTGTCCCCCTCGTCAAGCGATTTATCCATAAACTGCAAATAGGCTTCAAAAAAACGTCCCTTCTTGCCGTCCCCGGTTCGGGATTCCCGATCAGCAAAGAAATGTTTGTACAGACGATAAGCTTCGTCATAAGCATCCTCGGAGAATTCAATCTCCAGTTCATAATCCAGCCGGCCCAAATAGCTGTTCTTGTCCACATCGACGGCAACGCCGTCCGAGAAACGGATTGAAGTGCGCTCCGTCACGAGCGGCTGAATCAATGCAGCCTGCACAGCGACCGGCGCCTCCGGGAAATAAGCGGCTGTGTCAATTGTCGCCGGCAGCGCGTCAAGCGGCCGGGACAGCTCCTGTTTTATCTTGTAAGTCGTCTTGTCGGCAACACTGTATTTCATTTCCAGATTCAGACGGCCTTCCTTTTGTCTGACCCTCAAGGTGATATCGTGACGAAAAAGTTCAAAATTCGGCGTATCGTAGTAGTAGTTGATTTGCAGCAGTTGCTTTTTGCCGAGACCGGACCAGACATCGCTGCTGATGATGGCCGCATATTCCTGCTCAGTCAACAACTGCTTGATTTCACGTTCCAGCAAATCGGCACCTCGCTTTACCTGAATTTTTTGACAATATCAGTATAGCATGAATGATAGCAAGAATGATGTCCTGTTTTTTTCATTATAGAGTGAAAATCCGAGCACTCAATAGCATTTTGAAAATTTTCTCGAAGGTTTTTCGACAAAAACAACAGTTTATTACATATATGTAATAAAAGTTCCGATTATCGGGTAATCGTCAAGTTAACGGTGTTAAAAAAAACCATTTTTCCTTGGCCGCTAAGCTCCTCCTCTGCCCAGGTTCTGCAGACGCGCGAATCGAAATGTCGCCGTTGCAGAGCCTTCCCTCCTTGAAGTTGTAATCCCGAAGCTGAATTGACCACTGCTTGAAAACGTTTTCTTTCATCGTTCGTATTCTGATTGTAGCACCACACGAAAATTTTTCAATAGGGCTAGTTGGCAAAAAAAAGGGCAGCCTTATCTTTATTTCAGATAGGCTGCCAGAACGTAGAAACTATGGTTGCGGCTAGTAATTTCACCCGTGCGAAACGGGTATGCAGGCCGCTTTCGCCGAGCCAAGCAGCGGCGCTTCGCCTGTCGGATGAAGCTTTCCAATCGGTACGCTCCTTTGTCCGTTCGTTGGCCGGACCTGTCAGCAGGCCGAAGGCTGCCCGTCTGCCGCTTCTGCCGCGCGAAATGCCGGCGCTTCGCGTTTCAAATACGGATACAGTAGCCAAAGCCCCGCCGCATACAAGACGAAAGCGATATATAACGGCAATAGATGCCACGAGTTCGTATAGCCGATATGGATATGCACGAGCCAACCGGACGCGAAGCCCGGCAAGCCGCCGAGCAGGAACATCCACCATAACCAGCGCTCGCCTTGCCCCACTCCCCACAACGCGGAGGCAGTAATGGCCACAGCCAGCGAGAACAGGGCTCCGCCGAAGCCGGCGCGGTCATGCGCAACCAGCGGTACCAGATGCGCGTTCCATGCCTGCAGTTGCTCCGTGTCCATCCCGATAAAGACGATGTCGGTCGGCACGAATACCGAGGTGACGCCCACCCCGGCAATCGCCAGCCCGCCCGCTCCAAGCGCAAAGCCCAGCGTGACCAGGCAGAATTGCCCGACCTGCGCCCGGCGCCAGAGCCGGTCGTTGAAGCGGTTCGGCGGACGGCGGGACGGCAGATCGCGGCGGCGGCGCAGTGACAGCAAAAACATCGGCAGCAGCAGTACGGCCACGGCCGCATGCAGCGGATCGAAGTAGCCATAGCCGAGAAAGAGAAAAAAGCTGCTGAAGCCGACCACGGCCGAGGCGTTCATTGCGGTAGCCGCCCAATGCGACCCATATCGTAGGCCGTAGTTGGCTAGACTATAGTACATAATACCTATAGAAATCATCGTGCCGGCCAACGTAATCCGGTCATGCGTCATGAAATGCAAAATCCGCTCGTTAAATGCGCGGATGGCCTGCGCGCCCGCGCCAAGAAACGTCTCGTCATAGGGCAGCAGCACCGTCGTCGCTGCAATCAGCCATGCCAGCCAGCCGCCAAGCATCATCGCGCAGCCCATCAGGGACATCCAGCCCCAATTGCGCCAATAGGACGGCGGGGGCGGCGCAGCTTGGCCGCTGACCCGCTCGTAGAGCACGGCTTCGCCGATGCGCTTGGGCAAGCCGGGACCGGCGAAGACGAGGCCGCTATGCAGCTGGACGGCGTCCGCTCCGGCCGCAAGCAGCCGCAGCGCGTCGTCCGGCTGGTGCACGCCCGCAGCGGCAATCACCGTCCAGCCGGGCGCGGACGCGCGCAGCTGCGACGTGAGCGCCAGCGCGGGCGCAAGGTCGGCGGCGGCGAGCACAGCGGCCGCGGGGGCGGGCGGCGTAGACGCAGCGGCAGGCGCAGCGGCGAGCGGCACGGCAGGCGGCGGCGCGCAGGTCGGCGCGAGCCCTCCGCCTGCGGCGTCGCCTACGACCGCGCCGCTCCACGCGGCCGCGTCCAGGCTCGCGAGCAGCCGCGCGAGCCGCTCCGTGCCGTAATCCACCGGCACGTAAACCCACAAGGGCCGCCCCGGCGCCACGGCGCGGGCGGCCTGCTGCGTCTGCGTCAGCCACGCAGACGCAACCTCGACGGACCAGCCTTCGGCGAGTCCGTCAATATAGAAGCCGGCCGCGTACGGGGCCAGCTCCGTCATCAGGCGCTCCAGCTCCGCGAGCGCCAGCTCCGGCGTGCGGCCCGGCATCGGCCGAACGCGGCACAGCTGCGGCAGGCGATGCCCCGCCGCGCCGCGCTGCAGACGGCGGACGAATGCCGCCACGCCGTCGTTTTCATAAGCGCTCGGATACACGAGCGCTTCCGCCGCCGCATCGCGACCGATAGGCGCGTGCGCAATCACCGGCTCGGTCGTGATCGGTCCCAGCTCCACGAAGCCGAAGCCGAACTGCGCCAGCGCCTTGTGGGCGACGCCGTGCGGATCGAGCCCGCCGCTCAGGCCGACCGGCGTCGGCACGGCGATGCCGCTCAAGTCGCCGGCCAGCTGCGGCGCCAGCTCCACATGCCCCATCGTGCGGATCACGAAGGTGCCGCCGGGCAGCCGGCTGAGTGCGCCCATCGCGCCGAGCGTCAACGCGCGGGCCGTTCGCGAAGGCAGCCGGAACAGCAAAGGCCGGAATAAAGCATGATAGGACCAATCGGGCATAAGCGCTCTCCTTTTTGTCCGTATTCCATTTTACAAATAGGAAGAACCAGCCACCGTGACGCTGCTGGAGGCAAAAAAACCGGCAATCGCAAACGACGACGCGCCAAGCACCGTCGAGCGGTCGCCCAGCTCGGCGAAGCGCACCGTGACACCGCTGCGGGCCAGCCGCAGCGAACGTCGCTCCAGCTGTGCGAGCAGCGGCCGCAGCAGCCAGCGCTCGGCGGCGGCCAGCCGTCCCCCTAGCACCACAAGCTCGGGGTTATAGCCATTGACGATACTGCCAACGCCAACGCCCAAATAATACCCGAGCCGCTCGAACAGCCCGATGGCTGTTTCATCGCCGCCCTCGGCCAGCCGCAGTAGCGCCTCCAGCTCGGTCTCCGCACCCAGCGCCAGCCGGGCTTGCTCCAATAGCGCGCTCTCCGACGCATACAGCTCCCAGCAGCCCAAGCTGCCGCAGCGGCACTGGCTGCCGTCATGCTGGATCGACATATGGCCAAGCTCGCCGGAAAAACCCGACGCCCCGCGATACAGCTCGCCCTTCATCACCAGCCCGGCCCCGATGCCGGTGCCGATGCTCACATACACCAGATGCCCGGAATCCTGACCGGCACCGAACTGCTTTTCGCCAATGGCGCCGGCGTTCGCTTCGTTATCAATCGCCACCGGAATCCCGAACGCCTCCTCCAGCTGCTGCTGGAGCGGCAGCCCTTCGGGCCAGCCCAGATTCGGCGCAAACAGCACCCGGCCCTCGCCGTCGCTGACGCCGGGAATGCCAATGCCGATCCCGACAATGCCGTAAGGGCTGGCCGGAGCGCCCGCCTGCAGCTCGCGCACGCAGCTTTTCAGCGCCTCCAGTGCGCGTCCGGCATCGCGATTGTCGTGCCGGACGCGATACGTTTGGACGATCTGCCCGGTCAAATCAGTCAGCACGGCATGCACGTAACGCACGCCCAGATCGATGCCGATGGCATAGCCGGCCGTGCCGTTGAACAGCAGCAGCATCGGCTTGCGCCCGCCGCTGGATTCGCCGGTCCCGATCTCGTGCGCAAGCTTGCTTTCGATCAGCTCGTTGACCAGACTGGACACCGTCGCTTTGGTCAGCCCGGAAATTTCGGCGATGCGCGCCCGGGAGATCGGCGAATCCTTGCGGATGTGGTGCAGCACGATGGACTTGTTTATTTTTTTCACCAGGTTCAAATCGCCGGTTTGCTTCATGATGTCCCCCAAGGCAAGCTCTGTCTTGTACAGCTTTTTTCTAGTGTACCATGAAAGTTTTTATCTGTGCACCTACTAAGTTTGTTTAATGAATTTACAAACTAATCAACGTTTGCTATTATAGTTGTAAGCGTTACCTACTACGACAAAATGGAGTGTGAAATCCATGTCTTACTTCGCCAATACCCCCGTGATCCGCTATGAGGGCCGGGGCTCCGACAATCCGCTCGCTTTCAAATTTTATAATCCGGACGAAGTCGTTCTGGGCAAAACGATGCGCGAGCATCTGCGCTTTGCCGTCGCCTACTGGCACGCCTTCACCGGCACCGGCTCCGACCCGTTCGGCGGGGCAACCAACGTTCGCGGCTGGGACCGCTATTCCGGCATGGATCTGGCCAAAGCGCGCGTCGAGGCCTGCTTCGAGCTGCTGCACATTCTCGACGTCGATTACTTCTGCTTCCATGACCGTGACATCGCGCCTGAAGGCGATACGCTGCAGGAAACGAATGCCAATCTTGATGTGATCGTCGGACAGATAGAAGAGCATATGAAAGCTACCGGCAAAAAGCTGCTGTGGAACACAGCCAACATGTTCACCAACCCGCGTTTCGTGCATGGAGCCGCCACGACCAGCAACGCCGACGTATTCGCTTACGCTGCGGCTCAAGTCAAAAAAGCGCTGGAGCACGGCAAGCGGCTCGGCGCGGAAAACTACGTCTTCTGGGGCGGCCGCGAGGGTTACGAGTCGCTGCTGAACACCGATCTCGGCCTTGAGCTCGACAACCTGGCCCGCTTCCTGCACATGGCCGTCGATTATGCCAAAGAAATCGGCTTTGACGCGCAGTTCCTGATCGAGCCCAAGCCTAAGGAGCCGTCCAAGCACCAATATGATTTTGACGCTGCCACCACGCTGGCCTTCCTGCACAAATACAGCCTGCTGCCGCACTTCAAGCTCAACATCGAAGCCAACCATGCGACGCTGGCCGGTCATACGTTCGAACACGAGCTGCGCGTCTCGCGGATTAACGGCGTGCTCGGCTCCATTGACGCCAACCAGGGCGATCTGCTGCTCGGCTGGGATACCGACGAATTCCCGACCGACTTATATTCCACTACGCTGGCGATGTATGAAATTTTGCTGAATGAAGGCGGCATCGGACGCGGGGGCGTTAACTTCGACGCCAAGGTACGCCGGGCCTCCTTTGAGCCCGTTGATCTGGTGCATGCGCACATTGCCGGTATGGACGCGTTCGCGCGCGGCCTGCAGGTTGCCGCCAAGCTGATCGAAGACCGCGTATTCGACGGTATTCTGGAGACGCGTTACGGCTCCTTCCAAAGCGGTATTGGCGCCGACATCGTCGCCGGCCGCGCCAGCTTCCGCACGCTGGAGGCTTATGCGCTGGAAAACAAACCGATCGTCAACGCTTCCGGCCGTCTTGAACACATCAAAGCAATCGTAAACCAATACATCTCGAACGTGTAAAAAAAACGGAAGCCCGGCTCCTCACGCTGGGCTTTTGTCTTTTGGCATCGGTTCTTGGCCCCTCGGCCCTCAACTCCCGGCTCTCCGCCCCTTCAGCCGGCTTACGCCGCCGCGCCGTCCCCGCGGCGCGGCTCCTTACGGGCCTAACCGCCGCCCGCCAAACCAGCAAAGACCTTGCCGCACGCCGGCGCTTCTCCACGGAAGCGTCAGCCATGCGGCAAGGTCTTTGTCCAAATTCGGGGCCGCGCGTCAAGCGCCCGCCCCGGATAACCCGGCGGCGTCGGCAGCGCCCGACGCCAGCGCCTCAGCCGCCAGCAGCGCTGCGGCGGCAGTATGCTGCGGCCGCAGCCCCTCGGCCGCTTCGTGCTCCGCGACCGCATACGCCAGCGGCAGCTGGACGGTCATCCGCGTGCCTTCATTCGGCCGGCTCCAGACGCCGATGCTGCCGCGGAAGTGGTCGACGAGCTTTTTGACCATAAACAGCCCGATGCCCTGGCCGCCGCGGTCCTCGTTCATTTTTTCATATTTGCGGAACAAGAGCGCGGTCTGAGCCTCCGACATGCCGATGCCGTCGTCTTCCACGACAACCACCAGCTGCCGCTGCTCGGTGTACGCGAACAGCCGGACCGCGCCTCCCTCCTGACTGTATTTGATCGCATTGCTGAGCAGGTTCGATACCGTCAGCCGAAAGCCGATGGCATTGCCGACGATCGTTTCCGCCCCCGAGAGCTCGACATGCGTTTCCAGCCGTATGTTTTGCGTCCGGCCCTTGACCTCCATGATGCCGATGACGTCGGCCAGCAGCGTTTTCGGCTGAATCGGCTTTTTGCGCCATAACGCTTCGCTCGTCAGCATCTGCTCCGTGTTGATGATATGCGTCATTTCATTATCAATTTCCATCACATAATCGCAGATGGCTTTGAGCTTGTCCCTGTCGCCCGCATCCTGAACCTTGCTCATCACCAGCGAAGCGTAGGCCTTGATCACCGTCAGCGGATTGCGTACCTCGTGCGACACGGCATGAATAAAATCAAGCTTCTGCCGGTACCCGTCCACCTCGGATTCCAGCTCGCTTTGCGCAGCCAGCCCAGGGATCGCCGGTCCCGGAGCAGATAACGTCCGGTACAAGCCCGACACGACGATTTCCTCGTCTGTCATGAAATATTCGTGGCAGCGCATCATCGCGGTCTGCAAGCTGGCGGGCGCTGCTTCACCGTCAAACGCGCACACCGTCACACAACCGTAAGCGTCCAGAATCCGGCCGCACGCGCAGTCGTAGGCGTGCATCCGCGCCGCGCGCCCCTGTGGCTTGCGCCAATCGGCATGCCGCCATACCCGCACCTCCTGCCGCTTGTCCGCAAACGTCCGCAGCAGCTTATCCAATTGATCAGCCGCCTGCGCCCGGTCGCCGCTGTCCACTGCCTGTACGCGTCCCAGTGCCTCTTTGCTCAGCTGACCTCGCAGCCGCTCCAGCATGCCGGCACAACGCTCTTGATTGTCTACAATAATGACTTGCTGCTTACATGCATGACCAACCTTGATAAATGAAGCTAAATTGCGGATATAGGCTTCCATCGAGCTGTAAA
This sequence comes from Paenibacillus athensensis, assembly GCF_004514475.2. Classification (GTDB taxonomy): domain Bacteria; phylum Bacillota; class Bacilli; order Paenibacillales; family NBRC-103111; genus Paenibacillus_AL; species Paenibacillus_AL athensensis. The sequence goes on along the minus strand of NZ_MYFO02000003.1, from coordinate 179,306 downwards.
AATACACCAGATGCTCGCCGCTTTTGATCTGGAGTCGCTGCGTTAACGAAATCTGTCGCCTTTCGGCCAAACCGTCCACCGCCTTCTCTGACTTCTCTCCCAATATAGGAGCTTTTAACCTGTTTGGCAACGAATAAGTTTAGACAGCGTTCGCGCCGTTTCCCAGCAAGGGCAGCGCTTCGACACGTTCGGACAGCCTGCGCCGCAGGAATAGGCGCTTCTTGTCAATCCGGCTCAGTCACGCGCTTTTTTACGCTGGCTGCAACAGACCTCATCTGCACTTTATGGAGAAACCAGTTTCTGTACAGCCGCGCGCTGAACAGCGTCAGGCTCACGGATCCAAGCGTGTCGTACCATCTCCAGCCGCTGTATCGAATCAGCTGCGTATGCGTCTCCAGCCACAGCTCCGGGATCGTGATGCCTGCGCCGAAAGCCAGCGTATACAACAATTTGATCCAGGCGCTCCGCCGCTGCGGAAAATACAGGTTATAATACACCGATACCATCGGGTATGCGATAAATTCAAACGTAAAGCTCGTCCGATTTGCATGCAGCTCGCGGAACGGATACTCCAGCAGTCCCGCCTCAACGACGATCAGACCCAGCAGCCAAGCCGTCATCTGCTCGAACAGAAATACGGTATGCGATTCTCTCCGGCGCTCCTTGGGAACAAAAAACATCGCTGTAATCGAAATCAGCCAAACGGCCAGCAAAATATAAGCGTCCATGCCGCCCCTCATGCCGTCTTACCGCTTTGAAGCCAGCCTGGTTTGAAAAACCAGTCGCCATAGAGGCGCGTCGCATTCAGGCCCAGCCAGAACACAAGAATGCGCATTAACCCATGCATGCTCCCGTATTGCAGCAGCTCCGTATGCCGCTCAACCGCACAGGAAAAAGCAAACATCCCCAGCGAAAACAGCACATGATAAGCAAGCTTGGGCAGCCAAGCTTGAATTCGCGGATAAAATAGACTAAACAGAACGTTGATCGATGGATAAAACATATAATTGAACGTAAAGTTGCTATCCGTCGCCCGCGGAAACTCGCGCACCGGACACGACATAAAGTGGAAATTGACAAAAATCAGGCTAAGCGTCCACGTCAGCACCTGAGTAGCCATCAGCTGGATCAGCGCTTCCGGCAGCCGGCCGCGGCGGTACGCCACCACCAGTATCGTCAGAGCCGCCAGCCAGGCGGCCGCCAAAACAATTCTATTGATAATCAAGATCGTTCCGCCCTTTACATCCGACTATACTCCCAATATGTCCCAGTATGTTCATTTTATTCACATCGCTGCTGCATAAAGAAAAAAAGCCGCCCCCACCGCAGGCGCGGTGTCAGGGTCAGCTTTCCTCGAACGTCAGGTTCTGGCGGGGACAAGCTCACAGCATCCCTTCTGTTGCTGGATACGGAGCCAAATAAAGCGGGGATTCAAACGTATGGCCAGCCTATTCGATGACCACAAGCGTAGCCGAACGACCTGGCAGGCGTACCGACATTTCGCCGTCTTCCACCTGCTGCTGACCTGCAGCCTGCAGGCGCTGTTTGGCCGTAAAGCGGAACAGCGACGCTTGGCCGGTCAAGCCGCTGGCGGCAGTCACCTTCGCGGTACGCGGCGATGTGTCCTTGTTGAACAGCAGGACATACGTTTTGCCATCCGGCGAAACCACTGTGTAGGCGCCAACGGCATCGCGATTTGAGCTTGTCGTTTGCACGATGTCGCCGGTAATTTTCGAGCCTTGACCGTCGTAGTTGAGATAAAGCTTGAACGCATCCTCGAGCGGGGTGTCGGCAATCAGCGCGCCCCAACGGGTCGCGGCGTCAACGCCCTCGCGGGCAAAGATCGCCAGCGCTTCGGCTTGCGTCAGTCCGCTGCCGATACCTGCGCCGTCGCCAAAATTATATTCGGTAATGGCCAGCTTCGTCTCCGGCGCATTGCGTGCGATGATGTCGCGCATCCGCGGAATCAGGTATACCGGCTCTTGAATCCACGAGGACGGGTCTTGGAAGTTCGGATCGTACAGTGACTTGAGCGAATTGAAGCGGCGTTTTGTCATCCCCGGCGATTCGTCGCTGGAGAACGGGACATTGTTTTCCGCAGGGTAGTAGTGAATATCGAGAACATCGACAAGTCGCTGCTGATGCTGCTGCTCGTATTCATGAACCTTGCTCAAATACCATTCCAGGAACGGCTTGCCGTCATGACTGCTCATATCGTCGCCGCCCGAGCAGCCGTCTTTGGCCGAATAGAAATATTCGCACCAGCCCCAGGAAACCGGACCGAAAATGTTGGCTTGCGGGTCCTTCGCTTTAATCGCCGTTCCGTAATCAACGGTATAATTCCAGATCTCATCATAGGACGTCATCTGCGGATGAACATCCCAATGCGCGTATCCCCACAACGCAGGCTCGTTATCAAGCGCATAGTTGTGGACATAGCCGTTAAATTTGTTTTTCATATCATCGACCCAACGGCCGATAAATTCCGGTCCAACCTGCTTCGACGTATCCGTCGGATCGTTGCCGGTTACATGCCCGCCATTGTTCGGCAGCTGACCGTTGCCCGCGTCGGCTCGGCACCAGGCTTCGTGATAATCGCATTCGTTGCCGGCTTGCGGACCGTATTTGTCGATGGAGAAGCTCCACGAAATATCGCGGCTTTTTGGCGTCCAGCCAATCGTTGGCACCTGCATCAGCACCTTTGTTTGCGTCGCTTGAGCGCTCTCGATAAACTGATCGGACAACGATTTCCCCGGCACGCCGGTATCGTAAGGAATGTTCAGGAAGTACCAGTCCGAGCCGCGGTTGGTCGTATCCAGCTCCCAGTTATAACGCGTCATCTGGTTGCCGCCCCAGCGCTTGAACGGGAAAATCAGTTCCGAAGCGTTTTCGCTCGGTTGATCCTCAAAGTTGACGCCAAAAATGTCGGGATTGACCGTGCGGCGTCCGGCCGCCTGGTCGATCGCCACGTCCACCTGCGGCAGCTCCGGGTCCGGCAAAGCAATGACATCGCTGTTTTGCAAAATCTCAATATCGTCAAAATAAACGCTGCCCTGATTCTGCTCGCCCCACGCCTGAATGACGATACCGTCAAAGCTCGGCGTGCTGATGCCCAGATCCGCCAGCTTCACTGTCGCTTCGACCCACTGGCCGGCTGGCAATCCCCCTGCAGGCAGGTACGGATCCAGCTCGATATCGCCAGCCGAGCCGCGGCCGTCCTGCAGCACGAGCTTGAGCTTCTGGCCACCGGCTCCCCCGCCGAGCACGTGCAAACGCACGCCGTATGTTTGCAGCGTCGAGAACGGCTCGCCGTCCTTATGGAACCATACGCCCTCATAGCCCTTGGCTGCGAATTTCACCGAATGGCTGCCGGAATACGCCTGTTCGTCACTTTCCAGCTCGCGCGTGCCCCAGCTCCAATCGGTATAACCCGGCTCCAGAGAATCGGTGTACAAGCGGCTGGCGAAGATGTCCGTCACCTGCACATACGCCGAAGTCGACAGACCGTTCACCGTCGCAGTAATCTTGGCAATGCCGTTGCCCTGCGCCTCCAATGCGCCTCCGGCGCCTACGCTAACCACGTTCGGCGCGTTGGACGTCCATACCGCTTCGGCAGACGCATCGGCCGACGAGCCGTTATTGTAGTTGGCGGTCAACTGCAGCGCCGCTGTATCGCCGCCCGTCAGCACCAGCTGATATTGCGACAGCACGACCTCCGTCATAACCGGCGGCGCAACGTATTTCGGCAAGATACGCATATCGTCGAGATACAGTTCCGCCTGCTCCCCGCTGCCGCCTTGCAGCAAAATCGCATCGAACAGTCCGCCCGGCAGCTTCAAATCGGGCAAAAATACAGAAACCTTGGCCCACTCTCCGGCCGGAATGCCGCCTTCGATCAGACTGTCGACCGGCACCTCGCCAATCGTGCCGCCTCCGGCGTTAAATTTCAGCTTCAGGTCCTGGCCGCCTGCAGCGCCGCCGTTCACCCAGAACTCCAGCGTTTCATATTCCTTGACAAGCACCGGGCCGTTTTCCTTGTACAAATAAAGTCCGGCTTCGTTGCTCGGATTCATGCGAATCGAAGCTGTACCGTCATGCACCGTGCCGCTTTCGGTCACGTCGTGCTGCGCCCAGCTGTAATCGCGGAACGGCGAATGCAGCGCATCGTCGAACACGATCAGCTCAGGCCCCTCTTGTCCCGGTGCTTCCGTCGGTGTTGGCGTCGGCTCCGGCTCGCCCGTCGGCTCGGCAGTCGGCGTTGGCGTACCGCTAGGCTGGGCCGTCGGCTCCGGCTGCTCGCCCGGCACCAAGGCGATATCATCGAGATATAATGTCGACTGTGCGCCTGAAGTCGTTCCTTGAATCATAATTCCATCAAAAATGTGATACGGAATATTCAACGCGCCCAGATCAACATCTACCTTCGTCCAACTGTTCGCCGGCACCGTACCTCCCGGAAGCTGCTGCGCCAGATCCACCGTCGCCACGCGCTGACCGCCGGAATGGAAGCCCAGCTGTACCTGTTGGCCGCCCGCCGTTCCACCGTTCACCCACAGCTCGAGCACAGGGTAATCGTTGGTGCTGACAATCCGGTCCTTATAAAAGTACAGCGCCGCATCGCCGTCAGGCGTCCATTCAACGGCGTTCGCGCCGCTATGCACCACGGCGGTTTGCGCCATATTGTGCGCCGCCCAACTGTAGTCGGAGAAGTTGTTCTGCAAAGCATCGTCGTATACGGCCAGACGCTCCGCCGCCGCCGCCGTCGGTCCTTGCTGCGCCCACGGCAGCAAGCCCGACACGAGCAAAGCCGCTGCCGCGCCCGTTATCCATGATTTTCGTTTCACTGCTATCCCTCCCGTAAAATCGTTCCGGGCGATTGTTTCCCCGCGGAAAACTCGCCCTATAGCTATTATCGAAGTTGTCGAATTTCGATTGAACGGACTTGGGGACCATTAATGGCGTGACACGGTCATCATCTTGGTCATGACAGGTCATAACCGCCTTCTCGAACCGCCGAACGCATTGTGAAGCAGCCACTCTCAGCGGTATACTTAGGCCATAACAGCCAAACGGGGAGTCGATAACGTGATCCGAATTTTGATTGCCGACGATCAGACTTTAATGAGAGACGGACTGCAAACGATATTAAGCTTGCAAGAGGATATTGAGGTAATCGGCATGGCCAAAGACGGCGCGGAAGCGCTTCAGCTCGCCGAAGCGCTGCGGCCGGCGCTCGTGCTGATGGATATCGAAATGCCGGTCATGAACGGCATTGAATGTACGCGGCGGCTCCGGGCAACCCTGCCGGAAACGCTGGTCCTGATGCTGACGACGTTCGCGGACGACGACTACATTATTGAAGCGTTGGCCGGAGGCGCAACCGGCTTTTTGCTGAAGGATATTCCGGGCGACAAGCTGGCTCAAGCGATTCGCGACGCCGTGAACGGGCAGTTCCTGCTGCCTTCGATGATTGCGGCAAAGCTGGCTTCGCGCCTGCATACTGCGTCTGTCGCCATGAACAGCGTGCTCGGCTCGGCGCGCCTCAAGGCCAGAGACCTGCGCCTGTCCGAAAAGGAGCAGGAAATCGCAACCTGTCTGGCCGATGGCAAGACCAACCGGGAAATTGCCGCCCAGCTGTTCATGAGCGAAGGGACGATCAAAAACTACGTCAGCTCCATCTATAGCAAGCTCGGTACGAATGACCGCACCGTTGCCATGATGACGCTGAAAACATGGCTGGAGGGCTCGCCATGAAGCCGCGGCTGGCCGCCGTTGCCATGCTCGCCCGTCTCAAGCGCGGCTTCCGCTCGTATGGGGGGCACCTTGCGCTACTGCTGCTCCTGCTCGGCGGCTTTACCGGCTTAACCGCCGTCGTCAACGGCGGACTTGGCGAGGTCAGCGGACTGAACTCGCTGCGGCTAGCCGATGCGGCCGGCTGGGAAGCGGCGTTCGGCGACGTTCGGCTCGACCCGCAGACCGGCACGCCCGGACCAGAGGCCGGCTGGCAGCCGCTTCCGCAGCTTCAAAACAGCGCTCAGCAGGAGCGCAGCGCACCATCCGGCTTCTGGCTGCGCCGGCCGCTGCCCGACAACATAAACGCCATGCGCGACCCGGTGCTCTACATCGTGGAGCTGAAACAATACGCCGTCTATGTAGACAACGCACCGCTGGCCTCCTACAACATGGATGGCTCGCAAAAGCGCGTGCTGTCGTTTCTGGACTGGCATCTGGTCGAGCTGCCCCAGCAGTCCGGCGGGCATACGCTGCTTCTGCACGTGCTGCCCGAGCGGCCGGGGCTGTCTCCCGGCTACATGAGCATCAACGAAGGGCGGCATTACATCACGCAGATGCTCCGTCAGGATACGAACAAGCTGGTCATCACGACCTGCTTCATCTTCCTCGGTCTGGCGGGAATCAGCGCGTTTTTACTGTACAGCCGCGATTCGCTTTACCTGTATTTCGCCATTCTGTCGTTATGCTGCGCGTATCCGTGTATGGTATTGACCTCGCTCTACAAAATTTTTTTCGCAGCGCCGCAGTTCGCCTACTACTACAGCATTTGCGTGCCCATCGGCATGCTGGCGGTGACCGGCATCTTCGAACGGCTGTCCGAGCCGGAAACGCGGGTGCGCTTTCGCCGCATCCGCTACGCGCTGCTGGTGCTGATCGCCGCCTGTCTGGCGCTGGCTGTGTTCAGTCCGCGGCTTTTTGAACGCTCGCTCTACATCTACGCCTTTGCGCTGCTGTTTTTCGTTCCGGCGCTCTCCGCACCGATGCTGCGACGCTTCCGGCAGCGCCGGGATGAAGAAGCGCGCTGGCTCGCGCTCGGACTGGTCGGACTCGTCGCCGGCATCTCTACGCATTACGCGTTTACGCTTTTTCCCGGCCTGGGCGCAGCCGTATTCCCGATCGCTCCCGTGTGGTACTTCTACTGGATCGATCAGACGACTTCGCTGGGCGTACTCAGCTTTGTGCTCTGCCTCGGTATGGTGGTGCTGGCGCGCCTGCGCGGCATCAACGAGCAGCTGCGCGCCTTCTCCGTCGAGCTGGAGCAGCGCGTGCAGGAGCGGACGGCCGAGCTGGAGCTGGCAACGCTCAAGCTCAAGGATTCCGTACGCGAAGCCGCCGAGACGTGGGCCGAGCTGTCCGTGCTGGAGGAGCGCAACCGCATCTCGCAGGACATTCACGATCACGTCGGACATACGCTCACAGCCTCGATCGTTCAGCTCGAAGCGGCCAAAATGCTGCTCGTCCGCAATGACCAGCGCGGCCTCGACAAGCTGGAGCTGTCGCAAAGCCTCGTCCGCAAGGGGCTCGACGACATTCGCGAATCCGTGCGCATGATGAAGCGGCAGGGCACGGACTTCATGCTGGAAGCCGCCGTCGCCCAGCTCGTCGAAGAGACCGAGCAAGCGGCCGGTGTCGCCATCGATTGCGCGCTTGACCCGCTGCCGCCGCTGACGACGATGCAAAAGAAAGTGCTCTACCACGCGCTCAAGGAAGGACTGACTAACGGTATCCGGCACGGCCGCAGCACCCGCTTCCAGCTCGGTCTGCACGGCGGAGACGGCGTGCTGCTGCTGGAGCTGTGGAACGACGGGCGGCCATACACGCCCGTCCCTGCCGGCTTTGGCCTGCAGTCCATGCAGGAGCGCGTGCGGCAGCTCGGCGGAACGATGCGCCTCGGCGCAGGAGCGAACGGACGGGGCTGGCTGCTGTCCATCCACATCCCCGTTTCGTAGCGCTCCCGCGCAGAGCCCGGCGGTCGGTTCCGCCAGCAAGGGGCTGGCCGAAATGTCAATTTGTGATTTTTCGAGTCCCACTTGCAGTAGCAAAATGCCCCTAAAAAAATGACCCCTCTTTCCACATAACTGTGGATTTTGGGGTCATTTTGGGGTTGTTCCTTATTATGCCATCCCTTTCGGGACAGCCCTTTTGCGCCGCGCTTAATCCTCCCGCAGCAGTACGACGCGATTGCGTCCCGTCTCCTTGGCGCGGTACAGTGCTTTGTCGGCAGCCTCCACCAGATCGCGCGGATGGATCTCTCCGTGGTTCTCCAGCGTCGTCCCGCCAACGCTTACCGTCACGTGCCGATCGACCACGGAGAAGGCGTGCACGATGTCCAGACTGCGCACCGCCTCGCACACCTCCTCGGCAAACAACTCCGCTTCCAACTCCTCGGCGCCCGGCAGCAAGCAGACGAACTCCTCGCCCCCGTAGCGGGCTACGAACGCATCGCGCTCCGCGCCGAGCTCGGCGAGCTTGAACGCTACCTGCCGCAAGCACGCATCGCCCTGCTGATGGCCGTACGAATCGTTATACGCCTTGAAGCAGTCGATATCCAGCAGCAGCAGCGACAGCGGCGAACGCTCCTTGTGCGCCTCCGACCACAAGCGGGCAAACTGCTCCTCGAAGCTGCGGCGATTCGGAATGCCAGTCAAGCCGTCCAGCGACGACAGGCGCTTGAGCATCTCGTTAGCCTGCCGCATCTGCAGCTCGGCTTGCTTGCGGCTGGTAATGTCGCGGAAGACAATCATAATCGCCGGCTTGCCCTGATAGGACATCCAGGTCGAAGACGCCTCGACCTGGATCAGCTTGCCGTCCAGCCTGACATACGTGCGATCGGAAGGCGGCAGGCTCGCCTTATGCTCATACATGTAAGCCGCCTGCTCCAGATCGGCAGCCAATGAATCGGCATGAATAATCTGCCCCAGCGTACAGCCAATCAGTTCCTCCACACCGGCCGCGCCAAGCAGACTCGCCGCTTCGGGATTCGCCAGCACCACCTTGCCGCCGCTATGAATAAAGAAGCCGTCCGGCAGCAGCTCCATCAGCCGTCTGTAGCGGTCCTCGCTTTCCTGCAGCTCCGCTTCCACCTTCACACGCGCCGTAATGTCGCTGGCTGTAGCGACGACCTCGGTCACAACGCCGTCGACAACGACCGGACTTAACGCCGTGAGCAGCGTATATTCGCCGATCCGGCTATCAAACTGCAGCGTTTCGCCCAGCCAAGCGCGCTCATAATGCTCCTGAATCGTCGGATACGATTCCGGCGGCACGAGCTCGCGAATCGGGCGTCCAACCGCCCGGCCGTCGGTCATCTTGAACTGCTGGGCCAGCTGCCCCTCGACCATCGTAACAACATAGCCTTCCTCGCGCTTCTTATATTTCAGCACGATGCCTTGCTGATTATGCAGCGTATCGGCCAGCTCCTGCTTGAGCGCCAAAATGAATTGCTCCGTCTCGCGCCGCTCGGAAATATCGCGCAAAATACCGCTGAAATACTGCTGTCCGCCGGTATTCCATGTATTTAGCGACATCTCCAGCGGGAAGACGCCTCCGTTTTTACGCAAGCCCTGCATCTCCACCGTGCGGCTGGCCAATTGCAGCTCGCCGCTGGCCCGCAAGCGCTCCAGCCCCCGCAAATATTCGTCACGCTGCTCGAGCGGAATAATCAGATCGACGTTGCGCCCCAGCACTTCCTCTTCCGTATAGCCGAACATCGCATGCGCCCCCTTGCTCCAGAGCACAATCCGGTCGTCATCATCGGCCAGCACGATCGCATCGTGCGAAGAATCGATAATCGATGAGAACTTGCCCTCCGCTTCCTTGAGCGCCATCGCGAGCGAAACCAGCGGCACGAGCATCTGGACCGCAGCGGCTTTTTTTTCGTCAAAATATCCCGGCATTGAAGCGCCCAGGCTCAGCATCGCAATGACCCGGCCCTTGTACTCAAACGGTACATGCAAGGATGACCGCACGCTCTTCGTCTGATAGACAACCTCGTCTACGTTGCCGCGCGGACGTTTTTTGGACCAATCGGGGAACAGCACCGTCTCGCCGCGCTGCGCCGTAGCCAGCACCTCCATATCCTGCAAGCTGATCTCGCGGTTTTCCCGCTTGGTCAGTCCGCCGTTCATGACAGACAGCAACCGGAAGCGCTGGTGATCGATCACAATGACCGAGCCCAACTGAACATTGAACAGCACGCCCATCTGCTGCAGTGTCGCGTCATAAATGCTAAAGGCAGTATCCATTTTATTAAATCTCTTCGTTAATGAGATCAGCACATCGTTGAGCTGCGACTTTTCCCTCGCTTGGCCGAGCACATACAACACACTGGCCGTTACCAGCAGCGCTGCCGTAGCGATCGTCGCGTAGACTGGTAACGATTTCAGAAAACTGGCGCCTAGCAAATAAGCCGAGGTCAGACAGTTTACCGTCAGCATCCAAAGCCAGCTATATCCCCAACGCCGCCAATAGGACGTAATATTTGTGCAAATCCAGCCCGCTCCCAGCGCAAGAGCCAGTACCCCGAGCGAAGCCGTCACAGAAGCCGCATTCACGCCGCCGAACAAAGCGATCCGTCCGACCGCCACAATCAGCGCCGTCGTCAACGCCGCGTAGATCCCGCCAAAGTAAGCAGACGCGATGACGGCAACCTGCCGCAAATCCACCAACGTTCCGTTGATATGCACGCTGAACAGCATCAGCAGAAGCCCAAGGCAGCCGTTCGCCAAGCCCGTGCCGAGTTTCATCCACAGGGTTGCGGGGGCAAATGCGCTTCGGTTTCGCAGCCAGAACGTGGCGGCAAAAAATCCCGACATCAACAAGGCGAAATTCGCCAATAAATCATGAATCATACCAAAGCCCCCTGTTCGGACAAAAAAACAGCGACACGTTACGACCTATTTCTTCGCCATCGATCAGGGCCGTTCCTTCGCGTTTAGAGATATCCCTTCAAAAAAATTGTATGCAAATCCGCCTCCCGAGCTCATCCGCACCCGCGGATTGTTACAAAAAGAAGCGGGGCCCGGCCCCCGTTTATTCGACAGGTTCCGCAGCCCCGGCTATCCGGCGATGCTCGTCGTCATTGTTGTCACGAATTGTTTTTTGCAGGACAAAGGAGGACATGGTCAGGAACAGCGCCGTGACGGCGTAATAACCTTTTACCGACAGCGGCTGCTCCAGGTTGACGACCCCGATGAACATGCCGAGGAAAGCGCAGACGAACGCTGCCCAAGCCAGGAACGTGAAGGCGGCCGTATTCCGCTTTCTTGCCTCCTCGCGGTCCTCCTGGTTATCGCGAACCACCTTTTGCAAAACAAACGACGCCATAGTCAGGAACAGCGCGCAGACCGCGTAATAGCCCTTGACGCTCAGCGACTCCTCCAGCGTATAAATACCGATAAACATCGCCAGCATCGCGGAAAGAAAGGAAGCCCACGTCATAAAGGTAAAAGCGGCTGTATTGCGTTTCATTGGATAGGTTCTCATCGGAATCGTCCTCCTGTAGCTGCTGCGGCTTGCTGCGCCGCTCGCTCTTGATGTCTCTAGCATATAAGAGCCGAAGCCGGCGAAAAAGTACTATCTTCTCTTAGTACCTCCTCCTAAAAGATCGGTGAACAACCGTTAGTCCCCGATGGATAGCAGCCCGCTCGCGCTTCCTCCCCGGACCAGCCAGAAACGGATGTTCGGGACAGACACCTATTGCCGTCCGCTGCATATCGTGTAGCAGATGATCTCAAGGGAGAGAATACGTATGCAAATTCACGTTGTCCAACGCGGACAATCGCTTTACAGCATTGCTCAAGCTTACGGAATCGACTGGTCGGCCATCGCCGAAGCCAATCGGATCGACCCGCAGCAGACGCTCGTCATCGGACAGGCACTTGTCGTGCCGGTGGCGGGTTCCTATTATTGGGTACAGCCGGGCGACAGCCTGTACCTGATTTCCCGTAAAACCGGCGTCCCCGTCGCCACATTGGCCGAGGTGAACGGCATCGACGCGGCCAAACCGCTGAATGTCGGCCAGCGGCTGTATCTGCCACCGAAGCCGAAACGTGCCGCCGAGGTGAACGCCTACATCGAGCCGCGGGGCGGAGCCGTCTCGCCGGCGCTGGCGAACAGCGCCCGGGAAGCCGCGCCCCATTTGACGTATCTGGCTCCGTTCAGCTTCCGCATTCAACGCGACGGTACGCTGGCTCCGCCTCCGCTCGACGATCTGCGCGCCATCGCCGCACAATCCGGCGTCACCCTGATGATGGTCGTCACCAATCTGGAGAACGATCAGTTCAGTGCCGATCTCGGCCACTTGATCCTCAGCGACGAAGCGCTGCAGAACAAATTGCTCGATAACATCCTGGCCACCGCCGAACGGCTCGGCTTCCGCGACATTCATTTCGATATCGAGCACCTGCTGCCCGCCGACCGCGAAGCCTACAACAGCTTCTTGCGCAAAGCCGCCGCCCGCATCCACGAGAAGGGCTACCTGATCTCGACTGCGCTTGCGCCCAAAACCAGCGCCGCCCAGTCCGGCGAATGGTATTCGGCCCACGACTACAAGGCGCACGGCGAAATTGTCGATTTTGTCATTATCATGACGTATGAATGGGGCTACAGCGGCGGTCCGCCTATGGCCGTCTCGCCGATCGGTCCGGTGCGCCGGGTGCTGCAATACGCGCTGAGCGAAATGCCCGCTTCCAAAATCATGATGGGGCAAAACCTCTACGGCTACGATTGGACGCTGCCCTACAAGCCGGGCGGCGCCTACGCCAAGGCAGTCAGTCCGCAAGCAGCCATCGGCTTGGCCCGGAAGTACCACGCGCAAATCATGTACGACTACACGGCGCAAGCGCCCAATTTCCACTACTGGGACGAAGATGGCCGCGAGCACGTCGTCTGGTTCGAAGACGCCCGCTCCATTCAAGCCAAATTCGATCTGCTCAAGGAGCTGGGACTGCGCGGCATCAGCTACTGGAAGCTGGGCCTTGCCTTCCCGCAAAACTGGCTGCTCATCGACGACAACTTCAATGTGGTCAAAAAATAACAGCCGGCGCTCCCGCCGCGCCGCATAGCAAAAGCCCCGCGACGGCCAATCAGGCCGCACGGGGCTTTTTTGTTCAGACAGCGGTCGCACCGGCCAGCGCGTACCAGCGTTCGGCCAGCTCCTGGAAGCGCAAATCGCCTTCCTTCATGCGCAGCAGCATGCCTTGCACCGCCGTCGTGTCCTCTTGCTTTTTGAGCAGCATGAGCCGCAGCTTGCTCGCCGTCATCTGGCACGCATCCAGCGTTTCCTTGAGCGACTTCAACAGACCGGGAGCATAATCGCCGAACAGCTCCTGATTTTTTTCAATCGACCAATGCAAAAGCGTTTTCTGCTGGCGGACGTTGCCCAGCTTCCATTCCAGCACCTCGCCTTCGCTCGTCTGGTACAGCGTGGAAGACCGTTTCATCGCAAACGCGCCGTTGCGGCAGCATTCCACCAACTGGTCGATCGCTTCGGCTCCATAATAGATAACGCCCTCCGGCGACTCCTTTACGGGCCGCACGGCGTTGTCCAGCAGCGAACGGATCGCATTCACCACCCTGGTCTGCAGGTTCTGGCGCAGCCCATCTTCCTTGATCTCCACACGGCGGTAATTCAGGAAACAGTCGGTCGCATGACGCAGCACCGATTTCTCGATCATGCCGACACACGGGCTGTTATTGTACGGCACGTGATTGGCGTTGAGCAGGAACGGCGCTTCCACATAATAAAGATGCGTATCCGAATAACCCAACGCGACAAAAATATGATTATGCGGCGTATTGTGCATCTCCGGCTGGAACGGGAAGTCCAGCGCAAGGAAATCTCTCATATGCGGCACCCGGTTCAGGAACGTTTCAAAAATCACGATATCTCCCGCATCCAGCATCGCTTCGATTTCCGCCATCGTCGCATCGCCCTGCCCCTTGACGTCATGCGTCTGAAACACCTCGAAGCACTGCCACCGCTCGGCGAGCCGCAGCTCCCGATACCGCCCCTCGGCGTCCAGATTCAAGCAATAGGACGGGTCCTGCACAAAAAGCTCGTATGGCCTGCTCATGCCCGTTTTGGCTCTCAACACAAAATATAAGGCCGCTTGAAAACAATTCAACTGCGGGACAAAATCATCAAAAACCCCATCGTGACGCACATAATATTCCTTCGATAAATTCGCGTTCATCCCAATCCCCTCTTTTTTGTGTAATGTGGACAACAGCGGCGTTCACGACCTCCTCCCGGCTTGCAGCGGACTTGTCCGCCCGTTTGCTTTTAATCATAGAGGGAGTGGTTGTTTTTGTAAATATGCCGGAGCTTGTCGAAAGAGGGAAACGAACCGTATTTTATCAGAAAATTAAAAATTAACGCGATAAGGGAGGAGGGAGCTGCTGGATAACCGCGCCAACGTCCCCGTTCCCCCCAATTGCTTGTTGGATTTACACGACAGAAATGCCGCAAACAAGCCGCTCGCACCGTGGAAAAGCCATCTTCCTAACCGACTCCCAGTTCCGCCCCCGAACGGGCGTACCAGCGCGCAGCAGCCTCCAGAAAACGCTGGTCGCACTCTTTCATCTTCATCAGCAAAGCTTGCAGCGCCGTCGTGTCGTCCTGCTGCTTCAACAACATCAGCCGCATCCTGCTTAGCGCCGCCTGCCAGACGTCTGCCGAACGCTTCAGCGTATCCGACAGCTCAACCGCATCGCTACCGAACAGCTCGGGGTTGCGTTCCAGACAGCGGTAAAGCATCGTCTTCTGCTGGCGGATGAGACTGGCCCGCCACTCCAGCACCTCGCCCTCCTTGCTTTCGTACCCCATCGAACGCCGGTTCATGACAAAAGCGCCGCTGCGGCAGCATTCCGCCAGCTTGTCCAGCGCATCAGCCCCATAATAAAGCGTCCCCCCATCAGGAAGTGACTGTTTGGGACGCGTCGCATTGGCCAGCATCGAGCGAATCGCATCGGTTACCCGCAGATGGCGGCTGAGGAGCAGCCCCTCTTCCTTGATTTCCACGCGGCGATAATGAAGAAAGCAGTCCGTCGCATGGTGCAGCACGGTTTTGTCAATCATGCCGATATCCCGACGGTTCAGATAAGGTACGTGATTGGCATTAAGCAGAATCGGAGCCTCCGTATAATAAAGATGCGTGTCGGTGTGGGCCAAGGCCACAAAAATATGATTGTTCGCCAGATCGTGTTTGGCCGGTTCAAAAGGAAAATCCAGCGCGATATACCCTGTCATATGCGGCAGCCGGTTCAGAAAAGTTTCGAACAACACCATCTCCCCCGCATCAAGCAGCGCTTCAATCTCCGCCAGCGTCTGCGGGCCACGCCCCTTAAAGTCATGCGTCTGGAACACCTCAAAGCACTGCCACGACTCCGTCAGCCGCAGCTGCCGAAAGCGCCCCTCACAGTCAAGCTCCAGACCGTAAGACGGGTCCTGTACAAAAAGCTCGCAGGGCGTCTCCACGCTTGTTTTGTTTTTCAAAACAAAATATAAAGCCGTTTGAAAGCAATTGAGCTGGGCAACAAAATCATCAAACACCCCATTGTGTCGCACATAATATTCCTTGGCCAAGTTTCCGTTCATCCCAAT
Organism: Paenibacillus athensensis; assembly: GCF_004514475.2. GTDB lineage: Bacteria > Bacillota > Bacilli > Paenibacillales > NBRC-103111 > Paenibacillus_AL > Paenibacillus_AL athensensis. The sequence goes on along the minus strand of NZ_MYFO02000003.1, from coordinate 163,909 downwards.
CCCCCTTCGTCACGATTGATTTGGACAGCAGCAGCGGCGGTCCGGCGGTCCCGCTCCTCCGCACAACCGAGTGCCCCCTGACTCTCATGATAAAGAGAGGATTTTCATTTGTACATATGTCATTTTTATCCTTTTTTCTATTTCGCAAAAAAAAACGCGCCGAGCGGCGCGACTTAACCCGCAGGCAAGCCGGCCTCCGTCCGGGCGTGCCAGCGCACAGCTTCTTCCTGAAAGCGCAGCTCACTGTCCTTCATGCGCAGCAGCAGCTCCTGCAGCGCCGCCGTATCGTCCTGCCGCCTGAGCTTCATCAGCCGCAGCTTGCTCATCGTCATCTGCCACAGCTCGATCGAAGCGCGCATGCGTTCCAGCAGCGCGGGGCCGTAAGCGCCAAACAGCTCCGGGTGAGCCTCGATGCAGTGATAAAGCACGCTTTTTTGCTGCCGGGTGTTGGACAGCTTCCATTCCAGCACATCGCCTTCGCTTGATTGGTGAATCGAAGAGGGGCGGCTGAAGACGAACTCCCCGCTGCGGCAGCAAGCGATCAGCCGGTCAAGGCCGTCGGTGCCGTAGTGACGCGTGTATGTCGGCGTCTCCAGCACCGGCCTGCCGATGTTGCCAATCAGCGAGCGCATGGCCGCCACTACCCGGCGCCGCTTGTTATCTTCGGCGAGCCCGGCATCCTTGATCTCCAGCCGGCGATAGTTCAGGAAGCAGTCGATGGCGTGATGCAGCACGCTTTTTTCAATCATCCCCACGCACCTGCTGTTCTCGTAGGGCACATGCGCCGCATTCAGCAGCGCCGGCGATTCCAGATAGTACAGATGGGTATCCGAGTAGTCGACGGCAACAAAAATATGATTATGCGGCGTATTGTGCCGCGTTGGGTCGAACGGAAAATCAAGCGCAAGGAAATCCTTCATATGCGGGACACGGTTCAGGAACGTTTCAAAAATAACCAGATCACCCTGATCGAGCAGCGCTTCGATTTCAGCGAGCGTGGCTGCGCCCCGGCCTTTGACGTCATGCGTCTGGAATACCTCGAAGCACTTCCATCCCTGTACGTTGCGAATCTCCCGGTACCTGCCGTCCGGGTCGGTGTCCAGACCATAAGACGGGTCCTGCACAAACAGCTCAAAGGGCTTGTCCAGCCCCTTCTTCGCCTTCAGACTGAAATAAAGAGCAGCTTGAAAGCAATTCAGCAGCGGAGCAAAGTCGTTAAATACGCCGTCATGGCCCACATAATATTCCTTGGACAAATTTCCGTTCATCCCGATCCCCCTTCTCCTTGAAAACAAGTCCCGACGCAGCGACGCCGGACGTCCGGGAGCTGTCCGGCGCCCGGCGCAAGCCCGGATTCTTTTAATATAGAGGGAATGGTTTATTATGTAAATATGAAAACGTTTTTCCAATCTCCACTTTATGATTCCTCGACAATTCGCTTCATAAAGTCCTCGGCGGCGCTATACCCCTGCTGGCGCAGGTACCAGTTATTGGCGGCGGCTTCCACCAGCCCGGCCACATCGCGCCCCGGCTGCAGCTGGATTTCGATATGCGGAATGCGCACGTCCATATATTCGGTGAATTTGGGCTCCAGCTCCAGCTCGTTGTTCAGCGCGTTATCCTGCCATTTGGTCAGCTCGATATCGAGCACGATGCGCGTCTCGTCCTGAAACGCTTTGCGCCCGTAGAGACGGGAGACGTTGACCAAACCGATGCTGCGCAGCGCGAGAAATTCCTTCGTTTTGCCGTCGTGCGTGCCCAGCAGCGTCTCGGGGCCGGTTTTCTTGAGCACGACCAGATCGTCGGCGACCAGCCGATGCCCCCGGCGGATCAGCGTATGCGCCGTTTCACTTTTGCCCACACCCGACTTCCCGCGCAGTAAAATGCCGATGCCCGACACATTGACGCACACGCCGTGCACAGCAATTTCCGGAGCTAACGCCTTCGACAAATACGCATCGACCAGCTCCAGAAAACGCGAGGTCGGCTCGCTCGTGCGCAGCAGCGGGATACCTTCTTCTTCGCAGTATTTGGTCAAATATTTAAGCCCCTCCTGATCGCGGGTCACAATGAAGCACGGGGGATGGTATTTCACAATATTGCCGATCCGGTCGTTGCGCTCCTCCTCCGTCAGCTTGTGCAAATACGTAATTTCCTTGCGGCCTAGCACCTGCACATGCGCTAACGGGAAAAAGTCGAAATACCCGACGAATTCCAGTCCGGGCCGGTGCGCCCGCGAACGGGTAATCGGCGTATCCAGACGCGCGGAGCCCGCCAGCACCTCCAGCGAAAAACGGTTGATCAAATCGTGTACAGTCGTTATCTTCAACGAAAGCTTCCTCCCTTGCAGCCAACGCGGGCATACCTCTGATTGTTCATACATAAGATTCGCTAGGCAGGCGAAAATCCCCTTTTTCCATGATTGCAGCGACAGGAAGAAGGATTGCCCGCGGCTGCGACGAATACATAATCCAGCAAACATGGAGACTTTATCTTTTATAAACAAAGGGGAGAATGGGAAAATGAAAAAAAGATTGATGCTGCTGGCCGCAAGCGCCGTATTGACGGCTGCTCTTGTCGCAGGCTCGGCAAGCGCCGCAACGCTAAAAATGAAAGTGAAAGGAGCAGCCGTCGATTTCCAATACGGCACGCCGTTTATTGAAAACGGCAGCAGCCTGATGCCGCTTCGCGACCTGCTGATCGCACTTGGCGTACCGAATGACGATGAGCACATCATCTGGAATGGCAGCGAGAAATCGGTGACGATCAAGCTGGACGACTTCACGGTGAAGCTGGCGGTAGGCGACAAAAATATTTATGTCAACGGCGAGCTGTTCAAAGAGCTGGAGGTGCCGGCCCAACAGGTCGTCTCCCAGGATTCCCGCGTGTTCCTTCCCGCTCGCGCAGTAGCCGAAGCGCTTGGCAATACCGTCGGCTACGATGCGGCCACAGGCACGGTCGTCGTCGAGGAGCAAGGCGTCGTTGAAACCAAGGACGGCGTGCGCGTGAACGTGCCGCCGATGGAAACGGAAGCGAATCAGGTGTACGGGCTCGTAACCAAAGCCGACAAAGCGACCGGCAAGCTGACTGTAGCGCTGGAGGACGGCTCGACGCAAGACATCGAAATCGCCGACGATGCCACGATTGCCTTCCCCGGCGACTATACGGTGGACGGCGCTTATTACAAAACCGCTTTCCATGACGGCATTACCGCGCTGATCACCCTCAACGACGATGGTACGGCCGGACATGTGAGCGTGGGCGTGCCTTACGCTGAAGTTACGGTCAAGAAGCTCGTCACGGAGGAGCAATCGGCAACAGCTCCGGACGGCAGCACCTACACGTATCCCGTCCACTACCTGACGATCGAAACCGCCGAAGGCCAGACGCTGACGCTCAGCAGCAGCGCGCTGATCGACACCGATTCGATCAAGGAAGGCAGCAAGGTGTGGGTGGACGGCGTATTCATCGACGGCTACAGCTTTGAGTCGGTGACGTTAGCGGAATAGCGGCTTCGGGCGGCGAAGGAATGAAGAACGGCCTTTCGGCATATGCCGAAGGCCGTTTTTTTCGTTGGAGGAACGCTGATCAGGAAAAAAATAAAACGTTTTCCTTATAGCTTTGACGCCGTCTCCATTTTATAATGGATATAAACGATATTTTCCAAATGGAGGCCGAAGCAATGAACTATTTGAAAGCGGTTACAGAAGTGATTGTGATTTTGCTGCTGATTGAAGCGGCTGTTCAGACGCATGATCGGATCTGGATGGACAACACCGCTTACGCCAGCTTTATTCATGCCAACCCGCCGGTCTGGCTGCCAATGGTCGCGCTCCTGTCCTGCGCCTTCCTTGCCCTGTGGCTGCTCGTGCGCCGATATGCCGCCAGCGTGCTGTCGCGGCGCGTTGGCCGCCTGCCGATTGCCGTGGAGCCGCTGCTTCCGGCCAGCCTGTGGCGTACCGCCGGTCCCGACCTGCGGCCTTCGCATTGGCTGCGTTTTGTGCTTTTTGGCTTGCTGGCCGCCGCGGCGTTCTCCTGCTTGAACGGTCTCTCCTTCGTTTCTGCGCGCTTCCCCGAGCTGCACGCCTTTCTCACACAGTTCATGTCGGCTCGCTATAGTCCGTTAGTCCCTCTCGCTTTGCTGATCGGCGTTCCGTTCGAGGAGCTGGTGTTTCGCGGCCTGATCATGCGCCGGCTGCTGGGCGCGTTCCCGTTTGCCGCCGCTTTGATCGTTCAGGCGCTCCTGACCGCAGCCCTGCAGCCGGGCCTGGCCGTGATGGCGCTCGGTTGTGCGCTGGGCATTGCCTACGGCTTCGTCTTCCGCCACTGGGGCACGCTATGGCCGACAATCGTTATGGCGCTCAGCTTTAACCTCGCTTTGTTCGCCCTGTTCCAAAGCGGGGTGATCACAGAGATAGCCCGGCTCAGCGATAAAGCGCTGGGGCTGCTGCTGCCGCTGATTATGCTGGCAGCCGCCCTGCTCATCGCCGAGCTGCTGAGGCCGGCAGGAACGGTTGCGGTCCGGCATTCGGCCCGCCACTGAACACGGCTGGAGTGCATCTGCGGTCCCTTTACTTTTTTTGTAAAAATGTAATTCCTGCTAATTACACATTTCCAAAATAGTGCTATAGTAGGAGATGTCGCATATTTTACACAATAGGGAGAGAACAAGCATTGAGCAAGACACATTTACCTACACGCAGCCGCTTTGGCACCAAGCTCCTCGGAGGGCTATTAAGCGCCCTTTTGGTGGCCGAAGGCTTTGTCGGCCTTACTGCATACGCACAGGAGCCGCAATCGCCGTTCCCGGACATCGCAAGCTCTTACGCAGCCAAGGAGATCGCCAGCATGGCGCTGGAGGGCATTCTCTCCGGCTATGAGGACGGCTCCTTTCAGCCTGCCCGGCCAATCACCCGCGCCGAGCTGGCGAAAATCATCGCCAAGTCGTTCCAGTTGAAGGAGCAGCCGGAGGGCGCAGCTTCGTTCCGCGACGTCGCTTCGGATGCTTGGTATCGCGGCTATGTCGGTGCGCTGAAGCAATCCGGGATCGTGCAAGGCACATCGGACGACACGTTTTCACCGGCCGATGCGGTCACCCGCGAGCAGCTCGTGGTCTTTTTTGTACGCGCGCTCGGGCTGGAGCAGGCAGCCGCTTACGTGGAGCCCCAAGCGGCTGATTTCAGCGATATGAGCGCCGTCTCGGCCTGGGCGCGTCAGGACGTAGCGCTCGCTTACCGGATCGGCTTCGTGCAGGGCATGGACGACGGTCAAGGCGGCGTGCGTTTCGACGCCAAGGCGCCTGCGGAGCGGCAGGCGCTGGCCGCGTTGGCCTACCGCGCCATCCATGAACGCGCCGGCCTGCTGGACAAGGCCAAAGCCTTCAGGCCCGCAGATGAAAAGCCGGCCGAGCCGGGGGCTTCGCCGACGCCCGAGCCGTTTTTCGGCGGCGGGGGCGGTGGGGGCGGCGGCGTGCTTCCGCCAACCGTGCAAGCAACCTTGGCGGGCAACGATACCTACACGGGCGATCTGACGATTACCGCAGGGGATACCTACGGACCGGCCAGCGGCGTCAAAATCGTCAACGGAACGCTGACGGTCAATCCCGGCTCCAACGGCGAAGTGACGCTGCGCAACATTCAAGCCAGCAACCTGACGATTCAATCCGGCGCTTCCAATACGATCAAGCTTTCCGGCATCGCCGTAACGGGCGAGCTTAACGTCGATACCAAGCAACAGGCCAACCAGGTGCGAATCCTGCTGGAGAACGGCAGCACCGTCGCCGCTACAAAGGTCGGCTCGCGAGCGATTCTGGATCAAGGAGCAGGCGCAGGTGCTGGCAGCTTCGGCCCGGTGCGCCTGCATATGACGCAGCAGCAGCACAGCGTCCAGTTCCGCGGCAGCTTTGCTGCGGGCGTAACGGTCGAGGAGGGCTCCCAGCCGATCGGCCTGGATATCCAGCCGGGAGCCGATCTTCCGCAGCTGAGCCTTGGCGCGGAAACTCGTCTGCAGTCTGCAGCCGGGGCGCACATCGGACAAGTCCAGCTCACCAAGCCGGCCGCTGTCTACGTGAGCGGCGCAGGCGCCATCGACAAGCTGGGCGTCGATCCGCAGGCGCAGGGCTCGCTGATTCAGGTCGGCGCAGGTGCCAAGCTGGGCCTCATCGAGCTGGGCGGCAGCGCGACGCTGGACGGCGACCCTACGGCGTTGTCCAATACGGCGATCGAAACCTACAACAACGTGCAGATCGTTGTGAACGATGCGATCAAGCCGGGGGCGAAGCAAAAGGCCGTAGCCAACGCCGAAGCGAGCATCGGCGCCATCACGGCGATCTGGGAGCAGCCGGAAGCGGCCGCCGCTTCGATCCGCCGCGCGCGCGCCGCGGTTAGAGGCGTGCTGGCGCTGGGCGGCACGGAAGCCGACATTTACAACTATGCGAGCCTGATCGACGCCGAAGCGACGCTAAACGCGCTGTCGTCGGCGGGGCAGACGGAGAAGCCGTCTGTTTTTGGCCATGTGTATGTGAATGGGGGTATGTTGAGCGGATCAATAGAGCCGGGGTCAGAGGTGACAATTACGCGCGAGAACGGGGAAGTCATTCAAGCGGACATTTATGAAAAAATCAATTTCTATTCTGCCACGATAAATGGCCAATTCCGCTTTCAGGCAGGGGAACGTCTATATTTCCGCGCCAAGATGCCCGGTAAAAAGATCAGCGCTCCTACGGCCGTAACCGTCGAAGCCATTAACGGTAAAACAGCGACCCCTCTTATTATATCTGCTGTATATACCAACTCCACGTATGTGGAGGTTACAACCGAAGACCATGCTTTTTTGACGATTACCAATAAAAGAACGGGCGCGCAAGCCAGCAGCGCCGAATTGAATGAGCATGGCTACATTTCTCTCAACTTTCCCGTGCAGGTCGGCGATGTGCTCGCGGTCACTGCGCAAGGGTTTGGCAAAAATGTCAGCGATGATGCTGAAGTATCCGTTTTACCGCTAACTCAGCGTTTAGCCACACCAGAAGTAAGTGGCAACGTCTATACCAACGGAGGTGTCCTGAAGATTAGAACTGAAGGCGCTAGCGACGTCTTCATCAAGTCCCCGGACGGAAGTGAACTTCGATACAATGGGGAGTATATGAGTTCTGAAGGATTCATCAGAGCTGTGGTTAAACCTCCTTTATCTGTAGGCAGCTTTGTATCGGTATACAGCCATGCGCCAGGCATGATGGACAGCGAAGAGGTGAGGATTCCTGTATTCAATGTAATTCAAGTATTAACAGCTACACCTACTGTGACAAAACAGGCTTCAAAATCCGATTCTACTGTCGCGGGCTTATCGCTACCCAATACATGGATTCATTTGCAACGAAAGTCGGATTTGGTTGTTTTGAATACTATCCTTACTCAAGAAGACGGCAGCTTTGAGGCATATGTAGCTCCTTCCGACCTGAATGCAGGCGATATCGTCATTGTGACCGCTGAAGCCTTAGGAAAACTGCCGAGCGCACAAGTTGAAACCATTTATCTGGGTGATGCATTGCTACCGGCGACTGCTGTACCTGCCGTTTCCGGCACCTTGTTTACAAACGGAGGCTTGCTTACAGTAACAACGGAACCTGGCTCCAGAATTACAGTGATGGCGCAAGGTAATTCCGGTGCATTTGGATTTACTTGGGACGCTAGTTCCGCCATTACTATCATACCTATATGTTGGTGGAGCCTCGCTGTAGGGTCAAAAATTGAAATCACCTCCCAGGCGCCCGGCAAAGCGATTAGCGCAGCAAGCAGCTTTTATGTTAAACCGCTTGCAGGCAAATCTACCGCTCCACAAGTTAGCGAACCTGTTTTCAACTCAAAATGGACCGAAATTCGTGGTACGGCCGAGCCGTATGCGCAAATCGCTGCTTTTGGAGATGACGGTCGCCTTGTCGGGATGCAATATGCAGACGACGGAGGTACTTTTTATCTGAGCATTGCGGACAAGCTGAACGCCGGAAGTGTTCTCTGGCTGCAAGCTTCTGCTTTTGGCAAAACCGCCTCCGACCCGATCCAAGTTGTTGTGCAGACTACATCTCCATTGGAAGCGCCTGTGTTTTCGCAGCTGCAGGTATACGAGAACGGCATCATCGCTCAAGGAACGAAAGACGCCAACTCCTACCTGCTGTTGCAAAGAGCAGACGGCAACTACCTTGACAGTTACAGCGCGGACGGAACGGTTGTAAACTGGACCAGCTTGTTTTCGAAATCCAATCTTGTTCCGGGAGAAACGGTGTATGTCGTAGCCATGCCAATCAATAATTCTTTCGCCGAAAGCGACCCGATTCCCGTTACTGTTCAAGAGCTTTCCGGGATAACGGAAGCTCCTTCGCCGCATCGTATCGTGCTCAGTGCCAATCGAGAATCCTTGATTACGGGCACAGCCGTGCCGGGTGCACAAATTTGGTTCAGCAGCAGCCTTATGACCAATGTCGCGGTTGCCGACGATTCAGGCCGATTCATGCAACTGTTAACGGCGGAATTCCTGCAAGCCGGAGATACGGTTTGGGTGAGCGCTCATAAGATTGGTCAGATTCCCAGCAAACCTCTGCCTGTTACCGTCGAAGAAATGACCCAAACCGCAATACCCAACGTAGTTCCCTCCCTTTCCACTAACGGAGGCTGGCTGGATATTGCCGTAAAAGATCCGGACACGTCAATTACCATCTATACACCGGACTTTTCCATAAAAAACTACACGCTGCACAATGAGTATCTGCTCAAAGCTTATGTCGATTACGACCCGCCGGCAGATTCCCCTCAAACCGGCTATACCATCATTATTGCTTCGCATAACGGCCAAACGCCAAGCGAGCCCGTCATTGTATACCCGGTTCAGCTTGACGGCAAAACCGCGACTCCGACGGTTACCGGCGATGTATATGCAACGGGGACCAGTCCAATCACGATTAGCGGGCTTGACCTGACAGCTCCGCTTGTCCGGTTCACGAATTCACAAGGCGAGCTGCTCGGCTGGCATCGTCAGACATGGCTTGAAGGCTCCTTGGTTTACGAATTTAACGAGAATCTGCTAGGTGCTTCCGAGGAGATTTGGGTAACGGCTCAGGATTACGGCAAAGCCGAAAGCGAGCCGATCCGCATTCCGGTAAAACGGCGCAGCGACGAAGGTTAACCGGAGCTTCGCTAATTGGAACATCTGTCCAACTAAAAAACTCCACCCGCAGAAGAAGCCGATTCGCTTCAACTGCAGGTGGAGTTTTTGTGTTAGCGCCTGTGTAGCTGCGTAGCGCTGCTGGATCAGCCGCCGCCGTTCGGCGGCCAGCCCCGCGCTGCCGCATCCGCGCGCCCCCGAGCGCGATGCGGGTCATGCGGCGGCTGTCAGGCCCGCGCTCGACGGCGCAGCTTGCCCGCGGACGCTCGGCGGCGAGCGCTCAGGGCCGAGCCTCTCGCGCTCACCCCGCCCCGGCCCGGGCCGCCCGGCCGCGTATGCGCTTGCCGCTTGGCCGCCCAGCCGCAGCGCTGCTTAGCCTCGCGCTATGGCGCCAGCAGGCGGGCCAGCGCCTGCGCGCTTTCGGCGCGCGTGGCTGCGCCGTGCGGCACGAACGAGCCGTTATCGCGGCCGTTCAGCAAACCGAGCGCCTGCGCTGCGCGCACGGCGTCTTGAGCCCAAGCGCTGATTTGCGCTTGGTCGGCGAACGCCGCCGCTTCGTCGGCACCGGCGGCGTCGACTGCGGCTGCGCCGCGGCTGTGCGCGTAGGCGCGCACCAGCATGGCCGCCATCTCTTCACGCGTGATCGTGTCGTTCGGCGCAAACTGATCGGCGCTGCGGCCGTTGATCAAGCCGGCCTCGCTGGCGGCCGCCACATCGCCGGCGTACCAGTCGCCGGCCTGTACGTCGGCAAACGCCGCAGGGCCCGTTGCCGTAAGATCAAGCGCCCGCACAAGGAACGCCGCGAACTCGGCGCGCGTCACTTGACGCTGCGGCGCAAACAGGGTGTCGCTCACGCCTTGGACGATGTGCTTCGCCGCCATCGACTTGATTACCGGAGCGGCCCAGAACGAATCGCTGACATCGTCAAACGATTTGTCAAAGCTGAGCACGGCGTATTTGCTAAAGTGAGTGACGTCTGCGGTCATTGTGCCGTCGACCAGCTTGCCGCCGATATATTCCAGCGTGCCGTCGTCAGCGATGTAGTAGACGCCAAGCAGATCGGGATTCGCGTCTGCGTTCACCTTGAGCGCAATCGTAATCGGCTCGGCAAACGTGGACAGCTTCGTTTCCTTGCCGTCCTTGCCGACGATCGCCAGTGAGAAGTCCAGCACGTCCCCAGCCGCCTTGACGGAAGCCCCGCTGCTTGCCCCGGCTTTCTCCAGCAGCGAAGCGCTATCGGAGGCGGAAGCCGGCTCCATGCGGAACGAAATCGTCGCATCAGCCAATTCGCCGGACGGTACGAGCGATTGCAGCTTTTGCAGCACGCTGCCCGGAATTTGCACCGTCACCTGATCGCCGGCCAATTCGATCCGGCCTTTGCCGTCCGTTCCGCTGCCTGCTGCCGGCAGAACGACCTTGCTCACACCGCTGTCCAGCTTCACCGAGATGCGGCCGTTCGCATCGGCTGCCGGCAGCTTCACCACCTGCGTGGCTCCCGCTGGGCCATTGCCGTTTCCATTGCCATTGCTATTCCCGTTACCGTTACCATTCCCATTACCATTGCCGTTCCCGTTTCCATTTCCATTGCCATTTCCGTTGCCATTGCCGGCACCGCTATCCCCGCCGCTCGACTTCTTAGGCATCACCGCCACCTCGACCGAGCGTTCGCTTTCGCCGCCGGCGTTGGCCGCTGTGACCACATAATAATAGGTCGTGCCGTTATGCACGCTGCTATCGGTATAGGTGGTCTCCGTAACGCCTGACGCAATGACCGTATAAGGTCCGCCGCTCACGGTAGCGCGCTGCACGTTGTACGAGGATGCCCCGCTCACCGCCTGCCACAGCAGCTTCGCCCTCGCGTCGCTGCCAGCTGCTTGCACAACCGGAGCAGCCGGAGGAAGCGTTGTCGCCAACCGGACGTTATCCACATACATTGTACCGGCGTAGTCGCTGTCGACATCGGCGACAACCAGCGTAAAGTCACGAATGCTCGTATCGCCTTCCAGCACCTTGCCGTCCTTCAACGCTTCCAGATCGAAATACGCCTGGAATCGGTACAAGCCGTCGGCAGTTGTCGCCTTGTTCGCCAGCGAAGTCAGCGGGATATCAAAATTCGTTGCCGCCTGCGCCCAGTAGCCAAGCGCCGGAGGAGCCATCGCCAGATTGATCGACAGTGCGCCAGCCGAAGCGCGTACCGGCTTCAAATAGAAATCAAACAGCAAGTATCGGTGATCGCCGCGCGTCGCATTAATGCCGCCCAAGACCAGGCGTGGTGCCGATGCCCAGCCGTCGCTCGGTTTGACATCCGGATAAGCGACATCCCAGGAAATCGCTTTGGAGCCGTTGGCATCGCGGAGCGTCAGCGCGCTTTTCACCCCGGAGCCGCCGTCCCAGCCCCAGCCCTGGCGGGTGCCGTCTTCAAAATCCGAAGGCAACGTCGCCACACCCGCCGGATCGTGAACCACCGGATGCTCGACAATCGTTCTATTGCCGCTAATCGCGATATTGTCCAGCGAGATCACATTGCCCGAAGCCACGCCAACGAACAAAATCAGATTCGTCAGCGTGCTGTCTTCCGCATCCTCGGCAATCGCCGCCAGATTCGGCGCATCGGCTTTGCTGATCGTAATCGTCGCTTTGTAACGTCCATCCTCCTGCAGCGTAAAATCGCCCGTCTCCGCCCGCACCGCTTGCTGCGGATTCGTCCAGCCATGATTCGCGCTTTGCGGAATTGCCGCTACAGCGACCGTCGTCGGCGCCGCTGCAAATACGTCCATCGTCAACTGCTCGGCGCCGAGAATATCCGGCTTATCGCCTGCCCAGTTATCCACAGACAACCTGACGTTTGCCCAATAGTTGCCGTCGGACACATCCTGACTGCCCGTCATGCCGGACAACTGCAATTCATTATTGACATTGCTCAGCGTGATCGACTTGACCGGGCTGTCAGCGTTCAGGCCAAAGCCCTGCACCGTGCCGTCGTTGAAGTCGAACAGCGTTGTGCTGAAGCTTTCTTTTGTCCGGTCAATCGGCTCGTAGGCAATCCCCTTGATCCGCGCCCGCACGTATTCGCCGGAAACGGTCAGCTCCTGCGGCGTCCACAGGTGGTCGGAGCCCGGGTCGAGGTTCGTCGCATCGTGCTTGCCCAGCTCGAACGGCTGGAACGCCGCCGACGTCTCCGCTTTGTTCGTCAACGACCAGTTCGCCCAACTGATATTGTGTTCATTTAAAAAATCAAGCCATTGGTCCGCTTCGTCCAGGAACGGCCCGTTGTTGCCGCTTGCTTCGCTGGTGCCCCATTCCGTCGCGAACACCGCAGCTCCGTGCGACAGCGCGTAACGCGCATTGCTCATCACGTTGGAGCGATCCGTGTCATCCGCGGCCGGCATGTGCGTGCCGGTATAAAAATGCACCGTATACATCGTATTCGCATCGTCAATCGGGTCATCGGCGGCCAGGTCCGGACGCTGACTCCAGTTCGGGCTGCCGACGATCACGATGTTCTCATTGCCGGAATCGCGCAGCATCTGAATGATCGGCTCGGCATACGATTTGACCGCTTGCCAGCCGTAGACGTCGTTCGTCACGCCCGGCGCATTGCCGCCGTTCGGCTCGTTGGCCAGCTCATATAAAATGTGCTTGTCGTTCGGATACAGCTCGGAAATGCTTTGGAAAAAATCCATCGCTCCCGCGTACACCGAAGCGTTCGGGTCGCCCGGATTGTGCACGTGCCAATCCACGATCACGTAAAGATCGTTGGCAATCGCGTAGTCGATGCCATCGATCACCTTTTGCTTGACCGCAGGGTTCGTGGCATAGCCGTCTTCGCCGACATACATCGCCAAGCGAATCAGGTTCGCGCCCCAATCCTCGGCCAGCGTTGCGAACGCGTTGTCGTTAATAATGCCGGGAAACCATTGCAAGCCGTGCGTGCTCATGCCGCGCAGCTGGATCGGGTCGCCGTTGGCGTCGCTGAGCATTTTCTCTCCGTTGTGCGTCAGCAGCTGCAGGGCTCCTCCCGCCGAAGGCTTGACGGCCGCAGGCACGATTAAATGCGAGTAGTCCGCTTCCGCAGCGCTTGCGGCGGCGGGCAGCAAAGCAACCAGCATCGCGCAAACAACCAGCAGTGCGAGCCACGATATCTGTAGTTTTTGTCGAATCACAAAATGACCTCCCTGTAAGAAATGAAGTAGGAATGCGGAGAACGGCGTCGCCCCTTCCATAACGCGTTCGCCTGACGGCGCAGCGACGGAAGAATGACTTTTTGACACATGCATTATCAGAAACCGTTTTCCTATATAGGTAAAAAAATAGTGCGGCATGCTGCTCCCTTGCCTGATGCTTCATGTTGATTCAGACGTGCTTGCCCAAGCGTTCCTTCACGGTTATAAACGCGCGTTCATTCCTGCTTGCAGCCAGCCGGAAACCTTGATCCAACAAGGATTTCCTTTCCAATCAACAGCTTTTCCCGCCTCCTGTCCCGCGATCGCCCGCATCGGATTCTATTCAGGGCGAAGCGCTTTCATTTGATGCTGTCAAACAGGCCTGACGGCCCTTTGACGTTCCCTTCTGGTTTTATTATATCACAAATTGTTTTTTTGACAACGAAAACGTTTTCTATTTTTCATTTTTTTAAAATGTGGGTACATCCTTCGTATAGTGTTGCAGCCCCGCCTTTTTAACTCCGCTTTCCCGCTTGCTGTCAGCCCCCTGCTTCCGTCCGTTTTCGGAAAATACTTTCTGCTTGGCGCCAGATTTTGTATGCCGACCGCAGCATCGGGTTACGCTATGACAGACCGCTTTGTAACTTTTCCACAGTCAGCAACGTCAGTTTACTACAGACAGAAAAATGGAGGGATTCCCATGCCAATACAAACATCCATTCGAAAAACTCCGTACGCACTGCTGCTAGGGGCGCTTCTGCTTGCATCGGGCTGCCAATCGGCAGCGCCGGCCAGCACTAACTCCGCCGCGCCGCAGCCGACCGTCTCCGCTGCAGGAACCGCATCGCCCGCCCCAAGCGGAGCGGCGGACGACTCCAACAGCGGCCAAGCGGCAGCAACCCCGCAAGCAACCGGCGCCGCGGCAAGCGATAGCGCAACAGCCGTTGTGTTGAACCAGCCAACGGCTGTACGTCTGGCCAGCGCCTCGTCGGGCTGGATCGGCGGCGACGGCTGGATTGCCCGCACGGATAACGGCGGCAAGAGCTGGAAGCAGCAATATAAAGGCGGCGAAGCGATTGCGCAGATTTTTGCGCTGAACGATAAAATGGCTTGGGCCGTTACTGGCAGCAAGCAACTGCTGGCAACAACCGACGGCGGCCAGACGTGGAAGCTGGCCGGCTCTGTGCCAAACAACGGATTCCTGCATTTCGTCTCGGCCAAAGAAGCGTTCATGGCCAACGCCACAACCAAGGACGGCGGGCGGACGTGGACAACGCTGCAGACACCAGCTAACCTTGTCGGCGATCCTTATTTCCACGATGCAGCCAACGGCTGGGCCGTGACGCAAACAGAGGGCGCAGGCAAGGTCGAGCGCACCACGGACGGCGGACGGACATGGACCGCGGTCATGAATCGCAAGCTCGCAGCGCCGCTGAACGGCGCTTTGATCCGCTCCGCCGGAGCCAGCGACGCCTGGGTCGAATGGATCGGCGATTCGGGCATGACGCAAACCTCGTATTCGCTGTTCCATACAGCCGACGGCGGCGGCAAATGGCAGACGGTGCTTGCCAATTCTTCGGCTGGCGGCGGCCCTGCGCCCGGCTTCCCGCTCGAATATAACGACGGCCCGAAAAATGAGGGCTCGCGTCCGGGTCCGCTTTATGTCGTCGACCGACAGACGGCGTTTATGGGTGGCAGCTGCCCGGCCTGCGATAAGCCGAATACGATCGGCTGGACAAAGGACGCCGGCCGTACGTGGGTGAACGGCAGCGCGGCCTTTGCCGGCTACGGCGAAGCGCTGCTGGCGATGGCCGACAGCGAACGCGGCTGGTGGATCACCACCGACAGCACCGAGCCGTCCGCGATGTATACGACCGCCGATGGCGGCAAAACGTGGACCAAGGTCTACACCTTTGCGAAGCCAAAAGCCAGCTCGTAAGCTGGCCGTTGCGGCGCTGCTTGGCGAGCTCCCGTGGGCTGACAGCCGCCGTACGGCCGGTACCGCACTCCGGGAGTCGCGCGCTGCGGGGATTGCGGCTGCTTGTCAGACCTGGCTTGCCATCCATCCGCGGAGCGGACGGCCCGATAAGTCCTTCCCCGAGCCGAGCTCCATCCCTATGAGATACAAGCAACGCCTATACGCTGAGCTGTACACAGCGCGCGGGCGCAGCCCGGTCCCGGCACTTGCTGCCAGGGGCCGGGCTTTTTTACAGACAGAAAAAACACTCTCCACGCCGGCTCCGACGAGCCATTCGCGAAAAGTGTCTATCTGCCGATAGCCGGCATGCTCCCATGTCCCGGCTACCGGCCCAACATGGCTTTCCCGCCGTCCGTCTGCCCGACCGCCGGCTTTTGTTGCCTCACATGCTGCGCTATACGTCAATGGACGCGCACACTCTGGAGCTGTCGAGCTCCGACATATCGAATTTGTAGGCTTCCGGGCAGCAGGCTTCGCCTTCTCCCGCCGGCGTATGAAACACCGAAGGAGTCGCGTTGGCGCTCGTAATCGGCATCCAGGTCTGGTCGGCGCTTTTGTACATCAAGCCGCCGACCGTGACCAGCTCGTGGACCACTTCCCATTGCGGCAGCTCATCCGCCCCGCTCGTCGGCGACACCATGAACGCACCCAGCACAAGCCGGCAGTTGGTAAACGTTGTCGCTGCCGAGTACGCCGTCGAAAACGTCGTCTTGAGCTCGCCGTTCACAAAGAACTTGACCTTATGCTCGGTGTCGTCGAGCGTCATTTTGATTTTGACCGAATCTCCGTTGTTGAACTCGCCGTATTCGCCGCGCTCCCCCGAGCCGGCAGCAGCGCCGCTGTCGGCAAACCAGCGCCAGCCCGGAGCTCCGCATGCCGTCTCGATGCCGCATTCCAGATCGTCGAAGCCGACGAAAAAGCGGATGGAGCCCGACGATGACGAACAATTATAGGAGGCCGGCAGCTTCAAAGCGGCTTGAATGCCGCGCCCAACGGGAGTGACCTGCACTTTGGCGAATTTCGCATATTCCACAGTCATAATTTCCGTCCCCTTTCGGCTTGCCTGCTAGATTAAGGGAGTAGTCGCCCTTACGTATCATTACACCCGCTTGCTGCGGCTGAAACAAGCCCCTGCGCAAACGGTTGCAGCAGACGACGGCTATGCGCTGCCGTTATGCTCTACCGGCGGAACTGCCCGCTTATTGCGCGGTCCAGCCTCCGTCAACCAGCAGCACGCTGCCGTTGACCATTGCGCCGGCCTCTGAAGCCAGGTAAATGACCGCTCCGGCCACATCCTTGATGTCGGCCACCCGGCCGCTCGGAATGCGCTCCACAACGGTCTGCAGGTAGGCGGGATTATCCAGACGCTCAGCCGTGCCCGGCGTATAGGTGAACGTCGGCCCGACGGCATTGACGGTCACGCCCCGCGCGCCCCACTCCAGCGCCAGCACCCGCGTCAGCTGGTTGACGCCGCCCTTTGTAGCGCAATAGACGGCATGATCGCGAATCCCGACCACGCTGGCTTGCGAGCTCATGTTGACGATCCGGCCGCCGCCGTCGGCCAGCATGATCCGGCCCGCCGCCTGACAGCAGAAGAACAAGCCCTTCAAATTCACGTCCATCATGCTGTCCCAATCGGCCTCCGTAACCTCCAGCGCCGGATGATTCGCGCCCAAGCCCGCGTTATTGACGAGAATATCGAGCCGCCCGAAATGCGCGCGCACCTGCTGCATGGCCGCTGCAATCTGTGAAACGTCGGTCACGTCCAGCGTAAGCGCCAGCGCCTGTCCTCCTTCTGCGGCGATTTCCGCCGCGAGCCGCTCCAGCTCCGGCAGGCTGCGCGCCATAACCGCTACCTTGGCTCCGGCATGGGCCAGCGCCTTGGCCAGCCCGTAGCCGATGCCCATGCTCGCTCCCGTCACCACAGCGACCTTATCTGTCAAATCAAAGCTTGGATACATCGTAAACACCCTTTCTGTTTATGAAAAATAGACCGTCGGCAGCCGTTTCGAGCGGGCTTGCCGGCGGCGCGGCTTAGACGCCCCGCGCAGCTTTCCCGGTCGGTGCCGCCGCGCCATGCCCGTCCCGCACTGGTTTGACAGCCGCCGTACGGCTGGCACCGCGCTCCGGGAGTCGCGCGCGGTACGAAAAGGCGGCGTCTGGCCCGGCGCTTCCGGTTACGCGCTCGCGGCCCGGCGCTCCGCGCTTTACAACCGGGCAGCGAATTGATTATGCTAGAAATGAAAACGTTTATCCACTACTTTATGGACCGGGGGAACCAATCATGATTAAACGAATCGGCCATCTCGCCTTTGACGTTGCCGATATGGACAAGTCGCTGGCTTTTTACTGCGGCGTGCTCGGCTTTACGAAAGCTTTTGAAATCAACAACGACAACGACGAGCCCTGGATTGTGTATATCAAGGTCGCTGACGGACAATTCATTGAGCTGTTTTATGGCGGAGAGCAAAAGCCTGCTGCCGTCGCCAAGCCGATCGGCTTCTCCCACCTCTGCCTGGAGGTCGACAGCGTCGCCGACATCGCTCAGCATCTGCGCGAGCAGGGCGTGACGCTTGACGTCGAGCCCTTGCAGGGCAAGGATTTCAATTGGCAGTGCTGGGTACGCGACCCGGACGGCAACCGGATCGAATTCATGGAGCTGCACCCGAATTCCCCGCAAGCCAATAGCTGATCGCTCAGGCGGCCTCGCTGCCTGAACGGCAAAACCTCCCGGAATCGATAAATCGGGAGGTTTTTTGGCTTGTTCCGGGGCTTTGCCGCTTCCCCGCAGGTGGTACGGGCGGGCCGTGGCTCAATGGCGGCGTTGCTGCCGCCCGCTGTAGCGGCCGAGCGCTTAACGTCGCACCTCGAACGCAGCACACAGCGCGCAGCGCGCAGCATCCGGGGCACCGAGCCGATCGGCAAGCAGCTTGTCCCGATCTCGCACGCAGAGTGCAGAGCGCAGCATCAAGGGCTCATCCTCTGCCTGCCTGCCTGCCTGCCTGCCTGCCTGCCTGCCTGCCTGCCTGCCTGCCTGCCTGCCTGCCTGCCTGCCTGCCTGCCTGCCTGCCTGCCTGCGAACGCGCGTTCATTCCATGCTGCGCGCGGCACCCAAAGCGCGGCGACGGCCGGCCGACGGCTGTCAGACGTTAAATCGCCGGCATCACATTGCCGCCGCTGACCGGCACGTACGCCCCGGTAATAAAGCTGGCCAAATCAGAAGCAAGGAACGCCACCACATTGGCAATCTCCTGATCGGTTCCGCGGCGCTTGAGCGGCACCGACTGCGAATAGCCTTCGTTCTGTTCCGTCTGATTGTCCCGGTCGCGCTCGCTGATCGTCCAGCCCGGTGCGACCTGATTGACGGTGATCTGGTGCTCGCCAACCTCCTTGGCCAGCACGCGGTAGACGCCGTCCATGCCCCTTTTGCCCGCCACATAGGCCGATTGCGTCGCAAAATGCTGCATCACACACTCCGTATTAATCCCGATCATCCGCCCGCTGCGCTTGCCGAGCATCGCCGGAATGAACGCCTTGGCCAAAAAGACGCTTTGCAGCACACACGATTCAAATTGGCTCACATAATCCTCTGCGGCCTGCTCCAGCACAGTCGTCCACGCATACTGCACAACGGCGTTCGCGACCACGATATCGACGTCTCCAAGCTTCGCGGCAGCCTCCTGCTGCATGGCGAGCACGGCTTCCTGCTTCGTAATGTCCGCTTGCACACATACGGCCCGACGGCCTAACGCTTCCAGCTCGCGCTGCAGCTCCAGCGCCTTGCCCAGATTGCTGTTGTAATGAATGACGATATCGGCGCCGCACAGCGCCAGCGTTCGGGCCATCACGCGGCCCAGCTCGCCGGTGGCTCCTGTGACCAGCGCGATTTTGCCTGACAGATCGATTTGCATGTTGAAAAGCTCCTCTCCTTCGGAAAACGTTATCCGACTTTCTCTATTATAGGGGAAACAAGCCGCGCGGTGAAGATGCGAAAATAACGCCTGAGCAGATCTAGGGCCGCTCCGGCTCGCCCGGGCCGTAATCGTACAGCAGCGAAGCGCTGCCCGGCACATGGCGCTGCAGCGCTGACCGGACCGCCTTGTCGCTTTGTACGGCATAGCAATAGGTGCAGTTGAACAGGCACGTGTTGTACATGCCGATATCGACCGCTTCCGTACATAAGCATTCGGAACGCTGATTGCGGTCCTTGCGGTGCGTCAACGCGCCGCCGGGGCCGGAGCGGGCGAGCAGCTCCGCATCGATGCACGCGCCATGCACCGTCCCCCACAGCGACAGGTCGGCCGCTTCGGCGCAGCTTTGCACGGTAAAGCCCGTGCGCGCCGCAATCGCCTGCACCGCCTGCATCAGCTCGGCCAGCAAGCCGCGCTGCTCCGGAGCGGCAATGTCGGTCAGCGCAAGCCCCGGATGCAGCTGCCGCAGCTTGGCGAGCCGTTTTTCCACCTTGCCGTACATATCCAGGAAGCTGATGACCAGGCGCACGGAGTGCCCCTGCAGTCGCTCGGCCAGCGCAGCAAGCGTCTCGATGTGATACGCCACCGGCGTCGCCGTGCTGACAATGATCGGATCGTACCGCCAGACGACGCGCTCCGGCCCGATGCGCTCGCTCAAAGCGATCAGCTGCTCGACCCGCGCGTCCAGCGGCGCAAGCCCTGGTTCAAACAGCGCCGGATAATCATTTAACGTCATCTGAAAATAATACCGGAACCCGCGCCCGTCCAGCTCGTCCAGGTGCCGCAGCAGCGGCTTGGGCTGCTTGGTCCAGAACACGATGCCGTCCACGTCGCCAGGCTTCAGACTGACTGCCTTGGCCATCTTGACGTGAAACGGATTCACGCGGTACACATATCCTTCGCGCACCCGCTGCATAAACCATTCGGCGAAAAACGCCGGAATATCTGTCCGCCTGCTCGCGCTGACGATCATAGACAAGCCCTCCTGACTGTCGATGGTGGGATGGCGCGTGCGGCTGGCGCGACGCTTCTCAAATACCGCCGCCTTGCTGTACACTAGGTAAATATTCCCGCTGTGGAAAAGAAAGAAGGTAAACCATGCAGCGATACAAGGCCACCTTGTTGTTTGATTTGGATGACGTATTGGCGGATTTTTTGACGGCGCTGCTGAACGAATACAACGGGCGCTACAACGACCGGCTGACGCTGGACGATGTGACGGAATGGGATTTAAGCCGCTCCGTCAAGCCGGAATGCGGCCGGCGGGTCTACGATTTATTTCAAACGCCCGGACTGTTCCGCCAGCTCAGCCCCAAGCCGCATGCCGCCGACGTGCTGCAGCGCTTGAGCAGCCGCGGCTTTGAAATCGTCATCGTCTCCGATTCGCCCCCGGGACACGCCTATTGCGATTACCGGCAGGATGCCTCGCGCGTCAGCAATCCGACGGACGACAAGCGCAAATGGCTGCGCGAGCACCTGCCGATGGTCGATCCGCATAACCTGATCATCACCGGGCAAAAATGGCGCGTTGCCGGCGATCTGCTGATCGACGACAAGCCGGAAACGTACGAAACGTTTGTTTCGTTGGGCAGCCGCTGCCTGCTCATGGACCAGCCGTATAACCGGCATGTGGCCGGTGCGCTGCGGGCCCGCGATTTGCTGGAAGCCGAAGCGACGATCCTCGCCCTCTTCGGCGATTGAAAGGACGGCGGCGGGTTCAGGGGGCCTTTTTGGTAAATCGGACATAAAAGCTGGTGCCGGCTCCTCCGCTTTCTACCTCAATCTGCGCGCGATGCCGCCCGGCGATGCTGTAGCATACCGCCAGTCCCAGCCCCGTGCCCTGCTCCTTGGTCGTAAAAAACGGTCGGCCGAGCTTCTCCAGATGCGTCTCGGAGATTCCGCCGCCCTCGTCGGCAATGCGCAGCACCGTATGGCCGGCGTCTACATAGGTGGCCAGCGTCAGCGAGCCGCCCGGCTCCATCGCCTCCAGCCCATTCATCGCCATGTTGAGGATGAGCTGCCGGATTTCTTTTTCGTCCAGCAGCAGCGTGGGACAGGCTCCCGCCTCGATCCGCACGTATTTGCCCGACATCAGCGCTTCGGCCTGAATCAAAGGCTGGAGCGTCTCGATAATCGCATTCAGATCGGCGGGCTGGAGATCGGTTTGCTTGTTTTTGGCCAAGGAGAGGTATTCGGTAATAATGCTGTTTGCGCGGTCAAGCTCGGTCAGCATAATATCCAGATAATCGCGCTCCATCCGCCCGCCATTGGCCTGCGATAGCTGGAGAAAGCCGCGAATGGCCGTCATCGGGTTGCGAATTTCGTGCGCAATGCCGGCCGCCATCTCCCCGACCAGATTAAGCTGGGCCATCCGCGTCATTTCGCGCTCCAGCTGCACCTGCGCCGTAATGTCGACAATGACCTGCACCAGACATTTTTCATCGTCGATATCGATGACCTCGGTAGAGAGCAGACCGTTGCGCAATTCACCGGCTCGGGTCGTATACCGGATGCGCATGGCTTGCAGCGCCTCGCCAGGCTCCAGCTCCTGCTCCTCGCCGCTTTCCGCAGTAATGCCCAGCGGATCGCCCGTCTGCCCGAGCACGGCTTCGTCATACCCGGTATGCTGCTTCCAGCTATCATTCACATCAATATAACGCTGGTCGGCGAGGCTGCGAATCGCCATCAGGCACGGACTGGACAGAAACAGCCGCTTGAAGCGGGTTTGCGACTTGCCCAGCCGCTCGTTGACAATCATCAGCTCGCGGGTACGCTCGCGCACCATCGCCTCCAGCAGCTCGTTTTGTCCCTTCAATTGCTCCTCGGCGCGCGCCAGCCGCTCGTTCATCGCCGTCAGCTCGGCTGCGCGCTTCTGCAGCAGCTCGCCCTGCTGCAACGTCTTCTGTCGATAGCTGTGCAGCTTGACGAACGCGTCCACCTTCAGCCGCAGCAGCTCGGGATGCACCGGCTTGGACAAGTAATCGATAGAGCCCGCGTGATAACCGCGTAGGACGTGGTCCATCGACGTGCTGATCGCTGTCAGAAAGATTACCGGAATTTCGCTGCAGCGCTCGCGCCTTTTGATCAGCTCGACCGTCTCGAAGCCGTTCATGCCCGGCATCTGAACATCCATCAGGATCACCGATACATCGCGCACGTCCTCCATAAGCAAATAACGCAGCGCCTCTTCCCCGGAACGCAAGAGCACCAGTTCATAACGCGGCGAGGCGAGGACCGCCTCCAGCGCCAGTAGGTTTTCCTGCCGGTCATCCACCGCCAGTATTTTCACTTTCTCTTTCATGCCCCACTTCCTTTCAGCCCGATGCGGCGGCAGCGTTGTCTTTCGTCCTTGCGGACAAAGCGGTCGGCTAGCGGTGCAGCCACACCTGCAGCAGCGACAGCAGCTGTTCCAGCTGAATCGGCTTGCTGATATAGTCATTGGCTCCGGCGGCCAGGCAAAGATCGCGGTCATGCTTCATCGCCTTGGCCGTCAGCGCGATGATCGGCAGCAGCCGGTAAGCGGCGTCGGCATGCCGAATCGCGCGAATGGTCTCATATCCGTCCAGCTTAGGCATCATGATATCCATCAGGATCAAATCGATATCCGCTTGCTCGTTCAGCAGGCGCAGCGCTTCCTCGCCGTTTTCGGCAAACAGCACGCGAATGCGGAACGATTCCAGTACGCTGGTCAAAGCAAAAATATTGCGCATGTCGTCATCGACGAGCAGCACCACGCGGCCTGCCAGCACCTGGGTCTGACCGTCGCGGCCGCCCGGCTCGCCCACCCCGGCTGCCTGCGCAGCCAGCAGCTCCGTTGGCGGACCGGCCGTGGCCGACCCTGGCGGAGTGCTCATTGCCGCTGGCGGATAGCCGGCCTCCATGAGCGCTCCGCCCGCCTGACGGGCGCCCGCCAGCGGCAGCAGCAGCGTAAAGGTGCTGCCCCGGCCGGGCTCGCTGGCCAAGCTTACCGCGCCGCCTAACCGGGCAGCCAGCGAGCGGCTGATTGACAGGCCGAGGCCGGTGCCGCCGTATTTGCGGCTGGTCGTCCCGTCCGCTTGGCGGAACGCCTCAAAAATCATTTTTTGCATCGCATGCGGCACGCCGATGCCCGTGTCGCTTACGTCAAAGGCGACCCACATCCCGCTGGGGAGGGCTAGGCCGGCCTCCACCACCTCCTGCGACGCCGCACGGCGTATCGTCAGCGCGACTTGTCCGCGCTCTGTAAACTTGACGGCGTTGGACAACAGATTTTTTAAAATTTGCTGCAGCTTGGCTTCATCGGTCATCAGCGTTTCGGGCAGCGGCCCCGCCTCCAGCTCCACATACAGCTCCAGGCCCTTCTGCTTGGTCAGCGGCTCAAACTGGCGGAAAAGCGTCTCCTTGACGCGCAGCAGCGGCACGGGCTCGTAAAGAATGTCCATTTTGCCCGCTTCTATCTTGGACAGGTCCAGAATCTCATTAATCAGGCGGAGCAGGTCCTGTCCGGAATCGTGAATCGTCCGCAAAAACGCCAGCTGCTTCTCGTACAAATTGCTTTCCTTGTTTTCAATCAGCAAATTCGTCAGCAACAGCAGGCTGTTAAGCGGTGTGCGCAGCTCGTGGGACACGTTGGCGAGAAATTCCGTTTTGTACTGCGAGTGGATGATCACCTGACGATTCTTGTCCTCCAGGTCGCTGCGCGCCAGCTCCAGCTCCCGGTTCTTGATCTCGGTGTTGCGATACTGCTCCTCCAGCTGCTCATTCAACGCGCTCAGCTCCTCCTGCTGAAGCTGCAGCTCCTCGGACTGGGCTTGCAACTCCTCGGTAATCGCTTGCGATTCGCTAAGCAGCCGCTGATTTTGCATATACGCCCACGCGCTGTTGAGCGCTACGCCGAACAACACGTTGATTTCCTCCAGCAGCAGCAGCCCCGACACCGGGAACGGCTGAAACGAGGCCGTCTCCAGCACCCCGACCACCCTGCCTTCATACGTGACCGGAACAAACAGCAAATGGCGCGGGAGCGCTTCTCCCAGACCGGAGCGGATGCGGATAAAATCCTCCGGCACGTCGTCCAGCAGGAGCTGCCGGTTGGTTTTGGCGCATTGGCCGACCAGCCCTTCGCCCCAAGCTACAAGCTTGCGGCCCGGCTCCAGCCCATCCTCTCCCGCAAAGCAGGCCACACGGGCCAGCCGGCGCGGCCCCGCTTCTTCCGGATCACTCCAGTAAAATGCGCTGTAGCCCGCGCCAAGCAGCGGCGTCATCTCGTTCACGAACAGCTCCGCCATCCGCTCGATATCATGGACTCCCTGAAGATGAGCCAGCATATCGGCCGTTCGGGATTTGCGGGCATGCTGCTGCTCCAGCATCGTCTGATACGTGCGAAGATGCTCGGTGTGCTCCTCCAGCGCCCCGGCCATCTGGTTGAACGCTTCGGCGATGCGGCCAATTTCGTCGTATGTCCCTACCGGAATACGCGGAATATGGACAACATCGCGAAACGAAATGCCGCTCATGGCGGCTGTAACGCGCCTCAGGCTGCCCGTGGTACTGCGCAGCACGCCGTAGGCAATGGCCGCGCCGCCGAGCAGCAAAAGTCCCAGCAGCGCGGCCAGAAGGCCCACCGTCACGGCATAGGTCCGGTTGGACTCCAGCTGCGCCTGATCGATTTGGGCATCATAGACGGCATTAAAATCCTTCAGCGCCTCGAACAGCTCGGCTCTCCGCTTCTCGACCACGTCGTAATAAAACGTGATCGCTTCCTCTTGCCGGCCCTTTGTTTTCAGCTCCATCAAGGGAGGCAAGGTGTTGACATAGCCGGTATACGCGCTGCTGATCCGAGCGATCAACGCACTGTCGGCCGGACTGCTCCCCAAGCTGTTCAGCTGGTTCCAATTCTCGCCAATCAGCACCTTGCTCCGTTCCATTTCCTGCACATGCTCATCGAGCAAAGCCGGGTCTCGCTCCAGCAAGTAGGCGACAGCCTCGCGGCTCATATTGTTCAGCTCGCTGCGCAGCGAGCTGGCCAGCTTCACGCCGGCATAGCTGTCATTGACGATCACATGCATACTGGTCTTCAAATCGGCCAGCAGCCCAAAAACAAGGAGCGCCGTCAGCGCAATCAACAGCAGAATCGTGCCGAAGCCAGCAATCAGCTTGGTTTTGAATTTCATCTTCGTCCTACCTCCGCTCTACACCCTTCGTTGTATTAATTCGAAGAAAGACGGGCAATTCCTTTTTCGCGGCAAAAATGGACGGGAGGGCAGCGCTCTCCTCCATAGCAGAAAAAGCCGGCTGGCATACACCCCCGGCTTTGTTTCCTATGCGTTTACTGACGTTGCTCGCTCCGGCAGCGTCGCCTTGCCGGCCATCGCCCCTCGTCGCGCGCTCGTTGCGGTCCGCCCCTGCCGGGCGGCTTGCCGGTCATCTCCTGGCCGATCTTAACGTCCTCCGACAAACCTCGGCCCGATCAGCGACAGCAGCTCCACAGCCTGCTCCCGCGTCCAACCGCTTTGTCCCGACTGCTGGAACAGCTGCTCCAGGCTGATGCTGCCTCCAGCTCCGGCGCCAATCGTCTGATTGGTGACGGTCAAAGAGGATACCGCTGCATTGCCGGCCCCTTCTGTACTGCGGACAGCATCGGCATCCATCGTCAGCGTGACCGGTTCACCCGCCGCTACCGGCCCGTCAAGCGTCAGCTGCCAGCGTCCGTTCGCTGCGTCCAGCGCTACGGCAGTGACGGTGCGGCCGCCCGAAACGTGCAGCTTACCCGCTTCCCACGAAGGTTGGACCTCGCGATCCAGCGTAACCAGCAGCAGCGTGCCGCTGTAATTCGTCGACGCGGACAGCAGCTGCGGACGCACCGCCTTTTGCACGATCAGCTGATAGGTGGCGGAATGCTGTTCGTCAGCCGACAAGACGGAAATTTCAATCGTCGTCGTCGTTCCGGTCAGCGCCACCTCGGCCGTATCGCCTGAGGTCACAGACTCGCCGTTCACAAACAGATAGCCGCCAACGCCCGAAGCCGCCGGACGAACATATACCCGCTGCACATCGTCGCCCACCACCAGAGCGAATGCGCCCGGCGTCTGCTCCGACAAGCCCGTCAGCGCGTCGGCAGCCGTACCGGCCTCCAGCGAAGCCAGCGTGCCGCCCTCCAGCGGCGGCGGCAGGATCGTGAACACGAGCTCGGCTGTATTGCCCGCCAGATCGGTGACAAGCAACCGATATGTGCCGGGATCGCTGACCGGCGTGCCCAGGCTGTAGCCCGACACAGCCGTTTCATTGCGCCACAAGGCCACAGCAGCCAGATCGTTATCCACCGAGAACGGATATACCTTGGTCGTATAGCTCATGCCGTCGGATATGCCCTGAATGACCGGAGGCACGCGGTCGATATTCGTTACCGTATACGAAGATTCGGTCGAAACGTTGCCCGCAGCATCGGTAGAGCGGCCATACACCGTTGTGTTGGCCGTTAGCTCGATCAGCCCCGTATACGGCTGCCAATCATCTGCGCCAAGCCGATACTCCGTCAATACGGCGTCGTTGGCCGGCATCAGCTCCACCAGCACCTCTGTGGCGGCAGCCGACGTATTGGCTGTCACGGCCGGAGGCAAAGGCGGCGTGCGATCAATATTGCTCACACTCACGCTATTCTCCGGCGAATATACGCCGTTACCGTCGCCCCCGCGCGCATATACCTGCGCATTCTCCTCCAGGGTGAGCGGCCCCGTATACGGCTGCCAGACGCCTGTGGAGCCGGCGTCGATCCGGTATTCGCAAATGGCCGGATTGCCCGGACAGGTGATCGAGACCGTGACCGACCGGGCAGGCGTGGAAGTCGATACGTCCAGCAGCGGCTGCGAAATACTGGGCGCAAGGATATTGGTAACGTCAAAGCTCGCTTGCTCCGCTCCCTGATCGTCATACGTGACGTAAATCTTCGCGTTCGCCGTCAGCTCAAAAGGCGCCGAATAAGTGGTATAAGCCCCGGATTCGCCGATCTTGTACTGCCGGTTCGTACTCTGCGGCGGGTAATTCAACGTTACCGTCACCGGCCCCGTCGTCTGCCCCGTGACGCTCAGCGTCATGCCCATTCGTCCCAACGTATAAGGATTGCCCGACGTACCGTCCCCTCCGGCAATATAAACGTTATCCTGCAAATAAACGACCGGCCGCATATTAAAATAATAATTGACAAGTGTGGCTTCCGGCATCACATTCAGACTTCCACCGCTCACGTAATATACACCGATGGTCGACCCGTCGATCCGGTGCGGCGTCAGCAGATACCAGCTTGGCCACGAGCCGAGATCAAGCTGAGCGTCCGCGCTGTAGGTCTGGTAATCGTCGTAGGTCAGCAGTCCGACCTTCTCCGTAATCGTAGCGGCTCCTTCGTACAGCGGCAGCGCCTCGTCCGCGTCCGTCGTCACATCGAAGCTATGCGGCTCAATCCAGTTCTTCTCGTTCCCTAACGAAGCGTAGAAGGTCGAATCGCCATCCCGCGTCTGGTCATAGTTCAAGTAACGGTAGGTTGAGTTCATGGAGCTGGAGTAGCTGTTAAACTGATACGTATACCCCCAAAAGTAG
The DNA here is from genome assembly GCF_004514475.2 of Paenibacillus athensensis. Lineage (GTDB taxonomy): Bacteria > Bacillota > Bacilli > Paenibacillales > NBRC-103111 > Paenibacillus_AL > Paenibacillus_AL athensensis. The sequence continues at coordinate 136,073 of NZ_MYFO02000003.1, read as the reverse complement.
GTCTCCCCGGTTACTCCCTTCAGCAGCAGCTTGCGCTGCGCCGGATCGACGAGAATCCAGTCCTTGCCGCCGAAGCGGACGATCGAGCCTTTATCGGCATGAGGCAAATAATCGCCCGCGCCCAGACTCGCCTGCGCCTGATTGGGCATAACGGCCGTTCCGGCCAGCAGCCCCACGAGCACAAGCAGCCCTACGAGCAGCTGCGACAGCCGACGTTGCATAAAAGAAACGCGTTTCATCAAATCCTCCTGATTTCCGACATTTTTTGCCTAATCATCTGTATATCACCATGAAAAAAGTCCCTTTATTGGACTCGAAGTCGTTAGATTTCTGCGCCCTTAGCTCTATGTCTATCATAAACAACTCACAGCCCGCTGCCAAGCAAAAAAGAGACCTGCCGCCAGGCCCCAAGCTCCGCATCCTGACTGGATATGCGGCTTGCAGTCGGCTACAAATCTCTTCGGCCCTGACACTCCGGCGGCGGCACGACAACGGTTACCCGCTCCGTCCGGCCGCGCTCACGCTAGCGTCCTAACAGAGCCTGCAATCTTTCCAGGCCCGCATCCGGATCGCCCGCCGGAAAATATTCCAGTCCCACCGCGCCTTCATAGCCCATAGCCGCCAGCGCGCGGAATATGCGGATATAATCCAGCTCCCCTGTATCCAGCTCGCCGCGACCGGGGCAACCCGCCGCATGCACATGCCCGATCGCGGACAGATTCTGCTCCATCGTTGACAAAATATTCCCTTCGGTAACCTGCTGATGATAAATGTCGTACACGAGCTTAACCTGCTCGCTGCCAACTTCATTCAGCACGGCGAAAGCCTCGTCGGCCGCCGCCAGGAAATAACCGGGATGGTCGACGCGCGTATTAAGCGGCTCCACCAGCAAGATCATGCCGTGAAGCGCAAGCAGCGGCGCGCAAGCGCGTAAACCGGCGACAAGCGATTCCCGCTGGCGCTCGCGCGGCACGCCCTCCAGCTCCTGGCCGACCTGCGTCACCAGCCTCCGGCAGCCCAAGCGGCCCGCAACGGCAATCGATTCGACCAGCCCGTCCAGATAAGCGCCGCGCTGGCGTTCATCCACCAGACTGATCATGCGGGTGCACATCGCATAAAGCTCTATGCCCGTTTCCTTGAGCGCCTGCTCGGCCGCCTCCAGATCCTTGTCCCACCAGCCCCAGATTTCCACGGCTGTAAATCCGGCGCGCAACGCCCGTCGAACCCCTTCCGCGAACGCGCCGTCACGGTAAACGGCATCGACGCAAACCGACATTTTCATAGTGAAAGCCCCTCTCTACTGATTGCCTGCTTCATGCTTATTGTCTGCTCCTGCCGGCTGCAGCCAGCTCGCCGTTACACCTCGCGCGCGCCCGGCTTTGGCTGCTGCACACCGCCTCCGCGCCAGCGCCCCGTCTTCTGCCCCAGCTTGATCAACGCGCCGCGAACGCCGTATTTGAGCAGCGGCCGCTCAAAAGCGTACGTGATCAGCGCCGCAACGGCAATGGCCGTCCCCAACGACAGCGCCGTAAATGACAGCTGCCAGACGGTATCCTGATGCGGGTCGGCTATGCGCGACGCCGGGAAGCCGAGCTTGACCAGCTCGCGGGCGATCCATTGATGCCACAAGTACAAATTATACGAAATGACCGACAGAAATACGAAAAACGGATTGGCCACGATTCCGGTCCAGCGCTTCCAGGCAAAATGGGAGCCGAGCGCTATGACCGTCAGCAGCACGCCGAGGAAAAAGCGGTTGTGGCTTTGCCAGACGGCAACCCCGTTCACATCGTAGCGAATATCGTACAGCCACTGGAACATGTACAGCAGCACGACGGCTGCCAGTGCCGCCGCTGCGGTCATCCACGCCTGCAGACGGCGTAGGTGCGGCAGCTTTTTTACAGCCCATACCAGCGCATAGGCAGCCAGCATGCCGTTTGCGAATACATCCAGATAGCCCGGCAATTCGTTCAAATAAAACAGCAAATCGTCGAACTTATATCGCTCCACACCGTAACGGTAGCCGGCGGCAATCAGGCACAGCCCCGCATAAGTCAGCAGCGGCTTGCGCAAAAACGCCCAAGCTGCAAGCGGAAACAGCACATAGAATTGCACCTCGACGCCCAGTGACCAAAAGACGCCAACAATCGAATTTTTCGTATCATGAAACCAGTTGTGCACGAACAGCAGGTGCGTCGCGATATGCTTGAATCCCTGACCGGCGGGAAAATCATGTGGCACCAACAACAGCATGACCAGCATCATCAGCCAGTAGGAGGGTAAAATTTTGATCGCCCGCCGGTAGACATAATGGCGAAGCGGCTTTTGCGGCTTGCCCTCCAGATGCGCATTCACAGCCGGAGCAAACAGACAAAACGCGCTGATAAAGAAGAACAGCTCGACGCCCAGCGTCCCCGCGATGGGGATAAAATCCAGATTGACCGCGTATCCGAACAACGGGAAGCCATGATGGAGCCAGCTCAGCTCCCAGACATGAAACAGCATCACGAGCAAAATCGCCAGACCGCGCAAGCCGTCCATGCTGTCAACGTGCAGCGGATGTTTATCGTTGCGGTTGGCCATGCGGGCGCCCCCCCTTCCCAGGCATACGGCGCGGCGGCTGCGCGCCGACCGAAGCCAATCGGCGGTAGGCGAGCGCCATTCCGGCAAGGACGGCAAGCAGCGCACTCAAGCCGACCCACAGGCCGGTCCGCGGCCCTCGCGAAAGCGGATGCCAGCCGCTGCTCCCCGCGCTGGCCGCAGCGTTCGGCGGCTGCGGAAGACCGGCGGCATTGGCGGCGGGTGGCGGATCGTCCGGCAGGTAAACGACGGTCGCCCCCGGCGGAACAGCCGACACCGGCTCGACGGCTGCGTCGTCGAACCAGGCCGCGCCTGTGCTCAGCTGCCCGTAGCCGCCCAGACCCAGCGTCAGGCGAAGCGTGGTCGCCTGCTCACGTGTAATCGCATACATTTCAACGTAATGCCAGCCGTCGTCGGAGCCGGCTACGTCTGAGGTGGTGACTGTCTTGCCTTCGACGGACAAGCTTGCGCCCTTATGGCCGGTGCCGACTCCCTGCGCCTTGATCCAGGCGGACAGCTTGTACATCGCGTTCGCAGCGACCGGCACCTCCTGGACGTAACGGGCGTCATTGTCCTTCACATTCGTCAGCTTGGCGCAGCTTGCGCCCGAATGGCAGGCCGCCGCTTCCGTTTCCAGCGCAAAGTCGGCGCTGCCCGGCGAAGCATCCCAAGCCGTCGTCGTCCACGCCGCGGGGCCTTGCGCCCCGCGCTCCTCGAACGACGCATTAAGCAGCGCATTGGCGCCGCCCTCAGCAGCGGCGCCGCTTGATGCCAGCAGGCTTCCCAGGCCAAGCGCTGCGGCGATGATGTATTTTTTATGAATCAAGTCGGTTCTTCTCCCCGCTCGTATATTCGTCTTCCCGGCCCTTGCTCGGAAAGGGCTGCCGATGGGCCGCCCGCCCGATGAATCGAGCCCTGCCCCCATTATAGCACGCTTGCTGCTTGCGCATGCGGACTTGTTGCACCTGTCCGGCGCTTTTTAATAAAAAAGCTCTGCCCCGCAGGGCAAAGCTTCGATGCTCTTATTTTATGCCAACGGCGGACCGTTTGTCCGGCCGGTCCGCTTCCGGCTCGGTTGCTGCTTACGCTTCCAGCGCAGCGCACACGTCCTGCACTTCCTCAAATGTCGGCAGCGCAGGAATCGCGCCGTAACGGGTGGTGACCAGCGCCGCCGTGACGTTGGCGAATGTCAGCGCCCGCTTCCGCTGCTCCGGCGACATCCGCCCCGGCTCCGCGCCCTCCCGGGCCAGCTGATAGAGCACAGCGCCGATGAACGAGTCTCCCGCGCCGGTCGTATCGATCGCCTGGACCCGATAGCCCTCGGCTTCCACCGCATCCTGCTTCGTATACCACACCGCCCCGTTGGCTCCGCGCGTATACAAAATATGAGCTACCTTGCCGACAAACAGCGAAGCCAGCGCCTGCGCTTCATCGGAAATTCCGGTGATGAATTCCAGCTCATCTTCGCTGATTTTCAGAATATGGCTCTGCGGCAAAAATTCCAAAATCGCCTGACGGCAGTCCTGCGGATTGCTCCACAGCGGCAGCCGCACGTTCGGATCGAAGCTGATCAGCCCTCCGGCGGCTTGCATCGCTTTGATCGCCTTGATATGCGCATACTTCACAGGGGCTTCGATCAGATCGACCGACCCGTAATGCAAAATATCGCCGGCTTGAAACCAGCTCTCGGCAATTTCATCCGGCGCAAGCAGCATGTCCGCGCTTGGATTGCGGTAAAAGGAAAACTCCCGGCTGCCGTCTTCCTTGAGACTGACAAAGGCCAGCGCCGTATTCGCTTCTCCGGTGCGTGTGATGCAATCGGTACGAACGCCGACGGATGCCATCGTCTCGACCAGATAATCGCCGAAGCCGTCTTCTCCCAGCTTGCCGATAAACGCGCTGCTGCCGCCCAAACGGGCTACTGCACTGGCAACATTGGCAGGCGCCCCGCCCGCCGCCTTGCGGAACGTGCACACCTTCTTCAACTCGACGCCGATTTCAGCCGGCACAAAATCAATAAGCGCTTCTCCGATCGTAAAAACTGTTCCCATCTCGTGCCTCCCTGACCTGAGTGTCCCGTGTTGCAGGCCGCCGTCTCAGGTTTCAGCAGCGTCCCCGGGCTTATCGGCGCAGACGGCTTCGTTCGCAAGGCAAAAGACGGCCCTCACCGCCGCGCTTCGCCCGGAACAAGGTCGTCGCTTGCTCCGACGTTGTGTACTTTTATTATATATGTTAAACGTTTAACATATCAATCTTTACGCACTGGCAATTTCCGACTTTTGCCCCTTTGTCCTTGCCCGTTCCTGCACAAGCTGCTGTAGCCGCTCAGGTCGAGCCCCGCTCCACCAGGCGAACCGGAAGAATATGCTCGCCGGGCACGTCCTCGCCGGACGCCATTCGGTCAAGCAGCCCCACCGCAAGCTCGCTCATCTCCGAAAGCGGCTGGCGCAGCGTCGTGATGCCCGGCGTCACAATCGACGCAAATTGGATATCGTCGTAACCGACCAGCTTGAGCCGTCCGGGAATCGTAATGCCGCGCGCTGCGCAAATTTTGACGGCATGCAGAGCGATCATGTCGCTGCTTGCGAACAGCCCGTCCAGATTGGGAAGCTCGTCAAACAGCCGGTGCAGCGCCTGCTCGTAGTGCTCATTGTCAAAATCGTCCGGCCCCAGCTCCATCACATAAGGCTCCACGCCTTGCGCCGCCAGCGCGTCGCGGAAGCCGTCCGTCCGGCGGCTGCCGTGAAAAATCGGATTCAGCTTGCCGCACACGTGCGCGATCCGCCGGCAGCCCTTGCTCAGCAGCAGCTCCGCCGCCAGGACGCCTCCGCGATAATTATCGGAGGAAATGCTCGGTACGCCGGGAATAACCCGGTCGAACGCCACAATCGGCTGCTTGAGCTTCGTGTACGCATCCACGTTCATGGTATGGCTGCCCATAATGATGCCATCGACGCGATTGCTCTCCAGCATATCGATATAGACTCGTTCCTTGTGCTGATTCATCCGGGAATTGCAGATTAGCAGCTTGTATCCGCGTGCCGATGCGTGCAGCTCGACATGATGCGCCAGCTCGCCGAAAAAAGGATGCGCAATGGTCGGCACGATCATCCCGAGCATCATCGAACGCTTGCGCATCAGCGCGCGGGCGATTTCGTTGGGCTGATATTGCATTTCCTCCATCACGCGGTATACCTTCTCTCGGGTCGCCTGACTGATATAACCGCGGTTGTTGAGCACGCGCGACACCGTCGTGACGGTCACGCCGGCTTTTAGCGCCACATCCTTGATCGTTGCCATTGCCCCTCGTCCTTCTCTCCTTCTGGCTTGGTATGTGCATTATATCAATATCCCGCCGGCTTATAAAGAATCCGTTGTCGCTCTTACGGGGAATGTGTACAATGAAAGTGCTTAGCCCGCTTATCGGGCAGAGCTTATGTTGGCTCAGGGAGGCTTGCGTGATGATCAGCCTGATTATTGTGGGACTGGTAGCTTTGCTGCATCTGTATATTATGTATTTGGAAATGTTTCTTTGGGCCACGCCGCGCGGGCGCAAATCGTTCGGCACGACGCCGGAATTCGCCCAAGCGTCCAAGGCGCTGGCCGCCAACCAGGGCTTGTACAACGGTTTTCTGGCCGCTGGCCTCATCTGGGGCATGGTTCATCCCGACGCAGCCGTCGGCAAGCAGATCGAGATTTTTTTCCTCGCCTGCGTGCTCGTTGCCGCCTTGTACGGCGGTGCGACCGCCAAGCGCTCGATTTGGCTGGTACAGGGACTACCGGGGCTCATCGGCCTGCTGGCTGTATGCTTCTTCGGGTAAAAAAGCCGGCGCTGCGCGCCCGGTGACGCCGGGTCCGTCCGGTCCTGGCGGTGCGGTAGGCAAGGCATGTCCGTGTGGCGATGTATAATCAGCCGGGCGGGTTGATTGGCAGCGAACGAGCGCCTCGCGAACGATTTTGAGGGATAAAAAAAGAGCGCCGCTTACCGGCCCTCCCGTTGGTTCCTTTATATGTATGCCGTCGACAGCCGTTCCCCAGCCGACCGACCTGACCGGCCGGCGCGTCACAGCGCCTGACCGGACTACTCCGACTCCGACCATTCTCTCCGCTTGGGCGCGAACAGCGCGAGCCCCTGCAACCGCTGCGCCAGCGGGCTGATCCGCCGTTCCAGCAGGCTGACCAGGCCGAGCGTTGCCAGCAGTCCCGCCATCGAACCGCACACCGACACCGGCACAATCCATACGTTAGGCGCATGCGCGAAAAACGGAATCAATGACACCGCCAGTATTGGCGGAGCATTCCATTTCAGCTTTATGATCAGCCAGCTGATGACGATGATGGTAATGAACAGCGACAGCACGCCGCCATTGCCCAAGTGGAACAGAGCCGTGCCGATGATGGAAGCGATAAAAGCGCCGGCGGCAATTTTGCTCAACTCCCGGACATCCTGCGAGCGGGAAACAAACAACAGGCTGAACGCACCCAGCGTAGGGAAAAACAGCATGTGCAGCAGCGGCACATGCAGCGAAAAATAATAGATAAGTACGATATACAAGCTGATTGCAGCCATTTTTAGCTTCATCGTATACCTCTTTCTTTTGAGCCGATTGCAAACCTTACTTATTGTAGAATTTTGCAATCGCTTACGTCAATCCCCGGCCGAGCCTAATTTTTTTGCGGCGGCGCGGCGGCTTTGACTTTTACCCGACATATTGGCGATTTACAATGGAACCATCCAAGCAACGCGTCCGGCGGCGGACAGATAGGGGACACCATGCAAACGATTCTGGTTGTGGAAGATGAAGACGCGATTTCCCGCGTATTGGCTGCTTATATTCGCAAGATCGGCTTCACGTGCGTTGTTTGTGCGGACGGAGCAGCAGCTCCGGCGCAATTCGACGCGCTGCGCCCGGCGCTCGTCCTGCTGGACGTCATGCTGCCGGGCCAAAGCGGCTGGGATATTCTGCGTCATATCCGCAGCAGAGGCGCATATCCGGTCATTATGCTGACGGCGCGCGGCGAGCTGAACGATCGGCTGCTCGGCCTGAACGAAGGCGCGGACGATTATATCGCCAAGCCTTTCGCCCCCGAGGAGGTCATTGCCCGTATTCAAGCGGTGCTGCGCCGGCCGACGCAGTCGCTGGAGACGCCGGAGGTGAAATATTTCGGCAGTCTGAAAATCGACTATCGCTCGCGAACCGTCTATCTGAACGGCGCCCGGCTGACGATTACTCCGCGCGATCTCGGCCTGCTGCTATTTTTGGCCGAGCGGCCCAACCGTATTTTCGAGCGTGAGCAGCTGATCGAGCAGGTATGGGGCATCGACTATGAGGGCAGCGACCGCGCCGTCGATCTGGCGATCAAGCGGCTGCGCAAAGCCCTGCTCCACTGGCCGCAGGAGGAAGGAGAAATCCGCACGCTGCGGGGAACGGGGTATCAATTCTATGCCAAATCCAACGCCTGAGCGCAGCACGCTGCTCCGCAAATGGACCTTGCGTTATGTCGTCACCCTCTGCGCGGGGCTTATCGCCATTGGCGCCGTCTCTGTGCTGTGGCAGCGGGAAGCGGCGCTGCACCAGCGCCTCAACGCCCTGCAGGCGTTCGGCGAAGCAGCAGCGGCCCATGTGTCCGACGGACACGGCGGCATCGTCGTCCCGGACCGGCTGTACGAATGGATTGACGGCACGCAGCGCCAATACGGCATTCCCGGCCAGTTCGGCTTCACGGTGTTCGACCGCGACGGGCGGCGCCTGTTTTACAAGTCCGCGCCGGTCGAGGACGGCGCGGTCCGGCAGGCGGACGACGCAGGCGGGGCGCTGCGGAGGCAGCCCGCCGCCGGCGAGCAAACTGGCGGCGGCGGGCAGACAGGCGGCAGCGGAGCTGTCCGGCAGGCGGACGGGCGGGCGGCAGACGGCGGCGCGGGCGGCGCGACGCGGACAGGGCCGGACAGCGGCGCTGCGCCGGGACCTGCGGGCGTGGACGCGGTGTTCGCCACACCGCCGCCGCTGCTCGGCGCGAGCAGCGTGCGGACGCAGGGGCGCCTGTACGCCGTCACGGTGCCTGTCGCCAGCGCCACCGGCGTCGCCGGGACGATCGCGATCAGCTACAGCAAAGCGGCGCTGACCGACGTGCACCCGCAGTACGGCCTGATCGGCGGACTGCTGGCGCTGGCCGGTCTGCTCGGCTGGCTGATCATTTACCTGCTGCTGCGCCGGGTGACCCGCCCGCTCCACGAGGTAGCGGCGGCGCTGCGCCAAGTGGAGCAGGGCGACTACAAGCTGGCGCTGCAGGAGCGGCCGGTAGAGCGCGAGATTCACGCGCTCTACGCCTCCTGCGAAGCGATGGCCCGGCGGCTGGAGCAGCTCGAACGGCTGCGCACCGAGCTGCTGGCAGGCGTCACGCACGATTTGAAGACGCCCGTCACGTCGATTCACGGTCTCATTCAGGCCGTGCGCGATGAAGTCGTCTCCGGTCCCGAAGCGAGCGAGTTTCTCGACATATCGCTCAAGGAGACCGTCCGTTTGCAGCATATGATCGCCGATCTGCTCGATTTTCACGCCTTCGCCTCCGGACGCATGAAGCTGAACGCGGAGCCATTCGATCTGGGCAAGCTGCTCAAGGAAAGCGTCTATCAATGGGGGCTGCTCCATCAGGACGATGCGCTTGAGCTGCATCTTGACCTGCCCGAAGCAGCCTGCATGGCCCGAGGCGATGCAGACCGGGTGCAGCAGATTCTCGTCAACCTGCTGGACAACGGCTGTCAAGCGCTGAACGGGCATGGCGCGATTACGGTCAAGCTGCAGCATGACGGCGGAGCGGACTGGGAGGTGCTGGTCAGCGACACCGGACACGGCATCCCGGCGCACGAGCAGCCGAATATTTTTGAAAGCTATTTTCGCGGTGAATCCAAAAAGCTGGCCGTACGCGGCCTCGGCCTTGGTCTGACCTTCAGCCGGCTGCTCGCGAACGCAATGGGCGGGCGCCTGCAGTTGAAGATGAGCTCCCCGCTCGGTACAACGTTTCAGATTTTCGTGCCGCAGGCCGGCAACAATGCCCCCAGCAATAGCCCCTCCTGACAGCAACAAGCACCCGCCCGGCGCGAAACTCGCCCGAACGGGTGCTTGTTTGACTGCTAACAGAAAGGGCAAACCGACGCCTGAGCGCAGAGCCTACAATAGCGGACGGGACCGGCGCAAGCGGAGGAATCAGCGGCCAGTAGCCCGGCAGACGCTAATCAGCTGCAACAGCCCCATCGCCCGCTATCCCGCCAACGGAATAAACATCGGCGTAATAGCGTCCAGCATCATTTGAATATCGTGACGGTCGAAAACCTCATCACCGTTCAAATCGATTTGCTCCAGCGTGCCGGTATCAATCTGACGTATAATCGCTTGCAGGTTAAGCTGTCCGTTATCGTCGAACGGCAGCAGATTGACCTCGACCTCAAGGCTGTGCGGAGCTTCCACGTTGCCCGTCGTATCCGCACTCCAATACGTGATCTGATGCTTGCCGTGCCGGGTCAATACCAAATGGCTACCTGTATAGGACACGCCATCCACCGTATAATACGTTGCCGCCACGCCTGCTTCCGAATCGACGGCGCTCAGGTCCAGCGTGACATGCTTCGTCAGGCTGTCTGTCGACTGCCCCAAGGTTGTCACCGGCGCAGCCTTATCGATGTTCGTAATCGTCACCGTCAACGCAGCCACATTGCCGCCCTCATCGGTGGCGATAAATTCAAAGCTGCCGTTTTCCGTAAATGTATGCTCCGTGGCGTTCAGCACGCCCTGATTGACCGTTGCACGGACCGTAATCGGCTGATTCGTCCGCGTCGAGCCGTCATAGACCTCCAGCGAGATGACCGGCGGCAGATCGAGCATAATCGTCGCTTCTGCCGATTGGCTGATATTGCCCGCCACATCCCTCAATCTGGCATATACATGCTTCTGTCCTTCGCCGGCAGACAAGCTGTACAGCTTGGTCGTGTTGTACGCCTCCCACTCCGACCATTGGGCATTGTCGTCCGAGAACTGCATATAGGCAGCGCCCGTCCCCTGATCATCCAGCGTCAGCGTAACGTCTTGCTTGTGAGCAGTCGTGGCGTGATTATCGATGGTCAGCGCAACCGTCGGCGGCACGATGTCCAGATTGGTAATGCCGATCGTTGTGGTGCTCATATTGCCGGCCGCATCAGTCGCATACGCCGATAAGGTCCGGTTTGAAGTTAATACAAAAGGTCCCGTATAAGGTACATCATAATCGCCCCACAACTGATAACGGCGAATGACCGTATCAGCGGAATACGTGATCGTCACTGTCACTTCTTGAGCCGGCGCTGTCGTGGACAACGTCACTACGGGAAGCTCGGGCGCTTCTTTATCGATGTTCGCAACCGTGTAGTGGGCCACATCGCTCCAGTTGCCATAGGCATCCTGATATTTGGCATACACCGTCCGATTATCGGCAATCGTCAAAGGAGCCGTGTAGCTGCTCCATAGCGCAGCATCGTAGCTGAACTGACTGACGACAGCCTCTGCCGGAAATTGCGCCGTCACTACAACCGGCTGGTTGGTCGGCGTTTCCTTGTCTGCAACAAAGGTTACGTCCGCCAGCAGCGGTTTGCTGATCGTCACTGTCACCGTATGCGATGTCTCCACGTTGCCCGCCGTATCCACGCTCCAATACGCCAGCGTATGCACTCCATTTGTCGTCAACGTCGCCGTCGTTCCCGTCTGCTGCGCGCCGCCGTCAATCCGGTAGTACGTAGCGGCTACCCCGGAGGCGGCGTCGCTTGCCGACAAATCCACCTGAACGTTAGACAACGCCGTGCCGGACGGCGCGTTGTCCGTCGTGACGGGAGCCGTCGTATCCCGTTTGATCGTTACGCTCTTCGTGGAACTCCCGCCTGCAGAGGAGGCGGTACACGCATACGTCACACCGCTCACTGACGTATCCGTCGCCAAAGACACAGGATCGCATCCCGTGGATGTGATCGTTCCGGAGGCCGGATCGCTCAGCGTCCAGCTCAGCCCGACATTCGACGTATACCAGCCGTCGCCGCCCGTGGTCCCGGTCATGGCTGACTCGATCACCGGCGCGGTGGAAATGCCCACGGTACCCCGCAAAATACTGTTGTAATCATAATTCTCCCCGGAGATGGTGAAGCCGTATTTGTCCCCGGCGACAACATGAAAGCTGGAAACGCCGGACCCGTTAAAAAATCCGGATACACTCTGATTATACAGCGTTGTCGTCGTGCGAACCCCGTTATGCTCGACATACGATTTGAGATTAGCAGATGCGTGGAACCAGGCATGCAGCCCCGAGTACGTCCAGCTATAGGAAATATCCGCCGCATCTGCCGCCGTGGTGCCGAAGTCCCAGCTTTGTCCGTTCCAGACGCTGGAATTGTTGATATCATACGTTAACGTAACTCCGTAAGTTGCATCCGTAACCGAGTATACGCCCGCTCCCGAGCTTGTCCATGAGGTCCCTGACGGCAAACGGTCTTGCGCGTGAGCCAGCGCAGGCACAAAGCTCACGATGAGCATGACAGCGACAACCAGCAGCCACTCTGCCATTTTTCGATTCAATCTTCTCCCCCTCTCCTGCAATCGGTCCCTTATTGCACAAACATCCTCCAGCAGCTTTTTCTTTTATTCTACACTACGCTTCTACAAGATGCACCCGTTTACTGTGCGGATTTTCCCCCTGAACGCAAAAAAGCGCCCTAAGGCGCCTCGTTGCCGCAGATCAGCTTTCCGCCGGCTTACCAAACATCGCTACCGGAATTTGAAACTCGGGCATGCCTACAGCGTATGGCGTATATTCATATAAACCGAAATAGACAACAATCTGATCGTCCTGCAAAAAATATCGCTGCTCGTCGCCGATCGTATCGAACGACTCCAGTAAATCGTAGTCGCGTTCCGCCAACTGCTCGTTGATTTCCCGATTAATGATCGCCTTGTAACCCGGGTTGCCCAGCGCCGCTTGCTGCAGCGTCAGTTCCTCGCCCGTGGTCAGGTCAAACGTATGCCCCTCCATATCGTACATACCGTGCGCGCCGCCCGTGTAGTTGTAGGTTTCAAAATACAAGCTCAGCTTGTTGTCCTGATTGTAGGTAATGCGGTAATTCAGCGTATCTTCAAAAGGAAATTGCCGATCCTCGTCGGAAAGCCCGTCGGTCGCCTCCTTGTAAAGCGCATGCGCGTCCGATTGCGCCTGCAGCGCCCGCTGCTTCAGAAAAGCGTTGATTTTGCCGCTCGCTTGAGCATCGGCCCAGCCTTCGATTTGCGGATATTGAATCGTGATCGTCCGCCCCTCGGAGGAATCGTCAATCGTTTCGTTACGCAGCTGCAACGCATTTTCCTGTACAGGCTCAATCGTAATCAGACGCTCGGCAGCATCATACCCGATGTGGAACCCCATTTGCTCCAGTACAAAACGCAGCGGCACATACGTGCTGCCCTCAATAATGTACGGTGACAGCACGCCGTAGAATTCATGGCCGTTCAGCTCATATATGCTGCTTTCATTGTGCATGTTCATGGTTTTGCTCTCGCTGCTGACGGAAACGGTGCGCGTATCGCCGTCCCAAGCCGTTGTCAGCCCCAGCTTGTCGCTGAGAAAAGCCAGCCCGACGTACGAGTCTCCGTCGTTCGAAATGCCGCCCGGCACCTCTGTGCGCTGCCCGGCGATTTGCACGTTAAGCGTCTTCAGCTGGATGGGCGCAGCTGTCTCAACCGCCGCAGCCGCGTCGCTTGCCGCATAACCAGCAGCCGGCAGAGCGCTGCCCAAAGCTGCGGCCAACGCGATGACAATAGGAACGCGGACCCAAGACGGCCGGCGTTTGTGAAAACGATTTGTTACTGGTTGCATCCTGACAGCTCCTTTACCATTCAAGTATTTAATAGACGCTTCAAGCAAGCGAAAGGTTCAGCGCCGCCCCTCGCAGGAAGGAGCTCAGACAGGACGCAAGGCGGAAATCGGCACGCTGATTTCCTCGCCGTCCATCGTCCCCCATGCCATCACGCCATTCAAATAATCGACGCGCATCGGCTGCTCGCGATCCTTCACCGCGTACAAGCCGGGCGGAAAATCCGTCGGCGACAGCGCATACGCCCGGGCGAACAACAGCTTGCTCTCCAGCACGGCAAGCTGGCTTGGAAACTCGGCCGCCTGCATTTGCTTCTCCAGGGCGGCGATTGCTGCCTGCAGCTCCTGCGGACTCATCTCCGAATATCGTTTCATATCGCTACACTCCTTCATAGACTTCGTCCGGGGCTCGCTCATGCGCTCGGTTCGGCGGACCGCTGATTGCCCGTTGACTTCGGCGGGCTGGCGGGACGGTCGTCAGCATCCAACCACAGCCCTGCGCGGCCCTAGAGTCCTTCCGCCGATTGCGGCTGCCGCACCATCTGCTCCAGCAGCTCCGTGACCTGCAGCGCCTCGCCGGGTCCCAGCCGCGACAAATACCCGCCGATAATCTCATTGCGCTTGGCGACCGCCTTGGCCAGAACCTCGCGCCCGATCGGCGTAGCGGCGACTCGCACCGCTCGCCGATCGACCGTATCGTGCGTCCGCTCGACATACCCGGCCTTTTCCAGCCGGTCGATCATCACCGTGACCGCACTCGGCTTGACCTCCAGCTTGTCCGCCAGCTCGGTCAGCTTGCAAGGCCCCAGCTCATTGATGTAATAGAGCATAAACATCTGCGGCCCGGTAATCTGAGCCTGTATTTCCTGCAACAACTCGGCCTCTACGGCGCGCCTGAGCGCTTGCAGCGCATCGTGAAAGCGCTCGACGTCAACGTCCATGACCTTCCTCCTATCCGTTCCCGCGCCCGGGCCTGTCTTTTCTTATTACCCCATACTAGGCGCTTCCTGCTCCGGGTGTCAAGCAGCCCGCGGGCCCGGGAATTCGCGTTGCTCCCACGAACAGCGCAGTGCGGCAAGCGCCTGCCGCTCCCTGGCCGGGCGGCTTGGCCGCATCCGCATACGGCTTTCCGTAAAACGGTAAACTAGATGCAGCCTCACCCGAATAGGCTGCTCCCCTTCCGATAGCGGAGCCGGCCTTTACGCACAGCGATTGTCCGCTTTCCAGGTCACGGCCAAGCAACCTGAAGACGTCCAAATGCAGTAGAGATAAATGTTAACTTGTGATATATTTAAACTATTGAAATATATGAAAGCAGTTGATCCTAGCAGGAAATACAAACGGAGGGATATTCCTTATGACAGCTTCTTTGGAAAAAGATCAGCCCCCTGGGGAACACCAGGAGCGGCGGGGCTTGCTGATCGCCGGCCTGATGATCGCCATGCTGTTCGGCGCGCTGGATGGCACGATTGTCGGCACGGCCATGCCGCGCATTGTCGGCGAACTGGGCGGCTTGAGCCTGATGGCGTGGGTGACGACTGCGTACATGCTGACGTCGACTGTCGTCGTGCCGGTCGCAGGCAAGCTGGCCGATCTCCTTGGCCGCAAAGCCGTGTACGTGTCGGGGCTCGTTATTTTCATCCTCGGCTCGGCTTTATGCGGCATGGCTCAGGACATGACCCAGCTCATCCTGTTCCGGGCGGTGCAAGGCATCGGCGGCGGGATCATGATGCCAATGGCGATGATTATTATCGGCGATATTTTCACCGGCAAGCAGCGGGCCAAATGGCAGGGCGTTTTTGGTGCCATCTTCGGGCTTTCTTCGGTCATCGGCCCGCAGGTCGGAGGCTGGATCGTTGATTCGATGAGCTGGGAATGGGTGTTTTACATCAACCTGCCGGTCGGTATCGTTGCTACGCTGCTGATTGCTACGGCACTGCCCAAGCATAAAGCGCAGGGCAAAGTGAAATTCGACATTGCCGGTATGGCAACCATGATCATCGGCGTCGTCTCGTTGCTGCTTGCGCTGACGTTCGGCGGCAAGGATTTCGCTTGGCTTTCGTGGCAGATTATCGGGCTGCTCGTTGTCGCTGCAGCGTTTTTGATCGCCTTCGTCCTGGTTGAAGCGCGCGCGGATGAGCCGATTTTGCCGACAAGGCTGTTCCGCAACCGCACCTTCTCCATGATCAACAGCATCGGCTTTCTGATGAGCATCGGCATGTTCGGCGCCATCATGTTTGTGCCCTTGTTCATGCAAGGCATTGTCGGCATCAGCGCCTCGGCTTCCGGCACCGTGATGACGCCCATGATGATCACGATGATCGTCGCCAGCGTCATCGGCGGACAAATCGTGCAAAAGCTCGGCGTCAAGCCGCAAATGATCATCGGCATGGTCATCATGGCAGCCGGCTTCCTGCTGCTGACGACGATGGGCATGGATACGTCCAAGCTGACCGCATCCTCCTACATGATGATCATTGGCCTAGGCATGGGCCTCGTGATGCCGCTGCTGACGCTTGTGCTGCAAGAGGAATTCCCGAAATCCGAGCTGGGTGTGGTGACGTCGTCGAGCCAGTTTTTCCGGCAAATCGGCGGCACATTCGGAATGACGGTGCTCGGCGCGGTGATGAACCACCGTTCGGGCACGCTGCTGAACGAGGAGCTGCTGCCCAAGCTGCAGCAAATGCCGGCCGAGGCCGGTCAACTGGTCGGGCAACTAACGGCAACGATTGAAAAAGACCCACAGACGCTATTCTCCGTCATGCTGAGTCCCGAAGCGCTGGCCCAATTCCCGGAGGCGTTCAAAAGCGCCCTGCTGCCGATAATGAAGAACGCGCTCGTCGAATCGCTGCACAGCGTCTATTTGCTCGGCCTGGTCTTTATTATTGCCGGGGCCGTGCTCAGCTTTTTCCTGCATGCGATCAAGCTGTCGGATCGGAAAAAAGGGACGGGCGAACCGGAGGAACCGTCAGTGACGCCGCTGTAAACGGCGGCTGCCGCAGCCGCAAGGGGAAGCGCTGGAGCAAGCGGCCAATGCCGGGACGATGCCGGACAACACCGGCGTTACAAGCATGAACACAGGGGAGGACGAAACGGATGAAAGCGCAGGACATCATGATTACGCAGGTATACAAGGTCAAGGAGCACGACTCCGTGCGCGCGGTGATCGAGAAATTCATCGATCATCGGATCAGCGGCTTGCCGGTCGTTAACGAACGCAACGAAATCGTCGCCTACATCAGCGATGGCGATATTATGCGCTATATCGGCAAGCATCAGGACCTGGTCGTCGATTTTGTCTATCATACCGCGGTGTTTAAAGGGGATATCGAGGATTTTGAATCGCGCGCCCACAAGCTGCTCAAGGTTCCGGTCATGGACATCGCCCGCAAAAAGGTCATTGTCGTTTCAGCCGACGAGGAGCTGGAACAAGTGGCCGCGATTCTCGGCAAAAAGCAAATCAAAAAGCTGCCAGTCGAACGCCGCGGCGTGCTCGTAGGCATCATCAGCCGCGGCGACGTCATCCGGCAGGTGTTCAAAAAAATGCTCTAGCGCGCCACCAGTCCTCGCGCAACAGCCTGCAGCAGCCCGCCACGCCTACCCGGCCGTGTGCGGGCTGCTGTCCGTTCCGGGCTCGCCGGTAGCGGTCCGACCGTGGGTGCTGTCGGCCGTTTTGGGTTCGCCGGTAGCAGTTCGACCGTGGGTACTGCCGGCCGTTTCGGGTTCGCCGGTAGCGGTCCGCCCTTGGGCGCTGCTGCGCGGCCCAGCCGCAGCCGGCGCGGCAACCAGCGCCAGCGCCGCTGTCGTTGCCGCAATCCCTTCCGCCGACTCGCCTACAGCGGCCGGCGTCTGCTCAGCCGTCTGCGGTTCGGCGATCCGCTCCGCCCGTTCGCCCTCCCCGGCCGCAGACGGCTTCCGGGCGCTGCGCACGGGGCTGATCAGCCAATATGCCGTGCCGACGAACAGCGCGCCGCCCACGATGTTGCCGAGCGTCACCGGCACCATATTGTGCAGCCAGCCGCCCAGCGTGACCGTTGCCGGATGCGGCAGCAGCAGCGCCAGGCTCAGCACCGTCATATTGGCGACGCTGTGCTCGTAGCCGGTGGCGATGAAGGCGTACAGCATCCACCAGATCAGCACCAGCCGGGCCGCCTCGCTTTTGACCCTTAGCCCGGTCCAGACGGCCAGACAAACCAGCCAATTGCACAGAATGCCGCGGAAAAACAACTGCGCAGTCGTCAGATGCATTTTTTTGACCGCTGTCGCCATCAGCAAATGATCGGGTCCAGCCTGTGCAAAAATCCCCGCCCCGACCAACAGTCCGCATAACGCCAGCGCGCCGAGCAGGTTGCCCACATAGGACAGCCCCCAGCTCGCCAGCGTATCGCGCCATGCCGTCCGGCCGGACAAGGAGCTGATCGTAAACAGCAGATGGTTGCCCGTGAACAGCTCCGCCCCCGCAAACAGCACCAGCGTCAGCGCCACCCCGAAGGAGACACCCATCAAGGTAGACGTGTACGGCGAGTGAGCGGCATACAGCGGCGCGCCCACCGATACAATCAGCGCGATGCCCAGCCCGACGTAAGCGCCGGCCAAACCGGCAGCCAGCAGGTAGCGCAGCGGACGCTGCTTCATCAGCCGTTTCTTTTTTTCCGTCAGCGCATTGGCCAGCTCCAGCGTTTCCTCATACATGCGTACCGCCCCTTTTTTATGATGACATTGGCGACAAAGAAAGCCGGCTCCGCTCACGGAACCGGCGCGCCGCCGTCATGAAGTAATTAATCCGTACGTGCCGTCATGCCGCCGGTAAACGACCTCCGTCGCCTGCGTCGCCCCGTTCACAAAAACGTGGAAGCTGTGGTCCAGCAAATTCAGCTCCAATATCGCCTCCTCAATATCCATCGGCTTGAGCTGCACCCGCTTCACCCGCGCGATCGCAAACGCCTCCTCGTCGTCCAGCCGCACCGCTTCCATCGGCTCAGGCCCCGCTTCCGCACCTCGCCGTCCGCGCCGGCGCAGCTTCTCCTTGAGCTTGCGCAGCCTGCGCTCCAGCTTGTCGGCTACCGCATCGAGCGCTTCGTACATATCGCCCGTATCCTCCTCGGCCCGCAAAACCGCGCCGTCCAGCCTCAGCAGTACCTCGACCCGGTGCGTATGCTGCTTGTGCCGGTTCACGCTGAACGTCACAACCGCCTCCTCACAGGGAGCGATCGTGGCCGCGCGCCGGATTTTGCGCTCCGCATACGTCTGCAACGCCTCTGTAACCTCCATGTGTCTGCCGTGGAAAATAAACCGCATCGCCGCCATCTCCTTTCCGGGCATCCGGATTCATCGCACCGCCGTTTACAACGTATAATCGTCGATCACGCCAACATCGGGCAGAAACGCCGCTTTGTCAGGCTCCGACCGTCGACGCGGCATCTCGCGGATCGCATAAAACCGCCTGCCGCCGCAGCGCGCGCACTCCGTCGGATAACATTCCGCCAACGCGGGCAGCTCCGCGCCGCAGTGCCGGCACACTGCCGCACCATACGTCTCCAGCTCCTGCTCATTGCGCCCGTGCTCTATCGCATTCCCCGCCGTACCTGACGCAACCACTGCACCTGCAACCTCCGCAACCGCTGCACCTGCCGCACCTGACACAACCGCTGCACCTGCAACCTCCGCACCTGCCGTACCCGCCGCATCCGCTGCACCCGCCGACCGCTCGTTCATGACGCATCCCCTCCATTTCCTCTTGCCTTCATTGTACAGCAGCTCTCTGCCCACGGTTGTGAAAAAAATCACTTGCATCCTGTTAAAAAATAAGCCCGCCCCCTTTTAGCCTGGAAAATAAATGTCCAAAATCCGCGCTGAAGGCTGGTATTTTCATCGAATTTTGTCGAATAAAATGTATAATAGAAGAGATCAGCAAATGACCCGAGGTGGCTTCCATGCTCAAAGTTCCGCAAGACCTGCACGTCTTTTTTCAAATCGTCGAAAAAACGCCTAACGGCGTCATCGTCACTGACAGCGGCAACCGCATCGTTTATGTCAACGAAGCCTTCACGGTGCTGACCGGGTACACGCTGAAGGAGGTTTGCGGGCAAAACCCGCGGATTTTGCAGTCGGGACTGCATGAAGCGGATTTTTATCAGGAGCTGTGGACATCGCTGCGAACATCGGGGCAGTGGCAAGGAGAAATCTGGAACAAGCGCAAAAACGGGGAAACGTTCATCGAATGGCAGCATATTACCGCCCTGCGGGACGACGACGGCTCCGTCACGCATTACGTCTCGATATTCTCCGATATTACCGACCGCAAGCATAAGGAACGACGGCTGGAAAAACAAAATAGCCGACTGGAGCGCCTGGCCACGCAAGATGCGCTGACCGGAATCGCCAACCGTCGGCTGTTCGACGACATGCTGCTGCATGAGTGGGAGCAGGCCCGGCAAAACGGGCATCCGCTCGCGCTTTTGATGATCGATATCGACCATTTCAAGCTATTCAACGATACGTACGGCCATCTGGGCGGAGACGAATGCCTGCGCGCGGTTGCGAATGCGCTGCGCCGCAGCGTGCGTCAGGGCTTCCTGGCCCGCTACGGCGGCGAGGAATTCGCTTTGATCGCGCCGGGCGCCAATGCAGAAGCCGCATTGGAAACAGCGCGCCTGCTGGTCGAGGCGGTCCGCGACGAAGGGCTGCCGCATGCCAGCTCGACCGTGCTGAACGTCGTCACGGTCAGCATCGGCTGCGCAGCCGTCAGCCCGGCGGCCGGAGCCGTACGGCCCGCAGGAGCCGTCGGACCTCGGGCGCTCGTCGCCCGGGCCGACGAAGCGCTCTACCGGGCCAAGGCCCGCGGCCGCAACCGCGCCGAGCTGTAGCGGCCTGCCGCCGCTCACGCGTCCCCCCTGCGGCCTGCTCGCCACGCGTGCTCGCTCCCCGCGGGCTGCGGGGCCGGCCTGCCGCCGCTCACGCGTCCCCCCTGCGGCCTGCTCGACACGCGTGCTCGCTCCCCGCGGGCCGCGGGGCCGGCCTGCCGCCGCTCACGCGCCCCCCCTGCAGCCTGCTCGACACGTCGGCGGCCACATCGCCGCAGCCGTTGTGCGGCAGCCCGGACGGCCCGCGCCGTCAGTTACGGCTGCGCGGCACCGTCAGCGTCACGCATGTGCCTTCCCCCGGCGCCGAGCTCACCTGCAGCTGGCCGCCCACGGACTTCGCCCGCTCCTCCATGCTGAACAGCCCCACGCCCTTGCCCATGCCCGCGCGCGAGAATCCCTGTCCGCGATCCGCGACGCGCACCTCGACCGCTTCGCCGCGGTCGTAGATACCCACGTCCGCTTCATCGACTTGCGCATATTTCATCACATTCGTCAAAGCCTCCTGAATGATCCGGTATATTGCGGTTTCCGTCTCCAGTCCCAGCCGCCCGCGCAGCTCGTTCGTAAACTGAATCGCAATCCCGTAGTGCCGGGAATAGTTGTCGAGAAACGTACGCACCGCAGGTACGACCCCCAGATCGTCCAACACGGACGGCCGCAGCTCCCAGGCCAGCCCGCGCACCTCTTCAATAATGCCCGAAATGCTGCCGCGAACCGCTTCAATGTCCGCCCGGGGCTCCTCGCTGAGAATCCGGTCAATCTGAATCAGCAGCGAGAACAGGCTTTGCCCGATCCCGTCATGCAGCTCCCGCGAGAACCGCCGACGCTCCTCCTCCTGCACCTGCATCAAATCAACCGTCAGCTGCTGCAAATCCTCCTCGACCTGCTTCAGCCGCGTCACATCGTTGCGGATCGCCAAATATTGATACGGCTTGCCCGCCTCGTCCACGAACGGGACAATCGTCGTATGCACCCAATACGGCGAGCCGTCTTTGGCCCGATTTTTCACATCGCCCTGCCAGATGCGGCCCGCGCCGATTGTACGCCACAGCTCCTGCATAAAGCTTTTGGGGTGATGGCCGGAATTGATAATCCGATGATCCTGACCGAGCAATTCGTCACGGCTGTAGCGCGAAATCTCGCAGAACTTGTCATTCACGTACAAAATGGTTCCCTTGCGGTCCGTCAGCGCCACAATCGACGACTCGTCGAGCGCCAGCTTGACGTCGGCCAACTGCCGCAGCGAATGCCGCAGCTCCTCGCGCAATTGTGGATCCACCGGCTCCCCTTCGAGCCGCGACAGCAGGAATTGAACATTGCCCCCGATCGTCCCGGGTGCCAAGCGCGCATGCGATTCGCTATTCAAAGTTCAACAGCCCTTTCTTCATCGCGTATTTGATCAGCTCCGGCCGGCTTTTCAGACCAAGCTTCTCCATCAGGTTCGCCTTATGGGTCTCCACGGTTTTGACGCTGAGCACCAGACTTTCGGCAATTTCTTTATTGGAGTAGCCCTTGGCCGTCCAGCTCAAAATCTCTTTTTCCCGCTCGGACAGCACCTCGGCAGCCGCCTCGCCGTTTTTTTGCCGCTCCAGATATTCGTTCATCAGCCTTTTGGTTGCAGTCGGATACAAATAGGCGTCACCCGCGGCGACCGATTGAATCGCCCCGACGAGCTCGTCGTGGGGAGCGCTTTTGAGAATATAACCCGAAGCTCCGGCCTGAATGGCCCGAAACAAATATTCATCATCGTCGTGCATGGTCAAAATAAGCACTGCCACCTCCGGCGCCTGCTGCTTGAGTTCGGCTGTTGCCGTCAAGCCATCCTTGCCGTGAGGCATGCTGAGGTCCATCAGCACCACGTCGGGACGTTGCGCCAGCACCTTGGCGATCCCCTCGTCGCCGTCAGCCGCTTCGCCGACAATCTCGATCCCGTGCTTGCCGTTCAGCAGCGAGGCCAGACCAGAGCGAACCACCGCATGATCGTCCACAATCACCAGCTTCATCAAGCCACCTCGTTTCTTTTCCTAAAATACCCAATACCCTCATGCCGTTATTGTAGCATAAACGCCGAATATCCTCACCGGGCTTCGGCCTTACATCGTTCCTGCGACTGAAGTCTCGCCAAGCCGCAACGCCGACTCCGTGAGCAAGCGCACATCGTCCACGCCGTAATCGCGCTCCCTGCGCGAAGCCAGCAGCAGCAGGCCAACCGCATGACCGTCCCGCAGCACAGGCGCAGCCGCAGCCGCAATCAGCCGCTCTGTCAATAGCAGCGCGGCGTCTTCACGCCGCAAATCGGCGGCATCGCGATGCCGATCAAGCACGACCGCACGGCCGGTGCGCAGCGCAGCGCCAACCAGCCCCCGTCCCGGCTGCACCGCCATCCGGACAAACCGCCGCCCGACCTCGCCGGCCACCCGCACCCAGCCCCATAACGGCGACCGCCGGGCCGGAGCGGCGTAAGCCGCCACATCGCTGCCGGTTTCGACGCGTAACCGTTCCAGCTCACCCAGCAGCTGCGCCTCAAAGCTATCCATAACGCTTCCCCCCTGCCTGTCTGTCGACATTCATCCACGGCGTCCTTCCCGCCGTTTCTCTGATTCTATTGTAATCCCGCGGCGGTTCGATTGCATTCGGGGAATACCATGAGAAATCTCTAAGGGAATTCCCCCGCGGAGCAGAAGCTGGCGCGCTAATCCCGCCGTACAACCCGCCGCTGCATGTTCAATGCCCGACAAAGCCTGTCGAGGTCCGCAAGAGCCCGGCGCCAGCGAGGCGGCAAAGGCCCGGCAAACACCGGCAAAGGCCGGTAAAGACCGTTTCGCGCAAAGCGCATGAGCCTGAAGAACGCCCCATGCTATGCGTTTGCGCACACGCTCCTGACGTTGTGCGGCCAAACGGTGTGATTTTTCTCATGGAAAGATCAGGGAATGCCAGCTGCATATTCAGGGGATTACCCGATGGGAAGCCGCGTTGGCGCGCGTTATGATAGAAGCAAGAGATGAACATGAGAGGGCGGAATGGAAATGACGATGACGATGAATTCAGATTGCAGAGGCACGGCGGGCTGCGAGGCTGCGACGGCTTGGGGAGCGGCTGCATTTTTTACCAAGGAGCATTTTGGACTGCTGGAGGAGCTGATGTATCCGAAAAAAGCGAAAGCCGGCGAGCGCCTGTTCTGGGAAGGCGACGCCACGGGCAAGCTGTATTATGTTCGTTCCGGCAGCGTCAAAGTGACGAAAACGACCGAGGACGGCAAAACCGTCAACCTGACCATCCAACGGCGCGGCGATTTGCTCGGTGAGCTGGGTCTGACTGGCAGCAGCGTGTACGAGTACAGCGCCGTTATGATGGAGGACGGGGAATTCGGCGTCATTCAGGAAAAGGATCTGGAAATTTTGCTGCACCGGCATGGCGACTTTGCCGTCGCTTTTACCAAATGGATGGCGTTGCAGCATCGGACCACGCAATCCAAATTCCGCGATTTGCTGCTCTTCGGCAAACCCGGCGCTCTCGCCTCGACGCTGATCCGGCTGTGCAATACCTGCGGCGTCGTTACCCCGGAGGGTATCCGCATCACGATGAAGCTGACCCATACGGAATTGGCCGAATTCATCGGCGCGACCCGCGAGAGCGTCAATCGGATGCTCAGCGATCTGAAAGCGGACGGCATCGTCGAAATCGAAGGCGGCTGCCTCTTGGTGAAATCGTTAAATCAGTTAAAATCCATCTGCCAGTGCCCGTCGTTCCCCGCCTGTCCGCGGGAAATTTGCCGGATTTGACGCAAAGCCGGTTTCCTGACGACGACGCCACCCGGCGCGGTGCAAGCTTACAAAAGACAGGTCGCAGGACCTGCTATAAAAAGAGGGCGCGGCGCGCCTGAGCAGCTTGGCAGCAGGCTGGTTGGGCAAACCGCGTTTTTTGGCATCGGGGCGGCGTGATTGCGCCAAGGGGCAGGGGTACGCGGCATACGTCCTCTCCCAGTAGACATTTTGTGCGATTTGTCTTTTAAATAGTGGACATGAAGGTATAGGTATCCTCTCGACTCCCCTTTTTCCGAAAACACAATATATAGGCGCATAGATGATCATATATACTAAATACGGGCGATCCAACGATTCCAAAATCGTGAGCATGCAGGGGGAGACCGTGTCTTCTTTTGAAAAGACAAAATCGGAAAAACGTCCACTCCCACAGGACAATTCACCTTTCGGCTTGTGGAACAAGCGCCCCAGGCTTCATCAAACCATTGTGCAGGTAAGCAGCACCGCATAGTCGACGCCAAACTTGCCCGCCTTAGCCCCGCGGCGATCACGATGACGCCCGAAGCGAACAGCCAAGGATCTCACCGTGCGCGCGGCTCCTGAGCGTTATGCCACCACCATTCGGCGGACCAAGCCAAAAAACCGGAAGCTTGCGCTCCCGGTCTTTCGGCGTATCCCGTCTGCTGCACCTGTCTGCTGTACCTGTCTGCTGTACCTGTCTGCTGCATCCGTCTGCTGCATTTGAGGGAAGGTTGCTTTAAGGTTAATGAGTCAAGCCGCCTTTGGGCTTGTGGAACAGGCGCTCCCAGGCTTTGTCAAACCATTTGTGCAGGTAAGGCAGCACCGCATAGTCGACGCCGAATTTGCCCGCGTTGGCTCCCGCGGCGATCACGATGACGCCCAGAGCGAACAGCCAAGGATTCGTGCTTACGGTACCGGCCAGCATATACATCAGGTTCATTAACAGGCCGAAGAAGACAGCGGCGGTGGTCAGACAGCCGAGAATCAGGCCCAGTCCGACCAGCAATTCTCCCCAAGGGACCAGCACATTAAAGAGCTTGACGTTCGGCAGCGCAAAATGCTTCAGGAAAGCGACGAAGTTCGGATACACCGCATCGGTGGTGCCCGTTTCGAGCACCGGCTTGGCGATGGCGTTTTTCAGAAAGCCGGTGGCATCGAAGGCTTTGGCTCCGGTGATTTTGTGCCAGCCGGCGATCAGCCATTCATACCCTACATACAGCCGTACCAGTGTGAGCAGCGCCGCAGCGTATTTGTTTGTTCTTAACCAGTTCATCATCTGGATCATCTCCCCGTTCTTGATGGTTTCAGTATAACGCGCCGACTGCATGGGCATTGTGAAAAAGATCACATCAACTCGCCTATTTGCAAAAAAAGTTGGCCCTTATAAGGACGCCCAAAGCGCCGCCGTTCATCACGGGTACTTTGCGTCGCCCACGGCCCCACGACCGTTGGCAAGCGTTGCTCTGGTAACGAACACGCAACGGGTTGCGCAGCCCGGCTCGCATGGCGGGACGCACGGCGACGCACAACGCCCCCCGACGGCTCGTCGGAGGGCGTTGTGGAACAGCTTTTGAAATTGCGATCAAGAAGACGGTGTAAAGCTCTGCAAGCCGAAGCCGTAAGGGAACAATGGATTGCCGAAGTTGGTCGGAACGGATTGATTGTTGTTGATATAGTTGCGGATTTGCGTACGCTCCGCTTCGGTTGCACCAAGATCATACGGCAAATCCCACTGCTCCAGTTGGTTGGTGGTCACGTCGGTGCCGACTTGATCGACCGAGCGCGGAAGCTGGAACGGCAATTTGCCCTTAGGCGTATAATCGCCGAACAGCAGCTGGGAGGTAGCTGTGCCGCCGCCGTTGCCCGGACGATACACAACGACGACTGCCGCGCATTTGCTGAGAATGTCGGTCAGCACGTAAGGACGCGGCATGACGATGACGGCTACGACAGGAATGCCGCGGTTGTAGTACTTGTCGATGGCGGCAATCTGATCGGCCGGGAACGTAATTTGCTTATCCGGCCATTCGGTGCCGTGGGTGTAGCTTTTTTCCCCGAGTACGACGACTGCCGCTTTGGCTGTCGTTGCGTCGCTGACCACGTTCACGCCGCTGCCGGCGCGGTCTTTGATGCCTTGGAAATACGATTTGGCGGCCGGGTTATCGTGATAGATCGACTGCCAGATGACGTTGGCAATGTTGTCGTTAGCCATATCGTCGCTGGTTGCGCGCGGGCCGGCTACCACGATCGTATCGCCGTTATTCGGCTTCAGCGGCAAAACGCCGTTGTTCTTGAGCAGCGTCAGCGATTGGCGCGCCGCTTCAGTAACGATGTTGTTGCTTTCGGTGCTGTGCCAGATCGTCGTCGGATAGTCCGGATCGCCGTACGGGTTCTCGAACATACCGAGACGGAACTTGAGATCGAGCACCCGGCGCACCGCTTCGTTCAAGCGCGTCCAACCGACGGAGCTGATCAGCGCGTTAAAATCGGTGCCCGAAGCCATCGCGCCGCCCATCACGTCGCTGCCGGCGTTGATGCTTTTGACCGACGTGTCGGTTGCCGAAGCAAGCCAATCCGTCATGACGACGCCGTTAAAGCCGATGACATTGCGCAGATAGTCCAGCGTCGGCTTGCTTGTGCCTGCGCCTTGGCCGGTCGGATCCAGGAACGGAGCTCCGCCGTAGCCCGGCATGACCGTAGCCGGATTAGCGTCCATTGCCGCATACCACGTTTTCATATGCCACTTGATCGTGGTGCTGTCATACGTAATCGTCTGTTCGCCGCCCGCGCCCTGGCTCGGCCAGTGCTTGACGGTAATCATCATCGATTTCGGATTGATTTCCGGTCCGCCTTGCATGCCGGTAATGATCGCCCGGACCATCGCCGCGGAATATTCGGCGTTCTCACCGGTGCCTTCCTGAAAGCGCGGATACAGCACTTTCGTATCTACTTCAGCCAGCGGAGACAGCGAGCCGGTGAAGCCCCACGCTTTTTGCTCTCTGCGCTGCAGATCGCCAACCTGCCAGGCCAGGTTGAGGTTGCGGGTTGCCGCAAGGCCCAGCTCGGTCGGGAAGATCGTTTTCCAGCCGTGGATTTTATCGCCCGTAAAAGCAATCGGCACGCCCAATCGCTGCGTCTGCGCTACCTTGGTCTGCGCCTGTGTAATAAAGTCCTGTGTACCATAGGAGAAAACAAAGCCGGCCTGCGCATTCAGCGCGTCAATCGTATCCGGCGAGAAGAACAACTGGTTGATTTTCTCCTCGTTCGTCATGAGCGACATCAGGTTGTCGACGCGCGTGGAGATCGGATTGTGCCAATCCTCATAGGGCTGAATCGAGCCGTTTTTGTTCAAATCGCGCATGCCGTTAATCAGATTGATGCCGTCGGCGACCTGCTCGATATACGGCAAGTACACGCTGAACTGGCCGATGCTGGATTGGCTTTTGTTGCCGGAGCCGTCCACGGCTACCGCGTACCATTTGTAGGTCCAGCGGTCGACCAGCGAAGGCGCGGTAAAGCTGGTGCCCGTCACCTCGCCGACCTTGGTGTAACGGTCAAGCAGGTTACCCGATGCGTTCCAATCGTAATCCGTGCGGGAGAGGTTGATCCACACCTCGTATTTCGTCGCGCCCGATTTGGCTTCCCACGTGAGAACCGGGGTGCGGGTATTCGTCACCATCTGCCCGTTGATCGGAGACAGCGCCTTGAAGGCGGAAATCGTATAGGTCGACGTTGCGACATCGGAATCGGTCATGCCCGATTTGATGGCCATCGCTTTGATCGTTGTCGTTACCGATACATTGATGGCTCCCGTGTACGTCGGCGAAGAAGTCGTAGGCGTCGAGCCGTCGGTGGTATATTTGATCGTTGCGCCTGAAGTTGCGCTCGTCAGCGTCACGCTTTGCGCCGAGGTATAGGTACCGCCGGCAGGCGAAAATGCAGGCGTGTCGACCTTAGGCGGCAGCGGCGTCGTTTGCCCGTACACCTCAAACTCCCACAGGGAGTAGCCGTAAGGCGTATTGCGTACGGTGCCGTACATTCTCACGTAACGGGCTGTGACCGGCGTGAACGTAATATTTTCGATATTGCCTGCGCCGTTCGTTTGCGTGTAGGCATCCGTCCAGCTCGTTGCGTTGGTGGAAACCTGGATTTTGTACGACTTGGCGCTGGCTGTTTCCCAATTCAGCTTGACGCCGCTGACCGTATTGTTTGCGCCCAAATCGACGTAAATCCATTGCGGGTCGCTGAATTGCGATTCCCAGCGCGTGCCGGTGTTGCCGTCGGTCGCCATAGCCGCGGTGTTGGCCCCGGTAACTGAAAACGCTGTCGCCGATTTGTTCAAAGCCAGATTGACGGCGGCGCCGCTAATCGTATAAGAGGCGGTCGCGAGCGGCGAATCGGCCAAGCCGGATTTGATGGCAATCGCCTTGATCGTCTGGGACGAAGCGACATTGATCGCGCCGGTGTAGGTGGCGGAAGCTGAGGATGGCGTCGAGCCGTCCGTTGTGTATTTGATCGTCGCGCCGGAGGTCGCGGTCGTGATGGTTACATTTTGCGCCGAGGTGTACGTACCGCTGGCCGGCGTGAAGACCGGAATCGCGGCCGCGGCCGGATCGGTAACCAGCACGGTGATGGCCGAATTGGCACGCGCCGTGAACGTCAACGGATTGCCTTGTACGGTGTTGCCGTTGGCGTCGGTCGTCTGGAACTGCACCTGCTTTTGCTCGACCATGTAATTGACGCCGATCGTGACCGTATCGCCGACATTGTAGCGCAGCGTCTGGCTGATCGTCGTATTTTGCGACTTGAGCGTCGTCACGCCGTTCAGATCGGCCGGACTCAGGCTCATTTCCAAATATTGCACATAAGGCCCGGTCATCGGAATATTTACCGCCGTAGCCGCACTAATGGTATACGCTGCCGAGGACACGTCGGAATCGGTCATGCCCGATTTGATCGCGATCGCTTTGAGCGTTTTGGAGGAAGCGACGTTAATTGCGCCCGTGTACGTAGCGGAAGCGCTCGTCGGCGTCGAGCCGTCGGTTGTATACTTGATCGTTGCGCCGGACGTGGCCGACGTAATCGTCACATTTTGCGCCGAAGCATACGTGCCGGCAGCCGGGTTGAAGGTCGGGGCCGCTACCTTGGAGACAGCCTGACCGTAGACTTCAAATTCCCACAGCGAATAGCCATATTGCGTATTGCGCACGGTGCCGTACATTCTCACGTAGCGGGCCGTGGCCGGCGTAAAGGAAATCGTCTCGGTCCCTCCCGCGCCGTTCGTTTGCGTGTACACGTCGGTCCAGCTTGTTGCGTTCGTCGAGACCTGAATTTTGTACGACTTGGCGCTCGCTGTTTCCCAGACCAGCTTCACGCTGCTCACGGTTGTGCTTGCGCCCAAATCGACGTATATCCACTGCGGATCGCTGAATTGCGACTCCCAGCGCGTGCCCGGATTGCCGTCCGTCGCCAGACTGGCTGTATTGGCGCCGGTAACGGAATAGGCGACTGCCGTTTTGTTCAGCGCGAGATTCGCGGAAGCGGCATTGATCGTGTAAGACGCCGTCGCAACGGTGGAATCGGTCATACCCGATTTGGTCGCGATCGCTTTGAGCGTCTGCGAGGCGGCAACGCTGATTGCGCCTGTATACGTAGCGGAAGCGCTAGTTGGCGTCGAGCCGTCCGTCGTGTACTTGATCGTTGCCCCGGACGTTGCGCTGGTGATCGTCACGCTTTGCGCCGACGTATACGTGCCGCCAGCCGGGCTAAACACCGGCGTCGCCGCTTGCTGCGCAACCGAGGTAAAGTTCATCCAGTTGAAATTCCAGCCGTTCGAAACCGCGTATACACGCAGCGTCTGGCTGCCGGCCGCCAGATTGACGGAAGCGCTTACGGTTTGCCACGTTTGCCAGCCTCCGGTGTTGGGAAGGGTTACGGTAGCCAAGGCCGTGCCGGATTTTTGCAATTGCAGCTGCGTGCCGGAGTAAGGGCTCGATACGCGAAAATCCACCGTATACGTACCCGCCGTCTGCACATTCACCGTATAATCCATCCAATCGCCGGCTTCAATATAACCGACATCCTGCCCGCCCTCCGAGCAGGCCTCTGCTTGAACGCCGCTCATCGCGGTGTAATTCTCGGCTTCGATCTTGCCAGGGTCGGCAGCCAGGCTCGTTACTGGCGCAACCGTGCATAGCAAGCCGGCCAGCAGGGACAAAATAACAACAAACGAAGTCGTGCGCTTGAAGCGCTTCCGTTTCTTGGGTGAGGCCAATTTCATCAATCTCATTCCTTTCATGATAAAGTAAACGTTTTCATATCTGGCAAAACGACGCTGCAGCTTCGCGGACTCGCTGTTCCGTACCGCTTACGACTCCCGGAGCGGGGAATCGGCCCTGGAGCCGCTGTCACCCCTGCGCGCTTTTCACGGCTCGCGACAAGGAGCTGCCGGCTAACCGGCGTGTGCAGGCCGCACTCTGCAGCCAGAGCTGCGAATGCTCTCGTGCTGCCACAAATGTAAGAGCTTTCATTTCCATGCAGGCTGCCATGCCTCTCAGCTAATGCCCTCCTTTCCTGCCGTGCCGCTGCTTGAACCGTTCCATCGCAGCGCCGCCCATCCACTACTAGCCCTTACATCTAATATAGCATTATGAGGCAAAATAGGAAATATGTTAGCATTATATTGCAAATATTTATCATAAATATTTTCTATGATTCTCATATTGCACGATTTGCACTAAATTCCGCTTATTAAAATAAATTATAAATATTCCTTTACAGGAATATTCCATGCATGGTATATTGTTTTCACAACATCCAAACTATTTTATGGAAAGGAGACTTCAGCTGATGAATACCGGCACCATCGCCACTTCGATAGAAGGTCGCATCCTCCGCATCACCCGTACCTTGGACGCTCCGCGCGAGCTCGTGTTCCGCGCCTAGACCGATCCGGAGCATCTGCCCCGGTGGTGGGGTCCCGCAGGCTTCACCACCACCACTGTACGGGAAATCAGCGTCAAGCCCGGCGGCATCTGGCGTTACGTCATGCACGGCCCGGACGGCGTTGATTACAACAACCAGATCGTCTACGAGGAAATTGTCAACCCGGAAAAGCTGGTGTACGCCCACGGCAGCGGCGGCGATGCCGACGACGCCTTCCATGTCGTTGTGACCTTCGACGAACAGGACGGCGGCACCGTCCTGAACATGACGACCACGTTCCGCACAGCCGCTGAGCTGGAGCAGGCCATAGCGAATACGGTGCCGTTGAAGGCGCAAAATCGACGCTGGACCGTCTGGAAGCACATTTGGCGACCATGTAACGCCACAGCGCAGCCAGCAAGTCGATAAAATTCCACCATTTATAAAGGAGCGAATGAATGATGAAAAAAGTAACGGTTTGGTATTGGATTTGCACAGTTTTACTGGTTGCCCTGATGGGATTCGGCTCGATTCCCGATCTGTTTTCCTCGGCGGCGGCTGTTGAGCTGTTCCAGCAGTTGGGTTATCCGTCTTATTTGCTGCCGTTCCTTGGCGCGGCCAAGCTGCTCGGACTGATCGCCATTCTTATCCCCGGCTTCCCGCGCGTCAAAGAGTGGGCTTACGCCGGCTTGACCTTCGATCTGGCCGGTGCGGCTTACTCGACTGTCGCCAGCGGCGCAGACCTCAGCGGAGCTGTCGTATTCGTTCTCGGTTTTGCCATTATCGCCGGCTCCTATGTGTGCTATCATAAGAAGATGAAGGCAGCGGTATCCCGACCTGACAAGGGTATTGCTGCGTAAAGCTTTCTATATAGTCCTTACACGAAACAGGCCGTCCTTCGGGCCTGTTTGAGAGGAAGGAGCGCAGCCGCATGAGCATGAACGTTTCCACCTGGAGCGCCCTCTCTGAGCCTAACCGTTTGCATATCGTCGAGCTGCTGCGCGACGGCCCTTTGACCGTCGGAGAAATCGCCGAGCAATTGGCGCTGCAGCAGCCGCAGGTCTCCAAGCATCTGCGCGTTCTGCATGGAGCCGGTCTGGTCGAGGTGCAGCCTGTTGCCAACCGACGCATCTACGCCTTGCGCGCCCAGCCTTTTATCGAAATGGATCAATGGCTGAACGCATATAGGCAAATGTGGGAGGAACGCTTCGACCGATTGGAAGCCTATTTGAAACAATTGCAGCGCAAGGACGAGCCGTAGCTGGCTCGTTCTGCCTACCCCATACACCCTTACCGGAGGTATATCTATGTCCAATCCTGCTGAATTGATCATTACCCGCACCTTTGACGCGCCGCGTGAGCTCGTATTTCGCGTTTGTACGGAAGCTGAGCATTTGAAAATGTGGTGGGGTCCCAAGGGATGGGACATGCATGTCGCTAAGCTGGAGCTGACGCCCGGCGGTATGTTCTTGTATTCGCAAAGCGCTAACGGCCAGACCATGTGGGGCAAGTTCGTCTACCGCGAAATCGCTGCGCCGGAGAAGCTGGTGTTCACCAATTCCTTCTCGGACGCCGAAGGCAACACGGTCCGTGCCCCGTTCAGCGCCACGTGGCCGCTGGAAATTCTCAATACCTGGTCGCTGGAGGAGCAGGACGGCCGGACGATCGTCACGATGCACGGAACGCCGCTGGATGCGACCGAAGAGGAGCTGCAAACATTCGACAGCGCCAAGGATATGCTCCAACAAGGCTTTAAGGGCACATTCAGTCAGCTTGAAGAATATTTGGCGACGCTGGTATAAGCGTTGCGCCGCATGGCCAACCAAGAAGGGTTGTCCGAATTAGAACGAAAAAACCTCCAAAACCACTGTAAAAGTGGGGTTGGAGGTTTTTTCTTTGCATCCGCTGCTATGTACAGCAGCGGACTTTCGATCGCTTAGTTATACACGTTAAATTCGTTGATCGACCACCAGCTCGACGCCGTGCCGGTTTGCACCACTTTGACGTAGCGCGCCGATTGGCTGGAGAAGTCAACCGTGATCACAGGCGTGCTGCCTGTGCCGCTGGCTACAGCCGTGCCCCAGTTCGTGCCGTCGCTCGACACGAATACTTGGTAGCCGCGGGCGTAGTCGCCAGCTGCGTTCGTCGAATCCATCACGATGCGGCGGAATGTTTTGGCCGACTGCATATCGACGACGAAGTATTGGCCGTTCGCCATCGCTGCGCCGGTGCTCCAGCGCGTCGTCAGGCTGCCGTCCAGCAGGTTCGCCGGAACGTCGCCGCTCGTCGGGTTGGACGTCGCCGTCCAGCCCGTGCGGGACAGCGCCGTGTACGTGCCGCCACCGCCGCCGGCTTGCGTTGTTGCGCTCGCTGCGCTGCTGGCTGCCGATACGTTGCCTGCTGCGTCCTTCGCTTTGACCGTGTAGCTGTAAGCGGTCGAAGCCGTCAGACCCGTGTCGCTGTAGGACGTTGTGGTGCTGGAACCAACCAGCGTGCCGCCACGGTAAATATCGTAGCCGGTTACGCCGACATTATCGGTCGAAGCTGTCCAGCTCAGATTAATTTGGCTGCTCGATGTCGCTGTGGCCGTCAAGCCGCTTGGTGTGCTTGGCGCTTGCGTATCGCTGCCGCCACCACCGCTGCCGTTCGTGTACACATTAAATTCGTTGATCGACCACCAGCTCGAAGCGGTGCCGGTTTGCACGACTTTAATGTAACGCGCCGATTGAGCGGCGAAGTCGACCGTGATCACGGCTGTGCTGCCGGTGCCGCTGGCGACTGCGCTTCCCCAGTTCGTGCCGTCATTCGACACAAACACTTGATAACCGCGGGCATAGTCGTTTGCTGCATTCGTGGAATCCATCACGACGCGGTTGAAGCTTTGCGCCGATTTCATATCAACCACAAAGTATTGACCGTTTGTCATCGTTGCGCCCGTGCTCCAGCGCGTCGTCAGGCTGCCATCCAGCAGATTGGCCGGTGCGTCGCCGCTTGTCGGATTGGACGTCGCCGTCCATCCCGTGCGGGACAGCGCCGTGTACGTGCCGCCACCGCCGCCAGCTTGCGTTGTTGCGCTCGCTGCGCTGCTGGCTGCCGATACGTTGCCTGCTGCGTCCTTCGCTTTGACCGTGTAGCTGTAAGCTGTCGAGGCCGTCAGACCTGTGTCGCTGTAGGACGTTGTGGTGCTGGAACCAACCAGCGTGCCGCCACGGTAAATATCGTAGCCGGTTACGCCGACATTATCGGTCGAAGCTGTCCAGCTCAGATTAATTTGGCTGCTCGATGTCGCTGTTGCTGTCAAGCCGCTTGGCGTGCTTGGCGCTTGCGTATCGCCGCCACCGCCGCCGCTGCCGTTGGAGTACACATTAAATTCGTTGATCGACCACCAGCTCGAAGCGGTGCCGGTTTGCACGACTTTAATGTAACGTGCCGATTGAGCGGCGAAGTCGACCGTAATTACAGCTGTGCTGCCTGTGCCGCTGGCGACTGCGCTGCCCCAGTTCGTGCCGTCATTCGACACAAATACTTGATAACCGCGGGCATAGTCGTTTGCTGCATTCGTGGAATCCATCACGACGCGGTTGAAGCTTTGCGCCGATTTCATATCAACCACGAAGTATTGACCGTTCGTCATCGTTGCGCCCGTGCTCCAGCGCGTCGTCAGGCTGCCATCCAGCAGGTTGGCCGGTGCGTCGCCGCTCGTCGGGTTGGATGTAGCCGTCCAGCCGCTGCGCGACAGTGCCGTGTACGTGCCGCCGCTGCCGCCTGTATTGATCGTGATGACAGCTGTCGTCACGGCGGAATCGGTCATGCCCGATTTATAAGCAATCGCTTTAATCGTCGATGTGGCCGAGACCGTAAACGCTCCGCCATATACCGTGCCGCTTGACGCTGTCGGCGTCGAGCCGTCCGTGGTGTAACGGATCGTGGCGCCGGATGTAGCATCGCTGATCGTTACGCTTTGCGCCGTTGTGAACGTGCCACCCGATGGCGTAATCGCCGGAGCGGCCACTTGGCTGGCTACGTTGATCGTATAGGAAGCCGTCGAAGTGCCCGAAGCGTTCAGCAGCTCCTTAAACGCCTTCGCCTTGATCGTCATGCTTTGCTCCACACTGATCGGTCCCAAATATTTGGCCGATGTGGCCGTAGGGTCGGAGCCATCCGTCGTATAACGGATCGTTGCGCCCGCCGTCGTGCTCGTCAGCGTCACCAGCTGCGCTGCATTATACGTACCGCCGGCAAGACCGAACACCGGAGCCGCCGCTTGGCCGCTTGCTGCCGGAGGCTGTACGCCATTCACCGGATTGGCGACGACGGTTTTCATCGAAGGCACCGTAACCGTGCCGACAATATTGCCGGAAGCGTTGCGGAATACGACGTATTGCGTTGTATTCGTCGGGTTCCAGATATTCGCGGTATACGTATTGTTTTTCTTGAACATTTGATACGTCGTCCAGTTCGAGGACCAGATATCAGTGGTACGCGTGCCGAACGCGTCGAACGCATGCAGGAACCAGTAGGTGTTCGACCATTCCTTTTTACCGTTGTTGTCGTCGTTGGCGATCTTCGTCGGGTCCCACTTGGCCAAAGCGCCCTGCGGATTGCTCAGCGCCTGGAACGGCCAAATGATGTGATACCAGCCCGTCTCCTGCGAGCCGCCCTTGTCGGCCACGAACGCGTTATAGGTGCGCGCCGCCGCATCCGGACGAATGCCGAAATACGTCATGTACGGCGCTGTCGGCAGCCATTGGATGCCGTAAATGTTGTTGGCGTCTGCGGCAAAATACGTGCCGTAGTAGTTTTTGCTGCCATACAGCTGCCCCGCTACGCCATGCTGATAATTCGG
The DNA here is from genome assembly GCF_004514475.2 of Paenibacillus athensensis. Taxonomy (GTDB): domain Bacteria; phylum Bacillota; class Bacilli; order Paenibacillales; family NBRC-103111; genus Paenibacillus_AL; species Paenibacillus_AL athensensis. The sequence continues at coordinate 100,197 of NZ_MYFO02000003.1, read as the reverse complement.
GAGCCAGTTATCCTGATCGTAGTTGAACCAGTATTGCAGGACAGAGTTCGTTTCTACAGCGTACACCCACATGCCCGCATCGCGGTATGCCGTGTTGCCGGTCATGACGCCCCACAAGTACTCGCCCGCATAAGCGAACAGCGCTTCCGAGGTCGCCTCCTGGTTGTTGCCGTCATAGCTGTCACCATAGCCGCCCGCCCACGATACGCCTTCATACGGATCGAATGCGCGCATAAACGGATACATCGAATCCGTACGGGACGGGTTGCCGACGTCGCGGATCAATTGCTCGACCATGCCGCCGTAGTCGTTCAGGAACGTTTTATCATAAGAAGCCAGTACTGCGGAAGCATAGATGAAGTAGCCCCACACATAGTGGTGGTCGGACAGCCAGCGGGCCATGCCGTGGTCGCCGCCGTCGCCCATCATCGCGCCCCACTCCGGCGTATAGTACAGGTAGAACGGATAATCGTTCGGCCAGCCGCCGTCATAACGGTACCAGTTGGTCAAAATATTGCGCAAAATCGTCAGCGATTTGTCGCGGATCGCCGTTTCGCCGATCTGGTCGGCAATCAGCACCGCTTGCGCGAGCGGCTGGAGGTTTTTTCCCTCCCAATACGGGTCATCCCACATGTAGTTGTTTTCCAGCATCGTATTCGTGCTGTTCAGGTAGCTGATCACGTCCGCGCGGTTGTAGCCGGTGGAGCCGGTCGGCTCGCCGAACTGCGGGATGATGCCGGTGAATTTATTTTGCGTGTAAAAGGAATTGCCCTCATGTACCTTCATCGTGCCGCGAATCGATGGATACGTCAGCGTCGTCAGCGTCGTCGCCGAAGTAATCGTCTTCCACTGCGTAGGCAGCAGCGACATCAGCGAATCGGACGAAAACCCGCTGCGCTTGAGCTGTACAGTCGAATTGTACGTCGTGGTTACGAGGCCCGTCGCATCCTCAGTCGTGTAGCTGGCGCGGGTGTCGGTCACGAACGCATAAGCATGCTGATAATAGTAGTTCAGATTGCTTGCCGAAGGGAGCGTACCGATCGACAGGTAGCCCTGACCGCTGCCGAGCTGCATGGTCAGACGGCCGTTGATTTTTTTGAATACGGTGCCTGCCGGAGCAAAAAGCCCGTACGACCGCACGCGGTTATTGCCGCCGCTGTCGACGTTGGTCACTTCGACGCCGATATGATCGGCTGTCACCGTAGCGCCTTCGCTGCCGAGAATCGTCGCGTTGCCGTCGTCGAAGAAACGCGTTGCCGTGCCGTTCAACACCAGATAAGGCGAAGACGGATCGGTAAATTCATTAAATACGTACGGAGAGCCCTTGACGATCGTCGACTTCATTTTGAAGCTGTTGTCGTCGCTCAGGACGGAACGGACGGAGTAGTCGCCATAGCCGTCGACCTTGGCGAGCATCGTCAGCGGATTGATGTTGTTTGCCATCAAATAAAAATCGGGCGCGCCGGCCGTGCTGGCCGTTTTGCCGTCAGCCGAGACGAAGCCGGAGCCGGGATTCATCACGCTGAGCCCCTGGTCCGTGTATTGCACGCGCAGCGGCAGGGCCACAATGCCGTCGCTGAGCTTTTTGATCAGAATCGATTGCCACCAGCCGCCGGACGGGATCGGTCCGGTTACGTTGGACGTTTTATACTCGGGATAGATGGGCGTCGTGGTGGTGATGTCGTTCGTTTTGTAGCTGCCTGCGCCCACGTTCACAACTTGCGGCACCGGCTTGTCGGGAATGTGAACCGGAGGAACCGGGTCGCCGTTCACGAAATCGTACACTTCGAACTCATATAGCGAGTAACCGAAGCCCGTACCGCGCGCAAAGCCGGACATCCGCACATAGCGGCCATCCGCTTTGAGCTTGATCGTGTCTACGCCGCCTTGACCGTAGAGCTGACGATAGACAGTTGTCCAGTTCGTGCCGTCGTTCGACACCTGGATATCGTACGATTTGCCGTAAGCGTTTTCCCAGTTCAGGATCACGGTGCCGATCGTATGCACGCTGCCCAGATCGACGCTGATCCACTGCGGATCCCACGATTCGGACGACCAGCGCGTCGTATAATCGCCGTCAAACGCCTTCACGGCCGAAACGACGCCCGGATCGGTCGACCAGCTCGGCACTTCCCAAGTTGACGCCGTCGTCGGCTTGTTCAGCGCAATGTTCGTTGGCGCCGGAGGCTGCGCAGTCGTAAATTCGCCGTAGACCTGGAACTCGTACAGCGAATAGCCGAAATCCGGAAGCGCCCGTTGCAGACAAAGCACGCGCACGTAGCGGCCTGTACCGGAGAGCCCGGTCAGATCGTTTACACCGCCGGCGCCTGCCGTAGTCGCATACATATCCGTCCAGTTGACGGCGTCGCTGGAGATTTGTACCTTGTAGGACTTGGCGTAAGCGCCTTCCCAGCTCAAATAAACGCGGTTGACGTTAGCTGTCGAACCAAGATCGACGTAAATCCACTGCGGGTCCATCTGCCAAACGCTCGCCCAGCGCGAGCTGATGTTGCCGTCTACAGCGCCTTCCTTGGCGTTCGCGCCCTCGGTCGAGGAAGCCAGCACGGGCTTGCGCATCGACAGCAGCTGCGAGCCGGCCGCTTGCGCATCGGGCCCTTCCAGCGCGACCGGAATCAGGCTCAGCAGCATCAACAGACTTACCGCCATCGCGAGCAGACGGTTTGCTTTTCGTATAGCCGAAGTTGTCATTAAATACACTCCTATTACCTCCCTTATAAATGGGTACTTCTACACGGACCGCACGGACCGGAATGACGCGTTGGACAGCCCCACCTCCATATGAAAATGAAAACGATTTCATTAATATCTACAATTTTAACTTACATGAGGCCTGAATGGCGTGCAATAGCTTGTGCCCATTCGCATAATAAAGTGCAACGCACCCTAAAATAGTTCAATCTCCGCGCCGCAGAAATATTAAGCAATTGTAAATTTTTTGCCTACACATTGCCTGTACGGGCGTGTAAGCTACTCATATAGCGGACGTTGCCCGTATATTGAACGTTACTTCTATAATAGACATTTGTGCAAAAGGAGCGGCTCCCTTCCTTATGAATACCGGCAAGAGCATACAAAGATTTGCGGCCGCCTTTGACGCGGACCGCGCGGAATACAGCAAGGCGGTGCTGCTGTTCGGCTATTTATTTTGCGTCGCTTCAGCGTCTACCATTGGCCGGACGGCGGCGGACACGTTATTTTTGAGCAAATTCAGCGGCTCGGCGCTCTCCTGGATGTATTTGCCGCAAGCGGTGACGATGATCGTCTCCGGACTGCTGTTCCAGCGGTTTGCCCCGAGAATCCGGCTGGAGCGCTTGATCCAGACGCTTATTCCGGCCATCGCGCTGCTCGCCTGCCTGTCGCGCATTGGCGTCGGCCTCGATCTGATCTGGGTATTTCCCGTTATTTATATCGGCTTTGACGTGTTTAACTTCCTGATGATCGTCTGCTTCTGGCAATTTGCGCCGGCCGTGATGGACGAGCGCAAGGCCAAGCGAATGATCGGACTGGTGGGCAGCGGCGGGATTGCCGGCAGCATCATCAGCGGCTTTGGGCTCAAAGCGTTCGTGCCGCTGCTCGGCACGGCCAATCTGATCTACGTGTACGCCGGGCTGCAGCTTGCCGCTTTGGCCGTGGTCACGCTGATTCGCCGGCGTTACCCGCCCGCGCCGGAAGCCGGAGCCGGTCTGACGACGCGGGACAAGGCGTCTGCTGCTGTATCGGGTACGGTCCGGCCGGGCCGCGAGCGTCAAGGCGGGTTATTCAAGCACGTGCCGTATTTGAAATATGTCGCTGTGCTGGCTGCCGCCCTTGTCTTTTCGCTGACGCTGATCGACTATCAGTTCAAAAGCATTCTGCGCGAAAGTCTGCAAAATGAAGCGCTGGCCGGCTTTATGGGCACCTTCTACGGCTTTTCCGGCATTGTGGCGCTGCTGGTGCAGCTGTTTGCGTCAGGCTGGCTGATCAGCCGCTTGGGCATGATGACGACGCTGCTGATTTTTCCCGTCGCCCTGTTCGCGGGAAGCCTCGGCATCGTAGCCTTGCCCGTGCTGGCTACGGCCGTACTCGTTAAGGGCAGCGACAAGGTGGTCGGCGACACGATTTATTCCTCGGTCAGCCAGTTGCTGATGTTCCCCATTCCGCCGGAATGGCGTACCCGGGCCAAAAGCTTCCTCGACGGCGTCGTCCGCAACGGCGCCAAGGGCGTCGCAGCCTTGTGCTTGCTGGCCGTGTCGCATGTGCTCGCGCCGGCCCAGCTCAGCTACATCGTGCTGGCGCTGCTGGCTGCCGGCGTCTTTGCCGCCTTGAAGGTGAAAAAAGCGTATCTGCGCACGCTGCTCGCCACCCTGCAAACAGGCAAGCATGATTGGCAAAAAGCGCAACTGGATTTCATGGACCCCGCCAGCCTGCGCTTGCTGACCGACGCTCTGTCCAGTCCGAACAAGCGGCAGGCGCTCTACGCGCTGCGCCTTTTGCGCCAGCTCGGCAGCTTCGATATCGCGCCGCATCTGCCGGCGCTGCTCGCTCACCCCGCACCGGAGGTGAGCATGGAAGCGCTGCTGCATCTGGAGCAGCTGGCGGCTTCGGAGATGGCCCCAACGCTGCGGAGACTGCTGCACAGCCCGGCGGCGACGCCGGTGCGCGCGCAGGCGCTGATCGCGCTGGCCGCTTGCGCCCGCGAGGACGACCTCGCGTTCATCGCCGCTTATCTCGACGAGCCGGAGCCGGAGCTGCAAACCGCCGCGATTGCCGGGCTCGTCAAATATTACGGCATTGACGGCATGTTCCGCGCCGTGGCGCGGCTCAAGGAGCTGATCGACAGCGATCTGGATGCGCATCGGATCGCTGTCGCCGGGCTGTTCGGGCAGATCGGCGTGCGCAGCTTTTATCAGCCGCTGGCCGGGCTGCTGCGCGACCGCTCGCCGCAGGTGCGCGTGCGCGCGCTGGAATCGGCGGCGGCGCTGCGCGTACCGGCGCTGATTCCTGCGGTGCTGGACGGTCTGCGGGACGCGGCGACCCGACGGCAGGCCGTTGATGCGCTGGCGGCGCACGAGGAAGCGCTTGTTCTGCCGCTGCTGGCCGAGGCGATGCAGGACGACGGACTGGCACCGCATCTGCCGGCCGTGTTCGAGCGCATCGGCACGCAGGCGGCGTTCGACGCCCTGCTCGCCGGCTATGCGCCGGCGACGCTTGACCAGCGCGACCGGATCATCGATGCGCTTTGCCGCATGCGCAAAAACGCGCTGGCCGTCCAGCCGCTCACCGTCGAGCGGCTGATTGCGGACGAAATCCGGCTGTATCACGAGCTGGCGGCGCAAGCCGCTCCGTTAGCCGGATTGCCGTCCTGCGTCGAGCTGACCACGATCGTCGGTCAGCTGCGTTTTGCCGCCAGCCGGCGCGTGTTCCGCGGGCTGGCGTTGATTTACGACGCGCCGACGATGCAGGCCGTCTTTGTCAACTGGTCGGAGGGCGACGCCCGGCGGCAGGCGAATGCCGCCGAGGTGATCGACCAGACTGTGCAGGGGCCGCTGCGAGCGCAGCTCGCCGGCCTGATGGCCGCGCCCCGGCGACTGCCGGCCGGCCCTTCTGGCGGCGCAGCCGGGGACGCCGCGCAGCGGGCGGCGGCGCTGGCCGGGCTCGCCGGGCAAGCGGACGGCTGGCTGCGCGAGGTCGCCGCGTATGTGGCGGGCTCGGGCGGCCACGGCGACGGCGACGCGGCGGCCGCAGCGGCGAGCGCGACGACAGCGAGCGCGGCGATGGCGGGCGCTAAGGTGGCAGGCGCGGCGCGGGTGGGCGCTGAGGCGGCAGGCGCGGAACGGGCGGCGAGCGCGACGACGGCTGGTACGGAGGCGAACAACGCGGTGAAGGCCAGCACGGGAGCTGCCGACGCACGAACCCCGGAAGCGACAGGCAACAAGGCCGCCCAGCATCCGACTCCCGCACCCTTCAGCGCCACAGCGGAACGAATCGAACGCGTTAGCCTGCTGCAGAACGTCCCCGCTTTCCAGGGCCTGACGAGCAAGGAGCTGGCCGGCATCGCCACACGCCTGCATCCGCTGCGCATCCCGGCTGGACAAACCATCGTCAGCGAAGGCGATCCCGGAGACTGCCTGTACATCATCAGCAGCGGGCAAGCCGGCGTATGGCGCAGTGAGCGGCTGCTCGGCGAATTGCAGCGGGGCGATTGCTTCGGCGAAATGGCGCTTTTTGGCCAGGGCCTGCGGACTGCAACCGTGCGGGCCGAAACCGAATCCGAGCTGTGGAGGCTCGATTCAGCGATTTTCTACGATATTTTGTATAGTCATACCAGCATTGCCTTTGAAATCATGCGTTTGCTTTCGCGCAGGCTGCGTATGCAGCTGGAAAATGGCGGAGCCAGACAAGCGGGCGGAGCGGCAGCAGCCACAGCGCCAGCCGGGGCAGCAGCCTTGCCGCAAGCCGGGAAAGAAGCCCGTGCGGCCAATGATTTTCCAGCCGCATACCAGGCGAACCAGGCAAACCGTACGAACCCGGCGGACGGAGCAACACCGGCAGCCGAAGCTGCGCCAGCCACAGAGGCGAACGCAAACACCGCCACAGCGAACACCGCCAGACGCCTATCCGAGACGGCTTCCTCTGAGCATGAGCTGATTTTGCGGCGTATTTTGACCCTCCAGCGTATCGAGCTGTTTGTGCATTTGACGGAGGAGGATTTTATCTGGCTGGCGCATGCTATGGAAGAGGTGGAATACCCCGCCGGAGCAGCCGTGTGCCGGATGGGCGACTACGGCGATACGATGTATGCGATCATCAGCGGCGAAATCCGTGTCCATGCAGGCAGCACCGAATTCGCCCGATTGCGGGAAGGCGAGTATTTCGGCGAAATGGCCGTCATCGACAGTGGTCCGCGTTCGGCCGATTGCAGCGCAACGACGGATGTTGTGCTGCTGGAGGTGCATCGGGACATGCTGCTGACCGCCTGCTTCCAGAATGCCAATGTGCTGAAAAGCATGCTGCGCGTGCTGGCCGAACGCTTACAGCGGCTATAACAAGCTGTCAACGCGCAATCGCCGCGCACAGACGCTTGCCAGACAGGCGCAGGGAGAGCAAGCGGTTCCTCCGTCAGCGCGACTGAAATGTGACAAAGCGCGGCGGCCACACGCGACCGCATGCCGCTAAGCACAGTCGAACGCAGCCGACCGCGGCCACATGAAAACGCGCGTAACCGAACGCCTGGCGAGCACCGCCTTTACACCCATTTTGGCCGACGCTCAACATAAACAGCGACAAAAGTGATCCCCTCGGGTTGCGGCCGGGCGGGGTCATTTGGTATGGGCATGTCCATACCAAAAACCCCTTCCTTCGCCTGATTGCGAAGAAAGGGGCTATTTGTAGGCTTTTTCCACGCGGCCGCATCCGCCAATAGCTGGCAGCCGTCGCCAACTGCGACGCGTCAACCCGCGCCCCGAATAGAGAAAACGGCATTCCGGCAACCGTCAGATTAAATGCCGCCCGGACTATTTCCCAGAAACAACGGCGCGATCTGCTGCAAGCAAAATTGAATCAGCGTCCGGTAGGCAATGCCGTGCTTGTCGGAAGCGACAAATTGCTGCTGCAAATACTGCGCGATTGCGCTCATATCGATCCGTCCGCCTGAACCCGGCGCGCTGCCGTACAAAGCTTGGCGCAGCGCATCCGCAACTCCGGTCGGCAGCACGTGGACGACGCTGTCCGCCGTATTGTTCGCACCGCCGCTGAGCACAACCGCCGAGCCGGCCGCTGTCACCGTCACATTGCCGGCCGCCGGCAGCACCCCCGACACGAACAAGCGGACCTGACTCGAATCGCCTGGAGCCAGTTGGGCTCCCGTTACGACCAGACCGCCAGCCGACAGCGTGAACGCGGACGGCCCTGTGACCGCCTGCAGCGAATAATCATACGTCAGCACCAGCACATGCTTGTCGCCGTCCATCGTCTCTTCGGCAAAAATCAGCGACGCCCCGTGCATCGCATTGCGGAAAGCCGTCACAGCTGTTGCCAGCGCCGTCGCCGCTGCATCCAGCTCGCCTTGCGTCGCGTTCGGTCGCGCCGGTTCCGCTGCCGTTGGAGGGCGTACCCGATTTGGACGTGTTCCAGAATACGCCGCTAATCTCACCCGCTGCCTGCCCGACGACCGAGCCGGAGCCGCTCGTACCGTCCGTCGGGAAAAGCGTTGCGTTGACAAATGAGCGCAGCAGCTTGCCTCCGCTCATTTCTTGATCACCAGATTGCCAATAGACGCCGCAGCGCTGGTCATACCAAACATACCGACGTTCGTCCCCGCTCCTACGATCTTCAGCCCCGAGATCGTATGACCCTGACCGTTCAACGCCCCTCTGAACGAGCTGATGGGCGTCCAGCCCGTCGCATAAGATGACGCGCCCAGATCGATATCCGCATTCAGTACAAAATAAGCAGTTGGATACTTGCGCAGCTGATTCAGCTGATCCGCCGTTCCAATCACATAGGGATCGGCTTCGGTTCCGCACCGCTCTCGAGCACCGAGGTTGCCGATACCCGCCCCCCGGCCAGCGAAACGCCTCCCGTCAACAGCGTCAACGCGACCAGAAGCTTCGTCCCTTTTTGCCACAACCTACTCTTCCTGCTCATGAAATTTCGCAAACCCTTTTCCGTAATCACCTGCCGCGCCATGCCGCAGCCATGCCATTCTCGCCTGCTGTCAGCCTAAGTATCCTACAAGGCACCGCGAAAACCTACCCCCTTAGCAAAAAATGCCGCTTTCCGCCTATTTCCGGAAACTTCCCGCCTGGCCCCGCCCGCCGGTGTCGTCCAAGCATAAGCGTGCGTACCGCTACATAGCTTTAGGGTAAACAACCCCTATGAAAAGGAGGCTTACGCGATGGGCTTCACGCTTTCGACCGAGGCGCAATGGCTGCTGGCGCTGGGCAGCGCTCTGTTCTGGACAATGGCTTACGTGCTGCTGATTCTCAAAGGCTTTCGCGACCGCACCTGCGGCATGCCGCTCGCTGCCTTGTGCGCCAATCTGGCTTGGGAGCTGCTATGGGCGTTCATCCTGCCGTTCCATCCCGTCCAGCAAATCGTCACCGTCATTTGGCTGGCGCTGGATGGCGTGATCCTGCTTCAACTGCTGCGCTATTCGCAAAACGGGCTTTCGCCGCGCACCCTGCGCATCACCGTCGGCGCGCTGTTCGCCATTGCCCTGCTGCTACACGTGGGCACAGCGGTCGAGCTGCACGATCCCCAAGGCAAATATTCGGCTTTTGCCATCAATCTGATGATGTCGCTGCTGTTTATCCGCATGGCGCTGATCAGAGGGCGGTTCGGCCAGTCACTCGGCATCGCCTGGACCAAAATGCTCGGTACGCTGTGCGCGTCGCTATGGAGCTATTCGCTGTACCCGCACTCCGTACTGCTGAACATGCTTTATGTACTGATTGCCGCTGCCGACGGGACGTATATCCTGCTGCTGCACAAAGACGCGACCCGGGTCGTGCCGACGAAAAAGAAAAAAAACAGGCCGAGTGATTTTACATTTCTATAAAAATAGATATAATAAGCGTTATGGACACTTTACCTATCCTCAAGTCACTTTCCAACGAAACGCGTTATCGCATCCTGCAATGGCTGAAGGAGCCGCAGGTGCATTTTGGCGTCAGCGCCGATGCGAACAGCGATTGCGGCTTTGCCGGAGGCGTCTGCGTCGGCGTTATTGCCGAAAAGTCGGGGCTCGCCCAATCGGTTATTTCCAGCTATCTGGTCAATATGCAGCAGGCGGGCCTGCTGGAATCCAGGCGTTACGGCCAGTTTACCTACTACCGGCGCAACGAGCCGGGAATTGCTGCGTTTAAGGCCGCTTTGGCGGACGAGCTGTAGAACTTGCGCTGGCATCCGTTTACCTCGCTTGTACAAACATGCTTGCATTCGGCGGTAAACATCTATTTTTATAGATAAATAGAAATACGAGATTTAGGGAGGGAACTATCATGGAAAACGTATCATCCGCAAACGTCCGCAATTGGGACGCTTTATTCACCCCGTTCACGTTGGGCAAGCTGAGCTTATCCACCCGTATCGTCATGGCTCCGATGACCCGGGCGTTCTCGCCGGGCGGCGTCCCCGGCGAGAATGTCGCCGGCTACTACCGGCGGCGCGCCGAGAACGGTGTTGGCCTGATCGTCACCGAGGGCACGACGGTCAACCATCCGTCCGCCAGCCTTGGCGTGAATACGCCGCGTTTTCACGGCGAAGACGCGCTGGCCGGTTGGGCCGCCGTCGTCAAAGCCGTGCATGAAGCCGGCGGCGCCATCGTGCCGCAGCTGTGGCATGTCGGCATGGAGCGGAGCAGCGCGGGCGGCGAGGTGCCGCATCCCGAAGCGCCGGCTGTCGGCCCCTCCGGCTTGAATCTGGCCGGCGAACCGACGGGCGAGTCGCTGTCGCGCGACGACATCGCCGCGATTGTCCGCGCCTTCGGCCAAGCGGCGGCAGATGCCAAGCGCATCGGCTTTGACGGCATCGAGCTGCACGGCGCGCACGGCTATCTGATCGACCAATTCCTCTGGTCGCATACCAACCGCCGCACCGATGAGTACGGCGGCAGTCTGGCCGCGCGTACCCGCTTCGCTGCCGAGATCGTGCGCGCTTGCCGCGAAGCCGCCGGCCCGGATTTCCCGATCATCTTCCGCATCTCGCAATGGAAGATCGGCCACTACGACGCCAAGCTCGCCGAAACGCCGGAGCAATTGGCAGAGCTGCTTGCACCACTGGTTGACGCAGGTGTCGATATTTTCCACTGCTCGACGCGGCGTTTTCAGGAGCCTGAATTTGCCGGCTCGGAGCTGAACTTCGCAGGCTGGGTCAAAAAGCTGACCGGCAAGCCCGTCATCACGGTCGGCTCGATTGGCCTGAGCGGCGAAGGCGGCTCCACGACCGCCGGTCTGCCCGAATTGGCCGCACGGCTCGAAGCCGGCGAGTTCGACCTCGCTGCTGTCGGCCGCGCGCTGCTCGTCGACCCGGCATGGGCAGCCAAAGTTCGCGACGGCCGCACAGATGAGCTGCTGCCGTTCGCGCAGGAAGCCTTTGCGACCTTGACCTGATCCGGCGCGCTGGAGCGCCTGCAGGCTACCAGTCCCGGCACGCCAGACTGCCGCCGTATACCTGCCGGCCTGCGCCGCGCTCCGAAGGCCCCTACAACAACCGGATCTGTACGCCCACGGACGGCTTTCGCCTCCGGGAGTGTCAGGTCCGGTTTTCTTTTTTCGCACGATGCCAGCAGCCTTGTCTCGTATTCTTGGAGCCTTACAGATCGGGCTTGAGCGCCATCAATACCAGCGCCGCTACAGGTGCAAGCGTGGAAATGGTGCCAAATACATTCCACACCAAAGAAGCCTTCTTGTAGCCCTCCGTCCATTTGCCCAGTCTGACCGACGCCTCTGCTTGCCGAATCATGCGGATTTGCGCGGGCAGCAGCACCGCCATCCAGATAGCTCCTGACAGCACGAATAGACCATACGATAGCCCCAGCCAGCTCCAGGCAAACACCGCATAACCATTTGCAGCCGCCATCACATGGCCGGTAATCAGAATCAGCGCAATCGACGGAAGCGTGAACAAGTAGTCGGCAGCCATAATGCCGCGCGCCACTCGCAGCGAATACACCATGTCCTGCTCCCGGTCGGCCCGCAGCTTCCAGAATGCCGCCGTCATCGCATTGCCAAGCAACAGAATAACTCCTAAAATATGAAAAAACAACATGATCTCAGCCCCCTTTTAATGAATAGCGTTCAGTAAAATTCGTAAAAAAAATTAGCTCTTCTTTAACGCCGCTCTGATCATCTCTCGCGTATGCGCTGCCAGCTGCCCCACCCGCGCCTCGTCAAACATCGGCATTTGAATCGCCAGCGTGACAATCCCATGCATCGTCGCCCACAAATAATCGCTATACACCCCAGGGTCCCCGGACTGCATCGCTCCTTGCTCCATCGCCTCGGCCACGACATCCACCAGCACCTGCAGCACATGAATGCGCGGCAGCTCCTCTTCTTGACGGGAGCCTAGCAGGTAGTCAATCCGCCATGTGAACATCAGTTGATAATAGGCGGGATGCTGCAAGCCAAAGGCCAGGTACGTCTCGCCCAGACGCTCCAGACGCGCCCACGGGTCGCTGATGCCTTCGGACGCCTGAGTCAGCCTGTTGCGAAAGATCAACAAAGCCTCGTCCACAATCGTAAACAACAGCGCATCCTTATCGCGGAAATACAAATACAACGTCGCCGGCGAATACTGCAGCCGTTCCGCCAGCTTGCGCATGGAAAACGCATTATACCCGAGCTCAACGAACAGCTCTCCGGCCGTCTCCACAATCAGTCTGCGCACTTGCTCCTTCTCATCGCCGCGCCGTCGCCGCCCGAATTGGCGCGCCTTCCCTCCCTCCCGTTGGTCCAAATCGCTCATAGAAGCCTCCGCTTTAATATAATGAATGGTGTTCATTAAAATAATAACATGGAACCGGCGCTTTGTCTCCCCATGACAATAAAAAAAACTAAAATCCAAGTTGACAGGTATGTTTAGTATGATTAAAATACAAAAAAGGCCGCATATTCGCTTCGATCCTCCATAGGATAGTACCATATGCGTGCATCTGCTACGGAAACCACTCGTGTGTATTCGATTCCAGGCAAATCAAAAAGGAGTGAATAACGCATGTCAACCCTTCAGGTCAACCGCATTTCCACGGACTCGCAAGTGCCTCAACAAAGCAAATGGGCTGGTTTTGTAAACAAAGAAGATTGGTGGACGGTTTGGATCGGTCTGTTTTTGGTCGTATTTGCCGTTGTATTATGGACGACCGGCGGTACGCTGAAATCCTTTACCCCGTCTTTTGCGGCATGGTCGAACGGGGACTCGCTTCGCGCCACACTGACCGGCAACGCTTGGCGAATCGTCTATTTATTCGCGCTGCTGCTCGTGCTGTTCACGGTCGCAACCGCCGTGCTCAAAGTGCGAACGACTTATTTTATCCCGGGCTTCCTGCTATTGTTTGGCCTCAGCCTGCTGATTAATGTGTTCAGCTCGTGGACGGTTGCGAGCAAATACAGTATCGAAGCGCCTTTGGTCGCATTGGCGGTCGGTCTGGTTCTGGGCAATGTCCTTCGCATTCCGGCCTGGTTCGATTCTGCGCTGCGCACCGAGCTGTATGTCAAGGTCGGGATCATTTTATTGGGAGCTACTCTGCCGTTTACGTTAATCGCCAAAGCAGGTCCCGTCGCTTTTCTGCAAGCTACGATCATTGCCGTCATTACCTTCCTGATCATTTATTGGGTAGCCAAGGCGCTCGGGCTCGACCAACGCTTCGCCGCAACGCTGGGCGCCGGCGGTTCGATTTGCGGCGTGTCTGCCTCCATCGCCATCGGCAGCTCCATCAAGACGAAAAAAGAGCATGTTTCCGTGACGATTTCCCTTGTCGTCATTTATGCCGTTGTGTTCATTTTCCTGCTATCCTTTCTGATTAAAGCGCTAGGCATCGAGCCCGGTCCGGCCGGGGCGTGGATTGGCACATCGGAATTTGCCGATGCTGCGGGCATTACTGCCGCCAGCGCCTTCGGCGATCATGCCCTGACCTCTTTCACGTTAATGAAGGTCGTCGGACGCGATATGTTCATAGGCGTATGGAGCTTCCTTCTGGCTTTCATTTCCATTACCCTGTGGGAAAAACGCAAAGACGGCCCCAAGGCCGGAGCGCGACAAATCGTCTCGCGATTTCCCAAATTCGTCATCGGTTTTTTTGTCGCCTCCATCCTGCTGACGCTGCTGATCGCGAATGTGTCCGCCGCTTCGCAAACCGTTATTACAGCCGATGTCATTGCGCCAATTAAAGCGATCCGCACATGGGCGTTTACCTTCACGTTTTTGTCGATTGGCCTGACGACGCGCTTTCGCGAGCTTACCGCCATCGGTTGGAGACCCGTGGTCGCGTTTGGCGTCGGCGCCGTGATCAACGTCATCCTTGGCTATGTTTTGTCGGTACAACTGTTTGGCGACTTCTGGTCTCATCTGTAAAATAAACGGAGGAAACGCTCATGAACGTGTCCAACGATACCTGCGTGCAGCGGGTTAAGGTCGCTTTGCTCCAGCCGTCCGCAGCCGCGGGTAAGCCCAAGCTGAACCGGCTGCGCCTGTTCAACCGCCGGCGACGGCCTGCGCTGACGCAATCGATCACCTCGGAGCGGTTCCACGCGCTGCTTCAGACGCTGCAAAACGCCCACGACGCATGGGACGTATATAAGAGCGGTAAGCGGCTTATTTTGGAAACAAGCTCTTTCGATTACAACCATCTGGTATCTCTGCTGGACCGTCAGGGCTTCAGTCCAAGGGACTACGAGGTGTCCGTAGAATACGAGCGCAAGTGGGGTATACTTTAGGTTGCCTGCCAACCGCTGCCGGATTCTTCATGAACAAGCAGGAAATTGGAAAGATTCAGCTAATAGGGATATAGGTACAACATTCCTGCAAGTAGAGGAGGCCAGTATGGGCAGAGTCGTTCATTTTGAAATTCATGTAGACGATCTGGAGCAAGCTAAAGCTTTTTACGGTGAAGTGTTTGGGTGGACCTTCGAGGATTGGAGCGAATATGCCGGAGTGCCATACTTTGGAGCCATCACCGGCGATGCCAAGGAAATGGGCATTAACGGAGCGCTGATAAAGCGTCAGGGGCCGGCTCCAGCGCCGGGTCAAGCCGTCAACGGCTACGCCTGTACATTGGGCATAGGGGATTACGAGGCCACCGAAGCCGCGATTCTCCGTCTGGGCGGGCAGGTGGCTTTGCCCAAGTACGCGCTGCCGGGGATGGCGTGGCAGGGCTATTATATCGATCCGGAAGGCAACCTGTTCGGCATTCATCAGCCGGATACGAACGCGAAATAAAAACAAAAACGGGCTGCGCGGCTTTATGCCGACAGCCCGCTATTTATGACGGCGTCCATCTCAGTCCTGCAGCCTTACGAGAAAATGAAAGTCTTTCTTTAAAAAATACCCGCCTTCGATATAGACCGCCTCATCGTCGTGACGGAGGAGTGTACCGCCGAAATCAACCTGTCGGCTCCCTTGCCAGACAGAAACGGGCACGCCAAAAAAAACAGCGTTGTCAAAATCAACCTTATGCAGCAGCTGTTGTCGATTGATAAACAGTGTAGAACCTCCTATCCGACCGGAAGCGCAACGAAGGAAGAGCGATCATCGGGCGGACTTAATTTGAATACCTTTTTTAATCGATTTCAAATCGTCGTTCGAATTAACCAATAACGGCAGCATTTTCATTTGGCTAGCCATTGGAGATGAGCATAAACAGCAGACAGGCTGATAATCGAATGTAAAATTATCCCGCATCCAGCCCTTACATCCCTCTTTGGTACACAACCAGATTGGGGTATTTTCAACGGGTAGCGTCTCGAAATACTTATTGCGAGCATTAAAGTACATGGTTATCCCCCTACTTATTTAGTATCTCCAAAGAAGAAAGCTGCCCTTGATCAATGAAGAGCAGCTTCGCATGAACCTAGTAAATTTTATTGACGCTATCTGCTTGCGGTCCGCGATTGCCCTGAACCACATTGAACTGTACGCGTTGACCTTCATCCAGCGATTTGTAACCATCGCCTTGAATCGCGCTGAAATGCACGAACACGTCGCTGCCGCCGTCCACTTCGATAAATCCGAAGCCTTTCTCTGCGTTAAACCATTTCACTGTACCTGTTTCCATTGTATACCCTCCATACATTCAACTTAACATGATCCTTTTCTATAAATAAAAAAATTCACACATTGGAAAAAGCACCATCTTGCCATGAGACCTTTTCCAATATGCGAATTAGTTTTCATTTATACGATTAACCTTATCATAACACATTCCGTCTCAAAAAGCCAGTGATGCAGAGGGTCGATGACAAATTCTCATTGTTTAATCAAGCATAGACTCGCCTTGAATGGTAATCTATGCTTGATTTTTTGCAATCCGCGAAGCGTTTCAATATTTAGACCGTTTCATAACTTCCCTCATGAATTTCTTTTTCTAAATACGACTACCCCAGCTTCTGCCCGCAATTCGGGCAAAAGTTCGCGCCCTCATTTTTCGTGCCGCAGTTCGGACAGAAGTTCGGCTTCGCGCCGCCCGCTGCCGGCGGGGCCGGAGGCGTTCCGCCCAGCGTTGGCTGACCGGAATTGGCATTCATCCTTTTCATCATTTCATTGGCCATATTCATGCCCATCATCATGCCGGCCATATCCGAAGCAACGCCGCCGCCCTTCATTTGACCGGAAGCCATACCATCCGTCATTGTCACCTGCTGGTATTTGTTGATATCGCCAATCATCCCCTGCGAAGCGGTCTTGACGATCATATTCTGGATTTCCTCTGGGTAATTGAAGCTCATCACCTGAAATCCGGTAATCGTCATCCCGATATCGTAAAGCTGCATGTCCAGATCTTCACGAATGCCTGCGGCAATATCCATCGCGTTCGCTTGCAGGTTGAACATGTCCTTGCCTTCCCGGCTGATCCACTTCATCAGCAGTTGATCCAGCACCGACGTAATCCGCAGCTTCACATCCTCGACCAAGTAGCTGTCTTTCATTCCGGCAATCTTGTCAATTAACGTCACATAGTCATTCACTTTGAATTGGAGCGTCCCGTTGGCGCGAATCGGCAGACCGCCAGGCAGCTGGGGAGCCGGAAGCAGCACCGGATTCCGCGTCCCCCACATCACAGTAAATTCCTTCGTATTCACGAAAAGCACCTCAACCCGCATCCCGCTGTTGAAGCCGAACTTGAACCCCTTTAACGTGGACAAAAAAGGAATGATGTCCGAGTCGATGCTGTACTCGCCGTCCTCTTGAAAAATCCCTTCAATCTTGCCGTTATTGACGAAAATCGCGTCCTGCCCTGGACGAATGATCAGCTTGCTGCCCTTTTTGATTTCCCGATTGGCCCACTTCCAGAAAATCATATCGTCACGGAACTCTTCCCACTCCACCACATTTGCCCATTGGTTTTTGAAAAACATCGCCATCCTCCCTTTCGTTAAAAAGATCCTTTGCTGCCGCTATGCGAATGGCCGCCATTGCTGACTCCGCCGCCCGAACCGCCGCCCCCGGTATTTGATTTTTTTTCGATTTTCCGCCTTGTAATCGTCGTCCGCACATACATATCGCGTTCCCCGACAATCTTGGAAGCGCCAGCCTCCTCATACGTCTTGCCATTAACCGTAACGCGGCCACCCGAGCGGAACACCATCACGCCCACGACCAGACCGGCAATCAGCAGGGCTGCCACGATCTGGACCCAGAGGTTAAACAGGGGATTATCGGGATTGGCCCCAGGCCGGACGCCCATATAGCGATACGCCGTAGTTATATAAGTACGGAAAGCCTGCGCGTAATCACCGCTCGTCAAACTCGGCGTCAGCTTGCCGCGAATGCGGTCCAGCCGGGCGTCATCGAGATAGAGCTTTGCTTTGTAAAAGCCGGCGAGATACACCTGTCTACTTTGCATATCCACCGTCAAAATCACGGCATTGCCGTGCGGCTTATCGTACCCCGGCCCCTGCGCGTCGTAAAAATCCTCCGTCAGCTCGACCACATTCGTACCCTTGCTATTGGTTGTCGTATAGATGACAATGTCGGTTTCCCGCTTCGCCCCGTAACTGTTCGCTAACGCATTCAACTCGTCGTAATCCTGCTTGCTGAGCAAGCCCGCCTCGTCGACAATCAGCTTTTTGTCCACCGCCGTTGTCGTTGCCGCTGCGGCTCGCCCCGCCTGAGCGGGAATCGCCAGAGCCATCGTCACAACCAGCAGCAGCGCCAGCACCCATCTGCTTGTTCTCACCAGAATCCCCCTCCCAGCGCCAAGGCAATCAGCTTCATCGAAAGGAAGGAAACCGCGAACACGCCGGCCGCCCAAGCGCTAACCTTGCCCGCACTGATCGGCGGCTTGCCGACCACCTTGCCCGTCTGCCCGTTCATCGCAAACATGTGATCCGTCTTCTTATAGCCATAGTGCAGCATCCAGACCGGCAGCAGCGCATATTCCGCTTTTTCCAGCAAGGTGTCGATCTGCTTGCCCGTCACGTTAACCGTCGTGTACCCGGAAAGCGTCGAGCGGATATACGCTTCGATGTACGCGCTGATTTTCTCTTTGACCCGCGGCAGCAGGTCTGCGTCCGTGTATTGATATTTTTCGGCCATGTAGCCAGCCAGATAAGGGCTTTTGAACGGTTTTAGCTGGTCGTAGGGAAAAGGCTCCAGCTTATCCATCAGCTCGTCGTTCATCTTCTCGGAAGCGTCGGCCGGCACTTGCACATAATTCAGCACGATCTCGCGGTAAATGTCAAAATGCTGCGTCTCCGTCACCTCATAGTCACCGCTGCGGTAGACCCGCACCTTCGTTCCCGTCGCTTGCACCTGAATGTTGTTATGCAAATCGTACAGCCAGAACGGCACATACATGCCCGTGATGCTTTTGATACGATCCGCATGCATGAAGCCGCCTGGCGTCAGCAAGCCGTTCCGGCACCATTTGCGGAATGCCTGCACCGCTTCATTTTTGCTCACCTTAAAAGGAATCACCAGCGCCGGGGCCAGCTTCCCGACCAGCCGGTCGCCCAGCACGACGCTTGATCCGCAAAAGCTGCAGGACGTCGCCGCCGTTTCCCCATCCGTCATAATGACCGCTCCACAGCTATGGCAATGGTATTCCGCAGCCTCATCCGCCGCAAATACATTCCTCGCCAGCGGATCGGGCATCTGCGTTATATCCTCCTGCCTGCCGCAGCTCGGACAACTCAGCATGCCCGTACCGCTGTCAAACACCATGCCGCCCCCGCAGCTAGGGCACTTGTAATCGATCACCGACATCGCGTCACCTCGTAACTTGGAATCGTCCAAACCCTACTCTTTGGCTTTCAAGCTTTCCTTGATTGCCGCCAGCTCGTCGTCCGACGTCCGGCTCGCGCTTTTCTCCAATCGTTCCAATTCCGCAAACTGCGCGTCCAAATCCTTGCTTTTATCCGCTTTCAGCTCGGCCAACGCCTCAGCTTCATGGATGTTGTCTTCCCATTTATCCAAAATCGCATCTGCCGCGCCTTGCGCCTCATTCGTCCGCTGCTGGGCATGAGCCGACGTCCATCTTGCCTTCAAATCGGCATAACGCGCCTCCAGCTGTCCGACATCGGCGGCCAGCTTATCGTGCATCTGCTGCATAGCCGTTCTATTCGCCGCAGCCTGATCATACGCCGCCTGCAATTGCGCTTCCTTCACCGCCAACGGCGCCTTGCGGTCGAGAAATTTGCGCGCCTCCTGATCATTCCCGGCCTCAACCGCTTTCTCGGCATAACGCTGCAGCTTCTGCACCTCGGCCTGACAGTCGTCCAAAGCCCGCCTTGCTCTGCTTTCAGCCGCCGTTACAGCCGCCATCTCCGCCTTCACACTGCCCAAATCCCCGGTCAAGCTTCGCATCAGACGATCCATTTGCTCCGGACCCTCAGCACGATCCAATCCAGCGTTCCAGTTGCTGGACATAATTTCTTTAAACCTCGATAAGATTCCCATATCGAACCTCCTTAGCTTCTTGACAGCCTACGTCCATCATACCTGAAAATGCATAAAAGGGCTCATGCAAATTTGGCAGGGCTTGCCGTAAAAGCTAGATGTCATCTATATTTTACTGACTTACGCTATTGAAAAAGTGTTGATCTTCCTCGCTGTCAACATATTCAATCATTCCATAGGTTCTCATTAAAGCTGAAACTTCGTCTTCGGGGATCGCGAACGCATAGTAAATGGATAGCTGCAACGCTTCATTGGATAAATAAATATTCAATAAATGGATATAAAATGGATAGTCCTTTTCCTCAAGCTTATACTGCCTGATTAACAGTAAAATGCTCTTTATATATTTGTGTAGATGATATAATTCTGCATATTCATACAAAGGACACCCTCGTAAGGCATTTGCGTATTTGTCCAATAACGCACGTTCATACCTTCTGCTCCGCTCGTCTTGGGAGATTTTCCCCTCCTGCACCAATCGCTCGATCCTGGCAGCGCTCTGCTTCTTATTCTTATCTTTGAGATACGCCTCAAGTGATCCCTTGAACTCGGAGAACAGCTGCCCATAAACATGCACATGATCTTGTTCAGGTCTCTTGCTGTAAGTCACAACGATACGATCATGGAAATTCTGCATTTCATTAAGCAAATGAAACAGCGTATTTTCAAATCTGCCGAGTTCAATCGCTTTCGACTGCTGCTCCGCTGTCTTTCTCGCGTATTCGAGTTCTTCCTTCTGGTTCATATACGCCATGTATGCCGTCAAAAAAGCCGCAAATGTAAAAAAAGGCACGGTTGAACCGGCAATCCAATCGCCAATAGGACCAGCATCCTGGAGCGTAGTTCCGTCAATTAAACTTAATGCCAAAGTCAAAAGCGGACTAAACAAGCCGATACCTACCGAAGCATAGATGATATATAACAGGGGGGACCTGCCTTGAGGGTAATCCTCGTTTCTTTTTCGCAGAGATACATAGGTCCAAAAAAGAATAATAACAGTCACATAAAACAGAATAATCGACATGGAGCAGCCCCTTTCACTTTTCCTCCTATAACCATCATACCGGAAAGTGTACAAAAGAGCTTATGCAAATTCAACAAGATGCCCTCCTGCCGCTTCGACACCATTACCTGGGCATTCGCATACAATAACTGGAAAATGCAAATATGTTGGAGGTATCCATATGTACAATAGCATGATTCAACCTCGGCAAACCTTGTATCAAGCCGATCCGGCGTTTTCCCAATCCGTCAAATCCGTACAGGAATCGCTGTTCGCCTTGTGCCACCAAGCCATGTCGCGTCAGGTCTGCGTTCAGATGATGAACGGGCAGACTTATGAGGGCGTCATTACGCACATCGATGAAGGCCATCTGTACTTGCGCGTGTCCAACACGCAGGCGCGGGCGTTCTTCAATCCGTGGGGCCCGCCCCAGAACGACATTATTTTACCGCTGGTGCTGTACAATTTGCTCGTCATCTCCTTGCTGTAAGCCGGCCCCCCCAGCAAGTCAAAAGGCACAACCCGCTCAGGGTCGTGCCTTTTTGGGCATAGCAGCCCGTTTCACCGCTGAATATCGTGCGCCTTGATCGCCAATTGCAGCAGCAGCTTCGTCTCCGGGTCGTCCAGACGGAAGCCAAGCTCATTGCGAATGCGCTCCAGACGGTACCCGATCGTATTGTAATGCACA
Source organism: Paenibacillus athensensis (assembly GCF_004514475.2). Taxonomy (GTDB): domain Bacteria; phylum Bacillota; class Bacilli; order Paenibacillales; family NBRC-103111; genus Paenibacillus_AL; species Paenibacillus_AL athensensis. The sequence goes on along the minus strand of NZ_MYFO02000003.1, from coordinate 78,892 downwards.
AACATGCGCTCAGCCGTCTCTTTCACATTGCAGTTGCAGTCAAAATAGGTCCGCAGCGTGTTCAGCAGCATCCCCTGCGGCTTCCCTTCCAGCTCCAGCAGCGGCTTGAGGTACAGGCGCTTGTATTCTTCCAGCTCCTCCGTGCCAAGCAGCCGGTACAGCAGCATATAAACGCCCAGATCACGGTAACGGATCAAATCGCCCGCCACCCGGCAGGCTTCGCGGACACTCGCCGCCCGTTTGGCATCGCGGTAGCTGTCCGGCACCTGATCGCGCAGCTTCACATCCCGCCCCATGCACAGAACAAAGTCGCGTTCGACGGCAACGGCAGCCAGCAACCCAACCGTGTGGCCGTATCTTCCCGCTTCTTGATCGCCGGGCAACTGCCCGCTTACCAACAGCACGACCAGTTCTCCCTCCATCACTGTCCAGCGGGCCTCCACTCTCCGGGCCGCACTTTCCCGATTTAAGCGCACAGCCAGCTCCTGCAGCTCCTTGACAGCGGGACATCCCTGCCGGAACGACACGACGCCCACGGTGTAGACGCCAAGGTCGGGCAGCTCCCAGCCGCAAGCCTCCGCTCTCAGACGCAAATCAACGAGCGCCACTATGCGCCCCGCCACCCAATCCTGCATAAATTGATCGAGATACTTGGCTTCAATTTTTTTGCGCGCCTGCATGTTGCGCAGCTCAAGACCCAGCAGCCGACCGGCCCAATTCATCGTCAGCGTATCTACGGCCCCTCCTTGGCGGTCGCATTCGAACATCAGCAGCAGATGCGCGTCCATCTGCTCGTCCAGTACCGCCGTCGCATGAACCCGCATCCCATCCGCGCCAAGCGGGGCTGCCCCAGACTCCAGCCGCAGCTTCGCGCGATAGGCGGCCCAATCCTGCTCGGTGAATGCGGCGCACAGCTGCCGGGCATCGGCAGAAGCGGTCCAGCCGTTATCGGGCTCCAGCAGCACGATCGGGTTGCGGATCATCGCCTGCAAATGGTTCAAAAAAGCAGGGAGCCCATCCCCGTGCAGCAGCACGTGAGACAGGCGCTGAACCCGCCCTTGCAGGACGGCCAAATCGCGGGACTCGGTGACTAGAACCCGCTCCATCACTTCGCGGACCGCGTCGGAGAACGAGGTTGACGGCGGCAGCTCGATCAAGGGAACGCCGTGGTGGTCGGCCGCTTCAACGGCCTCCTGCGGAATCGTCTCGACAAACCGCTTGGTTTTGACGCCAAGGGCGACGACGCCTTTGCGGGCCAGCTCCGCGATCAGCGACACAAGCAGCTTGGGCTCGTGTTTGAACGGATAGCCGGTCGTCATCAGGAACTCACCCGGCCGCACCCAATCGGCCACATCGGGAACCTCCATGACGTTAATTCGGCTGATCGGCTGGTCCAGCCCCTTTTCGCCACCGAGCAGCAACGCATTTTGAAAGTGGGGAACCGAGAACAAGTCCCTCACTCTGAATTCCTTGCTCCCCCTGTCCTCCACACGGTTCTCCTCCTCTTCCTCTTCCTTACAGCCTACGTCCGCAGCGCCGCCACAAGCTCGGCCGAGAACGCCGTCCAGCCGAAGATGCCGCCCTGCTGCCGAACCATATGAATCGCAGCCTCATGATCGAGCGGATCAAAAGCCGCCGTCGCATCCTCCAGCACCAGACAGCGATAGCCGCGGTCATTGGCCTCGCGCAACGTCGTGTGTACGCACACATGTGTCGTAACACCGCATAGAATCAGCGACTCGATCCCAGCCTCCTCCAATCGCTCCTGCAGATTCGTTTCGTAAAAAGCCCCCTTGCCCGGCTTGTCAATCACCGGCTCCCCGGACAGGGGGGCCAGCTCCGGCACAATGGCATGGCCCCGCTCACCGCGAATCAGAATGCGGCCCATCGGTCCTTCGTCCCCGATGCCCGCCCCTTGCCGGCGACTGCGTTCCAGCTTGGCCGGGGGACAGTCGGACAGATCGGGCAAATGGCCCTCCCGCGTGTGGATAACCAGCAGCCCGGCTGACCTGGCGGCTGCCAGCGCCCCGGCAATGACGGGAATGATCGCCCTTACCGGACGAATATCGTTGCCAAGCCGTTCGCCGAAGCCGCCCGCTTCGCAAAAATCGTTCTGCATGTCGATCACTGCCAGTGCCGTCCGCGCCGGCGCAAACTCAAATGCATAGGGCAGCGCCCCGCCAACCGTTACCGGAAGTGTCCGCATAGCCCCGCTCACTCACTTTCCTTCGCGCCGCAAGCGCCGACGTCCGAGCTGCCGGCTTCTATGCCGCCCGAGATACGGCCGGCTCCGTCTTCTTCCGCGTCGCGGGCCTGCCGCACGGGCAACGGCACCGGCACCAGCGTCGTGGCAAAAAATCGGTTGCGCGGCACCTCATTCTCGACTGGCAGAAATATACTGATCTGCTCGGTCGGGACCGTGTCGTCATTCATCACCGAATGCACCACCCCGGCGGGAACCTGAAACGTATCTCCGGCTTGATACGACCGCCACTCGCCATTGCACAGCAGCTTCACCTTGCCGGCCGTAATATGAATGATCTCCGCTACATCGTGATAATGCGGCAGTACAGCGCCACCGACGCCGATCTTTTCCCACAGCACCGAGCTGGTGCGGATGCCCAAGGCATCCGCGTCCGCCGCAGAAACGATCTCTCTGTGATACAGCTCCGGGTGGTCCGGCATCAGCGCCCAAGCCAGCGATTCAGCGGCAATAACGTGCGTTTGATGGGCGCGGTCCTTATGCGGTCCTTCCAGCTGACCGCTCCCGGAAGTGAAATTGACTTCATCCAGCGTATTCAATGGTCTCAGCTCCTATCAGCTCCTTGGCCTGCCCACATACGGGCGGGCCCGATTACTTGGGAATGTTTCCGATGACGCCCTCGATCAAATAATCCGAGGCCTCCAGCTCTTCGATGGTCGGCGATTGGCCCTCCGGTACCCGCACGGCGCCCGATTGGTCCTTGACCGGCCCGAGGAACGGCTTGAGCGTTCCGCTCATCAACTCTTTTTTCTTCTGCTCCACGAATTGCTTGACGTCATCCGGCACGCTTGCGCCAAAATCGGTCAGCTGCACAATGCCGTCCGCCATCGTTCCCCGATATTTACCGTCATATTTGCTGCCGGCAAACTTGCCGTCAACCGCCGTTTTCACCATATCTACATAAAGATCGGACCAATTCCATACAGAGCCGGCAATCCAGCCCTTCGGTGCCAAGGAAGCCGCATCCGCATGATAGCCGACCGACATCGCACCGCGGCGCTCCGCCGTTTCGATGATGGTCTTGGTACAGTCCTGATGCTGGCTCAGCACATCTGCGCCGCCGTCGATCAGCGAGTTGGCCGCATTCGCCTGCTGCCCCGGGTCGCACCAGCTTCCCGTGAACACCACCGATGTCTTCGCTTGCGGATTCACCGACTTGGCGCCCATTTCAAAAGCATTGACGTTCAGCAGCACCTGCGGAATCGGCACGGAGACGATATAGCCAAGCTTGCCCGTCTTGGACATTTTGCCTGCCGCCACTCCCGCCAAATAAACCGGCTCCCAAATCGTGCCGAAATACGTGCCCAGATTAGCCGCCGTTTTCAGACCGCCCTGATGATAGAACACGACGTCGGGATGACGCTTGGCGACGTTCAGCGCCGGGTCCAGATGCCCGTAAGAAGTCGGGAAAATAATTTTGGCCCCGTCCTTGATCATCTGTTCCATCACCCGCTCGGCTTCGGCCGTTTCCGGCACATTTTCTGCGCGCAGCACCTTCAGATCGGGGAACGCCTTCTCAACCGCCTCGCTGCCGATATAAGCGGCTTGGTTATAACCGTAATCATCCTTGGTCCCGACGAAAATAAATCCGACCGCCTTGCCCCCGGTTCCCGCCGTTGCCCCGGCGCTTGCCGCGCCGCCTGTCTCCGCGGACGTTCCGGTCGCCGCTCCGCTGCCCGGCTGACTGCAGCCGGCCGCCAGCAAGCACAAAGCCAACGCCCCGCATAACCAAGTTGCTTTCCAACCTTTTTTTGTCATTCTCATCCCGGTTTCCCCCCGTAATCGATATATATGTGTAGATCAGCTTGCCGTTATCCCCCAGCCTCGCTGGTGAACACCTTGCCCAGCGCTTCGGGCGTCGAGCTTCTTTTTCTGCGCTCCACGACCAGCAGAGCCGCAAGCGTCAGCAGGTACGGCGCCATAAACAGGAAAAACGGCGATATCGGATAACCCATCTGCTGCACCGTAAGCTGCAGAGCTTGCGCCGCTCCGAACAAATAGGCGCCCAACATCGCTCTTGCCGGCCGCCAGGCCGCGAAGATCACCAGCGCCACGGCGACGACGCCACGGCCCTGCGTCATATTTTCCACCCAGCTATGCGTGTAGGCCAGCGACAGCTGCGCTCCGCCAAGCCCCGCGAGAAAACCTCCCCCCAGCACGGCCGAATACCGCACCAGCTTGGGATTGATCCCGCTGGCGAACAGCACCTCCTCCCGCTCCCCGGCTGCGCGCAGCACCACCCCTGCACGCGTGCGGAACAGCAGATACCACAACGCAGGCACAAGCAGCAGCGATAGATACGTCAGCGGATCATGCTTGAATAGCACAGGCCCGATGACCGGAATGTCGGATAACAGCGGAATCGGAACCGGATTAAAGCCGACAATCTGCTCGCTGACAAAGCCGCGTCCGAAGAAGGAGGTCGCCCCAACGCCGAAAAACAATAACGTCAGCCCGGTCGCCAGCTGATTGGCCCCGCAGCTTAACACGAGGAAGGCGTGAATCAGGGAAAGGAGCATACCGCACACCCCGCCGGCCAATGCGCCCACCCACGGATTCCCGGTCCACACCGTTACGGCGAAGCCGCCCAGCGCACCGGCCAGCATCGAGCCCTCCGTGCCCAGATTAATGACACCGGCGCGTTCGGCCAACAGCTCGCCCTGGCTGGCCAGCATGACTGAAGTGCCGGACCGCAGCGCGCCTGTCAATACATCGGTCACAATCATCGCTTCACCCTCCTTGCGCTGCCTAACAGGAAGAACAGAACGAGCGCCATCAGAATTTGTACGGACGAAGACGGCAGACCTGATTGGATTTCCAGCGTATTGCCTGCAACCGCAATCATGCCCAGCAGGAAGGAGGTCAGCATCAGCCGGAGCGGATGATTCCATGCCATCCACGCGGCAAGAAAGCCGAGATACCCATAATTGACGCCTGTCGTCGGACGCAGACGGCCCTCAATGCCCGCTATTTCGATCATCCCGGCAACGCCGGCAAGCGCTCCGCCGCCGATCAGCACCCAGAAATACATACGATGGATGGAAAAGCCGGCGCGCTCCGCTGCGAACCGATTGCTGCCGAGCACGCGAACCCGGTAGCCGATCCGCGTCTTGGTCAAGACGAACCAAACCAGCAGCGAGAAACCCAACGCGGCCAGGAAACCAATATGCAGCCGGGTTCCATCGATCACCGGCAGCCGCAGCGATGAAACCAACTCCGGCGAGAACGGCCAGTTGAACGACTTGGGGTCCTTGAGCATCCCGTGGACGAAATAACCGACCGTGAAGGTAGCGACGTAATTCAACAGCAGACTGCTGATCGTTTCATTGATCCGTCCCTTCACCTTCAGCAGCGCCGTAAACGCCGCCCACACAGCACCGCCCAGCGCCCCGGCAACCAGCATGGCCGGAATGCCCAGCCAGGCAGGAAGACCGTTCAAATAAAACACCGCAAACCACGTTGTGAACAACGCCCCGATCGCCAGTTGTCCCTCCCCGCCGACATTTACGAGGCCCGCCCGGGCTGGAAGGGCTGCGGCCAGCCCGGTCAGCAGAATCGGCGTCGCTTTCACCAGCACCTCACCGAAGCCGTAGAGATCCCCAAAGGTCGATTTCACCAGAGACACATATAGCTCCACGGGATTGACGCCGTAGATCAGCAGGAAGAGGCCGTAAAGGATGAACGGAGCCAGCAACACCCCTGCCTGTATGCCGATTTTGCGGATGCGGCCCCGCCACGGAAAAGCAGCCGAAGGCACCAGAACGGTACTCGCTTGTTGTTTCATGCGGATTCTCCTTTCAGCATCCATTCGCCAATTTGCGCAACGTCCGTTTCCGCGGAGGGAACAGGCCCAAGCAGCCGCTTGCCTGCAAGCACCGCCAGCCGGTCCGACAGCTTGAACAATTCATCCAGATCCTCCGAGAACAGGACAATGGCCGTTCCACGCTCGGCCAACTCGATCAAATGCTGTTGAATCGTGCGGGTCGTCCCGATATCGAGCCCCCGGCTCGGATAGCTGATCACCAGAATATCCGGCTTGCGGATGAGCGCCCGCGCCAGCACCATCCGCTGAACGTTCCCGCCCGAAAGGCGGTCGACCCGACGATCCGCTCCGGCTAACGCCAGCATGCGCGCTTCCCGGCTATGCTCCAGCTCCTGCCGCGAGCTACCCCAGTCGATCCCCGGCCCCTTGCGCCGCAGCGGAAGGCCGTCCAGCACCATATGCTCCAGAATCGTGAAGCCAGGAATGACCGACTCCTTGAGCGGATCCTCGGATACGAAGCTTACGCCGGCGTCCATGAACGCCTTCGGTCCGCCTTTCATCAGACTGCCTTTAACCGTCAATGCGCCCGCCGAGAGCTTGCGCAGACCAAACAACACCTCGGCCAGCTCCCGCTGCCCGCTACCGGAAATACCGGCGACGCCGACGATTTCCCCCTTGCGTACAGACAGCGCCAAGTCCCGCAGCACCGGCTCCCCGTGGTCGCCGCTTACCGTTCCTCCCTCGATGCGCAGCACCTCAACCGGCGTCCCGCCTTCCTCCGGACCCGGCTTTACAACCGGCTTGACCGACTTGCCGCCCATCATCGCAGCAATCAGCCGTTCCCCGTCCAACCCCTCATGGCGGTCGGCCTGATACACCATTCTCCCCGCCTGCAAGACCGAAACCTGATCCGCGCAGGCCAGCACCTCGTTGATTTTGTGCGTAATCAGCAGAATGCCGTAGCGATCTTCCCGAAGCCGTCTCAGCATCGCAAGGAACGCTTCAACCTCCTGCGGCGCAAGCACGCTCGTAGGCTCATCGAAAATAATTACACGCGTGCCCGCCGCCAGCAGCACTTTGACAATTTCGAGCCGTTGGCGCTGCCCGAGATCCAATTGCCAGACAAACGCATCGGGATCGACGTCCAAGCCGTATTTGACCGACACCTCGACAATCCGCCCGCGCAGCCGCCTTCTCCCCAGACGCCAACCGCTCTCTACCGCCAAAGCGATATTGTCCAGAACCGTCATGGCCGGAACCAGCCGGAAATCCTGAAACACCATGCCGATTCCTTTGGCCCGGGCCTTGGTAGGCGGATGCAGCGTCACGGCCTCGCCGTCCATATAAATCGCGCCGCCATCCGGCTCGTAAACACCGTAAAGCATCTTCATGAGTGTGCTTTTGCCCGCACCGTTTTCGCCAAGAATAGCGTGAATGGAGCCCGGCCGAACCGTGACATCAATGCCCTGATTCGCCACCAGCGCTCCGAAGCGCTTGGTCAATCCCTCGGTTCGGAGCAGGTATGCGTCTTGATCTCGTAAAGTCTGCATCACCAACCCTCCTTTAATGTTAGTTTTATTTACTTTATTTTGTTATATATACTTACACAATTGATTATATAGCAAAAACCCATCAAAATCTTTATAAAGAAACACCATATTTCAAACTTTTGTTTTGTTTAAAAGTCATAAATATGACACATACATAACAGTAACATCACACAGAAGACTCCGGCCTCCTGCAAAAAAAGAAAAAAGACCCGCGCTATTCGCTCAGGCCCTTGTTATCTCCACGGCGGCTCGCCACCCGCCAGTCGCCGTAATATCCTCCGCCTCCGCTGCAACCCACGCCTCGCAAACAAAGCCCGGCACCTGCGAGCCATCCTGTAGCTCGATTTTGCCAATGCCCAGCGGGGCCGGGATCGCTGCCACAAAATCGCCGAACGCCGCGGTTGGCATCTCCCAAATCTCCAGCGCAATCGACGCCCCCGGCCCGGCCTGTCGAACGAGTCCTGGCTTGGGCGGTATCGTCTCCAGCTTGAATAGCCGATATACCGCCGCCGTCCGATCCTCCCGCACAAATCGCGCGCCACAACCCAGCATCTGCCGCTCCAGCGGGTAGCCGCGCATATGCAAGCCGCATACAGCCACCAGCGTGCGGCCCGGCTGCGGGCAAGCAGCCTCAACCGTCGGCTGGGGCGCTCCCAGAAAAGCAGCAGCAGCTCCGTAAAGCAGCGCCTCATGTTCGGCAGACGCAAACAGTGTAATGCCGAACGGCACATCCGCGGCAGCCTCGCCGGCCGGCAGCGCAATGGCGCACAAATCCAGCAGATTGCAATGATTGGTATAGCGCCCCAGCGCCGAATTGGCCTCGACAGGCTTGGCGCGAACCCGCTCGCGCGTCCATGTCCCCCCGACCGTCGGCAGCGCCAGCACAGCGTCCTCCAGAAGCTCCCACGCCTCCCGCCTGTCGTGCCGGACGGCATGAATCGCCTTGAACAGCGCAGACGCACTGTACTGCCGGGAAGGTCCGGTACGCAAAATCCGCTCCGTCACCGGCAACGCACTGCCCGGATGCGCTTCAATAAAATCCCCGACCGCCGCCCACCGTTCTTCCACAAACGGCCCGTCGTACAGCAGCGAAGCGACTCGTTCGAACAAAGCGGTGTCGACGAACACCACCTCCATGCCAAGCTGGTCCAACCGCTCGACAGCCTGCGCCCAAGCCGCGGCGTATTCCCGCTCGAACAGACCGAAGAAAGCCAGCGGCTCCCGGGGAAGCAGCACCTTGCGCGGCAGCCTTGCTCCGGGCGGCTCAAAGCCGGCCGACCACGGATCTGCGCGGTCCCTTCCGCGAACGATCCGATCCACCTCCCGCACGTCGGCCAGCTCCCGGGCAAACACCGTCACGCAATCCAGGCTCGCGCAAGCTGGCACCACCCCCTTGGTCGGCCACGCGCCCAGCCTGGGCTTAAAGCCGATCAGTCCGTTGAGCGCAGCCGGCACCCGTCCCGAGCCCGCAGTATCCGTCCCCAGCGCAAACACTGCCTGCCCGCGCGCCACCGCCACAGCGGAGCCCGAGCTCGAGCCGCCGCTGATCAACTCCGGGCGAAGCGCATTATGCGTCTCCCCATAGGGACTGCGCACCCCGACAAGCCCGGCGGCAAACTGATCCAGATTCGTTTTGCCAAGCGGAATTGCGCCAGCCGCCACCAGCCGCTCCACAGCCGTAGCATGCCCGCCCGGCATATATTGATAATCCGGACAAGCCGCCGTCGTCGGCATCCCCGCTACATCGATATTGTCCTTGACCGCAAACGGAATCCCCCACAAGGGCAACTCCTCCAGCCCCCGCTCCTCCAGCCTTACCAGATAGGGCCGCAGCCGTTCCATACTGGGCGGCGTAATCCAAATATGCTTATCCGCCTCCGCTTCCGCCCGTTCCACTATGGACCGCACGACCGCTTCAGGCGTCAACCCCCTGCTCCGATAGGCCTCTCTTAACGCGGCAATCGACAGAGAAGATGGCACTTGCCCGGCTGCACCACCCATTACACTTCCACCTTCCCTGCCATCGCTTCCAACGCAGCGATCACCCGGCCGGAATCGGATACACTGCCGAACACCCCGCCCTGCATCGTCACCATAGCCAGCGCAGCCCGATGATTCGCTTCATCCGTCGCCCCCGTGCAATCCGCAAGAATCACGCACTCATACCCGCGGTCATTCGCTTCGCGCATCGTCGTGTGTACGCAAACATCCGTCGTAATGCCAGTCAAAATCAAATTTTGTATCCCCTTTGTCCGCAAAATCAAATCCAGATCCGTCGCATAAAAACTGCCCTTCCCCGGCTTATCGATGATCACCTCGCCCGGCAGCGGCGCCAGCTCCTCGATGATTTGCCAACCCGGCTCCCCGCGCACGAGAATGCGTCCCGCCGGCCCCGCCGAGCCAATCTCTGCGCCAATCCGGCTGCTGCGCCATCTTTTATTGGCCGGCAAATCCGACAAATCCGGGCGATGTCCCTCCCGCGTGTGAATAATCGTCAAGCCCGCAACAGCCCGGGCCGCCTCCAGGAGCTTCCGAATCGGCTCCACCGCCCGCCGGGTCAGCGAAATATCATACCCCATTCGATCGACATACCCGCCGTAGCCGCAAAAATCAGTCTGCATATCAATAACCACCAACGCCGTATTACCCGCCTTCAGATCACCGTTATACGGAAAAGGATACGGATTACTCTCCACAAACATCGTCATCGCCCCTTATGTAAGGTATGTGTCATTAATATTCATTTATATGTAATATTATATAACATTAAAATTCCCGAGTCATTGTGTGTGAGCCACAGAATTAACGAGATTTTTTTGTAATCCTCCAACAACCCGCACGCAATCGATGAATCATTCATGATATAGTCATGCTAGAAGGAGGCAATCCCATGACCCCGTTGATCAAAATCGGCTTATTTTCCAAGCTCGCCCAAGTTACCGTCCGCACCTTGCGCCATTACGACGACATCGGCTTGTTAGCGCCTGCGCAGATCGATCCCCATTCCGGCTATCGTTACTATACCTATGACCAATTGGCTTTCGTTCATCAAATTCAAGCCTTCAAGGATGCCGGACTTTCCCTGGAACAGATCAAGGAAATGATGGATCGCCGACTTTCTACCGACACCGCCATCGGCCTGCTAACCCGACAACGCGACGCCATCGCCAGCGAAATTCGCGACAAAACCGAACAAGTGCAGCGGCTGGACCATCGCCTGCACCAGCTTCAGCAGATGGGGGAACAACCCCGGTATGACATCGTGTTGAAGCAGGTTCCGGCCATAACCGTGGCTTCGATCCGCACCATCGTCCCATTGCCGGCGGACATGCCCCGCTACCGCTGCGCCCTGTTCGATCAATTGGAGCGCTGGCTGGAGCTGAACGCAATCCTGACGGATCAGGAGTACGTGCGTTATCACATGTCTGAATTTACGGAGGCTGATTTCGATATCGAAGCCGCCGTCGCTATCCAGCCCGGGCAGGTCCCCTCCTCGTCTGGCGATGCGGTCCAACTGAACGAATGGCCGGCGGAGCCCCTTGTAGCCAGTCTGATCCATCGCGGAGCTTTCATGGATGTCGGCCACGCCCTGTTCGAGCTATTCAAATGGCTGGGCTTGAACGGATACACCTCAACCGGCCCCGTCCGGGAAATTCACTGGTTCGGCCGTGAGAACCACTGCCGCGACTATAACGATGTGCTCGTTGAGCTGCAAGCGCCCGTCGCGCAACATGTTTGAATCCACCTCTTGACTCTCTCGTTACGGAAGACTCTACAATTCAATCAAACATATGAGTTGGAGGGTTTTTCATGAAAACGATCTGGAATCGACTTGTCCGAATCAGAACCGCCTACGCGCTGCTCCTCGTCCTTGCCGCCGTCATATTCAATCAAGGGGCGACTCTTTTATTAAACGATTGGTATCGCCGATCGCAATATCCCGTCCCCTATTATGAAGGTCAGCTCAGCTTCAGCGCCGCAAAGCTTACCGCTTACTACCGTTACATGCTGGACCATAACAGCTTGGGCATTTATTTTCAGACCCAATGCATCGACTTCGTGTTCATCCTGGCTACGTTCCTGCTGCATGGCAGCATCGGCCTGCTGGTCTACAAGCTTGTGGCGCATCGGCCGTTTCTGAAGAAAGCCAGCCTCGTCGCCTTGGCCGCCGGCTTGCTCGCCCCGTGCTTTGACATTCTTGAGAACCTCGTTTCTTTCTATTTCATCGCCCGGCCCGAAGCGATTCCTGCAGCACTGGCGCTCTTGTACTCCAGCTTTTCGGCTTGCAAATTTGGACTTTTTATCGTAGCCTACGTCCTGTTTGGCATATTGCTTTTGTGGGGCGTATGGATGGCGATTTGCCGCCGCAAGCGTTCCGCAGCCCTGTAATTGCACAAAGGAGCCGACCCCGGATAACCGGAGTTGGCTCCTTGTTGCATCGCTGGCGTTTCGTTAAATTTGACGCAATAGCGCATGTCCAGCAGTAAACTTCTCGTACACACCGCACCCGGCGTGGGCGTCTCGGATTGGCATTCCACCGCTACACTCGTAAAATCCTCCAGAAAAATCGTAAACGAACGCCCCGCATCCAGCGTCACATTTACCGTCGTCCCCCCTGCCTGAAAACAAGGAGCATTGTACAATCCGCACTCGTATTCACAATCGTCGACGAGCCGTTAATGACGAGACTGGTTGAATTCGTAAAATACGTCCAAGGGCCGCAATTCAGCGAACAAGCAAAAAGGATGTCCTTCAGCCGATCACGGCGCCGGGCATCCTTTATCTTTTACCGATTAAATCCTTTTACGATCAACCAGATCGCCATGACCATCTCCTGCAGCGCAAGCGGCATTTGAAGAAATGTGAACGACCCTCCAAACCAATCGAGCACACCGGCGGCCAAATAAAGTGCAGCGGCAGCCAGCCCCCAGCCCTACAGCCATTTGGGAATGAGTTTGAATTGGTACAATACATAATAAAACATCAAAGCGCCAAGGCTGAATACAATCGCGGTAATCGATTGAATCTGTTCGCTCCCATGCCCCAACAGATTACCCAGCATCTGAAAGCCGACGTAATCCGGGGAACTGGCGTTTGCCTGTTCCTGACTTAGCACCACAAGCAATAGCCAGCTCATAGCCGTTGCCATATAGGCGAAGGTTTCCAGAGCCCCCCGAAAAACAACATAACCGAGAGCCAACGTTGGATGGTATCGTTGCAAGATGGGATACATAATAACCGGAACCAGAGCAAGTGCAATTCCCATGATCAGCAAAAACAGTGCGCCGAGCAAAATGTGATTTTCGTTGGCGGAAACTTCCTTCAGCGAATCAGCGCTTCCCAAAATGGAGTGGTCGATTGTTCCTTGCTTATTATATTTCACAAATATTAATTTTCCATAAACTTCAAGAAAATCATCCAAGCTCCCGCACAATAATCGCTTCGCCATCCGCCCCTTGATACCGGCTCATTTTGGTGAGCAGTTGGTCCAGATTGTGGACTCGCTCAGGCCTGATGCGAATCTTTTTATTTTTCAGGTACACCGTAACCATTTTATATCTTTGTACAATTTTGATGATGTCGATATATTTAAAGTCATATCTCATTCCCCAACTATTGACATAAGTACAGGTGTATTCCCACATAATAATTTTCCAATTTCGTCTTTTAACGAACAACACCATCCGCACGAGCACGTAAATCAGATAGAATGGAATCACAACGCCATGCCCAATAACCCCCAACACAATCCAGGTAATAGGAATTCTGAAACAGAATCTCCACCAACTTACGCTGGGCACTTTAATCATTTGCCCCTCGTACGCAGCCGCCATGTTGCGTCTACTCGGCACGTTGATTTGTTGCGTCGCTAACGCGTAGGTATCAACAAAACAGGCTGAATACCTGTCGGCATTTTTTGTCATTTTATCAAATAACCCCGTATGGGTTTCAATCGTTATCCAAACATTGTTATTCAGGTTATAGTTGTTTGAAAAAAATCGCAGCATGCGTTGATCTATCGCCGACTTAGATTGAATATCCCACAGCACATCGTGACTGAACAACGCTTGCCAAGCCTCGGGGTCGTCTCTTTGGTCAGGATCGTGATACAGGCGCGCGAGGTGCGTCATAAAATCATTTTCCACGCGAGCTTGATCATGAATGTCTTTGGCTAGATAGCGGCGCGTCGTCACAGGGCGTTGCTCGTCATCGCGGCCCCCGCTCGTTTCCGTATCGCCTTTGTCGTCAAGATCGCTGCCTCCGAGCCTGTACAACCGTCGGTTAACTTGCTCATCCCCGGCAGCTTCGTCTTGCGTATTTACTTGGGCATAAGCAATGGTCTCGGCATTTGCTTGAGACAACTTTGCTTGCCTTTTGGCCTCATTCATCGCTGCTGCATACGCTTCTCTTACAGTCTGATAGCCTGCAGGGTCATCTTCGGGATGGTGGATGAGCAACTGCTGCTTATAAGCTTTTTTGATTATGGAGGTATCTGTCGTTCGCGCAATCCCAAGTACAGCCCAGCAATTCATTCGTCACCCACCTCACTCTCTAATAATCACGAGTTTGCTCGATCGAATCCAGGAAGTGTTTAAACTCTTTCGCCGCGTGGGCAATCTCCCGCGGGTTTTGCTGTGAAAGGACCCCATCGAATTGCGCCAAATAATACATAATTTTTTCACGCTTTACACCGATAGATTCTTCATATAGCCGCTCAGCTTTAGCTACAAGCAAACGGTTTTCCGCGCGGTCACGAGGGTGAATTTTAATATCCTTCAACGCAGCCAGCCGTGCGGCCAACTGTTCCGGCGACATTTTTTCTGCATTTTTTTCAATCACAAGGGTGTATTTTTCACGGGTTAATACGGAATGAACCTCCACTTCCAAAATGCCGTTTATGTCGTAAGTAAACCGAACATCAATCGTGGCCTCTCCCTTTTTCCTGCGCGGGACCGCGATATGGAGTTCCCCTAAAAACAAATTGTTGGCTACACGAAGACTTTCCCCCTGATACACTTTCAGAAGAATCTCTTCCTGATTGTCGCTAACTGTGCAGAAATTCTCGACTCTGCTATACGGAATTGGATTATTGCGTTCTATGATCGGAGAAAAGTACCCATGCTCATAATGTTCCGTCTCACCAACTCGTTTACTAACCTCAATGCCCAGCGTATATGGGCAAACATCCGTTAAAATCATCTCATTCAGCGCCTGGTCGCGGTTTTTCAAAGCTGCTTGAACAGCTGCGCCCAAAGCCACCGCTTCATCGGGATTGATGTTGGACAGCGGGAAATGCCCGAACATTTTCCCAACCACCGATTTGATCAGCGGCATCCGGGTAGCGCCACCGATTAGAATAACCGCGTCCAAATCTTTCGGTGTCAGCGATGCGTCACTTAACGCCCGTTCAATCGGGTTTCTTAGTCGAGTAATTAACAAAGCGGCGAGTTTCTCGAATTGTGCATAATTTATGGCGACTTCATAGGTTTTTTCAAGCGTTTCATACACCATCTTCCCTGTAGTCGCACCGGCAAGCTCACGCTTGCATAGCTCGGCCTGTTTAAAAATGATCGACTTGGCCTTACTGTCCAACTCCGCCAATACAAGTTCGCTTTTTTCAATAAAATAGTTGGCGAGCAGC
Source organism: Paenibacillus athensensis (assembly GCF_004514475.2). Lineage (GTDB taxonomy): Bacteria > Bacillota > Bacilli > Paenibacillales > NBRC-103111 > Paenibacillus_AL > Paenibacillus_AL athensensis. The sequence continues at coordinate 63,674 of NZ_MYFO02000003.1, read as the reverse complement.
TCGGTAAAATCTTCCCCACCCAGAAAATTGTCGCCTGCAACCGACTTAACCTCCATAATACCTTCAAAAAACTCAAGGATCGATACGTCAAACGTGCCTCCGCCTAGGTCGAAAATCAAAAATTGCGTGTTGTCCGCTTTTTCGTGCAAACCGTAAGAAAGCGCAGCAGCAGTTGGCTCGCTGATGAGCCGTTCCACTTTCAGACCTGCAAGCTCAGCTGCATATTTTGTCGCTTTACGCTGGGCATCGTTAAAATAAGCGGGAACACTGATGACCGCTTCGGTCACTTCTTCACCGAGAAAAGCTTCCGCATCCGCCTTCAGCGACCGCAAAACAAGGGAAGACAGCTCTGCAGCCGAAAGTTTATATTTGTTGAGATGAAACTGTTTCTCCGTCCCCATAAATCGTTTAAATGCCGCCACCGTTACGTGGGGATGCGTAATGAGGCGTTCCTTGGCAATTTGACCGACCATCATCTCGCCATGATCGTCTACGCTTACGACAGATGGGGTCAAATAGCTCCCGAACGCATTTGGGATCAGCTTTGGCCCACTATCCGTCCAATAAGCAACCAAGCTGTTTGAAGTCCCCAGGTCAATTCCAATCATCGTTGCCATGAAAAACCTTCTTTCTTTTTCTATTTACAAATGTTATCCTCACGCCATTCTTCTTCCGCTTACTATAAGCACTTCAGCGTTGTCCATCAATTACTTCGGTATACGAAAAGATACGGTCGTCCCCTGGTCCGGGACGCTTTGAATCCGCAGCCCGCTGCCAAACAACTGCTTCAGACGACGGTCGGTATTGCGCAGGCCGATCCCTTGACCATTGCCCGGCGAAGCATGGAGCAGCGGCCACCATTGGCTTTCTTCCATCCCTACGCCATCATCGCAGATGGCGACCTCCGTGAAGGTATCTTGTTCATCGATGCGGATCGTAATGACGCCCCCGCGAATCCGTGTGACTAACCCGTGTCTGACCGCATTTTCCACCAAGGTCTGAATCGATAGCGGAGGCACGAGAACATCCCGCTTGGCATCGACCCTCCACTCCACCTGAAGGCGTTCGCCGAAGCGCTCTCTTTCTATATATAAATAACTGCGTACAAGCTCCAGCTCCTGCTCGATGGACACCACACTGTCGACATTCTGGAAATCAAAGCTGCTCCTCAGGTAATTGCTGAAATGCTCCAGCAAAATCTGCATACGGTCCGTATCCGTGTAGCCCAAGGTCGATATCGCATGAAGGACGTTAAATAAAAAATGCGGCTTGATCTGGGCCTGTAGCCATGCAGCTTCGATTTGCAGCCGCTGCTCGATCGACAGCGTCAGCTCCGTCCAAGCCCGCACCCGGGACTTCAGCTCAAGCGAGCCAACCGGCTTCGTCAAATAATCGTTAGCCCCTAACTGGAAGCCGGTCTGAATATCCTCCGGACTACTCCTCGCCGTTAACAGCAAGATGGGCAGCTCGGAGGACGTGTAGCGTTCCCGAACGATGCGCGTCAGCTCATATCCCGACATATTCGGCATCATGGCGTCCAGAATCAACAAATCGAATCGGGTTCCACTCAATTTCGCTAACGCCTCAACGCCGCTGATCGCCGTCGATACCTCATAGCTCGCAGATTCGAGAATATCCGTTAATACCTGCAAATTCACGCGATCATCGTCTACAGCCAGAATGCGCTGCCGCTGCAGCAAAGGAGCGCTGTCCTCCCCGCCTGCTGCGAAATCGTTCCTCGCCCTTTCGGCCAAAGCAACAGCCGCTTCCAGGTCGTGAACAAGCGGGACCGGCCCTGCATCCTCCTGCTTCTGCCCCTCCGCTAAAGGCAAGGTGAACGTAAAAACAGAACCTTCGCCCGGAGAGGAAACGGCCAGCAATTGTCCGCCCTGAAGCTCCACAAGCTGCTTGCATATACTCAACCCCAACCCGAAGCCGCCGTAAGCGGCATGCGTGTCGGCAGGTCCTTGCTCATAAGGAAGAAACGCTCTTCGCAGCGTCTCCTCCTCCATCCCGACGCCCGTATCCCTGACATGAACCCGGGCCATTCCATCCTTAACCTCTGCCTGAATATCAATGCTGCCTCGCTCCGTAAACTTGACCGCATTGTGAAGCAAATTAAACATAATTTGCGTGAGTCGATGCTCGTCGGCCCATACAGCAGGAAAATCGCCAGGTATGCCCATATGCAATGCAACCGCCTTGCCCTCCAGCAGGTACCTGATCATCTCAACGCTTCCGGCAGCTACGGCTTGAACCTTCACGGTGTCGATTTGCAGTTGGACCCTATGCTCCTTCAGACGCGCCATGTCCAATAAATCCTCTACCATCAAGGACATTCGCCGGGCTACATCGAGCTGTATGCCCAATTTCGTCCGATGAGCCTCGTGCACCGGGTACGTTTGATCATCCAGCATCGTCTGGGCAATGTTGAGAACGGCATGCAGCGGATTTCTCAGCTCATGGGACGTATTGGCCAGAAACTCATCCTTGGCCTGATTCGTCTGCTGCAGCTTCTCAGCCAACTCCTTCGTTTGGGTAACGGATCGTAAAAAACGCTTGAACCAGAAGGCAGCAAAAGCCAATACAGTGAAAATCAGATCAAACGGATAATGCATCAGCTCAAACGGAATAATTCGCGGGCCAAGCAACGTCCAGGCCACATTCGTGCCCAGGCTGACGCAGCTCAGCAGCAGAAAAATAGCGTCTTCCTGACCCTTCATGGCGGCGAAAAGAATCGAGCCCGAGATCACCACGGAGACAACAAGCACGGCAGCCAATAACGGGAGCACGGGCAGCGTGTATTCAGACGGGAAACAAAGGACAAAAGCGGCGTAAACACTGCAGAACACAGCAAAACCGCGAACCGCCCTGACACTTCCATAGTCCGGAAACATCTGCTTGAACAAAGGCGGCAGGAACGCCATCACGCCGATATAAGCAAGCAAGGAGATTTTGACGGTAATCTCAAAGGAAAGGGGAAGCAGAATAAAGAGCAACCGCTCGTCCACGGCAATCACACTGAACAAGCCGCAGAGAATCGTCAGGGCAAAATAGTTCAACCCCCTGTTCCCGGCGCCAAAGACATACAAAATGAGCGCATACAGCGCATGGACCAGCAACACGATGCTCAGCAGCAGCTGGAGCCCCATAGACAGGATCGTTCGCTCTTCAATCGCCTCTCGTGTTCCAAAACGGATGGACTTTGTCACACCCCCATCCCCGGCATGATTGGAAACCGTAATCCGGATGTCTACAAGGCTGCTCCCCTCAGGGATCAGGACCGTATACGGAATTCTTTGGGCCGTGTACGATTCCCGCTTCTCCGAAGGGATCCCGGCTCCCCCCGCCAGCTGGCCGTTGACGTAGATCGCCGAAGCATTTCTGATCTCATTTGTTCGCAAACTATATGTAGCCTCGTCATCCTCATTCAGCAGAATACGCAGCCGGTAGGTCCCATACCGAAATATCTGCTTATCCGAAAAATACGCATCCCACGCGCCCGGCACGGGAATGAAAGCGATCTTGGACGAAGCCCCCGCATCCTCCTCCGCATCCACAGCCGGCTTCAGCAGCTGGTAGGGATAAAATTCCCACTCCCCATCCAGCGTGATGGTACGGTCCTTGGGCATCGTCCAGCCGCGCAAATCCAGAACACCTTGCTGGGCCAGCGGATGCTTCAAGGGCACCTGCAGGTTGATCACAACTATACGCAATGCCGAAATCGCCATAATGAATAAGATAAGGATGGTGACCATCCTGGCCTTTTTGCGCAACGGATTTCCCTCAATTCTATAGCCACTCTAAATGCCTTGTGCAATTTAATTTCCAGTTTCTATTTTACATCGTATCCTTGGATAAATTCTAGACATTCGCTAGACGGGTCTCCAAGAATGCGGTCGCCTTCTTGAATACGATGCAAGGGAATGTACTCTCCAAAACGAAAAATGAGGTGCAAAACATGAAAATCGTTCGACGCCCACGAACATTGGGCAGCAAATGGAGCAAAACGAACCTCCTGCTGCGCAGCAAGGAAGTCAGACCTTTTGTCCCCGAAACGAAAATATTGTCCACCTCCCATCTTCTCACGATGCTGAATAAGCACAGGATGGTCTATGTCAAACCCATTCATGGAACTTCCGGGAATGGTGTAATCCGGGTGGAACGGAAACCCAACGGCAGCTTCGTCTACAAGGCTGGCCAAGCGCAGCGGACCTTTGGGACCTACAACGCCATGTATGCGGCATTAAGCAAATCGAAGCTAAAGCGAGCTTATTTGATTCAAAAAGGGATTCACCTGCTGACCCATCAAAAGCGGATTTTCGATATTCGGGTGATGGTCCAAAAAAACCTGCAAGAGAAGTGGGAAGTGACCGGCTATATCGGTCGCGTCGCTCATCCGAAGAAAATTGTGACAAACTTTCACAATAGCGGCAAGCCGCTCGCGCTTGAGCCACTGATCGGTACCTACTTGAATCCCACGAAAACTCGATCCTTTATCAACCAATTACAATCGCTCGGGCTGCGAATCGCCAAGCAATTCCAAAGCGTTCATCCGGGCTTTAAGGAAATTGGCGTCGACATTGGTGTGGATAAGCAATTCAAGCCGTGGATTATTGAGGTCAATACAGCCCCGGACCCCTTTATCTTCAATCAACTGACCAACAAGCAAATGTATCGAAAAGCCTTGCGACTCGCGCGACATCATGGGAGATTTGTGCGTTGACGGCTATAAACAGAGAGAGCTCGAAACCGAGCTCCCTCACCGTTTTTTCACAGAATGACTTTGTAATAGCTCGGCAATCGTCTCCAATGAATGCACACCTGTTGCAATATCCACAACGAACTCCACGGCATATTCGCGCTCCATTCTTACATGATAGCCGTTGAGCATCAAGAAGGACTTGGTGACCAAATATGCTGTTCTCTTATTTCCATTGTGGAAACAATGATTTTTCACCAGCGATTCCAGCAAAGCAGCTGCTTTGTCAAACAAATTCGGATAAGCGTCTGCTCCGAAAACCGTTTGTCGTGGGCGATGCACCGCAGAATCCAGCAGGCCGTGATCCTTCACACCCGCTTGTTCAGCATCGTTCATGCGTTTCATCATAAAATAGTGCGCAGCAATTACTTCTTCACGAGTCAGAAAGTTCGTCATTTCATCGATCCCTTAAATCTTCAAGAATTCCCTTATCTTCTTCAAACACATCAAAGAAAGCTTCCAACACTTCCGGACGAACGTGGTCGGGCAGGCTGGTGGGCCGTACTTTTTTTAACGTCACTTCTCCGGATTCATGAACGATAAATTCAATCTCATCACCTTGTGAAATTTGCAGCTGCGCAGCAAGGCTTTTGGGTAAACTTACACCCAAGCTATTGCCCATACGTCCAATTTTGCGGGAATAACGGTTGACATTCGCTGGATTCGTCAACTTGACCCCACCCTTCTTCAAGTTTTCTTATTTTATACTATGATTCATTATATCAAAAGTTATACCTTATAACAGTTATAACTTTGGGTTCCGGAGCATCGCCCTCCAGACAACAAAAAGACCCGATCCTCGGATCGGGCCTTGCGCTTTGTACAGGTGTGCCACCTCGCCTGCCTTATCGATGAAACCAACTCTCGAACCGACGGCTATACCTCTCCAGCTCAGGGAACGCCACCTGATAACAGGTGAGACCATTCACGGTAAAACGCTCCGAACCGGATAAGTCGCTGAATCGGGAGAAAAGCTGTTCCGGCTCCCTTTGGGCCTCGGATGCCCAGAACTGAACCCGCTCAATCTCCGCGTTGCCGCTTTTCATCTCGCCAATCAGCACCAGCAGCGCCTGCATAAACAACGACGTCTGCCGAACCTCCGGCTGCAGATAAACAACCTCGACTTGGCAAACCTGACGATCCTCATAGCCGTTTGGACCTGTCCCGTACACGAAACCGGCCGCCCCGACAATCTCGTAGGTATCCTCCGAAAAGATCAATACCGCCTTGCCAAACATAAGCGGACTGCAGAGGAACCCCAGCTTCACCGAAAACGGATACGGCAAATTCAGCTCATCGTGATGCTGGAGCAAAAAGCGGACATACGCCTCGTGGTCCATTTCCATGACACAAGGTCGAAATATATAGGACATTACTTGGCTTGTGGTTGTACCCGTAACGTATCGTTCACGATAATGAATTTGCCAAAGCCGCTTCCTTTTTTGACATCCTTGACGCTTGGTGGAATGATGACCATGTGTGTATCCCCCTTTTTCGTATGAAAAAATATGTTAGTAAGTTCTATTATACTAAACGGGGCTCATTTAAGGTAGCCCGTAAATTGTGAATTTTCACACTAAACACCGTCTCTTTTCCAAACGGCCCCTCACGGGTACTGCTAATCTTGGAAAATTTAGCGTAAAGCCTGCATAAGTAGGTATTTTCCGCAAAAGCAATGAATCGCAGTTCCTGCACGTCCGGATGCGCCTCGATGATGGCGTCCACCATGTAGCGAAGCCCGCGGATAAAAATTCGCGTCCCCCGATAAGCCTGCCCCAGAATGGCAGCGTCTACGAAAGCGACCTCCTTATTTTTAAATTCCTGTTCAGGCGTTCCGTGATAATAGGCGATGATGCCTACCACCTGATCCTCGTCATCGGCCAAATACAGCAAATGACCATGCGTCATATAAGACACCAGCTGCGAGACCATATCCAACGTACCCAAAGCAGCATGCATCTCACGCTTGTTCGCCAGCGCAAATAAACTCACCTTGGCAAGCTCCTCGTCATTTGCGCAGCGTCTGAAAAAAATCGTCATCCCGGTCCTCTCCCCTTCCTGTCAGCCTTGCTACGCTCACATACGCTGCTTCAGTGTTTGTTCCAGATGAGCCAGAATGTGCGGATGCTCGTCCATCAATTGACGAAAAGCCTCGCGCCGAATGGACAGGAGCACGGAAGGAATCAGCGCCCGAACCGTCGCTGTCCGCGAAATATTTTTCAGCAAAGCAATTTCACCGAAGTGGTCGCCATCCTGCAGAACGGCTACTCTCGTCTGGCTGTCGTCGGCCTGCTGCTTGAGGACCTCAAACTTGCCCCGAACGATGATATAGCACTTATTCCCCTCTTCACCTTCACGCACGATGACCTGATCTTCCTGACAAGCCTCAGTGGCAAACAGCTTCGCCACATCTTTAAGCAACGCGGGATCGATTCCCCCGAAAAAAGGCAGCTTGGCCAACCGCTCCGCATCCACCGTTGCGTGCTGACCGTCGCGGGAAAGATGCATGCCGCTTTGCTTCTCCCACAGGCTGCTATACAGCCCGTTGCGCCTCAAAAGCTCCTCATGAGTGCCGGACTCGACGATGCGCCCCCCTTGAAACACGTGGATTTGATCCGCATGTACGGCAGAGGCCAGCCGATGCGTGACCGATATCATCGTTTTACTTCCGCGAAGCCTTTGGAGAAATTGGTTGATTTCGGCCTCCGAAACCGGGTCCAGCGCCGACGTCACCTCATCCAGCAGCAGCAGCTCCGGCTTGCGCAGCAGCGCCCGCGCCAGCGAGAGACGCTGTCGTTCTCCACCGGATAACGTCGCTCCTCCCTGCCGCACCCGGGTGTCGTATCCGTCAGGCCAGCTTTCGATAATATGATGCATGTTCGCCTGCTTGGCCGCCTCGGCCATCATCTCTTCCGTAACCCCGCTGCCGGCCAGCAGCAGATTTTCGCGAATCGTAGTGTTAAACAAAAACGTATCCTGAGTCACCAACGTGCTCAGCTTGCGCAGAGAAGCCTCACTGACCGTCCGCAGATCATAACCGTCGATCGACACCGTCCCCGATCTTGGATCATAAAAGCGGGAAATCAACTGCAGCGCCGTACTCTTGCCCGAGCCGCTCAGTCCGACAAAAGCCACATAGCTTCCCGGCGTTATCTCCAGACTGACCTCACGCAGCTGTTCCGTCTCCTCGGTATAGCCGAACGTAACCCGCTCCAGCCGGATCGACGGCAGCGAAGCCGCAAGCTCTACAGGCGCCGCCGCTTCCGTCACCTCGGGCTGCTGCTCCATAATTTCGCCAACCCGCTGAAAGCTAATGCCCGAATCAATCAGACTCGGCATCAGGAACGAGACATTCGAAGCCGCCTGCCCTACCGTCAGCACCAACGTAAAAAAAGCCATGAACCCGCCAATCGTCATCTCATCGCGAAAAATCAAATACCCGCCGAAGCCGATCATCGCACCATTGAGCAGCAGCAGCGCCGTCAACGGTAGCCGCTCCATCCAGGCGTTCGTCATATGCAGCTTGAAGCCAAACGAAAACAGCTCGCGTATGCGCATCCCCGCAAGCTCCTTGAACCTGCCCTGTTGGTGCAGGTTTTTGATCGTCTGGTGCCCTTTGACCATCTCATCGACCGTATTCGAAAAGCGCTCCTGCGCCGCTTTATAGTCCATATTCGCAGCCTCCGCGCGGCCTTGCAGCAGCTTCGGGCCGATAAACATCAGCGTCGAACCGACCAGCATCACCAGCGTAAGCTTCCATTCAATCGCAAACAGCATACACAGCCCGAGCACAATATTCAAACTCGCCTTCAAAAACGCAGGCAGCGAGCCGCGAATCACCCGCTCCATCACATCCATATCCGAAATAAACCGCGTCACCAGATCGCCCACCTGGAACCGTTGATAAAAAGGCAGCGATTGCTTCTGCACATGGTTTAGCAAATCCGTCCGCTGCTGGCGAATCACTTCGCCGCTCAGCTTCCCCAATGAAGAATCGCCAAAAATACTCGCCACCACATTCAGCAAACCACAGCCCAACAACAGGCCCATAATGATCACAAAAGCCTTCACATCCTTGGGCATAAACGCTTGATCGATCAAATATTGCAAACTAACAGGCGCCGCCACCGCATAGGCCACCTCGACCAACAAGCTAAGCACAAACACAGCGGACAACCATTTATACCGAGTCAAAGCGCGCAGCACCGTTGTCATAAAATCCACTAGAATCCCCGCCTCTCCCTACTCCTAGATTACTGTAGTTTGCCGGGGCTGTAAACGCGGAAAAGGAGCCTGCCGGTGGGTGACGGGGAGAGTCGCCCCCTGTCCGAAATAGTTGCACAGGCATCTACGGGGTAATCGCAGCTTTCTTGTTTGCAACCGATTAAATTGCTTGGTTAAACAACCCGCGGTTGTATATAATGTAAATGAGGGACTTGAAGGAGGGAAAATTCATGCGAAAATTAACACTTCAAGACATCAAATCCAAATCACAAAAGACTAATGGTGAGATAAACCGTGCTGTTGTGGCTTTTCGAGAAAAAACAAAAGACCAAGGCTGGGATATGTCACGTATCCGACCTCGATCGAACGATGAAATCAAAGCTTTGAACTATATCGCCCGTACTACCCTGAGAAATGGATTAAAAACAGGCAGTATCCAATACGACAATGAAAGACGGGTGCTGGTTGTTGATAGATATACAAAAGGCTAAGCAAGCTCTTGAGTAACTTCATAATTTCTGAATTGAATACAAATGAAAAATGCACAGACCGCGAATAGGCCCGTGCATTTTTTTATTTTGTGGAGATGAGGGTAGGCTTGGCAAATTCACAATTCGCCGCCGTTAGATATTGAAATTATTTAGGAAGGTGGCGTAACCTAATCTTTAGCCAGCACGGTTAATTCCCTCGAATCGATCACCAGTCCAGATGAACGGATGAAATCAAACCCTAGTATACCGTCTATCTCCATGCCGTAATTCATGTCTCCGATTTCTACCTCAAACGCTGACAGCGAAACTTCTCCCGCCTTAACAAAATCAAAATGTTTGGAATAAACAACCTCTACTCCACCCACGCCTCTGATCTTGTTTAAAAAATCCCCAGGCTCAATTTTAACTCCAACTGCGTCCACTGCATCCGCACTGAAAATGGTTCCCGCCGAACCCGTATCGAGCAATACATTTTTCAAGAGTAGTTCTTCACCGCGATAACAAATTGTTACTTCAATAAAGGGTAATCCATACTTTAAATCTATGTTCATCTGGGTCCCCGTACCCCCGCCCATTTCTCTCGAAGCTCCAGTTTCTCGCGGGATGTGTGAAAAAAACCGTATTCCCGATAAGGCTGCTCCCGATGCAATTCATAATATCTCTTCATGGCAACAGCGGAATCGTCAAAGCGATCAATGACAGCCACTTCATCAACGAGCCAGTATCCGTCCTCCGAGCGGGACTTTAATGCCTCACAAACAACCCATTCATTTGGAAACTGTTCACGAACTTCTTCCCATCTCATCTTTGCCACCTCCCGATTATATTACCCTCATTATAACATAAAAGCCTAACCCAAAATGATGTGGTTAGGCTTAGTAATCATGATGAACCCATTCCCAGCATTAACTATTATGGGTTTGTATAGACAAGGGTTCGATTTTCCGAGCGGCGGCTTGGTAATCCACAATTCGCCAAGTAATAATTCAGATGTTCGGGAAGGTAGCATAAATTACAGAACATGCCTAATCACAAGTAGAATGGGCAAGCCGTCCCGTTAATTAAAAGTGACATTCACCGTATAACCAATGTTCTTAAAAAATTCCTTTAACACTTTTTCAGCATTCTTCTCTGCAGTATCTAATAAACCGAAAGAAATAGCCTCTTTACGAATTTGCTCTTGTGCCTCAGCGGCCTTTTTAAACCCCTCATTCATTTTAATATCGGAACGGAAAATCCCACCATTGTCTATGGCTTGTATTTTATCCATCTGTAAGGACGGCTCCTGAATGAGCTTTGCATGAGGAAGGGTAATATCTATGTGTTTTGTTTCTTCATTAATAACCAAATCCTCAGAAGTAATTCCTTTCAAATCAACACCAGCAATAACCGTCCCAGGTACAACTACTAGGAGTTCTCTCTTCGTTCCTGGAAAATTAATCGAGATATCTTTCCCGAAAATCTTATTATCCTCTTCGTATATAACCGCTTTCATATGAGCTTCAGCTGTTGCCAATGTGGCAAGCTCTTGGACATGTTCAACAAACGTGACAGACTCATGTTTGAAGGTACTGCTCACAAATAGCCAAATGACGCCTGAAGTGATAACTAAAAAAGCCAGAATGGCCAAAATAATCTTCACTCCAGCGGCTTTTAAAAACTTAAATATTCCTTTCGGTGGAGATAACGACCTTGCGTTATAACCTACTGCGATCGTTGCCGCACTTTGCATTTGAGCTTCCTTTAATTCTATTAACAGTCTTTCGAGCTGGGCTATTTTTTCATCTTTTTCTTCGATGTTTCCTCTATTTGCGTCCATTTTTTCACCGTCCGTTTTAGTATTACACTGAGTATCCTTTTAAACTCCTAACCAAATTTAGGAGCCACATTCTCATTTTTCGCGTTTACAAAAAACACTAGTACAAGTGGACTATTTCGATACCAATCTACAGATTCCTCCATTGGCACTGCTAGTTAAGTTTCTATACCTGGACCGTGCGCCCAAACGAAGGTATGAAAATGACTCAATACCAGAATACTATATGGCCAAGTTACTAGAGTCTGTGCTGAATCCAGTGCTGGGGGCGCATCATGTCCATGTACATTATCGATAAAAAAGAAAAAAGAGCCCTTTAGTGGAAAGGCTCCTTTTTCATTATTGTGGATTTGGCATATGGAGGCGAGGGGAGTCGAACCCCTGTCCGAAAATATCGCCACACAGGCATCTACGGGTGTAGTCACAGTTTTGATGTCACCCGAGCAGCGCCCCGTAACCGGCTCTGCGTTGGGTCAGCCTGATTATCTTCTTCCGTCGACCCCAGGCGGAGACCAAACGTCGTATCCCACTAAGGTTGGGCCCCTATCCCGGCACATGGGCGATACAGGGTAGGAGCTAGCTCACAGGTTATTAAGCTGCGAAAGCTAAGTTGTTGTTTTGTTTGCCAGTTAATTGGCTTTAGCGTTGATAAAGCGGACGCGTCCCCACTACCCGCAACCCGCGCTCGAACTATTCCCGTCGAATCCAAAAACGCCCCCGAATTACCTATCTCCACCCGTCACGGACGAAGAAAGGAAAAGGTGATGTCGGATCAGACCGGCCGCTTGAGGCGAGTCAAATCATCGTACATCGGTGCTGCTCATTTAGTATAACACATCCGCGGTCAAAAGAAAGCGGCCGGTTCGTGGAAACGCAGGCGCTGCCTGCCACCTCTGCCATCGCAGCAGCTTCGCCCTACAGGTTGCCTTGTTACAAGGCAACCTCTACTTCGCTACAGTTGCCTTACCGCCGGTTCGGCCCGTGTTATCCATCAGCCCATCCGGGCTTTTCCGAATAACAGCTACCGCACAACATCTAACCGTATCCCACTAGCCTATTCGCTAGAATACTACCGGGCCACCTTCTGCTTCTCACGCAGCGCCCGCTGAATATCACGCTGCGCGTCGCGCTTGGCGGCGGTTTCGCGTTTGTCGTATTGCTTCTTGCCCTTGCCCAGCCCCAAAAGCAGCTTCGCATAGCCGTTGCGGATATAAACCTTCAGCGGCACCAGCGTGTAGCCCTCCTGCTTGGACTGACCGAGCAGCTTGTGAATCTCGGCCTTCTTCAATAGGAGCTTTCGCGCCCGCGTCGGATCGCTCGGGTTACTGCGATTGCCCTGCTCAAAAGGGCTGATGTGCATGTTGTGAACGAACGCTTCGCCATTACGGATGGTCGAAAAGCTATCCGACAGATTCGCGCGGCCCCCGCGCAGAGACTTGATCTCGGTACCCGTGAGCACAAGACCGCATTCATACGTATCTTCGATAAAATAGTCATGCGACGCCTTTTTGTTCTGCGCCAGCACTTTGCCATCGGCTTTCTTGGTCGCCACGCGAGACCCTCCCTCCGCCACGGAAACTGATTCTCGTTTCACGGTGTGGAACTAATTGTATCAACTTCGCCATGCAAAATCAAGAAATGGATCTCATGACCGAAACGGTTTTTCAGGCAAAAATGGAATGGGGGCAAATCACCCCCACCTGCCGGTCGCTGTACCGTCGACACCGTATGCCAACTGGCGCTTTCCGTATAAAAGGCATGAAGGCTCCAGCTTGCAAAAAAAAGCAAACACCGCGCGCCATACAACGCACGGTGCTACATACTCTAACAGCCGCCGTAAGGCTGGCACGGTGCTCCGGGAATCGCGCACGGTACTAGCCGCCCTTGGCAAAGCGCAGTCCCTCACCTCGGCGGACTACCGGCCCTCCGTGCGCGCTATTTCCGCCGCTTCTTGCCGCCTCCGCCACCAGCGCCGCTACCGCTGCCGCCGCCGGAGCCGCTCCCGCCGCCACTGCTGCGGCGGCCGCCCTTGGCGAGCGCGTTCACGCCGCTCGCCCAATCCAACCCGCCGCCGCCCGACGACGCGCCGCGGCGGCCAGCCCCCGCTAGGACTTCGTTGCCTAGCGCAATAACCTCCCGGCGGCTCCGGCCCCCGCCCTTGCGGGCTCCGCCTTCGCCGCCGCCAGCCTCACGGCCGCCCGCACCGGCGGCCGACGAGCCCACGCCGGCTCCGACAACGTCGCCGGCTCCCGCAGCGCGCCGCTTCGCCCGGCGCGGCTCGCCCGCGGCGGCTCCGCCAGCCGCCGCCGCATCACGCGGCGCGCGCGCTTCCGCCGCGCCGCCAACGCCACCGGCCGCTCCACCGTCGCCGCCGCCCATCAGGGCCGCGTCACCGTGCGCGGCCCCACCGCCCGCGCCGCCTTTACCGCGGCGCTTGCGCTTGCGGCGGCCCGCGCCGCCTTCTCCGGCATCGCCTAATCTGCCTCCATGTCCGGCATCGCCTACTCTGCCTCCATGTTCGGCATCGCCCGCTCTGCCGCCGTGCCGGGCCTCGCCCGACGCGTCCCGGCCATGCAGCGCCTCGCTGGCTCCCGCAGCGCGCCCACGGCCTGCACGCCCGGTCGCCTCTCCGCGCTCGGCTGCACCTGCAACCAGCCCGCCGCGCCCGGCCCCTGCGACCGCTTCACCGGCGCTCGGCGCTCCTTCATGGCCGCCGCGACGGCCCTTCTTGCCGCCCGCAGCTTCGCCCGGTCCGGCCGCTATAGCGCCGCCGCCCAGCCGTATGCCGCCGGCCGCCTTACCGCGCCGCTTTTTGCCTCCGCGTCCGTCGCCAACCCTGCTGCCACGGGCATCGCCGCCTTTACCGCCGCGGCGATCACCCGGCCGGCCGCCTCCTCCGCCCTTGCCTCCGCGCGGGAACGGCTTGCCACCGGCGCGCGGCTTCATATCGACCATCTCGAAGTCGATCGTCTGCTCCTCGGCGCTGACGCGCGACACGCGCACCTTAACCTCGTCGCCGATGCGGTAAATTTTCGACGTCCGTTCGCCGATCAGCGCATGCTGATTTTCATGATAATGATAATAGTCGTCGGTCATGTCGCCAAGACGGATCAGCCCTTCGACTGTGTTGTCCAGCTCGACGAAAATCCCGAAATTCGTCACGCCCGAAATCATGCCCTCGAACTCTTCGCCCACCTTGTCCAGCATGAACTCGGCTTTCTTCAGCGCGTCGGTTTCGCGCTCGGCTTCAACGGCCAGACGCTCGCGCTCCGAGGACTGACGGGCGATGTCGTCCATCCGTGACGCCAAATATTCCAGCCGCTGCTCGCTCAGCACGCCGCCGTTCTCCAGCACCTCGCGAATAACACGGTGAATGATCAGGTCGGGATAACGGCGAATCGGCGACGTAAAATGCGAATAGAATTCCGCAGCCAGACCAAAATGCCCCAGACTCTGCGCATCATAACGCGCCTGCTTCATCGAGCGCAGCATCACCTTGCTGATCACCGTCTCCTCCGGCGTGTCCTTGATCTGCTCCAGCAGCTCCTGCAGCGCGCGCGGATGAACCGTATTGCCCTTACCTTTGACGGCGTAACCGAAGTTCGTAATGAACTCCATGAAGTGAATCAGCTTTTCGGCATCGGGGTCCTCATGCACACGGTACAGGAACGGAACCTTGAGGAAATAAAAATGCTCGGCCACCGTCTCGTTCGCCGCCAGCATGAACTCCTCAATGATCATTTCGGCGATGGAGCGCTCGCGCTTGACGATATCAATTGGCTTGCCTTCGGGATTGACAATAATTTTCGCTTCATCAAAGTCAAAATCGATTGCGCCGCGCTTCATCCGCCGGCCGCGCAGCTTCATCGCCAGCTCTTCCATCAGCTTGAACTGGTCCAGCAAATAACCGTAGCGCTCCAGCAGCTCCGGCTCGACCTCTTCATCCCTAAGCAGCTTGCGGACGTTGGAATACGTCATGCGCTCGCTCGTGCGGATCACGCTGGTGAAAATATCGTGACGCACCACCTTGAGCTGCTCGTCAAACTCCATCTCGCACGACATCGTCAGCCGGTCGACGCGCGGATTCAGCGAGCAAATCCCGTTGGACAGCCGGTGCGGCAGCATCGGAATGACGCGATCGACCAAATACACCGACGTGCCGCGGTTGTAGGCTTCGCGGTCGAGCTCGGAGTTTTCGCGCACATAATAGCTCACATCGGCGATATGCACGCCAAGCACGTAGTGGCCGTTCTCCAACCGCTCCACGTGCACCGCATCGTCAAGGTCCTTGGCGTCTTCGCCGTCAATTGTAACGATCACCTTATCGCGCAGGTCGCGGCGGCCTTGGCCCCGCAGCTCTTCTTCGCTGATTGTCTCCGGCGCGTGCTCGGCTTCCTCCGTTACGGCCTCCGGGAACGCTTCCGGCAGCTGGAATTTGCGGATGATCGACAAAATATCGACGCCCGGCTCGTCTTTGTGACCGAGCACCTCGATCACTTCGCCTTCCGCCGCTGCGCGACCTTCGGGATAATGCACAATATGCACAACGACCTTTTGGCCCGTTTGCGCGCCCATAAACGCATGCTTGGGAATAAAAATATCGCGGTTCATCCGCTTGTCGTCCGGCACAACAAAACCAAAGCCGTCCTGGCTCTGGAATGTACCGACGATTTGCGTGTTGGCGCGGGTAATAATCTGCGCAACCTCGCCTTCGAGACGACCGCCCGCTTGTCCCTTGCTCGTAATTTTGACCAGCACGATGTCGCCGTTCATAGCCGTGTTCATATCGTGCTGATTGATATACACGTCGGCGTGATTTTTATCGTCAGGGATCAGGAAGCCAAAGCCCTTGGCGTGCGCCTGGAGCTTGCCGCGCAGCAGGTTCGACCGCTCCGGTACGCCGTAACGGTCGCTTTTTCCCCGTATAAGATGGCCGCTTTGCTCCAATTCGTTGAGCAGCTTGACCAGCTCTTTAAATTCAGCCGCGTCGCTGATGCCATAATGCTTCTCCAGCTCCTGATACGTCATCGGCTTGTATGCAGGATCGCGCATAAAGCTCAAAATATCGTGTTCCGTTATCATGCTCTCATCACCTTCTTGTCGATTCTCACGGATGGTCTCGCTTGCAAAATGCCGCTTGTCTATTCTTACTCCGTATATCGGATTTTTGAAACGGATAAACGGCTTGGCCACTGTCAACCTGTAAAATTTGCCAGAACCATAAAAGAAAAAAACAGCAGGAGTAGATTTCCCCTGCTGTTATCGTTTTATGTGTGTTAGCCCTTCACGACATACGCGACAACGATCGCGAGAATGAAGAATGCAGCGGCCAGACCCATAGTAAGACGGGACAGGAACAGCTCCAGTCCGCGTGCTTTTTGCTTCCCGAACAGATGCTCGGCTCCGCCGGAGATGGCGCCGGACAAACCTGCGCTTTTACCCTTTTGCAGCAGAACGATTGCGATTAATCCCAGAGAAGCTATAATTAACAAAATTTTCATTGCGATAACCATTATTCACACCCCGATTGCCTCATCTTTTGCCGACTCTTCAGCATGAGTATTCTATCATACTTTGTCCAAAAAAACAATCATGTTATGCGCTTTCATTGCTGATCTATAGCGGAACGGCCTGTTTGCAGCCGTATTGTTGTCCGTTTTAGTATGCGTCCGTTACAGCTCAGGAATACATCGAGCGGGATGATGCGGCTTTGCTTTTGCGTCCTTTCGGACCCAAAAACGCCTGTACTGCCTGCTTGGCACACCACAGCGCAAACACGGTAAACACCAGCGCCCAGACCAGCGCCGGAATGCCCGTCGCTTGAGCAAGGTTGGAGGCGTCCCCGGCCTGACTTGAATCCTGTACAGCATACAGCACCAGCGTGCCGGCGCCAAACACCGATTCCTCCAGGCACAAAAACGCGAGCAGCAAATAGTAATAATCGCCCAGCCATTTCCATCTCGAAGCCAGCAGCAGCATAACGACGGTAATGGCGATAAAACCGAGCAGCCACAGCACGCCGAAGCCGTTGCGGACGAACAGCACCAGCGACAGCAGCGCAAGTCCGGTCATCACCTGCAGACCCAGCTTTTGCTTGCCCTTCGCATACAACGAGAACAATAACCACGCAAACAGCGATGCGGTCATGTAGCCGGCCAGCGAGACGGGAATGCGCGCCCACCAGGCGTTGGCGATCAGCGAATGCGTAACCCCGCTGTGATCAGCGTACAGCTCAATCGACATCACCTTGCCCGACAAAATCAACGTCACCACCGCATGACCGAACTCATGCACCATCGTATCGAGATTGCGAAAAAAAGAAGAGGGAATCAGATGCGTAAGCAGCGCTGAGCCCACCAAAAACAAAATTGTTTTCACCCAGCTGCCCACGATCCGATCCCCACTTTCTCAAGGCGTTAATCCATTATAGCTCAGACCTAAGCTTATTTGAAGTTTTTCAGGTTGTAGAATGCTTTTTTGCCTGCGTATTGAGCTACGGAGCCGAGTTGGTCTTCGATGCGCAGCAATTGGTTGTATTTCGCAACGCGGTCTGTACGGGAAGGCGCGCCTGTTTTGATTTGGCCAGCGTTCGTTGCAGCGGCGATGTCAGCAATCGTGCTGTCTTCGCTTTCGCCGGAACGGTGGGAAATCACGGCCGTGTAACCGGCGCGTTTCGCCATTTCGATAGCGTCGAACGTTTCCGTCAGCGTACCGATTTGGTTCACTTTTACGAGGATCGAGTTGGCGATATCTTGCTCGATGCCTGTGGACAGACGGGATGTGTTGGTTACGAACAGGTCGTCGCCGACGAGCTGAACTTTGCCGCCCAATTTCTCAGTCAGCAGCTTCCAGCCTTCCCAATCGTCTTCGGAGCAGCCGTCTTCGATGGTGATGATCGGGTATTTGTCGACCCAAGCAGCCAGGAAGTCTACGAACTCGGCAGGCGTGTAGGATTTGCCTTCGCCTTCGAGGTGGTATTTGCCGTCTTTAAAGAACTCGGTGGAAGCTACGTCCATGCCGAGGAATACGTCTTCGCCCGGTTTGTAGCCGGCTTTTTCAATTGCTGTGATGATCGTCGACAGCGCTTCTTCGTTGGAAGCGAAGTTCGGAGCAAAGCCGCCTTCGTCGCCTACAGCTGTGTTCAGGCCTTTGTCCTTCAGAACGGATTTCAGGCTGTGGAAAATTTCCGCGCCGATGCGCAGCGCTTCTTTGAAGGTTGGCGCGCCAACAGGCAGAACCATGAACTCTTGCACGTCAACGTTGTTGTCGGCATGCGCGCCGCCGTTGATGATGTTCATCATTGGTACTGGCAGCGTTTTGGCGTTGAAGCCGCCCAGGTAGGTGTACAGCGGTACGTCCAGCGCGTCGGCTGCTGCGCGGGCAACGGCCATCGAAACGGCGAGGATCGCGTTAGCGCCCAGCTTCGCTTTGTTCGGCGTGCCGTCCAGCTCGATCATTTTGTTGTCGATCAGCACTTGGTCCAGTGCATCCAGACCGATCAGCTCAGGCGCGATGATTTCATTGACGTTGTCAACGGCTTTGATAACGCCTTTGCCCAGGTAACGGCCTTTGTCGCCGTCGCGAAGCTCAACAGCTTCGTAAGCGCCTGTGGAAGCGCCGGATGGTACGATGGCGCGGCCTTTCGCGCCGGATTCCAGATAAACTTCAACCTCAACGGTCGGGTTGCCGCGGGAGTCGAGGACCTCGCGTGCGTAAACGTCGGAAATGATTGTCATCGTTTGTAACACTCCTTTTATTTAGTGGAAGCATAGTGAAAAGTAAGCTGCCTGCGGCCGGTATGGGTTTCCACTCGCTGTTGCAGCCGAATTTTTTAATTCAATTTGAAGGTGAAAATCCGGCTGCAAAGGCAACCGCTAACGTTGCTCCAACTCCATACCGGCTCTCCGGCAAGTTTTTTCACAATGCTTTTAGTGATTAATAATGGTCTTGCCGGTCATTTGCTCAGGCTGCTGCACTTGCAGCAGGTCCAGCATCGTCGGGGCGATATCGGCAAGGATGCCGCCTTCGCGCAGCGTGACGCCGCTGTGCGTGACAATAAACGGCACCGGATTCGTCGTATGCGCCGTGTTGCGCGTACCGTCCGGATTCGTCACAACGTCGGCGTTGCCGTGATCGGCAGTGATGCAGACGACGCCGCCCTTGGCGATGATCGCGTCCACGACTTTGCCGAGGCAATCGTCGGTCGCTTCAATCGCCTTCACCGTCGGCTCCAGCAGGCCGGAGTGGCCGACCATGTCCGGATTGGCGAAGTTGAGGATGATCACATCCTGGCGCTCGGCTTCAATCTCGGCTACGGCTGCCGCGGCAACCTCATAGGCGCTCATTTCCGGCTGCAGGTCATACGTGGCGACCTTTGGCGAAGGAATCAGAATGCGCGTTTCGCCAGGCAGCTCGACGTCGCGGCCGCCGCTGAAAAAGAACGTAACATGCGGATACTTCTCCGTCTCGGCGATGCGCAGCTGCTTGAAGCCTTGCTGCGCAACAACCTCGCCCAGCGTGTTGTCGAGATCCTTCGGCTTGTAAGCGACAAAGCCTTCCACCGATTCACTGAACAGCGTCAAGCAGACGTAATACAAATGCGTCGGGCACTTGTCGCCGCGGTCGAAGCCGCGGAAATCGACGTTGGTAAATACTTGGGACAGCTGAATGGCGCGGTCCGGGCGGAAGTTGAAGAATACCACGGCATCTTCGCTTTCCACCAGGCCGACCGGGCTGCCATCAGGCTTGACGATAACTGTCGGCATTACGAATTCGTCGAAAACCGATTTCTCGTACGACTCGATAATCGCTTGCATCGGATCGGTGTATTGCGGTCCTTCGCCGTATACCATCGCGCGGTACGATTTCTCGGTGCGCTCCCAACGCTTGTCGCGGTCCATCGCGTAGTAGCGGCCTTGCACCGTAGCGATGCGGCCTACGCCGACTTCGGCGATTTTGGCTTGCAGCTGTTCCATATAGCGTTTCGCTGAGTCCGGCGCTACGTCGCGGCCATCGAGGAACGCGTGGATGTAGACATCGTCGAGCTCTTCTTTTTTCGCCAGATCGAGCAGCGCAAACAAGTGGTTGATGTGGCTATGTACGCCACCGTCGGACAGCAAGCCGTACAAATGCAGCTTTTTGCCGTTCAGCTTGGCGTAACGGACAGCGCCGACCAGCGTCGTGTTGTCGTAAAACTCGCCGTCGCGGATCGATTTGGAAATGCGGGTCAGGTCCTGATAGACGATCCGTCCCGCGCCGATATTGAGATGGCCGACCTCGGAGTTGCCCATTTGTCCTTCGGGCAAGCCTACCGCTTCGCCGCACGCCGTCAAGGTTGTGTGCGGGTACGTCGACCAATAGCGGTCGTAATTCGGTTTTTTCGCGTGTGCGACAGCATTGCCCTGCTCATCCGAGCGAAGCCCGAAGCCGTCGAGAATAATCAGCGCTACCGGTTTCGGTCTGGACATGCTACTTCGCCCCCTCGACGAGCGCGATGTAGGAAGCAGGCTCCAGGCTTGCGCCGCCCACGAGCGCGCCGTCGATGTCCGGTTGGGCCATGTACTCGGCAATGTTGTTCGGCTTCACGCTGCCGCCGTATTGGATGCGCACCGCACCCGCTACTTCGCTGCCGTACAGACCGCTCACCAGCTCGCGAATGTAGCCGATCACGTCTTGTGCGTCTTCGGCCGTCGAGGATTTGCCCGTACCGATCGCCCAGATCGGCTCGTAAGCGATAACGACTTGCGCGGCTTGCTCGGCACTAACGCCTTGGAACGCTGCTTCGGTTTGCACCTTGCAGACGTCCTTCGTTTGGCCGGCTTCGCGCTCTTCGAGCTTTTCGCCAACGCAGACGATCGGCGTCAAGCCATGCTTGAATGCTGCGTGGACTTTTTTATTGACAATTTCATCGGTTTCGGCAAAATAGGCCCGGCGCTCGGAATGGCCGATAATGACGTATTCCACGCCCAAGTCTTTGAGCATGACGCCGCTGATTTCGCCTGTAAACGCGCCGTTGTCTTCAAAGTGCAGATTTTGCGCGCCTACGTGCAGCGTCGTGCCTTTTACGGCTTCTACCAGTGCAGGCAGATTCGTAAATGGCGAGCAGATTACGCTGTCTACGCCGTCTACTTCAGCTTTGCCTTTGACTTCGTTCACGAAGCTGACCGCTTCGGATACGGTTTTAAACATTTTCCAGTTCCCTGCGATAATTGGCTTTCTCATCGATAACGCTCCTTTATTTATCGTTAAGGGCCACTACGCCCGGCAAAGCTTTACCTTCCATGAACTCCAGCGAAGCGCCGCCGCCCGTGGAGATGTGGTCCATTTTGTCGGCAAGGTGGAACTTCTCGGCTGCCGCTGCGGAGTCACCGCCGCCGATCACCGTATAGCCAGGCGCGTCAGCGCAGGCTTGCGCTACAGCGCGCGTACCGTGCGAAAACGGCTCGATTTCGAATACGCCCATCGGTCCGTTCCACACAACCAGCTTGGAAGCGGCAATCGTTTGCGCGTAAATTTCACGCGTTTTCGGTCCGATGTCGATGCCTTCCCAATCTTCAGGAATGCCATCTACACCGACGATTTGCGTGTTGGCGTTAGCGCTGAAATCGTCCGTAACGACGATGTCGACCGGCAACAGGAAGTTAACGCCTTTGTCCTTCGCTTTTTGCAGAAAGCTCAGCGCCAGATCCAGCTTGCTGTTATCGACGAGCGATTTGCCGATTTCATTGCCTTGCGCTTTGAGGAACGTGTAGGACAAGCCGCCGCCGATGATGATGTTGTCGGCAATGTTCAGCAGGTTGTTGATCACGTCGATTTTATCTTTCACTTTTGCGCCGCCGACGATGGCGGTGAAAGGGCGCTCCGGATTGTTCAGCGCGCGGCCGAGCACATCCAGCTCTTTCTCCATCAACAGACCGGAAACGGCCGGGAGGTAATGCGCGATGCCTTCTGTGGAAGCGTGAGCGCGGTGAGCGGCGCCGAAAGCGTCGTTGACGTACAGATCAGCCAGCTCGGCAAATGCTTTGGCCAGCTCCGGATCGTTGTTTTCTTCCCCTTCGTAAAAACGCACGTTTTCGAGCAGCAGCACGTCGCCGTTTTGCAGCGCGGCTACTTGCGCTTTAACCGCTTCGCCCGTTGCTTCGTCAGCCTTCACGACCGGCTTGCCGAGCAGCTCGGACAGGCGCGCCGCTACCGGCGTCAAGCGCAGCTCTTCGACCACTTGGCCCTTAGGACGGCCGAGGTGGCTCGCCAGGATCACTTTCGCGCCCTTTTCGATCAAAAAGTTGATCGTTGGCAGCGTTTCACGAATACGCGTGTCGTCGGTAATTTGACCGTTTTCCAGAGGAACGTTGAAATCGACGCGGACAAATACGGCTTTGCCCCCTACTTCTACATCGCGGACACTTTTTTTATTCATAGCTAATCCTCCCGGTTCGTCAAATAGTTTGGAATGATCACACGGAAAGAGGAGAATCGCTTCTCCTCTTTGCGGGTTCAAACGTGCTTATATGGAAGCTTACAGACCTTTAGCAGCGATGTAAGCGGCAAGATCAACTACGCGGTTGGAATAGCCCCACTCGTTATCGTACCAGGAAACGACTTTCACCATGTTGTCGCCGATCACCATCGTCGACAGCGCGTCGATTGTCGAGGAAGCAGGGTCGCCGTTGAAGTCGCTGGATACAAGCGGCTCTTCGGTGTAGTTCAAGATGCCTTTCAGCGGGCCGTTTGCCGCTTCTTTCAACGCAGCGTTTACTTGATCTACAGTTACGTTCGTTTTCAGCTCGGCAACGAGGTCGGTAACGGAAACGTTAGGTGTAGGTACGCGCATGGACATACCGTTCAGCTTGCCTTTCAGCTCAGGCAATACCAGGCCGATGGCTTTAGCAGCGCCAGTGCTGGAAGGAATGATGTTCTCAGCGGCAGCGCGCGCACGGCGCAGGTCTTTGTGCGGCAGGTCAAGCACTTGCTGGTCGTTCGTGTAGGAGTGAACCGTCGTCATCATGCCTTTTACGATACCGAAGCTGTCGTTGAGGACTTTTGCGAAAGGAGCCAGACAGTTTGTCGTACAGGAAGCGTTGGAGATTACTGTGTGAGCGGCTGGATCGTATTTGTCTTCGTTAACGCCCAGTACGATTGTGATGTCTTCGTCCGTAGCAGGTGCGGAGATGATGACTTTCTTCGCGCCGCCTTTCAGGTGAAGGGAAGCTTTTTCTTTGGCTGTGAAGATACCGGTCGATTCAACTACGATTTCAACACCTACGGAAGCCCAAGGCAGGTTTCCAGGGTCGCGTTCTGCAAATACTTTAATGGAACGGCCGTTCACGATCAGTTCGCCTTCGCCAGCTTCTACAGTTGCGTTGATGCGGCCATGCGTCGTGTCGTATTTCAGCAGGTGAGCCAGCGTTTTGACGTCTGTCAGATCGTTGACAGCGACGATTTGCACATCAGGGTTGTTCAGCGCTGCGCGGAACACGTTACGTCCGATACGTCCGAAACCGTTAATACCTACTTTTACCATAGTGAATTCCTCCCAAGTATTGAAAATGTAAAATATGTCAAGACGAATCGGAAGATCCGTCAAGATGACGCTTGCTTCAAAATCTCCAGCGCGGCGGCTTCGTCCGTTACCAGAATATCCTGGCGTCCGAAACGGAGCACGGAAGCAATCGCTTCGCCCTTGCTCTTGCCGCCGGCAACACCGAGTACGACCTCGATGTTCTGCAAATCCTCGACGCGCAGGCCGACAGTCGGCATCTTGTGCACGACGTTCCCCTGACGGTCAAAATAGTACCCGAACGCTTCCGCAAGCGCACCGGCTTCCTGCAGGCTGCGCGTCATTTCCGCGTCGACCTTGCGCCGCCGAGCCATGACCATAGCATCCCCGATTCCGTGTACGACAATGCGGCAGCGCCTCACCGCGTCAACGACCTCCTGAATCTGCGGGTCCTGCATCAGCGACTGGTAGGCGCCTTCGCCAAGATGGTCGGGCACGTGAAGCAGCCGGTAGTTGCCGCCGGACCGCTTCGCCATTGTCGAAGCGATCGTGTTGGCCTGCAGCTCCACGCTTTCGCCCAAGCCGCCGCGCGCCGGTACAAACCAGCTGCCGCGCATCCGCGACGACGCCGTCATTTGATCCGCGACCTCGGCCATCGTCGAGCCGCCCGTCACCGCGATGACGTCGTCCTTGACGACGGCCTTGCGCAGCGCGGCAGCCCCGGCCCGGCCCAGCTCCTTCTTCGTGAAGCCGGACGTATCCGAATCGCCGGGGACGACAATCACTTGACTGACACCGAACGCTTTGCCGATGCGCTCTTCCATCTCCGTCAAGCCGAACACGTCCTTGATCAGCGGCTCCAATGCGTCGAGCAGCCGCCGGCCCGCTTCGCTGATCTTCATTCCCGTCGCATCGGTTTCCAGCAGCCCCTGCTCTTTAAGGAAATCAACCTCGCCGCGCAGCACCCGCTCCGTCATATCCAGCGAAGCGGCCAGCGTGCGCCGCCCCACGACGCCGGAAACGAGCACGTGGTGCAAAATCGTGTAACGCGTCTTCATGATGTCCAGCAAATCGGGCAAGAGTTGTTTTTGAATGTCAAGGATTTCTCTCATGAACGGGCAACGACACTCCTGCTCTTTTGTGATGTTGGACCTTTTATGTCCCAGGTGTGCATTTTCCGTCCCACCCGGGCGAAAAAAAATGAACTTGCTCATTTATTATAACCAATTCGCCGGCGTGATTCAATATTTGTTCAAACATTTTTTCTGGAAACGATTGGATATGAACTTATCGCTTGCTTTTTCTGTACGGCTGTCATATAATAACCCTTGCTTCGCTTTTTTCGAAGCTGCATATGCGCCCGTGGTCCAATGGATATGACGTAGGCCTCCGGAGCCTGAGATCAAGGTTCGATTCCTTGCGGGCGCGTTTTTCTGAATATTGGAACGACCCAATCAGTTGAGAAACTGATTTTTTTTCATTATAGTTTGACCTTTCTTGACCTTTGCAGGTTTTTTCGGTATCATACTTGTAGATACTGTAAGTGCACCCCAAATCCATTTTCTTCTGTATCCATTGAAGGAGGTTATTCGCATGAGCTTTATCCCTATGGTCGTAGAACAGGACGCCCGCGGCGAGAGAGGTTACGATATTTACTCCCGTCTGCTGAAGGATCGCATTATCTTTCTGGGAACCGGCGTAAACGATGTTGTGGCGAATTCGATTATCGCCCAGCTGCTCTTTCTGGCGGCACAGGATCCTGACAAGGATATCAGCCTGTACATTAACAGCCCCGGGGGATCGATAACCGCCGGTATGGCGATTTACGACACCATGCAGTTCATCAAGCCGGACGTCTCGACGATCTGCGTCGGCATGGCCGCTTCAATGGGCGCGTTTCTGCTGACGGCAGGCGCTATTGGCAAACGCTACGCGCTGCCAAACAGCGAAGTGATGATCCACCAGCCGCTCGGCGGCGCCGAAGGCCAAGCTTCGGACATCGAAATTCGCGCCAAACGCATTCTCAAGATGCGCGAGAACCTGAACAAAATTCTTGCCGAACGCAGCGGCCAGCCGATTGAGCGCATCGACAAGGATACCGACCGCGACTACTTCATGAGCGCTGCTGAAGCGCAAGCCTATGGCCTGATCGATAAAGTGATCGAGCGCGTATAAAAAACAACAGAAGCCCGGAACAGCTCGGATGAGCCGTTTCGGGCTGTTTGACGTTTTACGCCTGCGGCAGCAGCCGCTTGTACAAGTGCGCGACGGTAATTGTGCTCATTTCCCGCGAATAAGGGGCCTTAGGGCTGAACAGCCGCTCCGCCGTCCCTTGCATCACCCCGGCCGCTGCGCAGAACTGCACGGCTGCCTGGGCCCACGAGGCAATCTGTGAGCCGTCGTCGAAAGCGTTCCCGCCAGCGCCTTCGCCTTCGGACAAGCCGAGAAATCGCGCCGCATTGCTTAAAATAACCGCCGCCTGCTCCCGCGTCAGCAGCCCGTCCGGCTCAAACCGGCCGCCGCCGGTGCCGCTGATAATGCCGCAGGCGGCGATCCTCTGCACGTCGATGTCCTCCGTGTCGGTAAACGGCGCTGCGGACGTCAGCCCCTTCTCGCGAATCAGGGCGTCCAGCTTCTTGCCCGTCGCTTCCTCCAACAGCGGCACCAGCAGCTTGATGAACTCCCCGCGCGTGATATTGCTCTGATAGTCCGCTTGCAGCGCCCGTGGCAACAGCCCCTCCTGCTTGGCGTAACGCACCTCGTCCAGCGCCCAGCCGGAAGGAAAGGAAGCCTTCGCTCCCGGAAGGGCGACATGCTCCATCAGCTTGCGCGGCGTCGTATGCGGCTCGTTATCGAAGGAGCCCGTACCCAGCTCGCCCGCACCATTGCTGCCGAAGCCCCATAACGTGCCGTCGGTCTTGAGCGCGACGGTGAAGCCGCCTTTGGCCGTAACCTCCGCGATATCGTCCATCGCAACCTGCGGTTTGCTTGCGGATTCCGTCGTCCCGTCTCCAAGCTCGCCCGAGCCGTTATAGCCCCATACCCATAAGCTGCGATCCTTCTTGATCACGGCCAAATGATTGTCGCCGTCAACAGCCTGAACGCCCTCCATCAGCTTCTCGGGCATAAAATGCGACGCTACCACCGAGCGGCTCCCATCCTCGTAAGGCGCAAACGCCCAGTTGATCTCCGGGCCGGGCAGGAGCAGCCCGTCCGTATCCGCTCCCCAGCCCCAGAGCGTGCCGTCCTTTTTGACCGCATAAGCTTCCATGCCCGTGCCGTACACAAGCTCAGTATCCGCCATGATCTCGATCGGTTCGGCCACGTAGGTTTTGGCGCTCTTCACGCCCAGCGCCCCGGAGTAATTATTGCCCCAGCCCCACAGCGTACCGTCCGGCTTCAGCGCATAAAAGCTTTCAATGCCGGCACTGATCTGCTTGACTCCGGACATGATTTTCACCGCCGATTGCGCGTCACCTTGCGCCTCCATCTGCCACACCGTCCCGTCCGTTTTCAGCACGATCCATTGCGAATAGGCGGAAGCAGCCTCCTGTACGTTGTCCATCACCTTAACGGGCTTCGTGACCTCCGCGTCATCCTCATATTGAATCGACCACAAGCTGTGATCGGCTTTCACGGCAAAGCTTGTCCACCAAGCGCCGTACACACGGACGACGTTGTCCAAAATTTTCGTCTTGACGGCCCGCTGCGGCGACTGATCGCCCGCTGTATCGTTGAAGGTCGCTTTTCCCCAGTACCACAAGCTGCCGTCGTCCTGAATCGCCATAACCCGCCCGTTGGCGCTGGCAATCGTAGGTCCGAACTGAACGTCAGGCGCAGCCCCTGCTTGCAGGGGAACCCACACAGACAGCCAAACAACGGCGACCAAAGCCGACAATCCGATTTTAGCAAAAGACATCAACCGCACCTCCGCAAAATGATTCCTACAGCTCCACTTGCCTGTCATTTGTATCTTCCATCATAACATAGAAAAAAGCGCTTGGCACAACGCTCGGCACAGGTTGAAGCCTGATCGAACACCGCGCTTGCAGGCCGTCCGCCACTTTGTCACCGGCAGACTCCGCTGGCGTTGTCGACTGCTCCGGCGACAAACGTATTATCGCACACAAAAGCCGTAGCAGGACGCCTCGAATTATCGGATAGCGGTCTATACAATAAAAAAAGGAATCTGCTTCCACCTTATGGGGATGCCGGTCGCAAAGTAACCTTAGATGAAAGCGCTTTCTATCCGCTTGAAAAAAGGTTCTCGCTCTGCAAGCCGCTTAGCGGCAGCAGCTTTCCGGAAAGGAGGCGCGCTTCTGCCGACGATTCGACGCGTCGGAACGACATTTTCAGATCACAAAGGAGGATTTTCATTTTGAACACCCGCAAATCGTTTCGCAGAAACAGGCTCATTTCCTGGAGCTTGATCGCCTTACTCGTTTTTCTGCAAATTCCGATGTACGCCGGCGTCAGCTACGCGGCCACCAATCTGGCTCTTGGCAAAGCGACTACCGAAAGCGGACACGCCGATGTGTACGGCTCGGGCAATGTGACCGACGGTAATGCAGGAACGTACTGGGAGAGCGTCAATAACGCCTTTCCGCAATGGGTCCGCGTGGACCTGGGCAGCTCCGCTTCGGTCAATCAGGTTGATCTGAAGCTGCCTTCCGGCTGGGGCAGCCGGACGCAAACCTTGTCCGTGCAAGGCAGCACGAACGACAGCACGTATACAACCCTTGCTGCTTCCGCGACTTATACGTTTGCTCCAGGCAGCAGCAATACAGTGACGATTACCTTCTCTGCCGCAACCGTGCGCTATGTGAAAGTGATTTTCACAGCGAATACGGGCTGGCCGGCCGGACAGCTCTCCGAGCTGGAGGTTTACGGCACTTCGACGCCGACGCCAACTCCTACAGCAACTGCAACACCTACGCCGACTCCGACGCCAACCGCCACACCGGCAGGCACGTATCAGGCTGAGAATGCCGCTCTTTCCGGCGGAGCCAAGGTCAACACCGACCATACGGGCTATACGGGTACGGGCTTTGTGGACGGCTACTGGACGCAAGGCGCGATAACGAGCTTTGCGGTTAGCGTCCCGACTGCAGGCCTCTACAGCTCAGCGCTCCGCTACGGCAACGCCAGCGGCTCGAGCAAAACGCTCAGTCTGTATGTCAACGGCACAAAAATCAAACAAATCAGCTTGGCCAATCTCGCGAATTGGGATACGTGGTCGACACAATCGGACAATGTCAGCCTGAACGCAGGCTCCAATACGATTGTCTACAAATACGACACGACCGATTCCGGCAATGTCAATCTGGACAGTCTGACGGTGCAGGGACCGACGTCGACGCCAACGCCGACAGCAACGCCGACAGCGACACCTACGCCAACGCCAACCCCAACACCGACGGCCACACCGACGGCAACGCCTACTGCAACGCCGACGGCGACACCTACTGCAACGCCAACTCCGACACCGTCGACGACACCGACTCCGACGCCATACGGCTTACCGGATCTGGTCGTCACTGACATCCTCACGTCTCCGGCTGCGCCGATTACGGGCAATGCCGTAACCTTCAAGGCAGTCGTTAAAAACATCGGTACCAACTTCACGCCAGCCGGCACGATTATTGGCGTCAGCTTCAGCGTGGACGGTAGCCAGGTGAGCTGGTCGGATAACACGACTGCGGCGCTGGCTCCGGGAGCCTCCGTCACGGTAACCGCTAACGGGGGACCAGGCGGATCGTCGATCTGGACCGCAACTACCGGCAGCCACAGCGTTAACGCATGGGTGGATGACGTTAACCGCATCAGCGAATCCAACGAAGGCAACAACCAATTCTCCAAATCCATCACCATCACGCCTACAGCCATGCCTGATCTGATCGTATCCAGCCTGTCGCTTTCGCCAACAGCTGTGGAAGCGGGAAGCTCGGTTACCTTCACGGCCGTCGTGACGAACCAGGGAGCGGCATCCGGCGCACCCGGCATTATCGCTTTCTCCGTGGACGGCGTTCAAGTCGCGGCAGCAGCCAACGATACCTCGGCACTTGCCGTCGGCGCATCCAGAACCTACACCGGCACATGGAGCTCAAGCGGCGTAGGCAGCCATTCCGTCACCGCTACGGCCGATAGTGCGAACACGACAGCCGAAGCAAGCGAAACAAACAACTCGACCGGCGCGACGCTGACCGTCAATCCGAAAAACGGCATCGATCTGGTTGTAACCAACGTGACCTGGAATCCTGCATTTATTATGATCGGCAACCCCGTCACCTTCAGCGCAACCGTCAAAAACCAAGGCACACAGCCTGGCGCGCCGGGTGTGATCAGCTTCAAGGTAGACGGCACGCAGGTCGCGGCTACGGCCAATAACACAACAGCGCTCGCTGCAGGCGCAAGCGTTACCCTGACTGCCTCCGCCTCGTGGACGGCTACCTCGGCCACGCATGCCGTAGTTGCGCGCGCGGACGCCAACAATACAACGGCCGAAACCGATGAAACCAACAACACGTATTCGCAAAATTTGACCGTAATGAGCACAAGCCGCGGCGCAACCATGCCGTACACCCGCTATGAATCGGAAGACGCAGCAGCGCTCTCCGGCGGCATGGGCGGCGGTGCGGTGCTGAAAACAGCTCCGAACTTCGACTACACGCTTACTGCTTCCGAAGCTTCCAATCAAGCTTACGTGGCGCTTCCGTCGAACGGCTCGTTCGTGGGCTGGACGGTTCGCCCGAATGAAGGTGGCGCAGGCGTCACCATGCGCTTTACGATGCCGGATTCAGCCGACGGCATGGGCCTGAACGGCTCGCTGGACGTGTTCGTCAACGGCGTCAAAACCAACACGCTGGCATTAAGCTCCTACTGGAGCTGGCAGTATTTTAGCGGCGGCGGCAATCCAAGCGACATTCCGCTCGGCAATGGCATGGCCGTATTCCGTTTTGACGAAGTCCACTTCAAGCTGCCGACTGCACTGCAGCCGGGCGATACGATCCGCATTCAAAAAACAAACGGCGACAACATTGAATACGGTGTCGACTTCCTTGAAATCGAGCAAATCCCGTCAGCCATTCCACAGCCGGCCAACTCGCTTTCCGTCACGGCTTACGGCGCAACGCCAAATGACGCCACCGATGACCTGCCGGCGTTTAACGCCACGGTAGCCGCAGCCATCGCCACCGGCAAATCCGTGTACATTCCGGAAGGCAACTGGAATCTCGGCAACATGTGGGTGATTGGCGATCCGGCCAACCGTATCAACAACATTACGATTACCGGCGCAGGCATTTGGCACACGAACTTGCAGTTTACCTCGGACAAAGCCTTCTCCGGCGGCATTTCATTCCGGGTGCAGGGCAAGCTTGATTTTGGCAACGTATATATGAACTCCAAGCTTAGATCGAGATATTCACAAGTAGCTGTCTACAAAGCCTTTATGGATGACTTCGGCACCAACTCGACCATTCACGATTTCTGGGAAGATCATTTCGAATGCGGCTTTTGGGTAGCCGACTACCCGGATAAGCCGGGCATGACCTTCTTTGTCGCCGACGGACTGACCATTTCCAACGGGCGCGTCCGCAATAACCTGGCCGACGGCATCAACTTCTGTCAGGGCACCAAAAACTCGACCGTCACCAACGTCAGCGTCCGCAACAACGGCGACGACGGCTTGGCCATGTGGCCGGATCACTCCTTCGGCGCGCCGATGGAAGTCAACAACACGTTCCAATATTCAACGCTGGAGAACCAGTGGCGCGCTTCCGGCGTCGGCATCTTCGGCGGCAGCGGGCACGTTATCCGCAACCTGCTGATTAAAGACAATTTCGAAAGCGCCGGCATTCGTCTGGACACGACATTCCCCGGCTACCATTTTGACACAAACACCGGCATCACGTTCTCGGACATCACCATCGTTAACAGCGGCGGCAGCAAGGACTTCTTCAACGGAGAGCTTGGCGCCATCGACCTGAAAGCTCCGGCCAGCGCTGTTAAAAACATTACGTTCACCAACATCGACGTCATCAACGCGCAACGCGACGGCGTGGAATTCGGTGAAGGCGCAGGCTTCAGCGGCATTGTCTTCAACAACCTGACCATTGACGGTACAGGCAAAGACGATGTCATGACCTCCAAATTCACACAGCCGCATCTGGGTCAAGCGATCATGTCCTACACCCCGAACGGCTCGGCTACCTTTAACAATCTGGTGCTCAAGAACATCGAAGCGCCGGCGCCGTATTACATGATTCAACCCGGCTTTGTGCTGACATTTAACTAATCGAACCTGTCGCATCAGATTCCCCCCAGATCTGATTGCGGTCATGCCTCTCAACAGGGGCTGTCCCAAAGTCATTTTGTGACTTTGCATCCCCCGCTGAAGTCAGCTTTTCAACCAAAGTTAAAGGAGCTGTCCGAAAAGTCAATTCGTGATTTTTCGAGCCCCACTTGGAGTATCCAAATACCCGTGAAAAATGACCCCACTCTCCACTTAACTGTGGATTTTGGGGTCATTTTTGGGTTGTTCCTTGCAGTGCAATCCCCTTTTGGACAGCCCCTTTTTCGTTCTAATTCGGGACTGACTTATCGGAATGAACCCTTTTCGAACAGCACTGGTTTGTATGCATACGTTTATGGTTCGTCTTTCTCCCAAATGTCATAGGGCTGATGCAGGTTAAAATGATCGAAATTCTGGGCATCCGTCGGCGTCATGACGCGAATTTTTCCGAACGAGTCTATAAAATCAGCCATGTTGCTGGTAATGATCAAATCCACACCGTGGTAGAGCCCCGCCGCCATTATCGGCAAATCGTGCCGATCAGTTAGACCCAAATGCTCAATCGGATGCCGCATATTTTTTTCAATGTAAGCCTGTCCCCAATCATGCCATCCGTATTCTTCGACCAAGAGCTTAACAAGCAACCCTTTATATGCCTTCCCTTGCGGCCAATCATAATGGTCCAAACCAGCCAATAGTCCCGATCAAAAAGTACGCCCAGATATGGCTCCAACAAGTACATAATCTGCTCGTGAGATAGCGTAATGGCTTTCTTTCGGCTCTGGATCCTGCCGGCCCGCAAAATCCCGTATAGCTCGGCCTGCACGGCCTTGGGAATCACAAACTCAATCCATCCATTCTCATGTTGATTGATCAGATTATCGAGGTAGGACACCAGTTGTTCGGATCGCAAAATGAATGCGGACACCAATACGTTCGTATCGCATAAAATACGCACTAGCGGCTCATTCGAAGCAATCGTCATTTATTCACCATGTAGCTGACTGCCGCGAAATACGTCTTGCGGGTCAATCAGCGTCAGTTCGCCTCCCAGAATTTCATCCCGGCGACGCAAGATCTCTTCGCTACGGGCCGTTTGGGGTTTAAATTGATCCTTGGGAATCAAATACCCTTTCCGCTTTCCATCGGCTGGCGCCATATATTTGATTTTATTGGCATGAATCCATTTATGCACCGCTTGACGCGTCACGCCGAAGCGTCTGGCTACTTCTTCAACGGTGTAGTACGACTCATTCTCCAACAAAACTCCTTTTAAAACATGGTACTCTCGTCGCTTTGCTTCAACCGGATGACCTGCACGCAACCGTTTGTTCACACGAATCACAGAAATACCGATCTCGTTGGATTCATTGATCTGACGTTTTAAATCCTGCAGTTCAACTGCCATTTCCGGTTCGGCTTTGACGATAAGCCGATCCAACCGGGATTGAATTTCCGCTTTGGTTGTCATACAACGTCCTCCTTTCTTCTATACCTTCCCATTATAACCGATTCACTAAAATTAAACCACATTTAAACCAATGTTCAACCAATAAACAACCGCTCATGCGCTATCCATCGCGTCACTTGCCGCCGGGCTCCGGCAGCGGGTAAAAGATCAGCTCGATCGGCTGCACGCTGCCCGGAACGGGCGTGTACGCCAGATCGAGCGCCGCCGCCGTGCCGTCCGTCCGGGCGAGCACGGCGGCGCCGTCCAGGGCGGACAGCAAGCCGCCCTGGAGAGGAACGTTCACGTAGCTGCCGCCGGCCTTGACCGTGCCCTGGAACGTGCCGCCCGCGGCACGCACCAGCACGGCCATCCGGCCCGGCTTGTCCACGTGAACGCGATACACCACGCCGGCGTTGCCAACGTTCTCGACCGGCAGGCCGCTGACACCGTCGCGGCCCTGCACATAGCGGTCGATCACGCCATCGCCGAGCGTCAGCGCTTGCGGGCCGGTCACACTCGGCCCGTCGACGCGCCAGCGCGCCTCCGCCTGCGGGAAGGCGCCGCTCGCGCCAGGGCTGCCGGCCAGCAGCGGCAGCCCGTCCAGCGCCGACTGGCGGAGCGCCGGAACCGCCACGACGGCAAGCCGCAGCGGTCCGTCCAGCTCCACGTCGGCGTATTGCGCCACGGCTTCGCCGGGATCCATATACGGCAGCTGCGAGTAGATATACGTGCCTTTAGGCGGCACGGTCAGCTGGCGGTCCGTTGCCGGGGCGGACAGCAGATCGGCCGATAACTGCCGCATGACCAGCCCCGCGTCGGGGGACGGCCCTTCGGCCCCCACGCTCGTCGTATGTACGGTCACCGGCTGCTCCGACTCGTTGGTAACGAGCAGCGCCAGTGTCAGCCGCTGGTTCGACGCATTGACCTGATGGGCCAGCAAACGAAGACGGCCGGGTTCCAGCACGTCTTGATACAAAATGCCGGCCTGCGTCAGCGCCTGCTGACCTCCGCTCACCACCAGCCGCCGCTGCTCCAGAGCGCTCTCTTCCTGCCTCGACGCCTGCGGCAGCCCGCTCCAGTCTCCGCCTGCTGGATTCAGCGGCACAATCGCGCCCGGCGGCTTCGTGTACAGCGGATACAGCGCCGGGCTCCAATACGGCTCGTTCACCACCGTTACATAGCCGATATACGGCTCGCTGAGATGACCGTGCTGGTCCTTGACCTGCAGGCTGACCGGATAGCGCCCAGGCTGGAAGAAGGCCTCCTGACGGCCCTGCCACCGATACGGCGCAAAGCCCTCCGAGTCGGGATCATAGCTCAAATCGATATATTCTACCGGCTCGCCAAGCCGATACGTCCGCTTCGCCGTCTCAAACCGGGCTACCGGATTCGAGTTGCCCTCCTGCTCCAAATACAGGCTCTTGGGCGGCCGCACATGGCGAATCTCCACGCGCCGCTCCCCGGCGTTGTAGGCATACGGCACGCCCATATAATCAGCCAGCCACGTCAGCTTGACCAACAGCTTGCCGCCGACAATCGCCGCCACATCGGCAAAGCGCAACTCCACACCATTGACCGTCACCTTGCCATTATCGCTGTCCAGCACAATCGTATAATCCGGCGGCGTCATCTCAATCGTCCGAGTCACTTCATTCCAAGCCACGCGAAAGCCCAGCTCATCGCCCAAAAACTTCGCCGGCACATACAGCTTATCCCCGATCACTTGCGCCGGCGTCTCCAGCGTGCGGACGTTGCCGTCCACCGTCACGTCGGGCTTGTCCAGATACAACCAAATATCGCTTGTTGTTACCGATATATCGCTTACACTTTCTGCGGAAACCCCCGCGGTCAGCGCCGATAACGCCAGGCAGCACGAAGCCGCGGCAGCCAGCGCTTTTTTCCCCAATCCTCTCATCTCCAAGCAAGCTCCTCTGCAGGTACAATATGCAATGCTCAACGTCCATACACGTTCGCACAGCCACGCCAAAAAACCCTCTTCTGCGCGCACGTCTGTTAGACGCCGTCACACGGAAAAAGGTTTCTCCACTTCGCCCCTCCGTAACAAATTCGCCATAACTGTCACAGGCCGAGAAGCAAAAAAACTTCCCCGAAGGGAAGCCTCTGTAAGTATGTTACTGGTTCTCTAATTCCTCTTTGCTGACCAGTCCAACTAAAGCGGTTACAGCCTGCTCGGCGTCCGAACCCTCTGCACTGATGTATACTTCAGTGCCGGTGCTGATGGCAAGACTCATAATGCCCATGATGCTTTTTGCATTTACTTTCTTTTCATCTTTCTCTACAAAAATCTCCGATGAAAACTTATTCGCCTCTTGGACAAACAATGCCGCAGGTCTGGCATGTAGGCCGGTTTTCAATTTCACAACGACTGGCCGTCTTGACATGTACCCGATTCCCCCTACTCAAATCTTATATGAACTACTTATATCAGTAAGCTGTAACACATGTTTTAAATCATTATAGCATTTTTCAGGCGACTGCACTAGGCAAAATCAGAAAACGATGTGTTATATTACGAATTCCGTAATTTTTCCGCCAATTCGTCGATTTTTCGCAATCGGTGATTGACGCCGGATTTGCTCACGCTGCCCTTGAGCATATCGCCGACTTCCTTCAGATTCATATCGGGGTGCATCAGCCGAATTTCTGCAACCTCGCGCAGCTTCTCCGGCAGACTTTCCAGACCTACCTCGCGCTGCAGCAGCCGAATATTGTCGATTTGCCGAACAGCCGCACCAATCGTCTTGTTCAGATTGGCGGTTTCGCAGTTGACGATCCGATTGACCGAGTTGCGCATGTCCTTCATGATGCGGACATCCTCGAAGCGCAGCAGCGCCTGATGCGCGCCAATGATGCTGAGGAACTCGATGATTTTTTCGCCTTCCTTGATGTAGAGCACGAAGCCCTTCTTGCGTTCAATGCAACGGGCATTCAAGTCAAACTTGTTTGCCAGCTTGCTTAGCGCCTTGCAATGCTCCTCATACATCGACGCGATTTCCAGATGATAGGAAGAGCCTTCGGGGTTATTGACCGAACCTCCGGCCAGGAACGCCCCGCGCAAATACGCGCGCTTGCAGCAGCTGCTGCGGATGATGTCCTTATCGATGTCGGGCGTGAACATGAAGCCCTCCGACACAATTTTCAGCGCCGACAGCAGCTCCTGCACCTGATTGGGCACCCGGACAATGTATACGTTATTTTTCTTAAGCCGCATCTTCTTGCGAACAAGCAGCTCGGTATGCAGCTTAAACGTTTTCTTGAGCAAGGAATAAATCCGGCGGGCAATCGCCGCGTTTTCTGTCGAAATATCAAGAATGACGCGTTGATTCGAAAGCTGCACCGCGCCGTTCATACGAATCAGCGCAGACAGCTCCGCTTTTTCGCAGCAGGCGTCGGATTCGATCAGCGTCAATTCTTTTTTGGTTTGTGCCGCAAAGGACAACGAACTCACCTCTTCCGGGACATCCAGCTTTCGACGAGCTGATAAATATGTTCACTGAGCTTTTCCGCGTCGTGACGTAAATACGTGCGGAACAGCACCAGCTTATCGGCAATGACGCGGTAACCGCGCTTGGTCACCTCGTCCAGATCGAGATGCACGGCCTTTGAGCCTTGCTCCGCATACTTGGCTTGCACCTGCGGCGGAATTTCGCCGTTATTGACAAGCACATAATCAAACAGATGGTGCCCCAAATGCGCGTGAATCGCATCCAAATGATCGCTGACGGAATAATTGTCGGTTTCTCCCGGCTGCGTCATCACATTGCAAATGAACATTTTGACCGCAGCGGAATTGACAATTTCCTGTGCGATCTGCGGCACGAGCAGATTCGGCAGCACGCTCGTATACAGGCTGCCCGGCCCGCACAGGATGGCGTCTGCCTCGCGGATCGCCTGCAGGGCATCGGCCAACGGCGTGACGTCGGCCGGCTCAATGGTCAGCCGCTTGATCCGACCCAGCGCCTGCGGGATTTTCGACTCGCCCTCTACAACAGAGCCGTCTTCCATCTCCGCCTTGAGAATAATCGCTTCGTTGGCTGCCGGGAGCACGCGCCCGCGCACCGCGAACACGCGATTCATCTCCTGCACGCCTTTTACGAAATCGCCGGTGATATCCGTAAGCGCCGCCAAAATTAGATTTCCCAAGCTATGTCCGGCTAATCCGGTACCCGCTTGAAAACGGTATTGCAAAATTTGCGAGAGCAGCGGCTCCACATCGGCGAGCGCCGTCAGCACGTTGCGGATATCGCCTGGCGGCGGCATCTGCATTTCCGAACGGAGGATGCCTGAGCTTCCTCCGTCGTCGGCGACGGTCACAATCGCCGTGATGTTAACCGGCTTCTCCTTTAACCCGCGCAGCATGACGGAAAGCCCCGTGCCGCCGCCAATGACCACAATTTTCGGAGTCTGCTGACGATCCATTCCGTTCCCCCTCTATAGGCGGTCGCGCTCCGCGTCCCGATGACTGACCCTGACGAATTCCGTTTCACTATTGCCGATCGTCTTGCCCAAATATTCGGCCACAGCCACCGAGCGATGCTTGCCGCCCGTACAGCCGATGCCGACCACAACCTGGCTTTTGCCTTCTTTCTTGTATTGCGGCATGAGAAAATTGAGCATATCGAGCAGCTTGGCAAGAAACTCCTGCGTCTCGCTCCATTTCATCACATATTCGTACACTTCGGCGTTTTGACCTGTCTGGGGACGCAGCGTCTCGACATAATGCGGATTCGGCAGAAACCGGACGTCAAAAATCAGGTCGGCGTCAATCGGCACCCCGTACTTGAAACCGAATGAAATGACGTTGACCGACAGCCGATCGCCCTCCAGATTCGTAAACCGGCCGATGATCCGCTCCTTCAATTGAGCCGGCTTCAGCGAGCTGGTATCGATCACCTGCGTGGCCAGCCCCTTCAGCTCCTCCAGCAGCCTGCGCTCCAGCGCAATGCCCTCCAGCGGCACCCCGTCCGGAGCGAGCGGATGGCGGCGGCGGCTTTCCTTATATCGCTGAACGAGCGTCGCGTCCGTCGCGTCAAGGAACAGAATCTCATAGGTCAGCGTATAGTTGTCGCGCACATACCGCAAAGACTCCTGCAACGAGGTAAAAAACTCTCTTCCCCGCAGGTCGATCACCAGCGCCACCTTGCCGATTTTGCCCATCGACTGCTCGATCAGTTCGGCGAATTTGGGTATCAGCACAGGCGGGAGATTATCGACGCAAAAAAAGCCGAGATCCTCCAAGCTTTGCACCGCAATGGTTTTGCCTGCACCCGACATGCCCGTAATAATCACCAGCTTGGCTATAGCCGAGGCTTCTTCCATGACCCGCACCCTCCCTTTTCCATATAGAAGCGCGCCTCGATGGGCGCGCTGCCTGTTAGCGCAGGTTCAAGCCGGCCGCACCGACAACACCTGCATCATTGCCCAGTGTCGCGGGCACAATATCTACACCTTCCGCTGCCGCTTCCGGTGTATATTTCTTGAAGGTCTCGCGGATCGGTTCGAACAAAATGTCACCGGCTCGCGATACGCCGCCGCCCACGACAAAACGCTGCGGATTAAGCACGACAGCGACCATCGCCATCGAACGGCCCAAATAATAGGCTGCACGGTTTACAATGCGCAGCGCCACTTCGTCGCCGGATTTCGCCGCATCAAATACCTGCTTGGCCTCAACTACCTTCTCCAGCAGAGCGAGCGATGTGCTTTCGCCGCGTTCTACCGCGTCATTGGCCATGCGAATAATGCCGGTCGCCGAAGAGACCGTCTCCAGACAGCCGGTTTGCCCGCAGCCGCAATTGATCGCTTCGATGTCCGGCACCGTTGCAATATGTCCAAGCTCGCCGGCCGTACCGGCAAAGCCCTGATAGATTTTACCGTTAATGATAATGCCGCCGCCTACGCCCGTGCCGAGCGTATAGCAGACGAGATGGGGCACGCCCGCACCCGCGCCGCTCCAGGCTTCGCCCAAGGCTGCGACGTTGGCGTCGTTATCGATGGTGACTGTTTTGCCCAGCAGCTGCTCCAGACGGTCCTTTGCATGGACATCACGCCATTTCAGGTTAGGCGAGAACTTGACAATGCCTCTCGGGATATCCAGAAATCCCGCCAGACCCGCACCAATACCGGCCACCTGCTCCCAGGAAAAAGGAGAATCCTCGACAATTTGACGCACGTAAGCCGCGATCCGTTCAAGCACCGCTTCGGCGCCTTCCTCTGCACCTGTAGGTCCTTCATACGTATGCAGCAAGCTTCCCCGCTCGTCACAGATGCCCACTTTGATATTGGTACCGCCTAAATCCACACCGATATAAATCTGATTTGACATGAATAAGTCACCTCTAAAAGTAGTCATAAAATTTGAAGGCAAAAGCTCCTGTTCCAACTATATGCTAACGCTGTGGGCAGGTCAAGATTGAGAAGCCGCGAAAATCCGCCTCATTTTGCCAACCCCAGCGCAAAGGGCCCGCCGAACATTGTCGCGCAGGCCCTTATAGGCATCGTTTTCCTATCTATATGCGGTTCATTTCACTTTCAGGCCGTTTTACAGCGACTGGCTCCAGTCGTGAACAGCGTGGCCCTCAAGGAATTTTTCGCAATCCAGTGCAGCCATGCAGCCGCTGCCTGCTGCGGTAATGGCTTGACGGTACTTCAGATCCTGTACGTCGCCGCAAGCGAATACGCCCGGAATGTTCGTTTCCGTCGTACCCGGCTTAACGAGAATGTAGCCTTGCTCATCCGTTGTGATCTGTCCGCCGAGGAATTTGGTGTTCGGTGTATGGCCAATCGCCACGAAAATACCGTCCGTTTCGATCACTTCGTCTTCGCCTGTGGCGTTGTTGCGCACCTTGAGTCCCGTTACCTTGTGGTCGGCCGAAATGACCTCCAGCGGCGTACGGTTCAGCGACCACTTCACCTTGTCGTTGCCGCGTGCGCGATCCTGCATGATTTTCGAAGCACGCAGCTCGTCGCGGCGATGCACCAGCGTCACCTGCGAAGCGAAGCGCGTCAGGAAGTTCGCTTCCTCCATCGCGGAGTCGCCGCCGCCGACCACGATAATTTTTTTGCCGCGGAAGAAAAATCCGTCACAGGTCGCGCAGGTGCTGACGCCGTGGCCGATGCTTTCCTTCTCATTGGTAATACCGAGCAGCTTGGCCGATGCGCCGGTCGAGATGATCAACGCCTCTGTCTCAATGACGCCGAGCCCTTCCACGTTCAGCTTGAACGGACGCTCGGTCAGTTCGACCGAATTCACCCAGCCGGTTTTGAATTCCGCGCCGAATCGCTCCGCTTGCTTGCGCATGTTTTCCATCAGCTCCGGACCCATGATGCCTTCGGGAAAGCCCGGAAAATTCTCGACCTCGGTCGTAGTCGTCAGCTGGCCGCCCGGCTCCGGACCTTCGATGACCAGCGGATTGAGATTGGCGCGAGCCAGGTAAATAGCAGCAGTCAGACCGGACGGTCCTGTTCCTACAACGACTGTTTTATACATATGGTTTCCCTCCTGTGATAGACATTCTCTATAGGCAAGCATTGGCCCGACCAGAACGGCGGCCCACAAGCCGCTGCACTTGAGGTGCGAACAACGACTGTGAGCCGGTTGCCTAGCTCGGTCCCTGCTTTTCCATGCTCAGAAATTTGGGGAAGATCGCTTCCATCTTCTCGCGCAGCCCGCAAGCCTCATCGATCAGCTTGACGTTCTTGCTCACGGTCGATACCGTCACCTCGTAGCGAACTGCTACCTCCTGGTACGAAATCGCCCGGCGATGCATTTTGGCAATCAGGTATTCCAGCGCCGCTGCCCAGCCTTCGGCTTTTTGAATCTTGGGCGTATCGGGATAGACGCGGGTGAGAAACTCGACCCAGAGAATTTCCAGATCGTGCTGCTGAATCATGTCATAGCGCTTGTGCATGTGCTTTTGCGCGGTTTCCATGACCTCCTGCCACTTGGGCTGCCAGACCGGCAGGTTCGGCGCGAACGGAGCCGCCTGCACGACCAGCGGCGCGCCGTCCAGATAAGCCGGCAGCGGATCGCGCACACCGATGCTGCGAAGCACGAAGATCGCGACTTTTTTCAAATAATCGTCTTCCTGCCGCTCCTGAATGAAGTCGCGCAGCGCGTCCTTCACCTCATTGTCGGCGATCAGGCCAAACGCCTGGATTACCTGCAGCTTCGTGTCCATATCGCCGTGCCGCAGCGCCCAGAAGAAGGAAGAACGCACCAGCGGATCCTTCTTCAGCTGCTCCGGGATGCCCTGCGACGATTTCTCCAGCACGCGGAACTGCTCCTCGAACGGCAGATGATAATGGTAGCTCCAGGTCGGCGTCCCTGACGCCTCCGGCAACGCCCGCAGCTGCTCCAGATAGAACTTGGCGATTTCCGAGCCAGGGTCCGTCTTCTCGACCTGACGCCAGTGGCGCTCGGCTTCGACATAACGGCCGATATGGCATGCTGCCACGGCGGCGTAATGATGCAGGCACGGATCGCTGCCGCCCTCGCCGGCCTTGATCAGCCTTTTGAACAGATGGTACGCCTTGCTATGCTCGCCAAGAATCCCCATTGTCGTAGCCAGCTTGAACACATGGTCCTGCTGGAACGGGAACGTTTTGCGCAGCTGCTCCAGCAGCTCGGCCAGCTCCTTGCGGTTGCCGAAGTGCTGATGGAATATCGCCAGGTTGCACAACGCGTGCAGATTGCCGGAGTCGAGCTCCAGCACCTCCTTGATCGTATCCATCGACTTCTCGAACTGCCCCATGTAGTAATAGGCCAGCGCCAGATTGTTGCGGGCGGCGAGAAAATCGCCGTGATTCTTGACCAGCTTCTCCAGCAGCCGCACCGCTTCGGCGAATTTGCCTTCCTCCAGCAGCGCGCGCGCTTTATCATGCTCGAACAGCCCTTCTCTGCTCTTGATGCACGTGAGCGGGGCAGGGCGTTCAAGTTCATAGCTGAGCAGCTCCATCATTTCCTCGGATTCCTCCAGGAACTGACCAGCCGGATCCGTCTCCAGATACCGCACGAGCGCTGTCTCCGCCTGTTCGTAGTTTTCCATGTTGGCATAGTTATTAGCCATATAAAAATAACACTCGGTCATATCGGGATCAATCGTATCCACAATTTCCTGCAAAATGCGGTTGGACTCCTCGTAGTTGCCCATTTCGGAGAGCACACCGGCGAGATTGCAGTGGTTCACCGGATTGTCCGTTTCATATTCAACGGCGCGGCGAAAATATTTCAATGCCTTATCATAATGAAGCCGATCCAAGGACTGGACCGCTCTTTCGAAAAAGAAGGCAGCATCCATGTTCAAGGATATGACTTTAGGCTTGGGAGCTTCGGATACACGCTTTTTCTTCTCCATGGCAAGGCACCTCCGGTAATAGGATTCCCTCAAATTATACCATAGATCGCCGAGAAGCCAAAAGCTTTATCCGCGCGCCCGCCGCGCCGTCAGCGCCCGCTGCCGCCGCCGCTCTATACGCCGCCGTATTTGAACAGCGAGGACAAGGAACCGCCTTCGATAATAATGCGGATCGCATCGGACAGCAGCGGCGCAACCGAAAGCACGCGGAACTTGTCCGGATGATCCTCCGGAATGGCGATCGAGTCGGTGATGATCACTTCTTTGATGTTCGGATGGTCCAGACGCTGCAGCGCCGGACCGGAGAATACCGGATGCGTCGCGCAAATATAGACGTCGTGAGCGCCGCGCTCTTTAAGCCCTTCGACGACGTTGACGATGGTCGTACCCGTGTCGATCAGGTCCTCGATAATGATCGGCGTGCGTCCCGCCACGTCGCCGATGACGTGCGTGATGACCGCTTCGTTGTGCGCAGGGCGCTTTTTAATCATCATGGCAAAAGGAGCATCGAGAATATTCGCCATCTTCTCGGCTGTCGTCGCGCGTCCCGCATCCGGGGACACGATGATCGGATCGACGAGATTTTGCTTGCGGATGCAGTCGCTGAGCACATCAAGCGCAGTCAAATGATCCACCGGAATATTGAAAAAGCCCTGAATCGCCGGAGCGTGCAGATCGATCGTCACGACGCGGGTTGCGCCCGCAGCGCTGAACAGATCGGCAACCAGCTTGGCGGAAATCGGCTCGCGTGGAGCCGCTTTGCGTTCCTGGCGAGAGTAACCATAGTAAGGGATGACAAGGTTGATCGTTCTTGCGGAAGCCCGCTTCGCCGCATCCATCATGACCAGCAATTCCATCATATGCTCATTGATCGGATGGGAGAAGGTTTGTACCAGAAATACGTCGCAGTTGCGAATCGTCTCTTCGTATAAGCAATAAATTTCACCGCTTTTGAAACGGGACAGCTTGATCTGCCCGAGCGGTTGGCCGAGCTCGTTGCAAATACGTTCCGCAAGCTTCGGATTGGAAGATCCGGAAAAGATTTTGACATTGTCGCTATACATGATTAATGGTTACCTCCGATGGTTCATCCTAATATATTCATGCCATATTCATTATACTGAAAGATGCCGCTTTTAAAAAGTAACAAGCTGTCGCTTTCTGGCTGAAAATGTGGCTATTTCGTTAAAACCGACATCCTTGAGCAGCGCGCGCGCCTCATCCAAATATTGGGACAGCCGTTCCGGCTGGTGCGCGTCCGATCCAATCGTCAGCGGAATGCCGATTTCGCGGCAATATTCGAGCATCCTCCGGCTGGGGAACATCTCTGCGCACGGCATGCGCAGCCCCGACGCGTTCAGCTCAATCGCCATGTCGTGCGCCTTCACCGTATCGAGCGCCGCCTTCTCCAGCTCCCACGGATCGCGGTCCGGCTTGTAGCCGAAGCGCTTGATCACATCGATGTGCCCGATGTAGTCGTAGAACCCGGTGCGCACCGCCTTCTGCACGGCATCGTAGTACT
The DNA here is from genome assembly GCF_004514475.2 of Paenibacillus athensensis. Classification (GTDB taxonomy): domain Bacteria; phylum Bacillota; class Bacilli; order Paenibacillales; family NBRC-103111; genus Paenibacillus_AL; species Paenibacillus_AL athensensis. The sequence goes on along the minus strand of NZ_MYFO02000003.1, from coordinate 19,243 downwards.
GCGCGTACACCTCGTACACGTCGCGGCCTTCCCAACCGGCCACCTGACGGTAATCGGAAATGTCCCATTCGCCGAGAAAATGCACCGAGCCGATCACGTAATCCCAAGGATACGCGTTCACAATCGCGGCAATTTCCGCTTCGCAGCCTTCGATGTAGTCTCCCTCCAGCCCGACGCGAATATCGATCTGCTCCTTATATTTCTCTTTCAGGTGCAGACATTCTTCGACATAATGCGGCAGCTCCGCCATTGGCATCGCCATCTCGGGCCAATACGTCGCCGGGTCCACATGCAAAAGCGGCATATGATCCGACAGCCCCAACTGCGTGAGCCCGATCTCGATGCCGCGCTTGACGTAATCCTCCAGCTCGCCGGAGGCGTGACCGCAGCGTACATGATGTGTGTGATAATCAATCAACATCGTTCGTATCACTCCAGGTCCTGACGTTTTTATTTCTTGACGTGCCGACGCTCCAGTTCCTTCATCACATCGTCCAGCGGCAGCCGGTTGTTGCGCAGCAGCACCATCAGATGGAAAATCAGATCGCTCGCTTCATAACGCAGCTCGTCGTTGTCGTTGTTTTTGGCAGCGATGATGACCTCGGCCGTTTCTTCGCCGACCTTCTTGAGAATTTTATCGACGCCTTTTTCGAACAAATAGGTCGTATAGGCGCCTTCGGGACGCTCGGCGTCACGCGAAGCAATCACCGCTTCCAGCGCGGACAGAATCGCAAAGCGATCGCCTTGCACGGCTTCGCCGCCTTCAGCAGTCACTTCCGCCACCGGAATGCTGTGCGTAAAGCAGCTGTAGCTGCCCGTATGACAGGCGGGACCGGACTGCTCAACCAGCACCAGCAGCGTGTCCGCGTCGCAATCGTAGCGCAGCGCCTTCACCTTTTGCGTATGACCGGAAGTTGCGCCCTTGTTCCACAGCTCCTGACGCGAGCGGCTCCAGAACCACGTTGCGCCCGTCGCCGCCGTCCGCTCCAGCGACTCCCGGTTCATGTACGCCATCATCAGCACTTCCTTGCTGATCGCGTCCTGCACAATAGCCGGGACGAGACCCTGCTCGTCAAATTTGATCGTATCCAGCAGCGCTGTCATCGAATCTCCACTCCTTTGCCCTTGAGGTCGTCTTTGACCCCTTGAATCGTCAATTCTTTATAATGAAAAATCGTCGCCGCCAATCCGGCGTCCGCCTTGCCTTCCGTAAACACGTCGTAAAAATGGTTCGCTGTCCCCGCGCCGCCGGATGCGATGACCGGAATGCCGACCCGCTGCGACACCGCGCTCGTCAGCTTCAGGTCGAAGCCGTCCTTCGTGCCGTCGGCGTCCATGCTCGTCAAGAGCAGCTCGCCTGCGCCCAACTCCTCCATCCGCTTGGCCCACTCCAGCGTCTTGATGCCGGTCGCCTTGCGGCCGCCGTGGGTGTAAACCTCCCACTCGCCCCATTCGGCATTGAACTTCGCATCAATCGCCACCACCACGCATTGCGAGCCGAAGCGGCGCGCGCCGTCCGACACGAGCTGCGGGTTGAGCACCGCCGCTGTGTTGATCCCGATTTTGTCGGCGCCCGCACGCAGCAGCCGCTTCATGTCGTCCACGCTGGCAATGCCGCCGCCGACCGTGAACGGAATCGTGATCTCGCCTGCCGTCTTGCGCACAACGTCGACCATCGTGGCCCGTCCTTCATGCGAAGCCGAAATATCGAGAAATACCAGCTCGTCGGCGCCCTCGCGGTCGTAAATCGCCGCCAGCTCCACCGGATCGCCCGCATCGCGCAGATTCACGAAGTTTACGCCCTTGACCACCCTGCCGTCCTTCACGTCCAGACAAGGAATAATTCGTTTCGCCAGCATCCTGCCGTCTCCTTTCTCATCGCCGTACTTCCGCGCCGCGTCCGCTCGCGGAGCGCCATATGGCGTCCGTTGCACCCGCACGGCTCGGCTTACATCCGCCACCGTCCGTCACCTCGGGCTCACCGCAGCACGCTCTCCAACGCTGCAATCCCGCACCCCGCGCGACTCCCGGAGCGCGGTGCCAGCCGTACAGCGGCTGTCTAGCCCGTGCAGTACGCTACCGCACGCCGTGCCCCTCGGCCCGTTCGCCGCCGTTGCCTACGCCTGGCCGCCGCCGATTTGCCGCACCGCTTCCTCCAGCTTGATGCTGCCGGTATACAGCGCCTTGCCGACAATCGCTCCGCCCACGCCTTGCGCCGCGTGCTCGGACAGCCGCAGCAGGTCCTCCATGCGGCTCACTCCGCCCGACGCAATCACCGTCTGGCCGGACACCTGCGCCAGCTGCGCAATCGCTTGCGTATTCGGACCGCCCATCATCCCGTCGCGGGAGATGTCCGTAAAAATAAATGTTTTGGCGCCATGCTCAGCCAAATCCACCGCCAAATCCTCGGCCTTCACCTGCGAGGTTTCCAGCCAGCCGCGCGTCGCTACATAGCCGTCGCGCGCATCGATGCCGATCGCCACCTTCTCGCCGTGCTTCGCCAGCAGCTTGTAGACGAACCCGCGATCCTCAATCGCCGCCGTGCCGAGGATGACCCGCGACACGCCAAGCGCGAGCAGGTGGTCCACATCCTGCTCCGTGCGCAGGCCGCCGCCGATTTGCACCGGCACCTTCACGCTTTGGGCAATTTGCCCGATCAGCTTGTCGTTGACCGGATAGCCGGCCTTCGCGCCGTCCAGATCAACCAGATGAATCCAGGCTGCGCCCTGCGCTTCCCACTCCTGGGCAACCTCCAGCGGATTCGTATTGTACACCGTCTCGCGGTTGTAGTCGCCTTGCATGAGCCGCACCGCTTTGCCATCGCGAATATCAATGGCCGGATAAATAATAAACGAAGACATCTCTTCCGCTCCTCTTAGCCCAATTTCAAAAAGTTATCGAGCAGCCGCATCCCGATCGGACCGCTTTTCTCCGGATGAAACTGCATGCCGTACACATTGCCGCGTCCGACAATCGCCGTCACCGGCTGATGGTAGTCGGTCACCGCCAGCAAATCTCCGTCGTTCTCCGGCTTGGCGTGGTACGAATGCACGAAATAGACGTGACCTTCCTCGATCCCTGCCAGCAGCGGACTTTCCTGCGTATAGACCAGCTTGTTCCAGCCCATATGCGGCACCTTGTAGCTGCCCTGGAAGCGCACCACCTGACCGGGCAGCAGGCCCAGCCCTTCATGCTGACCATGCTCCTCGCTGCCGGAGAACAACAGCTGCATGCCAAGGCAAATACCCAGCAGCGGCTTGCCCGATGCAGCAAACTGCACCACCGTCTCGTTCAGCCCGCTTTCGCGCAAATGAACCATTGCGTCGCCGAACGCGCCCACGCCCGGCAGAATCGCGCCGTCAGCCGCGAGAATCCGCTCCGGATCGCCCGTGACCTCGGCCGTATGACCGAGCCGCTCCACCGCCTTGCTGACGCTGTGCAAATTACCCATGCCGTAATCGATAATCGCGATCATCCTACAGCACTCCCTTCGTGGAAGGAACCCCCTGCACGCGCGGGTCAATCGACGTCGCTTCATCCAGCGCGCGGCCCAGCGCCTTGAACACCGCTTCAATCATGTGGTGCGTATTGTGCCCGTAGTGTACGATCACATGCAACGTCATCCGCGCCTCCAGCGCCAGCTTCCACAGAAACTCATGCACCAGCTCGGTCGAAAAGCTGCCCACCGTCTGCGACGGATACAACGCCCGGTATTCAAAATGCGGCCGGTTGCTGATATCGATCACGACCTGCGCCAGCGCCTCGTCCATCGGCACAAACACGCTCGCATACCGCTTGATGCCGCGTTTGTCGCCCAGCGCTTCGCGCAACGTCTGCCCGAGGCAAATGCCGATATCCTCGACCGTATGATGGTCGTCGATGTCGATGTCGCCCTTCGCCGTCACCTTCAAATCGAACTGGCCGTGCTTGGTAAACAGATCAAGCATATGATTGAGAAACGGTACATCGGTTTCGATCTCCGACACGCCCGTTCCGTCCACCTGAAAAGTAAGCTGAATGTCGGTTTCATTCGTCTTGCGGTCAACGCTCGCCGTGCGAGCGCGGTTTTGTTCGGCCATCGTCATTTCTTCCCTTCCTTGTCCAATCGCACTTGGATCGCGCGGGCATGACCCTCCAGCCCCTCGTTGCGGGCCAGCGTCATAATCATCTCGCCGTTCGCCAGCAGCGCTTCCTTGCTATAATGAATCACGCTTGATTTCTTGATAAAATCGTCCACGTTCAGCGGCGACGAGAACCGCGCCGTGCCGTTCGTCGGCAGCACATGGTTCGGACCGGCGAAATAATCGCCGACCGGCTCCGAGCTGTACGTGCCGAGGAAAATTGCACCGGCGTTCTCGACGCGCGGCAACCACGCGAACGGATTGTCCACGAGCAGCTCCACATGCTCGGGCGCGAGGCGATTGATCACGTCGATGCCTTCCTCCAGGCTGTCGACGAGCAGAATCGCCCCTTTGTTCGCGGTCGAGACGGCAGCGATCGCCTTCTTGGGCAGCACGTCGAGCTGCTTCGCCAGCTCGGCGTCAACTGCCGCCGCCAGCTCGCGCGACGGCGTGACGAGAATCGCAGGCGACATCTCGTCGTGCTCCGCCTGCGCCAGCAGATCGGCCGCGACGTAGGCCGGATCAGCCTGATCGTCGGCGAGCACGACGATATCGGTCGGCCCGGCGATCATGTCGATATCGACGACGCCGAACACGTAGCGCTTGGCCAGCGCGACGTAGATGTTGCCCGGCCCGACGATTTTGTCGACCGCCGGGATCGATTCTGTGCCGTAGGCCAGCGCAGCTACGGCTTGCGCCCCGCCGACGCGGTAGATTTCCCGCACACCCGCCTCAGCAGCGGCGACCAGAATGTGCGGGTTGATGCCCGCTTCGCCGGCCGTCGCGGGAGGCGTGACCATCACGATCTCCGGCACCCCCGCCACCACCGCAGGGATGGCGTTCATCAGCACGGAGGAGGGATAGGCCGCCTTGCCTCCCGGCACGTACAATCCGACCCGCTTCAGCGGTCGGATCACCTGGCCCAGCAGACTGCCGTCGGGCTGCAGGTCCATCCACGACACGCGTTTCTGCTTCTCATGAAACGCGCGAATATTCGCGGCCGCCTGCCGCAGCGCCGCCACGAACGCGGCGTCGACCTGCGCATACGCCGCCTGCACCTCCTCGTCGCTCACCCGCAGCGCGCCGATTTCGACGCGGTCGAATTGCGCCGACAGACGGCGCAGTGCCGCGTCGCCCTCCGCGCGCACCGCGTCGATGATGCGGCGCACGCTGTCGTTCTGCTCGGGAGAGCCGTACTCCACCTCCCGGTTAAGCTGAAACTCCGCAGCCGGTATGATCCGCATATCCCTCATCCTTTCATTAAATCGCTTGATTGATTGACTCCACGCCGTCACGCCATCACATCGTCACGTTGTCGCGCCATCGCACCGGCAACAGCACCCCGCCCACGCAGCGGCCGCCTTCCGCTACCCTATGCGGTGCGCAGGCGCAGCCAATTACACGTGAGACGCTGCTTGGAGCGCCCAGCGCCCCGCCGTCTGCGGCTGCCGCTTTTCCCGACGACGGTGCACAGCCCGCCGTTCCGCTCAGCCGGACGCTCCCGCTGCCCAGACGCTTCCGTCTACGCCTGCGTCGATACCGGCAGTACCGCTTGCAGCTTATCGCACAGGCGCTGGATCGCTTCGTTTTTCATCCGGTAGCTGACCCGGTTGGCAATCAGACGGCTCGTAATTTGGAAGATTTCCTCTTGCTCCACCAAGCCGTTCTCCCGCAGCGTCTGCCCGGTTTCCACCATATCGACGATCCGGTCAGCCAGCCCGATCAGCGGCGCCAGCTCAATCGAGCCGTTCAGCTTGATCACTTCCACCTGCTGACCTTGCTCGCGAAAATATTGCGACGCCACATGCGGATACTTCGTCGCGACCCGCGGATGAATGACCGGCTTCCAGTCCGGCAGCCCAATGACCGACATCCGGCAGCGAGCAATCGCTAGGTCGAGCAGTTCATACACATTGCGATTTTCCTCCATCAGCACGTCCTTACCCACCACGCCGATATCGGCGACGCCGTATTCCACATAAGTCGGCACATCCACCGGCTTGGCCAGAATAAATTCCATCCGCGCCTCCGGCACCGGAATAATCAGCCGACGCGACTCCTCCAGATCCTCCGGGATCGGCAGCCCAGCCTTATGAAACAGCTTCGATGCTTGTTTATAAATGCGGCCTTTCGGCATTGCAACCTTCAAAATATCGTCCATTCCGTTCGCTCCCTTCGGGCCTCCTCGCAGGAAGCCCGGTTCGTAAGCAGCCGCTCCAGCCTAAGACCGCGCAGCCCATACCTCTACTTGATCAAAAACATGTCCCAACACGAGCTTGCATCCGCCCTGCTCCTGCACTGCCCGCTCGATCGCCTGAACGTCCTCGAACAGCATCGTCACCACCTGTACCGGCGTCTCCGGCTCTGTCAACGCCTCCGGACTCCACAGGCAGCGCAGCTCCTGGGCTCGCTGCAGCGCTTCGCCTCGCCGTTCTGCCGTGTAAGCGATCAGCGTGCGCTCGCCCGCGTCAGGCTGCGCGGTGCCGACAATCTCAAGAATCCGGTTCGTCTTCAGCGCAAAGCCCGTCGCCGGAGCCGGCCGCCCGAATTGCGCCAGCAAATTGTCATAACGGCCGCCGCTGCACACCGGGAAGCCCAGGTCCGAAGCATAACCTTCAAACGTCATGCCCGTGTAATACGAGAAATCGCCGATCATCGTCAAATCGATCACGACATGCTCGCTAACTCCGTACGCCTGCAGCACATCCCACACCTCGCACAGATGATGGATCGCTTGCTGCGCTTCCGGATCAGCCGACAGCAGCTTCGCTTGCGCGCAAATATCCTTGCCGCCGCGGAGCCGCAGCACGCCCTCCAGCTCCTTTGTCACCTCGGCGCTCAGCGCCAGCCCGCGAATCCGCTCGCGATAGCCGACATGGTCGCGGCTGAGCAGGCAATCCTTCAAGGCAGCCTGCGCGTCGGCGCGGCTGGCCAGCGTTTCATTAAACAACCCGTTCAGAAAGCCGACATGACCAAGCGCAATCTTGAACTTCTCCACACCCGCCGCCTGCAGCGATGCAATCGCCAGTGCAACCACCTCGGCATCGGCCTCCGGCGTCGCATCTCCGACAAGCTCTACCCCCGTCTGGAAAAATTCCGCGTCCCGACCGGCTTCTTCCTCAATCGACCGGAACACATTGGAATGGTACGAAAGCCGCAGCGGAAACCGCTGCTCCTTCAACAAGGACGAGACCACACGGGCAATTGGAGCCGTCAAATCGGAACGCAGCACCAGCGTCGTTCCTTTGCGGTCCAGCAGCTTAAACAGCTTCTTGTCCTCCGTCGAGCTCGCCGTACCGACCGTATCGTAATACTCCAGCGTCGGCGTAATAATTTGCCGATACCCCCAACGCTCCATGCAAGCCAGCACACGGCGCTCAATGCTCCGCAAACGGGCCACCGCTTCGGGCAAATAATCCTTCACGCCGATCGGCTTTTCAAAAACCTTTGGTTTAGACACCGTCTCACCTCAAACTTATAGTGTGCAAACGGCCGCAGCGCGGCTCGTATACCTGTCAATATCCTAAAACACTTTAGTTCACTACCATACTACCATGCTACCAAAATAAAGAAGGTACGGTAAGTTTATCACGGAACCGCCCGGAGCGTCAATGGCGCAAAAAGGGTTTCCTTGCACTTTTCCAGCCACTCCCTCCCTCCTGCTCCTTGTCCGGTTTCGCGGCCTACCCCCGGCCTATCCGTACCCCTGCGTCCCGTTGTTCATGCGATACGAGTAGCGGTTTCCGGCTCGCACGCCCTGCCTCTCCGACCGCCGGACCTGCCCCTCAGCAGCCCGCGCATTGCCGGTCTGCCGCAGCTATCCCCCCATCTTCGCTTCATCGCCCAACCGGCCGCATCACGCACAAAAGGCCGCCCCGCCAGCAGTTTGCTCACTGCTTTCGGACAGCCTTTCCCCTTGCTCCGGTCTTGCCCTGATCTTGATCTTGATCTTGGTCTTGATCTTGATCTTGGTCTTGATCTTGGTCTTTGCCCTGATCCTAGCCCTGATCCTGGTCTTGATCCTGGTCTTGATCCTGGTCCTGATCCTGGTCCTGATTCTGACCTCATCTCATCTGACCTGATCCTGACTTTTCTGACCCTGATCTGGTCTCGCTTACATCTCTGCTCCTTGCTCAACCGTCTCCCGTTCCGCTCCCGCTGCCCCGTCGCTCCGCCCCTTGCGGATCACCTGCAGCGGATTACCGGCCACGAAGCTATACGGCTCGACATCCTTATGCACAACCGAGCCTGCACCGACAACCGCATGATCGCCGATGGTCACGCCCGGCAAAATCGTCGTATTCGCGCCAATCATCACATGATCGCCAATCCGCACCTCGCCCAAGCGGTACTCCTTGATCAAATATTCGTGGGCGAGAATGGTCGTGTTGTAGCCGATGATCGAATTGCGGCCGACGCTGATTTTCTCCGGGAAGAACACATCGACCATCACCATCAGCGCAAACGCGCTGCTTTCCCCCACCTTCATGCCAAGAACGCGGCGGTAAATCCAGTTTTTCAGCGCCAGCGACGGACTATAACGGCTGATCTGGATGAAAATAAAGTTGCGGATCGCCTTCCATCTGCTCACCGTACCGTATATTTGCCAGAGCGCATTATTGCCCTCAACTGGATAACGTCGGGTGTTCCTCAAGACGCATCCACCGTCGCTCCAACAATCGGCAGCAGCTCACGCATATCGTCGATCATATAGTCGGGCTTGAACGTTTCCAGATACGCGCGCCCCTTCCACGACCAGGATACGCCGATGGCTTTCACGCCGGCCCGCTGCGCTGCTTCAATATCGTAATGGCTGTCTCCGACCATCACCGCTTCCTCCGGCGTGCCGCCCAGCTCCTGCAGAGCCAAGCGGATGCCTTCCGGGTCGGGCTTGGGCTTGCTCACATCCTCCACCGTCACAATGGCGCTGACAAACGTCTCCAGACCGCACAGCTTCAAACCCATAAGCGTCGTCTTGCGGATTTTGCTCGTCACAATGCCGATCTTCAAGCCCCGCCGATGCAGCTCGGCCAGCACCTCGCGTACATGTGGAAATTCGCGCACCAGACTGTCGTGATTGGACAGATTGAACGCACGGTATTTCTCCATCAGAGACTGCGTATCCTTGCGGCCGCTGAATTGCTCCAGTTGCTCGACGAGCGGTTTACCCATATTCGGGATGATGAACTCCCGCGTCACCGGCTCCGCCGTCTCGCCATCCAGACAATGCAAAAACGATTGCACAATCAATTCGTTCGTATCGACAATGGTGCCGTCCAGATCAAACAACACGATTTGAGTCATATTCCGCTCCTTTGGCGTTCCGTTCAGCCTCCGCCGGATCCGCCCCGCCCGCAGGCGTCTGCGACTTGCTGGAGATCAGCGGGTCGCTGTAACGCGACTGGGCCAAGCCCTTCTTGCGGCGCACAACGACCAGCACGATGGCTGCAACTACAATCAGCACCGACAGCAGCTGCGAGATGCGGACATTGCCGCCATACGTCAATACGCCCGGCTCAAATACGAGCTTCATCGGCGACCAGATCGCGTTCATCAAGCCCGCCAGCCAAGCCGGCCCTGTGAAATCCAGGCTGTCGGTACGCAGACCTTCCACGTAAAACCGGCCGATCGAATACCAGATGAAGTAGCCGATAAACAGCTCGCCGGCACGCAGGAACGGGCGGCGGCGCAGCAACAGCAGCACGACAAGCCCAACCAGATTCCACATCGATTCGTACAAAAACGTCGGATGGTAAAAAACGCCCTGAATATCCATCTGATTGACAATCCAGCCCGGCAGATGCAGCGTATCGCGCAAAAACGATTCCGAGACCGGCCCGCCATGCGCTTCCTGATTGACGAAATTGCCCCAGCGGCCGATCATTTGACCGGCGATCAGACTGGGTGCGCAAATATCGGCGATTCTCCAGAAGCTATAGCCCTTGCGCCGCGTATATATATAAGCCCCGATGATGGCGCCGATCAAAGCGCCGTAAATCGCGATGCCGCCATGCCAGATCATGAAAATTTCCGCGAGATTATTTTTGTAATCGCTCCATTGAAACACAACATAATAAAGTCTGGCACCAACGATCGCCGAAGGCACGCCGATCAGCAGCAAATCCATGAAAAAATCGGGTGACATGCCAAAGCGCTTACCCTCGCGTACAGCCAGCAGCAAGCCCACCAGCGCCGCTGTCCCCAGTATAATACCGTACCAATGGACATCAATCGGCCCTACAGAAAAAGCAATGGGATTCAACATACTTGCTTCATTTCCTCCTTTAGCCGGCGATTACGCCGCGCTTCTCAATCGAAATCCTCGAAATCGTCGGACAAAGACTCCGTCAGCTTGTTCGTGAACTGCAAAGCCGCATTGTAGCCCATCCGCTTCAAGCGGTAGTTCATCGCTGCGACCTCGACAATGACCGCCAGGTTTCGGCCCGGTCGTACCGGGATCGTCACCAGCGGCAGATCGGTTTCGATGATCCGCGTCAGCTCCTCGTCGAGCCCAAGCCGGTCGTATTGCTTGTCCTGCTGCCAGTTTTCCAGCCGCACGACAACCGATATCTTCTTGATATTGCGAATCGCTCCCGCTCCGAACAACGTCATCACGTTGATGATACCGACGCCGCGAATCTCCAGCAGGTGCCGGATCAGCTCCGGTGCGTTGCCGGTGAGCACATGGTCCGCTGTCTGGCGAATCTCCACCGCATCGTCGGCGATCAGCCGGTGGCCGCGCTTGACCAATTCCAGCGCCGTTTCGCTTTTGCCGATGCCGCTGCTTCCCGTGATCAGCATCCCGATTCCGTACACATCGACCAGAACGCCGTGAATCGTCGTGCTTGGCGCCAGCTTATTTTCCAGAAATCCGGTCAGCCGGCTTGCCAGAATCGTCGTTGAAATTTGGCTGCGCAGCACCGGCAGCTCGCGTTTGTTCGCTTCGTCCAGCAGTTCGGCCGGCACAACCAGGCCGCGCGTTACCACAATGCAAGGCGTTTCCTCCGGCGCACACAGCTGTTCGGCGCGGTTACGCCGCACCCCCGTCGTCAGCATTTCCAAAAACGTAATCTCAGTTTTCCCCAGCATTTGTACCCGTTCCCGGGGGTGATAGTTAAAATAGCCGGCCATCTCCAGCCCCGGGCGGTACAAATCCGCAACGGTAATCGGCCGTTTCAGCCCTGTCTCTCCCGCAAGCACTTCCATGTGGAACTGCTCGACCAAGTCCGCTACCTTTACTTTTTTCGCCATTCTTCCTATCTCCTTTATATGCCAATAATTTCATCGTAATGCAATCGCTACCCGAAATCAACTGCCGCTTCACAAAATGAAAAAAGACCGACTCCTTCAAAAAGGAATCGGCCTTGTGTTCGCTATTAGCCGTTCAGGATCGACAGAGAAGACTCTTTGTCGAAGAAATGCACTTTGTTCATGTCGAGCGCCAATTTCACGTTCGTACCTTCTTTGAATCCGGCGCGACCGTCAACGCGGGCAATGATCGTTCCGCTGCCGATACCGTTGATGTACAGGTACATTTCGTGGCCAAGGTTTTCAGCCAGCTCGATGTGTACGTTCACGATGGAATTCGGGGAAGCTTCGAGGAATACAGGCTCCTCATGGATATCTTCAGGGCGCACGCCGAGAATCACTTCTTTGCCAACGTAGCCTTTATCTTTCAAGGCTTGCGCTTTACCGGCAGGGATTTCTACGTTCACACCGTTTGTTTTAAAGTGTACGGAACCGCCTTCTTGCACCAGGCTACCGTTCAGGAAGTTCATCGAAGGGGAACCGATGAAGCCTGCAACGAACATGTTAACCGGGAAGTTGTAAATTTCTTCTGGCGTAGCCGCTTGTTGAATGATGCCTTTATCCATAACAACGATCCGGTCGCCCATCGTCATCGCCTCTGTTTGGTCATGCGTTACGTAGATCGTTGTAACGCCCAGACGTTTCGTCAGCTTCGTGATTTCAGCGCGCATTTGTACGCGGAGCTTCGCGTCCAAGTTGGAGAGTGGTTCGTCCATCAGGAATACTTGCGGTTCGCGAACGATTGCGCGGCCCAAGGCAACACGCTGACGCTGACCGCCGGAGAGCGCTTTTGGCTTGCGATCCAGCAAGTGCTCGATGTCGAGAATTTTCGCTGCTTCGCGAACGCGAGTGTCGATGTCTGCTTTTTTGAATTTGCGGAGCTTGAGGCCGAATGCCATATTTTGATAAACGGTCATGTGCGGATACAAGGCATAGGATTGGAACACCATCGCGATATCGCGGTCCTTCGGAGCTACGTCGTTCACCAGACGGTCGCCGATGTACAGTTCACCTTCCGTAATTTCTTCGAGGCCTGCGATCATACGCAGTGTTGTCGACTTACCGCAACCGGAAGCGCCAACCAGTACTACGAACTCTTTATCTTTAATTTCCAGGTGGAAGTCCTTTACCGTCGATTCTTCTGCACCGGCATATTTCTTTACAATGTGGTTCAAGCGTACTCCTGCCATTGTTTCATTCCCCCTACACGTTATCAAAATTCCTACATTCATCTTACCCTACAGCCCACAGACTGACTATGCACAATCCTCACAAAAAAACTACTTTCTTTTCGTTACTTTGTACAATAGTAAGGCGAGCCGCACCAAAACGGCGTGATTGAACGTGCGCACATCCAGACCCGTATCCTGCTTGAACTTGTCCAGACGGTAAAGCAGCGTATTGCGGTGGATATACAGCTTCTTTGCCGTTTCGCTCACATTGCAGTCCAAGGAGAAAAAATGCTCCAGCGTCATCAACGTCTCGGCATCAAGCAAATGATCGGTGCCGCGCAGCACCTGATCCATGAACTTGATCTTCTCCTCATCCTGGATCAGATGCAGCAGCTTCTCCAGACGCAGCTCCCAAGGCAAGTGAATGTACGTGCCGACGTGGAACGTCCGGCCGAGCATAATCGATTCTCTCAGCTGCAAAATCGTCGACAGCAGCGACTTCGCCGGCTTGAACGGATAATCGATCGCCAGGTGGTACTCGCCCCCCCATTCATTGGCCAGCATTTCATAAAGCCCGGCCCCGATCGCTTCCAGCGTCTCTTCAACGCTTTCCTCCTCATCGCCGTCGCGTTCCTCGCCTCCGCTGGTCAGCAGGCTCTCCGAGCCCAGAATCAGCCACTCCTTTTCCAGCAGCGGAATCAGCAGAATATCCTCGTCGAAAAAAGTTTCCAGCAGCTTTTTCAGCTCCGCATAAGAGACCTTGTGGTTCTGCGAATAGTCGCCATACAGCAGCAGCGGCAGCTTGGCCGCATACAGCGACGACTGCGCCGCAAGCACATCGGGCAGCTCCGCATGCGTATGCCCATGCTCCATCTGCTCCAGCAGCCAGGATCGAAGCTGGCTCGCCCGCCGCTCGTCCTCGCTCAAATACGCCCCGGCCAGCTTCCACTCTTGGGCCTGCTTCGATTCCAGCGTCAGCTCGACCAACTGCCGCTCCGACGCCGTAAGCCGGTCGCCGGCCGCCTGCAGTACGCGAATGCCGCCGCTTTCCCGCCCCAGAAAGAACAATACGTCGTCGCCGCGCCGCACGCTGCGAATCACCAGCTGCCGCTCGCCCTGCTCCTCGTCCACAAGCCGCAGCCATTCGGCTTCCGGCAGCAGCGCCAGCTGCATCGGCACATTCAATACGGCCTCCAGCCGTTCCTTCCATCGTTCCCAGTCCATGTATCTGCTCCCCAAGGGTTATTAATATGTATGCGCTATCTCCTATTGTAGCATAGATCGTAAGTCTTATCGAAAAAAGAACCCCCCGATACCCTAAGGAGCCGGAGGATTCTTGCGTAAGCTTCAAGCGAATTACGAAATAACGCGGCGTGCCGTGACATAGTGACTGGACCACCAGTCGCTGTTGATCGAGCTGTATTTGACCCCGCCTTCGCCGTAAGTATGAATCATCATGCCGTTGCCGACATAGATGCCGACATGTCCGATTTTCGAGCCGGACTCCTTCGTTGTGAAAAAGACCAAATCCCCTACAGTCAGATCCTTTTTGCTGACGGCTTTGCCTTGCTTGGCCTGATCGCGGGAAACGCGCGGCAGCTCGATGCCCATTTCGTGGAAAACCGTTTTGACAAACGAGGAACAGTCCATCGTTTTCGTTTGGCCGTATTTAGCGCCGAACAGATACGGAACGCCCAAATATTGGCGCGCCGTCAGGATCAGCTGCGCGCTGTAAAGATCATCGGCATTCAGCACGCGGCGGCCGCCGATAAAGCTTTTTTTGTAATCGCTCACCTTGCGCGTGACGACCTGGTCCCTGCTTTTCGAAGCCATGACCATGTTGCCCTCCCCGACGTAAATCCCTGCATAGGTTGGCTTTTTGCCGCTGCCGAAGAACAGCACGTCACCCGGCTGCAGCGCATTCAAATCGCTGACCGGCGGCTTGTTCATTTTATACTGATCGGCCAAGGTGCGCGGCACCTGGTAGTCAAACGACTGAAATACATAATAAATGAATCCTGAGGCGTCAAAGCCCTCGGCTGGCGTTTCCGCATAAGGCGTATATTCTTTGCCTACGAACAGCTTTGTAAAGGATGCAGCGTCCATTTCATTCGTGGCGGCAAAAGCCGAAATCGCCGTTGTGCCCGACATAGCGATCGTCACCGCAGCCGTAATTCCGATGGTGCGATGCGCGAAGCTTTTGAACATGTTCCGTTCCTCCCATACAATCTTGTAGATTTGGGAATGGTCTCTCTTCCCTAGTAGTAGGTTACCATGTAAGTAAAAAGCGTTTCACTCCTTAAATGTTTCCTCTCGACGCGAATCGATGGATAACACGGCAAAAAAACCTAAGGGATTATCCGCTTAGGCCGCCACACTTTGGTTCGGGTCCCTGATTTAACTGGAGGTTAACACTAAAATAATGGAAAGCAGCGAGAACAACGCGCCCACTAGGTACAAAAAGGAAACCGTCTGCGTCTGCGTCAGCCCCCACTGCATCAGGCTGTGGTGGGTGTGCAGCTTGTCGGCCCGATGCAGCCCCTTGCCCTCAAGAAACCGCCGGGCGAACACAATAAGCGTATCCATGATCGGCACCCCGATCGCCAGCACAGGAACGAGCAGCGAGACGACCGTTGCGCTTTTGAAGGCGCCGTCAATCGCCGTTACCGCCAGCGTATAGCCGAGAAAAATCGCACCGGCGTCGCCCATGAATATTTTGGCCGGATGGAAATTAAACGCAAGGAAGGCCAGACAAGCGCCAACGAGAATCGCCGCCATAACGGCTGAGCTATCCTGCTTCTTGAGCATAGCCGCCACGAGCAGCGTCAGCGAGGAGATCGTGACAATGCCGGAGGCCAGCCCGTCGACGCCGTCGATGAAATTGATCATATTCGTAATACCGAACACCCAGGCCATTGTAGCTGCCCAGGTCAGCCAAACCGGAAAAAGAATCATGCCCGGCGCATGCAGGTTGGTAATGCCGATAATATTGATATTGAACAGGAGCGGTACAGCGGAAACAAGCGTGTAGGCAAGCAGGCGGGGCCAGACGGGGAAATCCTTGCCGCGCGTCTTGAACCAGTCGTCGGTCAAACCTACGACCAGCAAAATTGTGCCGCCGACCAGTACGGCGCGAGTCAACGCCGAGTGGGGAGCAAATAACAGCATCGCTGCTGCGCAGCCGATATAAATCGCCAATCCGCCCATAAGCGGAATGGGCGTAGCATGAATTTTGCGCGAATTCGGACGATCGACAAAACCAATCCGCAGCGCCAATCGCTGGATCACCGGCACAGCGCCGCAAACAATCGCCAGACTGCACAGCAGCGGCAGGATGTATGGCATGGCAATTCCCCCCTAAGTCCGATAAGCCTGGCTCCGCCGCGAGCTTGGGGCCGATGCAGGCATTCTTAGGATTGCCTTTCCTGAAATCACCCATACCTGTACATAAACTTTTCCTGCGGGGAAATAATGACAGCAAACGTGAAAAAGGAGACTGATCCCGCATGTATGTGCTGCCTTATGGGAAAAGCAGCGTAACGCTGGAGCTTCCTCCTGGCGTATCGGCCGATTGGATCAGCTATCGTCGGCCTTCGGCAGCTGGCCTGCGCCCGGTCCGGTCCGGGGCAGCGGGCGGCCTCACCGCAGACGACGCAGAGATCAGCCGCGCTCTTTCCGCCCCGATCGGCGCTCCCGCGCTGCAGGAAGCGGCTCGGGGATTTCGCTCCGCTGTGATTCTCATCAGCGACATGTCTCGGCTCTGCCCCAGCTACGTCTTCCTTGAGCGGCTGCTCGACGAGCTGAACGCTGCCGGTATCCCTGACGGCTCCATTCGCATCATTGTCGCGCTCGGCATGCACCGCAAAATGACGGCCGATGAGCTCGCTGCCTTGGTCGGCCCCGCCGCCTTCCGTCGCGTGTCGGTGCTCAATCACTCGCCGCTACCGGAAGATTGCATCCGCCTTGGCGTGACCAGCCGGGGCGTCCCCGTCGAAATCAATCGGCTCGTTGTCGAGGCTGAATTTCGCATGGTGACGGGCAACCTTGAGCCTCATCATCTGGCCGGCATCTCCGGCGGCGTCAAAGCGCTTGTGCCAGGCGTCGCTTCCGCTGCCTGCATCGAAGCCAATCACGCCTTATCGGCTGGCTCCGGGGGACAAGCGCAGCCCGGCAGCCCGGATAATGCCGTTCGCTCCGACATGGAGGAAGCGCTGCGCTTCCTTCCCGTCCATTACCTGCTAAATGTCGTTGTCGATCATGAAAGGAACCTGCTCGGAGCCGTAGCCGGAGATGTGCTCGCAGCCCATCGCGCCGGGCTGCAGCTCGTTCGCGACTGCTTTCTTGTCGACGTCCCTCAAAGGTACGAGCTGACCGTCGTCTCCGCCGGCGGCTTTCCCAAGGACACGCAGCTCTACCAAGCCGTGAAATCGCTAAAAAATGCCGCCGCCATCACCCGCAAGGGTGGACGTATTCTCCTGTTAGCCCAATGCCCCGAGCTTTATGGCAACGGCATCTTTCAATTCTGGATCGAAACCATCGGCGATGCCGCACGAATGACCGGCATGCTGCGCGAGCGCTTCGTGCTTGGCGCGCACAAGATCGAAAGCATCGCTCAAGTACTTAATCGGCATGAAGTCCTTCTTTATTCCAGCGTGCCGGACTCTACGGCGGAATTGGTCGGCTTCCATCCCATCTCCGATTTAAACGCCGCTGTCCGCGAACTGCACAGCCGATGCCCCCGCCCATGCCCCAACATCGCATTGATGCCGTATGGAGGGCTTACTTTTCCACAAATCGCTGCACCTTGAACTTCGGTCACACCAAGCAGACAATGCTGCTCTCCACTCCGCACGGCAAGCATGCCGGATAAGGGCCATGTTGTCATCAGCCGTTCAACGGCAACGCGGACCTCGCTCCCGCTTGCCCGAAACTTGCCTGCTCCGCTACAATAGAACAGAAGAGATGTTGAGGATCACACAAAGGAGCTTGGCTATGGCTATTGCAGAATTCACCATCATTCCGATTGGCACGGGCAGTACCAGCTTGAGCAGCTATGTCGCGCAATTGTATACGGAGTTGGAACGCCAAGAGGGCATTCGCTTTGAAATGACCGCAATGGGCACGCTGATCGAAGGCCCGGTCGATCGCCTATTCGAGGTTATTCGTCTGATCCATGAAATTCCGTTTATGCAGGGCGCACAACGAGTGTCCACCTCGATCAAAATCGACGACCGCCGCGATAAAGAAACTTCCATCCAGCAAAAAATGCAAGCCGTCGCCGAAAAGCTTTCCGCTCGCACCGCTGAATAACACAGCGGTGTTTGTGTGATTAAACAAAAAAGAACCCTTACGGGTTCTTGCATTTTTGTATAAAAGTGAGCCATGTAGGACTCGAACCTACGACACCCTGATTAAAAGTCAGGTGCTCTACCGACTGAGCTAATGGCTCTTAAAGAAAATGGAGGCTGATGGATTCGAACCACCGAACTCAGAGAGAACAGATTTACAGTCTGCTGCGTTTGGCCACTTCGCTAAGCCTCCAAGGCGAGATACCCACGCTGCGCACGCGCTACGCAAATATCTCCAATGGCTCGGGACGGAATCGAACCGCCGACACGAGGATTTTCAGTCCTCTGCTCTACCGACTGAGCTACCGAGCCGTATGTAATTAGTATGCCCGATTCGAGCAAAAAAAAAGAAAAGATGGCGGAGCCGACGGGATTCGAACCCGCGGTCTCCTGCGTGACAGGCAGGCATGTTAGGCCTCTACACCACGGCTCCGCATTGGAAAACTGGTGCCGCCGAGAGGACTTGAACCCCCAACCTACTGATTACAAGTCAGTTGCTCTACCAATTGAGCTACAGCGGCATATGAGTGTGTAAGAAATGCATGTTCACTTGTGAAAGTGAATGGTGGAGGCTGACGGGATCGAACCGCCGACCCTCTGCTTGTAAGGCAGATGCTCTCCCAGCTGAGCTAAGCCTCCATCCAATTTGTAATTATGGTAGCGGTGGAGGGGCTCGAACCCCCGACCTCACGGGTATGAACCGTACGCTCTAGCCAGCTGAGCTACACCGCCATATGAAAAGCCTATTGATGCTTTGTTGCTTGGTGAAAACTGGCGGAGAGAGAGGGATTCGAACCCTCGCACCACTTGCGCAGTCTAACCCCTTAGCAGAGGGTCCCCTTGAGCCACTTGGGTATCTCTCCAAGCTCAATAACTTCAGGTTTAGTATTCCCTGAAAACTAGATACGAAACAAGTCGTGGTGTTACGCGTGAGTGTTGCTTGTGTTGTGGTTAAGCCCTCGACCGATTAGTATTCGTCAGCTCCATACCTTACGGCACTTCCACCTCGAACCTATCTACCTCGTCGTCTTCAAGGGGTCTTACTAATTGGGAAATCTCATCTTGAGGGGGGCTTCACGCTTAGATGCTTTCAGCGCTTATCCCCTCCGTACATAGCTACCCAGCTATGCCTCTGGCGAGACAACTGGTACACCAGCGGTACGTCCATCCCGGTCCTCTCGTACTAAGGACAGCTCCTCTCAAATTTCCTACGCCCGCGACAGATAGGGACCGAACTGTCTCACGACGTTCTGAACCCAGCTCGCGTACCGCTTTAATGGGCGAACAGCCCAAC
>NZ_MYFO02000020.1 GCF_004514475.2 Paenibacillus athensensis | reverse complement strand
GCTTTGGCGAAGTTGTTCGTCGCGACAACTGCCTCTGCCTTCAATTTGGCCGTCTGCGGCGTCGCCTCATACGCAGCTTCGTACACCTGCGATTCCCGTTTGTTTTTGGTCGTTACCGTCAGGTCCACCGAACCGGCTGTAGCTCCGGTGTCCTTCAGGCTAATCGTCACATCTGTCTTGCCCGCTGCTACCGTTCCTGTGCCCAGCAGCGTTTTCAAATCGCCGTGTTTGTAAACCTTGACGATATCCCCCGCTACCAGCGACGTTACTTTTACCGTATCCGGGATGCCCAAATTATTGGTATAAGTGACGTTGCTGCCCGTTGGCGCATCGGTTTGCGGCTCCATATCGAAGCTCACCTCAAGCTTGTCGGACTCCGGTTTTCCTTTGCTCGTCACGGAAATCTTTACCATGCCTGCATTCATGCCCAGCTGACTGATACTCAGGCTAAGCTCTGTTTTACCTGCCGCTACGGTTCCCGTTCCAAGCAAAGACGTCCCGTTACTGGCGTACACCTTCACCACATCGCTTACTGCAAGTCCCGTAACCTTCACCGTATCGGCAGTCGGAGCCAGATTATTCGTAAGGGTTACATTGCTTGCACTGATGGAGGTGCTTCCGCTCCCCCCAGAAGACGCTGCGCCCACATCGTCAGAACGCAGAATCCGGCCGTTTGACCCGGTTGCAACGAATGCTTTGCTGCCGAAAGCAACTGCATAGAGACGGTCGTCTCCAATTGGATGGGCGCTTTTCACTTGCTGGGTTGCCCAGGTCAGCCCTTTATCCTTGGACACCGCAATCTGACAATACTCGCCGACAGCCACGAACGTACCGGAGCCATAGGTCACACCGTTCAAATCCTCCGTGCCGACGACTTTCTGGTTTTCCACGCTCAGGTTCGTCAGCTTATCGGGCGAAGTCAGGATGATGCCGCCGCCATGATTAAAACGCAATCCGGCTACCACCAACGTTTCGTCCGCATAGACGGAGCTGCTGTAGAAGGTCATATTAATAGTGCCTCGATCGAGGAACCAAGCATCCATCGTCGTCCAGCTCGTGCCGGTTGCATCGTTCGAAACATACAGCGTCCAATGCTGACCGGCTAATACAAAGCGATCACCCATAAAGTTGATCGTATTAATAGGGCCGTTGCCCGCCGAGGTGGTCAGACGCGTAGCCCATGTCGCCCCGCTGTCCGTCGAAGAAACGACGATACCGTAGCTTTGCCCGGAGTCGCCTCCGACCAGCACGATATTCGCGCCGTTGATGCTGATATCGTTAAAGAAGTAACCGCTGTAATTCGAAAACGTAGCCGCCGTTGTCCAAGCCGTACCGTTCGTTGAAGTCAAAAGAACATTCTGATTGCTGTCCGATACAGCGACCATATAAAACTTGCCGTTCAAAAACTTCAGGGCGGTAAATTTTTTATATCCGCTTATGGCTTGCTGCGCACTCCAGGTTTTTCCGTCGTCCTTGGAGGTCGTCACCAAATCGGGCGACATGTACAATTCGCCCATTGCCACGAACGTACTGTTGCCGTAAGCGATGTGCGTAAGATGCGCTGTGCTTTGGGTAGTAGGAATAACCTCATTCCACTTTAATGCTGTGTCTGCGGCATAAGACGAAGCGTAGGCCGGAATCATCCCTGCCAACAGGAGACAGACAGTAAAAAGTGCAAACAGTCTATGAAGCTTCATTTTAGTAAACATACGCGGTAGCCCCCATTTCCCTCTTCAACCAATGTGTAATCGCCCAACGCTCAATCATGAGGCTCTCGGTCCATAAATTCTGTATGTATCGACGCTCTTCACCTCAGCTTTGAATCCATAATTGTGTCGCCGACCTAGGTCCAGTTTAGTTGAAAGAGCCGAAAGGCACATCTATAGAAAGTTATAGACCTCGCAAAAACTTACTTTTTTCTATGCAAAAAGCCGATGATCGGCGCATCTCATATAAAAGGCTGCCACGGATTCCCATTGAAATCCGCAGCAGCAGACATGTCAGGAAGGTGATCGCCTGTCATTTAATAACTGCAGCTCCCTGGCCCGCTGGATCGCCTGTACTCTTTTGTTGACCTGAAGCTTACCGTAGATATTGTTGGCGTGTGTCTTAACGGTACCTTCTGTAATCTCCAGCTGCAACGCAATCTGTTTATTCGAAAGCCCCTCCGCCATCAGACGCAGGATCTCCAGTTCGCGGCTCGTGAGCAATTCGATCAGAAGCGGCTCCTTGGCTTGGGCTTGCCGCTCCTTGGCCGCCGGCTTCAACGGGTCCTCCAGCTGTCCAAGTCTTAGATAAACCATTCGTGCGAAGATCATCTCCAGCACCTCAAGACGCTCGGCTGTGAATGCGCCGGGAACCAAATTATTCTCCAGGTACAACACCCCTGTACGCTGGTCCAGATAACGAACAGGCAGACAGAGAATCGATTTGACCCGCAGCTGCTGAATGTAAGGGTCGGCCGCAAACGGGCTTTGTCCGGCCTCGGCCAGAACAAGCGGCTCCTTGGTATTCATGGCAAACTGAACGACTTCAACGGCATATTCGTCATCGCCGCGGGAAACTGTGTCCTGACTGCGGCTTTCGCCGCGGCGGACCTCGACGACCAACTCCCCTTGCTTTCGCAGAAGGATCAGCCCTCTCTCTGCCCCCGCATGATGAATCGCCAGTGTAAGAAAAGCGTCCAGCAAGTCGGTCTCCGCCAGACCGCCCGATCGGATCTGCGAGGCCTGTCGAAGAATTTCCATATCCAGCACCGGGCCTAGAGCTGCAGCGGGATAACCGGACGGCTGCGGCTGCTTTCTTTCAATTTCATCCTGGCCGACAATGGCGACGTCTTTCCTGCCGGTGGGCAGGGAAGCAAGCGCCGGGTAACGCTCCCGCAGGCTCTCCACCTTGCCGAACGCGCCCCATCTGAAATAAGCTTCGCAGGCGTTGCGCAGATACGCTTCTGCCAGCGTATGCTCGCCTAGCGCCAAATGAAAGCGGGCTGCCAGCTCGGCAGCCACCGCCTCGTCTCGCGGCTCCCCCACCTCCCGAGCATAGCGGACGGCCTGATGATAAAGCGCCTCCGCCTGAGCAGGCCGGCCACTGATGCGCGCATATTCCGCCTGCATGGCGTACAACTTGGATACAGCGCAGTCCGGAGCGCTCCGGGACCAGCGCTTCATTTGGCGCATCAGCCGCCGCAGCGTCTGGCGATAGGCGCGTTGCGAACGCGCGGAAGCTTCGCCATATACCGCCATAATGGCCAAAGCGGAGTAAAAGCAGTAGCGCTGTTTGACGGATTCCAGCAGTCTGGCTTGAAGATGCCTGGAGGCTTCGGCTAGCCCAGCGGCTTCTGCATAACGGTTATACACATAGGCGACTTCCATCTTGCAAGTATAGAGATACAGCAAATTTCCGCTATGCTCGTCACTTAACAGCGGTTCCTGCAAAAGCCGCTCCTCGCTCATGGTTCCGATGTCGAACGACAGCTCGCTGCTCTCCGCATTCCTTTCCAGCAAGTCCACGAAACGTTTGGAAATTTGCAAAACCCTGAACGTGGTTTCATCAAACATTCTTCCGTATTTTTCTTCATACGCGCTACTCACGGAACCCAACGTCCTCAAATCCCGATCGGAAACAAGCATACTGCAGGAAAACGAATTTCCCGCGCTGCTCATATCTCCGCAAGCCATACTGAGCTGCCCCGCTTGATCAAAAATAGGCGCGATGTCCCGGGGACGAAGATGCTGCAGAATGATAGCCGTCATCATCTCAATTCTGCCTCGCAAAAGGACACGGCCGGATTGCTCGGCATAGTAACGGGCGATCTCGGCTAAACGAAGCGCGTCCTGATAACGGCCAAAACCATAGGCCAGCGTAATCGCATACGAGCCTAATGCAATGGAGAAGGCCTCGACAAGCCCCTGCCGCAGCGAAAGCCGTACATATCTGGCAAACATGATGACAGCCAGCTCCGGCTTCACAATAAAAATAACCGCAGAAGCGATCATTACCACCTCCGACAAAGCCTGCTGCCGGGCATCGCCGCTTACGGCCACAACCTCCAAAGGCCGACTACCTCTGGACAGCTTCAGTTTGAGCTGCATTTGTGTACGGGCAACTTCATGGAGGATGTGCAATCGGGAGAACCCGGACGGAATCGACAGCCCCAGCTCCCGCATCGCCCGGAGCGCGATTTCGGTAGCGCGCTGCAACTGCTTGTGGAACGTGTACATCTTGATTTGAATGATGTAAATACGAGCCCGAATATCCGCCTGCCCGGCATGCTCCAGCAATTGCGCCAGATCCGCTTCCGTCTGCCCGTAATCCTCATGAAAGTATCGACACTCCGTACTTTCCAGCATGAGCTGTAAATAAAGGGAGTCCGAGCGCAGCCATCCTCCGGCTTCAACCAATCGCGCTCCTTTATGGAACAATTCCAGCGC
The DNA here is from genome assembly GCF_004514475.2 of Paenibacillus athensensis. Classification (GTDB taxonomy): domain Bacteria; phylum Bacillota; class Bacilli; order Paenibacillales; family NBRC-103111; genus Paenibacillus_AL; species Paenibacillus_AL athensensis. The sequence continues at coordinate 65,078 of NZ_MYFO02000020.1, read as the reverse complement.
CTGGTTATATGCGGCGGAGGCCTTCGCCTGCTTGCCTGCCTGCAGATTAAGCCGGGCAAGCCGGTCCTTTTCTGCCGATTCGGTCATGCAATTACTGCCCGCATTCAAATGATGGACCAGCTCGAACAGGCTGTCGCCGGCGTTATCCGGCTGCCCCGACCGCAGCATGAAACGGCCGATATGCAAGTGAGTCCGCTTTTTGCCCGTTTCCGGCAAGCTGTTATACGCGGCCTCCTGGACCTGATCGTGCAAGAACGTATAGCCGCTTTCATCGGCCACAATCAAGCTCTCCTGCACGGCCGGGAGCAGATCCTGCTCGATCAGCCCAGCCGATCTCTCGCTAAGCAACGCAAGGATGGGCAAAGTAAACGAGCTCCCCAAACAGGCGGCCCGGCTGAGCGTTTGACGGGTCTCCGGCGGAAGGGCTTCAAATTTGCTCATAATCAGGTCAATCACGTCATGATACCCGTCCATTTGCCGGATTCCATCCATATTGCAGTCCCACTGCTCCCGTTCCATATCAAAAAAAAGCAAGCCGCGCTCATAACAAATTTGCAGCATTTGCTTTAAATAAAACGGATTTCCCGCCGTATGTCTGTACAGGGCATGGGCCAACGGCTTGATTTCGCTTGGATCGCGATGAAGCGCCTCCGCCACATACCGGCTTACGTCCGGGTACCCGAGGGCGGGCAGACTGATGAAACCAATTTCCGGATTGTTCGGCACGGACGGGCTCAGGAACAAGTTCCGGAGCAGATGTCCTTCCTCCAGCTCGTTGTCCCGGTACGTACCTACGATCCATACATGGCGCAACGAATTCTGGTTAACTAAATCCCGAATCAGATATATCGTTGCCGAATCCGCCCACTGCAGATCCTCAAGTCCGATCACAAGCGGATGCATGTCCTCTGCCAGCGCCGTGAGAAGATTGCCAAAAACCATTTGAAATCGGCTCGTTGCCTCCAAAGGCGACAGCGTCTCCGCAGGCGGTTGTTCACCGATCAACCAGCCCAGCTCGGCAATAACGGGCGTAAGCAAGCCGCCGTTGTGTCCCAAAGCCCGCAGCAGCTTGGTCTTCAGACGAGCAACCTGCTCCTCCTTACCGGCCAGAAGCCGCCGAATCAGAGCGGATATCACGGTAATGAACGCAGCATACGGCTTGGGCTCCTGCAGCGGCTCGAATTTGCCGAACTCCGCAAACCCCTTATGCAGCAAAACATGCTGCTTCAGCGCTTTGACAAACGTAGACTTCCCGCTCCCGGCACGGCCGCTGACAAACAATACGCCTTTGCCGCCGGAGCGGATCCGGTCATACATCCCCAGAAGCTGCTGCCATTCCATATCCCGTCCGTACAACTGCTCGGGCAGCCGGAATCTGCCGCGCGCATCCAGCTCGCCCAAGACAAAAGGATCGATTCTGCCCTTTTCATACCATTGTCGGGCGCATTTATTCAAATCCTCCAGAACGCCTGCCACGCTCTGGTACCGCTCTTCTATGGATTTGGCGAGCAGCTTCATCACCAGATGGCTCAAAGCTTCCGGAATATCCGGATTGACCTTCTGAGGAGAAGCCGGCAGAACGGCCATATGGGCGTGTATCCACTCCTGGGCCGATGCCCCCTTTAACGGCAGAACGCCCGTCAGCAGCTCGTAAAAGAGCATGCCCATTCCGTACAGGCTACTGCGCTGATCAATGCCCCGCTCCATACGGCCAGTATGCTCCGGGGAAAGATATGCCCATTTGTCCGTCGAAAAATCGGTCTGCGCCCGTTCCGTCCGTTCAAGCTTCAATTGACCGTGCTCGGCATGAATCATCACATTATCGGGGGTTATAGGAAAAAAAGCGATTTCGTTCTGGGGCTGTTCATCCAGCAATTGCACAGCTTGAAAAGCAATTGGAAAAAATCGATCAAGATCGATTGAATTCTCTTGAATATATGATCGTAACGTCAGTTCATAAGCCCCACTCAAGCTTCTCGATCCCCCATGTCTGTTCTCCGAATATGTCTTTCGACGCAACTAATCCTTCTACCCTTTCTATCGGCAAAGCGCATAAACATTATAAATCAAAAATAACTCTCTGCTTCGGACTTCTGGCCGAGTAGGAGAGAGTCGTCTTTATGATTCTTTTTGTATTGACCATATACTGTTTATATAATATACTGTTTATAACAAATACAGTTACCAACGATAAAAGGAGAGGATTTTTATGAACAATGCCACGCCTGAAGTCACGCGCGCCGCTGGCCGCAAAGAATGGATTGCCTTGAGTATTTTGTGCTTGCCGCTAATGGTCGTCTCGATGGACGTTTCCGTGCTGTTTTTCGCCGCGCCTTCCATTGCCACAGACCTGCTGCCCACCGCAACCGAACAATTGTGGATATTCGATATTTACGGCTTCATTCTCGCCGGTCTCCTGCTGACAATGGGCGCCATCGGCGATCGCATCGGACGCCGCCGGCTGCTGATCATCGGCTCCGTCGGCTTTGCGCTCAGCTCGCTGCTCGCCGCCAACGCCCATACGGCACAGGAGCTGATCTTTGCTCGCGGCCTCATGGGGATTGCAGGCTCCACCTTGATGCCCTCCACGCTGGCGCTCGTTCGGACGATGTTCCAGAACCCGTCGCAGCGGACGAAAGCCTTGGCGGTCTGGAGCGCCGTCATGGCCAGCGGCGTCACTGTCGGGCCAATCATCGGCGGCTTGCTGCTCGATACCTTTTCCTGGGGATCGGTATTTCTGATCAATCTCCCGGCAATGGCCTTGCTGCTGCTCATTGCCCCGTTCCTGCTGCCGGAATCCCGCAGCGCCGTGCCTGGCCGGATCGACATCCCCAGCGCCGTACTCGCTCTTGCCGCCATCCTGCCTGTCACCTACGGCGTCAAAACACTCGCCGAAGGCGGCTGGGCCGCACTGCCGGCGATCCTGCTCGCCGCCGGTCTGCTGGCCGGCATCGCCTTTGTCCGCCGCCAGCTCGCCGTTAGCAGCCCCCTGCTCGATATTCGCACGCTGCTGGAGCGGCGGACCGGCGGCTCGATTCTCGTGAACTTTATCGCCTCCTTTGCGCTGATGGCCAGCGCGTTGGTCAATACGCAGTTCCTGCAATCGGTGCTCGGCTACTCCGCATTCGCAGCGGCGCTATGGAGCGTGCTCCCGTCGCTGGCCGTCGGAGCCGCAGCGCCGCTGGCCGCCAAGCTGTCGCAAGCCATCGGACGGCCGCGCGTCATGGCCGGGAGCTTCGCCGTGTCGGCTATCGGCTTCGGTGTCTTGACGCAGATTCGGCTGGACGGCTTCTCTCCGCTCGTGCTGCTGCTCGTCGGCGCCGGCATGATCGCCGCTGGAATCGTCTCGGTCATGACCCTGGTGACCGATTACGTCGTGAGCGTCGCGCCGGCTGACCGCTCCGGGGCCGTTGGCGGCCTCATCGAGACGTCCAGCGAGCTCGGCGGCGCCTTCGGCATCGCCCTGCTCGGCTGCCTGCTCGCCGCCATCTACCGCCACGCGGTCGCTCCCCAGCTGCCCGCGGAGCTCGCCCCGGCGGCGCTGCACGCCGCCGGGGAAACCGTCGCCGGCGCCACCGCCGCCGCGCAGACGTTGCCCGCGGACGCCGCGTCCCAGGTCCTGGCGGCCTCCCGCGAGGCCTTCATGACCGCGATGCACGCGACCTGCCTCGTCTCGGGCGTGCTGCTGCTGCTGGCTGCAGCCTGCACCCTCGCGCTGCTCCGCGACAAGCGGGCCGCCGTCAACGCTGCCGTCTGACAGCCGACGGAAGGCCGGCACCGCGCTCCGGGAGTCGCGCGCGGTGCGGACGCTGCGCGCGCCTCAAACCGGCTGTCCATGTCCAGATCAGCAGCTTCCCCCTCGTTGCGCCCCATCCGCACGCAAAAGACGCTTCCTGCCCCACTTGTCCAGTGGGTAAGGAAGCGTCTTTGTGTAGATGGCGAGGGGAGCGCTCAGCTGCCGATCCCCCCGCCGCTTTTTTTACCGTTCAAGTAATGCTCGATCCCGTCCAGAATCCGCGCCAGACCAAATTCCATGTCGTCGCCGACCGTGTTCTGCCCTTCGTGCTCGTCCGTATATGCGCCGGACTGAATCATCGGATACAGATGCGGGAACTGCTCCGGCTTGACTAGCGTCCGCAGCGCGGCCGAATAGCCCAGTCCACCGAACTCCTTTTCGCTGGAGCCGGCCCGCACGGCGCTGTCGATATCCCGCTGCAGCATGCCGCAAGTACGCGCGTAGCCGCTCAACAGCAGCACGATCGACATCTTCTCGTAATCGTTCAGGGGCATGTCCTGCAGAGGCCTAAGCGCCCAATCGACAATACGCAAATTGTTTGGCGTAAGCGGAATGCCGAAGATCGGAATATCCCCGTACCACGGATGCTTTCGGAACACCTCGACGGTGCCCAGCACATATTCGCGCATGCTCTCCCGCCACTCGTGCGCCGCCCGCTGCGGAGGCAGCTGCAGCTCGCACGCCGCCTCCTGCATCAGCATCAGCAAATCGTCCTTGCTTGGAATATAGCGGTACAGCGACATCGCCGTGAACCCCAGCTCCGACGCCACCCGGTTCATCGAAACCGCCGCCAATCCATCCTTGTCGGCAATCTCCATCGCCTTCTGCACGATCTGGGCAATGCTCATCTCCCGCTTGGGACCGCGCTGCGGCAGCTTGCCCAGCCCCCAGCCCAGCGCCGCGCCAGCCGGCAGCAGCTTTGCCGCTTCCTCCGGCGTCATCTCATCCTGACTCATATCCCGTTCCCCCTTGTCCGCCCGAATGATCACCATGAAAGTGTTTATCCTATAAACAGTATATCACACCTGCGAAGGTTCGAAAAGAAAGCGGGAACCGCCCCCGGACAGCTCGTCGCCTTGCTGCGCCTGCGCTTACACTTGCGCTTGGCCCCGGCACTTCCGCAGCGGAGACCCGCCAGCCGGTCCAGCCCTTGCGCCTGAAGCGCCGACGGGAATTTGACAGCCGCCGTACGGCCGGGGCCGCGGTCCGAAAGTCGCGCGCCGTTTGAGCCTACCGCCCCCCTCCTTCCTCCATTTGTGACAAATCCCCGTCAAAATCAGCAATGATTTCGCCGATTTCACCCGGCGAATGACTCGTTCGAGTCATTCCGCCAGTCCCGGTCGGTGACTATACTTAATCTGATAGAAGTGAAACCAGATCGGAGGAGCATGTTCATTGACTGAATTCACCAACGCCCCAGCCGCCCGACAATCGGGCGCATCCCCCAAAACGACCCCTGTGAAGCAAGCCGTCTATCAGGCTGTGTGGAGATGGCATTTTTATGCCGGCCTTATCTTTGCCCCGTTCCTGATTATTCTGGCCATCAGCGGATCGGTGTATCTGTTCAAGCCGCAAATTGAGGGGTATCTGTACAAAGATTTGATTCAAGTCCGTGAGGTCGGGCAGCAGCCGCTCTCTCCCGGCGCGATTATCGCCAAGACCGAAAAAGGGTATCCAGGCGTCAAGGTAGCCTCTATGACCTTAACCAATGACAAGCAAGCGACCTATGCGATGTCCGTCAACGATGCCGGAACCGCCAAAACCATGTATGCCGATCCCTACACCGGCTTCATTCAAGGGTCCTTGATCAGCGATAAAACCTTTGCAGCCTTCTTCAAAAAAATGCACAGCCAGCTGCTCATCGACGGCACCTTTACCAACCGGCTCGTCGAGCTGGCTGCTTGCTGGGCGCTCATCCTCATCGTCACCGGACTCATTCTCTGGTGGCCGCGCACCGGAGCTGCCATCTGGGGCACGATCCTGCCGCGGCTGAGCAAGCCGGGCAGCCGAATGTTCTGGCGCGACCTGCACGCCGTGCCGGCCTTCTGGATTTCGCTCGTGCTCGTGCTGCTCATCCTGACCGGCTTGCCTTGGTCGGGCGTCATGGGCCCGCAGATCAGCAAGCTTGCCGATTCCACCCACACCAACGTGCCTCCGTTCGCCTATAGCTTTGGCGCCAAGCCGCAATCGGTTACGGTCGCCAAGGACATTGCGGAGGGGCTGCCTTGGGCCGCGGAAAACCTGCCCGTGCCGGCTTCGTTCGCCAGCGGCGGCTACGTTCCGCTTGGCATCGACGACATTGCCGCCGTTGCCGACAAGCAACACGTAGAAAAGCCCTACACGATTACGCTCCCGCGCGGCGAAACCGGCGTCTACACCGTATCGACGGCGCACGCCAAGCCAGGCACCGACGCCACCCTGCACATCGACCAATATAGCGGCGCCGTGCTGACCGATGTGCGCTTTGCCGATTACGGCATCATGGGCAAAATGATTTCGTGGGGCATCGCCTTCCACGAGGGCCGCCTGTTCGGCTGGCTGAACCAGCTGCTCGGCTTGCTCGCTGCGCTCGGTCTCGTACTCGTCTCGATCAGCTCCTACTTCATGTGGCGCAAGCGCAAGCCCGATGGCCTCGGCGCTCCCGCGCGGTCCAGAAGCCGCAAGGTTACCGTCACCGTGCTGGTGCTGCTGCTCGTCTGCGGAGCGCTGATGCCGCTGCTCGGTCTGTCGCTGATCGTCGTCGTGCTGCTCGATTGGCTCGTCATTCGCCGCATTCAGCCGCTGAAGACGTGGTTTGCAGCCTAAAAGGAGGAGAATGACCATGAATGTTCAATCCACACCCCTTCGCCACATCCTCACGCTGGGCCTGCTCGCGTTGCTCTTGAGCGGCTGTACCTCCAACACGGACCGCCGGGACGCCGACGGCTTCGCGCCGCATCTGACCGTGGACCTGAAGGTCACGGCCCCGGCCGAAGCCGGCACGGAGGTGCCGTTGTCCGTCGAGGTGAAGAAAAGCGGGCAGCCGCTGGCGCAAGCCGACAAGGCCGAGTTCGTCATTTGGCCGGAGAGCCATCCGGACCAAGCCGTCACCGTTCCGGCTAGCCAGCAATCGCCCGGCCTGTACGCGGCCCGATATGCCTTCAGTGCCGAAGGCCTGTACATCGTGCAGAGCCGCGTCGCAGCCGCCGATCTCGAAGCGATGCCCGCCAAGCGGATCGCCATCGGGCCGGCCGCCGTTGAGCAGCTGGCACAGCTGGAGCATCCGGATCAAAAAGACGGCGCAGCCGCTTCCGGCGGCGAACATCATCATTGACCTGCGCTACCATGCGAACAGCCTGGCCGGATCATTCCGGTCAGGCTGTTTTTGTTCGGGCTATGCTGATTCGATTGGGCTCAGGCTCATTCGATGGAACCGGACCAGGCCGAGCAGGCCCCGGCCGCGCCAAGCAGCTCAACCCGCGTCAGCCAACTGCAAGCATCCGGGACCAGCCCGATTACAGCGTGCCGGATGCCTGACCCAGCAATTGGCCAAGCAGCTCATAGTCGGGCGCGTCTCCCTGACGGATTTTCAGCCATTTCCTTTCATCAGGCCCTTCGAAGCCCTTAGGAAACGCAAGACCGGAGGCATTCATGATCATGAAAGCGATCGCCTCCTTGGAGGGGGAAATGACGGCGGCATAATGCCCATTTTTCAGAAAATGCGGCTTTTTGTATTGAATGCGCTCCTCCACCTCCGGGATGACTTGATGGACCAGCTGCCGCAAGCGGCGGCCAACCTCGACTTGCCACGGCTGACCCAGATGATCGATAAATGCAACAACTTCCTCGTTCGTCATATTCGTTACAGCTCCTTGTCATTGGTTTTGGTGGGAGGAGTCAGGGACCGGACGAAGATCTTCACGTTCTCCTGAATAAACGCCTCCAGTTGAATGCCCGGATAGTGATGTCCGGCCTCCAAATCGTTCATAAATGCTCCATACTGAGCCATCATGAAGGTGAACGCCAGCATGGGCGGATTGAGGCAAACCGCACTCCCCCGCTCTTTCATCTCGTTCAAATACGCGGTCAAAAACGTTAGCAGCTGACGGGGATGCCGCAACCGCCGTTCTTTAAATCCGGGAATATACCGTTCATCCTTTAAAGCAATCTGGATCAGCTTGCGGTCACGGTTCATGGTCTCGTGATATTTACGGCTGATGGCCAGCAGATCGGTTTCCAAATCCCATACCAGCTTTTCGTTAAAAAGCACCTGCATCTCCTCCGCATACTGGAAACGTTCAAGAGCCGCTTCAAGCAAGTTTTGCTTGCTTCCGAAATGCCGAAACAACGTCTTCTCACTTAATTGTGCAGCGGTGGCGATTTCCTCCGTGGTGACGCCATTGTAGCCTTTTTCTGAAATCAGATCGATTGCAGCGCGTAATAATTTCTCCGCACTTCCCTGCTTGGACTGGTGCATGACCTGCTCCTTTTCTACAGACCGTCCAATATGACTGTCAGTGGTGACTGACATTATCATAACCTACCCTTCCGCCTGCCGTCAAGCGGATGCACCTGACAAGCTCTAGCCTTAGCCTGACGCCATTTTAGCAGTCTTCAAATCCAGCACGCTCCCCTCTTTCTTTAAAATGCCATCCACGCCAGCCATACAAAAAAGCTACCGACAACGTAACGTCAGTAGCTTTCTCGTATTTTCACACCAACTTTAATGGCCCATTCCTTGGCGCTGTTCTTCGCCTTCAGGCGGCTTCGTGCGGCGGATGAACAGACCGATGACAAACGCCAGAATACCGATGCAAAGACCTGCCCAGAACGCATTGTGCAAACCTTCAATCATGCCTCTGAGCGCTTCAAGCGGATCGGTCGGGCTGGCCGATTTCGCCAAATAATCCTTCGTGCCGTTAGACATAATGCTGATGAACAACGCCACGCCGATAGCTCCGGCCACCTGCTGCAGCGTGTTCATAATCGCCGTACCGTGCGGATACAGCGCGCGCGGCAACTGATTCAACGCCGTTGTTTGCGCCGGCATCATCACCAGCGAAATCCCGATCATCATCAGGATATGAACCATAATCAGATAGCCCTTCGTCGTCTCCATATCCACGCCCGTGAACAAGTAGATCGCCACGACCACAATCGCCAGCCCCGGAATCACGAGCACGCGCGGACCGAATTTGTCGAACAGAACGCCGGCAACCGGCGCCATCATCCCGTTGACGATGCCGCCCGGCAGCATAATCAGACCCGACGTGAACGCCGTCAACATCAGCGGACCTTGCAAATACAGCGGCAGCAGCGTCAACGTCGAGAACAACGTCATCATCATCGCGAGCATCAGCACTGTGACCAGCGAAAACATCGGGAATTTGAACGCGCGCATATCCATCACCGGACTTTTGAGCATCAGCTGACGAACGGCAAAAATCACAATGCCGAGTACGCCGACCGCCACCATCCAGTACACCTGCGGATTGCCCCAGCCCAAGTCACCTGACTTGCTGAAGCCGTACACCACACCGCCAAAGCCAATTGTCGAGAGCACAATCGACAGGATGTCCACTTTGGGCTTCGTGATCTTCGATACATTCTTCATATAGATGGTTGCAAAAATAATCGAAAATGCCGCAAGCGGAATAATCAGATAGAACAGCCAGCGCCATTGCAGCTGGTCAAGAATGAGACCCGATACCGTTGGCCCAATCGCCGGGGCCACCATGATCACCAGACCGATCAGCCCCATCGCTCCGCCGCGCTTCTCGGGCGGGAAAATCGCCAGAATCGTATTCATCATAACCGGGAGCATCAAGCCGGTTCCGAGGGCTTGTACTACACGCCCGACCAGCAGCACCTCAAACCCCGGCGACACAGCGGCAATGACCGTACCCGCCAGAAACAGCGTCATTGCACCGATGAACATCTGCCGCGTCGTAAACCATTCTTGCAAAATCGCCGTTACCGGCACGAGCACGCCGACCACCAGCATATATGCCGTAGATAACCATTGAATCGTAGACGGAGTTACATTTAATGCCTTGATCAAATCGGGAAAAGCATTACCGAGCAAAGTTTCGTTCAAAATCGCAACGAATGCGCCGATGATCAGCGCAATCACAATCGGGGCGCGTTTGATTTTGCTCAAATCCGGCCCATCTACATTCGTTGCAGCTTGATTTGCAGCTTCCATTGTAATCAATTTCCTCCTCATAGTGTCTTCACGACATTCGGCTCAGGTAGCGGCAGAATCCTCGCCACGAGCGGACGAATCGGCCCATTGACGGTGAACTCGCATATACCCTCGCATTTTCCCATAATCGCCGACTTGCTGCAAAAAGTCAACTGCCGACTTGTCCATCATCAAAGAAACAAGAGGCCGTCCCTCGACCACTCTCATGGCCGTCGAGACAACCCCGTTGTCGGACATCTTGGTGCCATTGCCCGCTCGTTACAACGAGCAACCGCTAGGCTACCTTTCCAGCCGCTTTCAGCTTGAACCTGGAAGTCCGGTGAAAAATCAGAGTCCTCCGGTCGATAGCGGCTTGCACTCGCTGTTCCAACTCCCTATCGACTCTCCGGCCACTTTTTCACTGGACTTCTAGAACGTATTGTATACGTTCTGACATTCTTTTGGAGTCGGTTCGTAAAAGCAGTGCTTCTTCCACCGGCCCACAAGCGGCTGATTGTACCAGGTCGGCGGACAAGGTCCGGGATTCTCGAACGTCCCGGGACGGAAATACCACAGGGAGAACTTCCCCGGCCAATCGCGCTCCCCGTTCACCGCCCGTTGCGCCAGACGGCGTTCCCGCTCCCTTGCGTTCTGGTAGTACGTAGCGTGCTGCAACGCTTCGAACGCATGCGGCTGATTAATCATTTGGGGGATCGTGCGGAGTCCTTTGAAATCCGAGCAATTCGCTCTGATCCGGTTAATGCCGACATTCCCGACAAGCAGCATGCCCTTTTCGCCTTCGGTCTCCGCTTCAGCCCGAAGCAACCTCGCCAACATATCAATATCCTGTTTCCTGGCTTTTACGACTGCCATTGGCTCACCTCTTCAGATTTATAGACACATTCATCATACTGAAGATGAACCGGATGTGTGACTCATGCGTTCGTGACAATCACAGCTGCCGCGTCTACAACTTGGCTGCATCGCTTTGCTTGACGTTCATTACGGCATGATTCTCCGCGCTGTTGTAACGGCCAAGCTTCCAGGCCATCCTTCCTTGGCTGCCGGTCAATGCCTGCCTTTAAACCGTTGAATCGCCTCCTCGGTCACCGGCTGGAAGAGGTTAACCAGATTGCCGTCGGGATCGCGGAACAGTAGCGCACGATTCCCCCACGGCATCGTGGTTGGCTCCATGACCCAAGTATCGACAACGGGCTTCAAACGCACATATTCGGCATCGACATCGTCGACATGGAACTCCAGAATGACAGTGCGATTGCTGGCTGCCTCTACAGAACTCGCGCCAAAGAACTGCGCCGTCTGGGTGTGGCCGATGGCCAACGTGCATGACGGAACAACCAGCTCAGCAAATACAGGCGCAAGCCGCGCCGCTGAAACCCCCAGAACCTTTTCATAGAACTCGACAAGACGATCCACATCGTCAGTGATGATGCGTACAGAAGCAAAATTCACAAGCTATCCTCCTTTCGTCTATAATCAGCTTCTACTCTCGTGTACAGGCTTTATTATAAAAAAACACTACTGACAACGTTCTGTCAGTAGCGGCAATCGCTAGGAACCGTCAACTTCAGCTTGCACAAGGTGCCTGGTGTACGGCTCCAGCAAAAACAACAGCTGCTCCGTAGTTTTCTGCACACTGCAAGGCATAGAATGCTGAATCCACCATTCCAATACGCCAATAAACCCGGAAGTCAAAAAATGCGTCGTGACCTCATTAGCAAGTGAGCTGTTTCCCGATTGGACCCCGACCACCTCCGTGACGGTTCCCGCAATTACCGCATACAAACGCTTGCGAAAATATCCAAAGCCTTCATTGCTAAGCAGCAGCTTGTATATCGTGAAGTGGGCCTCCAGAAATTCAAAAACACGCTGAAAAGCGCTGATGTCCAGACGCGTGTCCGCGCGGTCGACACAATGAGCGAGAAGCCGCTCCACATAGAATTCAATACACTTATCAAGCAAGTCGAATTTATCGACGTAATGCAAATAAACCGTCCCGCGGTTGATGTTCGCGCGTTCGGCGATGTCGTTGATCGTTATTTTCTCCAATCCCTTTTCCGCCAAAAGGTCAATGAACGCATTCATGATCGATTGCCTGGTTTTTTGAATCCTTCTATCCATAAAAGCCCCTCCACATATTCAACAAATGAACGCAAGGTGTTGAGTTCTCAACAAAAGAGACTCAGGCAACCATTGAACATCTCGCCGCTGACGAGTACGCTCAGAATATCAAACATTTGTTTATAATTCAACAATTGTTCATTAAGGAGGATCCGTTTTGAAAATACTATTTTTTGGACGCGGCGTCATCGGGACCCAATACGCGTGGGCCTTGGAACAAGCAGGCCATACCGTGGAATTTTATGTGCGTGAAGGCAGGAAGGCGCAATACGGCTCCCATGTAACCTTGGACATACGGGACGCACGGAGACGCAAAAAAGACCGGCTGATCCAGCAGCAATGGCCCATCGTCATTCATGAAGAAATCAAAGAGAATCACGACTACGACCTCATTGTGATGAGCGTGAACCCTGAACAAGTATCCAGTGCGGTCAAGTACCTGGCACCGCGGGTCGGCCCTGCGACCGTGCTGTTCTTCAATAATTATTGGCACGATCCCCGAGTGGCTGTTCAGCCGATTCCGCTCCGTCAGATGGTCGTGGGCTTCCCCGGTGCCGGCGGCGGATTTGAAGGAAATACCCTTTACGGCAGCCTCTACAAAATGGTTCAACTCGGAACCCTTGCATCCGAGCCTACCCCAAGAGAGATACAAGTGCGCAAGCTTTTTACAGAGGCGGGCTTCACAACCAAGGTTCAAAAAGATATCCAAGGCTGGCTGCGGAATCACTTTGCTTTGAACGTTGCAATGGAAGTCGAAGTCTTAAAAAGCGGCAGCTTTAAGCAGGTCGTCACTTCCTCCGAAGCGCTTGCCGGCATCAGCCGCAATCTGAAGGAAATGCTGCCTGTTTTGCAGGCAAAAGGCTCCAAACCGGATGCCATGACCCGACTGCTGGCCGCCCTGCCGCCGCGATGGATTGGGTATCTCATGCATTCCTTTGTTTTTACACCTACAAGCATGGCCTATATCGCGGTGGAGCATAATCATTATCCAGTTGGCCATGCCGTCAAGGAAGTTATCGCCGATGCCCGAAAGCACGGCATTCAGGTGCCGCGGCTGTTCGCGGTAGAACACTTGATTAAGTAGGCGGGGAGTCTGCCGCCCTGCGGATCAGGACTAGCAGATTCACGCTGCGCACGATAAACGGATACACCGTGGAGGCGAGCTCCGCGCCTCCGGTAAATCCACTAAACGCCACGGACCCACCAGAACGCACAAAAGCAAGACTGCATTGAAATGGACTCCAAGCAGCCTTGCTTCATTTTCTTTGAAGTTAATCCGAAATGCCCCGCCTACATAGGGTTCATCACGTCGCCGCACCTCATCTTCAGCTGCCGCTTTCAACCGCAGCAGCGCATCGTCCCAGAAAGAACTTTAAGATGCTGCGAAACAGCCGGTGCTGTGATGTCAAAGTGCGCCGCGATAGCGCTTGAGGACATCTCCTGATCTTGGATGAGCGTGAGAATTTCGCGACGCCGAGGTTCCGCCAAAGCCAAAATGGTTTGTTGTATCATGAAGGCATTGAAGCAAATCACCCCGCGGGGGATGTCGTGCTAACACCTTGAATCGTGAATTCGACCAAAGGGAAGCCAAACGATTCGTCGTCAACGACCTTTAGGAGATACGTCCTAGCCCTTGGCATCCTGCTGTTCCAGCAACCTCACAATCGCTTAGTTTGTTTCTTCCGGCTTTTCTTCCATGATCCAATGACCGCAATCCAGACTAACCACTTCCACATGGGGCACGAAATTCTTCAGGTTTTCAGACTTCTGGATCGTATCCCGGTCGCCATAGATCATGAGGGTCGGTTGAATGATGGGGTTCACATCTGCCAATAAGCGCCAGTTGCGGTCAAGGTTCCTGTACCAATTTATGCTGCCCGTAAACCCTGATGTTTCAAAAGCCGAGACGATAACGGCCAGCTCGCTTACGCTCATCAAGAGCTCACCCCTTGGTGTCTCTGCGTTGGCGAGATTGATCCACACCATACCTGGCTGTGGCTCTGTGGGAGGCTCGTTCTTCCGGTACAGGTTGCGAAGGAATCGGAACTTTCGAAATTATTTATGTCAAATGATGGACAATTATTCCTGATCAAAGTCTCGTCTCAGCCTATATGACCGATTCCACACGAGTTGGGTCTTTACGCGCTTCTTCATAGCTTTAGCCTCAAAGCTTCATCCTTCAACTCAACTTTTCGCCGTCACTTGTGATACGGTTCTCCGCGTTGTCTAAAACGCGTATCGTTAACGAAATACTTAGACCGAAGTACAGCTATTGAATATCTGTCGCCTATGTATTAGTCCACAATTTTATTATAAAAAGCGCCAGGTTTAATAACCTCAATGCCTCCGATATTTTGAGGGAAGCGCTTTGTATTACTGGTGACGATATATTTGCACTCTTCGTTAATTGCCGTTACCCAAACGTGAACATCGTTTTCGTCATAGTTACTCAACGGCTTTTGTAGTCCATGATCTTGAGCGATCGAAATGGCCTTTTCCGTATCGCATTCGCTTATTTCCGCCAGTGCTTGTCCGATGGGGCTGCCTAATCGACTAACGATATCAAGGGCGTGCCTGCCAACTTGACTGTTTACGGCTGGTTGATTATCTAGGATTGGATAAACAAAGAGATCCAAAAAATTACGAACTATTTCCAGAGGATATATTGTACCACCAATCCCTTTGAATAGGGCATTATGATAAAACTCCATCAAGCATACACGCGATAAAACAACCCGATAATCAACCGTCTGCGCGGCAAGAGTTAACAACTGACGGTTGATTCCCGGACAGCCCCGCATAGCACCGTTGTATCAAAAAGAACGCGGGGAGAGGTGTTAAATCCACTCACTCTCAGCTGCCTCCCCTGTTGATGCGTTAAATTCATTCAGTTGTTGCTCAAATGCCTTGCGCTTTTTTGCTTGCTCTGGAGTAATTTTGAAGTACCTTTGAGGAATTCTCCAGTGACCGCCCTCGGTCTGGTATGCTTCCGGATATTTACCTTTTTCACAATAGCGCCGAATCGTCTGATCCGTTACGCCTAATATTTCTGCAGCTTCCGACGATGTGTATACTTCCACCTTCTCTTCAACGAGAATGTTAGAGGGCTGTTCTGAAGAAGCCAACAAATTCGCCAATATTAATTTTCGAATCTGCTCCAGGTTACTGTCGGGAACAAACCGTGGTAGCAGATCAATGTAATCGACCAAAAGTTCATGCGCCCTGTGGTACTCCCTGGACCGAATAGATCGTCGAATTTCTCTGTCCAATCGGTGAAAGGATTGGAAAACATCTATCGAAGGTAATATAAAGGGCAAGTCATCCAAAAAGTTAGTGGACTTATGCAGCAATGCAAGGGTTCTCTCGACCATAATTTTCACGACAACGCTCACGCTATCCAGCTTACTTTCATGTTCCAGTAGAACGACGGTATCCGTAAGAACCTTCTCATCTTGCTCCTTAATCATAAAAACACCTCCCCTATATCTTATTATAGTCGGAATCATGTTGGTTATTCAACAAAAACTCAACAATACCAACTTCCTATTGAAATTTGATAAGGCAACGATATTTAACGGAAGTTTAAACGGCAGTAAAATAAAAAATCCCACTTTCAGACTGTTAGTCTCAGAGACGAGATTTGAATTTCTCATGGTACCACCCAGGTGCGCCGATAGGTCACCCAATCAGCCTCTTCAAGTACCCTCACATAAAATGTGGTTCAACTGTGCAGCTCAGATGCTTTTTCGATAACTGAATGCTTTGCTCCTTTTCAGCTTCCAGAGCTCTCTGTAAAAGAATTCATGTATTTACTGCCCTCATCATCGCCTTATAATATTGAAAATATATTGCCCAAGGAGAGCAGGCAAATTGTAAAAAACTATGTTCCTTTCAAGCGCTTCCTTAGCCCGAGACTTAGACTCATATAAACGAACCTATGCCCCGCAAGGAACTCCGCAAAAAACTTGCCATCACTTATGATAAGGTTCCCCCCGATTAATCTTAAACCCCCGATACACCTGCTCCAGCAAAAGCACCCGCATCATCTGATGCGGATACGTCATCCGTCCGAAACTCAGCTTCTTGTTCGCCCGCGCCAGCACGGCCGCCGATAAGCCCAGCGATCCGCCGATAACAAAAGTCACCGCGCCCCCGCCGTACACGGCCCGCTGCTCCAGCTGCGCAGCCAGCTGCTCGCTCGTCCAGGCTTCACCGTCAATCGCCAGCGCGATCACATACGCGCCATCTTTCACCGCGCCCAGAATCCGCTCTCCCTCGCGCACGCGCACCTGCTCCTCTTCGACAGCGCTCATGGAATCCGGCGTCTTCTCATCCGCCAGCTCTCGAATGTCCAACCGCGCATACGCGCCCAATCGCTTGGCGTATTCCGCCACCCCGTCCGACCAATATTTCTCCTTCAGCTTGCCCACACACACAATTTGAATCTGCACAACCGTAACCCCCACCCTGATATTTACGTGTAAAATCCAGCCGCAGCACGGCGCCATAACCATCCGTTAACATGCAAGGACGTTGTCCTCACCGCACCTTGCCGCCATATCTCGGTCCCTGGCCCCTGCTCTCTGACCGCCTCACAACTTCTCCACACATGAAAAAAGGAGGCCCACAGCCTCCTCCCCTTACACCACCAAAAAACGCCCCGCAGCCTGACAATGAGCGCAATGCGCCGGCGGCTGCCAGTTGGCAAACTGGACCTTCAGCAGATCGACCACATCCGGCGCTTCTTCATATTCATCGATGAACTCGTCGATGGCGATCTCTACATGTTCCTTGCAAACTACGTACATCCCTGTACCTCTTTCGTCTCGATGTCCAGCAGCCAAGCAGCGCTTTGCTTCTCTTCGTTTCACTTGCTGCCTCGGATTCCCATTATGCCCGTAAACGCTGCACTCGCCGCAGCCGGCTATCCGCTTAGCCAGAACACCCGCCAAATCGTTCTCCGGCTGTTCCCCGACCGGACCCGCCAGCCACCCTACTTCTCCCCGGCCTCCGCCAGCGTCACCGTCGCGCTCATCTTCTTGCCGCCCCGGTAAAAGCCCACGACAACCTTGTCGCCGATCTTCTTCTCATTGTACAAATATTTCCGCAGCGCCAGCGTGCTGTCAATCGGCTGATCGTCGAGCAGCACGATCACGTCCTGCGGCTTCAAGCCGGCGTCTTCGGCCGGACCCGATACGTCAAACACGATAATTCCAGTCTTCACTTCATCGGGAAGCTTTAATACGTCCGTCCCCTTAAAACTTTGCAGCTCCTGCGTCGACACGCCCAGCAGCGGCCGCTTCACCTTGTGATCCTTGATCAAGCTGTCGAGCACCGGCTTCACCGAATTGATCGGAATCGCAAAGCCCAGCCCCTCCACGCCCATATCGGCGATCTTCAAGCTGTTAATCCCGATCACCTTGCCCTCTATATTCACGAGCGGCCCGCCGCTGTTGCCCTGATTGATCGCGGCATCGGTCTGGATCACGTCCATCTCCCAATCGTAGTCCGTGCTGTCCCGGTCAATCGCTACGGGAATCGTCCGCTTCGGCGAAGAAATGATGCCCCGCGTCACCGTCGGCGAGAAGCCGAGCCCCAGCGGGTTGCCCACCGCAATCGCCGTTTCTCCCGCCTGCAAGCTGTCCGAATTGCCGAACTCGGCCACCACCTTGAACCCGCTTCCGTCGGCCTCCAGCACGGCCAGATCAGTCACCTGATCGCGCCCGACCAGCTTCGCCTTGCGATGCTCGCCCTGGAAATTCACCACCTCGAACTCCACGCCGTCCTCCACGACATGATTGTTCGTGACAATACGCACCTTATCCCCATCACGGCCAAAAATCACCCCGGACCCGATGCCCATGCCGCCCGGCGTCTCCTCATCATCCTTGCGCATACTGATCACGCTGACCACAGCCGGCTTGATCTTGTCTGCCGCCGCAATCACCGAATCGTTGCCGTTCATCGGCTGCGCCCCAGCCGCCACGGCTGCCGCAGCTCCAGGCTTCGCCGCCAGATCGTCCCCGCCGCCGGCGATCCATACTGCAAGCAGCGTCAGCAGCGCGCCGCCCAATGCGGACCCGATCATCCAATACCGCTTCCGGCCGGTCCATGCGGGCCTGCGGTAGCCGCCTCCCGTGAGGTCCCATTCCCGTTTTTTCGACGATTTCGTCGAGAAAAAATCATCATCAAATAAACTCATAGCCGGCCCCTTCCCGCTGCTGACGCCCACGCACTGCATTTTTTTGCAAAAATCAGGAATGTTTCGCCGCCAATATGCCTACAATAATAGTAAACCAGAACTTCGAAAGAAAAACTAGAGTGATAGAAAAGGAGCCGTGCTCATGAACCGAATCCATTCCCATCTCGACCAAATCAACCTGATCGGCAAGCTCGCCGATATGAAAGAGGATCATTACCAGCAGACGCTCGCGCTATCCACCGTCATCGAGCTGCTCGTCGCCAAAGGCATCATCACCGAGCAGGAGCTGCTGGACAAATCGCGCAAGCTCCATCAGGAGCCTATTCCCGGTCCATCGAATCCCACCTGGTAGATCGGTCGAAATACGTGTCCATCAGCCGCGGCTTCACGCCGCTTGCGCACGCGTTCCGCTCCTCTAATACATTATTCACCGTCAGCCTGGCCAAATCCATCAAATTGTGATCGCGGCTCAAATGCGCCATATACACGGCGTTCGTCCGGCCGCTCATGATTTCGCACAACGCCTCGCCGGCCGCTTCATTGGACAAATGGCCCTTGTCGCCGAGAATGCGGCGCTTGATGCTCCACGGATAATGGCCCATGCGCAGCATCTCGACATCGTGATTCGTCTCCAGCACATACGCGTCGGAGTCGGCAATTTTTTCCTTCACCTTGGAGCTCATATAGCCCAGATCAGTCACCAGACTCAGCTTCTGCTCACCTTCATAAAAGCAATACCCGACCGGCTCCGCCGCATCGTGGGAAATGCCGAACGACTCCACCTGCAGCGCGCCAAAATCCAGCGTCGAGCCGGTCTCCATCACCCGCTTGTTCCCCTCGGCGATTTCGCCGATCTGCTCCTCCAGCGCCCGCCACGTCTTCTCGTTGGCGTACACCGGCAAGTCGTATTTGCGCGCAAACGCGCCCAGTCCCTTGATGTGATCGGAATGCTCGTGCGTAATCACAATCGCATCAATCTCGCGCCCCGTCACCTCGCGTTCCTTCATCAATTGATCCATCTTTTTCGCGCTAAAACCAACGTCGACCAGCACCTTCGTCTCGCCGTTGTCGACCACCGTCGCATTGCCCGTCGATCCGCTCGACAGCACCGTAAACCTCAATCCCATCCTACCTGCTCCTTATACCTGCAATTCCGGTTAGTTGTCGGCGTCCTTCTTCTTGGGCAGCACATCCGCTACCGGCCCGTTATCGAAGCCGTTTTGCGGCGCCTCCACCGCTCCGTTAAACGCCTGCACGTAATAAATATCGCCATTGCCAATCGCCACCCGCCAATACGGAATCATGTATTGCGTCTGCGAATTGTATATTTGCCCATGATACCCAAGCCGGACATCGGTAATAATCGAGCCCTCGCTCAAGTAGTTCTCTACAAGACTACGCACGGCCAGCTGAGCCGGAATCAGCTTCTGCTCCTTCTGCTCGCCGCTTGCCTCCACCACCACGTAGGTCTGGCGGTACTTCGTCACCTGCCCCTGATCCTCGAACAGCTCGACGCGCACCTCAAACATTGGCAGACCGCCGTACATCTGATTAAATACATACACGCCGTCCTTGCTGGCAATTGCATCGAACTGATACAGATCCAGATGCGGAATCTCCGAGCGGGCCGGCACGTCCTTGCTTGTACCTTTCCCCAGTATACTGTTCATCGTCGTTGGTGTCTTCAGGGGAATTTTCTCATCCGGCTTCATATTCTCATCGAACTTGACCGTGATCTCCGTCAGCTTGGGCACATCCTTGGGCAGCTCTTCGCTGAGGCGAATGTTTTTGCTGCTGAGCACCCGGTTCAGCTCCTCGACAATGCCGGTCGTATCCGCCGCCAGCTCCGTCTGCTTCGATTTGCTCGTCCACAGCTGATAGCCGAGAATCATATTCAGAAACAGAAACGACAATATCAAAATCGTCTTGGCCCGGCCCCAATCCATGCCCTCACCTGCCCTTGACCAACATCGCTGGTCTATTCCATATAATCAAACGTGCCGTCGCGCAGCTCAATCGCCCATACCGGCCTCAGCAGCATCGACTGCTCGGACACCACCGGCCGGTAGGCCGGGAACATCGACACGACCGCCGAGCGCCGCTGGTACGTCTGCAGCCGCGCCTCCAGCGCCTCCCCGGACATCAGCTCGGCATCCTGGCGCGTCGCTGCCTTAGGGTCCCGCATCATCATCATCGAGCGCTCATAGGCCGACACGATGCCCTTTTGCACCTGCAGCTTGATCGTGCCGTAGCCCTCCGCCTGCGGGTTAATAATGGGAAAAGCTTCATAATACTGCCGAAACACAAACATCTGATTCGAAAACGACTGCCGCTGCGGCGTCCGCGCCACCACGTAATTGCCGTCCCAGCCGACATGCTGGTTGATAAACTGCACGCCCGCCAAGAGATTGTCGAGCATATCGTTCCGGCTTTCCACCGGCGCTACCGGGTCGGTATACGTAATCCAGCGCTTGTCGCTTTTAATCTGGAAACCGCGCTTGCCGTCGGTATAAATTTCCGAGCCGTCCCGCTCCTTGAGGTTCCGCGTAATTCCCGGATCAACGAACAGGCTGCCCTTCAACTGATCGGCCGTCAGCAGGCTGTAAGCAAACGTATAGCTCGACGTATGCAACGGCTTTGTCGGAATGTAGTAATCGCCGCCGTTCATCGGCCGGTACAGATTCGACATATCGCCGTAGGTTACGAAATTTTCGACATCCTTGCTCGTAAAATCGGCGCGAATCACCTCATAGCTCACACTCGGAGAATCCGTGAAAAAATACGTCCGCACATCGCCCTTATTGGAAAAAATCCAGATCCGCGTAATCGTATCGTTGTCCGCCGGCGTCTCTCCCTTGATCTGCAGCATCATCTGCAGCAAATTAAACGGCAGCCCGTCGCGGAACCGGATCTCCACGCCTTGCTCGTTCGTCCGCACATCCTCCCAATCGACATTAGCGAGGAACGTCGTCGTGCGGCGGAAGCCTTCAATGCTGCGCTGCTTGATATTATCGAGCAGGCGCAAGTAATTGTAGCTCTCCGGATACAGCACCGAATGCTGCTGATTCCCCAAATGCACAATAATCTGATCGGGAAACAGCATGTCCGCAATTTCCTTAGGCTTGCCCAGCGGCTCCGTCTGCACATAATCATTTTGCTGAATCGGGTCGAATTTGGGCGAGCTGTAGGCCAGCAAATAGCTTTGATACAAGCTGGCGGCAATCAGCACGACCAGCAGCAGCGATTTCAGCCTGTCCATCATATCGCTTCACTCTCCTCCGCCTGAATCGGCAGCGTGAACAGCGCCTTCGTCCCCTGCCCCAGCTCCGAATCCAGCGAGATCGTCCCGCCGTGAGCTTTGACAATTTCCCGGGCAATAGACAACCCGAGCCCGGTGCCGCCCATATTGCGCGAACGCGCCTTATCCACGCGATAAAAACGCTCGAAAATCCGCGCCAAATCCTTTTTCGGAATGCCGATGCCCGTATCCTGAATCCCGATCTCCAGGAAATCGCGGTCAATGCGCCGCGCCGACAACCGCACCGTGCCTTCATCAGCCGTGTATTTAATCGCGTTGGATACCAGATTGTCCAGCACCTGATCGATCTTGTCCCGGTCGAGCATAATCGGCGCGATGCCCGGCTCCACCGCAATTTCGACACGAATCTTGCGCTGCTGCAGCTGGAACGAGAAGCGGTCGGCCACCTCGTCCAGCATCTCCGCCACGTCCGTCGACTCCTTGCGGATGATCGACTGCCGCGAATCGAGCCGCGACAGGTGCAGCAAATCCGTCACCAGCCGGATCATCCGCTCCGTCTCGCTGCGCGTCACGCTGACGAACCGCGAAGCCAGCTGCGGCTCCTCCAGCGCGCCGTCGTCCAGCGCCTCCAGATAGCTCTTGATCGTCGTCAGCGGCGTGCGCAGCTCATGCGATACGTTGGCGACGA
The DNA here is from genome assembly GCF_004514475.2 of Paenibacillus athensensis. GTDB lineage: Bacteria > Bacillota > Bacilli > Paenibacillales > NBRC-103111 > Paenibacillus_AL > Paenibacillus_AL athensensis. The sequence continues at coordinate 42,828 of NZ_MYFO02000020.1, read as the reverse complement.
ATTCGCGCCGTGCCTGCTCCAGCTTTTCCTGCTCCGTCACGTCCTGCAGCACGGCAATCGACCCGCCGCTCGCCCCTTCGCCCCTACGGTGAATCGACGTGAACGTCACCCGCACCGATAGCGGCTCCTCCTCGTCAGGCAGCTCAATACCCAGCAGCGTCGTATTCACATCGCCGTACACCAGCGCCTGAATGCGATCCTTCGTCATGCCGAGCAGCTCGCTGATCTCCTTGCCGAACGAGCTTTCCTCCTCGATCTGCAGAATCTGCTTCGCCCGCCGGTTCAGCACGATCACCCGCCCCGTATCGTCGGTCGCAATCACCCCGTCGTTCATGTTCGTCAGAATCGAAGCCAGCTTCTCCTTCTCCTCCTCATTCATCGACAGCGCTTCCTTCAGCCGGTCCATCATGAAATTGAACGTATGCCCAAGCTGCCCAATCTCATCCTGGCCCTGCACCTTGACCTGGTCGTCAAAATTGCCCTCGGCCACCGCCGTAACCTGCTTCGTAATCTCCTTGATCGGATTCGTAATCGTGTTCGACAAGAGAATCCCGAGCGCCGCCGTCAGCCCCAGCGCAATCAGCGTCCCCGAAATGAGAATCCGGTTAATGCTGCTCATCGTATTGTACAAATCCTCCATCGACGCGATCAGATACACCGCCCCGAGCACCCGCACCCCGCTGCCCACCGGCTTGGCAATCACCATCTTGCGATACCCGTCCGTGTCCGTAAACATCCGCTGATTATCCTTGATGCCCTGCAGCGCGCGCGTCACCTCGGTTTGCGTATTCTTTTGCCCCAGATGGCTGGGCACCGACGTACTAATCACAATCCCGTTCGCATCGATAATCTGAATTTCCGCATTGCTGATCGAAAACAAATTGTTCACGATATCGTTCAGATCGGTATACGTTTTCTTCCCCTCGCCCGCCTTGCCCGACGGATCGGGGTTGCCAAGCAAATAAGACTCCACGAAACCGGCCAGCAGCGTGACCTGCTTGTTCCGGGAGTCCAGGAAATCATTTTTGAAATAGCTCTCCAGCGTCCGGTAAAAATACACCCCGATCAGCTGCATCGCAATCAAAATCAGCAGCACATAAATCATGATCAGCTTCGCCTGAATCGACTGAAAAAAGCGAATGCCTTTCATGCTCAAAAGCCTCCGGCTTTGGGACTGCGCATCAAATAGCCCAGCCCGCGCCGAGTCATAATGTATTCCGGCCGACTCGGATCGGTCTCCAGCTTCTCGCGCAGCCTGCGGATCGTCACGTCCACCGTGCGCACGTCGCCGAAGTACTCGAAGCCCCAGACCGCTTGCAGCAGATGCTCGCGCGTCATCACCTTGCCCGAATGCTTCGCCAGATACTGGATCAGCTCAAACTCGCGGTGCGTCAAATCCAGAGGCTCGTCATCCTTGTACACCATATACATATCGTTGTCGATGAACAGGCCGTGAATCCGGATGCCGTTGCGCTGCTCCTCCGCCTCCGGCTCGGAAGCCTGCACCTTGTTGCGGCGCAAATGCGCCTTCACTCGCGCCAGCAGCTCGCGCGTGCCGAACGGCTTGGTCACGTAATCGTCCGCGCCCATCTCCAGCCCCAGCACCTTGTCCAGCTCCGTATCCTTGGCCGTCAGCATAATAATCGGCGTATTCAGCCGGGTGCGCACCTCCCGGCACACATCCATGCCGTCCTTGACCGGCAGCATCAAATCCAGCAGAATCAGGTCCGGCTTTTCCTGAAAAGCCAGCTCCACCGCGCTGCCGCCGTCATAAGCGCAGACGACCTGATAGCCCTCTTTTTCCAAATTAAATTTCAAAATATCAGCAATCGGCTGCTCATCGTCCACCACCAGAATTTTGCCAAACAAACGAACCACCGCCTTGTTCAAAGTCCACTCGCGTATCTTTTCATTTTACCATAAATCCAAGCAAAAAGAGACAAAGCCGCCCGCTTGTCCGGGCCGACCCTGCCTCTTCGTCATCTCTGTCTATCTGCTGCTCTTATCGGTTCAAATATTTCAGCGGATTCTCCAGCTTGCCGCCTTTGTGCACTTCAAAATGCAAATGCACGCCGGTCGAATCCCCGGTACTGCCCATGATGCCGATCTTGTCGCCCTTCTCCACAATCGTACCCCGGGTCGTCGTAATCTTGCTCATGTGTCCATATAACGTCTCATAACCATTCAAATGACTAATAATCACATAATTGCCGTAATCGGATTTGTACCCGGTTTCGATGACCTTGCCGTTGTCCGCTGCCATAATGTTTTTGTTGCCTGTAATGTCGATACCCTTGTGAAGCTTGCCCCAGCGCGTGCCGAACGTGCTCGTAATATTCGGCGATAATACCGGCCACGAGAACTTGCCTGTCCCTTCGCCGAGAACGACCTTCGTGCCTTTTTTCGCTTTCGCGGTCACCGGCTGCTCGATGATTTCCTCATGCAGCACTTGCTCCTCCATCATCTCGCCGTTGATCTTCGTCAGCTGGATGGTCACCTTCTTTAGCCCGTTCTTGCCGGGTGAGATCGGTTGAACGACACCCACGCGCAGCGAATCGTCCTTCACGTATTCCGTATCGTATTGAATCTCCTGATTTTGCACGACCTTCTCCAGCGTCTTCACCGAAAGCGTCGGCTGAAGCACCGTCAGATCAAGCGTATCGCCAATTTTGAGCATGTCGTCGTGAATCCACGGGTTTTGCTCGTAAATGAATTGCTTGGTCACGCCGAATTTCTGGGCAATGCAAGACACGCAGTCGCCTTCGACCACCGTATATTTCGTCGGCTGGACATCGCCGGTTTGCAGCTTCTTCACCACTTCCTCGGGATCGGCCAGCTGCTCGCTGGAAATCGGCACCTCGCTCGTCTCCACCTTCTGCACGAACCCGGCCTCCTGCAATTCGGAAGGCAAAGCGTTAATATCCTCGGCCGTCGCATTCGCTGAAAGCACACCAACCTTAGCGGTTTCCTTGCCTTTCGGGTTGAACGGCTCCTTCACCTTTTCCAGAATGGCGTCTGCCGTTTCCTGGTCCTTCACAATCGCGATCAGCTTGCCATCCACCTTGAGCTCGACGCCACGCGCTTCCGGCACAATGCGCTCGTTGAGCGCCGCAATGACCGCTTCATCGTTAGGCTTGACATTGAAAGCCTTCTCAGTTGTGTACGTAATGCCGTCCATCGGCACCACCATATGTACCTCGGGGTGGCTCATCTGTACTTCCAACGGGCGGTTCATCTTATAATTCTCAATAATCGAGCTGTCGCTCGCGATTCCTATCTCTTGACCGTTCAGCATGACATGATAAATATCCTTCATGTTCGCTTGCACGTATTGGTGTCCAGCTAAAGTTATAATAGCGGAAAAAGCTACCGCACCCGCTCCGAGTGCAATCGGCCATTTGTGCTTCTTGATTACCGCCAGCGTCGTAGTCGTTGTGTCCTGCTGCTGCTTGTCTGATTCACTTCCGGTCAAGCTTTCTCGCTTGGTTTTGAATCTCTCGACGAGATCCTTGACAAAGCGCATTCCCCTGAAACCTGTCATGATCTTCTCCCTTTAGACGGTTTTGCATCCACAGATACATAAATCAACCTTGATTAGACATAATATCCTTTGAAGTAACTCCCTTTTGTTAAATTTACCACACTTCTTCCGCCCATTTCAACAAATACTCGACAGCGGTGTGATAGACTGTGTCGATTCTACGACTGGAGGCAATTCAATGGAAAAAAATCTAACAGCGGTTTTCAAATCCGTGGACGACCTGGAGCATGCGGCAGACGAGCTGAGAAGGCAGGGCGTGCTTGATATTCGGATCGATGCAGCGGCTCCGATCAAGGTCGATTACCAAGCGGACACGCTGGTGCAGACCCTCGAAGCGCCGGTGAACGACGGCTCCTTCGGCCTGGCGGTTTGTGTGGAAAAATCCCGCTATCGTCAAGCCGAAGATACGATCGTCAAATACGGGGGTGAGCTATAGCGGCTCGCCATCCAGCTAATACTTTTGAATGATCTCCATGAGCTGTTTATATTCATCGGCAGTCAAATAGCTATGCAGCGTCTGATCGACCTCCTTCAGCTCCTCAGCGGTGATGCCGTCTTCGAGCAGGGCGGACAGGCGCTGTACCTCGTTTTGCGGCAGCTTCGCCACCACGAGGGAAAAGATCTTCATTTTATCCTCGCTCGTTAATTGCTCCTTTTTCTTGGCGAACGCTTCGGTCGACATGACCAGCTCGCGCTGCTGCGCCTCATCGTCGTGTACCTGTCCCATGACGGCTACCGCATCGTCCTCTGCGCCCGCGGAAGCAGCCGCATCCGGCGAAGCGGAAGGCAACGCGCCGGCGGCGCCACTGCCTGAGTCCGGGGAAGCGGTGCTCGCGGAGTCGGAGGTGGAACCGGCTGCCGAGCCGTTCTTTGCGCCGCTGGATGCATCCGGGCTCGCTCCGCCCGCATTCGCGTCCTGCGTTGACCCCGTTGACGACGAACCTCCGTCGGCAGCCTGCTGACCCCCCGCTCTCGGCTTAACTATATTCAACTCCTCCGATAATCTTGCGGCAAAATCCATAAATTGAATCTTTTTACCTATAGCCGGTATCTGAAATTGTCGAAGCAGCTCCTCGACATACATATTGACGACCGCCCAAGCTGTAACCACCGATAACAACGAAATAAGGACCGTGGACAAGATCAGCTTGCTTAACCAGCCCAACAACTTCATGCCGTTTCCTCACCCTTTGCAGACTCGATTTTGACCTCCCTTCCAGTATTGACGCTTTTGCTTCCAGCCAATCCCAACCCTCCAAGAAAACTGATTGATTTTACTAATGTAAAATTATATTATAAAAATGTTAACTTTCGTTTACGCCACTTGCCTGAATGGAGGAATCACGCATGTATTTTTACGATCAATTGCGGGATCTGCGTAAGCACAGGGGCTTTACCGTACGCGAGCTTTCGGAGCGCTCCGGCGTCTCGCACGCTTACATCTCACAGCTGGAGAGCGGCAAACGCCGCATTCCCTCACCGGACGTGCTGGCCAAGCTCTCCAAGGGGTTGAACATCCCTTACGCAGAACTGATGCGGGTAGCCGGCTACCTCGAGCCCCCGACTCGGGAGGAACCAACGAGCGAAGCCGGAAGCCGTCCGGTTCACCTGCGTGCTTTCCTGCGCGATAACGAACTGATGTTCGATGACGTTGTGCTGACCGAGCTGGACAAGGAATGGATCGAGCGCATGCTGACTGTGATGTTCTGGCGGAAGTCGTCGGCTGCCGGCTTGTCGGAGGAATAAACGTTAAGTTAAGCCGCCAAGGGATTCGCGCGCGGTGCGGAAGCCGACAGACACGCCCCACATACAAAAAAATCCCGACGCCACCGGGCGCCGGAATCTTCAACTTCGTATGAAAGCCGATTTGTTCTGCCTATACGTAAATCGGACGTACCAGGTTCGTCTGGTCGCGATTGCGGCCAACCGAGAAGATCGCGATTGGAATGCCGGTCAGCTGCGACACGCGCTCCACATAGTGGCGGGCGTTCTCTGGCAGATCGCTCAGCGAGCGCGCCGTCGATACGTCTTCGCTCCAGCCCGGCATTTCCTCATACACCGCCTCGCACTCGGAGAGCGCTTTGAGGCTGGCCGGATAATGCTCGATCAGCTCGCCGCGGTACATGTAGCCCGTGCAGATTTTGACCGTCTCCAGGCCCGTCAGCACGTCGATCGAGTTGAGCGACAAGCCGGTAATGCCGCTCACGCGGCGGGCGTGGCGGACGACCACGCTGTCGAACCAGCCGACGCGGCGCGGACGGCCCGTTACGGTGCCGTACTCGAAGCCTTTTTCACGGATCCAGTCGCCGGTTGCATTGTTTTGCTCTGTCGGGAACGGACCGTCGCCGACGCGCGTCGTGTAGGCTTTGGCTACGCCGATGATGCTGTGGATTTTGGTCGGGCCGACGCCCGAGCCGATGCACACGCCGCCGGCCGTCGGGTTGGACGACGTCACGAACGGATACGTGCCTTGGTCGATGTCGAGCATGACGCCTTGCGCGCCTTCGAACAGCACGCGGCGGCCCTGATCGATATATTCATTGAGCACAACCGACGTGTCGGTTACAAAAGGACGCAGCACTTCAGCGTACTTGAGGTACTCTTCGAGAATCGGCTCGACTTCGAGACCTTGAGCGCCATATACCTGCTGAATAATCACGTTTTTGTCCGCGACGAGACGGCGTACTTTTTGCTCGAACTCCTCTGCGTCCATCAGATCCGCGATCCGAATGCCGTTGCGCGCCGCTTTATCCATATAACAAGGTCCGATCCCTTTGCGGGTCGTTCCGATTTTATTGTCGCCCTTGCGCTCTTCCTCCAGTCCGTCGAGCAGCAAATGATACGGCATGATCACATGCGCGCGATCGCTGATCTTGAGGCTTTTGGTCGAAAAACCGTTGGATTCGATATAATTGATCTCTTCAATGAGAGCTGCGGGATTAATCACCATGCCATTGCCGATGACGCAGGCTTTATCTTCGTAAAAAATGCCGGATGGAATCATCGTTGTCTTGTATTTCTTGCCTTCGATCAGGATCGTGTGGCCTGCGTTGTTTCCGCCTTGATAGCGGGCAACAACCTCTGCCGTCTCCGCCAGATAATCCGTAATCTTTCCTTTTCCTTCGTCTCCCCATTGCGTTCCGACAACAACAACCGTTGACATTAAGCACTACCTCCGTACGGTGCGGCGCACCCATAATGAGCCTGTTGGCTTTGCTTTTCCCATTTTCCCATAGGAAAGCATGAAAAACGACCTTGATCGAAGCCCGGCGTTCCGCCCGATTTCGTTAAGGTATTTTTCACCGTCTTTAGTGTAGCAGTCCGCCAAAGCAAAGTCAAATAAAAACGAACAATCATACAAGAGCTTGTATAATTGTTCGGAATTTGCCGCAAGCTATGACGTTTAATATTGACCGGCCGCGACTTCCTGATGGCTGCGGTCCATATTGACGAATTTATTGAACTGCTTGAGGAACGCCAGCTCGACTGTGCCGACCGGACCGTTCCGCTGCTTGGCGATGATGATCTCAATGATGTTCTTTTTCTCCGACTCCTTGTCGTAGTAATCGTCCCGGTACAAGAAAGCCACGATATCGGCGTCCTGCTCGATCGAGCCCGATTCACGCAAGTCGGACATCATCGGCCGCTTGTCCTGCCGCTGCTCTACGCCCCGGCTGAGCTGCGACAGGGCGATGACCGGCACGTTCAGCTCCCGCGCAATCTGCTTGAGCGTCCGCGAAATCTCGGACACCTCCTGCTGACGGTTGTCGCCTTTGCCGCGGCCGTGGATCAGCTGCAGGTAGTCGATGAGGATCATGCCGAGCCCCCGCTCCTGCTGCAGCCGTCGGCACTTGGCGCGAATGTCGGCCACCGTAATCGACGGCGAATCGTCGATGTAGATTTGCGCCTCCGACAATGCGCCGATCGCCATCGTCAGCTTCTCCCAGTCGTCGCCTTCGAGGAAGCCCGTCCGCATCCGGTTGGCGTCCACGTTGGCCTCCGCGCACACCATCCGCTGGACGAGCTGGGCCGCGCCCATCTCCAGCGAGAAGATGGCGACGGTTTCCTTGGCCCGTACGCCGACGTTCTGCGCGATGTTGAGCGCGAAGGCGGTTTTGCCGACGGAAGGACGGGCGGCGACGATGATGAGGTCCGAGCGCTGAAAGCCGGACGTCATCTTGTCCAGGTCCACGAAGCCCGAAGGGATGCCTGTGGACCCGCCCTTGTGCGAGTAGAGGAACTCGACTCGCTCGAACACGTCCATGAGCACGTCACGAATGGACACGAAGCCCGTGGAGGATCGGCGCTGCGAGATCTCCATGATCCGCTGCTCGGCGTCGCTGAGCAGCAAGCCGATATCGTCGGCGCTGGCATAGCCGTTCGAGACGATTTGCGTCGCCGTGCGAATCAAGCGGCGCAGCATCGACTTCTCTTCGACGATGGCTGCATAGTAGTCGACGTTGGCAGCTGTCGGAACGGCATTGGCCAGCTCCGACAAATACGTCACGCCGCCGACGTCTTCAAGCTGCTGCTTGTTGGCCAGCCGGGACGTCAGCGTAATCAGGTCGACCGGCTCGTCTTCTTCGGCCAGCTCCACCATCGCCTCGAAGATGCGCTGATGCGAGCCGCGATAGAAATCATCGCTCGTCACCCGCTCCATCGCGGTAATGAGCGCTTCGCCGTTTAACAAAATAGCGCCGAGCACGGCCTGCTCGGCTTCTATATTTTGTGGGGGTACGCGATCCAGAAACAATTCCCCGCTCATAACGCCCACTTCTCCTTTATGCTTTGGCTCTCTGCCGACTGCAGGCCCAGCCGGCGTAACACGGCGGCAGCGCAGCACCCGACGGCTAGGACCATCTTATCCCGTTCCGTCAAGCTCCGCGCTGCCTCAATCAAGCATGTCCTGCGTGTCAATTACTTCTCTTCGCTGATCTGCACGTTCAGCGACGCCGTAACCTCGCTGTGCAGCTTAACCGGCACCTTCGTTACGCCCAACGTGCGAATCGGCTCGTCCATAACGATTTTGCGCTTGTCCACTTGGATGCCGAGCTTCTCCAGCGCTTCCGCGACCTGCTTGTTGGTGATGGCGCCGAACAACCGGCCGCCTTCGCCCGCTTTGGCTTTAATGACCACCGTCATCTCGCCCAGCTTCACGCCCAACGCCTGTGCATCGGCCTTCTCCTGATCCTTGCGGCGCTGCTCGGCTTTCTTCTGGTTGTCGAGCTGCTTGACGGTTCCTTGCGTAGCCGGGGATGCCAAACCCTTGGCAATCAGAAAATTTTGCGCATAGCCCTCGGAAACCTCTTTCACTTCCCCTTTTTTCCCTTGACCCTTAACGTCCTTCAAAAATACGACCTTCATTCGAAAAGTCCCTCCTCATCCTTCATCTCCTGAATCACATGCTTCAGCCGTTTCGTCGCTTCCTCCAGCGTGCCGTCGAGCTGTGTCGCTGCATTGGTCAAATGACCGCCGCCGCCCAGCCGCTCCATCACCAGCTGTACATTCAACTGGCCGAGCGATCGGGCGCTAATGCCGATCAGGCCGTCCTGACGCTCGCTGATTACAAAGGAAGCCATAATGTTCGTCATATTCAACAATGTATCAGCTACCTGGGCAATCATCAACTGAGAATATTTGCGATTCGGCTCCGCTACGGCTAAAGCGATATGCTCGTGCAAAATCTCCGTATGCTTGATAATCTCCGCCTTCTTGATATACGCGTCGAGATCTTCCTTCAGCATGCGCTGAATGAGCCCGGAATCGGCCCCGTTGCGCCGCAAGAACGACGCGGCTTCGAACGTGCGCGCGCCCGTGCGCAAGCTGAAGCTTTTCGTATCGACGACAATGCCGGCAAGCAGCACAGTGGCCTCCAGCACGTCGAGGCTCAGCTTGTCGTTGATGTACTGCAGCAGCTCCGTCACAAGCTCGCACGTCGAGGACGCATACGGCTCCATATAGACCAGCGTCGCTTCATTAATGAACTCCTCGCTGCGCCGGTGATGATCCACCACCACCACGCGATTGGTCAGCTGCAGCAGCTTGGGCTCGGCGACCATCGACGCTTTATGCGTATCGACGACGACGGCCAGCGTCCGCGGCGTCATCATCTGCATCGCCTGCTCCGGCGTAATGAACCTGCGGCCGAGCTTCTCGTCGCCAGCGAGCGCCTCCATCAGCTTCTGGATCGATGGGTTCACACCCTCCAGCACGATGAAGCCTTCCTTGCCAACCACCTGCACCGCCTTCAGCACACCGACCGCCGCGCCGACCGAATCCATATCCGGAAAGCGATGACCCATCACAATTACTGAATCGCTTTCCTTCATCAAATCGCGCAAGGCATGCGAAATGACCCGCGCCCGTACCCGTGTGCGCTTCTCCACCGCGTTCGTCCGTCCGCCGTAGAACGACAAGCGCTGCCCTACCTTTACCGTCACCTGATCGCCGCCGCGGCCGAGCGACATGTCGAGGCTCATCTGCGCCATCGAGCCGAGCTCCACCAACTGTTCCACGCCGGAAGCGATGCCGATGCTCAGCGTCAGCGGCAGCTTGTTCTCAATCGTCAAATCACGCACGTCGTCGAGAATTTCGAACCGGCTTTGCTCCAGACTGCGCAGAGCCCGCTGGTCCATCAGAATCAGGAAGCGGTCCGAGGCGGTACGGCGCAGGTAGAGCTGGTATTTTTGCGCCCATTCCGTAATCTCGCCCGTCACCTTGGCCATCAGCAAGCTGCGCGTCTGGTCGTCCAGCCCCTGCGTCGCTTCGTCCAGATTATCGAGCATGACGATCCCGATTGCCGTCTTCTCGTCCTCATACCGCTTCGCCAGATTGGCCTGCTCGGTGATCTCGCGGACATAGAGCAGACGCTCTTCCGCCTTGACCCACACCTGATAGATGTGCTTGCCGACCACGATTTCCAGCTTGTCGTCCTTTTCCTTCTTGCTCTTGATATCCGGAAACAGCTCGTACAGCGACTCGCCGATCACGGAATCCAGCTCCAGCATCTTGGCAATAAACGGATTGTGCCACTCGATACGCTTCTCTTCATTATAAAGAATAATACCGATCGGCAAGCCACTCATCACCTCATTGCCCGCCTTTTTCACGCGATGCGTAATCGTCCCGATGTAGCCGGCAAAGTCGCGGCGGAAAGCCGCTTCCGCTTGCAGCGTATAATAAGCCATCAAGCCGGTGAGAAGAAAAGCGACGACGCCTAACACCCATTGATAGGCAAAAATCACCGCCGTCAGCAGCAGCAGCAGCGCAAACAGCCAGACAACATGAAGTCCGTGCCACCGCTTTAACAGAAATTTGGGCATGGCCAGCAGCTCCTGCTCCTACATATTTTTCTTAAACCGCTCCCGAATGGGGAATGCCACGTCAACAACCCCCAGCAAGCTGTACACAAACATCAGCGGCCACATAATCGCCAGCAGCGCCGTCGCCGTAAACGGCAGCGCGCGGTTCCAGCCCTTCTGATGAATGATGTAATACAAGAAAGCCAACGCCTGAATCGTAAACACGAAAATCAGCAGCGGCAGCAGATTTTGCAAAATCGTGGAGACCATCGATGTCGACGTCGGGATGAACAACCCGAGAATCAAAGCCAGCAAATACAGCCAGACGAACGTCCGCGGCAGCATCCACTCGCGCATCGGGCGCAACCCGGGGATCGACTCGCCGGTCTTATTCAACAGCCAGCGGCTCAAGCCGTGCGAGACGAACACATAAAACACCGCCATCATAATCAAAAAGGTCGGAATCCACTGCACCATCGCATTCAAATACAAGTCCTGATCGCTGCCCAGCATCTGCTTGAGCGCCGGCTGCATAATATTCTGGAAATAATCGTTCATCATCGCTTTGTAGCTGCCGATCGGATTCAACCCCGACAGCGCGCTGATCATCAAGCTCAGCAGCGATTCGCCAAGCAGCGTTACCGTCCCGGCCGTCAGCACCGTGCGCGCCGCAGCCTTGCGCTTGTACAAGCTGCCCATTGCCAGCACCGGCGGCAGAAAGAACAACGAGATCGAGATCAGGAACAAGCCCTGCAGCGCCGACAGCAAATAGACGACCAGCAGGCTGCCGACATAATACAGGATAAACGATCGCGTGGTCGTTTTGACATACAGCATCAGGACAGGCACCATCAAAAATCCAATCGTCAACGGCAGCAGCGGCGTCATGAACGACAGCAGCCATACCACCGTAACCAAACTCCATATCAGGCCGTGCCAACTACGCTTCCCCAACGTGGGATCACCTCTTACGCAAATGTTCTTCCAAAGATGAAATGTCGCCGTACCAATCCTCCAGCTGGTGACCATCCTTGCGATGCTTCTTCAATTTATCGGCAATGGCTTCGTCCAGGCTCTGATAAGAGATGCCCAGCCGCCGCCCCAAGATGTAGCCGCAAGAGATCAGACTGGCCAGCCCGTCCACGATCTTCGCCTGATTGCCTTCCCAAATCCCCTTCAGCAAATGCGCGACCTGATCGACGACTTCGGTCTTCAGCCATTCGATAACCTTGACCCTTCGGGCCAAATCGACGTCCTTCTCCACTACCTTCTCCCCCAACCTGTATCGGTTTGAATATCCTCACCCTTGTACAAATGAAAACTTCGGACTGGTCAAAAAGGCTTTGCCTTCGATTATACCACAAAATACCCGCGAACAAGAAAAGGCGAATCCCTCCAGACACAAAAAAACGAAGAGCATCCTCTCGAATGCTCTTCGCCGTCAGCTCGCTTAGCCGTGGAATTCCTGGCCGCAGCGCACTTCTTTGACATAACCGGCGCGAATGACGAAATCGCCAAAATGCTCGCCGGGCGTTCTTTCTTTTGCATACTGCGTAATGATCGGCTGCAGCGAGGACAGAATCTCCGCTTCGCCGATGTTTTCTTTGTACAGCTTGTTCAGCCGGTTGCCGGCAAAGCCGCCGCCCAGATACATATTGTATTTGCCTGGCGCCTTACCGATAAACGAAATCTCCGCCAGCATCGGTCTGGCGCAGCCGTTCGGGCAGCCCGTCATCCGAATGACGATTTCCTCGTCGCTCAGGCCCGCTTCCGCCAGCATCGGCTCGATTTTGTCCATCAGCTCAGGCAGATAACGTTCCGATTCCGCCATCGCCAGACCGCATGTCGGCAGCGCTACACACGCCATCGAGCTGCGGCGCAGCGCCGAGTAATGCAAGCCGTCCGTCAAGCCGTATTGCTTGATCAGCTCTTCGATTTTCTTCTTCTTCTGCGTGCTAACATTGCCGATGATCAGGTTCTGGTTCGCCGTCAGACGGAAATCACCGTTGTGAATCTTGGCAATTTCGCGCAGGCCCGTCATCAGCAGGTAGCCGTCCTCGTCCTTGACGCGGCCGTTCTGAATGAACAGATTGAAGTGCCATTTGCCGTTGCTGCCCTTCACCCAGCCATAACGATCGCCATTGGAGTCAAAATGGTACGCGCGCGCCGGCTCCAGGCTCCAGCCCAGACGCGCGGTCAGCTCGCCCACGAACCAGTCGATGCCGCGGTCGTCAATCGTATACTTGAAGCGCGCGTGCTTGCGCACGGAGCGGTCGCCGTAATCACGCTGAATCGTGACCGTTTTCTCGGCCAGATCGACCATTTGCTCCGGCTTGATGAAGCCGATCACTTGCGCCACTTGCGGATACGTCAGCGGATCGCCGTGCGTCATGCCCATACCGCCGCCGACCGAGACGTTGAAGCCGACCAGCTTGCCGTTCTCCACGATGGCAATAAAGCCCAGATCCTGCGAGAACACGTCCACATCGTTGGACGGCGGTACGGCAATGCCGATTTTGAACTTCCGCGGCAGATAGACGCGGCCATAGATCGGCTCCTGCTCTTCATCGCTGCGGCTGTCGACCACCTTCTCGCCGTCGAGCCAGATTTCGTGGTACGCCTTCGTCCGCGGGTCCAGATGATTGCTCACCTCGCAAGCCCATTTGTACACTTGCTCGTGGACCTCGGACTGATGCGGGTTCGGGTTGCACATCACGTTACGGTTCACGTCGCCGCAAGCCGCCAGCGTGCTGAGCAGCGAATCGTTCACCTCGCGGATCGTGCTTTTCATGTTCCATTTCAGCACGCCGTGCAGCTGGAACGATTGACGCGTCGTCAGACGAATCGTGCCGTTTGCGTATTGCTGAGCAACGCGGTCCATCATCAGCCACTGCTCCGGCGTTACAACGCCGCCTGCCGCGCGCACGCGCAGCATGAACTGGTAAGCCGGCTCCAGCTTTTGCTTGGCCCGCTCGTTACGCAAATCGCGGTCGTCCTGCATATAGCTGCCGTGGAATTTCATCAAACGGTTATCGTCTTCCGGAATTGAGCCCGTTATGCGATCCTGCAGCGTTTCTTCCAGACTGCCGCGCAGGTAGTTACTGCGAATTTTAATTTCTTCAACATCGCTGTGCGGGGCGCTGTTGGGATTAAGCAAATTGTTTTCTGACATGTTGGCCGTTCTCCTCTCGTAATCTTAGGGCGCTACGCTTAGTAAACATCCCGCTGATAACGTTTCTGCTGTTGCATCCGGGTCAAATATTCCGCAGCTTCGTCCGGGCTGAAATTGCCCTCTTGCTCAAGAATCGCAAGCAACGCCGCGTGTACGTCATGCGCCATTTTCTTCTCGTCGCCGCATACATACACATGCGCGCCCTCTTGCAGCCATTGGTAGAACTCGCGGCTTTTCTCCAGCATGCGGTGCTGCACGTATACTTTTTTATCCGTATCGCGGGAGAACGCCACGTCCATGCGCGTCAGCACGCCGTCCTTGAGCCAGCGCTGCCATTCCACTTGATACAGGAAGTCCGTCGAAAAATGCTGATCGCCATAGAACAGCCAGTTCTTGCCGGCCGCTCCCGTTTCTTCACGTTCGCCGATAAAGGCACGGAACGGCGCTACGCCCGTTCCCGGTCCGATCATGATGACCGGCGTATCCGGGTTCTCCGGCAGCTTGAAGTTCGGATTATGCTGGATATAGACCGGCAGGTGATCGCCGGCTTGCACGCGCTCGGCGAGCTGTACGGAACAGACGCCGTAGCGCTCGCGGCCATTCGTTTCGTAACGAACAGCGCGCACCGTAACGTGTACTTCCTCCGAATAAGCCGACGGGCTGCTGGAGATCGAATACAGACGTGCCGGCAGCTTGCGCAGAATCGCGATGAAATCGGCGGCAGCAATGCCTTTAAGCGAGTAGTCCTGCACCAGATCCAGCAGATCCCTGCCCTGGATATAGGCCTTCAATTGCTCGTTGCCCGCTGCCAGCAATTGCTGCAGCGCTTCGTTGCCGGTCACCTTGGCGGCTTGCTCCAGCAGCGGCTTCGTCAGCACGGTAATTTCAAAATAACGCAGCAGCGCTTCGCGCACCGAGCGCTTGTCGCCGTTTTTGTTGACGGCTACTTGCTCGTCGGCGTTCCAGCCGAACGCCGCAATCAGCTCGTCCACAAGCTGCGGGTGATTCTCCGGGTAAATGCCCAGGCAATCGCCCGGCTCATATTGCAGGTTCGAGCCCGCCAGCGAAATTTCCACATGGCGCGTCTCGCGGTCCGAGCCGCGACCGTTGAGGTTCAGGTTCTCAAGCACTTCCGCCTGGAACGGATTCGTCCGCGAATATTCGGACTCCTGACCGCCTGCAGCGCTTGCCGCGGCTCCAGCCGCTGCCGCGCTAACGGCCGCAGGAGCTGCTGCTGCGCTCAGCGCGCCCAGCACTTGATTCGTCCATTCCGCAGCAGCCTCGTCAAAGTCCACGTCGCAATCCATGCGCGGTACAATTCGCTTACCGCCCAACTCCTCCAGACGCTTGTCGAAGTCTTTGCCGGTTTGGCAGAAGAATTCATAAGACGTATCGCCCAGCGCCAGTACGGAGAAGCGAAGCCCCTCCAGCTGCGGCGCGCGCTTGCTGTTCAGGAATTCATGGAAAGCGAGCGCGCTATCCGGCGGCTCTCCCTCGCCATGCGTGCTGACGACGATCAGCAGGTTTTGCACTTTTTTCAGACCGTTCGGCTTGAAATCCGCCATTGAGGACAACGTCGGCTGGAAGCCGAGCTCCTCCAGCTTTTTCGTCAGCTTCTTGGCCAAGCCCTGCGATTTACCCGTTTGCGAGCCGAAAAGCACGGTTACTTCCTTGGAAATAGCCGGTGCCGGTGTGCCAGCGGCAGCCGGCACCGCAGCCACGTTCACAGGAACGGCTCCTGCTGCTACACCAGCGCCCTGAAGCGCCGTCAAATAGCCGCTAAGCCAAATACGTTGCGAATCCGTCAGGCTCGGCAGCAGCTTGTTCAGCAGCTCCACCTGCTCCTGACTAAAAGGACTGTTCGTTACTTGAAGTTCCAACTGAATCCACCTCTCATGACATGCAAGGATGTTGATTTCCCAGACTGCATCATCTATCGATTATTCACTCTCCTGAACCTAACACAGCCAGCCTGTAGGGTCAATTAGAATGATTTTATATGATTTATCAGATAAGCTGATAAAAGCGAAAATCACCCGGCTCCGTCAAATGAGCGGTCCTTGGCAAGCAAAAACAGCCGACCCAATTGGCTGGCCGGCTGTCCGTTTAGCGCGTAGTTCCTATTCCGTTGTGTAAGGCAGCAGCGCGATTTGACGCGAGCGTTTGATCGCAATCGTCAGAGCGCGTTGATACTTCGCGGAAGTACCCGTTACACGACGAGGCAGAATTTTACCGCGCTCGCTGATGAATTTCTTGAGCGTTTCAATATCTTTATAGTCAATGTGAGTGATTTTGTTTACGGTGAAGTAACAAACCTTACGGCGTTTACCTTTTCCGCCTTTACCACGGGGAGCGAATTTGCGATCGCCACGATCGTCGCCTCCGTTATCTCTCTTTTGGAAAGCCATGATGTTGTCAGTCCTTTCTACTTTAGAATGTTCGTTCCCGCCGCTCGTTTAGAACGGCAAATCATCATCGGAGATGTCGATCGGCTTGCCGTCATCGATGAAAGGGTCCTGCTGATCGCGCGATCCACCGCCACCGTATCGATTGCCGCCTCCGCCTCCGTTGCCGCCACCATAGCTTGCGCCTGGTCCCGGTCCGCCGCCTTCTTCGCGATTGGCATTGCTCGATTCCAGGAAACGAACGTTATCGGCAATAATCTCAGTGACATATACCTTGCGTCCCTCGTTATTGTCGTAGTTACGCACCTGAATTCTACCCTCTACCGCGGCCAGTCGTCCTTTGCGCAAATAATTCGCACAAGTTTCGGCCAGCTGCCTCCAAGTCACAACCGGGATAAAATCAGCTTCCCGTTCGCGGGTCTGGGAGTTGGTGAAAGGACGATCGACTGCAAGCGTAAATTGCGTTACGGCTACTCCGGCCGGCGTATAGCGAAGCTCCGGGTCACGGGTCAATCTTCCGATGAGAATGACGCGGTTCAACATGGTCCATTCCCTCCTGACGAAATTACTGGCAGCTCTTAGGCTACGTCGGCAACGATTAAGTGACGAATGATTTCGTCCGTAATCTTCAGTACGCGATCCAATTCCGCTACAACTGCAGGCTCTGCGTTGAAGTTAACGAGCACGTAGTGACCGTCACGGAACTTGTTGATCTCATACGCAAGACGGCGTTTACCCATCAGATCTTGCTTGGTAATTTCGCCACCACCGTTGGTGATGATGTTTTGGAACTTTTCTACAGTAGCTTGAACTTGTTCTTGTTCAACATCTGTACGAATAATGTACATCACTTCGTATTTGCGCATGTGTTTCACCTCCTTTTGGACTAAGCGGCCCCGCGTTCAACCGACTCGCATCGGCTGCGGAGCAAGGAGCGAGGATTCTTTTTCAAAACTCGCACCTAAATACTATAGCAAATTCGCAAACATTTGACAAGCTCGTCCGTCCGCACTTGCAGCGGTACTGGAAATTTACGCATCACATGGCTGCGCCCGCTTTCGGGAACGCTACCTCCGAGACATCATTTCTCTGCACAGAAAGGTGGTGAACACAATGGGCGAATGGACGCAATTCAGTCCCGGGGATACCGCGCCAAACGACGGGCAGTACATCGAAATCGGTGAGGACGCGTTTCATATGGGCGTCAACAATCCGAAGATTGTCTCCTTGAAAAAAGGCGACACTTTCCCCGACACCAGCAACCACAACCGTAAATGGAAGCGTAAGGACATGAAGCAATAAAATTGCCGCTAAGGGGCGTTCCATGTGAGAACTAAAACATTTACCGTACTGTTTACCGCGATCGGCGCGGCCCTCTGCTTGATTCATTACGTGTTTCACCAGTTTGACTCCATCTACATGATCTTTTACTCGCTGAGCGTGCCGCTCTGGTTCGCCTCCATGTTCACGAGCGTTTATAACGTCTCGGCAGGGAAGCTGCTTGTCATCTATGCCCTTACCGTCGCTTCATGGGCGGTTATCGGGTATGTAATTGATCGCTTTGCTTACACCCGTAGGCGGAGCCGCTGGTAGGGCCCTTGTGACCGCTTCACGCGCTGTCTGTGCAGCCCGTTGCTGCAAGATGGAACGGAGCCGCACCAAAAAGCGCCGCGTTCGCTTCAGGACTCGTGATGAGCTGGAGCGACGCCGGCGCTTTTTATTTTTGAAATATATTCTTTTCTAAAATATTACCGTCCTTATCATACGTAATGTGTACGTAGTAATGACCTTCGCCCGAAAGCTGCAGCTCATACGTTTTTTTACCGTTCTCGTCCTTGACCAGCTTGCCTTTCGAGCCTGCCGCCTTCTCTACCTCGTTGATCTTGCTCGTCGGCTTGAGCTTATCCACCGCATCGCGGGTGATGGTCGGCAGCTTCTCCGCTGCCGGTGTCGAAGCCGTCGGCGAAGCAGCGGCTGTAGCCGCCGGCGTAGCTCCCGCTCCGGTCTGGGCGCCCGGCGACGGCGCTGTCGGGCTTCCTGCTGTCGGCGTGGCCGTCGTCTCCCCGGCTTGCTGATTCGAGCAGCCCGACACTGGCAGTGCGATCAGGCAGGCCATCGCCATTCCTATCCATGCGCGCATCCTGCACCTCCTCGTCCTTTTACCCCTATTGTGCCGGTGCCCACCCGCTTTTATGCAAAATAAAGAAAAAAGCCTCCTGCTTGAGCAGAAGACTTTCTTCTATAACCTTGGGTCTTTCTTGTTACGGAAAGAGTGGGATTCGAACCCACGCACGGCGCGAGCCGCCTAGCTGATTTCGAGTCAGCCCCCTTGGGCCTCTTGGGTACCTTTCCCCATTCAAAAGTGGCGCAAGAACTATAGTATCACAAACCCTTACGCTTGGCAAGCTCGGCAATAAAGTCAAATTTTTCAAACTGTTTCTTTGTAAAAATGCACGAAAGCCCCATACCTAGATTCTCTCATTATACGTGTATGATAGAGCAAACGAAAGTAAAAAAATGTATTTTATAGCTAAAAAACAAAAAAACTCCTGCCAACGAATCGCAAGAGATTTTAGCTCCATTTCTATATAAGCTGCTTCACGCCCTAACCTACGTCTCGCTTCCCTCGCCAGGAGCCGCCGAACGCAGCACCTTCTTCAGCTTGCTTTCGAACTTCGTCCGCGGAACGAGCACGCTATGCTTGCAGCCCACGCACTTAATGCGAATATCCATCCCCATGCGGATAATTTCCATCTCGTTCGTTCCGCAGGGATGCGGTTTTTTCATCTGAACAATATCGCCCAATTGATAGACCTTCTTTTCCATCCTATTCCGCCGCCTTCTCCGTTCTCATATACGTAATGGTTTTCGGGTAAGCCATCTCGATGCCGTGTTCATCCAGCTTCTTCTTAATTTCGGCATTCATCAGCCGTCCGATTTCCCCTTGCGCGTTCGGTAAGCATTCCGCCGTAATTCGCAGCCGCAGCTCCGAGTTGCCGAAGGCCTGCACACCGAGCACCTCCGGCTCCTTGACGATTTTCTCCGAGCTTTGATACAGCTCCCCGACCGTTTCCTTCAGCACCTTGACCGCTGCATCGACGTCTGCATCATACGCAATCGACACATCCACCACAGCCAAAGAATTATATAACGAAAAGTTCGTCACCTGCTTAATATTCCCGTTCGGAATAATATGTACCTCGCCGGTCCAGCTTTTAATCCGCGTCACCCGAATGCCGATCTCCTCCACCGTACCTTTGAACTGATCGATCTGAATAACATCCCCCACGCCGAATTGATCCTCGAAAATAATGAAAAAGCCGGTGATCACATCCTTCACCAAGCTTTGAGCGCCAAAGCCGATCGCCAGACCCAGCACCCCGGCTCCAGCCAGCAGCGGCCCCAGATTGATACCCAGCTGCCCCAAAATAAGCAAAATACTTATGAAGTTGACGGTATACGAAATTAGATTATGGACCAGCTTGCCAATCGTGTTCGCCCGCCGTTGATCAAACTTGAGCGGTGCCCGCTTCCGGGCCGTCATCATATGGGAGATCGCTTTATTGGCGATTTTGATCAGCATCCGCGCCGCCACATAGATCAGAACGATCTTGACTGCAATCAACAGCAAAGCCGCCAACCTGTCTGGGTCCGTGAAATGCAGCTTTCCCCACTCTATCAGCTTATCGACCAACACCAAAGAAGCTCCCTCCTAACCTTCCTCCATCGTAACATACTTGCCTTCTCTTTTAAAATAAATCCCGCGGATTTCCACGCTTTCGGACCTGATAATGTCCTGCACCTGCACCAGCTCCGCTCCGGGAAATTCAATCGACAACGCGCAGCCCGCCGTCACTTCCTTGGGCGTTGGCCGGATATCGATGTCGATGTCCGCATACTCCAGCAGCATCTCTGCGCGCAGCGCCTGCTGCGTCGAATCAAAGGCCAACAGCATCAGCGAATCGTTCAAGAGAATCTCTTCCCTTCCTACGTATAAATTCCCTTATTTATCCGTATACTAGTAAAAATTATAGCGACGGAGGGATCTATCCTATGAAATTTCATTTCCATGCGGACGCAACAAAAGACCAGCCCCAAGGTCCGCTTAAAATTCCGTATACCGACGCGGATTCGCTCTCGACTCTTTCTAAGCATCTGCATCATCTTTTTATGAATCTACCACGCTATCAACCTATCGTGATCATTTGCGTCGGCACCGACCGCTCAACGGGCGATTCTCTGGGGCCGCTTGTCGGCTCGCACCTCCAGCGCCAGAAAATGAACAACTTTCACCTGTTCGGCACCCTGGACGAACCCGTCCATGCCATGAATCTGGCTGAAACCGTTCAGCGCATTCAAGCGCATTTTGACAATCCCTACATCGTTGCCGTCGATGCCTGTCTGGGCCAAGTTTCAAGTGTTGGCTGCATTCAAATCGCCAATGGGCCGCTCAAGCCAGGGGCGGGCGTAAACAAAGAGCTGCCTCCTGTCGGCAACATCCACGTCACCGGCATCGTCAACGTATCTGGATTTATGGAGTATTTTGTGCTGCAAAATACCCGGCTCAGCCTGGTCATGAGCATGGCCCATATTATCGGCGACGCCATCCATCACGCGCTAAAGCGGCTGCAATTTACAACCGCAGCTTCTGCTTTGCCGTTAGAGTAATCGCTTCCTTCTCCTCCGGACTCAGCGTATACGTCGACTGTCCTTTTTGCACCGGCTTCGCATAGATATAAGTTTGCTCCCGGCTGTGAATCCCGGTCATAATCAGACCATTATCCTGGTCATCCAGCATCGCTACCGTGAAGCTCAAATCGCTTCCCGGCTCTCCAAACGCATTATAGCGATGAATCGCCACATTCGATTTCATGGATTTTACATTGGTAATGATTTGTTCCACCTTGGCTGCAGTCTGATCAGACTCAGCCTTTTGCGTATTTAGCTTCATCTGAATTTCGGTCAGTAGCCCCTCCAGATCGTCGACCTGACCGCCGTTCATCATTTGCGTGTATTTCCTGCGCAGCTTGGAAAGCTTGACTGCCCATACGATGAATAATATCAGCAAAATCAACGAAACAACCATATTTCCTGCCAGCAAAACACCTTCTGTGGTTTGAAACAGTTCCCCCATGACCTTACTCCCTCTTTTCGCGCCTTCTATCCCAGCTGTGCGCTGATCTCTTGAATAGCTGCAATAAATTGTTCAACCTCATCGTCCGTTGTAAAATACCCCAGACTCGCCCTCACGGCTCCGGCTCCCAGCGTACCGGCCGCTGCGTGCGCCAACGGCGTACAATGATAGCCCGCACGCACCGCAATGCCAAAGGATTGATCAAGAATGAACGCGACCTCCGAAGCTTCCGCTTGCTGGAGGGTAAAGGCGACGATCCCCGTTTTATCTTGTCCCAATTCCGGACCCAGCACGCGCACCCCTGAGATTCCCAACAAACCTTCCATCATTCGTTGCGTCAATCTCCATTCCTTCTCGTGGATGCGTGCTACCGTTTCATTCAAGACAAACTTGATTCCTTCGTTCAATCCGGCCAACCCAGGCGTATTTTGCGTACCTGCTTCATATCTGTCCGGTCTCACCTTTGGCTGCTGAATAGCCTCCGATTGACTGCCTGTTCCTCCATGCATCAGCGGTTCAAACTCGATGTCGGGATGGATATAAAGCCCCCCCGTCCCCTGAGGCCCTAGGAGCCCCTTGTGGCCCGGGAAAGCCAATAGATCAATATTCATACTTTCTACATCAACAGGCAGCACACCGGCGCTCTGAGCCGCGTCTACGAGCAGCCTCACACCTTTGCTCCGGCACAACTCGCCAATCTCACCTACCGGCATGATGGTTCCCATTAAATTAGAGCTATGATTGACAACAACAAGCGACGTATTCGGTCGGATAGCCTGTTCCAGCTCCTTCAAATCCATATACCCACGTTCATCGTTACGAATGTAAGTAACCTGTACATGCCGTGCCTCGCGTAAATACTCTAACGGCCTGCGCACTGAATTATGTTCAATGCTCGTACAAATCACATGATCGCCCTCGCGCACAAAGCCTTTGATCGCTTGATTCAAAGCATGTGTCGTATTCAAAGCAAATGAAATATCGTTAGGGTTTTTGATCCCGAATAGCTTCGCGGCATGCTTTCTCGTTTCAAACAAAATCCGGCTCGCCTGCACCGCCATCCGATGGCTTCCCCGTCCCGGGTTGGCGGCATATTCCAGTATACACCGACTCATCGCATCTACCACCATCGGCGGCTTGGGCCACGACGACGCGGCGTTATCGAAATATAACTGTGCGTTCATTTACTCTCCCCCTCCGCACACAAATATAGCATACCTTAGTTTGCTCCTTCTTTCGAAAGATTAACGTGGGTATGCTACATGAAGTATTACGAGATTTTCCCTTGCAGCAACTCAAGCAATCGGTTCAAATCATCCTTGGAATAGTAAAGCAGTTCAATCTTCCCTTTGTACTGATTGTTTTTGATCTTCACCGTCGTCCTATACAAATCTCGCAGCTGATCCTCGGCTTGATGAATATAAGGATCTCGATTCTTTTCTTTTGCTTTCGGCTTTTCTTTATCCTTGCCCTGCTGTTCTTCAAGCTGCTTGATGGCTTCTTCCAGCTCTCGAACGCTCCATTGCTTACTAATCGCCGTTTCAGCCAATTCCTTTTTCAGCTTATCATCCTTGACGCCTACAATGGCTCTGGCATGGCCCATCGATAATGTTCCACGTGAAACATATTGCTTGATCGATTCCGGCAGCTGCAGCAATCTCAAGAAATTCGCAATGTGCGAACGACTTTTACCCACCTTGGCCGATAGCTCTTCCTGCGTTAGCGAGAACTGATCGATGATCGATTGATAGGCAACCGCAATCTCCAAAGCATTCAAATCTTCCCGCTGCACATTTTCAATCAGAGCAATTTCCATAACCTGCTGATCATTAAAATTACGCTCTACCGCAGGAATTGTGGCCAAGCCAGAAGCTTGGGACGCGCGAAAGCGCCGTTCGCCAGCAATAATCTCGTAGCCTTTAAGAACCTTCCGAACAATAATAGGCTGAATAACGCCGTGTTCTTTAATCGAATCAGCAAGCTCTTTCAAGCTATCTTCATTAAAGTTTTTACGTGGTTGATATGGATTGGCGCGCAATTGGGCGAGAGGAATTTGAATAACCTTATCATTCTCGTCAATGTGAAGCGATGTTATTAAAGCATCTAGTCCCTTTCCCAGCCTCTTGCTCATATCGAAATCACTTCCTTCGCAAGCTCCAAATAAACCTCTGCACCTTTGGAACGCGGATCATACGTAATGATGGATTGACCGTGACTCGGCGCCTCGCTCAAACGAACATTTCGCGGAATGATCGTCTGATAGACCTTCTGTTGAAAATATTTCTTTACCTCTTCGATCACCTGAATGCCGAGATTCGTCCGCGCATCAAACATCGTCAGCAAAACGCCTTCGATTTGCAACGTCGTATTCAAATGCTTCTGTACCAAGCGAACCGTATTCAACAGTTGGCTAAGTCCTTCCAAAGCGTAATACTCACACTGAATCGGAATGATCACTGAATCTGCCGCGGTTAACGAATTGACCGTCAAAATCCCGAGCGACGGCGGACAATCAATTAAAATGTAATCATACATATGCTTCACAAGCTGTAAAGACTTCTTGAGTCGAACCTCCCTGGAAATCGTCGGTACCAGTTCAATCTCAGCACCCGCTAATTGGATCGTCGCAGGAATGACCTTCAGGTTCGGAATATTTGTATCCATTGTTGCATCTTTCGGATGAATATCATTAATAATGACATCGTATATGCAATAATTCACGTCCGCTTTATTTACACCAATGCCGCTTGTCGTATTGCCCTGTGGATCGATATCTACGAGTAACACTCGCTTCCCCAAAGAAGCAAGAGAAGCACCGAGGTTCACAGAAGTCGTCGTTTTGCCAACGCCGCCCTTCTGATTCGTTATTGCAATTGTTTTAGCCAACCTATTTCACCTCATCACATTTCTTACACCAAACCGTTCGAGCAATATTTCTATCTTACCATATCTTCCAACACGTTACCTTACTAAAATTTTACTAGGGTAAAACCGTGCCTAAAGAAGCAAAAAAACGGCTGGCGCCGTTTAATAACAACCCTGACTTCTCTATCTTTTAGGTATCTTAATAATAATTTCGTAGTGGTCCTCGTGATCCTTTTCCGATGTATCGATATGAAGTCCGGAATTCGTAACCATCTCAACGGACTGGCGAATCGTGTTCAGAGCAAGACGAACGTCTTTCGTAAAGGAGACTCGTTTACTTTTCTTCAACTTCGCAGCTTCTTTGAAAAAGCTGATGCGCGCTTCAGTCTGCTTCACATTCAGTTCTTTGGTGATGATCTCTTCCAGCACCTTTAACTGAAGTTCTTCCTGATCCAGCGCCAGTAGTGCTCGAGCATGTCGTTCAGTGATTTTCCGCTCCATCAAGGCCAGCTTGACAGGCTCTGTGAGGTGTAGCAAGCGAATTTTATTGGCAATCGTCGATTGACTTTTTCCCAAACGCTGAGCGAGACTTTCCTGAGTCAAATCATGCATTTCAATCAACTGCTGATAGGCCGCAGCTTCTTCAATCGCAGTAAGTCCCTCACGCTGTAAATTCTCAATTAAAGCGATCGATGCCGCTTGTGAATCGTTAAATTCGCGAATAATCGCCGGGATCGTATCCAATCCCAGCTTCTTGACAGCACGTAACCTGCGTTCACCAGCAATCAACTCAAAGGTGTTGTTACGCACACGCACCACAATCGGTTGAATAACCCCGTGGGTCTTAATCGTTTGACATAGCTCGTCAATCCGTTCATCGTCAAAAACCGTTCTCGGCTGATAAGGACTCGGTACGATGCTATTTACAGGGATATTTTTCACTTCATCGGTCGCATTACGCTCCGTAAAGCCAAACAGCTTCGAAATCTGTTCTTTCATAGGAAAACTTACCACCAACTCTTCCCCGTAGTTTTACAACCAACGCCTGTAAGAGAGCTTTGGCATAGGATGACGAGAAAAATCTTGCTACTAAACTAATTCTCCATAAAAGGTGAAGTTCCTGCTAAACAAATATGAACATTGTTTCACGTGGAACAAATTTCATTTTCCCACCAGCGGTAACTTAATAGGAAGCCCGGCTTTACGCGGATACTTGCCAGGAGTTGCTCCGACCTTATCCACCCGTACAAAATGGCGAACGGATCGCTCAATGGGAAGCTCCATCTGATCCACTTGCTTCATAACACCCTTCAATTCAGCAAAGCTAAAGGCTGCTTCCTTCAGCTCGCCTTCTACCTCAGAACCCTTCATCGCCAGGAATGCTCCGCCTTTACGAGCAAAGGGTAAACAGAACTCTGCCAGAACATTCAGCCGAGCAACCGCCCGTGCTGTGACCAAATCAAATCGATCCCGATACACAGGCAGACGCGATACATCCTCTGCTCGCCCATGCACACATTCGACGTACTCAAGCCCCAATACCTGAACCACTTCGCGTAAAAACAAAATCCGTTTATTCAACGAATCCACGATCGTTACACGTAAATGCGGAAACGCAATTTTTAATGGAAGACTCGGAAACCCCGCCCCCGAACCAATATCGGCCAGCGTCGTAACCTCCGTCAACGGATAAAAAAAGGAAAGCGAGAGAGAATCATAGAAATGCTTCAAATAGACCTGCTCCCGCTCCGTAATCGCTGTCAAATTAATCTTCTCATTCCATTCAACCAACAGCTTGTAGTAAGCTTCAAATTGCTCAAGCTGTCGCTCGGATAATGAAATCCCCTGCTGCGCCAGCAGTTCAACAAATGGCTTCTGAACCGTATCCTTCATCATCGACCCTCTTTTACCCTCGTGAAGCAATTACTTTATTATAATGCTCGATATAGACCAGCAAAATCGAAAGATCCGCCGGCGTCACGCCGGAAATCCGCGAAGCTTGACCAATCGAAATCGGCCGGATTTTTGCCAGCTTTTGCTTGGCCTCTGTAGCAATACCGTGAATATCAGAATAATCGATATCGTCCGGAATTTTCTTTTTCTCCATCTTGCGCAAGCGCTCCACCTGAGCCAGCTGTTTTTCAATATAGCCGGCATATTTAATCTGGATCTCCACTTGCTCCTTCATTTCATCGTTCAGCTCCAACGGAGACGGCGACATCTGTTCGATGTGCACGTATTCTACCTCCGGACGACGCAGCAGCGAAATCAAATCGACAGCATTGTTCAACAGCACGCTGTTCAAGCTTTCCAGAATCGCCTGCACGTGCGGCTCCGGTCGGATTTTTGTCGTTTTCAAGCGCTCAATCTCGCGTTCAACCAGATCTTTTTTATTCAAAAAAGCATCGTAACGCTCTTGCGAAATAAGCCCGATTTCGTGCCCGATCGGAGTCAGCCGCAGGTCGGCGTTGTCATGACGCAGCAGCAGGCGGTATTCGGCCCGTGAAGTGAGCAGCCGGTACGGCTCATTCGTCCCCTTGGTGACCAAATCGTCAATCAGCACGCCGATATAGCCCTCAGAACGATCAAGAATGACCGGCTCCTTCTCCTGTACCTTGCGCGCTGCATTAATGCCGGCCATAATCCCCTGGCCCGCCGCTTCCTCATATCCCGAGGTGCCGTTGATTTGCCCGGCCGTGAACAAGCCGCTGACCGCTTTCGTCTCCAGGGAAGGCTTCAACTGTGTCGGCACAACCGCATCATATTCAATCGCGTAGCCGGTCCGCATCATCTCCACCTTTTCCAGTCCCGGAATCGAACGCAGAATGCTCAGCTGCACATCCTCCGGCATACTTGTCGATAAGCCCTGGACATAATATTCAGAAGTGTTTCTTCCTTCCGGTTCAAGAAAAATCTGGTGCTTGGGCTTATCGCTGAAACGGACGATCTTATCTTCAATCGACGGACAATAGCGGGGTCCCGTTCCTTCAATCGCTCCCGAGAACATCGGCGCCCGATGCAGATTCGAATTGATAATTTCATGCGTCGCTTCCGACGTATACGTCAGCCAGCACGGCAGCTGATTCGGCACGCCCGTTTTTGTCTCATAGGAGAAAAATTTCGGGCTTTCATCACCTGGCTGAATTTGCGTTTTGTCAAAATCAATCGTATCCTTATGCACACGCGGCGGCGTGCCGGTTTTGAAACGCACCAGCTCCAGACCAAGCTTGCGCAGCGACTCCGACAGCTTCACCGACGGCTGCTGGTTGTTCGGGCCGCTTTCATACATCAATTCGCCCATGATCACCTTGCCGCGTAAATACGTGCCGGTTGTGACCACGACCGCTTTCGCCGTATACTCCGCTCCCGTCTTCGACACAACGCCTTTGCAGACGCCGTCCTCAACGATCAGCTCTTCCACCATGCCTTGACGCAATGTCAGATGCGGTGTCTTCTCAATCGTTTCCTTCATCACATGCTGGTACATGAATTTGTCCGCCTGCGCGCGCAGCGCATGGACCGCTGGTCCCTTGCCCGTATTCAGCATACGCATCTGAATGTACGTTTTATCAATATTGCGTCCCATCTCTCCGCCCAGTGCGTCAATCTCCCGGACGACGTGGCCCTTTGCAGGACCACCAACCGACGGATTGCATGGCATGAACGCAACCATATCCAGATTGATCGTCAACAGCAGCGTCTCACAGCCCATGCGCGCAGCCGCCAAAGCAGCCTCACAGCCGGCATGACCCGCTCCCACTACGATCACATCGTAATTTCCTGCCTGATAACCCATATCAAACCCTCCTTTATATGCACCCTATTTGCCCAGACAAAACTGGGTAAAAATCTGATCGATCAACGATTCGCCAACCGAATCGCCAATAATCTCTCCAAGCTGCTCCCAGGCAGCGCGTATGTCAATTTGTATCATATCAATCGGCACATACTGCTCGTTCGCGGCGAGCGCATCCTCCAACGACCGCAAGGCCAGCTTCAGCAGATGAATATGCCGGACATTGCTCACATACGTCAAATCGGACGCATCCAGCTTGCCGTCGAAGAAAATGTGCGAAATCGCCCGCTCCAGCTCCCCGACGCCGCGCCCCTCTAGCAGCGAAAGCTCAACCACCCGCTCTTGCGGATACAACCGTTCCACAGCAGAGGCGTCCAGTTGGCGCGGTAAATCCGTTTTATTCAAAATAACGATTGTCTGCCGGTCAGCCAGCTCCTCCAGCATGTGCAGCTCGCCCTCCTGCAGCTCCTCGCTGCTATTGAGGACAAGCAGGATCAAATCCGCCTCTGCAAGCGCCGTCTTCGAGCGCTCTACGCCAATCTGCTCGACAATATCCGACGTTTCGCGAATACCCGCCGTATCCAGCAGCTTTAGCGGCACGCCGCCGACATTGACGAACTCTTCAATCACATCACGCGTCGTGCCCGGAATATCGGTGACGATCGCCCGGTCCGTCTGCGCCAGCTCGTTAAGCAGCGACGATTTGCCGACATTCGGACGACCGATAATGGCCGTTTCGATGCCCTCGCGTAGAATCTTACCCTGATTCGCCGTATGCAGCAGCTGCCTGATATCGCCCATAACCCGCTCGCACTTGTCGCGAATGAACGCATTCGTCATTTCCTCGACATCATGCTCCGGATAGTCAATATTGACCTCAATATGAGCCATCAGCTCGACCAGCTCGTGGCGCAGCGCCTTGATCCGCTTGGACAAGCTGCCCTCCACCTGCTTCAAGGCTACCTTGAACGCCTTGTCCGACTTTGCGCGAATCAAGTCGATGACCGCTTCCGCTTGCGTCAGATCGATGCGGCCGTTCAGGAACGCGCGCTTCGTGAACTCGCCCGGCTCCGCCAGACGAATCCCCTGCAGCAGCAGCAGATCCAGCACCTTTTTCACGGAAACAATCCCCCCGTGACAGCTGACCTCCACCACATCCTCCATCGTAAAAGAACGCGGCGCCCGCATCAACGTAACAAGAACCTCCTCCATCCGTTCCGATGTAGCAGGATCAACAATGTGGCCGTAATGCACCGTATGCGTATCAGCGGCGGACAGCGGAAGCTTGGAGCGAAATACCCGCTCGACCCGCATCACAGCTTCATCCCCGCTAACACGAATAACCGATATTCCACCTTCACCAAGCGGAGTGGAGATAGCGGCAATCGTATCGTTTATCATCACCATAACACCTCTGCACAAGTTCCTCAATGTAAAGAAAAAGCAATGACATATAACTAGCCATTGCCGGTACGTTTATTTTAGAGCGATGACGACCCGACGGTTCGGCTCGTCGCCCTTGCTGTACGTTTTGACGGAAGGATGATTCTGCAGCTCTGAATGAATGATCTTGCGCTCCTGCGCATTCATCGGCTCCAGAATGACCTCCTTCTTGGTCTTGATCACGCGGCCGGCCAGCCGAACGGCAAGCTCCTCCAGCGTTTTTTTGCGGCGTTCGCGAAAATTCTCGGCATCGAGCAAAATGCGAATATGCGAGTCCGAATAACGATTCGCTACAATATTCACGAGATATTGCAGCGCATCGAGAGTTTGTCCTCTTTTGCCGATAAGAATGCCCAGCTCCGAGCCGCTCATATTAAACAGGGCGCCTTCCTTGTCCTTCTGCTGATCGATGGTGATGGAAATTTGCATCGTTTTAAAAATCTCCTGCAAAAAAAGCGTCGCTTCTTCAAGCGGATCCGGAATCAATTCCAGTTCAACCTTCGCTTCCTTCGAGCCAATGAGACCAAAGAGCCCCCGAGAGGGCTGCTCCAGAACATGAATTTTTACACGATCTTCGGTAACGTTCCATTGAACAAGACCGCTTTTGACGGCATCCTCAATGGTTTTTCCAGTCACCACGATTTTTTTCATTTGGACAGGCCACCTTTATTTTGTTGAGGTCTGTAAATAAAGTAAGACTGAACAATCGTGAAGATATTGCCATATACCCAGTACAACGGGAGCGCCGCGGCGAAATTCATCGACATGACGAAAATCAATACCGGGAAAACGAAAAGCAAACTTTTCATTTGTTGATTCATCTGCGAGGACATCATCCGTTGCTGAATGAACGTCGTCAAGGCTGCAAGAATCGGAAGAATGAAATAGGGGTCCTTCGAGCCCAAGCTCATCCATAAGAAGGTGTGCTGCTGGATGTTGGTATTATGCAGAATCGATTGGTACAACGCGATCAGAATCGGCATTTGCACGAGGATCGGGAAGCAGCCGGCCATCGGGTTCACGCCTTGCGACTGGAACAGCTTCATCGTTTCTTCCTGCTGTTTCTTCGGATCGTCCTTGTACTTGTCCTTAATTTTCTTCAATTCCGGCTGCAATTCCTGCATCCGCTTCGAGCTTTTGTACTGCTTCAGCGTAAGCGGCAAAATAATCAAGCGAATAATGATCGTGACAACCAAAATCGATAATCCGTACTGACCCCACAGATGGCTTGCAAACCAGTCCAGCGTATGTGAAAGCGGCAACACGAAGTATCTGACGAAAAAGCCCCAAAAGCCGCCTGCATTCGGGTCGAGCGGAGCATTGGCCTTGCTTGCCGACGTACACCCGGACAGTAAAAGCGGCAAACAAAACAGTAAAGCAAGCGCATAAGATCGACGAATCAAAATAAGGTCCTCCTAATCATCTTTTCCACCATTCACTATACCACATCTTCTATCCACAAGGAAACGCCAACTCTATTTTTTGACCGTTTCGGTCCTTTTTAATAAAGAAGCTTTCCGAATGACGTGAAAAAGGCTCTTTTCCATATCATGATAATCCATGTCGGCGACGGGCTTGCGCGCAATCAGCACGTAATCGTAGTGCGGCGCGATCTGGTCCTTGCCCAACCGCACAATCTCCTTCATCATCCGGCGCAGCCGGTTGCGTACCACGGCGTTGCCGAGCTTCTTGCTGACCGACACGCCCAGGCGGAAGGCCTCCCGCTTCGGCTGCGGCAAATAGTACAGCACAAATTGATGGTTCGCCATCGATTTGCCGTACCGGTACACTTTATTGAAGTCTTCTCTTTTTGCCAGACGGTATTCCTTTTCCACGTTATACACTCCAGACAGGCATCATCCAAGTATATGACCAAAATGCTGAAAATAAACATTCAAGTCCAAACACAAAAGAACCCCACGCATGTGGGGGCTGGCTCCGAGGCTGACTCAGGTACTTGGCGTTGGCCCCGAAACGGATCATAGCTTATTCATAGTAAAAAAAGCCCCTTTCGGAGCTTCTTCTTATGCGCTGATAACTTTTCTTCCTTTTTGACGGCGAGCGCTCAGCACTTTGCGGCCGTTCTTCGTGCTCATTCTTTTACGGAAGCCGTGATTCTTCTTGCGCTTTCTCGTATTCGGGTTAAACGTTGGACCCATCTATAGCACCTCCCTGTGAAGGATTTCCCATCCCACAAAATTCTCTAACCATTAAACCATTTTCCGCGGCAAAAGTCAACCGAGAAAGCGGCGTTTCCCAGCGCTCGAACAACCTGTGCATAAAAAGTCGAAGCATGCGGACGCTTTTTGTCGAAAGTGAACATCCTATCAACAATATCTTGTGTTGTTGACAACAACTATGCACAAGTTATTGAAGTTGTGGATAATATCAAACATTTCGTTGATTACCAAGCCTTCTTTTGATAAGATAAGAATGTTTCTGCTGTGGATACACTCCATAAATCCTCCGATTTATCAACATCCTGTGGATAACATTGTGAACAATTTCCCTCTTAAAGAATAAGTCACTTCTACCGATCCTTAAGAATGTGGATAAAACGACAAGATGCGTTCTTTTCTGACACACCGGTTTTTGCTGGCCATAAGCCACGTGTCTTTTTATTTATAAAGGAGTGAATATCTGTGGACGGCCCGACCAACGAAATGTGGCAGCAAGTGCTCTCCATTATCCAGACCAAGCTCAGCAAACCGAGCTTCGATACGTGGCTGAAATCGACCAAAGCCAACGTCTTCAACGACACGACCGTCGTCGTCTGCGCGCCGAACAATTTTGCCCGCGAATGGCTGGAAAGTCGTTATACCAAGCTGATTGAAGGCACGATCTTCGATTTTATGAACAAGCGTGTCGAAGTGAAGTTCGTCATTGAGACCGAGGAGCAAAAAGGACAAGGCGCAGCTGCCGCCCAGCCGGCGATCCCGCCCAAAGGTCCGGCCATCGTGGCGCAGGAAGAAACGTTCACCAATATGATGAACGCCCGCTATACATTTGATACATTCGTCATCGGCTCGGGCAACCGCTTTGCGCATGCCGCGTCGCTGGCTGTCGCCGAAGCGCCGGCCAAGGCCTACAATCCGTTGTTCCTGTACGGCGGCGTCGGCTTGGGCAAGACGCATTTGATGCATGCCATCGGCCATTACGTGCTGGAGCACAATCCGGAAGCGCGCGTGCTTTATATTTCGTCCGAGAAATTCACGAATGAATTCATTAACGCCGTCCGCGACAACCGCGGCGAAGGCTTCCGCAACAAATACCGCACGATCGACGTGCTGCTGATTGACGATATTCAATTTCTTGCCGGCAAAGAAGGAACGCAGGAGGAATTCTTCCATACGTTCAACGCGCTGCACGAGGAAGGCAAACAAATCATCATTTCCAGCGACCGGCCGCCCAAAGAAATCCCGACGCTGGAGGATCGGCTCCGCTCCCGGTTCGAATGGGGCCTGATCACCGATATCCAGCCGCCGGACCTGGAGACGCGCATCGCGATCCTGCGCAAGAAAGCACGCGCCGAGAACCTGGAAATCCCGAATGAGGCGATGATTTACATAGCCAACCAGATCGATACGAACATCCGGGAGCTTGAAGGCGCATTAATCAGAGTCGTCGCCTACTCGTCGCTGATCAACCAGGACATCTCGGTCCATCTGGCTGCCGAAGCGCTCAAGGATATTATTCCTTCCAGCAGGCCGAAGGTGATAACCATTCAGGACATTCAACAGCGCGTCGGCGAATTCTACGGCTTGAAGCTGGAGGATTTCAAAGCCCGCAAGCGCACCAAGGCCGTGGCGTTCCCGCGGCAGGTGGCGATGTATTTGGCCCGCGAGCTAACCGACTTCTCCCTGCCCAAGATCGGCGAGAATTTCGGCGGACGCGACCACACGACCGTCATTCATGCCCATGACAAAATATCCGAATCCCTCAAGTCGGATCAGGAATTATATAAGATCATCACCAATTTGACCGAGCGCATCAAAAATCCATCATCTTAATAAGTCCAAAGCCTATGCACAATCTATTCACATGTGGATAGGCTTGATTTTTGAAGACTTCATCCACATATCCACATATTCAGCGCCCCTACTGCTATTCCTAAAAAAATGATATTATAAAATGAATATGCTGCCGCATATCCAAATAGAACCACAGGAGTGAAATCATGAAACTGACCATTCTCAAAGACCACCTGATCGAAGCCATCGGTCACGTGTCCAAAGCTATTTCCAGCCGTACGACCATACCTATTCTCACCGGGATCAAAATAGACGCAACCGCCAGCGGCGTAACCTTAACCGCGAGCGATACGGACATCTCCATTCAAAGCTTCACTCCGATCGAAAACGATTCGATCAAAATCATCGACCTGTTTAAATCCGGCAGCGTAGTCCTTCCCGCGAAGTTTTTTGTGGAAATCATCCGCAAGCTTCCTTCGCAAACGATTGAAATCGAAGTGAAGGACCATTTTCAAACCACGATCCGCTCCGGCTCCTCGGAAATTCAAATCATGGGACTGGACCCGGAAGAATATCCGCTGTTGCCGCAAATTGAAGAAAACAAAATGATTCGCATTCCGAGCGATCTGCTCAAAACCATGATCCGGCAAACGTCCTTTGCCGTGTCGACCAACGAATCGACGCCAATTCTGACAGGCGTGCTGTGGCATATCAGCGGCACCAAGCTGAAGTTTATCGCCTGCGACCGGCACCGGCTCGCCAGCCGCGAAATTACGATCGAGCACGACGTATCGCAAAATTTGCAAAATATCGTTATTTCCGGCCGGACACTCAACGAGCTGAGCAAAATTTTGCCGGACCAGAATTCACTGATCGACATTGTCATTTCCGACAACCAGGTGTTGTTCAAAATCCATTCCATCCTGTTCTATTCCCGCATTCTCGACGGTACGTATCCCGATACCTCCAAGCTGATTCCGCAGTCGTATCAGACGGAAATGCTCGTGCCGACCAAACAGCTGGCCGATGCGATTGACCGCGCCTACCTGCTGTCCCGCGAGGACAAATCGAACATCGTCAAGATGATCATGCGCGAGGATCAGACGATTGAAATTTCCTCCAGCTCCTCCGAGCTGGGCAAAGTGACCGAACAAATCAACCTGCAGCGTTTTTCCGGCGAGCTGCTGCGCATCTCCTTCAACTCCAAATATATGCTCGACGCGCTCAAGGTGCTCGACAGCGAACATATTCATATCGGGTTTACCGGCGCGATGCAGCCGATCATCATCAAGCCGGAAGAAAGCTCCAGCCTGCTGCAGCTGATTTTGCCGTACCGGACGACCAACTAAAGGAGCTGCCGCATGAAATCCATTTCGATCCGCACGGATTACATTACGCTCGGACAATTTTTAAAGCTGGCCGACTGCATATCCACAGGTGGACAAGCCAAATTTTTTGTTCAAGAAACGAAAATTCAAGTGAACGGCGTGGACGAGAACCGCAGAGGACGCAAGCTGGTACCGCAGGATGTGGTGGTCGTCGAGGGTCATGGCGCGTTCCAGGTGACCGGTCCCTGACGGGATCGGCCAGGAGGTGCCGGGATGTTTTTGAGGAAGCTGTCTTTAGCGCATTACCGCAATTACGAGCAGTTCGAGCTGACCACCGATAGCAACGTCAACATCTTCGTCGGCCGCAATGCCCAAGGCAAAACGAATCTGCTCGAATCGATCTATGTACTTGCTTTGACCAAATCGCACCGCACCCATCAGGACAAAGAGCTGATCGGCTGGAATCACGACCATACCCAGCTTCATGCCGAGATCGACAAGCGTTATGGCAGCTGCAAGCTCGATTTGATCATTTCGAACAAAGGCAAGAAAGCGAAGATCAACGGACTGGAGCAAAAAAAACTAAGCGGCTTTATCGGCGCTCTCAACGTCGTCATGTTCGCCCCGGAAGACCTTGAAATCGTCAAGGGTACTCCCGGGGTCAGACGGCGTTTTCTCGATATGGAAATTGGACAGGTGCAGCCGTCCTACTTGTACGACCTGACGCAATATCAAAAAATTTTGCTGCAGCGCAACAATTTTCTGAAATCCGGCACAGCCTCATCCGGCGCCTCCGCAGCCATGCTGGACGTCTGGAATGAACAATTAGCCCGCTATGGTGTTAAAATTTTGAAAAAACGTCAAAACTTCATAAAGAAGCTGCAGCAATGGGCGGAAACGATTCATAAAGGCATTACGAACGATGGCGAGCAGCTTACGCTGCGCTATGCCCCATCTCTTGAAATACAAGACTTTGAAGATGAATCTGTTTTATTCGACCAATTTATGATAAAGTTATCACAGGTAAAAGATCAGGAATTTCGAAGAGGCGTAACGCTTGTCGGTCCGCATCGCGACGATCTTCTTTTTTTCATTAACGGCAAAGAAGTTCAGACCTACGGCTCACAGGGACAGCAGCGGACGACGGCGCTTTCTTTGAAACTGGCGGAAATCGAGCTCATCCAGGAGGAGGTCGGGGAATATCCGCTTCTTCTGCTTGACGACGTGCTCTCTGAACTGGATGAATACAGGCAGACGCAGCTGATCCGGACCTTCCAGCAGAAGGTGCAGACCTTTATTACGACGACGAGCCTGGAGAGCGTACGGCTAGAGCAGCTGAATCATGCATCCGTATTTCATGTCTCGCAAGGAAATGTGAGCGGCAGGAGCTGAGAAATCATGTTTATTCACTTAGGCGGCGAGAAGATTATCCGGGCGTCTGAGCTCATCGCTATTTTCGATTTGTCGATTGAGAAATCTTCGAAGATATCCAAGCAGTTTATCCAGCAGGCCGGCAAAGAGAAGCGGATTGAGGTTATCGGCGAAGAGGAATGCAAATCGCTGGTTGTGACCGAATCGAAGGTCTACTACTCCCCGATCTCTTCCACCACGCTCAAGAAGCGAGCGAATCATTTGTTAACGAACTAACCGGGTTTTGACTATAAAAAAGCAGGTGAAGATTAGATGTCTGTGAATCAGAATGCGTATGATGAAAGTCAGATTCAGGTGCTGGAAGGATTGGAAGCGGTACGCAAGCGTCCCGGCATGTATATCGGCTCCACCAGCAGCCGCGGCCTTCATCATCTCGTGTGGGAAGTAGTCGATAACAGCATCGACGAAGCCTTGGCCGGATTTTGTACCAAAATAGACGTCATCGTGCATAAAGACAACAGCATTACCGTCATCGACAACGGACGGGGCATCCCGGTCGGCGAGAACGAGAAGCTGAAGCGCTCGACGCTGGAGGTCGTGCTGACCGTACTGCACGCAGGCGGCAAATTCGGCGGCGAAGGCTATAAGGTGTCCGGGGGACTGCACGGCGTCGGCGTGTCTGTCGTGAATGCACTCTCGGAGAGGCTGACCGTTCAAGTCAAGCGGCAGGGCTTTATCCACCAGCAGGAATACCGTCGCGGCATTCCGCAATATGACGTCAAGATTGTTGGCGAAACCGAAGATACCGGTACACAGACTACGTTCAAGCCGGACCCGGAGATTTTTACGGAAACGACCGAATATGACTATGACGTGCTGCAGGCGCGGATTCGCGAGCTCGCTTTTTTGAACAAAGGCATTGAGATCAATCTGACCGACGAACGCACAGACGTGTCGAACAGCTATATGTACGAGGGCGGTATTGTCTCCTTCGTTGAATATTTGAACCGCAATCGCGAGGCCGTCAACCAGACGCCGATTTATGTAGAGGGCTCCCGCGACAACATTCAGGTGGAAATTGCGCTGCAATACAACGACAGCTATTCCGAGAACATTTATTCGTTTGCGAATAATATCAATACACACGAGGGCGGCACGCATGAGTCGGGCTTCAAGAGCGCGCTTACGCGGATTTTGAATGACTATGCCCGCAAAAGCAACCAGCTGAAAGAGAGCGATTCCAACCTGTCCGGCGACGACGTGCGCGAGGGCTTGGCTGCGATCATTTCCGTGAAAATCCCCGAACCGCAGTTCGAGGGCCAGACGAAGACAAAGCTCGGCAACAGCGAGGTGCGCGGGATCGTCGAATCGTTATTCGCCGAGAAGCTGCAGGAGTTTATGGACGAGAACCCGTCCGTGGCCAAGCGTATTTTGGAAAAAGGCATCCAGGCCTCGCGCGCGCGTGAAGCGGCCCGTAAAGCGCGGGAGCTGACCCGCCGCAAAAGCGCGCTGGAAGTCAGCTCGCTGCCCGGCAAGCTTGCCGATTGCTCGTCCAAGGACGCGTCGATCAGCGAAGTCTACATCGTCGAAGGCGACTCTGCCGGCGGCTCGGCCAAACAGGGACGCGACCGCCATTTTCAGGCGATTTTGCCGTTGCGCGGCAAGATTTTGAACGTGGAAAAAGCCCGCTTGGACAAAATTTTGTCCAACACGGAAATTCGCGCCATCATCACGGCGCTGGGCACCGGCATCAGCGATGATTTTGATATTGCCAAAGCCCGTTATCACAAAATTATTATTATGACCGACGCAGACGTCGACGGCGCGCACATTCGGACGCTGCTGCTCACGTTCTTTTACCGATACATGCGCAAGCTGATTGAAGTCGGCTATGTATATATTGCTCAGCCGCCGCTCTACAAGCTGGAGAAAAACAAAGTCATTCGTTATGCGTACAACGATCGGCAGCGCGAAGCGATCATGCAGGAATTCGGCGAAGGCAAGGTCAACGTTCAGCGCTACAAAGGCTTGGGCGAGATGAATCCGGGCCAGCTGTGGGAAACGACGATGGACCCGGACAGCCGGACGCTGCTGCAGGTGACGATCGAGGACGCGATCGAAGCCGACGCGATTTTTGATACGTTGATGGGCGACAACGTTGAGCCCAGAAGAGATTTTATTCAAGAGCATGCGAAATATGTGAAGAATCTGGACGTCTAGCGCGTGCAGATGTACATATGGCTGTGAGCTTCCAGGAGGCTAAACATGAGCGAAGAATTGCGTTCGCAAATCAAAGAAATCGACATCGGCTCGGAAATGCGCACGTCCTTTATGGACTATGCGATGAGCATTATCGTCAGCCGCGCTCTGCCCGATGTGCGAGACGGCCTGAAGCCGGTGCACCGCCGTATTTTGTATGCGATGTCCGAGCTGGGGATGTCTCCCGATAAACCTTACAAGAAATCGGCGCGGATTGTCGGCGAGGTCATTGGTAAATACCATCCTCACGGCGATTCCGCCGTGTATGAGACGATGGTGCGGATGGCGCAGGATTTCTCGCTGCGTTATATGCTGGTTGACGGTCACGGCAACTTCGGGTCCATCGATGGCGATATGGCGGCGGCAATGCGTTATACGGAAGCCCGTCTGTCCAAAATTGCAATGGAGCTGCTCCGCGACATCAACAAGGAAACGATTGATTTTGCGCCTAACTATGACGGTGAAGAGCAGGAGCCGGTCGTGCTTCCTTCGCGTTTTCCGAATCTGCTGGTGAACGGGATTTCCGGAATTGCCGTAGGGATGGCCACCAACATTCCTCCGCACAATCTGCGCGAGGTGATTGACGGCATTCAGCAGCTGATCGAGAATCCGAACGTGACGCCGCTGGAGCTGATGCAATCGATCAAGGGACCGGATTTCCCGACCGGAGGCTTCATTCTCGGACGCGAAGGCATTCGTCAGGCTTACATGACGGGCCGCGGCTCCGTAACCATGCGTTCCCGCGTGGAGATCGAAGAGGTCGGCAACAAAGCGCGCATTATTGTTAACGAGCTGCCTTATCAGGTGATCAAGGCCCGATTGATCGAGAAAATCGCCGAGCTGGTCCGTGAAAAGAAAATCGACGGCATTACCGACCTGCGCGACGAATCCGACCGCAACGGCATGCGCATTGTCATCGAGCTGCGTCGCGACGTCAATCCGCACGTCGTCTTGAACAATCTGTACAAGCAGACCGCGATGCAGTCCAACTTTGGCATCATCATGCTAGCGTTGGTCAACGGCGAGCCGAAGGTGCTCAATTTGCGCGAGGTGCTCCAGCACTACCTCAAGCATCAGCAAGAGGTCATTCGCCGCAGAACCGAATACGATTTGAAAAAAGCCGAAGCCCGCGCGCACATTCTCGAAGGCTTGCGCATTGCGTTGGATCATCTCGACCAGGTGATCGCGCTGATTCGCGCTTCCCAAACGACCGATGAAGCCCGCGAAGGCTTGATGAATACATTTAACTTGAGCCACGATCAGGCTCAGGCGATTCTCGATATGCGTTTGCAGCGCCTGACCGGCCTGGAACGCGACAAGATCGAAGCCGAATACGCCGAGTTGATGAAGAAAATCGCCGAATATCGGGCGATTCTTGCCGATGAGCAGCTGATTCTCGCGATCATCAGCGAAGAGCTGAAGGAAATCCGCGACAAATTCGGCGACGACCGCCGTTCGGAAATTACGATTGGCGAAGAGAGCATCGAAGACGAGGATCTGATTCCGCGTGAAGATGTGGTTATTACGATTACCCATACGGGATATATCAAACGTCTTCCCGTCACGACCTATCGCAGCCAGAAACGCGGCGGTCGCGGCGTAGTCGGCATGGACACGAAGAACGACGACTTCGTCGAGCATCTTTTTGTCACGAATACGCACCACTACCTGATGTTCTTTACGAACAAGGGCAAGGTGTATCGCCTGAAAGCTTACGAGATTCCGGACCTCAGCCGCACGGCCAGGGGGACGCCGATCATCAACCTGATTCAGATTGAGCAAGGGGAGACGATCAACGCGGTTATTCCGGTGGAGAGCTTCGAAACCGAACAATATTTGTTCTTTGCGACCAAGATGGGCATTGTGAAGAAGACGCCGATTGACGACTATTCGAATATTCGCAAGGGCGGATTGATTGCGATTAATCTGCGCGAAGACGATGATCTGATCGGGGTTCGCCTGACCGATGGCAACCAAGGCATCATCATGGGCACGAAGATGGGCATGTCCATTCACTTCCCTGAGCAAGATGTCCGTTCGATGGGACGTTCGGCTACCGGCGTGAAAGGCATTCATCTGGACGACGACGATGCCGTGATCGACATGGACGTTGTAGACCCGGAGAACAGCGTGCTGATTGTTACTTCCAAAGGCTTCGGCAAACGTACGCCGGTGTCCGAATACCGCACGCAGTCCCGTGGCGGCAAGGGGATCAAAACCCTCAACATCACGCCGAAAAACGGGCCTGTCGTCAGTCTGAAGATCGTACGCGATGACGAGGATCTGATGATCATTACCGCTTCCGGCACGATTATTCGGATGAGTATGGCCGGTATTTCGATGATGGGCCGCTACACGCAAGGCGTTCGCTTGATCAATATCCGCGAAGAGGATGAGGTCGCAACGCTGGCACGCGTAGAGAAGAGCGAAGAATCTCCAGACGGCGACGAAGCTGACGGAGACTGGGAAGAGACGACGGAGCAATAAAAAACCAAGGATGGGTAGTTACAACCCATCCTTTTTGTTTTACAATATACAGTAGATGAACAAGTAAGGTGAGTGAACAAAAGTGCCCATAATAGCTGTGAATCAACTGAAATATGGCGAGAAGCTCAGCGAGAATGTTCTCACAAAGCTTGGAAGCACGCTTTTTTATAAAGGCAAGGTTGTCTCTGAACGGGATATTGAAATTTTGAAGGCATTTCTGATTCAGTCCGTTTCCATCGAATCCAAGCAAGGCGGGGTGGAGCAGGAAGAGCATAGCGAGGAGCCGAAAGCGGCCGAATCGGTGGTTATTCCTCAATTTTTTGTAGAATACAATAACATGCTCCTGCTGTTGAAACGTGTGTTTAATCTGGTCAATGGCGGGCAAAGTTTGCCGATTCTTGATATTCGTACGCGTCTGGAAGCGCTTATCCAGCATATCGATCAATATCAGGTGCTGACGTTTTCCCCTAAGAACGCTTTGCTAGCGGACTATTTATATCACAAGAGCATTATGGTGGCTTTAACCTCTTATTCTCTGGCCAAATGGAACAATATGCCGCAGAAGGATCTGATGCAGATCGCGCTGGCCGGCTTGCTGCACGATATCGGCAACGTAAAAGTTGATTCGGTGATCCTTGAGAAACGAAAAGCGCTGAATGATGGCGAGATGGAAGAAGTCAAGAAACACACGGTCATCGGCTATAATCTTCTCAAAAATATTCCGGCGCTCAACGAAGGCGCCAAGCTCAGTGCGCTGCAGCATCATGAACGGGAAGACGGCTCGGGTTATCCCTTGGGCGTTAAAGGGGACAAAATTCACGTTTACGCCAAAATTGTCGCGATCGCTGATATTTATCACGCGATGACCAACGATCGTTTCTACAAGACGGCCATGTCGCCGTATCTGGTACTGGAGCAGCTGTTTACAGAGTCGTTCGGCAAAGTAGATCCCGGTCTCGTCCAGACCTTTATCAATAAATCCACGCAAATCAGTAACGGCACGCTGGTAAAGCTGAGCGATAACCGGGTAGGCGAGATTGTATTCTCAGATCGCGCACATCCTACGCGCCCTTGGGTGAATATCAACGGAACCATTGTCAATCTTGCTCTTGAGCGCAGCTTGTTCATCCAAGATGTGATCAGCGGCATCTAAACAAAAGAACGCGTTGGAAGTCCTCCTTGAGTCAAGGGGGATTTTTTTTTGAAATAAAGCTTGCATTCCCTCTCGGAATTTGTTATATTACTCCTTGCCGCTTCAAAAGCAGCACGATTCGACAAACAAGTTGAAAAAAAGTGCTTGCAATCAGATAGGCAGATGTGATATATTAATCAAGTCGCCTTCGAGAGACGGCGCGGCAATGAAACACCGATTGCTCTTTGAAAACTGAACAACGAGTGAGGAAGCACAACGGTCGCGCAAGCGGCCACAACAAGAGATTGCAAAATCTCGCTAGCAGTAAATTTTGAGCAATTGAGCTTAACAATAACGGACAAGCGATTGTCCAGACCTTATTGGAGAGTTTGATCCTGGCTCAGGACGAACGCTGGCGGCGTGCCTAATACATGCAAGTCGAGCGGATTCTTTCCTTCGGGAAAGGGTTAGCGGCGGACGGGTGAGTAACACGTAGGCAACCTGCC
This sequence comes from Paenibacillus athensensis, assembly GCF_004514475.2. Taxonomy (GTDB): domain Bacteria; phylum Bacillota; class Bacilli; order Paenibacillales; family NBRC-103111; genus Paenibacillus_AL; species Paenibacillus_AL athensensis. The sequence continues at coordinate 117 of NZ_MYFO02000020.1, read as the reverse complement.
CTTGAGATCGGGATAACTATCGGAAACGATAGCTAAGACCGGATAGCTGGTCTCTCCGCATGGAGAGATCATGAAACACGGAGCAATCTGTGGCTTGAGGATGGGCCTGCGGCGCAT
>NZ_MYFO02000019.1 GCF_004514475.2 Paenibacillus athensensis | reverse complement strand
CGTTTGCCATCGACAGCAATGGTCAGGTGTATGCGTGGGGTTATAACGGAGACGGACAGCTGGGTCTTGGAAATGGAAACAACACAAGCACGCCAACGGTTATTAGCGGACTGAGCGATGTCATCGCGATAACGGGCGGCGGAGGCAATACGACAATTGCGCTGAAATCCGACGGCTCGGTCTGGACGTGGGGCGACGGCGGGAACGGCATGCTGGGCGACGGTGGTTCGGGCGGCCGCGCGTTGCCAGGGAAGGTGGACGGTTTTTCATTAAGCGTCAACTAGTTCTTCAAACAGAGCTGCACAACAGCAAAAAACAACAGGTCATCAGGCCTGTTGTTTTTTGCTGTTCAGACCCGGAGCTTCAGCAAGGCCGGGCGGTTTACAGGTCCTTGCGGCCAAAGGCCCGGCAGCCCAACAACAGCAGGACAATCGCGTATCCGACGGTGTAAAGCAGGAACGCGTTCGACGGGATGCTGTTCATCGAGAAAGGCCCCATGTCGCCAATCGCCAGACCGGCCCAATCCGCTCCGCCCAGCACCTCATACAAGCTTCGGCGGTAGATGGAATCCGTAGGCAAAAGCAGGCCGATCAGAAAATTGAATTTTTGAATGACCGGATGAACGCCGCCATACACCGAAATGCCTTCGACCAGCCCGTTAAATAGGGAAAATCCGTAAAGCAGGGCGGCGAAGATGCCGTTGCCGAGCATCGGCAGATACACCGATCCCAGCATGGTCAGCGTCAGCAGCAGCAGCGGCATCCACATAAACAGCAGCCAGCCGCGCAGCAGGTAGCCCGCCAGCAGAGGCAAGTGCGCCTGCGTGTGAAGCGTCAGCGCAATCGCCAGGAACAAAGCCGAGCTGTACACCGCGATCCAGACGGCATGGCCGAGCCATTTGGCCGTAAACAGCCTCCAGCGCGGAATCGGGCGGGCGGCCACAGCGAGCAGCAGGCCGTTCTCCTGCTCGCCGGTAATCGTGCCCATCGAGGAGAAAAGGACGAAAAAGGCGGCGAGAAATTGGGCGAAAAAAAGCCCCAGCACCATTAGCACCATACCGTTCAGCAGCCGTTCAGCGGGCGAGGCGGCGTCCAGCCCGTTCAGGCCGGCCATCTCCCGCACGCCAAGGGCGAACAGGATCAGGAAAATCAGGGTGATGATTAACGTGACCAGAAAGACGCGCTTGCGGGTCAGCTCCTTCAACGTGGCCGCAATATACATCGTCATGGGTGATCGCCTCCCTGACGCGATTGGGCCATCTGCAGGAACCATGTCTCCAGACTGTTCGGCGCAGGGCCGGATTCGTAAAGCGTCAGTCCGTTGCGAACGAACAGGGCGCACAAATAGCCGGCTTGCTCCTGGTCGGCGATGCGGGCGGAAAGAACGGCGTTGCCGCTGGCGTCGGCTTCAGCGACGTGCAGCAGGGAGGAGAGCGAGCCGCCGGCAGCAGCGCTCAGCTCGCTCCATGTCTGCGGCAGCCAGCCGCCGAGCCGGAAGCGCCAATTGCCGTTGCCGCTGCTCAGCTCGCCAGCGCGGCCGAGCAGCTGCTGCAGCGGTCCCGACGCCAGCAGCTCACCGTCGTACAGGAAGGCGGCTTCCTCGCACAGCTCCTCCACATCCTCCAGCAGATGGGTGTTGAGGAAGATCGTTACGCCTTGCGCGCGGAGCCGTTTGAGCAAGCCGCGAATTTCGTAACGGCCGATCGGATCGAGCGCCGAAGCGGGTTCGTCCAGAATGACCAGCTCGGGCTCCAGCAGCAGGGCGGCGGCCAGCCCAAGGCGCTGCTGCATGCCCTTGGAAAAGCCGCCGACCCGACGGTCCGCCGCTTCGGACAAGCCGACCAGCGCCAGACTGTCCCGCACGCGGCTGCGAAAGGACGGCGAGCGGGTTTCTTGCGTCCGCAGCCCGCCAAGCTGGCCGTGAAAGCGCAGCACCTCGGCAGCGGTCAGCCAGTCCTGAAAGCGGAACAGCTCGGGTAAATAGCCGAGCTTGCGCCGCGCTTCGGAACGGCCTAGCGGCTGCCCCAGCACGGTCGCCCGCCCCGAGTCGGGGCGGTGGAGACCGGCCAGCATCTTGACAAAGGTGCTCTTGCCCGCACCGTTGGGGCCAAGCAAGCCGAAGATGCAGCCGCGCGGCACCTGCAGGCTGATGGAGCGGCAGCCGCCGCGGCCGTTGTAGGTTTTGGTCAACGCTGCTGTCTCAATAATCATCATGGCCGGGTCAGGCCCTCAGCGGCTTGCAGGAAAGCGGACTCGGACGGAAAGTCCTTCAAGTCGCCGCCGAGCAGAACCATGCGGCTCTCGTCCAGCCACAGCAGATAACGCTGCTCGCCGTCGACGGTCAGGAACGCATCGTGACCGCGGAACCGCACGCTGGCCGATACGCCTTCGCGGGCTGGAACCGGCAGGGTGTTCTGCCAGTCGCCGATGGCGGCCAGCTTCGTCCGCAGGCTATCCGGCAGCACGGGCAGCCCGAGCACGGCTTCGCGGATCGCGGCCGGATCGATTCCGTTCTCCACGCTCAGCTCCGGCTTGCCGAATTGCAGCAGCTTCACCGGCTTGCCGGCCAGGATGCCCGAGGTCACGATGCCGTCGGGGATGTGCAGGCGGATGGCTTTGCCGTCCGCTTCGTCCGGCAGGGCGGCGGCGCTGCCCAGACGGGTGAGCAGCCGATTGACGGCGTCGACCTTCAAGGTGAAGGTCAAGGCGCTCTCCGGCTGGTAGCGGGGCTCGGCGGCTTGCTCCGGACGGAGCAGCTGCGCGCCCATCAACCGGCTTGCTTCGTCCCACGTCACGGTGCGGGTTTCTCCGCCGCCGGTCTCGGTCAGCGAGCCGTATTGCGCCAGATCGAAGCTGCGGTCGCCTTCGGGCGAGCCGTGCTCCAGCACCGAGGAGATGGACGCCAGATCATCCGCCGAAATGCCGACGCCGACAATGTGCTGGATGCGGAACGTTTGCAGCATGGCCGCAAACGCCCGGTCGCCAAGCGGCGTTGCGAACAAGCCGGTGACGACGGCCGCAGCGGCGACACCGGCGGCGAGTCGACGCAAGCGCCGCCGAAACGGCTTTTCCGTCCGCCAGCCGCCGTCGGCAGCTTTCGCGGCTGTCGCTGTACCGGCCATAGCTTCGGTTTCCGAAGATGGAACCCATTTTAGTTGTTGCATGTCCTCAACACCATCCTTTACAGGTTGCTTTTGTTTGTATGCACGCTGCTGATCGATTGCCGCTGCATCGGCGCTTGCGTCGGTATCCGGCTGCTGACGAGCGGCAGGCTCAGCATCTCGTAAGGTGGGCGCGTTCTGCGGGACAAACGTGTCGTGCGCGCTTGGTGAAGTATGTGCGCCTGGCGCATGCAGCTTTTGCGCGCCCCGTGAAGCGAGCGCATCCAGCGTATGCGGGCTTTGCGCGCCCTGTGAAGCTTGCGCATCAGCGTCGGCTTGCTGCCAGAATGCCGCAGCCGGTTCGCCAGCCGCTGCGCGGGCGAAGCGCTCCCAGGCCCGCTTAGGATCAAAGGCCGGTTCCCCGCCGGTCCGTTTGCTTTCGTTTTTCATCGCTTGGGTCCTCCTCCTGCCCGTATTTCTTCTTCAGCCGTTCCTCTGCCCGGGCGAGCAGGGTGCCGACAATTTTCGGATTAACCTCCAGCCGGGCAGCTATCTCCTCGTAGCTATAGCCTTCCTCCCGCAGCACTAGCGCGGTGCGGTCCCGGTCGGACAGCTTCTGGAGCACCCGGCGCACGACGTCCTTTTCCCACTCGCGTATCACCTCGGTCTCTCCCGATGGCGCCGAGCCGTCCGAGCCTGACGCAACGCGGGCAGTTTCTTTATCCAGCAAGGCTTTGCCAGACGCTCGCTGCCGCAAATAATCGTAGCCGATCCGGGTCAGTACCCGGTGCAGCCAAGCGCCAACGGCGTCCAACCGATCCGGGGGACTTCGATACAGCCGCAAGAAAACCTCCTGGGCCAAATCCTCCGCAGCCGCATAATCGCCGGTCAACGCATACAGCTTGCGCGCCACGCCGGGGTAGTGCTGTTGAAACAAGCGCTGGAACAGCTCGGGTATCCGGGCGTTCTCTTCCATAGTCGCTGCCGTCCCCCCTTTCGTTAGTAAGACGGATGCCGGGCCGTTTTTGTAGCAGTTCATTGGGAGGTGGAAATGGTTCTCATTTTTTCCACACTTGATCACATTATATCTGTCATCTTTCAAATGAAATGTTAAAATAATGAATGAATGGAAATCTACGCAAAGGAGACTGAGGACGATGTCCGAAACTGTTCAAGTCACGTATACCATTGACGCAAGCGGCGGCGCAGCAGCACCGCGTCTCATGGCGCTAGGTCATGGGCAAGCGGCAGGAGGCGAAGCCCCCTGGTTCCGCGAGCTCGCGCTGCTGGCGGGACTTGATCCCGAGCAGCTGGCGTTTCGTTTTCAAGAGACCCGGCCGCAGGTGAACCGTCCTGGGCTGGTGCGTTTTATGGCGGAAGAAGTGGATCCGGTCGAGCAGAGCGTTACCTTTGTGGAAATGGATGTCGACGAGCGGACCTCCGAGGTGGTGGCAAGCCGCTGGCGGGAGCTCCATGCGGTCGAGGGCTTTGACGCAACGGAGGAGGGGCGCGTGCGCACCGAATCGATCGGGCTGCCCGAAGGGATCCGGAAGGTGTATTTAAGCTTTCGCAGCGTGTTCCATCGCTTTGCGCCGCGGTTATGTCTCGCAGAGCCCGCCGATTCGCGGGCTGATCGCGTGCGGGATACGCCGTGGGACGAAGCGCTGCCGCAGATGCGGGAGGCGATGCTTGCGGGCAAGCCGGCTGCGGTGATTGTCCACGGCTTTGCTTCCAAAGCCGAGATGAATTTTCAAGCGTTGAAGCTGGAGCTGCTCGAGCGGGGGGATTACGGCGCCGTCATCGGCTATTCTTACCCGTCGACCCGGCAATCGATTACCGAGAGCGGCGATCAGCTGTTTGCGACATTGGAGCAGGCGGGCATTTTGCAGCAAGTCTCGCAAATCGATCTGTACGCGCATAGCGAGGGCGGGCTGGTTGTGCGGAGTATGTTCAAAACGCGCAGCGAACAGCTTGGCGGCAAAGTACGCCATGTGGTGATGGCGGCTACGCCTCATCTGGGTACGCCAATCGCGGCTTACGGCGATGCGGTTGTCGACCAGGCCAACACCTTGGCGGAATGCGCGGCGCATCTGGTATCGTCTGCGTTGTCGGGCGGGAAGGAAACAGCTGCGGCGATGCTCCATTTGCTGCTGTACGCTTGCTCGCAGTCGAAGGCCAAGGATCCCGGGCTGGAGGATATGATTCCCAAGCCGGACAACTTGTTTTTGCGCGAAATCAATCAGACACCGCTGCGGCCCGCCGGCAAGGTGTTCATTACGTCGGGTTATGTGGACGCTGCCGTTGAGGGACTTTTGATGAAAAAAATATACGGCCTGATCTTCAAAAGCGAGCCGCACGACGGTGTGGTGCCACTGGCTAGCGGGCTTGGCCTGGAGCGCTCCGACGCCGTGCACATTCCGCTCGACCGCGCGGTCGGCGGACACAGCGCCTATTACAATGATGAGCCCAGCGGCTGGGCCAAGCGAATCGTCGAAGCGGTGCTGGGGGGCGAGCAGGCAGGTGATTGACCGGCTTGCGGCCGATTTTCAGCGAAGCTGCCGGAAATAGCTGCGCGCAAAGTCGCGGAATGCCGCTGCAGCCTTGGTCATATAGCGATTGGGATGCCAGACCAGATCAATCGTACGCGCGCAACGCGCATCCTCGATGGGAATCAGCGTCACAGCCGATCCCTGCGAGCCGCTCCAGGTTATTGCCGGAATGAAGGAGACGCCGAGACCGGCTCGCACGAGTCCGCGCACCATTGAGGGCTCGTCGCATTCATAGAGGATGCGCGGGGCAAAGCCGGCTTGCCGGCACAAGGCGTCGGTAGTTTCGCGCAGCCGTCTGCCGGGCCGCAGGCTGATCCAGCCTTCGCCGCGCAGCTCGGACAATTGCAGCGCCGAGCGGTGGGCGAGCGGATGGCCGGCGGGAACGGCCAGTACGATATCTTCGGTGAGCAGCTGCTCGCTGACTGTATCCGGGATCGCGCAAGGCGCAGTAGTGAGACAAAGATCAAAGACGAGCGGCGCGCCGTTTACCGGATCCTGCTGCAACAGCTTGAACTCCACCTCGGGATACTGCTCCCGAAACGAGCAAATCAGCTCGGGAATCAAATGCGAAGCGACCTGCACGTACAGCGTTACGGTGCCGGACGGTCGTTCGGCCAAATCGCGCAGCTCCAGTCGGCCTTCTTCCAGCGTGCTCAGCGCGGTATCTACTTTCAGCAAAAATCGCGCCCCGTATTCGTTGAGCCGCAGCTTTCGACCGATCCGGTCAAACAGCTGGACGCCCAGCTCGGTTTCGAGCTGGCGGATGGTGCGGCTTAATGCGGGTTGAGCCAGATGCAGGACCTCCGCCGCTTGCGTCATATGCTCCATGCGCGCAACGGTCTGAAAGCATTTCAAAGCCGACAATTCCATATTGAGCCTCCGCAGATAGATTTATAACAAAAATGATATGAAAATCATGATTAATTATATATTTTATCATATGAATCGCCGGCGTTATACTGATAGAAAGCTGCGGTGTAATGGAGCAGTGAATCGGATAAAGGCGGGGTTGACGGGATGGTCGGGTTTAACGGCAGCGAACGGGTTTCGACGGTGTACGGGAAGGTAAAAGGGGACAAATGCCAGGCGTCGGGGACGATCCGTTGGTTGGGGATTCCCTATGCCCTGCCCCCGGTCGGCAAGCTGCGCTGGCGGGCGCCGCAGGAGCCGGCGGCATGGGACGGCAGCCGCGATGCGCTGCATTACGGAAATATTTGCACACAGGGCGTTGAGGGCGCGGTCGTCGGCGGGGAGGATTGTTTGTATCTGAACATTTGGCGGCCCGATCATGCGCAGACGGGGTTGCCGGTGCTGGTTTTTGCTCACGGCGGGGGCAATCTCGGCGGCTCCGGTCAAGATCTTGCCGCCGAGGCATTGGCCCGGGAAACGGACAGCGTGGTGGTGTCGCTGAATTACCGTCTGGGCGCATTCGGCTTTTTTCGCCATCCGGCGCTGCGCACCGGCGATCCGCTGGACGATTCCGGCAATTACGGCTTGCTGGACCTGTTGTGCGCGCTGCGCTATGTGCAGGCGAATATTCGCGCATTTGGCGGCGACCCGGAGCGCGTGACTCTGGGCGGTCATTCGGCCGGGGCGCGGAATGTGCTGGCCGCTTGCCTATCGCCGCTGGGCCGCGGATTATTCCGGCAAGCGGTTGTGCTGAGCGGGGGAATGACCACTGCGGACCCGCGGCTGGGCGACGAGCGTTCGGAGCAGGTGATGCGCAAGCTGCGGGTGCGCAGCGGCGAAGCCCGCGACGAGCAGGCGGCGGCTGACTGGCTGGCGGCGCAGCCCGCAGAACGTATAGCCGACTGGCTGCGCAGCTTGAGCGCGGACTGCTTTGCCGGCGTGTACGAGTCCTCGCCGATTCATATGGGCGAGTTTCCGCAGCTCTTTACAGACGGCTATGTGCTTCCAGCAGGCGGCTTTAATCGGCTGGCTGCAGGCGGATACGCGCAGGTTCCTCTGCTGATCGGCAGCACGGCTGCCGAGTTCGCGCTGTTCGGGCTGTCGATTATGGCCGCTGCGGGGCTGCCGGCGGAACGGCCGAAAGGGCTCTACGAGCAAGCGCTCAGCTACAGCAACGCGCTGTATGGCAGCTTCAATGCCGAGCAGCCGGCCGAACGGCTGGCTGCGGTTCCCGGACAACCTCCCGTCTACGCTTACCGCTTCCGGTGGGGGAGCGATGCGGCGGTGACGGATGGTGTATACGGCCTGCCGATCGGTGCGTTTCACGGCATCGATATGATGTTCTATACGGGCGACGAGACCGTGATTGAAGCGCCGTATCGCGACGGCTATTTGACCGCGACAGGCAAATCCGGCCGGGCGGCGCTGACGGCGCTGCTGCGCGGCTATCTCAAGCGGTTTTTGCACAGCGGCAATCCGAACGGAGCCGGGCTCCCGCGCTGGGACAGCTGGCAGGCGGACACCGCCGGGGGGCCAGCGATTCTGGAGCTGGATGCCGATGAGCAGAAGGCAAGCGCACGCATGTCCGCACAGCTTCGCAAGCGGGAAGCGATTGTTGCCGAACTGGAAGCAGACGCCGGTCTGACAGCGCAGCAGCGGGACTGGCTGCGGGACGTGTTCTGGACCGGCCGGTTCTTTTGGAGGGATGAGTGATGATAACGGCGCTGCTGCTGATGCTGGTTGGACTGACCGCAGGCATTTCCGGCTCGCTGGTCGGATTGGGCGGCGGGTTCATCGTCGTTCCGGCGTTAACCTTTTTATTTCCGGGCATGCTGCCGGCGCATTTATCGGGCACGTCGATGGCCATGCTGCTGGTCAATTCGCTTTCCAGCACGGCTGCGTACGCCCGGCAACAGCGGATCGACTACGATGCGGCATTGCGGTTTGCCGCAGTTTCGATTCCCGGCTCGATTCTGGGAGCCGTTCTGGTCGGCAAGCTGACGGGCGGGATGTTTTTTACGGGCTTTGGCTGCTTTCTCGCCTTCGTTTCCGTTCTGCTGCTGTTCAAGCCCAAGCAGCCGCTGCGCTGGCCGCTGCCGCCAACTGTATCGAGAACGATTGTCGACGGCAAGGGGGAACGCTTTGAATATGCGTACCATCGCCCTACGGGCTTGCTGATCAGCTTTGTGACGGGCTTTCTCTCAAGTCTGTTCGGCGTTGGCGGCGGCAGTCTGATGGTCCCGACGATGACGCTGCTGCTTGCTTTTCCTCCGCATATTGCCGTGGCTACATCCATGCTGCAAATCGTGCTCTCGGCCGCGTGCAGCACGGTCACTCACGGGCTGCTGCACAATATCGACTGGTTCAAGGTGCTGTTTCTTGCGCCTGGCGCGCTGATAGGGGGACAGCTGGGAGCGCGGCTTGCCAGAAAGCTGCCTGCCGGTGCGCTGATGAAGGTGCTGGCGGTCATGCTGCTGATCGTCGCGGTGCGGTTGATTATGAAATAACGCTTGCTTTCGCCACGGTCCGGGAAGGCGGCGTATAAAGCGGCGCTGGCGCCGGAACCGGCAAAAAGCTCGCACGAGACAGCGGATGATGACATCCTTATCTCATGCGAGCTTGTGGCGTTTCGGTGCTTGCAGGCTGTTTCAAACAAGAGGACCGTCGTGAGACTGAAGACGGGAATAGAGCGGTTCATAGCTGTATGGCAAGCAAACCGGCCTGTTGGCTGCAGCGTAGGCATACGTCCAGTTGGTATGCGGCCAGAGGGGCGCATCGATGCGATAGCCAGAATGGAAAGGCATGTTTGCCGGCGAGCCGGACTGCGTTTCGGCAGTGACATCGCGCCAATCGGAGACGACCGTAGTGCCATGCTTGACGTCCGCCTTGATTTCCCGTTTGACGGCATCGGAGACGTTCAAGCCCTCTATACATTTGACAAAAGAATCCAGATAGGCGCGCAGAGCCGCTGGAATGGCGCCGATCGCCGCTGCTATGGTTGCTTGCGGGCCTACCACGCTGGAGGCGCTTGCCGCATCGACAACTACGCTGGTAGCTATGCCTGCCGCGATGAGGTGGCAATTTTCGATTTCCCGTTTGATCGCTTCTTCCAGCGTAGCGGGGTAGGTGACTTCGGCGTAGACGCGAAAGCGGCTTTTTCTCGTTTTGGAACAAGGCATTTTGATTTCTTGCTTGCACTTTCTGCCGGGGTTGGAGAGGGTCGGGCAGGGGATCCACGTCCATCCGGTGACACAGGTTGCCATTTTGAATTCCGGATACTCGAAGGAAAACAACGTTTTTTCATAACGTCCCTTGGGAGGGGCTTGCTCACCGGGTTGGCCCGATCCGGCTGATCCGCCCGAGCCTGTGCAGGGATACGGGATTTTGACGCCGAAGGGCCCTTTTTTATAGCACATTTTGATCGGGGCGCGCTGCTCGGCCACATACGAGTTCGTTTGCGGGTCCCATCGATAGGCGGTTACACGTTCTTCAATTTCATAAAAATGATAAGGGTCCGTATCTATATCCGGATCGTTCCAGAGTAAGCCTTCATCAGTCACAATAACAACTCCTCATATTGAATAAATATGGAATATTATATTGTGCCAAAGCCTATCCGGTTCCGGGCATCCGCCTATTCCGGCAGGTGCTGGCGAGCATCAAGCTGACTCAGCGCCTGACGAAATTCGGTCAAGCCCTCGATCGCCAGATCGAGCTTACGGACGTAATGATCAGCGATTTCGGAGCTGCCGGCAAAACAGATTTCGTCGATCAATTCGTCAAGCTCGCCGGCGAGCACGACGAAATCGACGTTGGAGCGGCCCGAGCCAAGCATCCGGCTTAAATCGCGGGCCAGCGCCTCTCCGAGATGAGGCAGAGACAGCGGCTCCAACGAAACAGACATCGTCACCCAGGACGGCGTCGTATCGTGACGGAAAGCTAGTCCCGGCACCTGCTCCCAGAATGCATCCCATGCCGTGAGCACGCCGGACTTGAAGAACAGCAGCTTTAAATAGCCGCACAGCCAAGCCGTACAGCTCGTATTGCGGCTCTGGCAGCCGACGCCAGGGCGCAGATGTCCGCAATTCTGGCAGCAGGAGCCGCCGCAGCCGATACATACCCGGCACACGCTTTCGGCTCCCAGACCGGCCAAGGCGCGCAGGCCCAGATCAATCATATAGCTGCGCGAGACGACATAAATGTCCTCATCGTTGATGGACACAGGGATCCCGACCTTTTTATATGCAAATTTTTGAATATTTGATTTTTTGGTTATGAATTATTTATACTATAACGGAAACGGGCGGGCAAAAGCAAAACCAACCTTCCGTCCGCTCATGATTTCGCTTGCTTTGTGTGCTATGATAGGAGTATTGACTAAGGCTGTTAGAGGAGAGCGCGATGTATCAGGAGATTCAGCAGTTTAAAGCCGACTTTTTCAAAGCGTTAGCGCATCCGCTGCGGATTCGGATTTTGGAGATTTTGGCCGAAGGCGAGAGGAACGTCAATGAGATCCAGACGATTCTCGGCAGCGAGGGATCGGCCGTGTCCCAGCAGCTCGCTGTGCTGCGCAGCAAAAACGTCGTTCGCGGAACGAAGGACGGCACGACGGTTGTCTATTCGCTGACGGACCCGCTGATCAAGGATTTGCTGCAGGTCGCCAAGCGGATTTTTGACAATCATCTTGTCAATGCCATCACGCTTTTGGAGCATATAAAAAATCAATAAGCTGTTGCCAGACGAAGGGTTGGACGAAGGTCCGGCTCTTTTTTTGATGGCATCGACCGGAGTTTCGAAAGGAGTTTTTTAGGCGTTGACAGGAATATGGCTTAAATATATGATTTTTTATATATTCAAATAATCAAATATTTAAACATGGTGGTGCTGCTTGTGAAGCTTCGATTCAGCGGCAGGTTTGTCGGATACGATCTAGGCAAACTCCGCAAGGATTTGTTGGCCGGCTTGCTTGTGGGCATTGTGGCCATACCGCTTGGCATGGCATTTGCCATCGCTTCCGGCGTGCGTCCGGAATACGGCTTGTATACGACGGTTGTTGCCGGCGTACTGATTTCGCTTTTTGGCGGCTCCATGTTTCAGATCGGCGGACCGACGGGGGCGTTTATTCCGATTGTGCTCGCCATCGTCCTGCAATACGGCTATGCGAATTTGCTGATTGCCGGTTTTATGGCCGGGGTGCTGCTGGTGCTGATGGGGTTGTTCAAGCTGGGCGGCGTCATTCAATATATGCCGCGTCCGGTAACGGTCGGCTTTACGGCGGGGATTGCCGTGACGATTTTCGCTGGACAAATCGCCAATTTTCTCGGGTTGTCGCATTTGCAAGCTCAACGGACGTTCTGGGCGAGCATGAAGGAGCTGGGACAACATCTGTACACGATGAACGGCTATAGCGTGCTGACGGCAGCGCTTTGTCTGGGGGCGCTGCTGCTGACGCCCAAGGTGTGGCCGCGCGTTCCCGCTTCGCTGCTGGGTATCGTTGTCTCGACGGCAGCGGCGTCGCTGCTGTATCCCGGTCATGTCGCCACGATCAGCTCGACCTACGGGGACATTCCCCGCAGCTTGCCCGGCCTGCATCTGCCGCAATTGTCGCTGGTCCATATCGGGGAGGTGATCCGACCGGCGTTTGTGATTGCGATGCTCGGCGGCATCGAATCGCTGTTATCGGCGGTCGTCGCCGACGGAATGAGCGGCACGCGCCATAACAGCAACCGCGAGCTGATCGGCCAAGGCATCGCCAATATGGTCGCGCCGCTGCTGGGCGGCATCCCAGCAACCGGGGCGATTGCCCGCACGGCGACGAACATCCGCAGCGGGGCGCAGTCGCCGCTTTCCGGCGTCGTGCACGGGCTGGTCGTGCTGCTTGTGCTGGTGCTGCTCGCCCCGTACGCCTCGCGGATTCCGCTGGCGAGCATGGCGCCGATTCTGATGGTCGTAGCGTGGAATATGAGCGAGCGCCATGCCTTTATTCATCTGCTCAAAAGCAAAACAGCCGACGCGCTGGTGCTGCTCCTGACGTTTGCGCTGACCGTATTTGCCGATTTGACGACGGCTGTGGAGGCTGGTATGGCGCTGGCCGGGATTTTGTTCATCAAGCGGATGAGCGAGCTGATGCGTTTGTCCAAGGTGCTGCCCGATCCGGCGCACAGGGACCGCAAGGTCGCCGCCCACTCGGCGAGCCCTGAGCGAAGCTGCCCGCAGATCAGCATCTATACGGTGGCTGGCCCGCTGTTTTTCGGCGCGGCGAACCTGTTCGAGCGCACAATCCTGACCGACATGCCCGCCAGGCCGCAGGTGCTGCTGCTCAAAATGGGCGACGTGCCCTATATGGATACGACCGGAGAGGCGTATCTGGAGGGCATCGTTCGCCATTTCGGCAAGCTCGGCGGTATCGTGCTGCTGTCGGAGGTGCAGGCGCAGCCGCGCAGCCTGCTGCGCCGCACCGGGCTCGCCGCGCGGATCGGCGAGCAGCGGATTTTTGCGCAGACGGGCGAAGCGCTCGTCTATGCGCTGGGCTGCCTCGCGCCGGAACGCTGCGCGGGCTGCCGCCAGCTCGCCTTCCGCGAATGCGGCGAGCTGTCTGCGGGCGCGGCGGCTGCGGGGCAGACGCGCCAGGGGTAGCGCAGGCGGCGGTCGGCAGGCTGGGGCGGGGCAAGGCCCGGCAAGGCAGGAGCAGGAGTAGGAGCAGGTGTAGGGCAAGGTAGGGCAGAGCAAGGCAGGGTAAGGCAAGGCAAGGTAAGGTAAGGTAAGGCAAGGCAAGGCAAGGCAAGGTAGGAGCAAAAACTGGGCAGGGAAGGAGGAAGCGGGACAAGATCAAGATCAAGATCAAGATCAAGATCAAGATCAAGATCAAGATCAAGATCAAGAGCGGAGCGCAGATGCTCTGTGGCCTGGTCCGACCCAGCGGGCTTTTGCTCGCCGGCGGCGCAAAACAAACGGCCTTTCGCGCAGACGCTGATGCAGTCTGCACGAAAGGCCGTTTGTTGTTGGGCTGAAGCCGCTCGCTCGCGGAGGCGGCTTCAGCCTGGCAAGTTGCCCCTGCGGGCAGCCTGATTTCGGCACGGGCTTGCGTCCCGCCCAGTTCTGAGGTGCGTATGTGCTGCGCTTGCACGCTCTATGCGCTGGCGGCTACGCTGGGCCACTCGCGTAGCCCACCCGCGCTTGTCCTGGCCCTCAAGCTCCCTCGCTCAGCCCTTCCGCGTCTGTCCTAGCGCCTGCGTCCCGCGTACAGCCCGCGCCCGTCCCAGCGTCCGCGCGTCCTCGCAGAGCCCACCGCGCCCGGCATCTCCCGCGCGCTACAGCTCCACGAGCACGCGCCGCGCGCCACGCTCCGGCGTCACCGCCGCGCCGAGCTCGTGGCGCGCCCACGCGCCGCCGTGCACAGCGGCGAGCTGCGTTACGCCGCGCAGCAGCACGGTGAACGGGGCGTCGCCCCGTTCTACCGTAATCTCGATGCGGCGTCCCGAACGCGCCGCACGGACGGCGAGCGTCGCGACGCCGTCAGGATCATGGACGGCGGCTGCAGCCGTTGCGCCGTCCGCCAGCTCGAACAGCTGCAGCGTCACTCCGTCGGCGTAGTCGTAGTCCGGTCTCCGGTCGTTGGCGCCAACGGCAATCAGGCTGTTCGGACGCACCAGCAGCGGCAGCGTCATGTACCCATGCTGCTCGTCATACCAGCGCCCGCCCTCTACGATGCGGCCGGTCAGCAGCTCCGTCCAGCGTCCGGCCGGGACGTAGTAGCTGACAAGACCACGGTCGTTGAATATCGGAGCAACGAGCAGCCGCTCGCCCAGCATGTACTGCGTATCCAGCGGCAGGCAGGTGCGGTCCTCGGGGAACTCCAGCGCCATCGCCCGCAGCAGCGGCACGCCGCTTGCCGTCGCTTCCACGGCTCCCGCAAACAAATACGGCATCAGCGAGCATTTCAGCCGCGTAAAATGCCGCAGCACGTCCACCGCCTCCTCGTCAAACAGCCAAGGCACGCGATACGATTCATTGCCGTGCAGGCGGCTATGCGACGAGAGCAGGCCAAAGGCGACCCAGCGCTTGTAAATGTCCGGCGGCGCGGTCCGCTCAAACCCGCTGATGTCATGGCTCCAGAAGCCGAAGCCGGACAAGCCGAGCGACAAGCCGCCGCGCAGCGTTTCGGCCATAGAGGCATAGGTCGCCGAGCAGTCGCCGCCCCAGTGGACGGGGAACATTTGGCTGCCGGCGGTAGCAGAGCGGGCAAATACCATCGCCTTGTTTGGGCCGAGCGTCGCTTTCAGCGCTTCAAACACCGTTTGATTATATAAAAACGAATAATAATTGTGCATTTTCAGCGGATCGGAGCCGTCATGATAGACGACGTTGTCCGTAGGGATACGCTCGCCGAAATCGGTCTTGAAGCTGTCCACGCCCATTGCGATCAGCCGGCGCAAAAACGCCTGATACCAAGCGGCCGATTCGGGGTTGGTGAAGTCGACAATGCCCATGCCCGCTTGCCACTGGTCCCACTGCCAGACGTCGCCATCGGCCGTCTTGAGCAAATAACCGCGCTCCATTCCTTCGCGGAACAAGGGTGATTTTTGCCCGATATATGGGTTGATCCAGACGCATATGCGCAAGCCCCGTTCCTTCAAGCGCTGCAGCAAGCCCGCCGGATCGGGGAACACGGCCGGGTCCCACTCAAAATCGGTCCACTGATATTCCTTCATCCAGAAGCAGTCAAAATGGAACACATGCAGCGGCAAATCGCGCTCGGCCATCCCGTCGATAAAGCGGTTGACCGTCGCTTCATCGTAATCCGTCGTAAACGACGTCGTCAGCCACAGCCCGAACGACCACGGCGGGGGCAAAGCCGGCCGGCCGGTCAGCGCCGTATAGCCCTTCAGCACATCCTTGGGCGTCGCGCCTCCGATGATACAATAGTCCAGTGTTTCGCCCGGTACGCTGAACTGCACCTTGGATACGACCTCGGAGCCGATTTCGAACGAGACGCGCTCGGGATGGTTGACGAACACGCCGTAGCCGGCGCTTGACAAATAAAACGGCACGTTTTTGTACGCCTGCTCGCTGCTGGTGCCCGGATCTTCGTTCCAGATATCGACGACCTGACCGTTTTTGACGAACGGGGTAAAGCGCTCGCCGAGGCCGTAAATATGCTCGCCAACGCCCAGATCGAGCTGCTCGCGCATGTAGGTCAGCTTGTCCGCATCGGTGATGTGCGCCGGTCCTTTAACGCCCGAGCCGGTCAAACGGCGCCCGTCATAGCGAAATTCCGCCGACCAGGGGCCGGTTTTGGCGATCGTGACGCTCAGGCGTCCGCTTGTCAGCGTCACGCTGTTTGCGTCTTCGGTGACGGCTGCGGGCGAATTCGGCTCCAGATGAAGCGTAAAAGCAGGTCCGGCCGTTCGCCGACCGCTATGCCGCGTCCAGCGCACGCGGATGACGTCGGGCCGGGGCGCGCTGATTTCGGCTGTCAGCAGCGGACTGTTCAGCGTATCGCCCTTGTGGCGAACGGCGCGTGTAGCGCTGAATACGGTGAGGCTCTCGCTAGTGGTTTGCAACTCGCGGACCTCGATTGCCGGCTGAACGGTGAAGCCATCCTTCACCAGCCAGTAGCCATGAGAAAATTTCACGGGAACTACCTCCTTGTTCCGATCTATACTATAATCATATTGATACTTAGTGACGTTTTCTTTTATTATTTTGTGCAAAAATAACAGGATTTTGACATATGCGGCCATCTAAAATCAGGATGCTGTCGTACCGGGGAGAAAAGTCCGATGAACAAGGAATTGCTGCGTGAAAAAAGACAACATGGCAGCCCGCTGCACCCTGTAAGCGTCTACGATATCGCTTGTCCGCCGGATGTGCCGTTATTGCCCCTGCATTGGCACGACGAGCTGGAGCTGTTTATGCTGACGCAGGGGCGGGCGGTGCTGCGCGTCGGCTTGGCCGAATACGAGCTGAAGGCGGGCGAAGCGGTGTTCATCAACAGCGGCGAGCTGCATGCCGGATTCGCAACGGACGGGCAGGAATGCTCGTTTGTGGCCGTTGTGTTCCATTCCGGCCTACTGGGCGGTCCCGGTGATCCGCTTTATGAAACGTATCTGGACCCGCTGCTGCGCGGGCGTTATACCGTGCCCGTCCACTGGCGGCCGGGCGAACCGGAACATGCCGGGCTGCTCGCGCTGCTGCAGCAGGCAGCCGAAGCGCAGCGAGCCGCTGCGCCGGTGTTCGAGCTGCTGACCCGCGGTCTGCTGCAGCAGCTTGTTGCGAATCTGTTGCGGCTGGGCGGTCCCGCGCCGGGCGCGGCGGCGTCCGCTGCCGACCGTTTGAAGCTGGAAAGGCTGAAAACCGTCGCCCGTTATATGCAGGAGCATTACGCCGAGCCGATCCGCCTCGGGGAGCTGGCCGCGCTCGTGTCGGTGAACGAGTCGTATTTATGCCGTTTTTTCAAAGAGCTGACCCAGCAGACCCCGATGGAATATTTGCATCAGGTGCGAGTGCAGCAGGCGGCGCTGCTGCTGGCCGGAGGCTCGGCCAAGGTGATGGATGTGGCGCTGGATACCGGCTTCCATCATTTGAGCTATTTTATCGCCGTGTTCAAGCAGCATTTCGGCTGCACGCCGTCGGCGTATCGCAAGCGGGAGCAAGCGGCGCAGGGGAGCGGCCAAGGCTGAGCAGTGCCTGTAGCGCCTGTTTTTCAAGCTGTTTTATTACGAAAAACAATAATTATTTATTGTAAAACGATAAATGATTGGATATATTCATTTTTCCACGCTGGAAGCAATTTGCAAAGCTTTGGATTGGCAGCCGGGCGATATTCTGGAGTACGAGAGCGACGGGGAATGAAGTTGATAAAAGATCGCTGACCATTCGTTCAGCAGCACGCATGACGACAGAGCCGCCTGGGTATAGGCGGTTTTTTTTTGATATTTGAAAAAAGCTGGATTTTTATGGAGCCATGTACTATAGTGAGAGCATATTGTTTGATATATCATACAGAAGAAGATCAGGGGGATTTGAACATGAAGGTTTGGAAAGCAGCGGCAATAGCTTTGATCGGGGCCGTGGCGCTCAGCGGCAGCGCGGGAGCCGAGAGCGAAGCGCAGTATCAATGGACAGCGGGCGGTAAGACAGTATCGCTCGGCAAGATGGCGACGCTGGATTTGGGCAGCGAATTCGTATTTCTGGATGCGGACAATACCCGCAAGATGCTGACCGACAGCCACAATCAATCGTCCGGTCAAGAGATCGGCGCGGTATTTCCGCTTGACGAGCAGGCGGGCTGGGAGGTGCTGTTTGAATATGAGGACGCCGGTCATATCAGCGACGAAGAGAAGACGGAGATTGACGCCAAGGGCATTTTGAAGGCCTATCGCGAAGGGACGGAGAAAAGCAACAAGGAGCGGGCGGCCGAGGACCAACTGTTTGTTACAGGCTGGGATATTGCGCCGTTTTATGAGGAGCAGCACCATAATTTGACGTGGTCGATGCTGGGAGAAGATGCGCAGAAGCAAGAGCTTGTGAACTATAATGTGCGGCTGTTGACGCGCACGGGTTATATTTCGGCTGTGCTCGTGTCCGACCCGGCGCACCGGGCTGCGGATCAGAAGGTGCTGGCCGAGCAGATTTTGCCCAAGCTGAATGTTGTGCAGGGCCAGCGTTACGAGGATTTCAATCCAGCCAAGGACAAGGTGTCCAAATACGGCCTGACGGCATTGATTCTGGGGGGAGCGGGACTTGCTGTCGCCAAAAAGGTCGGGCTGCTCGCGGTGGTGGTGCTGCTGCTCAAAAAGCTGTGGATTGTGCTGATCATCGGCTTTGGCGTCATCGCCCGTTTCTCCAAAGGGCTGCTCGCCCGCTTCCGCAACCGTTCCTCGTCGCGCGGATTGTAACTCTATAGGCAAGAAGCCGCCTGCCGGCGGGAAGCTCGTTTCCACCCGTGCGGGCGGTTTGTCTTTGGACGCGTCCCCCGTTCATGCTACAATGTGGTAGAAGATCGGCCATTTCGAGCGACGGAGGAGCCGATTTCAGTTGAAATCGTTTCCAAGGGGGAAGCCGCATATGAACAACAACAACGACGATTTACTGGCTTGGCTTGGCGATACGGGCGTTTATCGGGTCCATCGGCTCGATGCGCATTCCGATCACCGCTATTACAGTACGCTGGCCGAGGCTGAAGCAGATGGCCCGATGCCGCTGCGCCACAGCTTGAACGGGGCGTGGCAGTTCAGCTATTCCGAGCATCCCGATCAACGACCGGCGGCGTTTTATCGGACCGACTACTCCTGCCGGGATTGGGCTGAGATTGAAGTGCCCGGTCATATTCAGCTGCAGGGCTGGGGCGCACCGCAATACGTCAACACCATGTATCCGTGGGATGGCACGGAGGATATCCGCCCGCCTGCGCTGCCGCGGGGACGCAATCCGGTCGGCAGCTATGTCAAGCATTTCGAAGTCCCGCCCGCGCTGGCCGGACAACCTTTATATATTTCGTTTCAAGGTGTGGAATCGGCTTTGTATGTGTGGCTGAACGGCGAATTCGTCGGCTACAGCGAAGACAGCTTTACCCCGTCCGAGTTTGAGCTGACACCGTTTATCTGCGAAGGCGAGAACAAGCTGGCTGTCGAGGTGTATCAATACAGCACGGGCAGTTGGCTGGAGGATCAGGATTTCTGGCGGTTTTCCGGCATTTTTCGCGAGGTGTATTTGTTTGCCGCCCCCCGTTTGCACGTATGGGACGTGCGGGTGCAGGCCGGTCTGGACGATACGTATGCCCGCGGGCTGCTGCGTCTGGAACTGGATATGCGTGATCCCGGCGCCGGTCCGGCCGCGGCGGAGCTGGAGCTGCGCGATGCTGCGGGCCGGGCGGTGGCCGCGGGGCGCGGCACGTTCGAGGGCGGCAAGCTGACGCTGACGGCGGAGCTGGATGGGGTGCGCACGTGGAGCGCAGAGGACCCGTATTTGTACCGCGCCTATGTAACGGTGCTTGATGGCGACGGCCGCACGGTCGAAGCGATCGGGCAGCCCGTCGGCTTCCGGCGTTTTGAAATGAAGGACAAGCTGATGCAAATCAACGGCAAGCGGATCGTGTTCAAGGGCGTTAACCGCCACGAATTTAACTGCCGCCGCGGGCGGGCCATTACGGAAGACGATATGCGCCGCGATATTGCGATGCTCAAGCGCCATAACATCAACGCCGTGCGCACGTCCCATTACCCGAATCAGACGCTGTGGTACGAGCTGTGCGACGAATACGGGCTGTATGTGATCGACGAGATGAATCTGGAGACGCACGGCTCCTGGCAGAAGCTGGGCGCGGTTGAACCGTCGTGGAACATTCCCGGCAGCAAGCCGGAATGGCGGGATATTGTGCTGGACCGGGCTGTGTCGATGCTGGAGCGGGACAAAAATCATCCGTCGATCGTGATCTGGTCGTGCGGCAATGAATCGTATGCGGGCGAGGTGCTGCTGGAGGTGTCGAATTATTTCCGCGTTGCCGATCCGGGCCGGCTCGTCCACTACGAGGGCGTGTTCCACAATCGGGCGTTCAACGACACCAGCGACATGGAGAGCCGGATGTACGCCAAGCCGGCCGATATTGAGGCGTATTTGGCGGCGGAGCCGGACAAGCCGTATATCAGCTGCGAGTACATGCATGCGATGGGCAATTCCGTCGGCGGCATTCACAAATATACGGAGCTTGCAGGCAAGTATCCGATGTATCAAGGCGGATTCATTTGGGACTACAGCGACCAGGCTCTGGTCAAAAAAGACCGCTACGGCCGCGAATTTCTCGCCTATGGCGGCGATTTCGGCGATCGGCCCTCCGATTACAGCTTTTGCGGCAACGGCATCGTCTATGCCGACCGGACGCCGACGCCCAAGCTGCAGGAGGTGAAATTCGTCTATCAGAATTTCCGGCTGGAGCCGCAGCAAGACAGCATTCGCATCGTGAACGACAGCCTGTTCACGAACGGCGACGGCCTGCTGCTGGAATACCGGCTCCTCCGCGACGGGCGGGAGCTGGGCGTCTGGCAGGCCGACGTGCGCGTCGAGCCGTTAAGCGAGACGCGCGTGACGATTGCGCTGCCGGAAGCGGCGGCGCGCGGCGGCGTTGCACCTGTGGGCCGCGGCGAAGACGGCGAGCTGGTGCTGCACGCGTCGCTCAAGCTGAAGGCAGCGTCGCCGTGGGCCGAAGCGGGCCACGAGGTGGCCTTCGGCGAAGCCGCTCTGGCTACGCCGCGGGCGGCGGGTGGCGCAGAGGGCGCAGCGGCGGGAGCGGCGGCGGCACGCGACTACGCGGGCGGTGGAGCAGGCAGCGCGGAGGGCGGTGCGGTCGGCGATGAGGCGGGCGATGCTGCCGGTCGTGATGCAGGCGATGCGGCCCCCATCCCGGCGGGCAGCGAAGCGGCGAACGATGCCGCGCCAGCCGGACGCAGCGGGGCCGAGACAACGCAAGTCGCCGCGGCAGCCGGCGCTTGGGCCCATGCAGACGGGACCGCGCCCTGCCCGCCTGCGCCCGATCCGGCCCCAACAGCGCTGGAGGTTGTCGAAGGCGACGTCAACATTGGCGTGAAGGGCAATGGCTTCACCGTTTTGTTCTCGCGTGCAGTCGGTTCGCTGGTTTCGCTACGCTACGGCGGGCGGGAAATGATCGAGGCTCCGCCTGTGCCGCTGTTCTGGCGGGCCACGACCGATAACGATAAGGGTGCGGGGCTTGGCTATACGGCCGGTCTGTGGTATGCGGCCAGTCTGGCCCGCCGCTGCGCGGGCATCGAGCTGAACCGCGAAGCGGCGGACCGCGTCAGCGTGGCGTTCGATTACCGCTTTGCGATCCATCCGGACATCCGCGTGCTGGTGATTTACATGGTTCACGGCGACGGTCGCGTCAAGGTAGAGAGCCGCTATCACGGCGCTGCCGGCTTGCCTGAGCTGCCGATTTTTGCGCTCTCGTTCAAGCTGTCGGCCGAATATAGCCAAACGGACTGGTACGCGCTCGGCCCGGAGGAGACTTACGCCGACCGGCAGCACGGCGCGCGTCTCGGGCTGTTCCGGCGCGACGTTGCCGAGCTTCCGGCACGTTATCTCGTGCCGCAGGAGTCCGGCAACCGCACAGGCGTACGCCGCGTGACGATTTCCCGGCCGGAGGACGGCAGCGGGTTGCGCATAGCGGCATCGCCGGGAGCGCCGGTCGAATGCAGCATCTCGCCGTATACGGCCTTCGAGCTGGAGCACGCCGCGCACGCCCATGAGCTGCCGCCGGTGCATTACACCGTCGTTACCGTGGCCGGCCGGCAGATGGGCGTCGGCGGCGACGACAGCTGGGGCGCCCCCGTGCATGCCGAATACCGCATTCCGTCCGACAGCGATCTGGCGTTTACGTTCTGGCTGTCCGCTGCCGGGCCGGAGGAGGCGGAGTAAACGACGATAACAGCGGCCCGAGATCAGCGTGCGCAGGCATGACTGCCCTCGGGCTTTTTGCCGTCGCGGCGGGCTAGTGAGTCGTAAACGGGGCAAGCTACAATCGACATTCTCATTCTGAAGCAAACGGGGCCATCATCATGAAGCTGCTGCAAGGCTGGAATTCCATACGCAACCGCATCTTTTTTTCCATATTGTTATTTCTGATTTTACCTTTTCTTGTGAGCTATTATTGGCTGGATCGTCCGCTGGAACGGGTGATTGAGCAAAAGATCGGCGACGCTTCCCAGGAAGCGCTGACCCAGGTGAATTTCGATATCGCGCTGTTTCTCGACGATATGCTGCGTCAGGCTGTAGCTATTTCCACGCACCCGGAGGTAACCGAGCTGCTGCAGCACCCGGAGCACTACAGCGATTACGAGCGGCTAAGGCTGCAGGACGTCGTAATCAATAAGCAGTTCAGCTCTTATTTTACGGAAACCTATGTGACATTGCTCGATTTGAACGGGCATTGGCTGAGCAACCGTTACATGACCGAGGATTTGTATAGCGCTTATGTTAACACTTCATGGTATCGGGAGGCGGCTGAAGCGCCTTTTCAATTACAGTGGAAGCTGCTTGGTGAGCCTTACGTGTATTCCGATAAAAAGCCGCTAATTACGCTGGTCAAAAGCATGACCGATCTGCAGACGAACCGCAACATCGGCGTGCTGCTGTTTGCTGTAGCCGAACCGGATTTGCGCAAATATTTGACGCCGCTCGACGGCGAGGTTGCGCTGCTGGATGCAAGCGGGCAGATGATTGCCGGGCCGTCCGCTGCCGGCGGCGAAAGCGGATCGGCCGGTAAGGCGTATTTGCAGGAGGCGCTCAAGCAGCGCAAGGGTCAGTCGATCGTCAGCGATGAGCGCGGCAAATGGATTGTCAACTATGATACGATTACCGAAACCGGCTGGAAGCTGGTGCAGCTGATTCCTTACGATACGGTTTTTCATGAAATTTTTGCGATTCGTCGCACGAATGTAGCGATTGTGCTCGGAATTTTCCTGCTGTTTATGGCGATTACGCTCAGTATTTCCTGGGGGATTACCAAGCCGCTCAAGCTGCTCAACAAGCGGATGGAGGATATTCAAGAGCGCGAATTCCGCAGCGTGATCGCTGTGTCAGGGCCCAGCGAGGTTGCCACGCTGATTCGCACCTACAACGAGATGGCAAGGCAAATCCGCGAGCTGATCCAACGGCTGAAGGAGCAGTATCAGCAGCGGGAGGACTTGCGTTTTCGTGCGCTGCAGGCGCAGATTCGGCCGCATTTTATTTTGAACACGCTCAATAACATCAAATGGATGGCCTATATTCGCAAAGAGTCGGACATCGGCGATATGCTGTCAAGCCTTGGCGGCATGCTGGAAGCCAGTATCGGACGGGGCGGCAATTTGATTTCGCTGGAGCAGGAAATGCAGTATATTGAAAACTATATCGCGCTGATGAAGCTGAAATACGACGACAAATTAACGCTCATCACCACTCTGCCGGCTGAGCTGCGCGCGCAGGAAATGCTGAAGTTTACCTTGCAGCCGCTGGTGGAAAACTGCATTCAGTACGGCATTGAGCCGTTGGACGGCGCAGGAATTATCGAAGTCGAAGCTGCTGTAGCGGATGACTGCGTGCTGCTGACGGTGCGCGATAACGGAGCGGGCATTTCGCCGGCACGGCTGGAGGAGCTCGAACGTCTGCTGGAGAGCGATCTGCACGGAGAATGGTCGACGCGAGTCGGGCTCAAAAATGTCCATGATCGCATTCGGCTGCACTTCGGCGAGAGCTTCGGGCTTTCGCTGCGCAGTGAACCGGGCGCAGGGACGGAAGTGCTCGTTCGGCTGCCGCAGAAGCTGATGGAAAAGGGGCTAAAAGGGGAGGCAAGCCGATGAAGGTTATGCTAGCTGATGATGAAATTTTGGTGCGGCTTGGCGTCAAAACGATGATCGATTGGAGCGCGCACGGGTTCGAATATGTCGGCGATGCGCCCGACGGCCGGCAGGCGCTGCAGCTGATCGAAGAGAAGCGGCCCGATATTTTGCTCACGGATATCGTCATGCCGCAAATGAACGGTCTGGAGCTGATCGAGCGGGTCCGGGAAGCATTCCCGCAGCTGCGGATCATTGTGTTGAGCAGTCATGACGAATATGATTATGTGCGCAAGGCGATGAAGCTGGGCGTCGACGATTACTTGCTCAAGGCGTCGATGAAGCCGGACGAGCTGCTGGAGCTGCTGCAGGAAACGGCGCACAAAATCAGGCAGAGTCAGCTTGCCCCGCCGCAAGCTGTGCAGCTGCCTGAAGCCGCCAGCGAAGAGGAGCGGGCTAGGCGTTGGCTGCGTACGCTGCTGGAAAGCGATCGCGCAGCAGCCGCTGCGGCGGTAAGCGCAGCTACAGGTAACGCACCTGCCGGCACGGACGCTGGGGCCGCTTCGACTGCGGCAACGGTGCCGCCAGGGGCGAATGCCGCCGCAGCCGCAACAGCTGCGGCGTTCGCTGCCGATGAAGCTGCCGCCGCTTGCCCGCTGCCGCTTGGCGCGATCAATAAAGCGATGCGGCTTATCGTGCATCCGGCCCCTGATAAAGCCGAAGGCTCGGTTCGGCCGGTCGTGCTCCAGCTTGTCGGGCAGGAGCTGGAGCGCGTGGCGGCGGCTGCGGTTGTGGC
Organism: Paenibacillus athensensis; assembly: GCF_004514475.2. Classification (GTDB taxonomy): domain Bacteria; phylum Bacillota; class Bacilli; order Paenibacillales; family NBRC-103111; genus Paenibacillus_AL; species Paenibacillus_AL athensensis. Next base: position 45,931 of record NZ_MYFO02000019.1, on the reverse strand, counting down.
CGATTTGGGTCACGACGGGCTGGCCGTCTGGCTGCCTTTGGACGCCGCGGCGCAAGCCGACGGGCTTGAGATGGCGTGTCGGGCGATCGTGCAGGCGGTCAAGCGCTTCCTCAATTTGACCGTTAGCATCGGCATCTCGGATGTATGCTCCGGGTATCGGCAGCTGCGGCGGGCGTTCGAGCAAGCCGACGCAGCGGCTGGCCGCTCATTCTACGAAGGGATCGGGCGCGTCTATACCTGGAAGGGCGACATAACGCGGGCGGACGTTGAGTCCGTGCGGATCGGCAAAGCAGATGAGCTGGTCTTCAAGCGCGAGCTAGGCCAACTCCAGCTGCCGCAGCTCAAGCAGCGGCTGCACGAATGGTTTGAGCGCCTGGATCGCGCCCGGCTGCCCAAGGACGCCTGCATCCAGTGGTGCTTGCAGCTGTGGTCCATGATCCAGGCAGAGTGGGAAACCGCGTTTAGCGAAGAGCCCTGCGGGCAGCATGACGCCGCGGAACGTCCGGCGTATCGGCAGATCATCGAATTTCAGCAGCTGGCTGATGCGCTGGACTGGTTCGAGCGGCTGCTCGATAGCGTTGCGGACAGCGAAGGCTTGCGGCATCGCGAGTCGCATCGCGAGGATATCCGTGAGCTGCTGCGCTTTTTACAGGAGCATTACGCTGAAGAAATCAGCTTGAAGCTGGCCGCAGACAGGCTGAAGCTCAACGAAAGCTATTTGTCTTATTTGTTCAAAAAGGAAACCCAGATCGGTTTCTCGGAATATATCAACCAATTGCGTGTCGACAAAGCCGCCGAGCTACTGCTGCATACGGATTTGCCGGGCTATGCGATCGCCGAGCGGGTTGGATACGAAAACGTCAACTATTTCGGGCGGATTTTCAAAAAAATCAAAGGTTTAAGCCCCCAGCAATTTCGCGCTGCCTACCGCATCTAAAGAAAATGAACATGGATCTTTATTTTGTGAATATACGGGCACGGCAGCCAAGCAAAGTGAAGATTTCTCCAAGATCCGTTTCTTCTGAGGATGCAGCCGGCTCGGTATAATGAGGCATGTAAGAAGAAACTTTATCTAACAGGAGGGTCACTCAAATGAAGAAAACGCTTGCAGGTGGATTGGCGATGCTGCTTGCGCTCGGACTGCTCGCAGGCTGCGGCGACAAGCCGGCCGCAACCCCGAACGGTGCGGAGAACCAGCCGCCGACCGCAGCCGCAACGCCGGTGAATTTGACGTGGTGGGTTATTCAGGACGTTGAAGCTTACGGCAAGTTCTATGACGACATGGTTGCCAGCTTCCAGCAGGAATATCCGAACGTTACGATCAAACGCGAGATTGTTCCGGTGGACAAAATCAACGAGAAGCTGAGCATTGCCGCCAACACGGGGCAGCTGCCGGACGTGCAGCAGGGCTCGATTTTCTGGCCGTTGTCTTATGCCTACAAGGATCTGCTCGTGCCGCTGGACGATATCATCGACAAGGCGGATTTTGACGATGCGATTTTGAAAAGCGTTTCCGTAAACGACAAGGTCTATATTTATCCGAACAATACAACGGCGATCGGGCTCGTCGTCAACAAAGATTTATTCAAGGAAAAAGGCGCGCTCGATCTGTTACCGAAAAACATGGAGCCGTGGACGACAGACCAGTTCCTCAAGGCGGCTCAAGCGGTGACCGATCCGGCCAAAGGGACGTACGGCTATGCGATGTATGCCGCGGACACCGGCGGCGACCAAGGGCACCACGCGATGCTGTGGGGCTTCGGGGCGAAATCGTTCAGCGACGACAACAAGACGGCGGTGCTCAATTCGCCGGATGGTGTCGAGGGGCTGAAATTTTATACAAGCCTGGTCGATCAGAAGCTTGTGCCGCCCGGTGCGGCTGGCCTGAAGGCGACCGAGGTGATCAACAACATGTTCCCGCAGGGCAAAATCGGGATGACGATGGGCAATATCGGTCATATCGACGCTTTCCAGAAATCGTTCAAGGACGGTACGAACAAGCCGTTTGAGCTCGATCTGGTCCCTTATCCGACCAAGGACGGCAAAGGCACGAACTCTGTGCTGTTCGGATACGGCACCTGGGTATGGAAGACGAAAAACGATGTCAACATCGAATGGGCAAAAAAATTCGCGCAGTTTATCAACAGCAAGGAAAATATGGCCAAATTCGCCGAGCTGCCTTCGGTCGTGCCGACTCGCAAATCGCTGGCGACGCAGTATAAGGAAGATTCGTTCCAGGCCAAGACGATTAAGCTGTTCCAATACGCCGGCAACGTTGGCGTGAACGTTCCGGGCTATGCGGAAACGCGCGCGGCGTTTTATCCGGAGCTGCAAGCGGCGCTGACCAAGGCGAAAACGCCGGAGCAGGCGCTGAACGACTGGGTGAGCAAAGCGAACGAAATTATTAGCCGCAGCGCCAAGTAATTCGCAGCGATGATGCGAAGAGTAAGGGGTGGCAGGGACGCCGTAGGGCGCGCAGTTTTTTTGCATCGCGTATTCCGTGTACCGCAGGGAGCTCGGCGTGCATAACGTACCGCGTTGCGTGCCACGTACCGCGTCGCGTGCCACGTACCGCGTCGCGTGCCACGTACCGCGTACCGCATACTGCGTACCGCATACTGCGTACCGCATACTGCGTACCGCATACTGCGTACCGCATACTGCGTACCGCGTACCGCATACTGCGTACCGCATACTGCGTACCGCATACTGCGTACCGCATACTGCGTACCGCATACTGCGTACCGCATACTGCGTACTGCATACTGCGTACCGCATACTGCGTACCGCATACTGCGTACCGCATACTGCGTACCGCGTACTGCGCACCGCGCACCGCGCACCGTGTACAGCGTACAGCGTACAGCGTACCGCGCACCGCGTACAGCGTACTGCGTACTGCGCACCGCGTACCGCGTACTGCGTACCGCATACCGCATACCGCATACCGCGTACCGCATACTGCGTACCACGCACCACGCACATCCGGAGCGCTGCGCCTGCCACACCGCTGGCCGGCAGACCGTCAAGGCGGCCTTGTCGGCCTCATTTTATACAATACGGGGGTATAGTATTTGATCGTTTCAAAGAAAGCAATAGAAAGGAGGGGCTTTTGAATGGCTGCCATCAAATCGGCTTTGCCGGCCAAAGCCGCGCGGCGTTCTTGGCACGGACTGTTGTTTTTCGCACCCTTTGCTGTGTTTTTTCTCGGCTTTGAAATTTATCCGATGCTGCGGGCGTTTTATTTGAGCCTGTTCGATTACGGCCTCGGCCAGCAGTCGTGGGTCGGTTGGGGCAATTACACACAGCTGCTTCATGATCGCGTATTTATTCGTTCCGTCGTCAATACGCTTGGCTTTGTATTCGGCTCTGTGCCGCTGACGTTTATTTTTGCCATGTTTGCAGCAATGGTCATTTACAACAAAAGCAAGCATGTGGCGTCGTTTTTCCGCGGCGCATTTTATTTGCCGATCGTCGCATCACAGGTGATTTTATCGATCGTTTGGGCGTGGATTTACAATCCGGTCAGCGGCGTAGCCAACTATTTGTTGTCGTTTGCCCATTTGGGACCTTTTTCGTGGTTGTCCAGCGAGCATTTGGCGCTTCCGGCGCTCGTGCTGATCGTTGTGACGTTTAATGTCGGTCAGCCGATCATTTTGCTGCTGGCGGGCATGGGGAACATCTCGCCGGATTATTACGAGGCGGCCGATCTGGACGGAGCTTCCGTCTGGTCGAAATTCATACACATTACGGTGCCGCTGCTGAAGCCGACGTCGCTTTATATTTTGGTTATGACGACGATTTGGGCGTTCCAGACATTTATCGTGGTGCAGATGCTGACGGGCGGAGGTCCGAATTATGCGACCTCGACGATTATGTATTTGCTGTATAATACCGCGTTTGTGTACGGACAGCTGGGTCTGGCCTCGGCGATGGGGATCGTGATTACGGCGCTGATTTCCGTCGTTGCGCTGCTGCAATTCAAGCTGATGAAATCCGACGTGGAGTATTAAAGAAAGGAGGCTTTCATATGGGAATCGCTGTGAGGGCGGGCAAGCTGGCCGCCGATGCGATCTTGCTGGTTTTTGCCGTATTTTTTATATTTCCGTTGTATTGGATGATCACAGGCGCATTCAAGGACCAGACCTCTTCAATGAAATTTCCGCCGGAGCTGATTCCGTCGTCGCCGACGCTGGCGAATTTCCAAAAGCTGATTGCCGACGGCGAGATCTTTCGCTGGTTGTATAACAGCGTGGTCGTTTCGGCCGTATCGACGGCTGCTGTGCTGCTGGTTGCGGCGATGGCGGGCTATGCGCTGACCAAACGCAAGTTTCCCGGCGCCGGCTGGGCGTTTACCGTTATCGTCGTCGTGATGTTCATTCCGCGGCAGATCACGCTCGTGCCGCTGTTTACGATGATGCGCGACCTGCATCTGGTCGGCACGCTGGCCAGCGTCATTTTACCGACCGTGTGCTTGCCGTTTGGCGTATTTATGATGAAGCAGTTCAGCCATTCAATTCCGACGGAGCTATTGGAGGCGGGCAAAATCGACGGTTGCAGCGAATTAGGCTTGTTTTTCCGCATTTTTGTGCCTGTGGTCAAGCCGGCGCTGGCAGCGCTCGCGATTTTTACGTTTACGTATGCATGGAACGATTTTTTATGGCAGCTGGTGATGCTGAGCGATCACACTCGCATGACGATCAACGTCGGTATCGCCACGATGGTGACGGAGTATGTGGCCAATTACGGCCTGCAGATGGCTGCTGCCGCGTTCGGTTTTGTGCCGGTGTTCGTTGTGTTTGTCGCATTTCAGCAATATTTTGTGAAAGGGATTACGCTCGGCAGCGTGAAGGGCTGATCTGATCCGTAGATAAAAGGAGTGGAAGGCAATGAACATCATGGGTATTGGCGTCGTGGGTTGTGGCTATTTCGGCGCTGAGTTGGCCCGCGCGGCCAATGGAATAGCGGGGCTGCGTGTAGCGGCTGTATATGGAGGAAGCCGGGCCGCGAGTCTGGCGGAGGAGTTGGGCTGCGCCGAGGAGCAAGAGCTCGAAGCGCTGGTCAAGCGCGACGACATTCAAGCGGTGATAGTTGCCAGTCCCAGCCATTTGCATGCAGAGGCGGCGCTGCTTGCGGCCAGCTACGGCAAACATGTGTTTTGTGAAAAGCCCGTGGCGCTGACACTTCGCGATTGCGCGGCGATGACTCGCGCTTGCAAGGATGCCGGCGTCCTGTTGATGGCGGGACATATTATGCATTTTATGCATGGGGTGCGCCAGGCCAAGCTGTGGATCGAGAGCGGCGAAATCGGTCAACCGCTGGTGGCTCACGCCGAACGAACGGGCTGGGAGGACAAGCAGCTCAACGTAAGCTGGAAAAAAAATCAGGCGACCTCAGGCGGTCATCTGTTTCACCATATTCATGAGCTTGATCTGTTGCAATCGATCATGGGCCCGGCTGTGGCCGTCACGGCGGCAGGCGGCAATCTTGCTCATCAAGGCGAAGGCTACGGCGATGAAGACGATGTGCTGCTGCTGACGCTGGAGTTTCCGGACGGGGCGCTCGGGACGATGCAGTACGGATCGGGCTTCCGCTGGCCGGAGCATTACATCAAAATCGGCGGTACGGAGGGAGCGATCCTGCTCGATATGCAGCGGGCCAAGGTGCATTTGCGCAAGCCGGGTCAGCTGACGACTGTCAATCTGCACGCGAATGATGCCGAGGATCTGGAGCGCGCGTCGTCTTACGAAACGATGGACGGCGGCATCGCTTACGGAACGGCGGAGAAGCGCACGCCGGGCTGGCTGCGGACAGTCATCAGGCTGGAGCTGGAGGCGTTTGGCCGGGCGCTGCACGGCGAGACGCCGGAGCCGTCGGTTCGCGCCTTGTTTAACGGCAGCGCCGGACTTTCGTCGGTCGCTACGGCGGAAGCGGCGATGGCTGCGCTGCGGACGGGCTGCCGGATCGTCATTGCCGAAGGAGAGTGAGGTCTGTGGGAAGCAAGCGGCTGCGTGTAGGAGTAATCGGCTGCGGCAATTTCGGCAGCGAGCTGGCGCGGATCGCCTGCGAAACCGCGGGCGTGGAGCTGGCAGCCGTTGCCGGCGGCTCCGACGATACGGCGGCTCGGCTGGCTGCTGAGCTTGCGTGCGCCTGCGAGCCGGACGCGGAGGCCCTGATTCGCCGGACGGATGTCGATGCGGTAATTGTCGCCAGCCCTAACTATTTGCACAAGCAGCATGTCCTGCTGGCGGCGCAGCGAGGCAAGCATGTGTTTTGCGAGAAGCCGACAGCGCTCTCGTACGCCGATTGCTGCCAAATGGTCGAGGCGTGCCGGGAAGCGTCCGTTGTGCTGATGGCCGGGCATATCCTGCATTTTATGGACGGGATCGACAAGGCGAAACGGCTTGTGCGTGAGGGCGCGCTTGGCCGATTGTTAACCGCTGGCGTCGAGCGAACGGGCTGGATGAGCCAAGCGTCCGGCGCGGGCTGGAAATACCGCCCCGAGCTGACGGGCGGGTATGTGTTCCATTTTATTCATGAGCTGGATCTTGTGCAGTCGTTTTGTGGCCCGGCGCTTGGCGTATCGGCCGTTCGGGCGGCGCGGGACGGGCGCGAGGCGCTGCAGCTGCAGCTGGCTTTTGCCGGCGGTGGCGTCGGTGCGATGGAATACGGTTCGATGTTCCGTTGGGGTGAGCACCGGATGACGTTGAATGGCACGGCTGGAGCGCTGCAAATCGATTTCTCGCGTTCGCTGGTGACGTTGCGCCGACCTTCCGGGACGGAGAAGTTCGGGATTAACGGCAGTGAGAACGAAGACGCGGCCCGAGTCCGCAGCTATGCGGCTGCAGGTGGCGAGATTGCGTTTACCGGCGCTGCGGAGCGGCCGCCGCTGTTTTTGCGCGGTCCGCTCCGCAGGGAGCTGGACGCTTTCCGCGCTGCAGCGTTGGGGCTGCCTGCTGCTCCAAGCTGGCTGCCGCTGCTTGACGGCACTGCGGCGTTATCGTCCGTGGCGACAGCGGAAGCCGCTGTGAAGGCGCTGGAAACAGGCAAGCGTGAAATTATCCAAACTTTTAGATGAGAAAAAGGAGACATTTCGATGAAACCCTATGATTTGACCCGATTCCACGGAATTACAATTGCCATGTACGGCTGCTACGATTCGGAAGGACGAATCAGCCCGCAAGCAGTCAAACGCTTGGCCCGCACTTACGCCGACGCCGGCGTGAAGGGCTTGTACATCGGAGGCAGCAGCGGCGAGGGCATGCTGCAAAGCGTCGAGGAGCGCAAGCAGGTGCTCGAAGCCGTCATGGAGGAAATTCGCGGCGAATTGACGGTCATCGTTCATGTTGGCGCAGCGGCGACCCGAGACGGCATCGAGCTGGCGGTTCATGCCGAGCAATGCGGAGCGGACGCCGTGTCCGCTGTCCCTGCCATTTATTACCGGCTGTCGGAAGCAAGCGTTGAAGCGCACTGGCAAGCGATTATCGACAGTACGGAGCTGCCGTTTATCATCTATCATATTCCGCAAACGACGGGCTTCCAGCTGACCAGCGCGCTGCTCAGCAGGATGGCGAAGCAGGATAAAGTCATCGGGGTAAAAATTTCCGCCGACAGCGTCTTCGAGTTGCAGCAGTTCAAAGCGGCGGGCGGCGACAGCTTCCTCGTGCTGAACGGACCCGACGAGCAATACGTGGCTGGGCGTAGTATGGGCGCAGACGGCGGCATTGGCGGCACATACGGCGTGATGCCGGAGCTGTTTTTGCATCTGGAGCGTTGTTTTGCCGACAATCGGTTGGCGGATGCGCGTCGCTGGCAGTACCGGATCAACGAAATTATCGGCGAGCTGCTGAGCTTTCCATCGTTGTACGGGGCTTGTAAAGCAATCCTGAAGCAGCGTGGACTTCATATCGGTGAGCCGCGCTTGCCGCTGCTGCCGGTGGGAGAGAAGGATCTGGAGCGCATTGCCGAGCTGGAGCTGAAAATCGCCCGCTACACGGCCTTGGCCAGAGAAGAGGCCGGGACGGGAGCAAGCGGAGGCCGCCGATGAGCGCCGGCAGGCTGCCTGCGGTCCGGGGATTGATCGTGTCCTGTCAAGCGCTGGAGCACGAGCCGCTGTTCGGCGGCGGAACGATGGCGCAAATGGCCAGAGCAGCCGAGCAGGCCGGGGCAATCGCCATTCGCACGAATGGTGTTGATGACATTCGCCGCATCAAGAACGTCACGGCGCTGCCGGTGATTGGCCTGATTAAGCGCGACGTGCCCGGTTCCGCCATCTTCATCACCCCGACGCTGGACGAGGTGGAGGCCATTGTCGAGGCTGGAGCCGATATTGTTGCGCTCGATGTGACGCTGCGGGAGGAGCGGGACGTGACGGCCCGGGAGCTGATCCGCTACATTCACAGCTGCGGCAGGCTGGCGATGGCCGATGTCTCGACGCTGGAGGAAGGATGGGCTGCCGACCGGATGGGTGTCGACTACATCGGCACGACGTTGTCCGGGTACACGCCCTACAGCCTGCAGTCGGAGGAGCCCGATCTGGAGCTGGTCGCACAGCTGAAGCGGCGGGTCCGGGCCGGCGTTATCGCCGAAGGCCGCATCTGGACGCCGGCGCAGGCCGCGGCGGCGCTTGAGGCTGGAGCCGACTATGTTGTTGTCGGCAGTGCGATTACGCGTCCGCAGCTCATTGCCGCCCGATTCGTTGAGGCGGTTCGCGCAGCAGCCGATAGCACTGGGGGAGGCGAGTCTCATGGCTAAGCCGATGGCTGACGAGACGGCGGAGCTGGCGGTTGGCGTCGATGTCGGCGGCACGAAAATTCACGCTGCGCTGGTTGACCGGACCGGAGCGATCCGTCGGCGACTGCGGATAGCGACGCAAGCAGCCGACGGCCGCGCCGCCGAGCGGATCATGGAGGCGATTGCCCGGCTGCTTGCCGAGACGCCCGACGATAGCGTTCGCTTGCGCGGCATTGGCATCGGCACGGCCGGTCAGGTCGATTGGCAGCGAGGCGCAGTGCGCTTTGCCTCCGATCTGCTGCCGGGCTATACCGGCACGCCGCTGCGCGACATCGCGACCCGACGATTCGGCTTGCCCGTGTGGGTTGACAACGATGTCAACGTACTGGCGTTGGCCGAACAAAATCTTGGCGCCGGCCGCGGCAGCCGTCATATGGTCTGCTTAGCGATTGGCACCGGCATTGGCGGCGCCGTCGTCAGCGGCGGCAAGCTGCTGCGCGGCTGCTGGGGCGGCGCCGGCGAGCTCGGCCACTTGTCCGTGCGCTTCGACGGCCAGCCGTGCCGCTGCGGCGGAACCGGCTGTCTGGAGCTGTACGCTTCGGGTACGGGCATTGCCGAGCAGATGCAGCGCAAGCTGGCAGAAGCCGGGGTAACGGACCGTCCGGCCCGCATTGGCGCGCGCGAGGTGATCGCCGGCTGGAGGAGCGGCGAGCCGTTGGCGCAAGCCGTGCTGGAGCAGGCCTTCGCCGCGCTGGGAGCGGCTACGGCTTCGCTGATTCATACGTTCAACCCCGAGGTTGTTGTCGTCGGGGGCGGCGTAGCCGAGGCCGGGGCCGATTTCCTGCAGCGTATCCGCGAAGAGACGCTGCAGCGGACGATGCCTGCATTACATGAGCGCGTAAGCATCGTCGGGGCAGCTCACGGCAACGACGGCGCTGTCATTGGCGCTGCGCTTCTGGCATGGGAAGAGACGAAGAAAGAGGAGGAAGTCCGATGATCGTCGGTCAACTTGCAGGCCGCCAGCCTGAGCTGTACAGATTGCCCGCGGCGCTGGAAGAAGCGTTACGCGAGCTACTGACCCGGGACTGGGATTCGCTTGCGCCGGGGCAACACGCGCTGAATGGCGAGGAGCTATTCGCTGTCGTACTCGATAGCCGGACGCGCCCGGCAGAGGGAGCGCTGGCGGAGAACCATTTTGATTACGCGGATATTCATTATTTACTCGAAGGGACGGAGCGCATTGGCTGGACATCCAGCAGCGGGGGCAGGTCCCCCGTCAGCGTCAACCGTTCCGAGGATGTCGAGCTGTACGAACCGCCGGCTGCAGAAAGCGGCTTGCTGATGCTGCCGGGCATGTACGCGATTGTGTTTCCCGGTGAGCTGCATCGGCCGGGGCTGTGCGCTGACGAGCCCGAGCCTTTCAGGAAAGTGGTGCTCAAGCTGCACCGCTCGGCGCTCAGCAGAGAATCCACCGAATGACCCCGACTGCTGCAGATGCCCCAAAAACAAAACCCTTCTCTCGCCATAGCTGGTGAAAGAAGGGTTTTCCGCGTTGCGCCAATGGCCGGATAAAAGCGAGGGGGGTGCCCGTCTGAAGGCTGCCCGACGGTCGGCCCCGCGCTTAGGGTCGTGCTCGGCCCCCCTAAGCCAGAGGCCGCGCTCCCGCACCGCTCCTCAGGGCCGCACTCACCCCCCATGCCCAAAGACCGCGCTTCGTGCGGCAAGCGCCAGTCATCGGTTCCAACGGACTAACGGGCGTTGGCCTAGGCGGCGTTGTGGCCGCGCAGCTCCGCCATCGAGCCCTTGCCGTTGCCTCGCCGCGCCAGCCGCAGCAGCAGGATGACGCCGGCCACGGCTGCGACGGCGAGCGGAATGACGCCGAGGTAGAGCAGCGCCTGCAGCACGCCGCGTTCGACGCTGATGTAAACAAATAACGCAATGTACAAAAGCAGATACAGCAGGCTGATGGCGGCGGAAAAAGAGAATCCCCCAGCGGTTGGCGTCGGCTTGCTTTTGCTTCCCATCAGCGATAAATATTCGGCGGTCGGCTGCTGCATATACGGACGGATCTGACCGAATTCCCAATCGTCCGCGTCAGGCGCCGGCGCAGCGGCAGGGGTAGAAGCCCCGGACCCAGCGGTTGTTGATGTCCCGGTGCCTGTCGAAGCGCCCGCCGCAGCACCAACCGCAGCTTCAGTCCGAGCCGCAGCCGCCGCGCCCGCCGAGACCCCGGTGTCAGTAGCATTCCCAGCCGCGGCTCCAGCGCCCGTGTCAGCCCCCGCGGTGCCCGCACCCGCCGCCGCTCCGCTATCAGCTCCAGCCGCCGGCGCTGGCTGATGCAGCTCCGCAATCTGCCGGTTGCAGGCGCAATATCCGGCGTACATCAGCGAATACGCTTCGACTTCGCTGAACGCGTTCAAATCGGTGCGCAAGCCCGCCGTCAGCTGCCGGGCAACAGCATCGATGCCGGGAATGTCATCGCGCATACCAACGAGCGTTTCGACGCCGCTGGCGAGCCGCAGCTCGCGAATGGCATCCATAAACAAGTCCTGGATGCGGAAAAACGATTCCGCTCCATTCACCTGCGCATAGCTCTCTGTGCTGATCGGCTTCGATGCGTCGCTGAGCAGCAGCTTCATTTCGCTTTGTCCGAGCAGCTGCAGGGCATGACCGCCCAGATTGTCGAGCACGCCGCCATCTACGCCGTGCACGGCTTCACCGTCGCCGAACGACAGGGCAATCGGCGTGAACAAGCCCGGCACACAAGCCGAAGCAGCGGCCATCCGGGCAATCGGCATCGCGGCGGCATCGACGGACGTGACGCCGTGCTTGCGCTCGTTGTGACGCCACAGCGGGCTCGCAACGTCCGTTGAGAAAAACAGCTGCTGGCCGTTTTCGAGGATCGACGTATTCAGGATCAGCTCGGGCTTGCGGTTGGCGGGATGCGCCGGCGGTTCGAGCAGCTCGCTGAACGTGCCCGACGCAAACAGCAGCTTGTTCATCACCAGCTCCAGCTGCGATTCAAGGGCGATATTCAGCCTCCGGGCCAGCCCGCGCTTCAGCAGCATGCGGATCAGCTGTGCGGGGATGATCCGCGCAACGACGCCGCGATAAAGCACGCGGTCGCGCACGTCTTTTTGCACAAAAGGCAGAAATTCAGCGATCACCTCGCGCACGAGTCGGCGGTAATCGTTGTCGTCCAGCGGCGCTTCCCGTTGGAGCAGCTTGCACAGCTTCTGGTAATAAAAAGCCCCGACAATCGAGCCGCCCGACACGGTGGATATGGCGCCGACCTCCTTGAGCAGCCCTTCGTCGGCCAAGCGGGCGAGCACGCCCAGATGAAACAACGAGGCGCGATAACCTCCCCCAGATAAAGCCAAACCGATCATGTACATCACCTTTCGCACTGCAAGTTTTTTCTATTATTGTAATCAATGGATGCGGGGGCGACAATATGAATATCGTTGGCGGCACAAGCTCAAGCAACGGATCAAGCCAATTGCAGAAGCAAAAGCCCTACGGCCAAGGGCGCGAAGGGCTTGCGGTTTATTTTTTCATCATCAGGTACAAAAAGTAGGGCGCGCCGATAAAAGCAGCCATGCTCCCGGCGGCAATGCCTTCCGGCTCGGCAATGTTGCGGCCGATCGTGTCGGCAATCAGCAGCAGCAGACCGCCCAGCAGCAGGGCGACCGGAATCGCCAGCCGATGGCGCGGACCGACCAGCGCCTTGGCGATATGCGGAGCGAGCAGGCCGACGAAGGCGATGCCGCCGGTCACGGACACGGCCGCAGCCGCAAGCGCGACAGCCGTCAGCAGCAGCACGATTCGCTCGCGCTGGACGGCGACGCCAACGCCGACCGTGACCGGCTCGCTAAGCGTCAGCAGGTCAAGTCGGCTGGCTTTGTAGATCGCAAACGGCACCAGCACGATCAGCCAGGGCAGGAGCGCCAGCACGAACGGCCAATCCGCGCCCCAGATCGAGCCGGCCAGCCATTTGACGATGAAGGTCACTTTGACCCGCTCGGCCGAAGAGATCAGCACGACCATCAGACCTGAAAAGGCAGTTGCAAAGCCGATGCCCGTCAGCACCAGCCGCACCGGCTGCAAGCCGTCCCGACGACTGTACGAAAAGAAGTAGATCAGCATTGTCGTCAGCAGCGCGCCGGCAAAGGCGACGACCGGCAGCCAATAGATGAAGGCGCCCGCCTGAATCGGGAAGTAGAGGAAAAAAATCGCCACGGCGACGCCGGCTCCCGAATTGATGCCCATAATGCCCGGATCGGCCAGGTCGTTGCGGGTAATCCCCTGCAAAATCGCTCCCGAGAGCGCCAGCGCCATCCCGGCGAGCAACGTGATCGCAATGCGCGGCAGCCGGACCGAATACAGCACGAAATGCTCTTTGAACGTGCCGTGTCCGAGCAGCGTAGGCAGCAAGCGTTTGTAGGAAAGCGAAGAATAGCCAAGCCCCATGCCGATGACGACGGTGATCGCGATCAGCAGCAGCAGGATCAGCAGCACGAGGCGCTGCTTGCGGATAAGCGCTGGCAGGATCATGAGGTCGACGAGCCCCCTTTACGCAGGATCAGCAGAAAAAAGGGCAGGCCCAGCACCGCGATAATCGCCGTAACCGGCGTTTCATACGGCGCGTTGATCGTCCGCGCCAGCGTATCGGCCAGCAGCAGGAAGCTGGCTCCCGTCACCGCGCATAGCGGCAGCACGAAGCGGTAGTCGGCGCCGACGACGCCCCGCACGATGTGCGGAATCATCAGGCCGACGAACGCCAGATTGCCAACGAGGGCAACCGAAACTCCGGCCAGCAGGACGGTGACAAGGAACAGGATCGTTTTGATCAGCCGGGTCCGTTGGCCGAGGCCGACGGCGGCTTCTTCGCTGAGGCTGAGCATGGTCAACTGGCGCGCGTAGATCAGCGCAACGGTTATGCCGAGCACGACAACCGGAACGATCACCTGCAGCTGCTGCCACGAAACGCCCATCATGCCACCGGCGGTCCACAGCGAAACGTCTTTGGAGATTTTGAAAAAAATGCCGATCTGGTCGGCGAGCGCGTACAGGAACGCCGATACGGCGGCTCCGGCCAGCACGATGCGATAAGACGCTTGGCCGCCGCGCTTGAGCGAGCTGAGACCGAGCACGAGCAGCGAGCCGACGGCTGCGCCGACGAAGCAAACGAACGTGACGGCCAGATAGCCGGCTGCGGGCAGCAACGCCAGCGTCACGGCCAGTGCGGCGTCAGCGCCGGCCATGAGCCCGAACAGGCCGGGATCGGCCAGCGGATTGCGGGTCATCCCCTGCATGACTGCGCCGGAGACGGCGAGCGCTGCGCCTACGAAGATCGCGGCGACTTCCCGCGGCAAGCGAATCTCGCGGATCAGCGAAAGCTTCTCGCCGCTTTGCTGCGTAGTCAGAGCCAGCCAGACGTCGCCCCAGCTCGTATCGGCGGCGCCCAGCAGCATGGAAATGGCGAACGTGGCGATGAACAACGCCGCTGCGGCTGCACAGGTCAAACCGAAGCGGACGGAACGCTTGGCGAGCATCGTCGTGTTCATTATTGGCCGAGGAAGCTCTTGATGAAGAAATCCAACTGGAAGTCCAGCGTCAGCGGATCGTTGAAGTAAAACTCCTTGGCGTTGGCCGTGTATACGCGGTTGTTTTTGACGGCCGGCATGTTTTTATACGTATCGGTTTGTTCGTAGGCGTTGTCGGTATCTTTGTTGCGGCTGACGATCAGATAATCGCCGGCGTATTGCGGCAGCACTTCGGTCGACAGGGCGTAATAGCCGTCTTTATCGGTCATTTCCTTGACCTTGGCCGGCATTTTCAGCTTCATTTCCTGATACAAAATTTCCGTGCCGCGGCCCCAGTGGTCGCCGAAGACGTACAGCTGCTTGTCGAAATTCTCGACGACGGAAACGGTGGCGTCCTGGCCGATTTTTTCGCGAATCTGGTCACCGGCTTTTTGCGCGCGTTGTTTGAAAGAGTCGATCCATGCTTTGGCTTCCTGTTCCTTGTTGAGCAGCTTGCCGAGCTCCAGGTGCTGGGTCAGATAGTCGACCTTGCCGTATGTATAGACGACGGTTGGCGCGATTTGCTTGAGCTTGTCGAGGTTTTTGAGCCCGTCCAAGCCGATGATCAGATCGGGATTCAGCTCAATGATTTTCTCCAGATTTTCTTCGGACGCTTCCTGCACGTTTTGCAGCTGGCTTTCGAAGCGCGGGTTCATTTTCGACCAAGAATCGACGCCAACCAGCGGAACGCCGAGCGCCATGACGTTGCCGGCAAAGCTGGACAAGACGACGACGCGCTGCGGATGGGCCGGAACCTCAACAGGGCCTTGCTCCGATTGGTAGGTGCGTGTGGCCGAGGCGTCGGCGGCTGCAGTGGCGGACGGCGTAGCGGCGTTATCGGCGGGCGATGCCGCCGGGGATGCTTCCGGGCTCGGCGAAGCGGCTGGTGTGCCGCATGCGCTGAGCAGCAGCAGGCACAACAAAGTGAGGGGCAGGAAGAGCTTGTTCATGGTTGAGTAATCTCCTTTTGTATGATGTAGAGTTTTATTGATAATGATTATCAATATCATATAATAAGATAAAGCGAAAACGGCGGCTTGTCAACAGCAGTTTGTTGAAAAACAGGCCCCGTTCACAGATCGTTTTGTTTTGCTGTGAGCGCAGTCACACAGGGACGGGCGTTTTTTTCGTTATACTGAGCCCATTCCACATTGACGAAAGCGGGGAAATGAACATGCTGAACGAACAAACGATTCGCCTGATTCAATCGACGGTGCCGGTGCTGGAGCAGCGCGGGCAAGCGATCACACGGCGCTTTTACGAGCTACTGTTTGCCGAACATCCGGAGCTTTTGAACGTATTTAACCATGCGCATCAAAAAATGGGCCGGCAGCAAGCAGCGCTTGCCAACGCGGTGTACGCGGCGGCTCTGCATATCGACAAGCTGGAGACGATTTTGCCGGCGGTGCGGCAGATTGCCCACAAGCATCGCAGCCTGGGCGTCAAGGCGGAGCATTATCCGATTGTCGGGCAAACGCTGCTGGCTGCGATCAAGGATGTGCTGGGTGAGGCGGCGTCGGAGGAGGTGCTGGCGGCGTGGGCGGAAGCTTACGGCGTTATTGCCTGCGCCTTCATCGGCGTTGAGGCCGGCATGTACCGTGAAGCGGAGGAGCAGGCTGGCGGCTGGGCCGGTTTCCGGCCGTTCAAGGTGACCGCCAAGGTGCGGGAGACGGAAGCGATTACGTCGTTTTATTTGATGCCTGCGGACGGCGGCGCGTTGGCGGCGTTTGAACCAGGACAATACGTCAGTGTAAAAATGGCGCTGCCAGGGGACGCGTTTACGCATATCCGCCAATATAGCCTGTCCGACGCTCCCGGCCGGCCGTATTACCGGATTACCGTCAAGCGCGAGGATGCCGTCGACGACCGTCCTGCGGGTCGGGTATCGACGTATTTGCACGAGCGCGTCGCGGTGGGCGACGAGCTGCAGCTGTCCGCGCCGGCGGGCGCGTTTACGCTTGACCGGCAAGCCGCGGCGGTGAAGCCGGTCGTGCTGATCAGCGGCGGCGTCGGGCAAACGCCGCTGGTGAGCATGCTCGCCGCGCTGGCCGAGGACCGCACGCAGCAAGCGGTCACGTTCATTCACGCGGCGCATAACGGACGCCTGCACGCGCTGCGGCGGCAGGTGGAGGAGCTGGCCGGTGCGCTGCCGCGCGGCGCGGCGTTCTGGTGCTACGAGCAGCCGACGGAGCAGGATCGGGCGGACGGATCGTTCGATAAGGCGGGACGGATCGATTTGGCTTGGCTGGCGAGCGTGCTGGAGGACAATCAGGCGAGCTTTTATTTGTGCGGGCCGGAGCCGTTTATGCGGGCGACGTTCGGGTTTTTGCGGGAATGGGGCGTGGCGGAAAGCGATATCCATTACGAATTTTTCGGACCGACCGGCAGCTTGGCGGCATCGCCGACGGCTGGAGCGGATGAGGAGGCGGGACTGGCGTCCGGGAGGGCCGGACGCCGGGCGTAGCGGAGCTGGCGCGGTACCGGGAGCCGTTCGCTGTCCGATCTGCCAGCCGCCGTAAGGCCGGCACTTCGCTCTGGCGGCGCGTGGTGGGCGTAAACTTTGCTTCAGATTTTGCGCTCGGCGCGCAGCAGCCGGTTGATCGTTTCGCGGCGCAAGCCAAGCAGCTGGCCGATTTCATCCTGCGTCAGCACCTCGGTCAGCGAATCGGTCGAGATATACGCTTGAAACCAGCTTTGCAGCTTGCGCAGCTTTTCCGCTGGCGTCACCTCGGTCAAATGGTCGATTCTGCGCTGCATCGTGCGCAGCCTGTCCTGCAGCAGCAGCGCCACGTCGCGATACAATTCGGGGCAACGCTCCAGCTCCCGGTACCACTGCTCGGCGGGCAGCGTTGCGATTTTGCAAGTCGTCAACGCCACGGCCGTGCCGAAATAAGGGTTCGGGCTGATCAGGGAATGATGCGGCACGGTTTCGCCGGGCACGATCAGATTGACGACGAATTGCGCGCCGTCCTCGTGAACGCGGACGATTTTGAGCAGGCCGCTTTCCAGCCGGAAAAGCGGGCCGGTTTCGCCTTGGCGAAACAAAACTTCGCCCTTGTGCAGCAGCATGGGCTTACCTCCTATACGTACAGCGAGGCCTGGCGAATCTGCCGGCGCTTCGCTTTTTTTTGTTGTGCAAGCAGCAAAAAGCGCCTGCCGCGGCAGGCGCCGACCCGTCTGCCTCGACATGCAGGCCGATTCCGGTTTCAGTCATAACAAAAAGCCATAATCCCTTGACAATGGCTTGTAATTTCAATAAAATAGATGAACTATTAATTTTAAACGTATTTATACAATCATATCACAAATTCAATGAAATGTCAATATCTTTTTCGAGGAGGATGCTTGTCATGCTGTTACCGCGATTGCTGCACGCGCTCAGTCATTCCCTGGAGGATCAGGCGGTGTTCACGCTGCTGGAACAAAACCGCTATACGCAGCCCCACGGCTTGACGTTAAGTCCGGACGATGCCCATTTGCTGCTGGCTGTACGCGAGCAGGCGCTCGGTCATTACGACCGCGTTGAAATTGGCGTTGGCGCTGCTGCAGCGCTGATTGAGGTTTTCGCTGCGTCTGTCCACATGGAAGCGGACAGCTTTGCCGGGACGCTGGCAGAGCTGCTGGAGCTGTTTTACGCGATCAAGAGCGACACGGAGGACCGCATCGGCGACCTTGTATTGATTGAAGCGATGAAGGAACGCTTTGACGGGGAGTGCGGCGGTGCGATCGAGCTGCTGCGCGGCAGCATGGAGGAGTACGCTTCCCGGTTCAGAAGCGGCTTGACGCCAGGCGAAGAAAGCGAAGACGAGGAGGATGCGTATGAACGCTGATCAAACGGGGGCTTGGCCGGCTGTGCAGTCCGGCAAGCGGCTGCACCCGGAACGGCTTGCTCGGGGCAGTTATACCGTGGCGCTGCTGGCGGAAGGGCAGCGGGCCGGACGGCTCGGCCGCACTGAGGCGCTGGAAGCGCAGAGCGGGCTGATGAGGGTACTGGAACGGTTGATCCGCCAGCGCACAAAGGGGGAAAGCTCGTCGATTGCTGCAGAAACGGCGGAAAGCCTGCTGGCTTCCATCCTTTATGCGACGGATCTGGAGCTGCGGATGGCCGGAGAGCCGGAACGGGCATTGGAGCGCTTGCGGACGGAAGGCATCGTGCGGATTCATCATTGCGGCGTCGAACGGGTCGCCGGATTGTTTACCGATGCCAAGCGGCTGTACGGGGAGCTTCGGCGGAGCAAGCTGGCTTTGCCCGTAGATGCCTATCAGCTGACGATCGATGAGTCGCTGCCGGTTTTTATGAAGAAATACGATGTGGTATTCGAAGCGCACAATACGATGGCGAGCATCGATTATCCGTTGGCCGCAGACGATACGAGCCTGACAGGCATCACCTACATTCATCAGTATATGGAACGCTTGCTTCTGGAGACGCGCCTGGTCGGGCTATTTCCCCTGGAGGATGTGCTGGGACTGCTGGCGGACTATGGAGACGTATGCCGCTTCGACTACCGGATCGAGCTGTTTAATATATTTGAGCTTGTGTTGGAGATGGCGTTGTTTTCGCTGCTCAGCGGCGGTTCGGCCCGCGAATTGCGCCTTGCTCCCGAACGGCTGCCCGGTATCAAGCTCAGGCTGGCTGCTTGGGATTTGTCCACGATACGCGCATGGATTAACCGGGCGCAGGAAGAGCTGTGCCGTGAGTGGGCGTTGTCCGATCCACAATGGCTGGCGTATATGCGGCTGGGTGAAAGCAATCTGGCGCAGCGGCTGCATCACGCCGTCCGTCACGACAGTCTGGAGGCGGTTGTAATCACGACCAGAGCGCCGCGGTCCAAGCCGGAGACGATGTCTTTCGGGGCAGCGGACCGGATGAGCGATATGCAGCTGCGCAAGCGGCTCGAACAGCTGGCCGATTGCGCTTCGGCAGAGGCCAAAATCAAGCTGATTCAAGCCAATTTCCGATCACTGCATGACTATCTCGACATGCTGGAAGCAGACATCTTGTATGGCGCTGAATACGAAACGCTGTTTGCGGCGTTTGGCGATACGGAGCTGGCGGTTCTGGCCAAAATCACGCTCTACGAGGAGCTGCGCGGCTCCTCGTCCGATCTGCTCGCTGCCGTGCACGCCAAGCGGTCGGCAGAGGCGGAGTGGCAGCAGCGGCTGCTCGATTTCCTCAACGGCTTGAGCGCGCGCCGATTGGCAGCGATTGGCGAACGGCTTGAAACGCTCGATGTCGGCGAGTTCAGCTTCCGCTGAAGGCGCGTATCGTCACAAACTGTCGTCCTGCCGCTTTCAGTCCGGCAATAAGAGTGCGCAGCGGCGAACGCTCGTCATACACGGTCCGGCCGTTTACAGCTATGCGGATATACGGAAATTCGAGAAACGGATGAAAAAAGAACGAAGCCAGCTCGTCAGGCGCATACCGGGCCGCCTCCTCCACGATGCGCGCGGTGTCGCGTTCTGGGTCTGTGCCGTCCACGTAGCCCAGCGGCGTCGGCACATACCATGTACGGCCATAACGATTGGCAGAGGCCCGTGCCGTCACCTGACGGCTGCCCGGCGCATCGGGATTGTCTTCGTACATGAAGCGCGTACACGCTTCCAGGATGCGGCGCTGCGCGGGCGAAGCGGCGTAATGCGGCGTTTCGAACCAGTCGGGAGCGAGGCCGACCGCGCGGAATTCCGCGAACGCCAGCGCCAGCCGCCGGTAAGCGTAGGAATTCGCCAAACCCGCCGTCGTGCCGAGCGCTTGCGGCGAATCGTCCGGCGGGCAGTCCCCGCGGCAGCCAGCATAGGCGAATTCGAAGCCTTCGCCGCTAATCGAGCGGCCGTACTGGTGTGTGTAGCCGTGCAGGCCCAGCGAAACGCCGTCGTCGCGCCATTTGTGCAGATGGGCCGCCAGCTCGGCCGCGGCGGGAACGCCGGTGGCGCTTAGCGGGCAGTCGACGCCGCGAAGCGGATCAACAAACCGCGAGATGATCGCGGCGTGGAACGGCACCCCGAGCCGGTGCAGCATGTCGCCGACGGCGGCCAGCTTTTGCCGTGATTGCCCATCCCCATAGTACCCCCCGGGACCGATGTCCTCCAGACGCAGTAATGCTTTCATCGCAGCAGCTCCTTTCGCATCCGCATGGAATGAGAATCGCGGTTCAGCTCTATAGTATGACGGACGGCCTGCGGGACGACCCTAGCCAGCGGCTGTTGTTCGGGTTGTCAAAGCGCTTGGCAGGCAGTATTGTTAAGATGACTGACCGTACATGAGCGGGTAAAGGAGTGCAAAGCATGAATGTGATTTGTTTGCCGTATGCCGGGGGTTCGGCGCGGATTTTTCACGGCTGGGATCAGGCGCTGGGCCACGGTCTGGAGTGCCGGGCGGTGGAGCTGGCGGGGCGCGGCCGCAGGTACCAGCATCAGCCGTATGCCCATGTGCAAGAGGCTGTCGATGATTTGCTCAAGCTGATTGCTCCTTATATATCGGACGAGCCTTATGGCATTTTTGGCCACAGCATGGGCGCGCTTCTGGCGTTTGAGCTGATGCACCGGCTGCAGCAGTCCGGCGAGCAGCTGCCGGCTTGCGCGTTTGTATCGGGCCGCAACCCGCCGCATATGGCGATTCCCGAAATGTTTCATGCGCTGCCGCAGGCGGCTTTTATCGAGAAGCTGAAGGAGCTGGACGGCACGCCCGCCGAGGTGTTTGAGCATGAGGAGCTGCTGCAGCTGTTTTTGCCGATTATCCACAATGATTTCAAATTGGTGGAGACGTACAGCTACGTAGGGGGCCGGCCGCCGCTGCGTTGCCCGCTTGTCGTGTTCCACGGCTCGCGCGATTCGTTTACGACAGCGGAGACGGTGCAGGGCTGGGCGCTTCATACGAGCGCCGGCATCCAGACACACGAGTTGGACGGCGGACATTTCTTCCTTCACGACCGGCTGCCCGAGCTGGCTCAAGTAATCCGCGATACGCTGATTCGTTTGACGATTGCTTAGGCTGACAAAGGGTAATGGCAGGGCCGGGGCATAGGCAGAAGGCGGTCCTGCCGCTTTGCGGGGCGGGCGAGCGGAGGAAGGTCTGTGGAGGAACAAATGATGAGACTCACGGTTGCGGTCAAGGGCATGGCCCCGCGGCCACATCTGTTCATTCACGGCGACGCCGATCGCACGAATCCGCTTGAGGACAGCCGCGAGCTGCTGGCTGCGGCGAGGGGATGGAATGAGGATGAAGATGAAGATTCGCCCGCCGAGCTGTGGGTGGTTCCCGGCGCGGCGCATCTCCGCGCTTATGCACTGGAGCCGCATGCTTACCGCGACAAGGTCGTGGCTTTTTTTGGCCGGGAACTGGATGGGACGAACAAGTGAGCAAGTGGATGGCGATCTTCCGGTCCTTTTAGGGTAAGCTGAAGATAGACAGAACGCACGGGCGCGAGGGCCCGCAGGGAAGGGGAGCTTGCGATGAACGCAAACCTGTTTTATGTGATTTTTACGGTGATTTTATTGGCTGGCCTGGCAGGTACGCTGATGGTTGGCTTTTCGAAAAAAAATCGGGACGGCGACCAGACGTATTTTCAAAAAACAGGCGCCAAATGGGTTCGTCTGACCTCTTTGTACGTGGTGGCGATTGCGTGCGGCGTTGCTGCGCTGATCGCTTTTGTCAAAGGCTGGCTGTAGCCGTTGCACCGGCAGCCTGCGGCTGGCGACGGCGCGACGCGGCGGGTCTGACAGTCTCGGTGTGGCCGCGGAGGCGCTCCGGGCGGCGTATTCCGGCCGCGTCGGCGTTCGCTCTTAGCGGGTCTGCGGCGTGCCGCTGCAGGCATGCTGGCGTGGTCATGCTTTCACGCTGCGATGCTGCACTGTTAAACTGCTGCACCGTTACACTGTTATACAGTGCAAGTCGAGTGCCATCTGCATCAGCGCCAGCCACGTATAAGTTGTTTCGCCCCGCAGACGGCCTGGCGCTTTGCACACGGCGCTTGGCGTTGCTCGACGCGGCTGGGGCTGGCGCCAGCGTCAGGGCGCAAGCTATGCCTGCTCCAGCGCCTGCCATGCCGCGAGTAGCCGCTCGACGCCGTGCGGGATCTCCGCCAGCGTCGGGCGGGCGAAGCTCAGCCGTACATAGCGGCGCTCCGAGCCGTACACGCTGCCTGGCGTGAACACGACGCCGTGCCTGATCGCTTCGTCGAGCAGGCGCGCTTCGTCCGCCGGCCGCTCCATCCGGCACCAGAGCGTCAAGCCGCCGGCAGGCGGCTCGAAGCTGAGCAGCTCGCCCATATGTCGACTCAGCGCTTCGGTGAGCGCCGCTTTCTTGCGCGCCAGCTCGCCGCGCAGCCGCGCCAGCTGCCGATCCATGCGGCCGTCCGCCAGCAGATGTTGCGCGGCCCATTGCGGCAGGCTGCTGAGGCCAAAATCCATCTGCTGGCGCGCGTCGGTCAGTCGCTGGACGATGGTTTGCGGAGCCAGCAGCCAGCCGATGCGCAGGCCGGAAGCGGCGATTTTGGAGAGCGAGCCGACGTAGAGTACGTTGCCTGCCGTATCGAGCGATTTCAGCGTCGGCGGCGGGCTGCCGCTGGAAGCGGTCAACGTGAACGGGTCGTCTTCGACAATCGGGATGCCAAGCTCGGCTGCGATGTCCAGCAGCTCGCGACGCCGCTCGGGAGCCAGCACGCTTCCCGTCGGATTCTGAAAATTCGGATTCACGAAAATCATCCGAATGCGATGCTGCTTGTACAGCGGCACGATGTCCTGCGGGCGGATGCCGCTGCGGTCGACCGGCAGCCGGAACAAGCGTAGCCCGGCCGATTGAAACATCGGCAGCGAATAGCTGTAGGACGGGTCTTCAATGGCCACGGCGTCACCGGGGCTGAGCAGACATTGCGTGATCAAATACAGCGATTGCTGCGAACCTGAGGTAATCAGCATCGAAGATGCGGTTGTGCGGATGCCGAGTCCGCGTTCGAGGAACGCGACCAGCGACTCGCGCAACGGTAGGAAGCCTTGCGGATCGTCATAGCCAAGCGGCTCGTCGAAAGGCTGCTCGCGCAGCACCTGCTGCAGCTGCTCGCCAACGAACAGATCCGCCGACAGCTCGCCGCTGGCGAAATCGATCAGCGGCTGCGCCGACGATTGGCGCAAAGCTTCGCGAATGCGGCGGATGGCCGGCAGGTTCGGCAGGAAGGCGCCGCCTTCGGCGTATTGCTTCCAGTTCGGCGTTATTTTCGGGACGATGCCCCATTTGTGCGTGATGACCTTGGTGCCGCTGCCTTGCGAGCTTTCGACGAGGCCGGATGCGCGAAGCTCGTCATAGGCCTGCACGATTGTGCTGCGATTGACGTTCAATTGGCCGGCAAGCTTGCGCTCCGAGGGCAGCAGCGTGCCTGGCGGATATTCACCTCGCGCAATGCGTTGTTCGAGATCGGAGGCAATTTGATGATAGAGCGGGGTTTTGCTTGTTCGATCGAGATTCCACATGCGGGCCGTTCCCTTCAATGGCGTAAGATATGGCCCTAGTATATCATGTGCAAACGAGGTTTCAAGAGGAGGCGGAATATGCAGCAAAAGCAAGTCCGCGTCGCGGTTGTCCAAGCCGCGCCGCAGCTGTTTGATACCGGCGGCGCGCTCGCCCGCATCGCTGAGCTGACGCAAGCTGCCGCCCTTCAGGGCGCTCAACTCGTCGTATTTCCCGAGGCGTTCGTGCCGGGTTATCCGCGGGGACTCTCTTTCGGCACGCGTGTCGGCAGCCGTAGCGGCGAAGGTCGCAGCGATTGGCAGCGTTACGCCGATAGCGCGATCACCGTTCCGGGACCGGAGATCGCGCAAATGGCCGAAATTGCGAGAGAGGCGCAGGCGTATCTGGTCGTCGGCGTCGTCGAACGGGAAGGCGAGTTTGGGGGAACGACGTTGTACAATTCGCTCGTTTACTTGGGTCCCGACGGGGCGTATCTCGGCAAGCATCGCAAGCTGATGCCAACCGGCGCCGAACGGCTGCTCTGGGGGCAAGGTGACGGCAGCACGTTGACGGTGATTGATACGCCCTTTGGCCGGGTCGGCGGCTTGATTTGTTGGGAGAATTACATGCCGCTGGCGCGTATGGCGATGTATGCGAAGGGCGTCGATATCATGCTGACGCCAACTGCCGATGCGCGCGATACGTGGCAGTCGACGCTGCGGCATATTGCTTGCGAAGGGCGCTGCTACGTCGTGTCGAGCAATCAATACGTCACAAAAGCGTCGTATCCGGCCGATCTGGCCTGCTATGCCGACATCGCGGGCGATGACGACGTGTTGTGCCGCGGCGGCAGCGCAGTGGTTGATCCGCTTGGCGCGTATGTCGCCGAGCCGCTTTACGGCGCGGAAGGGCTGCTGTTTGCCGACCTCCATCTGCCGCTGATTAGGCAAAGTCGTTACGATCTCGATGTCGTCGGCCATTACAGCCGGCCCGATGTGTTCCAGCTTACAGTCAACGAGCAGCCGCAAGTCGGCGTCCGCTTCCGCTGAAGCGAAAAAAGCATTCCCTCCGTCATATCACGGACTGGAATGCTTTTTGCTTGTTTAAGGCTCAAACGTCAAGCTCTGCACAATGCCGTCAAAATCCGCTTGCGCGGCTTTGCGGTACTCGGGCTCGGTTCCGAAAACCACCTGATAAAACGAATGCTCCGTTTCGAAAACGGTGATCGTAAATTCGGTGTCGAGCTGATTGTCCATAAAGATGAATCGGCGGGCAGGGTAATCTTTGAAGCTCACATTTTCTTCGCTGAGCAGCCGATCCGTTTCACTGTTGACGTTCTGGGCTTTAACGGTTTCGTAATAGTCGTTCAAACTGCCGGCGCCGGGCGATTCCTTGGCTGCCGCCAGCAGGAAAAACAGATGGAAGTCGAAGGAACGCAAGCCGAACTTGTGCGTGGCGTCTCCGCCGCCTTCGTACATATCGTTCCACAGCCCGTACACCGTGACGTGCGCCGTACCGTCAGCCGACGTGAGCGCGTGTTTGGCTTTGATGATCACTTGACGTCGCCCGGCATCCCAATCGACGAGCGCTCCGGTCGCTTCCGCGACAAAACGGATGGGGACAAACGTGCTGTTATCAACCAGCTCTGGCGCTTCGGGAAGTTCGATGGCTGCGCCGTTGACTTCAGCGTTTCGGCTGCCGATTTGCAGCTTGATCGTGGTGTCCGGACTTTCGCCGACAATGGTTTGCGTTTCTTGCTGCCAGGTGATGTCGAGCCCAAGCTTTTCGAAAATCGCCCGGAACGGGACCAGGGTCGTTCCTTCACGGATGAACGGATTCTGGTCCAGATCAAGCGGGTTGGCATCGAACAATACCGTAATCGGTTTTTCGCCAGGTGGAGGATTCGTTGTGACGATGCGGACGCCTTTTTGCTTGAGTCTGGCGATGACGCCGGCTGCCTGATCGTTTAATGGATTGTTGTCCAGTGCAACGGACTGCAGGCGGGGTAATAGCTCTAGCGCCGAAATATCGGAAATGTGGTTATCGTTCACATATACGTTCTCCAGCGTTGGCATTTCTTCCAGAACGGAAATATCCGTCAATTGATTGTGCTCCAGAGACAACCATTTCAATGGCAAGTTTCGGAGCGGCGACAAGTCGCTGATCTGATTGTTGCCTGCGAGCAGGTCTGTCAGATGATTCAGATGTTCCAGCGCATCGAGATGTTCCAGCCGGTTGCCGCTAATCAGCAGGGTAGTCAGTTTGGCAAGGCCGGTTAGGGGCGTGAGGTCGGTAATCTCGTTGCGGTCCACAGCCAAGAAAGTCAGTTTATGCAAGCCGGAGATCGGCCCGATATCGCTTACCGCTTGACCGGATAACACCAGAGTGCCCAAGCCGGTAGCAAACTCCAGACCTTTGAGGGAAGCAATGCGTTCGGGCTGATTATAGGCGTATAACGAGGTGACGGTTTCCAGCTCGGCGGGGCTTAGCTCGCCCGACGGCTTGCCAAGCTTCTCGCGCAAGGCGGTTTCCAGCGTTGGGTCGGCAATGAGCTTGCTTTGCGCGAATATGGCGGACGGCCAGATGTTCATTAGCAGGACGAAGGCGAGCAGCAGGAGCAGGCTGCGGGCAGTCCATGATCGTGTGATTTGTTTATTCATGAGCGGTCTCCGTTTCTTTTCCGGATTCAATGCTTACCGTGTGCGTAGTGTTGTCCCAGCCGACTTTGGCTCCTAGTGATTCAGCGACAAATCTCACGGGAATAAGCGTAGTTCCATTTAGTAACACGGCAGGGGTATCCAGCTTGATGCTTTCCCCGTTTACTTCGGCGACATTGGCTCCAATCGCGATGCGCAGCGTCAAACCGTCCTTGCTGGCCGTAACCGCCGCGGCGTTGGGGTCCCAGGCAATTTGTGCACCCAGTTTTTCAAAGATTGCGCGCATCGGGACCATTGTCGTATCGTGGATCAGCTGTGGAAATTGCTCGAAGGTCAGCGCCCGGCCATCCACATCGACCTTGATGGTGTCAAACGCTTCATCGGGCTGCGCCGGGTCGCTTTTGATCAGCACGGGCACCGTGCGCCACCATTCGGTGCCGTCGCCGATATAGCCGTCGCCCCAGCCCCATAGCGTATGATCCTCGCGTAGCGCCATCACATTGTTGCCGGTTCCCGAGGCGGTGATATGGCGGATATGGGTCAGCCCCTTCACCTGCACGGGAACCTTGGAGTCCGCATAGGAGCCGATGCCGAGCTGACCGCCCAAATTGCTGCCGCCGGCCCACACGGTGCCGTCTTTTTTCAAATAAATCGGACCGCCCTGCGTCCCTTGAATTTCAGCCACGTCGCGAATGTACGGAGCCTGAATCGGCTCAGGCCGGTCTTCCGTTGTGCCGTCGCCCAATTGGCCAAAGGCATTGCTGCCCCATACCCATACGGTACCGTCGTCCTTGAGCGCAAAATAGCTGCCGATCGACGTCGCGACCGCAACGATATGATCGAGACCTGTCACTTGCTCGGGAACACCGCCCGCGCTTACTGTAAGCACGGTGCCGTCCTTACGCAGCGCGATCAGGCTGCCGGTATAGCCGGTGGCGACCGCTTGAATGTTGGTCCAATTTTTTAATTGGACCGGCTGGGTCGTGTAGGGGATGCTGACGAAGCCCCACGCCCACAACGAGCCGTCGTCCTGAACGGCGTACGTGGCGGCGAAATTGCCGGTAATCGATACGATGTGCGACAACTCCTTGAGCTGTATGGGCCGGGAAGCGTTATGCTGCTCGCTGACGTCGCCAGAGCCGATTTGCCGCCGGGTAACGGTTCCGTCGCCAAGCTGGCCGTCGGTATTGTCGCCCCAGGCCCAGACGGAACCGTCTCGCATTATGGCATACGAGTTCGCTTGTCCCGTACCCAATGCGGCGACATCGCGCAGCGCCGGGACCTGCACGGGCAGCTTCTCCGGCTCGCCGAATTGTCCTGTGCCCAGTTGGCCGTTGCGGTTGCTGCCCCAGGCCCACAGCGTTCCATCCAGCTTGAGTGCCAGACGGTGCGAGCCGCCGGAGGACATATCGGCCCAGCCCCCGGAAGCGGGCTCCTTCATGTTTGCAGTTGCAGCTCCGGCG
The DNA here is from genome assembly GCF_004514475.2 of Paenibacillus athensensis. Taxonomy (GTDB): domain Bacteria; phylum Bacillota; class Bacilli; order Paenibacillales; family NBRC-103111; genus Paenibacillus_AL; species Paenibacillus_AL athensensis. The sequence goes on along the minus strand of NZ_MYFO02000019.1, from coordinate 18,051 downwards.
GGAATAGCCATCCAGAGCAGCGCGGCAAGGGCGAACGCCCGGGCCGTGCGGATTGAACCTCTATATTTCAAATCAACACACCTCATTTTGCGGAAAATAATGGCTGCAAACATCCTCTCATTATAAAACGTATGGCGGCGTTTGTCAGTTTTATTTTCCGCGCAAAAAGGAATGTTCTTTCGGCTGTTGCGTTTATTCGCTGCGCCGCGGTAAGCTGGTTTCAATGTTGTGACGGCGCTGTTATCGGCGCATGAAGAGAGGAGAGATGAAGATGAACGGCAATCCGGTAAGGGATGCGATTCTGGGCGTCTGCGTCGGCGATGCGTTGGGTGTGCCTGTGGAATTTTCCATGCGGGAGGCGCTGCGCAGCAATCCTGTGACGGGGATGCGCAGCTATGGCGTCTGGAATCAGCCTAAAGGGACCTGGTCGGACGACAGCTCGCTGACGCTTTGTCTGGCCGAGAGCTTGTGCCACGGCTTCGATCCCGAGGATATCGGGCAGCGCTTCCTGCGCTGGTATCGCGAGGGCTACTGGGGCGCTCATTATGAGGTGTTCGATATCGGCAACGCTACCCGTACGGCTTTGGAGCGACTGGGCTCGGGGGCCGTAGCTGCGAGGGAAGCGGGACTGCGCGACGCCGGCAGCAACGGCAACGGCTCGCTGATGCGGATAGCGCCGATGGCATTTGTTGTGAGAAACCTGCCGAGGTCCGAGCGGGCCCGGCTGGTCGCGGAGTCGTCGTCGATTACGCACGGGCATGCCCGCTCGGTGCTGGCTTGCGACCTGTATATTGAATACGCGCTGCTGCTGCTGGAGGGAAGGCAGGTGCGCGACGCTTATGAGATGTGGCGGGTCTGGGCGCGGGCGGAGCTTGCCGATCACCCGGAATACACGCATTTCCAGCCGCTGATTGCCGGCGATATAGGGAGCTGCGAGGAAGCGGAAATCGGATCTTCCGGCTATGTTGTCGATACGCTGCAGGCCAGCATGTGGTGCTTGCTGACGAGTCGTTCCTTTGCGGAAGCTGTGCTAAAGGCCGTTAATCTCGGTGGCGATACGGACACGACGGCTGCGGTGACGGGCGGCTTGGCCGGGCTGGCCTACGGCGCTGCTGCCATCCCCTTAGAATGGGTAATGGCACTGGCCCGGTTGAACGATATCGAGAAGCTGTGCGAGCGGCTGTTCGCAGCACTGGAACGGGCTTAGACGGACGGAACGAATAGCAGAGTCCGGCGGCAAAGCCGTCTCGCAGCCAGCGCGGGAGGGCGGTTTTTGACGTCTTTACAGGGTGATCCAAAAAATATAACGAAAACACATTAAATTCCACTAAAAAATTTTCGTGCAATTTTCGTTCAAAGCCTCATTGACTAATCGAATTATGTCGATTATCATAGAAATATAGTGATTTTACGAAAATTTTAGAAAATTTCGAAACGAATAAACTAAAGTTTTCGTAATATTCTAACTGCTGTCTGAGGTAGGGTAAGGATCGGGAGGGAGCGATTTTTTTCAAAGTTTTGATGAAAGCGTATACAAAGTCTCGGTGACGCATTCGCCAGTCCTGCCGCCGGGAGGAAGCAGCCAACTGGATCACAGACGGCGTTCCGCCCTATGCACAAAGATCGTGATTTCCGTTATGAAGAGAATGACCCACAAATGAATGGGGAGTGAGTCTATGCGAATCAAGCTTTTTTCCAAGCAAGTTCTTTTATCCGCGTGTTTGACCGTTTCAATGGCAGCCGGTCCATTTGCCGCTTCGGTGTCTGCGGACAGCCCGATTGTTCCGGTTGGCGCGGGCAGCTACACGACGGCGCTGCCGACGGTTCAAGGTACGATTGCGCCGCAAGCGACGATTTACCGCACAGCCAACGTTACCGGACCGATGCCAACCAACAAATGGTGGAGCTCGGCGGCGTGGAACCCTTTTTCATATCAAATGTTTGCTGATCCGCTGCAATTGACGGCGGTTGCTGCCGGCATTCAGGTGAGCAACCCGGATGCATACGCCAGCGCCAATCTTTACGACTCAAACGGTACGTTGACCAAGGTGAGCGGTATTTATCGCCACGCTGTTTTCAACGGCAATCAGATTGCCGATTTCACCCTCGGCACCACAAGCACAACGACGTTCCCGCAAAAGCTGGTGGACGGCTACTCCGACTGGTCGGTGTCCATGCTGTGGCAAACCGGCGCGAACTCGATGCGCGTGACGGCCTCGATGGGCTCGCCTTACCTGTACGCCACGTATGCCGGCGGCAATCCGCAGCTGAAGTTCGATACGGCGCCAACGATTGTAAGCGGTTCCGCCAGCTCGAACGTGCTGCAAATTCAAAGCAACGGCCACACCTACGGCTTGTTCGGTCCAACCGGCGCTACATGGACAGGCATCGGCACGACGACACTGACTTGCGTGCTGCCTAGCGGCAAGACCTATTTCTCGGTCGCCGCGCTGCCTGACGCCTCCGCTTCCACCTTGGCGACGTACCAGCAGTATGCCTACAATTTCATTACGAACCAGGGCGCGTCCAAAACGACCGTCAGCTACTCCGTCGATCAAACGAGCTCCCAGGTACACACAACCTACACTGCAGCGACCCAGACGATGGAAGGCAGTCAATCCGGTACGATTATGGCGCTTTATCCGTCGCAGTGGAACAGCCTGGACAGCGGCGCGAACGTGTTGTCCCAGCAATTCGCCTCAGCGCACGGGATGATGAAAACGGTGGCGGGCAGCTCGTTCTCGACGACACTGACGTATCACGGCATTTTGCCTTATGTGCCTGCGGTCGGCAACTATGATGCTGCCAAATTGAGCACTTATGTCCAGAACGTGGCCAATGAGCCGAATCATCTTACTCAAGCGATCAAAAATACCTGTACGGACCGTCCAGGCGTCGTGGTCAGCTATACGAAAGGCTGTGCTTACGGCCGTGTGATGAACGTTGTGCCGCTCGCGCAGACGCTTGGCGACGCGACTTCGGCCGAAAGCCTTGAGAAGTGGCTGGAGCAGGATCTCGCCGATTACTTGACAGCTACGACTGCCAGCGGCGCGGCGAAGTCCGCCGATCTGTTCTATTATGACAAAAACTGGGGCACGATGATTGCTTATCCGGCCGGCTTCGGTACCGATGGCTCGATCAACGACCACTCGTTTACCTGGGGTTATCTGACTCACGCGGCTTCGCAGATTGCGCTTAACAATCCGGACTGGGCCACGCAAACGAAATACGGCGCGATGATCAATCAGCTGTTCGACGATGTCGCGAATACGGATCACAATAACACGATGTTCCCGTATATGCGCTCGTTCGATCCTTATGCCGGTCACTCCTGGACGGATGGTAAAGCCAACTTCGCCGACGGCAACAACGTGGAGTCTTCGTCCGAAGGTATTCAAATGTGGTCCTCGATGATTCAATGGGGACTGGCGACCAACCAGCAAAAATATGTTGATCTCGGCATCTATCTGTACACGACGGAAACGCATACCGCGCTTGACCAATGGTATCAAGTGAACGGCAACTACTTGCCGGACATTCCGACCGAGCACGGATATTCGCAAAGCTGGAGCAACGCCAGCAGCTCCTCCGCTACGCTGACGCTGACGCCAGGCCAAGCCATGAAGCTTTCGATCATGCATTATCAAGTCAACGGCGCTAACCACGATGAATTCATGGTGGCGGTTCCGGGAACAAATAAGCTCGCTTATACGATTACGGGCCTGAACGACGGCGACGTGATCAAATATTGGTTCACCAACGGCTTTGTCGGCGATCCGGGCAACACAGACGACAAAAACCCGTACACGTACACCTTCAAAGCAGCAGGAACCGGCCCGTCCACCAGCAGCGTGACGCCTAGCAACGGAACTCCGGGCACGACGGTCACGATCAATGGCAGCAACTTCGGCACAACGCCGGGGACCGTCAAATTCGGCAGCGCGACGCTGACGCCGCTGAGCTGGAGCAACACAGCCATTACCTTCAAGGTTCCGATGCAGGTGCCAAGCAATTTCATGGTGCAGGTCGTCACGCCGCAAGGCTCGACCAACTTCCAGAACTTTGCCGTGCTTGCCAACCAAACAGGCCAGCAATGGGGCGGACAATCGACCTATGGGGTATGGTGGACCGGAGACCCGCAGGAAAAACGCGGCATCAACATGCTGCCATTGACGGGCGCATCGATGTACCTTGGTTTGTATCCGGATGTCGACAAAGCTTCGATCGATCAGTTGAAAGCGGAAATGGGCAGCGACAGCTGGACCTGGTGGGCAGACCTGCTTTGGCTGTTCCAAGCGTTCTATGATCCGGACGGTGCGATCAGCTTGTACAACGCCAATCCGAATTACATGAACTCTGCCGGCATTCAGAACGAACAAGGCCTCAGCCAAGCGCAAACATACAGCTGGTTGTACTCCATGCAAGCGCTGGGCCGGGTGAACGGCAGCATTACAGCCAACACGCCGCTGTATTCCGTCATTACGAAAAACGGTGTGAACACGTATGTAGCCAATAACGTGACGAACGCTCCGCTGACCGTGACGTTCTCCGACGGTCAGACGTTGACTGTAGCCGCGCATTCGATGGCTTGGAAGGGCGGAGTAAACGGCTCGATGGACAACCGTTCGGGCATTTCACAAACCGGCACCAACAACACGCCAACGCCTACACCGACAGCAACGCCAACGCCGACACCAAGCGGAACGCCAACGGCTACGCCGACAGCGACGCCAACACCAACGCCAACAGGTACGCCGACACCAACGCCGACACCAACACCAACACCAACACCAACGCCGACGCCGACAACAGGCGCAGTGGTGATCTCCGATCTGGGCAACGGTTCGGTAAAGTTCTCGATTACTTTGACCGAGCCTAAAACATACGTCTATGTGTTCGCCAAGAAAAACGGTGCACAGGACTATGCCGATACGAATGCGGTAAGCAGTGAAGTCAACAACGGCAACGGAACATACACGTATTCGAGCACGCGTCCTGCCGGCACCTATGCAGCGGGCAATACGATTGAAGCGCGGTTCTATACGTTCAGCCAGGCAAGCGGTCAAAAGTTCTATCCAGGTCCTACGGACAATGTATTCAGCTCGCCGGTGACGTACGGTTCTTCGCCAACGCCGACGCCGACACCAACGCCAACGCCAACGCCAACGCCGACGCCGACACCAACGCCGACGCCGACACCAACGCCGACGCCAACACCGACGCCGACACCGACACCGACACCAACGCCAACGCCGACGCCAACACCGACGCCGACACCAACGCCAACGCCAACGCCAACGCCGACACCAACGCCAACACCGACACCAACGCCGACGCCGACGCCAACACCGACGCCGACACCGTCCGGTATGCCAAGTGTACTGTATGTGAAAAGCAGCGGGGTACTGAGCGGTACGGCTGGCAGCAGCGCAGCCAGCGATACGATCCAAAGCGCGGGTGGTGCAAACCGTGACGGCACGCCAACCAATGCGCAAGTTTACACGATTACCGGCTTGAACGGAACGTATCAATCCGGCGGAACGAGCAAGTTTAATCTGTATGTCGACGCTGCGACTGGTGTAGGTGACGGGGTGCAGGTACAAATCGTGTACGACTTCCACGGCGACGGCACACTTGTCAAAACGGAAACGTACAACTATTTCGCCACTGATCCGGTTACCGGCTGGGAGCTGTACAACGAAACGAGAAATATTTCGCCAGGCTTCTCTTCCGGCTCCTTCGCGAACATGGTAAACGGCAAGATTACCGTCAAAATATGGAACGCCATCGGCAACACGAGCACTTCGGTTCTGGTCAATGCGCCGTCCAATGCGGCTCAGGTTTCCAAGCTCACGGTTCCATTCCAGTAAACAAACAGTTTTCAAGACCGGTCAGGTTGATCTGGCCGGTCTTCTCCTATTCCGGCAGGTTTGGATAATGAAGAATACTGTTACACAAGATAGATGAAATCCCTGCCATATGTTCAACAGGCTCCTTCAGATCACGGCAATATCGCGGAGGGAACAAAGCGCCGTCCCAGGGCGCATCGGACGCCATCGTCGCACCGGAGGGCCAGTTTTGCCAGCTGAACAGCCCGGAGCGCGCTTTCCCCGACTACCAGGTCAGGGAGATCCATTTTCCTAAAGGGTGGGGCTTATGATCATTTCGATTGTACTTATCGTTTTTTTTCTGATCCTTTGTGTGCTTATTTTTGTTACAGACAGCAAAAGAGACGTTTATAAAATGACGTGCCGCTGGATCGGCGTTTCATCGATTGTCGGTGTGATCGGCAATATCGCGCACGCGTGGGCCGGATTGCTTCCACGGCTGGAGCAGCGCGGCCATGCCGGTCAAGCATTGCATGCTTGGCTGTTGGAATCCGCCAACTGGCTGTATCTGATTTTTACGATCATCGCCTATTATGCGCTCCCCTATGTTTTTTTCATGTTTGCAATTGCCTTTCATCCCGAGCTTTCCGCGAAATGGCACAGAAGAGGATTGTTCGTATTGCTGATTCCTGCCCTCGCGTCGCTGATCTACAGTTTGGCGAATGCTCAGGAGGAATTTCCGCGTCTATTTGTCATCTTGTGGATCGTGCCTTACTTTGCAGCGGGGGGCGTGCTGCTGATTCACGGATTCAGGGCGGAATGCAACCGCCTTGTGCGGGGGTACCGCTTATTTATTTGCTGCGCTTTTATTCCGGTTGTTTGTCTGGTCATGCTGAAGGATTATGTGTTTCCCGTGTTTGGAGTTGAGCAAGAGGCGCTTATTTCGTGGAGCATCGGCCTTTCAACGATCGTATTTGTCACCTACTTCTGCATTCGTTTCGGCATCCTTGGCGTCCAGATTAAATTTGAAAAAGAACGGATTATCGGCTCCGTGCGGGCCGTTGTGTCCAGTACGTCGATGTTGAATCACGCGATTAAAAATGAAATCGGCAAAATTGATTTTCAATTAACCAAATTAACGAAATTAGCATCACATCCGGACTCGCAAGCTATCCTCAATGAAATTGAAATTGCGCGCAATTCTACCATACATTTATTGGAAGTTGTTAAACGGATCGAATATCACTCCCGGGTTCTGGAAATCAAGGAGGAGCGCCACTCGTTGGTCGATATTCTGGAACGCAGCTTACTGATGAATGCGGCATCGATGGCCAGCGAGCATGTTGAAATCAGAAAAGATTACCAGCTGCGGCCGATATTGACGGTCGACAGCGTGCACATTCAGGAAGCGTTCAGCAATATTGTGATGAATGCGCTAGAGGCGTTGGATACCGACAAACGGATCGACATCTCGATTCGCAAAGCCGACAAGGAAATCTGCGTTGCGTTCAAGGATTACGGGAAAGGGATGCAAGAGGATCTGCTGCCTTTTGCGCTGGAGCCTTTTTTCAGTACCAAAAAGAATAGACAAAACTTCGGACTCGGATTATCCTATTGCTTGCACGTGATGGAAAAGCATCGGGGGCGTCTGCTATTCGCAAGTCGCCTCAACGAAGGTACGACCGTGACGTTATGCTTTCCTGTGACTAGATATGCGGGAGAAGAAGCGGATGCCGCGCTTGAATCGCCCGCGAAGCGGAATGCCTGGAGGGAAGGATGGGATTGCAAATGATCAAGGTGCTTCTGGTTGACGATGAAGAGTTTTGGCGAAACGCGTTGACCGAATATTTGCAAGCTGAACCGGATCTGGTTGTGATCGGAGCCGTGGCTACCAAGGAAGAAGCGCTGCAAATTGTCCAGTTGATTGATATCGATGTAGCCATTGTCGATGTGATGCTGACCGCTTATCAACACGACGGGCTAGAAGCAGCCGGAGACATGATTCGCTTGAAGCCGGCTACGAAAGTCATCGTTCTGACCTCGATGTCGGAAGGGGATATTATCATCGATACCTTTGCGCTGGGAGCTGTGAATTTTATCGAAAAGACTGCGTACAAGGATTTGCCTGAAGCCGTCCGTGCAGCTTATCAGAACCGGACCTCGATTCATGCGAGCGGCGCGGAGGTGCTGCTGCTGGAATTTTTGCGGTTGAAGCAGAAGGAACAGGCCGGTATGCTGACGCCAACGGAAAAAGAAATTTTACAACGAATCTATCAAGGGCAAACGCAGGAACAAATTCAACGGCAACTGAACGTATCGAGAAGTACGATCAAGAACCATGTTACGAATATTTTGAAAAAGTTAGGGGTTCGCAACAGCAAGGAAGCAGCGGTGCTTGCAGCCAAAAGGAAATGGCTGTAGTGACCGATAATCGAACGTGATCTGGAGGATGGGCCGCAGTAAGCGGCTGTCGCCGGTCGCGTTTTTTTTGTGCGGTGAAGCTTGCTCCTAGATGAAAATAGGACATTCAAGCGGGTTGCTCCCAGATGAATTCAGGCCTTATGAGCGGGTTGTGAACCGTATTAAAATGAATTACACATTCGATGTAGGTCTAAATATGCCATATCCAACGGGGCGTGAGCTTCGATTGAGTAAGCGGTTTCATCGAAAGGGCCGGTTCCCGAATTTTGGCGTTCTCGATCACTTCGCGGTTTTCGCGAGACTTCCACACACCATCCATTCATTCCACGAGGTGAGAGCATGAGGAGAAGCAAATTTTTCCGATTCGTCATACTGGGCTTGGTCGTCCTGTTATGCATACCGCTATCGGGTCAGCAAGCCGAAGCAGCTGATTACACGCATGGCGTTGACGTCGCGGGAACGGCAGCCACCATTTGGTTACAACCGGAGGTGAGCATGCTCTGGGTCGATGTGCATTACAATCTCAATTCGGGCGCCCAGCAAAACATCAGAATGACTTACAACTCCAGTTTGACCCGATATGAGCAACCCCTAACCGTTGCGGACCACGATGTAGTCAATTACAGCTTTACGTATTTTGACGGCGCCAATGCGATTGATACGCCTTGGTATCAGGCTACGGCTTCGAGCAGCGTTTCCAAGCCTGTGATCTGGCCTGGCTCAAGCGGAACGTATAACGGGTCAGCTACAGTGGCGATCACCACATCAACCAGCGGCGCGGAGCTTTACTATACGACGGATGGAAGCACGCCGACCTCGTCTTCGACGCGATACTGGGGGCCGTTCACCATTACGCAGTCCACTACCATTCAAGCCATCGGGGTGAAAACAGGACTGAATCCTTCGGCAGTAGCCAGCGCTGCCTATACCATTTGTACAAGCAGCTGCTTGACGGACCACGGTGTGGAAATGGCCGGAACGACGGCCACCGTCTGGTTCCAATACAGCCAATCGCTGATTTGGACAGACCTGCATTACAACATCAACTCAGGCGGGCAGCAAAACGTCAGAATGACCTATAATTCCTCGAAAGCCAGGTACGAGCAGGATGTCAGTCTTACGGCGGGCGATGTGCTCGATTTCAAGTTTACTTATTTCGATGGGGCTTCGGCAACAGATACCGCTGGATATGTCTATACTTTTGCGTCCGATAGCCAGATCAGTCCGGCGAATGCGGCATTTGACAAAATGACCGCTGCGCAAGCGGATATCGGGGTAACGCTGACGTTAAATGGCAATACGTTTACGGGGATTGGCAACGGCGCTTCGGTACTGACTGCCGGCAGCGACTATGCCGTGGACGCAACGGGTACAATGGTAACCGTTCGTAAGGCGTATTTGGCCACCTTGGCCAATGGCACGGCGACGCTGGTCTTCAAGTTCAGTGGCGGAGCGGACCAGAGCTTGTCGGTGACGATCACGGATACGACGCCACTGGACAGCCAGATCAGTCCAACTACGGCTGCATTCGATAAAAAGGTGAGCGCGCAAGCAGACGTTCCCGTGACGCTGACGTTAAACGGCAATACGTTCTCAGGTGTGTGGAACGGGGCTGCGGCCTTGACTGCTGGAACGGACTATACCGTAGCAGGTAACGTTGTGACGGTTCAAAAAGCGTACCTCGCCAGCTTGGCGAATGGCACAGCAACGCTAGTATTCAAGTTCAGCGCGGGAACGGATCAAAGCTTGTCGGTGACGATCACGGATACGACACCACTGGACAGCCAAATCAGTCCAACGACAGCTGCGTTCGATAAAAAGGTGAGCGCGCAAGCGGACGTACCCGTGACGCTGACGTTAAATGGGAATACGTTCTCAGGCGTGTGGAACGGGGCTGCGGCCTTGACTGCGGGGACCGATTATACCGTAGCAGGAAACGTTGTGACGCTTCAAAAGGCGTATTTGGCCACGTTGGCCAATGGCACAGCGACGCTGGTATTCAAGTTCAACGCGGGAGCGGACCAAAGCTTGTCGGTGACGATCACGGACACGACGCCGTCTGACAGCCAGATCAGTCCAACAACAGCTGCGTTCGATAAAAAGGTGAGCGCGCAAGCGGACGTGCCCGTGACGCTGACGTTAAACGGGAATACATTCTCAGGCGTGTGGAACGGGGCTGCGGCATTAACTGCGGGAACGGACTATACGGTGGCAGGAAACGTTGTGACGCTTCAAAAAGCGTACCTCGCCAGCTTGGCGAATGGCACAGCGACGCTAGTATTAAAGTTCAGCGCGGGAGCGGACCAAAGCTTGTCGGTGACGATCACGGATACAACACCACTGGATAGCCAAATCAGTCCAACTACGGCTGCGTTTGATAAGAAAGTGAGCGCGCAAGCGGACGTACCCGTAACGCTGACGTTAAATGGGAATACGTTCTCTGGTGTGTGGAACGGGGCTGCGGCATTAACTGCGGGAACGGACTATACGGTGGCAGGAAACGTTGTGACGCTTCAAAAGGCGTATTTAGCTACGTTGGCCAATGGCACAGCGACGCTGGTCTTCAAGTTCAGTGGCGGAGCGGACCAGAGCTTGTCGGTGACGATCACGGATACGACGCCACTGGACAGCCAGATCAGTCCAACGACAGCTGCGTTCGATAAGAAGGTGAGCGCGCAAGCGAACGTTCCCGTGACGCTGACGTTAAATGGCAATACGTTCTCAGGTGTCTGGAACGGGGCTGCGTCCTTAACTGCCGGGACCGATTATACCGTAGCAGGTAATGTTGTGACGCTTCAAAAAGCGTACCTCGCCAGCTTGGCGAACGGCTCTGTGACGCTAGTATTCAAGTTCAGCGCGGGAGCGGACCAAAGCTTGTCTGTGACGATCACGGACACAACACCACTGGATAGCCAAATCAGTCCAACGACAGCTGCGTTTGATAAAAAGGTGAGCGCGCAAGCGGACGTGCCCGTGACGCTGACGTTAAATGGGAATACGTTCTCAGGTGTGTGGAACGGGGCCTCGGCCTTGACTGCTGGAACGGACTATACCGTATCAGGTAACGTTGTGACGCTTCAAAAAGCGTACCTCGCCACCTTGTCCAATGGCACAGCAACGCTAGTATTCAAGTTCAGCGCGGGAGCGGATCAAAGCTTGTCGGTGACGATCACGGACACGACGCCGTCTGACAGCCAGATCAGTCCAACAACAGCTGCGTTCGATAAAAAGGTGAGTGCGCAAGCTGACGTACCCATTACGCTGACGTTAAACGGGAATACATTTTCCGGTGTGTGGAACGGAGCCGCGGCTCTGACCGCGGGAACCGATTATACCGTAGCAGGAAACGTTGTGACGCTTCAAAAAGCGTACCTGGCCACCTTGGCCAATGGCACAGCTACGCTGGTCTTCAAGTTCAGTGGCGGAGCGGATCAGAGCTTGTCGGTGACGATCACGGATACGACGCCACTGGACAGCCAGATCAGTCCAACGACAGCTGCGTTTGATAAAAAGGTGAGCGCGCAAGCGGACGTACCCGTCACTCTGACGTTAAACGGGAATACATTTTCCGGCGTGTGGAACGGGGCTGCGGCTTTGACCGCGGGAACCGATTATACGGTAGCAGGAAACGTTGTGACGCTTCAAAAAGCGTACCTCGCTGGCTTGGGGAACGGCTCTGTGACGCTAGTATTCAAGTTCAACGCGGGAGCGGACCAAAACTTGTCGGTGACGATCACGGATACGACGCCGTCTGACAGTCAGATCAGTCCAACGACAGCTGCGTTTGATAAGAAAGCGAGCGCGCAGGCGGACGTGCCGGTCACGCTGACGTTAAACGGGAATACGTTCTCAGGTGTCTGGAACGGAGCCTCTCCCTTGACTGCCGGGACCGATTATTCCGTAGCGGGCAACGTTGTGACGCTTCAAAAAACGTATCTCGCCAGCTTGGCCAATGGCACAGCGACGCTAGTATTCAAGTTCAACGCGGGAGCGGACCAAAGCTTGTCGATGACGATCACGGACACGACGCCGTCTGACAGTCAGATCAGTCCAACGACAGCTGCGTTTGATAAGAAAGCGAGCGCGCAAGCGGACGTGCCCGTGACGCTGACGTTAAACGGGAATACATTTTCCGGCGTGTGGAATGGGGCTGCGTCCTTAACTGCGGGAACGGACTATACCGTAGCAGGAAACGTTGTGACGCTTCAAAAAGCGTACCTCGCTGGCTTGGCGAATGGCACAGCCACGCTGGCATTCAAGTTCAGCGCGGGAGCGGACCAAAGCTTGTCGATGACGATCACGGATACAACGCCACTGGATAGCCAGATCAGTCCAACAACAGCTGCGTTTGATAAAAAGGTGAGCGCGCAAGCGGACGTGCCCGTGACGCTGACGTTAAACGGGAATACATTTTCCGGCGTGTGGAACGGGGCTGCGGCCTTAACTGCCGGGACCGATTATACCGTAGCAGGTAACGTTGTGACGCTTCAAAAAGCGTATCTTGCCAGCTTAGCTAATGGCACAATCACACTGGCATTCAGGTTCAGCGCGGGAGCGGACCAAAGCTTATCGGTGACGATCACGGATACGACCCCGTCTAACAGCCAAATCAGTCCAACGACAGCTGCGTTTGATAAAAAGGTGAGCGCGCAAGCGGACGTACCCGTCACGCTGACGTTAAACGGGAATACATTTTCCGGCGTGTGGAATGGGGCCTCGACCTTGGCTGCCGGGACCGATTATACCCTAGCAGGAAACGTTGTGACGCTTCAAAAAGCGTACCTGGCCACCTTGGCCAATGGCACAGCTACGCTGGTCTTCAAGTTCAGTGGCGGAGCGGATCAGAGCTTGTCGGTGACGATCACGGATACGACACCACTGGACAGCCAGATTAGTCCAACGACAGCTGCGTTCGATAAAAAGGTGAGCGCGCAAGCGGACGTGCCCGTGACGCTGACTTTAAACGGGAATACGTTCTCGGGTGTGTGGAACGGGGCTGCGGCTCTGACCGCGGGAACCGATTATGACGTAGCGGGCAACGTTGTGACGCTTCAAAAAGCATATTTGGCTACATTAGCCAACGGTTCGGCAACGCTAGTATTCAAGTTCAGCGCGGGGGCGGACCAAAGCTTGTCCGTGACGATCACGGACACAACACCACTGGACAGCCAAATCAGTCCAACCACGGCTGCGTTCGATAAAAAGGTGAGTGCGCAAGCGGACGTGCCCGTGACGCTGACGTTAAACGGGAATACGTTCTCAGGTGTGTGGAACGGAGCCGCGGCTTTGATCGCGGGAACCGATTATACCGTAGCAGGTAACGTTGTGACGCTTCAAAAAGCGTACCTCGCCAGCTTGGCGAACGGCTCTGTGACGCTAGTATTCAAGTTCAGCGCGGGAGCGGACCAAAGCTTGTCGGTGACGATCACGGACACGACGCCGTCTGACAGCCAGATTAGTCCAACGACAGCTGCGTTCGATAAAAAGGTGAGCGCGCAAGCGGACGTGCCGGTCACGCTGACGTTAAATGGGAATACATTTTCCGGCGTGTGGAACGGGTCTGCGGCCTTGACTGCCGGGACCGATTATACAGTAGCGGGCAACGTTGTGACGCTTCAAAAAGCATACCTCGCCAACTTGGCGAACGGCTCTGTGACGCTAGTATTCAAGTTCAGCGCGGGAGTGGACCAAAGCTTGTCGGTGACGATCACGGATACAACACCACTAGATAGCCAAATCAGTCCAACCACGGCTGCGTTCGATAAAAAGGTGAGCGCGCAAGCAGACGTACCCGTCACGCTTACATTAAATGGGAATACGTTCTCAGGTGTGTGGAACGGGGCTGCGTCCTTAACTGCGGGAACGGACTATACGGTGGCAGGCAACGTTGTGACGCTTCAAAAAGCGTATCTTGCCAGCTTAGCTAATGGCACAGCGACGCTGGTCTTCAAGTTCAGCGCGGGAGCGGATCAAAGCTTGTCGATGACGATCACGGATACAACGCCACTGGATAGCCAAATCAGTCCAACGACAGCAGCATTCGATAAAAAGGTGAGCGCGCAAGCGGACGTGCCCGTGACGCTGACGTTAAATGGGAATACATTTTCCGGCGTGTGGAACGGGTCTGCGTCCTTAACTGCTGGAACGGACTATACGGTGGCAGGTAATGTCGTCACGCTTCAAAAGGCGTATTTGGCTACATTAGGGAATGGTTCGGCAACGCTAGTATTCAAGTTCAGCGCGGGAGCGGATCAAAGCTTGTCGGTGACGATCACGGACACGACGCCGTCTGACAGCCAGATCAGTCCAACGACAGCTGCGTTCGATAAAAAGGTGAGCGCGCAAGCGGACGTACCCGTTACGCTGACGTTAAACGGGAATACATTTTCCGGTGTGTGGAACGGGGCTGCGGCTCTGACCGCGGGAACCGATTATGACGTAGCGGGCAACGTTGTGACGCTTCAAAAAGCGTACCTCGCCAGCTTAGCGAATGGCACAGCGACGCTGGTATTCAAGTTCAGTGCGGGATTGGATCAAAGCTTGTCGGTGACGATCACGGATACGACGCCACTGGACAGCCAGATCAGTCCAACGACAGCTGCGTTCGATAAAAAGGTGAGCGCGCAAGCAGACGTACCCGTTACGCTGACGTTAAATGGGAATACATTTTCCGGCGTGTGGAACGGGGCTGCGTCCTTGACGGCGGGAACGGACTATACCGTAGCGGGCAACGTTGTGACGCTTCAAAAAGCGTATCTCGCCAGCTTGGCGAACGGCTCTGTGACGCTGGTATTCAAGTTCAGCGCGGGAGCGGATCAAAGCTTGTCCGTGACGATCACGGACACTACCACATCGCTGGACAGCCAGCTCAGTCCGACGATAGCTTTTTTTGATAAAAAACCCAATATGCAGACTGATGTCAGGGTGACATTGACGTTAAATGGCCATACGCTCACGAATATCCGGCAAGGGCCCGTTGTATTAACTGCCGGGGTGGACTACATCGTAGCAGGCAACGTCGTGATGCTCCAAAAAACGTATTTGGCCAGCCTTCCCATCGGGGCCATAACGCTAACATTCAGCTTCAGCGGAGGGGCTGACCAGCGCTTCACGCTTCGGATCAGCAATACAAGCTTTGCCGTCGTTCCTTCCTTCCCGCAATTACTGGAGCCTGCTTCATTGATAACCGTACCTGTCACCGGGTATGTGGAAAGCGGGAAGCCGGGTGAAGCGGTCGGTACCATTACGATCACGCGCACAACCGATCCGAATGGTGCCATTCATGATCAATATGTATTAACGCCGGATCAACTGGAAGACGTGCTCCCGCTCCTTCTAACGGCAGGGCAATCGACGGTGCGGATCGTCATTCCGGACGTCAAAGATGAGGTGTCCCTTACAGATGTTATTATTCCTGCAGCAGTCATCCAGCTATTGAGCAAGTCGCAAATGGATCTGGAAATCTGCACAGAGAACGTCATCGTGCGAGTTCCGCATACTTCATTAAGCGGTGTGAAGGATGACGTATATTTCCGTCTGGTTCCCATTAAAGAAGAACAGCGACGGCGCGAGTTGGAACGACGTGCGCGGGCTGAGCAGTCCGTGATCCTTTTGGCGCAAGGTAAAGAGGTAGAGATTATCGCTCGTCCAATGACGATTGAAACGAATCTGCAAAATCATCGGGTTACCTTGATCTTGCCTGTGCGCGATGTGCGTCTGCCGACAGATGCCGGAGAAAGAGCGGATTTCCTGGCCAAGCTCCCGGTCTATATTGAACATAGCGATGGAGAAAAGCGAGTCGAACAGCCACGCGTGGTTGACTATCGGCCGGGTTTGTATGGCCTACAGTTTGACGTTAACAAATTCAGCACTTTTGCCATCCTGAACATGAAACAATATCATTCAGCGTACATGCAAGGCTTTGCGGACGGGACCTTCAGGCCCGAGCAAACGACGACGCGCGCAGAAATCGCTGCTATTCTGGCACGAATTCTGGGTGGGCAGGACAAAGAAGCAGGCGTTCCCTCTTACCCGGACGTACCGTCTACGCATTGGGCATTTTCCATGATCGAATTTGTCAAACGTACGGGACTGATGATTGGAGATGAGAACGGCAATTTCAGACCGGATGTCCCGCTGACACGGGGGGAAATGGCAGTCATTGCAGCGAGATTAAAGCAATTGGCCAGCCCTGTCCCCGAGCAATCCAGCTTTGTCGATGTCGCCGCGAGCCATTGGGCCTCACCCGCCATTGAAGCGGCGCATCGCGCGCAAATTGTGGACGGCTACCCGGACGGAACCTATAAGCCGAACGGCCAACTGACAAGAGCAGAGGCAGTGGCCATCGTCAATCGTTTGCTGAATCGCGGCCCGCTATATGGCGTGTTTTCGCCGCATTGGCCCGATGTTCCAGCCAGCCATTGGGCGTATGGCCAAATTGAAGAAGCATCTGAAAATCACGATTATACCGCTCGTCTAGAGGGCGGAGAGAGCATAGTTGATTAACAAGATGGGCTGTCGCAAGTCACCTGGGGGTGGCGGGACAGCTCTTTTTTTATTGTCCGGCGCCGGACTACGGATGCGAAAGGACAGGGCGCCGGACATGCTGGCCGCGAGTCGCAGACCGCTCATGTCCTAGCTTCGAATAGGACTTTTTTGCAACAATTCCCAGTAAAACTTTGGCCTTATGCATGAAAAAAAAGTATATTAAAATTTATTTAGAAAGCGCTTTCTCGATTGTGCTGGAGCGCTTTTCCGATCCATGCGAGGTTGGTGCGCAGCCGGGCAGCAGTATTACACACTAATTTTGAAGCAAGAGGTGAACGAACGATGAAAAGCAAGTTTACAAGACTGGTTTTACTTTGCATGGTTGTTATTCTCAGTATGCCCCTTTTTGCATTAAGTGCGGGAGCGACCGACTATACGCACGGAGTTGATGTTTCCGGAACGAATGCGGCGGTTTGGTTCAAGCCAAGCGCAGGCATGTCGTGGGTGGACATCCACTACAATATCAACGGGGGAGCGCAACAGAACGTAAGGACAACCTACAACGCGGCTCAAACCAGATTTGAGCAGCCAGTGACGGTTGCCGCGGGCAATGTGATCAACTACAGCTTTACGTATTTCAACGGAGCGGCAGCCGACACGGCCTGGTACAGCTACACAGTAGGCAGTCAAGCCAGCGTAGCGACGCCAACGTTCTCGCCGGACCCTAGCGCGACGTATACGAGCGCCGTCACGGTGACGATTTCCACAGCGACAAGCGGCGCGGACATTTACTACACGACCGACGGCAGCGCGCCGACCACATCCTCGACGAAGTACACAAGCGGTTTCGCGCTTTCGCAGTCCGCTACGGTTAAAGCGATTGCCGTCAAAGCCGGCATGACCCCGTCGGCGGTAGCCAGCGCCGCCTACGCGATTTGCAGCAGCAACTGCACACCGCCTCCGACAGATCCGGGACAGGATCACGGCGTAGACGTATCGGGAACGACGGCAGTCGCTTGGTACAAGCCAAGCTCGGGCATGTCGTGGGTAGACATTCACTACAACATTAATTCAGGCGCACAGCAAAACGTCAGAACGACGTACAATGCCGCGCAGTCCCGTTACGAGCAAACGATGACGGTTGCTGCGGGCAATGTGATTAACTACAGCTTTACGTATTTCAACGGAGCGGCAGCCGACACGGCCTGGTACAGCTACACAGTAGGCAGTCAAGCCAGCGTAGCGACGCCAACGTTCTCGCCGGACCCTAGCGCGACGTATACGAGCGCCGTCACAGTGACGATTTCCACAGCGA
>NZ_MYFO02000018.1 GCF_004514475.2 Paenibacillus athensensis | reverse complement strand
TAAGCGCGTCCGCTCCCGATATGCGCTCCGTCTCCGTGCAGGGTTCTTCGCTTTCTCCACTCTTGCAACGTATAGTAGGATACGCCTAGCTGCTCGGCAGCTTTCTTGGGTCCCATCTCATCGCTCAATCTTACGGCTTCTTCTTTGAATGCTTTGTCGTATCGATTCATTGTCTCCCGTCCCCTCGTCAACTTTCATTTTATTTCATACGAGGGTATTTTTCGACTGCATTTTTATCGTATCACTCCATATATCATTTTTGCAGCGGGCATTTTGCTTATGGTGGTGATCGGAATCGTACTTAACTATGCGCGTCCTGCTTATGCCAGCACTAGCAGTTATGGGACGCAGGTAACGTCCGCTGACGGCGGTATTTATCAGCTTGAAGGAGATTTTTTTAATCCTATTTTATACTTCAACGGATTCGACTCCTATATCGAGAACGAAAATTTATATGTTCGTATCCGGCAACGCGTGGTTTCTTTTTGGAGGAAGGATTCTTCGCAGAACGGATTCTTTCATTTTGCTATCGACACGAGCGGCCAGAAGGTACGCGCCATCTATGTGGTTGGTTCGTCCAAAGAAGAAACTAAATTACTTTGGCGTGAGAGTATGGCTGCAGTCGAGTGACCGGCTCCACTTGCGTTAATGGAATACAGAGAGGCCATTTCTGATTGCAGAAATGAAGTATTCGATGCGAGAAGGAGGATGCTATGTTCTGGAATATGTCAAAAAGGAAAACGCAGCTGTGTCAGCCCGAGTGGATGGTTCTTATAGAGCATATGGAATAATTAGAGACAATGGTGTAATCGAGTGGGTAGGAATAACGCTGCTTACTGATTGATAGGAGCAGTAAAATGGAATGGAAGCATATTGTGCTTGAGGCGAATTGTTTCTACGATGAGAATGCCAATCTAAAATGTAGCCGATCCACAATTATTACTCCTACACGCCTATAGGAGTGCTCCTATGTAAAAAAGGGAGTGCTCCTGCTGCAGATTAGGCATTCCCCCGACCACTACGAGTCTTTACAATAGCCCTAGGAAGGCGAAAGTGATCGGTCGGAACCGGATCGCGAGGGGGAATGTGAAGTTGGAAAACAAAATCTTGAGGGTAATATCTCTTTTTGATGAGGGCGTAGTTCTTGCGGGACATCTGCACGCCGCACAGCAGCGTATCGCAGATCGATGGAGAGAGCTCAGTGAGCTTGTGCGGAGAGTGGGTACTGCGGCTTTATTGCCCGCTGTGATGTTTTCGGTTGTGTATGCTGTTTGTTTTGCTTCAATAGCAGGTCCGGTCCAAATAGGATTTCTGTTTGCCGGGACGATGATTATGGTGACTTTTATCAGACATGCGACGGATCGCCGGGTTCGTGGCGAATTGCTGGCTCATACCCAACAGTTGGCGGCTCAAGCCCCAGCGGAGCAAATGCTCAACAAGCTCATGCTGGAGGTACAGGAGGCAGAGCGAAAACGAATCGCCGCCGATCTGCACGACACGACCATGCAGGATCTGTTCTTTTTAAAACGGAAGCTGGCCTGCCTGCTTGGTACCTATATGATGAGTGACGAAGATGAAAAGCAGTTGCAAAGCTTGCTTCATTTTGTAGAGATGATTAACGTCGGCCTCCGGCAAAATTGCTTTGAGCTGGACCCTTATCTGCTGCAAGAAACCAGCTTGGCGAACATGATCAACATGTATCTGGATAAAGAGCGCGTCAATGAACAATTTCAAATTGATTTTGAAGCAGATGAGGCCTTGTTCGCCAACGACCACGACGTACAGCTTAAAAAGCATTTGTTTCGGGTCGTTCAAGAGCTGCTGAACAATGCGAAAAAGCATTCGCAGGCATCCCGGGTAAGCTTCCGGTTAAGGGAAAGCGCAGGGCAATTGGTGTTGAGCTACAAAGATAACGGCGTCGGTTTTGAAGAAAATAAAGCGAAGCGGGGTATGGGCTTATATGGGAAGGGCATTGAGCAGCTGAAAGGGAGAATCAGTCATCTGCATGGACAAGCCCGGTTAGAAACAGGAAAAGAGCAGGGAGTGCAATGGACGATTACGCTCCCTGCTCAGACCGTGTGAAATAACAACGTCAGGTCTTGTGATGGTGTATCCGAATTAGACTATCCCGTAAAGATAGAATATTTGATTTTTTCCAATAAATCAGAATGGTGATTTTGCAGCCAACTCAGATAGATTTCGTTAAACAGGTAATTTCCATGTGTGTAGTAAAAAATTTCTTCACCGGACGTGTGGTAAAAAATCGCTTCAGATTTATGAGCTTGTATAATTGAAAAAACAATTTCATACATCTTTTTATCCGCCGCATCTTGATATTCATTGAATTTATGGAAATCAAAAGATACCGTTTCTTGATAAACAAAGTCATGCTCAAGGAAAATGGTTTCATAGGAATGTGCGGGATGACCTGGCGGATACTTATTCTCATGGATGCAGATATTTAAACCAATATTTAACGAAAACTCATCGCTCACACCTGTAAGATGTTGCATATGTACATAGCGGAAATCAAGATTTTGTTTTGCAAGTAAATCGCTTAGCCAAAGCTGACTGGTTTGATTTCCCTTGGTTTTTAAGGAATACTCCATAAAGCACCTCCGTTTTATGGGAATATGGATATAACATCACCATTTTTCGTGACGGCTAGAACCTCTTCCAAACCAGCAATTTCCCACTGTTTGAATTGTTCAAGCAGAGCTGAAGTATCTCCAGACCAATTCTTTAAATTAATCACAACGTTCTTGGTTTGTTGTTTATTTACTACTTTTTCTTGAACTTCGCTCCAGATGCCCCTTATCGTTTTATTTTCAGTAGGAGAATAGCAATCAAAAATCTTTCCTTCCACTCTGAAATCGGGATCTCTATTGGGATCAATTCCATCACTTTTTTGAATTCTAGGATTTTGTTCAACTTCGTATCCTTTTTTTGCCAGACAATCAGCTGCATCATTTTCTAATTCAAGTGATTGTTTGGTTGCATGATCAGCATTATTAGGGATTTTGGTTCTTGAACCGGAAGGAACAGCGTCAGGGTCAGGGAGTTTACTAGGTTTGATAAGTTCACTCGATTCACCCTTCCCCGCCTCCTCAGAACTCCTAAAGCTCTGCACCAGCTCGCTCGCGTCCCGTCCCGTGTGACTGGCTCCATTATACAGCACCGAACTGGCGTGTCCAACAATAGCAGCGCCGGCCACATTCAAACCAACCCCGGCAATGGCCCCGATTCCCGTTGCATCCAGCGCCAGACCGGCGCCCGCCACAGCAGCGCCTGCAACGCCTTCGGCCAAACCTGCGATTTCCGAGACGATGTCGCCGACGATTTTTCCGGCTATGTACGATTTGCGGTGCTCAGTCCCGGATTCGCTTTCCATGAGACCAAAGCTGAAGTTCTCCACGACGGCGTCGGCAGCGCCTTCCACAAAGGAACCGACGCGTGAGCTTTCCAGCGCTGCGATCGCTTCGCTTGCACAGTCTTCGATAAAGTCAAGCGCCTGATCTTTGACGTACAAGGCTCCGGCCACGATCTCGATCGTTTCACCTACGGTGTCCTTGATCAGCTTCGATGCTGCGGATTCGAATTGATCAGCGGTATCGTGAGCGAAGTCTTCCAGTTTCGTAACGCCGGAAGCAATGCTGCCGAACGCGGAATTCCACCAATGGCGATTGTCTTGTGCCGGTTGAGCTTGGGGATTCGCCAGCAAGGAGGCTTGCTTCTGAACGTCGCTTTCCGATTGCTGGTACCGTTCAACAGCTTGGTTGATTTCCAATTGCAAGCGCTTCATGCGATCTTCCAGCTGTTGCACGTCGCGATTTGCTGCTTGTAGTCTGTACCCGACGCTGCGACGTGCGGAAATGGCTGAATCGAGATAGGAGGTCAATGAAGATAAACTGCCGGTCAAGTCGACCAGCTTGTTGATCTGTTGGCCGACATCGCCATTGAGCTGTCGGATGACGCCCGGATCGAGTTTGATAGCGGACAAAATCTTCACCTCTGTCTAAAAAAGTAGATGATCTGGATTATATCATAAATGCTGTAAAATATTAATTACAAGATAAAGATAATATACATAATTTCACAACATTTAACAAATCCTAATTTCACGCCGCGTAAACGTGCCAAAATGGTGAATTTCCTCACCTTCTGCGTTTTATTGCAGGAATTTTGCGGATATCGACGAATTTTACATATAAATTCACTTCAAGAAGGGGGATTTCTTTATGCGATATTTGTTTTGCCAGTACGTGACGATTGTAGATATGAATGACGAGCTGTTATCGGAAGTGCTGTACGAGCACGGGGAATACGATTCTCCTGCGCTGTCCATCGGCGCATCAGTCACCACGTATCAACTGGGCTTAAAGGAATTCTCGGTCGTGTACGACAAGCGCGAAGGCAAGACGACGCGCGCCAAGGTCGTCGATATTGAGATCGATTTGATCAAGCATCCGACGGTGACCCGCGTCTTTATGGAGCCGGTGAAGCTGATTGTCGGCCAGCACGATATCGGCCAAGTGGATTAATTGCCAGAACAAAGGAGAACGGCCGGGATGAAAATGTTTGTGCTGCTGGGCAGCCTGAATGCGTTTCTCGCGGTGGCGCTGGGCGCCTTCGGCGCGCACGCGCTCAAGGGCAAGCTGTCCGAGGACATGCTCAGCGTGTATCACACGGGTGTACAGTACCATATGATTCATGCGCTGGGCTTGATTCTGATCGCGCTGGTCGCGGATAAGCTTGGCGGTTCCAGCTCGCTCGTTCATGTATCGGGCTGGGCGATTCTGATCGGCATAGTGCTGTTTTCGGGCAGCTTGTATGCGCTGAGCCTGTCGGGCATCAAGGTGCTGGGCGCGATTACGCCGCTGGGCGGCGTGAGCTTTTTGCTGGGATGGATTTTGCTGGCGGTTGCGGCTTACAAAGGGTAAGTGGCAGGGCGTCAGGCGGACTGGAAGGAGTCGGGGCATCCCGGCTCTTTTTTGTTTTATTTTGCTCGGCAGCAGGAAAATCCTTGTAAGGTGTAGAAAGAGTAACACGACTTGAATCGATCATTCTTCCTCACACGAAAGGACGGGAAGCATGGCTGAACTAAGAGACAATCCATCAGAGGCGTGCGAGACAGGTCCGCTGGAGCTGGCGTTTTTGCAGAACGAAGAACTGTTTCGGCACGCCTTCGGATACGCGGCCATCGGGATGGCGCTGGTGGGTCTTGACGGCAGACTGCTCAAGGTGAATCCGTCGTTTTGCGAGCTGGTCGGCTACACGGAGGAGGAGCTGCTGGCGCTGCATTTTCAGGAAATTACCCACCACGAGGATGTGGAGGGTGATGTGCGACTGCTGGAGCAAACGCTTGCGGGCGAACGCCGCTCTTATCAGATGGAGAAGCGCTATGTGAGCAAGCAGGGGCTTTCCGTGTGGGTCATTCTGAATGCCTGGCTTGTCCGCGATGAGTCGGGAGCGCCGCTGTATTTTGTCGCGCAGGTTCAGGATATTACGAGCCGCAAGCAGACGGAGCGGGAGCTGGAGGAAAGCCGGCTGCGTTACGATTCGCTGCTGCAGCACAATCCCGATATGATCTGCACGCTGGATGAAGCGACCGGCAAGCTGCTGAGCATCAATCCGGCCGCGCTGGAGATTACCGGGTACAGCCAGGAGGAGCTGCTGAACCGCTCGTTTCTGCCCTGTATGGCGGCAGAGGACTGGCCGCGGGTCTGGAAGCTGTTTGCCAAAGCCCGTCAAGGGCTGATCGATTCGGCAGAAATCTCGCTGCTGCACAAGCTGGGCGATGTGATTACGCTGGAAGTCAGCTGTGTGCCGATCTGGAACCGCGAGCAGCTGCAGGGCATTCATCTGATTGCCCGAGATATCACCAAGCGCAAGTCGACGGAGCGGACGATCGAACGGCTGCATGACAAAAACCGGCTGATCCTGAACGCGGTTTCCGACGGGATTTTTGGCATTGACGAGCAGCAGGGAACGATTTTCTGGAACGATGCCGCTGAGCGGCTGACCGGCTATTCGCATGGCGAGATGCTGGGGAAAAACGCATACCGCTTGCTTACGCGCGACCAGACGGACGATCGAGAAGGCTCGCCGCTTGCGCGCAGCATGCTGGAGGGCGCTTATTACCATATCGCCAATGAAGTGTTTTGCAGAAAAGACGGAGAAACGTTTCCCGTGGAGTATATGGTTTGCCCGATTTATGAGCACGGACAAGTGATAGGGGGCGTTGTAACGTTTAAAGATATCACCGAACGGCAGAAAACGGAGGAGCTGCTGCGCAAATCCGAAAAGCTGTCGGTTGTCGGCCAGATGGCGGCCGGGGTTGCCCACGAAATTCGCAATCCGCTGACTTCGGTGAAGGGCTTCCTGCAATTTATGCAGTCGGGAGCCAGCAGCAAGCAGGAATATTACGATATTATGTTGTCCGAGCTGGGGCGCATTGAAATGATTATCACGGAAATGCTCGTGCTCGCCAAGCCGCAGGTGCTTCGCTACCAGCCGTGCAGCATCGAGACGATTTTGCGCCAGGTGATGACGCTGCTGGAGACGCAGGCCATTCTCAGCGATATTCAATTCCGCATGGTCATTGAACGCGGACTGCCGCTGGTGCTGTGTGAGGAAAATCAGCTCAAGCAGGTGTTCGTCAACCTGATTCGCAACGCGATGGAAGCGATGCCGGACGGAGGACAAATCGATGTGCGGGTAGGGCTGGACGATACGGGGCGCGTGAATATCGCGCTCAAGGACCGCGGCTGCGGCATTCCGCCGGAGCGGCTGTCGAAGCTGGGCGAGCCGTTCTACACGACCAAGGAGAAGGGAACCGGGCTCGGCATGATGATTACGTATAAAATTATCGAAGATCACAAGGGAACGATGCATATCGAAAGCAGTGTGGGCAAAGGTACCGTTGTCAGCATCACACTTCCGGTTACAGGCGATTAGCAGCGAAGGAGGACATCATGTGAGAAAAAAGGTGTATATAGGCGGGTATATCGTCCTCGTCTTATTCGGCAGCCTGTTTATAAAGCCTTTTGCAGCCTGGATTTGTATTGTCGCCTCCCTGGTTTTGCTGGCGCTGCTCACCGGCGGTCCGCGCAAGGCGGACCCGGCTGCCGCGGCCGGCAGACCTGACGAAGCCGCCGAGCGGCAAAACGAGCAGGAAACGTTGGCGCACCGGCTGCAGGATGCCGAGCAAATCGTCAATTCGCTGCTCGATCACAATCCGAATGCGATTGGCGTGTTTGATCCGCTGGGCAATTTCGTCAGGCTCAACAGCACGGCCGAGACGATGCTGGGTTATTCGTCGTCGGAGCTGGTGCAGCTGCCGCTGGTGACGTTTATTGCGCAAGAGCATCTTGTGGGTGCGCTGGAGCATCTGGAGCAGGTCAAGAACGGCCTGCCGTCGCGTTTTGAAACCGCGGTCATTCACCGCAGCGGCTATCGCGTCGACCTGCACGTTACAGCGGTCCCGATTGTATCCGGCTCCGAAGCGGGCGGTAGCGTGTTGATTTGCGAGGACATTACCGAGCGCAAGCGGGTGGACGAGCAAAACCGCTATATGGCGTATTACGACGATATGACGGGCCTGCCGAACCGCCGCTTGTTCCGCGACCATCTGAACGAAACGCTGGCGATGAGCCGCATGATGGAACGGAAAATCGCCGTGTTCTATCTCGATATCGACCGCTTCAAGCTCGTTAACGACAGCTTTGGCCACGATTACGGCAATATGCTGCTGATGCAGCTGGCTGAGCGGTTTACGCGCTGCATTACGGAAAATGACTTCTTGGCCCATACGGAGGGCGACGAATTTGCTTTTTTCTTCACCAATGTCTCCGATTATAACGGCGCGCTGGCGATTGTCGCTTCCATTAACAGGGTGCTGGAGGAGCCGTTCGTGCTGGAGCAATACGAGCTTCACATTACAGCAAGCATCGGGATTGCGATTTCCGGAGATGACGAAGACGCCGATATGATGATGAAATACGCCGACATCGCCTTGGCGCGGGCGAAGGAGAAAGGGCGCAACGACTTCCAGATTTTCAATGCCGACATGCGTTCGGTTTCGCTCAATCGGCTGCGGCTGGAAAGCGAGCTGCGCAAGGCGATAACGAACGATGAATTCATCCTGTACTATCAGCCGCAGGTCGATATCGATACGGGGCGGATCGTCGGGACGGAGGCGCTGATTCGCTGGAACCACCCGGAACGCGGCATTGTCGCGCCGAATCAGTTCATTCCGTTCGCCGAGGAGTCCGGCTTGATCGTGCCGATCGGCGAATGGGTGCTACGGGCAGCCTGCAAGCAGAACAAGCTGTGGCAGGACATGGGCTTCCCGCCGATTCCGATTTCTGTCAACCTGTCGGTACGGCAGTTTTTCCAGCATAACCTGAAGGGCAAAATCGATCAGGTGCTGCAGCAGACGGGCCTTGATCCGCAATATCTGGAGCTGGAAATTACCGAAAGCATGACGATGGACGTCGATCACGCGATTCAATCGCTGCTGGAGCTCAAGCAGCTTGGCGTTCATGTGAGCATCGACGATTTCGGAACGGGCTACAGCTCCTTGTATTACTTGAAAAAGTTCCCGATCGACAAGCTGAAAATCGACCGCTCCTTTGTGCGCGACATTATGGTCGATCCGAACGACGCGGCGATTGTCGCTACGATTATCGCCATGACGCATCACCTGAATCTCAAGGTGATCGCCGAAGGCGTGGAGACGGAGGATCAGCTGCGCTTCCTGCACGAAAACCGCTGCAACGAGGTGCAGGGCTACTGGTTCAGCCCGCCGGTCAACGCCGACACGATGGAAAGCTTGCTGACCAAAAGCATGCAGCAAACGGCCGCGGGCCGGGAAACCTAACGTTATACCAAAAAGAGACCGTTCCGTCCGCATATCCGGTATGCGGGGGAACGGTCTCTTTGGCGCAAGCAGCGGCTGCGTCAAACGTGAACTACGTTACAGACTGAAATCCTCGATTTCGTTGATCTTGAACAAATATACTTTCTTCTCGTCGACATGATAGACCGTGACGTTCTGCGAGGCCGCGTCGAAGTTCAAAATTCGGCAGGGCATGTTCAGCCGCACGCCTTTGCCTTTTACTACGGTCAGACGAATCAGCGTGTTGTTAAGCTTGAATTGCTCCAATACCTTGCCCATCGTCTCGTCGGACGACGCAGCGGCAGGCGCCGGAGCGCTGGCCGGCTTCTTGACCGCATCTTTCCTGGCCGGAGCGGCTTCGGCGGGCTTGGCTTCGGTCGGTTTGCGGGAGGCGTCCGGCAGCTTGATCGGTGTCTGGGAGTCGCTATAGGCTTCCAGGTTCGCTTCGATGATCTTGCCGAGCGTCACGCCGCTATTTATTTGATAATCCTTGACGCCGGACGAATGAAGAAGCTGAAGCAGCTTCTCCAAAGCAAGGCCATTTGAAGCCGATTCAATAAAAATGTCGACATTGAAGAGATGCCCCTTGCGGCCGGGCATTGATTGGTCCTTATCCATGATGGCCTCCGAGCTGCGAACAATATTTATTGTACTACTATACCATGAAAGACCAGGCAAACATAGCGTTGCCCACGTACTGCCAAGAAAAAATCGGTTTCATTTGAACGTTGCCGCCGATTTTTCAAGCATTTTCCAAAAAGCTCGCGGCTCGCGCTACACCGAACAAGATGCGGCGGCATATACTACGGTAAATCTGCAAAGAGGAGCTGATCTTGGCATGATGCGCGTAGAACCTCTGGTCCTTGACGGACATACCGCCATTGCGATTGAGGTCAAGTTGCCGAAAACGACCTTGCTGGTCGTCACGACGAATAAAGGCTACATCATGTGCGGAGCGTTGGATGTGGGCCTCTTGAATGAAAGGCTGCGCGACCGCGAGATTGTAGCGGCCCGGGCCGTGGGGGTCCGCACGATTGAGGAGCTGCTCGCTGCACCGCTGGAATCGGTGACGCACACGGCTGAGGCAGCGGGCATTGTGGCCGGCATGACGGGCCGCGAAGCGATTTTGAAAATGATGTGAACGCGCCGGACAGGCGACGTGCATATGGCGATAACACGGGTGGCACCGGGCCTGCGGGCTTGGGTGCCATTTTTGTGTGGAATTTGCAGGAAAGCTGATAACGTTTTCCGAAAAAATTCGGCAGATTCAGGTTGGAATCCTGATACTTTTGGTTGTGAAACTGCAAGTGGAAATCGAGCTGACCCTCTATAATATAGCTTGAAGGCTAAAGACACCAGGAGGGTGACCGTACGATGGGTATAGAGAAAAAATTTACGCTTTGGGCGCTATCATGGCCCATTTTTATCGAAATGTTCTTGCAATTCCTGCTTGGGACGGCCGATACGCTGATGGTCAGCCGAGTTTCCGATGATGCGGTTGCTGTGGTCGGCATCTCCAACCAGCTGTTTTCGGCAATGATTATCGTCATTATGACGATTGCTGGCGGGGCTGGAGTACTGATTGCCCAGAGGTTTGGAGCGCGAAAAACAGAAGATGCTCGCAAAATTGCGGTGATGGCGATTAATTTCTCCATCATCGTCGGTACGGTGCTCAGCGTCGTGCTAGTATCCGGCACGAGCTGGATTACGAAGCTGCTGCAGCTGCCCGACGAATTGAAGCCGCTGGCGGCGACGTATATTTCCATCGTAGGCGGCGGCATGGTGCTGACCTCGCTGATGACAAGCCTCAGCACGGTCATTCGCAACACCGGCAATACGCGCGGTCCGATGTATATTGCGTTTGGCATGAATGTGGTGCACATTGTGATGAACTACTGCTTTATTTTCGGAGCGCTTGGTTTCCCGAAATGGGGACTGACCGGCGTAGCGATTTCTACCCTGACCAGCCGGACGCTGGCGACCGTGGTGCTGCTCGGCCTGTTTCTGTTTGCGTTCGAGCGCAGGCTGGAGTGGCGCGACATCTGGACTTTCGACCGCAAGCTGTTCAAGGAAGTGCTGCGGATCGGCTGGCCAATGGGCATCAATATGGCGTCGTGGATGCTGACGCAGCTGCTGATCTACATGTTTATTGCGATGATCGGCGCGAAGGAGCTGGCCGCAAGGACCTATATGAACTCGCTGGAGTCGTTTTGCTTTATGCTCGGCTATTCGATTGCGATGGGCGTGCAGATTCAGATTGCTCATCTGTTCGGGGCCGGACGCACGCGGGAGGCTTACGCGGCGGCTTATCGCGCGCTCTGGATCGGCTTGTCGGTGGTGACGCTGAACGCGCTGCTGCTGTTCATTTTTGGCCGTCAGGTGCTGACCTTGTTCACATCCGACCCGCAAATCATCGAAATTGGCATTACGCTGCTGGTGCTGAATTTGATCCTGC
The DNA here is from genome assembly GCF_004514475.2 of Paenibacillus athensensis. Classification (GTDB taxonomy): domain Bacteria; phylum Bacillota; class Bacilli; order Paenibacillales; family NBRC-103111; genus Paenibacillus_AL; species Paenibacillus_AL athensensis. The sequence goes on along the minus strand of NZ_MYFO02000018.1, from coordinate 60,962 downwards.
AGCCGTGCAAGATGCTGAACATGGGCATGGGCGGCGCGCTGACGGCGGTTGGCGATACGCGCTTCCTGATGGTATCGGCGTTAAGCTCAATGTGGATCATTGCCGCGGGACTGTCCTATGTGCTGGGGGTTGAGCTGAAATGGGGCGTAATCGGCATTTATATTGCGATGATCAGCGACGAGTTTCTGCGCGGTGTATTTATTGTCCCGAGGTGGATGAGTCGCAAGTATTTGAACCGAGCGGACCGCGAGCGTGAGCGGCAGGCGCAGTCGTGCGGCGGAGCGATGGCGCTGGAGGCGTAGCAAAATGCCCATAAAAAATGACCCCTCTCTCCACTTAACTGTGGATTTTGGGGTCATTTTTGGGTTATTCCTTATGCTGCAAATACCACTTTATTCCAACAAATCCAATAAGAAACTGAATAAACGCTTCTGCATCTGACGATTCCTCTGTAAAGTTTGTTATAAGTTATATTGCGTGTTCAATCGATCGTTGATAACGCTAGACGATCCACCCGATCTTGTATAGAGAATTTCACTGCCTGCTACCCCGTCCTGATCAAAGATGCCCATGAGGCTCCAGTTGCTGCTACCCGTGGAATAACTGCTGGTCGAGCCTGTTTTTTCATGCAAAATTTTAATGCTGGTGCCCATGTTAAAAGCGATTTCATTGCCCGCTTTCCCGTCGAGATCGGCAATGCCGCCAGCCAGCAGCACCCAGTTGCTGCCGATATAGTGATCTGCCGTTGTCCCCGTCTTATCGTGCAGCACGCGAATCGTCCCGTTAATGTTAAAGGCCATCTCTGCACCGGCAACGCCGTCCAGATCGGCGATCCCGCCTTGCAGCAAGGACCAGTTGCTGCCGATGCTATAGCTGCTGCTGGTGCCTTTTTTATCATGGACAATTTTGACCGTACCATTAATATTGAAGGCCAAGTCGACGCCGTTATCGCCATCCATATCGGCTGCTCCCATAAAATACCACGTTCCGGCAATCGCGTAGGAGCGCGATGCGGAGCTGTTCATTTCTTTGATTTGGATCGAAGACCCTGTATTATAAACCAGCTCGTTGACGCCGTCTCCGTCCGTATCCCATGCCCCCATATAAATGTTGGTTGCGGCAAAGCCCGCAGGAGCCAAACTGAACACGAGTACGGCTGCTAACAATAAACTGAATACACTTTTCTTCATCAACAATTCCTCCTTTTGAGTAGGTCCGTCCCTGACGGACGGAGTAAGCGTGTTGTTGCGATTGATTTTGTAGGCGGCCGCCTTCTTTTCTAATATTAAGGTGAAAAATCTGGTCAGGATAGTCTTAATTTCCAATTAAGACTACGAAAAGGGCTCTATGAAAGCCTGATATCGAATCTAAGACTATCTCGAAACGACGTTTTTCGTTTTTAACCTATTTTCCAATTCAGGATAAGCATGAACAATTTGGGGCTTGAATAGCAGAGGGTCGACGTTTACAATACGGTATAGACCCGTTCCAAATCCTGCCATTATCAAGACGCGCGCGGATTTCATATCGAATTCGTTGATTGCTGACGTTGGAGACTACGAAGATGAATAAAATAACGACATTGGGGTTTATTTTTTTTGTTCCATTAATTATGCTCGTCGCGGCTGTGCATTTGCCGATGGTCGAGCCGCAACGCGGACAAACTGTAACAAATATCGAATACGCAAGGGGAGACTTTACGATTGAGCAAATCGCCCAAATTCCGTGGAACCGGGCCGATGCAGCCAGCAAAACGCAAGGAGCGAAAGACAAGACGTTATGGGTCAAGCTGCATGTACCGGCCCAGCTGCAATGCGCGTCGAATTGTCATTTATATATCCGGCAAATTTATGAAATCTATGAAGTGTATGTCGACGGTAAGACTGTGTACACGTATGGCGATTTTCAGCAGCCCCACCGATTTTACGGACGCAACCTGAACCTTATTCCTTTGGGAGCGGCCGTGCCCGGCGACATCGTCTACGTCAAGATTCATTCCGAGCTGAACAAAATAGGCATCAGAGGTACGGTGCTTGTAGCGGATCAAGCCGATATTATCGATTTTTTGTACAAAAAGAATTTTGTGCAATACGGGATCGTTTTTTTATTGATGCTGTTTTTAGCGTTGTTTTTTTTCATTTTAGGGCTGCGCCGGGGAAAAAACGGCTCTTATTTGCTGCTTGCACTTTACTTGTTTACGCATGCCGCCCATACGTGGACCAGCACCGATGTCAAATTTTTCATCTATAACGCCCCGACCTGCTGGGAATATATTCGCCAATATTGCAACGATGCGATTCCGATCGCGTTTATTTTGTTTATTCGCAGCTTTTTCGTCGAATATGCCCACAACCGGATTTTCAAATGGTGGACGAATCTTATTTTTTGCATGCACATCGTATTTCTCGGTCTTTTAATTGGCTACCAATTTAGCGAATCCGGAATCAAGCATATAACGGAAACGCTGGGTGAAATCGGGAACGTAAACTTTATAATCACCGTCATTGCCATTGTCGGCCTCACACTAAAAAAAGCCAAAGCGGATACGCGCATTTTGGCTTGGGGGCTCGTTTGTTATCTGCTTTTTAATTTATACGATAATTTCCTGAAAATCAGCAATGCGCCCTATACAGAGTCGATCGTACCGTACGGTTTATTGCTGATGATGGTCAGCATTTTATGTATTCATATCCGCAGAACGAACGAGATGTACCGCAATCAGGAGAACTATTTGCTGCAGCTGGAGCAATCCAACGAGCAGTTGGAGCGCTTGTCGGCCATGAAGGATGAGTTTCTTGCCAACACCTCGCATGAGCTGCGCACGCCGTTAAACGGCATTATCGGCATCGCGGAGTCTGTGCTGGAAAGTTTGGACGGACCTGCGGCCACGTCTGTGGAAACCACGCGCAGCAACTTGCATATGGTCGTGTCCAGCGGCAAAAGATTGCGTAATCTAGTCAACGATTTGCTGGACTTCTCCAAGCTGAAGCATCGGCAAATCGAGCTGGACCGAAAATCGGTCGATGTGGTACAGCTGATCCACACCGTGCTGTCCGTCAGCAAAACGCTCGTCAGAGGCAAGGAGCTGCAATTCGTCAATCGCACCGAGGAAGCGCTGTATGCGTACGGCGATGAAAATCGGTTGCAGCAAATTTTGTTTAATCTCGTTGGCAATGCAATCAAATTCACGGAGAAAGGTACGATTACCGTCGCAGCTCACCGGAGCGCGGCCAGGATCGAAATTCGGGTTTCCGACACGGGCATAGGCATCCCGAACGAGCAGCTGGAGCGCATTTTTCAATCGTTTGAGCAAGCGGACCGTTCCATTTCCCGCAAATACGGGGGGACGGGCCTCGGGCTGACGATCACCAAGCAGCTGGTGGAGATGCATGGCGGCGCGATCCGGGCCGAATCCGTTGCCGGTCAAGGCTCTACGTTTATATTTACGCTGCCTTTTGCGGAAGACGAGCCTGCTGCGCAGGAAGCTGCAGCGCTGCATCCGGTTTTCGTCAATGATCACGAGCAGCTCGCAGCGGTAAGCAGTCCGCGGAATCCGGACAGTCCGATTCAAATTCTGCTTGTGGAGGACGACCCGATCAACATTCAAGTCGTGCTGAATCATCTGTCGATGCACAGCTGGGGAACCGTAGTGGCGACCGACGGCTTTCAGGCGTTGGACATTGTGGCCAGCCGCCCAATTGATTTGCTGCTGCTCGATGTCATGATGCCGGGCATGTCCGGCTATGAAGTATGTGAGAAGGTGCGGGAAGTTTATGCGCCCGAAGAGCTGCCGATTCTCATGCTTTCCGCAAGGGATACAGCCGACGATATCGCACGGGGATTCGAAGCCGGGGCCAACGACTACATTAGCAAGCCATTTCTGAAAAAAGAATTGCTGGCCCGGATCGAAGCTCGTCTGTACCTGCAGGAATTGAAAAAAAGCAAATCCGTATTCACGAAAACAGAGAAGGAAATCCTGAATTACTACTATGAATATCAGGGTGAAACGCGTCGGCAAATTTTGGAACGCATCAATACGAACAGGGGACCCAATGCGATTACTGAAAAAACGCTGACCAGCCATATTACGAATATGCTCAAAAAAATAAGCGCCGACAATATTACCGATGCGGCCAAGCTGGCGAAAAGCAAAAAATGGATTTAGCTGGTTTACAAAACCTTCAATCCCCGTTAACCGTCGGTTCATACTTGTTTACATCCCTTTGATCATTGGCTCCTACAATGAAGGAGGTAACCAAACTGAATCGGAGGGAAATCCATTGAGACATTCGTTAAAAGGTTTATTCGTATCGGCGCTTGCAGTTACGCTGCTGCCGATTGGCGGACAAGTGTTCGCAGCCGATCCGGCGGCGCCAGCAGCAGTAGCGGCTACGCCGTCGCAAAACGTGATCGTGATGATCGGGGACGGCATGGGGCCGGCCGAAATTACAGCAGCGCGTTATTATGCGAAAACATTTTTACAGAAGGACCGCCTGGAGCTCGACAACTACTACGTCGGCAAAGCGACGACGTTTTCGCAGCAAAGCCCGTATTCGACCGAGTCGGGCGCAGTAACGGATTCGGCGGCAGCCGGAACGGCGTTTGCGACAGGCAACAAAACGTATAACAACGCGATCAGCGTTTCGAATAACGATATGGCGAAGCCCTACGCTTCGGTCATTGAAGCAGCGATGAAGCTGGGCAAATCGACGGGCATTGTGTCCACCGACAATATCACGGGCGCGACGCCGGCGGTATTCGCTTCCCATGTGCGCTTGCGCTCCAACCAGAACGCGATTGCCAGCCAGTATTTGGACAGCGGCCTGAACGTGATTTTTGGTGGCGGCAAAACGAACTTCGTTGGCAAAGAAGACAAAGGCAAACGTACCGACAAAAACATCATTCCCGATTTTCAAGCCAAAGGATACCAAACGGCGTTTAACGCCAGCGGCCTGCAGGCGCTTCCGGCCAGCAGCGGCAAGGCGCTCGGACTGTTTGCAATGAACGAAATCCCTTACGTGCTGGACCGCGACAGCGAGACGCCAAGCTTGGCGCAAATGTCGCAAAAGGCGCTCGACATCCTGTCGACAAACTCGAAGGGCTTCGCCATGCTGATCGAAGGCGGCCGCATCGACCATGCCGGACATGCCAACGACCTGCCGGCCAACGTGCAAGAGGTGTTGGACTTTGATGCAGCGGTGAAGACGGTGATGGATTTTGCCAAAAAAGACGGCCATACGTCCGTTGTGATCACGGCTGATCATGAAACCGGCGGCTTGTCGCTCGGCATCAACAACGTGTATGAATTGAACGTTGATTTGTGGAATCAAGAAAAACATTCCTACGAGGCGCTGGACGCAACGCTGCAAGCAGCGAAAAATGCCGCCGACATCCGCAAAATCGTTGCCGACAATATCGGCTTTACCGATTTGACGGACGAAGAAGTGAACCTGATCCTCGCCGGTGACGGCTCGTCCTACAAGCGCGCAGGCGGCTACAACGCTGTCGTGTCCAAACGTCTGGCCGTTGGCTGGACCGGTCACGGTCATACGGCGGTAGACGTTGGCGTGTGGGCGTACGGGCCGATCGCAACGCTGGTCAAAGGCGATATCGACAACACCGACATTGCCAAAAACAGCGCGAAGGTGATTGGGGCCGATCTGCAAGTGGCGTCTGGCGAGCTGCAAGCCAAATACGTGTACCCGATGTTCAAAACGACGCGTGACAATACGGTGCAATACCCGGCTCGTACAATGGCCGAAGCGTTTGGCATCGATGTCCAATGGGACGAAAGCTCCAGAACGGTGACCTTGTCCAAGGGCAGTAATCAAGCGGTTATTGCCGTGGCGACGGGTGCAGTGAAGCTGAACGGCGCCGATGCCGGCATGGGCAGCGTCGATAACGGCAAGCTGTATTTGCCGCTGGACGTGTACAACAAGCTGACCGGCAAAGCCCTGAAATGGGATGCGGTGTCTGAGCGGATTGTGCTGAACTGACGGACAGGGATGACGTAAGCGGTTGAAAAAAGGAGGGCTGGGGAGCAATCCCTTGGCCCTCTTTGCGCAAGGAGGCGTAGCGATGATTCAGCTACATCAGGTAAGCAAATCGTTTGTCGTAGGCGGCAAACGCGTGCCGATTGTGCAAATCGGAAGCTGGACCGTGGAAACCGGCGAGCGCGTAGCGCTGACCGGACCGAGCGGCTGCGGCAAAAGCACCCTGCTGCACTTGCTGGGCGGCGTGCTGACAGCCGACACGGGCGAGCTGCAGATCGGCGCTTATGCGCTGCAGCGTATGAGCGAAGCGCAGCGCGACCGTTATCGCGCGCAGCAGGTCGGCTACATTTTTCAGGACTTTCATCTGCTGTCATCGTTGACGGCTCGGCAAAATGTCGAGCTGGCGCTGCCGCGCGCGTGGACGAAGCAGCAGCGCCGTGAGCAGCTGGATGAATGGTTTGCGCGCGTCGGGTTGGCCGACCGCCAGCATCACCGGCCCGGCCAGCTGTCGCGCGGCCAGCAGCAGCGCGTAGCGATTGCCCGCGCGCTGATTGGCAAGCCGCCATTGGTGCTCGCCGACGAGCCGACCGGCAGCCTCGACTGGGAAACGGCTGGCACCGTCATGCAGCTGCTGCTGGAGCTGTGCGCGGCCGAGCGGATGACGCTCGTTACAGTGACGCACGATTTGCATTTGGCCCGGCTGTTCCCCGTGCAGGCGCACATGGGCGAGCTGAACGAGCTGCTCAAGCAGCCGGGAGCGGGCCCGTGGGGAACGGAAAGCGAGGTGCAGGTGGGATGAGCTTGCTGGAGCTGTTGTGGCGAAACCTGCTGCACCGCAAGCTGCTGTCGCTGCTCGCAGTAGCGGCTGTAGCGGTGACGGTTGCGCTGCTGGTCGTGCTGCTGTTATGCAGCCGCGGTCTGGAGACGGGAGCGGCGTCGGGCTACGGCCCGTTTGAGCTGACGATTGGCGCGAAGGGCAGCGCTTCGCAGCTGGCGCTGAATACGTATTATCATGTCGGCGCGCCGACGGGCAACGTGCCCTATGCCGTGTTCGAAGCGGTGAGCCGCGAGCCGGAAGCGGAAAGGGCGTTTGCGCTGACGACGGGCGACAGCTACAACGGGTTCCCGATTGTCGGGATCGCGCCGGGTTATTTTGTGACGCGGTACAGCGACCGGCAATTGGCCGCAGGCCGGTTGTACGGAGCGACCGGCGAAGTCGTACTCGGCGCGTATGCGGCCAAGGAGCTGCACGCGAAGCTCGGCGATACGTTTCACGGCGCGCACGGACTTGTCGCCGGAGCGGCGGACGAGGACGGCGACGAAGAGGAGCATCGCCGGTTCGCGTATACGGTGGTCGGGATTTTGCCGGCGCTGCATACGGCTGACGACCGCGCGGTGTTTACGACGACGGATTACGCCTGGCAGGTGCATCATAACGAGCACGGCGGGGAGCACGAGGTGACGGCGATTTTGCTCAAGCCGAAGTCGCTCGCCGGAGCGCAAAGCTTGAAGACGAAATACCAGAACGTCAGCAATGTGCAGGCGATTTTTACAAGCAAGGCGGTGGCCGACGTGGTGAACGTCGTCGATACGGGGACCGGTGCGGTGAAAATCGTCACGGCGCTGTGCGTGCTGCTGGCAGCGGTGACGGTGCTGCTGAGCTTGACGCAGGCGGTGAACGAGCGCAAGCGGGATGTAGCGCTGCTGCGACTGCTCGGCAAGCCGCGCGGTTATATATGGCTGACGCTGATCGGCGAGGGGCTGCTGCTGACCGTGCTTGGCACGCTGCTGGGTTTGCTGGCTGGTCATGCCGCCGGTTTTGCCGGGCAGGATGCGATTTTTGCTTACACGGGGCTGCAAATTGCGCCTGGGCGTTTGCTGCCGGGTGAAGCGCTGCTGGCGGCCGAGGCGTGCCTGGTCGGATTCGCGGCGTCTGTCGGTCCTGCGCTGCAGGCGTACCGGATGGACCCGCTGCAGATGTTTCGGGGGTGAAGGTCAATGACGGCAAGCAAGGGTAAGGGCAGAAGCGGAAGTGCGCTGGCGGTGACGCTTGCGCTGCTGGCGGCGCTGTGCGCCGGCTGCGGAGCCGGGCAACCGCAGGCGGGTGCGACGTTTGCCGAAGGCGCGACAGCGTATGCGGCGGCGAGCGGTATAGCGCCTGTAGCGAGCGCGGGCGCGGCGACGAGCGGCGGAGCGCCGGTAGCGAGAGTGGGCGCAGCGACGAGCGGCGGAGCGCCGGAGGCGAGCGCGGGCGCAGCGATGGGCGGCGGAGCGCCGGTAGCGAACGCGGGCGGAGCGGCGAGCGGCGGAGAGCCGGGGGCGAGCGCGGGCGGAGCGCCGGTAGCGAACGCGGGCGCAGCGGCGAGCGGCGGAGAGCCGGAGGCGAGAGTGGGCGGAGCGGCGAGCGGCGTAGCGCCGGAGGCGAGAGTGGGCGCAGCCGCCAGCCCGTCAGCTTCGCCGGCAGCGCCGGCCCATGCGGCTAGCGCTGCGCCGAGCAACGAAATCAATTGGGATCAGTTTTTCGACAATGATTTGCAGACGACGCCGTCTTCCCGGTTTTGGGATTTGAGCGGTCATAACGTGCAGATCAAAGGGTTTATGGGCGAGGTGCTGAGCTTCGAAAAGCATTGGTTCCTGCTTATTCCGTCTCCGGGAGCGGAATGTCCGTTTGACAACGGCGACGAGACGTATTGGAACAAAATTATGATCGTGTACGTGCCCGATGATATCAAGCTGCGTTATACGTCTGGGCCGCTGCTGATCAAAGGGCGGCTCGACGTTGGCATCAAGCTCGACGAGTCCGGCTACAAAACGATGTTCCGGCTATACGACGCTTCGTTCGAGCGGATCAAGGAATAACGCGCCAAAAACGCATGTCTGAACGAACAGCGACACGTTCTTGAAATTTCACCTGCAAAAAGGCAGGATGATTGCTGTTTTGCTGATCTTAAGGACGATATACGTGCCAAAAGGTTGCTATCCTGCCCGCCGAGGTGCATAGCTATCGAATTGCAGGGTGAAGCATGCCGACTCGCAGGTTTGTCCATCATACTCGCCCAATCAGCGTAATTAGATGACGAATCGCAGTTATTGAAGTGCTCGACATGTGAAAATCCGTCAAGACGAGCAGCTTGCCAGCAACGTTCGATTTACCCTGGTTATTGAAATGCTCCATATAGCGAGAGTCGAGCGGACTGACAAATCATCGTTTTTCTTGTGATGCGGTTGTGATTTTTTGAGCCCCGCTTGGAGTAGCAAAATGCCCATAAAAAAGGACCCCTCTCTCCACTTAACTGTGGATTTTGGGGTCCTTTTTGGATCGGACAGCTCCGTTTTTGCATGGCCGACCGTTCGCTGCCGCGGATCAGTTGTCATCGTCCAGGCGGCCAAGATTGGCCTGGAACGAAGCCAGCTCCTGCTGGAAGCGGCCGTTGATTTTTTTCATAAAAGCAAGCAGAAAGACCAGCTCTTCCTCCGAATACGACAGACAAATTTCGTCCGTCATCCGGCCCAGCGGTTCGAAAACACCCTGCAGCCGCGCCATGCTTTCCGGCACGCATTCAATGATCACGCGCCTGCGGTCGTTAGGGTCCTTCACTCGCCGGACAAATCCGGCTTTCTCCAGCCGGTCGATCACGCCGGTGATGGCGCCCGTCGTCAAATGGGTCAGCTCGGCGAGCCGGCCGGCTGTCAGCGGCCCGAGATCGATCAGGTAGTTCAAGCATTTATGGTCGGTTATATTCAAGCCGAGATAGTCGGCGATTAACTGATGGAACAAGACCGTATTCGTACTCTGGATGCGGAACTCATCGCTGAGCCCGCTGAGCAGCTGGGAAATTTTTGGTGTTCGCCTTGACATAGCGGCCCCCTCCCGATATGATGAAAATGTCTTAGTTTGATAAGATACTTTCGGAGGTTAAATAATTGATTTGTGTAAGTATCTTACTTGGGTAAGATTATATCATATTGAAACAGGGAGGCAAGCTTGTTATGAATGCAGAGAACAAACATTTGGGCCTGGTAATGGTCGGCCTGCTGCTTGGTATCTTGATCGCCGCTATGGACAACACGATTGTCGCGACGGCAATGGGTACCATCGTCAGCGATTTGGGAGGGTTGGACAAATTTGTCTGGGTCACCTCGGCTTACATGGTTGCCGAAATGGCCGGCATGCCGATTTTCGGCAAGCTGTCGGACATGTACGGGCGCAAGCGCTTTTTCATTTTCGGCCTGATCGTCTTTTTGATCGGCTCGGTGCTGTGCGGCTTGGCGCAAAACATCGTGCAGCTCAGTATTTTTCGGGCGATTCAGGGAATTGGCGGCGGCGCGCTCGTGCCGATTGCGTTCACGATTGTTTTCGACGTGTTCCCTCCGGAGCAACGCGGCAAGATGAGCGGTATTTTCGGCGCGGTATTCGGTATTTCCAGCTTGTTCGGTCCGCTGCTCGGCGCTTATATTACCGATTATATCGGCTGGCATTGGGTGTTCTACATCAACCTGCCGCTTGGCGTGATCGCCTTCATTCTGGTGGCGTTTTTCTACAAGGAATCGCTGCAGCACGGGAAGCAGGTCATTGACTGGTGGGGCGCGATTACGCTTGTCGGGGCGATTGTCGCCTTGATGTTTGCGCTGGAGCTCGGCGGCAAGGAATACGCTTGGGATTCCGGCGTGATTCTCGGTTTGTTCGGCGTGTTTGCCGTGCTGTTCATCCTGTTTGTTCTGGCCGAGCGCAAAGCGGCGGAGCCGATTATTTCTTTCAGCATGCTGCGCAACCGACTGTTCGGCTCCAGTACAGCGGCGTCGCTGTGCTTCGGCGCGGCGTTCATTACGGCCGGCGTGTACATTCCGATTTTCGTGCAAGGGGTATACGGAGGCTCGGCAACGAACTCCGGTCTGATTCTGCTGCCGATGACGGTTGCGTCCGTGGTGACGGCTTCCGGGGGCGGGATGCTCGGCAACAAATACAGCTATCGCAGCATTATGCTGGCATCGGCGTTGATTTTCGTCGTGGGCGCCTTCCTGCTCAGCACGATTTCGCTCGATACGCCTCACTGGCTGCTGACGATCTACATGATCATTATCGGTCTTGGCGTAGGCTTCTCCTTCTCCGTATTGGGCATGGCGGCTATTCATCATTTCGACGAGAGACAACGCGGCTCGGCCAATGCCACGATGGCGTTCACCCGTTCGTTCGGGATGACCATCGGCATTACGATTTTCGGGATCGTGCAAAGAAATCTGTTTACGGACAAAATGACGGCGGCTTTCGCCGGAGCGGGCGGTCAAGCGCCGCCGGCGGACCTGTTCAAAGACGCGCGCAGCATGCTGACGCCGGAAACCCGCGCCGCGGTGCCGCAAGCGGTCATGGACAAGGTCATCGCCGCACTGTCGACCTCGATCGCCAAAACGTTCATGTGGGGCGTAATCCCCGCTGCATTGACGATTGTGTGCGTGCTGTGGATGAGCAAGGAATCGATCCGCGACAGCAAAATGGCGCAAACCGGCCGCTAGGAGCGGATTGGCCGCAGGCAAGCGGCTATCCGCTTGACCTGCGGCACCGCGCTCTGGAGTCGCGCGTGGTGCGGAAAGCGCTGGCTGACCGTCGGCGAGCCGCTTTCCGAGATTGGCCAGCTTATATCAAAGCCCTGTTACTGCCGGCATTGCCGTGCAGCGGCGGGGCTTTTTTGCGCGGCTTCGGCAACTGCTGAATCAAGCTGGCGTGGGGGATGCCTGTGTCCGTTTATTTGGCGCTGCGGACGGTACATCCGGCCACAACCTGACGGAGTGAAAGCGGTCTGCGTTGTATACAGCCGCAGGCAGATTTATAATGGAACATAATAAATCCGTTTGGGCCAAGGTGAGTGTATGCGATCCTCGTTTCCTGCTTTATTGTACCGCTTTCAAATGCGGTTGTTGTTATATTTGCTGCTGGTCGGCTCGATTCCGCTGTTGGTGGCGGTCGGGGTGTTCTATCACCAGACGAACGGCTACAGCCAGCGCGAGCTGACGGCCAACGTCGCCCAAGCGCATCAGCAGGTGCTGACCGGGGCGGCGCGCGAGCTGCAGGCGGTCCGGTCGTTTGCCCAGCAAGCTGCGGAGGATTATGCGGTGCTGGCTTATTCCCGTCAGCAGGCCGCAGGAGGTTATCCGGCGCAGATCGGGGAGCTGCGAAGCTATATCGAGCGGTTTTTGTACCAGCAGACGCTGCATAACCGATATTTTGCGCAAATTTGTCTGACTGTCAGCAGCTCGAACCGAACGCTCTGCTCGCAGGGCTATGGCGGTCTGGAAGCGATGGGCTCGCCGCAGGATATGCGTCCGGGCAAGTTTGAGCCGTCGGTGGGCGGCAGCGACCAGGGCAGCTACATCGTCCGGTATTTGCAGCCGGTCGGGGACAGCGCCTCCTCCGATGAGCTGGGCTACATCGTCATTTGGTACAATCTGAGCCGGATGATGAAGGATCTGGAGGTGGCGTCGGTCGATCAGGCGCTGGTCGATGAAGAGGGGCGGATGCTGTATCGCAGCGGCAATCTCGACCTTTCGCTGTTTCCGGCGAGCGTGAACGGACTGGAGCTGGACGGCGCCAGCGTGCGCTCGGTCCGCAAGCTGGATGTCCCCGGCGGGGAGTGGAGCTCGTATTATCAGGCGCCGAACACGTTTGCCCAAACGGCGATGCCGAGTCTGCGTAAGCTGCTAGCGCTGCTGTTTGCGGTGCTCGCGGTGCTGTCGATTGGCAGCTCGCTTGTATTTGCGCGGTATGTCACGCGGCCGCTGCACCGGCTCAAGGGGTTGATGAAGCGCGCCGAGCTCGGCGATCTGAAGGCGTATTGGATGTCTAAGGGCATGGACGAATGGAACGACCTCGGCGAAAGCTATAACCAGATGCTCAACCGGCTGGAGGAGCTGATCAAGCAGGTCAAGCTGGAGGAGGCGCTAAAAAAGGAAGCGGAGATGGAGGCGCTGCATTATCAGCTGAATCCGCACTTTTTATACAACACGTTAAATACGATCAAGTGGGTGGCGAAAATTCACAAGACGCCGCAAATTTCCGAGGTGGTCAGCGCGCTCGTGCGGCTGCTGCAGGCCAGTCTCGGCAAAAAAGGCGATTTCATTACGCTACGTGAGGAATGCGGGCTTGTGCGCGACTATATGGAAATCCAGTCCTTTCGCTATGGCGACCGGGTTCAGGCGCGCTTTGAGCTGGATCCGCAGACCGAGCGCTGCATTGTGCCGCGCATGCTGCTGCAGCCGCTGGTGGAAAATGCGATTATTCACGGCATTGAGCCTTCGCGCCGGCAAGGTGTAATCACAATCCGCACATGGCTGGACCGCGATCTGTTGTTTTGTCAGGTCGAGGATAACGGAATCGGCATGGAGGCAGCGGCAGGCGGGCGAGCTGACGGCTTCGCGGGTGCGGCGTTGAGCGCTGAGCGGCATGAAGCGGATGCCGATCTGACAGGCGAAGCCGGTCCGGCTGGCGGTGAGGGACAAGCGCCGGAGACCGAGTGGGCGGAGCCGGAAGCGGCGGCCAAGCGCGGCGAGCGACTCCCGGAGCGCGGAGCCGGCCGTGCGGCGGCTGTCAGACCCGGCGGCGGCCGAGCAGGGCAGCCGGGCGGAGCCGGGCCGAGCGAAGCTTGGGCGGCCGGGGGCGGCGAACGCCCGAGCGGACAGGAGCTTGCGGAAGCGCAGGCGAGGCCGGACGATGAGCGAGCCGGAGCGACGCCAATTGGCGGCAAGTCGCTGCGCGAGCGGATGAGCGGCATCGGCATTGCGCATATTCGCGAGAAGATCAAGCTGTATTACGGACCGGAATACAAGCTGCATATGACAAGCAAGCCGGGCGAGGGCACGGTTGTACGGATGTTTTTGCCCATACATCGAAGCGAGGAGTGAAGTCGCACATGAATGTGCTGGTGGTGGACGACGAACCGATTATCCGGCTCGGCCTGCGCACGCTGGTGGAGTGGGAGGAGCACGGCTTTTGCTATGCGGGCGAAGCCGAGGACGGCCAGGAGGCGTTGGAGCTGCTGGAGGCCCAGCCGATCGATATAGTGATCACCGACCTGCTGATGCCGCGGATGGATGGTCTGGAGCTGATCCGCAGGCTCAAGATGAGCGGCAAGGATGTCGGGATCGTCGTGCTCAGCTGCATGGACGATTTTACATATGTCAAGGAAGCGATGAAGCACGGGGCCAAGGATTATTTGCTCAAGCCGACGATGGAGCCGGAGACGCTGCTGGAAACGCTGCAAGGCGTGCGAAGCGAGCTGTTGGCCAGGCGCGCCGAGCGCGGCCAGGTGCTGCGCTGGCAGCAGCACCTGGCATCGACGCAGCAGTCGCGGCTGTCGGCGCGGCTTGCCGCGTATTTGCGCAGCGGCGAGGGCGGCGCGCAGCTGACGGCGGAGCTGTTCGGCGGAGCAGCGGGGGCCGGGGCGCGCGTGGCGGGCGGAGCGGAGCAGCGCGGCGAAGGCGATGCGGGCCGAGAGGCGAGGCCGGGGAGCGAAGGCGGCGCAGCGGGGCTGGTGACGCTGCTGCTGTACACCGGCAGCGCTTTGAATGCCAGCTACCAGGACTGGAGCTGGACCGCCTCCCGCGCCGCGCTGCCGCTCGGCGCGGATCGCGTGCTGCTGCTGTGCGAAGCGGCAGCAGCAGCTGGCGCGGCGGCGCCGCCGTCCCCGGCTGCGGGAGGCGAAGCCTCCTCCGCAGCCGACGCAGCCGGCTCGGGCGGCGCTGCCGCGCAAGCCCAAGCGCTCGCGGCAGCGGCCGAGCGCTGGCTGGACCGGCTCGGCATAGCCGACGAGCCGGGCTGGTTCGTCGGCGCCGGGCTGGCGCTGCGCCGACTGGAGGACCTGCCGCGCGCGCTGGAGGCGCACGAGCGGCAGGTCGATGAGCGATTCTACGGCGAAGGCCGGAATCGCTGGATGCCGGCGCTTGCCGAGCCGCCGGCGGAAGCGGAGTCGCCCCTGCCGGTGGAGGGGCGCAACGATTTGCTGCGCTGCATTGCCAGCGACAATGTCGACGGCTTCCTCCACCACGCCAGACAGCTGGGCGAGCAGCTGCGGCGGCTGCGCTGTCCGCGCGGCAAGGCGCTGGCGTTTGCGCAGGAGCTGCTCGGGCTGGCGGCGGGTTACGCCCGCGAGCGCGGGTACGCGGGCCTGGACGATTTTGAAGACGCGTATGTGACGAGTCGCCGCGCGCTGCAATGTCATTCGGCCGCCGAGTTGGAGGCGCTGCTGGAAGAAGCGTTTGCCCAGCTGGCCGAAGTCCGCCGCGTCGGCGGGCGCGAGCCGGCGGTCACAGCGCAAAATCCGTTTATCCGCAAAGCGCAGCAATATATGCAGGAGCATTACGCAGCGAATATCAGCACGCTGGATATCGCCGATCATGTCCGGCTCAGCCGCAGCTATTTAAGCGATTTGTACAGCAAGGAGACGGGCGAGTCGCTAAGCGAATCGCTGACGCGCATCCGTATCGAGGAGGCAAAGCGCCGCTTGCGCGCCGGCGAGCTGAAAATTTACGAGGTCGCCGAAGCGGTCGGGTTTCCCGACGCCAAGGTGTTTGCCAAGACGTTCAAGCGGGTGGTCGGCTGCTCGCCCAAGGAATTTGAACGGTAAGTCCCGCGCCCCTGGCCTCCTTGCGCAACACCCACCCCTGCCACGTAACGCCAGGCAACGGGATGCAGCCTGTCAGCAAGCGGGCATGTATTCCGCACTTGCCGTTTGCCGAATCTGGAAAATAACGGATAATGGCGTGACCGCATGCGCCATCTGTAATACAATGAGTAGGGAATAAGTCGGGATTACCGCGCAAATAAGCTCGAAACGGGGATGGACGCATGATGATGGAAGAGCAGCTGGAGCTGTTTGCCGATATAGAGGACAAGCCGAAAAGGTCGACCACCTTTCTCGATAATATGAAGCTGCCGATTCACCGCTGGTTTCGATATTCAGCCGGCTTTTCAGCGGAATGGATAGCTTCGGTCATTCAGGAGCGGAATCCGGACGGACGGGAGGATTTCCATGTATTTGACCCGTTTGCCGGCTCCGGCACGGTGCTGTTGGCCAGCGATCAAGCTGGCGTTTGCAGCGCGGGAACGGAAGCCCATCCTTTTGTCGCCAGAATGACCCGAGCGAAATTGCATGGCTCCCAAGCCAAGGCGGGCGAATTCATGCAATCGGCCAAAGCGCTGCTGGAGGAAGCCCGGAGGCTGGAGCCTGCCGAGCTGCAGGAATCCTATAATGAATTGATCTATAAATGTTACCCGCCACATACGCTGCACCAATTGACTGCGCTCAAGCAAGCCTGGCAAAAGCGGGAGCGGGACGGCATCTACAGCGAGCTGCTCTGGCTGGCGCTGGTGGCGATCCTGCGGGCTTGCTCGCCTGCCGGTACGGCCCAATGGCAATATGTGCTGCCCAATAAACAAACGAAAGCCAAAATACCGTTCGAAGCGTTCGAGCAGCAGGCTCGCATGATGAGCGCCGATATGCAGGCTTGGCAGCAGCACGTCGGCGTTTCGAAAGTCGCCTTTTTTCAGGAAGACGCCAGAGCGTGCCCGTCCGTTCCGGACGTTTGGGCCGATCTGGTTGTGACCTCGCCGCCTTACGCCAACAATTATGATTATGCCGATGCGACCCGGCTGGAAATGTCCTTTTTCAATGAGATTCAAGGCTGGGGCGACTTGCAGGATGTGGTTCGCAGTCATTTGGTCCGTTCCTGCACGCAGCATGTGTCCAAATTGAAGAAGGAAACGTACGAGATTTTGCAAAGCGAGGAGCTTCGTCCCATTTATCCGGCATTGCTGGACGTGTGCCGCAGGCTGGATGCGGAAAAGGAGCTTCATGGGGGCAAAAAAAATTATCACACCATGATTGCCTTGTATTTTCTCGATTTGGCTCGCGTGTGGATCGAGCTTCGCAGGATTTGCAAGCCGGGGGCCGATGTCGTCTTCGTGATCGGGGATTCTGCGCCTTACGGCATCTACGTCCCGGTCGATACATGGCTGGGCGAGCTGGCGCTTGCGGCAGGCTTTACGTCCTATCGGTTTGACAAAGCCAGAGATCGCAATACGAAATGGAAAAACAGAAAACATACCGTGCCACTGAAGGAAGGATTTCTGTGGGTGAAAGGATAGATCGCTATGGCGCAATCGGCTTCGCATAAATTCGGTCAAATGATCGGCGATTTACTGGAAAAGGCGATGTATGTGTATATGGAGCCCGTTGCCCGGCGGCACGGCTTGTTTTTCGATTATAAGCACCCCAGATGGGCCAGAAACGGCAAAAGCGACGTCGTCTGGACGGATATCAACAACAACAAGCACAAGCTGGATATCGTGCTGGAAAAAAACGGGACCGAGCAGCAATACGGGCAGCCGGTTGTTTTTATCGAAATGGCGTGGCGGCGGTACACGAAGCATTCGAAGAATAAGGCTCAGGAAATTCAGGGTGCCATTCTTCCGCTGATTCGCAAATACAGCAAGCATTCCCCCTTTTATGGTGCGGTTGTGGCCGGTGAATTTACAGAGCCTTCGCTGACCCAACTGAAATCCGAGGGCTTCAAGGTCGTACATTTTTCATTTGCTACGATTATAGCGGCATTCCGCTTGGTCGGGATCGATGTTTTTTGGGGTGAACAAACGAGCGACGAAGAGGTGCTCAGGAAGGTTGAGCAGTATGAGCGGCTTTCCGAGGCCGAGCGGGACGTCATCATTCATGCTTTGTTAGCTGCAAACAGCGAGCAGCTGCAGGCGTTCGTCCAAAAGATGGATGAAGCGATTCAACGGCAAATCGAGTCGGTGCGGGTGTTTTCCCTGCACGGCAAGCTGGCGAGCCTTGACTCGGTCAATGAAGCGCTCGACTATATTTCTTCTTATAGGGAAGAAGACGCCCATGCGCCCTTGGTCAAATATGAAATCAGCATCCGGTACAATAACGGGGACAAAATCGACTGCCAATTCGCTGAAAAGCGAAGTGCAATGGCTTTTCTGGCTGATTATGCCTAGAAGCCTTTGACGAATAAGGAGGGCAACACATGGCGAATACCGATAAATTTGAAGCGATTGCCGGCACGTACGACGCGCCGGAACGGATCAAGATCGCCCGGCTGTCCGCGGATGCGATTCGGGCCTATATCGGCGATGCCGCAGAGCGGAGCGCGATTGATTTTGGATGCGGGACCGGGCTTGTCGGTCTGGAGCTGCTGCCTGAATTCGGCTCCGTGCTGTTTCTGGATTCGTCTGCGAACATGATCGAGCAGGTCAACCGCAAGATTGCCGCCCGCTCGCTCACCCGGGCGGAAGCCCGCTGCCTGGATCTGGAGCGGGAGGGATTGCCCGACTTGCGAGCCGATTATATTTTTATGGTGCAGGTGTTGTTGCATATTCCGGACGTTGAGGCGTTGCTGACGCGATTGCGGTCGATGCTGAACGAAGGCGGGCATCTGCTGATTGTCGATTTTGACAAAAACGAGCACGTCGCTTCGCCGCTTGTCCATAACGGGTTTGATCAAGCGAAATTGGCGGATTTGATGACGAAAATCGGCTACACCGGGATTCAATCCCGCACCTTTTATACAGGTCAACGGCTGTTCATGGGGCAGGACGCCTCGATGTTTGTGCTGGATTCACGCAAGTAGGCCCGGACCGTAGCAGGTCCAGCGGGTCCGGTCACTTTTGCCCGGCCCAAGCCCAAACCGCTTGCAATTCCTGCGCAGCGCGTTGTTTCCAACCGGCGACTACTTGTTCATCGGTTTCTTTCATTTTAATATTCAAATAAAACATGCCGGTTCCGAGCAGTGAATCGACCTTGGCGGCGAAAGCGGCGCAGCGTGCATGTAAACTGCGGTCTTTGTCGTCGTCCGGAACGGCTGTTTCCAGCAGCAAGGCCCGCTCGTTGATTTGATATTTGGCGTCGAGTCGTTCCAGCTCCTTGAGCTTCTCGCTATCGGCTTCGTCTTTGGACATGATTTGCGTATATTGGACGAGCGCGTTCAGCAGATCATCGCTGATCTGGACATATGTGTCAAAGGTTATGCGGCGGGGCTGGCTCGATTGGCTGGCAGCCTGCTCGTTCGTCTGGTTCCGGGCGGGAGTGGTTGCTTGGGTTGCAGCGGCAGCTTGCCGGTTGTCCCGGACATAGGCGTGCAGAGCCGGGTCCTCGACAGCTAGTTCTTCCCCCAGATAGGTCAGGCGCAGGGCATTGACTTGCATCCCGACCGTATCGATTTCCACGCGGTACTCAGGAAACGTATACACATAAGCGTGATAACCTTCGGCATTTTCATTGCCCGGCTGTCCCAGCAGCTTGACGATCTCCGTTTCGGCATCGCCGATCCGCAGGCCGTTGCTGAGGCTGCCTTCCGATCCATTGACGAGCAGGAAGGTCAGTTGGCCGGATTGTGCAAACATCAGCATCGTGTCGTCAAATTTGATTTCGTAGTATTCATGGTTTTGCTCGACGGCGGCGTAGTCCGGAATGCGGCTTTGAATGTCAGCAAACAAAGCGCCCGCGACCCAGCCGTTAACGGATAACGGCTGTTGGGCGATGGCTGGCGACGGCTTCGCGAGATTAACAGCGGACGTGTCCAGCGGGGTCGCGAGCGAAGCTGGCGTTGCGGATGGGGCTGCTGTTACGGTGACGGCTTGTGCAGACGGCAAGCCTGCCGGAGCCACATGCCCGTTCGATGAAGCAGCCTGCTTGTCGCAAGCGCCAAGCAGGATCAGGATGATGAGGGTGAGACGTTTCATAGCAGCCTCCTGGGTTATTTTTCCCCGTATTTCGACAAGGCTGCCTGGGATTCCTTCTCTACGCGTCCGTCGTTATGGAGCATAATCGGGGCGCCCCCTCTGAACGGAGCTATATGCTATAATAAAAATCGGTGCTTATAATTGGGAACGGGCGGATGTCAACGCGGATCGTTACTGGAATTGCCTGCACCGGATCGGTTACGATGTCCGGCATGCCCGCTCCAACTTATCGCATAAGGAGGCGCATATGGAATTGATTCAAAATTGGCTTGTCGGTCTGGGCGTTCAGGAGGATTTGGCTTTATATCTGACTAATTTGATTGTAATAGTTGGTATTAGTGTGTTGTGTATCGCGGCGAACTTTTTGACCAAGAAGGTCGTGCTGAAGGTATTAACCTTTTACATACACAATAATCGGTTTAAGTGGGACAATTACTTGCTGCAGCGCAAGGTGTTTCATAAGCTGTCGCATGTGGTGCCGGCGCTGATTATTTTTTATTTCTCGTTTATGTTTCCGGCTTACCAAAGCTGGATCGAAAAAGGAATTTTGCTCTACATGATTATCGTCGGCTTGCAGGTGATGAACGCCTTTCTCGATGCGGTTCACGATATTTATTCGGCCTTCGAGATTTCGAAAGCCCGGCCGATTCGCGGCTATCTTCAGGTGATGAAAATTTTTATTTTTATCATCGGCGGCATTTTGCTGATCTCGAATCTGATCGGGGAAAGCCCGCTGATTTTGCTAAGCGGTATCGGCGCTTTGTCGGCTGTCATGATGCTCGTGTTCAAGGATTCGATTCTCGGACTCGTGGCGGGGGTTCAGCTGACCTCGAACGACATGGTGCGCGTCGGCGACTGGATCGAGATGCCCAAGTATGGAGCGGATGGGGAGATCATCGATATTTCGCTAAATACGGTCAAGATTCAGAATTGGGATAAAACGATTACGACGATCCCGACGTATACGCTGATCTCCGATTCCTTTAAAAACTGGCGGGGCATGTCGGCTGCTGGCGGCCGGCGGATGAAGCGCTCGGTGTTCGTGGATACAAGCAGCATCGTCATGTGCAGCCCGGAGATGCTGGAAAAATTCAAAAGCATTCAATATTTGCGCGATTACATCGTGGACCGGGAGCGGGAAATCGAACAATTCCATATCGAGAACCACATCGATCGCTCGTGCCGGGTGAACGGACGCGCCATGACGAACATCGGGGTGTTTCGTACCTATATCCAGCTTTATCTGGAGCAGCATCCGAAAATTCATCAAGGCATGACCTGTATGGTCCGGCAATTGCAGCCGGTGGATACGGGCCTGCCGTTGGAGCTTTATGCATTTACGAACGATGTGAACTGGGCGGTGTATGAAGGGGTGCAGGCGGATATTTTTGATCATTTGTTTGCTGTGGCGCCGGAATTCGGTTTGCGGATTTTTCAGAATCCGACGGGTTACGATATGCAAAGCATGCTGCGCAAGGAGCAGGGGGAGCGCAGCTTGGCTTGAGGCCGGTAAACGAGGCTGCCCCGTCGGCGGCATGGGCGCCAGATTAACGAGTGATCGGGCGGTCGCCGGCTAGAAGGACGCCGGGCCAGATTGCAAGTGCAACGGCCGGCCAGCCGGAAAGACAATCAAGCAAGGGGGCAGCCCCGGGCTTCCATATGAGGAGGCTCGGGGCTGCTTTGGGCCTGCGGGCCGAGGGCCGTTACATGCCTGCGTATAGCGTTACAGCTTGAAAAAACCGTCCATTGCCGTGTAGCCGAGCGAATGCTTGAGCAGCAGCGGCTCCAGCTGATTAAAATAAACCGGC
Source organism: Paenibacillus athensensis (assembly GCF_004514475.2). GTDB lineage: Bacteria > Bacillota > Bacilli > Paenibacillales > NBRC-103111 > Paenibacillus_AL > Paenibacillus_AL athensensis. Next base: position 39,414 of record NZ_MYFO02000018.1, on the reverse strand, counting down.
GGCTGCTCCGGGGCCGCGAGCTGGTCGGTGTCCAGCGCGTACACAGCAATCCGGTACAAATGATCGCCCGAATATTGCGGCGGAGCCATTCCGAAGTAGGCGTTCCATTCTTCCCCGGCGTTCAGTTGACCGGCGCTGCCCTGCGGCAGTCCGCCGACGGCGGCCGGAATGTTCACCACGCTCCAGTGAATGTAGCTGTCGGCGATCGGATTCACGTCGTACATGACGACGGCAAACGAGCGGGTGTTCTTGGGCGCGCCCTCCCAGTGCAGCGGCGGGCTGATATTTTGACCGCCGTCTACGCTGCTGTGGGCATATGTACGGGGAATATCGCCGTAGGCCGCCCAAGCGTCCGACCAGACGCGGAGGCTGGGAACAGCCTGCGGGATGTCGGCCTTCAGCACCCGGTTGACCGAATCCCAGTTCAGCTCCAGCCCTAGCGCCGCTTCCGCCAAGCGGGCGGACGCCAGCACCGTATCTTTCTCCAGAACGGCATCGGCGTCAAGCTCGACGGGCGCACCGTTTACCATTGCCCGGCTGTCGCCTACACGTTGCTCGACGAGCGATTTGCCATCCTTCTCGGCGTACCAGGCCCGATCTACCGCTTTCCATGATACGGTTGCGCCAGCGGCTTCAAACACGGCTCGCGCAGGGATCAGCAGATGGGCGTTGATCATCTGTCCTTGGGCTTCGAGCTTTCTGCCGTTTACTTCTACGGTAAACGGGCTGTTCCAGGCAGTGAAGCTGGCGACATTCAGCATGGCGTCTTTTGCCGGTTTGGCTGCAGCTTCTGGACCGGCCGCCGAGACGGTGACCCCCAGCACCAGCGACAATGCGGCCAGCAGCACGGTACGATATACGGAAAATAATTTCATGGATCTCCGACTCTCCTTTTGAACATAGATGATGTACAATAAATATAGCGGCGCCGCTTTTGTAACATTAATTTTGTTTGTCGACTATTTTTATGTTATATCTAGTTGGCACCAATTGTCAATGGGGTGTGATCTTTTTGCTTTCCGTGGAAAAGCAGATGCTTTTTCTTTTAACCAAGGTTGACGTTATGGAGACACAGGAATTGATTCGAATTTACGAAAAAAGAGGCTACTCGGCGGCTTATATCCGCAACATGCTGTCACAGCTGAAAAAAGACGGATACGCCGATTCGCCGTCACGCTCCACCTACCGGATCACCGGCAGCGGCCGTTCGTTCATCCGCTCGGTCAACCGGAAGCCGCAGCTCTACGGGCAGAGCTGGGACGGCCAGTGGCATCTGGTGCTGATGTCGTTTCCCGAGACCGAGCGCAAACGCCGCGACCGGGTTCGCGCCGATCTGCTGCAGACCGGATTCGGCCAGCTGCAGGGCGGGGTGTATGTGTCGCCGTGGGCGTATCGCGAGGAGCTGGCCGATTTGCTGCAGCGGCACGAGGCGCAGACGTATGCGACGGTATTCACCGGGCGTCTGGAGCAAGGGCGTCTGAGCCCGGAGCAGGCGGCGGATGTGTGGGCGCTGGCCGACATCGCCGCCCGATACGCGGACAAGCTGCGCTGGCTGCGCGAGCAGTTCGAGCCCGCGTTTGCTGCAGCGCTGAACAGCGGCGTGGGAACGGCCGGCGCGCTGGAGCTGTTTGTGCTGTATCTGGCGCTGGGCGAGCAGATTAACGAGCTCTGTCTGGCCGATCCGATGCTGCCGCTGGAGCTGCTGCCGCAGGGCTGGACGGGACAGCAAGCGCTTGAGCGGTTGTTGGGGCGCTTGCAGCAAGCGGAAGCGGCCATTCCGCGTGATTCGGAGTACGCCCGCTTTGTCAGATAAATGGCTTTGTGCACGTTTATTTCATCAATGAACAACTGGCTTCTGGAGGGTTTTCGGTGATCGTGACAACGAAGATTGGCGTGCCTCAGCTGCACCGCGGGGATTTGGTAGCCCGCCCGTGGCTGATCGGCAAGCTTGACGAGGGGCTGGCGGTCAAGCTTACGCTTGTTGCCGCACCGGCCGGCTATGGTAAAACGACGGCATTAGGCGAATGGGCGGCGCAGTGCGCTTGTCCGGTCGCCTGGATTTCTTTGGACAAGTATGACGACAGCTGGCTTGAATTCTGGAGCTACGTGACGGCGGCTATTGCCGAGCGGATTCCCGGCTTCGGCGCCAGCGTGCTGCCTTTGCTGGAGCAGGGGCCGACGTCGTCGGCGTTCATGCAGGAGCCTGCGCTTACTGCGCTGATCAATGAGCTGAATCAAGTGTCCGGCGAGGTGGTGATCGTACTGGATGATTACCATTTCATCGAGCAGGCGGCGATTCACCGCTCGCTGGCCTATTTGCTGGAGCGTCTGCCGCGCACGGTGCATCTGTATGTCTCCAGCCGCACCGAGGTGACGCTGCCGACTTCAAGGCTGCTGGTGAAGGGGGAGCTGCTTCGCATTTCGTCCACGGACCTGCGTTTTCGACAGGAGGAAATCCTCGCTTTTTTCGACGCGGTAACGTCCTTGTCCTTATCCCGGGACGATAGGTTGACGCTGGGCCGCCAGACGGAAGGATGGGTCAGCGGCTTGCAGCTGGCAGCGATCTCGCTGGCGCACAGCGGCAATGCAGCGGAATCGATCCGCCAATTCAATGGTCATCAGCATCACATTGCCGACTATTTGCTGGAGGAGGTGTACCGGGATCTGGCGGAGCCGCTGCGTGAATTTCTGCTGCGCACGTCCATTTTAGGGCGAATGAACGCTGATTTGTGCAGGTCTGTAGCCGAACAAGCGAATGCGCAGGAGCAGTTGGAGCAGCTGGAGGCGCTGAATCTGTTTATTGTGCCGCTGGATGAGGAACGGCAATGGTATCGGTACCATCATCTGCTGGCCGAGTTTCTTCAGCAGCGATTTGCCCGGACGAGGCCCGACGAATGGGCAGAGGCGCACGTGCGTGCAGCGGTATGGATGGAGAGCCGGGGCGCCGTGGAGCAAGCGGCGGAGCACTATTTGGCCGCAGGGCGATATGAAGCGATCGTGCAGTTGATTGAGCCGCATTTGCCGGAGCTGATTCACAGGAAAAGCGCTGTCGTCGGCCGCTGGGTGATGCAGGTGCCGGAGAGCGTGCTGACCCGTCATCCGTTGGTGGAGATGTTTTATTTGCTGCTGCTGGTCGGTATCGGACAAGCGGAAGCGGCGGCAAGCAAAATCGAGCAGGCCCGGCTGCGTTATACGGCGATGAAGATCAGCCTGCCCGAAGCCGAGTGGAAGGCGCTGATGGGCAACATGTATTTTTTGTGCGCGACGGCCAGCTATTTTCGCAAGGATTTGGCCCGCGTCTCGGAATATTTCGATCTGGCGGAGCAATATGCGCCCGAAGGCGGTTTTTTGCAGGCAATTGGCGATAATCGGTACCATGCTTCCGAGGAATTTGACGATCACTTGTCGTTTATTAACGATCATCACGCAGTGGCCGAGGTTCTGCCGAAATGGCTGCAACTGTGGGCGCACAAAAAGCGGCATCCGTTCATGGGCCGACTGTATGCTTCCTACAGCAAGCTGCTGCATGAATGGGATCGGCTCGACGAGGCCGAAGCTTGCCTCATGCCGCTGCTGGAGGCAGACGCCCCGACGCCCAATACGCGGAGCCTGCTGCAAATTTATTTGAGCGCTTCGCGCATCCAGCAAGCGTTGGGCCGGCCGGAGCGGGCCGTTGAGCAGCTGGAGCAGCTGAAGCTCATGCTGGATTCTCCCGACTACGGGCTGTTTATGCGCAAGGTGGAGGCGGAGCGGGCGGTGCTGGCTGTCCGGCAGGGCGATTTCGCCCACGGAGCGGCATGGCTGGAGCGGTGCGGGATGACGGCTGCCGATGAAGTATCACTGCCCGACGTTTCCGAGCATATTGCCGTAGCCCGGGTACTGGCAGCGTGCGGACGCGCAGAGGAGGCGCTGGAGCTGGCGGAGCGTCTGCAGCAGCTATTGTGGAAGGCGGATCGCCTGCGCGACCGTATCCGCATGCTGCTGCTGCAGGGCGTGACGCTTTGGCGGACAGGTCGCGCGGAGAAGGCGCTGAGCCGACTCGACAGCGCGTTACGGCTGGCGAAGCCGCAGGGCTTTATCCGTAGCTTTGCCGACGAAGGTCCGGCGATGGTCGAGCTGTTGGCTGCGTACTTGCCAGCGCTGCGCAGTGGGGCATTTGCAGATGCGAACGGCGATTTGGCGAAGTATGCAAGCCTGCTGCTGGCTACGTGCCGGCGTGAGCCGCTGCAAGTCAAAGCGCAGGCGCGACTGCAGGTTCGCTGCATGGGCCGATTTCACGTGCAAGGTAGTCAAGACGAACGCCAAGAGGTGAAATGGCGTACAAGCAAGACGGAGGAATTGCTGGCGTATTTGCTCCATCATCGGGGCGAGCCGGTGGACAAGCATGTGATTATGGATCGCCTGTGGTCCGATGTAGATGCCGACAAAGCGGCTATGCTGCTGAATACGACCGTATATTATTTGCGGAAAAATTTGGCTGCGATCGGGCTTGATAACGTGGTGCTGTATGCCCGCAGCCGCTACCGGGTCGATATGACGGCGATCGACTGCGACCTGGACGCTGTGCACAAGCAGTTGGCGTCAGGCTTGCCGGCTTCGTCCGATTTGTTCCCTCTCTATGAAGAGGAGCTGACGCGCATGTATCGCTCGGGCTACCTGAGCGGCAGTGATTATCCTTGGGCTGAGGAGGAGCGCAGCAGGCTGGAGCAGCGCTATGTCGATCAACTGCTGCGCATGCAAGAGCGTTATATGCGTGAGAAGCGCACGTCTGAAGCGGCGGGATTACTGCGAAAAGCGTTGATCTACGATCCGCTGAATGAAGATATTCATACCCGGCTGATTGAGGCGTATGCGGCCGCAGGGGACCGGGTCGCTGCGCAACGGCAATATGAAGCGCTCAAGCGGATGCTGAAAACGGAGTTTGGGGTCGAGCCGAGCGAAGAAGTTCAAAGGCTGATGCGGTTGAACCGACAAGGAAATTGAACGGGTGCCCGCTGTGACGAACGGTAGGGAGATAACAGGGTTCTGATTGTGGCAAAGCTGGCTGGACAAGGCTTTGTGGCTTCAGAGCGCTGTTTTTTTGTTGATTGTTTGTTGAGCGGTTTTTAATTATCGAATTGATATAGTAAAAGGAGGTCGGGATACGAGCGTCTGCTTGAACCGGGCCGGCAAGCCAAGGCTTGACGCCCGCTGATCGATTGAGATGCAAAGAGGGGATGACGCAGGAATGAAACGTTATTTGGCAATCATGATGGCTGTACTTCTAGTAATGGGACTTGTGCCCGCCTATGCTTCGGCCGATAGCAGTCCGTTGGGCGGTTGGACGGCCAGAACGTCCGGTTCTACGGATACAATCTATGGTATTGCATACGGCAACGGCTTGTTTGTAGCGGGGGGCGACCGGATTATAACCTCGGCGGACGGCGTTACGTGGAATACCGTTACCTCACCTCCTGGATTTTCTTTTATCGCCAGTATGATTTACGGCAACGGTCTGTTTGTTGGCGTAGGCTGGTCGGGCAATTTGATGACGTCGCCTGATGGTTCCAACTGGACGATGCAGGCTTCGGGCACATCCGGCGTCGTTCGCGATGTGGTATACGCCAACAACCTGTACGTAGCCGTCGGGGATTCAGGCTATGTCAGCACTTCGACGGACGGCGTTACGTGGACAGGGCGCACGTCGGGGATAAGCAGCTCGCTGAACCGGATCACCTACGGCAACGGCATGTATGTGGCTGCCGGGGATTCCGGCAAAATCTTGACGTCTGCGGACGGGATTAACTGGACGGCCAGAACCAGCGGGTCGACCAATCAGCTTTATGGGGCCGCTTACGGCAATGGGATGTTTGTTGTGACCGGCTACGAGGAGCTGATTCTGACCTCGACCGATGGCGTGACCTGGACGGAACGTCAGCGAATTCCGGGGACCAATCCGATGTTCCCGATCGCTTATGCGTATTACCGCGTCATGTATAACGCAGCCGACGGCTTGTTCGTTATAGCAGGTCAATTGGGCAAGGTGCTGACTTCTTCAGACGGCATTGCCTGGACCTTGAGCGATACGGGTTTGTCGGGATGGTATTGGTCCTTAGCCTATGGCGCCGGCTCTTACCTGGTAGGCGGCGGCGGGGGCGTGATACGCCAGACGACTACGGTGAATGCGGCAACGCCAAGCATCGGCACGCAGCCGGCCGACAAAAGCGTGAATCAGGGGGACGCCAGCCCGACGCTTACGGTAGTGGCGAGCTCCACAGATGGAGGGACGCTGAGCTACCAATGGTACAGCAATGCGACCAATAGCCATACAGGCGGCACGCTGATTAATGGCGAAACGAACGCTTCGTTCGACCCGCCGACAGCAAGCATAGGTACGACGTATTATTACGTGGTCGTGACGAACACGAACGGCAGCGTAGACGGCGTACAGACAGCGAAGCAGACGAGCAACGCGGCAGCGGTAACGGTGAACGCCGTGACGAACGCGGCAGCGCCAAGCATCGATACGCAGCCGAATGACCAAACCGTGCTTGTCAATGGCACGAGCCCGACGCTTACTGTGGCGGCGACCTCGACTGATGGAGGGACATTAAGCTATCAATGGTACAGCAATGCGATCAATAGCCATACAGGCGGGACGTTGATTAATGGCGAAACGGGCGCTTCGTTTGACCCGCCGACAACGAGCGCCGGCACGACGTATTACTATGTGGTGGTAACCAATACGAACAGCGGTGTCAACGGCATGCAAACCGCGACCGCGACGAGCGCTGCGGTTCAGGTCACCGTAAATGCGCTGGTGAATGCGGCAGCTCCTCTGATCGGCACACAGCCGAGCGACCAGATCATGCAGCAGAACGACGCCAGTCCTACGCTGAGCGTGACAGCCACCTCGACTGACGGGGGGATGTTGAGCTACCAGTGGTACAGCCATGCAGTCAACAGCAATACGGGCGGCACGTTGATCAGCGGCGCGACGAACGCTTCGTATGATCCGCCGACGGCTAGCGTGGGCGCGACGTATTACTACGTAGTCGTAACGAACACAAACGGCGGCGTCAGCGGCACGCAAACCGCGACATTGGCGAGCCAGGCGGCGCGGGTGACCGTGAATGCGGTGGTCAGCTTTAACAGCAACGGCGGTTCGGCAGTGAACAGTCAAACCGTGAGCTATAATGGCACGGCCAGCGCTCCCGCTTCTCCCGACAAGACGGGTTACACGTTTGCCGGCTGGTACAGCGACAGCGGCCTTACGAACGCTTTTGATTTTACTTCGCCGATCACAGCCAGCTTGACGCTGTATGCCAAATGGGAGTCCTCAATGTCGCTGCTGTCGGGCCTGGTAACCGATATCAGCAGCATTTCGCCGGCATTTTCGGCAGCGGACTTCGCCTACCAGGTTCATGTGGATACCGCTGTAACGAGTCTTCATCTGCTTTTGACCAAGGGAGACGCTTACCAGACGCTTTCGGTAACAGGGGCGACTTATGACAGTGTGACTGCAAACGTATACGATTATTTGGCTTCCAATCTCGTCGTGGGCGCCAACACGGTAGAGATTGAACTGACGGCCCAAAACGGAGTAAGCCATACCTATACCGTTACGATCAACCGGACCACCAACGGCAATGCGGACCTAAGCGGTCTCACACTGTCGGGAGCTGCGTTGACGCCGGTTTTCGCTCCGAATACAATTGTCTACAAATCCAGAGTCGGCAACGGAATTAGCCGTACAGCAGTAACGGCAACGGCAGCCGACCCTGCCGCAACGATTTCAATTAACGGAAACGCGGTCGCAAGCGGTCTGGCCAGCAATGCCATTTCACTTAACGTGGGCAGCAATGCGATTACGATCGTCGTTACTGCGCAGGACAGCTCGACGCGAACCTATACACTGAATGTCACGCGCGATGCGGCTTCGGTTCCGGATTCGAGCAGCGGTGCTTCCGGCAGCGGTTCGTCAGGAAACGGTACGGGATCGGGATCGTCAAACGGGGGAACGGACACACCGGCAGGTCCAACTGATTCAGGCGAACCGGCTAATCCGCAAAATCCGGGCAATCAGGAAAATCCGTCCGGTCCGAAGCCTTCTGCAGAAAGTCCGTTTCAAAATGCAGTCATTCCAGCAGACAGCGTCGTTCAAGCGGTTAAGCTTGCCCTTTCTCGCACAGCCAATGTCACTACGGTTTTTACTGACACCTCTGATCATTGGGGAGCAGACGACGTGAAAAAAGCGGTGAAGCTCGGCATTGTTGAAGGTTCCGGAGACGGCGCCTTCCATCCGGATGCTGCGGTTACTCGCGCCGAGTTCGCTACGATGATCTTTCATGCTTTTGGTCTTCAAGAGGACGGGGATCCGGCTTCCTTCGGCGATACCGGCTCGCATTGGGCCTCCGGATATATCGGAGCGTTGGCTTCGCTGGGCATTATCAACGGCTACGAGGACGGCAGCTTCCGCCCCGACGCTTCGATTTCCCGTGCGGAGATGGTAATCATTTTCTCCAGAGTGCTGAATTTGGGGCTGATGGCGACCGGCGCTACGGACAGCTTTGAAGATGTGAGCGGCGATTACTGGGCCAAGGACGCGATTCAACAAGCCTATGACGCCCGCCTCGTCAACGGAGTGACTTCGACGACCTTCGAGCCGCAAAGCGCAGCTTCGCGCATCGAAGCCGTTTCATTGATCATTCGGGCGCTGGAAAGCGACAGCTCGATCAAAGATTTGATAGCCGATTTGTAAGCATCAACGGCGGTTAAGACCGCTCCGCAAAGCGAAACGGGCCCGAAAGGGACCCGTTCGCTTTTTTTTATTTTTGCTGTGCAGCTCGGCTGCATCGCGGTTTTCGCTAATTGGTTAGCCCGTTTGTCTCCTATTGGGGGCTTTAGGAGCTTCTGTCATACTCGTGTAACAAATTGAACGTATAATGAAAGGAACAAGGGGAGCGGTCGCGCCGGGTGCGCGACAAGGCTCGGGAAGGGGAAGCGCCGATGCAAGTGCCGATGAGCGATGTCAAGCCGTTGCTGTTGAAGTCTGGAGGCCAAAGATGAGTAAGCTGGCCCGCAAGCTGATGATGCGGATTACTGCCGCGCTTTGTCTTGTTTTTGTGTTATCCTATGGCGTCAATACGTATTTGCTGCCGAAATACATGCTGCAGCAAACCAAAAGCAAGCTGGCGGCTCTGACGGCAGAGCTTGCGCCGCTGTCACAGACCTTGGTTATGGCGCGCATTGCTGAGCTGGAGGCGGAGGAACCGCTTGCAGCGGCATATGCGCCGCTTGTCCGTTCCGTGGCTGAGCTCAACGCGGAGCTGCTAAGGCAGTGGAAGCACGAGGGAATTGCGCTCAACAGTTTTGAGTTAACCTTGGATCAGGTGGAGCTGCTGCGCACCGGCGCCAGATTCCATCAAATGTATGATCAGAACAAGCTGAAGGCGAGCTTTTTGGTTCATTTTTTTGCCGCTGACGGTTACGTGTTTGCGGTTGGAGAATCGATTGCCTATTCCTCGGAGCTGCTGCGGACGGTTAATCGCTTCAATCTGTATATTTGGATCGGGATGCTGGCAGGGCTGCTGCTGCTGGCAGCTTTGTATGCGATGCGGATTGTCGATCCGCTCGCGCAGCTCGACCGGACGGCCGAAGCGATTTCGCGCCTCTCGTTTGTCAAGCCGGATATCCGCACCGGCGACGAAATTGAATCGCTTGCGCACAGCCTGGGCCGTATGAGCGACAAGCTCAAGGAAGCGCATCAGGAGCTGGAGGTCAAGAATGCCAACCTGCGCCGCTTCATTTCCGAGATTTCACACGAGCTGAAGACGCCGTTGTCGCTGATTCAGGTCTATGCCGCGGGCCTGCTGGACGGACGGGACGACGGTACCTATGCCGAAGCCATCCGCCAGCAAAGCGCGGAGATGAGTGGTTTGCTTGACCGGCTGCTGGAGCTGTCGCGAAAGCAAACCGAGGCTTACGCATGGTCGGCGGTTGCGCTGTGTCCGCTGCTCGCGGAGCTGCTCGGCACGTATAAGGCTGCAGCCGGGCAGCAGGGGCTGGCCTGGGAAGCCGACGACCGGATGATGCGCGAAGAGGCGGTAGTGCTGGCGGACCGGGATAAGCTGGCGTCGGTTCTGCGCAATCTGATGTCCAATGCGCTGAAATATACCTCCGACGCTCGAGTGAGCGTGACGCTGGAGACGAAGGACGGCCGCTTTCATTTTCGAATCGCCAACGGCACGGAAATTTCCGACGCCCGGCGGTGGGAGAACGTGTGGGCGCCGTTTTATGTGATGGAAAACACCCGTAGCCAGCGGTTCAGCGGCACGGGACTGGGCTTGTCCATCGTTGCGGTCATTTTGGACAAGCATCAGGCGTCTTATGGCTATGAGCTGGGACAAGGAACGGTAACATTCTACTTCACGCTGCCGCTGCTGGGGCCGGAGTGGCTGGAGGGAAAAGAATGCGAATAATTTTTTTGGATATTGACGGTGTGCTGAATACGGATCGCGCGGTGCGGCTGCAAAGGCTTCACGGCGGGGAGAACGGCCTATTCGATACGCAGGCGATACGGTATTTGCGGGAGCTGGTCGAGGAGTCCGGTGCGCAGATTGTGCTGAGTTCGACATGGCGCATTCATTGGGGGACGGACAGCAGATTGTGGAATACGCTGACGCAGCAGTTCCGGCAAGCCGGGATTGACGACCGTTTGCTCGGAGCAACGCCGGTGTTTTCCGAGGGGCTGCAAACGGCGGTAAGGTGGAAGGAAATCGAAGCATGGTTGAATCTCAATGCCGATCTGACCCTTGAATCGTTTGTGATTATCGATGACGAATGGGAGATGGGGCCGTTTACGAAAGATCGTTTCGTGCGGTGTCGCGGATACAACGGAATTACACAGGAATTGAAGGCCGAAGCGTTGCGTATTTTGCAGACGTCGTGGAGGAACATATAAAATGATGGTGCAAATGAAACGAGAGGAAGGCGACTGCAATGGACAAAAAGTTGCTTGCCGGCGGGCTGGCTTTGCTGGCGCAATGCCAAGAGCGCACGGGCGATGTTTGGTACGCCCATTATGGGGCGGGGGCGATTGCCGGGTATTTCTTGAGCCTGCGCGCGGACTTGTCGGAATCGACGGCTGTGCGTATCGCAAGCGAGGCGAAGACGATGCTGGACGCCCGGCGGTTTGCGGAAATGGCGGAACCAGAGACAACGATAGACGCGTTCGAGGCCGAAGCGCTGATTGTGGCGGCTTTGGAAGCCACTGCGGATCGTCTCCACTGGGTCGGCCACAATTTCATATATGCCGCGATCAGTCTGCTGGCTCTGCACGAACTGGGCGGTTGGGGCAGCAAGCAAGCTGTCACGGGGATCGCTGCGTTGATTCGCGCCTTTCGGGGCACGATTCCTGGACGCTCCTGGATCGGCTACACGACCAAGGAGGTCAAGCGGCTGGAGCCGGCGGCGGGAGAGTTTCCGCCTATTGCCGACAGCAAGCAGCTATCGGCGCTGGTTGCCGGGGAATTGGCGGCATTTCGCACGATTTATCGCGCGGAGGCGCATCACGATTTGCTCGGGCATATGCTGACGTTCTCGCACGCGCTGAACGCGCTGCTTGACCGCGGCCACCGCAAGCTGTTTGCCCAAGGGCTGCCTGCGCTGCTGCAGCTGATCGCGGCGCTGCGCGCAAGTCGCGAGCTGGATCCGGACCGGGAGCCGCCGCTGCTGCATTCTCCGGTTGACCGGCTGCCGCTTGTGCCTGCAAGGCGATCCGCCACGCTTCCGCTGGAAGCCGCGTATTGGGAGCGTGACTGGTCCGCGCTGGATTGGGAGTTTGGCCATGCCTTCAAGTTTCCGTTCAGCTTTTATGACCATATGGATCGGCTGGCCAGGCCTTACCCCGAAGCGCTTGAAAATTTTCGCTATGTGATAGGTTAGACAAGAAGGCGCGAACCGGCAGCTTGAACGATTTAAAAAAATGAAGGCCGGCTATGCCTGATTCGCGCCTGTCTGGAGGCGACGATCCGGTAGTCGCGCGTTACGGCAAGCGGCACGCTATTTTGCAAGTAAAAACGGTCGGCAGCTTTCCAGGTGTGGCTGCTTTTGTTTTTTCTGCGCATGTAGACGTAATGAAACGGCGAGGTGGCGTATACGGTGTGCCCCTTGCGTCGGCAGGCTCGCAGAAAGCGCACGTCTTCGCCCAGCGAAATATCGGCGAACCGGACCTGCTTGAGCACGCTGCGCCGAAACAGGATCGTGCCGCCCTGTACAAAGGTCAGCAATTTGTTGCGTTCTTGGGGAGAGCGAATGACAAGGCGGCCGCTGGCGGCCAGATAGACGAGACAGGCGTGTTTGCCGACGACCGTGCTGCCGGTGCGGATCAGCGCGCGGACCTGCTCGCGCAAATAGGCGGGCGCGTAATAATCGTCGTCGTCGAATTTGGCAATCAGCGGATAACGGGCGACGGCAGCGCCGCAATTCAGACATTGGCCCAGCGACACGCGCTCGGGAACGCGGTAGACGCGAATGCGCGGATTGTGGGCGGTTTGCTGGCGAATCGCCTGAAGATTGGCGCTATCATTATTGACAATGAGAATCAGCTCCTTGCGTGGGTAACGCTGGCTGTTAAAATTACGCACGAGGTTGGTCAAAAATTCAGGTCGATTCGTACACGTGACGATCGATACGCCGGGCATGCTCATAGCGCTCCTCCTTCCTGCGGATATCTCCATTATATGAACGAAAGGGCGGGCGGGTCTGGTCGGCTGTCCCGGATGCATTGGCAAATCGTGAGGATAATGGATGGCCAATGGGGCTTTTCCAGTTTCACGCATAATTGGTCCGCATTCTTGAATGTTCGGCGTATGCTCGTGGCAGATGCTACAATAAAACCAAATGGCATCTAGGGTATTATGAACAGCGAGGGGGCTTCAGTGTGGGCGAACACAGCCAGGGGCACAAGCATCGGACAAGCAGCAGCCACATATCGCAAGATGCGCGGCAGCAGGCGGAAGCATCGGCTCCGGGATTAACCGAGAGGCCTTCGCTGACGCCGTCCGGCATGCTGCAGCTGCAGCGAACGCTGGGCAATAAAGCGGTGCAAGCCCTCGTGCAACGGCAGGAGGCCGGAGCTGCGCGCATCCAGCGCGCAGGTGGTCCTGGCGGTACGGGCGGAGGCGGAACGCCCCCGGTACAAGGTCCGAGCCCGGCGCAGCAGCGCAGGGCGGACATGGACGCTGAACGTGACGGCAAGGTGCCAACTCTGGTTGATAACGCTTTCAATGACAGCCGGGAAAAAGCGAAACGCAATCTGGATACGTATATGACCGGAGATTCCAGCGCCGATCCGATCCGCAAAAACGTCAAAGCCAAGGTAATCGCGGAAATCGAAGCGAGCATGACCCGGGGAACCGCGGAGCAACGCAAGGATGCGCTGAAATATGCACAGGCCAGCGCCGACGGCATTATGACCGCGAAGCTGAAAACGTATGCGCAAGAGGTTGCGCACGGCCAGCTGGATGACAGCAAAAAGCTCGCTTTGACCGCAGAGGCCAGCAAAGCGTATGACCTGATTACGCCGAGCCTGAACGATTCCGCGTTTGAGAAGCAAAAGGCCAAATCGGCGGCCGATGCGCAAAAAAGGCTGAACACTACGGCCAAGACGCTGATCGACAATGCGGTCAAGGATGGCAAAACGGTCATCGCCGCCAAATTTGCGCCTGCCGGTCCCGGCGGCGTATCCGGCTTCGACCGGATTGACGTCGGCACGGCCGGCACCGACGAGTTGGACAAGCGGATCGATCTCGACGGCTCGTTGGTCGATCAGCGGGTCGTCCGGCAGGAGACGGTGGCAGGTGCTGTTCATGACGTCAAGGATATGGAAAACGTCTATCGCACGGCGTTGCTGGCTCCGATGAAGCAAGCGGTCATGTCGAAGCTCGGCGTCGGGCGCAGCGCGTTCTGGCGCTCGGACGAGCTGAACAAATACCGCGACGAGCTGAAGCAGGCCGCCCGTAGCAAGGTGAACGACCAGATCGATGCGGAAATCACCGCACGGCAGGGCTCCGGCTCGCCGAGCGCGCCGATGAAGCAGGAATACATCAAGATGGCCTCCAAGGCGACGGCTTATAAAGAAGCCAAGCAGCTTGTCGACGGCGTTATGAGTGACGAAGCCGACACGATCGTTGAACGCGTAGTACCTAAGGATACTACGATTGCGGAGCTGGGCAAGGCGGGCAAAAGCGCGGCTTACGAGGTGGCCCGCAAGGACCGGACGGCTGCCGATAAAATTCAGGCGGCTGGCATCGCCGGCGCCAAGACGCAGGCCGAGAAGCTGCTCAAGGAGCGCAAGGAAACGGCTGTGCTGGAGGCCCGCAAGCTGACCAAGGGCACCAAGGAGACGGATACGGCGCCGGCGACGGGACCGGATGCGGCTCGCACCGCACAGACGCGGGATGCTGTGCAGGACGATACGAAGTCGAGGAATTTGGCTAAGGCCGTGATCGACAAAACGATTGAGGCGCAGGACTTGCAAACCGGCTTTGCCAAATTGGGCAAGCTGATCGATTTGTCCACGCCGAACGCGGGCGACGCCAGCTCCATCGAGGTCGAACTGAAAATTCCGGTGGCGTCGGCGGCCGGCGGCGGAACCGGCTACTTCCTGTTCGGTTTTGCCGGCGAGGCGGAGCGCGAAGCGGAGGATTTGACCGTGAATACGCAGCTGACGTTTGGCGCGGGTTTTACGACGTTCGGCTTTGACGCCAACTTCCGTTTAGGGCTGTTCCTGGAAGGGAAGGGTAAGGATACGGACAGTGTTATGAAGCTGCTTTCTTACGGTTTGTACCGCGAAATGAACAATGTGTCTCCGGCTGCTGCCGGCCATTTCTGGGGCCAAGGCGGCAAGTCCGGCGAATCGAAGATGGTTGAAGCCGAGAAATGGGCGATGATGATCGAGGAGCAGCATATGGACGACGAGGCCGAGGTCAACGTTGGGCTGCTGACCAAGCTGGCGATGGAAGCGAATGTCGGCGTGGCGAAGTTCTCCGGCGAGCTGGCGCTCAAGAAGCTCAGCAGCTACCGCAAAGCGATCATCGAGCAAAAAGGCAAGGACGCGTCCGGCCGCATGCTGACGGCTGCCGAGCGCGTCGCCGGCAACGCCATCGGCAAGGGCGAGCAGCAAAGCGTCTATGAAGCGGAAGCCGAGGTCGAGGTGAAATTCGGCAAGGATACGGTCGCTTTTGGCGTCGAGGGCTCGATGACCAAGGTCGGCGGCAAGCGACGGGCGCTCAGCATGGGGCTGTCGGCCAGCATTCCTTCGCAGTTCGGCGAGGAAGGCGGCGACTTGGCTATGTATGCGGGTAAAATCGTGACGGCGGCTGTGGGCGCGGGCAAAAACCTGAGCGCGCTGATCAAGAAGGCGTCGGGGCCGGAGCCCGACCGTACGGTGCGCGCTACCGGCACGGCGCTGGACGCGGGCAGCGACGCATTGTTCACCGGGAATTATTTTGACGACATCGGGGCGAGCTTTGCCCAGCAAATTCAGGGCGATGAAACGGTCAACGACACGATGCGCTCCTGGCTGCCGGGACAAGATGCCGGAGCGTCGGCGATTGAGCAAGTGAACAAAATTGCGCTGGCGAACGCGCTCAAGCTTTCCGCGGAGTTCAAACGCGAGTATGACGAGAACGGCCTGCCGGGCGACTGGGAGATTGAAATTTCGGCCAGCCAGGTGAAATCGCTGGAGGTCGACGCGGAAATCGTTAAGGCATCGGTGGAGAAATCGAAGCGGCTCGGCAAGCTTGGCTATGCGAAGGGCAAGGGCGTGCAATATGAAGGGCTCGGCTTCGGCAATTAAGCGGCTTGCCGCACTGGGAAGAGAGGGAGATGTCGATGAGCGAAATCGCGGAGGGCGGATCGGCGGAGCAATCGCAAGCTGTATTTGAGCAGGCGCTGGAACTGGTGACGCTGACCGGCGAACGGCTGGCGTTTACGGCAAGGCGGCTGCGCGTCAGCGGAGAAGCGGCGCAACGCGCGTGCGAGTTGACGCTGGAGGCGGCCTGGACCGTCTACGCGGCGCTGACGGCCGGCGAGTGGATGGGACTGGCCGCTGCGGCGCGGGGCGGAGAGACCGGCAGCGGCTTTGAGCCGGGCCGGCCGGTCGAGCTGACGGCGCGGCTGAAGCCGGCGGTGCAACGCGCGCTGTGGCCGGACGGCGCGGAGCTGGACGCCGAGCGCGCGCTGCGGGCGCTGCTTGGCGAGGCGGCGGCGGCGCAGGTTCTGCTGCGGCACAGCGAGAGCTGGCTCGTCGCCGAGGCGAAGCAGCGGGTGGATGTGCCGGCGGAGCTGGCGGGCGGCGTGCTGAAGCAAGGCTACCGCACGCTGTGGGCCGACGCCGGGCCGTGGCCGCCCGCGCCGTCTGCGCGGCCTGCGGCGCTGTCGGGCCAGCCGGAGGCGTCGACGCCGCAGGAGCCTGCGGCGTTGCAGCCGGCCTGGCCGGGGCAGCGGGCAGCCGCGCAGCCGCTCCAGGCGCCGGCGCGGACAACGCCGCCTGAGGTGGCGCCGCCCGCGCCGCACGAGGGGCGCGCCGTGGGCGAGCGCGCGCTGCAGGCTGTCGCGGCCGGCTACTTGCAGCACGTGGGGCTGCCGGCGGAGCCGCTCTCGGCGTCGCTGCTGCGCATCGCTTACGCCGACGAAGCCGGCGCGTGGACGATGCTGGTCCTGACCGACGAAGCCGATCAGGTGTGCATCGTCTACTCGTTGTTCCCGACGCCTGTGCCTGTGGAACGCCGGACCGAGCTGGCCGTTTTCCTCAATGCGGAAAATTACGATCTGGCGCTCGGCAGCTTTGAGCTGGACCCCGCCGATGGCGAGCTGCGTTTTCGCACCAGCCTTGATGTGGAAGGCGACCGTTTGAGCGAAGCGCTGTTTGCGCGGCTGTTCGGCATGAATGCCGGCATCATGATGCGTTATTACGCGGAGCTGGCCGAGCGTATCGGCAGCTAGGGGAGTCGCGTACACGCCCTGTAGGGCAGCGGCCGAGCGGGCAACGCGGCTCATCAGCGAGCGTCCCTCGGTGCTATACACGGCCCAGCCCAGCCGTGCGCCCAGCCGCGATCTGTCTGCCGACGCGAACCTGCCGGATTGCAGGCAAAGCCGCATCCCGCATGATCGGCAACCGGCTGCCGGAGCGCCGGCCTCCTTTTGCAAGCACGAAAGCTACGATCAGCCTGCGCTAGCCGCCAGAGCACCTTGAGCGCGGCCGTGCATCGAACAAATAGACACCTTTTTCGAACAAAGGGCGTCTATTTTTTTGTTTTGTAAAGGGTTACATTTAGAGTGTCATTTCAATACGAAAAGGAGATGAGTGGCCTTTGAACGCAGGGAAGCCGCAAGACGTACAGGTGCCCATGCTGCAAGCGATCGGCGTTCAACGCACGTTCGGCAAGGGCGCGGGGGCCGTGCATGCGCTGAAGGGCGCCCATTTATCGATACCGGCCGGGAGGCTCGTCGCCTTGCGCGGCAGGTCGGGCTCCGGGAAGACGACGCTGCTGAATATTCTCGGCGCGCTCGACCGTCCGACGGAAGGCGCGGTGTATCTGGAGGGTGTGGAGATCAGCAGCCTGCCGGAGAAAAAACGCGACGCGCTGCGCCGCCGCGACATCGGTCTGATTTTTCAATCGTTCGCGCTTGTTCCTTATATGTCGGCTTACGAGAATGTGGAATTCGGCCTGCGCATCGCAGGCGCGCCGTCGGCCGCCTACCGCACTTGGGCGGAGGAAGCGCTGGATTTTGTCGGTCTTACCAAACGGATGACGCATCGGCCCTATGAGCTGTCCGGCGGTGAGCAGCAGCGGGTAGCGATTGCCCGGGCGATTGCCCATAAGCCCAAGCTGATCTTGGCCGACGAGCCGACGGCTGAGCTGGACAGCCGCATGGGCTTGCAGGTGCTCAAGCTGTTCAAGGACCTCGTGCGCGAGGGCATGACGATTATTTTGACTACGCATGATCCGGCGATTATGGAAATTGTCGATGAAGTCTATGCATTGGAGGATGGTGTCATTGTTGATGAAGGCTAACGGAAAAGCGGTCAAGCTGTTGGCGGTGGCCGGGGCGCTGGCGGTGCTGTCGGGCTGCTCGCTCGTCCCCAAGGAGGAAGAAGCGCTCAAGCCGCCGCTCGTCGTGCCGGTGAAGGAGAATTTTGAGCTGTATGAAGTGAAGCCGGGCGATATTACGAAAAAATTTACCGCTGTCGCGACCTTTGCCTCCAGCGAAACGTCCAGCTTGTACTACAAGCAGTCGGGGCAGCGCCTGGCTGGCATCAAGGTGAGACTCGGCGACGAGGTTAAAGCTGGCGACGTGGTGGCCGAGCTGGAACAGGGCGATCTGGAGACGCGCATCAAGCTGCAAAAGCTCAATCTGGAGCGGGCGCAGCTGGCGAGCGTGCAGACGCTGCAGGACGATCCGAACAACGCGCGGGCGATCCGCATGAAGCAGATCGACGTCGAAGCGGCACAAATCGAGCTCAGCTCGCTGCAGGACCAGCTTGACAAAACACGGCTGAGCGCGCCGAAAAGCGGGATTGTGACCTATTTGAGCGATGTCAAGCAAGGCGATTATGTGGATGCGTTTACAACGATAGCGAAGATTTCCGATCCGAGCCGGATTCAGCTCATTTATGAAGCGCCGAACAGCACCGATCTGGCCGGCATCCAGGTCGGCATGGAGGTCGAGATCAAGCTATCCGACTCGGGCACAGTGGCGAAGGGCAAGGTGCTGCAATCCCCGACCAGCGCCGCGTCGACCGATAACAAGGAGCAAAACGACCGCAATGCCAAGACGGTGATTATTGGCGTCGACAAGGATCTGGAAGGCGCGAAAATCGGCGCTTATGCCGATATTACCATCACGCTGGAAAAGCGCGAGAAGGTGCTGATCATTCCGCGCGTCGGCTTGCGCTCGTATTTGGGCCGCGACTACGTGCAGGTGCTGGAGGGCGAAAGCCGCAAAGAGGTCGATGTGGAAAAAGGGCTCGTGACGCCGACCGAGGTGGAAATTCGCAAAGGGCTGATGGAAGGGCAAAAAATCATTCTCAATAATTAGCAAATTCGCAATCGGCAAGGAGGACCTTTCGTGGCCTTATTCCTTATGATACTCCGCAAAATGGTCAAAAACCGCTGGCTGGAGCTCAGTCTCCTGCTCGGGCTGATCGTCTCCGTAGCGCTGGCCAGCACGATGCCCATTTATACGCACGCGATTTTGCAGCGGATGCTGGTCAAGGACCTGGAGACGCTGCAGCAGGATACGCAGCAATATCCGGGCACGCACTACTCCTACGTATATTTGAACGGCGACGGGCTGGACGCGCAGGGCAAGCCGATCACGGCAACCGACGATTTCTTCACCGATGCGAGCCGCGACTTCAAGCTGCCTGTGCTGGCGGCGACCCGGATTCGCGCAACGATCAATCTCGACCTGACGCCGAGCGATCCGAGCAAGGTCGATCCCGGCCCAAGCCGCACGGCCGATCTTAGCGCGATGCAGGATATGGAAGCGCACATCCGGCTGATCGACGGACGCATGCCGGCCAAGGAGCCGGTGGACGGCGTCTATGAGACGTTGGTTGCGCCGGAGCTGCTTGGCAACCTCAAGCTTGTGATCGGCAATGAGTTTACGATCAACGACAAGTCGCTGCCCCAGCCGGTGCGCATCAAGCCGGTTGGCGTGTTCGAGCGCAAGGACAATGCCGATCTGTACTGGCCAAGCGGGTACAAAAACTTCCGCTCCACCTTTTTCGTACCGTACGAGCTGTTCGAAAAGGACTTTACCGTCGGCAAAAAGCTCAAGGTGCTGTTCGGCTACTGGTATTATGCCTTCGATTATCATGCGATGAAGCTGGAGAGCATCGACGATTTCACGGGCGGCTCCGCGCGTATTGACAACTATTTATCGACCCATTTCAAAACCTACACGATTACCAATCCGGCGCTCAAGACGTTTAAAACGTATTTTGACAAGGAAAAACGTCTGCGGCTGATGCTTTGGTCGCTGAACGTACCGGTGATGATTCTGCTGGCGTTCTATCTGTTCATGGTCGCGAATTTGATCGCGGAGCGGCAAAAAACGGAAATCGCCGTGCTGCGCAGCCGGGGCGCGAGTCGATTGCAGATGCTGCTCGGCTATTTGATCGAAGGCGTGCTGCTGGGCGTCGTGGCGCTGGCGATCGGGCCGTGGATCGGGCTGTACTTGACGAAAATGCTCGGCGCCGCCAACGGCTTCCTCGAATTTGTCCAGCGCGCCGCGATGGACGTCGAGCTGAACCGCGAAGCGTTTCGCTACGCGCTGATTGCGGTCGGCGCTTCGATTGTCATGACGCTGCTGCCGGTTGTGCTGGCGACTCGCGTCTCGATTGTCGGCCATAAGATAACGTTGGCCCGGCAAGGGCGGATGTCGTTTGCCCATAAAATTTTTATCGACGTCATCCTGATGGCGTTATCGATTTACTTGCTGCAATCGTTCCATCGGCGAATGAGCGATCTGGTGTCGCTCGGGCTCGATTCGGTCGATCTGAAGGTCGATCCGCTGCTGTTCGTCGTCCCGGCGTTGTTCGTGCTGGCCAGCGGATTGCTGCTGCTGCGGGTGTATCCGTGGCTGATCCGGCTCGTTTACTGGCTCGGGCGCAAATGGTGGCCGCCGTATTTGTATTCGACGCTGCTGCAGGTCGGCCGCTCGACGACGCAATATCAGTTCATCATGATGTTCCTGATTCTGACGATGGCAACCGGCCTGTTCAGCGCCAGCGCGGCCCGTACGATGAACCAGAACATCGAGGACAAAATCCGCTACGCGACCGGCGCCGATATCACGCTGCGCACGATGTGGCAAAACGACGCGCCGCCGCCAGCGCCTTCCGGTCCGGGCGCACCGCCAGCCGATTCGGGCGGGGTAAAGGAGCTCAAGCGCGTTCAATACACAGAGCCGCCGTTTCTCCTCTACAGCCAGCTGCCGGGCGTTGAATCCGCGGCGCGCGTCTTCCGCAAGCAAGCGGCAACCGTGACGATCGGCAAAGAGGTGCTTGAAACCGACCTGATGGGCATTGACACCGATGCCTTCGGGCGTACGGCCTGGCTGCGCGACGGCTTGCTGGATCATGATTTTTACGCCTACTTGAATGTGATGGCCTCCAACCCGCGGGCGGTGCTGATCTCCCGCTCCGTCGCTGACGAGCTGCAGGTGCAGCCTGGTGATAAGGTGAGCGTTGGCTGGAGCGGCGTCGACGGCTCGACGGCTATTGTCTACGGCATTATCGACTACTGGCCGAGCTGGAACCCGAACCCGGCGCTGGGCAGCGGCGAGACGGCCGCCAACAAGGAGACGAAAACAAAGGTGCCGCATCTGGTCGTCGGCCATCTGTCCTTCATCCAGAACAATCTGGCGGTGGAGCCTTATGACGTATGGCTGAAAATGAAGCCGGAGGCCTCCAGCCAAGCGCTATACGAGGCGCTCAAGCAAAAAAACATGCCGATTACGGAAATCCACGACACCAAGCAGCAGCTCGTCCGGTCGAAAAACGACCCGTTCCAGCTCGCCATCAACGGCGTCATGACGCTGGGCTTTCTGATCGCGGCGGGAATCAGCTTCATCGGCTTCCTGCTCTATTGGGTGTTGTCGCTGTCGGGGCGCATCCTGCAATTCGGCGTCCTGCGGGCGATGGGCGTCTCCTTCGCGCAAATCGTCGGCATGCTGATCGTCGAGCAGCTGCTGACCTCCGGCGCGGCCGTCCTGATCGGCGTGCTGACCGGCAACCTCACCAGCGAGCTGTTCGTGCCGCTGTTCCAGCTGTCGTTCGATGCGTCGACGCAGGTGCCGCCGTTCCAGGTGCGCTTTGACCCGCGCGATCAATTGAATTTGTATCTCATCGTCAGCTTGATGATGTCGATTGGCCTGCTGACGCTGGGCTCGATGCTGTCCCGGATCAAAATTCATCAGGCCGTGAAGCTCGGGGAGGATTAACGGATGATTCATTGCGAAAATCTGGTCAAAATCTACAAAGCCGCCGACATCGAAGTCGTCGCGCTTCAAGGGCTCGACCTGCATGTCGATGAAGGCGAGCTGATGGCGATTATCGGCAACAGCGGCAGCGGCAAATCGACGCTGCTCAACATGCTGGGCGGGCTTGACCGCCCCTCGGCCGGCAATTTGCTTGTCGACGGCAAAGATTTGCTCAAATTCAGCGAGTCCGATCTGGTCCGCTACAAGCGCGAAACGGTCGGCTTTGTCTGGCAAAATAATGCGCGCAACCTGATCCCGTATCTGACTGCGCTGGAGAACGTCGAGCTGCCGATTCTGCTGCAGGGCCGCCGCCGCCGGCAGCGGGCGCTCGACCTGCTGGAAGCGGTGGGCCTCAGCCACCGCCGCTCCAACAAGCTCAGCCAGCTGTCCGGCGGCGAGCAGCAGCGGGTCGCGATTGCCATTGCGTTGGCCAACCAGCCCAAGCTGCTGCTGGCCGACGAGCCGACGGGCTCGGTCGATACGAAAATGGCCAATCAAATTCTCGACTTGTTCCGCGACTTGAACCGCAACTTCGGTTTGACCGTCGTCATCGTCACTCATGATCCGCTGCTGGCCAAAAAGGTCGACCGCGTCGTCGCGATCCGCGACGGCAAAACCTCGGCGGAAATCTTGCGCCGCCGCTCTTACGCCGAAGAGCTGGAGGAGCTGGAGCAAGGCGACGGGGAAGAAGATACGCACGTGGAATACGCCGTCGTAGACAAAGCGGGCCGTCTGCAAATTCCGTCCGGCTATCTCGATTCCATCGGCGCGAGCGGCACCAACAAGCTGCGCGTCGCTGTGGAGGACGGGCGCATCGTGCTGCTGCCGCCGGATTCGCGGTAGAACGAGACAGAAAGAGACAGAACGAGACAGAACGAGACAGAGCGCGGTATAGTGAGTTATTGCGAGTTGTAGTGAGTTTTAGTGAGGTAGAATGAGTTAGGACGCAATAGAGCTTGATAGAGGAGATCGCTAAGAATGCGGGAGAAAACGCGATATGGCGTGCTCGAACGTGGTAGAATGTGATAAAGATTGGCCAAGAGAGCTACAGAACGACAAGGCATCCCTGCCTTCGTTTCTGCAGCTCTCTTTTTGCGTGGTCCTATCTTCCTGGTTCTGGACGAAAAGTTAAAAACGCGCAAGGTTGCATGCAGGAATTCGCTAAAGGCTGTTGAATACATTTTACAAATTGCATGTAATATAAAACTGAGGGGTGATGAGCATTAGCGGGCTGAAAGTAGATGTAGACGTCATTCGCAGCTTGACGCAGGACGCAAGCCGGCAGACGGGGAAACTGGCTGAAGTACGCAGCGGCGTAGGGTTGTTGGTATATGGGCTGGAAGGGGGCGTATCGGCGCGCCGGGGGATTTCCAGCCGGATCAATAAGGCGCAGCGCGACGTGGACAGCTTGCAGCAGCGGCTGACGAGCTTGTATGCTTGTATCAGGGAAGCGACCGACCGTTACCAGCAAGCTGAAGACGGACTCGCCGGCAGAGCGCGCGATTTCATGGAGCGGCGTTCGCTGCCGTCCTCCTATCCGGATATTCCGGGGTTGGATTGGTCGAAGGTGCCGGACAACATGAAGCAGCAATTGCTGGACAGTATCGCAAACGCCGAGCAGCAGAAATATCAGATCCCCGGCCTCGATTGGGACAAGGTGCCGGCCAACCTGCGCGACCAGCTCAGAGCGAGCATCGATCAGGCGGCGCAGCAGCGCGCCTACCTTCCGGCGGAGGAGCCTCAGCCTCAGCCAGTATCGCTGGCTGAACGCACGCCGGCCGAGTTCAAGGCGATGGTGGGCGGCTACGAGCGAGAGCATGCCGGCAGCAACGACGTCTACTACATCGATGAGCATGGGAAGCGGACGCTGATTGATTTTGACAATTTGCAGGCGTTAATGGCCGAGTTCAACAGGACCGGGGCCAACTATCATCCCGGCGATATTTTGATGATGATGCCGGTGGATTATACGAAGTTTTTTCAATATGCGGTGGAACAAGGCTACGATCCGCGGACCTTTTTGCCGCTGAATCCCCAGGACCGGGACGCGATGCTCGGCTATGTCATCGGCCGCAAGGTTTTTGAAGAAGAATCGCGTCAGAAAGCGCGGGCGTGGGAGTCGCTGGTGCTGGACTTGACGCCGATTGTCGGCTCGATCAAAGCCGTGATCGACCTGTCGACGGGCAAGGACTCCGTCACGGGCCACGAGCTGGACGGCTGGGATTACGGCATCGCCGGAGCGGGCATTCTCGCACCTGTGGTGGCCAAGCCGATTGCAAAGGGCATAAGCAAGGGCGTCAAAGCAGTGTTCGGCACGGAGGAAGCGGTGAAGGATGGGGCGCGGGTTGCGGAGTTAGGGAATGGTATAGGAAGTGCATATGACCATGTTTATACTTCTATCCGTCCAGTTGAAGAAGTATTTCCTGAACTAAAGAATATTAATCCTCATTATGTTGAGGATGCCAGTCCTGGAATCAATACGAACTGCACTTCTTGTGCAAATGCGACACATAGTCGATTATCCGGGACGGACTTGGAAGCAATTGCTCAGAACATGAAAGGCTATGGATACCATAATGATTTATTGCCATCATCGCCGTGGGGATTTGAGAAACCAAGTTCAGTTTCTGAAGTTATTGAACAAGTTTCTAAAAAAAGTGATGGATTTACAGCGCCGGTTGTTATCCATCAAGGAAATATCTTGCATGTGATTAATGTTATTAACAAGAATGGGGAAGTCATTTTCATCGATTCGCAAATAGGAAAAATTGTTGAGTTAGATCCTAAGCTTATATTGGAACTAGGAAAACCAAATTAAAGAGAAGGGCAGGTTATTTCTTTGAAAGAGTATATCCAAACCATTACCTTGGAAGAAGCCAGACAATTGGCAGATCAGCTTGCGTTGATCAAATTAAACCCTTATCGGACCAATGAAACGATTCCGCTATTAAGTGAACACATGCTTGAAGCAGAATGTTGCTGGTTTTTCTTTAGAAATAAACAAATCGTGGGACCGGAAGACGGGTTTCGCTCATGGGATTGCGCTTATTCCGTCAGTAAACGGGGAGATGTGGGCACTATCATTGATTTATCCCATGATCCAGAGAAGCTTGCGGCCTACATTCAACAGTTTTCAGACCGTTGTAAGGAAATGGGGGTGTAGGGCTCATTACAAAGAACGGATACGTGCGCACCACCTGGTTCGCAGAAGGTGAGATTCATTTTAGACAAACCGTATGCGGGGAAGAAAAGACATTAATCTGGGTTTCATCCGCTAAATCGAATGTTGGTTTCACGATGATCATGTATGATTTTATAGAATGGTGTCGACGTGAGATGAATTTGAACATAGAGGTTGATATGAGCTGGAATCATCACCGGGGGTTTGCAGTGTCCAACTCCGATTGGCCGTTGGTTAGGTCGGAGATGATAAGATTTATTCATCTGCATAACATTCAGGCCAGTGAAAACGACGACATCTTTTCAGATGGAGAGTGGTATTCGTGATGGAGACGCCGACTATGTGATGTGAGGTACTATTTATGCAATCTCAATACGATTTGTTTACAAAAGTGTTTTTGGATACGGATTACGAAAAAAAAAAAGTAGTTGAAATGGTTTGTCAACTTGGCGAGGGTGCTGCTTCAGGTTCGGTGATTACAACGCAACTGTCTGAGATTTTTGTTTTTCATAACGAAGATTTTTCAGAAAAGAAACGGAATCAGGGAAATGATGAATTTTTGTACTATAGATACTATCTGGATATCGAACCCGTCACGGGTGCTGGGGAAAAAATATACATGGATGCAATTGCCAAACTTGTAAAAGGGTTATGGGAAGCTGGATTCAAGACAGTTGTTTCCTGTGACTTTGAAGATGAACTGCTTGGAGACGAGACATGAATAATCTTTTGGAACAAGCGGTGTCGCGAATTTCTGATTTGAACTGGGGAGCCAGAGAAATAAAAAAACAATCGAGTGAGATGTTGATTGCTGAATATTTAAGATGAGCTTCTATATTTTTGAAGCGGCATGCTTACGAAATGGGGCCATTTTTTAGCCCTGCCAAAGTGATTGGCAGCGATTTGGATTTAGAGTATCTAATGACCTCTATTTTTACAGAGTCAGGAACTCCGAATCTTTTATGCAAAACCATTTGTTTACGATATTTGGAATGGATTTCGTTAGTTGAAAGTGGCGAGCTTGGCGATGGGTTGCCTCAACGATATCATGAGGTTATCTAACATGCTTATGAGGAGTACAATTGTAAGGATTAATGAAACCCGTGTATGAATCCGCGAATCTTTTTACCGCCAGAGTAGCTCAACATCTGTCCTTTTGCTCAGTCAGAGGAGGGGGATTTTTTCGGATAGCGATTTTCGTTACTGCAAGCAGGCTTAGTTATGGTGTAAAACAACCATGATGGGCCTGTTTTGTTATTTACTAGCGCTACTATGTAAACGAACGATTTTTGCGTTGCAATTGCGAGCCGGATTGCCTATAATGACAGCGTAAATGAAATTGAGAATCAATATCATTCCTAATGAATATAAGGAGAGTTATTTCACATGTCGCGGACGTATGAGGAGTTGGCGGTGTATTTTGCCAATACGCCCATTGAGCTGTTTGGCGTGTACCGCACGTGCCTGGAAAGCAGCCGCATCTACAGCGGTCACGTTCACATTCCGACCTCCCGCTGCGCGGTTATTATTGCGCTGGAAGGAGCGGCGGAGTTTGTTTTCGACGAAACGGAGCGCTATAAGCTGAAGCCGGGCAGTGTGCTGATCGGTGGCGTGGGACGGCGTTTGGAAATGGCTTCGGGTGCGGGAGGTTTTCGTTATTGCTTGGCCCATTATTTGCCGATTGAAACGGGGCAAGTCAAGAATCAGCGCAAGCCGGAGGAAATTTCGGTTGTGGAGGCGGAGCTTGATCCCGAACTGCTGCGACTGGTGGATCAAATCGCGAATACCGCGTCTGCGCCCGATGTGATCGGCAAGCTGAATCAGCGGTCGCTGTTTTACCAGATTGTGGCCAAGGTACTGCAAGCAGAGCGCTATCAGCAAAATGCCGACAGCTATCCGATGATCGAAGATGCGATGCGTTATATGCAGGCGCATTTTATGGAGCCGCTGACGCTGGCTAGTCTTGCTGGGCGCTATCAGATGAAGCCGAAATATTTTTCGCATTTGTTTACCAAATTTACGGGGACGGGCCCGATCGAATATTTGATTCATTATCGGATGAACAAAGCGCATGAGTGGCTGTTGACGAAGCGGTTTTCCGTTTCGGCGGTGGCGCGTAGCGTCGGTTATGCCGACCCGTATTATTTTAGCAGGCTGTTTAAAAAATATAAGGGGGTTGCCCCCAGCCAGGTCGGCTTTGACAGCCGGGATGCTTGAGCGTCAACGCGCCGGGTGCTGCAAGCGATGAGTCGGGACGATGTGGAGCTGCAAGTTGGTTGGAACGTCCGGGCAAGGGCGTTGTCTGATCCTTGTATGCATGGATGTTGTTGTGTGCTATGGAAATTGTCCATGCAACTAGCGGGAAACTCTCTATTTTCGGAAAGCGAAGGTAATGGTAGGATTGTGATTGATATTGAGAATCATTATCATAAAATGCTGTGAGAAAAAGAGAGGGTGTCCTTTTACTATGAACAAGGATCGTCGAATTATATCATCGTTTGCTTGGCTTGCCGCGCTGCTCGGCATGATCCTGATGTTAAGCGCTTGCGCAGGCGCAGCGCCGGTAGAAAGGGGGGAAAGGCGAGTCCGGCTGTTGCGTCGAGTCCGTCGTCGAGCGCAATTCCGCAGGAGAAGGCGTCCGGCACGTTCCCGCGCACGATTGAAGCGGCTAACGGCAGCATTGTGATTCAGAAAAAGCCTGAACGCGTCGCTGTCGTACATTGGGGATATGTCGATTCGCTGCTGTTGTTTGATCTGCCTTCCGTCGGTTTGGCGCTGCCGTTTACGAAGGAAAATTCCTCGTTGAAAACAGAGGCGTACAAGCCGTTTACGGACAAAATCAAAGACATTTCCATCGTCGGCGAGAATACGGCTGTGAACATGGAAGCTTTGCAGCAATATGCGCCGGATTTGATCATTGCGGGCAATAAAGTCAACGCCGAGATAAGCGATCAATTGGCGAAAATCGCCACAACCGTCGTCATCGACGAAACCGCAACCGACGTGTGGAGCGATTGGCCGAAGCTGGTGACGAAGTTCGGAAAGATGCTGGGCCAAGAGCAGACGGCTGACCAGTTCATTACCGGCTATCAGGCGAAGGTGCAAGACGCCAAGGCCAAGCTGGCCGACGTCAAGGGCACCATAGCGTTCCTGCAGGTGCGGGATAATGCGATTTGGCTGGGCGGCACGAAGTTTTTGACCCCCTATTACGACAATGGGCTGGGATTTAAGGCGCCGGACAATTCGCTTATGACCGAAGGTGCCGAAATGTCGCTGGAGGGCTTGGCTGCCCTGAACCCGGATCATGTGATCCTCGGCTATTTCAACTATGAGGACCAGTCGAAAGCGGCGCTGCTGGAGGAATGGAAGAAAAATCCCGTCTGGCAAAAGCTGAAGGCGGTGCAAAATAACCAGACCTATGCGGTGAACGGCGCATTGGCGATGGGCTACGTTCCGATTGGCAATTCGTATGGCGTGGACGCCGTGTTGAAGGCTTTGAGCAAATAAATTTGCGGACTGTCTGCTAAAAAGAAAGCTGCCGATAAGCGCTGGGCGATAAATTCGTCCAGCGCTTAAATTGTTTGCTGAACTGCGAGACATCGTGGTAGCCGAGCCGCACAGCGACCTGCTCGACGGACAGCTCGCTGTCCATCAGCAGCAGCTTGGCCTGGCGCAGCTTGACCATGCTGAGGTATTGGCGCGGCGACATGCCGTAGGCGCTCTGGAACACGCGGCTGCAATGCGCCGCCGTGTAGCCGAGCCGCTGAGCGAGCTGCTCGATGCCGCGCTTGGCGGCGTCGGCGTCGGCTTCGCCAGCGTGCAGCACGAGCGCCTCGATGCTCGCGGCGAGCCGCCCGGCGAGCTCGGACGCGCTCGCGGGCAGTTTGCCGCGCGCGGCGGCCGGAGCACCGCCGTGGCTGCTGCCGGGGCGCGCTGCGCCGCCGGCGGCCGGGCCGCGGCTCGGCGGGGCGAGCGCGTCGGCTTGCGCGGCCGCGTCTGCGCGTGCGTCGCGCTCCGCCGCGTGCGTCGCGGCGTCCACGTCGCCGCGCCCACGCGCTGCGTCGCCCGCGCTCGCGCCCGTCGAGCGGTCGCCGCGCTCCGCGTTCCGCCCGCCGCCGCCCGCGGTCGCCGTCCCCGCTTCTCGCGCCGCCCCCGCGTCGCTGCGCCCCTGCGAGCGCGCTGCTGCGTCCGCGCGCAAAGCCGCCTCGCCGCTTGCGCCGCGCCCCGCGCCCGTCGCCGCCTCCGCCTCCGCGCCTGCCCGGCTCGCCGTCAAATAGCCGCTCAGCGCCGCGAAAAGCTGAAAGGACGCGTTCATCGTCTGCAGCCGCACAAGCTGCGGCTCGCCGTCCGCGTCCCGGATCGCTGCGAGCCACGCGTCGAGCGCCGGACGCAGCGCCGCGGTCAGCGGCGAATCTGCGCGGTACAGCACGCCGGCGAGCTGGTTGAGCTGGTGGCGCAGCCACGGATCGTCGACGGCAAAATGCAGGCACATGTACTCCATCGTGCCGCCCCCGGCCGCGCCCAGACTGGCGTGCTTCATGCCCGGCAGCAGCCAGAGCAAGTCCCCGCAACGCTGCTCGCGCTTTGTGCCTTCGACCTGCATCAGCTGAATGCCGTCCAACACAAGGTTGATTTCGTACAGCGAATGGCTGTGCTCCGGAAACGTCCAGCCTGCCCTGACCTTGCGGCGGTGCGCAGCGAACAAGCGAAACGACAGCTGCAAATCGGGCAGCATTGCTCCTTCAAGATGGCGGTGTTCCGCCGAAGCGGCATGGCGTTGCAGCTCGGCGTCGCGGGTAGGCTTGGACATGGTTGGCATCGCTCCTTGAACGAGATGGTTGCTTGCGGGAGTAGAAAGCTGGAAAGCGGCTGGCCGTCGGGAAAATCTCCATGCATCGTTGGTCCGGTTCCGTGGAAGTAGCGCCGATCCAGGGCCCGTCACCCTTCATAAAAGCGCTTGCACCCAAACGCGATTTTGCCCAAAACCCCGCTCGATTTGTCCATCGGCATTCCGCCGCCGCCGCCTTATGATGAAGCTATACGCTCCCATCAGAAAGGATGACCTGCTCATGCCCGACAATTTGTTTTTTAACGCTCATCATGCGCCAATCGGCGCTTTCGCCAGTTTTACGCTTGGCTTCCCCGGAGCCGCGGGGGGCTTTGATCTGGAGATCGGCCGCCCACCGCGGCAAAGCGTGTTTATCGGCCTGGAGAGCGCCGGCCAGCCCGGGCAATTCGAGGCACTGCCGTTCTGGGCGTCCGGCGACGACGAAAGCAAACGGTTTGATATCGAGAATCCCGATCCGAACCCGGACAAGCCGAAGCTTGTCCATCCGTTTGCACATAGCGACGTGCGCCGCGATTTTCGCGTCAGCTCCGATACGTGGACGGCAGGCGATCTGACGTTCCGGCTGATCTCGCCGGTGATGTCCGTGCCGGACCCGGCCACAGCCAGCGCCGAAGCGCTGCAACAAGCGCTGCTTCCAGCCATTCTCGCCGAGCTGACCGTCGACAATACGGCGGGCACGACGCCGCGCCGCGCCTTTTTCGGCTATCAAGGCACTGACCCGTACAGCGCAATGCGCCGGATTGACGATACACTGCCGGGAGCCGCAGGCATCGGCCAGGGGCGGATGACAGCGATTGTGTCGGACGATCCGCGCGTCCGCTCTGCGCTTCATTTTAGCATAGAAGATATCCTGACTGCCAAGCTGGAGGAAAATTTGACCTTTGGCCTAGGCACCGTCGGCGCGCTGCTGACAGAAACGCCGGCCGGCGAGAAACAAACCTACCGCTTTGCGATCTGCTTCCACCGTGCGGGCATCGTCACCGCGGGCTGGGACGCTTCCTATACCTATAATCGTTATTTTCCGAATATCGAAATCGTCGCGGCCTATGCGCTGGCCCACTTTGACGAGCTTGCCGCCGCTGGCGCCGCTGCTGACGCCCGCATTCAGTCTTCCGGCTTATCCGACGACCAGCATTTTATGCTGGCCCATGCGATTCGCGCCTACTATGGCAGTACGCAATTGCTTGACGTGGAGGGCAAGGCGGTCTGGATCGTGAACGAAGGCGAATACCGGATGATGAACACGTTCGATTTGACGGTCGACCAGTTGTTTTTCGAGCTGAAAATGAATCCGTGGACGGTAAAAAACGAGCTGGAGCTGTTCGCTGAGCGCTACAGCTACGAAGATCGCGTGCGCTTCCCCGGCGACGAAACGGAATATCCCGGCGGGATCAGCTTCACGCACGATATGGGCGTGGCCAACATATTTTCGCGGCCGCAATATTCCTCGTATGAGCTGTACGGCCTGACCGGCTGCTTCTCGCATATGACGCACGAGCAGCTTGTGAACTGGATTTTGTGCGCAGCCACGTATGCCGAGCAGACCGGGGACCGCGAGTGGCTGGAAGGGCAGCTGCCGCTTTTGCGTCAATGCTTCGACAGCATGCTGAATCGCGACCATCCGGACCCGACTCAGCGCAACGGCGTCATGGGACTGGACAGCACGCGGGCAATGGGCGGTGCGGAGATTACGACCTACGACAGCCTCGACGTCTCGCTGGGGCAGGCGCGGAACAATATCTACATGGCCGGCAAATGCTGGGCGTCCTATGTCGCGCTGGAGCGCATTTTCCGCGAGGCGGGAGAGGTGGAGCTGGCGGATCAATCGGCCGATCAGGCGCTGCGCTGCGCGCAAACGATTGTCAGCCACATGACCGAAGGCGGCTACATTCCGGCCGTGCTCGGCGAAAACAACGATTCGCGAATCATTCCTGCGATTGAAGGGCTGATTTTCCCGTACATGACGGGCTGTCAAGCGGCGCTTGATGCTGACGGGCGCTACGGGTTTTACCTGCAAGCTTTGCGTCGTCATTTGACAACCGTGCTCGTTCCCGGCACGTGCCTGTTTGCCGATGGCGGCTGGAAGCTGAGCTCGACAAGCAACAATTCGTGGCTGAGCAAAATTTATTTGTGCCAATTTGTCGCCCGTCATATTCTCGGCTGGCCTGAAGACGAAACGAGCGCCGCCGCCGATGCCGCGCATGTGCGCTGGCTGACACACCCTACGTTGTCCGTCTGGAGTTGGAGCGATCAGATCATTTCCGGCGAAATCACCGGCAGCAAATATTACCCGCGCGGCGTCACCGCCATTCTGTGGCTTGAAGAGCAACGCGCGAACGCGTAAAATAGAACGAGAGCAAAAGCTGCGAGCGGGCGCTATGCCGTATTTGCAGCTTTTTTGCGTCCGGCGGCAACTTTTGCTGCTGTGAATCGGTCTATTTGTAAGAGAGAGAAAAGGATAATAGCCAGGATCGATAGGCGAGGAGGACATTTACAAATGTTAGCAAAAAGTAAAGGCGCGCTCGCGCTGGCTCTAACGCTTGCGCTTTGCGCAGGCTGTGGTCAGGAAAGCGATACGGCGTCGCCGTCACCATCCGCAGCTGCCCCGACCGCGTCAGCCGAAACATCGGCAAACGGCGGCCAAACTCCCGCCGGGACGACCGCGCCGTTTGCTACGGCCCACGCCACGCCCAAGGCGAGCGAAATAGCCAAGCCGAGCGCCACGCCGCCGGCCAAGAACGATGCGGCGGGTGCATATGGCGACCTGCAGGTCGTTGCGCACCCTGAAAGCCTGGAGGTGCTGGTCAACAAGATGTGGGCGCTGCCGGCCAGCTATACGCCGGACGATCTGGTCTACCCGGACGTACCGTTCGTATTCAATGAAAAAAACGAAAAACGCAAAATGCGCAAGGAAGCCGCAGCCGCCCTGGAGCAGCTGTTTGCAGCCGCCAAAGACGACGGCGTGCCGCTGGCCGGCGTTTCCGCTTACCGCTCTTACGCTACGCAGAAGGCGTTGTTTGACAGCTACGTCCGCAAGGACGGGCTGGAAAAAGCCCGCACCTACAGCGCCGTGCCCGGCACCAGCGAGCACGCCACAGGTCTGGCGATCGATGTCACCGGCAGCGACGGCAAATGCGCAGCTACCGACTGCTTTGCCGGCACCAAAGAAGCCAAATGGCTCGAAGACCACGCCGCCGAATACGGCTACATCATCCGTTATCCCAAAGGCAAAGATAGCATAACCGGCTACCAATACGAGCCGTGGCACATTCGCTACGTTGGCAAAGACATCGCTCAGGCGGTTGTGTCCAAGGGCATCACGCTGGAGGAATATTTTAACGCCGTGCCGGTAGCCAAATAGGCCCAATCATAGTCGCATAACCGTTGTGCAGGGCGCGGTCTCGCTCCAAGGCGAAGCAGCCGCTGGCCCCCGTTCATCGCGCACTTACGATAAGCTCCCTTTAAGCAAATAGGTGTATGCCTTCAACCATTGCTTGAACGGGGGCTTTTTTCTTTGGGGGAACACTGGATTTTTCAGGTCTATTTTAAATCTGTATTGCGCGGGCAGGTTGCAATTGGTTCAACGCAAGCGGGGGGATTTTCTAAATGCTGATTCCATGCCTGTTCAAACTCCTTCGCCGTTGCCCATGTCCGTACTCCATGATCCGTTCCATCCCACCCGGAGATTTGTTGTATGGCTATCGCGCAAATATATTCTTTTAAGCCGTCATTGGGACTGCGGTCGATGAAATCATGCAAGAACGGAAGCGCATCATTGCCCAGATTGACGATCTTCTGAAAATAGGGATTCGTTTCAATACCCGCATAGGGATTGGAGCTTAGCGCATATTGGGCACCCCGAGCCCGCTCCTGATCGAATTGTACTTTTTATACTACAAGATACTTTTAAATTTTGGAATGGATTTTTGTTACTCTTTTTGAGAACGGGGAAAACAGATGCAACTCTTCGTGTACGTTCAGTCAATTATTCAAAATTTACGGTATGGAGCGATTACTTTTTGCAAAAATTGCCGTTTCCCCTCCGGTTGCCCGGGGATGGCTTCCACAATCTTTTCAGCTTCATGGACATACAAGCCTTGCACGACTCGGGTATATTCGATGCAGCCTGATTGAACAATCGCTTGCAAGCACGCTTCCTTCATTTCTTTTAAACGTTCGAGCGACAGCTTGCCTTCATAATATTCATAAAATACGGGATGCTGCTCCGAGCATTGATCTAACAAATACAGGATCGGGAAGGTTCGTTTTTTATCAAAAAGATCGCCTTTGACGTCAAATTGAATCAGGTCGTGAAGATCATTATGAAGCTGGGCGGCGATAGCCACATATTCGGCCATTTGATCTAATTGTAGCTTGGTGGTATCCTCGCAGGATTCCACGCTGGAGTAACCCATATAGAACGCAAGCTGCATAAGCGGAGCGGACTTTTGCAGAACGAGCGCTAAATAATCCTCCTCGGAGTGAATCGCTTGACCGCGGATGTCTTGATGTTGTCCATTGGCAGCACGCGTCAGCATGCGATGAATATCGCCATTCGCAGGCAAAGGCAGATGTGGGTGCTGTTCTCGAAGCTCGGCACATTCTCCTGTTACTGCAATGAGCAGCGCTGCCGCAGCGTTGAGCGCAATAGGAGTGGAAATGTTCATCCACGGTCTGCTAGTGTTATCTTGATCGGCCAAATCGTCCATCATATCCGATGCCAGCATCAACAGCTCAATATAGGCTGCCAATTTATCAATATAAGGGGATGAACCCTCAAGCATCTCATGTACCGTAAGCGTAATTTCCCCCCAAATGCTCTTACTCTGTATCTTGTCGTCCATACAAGCTTTTAATAAGTGATTTAACTCCTGAACGTGAAAATGTCGATCGATCACCTTGATCATTTCCTCAAGCAGCCGTTTATCCAAGATGGCTCACATCCGTATTCATTTGCATTTCCACAAATTTTTGAATGGCCTGAGACTTATTTTTAGCTCCCAATTTCTCGTAAATCCTTCTTAAATAATTGTCAACGGAACGCTTACTGGTAAAAAGATTTTCGGCAATCTGATCTTGCGTTTGTCCGTCTGTCAGCATAGCCATAATCTCCATCTCTTGCTTCGTTAACATCTCCTGAGCAGTGTGCGTCGACGCTAAGCGCAATTGCTGGAAAAATTCCAACGGAACAGCGGTTTGACCTTCCATGATGCAACGGACCATATTACGAAGCTTCTCGTCACCTGAATTTTTAGCTAAAATTCCACAAATATGGAGATCCAGCAATTCATTATATAAGGGCAGTACATCGATGCCTGTAAAAAGCACGACTTTGATGTGGTTTTTCATCGCGTGGATTTGCTTGGCAATTTCATACCCGGTCTGATCCGGCAGCTTAAAGTCCAGTAATACCAAATCTGGTTTGTATGTATTTACATACTCCAGGCAAATTTTACCCGTCTCCGCAATGCCGACAATTTGCACATGCTCCATTTGCTCCAAGAGAGTTTTGGTGCCGAAGGCAAACATCGGATGATCGTCAACGATCAATATCTTAAACGGTTCTTTCATCAAACAGAGCCTCCTTCATATAAGGGGAATCGTAATCTGTACCTGCACGCCTTGACCCAAAGCGGATTGTAGCTGAAAATCACCGTGAATATGGAGAATGCGTCCTCTCATTTGCTCAATGCCAATGCCTGAAGCACGTTTGGCGGATGATAACAGGGACAAAGAATCGAAGCCGATGCCATTGTCCTGATATTCGAGATAAAAATGCGTTTCGCTGCTGGTGCAGCTTACCGTTACTTTCGTGGCTTGAGCATGCTTTTTGCCATTATGCAGCAATTCTTGAACCACGCGAAACAGATGGCGCTTCGTTTCCAGACCTTTGCCTTCAATCCGTCGATCATCGTCGGTCATAAAAAACAATGCAAAGCTGCAAAGCTTGCTCTGCATATCCAGATAATTGGCGATTGTACTTAAAAGTCCTGCCGTATCGAGTGTAGGGGGATGCAGTTCAAAACAATTTTGCCTCAGCGTAACATTAACCGCATCCAGATGCTGAATAATATCATCAATAGGCTCTGTGTTGGTGTTGGCTGGAGCATGCGCTTGAAAAGCACGGAGCTTCCGCTGAATAAAAAAGATATCCTGCATCGTGGTGTCGTGCATATCGGCAGCAATGCGCATGCGCTCTTTTTCTTGCAGATCAAACATCGTCTTGCGGAACCAGAACAAGCTTTGACTTTCTTCTTCACTTGGCAACCGGGAAGCAAGCTCTTGCAGGCGCTACGTCAGCTTGCGAATCAAATATAGATTTTCCAGACTTGTCGCCAGATTCGAAACCACGACCTTGAGCCACTGCAATTCTTCCTTATGAAACAACGTATTCGTTTTCTTGGGGCCGAGAATCAAAAAGCTGGTGTACTCTTCGTGACGATTGATTTCATACACGGCGTACATTTGTTTCGTTGATGGCGTCGGATCAGTAAGAGCCTGTTTGATTTGCTCAGGTTCCATATCGCCTTCACTCATGATGTCAATATCATGCTCGTATTGGAAGACAATTGCGCCGCTTGCTACTTGAAGCGTACGGACGATATCCACGAGAATCAGTTCTTGTAGTTCGCGGAAACTTTGCAAATGGCTGAGGTCGTCGGCAATTTTTTTCAAAGTGAGTTGCAATCTATGCTTTCTTGGAAACAAAAATGCCTCAAAACCTGACATGATGGCTTCCAGCGAATACAACAATATGGAGATGAGCGTGACGGTAAATAAAAAAATGAAAATCACTCTTTGCCATGAAAAGGCATTTTGGAAAAGAGGAATGATAAAAATCATCATCATGGCGCTTGGAATTACCGCAATCACAAGGGCGGCCAAAACTCTGCGAA
This sequence comes from Paenibacillus athensensis, assembly GCF_004514475.2. GTDB lineage: Bacteria > Bacillota > Bacilli > Paenibacillales > NBRC-103111 > Paenibacillus_AL > Paenibacillus_AL athensensis. Next base: position 2,453 of record NZ_MYFO02000018.1, on the reverse strand, counting down.
GGATGAGTTGAACATGATAAATCTTTTGGGCAGATAACAAATAAAAGAAGGATAACGGAAAAAATAACGTACACATTCCCGTAATATAGGGGGTAATCATAGCTTTGTTCCAGATTGCTTCGGGAAGAAAAGAGAAAAGAGCAAGCGGCATGAAGGAAATCATGAAAGAAGTCCAGACCGTCCTTACGATGCCGGAGAAATAAGATTGAGTTTTGCGGAATTTCATGTAGATGTAAATCAAAAAACCTACAACCATTAGGGAACCGGAAAGAAAGCTCACTCTTGTGATGACTTCATAGTAATAAAAATAGGTGTATGCAGGCAGCGATGTAAAGTAGGCAATACTCGGCAAGCTGACGAGTCCTATAAGTCCATAGCATGTGTATAAGAATTTATAAGGGAAATTCTGTTCACCTTTTTCATTGAAAAATACAATCAGGAAGTGTAAGAACAGGAACGGCAAAGACATTACGATGCTGGTAATTAAAATTTTTGCCAGTACATCGCCTCTCGGTGATGCTTCCAGACTCATAAAAGCCAGACCGCCGATGAAAAAAATAAAGGATAAAAAGCGGGCGGAGCGAGATCCGGAATGATCGAGATACAGCATAATGGCGATGCACAGACATAGTAATTCTCCCAAAAGGCTGTAGGCGAAGATAGAAAATTTTATTGTTGCCCCGTCGGTTGTAATCTCATAGGTGTGATGATTCCGGGAAATGAGGAGCTTGTTGGCTTGCTCAATTTGAGCGAAGTTTTTGACGGTAAAGAAGCGTTCAGGATCATGATCATCGATTTTTAAGATGACATCACCGATCTGTAAGCCCATTTGTAAATAAGGCACATTGGCCTCAAAATTTTTTACTTCCCAGTGATCGGCTTTCTTGGCAACGTAAATGCCCATAAATGGATAATGGAATGAGATGTAGGTAAACCAGAGCTGGCAAGTAAGCAAAATTGGGAGCAGTATCCATAATAAGCGTTTACTTTTCATCTGGCAGACTCCTTTAAGTTGTGTTATATTATTTTCCAAATTTAAATAAAAGAGGTGGTTTCAATGGATTCAACGATCTACTCCTCAGATTTGAAGCGCGTTTTCTCAAGCATCTGTCAAACTAATCGCTCGGAGGGATGGACGAAATTGCTAGACACGACATTTCTAAATCATTTTCAATTGACTTTGCAAGAGAAAAGCTTGCTTCACTCGATTTGTATGGAATCTAATCGGAGTGAATTAGAGAATGATCAAGTGCGCGCCACGACATGGTCGTGAGAGAAGCATCAGATTAACACTTGTTATATTTTACCTGATTTTACCTGATGCAACATCACAAATTTAAACTGCAACTTCTTGCAAGAATACTTGCATGTTGTTGCAGTTTTTTTATTTGTATCGAATCCAAGGAATTGGATACTGTTTGGGAATTTCTTTCTATTTCATGCGTCCGATTTGCAATAAGTTGCAAAATAATATGCAAACTTTTCGTAGAAATTATGCAATAAATTCCTTTCGACACAGCCGTATAATGTAAGCAAGCATCCGGGTGCTGAGACCATACAAAGGAGAATCCAATCATGAAGGACAAAACCATGAAGCGTTGGTGTACGTACGAGCTGTTTTATATCGAGCTGGCCGGTCGCAAGGTGGCGGATATCATTATTACGCGTCATGCCCGGCAGCGGTGGGTGGAGCGAGTGGAGCGGGAACAGGTCGGGGTGTACGAGATTTGTTCGTTTTTGTGGGATAAGCTGAAGCAAGGACGTCTGGCGTTGTATTACACGAACGAGCAGGACGTGTACGTCGTGGACGACGATTTGCTGCTGGTGGCGGAATTTGCTATGCATGATGCGGTGGATATTGCGGGCGGGCCGCTGTATAAAATGGTCGTTATTACGTTCCTCGGCCGGATGTCGGAGACTCTGGAGCTGCGCGATTTGCGGAGCTATTACGCATGGCTGCGCCATTCGCGGCGGATGACGTTGGTGAAGCATGGACGGAAGAGGCGTTAGGGGAGTTATATTAAATTATTTGACAAAAAAATAATCTATAATAATATTTCCTAAAAATGGATTTATTTAAGATAACAAAGGAGTGGTTTACATAATTCGTTTTTTAACAATTTCTCATGAAAAATTGTGTTAGTGGTATCTTCAATCATTGTGCGTTATAAAATAAATTATCGTGTTTTGGAGGAGAGATATGAATTGGAGTTGTCAACAAAAGTGCAGTTTGAAAACACACTCATAGAGAAATCTCGTTTCTACGCTGCCATTGACAGCATTCTTTCGCGATAAATGGCGGGGGGCCAGCCACCTGGATTAGAGGTATAGATCCGTCGCCTGTTGTAGTAGACCATAATATATCGGAAGATGATCGATTTCATCGCGGCCATCGGATAGCGCTCCGTGCGGATCTTGTACAGCTTCTCTTTCTTTAGCGTAGCAAAAAAGCT
>NZ_MYFO02000017.1 GCF_004514475.2 Paenibacillus athensensis | reverse complement strand
TCGCCAAGCTGGATGCAGGCGGGCGCAATGCGATTGAAGGCAAGTTTGGCGAAGGAAAACGAAAATATGGACTGAACCGAATCCGGGCGCGACTCGAGCAAACGAGCGGGACCGTCATCGCCATGCAGTTCCTCGTGATGAACTTGGAACGCCGCTTGCGGCTTTTTTTCGTCTTCATGTTCAACATGCTGCTGAATCGTACCGCCTACAGGCGATTTGCTCTGTAATGTTTCGTTCAGCAAGCCCTAAAATAGGTTTCCGCGCACCGCGCGCGACTCCCCGGAGCACGGTGCCGGCCGTACGGCGGCCGCGTCTGACCTGATGCGCCGGTATAGCCCGGTTATCATGACCGCATGTTCCCTTAAATGAACACAAAGTCACCATTGACTTAATGTTCACTATTATGTACCATGAGTCATACGTTGTCAAGGTTCGTACAAAGGAGCGACTGTAGGATGAGCATGACCAAGCAGGAAATCGTCCGCTCGGCGTCCAAGCTGTTTTCGCTGCGCGGTTTCGGCGCGGTGTCGATACAGGATATCGCCGACGATTGCCGGATCGCCAAGGGATCGGTCTACAAATATTTTCCGTCCAAGGAGGATTTGTTTGGCGAAGTGATGGAGCAGTTTCTGAACCGTTATTTTGCCGAGGCAGAGCGGATGGCGCGGTTGCCGGGGCTGTCGGCGAAGGCGCATTTTGTGCAGCAGTTGGAGTTCCGCTTCCGGTATTTTATGGAGCATAAGCATATTTTGATTGAATACAGCGGTTCGCTTCGGCAAAACGACAAGTTCATTCCGCTGCGCCTGCGCACGCGGGGCCGGCTGATGCAGTGGCACAAGGAGTTGCTGGAGCGCGTCTATGGCGGCCTGGAGCTCGCGCCGTACATCTGGGACCTTGTGTTTGTGTATAAAGCGCTGCTGAAGGAGTTTTTGCAGTGGGTGATGGCGGAGCACGATCCACTGCCGATTGACCGGACCGCGCGTTTCGTGCTGGAGCGGCTCGACGCCGTAGCCGCTCACTTCCAGGCAGCGGGCGGTCAGCCGCTGCTTGGCCCCGCCGACTACGCCCGTTATTTGCATTGGGGCGCAGGCGGCGACTCCGCGGCGGACCGGGCCCGCACCGCCGCGGAGCTATTGGAGCAGCTAAGCGCCGCTGTCGCCGAACTGCCGGTCGGCGGCAGCGAGCAGGCGGAGCTGCTCGAGCTCTTGCGGCTTCTGCGTGTAGAAGCCGCCAAGGAGCGGCCCAGCGGGCCGCTCCTCCGCGCGCTGGTCGCCTACGTCGAGCGCGAACCGCAGCTGCAAAGCCTGGCGGCGCAGCTGCGGAACGTGCTCGCGCTGTAGGCGCGCGCGGGGTTGGCAAAGGCCCGTCTCATCCCTCGGGAGACGGGCCTTTGCTGTGGGTGCGGCGCTGGCAGGCTTCAGCGGCGGATGGACGCTGCGCAGCGGCGCACGCGCACCTGCCGCTCAGCGCACTCGCCACAGTGCCTCCCGGCACGCTTACCCTCACCGCGCTCAGGGCGTCCGCCCCCGGCGCGCCGTGTATCAGATGACCTTGTGCAGCCCGTTTTTCGATTCGCGATATTCCCATCTTTTGCTGGTTGGCGGCAGGTGTTAAAATAGAAGATAGCGAAATAGTTAGAAACCACCGGATCGCCACACGGAAAGGAGCAGCGCCCATGATGCAGCGGATCAGACGCAAAAAAGCAAGGCCGCGCTCAGCGTCAGGACGGTCGGGACGCTCGCGTCCGCAGCTGTCGTTGTCCAGCGCCCAGTCGCTTGGCGTACAAAGCGGCCGCATCGTCTATTTGCAGCGCACGATCGGCAACAAAGCAGTCGGCGCCATCGTCGCCTCGCATTTGAAGCCGCGCGAGCTCGGCCAGCAAAGCCCGACGCAGCTCATTCGCCGCGAAGTCGCCTTCGACGAAAGCAAGCGGTGTTATTTTTCAACCTATGCACCCGAGCTTTCGTTCAGCGAGCACATGGAGGCCCAGGAATTCGACAGCATCATGGATACGCTGAACCGCCACGAAACCTATATCGATATGCCGCTGGGGATGCTGGACCAGCTTCAGCGCCGGCGGCTCCAATCCTTTCGCACGACCGGCTACCCCGCCTGGCTGCCCGACAAATTCAGGGCGCTGCCGATTGTGCAGAAGCGATACCAGACCGTCGCCCACAAAATCGAGCAAAAGCGTCAGGAGCTCGCCAGCATGAACAAGTCGCCGATGAGCATGGGCCGCGCCGATGCGCTGGCCTTATGCGGACTGCTCAAGCGGCACCAGATCAACGGCGCGGCCCGCCTGGAAAAAGCGCTGCAGGACGCCGACGACGGGGACCGGTTATTCGGCTACCTGTTCCAGATCCACGATGCCGTCGAGAAGCTGAGCCAATTGCAGCTAAGCGCCGTGGAGGATATTGAGCCGAGCTCGCGGCCCCGCCAGCAGCCGCAGCCCCGCGCCGATTACCAGAAGATGGAGCGGCTCAAACAGGACGAAGAGCTCAGCTTTTACGCCGCGCAGCTCGATAAACGGGAAAAAGCCTTCATCGATGACAACGTTCGCTACAAGCAACCGGCCACGTCCGATCTGCTCCGCTTGCGCAGCAAATTTTCCAGCGATACCGCCGACACGCTGCTTGGCAACGAGCTGCCGCTGATGGAAGACGGCCAGCCGCTGACCGCGCATTACAGCGGAATCCAGAACAAGCTGCCGGCGCAAACGGACGGTCCGCCTGCAGACAGCTACGCCGCAGCTTCTTCGGGAGCCGGGCTGCAGCCGGCCCCTGCCGCCAAGCAGCCGGCAGCCGCTCCGGCCAAAGCCAACGACAGCAACAGCGCCGGCGTCCCAACGGCTCCGACGCCAGCCGCAGTCAATTACGACGCGATGGCGCAAAAATATGTCAACTATATGACAGCTTACATGCTCTCTCAGGATTTGAACATCCCGCTGCCTTACATTCCGTGGGCCGCGGCCAAGGGCAGCATGACCTTTGACGCCTGGAAGCTTCATCTGCTCGGCATCATGAAGGATTACGCCATTCCGTTTCCTGCATTTTAAGCGAATGCTTGCTTGTCCCAAATACAAAGATGCTTCCAATCCCACTTCTTCGTGGTTTGGAAGCATCTTTTACATTTTACAGAGCTGATATTCATAGATAATCTAGGCGTTTTGAAACACCTTATCGCGCAGACGCTGGCTGTCGTTTTACAAGAAGCCAGCGTGCTGGAGGCGCGCCCGGCGCTCCATCCGATTCCTGGCACGAGCCGTTATGCCGAATGTGGTCAAGACATTCCGACCAGGTCAAGCACTTGCAATTCAATCCGTTGTCCAGAATATGCAGCATCGACTCGATTTGATGTTTGCGCTCTTCCAATTCGGCGCGCTTAGCTGAGCCATCCTCTCCCACGCCTCGGAAAGCGGCGCGCCGGCTTCCAGCCCCTCCAACATCACGACCATTTCTTGGACACTGAATCCGGTCTGCTGGGCGATTTTAATAAAATGAATCCGTTCCAGCAGCTGCTCATCGTAACGGCGCTGACCGTTTCGGCGCACTGGCGGTTCCAGCAAGCCGACCGACTCGTAGTAGCGCAGCGTCGAAGCGTTCACTTCCGCTCGCGCAGCCAATCCCGGTACGAGACATGATCGCACCGGGACTTCCCGCTGCCGCCCTCAGCTCAACGCCGCGCGCACATCCCGCACGAAGCCGTCGCGATACCGCTCGATGCGCGCTGCAACCTCGGCCTTCAGCTCGGCCCGCGTCAGCGCCAGCTCGCCTTCATAACCCCGGCACGCATAACGGTATTGCTGGACGTCAGCATCGCCTCCCGTTCGTACAACCTGCACGTGCCGCTGCTCCATTTCCCGCTGGAGCTCGAGCAGCTTGCCGTTCATTCGCTTCACGATGATCTGTACCGCGACCTCCGCGCACCGGGCCAGCATATGATCGGGCTCCCGGAACGCCTGCGCCGCTTTGACAATCACCTGCTTCGCCAACGGCAGCATGATGTACTCGCGAATCAGCTCCGTATCGCGCTTCTCCGGCCTCGCCGCTATGGCCTGCTCCGCCACCGGCCGCTCGGCCCCTTGGGCGAGCAGCGCCTCCCGATGCTGCGGCAGCATCATCCGGCTCGATTCCCAGAGCCCGTTTCCCGTCAGCTTTTTGCTTTTCATCCTGCTGTGGCCTCCTCTACGTTGTTTACCTACTGGCTGTTGGCCTGCCGTAATCGGTGCCCCCGCCCGCCACATGCGGACCGCATCTGCTGCGAATAGCACCGAAAAAGGAACATATGTTTGTATTTTATTCTACAAAACCGCAGTCTATGCAGCAACGCAATTCTTTTTTCGTCGCCATGCAAGCTGCGTCCCTGTCCTCTCCTACGCCCCCAAACAAAAAATCAAGCGCACACCGACGACATCGGCACGCGCTTGATTCGTTTGCAAATAGAACTTACTCTGCTGAAGTCCGCTCGGCATCAGCTTGAAATTGTTCAAAATCGCCTGCCAGCCCGCTTGCTGCATCTCCACGGCATTCATTCCTTCGGCTTCGAATGATTCGATGACTTTGGTGCTGTTGTCTTGGCGGATAAACGTAATTTCCACTTTTCTGCCGTCGCAATCGTGTACACAATGCACTTGTTGACAACAATCTCGTCGTACACTCCGGCAAAATCAAAACCAAAGCTGCCGTCCTTCGCCTTCCATACGGGAGACAAATTTGCCTCCGACCTGCAGATCGTTTTCGGCAAACGGCGTGTGCCAGTCCTCGGAAGGCGAGTTCCATTTCGTGATGTGCTACTCCTTCCCTTCAAATCTGCCCTCCGAGAAAAAAGAACATTTCTCCAATCAATCGCCATGTCGGCTCATCAACGGTTCCGCTCACTCTGACTCTGTTTTTATATTTTTTTGAAATTCCGTTACAGCCATCTCCGTTAAATATCATCACTTTATTTTACATATTTCATCACCGCTCATTTATAATGCCCGCCGATCAGCTGCGCCCTTCTCGCCGCCTGGCCCGCCGCCGTCAGCGATGACGCCCGGACAAGCGCCGCAGCGCCGAACCGCTCCTTGATTTGATCGGTCACCTGATCCAGCGCGCGCTGGCGCGGCTTATCCTCGAACAGCGAAAGCTGATAGACGCTGTCGTCCGACAGAGCGCTCAGCGCAATGCCGACGCGGCGCACGGGCATGCGGTCCCAATGGCAGTAAAACAGCGTGCGGGCAGCCTCGTACACGTCATCTGTATGGTTCGTCGGGTCGGGCATTTTGCGCTGCCGGGAAAAGCCCGTCGGGTGATCGTAAGGGCTGCACATGCACGCCACCGAAACGACCTGCCCCATCTTGCCCTTGCGCCGGGCGTCGCGGCACACCTCCTCGCACAGCTCGCGGATGACGATATCGACCTCCCCCTCCCGGTAATCGCGCGGCAGCGTAAACATATGCCCGATCTGCTGCTGTCCGCGTTCATAGGTGCGCGGGTCGACCGGACTGTCGTCGAGCCCGTTGGCCGTGCGCCACATCACCTCGGCGTGAATGTCGCTTTGCTTGCCAAAGCGGGCGCGGAACTTCGCCTTGAGCGCCGCCAGCGGCGTGCGGGCGACATCGCCAATCGTCAGCATGCCCATTCGCGCAAAATGCGCCGTCATCCGGCCGCCTACGCCAAACATTTGGCTGACCGGCTGCGGCCACAGCAGCTCGGCGATTTCTGCACGGCGCAAGGTGAACACGCCGTCCGACCGTTTTTTCGCCCAGATGTCGGTAGCGATTTTCGCCATGATCTTGTTCGGTCCGATGCCAATGCGCACCCAAACTCCCGTTTGCTGCAGCACTCTCCGCTGAATCTCGGCGGCAATGGCCGGCGGCTCGCCAAACAACCGGCGGCTGGCCGTCACATCGATAAACTGCTCATCGATCGAAAATACCTCGACCAGATCGGAAAACTCCTTGTAAATGCTTGTGATTTGCAGCGACACTTCAATATAATGCTGCATGCGCGGCCGCATGATCACCAGATCCGGGCATTTCTTGAGTGACTCGCCGAGCCGTTCGGCCGTCGTTACCCCATAACGCTTGGCGATCGGGCAAGCAGCCAAAATAATGCCGGCCCGGCGCTCCGGGTCTCCGGCGACAACAACCGGCTTATTCGCGAGACCGGGATGGTCCGCTTTTTCCACACTGGCATAAAACGATTGGGCGTCAGAGAGAAAGACGACTCTCTCCTGCTTGCTGCTGGTCATGGTGAATTCCTCCCAATTGCCACAGGATGTTCATCAGCTCCGCCTTGATGAGCGGCCGGAGCATGGAGAAGCTTTTTTCGTAACCGCGATGCTTGTACTGGACGTTAACGCCGCCCGCATCCGTTTTGACATTCAACACAAAAATATCCAATTGACGCATGCTGGTCTTGTTTTGTGCCTGCAGGCCGTAAATCGCCCGCTCCACCTCGTCCAAGTGGTACAGCAGATGACGATAGATGAGTTTATCCTTGTGGAGCTTCAGCTCGCCCGCGTCGCGAGCAATCATCCCAAGCAGCATTGGCAGCAGCGCGTATTCCTTGATCAGCTGCAGTTCGTCTTTGGGCGTTGCCGGGGTCACGTTATTCACCTCCTCTTCGCGAAAGAAACAGGAACGTTTGTTTGTATTTTATTCTAAACAGAAATGGATTATGCAGCAACGCAAATGTTTTTTGCGGCGAAACGCAATATAAAAAACGCGCGAACATGACACGTACAGCGAACGTCCCAAACGGCATCGCCAGCCCCTTTTCAAAAAAACAATCACCCTATAATATGGAATATACGTACGAAATTCAGCACACAAGGGAGGGGAACACTGATGAAAAAAATGTCTATCGGCATGTCCATTGTCATTGCCAGCTTATGCCTGATCATCACATGGATACAAATCTGGGCGCCCTACAACATCGCCATGCATGCCCCACGAGAAACGAGCCTCATTGGCATGAAGGCACTGGGCTCCGCGATTGCTGCTTTTCTCAATATGATCGCTACTGCGCTTTCGCCTCTGGTGTGGATCGCCGTTTTTATCGTGTGCCGCGTTTTTCTATTTCGAGATATTCCGTTGAAAACCTGGCATGGCGTGTTTCTTGCAATCGCCACGCTCCCGTTGCTGTTCGTCGGCTCCTTTGTGTTCCGCTGGCCGTATTAGCGGGTGCTCCGCGCAGGCTCTATGACGCAGCATCGGCAGCGAAGGCTCACTAAACAAGGATAGGTGATTCAATTGGAAGCTGGAATAGACCTTCCTCTCCCTGCCCCAACGCAAACAAAGCCGATTTCTGCAAATCGGCTTGCACCTTAATCAACTATGCTCCATTTCTAACCCTAATTCGCCGCCTGACCCGACGCCTTGCGCAGCTCATTGGCCAGCCGATGGATCTCTTCCTTGGCTGCTTCATCCGGCGCAGCCTGATAGGCAGCGCTCAAAAACCCGATGATTTTGTTCGCATCGTCAGCTTGCATCATATAATCGTCCTCCTCTGTGTGAAGTGTATTCCACGAGCCTTCCTCGCCATTCGCATGGTCCAAATCAACCGTGATGCCATTCATCGGCAGACCCAATCCTGCAGGTCCGCAATCGTACTGATAGATATGCGCTCTGGCCGACTGCTTGCCCTGACTCCACGCCTTGGTCTGCCAAGCCCGTGAGCAAGCCTGCGCGTCCAGAACGGCCTCCACGACCGTATACGATCCATATACGCCCGTTGTATACGAAGGCGTCGCCTCCGCGGCCCCGCGAATGTACTCGATGATTGCGGGCAGCTGGGCCTTGCTGGCGTCAAAATCAACCGCAAAATAAATGCAGGAATTCAAGGGCTGTCCAACTTTTTGCGCCACTCCGACAGCCGTCGCGCCATCGGCTCTGCCGGCTGCACGACCGCCCAGCGCCCGATCGGCCGATACCTCAAACACGGACACAATATCCAGACCTGCCGCGTTGATTACCTTGACCTCGGACGCCGTCAGCGCCTTCCAGCCGCTTGGCACCAAATACCGGCACACGAACGCCATGCCATCCCTGGCAAATGCCGCTGCCGCAGCTGCGGTTAACGGCGTCGCGCAATCAAAGCCTTTTCTCATCAAAGACCACCTCACCTTATCTTGTACGATATGCGCGAAAGCGCACAGGAATCACGGCCAATGTGCCGCAATGACCGCTGAAAATCGACGCAGTCCGATCGCCTGATGTACAGATTTTCCAATGAAGGACCGACTCTTGTCAATCATTTGTTTTGCGCGCTTGGCAAGCGGCTGTTTTCCTCAATAAATCCATCCAATTTTACTTATTTTATGTGTATTGTTATGATTCCTCCCAATCGATATGGATGATCATTTTTTCATCCTGTATAATTTTGAATGATTCCCAATATACAGAAAGGAGCTCGCGCCAACATTCCATTATATTTCTAATCCAACTATTCAAAAGGAGCGTGTACATAATGAAAATCAAAAAAATGCTGCTTCATTCCGTCGTGTCGGTGGCTTCGCTGGTCGCGATCTTTTCGGCCACAACCTCCGCCTTCGCCAACCCGATCATTTATGAAAATCCGAAAGGAGCGGGCGGCTACAGCATCACCCAAACGTATTTGAATTTTGACAACTACGGCTTTATGGAGGGCGGCGTGCCGATGGATTGCTGGAAAATCAGCAACGACAGCAGCACCTCCCACACGTTGACGTTCTCTGTGGATACAGCGGGCGCATCGGGCGGTTTTGTCCTCTACGACACCACCTACAGCGGCACCAGCACCTACGTATTCGGGACAAGCGGCATCACTCCCGGCGCGCATACCTACACGGTCACGCTGACGGCGGGACATCAATACACGATGTACGTGCAACCAACCGGAAGCACGACGTACAACTATCATTTCACATGGTCGTAATCTCTTAAAATGTGAAAAAGACGCCGGACAAGCTTGCCGAAAGGCAGCCTGTGGCGTCTTTTTTGTCGTGTCGGCAGCAGCCGAATCTCTTGGGGCCTTGCGGCCCGAACCGGAGGCGTTCGCCCCTTCATACGCACGGCGAATTGTGCGCTCCACCGTTATGCTGCGGAGCCGATCTGCTTCAGACAGCCGATTTCTCCGTCAGCCTGCCCTGCTCCAAATACAGAATCCGGTCGCAAAAGCCCAGCACGCGTTCGTCGTGGGTCACCATCACCGCGCATTTGCCCGCTTCCTTGACTTCGCCGGCCAGCAAGCGCACGACGTCCAATCCCCGCTCCGCATCCAGACTTGCCGTCGGCTCGTCAGCGAGCAGCACCGCCGGATCGTTCATCAGCGCTCTGGCTATGGCCACCCGCTGGCGTTCGCCGCCCGACAGCTTCTCGGGATAAGCGCTGCGCCGATGCTCCAGCCCCAGCTTGTGCAGCAGCTCCCGCGCACGCCGGATTGCCTGCGCCTTCTCCATGCCGCCAAGCTTGGCCACGAGCAGCAACTGCTCCTCCACCTGCAGGAAAGGCAGCAGGTTCGCGCTTTGAAACATAAACCCGAGCTTGTGCAGCCGTAAATCGGCCAGCTCATGCGGGCTTTTGCCGCGTATCGATTCCCCGTCAAGCCGTACATCGCCGCCCGTTGGCGCCAGCAGCGCGCCGGCAATGGACAAAAACGTACTTTTCCCGGAGCCGGAAGGCCCCATCACCGCAACCAGCTCTCCTGCCGCCACCTGCAAATCAAGCCGGTCGAGAATCGTCCGCTGCGTTCCGCCATCGGTAAATGTCTGCGTAATCTGCTGCAATTCCAGATACGTTCTCATGCCGCCGCCCTCCCGATCGCGTCCAGTGCGTCAATCCGGCTGACTTTCCACAGCGATAGCAGCGACCCTGCCAGCGACATCGCCATAAAAGCGCCACAGGTCAGCGCCAGCATAGAAGCCTGCAGCCGGAACGGCATTCCGTCGGGCAGCAGCGCTTCCATCGCTCCGACCAGCAGCAGGCTGGTCAGCAAGCTACCCGCCGACAAAAGCAGCACCTGCAGCACGACGCTTCGGGCCAGATAAGCGTTGCGCGTGCCGATCGCCTTGAGGATGCCGAACAGATGGCTTTTCTGGATCGTTATAACGTAGAAGAAAACAGCCAGCACGAACGCCGAAATCACAAACAGGAATACCCGCATCATCAAAAGCGAACCCTGCTCCTCCTTATAACCCGGAATCGCCGCAACCGCAGCCGCTTTGCTCACCGCCTCCAGCGTCGGCAGCGCTGCGGCAAGCCGCTTCGCTCCGGCGTCGTCCGTCTTCACGGCCAGCGCATTATAGATGGCCGCATCTGCCGCATCGTCGGCTGCAACGCTTGCTGCGCCACCCTTCACGCCGGCGGCCGCGGCATCCGCAGCGACATCTGCTACGCCGGCCGTTGCGCCGGCGGCCGCTTCGCCGGCGGCGCTTGCCGTAGCTCCGGCCCGCGCGCTGCCGGCCGACGCCGCCTGCAACGCGCGCCAATCGCGCTCGCTCATCCAAACCGCGGGCGAATGGCTGAACGATTCGCGGCTCACAAAGCCGCTCACCGTCCACTGCCGGCCCGACGCCTGATCGGTGAGCACCGTCCCGATGCCAACGCCCGAAGCCTTCAGCTTGTCGTCGACAACGACCTGCCCCGCGCTGTCGGCAGCCAGCTTCGCTCCTTCCGTTACCGTCGGCATCAGCCAGCCGTCCGGCTCGACCGCCAGCAGCGTCACATCGAGCTTGCCGGCCGCACCCCCGGCTGTCACCGTCGTCATTCGGACGCCAAGCGGCTGCACGTTGTTAGCTCCCGCCGCGGCGCCGGCTTGCGCCGCTTGCTGACCGCTGACGCGGGAGCGGGTGAAGTGGTGGTCCGCTGCTTTTTCCATCATAAAATGCGTTGCCGTCATATTCTGAATCGAAGCCGCGTTATCGTAAGCCAAGCCTTGCGCAAGCCCGGTCACGAACAAAACCAGAAAAGCGACCAGCAGCAAAATCGTCGCAATCAATGAATACCGCGCTTTGGCGAAGCGCATTTCCCGAAGAGCCAAATACATGACGTTTCCCTCCTTTGTATAGCTCAAGTGTAGGAAACGAACATGAACGGCGCATGAATAGCGGATTACAAATAAGGAAGCGTCACCGTAAATCGCGCGCCTTGACCCGGCACGCTGCTGACCTCAATCCTGCCTTCATGGAGCTGCACAATTTTGCTCACAATCGCCAGTCCAAGGCCCGTACGCCCCGAAGCGCGTTCGCGAGCCCGGTCCGCGCGGTAGAAGCGGTCGAACAGAAACGGCAGATGCTCGGGCGCGATGCCTTCTCCCGTATCCTCCACGATCACAATCGTGTGCGACGGCGTTTGCTGCGCGCTCACCGCGATGCTGCGCCCGGCCGGAATATGATGCGCCGCATTGCCGAGCAAATTCATCCATACCTGCATCAGCAGCACCTCGTCGCCATAGACCAGCGTGGATTCGGGCACGGCCAGCTTGAACAGCAGCTCCTTCTCCTCCAGCTGCCACTGCAACACCTGCGCCGCTTGGCGGATGTGGCTGCGCAAGGAAAAGCGCCGTTTATTGAGCGCCTCCTCCCCTTGCTCCAGCGAAGCAAGCTGGAGCAGCTGCTTGCCCAGCATCGAAAGCCGGCGGCTCTCCGCTTCAATGATGCCGGCGTAATGCTCGCGCTGCTCCTCAGGCAGTCCGCGCTGCGACAGCACGTGAGCAAATCCCTGAATCGACGCCAGCGGCGATTGAATCTCGTGCGACACGTTCGCAACGAACTGCTGACGCGAAAGCTCGACCCGTCCAAGCTCCTGACTCATCGTCGTGAAATGCTCGGCCAGCTGGCCGATTTCATCCCGCCTGCCCGCAGGCAGCCGCAAATTGTACTGGCCTTTGGCAATGCGCTTGGTCGCATCGGTCAGCCGGGTAATCGGCTTGACCAGATAGCGGGTGCTGATGACGAAAAGCAGCACGCTGATAAGCACCGTCAGCAGACCGACCAAGGCAAAAAAAGTCCGCAGCTCGCCGAATTGCAGCAGCACGTCCGGCCGCAGGAACAAAGCATACCGCTGCCCGTCGGCTTGCACGGGAACGCCAACCGTGTTGCTCAGCCGATTATCGAAAAAACCGGAAATGAACGGCTTATTCGGAAATCCGGCGACGCCGTGGTACACCTCGCCGCCCAGCACAAGCGCCACCGCCTGCGCAGGCAAATCACGCTCGCGAAAGCTTCGCCCGTAGTAGCGCCCCTCCCCTTGCCCGTCCGTGACATAAATCTCATAGCCAAGCGCAGCGGCATTCGGCAAATACCGTTCCATGTCCGCCGGCTCCGCTTCGATAAACGCCTTCATCTGCTCAGCGATCGTGACTAGCTTGTCATCGTTATAGGGCTTGAGCTTCAAATGATAATATAAATTCGATGCCAAAAAGCCCAGCGTACTGCTGACAAGAATCACCGCCAACGTGATCAGCAGCACCCGCGAATATAAGGACTTCATTGGCGCTTCACCTCGATCTTGTAGCCGATCCCCCGCACCGTTTGAATGGCAAAATCGTCGGCGTACTCGGCAAATCGCTGGCGAAGCCGCTTGATATGCACGTCCACCGTGCGGTCGTCTCCCGCATAGTCCGCTCCCCACACGAGCCGGATCAGCTCTTCGCGGGAAAACAAGCGTCCCGGATGCTCGGCCAATTGAGCCAGCAGCTCAAATTCCTTCATCGGCAGCAGCCACACCGCCTGACCGTCGGTAACCTCGACATTGTGGCGGTCAATGGTCAGACGATTCATCCGGATCTTGTCGCTCGATGCCCGGTGATAGCGGCGGAACAACGCCTTGACCCGGAACAGCAGCTCCTCCGGCTCAAAGGGCTTGGTCACATAATCATCCGTACCCTGCCGGTAGCCCATCTCCTTATCAACGAGCTGGTCCTTCGCTGTCAGCATAATCACCGGAATGTCGTAGTGACGCCGGATATGCTCGCACAGCTCCAGTCCGTCCATCCGCGGCATCATCACATCAATAATCGCCAAATCAATCGGCTCCCGCTCCAGCATCGCGACGGCTTCGGCTCCGTCCTGCGCTTCATGCACCTTGTAGCCCTCGCGAGTCATCACATAACGCACCAGCGTCCGAATATGCGGATCATCATCCGCCAGCAGCAGACGGTTCATTCCGACAACCTCCCGTACCTTCCCCAGTTTCTTGTTAGCATAGCACAAACTACCTTGGCCAAAAAGATCGCTCCGCTCGTCCAAGCCTCGATAGTTCTAGGATGGCTTCTACGGCGGCTTTCAGGGCTCGTCTACGTGGTTCCTCGGCTCCCCAGCTACGCACGCCGACACCGCCGCGGATCGGCTACCCGGACAGCAAGCGCAAAGCTTGCTAAATCCGCTTTCCGGTGCCTACCCGCAGCGGCACGAGCGATTGCGCGGGCTCCGCAAGCCATTCGTGCCCGCTAAATCGCGCAAAAAACGGGCCGACGCCCGCAAAATAGACATTCGCCCATATCCGGCCCGGCAATAGCGGAATATCGTATCGATAGAAGCCTATAAAGGAAAGCGAGGTTCTCTTGTGCGCATTCATGTTGTACAACAAGGCGAAAGCTTATGGCAAATCGCCGACAATTACGGCGTATCCACCAGTCGCATCATCGACATCAACGGCCTGGAGCAGCCGGACCGGCTGGTCATCGGGCTCGCGCTGCTGATTCCCCCGGCATATCCGGCCTACACAGTCCGCCCGGGCGATACGCTCGGGGCGTTGGCAACGCGTTACGGCGTCAGCGTTGCCGCATTGGCCCGGGCCAACGGTCTGCCCGCTTCGGCGCAGCTGGCAACCGGCCAGACGCTGATCATTCCCGTTCAGCGCCATGCCGTGCAGCCCGGCGAGTCGCTGTGGAGCATTGCGCAGCGCTACGGCGTCTCCGTGCAGGCGTTGGCGCAAACGAACGGCATCGGCAGCCCCTACGTGATTTACGCGGGCCAGACGCTGCGGATTCCCGAGCCGCCCAAGCGAACGATCGACGTCAACGGCTATACGAACGTCTTTGGCGAACCCGCCGCCGAACAGATCCGGCAGGACGGGCCGCATTTGACGTATGTGTGCCCCTTTGGCTACCGCATTCGCGCCGACGGCACGCTGGAGCCGGCCGACGATCAGGCGCTGATCGCTGCCGCCTATGACAACGCCGTCGTGCCGATCCTGTCGATCACCAACTTTTCCGCCACCGAAGCCGGCTCGCAGCTCGCCCACACGATCCTGTCCAGCCCGCAGCTGCAAAACAAGCTGATCGACAGCATCCTCGCCACGATGGAATCCAAGGGCTATCGCGGCTTGAACGTCGACTTCGAGAACGTGCTGCCTGCCGACCGCGAAGCCTACAACGATTTCCTGCGGCTGGCCGTGCAGCGGCTGCATGCCCGCGGCTTTTTCGTCTCGTCGGCGCTCGCGCCCAAAACGAGTGCTGACCAGAAAGGGCTGCTCTACGAAGCCCATGACTACGCCGCACACGGGGCTATCGTCGATTTTGTCGTGCTGATGACGTACGAATGGGGCTACCGGCTCGGCCCCCCGCAAGCGATCTCGCCGCTGAATGAAATCCGCCGCGTGCTCGACTATGCGGTAACGGTCATCCCGCGCAACAAAATCCTCATGGGCTTCCAGCTGTACGCCCGCGACTGGCTGCTGCCGCACGTCAAAGGCCAGCAAGCGGAAACGTTCAGCATGCAGGAAGCCGTTCGCCGGGCCGTCGACCACGGCGCGCCGATCCATTACGATCCGGTTGCGCAAACGCCCTATTACCGCTACACCGACGAGCAGCAGCGCACGCATGAGGTCTGGTTCGAAGACGCCCGCAGCGCGCAAGCCAAATTCGATCTGATCAAATCCTACAATTTGCGCGGCGTCAGCTATTGGGTGCTTGGCTACCCGTTCCCGCAAAACTGGGCGCTGCTGGAGGATAATTTCCGCGTCCGCAAGCTGTTGTAATAAAAAAACAAACGCGGCTTCTCAGCCGCGCAGCAGAAATGTCTGGTGGACCGTCCAAGCCGAATTGTCGGTCTGGTACAGCAAATGCACGCGATCAATCCGCGTCGTCAAATCAAGCTTGCGCTGCTTCAGGCTGGCCAGCACGTCATGCAGCTCGTCGTCGCCCATCTGCTGGCCGATCGTCAGATGCGGCGTGTAATGATACGGCTTGCCCGCTTCGCTCAGCTGCTCTCCGCACAAAGCGCGATGCAGCTCCAGCATCGGCTGCGGGTCGGCGAGCGCCATGTAGATCACCGGATTCGCCGGGTAAAACGAAGAAAAACGGTTAAACCGCATCTCAAACGGAGCCAGTCCCGACGTCACCTGCTCCAGCCGTTTCACGGCCTCGGCCAGCCGGTCGCCGCTCCACTCCTCTTTCTCCCGAACGGTCAAATGCGGCTGGATCAGCTGATAATGCGGGTCGTAGCGCTTGCGGTAGCTGTTGGCAGCGTCTTGCACATCCTTGGAAGGAAAAACAACGATTCCGTATTGCATGACAGATCACCTCGCCGTAAAAATAGTTGCTGCTTCCTATTATACCGCGCCGCGCCTTTTTCTAACAGCTCCGCTGTCTGGGCGCATCCCGCTCATAAAGCGGCGTCGATGTGGATAAGATAGGAATACCGGACCATCAAACACAAATGGAGTGAATGCGCGCATGCATTGGGTCTATTGGGCTAAATTGTACGAAAGCAAGTTCCAGGCCGGCTGCCTCGCCAAGCGGATGGAAGAAGACTGGTGGATTTACGGCTACGAATGCCCGACAGAAATCGAAGTGTACAAATCCCGCAAAGGCCGTTTCGGCGTCCGTTACAGCTTGTAGTCGACGTCGCATCTGCTTTTATGGCAAAAAAATCTTGACTTCCGACCAAATTTCGGTGTATATTTATTTTTGTCGTCACTTTGTACGACATACTGACGCGGGGTGGAGCAGCCCGGTAGCTCGTCGGGCTCATAACCCGAAGGCCGCAGGTTCAAATCCTGCCCCCGCAACCAATTTTATCCCAGATATGGGCCCTTAGCTCAGTTGGTTAGAGCGGTCGGCTCATAACCGATTGGTCGGGGGTTCAAGTCCCTCAGGGCCTATTTCATCAAAATCCTTGTCCTGCAAGGGTTTTTTGCTATTTTTAGGGGATATATCAGGCGGCCGGCGCTGCCCCACTTCACCCGGCCAACGCCGCTCCGCCCAGCCGATGCCCCTCCTTTGTATCACGACTTGCCTTGCGGCAGCTGCTGACGCAGGGCATCGACTTGCTTTTGCAGCTCGATAATGACGTTTTGCCACTCCTGAATGCGCGCTTGGTATTGTGTAATCTGTGCGCCAAACTGGAATTTAAGCGTATCGTCCGTAGCGCGGTCCATCTCAAAGGTGAAATTTTCGATACTTTGTTTCATATTCTGTATGCCCGCCTGCTTGCTTTGAATGTCGCTCTCCAGCTTGCCGATCTGGACCATAAGCTCGGCCTGACGGGCCGCGTCCGGATCGGGCGTCGCCGCTTTGCGCGTCATCACGACTTCACGAGCATCGGTAAACGTCACCTCGTACCCGACAGCTTCGCCGAACGACCGCACCGGCAAATACGTTTTGTCGTTCACGACGATCGCATCGCCGACGCGCACGCCGTCCACCTTGACCGGGAACAGACCCTGCACCACCGCGTTCATCACCTGCTCTACCTCGGCATGAGCCGTCAGGCTTAGCGAAAGCACAAAGCCGACAGCAGCTCCAATCACATATTTCCTCATCAGCCACACCCCTGCAGCGTTTTCTTCCATCATATCATAAATCAGCCAACCGCCGCGCTGCCAAAAAAGCCCGGCTCAAGCAAACAGCTTGAGCCCCACAGCCGCAGCCAGCACCATCGCCATGCAAAGCAGACGCCGCCACTGACGCGATTCGCCGAACAACAGCATCCCGACAGCGGCAGCGCCCACCGTGCCGATTCCGGTCCAGATCGCATAAGCCGTCCCCATCGGCAAGCTGCGAAGCGCAAGGCTGAGAAACAGGAAGCTCAGCGCAACGCCCGCTCCAAACAGCGCAAACGCCCGCACATCGCGGTCGCGCTTGATCCGGTTCATGCCAACGACGCCAACCACCTCAAACACCCCGGCTGCAAGTAAGGCCATCCACGCCATTTAGTTCCCCTCCTCGGCCGCTGCCGTGTCGCCGGTCAGCTTGAGTCCCATTACACCCGCAAGCAGCAGCGCGATCAACAACAGCTTGGTCAGCTTGACCGGCTCCGCGAACCAGACCATTTCCGCCAGCACGGTCCCCGCGGTGCCCAGCCCCGTATAAACCGCATACACCGTGCCGACGGGCAGCTTGGCCGATGCCGCGATAACCAGATAAAACGAAATGCCCAGCGCCGCAAGCGTCAGCGCCCACAACATCCACGTATCGGCATGCTTGAAGCCTGCCACCCAACCGACCTCGAACAAAGCCCCGACGCCAATCCACATCCAACTGCGATTCATGTGTCAACCTCCTCTAGCTGCTTTGCACCCCTCGCCAGTACACATACCAGGAAGCGTCCAGCCTCCGTAACGAGCGCTCTTGGCCGCCATAGAGCATCTCAACGAACATTCCGTCCAAAACAGCGGTAAAAGCAGCCGCGGCCCGCTGTGCGGATACGTCCCGGTGCATCTGCCCACTGCTCGCCGCAGCGGCAAAAAACGGCTCCAGCAGTACCCCCAGCCGATCAAGATGATGATTGCAATAATCGACGATTTCCCGGTGCAAATGAGCCGGCGGAAAAAACGCCATCCGCAAAAAAAACTTCGTATCGTCCTCCCGCTCGTAGCGCTGACGATATCCGTCCAGAAAGCCGTACAGCAGCGACTCCAGCGCCAGCGACCGGCTGCGCTCCAGATACGCCTCGACAAACAGCATTTCCCGGGCTGCCACGTCGCGGAAGACGACCAGAAACATCTCATCCTTGCCCGTAAAATGATTGTAAAGCGACTGCTTCTTGATCCCGACCTCTGCCGCAATATCGGCCAAAGATGCTCCCTCATAACCGCCCCGCGCAAAATGCCGCAGCGCCACTTCCCGAATTTTATCCGAAGTCAACATAACCCCTCCCAAACTGACGACCGTTCGTAAGTTTATTAAACCATAAAGCGAGCAGCGAATCAAGCCCTGCCCCTCGCTCGCAGACATCCGGCTACCGGATTATGCAAGAGGCTTCGACACGCCCCTTGCTGAAAGCAGTCTCCGGCCATGCAAAAAATGCCTCCAACGCCCGCAATTGAAGCGGGGCTGGAGGCATCTTGGGGATCAAACGCCGGGAGCGGAGCGGAAAATGTTGCTTTTGTGAGACGACCTTTCGGTTAGCCGCTTCCCCTCGTTCCATCCCGCTGTCAAAACTGCTTGAACGTCGTCAGCAGACGCTTGGCCTGCTCGTTGTTGTCCGTTGTAAACACCTCGTACACCTTCACCGTCAGCGGCACCTCCAGCTGCGAGGTCGCCGAGCCGATGATGACATCGTTCTCGCCGTTCAGCAAGCGATTTTGGCCGTAAAAGCTTTGCGTCGCACTGCCGATCAGGCTGCCCGTGCTGTTGTACAAGTCAAACTGCAGCTTGCTGCCGTTGGCGTCCGTCAGCACCGCTTTGTCCTGCTTGAGATTCAGGAACAGCTTCAGCCTGTAATTGTACGTGAACGTCTGTTGCGACATGTTCGCCGAGATGTCCCAAGACGTCACCTTGGCTGTGTATGGGTACAAGACCAGCTGATCGGCGGGATCGGCCGCTTGCAGCTCAACCCGGCAGACGCCGAGCAGCGATTTGTAGCTGTAGTCGCCGGCGCTTTGCTTGCTGTAGATCCCAAGCTGCAGCCCTTCGCCGGTTTCCGAAGCCGGCAGCGCAAACGCGTAGCTGACCACATAGGACGCCCCCGGCACGATGCTCGCTGCCGTCGCCTGCTGGCGGCTGCCGCTGTAGATGTACCCGTCCTTGCTGCGCAGCTCGGCAGCAAATGGCGGAACCGGCACCGAGCGGTCGCCCTTGTTCGTCAGCTTGAACTTGGCGACAGCGGTATTGAAGCCGTCCTCGACGTTCGCGCTCATATGCAGCTCGACAAGCGACACATCCATCGACGACG
The DNA here is from genome assembly GCF_004514475.2 of Paenibacillus athensensis. GTDB lineage: Bacteria > Bacillota > Bacilli > Paenibacillales > NBRC-103111 > Paenibacillus_AL > Paenibacillus_AL athensensis. Next base: position 77,428 of record NZ_MYFO02000017.1, on the reverse strand, counting down.
GAATCAGCTTGCTCACGCTGTCGAGCTTCAGCGGATCGCCAAGCTTATAGAGCGGCGCCAACGATGCCAGATCGGCTTCGCCCGCTGCATCCGGCAGCAGGATGCTCAGACGGCCGATGCGGAACGTCTCGTCGCCCCCTTGGCCGCTGAACGTCTCCGGCGTCACAACGGTCAGGCTCGTCAGCGCCGTATCCAGCTCCGTCGGCATAACGACGTGCACGTATTTCTTCTCGCCCGCCTCCAGCGAGACGGACGCCTCGGCGCGGCTTCCCGTATACACCTTGCCGTCCGCTTGACCGTCAAGGCCAAAAGCCGGCACAAGCTGACGCTCCTTCGTCGGATTCGACGCCTCCAGCTGCACCACCGTCGCGACGCCCTTGGCCGTCACTTCCTGGTGCAGATCGACCGGGCGCAGCACGACCGGCGAACGCAGCGCATCAAGCGTAAACGCCTCACCCCATTTGCGGATCGCCGTCACGTTCGTCACGACGCTGTTCGCGCCGTTCCACACCTGATCCGGGCCGACCGCCAGCTTCAGCAGCACCGTCTCGCGCTTCGGATAGACGTCGGTGTCGACATCGACCCAGTTCAGCTCGGTCACGTCCACCTCATCCATGCGGTCCACGGTCGCCAGATAGCTCAGCTCCTGCACGGCCTTGGGCTGGATGGCGCGCACGTTCCGGCTGCTCGGCTGCAGCGTGTACGACACCCCGTCGGCGGTCAGCACCCGCAGCTCCACATCCGGTACCCGCTGCAGCTTGCCCGCCGTGTTGCGCATACGCACAACCGCGCCCAGCCGGCTGGTGTCGCCCGTGCGGTCGTTAAACAAGCTCTTGAGCTCCACATCCATCGAATCGGTCAGCGCATAGCGCACGACAGACGCACCGGCCGCAGGGGCCGGATTGGCCGCCCACGCGGGGGCAGCCACAACCGTCAGCAGCGCTGCCGACAGTACCGCCGTCGTTATTGTTTTTTTCCATGTATGATTCACAGGTTCGTCCTCCTATTGGCAAAAAGGTTCATATACAGATCAGTTGGCCGCTTGTACCTGGTCCTGGTCCTTGAGCTGGTGCTGGCCGGACACGACAATCGTCTCGTCGGCTACGACGCCGGAGAGCACCTCCTGGTTCGCCTCGTTCAATCGGCCGAGCTCAACCTTGCGCTTCTCGACCGTGTTGCCCTTGAGCACGAAAACGAAGGAGTCGCTGCCTTCGCGTACGACGCTCAGCGTCGGCACGACCGGCACGATCTGCTCGCTGTCGCTCGTCAGCACAATTTGCGCCTTGGCTCCCGGCTTCAGCTTGCCGTCGGCATTGGCGACCTCCAGCTCCAAATCGTACGCTTTCGTCTGGCTGTTCATCACGTCCGAGAGGAACGTGACCTTGGCCTCCTGCTTATCGGTCACATCGGGGATGTAAAACACCAGACTCGATTTGCCGCGAACGAGCGCTGCCGCCGTTTCGGTCAGCGTCGACTTGATTTTCACCGGATTGAGCTGCTGCACCTCGCCGGCGCGGAAGCCCGGCGTAATCGTCATTCCGACCTCGGCGGTCAGATCGGTCAACACGCCGGACGCCGGCGCCTTGACCTCCAGATTGCTGAGCGCGCGCACAGCCGAACGGCTGCCCAGCTTCGCCGATTCCAGCTGCATCTCCACCGTAGCCAGCGAGTCCGTATTTTCCAGCGTTTGCAGCTTTTTGCGCTGAATATCGAGATCAAGCTGCATATTGCTCAGCTGCGTCCGGGCTTGATCGAGCTGCGCTTGGGTCGCGTTGCCGGCGTCGTAATCGTTATGCGTGCGGTTGTACGCCTTTTCCAGATCGGACACGGCCGTTTCCAGCTTGACGATCGCATTTTTCAGCTCGGTTTTGCCGTTATCGACGTCCTCGCGCGCCTTTTTCAACTGCGCCTCGGCGCTGCGGATCGACAGATCGCTTTGCTCCTTTTGCAGCTCCACGTCGACCGGATCGAGCCGGAACAGCACATCGCCCTTTTGCACGGCGTCGCCGCGTTTTTTCAAAACCTCGACAATCTCCCCGCCCGCCTTGGCGACGACATCGAGCCGAACCGACGATACCACGTCGCCGACCTGCTCCAGCGGATCGCCGATTTTCTGCTTCTCGACCTTGGCCGTTTTGACCGTTTTCACCTGCTGCTGCGCAGCGGCGGCTTGAGCCTCCGGCGCTGCCGCCGGTTTGGCCGAGCAGCCCGCGACCAGCGCTGCGCTGAGCGCGACGACGCCAAGCCATTTGGCGCCTTGCGTAAGTGTGGTTAGTGATCGTTTCATATCCGGTTTCCCCTTTTCCTCATCCTCGTCGTATTAGTGAAGCCCGGGTGCAGACGGCTCCGATGGAACCGGCCCGGCTGCAACTCCCGATGCGATTTGTTTCAGCAGCTTTTGTTCCTTGCGGCGATACAGCAGCTCGTACATGATCGGTACGATCACCAGTGTCAGCAACGTCGATGTAGTCAAGCCGCCGATGACGACGACCGCCAACCCTTTGGAAATGATCGTGCCCTTCGACAATCCAAGCGCCAGCGGCAAAAGCGCAATGATCGTCGCTCCGGCCGTCATGATGATCGGGCGCAGACGCGTCATCCCCGCTTCAATCAGCGCGTCGCGCACCAGGCTGCCCTGCTCGCGCAGCTGCTGCACGCGGTCGACGAGCACAATCGCATTGGTGACGACGATGCCGATCAGCATCAGGAAGCCGATCAGCGACGTTACGTTGACCGACTCGCCGGTCACGAGCAGGCCGAGCAAGCCGCCAATCGCCGCCAGCGGCAGCGAGAACAGAATCGCGAACGGCGCGCGCGCATTGCCGAACGCCAGCACCATGACTAGGTAAACGATGAAAATCGACGCTGCCATCGCCATGAACATTTCCATGAAGCTTTTGTTGATATCGTCGGAGACGCCCTTCACCTCGCGGCTGACGCCCGGCGGCAGCTCCAGCTTGGCCAGCTCAGCCGACACCTTGTTGCTGACGCCGCCCTTGTCGACGCTGTCGATTTTGGCGCTGACGCTCAGCACCTGATTTTGCATTTCGCGGCTGATGCCAATCGGCGCATCGATCTGGCGGATTTTGGCCACCTCGTTCAACTGGACGTTTTGCCCGGTTGGCGTGCGCAGCAGGAACGCGCCCATTTTTCCCACGGAATCCTTGTACGCCGGGTCCAGCATCACCTTGGTGTTGTAGGTGACGTTATCGAACTTCAAATCGCCCAGCTTTTCCTCGGCAATCCACGCATTGACGGTTTGCAGCACCTGCGCTGCGCTCAGTCCGTACAGCCGCGCTTTATTTTGATCGACGGTGATTTCAACCTCGGTTTTCGATTCGCTCAAGCTGTCCTTGACATCGCTCAGCTCGGGGAATTCCTTCATCTTCGCTTTGACCATATCGGCGGCCTGCCGCAAATAGAGCTGGTCGTCGCCCTTGAGCGAGTAGGAGAAGTCGGAGCCTCCCGAACCGCCCGGACCAAACGTAATCAGCTGCACGTTGACATCGGAGCCTTCCGGCATCATCGCCAATAGCTTCTCCTTATACGTCTTGACCGCTTCCTTGGCGTCCGCTGCTTCCGACACCTCGGTGAACATCACCGTGCGGTACGCATATTTGTCGCTGCTGAAATTGTAGCCGACCAGCGCTTCGTTATATTTGAACATAGGCTGGCCCGCCGGGTCCTTTTCGGCCTTGAGCATCGCTTCGATTTCCTGCGATTTGGCGTTCATCGTCTCCAGCGACGTTTCGCGCGGCATTTTCAGCTCAACCAGCACCTGACGGTCGGTTTCACTATCGGGCATGAACGACATCGCCAAATTCGGAATGCTGATGAAGGCCGAGCCGAGGAAAATGACGACGGCAATCAGCACCGTAATCCAGCGGTGATTCAGCGACCAGAGCAGCACCCGGCGATAGCGCTCGGCCATCGGACCGACGTGATTTTCGTCGTGGGACGGAATTTTTCCGCTTTTCATCACCAGCAGCTTGGCGAGCATCGGGATGACCGTCAGCGCTACGAGCAGCGACGACAGAAGCGCGCACACCAGCGTTATGGCAAACGGACGGAACACCTCGCCGACAACACCGCTGACGAAGGCGATCGGGCCGAAGACGCCAACTGTGGTAATCGTCGAAGACGTAATCGCCGCCGACACCTGGCGCGTCGCCAGCCGAATGACGGATTCATTGCGCTCGTGCGCTTTTTGCAGCTGGCTGTAGATGTTCTCGATCACGACGATGCTGTCGTCGACGACTCGCCCGATCGCAATCGCCATCCCGCCGAGCGTCATGATATTCAGTGAAATGCCAAGCGGAGCCATCACCATCAGTGTAATGAGAATCGACAGCGGAATCGAGACAAGCACGATCAGCGTCATTCGCACGTTGCGCAGGAACAGGAGAATCATCAGCGAAGCGAGAATCGCCCCAAGGCCCCCCTCCTGCACCATGCCGTGTACCGATTCCTTAATCGAGGTCGCACCATTGAGCACAATGTGGAACTTCACGCCGGGCAGGTTCTGCTCCCAGTCGGCCATCAGCTTGTCGGCAGCGTCGGCGAACTCGACCGCGTTGGCCGCTTTCGTTTTGTACAACAGCACGCCAATCGCCGGTTTGTCGTCCAGCCGGGCAATAAACGACGATTCGCTGATCGCTTCGATTTTGGCGATTTGCTTGAGCAGCAGCGTGTCGCCGGTATGCGTCGTCAATTTCATATTGTCCAGACCGTAGATCGTATCCAGCTCGCCCTTGACCCGCACCATTTGCGTATTGCCGTTAAAATCGACCGTTCCTGCCGGACTCGATACGAGCGACGCTTTGATCAGCGCCGACACGTCCGATGGAGCGAGACCGTAGTTGTTGATCGCTGCGGCGTCGAGCTTGATCGTCAGCACCGCCTCCTGATTACCGACCGAATCGACGTGATCGATCCCCTTCAGCCCGTTAAAGCCGGGCAAAATCGTATCCTTGTAAATCTTGTCGAGCTCGGCCTGATTCATGCCGTTTTCTCCGTAAACCGCCATGTAGTACACCGGCTCGGAGGCGAAGCCCGCCGTCAGCACCTTCGGCTTATCGGCGCCCTGCGGCAGCTTGACGTTGGCGATCAGGCTTTCGACGTCCTTCTTGACGTCTTCCGGCTTTTTGCTTTGCTCCAGCTCAATGAAAATTTGTGAAAAATTGTCCTGCGAGCTGGATGTCAAATTTTTCAGCCCGTCGACCCCGGCCACCGCCTTTTCGATCGGCTTCGTAATCTGCTCCAGCACGTCCTTGGGCGGCGCTGTGTACGTCGTGTTGACGATAACGACCGGAAACGAAATATCCGGCATGCTTTCCACCTTGAGCGTCGTCGTGGCATACAGCCCCCCGACCACGAGCAGCAGCATGATAATAAATACTGCCGCCATGTTTTTCATCGAAAACTCGGTAAATTTATGCATCCTCTCTACTCCTCTACCCCGCTATGTACAAAATAAAATCGCCGACTCTTTCAGCATAAACGCCAATTCTTAACATTTTCTAAAGATAGTTGAAAATTTTCTTTACCGGGCTCCTTTCCGCTGCTTTATGTAGTCCCATTATATAATCGCCGGCTGGCAAAAACAGGTGAAGACAGTCACAATCGCAGTCACATGAGGTCATACCGGCGGGCGGCATCATATGACTTCGCCATATGACCGGCACAAGCCCACAAAAGCCCGAACATAAAAAAAGACCCCGCAGGGTCTTCTTCGCTTGAATCGATAAGAAAATGAGAGCTTGTCAGCCGGGCCAACAGGCCGGATCAGTCGCTGGTAATAAACCAGTCGAGCTTCTGGGAAGCGAGCAGCTTGCGCTGGCCCTGGAACTCGTCGTACAGGCTGAGCGTGTAGTTTTTCAAATATTGCAGCTTGAAAATCATATCCGCATCATTCATCGCAATCTTGAATTCCTCGTGCTTGCCGACGCGCAGCTTCGTGCCGTCGTCGCCGTTTTCGTCGTTGGCCGCATCGAAATCCTTGTAATCATACGATTTCTCAAACGTCTTGGTGCCCGCTCCGTCTTCGAATACCAAAACGAGCTTGTGTCCGTCATTATTGACTTCCATCTGCGAATCGCGGGTCAGCTCGTAGTTGAACTTCAGCGTCAACGCGCTCGGGTCAATCGAGGTGCCGATACGGTTGATCGACAGCGTATACGGGAAGATCGATACGCCGAGCAGCTTGTCCTTGACCGCTGTCGTATCCTGCGGCAGCCAGAACGCAACCGGCTTGACGTACGAATCGGCCTTGCTGTCGCCGCTCGTCAGCTTGCCGTCCGTGACCGCTTCGCCGAGCAGCAGATGCATATTGTCGGTAGCCAGCCCCTTGGGCAGCATCGCCGACACCTGCAGCAGCGCTTGGCCGCTCGGGCTGATTTTGCTCGTGACCTCGGCGATCGAAGCCGGGAACACGCTGCCGTCCGCTGTGCGGAAGTGGGCGACCAAATGCGTCAGGTTCGTCTGGCGCTTCTCCAGATTCGTCGCTTCGACCTGGGCCACGAAGACTGAGCTTGTTTTGCCCGGATACGTCGCTGTCCGGCGCACCGCATATTTGGTCTTGCGTCCCGTATCCGGGAGCGTGTAAGCCTCGCCTTGGCTGAAGAAAGGAATCGCCTGCAGCTCGGACTGGCCGGAGAACTCCAGCACGTCGGTCGTCACCGCCTCGCTTTCCTGCTCCTGCAGCACCAGCTTGATCTGCGAGAACTCATACGTATACGGCACCTTGGCCGCAATCTGCAAATTAAGCGAGCCGCCGGCGCCAAGACCGATCACCTTGGCCGTCTGCACCAGCTTGGCTTCGACCTTAACCGCGCCGTCAAGCAGGAAGTAGCCGCTCAGGTTCGGAATCGGCAGCGATTCGTCGCCCTTGTTGCTCAGCGTCAAATCAGCGGTCAGAATGTCCTGATCCTCCCAAGGCAGCCGGTACAGGCCGTTCAGCGAAGCGTTGTAAACGCCGGACTTGCTCGTGAACGAATACTTCTTGCCAATCGAGCCGCCGGACTCCTGCGTCACAGCGGGCAGCTGGAACGTGCCGACTGGCACGTTTAGCTTCAAATCGGCAATCGTATCGGTAATGACCAGTTGCCAGCCGTCGGAGGAGACGGAAACCGGAATCGAGCCGGATAGCTGAATATCCTTGCTTTCCTGCGGATTGATCGTCAGATCCTTGGCGCCCTTGGCCTCCAGCGGATACAGATAGCCTTCCTTCGTGCGGATGGCATACAGATACGCCGGCAGATCGACCGAATGCGAGCCGCTGTTGGACAACGTGAGGTAGACAGTCGGCACGTAATATTTTTCATTTTTATTGCTGACGAGCTTTTTGATCGATGCGGACAGGTCCGTTCCGCTCACGTTAATCAGTGCCGAACCGCCCGCCGGGGCTACGTCGGTATAGGAGGCGGGCACGGCAACCTCGCCGAGCACGCGCTCGAAATTCGGCTGGCTGAAATCCCATTTGATGAACTGCACGACAAGGTCCTGCAGTTGGGTCGAATCGTTGACCGTGGCATAAAATGTGATGTCCATGCTGGCCCCGGGCGCTACGCGGTTTTTATCCTTGTCCGCGGGCAGCAACCGTGCGGAGAATTGGCTGCCGGCTTTGCTTTTCAGCCGCACCCAATAGTCGATGAACTGCAGCTCGCTGCTGCCGCCATTGCGCAGGGTCACGGTAAAGGTGGCCAGCTTGCCGCTGGCTGAAGGCAATACGTGAATGCTCTTCAGCGCAAACGACGAGCTGCCTGTCAGCGCCACCGAGCCGACTGCAACCGCCGGTGAAGCTGCGCCGGCATCGGCCGCATACGCCGGAAGCGCAGCGCCGAGCGCAAGCGATACGGATAAAGCGATTGTCGCCAGACGGCGTTTGGGAATCCTTTTGCTCATAGATTTTTTCTCCTTTTGCTTCTTATTGGGCGGCCGGTACGGCGCTAACCTCCGTGCTGGAGCCCACCGAGTCGAGCGGCATGACGCCAACGCCGCCGTCCGTCGGATTTTCCCTCATTTGCTTGAGCATGGCGTCGCCCTGCGTCTGCCATTCCTTGAGCGCGTCGCGCACCGCCGTTTTACCCTGCAGCACGTTCTGGAACTGCTGGCGGCCGATTTCCTGCACTTGATACAGGTTCGGCAGCTCACGGTACAGCTTCGTGTTGTCGGTCGAAGGCGCAGGCAGCACGTTGTAGAACGCCTCCATGTGGAAATCCTCGCCGTCCTTAGGCTGCAAATATTTCTTGCGGGCCACCAGGTTATAGGAGCTGTGCGATTTCAGGCGCGCCCATTCCTCGCCGTTGATGAACTTGATGAATTTCCAGGCGTCGTCCTGATTTTGCGCCTTGACATTGATGCCCATAATGCCGTTCATGTAGATCGAGCCGCCGACGCCCTTTGCGCTTTCATGCGACGGCATGGTCACAACATCCCATTCGATCGGTGTGTAGCCCTTGTAGTTGGCGGCGTTTTTGTTGGCGTTGATCAGCTGGGAAATCTGCCCGTAGCCGACAATGCCCATTGCCAGACGGCCGCTCATGAAATCGTCGTAGGCGAACGGATTGTCCTGATCGATCTTGCGGTCCATCGGCTTCGACGGATCAAAAATTTCCGGGAAGACGTTGTCCTTTTGCAGCTGGGCCAGCTTGCTCCACACCTGCTCCCATTGATCCGTATCCACCGTCATCTTCTCGCCGTTTTCATCAAACATCTTCAGCTCCAGCGGCGCGGTATACGTCTGCATGCCGTAGAACAGATCCATCTGCGACGACGTGCTGAACGAAAAACCGTTGATGCGGCTGTCGCCTTCGCCCTTGGCCACGAGCTTCGCCAGATCGAATACTTCATCCCAGGTCATGTCGTCCTTGGGGAAATTGGCTCCGGCGTCGGTAAACAGCTTTTTATTGTAAATGAGTGCGGAGGAGCTGAATGTCGGCGCAAGCGCGTACAGCTTGCCGTTGCCTGCTTTCTTTAACCCGTCGATGACAGCCGGCACCATGTCGCTCGTATCGAATTTGTCCTTGGTAATCAGCGGATCGAGCTGGGTCAGCAGGTTGCTGTTGATCACGTCGCCAAGCTGATCGTAGTCGACCATGACGACATCGGGCGGATTGTCGCCTTGCATGACCTCTTTGAGCTTTTCCAGCGGATCAGGGGCCTTCTCGCCCGACTCCAGCGGCTTGCCGTACGGATCGTTCGTTGTCGGAATGATTTCAATCTTAATGTTCGGATTGGCGAATTCGAATACCTCGGTGAACTGCTGGCGGAAATATTCGTCGTCCGGCCCATAGCCGAAGCTGGTGGCAATGCGCAGCACCCGCTCCTCCTCGGTTTGCGGTTTTTCGGTTTTCGTACAGGCAACGGCCAGCGGAGCGACCATAGCCAGCGTTAGCCCTACGGAAAGTAAACGTTTCATGGATTTCATTCGGATGTTCCCTCCAGCGGTTCATTATGGGGTGCGGCTTTGCGTTCTTCGGCGTCATTCAAGCTGCGCGGCGCCTTGATCATGATCGTTTCCCCGTCGAATTCCATCGTCGCTTTGCCGGAAATACGCAGCGCGGCAAGGTATTCTCTGGGGACCTGCAGACGACCGGCGCGGTCGAGCACGACATATTCCTCATGCGCTTGCGCGGAAAGACCGCCGCCAAGCGGCGACGTGCCGTCCCAGGAAGCGATCAGCGGATTGCGGGCGATGAATTCGGTGCTGGTCATGCCGTCGCGAATCGCTACGACCCGTCCGACCTTGCCGGCCATCGACAGGTCGTGGGTGACGATGACAATGGTGACGCCGAGCTCTTTGTTCAGTTGTTGAAAAATCCCCATGATCCGGTCCGCCGTTGCCGTATCGACCGAGCCTGTGGGCTCGTCGGCCAGTAGCAGCTTCGGCCGGTTCGCCAGCGAAATGGCAATCGCCACGCGCTGCTGCTCCCCGCCGGAAAGCTGGTGCAGCTTGTTGTGCATGCGCTCGCCGAGGCCCACCCATTCCAGCAGCTGCTTGGCATAGGCGCGGTCGTAACGGCCGCTCAGCATCATTGGCATTTCTACGTTCTCCAGCGCCGTCAGATACGAAATCAGATTGCGCGCATTATTTTGCCAAATAAAGCCTACGGTGTCGCGCTTGTATTCGACGAGCTGCTTATCGGTAATTTTCAGCAAATCCCAGTCCCCGACCTTGACCTGGCCGGCCGAGGGGCGGTCCAGCCCGCCGAGGATATTAAGCAGCGTCGATTTGCCGCTGCCGCTATTGCCGATAATCGCCATCAGCTCGCCTTGGTCGACCTGAATGTTCAGGCCCTGCAGCGCGACCACCTCAAGATCGTCGGTTTTGTAAATTTTCACAAGCCCTTCGCACGTGATCATCGCTTATTTCTCCTCCCCGAGCTTGACAGCCTGATGGACGCGCAGCCTGCGGATGTGCAGGAACAGCAGCGTCGCGCCGGTCAGCATCATCACCGCAACGACGGCGTACAACTGGTACGTATCCTTCGATTCGAAGACGACGCGGAACGGCGGCACCTGCGTCTTGACGTTCTCCGTCGTCTGCAGGAACGGCAGGAACAGGTAGCTCGTCAGCTTGCCGATGCCGATGCCAAGCGCAATCGACAACCCGGCGGTGAAGATTTGCTCCAGAAGCAGCATACCGGTAAGCTGTCTTCGCGACAAGCCCATCGCCCGCAGCACGCCGAACTGCACGACGCGGCTTGACAGGTTGAAAAACCAGTACAGCAGGTAGCCGATCAACGACACGATGACCGATACGAGGAAGCCGAGGCTCAAAATGCCGAACACCCCGCCACGAGCCGGATGCTTCTTCTGCGTGATCAGCTCGTTTCGTACATCCTTGACGGAAGCGACCGCGATGTTTTTGGCCTGCAGACCATCCAGCACCGGCTTCACCTTGGCGTCCGGCTCCATCTTGAGCCATACCTCATACGGCACGATCGGCGCCTGGTCGTAAATATATTCCAGATTGGCGATGAAAAACGGCGTCTGGTCCGGATACTGGCTGGGCCAATACGGCAAAATGCCGACGACGACAAACTCCACCGGCTGCTGCTGAATCGTAATGGTCAGCAAATCGCCTTCCTTGAGCGCGTTTTTCTCAGCATAGGCCGAAGAAATAATCACAGCCTGCTCGTAAGAGCCCAGCAGATTCAAATAATAGTTCGGGTGCGCAGGGAACAAATCCTGCCGGAACCAGGCCACTTTGGCAAAATCGACATTGTCGATGCCCATAACCATGCCTTGGCCGGTCGATTTGCCGGAGACGACGACATTGCCCTTCGTCATCAGTACGCGGGCCGCCGCCTTCACCCCGTCGAGTCCGCGAAACACCTCGAACGGCGGTTCGACGTAGCGCATGCGGGTCGGCCGGTCCTGACCGGGGTTGCCGCCTCCGCCGCTCCCGCCGCCTCCGTTACCGCCTCCCTGGCCCTGACCGGAGCCTTGGCCCCCGCCGCCCTGACCGCCGGAATTGCCGGCATTCGGATCGGTCGGCACGTCGTCGGAGAAGCCCTCCCATACAGTCTGGACGATGACGTCCGTCCCGTACTGGTACAACGTGCGCTCCGTTGAGTTCAGATCGATCGTCCGCGCTGCCGACGAATTGTACATCCCAAGCCCGAGCGTCAGCACGAGCAGCAGCATCAGCGGATAATACGCCTTGGCCGAGCGGGAAAGCTGGGCGAGCGTCAAATACAGCGGCACCGGGAGGAACGCCCGGCCAAGCCAGCCGAACAAGCGCAGCAGCCACGGGAAGATGCGGAGGAAAAACAGTCCGAATGCAAAAATCGAAAGCGCCGGCACGAAAAACAGCAGCGGATGCACCTGCAGCTGATCGGTCGTCAGCCCCGTCTGGATCGACAGCATCTGGCGCTGGTCGAACAGATACCAGCCGTAAGCGACGAGGCCAAGCAGCGCGATGTCGAGATACCAGCGCTGCCACAGCGGCGCCCGGTCGGAGCGGGCCAGCTGCTGCTTGTAGCTGACGATCGAGGAGCGGGCGAACACGACGGCCGGTATGACGCTGGACATAATCGCGATCAGCACAGCCGCCGCTCCGTACAGCAGCGCTTCCTTCGTCACGCCGACCGGAATCGCCTTGCGGTCGACGAACGTCAGGAAGCCGCTGGACGAGCCGATGCTCTTGGCCATGAACCAGCCGAGCAGCGGCCCGGCGATGAGCGCCACGATGCCCAGCGACAAGCCCTCCAGCAAATAGATGCCGATGATTTGCCGGGTGCTGCCGCCCCGGCTGCGCAGCACGGCAATAACGCTGCGCTGGCGGTCCAGCGACTGGCGGGCGTTCATCACGATGTAGTAGAACACCATCGCGATCATCGGCGCAGCGAGCGTAAACAGCATCACCTGCAGCTGCAGGCTCATCTGCCGGAACTGGCCGAGCATCGGCTGGAACGACAGATCGACCTTTGTATTTTTCAGCTTCTGGTACAGGTTGATGTCAAGCCGCTCCAGCTTGGCGCCCAGCGGCGACAGCTGACTCGTCTGGATCTCGCGCAAATCGAACGCGTAATACCAGTTAGCAAGCTGCAGTGGAATCTTTTTATCAGTCAGAATCGTTTTCTCGAACAAGCCGTCGTTGACGATCAGCGTATTGAGAAGACCTTCCAGACCTTGAAACCAATAAGGATCGTTGTCATTCAGCGGTTTGAACGTGCCGACGATTTTCACCTTGAGCGGCGGCATGCCCGTACCGGAAGGAATCGGATAGTTGAACACGTCGCCGATGTGCATGTCATTGCGGTACAGCGCCTCGTCCAGCACGACCGCTTCAATGACGCCTCCCGCCCCGGCTGCCGTCGATTTGGGCAGCTGCCCGTTCGTCCATTCGACCCGGCTGTCCAGCCCGCTCATCGCGGTTAGCGTCATCGTCCGCCGCTTGCTCGGATCGACCTTGGACGGATCGACCGGCGTCAGCTGCGCGCTTTTGATCGTGTAGCTGCGCGCATACGCCTTGGCGGGAAAACCGATATCCTTGGGTATTTGCTCTTCGATATATGTATTGACGTCGCGCAGGGCGTCCACCCCTGCACGTTCGGACCCAACGGCCTGATAACGGATCAGCAGCGAGCCCGCGGGCAGACCGCTGCTTTCTTCGGCCAGCGACTTGGCGACGACCCGCTTGAGCGCCCCGTCCGCGTACATCGGAATGCTCGTCGTGAAGGCTACGGCCATCACGAGGCCAAGCAGCGTACTGAGCGTCATCCAGCGGGTGTTCCACATTTTGCGGAATAAAAAGCGCAGCATCGGCCCGGTCATTAGCGGCCCACTACTTTCTGTCCCGGCGTCAAGCCTTTGACGATCTCCACTTCCGTCGAGGTCGTCTGTCCGATCTCGACGTCCACTTCGCTTTTGTTGCCCTGTGCGTCAACGACTTGCACATAGTTGCGTCCGGAATAGGAGCGCAGCGCAGCCAGCGGAATCGTCACGGCGTTCTCCTTGCGCTGGGTGATGACCGACACGCTGAGCGGCGTTCCGCGATTGAGCCCCTCCGGCATCTGGTCCAGCTCGACGATCAAATAGTTGTCGATGGAATCCTGACCGTTGCCACCCATACCGTCGCCGCCATTTTGCCCGCTCGTCGGATTCGGCAGCAGCTTCACCTTCCCCTTATGCTGGCCGGCCGCGTTGATATCGACAATCGCTTCCATACCGACGGCCACCTTCTTGGCGTCGTCGGCGCTGATGCTCGCTGCAATCGTCAGCGCGCTCAAATCGGCCAGCGTCACCACCGATTCTTCAGCCTTGGCCAGATCGCCCTTCTTCGCCGTCACGCTGACAATCGTCCCGGCGAACGGCGCGACCAGCTGCGCCTTGCTCACCTGCGATTCGAGCTTGCTCAGCTCTTCGCGTTTAAGCTCGAAGTCGATTTTGGCCTGCTCGATTTGCTCCGGTGTCATCTCGTCGCTTTTGCGCAGCGTCTCGATCATGGTCAGCTCGTCCTTGCGCGTCTGCAGCCGCTTCTGCTTGAGCTGGCTTTCCAGATCGGAGACGTCGAGCTGGGCGATCGGCTGGCCGGCAGCGACCGTGTCGCCGCTTGCGACGAGCAAGGCGCTGATTCTTTTACCGTTCATATCTTCGGAAAAAAACAGTTTTTCCTCCTTGAGCGCCATCAGCCGGCCCGTTCCGCGCACCTTCGTCTCCAGCGTGCTCGTCTTCACTTCATATTCCGGCTTCTTGGACAGCTTCGGCGGATTGATTGTCGGCAGCGCCTCTTCCTCCTGCTCCTTGGGCAGCAGCGAGCAGCCCGAAGCCAGCAAAAGCGCTGCGCCAAGCGCCGTTGCGGCGGCAATTTTCACCGCCCGTTTAGGATACGAATCTACCGTCCACCATCTCATAGACATGGTCAGCAACCTCCAAAATCGTAGGATCATGTGTCGTCATACATATCGTGACTTGCTCGGAGGCGATAATGCTGCGAAACACGGACATAATTTGCGCGCCCATCTGCGAATCCAGCTCGGCGGTCGGCTCGTCGGCCAGCAGCAGCGCCGGGCGATGAGCAATCGCTTTGGCAATCGCCACGCGCTGCTGCTCGCCCCCGGACAGCTCGAACGGACGGTGAAACATCCGCTTGCCGAGCCCGACCAGCTCCAGACAATGCGTGACTCTCGCCTTCCACTCCGAGCGGGGCGTCCCGGCCATGCGCAGCGCCAGCTCGACGTTCTCCCAAGCCGACAGCAGCGGCATCAACGCAAACGACTGGAAAATAAAGCCGATCTGCTGCCGCCGCACCTGCGTCCGCTCGTCGTCGCTGCTGCGATGAAACGCGTGTCCCTGAAAATAAATCTCCCCTTCGTTCGGCTGATCGAGTCCGCCGATCAGGTTGAGCAGCGTCGTTTTGCCCGAGCCCGATCGGCCCTTGAGCATGACGAGCTGTCGCGGCCGCAGCTCCATATCGATGCCCTTGAGCACATCGAGACGTTGTCCGCCGACGTGGAAGGAGCGCGCTACGCCGCTTACGGTCAGCACCGGCGCTGCCGGCGTCCCCGCTTCAGCAAGCGCTTCCGTTTCTGGGAACGACTGCGGACGGGGAGCTTCCGGACCGATGTGTTCCGTTGCTGCAAAGCCGTCAGCGCCAGCCGATTCGCGCTCCGCCAGGACTTGTTGTTTACGGCGAAACCAGCCTGCCATTCGTTAACCTCCCTTGGTATGTACCTCGCTCATGCGAGCTTTCACGAACTAATAGACGTATTCATCATACAAAAGGTTCCAAGGTTGCGTATAAAAATGTGCGAATTTGTCCATACTCGAAACGCTCTCTGAAAATTGTATAATCCTACTAAAATATACTATGAATTGGCGGTTTCTACAACGAACATTCCTTTCCAGCGGGGAAGCAGGCAGGATTTTGCGCCCCGGACGGGGAACCTGTCTGGATGGAACATTTTGCATAAAGGAGCCTGAACGGATGATTGAAACAGTAAACGCGTATTTTCAGCAGCATCGGCAGCGCCATCTGGAGGAGTTGAAGCAATTTCTGCGTTTTCCGAGCGTCAGCGCCTTGAGCGAGCACACGGGCGACATGACGCGCTGCGCGGAGTGGCTGGCCGCGGCGCTGCGCGAAGCCGGGCTGGAGCATGTAGCGGTGATGCCGACGGAGGGCGGCCACCCGGTCGTATACGCTGATTGGCAACACGCCGAGGGTCGGCCTACGGTGCTGATCTACGGACACTACGACGTGCAGCCGGCCGAGCCGCTGGAGCTGTGGACCACGCCGCCGTTCGAGCCGGACATTCGCGACGGCAAGCTTTACGCCCGCGGCAGCACCGACGACAAGGGCCAGCTGCTGCTGCACGTCAAGGCAGTCGAGGCGTTCCTGCGCACAACGGGCAGCCTGCCGGTCAATGTCAAGTTCTGCATCGAAGGCGAAGAGGAAATCGCCAGCCGCCATCTGCCAGCGTTTGTGGAGCAGCACCGCGAGCTGCTGGCCGCCGACATCGTGACGCTGTCCGACACATCGCTGCACGGACCGGATCAGCCGGCGCTGATGTACGGACTGCGCGGACTGGCCGGCGTCGAGCTGGTCGTCGAGGGTGCAAGCAGCGACCTGCACTCGGGGCTGTACGGCGGCGGCGTGCCGAACCCGCTGCATGCGCTCACGCAGCTGCTCGCCACGTTCCACGACGAGAGCGGCCGTGTCGCCGTCGACGGATTTTATGACGGCGTGCTGGAGCTGTCGGAGCGCGAGCGCACAGCGTTCCGCCAGATCGAGCCGGAGGAAAGCCGCTTGCTCGACGAGCTGGGGCTGGACGCGCTGTTCGGCGAAGCCGGTTACAGCTATTTGGAGCGGACGACGGCGCGCCCGACGCTGGAGATTACGTCGCTGAGCGGCGGCTTCCAGGGCGAGGGCATCAAGCCGATCATCCCGCGTCAGGCGTCGGCCAAAATCGCCTGCCGGCTCGTCGCCGCGCAGGTGCCGGAGCGCGTCATGGACGCGCTGGAGGCGCACGTGCAGCGGCACGCCCCGGCCGCGGTGCGCGTCGAGCTGAAGCGGCTGCTGACGGGGAACCCGTTCCTGACGCCGATCGACCATCCGACGATGGTGGCTGCGGCGGCGGCTTACGCCGAGGAATATGGCGTCGAGCCGGTCTATTTGCGCAGCGGCGGCTCGATCCCGATCGTCGAGGTGCTGGGGCGGGTGCTGGATGCGCCGGTTGTGATGCTCGGCTTCGGGCTGCCGGGCGAGAACCTGCACGCGCCGAACGAGCATTTTCATCTGCGCAACTGGGACAAGGGCTTGTCGACGATCAGCCGCTATTGGCTGAAGCTGGCCGAAGGCTAGACAAGCCGGAACGCAAAAACAAACACCTTCATGAGCAAATCCGGCCCCCGTTCACGCCGTTGGGCGAACGGGAGCCGCTCTTGCATGAAGGTGTTTTTTCGCGCTGCGTCGCAAAATGGCCGGTAGCGCACCCGATTGGGCGCATCCGTGATTTTCGACGCGTAGCGCCGGCCTTGCGCGGCCGATCTGCGCCACGGCAGCAGCCGCTTGCACCGCGCTGCATATGCCGCTGAGCCGCGGTGCTATCCTGCCTGCCCGAAGGCGTCGGCAGCTCCGGCGGGCGTCGGTCTCATGCGCCGGACGTCGCGCGGGATAGCCGCTCACATCCGCACCGCGCGCGACTCCCGGAGCGCGGTGCCGGCCGTACGGCTGTCAGACCCGCTGCGCCGCCAGCTCGGCTTGCAGCCGCGCGCTGATGCCCGTCATCGGCAGCCGCATCGCGTCGCTGCCGATGACGCCCTCACGGGCCAGCAGCCATTTCAGCGGCCCGGGGTTCGGCTCGGCGAAGAGCAGGCGGATGAGCGGCAGCAGCTCATCAAAGGCCCGCTTCGCCTCGGCGGTCTGTCCCGCCGCAAAGCTGCGGAACAGACCGGTAAACTGCGCGGTGCGCACATTCGCGGATGCGAGCATGCCGCCGGCTGCGCCGCAGCATAACGCCGCGAACCACTGGCTGTCCTCGCCGCACAGCACCGGCTTTGAGCCCAGCCGCGACAGCTCCGTGACGAGCTGCACGCCCGGCGTACTGTCCTTGATGCCGACAACGCCCTCCAGCTCCAGAATCTCGCGGATCGTATCCACCGGCAAAGCCAGTCCGGTACGGTGCGGGATCTCGTAGACGATCACCGGCAGCCCGACCTCGGCCACCCGCCGAAAATGGGCGACCACGCCCGCCGGCGACGGCCGATTGTAATACGGCGTGACCACCAGCGCCGCATCCGCGCCCAGCTCGGCCGCCCGCGCGGTGCGCCGCACCGTCTCCGCCGTATCGTTCGTGCCTGTGCCGACCACAATCGGCACGGGTCGTATGGCCGAGCCGGTGTGCTGCGTCGTCTGCGCCGTCTGTGCCATCTGCGCACCCTGCTCCGCCTGTACCGCCTGTGCACCCTGCGCATCCTGCCCCGCCTGTACCGCCTGCGCCGTCTGTGCCGTCTGTGCCGCATGCGCCATCTGTGCCGCCTGTGCCGTCTGCGTCGAACGCTCCGCGCGTTGGGCCGCAGCCGCGGCAGCAACAGCCGACTGCGCCTCCGCCAGCAGCAGCGCCACCTCGGCTTGGCTCACTGTCGGCGACTCGCCTGTCGTGCCGTTAATCACCAGTCCGTCCACGCCCGCTGCCAACAGCGCAGCAAGCTGCCGCCTAAAGTCACTCAAAGCAAGCTCCTCCGATACAGCGTCAAACGGCGTTACGATCGGCACATAGACCCCTCTTAGCTCCTCTATCGTCAACATCCCAGCCAACCTCCTTGTCATGTAGGTGCAAAAGTCCGGCAATCGGCCCTAACCCCGATCTTTCCGCACCGCGCGACTGCCGGAGCACAATGCCGACCGCAAGTCCGAACGGCAGCTGTTTAACAGCGGATTCCGCAGGCGGACATACCGGCCGTCGTACGTCCCGCACCGCGCTCCGGGAGTCGAGCACGGTGCAGATTTGGATAAGGCGGTCCTGAACGGTTCCGCTGCCAGCGCTTCACCGGACGTTACAGCTTACTTTAACATGGATTTTTGCATCGGAGTTATCTATAATAAATGATCATATGCATCGAAAATATCGATGATAAAAGGAGGCGCTCCTATGGACCTGGTCTACTTCCGCACCTTTCGCGAAGTCGCCCGCCGCTCCAGCTTCACGCGTGCCGCCGAGCAGCTCGGCTACGCCCAATCGAGCGTCACCGCGCAAATCCAGAAGCTGGAGCGCGAATACGGCGTACCGCTGTTCGAGCGCTTCGGTCGCAAGCTGCGCCTGACGCCGCCCGGCGAAACGCTGCTTGCGCTCGCTTCGCATATGTTGGAGCTCTACGATCAATCCAAGGAACGGATCGCCTCGGAGGTCAGCGGTACCTTAACCGTCGGCACCATCGATTCGTTGGCCGCCTATTACATTCCGCCTTACTTGCAGCAGCTTCGCCAGCAGTTTCCGGCTTTGTCCGTTCAACTGCTTACCGAAAGCGAAGCTTCGCTGATCGCTGCCGTCAAAGACGGCGACTGCGACATCGGCTTGACGCTGGACGCAAGCCCCGCTGACCCGCAACTGGTTTGCATTCCGCTGCGCCGGGAGCCTTTGGTGCTCGTCGCCGCCCCGGGACACCCCCTCGCCGGCATAGACGCGCCAGCTACGCTCGAGCAACTGCAGGGCAGCGAGCTGATCGTAACCGAGCAGAGCTGCATCTATCGCAGTTTGTTCGAAAAGCTCCTCCGCGAGCGCCGCATCGCCTACCGCCTCGTCTTCGAACTGGCCAGCCTGGAAGCGATCAAGCAGTGCGTGCGCAGCGGACTTGGCATCGCCTTGCTTCCGGCCATCGCCGTACAGCAGGAGCTGACGCAAGGCACGCTCTCGGCCATACCGCTCGCCGACGACCTGCACATTGAGCTGCAGCTTGTCCGGCATCCGGGCAAATGGCTGTCGCAGCCGCTCGCCGGCCTGATCGGTATGCTGCAGCAAGAATGTGATTAAACCATACCTCAATAAGCGTTCGTCCAACTCTTCAACGAACAATGCAAAAAGCCGGCTCCCCGCTGAACGGAGTCCGCCGGCCGCAAACAACGCCATACGACAGATCGTTTGCTTATTGAATTATAATAC
Source organism: Paenibacillus athensensis (assembly GCF_004514475.2). GTDB lineage: Bacteria > Bacillota > Bacilli > Paenibacillales > NBRC-103111 > Paenibacillus_AL > Paenibacillus_AL athensensis. Next base: position 57,824 of record NZ_MYFO02000017.1, on the reverse strand, counting down.
ATTCATCAAGACTCGTTGACTTGAACCATCCACTTTCATGATATTAAAGTTCCGCTTAAAATCCAGATCATCCTCATTGGCGGGAGCAAAAAACGAGCTGTAATAAGCAATCCAGTCATCGAATACATAGAAGCTTTCTACCGAATCGTCGGAAAGCACTATAACCTGATTATTGTCGACTGTCATTTTACAGAAAGGAAATGTAGGGGCAGATCGATCAATGAAAAAAATTTCGCCGCGATCATTGATCGTAAACAATTTAACGTTGCTTCTCACCGTTCTCACTGCACCGGAGCTCATATCTTTTTCGTAAAGAGTGGGTAACTGAGTTTCAGGACTTTTCGTTGTGTAGTACATCTTATTGTCATAAACCTGAAGATCCATGCTATCCAAATAGTCCAATTCACCCAACATTTGGGGATCGCTACCATAATCCTCCAGCTTGGATTTGGTAACAATCACATTGAGTCCCGATTCGTGAGCAACTTGTTTATAATAAATGAAACTATCCTTAATGAAAAAGTTTCCCACCTCGTTGGACAAGAGCGTTTCCTGCGTGCCATCAAGATGAATTTTTTTGAAATAACCCGGCGGGGTCGGTTCGAAAGGCGTTTGGGCCCGAACATTTCTCGAATTGTAATAAATCCAGTCGCCCACAACCTGCCAATCAACCACATTCTCATTGAGCAGTATGCCTTCGTCACTGCCATCCGTCTTGATTTGATAGATCACGTCATCCTCGTACGTTGACTCCGTGCTTTGAAAAAGCAGTCGATCTTCGGACAAATACATATAACTCACAGACACCTTATTGCTGAGCTTTTGCAAGTTCGATCCATCCAGCTTGGATTTATACAATCTTGACCTGTCAGTGTAATTTTGGAAATACATCCATTCCCCATCGATAATAACTGTAGAGTATTTGTTCCAGTTCGCAAGCTTGTTCACGCTGTTACGATGAGCAAGCTCAACTGAGTCGTTGGTTGCAGTTACAGGATCAATTGGGTCTGCGGAGTCGGAAATGTGCACCGTCAGCGCGCGACTATCCCACATTACTGTTTTTCCGGCGGCTTCACCAACAAGACGCAGTGGAACGTACGTGACGCCCTCATGGATGACAGGTGACTCGCTGATGGTGATTTCCTGTCCGTTAAGCTTAGCTTTCTTGTTGTTTATTTGGAGTTCAATCGTCAAATCCTCTTTAGTACCAACAACAGTTCGGCTTGCCTCATTCCAGCGGACCGACAAACCAAGTGCTTCGAATATGGCCCGGAACGGCACCATCGTTGTTCCGCTCTCCAAATACGGCGATCCCTCGCCTACTAGCTTGTGACCATTCAAGACAATGAGAATTGACGGCAAACGTGATGCGGCATTCACGATATCCGGCAGGGATAACGCGCAAGCAAGCACGCCAACTGCCAGTAGAAATGTTTTACTTTTTCTCAAGATGTTTGCCTTCCTCTCCAACATAAATCCACGGTAGATTATACCAAGAAAAAACTGGTTGTACAAATTGCAGAACCATACGCTCAGTTGTAAAAACACCGCGACAGCACAATCGTAACGTTCACTCTTTCCATCCGGCAAAAAGAAAACCCGTCTTTCCAAAAGACGGGATATGATTGCGTTCATTTTCAATTATACGCGAACATCAATGCTTTGACCTAAATGCGGGGTAGCCGAAGCGGCAGCTTTGACCTGCTGCTGGGCTTGAGCAAAATCCTGCAGCAGCGTACCGGCTTGACCGGCTTGCGTGTCCTTGACCTTGCTCAGCATCTGAATGCCGATCGCTTGCCGTAACGCATCTCCGCTACCAATAGCGGACAACGCAGCGTTAACGCTCATGCGTATTCCTCCTTCCATCGTTCGGCAGCTGGCTGGCAGCCGGCATCGTTCAACCGATCCGGGAAGCCCCTCTAGCTTTGCGTCTTGCATTTTCATGCAATTTGCCATTTTCGCGATGTGCCGCCTTGAAAGCCCGGCACTATTTCAGTATAGGACTTTGGGACAATTTGGTCAAGACAAAAGCCCTGCCGCGTCCCGCCGCTTCGACGGGGTTCGCAAACAGGGCTGGATCGTTTGGCATCGGCCGCAAGGCGCAGCCACCACCATGCAAGACGATGTTCCCGGTTCATTCGCAAAGACAGCGATGCGAGTAAGCCAAGCTGCAGCCATATACAGCTCTCAAGCACATCTCAGGCAGGCCGCCTGCCACATTTCCGGCTCCGACAGCGTAGCAGGGGCACAGAGCAGCCTTCTAGTTGCGCAGAAACCGGCGCTTACTTGCCGTATTCCGCCGGATTGTCTCTCCAGGAACGCAGCTGGGCAAGGTCGGACTCCTGAATCGTGCCATTCTCGACCGCTACCTCCAGCAGCGCCCCGTAGTTCGAGAGCGTTGCCAGCGGCACGCCGGCCGCTTGGAACGCATCCGTGGCCTTGTCGAGCTGGTACGAGAAAATCGCCAGCACGCCCAGCGGCTCCGCTCCGGCATCCTTCACGGCCAGCGCCGCTTTGATCGAACTGCCGCCCGTCGAAATCAAGTCCTCGATGACGACGACTTTTTGACCGGGCTTGACCGAGCCTTCAATCAGGTTTTCTTTGCCGTGGCCTTTGGCTTTATCGCGAATGTAGATCATCGGCAGCCCCAGCTTCTGGGACACCCATGCCGCATGCGGAATGCCGGCTGTTGCCGTACCCGCAATAACCTCCGCGTCGGGATACCGCTCGCGGATAAGCGAGGCGAAGCCGTCGGCGATCAGCTCGCGGATGTGCGGGTACGACATCGTCAAGCGATTGTCGCAATAAATCGGCGATTTCAAGCCGGACGTCCATGTGAACGGCTGCTGCGGACGCAGCGATACCGCTCCGATCTCCAGCAGGGAGGCGGCAATTTTTCCCGCAATGGTTTCGAGTTGATTCATGACTCTTCTCCGCTCCTTCCTTCTACTTACACCAATATGGGAACACTTCTAAAAGTGCGGTGAAAAAGTGGCCGGACCGTCGATAGCCAGTTGGAACAGCGAGTGGAAACCGCTATCGACCGAAGGCCACTTCCCTTTTTCACCGGGCTTCTAAACGAGCGAATCGATAATCCCTTCCACCGCAGCACGCGGGTCGGCAGCTCCGGTAATCGGCCGCCCGATCACCACGTAATCCGTACCTTGGGCAAAAGCCGCTGCCGGCGTCATCACGCGCGTCTGGTCGGCAAGCTCCGCTCCGGCCGGGCGAATGCCCGGCGTCACCGTTACAAAGCCTGCGCCGCACGCCGCTTTGATCTGCGTAACCTCCAGCGGAGAAGCCACGACGCCTTGCAGTCCGGCCTCCTGGGCCAGACGGGCATAGCGCACGACCGCTTGCTCGACCGTACCCGGCAAGCCGATCTCGTCGTTAAGCACCTGCTGGCTTGTGCTGGTCAGCTGCGTCACACCGATCACCAGCGGCCGCGCCGCACCGGCTCCCAGGCCCGTCAGCGCCTTGTCCACGCCCTCCAGCGCCGCTTCCATCATCAGCTTGCCGCCCGCCGCATGCACGTTAAACACATCGACGCCGAGCCGAGCGATGCTTTCCGCCCCGCCTTTGACCGTGTTGGGAATATCGTGCATTTTCAGATCGAGGAACACGTGGTAGCCCTTGTCCTTCAAGCTGGCGACAAAACCGGGCCCCGCAGCGTAAAACAACTGCATGCCCACCTTCATATAGCAGGGAATGCCGGAAAGCTGCTCCAGCAGCTTCCCTGCACCCTCTGCCGAGGGATAGTCAAGCGCGACCATGATGCGTCCGGCCGCTTCTGCGCGCGTTCTCAAGCTTGTCGTCATCGCGCAGCAGCTCCTTACGAGTAGACCGGCATCGCGCGGGAGGAGAAGTTAATCTCTTCCAGCATATTGACCAGCGCGCGCACCGTATCGAGCGATGTCATACACACCACGCCGTTCTCAACCGCTTCGCGGCGGATACGGAAGCCGTCGCGCTCCGGCGTTTTGCCCTTCGTCAGCGTGTTGACCACGAACTTGGCTTCGCCGCTGCGGATCAGGTCGAGAATGTTCGGCGAGCCTTCGCTCAGCTTGTGCACCGTGTTCACCGGCAGTCCGGCCGCTTCCAGCGCTTTCGCCGTGCCGCCCGTAGCGACGATTTTGTAACCCAGACGGTAGAAGCCCTTCATGATTTCCACCGCTTCTTCTTTATCCTTGTCCGACACGGTGACGACCACGGAGCCGGCCGGCGGAATTTTCATGCCTGCGCCAATCAAGCCTTTGTACAGCGCTTTGGCAAAATTCGTATCGCGGCCCATCACTTCGCCCGTCGATTTCATCTCCGGTCCGAGCGTCGGTTCTACGCGGCGCAGCTTCGCGAACGAGAACACCGGCACCTTGACCGACACGTAGGCGTCTTCGCGCCACAGACCGCTTTCGTAGCCCATGTCGGCGAGCTTTTGGCCCATGATGACGCGGGTCGCAACATTCGCCATCGGAATGTTCGTGACTTTACTGAGGAATGGCACCGTACGAGAGGAACGTGGGTTCACCTCGATCACGTACACCTGCTCGTTGAAGATAACGAACTGGATGTTGACCAGACCGACCACTTGCAGCTCGCGGGCGATTTTCGTCGTGATGTCGACGATTTGCGCCTTGATCTCAGCCGAGACCGTTTGCGGCGGATATACCGCAATCGAGTCGCCGGAGTGAACGCCGGCGCGTTCGACATGCTCCATGATGCCCGGGATGAGCACCGTTTCCTTGTCGCAGATTGCGTCGACTTCGACTTCCTTGCCAAGCATGTAGCGGTCGATCAGCACCGGATGCTCCGGATTGATTTTCACCGCATATTCCATGTAGCTCAGCAGCTCCTCGTCGGAGTAGACGATTTCCATCGCGCGCCCGCCCAGCACGTAGGAAGGACGAACGAGCACCGGATAACCGAATTGGGCAGCCGTGCCGACCGCTTGGTCGACCGAGGTCACCGTGCCGCCCGGCGGCTGAGCGATCTCCAGCTTGCGCAGCAGTGCTTCGAATTTCTTGCGATCCTCGGCAGCGTCGATGCTGGCAAGATCCGAGCCGAGAATGCGAACGCCGGCGCGGGACAGCGGAGCGGCGAGGTTGATCGCCGTTTGGCCGCCGAATTGCACGATAACGCCGATCGGCTGCTCGCGCTCGATCACGTTCATCACATCTTCGAAGAACAGCGGCTCAAAATACAGCCGGTCGGACGTGTTAAAGTCCGTCGATACCGTTTCCGGGTTGTTGTTGATAATGACCGCTTCGTAACCGGCGGCTTGAATCGCCCACACCGCATGAACCGTGGAGTAGTCGAATTCGATGCCTTGACCGATCCGGATCGGACCGGAGCCGAGCACGACGACTTTCTGCTTCGCCGAGTCGGTGACTTCGTCCTCCTGCTCGTAGGTCGAGTAGTAATAAGGCGTCGTCGCTTCGAATTCCGCGGCGCAGGTGTCGACCATTTTATATACAGGCTTGATATTTGCTTTCAGGCGGAACGCGCGCACTTCTGCTTCGACGATCAGCGTCGAGCAGCCGGCCAAGCTGCGGATTTCGGCAATCGCCCGATCCGTGAAGCCTTTGCGCTTCGTTTCAAGCAGCAGCTCCGGCGTAAGCTCCTTGGCGATTTCCGCTTCGAATTTGATCAGCCCTTCGAGCTTGGTCAGGAACCACCAGTCGATCTTGGTCAAATCCTGCAGCTGCTGGATCGTGTAGCCGCGGCGGTATGCTTCGGCGATCAGGAACAAGCGCTCATCGTCCGGCTTTTGCAAACGGAACTCCAGCGTCTCTTGGTCGAGCAGGTCGGTTTCCTTCAGGAACAAGCGGTGTACGCCGATTTCCAGCGAGCGGATCGCTTTGTGGATCGACTCCTCGAACGTGCGGCCAATCGCCATCACTTCGCCGGTCGCCTTCATTTGCGTGCCGAGCTTGCGGTTGGCAGCCGTGAATTTGTCAAACGGCCAGCGCGGGATTTTCGATACAATGTAATCGAGCGTCGGCTCGAAGCAAGCATACGTTTGGCCCGTAACCGGGTTGACGATTTCGTCCAGCGTGTAGCCGATGGCGATTTTTGCCGCCATTTTGGCGATCGGGTAGCCGGTTGCTTTGGAAGCAAGCGCCGAGGAGCGGCTGACGCGCGGGTTTACTTCGATGACATAATATTGGAAGCTGTGCGGATCAAGCGCGAACTGCACGTTGCAGCCGCCTTCGATGTTCAGCGCGCGGATGATTTTCAGCGACGCGGAGCGCAGCATTTGATATTCGCGATCGGACAGCGTTTGGCTTGGCGCCACAACGATCGAGTCGCCTGTGTGTACGCCAACCGGGTCGAAGTTTTCCATGTTACACACGACGATACAGTTGTCGTTCGCATCGCGCATAACCTCGTATTCGACTTCCTTCATGCCGGCGATGCTTTTCTCGACCAGACATTGGCCGATCGGGCTGTAGCGCAGACCGGAAGCGACCGTCTCGGTCAGTTCTTCGACGTTGGCGCAGATGCCGCCGCCCGTACCGCCCAGCGTGTACGCCGGACGCACGATGATCGGGAAGCCGATCTCTTCGGCGAAGGCCAGCGCTTCCGGCAAGGTCGTCACGATGACGCTGTCCGGCACCGGCTGCTCCAGCTCGCGCATCAGGTCGCGGAACAGGTCGCGGTCTTCGGCTTTTTCAATCGCCGTCAGCTGCGTGCCGAGCAGCTTGACGTTTTCGCTTTCCAGCACGCCTGCGCGCGCCAGCTCTACGGCCATGTTCAGGCCGGTTTGACCGCCGAGCGTCGGCAGCAAGCCGTCCGGGCGCTCCTGACGGATGATTTGCGTCACAAAGTCGAGCGTAATCGGCTCGATATATACTTTGTCGGCCATATTCGTATCGGTCATGATCGTGGCCGGGTTGCTGTTGATCAGAACGACTTCCATGCCTTCTTCTTTCAAAGCCTGGCAAGCCTGCGTGCCCGCGTAGTCAAACTCGGCCGCTTGGCCGATCACGATCGGACCGGAGCCGATCACGAGAATTTTTTTGAGTTCTTTATTTTTTGGCATATTGCAATTCTCCCTTCTCGCTTACCGCTGCGGCAGTCGACTGCCAGTCGGCCAGCAATTGCGCTTGGCGCGGCTGTGCCGGATGCTGCTGTTTATAAGAACGGATCATCTCCAGAAAATCGTCGAACAGGTAGCTTGAGTCAAAAGGTCCCGGAGCCGCTTCCGGATGATACTGAACGGAGAAGGCCGGGTACGTCTTGTGCTTCAAGCCCTCGACCGTGCGGTCGTTGTTGTTGATATGCGTCACTTCCAGTTCGGTGCCGGCAATCGATTCCTCTTTCACCGTGTAGCCGTGGTTCTGAGAAGTGATGTAGCAACGGCCGGAAATCAGATCCTTGACCGGATGGTTGCCGCCGCGGTGGCCGAATTTCAGCTTCTCGGTGTCGGCGCCGCAAGCGAGCGCGAACAACTGGTGTCCCAGGCAAATGCCGAAGATCGGGAATTCGCCCAACAGCTGCTTGATCGTGTCGACGGCGTGCAGCACGTCTTTCGGGTCCCCAGGGCCGTTGGACAGCAGGATGCCGTCCGGAGCAAGTCGGCGGATTTGCTCAGCCGTCGCTGTGTGAGGCACGACGACAACGTCGCAATCGCGCTTGCTCAGATCGCGGATGATGCCGCTTTTTGCGCCGAAGTCAACCAGCACGATGCGCTCTTTGTGGCCCGGTGCGCCGAATACGCTTTTGGTGGAGACGCGGGCTACCTGATCGGTGATCAGCTTTTCGCCGCGCAGCATTTCGGTCAGCTCCGCTACCGAGCGGTTCGAGGTCGTGAGCAGCCCCTTCATGACGCCGTGATGGCGGATTTTGCGGGTCAGCATGCGGGTATCGATGCCGCTGATGCCGATAATGCCGTATTCTTTCAAAAGGCTGCCCAGCGTGTATTGCGCTCTCCAGTTGCTCGGCACTTCTTCGTGCTCGCGCACGACGAAGCCGTGGATGAACGGACGCACCGATTCGAAATCATCGCGGATCACACCGTAGTTGCCGATGAGCGGATACGTCATCGTCACGATTTGACCGCAGTAGGACGGATCGGAGAGCACCTCCTGATATCCGGTAATTCCCGTATTGAATACAACCTCGCCGACGGAGTCGCCCTCGCTACCGAATGATTTTCCAGTAAACAGCGTGCCGTCTTCCAGCAACAATCTTGCCTGCATGTTTTTCAGCTCCTTCACTTTTGTCAAACCGCTTATCTTGCTTTTCATCCGAAATCCGGCCCCGCCGCTCTCTTGCGGCTTACGACCAGACGATGTTGCCTGATGCTATCGTTGCGACCGGCCAGCCCTGCAGCTGCCAGCCGATAAACGGCGTGTTTTTGCTTTTCGAAACAATTTCTTCTTTCAACACCTCGCGAGGCGTGTCGAGATCGACGACGGTGAGATCGGCTGCGCTGCCAACCTCAAGCGTGCCGTACGGCAGGCCGAACACTTGGGCCGGCTTGGCCGTCATCCGCTCGACGAGGAAGCCGAGCGTCCATTTGCCTGTGGCTACGAACTTCGAGTACAGGAGCGGGAAGGCCGTTTCAAAGCCCAAAATGCCGAATGGCGCGAGCATCATACCCTTTTCCTTCTCTTCTTCACTGTGCGGCGCATGGTCGGTGACAATGATGTCGATGGTGCCGTCCTCCAGACCTTCGATGACCGCCTGCACATCGCGCGGCGTGCGCAGCGGCGGGTTCATTTTCCAGTTGGCGTCCAGGCCCGGAATGTCTTCATCGGACAGCAGCAGATGATGCGGGCATACCTCTGCGGTGATGCGCACGCCGTTTTGCTTGGCGAGACGAATCAGCCGGACCGACATCTCGGTGCTGACGTGGCAGACGTGATAATGCACGCCCGTCGCTTCGGCCAGAAGTGCGTCGCGGCCGACGTGGATCGCTTCCGATTCGTTCGGGATGCCCTTGAGCCCGTGCTTGCGGGCAAAAGCCCCGTCCGTCACCGGCGCGCCTTCGACCAGCGTGTTGTCTTCGCAGTGCGCGATGATCGGCATGTCCATCGAATGGGCCAAAGCCATCGCGTCCTTCATCATTTGCGCGCTTTGCACGCCGACGCCGTCGTCCGTGAAGCCGACGACTCCCGCTTCCTTCAGCGCAGCAAAATCGGTCAGCTCGCGGCCGAGCTCGTTTTTGGTAATGCTGCCGTAAGGCAACACGCGTACGCCGCCCGCCTCGGCCGCTTTATCGAGGATATAGCGAACTGTCTCCGGCGTGTCGATGACCGGCCGCGTATTCGGCATGCAGGCCACAGTCGTGAAGCCGCCCCGCGCCGCCGAGCGCGTGCCCGTAGCGATCGTTTCCTTATGCTCGAAGCCCGGCTCGCGCAAATGCACGTGCATGTCGATAAAGCCCGGCGCAACCAGCTTGCCTGCGGCGTCGATGACCGTGTGACCGGCCGTATCCGGCGCTGCTCCGTCTGCCTCCAGAACCTTTGCAATCTTGCCGTCTTCGATGAAAAAGTGACGCTTCACACGCTCGTCCAACGCATTGACTGTAAAACCGTTCACTACCCAAATGCCCATTGTATCCTCCTTGGCTTATATCCCGTTTAATACTTTACTTTAAACAGCTTCTATGAAAAACTTGGTGAACATCAGCGGAGCAGGCGGATGATGTTTCCGTATGCGCTGCAAGCTTGTTCACCGTTTTTTATGACAGCGTCCGCTCGATGACGGCCATGCGGATTGGCACGCCGTTGGCGATTTGCGTAAAAATCTTCGATTTCTCGTGCTCGACGATTTCGTCGTCGATCTCGACGTTGCGGTTGACCGGCGCCGGGTGCATGATGATCGCGTGCGGCGCCATGCGGGCAACCCGCTCCGCCGTCAGCCCGTAGTGCTCACGGTATTCCTCGGCCGAGCGCAGCATGCCGTGCTCGTGGCGCTCCAGCTGGACGCGCAGCATCATCACGACGTCGGCGGCGAGCGCCTGCTCGAAGCTCACGTAAGGCGCATGCTCGGCCAGCTCCGGAGCCTGCATATTAACCGGCGCGCAGAACTGCACCTTCGCGCCCATCGTCTGCAGCGCCCACAGGTTGGAGCGCGCTACGCGGCTGTGCAGGATATCGCCGATAATCGACACCGTCAGCCCCTTGAGGTCGCCGAAATGCTTGCGCATCGTGTACAGATCGAGCAGCGCCTGCGTCGGGTGCTCGTTGTTGCCGTCACCGGCGTTGATCAGCGGCACCTTGATGCGCTCGGCCAGCTCGGCCAGCACGCCGATCGGCTTGAGCCGGATCACCCCGGCGTCGATGCCCATCGATTCCAGCGTGCGCACCGTATCGTAGATCGATTCGCCCTTCTGCACGCTGGATTCGGCGGCCGAGAAGTTCAGCACCTCGGCGCCAAGCCGTTTTTGCGCCAGCTCGAAGGAAAAGCGCGTTCTCGTACTATTTTCGAAAAACAGGTTGGCAGTGAATTTCCCTTGCAGGTGGTTCGTCACTTTCGTCGGGTACTGCTCCCAGTAAGCCGCCCGGTCGAGAATGCTCGCAATCTCCGACGCGCTGACCCCTTTCAGTCCCAGAAAATGCTTGGTCGCTCTAGCTTCCACAATGCTCACTCCTGTTTCCCCCTCTGTTGAAGAATAATCACTTCATCTTTACCGTCGATTTCGGACAGCAGCACCTCGATGCTTTCGCTTTTGGAGGTCGGCACGTTTTTGCCGACGTAGTCCGGCCGGATCGGCAGCTCGCGATGTCCGCGATCGACCAGTACGGCAAGCTGAATCATCTGCGGCCTGCCCAGATCGATCAGCGCGTCCATTGCCGCCCTCACCGTTCGTCCGGTGTACAGCACATCGTCGAACAGGATGATCTTGCGGTCCTGAATGTGCAGCGAGCCGCCGCACGGCAAGCCCTCTACCGACTTCACGGAAATCCGGTCGTCGCGGTAGGAGGTGATGTCGATTTCCCCGACGGGAACCGGCTCGCCTTCAATCTCCAGAATCCGCTCCGCGACCCGCTGGGCCAAGTAAATGCCGCGCGTGCGAATACCGATTAGCGTACACGTTTCCACGCCCTTATTCTTTTCCAGGATTTCATGCGCAATCCGTGTCAGAGCCCGGCGAATCGCCATCTCGTCCATGATTGTGTGTACAGCCGTCTCGTTCACTGCCCGCTCCCTCCTTCGCTCAAGAAAAAAACTCCCTGCCGTCGATCGGCAAGGAGTTTGTGCGCGCGAACATAGAACGGCGTTCAGGATGTTTGTCCCGAACTTGCGCACGACAAGCCTGACGGCCCGGGCGCTTTCGTTATACGTTGAATCGATGACCTTGCCAGCCTCTCTGGACTGATTTTAAAGGTGCCTATTAAGTTAGAAAAATTATCCCACTTTCGACACAAGAAGTCAACAAAAAAATAACAAATTACGCGTCTTCTTTGTCGCTATTCGCCAAAAACAATCGCTCCAGCGTTTGCAAAGCGCGGTGAATCTCCTCCAGCTCTTGGTCGCTGGCCGCTTCGACATAGGTCGACAGCGACTTGTCGATCAATTGTACCCGCTGATGCATCATATAAGATTGAACTTCAGGATTCACATACAGTCTGGTGAACCGCTTGTCGTTCGCATCGACTCGCCTTTCAATTAATTGCTTGAGCTCAAGCCGGTCGACGATGCCGGAAATGGTGCTGTGCGCCAGCCCCATCCGCTCCTTCAGCTCCTTCATGGTCAACCCGGGATGATGATGGACGGCGCGTAAAACCGCGACCTGGGCGATCGTGATGCTGCTGGTGCCGTCGTGCTGATCGACGCCGCGCGACAGCGTGTGAAAAAAACGATGCAGCCTACCGATTGCTTCGCGAATTTTTTTGGCGTCTTCCGTTCTCATAGCGTTGTTGTTCTCCTTTACGTACCGTGTAGAACACGACCATATTGACAAAGCTGATTATAACACATACGATATATTTCGTACACGACATATCGCACACGAAATAATTTTGGAGGGGATTTATCCGAATGTTCAAGCTGTTTGGCTATTTGCGGCCGTACAGTGGCCAATTGACGGCGGTCGTCGTGCTGATGCTGCTGCAATCGCTGGCTCAACTGTACCTGCCGACCTTGCTTTCCGACATCGTCGACATCGGGGTCATCCACGGAGATACGGGCTACATATGGAAGGCCGGCGGCTTGATGCTGCTCGTGGCCGCAGGCGCGACCTTGTGCGTCTTTGTGGCCAGCTATCTGTTGTCCCGTTCGGCGGCCGGCTTCGGGGCCTCCCTGCGCTCCGCCGTGTTCGGGCATGTGGAAAGCTTCTCCCTGCAGGAGTTTGACAAGCTGGGAACTTCGTCGCTGATCACCCGCACCACCAACGACATTACGCAGGTGCAGCAGGTTGTCGTCATGATGCGCATGTTCATCGGCGCGCCAACGATGCTGATTGGCGGCGTAATCATGTCCGTCGTCAAGGACGCCCGGCTGGCGATCGTGCTGATTGCCGTCATTCCGGTGCTCGCTGCGGCCATTGCTTTCATTATGATGAAGGGCGTGCCGCTATTCAAAGCCATGCAGCTGAAAATCGACCGGCTCAATCTCGTCTTGCGCGAGCATTTAACCGGCATCCGGGTCATCCGCGCCTTCAATCGCTCGGCGCATGAAACGGCGCGCTTCGATGATGCAAACGTCGATTTCACGCGTACGGCAACCCGGGTCGGCTTGATTGTCGGCACGATGATGCCGGTCATGATGTTGATTTTCAATCTTTCCGTCGTCGTGATCCTCTGGTACGGCGGCTTGCGCATCGATGCCGGCCATATGCAGGTCGGCGATTTGATGGCCTTCATTCAATACGCGATGCAAATTATGTTTTCCATGTTCATGATGACGATGATCTTCATGATGATTCCGCGCGCTTCCGCTTCGGCGACCCGCCTGCGCGAAGTGCTCGGCATGACGCCAAGCATCGTCAACACGGCAGAGCGCCAGGGAACGACAGGCCATACTGCGCAAGAGACTCGTGCAGCATCGGGCCAAAGCGACGTTGCTGACGGCACCGCGGCCGGTGCTGGCCGCTCCGGGGAGGCAGCCGGCGATAGCCTGACAGAAGCCGCGACCGGCCTGATCGAGTTCGACGACGTGAGCTTCCGCTACCCCGGCGCCGAGCAGCCCGCGCTGACCGGCATCAGCTTCCAGGCGAAGCCGGGCGAGGTGACGGCCATCATCGGCGGCACCGGCTCCGGCAAGTCCACGCTGCTGAACCTGCTGCTGCGCTTCTACGACGCCGAGAGCGGCTCGATTCGCGTCAACGGCCAGGACGTGCGCGACGCCGATCTGGAGAGCCTGCGCGAACGGATCGGCTTCGTGCCGCAAAAGGCCGTCCTGTTCTCCGGCACCGTCGCCAGCAACATTCGTTTCGGGCGTGAAGCCGCTACTGACGACGAGGTGCGGGCAGCTGCCGAAACGGCGCAAGCCGCATCCTTCATCGAAGAAATGAAGGATGGCTACGCGTCGGCCGTCACCCAAGGCGGCACCAATCTGTCCGGCGGCCAGAAGCAGCGGCTTGCCATCGCGCGCGCGCTCGTACGCCGCCCGGACATTTACGTCTTCGACGACAGCTTTTCGGCGCTCGACTTCAAGACGGACGCCCGGCTGCGGGAAGCGCTGCGGAAGGAAACGGCGAACGCTACCGTGCTGATCGTCGCCCAGCGGGTCAGCACGATCCGCGACGCCGACCGTATTCTCGTGCTGGAGGAAGGCCGGATCGCCGGTATCGGCACGCATCGCGAGCTGCTCAACAGCTGCGGCGTCTACCGCGAAATCGTCGCTTCCCAGCTGTCGGAGGAGGAGATCGCATGAGTGAACAACGCAAACCCGCAGGCGGGCCGGGCGGCTTCGGCCCAGGACCCGGCGGCCGCCCCTTCGGCGGCGGACCGATCGGCATGCCGCCGCAAAAAGCGAAGAACTTCAAAGGAACACTCAAGCGCTTGTTTGGCTATATGAGGCCCTACCGCTTCCGGCTCGCCTTTGTGCTGCTGATGGCGGTGCTCAGCACCGTGTTCAGCATCGTCAGCCCCAAGCTGATGGGCCATGCCACGACGAAGCTGTTTGAAGGCTCGATGGCCAAGCTCAAGGGCGTGGCCGGGGCAAAGATCGATTTTACCGCCATCGGGCATATCGTCCTTTGGCTGGCTGCGCTATACGTGCTCAGCTCCGTGCTGAGCTACATTCAGCAGTGGGTGATGATCAAGGTGACCCAACGCGTCGTCTACGACCTGCGCAGCCACGTCAGCGAAAAGCTGACCCGTGTGCCGCTGTCGTTTTTCGATAACCGCAGCCACGGCGATATTATGAGCCGGGCCACGAACGATATCGATACGATCAGCTCGACGCTGCAGCAAAGCTTGACCCAGCTGATCACCTCGCTGGTCACGCTGGTCGGCATCATCATCATGATGCTGACAATCAGCCCGATATTGACGCTGGCAACGATTATTACGCTGCCGCTGAGCATTCTGGCCACGCGCATCATCGCCAAGCGCTCGCAGCCGTATTTTATCGGCCAGCAACGCACCCTCGGCGAGTTGAACGGCCACGTTGAAGAAATGTACACCGGACATACCATCGTCAAGGCGTTCGGACATGAACGCAAATCCGTCGACCGCTTTAACGAAATCAACGAACGGCTGTATCAGTCCGGCTGGAAGGCCCAGTTCATCAGCAGTCTGATCATGCCGGTCATGACGTTTATCAGCAACATCGGGTACGTGCTTGTCAGCGTCATCGGCGGCATTCTCGTCACCCAGCAAGCCATTCAGATTGGCGATGTGCAAGCGTTTATCCAATATTCCGGCCAATTCGGCATGCCGATCTCCCAGGCCGCAAACATCGCCAACATCATCCAGTCGACGATTGCTGCAGCCGAACGCGTCTTCGAGCTGCTGGACGAACCGGAGGAAGAACGCGACAAGCCGGATGCAGCGGCGTTGAGCCAGCCCCGCGGCAGCGTGGCCTTTGAAAACGTACACTTCGCTTACAAGCCGGACGCGCCGCTGCTGACCGGATTAAACATCGATGTACGCCCCGGCCAGACAGTGGCGATTGTCGGACCGACCGGCGCAGGCAAAACAACGCTCGTCAATCTGCTGATGCGCTTCTACGAGCTGAGCGGCGGACGCATCGCCATCGACGGCGTCGATATCCGCGATATGCAGCGCTCGCGCATGCGCAGCCTGTTCGGCATGGTGCTGCAGGATACGTGGCTGTTTAACGGCACGATTCGCGACAACATCGCTTACGGTCGCGAAGGCGCAAGCGAAGCGGACATCGTGCGCGCGGCCAAAGCGGCGTATGCCGACCATTTCATCCGCACGCTGCCGGACGGCTACGATACCGTGCTCAATGAAGAAGCCTCCAATCTGTCGCATGGCCAAAAGCAGCTGCTGACGATTGCCCGCGCCATTCTCGCCGATCCGGCCATGCTGATTCTCGATGAAGCGACGAGCAGCGTCGATACGCGGACCGAGCTGTCGATCCAGCGGGCGATGAACGATTTGATGAAGGGCCGCACAAGCTTCGTGATCGCCCATCGCTTGTCGACGATTCGCGACGCCGACCTGATTCTGGTAATGAATCACGGCAGCGTGATCGAGCAGGGCACGCATGAGGAGCTGCTGGCGCTTCACGGCTTCTACGCCGATTTGTACAATAGCCAGTTCGCCGGACAAACCGCAGGGGCCGATGTCGGCTAGTCCTGCCCCCGGTCAGTTCCATCAGCTTGACTGCCGATCCTTACGGATCAGCGCAACCCAAAGAAGGTCAACCTGCCAGCCAGCGGCTGAAACGGGTTGACCTTCTGTTCGTTGTACAAAAGCGCTGCGGAGGCTTCCCTTACCGCCAGCCTCGCTATTGTGAGTGCGGTAGCCTGCTCCTTCCTTGCGATACCCTAAAAGTCCGGTGAACAAGTGGCCGGAGAGTCGATAGGGAGTTGGAACAGCGTCAGCGGTCGCCTTTGTAGGCGGATTTTTACCCCAAACGGGGTCATTCCATCGAAAAATCCGGCTACAACAGCGAGTGGAAACCGCTATCGACCGGAGGACACTGGTTGTTCACCGGACTTCTAAGGGCGCTGCCGCAAACCCGCTACGGCCGTTAAGGGCGCGTAAACGCAGCCAGCTCATCGGCCGCCTGACGATACCCGCCCGCTTCCCGGAAGCTCGCCCCTATGGCGGCAGCCGCATCTCGAAACGCAGCGCTGCCCGCAACCCGGTCGACAGCCTCGCGCAGCCGGGTGACCGACAAGTCCGACATGTCCAGCGCAACGCCCGCACCAAGCCGGGCCACCTGACGGGCAATGACCGGCTGGTCGGCGCTTTGCGGGACGACAACGAGCGGAACCCCGGCATACAGTGCCTCGTGGACGCTGTTCATGCCGCCATGCGTCACAAACAGCCGAACGTGCGGCAGCAGCTCCGTTTGCGGCACATACGGCCGAACGATGAAATTAGCAGGAATGACGCCCAGATCGCTGACCGGCGTCCGGCTGCCAACCGCCATCACAACCGTATGCTCCGTGTCCCCTAGCGCTTCAAAGCAAAGCTTGTAGAAATCGACCGCCTGATTAAACACGGTTCCCAGTGAAATATAAAGGAGGCTTTTACCCTTCACCGCATCCAGCTCCAAGCGCTCCGCCGCGAAGCGCGGCGCAATCGACGGACCGACAAAACGGTACGAAGCGTCAAAGCTCTCCCCCTCGGGCTGAAACGCGCGAGTCGTATACACGAGCGTCAGCGGAGCCGGATTGCAAAACACCTCGTAAGGCGAGCCCACCTGCACCTGATAGCGCTCTTGGATGCCAGCAGCCAAACGCTCAAACTGCTCTTGAATCGGACCGGCGACCTCCGCAGGGACGCTGTCGAAAAACGAAGCCATTTCCCGCTCGAACGAATCCCGCGTTTGTGCAAAGGACGTACAGGAGCAAATCGCCGGCAGCTTGAGCATTTGCGCCAGCAGCCGTCCGCAGCCGAACATCGAGTCGTGGATCAAATAATCGAACCGCTCGCCGGCGAGCTGCTCCAGCACGCTCGGAATCACGATATCGGCCGTATGCAGCAAGCCGTTCACACGCTCCAGCACATACCTGCGGCCCCCGGCAATAAACGCTTGAATGAACCGCTGACCGTCCAGCGTCCGCAAAGAAGCGCCTGCCCGCTCCATCCGCTCGCGAAACGCTTCCACACACACGTACACGACTTCATCGCCGCGCGCAACCAGCTCCTGCACGACGCCAACCGTAGGATTGATATGTCCTTCCGAACCGACATTAATAAACAACACGCGTGCCATAACGTCCCTCCTTTCGACTATGCAAAAAAGCCCACAGCCGGTCCCGGAGGAACCGCACTGCGAGCCCGATCTTGCTGCTAATCTTACAGGCTGAGCGATTTGAAGCGCTCAACCGCTTTTTCCGTATTTTCGCGCGTACCGAAAGCCGTCAGGCGGAAGTAGCCCTGGCCGGACTGGCCGAAGCCGACACCCGGCGTACCGACGATGTGCGCTTCCGTCAGCAGCTTGTCGAAAAACTCCCACGAGCCGAGGCCGTTTGGCGTTTTCAGCCAGATGTAAGGCGCGTTGACGCCGCCGTACACTTCAATCCCTTGTGCGGCGATGCCTTCGCGGATGATTTTGGCATTGGTCATGTAGTAGTCGACCAGACCGGCGATTTGGGCTTTGCCTTCCGCGCTGTAGATCGCGGCTGCACCTTTTTGCGTAATGTAGGAAACGCCGTTGAACTTGGTCGTTTGTCTGCGGTTCCACAGATCGTTGACGACGATTTCATTGCCGTCTTCATCGCGCGCCTTCAGCTCGCGAGGCACCACGGTGTACGCGCAGCGCGTGCCGGTAAAGCCGGCTGTTTTAGACAAGGAACGGAACTCGATCGCGACTTCCTTCGCCCCTTCCACCTCGTAAATGCTGTGTGGAACGTCCTTTTCCTGAATGTAAGCTTCATAGGCGGAGTCGAACAGGATGATCGCGTTGTTCTCGCGTGCGTAGTCGACCCAGACCTTCAGCTCTTCCTTCGTCAACGTCATGCCCGTCGGATTGTTCGGGTAGCACAGGTAGATCAGATCGACCTTTTGCTTGGGCAGCTCCGGCTTGAAGTTGTTTTCTGCCGTGCACGGCAGGTAGACGATGTTATTGTAACGGTTCGTTTCTTTATTGAACGTGCCGGAACGACCGGCCATTACGTTGCTGTCGACATAAACCGGGTAAACCGGGTCCTGAACAGCCACGATGCTATCAAGACTGAAAATTTCCTGAATGTTCGCTACGTCGCATTTCGAGCCGTCGCTGACGAACACTTCGTTTTTGGCAATATCGATGCCGCGGGAAGCGTAATCGTTGTGCGCGATTTGCTCCAGCAAAAAGTCATAGCCCTGCTCCGGGCCGTAGCCACGGAACGTAGCGGCATTGGCCATCTCGTCCACTGCGCCGTGCAGCGAAGTGATAACCGCTTCCGGAAGCGGGCGCGTCACGTCGCCAAGGCCGAGGCTGATGAGCGGAGCGTTCGGATTTTCCGCGATAAATTTCGTTCTTCTTCTCGTTACTTCCGCAAACAAATAGCTGCCTTGCAGCTGCAAGTAGTTCTGATTGATTTTTGCCATTGCTACCACCTTATCTGGAATGAATTTGGTCATCGATCGTTTGTCCGTAGTCAATATACCGTCTAATACTTTATCATGATAACGCTCTGATGAAAAGCAGTGAATGGACCGATTCGCCGAAAATTTGCACTTTCTAGCGGCTGCGAATCCGCTGCAGCAGCTCTTGCATGTCGGGCGGCATTGGCGCCTCGAAAAGCAGCGACTCACCCGTCCGCGGATGGCTGAACCCGAGCACCGCAGCGTGCAGCGCTTGTCCGTCCATCGTCATGCCTTTGCTGCGTCCGTACATCGGATCTCCGACAAGCGGGTGTCCGATGAATTTCATATGAACGCGAATCTGGTGCGTACGGCCGGTTTCCAGCATCAGCTCGACCAGCGTGTAATCGCCAAAACGCTCCAGCACGGCAAAATGCGTCACCGCATGCTTGCTGTTTTTGTCCGTCACCGTATACATCTTGCGGTCGGCCGTATCGCGTCCGATCGGCGCGTCGATCGTTCCCTGATCGTGCGGCACGTTGCCGTGCACGACCGCGACGTATTTGCGGTTGACCGTGTGCGCTTTGAGCTGCTCGGCGAGTCCCGCATGGGCCTTGTCGTTTTTGGCCGCCATGATCAGGCCCGACGTGTCCTTATCGATGCGGTGCACGATGCCGGGACGCAGCACCCCGTTAATGCCGGACAAGTCGCGGCAGTGATGGAGCAGCGCGTTGACCAGCGTGCCGGCATAATGACCGGGCGCGGGATGGACAACGAGGCCGCGCTGCTTGTTGACGACGATGACATCGGCGTCCTCGTAGACAACATCGAGCGGAATCGGCTCAGGCGCCAGCTCCACGTCGGCAGGCTCCGGAATCGTCAGCACGATCCGGTCGTCGGCCGCCAGCTTGTAATTCGGCTTCACCGGCTTGCCGTTCACCGCGGCGCAGCCATCCTTCAGCCAGCCCTGCACCTGGGTGCGCGATACGTCGCCGCCCAGCGCTTCGCTGAGAAACTTATCGATGCGTTCTCCGGCCAGCTCGGCGTCAGCCGTCCACTCCAACGGCTCCGACGCGTCCGGCTCAAGGGAGATCGGGTTTGTGCTCATGAGACGCTCCTTTGCTCTCCTGCCGCCAGCTGATCAGCGAATCGATGAAAATCAGCGCGACCCCGACGCAAATCGCCGAATCGGCCACATTGAAAATCGGGAAATAATAATCGACCGCTTTGCCGAACAAGGAGAATTGAAAATGCAATTGTAAAAAGTCGACGACTTGCCCGAACAAGGCCCGGTCAAAAAAGTTGCCCAGCGCGCCCCCGAGAATGAGCGCCAGCGAAAACGAGAGCAGCTTTTTGTCCTCGCGGATTGTACGCAGGCTGTACCAGATAATACCCGAGACGACGACCAGCGTCACGACGATGAAAAACCAGCGCTGGTTTTGCAAAATCCCGAACGCCGCGCCACGGTTGCGATGCGACGTAATCTGGAAAAATTCCCCGAGCACCGGAATCTGCTCGTCAATCGTCACATATTTGACAATCAGCCACTTGCTCGCCTGATCCAGAATAAACGCGATGAGCGCGTAGAGGTAGAACTTGTAATACTTGAGCACGCGATTCCCTCCTTAGACCTTGAATGCAAGGAATTACCTCACTAAAAAAAGCGGTTGCTCGGAACTATAACGGTAGAGGATACACCTTGTAGAAAGGGGCTGTTACCGCATGAATCATTTGACCAAGCCACAGATACGCGAGCTGAATCTTCAGCTTTTGGAGGAAAAGCTTGATCTGGAGAAGCATTTCGATCTGAACGAGCATTACGGCTTGAGCGAATCCTTCCGGGACAATACCGGCGATCTGTCGATGTACGATAATCATCCCGGGGATCTCGCTACGGAAATCTATGAGCGGGGCAAGGACATCGCATTAAACGAGCATGCTGAGTTCCATTTGATTCAAGTGAACGAAGCGCTCGCTCATCTGGAGCAAGGCGACTACGGACTGTGCGTGCTGTGCGGGGAGCCGATTCCGTTCGAACGGCTGCAGGCGATTCCGACGACGCTCTACTGCAAGGCGCATGTTCCCGATCCGCATATCTCGTACCGCCGCCCGGTCGAGGAAAAGGTGCTGACGCCTCCGTTCGGCCGGTCCAGCCGGCGCGAGCAAAAAGATCAAGTCGAATTTGACGGCGAAGATGCCTGGCAAATCGTGGCCAGCTGGGGCACGTCCAACACGCCAGCAATGGCGGGAAATCCGAATGTCGACGATTACAAGGACATGTACGTTGATGCCGAAGACCATGAGGGCTTTGTTGAATCGTATGAAAATTTCGTCGCCACCGACTTGTACGGTCAAGAGGTCACCATTGTGCGCAGCAAGGCGTATCGCGACTATATCAACAGTGGCGAAGGCGATCCGTTGCTGGAGCCCGACAGGGAAAACGGGGATTTGTAAATCCCCGTCCTTCCGTGGTTGAAACGGTCTGTCCGACTGTCCATGTAACGAAATGATTGAACGCTCACTCGTGATGATGCGCAGTAACGACGTCGTTGCAGCGCACGCACAGAGTCGGGTGTTCTTTACTGTGCCCGACTTCCGGAGTCACTATCCAGCAGCGCTCGCACTTCTCGCCTTCCGCGACGGCAACGCCGATTCCCAATCCCTCGGCCCGGTACAGCGGGTCCGGCAGCGCCGAGCCAGGCTCGTGCACCACGACAGCGGATACGATGAACAATTGGTCCAACTGCGTAAATTGGTCCAGCAGCGCACGGGTCTCGCTGTCGGGGTACAAATGAACGGCAGCGCCAAGCGAGTTGCCGATGACCTTCTCCTTGCGCGCTTCTTCCAGCGCCTTCAGCACCTCGTCGCGAACATCGAGGAAACGGCTCCATTTATCCTCCAACTGCTCATCGAACAGTTGACGTTGTACTTGCGGCAGCTCAGCCAACTGAACGCTTGGCAGCTCCACGCCCGGAATGTATTTCCACACCTCGTCGGCTGTATGCGGAAGGATCGGCGAGATCAGCGTTGTGATCGCAACCAGCGTCTGGTACAAGACGGTTTGCGAAGCTCGGCGGGCGGCTGCATTCGGCGCATCGGCGTAGAGGCGGTCTTTGATGATGTCGAGATAAAACGAGCTGAGCTCTACAGCGCAGAAATGATGAATCGTCTGGTAGACGACATGGAATTCATAGGCATCATAAGCGGCAACAACCTTGTCGATCATCCGGTTCAGACGGATCAGCGCAAAGCGGTCGAGCTCGGACAGCTGTCCGGACGGCACTTGATCGGTCGCGGGGTTGAAATGACTGAGATTGCCAAGCAGAAAGCGCAGCGTATTGCGGATTTTGCGGTACACTTCCGTGATTTGATTCAAAATGTTATCGGAAATGCGCACATCCGCCTGATAGTCGACCGAAGCGACCCACAGCCGCAAAATATCCGCGCCCAGCTTGTTGCACACTTGAGCCGGATCGACCGTGTTACCCAGCGATTTGGACATCTTGCGCCCTTCGCCGTCGAGCGTAAAGCCGTGGCTCAAAATGCCCTTATACGGCGATTTGCCGCGTACGGCAACGCCCGTGATCAGCGACGAGTTGTACCAGCCGCGGTATTGGTCCGAGCCTTCCAGATACAGATCGGCCGGCCATTCCAGCTCAGGCCGCGTTTCCAGCACGCCAACGTGGCTGGAGCCGGAGTCGAACCAGACGTCCATGATGTCCGTTTCCTTGCGGAATTCGTGATGTCCGCATTTCGGACAAGCCGTCCCCGCCGGCAGCAGCTCCTTTTCATCGCGGATAAACCAGGCGTTCGAGCCCTCGGCAGCAAACAGCTGCGCCACATGCTCGATGGTCGTTTCATTGACGAGCGGCTCGTTACAGCTGCGGCAGTAGAAGATCGGAATCGGCACGCCCCACGCCCGTTGACGCGAGATGCACCAGTCGCCGCGCTCGGCGATCATGTTGTGCAGGCGGATTTCGCCCCAATGCGGCGTCCATTTCACCTGCTTGATCTCATCGAGCATTTCCTGACGGAACTTATCGATCGACGCGAACCACTGCTCGGTCGCCCGGTAGATGACCGGCTTCTTCGTGCGCCAGTCATGCGCGTATTGGTGACGGATTTCGCCTTGCTTGAGCAGCAAGCCGGCTTCCTGCAGCTTTTCCATTACCAGTTTGCTGCCCTTCTCATAAAACACGCCCTCAAAGCCCGGCGCCTCTGCCGTAAAATGCCCCTGATCGTCGACCGGACACAAGACGCCGATGTTATAACGTTGGCCGATGGCAAAGTCGTCTTCGCCGTGGCCCGGCGCCGTATGCACGCAGCCCGTACCGGCTTCCAAGGTCACGTGCTCGCCGACCATCACCAGCGATTCGCGGTCATAGAACGGGTGACGGCAGGTTGCGTATTCCAGCTCGCTGCCTTTGACCGTACCCAGCACCAACACGTTGCTCCAGCCGATTTCTTTGGACGCCGTTTCCAGCAGTCCTTGCGCCAGCACATATTTGCCGCCGTCCGCTTCGACAATCGCATAGTCGAATTCGGGATGCAGGCTGATGCCCAGATTCGCCGGCAGCGTCCACGGCGTCGTCGTCCAGATGACGATAGCGGCGTCCTGCGGCAGCTTGCCTTTACCATCCTTGACCGGGAAGGCGACATAGATCGAAGACGATGTTTTTTCCATATATTCGATTTCCGCTTCCGCCAGCGCACTTTCCGAGGAAGGCGACCAGTAGACCGGCTTCAGGCCTTTGTAGATATAACCTTTATCGACCATTTGGCCAAAAACGCGGATTTGCTGCGCTTCATATTCCGGCTGCAGCGTGATGTACGGATTGTTCCAGTCACCGCGAACACCCAGACGCTTGAACTGCGCCTTTTGCTTTTCCACCCATTCGAGCGCATAAGCTTCGCAGTAATTGCGGAACTCGGACACGCTCATCTTTTTGCGGTCGGCCTTGCCGCTGTTCGAGATCGCCTGCTCGATCGGCAAACCGTGCGTATCCCAGCCGGGAACGAACGGCGCGCGGAAGCCCTGCAACGTTTTGAAGCGCACGATAACGTCCTTGAGCACCTTATTCAGCGCATGGCCGATATGAATGTCGCCGTTCGCATACGGCGGTCCGTCATGCAGGATGAACGTCGGACGACCCTGACGGCTTTCCTGCACCTTGGCGTAAATATCGTCCGCTTCCCACTGGGCCTGCAGCTTGGGCTCAGCCTGCGGCAAATTGCCGCGCATCGGAAAATCGGTTTGCAGCAAATTTAATGTTTTGCCATAATCCATCTCACGTCACTCCATTTCTCTACACAAAAAAATAAAACTCCCCATCCCCTGAAAGGGACGAGAAGTTTGCTCGCGGTACCACCCTCGTTAAAAAGCGTCTCCACCCATGCGCGCGTGGCGCTGGGGCAAAACGGCTCTTTCACTCGATCATGGATAACGGCATGACCCGATGCTCTCTACTTGGCTTTACGCGTTCAAGAGACGCTCCTGGATGATATTCGGCACGCTGCAGACACCGGGCTTGCACCAACCCCCGGCTCGCTGAATCTGCGGACACATCCTACTTGTTCCAGTCATCGCTTTGCGATATGTCGATTCATATTAACAGAGAGTATAGCCCATTTGTCAAACAAAAGTCAATACGGGATTCGCCTATGATGCGCGAAGGCTTCTGCCTATTCCTCCGACAAATCCATCTGCATCGAGCTCCAGCCCTCGTTGTTAAGCAGCTCCAGCTGCGCTTCGAGCAGCGCGCGGAAGCGCGTGCGGTAGATCGAAGCCTGCTTCTTGAGCTCTTCGGTTTCCAGCGCGATTTTGCGCGAGCGCACCAGCGCCTCGTTAATTATCCGGTCGGCGTTTTTCTCGGCTTCCTTGAGCACGAGCTGGCCTTCCTTCTTCGCGTTGTTTTTGACCTCGTCCGCTGCTTCTTGGGCGACGATGATCGTTTTGCTCAGCGTTTCTTCGATGTGAACAAAATGATCCAGACGCTCCTGGAGCGTCAGCATCTGGTTCTGCAAATCTTTATTTTCGCGAATCAGCGCCTCGTAATCCTTGATGACCTGATCGAGAAATTCGTTGACTTCGTCTTCATCGTAACCGCGAAACGAGCGGGAAAACTCCTTGTTATGTATGTCCAATGGCGTTAATGGCATTGGTGCACCTCCTGAAAAAGTGGGTCGGGCCGCGTTACCCGGTTTCGTCATCCTTTGATGTTCGACAGAAAACAAGAAAATCCTGCATAGCTCGCGGAAATATTGCTAGTTTATGCATATTTGCCGATTTTCACGCGGATTCTGCCCTTTTTTGTAACGCCCTCCACCTCCAGCACCTTGAAGCGGCCAAAGCCCTGCATCGATACCAGATCGCCTTCCTTCAACGGCTTGCTCGGGTCCTCTTCCTGCTTCCAGTTCACGCGGCAGCGCCCGGCCTGAATCGGCAGCAGCGCCTTCGCCCGGCTCAGCCGGAAGACGTCGCCGACAATCCCGTCCAGCCGCATCGAAGCCACCGACAGCTGCAGCTCCTCCAGCCGAACGGACGCCGTTTGCAGCTGCGCCAGCGGCAACAGCTCGGTCCGCACATGAACGCGGTGCACCTGCGACAAATTCAGATGCAAATAATCGGCGGCATCGGCGGTAACCAGACAGTGACAGCCGCCTTCAATGACATGGATATCGCCGACCTTGTCCCGCTTCATGCCAAGCCCCAGAATGGCGCCCATATAATCGCCGTGCTCCAGCTCCAGAAACTTGCCGTCGCCTGACGATACGGCCAGCACGACGATGCCCATGTCCTCGTCGTCCAGCACGCGATAATCCGGGGCAATCAGCGCGCGCTTGCGCTCCGCCTCCGGATAGCCGCCTTCCCAGCGGCATTGGACGTCGGGATGGCGATTGACCAGCGTAGTCAATATAAAAGCCTGACGCGGATCGAGGAAATCCGTCCGCTTCACAGAATGCTGCTCCGCGGCCCGCTCGACCCATTCCCAGGCTTGGTCTACGAAATGATGTTCATCCGGATGAAAATGGACGTAAACGTCCTTCTGCACATTAAAACACTCCTACGATAAAATGAATGACGGCTAGCAATCCGCCTACAACGAACCTCAGCGCAATCAGCGCCACAATCGGCGACAGATCGATGAATCCCAGCGTCGGAATGATTCTCCGGAACGGGGACAAATAAGGCTCAACGGCCTTGCCGAGCAGCTCGCCGATAAAGCTGTCCCTCGCGCTCGGCACCCAGGACAGCAAGATGTAGCCGATAATCATGAAGTAGTAAATCTCCATTAGCAGATTCAAATAGTAATCCACGTAAAGCACTGGCGCAATCACCTCAATGTCAGGATATGCGTCTAGTCCTCGCTTATTATCTCGGAGATATGGCCATGAATATCTACGGAATCCGGCGTGCACAAGAAAATGTTCGCCCCAAGCTTGGAAATAGACCCATTCAAAGCGTATACCGTTCCGCTCAGAAAATCGACGATGCGGATGGCTTGATCCGGGCGCACCCGCTGCAAATTAACGACGACGGCGCGGCGCGAACGCAAGTGATCCGCAATTTCCTGCGTCTCGTCGTAGGAGCGGGGTTCGCTAAGCACGACGCGCGTATTTTTTTGCGAATGGATGCTGACCACATTGCCCTTGTTTTTATTACGAAGCTCATACGGATTGGTTTCAGGTTCTTCCGCCGTTTCGACGATTCGTTCGCGCTCGACGATTTCCTCTTCTTCCTGCAAGCCCAAAAAATTCATAAACCGATTCATAACGCCCATCCCGCTGTTCCTCCTTTAACGACTGGATTATTCCTTGCCTACGAGCACCGAGCCCAGACGAATCCAGGTTGCGCCCTCCTCGATGGCCACTTCAAAATCGCCGGACATGCCCATTGACAGATGCTTGACCTCATAGGGCAAAACGGCTTGTCCGTTGAGCCGGTCACGCAGGTCGCGGAGTCCGCGAAATACCGGCCTCGCCGCTTCGGGCTCGCTATCGTAAGGCGCCATCGTCATCAGACCTTCAATATGGATATGCTCCAGCCCGCGAAGCTCCTCGGCAAAAGCCGTCAGCTCGTCGGGATGCAGCCCGTATTTCGTTTGTTCCCCCGAAACGTTCACTTGAATGAACGCTCGCACGGTTTGCCCGCGCGCTCCGGCCTGGCGATTCAGCTCCTGCGCCAGCGAGCTGCGGTCCAGCGAATGGATGTAGGCGAATTTGCCGATGACATCCTTGACTTTGTTTGTTTGCAAATGACCGATAAAATGCCATGTGCCCCGCTCGTGCAGCGCCTCCCATTTGGGCTTTACGTCCTGCCAGCGGTTCTCGCCAATATCGAGCAACCCTTCGTCCATCGCCGCTCGCGTTGTCGCCAGCGATACATATTTGGTCACAGCGATCGTCCGCACTTCCTCCCGGCTGCGCCCGGCTCGGGCGCAAGCGGCGGCGATCGACCGCTCGACTGCTTCTATTCGTTCTCGTAAACTCATCGTCCGGCACCTCAATTTCCATCGCTTCGCCCTTACCGGCGGCCCGTTCCCGCAGCTTGACGCCGCCGGAGCAAAGGGGGGATCTTCGCTGTCATTCCAGCGCGATCCAAGCGATCATTCGGCCTGTGGAACCGCCCTCCTTGCGGTGGGAAAAAAATAAATCGGTTCTGCAGCTCGTACATAACTGTGTTACTTCGATACAAGGCGACAAAATTCCTGCTTGTTCTAGCAGATTTCGGTTGAATTCCTGCAAATTCAGCATAAATTTGCCGTTTGGCCGCGGCTGCAGCACGGCGGCTTCCGCTTGCGGGGCCGCTCCGGCGGCAGCCAGCGCCTCGCGCACCCGGTCGGCTACCGTGGCGTCGACCTCGTAGCAGCAGACGCCAATCGACGGCCCGACCGCCGCGCGCAGCTCCTGCGGCCGGCTGCCGAAGGCGCGCGCCATCGCCGACACCGTCGCCTGCGCGATGTTGAGCACGCTGCCCTTCCAGCCAGCGTGCGCAAGCCCCACGACCTGCCGGACCGGGTCGTGAATAAACAGAGGCACGCAGTCGGCAAACTGCGTGCACAGCACCAGGCCGCGCTCCGCGGTGACGAAGGCGTCGGTGCCCTGCACCGCGTCTTCGCGCGTTGCGCGGCCCCGGCCCCGGTGCTCGTGCGTCGCCACGAGCACCTTGGTTCCGTGCACCTGCTCCGCATAGGTGCACGCCGCGAACGGCCGGCCGATGCTCGCGGCCAGCCGTTCGCGGTTGGCCACAACGTCGGCGGGATCGTCGCCGACGTGCAAGCCGCCGTTGAGCGAAGCGAACGGCGGTCTGCTCACGCCGCCGCGTCGCGTCGTGAAGCCGGCGCTCACGCCGGGCCAGCGCAGGCGCAGCAGCTGCGGCAGCTCCGCTTCGCCGGGCTGCCTGCCACCCGCCCGCGGATGGCCTGCCGCGCCATGCGCATCGCTGCTCGCGCCACCCGCCGCCCGCAGCTCCGCTTCGCCCTGCGGCGGCTCCGCCCCGCTCGCCATCGCTCCGCGTCCCGCATGCGCTTCCGCCGCACCGCTCCCGTCGCCGCGTTCCCGCGCGCCGCCGTCTCCCGCCGCTTCGCCCGGCCGCGTCACGCCGCCTGCCGCTTCCCCGCGCCGCATCACGCCGCCCGCTTCCCGGCGCTCTCCCGCTTCTCCGTCTCCCGCTGCTTCCTGCCTTGTATCCAGCACAAACGGTTCCATTATCCGTCTCCCTCCGCTTCATGGCCATGTGCTTCTACTTTAGCATAAAAAGCAAAGACACACGACTTCCGCCGCGCATCGTCGCGCGCAAGGCACCGGTCGTGTGTCGCTTCAACCCCGGTATTGGCGGTTGTACTCGTAGTTGTCTTCCTGCTCGCCCGCCGGCCGGTAGCCCTTCAAGTCGTCCAGCTTGACCAGCACGACGTCCATCCCGATCTTGACGATGTTCTTCCACGGAATGATCACATCCGTCCCGCTGCCGAACAAGCCGAAGAACCGGCTCTGATTCGGCACGACGATCGATTCGATCCGCCCCTGCCGCAAATCCAGATCCAGATCGCTGATTTGCCCCAGCTTTTTGCCATCGACGATGTTGATAACGTCCTTCGTTTGAAAATCCGATATTTTCATGAGGTCGACACCTCGAATCCCGCAAAATTTTCCCTGCCTGGTACTAGTATATGTGGGCTCTCGGCAAAATGTCCTGACCGGGCAAAAATAACCCCGCCCAGCAAGTCCGGCCCGACCGGCCGTTCAACCGCTTGGCGGGGACGGCTCGCTCGGCGTAACCGCATGGCGAGGACAATTGTTGACGCTGGGGACAATCGCCAACGCAACCGCGCGTGACTCCCGATGCGCGACGGCGGCTGTACAGCCGCCGACAGAGCGTGCGAACGGCAATAACGACCTTGCGTCAGCATTTACGCCTTATTCGCTTGCTGGCGTTACGTTTGACCGCCTACGCGCTTAGCACTTTACGCGCTTACGGCTTTACGCCTTATGTCTTGACGTGCTTTTGCATCTGGGAAATGGCCGACTTCTCCAGCCGCGATACCTGAGCTTGGGAAATGCCGATTTCGTCGGCGACCTCCATTTGCGTCTTGCCTTCGAAGAAACGCATCGATAAGATCATTTTTTCGCGCGCATTCAGCTTGCGCATCGCTTCGCGCAAAGCGATTCCTTCGATCCACGACATGTCCTTGTTGCGCTCGTCGCTGATCTGGTCCATCACATAGATCGGATCGCCGCCGTCATGATAAATCGGCTCAAACAGCGAGACGGGGTCCTGAATCGCATCCAGCGCAAAGACGACATCTTCCTTGGGCACGTTCAACGCTTCGGATATTTCATAAATCGTCGGTTCGCGCGAGTTCT
This sequence comes from Paenibacillus athensensis, assembly GCF_004514475.2. Taxonomy (GTDB): domain Bacteria; phylum Bacillota; class Bacilli; order Paenibacillales; family NBRC-103111; genus Paenibacillus_AL; species Paenibacillus_AL athensensis. The sequence continues at coordinate 28,356 of NZ_MYFO02000017.1, read as the reverse complement.
GATTCGTCAAGCTGTCGCGCACCTGCAGCGCCTTGTAGGCGATGTCGCGCAGGGAGCGGGACACGCGAATCGGATTGTTGTCGCGCAAATAACGGCGGATTTCGCCAATGATCATCGGCACCGCATAGGTGGAGAACTTGACGTTTTGACTCAAATCAAAATTGTCGATGGCTTTCATTAACCCAATACAGCCGACCTGAAACAGATCGTCCACATACTCGCCGCGGTTATTGAACCGCTGGATGACGCTGAGCACCAGGCGCAGGTTGCCATTCACTAATTTCTCTCTTGCAGCTCGCTCCTGTTTCGTCTGCAGCTCCGCGAACAGCTCGCGCATTTCCGCATTGGTCAGAACAGGCAGTTTGGCGGTATCAACACCACATATCTCGACTTTATTTCGGGTCACCGTGATTACCTCCCAAGGAGAAACATTACTGTTAATTATCCCCGCCGGCCCCTGTTTTATTCGCTGCGGAACGCTGCCCAAGCCACTTGACAAACGCTGTCGAACTTGCTCCCTCCTGTCATTGCTGGCGAAAATCGCTGCGCGCGTCTGCAAATTTTTTTTCGCCCCTCTTGACCCTTGTGGACAAAAAAAAGAGAGGCTGCCCTCTCTTGACTACACCATCTTATTAAACTCCTTGCGCAGCCGTTTGATGATCCGTTTTTCCAGCCGGGAAATGTAGGACTGGGAAATACCCAGCAGATCGGCCACGTCCTTTTGCGTCTTCTCCTCGCCGTCCTGTAGGCCAAAGCGCAGCTCCATGATGATCCGCTCGCGCTCGGTCAGCTTGTCAAGCGCCTTATGCAGCAGCTTGCGGTCGACCTGCTCCTCGATGTTGCGATAGATGGTATCGTTTTCCGTACCCAATACGTCGGACAGCAATAGCTCGTTGCCATCCCAATCGATGTTCAGCGGCTCGTCGAACGACACCTCGGTGCGGATTTTGCTGTTGCGCCGCAGGTACATGAGAATTTCATTTTCGATGCAACGCGATGCATAGGTTGCCAGCTTGATCTTCTTCTCCGGGTCAAACGTGTTGACGGCTTTGATCAGCCCGATCGCGCCGATGGAGACCAAATCTTCGATGTTGATGCCGGTGTTTTCAAACTTCCTGGCTATATAGACAACCAGCCGCAGATTGCGCTCGATCAGCATCGCGCGGATCGCTGCATCTCCCGACGGTAATTTTTCCAGCAAATATTCTTCTTCTTCTCTCGTTAATGGCGGCGGCAGCGCTTCGCTTCCACCTATGTAGTAGATTTCCTCGCCCTTGAGGCCCAAAAACAGCAAAATCCGGTAGTATGCGAGCTGCAGCAGCAATTTCCACTTTACGAGCATGATAGCTTCCTCCTAGTCATTTCGTGAGCGATTTGAATGGCGTAAGTGCGGCATGAACAACGTCAGCCCGCCGTGATCAAGGTCGGATGAATGATGGCGTGATAGGAGCCGTCGCTGCACAGCTTGCCGCCGTCGAGACCGACCAGCACCTTCGAGGCTTCGATCTGCTTGTCATTGTGCGTAATCACCACCTTGTCCGGCTTGATCGCCAGCATGAATTGGGTGCTGCGGTTAACGCCGCGATAAGGAACGAGCCGCAAGCGGTCCTGCCAGACGAACGTATCGTCGGAGCCGATGCCGCTGATGATCTGATCGACGTCGGCGGAGCGGATACGCGCAAGCCATGTCTCGGGCAGCGCCTCGCCCCATTGCGAGGCTTCCATCACCATAACGGGCGTACGCGTCAGCGGATCGTACAGCTGGTTGCCCGTGTCGATCAACCCTTGGCACGTTGCGCGGAAATCGCCGATCTGAATGCACACCTCGGCCAAAAACGTAGTGAACTGCTCGCGCCGCTTGGCGCTTTGCAGAAACGTCCGCAGCCACCATATGACGGCAGCAGCCGCAGCCAATATGAACACCAGCCCGATTTGCAGCTGGAACACCGGCCCCCCGGCGTGCGTGAACAACATGCCGCCCAGCACGTCCGAGGAGGAAGCCAGCACATAATGAAGGCCGAAGATCCCCCCGGCTATGGCAAAATTGACCATAAGAAACGCGCCGAGATTGCGCAAGAAATTTTGCAAGCCGCCAAATCCGAAAGCTGTCATAATCATCCCTGCGCAAAATATACATTTCACAGAAAATGTAAACAGCAAGGACAGCGCCGGAACGAACATCAAGACGACATATGAAGCGCCGATTGCGGCCGATAGAGCCAACCGCCACCAGACTATCGGCAGCTTGCGCGTTTTGGCCGTGACGATCAGCATGGTCGAGTCCATTACAAAGTTCAACAGGAAAATGAGATCCGCATAAACGACCACCCCTCGCCCACCTCCCGTCGGTTCGAAATCAGTATATAAGAATCTTATTTCAAAGTCTGTCTAAACTTGCCAGGCCCTGGACACTTTTTTTGTCAGTTGCTGCAAGGAGGCTTCAGCCCGCGCCACGACGGGCGCAAACAGCAAAAAACCGAAGTCTCGCGCTGGGCGAGCTTCGGTTTATCTTTAAAAGCCTGTCATTATTTGTCGGTGTTGCGGCCGCGATTGCGGAGAAACGTCGGAATATCCAGCTGATCGCTCGAAGGCTGGCTGCCGAACGGACGCAGATTGTTTGTCCGATTGTCGTTGTAGCTCTCAGGCTGACCGGACGAAGGGCGTTTGGCCGGCTGCTGCGTCGGCACCTGCTTGTGTTCAAAGCCGGTGGCGATGACTGTCACCAGAATCTCGTCCTTCAAGCGGTCGTCGATCACCGCGCCGAAGATCATATTGACTTCGACGTCGGAAGCGGAAGCGACGATGTCGGCTGCCTCGTTCACCTCATACAAACTGAGGTTCATGCCGCCGGTAATGTTCATCAGCACGCCGCGCGCGCCTTCAATCGACGTTTCCAGCAGCGGGCTGGAAATCGCCTTCTTGGCCGCTTCGGCCGCGCGATTCTCGCCCGTGGCGACCCCGATGCCCATCAACGCCGAGCCGCGCTCGGTCATGATCGTTTTCACGTCGGCAAAGTCAAGGTTGATCAGGCCCGGTACCGCGATCAAGTCCGAAATGCCTTGTACGCCCTGACGCAAAACGTTGTCCGCTTCACGGAACGCTTCGAGCATTGGCGTCTTCTTATCGACAATTTCGAGCAGCCGGTCGTTCGGAATGATGATCAGCGTATCGACCTTTTCCTTGAGCGCGGCAATGCCTTGCTCGGCTTGCAGCGAGCGCTTGCGGCCCTCGAACGTAAACGGCCGAGTGACTACGCCAACCGTCAACGCGCCGACTTCCTTGGCGATTTCGGCAATGACCGGAGCTGCGCCTGTACCCGTACCGCCGCCCATACCGGCTGTCACGAACACCATATCCGCTCCGCGCAGCGTGTTCAGAATCAATTCTCTGGATTCCTCAGCCGCTTTCTTGCCAACATCCGGGTTCGCTCCCGCACCCAAGCCGCGCGTCAGCTTGTCGCCAATTTGCAGCTTGTGCTCCGATTTGGCCAGATGCAGCGCTTGAGCATCCGTATTCACCGTAATGAACTCGACTCCCTTGACGCCGTTCTCGATCATCCGGTTGACGGCATTGCTGCCGCCGCCGCCGACGCCGATGACTTTGATTTGTGCCAATTGGTCCATGTCCATATCAAATTCAAACATGTAATTGTTGTCCCCCTAACTCTCATTCGCAGCTTGTTCGATCCTGCGTTGATCCTCAAGCCTGAACGGCTTAAATAAATTCGCTGAAAAAGTTTTTGAGCCTCTCCAGCAAACCTGTTTTGTTACTGCCGCCGGAGGTTTTTTTACTTGAGGATTTGGCCGCTGTTTTCTTGGTGAAGCTTGCGCCAGCCTGCCGGGCTTTCAAATATTTGGACACGAACTGAATAATGCCTACGCCGTTCGTAAAAGACGGGTCGCGCACGCCGATGAAATCCGGCACGGCGATGCGTACTGACGTCGCCAGCTCTTCCTGGGCTACCGCCAGCATGCCCGGCATCATGACGGTGCCGCCGGCCAGCACGTAGCCTCCGGTCAAATCGCCGTATCCCAGACGATGGACCTCGCTGCGAATCAGCTGGAAAATCTCCTGCACCCGCGGCTCGACGATGTTCGCCAGATCGACCTGAGAGAACTCCTTGTCCACGTTGCTGCCGATGCGCGTCACCTTGAACACCTGGTCGGGCGCTGCGTCCTGAATCGAAGCACAGCCGAATTTGAGCTTGATGCGTTCGGCAATCTCCATCTGCGTGCGTAGTCCAATCGCGATGTCATTGCTGATGTACTCCCCGCCAATCGGAATGGTCGAAGTCGCCACCATGTTGCCCTGCTCGAATACGGCCAGCGTCGTCGCGCCTGCGCCGATGTCGACCAGCACCGTTCCGATCATTTTCTCGTCCTTGGACAGCACCAGCTGGCCTGCCGCAAGCGACATCAAGATCAGGCCCGCTACCTTTAGTTCGGATTTTTCCACAACCCGAATCAAATTATGTATGCCTGTCTTGGCGCCGGTAATAATCGTCGCGTCGACTTCCAGACGAACGCCGATCATCCCGCGCGGATCGTTAATGCCTTCCTGCCCGTCCACCAAATATTGCTTTGGCACGACTCCGATAATCTCACGCTCTGGAGGCAACGCAATAACCCGGGCGGCCTGGATGACGCGATCGATGTCCTCCTCGCCGATTTCCCGATCCTCGTTCGAGACGGCGACAACGCCGTGGCTCGTCTGCAGCGCGATGTGATTGCCGGTAATGCCGACAAACACCTCGGAAATTTGTACGCCTACCATCCGTTCCGCGTGATCGACGGCACTGCGGATGGAGTTCACCGTCTGGTCAATGTCCACGATCGCGCCTTTGCGAATGCCTTCAGAGTCGGCAGATCCTACTCCAATTATATTAATGGTTCCGTTGACAACTTCCCCAATAATAGCACGAACCTTGGATGTACCGATGTCCAAACTAACAATGATGTCATTGTTGCTCAAGCCCTTGGCACCTCCTGTAAATTGGTAAAAATTTGAGTTGTCCACACATGCCCTTGTACATATTCAACACAATAGCCACATTCCCTCTTTTTTCTACAATTTTTTTATACGTAAAAATCGATCCAATGGTGCGTCTATGTGCAAAAGAGGCTCAAAATAACCATAAAACCAATTTTAACATTAATTTTGGCGGTTGAGTAGTCCATTTTGCTTTTTTGTAAACCATGCAAACGTTTATTCTCCGGCCGCGTCGGCAGGCGTTTCGCCCGAAGCGGTCTTGCCGGAGGCTTGGGCCGAATCGCCCTGCTTGCCGGCCGGTTTGACCGCGTCCTTCGCGCCGCTGCTTGCAGCCGCGTTGTCTTTGCTGCCGGACGCCCCGGGGTCGTCGCTCATTTCAAACGGAGCGTGATTGTCGACCTCCAGCATCCGGATCACGCCGCCGTCGACGTGATTCTCTTGCAGACTGGCAATGTAGGCCGGCAAATTATCGATTTTGTCCGGAAGATAAGCAATCGTCGTGTACACCTCGTATTGCGAGCGCGTGTACATTTTGATTTTATCGGGATACGATTCGGACGGATCGGGCTTAATCTCCGAAATATCGGCCAGCGCGCTCGCCGGCAGCTCGCCGAGCACCTGACAGAGCGCCGCTTTATTCGGATCGCTGTCCGACCAGCCGGTTAGAATCGGCTTATCCAGCGGGAAATCGCCGGATGGCAGCTCCACAACCGCACCGTCGGCGAGCACGGCTTCGGTCTTGCCCTCCGGCGTCAACTGGAACGCCACCTTGGGGAATTCCTTGACCTGAATGTGCACTTGACCGGGAAAATGCTTCGTCACTTCCACATCCTGCACCATCTTCAGCGACTTGACCCGCGCGGCGATATCCGAGCCGCCGATGGCGAAAAAGCGGTCTCCCTCCTTCAGCCCCGCCGCTTGGCGGATCGACTCCGCGTCCAGCAGATCGTTGCCCTCGACCTGAATGACGCTGACACGGCTCAACGAGGATTGAAAGAACAGGATGACAAGCAGTGTGATGAAAAACAGGAACAGGAACGCCAGCAGCTTGCGGCTCGCCCGAGCGCGCGGCTTGGGCTTGGGAAGAGCCGGCATCTTCAAATCGTCGGGCACTTGGGTATCACCTCATAGAAAATAACTTTGGAAGATGGCGCTTTAACTTTGCGCCAATCAACTTTTACTGAACAAATCCATCGCGCAGCTAGACCCGCGGCGACGGCGGCAAGCTGCTCCGGCCAGTCAAGCGCAGCCGCTGCCAGATTTGCTCCGGCCTGCCGGCGAACGGAAGCATGGCCTTTTTGCAACCAACGCAGGAGGAGGCCCAGCAGGGCATGTTTCGCACAAGATGAGTTTGTGAAATTCTAGCAGGAGTTTTTTCATTAGGAAATGCTTCGCAAGAACTATTTTCACAAGATCAAACGGTTGCACATTTAGACCTATATAATAGAAGAAAAATATCGAAAAATCCCGAAAAAGCGCTGACGCGGTCACAACCTGGACCGCATGTAGACGGAGGTCCGGGGAAGGGGCAGCTTGCAGCGGCTGCCCGATTGCGGTTCACAGACAGCCGGCAGCGCGGCCTGCCGGGATCCGTCCGGCGCGACGACCAGCCGACGGGCTTGTCCACAACCGGGCGGACACAAGAAAAACTCCTGTCGGAGTCTTTCAAGGTTGAACGCCTTGAACCGTTTGTCTTGCGTTCACCGGGTATAGCCCGGGCCAAACCCGGAATCCCCTCCTGCAGCGGGCAGGAAGGGAAGGCGGGGCTTCATCAAAGGTCCGTTACTCGCTTGGAACGGGCAGCTGCCGGTGAACCGAAGCGCCCAGCCGGCTTAACATCATCTCGATCCGGTCGTAGCCGCGGTCGATATGATGAATTTGCTGCACAATCGTCGTGCCGTGCGCAGCGAGACCGGCGATAACAAGCGCCGCTCCGGCCCGCAGGTCGGTTGCCTCCACCGTCGCTCCATACAACCGCGGAACGCCGCGAATAAAAGCGGAGCTCAAGTCGACGCGAATGTCCGCACCCATGCGGGAAAGCTCATCGACATGCTTGAAGCGGCCTTCAAAGATCGTTTCTTTCATCACGCTCAGCCCGTCGGCCAGCGACAGCAGCACCATCACCTGCGATTGCAGATCGGTCGGAAATGCCGGATGCGGCGAAGTCACGATTCGCTCTACCGCTTTGGGGCGCGTCGGACAGCTTACATGTATTATATCACCGTCCGTTACGATTTGAACACCTGCGCGTTTGAGCACATGAATCACCGAGGTCAGGTGGGCAGGGTTGACTCGCTCCAGCGTGACGTTGCCCCGGGTCGCCGCAGCCGCAACCAGAAACGTGCCGGCCACGATGCGATCGGGAATGATCCGGTACGCGCCAGAGGTTAGCTCCTTCACGCCGCGAATCGTAATCGTGTCCGTACCTGCGCCGATAATATCCGCGCCCATTGCGTTCAAAAAGTTTTGCAAATCCTGAATTTCCGGCTCGCGGGCCGCATTGTAGATGGTGGTGACCCCTTCGGCGCGGACAGCGGCCATCATGATGTTTTCCGTAGCGCCTACGCTCGGAAAATCCAGCACGATTTCCGCGCCCTGCAAGGTATCGGCGGTACAAACGATTTGATTGGCGGACTCTTCAATCTGAGCCCCTAGAGCTTGAAGTCCTTTCAGGTGCAGGTCGATTTTGCGTTCGCCGATCGCGCAGCCGCCCGGCTGATATACGGTAACGCTGCCGAATCTGGCAAGGAGCGGGCCCATCAGAAAGATCGAGGATCGCATTTGTCCCATCAATTCTTCCGGGATATGAGAGGAATGAGCTGTGGATGTTTGCAGGGTGACTGTGTCGTTTACCTGTTCGGCGCGACAGCCGAGTGCGCGGAGAATCCGCAGCATCGTCTCGATGTCGAGCAGATTGGGGACATTGTGCAACGTGTGTGTGCCGCTGGCCAGGATGCAAGCTGCCAAGATCGGTAATGCGGCGTTTTTTGCGCCGTGTATCTGGATGGCTCCCGTGAGAGGTTTTCCACCTTCGATAACCAGCTTCTCCAAAGTTCCACCTCCGATTTACCTCTCACCCACCACCAATACCTCCGGAACCAGCGAGATGCCGTACTTGTCGAGCACGATTTGCTGGATCTCTTCGATGAGGGTGAGAACGTCCACGGCTGTAGCGTTCCCGGTATTCACGATGAAATTGGCGTGCAGCTCGGAGACCTCCGCGCCGCCGACACGCTTGCCCTTCAGGCCCGCTTCTTCGATCAGCTTGGCGGCAAAGCCGCCTTGCGGATTGCGGAAGACGCTGCCTGCACAGGCCAGCTGCAGCGGCTGCGTGCGCAGCCGGCGATCGCGGTAGGCCGCCATCGCGCCGGCGATTTCCTTGCGGTCGCCTTCGACCAGCTCGAACACCGCCTCGGTGACGATACCCGGCAGCGTATGCAGAACGGAATGGCGATACGCATAGCGCAGGTCGTCTGCTTGCATCGTGACGATTTCTCCGGAATCGAGAATCACTTCAGCCTGCTTGAGTATGCGTGACACGTCAGAGCCATGAGCCCCCGCGTTCATGTAAACGGCGCCTCCCACGGAGCCGGGAATGCCTCCGGCAAACTCCAGGCCCGTCAAACCTGCCTTGGCGGCCAGCACGGACAGCTTGATGAACGAATACGAAGCGCCTGCATAGACGGTAGTGCCATCGAAACGCAAGGTCTCAAGCGTGTCGCCCAGCTTGATGACTGCTCCACGAATCCCCTTGTCGGCGACAAGCAGATTGGAGCCGCGTCCAATGACCGTCCACGGGACTTGGTGCCGGACGAGAATGCGGATGGACGCCGCAATCGCTTCCTTGCTGACGGGGACGATCAGGAGATCGGCAGGACCGCCGATTTTCCATGTCGTATAAGGGGCCAGCTTTTCGTTCAATCGGATTTCTCCGACCTGTGCCGCTTGTAAGTCAGATATGAGCTGCTGCATGGGAACCTCCTTCACAGAACTTCGGGCGGATCGCGTTCCTCCTCTGCCGGATGGCGTTTGAGGAATCGTTTCCCGGCGCGCGGCTCGGGCCTGAGCGGCCGACTGCCGTGCGCTGCCTTGGGTGTCTGTCACGGTTATAGTGTAGTTTATGTAAAATCGGAAAGAGTGTGACTGATGCCCGCCCGCTTTTGTCGCCAGTCAGGCGTGGAGACGGTATTTTTCGATCAGGTCAACGATGGCCGAGGTGGCGTCTGCGCTCAGTTGCGCGCTCATCGCCGTGCGATACTGCTCGCGCGCTGCATAAAGCGCTTCGAGGCGTGCGGCCAAAACGCCACCGTCAAGCGCTTCTTCCTCCAGCACGTCGGCATAGCCGGCTTTGGCGAACGAGCGGGCGTTCAAAATCTGATCGCCCCGGCTGGCCGCCAACGTCAGCGGGATGAGCAGCATCGGCTTTTGCAGCGCGAGAAACTCAAAGATCGACGTCGCTCCGGCGCGGGATACAACCAGCTCCGACATCGCCAGCAAATCGGCCAGCTCATCGGAGACGTATTCGAACTGCTTGTAGCCGCGAACGGCGTGCGCTGCGGACACATTGCCTTTGCCGCACAGATGGACGATCTGGAAATGCTCCAGTAGCCGGGGCAGCTCGTCGCGCAGCGCCTGATTGATCGCTTGCGAGCCAAGGCTGCCGCCCATGACGAGCACGACAGGCTTGCCGCTGTGGAAATCGCACAGCGCCCGCCCCCGGCTGGCGTTGCCGTCCATCAGCCGGTTGCGGATCGGCAGCCCGGTGAGCACGGCCTTGTCGCTCTGCACGTGGGCGAGCGATTCGGGGAACGTCACGCATACCTTGGTCGCCATAGGGATCGACAAGCGATTCGCCAGGCCCGGCGTTATGTCAGACTCATGAATAATGACGGGAATCCGGTTAAGCCGGCTGCCAAATACGACCGGGACGGAAACGAACCCGCCCTTCGAAAAGACGATGGCGGGCTTGAGGCGGCGCAGCAGGCGGTACGAATCGTAGACCCCTTTCAGCACGCGAAAAGGGTCCTTGAAGTTTTTTAAATCGAAATAACGGCGCAGCTTCCCGGACGAAATCGGATAAAACGGAATCTGCTCGCGCTCAATAATCTCTTTTTCAATCCCGGCGGCCGAGCCGATATAGCGGATGTCCCAGCCCTCGTCCTGCAGCTTGGCAATCAGCGCCAGGTTGGGCGTTACATGACCGGCCGTGCCGCCTCCGGTAAAGACGATCGTTTTCATGCCTGTTCACCTCGAATAGCGGGATATGTTAAGTAAAAGTCCAATTGACGTCAGCATCAGTGTCAGCGACGAGCCTCCCGCGCTAATGAGCGGCAGCGTGATGCCCGTCACCGGAAACATGCCGATGACCACACCGATATTGATAATCACCTGCACCGCGATCATGCCGATGATGCCGACTGCGATCAGGCTGCCAAATGTGTCGGGAGCGGTAATCGCCACGCGCATCCCACGCCAGACGAGAATCGTAAACAGCAGCAGCACAAGCGCGCCGCCGATAAAGCCCAGCTCCTCGGCGATGATAGAGAAAATAAAATCGGTCTGCGGCTCTGGCAAATAGCTGTATTTCTGCCGGCTCATCCCGAGACCCAGTCCGACCAGCCCGCCGGGACCAATCGCATACAGCGACTGAATCGCCTGGTAGCCTGCGCCAAGCGGATCCTTCCACGGATCAAGGAAAGCGGTGATCCGCTGCAGCCGGTACGGAGCGGCAATGATCAGCCCGACAAAGCCGGCCAGCCCGACCATGCCCAGATAGCTCAGATGCAGCAGGCGCGCGCCCGAGGTGTAGATGATCAAGAGCGACGCGCCGACAAGCACGACGCCCGTGCCAAGGTCCGGCTGGAGCATGATCATGCCGAAGGCCAGTCCCATAATGCCCAGCGGGGGCAGCAGGCCGCTAGTGAACAGCGTAATTTTACTCTGCTGCTCGGATAACATTTTGGCCAGAAACAAAATCATCCCGATCTTCATGAACTCCGAAGGCTGAATGCCGAACGAACCGATCCCGAGCCAGCTGCGGGCTCCCCCGCGGACGACGCCAATGCCCGGAATCAGCACGATGACCAGCAAGCCGAAACAGATGAACAGGCCGATGCGGGCATGCTTTTTCCAAACGGTATAGTCGACATTCATCATAAAAAACATTGCCACGATGCCCAGCGCAGCAAACAACAGCTGCCGTTTCAAGTAGTACAGGGAATCTCCGAACTCATGGAAGGCGAGCACGGCGCTGGCGCTATACACCATAATAACTCCGATCGTTAAAAGCAACAAGGTGGAAACGATGATCCAAATGTCCGGCGCGGACCGCGCTTTACCCATAACCGACACCTCTTGACGTAAAGTGTTGTGGCGCCCTCCGGACAGCTTGGATGACACCCTACTTAAAGGTTATGCACGGACTCCTTAAACATGCGTCCCCGAATCTCGTAGGACTCGAACATGTCCCAGCTGGCACACGCCGGCGACAGCAGCACGATATCGCCCGGTTCGCTGATCGCAAGGGCAAGCTGCACGGCTTGGGCTACTGCGTCCGCAGCATCCTTAGCAGTATCGACGGTTTTGACGGAAGTAATCCCCGCCAGCTCGGCAACGCGGTTGATTTTGCCGCGCGTTTCGCCCAGCGTGACCAGCCCCTTCACCCGCTCGCGGAAAATCGGCAGCAGCTCCATGTAATCGGACCCGCGGTCGAGCCCGCCGGCAATCAGCACAATGCCCGTATCGAACGCCTCAATCGACTTGATGGAAGCGGCGGGATTCGTTGCTTTCGAATTGTTGTAAAAGGTCACGCCGTCCAGCTCGCGCACGAGCTCCAGCCGGTGCTCCACGCCTCGGAAAGCGCGCAGCACGCCGGCTATCGCTTGCGGCGACACGCCGGCGGTCAAAGCAGCGGCAGCGGCAGCCAGCGCGTTCTCGACGTTGTAGCTGCCGGGAATGCCCATTTCGGACGCCGGCAGAATCGGATGCAGCGCCCCTTCTCGGTCGCGGTAGACGAGCGTCTGCGTGTCCGCCTCAAGATAAACGCCGAACGGCAGCGCCTCCCGCATCGAAAACGGCAGCACCTGCGCCTTGAGCTGCGGCACAAGCGCCCGGCACGCCGCATCGTCCCAGTTGACAATCGCCGTATCCTGCTCCTGCTGGTTGGCAAACAGCTTCGCCTTGGAGCCGACATAGTCGTCCATCGTGCCGTGATAATCCAGATGTGTCTCATAGACGTTCAGCAGCAGCGCAATGCGCGGACGGAAGGTCAACGTACCCTTGAGCTGGAAGCTGCTCAGCTCGACGACCATCCAGTCGCTAGCACTCGCCTCCAGCGCCGCCTCGGTCAAAGCACGGCCGATATTGCCGGCCACGATTGGCGACAGGTTGCCTGCGGCCAGCATTTGACCGATCAGCGTCGTCGTCGTCGTTTTGCCGTTGGAGCCGGTAATCCCGATGATCGGCGCAGCGCAAAAACGGTACGCGACTTCTACCTCGGTCACTACGGGAATGCCGAGCTCTTCCGCCCGGCGAATCGGCTCCACCGTATAGGGGATGCCGGGATTTTTCACCACGAGCGCCACGCCCGGATGGACGAGCGAGCTCGGGTGAAACCCGCAAACAACAGAAATACCCAGAGCCTCCAGTTCGTCGGCTTCAGGGCATGCGCTGCGTTCTTTTTTATCGTTGACGGTGACGATTGCTCCCCACTCGTGAAACAGCTTGGCGACCGCGACACCGCTGCGGGCCAAGCCGAGAATGACTATTTCCTGTCCACGATACTCCCGCGGCTCCTTCATCCTCTACAACACCTCATTCATATATAATCCAAGCGCCGCCAGCACGAGCCCCGCCGCCCAGAACGTAATGACCACGCGCCATTCCGACCAGCCGACCAGCTCAAAATGATGATGGATCGGGCTCATCTTGAACACGCGCTTGCCCCGGGTTTTGAACGATACGACCTGGATGACGACGGATAAAATTTCGATCAAAAAGACCCCGCCGATCACCGCCAGCAGCAGCTCGGCCTTGGTCAGAATCGCCACCGCGACCAGTCCGCCTCCAATCCCGAGCGAGCCGGTATCGCCCATGAACACCTTGGCCGGATGCGCGTTAAAGACGAGAAAGCCAAGCACTGCGCCGACCATCGCCGCCGAGAAAATCGCTGCTGTCGGCTGCGTATTGTTCATCGCAATGACCGTATACGCGCCGAACGCGATTGCGCTCGTCCCGGCCAGCAGGCCGTCGAGACCGTCGGTGAAATTGACGGCATTGGACGCGCCGAGCATAAGAATCGTCATCAGCGGAAAATACAGCCAGCCGAGATTGAATTTGAAATCGGCAAACGGCAGAAACAGCTCCGTGCTGTGCCCTTCCCGCACGAGCAGGAAGCAGACGACCGCAGAGACGACCAGCTGGCCGAGCAGCTTTTGCCGGGCGGTCAGGCCGAGCGAGCGTTTGAAGACGATTTTGATGTAATCGTCGAGAAAGCCGACGAGTCCGTAGCCGAGCGACGCGATCAGCAGGATCAGCAGATCGGTGTTTTTGTCGGCAAACCGCAAGGCGGCAAGCGCCAGCGCCAGCAAAATGATCGTGCCGCCCATTGTCGGCGTGCCTTGTTTTTTCAAATGGCCCTGCGGGCCGTCGGTGCGAATTTGCTGGCCGAATTTCATCCGCCGCAAAATCGGAATGAACAGCGGCCCCATGATCAGCGCGAGCACGAACGCTACGCCCATTGTAAATAAAATTGCGTTTTCCACCTGATTTCCTCCTGCCCGCATATCGCCGGGTTCCATTGATCTTGCGCTGGCCGCACGGCCGGTCTGCCCGCCCTATGCGCCGGCGATTTGCGCCCGCTGGCCTGCTGCACCGCCGTCGGCAGACCGCGTCTGCTGACGCGGCCTGCGGCGGCCGTTAGCGCAGCAGCGCCTGCACGACCTGCTCCAGCCGCATGCCGCGCGAGCCCTTGACGAGCACGACGTCATCGTCGCGGACGAGCGCGGCCAGCTCGGCGGCAAGGCGCTCCTTGTCGTCGAAGGCGCGCACGCGACCCGGCGCGTAAGCCGGGGCCGCCGCTTCGGCGATCAGCGCGCCGAGCCGCCCGAACGTGAAGACGTAATCGACGCGATCCGGCGACAAACTATCGCCGATCTCGCGGTGAAACGCGTCTTCCCGGTCTCCGAGCTCGAGCATATCGCCGAGCACGACGAATTTGCGGCCGTAGCCGGTCAGCTGTCCGGCCAAGGCCAAGGCAGCCCGCATCGATGCCGGGCTGGCGTTGTACGCATCGTTGAGCACGGTCAGCCCCGAAGGGGCCGTCAGCTTTTCGATGCGCATGCTGGTCATCTGCAGCGTCGCAAGACCCGCTGCAGATGACTCCGGCGGCACGCCGCAAGCGTCGGCGACGGCAATCGCCGCCAGCGCGTTGACGACGTTGTGCTCGCCGAGCAGCGGAATATACAGCTGGGGATATTCCGGCGCATTCACAGCAAAAAACGTGCCTTCGGCCGCCAGCTCGATCCGCGTCGGATACAGATCGTTATCCGGTCCCCGGCCGAAGCGCAGCCGCCTCAAGCCCGGCGGCAGCTCGCGCTCAGCGAGCGCGCCTTCAATCAACGGCTCGTCGCCGTTGTAAATAAACAGCGCTCCGTCCGGCAGCCCGGCGGCGATTTCCGCCTTGGCGCGGGCGATGCCCTCGCGCGAGCCAAGCTGCAGCATATGCGACTCGCCGATCATCGTAATGATGGCGATGTCCGGCAGGGCAATGTTCGACAGCAGCTCGATTTCCCCGTATCCGCTCATGCCCATCTCCACGACGGCAAATTCGGTCGTCTCCTCCAGCTGCAGCAAGGTTAGCGGCAGCCCGATATGATTATTCAGGTTGCCCTTCGTCTTGTGCACGCGGTACGTGCCGGACAGCGCAGCCGCAACGAGATCCTTCGTCGTCGTCTTGCCGTTGCTCCCTGTAATACCAATCAGCTTCACCGGCAGCTGAAGCCGGTACGCGCGGGCCAGCTGCTGCAGCGCAGCGAGCGTGTCGCGAACGCGAATCAGCGGCAAATCTTCCGGCGGATGCGGCCGATCGTCCTGCCACAACGCAGCCGCCGCACCGCGGGCCGCAGCTTCGGCGGCGTAGGCGTGACCGTCGAACGTCTCGCCGACGAGCGGCACGAACAGGCAGCCGGCCGCAATCGTCCGCGTATCGGTCGAAACGCCGGCAATCGCAACCGCCGCGTCTTCGCTGCCGGCCAAGCCGACCGCTTCCTCGCCCAACATCGCGCGAATATCCTGTAAAGAACGGCTGATCATCGCTTGGCTCCTTCTATTGCGGCCCGGGCAACCAGACGATCGTCATAATCGTGCTTGACCTTGCCGATAATTTGATACGTTTCATGGCCTTTGCCGGCAATCAGCACAACGTCCTGCGGACCGGCCTTGGCCAGCGCCTTGCGTATCGCTTCCGTGCGGTCGACGATCAGCTCGTAGCGATCCGGCGCAAGCCCCGCTTCGACAATGCCGGGGACGATATCCTGCAAAATCGCCGCCGGATCCTCCGTCCGCGGATTGTCCGAGGTGACGAACAAGTAATCGCTGTACGTCGCCGTCACCTTGCCCATCAGCGGCCGCTTCGTACGGTCGCGGTCGCCGCCGCAGCCGAACACAGTGTACACCTGACCTTCGGCGAAGTCGCGGATCGTCGTCAAGGCATTCTCCAACCCGTCCGGCGTATGGGCATAATCGACCAGCACCAGATAAGGCTGGCCCGCATCGACAACCTCCATCCGTCCGTTCACAACCGTCACACCTTCCAGACTATGCCGGATGCGGTCAAGCGGAACGCCTTCGGCCAAAGTTGAGGCAATCGCCCCCAGCGCGTTGTAGACATTAAACTTGCCGACCAGCTTCATCGAAAACTCCGCTTCGCCCGCAAACGTCACGACGCGAAATCGCGTGCCCTGCGCCGAGATGTGAATATCGGTTGCGCGCACATCGCATTCGTTATAAATACCGTACGTGATCACCTGGGCCGACGTCACGCGGGCATACAGCTCCGACGCCGGATCGTCGGCGTTCAGTACGGCATACTGCCGTTTGGCCGGATCGGCATGGAAATCGTTGCCCAGACGCGAGAACAGAAGCCCCTTGGCTGCCCGGTAATTCTCCATCGTGCCGTGGTAATCGAGATGATCCTGCGTCAGATTCGTAAAAATGCCCGTGCGGAAATGGACGCCCTTCACCCGTCCCAGCTCCAGCGCATGGCTGGACACCTCCATGACGCAATACTCGGCGCCGGCGTCGCGCATATCGCGCAAATGACGCTGCAAATCGAGCGCTTCCAGCGTCGTGCGCTCCATCTCCGTGTAGACGTCGCCGATCTTCATCTGGATCGTGCCCATCATGCCGGTGCGGAAGCCCTGATCGCTGAGTATTTTTTCAATTAAATAAGTCGAGGTTGTTTTTCCGTTCGTGCCGGTCACCCCGATCATCTTCATCTCCTGGCCCGGATAGCCGTAAAAATGTGCGGCGAGCACCGCCATCGCATAACGCGCGTCCTTGACGACGAGCTGCGGCACGTCCAGCGCCAGCACCCGCTCGGTGACCAGCGCCGCCGCTCCCGCCTCGACCGCCTTGGGTGCAAAATCGTGGCCATCGGCAACCAGTCCGGGAATGCAAAGAAACAGATCGCCCGGCCGTACCATGCGGGAGTCAAACTGGATTCCCGTCACCTCCGTGCCACTGTCGCCGTGAATGCGGCTGATCAGCAACGATGAGGCAAGCTCCTGCAGCTTCATGAACATCCCCCCTTGTAAGTAAATCGGCAAAAGCCCAATTGTGTCTATTATGGACAATTTTATGCGCAGAGAAAAGCAAAACATGTCTCAAGCTTAATGATTTTTTGCTTATTGCCCCTCCGGCGGCTCCGAATCGGACAAAAAGATGCGAATGGTCGAGCCGCGATCCACTCGCGTACCCGGCTTGGGCGCCTGGCTGATGACATATTTGCCGCTTCCCGACTTGGCCAGATTGAAGTTCATGTTCAAATCTTCATAAATGTCCTCGACCGTAGCGCCGACGAGATTCGGCACCTCGACGATCGGCGTTTCGCCGTAGCGGTAATCGCGTTCCAGCTGGTCCTTGCTGGGTTCGACCTTCATATAGCGCAGCGCGTCCGCCATAATATTCTTAACCAGCGGCGCAGCAATCAAACCGCCGAATTGCAGACCTTTCGGATCGTCAACGGCCGCATAGACGACCAGCTTGGGATTGTCGGCCGGCGCAAAGCCGATGAACGAAACGATGTGCTCGTCGGCGGAATAGCGGCCGTTGATGACCTTTTGCGCCGTGCCTGTCTTGCCGCCGACGCGGTAGCCGTCGATGAACGCATTGCGTCCGGTCCCTTTGGCCACGACGCTTTCCAGCGCTTCGCGCACCTGCTGGGAGGTCGCTTCAGAAATGACGTTGCGCACCAGCTCCGGCTGGACGGTATTGATGATCTCCCCCGTATCGGGCTTGGAGAACGCTCTGGCGACATGCGGCTTGAACAGCTTGCCGCCATTGACGGCTGCCGACACGGCCGCGACCTGTTGAATCGGCGTTACCGAGACGCCTTGACCAAACGCTGTCGTCGCCAGCTCGACCGGGCCGACGCGGGACGGCTTGAACATGATGCCGTTTTCTTCGCCGCCAAGGTCGATGCCGGTTTTTTTGCCGAAGCCGAATTTATAAATGTAATCAAACAGCGTATCCTTGCCGAGCCGCTGCCCAAGCACGACGAAGCCGGGGTTGCAGGAGTTTTCGACCACTTGCAGGAACGTTTCGCTGCCGTGGCCTCCGCGTTTCCAGCAGCGCAGGCGCGCACCGCCGACTTCGATATAACCCGGATCGAAAAACTGCTCGTTTTTCAAATCGACCTTCTTCTCTTCGAGCGCAGCGGCAAGCGTTATGATTTTGAACGTCGAACCGGGCTCGTAGGTCATCCAGATCGGCAGGTTGCGGTTATACGTTTCGACCGGATAATTGCGGAAATTGCCCGGCTCGTAAGTCGGCCGGCTGCCCAATGCCAGAATTTCTCCGTTATTGGGGTCCATCGCAATCGCAATGACGTCCTTGGCTTGGTACTTGACCATTGCCTGATCGAGCTCCCGTTCGAGAATCGACTGGATGTGGCTGTCGATCGTCAGCTGCAGGTTCAGCCCGTCCTTGGGCTCCACATATTCGTCCGTGGTCCCCTTCATCTGCCGTCCGGCAGCGTCGGCCATGTAGGAAATGCTGCCCGGAATGCCTGTCAGCTCGCTGTTGTATTTCGATTCGACGCCGGTCAGCCCCTGATTGTCGATGCCGGTAAAGCCGAGCACATGCGCCGCCAGCGTCCCGAATGGATAATAACGCTTGTTATCCTCCGATACGACGATGCCGGGCAGATTGAGCGCCCGCACCTCCTGCGCCTTTTCCACCGTCACTTTACGGCCGGCCGGCTGGATGCGGTTGATCCGTTCTTTTTTCGTAATCTGCTTGAAAATGTCATCCTCCGACGCTCCCAGCACCTCAGCCAGCTTGGCCGCTTCGGCGCGGGCGTCGGTCAGCTGCACAGGAATCGCCATAATCGACGGCGTACTGACGTTGTAGGTCAGCGCTACGCCGTTGCGGTCGAGAATCTCCCCGCGCTTGGGCGCAAACGGGATATCCCTCCTCCAGCTCGCTTCGGCCTTGCCGGCCAATTCGGGCCCGATCCACAGCTGCACATAGGCCAGCCGCACGATCAACGCCATAAAAACAAACGTTCCTATCATCAACGCAACAAACAATCGGCGACGAACGGTTACATTCGAAACCCGCATCGGCGTTCGTTCCCCCTTCCCCAACCAGTCAAGATCGTTCCTTTTCATGACTATTCGGGACAAACAGGGGATAGAACAAGCTCAGCTTGTCACTCGTTTTTTTTGTCCTTGCCGGCGCCATCGGCGCCGCCGCCTTTCGCAGCGCTGTCTGCCGGGTCCATCTCCACCGCTTCGCTGAGCGGATGCAACTGCAGCTGGACCATGCGGTCCGCGCCGTCGCCGGATACGTTCATTTGTGTGACATACCCTTCGCCGCTGCTTTGGCACGTCACGCGCAGGAACGAACAGACCTCCAGCGCATCGCGCAACGACTTGCCGCTCATATTCGGCATATCCAGCGCCGCAACGTCCTGCATCGCGACATAAATATGCTGCGACGCCGTCACTTGCGTGCCAGGCTTCGGAAACTGGGCGATCACCTTAGGTCCCTTGCCGATAAAATCCAGGTTCAGCTCGGCGATTTTAGCGATATTTTTGGCCTCGTCCGTGCCCTTGCCGGTCAAGTCCGGCACGGTCAGCTTGGAGGACGGCGCGCTCATCAGCACTGTTTTCTGCTCGCTGGAAGGCACGCCCATGTATTGCAGCGACTGCGAGACAATTTCCTTGAACGCCGGAGCGACCACGTCGCCGCCAAGATGGTAGTTGCCGCCCAGGTCCGGCTGGTCGGCAATCAGCGTAACGAGAATACGCGGATTTTCCGCCGGCGCATAGCCGATAAACGACACGACCCACTGGTCAGGGGCGTAGCCCTTTTTCGGATCGATAACGATGTTGGCCGTGCCGGTTTTGCCGGCGACGCGATAGCCTTCGATATATGCTTTTTTGCCCGTGCCAATCTCTTGGTCCGCGACTACCTGCTCCAGATATTCAGTCACCTGCTTGGCCGTTGAGGCCGGAACAATCTGGCGCACGACCTGCGGCGGGAAGGACTGGACGACCTGGCCGGTTTTCGGATCGAGAATGTCCTTGACGACATGCGGCCACATCAGCTTGCCGCCGTTGGCGATCGCGGCATACGCCGCGGTTTGCTGGATCGCGGTCACCACGACCTTGCCCTGACCGTACGTTGCGGTCGCATATTCGGCCGGGTATTTCATATCAATAATGCCGGGCACTTCGCCGGCGATGTCGATATTCGTTTTGGCGCCGAAGCCGAACTTGTCAATATAGCTGCGCAGCTTGTCGTTGCCGAGCATTTCGTAGCCCAGCTTGACGAACGCCACGTTACTGGAGCGCTTGAGCCCCTCCAGAAATGTAATGCGTCCCCAGCCGACAAAGTTATGGTCATGCAGCGTGCGGCCTGGCACCTTGATCGAGCCGGACTGGTAGAGGTCGTTGGGCTTGAACAGGTTTTCCTGCACGGCGCCGGTCAGCGTGACAATTTTGAACGTCGAGCCGGGCTCGTATTGCGAGGCGACCGCCCGATTCAGGAAATTGCCCTGATCGCCCGTTTCCCAGTACTTGTTCGGATTGAAGTTCGGCATGTTGGCCATGCCGAGCACCTCCATCGTCATCGGATCGACAGCGATCGCCATGAGGCTTTTCGGGTGCCACTTGTCATAGGCTTTGGCCAACGCGCTTTCGATGTAGAACTGGATGTTTTTATCAATGGTCAGCCGCACATTGTTGCCGTCCTGCGCCGGCACGAAATCGACCTTGGAATCGGGCAATTCGACCCCTTTGGCGTCGGTTTCGTAATTCATTTTGCCGGGAACGCCCTTCAAGTAGTCGTCAAGGCGCAGCTCCAGCCCGAGAGCCGGCTGGCCCTCTTTATTCGAGTAGCCGAGCAGATGCGCCGCCAGCGTCTCGCCGGGGTAATACCGCTTCTTGTCCTCGCTCAAGGCGATGCCGACATTGCCTTTGAGCTTGAACTGATCCTGAATGCTGGCAATCAGCTCGCGGACCTTGTCCGCTTTTTCCTTATCGATTTTCCAGCCTTCGTTGCGGATTTCCACATTGACGGCAAAATCGCCGTCATCCTTCTTCCGCGTAGCCCGGTCACGCAGCTTGTCGACCAACTCGGAACGATTGCCGCCCGGCTCCAGCAATATATCGGTCAGCCCTTGCACAATCGCTTCGGCGTTCCGGTCCGCGTCGATGATCTTCGGATTCAACGATACGGTATAAGCAGCGGCATCGACCGCAAGCACCTTGTCGTTACGGTCGACGATGGAGCCGCGCACCGGCGTGAGGATTTTATCCGTTTCCCATACCTGCTCGGCCCGGTTCAGCAGCCATGAAGCGTCGACGACTTGAATCCAGTAGATTTTGACAATGAGCACAACAAAAAGAAGGGTAAAAATCCCTCCAATTAGCAGCGAACGAGCTTTAATTTTTTTTATCATCGGAGTCTGCCTGCCTAGTGGTTGATCGCCACTTTGTTGCTGGCGGTAGACGTTTTCGTTTTCGTGGAGGCTGTCGAAGAACCCGCTTGCTTGGCCGACTGCTCCTCATCGGCGGGACCCAGTCCAAGCTCTGCGGCTTTTTGCTTGAGCGTTTCGGCACTTTGCAGCTTCTCAACCTCTTGTTTAAGCGCGCTGTTTTCGGCTTGAATTTGGCTGATTTCTTTTTGCATCCGCAAAATATTAGCGTTCATTTCATAGATTTGCGCATAACGCCAGATGATGACACCGGCAACGATAACGCAAAGCACGACGGTGAACAAATAGAGCATTTTTTCCTGCACGGGCAGCGATTTGCTGCGGTATACGACCTTTGTCGTTTCTTTGATTTTAACCTTCGGTTTCGTCTTGGGATCAAGCGCCAGGTTGCCTTGGATGTAAGCGGGCATTCGTCATGTTCCTCCTTCGGATCAAAGCTTTTCGGCGATGCGCAGCTTGGCGGAGCGGGAGCGCTGGTTGGCTTCCAATTCCTCGCCGCCGGCAACGATCGGCTTGCGGTTAATGAGCTTCAATGTGCCTTGATTGCCGCACACGCACAGCGGGAAATCAGGCGGGCATGTACATTTGGCCAGATATTTGGCAAAGGTTGTTTTACAGATGCGGTCTTCCAGTGAGTGGAAGGTGATCACCGCGACCCGCCCCCCCGGAGCAAGACAGCGGATGGACTGCTCCAGCGCCGTTTCAAAGGCGCCAAGCTCGTCGTTAACAGCTATGCGCAATGCCTGAAAGCTGCGCTTGGCCGGGTGTCCGCCCGTCCTGCGTGCAGGGGCCGGAATGCCTTCCTTGATCAGCTCGACCAATTCGGCGGTCGTCTCAATCGGTTGCTTGCTCCGGGCCGCTTCAATGACCGAAGCGATACGGCGGGAAAACTTCTCTTCCCCATATTCATATAAAATGCGCGCGATGCGCTCAGCCGGCCATTCATTGACAATGGTCTTCGCAGTCAGCTCCGACGTCCGGTCCATCCGCATGTCCAGCTCGGCCTCCTGATGGTAGCTGAAGCCGCGCTCGGCTTCATCCAGCTGCGGCGACGACACGCCCAGGTCGAATAAAATGCCGTTAACCTGCGGCTTGCCGTCGCGGCAAGCGCGCGGAATGCTCAGGAGCACCTGCTCCAATTCGCGAAAATTACTTTTGACCGTCATGACGCGGTCACCATAGGACGCCAGCACCGATTTGGCATTCGCCAGTGCCGTATCGTCCTGATCGAGCGCAATCAGCAGCCCCTGCTCCCCGAGCCGGGAAGCGATCAACGCGCTATGGCCGGCGCCGCCGAGCGTACAATCGACATAAACGCCGTCCGGTTGTATATGCAGTCCATCGACAGATTCTTCTTTTAAAACGGTAACATGATGAAACAACGTGCGGGTCCTCCCGAATTTTCATGAAAATGCCGCCGGCCGAGCCGACGGGTACACGGTCTACAAGTCAAAGTCAAAATCCACAAGCTTTTCCGCAATCTCGTTAAACGACTGCTCGGATTCATTCGAATAGCTTTCCCAGACGCTTTTGCTCCAAATCTCGACGCGGCTTGAAACGCCGATGACAACGCAATCCTTCTCCAGCTTCGCATGCTCCACCAAATTGCCCGGGATATTCACCCTCCCCTGTTTGTCCAGATCGCATTCAGCCGCACCCGAGAAAAAAAACCGGGTGAACGCGCGTGCGTCCGATTTCATCAGCGGCAGCGCCTTCAGCTTCTGCTCCAGTATCTCCCATTCCTTGCGGGGATACACAAACAAACACTGATCGAGACCGCGTGTGATCACAAAAGCTTCGCCGAGCGCTTCACGAAACCGGGCCGGAATAATCAAACGGCCTTTTTCGTCGATGCTATGCTGGTGTTCTCCCATAAACATAGCACGGCGCCCCCCCTTTCCTCCACTTTGTGCCACTTTCCACCACTTTAGAAAAGGTAATTCGCCAAAACAAAAAGAAATCCTGCAAAGGCTCACAGGATTTCTGAAAATTTTTTTCAATTTTCTTCGGATTGTTCGGATTTGGCCGCCAGATCCGGCTGATTGGCTTGCATCGCGCCGGTTTCCGCCGATTCGACGAGGGCTGCATTCTGCTCCTGACGCTCGCGCCGTGTTTCCAGCATCCGGCTGCGACGGCGTTTGCGCACGACAAACAGTGGAACGCAGACAACCGCAGCGAGCGCAAGTACAGGCAGCGCAGCCGCCAATACCACCAGCAAGCCCTGCAGCACGACGGTCAGCACGTTCAGGCTGGAATGCCAGGCCCGCTCGATGCGTTCGCCAAGCGACGTTTCATTCGGATCGGATAACAACGGCTTCGAGCCGATC
The DNA here is from genome assembly GCF_004514475.2 of Paenibacillus athensensis. Lineage (GTDB taxonomy): Bacteria > Bacillota > Bacilli > Paenibacillales > NBRC-103111 > Paenibacillus_AL > Paenibacillus_AL athensensis. The sequence continues at coordinate 4,818 of NZ_MYFO02000017.1, read as the reverse complement.
TGCTCATACAAACGCAGTTCAACCGTCGAATACGCCACATTTTGATCCAGATAACGCATCCGGCCCTTTAACTGCTCAATTTCCTGCTGCACCCGGGCCAGTTCATTTGAGAAGGCCAGCAAATCATCGGTTTTCGTCGCTTTGTCCATAAAAGAAAGCAGCCGCGCTTCCACCGCTTGCTTCGCCTTCAAACGGGATTCCAGATCGACGTATTCCTCGGTAACGTCCTGCCCGTTCACATTGCGCTTGAGCGCCGGACTGATTTTGGCCAAGCCGTCTAACAGCGGAACGAAGCCGTTGGCTGCCACCTTGATCGTATAATTGCCGCTGCGCGCCTTCGACTCTACGCTTTCGGAAAACTGGAGAATGTAAGCGCCGCTGAGGGCCACCAAATCGCGCAGCTCGGTTTGCGCCTTGTCGTAGTCCGCTACGGGCATGACGAGGTTCGCTTTGTAAATCAGCTTGCGGTTGAAGCCGTCTGCCGCTTCCGCCCCGGTTGCCGCCATGACTGAGCCGCTTGTCGAGGGCTGCTGCTGCGCTGCCGCAGCGGCTGTACCGTCCGCACTCGCTTTCACCAGCGCTTCGTTTCGAGCGTACTGGTCGTCCACCGCCGTGTAGGCTACCGAATCGCTTTGTTTGGCCGAAAATGCCGCGCTATCCGTCATGTGATCGGCTACCGGCGCAGCCGCTTTGCTTTCCGCTGCACTGTCGCTCGAACGCGCGCCGCAGCCTGCGGTCAGCAGCATCAGCGCAACCAGTGCCGTCAGCGTAGCTCTTCGACGCTGCAGCCTGATTTTTTTCTCTTTGTCCCCCATACCTTCAGCCCCCATTGCCAAATTTAGGTGTTACCTCCTTTTGACGGAGCCTCGACGACGAATGTTGCATACGACAGCCAAAGAAATGTATTTAGGGCAAAACACGCTCCTCTCGTCTGATGGCGCTGCGCACGGCATATTCTGCGCAGCAGCCGCAGACGGAACGATTCGCCAGCAGTTAGGCCAGCGATGAGCTTGGCCGAGCACGTGTTTCAAGCTCCTGCTTGCCGATCAACACGGGGTCTTTTGGACAAAACGAGCATCGCTGCTGCGAGCAGCAGCACCCCCATGAGCGCCGGAGTAGCGTGACCGAGCGCTACATAGATTTGGCCGCCGACGATAGGTCCGATCATTCTCGCCAGTGCCTGAATCGACTGACTGCCTCCTTGAACCCTGCCTTGTTCACTGGCATCGACAGACTTGGAGAGCATGCCGTTGAATGAAGGTCCATAGATTGCATCGCCGAAACCGAATATGAACATCCCGACAATTAAAAACAGATCATAACGAAACAGCGCCGAAGCTGCAATCCATCCGTAACCGACCAGCTCAGCAGCCATGCCAAGCATAGCAATCCGTTTGTCGGCATACCTGAGCAACAGCCTCGGCATGATCAAGCCTTGGGCCAGAATATCCTGAATCCCCATCATGGAAAACATCAGACCGATCAACGTAGGCTGCCAACTGAACGTATCCAGCGTAAATTGGGAAAAAATCGCTTGCAGCGAGCCGCTGGGAATCCATAGCAAGAAGGCGGAAATCAGCAATCTTTTCAAGCTTTTCATAGAAAGCAAGCGGACTAGCTGGAGGAACGGGTTCAGCCTCGCCAGCGTGATTTGCTGCAAACGTTGACGTTTGTCCAGACTCTCCGGCATGTAAAGAAGGCCGAAGCCGACATTCAACAAAGTAACGGCTGCGCCCACATACATCGGCGTTGCGTATCCCAGCTTGGCCAGCAGTCCGCCCAAAGATGGGCCAATCACCGTGCCTGCGCCGACGAGTGCGCTCACCCATCCGAAATACCGGGTTCGCTGCGCGGGCGGGATCAGGTCGGCGAAATAAGCAAAAATTGTGCCGATGCTCCCACCTGTCACACCTTCCAGTATGCGTCCGGCAAACAGCACCCATAAAGCTCCTCCGATGCCAAAAACGAAGTATCCAACCGCCGAACCCGTCAAGCAGATCAGCAGCAAGGGACGACGGCCGAACTTGTCGCTCAAAGCGCCCAGCACAGGTGCCGCAAAAAATACGCAAACCGCATACACAGCCGTCAGCAGCGTCACCATCATCGCCTGCTGTGCCGGATTGTCGGTGTAAGGCTGGACAAGGAATGGAACGACAGGTGCGATAATACTGAAGCCGAGCCCGCATAAAAATACGGATACCAGCCCGAAAAATAAAGCTTTTTTGTCTACGCTATGTTCGGTGGGAGCCGGCCGACGCGAATTCCATTTAAACATGGGCTTCCTCCTTCGAGTTTTTTTGATTCCAAGGAAACAAAATCATTGTACGATCACTTTGTTTCCTCGTCAACAAAATATCGACAATAAAAAAGCAGCCTGGTCTCATGAAGAGCCTGGCTGCCCGCGATTTCGTTGTCCTTTTTTAGATCGATTCCGTTTGAATATCTAGTCCCTGCTTCTTGATTTCTTGATCCAAATGCCGATCATACGTTTCCATAAAGCGAAGCATACTGTCGAACTGCTCCTCCGTCACCTGCTCGAAGACAGCTTGGTCCCGTTGTCGAAACTGCCGGTGCAGCTCATCGTGGAGCTGGCTGACCGCTTTCCCTTGCTCCGTAAGCCTGAAATAAATTTCTTTCTTGTTCTCCGGCTTCTGAAAGCTTTCAATCAAACCTTTTTCCAGAAGCTTCTTGGTAATTTTACTAATGGCGCTTCGGGTCATATACAAGGACTCCGCCAGCCTGGTCACATTGGCATCGGAGTGGTTGCCGATGTATTCCATGCAATGCACCTCCGAGGGCTTGTGCCCCTTGAGACGTTCTTCCATCGTCAATTTGTTCAACCACGCCAGCTTGTTAAATAATTCCCGGAAACGCTTGACGACTTGATCCTCCTTGTTCATTACCCGTCCTCCCACGCGTTTGCTGCCTCTTCTTTATTATTTTCAATTTCCGGGGTAATTTCAAGAGGGGTGGCAGGATGTTGGGCGTCAGTAAGGCGAGGGGCGGGAAAAAAAGGCCAACAACAGTATTTTTTACAAGATCATGCAACGTCCATTTACACCTTCTGACCTTCCCAAAACAAAAACAGATCAATCAGGGTGGTCTCTGACCATAATCGACCTGCTTCGCGGATCGGAATAGGGGCTCTCCGAAAAGTCAATTTTTGATTTTTTGAGCCCCACTTGGAGTAGCAAAATACCCCTAAAAAATGACCTCTCTACACATATCTGTGAATTTCGAGGTCATTTTTGGGTTCTTTCTTATAGTGCAATCCCTTTTTGAACGCCCCATTTGATGCTCGTAAAACCAAAATCGAAAAATTTTATACGGGTGTTACATTGGGTTAGATGTGTTATTGATTGAATGATGAGTTCATTCGGCACTGGATAAAATCAAAATCCGACGTCTAATCCTGCTCACCCGTCGCTTGGTCTAAAAGCCATTGTCGTGCTTCTTCATCTCTAAGCATAATCGGGTCTTCAATAGTGCCAATATTAATACTCTTTATGAAAGCTTCGTTTAGCCCTCGAAGCCCTGCCAATCGTGCCCCCTTTAACATGACTCCTTCGAATGTTGCTAATCTCACGTCTGCATTATTTAAGGTCGCTTCTCGAAAATCTGTTTCATCAAAAAGAGCAGCTACTAGATTTGCATCTGAAAAATTTGCTTTAGCAAACACCGATTCAACACATTCACAATCAGCCAATCTCGCACATTTAATATTTGCATTCGTATAATCTGCATAAGATACATTAGATTTACAAAAATCAGAACCTTCTAAATTAGCGAATTTGAAACTCGAAGAGCAGAGTATCGCAGAAGAAATATCTTTATTCTGCAAATCTATACCATCAAAAATACAACCCGTAATCGACGATTGATTTAAAGTGTATTTCGACAAGTCAACATTTCGCAAGTCAACTTCATCTAGGTTCAATTTTTCACCTTGGATTCCAAGGCTGTCAACCCAAGTCTGATGTGATTCTAATTTCTCAATAATTTGATTAAAATTAACTACTGTCATCGTCAACCTCCTGTCTAGGAATACCAAATAATTCTATCAATTATTCCTGCTTTTTGTATGGCCTCTCGTAGCTGGTCAATTTGCTCCGGAATTAAGTTTCTCGTGTCCACAATCACGTTGTAACCTTTTGAAAGTTCTTTATTAATGGATTTCATTCCATTTTCTACAGTAAATGCTCCCTTTTTGGGAGATGTATGACCATTAGGGTAGGATTCGAAGCTTTTAACATCCCATTTAAGCCCCGAAGTGGTATCAATAAATTCAGCTCCCCCATCTCCCTGAGGATCTCTAACAACCCTTCCTAATTTCCCTTGTTTTTCCAAATCTAAACCAATTTCCCTTTCTTTAATTCCTTGCTCTCTAATCGCCCCTCCATGTGAAGGATCGCCTGCTAAATCATCTAACTCTTTTTGAGTTCTACCACCAGTATAACCCGTCCCCTCAGCCGCCCTTTTCGCAGCCAGGTCCTCCATCAGCTTCCGCTCGTTCAGCAAATACTCGTCAATACGCGACGCTTCACGAATCGTCCAGTTCTGCTCAATATTGGCGATGACCCTGCTCCGCAGCATGGCCGCTTCCATCGCCGCTTTTCTCGCTGCCAAAAGACTTTTTACCTCTGCCGCGCCCACAAAAAACTCCGCCACCTGCTCTACACCAAAGCCCAGCATATCCGCTTTCTTGTTCGGATCGCCTTGTGCAAACTGCTCCTTCTTATCCGAAAAGCTTTGCTTGATGCCTTGCCACATCTCCTGTCCTTCCGCTGCCTTTTGCTTCATCGTTTGCAGCGCATCTTG
>NZ_MYFO02000016.1 GCF_004514475.2 Paenibacillus athensensis | reverse complement strand
CAAGATGCGCTGCAAACGATGAAGCAAAAGGCAGCGGAAGGACAGGAGATGTGGCAAGGCATCAAGCAAAGCTTTTCGGATAAGAAGGAGCAGTTTGCACAAGGCGATCCGAACAAGAAAGCGGATATGCTGGGCTTTGGTGTAGAGCAGGTGGCGGAGTTTTTTGTGGGCGCGGCAGAGGTAAAAAGTCTTTTGGCAGCGAGAAAAGCGGCGATGGAAGCGGCCATGCTGCGGAGCAGGGTCATCGCCCATATTGAGCAGAATTGGACGATTCGTGAAGCGTCGCGTATTGACGAGTATTTGCTGAACGAGCGGAAGCTGATGGAGGACTTGGCGGCGAAAAGGGCGGCTGAGGGGACGGGTGATCTTGATTTTAAAGAATGGGCAGATATGCCTGTTAGCGGTCAAGTACAAACAGCACCAAATGGACACAGATTGATTAGCATACGTGATTTAAAAATGTTTACGAAAGAAATGAATGAAAAAAATATTAGAGTGGTTATTGATAGCAAAGGTAAGATATTGCCAAGTTTTGCGGACGGAGGATTCAATCCTACAACTGGTCAAATTGTGTTGAAAAAAGAGCCAACATACTTAAGTGCAAAGCATGAATCATATCATGCGCAACAATGGCTCGAACTTGGACAAGAGCAGTATTTGAAACTAACGACTTTAGAAAGAGAAGAATATGTATATAGTCAAATAATGAAAAATAAAGATTTGTACACAAGTGCAGAAATTTTGTTTTCACAAAAGTATATATTTAAATTACGAACTGGCGAGTGGCCACCACCCGGATGGAAAGGTTTTGAATGAGAAGGGGGATACAATGGGAACAAATATAACCTTAAGTATGGCTTTAAGTATCGCTAAAGATTATATGAGCAAGTATGATCTTTCAGGCGATATTTTAGAAAACTTGGAGCGTACAATAAGATTCTATTCTGATTTTGATAGTATCACTGGGTCAGTATGGTTGGTGATGGTAAGTATTACGCCAAATGACTTTTTTGCAGAAAATGAATACACAATTGTAATTTCTGATAAAGAAGCATCAGTTAAATATATCATCGACCCAAATGGTCATGTTCATAGCCCCCATTTAGAAACTTTGACACATGATGAATTTGATTCACAATGGAATGATGATAGTGATCAATAGTACTACCTGCCAAACTAACTTAGATCATTTAGTGAATTTAAAAATTAGTGAGATGATACCAATGTTAAGTGAATATAAGGAACTGAAGCAATTTATTGTTGAAGATTTTGAAGAATTTTTAAATGAAGAATTAGAAGCCGAGGATATTAAGAAAATCTTTCAGGATATTGAACAATACAAAGGACATTTTGGACATATTTTGTAATGGGCTATACAGTTGCGGGAAGAACATACGGGCCAAGTACTTACTGATGACATTGAAATTCATATGTTGGAACAGTAGATAAACCGGAGTTATGGGAAGAAATTGTGAAGAAAGCACCTATTCTGCAAAAAGCTATGGATACGCTGCCGGAGTTACGGGATTATCCGAAGGGGAAATTGAACAAATAAAAGCCGAGCTTCACTGAGATTCGGAAGCGACAGTCAGGAACAGTCGGGAGAAATCACTCCCGATTGTTTTATTTTGCAGCGCATCGCGCTCCAAGCCCGCTTCATTGTAAGGGGAACCCTAAGTGTAGTACAATAGGCTTTGTGAAATGGCGGCTGTTGCGGCCGGAGCCTTTTTTTACAGGCAGAAAGACAGGGGGAACCATACGATGCGTTGGCACGAAATTACTGTACATACAACGGAAGAAGCAATCGAAATGATTTCGAATTTTATTCACGAGCTGGGCGCCGGAGGCGTTTCAATCGAGGAATCGGGTACGCTGAATAAGGAACGCGACACGTCGCTGGGGCAGTGGTATGAGTTGCCGCTTAACGATATTCCCGAAGGGCGTGCGGTGATCAAGGGGTATTTTGCCCAAGGCACGAATACGGACGAAGTGCTGGAGCAGCTTCAGCGCTCGGTTGAGCAGTTGCGTGAATTTGATATCGATACCGGAGAGCCGACCTATGAAGTTAAAGAGGTGGATGACGAGGACTGGGCGAATGCCTGGAAAACGTATTTCAAACCGATTCGTGTCTCTGACCGCTTGACGATCAAGCCGACGTGGGAGGACTACGAGCCGACGGAAGGCGAGCTGATTCTGGAGCTGGATCCGGGCATGGCGTTTGGCACAGGTACGCACGCGACGACGGCGCTTTGTTTGCGCACGCTGGAGAAGGTTGTCCGTCCAGGCGATGACGTGATTGACGTGGGAACAGGCTCGGGCATTTTGTCCATTGCCGCCGCCAAGCTCGGCGCTCGTCATGTGCTGGCTGTCGATCTGGATCCGGTTGCGGTATCAAGCGCTACGGAAAACGCGCGGTTGAATGCGTTGGAAGCGACGATCACGGTCAAGCACAGCGACTTGCTCGGCGTGATTAAAGCGAGCGGTGCGGACGGCTCCGGCGAATACGGCGTTCAGGTGCCAGTTCAGGTCGTCGTTGCCAATATTTTGGCGGAAATTTTGCTGCTGTTCATGGACGATGTGTATGCGGCGCTGCAGCCGGGCGGTCATTATATCGCTTCGGGCATCATTACGAGCAAGGAAGCCGATGTCGAGAAGGGGCTGCTCGCAGCCAATTTTACGATTGTGGATAAAAGCTACGATTCCGATTGGGTCGTAATTACGGCGAGAAAGATGTAGGTGATCGGCGATGGATTCCTTCTTGCGCTTTCCGCTTGAATACATTCCTTTTATCTTGCTAGTTGCGATTATTGCTTTCACCATTCATGAATATTCTCATGCGTATTTAGCCGACAAGTTCGGCGATCCGGGTCCGCGTCAAATGGGGCGAGTGACTTTAAATCCGATTGTCCATATTGACATATTCGGTTTGGTGTTGTTAGTAATCGCGGGTATTGGCTGGGCCAAGCCGGTGCTTGTCAGTGCAGGCAGATTTAAGAAGCCACGTTGGCATGGAACCATTGTGGCGGCGGCCGGACCTTTTAGTCATTTAATCTTGGCTTTTCTAGGCGCTTTTCTGATCAACCTGTTCAATCATTTTGACTGGTTGAATGCGATGTCGCTTGGGGGAGCGCGGGCCATCGTCATTTTCTTGTTTTATTTTCTGAGCTTTAATCTGGTGCTGTTTCTGCTCAATATTATTCCGCTTCCTCCTTTGGACGGGTATTTGATTATTCGTTATTGGATGCCGTATCGCTTTGCTGCCAAAATGCAAAAATATGAGCAATGGGCGCCGTATGTTTTCCTGCTACTGGTGTTCATTCCGCCGTTGCGGCACGTGACGATTGATCCCTTGTTCAATCTGCAATGGTATATTTTGGATTTCTATAATATTCCGCTTCGCTGGATATTTGGCTACGCCCTTGACTGGCGGCAAATGCTCATGTAGCCAGTAGCTTTTCCCGACCAAAACAGGTATCATGTAGGGTGAATGTTTACCTTTAAACGGATTCTTTACAGATAGAGAGGCTTGTTGTATGCAGCGTTATTTTGTTGCGCCGGAGCAGCTGCGCGCGGATACGGTTGTGCTTGAGGGCGACGACGCCCACCATTTGCAGCGGGTGATGCGCGCCGAAATCGGCGATCAGTTTATTTGCAGCAACGGTCTGGACCGCGAGGTGCAGGCTCGAATTACGGCGCTGGAGAAGGGCGTCGTTACAGCGCAAATCGTCAAGGAGCTGGCGATGAACGCCGAATCTGCGGTGCAGGTGTGGGTGGCGCAAAGCTTGCCCAAAGGCGATAAAATGGAGCTGGTCATTCAAAAAGGGACCGAGATCGGGGCAGCCCGGTTTCTTCCTTTTTTATCGGAGCGAACCGTCGTGCAATACGATGCTCGCAAGGAAGCTAGGCGCGCCGAGCGCTGGCAGAAAATCGCCAAGGAAGCCGCTGAGCAGGCGCATCGCAATTGCGTGCCCAAGGTTGAAGCGGTGCTGACGTGGAATGAACTGCTGAAGCTGGCGGGCGAGGTCGATGCGGCGTGGATTTGCTATGAAAAAGAGGACGGCAGCCAGCTGCGCCCGGCGCTTCGCAAGGCGCTCGCGGCCGGCAAGCTGGAGCCGGGGCGGCGCGTGCTGCTTGCCGTCGGACCGGAGGGCGGCTTTACGCCGCAGGAGATTGCGGCAGCGGAAGCGGCCGGCTTTGAATCGGTGTCGCTTGGCGCGCGGATTTTGCGGACGGAGACGGCCGCGATGGTCGGATTGACCTGCCTATTTTATGAAACCGGAGAGATGGGAGGATGAAGCAACATGGCAACAGTCGCGTTTCATACGTTGGGCTGTAAAGTGAATTTTTACGATACGGAAGCGATTTGGCAGCTGTTTAAAAACGAGGGCTACGAGCAGGTCGATTTTGAGCAGACGGCCGACGTTTACGTGATTAATACATGTACGGTGACCAACACGGGCGATAAAAAAAGCCGGCAAATGATTCGCCGGGCGATTCGCCGCAATCCCGAAGCGATTGTCGCGGTGACGGGCTGCTATGCGCAGACGTCGCCGGCGGAAATTTTGGCGATTCCCGGCGTGGATATGGTGATCGGGACGCAGGACCGCGATAATATCATTCCGCTGGTCAAACAGTTCGAGCAGGAGCGCCAGCCGATTAACGCCGTGCGCAATATTATGAAAACCCGGCAGTTTGAGGAGCTGGACGTGCCGGATTTTGCCGACCGGACGCGGGCTTTTTTGAAAATCCAGGAAGGCTGCAACAACTTTTGTACGTTTTGCATTATTCCTTGGTCGCGCGGGCTGATGCGCAGTCGCGAGCCGGAAAGCGTCATTCGCCAGGCGAAAGCTCTGGTTGCTGCCGGCTATCAGGAAATTGTATTGACCGGCATTCATACCGGAGGATACGGAGAAGACATCGAGGATTACAGCTTGGCCAAGCTGTTGTGGGATCTGGACAAGGTGGAAGGGCTCAAGCGCATCCGCATCAGCTCGATTGAAGCGAGCCAGATCACCGATGAGGTGCTGGAGGTGCTGAACGGCTCGGACAAAATGTGCCGCCATTTGCACATTCCGCTGCAGGCCGGCCATGATGAGGTGCTGTCGCGAATGCGCCGCAAGTATACGACGGAGGAGTTTGCCAGCAAGATCGAACGGATTCATGCGATTATGCCCGGCGTGGCGATTACAACGGACGTGATCGTCGGCTTCCCCGGCGAGACGGACGAGATGTTCCGCAGCGGCTATGCATTTATGGAGCGGATGGGTTTTTCGGAAATGCACGTGTTTCCGTATTCCAAACGAACCGGCACGCCGGCGGCGCGGATGGTCGACCAAATCGACGAGGAAGTGAAAAATACCCGCGTCCATGAGCTGATCGACTTGTCGGAAAAGATGCAGCTGGCCTACGCGCAGCGTTTTGTCGGACAGGTGCTGGAGGTCATTCCGGAACGGGCTTACAAGGGCGCGCCGGATAGCGGCTTGATGATGGGGTACTCCGACAACTATGTGCAAATGGTGTTTCCGGGTACAGCGGACATGATCGGACAAGTATGCCGGGTGAAGGTCGTCGAAGCCGGAGTGAATGAAAGCCGCGGCGAGCTGGTGGAAGCCGGGCAATCCGGGACGCCGCAGACGGCGCAAGCGGTAAATCTATAAACGGATGAAATAACTGCCTCTAGCCGTGGATGCTCCAGCCGGAGCCGCTGCGATAGAGGTTTTCTCATTTTCGATTCAGGGAGGAATTTATGTTATGAAGGAAATTTCAGCGGGCGGCGTCGTGTTTCGCCGTGAAGCGGACGAATTGCTCATCCAATTGATTCAGGACCGTTTTGGCAACATGACGCTGGCCAAGGGCAAGATGGAGCCTGGCGAAACGGTGGAGGAAACGGCGCTGCGCGAAATTGGCGAAGAAACGGGCATTCATGGACGGATCGTCGGACCGCTGGAGCGGATCGCATACCGCTTCTCCGATGCGGTCAAGGGCGATGTTGAGAAAGAGGTGCATTACTATCTCGTGGAAGCTCTTGATGCCGATGTGCAGGTGCAGGTGGAAGAAATCAGCGACGTGTTGTGGCTGACGCCGGAGGAAGCGTGGAAGCGTCAATTGGAGTCGGGCTACGACAACAATAATGTCGTGCTGCACAAGGCACTGGCGCGTCTTGGCTGCAGGGCGGCGTCGATTCGCGACATGCCTGCGGCACAGCTGGCCAAGTATATCGATCATACGCTGCTGATTCCGGGAGCGGGCGCTGCAGCGATAGACAAGCTGTGCGCCGAAGCGAAGCAATACGGCTTCTACAGCGTGTGTGTAAACAGCGTGTGGGTAGAGCGCTGTGCGGCGGCGCTCGCTGGCAGCGGCGTACAGATAGCGGCGGTGGTAGGCTTCCCGTTCGGCGCGTCGTTGAGCGAGGTCAAGGCGTTTGAAGCAGCGGCAGCGGTGCGTTGCGGGGCGACGGAAATCGATACGGTGCTGCCGGTGGGCCTGTTGATCGACGGCCAAGACGACGCGGTCCGCGACGATATCCGCCAGGTGGTGGATGCGGTGCGCGGCCAAGCAATTGTCAAGGTGATTCTGGAGACCGGACTGCTGAATGACGAGCAAAAAGCCCGCGCCTGCCGCTTATCCGAGCAAGCCGGAGCGCATTTCGTCAAGACGTCGACCGGCTTCGGCCACGGCGGCGCGACGGTTGAGGACGTGCGGCTGATGTACGCGAGCATTACGCCTGCATTGACCGTCAAGGCGTCCGGCGGGGTGCGCGACCGCGAAACGGCGCTGCAAATGATCGAAGCGGGCGCAACGCGGCTGGGCACGAGCTCCGGCGTCGCGATCATGAGCGGAGGCTCAAGCGGCTCCAGCTATTGAGATAGGCGGCCGGCAGCGCGATCAGCGAGCAGATGACGTTGAATAACGTCTGCGCGCGGGCGATTTGCGCCGCCGGGTCGTGCGCCAGCAGCGCAGACAGCGCCGCGAGCTGGTGCAGCAGCGGGTAAAAGAGCAGCGCGCCGCCGACGTTGAGCACAACGTGCGACCAGGCGACGAGCTGCCCGGCCCGGCTGCCGCCGAGCGCGGCGATCAGCGCCGTAGCGCACGTGCCGACGTTGGCGCCAAGCGTGATGGCGATGCCGAGCTCCGGCGTCAGCGCGCCGCTGGCGGCGAGGCTCATCGCCATCGCGATGACGGCGGCGCTGCTGTGGATGAGCGCGGTGACGGCAGCGCCGGCAAGCACGCCCCACAGCAGGCTTTGCGCGGCATGCGCAGTGAACCAGGCGAACAGCCCCTGCGCTTCCAGCGCCGGGCCTAACGCCTGGAGCATGGCGATGCCGAGCAGCACGAGCGCAAAGCCGGCCAAGGCGAGCGAGCCGAAGCGCAAGCTGCGTTGCCAGCCGCGGGCCGTGGGAGCCGCGGGCGCAGCGCCGGTTGCATCGCCGCCGTTGCCGCAGTCGCGACCGCCGTCAATGGCGCGCCTGGCGGCAGGCGGCGGCAGCGCCCCGGCGAGCAGCCAGCTCGCCAGCCAGCCGGCGGCGCCGATCAGCAGCAGCGGCAGGCCGAGACCGCTGATCGACAAGCCGATCAGCTCGGTCGTCAGGCATGTGCCGATGTTCGTGCCGAGCACGATGCCAAGCGTGCGCGCAAAGGTCAGGACGCCAGCGTTCACCAGCCCGATGGCGATGACGGTAATCGCGGTGCTGCTTTGCAGCATCGCGGTCAAAACGGCGCTGGCGGCCATGCCGCGCAGCGGCGTGCGGGTGAAGCGCTCGAGCCACGAGGTCAGACGCGCGCCCGCCCATTGGTGGAGCGCCGCTTCCATCAGCTTCATGCCAAACAAAAAAACAGCCAGACCCATCAGCATGGGCAGAACAATTGCAGTAAACATAAGCGGCGATCTCCTTCGCTTGCTTTTGCATTCAATATATGTGACCCGGCAGACGAGCATGACAAGCCGGCTGGCAGCGGGCACGTGTTCAGGAAAAGGATGGCGGACGGACGATGGTTGCGATTTATTTGCAGAAAAAACGAAAATTCCGGCTGGAGCAAGGCCACCCTTGGGTGTACCGCAGCGAAATCGAGCGGGCGGACGGCGTTCCCGCCCCGGGCCAGCTCGTCGCTGTGCACAGCCACAACGGCCAATATCTGGCTACAGGCTACTATAATGAAGCGTCGCAAATTACGGTGCGCGTTGTCGCTTACGAGCCGCTGGCTGCGATGGACGCGGACTTTTTCCGCGAAAGGCTGGAGCGCTGTGCGGCTTTGCGCACCCGGTTTCTCGGCGAAGCCGAGTCGTATCGGCTCGTTTACGGCGAAGCGGACGGATTGCCCGGGCTGATCGTCGACAAGTTTGCCGACGTGCTTGTCGTGCAAATCCTGACGCTGGGCATGGACCGCTGCCGCGAGACGCTGGTGAGCGCGCTGGTCGAGCTGTTTCAGCCCAAGGGCATCTATGAGCGCAGCGATGTAGCGGTGCGCGAGCTGGAGGGGCTGGAGCAGACGAAGGGCGCGTTGTATGGGGAATGTCCCAAGCATGTCGACATTGTGGAGAACGGTCTGCGGATTCGCGTCGATATCGAGGCGGGCCAAAAGACGGGGTATTTTTTCGATCAGCGGGAAAATCGGGCGGCGATTGCGCCCCTGATGACGGGCTGGGGCAAGCGCAGCGGCATTGAGCTGCGGGAAATTGCCGATGGCGAGGGCGTGCGCCGCGCGGCGGTGAACAAAAGCGGCAAGGAAGTGACATTCCCCTATTGGGACGGAGCGACGGTGCTGGAATGCTTTTCGCATACCGGCAGCTTTACGCTGAACGCCTGCAAATACGGGGCGAAGAAGGTGACCTGTCTCGACATTTCCGAGCATGCGATTGAAAGCGCGCGGATGAATGTGGCGTTGAACGGGTTTGAGGAGCGCGTTGAATTCGTCGTCGCCGATGCGTTTGATTATTTGCGCAGCCAGGCCAAGGGCGTCGAGGAGCGCAAGCAGCGGGCCAAAGCCGGTCAGGGCGAGATCAAGCTCGATACGTCGAAGCCACTGGGCGGCGAAGGGCGCACGTGGGATGTTGTGATTCTCGATCCGCCGGCGTTTGCCAAGACGAAAAGCGCGGTCGAAGGCGCTTGCCGCGGCTACAAGGACATTAACCTGCACGGGATGAAGCTGGTGAACGAAGGCGGATTTCTCGTTACGGCCAGCTGCTCGTATCATATGCGGCCCGAGCTGTTTCTGGAGACGATTCACGCAGCGGCCGTCGATGCCGGCAAGCAGCTGCGGCTGGTCGATTTTCGCGGGGCGGGCAAGGATCATCCGCGGCTGCTGGGCGTGGACGAGGGGCATTATTTGAAGTTTGCGATCTTTGAGGTGCGCAGCAAAAGCAAATAGCAAGCAAGCGGCGGAAGCGGAAAAGCCGGTTGGCGCAAGGGATGAGATGTCCTTTGGCCGACCGGCTTTTTGATATGGACGTGCTAAGCGGAGCTGAGGCCTATCATGCAACCAACCGTCGGACGCAGCCGGGTTGGCACGCGTCTTACAGCCGCCTTACCGCCGGCAGCTCATTCCGGGAGCCACGCGGTACGGAAACTTTTGCAAGGCGACCTGCATGTTTAGCGGATACGTGCGTTTCGGATTTGCGCCGAGACTAATGTTCCTGCCTATGCCCATGCTCATGATCGTGCTCATTCTCATGCCCATGCTCGTGTCCGGTAAAAGCTTCCTCCACGTTTTGCACGATTTCAGCAACGGCGTCGCTGATCGGATCGGTGGGCGCGGCGTTTTTGCGCTCCATTGGCGACAGCAGCGCTTCTTGAGCGGCGGCCTGACGTTTGGCGCGGTTGTTATCGGGGGTATTCATAAACGATCACCTCTTTGTTTTCATATGCGTTAGAACTCCGGTGAAAAACCAGTGTCCTCCGCTCGATAGCGGTTTCCACTCGCTGTTGTAGCCGGATTTTCCGATAGAATGACCCCGTTTGGGGTGAAAATCCGTCGACAAGGGCGACCGCTGACGCTGTTCCAGCTCCCTATCGACTCTCCGGCCACTTCTTCACCGGACTTCTAGGATGCGCCAATGCCGAACGTTTTATGCGTGGAGCTGCGGCGCTTCGGTCTCTGGCAGCAAGTGCCAAGCCGCGTTTTTTGCAATAATATGATAGAATAGGGAGAAAGATAGACCGGAAAGGAGAGATCGGGATATGGCAGTGCGATTTGTGATCGGACGGGCGGGCAGTGGTAAAAGCGAGCTGTGCCTGCGCGACATCAAGCAGCGGCTGCTGGCGGACCCGGATGGCCCGCCACTCATTCTGCTCGTCCCCGAGCAGGCGACCTTCCAGGCCGAGCATGCGCTGGTGTCGTCGCCGGGCGTCGGCGGCATGATCCGCGCGCAGGTGCTCAGCTTTCATCGGCTGGCGTGGCGGCTGATGCAGGAGGAAGGCGGCACGGCGCGCCTGGCGATCGACGAAACGGGCAAAAAGCTGCTGCTGTTCAGGATCTTGCAGGAGCGCAAGGACGATTTGCGCCTGTTTCGGCACGCCGCCGAGCAAACGGGCTTCGTCGACCGGCTGAATCAGCTGTTTACGGAGCTGAAGCGCTACTGCGTAACCGCCGAGCTGCTGGCCAAGCAGGAAAGCGGCATGGCCGGCGAATTCGGCTACGGCGGCATGGTCGGCGACAAGCTGCACGACATTCGGCTTGTCTATGCCGACTTCGAGCGTGAGCTGGCCCGGCAATATTTGGACGGCGAAGATTATTTGACGCTGCTGGCGCAGCAAATTCTCGCATCGACGTATTTGCGCGAGGCGTCGGTGTGGATTGACGGCTTTCACGGCTTTACGCCGCAGGAGCTGACGGCGCTGGAGCGGCTGTTTGCGCAGTGCGCCGAGGTGACCGTTACGCTGTGTCTCAATCGGGGGTATGAGCCCGGTGCGGAGCCGCAGGAGCTGGATTTGTTTCATCCGACGGCCCAAACTATGATTGAGCTGCAAAACCGGCTGGTCCAGCTCGGCTTGCCGCCAGGCGAGCAGGTGCAGCTGCGGCCCGAGGTCGCTCCGCGATTTGCGCAAAGTCCGGCGCTCGCTTATTTGGAGCGGGCCTTCGAGCAGCGCGTCGGCGCGATCGGCGAAAGCTTCGCCGTCCAACCGGGCCAGCGCGGTCTGGAGGAGCAGCTGACGATTCGCGATGCGGTCAACCGGCGCGCGGAGGCGGAGGGCGCAGCGCGCGACATGCTGCGACTGGCGCGCGAGAAGGGCGTGCGCTGGCGCGATATGGCCGTGATGGTGCGCAACATGGAGAGCTACGGCGACTTGCTGCGCACGGTGCTGACGGATTTCGGCATCCCGCATTTTTTTGATGAAAAAAGAACGGTGCTTCACCACCCGCTGGTCGAGTTTATCCGCTCGGCGCTGGAGACGGTCGCCAGTAATTGGCCTTACGATGCGGTATTCCGCTGTGTCAAAACCGATCTGCTGCTGCCGGGAGCGGGCAGCGAGCCCTTGCTGGCCGAGCAGCGCAGCGCGATGGATCAGCTCGAAAATTACGTGTTGGCCTGCGGCATCAAGGGCTCGCGCTGGACGGACGGCAAGCCGTGGACGTATACGCTGCGCGCCGATCTGGACAATCCCGAGCAGCAGCAGCTCGCCGATGCGGTGTATACGGAGCGGTTGAACACGTGCCGTGCCTGGGTCGTCGGTCCGCTGCAAGCGCTGGCCAAACGGCTGCGGCAGGCGCGGACGGTGCAGGGCAAGGTTGAAGCGCTGTACGAGCTGCTGCTCGATATCGAGGCCCCGGACAAGCTGGAGGCGTGGAGCGCAGCGGCCCTCGCTGCCGGTAATCCCGAAAAGGCCCGCGAGCACGGGCAAATGTGGAACGGCATCATCGATATGTTCGACCAACTGGTCGAAACGATGGGTGAACAGGAGCTGTCGGGCGAGCTGTTTGCCGGTCTCGTCGATACGGGTCTGGAGAGCATGAAGCTGGGCCTCGTGCCGCCGTCGATGGATCAGGTGCTGATCGGCAGCATGGACCGCACCCGCTCCAGCGGCATTCGTTATGCATACCTGCTTGGCTTGAATGAAGGCGTCGTTCCGGCGCAGCTGCAGGAAAACGGCGTGCTGACCGAAGCGGAGCGCGAGCTGTTGGCATCGGGCGGTTTGCCGATGGCCGACGGCAGCCGGCGCAAGCTGCTGGATGAGCAATTTCTGATCTACACATCGTTGACTGTACCGAGCCACAGGTTGTGGCTGAGCTATCCGCTGTCCGACGAGGAGGGCAAGACGCTGCTGCCGTCGGAGCTGATCAAACAGCTGCGCCGCCTGTTCCCGGCTGTCGGAGAACGTTTGCTGCCGGCCGAACCCGCGCCGGAGCAGCCGGAGGAGGAGCAGCTGGATTTTATTGCCCATCCGGGGCATACGCTCTCGCGGCTTGCTGTGCGGCTGAAGGGCTGGATGAACGGCGAGCCCATGCCGGAGCTGTGGTGGGACGCTTACAACTGGTTTGCCGGCCAGAGAGGCGGCCAGACCGGGCTGCAGCCGCTGGTCAAAGCACTGCTGTACACGAACCGGGAAGCCGATTTGAGCCCGGAGGCAAGCCGCCGACTGTACGGACGGCACCTAAGGGCCAGCGTATCGCGGATGGAAAAATTCGCGGCCTGCCCGTTTTCCCATTTTGCGTCGCACGGACTCAAGCTTCAGCAGCGCAGGGTTTACAAGCTCGACGCGCCGGACATCGGTCAGTTATTCCACGCAGCGTTGAACCAGTTCGCACGTGGCTTGCAGGAGGAGCAGCTGGAGTGGGGGATGCTGACCGACGAAGAAATTTTCTCCCGCTCGGCGCAGGTCGTTGAAGAATTGTCGCCAAGGCTGCAGGGGGAAATTTTGCTCAGCTCCAGCCGTTACGCCTACATTGCCCGCAAGCTCAAGCAAGTTGTCGGCCGGGCCGCCGTTGTTCTCGGCGAGCACGCCCGGCGCGGCGAGTTCAAGCCGCTGGGCCTGGAGCTGGCGTTCGGGCCGGGCCAGACGCTGCCGCCGCTTACGTTTACGCTGGAGAACGGCTGTACAATGGAAATTATCGGACGCATCGATCGCGTCGACGGCGCCGAGGGCCAAACCGGCTGGCTGTTGCGCGTGATTGACTATAAATCGAGCCAGACCTCTTTGCAGCTCTCCGAGCTGATGTACGGGCTCAGCCTGCAAATGCTGACTTATTTGGACGTCGTGCTTACCCATGCCGAGCTGTGGCTGGGGCTGCCCGCCAAGCCGGCCGGCGTGCTTTATTTTCACGTACATAACCCGCTGCTGTCGCCGAAAAACGCATTGGACCGCGGTGAGATCGAGCGCGAGCTGCGCAAGCGGTTCAAGATGAAGGGACTCGTAACAGCCGACCCCGACGTGGCAGGGCGGATGGACGATGAGCTGGCGCGCAGCGGAGGCCACTCGCAATTGATTCCGGTTGCTTTGAAAAAGGACGGCAGCTTTTACAGCAGCTCCTCGGTCGCTACTGATGCGCAATGGGAGCAGCTGCGCAGCTATGTGCGCAATATGGTGCAGCGGATTGGCGTAGGCATTACCGACGGACATGTCGCGATCACGCCGTTTCGGATGGGCAAAAAAACCGCCTGCCAGTTTTGCGACTATAAGGCGGTATGCCAGTTCGATCCGCTGCTGGACGACAATGAGCTGATCACGCTGCGTCCGCGCAGCAAGGAGCAAATTTGGCAGGAGCTGGAGCGGACGCAGGAGCGTTAGGCAATGGCGGAGCAAGCAGACCGTCAGATACACCGTCGTTCGGGCTACAGGTCGGCTTGATCAATCGTCGCGGGGGCAAAAAGCGGTGCCAAACAAGCGGGGACGTTGCGACGGCGTCTCCGCTTTGTTCAAGCGAAGCAGATAAACCGGCAGTGGCCGTTGGGAAAGGAGATTCACGTCATGTCAATGCAGCAACAACCTAAGCCTTTGGACAGCACATGGACCGACGATCAATGGGACGCGATTACGCTCGCCGGCCGCAATATGCTCGTTGCCGCTGCGGCAGGATCGGGCAAAACCGCGGTTTTGGTCGAGCGGATCATTCGGCGGATTGCGAGCGAGCAGCAGCCCGTCGATGTCGACCGGCTGCTGGTTGCGACCTTTACAAAAGCGGCTGCTTCCGAGATGAAGCACCGGATTCGCGACGCGCTGGAGAAGGAGCTGCTGCGCCAGCCACGTTCGCAGCATTTACGCAAGCAGCTCGCGCTGATGGGACGCGCTTCGATTACGACGCTGCATTCGTTTTGTCTGGAGGTGGTGCAGCGGTATTTCAGCCTGATCCGGCTCGATCCCGGGTTTCGCATCGCCAACGAGACCGAAGCGGAGCTGCTGCGCCAGGATTTGCTGGAGGAGCTGCTGGAGTCGTATTATGCGGCCAGCGAATCGGAGTCATCCAGTCCGTTCTGGCGGCTGGTCGACGCATTTAGCGGCGAGCGGAGCGACGCGGCGTTGATGCAGCTGGTGCAAAAGCTGTACGACGTGTCGCGAAGCCACCCGTGGCCGGACCAGTGGCTGCGCGAAGCTGCATTGATGTTTGGCCCGCAGCCTGAGGCCGCAGCGGAAAGGCTGCAGGAAGCCGCCGAAGCTGGCAGCCCGCTTGCGGAAGCGGAAGCTGCGGCGGAGCTGGAGGCGGCATGGCAGGAAGCGGCAGCGGCTATGGAGACGGACAGACGATCCGATGCGCCGGAATTTGCGGCTTGGCGGCTGAACGATGCAGCATCGGCGAAGCTTGATGGGGAAGCGGCTGCAGCGCCTGTCGACTTCTCGCGCTGGGAAGCCAGCTTGGTCGCCGATGTGCAGCTGGAGCTGACCGGAGCGGCCGACGTGCTGCGGCAGGCGCAGGAGCTGGCGGAGCAGCCGGGCGGTCCGACGCCGTATTTGGCCAACCTGTCCGATGACCTGCAGCTGATCGGGGAGCTGCTTACAGCGTCGCGCGGACCGTGGTCCGATCTGCATGCGCGGTTTCAGACGGCGGAGTTCGGCAAGCTGAAGGCTTGCAAGGGCGACGATTACGACAAGCAGCTGCAGGAGCAGGTCAAGGAGCTGCGCAACCGGGCCAAGGAGCAGGTCGGCAAAATTCGCGAGGAGCTGTTCGGGCGCACGATGGCGCAATTCGCTCAGGAGGTGGCGGATATGGCGCCGCTGCTGCATACGCTCGTCGATCTGGTTTGCGATTTTGCCGGGCGTTATCAGCAGGCGAAAGCGGCCAAGGGGCTGATCGATTTTGCCGATCTGGAGCATTACTGTTTGCAGATTTTGCGCGAGCCGGGCGCAGCTCCGGGCCAGCTGGTACCGTCGCAAGCGGCTTTGGCGTACCGCGAGCAATTCGTCGAGGTGCTGCTGGACGAATATCAGGACACGAATCGCGTGCAGGAAGCGATCGTCGAGCTGATCTCGCGGCCCGGAGCCGGCAACCGCTTCATGGTCGGCGACGTCAAGCAGAGCATTTACCGATTTCGTCTCGCCGAGCCAGGACTGTTTCTGGAAAAATACAAGGCGTATGCGCGCGATGTTGCCGCCAGCGGCTTGCGCATCGATTTGGCGCGCAATTTCCGCAGCCGCCGCCAGGTTGTCGACGCCGTGAATTTCTTGTTCCGCCAATTGATGAATGAAGGCGTTGGCGAAATTGCTTACGACGAGCGGGCCGAGCTGATTTATGGAGCCGGGTATCCGGAAGCGGAATCGGATTGCGCCGTGGAGATGGTTTTGATCGATCGCTCCGTGGAGACGGGCGAGGCCGAAGATGAAGCCGACCGCTACACGGAGGAAGAAGACGGAGGCGTTGCGACGGAGGGGGCCGGTCCCAGCGATTTGGAGCTGGAGGCGCAGGAGCTGGAAACCGTACAGCTCGAAGCGCGCGCGATGGCGGCTCAAATCCGTCGGCTGCTGGGCGGCGATGCGCCCGCGGACGGGACGAAAGGGCAGCAAGCTTTTCAAGTATTTGACAAGCGCGTTGGCGGCATGCGCCCGGCTACGTACCGCGATATCGTCATTTTGCTGCGGGCTACGCAGATGTGGGCTCCGGTTATTATCGAGGAGTTCAAGCATATGGGCATTCCCGCGTATGCCGATTTAAGCACGGGGTATTTTTCCGCAACAGAAGTGGAGGTTATGCTGTCCCTGCTCAAAATTATCGACAATCCGTATCAGGACATTCCGCTGGCAGCGGTGCTGCGTTCCCCCGTCGTGCTGCTGAATGCCGATGAGCTGGCCCGCATTCGCGCGGTTGGCAAGGGACAGCCTTTCTACGAGGCGCTGCTGCGGGCGGCAAAGGGCGGCGTGGAGCCGGATGAAGCCGATACGGAAGCGGCTGCCGGGGCGGAAGCCGCCGACAGCGGGCAAGCGGCGGGCGCAAGCGGCGGCAAAGGGTTCGCCGGACTGGAGCCGGCCGTTGCTGGTGCTGGCGAGCGAGCTGACGGCAAGGCCGGCGACTGCGATACGCCCGGTCAGGAAAGCCCTGATGACGCTGCGTCGGAGCCGGACGAGCTGGTGGTCAAGCTGCGGCGTTTCCTGGAGCAGCTGGAGCTGTGGCGCAGCGAAGCGCGGCAAGGCTCGCTGGCTGATTTGATCTGGCGGATTTATCGCGAAACCGGGTATTACGATTTTGTCGGCGGTCTGCCGGGAGGCGTGCAGCGTCAAGCGAATTTGCGGGCGCTTTACGACCGGGCGCGCCAGTATGAAAGCACGTCACTGCGCGGCTTGTTCCGCTTTTTGCGGTTTTTGGAGCGGATGCAGGAAACCGGCGGCGACTTGGGGACGGCCCGTTCGCTTGGCGAGCAGGAGGATGTCGTCCGCATCATGTCGATCCATAAGAGCAAGGGGCTGGAGTTTCCGGTTGTTTTCGTCGCCGGTATGGCCAAATCGTTCAATCAGCGCGATCTGAACGATGCTTTTTTGCTGCACAAGGAGTTAGGTTTTGGTCCGCGATTTATTGATACCGAGCTGAGGGTCGGCTATCCGTCGCTGCCTTCACTGGCCATCAAACGGCGCATGAAGCTGGAGCTGCTGGCCGAGGAGATGCGGGTGCTTTATGTAGCGCTGACGCGAGCGCGCGAAAAGCTGATCTTGCTGGGCACGGTCAAATCGCTGAACAAGCTGCTTGGTGCGTGGTCGCGCCATCTGGCGGGAGGGCAGCCGCATTTGCCGGACTATGAGCTGGCGCGGGCCAAATGCTATTTGGATTGGGTCGGCCCGGCGCTCCTGCGTCATCCGGCAGCGGAGGGCTGGCGGCAACGGCTCGACCTGCCGGGGAATGCGAACGCGCTGCTGGCGGATGCGTCTGAATGGACGTTTACGGTGCTGCGTCCGCAGGAGCTGCTGGCTCCGACCGCGCCGGCCGAGGAGCCGAATGCCGATGAGGCGCAGTCGGCAGCGGCAGCCTTGGCGCAAAGCCGTCTGGAGGCGCTGCGCCAGCTTGCGCCGGTCCCCTCAAGCGGCATCTGGCGCGAGCGTCTGGAGCAGCGGCTGAGCTGGCAGTATGCGTATGCAGAGGCACCGGCATTTTTTGCCAAAACGACCGTTTCCGAAATGAAACGTCTTGCCGACCGCGGCCGCATAACGGCCGAGGAGGAGCTGCCGTCGGCCGTATTCGGCTTGGGCCGTGAGCCCGCTGCAGCGCCGTCCGTGCTGCGTCGTCCGCGTTTTTTGGAGCAACGGCGGCTGACCGCTGCGGAAAAAGGCACAGTGGTCCATGCCGTGATGCAAAATCTTCCGCTCGTCCCGCCGCCAACGGCGGATTCCATCCGCGAGCTGCTGGCTTCGATGCTCGAGCGGCAAATGCTCACCTGCTTGCAGGCTGAATCGGTGGAGCCCGAAGCGATTTTGCGCTTTTTTGCTACCGATCTTGGCCGGCGGATGCTGCTTGCGCCGCGCTTGCGCCGCGAGGTGCCGTTCAGCTACGGGCTGGACGCATCCGAGGTGTACGTCCATGCGGGTCCTTCGGCAGCGGGAGAAACGGTGCTGATTCAAGGTGTTATCGATTGCTTGTTTGAAGACGATCAAGGGCTGGTGCTGCTTGATTACAAAACCGACGCCGTGCGCGGCAGCTCGCCGGATGAGCTGCGAGAGCGCTACCGGGTGCAGATCGGGCTGTATGCCCAAGCGGTTGCGCATATTTGGCGGCGTCCGCTGAGCGGCGCGTATTTATATTTTTTTGACGGCGAAATTTTGGTTGAAATGGATGTACCGGAGGAGGAACGAGGCTGATGCGCATTTTGCATACCGCCGATTGGCATTTTGGCCGCGCGCTGGAAGGGCGCAGCCGGATGGAGGAGCAGTCGGCCTTCATGGACGAGCTGGTGCAAATCGTCGAGGATGAGCAGATTGATCTTGTTCTGGTCGCCGGCGACGTGTATGACAGCGTGAATCCTCCGGCCTTGGCCGAGCAGCTGTTCTACGAAGGCGTGTCCCGACTGGCGGCGGGCGGACGGCGGCAGGTGGTGGTCATTGCGGGCAATCACGATCAACCGGAGCGCTTGGCGGCTTCCAGTCCGCTGGCTGCTGCTCAAGGCATTACGCTGCTCGGCTTGCCGACGCCGCAGCTGGTCACGGCAGGTACGGCGAGAACGGGCGAGCTGGCAAAAATCGCTGCGCTGCCTTATCCGTCCGAGGCCCGGCTCAAGGAGCTGTTGTCCGAGGATGCGGACGAAGAGTCGCTGCGCAGCCATTATTCGGCGCGGGTCGGACAGCTCATTCGCCGAATGGCGTCCGGGTTCACCGGCGATAGCGTGAACGTGGTTATGAGCCATTTGTACGTGCTTGGCGGCAGCGAAACGGAATCCGAGCGTCCGATTCAGGTCGGCGGAGCGTACACCGTTGATACGGCCGCATTGACCGCCGGAGCGCAATATGTGGCGCTCGGGCATTTACATAGACCGCAGCTGGTCAAAGCGCCGATGCCGATTCGCTATGCGGGTTCGCCGCTGGCGTACAGCTTTTCGGAAGCCGGGCAAGCCAAATCGGTGACGGTGCTGGAGCTTGCGCCGGGCGAGGAGGCACGTCCGCGGGAAATTTTTCTGCGTTCGGGCCGCCCACTGGTTAGCTGGAAAGCTGTTGAAGGTTTGCAGCAGGTGCATCGTTGGCTGGACGAAGGCCGCGATCCGTCTGCATGGATTGATTTGGAAATCCTGATGACCGAGGCGATGTCGCTGGAGCAAATTCAGGCGCTGCGCCGAGCGCGCGCGGGATTTATCCACATACGTCCTGTGTTTACAGAAATAGCGGATACCACAGAGCTGACGGCAATGTCGTCTTTGCCGATGGACGAGCTGTTTACGCGCTTTTATGCGCGGCGCACCGGAGGAGCTGTTCCAGAGCCGGAGCTGGTCCGGTTGTTTCTGGAGCTGCTGCATGAGACGACGGCGCAGGAAACGTCGGGGGAGTGAAGGGGGAAGTGAAACGAGATGCGTCCGATTCATTTGCAATTATCCGGGCTGCAAAGCTATCGGGAGCCGCAGGAAATTGATTTTACCCGGCTGTGCGCGGCCGGCGTATTCGGGATTTTCGGTCCGACGGGCAGCGGCAAATCCTCGATTCTCGATGCGCTGACTCTGGCACTGTACGGTACGGTGGAGCGGGCCAGCCGCGGCACGCAAGCGATTATGAATCACGCGGAGACCACGTTGTCCGTTTCGTTTACGTTTGAGCTGACGAATGCGTCCGGTGCGCTGCGCTATCGGGTGGAGCGGCAATACAAGCGGGAATCCGAGCTTTCCGTCAAAAATACGATCAGCCGGCTCGTACAGATTGCTGGAGGTTCTTCCACGGTGCTAGCCGATAAGGATAAGGATGTCAATCAGCGGATTCAGGCGATTTTGGGCCTGTCGATGCAGGATTTTACGCGTGCGGTTGTGCTGCCTCAGGGGAAATTTGCCGAATTTCTGACGCTGACGGGCAAGGACCGCCGGCAAATGCTGCAGCGGCTGTTTCATTTGGAGCAATACGGGGACCGTTTGAGCGAAAAAGTGAGCGCCAGCTTCAAAGAAGCCGACAGCGCCGGCAAGCAAATTGCCGCCGAACAGCTTGGTCTCGGAGAAGCGTCGGAGGAGGCGCTGGAAGCTGCGCGTCAGGCGCTGACAGCTGCTGAAGCTGAACAAGGACTCAGCCGCACAGCGCTGGAGCAGGCCGAACGGCTGTATGAGGATTACAAGCAGCTGATGCTTTGGCAGCGCGAGCAAGAGGCGCTGGAGCGCGAAGCGGCGCTGCTTGGCGCGGATGAAGCTGATATTTGCGCCAAGGAGACACTGCTGCGCCAAGCCGAGCAGGCCGAGCGGGCACGGCCTTACGTGGAGCGCGCCGCTTCTGCGTCGGCCGAGGCAGACGCCACCCGGCGGCAACTGGAGGAGGCCGAACGTGCCCGCGTCGTTGCCAATGCGGCCTATCAGGCGGCGGAAACGGAGCTTGTGCGGGCGCAGCAGGCGCTTACCGAAGGCGAGGAACCGCTGCTTCTGAGGTTGCAGCAGCTCAAGCAAGCGCTGGAGCAGCAGGCGGAGCTGGCCGAGGTTGAACAGCAAATCGCTGGCTGCGAGGGCGAGGAGCGCGAAGCGCGCGCAGCCGGCGCTGCCAAGCAGGCGGAGCTCAAGGCCAAGCTGGAGACGAAGGAGAAGGCGCTTGCCAAGCAAGCCGATTTGAAGGAGCAGCTCAAGCGCGTCGAGGTTTCCAGTCAGGCGCGTCAGGCACTTCAGGATGCGGTGCAGGGCAAGCTGGCTGTGCGCCAGCTGGAGGAGCAGGAGCGCGAGCGCCGGTCTGACCGCGACCGGCTGGAGACGCAAGCTCAAGGCGCACGGCGTGCTCACGAGCAAGCGCTTGCCGGACGGGAGCAAGCAGCGGCGCAGCTGGGCGGCTGGTTTGGCGAGATGGCCGGACGGCTGGCAGCCGAAGCGGCGCTTGCGGCTGAAGCGGCCGCGCTGGTGCCGGCTGCTGCGGCAGCGGCTGAGCGTCAGCGCGCGGCGTGGCGGCAAGCCGAACGGCATGCGCTGGCGGCAAGGCTTGCCGCGGGGCTGGCGGCGGGCGAAGCGTGCCCGGTTTGCGGCGCGACGGAGCATCCCGCGCCGTATGGCGCGGGCGGCGAGGCTGCGAACGGGGCCGAAGCGGCCGAGCAAGCGGCCTTGCGCCTGCAGGAGCTGGCGCAAGAGGCGCGCGAGCTGCTGGGCGCGGTGCGGCTCGCGCAAAGCCGGACGGTTTCGCTATACGGCAGCGCGCTGCAAGCTGCGGAGTCTGCCGGGCTGGCAGACGCGCCTGGCTGGGCGGAAGCGGCTGCAGGGGTGGCCGGGGCTGATGCGTTGGATGTGTCGCTAGCCGGAGCGTTAGGTGCGGTGGAAGCTGAGGGTACGGCGCGAGCAGGTGCGTTGGGCGAGGTGGAAGCTGAGGGCGTGACGCGGGCTGGTGCGTTGGGCGAGGTGGAAGCTGAGGGTACGGCGCGAGCAGGTGCGTTGGGTGAGGTGGAAGCTGAGGGTACGGCGCGAGCAGGTGCGTTAGGTGAGGTGGAAGCTGAGGGTGCGGCAAGAGCAGGTGCGTTGGGCGAGGTGGAAGCTGAGGGCACGGCAAGAGCTGGGGCTTTTGGCGAATTGGAGGCTGAGGCGTTTGAGCGAACGCTGGCTGCGCAACGCGAGCGCTTGGAGCGTTTGGCGGCCGATACCGCAACCGGCGAGCGGTGGCTGGCCGCGCTGCTGAAGGAGCTGCAAACGGCCGAGCGTCAGGCCGACCAGAGCTCCGCCCAGCTTGGAGCGGCCGACCACGCGCTGGCCGAAGCGGGCCAGCGCGTGGACAACGCCGCTGAGGCAGTGCGCCGGCAGCGGCAGGCCTGGGATGTCCGCTTCGCCGGGCAAGCGGACTGGGAGACGGTCGAGCAGCGGCTCCGCGAGCTGCTCGACCGCGATCAGGCAGCCGACGAGCTGCGCGGCCGCATCGACAAGAGCATCCCGTTCCTCGACGGGCTGCTCGGCGAAATCGACGAGCTCCAGCGCCGCGCGCAGGAGCTCGACAAAGCGGCCCTGCAAGCCGAGACGCGGCTGCAGGGCTTGCGCGAGCGCGCCGCCGACAAAGCGCGGCAGCTGGCCGCGCTGCTCGCGCCCGGCGCGAGCGCCAAGCAGCTGCACGGCGAAGCCGCAGCTGCTCTTGAGACGCTGCGCACCGCGGCGCAGCGGGCCAAAACCGCGCATGGCGCAGCGCTCCATGCGCAGCAAACCGCCGCGCAGCGCGCCAGCGCCGCGGCGGAAGCCGCCGCTGCCGGGGCGCGGCAGCGGGCGCAAACCGAGCGCGAGCTGGCCGCCGCGCTCGAACAAAGCGGCTTCGCGTCGCGCGAAGCCGCCGAAGCGGCGGCGCTGGCGGAGCCGACGCGCCGCGCCTGGAGCGAGCGCGTGACAGCGCATCGCGCGCGCGAGCACGAGCTGCGGCTGGCGCTGGCGCAGCTCGCAGCCAAGCTCGCCGGCCGCGTCGTCAGCGCGGCCGATTGGGAAGCGGCGCAGGCCGGGCGCAGCGCCGCCAGGACGCGCGCCGAAGCGGCGCTGGCCGCTTGCGCGACGGCTATGCGCGCGGCCGAGGAGCTGGCGGTGCGGCATGAGCGCTGGCGCGAGCTGGAGGCGCGCCGCGCCGGGCTGGCAGAGCGCCAGGAGCGGCTCGGCAAGCTGCAAAACGTGCTGAAAGCCAACGCGTTTGTGGAATTTTTGGCCGAGGAGCAGTTGATGCAGGTGAGCCGCGCCGCTTCCGAGCGGTTAGGCCAGTTGACGAGGCGGCGTTATGCGCTGGAGGTCGATTCCGGCGGCGGCTTCGTCATTCGCGACGACGCGAACGGCGGCGTCAAACGCCCGGTCGGTACCTTATCCGGCGGCGAAACGTTCCTGACCTCGCTTGCGCTAGCGCTGGCGCTGTCCGCGCAAATTCAATTGAAGGGTGAGTATCCGCTGGAGTTTTTCTTTCTCGACGAAGGCTTTGGCACGCTTGATCCCGATCTGCTGGATATGGTGGTCGGCGCGCTGGAAAAGCTGCACATGGACAGGCTCGCCGTAGGCGTGATCAGCCATGTGGCCGAGTTGCGGGCCCGGCTGCCGCGCAAGCTGGTGGTGCTGCCGGCAGAACCGTCGGGTCGCGGCAGCCGCATTGTGCTGGAGGAGCAGTAACGCCTGAGCAGCAACCGCGCCTGCTTTTGCGCTCTGGCGCAAACGGGCACTCCCCGAATGCGGGCAGCCACAATCACTCCCAAGCTCCGCTCCGCGCTCGCTGGCGCAGGGCGGGGCTTTTTGCATCCGGTCTGCCAGCCGTTGTTCGGTCTTCCAAACGTTCTCCCGCCACCCATCGTCCGGCCCGAGCCACGCTCGGGGAGTCGTGCACGATACCTGCTGCAGTCGGACTGTGCTTACCCGTCAATCGCCGATTTTGCGGACAGGTAGGTTAACAGAGAGTTCGGGTTGCTTGTATTTTCCATATGCTGACAGCATCTTCGATTTAAAAGGGGGATGCCAATGGCGAACTTTCATCAAGCATTGCAGCATAAAAACCGCCTGTCGCCCGTACTGCTCAAGCGTGCGGGGGTTATGGCGGTAGGGGTCGGCTATGCCGATCCGGGCAAACCGGCGTCGGGAGCATGTGTCATTGTTTATACGAAAAAAAATATCGCCGCAGCCGAGATCACCAGTCTGAAGCTGGCGGTGACGCGGGCGACAGGAGCTGGAGCGAATGTGCCGATGCGATTCGTTTCGACGGGGACGTTCCACGGCCATGCGGGCCCAAAGGCACAATCCGGGGCCAAGCCTGCCGTATACGGCAAGCGCGTCCGTCCGGTGCCCGGGGGCGTCAGCATCGGCAAGCCCGATCCTGCAGCAACGGGTACAGCGGGCCTGATTGTGATCAAAAATAATCAGCTGTACATCCTCAGCAACAACCATGTCCTGATCAAAAACAATAGCACCGCCTATTCCGAGACGCTGCAGCCTGGACCGGCCGACGGCGGTCGCACGGTCATCGACCGGGTTGGCCGGGCCTATGAGTTTGTTCGGCTGCGCAAGGATATCGCCAACGTGGTCGATGCGGCGATTGCCCTGCCGCTCTCGAATAGCA
The DNA here is from genome assembly GCF_004514475.2 of Paenibacillus athensensis. Lineage (GTDB taxonomy): Bacteria > Bacillota > Bacilli > Paenibacillales > NBRC-103111 > Paenibacillus_AL > Paenibacillus_AL athensensis. Next base: position 81,411 of record NZ_MYFO02000016.1, on the reverse strand, counting down.
CGCTTAATCCGCGATATGTAATCAATCGAAACGGCGCATTGATTACCGTGCCGGGTCATCTGCTCAGCTACCGCGTCGGCGAGCTTTTCATGAAATTTGGCCGGACCACAGAGTATGTCACCGGCATTGTCGAATCGAACAACGTTGACGTGCGCGTCGACTACGGCGGATCGCTGGGCGTCCTGCTGTTTCGCAACCAGTCGGTGATTCGCGGTACAGTTCCGGTATCGCTGCCGGGCGATTCCGGTTCGGTCTGGCTGCGGGCCAGCGACCGCTATGCCGCAGCGCTGAACTTTGCCGGAACTGCCGACGGCTTGCGGTCGATCAGCAACCCGATTGCTTCGGTCATGTCGATTTTCGGCTTGCGGGTGGCCATTCCGGCCGCTGACGGCAAATTCGCCGCCGGAGCCGTTAAAGGCGCTGCTCCTCAGGGCAACCATGCGTATGTCCAGCCGCTGACGGCTCGCCAGCGGGCCCGCCTGCGGGCCATTCGCGTCAGAGCATCGCGCTAGGCGCAGTAAGGCATCTTTCTCTGCCGCAGCCGCACGGGACGCCGCATCGCACTGCCGCAGCCGCGCCGGACGCCGCATCGCTCTGCCGCAGCCGCGCCGGACGCCGCATCGCACTGCCGTAGCCGCACGGGACGCCGCATCGCACTGTCGCAGCCGCACGGGACGCCGCATCGCACTGTCGCAGCCGCACGGGACGCCGCATCGCACTGCCGCAGCAGCACGGGACGCCGCATCGCACTGTCGCAGCCGCACGGGACGCCGCATCGCACTGCCGCAGCCGCGCCGGACGCCGCATCGCTCTGCCGCAGCCGCACGGGACGCCGCATCGCACTGCCGCAGCCGCATCGGACGCCGCATCGCACTGCCGCAGCCGCACCGGATGCCGCATCGCTCTGCCGCAACGTGCCGATATCCGCAGCGCCGCTGTGATCTTTACAGATCACGGCGGCGTTTTTTTCTAGCTTACGACCACCCTAATCCACACACGCATCCCAAAAGCGCACCAGACTCGCCCGCGTATTCTCCTGCTCAAAGCGTCGCTTTACAAGATGCCCGGGGCCAGCCGTGCCGCTTCCTCGACCAGCGCCAGCGCCGCACTCCGCGCGCTGGAGAAGGCGCGCTCGGCCAGCTCGCCTTTGCCCTCGCAGCCGTCGCCGCAAAAATAAAACGGCACGTTCTCCACCCGCACCGGCAGCAGCCGGTTGGCGGCGACATTTTTGACGCTCGATACCATCGCTTTTTTGGAAACCCGCTTGACGGCAACCGCCTCGCGCCAGCCAGGGTAATGCTGGTCAAACAGTGCTTCGAGCTGTTGCATTTTGCCGTCCAGATACTCTTTGCGCCGGGCTTCGTCGGTGAAGTCGTCATTCAGATACGCGATCGCCTGCAGCAGCTGCCCGCCTTCAGGCACAAGCGTATGGTCTGTTGCCGAAACGTCGCTGATGAACAGCTTGTTGTCCATGTCGCTGATGTAGCTGAACGGGCGGGCGACGACGCGGCTGAGGCCGATATCGTACACCATGACCTCGGTTGCGCTGCTGCCTTCATAGGGAGCAAGGAAGGGCTCCCAGGCCGTGCCTTTGAGCAGCTTGACGACCTGCTGCACCGGCATCGCGAATACAACCTTATCGACGGCGATTTCACGGTTTTTGGTGTGCAGCACGAACCGTCGGTCGGCGTAGCGGAGCTGCTCGACGCCTTCCTGCAAGGCAATTTGCCAGCGGCCCGACGTCTCCAGCTTCAGCTTGAGCTGATTGATAATAACGGCCCAACTGCCCAGCACGTAGTTGACGGGACGTCCTGACAAAAATAAATTGTGATAATACTCGCTGATCGCAGCGCCGGATACGTTTCGCGCGTCTTCGGGCGTGATGAAGAAGTTGGAGCAGACCAGATGCTCCCACAGCTCCTTGACGTCTTCGTCGGCATCCGATTCAGCCAAATAATCGCCGAGTGTGGCGTAATTTTTCAAATTGTGAATGTTGGCGATGATCGCGGTAATTTCCCCGACAAAACGCATCTTTTGCCGCGTGCTGAGCAGCTCTGTGCGCAGCAAATTGACAAAATCGAGCGGAGCCTCGGTCAGCCGCCCATGCTTGGCGTACATGACCCGCCGTTTATCGACCTGCTTCGAGCTGAACGACAGGCCGAGCTCTTTTTCCATGACGGTTAAATTATGCCGGTCGATGCCATAGATGGCGTGCGCGCCGTAGTTAAGTGTAAACCCGGCTTTTTCGTAAGTAAATGCGCGGCCTCCGAGCTGCGGGCTTCGTTCCAGCACAATCCCTTCCACATGCGGGCTTTCCGACAAATAAGCGGCTGCGGTCAGGCCGGCCAAACCACCGCCGATGACGGCTACTTTCATAGCAGGTTCCTCCTTCGGAGCGGCTTCCAGTGTGAAATCGGCCCCGTCGCTGTGGCGCAGTCCGCTCCAGACCAGCGCGAGTCCGCTGCGTAGCAGGGGTTCCAGCTCCGTGTCCGGCTCGTTGCACCAATGGGCGACGATTCCTCCATAGACGCTGACGAGCAATTGCGCTTTTGCCCGGTCGGGCAGCCAATGAACGATGGCATCAAAAAGGATGCGGGTGTAGTTCCGTTCGCTTTTTTGTACAGTGTCGTTTTGCAACGCAAGCGCCAGCAAGCTGCGGATCAGCCGGCGGGAATCGCCTATTGTAAACCCTAAGTCTAAAAACAGCCGGTTAATATGGCCTTCCAGCGAAAGTACTTTGGAGGGAGGCTGCTTGACCCACGCTTCAATAACTTCGATTTGGCGGTCGTAGACGGCGGATACGAGTGCATCCTTGCTTTTGAAATAGTGGTAAAACGTCCCCTTCGACGTGCCGGTGGCTGCGATAATGTCATCCACGGACACGGCTTCGTACCCTTGGTCGGCGAATAAGGACAAAGCGGTTTCCAGAACAAGCCCGCGTTTTTTGCGGGTGGCGGCGCGCATGAATTGATTCACGGGAGACCTCCGTTCGAGTTAGATTACGTTCAGTATATGCCGATCGCGGCAAGGTGTCCAGTTAAATTAGACTAAAAGTCTATTTATTTCAAAAGTGAACCTGCCTGCAGACGCCAATTGTAGCGCAACGCGACAGTTTTCCCCCTTTTTTGCTAAAGCTTGTGTTATCATAGAAAACAAATACCAAATCGGCAGCAGGAGGCGACGATGATGAAGGATCAAACGGCCCGCCGCAGTGCCCGCGCGGCAGCACTGGATCCGGCGACGGAATATGTGGCGCGGCAGAGCGGCGAGCAGGAAACTTATTATGCCAGTCAGGCAAGCCCGGCGATTTCGTCGGCAGCGGGCGTAAGCGGCTTGCAGCGGACTGTCGGCAATCAGGCGGTGGCTCAGCTGATGCGCTCGCAGCTGCATAGGGCTCCGTCAGCGGCGGTTCAAGCGAGTGGCGTCGTTCGTCGCCAAGTTCAGCCTGAGGCTGCTGAGCGAGCGCCGGAGCTGTCGGGGGGAGAAGCGCTCCAGCGCCAAGCTGCAGCGTCGCTTGCGCCGTCATCTGTGACGGGGCCGGTTTCCGGCAGTAAAGGCGAAGCGAAAGGCGGAGAAGCGGACGAGCTTGGCGCGACAGCGCCGGAAATTCAGCGCAAAACCTATGCTGCAGGCTCCGTTGGGGCCGTGCGCAACCACAGCCCTGCCGGGTCGCCGGTCGTGCAGCGGCAGTTGTTTTCTTATCCCCGCCGGGGCGCAGGCGTTGAAGAAATGCGTCCCGAGGTAGCGGCGCTGGGCGAAGCTAACGCTATTTTCGTCGAATATGCGCAACTGCTCAAGGATGACAGCAACGCGATCGTCAAGGGTAAGGAGCGTGACGGCAACGACGGCTTGAAAAAGGTGCTGAAGGAAACCGCGGTGGAGAATGAATCTGTTAATTCGAGCTTTATTGCCGGCTTGGTGGGAAGCGGCGATTGGAAAAGCTATACGGATTTCGAAGGTCTGCGGACGAAAATCAATGCTTCGGAAGGTTATGAAGAAGCCGATTTGAGCGATATGAACGACACGGAGCTCTGTGAGTATATTGAAGAAGAAACGGCGATTGTTTCTGCATGGTTGGCAGAAGAAGTGCAGCTCGCCGGTGAGAATGTGTGGGCCGTCATCGAATCGGCAGCCGCGTTGCCGGCCGTGTGGCAGGACTTCCTGGCATCGGTGCTTTATAACGAGGTCAAAGAAACTTTTTACGATATGAACGGCAATTTTGTTCCGTATGTGCAGCCGTTTATTAAATTGATCAATGAGATTAACGACGGGACAATTACGCAGCTGGATTATGTGCGCAAATACGGCGGGCCGGGCACGTGGGGCGCTGAGTTCGCGGTCGCTGCGCCTGCGCCCAAGCAGGCGTTTTACAACAATGTGGCTGTCGTGCATACGCATTATCCCGACGACACTTCCCAGCCGAATTACGGACATACGAAGCCTTATGACCGCAGGTATAACGCCGGATACGGCTACACGGCCGTCAATCTGGCAAGATTGCTGGCAATTGCCGACACGAACGAAACCTATGACAATTTGTAAAATCGACCGGAGAACCTCATCTCCGGTTTTTTTGTGCACAAAAACGCACAAAGGAATTGAATATTTTTTTCCAAGCCCTTATACTTTTGTGTAAGAAAATATTACATTATAACGAGAAAACAACTAGATAACTTACATAAAAATAACATAATAGGGGTGGTTTGTGTGAGGGTACTACCGTTTTCAACTTCAAAACGTCAAACGACGGAGCTGCTGACCCGGCTCGCTTCGGGAGACTTGACGATTCTGGGCAACGATTCCTCGCGGGCCAGAGGCCCTTATACGAAGGTCGTGCATAAGACGGCTCAAGGCTTAAAAGCGTTGATTCGACTTGTCGAACGTGCCTCGCGGCAGCTGCACGGGCAGGTGGAGACGATTCAGGACTCCTCGAATCTGATCGCGCAGCAGGTGGAAGGCGTTACGCATACGATTCGCGAAATAACAGCCGGCATTCAGGATTCCGCCGAGCATATTCAAGACGCCGCAGCACAGATGCAGCACATTCAGGGACTGCTGGAGCAGATTCGCCGCGATAACGGTGCCGTCGTTGCAGCATCCGGCGAGGTTTCGGCGGCCGTTGGCGAGGGCAAGCGGGAAATCGCCGATGCGGCGGCGCAAATGCGGCGAATGACAACCGAAAGCGCTCAACTCCATGAGGAGATGGCGCAATTGAAGCAGGCGCTTGCCCAAATCGTCGATATTACGAGGATCGTGGAGCAGGTTTCGGGTCTGACGCAGCTGTTGGCGTTGAACGCCAATATCGAAGCGGCGCGGGCCGGCGAGCACGGCAAGGGCTTTGCCGTCGTTGCGCAGGAGATTTCCCGGCTGGCCCAGCAGTCCAAGCAAGCGACGGGCCTGGTCGGCGAGCATGTGCGCACCGTGTCGGCTTCGGCGCAAACGCTCGCATCGTCCATTGAAGCGATGAAGCAAACCGCCGATGCGGGCGCGTTCGTTATGGACGCCGGCTTTGAGCGCTATGAGCAGGTCGAATCGTTTTTAGCCGGCTTGTGCGGCAGCATTGAAACGGTGGATGAATCGCTGCTTGGCGTGACGGGGAGCGTGCATGCCATTTCCGATGTCGTACACCGCACGTCGGCTATGTTCGAGCAGGTTGCTGCGGGCAGCGAAGAGGTGCTGGCTTCAGCAGAAATGCAGCAGCGCGGCATTGTACAAATGAACGCGGGCATTCGCGAAGCCGGACGAAGCAGCCTGACGCTGCGCTCCGCCGTTTCGCAATTCAAGCTGCCCGAAGCGGCCAAGACGCATCCGCTGCATGAGGCCATTGACGGCTGGATGGAGCGGGCTATCGGCATACGCGCGGTTATGGTATCGATGATCGAAGCGCGCGAAGCGGGGCGGATTCGCTATTGGCACGAAGAGAAGACGCTGGCGGAGGCGGAGCTGTCCAAGGCGTTTGCGCGGCTGGGCGAGCTGTGCCGCTTGCCCGGCGACCAGGAGCGGCTTGCAGAGCTGCAGGCGGCTTGGGAGTCGTTCGCTGAAGCGAAGGAGCGCAACGCCAGGTGGATGCTGGACGGCGAATATGAGAAAGCGCGTCAGGGGCTGGTCAATATCGGTCGTGCCCGTTTCAAACGAGCGCTGGATTTGGCACAGGGATGGCTGGACGGTTAAGCGGGCTTGCGAGATGAGGAGGGTCGGTTATGGCGAACACCGTTTTTGCGCCTGCCATTGCATTCATGAACAGGCTGACCTATGTGCAGAAATTTGCGCTCATCGGATTTTTGCTGGTGCTGCCGATGACGCTAACGGCCTTTTTCCTGTTATCGGACATTCACAAGGATATCGATCAGGCCCGGCAAAAACGCAGCGGGCTTGCCTATATCGAAGCGCTTCAGAAGGCCGTCGAATCGCTGCAGCAGCAGCGGGGCATGCGCAACGCCTATTTGCGCGGCGACGTCAGCTTTGCTCCGGCCATCGAAGCCAACCGCCGCGAGCTCGGTCAGCGGCTAGAGCAGCTGACGACCGCCGAACGGAAAGCGATTTCCTCGTTTGCCGCTCCGCGCTTCAGCCGCGTCGATGCGGATTGGCTGCTCGGCCTGCAGAACGCCGGAATCAGCTTTGAAGCCCATTCGTCGGTCATCCGGCAGCTGCTTGATACCATTGCCGCTGCTGCCGAGGCGTCGGGTCTGCAGCGGGACGAAGACAAAGGGCGCTACCCGTTGATCAATGCCGTGCTGCTCAAGCTGCCGCCGCTGCTGGAGAACGTCGGGCGGATGCGCGGTATCGGCACGGGAGCCGCGGCTGCCGGGCAGCTTGGTGCGGAGGAACGTTCCGATCTGATCGTCTATGCCGGCATGCTGCGCAGCGATTTGCAAACGATGAGCGTCAAGCTCAAGCAGCAGGAGCGGGAAGCGGATTTCTCCAAGCTGGACGCTTTTGTGGCGATGACCGGCGCGCAGCTGCTCGACGCCGCTCCGATTACGCTCGACCCGCATCCATATTATGAAGCCGCCACGGCAGCGCTCGGTTCTGGAGCGCATTTGTTTTCCGAGCTGCTGCCTCAGCTCGACAGCTCGCTGGCCGACGAAGCCGGACGGCTGGAGCTGCGTCAGGGCGTCGTTTTATCGCTGTCGCTGGCGATCTGGCTGCTGGTGCTTTATTTGTTCGTCGCGTTTTACCGTTCGATGCGCAATACGGTTGCCGGGCTGCTGGAAGCGTCGCGGCTGGTGGAAAAGGGCGATTTGTCCGTACGCGTTGCAGCAGGGGCTACGCGCGACGAGTGGAGCCACGTTATCGAATCGTACAACCGGATGGTGGACGCCGCCGAGCGCATGATGGTCGAGCGGCGGCAGCACGCCGAGCAAGTACAGAAGCTGGCTTATCACGATGCGTTGACCGGGATGCCGAACCGGCTGCTGTTTCAGGACCGGCTGTCTACAGCGCTTTCTCAGGCGCGCCGCAACGGCAAAATGGTCGCCGTGCTGTTCCTGGACCTCGATCGTTTCAAGGTTGTCAACGATACGCTAGGGCACGACAGCGGCGACCAGCTGCTGCGCGAGGTGGCCCAACGGCTGCTGCTCTGTTTGCGCGACGGCGATACCGTGTGCCGGCTGGGCGGCGACGAATTTATTTTGATTGCCGTGGGCCTGCATGCGATTAACGACGCCGCGGCGCTGGCCGAACGCATTCTGCACGCGCTGGCGGAGCCGATCGAGCTGCGCCAGCAGCGGTTGAACATTTCCACCAGTGTAGGCGTCAGCTTGTTTCCGTTTGACGGCGACGACGCCGAAACGCTGGTCAAGCACGCGGACACGGCCATGTACTACGCCAAGAGCAAGGGCCGTAACAATGTGCAATTTTTCGATCCGGTCATGTCCGAAAAAGCCGCGCTGCGGCTCAAGGGAGAAACCGACCTGCGCAGCGCACTGCAGCACGGGCAGTTCGTGTTGTATTACCAGCCGCGCGTCGATTTGCAGACCGGACGGGTCAGCGCGATGGAGGCGCTGGTGCGCTGGCGGCATCCCGAGCAGGGGCTGATTTTGCCTGCGGACTTTATCCCGCTCGCCGAAGAGACGGGCCTCATCGTTCCGCTGGGCGACTGGGTATTGCAAACCGCCTGCCTGCAGGCGGTGGGCTGGCAGCGCGAGGGCTACGAGCCGCTGACGATTTCCGTTAATGTCTCGGCCTCGCAGTTCGAGCGGGCTGATTTTACCGACAAGCTGCTGCGCTGTCTGGAGGAATCCGGTCTCGAACCGGGCTGGCTGGAGCTGGAGGTAACGGAAACGGCGGTGATGAAAAATGTCGCGCTTACGGTGCAAAAGCTGGGCCGTCTCAAAGAAATCGGCATTCGCATTTCGATTGACGACTTCGGAACCGGCTTTTCCTCGCTTAGTTATTTGAAGCATTTTCAGCTTGATGCGATCAAGATTGACCGTTCCTTTGTCAAGGATATCCCTCATTCGGCCAAAGACACGGCGATTACGAAAACGATTATCGCATTGGCCCGCCGGCTCAATATGCGCGTCGTCGCTGAAGGCGTCGAGTCAGACGCCCAGTTTCAATTTCTCGCTTCACGCAAGTGCAGCGAGCTGCAGGGCTTTTACTTCAGCCGGCCGCTGCCAGCCGGAGAGGCGCGCCGCTTTGCCGCCTGTTTGCCGCTTCCTTAATTTTCGCGCGGGAAAATTGGATTTTTGCCGGGGTTTCCGCTACAATAAGCAATAGCCATGATTCGAGGAAAGCTGAGGGTAGATACGCATGAGCGATTGTATTTTTTGTCAAATTGTCGAAGGAACGCTGCCTTCCACCAAGCTGTATGAAGACGACCAGGTGCTGGCCTTCCAGAATATTTATCCGGGAGCGCCGATTCACGCGCTGATCATTCCCAAGAAGCATATCGCTTCGATGGATGACGTGACCGACGAGGAATGGCCCTTGATCGCGCTCGTTCACAAAGTCGCGCAGCAGGTAGCAAGGGAGCTGGGTGTTGCCGAATCGGGCTATCGTCTTGTTAATAACTGCGGGCCGAATGCCGGTCAGGAAGTCTTTCACTTGCATTATCATTTGATGGCCGGCGCGCGTTTGTCTCCGCTCGGCACATCGAATAATTAGCGTGCTTGCAGCAAATGAAGGTTTCATATTGACACCCCGTTTGCTGATCACTTATAATGAAATTTGATGAACCGCTTTGTCTTGGACGGTCTGTTCGGAGGGAGGGAAAACTGGTGTCAGAAACTCGAGTTCGCAAGAACGAAACTATAGATGCTGCACTTCGTCGCTTCAAGCGTTCCATCGCTAAAGATGGCGTTCTAGCAGAGGTTAAGAAACGCAAACACTATGAGAAGCCTAGCGTTAAGCGCAAGAAGAAGTCAGAGGCTGCTCGTAAAAGAAAGTTCTAGGAGGCAATTTTGGCGATGAGCTTAGGCGAACGATTGAACGAAGATATGAAGCAAGCGATGAAGAGTCAGGACAAGTTTAAACTTTCCGTAATCCGGATGGTTCGTTCTTCTATCAAGAACGTTGAGATAGATGCCAAAAGAACCCTCGATGACAGCGAAGTGCTTGATATTCTAACTCGTGAGATCAAACAACGCAAAGATTCCCTCCAAGAATTTGAGAAAGCAGGCCGTAACGATCTGGCCGAAGGCCTGAAGGCCGAGTTGCTCATTCTTGCTGACTATATGCCGCAACAGCTTACTGAGGAAGAAGTAAAAGCCATTGTACAGCAGACCATCCAACAAGTTGGTGCTTCTTCCAAAGCGGATATGGGCAAAGTAATGACAGCTTTGATGCCCAAGGTAAAAGGGTTGGCTGACGGCAAGCTCGTCAATCAGCTCGTACAACAATCGTTAACTTAATGAAAGTACCGAAGACCGGAAGGCGCAAGCTTTTCGGTCTTTTTCTATCTCAAGTGAAACAAAGCGTCGTTTCGTTCGTATGTATGGGGAGACGTACACCAAGCGAAGGGAGTGAGAGGGATGATGCTAAGCGCTTACATGAGCGCGGCGGGTCAACTGGCGCAGGATATGGGATGGATGGAGCGCGTATCGGCGGTATTGACGCATCCGGTGACGGTAACGGCTCTGCTGCTGATCGGGATTGTCGGGATCGCACTGGAGATGCTTTTTTTCTCAACCGGCTTGTTCGGTTTGACGGGTTTGATCGGTTTTGGCTTGTATTTTCTTGGGTTTTACTGGAGTGGCGCGGCGGGCTTTGGCGATTTGGCGATTTTTGCTGCCGGCTTCGTGCTGCTGCTGCTGGAGCTGGTGGTGCCGAGCTTTGGCGTCTTGACTTTGCTGGGCGCGGCGTGTCTGGTCGGCGGTGTGCTGGCGGCGGCGGCCGATCCGGCTCAGGCAGGGGTGCAGCTTGGCGTGGCGCTTGCCATCGCGCTCGTGGTCATCGGCGTGTCGTTTAAATATTTGCAGCACCGCGGCGTCTGGCATCGGTTGATACTCAAGGAGCGCCTGTCTACGGACAAGGGCTTCACGTCGAACCCGGATCGCAGCTACTTGCTTGGGGCGAAGGGAATGTCGCTGACCCCGTTAAGACCTTCAGGCACTGCGCTGATTGGCAGTGAGCGGGTCGATGTGGTTACAGAGGGCAGTTTCGTGACGCCGGATTCGCCGATTGTCGTCGTGCGCGTCGAAGGGACGCGCGTAGTCGTTCAGCAGCAGGAGAATATCAAGATCTAAATATTTTGCGATGCGAGTCGCATAAGGAGGATGAATCGATGGAACCGAATTTGTATTTGCTTTTTTTAGTTGCGCTGATCCTGATCGCGCTTGTAGTCCTTTTGAGCATAGTGCCGGTCATGCTGTGGATTTCCGCTTTGGCGTCCGGCGTGCGCATCAGCATTATTACGCTGATAGCGATGCGCCTCAGAAGAGTTGTGCCGAGCCGGATCGTCAATCCGATGATCAAGGCGACAAAGGCGGGGCTGGAGCTGAGCATTAACCAACTGGAAAGCCATTATCTGGCCGGAGGCGACGTCGATCGCGTCGTCAATGCGCTGATTGCTGCGCATCGCGCCAACATTCATCTGGAGTTTGAGCGGGCCGCGGCGATTGATTTGGCCGGTCGGGACGTGCTGATGGCCGTGCAAATGAGCGTAAACCCGCGAGTTATCGAGACGCCTGTTGTGTCGGCTGTGGCCAAAAACGGTATCGAGGTCAAGGTTATCGCCCGCGTCACGGTTCGCGCGAATATCGACCGGCTCGTCGGCGGCGCCGGCGAGGAGACGATCATTGCCCGCGTCGGCGAGGGGATCGTTACGACCGTAGGCAGCAGCGATTCGCATAAGGACGTTCTGGAGAATCCGGATAAAATCTCGCGAACGGTGCTGGGCAAGGGGCTGGACGCCGGTACGGCGTTTGAAATTTTATCGATTGACATCGCCGATGTCGATGTCGGCAAAAATATCGGCGCGCACCTGCAAACCGAGCAGGCGGAAGCCGACAAGCGGATTGCCCAGGCCAAGGCCGAGGAGCGTCGGGCAATGGCGGTTGCCGCCGAGCAGGAAATGAAGGCGCGCGTCATCGAGATGCGGGCCAAGGTCGTCGAATCCGAATCGCAGGTGCCGCTGGCGATGGCCGAGGCGCTGCGCAGCGGACAGCTTGGCGTGATGGATTACATGAATTTGAAAAATATCGACGCCGATACGCAAATGCGTTCATCCCTTGGCAAAATGAACGACGGCGGCAAGCCGGATAAAGAATAGCGGGGAGGTGCGCCGCTATGCTCAAGCTTATCCAATTTCTGTTGCATAATTGGTTCATCGTTGTGCTGCTGCTGGCTGTGTATCAGCAGCTGGCGGCGCGGCGCAAGCGCGCGGCCCAGGCCCGCGAGGCCGAGCGCCGCTCCGGCGCCGGCGCAGCGCCGCCGCGGCCCGCCGCGCCGGGAGGCCGCCCGCCGCGGCCCGACGCGCCCGCGAGCGCCGAGCGGCCGACGTCGCGCCAGCCGCAGGCGCGCGGCGGCTTCGCGGCCGCCCAGCGCCGGCCGGCTGCGCCCGCTGCGGCGGGAGCCGCCGCGCTAGCCGGCGCCGGCGTTGCGCCTGCGCGCGAGCCGGCTGCCGCCGCAGGCGCCGCGCCTTCGCGCCGCGAGCGGCCCTCAGCCGCGGCCGCAGCGCCGTTCGGCGCGCCGACCGCCGCGGCTGCGGCCGCGCCAGCGCTCGCTGCGCCCAGCGCCGAGCAGCTGCGCCAAGGCGTGCTGTGGGCCGAAATTCTCGGCCCGCCGCGCGCCAAAAAACCGTTTCAGCGGCGCTGAAACGGGCCCGACACCTTGCGTAATTCTGCAAGAGCCCCGGCTTCACGGGTTCTCTTCACATGCGCAAGGTGTTTTTTTGCCGCAGAATTAAACCGCTTTCATTTCGTGCGCGTCTAATTGATGACGCGGCTCATTACGAAAGGGGGGGAAGTCCGATGCGGCATTGGTTATCGGCCGCGGCTGCGTTGGCTGTTTGCGGGCTGCTGGCAGCTTGCGCGACGGGCGGCAAATCGGCAGCTGTCGAACCGGCTCCGTCGGCAGCTTTGGCCGCGGCTTCGAGTCCCGTCTCCGCCCTCGTGCAGCATCCCGTCCCGACCGTCGCCGCCGGCTCCTTTACAGCGCCGCCCGCTGCGCCTGCGGACCATACCGCTTCCGTCGACAGCGTCGAGCTGCGCTTCGGGCCCATCGAGTCGGCTCTGCCGCTCGCTGTGATCAAGCCGGATCAGTTGGCAAGCGTGATCGCTGTTTGGCCGCTTGCTGACGGCGGCAAGGTGCTGTTGTACCAAACGCCAGCTGATAATGAAAACGTATATGCGGCGCTCCAGACAGACACCGAGCTTTTTGCCGTCGGCCCGATCGGTTACACGGCACAGCCCGATCAGTACGAGGTCAGCGAAGTCGAAGCGCTGCATGGTGCTTATGTCAAAATCATCGGCGCCTGCGGAGCGAACTGTCCGATCAGCGCGTATGTGCGCTTAGGACAACCGGTGCCTGTGTTGCTGCGAATCGAAGCGCATACCGAAGAAGTCGATCTGGACGGAGACGGAAGCTGTGAAATCGTGGCGTCGGTCGGCACCTTGGCGGAAACGACCGTCTATACCGTCGTCCGCGGCGAACCGGCAGTAGCGAATCTGAATGCGCTCCTGCACGCGTCTTTGGTCATCTATAACAAGCAATCCGGCGTCTTCCAGGCACAGGGTCCGCAAGGAGCGGCGTCCGGGTGGAGATGGAGCAAAAACCGCTTGACGCGCGTCGCGCCAGCCGGAAGCCAACCTTGAACCGCTGCTTGCATCGAACCGTTTCGTACATCGAACCTTGCTTGCATCGAACCGTTTCGTACATCGAACCTTGCTTGAATCGAACCGTTCTGTACATCGAACCGCTGCTTGCATCGAACCGTTTCGTACATTGAACCTTGCTTGTATCCATCGGTTTTCGTATCGCACCGGATTGTCCGTCAATTCCCGGCTCCCCGGCTTGCCCTACAACGGCCCGCCCCATGCTCCAAGAACCTGTACATGTTTCCGCTCGCCTGTCAGCCTGCCCCTGTGCAAGACCGCTCACCGTCCATCCGATGCCCTTGCCGCCAGCCGCCGCTTGCTCCCCAAGCGGTCCCGAGCGGTTGCAGCCCGATTGCTGCCCCCTTACAAAAGCTCCAAGCCCGAATGACGGCGCGCTTTTTTGTCCCCTGACTCATAAAGCGGCCAGGCGGCGCATATTTTGGTAAAAAGTTTATGCGCATTGCCGCCTGACTTCAACTTTCAGAGGGGGATTGCCCTGTTATGCGTCGCTTGACCCGCAAATGGAACCAGTTTACGGCCAAACTTCTCGATCTTCCCCAAGATATCGTACACGATTTGCCGCGCATTACGATGATCGGCAATGTCCAGCTCTACGTGGAGAATCACCGCGGGGTGCTGCATGTGTCCAGCGAATTTTTGAAGCTCAATCTGACGACGGGCCAGCTTGACGTCAAGGGCAAAGAGCTGGTCATCCGCGCTATTTTACCGGAAGAAGTGCTGATTGAAGGCACGATCGACGATGTCAAATACATTCCGTAAATCGGGCTTGTAGGGGGGCCATGTAAGAATGAGACAATCGATGTTTATCGCGCGGCTTCGCGGCTATGTGCGTCTGGAGCTGCGCGGGCGCGGCGGCGAAGCGATGATTAACGAAATGCTGGCAACGGGCTTGTCCGCATGGGATATCCAGCCGATGCAGGACGAGCGGCTGCGGCTGTGCGTGCCGGTTGGCGAGTTTTTTGAGCTGAAGCCGCTGCTCAAGCGGACAGGCTGCCGGATGCACGTCCTGGAACGGCGCGGCTTGCCTTTTTTTCTGGACAAACTGGGGCGGCGGAAGCTGTTTTTTGCTGGAGGAGCCGGCTTTTTGCTCGGTATGTTTCTGCTCAGCTCGCTGGTGTGGCAGGTGTCGGTGGAGGGCAATGAACGGATTGCCCAAGCCGATGTGATGCGCGCGGCCGAGCAGCTGGGCATCCACCGCTTTCAATGGAAATTCAAGCTGCCGCAGACGGAGGAGCTGGCGCACGGCATTCAAGCTGCGCTGCCGCAGGCCGCTTGGGTTGGCGTTGAGGTTCGCGGCACGCACGTGCATATCAAGGTGGTCGAAGCGACGATTCCGCAAAAGCCGGAGCTGATGAATCCGCGCAATCTCGTGGCTTCGAAAAATGCGCTTGTGACGGAAATCATGGCCGAAAAGGGGCGGCCGCTCGTGCAGCCGAATGCGTATGTCCGCAAGGGGGACGTGCTGATCAGCGGCAAAATTGGCGACGAAGAAAACTATCAGGTCGTCGTCGCGAGCGGCAAGGTCAAGGGCATTGTCTGGTACACGTCTCAGATCGAGGTGCCGCTGACGCAGACGTTCAAGACGTATACGGGCGAAAGCAAGGAGCGCAGCTACCTTGTCTTCGGCTCGCGGGCGCTGCAGGTGACCGGCTACGGCAAGCTGGCTTTTGAGCAGCACGAGACGCTGACGGAGCGCAAGACCTTGAGCTGGCTCGGCTATACGCTGCCCGTAGGCTGGATGCACGAGAAGCTGATGGAGGTGCGTCAGGTCGAGCAGCCGGTAGAGCTGGCGCAGGCCAGGCAGAGCGGTCTGGAGCAGGCGCGCAGTCGTTTGCTGGCCGCAGCGGGGCCGGAATCGCGCATTGCCGGCGAAAAAATTTTGCATGAGAAATCAGAGAATGGTAAAGTTTATATGAAAGTGCATTTTGAAGTTGAAGAAACGATAAGCGAAGAGCAACCAATTGTCGTACAAGGAGAATGAGGCCTGTTGGTAGAACATGCACAAACCGTGAAAGTCGCCCTGCAAAACCCGGCGGAGGGACTGGCTCTGTTCGGTCCGCAAGATAAATTTCTTCGGCTGATCGAGCGGGAAATACCGGCGCAAATTTTTACGCGCGAAGCGGAAGTCACGATTCAGGGAGCTGCTGCCGAAGTTAACGCGCTTCAGCAGCTTTTTGAGGTTCTGCTGCAGCTGGTCCGCCATGCGTACACGCTGACGGAGCGCGACGTCAAATATGCGATCGAGCTGGCCAAGCAAATGAAGGCCGACCAGCTGCTCGATTTGTTCAAGGGCGAAATTGCCGTCACGCATCGGGGCAAGCCGATTCGCGTCAAAACGATCGGACAGCGGCAGTACGTGAGCAGCATCAAAAAGAAAGACATTGTCTTTGGCATTGGTCCCGCCGGTACGGGCAAAACGTACCTGGCCGTCGTGCTCGCCGTCACCGCGCTCAAGGAAGGACAGGTCAAGCGGATCGTCCTGACGCGTCCCGCCGTGGAGGCCGGAGAAAGCCTCGGTTTTTTGCCAGGCGATCTCCAGGAAAAGGTTGACCCTTATTTGAGGCCGTTGTATGATGCTCTTAACGATGTGCTGGGCGCCGAGCAGGTGGCCAAATCGCTGGAGCGCGGGTTGATCGAAATTGCGCCGCTTGCCTATATGCGTGGCCGGACGCTCGACGATTCGTTCATTATTTTGGACGAGGCCCAGAACACGACGCCTGAGCAAATGAAGATGTTTTTGACCCGTCTGGGCTTTGGCTCGAAGATGGTGATTACCGGCGACGTCACGCAAATCGATCTGCCGCGCGGCAAATCGTCCGGGCTGGTAGAGGCCGAACGGATTTTGCACGGCATTGACGAACTCGGCTTTATGTATTTTGACGAGCAGGACGTGGTGCGCCATTCCCTCGTGCAGAAAATTATCGTCGCCTACAACGCAGACAAGGACAAATAAGCTCCATCGGTTGTCTAAGCAGAGAGGATGACCTCCGTGATGAAGAATGAAGTGCAAATCAAGGGCAAATTTCATTATCGGCTGAACGGATGGAAATACAGTATTTGGGTGCGGCTGCTGCTGTTTTTGCTGCTGGCGCTCCTCTTTTATTTTGCGCTTTATGTCAAGCTCGTACCGCAGGTATACGATATTCAGCTTGGCGCGGTCAGCGAGAAGACGATCTATGCGCCGAGACAAATCGAAAACGCACTGGCTACGGAAAAAGCCAAGGAAGATGCGGCCAAGCGCGTTCAGCCGGTATATCGGATCGTCAATTTGAAAAACGAGGCGCTGGTCGATGCGATTTACGACAAGCTGCTGCAAATCAATAACGACGCGGAAGTTAAATTTGAGGATAAAGTGAGCATCTTCCGCAGCGTCATTCCGCAGCTGATTCGCGACGGCGAAGGCAGCGCGATCAAGTCGCTGCGCGAAAGCGGGCAATATAACGAGCCGCTGCTGCAACTGATCGATCAGCAACTGACCGATCAGGCGTATCCGCTGCCGGAGGAGTCGTATTTCAAGCTGCCCCGGCTGACAAAGGAAGATTTGATGGCGATGGAGCCGGTGACGAAGGAAATCGTCTCCAAGCTGATGAACGAGCAGATTCTGGACGCGCAAACGGCGCGGGCCAAGGTTGCCGAGCTGGTCAATACGTCGACGCTGTCGAAGAACACCTCACGCGAAATGGTGCAGGAGCTGGTGCGCGCTGTATTGACGCCGAACAAGTTTTTTGATCAAAAGGGCACGGATGACGCCAAGGGGCAAGCTCGCGAAAGTGTCGGCCCCGTCTATATCAATAAAAACGACGTGCTTGTCAACAAAGGTGAGGTCATTTCCGAGGAGATTTACCAGCGTCTGGATAAGCTCGAGCTGCTGCGCGACAAAGCGAATCATTGGCCCGAGCTCGGACTGGCGATACTGGTGGCGATGCTGAGCTTCGTGCTGTTTATGTTTGTCAGAATGAGCTCGCTGCCGATTCATTACAACAATTCGCAGCTGGTCATGCTGGTGCTGATTGTGATGATCAATGTGGTGGGGATGAAAATTGTTTCGCTCGGCCAAAATCTCGATTATCCGTATATCGGTTATTTGGCTCCTACGGCAATGGGCAGCATATTGATCGCGATTTTGCTGGACGCGCCGCTGGCGTTTATCGCTTCCGTGCTGTTTTCGCTGATGTCGAGCATTATCTTTAACACCGAGCACGCCGAGCTGTTCGATTTCCGCTACGGTCTGGTCAGCCTTGTCGTTTGCTTCGGAGCGGTTTTTACGATTCAGCGGGCCAGCCAGCGGGCCACGATTTTAAAAGCGGGACTTATGATTTCCTTTTTCTCGATGCTGACGATTTGCGCCCTGCTGCTGCTGGATGATCGCTTTACGCAAAAGGAAGCGCTCATGGCGTTTTCGTTTGCTGCCGCCAGCGGGTTGTTGACAGCCGTGTTTGTGATCGGGTTGCTGCCGTTCTTCGAGGTTGCCTTCGGCATCCTGTCGCCGCTCAAGCTCGTGGAGCTGTCCAACCCCAATCATCCGCTGCTGCGCAAGCTGCTCACCGAAACGCCGGGCACGTACCATCACAGCGTGATGGTCGGCAACTTGTCGGAGGCTGCGGCCGAATCAATCGGCGCCGACGGCTTGCTTTGCCGGGTCGGCTCCTATTACCACGATATCGGCAAGACGAAGCGGCCGAGCTATTTTATCGAAAATCAGACGAATATCGAAAATCCGCATGACCGGATCGATCCGAATTTGAGCAAGTCGATCATTACCGCGCATCCGCGCGACGGGGTGGAAATGCTCAAGGATTTCAAAATTCCCAAGCCGATCCGCGATATCGCCGAACAGCATCACGGCACGACGCTGCTGCATTTTTTCTATCACAAGGCTGTGAAGATGGCCGCGGAGGACAACAGCGAGAAGGAGATTCGCGAAGAGGATTTCCGCTATCCGGGGCCGAAAGCGCAATCGAAGGAAGCGGCAATTATCGGTATCGCCGACAGTGTGGAAGCGGCGGTCCGCTCGCTGCGCAACCCGACGCTGGAGCAGATCGATTCGATGGTGCACAAAATTATCAAGTCCCGTCTGGACGACGGCCAGTTCAACGAATGCGACATCACGCTCAAGGAGCTGGATACGATCGCCAAGACGCTGAACGAGACGCTGCTCGGCATTTTCCATTCGCGGATTGAATACCCGAGCGAGCTGGCGGGGAAAAAATCAAGCTGACATTTTACGATCGAAGGAGGGCTTTTCATGGCCCAATCGGATTTAACGCTCGAATGGAGCAATGAGCAGGAAGCAGCCGAGATAACGCCAGGGCTGATCGAGAAGCTGACGGAGCTGCTGCGTCTGGCCGGCGAAGCGGAAGGCGTCACGGAAGGCGAGGTCGCACTGACGTTCGTCGACGACGAGGCAATTCACGAGCTGAACCTGCAATACCGCGGCATCGATAAGCCGACCGACGTGCTCAGCTTTGCAATGAGCGAGTTCGGCGAAGACGAAATCGAGATTCATTACGAAGCCGAAGGCGATGAGGAGCCGGAGGAAGGCGACGAGGATGTCAGCGAAGCGTTCATTGAGCCGCTGGGCGATATTATCATTTCCGTGCCGCGGGCGATGGCCCAGGCCGAGGAATACGGCCATTCGGTCGATCGTGAGCTGGGCTTTTTGTTCGTACACGGCTTTTTACATCTGATCGGCTACGATCATGAGACGGAAGAAGAAGAGAAAGTCATGTTTGCCAAGCAAGAGGAGATCTTGCAAAAAGCGGGCCTGACGCGCTGATGAGCGGCGGCTTCCGCAAATGGCGGCGCAGCTTCCGCTACGCCTACGAAGGGATCAAATACGCGCTCGATACGCAGCGCAATATGAAATTCCATTTTACGGTCGCTTTTCTTGTGCTGCTCGCGGCGTTGTTTTTGCGGCTGTCCAAGACGGACATCCTGTTTCTGCTATTGGCTGTGACGCTGATGATTGTCACGGAGCTGATCAATACGGCGGTGGAAAAGGCCGTCGATCTGGCTATGCCGGATCGGCATCCGCTGGCAAAAATCGCCAAGGACGTCGCTGCCGCTTCCGTGCTGGTGTGCGCCGGCTTTGCCGTAGCGGTCGGTCTGATCGTGTTCTTTGAACCGATCGACCGGCTGCTGCGCGAAGGGCGGCTGCAGACGCATGCCATTTCCGCAGGTGCGGTATGGGTGCTGCTGGCGCTTGTCGTTTTGTCGGTCATCGTCATCGAGACGCGTTTTTCCGATAAGGGCAAGCTGGTGCGGCCGAGTCTGCTGGCGGCTGTCGCTTTTGCCGTCGCTACCGTCATCGCGTTGTTTGCTGCAGCGACGCTGGTATCGCTGCTGGGCTATTTGCTGGCTGCCATGATGCTATTGGTGCTGTATGATAAAAAAACGCGGCCGTTCCCGGCTTTGTTTCTCGGCGCGATCATCGGCGCATCGGTGACTGCGCTCGCATTTTTTTGCTTCAACCTGCTGTAAGGAAGGAGAGGCGGCTATGGACGCGCAAGCGATGCTTCAACTGGCGGCAGAAGCCAGACAACGGGCTTATACGCCTTATTCGCATTTTCAGGTCGGCGCGGCGCTGCTTGACGCGGAAGGCCGGATCCACATGGGCTGCAACGTAGAGAACGCCGCCTACGGACCGACCAACTGCGCCGAGCGCACCGCGTTATTTCGCGCCGTCGCCGACGGCTGCGGGCCCGGCACGTTTCAGGCTATCGCCGTCATCGGCGATACGGACGCTCCGATTGCCCCTTGCGGCGTTTGCCGCCAGGTGCTGGTCGAGCTGTGCCGGCCGGACATGCCGGTTTATCTCGGCAACCTGCGGGGCGAGTGGCTGGCTACAACGGTTGCCGCGCTGCTGCCCGGAGCTTTTACACCGAAAGATGTTCAACCAACGGAGGAACGATAAGTGAATAAATCAGGCTTCAAATCAGGGTTCGTCGCCATCATCGGACGCCCGAACGTCGGCAAGTCGACCTTAATGAATCAAATCATCGGGCAAAAAATCGCGATTATGTCAGACAAGCCGCAAACGACGCGCAATAAAATTCACGGCGTATATACGTCCGAAGAAGGCCAGATCGTGTTTCTCGACACACCAGGCATTCACAAGCCGAATTCCAAGCTCGGCGATTACATGATGAAAACCGCGCACAGCACGCTCGGCGAAGTCGACGCGGTGCTGTTTCTCGTCGATGTCGTCGACGGCATCGGCGGCGGCGACCGCTACATTATCGAGCAGCTGAAGGCGGTCGATACGCCGGTCATTCTCGTGCTGAACAAGATCGATCAGGTGCATCCGGAAGCGCTGCTGCCGATCATCGTCGCCTACAAGGATTTGTATCCGTTTGCTGAAATCGTGCCAATCTCGGCGTTGAAGGGCAATAACGTGACAACGCTGCTGGAGCAAATCGTCCGTTATTTGCCGGAAGGCCCGCAATACTATCCAGCCGACCAGGTGACCGATCATCCCGAGCAATTCGTCTGCGCCGAGCTGATCCGCGAGAAAATTTTGCATTTGACACGTGAGGAAATCCCGCATTCCATTGCCGTGCAAATCGAGGATATGCGCGTGGAAGAAAACGGGCTTGTGCGTATTTCCGCGGTTATTTTCGTCGAGCGCGATTCGCAAAAAGGGATTATTATCGGCAAACAAGGCAGCTTGCTCAAGGAAGTCGGCAAGCAGGCGCGCAAGGATATTGAAGCCTTGCTCGGCTCCAAGACGTTCCTGGAGCTGTGGGTCAAGGTGAAAAAGGACTGGCGCAATCAGGACCGCGTCCTGCGCGATCTGGGCTTCCGCCACGAGTAACGCTTGTTTGGTATCATACCAGTTATTGCATCGCATAGTTCCCTCCGCGGCGTCCCATCCTAACACCATCACGATCGATGGGGAGGATGGCGCCACATGAAGGATTTTTCGTGGAAGTACTTTTCAATGACCGGTGATGTTGACGCTTATCTGCTGTATAAGCAGGTGACGGACGAGCTTGCGCCCGAAGCCGACATGCAGGAGGATGAGCAGGGAAACGAGGATTCGCTGGAGGGCTTTAGCGGCTAGATGACCGCACCCCCGGCAATCGTATGGGGGAAATCAGGTGCTGCGCAGTGTACAAGGAATTGTGCTCAGGAGCATGGACTACGGAGAAGGCAACAAAATTGTCAGCTTGCTGACGCTCGAGCTGGGCAAGGTCAGCGTGATGGCCCGCGGAGCCAAAAAAGTTAAAAGCCGACATAGCGCCGTTACGCAGCTGTTTACGTACGGCGATTTTGTGTTTTTCAAGAACTCAGGGCAAATGGGCACGCTTAGCAATGCGGAGATTATCGATGCCCATCATGCGCTGCGCGAGGATTTGCATATGTCGGCGTATTCCTCGTATTTGGCGGAAATGGCCGATCGTATGCTCGGCGACGAAGAAGGCTCGGGTTATGTGTTCGAGCAGCTCAAGGCCGGTCTGACTGCGATCGAGGAGCGCAAGGACATGCAAATCATCGTTCACTTGTTCGAGATGAAAATGTTCGAGCTGGCCGGCTACCTGCCGGTGACGGACGCTTGCGTCAGCTGTGGAGCAGCCGACGGGCTGGCAGCGTTCAGCTCGATGCTTGGCGGTGTGCTATGCAGACGCTGTCTGTACAAGGACGCTCAAGCGCTTGCTGTCGGCGAAGGGACGCTCAAGCTGCTCAAGCTGTTTCCGCGCATGGATTTGCGGCGGCTCGGCGCTATTGCCGTCAAGCCGGAAACAAAGGAACAGCTCAAGCTCTGTATGCGCGCTTACATGGATACGCATATCGGGATCAACTGGAAATCGCGCGGCTTTATCGAGCAAATGGAGAAATACGGGATCGGCGAATAAGGTTGACAGCCGCGTATCCCGTCTGCTATGATTTTCTAACCTTCTCGCCCTATGGCCACATAGCGGTGGGATTTTTTGTGCTTGCCGGCGTTCTGTTACGCGGGTATTTACATATTTATGTAGGAAACGAGCTGTTGCATCGACTTCACAGGCGAAAGGGGTTTTGACGGATGACGCTTCCTTCCCCGCATATGCGGGTATACGTTGTATCCGATTCGGCCGGGGAGACGGGCGAGTCGGTCGTGCGCGCAGCCGCGATGCAGTTTTATCCGACGCCGGTCGACATCGTGCGCGCGCCGTTTGTACACGATGCCGCCGGCATCGACAAGGTGCTGGCCACGGTCAAGGCGGGCGGAGGCATCGTCGTCTTCACGCTGGTCGTCCCCGAGCTGCGCCAGCGTCTCGTCGAGCAGGCCGCGCGGCTGGGCATTGCCTATGTCGATTTGCTTGGTCCGGTGCTGGCTGTGCTGCAGCAGGCGATGAACAAGCCGCCCCGCAATGAGCCGGGCAACCTGCATCCACTCGACGAGGACTATTTCAAAAAGGTTGAAGCGGTCGAGTTCGCCGTCAAATACGACGATGGCCGTGATTTCAGCGGCATCGCCAAAGCGGATATCGTGCTGCTCGGCGTCTCGCGTACGTCCAAAACACCGTTGTCGATGTATCTGGCTCATAAAAAGATCAAGGTCGCCAACGTGCCGCTCGTTCCGGAAATGCAGCCGCCGGAAGCGATTTATTCGGTGCCGAGCCATAAAATTATCGGGCTTCGCATCGATCCGGCCAAGCTGAACCTGATCCGCCAGGAGCGTCTGCGGACATTGGGTTTGGCGGAAAATGCAACTTATGCGAATGTAGAACGTATTAAACAAGAGCTACAATTTGCCGACAAAATTATGACCCGGATCGGCTGTGTCGTTTTTGATGTGTCGAACCGTGCCGTGGAGGAAACGGCGAGCTTGATTCTCGATTACATCGAGCTGGGCGGTTGACGTTTTTATCATTTGCTTTGCAGGATTTTTTGCAACTCCATCGTATATAATACTACGGTAACATTTCGGAAGCGCCGGGGGTGAGACTACGGATGGCGGTTACTAGAATCGTTGTTGATGCTGACGCTTGCCCGGTAAAAGCCGAAATTGAACATACGGCCGGACAATTTGGAGTTGAAGTGCTGCTCGTCGCTTCATTCGATCATCGGATGCGCGAAAGCGAGCAGGGAAAAGTGACGGTGGTGCAGGTCGATCGCTCCGATCAGTCTGTCGATTTATTTATCGCCAATCACTTGCGACCCGGCGACATACTCGTCACGCAGGATTTCGGTCTGGCCGCCATCGGCTTGGCCAAGAAGGCGATTTGCTTGTCCAATCGCGGTCAGACGTACACGGATAGCTCGATTGATTATTTGCTGGAGCGTCGTCACGAATCGGCGAGGCTTAGGCGAAGCGGCAAGTACGGCAAAGGCCCTAAGCCCTTTACAGCCGCGGATCGCCTGTTTTTTCTACAAAGTTTGACAAAAGTTTTATCCGGTTTGCAGGAGATTGAAAAGAGGTAGCGAATAGTAATAAGTCGGAGCAGCCGACCCGGATGGAAGGTGGACACCGATGAGGCACGGACGAATTCCTGAAGAAGCGATTGAAGCGGTTCTTCGTCACCATGATATCGTCGAGGTGATCGGCCGCTACGTGCAGTTGACCAAGCAGGGGCATTATATGAAAGGGCTTTGCCCGTTTCATTCCGAGAAAAGCCCTTCGTTTACCGTCACCCCGGAAAAGCAAATTTACCGATGTTTCGGGTGTGGGGCCGGCGGCCATCTCATCCGCTTCGTGATGGAGATTGAGGGCTTCAGCTTTACCGAAGCCGTCACGCGGCTGGCTGAAGAAGCGGGCGTGGCCGTCACCTGGCAAGAGGCAACGGACGAGCAAACCGAGCAGCAGCAGGAGCGCAGCGTGCTGCTTAAAGCGCACGAATTCACCGCCAAGCTGTATCATTATATATTGAAAAGTACGGAGCAGGGAAAAAGGGCGCTTTCGTACTTGCGCTCGCGCGGTATTTCAGACAAGCTGATCGATACGTTTCAGCTCGGCTATGCGCCGCCGATGTGGGATACGCTGGTGCAGCAGCTCGACAAACGGCAATTTGAGCTGGCGCTGATGGAGCGAGGCGGCTTGATTTCCGCCCGCGAAGGCGGCGGCTACGTGGACAAATTTCGCGAGCGGATCATGTTCCCGATCTGCGACGCCTCGGGCAAGGTCATCGCCTTTGGCGGAAGAGCGATGGGCGACGGGCAGCCGAAGTATTTGAACAGTCCTGAATCGATGCTGTTTAACAAAAGCCGCACCGTGTACAATCTGCATCTGGCCCGGCCGCACATTCGCAAGCTGCAGCAGGTCGTCTTGTTCGAAGGCTATGTCGACGTCATCAAGGCGTGGGAAGCCGGCGTGCTGAACGGCGTCGCTACAATGGGCACCTCGCTGACCAAGGAGCACGCTGGCGTATTGAACCGCAACGCCGACCAGATCGTCGTTTGTTATGACGGCGATAACGCCGGACAGGCGGCTGCGTACAAGTGCATCCCGTTGCTGGAGGAAGCCGGCAGCAGCGTTTCGGTGGCGATGCTGCCGGACGGGAAGGACCCTGACGAATATGTAACGAACTATGGTTTTGACCGATTTGTACGGGAGATCATTGAACCTGCCGTACCGTCGATGAAATATAAGCTTTTGTATATCCGCAAAAATTTCAAACTGCACGAGGACGGTGACCGCATCCGTTATTTGCAATCCGCTGTCAAAACGATAGCTGAGCTCAGCTCTCCGCTGGAAAGGGACCATTATTTGCGCCAGCTCGCTTCAGAGTTCCCCGACGCTTCCTATGAAGCCATGAAACAGGACATGCACGAGATCCTGCTACAGTCGGAAAAAAACCGTAGCGATGGGGATAATAAACCTTTTCTGTGGAATAATGTTAGGAATAATGGGAGAACAGCGGAACGAACACCAACGCTGCTTCCCGCGTATCACAATGCGGAACGTTATCTTTTAGCTATCATGATGCATGATCGTGATGTTTGTCTTTATGTAGAAAAGCAATTGGGTGATCAGTTTCATGTTGAAGCTCATGCAGTATTAGCTGCTTATTTATATGCTTACTACGCTCAGCACACGGAGCCTAGCGCAAGCCGCTACATAGCCATGCTGCAGGACGAACAACTGGAGAGTCTGGCGAGTTCCATTGTCATGATCGGGGTAGGCCACGGAGTGAACGAGCAGGTCATCGACGACTACATCCGTCAAATCCGCAAAGTACCGATGCAGCTAGAAATCGACCGCAAAAAGGAAGAGAGACTCCGGGCCGAACGCGCGGGGGATCATCTTCAGGCAGCACAAATAGCAATTGAGATTATAGCCCTAGAACAACGATTAAAGACATCATGAATGGCTCAAGTCTAGGGAGGAGGGAGTCCGTACTATGGCGAACGATCAGCGCACAGAATTAGAGACTGAATTAACTCTGGATCAGGTCAAGGAGCAGCTTATCGAACAAGGGAAGAAGCGATCCTCCCTGACCTATAAGGATATTATGGAGAAGCTGGCTCCGTTCGATCAGGACGCTGAACAGATTGATGAATTTTTTGAACAGCTGTCCGAACTCGGCATCGATGTGGGCAATGAATCGGACGATGAGATGTCCATGAACCCGGATGAGCAGGAGCATGACGAATTTAATTTCGACGACGATCTGTCGCTCCCGCCAGGCATTAAAATCAACGATCCGGTGCGCATGTATTTAAAAGAAATCGGACGCGTGCCGCTGTTGTCGGCCGAAGACGAAATCGACCTGGCCCGCCGTATCGAAAACGGCGACGAAGAAGCGAAGCGGCGTCTGGCCGAAGCGAACCTGCGGCTTGTTGTCAGCATCGCCAAGCGTTATGTGGGACGCGGCATGCTGTTCCTCGATTTGATTCAGGAAGGCAACATGGGCTTGATCAAAGCCGTCGAGAAATTCGATCACGTGAAGGGCTTCAAGTTCAGTACGTATGCGACCTGGTGGATTCGCCAAGCGATTACGCGGGCGATTGCCGACCAAGCCAGAACGATCCGGATTCCGGTACATATGGTCGAAACGATCAATAAATTGATCCGTGTCTCCCGGCAGCTGCTGCAGGAGCTGGGGCGCGAACCGACGCCGGAGGAAATCGCCAAGGAAATGGATTTGAGCACCGACAAGGTGCGGGAGATTATGAAAATCGCTCAGGAGCCGGTTTCGCTCGAAACGCCGATCGGTGAAGAGGACGATTCGCATCTCGGCGACTTCATTGAAGATCAGGAGGCGCTGGCGCCGGCTGACGCAGCGGCTTACGAGCTGTTGAAGGAGCAGCTGGAGGATGTGCTGGATACGCTAACTGAGCGTGAAGAGAACGTCTTGAGGCTGCGTTTCGGACTCGATGACGGTCGGACCCGTACGCTGGAGGAAGTCGGCAAGGTGTTTGGCGTGACGCGCGAGCGGATTCGCCAGATCGAAGCCAAAGCGCTGCGCAAGCTGCGCCATCCGAGCCGAAGCAAGCGGTTGAAGGATTTTCTGGAATAAAGGCAACATCGGCCCTGCTGACGGAAACGGCGGGGTCTTTTTTTTGCCGAATGCCCTAACAGGAAAAGCCCGGCACGCCGATAATGTAGCTAGGAAGGTGAGCGAGACATGGATGCCGAGAAAAGAAAAACGATTGTCAGAGAAATCGAGCATTGGCGGAGAAGCAAGCTGCTCCCCGGGCAATATTGCGACTTCCTGCTCAACTTGTATTTGGAGGACGGAGCGCCTAAGCCGAAATCGCTAATGGGCGTATCTGCTACTGCCGTCACTGAAAGTAATTGGAAAATATGGATGGTGTCCATTGCCGTCGTAGCCGCTCTTGCCTTATCTGCCCTTAATTTTAACTCTTTTGCATTGCCAATGCAAATAGGGGTGTCTGCACTTTTTGCCGTGCTTTGCTATACGTTTGCTTACCGCAAGCGAAGCAGCTCGCCTTTAATGACGTATATGCTTTGCGGTTTGGCTTCTGTATTTGTGCTGTTTATCGGGGTGTACATCCTGCATGTGCAGGGTGTGACGGCTCCTGCCGCCTTTGTTGGATATGTCGCCTTTTGCAGCTTGCTATGGCTGATCACCGGCTTGGCCGGACGGATGGCGATTTTCCAGTTCAGTGGCTGGGGCGGTTTGCTGTGCGTATATGGTTGGCTGCTGCTGCGCCGTTTGGAGGAACCGGGTTGGCTGCCGCTGGAGATCAGCTGGATTCCCGTCAGCATTGTGTTCATCTGGCTGGCCTGGCTGGTTCATCATCGCAACAAGCAAGCGGCCGGCGTGCTATTGCTGGTCGGCTGTCTGGTCTGGCTGGCGCCGGAAGGCTCGACGTTGCTGGTCGAGGTTTCGATTGCTTCGCGCTGGATTCAGCTTTCGTTTATCGGCAAGCTGCTGGCGGGAGGCGGCGTCTTGTTCGCGCTTCGCAAAAAATGGATAGAATGGATTATGTGAGATGACTGTAAAATTATCAAAGCGTTTGCAACTGATTGCCGACTTGGTGCCTCGCGGCGCCCGGCTGGCCGATATCGGCTCCGACCACGCGCTGCTGCCCGTTCATTTGGCGCAGAGCGGCGTCGTCGCGCTGGCCGTGGCCGGTGAGGTCAATCCCGGCCCGCTGGAGGCGGCGAAGCGTCAGGTCGCGGAAAGCGGCCAAGGGCGGCTCGTCGACGTGCGCGGAGGCAACGGCTTGGCCGTCATCGGCGCCGGCGAGGTCGACACGATCACGATTGCCGGCATGGGCGGCGGGCTGATCGCGACGATTCTCGAAGAAGGGAAAGCGAAGCTGGACGGCGTAAGCCGGCTGATTCTCCAGCCGAACGTTGGCGAGGAGCTGGTACGCCGCTGGCTGGACAGCGAGGGCTGGCTGTTGACTTCGGAGACGATTATCGAAGAAGACGGGAAGATTTATGAGATTTTGACTGCTGAGCGCGGCTCTGCTGAAGCGCTGGCTGCCTTGTACGCGCGGCGGACGCTGGAAGGCGGGCTGACGTTGGACAAGCCGCGGCTGCAGCAGCTCGGTCCTTTTTTGGTCGGGCAAAAAGACGAGGTCTGGTTCCGCAAATGGGAAAGCGAGCTGGACAAGCTGGCGATGATCCGCAGGCAGCTGGGGCTGTCGGAAAGCGAAGCGTCGAAGAACAAGGCGCTGGAGCTGGAGCGGGAAATCAATGACATTCGGGAGGTACTGCTGTGCTTGCAAAAGGTCAAACGGTAATTCAGCTGTTCGAGCAGCTGGCGCCCAAGCATTATGCGATGCCGGACGATAAAATCGGCCTGCAGCTCGGCACGCTGCAGAAGGATATCCGCAAGGTGCTGGTGGCGCTGGACGTCACCGACGCGGTGGTGGAGGAAGCGATTCGCGAAGGCGCGGATTTGATCATTGCGCATCATGCGATCATTTACCGGCCGCTGGGGCACCTGCAGACGGATACGCCGGCCGGCCGGCTTTACGAGAAGCTGATCAAGCACGATATCGCCGTCTACATCGCGCATACGAATCTCGATGTCGCGGAGGGCGGCATCAACGATATGATGGCCGAAGCGCTCGGGCTGACCGAGCTTACGCCGCTGGAGGACATCCATACGGAAAAGCTGCAAAAGCTGGTCGTATTCGTGCCCGAAACGCATCACCCGCAGGTGCTGGAGGCGTTGTTTGCGGCGGGCGCGGGCCATATTGGCCAATACAGCCATTGCAGCTTCAACATTAGCGGCACCGGCACGTTCCGGCCGCAAGAGGGGGCCAGCCCCTACATCGGGCAGGCCGGGCAAACCGAGCGCGTCGCCGAAGTGCGCGTCGAGACGATTGTACCTGAACGGCTGCAGCGCAAGGTCGTTCAGGCCATGCTCAAGGCCCACCCTTACGAAGAGGTGGCCTATGACCTCTACCCGATGGATCTCAAGGGTAGAGTGTTCGGGCTCGGCCGGGCGGGCAAGCTGCCCGGGCCGATGAGCCTGCGCGAGCTGGTTGCGCTCGCGAAGACGGCCTTCGACGTGCCGGCTGTGCGCGTCGTCGGCGATCTGGAACGGCCTGTTCGCAAAGCGGCCGTTCTGGGCGGGTCGGGCGGCCGGTATATGCGGCACGCCTTGTTTGCCGGCGCCGATGTGCTGGTCACCGGCGACATCGACTACCACACGGCGCACGATGCGCTCGCCGCGGGGATAGCCCTGATCGACGTCGGCCATAACGTTGAGAAGATCATGAAGCGCGGCGTCGCCGATTATCTCGCCGCCGCGCTGGCCAAGACCGGCACGCAGGTGGTCGCGTCGGCCGTCGATACGGAGCCGTTCCAGTTCGCGTAACGTTGCGTCCGGCGCTCGCCCCATACTCCCGATGCTGGGCCTGGGCACCGGCTGCACGGCGTCTGTCGGGCTAAGCCGGTTGGGGCAAGTAAGCCGCTGTGTGGCAACCTTGCGTGCGAGCAGGCGGGGCTTGGGACGAAGCTGAAGCGCCAATGGCGATCCGGCCTGCGAAACACGCCAAAATGCGAAACGAACCAAGGCGTTTGCCCGGAATTGGCGGCGCAGGCAGCGAATAACGGTTGTATTCCGCTGCTATTCCTTGTATACTAGCAAATGCATTGGAAAGTTTGACAGACAATCGCTGGCAAGCGGGTCATGCCGCTGCGAGAGGAAAGTCCGGGCTCCACAGGGCAGGGTGCTGGATAACGTCCAGTCAGCGCGAGCTGAAGGATAGTGCCACAGAAACGGACCGCCGATGGCGCTTGAAGCGCACAGGCAAGGGTGGAACCGTGGTGTAAGAGACCACGAGGAGCTATGGTGACATAGCTCCTGGTAAACCCCACCTGGAGCAAGACCTAGAGGAACGCAAGCCGCCTTCGGGGCGGCAGTCTTTGCCCGAGACGCGTTCGGGTTGGTCGCTGGAGCTGTGCAGCAATGTACGGCCTAGATAGATGATTGTCGCTTCAACGGTGGGAGGAGAACGACGCTCCGTTACGACCACTGGAAGCACAGAACCCGGCTTACGGCAAGCTTTCCGTTACGCTCGTTACCCGCTCGGCCTTGCGCCGGGCGGGTATTTGCTTTTTTATGCTGCATATTGACAAATTGATTTACTTAGTAAATAATATTTATATACTTTACTAAATAAAATAAACAAACTTGAAACTTGAAAGGGAGGAACGAATTATCGAAGCGTTCGATTCCATGACAAGAACGAGGTTAGCTCAAGAGCTGGCACGCACATTCAGCACGTTAAACCGTTTGAACAGCCATAGCCGATCTTATCAAGGGCTCAGATACAGCGAATTTCAGCTGCTGTCTGTCGCTTACAATCTGACGGAGCCGACGGGCGGCGGCATACGAATTTCCGAGCTGAGCAAAGCTTTGCAAATGACGCCGTCCGGCGCGACGCATCTGGTGAAAACGCTGGAAACGCAGCAATTGCTCGAACGGCTGTCCGGAACGGGCGACAAGCGGGTGGTGATGGTGCGCATTACATCCCGCGGCCAAGATAAGGTACGGGAGACGGAAGCTTATTTTTTCGAGCTGTTCCAGGGGCTGGTCGAGCATTTGGGCCAAGGGGACGGCGGAGAGCTGCTGCGCTTGCTGCAGCAAACGATCAGTTATTTTCGGGAGGCCAAATAAAATGGCGATTCAAACCGTTCATTCCGATGAAATGTTTCAGGGGGCCGTTGCGTCAACCGGCGTAACACTTGTCGATTTTGGCGCAGCTTGGTGCGCGCCTTGCAAAACGCTGCTGCCGATTCTCGATCAGCTTGATCGCGAGCAACCGTGGCTGACGATTGTCAAGGTCGATGTCGATTACGCTCCAAGCTCGGCTGCGCTGTTTGGCGTCATGTCGATGCCGACTGTGGTCGTGTTCAAAGACGGGCAAGCGGTCGACAAGCTGGTTGGTTTAAGGTCCAAAGAAGCGTATTTGAACATCGCGGCCAAATATGCGTAAGGACCTACAGATCAAAAAGCTTCCCGCCGCTGCATAGCGGACAAGGGAAGCTTTTGTTGTTGTATGCGCAAGATTTACGAAGCAGGCGCGTATTGCCGCTGTAGCCGGTTCATTTCGCGCGCCGTGTTTTGCGGCCAATAGTTCAGCGACGTTGCTGCTGCGGAAGCAGCCTTGACCGCTTTGTCGACATCGATCAGCCCATAGCCGTAATAGGCGTCGCGTCCTTTATCGCCCAAATCCTGGGCCGTCTGGCGGATAATATCGTACACCTCGGTATTTTTCAGCAGCGGATTGACCGAGCGGATCAGAGCGGCGAGCGCTGTAACGTGCGGGCTGGCCATCGAGGTGCCCGACAGGGCCGCGTATTGATTGTTCGGATACGTGCTGGCAATGCTGACGCCCGGCGCGGCCACGTCGATGTAATCGCCGTAGTTGGAGAAAGGCGCTTTTTGATTTTGTGCGTCCGTGGCCGCTACGGCGAACACCTCGGGATAGGCCGCCGGAAATCCGGGCCGGTCGGTATTGTCGTTGCCGCTGGCGGCAATCAGCGCGACATCGTGATCGAAGGCGTATTTAATCGCGTCATGCAAAAAGCTGGAATCAGCATAGTTGCCCAGACTCATGTTGATCACCTTCGCCCCGTGGTCTGTTGCCCAGATGACCCCTTGCGCCACGGCATATGTGCTGCCGGCCCCCGACTGATCGAGCACCTTGACGGGAAGCACCTTGTTGTACCAGCTCATGCCAGCCACGCCGACATTGTTGTTGACAACGGCGGCAATGACCCCGGCGACATGGGTGCCGTGGCCGACATCGTCCTGCGGCACGTCGTTGTTGCCGACGACATTGTAGCCGGGCACGAGCTGGCCCTGCAAATCCGGGTGCTGCAGGTCCACGCCGGTATCGACGACGCCAACGATGACGTCTTGCGCCCCGCGCGTCGTTTGCCAGCCTTGAACGGTTTCAATGGTAGGCAGATTCCACTGATAGCGGCTGAACAAATAGTCGTTGGGGATAAAATTGGCCGTCACGTCATTCCTGCCGTTCGTTTCACCCGGCGCTTTGCCGGACGAAGCCGCGGCATCATTGGTCAAATACAGAAAATGCGGCTCAACATAGCTGACGTCCCATTTTTTGAAATACGCCATCAGCTGCTTTGCTTCCATGCCGTCAGCTGTGAACACATACGTATAGCCGAGCTTGCGCACCGTGCGGCTGCCGATTTCGCTTTTGATCCGGTTGAGCTCGCTGTCTGTCGGGTCCTTCTTGAAACGCACCACGACCTCGTTCGGGTGATAATGGCTCGTCCCCTGATTATCCTCAGGGTGATCAACGACCTTGTCCTGCAAGGTGTCGGTATCGACAGATTCGATTTTCCAGCTTTTTTCGGCCGGGTAAGGAGCCAGCCGCAGATTTTTTTTCTGATGCTCCTCGACCTGGGACAGCACATCCTGGTGGATGACGCCGATCAGCGAGCCCGCTGCCAGCGCGGATGGCTGCGCCAGTACGAAATACGTCTGATTGCCTTGGCCAAACGCTGGCGACTGATAGCTTTTACCTGCGTCGGCAGCAGCTTTGGCCTCTTGCACGTAGCGATTCGTGTCTGCGGCGTAGTCCGACAGCACCTGGCCTTCTTTGACGCCTTGCTCCAGCTTTTGGCCGCGCTGCGACCAAACGAGCATATCCATTTTTTCATGATGATGCCGCATGGCAGCGAGCACCTCGCGAGCCGGCTGGCCGGCCTCAATCCGCGCAACCATGCTGCGCAAATCGAACGAGCATTGGCTGCGGCAAAGCTCGTCGGTCAAGCGGACATCCTGCTGGACGAGCGTCATTTTGCTGCCCGTTTCCTGCTTGACACTGTATACCTCGGGCCCCGGCGCGCCCTTGTGCTTGGGACTGCCTGTCAGAACAAACAAGCCCAAACCAACAACCAGCACGGCGGACCATACATAACGCCACATATGAGAGCCTCCTTGTGTGAGTCTGTTTTCTATTCGTTAGAGTTGGGTGCGGACAAGGCTTTTATGCACTTGTTCCCGGCGCATTTGCATATACCTTTTATGACAAATTTATGGTACGATAAGAGCAGCGCAAAAAGAGGAGGTCTTCATGATGGCTGTTTTTAATGTGAAAAATATTTGCGACTCGACGCGGACGAAATTGAAAGAAGCGACAGCTAAAATGGAGCTGTTCTTGAACCAGCATTCGCTGCCTCAACTGAACGTGGAGAGCGATCCGGCCATGGACGAGTTCTACCGCGGCTACCTGCAGGATACCCGGCATTTGCTCGTATTTTGTGAAGTCGCTTACGAGAAGCTCGGCGTGTGCTTGCGCCGCCCGACATTCAACGTTGATTTTTCCGAGAAAGTGCTGTACGAAGTGTATCATACATGCGTAAATACGTTTTTCTATCCGAAAAATGAGTGCTATTCCGAAGACGGCCGTTATGCTTATACCGGTCAAGACGCGATTCGTTTCCGCAAAAAGCCTTCGCGCGAGGTGCGCGATTTGACGATTGAGCTGTCCAAAGTATTTGAGGAATTGCGCGAGGATTTGTCCTACTACGAAACCGACTATATTACACAACGCCGCATGCAAGGCGAAAAGGTGTAATCTAAACATGAAAACAACAGGGGATGCGGACAAGCGCATCTCCTTTCGTATGAATGGGGGAGTTGAACGGTTGAAGCATCCGCAGTTGACGGCAAAAAGTCATGAAATCATCAAGCTCAATCAGCATCCGCGCGGCGGCTACGCCGCAAGTCCGCTATTCGCGCATTATGCTTACAGCTGGCTGCGCGACGGTACGTTTATTGCGCATGCGATGGATGTCAGCGGCGAGCGGGACAGCGCCGAGCTGTTTTTCAGATGGGTGCATCGCGTCCTGCAAAGCAAACGCGGGCAAGTGGATGGCCTGCTGGAGAAGCATCGTGCCGGCGCATGGATCGAACGTTACGAATTTCTGGGCACCCGCTACCACCTGGACGGCCGCGACGATAGCTCGGAGTGGGGCCATTTCCAGCTGGACGGCTACGGCGCCTGGCTCTGGGGGTTGGCCGAGCATATCCGGCTGACCGGCAATCGTGGTCTGCTGAATGAACTGCGCGACAGCATCGAGCTGACTGTCGATTATTTGCACGCTTTCTGGCATTTTCCGAACTTCGATTGCTGGGAGGAAAATGCCGATTATGTGCATCCGGCGACGCTCGCTTGCATCTACGGCGGCTTGCGGGCAATGGGCGAGCTGGAAGAAAGAACGGAGCTGCTGGACAAGGCAGAGGAAATCAAGCAATTCGTGCTGCGCCATGCGGTGCATGAAGGGCGATTTGTGAAATCCATCCAATGCGAGCATGAAAGCTGGCAGCCGGTTCTGCCGGGCGTTGACGCCAGTTTGCTGTGGCTGTCGGTTCCGTTCGGGCTGGTGGACCCGCATGATCCGCGGATGGAAGCGACCGTCCGAACGATCGAAGCGGAGCTGAAGCACGGTGGCATTCAACGTTATGCCGAAGATACGTACTATGGCGGCGGCGAATGGCTGCTGCTGACGGCCTGGTACGGCTGGATCAAGCTGGAGCAAGGCGACCGCGCCGAAGCCGAGCGTTGTCTGGACTGGATCGCAAGCAAGGCCGATACGCTCGGACGGCTGCCGGAGCAGGTGCCGGACGCGCTGCGCGCTCCGGAAGCCTATGACCAATGGCTGGAGCAATGGGGCGATCCGGCGATGCCGCTGCTGTGGTCGCATGCAATGTATCTGGTGCTTTCTAGCAAGCTGTAGGCGATAAGAATAGGTCACCCTTTTAGCGGGCAAATTGTTAGAGGGGTGATGACGAATGCCGGAAGTGAAATGTTCGGTTGCCAACTGTGAATATTGGTCGCAGGGCAACAAATGCAGCGCAGACACGATTATGATCGATGTCGATCAGCACGCCAACGCGCACTTTGACACCGAGTTCGCTGAAGAGTCGTTTGATTCGCAGCATCAGGACGCCGCCAGCAACACAGCGCAAACGTGCTGCCACACGTTCGAGCCGAAAAAGCGCAAATAGCCAGTCCGTGGAGGATGTTATGGACAAACAAACAGACTTCGCATCGGGCAAAGCAGCCAAGCTGCGGGCCCGGACGGAACAGCTGCGCCAAAAAGGCGGCTTGAACGACCGCGAGGAATTCGCGGCGGACGCCGTCGGTTTGCCAATCTCCCTGTCGTCGCGCGCTGCAGCTCCTATGGAGCATGCTGCTGACGCGAAACGGCTG
The DNA here is from genome assembly GCF_004514475.2 of Paenibacillus athensensis. GTDB lineage: Bacteria > Bacillota > Bacilli > Paenibacillales > NBRC-103111 > Paenibacillus_AL > Paenibacillus_AL athensensis. The sequence continues at coordinate 46,027 of NZ_MYFO02000016.1, read as the reverse complement.
GAGGAAACGGAGGAAGCGGTTAATCGCTCGCGGACATTCGGATACATCGCTTTATTTACAGCGCTGATTTCCTTGTTCGCGCTGCCGGCCGTGTTAGGTCCGGCGGGTGTGGCGTTAGGCTTTTTCGCTTTCCTGCGCGGCAACCGGGCGCTGGGGGCATGGGCGATTTCGCTTGGACTGCTGGCAATCGCTGCCTATTTTTTCCTCGTACCGAATTATGCGTAAACGTTCAGGTCCGGACGTGCAGGCTTCGTCCTGCCCGTCCGATCCGCAAATGGGGGCTCGACTGATGTCCGCATCGGATGGAGCCACCGGAAAATAACCTCATCTCTACAGAGATGGGGTTATTTTTATGCAGCAATGTCCGAAATCGGCTGGATCGGCGATTCTCGGCGTAAATAGTCCCTTCGCTTGCCCATTTTACCCTGTGTGCGCCCGATTTCTTGATCTTTTTGGCGGCTCAGGTCATATTCTCACGTTTGACGGATTAGAGTATTATTATATAATGAAAAGTAATATTGAATAAAAAATGACTTTAAGGGAGGTGTACCTATTCTCCTCAAGCTTGATCGAGGGGATGGGTAGGGTATTGGACAGTGATCCGTTACCGATTTTGTTTAACTTTGCTTTAGTTGTAGTGCTTGTATTGCTCAACGGTTTTTTCGTCGCCGCCGAGTTTGCGATGGTCAAGGTTCGGGGCAGCCGGATCGAATCGCTCGCAGAAGACGGCAATCGGAATGCCAAGTTTGCCAGAGGAATTATCAATAATCTTGATGCGTATTTGTCGGCCTGCCAATTGGGCATTACACTGACGTCGCTCGGTTTGGGTTATGTCGGCGAGCCTGCCTTTGCATTGGTGCTGGAGCCGTTATTCCGCCCGCTGCATTTGTCCGACGGTTTGTTCCATACGATTACGTTTTTGATTGCCTTTGCGATGATGACGGTTTTTCACATCACGCTCGGCGAGCAGTTCCCCAAGACTTACGCGATCCGCAAAGCGGAGAACGTGACGCTGCTGGCCGCCGGTCCGATGATCGTTTTCTACAAAATCATGTACCCGTTTATCTGGATGCTTAACGGCATCTCCAACTGGATGCTGCGCCGCGCCGGGATTGAACCGACGACGGAGCATGAATCGGCGCATACCGAGGAAGAAATTCGCGTCCTGATGAAAGAAAGCCACAAAAGCGGACTTATCGATAATACAGAGCTGACGCTTGTTGACAATATATTCGACTTTGCGGAAACAACCGCCAAAGAAATCATGATTCCGCGCACCGAGATGGACTGCTTGTACGCTCGGCTGAGCTTTGCCGAGAATCTGGGCATTGCCATGAAGGAAATGCGCACCCGCTATCCGGTTTGCGACCCTGACAAGGACAATATCATCGGTTTTGTGCATATCAAGGATTTGCTCAAGCCTAACGCCAACCTGACCGGGATCAAAAAAATCATCCGTCCGATTACCACGGTGCCGGATTCGATCCAGATCAGCGATCTGCTCAAGCTGATGCAGAAGAAGAAAAGCCAGATGGCGCTGCTGATCGACGAATACGGGGGAACCTCCGGTCTAGTTACGCTGGAGGACATTATGGAAGAAATCGTCGGTGAAATTCAGGACGAATTCGACGAAGAGCGTCCGTCGATCGAGATGCGCGATGAGCATACGTTTTCCATCGACGGCTTGCTGCTGATCGACGAGGTAAACGACTACTTCGGCGTCGAGATCGAATCGGACGATTACGATACGATTGGCGGATGGATTTATTCGCAAATCGAGATTCCGCCGAGCCGCAACCAGCAGGTCGTGTACAACGACGAATTCGTGTTTGTTGTCGAGGAAATCGACCATTTGCGCATTTCGCGCGTGACCGTGCGCAGGCTGCCGGAGCAGGAAATTTTTCAGCAAAACATTTCATAAGTTACGATGGAGAGAACAGCCGCGGGGCTGTTCTTTTTGCATGCGGTGGCGCATAGGTACATAGGAGGAAGGACGAGGTGCCCACCCGACGGAAACGGGCGCTTCCTGAAATTTGGTATGGCTCCGAGCGTTCAAAACGTGTACAATGGTATCAGCGAACGATAGAGGGAAACGAGGTATCGTATGAATATCGATCCGCGCGTGATGAAGGAATTGCTGCAGCTGCAGCTTTTGAATAAAATGAGCCTGATTTCAGGCGGCGCCGATGCGTCTTCCGACGATGGCGGACTCGACTTTCAGGCGCTGCTTGAAACGATGATGGAGCAGGGTCAGACAGGAGCGGCGGAGACGGGCAGCGATAGCGATCCGCTGGCTGCGCTCGCGGCGCTGGGCGGCGGCGGTTCGTCCGATTTGAGCGGGCTGCTGTCCGGTCTGTCGGCAGGCACCTCGTCGGGAAATAGCTACATCCCGGCTTCGCTTTATGCGCTGAACAAGTCGTATAATCCGCTGTCGGCGCTCGGCAGCGCGAGCGCAACACTGGATACGTCGAATGCTTCGGCGCAATACGACGGCTTGATTCAGTCGGCAGCGAGTCGGTTCGGCGTTGATCCGGCGCTGGTCAAAGCGGTGATTCACCAGGAATCCGATTTTGACCATACGGCGGTATCATCGGCTGGAGCCAAAGGCTTGATGCAGCTGATGGACGGCACGGGCAGCGGCTTCGGCGTTACGAATCCGTTTGATCCGCAGCAGAACGTGACCGCAGGGACGCATTTTCTGGCGAATCTGCTGAGCAAATACAACGGCAATGAAGGGGTGGCGCTTGCTGCTTATAACGCCGGACCGGGACGCGTCGACCGTCTGAATATTAAGACCGACAGCGATCTGGCCGACAAGCTTTTCATGCTGCCTAAGGAAACGCAGGCTTATGTGAAAAAGGTGCTCGGGCTCAAAGCGGGCTACGCCGCGACCTGATCCCTCTCCGGGCAGCGGGCATATACAGCCATACAGCCGATTCCGCAACACGCGGGACGGCTTTTTCTGTTGTTGGCAGGCGTGCGGCTTGAGCGGGGACGTGTTTTGCGCTTTAATGAGGGTACAAGCGAAAGGACTGAAAGCTACATATGCTGTATTTGGATTGGGCGGCGACAACGCCGCCCTACGAGGAAGTCGTCACTGCCGTGGCCGAGGCCATGCGCAGCCATTACGGGAACCCGTCTTCCATTCACGGGCTTGGCATAGAGGCCGAGCGGCTGCTGGGCCGCGCGAAGGATGTGATGGCTGCGGCGCTGGGCGTCGACGGGCGCGAGCTGATCGTCACGTCGGGCGGCACGGAGAGCAATAATCTGGCGATTAAAGGCGCCGCTTGGGCGAATCAGAGCCGCGGCCGCCATCTGATCACGACGCAGATTGAGCATCCGTCCGTGCTGGAGCCGCTGCGTCAGCTGGAGGAGAGCGGCTTTGAAGTGACGCGTCTGCCGGTGGACGCGCAGGGGCTGGTCAGCGTCGACGCGCTAGCCGCGGCGCTGCGTCCCGACACAGTGCTGGTCAGCGTGATGCACGTGAACAATGAGGTCGGCTCGGTGCAGCCGCTCGCCGCGATCGGCCGGCTGCTGGCGGACAAGCCGACCGTGCTGTTCCATGTCGATGCGATTCAGAGCATCGGCAAGCTGCCCTTGGGGCTGCGCGAGCTGGGCGTCGACTTGTGCAGCGTGTCGGCGCACAAATTCCGCGGCCCCAAGGGGGTTGGCCTGCTCTACCGCCGTGAGGGCGTGCGGCTTGTACCGCAGCTCGCCGGGGGCGGCCAAGAGCAGGGCGTGCGCAGCGGCACGGAGAATGTGCCGCTGGTTGTTGGCATGGCCAAGGCGCTGCGTCTGGCCATGCAGGGGCGCGAGTCCCGGACGGAGGCGGCGTACCGGCTGCGCCGCCGCTTGGCCGCAGGGATCGCGGCCATTCCCGGTCTGGCCGTCAGCGGGCCAGACCAAGAGGACTGCCATGCGCCGCATATCGTGCACTTTACGTACCCCGGCATGAAGGCCGAGGTCGTTGTGCACGCGCTGGAGCAGCATGGCATGTATATTTCCACGAAGTCCGCGTGCGCTTCGGGGGAGGATCAGCCCAGCGCCGTGCTGCTGGCGATGGGCTATTCCGGCGCGCAGGCGGCCAGCGGCCTGCGCGTCAGCTTTCCGGCCGAGCTGCCGGAGGCCGAGGCGGACCGTTTTCTCGCGGCGCTGGCGCAAGTCGCGGAGCAGCTCGCTCCGGCGCGAAGAGAGCAACATGGGAGGAGAAGACGATAGATGAAACCGGATTGCTTGCTGCTCAAGCTCGGCGAGCTGACGCTCAAGGGGCGAAACCGCAGCCGATTTGAAAAGGCGGTGCTGCGGCAAATTCGCCGCGTGCTGGCGCCTTTTCCCGATTTGAGGTATATTTCCGAATTTGGCCGCGTATATGTGGAGCTAAGGGGTGTTTCCTATGAAGCGGCCGCAGCGGCGCTCGGACGCGTATTCGGACTGGCTTCCTTCAGTCCGGCGTATACCGCGCCGCTGGAGCTTGAAGCGGTCCGCGAGCTGGCGCTGCAGATCATGCTGGCGCTGCCGAAACGACCGGCAACGTTCAAGATCAACGCGCGCCGCGTGAACAAGACGTTCCCGCATGATTCCCAGCAGATGAATTATCTGGTGGGTGGTTATGTGCTGGAGGGCTGTCCGGGCCTGACGGTGGACGTGCATCGGCCCGAGGTCGAGCTGCGCGTCGAGCTGCGCGAGGAGCGTGCGCTCTTATATGCCGAGTCGGTCGAAGGCGCGGGCGGCTTCCCGGCGGGGAGCAGCGGCAAAGCGCTGCTGCTGCTTTCCGGGGGGATTGACAGCCCGGTAGCCGGCTGGCTGGCGATGCGCAAAGGGCTGGAGCTGGAAATGATTCATTTCCACAGCTATCCGTATACGAGTGAGCGGGCCAAGCTCAAGGTGCTGGATTTGGCCAGGCAGCTCGCCGGCTACGCGGAGTCGGTCAAAATGCATCTCGTTTCGTTTACCGAGGTGCAGACAGCGATTCACGCCGCTTATAAGGAAAATCTGCTGGTGACGCTCATGCGCCGGGCGATGTACCGCATCGCCGGTCTGGTAGCCGAGCGGGAAGGGCTGCAGGCGCTGGTGACCGGGGAAAGCCTCGGTCAAGTGGCCAGCCAGACGCTGCCGAGTCTGCATGCGATCGGAAACGTGGCGCAGCTGCCGATTTTGCAGCCGCTGATGATGATGGACAAGAAGGAAATTGTCCGCATCGCCGAGCGGATCGGCACGTTCCCGATTTCGATTTTGCCTTATGAGGACTGCTGTACGCTGTTCCTGCCGCCGTCGCCGAGCACGAACCCGAACCTGCGTGTCGTCGAGAAAATCGAAAGCGGGATGGCATTTTTACCCGAGCTGATCCAGCGCGCCGCTGCGCAAACGGAAACCCTGATCATTCGATCTGATCAAAAGGAGGAGCGGGAGCACCACCTGCTGTAACCGCCTGCTTCCGGCGGCTGCGCACAATGCGCGACGCCCGGAGCGCGGTGCCGGCCGCGCGGCGTTTGTCAGACCGTGCGGTGCGCCGGAGTCGTATGCCGCGTTACGGCTCGGCGTACTTATAGCTCGGGTACTCGGCGTCTCTCGCTTTTCGTTTAAGGAAAAGGGGTTGGCCCAATGCTGGAGGAATTGCTGCTGTTTTTGCAAATTATGCTGATCAACATGGTGCTGAGCGGCGATAACGCGGTCGTCATCGCTCTGGCTAGCAAAAATCTGCCGCTGCGCGAGCGCAAGCGGGCGATCTGGTGGGGAGCGTTCGGCGCGATTGCGCTGCGGCTGGTGCTGACGCTCGTTGCGGTCAGTCTGCTGCAGGTGCCGTATTTGCAGGCTGCGGGGGCAGTGCTGCTCCTATGGATCGCCGTCAAGCTGCTGGCCGATGACGACAGCCATTCCCATGTAAAAGAAGCCTCAACGCTTGGCAAAGCGATCTGGACGATCATTGTCGCCGATTTTGTCATGAGTCTGGACAATGTGCTGGCAATTGCCGCCAAAGGCCACGGCAACCCGACCGTAATTATTCTCGGCATCGGGCTGAGCATTCCGATCATCATCTGGGGCAGCACGCTCGTGATGCGGCTGTTGACGCGTTTTCCGGTTCTGGTTTATCTGGGTGCGGGCATTCTGGGCTATACGGCAGGAGAGATGTTCGTGCAGGACGAAAAGATGATCGACTTGTTTTTATATCAATTTGAGTTTCTGCATGTTTGGCTGCCTGTGTGGTCGACGCTCCTGGTGGTGGTGGCCGGCTTTGGCGGCAAGTGGGTCAAAACGCTGCGCGCACGCACAGAGTAGCTGCCGTCCGCAGGAACGAACATCATGCATGTCGCCGGGCATTCGCTGTCCGGCGTTTTTTTGCATTCTCTTCCAAATACGCGGCGCATCCGATACAATGGGACTAGCGGCGATGAAACCTTTTCTCGCCCGTTTTCGTCTATTTGATGGATTTGTATCTTAACATGAAAAGGGAGTTGTCGGCGTGTACGTCAAGTTTCAGCGATTTTACAAAGCTTGCTTGAGCGGCTGTCTGGCGCTCGGGCTGCTGGGCGTCGGAGCGAGCGGCGTGGCAGCGGCGGCGGAGCCGCAGCTGCATATTGAGGCGCAGCCAGGTCTGGCCGCACCGAAAGTCAAAGAGGGAGCTTGGCTGCCGGTACGTTTTACGCTGAGCAATCCGGGAGCGGATCTGGAAGGTGATCTTGTCGTGCGAATCGGACGACAGGGGAGCGGCCAGCCCGATTTCAGCTACAAGCAGCATGTGGAGCTGCCGCAAGGCGGCGTCAAAACCGTTGCGATGCTGCTTCCGGGCATCGTATATACGAAAGAAAGCAATCATATCGCTTTTTATGAGCATTCAGTAGAAGACGGAAGCGAGGTCGCGGCTACGGGCGATACGGCGCTTGAAGTCAGCATGACGGCGCCGACGGCGCTGCAGGTAGGCGTGCTGGCGGCAGGCGCGGACACGCTGAATTTTTTGGCACTGCTGAACGCGGACAATCGGCAGGTCGACGTGCTGCATGTGCAGGCGGCTGATATGCCGGACAATGCGCTCGCATTGCACAATCTGGATGTGCTTGCGATCAATGATTTTGCGTCCGATACGTTGACGCCTGCGCAATTGCAAGCGATTGCCCGTTGGGTGGAGCAGGGCGGCGAGCTGCTGCTCGCCGGAGGCGCAGGCTTTCCGAAAACAGCGGGGCCGTTTGCCGGGTTGTCCCCGGTGACCTATACGGGTACGGCGGCTGTAACCGCGCTGACGGCGTTGGCCGAAGCCGGCGGCAAGCCGCTGAATTTGAGCGTGCCTTTTACCGTATCGCTCGCCAAGCCGGTGGCGGGAGCGCTGATCGACGTGCAGCAGGATGGGCAGCTGCTTGCCGCTCATCGTGCTTACGGGAGCGGTACGGTCGGCTATGTCGCTTACGACCTGGCGCTGGACCCGCTTGCTTCCTGGCCGGGCAATGCCGGGCTGTGGGAGCGGCTGCTCGCGGACCGACTGCCGAATGGCGCCAATAACGTTATCATCAACCGCATGGGTCCTTATCCGTCGTTTTGGCAGCTGGACAATGCGCTGGATTATTTCCCGCAGCTCAAGCCGCCTAAGCTGGGCGTGCTTTCGCTCGTGCTGCTCGCTTATGCGATCATCGTCGGGCCGCTGCTTTATTTGGTTTTGCGCAAGTGGGACAGGCGCGAATGGGCTTGGGTGGTCATTCCGGCGCTTGCCGTGCTGACCAGCATCGGCATTTTCCAGTTCGGCATTTCCAGCCGGGGCAGCATGCTGGCTCAGCAGCTGAATACGGTGGAGCTGAACGGAACGGGACAGGCGGTGCAGCGCACGGCACTGGCGCTGTTTGTGCCCAAGGGAGGTAGTCCGGAGCTTGGTCTGCCCGGCGTCGAGGCGGCGCAGCCGCTGTCGTCCGCCGCTACGGCTGCAGCGCAGCGGCTCGGCAGCTCTAACGGCTGGACGATGTCGACAAGCGGGACGGGCGCGTCCATCCAGCTTCACCGCGTGCCTTATTCATCGATCAGCAAAACGGTAACGGGTGAACGCACGCTGCCGGCGGCGGGAACGCTCGATTTTACGCTCAAGTCCTCGGCTCCCGACAAGCTGAGCGGCGTGGTGACGAACCATACGCAGCAGCAGCTGCTCAGCGTCGGGCTGCTGATCAATAACAAGTGGCTGCAAATCGGGGACCTGGCGCCCGGCGCTTCCGCCAATGTGGAAGCTTCCGGCGGCAGCTATGTCAGCGATCCTTCGTCGTTGGCCGACCTGATGTTCCCCTACGGAGTCATGCAGAATTCGGATACGAACGTGCGGGAGAAAGCGCTGTTGACCGATTATTTTTACAACAGGAACGCCGGAGCTTCGCTGATTCCTCCCGCCGTGTTCGGCTTTGTGCGGGAAAGCGGTTCGGATTTGACCGTGGACGGGCATCCGGTTCGCTCGGAGCAAATTTCCTTGTGGGTGCAGCCGGTAAGCTTGCAGTTTGCCGGTGAAGACGGACGTATTTTTATCCCTGGCACGGCGCTGGCTCCGATCATTACAAGCACGGAAATGACTGCGGGCGCGATCGATTATCAGGACGGACAGCGCGTCCATCTGAGCAGCGGTCAACTGATCTTCGAATACCGGCTGCCGCAGTTGCCGGGCGCCGAGTACAGCCGGCTGCAGCTGGAGTCCGAAAACAACAATGCGGTAACGCTGAAGCTGTGGAATGCGCAGACGGCTGCTTGGGAAGCTCTGGAGCCCGGAGCAAAGCTGGTTGTGGAAAATGACAAGCTGCAGCCTTTCATTCAGGAAGGCGTGCTCCGTATGCAGGCGGCTACAACGCAGCAGGACGTCTGGCTGACGTTCCCGGCGTTTTCATTGGAAGGAGCGGTGCAGCGATGATTGAGATCGATAATTTGACCAAGCGCTACGGCAGCTTTACAGCGTTGGATTCCCTGACCATGCATATTGGCAAAGGCACCGTATTTGGCTTCGTCGGACCTAACGGCGCGGGAAAGTCAACGACGATGGCGATCTTGGCCACGCTGCTGGCTCCGACGTCGGGCTCGGCCAAGGTCGGCGGATACGAGGTGACGGAGAAGCCCAAGGAGGTTCGCAAGCTGATCGGCTACATGCCGGATTTTTTCGGGGTATACGACAATTTCAAAACGACGGAATATCTGGACTTTTACGGCGCGAGCTACGGCATTCCGCGGGCGGAGCGGGTGAAGCTGATTCCGCAGCTGCTGGAGCTGGTCAATTTGACGGATAAAGCGGATTTTTACGTCGATACGCTGTCGCGCGGCATGAAGCAGCGGCTATGTCTGGCCCGCTGTCTCGTTCATGAGCCGGAGGTGCTCATTCTTGACGAGCCGGCATCGGGGCTTGACCCGCGGGCGCGCATCGAGATGCGGGAAATTCTCAAGGAATTGAAAGCGATGGGCAAGACGATCATCATTTCCTCGCACATTTTGCCCGAGCTGGCCGAGATGGTCGATGAAATCGGCGTGATTGAATACGGCAAGCTGATCGCCAAAGGGCGCGTCGACGACATCCAAAGCAGGATGAAGGCCAATCGCGTGCTGCATATCCGGCTGGACAGCCGCAGGGAAGAGGCTGCCGCCTATTTGCAGGGGCTGCCGCTGGTAAGCGGCGTGCAGGACGAAGGCAAAAGCCTGCAGGTGCATTTCGGCGGCGACGATGCTGCACAGGCGGCTCTGCTGACCGAGCTGATCGGCCAGGGCTTTGCCGTGATTGCGTTCAGCGAAGCGGCGACCAATCTGGAGGATGTATTTTTGGAAATTACGAAAGGAGGCGGCGCGCATGAACACTCGCAGGAAGCTGTGGATTAATCCCGTGCTGGAAAAAGAAATCCGCTTGCGCATGCGTTCGCTGCGCTCGCCGATCGCAATTTTCGCCTATTTGCTGGCGATCGGGCTGCTGGCTCTTGGCTTCGCCTACATCAATGTCGGCGGCGCGGGCAATGTGCTTAGCGCGACCAAGAGCAGCGAGCTGTTTTACTTTCTGAGCGGCGTGCAGCTCGTGCTGATTTCGTTTATGACGCCGGGGCTGACCGCGGGGACGATCAGCGGCGAGCGCGAAAAGCAGACGCTGAATATGCTGCTGACGACGCAGCAAAGCTCAAGCACGATTATTTTGAGCAAGCTGCTCGCTTCGCTAAGCTTCATGCTGCTGACGGTGCTGGCGACGATGCCGCTGTATAGCATTGTGTTTTTGTACGGCGGCGTCTCGCCGGGGCAGTTGATGGCGATTTTTGCTTTTTATTTGTTCGTGATGCTGACGATTGGCTCGGCAGGTATCTTTTTTTCCACGATGTTCAAAAAAACGGTTATTTCCGTCATTATCACTTACGGCTTTGTGCTGGTCATTTTCGGCTTTACGGCGCTGGCCGGGCTGTTTTTCGGCGAATTGGCCGGCAATTCGATGAACGAAGAGGTGCTCGGCTATTTCCTGAGCTTTAATCCGATGGTCGTGCTGCTCAGTCTGATGGTTCCCGATCTGGCCAAGGAATTTTTCCACAACCACCAGTATTTGCAGATGTGGCATATTTTCACGGTGTTTTATGCGTTGCTTTCTGCGCTCCTGCTGCTGTTCAGCGTGCGTTATTTGCGGCCTGTGCTGCGAAAAAGGAAGTAGGGTGGCGCTGCTGCCCGCTTGCTTGAACGGCTTGTTTCCGCTTGGCGGACGCACAGGGAGAACGCTGTAAGGCGCGGAAAATATGGCGCTAGCCGCGCGCCAATCTGCACGGGCTGTCGCGGAGCTGCAGTTACCTGCGGAGAACATGCAGCGGTCGGCGGCGAGCGGACCCGGCTCTAAGGCGGTGTTGATTGTTTGTCTGCTGATTGCTGCGGGCAGGAGGCAGGTCGAGGGCAGGTGGGAGGCAACAGGTCAACAGAAAGAGGAGGAAGGCGATATGGAGCGGCAGGAGGAGTGGAGCGGACGATTACGTCCGGTCATCCGGCGGATGCGCCAAGCCCGGGCGCTGCGTAACGGCTGGTGGGCGGTGATGGCCGGCTTGGGTGCCGCTTGTCTGGTGCTGGCGGCTGGACGACTGTGGCCGATTGCCGGCTACCGGAGCGCGGTTTGGATTTTGCCGGCGGTTGCGATTGTCGCAGGTCTTCTGCCGTCAGCTTTACGCCGCATTCCGCTGCAAGCGGCAGCTGCGCTCACGGATGCCAGCGGTTTGGAGGAGCGGTTGACTACGGCGCTGCGTTTTCGCGGGGATACGTCCGTGTTCGCCGAGCTTCAGCGGCGAGAAGCGGCGGAACGGCTTGAAGCGTGGCTGGCGCATGGCGGCTTGCAAGCGGCTTTGCCGCTCCAGCCCCCGCGGCGGCTGTGGCTGTCTGCCGCTACGCTTGCGGCGCTGCTGGGGCTCCTGCTGCTGCTGCCGAACGGGCAGGACGCGGCGCTGGCGCGCCGCCAGATGGATCAGGCGTGGATTGCTGAGCAGCAGCAGGTGGAACGGCTCGCTGCGGCGCTTGCGGCGCTGCCCTCGCCGGCCCCGGCCGTGCAGCGCATGGCCGGCGATTTGTCGCAGCTGGGGAAGCAATTGGCTCCCGATACAACGGGGCCGGAGGCGCTTGATCAGCTGGAAGCGGCGCTGCAGCGGCTGGACCAGGGCCTGAAGGACCTGGATAAGCAGCAGCTCGCGGCGCAGGCGTGGGCGGACTCGTGGCAGCGGACCGCGTTGCTGCGCGGCATTGGCGAGGCGCTCGCTCGCGGCGATGCCGCCGGGGTGCGCCGCGAGCTCGGCGGCGTTGCTGAGGCTGTGGCGGGCATGACGCCGCAGCAACAGCAGCTCGCCGACGAGCTCCGGCGGCTGGCCGCGTCGGCGGAAGCCGCGGCCCCGGGGCAGACCGCTGCCGGATTGGCCGGCGGTCTGGAGCAAGCCGCCGCTGCGTTAGCCGGCGGCGATACGGGCAGCGCGGCGGCGGCGCTGCAGGGCTTGACGGCGGCGCTTGGCGACGCCGCCGCAGGCCGGCTCGCGCTTGCGGAGCAGCGAGCCGTGGCCGGGCAGCAAGCTGCGGAGCTTGCTGCAGGAGCCGGCGTGCAAGGCGGGAGCGGAGCCGGCGCGCAGGGCGGAAGCGGAGCCGGCGCGCAAGGCGGAAGCGGAGCCAGCGCGCAGGGCGGAAGCGGAGCGGGCGCTCAGGGCGGAAGCGGAGCCGATGCGCCGGGCGGAAGCGGAGCCGGGGCTGGGACCGGCGCAGGCTCGCGCGGGCTGGTATCCACGCCGCGTGAACGCACGGCAGGAGGAGCCGATCCGGTTCTTGACAGCGGTCCGCTTGGCGGGGGCAGCGGCGGTACAACATCGCAGGCCGGCAGTGCGGCTGGCGTAGATGGCGGCTCGCGTCCGTATGAGGACGTGTATGCCGACTACGCTGCCGAGGCGTCATCTGCGCTGAACCGCTCCGAGCTTCCGCAAAACGTGCAAAATCTCGTTCGCGATTATTTTTTGCAAATACAGCCGCAGCGCTAGGATAGGGAGTTGGATGCAGATGGTGGATTCAAAAGCGGAGCTTGACGCCTGGGGAGCGGCGGTTGCGCGCATGCGCGAGCAGATCGGACGTGTGATCGTCGGTCAGCAGGAGGTGGTCGAGCAACTGCTCTGGTGTCTGTTGGCCGGCGGTCATGCGCTGCTGGAGGGCATTCCGGGGCTTGGGAAAACGATGCTGGTCAAAACGGTGGCCGATACCGTGGATTTAAGCTTTTCGCGCATTCAGTTTACGCCGGATTTGATGCCGGCCGATATTACCGGAACGAATGTGATCCGCTTTGGCAGCGGCAGCGAAACGTCGCATCGTTTTGAACAGGGACCGATTTTTGGCCATTTCGTGCTGGCGGATGAAATCAACCGGGCTACGCCCAAGACGCAAAGCGCCCTTTTGGAAGCGATGCAGGAGCAGACGGTTACGGTCGGGGCGGCGACGCATTCGCTGCCTGCGCCCTTTTTTGTACTGGCTACGCAAAATCCGCTGGAGCAGGAAGGGACGTACCCGCTGCCGGAAGCGCAGCTCGATCGTTTTTTGCTGAAAATTCTCGTCACCTTCCCCACAAAAGAGGAGTTAAAGGCGATTGTCAGCCGCACGACGGCGACCGAAGCTCCCCAAGCGGAGCCGGTGGCCGACGGCCCGCTGCTGCTGGCGATGCAGGCGGGACTCCGCGGCATGCTGGTGGCCGACGAGGTGTTGGATTACGCGGTGTCTCTGCTGCTGGCGACACATCCCGGAGGCGAGCGCGCTCCGGAAGCGGTCAACCGTTACGTGCGCTTCGGGCCCGGGCCGCGGGGTGCGCAAGCGATAATAGCAGTGGCTAAAGTGCGTGCCTTTATGGCCGGCCGATACCACGTGTCGCGCCAGGACGTGGCGGCTGTTGCGCTACCGGCGCTGCGGCACCGGGTCTTGCTGAATTTTGAAGGTCAGGCGATGGGGATTTCCGCTGACTCGATTGTGCAGGCCGCGATTGCGGCGCTGGAGGAAGCGCGATGAGCAGCGGGGCGGGATTGCTGGATCCCCGGCTGCTGGCCCGTCTGGACCTGCTTGGTATTGCTGCCAAAACGCGCATGCGCGGCGCGCAGATGGGCCGGCGGCGCTCGCGCGGACTCGGTTCTTCGCTCGAATTTGCCGATTATCGGCTCTACAGCCCCGGCGACGATCCGCGCCGGCTGGATTGGAATGCCTATGGCCGAACCGGCAAGCCGTTTATCAAGCTGTTCATGGACGAGCAGGAGCTGCAGGTGCATGTGTGGCTGGACGTATCGGCTTCGATGGGCTTTGGCGGAGCAAAAGAAGACGCACATACGCCGGAGAATCCGGCAATCGGCGGAAGCAAGTCCGGCGTACAGCCGTTAAGCAAGCTGGAATATGCCAAACGTCTGGCTGCGGCGATCGGCTATATGGCTTTGAATCGCTTCGACCGGGTCGGTGCGGCAAGCTTTACGGACCGCATCGAAAGCCGGCTTGCCCCGCTCAGGGGAAAGGGCGGCGCGCCGCGCCTTTTTGCGTTTCTGGAGCAATGTGCGCTGGCGGGCACCGGCGATGCGCTGTCGGTGTTCGGCCGTCCGGGGGCGTTGCCGGAAAAGCCGGGCATGACGTGGCTGTTTTCCGATTTCATGTATGAATCTGGCGTGCGCGAGGCGCTCAGTTATTTATTGGCGGCGCGGCAAGAGGTTGTCGTGGTGCAGGTGCTGGCGCGCGAGGAAGTAACGCCCTCCTTGAGCGGTGAATTGAAGCTGATTGACAGCGAAACCGGGCTAGGGAAAGAGGTTGCGCTCAGCGACAAGGTATTGAAGGCGTATAGCGAGGCGTTTGAGCATTTTACCGGCGAGCTGCGGGCTTTTTGCTTCGAGCGGGGGATCGCTTATGTATTGGCTGTGACCGATATGCCGCTGGAAGAGGTGCTGCTGAAGGAGCTGCGCAGGAGCGGCTTGCTCGGCTGAGCAGGCGGCAATTGCCGCGTTGCTGCGTTTGCGTGTGGACCAAGACGGTATGGGACAGTGTGAAAAGAGAGCGGTGACGCCGGGGGTGAATCATGGAATTCGCATCGCTAAGCAGCTTGTGGCTAGCTGTATCGCTGCCGCTGATCGTGATTTTATATTTATTGAAGCGTCGTTATGTGGATACGCCTGTCTCCAGCCATCTGCTATGGCGACGGGTGTTACGCGAGCAAGAAGCGAATCGGCCCTGGCAGCGGCTTCGCCGGCAATTGCTGGTTTGGCTGCAGCTGCTGGCGGCTGCGCTGCTTGTGTTGGCGCTGACCCAGCCGTCTGTAAGGACTGAGGGCCATGCCCGGGCGCACGTTTTGTTTGTTCTGGATGCTTCGGCGAGCATGCAAGCGGCTGCGGAATCGGCAAGCGCCGCCGACCGGCCGGAAGGGGAACGGCTGCCTGTGCCCAGCAGGCTGGAGCGCGCCAAAGAAGCGATTATTCGTTACGCGCAGGATGAAGCGGGTGGCAGCGAATATTCGCTGCTGCTGCTGCGCGGTCAGCCTGAGCTGGTTATGCAGCGGCAGGCGGGGATTGCCGATTTGCAAGCGGCGCTCGATAAGGCGCAACCGTTTTACGGACATGCGGCTTACCGCGAAACGCTTTCGCTGGCTTCGGCGCTGACGCGCGGAGACCGCACGGCCGAGGTGCGCGTGTATACGGATCAGCAATGGCCGGAAACGATGGACGGCTTGCGCTTTGATGTGCCGGTGCAGGTCGAGCGGATCGGCGGTGCGGCCGAGGGTAATGTCAGTATCGTGCAATTTGGCGTCAAGGCATCGGCGGCTTCATCCGCGCAAACGGCTTTGCCCTACACCGATGTGTCCGGGGAAGGTGGGACAACCGTTCAAGAGGCGGTGGCTGTGCTGAAAAATTGGGGGACAGCGCCAGCGACGTTCGATGCTGTCGTATATGCTGACGAGCATGCCGAAGCTCTGCAACGGGTGACGCTGCAGCCGGGCGAGCAGCAGCCGGTTTACTGGCAACGGCTGCGAGGCGCAGGAGTTTATCGGCTGGAGCTTGACGTTCGTGACGCTTATCTTGCGGATAACACGGCGTTTGCTTTCGCCGCTGCCAATGTCGAGCGCAAGCGGGCCGTTTATGCGGGCGCAGGAAATTTGTTTTTGGACAAAGCGCTTGCTTTGGCCGGTGTGGACGTGCTGCGGGCGGAAAAGGGCGCTGACGGGATTTACGGCGCACCCGCGTCGGGTTCACCCGATTTGATCGTGCTCGATGGCGTTGCGCCGGCCGAAGTGGCTGCTGCAGGCTGGCAGCGGCTTCTGGCCGCTACGCCGATTTGGGAATTTCCGGTGGCGGCTCCAGCGGCAGACACGAGCAGCGGGCCGGCCGATGCACCGTTTGAATTTAACGATCATCCCGTCAATCGCTATCTGCGGCTCGATGGCGTACACGTCGCTCAGCTTCAGCCGCTTGGCGCGAAGGCCGCCGGATGGAAGCCGCTTATATCGACCGGCGACGGGCGTCCGCTGGTCGTTGCCGGCGCTATGGCCGGTCAGCCGCGGCTGGAATTTGCCTTTGCGCTAACGCAAAGCGATTTGCCGCTGCGCGCGGAGTTTCCGGTTTTGGTGCAAAATGCCGTCACATGGCTGACAGCGCAAGCAGCCGGTTATTTGGGCCAGATGCTTGCGGGAGAGCGGTTGACGCTTGCCGTGCGGCCGGAAGCGGTGTCGGCGCAGTGGGTGTCCGCTTCGGGCGCTGCGTTGCCTGCTGAGGTCATTGACGGCGCGGTATCGCCGCAGCAAAACGCCCCGACAGAGCCCGGGCTCTACCGCTTTGTCGAGCGGGATGCAAGCGGAGCCGAGCTGCAGCAGCGCTGGCTCGCGGTCAGGACGGACCCGCGCGAGGCGGATGTGGACGCGAGATCGGCCTGGCCGCCGGCCGAGCCGGATGGCGAAACGGGAAGCCGGAGCGGAGCAGCACAGGGGGCGGACTCGGACGGGGAGCAGGCTGCACAGCAGCTTTTGGCAGCAAGTAAAAACGGCGTGCCTCTTGCTCCGTGGATCATTGCCGCGCTGCTGCTTGTTGTGCTTGTGGAATGGGAGGTGTATCGGCGTGGGCATACGATTTGACCGGGTCGAGGCGTTGCTGCTGCTGGCGCTGTTGCCGGCGTACATCTGGTGGCTGTGGACCAGACTGCACCGGCTGGAGCGCGGGCGCAAGCGATGGGCCGCTGCAGCTCGAACCTGCGTCTTGATTTTGCTCGTTCTGGCGTTGGCCGGTCCGTATTGGCAAACGCCGCTTGCGCAAAAAAACATCGTGTTTGCTGTGGATCGCTCGGCGAGTCTGAACACAGATGCGCAGGTCGGGCAATGGCTGCGCGCCGCGATGAAAGGCGGGGACGGCAAGGAACAATCGGCGGTTGTCTCCTTCGGCTTGAGCGCAGCGATTGAAAAGCCGCTGGACGCCCGCGGGCTAGACGCGTTTGGCTTCGACGCCCAAGTCAACGGCCAATTTACCAATGCCGCCGCGGGCTTGCAGTTGGCCGGAGCGCTGCTGCCGGGGGCAGGCCGAATCGTGCTGCTGTCGGACGGCGAGGAGAACGTTGGCGACCTGCTCAGTCAAGGCCGGCTGCTGCGCGATCGCGGCATTACTGTCGACGTATTGCCGCTCTTGGCGCGCGAAAAGCGCGACGCGGCGATCGAGGCGCTGCGCGTTCCGGAATCGCTGTATCAGGCAGAGGCCTATACGGCCGAGGTGGAGGTGCGCGCCACCGAAGCCGGGGATGCGGAGCTGCGCGTTTATGAGGACAAGCAGGAGATTGCCGTTCAGCAAATCCGGCTGGAGCAGGGGGACAACCGCTTTGCGATTCGTGCGCTGGCCAAGTCGCCTGGGCTGCATCGCTATCGGGCGGAAATTTACATGACCGGGGACGAGCAGGCTGCCAATAATACAAGCTACGCGTTCAGCACGGTCAAAGGACCGCCCAAGGTGCTGATTGTAGAAGGGAAAAGCGGCAGCTCGCGCAATGTGGAATCTGTTCTGCAGGCGGCGCTGATTCCTTTTGACACGGTTCGTCCTGAATTGCTGTCCAATGATTTTACGACTTATGCCGGTTATCAAAGCATCGTACTGAACAATGTGGGGGCGACGCAGCTGTCGCAGACCCACATGGAAATGATCGAGATGGCCGTGCGCGATTACGGTACGGGACTTGTTATGCTGGGCGGCGACAACAGCTTTGGCTTGGGCGGATATTTCCAGACGCCGATTGAGCGGGCGCTTCCGGTGTATATGGATTTACGGGGCAAAAGGCAGCTTCCGTCACTGGGAATCGTGCTGGTGATCGACAAGTCCGGGAGCATGAGCGGCGATAAAATGCAACTGGCCCAGGAAGCGGCTGCCCGTACTGTCGATTTGCTGCGCGACGGAGACAGCTTGGGCGTGCTCGGCTTCGATTCATCGCCGCTTTGGTATGTAGAGCCGCAAAAGCTGCAAAACGCCCAGAACCGTGCAGACGTGATTCAAAAAATTAACTCGATTCCGGCCGACGGCGGCACGGAAATCTATCCGGCGGTCAAGGCCGCTTATGACAAGCTGGCCGGCGTCGATGCCCAGCGCAAGCATGTCATTGTGCTGACGGACGGGCAATCGGCATCGGGCGGCAGCTATGAAGCGTTGGCCGAACAAATGAAGGCAACGAACGTCACGATGTCGACAGTCGCCATCGGAACGGACGCCGATCAGGCGCTGCTGGAGCGGCTGGCGAAGCTGGCCGGCGGGAGGTTTTATGCCGCGTCTGACCAGTCAACTGTACCGGCCATTTTCAGCCGCGAGGCGGTGCTGATATCAAGGACATACGTCGTAGACCGTCCAGTGACACCGGCGTTTAACGGCGCGCCGGATTTCAGCGGGGCTCTTGGCAGCGGGCTGCCGTTGCTGAACGGCTACGTCGCCACTACGCTTAAAGAGACGGCAGAAGCGGTGCTGACGAGCGCCGAGCCCGATCCGATTCTGGCGCGCTGGCAGTATGGAGCGGGTCGGGCAGCCGCGTGGACGAGCGATGTGAGCGGAGGCTGGTCGGCCCATTGGATCGGCTGGTCCGGTTTTCCGGCCGTAATCTCCCAAATGGTCAAATGGACGTTCCCGCAGTTTCAAGCGGAGCCGCTTGAGCTTGAGGCTCATTTGAACGGCGATGTGGTGACGCTTGATGCCCGAAGTGCCGGTGCAGACGGCGCGCAGGAGCTGAAGGCGCTGGTTACGGACGAATCGCTGAATGTGCGCGAGCTGCCCTTTACGCCAACGGCGCCCGGTGAATATACCCAGCAGCTATCTGTGGATAAGCCTGGGGTGTATATGGTGCGAACGGAATTGACACAGCCGGGAGCGCCGGGCGAAAAGCCGCTGCTGACCGGCAGTTCGACAACCGGCTTCGTCGTGCCCTATTCGCCGGAGTACCGGCTGCCGGATGGCCGGGGCTATGCCCGGCTGCAGCAGCTTGCGGCGCTGACCGGCGGCCGCGTGCTGGCGCCGGAGCGGCCGGAAGCGGCGCTGGCGTTCGCGGCTGCTTCCACGCAGCGCAGCTCGCCGCTGGAGTGGCCGCTGCTGGCTGCGGCGCTGGCGATGCTGCTCGTCGACATCGCGATTCGGCGCGTGCGCTGGCCGGCGAGCGCGCTGGCGGCGCTGGCCGCTCGCTGGCCGCTGGCGCGGCGCCGCCCGGCTGCGTCCGCGTCGGCTGCTGCGCCGGCTGCATCCGCCGCCGGGCCGCTGGGCCGCCTGCGCGAGCAGCGGGCGCGCGAAGCGGCCGCCCGTCGCGTGCCGCCGCCGGCATCCGCGCGGTCCGCGCCCGCGGTGCCACCGGCCGCTCCCGCAGCGCCCGCGCCGCCTGAGCCCGCGGCTCCATCGGCCGCGCCAGGCGCCCCGGCCCCAGCCTCGCCGCCCGCACCGCCAGCCTCGGCTCCGGCCTCGCCTGGCTTCGCGTCGCCGCCTTCCCCGCCGGATGCCGCCACGCCCGACGATGCCTCCGCGGCATCGCCGGGCGCCGCAGCTGCGGACGACGGCGCCGCGATGAGCCGTCTGCTCGCGGCCAAGCGCCGCAGCCGCAAATAGCGCTTGGCGCGTTCAACGCGGCATGCGGCGTCTTGGCGGGCGGCAAGCCGCTTACGCCGTTGCCGTTCCTGTCGCGGCGTTGCCCGCGTCGCAGAGCTCGGCCTGCGCGGCGTTGCCCGCGTCGCAGAGCTCGGCCTGCGCGGCGTCAGTCCCGGCTTGTGAAGCGCGTCTCAGGCTTGAGCGCCCGCCGCGCGTCGCCCGGACAGCACCATCGCTTGCGTGAGCCGGCACCGCTGTCCGCCCGCAGGCCGTTCTCGCACCCGCGTGGCCGCTGCTTCCAAAGCACCACCGTCCGCACGGGGCTGACAGCCGCCGTACAGACGGCACCGCGCTCGGGAGATCGCGCACCGCCGGCCTAAAGCGACGTGAGCTGCCTGCTCCCGGAACGGCTTGTCTTGCGCGGCCGTCGTCTGTCTGCGCGCCTAACTCACATGGCCGCCGCGCACCGCCCCCACCGGCGCAGCTGTCGCTCGCACCCTGCCCGACAGGCTCGTGCCGGTCAACGTGATTTTCGCCATTCTTCTGGCATTTTCAGAGCGAGTACGCTAAACTAGCAAGTAGAACGATGTCGAATCGCAGGGCGATTCGTGAAGTCAGGAGGCGAACTGATGGCTAGAAACAGCTATTCCGTAGGCGTGGTGCTGATCGGTCTTGCAGTTGTTCTGCTGCTGGGCAAGCTGGGTGTATTTCATTTTGTCGGCTCGATGCTGTGGCCGCTGTTTATTTTGGTGCCGGGGCTGCTGTTTCACGCGCTGTTTTTCGGGCGGATCTGGCCAGCCGGCGTGCTGGTGCCGGGCGGCATTTTAACGACATATGCGCTGATGTTTTTGTTTTGCAATTTTGTGGGCTGGGGCGCGATGAGCTATCTGTGGCCGGGCTTTATTCTCGGCGTCGCCGTCGGGCTGTACGAGTTCCATTTATTTGACCGCAACGCCGAGCGCGGGGTGCTGATTGCGGCCATGATTCTGGCGGCTGTGGCTGTCGGACTGTTCGGCATGACGCTGCTTTTCAAGCTTGGCGTATATGTGATTGTGCTGCTGCTTATACTCGCGGGCGTTTTCATGATTCTGCGCAAGCCGAAAATCTGGTGAAATTTCCGTCGTTTTTTCGGGTAAAAGTTGCGTAAACGGCTCTGAACGCCTTGCTTTTTAGCGGTTGCGCCAGTATAATGAATATTAATGTCAAGCGTCGGCGCTGTTGTCCGACGCTTCTTTTATGAAGAAGATTATAGACGAAAATCACGGGTAGAGAGGGTTTGAACACACATGCACGCAAGGGACAAAATCCGCAATATCGCGATTATCGCGCACGTCGACCACGGTAAAACGACGCTTGTCGACAAGCTGCTCCAGCAGTCGGGCGCATTTCGCGAGAACGAGGCGGTTCAAGAAAGAGCAATGGACTCGAACGACTTGGAACGGGAGCGCGGCATTACGATTTTGGCGAAAAATACAGCCATTAAGTATAAAGAGTTCTTGATCAACATCGTGGATACGCCAGGGCACGCCGATTTCGGCGGCGAAGTGGAACGGATTATGAAAATGGTTGACGGCGTATTGCTCGTCGTCGATGCGTTCGAAGGCACGATGCCGCAGACAAAATTCGTGCTGCGCAAGGCGTTGGAGCAGAACCTGACGCCGGTTGTTGTTGTCAACAAGATCGACCGTCCGAACGCACGTCCGGCTGAAGTCGTCGACGAAGTGCTCGATCTGTTCATCGAGCTGGGCGCCAACGACGAGCAGCTTGACTTCCCGGTCGTCTATGCGTCGGCGCTGCAAGGCACGTCGAGCCTGAACGCCGACACGCAAGACGCCAACATGGAAGCAATCTACGAAACGATCGTGCAGCACATTCCATCCCCGACGGAAGACGACAGCCAGCCGCTGCAATTCCTCGTGACGCTGATGGACTACAACGAATATTTGGGCCGCATCGGCGTAGGTCGCGTGAACCGCGGCAAAATCCGCCAAGGCCAGCCGGTTGCAGTCATTACGCGCGAAGGCCTTACCAAGCAAGCGAGAATCGAAAAGCTGTTCGGCTTCTCCGGTCTGAAACGGGTAGAAATCGAAGAGGCGGGCGCCGGCGACATCGTAGCGATTGCCGGCATTAAGGAAATCAACATCGGGGAAACGGTAGCCGACCCGGCCAATCCGGAGGCGCTGCCGGTGCTCAAGATCGACGAGCCGACGCTGCAAATGACGTTCCTCGTCAACAACAGCCCGTTCGCTGGCCGCGAGGGCAAATGGGTCACGTCGCGCAAGCTGCGCGAGCGCCTGTACAAAGAGCTGGAAACCGACGTCAGCTTGCGCGTGGAAGATACGGACAGCCCGGATGCATTTATCGTTTCCGGCCGCGGCGAGCTGCACTTGGGCATTTTGATCGAAAATATGCGCCGTGAAGGCTTTGAACTGCAGGTGTCCAAGCCGGAAGTCATCATTCGTGAAATCGACGGCAAAAAGATGGAGCCGATCGAACGCCTGATCATCGACGTGCCGGAAGAAAGCATGGGCGCGGTCATGGAGAGCCTTGGCACGCGCAAAGCGGAAATGGTTAACATGATCAACAACGGCAATGGCAACGTCCGTCTGGAATTCCTGATTCCGGCCCGCGGCCTGATCGGCTACCGCACGTATTTCCTGACACTGACGCGCGGCTACGGCATCATGAACCATGCCTACGACAGCTATGGTCCTTATCAGGGCGCAGGCGTAGGCGGCCGTCATGAAGGCGTGCTTGTTTCGAGCGAAACCGGCGTCTCGACGCTGTACGGTATTTTGTCGGTCGAAGACCGCGGCATTTTGTTCGTCAATCCGCAAACGGAAGTATACGAGGGCATGATCGTTGGCGAGCATACGCGCGACAACGACATCATCGTCAACATCTGTAAAGAAAAAGCCGTCAACAACATCCGTTCGGCCAACAAGGAAGAAACGGTCAAAATGAAAACGCCGCGTCTCTATTCGCTGGAGCAGGCGCTGGAATATTTGAATGACGACGAATATTGCGAAATCACGCCGAAATCGGTGCGTTTGCGCAAAAAGATTTTGAATAAAAGCGAGCGCGAGCGCGCAGAGAAGCACCGCAAAATGTCCGAAGCCGGCGTATAAGCCGCAAGGAATGCCTTGCGTCAGAAAGGGAAATGACGGCGTCTACAGCCGGCATTTCCCTTTCCCTATATCAGCGCGGCTGCGGCCGCTTGTGAAAGGTGAAGAACGATATGCTGACAGATTGGTTTAGCGATCATATTTACATCTCGTATCTGCTGATCTTTGTGTTTATGACCTATGTCTACAACAAGGTATTTCGGACCCGCAAGCTGCCTGTGCTCAAAGCGGCCGTCATCTATGTACTGCTGGCGATCGGCTCGGTGATGCTGCTCGTGTTCCAGATTGTCGGGCTGCCAATCATTTTGTGTCTGGCGGTAGCGGTATTTTTGATGCTGCTCGTTCGGGTGCGCTATTTTGTGGAAAAACGCAGCGGACGCAGGCCGTCCTGAGTGCGGCGGCGCGGGAAGCCCGCGGTTGATGGAATCACAAGCTGGTAGTAAAAAGGAGGCGTTGACGCGATGGCGCGATATTGGCTGACGCCGGTAACGGCGAAGGAGCCGCTGACGCTTGGCGGCGAGCGGCTGGTGTGCGAGCCGCAAGCGGAGCTGGAACGGCTGCGCGAGCAGCTCGCGAAGCTGCATCCGCGGCTGCTGCCGATGTTCAAAGCGAGCCTGCTGCCCGGCGACGAGGAAGCGGAGGCGTGCGGCGACGAAGCGGCGGAGCCCGATTGGGGCGGCGGGGACGATATCCGATTCGACGGCGTGTCGCTGATGCTTTCGCATTGCGCAGAGGCTTTTATCGACCGGCTCTTGTCGCCGCGCGAAGCGTTGACGCTGCTTGACGAAGCCGGAGCCGAAGGGGAGGAAGTATTCGTTTCTTCCGCCCGCTGGCTCGGCGTCATGCGGCAGTGGCTGGCTGCCGGCTGCGAGGTTATTTTGCTCAGAGAGGATGGATCGTTCTAGTGAAGCTGCAGGATGCACTGTATAACTGGCTGCAAATGCATATCGTGGCCGATGCGCGCCCCGAGGATGGGGCGGCGGCGGAAACGCTTGAATTTTTTGCGATCATTTTGCGCGAAGATCACGGTTTAACCCGCTTTTATGTCGATGGCAAGGATGACGACAACATTTATATCGCCTACGAGCAGGAGGGTGAGCTTCGCAAGCAGCCGTTCGATCGGGAGACGGCGGAAAAGCTGCTGGACGACATCAACTCCAACCCCAAATACAATCAGTGAGTGGCGGGCAAACCTCCGACATAACTTTTTCCAATTGCGGATACAATAAAGTATATCGGCTGGAAAAGGAGTGTAAGCATGAGGCCGAAAATGGGCTACATAACGGTGGAAGACGCCACCAACCTGTGCTATACTGAAGGCATAAGGTCGGTTCATCACTTACCTTGTAGGAGGCGCAAACGTCATGGCTGAACTCATCACAGCTTTACCGGAGCAGCTGTTCTCAGTCCTGCAGAAAGAGAAGTTTATGCTTCTGAACACGTTGGATGCGACTACCGGAGCGCCAAGCGTCCACGCGATTTCGTGGGTGTATGCGAAGGACCCGTCCACGCTGCGTTTTGCTGTTGATGCGCGATCCCGGATCGTGTCGAATCTGCAGCAGTTTGCCTCTGTTTCTCTGAGCTATATCGGCGCGGGCTCCGTTCATGTTGTAAGCGGACGTGCGCGCATGGTCGCGGAAGCGCTGGAAGGCGTTCCGTTCAAGCTGACTTGCGTCGATGTCGACATCGAGTCGGTGCAAGACGCCATGTTTTACGGCGCCCGGATTGTGTCTGAACCTGAATATGAGAAAACGTACGACGAGCGGGCTGCAGCCAAGCTGGATGCCCAAGTTTTCGATGCGATGAAAAAAGCCTAGGCCGGCTAATGATCCGGTCAGGCTTTTTGTTGGTTTTTGGCGGATTACAGGTTGGGGCTCGTTCCGGCTTGGCCTGCTTCCTGCGGCAGCGGATTCGCCGGCTGCTCTTGAATATCGCGAGGAAGCTGCGGCATGACGCGGCCGATAATGTCGGCCATCTGCTCGGCGAAGCCGGTCACAGGTCTTCCGGCCTTGACGTTGTCGCGGATGTTGCGCAGCCGCTGGTCCAGATCCATATCCGCCGTAACAATCGCATGTACGCCGTACGGGTCCTTATGCAGCGCTTCGGCTACCGAATATTTGATGGTGCCCAGCCGCGAACGATCGACATTCGGATGGACGTTGATTCCGACGACGGCTGTATTGCCGAAGATGACGCAATGAGCGCTTTCCACCTGTGGAATGCTGGCTGCAAGGTTCTCCAAACGCTCCGCAACCGCCGCGCGATCCTTGATTTCCAGCTTGGGCGGAGCGATTTGTTGCACTTGAATCTGATTCTGATTGGGCAAGGGAGAGGAGGCAGCACCATTTTTCGCCGTTTGGCTGCAGCCGCCCGCCAGCACGACCAGCAGCGGAAGCAGCACGTACATTCGTTTCACTCGAATCTCTCCTTTTTTGTTCCTGCTTTATGCGTTAGTTTGTTCAAAGCCGCTGTGGAGTATGCACAGCAAATGCTCTGACGCCAAATCCGGGAGGGGACCCACTATGAGAAAAATTTATGTGCTGGATACCAACGTACTGCTTCAGGACCCCAATGCGTTGTTTGCCTTCGCCGATAATGAAGTAGTCATTCCTGCCGTGGTGTTGGAAGAAATCGATTCGAAAAAACGAAATGCCGACGAATTGGGACGCAATGCCCGTCATGTGTCGCGGCTGCTGGACGGCTTTCGCGCCCGCGGTACGCTTTCCGAGGGCGTGGAGCTGGAGAGCGGCGGCAGCGTCAAGGTTGAGCTCAACCATCGCAGCTTCTCCAAGCTGCAGGAGACGTTCGCCGAGCTGACCAACGATAACCGGATTCTCGCCGTCGCTCTGAACTATCATCTGGAGGAGCAGGAAAAAGGCGAGCCCAAGCCGGTGATTATTGTCACCAAGGATACCCTGGTGCGCATCAAGGCCGATGTGCTGGGTTTAACGGCGCAGGACTATTTGACCGACCGCATTGTGTCTCAATCGGATATGTATACAGGCTGCCTCACGCTGCACGTTCACCCGTCGCTGATCGACGAATTTTATTCGTACCGGCATTTGAGCGTCAGCTCGTTGCAATTGGGCTGTTCGCTGCATCCTCATGAGTTTGTCATTATGAAAGATGAGCTGGGCACATCCAAATCGGCGCTGCTGAAGGTGAATGCCGACGGCAAGCGGCTGGAGCCGTTGTTCATGAGCAATGACCCGATCTGGGGCATCGCGGCGCGCAACGTTCAACAGCGCATGGCGCTGGAGCTGCTGCTGAACGACGAAATTCCGCTTGTGACGCTGACCGGCAAAGCGGGAACCGGCAAAACGCTGCTGACGCTTGCAGCGGGACTGATGAAAATTGAAGACGAACGCAAATACAAAAAGCTGCTGATCGCTCGTCCGGTCGTGCCGATGGGCAAAGATATCGGTTACCTGCCCGGCGAAAAGGACGAAAAGCTGCGTCCGTGGATGCAGCCGATCTACGATAATCTGGAATTCCTGTTCGATACCAAAAAACCGGGCGACATCGATAAAATTCTTGCCGGTCTCGGCAGCATTCAGGTCGAAGCGCTGACCTATATCCGCGGCCGTTCGATTCCGAGCCAGTTCATCATTATTGACGAGGCCCAGAACTTATCGAAACACGAAGTCAAAACGATTGTGTCGCGCGTCGGCGAAGGCAGTAAAATCGTCCTGCTGGGCGATCCCGACCAGATTGACCACCCATATCTCGACGCTTCAAGCAATGGCTTGACCTACGTCGTGGAACGCTTCAAGGAGCAGGGCGTCAGCGGTCACATTACGCTGGAACGCGGCGAACGCTCGAATCTGGCGCAGCTTGCAGCGGACTTGCTGTAAGCAGCTGGCGCTGCTCAACCGAACTTCGCTTTCGCCGGATCGGCGGGAGCGAAGTTTTTGTTGTATGATGGACCGAAGAGGACAGGAGCCAGACGATGGCAACGGAAAGAGAGGAGCAGACATGACTACAAGATCAACACGCTGGACGGCAGCGGATATCCCGTCCCAGACCGGACGCCGCGTCGTCATTACCGGAACAGGGGGACTCGGCTACGAGACGGCGCTGGCGCTGCTGCGGGCCGGAGCCGAGGTTACGCTGGCCGGCCGCAATGCCGGAAAGGGAGCGGAGGCTGTGCGCAGCTTGCGCGATGCGACAGGCTCGGCCCATATCTGCTTCGAAGAGCTGGATTTGGCTGACTTGGCTTCGGTACATGCTTTTGCGGAGCGGGAGCTGGGACGGCGGGACAAGCTTGATCTTTTGATCAACAATGCGGGTGTTATGACGCCGCCGCGTCGTCTGACGACCAAGGATGGGCTGGAGCTGCAGTGGGGCACGAACTTTATCGGGCATTTTGCTTTGACTGCCCGGCTTTTGCCGCTGCTGCGGCAAGGAGACCAGCCGCGCGTTATACATGTGAGCAGCATTGCCCATCGCAACGGGACGATTCACTTTGACGACCTGCAATCGGAGATAAGCTACAAGCCGATGGTGGCGTACAGCCAGTCCAAGCTGGCGAATTTGATGTTTGCGCTGGAGCTGCAGCGGCGCAGCGAAGCAGCCGGCTGGGGGGTGTCGAGCCTGGCCGCCCATCCCGGCATTGCCCGCACGGAGCTGCTGGCCAACGGCGCAGGGCGCTGGAGTCCGCTTACGTTGTCGCTGAAGCTGATGGGGCCGCTGATGTTCCAGACGCCGGCGCAAGGCGCGTTGCCTACCTTGTTCGCTGCCACTTCGCCTGCTGCGCAAGGCGGCGGATATTACGGCCCTGACGGCTATAATGAAGTCCGGGGCTATCCCGCTCCGGCGCGAATCGCGCCGCAGGCCGAGGATCGCGAATCGGCCCGGCGGCTGTGGGAAACTGCGGAACGGCAGGCAGGGCTGAGCTTTATATGAAGATTAGCAATCCATGAGAAACCGGACCTGCTTGCAGATGATAACCTATTGTCAAAGGGAGGCTGCATAATGGGACGAGTCATTTTGATGATGAATGTCACGCTGGATGGTTGCTGTGACCACACGCAGGTGATTGCGGATGAGGAGCTTCACCGATATACGGCGGACCTGATGGATCAGTCCGACGGCGGGCTTTTTGGACGTACAATTTATCAGCTCATGGAGAGCACTTGGCCGGCTATAGCGAGCAGCGGCGAAGGGCCAGAATTTCTGGTCGATTTTGCGCGCAAGCTTGATCGCAAGCCCAAATATGTGTTCTCGCGGACGCTGGATCACGTGTCGTGGCAGAATGCTTATTTGTTGAAGGGACCTGTTTCTGAAGAGGTGCCCAAGCTGACGGCAGAAGGGAAGACGCTGCTGGTGAACGGCGGTCCCGGCCTCGGCTCCACGCTGGCGCAACTGGGCTTGGTGGACGAGTACCACTTTCTGGTGCAGCCCATCGTTGCCGGACGCGGCCCCCAATTATTGGGGGGGATCAGTGGGCGAATGAAGCTCAAGCTGACCGAGACCAGAACCTTTGGCTCCGGCGTCGTATTGATGCGTTATGTACCCGCCGGTTGAGGGCTAGCCGGCTGCGGATAAAGCAAAAGATGCTTCCAAAACCACGATAACGCGGGGCTGGAAGCATCTTTTTCGTCTTGTGCGGGAGCTGAGCGGGAACTCGGAAGCTTTAGAAGGCTTCTGAACTCTTTCTGCTGCAAGTCAGAAACGCTTAGCGGACAAATACTAGCTCACAGCGGTAGGCGCGGGCAATGCCGCTCATCAGCGCATCCAACTGCCGGCTGACCGCATAAAGCTTCTCGCCGTCCTCGTCGGGAAAACGCGCCAGCAAATGCTCCTGCATTTGCATCACCGCTTGTCCGGCCTGCGTTGCGCCGTCGTCAGCGAAGCGGAATATGCGGACCTGATTGGCATACAAATAGCGGTTGGCCAGACGGCTTTCAAAGCCGTAATCACTGAACAGCACGGTCGTTTCCGCCGATTCCGGCAGCAGGAGCAGCGCTAGCGGCTCGGCCGGCACCTTGTAGCTGTCCATAATGTCCAGCGTCGTTTGCTGATCTTCCTCGGTGCCCAGCACAAGCAGCTCCTTGTCGCGGTCGAACAGGTTCGCTTTACCGGCCAGCGCCTTGACAATTTGCGCGTAAAAGCCGGGCAGCTTGTCGTCAGGCAAATCGATGCATACGCCCCATTTGATTTGCATACGTTGTTGATCTCCTTTTTCGTTATAGCAAAACCAGCTTGACGACCAGCTTGCCATTGTCCATCGTCACCGTGTCTACGTCTATAGCCGGAATAAACGCCTTGGGCTGAAACGCCAACGGGAAGCGGCTCATCAAATCCTGCACTGTCGTATCCGGCAGCTCATAACCGTCAAACAACATGCGGTTGACCTGAAACCGCACTTCATTCATCGACGGGCCTTTAATCAGCGCAAAGCTGCCGTGCAGCTCCAGCGTATGGCCGTCTTTGCCGCCGCTGGCCACCAGCTCGTTGGGCGCAAAGCGAAATTGCAGCGTCTGAAACAGCTCGCGGTTCGTCTGCTGCAAAAAGGCGTTGAAGTCGCTGTCGGTCAAGGTGAACACCGGATTCTTGAATGAACTCATATCCAGGCGGCTGCCGTCGGCGAGCAGCTTGGGCAGATCCATGAAAGCGACCGACAAGCCGTTAAAATATTGCTGGAACAGCGGCAGGCCCTGATGCTGCCACTGATCGTTTAACGCTTGAATCCGCTGCATGATCGCTTGCGCTTCCTTGTTTTCTGCAAGCTCGCGGTCCAGCTCGGCCTGCAGGCTCACCAGCCGCTCGCGCTGCTTCAGGTAGGCGACTTTGGTCATCTGCAGCGCGACGCGCGAGTCCTCCAAACCGGATTTCAGAGTTGTCAGCTGCTTGTACGATTCGGTATAAGCGTTCAACGCTTTCCGATCATTCGTTACGATCATTTGCAAATATTCAAAAAGCCGCAGCGCGTCTGCCAGCGAATTTGCTGAGAGCATCATCATCCACAGCGAGCTGCGGCTGCCCATATAATAGGCGCGCAATACGCCTCCGGCATGCTTGCGGGTGGCCTGGACCTTGGCGTCCTGCGCCGTTATGTCCAGCTCGGCTTGCCCGATCTGCGCGGCGATGGCTGCATCCTTGTCATTGAGACGCGCAACCTCGCGATCGATTTCAAAGATCGTCAACCCTTTTTGCACAAGCGCATTGGTTTCCGCGGACGGCGTGTCCGCTTCTTCCGCATAAGCGGCGGGAGGCAGGACGGCGAGCAGCAAGCCGATCAGCATGATATACAAGATTCCCCATCTCATGTGCCAGTTCTCCTCCTACGAACAGATTACCATAATCTTATTAAAAAAAGCAGAAAAAAATGCGCCCTCCGTTGGTGGAGGACGCATCGCAGATCAGTTGGCCGGCGCTTGCGCCTTGCCAAGCTGCTTGAGGATATCGTCGAAGTTTTTGATCGTGCCCGGTACTTCTTTGGTGAACGTCGGCGTCTGGTTGATGGCACCGAACGACTGATGCAGCTTGATGTGATTGTCGGCGCTTTGGCCTCCGGCGGGCGTCGTGGTGAACGCAACGTCAATCACTTGATCGCGGATAAAGCCCTGATCGTCGATCGCGAGGCTGATTTGCCCCGGCGCGTGCAGCTTGACCGCTCCGTCAGGCGCTTGCTTGAGCTGATCGGCTTTGGCGGTGGGCAGCAGTCCGTTGGTGGAGAGCGTGTCAATCAGTCCGGGCAGCTTGTTTTTCAGCTCGGCGTTGAGCGCCTCTTCGTTTTTGGCGGTAATATCGATGATGATCGATTGCGCAGCGGCTGTGCCGTCGGCCAGCTTTAATGGCTCTTTGGCTTCATTAAACCATTTGGCGTCCAGATCGGTGAGCAGGAGACGTCCCAACTCGACGCCGACGCCGGAGCTGTTTTTCAGACTGTCGACGGTAATCGGACTTTTGCCCGATGCGCTCATCTGCTGCAAATCCACCATATAGTATTCGTCCGCTGTCTTGTTCAAGGCTGGCATATTGAAATACAATTTGCTATCTTTAATGAGGACAGGGATGGCGATGGGAGATGTGCTGCCTTTTGGCGTGATCGTCAGATCGCTTTCGTATTGCAGCGGCTCCAGCGTGGCTGCGCCCGACCAGTCGATGGTGCTTTCCCGCAGCATCGCCAGCAAGCCGCCGGTCAGCAGGTTCGGCGAGTTCAACAGCTTGTCGCTGAGGCCAAGCTCGGCGCTTCCCTTGAAGGTGTAAGCTTTCATAGATTGCTGCTTATCGAGTGCCTGGGTGACGGAATCCTTCAGCTTTGTATGATCGGTGCAGCCGGTCAGCGTAACGAGTCCGATAGCGGCGGCTGCCGTCAGAGGCATCCATTTTTTCAACATGTGCGTAATCGCTCCTTCCATAAACCATTCTTATTATAAAGGTTTCACCGTCGTTTGTCTTCAAGCAATGAGTTGTAAAATTGGAGTCCGCAAAGGAGGAAGCCCGCATGAGCGAATCGGCAGGCCATCCGGCCGTTGTCGCCGCGATCCGCGAGCGCATGGCGGCCAGCCCCGACGGAGCGATCACGTTCCGCGATTATATGGAGCTGGCGTTATATCACGAGCCGCACGGCTATTACCGCGAGGAGCGGGTCAAAATCGGCCGCGACGGCGATTTCTATACGAGCGCGTCGATCGGCACGCTGATGGGCGAGCTGCTCGCCGCGCATGTGGCGGCGTATGGCGCGGGCGGGCGTGACGCGGCGAGCGCGGGCGAGCGTGACGCCGCAGCGCACGGACCAGACGCAGCGCCAGCTCCGCTGCGTCTGGTCGAATGGGGCGGGGGCACGGGCCGCCTCGCCCTGCACCTGCTCGACGAACTGCGTCGAGCCCATCCTGACGTATACGCGCATACGACGTATATGCTGATTGAATCAAGCGGCTACCACCGCCGCTTGCAGGCCGAAACGCTGCATGAGCACGCAGCGTTGATCCGCTTTGCCGATGGCGAGGTCTGGGCGGAGGAGCCGCCCGAAGACCATCTCATCGTCATCGCCAATGAGCTGGTGGACGCGTTTCCCGTCCACCGGATGCGCTGGCGCGAGCAGCGCTGGGAGGAATGCGCCGTCGTCTGGGACGAGCGGCGCAAGGCGTTCGGCGAGCTGTGGCGGCCCGCCGACGATCCGGCGCTGCTCGCGCACGCCGACGCGCTTGGCGTTGCCTGGCGCGAAGGGCAGCAGGCGGAGTTCAATCTCGCCGCCGCAGAGTGGGTGCGCCGGGTTGGCCGGCGCATCCGCAGCGGGCAGCTTATCGTCATCGACTACGGCGATGTAAGCGCCGAGCTGTACGCTGCCCATCGGCAGCTTGGCACGCTGATGTGCTACCGCCGTCATCAGGCCAGCGCCGATGCGCTGGTGTACGCCGGCGAGCAGGATGTGACCGCTCACGTCAATTTCAGCGTGTGTCTGGCCGCTGCGGCGGATGCCGGCTTCTCGCCGACGCGCTTGCAGACGCAACGTGAGTTTCTGGTCGAGCTGGGTATTCTGGGCAAGCTGCAGGACGCCCACGACCCGAACCCGTTCAGCGAGAAAGCGCGGCGCAACCGGGCGATCCGTCAGCTGCTGCTCAGCGACCAGATGAGTGAGCTGTTCAAGGTGATGACGGCGTACAAGCATCCTGCATCTGCGGAAGAAGAGGCTGTTCGCTAGGACAAGGGGCAGGTGTTGCCCGCGGCGCGGTCGGGATAAGCTTCATCCAAAGCCCCGGCGAGTTTGTTTGCGCCTGCTTGGGCTGCGGATGGAACATCTGCTGCCCTAATGGACTGTCCCGGCTCCGCAGCACCGGCTCCACCCCCGAGCGTGCTCTCTCCAGACGCGGAGCGGCCGATCTTTTTTGCCCCGAAACATAGAAAAAAAGGCTGTCCCTTGCAGGAGCATCTCCCGCGGCAGGGCACAGCCTTTTTGATTGGGCCGACACGATTAGATGGACATTTTGAAAAATGACCAGTACGTGAAGCCGGTAAAGGACAGTATCATATATCCCCAGAACAACAGTATGTAAGTGCGTTCTGACAGGCGCATATAGCCCAGAATCACGAATACGGCTGTTTGGAAAAAGAAAATCAGCGACATCGGAACCATATCGCCGGCTAAGCTCATCAGCGCGATGACCAGTGTCCAAAATCCAAGTACCCGAAACATGCGATCCATTCCGTTACATCCCCCTCTCCTAACCGCGTTGCACATTAACTAAATCACATTATACCTTTTGGGGTAGACAGTGTAAACCGTCAAACGGTGACGAATTTAAAAACATTTCGTCCTGCTTTGCTAGTATGGCTTTTTGTCCGGTCTTTCATGTATGAGCCGCAAAAAAAATGGCAATACCATTTAGTATGAAATAGATTCTATGAACTCTAGTATGGGCATAGAAATA
This sequence comes from Paenibacillus athensensis, assembly GCF_004514475.2. Classification (GTDB taxonomy): domain Bacteria; phylum Bacillota; class Bacilli; order Paenibacillales; family NBRC-103111; genus Paenibacillus_AL; species Paenibacillus_AL athensensis. Next base: position 13,012 of record NZ_MYFO02000016.1, on the reverse strand, counting down.
GGAATAATGGCACGAATCAATCGATACCTCTTACGGCGAATTGATTCTCTTTCTTTAGATGCAGGTTGTACATTACGTTAGGAGGATTGACCCTTATGTCAGCAATCAGACAAGACGCTTGGAGCGATGAAGACGACTTGATTTTAGCGGAGGTGACGCTGCGCCATATTCGCGAGGGCAGCACGCAGCTGTCCGCATTTGAGGAAGTCGGGGAACGGATCGGCCGGACTGCGGCCGCTTGCGGGTTCCGCTGGAACAGCTTTGTCCGCAAAAAATACGAAGCGGCGATTCAAATCGCCAAAGCGCAACGCCAAAAACGCTCTCATTTAAAAAAACACGCAAGCGTCACCATATCCGCTTCGGCCATTGCTACGCTGGACCCGTCAGAGCCAACCGCAGGCGGCAAAGCCGAGCCGCTTAGCGAGGAAACGCTGTCCATTGACGCTGTGATCCGCTTTTTGCGGCATTGGCGCAATACCTATCAGGATATGTGTCGGCATATGAAAACAATGGAAAAGGATTTGCAGGAAAAAGACGAGGAAATCGATAGACTGGCACGGGAAAATCACAAGCTGAGCCATCAGGTCAGTGAGGTGGAAACCGACTATCGCGTCGTGAACGACGATTACAAGGCGTTGATCCAGATTATGGATCGGGCGCGCAAGCTGGCGTTTCTCGTGGAAGAGGAAGAGGAAGGCAAGCGCTTTAAAATGGACGCTAACGGCAATCTGGAACGAATGGATTAGCGCTGCAAACTGAGGCGCCCGGCTTGAACGCCGCAGAGAAACTTACAGCTCGTGGAACCGCGGAAGCGGTGCCGCGGGCTATTTGGCGTTGCCTGATATTTGCCTGAATCGCCGGACGGAGTGCTATAATGTAAGCAAATAGACGACAGCGCATGAGACGCAGGCGCTCGTTCTAAAGTGTGGAGGAGGGTTCAGATGCGGATTGCGGTGATGGGAGCAGGCTCTTTGGGCTTGCTGTTTGCTGCGCGGTTGGCGGCGTCGGGAGCTGCGGTCGAATTGGTGACGCGCACGGTAAATCAGGCCGAGCTGCTGCAATTTCAAGGCATTCGTCTGATGGAGCCCGACGGGTCGCGGCAAATCGTCCGGCCTGCGGTTATCTCGGCCTGGCCGCAGCGGCCGCTGGCTCAAGCGCCCGACGTGCTGCTGCTGACGCTCAAGCAGCCCGCCTTGACGGAGGAACTGCTCGTCGAGCTGGCGCTGCGGCTGGCCGCGAATACGCTGGTCGTCGGCTTGCAGAACGGTATCGGCCATGAAGATAAGCTGCGCTCGGCGCTCGGGGCGGATCGCGTGACGCTGGCTGTGACGACGGAAGCGGCGCGGCGGGAAAGCGCAACGGGCGTTACGCATACCGGGCGCGGTATGACGTATATCGAGAGCGCGTTGCATGACGGAAGCGAAGCGGAGCAGGGAAATGGGCGAATAGAACGGCAAAAATTGTTGCTGGGCATGCTGCGGCAGGCAGGATTTTCCGCGAATTTGTCGAATGACATGGATATCCGTATATGGACCAAGCTGCTGATCAATGCCGTTATTAATCCGTTAACGGCGATGCTGCAGGTGAATAATGGCGGGCTGCTGCATTCTCGCTGGGCGCTGGGCATGATGGAGGCGCTGCTGGAGGAAGGCAAGCGGGTCGCTGCGCTGCAGGGCGTCCGCTTGCCGGACGATTTGTGGCAAACCGTGCTTGATGTATGCACGGCCACGGCGGATAACCATTCCTCCATGCTGCGGGATGTCCAGATGGGTCGGCCGACGGAAATCGATACCATGAACGGCAGTCTGCTGCGCATCGCTGAAAAGCACGGCTTGACGCTGCCCGAGCATCAGACCGTCTATCGTTTCGTAAAAGCGCTGGAGCCAAAGAGGTGAGTCGATGTCTGCGATAATGAACGTTTTGTCTACGATGTATGCGGTGTTGGCGATCTTTCCGCTGCTGACGTTTGTGGCGGTTTGGCTGGTGGCCTACGTCTTTGTAAAGGATAAAAAAATGACCACGCGTCTGTCGATGGACATCACGATGCTGTTTCTGATCGGCTCGGTGTCGATCATGTGGAACAAGCTGTTTCAATCGACCTTTGGTTTTTGGCTGATTGCGCTGCTGCTGCTGATTGCTTTTGGCTTGATCGGCGGGCTGCAAACGCATGAAAAAGGCCGTACCGACCTGCTGAAAGTCACACGAATTGTGTGGCGGCTCGGCTTTATGGCGCTGACCTGCTGCTATGTGATTTTGTTTTTTTTGAATATAGGAAAAAACTTCCTTTTCTCTACATAAACTTAGGCCGAAAGCCGATAATGGTCATAAATGGATTCTGAAATTTTGCCGAAGGGGTCGGTTCCGTATGGTTCGCAATTTAATGGAAGAAATCGTTAAGCAATGTCTGGATGAAATGATGGGCGCGCAGGAATCGCTGAAGGGCTGCGATGTCAAGACGCAAGACGACATCATGGCGATCGCGCTGAACAGCTTGCCGCCCAAGTATGTGTCGTCGCTGCAGGGCGAAATGTTCATCAAGGCGCAAGCGCAGCAGATGAAGCCGGAGGTGTACCGCGAGCTGTCGCTGGCCGCCGAGAAGGTGCTCAACTACAGCCGCAAAAGTGAATTCCAGCAGCCGTCCGAATAATTACCGGGCAAGTGTAAACAATAACCAATAAACTTGAAAGAAAGAATGGATGTCCGACGAAGCGCAAATCGCTGGCGGGCATAAATTCTTTTTTTTGTTTTCTGGAGGGAGGGGCGGCGTTATGAACAAAATCAAAGCACTCGCGGCTTGCATTGCTTCATTGCTGGGGGCGGGCGGCTTGGCTGGCTGCTCTGCGCCGCAGGAAACGATGCTTGCTGCTGCAGCCCGGGCGCCCGATATCCGCATCAATCTGTCCGGCGAGCCGCCGATTCTCGACAGTTCGAAAACGACTTCAAATGCGGCGTTCACGCTGATCAATGCGTTTCATGAAGGGTTGTACCGTACCCGCCGCGACGGCCAGGTTGTGCCGGGGCTGGCCGAGGCGCTGCCGCAGGTGTCGGCTGACGGGCTGGTCTACACGATGTCGATCAGGCCCCATGCGGTATGGGCTGACGGTCGTCCGGTAACAGCGGACGATTTCGTCTATGCGTTCCGGCGGACCCTTGATCCGGCGACGCGCGCGCCCTACAGCTTTATGGTCGGCTGGATTGCCGGAGGCCGGGCGGTGACGGAAGCGGGTTCGCCGGCAGCCGTGCGGGCGGCGCAGGAACAGCTTGGAGCGCGCGCGTTGGATGAACGGCGGCTGGAAATCCGGCTGGAGCGGCCGGTGCCGTTTTTTACGCAGCTGCTGGCGTTTCCGGTGTTTTTTCCGCAGCGCAGGGATGTGGTTGAACGCGAGGGTGCGATGTATGGGGCGGAGGCGAGAGCGGTGCTCGGCGCCGGGCCGTATACGCTGGCTGAATGGAAGCATGGGCAGTCGCTGGCGCTGGTGAAAAATCCGCGTTATTGGGACGCAGCGAGCGTGCATATTCCGCGGGCGACGCTGCACATCGTCAAAGATATTCATACGGCGCTCAATTTGTACGAAACGGGTCATGCCGATTTGACCGAGGTGAACGGCGACCAGTTGCAGTTGTACGCCGGCAAGCCGGACCGCGCGGTCAAACAGGAGCTGACGACGGGTTACCTGCTGTATCAGACGCAGCGGGTTCCGGCGCTGAGCAGCGCGAAGATTCGCCGGGCGCTCGGCATGGCGATTGACCGCGCTGCGCTGACGCAAACGGCGCTTGCCGGGAGCGCGGCTCCGGCGGCCGGGCTTGTGCCTGTCGGCACGCTGGACGGCGCTGGCGGCGAGTTCCGCCGGACCGCAGGCGATACCCAGCCGCCGTTTGATCCGGCGGCAGCGCGGCTGCTGCTGGCCGAGGGGCTGCGCGAGCTGGGGTTAGCCGGGCTTCCGAGGCTAACTGTGATCGCTGACGATTCCGAAAGCGCGAAGAAGTCGCTGGAATTTATTTTAGCCCAATGGAAGCAGCATCTTGGTTATGAAGCGGAAGCCGCTCCGCTGCCGCATGCGCTGCGGATCGAGCGCTGCGTCCGGCACGATTTTCAGATCGCTTTGGCGTTGTGGGGGGCCGATTATAACGATCCGCAGTCGTTTCTCGATTTGTGGACGAGCGGGGGGCAATTCAATGAGGGGGACTTCAGCAATCCGCGTTATGACGCGCTGCTGGCTGCAGCGGGACGGGAGCTGAGCCTAGCGCGGCGGGCGGAGCAGCTTGCTGAGGCGGAGCGGCTTTTGATGGAGGAGCAGGCGGTTTCACCGTTGTATTACCGCAAGCGGGCTTTTTTGAAAAAGCCGGCGGCGGCCGAGCTGGCGCTGCCTCCGTTCGGGATGGACTGGGAGCTGAAGGGAGGACTGTAGGATGGTTCGTTATATGACCCGCAGGCTGCTGTATGCGCTGCTCACGTTGTGGCTGATTGCCACGTTGACGTTTGTGCTGATGAAGCAGCTGCCCGGCGATCCGCTGGGGGAAGGAGCCGAACGCATCCCGCAGGAGACGCGTGCGCTGCTGCTGCGGCAATATGGGCTGGACAAGCCCTTATGGCAGCAATATGCCACCTACATGGGGCATGTTGCGCACGGCGATTTGGGGGTGTCCTACCAGTTTCCGGCACAGCGTGTGACCGATATTATTCGTCAGGCGCTGCCGGCTTCGCTGGAGCTTGGTTTATGGTCGCTGGCGCTGGCGGCGGCAATGGGGCTTACGCTTGGCATGTATGCGGCGATGCGCCATAACCGGGCGGGCGATTATGCCGCCATGCTGGTTGCGGTTATGGGCGTAGCGGTGCCTTCGATGATCGCGGGCCCGCTGCTGTCCTATTTCGTCGGCGTCAAGCTCGGCTGGCTGCCGGCAGGGTTGTGGGAAGGGCCGCAGCATCGCGTGCTGCCGGCGCTGGCGCTCTCTTTTGGCACGGTGGCGGTGCTTGCAAGGCTGATGCGGGCGACGTTGTTGGAGGTGCTGCAGATGGATTACATCCAGACGGCGCGGGCGAAAGGGCTGAGCGGGCCGGCGGTGCTGATTCGTCATGCGCTGCGCAATGCGCTGCTGCCGGTATTGACGATCATCGGGCCGATTTTCGTCAATGTAATTACGGGTACACTGGTGGTTGAGCAGGTGTTTGCGGTGCCGGGACTTGGCAAGCATTTCGTCGAATCGGTTTATGCCAATGACTATACGATGATTGCGGGGCTGACGATTTTTTATTCGGCGCTGCTGATTGCTGTGATGTGGCTGACAGATGTGCTGTACGGCTGGGTGGACCCGCGTATTCGTTTGCAGAAGGGGGGAGCCTAGCATGCTGAAGGCGACATCCTTGGGAGGATGGCTGGCCGGAGAGGCCGGCAGGGAGGATAACGAGCTTAGGTATGAAGATGGGGAGTCTGCTGCCGAAGGCGGAGCATTGGGGAGTGCTGATGGGGCCGGGAGTGCCGAAAGTGTCGGGAGTGCCGGGAATGTCGGAGGCGTTGCGGAGGCCGGGGCGTATGAGAAAGCCGGGATCGCTCGGAGCGTTGCAGGGGTCGGGAAAGGGAAGATTGTCGGGGAAACGGGGAGCTCGGGGATTTTTGGGAATGTCGTGAACGTTGTCTGGACGAGCGTATTCGGCCAAGCCGGCAAGAGCTTGTCCACTTCCACCTCCGGTGCTTTGTCCGTGCGGGCGGGGATGTGGCGTCAGCTGGCCACCCATCGGTTGGCGTTGCTCGGTTTGGGGCTGTTGTGTGCGCTTACGTTACTGGCGCTTATTGCTCCGTGGCTGTCGCCATACGACTACGACACGCAGCAGCTTGCAGCTCGTAATGAGGGGCCGAGTGCGGCTCATTGGTTCGGTACGGACGATTTTGGACGCGATTTGTGGACCCGAATCTGGTGGGGAGCGCGGATCTCGCTGTTGATTGGCGTATGCGCTGCTTTGATCGATCTGGTGGTTGGCGTCGTGTACGGCGGTATTTCGGCCTATGCGGGCGGACGGGTGGACGATGCGCTTCAACGTCTTTTGGAGGTCATCTACGCGGTGCCTTATTTGCTGGTAGCGATATTGCTCATTATGGTGATCGGGCCGGGGCTGCCTTCGATTATCGCGGCGTATGCGCTCACCGGCTGGGTGCCGATGGCCCGGCTTGTCCGGGGTCAGTTGCTGTCGCTTAAAGAACGGGAATACGTATTGGCTGCGCAAGCGCTTGGCGCTTCGGGCCTGCGCATCGTCTGGCGCCATTTGCTGCCGAATGCGCTGAGCGTGATGATTGTGCAGCTGACGTTCGCGGTGCCTGCGGCGATGTTCGCAGAAGCGTTTCTCAGCTTCATCGGTCTGGGCCTCAAGCCGCCGCTCGCTTCGCTGGGCAATTTGCTGTCGGAGGGCAGCGGCTATATTCGGTTTCACCAGCATCGTCTGATTGGACCGGCAGTAGTGTTCAGCCTGCTTTTGGTCAGCTTTAATTTGCTGGGCGACGGCTTGCGTGATGCGTTGGATCCGGGTCGCCGGAGGTGAAGCGGGCGAGAATCCTGTGTCCGTTTATTTGAAAGGAGAGTTGTTATGGAGGCGGACGAAGCTTTAGTAACCATCGACAACCTGCATGTTGTCCTGCCGACAACTGCCGGCGATGTACACGCTGTCCGCGGCGTGTCGCTGACGATTGGGCGCGGCGAGGTACTGGCGCTCGTTGGCGAATCCGGGAGCGGCAAGTCGGTCACTGCAAAAACACTCCTGCGCTTGCTGCCCTCTGCATCGATTCGCGCCGGTTCGATCCGCTTTGACGGACGGCTGGAGCTGACGGCGTTGAAGGAACGGCAGCTCCAGCGGGTGCGCGGCGCGGAAATCGGGATGGTATTCCAGGATCCGATGACGTCGTTGAACCCGACGATGACGCTAGGCGCGCAGCTCGTCGAGGGGCTGGTCCGCCATCGCGGCTTGCGCCGCAAAGCGGCGCGGCAGCGGGCCTGCAAGCTGCTGGCGCAGGCGGGTCTGGGCCAGCCGGAGCGGCGGCTGCGCCAGTACCCGCACGAGCTGTCGGGCGGCATGCGGCAACGAGCGATGATTGCGATGGCGCTGGCCTGCGAGCCGAAGCTGCTGATCGCCGATGAGCCGACGACGGCGCTTGATGTCACCGTGCAGGCGCAAATGATCGCGCTAATGCAGGATTTGACGGCGCAAACCGGCGCCTCCGTGCTGCTGATCACGCACGATTGGGGCGTCGTGGCCGCAATGGCCCGGCGTGTCGCGGTCATGTATGCGGGGCGAATCGTCGAGCAGGGACCTGTCGACGACGTGTATGCCGCCCCGCGTCATCCGTACACGCAGGGACTGCTGCGCGCCGTGCCGCGGCTGGAGGCGCAGGGCTGCGCGTCGCTGACGCCGATTCCCGGCGCGCCGCCCAGCCTGCTGGCGCCTCCGGCCGGCTGCGCGTTTGCGGCCCGCTGTCCGCAGGCGCAGCCGCTGTGCCGCGAGGCCGAGCCGCCGCCGACGGAGCTCGCGCCCGGGCACAGCGCGGCTTGCTGGCTGCTGGGCCCGGTGGCGGCGCAGGAAGCGCCGCTTCCTGCGTCATGGGCTGAGCCGCGGTACGCGCCGTCCTGTGCGCCGCCACAGGCCAAGCAGCCGCCAGCGTCATCGCCGGCGTTCGCTGCACCTGCTGCGCTCCCGGCCGCTGCTGCCGCTGGCGGCCTGGCCGAAGCTCGCCTCCAGCTCCAAGCAGCCAGCGCCGGGGAGGTGGACGCCAATGGCTGATGAGCGTCCGCTGCTCGCTGTGCGCGGGCTCAAAAAGCATTTTGCGCTCGGCCAGGGGAAGCTGCTCAAAGCTGTCGAGCAGTTTACGCTCAGCGTGCGCGTCGGAGAAACGGTTGGCCTTGTCGGCGAATCGGGCTGCGGCAAGTCGACGGCAGGCAGGACGATTATGCGGCTGTATGAAGCCACGGAAGGCGAGGTGCTGTTCGACGGCGAGGATGTACACCGGCTGCGCGGCCGCAAGCTGCAGGCGTTCCGCCGTTCGGTGCAGATGGTGTTCCAGGACCCTTACGCTTCGCTAAATCCGCGAATTACGGTTGGCGGAATTGTCGGCGAGGGGCTGGATATTCACCGTCTATGCGCCGGCAGGCGCGAGCGTGCGGCCCGCGTAGCCGAGCTGCTGCAGGCTGTCGGGCTGCCTGAAGATGCCGCCGGACGTTATCCGCATGAATTTTCCGGCGGCCAGCGTCAGCGCATCGGTATTGCCAGGGCTTTGGCCGTTGAACCGCGCCTGCTCGTCGCCGACGAGCCGCTGTCTGCGCTCGATGTTTCCGTGCAAGCGCAGGTCGTGCAGCTGCTGTACCGATTGCAACGCGAGCGCGGCTTGACGTATCTGTTCATCGCTCACGATCTGGCGATGGTCAAGCTGATCTCCGACCGTGTCGGCGTCATGTATTTGGGCTGTCTCGTCGAAACGGCGCCGTCCGCCGAGCTGTATGCCCGTCCGCAGCATCCGTACACCCAGTCGCTGCTCGCTGCCGCTCCGCTGCCCGATCCGGCGGCCGAGCGATTGCGTCCGCGGCTGCTGCCGAGCGGCGAGCCGCCCAGCCCGCTTGACCCGCCGTCAGGCTGCCCATTCCGCACGCGGTGTCCGCACGCTCAGCCGGTTTGCGCCGCTTCGATGCCTGCTCCAAAAACAGTAGGGCCCGACCATACAGTGGCCTGTCATTTGATTTAAGCGGTTGCCGTTCGTTAGCAGGCGACCGCTATTTGTCGTGCACGCTGCTTGTTGCGGCTGGCGCTTCTCCAGCCGTTCCGCTTCCGACCGCACGGCTATCCAGCCGCGAGCGGGAGCGCTGTCCCGCTCGTCGCTTGTCTCATAAACGGCGCCTTCCACGGATGTGGCGGGATCAATTGTACACGAAAAAAATACAGTTTTGACGATCCCGCTTCAGGCGTGTACAATCTATAGAGTAACGTTCGATGATGCAGGATCGGATATCACTTATTTCGCATATAGAGGAGACCGCGAAACGATGGCATGGGAAGCGTTCCATTGGAAAAAAAGCCAGCCTCTGGCTGAGGCATACATAGCAGGTGCGGAGCAGGCGCTGCCGCTGTTCCCGCATCATTTTGCCCGCGAAGCGGATTGGAGCCGCCAGGCGCAGCAGTTGTCGGCACACCGCGGACCTTCCGCCGATCGGACCGCGCTGGTCGAAGCGCTCGGGGCCTACAACGAGCGGATCGGCAATGCCCCGCAGGCGCTGGAGGCGCTTGCCCATCTGCGTCACCCGGACTCGCTGGTCGTGGTCGGCGGGCAGCAAGCCGGTCTTTTCGGCGGGCCGCTGCTCGTTTTATATAAGGCGGTTACGCTGCTTCAGCTCGCTCGCGAGTGGGGCGAGCGGCTGGAACGCCCGGTTGTCCCGGTGTTCTGGATCGCCGGGGAGGATCACGATTTTGACGAAGTGAATCATGTCGCCGTGCTTTCGTCCGCGCAGCAGATCGAGAAAATCAAGGTCGAGCATCCGACAGGTCGGCGCACGTCGGTCAGCAGGCTGCCGATAAATGAGACCACGTGGAATGGGGCGCTGGAGGCGCTGGAGATGACACTGCCCGATACCGAATTCAAAGCTTCGCTGCTGGATAAGCTGCGGGCGTGTGCGGAGGGCGCGCCGACGCTGTCCGAAGCATTCGGTCGCTGGATGGCTGGCTTGTTCGGTGAATACGGGCTGGTGCTTCTGGATTCCGACGATCCGGCGCTGCGCCGGGTTGAAGCCCCGTTTTTCGCCGAGCTGATTGCGCAGAACCCGGGACTATCGGAAGCCTTGTCCGCCGGGAGGTCGGCTGTTGAAGCCGCAGGCTTTACGCCGCAGGCCGAGGTGGCGCCCGATGGAGCCAACCTGTTTGTGTTCCATGCAGGCCAGCGGCTGCTGCTGCAGCGGGACGGCGAGCTTTTTGCCGATAAAAAGCAAGAACTGCGCCTTACTCTCGACGAGCTGCTGGAGTTGGCAACGAACAGCCCGGATAGCTTGAGTAACAACGTGATGACTCGGCCGCTGATGCAGCAATTTTTGTTTCCGGCGCTGGCAACGGTGCTCGGTCCGGGCGAAATTGCCTATTGGGGATTGACGGGCCCGGCATTTGAACGTTTGGGACTGCCGATGCCGATTATTGTGCCGCGGCTGGAATTTACGCTGCTGGAGGGCACGGTGCACAAGCATATGAACAAATACGGCTTATCGCTGGACGATGTGCTGCATCGCTTTGACGAGAAGAAGCGGCAGTGGTTGGATGCGCAAGATACGTTGCGGCTGCCTGAGCGTTTTGCCTCTGTCAAGACGGCGTTCCGGGCCGAATACGAGCCGTTGGTCGATTCGCTGGCTGCGATTAATCCTGGCGTCAAGAAGCTGGGCGAAACGAATTTGCAAAAAATTTTGGAACAGATCGATTTCCTCGCCGCTAAAGCGTCGGATGCGCATCAGACTCAATTCGACGCGGCGCTGCGCCAGCTCGACCGCATCAAGCTGACGGTGCTGCCATTAGCCAAGCCGCAGGAAAGAGTGTATAATGGGTGTGCATATTTGAACAGGTACGGCAACAGCTGGCTGCAGCAGCTTGTCGAGCAGCGCATTCCGGTCGACGGGCAGCACCGGGTTTATTATTTATAGGAGGCGATATTTTGAACGCAGTAGAAAGAAGTATTGTAACGGATATGAAACTGGCTCCCGAGGGTCATTTGAAAATCGATTGGGTGCAAGCCCACATGCCAGTGCTGAACCGCATTCGCGAGCAATTCGAAAAGGAGCAGCCGTTTAAAGGGCTCAAGGTAGCGATTTCCTTGCATCTGGAAGCGAAAACGGCTTACTTGGCCAAGGTCGTACAGGCCGGCGGCGCGGAAGTAACGATTACCGGCAGCAACCCGCTGTCCACGCAAGATGATGTGTGCGCGGCGTTGGTCGAAGACGGCGTGACCGTTTTTGCCAAATACAATCCAAGTCCTGAAGAATACAAGGAGCTGCTGATCAAGGCGCTCGAAACAAAGCCTGATCTGATCATCGACGACGGCGGCGATCTGGTGTCGATTTTGCATTCGGAACGCCGTGATTTGCTGGCCCAGGTGCGCGGCGGCGCGGAAGAGACGACTACCGGCATCCTGCGCTTGAAGGCAATGGAAAAGGAAAATCAGCTGCAATTTCCGATGGTCGCAGTCAACGATGCGTTTTGCAAATATTTGTTTGATAATCGCTATGGCACTGGACAATCCGTGTGGGACGGCATCAACCGGACGACGAACCTCGTGGTTGCCGGGAAAACCGTTGTTGTCGTCGGTTACGGCTGGTGCGGCAAAGGTGTGGCGATGCGCGCCAAAGGTCTGGGCGCCAATGTAATTGTGACGGAAATCGATGCGATTAAAGCCGTGGAAGCTTACATGGACGGCTTTGCCGTCATGCCGATGAGCGAAGCGGCCAAGCACGGTGACTTTTTCGTTACCGTTACGGGCAATCGCGATGTGATCCGCGGCGAGCACTACAAAGTGATGAAGGACGGAGCGATTTTGTCTAATGCCGGTCACTTCGACGTTGAAGTGAACAAGCCGGAATTGGAGGCGATGTCCGTTTCCAAGCGCACGGTGCGCCGGAACATTGAAGAATATCAGTTGGCCGACGGCCGCAAATTTTATTTGCTGGCGGAAGGACGGCTCGTCAATCTGGCGGCAGGCGACGGCCATCCGGCGGAAATTATGGATATGACGTTTGCGTTGCAGGCCATGTCGCTTAAATACGTAAACGATCAATATGAAAGCATCGGCAAAAAGGTCGTTAACGTGCCTTACGAGCTTGACGAGCAGGTCGCTCGCTACAAGCTGGAGTCGCTGGGCACGGGCATCGATTCGCTCTCCGAGGAGCAAAGATCGTACCTGGACAGCTGGACCGAGCATTAATCGCTACGCGATGCGCGTATGCGTAAGGGAGCCTCTTAGGAGGCTTCTTTTTTATGGAAACCGAGTGACAGATGGAAAACATTGTGCTAATCTAAAAATAATATGTCGTATAAAATGAACAAAATGAATGAGGTGAGCAGGTGAGCGGGATCAAGCTGGACATCTCGGTAACAAGCGAAGTGAACGGCCAATTGCAGCAGTTGAAGCGGCGGTTAGCGGAGGTGCGCAGCCATGCTGCGTCGGCGGGAGTGGACGGTGCGATCGCTTCCCGGCGAAGCATCAGTTCGCGATTGAGCGGCACTGTTCAGCGATTGGATAGGGTGGAAGCGGCGCTCCAGCAGCTGTGCGGTTGTATCGAAGGCGCTGTGGATCGCTATGGACAGGCCGAGTCGGACATCGTACGCAGGTCCGGACAACTGACAGACGTCCGCGTTTTGGATGGAGGCGACAATGGCTGGTGGAGCGCGGCCAAATCGGCGTGGAACCGCGACATGCACACATTAGGGTCAAAAGTGGTACAATATGGACAGTATATGGGCCAACAAATCCAAGCAAAGGAACGGTTGATCGACCTCGGAGAAACGATGGTTATGCGCTGGTTCGACGGGGGCGAGCGATTTGTAGAGGAATGGCTCGAAAAAGGCGTGTACAACGGCGAGTACAAAAGCATCGCGGAGAAATGGCTGGAAGGGACTTGGCTGGACAACAAGTACCTGCATCAAGTGATCGATACCGTGGATCAGGGGGCGCAGCTGGCATCGCATTTTCGGGTAGGTGCAGCTCGCGGCTTGACTTCAACGGCATTTATATTGGCAGAAGGGGTTGTCCTGTCTTCGGCAGAGCTGTTCAAGCACACACCGTCAAACGAGATGACCAAAGCCACGACGTACCTGATTGAAACGGCCGCGGACGACAAGCCGCTGGAGAAGCTGCGCCAAGATGCGCTGCAAACGATGAAGCAAAAGGCAGCGGAAGGACAGGAGATGTGGCAAGGCATCAAGCAAAGCTTTTCGGATAAGAAGGAGCAGTTTGCACAAGGCGATCCGAACAAGAAAGCGGATATGCTGGGCTTTGGTGTAGAGCAGGTG
>NZ_MYFO02000015.1 GCF_004514475.2 Paenibacillus athensensis | reverse complement strand
GCGCCGCAGGCCCATCCTCAAGCCACAGATTGCTCCGTGTTTCATGATCTCTCCATGCGGAGAGACCAGCTATCCGGTCTTAGCTATCGTTTCCGATAGTTATCCCGATCTCAAGGGCAGGTTGCCTACGTGTTACTCACCCGTCCGCCGCTAACCCTTTCCCGAAGGAAAGAATCCGCTCGACTTGCATGTATTAGGCACGCCGCCAGCGTTCGTCCTGAGCCAGGATCAAACTCTCCAATAAAGTGTAGACAATTGCTTGTCCGTTATTGTTAAGCTCAAATAGCTCAAAATTTACTGCTAGCGAGATTTTGCAATCTCTTGTTGTGGCCGCTTGCGCGACCGTTGTGCTTCTTCACTCGTTGTTCAGTTTTCAAAGAGCAATCATCTGCTTGTCCGCTGTGACTCTCTCGCAAACAGCAGGAATTTCACTATACCACAACCTCGAACCGCATTGCAAGACTTTTTTTCAAACGATCTTGTTTTTCCAGCGGTATCGAATGGCCGGAATGCTAGAATACCACATCCGCTCAAACCTTGGCAAGTGCCAATTTGTGGCCGCCGCTCTCTGTTCAAGAGCAACGAAAACTACTTTAACACGAACAAAATAGAAATGCAACTGGATAAAAATGTAACAGGAATCAGTTTGGACAGCCGTGGTAACGGTCGGCACCACGCTCCGGGAGCCGTGCGTGACAAGTACCGCCGCTCATCCTTTTCGCTTAATATTCCATTGTGACAATTGGCGTGCCCACGGTCAATCGCCATTTGCCGCTTACGGAATCGCGATGCATCGCGGCTTGCAGGTTCATGCGGTGGTCGCCGCTCATGACTCCTCCGGCCAATTGCGCCGTTATCGCCGAAACGCTCCATGTCCCCGTATCGGCATAGCTTTCCAATGCTGCGGCATCGAGCGTGCCGAGCAGGCCAGCCGTTACTTGCTTGGCTTGCACCTCCCCTAGCCTCGGGTCGACCACAGCTTCGCCTTGCACCATAATGTTCCAAGCCCCGTCAAGATTCAATTCCTCCAGCAAGCCGCTCATGCGCGTCTGCCAATCGAGCAAATCCGTTTGCGCCACCTGTGCCGAAGCGTCCAGACGCAGCACCATGTAGCAGGCCGCTTGTCCTTGAGGATGCGCTGCCGTAAGCGTTGCCGTACCGCCGTCAAACACGCGGTTCTCCGACGTGTACACCGAATGATCGTTGGAAACGCCCAATTTTGCCGCTTGACCGAGACCCAGTCGCCCGCTCAGCTCGCGCCCTGTCGCCAGCAGCGCCTGATCTCCACTTTGGCAATCGCCATAGCTGGCCGTATATTTAAATTCAATGCGCGTTTCGCTTTGAACAAAGGGCTTGACCGCGTTCAGCAACCGCTCGGCGTCGTTCCCCGCGCTGGCTTCCGCATGGCGCACCCATCCGAAAATCCAACTGATTACCGCCATACCGATCATCGAGAGCAGCCAAAACTTGTTCATCAAAAAAGCACCCCATTCACCGGAATCTAAGATTCTAGTAAAAAGGATGCCCAAATCTAGCAAACCTATACCTGTTCGCCGGCAACCTGCCGATTATCGAGTAGATTGGAAAAACTCAATGCGCTCGCCGTCCAGCCCGTCAAAGAAAAAGTACTGCGAGCCGTTCGGCAGCGTCGTGATGCTTTCATCCACGCCCTTGAGCCCCAGCTCCACGATTCGCGCGTACTCCGCGTCGATATCGTCGACGGTAAACGCCAAATGATGAACCTTGCCTTCCACGGGCAAGCCGGCGTTATAGCCTTCAATCAGCTCCACCTCGGTTTCGCCGGCAGAGCCAAAGCCGAGAAAAGCAAGACGAATTACACCGTTCGTATGCAGCAGCGTTCCTTTCAGCGTCAGGCCGATCACCTGCTCATAAAAACGGATCGACGCCTCCAGATCGGCGACCATGACGCCGACATGCTCCATTTTTGTAACAGCCATACTCTGTATCCTCCCCCAATTAAGATCTATCGCTATTGTAGCGAAATCGGCGGGCAAGGAAAAGCGCGGACCGCGCATTGCTGCCTGATCTTTTTTCACCTAGAATCAAGATATGGACGTAAGGAGGCAGCAGCATGAAGGAAAATCAACCTGTGGCGCTGATTACAGGCACGTCAAGCGGCTTCGGCCTGCTGACGGCTGTAGAGCTGGCGCGGCACGGATACCGGGTCGCAGCAACGATGCGCGATCTCTCCCGCAGCACGGCGCTGCTGGATGCGGCGCAACAAGCCGGCGTAGCCGAAAACATACATGGTGTGCAGTTGGACGTAACCGATGCGTCGTCTATACAAAAGGCGGTACAAGCCGTATGGGAAACGTATGGGCGTATAGATGTGCTGGTGAATAACGCCGGCTACGCACTCGGAGGGTTTACCGAGGAAATTGACATGGACGCTTGGCGGCAGCAGCTGGAAACGAACGTGTTCGGCACCATTGCCGTAACCAAAGCGGCGCTACCCTTGATGCGAGCAGCCGGACGCGGCCTCGTCATCAATATCAGCAGCGTCAGCGGACGCTTCGCGCTGCCTGCTTTTGCCCCCTATGCCACCTCTAAATTTGCGATTGAGGGATTCAGTGAAGCGCTGCGGCTGGAAATGCGCCCGTTCGGTGTGAACGTCGTGCTGGTGGAGCCGGGACCTTATCGCACGGACATTTGGGAAAAAGGGTTTGCCGGCTTTGCAAGCAGGAGCGATTCGCCTTACAAGTCGCGGCTGGAGGCGATTTTGCGCTATGCGCGGCGCACGGCGGAGGCCTCGTCCGATCCGGCCGAGGTGGCTAGGCTGATTGCCCGGATTGCCGGGCACCCGCGGCCCAAGCTGCGGTATCCGGTCGGTCGGAAAGCGGCGCTGATGCTATGGCTCAAGGAACGGCTTCCTTGGCGCTGGATCGAAGCGATGTTGCTTCGCGAATTGAAGCGGCAGCAGCGTTAGATCAGCTGCAGAGGCAGGCTCACAATGTCGCCTTCGAGTGAATACAGCGTCGTCTCGACGTCAGTCACATTCACCAAAAACAAGGTTTCAAAAATTTTGCGGACCTCGTCGTCGGACAGGCTATTCTGAATGGTTTCTACAGCTAATGGTACGGAGTCGCGGTAGAGCGGATCAAAAAACACATAAACCTCTTTATCAATAATGGCCATTTTGATATGTTGCATGAACGGCACCTCCATCCCTGCTACCCATTCTAAGCCGATATCGCCAGAAAAGTATTAGCCGATTGTTAGACGTTTGTTAGCCAGACCTCTCCCCAGAACGCCATGAACAGGTGTATACTGGGAGTAGACTCGCCGACTAGGAGGCTTGACGTTTGATGCGCTTGTTAAAGCTGCTGCAGATCTACGAGGTGGACGGGATTACGCCCAAACACCGCTCGGAACGGTTTGATTTTGACGAAATTCAAGGGCAAACCTTTCGCGAGCTGAAGCCGACGGAAATCGGCAACCCGATGATTTTATCCGGCATTCATCAATACATCCCCTTCAAAACGACACGGGTGCAGGCTATCGATCGCGACGGCCCGGATTTTCGTGTGCTGACGCGCAATACGATTTATCATTTTGAAATATGTGCCAACCAAAAAGCCACTTGACGGACGCGTCAAGCGGCTTTTTTCATGGGTGGTTATCCCGGTGGCCAAAACCGGGCGCGCCCGGCTCAGGCCGCGTACCAAGGGTTCAAGTGAATCAGCACCTCGCCCACGTCGTCGTGCCGCTCCATAATCGCCTTTTTGATCGCGCGCGAAATGTCATGGCCCTGCTGGATCGACAGCTCGCCGGGGATGCTGACCCGCACATCGACAAGGATGTAATGGCCGTGCTCCCGGGCGCGGATGCGGTCGATGCGCTTGACCTCGGAAACCGAGCTGACCAGCTCCGCGTAAGCGTCCAGCTTCTCTTGACTGACCGCTTTTTCCATCAGCACGTCAAACGCCTCCTGCCCCATATGTACCGCCAGCTTCAGCACAAGCCCCGACACGATGATCCCGGCAAGCGGATCGCCATAGGACAAATAGTGAAAATGGTAGGCTTCGCCGATCAACGCCAACCCGATACCGGCCACGGCGGCGAGCGACGCGTACACGTCAGCCAGATGATCGTAGGCGGTAGCGATGAGCGCCTTGCTGTTTGCACGCCGTCCGATACGGATCGTGTAGACGTAAAGCGCCTGCTTCCATACGAGCGAAATGACGGCGGCGATCAGCGCCATAAAGCTGGCTTTGGCCGGCTCCTCCATAAACGACATGACCGATTCATAAGCGATATAGACGGCAGCCAGAGCGAGAATGATCGAAACAATCGCCGAACCGATCACTTCGGCTTTGCCGTGTCCATAAGGATGATCTTCGTCTGCTGGGCGCTGGGAAATGCGCATCGAGGTCAGCGAAGCAAAGGTCGCAATGACGTCGCCCGCATTATGCACCCCGTCCGCAAGCAGCACCTGGCTATTGAACAGCAGCCCGGCGGCAATTTTCATCGCCGTCAGCACGACGTTGCTGATCAGGCTGATCCAGACGGCCAGCATAGAGCGATTGTTATCCTTGCTCATTTTTTATGACCCCTTTCAGCATTGTTTCCCGCAGGAAACAAAAACCCTCGACCGCAAACGGGTCAAGGGTTGGAATTTTAACGATATGGGATGAAAATAAGGACGATTGAACCGGCATGCGATCACCACACTTGTTAGCAAGACGTCTCTTTATTATAGCATATGGGGCCCAGGTTGGCAAAATTCGCAGCGCCCAAAAAAAAGCAGTTCGTCGGTTCGAAAAACCGCAGCGCGTCCGGCTATTTCCAGCGATTATAAGTTTCCAGCTCGCGTGCTACGCGTTCGGTCCGCGCTTCAAGCGAGCCTTGCAGCAGCGTGTAGGCGACGCCCCGGCGCTGCAAGTCGTCCAGAATTTGCCGCTGAAATTCCTGCCGCTGGACATCGCCGGAGCGATCCCACGTGTCGTCGTAGGGAATATCTGTATCACACACAAACACCCGATCATACCTCCAGGCGGCCTGATCGGCCAAATCGATCAGCCGCGGCTCGGCGCAGCCGTGATAGTACAGAGCAAACAGATAGGTTGTTATCGCATTCGTGTCAACGAACAGCTCGTTGCGTGCATCGACCAAGAGACGCTCCTCGCGCTCTAAGTGGCCTTCTGCAATTTCCGTCAACTGGGGCAGCGTAAGTCGCCGGTCAACTTGATGGCGTTCCCAGTATTCGCGGCCGTATTCCGGCATCCACACGGTCTGGCGAAGGCGCGCGACATGCTCGGCCAGCGTCGTTTTGCCCGTTGAAGGCGCACCAAGAAACACCACGCTCACGATCAGATCGCGGTAAACGATCGGGGCCAGATACGCCCGGCAGGCGTATGGGTCGCGGCGCACCTGCGTACCGGATACCGGGAAAGCCCGCCGGTCTGGATCTACCTGCCGATTCACGGCGCCCAGCGCTTCGCTCATATGCTCGCCATAAGGCTCGCTGGAATAAAAATGCGTGATCTGGCGCCCCTTGAGCAAACCAAGCACATAGGCCTCGTGCCTGCGCTTGATTTCGGACGTGTATCCGACCTCGCTCGGACCGCCGCGCGCTTCGATTACTTCAACGGACGGGTACAGGGAGCGAATCCAGCCGGCCCGCACCTCCAGCGGAATATCGATCGTCTCCGGGCAATCGTAAATGATTACGATCACCGCATCGGTTTCGCGCAGTGCGGTTTCGATCATCAGCTGATGCCCTCGATGCAGCGGAGCGAATTTGCCTAACGTCAAGCCGACCGTACGGTTCACGCGCGCACCTCCGCGCCGCGGCTGATGGTGGCTGCGTCCCGCTTCCAGGACAGCAAGCCCGCTGTCGCCAAGCCAAGGAAAACGACATATAGAAACGCCACGCTGTACAGCTCCTTGTACGCGTACATGCCAATGGACAGAACATCGACGACGATCCATACGTACCAATTTTGCAGAAATTTATAAGAAAGCAGAAACTGGGCGATCAGGCTGAGCGTAGCAATCAGTGCATCCGCGAATGGAATCGAAGCATCCGTAAATTTCGCCAGCGAATAGCCCCAGACGAGCGTAACGACGACGAGCGCTCCTGCCAAAATCAGCGCCAATCGCCTGTCGAGCTGGCGGGTCGGGCGCACCTTGCGGCCGCCCCGGTCCGTCAGCCAAACGATCCAGCCGAGCACGCTCAATGCGAAAAAGAACACCTGCAGCGTCATATCGGCATATAGCCTGGCATCCAGAAACATTACAAAGAAGCAAGCGACATTCACCAGCCCGGTCGGCCAAGCCCAAATGTTCTCGCGGGCCGTGAGAAAAACGCTCAACAGGCCTGTCGTCGTGGCGACATATTCCAGCCAGCCGGACGAGGTATACCAGGATACGAGCAAATCTGCAGCCAGCAGCAGCACGATCAAGCCTATTTTGTTCATGATGGCAACTCTCCTTTGTGGGGTCGGCTTTGTTTATTGTCCAGTTATTTGATGAAGCAGGTCCATCTTCATCTGCCACACCCGCTCGCTCAAGTCGACCGGATAAGCAGCCGGGTGCAGCTTGCGCCGGTGCTCCGGCCAGAGCAGCTCCAGCTGCGCCGCATGATGGCGGCGGATGTCGTCCAGCGTCGGCAGCTCATACACCCGCTGGCCATCGAGGAAAATCGGCTGGAGCAGCGGCTGGGCGTCATAGTCGTCGATGTATTTGTGCAAATAAGGACGCAGCGGGTCAAACAGCTTGATCCGCCTGCCTTCGCGCACGTCGTCTTCCTCAGGCGCCGCCAAATAATCGGCTTCGGCTTTGCCGGTAAGGCGATTGACGATGCGGTACGCGTCCTTGACGCCCGGCGTGGTCACTTTCTCGGGGTTGCCCGATATTTTGATGACAGGGATATACCCGCCGTCCTGCTCGCGGGCAACGAGCTTGTAGACGCCGCCCAGCGCAGGCTGATCGGCAGCGGTAATCAGTTGGGTGCCTACGCCCCAGCTATCGATGGCCGCGTCTTGCGCTTTGAGGTCGGCGATGATGTTTTCGTCGAGATCGTTCGAAGCGACGATCCGCACGTTCGGAAAGCCGGCCTCGTCCAGCATGGCGCGGGCGGCTTTCGACAAATACGCCAGATCGCCGCTGTCCAGGCGGATGGCGTTGAGCTGTTTGCCTTGGCGCTGCAACTCGCGCGCGACGGCAATCGCGTTCGGCACGCCGCTGCGCAGCGTGTCGTAGGTGTCGACGAGCAGCGTGACGTGGTCCGGCAGCGCCGCTGCATAACGACGGAACGCTTCCAATTCCGTCGCGTGGCCTTGCACCCAAGCGTGAGCGTGGGTGCCCTTGGCCGGGATGCCGAACAGCTTGGCGGCCCGCAGGTTCGACGTCGCATCGAAGCCGGCGAGATAAGCGGCGCGCGCGCCCCAAATGGCCGCATCGGCCTCTTGGGCGCGGCGCGTGCCGAATTCGAGCAGCACGTCGTGCGGCGCAGCCTGACGGATGCGCGCTGCTTTCGTCGCAATCAGCGTCTGGTAGTTCATGAAATTGAGCAGCGCCGTCTCGACCAATTGGCCCTCAAAAACGCGTGCCTCCACGCGAATGAGCGGCTCGCCGGGAAACACCGGCGTCCCTTCCGTCACGCTATACAACCGGCCTGTAAAGCGAAACCGGCGCAGCTCCTCCAAAAACGCTTCGTCGTACTGCTCTTCCTGCTCGCGCAGAAACGCGATATCATCTTCGGCAAACTGCAAGCCTTCGATGTAGCGCACGATGCGCTCCAGTCCGGCAAAAACGGCAAAACCGCCGGCAAACGGCAGCTTGCGGAAATAGGCCTCAAACACGGCTTTATCGTTGTGCGTACCGTTAATCCAATGCGCGTACATCATATTGATTTGATATTTGTCCGTATGCAATGTCAAATTATCGTAAGTCATTGCGGCTTACCTCGCTTCCCGCAGCACGTGGCTGATAAATCGTTCATCGATATCGACAACGGTAAAAACAATCTTCGGGTGTGGGCGCAGCACTTCGCCGAACAGCTCCGCCACCTTGCGGGGGTCCAGCCGGCCCACCCCGGTGCCCAGCGCCGGCAGCGCGAGGGCGTCAATGCCCATCTCCTCGCAATAGCGCACCAGCGCTTGCAGGCAGGCACGCACAATCGCGTAGCTGGTCGCACCGCCTGGCTTTTTCATCGTGACCAGATGCAGCACTCGCTCATAAGGCAACGTGCCTGCGCCAGTCACATACAGCTCGCCCGGCCGAATATCGCGCGCTGCGCAGCAAGCCTCGGCCTCCGCTTGAATCGCCCGACCCCCGGCGCGCCGGATCGCCCCGGCCACGCCCGCTCCCATCGGTCCCGTCCCGTTGGCCGCATTGCAAATAAAACGAGCCTGATTTTGTCGGGTTATATCACCCGCAATCGCTCTAAGCATGGCCGCTCACTCCTTCCACCAGTCGTCGTAGACGGTTACCGGCCCGCGCCGCTTGTGCTCCGTGGCCGCATATCGCCGCTCGACAGCTTCTCTCACCGCCGGGGTAGCAGGCTCCCGGCCTTCTAAATAATCGTCAAGCTCGGCATAGGTCAAACCCAGCGCCTGCTCGTCGGGCAATCCCGGACGCAAATCCTCCAAATCGGCCGTCGGTTGCTTCAAGTAAAGCGGCGGCGGACAACCCAACGCCTCCAGCAGCTGCCGTCCTTGCCGCTTGCTCAAGCCGTACAGCGGAGCCACATCGCAAGCGCCGTCGCCGTGCTTGGTAAAAAAGCCGGTCACGGCCTCAGCCGCATGGTCCGTGCCGAGCACGAGCAGGCCGTAATGAGCGGCCAGGTCGTATTGCACCTTCATCCGTTCGCGCGCCTTGACATTGCCTTTGTGAAAATCGCTCAGCGTTTCCCCGGTCGCCGCTGCGAATTGCGCCGCCGCGGCATCGACGGCGGGGCGAATATCGACCGTGACCGCGCGGTCCGGTCGAATGAAGGCGATGGCCGTCTGTGCGTCGGCCTCGTCGCGCTGCACGCCGTACGGCAGGCGTACGGCGAGAAATTGTCGCCGCGCCCCCGCCAAGCCGCCGGCGTTCAGCTCATCGACGGCAAGCTGCGCCAGCTTGCCGGCCAGCGTCGAGTCCTGTCCGCCCGACAGGCCGAGCACATATCCGCCTGCTCCCGTACGGAGCAGGTAAGCTTTGAGGAAATCGATTCTGTGCCGGATTTCCTCGACAGGCTCAATCGTCGGCAGCACGCGCAGCGCCGCGATGATCGCGGCTTGCTTGCCGCTAGCCGGATCGACCGGCAAGGTTCGGCCCCCTTGGCCGCTTTGGCCCGCTGGCCCAGCTTGCCCAGCTAACCCGGCTGGCTTTGCGTGGCCCATTTGCTGCTGCATCGGCCCCCTTGCTGCCATTTGGCCCGCGCCGGCTGCACCACCTGCACGTCCTGCAACAGCACCGCCAGCGCCGCTTGCGCCGCGCTCTTCCCGATTCGCCCACTCCGAACGTTTCGGCTCATCCGCTTTCCGTTGGTCGTCCATCGTCATCCACTCCCGTCTTTACATATTCGCATCGCAGCGCCCGGCCCCGCAGCTCGACGCCAGCAGATCGGCGTCAGCAGTTCGACGCCTGCGGGTCGACGCCAGCATATCGGCTGTCAGCAGGCCGATACCTGCCGCCGACGCCAGCCGGTCAAAGCTTTTTCAAAACCCATTACTTATGCACAACCATTGCGCCAAGCACCTTTTCAAAATGCCCCAGCGCCCACTCATGGCCCTTAGGATCAAACGACGCTACAGCGTCGCTATGAATGAACACGCGGTAGCCGCGATTATACGCATCGACAGCCGTATGCAGCACGCAAATATCCGTACATACGCCGGCCAGATGCACCTCTTGAATGCCGCGCGCGCGCAGCTGCTGATCGAGATCCGTACCGGCAAACGAGCTATAGCGCGTTTTGTCCATCCAATGGATGCGCTCGCGATTTTGCTCGTAGACGCTCTCCAGCTCGCCGAACAGCCTGCGGCCGTCCGTACCGCGCAGGTTATGCGGCGGGAACAGCTTCGTTTCCGGATGGTACGGATCGCCGGCATCATGTACGTCAACCGCCATAACCACCCAATGGCCAAGCTGCAAGAACGAACGTGTAATCTCGCACAGCCGCGGGCCGATGGCCACCGCCGGTTCGCCCACAGGCAGCGCGCCGAGCACAAAATCAAACGTATAATCAATCACAATCAAAGCTTGCATCCAAGATCGCCTCCATCAAATTATCATTTTAATATTATCAATAATACAATATCAAACCACGAAAAGAGAGGCCTAGCTGTAAATCGACAGCTGAGGCACATACTCTGTAAACCGATACAGCTGGGCAGCCCGCTGCGAGTAGCGATTGGACTGCTTGGGCCGACCGGCCGCGTCCCGCACCTCCTCGATCAGCCCCCGGCGGCTTTGGGTAGACGTAATTTTACGGATAAAATTTCTCTCTTCAAAATCCGGCACAACCGTCTGGATAACCTGATACAGCTCGCTGATCGTAAATTCCTCGGGCAAAAATTCCCGCGCAATCGCCGTCGTCAGCATGTTCTCGCGGATTTTGGCCAGCGCGTCGCGCAAAATTTCGCCGTGATCGAACGCCAGCTCCAGCTCCAGCGCTTCCTCCACCTTGAACAGCTTGACATCGGCCGCATCGTCGTCGGCCCGCCGCCCAGTCAAATAAACCTCATTTACGAGCGCCAAAAACGCATGTGAGATGATCCAGCCGCGCGGGTCGCGCCCAGGCTTGCTGTACACGTTAAAATATTCCAGATGCACGTCGGCCACCCCGGTCTCCTCCTGCAGCTCACGGCGGGCGCTCTCGTAGATCGTTTCGCTATCCTTGGAAAAACCGCCGGGTAGCGCCCACTGTCCGGCAAACGGCCAGCCCTTTCGCTGAATGAGCAACACTTCGAGATCGCGGTGCGGCAGCGCTTTTTTGCCAGCCTGCTTTTCCGTCGAGGTAATCGTGAAGATGACGATATCCGCCGGAGCGCCGTCCGGAGTGCGGTATTTGGCTGATGTGTAGTTGCCTGCGTGCTCAACCGGCTCCATGACTTTCACCCTCGCTTTTTAATATTGTCGTTTTGATAATTTCATTATGAATATATAGATAGGATTTGTCAAGTCTTTTTTTCCAAAAAGATACAAACGGCTGGAGAACCGCGCTCAAGCCCTCGCTACAGTCCGTTTACAGCGGCTTTTCAATCACCAGCAGACACGTGCTGTCAGGCAGCGCCACGGGGTTGCCGCTATCGTCCAGCAGCTCGATTTTCGGCGCAAGCGCTTCGGTATAACCCGCCTGCAAAAAATGCTTCGCTTCGACCAGCCGCGCCTCGCCGCCCAGCGTGTGCCGGATGAACGCCGCGTATTCGGACGGGGTAAAATAACCGAATTGCTCCTGCACCTCATGTACATAAGCTTCTTCGCCCCACGTATAGGTATACAAAAATTCCATCGCATCGTTAATCGGCAGCCGCACCGTCGCCGCGTCCAGCTGCTCAAAGCGGATCGGCCGCCCGGTAAAATCCCCGGCGTACCGCCGCAGCCACTCCAGATCTTGCGGATCGCGGAAGCGGATCAGCCGCAGCTGCTCCTTGGGCTCGGACATGATGCCGTCGCGAATGATGATCCGCCCGCCGGGCGCGAGCACATCGTAAGCGCTTTGCAGCGCCGCCGCCACCGTCTCGTGGTTGAATTTGCGCCCGTTGAACGGAATATACGAATACAGCTCGTGCAAAATCGACGAAAAAATGACCGTGTCGATGCTGCCCGGCGCGACATATTCCTTGAGATTCAGCGCATCGCCCTTGAGCACCTGCCAGCGCCGGCCTTCGCGCTGCTTTTTGCGCTCCAGCGCCTCAATGACATTCGCGGAGATGTCGATGCCAATCGGCTCCTTGTCGGGATATTCGCTTTCGATCAGGTCCAGCAGCACGCCGCCGCCAGGACCGATATCGACAACCCGCCGGCCCGTCATGTAGGCGAGCATGATTTTTTTGTAATCGGCGCTTTGATTCATGGTCGCCAAATAATCCTCTTCATTATGAAAACGGTCGTAAGCGTCCCGGCGCAGTTCGAACAAATCGAACAGCAGCAGCACCGCTTTTTCGTACAAGGGCGATTTTTCGGCTTCGATGCAAAATTCAATCAGCTTTTCGGCGGCGGGAGAAAACGCAAAGCTGAAATACGCCGTATCGCCCGCTCCCCGCTCCAGCTCGTGCGCCAGATGCGGACTGTCCGGCAGCGCGCCGGCCGCGATATCCGCCAGACTGAGCCCGCGCAAATAATGCTCGATGATCCGCTTTTTGTAGACGTTGATTTTCTTGACGCCCCGGTAATCATAATACATCGCGTTCATCAGCCGCTCGAAGCTGAGATGCTCAACCGGCTGCTCGCCCTCGGCGCGCAACGCCAGCAGCAGCACCTTGACGACCTGCTCCAGCGAAAAATCCTGCAGCGCCGGCTCGACGTACCACAGCGTCTTGCCGGCCAGCGGCGTCAGCGCCTGCTCCCAGCCTGCCGGGAGCTTCGCGCATTCCGCCGCAAAGCTTTCGCCGCGCGCAATCGCCCCGGCGCGCAGCCGCTTGAGCCGGCCGGCGATGCCCTCGGCCGGCGGCGTTTGGCCGCTGGCGATGCTCGCGACAGCGGCTTCGACCTGTGGGCGCACGGAGGCCCACAGGTCCGGGTTAATCGCCGCAATGATGCAGGCGTTCAGCGGAAGCAGAACGTCGGTCAGCTCCTGCGGCGACAGCAGGCCGCTTGCGCACAACTGCGCAAGCGGGGCGTTCGCGGCGAAGGGCACCTCGCCGCGCAGGTATTGGCCGATCAGGCCGTGCGTCGCGATCAATGTCGCGACGACGGCCGTGCGATCGGCCTTGGCGTCCGGCCGCCGCGCCTGGTGGCGGCGGTAGAGCTCGGCCGAGCCGACGTTGTGCGCGAGCAGATTGATCCCGGCTTCCTGCCAGCCGAGCCGTTCGCGCACCGTGCCGCCCTTGGCCGTTTCCGACCAGGCGAGCGCTTCCTCGATCAGCTCCCGGATCCAGAACGACAGGTCCAGCCCGTCCAGCACGCGCAGCGTGCGCTCCACGTAGTCCAGCACCGGATTGGCCAGCGCCAGCTCGCGCATCGAGCGGATGCGCTCCAGATTGACAATCCGCTCCTCGGCCGAGACGAGCAGCTCCAGCCAGGCCGGGCGCTCGGTCCCGGCCGTTCCGTCCGCTCCGCTGCGGTAAGCTTCGATGGCTTGCAAGGCTTGCAGCATACACATCCTCCTTTTTTTCGCATCACGTTTCCGGTTCTTGGTTACCTCTTGGTCGGCGGGCCAGTCCCGCCCAAGCCCGGATTACCCCCTGATCCCGCTGCGCCCATGCCGTGTGCCTCTGACGATTGGCACCGCGCTCTGGGAGTTGCGCGTTGCGCGGAAGACAATCGCTCCGCCATGTATCGGTCGCGTCCGCGCTCCGCCATGTGTCATTGCGTCCCCGGTCCGGCACACCTTCACGCCCGCTCCTCCAACCGGAAAAACGCATACGTCCGCGACCAGC
The DNA here is from genome assembly GCF_004514475.2 of Paenibacillus athensensis. Classification (GTDB taxonomy): domain Bacteria; phylum Bacillota; class Bacilli; order Paenibacillales; family NBRC-103111; genus Paenibacillus_AL; species Paenibacillus_AL athensensis. The sequence continues at coordinate 246,517 of NZ_MYFO02000015.1, read as the reverse complement.
GCTGCGACTGCCCTGGCTCCACCTTGACGTTCACAAATACCTCCGGGCTGACCGCATGCGGTACGCCCCACAGCGCCAGACGGCCGACCGGCGCGCTGCCGGATTCGCGCACGCCGACGCCGGAAGCGGCATTCGTCAGCTCCCAATAATAAGCGGCTTCGTCTGCGCCCGCTTCTCCGGACAACCGGCAAGCGAACATCGCTTCCGCCGGATAGTTCCAGCGAATATCGCTGCCGTCAAATTGCAGCATCTCCAGCGTCCCCTTACAAATCCACGGCTCCGGCGTCACTGCCCGGCAAAAGCGCAGCGCATAATCCGGTCCGGGCTGGCGCATATCGGTGGCCAGAAAGTTATGCGTGTATTCCTCCATGTCCAGCACGCGCTCGCCGACATTGTGCAGCGCATAGGAAATCGTCAAGCCGCCGTCTGCGACGCGAAGCTGCTTTTCCAAGCGGAACGCGTAACCGCTGCACGGCAGGGCGTCCTGCACAAAACGCACGTTGTCCGCTTCCTGCTGCATCCGGATCGGAAAAGGCGCTGCGACCGGATACGGCTGCAAAAAATCATACGGCTGATCGTCCAGCTTTGTCAGCAGTCCAACGCCCGCCTTGACGAACGCTTCGCCCGGTTGGGCCTCCTCATAGCCGAACACCTCAAACATGCCGAATTCGTTGCATAAACCAATGCCGCCTGAACCAATCCCGGGCAGCAGATTTTCCATCGAGCAGTAGGTGTGGCCGCCCTCTGTCAGCGTCACCTGACGGACAAAGCCGGTCCAGTCAAATCGCGAACCTCTATATAAAACTCCCGGCTCGTCGATTTCGACGCGCAGCCGGCTGCTTTCAATAACAATGGCCATCGGGTCATCTCCTATTCTTGTCCTCTATGCGAATCACCATTTTGTCGAAAAACGCGACTTTCTACGCACCCGTACAGGTGGCTGTAAAATATTTTCATATCTTGTTTATTATATAACACGAACCGGGTGATTCGATATGCGAAAAAAATGCACCTGCCGGGCCGTCTGTACCTGCAGGCCCATCTGCCGTCCCGTTTGCAAGCGCAAGAAGCCTCCCAAGCCGTGCCCCCGCCCCCGTCCACATCCACGTCCCCGACCGCGACCCAAGCCCCGCCCTCCGGCGCCCAAGCCGCTCCCGCCAACCAAGCTGCGGACGGAAATCAGCACCTTTTACGCAGTTGCAGACGGCCAGCAAAAAAGCTTTGTCGACCAGAACGCCGTCGAAGGCTACAGCTCTTCGCCGATTCCCGATCCGCAGCTGCTGTCGTATACCAACGTATTCGTAAACGGCGTGCTTCAACCAGCCTCGCTATATACCCAACGAAGCGGAGAAATCACCCTGCTGACCAGCGACGCCCCGGCCAAGGGTACGCCTGTCATTGCGCAGTTCGTCAGGATTTTACGCTAGAAAGGGGGTGAACTACATGCCTGTTTCCTTGATCAAACCTTATATCACCGCTGTTGCCTCCGCTCCTGTGGCCACAGGCGGAACTGTGGAAACAACCGTCTCGCCAGCCGTAACTCGCTTCGTAGCCGTCATCGACGCCGGAATGATCGGCGCAACGGATACGACAATTCCGGCAGCCAGCTTCGTCGACGACGACGGCAACGCCATTACCGATTTGCCCGCTCCTCCTACAGACGGCTACTACAACGTTTACGTCAACGGTATGCTACAGGAAGGCGGACTGTCCGCGCTGACGACGGCTGAACTGACGCTGGCAACCATCGCCATCCCGGAAGGCGCGCCCGTTGTACTGGAGGTAGCCGATTTCAGCAACACCACTTCCGCGATTACCGTAGAGCCTACCATCTCCGCGCCAATCATTACAATCACCAGCTGACCCGCGAACTCCCTTCGGCCGCAGATTCTGTCTGGGGCTGTTTTTTATCCGTCAAAATGAAAACGATTTCTTTGGAGCACCGCCTGACACCGCGGGCCGCATACACAGCCACACAGCGTGCGGAGCGCAAAGCTCCGCCTGCTGTTCGCGCGCTGCCTGCCAAGCTTGATTTCCGCCCCGCTCTGCTCTGCTTCGCTCTGTCTGTCTGTCAAGCGTCATTCTCGTCACTATCGGAAACAGCCGTTTATAAACCGCTATTCGTCAGCTTGATGACATCCAGCAACGGCATCGTCGCTTGCGTTTGCTCATGAACAAGCCAGCGATCCGTCATGCGGTCCACGAACAGAACACCGTTTAAATGATCGATTTCATGCTGAAAACAGCGGGCGGTAAAGCCCTCTCCCTCCAGCATCACCGTCTCTCCCTGCCGGTTGAAGGTTTTGACGCGCACATATTGGGCGCGCTTGACGTTGCCCATAAAGCCCGGATAAGACAGACAAGCCTCCAGCCCGATTTGCTCGCCGCGAGCCTCGACAATTTCCGGATTAATCAGCTCCACCAGTCCATCGCCGCAATCGAGTACGATCAGCCGGCGCAAAATCCCTACCTGCGGTGCAGCCAAACCGGCCCGCCCGTCGGCGGCATACAGCGTTTCGGCCATATCGTCGAGCAGCTTGAGCATCTTCGGAGACAGCGGCAGCTCCACTTCTCTTGCCGTCTTTCGCAGCACGGCGTCGCCAAAAGGCAAAATTTCCTTCACAGCCATCGTCCTCACGCTCCCTTCGCCCGCTTTGGCGGCGTGTATACCCACAAATCGTTAGGCGTGCATTCCAGTGCCGTACATAACGCGTCCAGCGTGTCCGCTTTCATCTGCTTGGGCGGTCCGCCCAGCAGCGCGCTGATCGAGGGCGCAGACAACCGATAGTCCGCTTTATCCTCCAAAAGTCGGGCTAACGCCGCTCCCGTCCAGACGCCCCGCTCCGTCATCACCTTGCGCAGCATCCATTCCAGCATCGTCATCATCCCCTCCGCCATTAGTTAGCACCTTAAATAATTAGGTAATACCTAATATATCGCAAATTCTGGGAAAAAGGAATAGAAAAAAAGACAACCTCCGGTCAGACTGTCCGGAAGCTGCCTGCTTGTTCGCGTGCCGCCATCAGTGAATATTCCACAGGTAAAAAACCGCATAGGCCCGCCAAGGCCGCCAGCGCTCGCCCAGCTCGCGCACGACGCTTACAGGCAGTTTGCCCGGCAGACCGAGCCGGGTTCGCAGCGCGTTATGCAAACCCGCGTCTTCTGCCGGATAGGCGTCGCGATGGCGCAAGCAATGCATCGACACGTAGTGGGCCGTCCACGGCCCGATACCGCGGATGGCCGTCAGCGCCGCCACGGCCGCTTCGGGCTCTGCAGCCGCCAGCGCCGCTTTATTCAGCTCGCCGCAGGCCATCAAGCGCGCCGTTGTCAGCATACATTGCGTCTTGCTTGCGCTCAGCTGCATCGCTGTCAGCTCGCCGGGCTCCACGGCCGCAATCCGCTCCGGCGTCGGGAACAGCCAGTAGCGCCGCCCTTCATGCTCCAGTGAACGGCCAAATGCTTCAACAAAGCTGCGCTTCAGCTTGTAGGCAAACGTCAGGTTAATCTGCTGGCCCATAATCGCCCATACGAGCGCTTCGAACAGATCGGGAATACCAACGATTCGCAAGCCCCGTCCGCGTTCAACCACCTCGCGCAGCACTTCATCCGCAAGGCCCAGCTCATAAAATGGCGCCAGCTCCACATCGGCATCCAGCCACTCCCGCACAAGCGCGATGACCGCTTCATCGATGCCCGCGGATGCGGTGGCGTCTCCGCTGGTCGCGTTGGTTTCGCTGCCGACCGCGTCTCCACTGGTCCCACCGGCTTCGCTGACGACCACGTCTCCACTGGTCCCACCGGCTCCGCTGACGACCGCGTCTCCACTGGTCGCACCGGCTTCGCTGACGACCGCGTCTCCACTGGCCGCACCGGCTTCGCTGCCAACCACTTCTCCACTGGTCGCACCGGCTTCGCTGACGACCGCGTCTCCGTTGGCCGCGCCTCCTTCGCTGCAGCGGCAGGCAGCAGCGAGCTCGTCTGTGCGCTCCTGCAGTCCGACGGCCATGAGCTCCCCGCGCACAGCAGCCTGCCGCTGCGGCCCCGTCTCCCGGCCTTCAGCGAGCAAGCGCACCTCCAGCGTTGCCGGCTCAACGCCTGCGCCAATCTCCAGCAGCAGCAAGCGCCCCCCGGCGTCAAACGCCTTGATCAGCCGTCCCTCCTCCGTCACCGCATGCAGACATTCCAGCGAGGAGCGCTGCAAATATCCGAGCACCTGAGCAAAGCTGTAATCTTCAGCAATCCTGATAACGTGCATGTCCCTTGACGGCAAAGCTCTCCACTCCTTCCAGCCGGAGCAGCGCCGCTTTCATGGAAAGCCCGCCGCGAAATCCGGTCAGCTCATTGTTTTTGCCCATCACCCGATGGCATGGCACGACGATCGGCACGGGATTGGCGCCGTTGGCCGTGCCGACAGCCCGTACCGCCCGGGGGCGGCCAAGCGATACAGCCACCTGTGAATACGAGCGCGCTTCGCCATGCGGGATACGCTGCAGTTCCTCCCAGACCGCCAGCTGAAACGGCGTGCCCCGCAGATCCAGCGGCAGCGTAAAGCGCTGCCGCTCGCCTTGCAGATATGCAGTCAGCTGTTCGGCATAAAAAGCGAGACGTCCGGCGTCCGCGATCAGCCCCGCGCCCGGCGCATGGCGATCACGCCAGCGCAGCAGCGCATCCATCGTTTCCTCGGGCCATGTGATGCGGGCCAGACCTTGCTCCGTCGCCAGCATATATAAGGTGCGCTCGCCGAGCAGGCGATGGCGCAGCTGCGTCCAATATAACGCGCCGCTGTGTTCGAGCATGACAAAACCTCCTTTTGACCAAAGCTTGAATAAGCCCATTATAGTCAGCGCTCGCAGCTTTGATAAGAGCCCGGCAATAGGAGAGCAAGAAATCTACAGCCGCAGCGGGTATACTGAAAACAGGAGGTGGACGCGATGAACCACAAACGTCCGTTACAGCTGGCACTGAGCGCCGAGCAGTCCGGCAGGCTGTACGTTGCGGTCCTGGAGCGGGATACGGCATATGACGGCATCTATATCATGGGCGTCTGTACGACCGGCATTTGCTGCCGGCTCTCCTGCCGCTCCCGAACACCGAAGCCGGAGCATATTGTCTTCTACGCCGGAGTACGCGAAGCTGTCGCCGACGGCTTCCGCCCCTGCAAGCGATGCCGTCCGGAAAGCGGAGGAGCGCTCAGCCCCGATCTGACGCTCGTGGCAGAAGCCAAACGGCTGATCGGGCAACGGCTGAACCAGCCGTTCACACTGACGGAGCTGGCCGCCCTGTTGAACCTGAGCGCTTTTCACCTGCAGCGCGTATTTTCCAGAGCCTGCGGCCAATCCCCCGCGCAGTATGCGCTGGAGCTGCGGATCGCCGAAGCGCGCCGCCTGCTTGCGCACAGCAAAGAGCCGATGGCTGCCATTGCCCGGCAGGTCGGCTTTCGGAGCGCGTCATATTTTGCCGCGGCATTCCAACGAATCACCGGCTCAACCCCTTCGGCTTACCGCGAACAAGCCAGTCTGCCGGAGCCTGCCGGCGATGGAAGCCTGCATCGTACAGAGCGAGCGGCCCCGGATTCGTCGATTCGCCCGGACAACCCATAGCGCCGCCAGGCTCGTCGGGCTTGCCAGAATCGCTCAGCCCGTCCGGGGCAGCCGGAAGCAGTCGAACCTTCCTCCAGAGCAGCAGAGGTATACAAGGTCAGCACCACGCGCGACTCTTGGAGCGCGGTGCCCGCCGTACAGCGGCTGTCAGACCGTGCTAGCCGTCTTTGAGGGCATTTCGCTTTCTTCGGCTTTCCACCGTTGTCCGGTAGGTGGCTCCCCATGCCGCCATGCTGCGAATGATCGGGGCCAGCGTCAGCCCGAATTCCGTGAGCGAATATTCCACTTTGGGAGGCACCTGTTGATACACCTCGCGGTGTACAATGCCGTCGGCTTCCAGCTCGCGAAGCTGGAGCGTCAGCATGCGCTGGGTGATTTCCGGGCAAATTTTACGAAACTCGTTAAAGCGCTTGGTCCCCTCCAATAAATGATAGAGCAGCACACCCTTCCACTTGCCGCCAATGACATCGAGCGTGAATACCACAGGACAACCCGCATCGCTCGGGCATGCCGCCGGTCCGTTTATCTGGTTGCTCATACCGTACCTCCCATCCATTCATGCGCAACAATCAGGTGCAACAATGATGTGCAACAATCAGGTGCATCCATTTCATATGTATACTTTCACCTTCAAAACCATAGTATACAAATTGATACTACACCACAAAAATGTGCGTACTTACATATTTGGATGGTATCACATATAATCGGGTTGTGCCAGTTCATTTATGGAAAGGAAGATGGTTATGTCTCACATGAAAGCCGTCGGTCTGCAGCGTTATTTGCCGATCGAGCATCCCGAAAGCCTGCAGGACGTCCAGTTGCCCAAGCCGCAGCCGCAAGGCCGCGATTTGCTTGTGCAAGTCAAAGCGGTATCGGTTAATCCCGTAGACGTCAAGGTCCGCGCGCCCAAGGATCGCACCGAAGCCGCGCCGCGCGTGCTCGGCTGGGACGCCGCAGGCGTCGTCGAAGCCATCGGTCCCGATTGCACCTTATTTCAGCCCGGCGACGAGGTGTATTATGCCGGCAGCATTACCCGTGCCGGCAGCAACAGCGAATATCAGCTGGTCGATGAGCGGATTGTCGGCAGCAAGCCGGCATCGCTTGATTTTGCCGAGGCTGCGGCGCTGCCGTTAACGACGATTACCGCATGGGAAGCGCTGTTTGACCGGCTTGGCGTGGCGCAATCGCCGGAAGCAAACGCCGGGCGCACGATTCTGATCATCGGCGCTGCCGGTGGCGTCGGCTCGATTGCCACCCAGTTGGCCCGAGCAGCCGGATTGACGGTCATCGGCACGGCGTCGCGGCCCGAATCGGCCGCATGGGCCAAGCAGCACGGCGCCGCGCACACGATCAGCCACTACGAGCCGTTTGTGCCGCAGCTGCGCGAGCTTGGCTTCAACGCCGTCGATTATATTTTTTGCCTCAATCAAACAGCCGAGCACTGGAGCGCAATGGCTGAAGCGATTGCTCCGCAAGGTAAAATCTGCTCGATTGTCGAAACGCAGCAGCCGCTGAACCTGAATCTGCTGAAAAACAAAAGCGTCACCTTTGTCTGGGAGCTGATGTTCACAAGACCGATGTTCGGCACGCCCGATCAGATCGAGCAGCACCACCTGCTCAACGAAGTAGCCGCGCGCATCGACGCCGGAGAGCTGCGCACGACGCTGACCGAGCGCTTGACGCCGATCAACGCGGAGCAACTGCGCCACGCCCATGCCCTGGTCGAATCCGGCCGCACCATCGGCAAAATTGTGCTGGAGGGCTTTGCCTGACTGCCGCAATTTTGCCGAAAGGCGCGAGCATGTCCAAAAACCCGCTGCGCCTGAAAGCGCCGGCGGGTTTTTCGGTTATTTTTGCCCCGTATCCGCTAGAAATGTCCCGATTTGCAAAAAAAAAAGCTGCCCGCAGCCATTTTTCATGACCACAGACAGCCTGCTTACCCGCTGGACCAAGCTCACTCGGCCCGGCCATCTTCTTCGGGGAGCTCCGCTCCCCCCGCTGCGGACGGCTCGTCCGCTTCGACATAGCGCTTGAGCGCGCTCAGCTTGTTTTCCCAATAACGCTCGTAATACGACAGCCAACGCTTCAGCTCCTGCAGAGGAGTCGCTTCCAGCCGGTATCGCGTCTCGCGTCCGACCTTGCGTTCCTTGACCAGACCTGCATCGGCCAAAATGCGCAAATGCTTCGACACTGCCGGCCGGCTCATCGGAAAATGCCCGCTCAGCGCGTTCAACGGCAGCTCCTGATCGCCGAGCAAATGCAGCAAGCGTCGCCGCGTCGGGTCGGCAATCGCCTGAAACACGTCATGCTTCGGTGCGGAAGCCGACATTATCCCTCCACAACGGAAGCCAGCTTGGCGCCAATACCGGCCCAACCGCCAGCCATGCGCTCGCGCACGATGGCATGCGCTTCGCCAAACTCGGTGACCTTGTTCGTATCCCAGCCGGAATGAACCAGCGTGAATTGCGTTTTGCCGTCAACCTCCTCCAGCTCAAACGCCAGCGTCCAGTCCTTGCCCCATGTAAAAGCCAGCTTGTGCGGCGGATCGAAGACCGTCACCTTGCACAGCGAATCGCCCCACGGACCGGCCTTGATATGAAACTCCTGCCCGACAACAGGCTGAAAATCATTGGGCATAAACCAGGCGGAAATGCCCTCTGCAGTCGATACGGCCGCCCACACCTTTTGAATCGGCGCGTTCAACAGCTGAGTTTGACGAATATCCGGCAATGTTTGCGTACTGGATTGATCCATATAAAAGCCTCCCGTAAATCATTTTATTTTGATGCTTTGACCTTGCTTTTCTCGCGAAAACGCAACGCCGACCACGTGTCGTCAACGGCCACGTTGCTGACCGGGCGATACGCAGTGTGCTCCTGCACCCAAGCAGCCAGCGTGTCGCGGTTGACATCCGACTTGATCCCGGAGCTTGCTTTGGGATACGTGATCCAGAATACGGCGTCGTCCTCCAGCAGCGCGATGGCTCCCGCGGCCCGCTCGGCCAATTCCCCGCTATTGCGGACAAACAGCTGGACGAAGCCATACGTCGCTCCATCGGCTGGCGACTGTTCGCCGAAGCCCGGCGCGTAGCCCTCCGGTGCGTGCAGAATAGCTGCAGGGCCCGCCTTGTAACGCAGCTTCTTCAACAACTCTTCCATTCAAAACGCTCCTTCCGCTCGCGCTGAAACGCTTGCTTATCTTGATTATAGGAAACCAATTGGTTTCCTGTCAAGAGCAAAGCTACGAGGGTAGCTTGCCCGTTTTTGGAAAAACCAGTGCAAAGGCTGCAGAAAAACAAATCCGCAATCAAAAAAGCGACCTCCGTCCACGCCATCGTGGTACTAAAGATCGCTTGAGGCTGATCCTGCGGCGTCCGTAAGCCGTTGGATCAGCCTTTTGCCGATAGGGGGGACCCGCCGGATCGCCTCGAACGACTCGTTGGCGGGCCCGGCTGCGTGGACAGCATGGGCTTTACTCGCCGCACGGGCTTGCCAACTGCACAGGCGGCATCGGTTGTACCGGCCGCGTGGACGGCAAGGGGCGTTGGCAGCAGCGGCTTGCCAACCCGCCTATTCCAGCGCAAAAAACGTCCGTGCCGTCTGCGCCGTCGCTTCCACCACCTCGGCTTCGCTGCGCCCGATGCAGCCGGCAATCGCCCGCACAATATGCCCCAGAAACGCCGGCTCGTTCCGGCCGCCTGCAGGCTGCGGCCGCATATCGCGCGGCGTCAGGAACGGCGCATCCGTCTCGACCATCAGCCGGTCGAGCGGCACACGCCGCACCAGCTCGCGCAAATGGCGGCCGCGCCGCTCATCGCAGATCCAGCCGGTGATGCCGATGTACAGCCCGAGCTGCAAATAGCGGTCGAGCTCCACGGCCGTGCCGGTGAAGCAATGCACGACCGCGCGCGGCAGCGCCTCCCCCGCGCTGCCCAAAAGCGCCACGAAATCGGCAAACGCCTCTCTTTCGTGGAGAAACAACGGCAGCCCCAGCTCGCTCGCCAGCTCGATCTGGGCAGCAAACCAACAGCGCTGGACGTCGCGCGGCGAAAAATCGCGGTTGTAATCCAACCCGCATTCGCCAATCGCCACGACCTGTGGCAGCGCCGCCAGCTCCCGCAGCTGCGGCAGCGTGTCCCCGCCGCAGCGGGCCGCGTCGTGCGGATGTACGCCCGCCGTCGCAAACAAGCGGCCCGGCCGCCGGGCCGCATATCGCGCCGCTTCGGCGCTGCTGCGAACGCTCGTTCCAGTAATAACGAGCGCCTCTACCCCGGCCGCGTGCGCGCGGTTAACTACTTCATCCCGGTCGGTATGAAACGACCGATGCATTAAATTTACGCCAATTTCAATCATGTACAACCCTCCTTAAACTATCCGCAGGCACCCCATCGGACAGCCATACCTCATGACCGGCCGGATAAAATACCGCGCCACCGGCTGCCGCCCGGGCCGTATCTACTGCCACAATCACCAGCTCCCCACGCCTTTCCCCCGCCAGCACGGCAAAATCCAGTCCTTCGGACAAATGCACATACTGTCGGCCCATCGGCTTCAAGCCCTCGCGCTCAATGATGGCCACCGCACCCGTATTCGTTCCGTGATACAACACCGCAGGCGGCGTTCCCGGCGTATAAGCGACCCGTTCGCTGCTGTGGCCGTACCTCGCGCGGATACGTCCGTCCTCCAGCGCAAAACGTTGCTTGGGACACGTCCGCACCACCTCTTCCACATCGTTCAACGTAACCGCCGCCCAGCGCCGCTGGCGGTGCAAGCCCGCCAGCAGCTCCTCGACCGGGCAGGAGCCGTCCGCTGCTTCCAGCTTCAAACCGAATAGCTCCGGCGTATGGCGCAGCATTTTGGTCATCAGCTTGCTTAAACGCGTTTGTTCCTCTTGCTTCAACATCGATTTCACTTCCTTATATCCTTCAAGGTTCAACTCGGCTGGCCTCAGTATAACGCAGCTTGGCTTGCCCGGCACGGGAAAATTCGGCTAAAGCGATACTGTCCGAGTATGCAAACGCAAAAAAGGCCAGCCGCTACCGGCTCACCCTGCTCCTCTTCAAAACTTCTCTATGATTTGCTGCCAGCTCCCGCACCAGCTCCCCTGCGCCGCCAGCTCACGGCATCGGCTGCTCACCTGGCCCTCGCCTAAAACCGCCGCAGGCTTCCGCCACCATGACCCGGATCAAGCAGCGCATTCAGCTTGTCCGCCGTCTCTGTGTAGGCACGCAAAATCGTCTGCATTTTCGAAAAGTCCTCGTCGTCCGGCCCATAGCCGTCGAGAAACATTTTCTGCAAAATATCCTTGTACAGCACGATCCGATCCTCCAGCCACAGCTTCTCCTGTTCGATCAGCTCGTCCAGCGTATGATTGGCGATAAAATCGTCAATATCGATATCGTCGCCCGCCCCCGGCTCGGCATCCATCTCGGAGCGAACCCGATTCTTCTCCGTCCGCCCTTCGCCCGGATCCAGATCGATGGAGGTGCGAATGGCCGAAATCGGAATATGCTGCTTGATCAGCATAATATGAAATTCCTTATGCTTGAGCAGGTCGGAAACGACAAGCCGGCACATGTCTTTATTTTGCAGCAGCACGCCTTGAAACGGATGAAGCGTCCACACGCCCAGCTTGAAATACAAGTTAAATGTAAAAAATTCGCTGCCATATTTATATTCAATCGCAATATTATGCTCGTTCAAAATCTCAAAGCTGAAATCCAGCATACCGTCCCTCCGCGCCCCCAATATGGTTACGTCTATTGTAACACGAAAGCCGCTGATGAAAAGAGGGCCAGTCACATTATGCTTCTGAATACAATCGTTTTAGATATAATGTTATTACCCAAGTACAAATCTGTTAATTGTGTTCTTTTTAAAATTGTATGAGATAATCTGTTTTTTCGATAAGGTCCCGACGATGAGGGAATCTACAGCAATTGATTTTGGAATTTCGAATCCCTGCATCACGTTACTATTTTCAATACATACATTTGCAAAAATAAAAAAGGTAAGCACGCTGCCTACCCCGTAAGATTGAAATGATATATTTTTAAAAAGACTGCTCCAAAGCAGCCGTGCCGCGGCTATTCGTTCAGCTTGCTGACGGCATCCGCTTTTTCATAGCTGGCCGCCACAATCAGCGTTAGGATCAGACAACCAAGAATCAGCGCATCAATCATCAACATCCCTCTTTTCCGAAAAGCGTCAGAGCCTTTGCCCTAACAGCCTATGAAAAAGAGAACTTGACCCATGCCCTTTAATTCAAAATCCGGTCGAATTCGCCCGACGAAGCAGCTGCCTGGATCGCTGGCGAAGGCTTGCCGGACTCCAGACCGAGCTTTTGGGACATGGCGTTATTTAACGCCGCAAACTTTTCCGTCGACGCCTTGCACGAGGCGATAATCTCGCGATTCGATTTCTCGGCGTTGTCGAGCGCTTGCATCAGATCGTTGATCGCTTGCGTCGCGCTTTCCAGCGACATCGCCGTTTTTTGCACAAGCTCGCCCGATTTCTGCGACGACGTTTTGAGCAATTCCGCGTTGCGCTTGAACTGCTCTTCAATCGTTTGATTGTTTTTCTCCACGGCGCTGGCAATCGCCATCTGATTGTCGATCGCCATCGTAATCATCGCCGATACCGTAATCAGATTCGCTGCTTTATAGATTGAATTATTAACGGCATCAATTAATTTATCATTCGTATCGTTAATGATGTCTGTGGCGGCAATCGCCTGATTGTACAACATAATATCTTCAGTCATCGATAAAATCCGGCTGACGACCTTGCGCTGCCCCCGCTCCAGATACGCCTTGCGCGCCTCGTTCTCGGGGTTGGCGATTTCACGGTCAAACAGCTCCTGCAGCTGCTGGCCGAGCGAAATTTTGTACTGGAGGGCGTAAATCTCCTCCAAAGCGCTGCGCTTGAGCGTGCGCATGCTGGCCATATCCTCCTCTAGCGTGTCCTTGCCGTCGCGCAGGCCGGCGACAATCGCGTCCACATTCGTTTTGACGGACTGGTATTTATAGATGTAATTTTTGAGCGGCGTCTTGCGGACCAGCTTGCCGAACAAGCTGACATTTTTGCTTTTTTGCAGGTCCTCACATTCGTTGCGCAGGTCCAAAATTAGCGAAGACAGCTGATTCGCTTTGCCGACCATCAGCTCGTTGACCGGGCGCTCCAGCTGCTTGAGCGTTTGCCCGGCTTTTTCCTGCGTTTTGGCTCCAAGCTTGCCGATGTCGTCCATCAGGCTGTCGAGCGTTAGCGTATCGGACTGGCTGACCTTGCGAATGATCGCCGATGCCTCCTGTACGACCTTTTGCTGATCCTCTTGCTTCAAAGCTACCGATTGCGTAGACATGTGTCGTCGCCTCCTTCGAAATTAATCCGCGCTGCTGTAGCGCTGATGAATCAAATCCGCACGGGCCTGCAGCTCGAGCAAATCCTTGCGCTCAATCGAAGCGACAATGCCGCCGACGTCGGCCTGAATATCCTTGAGCCCGTTGAGCAGCGTCCGACGGTTGCGCGTTTTGGCTTCGCCGCTCAGTCGCAGAAACGGCGTGATGAAGCTGTTCAAATCGCGCAGCACCAGCCGTCTGACCCGGTGATTGATTTCATCGTCGCGCAGCTCGGCGAGCTGCGGAAGAACGCGATGGATGCGCGAAAACAGCGCCAGGCTTTTCTCGACAATCTCATCGTCGAGATTGTTGCTTTGGCCCTCCGAGATCACCATGTCCTCCAGCACCTCCAAGTATTCCTTGACGGGCTGGAACAGCTGCTCGGAGGCGGAAGCGATCGGTGCGGGGGTGCCCCCGCCCGCACCGGCGCCGGTCAGGGCCGCGCTGCCGGACGCGGCCCCCCGGCGTTCGGGCAGCGGCAAGCCGGAGCCGCCGCTGCCCGAACGGGCCGAGGCTGACGGCAGCGCGCCGTCAGCCGGACCCGTAGCAGGCCGCGACGCCGCGCCGGCCTGCCCGCTTGCGGCCCGCTCCGGTTGGCGGGCCGTGTCAGCTCCGCGCCCCGCCAGCCGGGGCGCGCGCCCCTCCGCCGACGCCGGATTGGCGTCGGCGACAAAATCGCCGGGCAGCGGAGCAGCACCTGCCCGGCGCGGCTGCAAGCTGCCGAAGGCGCAGCCGGCGAGCGGCAGCAGCAGCCCGGCGAGCAGCGGCATATGGGGCAGCCAAACGCCCGCCGCTGCAGCAACGGCCGTGCCGATCGCGGCGCCGGCCAGCGGTTTGAATTGCATAACGAATCACCTCATCGGTTCCCCGGTTTCGTTCTCCCGGTTCAAACGGTCTTACGACCATTGTAGGACTCGCTGTTCGCCCCTGTCAAATCAATCCGTCAGCTTCCAGGCGCGCTTAAAAGGAACACATCATCATCGGATGCTCGATATGGCTGGCTAGAATGCCGAACTTGGGCCGCACCGCCGGCACCTCCAGCCCGAGCGCCATCCGCACAGCCAGATACGGGAAGTTAACTCCGCTCAAGCAGCTGACGTGCAGCCCCCCTGACATCCGCGGGTTGATTTCCAGCAGCTTGGGCACACCGTTCGCATACTTCATCTGAATATTATAATTGTAGGGAATCCGGTACGCGGCAGCGACCTTGGCCGCGATATCGAGCAGCTCGGGGACGTTTTCCAGCAAACGCAACCGCCCTCCCGCCTTGCGGCGCGGCACGGCCGCGATCAGATGCCCCTCCGGCGACGCCAGACAATCGATGCTGTATTCATAGCCATCCAGATGCTCCATCACCATCAGCGGAGCAAAGCTGCCCGCCGCCGACAACGCGCGGTACGCTTCATCGAACGTGACGCTGCGGCTCAGCGGTCCGAGCAAATCGTCAAGCGGATCTCGCGCATTATCGATGACGCGGAAACCTACGCCCCCTTCGGCGCTTGTCGGCTTAAAGCAAACGCGATGCCCCCGGCCGCTCAGCTCCTCGTAAGCCGTGCGGAAAGCGTCGGCGTCCTGGGCGACATAATAATCGGGAACCGCCAGAATACCGGCCGGCCGCACCATTTCATAAAAGCGATCCTTGTGCATCAAAGCGTTCAGCAGCTCCACATCGCTGCAAACAATCACCTTCGTCCCGAGCTCGGCAAACGCGTCGACGTGCTTGGCGATATCGAGCATATGCAGACGCGGGATGAACACATCAATACCGTGCTGACGGCAAAACTGGAGCGCAAATTCCACATAAGCGTCGCCTTTCAGCTCAGGCTCCGTCTCCGCGTGATCGCAAGCCTGCAGCGACATATGCCGGATATCGGGATGCGTGCCGTACATTTCAAATTCCAGTCCGTCGGGATTGTGACGGATCAAATTCATATAATGATAGGCAACGCTAAACCATCGGTTAAACCACACGCGAACCTTTTTCATCCCTTTGCTCCTTCGTCCAAATTAAGCTCCCTACATAATCGGCGATTTCCTCGGCAGCGGTAATGCCCGATCGCACAGTGAAACGATATACCCCATCATCGCCAAAAGACCGAAACAGCTCGCCATGACGCGGTGCGATCGCGTAATCGGCCGCATCCAGCAATACGCGATCCAGCAAGGAATCGCCCGCAGCCGCCACAGTAGGTTCACCGATCCGCTCCCGCACATACCGCAGCGCATCCGCTTTGTTCACACACTGCGGGATCAAATACAGCTTGCGCCCTTGCAGCGACAGCTCCCAGCCGAGCCCGCGAGCCCGCTCCGCCAGCTCCTGCACCGCTTCCAACGGCGTTTTGTCGCGCTGAATGACGACGGCATAAAACAGCTCATCGCAAAAACGTTCGCCCATCACCCAATCGCTATGGGCAATCCGCGCAAAATGTCCGCGAATCTCCGCCGCCGCCGCCGACTGCTTGGCGGTTTTGGCGCGTACGCAACGCGCCCATTCGGCATCGGCTTCGCCGCCAATCAGCACGTTGCCGCCATTGCTGGTCACAGCGTACCTTGGCGTCAACTGCTCGTGAAACAGCTTGATGCGCTTGTACTGCTCAATCGTGCGCGTCGTCACTGGAATGAAGGTCAACCGGGCAGCGAGACGCTTCAGCTTTTCCAACGCCGGCGCATACATATAGGAAACCACCTGATCTTTTAGCGTTTCCGCAGGTACCAACAGCGCAGGATCGGCATCCGGTCCCATCGAACGGGACGAATAAATCAAGGTTTGATCCAAATCGCTGGCAAAAATCATTCCCGGTCCTCCTTCAACGGCCGAATCACGCCGCAGCAGGAATACGTCAGGCCCGGAAACACCTCGACCGGCACATTCCGGTCGGCAGCCAGCAGCCGGATATGCGCCAGATTCGGATTGTCCGGACGGTCTACGAGAATTTTCCACGGCACCCGGCGCAGCAGCACGCGCGTCGTCTCGCCAACGCCCGGCTTGATCAGATTCATGTCGTCAATGCCGTAAGCGGCCTGAATGGCGCGGATGTCGGCCAAGCCCTGCCACGTAGCTGCCGGCTTTGCCCGCAGATGCGCTTCCGCCGCCGCCGCCGCTTCCTCCGCTACCTCGTGAAAATACGACGCTACCGTATCCACAAACAGCCGGGAAACGTCATCCCCCAACCACTCGCGGTAAAACTTCGCGCCGTGATAATCGTCCGGGCCGATCAAATCGGGCCGCAGCACCGTCCGGCTCATCAGCCCCGATACGGTCGAATTCAGACAAGCGCTCGGGATCAAATAATCCTCCCGCGTACCGTACGTCTCCGAGCAGCAGCCCGGATCGGCCAGCACGGCCAAATCATCGCTCAGCCGAATGCCGTAACGGTTGGCAAACGTTTCACACGCTTCAACCAATACTCGGCGAATCGCCCCTTTGCCTGTCCAGCCGTCGACAAATTGCAGCGGACGGTCCGCGCCTTCCTTTTGCAGCATATATAGTAGCGCGTTTTCGTCGATGCCCTTGCCCCGAATGATCGAAATGCTGTAATGCGGCCAATCGAGCCCGCGTACCGACTGCAAATACCGTTTGATCAAAATGCCGACAGGCGTGCCGGCACGGGCCAACGACACAAGTACGGTGCGATCTCCGCGTTTGCGCCGGATCAGCTCCGCGACAATTCCGGCAGCCAAAGCCACCTTGCGTGCCGATACAGCCAACGTTTCATGGAACAAACGGAGATATTCCGCCGTCGGCTTGTATTCCACAGGCAGCATTTCCGAATAATGCACACCCGATTGAATCGCTTCCTCACGATCCTCGGTCGGGCGCTCCAGCCGGGCCTCACTCACATCCTTGAGCAGAAAAACGACGTCGCCGGGCGCATAGCTGCCCAGCGGCGCCGGTGGGGCCAGCGTTTTGCCCCAAATCGCCGTACCGTTACTCATCGCCCTATCCCTCCCGTTTCTCGCATGTGCCGGTAAAAACGATGATGATCACGCGCGGTATGCCAAGCCTCTGCAGCACCTCCCGCATAGGGGCCAACCGCGCTTCGTCCACCTCGCGCTCCATAAACACGAACAGCTCGTCATATTGCCCCGGAGCGATATTGTACATAAAATGGCGAACCTCCGGGTCTTCCGGTGACGCATAGGTAAAACCCGAGCGCACCCCATAGCCCGGCTGATCGTGCGGGTAGATCGGACTGCGCGTCGTCGATTGGAAGCTCACATCCTCACCCAGCAAAGCGGCAATCCGCAGCGGAATATACATAAACTCGCCTGTACCCATGCACAATAACGGACCGCCCGAACGATGGGCCCGCAGCGCTTCCGCTGCATGTAAGACGAACCGGTCGGTAGCAATTAGACTGGACGCATCGAGCCCAAAACGTCCCGTACAGGTCAAATACGGCGCTGCGTTCGTCACTCCCGCTCCGTCTGCCGAAACAGCCGCCACCTGGGCGAACGGATGCTCCAGCCGCAGCACCTGTACGTCGCCGTACCGCCGCTGATCTCCCCGGCCCGCTTCTTCTGGCGTGCTGGCCGCAGCAGCGTCAGGGCCGCTGCCGGTACCGGCTTCCTCGGCTGCTCCGCCGTCCAACCGCGCCCCGCGTTCCGCGCCGGCCCCTCCGGCTGCGCCGTCCATCTGCGCCGCCGTCAACGGCCCGCCGCCTGTATCCGGCGGCAGCCCAGCGGCGCTCAACTCGCCCTTGATCAGCGACAAGGGCTTGATCGTCACGCCGAGCTCGTCCACCAGATCGGCAAACCGGCGCTCGTCTTCGGCCGTGCGCCAATCGAGCAGCGCCGCCACGTAGTATGTGCGGCGGGGATACTGCCGGTGAATATCGCGGATGATGTTGAGCGCCGTGCGGCCGGTCGTCATCTCATCATCCACCAGCACCACCGGCGCCTCGCCGTCAAGCACGCCCGGATCGGCGGCGTAGCAGCGGTGCGTCGTCGCGTGCGAATGCTCTTCTTCGAAATTGAGCAGCGACTTCCGCTCCGGCAGCAGCTCGCGCGTCGTGTGGATGTACGTGCAGCCGCCGGCAAACGCTTGGTACATACTGTGCCCAAGCGCCGTCGCTGTCTCGGCGAAGCCGATAAACTTCACCGGCTCCGCCGGAAGCAGCGCGCTGTCAATAATCGCCCGATAAGCGTCCTCGGCCTGCGCCGGGTCAACCAATCCGGCAACCGTCAGCTGCAAAAGCCGCTCCAGCAGCTCCGGCTCGCCCGACTTCGGCGACGCCTGACTATCCTGCAGCCGCCGCTCGCGGCTTCGTTCCTCCGCCTCTATTCGACTGTCAGCCGCAGGTTCGTCAGTTGCTTCGCCCGACTGCATTCCGGTCATTGCCAGCCCGGTCGCCAGTCCCAGCTCGCCGGCCAGCAGCAGCGCCAGCGCAGCGCCGGCCAGCAGCGGCGTATGCGGCGCAACGGGAATATGCTTGCCGAGCAGCTTGCTGACGAACAGAAAACCGCGCTTTTTGTTCATCCGCGCCGCCAGCGCAAACAACGCATCAAGCGGCAAGCCATACGGATTGGCCGTTACCCGCAGCCCGACCTGCAAATCACCGAGTATGCGAAAGGTAGACGTGCTGGTGCTCGGGGAGGAGAGAGATAAAATGCTGTTGTTCATGCAACACCCCATAAACCTTTGATCTCATCAAAATCCGCTGGGCCCAATTCAGATGCGGCTTAACCTCATTCATTTTGTTGGCATAGTCGCTTTTGATTACGCCCAGGCGTCCATCATTATTGTCAATAATGCTCACGGCATCGACGTATTCCTCATGCGTCACCGTGTACAGCGATTGCACCGGCTTGATGTGCGTCGGATGAATGATCGTCTTGCCGATCATCCCGTTTTCCTTGTCCATCATCACCTCGTAAATCAAGCCGTCAACATACGTATTGATGTACTCCATGCGCAACCGGCGGCCCCGCGGCCCGCCAAGACTCTCCTCAAACAGCGTCTGACGCAGCTGCGGCTTGAGCACGCGCTCGCGATTGGCAAAATATTCCCATACCGGACCGGAAATCACATACGGCTGATTCATCCGGCCAAACACGTTGATAATATCCGCGATACAATCGCGAATCGGCGCAATATCATAAATCGTCATATCCGGACTGCGCCGAAGACCAAACAAGCTGGAAAAATCAGTTGCTCCGATCCGCACGTTTAACACGTAACGGTGGTAGCGGTCTAAAATACGCTTGATGCCCAGCAGCGCCTCCGTCCGCGTCTCGCGGAACAGCACCGTCGAGCTTTCCAGAATCGGCATACCGTACAAATCGGGATACCCCTGCGGCTTTGTCCGGTTATACGCCTCCAGCATGCAAAAATAGCTTTCGCCGTTCTCTTCCGTAAACTTGGGAAAAACAAACCCAGTCACCAGCCGAATCCGTTCCTCCAGCAGCGTCAGCAGCCGTTTCAGCTGCTCCTCGCCGCGCACGCGTATAAAAATCAGCGGCAACCGCGCAGTCGGCAGCGCCCCTGACGATGTCAAAACCGAAATGCGCTGCATCTGCAGCAGCAAGGAAGCTTCCGCTTCCTCAATCTGCTGGTCGCCGATGGCGTCTTCCAGATCGATCACGATGGAGGCCAGGCCCTCGTGCTTTTGCGCAAGCAGGTCTTCGGCGATATTCGCCCGCGTCCCCGGCATATATAACGCCGCGCCTACCGCATAAGCAAGCAGCTCCTTGTTCGACGTATTGTCAAAAATCTGGGGTGTGGCGTAAAATAACGACTGTTCTTCCTCCGGCGTCAGATATTGAAAATACCTCAAGCTGCCATTCCTCCTTCATGAAAAATTCGAGACAACAAATCCCTCCTGCCTGGAAGGAGGGATTACCGCAGCGCCAGCGCCGCTTATTCCGCGCCGTCTTGCACGCGTTTCTTCTTGCGGACCGTGCTGTAAATGATCGTGCCGACAAAGACGGCAATCAATACAGCGAAAAAAGCGACATGGGGAATTTCGATATGGAACGCCCCAAGAATCATTTTGGCCGCAATCAGAGCAATTAACAGAAACGCCGCTTGCTCCAGCTCGGGGTACTTGTCGATCAGCTTCAGGAACAACTGCGCAACACCCCGCATCATCAATACGCCCAGTATGCCTCCCAAGAAGAGGACCCATACCTCGCCGCTCAGACCGAAAGCCGCAATGACGCTGTCAATACTAAAGGCAATATCCATTAATTCGACGAGCAGCACCGTTTTCCAGAACGACGATCCCCGATTGGCCGCTTCTTCGTCTTCGCTTTTTTTGAACAAGCCCTTGTACGCGATGTAGAACAGGTATAAGCCGCCCGCTACTTTAATCGCTGTAAATTGCACCAGGTATGTACCCAAACCGATCGCCAGAAACCGGAAAACGTAAGCGCCTAGCAAACCGTAAAAGAGCGCTTTTTTCTGCTGATCCTTAGGCAAATGCTTGACCATCACCGCAAGCACGAGCGCGTTGTCGGCGGAAAGCAGCCCTTCCAGCACGATCAAACTGGCGATAATGCCCCAGCTTACCGGATCGGACAACGTGCTTGCGACCTCGCTCCACGAGAAGAAATGCCCGTAATTTTCTATAATGCTGTTAAAAAAATTCGTCAGCCAATCCATCGAAGAAACCCCCGTTACCTAAATTGAATTATTTGCTTCCTGCCACCCAGCGCAAGCCCCAGCCATACGCTTGGTCAATCTCCTTGTGGCCGGCGTAATACTGCACGAGCCTTTCAATGCTGAAGGTTTCGTCGCCTACGTTGCGGATCATCGCAATCGCGCACATCCGGTGGCGATTGTCGTGCTCGTCGAGCTGGACGACAATGTCCGGACCGCTTGGCTGCTTGAGCGTCACCACGCCGTCGGCTTGCGACCAGTTGGCAACGCCCTCGTAAATAAAAGCGAATACGAGCAGGCGCTTGATTTCGGAAACTTTTTTGCCGTTGATGCGGATGTTTTCGCCGGTTTTCACCGAGCCCGTCCGGTCATCGCCGTCAAGCGCGACATAGGGCGGCCGATCCAACGCGCCGAACGATTCGCCCAGCGCTTGAATGACGCCCTTGCGCCCGTCCTTGAGCTCGTATAAACAAGCGAGATCAAGGTCGACGCCGCCCGTCTTACGGCTGAAAAAGCCGCCGCTTTTGGCCTGCTGCTGGTTCCAGTTCAGATTGATCAGAATTTCGCCCATACCGCCGGACGGCTTGGTCAAATTGATGACATCGCCTTTTTTCTTCAGCTCAATCTTGGTCAAGTTAATCGACGGAGCCGAAGGAGCAGGCGGCGGGCTTGGCGGAGCTGCAGGCGGCGCAGGCGGAGCCGCAGACTTAGGCGGTGCAGGCGGCGATGGCTGACCGGAAGGCGGTTGGCCCGCTCCCGATGACGAGCCTCCGGCCGGCGCGCCGTCGACTTCAATCCCGAAGCTGCCGCACAGCGCGCTCAAGCCGCCGGAGTAACCGGCCCCAACCGCATTGAACTTCCAATCCTGATTGTATCTATATAACTCTCCTACGACGATCGCCGTTTCCACGGAGAAATTGTTGCCGAGCTCATAGCGCAGCAGCTCTTGGCCGCTGTCTTCATTGGCAAAGCGGATCACCGTGTCCGTCACTTGCCCGAATGTTTGCTTCCGTTGCTCACCCTCGTAAATCGTCAGCGTAAACGCAATTTTATCAACGGCAGCGGGAATTTGCTGCAAATCGATATGGAAAAACTTTTTCGCAGAGCTGGTTTGCTTCTCCACGTATGTAATAAAGGAATTTTTCGGATTTCCGTAAAAAATGAGGTCTTCGTCTCCGGTTACTTTACCGCTGGCCGCCAGCAAAAAAGCGGAGGTGTCCAGCTCGACCTGAGCCGGGGAATTCCAGTTCAACGCCACCGTGAGCCGCTGCAGGCCAGGGCTTGTCTTGGTCAAATCGGCCTTCTGTCCCTTCACAATCGTTACTGCCATGATGGTTCTCCTTCCGCATCCTCTAAAGTAAGCGCCGGAGGCGGCGCTGCTGCGCCGTCCCCCGCGCCCGGCGAATCACTTCGCGTCCAGACCGTAGTTGGCGCACAGCGCAGCCAGTCCGCCCTGGAAGCCGCTGCCGATTGCCTGAAACTTCCATTCGGCCTCATGGCGGTAAAATTCGCACGCCACAATCGCCGTCTCCACCGAAAACTCCTCGCCCAGATCAAAGCGCAGCACTTCCTGATTCGTCTGCTCGTTCACGACGCGCACGAACGACTTGGACACTTGTCCGAAGTTCTGACCGCGCTCCGGTCCTTCGTAGATCGTAATCGTAATGCCAATGCGCTGAATATCCGCCGGCACCTTGCTGAAATCGATGATGATCTGCTCATCGTCGCCTTCGCCTTCGCCCGTGCGGTTATCGCCTGTATGAACGACGGCTCCGTCATAAGCGTTCAGGTTGCGGTAGAACACAAAATCCTTGATGTCCTTCGCTTTGCCGTCTTGATGGAGCAGGAACGCCGAGGCGTCCAGATCAAAGTCGTGTCCGCCGTTGTATTTGTTCGTATCCCAGCCCAGACCTACGATGACCTTGGTCAAGCCCGGATTCGTTTTCGTCAAATCAATGCGCTGTCCCTTGGATAAGCTAATGGTCATGTCTGCAGCTCCTTTTTACACTCGTGTATGGTCTTAGGCCAAGCCGTAATCGCGGCACAGGCCGGCCAAACCGTCCTTGTAGCCACTGCCGATCGCCGAGAATTTCCATTCGCCGCTGTGACGGTACAGCTCGCCGACAACAACGCCGGTCTCGATCGAAAAATCTTCGCCGAGGTCGAAGCGGATCAGCTCTTCGTTATTGGCATCATTGACGATGCGGGCGTAAGCGCGGGAAACTTGTCCAAAATTTTGGCTGCGCTCAGCCGCTTCATAAATCGTGATCGTAAAAGCGATTTTCTCGACGCCAGCCGGTACGTTCGGCAAATCAATGCGGACTTGCTCGTCGTCGCCTTCGCCTTCGCCCGTGCGGTTGTCGCCGGAGTGAACAATCGAGCCGTTTTCATTCTGCTTGTTGTTGAAGAAGATGAAATCCTTCTCGGATGCGACCTTGCCTTCGCTGTTCGCGGCAAAAACTGAGACGTCGAGGTCGAAATCCTTGCCGCCGTCGTATTTGTTCGTGTCCCAGCCGAGACCGACCGTGATTTTGGCCAAGCCCGGATTTGTTTTCGTCAGATCTACTTTTTGACCTTTTGTTAAATTGATTGCCATGTGTATACACCTCTTTATCAAATTTGGTCTTACTTGTATTTGGCGGCCAGATGATCGATATGTACGGCGTGATCGCCAGCTCCGAGCGCGGCAAACTTCCATTCGCCGTCGTGACGGTAAATTTCGCCCGTCAAAAGAGCGGTCATGCCCGAGTAGTTGTCGGTCAGGTTGAATTTGACAAGCTCCTGTCCGTTTTGGCTGTTCAACACGCGAATATACGCGGATTGGACCATGCCGAAATGCTGCTTTCTGGCTTCCGCCTGGTAAATGTTCACGACGATCAAAATTTTATGCACATCGCCCGGCACGCGCGCCAGATCGATGAAGATCTGCTCGTCGTCGCCGTCGCCTTCCCCGGTGAGGTTGTCGCCGGAATGCACGACCGACTGACAGCCGCTTGCTCTATTATAGAAACATACCAGATTGTTATCCTTGGACAGCTTGCCTGCTGCATCCAGCAGCAGCGCCGACGCGTCGCAGTCGATAGCGACCGCTTCCCGCTTGGTGCCGAAAAAGCCTTTTTTCTCGATGACGGCCGGGTCCCAGCCGAGGCCCACGGTTACCTTGGATAAACCGGCGTTTCCTTTCGTCAGATCGATCTTTTGACCTTTAACGAGACTGATTGTCATTGCTTGAGGTCACCTCCTTTCAAGGCGAACATACTATACGCTGCAGATTCATCTCCCGTTTCAAATTTGATGAAAAATTTGGAGAAATTTTTCGTCTTTGCGGCAAAAGCCTCTAGTAGACAGGATTTCCTGCGTAGTAGAGGCTTTTACGTGACGTCGGGAGACCGTATGATTCGTATTACAGCAGTTTAATTATGGGCCTAAAGTCCGACTTTTGTCAATGTTATACGCCAAACTCCCCTGGATTGAGTCCCAAGGCTCCGCAAATTTCGCGCACGACCGCCTGCTCCTTAGGATCAAAATCGCCGTCGGCCGCTCCAACCGCGCAACAGACCCCAACAATAACGCGACCCATGTCGGGTTTTCCGTTGAATTTGCCGATCGTCTTCAGCGCTTCCTGCTTGCCGATGATCGCATCGAACTCGTAATTGCCCGCAAAATGGTTGAACCGCGCAATCGCGTCGCTGATGCCAAACACCTTCAGTTCTTCGCTACGGCTGATATAGCCAGCCATTTTCTGCTTCTCGCTGCTATCGATCGAGCCGTCGGCGGCAGCGACAACGGCGCATCCTGCCACAACCGCGTCAAGAAAATCTTTGTTTTTGTACTTCTTCACCTGATCGGTTAAGCCTTGCTTGGTGTTTTGCAGCCATGATTTGAACGTGCTCATCGTATCCCTCCTAATTAATTACCCGTTTCACAACCCATTAAACCATTCTTTACTGTTTTGAAGCAAATTATGTGCGGAAACGAAAATTCTTTACTATGGTAACGCATTAGTATATTATCTAATTATCGCATTAAAGTAATTCCATTTGTTTAACTGGAAAGGTGGCCGTGTCGAATGAAAGAGCAGATAAGCCCTAAGCCGCGAAAAACACTGGAGCGCATCAAGGATTATACGCCGGGCAAACCGATCTGGGAGGTGCGCGAGGAGCTCGGCTTGAAACAGGTGATCAAGCTGGCTTCCAATGAGAATCCGCTCGGACCCGCGCCCAAAGCGCTGGAGGCGCTGGAGCGCTGTCTGGGCGAGCTGCACCGTTATCCCGACGCCGAAGCAGTCGGGCTGCGGCGCGCGCTGGCGGCCAAGCTGGCGCTTGAAGAAGATCAGCTGCTGATCGGCAACGGCGCCGACGAGCTGATCCGGCTCATCTCCGAAACGTTCCTTGAAGCCGGCGATGAAATCGTCATTCCCGCGCCGACGTTCGGCGAATATGAATTTGGCGCCAATCTGATGGACGCCGCGGTCGTATCGGTGCCGCTCGACGATGGCTTTGGCTTGAACGCTGCGGCGCTGCTGGCGGCCGTGAACGCGAAGACCAAGCTCGTCTACCTGTGCAGCCCGAACAATCCGACCGGCACCTATTTGCCGCAGGCGGAGCTGGAGCTGCTGCTGGCCGGACTGCCGCCGCGCACGCTGCTGATCGTTGACGCCGCTTACGGCCACTACGCGACCGCAGCCGATTACGCAAACGGTCTGGACTTCGTACGCCGCGGCTTGCCGGTCGTCGTGCTGCAGACGTTTTCGAAAATTTACGGTCTGGCCGGACTGCGCATCGGCTGCGCCGCCGCCCCGGCAGCGGTGATTGCCGCGATCCGCAAGGTGAAGGAGCCGTTCAACGTCAACGCGCTGGCGCAAGCTGCCGGTGCAGCAGCGCTCGACGACGACGCGTTTGTCGAAGCCTCCCGGCGGATGAATGACGAGGGGCGACGGCAGCTTTACGCCGGATTCGGGCAGCTTGGCGTCACGTACACGGAAAGCATGAGCAATTTCGTGCTGGCGCGGCTTGGCTCCGATGCGCAGAAGCTGTATGAGCGCTTGCTCGGCAAAGGCATCATCGTCCGCAACGGCGGCTCCTGGGGCTTGCCGGAGCATGTGCGGATCACCGTCGGCACGCCGGAGGAAAACGCGCTGCTGCTGCAAGCGCTTGGCGAGCTGCTGGCCGAAGCCGGCGAATGAGGGCGGCGAGTCGGCTTTCTTTTTGAACAGAGCCCCCCAATTGTGCTACAATGCTATCAATCATTTGCGCTTGGAGGTTGCTATGCTCAAAGAATTCAAAGAATTTGCTTTCAAGGGAAATATGCTCGATTTGGCAGTCGGTGTGATCATCGGGGGCGCTTTCGGCAAGGTGGTCACGTCGATCGTCAACGATCTAGTGATGCCGCCGATCGGTCTGTTGCTGGGACAGGTCAACTTCACCGATCTGTTTATTGCGCTGAACGGGGAAACTTATGCCTCGTTGGACGCGGCCAAAAAAGCAGGCGCGCCAACGTTCAACTATGGACAATTTATCTCGACTTTTCTTGATTTTCTGATTGTGTCTTTTGTGATTTTTATGGTGGTCAAGCAGCTGCACCGCATGCGCAAAAAAGAGGAACCCAAGGAAAAAGCGCCGGCCACGACTAAGGAATGCCCGCATTGCTTGTCGGACATTCCGGCCCGCGCCACGCGCTGCAAGTTCTGCACGTCCGAGCTGGAGAAGGGCGGCGGCAGCGTGCGCGGCAGCATCCAGTAAGGGCATCGCTTGTAAAGACAGCGTAGGCAATAAGAACGCCCCGCAGCACGGACCGGAACGGTCCGCCGCTGCGGGGCGTTTGTTATATCGTGGACGACCGGGCGCGGGCGGCGCAAGATCGCCTGTAATGCGCCGCCCTGTGGGACGCGCGGCTGGCGTGCACAGTCACGCGTAATGGCGTGAGAGTGCGGGAGGCTGCAACGACGACGGGATGTCTGGCGCAAGCGCGCAGATAACACGCTGCCGCAGTGAAAGCGCGGCCACGGCGTGAGGGCTCAGGCGGCTGATGGGCGCACGGCCTCACAGCCGCAGGGAGCCGGACGCCGTCGAGGCCAGACTGCGCTAGTCGGCGGACGGGCCGATGAAATCGCGCAGATCGAGCACGGCGGCTTGGGCGGCTACCGGATCGCGCAGCAGGCGCACCATATGCCGGGCCGTCGCTTCCGGCGACTGCAGCTGCCCGTCTTCGAACAGGCGCACAAACCGTTCGAGCTGCGGGAAGCTGTCGGCCGAGGAGGCCCGGATTTCCGCCTGCATGTCGGTGTCGACGACGCCCGGAGCCAGCGACATCAGGCGGGTTGCCCCCGGCCCTTCGCCCTGCTCGGCCGCTACGACTCGCGTGAAATGATCGAGTCCCGCTTTGGCCGCGCAGTAGGCGCTCCAGCCGGGGTAGGGTTTGCGCCCGGCGCCGGAGGAGACGTTGACGACCTGCTTGCGGGCCGCGGGCAACGCAGCGGCGTGCCGCAGGAAGGCATTCGTCAGCAGCATCGGCGCCAGCAGGTTGAGCTGCAGGCTCAGCTGCAGCTCGGCCGGGTCCATGCGCCCCGCAGGCGCAATGGGGGCCAGACGGCCCGCGTTGTTGATCAGCGTCAAGCTGGCAGCCGTGCGGGCCTCTACGCTTTGCAGCAGCGTGCCCAGCAGCGCGTCAATGCCCTCCGTTTGCGTCAAATCGTACGCAAACGCGCGCAGTCGGCCGCCATAGCGCGCAGCAGCGGCGCTCTGCTCCGCAGAGAGGCCGGTGCGGGCGATGCCCACGACGCAGGCTCCCTGCTGCAAAAGCTCGGCCGCAAGCGCCGCTCCGAGGCCGCGCGAGCTGCCCGTTATCATATAAAGCTCGCCGTTCCATGTGGCTGTCGCGTCGCTCATAAACGTTCTCCTTTCCCGAATGAAACGCTTCTTCCCGTTGACCGTTGACGGACAATTCCCGCCTTCAGCGCCGCACGCGGCTTAGGAGCGGGGTGCCGGCCTTGCCTCGTCTGGCGATCAGGGACCTCTTTTGCCCCTCCCCTCCGCCGGCACTAGCAGTCTATCCCGTTGTTTCTACGGTTTCCGCCTGAAGCTCCCCACGGGTTGTTTTGCTGTAAATCATGGTGGTATGCACATGATCGTGCCCCATCATTTGCGACAAGCGGTGCAAGGCGATATTCGCTGCCATGACGTAACCGAATCGGTGGCGCAAATCGTGCGCG
Organism: Paenibacillus athensensis; assembly: GCF_004514475.2. Lineage (GTDB taxonomy): Bacteria > Bacillota > Bacilli > Paenibacillales > NBRC-103111 > Paenibacillus_AL > Paenibacillus_AL athensensis. Next base: position 218,708 of record NZ_MYFO02000015.1, on the reverse strand, counting down.
CGCAGCCCTTCGAGCCGGGCGGCTTTCATATATTTTTGAATCAGATGACGCAAGGCGCGCTCCGTTAATCGGGCGCCGGTTTTTTCCGATGCGAACAGATAGGAAGCTTCCGCCGGGCGTTTTGCCAGATAATCGGTCAACGCCGCTTGGCACACCGCATTCAAAGGAACCTCGCGCGACTTGTTGCGTAGCCCGGAGCGCACAGTCAGACAACTCCCAACATCGCTGATCCGGATATCCCCGGGAAGCAAATCGCAAATTTCCATGGGCCGCAAGCCCGTGTGGAGCATGACGCAAACGATGGTCTGGTCTCGGAGGGAGCCCAGCCTCCGGGTTGCAGCAAGCAAGGCGCTTTCTTCCTGGTCCGTCATTTGCCGCGGGCTTGTCCTTGGCTCGGGTACCAGCTTTACCGACTTTGACGGGTCTTCACCAATCGTTCCTTCCGCAGCCGCCCAGTCGAAAAATCGTTTCAGCGTGACCAGCCGCCGATTCACAGTCGCCGGCTTTAGTTCCATGTCCATCTGCATGGCCTCCCGGTAACGCACCAGCGTCGATGTCGCGATACGTTCAATGTGAATGGCTTCTCCCGGGCCATCGACGGTTTCACACCAGGCAATAAAATGTTTTAGATCGCTTGCGTATTCCTTCAGCGTTTTGGGACTCAACTCTCTATGTACAGCGAGCGCATGGATGAAACGACTCGTCACGCCCTCCCCTTGTTCCGAGATGCCTGGCCCCTCTTTCATGATGTGCACCCTCCAATCTGTTCTTGACTTACCTTAGCGGACATAGTATTCTTATCTTAACCGAAACATTAGCGGACATCAATGTTGATTTTCCAAATATCTAGTGATCGTGTTAATACGTTTTTTGGAGGAATTTTATGCAAACAGGTACAGTGAAATGGTTTAATTCGGAAAAGGGCTTTGGGTTCATTGAAGTTGAAAACGGAAATGACGTGTTTGTGCATTTCAGCGCCATTCAAGAAGACGGCTATCGTTCTTTGGACGAAGGTCAACGCGTTCAATTCAATGTGACGCAAGGCAATCGCGGCCCTCAGGCCGAGAATGTAACAAAGCTGTAAGCATGTAGAAAAAAGCTGCTCGGAATGAGCGGCTTTTTGTTTTCTTTAGATTGCCGATACGGCGTGAGCGCATGAGCGCCACCCTTTATTATTTTTAAAAAAAGATGGTCTTCCATCAGAAAAGTGGTTTTTTTATCAAAACAAATACACCCGATCCGAATGTCAATGTCATGTTTTCTACGGTTGATGACATTATTCGTTTTTATTCCAGCAAGCACGGTTCGCAGAGAAAACCAGGCCATGTCAACCTGTGCAAGAATCGCGCCAGCAAAGACAGGAAAGCGGGAAAATGATGATTTCCGAAGGCGAACCAAGCCGTTGGGGAAGCTCATCCCTTCGTTACTTCCTGAGATTTTCAAGAAAAGAGGGCTGCAATGAAATCACTGCAAGAATTCACTAGCTGGAAAAAAGATGTGGCTGCTCACTGCAAGTCGGATTTAAGAAAAAGCATCTGGCAATTGATTAACAGTATCGTGCCGTTTATTCTGCTCTGGGGCCTTGCTTATGCCAGCTTGGCGATTTCGTTCTGGATTGCGTTAGCGTTGACAATTCCGGCTGCGGGATTCCTGATCCGGATTTTCATCATTTTCCATGATTGCTGTCATCAATCCTTTTTCAAAGGAAAAAAGGCCAATGGAATTGTCGGAACGATTACCGGCATCCTGACTTTCTTCCCCTTTGCGCAATGGAAAAATGAGCATTCCGTTCATCACGCGACCAGCGGGAATTTATCCCGCAGAGGCACAGGAGATATCTGGACGTTAACGACCAGGGAATATGCGGCCCTTTCCCCTTGGAAACGCCTCGGATACCGGCTATATCGCAATCCGCTGGTTATGTTCGGTCTCGGCCCCGTGTTTATTTTCATGATTGAATATCGCATAAACCGGAAAGACGCCAAACGAAAAGAGCGCATAAGCACGTACTTCACAAACGCCATGCTAGTCTGCTTGATGGGGCTGCTATGCTGGTTATTCGGTTGGAAAGAGGTGCTCCTGATTCAAGGGGCAATACTGTACCTGGCGGGCGCGGCGGGCATCTGGCTGTTCTATGTGCAGCATCAATTCGAGGATTCGTATTACGAGCATGCGAACGAATGGGATTATGTGCGTGCAGCAGTACAAGGCAGTTCCTATTACAAGCTGCCAAAAATTTTGCAATGGATGACGGGGAATATCGGCTTTCATCATATTCATCATTTGGCTCCTCAGGCCCCGAATTATCACTTGCAGCGCATACACGAGAGCAATGCTGTTCTGAAAAACGTTCCAGCCATCGGATTTCGATTGAGCCTGCAGGCGCTTAGATATCGGCTGTGGGACGAGGAAAGCAAACGATTTGTTGGATTAAGACATCGACCGACCCTTTTGTAAAAAGGGTGGAAAAGGCGTGGGCCGCAGTTGGCCCACGCCTTTATTGATGAAATGAACAACGGCCGCAAGCGTCGCCACGGCGGACGGCAAGGACGCGCACAATTCGATTTACCGAAATTGCCGATATTAACCCACCGATGATAGCTGCGCCCGATGCTTGTAGCTGTAACAGGCGGAACGTTTACTCCGCGTACATCATTTTGCGCGTCATGCCGCCATCAACGACGAGATTTTCGCCGGTGACAAAATCGTTCTCAGCATCCGTCAAATACAAGCAGGCGCGGACAAGATCTGCCGGACGGCCAACCCGGCCAGCAGGGTGCTGCGCATGGTCCTCGGGACGCAGCTTGCTGTAATCACCCGTTTCAATCCAGCCCGGGCTGATCGCATTGACGCGAATGCCGGACGCGCCCAGCGACAGCGCCATTGCATGCGTAAGGGCCAGCAATCCGCCCTTGGAGGCGGCGTACGCCTCGGAGCCCGGCTCCGACATCAACGCCCGGGTGGAAGCGATATTGACGATGGCTCCTCCGCCGTCCTGCATAAGCCGGGCGGCTTCCCGCGAGCAGAGGAACGCGCCGCGCAAATTCGTATTGACGACCCAATCCCACTCGTCAACGGACAGCTCCAGCGGCGATTTCCAAATGCCCAGCCCGGCATTGTTGATCAGCACGTCCAGCCGCCCCCATGTACGATCCAGCTCCTTGAACCACCCGACAATGTCGTCAGGGCTGCGCAAATCCAGCTCGCGGATCAGCGGCTGCTGCGCTCCTGCTTGACTTGCGATCCATTCCGACGCTTGCGTCAGCCCCTCGGCGTCAAGATCGGCTAACGCCAAGTGGGCTCCACGCGCTGCATAAGCCAGCGCCAGCTCCCTGCCGATACCGCGCGCCGCGCCGGTGATCGCTACTTTTTTTCCGGCAAATCCGCTCATCCTGCTTAGGCTCCTTTATTGAACGACGTCGTAGCCTTGATCTTCAATCGCCGCTTGAATGGCCGCAAGGCTCGTCTTTCTTTCGTCATACTCCACGGTCACTTCTTTACTCGCCAAATTAACTCGCCCCGATGCGCCAAGCTCCTTCATCGCCTGTTCTACCGATTGAACGCAATGTTGGCAGGACATACCCTCTACTTTCAATGTAATGCTGGACATTCGATACACTTCCTTTCCTGTTGCTTGATTTTATTTCATGAGCGTATTCATGGTTTTCAACAGCTCGTCGACAACGTCCATGTCGCCTTCCTGAATGCGTTCGACGACACAGCTTTTCAAATGCCCGGACAAGAGCAGCTTGCCCACCCCGTTCAACGCCGACTGCACGGCTGCAATCTGGTGCAGCACGTCGTCGCAATACGTGTCTTTATCTATGAGGCCTTTTATGCCGCGCACCTGTCCTTCGATCCGATTCAGACGCGCTGTTAAATCGGCTTTTAATTTATCGGAATGGTGGCTTTTGCGACCGTGTTTGCCGGCATGGGCCGCATGACCAGCATGGTCGGCTTGATCCGTTGGACCTGCACCGCCTGTATGGAGCGCGGTATTCGCTCGACTCGCTCGAGCTGCTGCTTCGGCCTGCTGCTCAGACTTTTCGCGAACAGCGCCGTCATGACGGTCGCTGCCGTCTGTCCGGTCCGTCCCCGCCGCACCCGCAGCCGGCAGATCCTGACCCTGATTTGTGTTACTCCTGCCCTTGGTTGCCATGTCGCACCTCCTCTCTCTATTATACCCCTCTGGCGTATGCTGTCCATGCAAACGGCAACCGAAGCTTCCGTCGCCGCATCCCGGAAGTCGAGCGGTCCGAACACTACCGGGAACCGTATAGCCGGCACCACGCTTCGATAGTCGCGCGGTGCCGAACGCAGCGGACCTGCATCCGCTTCGCACGTCAGCGCTCCTGAACCGCTTTACAGCTTGACGCGCTGCAAGCGCAGAGCGTTAAGCACAACTGAAACCGAGCTCAGCGCCATCGCCGCTCCCGCTACCCACGGCTCCAGCAGACCCAGAGCAGCAATCGGAATACCCAGCGTGTTGTAGCCGAGCGCCCAGATGAGGTTTTCCCGGATATTGCGCATGGTCCGGCGGCTCATCACAATGGCGTCGGCAATCGCGTTCAAATCGCCGCGCATCAGCGTAACGTCGGCCGCCTCCATCGCCACGTCGGCTCCGGTGCCGATGGCCATGCCGATATCGGCAGCAGCCAGCGCAGGGGCGTCGTTGATGCCATCGCCGACCATCGCCACGCGCTGCCCCTCGGCTTGCAGCCGCTTGATTTCGGCGGCTTTGCCCTCGGGCAGCACCTCGGCGACGACGCGGTCGATGCCGACCTGCGCGGCGATGGCCCGGGCGGTCCGCTCATTGTCGCCGGTCAGCAGGACGACCTGCAAGCCAAGCGCCCGGAGCCGGGCGACCGCGGCAGATGAGGTCGGCTTCACCGTGTCGGCGACCGCGACAAGCCCGGCGTATACGCCGTCGACGGCGACGAGCATCGCCGTCCGGCCCGCCGCCTCCAGCCGCTCCAGCTCCGGCAGCGCCGCGGCTACGTTGACGCCGCGCTCGGCCATCAGCCGCCGCGTCCCGGCCAGCACGGCGCGGCCTTCGACCGCGGCGCTGACGCCAAAGCCGGGCAGCGCGGCGAACGTCTCGGCCAGCGGCGGCTCGATGCCGCGGCTGCGGACGCCGGCCACGATCGCTTCGGCCAGCGGATGCTCCGAGCCGCGCTCCGCACCGCCCAGCAGCCGCAGCAGTTCGGCATCGCTCCAGCCGGATGCAACTTGCACGTCGGTAAGCTGCGGCGCGCCTGCCGTGACCGTGCCGGTTTTATCCAGCACAATCGTCTCCAGCCGGTGCGCCGACTCCAAATGCTCGCCGCCCTTGAACAAAATGCCAAGCTCGGCGGCGCGGCCGGAGCCGGCCATGACCGAGGTCGGCGTGGCTAGCCCCAGCGCGCAGGGGCAGGCAATAACCAGCACGGCAATCGCCTTCTCCAGCGCAGCGGGAAAGTCCCCCGGCTTTGCAAGCAGATACCAGAGGAGAAAAGTCGCAGCCGCCAGCCCAATCACCACCGGCACAAAAATACCGGAAATCCGGTCGGCAACACGCTGAATCGGCGCCTTCGAGCCCTGCGCCTCCTCGACCACGCGGATAATGTGCGCAAGCGCCGTATCGCGGCCGACCTTATCGGCGCGTATGCGCAGCACGCCGTGCTTATTAAGCGTTGCGCCGACGACGCTGTCGCCGACCTGTTTGTCCACAGGCAGGCTTTCCCCCGTCAGCATCGATTCATCGACCGTAGAGCCGCCCTCCAGCACGACGCCGTCAACGGGAATTTTCTCCCCCGGACGAATGAGCACGATGTCGCCGGGAATCACCTCTTCGGCCGGAATCGCCAGCTCCTGGCCGCCTCGAACAACCATCGCCGTCTTGGCCTGCAGACTCATCAGCGAACGAATCGCCGCAGACGTCCGCCCTTTGGCCATCGTTTCGAATAGTTTGCCGAGCAGCACCAGTGTAATCAGCACAGCGCTCGTTTCAAAATACAGCTGCGGCATATGCACATGCCCGCCGGTTTCGTCAGGCCGCAGCGCCCATTGCAGCGTTAAAAACAAGCTGTACACATACGCAGCCGATGTGCCGAGCACAATCAGCACATCCATATTTGCGCTTCCGTTGCGCAGCGCCTTGTAGGCGCCGCTATAAAAACCCCACCCGATATAAAGCTGCACCGGCGTCGCCAGAATCAGCTGTATCCAAGGGTTCATCAGCCACTCCGGCAGCCATACCCAGGAGGTCCATGAAAAATGGCTGACCATCGCCCACAGCAGCGGCGCCGACAACAGCGCGGATATCCATAAGTGCCGCTTATGCCCGGCCAATTCCGCGTTCTGATCGGGAGCCTCCGTTGCCCCGGGCTCAGGAGGCCGGACAGAGCCGTATCCCAGCTTGGCAATCGTCTGCTCGAGCTGGGGCAGTCCGGTCACGGACGGATTAAAGGTGACGGCGGCTTTTTCCAAGGCGAAATTGACGTTAACGTCAGCCACGCCCTCCAGCTTGCGCAAGCCCCGTTCGATGCGGCTCGCGCACGCGGCGCAGGTCATTCCGGTTATTTGCAAGGTCGCTTGCTCGTTCGCTCCGTCCTGGGCAGGGCCACTGGATGCGGAAGCCCTCGTTGTATGTGGCATGACGCTTCACCTCGTCAACATGATTTCAAAAAGCTTTCTCCATCATAGTATACCCCCCTACCCTATATTGTCAAGTTCATTTGTCGGTTCGGCAGACGCTACGCGCTTGAGCGCTTCCCGCACGCTAAGCGGCGACAGCTCAACGCTGGCGACGAAGGCGCGGACCGCAGCCGCGTCGGTTTTGGCGTATTCGCGCAGCGCCCAGCCGATCGCTTTACGGATGAAAAACTCCCGCGAACCGGCCAGCCGCCGGATACAGTCGAACAGCAGCTCCGTATCGGTTCGCTGCTTGTATTTAAGCTGAAACAGCAGCGCGGTCCGCTGCAGCCACATATGGCCGGATGCCATCCACCGGGCCACGGCGTCGTCGATCAGCTCGGGATGCCGGAGCAGCAAGCCGCCGACTGTTTGGGAAGCCAGCAAATCCACCGTATCCCACCAGGCTTTATCGACAATCAATCGCTCCAGCAGTGCCAGCGACTGCGGAGTCAGCAGCTTGCGCCTTTTTTCCAGCAACTGCATCGCCGCATAGTGATATTCACGCTCCGGCAGCGCCCACAGCTCGGCGACCACAATCAGCAGCTCATCGGCTGCAGGCAGTCCCTCCTCTTGCCAAAAAGCGCGCAGCAGCACGGCAAGCTCCGGGCTGCGAATGCCAAGAAACGGAAACTGATTGCGCTGATAAGCCTCCATCGCCGGCTTGATCTGCCGATTCCCGCGGTCGCGCAGGCAGGCTTCCAGCTTTTGCGTATAAAGCAAAGTCATTTTTTTCCACTCCATTCCTTTGAAAAAAATAATGCCAAACCTTCGCGCTTCCGGTATGCTTAGAAGCAGAAATGCTACAGACAGAGCTTGAACCGGATGGGAGAGAACCAACAATGACCTACAAATTAATGGCCGTCGATCTCGACGATACGCTGCTGCGCGACGATCTGACGATTTCCGAGGAAACAACAAACGCTATTCGCCAAGCCGCCGAGCTGGGCGTGACGGTGACGATTGCTACGGGCCGCAGCTTTCCTTCCGCTGCCCAAATCGCCCGGCAAATCGGGCTTAATGTGCCGATTATCACCTACCAGGGAGCGGTTGTCAAAAACCTGCTCGACGAGAACGTGCTTTACGAGCGGACAGTGCCGGTCGATTGCGCCAGATTTTTGCTCGATTTTTGCGAGCAGCGCAAGCTGCACTTGCAGCTTTATCACGGCGATCAGCTGTATGCGGGCGAAGACAACGACAAGATTAAAAAATACGTCGGTCTGACTAAAACGCCTTACATCGTCGGCGACCTGCGCCAATGGATCGACATTCCGCAGCCCAAGCTGCTGATCGTTGACGAGCCGCATGTATGCGACGCGCTGCTGGCCGAGCTGCAGCCGCAGTTGGGCGAAAGGCTTCATATTACGAAATCCAAGCCGAACTATCTCGAATTCATGCATCGCGAAGGCACCAAGGGCCATGCGGTGCGCTTCCTTGCCGGCCATTTCGGCTGTACGCTCGATCAGGTGATCGGCGTTGGCGACTCGTGGAACGACCGCGAGATGCTGGAGGTTGCCGGACTTGGCGTAGCGATGGACAACGCGCGGCCGGAGCTCAAGGCGATTGCCGATTTTATTACGCTCAGCAACAATGACGACGGCGTGCGGCACGTGCTGGAGCGGTTTGTTTTCGCGACTGTATAATTGATCGGATGCAAAAAGAACCTCCACTTCCGCGGCGTGCGGGCGTGGAGGTTTTTGGCGTATTGGGCCGGTGTGTAACAGCGGCGACTGCGCCGTCGGCCCGCAGCGGCAGGTGGCGCAGGGCAGCGGGGCGCGTGGGCGGTGGCACACGGCGGACGAGCTCCGGGGCGCGCGGGCTGTGGCACACGGCGGCGAGCTCCGGGGCGCGCGGGCGGGCCGATCCGGACGGACTGACCGGACAATTTCGAACAGGTCGGACAGGCCCGAGACGCTCGAAATCCCCGTCCAAGCAGCAGGACCCGCAAAAGGCGCTCGGCTCACCGGCCGGACGGTGCGAGACGACAGTAGTCAGGCCCCCAATGTGCAGGCGGACCTCCCCTAAGCGGAACCGCTGTATTCGACGATGCTGACGTTTTCGTAATGAATCAGCACAGAGTCATTGGCGACGGAGCCCGCTTCGATCAGTTGGTTGCTATCGCTTTTGATCGTAATTTCGCGGTTAGGTAACACGATGTTTTCGCTCGGGTTACTAAAAGACGTCGTAATGTACACGGTACTGACATCTGGATCGGCCAATGCCGCACGCAGCGTATTAAAATCACGCACATAAGCGGTCTGATGATCCGCTTCGTCCGATTTGTACAGCGCATAGCCGGTGGTCGAACGTTTGGCGATACCTGAGTAGCCGCCCAGACTGACCTTGAGGCTATCTGCCATCGTGCCGGTGGCGTACAGCATTTCATTCGCGTCCGTGATCTCGACATCCGCTGCGGTATAAAACGGATTGTCGACGATGGTGGCGCTGTCCTCAGCCATCAACCCGGTGTAGGTCGCGCCGCGATAGCCCGTTTGCTGCAGCGACCAGCCGAACATGACATTAGCGATTGCGTCGTTGAAGCTGAACCGCCCGTCCGCTCCGGACGTCGTTGTCCGTTCGTAGCCGTTAACCATATGCATCGTGATGCTGGCACCGACAATCGGATTGTAATGCGCGTCTTGGGCGATGCCCGAGACGGTGACGAACTTCACGCCGGTCATCTCGTAAGCGATGTCGGCCATGCCCTCGGCCACATCGGCGCTAAAGCCGCCTAGCCCGTACGTCGCCGACGTCACGGTAAAGCTGCGCTCGCCGACCGGCACCCCGGCCAGCTCGAAGCGGCCGAGCGCATCGGTCAGCGCCGCCGGCGCCGCGTCGGCGCTGCCGGCCTTGACCTGCACGCCGACGAGCGGCTGCAGGTCCTCGGAGCAGACCGTCCCCTTCACGGTGACGGTCGGCAGCTCCAGGCGCAGCTTCGCGGGCTGCGCCTCTTCACCCGCGAGCACCGCAAACGGGCTCGCGGAGCTGACGCTTCGGTCATACGCCGAAGCGGAGACGGTGTTGCCGGCGGCGGGCTGCACGCCGGCAAAGGTGTAGCGGCCGTGACCGTCGGACACGGCCTGGGCGGCGCTGCCGTTCAGTGTGACGGCAGCGGTGTTGACGGGTTCGTCGAGCTGATCGACGACCCGAACGGCTACGCTGCCCACAGCGGGCGCGTCCGCGACGAGCGGCGCGATCTGGCGCAGCAGGGCAGCGATATCGGCGGCGTCGGTGAAGCCGTCGCCGTTGATGTCTTGCACCGCGGCCGATTGCAGGTACGCGGCGACATCGTCGATACGAATCGCTCCATCCTGATTCGTATCGAACGGCGCGACGGCGGCAAGCGCTGCGCCGGGGAGCAGCAGTCCGGCGACAAGCGCGCCGGACAGTGCGATTTTGAGCAACTTCAAAGGAGTCACATCCTCTTTCTACAACAAACTGGGTTTATTTCTGGCTGATCTCCAAATTCGGCGCGTCGCCGGCAAAATCCTTGTCGGTTTTGGAATATTTTTGAACCCGTTGCGGCGGGCAGCGGACTGTTCGTTCAAAGCGTCGAATGGCGGAGCAGACAGGAGGACGGACGGGATTACGGAGCCGCCAAAACTGAGCCGCCGACCCAGGCTTCTCAAGGCAATAAAGCTGTCAGCTAAAAAGAAAAAAACCGCGCCAGCCGGATGAATCGGCGATAACGCGGATGCTTGTGCGCAGGTTCTGGTATGCGGCCTCAAGCGCAGCCTTGTATGCGGCCCCGCCTTCGGACTGCAGGGTTGCGGAACTGCCGGGTTGCCGGGCCCACAAGCCGCCGTTCGGCCAGCTCCGCTCCGGGAGCCGCCAGACCAGCCTACTGCGCTGGCTCCAGCTCCTACGCCCGCAGCCATTGCAGCAGCGGCTCGCTGACGGTCAGCTTCAGATCTGCCGCTGACCGCACAGGCCCGAAGGCCGGAATCAGCTCTCCGGCCTTCACCGGCTCCGGCCGGTCGATCCATCCGGCCGTATACGCCAGCGCGCCGAGCAGACGCTCCGCCGGTACGCCCGCTTCGCGCAGGGCGGCCAGCGTCAGCGACTTGTCGCGCTTGGACAGCCGCTCGCCGGCAGCGTCGGCGAGCAGCGGCACATGCGCGAAGCGCGGTGCCGGCAAGCCGAGCGCGGCGTAGAGCGCGAGCTGGCGCGGCGTCGAGTCCAGCAGGTCCGCGCCGCGCAGCACGTCGGTGATGCCCATCGCGGCATCATCGACGACGACGGCCAGCTGGTAGCTGAACATGCCGTCGGCCCGCTTGACGACAAAGTCGCCGAGGCTGTCGCCCGTATACAGCTGCGGGCCGAGCAGCGCGTCGTCGAACGGCAGCGCCTGTGACGGCATGATGAAGCGCAACGCCGGCGTTTTGGCCGCTGCTCGGGCCTCCTGCTCCTGCGGGGTCAGCCCGCGGCACCAGCCGGGATAAGCGCCCCCTTCGGCGGCCAGCCCGTGCGGCGCATTGCCGATCATCGCCAGCTCGCTGCGGCTGCAATAACACGGATACAAATGCCCAGCGGCTTCCAAGCGCTCCAACACAGCGGCGTACAATGCCTCGCGCCGACTCTGCTCATATGGCGCGTGCGGCCCGCCGACCCGCGGTCCCTCGTCCCAACCAAGCCCCAGCCACAGCAGCTCGTCCATCATCTGCTCAGCAAACGCCGCCCGCGAGCGGGCTTTGTCGATATCCTCGATCCGCAGTACAAACACGCCACCGGACTGACGAATCTGCAGCCATGCCGCCAGTGCGCTGAACGCATTGCCCATATGCAACTGGCCGGACGGCGTCGGCGCAAAACGTCCCCGTCGCATCATCTCCCTCACACTCCCCGCCGAATACAAAAAGAGCAGACATCGCGTTCTGCTCTGGTCATTTCAATATGAAAGATCGGGCCGCAAGGGCCGCAAAGCTGATTTGGGAAATGGCGGAGCCGACGGGATTCGAACCCGCGGTCTCCTGCGTGACAGGCAGGCATGTTAGGCCTCTACACCACGGCTCCACACATTCAAGTGTCAAAGACACAGGTTTCATTCTACATGAACCCGGGCAATCTGACAAGCATCATTTTTCAAAAATTTCCTCTGTACAAGCTGCGCCGACTATTGTCCAGCACTGGCGTAAGCGTAGGTCATCTTATGTAGAATTACATTAAATTCCGGCTTTTTCCTGCTGCCTGCGATACACGACAACGTACCTTGTCCATTCTCTGTCCGCCACAGCGATGTTTATGTCCATATCTCACGCATCGCTCATCTTGTACAGACGATCTCACGCTGAAAACTCCCGCTACCACCCCCTCACCATTTCCCAAATCCTCCCGAATATGAGATGATAGACACAGCAATCATTCCCGGGAGGTTGATGTGTCAGATGGAATTGACCCAAATGCAAACGCTTGCGCAGACGGTGGCCGGCAATGTCGGCCGGGCTGTGGTGGGCAAAAATGAAACCGTCGAGCTGCTGCTGATCGCGCTGATCGCCTCGGGCCACGTGCTGCTGGAGGATGTGCCGGGCACGGGCAAAACGCTGCTGGCCAAGGCGCTGGCCCGCTCGGTTGACTGCGTGTTCAAGCGCATCCAGTTTACGCCGGATCTGCTGCCATCCGATGTGAGCGGGATTCATTTTTTCAATCAAAAAACGAGCGAATTCGAATTCCGTCCAGGTCCGCTGTTCGCCAACATTGTGCTGGCCGACGAAATCAACCGCGCTACGCCGCGCACGCAATCGAGTCTGCTGGAGTGCATGGAGGAGCGCCAGGTGACCATAGACGGGGAAACCCGCGCACTGGAAGCGCCGTTTCTCGTCATTGCGACGCAAAATCCGGTGGAAAACCAAGGCACATTTCCGCTGCCGGAGGCGCAGCTTGACCGCTTTTTGCTTAAAATCCCGATGGGCTATCCGTCGACGGCAGAGCAAGTCGACATTTTGCGGCTGTACCGGCAGGACGATCCGCTGGAGCAGCTGGCTCCCGTAGTCAGCCGGGCCGAGCTGCTGGAGGCGCAGCGGCAACACGCGCAAGTGCGCGTCGACGAAGCGCTGCTGCGCTATATCGCCGAGCTGGTCGAACGCACGCGCCAGCATCCCGATGTCGCGCTTGGCGTCAGTCCGCGCGGGGCGCGGGCGCTGCTGAAATGCGCGCAGGTGCGGGCGGCGCTTCGCGGACGCGACTACGTGCTGCCTGACGACATCAAGGCGATGGTCAAGCCGACGCTGACCCATCGCGTGCTGCTGGCCACTCGCGTGCGTCAGCCGGAGAAGCAGGTGGAGGCGATGCTGACGACGATTCTGGCGCAGACGCCTGTGCCAACGGAAGAGCAAATCGGGTAAACGGCGATGGGGATCAGTTGGATCTTGTTGATCGCTGCCGCGCTTTTTTTTGCCCAGCATCGGCTGTACCGCAAGCTCGGCTTTCGCGGATTGCGCGTGACGCGGGAATTTGACCGGCAGCGGCTGCACGCCGGCGAGGAGCTGACGATGATCGAAACGATCGTCAACCGCAAGCCGCTCCCGCTGCCTTGGCTGCGGCTGGAGGCGATGCTGCCGGCCGGACTGCTTTTTCAGCAGCAAACGAACCTCGACGTCAGCGCCGGGGATCTGTTCCAGAATCACAAAAGCTTATTCAGTCTCATGCCGTATACAAAAATGATTCGCCGTCACCGCGTCCGCTGCATGAAGCGCGGCTGGTACCGGCTGGAGACGGTGGCCGTGTCGATTGGCGACGTGCTTGGTCTGCAAGCGGCCTCGGCACAGCAAAAGCATCAAGCGGAGCTGCTCGTTTATCCGCAGTTGGCCCGTCGGGACGAGCTCCCTTTGCCGTCCAGCAGCTGGCAAGGCGATATCACCGTCAAGCGCTGGATCGTGCCCGATCCGTTCCTCAAATCGGGCGTGCGCGAATACCGCTATGGCGACACGATGAACAGCATCCATTGGAAAGCGACGGCGCGCAGCCAGCGGCTTCAGGTGCACAGCCGGGACTATACGGCCGATCCGCGCCTTTTGCTGCTGCTCAATACGCAAATTACGGAAACGATGTGGGAAGCGGTCAGTGAGCCCGAGCTGGTGGAGCAAGGGCTGCGTTATGCTGCCACGCTGGCGCATGACGCCGTCAGTCAAGGCGTGCCGGTCGGCTTCGGCAGCAACAGCTATACGCCGGAAGCACCGCACAGTCCGCTTTATGCAGCGCCGGAGGGCGGCTGGCCGCAGCTGGAGTATTTGATGGAGCTGATGGCCAAAATGGAGGTCGCCTGCTGCCGCACCTTTGCCGATTATTTGCAGCAGTACGTAAATACGGACGATACCGCTCTGGATATCGTGCTGATTACCGCGTTTATTTCGGACAAAATCGAAGCGCAAGCCGAGCGGCTGCGCGCGGCCGGCCACGCCGTATTTGTCGTGGACCTGCGCAGCGCGCTGGCCGCCGACGCCGGGAAGGAGGCTGAAGCCGATGCATCCCCGTCTGCAGTTCGCTAACCGCTCGCTCCCCGGCCGACTGGCGCGCGTCGTGCTGCTCGGCTGCGTCGAGCTTGCCGTATATTTCCCGCTCCTGCTGGTGCTGCACTGGCAGCTTTCGCCGCTGCCGCTGTGGGGCACCTGCCTGCAGTTGGCCGCCTGCTACGGCATTGGCGGCATCGGCGGCGAAACCGGCTGGCTCAAGCGCAACGTCTGGGCGCTGTTGTTTGCTGCGCTCGGCGGCTTTGCCGTGTTTGTCCCGCCCGGCGGTCCGGCCGCAGCAGGCGGCTGGGTGCTCGGCGCTATCGGCGCTTGGCTGGTCATGCGCGGCATTCGCCTCGTGCGGACGCCGTGGTCGTGGCGCTTTCCGCCGATGGCGTTTATGTTCGGCTTCGTCGCTTATTTCATCGCCGTGCCGCTGATGGCGCGCATCGATACCGTGCAGGCTTACGTGCCGATGACGAATGCGCTCGGCTTTGTCTCGCTGGTCATCTTCTTGTTTGACCTCAACCGGCTCCGGCTGCTGGAAGCGACCTTGTCCGGCGATGACGAAGCGCAGCAAGCGGTCACCGGCACGATCCGCCGCCACAACCGGCTGTGGCTGAGCGGCGCCGTCGGGCTCGTCGCCCTGATCGGCTTCCTGCCCCAGCTGCAGGCCGTTGCGCTCGCCACCTTGCGCGCCGTCGCCGCAGCGCTGAACCGGCTGCTGCACCGCGAGCCGCCCGCAGCCGAGCCGTCCGCTCCGCCGGATGCCACGCCCGCGCCGATGCCGCTGCTTGGCGGCGAGCCGCATCAGCCGTCCTTGCTGACCGAAGCGCTGAATCTGCTGCTGCTGATCGCCGGCTATACAGCCGTCGTCGTCCTCGCGCTGCTGGCGCTTTACCTGCTCATCCGGCGCGGCTTCCCGGCTCTGCGGGGCATCCTGCAGCGCCTGCTCGGCCGCTTCGGCGTAGACGACGCGCTCGACGCCACCGGCTACGTCGACGAGAAAGAAACGCTGCTCGCCTGGCGCGAGCTGCCCAAGCTGTGGCGCAAGCGGCTGCAAGCCCGCTTCTCAGCGCGGGCCGGCGCGCCGGATTGGAGCGCACTGCCTACGCGCGCTGCCCGCAGCCGCTATCTCTACGCGCTCGCGCTCGCTTACGCCGCCGGCAAGGGCTACCGCGTCAATCCGGCGCTCACGCCGCAGGAGACGCAACGCGAGCTGGACGCAGCCGGGCTGCTGCCGCCTCAAGCGGGCGAAACGCTGACCGCCCTGTACAACGAAGCCCGCTACAGCGGCAAGGAGCCAAGCGAGGCGCAGCTTCGCGAGGCGCTGGAGAAGGCGCAGCCGATTTTGCCCAAGCAGGTGAGATAACGCGCTCCACGCCAAAAACCGCCCTGCAGGCGCAAGCTTCCCAAGAGGGAAACGCTCACGCCCGCAGGGCGGTTTCTTTTTACGTCAACCTAATAACGCCGCAACGGCACGAAGCGGTTCACATCGGACAGCAAAGCCGAGAATTCCTCCGCAGGCAGCGGCTTGCTGTACAGATATCCCTGCAGCTCGTCGCAGTTCAACTGCACGAGGAACATCATTTCCTGCATCGTCTCGACGCCCTCGGCCACAACGCGCAGGTTCATGCTGTGCGCCAAATCGATGACGGCCCGGACGATGGACGATTTTTTCCGGTCACGATCAATGCCTTGAATGAACGAACGGTCGAGCTTGACCTCATAGATCGGCAGCCGCTGCAGCTGATTCAGCGAAGAATACCCCGTCCCGAAATCGTCGATGGAAATTTGCACGCCCAGCTGGATAATCATGAAAATCATATCAAGCACATGCTCGACATTTTTGATCAAGACGCCCTCCGTAATTTCCAGCTGCAAATATTTCGCTTCCAGCCCGCTTTCCTCCAGTGCCTCGCAGATCAGCTCATGCAGATTGCCCTGATAGAAGTGACGGCCGGAAATGTTGACCGCCACCGGCACCTTGGGCAGACCGGCCTGCTGCCAAGCGCGGTTTTGCCGGCACGCCTCGCGCACGACCCATTCGTCGATCTCCAGAATCAGCCCCGACTCCTCGGCCAGCGGAATGAATTTGGTCGGCGGCACTGTGCCAAGCTCGGGATGCTGCCAGCGGATCAGCGCTTCGATCCCGCAAATGCGCTGGCTCTGCGGATCCACCTTCGGCTGGTAGAACAAGCGGAACTGCTCGTGGCCCAGCGCCTCGCGGATGCCGATATCGATGAACATTTTTTCCGTGACCGCCGCATTGAGATCCTCGTTGAAATAATAAACGGCATTGCCGCCCTGCTCCTTGGCCACGTACATGGCCATGTCGGCGTTTTTGACGATGGTGCCGAGGTCCTGCCCGTCGCGCGGGTACAAGCTGACGCCCAGACTGACCGTAACGTACAGCGTCATTTCTTCCTTCAAGCGGATCGGCTCCGCAAACGCCGAGAAAATCCGCTGCGTCATCTGCCGCAGCTTGTCCTCGCGGGCCGCCTCCAGTACAAACACAAATTCATCGCCCCCCAAGCGGAATACCTTGCACCCGTCGGACACCAGACGCGCGAACATGCCGGCAATCGTCTGCAGCAGCGCATCGCCCACGGCGTGACCTAGCGAATCGTTAATATCCTTGAAGCGGTTCAAATCGGCAAACACAACGGCAATCGGCAGCTCCGGCGGTTTGGCTCCCGTGATCAGCTCCTGCAAATACCGCGAGAAATGCAGCCGGTTCGGCAGGTCCGTCAGCACATCATAATAAGCCAAATGCTGCAGCTTTTCCTCGGATTGCCGCAGCATCGCCGTCTGCTCCTGCAGCTTCCGGTTCATCTCTTGCGATTCCGCGAACATCCGCAGCAAATTGTGTGACGTCTGCCTGAAATTGTTCACCAGCGAGATGACCTCGACAATCCGGCTTTGCGGCCATTCAATCGCCTCCTGCTGGTACAGCTTGTCGGTCAGCCGGGTCGTGGCGACGGCCAGATGGGATAAGCTGCGGACGATCGCCCGGCCGATCAGCAGCGCCAGCAGCGCAGCGCCTGCGGCAAAAAACAGCAGATACTTCAGCTGGTCCAAATACTGCTGGTACATTTGCTGCATGTACATCTGGATCGGAATGCCGATGTGGATCTGCAGCGGAAATTGCGGCACGGTATCGTTGTACAAATAGCTGCCTTTCTTCCAGTCGTCCGCTGTCAGCCAATGCGAACGCTGCAACGGCCGGCTTTCATAGAAGGACGCCGAAAGCTGCTTGAGCGAGCGGTTGCTGCGCCAGTCGTAATACGGGTCAAGCCCCAGCACCCAGCTGGTCGTAGCCAGCACGTGATTGCTGCCGTCGGTCAGCACAATTTCCGAAATATCCTCTGTCGTGTAGCGGTTGATAATTTCCTGAAGCTTGCCCAATTGAATCATGCTGCCGTTGCGCAAAGCCGTTATATCGGTATCTCCCCATTTGCCCAGCTCCTTCTTGATTCCGGTCGCTATGTTTAGCGCAGTCTGATGCGAGTTATGCACCACCGTCCGGTATCCGTACCAGCTATTGAGCACCATGAAGATCAAAAAAGGAACGGCTACTGCCGAAATCGACAAATGAAACAGTACCTGGCCCAGCTGAACGGGCCGTTCCTTCGCTTCAGTCAGCCCCAGCCAGCGCCGCAAAGGCACGTATCGCTCCGTCATCTCTGCGATCAGCGCGTTAAACAGGCCGTTGGTCGCGGCAATCGTCACCAGTACGACGAATTCAATCGTGAGCGTTCGATAATACGCGTAATAAGCGATGAGCAGCAGCGGCAAACCCGCAGTCAGCCAATACACGCTGTCCCAGAGCAGCAGCTGTGTCCGCTTGCGGCCAAGCACAAGACCGAGGAACAGCACCTCCGCCATGCCGGCCATATCGAGCAGCGGCTCGCCCATGACCAGAAAGGAAAACGTATATAAGACCGCCGCTCCCGCCAAAGCCGGACCCAGCCCGAACCACAGCAGCAGCAACAGTAAAAAAATACTGGAAAAAGAAAACGACAAATCATAAATCAGCCGAAGCTCAAAATGCTCGCACAAGCCGGCCAGCGCCAAGCCCCCCAAATATAACGCCCAAGCCGGGGCACCCCGGAGAGAAGAAAAGCTGCTTTTGATCATGGTGGCCTCCTAACCCGCTCACTCGCACACTGCCGCCCACATGAAAGTAAGTCGCGCGTTGCTTCCGGAGTTTGTCATATTCATTTGGTAAAATTATTCTACAGTGGAAGCGAAACCCCTCTTTTTTGGTGACGTGGAGCAAAAATGTACGATCCTGCGGCAGCAGCCCGGCCGCAGTCCGCCGCTTGCCCGGCTTCTACGAGCCGTACAAGACGCGAAGCTCCCGCTCCAGCTCGTCGAGCGAGCGCTGGGCGTCCATTTTCCCGGCAATGATCCGCTGCACCGCCTTGATCCCCAGCTTCTGATTGCGGCCCTTCGCGCCCGTTTCCTCATCCGTTCCCGGATAGCTATCCGGCCCGACCACATGGGTCGTCATCTTCAGCCAGCCCGCAGCCTGATTAGCCGAGTCGGTCCAGAACGCCGTATCCTCCCCTGCGGCCGTCACCGGCTGCCACGTGCCGCCCATCGATTCGATCAGCTCCCCGTATACCGGCTGCTCATAAAGCTCGCGGACGAAGCGCTTGGCCGCAGCCGGGTTGCTGCCCCCGACCGGCAGGATCATCGCCCGGCCGCTGCCGAACACCGGACTGCCGTCGGAGCCTCCCGGCTTGGGCGCAAGCACCGTGGCCGCATACAGCTCGGGAGCGCTTGGCTCCAGCAAATTGTAGACGCTGCCCGTATTGATAATATAGCCGACCTGCCCGCGCAAGTACGCGTTATTGTTGCCGGCGTCGTCCCAGGACAGCGCCTCCGGCGGCACCAGTCGTTCCGTGTACAAAGAAGCGAGAAATTGCAGCGCCTCCAGCGTCGCCGGCGTATTGACGGCAACGTGATTGCGCTCGTCAACGAACCTGCCTCCCCAAGCCAGCACCACATCTCGCACGAGACTCTCCCCTTCCGTCCCGTTCGCGCTCAGCGACAGGCCCAGCGGATAGACGCCGCTGCCCGGCTTGGCCAGCAGCCGCGCCTGCTCCCGCAGCTCCAGCCACGTGGCCGGCAGCGGCAAAGCCGCCTGTGCCCACCAATCCTTGCGCACATACGCCCCGCTTAGCGTAAAAGCCTGCGGAATCAAATATTGTCCGTCTGCGGCGTTCCCCATCTGCGTAACCAGCAGCGACTCGGACAGCAGCGGCAGCTGCCGCAGTAAGCCGGACACCTCGATCAGCCTGCGCTGCGAGCCGAACTGCTTATCCAGCGCCGTATCGCCAATGACCAGGTCCGGCACGTTACCGGCGTCAAATGCAGCCTGCAGCTTCGTTTTCAGCTCGCTGGCATTTAAAGTGACATATTCCGTTTCAACGCCGTATTGGCGGCCAAACGACTCGACGAGCTTTTCCATGCGTTCATGATAAGCCTTGACCAGCTCGGCCTTGTCCCACACTACAAATTTACCGCCTTGTCCCGGGGCCGGTACCGTATCGGCAGGCGGCGAGCCTGCGGCCCCGCCTCGATTGTCAGACAAGGAAAAACGCGAATTCGGCCCGAAGCCGATCAGCAGCACAAGCACAGCCACCACGGCAAAGACGCTGAACGGCCCGGGCTTGCGCGTCATTGCCCGCTCCCGCCCCGGACGGGGCTGCCCGACGGGGTGCGCCGGTCTTTTTTGATGTAATCGCTTACAAAACATCGGAGAACTATGCCTGTCCCAGCTGTCCACACCGATCTTCTCATCAGCCACACCCTTTCCTGTCGAAACCCATTTGCAACCTTTGTTCTCTTTATTTTACTGGCGTCGCCTGACGCAAACAAGATTTATTTATATCACGCCCATAAAATGTTTTGATTAGCGACACAAATAAAATAAAAGGTGTTAATATGAGAAAGTCAAGCGTAAATTATTGATAAAATTTAACCAAAAATCTGCCGCGATTTCCCATTTTTCGACCCCGTGCGGCAAACTGTTAGCAGCTATTGCCTGCGCCCGCAATCGGAATCGCATAAACTCGTAAAAGAAAGGATGAATCGATGATGAATTTGGTAGATACCTTGATCGATCTGAACCCGATCAAGACGGGAGGAGACTGCTTTGACGACGTCATCGTCACGGTAGACAGCAAATTTCAGCTGGGCTACAGAATGATGTACGCCGAAGCGCTGCGCTTCGCCTTCGATAACAGCAATCCCGAGCAAACGATCGGCGCACGCATGCAAACGAACTTTCTTTCGTATTTCCGGCTGCTGAAGCAGTATTCGGGATACAGCTTGTACATTCATCGCAATTTGACGATGCAGGAGGGGCTGCAAAAAATTACCGAGCAGCTCGCCAAGGGCAACCCGATCGGCCTGTTCATCGACTCGTTCTACAACCCGTGGGACATCAAGTTTCAACGCGAGCATTTCCTGCTTCACGCCATGCTGGTCGTCGGCTTCAATTCGGCCACCCATGCGCTGATTTGCGTAGACCCGTTTTTCGAGCAAAAAAACGTCGAGCTGCCGTTTGAGCTCTTCGAGCAGGGCTACCATGCCGTCATGACCATCGAGCCGGGCGAGCCGGACGTCAAAAACGCTCAAGAAGCGATGCTGGAGCTGCGCAAGCAGCTGGAGGAGGTCATCG
Organism: Paenibacillus athensensis; assembly: GCF_004514475.2. Classification (GTDB taxonomy): domain Bacteria; phylum Bacillota; class Bacilli; order Paenibacillales; family NBRC-103111; genus Paenibacillus_AL; species Paenibacillus_AL athensensis. The sequence continues at coordinate 197,897 of NZ_MYFO02000015.1, read as the reverse complement.
ACATTGTGCCGCAAGGCTTCACCGCCTTCCGCGACGCTTTCCCGACGATTAATTTCGCCGAAGAAATGCGCGGCTTGGCGCAATTCGGAGAAAGCCTGCTGTTTATCCGCTTTAATTCCATTGTTAACGGGCGCCGAAACTATGCCAACATGCTGGAGTATCTGGCCGTCAAATATAACCTGCCCAAGCTGAACGACTTTGCCGAGCAATTGCGTAAAATCGGCAATGAATGGAACATCGTGCGCGGCTTTATTACCAAAATGAACGTGCTGGCCCGCAACAACAACCATCACACGATGATGTCCAACCTGCAGGACAAAATCACCGCCAACATTGAAGCGGAAACTGCGCTGCTGCACAAGCTCAAAGAAGCGCTCGCCCAAGCCGAAGCGGGCAACGATATTTCCGTGGCGCTGCCTTCGGAGGAGCAAGCGGCCAATCTGACCGTCACCAGCGTCGAGCATCTGGACATCTCGCATCTATTTACGGTCCGCGGCTTTGACAATGCCGACCATACGGCTGATTTTGACACGGAGAACTACTACTACTCGCGCGAGGACCTGCCGGCCGATCATATTTTGCGCACGGAGGACATGTCCTTCTACTTGCCGGCGTTGCTGGACGAGCCGTTCGACAATCTGGTGAGCCTCGGCCAAGTCATCGAGCTGCCGGAAGGACCGTATCGCGGCTTCCTGACGCTCGGCAGCAGTGATATGGGCAGCTACTTCGACGTCATTACCGTGGAGTATACCGATGGAACCAGCGAGCAGCTCACTTACGGCTTCCCCGACTGGTGGGCGTTCATTCAGATGGGCAACGAGCGCGTCGCGCTCAAAACGGGCCTCTATCGCAGAGGCGAAGGGAAATTGAATAAAGAGGTATGCCTGTTTGCCAACAAAAGCGTATTTACACCGGGTAAAACCGCCAAACGGCTCATCCTCCCGACCATGCCGAACATCCATCTGTTCGCGCTTTCGCTCTGGAGCTAGGCCTAAACCGGACAAGCCCTGAAAAAAGACGGCGCGTTCGGAAGGGCAAACGTACAGCAGCAGTGTCATTTTCATCAGCCACCGCATATATATAATTTGTTTGAATACTCCGATTGAGGTGGTTTTGACCATGCTGACCGTTCATCCCCTTGCCGACAAAGCAACCGTCATGCACAATCTTCGCGAAATGGGATTGGACCAGATTGCCAACTGGATCCATATTCTCCCCGAGGACAAATGGGAGAGCATGTTCCTGGCCAACTGGCCGACTCTCGCCAAAAAATGCGGCGTCTCCAGTCTACATATATAGACCCGGCGGCGCCCGCCTTGCCTGCGCGAAAGGCGACGATAAAGCCCTTGTCATTGAGACAAGGGCTTTTGTCGTGTTGGCGAGGGTATCGCTCCAAGCTCATCTTTTTCCAAACTCATTATCGAGGCTGTTCGCGGGGCACATCTCCCGTTCCCTCGCCCCATACTTCCGCCAAAGCTTCACGAAACAACGCGTCCATTTGCTCATCCGCAACGCCTTCGCCACCGTCCAGCTTTGCGGCCAGCCTTCTGTACTTCTCCAGCTCATGCTCCACAAAAGCGTGAATCGGCTGCACCTTCGCTTCCACATCCAGCTCCTCCCCGGCCCGCTTGCGCGCAAGCAGCTGCTGTACAGCCGCAAATAGCTCGCTATCTGCAGACACCAGCGGGGCGAACAGCTCGTCAAAATCGATTGGAGGCATCGTGCTATAGCGTTCGATCCACCTGCAAGCCAGCAGCGGACGCAGCACGTAAAAATATTTTTTGATCCGGACCTGCTCGCCCTGCAAATAGTCGCGAAAATTGCCCTGCGCCATATGCAAGTAATGATAGAAACACGATCTCGGCGAAAAAGCTTGCGGCGCAAGCTCGCGAATCCGCTGCGCTACCGTATACCGCTCCAGATACAGCAGCGGCGATTGCAGCCACTCCAGCAGCGGCGGGTTCGACTTGCGGAACAAGGCCAGCGCCTTGCGCAAATCCCAGCCGTTGATATCCAGCATACCGCTGATCGGGCGTTCGATCACGTCGCGCTTGGCGGCAACCGATAAATACCAGCTCACCGGCCTGACGTATACAAAACGAACGTCATAATCGCTGTTCTGCGACGGAAAGCCCCAGGCCCGGCTGCCCGACTCGCAAGCGTAGACAATCCGTACGCCCTCTTCGCGTTCGATGAACGCCAATTGCTCCAGTATGGTTGCTTTACAGGGATCCATTTGAGTTCTCCTTTCTGCGGCGGGCCAAGGCCGTGATGCGGCAGCGACATAAAGGGCCATATGACGGCAGGATGCGTCCCTACGAAGAAGCAGGCGGCTTAGCGTTCCTGCGCCGAGACGGCAGCCGACGGCTGCGCTTCCTCTACATCTATGGTCGCCACCCGCTCCAGCAAGCTGTCAAAGCCTTGCGCCGCTTGCGCCATGTACGCCAGCACCGTATCGCTCCAGCCGTAAATATAAAACGTACGCCGATCCTCCTGCGGCACCAGCGCCTGCCGATACGGGGCCATGTCGACGATAAACGCCTGCACCTCGGGATTGACGCTGCTGCGGTACGCCTTCAATTCCTGATAAAAAGCGCTGCCGCTATTTTGCTGCTCGTCGGTAATCATCACGATCCGGTCCACCACCTTGCGCTCGCGTTGCAGCTTGCGCAGCGGCGCGCCGGCATCGGTGCCGCCGCCGGCGCGGATGCGCTCGGCTTGGCCGAGTATGCTCGCTTCGCGCGAGGGCCGCACGTCGGTCACCTCGGTATCGAACAGCCAAAAGATCGTATTGCCCGACGTTTGTTTATACAGCGCCAGAGCAAAAATCGAGCCGGTCTGCAAATAGCCGCCCTCCATCGAGCCGGACACGTCGAGAAAAATCGCCGTCCGGCCGCCAAGCTCCGGCAAGTTGTCGAATGTCAAATCGACGGCTTGGCGCAGCGCCTCGCGCAGCTGCGGATGCTCGATCTCGCGGTAAGCGGCGGCGAAGCGGAACGGCAGGATGCGCGCCTTGCGCAGCGCGTCGCGGTCGGTCAGCCGGGCGACGGCGTAAGCGACGTTCTCGCGCTTGTCGAAGACGCCGGCGCGGGTGAGCGCGTTCAAGTGCCGCAGCAGGGCAAAAGCCGGCATCTGGCGCAGCAGCGCCTCCCACACCGCGGGCGTCGGCTTCAGCGCGCCGGTGACGGTTTCGAAAGGGAGCTGGCCCCTTTCGATGCAGGCGAGCTGCTCGGCTTCGCCCGCAGCCCGTTTCAGGCGCTCCAGCGCCTCCACCTGCGGCAGCAAGGCGAGATTCGCCTCAAGCCCGCGCAGGTAACGGAATAGCGCCTGCTGGCGCAAATCGGCCGGCTTCGGGTGGGCTGTGGCGATCGCGTCGCCCAAGCTGTAGCCTCGGCCCCGGCCGTTGTATTTGACGGCCCAATACTCCGTGAGGCCGTTCAGAAACCGGGCGACCTGGCGTTTCACCGCCCGGCCGCCCTGCCCCCGTCCGAGTCCCTCGAGGACGGTGAGAAAATCGGCCAGGTCGGGCGGAATCAGCACGACCTGGTCAAAAATCCGCGCGAACAGGTCCGGCCTATGCGCGGACAGCACCGCCAGCCCGTAGATCGGCTGCAGGCGCATAAAGCCTTCGCGGCGCGCGAACACGATCGCCTGCGCCATCCATTGCGGATTGCGCAGCGCCATATCCGCGTGCAGCTCGGCCGCCTCGGCCAGCAGCTGCTGCCGATCGGCGTAAAATGTGCTGCCGAGCGAGTTGGTCAGCAGCATCTGTATGTATTGTTCCTCCGCGGAGCGTTCGAAGGCGGGAAAGCCTTCGCGATTACGCACGGCGTTTTTGAGATTAGCAAACAATTTTCTGGCAAAGCTCATGGCTGGAGTCCACTCCTTTTTCTCTCTCTTGCTATCTGGTCTTCGTACTCCGGATTTCTTACGTTTGAAGCGCCCCGTTGGTCTCGCTGTCTCCTGATTGGACGCAGCAAACCGTCATCCGGCTCAATCCGGCTGCTTGCCGCATGTTGCGGCGTGAAGCCGCCCGCCAAGCGGTTCACCGGCGAAGAAAGGTAGCGGAAGGGACGTTGCAGGAGTCGAACCTGCCCTAAAGCCCATTGGTGGTCTGCGGGTAGAAGAACCCCTCCGCAGCGCCTCGCCGGCGCAAATGTGCAAACGGCGATCCGACGAAGAAAAGGGGGAACAGGCTGGTCCGCGCACCGTCCGGAGCGCAGCAACGATTACCATTCGAAGTAGCCCATTCCCGCGCCTCGCGCGGTTCTCCTTCCCTGCCAAGGCAGCGGAAGGTTGCTTGCAAGGGTTATTGTCGCCGATTTGCCGGCCCGCGAACATGGCAAAAGTATTACAATCCGCTGGAAAATGCGGAAAAGTCGCCCTTTTCCAGCCGCTGCACGCCCTGCTACAATAGAAGAACGACGGCGGCAAGCCGCAAGGAACGGAGGATACGAGTGGCAAAGGAGAGCTTTGACAAGGAAATTCAATTTTTGCGCATGCTGGCATTGACGAGCGGGGCGTACAACCGGCAGCAGTTTGCCGAGCGCCTTGGCATTTCCGTACATACGTTTGACAAAACGATCCGCAAGCTCAAGGACATCGTCGGCACGGTGACCAACCAGCTGCCGCAGGAGATGGGCCGGCAGTTTGCCGAAACGCTGCGGTTCAGCTATTACGAGTCGGCGGACCCGCTGCTGCTGTTTCTGTATCGGGCCAAATCGCTCAAGGAATCGGAGAGCATGCGGCTGTCGCTGGTGCTAACCGCGCTGCAGGAGCGCCCGCTGACGGCGATGGAGCTGCTGGACCGTCTTTGCGCGGCCATGCCGGCAGAGCTGGCGCTGCCGGACGAAAAGACGCTGCGCGCCGATCTGAAGTATATGGGCGATGTCGGCGTCATCCGCAAGGAGCCGGGCGGCCGACCTTACCGCTATCGGCTGCATAACGACTGGATCGAAGGGCTGTCGGCCGAGGAGCTGACCGATTTGTATGATTTTGTCGATATTATGGCCAATACGCAGGTGCCGTCGGTGCAGGGCTATCTGCTGCGGGACAGTCTCAAGCGCGCGCTGAAGCAGCGGGGCGCCGAGGACGCAACGGCGGAGCCTTTTTTATATAAATATCACTATTATTCGCGAATTTTGGACGAGGCTCATCTGTACACGCTGCTGGCGGCGATTCGGGCGCGCCGGAAGGTGCGGTTCGTCTACTTCTCCCCCAAGCAGGGGGCCAGCTACGCGTCGCGCAATACGAATCCGCTGTTCGAGCGGGATGCGGCCGGCAAGCCGGAAAAGGTGCTGCCCTTGCAGGTCGTCTATGACCATCAGTACGGGCGCTGGTATTTGCTCGCCTACAACGGCCGCCGGGGCATCGGCAAATACCGGATGGAAGGGCTGACGCAAATTGAGCAAAGCGAGCCGGTGACGGAGGCGCTGTTTGCGGAAAAGATGGCGCTGCTGGAGTCCGATACGCGCTACAGCTGGCTGATCGATACCGGCCGGACGGTGACGGTGCGGGCGCGGTTTTTCAATCCGCCGCATCAGGCGAATTTTGTGCGCGAGCGCGTGCTGCAGCAAGGCCAGTGGGGCCGGATCGTCGAGGAGGAGCGGCAATCGTTCATTTACGAGATTACGGTTAACGGGCAGCTGGAAATCAAGCCGTGGCTGCGCAGCTTCGGGTCGAGCTGCGAGGTGCTGGAGCCGGCGTCGCTGCGGCGGGAGCTGATGGAGGAATGGAAGGAGCTGCAAGCGTATTATGAATCCGTTCGAGAAAATTTTTAATTATCAGGTCATCTCGCGGCTGGATGAAACGGGCAGCTTCGCCGTCACGTCGCATGAGCGGGTGTGGCTGAAAACGATGCTGGCGCACCCGGCCGCCGTCGACGCGTTCGATGCCGCTACGCTGGAGCGGCTGCGCGGGCTGCTGGCGGAGGAGGCGACGCTCGATTTCGCGGGCTTGCTGCGCGAAAAAGCCGGCAGCGCCGTGCGCCATGTCTACCACCCGCTGCTGCGCCGGCTGCGGCGCTGTATCGCCCGGCGTCAGGGGCTCGTGTTGACCTACCGGATCAAGGACGGTCAACAACGCGCGGAGCAGCCGGGCTACCCCTACAAGCTTGAATATTCGATGGTCAAGCGAGAATGGTATGTGCTCTGGTATCATACGTCCAAACGCAGATTGATGACGACCCGGCTCCAGAGCATCGAGGCTGTCGCGGACCTGCCATTGTCCGCAGAGGAAGCCGAGCGCCACGCCGCCGTGGTGGCGCGCAAGCTGGACGGCGGCCGGACGACGGCCGTCGTGGAGCTGGTCCGCGACTATAACCGGGAGCTGTCGCGGATTTTGTACGCCTTCTCGTGCTTCGAGAAGGCGGTGGATTATGACGATAGCGAGGACCGCTATCGGATCACGTTAACCTTCGCGGCGAGCGAAGGGGAGTATTTGCTCTCGAAGCTGCGCTTCCTCGGCAAACGCGTGCGCCTGGTCGGCAACGCCGAGCTGCAGCGCCGCATGCTGGAGTCGGCGACGCTGGCGCTGGCCCGCTACAGCGGAGCCGACTCCAGCGACGGCAGCGACGGCAGCGACAGCAGCGACAGTAGCGACAGCAGCGCAACGGCAGGCTCCTAGCAGGCTCTGGGGCGTCCGGTGTTACCACGAGCTCATGGGCAGGCGCATACGCGAACGGCCTAGCGGCTGATGGATCGCCCGAACCTGTACCAATAACAAACAAGCCCCCGTTCAGACACACGCTCTGAATGGGGGCTTGCTTAAATCTGTTACATGCAATTGCTGCCTTGCAACCTGCGCTAACGGTCTGCGCTGCGCTACTCCTGACCGCCCGACAGCAGCGCTTCTTCCAGCGCCTTCTGCATGGCTTTGCGCTGCTCCGGCGTCAACTGCCGCAGCGTATCTTCAAGCTGGCTCTCGACTTGACCCGAGTCCATGTCGCCAAGACCGGAATCCATACCGTCCAGACTGTAATCATCCAGGCTGTAGTCCTCGTCCATACCGTAATCATCGGCGTGGCCCATAGCCGGCGTGTCAGCTTCCGGCGCCGACTTCAAGCCCAGATCCTGCAGCAGTTGGCTGTGGTCCATCATAAACTTGTAAACGCCCATTGAAGCGCTCATCGCCAGCTGGTTGTTTTGCTCCTGCGACATCGTCGCCAGATTGATCGCGTTGCTGTCGCTCAGCGTCGGCAGTTGGATGGCAGTCGCCGACTCTTGCTTGAAGCGGAGCTTAAAGCCCACATCCTTCAGCTCGGTATCCTCTTTGGCCGACTTGGCCGAGAGCAATACGCTGATCAGCGTATCCTGAAGCGTGTCGCTTTTCGTCGTTTCCGTCGTGACGGTGCTGTCAAGCGTTACGGCTTCATCGCCGGTGCTGTTGAGCTTGAATTTGTAAACGCCGCTGTCTTTGGCCTCGCTTGTTTTTGTATCATAATCCAGGCTGAACGAGCCTTCCTCCGCTTTGCTGCCCGGCGCGTCTTTAAAGCTAAAGGATGCCGTACCTTTGTGGCCGGAATTGCCTGTCGTGCGCACATCGACCAATTTGAACTGCACCGTGCCTTCTTCCTTATCGTTCGTAGTAAACACGAACAAGGTGCCCGGCTGCTTGTCCTTATCGCTCCAGGAGGCTGTCTTGATCGTCAACTCCTGCTGCTCTTCCCCGGTCATTTTCCATTCCCGCGCCAAAATCTCATGCTTGCGGTTGATATAAATCGTCATCGTGCCGCCGGCTTTAAGCGGGCTGTCGGCCAGCTCTTTTTTGGCGTCGGCCAGTTTGCTTTTCCAAGCTTCGGCGAATTGGGCCTTGCTCATTTCATCGATCGGATAGCCGCTGTCGTTCAGCAGCGTGACCAGCTTGCTCACGCGGGCATAGACGAGGTCCTGCAGGCTTTGGTCGGCTGCAAGCTTATCGATCAGCGCCGCATCGAGCTTGTTCAGCTCTTCGGCCGTAAACGTAACCGTTACAGCCCGTCCCGACACGGAAATATCGCCTTCCTGCATGACGCCTTCCTTCACGCTGACCTGCTCGTCGCGAATGCTTTCGGCATACAAACGCGCGTAAGGCTCCAACGCCGTATGCAGCTCCTCCTGACTGATCGATACCGCATTCAGCACATCCTGATACGTCAACAGCTTCTTGGGAACGCGGTCGGAATGCAGCAGCTTCTTCAGCTCCTCCGAATTGTTCACGTCCATGTACATATATTTGTCCGACACAAGCGGCACGCGGACAATTGCTTTGTCTTTATCGAGTCCAGCTTCGATTTCAATCGGCGCTTCGCCGCCGAGATTCAGGTTCAGCTTGCCGTACTGCTGCTTGGCCGAGCTATCGCTTTGCCAATCGAGCGAAAGCTTGCTTTTTTGCAAAATATCAAGGATTTGCTTGACCTTGCTTGTATTGCCGCTATCCGCGGAAAGTCCCATCGTAAAATCGGACAGCTCCGCCGTCGTATGCACGGGGCGGTTCAGCCACGGGTCCAGCTCTTTTTTGTACGTTTGGACGCCGGACTGCAACGACGCCTCCGTATCCTTCAAATTGTGCAGCTCCGATTGCAGATAGATCAGCTTGGAGCTTTTGAATACGTCAAACTGCGCATAAGCGACCAAGCCGCCGCCCAAAACGACGACCAGCAAACCGACGATGCCGGCGATCAGCCCGATCAGCTTGCCACGCGAGCGCTGCGGGGCTCCCCCAAAATCCTGTTCATTCATTGCCATGCCTGTTCCCCCATTTTGTAAAAATTCGACATAAAACTCACTTTACCACGGAATTTGTAGATTGTATACTACATATTATGGCGCTAGTTCGTCTGTCGGGGGACGCTACCAAGCTGACCGCAAAGCCGGGATATAAAAAAACCCGTGCGAAGCAACCTCCTTCGCCGGGCGTCCATGCTGATATGATTAGCCGTTCAAACGCTTGTGATTATGATGCGCCAGCGTCAACAGCGCAACGTAAAGCGGCTGCAAATTGAATTTTTTCCCGAATTCAAACTTATACGACGACACCTGCACGTTATTCGACTTATAATAAGGCGACGTAATATAGTGGATCGTCAGCTCGCTGTCGTCAAAGCCGGTGCCGGCCGTCTCCATCGTTACTTCATAAATGGAATCGAGCGAAATCGACGCAACGCGCGTTTTTTTGCCGGTGACTCCCTGATGATCGATGAAAATCAACCGCTCGTCCGTTATCATAAACGAATCGCGAACGAGCTTGAAGCCGGTCCGGACCTGCTCGTCGGGCATCAGATACATCCCGTATTGCTGCATCAGCTCCTGCGGCGACACCTCGGAATAGTTGCCCAATAAACCGCCAAATAAATTGGCCATTTGTTCACACCCCTTAACCTGATTGATGGACCTTGTGATTCGGTCATGCCCATTGTATTCGCTTCCGGTACCGGATATCCTTTCCCGCAGCTTGCAAACAGCGTTTTTTTTGAAATTTGCCTGTTTTTGTAAAAACATTTTTCGCTAAAAACTCACATATGTATGTTATAATAAGGATACTCCACTAAGACTTAGTACCTATTGTTCAGGTAGCGAGCAGTGAGAAGCAGTCGAAATAACATGACAGGAGAACGCCTATGACTCAACGTTTGAAAATTATGGTTTGTGACGATTCTGCGCTTGTCCGCAAGAAGCTGAAAACCGTTTTGGAAGAACAAGGGTACACCGATGTACGCGAAGCCGAAAATGGGGAAATCGCCGTTGAAGCCGTCAAAGCCGATCCCCCGCATGTTATATTCATGGACATCGTCATGCCTGTAAAGACGGGCATCGAAGCCTTGAAGGACATCCGCGCGATCGCGCCAGACACCAAAGTAATTATGGCTTCCTCCGTAGGCACTCAGTCCAACCTGCTCGAAGCGATCAAGCTCGGCGCTTTTGATTTCGTACAAAAGCCGTTTGCTGCCGAAGAAATCGTGCGCGTGCTGGCCAAAGTCACGAAAGAGGGGGGCCACGCCTGATGTTTACTCAATATTTCGGACATTTTCTGCTGAACCGCGGCATTGTTTCCGCTCATCAGCTGCAAAGCGCGATGGACCAGCTGCAATCTACGCACGTCAAGCTCGGTATTCTGTCTGTCAACGCCGGCTACATGACGGCCGAGCAGGCACTTGAAGTGCATCAGGCGCAGGCGCGCGTCGACAAACGCTTCGGCGAAATTGCGCTTGAGCTCGGTTACTTGAACGAAGATCAACTGAACAACCTGCTGTCGGCGCAAAAAGAAAGCCACCTGCTGCTCGGACAAGCCTTGATCGATCAAGAGGCGCTGACGCTTGGCTCGTTTACGGCCGCGTTAAACGAATACAAGCAGGAGCACTATTTGTCCGACGAGCAGTTTGAAGCGATCAAAAACGGCGACATCGACGTTCTGCTCGCGACTATGCTCAAATTTGAAGATATTCCAAATATTGATTTGCATCGCCATTACATATCGCTGCTTGCGAAAAATCTGATTCGTTTTATTGATCCGAACATTTATTTTGAAGTCAATGCCATTCCGCGCGACTATCAATGCGAGTGGCTCGTGTCGCAGCAGATGACCGGTGAAGTGCCGCTGGCCTCCGGGTTTTCGCTGGGTGAGATGGCCTTCCTGCAAATTGCTTCGGCTTACGCCGAAGAGCAACTGACCGAGCTGGACGCCATCGCGCGCGATGCAGTCGGCGAGTTCCTCAACCTGCACAACGGCTTGTTCCTGGTCAACATGTCCGGACAAGGACTGGAGCTGGAGCTGCAGCCGCAGGTCATTGAAGAGCAGGTGCCGCTGCCCCCGACGGTCGGCTCATATTTGCTGACAGTGTACCTGTCCGGCAGCTCGTTTGACCTGATTTTGTCGGAAATCACTGAATAGTTCGTTAAAGAAAAAGACGACCGCGCCTTGATTCAGGCTGTGATCGTCTTTTTTTATTAACACTTTGTGTTTATATACTAGACACAACTCCTGAATTCAGCAACAAATATCCCCGCTCGTTTCGGCAAATTCCCGCCCAGTCCAATACAGCACAAACCACAAATCCCGGTCCAAATGCGGATTGCCCCACTTGTACACCGTGTACTTGATGAGCAATGTACCCCTCAACCGATTCTAATGAAAGCTTCGGGGTTCCCAACTTGCCGCTACGCGCATTTCCTTTGACAGCTTTACCACCACTTTTGATCAGCAGTTCCACTACCGCCGTAAACACATCCCACGTTAATTGATGGGCAACTGGTATTTTATCTGAATTCAATCCTTTTCCATCGGTTGAATAACAGATCGTGCATCGATCTCCACGCAAGAGCCGAATCTCTGTCTTGCCGCCGCACTCATTCAGCTTAGTTTTAATATGTTGTACAGCAACGGAATCTTCCGCCGAAACAGTAGAAAATGATAAGTATGCTCCAGAAGACGAACTCCTTCGAAGGATATCTTTATCGTCAAGACCCAGCTTTTCTATAATAGCCCGATGTCTCTCATATAAAATATGCTTGGCTATATTCGTTTCATCATGGATGGTTTGAAAATTCCCATTCCACTTTAAAAAAAGCTCGATAAATTCAAATTCAGCTTTATTCAACTGATCGAATCCGTTATTACGAGGTTCACGAATGGATGCTTGATTTTCCATAATGCGCCCCTTACCCCAAATGATTTGATTAAATTACCAGCCCAGCTCCTGTGAACGAATCTCCGTCGCCCACAGCTCCTGCAGCTCCCGCACGTGCTCTGCCGGCATCGCCGCTGCGCTCGCCGCCACGTTCTCATGCAGCTGCTCGCGGGTGCGCATCCCGGGAATGACCGTTGTCACTTCGGGATAAGCGAGAATGAAACGCAGCGCAGCCGTGCTCATAGCCACGTCCTCATCGGCGATGTAGCGGATCCGGTCAACCAGCCGCGCCCTTGCGGCTATGGTCTCCGGCGACCAGCGTTTGCGCACGCCTGCAAACGCGCTGTCCGCGCCGTATTTGCCCGACAGCCAGCCGGAATCGAGCGGCACCTTGATAATCAAGGCTATGCCCCGCTCCTGCGCTTGCCGGAACGCTTCAGCCGTCTCCTGATAAAAAATATTGAACATGACCTCCATGACACCGATGTTGGTCTTCGTGATCAGCTCCAGCATCTCGCGGCTGGAATCGACGGAAGCGCCGTATGCGAGCAGCTTGCCTTCCCGCTTTAAATCCTCCAGCACCTCGTAATGACCATACGTGCCATCCAAATATTCAAACGGCGGATTGTGGATCAGCAGAGAATCCACGTAATCGGTGCCCAGCCGCTTCAGGCTGCCCTCGACGTATTCGCGAATCCGCCCTGGGGAGAAATCCGTGACGGCATCCGCGCCGTGACCAAATTTCGTATTGATCACCGCTTCGTTGCGCCGTCCGGCCAGCGCTTTGCCCAGCAGCTCCTCGCTTCGGCCAAAGCCGTAATAAGGAGCGGTGTCAAAGAAATTGACGCCTAGCTCCAGCGCTTCCTGCACGAGCGTTATCGCCGCATCGTCCTCCATATCGGCCCAATCGTGGTCGTTGCCCAGCTGCCAGGCGCCGAAACCGATTTCAGACACTGCCTTGCCGGTTTGTCCATAGGTACGGTAGTTCATCCCTCATGCCATCTCCTCTTGCCCTTTTTTTCTAAATTATACCATAAAATGTTGGATTCGCCTATTTTATTTCTTCCTCATCGGTTGCATCAATCGGTTTCGATGCTGAACACCACGTAACGGTTCAAACCTTTCTCGTCCCGCTCTTCACGTTCAATAATCCGAAATTCACTGCTGTCCGGCTCCTGAATGACAAAGTAGGATTTGTTATTTTCACGAAAAAGCTTTTTGGCCATGTCGATTGCATATTGCTTGGTCATCGCAAGTTCCTCCCCAGAAATGAAACAGATCTTGATAAGTAAAATAATACCATAAATTCGCCCGCCTCGCCGCAACGCGCAAAAAAGCAGACCCCTTCAGGCGTGGTCTGCTGACGCTGTTGACTTCTGGTGTAGGTTCATTATTCGACGTTCTTGGCTGCAAGCAGCTTCTCAATGACGGAGGCTACGGCTTCAGTCTGAATTGGCTTGCTGATGTATTCATCCATCCCCTGCGTCAAATAACGCTGGCGGTCGCCTTTGAGCGCGTGAGCCGTCACCGCGACGATGAACGGCGCTTCCGCGCGCGGCAGCTTCTCGCGAATCAGTCGCGTTGCTTGCAGCCCATCGAGAACCGGCATCTGGATATCCATAAATACCAGATCGTAAGGATGACGCTCCAGCGCGCGCACCGCCTCCAGCCCGTTCGGCACAATGGTCGTGCTACAGCCCAGCTTCTCAATCGTCCGCTTCAGGACGAATTGATTGACCTCATTGTCTTCGGCAATCAGAATCTTGAGCTTTTTCTCCAAGGCTTCGACAGCTTGCGGCGTTTCTTCCAGCTGTTCGACGGTCTGCTCGTGGATCGGAAAGCGCGCGTTAAAAGCAAAAATCGACCCGGTCGGATCGGCACACGGCTCATACCAGATATCGCCGCCCATCAAATGCACCAGCTTTCGGCAAATCGCCAGTCCGAGCCCCGTCCCTTCTGTCTTGCGGGTAATGAAGTTATCGACTTGGTAAAACGGCTCGAACAGCTGTCCGACCTTCTCCGGCGGGACGCCGACGCCCGTGTCGCGCACGGTAAACTTCAGATTGACTTCGCCCTTCAGTTGTCCGCCGAATTGCACGGAAACCGCAATCGCGCCGCTTGGTGTAAACTTGATCGCATTGCTGAGCAGATTCAGCATCACCTGACCGAGCTTGGTCGAGTCGCCGCGCACGATGGGCGGGACTCTCGCGTCGATTGACGTGGTGATTTCGAGATTTTTTTCCAGCGCTTTCGGAAAAATGAGATTGAGCGTTTCCGACAGCATATCCCTTACGCTGAACGGCTCCTCCAACAGCTCGGCTTTGCCCGACTCGATTTTGGAAAAATCCAGAATATCGTTTATGATTTTAATCAGCGTATTGCCGCTTTTTTGAATAATTTGTACGTATTCCAGTTGCTCGGCGTCCAGCTCGGTGCTCAGCAGCAAATCGGCCATGCCAATCACGCCGTTCATGGGCGTGCGGATTTCGTGGCTCATCATGGCGAGAAAATCGCTTTTGGCCCGATTGGTCCGCTCTGCGGCTTCTTTTTCGATGATCAGCTGCTTTTGCTCCCGGATGTCCTTGGCGATCAAATAGAAGCCTACGGTCATGCCGTGAATAATGATAGGAGCCAGCGTTGACAGCACTTCAACCTCCCGCCCGTCCTTGGCGCGAATCGCCGTGATTTCCTTCTCCATGACGCTGTAATCCGCTTCGGCAAAATCCATCTGCCCGCTCCAGCGGTCGCCGATCAGCGCCGATATTTCCTGACCGATCAGATCGCTGATGGCCCAGCCGGACAGCTCCTCCAGCATCCGGTTGCCGTTGATGATGCGGCCGTCGAGCCCGAACGAGAGAATCGCGTCGTGATTGTATTTTTTTAAAGACGTATAACGTTCGATGCTCTCTTGCAGCTTTTGCTCCGCCGCCTTGCTGGCGGTAATGTCGATCAACTGCATGATCACATACAGCGGATCGTCCGTCGCTTCGCGGAGTACCAGCGAAATATGCAGCGAGATCCAGAGCATGCCGCCGTTGCGGTCATACATTTGCCGCTCCATTTCAATCGCGGCTCCCGGCTCCGCCGTCAACAGATGGTTGAAATCCAGCGTATCATCGCCGTCCGATTTCAGCACCTCGGCCACGGGAAGCGTCATCCACTCCGTCTGCGAATAACCGAAAATTCGGCACATCGCCGGGTTCACGCACACCCACTCGCCCTCCAGCGAAAGCAGCGCAATGCCAATCGGGGTATTATTATAAAGATGCTTGAATAAAGCCTGTTGGTCGCTAATCGTGATATGCTGCACACCGGGCGCCCCTTTCTGCCAATTGCTATTGTTATTATAGGTGAAATGGAAGCCTGTTGAATAGACAGGGGAAGCGTTCCAGGCCACGAAAAGGTAATTACGTTTATGAAATACCCGGAATTGACGCAGTTGAAACGATCTGGAAAAATAAGGATAAGGGGTAGTTTATGCATACCAATAGAAGAATGGTCTGCTTTATTGTGATATTTTTGATCCTTATCGTCAATCTACTCGGCATATTCCGATGGCACACGCTTTCAACCGAAGTCGATTTTAAATATAAAAAGGATCGTTGGCTCCAGCAAATCTGGGCCGAATTTTATCCGCCAAATGCAAGCGGAATGGCTATGGAAATTCCGCTCATCTATCGGGATGGCTTTTCGGGGACGAATGAGGTTCAGCCCTATCTGGAAACTCATGCGCTGTCAGGCGAGCTGGTGAACAAGTGGATGTTACGAACAAGAATGACGGATTTATATGTAGGGGTCAATGTCGTTTTGGTGCTTTCGCTGATCGCGACTTTCTTCTTACATATCAGGACAAAAAAATTCTCCAAGCCTCATAATAAAAGCTTAGAGAATCGTTAATCTACCGCCCGCCATGCCCAGAAACGAGCGCTTGGAAAGCGCCATACAGCCCCCCGCTCGCTTGATATCGCGCTGACAGCTCCCGTACTGCGCCTTCGTAGCGGACGATCCCCGCATCCATAAACAGCGCCCGGTCCGCATACGCTTCGGCGATATTAAGCTGATGGGTCGAAAATACAACGGTTTGCCCAGAGGACGCCGCTTCGCGAATGAGCTGCCCGAAGGCATCCATCCAGAACGGGTCCAGCCCGTTAGTCGGCTCATCAAGCAGCAGCAGGGCAGGCTCGGCCAGCAGCGCCTGAGCAAACAGCAGCCGTTGGCGCATGCCTTTGGAGAAGGTCGATACCTTGCGGCCGCGAACGTCCTGCAGCCCAACCTTCTCCAGCAGCAAGGCGACCCGCGCCTCCGGAACGCGCCGCAACGCGGCGTAAAAGCGCAGCGCTTCCTCCGCAGTCAACACCGAGCCGAATTCGAATTCATCGGGCATGTAACCGATCGAGTCGGCATACTGCACCCGTTGCTCGGCCCACGTCAGCCCGGCGATGCGAATCGTCCCCTGCGACGGCTGCGAGATGCCGGCGATCATCCGCAGAAGTGTGCTTTTTCCGGCCCCGTTGCCGCCGCACAGCGCAATAATCTCGCCTGGGCCTGCGCTCAGCGAGCAGGGCTGGAGCAAGGTCGTTCGTTTGATCGTTTTCGATACGTGTTCAATCTCCAGCAAGCGCCTAGTCACGGCGTCTCCCCCTCTCCCACAACCGGACCGCCAGCTCGACGGCAGCGGCAATCCACAGCAGGCAGACCACTGCGAAGGCCCAGCTGCCTGCGGGCAGCTTCATCCATGTCACCCAATTATAGTACTCCGGCCCGAGGATCGAGCCGCCGCCCATTTGAACCGTGAAAAACAATCGGGTCAGCTCGGCCGGATTCAGAAATACCAGCGTCACCAGCGCAGGCTTGATCCACAGATAAGGCAGCAATCCCAGCACAGCCAGCAGCAGGGTCGGCCAGCCCAACACGAAAAAGAACCAGATGCCGACGCCATACGTCAATGCCTGCCAGCGATTGCGGCACCATGCGCCCAGCAGCGTAGCCACGCCGAGGAACAACAGCATCAGCAGTGCGGAAAACAGCAGAAACCGGCCCAACGATGCCAGCGACAGCGCATGACCGAACAGGGCGGCCAGCACGCCCGAAAACCCGAAGCCGAAGGCGATAATCAGCAGCAGCACGCCGGCGAGACCGACATATTTGCCCCACAAAAATGAACGCGAGCTTAGCGAAAAAGAGGACAGCAGCCGCCATCCTCCCTCTTCTTTTTCCGTCGTCAGCGAAAACGAACCGAGCAGCAGCGTCATCAGCGGCAGCAAATAAATAATCAGGTTCATCATCGTACCGGCAGCGCTGGTGTAACCGCTCAAATCGGCTTCTCCCTGCACAAGCAATAACGCGATTTGAAACAGCGTGAACAAGACCATAAATGAATAGGACCACGGGTTGCGAAAGCCCAGCTTGAGCTCTCTGGCCGCAATTGTACGCAGGTGCCGCAAGATGGATCCACTCCCTATTTCGATTTCGAGTCGCTCATGCCGTCTTTGCCGGAATCCGCAGCGCCCATGCCGTCCATGTTCATTTCGCCTTCATGCTCGTGCATCATGCCCTTCATCATCTCATCATTCGGCTCCCATTTGTGCTGCTCCAACTGCTCGGCGGACAGGATCTCGCCCTTGCCTTCCTTGGCCTTGAACGCTTCGGCGTCCTTTTTCTCTTTAAAAGAAATCACGTTAAACGCCATTGGCGTGCGAATCGATTTATCATACACATACGTCGCTTCGCTGAGCTTGATCCATTCCTTCGTCTGGTAATCGCGCACGAATTGCTCGCCGATGTTGGCTGTTCCGTTTCTTTGCTTCCACACATACAGATCGCCCAGATCGTCAAATTTGAGCGCCTTTTTGTCCTTGAGAATAATTTCTACGGCGAATTGATCGTCGGCGACAGCCATATTGCAAATCGGACATTTGTCCACGGCCTCGTCGATGGGCGAAGGCTCGTAGCTGGCGGCCCCGCACGCGGAAAGGATCAGCACAACGGCTGCAATGGCAATCAGCCAATTCCATGTTTTCATTTTGTTTTAACCCCCCATTGATAAATAACGATACTGCTTCCCAGCAGCAGAACAACTGCAATCACAAGATAAATGCTGCGGCCTCCAGCCGTTGCCGGCGCGCCGGAGGTCGGCGGAGACATCAGCGGCCTGGCGTCCCTCAGCCAGTTGGCCGTATCAGCCCGAAACATTTGCTGCAAAAAAGGCAGCCCCGGCGCTTGAAAAAACAGCCGGTACGCTTCCACCCGCTCAGTGAGCTTGAGAAAAAACGGGTCCACCTCGTAGCCGAGGTTGCTGTAACCGTCGCCGTCCGTATCCAGTCCGCGAAAATCGTCCCAATAATTGCCGTCCAGCGCATTATTTCGGCTCTCCGTCGCTTGCGCCTGTATGACGTTGGCGATGAAGCTGCCGCTGCGGAACGTATTGCGGTCGGAACGCAGCATCTGCATGCCGATAAAATTGCCTGCCGCTACATTCTCGACCAGCAGGTTATCCGACGATTGTTCGATATAGAAGCCGACCCGGTTTCCCTCAACCCGATTGCCGCTGACGGCGGCGCGGTGTACATCATACAGCAAAATGCCCTGCGAGTTGACGTTTTCCGTCTGTTTGTCAAAGCGATTGTCCTGCACGAGCGCGCCTTCAACCGCCATAATCATCGCCCCGGTTACGTTATACGAGCCAGTATTGCCGATCAGTTGAGGCTTGGCCGAGAACATGACATGAAAACCGTAGCGGGAGCTTGTGGCCCGATTGCCGGTTAAGCGCACTTCGTTGCTGCTCTCGGCGTAAATGCCGTCATGCACGTGGACGAGCTCGTTATTCTCAATACGATTGCGAGGAGAAGCCAGCAAATCGATACCGTTCCCGCGTCTGGAAAAAGGTTCGCCGGGATCAAGGGCATGCGCGCCGACAATCCGGTTGCCCTCAATGACGTTGTCGCTTGCGCTGCGCAGGTAAATGCCGCCGGCTTGCGTAACAATCTCCAGTCCGCTGATGGTATTAAACCGGGACTGAACGAGCACCGCTCCCGATTTGGGATCGGTTTGACCGTCGGCAATGTGCAGCCCGACAAGCGTAATCCCGTCGGCCTTTAAGGTCAATGCCGGCTGCCCGGCGTCATTAACCAGCGTTGCGCCGCTGTCCGCCCGAATCGTCAGCGACTTATTGACGATCGCCGGCCCCCGGTACGTATGGCCGGCCTCCAGCCGGATCGCGCTGCCGGGCGCTGCTGCGTCAATCAGCAACTGCAGCGGGCTGTCGGCGACCGCAGGCGAGGAGGCGACGGGCGCTTCCGTCAGGCCGGCGGCACTGGACGCCGCTCCGCCCGTCCCCGACAGCAGGAGCAAAAGAAGACCAAAGAGCCAAATGGACTTGACTGCCCGGATCGGCGTCGTTTGTGTCCGCGGCGTGACGTTTTCCACCCGACAATCCCTCCCCTTACCAGCAGCGAAGCTTCCTTTACGCCGAAACGCCGCTTCATTAAGATAAACGAGCCGCTTCAGATACACGCATTTTAAACGCTTGTATGGCATTCCATGCCCTATATAGGCCGGCTCCGTCAGAAAACACTGCATTTATTCTATAGCGGCGCGCGGTTTTTCAACATGACTCCATAGAGCTATTTCGCGTTAAAAACAGCGGCAACTGTGATCAAATTGCGACATTGCCGGTGAATCCCCGTTGCCGGCGAAAGTGGACATGAGACATGCGCAAAGAAGCATACACTTCTCCCGAGGGAAGGGAGGAGCAGTATGCTGAACTGGATGAATCGGCGACCGCTGGCTGCGGCTGCCGTTATGCTGACGGTCTGCGCGCTTGGCCTTGCGCTGCTGTTGCTGCTGCACCGTACCGGCGGGGCGGACGAAGCGTTACCGGAGGAAACCGCATGGACCGACAGCCTTATTGCGTTGCGCGTCCGCGCCGACATGGCGGTCGGCAGACCGATGCAGGAGCAGCTTTTTCTGATCGAAGCCCATACAGCCGACGGTCTGCCCATCGACGATGCGCAAATCGAAATGAAGCTGCAAATGCCGGGCATGATGTGCGGCGAATTTGCCGTGCCGGTCGTGCGCAGCGGCTCCGGGCACTATGAGGCGCGGGGCATCCCCGTTATGGACGGCCGCTGGGAAGCGGAGGTTACTGTCCAAATCGGCTCTGGTCGCTACATCGTCAGGCATCCGTTCATGGTCAGGCGCTGATCTACCAAAGCCAAGGATGTACGGAGGGAATCCAGCCGTTGGCGCTGCACCCTTTTAGAATCGAAAGCACTCCCATCAGAACGGCCAAATAATACCCGAACCTTCGCAGTCCCCTTCTCCAGCGCTTGCTCAGCGTGACCGCCGACAAAGAGACGGCCAGCAGCATAGGAAAGGTAGCCGCGCCGAACACCAGCAGCGTCAGTGCGCCCTCCGACCAGGAGCCCGTCGCCACTGCCCTCATCTGCATGGCATAGGTCAAGCCGCAGGGAAGCCAGCCCAATAGCAGCCCGGTTACGAACAAAGCCAGCAGCTCCAGTCCGTTTTTCGTCCGCGTGGCTGCAGCGTGAAGACGTTTCTCCAGTGGAGCGCCGAGCGCATGCAGCGGCAGTGCATACCGCGACAAGGCCCACATCACAATCAAGCAGCCTCCCCCGATGCTGGCGGCGCTTTGCAGCCCGACCAAACCTGCGGCGACGTTGAGGAACGATCCGGCCAGTCCCATAAAAGCGCCGGTCAAGCCATAGGTCAGAATGCGTCCGCTATGATAGGCCAGCAGACGCGCCAGCGCTCTGCGTTGATCCCTCATAGCAATCGACGCCCCGATGCCGCCGCACATAATGACACAATGCGGCGCACCGCTCAGCCCGGCCAATACCGAAATCCAGACCGTATCTCCGCTCATAGCCGGCCCCCTTCCGGTACTGATCGCCTCGACCTTTCCAGGCGGTTCAGCCGCAAGGCGTTGCCGACGACCAGCAGCGAGCTGGAGGCCATGCCGAGACAAGCGGCGCGCGGGTCGAGTGCGCCGGCCACAGCCAGCGGAATCATGATCGCATTGTAGCAGCAGGCGATCGCCAGATTTTGCTTGATATTGCGCATGGTCCCAAGGGCAATGTCCGACGCAAGGCCAAGCCGGGACAGGCGGCCGCCGACAAGCGCTACATCCCCGGCCTGCAGCGCAGCCTCGCTTGCGCCGGCCAAGACAATGCCGATGTCGGCGGCAGCCAGCGCAGCCACATCGTTCGCGCCGTCCCCCACCATCGCAACGACATGACCTTCGTTCTGATAACGCAGGATCAGCTGCATTTTGTGCTCCGGCAGCAGCTGTGCGTGAACCTGCCCGATGCCTGTGTCCAAAGCCGCTTGCCCGGCGGCTCCGGCGCGGTCGCCGGTGGCCATGACGATGCCGGCGCGCCGGGAGAGCTGCCGAATCGTGGAGCGGGCGTCGTCGCGGGCCTGATCGCGGAACGTAAGCGCGCCGGCCCAACGGCCGTCTACAGCTACGTGCAGCTCGGAGTCGGCTTGCGCTGCCGCAAGGCCCGCCAGCTCTGCCGGACAAGATATGCCCTGCGCCCGCAGCCAGCTATCTCGGCCCATCGCGACAAAACGCGGCCCGACGAACCCGGATAGCCCCGCGCCGGGCAGCTCGTGTACGTCGCGCGCCGCTACCGGCTGCAGACGCTTCGCCAGCGCCTCGCGCACGACAGCCTTGGCCAGCGGATGCTCGGAGCCGCGTCCGAGCGATGCGGCTGCTTGCAGCAGCTGGGCCGACGTCAGCGGGGCCTGCGGCGCGGGCCGGACCGCAGCCGTGGGCGGCGCAAGCGGCGGTGGCGCAAACGGCGGTGTTAGCGGCACGGCTTGGGACGAAGTTGTGGCGCGTAACTCCGGCAGATCCTCGGCCGTATACAAGCCCGTTACGGCGGGCTGACCGCGCGTCAATGTCCCGGTTTTGTCGAACAGGAACACGGTTACGCGGCTCAGCGTCTCCAGACTGCTTGCTTCCTTGAATATGATGCCTTTGCGAGCCGCCAGACTGGAGCCGATCAGGACAGACAATGGTGTCGCAAGCCCCAGCGCGCACGGGCACGCTACCAGCAGCACGGCCAATGCGCGGCTGACGGCTTCAGAAGCAGAAGCAGCAAGCGCCCAGCCTGCATAAGTAATCAGCGCCAACGCGACAATGGCCGGAACCAGATACGCGGCAGCCCGGTCAGCCTGGCGTTGGATGCGCGGCTTGGCCATCTGCGCATGCTCGACGAAGCCTATCAATCGGGACAATCGCGACTCTGCGCTGCTGCAAGCAGCACGCAGCGTAATTTGCCCGCTGAGCAGCCGGGTTCCGGCATAGACCGTATCGCCGGCCTGCTTCCACACGGCAGCGGCTTCTCCCGATAGCAGCGATTCGTCGACATCCCCTACGCCGTCTTCTACCCTGCCGTCAACGGGAATCCACTCGCCCGCCAGCACCTTTACCCGCTCTTCGGCCCGCAGCAGCTCTGCGGGCACCTCCGCTTCTTCCCGTAAACCGACCAGACGCCGTCCCGTGCAAGCGCGGAGCTGCTCCAATGATTGCAGGCTGCGCAGGGCGCTGCCCTTGGCCGACGCCTCCAGCCATTTCCCCAACGTTACCGCGCTCACGATCATGGCAATGGAGTCAAAATAAAGCGAATGACTGCCGTGTCCTTCAGCACCAAGCGGCTGGGGAAACAGCATTCGGCAGACGCTGAACACATAAGCGCAGCCGATTCCAAGCGCTACGAGTACGTCCATTGTCGCCCCTCCCCGCCGAATGCTGCTGTACGCGCCGGCAAAAAACGGATAACCGGCATAACCAAACAGCAAGGTAGCAAGCAGCAGCTGATATGTCGGGTCGGACACAAATGCCGGAAGGACACTGCCCAGCGGTTCAATCAAATGGCCGAGCATGGCAGCCAGCAGCGGCAGCGAGCCGGTCAGCGCGACGATAAAGCGGAAACGCCATATTTGCGCTTCATCGGCCTGCGAGCCCGCCTTGCGCCGGGTATCAGGTTCGGCGCCGTAGCCGAGCTGCCGAATTTTGCTTGCCACGGCTTCTGCATCCGCAGTCCCTTCTTGCAAACTGACAACAGCCGTTGAGGTTGCTAGGCTGATCGCTGCTTCCTGAACGCCGTCCATGCGCCGCAGCGCTTTTTCGATCCGGGTCGAACACGCGGAGCAGGTCATTCCCGTTATTTGCAATCGGATTACACGCATATGCACCTCCGTCTGACTGTCGCAAATGGACAATCCTTGTTTGCTACTAACGTATGACATGCTGCAGCAATCAAGAATAGCCCGAACGAGTCAGTTCGGGGTCGGACGAGCATTACACAGTCTCATGACGACAAGTATATGGCTTGTGCGGGTTTGCGGGGTGCTTGGGGCGTTGCGGCGCGGAGTGCGGCGTGTCGGGGGCGTTGCGGCGCTCGGGGCGGCGTGTCCGGGGCGTTGCGATGTGCGGCGCGGGGCGGCGTGTCCGGGGCGTTGCGATGTGCGGCGCGGGGGGCGGCTTGTCAGGGACGTTGCGACTGTGCGGCGCGGGGGGCGGCTTGTCAGGGACGTTGCGACTGTGCGGCGCGGGGGGGCGGCTTGTCAGGACGTTGCGACTGTGCGGCGCGGGGGGCCGGGCGCATCTTACGACTAACGGACCGGGGGCGGAAGCTCTCCAGCAACCGCAGCGCACAACAAACAAGCCGACTGCAGTATACTCCGCAGTCAGCTTGTTGACCTCTCCTCGCCCTGGCTTCCCAGTCGTCCGCTACGAGCGATTCCCATCGTTCCCGCCTCTCATCCACAATTCGGCGCTACGCCATAACGGCTGTCCCGCTCCCGTATCCTCCGCTTCGGCCGCCAGCGCGGACGTGGCGGACTCGGCAAGCTGCTGACAGCGATACACCGGCGACGGAAGGGACAAAGCCACACGATGGAAAACCGGCGTTGCCGTCGCTGCATGACGACCCTCAGCTTCGCCGGCTGCCCCATCTTGACCCGCGGCATGCCGGACTGTATGGTCGCGGTCTACGGCCTGCCTAGCGGCCGCATCCCGACCAACGTGCTCCTTGGCTGCCCCATCTCGCCCAACCGCCCCACGCGCTGCCACATCTTGATCCACAGTCTCTCGGACCGAATGGTCGCGGTCCACGGCCTGCCTAGCGGCCGCATCGCGAGTGATCGCCCCTCGGGCTACGTCATCTTGGCCCACAGCTTGCCAGACGGAATCATTCCGACCAGCGGCAACGCCCAATGCCGCAACCTCATCCCGCCAACGCGCTGGCGCAGCGCCGGCATCCTCCGCTGGAACCTTGTCCATCGGCTAGACCCTCCCTCCGGCTACCGCTTCGGCCGAGATAAGGCGCTGCTCGTCAAACTCGTGGGCCACAGCGAATGCAATCAGCTCGCGCAGGTGCGACTCCACTTCCGGCTCGGGCACGTCATGCAGCAAGCACCGCAGCAGCGTCGTGTCATACTCCGTGTGCGGATAAATCAGATACGGCGTAAACGCATTGCCCGCCGAACGGTAGTACATTTTCTCCAGCGGAGTTAGCTCCGCAGGCTGTGACTCTACCCACTGACAATGCGGAAAATCCAGCTGGCGGACAATTTCCGTCAAATACGTCAGATGCGGGGCAGCCCGCGAATGCACGATGTTCAGTTCTTGTTCCTCGCATTGGCTGAAGCGAATGCATGGTTCGATCGCTGTAATTGACGATTTTGGACGCCGTGTCCGCACCCAGCACAAGCACCTTGCGGTGCAGACCGGAAGCAATCAGGTCATGCGCCACATGCAGCCCGTATACAAAGCCGATGCAGGCGGCATTGAGGTCCAGCGCCCCGGTCGCAGCAATCCCCATACGATGCTGTAGCAGACAGGCCACCGAAGGCGTGGGGAAATCCGGCGTATACGTTGCCACCAGGATCATCTCGACGTCCTGCACGGACACCGGGTATCGACCAAGCAAATCCTCAACCGCCTTTACGCACATATCGCTTGTAAACTCGTCGACTGCGGCAATCCGCCGTTCGCGGATGCCGGTCCGCCGCACAATCCATTCATCGCTCGTATCCTGCCTGCGCTCCGGCTCGGCATTGTCAAGCACATGAGACGGCACGTAGCTGCCGATCGCCGTTATCCGCGCATTGTAAGTCATGATGTCTCCCAACCTCCCAAGCGGCCTTGCGGCCTGATGCCTGTAGCTTAGCAGGCGGAGCTTAACAGAAACCAAACAGTGAGCTACTTTTACATTCGCTCTTGGCCCCGTGACTTCCCTGCGCTGTAAAAAAGAAAATCCCTCCCCATGAAAAATCAGGGAGGGTTATCCCCTGGCTAATCCTTGTACGGATCATGCTCGTCCGCACCGGCCATACAGACGCCGATCGGCTTGAGCACATGCTTGACTTCAATGGTATCTCTGTGGGCATCCAGCACCTCCTGCAGCTTGCGGTACACAAACGGACTTTCGTCCGTCCCTGCTCCGCGCAGCTCGACGCCAAAGGCGCGCACCGCTTCGAGCATCTGCTCCGGCCGGATCTGGCCGCCGCTGCGGGTGCGGGTTTTCCAGTTCATTTTGCCTGCCGCCTGCGTCCGGCTCATGATCCGACCGGCTCCATGCACGGTGCTGTAATACGCATCGCGGTTCTCCGCGCTGTCTTTGCCTTCGACAATGACCGAAATATCGCCCATGCTGCCGCCGACAAACCCGGTCTGGCCCGGCGCAGAAGGCGTAGCACCCTTGCGCACCACCATCACCTCTTTGCCGTTATGCGTCTCCCGCCAGGCGTAATTGTGGTGATTGTGTACCTCCAGCTCGGCTTGCGCGCCGAGGATCTCCAGCACCTGGGCGATGACATAGTCGCGCCCGGCGTAAGCGTAACGGCCGGCCAGCTTCATCGCCCGCTCATACATATCGCCAAGCTCGCTGTTCAGATCCAGCAGCACGGGCGGTTGATCCATATTCTCGCCCGGAGCGCCCGCCAGAAAATCACGGCCCGCCGCGAGATTGAGGAAGCCGCTGGCTGTTTTGTGCCCGAATCCGCGACTGCCAAAATGATTGGCGATCCACAGCGCCCCCGTCCCGACCTCCTCGAACAAGTCGACAAAATGATTGCCGCTGCCCACCGTGCCGAGCTGAGCGCGAGCCAGCGCCTTCAGCTTGTCATGCTCTTGCCTGCCTACCGCCTTGTAGACGGCCCAATCGCTGTCGTCAAACAGCTCATGATCCAATCTCTCCGCATTGATGCGCCCGATGCCAAAAGAAATGTGGCGCGCAATCTCGTCCATAATCGCCGCCAGCCGCGGCTTGATCTGCTCGGCGGTCAGCGATGTGCGCACCGCTTTATTGCCGCAGCCGATATCGTAACCGACGCCGGACGGCGAAATTTGCCCGTCATAGACGACTACGCCGCCAATCGGCTGGCTGTAGCCTTTGTGATGGTCGGCCATCAGCAGCGTCTGCACCACCTGCCCCGTCGCTGCGCATTGCTGAGCCTGCCTCATCGCTCCTTCGTCGGGGCGGCCCCAGACGCGCACGCCGTTCATTTGTTGGTATGCCATATTCCTTAGGTCCCTTCTTTCCCGTATCGTGTTGTCTTATCGTACCCTTTTGCTTTGCTGTCTTTCAAGCGATGGATTCGCTGCTTGACCGCTGCGTTCGGCTCGTTCTCAGCCAGCCGGGCGAGCGCTGCTGCGAGCTGCAAGCCCCACATCGTCACATCCCAGCTCTCCAGCACCTGCAGCGCTTTATTGCGGTTGCTGACGACCGGACTGTTCAGCCCGGCAACGACCAGTCTCGTTCCCAGCCCCTCCAGACGCTCGGCAACGAGCAGCAGGTTATCGAGACAGCGGTGCGCCGCATGCTCGCGGCCCAGCCCGCTCTCCTGAGCGGGGCCGTTCGCGATCCGTTCCAGCGGCAGCCGTTCTTCGGCGAACGCGATCAACCGGCGCAGGCGGACCGGATCCGCCGATTGTCCAAGCAACATGTAGTGCCTTTCTTGAAGCGGATCGGCTTCCAGCTGTCCGAACAGCAGCTCCCAGATGTCGATGCCGAGCTTTCCGGCACACATCGCTCCATATAGGAATTCATCGGCATCGCCCGAACGCACGGCCTCCAGCACTTTCGGCTCCCAGCGCTTATCGGCGATCACTGCACGGCACGCCGCTTCCAGCTCGCAGCGCTGCCGCTCCGTCCAGACCGCCCGCAGCCTGAGCGCCCAGCTCTCTGCATCCCCGGCGCAAAATTCGCCGATCTCCAGCAGCAGCAACAGCTGCTTGACGCCAGAAGCAGGCATCGCGCCTGCCAATCTGACGAAATCGGCCAGCGCCTGTGGCGCATGCGCGTAATCATCGATGTTCTCTGCCGGCCCGCCAGCCATCAGCGCACCGAGAATATCTGTCGCCCCTTCCAACAGTTCGGCGTCGATCCGTTCGGCTGCGAGCGCTTGCCGCAGATCGCCTTTGCTGGCGCACGCATAGGCCGAATATTCCGGCATGATCGTATTGCGGCAGCCGTGGCGCAGCAGCCACGCCGCCATCTCGGGACGCGTCGGCTCCAGACGTTCGACCAGATGAATTTTGCCCCAGCCGTGTACGTGCTGCGCCAGCTCCCACAACGCCTCATTGCCTGCATCCATCCCGTTTAGCATCGCCACGGCCGCATACAGCGTAAATTCGTCGTGCCGGCCCAGCATCATCAGCAGCTCCTTCACCTGCTCATTGCGGAAAAGCCCCAGCAGCGCCAGTCCGAACTTCACCGCCTGACGGTGCGCGCCCGTCTCGGCAAGCCATAGCGCCTCCCGATACAGTACCTGCGGCCGAATGCGCGGATGCTCGCGTACCTGGCCAAGCAGCTCGTCGATCACGTCGCCAAGGTCAGTGGCGATCAGCTTGGCATACAGCGTTTTGCGCGCTGCCTGCCCTCTTTTGCCCGTAAGCTTCACCAGCAGCTGCACCCACTCCTCCAGCCCGTTGGCAGCCCGCCCCGGCCGCGCCTGACGGCTCATCGCTCCGTCCAGACCGCCCGCGACCCAGCGAATCCGGCTTCCCGCCCAATACTCCCCGTCGTCAGGCAGCGAGCCGTCGACGTTCTCTCCTTGCGCGCGAATAAATGCATATAGGGAGGTTTTGCCCTCCCACAACGGCGGGGCCGTTTTTTTATGAAACAATAGCATGTTTGTTCTCACCTCAATTATCGTCCAACCGGATGTAACGGCGGCAGACCTCCGTCGGCTCCTGTCAGCTCATCTTCTCCTATATTCGCCGATCGGCGGGCTTTCGAACACGGTAAAAGTATTACGACAGGGCTTCGGCGGCCGGAATCGAACGGTGCAAAAGCGCCGCCATCCGCCAGTTTCCTCATCCTAACACAGCCGCTGCACGGATAAGCGGGAAAAAATCGTTATAGTCATTCGAGCCCGGAACATTTGCGGTACGTCCGCGTTTATATAGGCAAATTCGCTTGTCAGAAGGATACCTATGAAAAAATTAGACGGCCTCTAGCTTCCCCCAGAGGAGGTTCGAATACCCGAATGAGCCGTAGCGTCAAAAAATCACCCGTATACACAGACCATCGTACACCCGGCACACGCTGGAGCAAACGCCGGGCCAGTAAAGCCGTGCGCCGCTTCCGCGGCGAAGTGCAGGATGGCAAATGGTACAGAAAGTTGTATTGCTCATGGAACATTTGCGATTATCGTTTTTTCCAGACCCGAGAACAAGCCGTTCAGGAATGGGAAACAGCTCCTGACAGCTGGTTCAGGAAAAGTCCAACCCGAGCGCTCATGCTGCAATATTGGGCCAAGATGTACCGCAGAAAATAAACGCAAGCGCCGGTCAGGGAAGCCCGGCGCTTGTTCGGCATGCCGTTTGGACAGTCGATCGGCACTTGAGAGATAAGCAAATAAACGCAAGCGCCGGATCTGAACGATCGGCTGCTTGCGCTTATTTGTATGTCTGGAGCAAACAGCCGGTTGTTGAAGACCGGCCAGGCTGTCAGCCAGTCAATCAAACAACCCGCTTCGCCTGCTGAGCGCAGGTCGAGCCTTACCGCATCCAAGCGATTGATCAGCGTCGATTTCCCCACGCGCGCTTGGCAAGGGGAGAATCCGGTGAAATGAAACCGTCAGGCAATGGCGCTGCAGTTGAATCGGAGCTGCGGCCAGCATCTTGAATTAGCCAAAAATAAATTTAAACCATTTTCTTGTAATTTTGTAGCCCCGGGGTAGATCGAAGGTTCCCCCAAAATCAAAAGCTTGCATGCCCTCGATCTTTTCATTTTCCAATAATGCTTCAATTGGCGGCGGATCTTGCGGTCTATTACCTGCGCCTACCTTGCAGTCCATCCATCTTACAAGCCAATCCCCCAAGCTATACCAATCTTCAATATGAAACGCGCTGCTCTGAACGTTCTTAGGAAATTGTCCATATATATGTTCTACTTCTTGTATTCGAATGGCTCCTTTGGGGTCATCTACAGATAGAACAAAACTCCGTTTACCTATTGGATTGTTCAGCAGCGCTTGCTCCAGCTGACGTTTCTCGATCGTAGATGTAAAATTATGACTTTTTTTAATTTGAAATAACGCCGTTTTGGTAAAAGCATCACTTGGAATGTCGACGGTGATCGCAAAATCCGAGCCGAACTTATCTGTTTGACGCGGCCCTTTCCTGTGCAGATTATAAGATTCAACCACCACACTTTTTTTTCTTAACAGGCCGACGTCGCACCTCCTTCTGGCTGACAGCTTCTCAGTGATTCGGTTTAGAAATGCTTCTTCACTGCTGGGGTCCCCCTTCAACCATCCCGTAGTTGCCTCTTCCATATCTTTGAGTACCGCTGCAAGGACTTTATCTAAATTGATTGAAAGCACAACATCACTCCTTTTTACGAACGTTCTCAAAATCCCCTTAAAAAATCGCTATCTTGCTAATTCAACAAAATACTACAAACTCCTCTACGGCCCGTACCGGGTGAAGCGCCCCCAACCCTAGCAGGACCGGCGCTCGGCCCTGAGCTGGAGCAGAACGATGCCGCTAGCCTGTCCCTCCTCAGCGTCACGCAAGACGAGCTGAGCGAAGCTCTCCGCAGCGGGCAATCGCTGGCCGACCTCGCCGATGCGCACGGCTTAGACCGCCAATCGCTGAACGAGCTGTCCGCTCAAGCCATGACCGCTAGGCTGGATCAGGGGCTGAGCGACCACCGCATCTGAAGCGACGAATACGCAGCCCGCAAGCAGGACATCGCCACCTGGGCGCAAGACATCATTCAGCATAAGCGCCCGCTTCCGCCGCTACCGGCTGAGTCAACATCGGTTGCCCTAGACAACCGTTGTTGCTTGTCGTCCCCTTGGGATGACTGACGTATGCATAGCAAAGACGCCTTCAGCTCCACGTCAATGTAGGGGTGAAGGCGTCTTGCTTTTTCATGGGAATCGAGCTTACTCCCGCTCCGCAGACCGCCGCTCAAAATGCACATGCAGCCGGTACAAGCAAATCTCCCGCGTCCACGCGTGCAGCAGCTGCGCATCCTCCGGGAGCACGTCGATATTCAAGCGGAACACCTGATCCTCAAAAGCAACCAGCCCCTTCGAGCTGCCACTCCACTTGCTCATCGGCATGCCAGCGATCAGCTTGGCCACCTTGCTTTCATCAAACGTCCAGAGCCTGCTCGTCTCGCCGTCCGAGAAATCAATGCGTTTGCGGAATTCTTTTTCCATATAGAAGGTATGAAAAAACGCTGCCGCCTCACGCGGCGTAATCGGCTGCATCCAGTCGGCTGGGCCGCGCTCCAGCATGTAGAGCAGCACGGTCATCTTGTAGCTTTTGGCCATCACCGTGCTTTCAACTTCCTTCAGCCACGCCTCGTAGCGCAAATACGCAGCCGATTCCTTCGCGCTTAGCTCCTCGGCCCAGGCCAGAAACCCGACATATGAGCGGAATTCCTGTACATATTCGCGACTGACTGCCCGCCCATGCAAATGCAGCTCCAGATAGCTCGGACGGCGGCCAAGCTCGTGCTTGACTTCCAGATAAGCCTGGCGCAGCTTCTCCTTACGCGGCTGCTTCTTGCGCGCCAGCTCCTCCAGCAAATCGATGACCTCCACGTCCACATTCAGCTCACAGCCTGCAGGCAGAACCGGGAGTCGGAACGCCGTTTGCTTTTTTGCCCCAAGGTCAGTAGGGTTCATATCCAGCAATCCCAGCTTCATGTCGGCGTTACGGTAGTTGCCGATCAAATCAATAATCGTGCAGCACGTCTTGCCCGGATGCAGGCGCAGCCCACGTCCAATCTGTTGGGTGAAAATCGTAAGCGACTCCGTCGGCCGAGCAAACAACAACGTATCCACCGCCGGAATATCGACACCTTCATTAAACAAATCGACCGTAAAAATCACGTCCAAACGCCCTTGCGTCAGCCGCTCGATCGCTTCCGTCCGTCCCATCTCCGTCGTGCGCGAATGCAAGCTAATGCAAGAAACCCCTTGCCGCAAAAAATAACTCGCTAAAAAATTCGCCTGCCGGATCGACGAACAAAACGCAATCGTCCTCGTCTGCTTGTGCTTGCGCCACGCTTCAAAAACCTGCTCCGCCAGCTCGTCGCGCAGCTGCGCCCGCAGCAGCTCCTCCTCATCGTAACGCGAGCCGAGCCACGTAATCGCAGAATAATCCGTTTGGTCGTACACCCCGTAATAGCGAAACGGACTTAGCCACTGCCTCTGAATCGCCTCCAAAAAATGCAGCTGAAACGCCACATTTCCGTCACACAGCGCAAAAACATCCTTCCCGTCCAGCCGATCCGGCGTCGCCGTAAGTCCGAGCAGGAACGCCGGCCGGAAATACGCCAGTATCGATTGATACGTCTTAGCAGCAGCGTGATGAAATTCATCGACGACAATCAGATCAAAGTGATCCGTTGCAAAGCGCTCGCGGTGCTTTTTCATCCCCAACGTATAGATTGAGGCAAAAAGATGCTCAGCCGCCGGCTCCTTTTCCAGCCCGTTGTACAAGCCTGTGGAGCGCTCTGGCATCACAGCCTGAAAGCTGCGCAACGCTTGTTGCAAAATCTCCTCGCGGTGCGCCACAAACAACACCCTCCGATAGCGCCGGGCAAAAAAAGCCGCCACATACGTCTTGCCCAGCCCCGTGGCCATGACCACCATCGCCTTGTCGTATTGCTCCTCCCGCGTTTTCTCCAGCGCCGCAAGCGCCAGCTCCTGCGCAGGTCGCGGCTCCAGTACTTGGGTAGAGCGTTCCGTGGCGGCTTCCCTGTCCGCAGCGAGTGGCTCTTTATGCGGCAGCATCAGCTCGGACTCCTCGATCTCCGTGACCGTCCGCACCAGCTCGGGATTTTTCTGCTTATGCGCCATGTAATCCCGTTCGTACACCGCAATCGATTCCTCATGCAGCGTCACCGTACACGGATCGTAAAAATGCTCCATAAACTTATCCAACGCCACGCGAAACGTATACGGCTCAGCCTCGGCATTCATCGCCAAATTCCATTCCACGCCCATGCGAAAAGCCGATCGAGACAAATTGGACGAGCCGACAATCAGCAGCCCCTCGCCCTGCTCGTAGTCCATCAAATACGCCTTAGGGTGAAAAGAAGCCCCGCGACTGTGCCACAGCCTCGCTTCGATCCGCGCATCGATGTGCACCAGCGCCCGCAAACCTTCCGGCTGCGTAATAAACAAATAATCGCCGCACAGAATTTTAATATCCGCGCCACGCTCAGCCGCCGCCTTGAGATGCGGAGCCAGCATCTGCACCCCAGACCTCATCACAAACGAAGTCATGATATAAATGCCCGCCGCCCGCTCGATCCCCGGAATCAGCTCATCGGCCAGATTTTCCGTAATCAGCTTGATATCAGGCATCGGGTACATCGATCAGGAAAATGCGTTCCCTAAATCCTCCGCGTTTCTCCGCCTTCTCCACACGAATCGCTTCCAGTTGCTCTACCGTGGAGCCGTGTACAGCCGCTAACGCGTGTACAATTTCCAGTATGTCGGCGAGCTCTTCGAGCGCACTAGAGTCGTCGGACGCTTCCAGATATTCATGAAGCTCCTCGGCCAGCTTGGTCCGAAGCTCCGTGCGGTATTCGGTTTCGTCGAGAATACGCGTATTGGCGACTTTGCCGCTACCCGTGATGATCTGCGGAATCAGGTCGCGGACGAGTTTGTTGTAGGTGGGCATGGGATGGCTCCTTTGGGGGTGAATTTCAAAAAACGCGTGTAAACTACCTATATGTAATTTCCACAAAGAAAGTCGTGGTTCCTGTTTGTTGCGGGAAAGGAGCCCGACTGAGAATCCAGCGTTAATTTCACAACAGAGATGGAAACCGCTCATCGAAAGCTTCCAAACGATCTACTCGAATCCAGCTCATTTCAGGAATCCCCAACGCTACTTTGAATTGTTCGACCAAGTCGTGTTTGCTCTGAAGGGCTTCAAAATGCTCAACACTCATGATCTCCCCAAGATTTTGCAATACGCCGCCACTTACGCCCAGAATACGAAATGCGTCGATATTTGCCTGTTGATAGGCTATTCTTACCGTATTCACATACTGATCTTCGACTTGCTGCTCCAACTGCTCACGCACGGCTTGGCCTTCAATATCGATATACAAGAACTCAATAATGTCTTTTGTCGGGTAAAGTTGTTGAGCTAACTGGATTACCCTACTATGCTTCGCCTCATAGTCCAGTTCAAACTCCGCTAACGTCCTCCCCGCTTCTAACAGCTTATAGCCCCAACAATGATCCTCAAAGTTATAGAAATATAAAACGGGTATTTCGCTTGATACGTGTTGAATAGCACTGGATACAGAGTTATCCACATAGGTATCTTCGGTTAGAAAAATAATCCAATCCTCATTTAGCGGCGCCACTCGAATTACTGAACTTTGTTTAGTCAGATAAGCTACTGCTTTTTTCGTGTTTGGGGTTAAACACCCGGAGGTGAATTCGCTCATTGTGGGATGCTCCTTGTTAATGGATAATTTGTTACTCCATTTCATTTTAACTAAATCCAAATCTCGATTCTATCATGATCTTTGCCATGCACATCAAGAACCCAAACTTGCCCCACCACGATAACATTGGTATCCTAAATAAAAATACCGTAAGCGAGGACATGTAAATGAAAAAAGTCGACGTAGTGGGCGCCGTCATGTTTAATGAAAAAAACGAAGTGCTGTGTGCACTCCGTTCTCAGACGATGTCGCTTCCCGGTCTATGGGAATTCCCAGGCGGGAAAATTGAGGCTGGTGAAACTCCTCAGATGAGCCTTGCCCGTGAAATTCAAGAAGAGCTGGATTGTACCATTCAAGTCGGCGACTTGGTCGCTGACGCTACCCATGAGTATCCTAATGTAATCGTTCGGCTGATTACTTATAAAGCCACGATTACAGAGGGGATCCCAACCCCTAAGGAGCATGAGAAGCTCATCTGGCTTCCCCTTACTGAAGTGGATACGTTGGAATGGGCACCGGCTGATTTGCCTACACTTCAGGAGCTCAAGAGAGAATTTATCGAATAAAGTCCATATACAATGCCTCTGGGATAGGTTGGTGTAGCTTCCACGTTACATTCATCGGCTTATCCCCGTGGCTGCTGACATAATCAACTTCGCCCAAATACATCAATGGCAATGTAACTCCGTGCATTCGCTCAAACTTTCTCACAAACAAATGAATATGGAATCCTCTTTGTTTATGATGAACGTAGTTTTGCCCTACCGTGGATTTATGAGATGTCGAATTTTGACTTTGCCAGTGGAAATGCTGTTGATCGATGAAGTAATCGTGGTACTTTAAATGCTCTGCTACCCGTTTCTCTTTGTTTAAGTTCACAAACAATAAATAATGACTACCAACCCGGCTTACTCCTTCCCGCCAAGAACCCTCCTGAACATCGGACTCAAACAAATAGATCAGATCATTTCGAGTATAATTTTGATAGAGGACCACATTCTTTTCACTTTGAAAAAATACCCCAGGTCGATATACGCGTCTAAATTCAGCTAAACCGTATTCTAATCTTCCCCCTAGATAATCTTTAAACAATGAATTCGATTGGATGGTATCTGCGACGACTGTAGATAAACTAAAATCACCATTCTTCAATTTTCCAAATGACCAACTTTTCTTAGTCGGTGTTTCTGCGAGTTTTTCCATTGCTCGGTGTATTTTCTTTGCATGGTTTTCTGCAGAAATCGAAATGGCAAATCTGAATTGCAGCTCGTTTACCACATCTTCTTGACACACTTTTCCTTTTGATATAGCTACATACAAAATAATCAACTCATATGGCCATTTGACAGGTAATAACCCCTCTACTCTCCGTATTACTTTCAAGAATACCTCATTCGCCAAAATGGAACGATCAAGCTCATTCAAATCCTTCATCCTCTTTTTGGTTTCTACCCATGAGCCATACTTGAAAATAAAGGAATGAAAGCTAGGCGCACCCTCGACATATAAAAAGTCTTCAATCTCTGGGGATCGTCCTAGCTCTTTTCGAAACTGATTGTATACTTCTTTGAGCATGAGGTCGCGGTCCAACTTAATACTTTCAATTTTTTCGAGAATTTGTTTTCTCGACACTTCTTCTAGATCAACAAAACAGCCTTCTGGCAAATTCGCGAAATCAGTCTCAACAGCTACCCGAAGGGATTCGCGGTCAAAAGCTTTATGATTGTACTGGCCGGATAAAGCGAGTGGCACGATAAACGATTTCTTGTAATTCCCGATAAAATCAAGAATTGTAGCATATTCTTTCCCTGGTGCCTTCCTTAACCCACGACCAAGCTGCTGGATGAAAATGGTTGCTGATTCAGTAGGTCGCAAGAATAATACGAGATTGATTCTCGGGATATCGACACCTTCGTTGAAAATATCCACCGTAAAAATGATCTGTAGTGGATCAGTGTCATCTTCAAGGCGGCGAATCAGTGTTTGACGCTGGTCGGGCGTATTGTCCCCTGTAAGATATCCCGCACCTACTCCGCGTTGATTACATGCATCCGACATGTATTGAGCATGCTCAATAGTAGCACAAAAACCTAATGCCTTCATGAAGGGACCGTCGTGTCCAAACTTACGAATCATTTCTAAGACGTAGTCCACACGCTCATGTGTGTTTAATACTCGCACCAACTCATTTTCTTTGAATTGTCCGTTGCTCTGGATTCCCACTTCCTCATAATCGACCGTTGGGTCACTAAGGCCAAAATAACGAAATGGAACCAGCAATCCCTCCTCTAAAGCCTCGCGCAATCGAATCTCATAAACCACGTTATGATTGCATAGCTCCAGTACATCTCGGCCATCCATCCGCTCTGGTGTTGCCGTTAAGCCAAGCAAAAATTTAGGTTTGAAATAATCAAGCACCTTTTTATAGGTTGCGGCTTCTGCATGATGAAACTCGTCGACAACAATATAGTCAAAATGTTCCGGCGAATATTGGTATAACACCTCATCCTTCGATAAAGTCCGTACAGAACCAAAAAGATAAGGTTTATAACCTTCCTTATGAATACCCGTCAGCTTTCCGAAACCATCTTTTTGGCCAAATACCTGAATAAATGTTTTTTGGGAGCTTTCCAAAATTTCATCACGATGAGCGAGAAAAAGCATCGTATTGGCTTGAAATGCGTGAACATCAAGCGCTGATAAATACGTCTTCCCTGTTCCTGTAGCTGCTATCACTACGGCTTTCGTATGCTGATTACTCCTCGTCTTGGACAAAGCCTCTAGCGCCTCAACCTGCATCTTGTTTGGTTGAATAGGTCCTTGATCTTCTTCAGGCTTGACAGTCGCTTCCGTAAAATCGACATGCTCCGCAGCCGTATAGGGATTGACCAGCATGATTTTTTTATTGTTATATTCTTTTTCATAAGTGTCGATGAGAGCCGCATCTAGCGGTACCGCATTAGCATCATTCCAGTAGGTTTCAAAAGCATCCCTGGCATTCAGAAACACGGATTGCAGTGTATCTCCAGGCAGTTTCACATTCCACTCATGCCCAGTTTTAAGCGCAGAATAGGTCAAATTCGAGGAACCAATAATCGCTGTGTTCAAGTTTGATATTCGTTCAAACAAGTAGGCTTTTGTATGGAACGAGACTTTACCGGAGTTAAAAACCTTGGTTTCCACATTCGGCAGCAAAAGAAGACTCTTTAATGCTTTAGGCTCGGTAATCTTTAGATAAGTAGAAGTTAAAATTTTTATTTTTTTGTTTGGTTGGTCTTTTTTAAATTGATCAATGGACTTCAGCAAGAGCTGTAACCCTGACCATCGAACAAAGCTCACCATAAAAAAAGCTTGATCTGCCGTCATAAGCTCATACTTCAAAGCTCGAAACAAGTGCATAGCGTTTTGATTGGTTAGGAGTAGCGGATTCGTCAGGAAAAACTCCGGATACATCGGAATCGGAAAATCATCATGTCTATAATGAATCGCCTTCAGCGGTAAATCCAGCTCAGCATGCTTGCTATTCGGTAAAAGTTGTTTCACTTGCCTCGTTAACTCCATCATTTCCTGCAGCTGGTTCTGTTTTTCAAGTTCTTTAAAGGCTTGAGTTAAATCTCGGAGAACCTGCTGAATGAGAGAATTAGTATGCTGAGCCGGATGCAACTTGTGGATTTGCTGATTCGGGGGATAGGTTTTGTGTTTATGTAAAATTTCTTCGTGAAGCCCTTGTTTATGGTCTTGTTCGTTCATGTTAGTTCCTCCAGCTAAGACCTTAGAAATGAAATCATGTTAAAGCAAACTCGGCTTTTAGGATATCGAATAACTGCTTGGCTGATTGCTCATCTAGTTGCAGCGTCTGGCTCACCATGTTGGTATGTACCCGATCTTTCGAACCGTAAGTGTTAATCTGGATGTATTTCCGTCCATTCTGAATGACAATATTGTACGTAGACTCTGCCTCAGCCTGTACTCTTGAATTTCTCGATATTTTACTTAAATGTCGGATCAGCGCCATCATCTTCCCTCCTGACACGATAATAATGTATACATGGCGAGTATAGCATAGAAGGATTCATCCAGCACTTGGCAAATCTTCTGGACGGAGCCGTTCCGTTCCGGGTACAGTTCACCTGCTGCCTCATCTAGCTTTTAATGTCTTTCTAAAGTCATTATCATCTGTAATATATGCTAGTGAATCGACTTTAATCATTTTCGCATTAGCGTATAGTAGATTCAGAACTTCGACATCTTTGCAGTAAATAGAGGTATAGGTGGAATCAACAATGAGCAATATCAGTTCGCAATCACTTTCTAAAAAATCTTCGTATTTATCTATTTGTGATATTTGCTTTCCGATTGGAAAAGCTTTCAGGTCAGCAAAAATGATATATTGAGGCTCCTCTGAGTCAATGATCTGAAGCAAATCCTCACCTTCTAAAATATCCACGTCGTCTGCAAATAACGGCTTCAAGTCGTTTTCTTGCCACTTGTATTCTTCTCCAGCCCCAACTAACCAATTGTAATCCTTACAATCAAAGGGCTTCAAAACGTCAAAAAGCCATTTTCCGTACTCGTTTGGAATCTCGAAACTGATCCCTCTCACTCCATAACGCAGAAGAATCCCCCCTATCTATGTGTAGATCATTGCTAGTACTATCGGCAATTTCAAAGCAATCGTTCGCTACTTTAATCCATGATCCTTGTCAATAATCCACGATAACTCTCTAGCAATAGCGACAGCGATGATTTCTATCTCCTGTGCCAGCATGCCGCTAATGCTTACAGGCAAATCGATTTCAATTAAATTTATCTCTTCAACACCGTCTAGTGTATGAAAGGCATAGTTACCATCCCGATCAGCAAGAATGCCTCGTAACCAGATTCGCTCTCCTTGGAATTCTTTACAAAATATTAAATGCCGGACTTTTTCAAAATTCAGATTACGTGTTAAGTATTGCTCCAGAATCGCCGACTTTATTTTCTCTGTGTAATCATTGGAATGGATACTTATGTAGTTATACATTTACGTGGCCTCTCTCCGATGAGTGCCTAATTTTTTAGCTCAATGCTTCGCCAAGTAATTGGTAAGACCATACAAGCGATTGTTTTGCTAACTTCGGCGCTTCTCCTCCGTTTTACTGTCGTGTACATTTTTACCATTGTATTATAAGGGATTTGCCATGCAGGATGGAACCTGATAATTCAAAGCACTTCGCAGTACGTAACAATTTAAAAATGAATACACGCCGCTTGCGCTTGGATTGATAAACGCCCTTGCAGTCCAAGCAAGGGCGCTTGTAATGCCGCAACCCTTCAAACCAACACTAGCGATAAATCATTAAATCGCACTCCTCCCGGCTCATTAAATATAAGGACTGTGATATAATATCCGTTAGCGAGGTGTTGTCCCATGAAATGGCAGGAGGTCCGAAATATGTATCCAGATCAATATGTCCTTCTTGAAATTTTGAATTCTCATACAGAAGATAGCACGCAATACGTTGACGAAGTAGCTTTGATCAAAGCGATTCAAGATCCGGATGAAGCAACTAAGGAGCTACTGAAATGCAGGGATAACAACATCGTCTATCATACGGGTCAAGAAAAAATAGCTATTGAGCTTAGGAACAATCCTCTTTACAGGAACCGATAAGATGCAGATACAATTGGTTGATAACTTGCTTCAAGCCTCCATGACGATTGGCTACAAAGGACGCTCGCTTACCATAGATAACTTGGTAATTGATACTGGTGCGGCGCACTCCGCTCTTTCCTCTGATGTCGTATCAGAGCTCGGCATCAAGTTTGAAAACGGAGATAGATTGGTACGAAGCTTTGGAATCGGAGAGGACGAGTATTCCTTTCGTAAGCAAGTGGATCGAATCCAACTTGGGAAATTCATCCTTCACCATATCGCGTTAGATTTTGGAGTGTTCCATGACGATATCAGCAGCATAAACGGACTGATCGGTTTGGATATTCTGAAAAGCGGCAAAATGATCATCGACCTCGATCAGATGCAGATGAACTCGGCAAACTCAAAATAGAAATGAAATAGGACGCGAATACCATCGCGCCCCCACTTTTTTACCTACACTTATTCAAAACCCTTATATATCAACAGACAAACACTCTCAACATGTGAGGACAGTGCTTCTTTCCCTTTTTGGTAGAGGTGACGCACTGCCAAACTGACTTTCCGTGTGGAGTTCCGCTGTGCCAACTCCGCCGCGAGAAATGGCTTTTACAAAAAGCACATTCTAGCATGCCCTTCCTCATTGGCCGAAAAGAACTGGATGTTTTCGAATACGCCCCGCGGAGCCAAGGCAAGTGCTGTCATCTACTGATGAGAAAAACCTTCAAGAGTCAATGTCTTAACGATGTAGTTCTTTGGCGGATTTAGCGCCCCGGTTGTGCAACCATTGAACCAAATCGCCAGTAGCGCTTCGTTGTGCTGCATCCAAAGGGGTCAATCCGTCCCACACGGAAATCCAGTTCAGTTCGGCCCCTCGTTCGAGCAAATACTCGGCAGAGTGCCGCTGTCCGCCGTGGCAAGCGCACCAGAAGGCGACGGTAACTTCATCTGGAGGTGGATTGTGCCCGGCTCCCCACGGATATTGCTGTGTAAGTGGTGTCCCGGTAAAGTGGGCTTCGATGTCATCCAACAGTCCGAGCGCGGCCGCATGCCAGAGAGCGAAGCTTGCGCCGCGCTCAACCAGACGATGTGCAGCCCTCCACTGCCCAAACGCCACTGCGTCGTCCAGCGGCGTTCCCCCGGCGATGACCGCACCCGACGCCTCAATATCAGCGTCGGCATTGAGAAGCGCATCAAGCACCTCGATATCATCGCTGCTCGCGGCCCAATGAAGAGGTGTCTCGATATTAGGGCCGGCGATTCGAGCGTTCACCTCAGCGCCAGCTTTGACCAATGTGGCTATAGTCGACGCACCGTTTGGAAAATGGCCGGGCCAGTCGGTAGCCACATGCAACAGCGTACGCGATACGTTACCGTTGTGCATATCGCTTTCGATAATTCTCGCCGTAGCTAGTCCCGGATTCTCGGTGAGCAGCTTCTGCAATCCCGGGATATCGCCGGTGCGGATTACCTCGAGCAAGGTGACCGCGAGAGGCTCGTTTTCGGAAATTATCACAATGTAAACCATCCCTTCTAAATCCAAATTAAAGCAGTGATATGCGGAACGTCGCAACAATGCTCGTAACCATAAGCGTCGAATAGCCCTCAGTTTGACATCAAGCGTCGAGCAAATTTGATGATCTTAGCTATTGGAGCCCAAATTGCGATTTGGCCTGCAATTTGTCGCCCACGAATATGAAGGTGGCACTCGCCCCAACCTCGCCCTTGCCTCTATACATCACACCGATGCCATGCAAGTCGCTGCCTTCCTCGCCCGTTTCCGTTATTGTTTCTCCTTTGCCACCGACAATCTTGATGATTTCTTTGTAGGTCATTCCATTATTAATTTTATCGTATTTTTCCTTCGTGATTTCGACTTTTTCAGCGGATCCTGTATTGCCGCTTGGCGACTCCACTGAGGAAACAGCGGAACTTGCCGTCGGCCCTTTCTTAACATTGTCGCTCGCATTGCTGCATGCCGCCGCAGTGACCATAAGATATATTATGATTGCTAGTCGAATGGTTTTCATACAGCCTCCTATATAATGAGTTGTAAAAAACACAAGCAAACTTGGCGCCCACTGCCACAGAATGCGGAAAAGAAGCGTACCGATGCCAAACAGTAGGCCACCGAACAAATAGAAATCCCCCGTTATCGAATGCAACATAACGAGGGTCCTCGAGATTCTTATGCGCTGTCTCGCCAAACGATGGCGAACTGGATGATCATTATAACGAAGATGGCCATTTCCATGCATACCTGATAATTAGACAAAGAAGAGCAACTTCTACAACAGCGCCAAACACCATGTGCGCCCAAGCCTCTCCTGCTAAATTAAACAACATATATGGAATATACACCGCGGCAATAATGATATTTGCCCGGCGATTTACCTTAGCCGGCAGGGCAACAGAAAGGAAAATCATAAGAACTGGAATTGTCACCAAAACAAGTGCTATCAATAGAAAGACATATGAAATGTCAAATGTAAATACTTTTCCTGCCAGTATATCTTCGATTTTGCCAGGCATATATAAGTGAAAATAATCAACATAAACATAGAGAAACATAAAACTCGCCCACAGTGCAGCAATCTTCAGCTTCAAATTGACTTTGATGTCTTCTAGTGCACTTTGTGCTTTATTTTGCGTATTCATATTAATCTCCCCTTCATAAATCAAAAGTTGTAATCCCTATTTCCACGTCATTTACGATGACCATCATAATTTGTGAAACGATCCAACCTCTCGGATTAGCCCGGGCGGAGCTACAGACCCACCTCCAATAACATATAGAATTGTGAATGCACCGGCAATGATGTTCGCCCATCGATGGATTCCCTGCTTCAAAAATCTTGATAAAAGAACCATTGCGATCGGGACTTCAACGAGTACCGCAGCTAATAATAAAAAGCGGGGTGTTATTTGTTCATATCCATTATCCTCTCTCCATCGGTGTTTTTATGCTTCAAAATACCTGTGAGGAATTTAGAAACAATATATCACGAGGGGAGAATGGATACCTAGACACTAAAGTGTTGTTTTTTTAAATTCACAAGAACAATATCTTATAGCAAACGCAGCTCATGTGTGCGTAAGATTGCTTCGGCGCGGCT
Organism: Paenibacillus athensensis; assembly: GCF_004514475.2. Taxonomy (GTDB): domain Bacteria; phylum Bacillota; class Bacilli; order Paenibacillales; family NBRC-103111; genus Paenibacillus_AL; species Paenibacillus_AL athensensis. The sequence goes on along the minus strand of NZ_MYFO02000015.1, from coordinate 155,579 downwards.
TTTAACTTGCAGCTTAGAAAAAATACGTTGATTGTGCCCCTTGATGGTATTGAGAGAGACGAAAAGCATCTTGCTGATCTCATGATTGGAAAACCCCTGAGCAATTAAGCGTAAAACCTCCAGTTCTCTTTGAGTTAAGGGAGCCATAGATGGATGTTTCGTTGAAAAATGTAAAAGTAACGTGTTTATATGATCTGTCATAATTTCAAATCGCAGAGCAGCTTTTAAAAGTGCTTCCATCGGAGCTCCTTGATCTAAAAAAACACGCAGGTGACCTTCTGTTTTAGCGATCTCAATGGCCTCCCATAAAGGAAAAACAGCTTTTTCTATTTCCTTTGCCTGGAAATAGGTTAATGCACGCAGAATCAGCATTTCTATTGAAGCTTGAGTCAACGATTCTATTTTTAATAGTGCTTGATCTGTTTCACCCGCAGCCAAGTGCACACGAATTTGTTCATTGGGCAGATTGTATTTCTGAACAAGATATTGTGCTGATGGGATATCATGTAAGTGAAGTCGGGTAAGCACTTCAGCTTGTGCAACCTTGTACATGTTCATGGAGAAGTTATTTTTTTGAAGAGACTGGCTTGCTTGTTTGAGTAATTTCAAAGTCTCTCCTATTTTTCCTTGAGCAAGGTTTATTTTAGCATGCAATAGCTCGCAAACTGTAAGGGTGTCCATATTGTTCAAGTGCCGCGCCAATTTTATGGCTTCTTGAATGAGATCTAACGCTTCCTTCATGTGATCTTGTTCGTAAGCGATACGTGATAGACCGAGATAAGCGACAGCGGAAGCCGGAAAAGCTAAGTGTCCATCTAAATTCAGAACTTTCATGTAGCTATTTTTAGCCAAGTGGAGTTGATTTTCCATTTCATAAATATTGCCTAATCCAATTGAAGCCAAGATTGTGATAATAAAATGTCCAATAGCTTCACTACTCCTCAGCGCTTCTTCATAAGCTTCGCGTGCCAATTTATGATTGCCTTGCATCTGGTGAGCGAAGCCCAATGTCCATTTCGTAGCAGTAAGTACCGGCAGGTTTAGAGGACTAAGGTTTTCGATAGCATGTTGAGAGCATTCCATAATGCGAGATAAATTATTTTGCGAAACAGCCACCGCTGCTCGGGTCGCGGAAATATGTCCCATTAGATTATTATTTTTTTCGTTTTGAGGGAGTGAGCTTAGCGTATTTTCCGCTGTGACCAATATTTTTTCTACTTCCCCAACTCTACCCAGAAACAATAGCGTTGTGGCATATAGCACTCTTAACGAGGGGTTGGCATCTAAGACAGATAAAGGCAGCGATTCAAGCCAATGCAGAACCGGTGTTGCTGCGCCACGATAAAGTAAAGGAACGCCGCCTCCTTCTACCAGTCTGGAAGCACCTTCAGTATCCTTTGCTTCCACCGCATGATAAAAAGCCTCAAGTGTGAAATGATTGTTCTCATACCAAAGGCTTGCACGCTTATGTAGCTTGGAAATAATATCCTGATCGCCGGCAATTTGTTCTCTATTTTTTTTAAATCTCATTTTTAATAGCTCAGCGAAAAGATGATGGTAACGATACCACCGCCGTTCCTGATCTAAGGGAATGATAAACAAATTTTTCCTTTCCAAATATTCAATCGTTTTTTGGCTATTCCAACCAGAAGGGATCCATTCGTTCGATAATATAGCATCGCAAAGAGGGGCAGAAAACCGGTCCAGCATGGAAGTAACCATTAAAAAATTTAGTATGTTTTCGGGCAGTTGGACAAGAACCTCATCGAATAGATAATCCATAACGAAATGATGGCTGCCCGCAAAGGAGTCATTTTCCAATAAACAGGTGACATCTTTATTCCCTTGAATGGAAAGTGCTGCGAGTTGAAGACCTGTGACCCATCCTTCCGTTCTTTTTTCAAGCTCGATCATATTTTTTTTGGTTAGGCTAAGCCCCATGACTTGATTTAGAAAACATGCCGTTTCGATGTCTGTAAAACGCAAATCCTTAACACCTATCTCCATCAGCTGATTTTTAGCACGCAGCTTGGATAACGGTAGATCGGGCATGTCACGTGATACGATCGTTACATTCATATGAGAAGGCATTTGTGCGACTAGGAAGCTTAGACCTTGCTCAATAGAAGGGTTATTGATTAAATGATAATCATCAATGACCATCGTAAAAGCCTTTTGCATTGTGTGTAGTTCATTGATTAATTGGCTTAGGACGGCATTAATTTGTGGCAATTGAGGGGAGCTTAGCGCAATAAGAATCCCATTTCCTAAGTTTGGAAAAACCTTGCGAATTGCCTCTATTACATAGGTGAGAAAACGTATAACATCATTATCTCTTTCATCTAACGAAAGCCATGCAACAGGCCGGTCACAAATGGATGCCCATTGACTCACTACGGTTGTTTTTCCAAAGCCCGCAGGCGCTGAAACGAGACTTAGCCTTTTATCCTGACCTCTATGAAGTAGATCAATCAAATGGTTTCGATCAACCATCAACTGCCGTGAGGGCGGTTTCTCTAGCTTCGTAGTTAGAACTTCGTTGGTTACATGAGGTTTTGTTTCTTTCTTCATAACGAGACCTCCTTGAAGTGCAAGTAATAATATTATTGCATATCGAGCTATAAGAATAATGTGTATGCGCAAAGTGCTTCAAGCCAAAACACAAGTCTGTTTTAGATGAATATTATACCAAAAATGTGCTGGAGATTACTAAGACCGAGCCGAGGAGAGTGCCGATAAGACCAGGCAAATTCTACGATGACATGACTGTGAGCATTTCCCACTTTCGTGATGGATCCTTGCCAACGGCTAGTGCCACTTGAATATTCTTTAGGAACAAGATCAGCATACGACATCAATTGCCTGGGACTTGAATCAGAGAACTCATAGGGTTCGTATGGGCTATTGATTGTGCTATTGAGAAGAAGCAGTCGGAAACAGTATTGATCGCTTAGTTTGTACTGAATAACAATTACATTTTAAAAAGGGGAATTTGAAGTCTTGGCTCGGAGGCAAACAACCAGTAAGGAGAACCCTCATGTTAAGCTATGTACTAAGTACTAATTGACAGCCGAACGTGCGCCGTTAGTCCGAGGCAGCTCCACGACGGATGGATTGAAATGCGGTACTCACCCCGCGCATATCAGATTGTTAACCACCGTCAACGTCTTTGCCTTCGTGCCAAGATTTTAAAAGAGGTATTGACCGCCGTTCATATCAGTTTAACCGCTGAGTTTATGAAGGAAACGCCAGCCCAACGCCAACGACATTTCCCTGCCCTTTCGGACTGACTTTGAAAAAAAAGAGCCTTCCCTCCGGTCATCCAAGACCTTACGGGAAAGCCCCTTGCTTTGTTATTGCTTCATTCTCTTTGGGCTGCTTTGCCTATTCCAGCCAATTACGCGCGCACAACCCGCAGACCGCTCTGCGAGCCCTGCCCCACATCAAACGACCGCTGCTCCAGTTCGCCGCCCGGCAGGCATACGTAGCCCTCAGCCTTATTCGCATTTGCGACGTAAGCGACAAACTCCAGCGCGTTCCAGTCGATTTCCTGCGTGGATTGGGCTACCGGCACATGCGGAATCGCGGCACCTTCCTTGACAAGAACGATAATCGGTAGTTGTCCCGCCTCGATTTCATAGTACCGGCCGCCTTCGTAAGCTTTGTGCGTCTGGTAATCGATCCAGATCCCTTCCGGCACATAGACCTTGCGCGAGGAGAGCCCCTTATGGAACAAAGGAGCAACCAGCAGGCTGTCGCCGAACAAATACTCATCATCCAGCAGCCAGGCAATCGGGTCCTGCGTATAGTCGATGCACAGCGCGCGGAACATCGGCAGGCCTTCGGCCGCCGCTTTGACGGACTGCGCATAGATGTACGGCATCAACGCATAGCGGACGCCCACGATTTTACGGAATACTTCCATGAACTCCGGGCTGAATTCCCACGGCTCCTTGGGCGGCTGTCCATGGCTGCGCGTGTGCGAGGTAAACATGCCCATAGCCAGCCAGCGCAGATAGAGCTCTTCCGGACTTCGGGTGACAAAGCCTCCGTTGTCGTGGCTCCAGAAGGTGAAGCCGGAATTGCCGAGGGATAGCCCCCCGCGCACGGTGGCCGCCATGCCGGCGTCGCTCGTTTCCGCGTCTCCGCCCCAGTGGACGGGATACTTCTGCCCCCCCGCCCAGGAGCTGCGCGCCCAGATTACCGGGTTCTCGCCGCGTCCGCTGCCGCGCTTGCCGGCTTCATAGACGGCTTTGGTGTAACGAAGCGGGTACAGGTTGTGCTCGACACGGCCGCTTTTGCCGGATGCATAGGCTCCATGAAGCGGAGCGCCTTCGCCGAAGTCCGCCTTGAAAGCGGAAACGCCGAGATCTAATAGCTTCGAAAGCAACTCCTGGTACCACTTGACTGCCTCGGGGTTGCTGAAGTCGATGATCGCGTCCTCGGTCGGCAGCTTGCCGTCGCCGTCCTTGATCGCGTAGCCCTTTTCGACGATTTCCGCGAACAAGGAATTGGTCGGGGTAAAATAAGGCAGCTGCCAAAGGCTCAAATGGAAATCCTGCTCCTTCAGCTGATCGAGCATGGCCTTCGGATCGGGAAAACGCGGCGGCGAAAACTCGTAATTGCACCGCCATTCCACATCGAACCAGCCGGTATCCAGGTGAATCACGTCACAGGGAATGCGGTTCTCGCGCAGCTTATGCGCAACGTCCAGCACTTCCTCCTGGGAATTGTAAGTTATCCGGCTCATCCACAGGCCGAACGACCACAGCGGCGGAACCGGGCTCTTCCCGGTCAACCGGGTATAGCTTCCGAGAATCTCATGCGCATTGCCGAGAAAAAAGAAAACGTCTATCAGGTCGTCCCCGACATAAATCGTTTGCGCGCCGGTGTAGCTTTGGCCAATATCGAGGGTCACGGGTGCGGAGGTGTGAACGAACACACCGTACCCGCTGCTGCTCATGAGAAAGGGAACCGGCTTGTACATTTCGTTGTTCATGATGCCCTTCGGATCGTTCATCCACAGCTTCAGCTTCTGCCCCCGCTTGTTCATGCCGCTGAACGATTCGCCGCCGCCGATGATCGCCTCGCCGGGCGCAAGCGACAGCGAAAGGGCCATGTTGCGCTTCAGGTCGGCCGAGCTCCGCGCGATGGAGGTTGGCATCGGTTCGAAGTTGACGATCCCCGCCTGATCGGCGAGCTGTTTGGTTTGGGTAAGCACCTTGCCCGAGCGGTCCCGTAGAATCATGCGCAGCGGATTGTGTTCAATCGTCAGCGAGCCGAAGGGACTCTCATAAACGGTATGCTCCCCGTCTTCTTTTACCGTCCACTTTCCCTGATCCAGCTGCTCGATCATCGGCGAAGCAGCACGCAAATCCGGCAGGGCGCCGGATCCGGAGAACCGGATCCTCATCACATTTTCCGAAATGAAAGAGATATCGAACGGCAGCACTTTATCCTGCTCATATTCCGGCGGGAATTCCCAGGAGGTCGTTCTTTCGAAGGGAAGCATCACCTGGTTGAAAGAAGTTCTTACTTTATAAGCGTGCCTCTGCCACTCCAGCCGGCCTCTCCCGTTCCCGGCATCGAGTTCGGCGACGCGGGAGAGGTTGAAATAGATATTATCCTGCTTGCGGAAAGACTCGCTTACATCGATCGAAGCATTAAGCAATTCTGAGCCCACTCTATAACCCTCCGTTCGAATTACTTCAATTTCATTTCGGCGATGACTTTTTGCGCGTTCAGGCGGAAGTAGCGAACTTTTTCATAGCAGATCAGCACGCTGGCCGGGTACTCGTATGCCGGGAACCGGTAGTTTTTGATCCGGTCTTCCATGCGGCGGAGCTCTTCCATCGCTTGGGCGATTGCGCTGCCGTCGCTTTTTGGAGCTGCCGCTTTAACCAGGATGTACACGTTGGCCACGGCGCGGAACTGCTCGACGTATAAACGATACATTTCAATCTGGGCGGTCAGCAGCTTGTAATAGTCCTCTTTCAGCCCCGGGTTTCCGGCAATGATCAGCTTATAAACGGCATTGACTTCGTCAAGCGCCTGCTCCTTCTCATTGAGGAAAAGTGCCACATTCTCGGGAGTCATGTCATGGTCCTTGGCGCGCTCCGGGAACCATTTTTGCAAACCGTGATGTTCTTTGGCCAGGAATTCGCCGTGCTCGATGTTGGCCGGAATTTTGCTGTTGGAACTGAACAGGAAATCGTTGATATAAGGCGTCTTGGCCATGATCGGCCAGGTCGGCTCGAGGATTTCCATGACTTTCGCGATGCAGGCGTCCTGCTGCTCTTTCGTCAATCCGTCGGCGAACAGGTTATGCTCGGTCAAATAGGCGCGGTAAATTTCTGCTCCCGGAAGATCCGGATTCTTGGCAAGCATGGCCGTGGCATACACGTTCAAAATGTTAACCGTATCGAAAGCCGAATGGTTCGGCAGCGCTTCCCAGTCCACACGCGCGGTAAAGCCCTTGGCGCCCTTCGACAAGGCGTACTTCATGCGGGCACGGATGTCTTCGATCATGATGCTCGGCACGGCGCCAAAGCCGAAATATTCGCCCATTACCTCGTATTCGATCCACTGCTCGTGGTTGCCGACATTGCCAATAAGCGCGTTGTCAGGGAAGGTCGGGTAGAAATCCTGCGGCGTGTTTTTGATGGAAACGACGATGTCGTCAGGAAGACTCAGCACGCCGGCGCGAAGGCCGCTCTGCTCGTCAGCATAATAGGTGAAGTCGCGGACCACCAGCTGCTTGCCCGTTTCCTTGATCGGTTTGTAAATCGACATAATGATGTTCTTCTGCCATTCCTGCAGATCGAAATTGCGGCATCTGTCGCATTTGCAGATCCCGTGGGCAAGGGAAGCGCGGCTTTCCCGGGTGCCGGTGGAGGTAACGATTCCGCTCAGCTCGGGGATCGCGATGAACAGCTCCTCATACTTCGCCGGCAGGTAGGTTTCCCACCAGAAAGGGTCGCTCGGGCACATGACCCCGTCCTTCATCAGCTTCTTGTCGCGGAACAGCAGGTCGGCAAACCAAAGCTCCTTGGACTGCAAAAAGAAACGGATGCCGGCGCGGGACGCTATGCGGGCGATGGAACGCATGAGTTCGACGAGAATGGCTTTTTCATCGATAAACACGAACGGGCTCGGGGTCTTGTCGTAGATCGTCTGGTAAATGTTTTCAAAAATGCTGTAGATATTGCGGTCCTCGATGTTTTCCTTGTACAGCAGAGACGGGAATACGAGCTTGTCGACGATATCATTTTCATGGAAAATCAGGTTGTTCATGTCATGGCGGACCATGAAGTCGACGATCTTCTGGATCTTCTCCGGGTTCCACATGGTTGCGGTGTCGTGAACTTCAATGCTGCGTTCTAAAAATTTCTGATTCATTGTAATTCCTCCTGGGATTTTTAAATTGATGTACGTACCTCATTTTTTTCAAAATTTTTTTAAAAAAAAAAAAAAAAAAAAAAAAAAAAAAAAAAAAAAAAAAAAAAAAAAAAAAATAGCGCGTGCCTGCTTAATACAAGGTAAAACGGTTGTAGTGGTCCACGTTCTCCCTGAGGACAACCTCGAGGCGGGTAATTATTCGAGCGTGCCTGGGGCGTTGCTTTTCCACTATGTAATCGAATAAAGCATTGATCGGATAATATCCCTGGTAAAAAGGTTCCTGGCAGATGACCGCGCTCACGGTTCCTTCCCGGATCAGCTCCGCGTAACGTTCGTTCATGTCGAAGCCCACCAGGGCCACCTGGCCGCCGCGGTCCGAGCGTTTGACCGCTTCGGCCGCCTCGGCTAGATTGTCGCTGGCTGCAAACAGGCCTATCAGGTTAGGATGCCGTTGAAGCATTTGATAGATGTGCTCCGCGGTATCCCTTTGTGTACCCGGCACTTGAAAAGGACCGAGAACATGGAGATCCGGGTTTGCGGTGAAATAGCCGCGAAACCCGGCGATGCGCTGTTCCATGTTGGGTAAATACCCGTTTCGGACCACGATTCCCAAATCTCCGGATCGCCGGGCAAGCAGGCTCATCAGCCTGCCGCCGAGCCGTCCCGCCGCCTCGTAATCGGATCCTACGTAAAGCAGAGGACGGCTGATCGGCAAGTCGTTGTTGAAGGTAACCACCGGCAGCCCGTCCGCCGTCAATCCCTCGATGAACTCCGTGAAGCCGCCGGTTTCCCGCGGGGCCACCGCCAGTCCGTCGATGGCCGGCAGCATGGCGCGGATTTGCTCCATTTGCTCCTCGCTGCTGCCCGCATCGCTGCGAATGATGAGCTTAAGGCCATAATCCCAGAGTTCCTCTTCCGCCCGCCTGAGTCCTTCGTCCACCTGCCGGGCAAGCCACGGGGGAAGCATATAGGAAACGCCCACGGTGCACCGGACTTTTTGGGAGAGATACTTGGCGCTGCGGTTGGGCAAATAACCCAGCTCCTCCACCGCCCGAAGCACGCGGTCCCGGGTTTTGGCCGATACGCTGCCGCGGTTGTTGAGCGCCCGGTCCACCGTAGCGATGGAGAGGCCCAGCCTGCTGGCAAGATCCAGGGTAGTTACCCGATGGCCGGCAGGGTTGCGTTTGCGCTTCATTCTGCTTACTTGACCGTTTCTTCCACCCGGTGGCGATTCTGCATGGGCTTCGACAGCGCTTCTTCCCACATGTGGTTCCACTCGGCGTGATCGTTCAGCACGCTGCCTGGATCGGCGCTGCTGCGGACGACGAAGGAAGGATGGAAGGATCGGCCGGATTTGGCTCCGGTTTTATGAAAGCGCAGATCGAGCGACCAGCGTACGATGTCGGAACGGTTAGAGGTTCCGCGGTGAGGCGTGTATTTGTTCATCATGACGATGCCGCCCTTGCGGCACTCTGCGGCCACCGTCTTCACATGAGGCAGCAGCTGGGGAACGATGGTCGTTCCGCCTTCGCCTTGATGCTCCAGGTAGCCGAGCTTGAACACTTCCGGCATAATCTCCATGCATCCGGTCGCGGCGGTAGCGTCAACCAGCGGCATCCAGAAGGTAATGATCTCCGAAGCCTCCGAGTCGGCCTGAGTGACGGCCGCATCCTGATGCCAAGGCACATTTTCTTCCGGCGGCTGTTCACCCGTTCCGCTCCAAGGCAGCTTCGCACGCAGATGCTGGATCGGATTGCACGACAGCTCCCGTCCGAGCAGGCATTCGACCACGTTCAGCAGTTTCTCATTCTTGAGAAACTCGAACATCGCGGGTCCGCGGTATTCCATGATGTCGATATTCCGGTTGATCTCGCGGGATTGCTTGCTGAGGAGAGCGATTCTTTTTTCGAACGGCTCGTTCTCGTGCAGGTCCGTAATCTTGCCTTCCGCCAGCAAAGCGCGCGCACGCTCGTCAATCAATTTGTTTAACTCGTCGATTACCGGCTGCATATCGGCTTCTGTGAAGATGTCCTCCGCGATCAGATAGCCGTACGTTTGAAAGTCCACGATTTGTTTAAGGGTTAAGCTCATTTTGTTCTCCTCCTTGGATACTAACCATTTGATACTTTAAGTATAGGATAAGAAACCACCTGCCTGAAGGCAGAAAATTCGCCGCTATGCGCACTATTTTATCCTGTTTTCGATCACAAGCCTTTTCCGGTAGGCCTGCGGAGACTCCCCGTACACACTCCGAAACACCCTGGCAAAATAGGACGGCTCCTCGTAGCCGAGCTTCTCCGCGATCGTGTACACGGGAAGGTCGGTGAACGCCAGCAGCTTCTCCGCCTCGGCCATGCGGATCGCCTGCAAATACCCCATCGGCGTCTCGTCCGCATGCTCCTTGAAAATCCGGCACAGGTAATTCGGCGTCAAATGGGCATGTTCGGCCGCCTCCCCGAGCGTTACGGGACGGCCCCGGTTCGTATAGAGGAACTGCTTAACGTCCGAGATGGTGCGCATAGCGGGCTCTACGGGTTCGACCGGCTCCGTGGCGCTGTGCGCGATAATCTCAACCCTTGCGATCAGATCGGCCACCATGAAGCTGAAATGATGCCGCAGCAGAGGGGTGTCATAGAGCTCAAGAATGCGGTTGAAGCCTTCCCTCAGATGCGGTTTCAATCTCGCCGGAACGGACAGCGGCTGGAACAGGTCCGCTTCTGGGAGAACTTCCTCCCTGAAGACGTCGATCAGATCCGAGAATTGGATTTCCGCCGCCTCGCCGTGATCGTCGAGAAGCCGGAAGGTGCTCTCCAGGTTGGTAAGCGGCTCGCCGTCGCCGAACAGAAAGGAATGCGGTTCATTCGGGCTGATCACGTACAGCATGCCCGGTTCCGCAGCCGTCATCGTCCCGCCCACGGTCACCGTTCCCCGCCCCTCCAAAATGTATATGAGATGGAACACGGGGTGCTTGTGCATGGCGACGTGATTGTTCAGCCGCCCCTTCATCAGGTTCGTCGTGATATGGTCGATCGCGTATTGCTCATCCTTGACCGAGAGTCTGAACTTCATCCGGACGGCCTCCCTAATCTAAAAAGCAGCTTCACGGAGATGCGCCGAGGATAACTAGGACCAAGCCGCGTCCGCCACTGTCCTCTTGCGCTTCTTCACCTTGCATTAGTGCTAATGCTGCCGGACCAGCTTCGTTACGCGGCCGTACGAGATCCATTCCGCAACGTAAACGTCTCCACGCGAATCGACGCATACTCCGTGCGGGGAGCTGAATTTGTCCGGACGGAAAAAGGTTTTCGGCAAATTCGGCCATCCCTCCGTCTTGTATGCCTGCTGGTCCTCGCCGAGATGCGTGATCAGGCGGTCCTGCCCGTCGAGAATGGTTACCCGGCTGTGCAGGTCGGGGATGAACACTTCATCTCCATGGAAGTAGAAGCTGCAGGGCATATCCAGGTTGTGGTCGATGAACCGCTTGTGCTCGCCCTCCAGTGTAAACACCTGGATGCGGTAATTGCGGCGGTCGGCCACATAGAGCTCCGGCTCTGCGCTGCGCGGGTTAAGCGAGATTCCGTGCGGCTGGATCAGCCTCGCCGGCTCCGATCCCCAGCCGCCCCAGCTGCGGATGTACGTGCCGGCGGCGTCGTAGTGATGCACATAGTACTGGCCGTAGCCGTCGGAGACATAAATGTCCCCGTTCGGGGCCACGCATACGTCGGTGGGTATGTATCGGCGCTCGGCGTCGTACATGTCGGGCCGATCCGGCGGCGCGATGCGGAGCAGCACTTCGCCGTCCAGCGTTGTTTTGACAACCATGGCCCGTTCAATGTCGGCAAAATAAAGATACTCGCGGCCGTCCGCTTCCGTATGCAGATAAAACCCGTGCGCGCCACCTTCAAACTCGTCGCCCCACGACGTCAGGAAGTTCCCGTCGCGGTCGAACACGACAACCGACTGCTTGCCGGTATGATGCACATAAACGCGGTCCTGCGAATCCACGCAAATGCCGTGCGTGAAGCCATATTCCATTCCCTCGGGAGGCCGGCCCCAGCCCTCCTGCACTTCATACGTATGCGTCGAGCTGCCGATCAACAGGCGATTTGCCATGTCATTCTCATCCTCCTACGATTTTGTTTTTGCTGAAATAGCGGCATGAGGGTGCGTTATTCGATGGGATTTCAAGCATTCTGCAAAAATAGCGAACCCACGCGCCGTTATTCCCAGTAAATTCCGCATTTACAGTTAAGATGTACTTCTGGGACACAAAATCAAGGAACAACCATAGCATCAGGCCACTTGATTTTTTTTGTAAATTTGCTCAAAACGATGAGCCGTCTCGTACCCTAACGTAGGGTGCGGTCGTAGGCGATTATAGTCAAACTCAATGTAAGCGTAGAGTGCGCTTACAGCTTGTTTTCGGGTTTTAAATTTTGTTTGGTACACAAGTTCTTTTTTCAACGTGCTATGGAATGACTCGATACAAGCGTTGTCGTAACCATTTCCTTTACGGCTCATGCTGCCAATCATTTTGTATTCTTGTAACTTTGCGCTCCCATGAAATATCCCACAATTTTGCGGGAAAATAAGTCCATTACGCTCGCCAAATACAACCAGCCCTCACCTGTCTGGATGTAAGTGATATCCGTTACCCAAGCTTTATTCGGGGCTAGCACGTTGAATTGCGATTTAAGACATTTTCGAACACAGGCAAGGGTTGTTCCTTAGGGTGTGTCTACTCAAGAGTCTAACATCAAGAATGGGCGAATAAGGTACCCTGGGGTCGCTATTTGTGGTTTTTAACGGGTTTGGGGATGAATAAGGAACCCGGGTACCGCTATTGAGAGGGCAAGTTGGCAATAAGGGCTTGCCGGGGTCCTATTTTTCATTATATTCAAAATAGTCAAAGTCGGCGTGCTTGCGCGTACCGCTCAAGTCCTGCACGCATACCCCCACAAAGCTGCCAGTGAACCGGAGCGGGTTGGCGATATCGTCCGACAGATGGTGGATGTCGATATTCGGCCCGACCGGGATCCAATCGGCTCCCTCCGCGGCATACGAGAACTGCAGGCGGTCGCGGTCAACCTTTGCTTTTAACCGGATGCGTCCGGCCGCCGGTAGAGGAAGATCCGACTCGAGCAGCTCGTCATAGTACCCCTGGATTGTTTGAATGATCCCGAGCACCCGGCCCGTTCCCTCGAGATGGGTAATCCGCAGGTATACGTAATCGTCGGTGTCGTAGTAGAGAATCAACCCCGCCATCTGCTGAAAATGCTCCGGTTCAAACTCGACGGCCGTTTCCGCTTCGATGTGGAAAGCCTGCTGCCGGCGGGCCACCAGACTTTGCCGGTGCCAGGAGCTCATCGACTCCTTACCCTTCAGGCGCAGATGCCCTTTGCGCTCCGTCAGCGAGAGCCAAGACGGATCCGGAGGGATGCGCAGGGTGTTCCACTGCATTTGCAGCTCCGGTTGATCGAAATCGTCCCTTCCCGGGACGGCCCCGAACGGATGCGCTGGCAGGTCCGGCGCCTGGACTTCAACGGACGGGCTTCTTCCCCCGCCCTCCAGGCGGAGCCAGCCGTCTTCGCTCCAGTAGCAGCGCTGGATCGCGGTTTCCCGGCCGAGTGTGCAGAAACGGCCGACGGTCGGCCTCCCGCACAGGTGCGCCATGTACCACTCACCCGTTTGGGTTTCGACCAGGGAGGCGTGACCTGCTTTTTGCAGCGGAAGTTCCATGTTTCCATAGCTCGTCATGACCGGATTCTGCGGATCCGTCTCGTACGGGCCGGCAATAAAAGAGGACCGCGCCATCGTGACGGCATGCTCGTATTTGGTCCCGCCCTCGGCGGTCAGCAGATAATAAAAGCCGTTCTGCTTATACAAATGCGGGCCTTCGGTAAATCCGAGCTCGGTCCCCTGATAAATGTTGGTGACAGGCCCGATCAGTTTCTCTTCCGCAGGCGAGTACTCCTGCAGGGCGATCCCGGCGAAGCGGTTGCGCCCCTTGCGGAAATCCCAGATCATGTTGAGCAGCCATTTGCGGCCGTCGTCGTCATGAAACAGGGAGGGGTCGAACCCGCTGCTGTTCAGGTAAACGGGCTCCGACCACGGCCCCATGATGTCGGCTGCCGTGACCAGGTAATTATGTGTGTCCTTGAAAGCACCCTTGCGCGATTTCACATCGGTATAAATCAGGTAAAATATCCCGTCGTCGTAACTGAGGCTAGGCGCCCACACCCCGCCGGAATTGTCGTCCCCGATCATGTTAAGCTGGGAAACCCGGTTCAGTGGATGCGTCAGCAGCCGCCAATGCACCAAATCCTTCGAGTGATGGATCTGCACGCCGGGAAACCATTCGAAGGTGGACGTCGCCAGATAATAATCGTCTCCGACGCGAAGGATGGAGGGGTCCGGGTTAAACCCGGGCAGTACCGGATTGACGATTCGATTCATAAGCAGCTCTCCTCCCGTCCGACTTCAAACCTTGATCGCCTGGTTCATCTTGCTGCAGACATCCTCGGCAAGCTGGCGCAGGCGGTCCGGATCCATCATCCAGTAAACGTAATGCGGATAATAGGTACCCTCGAAGCGGCTTTCAAGTTCCTTACGGAACGCGTCCAACTTGTTCGCGTTTTCTATGGCGGCTTCGATATCGGCCGCATTCCTGGTCTGCAGAGCCCGCTTCGCCATGAAATAGGCGTGCGCCGAAAGCTCGTAGCCCTTTGCATAGTAAGGGTACAAGTCGAGCATCTCCCCGATTTCCTTGACAAAAGCGTCCGGCAGCCCCAGCGTCTCCGGCTGAAGAATCGAGCGCAGGCACTCGGCCTCCTCTACGGCCTCCCGCTTCTCGGCAAATATCGCCTTCAAGTTCTCCTCGGTCGGCTCCAGGTTCTTCGACGAGCCCGGATCCCACTGCTCCCGCTCATGCCACACATGCATGATATTGTGGATGCTGCTGATCGACTGCGAATACTGGCTGCTGTAGTTGAACACGTGCCCCTTCACGTACAGCGCCTTCTCCATCACCGACGAGCCCGCCTTCATAAAAGCTTTCAGCTTCTCCATCGCATCCGGCGCCGCCGGCACGACAGGCGCTCCCGTTTCCGTCGACGGAGTAAAGCCCGAGTACAGGCCGTATTCCGTCCAGGCACGGTAGACGTTGTCCAGATCCTGGTCGGGATCGGAGCTCAGCATCGCGGCCGCAATGAGATTGAGCGTATTGAAATTGTTGAAATTGTTGGTTTCGTCGATCCACTCGAGGTCCGTGCGGAACCAGGTGCCGGTTACGCCTTTGCTGCGGCAGTGCCGGATGCGGTTCTGCATGTCTTCGACGAGACTGGCTGGAAATGCCCCTTGGCCGTAGTACTGGCCCCATGAGTCGAACTCCGCCCATTGGGTTAAGCCCTGGGTGTTGCCGAGCTTCGGGTTGTGCGGATACGTCGGCCAGAAATCGTGCGGCACGTTCTTGAGGCCGATCACGATATCCCGGGAAACGGCTCCCGCCGCCTCGATGACCGCATTCTGGTGTTCTTTCGAATACGCGAAGTCGCGGATGACCAGCGTTTTTCCCTGTTTGGCAAGCGGCTGATAGACGGAATCGATAAACTCCCGGTACCACGCATTCGGATCGGCGTTCTGGCAGCGTTCGCAGTCGCAGGTCTTTTTAGAGATGGATACCTTGCTTTCCCTCGTAGCCGGACTGATGATCGCCCCCGAAATGTCCGGGAACGACTCCATCAGTTCCTCCATTTTGACGCGCAGGAAATCGAACCAGAACGGATCCGTCGGGCAGATCTGGCCTCTGGCGTTTTTAAGCTCCGGGTAAACCTCCAGCAGTCCTTCCGGGTACCAAATTTCCTTCATTTCGAGAAAAAATTGAATGCCCCGCTTCTTGGCCCTACGGGTGACTTCCTTTATAAAGGACCGGTAAGTCGCCACCGTCACATACCAGACCGGCCAACGCTCCCACAAAATTTCTTCGCTGAAATAGGCCTTCGGTAGCACGATGTATTCCGATAAATTCGTCTGGTGAAAAATCAGGGCATTCATGTCGAACCGCTCGATAAAATCCAGCGCCTGATCGACGTCCTTCCAGCTCCACATCCGGCGATGGTGGAACTCCAAGCCTCTAAAGTCCATTACGTTCATTCCGATACCTCATCCTGAATTTATTGTATTGAGCCTCAGCCCTTGATCCCCGTCTTCGCGATTCCCTCGACGAAGAACCGCTGAGCGAAGAAGAAAAACAACAGGCAAGGAAGCATACTTACCACGGACATGGCCATGATCTGGTTCCAGGTGGTCGCGGCGTCGATGTCCATCATCATGCGCAGGGCGAGCGAAACCGTATATTTTTCCACGCTGCTGATATAGATCAGAACGCTGAAGAACTCGTTCCACGCCCACATGAAGTTGAACAGGGCGGCGGAAATCATCGCAGGAACGCTTAACGGCAGCAGGATGCGGGTCAGGATTATGAAGGAGTTCGCGCCGTCCATAACGGCGGACTCGTCCAGCTCTTTCGGCAGGCCGCGCAGAAACTGGTACTGCATAAAGATATAGAAGGGCGAGCCCCCGAGGATGGCGGGCACGATGAAGGGCAGGTACGTATCCAGGAATCCGAGATTCTGGAACAGCAAATACCGCGGGATAATGACCACCGTCGGCGGCAGCATCAGCGTCGCCAGCATCATGGCGAAGAGCAGCTTATTCAAAGGAAAGCGGAACCGGGCAAATCCGTAAGCGACGATGATACTGGAAAATGATGTAAAAACAACGGTCGGCACCACCATGGTGAACGTATTCCTCATAAAATGGCCGAAGGTAAATTGGCCGCTGCCCTCCCAGCCGAGCTTGTAGCCCTCCAGAATAAACTTGGAAGGAAACAGCCGGATGGAAGTCAGAATCTCCATCGTCGTTTTAAAGGAGCCGAAGAACATCCAGATCAGCGGATAAATAAGAATAACGCCGATCACGGTCAGAATGGCATAAAGCCCGAGCGTGCGTAATTTCATCGGTTGTCACCATCCTCGTAATGTGCCCAGTACCGGGATGACTTGAACACGATTGCCGTCAGAATAATAATGACAAGGAACAAGACCCACGACAGGGCGGACGCATAGCCCATTTTGGTAAAACGGAAGCCATTGTCGTAAATCAGCATGGAGAACAGATAGGTCGCTTTCGCCGGACCGCCCTTGGTGATCGTAAACGGCGTCGTAAAGTCCTGGAACGCGTTGATCGTCTGCATGATCAGGTTAAACAAAATGACGGGAGTCAGCATCGGCAGCGTAATCGAGAAAAACTTTTGGAATACATTCGTGCCGTCGATTTTTCCCGCCTCGTACAATTCCGGAGAAATCTGCTTCAAGCCGGCCAGAAACAAAACCATGGACGTTCCGAACTGCCACATATTGACCAGGCCGACCGTATAAAGCGCGTACTTCGGGTCTCCAAGCCAGTTGACCGGATCGATGTGTACGACGGCCAGAATCTGGTTGACCAAGCCCTCCGACATAAACAGAAAACGCCATAATATCGAAACCGCCACACTCCCGGCAAAAATGGAAGGCAGGTAATAAAGTGCTCTATAAAAATTGATGTGCTTTAAGTTTCGGTTTAACAGCATCGCGACCGCCAGCGCGGCAAGCAGCTTGAGCGGTACAGCGATAATAACCCACTTCAGGGTGACCGTGGCGGAATTCCAGAAATCCCTGTCATCCGTAAACATATGCTTGTAATTATCCAAACCTACGAAGCTTGCGGCCTTCAGCGGCGAGAAATCCGTAAACGAATAATAAAGCGAAGCCAGCAGCGGGTATAGTTCAAGAATAAGAAAGCCCAGCAGCCAGGGCGCAATATATAAAAATCCTACATATTGGTAGTTTTTCTTGGCAGCTTTGTGCAGATGTGTAATGGTGTGCGGTTGTTGCAAAGCCTCTTCGGTTTTCACATACAGCACCTACTTTTTGGTTAATGTTCATTCCTATCGCGATTGAATATCACAAACGGGCAAGGGCGGCCTGATCGAACGCCCTTACGCGTTTGCTTTTTGTATGGTTAGATCTGTTAAGCCTTTATTTCTTAAGCGTCTTTAATTTCGCGTCAAACTGCTTGATCAGTTCGTCCGTCGCCTGCTCCGGAGTCATTTTGCCGTAACCGACTTGATCCAGCGTATCCGTCCAGATCTTGTACAGCTCCTGGTTCTGGCTGACTGCGTTGTCCGGTAGTACTTTACTGGAGGTTTTCAAAGCGGTTTCAAGCGCTTGGTTGACCAGCGGATCGATCTTGTTATCCTTCAGCAGAAGATCTCTGGCTTTTTGCGTTGCCGGTACGCCGCGGGTTGTGCCAAGGATGCCGATGGCTTCCGGATCGTTGCTCATCCAGTTGATGAACTTCGCCGCTTCTTCCGCATTCTTGCTGGCTGCGTTAATCGAAAGAAGAAGCGTGGAACCGGTGTATACGCCCGTATCCTTCATGCCGTTTCCGACAGGAAGCGCGGCAACGCCAAGCTCGTGTTCCTTGATTTTCAGGTAGTTCGGAATCAGGGAAATGAATTTGTACTGCATACCCAGGGTGCCTTTGATCCAGGCCGGGTTTTCGTTCGATTTGTTCTTGTACAGGATTGCTTTGGCCAGCGGCTCGGTTACGCCTTGGTCGAACAGGGACTTGGTGAACGTAAGCATTTTGACCATGTCGTCCTTGGTCCAGCCAAACGAGTAATCGTCCTTGATCCACTGGTTGCCGGTCAGCTGCTTCTGGTAAGTTCTTAGCAGAGTGTCGAGCTCGTCGGAGTCGGTGGAGAACAAGTAGGAGTTTTTATCCTGAGCTTGTACTTTCTTGCCCCACTCAATCAGGTTATCCCAGGTCCAAACCGTATCTTCCGGAATGCCGAATTTCTTGAAGAAGGCTTTGTTGTAAAGCAGAACGCCGCCTTGAAGACCGGTCGGGAAGCCTACCTTCTTGCCGTTAAACAACTGCGTCTTCATGAATTCAGGATCGACGGTGCTAAAATCAATGCTCTTTTGCGTATCCAGATCCAGAAGGAACGGCTTCTGGCCAGCCAGGTCGAGGAACCAGCGGTCGACGATCTGGATGATGTCGGGAGCGGTGCCTCCGGACAATTGGGCTACCAATTTTTCATAGAAGCCGTTGTAGTCCATGTATTCGCCCTGGATTTTGACGCCCGGATTCTTCTTCATGTACAGGTCGATAGCCTCGAGTGTCGCCTTGTTGCGGTCCTGCGCGCCCCACCAGCTGAACCGCAGTGTTACGTCTTTCGGATTATTCGAGCTCGGCGTAGCCGTTGTTGCTCCTGTAGTCGGTGCAGCGGTGTTCGTCGCTCCCTTGCTGCCGTTAGAACATGCGGCAATGAGGCTAGCGATCAGAACCAGAACAATCGTCAGCGAGAATGAAAACTTTTTCTTTTTCAATCTTTTTCTCCCCTTCATTTTCATAATTTTGAAAGCGCTTCCGTTGGGTACTTTTTTATTATAGGTAGTCTCCCGGCAACAAAAAAGGCATGCAAATTTGTAAAGGGTATCACTTTTTCGCCATCTTGGCTGCGGGGTATGAATAATTTGGATTTTAAAAATAATGGTTCCGGGCAAGCGCTTCCTGGTACTTTTCGGCGGCTTCTTGATTCATCTCGATAAAGCTGTCGATCGGGATGCGGATGTAGATCGCCGTCCCCTTGCGGTAAACGCTCCTTATCTTGACGCCGTAATCTTCGCCGTAGGTGAGGATCAATCTTTTATTCACGTTGAAAAGCCCGATATGCTCGGTTTTGGTGTAATCCTCTTCCTTCCTGAGCATGGTCCGGATCTCGGACAGCCTTTCGGGCGGGATTCCCAATCCGTCGTCCAGCAGCCAGATTTTCAAATAGGGACGATCCATGACAAGCTTGATGACGATGGTGCCCGGTCCTTCCTTCTCCTTGATCCCGTGGTAAATGCTGTTTTCAATGAGCGGTTGAAGCAGCAGCTTCATGATGTGCAGGTGCTTGATGTCCTCCTTGTATTCCCACCGCACCTCGAACTGGTTCCGGTACCGCACGGACTGAATATCCAGATAGCACTTCGTATAATAGATCTCTTCTTCCACGGTCACGGTCTGGTTGGAGTTGCTGAGCGAATACTTCAGAATCGTCGACAGATTCTCGATCATGGAGCTGACTTCATTCGGCTTCTTGGTGAGCGCAATCGATTTCCAGCTGATCGTATTCAGCGTGTTGTATAGGAAATGCGGGTTGATCTGGGCTTGCAGAGCGAGCATTTCCATGACCTTCATTTTGTATTTGCGTTCGGACAGCTGCATTTTCAAGTAGTTCTGCTCGATAAAAGTCTTGATAATGCTTTGGATGAGATAGCCGTGCTCGTCCTTCACCCGGGAAATCGCCGAAGGGATGGTCTCTCCTTCCCTTGCGGAATTCAGAATTTTTATTATTTTCATAAAGCTCAGGTAATTGTGGCGCGTTTCATACACGGCCAGCAGGACCCCGAGCAGCAGAGACGCAATCAGGAGGGCGACGGAAATCTCCAGCAGCTTCTGGGGCACCTCGAACAGCACATTGTTCGGCATGATCGACAGATAATTCCAGCTGTATTTTTCCGAACCGTATTTGGAGATCGTATAGGCTTTGCCGTTAGCGTTATAGGTGAAGAATGGACGGTTGTCCTTCTGAAAATTGGCGATATCCCCGCTTCGGATGGACGATGGGATGTTGTTGGCTACGATCGGAACGCCCTTCTCGTTGATGACGACAAGCCCCTGATCGGGGTAGCTCGCGGCGCTGTTCAAAATCTGCTCCATGTAATCGGTTTTGATGTTGAGCATGATGACACCGTCGGATTCGTCGACTCCGGCCGTAAACAAGTTCTTGTAAAGCGTCAGAACCTTCTCCTGCCGGCCCAGCATATCCTCCTGAAGAAAGCCGACTTCGCTCCAGATTCCCTGCGTCGACGGGTTGGCGATGAAGCTTTTGTACCACGCCGTTTCGTAAATATTCTGAAGGTCGACGAGGCCCATCCCGATCGAGGAGATGAGCCGGTTCTGGTCGTTTTTATAATAAATGAAGATCGAATGGATATACGGCTTCACATGGGAAGACGATTCGATATAGCTTTTGATGATGGTAAAAATATTGTTGTCATCGTAAGTCAGCGTCGGCTGGTTGAAGATGCGCTTCAGCGGCACGATGGTGTTCGGATTCACGCTGAAATTCAGGCTCAGCGTATCGAGTTCGGCGATGATGAGATCGATTTTGTCGCTGGCCTGCTTGAGCAGAATCTCGTTGTTTTTATTGACCTCGTCCTTGATGTACCGCTGGGTGATAAAGATCGAAAGGGAGCCCAGAATGACCAGCGGCAGCAGGATGATCACAAGCAGGTTCTTCAGATTCTGGATCAGGATCCGGTTTCGGTTGTAGTTCTCAATTTTCATGTTCCGAACCCCTCCTGAATTCCATCGGCGTTATGCCGAAGTGGCTCTTGAACGCCCGCGTGAAGTTTTTCGGATTGCTGTAGCCCACGTTGTAGCTGACGTCGTAAATTTTATTGTGGATATCCTTCAACTGATCCGAGGCTTTATTCATCCGCACCGCCAATAAATATTGATAAAAGTTCTGTCCGGTCTTCAGCTTGAAAAAATTGCTCAGGTAACTGGTATTCATCCGTACCAATCGGGCCGCTTCCTTAAGGGTGGCGTCTTTATAGTGCGTTTCGAGATACGCCTTCACCGCGGCGATCACTTCTTCATCGTAGTTATACTCCTTCGGTTCGGCGTCGTCTTTATGCGGCTCGGCCGGAGGTTCGGAGGCGTCCGCATCCATTTCGGCCTTTATCCGGCCGAACACTTCCATCAACTCGGCGTATTTGGCGGGCTTTAGGATATAGTCTTTGACTCCGTAAATCATCGCCTGCCGGGCAAAAGAAAAATCCGCATAGCCGCTCAGCAAGATGACTTTGGCCTTCGACTTTCGCTCGAACAGCTCCTTGGCAAGTTCGATCCCCGTCATGACGGGCATCTTGATGTCGCTGAATACGACGTCGATCTCATCGGGGCAGCTGACCAGATATTCGAGCGCCTCCCTGCCGTTCTTGAACCGTTCGACAATATCGAAGCCCAGCTCATCCCAAGGAAAGTAGTGAAAAAGGGCGTCCCTCGTCTCCACTTCGTCATCCACAATGATCATTTTGTGCTTTTTCACTTGAGATTTCACCTCTAATCTGATCTCTCCTTTAAAAATAAACCTTCGGCCCGGTAAATGTAAGGACTTACATGTTGGAAATGGTATCACTTTTTTAGGTATTAAAAAAGTTGATCAAAAGAACAGTTTTGGATGTATACTATTGGGGAGCGCGCCAGAGATTTAATGCGTCTAAGGCACGTGCACTGTAAAAAATCCTACAAGGATTCCCTCTTTTAATTGTTAATTAGATAACAATCCCGAGTCGATCTACAACATCACATAATGCCCGAGTCCAGCAAAATACAGCCCTGCTTCCTTCACTTTGTACCCGAACGTGTTCTTCCACTCTGAAGCAAAGGAAAACACTTGTAGTCGGTAGTATTCGATGAATGGCTTCAGAAAATCCTCAGCGACACTGTCTGTTTTGAAATCCTCAGGATGTTCAAATCTGACTTAGGTCTTGACAGAAAACAAAAATACATCGGAGATGCCCGGTACATCCGATTCCATGATCTTCGTCACACCTCGGCTACAATTCCGATTATCCAAGGTGTTCATGCCAAAATCATTTCTGAGCGGCTTGGACACGTAAGCATTACCACAACAACGAACATTTTTGCTCGCGCTCTCCGGACTGCCGACCAAGCTGCTGCTGATAAATTCGAATCATTCTTTACATTCTAGAGCTGCACAAAGACAACACGAAGACGCCAAGGAGTTTCCTGGCGTCTTCGGTTCATTTGGGTTGATTTCTGTTCGATTTTTACATCAGCTTTACATCAAACCTGTTATGTGTCGTATGCGGAATAGGAACACAATTCACCCCTTTCATTTTTCAACGACTTTTTTTGGATTTGTTTGTGTATCTTACTTTGGACGGTATTATGAAAACCCGTTTTATATACGAAGGTAAGCTTGTACGGGTTGGGGTTCCCGGAATCGGCATCCGTACCGATAATGATTTTATCGACGATGCTTTCAAATACGCTACGATCAAAAGATGGCAGCAGCTCGTTCGTTCGGAGCACTTTACGAAAATGCTCCAGACGCTTGCCCAAGTCAATTTCTTCTTGTGCGGATTGCTCCAACTGTTCCTTTTCTTCGAGCAATGCAGTAAGCGACGTATCCAGTTCCGCATACTTCTGTTCGTAAGTGGCCCGGTCGATTTTTTCATCCAGACACAAATCGATCAGCTTGCAGCGTTTTTGTTCCAATACTTGAATATCGTTGGTCAATTTATTGAGTCGTCGTTGACTGTTCTGGTCGCTGAACATGGATTCCATTCTTTTAATCAGCTCATCAATAATGTCCGTATGATTGCGGCAAACCAACCTGTACGATTCCACAAAAGCGTCCTCGATGATTTTCTCATCCAATCCCTTGCTGTGAGGGCAGAGCTTCTTTCCTTTTTTTGTGGAAGTGACGCACTGCCAAACCGCCTTTTCGTGTGGGGTTCCACTGTGCCAGTTCCGCCGCGAGAAGTTACTTTTACAAAACACGCATTCCAGCATGCTGCTGAATGCAAATTTCCTGCTGTATTTGTCACGCTTACCTTTTATACCGCGGCGGCGATTTTCGCCCCGTCTATGCAAGATGGCCTGCGCCCGCTCAAAGATTTCTTCGCTGACAATCGGTTCATGGTGATTTTTGACATAAAACTGATCTTCCTCTCCATAATTTTCAAGTCTTCTTTTGGAGATCGGATCAACGGTAAATGTCTTACCCTGCAGCAGGTCGCCTTTGTATTTCTCATTTTTGATGATACCAAGAATGGTCGTGTCCTGCCATTCGATTTTTCCGTTTGGGGTTCTAATGCCTGCTTCGGTTAACTCCTTAGCAATCACGTAAGCGCCCATCCCGTCCACATAGCGCTGAAAAATATAGCGGACAAGCTCCGCTTCTTGTTGATTGATGGAAATCTCCTTCGTGCTCAGATCATAAACATATCCCAAGCAGCTTTTGAAGCCGACCAGCTCGCCGCGCTTCATCTTCATTTTCAAACCCTTCTTGACGTTGGCGGATATATTCTCGACCTCTTGCTGTGCTACGGAACTTAGGATAACGAGCAGTAGCTCGCCGTCCATCGTCAGCGTATTGATATTCTCGTCTTCAAAAAATACAGCGATGTTCTTTTCCTTCAACATACGGACGTATTTAAGGGTATCAAGCGTATTTCTGGCAAAGCGAGAGATGGATTTCGTGATGATCATGTCGATTTTCCCGTCCATGCAGTCGTTAATCATCCGCTGAAAATCCTCGCGCTTCGTCACCTGTGTACCGGTAATCGCTTCGTCCGCATACATGTCAACCAGCACCCAGTCGCTGCGATTGTTGACGAGATCGGTGTAATAGGAAACCTGCGATTTGTAGCTATTCAACTGGTCTTCAGAGTCCGTACTTACGCGAGCATAGGGGGCAACGCGAAGAACATCCGATAATTTTCCGCCCTTCCGATCAATCATTTTTCGACTTGCTTTTATCACTTCTACTGCAAGCGCCATAGATATGTCCTCCATTCTTATTAACTTGCCATCAGTATAATAAGAGTTGGTCGGACCGACAAATGTGCAAATTAAGAAGTCAGGTCCGAAATGATGCCGTACTCTCGCATGGTTTTGTTCTTGATCTGCTGGAACTCGCTTTCGGTGATTAACGAGAGTGTAAGCAACTGCTTGATCATCGCAATTTGCATGCTATACCGGATCAGCTTTTCATTCATAACAGACCTCCCAATTATTTTGATATAACGAAAAGCAGAGATGCGCAATGCGCGAAATACCACGAACGCATCTCCATTTCCGCCTCTGTTTGGGTTGCATAACTAAAAAACTTATCCGGCGGACGGTGGTTGGCCGTCCTCATAGGCTTCAAGCCTCTCCCAGGATCGCTGCAAGCCGCCCCCATTGCGATGAGCTATGGCTGGACGGAAGTATCATTATCCCTCCGCATGGGTCCTCGCCTTAAATGGAACCGCCATTCATTGATTGCATGGAAAAATCGCTCGCATTTCTCCGGTTCTGCTAACAAGGCATGCAAAAGCAAGAACCGGCAAAATGGTCGTGGCGCGCCTGCATCGTGGCTATCCTTCATGTGCATGCGGGGAACGTACCGGATAAGTTTGTATGCGGTTGTCAAGGAGTTGTAGAGCGACGATTTTGTCTCTCTACTATCCGTTACATTTTCGGGATCATTTCGGACCCAATTTTTACATTGAAGAAAAAAATAGTGGAGTTGTCCAAAAAGGATAGCAACGAGTAGAACAACTCCAATTATGTGCAAAGACACTTCCATAACCACCATGACAATGGGTCTGGAAGCGTCCTTTGTATTATTAGGTTAACCGGAAATTACTGGTTGGCCTTTTTCTAATCATTTTATGATGGTGGTAGCCGGGAGAACGTAAGCGTCTTAGGGGCACGACCCCGTTGCAAAAACAATTCTCTCACTATCTTCAATGAGCATGTTTGAGCTAGTAGTGGGGTAGATCTCGCATCACAAGCAAAGCTACGGGTTTAGAATAATTGTAGAAACGCCGGCAATATGTAGGTGGGTGGGAGGTAGTCAAGGAGCCAGTCGTAGGCGTAAGTGTGGCATAAGGATGCATCACTCTCCAAGCGTTTTAGGGAGGAATGAGTCCTATGAGAAGTGGGAGAGTATTGCTCATGGAAAAAGCGAATTTGAACGATTAGGAGAAATCCTGGCGGAACTACAGGCAAAAACCAAGACGGCTCCGGTGGTGGTAGTAGAAGAAACCGGACATTACCATCAGGAATTGGTATTCTACTTGGAACGCGGCGGATGGACGCTTCTTTGTGAACCCTTGCAGTCGAACGGGCGAAGGGACGCAATTGCGCAAAGTGAAAACGGATGCCGGATGCATGGCACTTATTGTACATGTACTATACCGCTGAGACGCCCATGAGAATCGTACACGGGGACGAGGGGGTTAGGAAACTGCAGTATGTGATGAGGCAGCCCGAGTTTGTGGAACGCGAGAACGTTGTTGGATCAAGTGTTTCCGGCCTATGAGAACATCCTTTATGACGTATTTTCAGGCACATTGTATTTCGTCAAGCAAAATTACCCCAAAAAATCGTGCATTTTTACCCCTCATCGTCAGGGGTAATTTTCTCAGCGCTCCTTCATCAGTGCGTGCTTCATTCGGTAGCTTTCTCCCTCGAAAACAAGCAGGTGCCCGTGGTGCGCGAGTCGGTCAATCATCGCGGCCGCCATCTGGTCGTCCGTAAACACAGAGCCCCATTTGGAGAATTCCAGATTCGTCGTAATCACAAGACTGCGGCTCTCGTAGCTATCAGCAATAACGCGGAATAAAAGCTGCGAACCTTCCTTGTCAACGGGGATGTACCCCCACTCATCCAGAATGAGGAGCTGGCAGCGCTGGATCTCGCTCATGAGCCGTTCGAGCGTGCCGCCACGACGGGCTTGGGCTAATCGCATGACCAGATCAGCGACCGTGTAGAACTTCACTGTCATGCCGAGCTCACAAGCGCGAAGCCCCGTCGCAATCGCCAGGTGCGTCTTGCCGGTACCCACCGGGCCGTAAAGCACAAGGTTGCGTCGGCCCTGAATAAACGTACCCTCGGTCAGGTCGCTCCACGCTAGCGACGACGGCAGTTTCACGCCATGTCGGTCGTAACCATCCAACGTTTTGTAGACGGGGAATCCGGCGCGGCTGAGCAGTCTCGCCCGACGGCTGCGCTCCCGGCTCTCCATCTCCTCGGCGAGGACGCGGTGGAGAAACTCCTCTTGCTTGGGGGTGGCCTCGGTTTCGCAGAGCTGCACCGCTCGCTGGCTGAGCACAAGCTTTTTGCAGAAGACGGAGATTTCCCCGCGGAGCGTGTCGCGTTCACGTGTCAGGCTCACTGTAGCGCACCGCCCGTCGTTTGCAGCAGCTGGTCATAGACACCCAGATCAACCCGACTCGCTTCCTCCGGTTCAAACGTGGCCAGTCGCGCTGCGAGCACCACACTGTTCGCACTGGTCAGCCGCGCCAGTTGCGTCGCCTGCTCCATCGCCGTGAGCGCCGTCTCCAAATCATAGCGGCTGGAGAGGTTCTGCATGGTGCGCAGCGCTTCCTTCAGTTCGACACGATCAAGCCCGTCCATTTCTTCCCGCAGCCGTTCGGGAAGCGCTTTGCGGATCAGGCTGTTCCGCCAGGCGCCCGGGCTTTGCAGCAAGCGGCTCAGCGTGGTCCGGACATCGACGCTATCCGTCCGCTGCTTGCCGAACATGCGGATATGGATGCTGATCGGCTCGCCGCTCGGCGCGAGCGGCTCTACGGTATGAGCACCGATTCGGACGACCAGCTCGCGACCGGCCCATTCCGGAGCGGATGAGTAGAAATGCTTGCCGTCGACCAGAAACTTGCCGTAGCCGTCGGTCTTCACACGTGTGTACCGGCAGGCGGAAAACGACTGCTTCGGAAGGTAAAGAAACGCTTGCTTGTCGTCTTCAAACAGCAGATGAAGGGGAGCGCCTTTCTTGTAGTGCTCACGATGCCAGTCGGCTTCGCAGCGGTCCAGCAGCTCGCGGTTAAACGCCTGCACGTCGGTGACCGTCGGAAGGGGAACAAAGAAGTTGCGCCGCATGTAGCCGACCTTGTTCTCGACGTTTCCTTTCTCATGGCCGGCGTACGGATTGCAGAAGGTGAGCTGGAAGCCGTAATGCGCTTTGAAGCGCAGGAAGACTTCGGCAAGCCGTACCTGCTCACTGACGCGGCGGCCCACGCCACTGGCGTTATCGAAGATGAGGCGTGTCGGCACGCCTCCGATCCGGTGGAAGATATCCTGCAGGCCGTGCGCGACACACTCTGCCGTTTCTCCACCGAATAGCTGCGCGTAGCCGGCATTACTGTAGGGAAAGCTCACGCATAGGTACTTGTACATCCGCTTCTCGCCGCTGGCGTCGTAGAAGTCGGCTTCGCCGAAATCCACCTGTGCTTCGCCCGGCTGCCAGTCGAGCTCCAGCGTCCCTTCCTGGTATCGGTGCTCCCGGAGGCTTTTCACGTAGCGCTGGACGATCGGATACGAAGCGTCATAACCTTCACACTCCGCTTTGAGGCGGTTGTGAATCCGCATGGCGGTGTGCCGCTGCTTGTACCGGTTTTTGCGATCTTCCTCCAGCCACTGCTGGATGAGCGGCTTGAACGGATCCAGCTTGGAAGGCAACGCTTCCTTGGGCTCTTTCGGTTTTTCCTGAAAACCCTCTGCCGCCATATACTTGCTAACTGTCTTCCGTGTAAGGTTCAGGCGCTCGGCGACCGCCACCGGCCCTAGCCCCTTCGCCTGCAATTCTTTAATCGTCTCAATCTGGCTCATCTTCAGCATCTCCCGTCCCCGCACCCTTCGTTGTTTCACTACGAAAGGTATCGGTTTTTCAATCGTCGTTCGGTTTACCTCGGTCGATCATGATGGGTAATTTTGCGCGATTTTTTGGGGTACGGTACGACGATTTTTCGGGGTACTTTTACTTTACGATAGACAGCACATCTCTGGAGGTGCTGCTGCGTTGTTGATGGCAGCGTCAATGACGTTCGGGAAACATTTCAAGAAGGGGGGGGAACCCCATTCGAGAAAGTGGGTGGAGAACGAAGCGGAAAATTTGGAGAAAAGTCTGTTGGGCTGGAGGGAACATCCAGGGAGGCCGATCTCAAACGGCAGCGTTATGAGGCATGGTGTCGTTGTTGCTGACGTTCATGGAATAACTAAGTGAGTTGGAAATGCAAATGAAGGAGTTTGGTGTCCAGCCTGCGTGAGGTAGAACTGCTGAAAAGCATCCCGAGAATTGGAGACAAGCTTACTGCAGCGAATTGTGGCGGAACTTGGAGATGTCAAGCAGTTTGTGGCTTACGCGGGTCTAGATCCCGGGGTTTTTAGCTCGGGGGAGGTTTAAAGCGACAAGTTCGCGGATTACCAAACGAGGTTCCAAGAGGTTGCGAAGTTCTTTGTATCTGACCGCACAATATGGAATCCAGAGAAGTACCCTCGTCAGGATTCGGGATTACTTTGAAAAGAAAAGAGGGTGAGCCCTACAAGGTGGTCGTGATCGCTTGCGCCAACAAGTTCCTCAATCACATCTACCCCATCCTGAGTAGAGATCAGCCCTCCAAACCACAAAACCCATATTTATCCAAAAAATCGCGCTAATAAAGGTTTTTGTGTAACCTAGAAAGTATATATCAGCATTTTCAAATTCAACCAAGCCGAACACTTGTCAAACATTAACTGGGTTTGCATACAAACTCATATCAAAGTGGCGGCCTAAAAATCAAAAAATGACTTCCTAGACAAACCCATTATTCCAATAAATTTCTTTTGAGTACTATATTTTTGTTTTTGAGACAACCTGGCTCACTATTTCATCCAACTCTTCAATTGAAATATAATATCCTTGCGCACGTTCAATCTCCGAGCTATTTTTATATATTAAATCCCCGTGCTTTTGTAAATGCTGTGCACCTGCTTCTTCTAATATCATGCGTGATGAATTGGCATCATTTACTCTCAGTGCAAGTCTTCCATTCAACTGCGATTTAATATTGGAAGGAACCAGATTGGCTGCTGGGCGCTGTGTACACAGTACTAAGTGGATGCCTCTCTTTCTTCCAATCTGTGCGATTCGCTTTACTGGAGTGAAGAATGCCTCCTTATCCTTTTTCTTTTCAAGTTGGTCAGATAAGTCAGCGAACTCATCAATAACAACCACCATCGGAGCTAGCTTTTCGTCAAATTTCTGATTGTATTGAATAATGTTTGCAACTCGTGCATCAGCAAGAATCTTTTCTCTTCTTTCAAACTCAGTAAATACTACATTTTTAATTACCTCGGTTGCCTCTTGGGCGTCTGAGATGATCTTTCCTCCAACAAGGTGTGGTATTCCTTCAAAATGGACAAAGTCCTCTAAACCTGAGGAAGAAAGCACTAATTGTAGCTCTTTTTCAGTCGGATGAGTTTTTATAAGCGATGCGAGCATCGTAAATAAAAACACCGTTTTTCCAGAACCCGTGCTTCCACCAATTAGAATATGAGGCATTTCCCCCAAGTCCTTTATAATATCTCTTCCATCTGGAGTTCTTCCAATTGGAAAATATAACTTCTCAGGTGATGCTGTAACTGGAAGTTTGCTGACAACCTCTGAATACAGTACTTGTTCTCTGTGAAGGCGCGGAATATCCAAAATAATCTCATCGGAATTATGAATTACTTGAATTAAAATTCCTGTTCGCTTCATTTCACGCCCGATATCCTCTAGATGATTTTCAACTGATTGAAGACTTTGTCCTCTTGAAAGCTTGAAATAAAGCCTAATTATACTTGGGCCAACTACTGCCTTACTTGGATCGCACTCTTTTAAATTTATATGGTAATCTGAACACGACCTCGTAAAGTCCCGAGCAAGTTGTTCAATCTCTTCCCTTGAAATCTCATCTACAGGGGCTTTCAAAGCATTTGACTCAGTCTTAGTAATGTTCGATTCATATTCCTTTGAAGCAGCCGCCTCATTTACTTCAATGACATTATCAGGAGACTGGTTGTATTCAATCGGCTCTGTTTCTAACGATTGTTGATTATCTCCAGTTGTCTCATACTCTTTAACGCCATCGTTATCAATTTCGATTTCCGGCTCAGTAGTGTCCTCTGTGGTTTCGTCAAAATCAATCTCCTTTGCTGATCTAGTCACCGAGGATGGTCCTCCGAAAATATCAACCTGTATCTCCTTAGCGGTTAGCTCGACAAATTCAATTGGACAATCATCAAATTCTGGGTGTACAGCATGTACTGTTCTCCCACCATTTGATTCACTAAGTTTGATATGAAGAAGCATGCCAGATACATAAATATTTATATTACCTGTTTTCCCCGTACCAAAAGCTTTTTTCAATACCTGACTCCATTGCTTTTGCCATTTGCTCTCATGAATATGTCTAAAACACTCCGAAACCACCTGGTACTTAAGAACCTCTCGCCGCGCAGCTACAAACATGTTAAGGGTGTCTGTTTCAACCAAATTGAAGATTTCTTTTAGCATTCCAACAACAGAAGCAATCTGATCTGCTGCGTGTCCTGTAACTAACTTAATGCCTGTATGTTCATCGACGGAAAGCCTAGCATCCGGTGAGTCATCTCTTGTTTTCACCTCAATAGGCTGAACATACAATGAATTAGTGCTCTCATCAAAGCGCAGACCAATAAGGTCGGCTCGTTCATTTCCAATGCTGCTGTCGTTTAGCCAAAGACGAGCATCTGGTGTATCCAATGAGGCTACCAAAGAATTCTGATATTTTTTTGTATACCACGCGGCAGCAAAGACGGTACCGATAAGCCCTTTTTTTCTATTGGCAATTGCTTGGGCATCTGCTCCAGATCGCGGGATGCTGATTAACCCCTCAGATGAAATATGCCCAAACTGAGAGAGAATATTAATTAACACCTCTTTATCTGGATATAGGTTATATTGCCGCAAAAGACTTAAATATTGCCCAATAATTCTAGAATCCTTAGAAGCCCATATACTTACCATCCGTCTACCATATTGCTTTTCTCCAATTGGAATTGTGTTACGTGGTAAGTAATTATTAGTCGTTCTATCCGCAGCGATTAACCACTGTGTTTCCCCATTCTCAATAGTAGAAACAACACTACTAATGTCGGCATCTGGATTATACGTAGGCCTCGGATTTCTATTCGCGGTTACTATTTCAGCATGACGCATAACCTTGTGATAGTCTCCAATCAAGCCTGAATCCATATCCGATGAAGGGAAAATGTCTCCACGATGGGTTATGTCGTCGAACTCATAATCATAGGTTACAACTAATGGATTAATATAAAGACTTTTCGTGCTCGGACCATATTCGATTGAATAGGCAGCCTGATCGAAATAGAAGGCAAGATGCACCGGCTTTTTTTGCAGCTCTTGCTTTACATCATTAGACGAAGCTACATTTTTAATACTAATTGAAATCCTACCACTTTTAATCAAATCGCCAATTTCGTAATCCTTAGATGAATAATCTAACTTGGCAAGTTCACTATTCCCATTTTGATTTCGTGTTAAATAGGCAAAGTACACTATTCGCTCGCAGCCGTTATTATCAATAAAATATTTTAACGACTTTAAGATGCTTGGTAAATCAGGAGCATCCACTGTACATATTCTAACTTCACTCCTAGTGTATGGAGCAAAGGCTACCCAACGCGACAGTATCTCTTCAACAGATTGAGTCCCATCATAGCCTAAATAGCGGTTTGTTTTGTTTTCAAAGGTGGGTAGCATCTCAATGCTTCCAGAGCACGGTAACTCAGTACTAATTGAATTTGTTATTAGCTTATCGACTACCAAAAAATTTACTATTTGAGGTAGAGATGAGAAAACCGCAGTTAAATTCTTTGCATCTTCCTCACTCATTTGCTCCCTGTTATTTGTAAGCTCCTTGAACACCTCATAATATCTCCAGAGGTAGAGCGGATGCAGGGGCATAAGCATTCCTTTCCATTCTACCGGTGTTTTTATGTACAATACATCTAAAAGCAAAAGAGCTCGAGCTACAAAGTTGCTACCCTTTTGACTTATTTCATGCATTGAAAGCTCATTATTGCAATAGGCGCGCA
The DNA here is from genome assembly GCF_004514475.2 of Paenibacillus athensensis. Classification (GTDB taxonomy): domain Bacteria; phylum Bacillota; class Bacilli; order Paenibacillales; family NBRC-103111; genus Paenibacillus_AL; species Paenibacillus_AL athensensis. Next base: position 123,359 of record NZ_MYFO02000015.1, on the reverse strand, counting down.
GTAAGCTAGCCCAAGCCTCTACATACTTTTTCAAGGCTTCTTGAAGAGTAAGGTCCACCCCGAATGACAAAACAGGGTAATACATTATTAAATCAATGTTATCGAGAAGCACCTTCCTTGACTCTATTAGATTTTTTATAATTGGCATAAAAAACTCTGCCGAATCCAACTTCTTCTCGGAAAATTGATCATCAAATCTAGACATAAATGAGAAGAGTGAGGAATTATCAAAGCTAGTCTTCATGTCGATGCTGTCTGGAACAAAAGGTATAAAATTTTCAATCTCTGCAGCAACCACATCTCTTAAAACAATTTCAGAGGTTTCAAGAATTCCCCCCCAATTAGTTTCATTGCAAGCCCTTCCGACAAGTTTTCGCAATGCAGGGTTATATGCCTCAAAAACAATCTTTCGATCCTCAAATATGCCCCCTATGCTAGTATAGGCGCTCTTACTATCATCAGGCTTATCATCAAAATGCTTTTTGATATCCCCCAAAAGTTCCTTTAAGTCATCAAGTTCTTCCTCAGTGGGCGTTATAATTGAATTTGTAATTAAGCTTTCTAACTCTCTACCGTTAATTATAGAATTGCTTTCCTCCTTTGGGTGGTCTCCCTCAGGGTTGTCTATGGACTTCTTTTCTGATTTTGTTGCCGCAAAAAGTCTTTGCACAATTTCAAAGCTTAGTAATCTGAGGGTATCCTTACGACCGTACTTGTAAAAATTCTGTAGATGCTTGTATGCCGCCTGCAGGTTATCTTTATCATCCTTGGTCGCCTTCACTAAGGAACGGCTTAGTTTCTTTCGCGACTCCTCGCTCATTTGGCCGATCGCCACAATTAGTTCTCTGTTTCGCTGAAGCCGCTCTGCAGGCTTAATACTCGTGCTTAAAATGTCAAAATCACACAAAAGGCCTAATATCCACATGTTACTAGGGATGGCAGCATTTAAATCCGGTTCAGCAGAGACTGCCTCAACGAACTCATAAAGTGTTTCGTAGGAGTAATATGAGGAGGTTTCGAGCAAGGCCTTCCAAAAATTCATTGTTGGTGTGTTAGTTTCCTGTCTCATACAACTCTCAAGTAAATACTTTGAAAGATCTCGTGGAGAAACAAGGTCAAACTCTGCTAAAGAATGCAGTTTATCACTATCTGTCCTTACAAAGGTGATAATTGCCCCCGCCTTATCAGATTCACTTCTCCACATAACAGCTTTCTCTATTCTTGTGGCTACAATTAAATCGTTAGTTTCTATTTCTTGTGTATTTTCGTAACCAACTGCCGTTATAAATAATTTTTTATTAAGAGTTTTAGCAACGGCCCCTGAAATAGCATCGGGAGAAATATCGTTAATACCTTTGACTAATATGCCAACCTTTGTCTCGGAGAGTCTATTTATTAGCAGTTCTATTAATAGCTCCTGCTTGTTTTTCATTCGGTAGTCCCTCCCAATCTAATCTGCAATATCCCATCAGCCATAATTTCTGCAAAGTTCATTGCTTCTAAAGTATCCGCAAAGCGATCAAAATTTTGATTCAACGAATCCGAGTCTGCTTGAAGAATACTCCCAGACTCATGCAGCTTTCTCATTTCAAAATCACTTCCACCTATTAGAACACCCATTCGTTCCCATAGACGTTCTCTCAATTCAGTGCCGGAAAGTGTCTCAGAAGGAGCCACACAAGTCCTGATTACCATCTCAAGTACATCCTGAGAAAGCGCAAATCGCTTGTTAACATGAAAATTAGTTGGAGGATACAAAATTCCCGACAAAATACCAATTGCTCTAAGATAATTTACTGGATGGGAAGAGGCCTGCAAAGCCAGCATATCATATATAGTAGTACCAAAAATAAGTCTAGCTTCATCTTCCTCAACTGCCGCAGCATCATTCTTTGCCAGTTCCCAAATTCGAGCTAACTCCCTCTCATCAGCCTTTGATTTTTTATTTGGTTCATATTCAGGTGTTTCTGAAGAAAGTAGTTCCTCTTTACTAAAAGCCTTTAATTCTTGTGCATATCCCCAAGCATAAAATCTCGATATAGATCGATGAACCTGAGTATAGGACATCACAGAAGCACGAGCGATACTAGACTGACTATCATCCGAAAAATCCAATAGGAATGGTCGGATGCTTTCCCCACAATAGAATGCTTCAAGAAGCGACAAGTAGCGGACTAGATTAAATATACAGAAGAAATTAAACAGCCTGAGTTGAGTCAGTGTGTTGGGATGTTGTTTAAAATGTGCTAGTAGACATTCACCCGACACCTTGAGCTCCCTCAAATATTTTTTTAATGCCACGGACTGTTGGGCAAAGGCCTCAATATCAGTATGTCTGCTATCCGCATACAGTCGATCCGGCTCTTCAATCAAAACTGGAGTAAAAAGAAGCGTAATGGGATCATTATTATCCTCAAGCAGTTTGGAAATATACTGTGATAACTCTGGACAATACTCTTTAATAATTCCACCAATGAATTCCCCCGCATCTTCATACATTGCGAAGCGTGTAATAAAATACCTAGAGCCTGAACTATATGAGACCATACTATCATCAGTTCCTGAAAACACCCCGTCATCGGCAGCAAGAAGCTTTTGAAGCAAATTTCTGAAGGTGGTTAATTCTTCAATTCGAATATCCTCTTCCTCAATAGCATTCATTTCTTTTAAAAAGCTAAGTACCTTCTCAGGAGTATTTGCTGCTGGTGTTTTCCCTTTAGCATTTGCCACATAAGAAAGCCTTTTAATTCCGCTGGTATCTGCCGATTTCCCATATATAACACGGGTTGCACCGCTAAATACATGTACTGGCTTAATACTAGAGCCATTTGGTTTAAACCCAACAAACCTTTTGTCCACTGTATCTCTTAATTTCTTTAAATAGAGCTTTTCCATTTATAACCGGCCCCCTATTTAATGCTTGCCACTACTCTGAATGGACAGATATTTTTTGCTGTCCATATCAATTGTAACGCTAATCTCTTTTTTTCCTTGGACATCTAAAAGAGTAACTTTAATCTCGTCCTCTTCTTTAATTTTATCATTTGCTTGTAGTTGCTCAATGAACCGCCAAACCTTTTTTACGTTATCATTTTCCATAAAAAGAACAGGCACTCCTCGTTCAGCCTCTAAGAGTAAACAATAGAGAGAGAAATCAACCTTTAAATAAACAGAAGGCATATTAATCTTTTCAAGCCTCAAATAATTCTGCGTCATTTCTATTCCTTGACTCATAGCGGAATTAAGTTGAGGGCGTCCAATGCACAACTGTGAGCCTGAAAGCTTTCCTAAGGAAATAAGTATACGACGAGAAGAATTATTAAAGCGATGCCCTGACCATATTTCCAGTTCCGTTCCAGGTTTTGTAATTCCAAAAAAGGCATTTAATTTTTTAATGAGTTCTTTGATAGTTCGTTTATTGTCTTGCCCTAAGAAAGCTTGAAATTTTGATACGTCATCATCGCTAATGTTTAATAATGCCTCGCCGTGTACATTAAAAAAGTAAAACTGCCGTTTTCTCAATTTGAACAATTCTATATTATTTACATCAATTGCCTCAGAAGAAATCGATATCCCTTCTGCCCATGTATCCTTATCTATTGTATTCTGGAGCAACTTTTCATCCCAAATAGGATGCGAAACTTGCGATGGATCAAAGGATTGACGAATAGCGTCAAACAAAGCGCCCTTTCCGCTATAGATCAAATTTGTCAAATCAAATTCATTTTCTCCGAAGGTTGCATGCATTTTTTCACATGTCCGGTTACCAAACAGGAGATATGATATAAACCCGAGTAACTCTCGTAAGGTAGCATGATGCCCCTTGAGTGCGACTCTAGTTAATATCCTTGAAAGTCTATCTTGGAACAATGGATTTTGTAAGAGTTCTGCATTCCTTAATACCTCACAGGATGAGGTGAATTGACAAATACCACATCCTTCGAAATTTTTTTTATCTGTTAAATTGTCAATAACACGTTTAATAATATTAGGAGATAACGCCTCTCGCTTACTAAGATCAAAAACAACTGCTTCTTTAAAATCATAGCTTTCATTATGAAAAATGGTTGAATTGATCATCTGTTTTTTCGCTTCAGCAATCGGTCTAAAATTTGGGTATTCTAGTGAAATAGAAAAAAGAACAGCTGCATTAATTGCAATAACGAAAGGAACACCAGATTGCTTAGCTGCATTCCAGCGTTCGAAAATCTCTTCATTGGATAAAGTGCTAGCATCAATTTCAATTATCGGTGGTCTCGGAAGCTCAGATAGCTTGGGTAAAAGCATACGAATAATATGAGTCTTGCCGTCTCCAGGATTACCGGTTAGCACTACGTCCTTGCCCTCAGAAACTGCATTTACTATGGCAGCATCAAGTTCAGTAACAACATGGATTTGGGAAAGATACTTGTTATCTATATTATCTGCATATGCACTGCTGCCGCGGTAAAATCCACTAATGAAATTGAAGACAGACCGATCACTATCTGGGTAGTGCATAATCAAAGCCTCCTTTAGCCTTTCAAATTTCCAATCCGACTGCTTTTTAACATCACTACTGACTAAGAAGGCAGACTTATCAAAGGACCGCAGCCGGTCAAAAATGGGAGAAAACCTCAATCGGCTTAAAACCCATCTCCGCTGCCAATATTTAATTATTTTTTGGGTCCCCGATTCGTAATCCTCTATGTCAAAGCCATAAATTGGTTTCTCATCAAGACCTAAAAGGTATTCCTTAGTATTCTTTGCTAACGCAGCGCCATAAACAATACGCGACATAGCATGCTTAGAAAGTTCCCTTGCTTCATCTTGGTTAGTTTCAAGCAATTCACGAATGGACATATTCATCAGGCGCATTTTTGGGCTTGCACCTTCGCCAAAAACGTGATTGATGCGTGTAAATCCAACATCACTGGTTGCTTCTGTCAAGCTCATTGTAGTGGCCTTGCTGATATGCATTGTTCCAAATCCATAGGTTTTACCTAACCTACGCCACTGAATATCAAAATCAGTTTCTAGTATCTCCTTGGGAATCTTTAATCTATTATACTGACTAGAGCCAACATAATAGAGAGATGTAGTACCAACGTAAACCAATTCAGCAGATCGACGTACATCCTCACCCTTAAGGCGACTTGCAATCTCACTTCTGCGTGAATCATAGCGCTTATAATAGTCATATATTACCTGAGGAGAGGTTGCCAGTAGAGCTACTAGCTTGCCTCCCAAGATTTCATTGTACGGTGGAACAGCTCCACATATATTTAGCTCCATCATGCTTGAGCCGATATGCTTCCCTTTTTGAGCAATTAATGCGGTTCGAATTGCTGAATAACCAGCCTCACTTTCGGCAAAGGAAAGCCATATACGCTCGAAATTTGAGCCGAGTATCAGTTCGTTCAATTGCTTCTTGGATTGAAGTAGTTTAGATAACTGTTCCGCTCTTTTTCTAAGATACAGAGCATTTTCTGTTTCTCGAGAAATACTACCTAATTCGCTCTTTTCTTCTAATTCATTTCGTTGCTCACTTTGGGAAAGCTTCAGTAAGTACTGACGCTCTTCCTCCGCAGCTGCGGCCTTGTATTGCAATGCTTTGATAGTTTCCTCAGAGGGATTTAATATTTCTGCTTCAGAACATAGATCCTGGTAGTCGATCCCTTGAATGCCTTCCTCTAGAAAAGATAGCAGCCTCTCAAACTCCCTATGAACTTCCTTCATTTCTTTTAATGTCTTAAGCTTTCTTGTAAATGAATTCGGCGTCCACCCAATATCATCATCCCTGCAGGTTATTTGCATTGCGCTGTTCTCAAGTGAAGCTATACCCATCACAGCGTGCATCGGATGAGCCGCATCTCGAATGAGATACTGCATTGTACGACCGGGTGTGGTTTCCGCAGGAGTAGACCAAGTTAATCTGAAATATCTCCAGATGTCTGATAGCTTCAACCCCGTGAAGGTATCCCTTTCATTTTCTTTTACAAGTTGTAAGTAAGGGCTAACAGCATCCTCAATAGAAATCTTGTGTTTAAGTACATCCTCAAGTTTGTCTGCTAGGTAGCTCCCATCAGCTATTAGGCAAGAAATCTCCCTTTTTCCCGATGAAGGTGACTCCATTCGGGTAATAAAATCCACATAAGAAAGCAAGCGATCAAGACGACTCTCTTGCATCCAACTTCTAAGCAAACCTTTTATTTCAGGAGTGGAGGCATCCTGAATTTCACTTTGGTCCAGATTAGGAAGGCGCATTTCTAAAACGCCTTCCCTGTAGCAGGCCTTCCACGAAGCCCGAATTAAATCTCTAAATAATAACCAAACAGCACGATATTTTTTTCTCTGGGCCGTATTAACAAAGCACTCATTCTCAACCCACGATATTTCGTTGTTCACGATTTGCTCAATATTCGCAACAGATGTATTTTCATTAATAAGGGATACAGCATTATAAAATCTCATTCTGAACTGACCTTCGATCTTGGGCCTGAAAGAAATTGTTCTATTCAACATTCAATAAGACCTCGTTTCTCAAAATGCTATTCTCTAGTTGACTATCACGCTCTATAAAAAAACGCAGCTTCCGAGTTACCTTCAATCTATAGGTCTCTAAACTCATGCCTAAATCAACACATTTTTTTAGCCTTGTATTAAAATCCGCAGCAGACACATCCAACGTTAAATTATCTATGTAAGAGGAGAGCAATACCAAGCAGTAACGTACCTGGTAGCCATTTAATAAGGCTTCTTCTAGTGCTTCAAGTTGCCTGATTGAGCGTTCTCCATTTACTGACGGAAACCTCACAGCTGTTTTATCCGCAAGTATACTTTTAACCTCAACTATCGTTGGAGGAACCGACACCACCAAATGATCTGCTTTGTAGCCCTCCAGCGTAAATTTTTCCTTTTGAATCGATATATTTGAGGAGTATTCTTTACGAATAACCTCAAGCAATAGAGTATTAGCTTCACTTAAATTAAGAACAATATAGCCAAACTCGCCCTTTACTGCATATAAGGTATATGCTGTTCTTGTTTTAATTCCCTTATTTTTAATTAGTAAGACCTTCTTGTTAGCTAAATCAACGAAATTAGATAACCTTGCAGAACTAGCAACATAACAAAGATGCTCTTCTTTTTTTATTTTCACTAAGCATAGGAATCTATTCTTACATTCTTCAATAAAAACCCCTCTAACGAAGTTGCTCATTTAAATCGCCTTATTTCATTTGTATTAGTTATCTTCATCTGTAACTTCCATAATATCGCCAATATCGCAGCTTAATGCTCTACATACCTTAACAAGAACATCGGTAGTTACATTCTCATTTCGACCAAGCTTCGCAAAGGTGCTTGCGCTAATTCCCGACATTTCTCTTAACTGCGTTTTTTTAATGTCTTTATCAATAAGTAGCTTCCAAAGCCTCTTATAGCTAACACCCATTATTTATCAGCTCCAGAATAAAAAATCTCACAGGATAGGCATTTCTCTTAAGTATAATTCTAGATGTAAGTGAACACAACAAATAAGTTCGTGATCGCAAACTTATATTTGAAGTATCACAAGAAAGAAGTGCATACTTAGATGCCCTTGAGTCCAGATAATCAACAAAAAAAGATATTGACATCCATTTCTGCTTTATGGATAATCAAGGTAACTGAATAATCGTCCGCTACAGCATCGCTGTAGGTGACAGAAATGTCACTTACCAGTCGGGGAGGCGCCAACGATGAGAAAAATAACTTCAAGGTTTAATATACAGAAGTTTATTTCCACGCGTTATACCGCCCTACTTTTAATGTATGGGCGGTTTTTCAGTTTAAAAAACGTGGAAAGAGGTATTAAAATGCAAAAAACTGAAATGGACGTTGTAAATGAAAAAGGGTTGCTTCTGGCACCGTATGTTAAGAGTCTGCTCGCTATTGGGCCGACAGCATCTGGAAAGACGGCTTTAGTAAAACAATTTGCTTCAGTATTGTTCCATCCCCTCTTGGATGACATTATAGGAGAAGGTAGTGGGACGGTTCGAGAAAAAAGATTTATTTTTACTACTGCGTTGAAGGATCAATTAATTGTTGCCGTCAAGCCGCAACAGCCATACGTGCCTTATGATGATTTTGTAAATAAAGCGGCAGGTCCACTCGCAGACTTGATTTCTCGTGATCATAAGAAAATCAGAGAAATGGAGCAGAAGCAACTTGATGAGGAACTGACACGACGAATCGCACAGCAGTTTCTCACAAAAAATAACACAGAAGCTCAGTATCATCTGATTGATGAGAAGATAATAGATGCTATTGTCGAAAAACTCTCAAAAGCCTTGAGTCCCTTTGCCCTTGAAAATGCAAGCTGGATTTATAACGAGTCCGTCAACAACACTGACGATAAGGATATTAAGAAGCACTCTCGAAAGCTAAAAGAGCTTATCCTGATGAATACAGTAACCCATCTCCAGGCAAACATGGAAACACGTAAGGTCTTGGATGAATTGTACAATGAGCTCGAGTTCTTGCTCGGCCAAAAATTCCTAACTTACTTTAACGATAGTGATGTCTCCGACGATGGCTACTTCTTTGTTGAGCTACATCATCATCAAATGGATTGTGAGTTTGCCAAGGCGTTCTTTACAAATAATGACCTTCAGAAGGGAAAGCGTCTCTCCATTGAGGTACTATGCGAGGAAATCCTCATATATATGCCAATGAATTCAGCACTTGAAATGAATTTTGTTCCAAATGAAATGAATGAAAATTACGTTGACAAAGAGCTTCAACAAGCTTATGGCACGTTCGATGGACACTATTCATTTTCTTTAGAGGACACGCGTGGGCTTTATCACAACAGCGAGGACGACGAGGCCGAAAAAGCGAATCTGAGGAACTTTCTTTATAATAAGCAATACGATGCACTATTGGTCGTGCTCCCATTAGTGAATAATCCCAATCAAAAAAAGATGATTGGTCATTTGTCTGAAATTCTGGAGCATTACAGAAAAGAAGTGCCCTTTATCCTAATAGGTACAAAAGCAGATGAATTCGCTGATTCTATTAGAAAAGACGAAGCGGAGGCAGAGGAGGACGATCTCGAGGAGACCATTGATCCAAAGGATATGGCTGTGTTACTCAAGGCTGAGTATGAGGATCTTACGCGTCCCATTCGGGAGAGTATGGTTCGCAAGAATCCGGCAATAACAATGCCGGTGATGTTCAAAAAACCTCTTGATAAGCTGGACCGTAAATCCTTATATCCTTTATTCAGCCCTCTACAAGTCGTTCCAATGATTTTGAGCGCATTAGCCAAGGATTTCCTCCTCTCAAATACACGGATTCGGTTTGAATTGGAAAACGAGGGCGCTCCCTTCAGGGTACAAAAATCAGAGGTATTTAAAGTTCTCAGGAAATTTTGGCTCCATGAACCATCTGTTAAATCACAAGTGATCGACCCTTCCTTGGATAATATTTCAAAAAATTCAGGATTAGTTCCGCATGGGAACAGTTGGAATGCGCTTGTTAATCATCTGAGAAACGGCTGTGGATGGGTTTCAAACATTAATGAGGATTATTTCGGTAATTGCAAAAATATAACTATTACTTTCCCCACAAATGTTCAAAACTTTATTAAACCGGGCCTTATTATTGCTCTACTTGATTCAGCGGTAGAATTTAACGGGGAAATTACAGAAGAAAAGGACAAGGAAGAGTTTCGCAAGAAGGTCATTCATTATTCAAACCCAGCAACGTTCGCCGCAGCATTACTGTACCGCCATATCATGGCAAATGTTCTATCTACGAAATACGGAAAAGAGCGCTTTGCAGAGTTTTTAAAAGCATCCGATGAGCTTCTTCGAACAAGCGACAATCAATTCAGGCTCTACCATGAGTTTATTGAAAATGGCGGTAAGCAAAATGTGGTGCCAGATAAAGCAGAGCATGTGCAAAAGATGACTTCTGCATTGGCCGATGTTCTAAATGCTGCTCTAATGTTTGTATTTAATTATCACGTGAAGCAAGCCTAATACATCGGGGCTGTCCGAAAAGAGATCGTACTATAGGGTATAACCCAAAAATGACCCCAAAATCCACAGTAAAGTGGAGAAAGGGGTCATTTTTTATGGGCATTTTGCTACTTCAAGTGGGGCTCTAAAATCACAAATTGACTTTTCGGACAGCCCCTTTATCTGTGGAAAGGATAGTTAATTCATTTATTTTTTGGACTTCATTATGTATACCCCCAAATAGCACTTGCTTATTCCTGTCAAACAAATCCCTATACATCACCTGGCCCCTACTGGATGAGGCATCGATAACCTTGCCGTTGCCGGCATATATGCCCACGTGCGAGATGTTCATGAATCGTCCATTTTGCTCATAGCTCCAGAATATCAGATCGCCCGGCGCCAACTCGGCAAAGTTGATCGTCAGTCCGTTTTCCAGCAAATATCGAGCCTGCTCCGCCGCAGTTCGCGGTAAGGAAATGCCAAACTGCCGATAGACCCACTGAACCAAATAGCTACAATCCGTAAAGTTGTCCTGACCAGCCTTCGGTTGGCTGTACGGATCGCCTAAACGAGTCAGCGCCAATTTAACGGCCTCACTGCCCAACTCGCCCTCAGGCAAATGCTGTTGAACCAATTCAAGTTGCTTCGGCGTTAAGCCATTGTCCGCTTCTTTGCCTAGTATTGCAAACATCATCGGTCGGAACTCTGCCGACAACATTTCCTTCATCAAATCCATCTGCTCGCTTGTAAAATGGTATGCCTCTGCTTGTTGCTCCGCGGTTCTACTATTAATAGTAATATGCAAAATGTGCTCGTAGCTTGTCGTCGTCTCTTCGCTATAGCTTCCGTCCTTATGCTGGACAGTAACTGTTTCCTTATGTTCAATCATTTCAACATGGGATTCCCACTGATTCATCTCCCAAAATACCTCGTGGATGATACCGATTCTTGTAGCATCAAGTGAAACTACATCCATTCCGTTCTTGGTATCCGTGACTGTCTTTACAGCAAAGACGGCTATAATGTCCGCCCAATTATCGATTCTCGTGTTGTCTGCGCTATCAGTATAATGAATCTCCACCCGGTCTACGTTTCCAGCGGACTGCTGCATTTCTCGCAGCTTTGCCTCAAATTCAGCGTCCAACTCCTGAACGATTCGAGGAAGCGGCTTTACATCAGCATCCTTATTTTCTCCGGATACGAAAATACCAAATGGAGAGGAAATGACGGCAGCTATCGCCATCATTATGCACAGCAATACGATCACTGTACTGCTGACCCCCAAAAGCGCCGCCAGTCCTTTGACAAACATCGCAGCGGCTCTTACAACCATTTTAATAATACGAAGATTCAGTCTTGCAGCAATTTGCGCCCTTTGAAGTGTACGGCGTGTCGCCATCGCCATTTGAGTAGCCCGTTTAGCTGTCTCGACGGCATTCATTTTCGGCTTCGCGCGAACATCGTTTTTAGCCTGTCCCAGCCGCTGCCCCGTTTTGATAAACGGCGACAATACTTTTAACGTTCGCTCTTTCCGCTTGATCGTTTGACCTGCTAGTTCAGACACGAGCGCATTAAGACGAGGCGCTCGTATATTTGCAAAATGCGATGGCGCGGCGGCGCGTGTCTTTTTCCCGGATAGTTTAACGTTCTGCTTCGTGGCCGCAACAGGATACCTATCGCTTGAACGATGAGAAAGCCGGGCATTGGCCCGGCTCCGTATGAAGCGTTGTTCTCCTGATTGTTGATCTGAACGCAAGAGATATTTGCCATCAATCGGCTTACGAAGACGAACCCTGCGTGCTTGCCGCAATGTTGGCGTAATCGAAGGCTCAGGCTTCGTGTCAACGGGGGGGACTCCCACAACACGAGTACCGTTCGGTAACGCCTGCTTTTTAAGAATTAGTTGAATCAATCTGCTGCTCACACGGATGCTCATTCCCATTTGAGGTCGCACCATTTTCTTCATGGTCGATTCGGAGCGATGCTTTGCATATGCTTCGGGAGTTTGACCATGCGCTTTGTCATGATCTGCCTGCCGCTCAATTACTTTAGGGAGATTGTCCAACCGTTTGATGTCCCTTACCACAGCCCTCATTTTGATTTTCTTCATTATCCGTTTCCACTCCCGTCACAAGCGGTCATTTAGCGAATCTGCTCCGTCCGCCGTTTCAAAATCTGATCATGACTACGGCAAAATTCTGGATAACGAAGGTGGATAGCTTCAAAAAAATAAGGGGCGTAGCCACATGCAAACAACTCGTTTGGAGCGGAGTAGCGTTCTGCGCCTTCCTCCGTCCAACCATTCCACAGATTGAAGGCGAGGCGACAGATGCGCACGGTGCTGCCCGTTTGCCAAGAAGCCGCAAGTCCCTCTGGCTTAATGCCCCCATGAGAAAAATCAAATAAATCGCGGATATGCTTGCGAGTTTCTTGGGAAATGCCGAGCGTATAAAACAGCGCCCGATGGTATGCGTCGCTGCAATTTCGTTCATGCAGCATCCGATAGTAGAAATCTTCATGCTGTGCGTCGTGAAACTGAGTAGGGTTCATCATACTACTAGGCTCCTCTCTTAGATAATGGGCGACTGGTCGCTTCAAGAATGTCAAACCAGCCGCCCCAAAAGGACAAGCGCTTCTATCTACCTATTCATTTTTCGGGCAAATTCGGAACCGGCAGGCGATGATTGATCACATATTTTTTAGAAATTGCGACATTTGCTTCAACCCGCGCTCAATCGATGTGCGAACCGCTCGCTCGTCCACTTGCTCGGCTGCCGCAATTTGGACTTTGCTCATTCCGAGAAAAAAGTGTGCGTAGATTCGTCGAGAGGACTTCTCCGACAGTTGGCACAGCGCTTCGTACAATTGTTGGCTCGTCAGCTTCCGTTCGTAATATTCTTCCGGGGTAATGAGCCGAAATAGAACGTCATGCTCAATTCCGTCTTCTCGATCAAGCGAGTAATATGCCTGATGACGGTATGTGCGAAGCCTGTAGGCATTTTCAGCTTTATCGAAGCGGTGAATTTCTTCCGCTATCTCATCGTTCACTTCGACCCACGTATCCGCTTTGATTGAAGGATACACGTTCCGCAAATTGATTTTTTTCATATTCGTCCCTCCGTTCTGGTTTGTTGGTAAACCAAAACAGAGGGAGGAGAGCGGCAACCGACACTTCCTAATAAACGTTGGGGTGCAGCTTCAGAGAATACAAAAAGGACTTTGCCGCAGCGCATACCAGCGCTTCATTGCGGCAAAATCCCAATTTGAATTTTGTTGTGTGGTTGGTAGATATAACCGGTGAGGGTTTATCAAAAGCTTATTTTTGGATACTGCATACGACAAAGAATACAACATACCATTGCCTCCTCACATGGCAACACCATATGGTGAGGAAAAAGCTTAGTTATCACGTAATCGGTGTTGTCATTCAGTGGTTAGTTGTAAACTCAAATCAAGCATTCCTTTAATATCAGGTTTTCAGGCCATGCTCGCGGCTTTCCTTTAAAAATTACAACCATTTTTACTGTAATTAACTCTTGATGCGCTTGCTTTGTCATGTGCAGCATCATTTCCAGTAGAGTATTTATTGAGCTTTCGATACTCCAGAATTACAGGAAAGATAACTATAATCGCTATGAAAATCACCACTCCTGTCTGCCAGTAAAACATCGTTGTAACTCCCTCCTTAAATGAATGCTTCTGATCCATTTTCAAGCTTCAAAGCAGCTCCTGCTTTGAAGCAAATTATATACGAAGAAATTCCCTTGCTTGTACTCCCAAAAATATTTGAGGGCTGAAAAGAAGCAAAATAACCCCCTAAAAATTTTTAGGGGTATTCAAACCTAGCAGAACAGTTTACAAATAATTTCATATGATGCTATATGTAGAATATAAGATAAAAGAAGGGGGCGGCATTGTGTTGTTATTTTTCGCGGAATACAGGGGGGTTCACCACATATGACCAAACTCGTAAAAGCCTTGGTAGTCGACGATCATCCTTTAGTCGCAAACGCCACCAAAGCATTGCTGGAGGATATCGAGGGTATTGAGGTAATCGGGATTGCGGGTAGCGCCAGCCAATGTATGAAGGAGGTATCCTCAAACCGGCCCGACCTCATCTTTCTGGACTATCGGCTTCCCGATCAATCCGGTATTGAAGTAGCTGCTCAAATCAAGAGCAGCTACCCGGATATACGTATTGTTATCTTTACAGGAATCGATATTACTGACATTATCAATAAATCTATTGAGCTGAAGCTAAGTGGGGTTCTCTCAAAGGAATCCAGCACCAGGACGATTAAAAATATGGTCAACTGTATTTTGGACAACCATTCCATGCTTCCTTTTTCCCTTTATCATCAAGCCCATGTAGATACTTCAGCTCTAACCGAAAGCTTTGTTCTTGATCAAGAGGAAATTCATATCATGAACCTCTTGCTCAAAGGTGCTACGCTTGAGCAGGTCGCTGAGCATATTCATATGAGCAAACGTACTGTCGATAATTATTTGAGGAAAATCTATGAAAAAATGGGTGTGCAGACACGTGCCGAAGCATTAGAAAAATTTTTGAAAAGTATGTATCAGCAATCATAGGCTCAACTGAAAATTTGCTCTGAATGATAGAATATCACGCTCATATCCCGCTTCACCAATACATAAATAGAAAATTGCGCGAATAGCGAAACGGCATTGCGCGATTTATGCAAATTTCAAACAACCTATACCAATCTATCAAAAAATGGAATATATTAATAATTGTGCAAATTGAACTTCTGGCCAGTAGTCAATGTGCGAATTTTATCAACTACAATATTAGGATGGTGCAAAGAGTGAACGTAAAGAAAATGTGGTTAACCTTGGTAGCCATGATTTTGATCGCAGCAGTTTCGCCTGTATCCGCTTTTTCTGCTGCTCCAGCCGGGAATGTGTTATCCAAATCTCAATTTAAAGAATTGCAGCATAATGCCCTGCTAGCAGCGGAAAAGTATGTTAATGTTGTAAGTCAAAATGGATTTGAAGCATGGCAATCTGCCAGCATCACCTACCAATTCCCTTTGTTTGATTTTGAGGATGAGATCACTTCGTTCCTGTTTGATATTACTAACGCAGCAGGTGCTGCTGGTTATGTAGTGGTTAGTGCCGAGGATTCGCCGGTCGTCATTGAATCGGCCCGTGAAGGCGTTAGCCCCTATGTATCCATACAAAAGAACGAAAAAGCCTTATATGTAGGCCCTACACAGTATTTCATAAAAAAGAGGGACGATACGTATTATGACATCCGTGAGCATGCATCTAAAAATAAGACAAATCTGAAATCCAACGGCTCATTAAATGGTTCTAAAAAAGCGCCGGAAACAGGGCTTGATGGTGCGGAGGTTGGCTTATTGTCAGCTCCTACAGTTGGAATTAATTCTGTTGTGAGCTATTCCTCCAAAATTATTTCTACAGTTCCAGACTTTTCTTGGCGAAAAGGCTGTAGCCCTACCAGCTTCTCAAACATTATCTGGTACTACAGATATTCTCAGGGCTACACCAACCTGCTCCAAAGCACAACCACCTCTGACACTTTAATCGATGTATTGGCAAGCTCGACATATATGAATACAAATTCGAGTGGAGCAACTGGCTGGGACGACCGCGTTAATGGTATGAAAAAGTTTTGGTCTGACCGCGGCTATACGGTATCTGTAACCAGAAATTCCGCCAGCTTCACGGATCATAAAACAGAAATCAATGCAAACCGACCTGATATCATCAATGTTGTTGGGGATGCAACCTATTCGAATCACGATATGACGGGAGTGGGTTTCGAAGAATATCAAGAATCCACGGAAAACTTTAAATGGTACAGATACGTCATTGTACATGATACATGGAACTCAACACCCAAAGACGTGTACATCTACTTACCGCAGCTCTCATGGAATGAAACTGTAAAAGTAAAGCCTTAGTGAAAAAGAGGAGAGGTGCTCATGCGGCACCTCTCCTTTATCTACCAAGCAAACCAGGTATTTGTTCCTTGCCTAAGGCTACGAGGTAGTTGTCTAAATTAACAACGATTGTTTTATCCTGTGCCTTATAATAGGCTTTATTCACTTTTAAATAACCAGCGCTGCTGTATTCTATGCCGTTCCCAAGTAGTAAAGTAAAGTTCTGGCCAACAGAATCGGGAATTTCTATAGGCTCAAAGCTCATGGATTTAATCTCACCGACAACCTTCTCAATGGTTGCTTGATCCGGCAAGGTGAATTCATTGCCATCTCCGAATTTAACTTTTATTTCCTTTGGCATCGTTATTTTCTCAGAGATGTTTGTATTCATCGATTCGCTATTGCAGCCCCAAACTGGAACCAACAAAATGAATAACATCATTGACAGTGCAAAAGTTTTCATTTAATCCCCTCCTAGATAACCAGACGCATGCAATTGCGTTTTTGTTACAAAAAAATAATATTTTCTAAAAAAGTTATTTTTCCCAAATACCTGCATACGACGCAGCTAATTTGAACGAAACAGGAGGAACAGGCATGAAACACGAGGTACTACAGCATATGTATCGCATTGTCGATGACCATTTCCAAGAAAAAGCCTTAAATGATATGTTGAAATCCTTCATCGCAGAAATTGAGCCCAAAAACAAAGCTTGGTCAGATATTGTATTATGTACCCACTATATGCTGGGTGGGGACTCTCCTGAGATTTACAGATTTGCGGCCGCGACGGAGCTGGTTATCTTATCATCAGATATTTTGGATGACCTGCAGGATCAAGACCAAATAAACAAGCCTTGGATGCAATGCTCCCATGCGACCGCCTTAAACGCAGTTTTAGCATTTTTCGTTGGGTTTATCGGAGAGCTCGGAGAACACGCTATACACGCAAAAACGTTCTCGGAAATTAGCAAAATCATAGCGAGATCAATTAATGGACAACATAAGGATTTGTACAATACGACATCGACCGTAGAGGATTATTTAACCGTAACTCGCGAAAAATCCGGCTCCATCTTCAAGCTCGCTTGTTTTATGGGGTGCTTTTCCTTGGAATGCTCGAAGGAGCTGCTTGAGCAAATTAATGACTTGGCTGATTGTATTGGCATTATTCATCAGGTTCAAAGTGATATCAACGACTTGCTTCAATATCGGCTTAAAAGTGATCTGCATTTAAAAAGACGTACCCTTCCGGCCATCTATCTGCTTTCCACGAATAGCAATCCCTACAATCCATTACGCGAATTTTATAAAGGTAATCTTCCCTTGGAGCATGTAATCAAAAATGAACAAGAATATATAGAGGCTGTAAATAGCTCCGGCTGTATGGAGTATGCTCAGGTTGTTCAAGCCGTCTGCATTCAAACCGCCGAAGACATTTGGAGGAAGCTACAGGTACGATCCCCCTGGAAGGAGCGCTTCAGGGAGATCACCTATGCATCGTTTATTCGCTAGTCATATAATCCCTTTTTTCTTTGCCAGCTTGGCTCCCTTTTCAATGCCTTCTCCTTCTGCACCGAGCTTCCTTAATATTTTACTGATATGATTTTCCAAGGTTTTCTCGACAATACTATGCTCTCGCTGTTCATTGTACCTTGCAAGCAATTCGCGACGAGGATATTGATAAGCAAGAGCTAATATTTCTTTCTCGATTTTTGTAAAACTGTTTTTTTGATTTTCTACAACCATGAGCTTTAGTTTAAGATGGCCCATTACTCTGGAGACCAATTCATACTTCGTGAAAGGCTTTGTCAAATAATCATTCCCACCAGCCTCAAAGCCTGCTGCAAAATCGTCCGGTGTGTTTTTGGCTGTAAGAAAGATGACAGGTAGCTCCTCCTTTTTGTAGGCTTTACGAATTTTTTTACAAGTCTCAAAGCCCGACATTCGCGGCATCATGACATCGAGCAAGATCAAGTCAATCGATTCATTTTCAATCAGGCTTAGCGCTTCAAAGCCATCACGCGCAACCACGATGCTCCAGTTTTGCATGGCCAAATAATTGACGATGACTTGTAAATTAACTGGGTCGTCATCGACTGCGAGAATACGAATCGTTGCGTTTGGCTTGTTTTCGCTCGCTACTGCCCATTCATCCTGCCCGGCAGCTATGTCCACATGGTCCGCAATTGCCGTATGAGCGGGTATAGCTGCTATAGGTAACGTGATAACAAATTTCGATCCTTGGCCTACAGCAGACTCAACTTGTATCGAGCCATTATGAAGCTGTATCAGGTACTTCGTAATGGCTAGACCTAAGCCTGTGCCTCCATACTCCCGAGAAATGGAACCATTTACTTGCTCAAAGGGTTCAAATATAGAACTGAGCTTGTCTGGAGGTATTCCAATTCCTGTGTCAGTCACGGAAATTTCGATAAACTGATCTTGTGCTTGGGCGGCAATTTCGATTTTACCTGATTCAGTAAACTTTATTGCATTACCTAAGAGATTAAATAAAATTTGTTGAATCCGATCCTCATCGCCGTTTACATATAAAGGACTTGTAATTTTATTTTCTAGTGCTACATGTTTGGCAAATATCAGTGGACGAACCATGACACATAGGTCTTCCATCAAAGTGGAGATATCGACCGGCTTTAGATTCAGCTGTATCCCACTTTGCTTTATTTTGGAAAAGTCGAGGATATTATTAACCAGTGTATTTAATCTTCTTGCATTTGAAACCACAATTTTCAGGTTTTTTCGTATCATCTCATTGAGGGAGCCGCCCAGTCCGTCGAGAATCGATTCCGTTATGCCGATAATACCGTGCAGCGGGGTCTTGAGCTCATGCGTGGTTGTTGCCAGAATATCGTCTTTTAAACGATTCATTTTTAACAATTCCTCATTGATGATCTGCTGTGCCTTGAGCTTTCTTTCATGAATTTTCAAACGGAACCGATTGTATCCCCAGAAGATGAAAGCAAGGCAAATTGCATATAACGAATATGCCCACCAGGTTTTCCAGAAAGGTAATCCTACATGAATATCAATGGCCAGCTCTTTATTGGACCAGATCCCGTCAGTATTTGTACCTTTAACCCGCAATGTATAGTTCCCCGCGCCGAGATTCGTATAGCTGGCAAACCTTCGATTACCCGAGTAAACCCAATCGCTGTCAAACCCATCTAGTTTATACGCATATTCGTTTTTTTGCGGCATTGAAAAATCGAGTGAAACAAACTCCACTGAAAATGAATTATCCCGATAGGTCAGACGTAAAGGCTCTGAGCAGCAAAATGAGTCATTGAATTTAAAAGTCTGATCTTTCGTAGCAAAGCTTATTATTCGTATCGGTGGAGCGTAGGAGCTTTCCTTAATTTCCGACGGGTAAAAAGCATTAAATCCATTGACACCGCCAAAAAACATTTCTCCACTGCTGCTGCGGTAATAAGCATTTCCATTGTATTCATTGCTTTGCAAGCCATTTCTAATATCGTAATTCCTGAATTTGTTTTGCTGTGGATCAAATTTGGAGATTCCAAGATCAGTGCTTAACCAAAGGTTCCCCTGATCGTCCGGCAATATTCCGTATACCGCATTGTTAGAGAGACCATCATCCTCAGTCCAAGCAGTAAAAGCTTGTGTTTCAACATTTAAGCGATTCAAGCCTCCACCAGCAGTTGCAACCCATAGCATTCCCTCTGCATCCTGATAAATGGAGCGAATTCGATCATGACTAATATGATTTTGAGCGGTAGTATCGCTCTTGTAAGCCACTATAGCTCCAGTTCCTGCGTCAAGCTGATACAGTCCTGTATTCGTTCCAATCCATAATCGGTCATTTCTGTCCTCGGCAAGAGCTGTAATCCATGCTGTTTGATTTAGAGTCGGGGAAGCAAGCTGGCTGAATATGGAGCGTGTTTGATCAAGTGAAAAGAGACCGTTCGTCTTCGTTCCGATCCACAATACTCCTTGCCTATCTTCAAATAGGACACGAATATTTACAAGCAAATTGCCATTACTGGAATCGTAACGATAGTGACTAAACCTCCCGGTTGTCTGGTCAAATCGATCCAGACCTGTTTGCGTTCCAATCCAGATTGCTCCGGAGGAATCCCCAAATATTTCCCAAACGCTCCCCGCACTAATGCTATCCTCATTCTCTGCATCATGCTGGTAATGCTTCACCTGCTGCCGTGATGGGTCATAGATATTCAAGCCCGCCGATGTACCCACCCAGAGCTGGTTGCTCTTATCTGTATAAAAGCTCCAAACACTATTATTATCCAGACTATTAGGGTTGGTAGGCTCGTTATAAAAATGCTCGAATTTGTCCTTCTCTTTACTGTACTTATTAATCCCCGATGAATTCGTGCCTACCCACAAAATTCCTGAGTCATCTTCATATATGGATCGTATATTATCATCGCTCAAGCTGTAGGCATTTGTAGAGTCATGCAAGTATCTGATAAACCTTTCTTCTTGAGGAAGAAACAAATTTAACCCTTGATTCGTACCGACCCACAATTTTTGCTCCCGGTCCTCATAAATATATTGCACTTGATCGTTACTCAAGCTATTCGGCTTGTTCGGATCATTTCTGAAATTTTTGAAGGTAGCTGTAGCGGGGTCGAATTGATCCAGCCCATGATCTGTTCCAAACCAGTACATTCCGCCGCTGTCCTGATAAACGAAAGCTACGTAATTATCGCTTAAACTATTGGCTCCAGTTATATTTCGATAATTGACAACCTCCTCTGTTTGAGGGTTGAATCGATCTACCCCTGCGTCTTCCGTCGCGATCCACAATAGCCCATCTCTGTCTATAAATAAATCGATAATATTGTCCGAGCTGATCCCCTTTGAATGATTCGAATCATGGTGGTAAACCTTTACCTCATCTGTTTTAGGATCAAGACGGTTCAGGCCATTATCCGTTCCAATCCATATAAATCCGTTGTTATCCTCTACGATGTGACTAATTGTATTAGAGCTAATGAGACCTTGCTGCTGCGTGTATTGCTTGAAGCTGTCATTTTTCGAATCGTATTTGTTTACCCCTCCGTTTAAGGTTCCAACCCATAGCACACCGGCTCTATCTATATAGAGGGTATTAATCCAATTATCAGAAAGCGAGTTAGGATCTTTCCTGTTCGACTTGTAAACTTGAAAACGGTAGCCATCAAATTTGTTCAGCCCATTTTGAGTAGCAAACCACAGAAAGCCTTCATGATCTTGTACAATTTTGAAAATGCTGTTCTGGGATAGGTTGTGACTCATAATATCAAAATGTTCAAATTTCATACGGTGCAAATCGCTTTGAGCCTGAACCGATTGGTGAGGGAGGATGAACAACAGGGTCATCCAACAACAGAGAAAAATAGCTCCAATTTTGCTTGTAGTAAACATGCTCAACACCTTACTCTAGGTTAAATTTGCGGGTGTGCGATTGCGAAGCTCTGGTTCGCCAGACCTCACAGCTTAGCTAAGCTGCTCTCTACAGCTTGAACAATAACCGGATGCTTTTGGGGAGCCAGCCACTTCATAACCTGAACCAGATCAGATTTGGAAATCGCTGTACAACCCGCAGTTCCTTTTCCTTGCCCGACGTGAAGGAAAATCGCGCTGCCCTTACCGGGCGTTCTGCTCGTATTATAGTTGATGACGACCGCGTAATCATATAACGAATCCTTGCGCAGCAGCGGCTCTGCAGACTTCCACCTTCCCTTGGAGGGGCCTTCCTGCCACGTATTGTACAAAGAGGATTGGGGATCATCTACCCAGTAATCATTGGCATCAGTTTGCCTGTAGGGAAGCTGTGTGCCTGGATTTTCATATTTCCCAAAGGCCTCCGTTAATGTAAACACACCCTCTGGCGATTTTTTAACCGTTTCACTCATCGCCGAAGTAAAGCCATCTTCACCGATTGTCCCATCCATAGCAGGAAATTTCTCGTACCAGACGCCATCTACCTTCTCGAAGGTTTCCACCTTTACTGCCACTTGTTTATAGTCTGCGGCCGTCACCAGAATAACCTGCTCCGCGTTGCCTATCGTTTTCAGTTTCTCAACGGGCAGCAAAGGTACATTCAACGCTGTGGTATCGCTGGGGTCAAGCGGTCTGTCGCCTAGCGTTTTATTGTCTACCTTCTCCAGCACATTCTTTATGCATTGCAGCGCTTCTGCACGTGTTAAATAATCATTTCCACGAAACCCCTGGATGGTAGCCGAGGTTTTTCCATTCACAAGCCCCAAGTTCAACAGATATTGAATCGCAAATTTTCCCGAATAATGAACCGATTGCGTAGAGGAAATGATTTCTGCCATAAATGTGCGAGTGGCCGCAGTATTTCGAGCATGGGCGAGAGGATAATTTTTATTGCTCAAATACGTATAATATTTATCCGACCAAGCCGTAGCTGAGACACTATCCGGAATGTCACCAAAGGCTCTGACAAGCAGTGAAATAAATTGTTCTTCGGTAACTGCTTCATCTGGACGAAATGTACCGTCTTCAAAACCATTTGCGATTCCGTTGAAGATCGCCCATGTAATCGTTGGATAGGCCCAATGCTTCGCACTTACATCACGAAAAGTAAACTCGGCAGCCGCATTAGATGTATGAGCCACCCAGCTTAAAAGAAATACGATGATAACCAGCTTACATATACTTACAGCCTTCATAAAATTGTCCCCTAATCCAGATAATTAATAAGTTAATCCGACCTGTTCGCAGCATCATCCTGCCCGATCCTGGCCTGTCTTCAAAACAGGTATCGTAATGATAAACCTGACTCCATCACCCTTCTGTGTTTCAAGCTGTACTTGGCCATCCAAATGCAAAATCCGGCCCTTTAATTGCTCGATTCCCTTGCCAGACATACCGATTTCCGGGGAAGCGTTCCCTTTGTCAAAGCCAACCCCGTCATCCTCGTAAATCAAGCAGAACCATTCATGGCTTTCTGTTAATGTAAATGTCACCCTAGAGGCATGGGAATGCTTTTTTGCATTGTTGAGCAATTCTTGAACCATTCGGAAAATATGCCTTTTGGTATTCAAATCCCTTTGCTCAATGGCGGGTGTCTCCTGCGCAATAAAGTCAATTTGAAACGGACTATTGCTGCGTTCCTTGTCCAGATACATTTTGATCATACTGACAAAGCCGATTTCTTGAAGTAAATAGGGATCTAGCTCGAAGCAGCTTTGCCGCAGGCTCACGTTGATCATTTCCACAAATTTAATCAAGCTTTTCAATTGTGCCTCGTCTTCCTCACTCATGAGATATTTGTCCAGGAGGGGGATGAGCTTGCCTTTTAAAAAGAATAAGTCTTGCATCGTTGTATCGTGCAGGTCGGTAGCAATACGAATACGCTCCTCCTCCTGAAGCTCAAACATGATTTTTCGGAACCACTGAATCTCTTGGGCTGTCTGCTCATTTGGAAGCTGGGAGGCTAGCTGCTGCAGCCCAGTTGTCAGCTTACGTGTCAAATAGACATTTTCCAAGCTAACTGCCAAATAACTGACAACGATATTGAGCCATTGGCGTTCCTCTTGACCCAGCAGCATATTTGACTTCTTGCGTGTCATAATCAAATAGCTCGTGTACTCCTCATGGCGGTTCACTTCTGTGGATGTATACAGAGGATGGCCTAACAAAGCCGACGATTTCATCAGTCTCTCGATTTCTTCTGGATCAATCTCACCCTCATAAATAATTTCAATATCATCTTTATAGAGAAATACAATAGCCCCTCCCATCACTTGGAGGGTTCTGACAATATCAACGAGTATACTATTTTTCAAATCGCGAAAGCTGGATATGCCCTCGCAATTTTTGGATATTCTTTTCAGTGTCGATCTGAGCATGAATTTTCTGGGGAACAGAAGCACTTCAAATTTTGTTGTCACATATTCTGCCGAATATAAAACAAATGTAACGATGACCAGCGTACCGGCAAATTGAAAAAGAATCTGCGCCCCGCTGATCCTATCAGCAAAGAATATGACATACGCTGCTGTAAACAAGCCTGCAGGCAAGATCGCAAGCACCCCCGCAAAAGCAACCCTTCGCAATATAATTCCGATATCATATAACCGATTCGAAGCGATCAGGTACACAGAAAAGAGCGGGAAAAATAAAAGGAAACAGCTTGTCAGGTTGGCATGAATGAAGTATTCGCCGGTAACCAGTAACGGGAGAAATGACAACGTAATGATCGGCAAAACGGAGACGAGTAGAGAAAACCATACGTTTTTGATAATAGCGGATAGATACAGATCGTCCTTTCGGTATTTAAAGTACACCAAAGCAAGCATAATTAGATTAATGAGAAAACCGCTGCTAAAAAATGTTAGTGTTATAAAGGAGTTATAAGGATAAATCAGAGAGGCTAGCCACGGTGCATAATACAGGAGCCTCACGGCTGAAATAAAAAGGGCCAAGGCGTATAAATAAGAAATGACCTTCCTCGGCAAATCAACGTTCACCTTTTCCTTGAAAAACAAGACAAGAAAATGGTAAAACATCACAGAGAAGGCCGTCATAAAGCCACCGATTAAAACTTTTCCGGTCGTATCTCCTCTTATGGATGCTCCGAAGCTAAACCAAATAACGGCTCCTGCTAGAAAAAACAGGGATAGCTGGCGAGCCGAGGGAGAGAGCCGCATCTTCATGAAAAGCAATATCCCAATGATCAGGCTAAACGCTCCCTCCAAAAGTGGAAGCCACACATCCATTGCCGGATTCTCTTTATCAAAAGTAATTTCGTGTTCAAAACCATTTCTAAGGACAGTAAGGCTATGCGCTTGCTCAATCGTTCTCCATTTGATAACCGAAGGAAATTCGCTTGGATTTACGCCATCGACTTGTTTGATCATATCACCAGCCTTGATATCTAACTGAACGCTAACCCCCTGGGTATCTACGTACTTGACCACCCATTGTTTATCCTGATTGAACTCCAAATCCAATCCAACATAAGGAAATTTACATGTAATGTATATG
The DNA here is from genome assembly GCF_004514475.2 of Paenibacillus athensensis. Taxonomy (GTDB): domain Bacteria; phylum Bacillota; class Bacilli; order Paenibacillales; family NBRC-103111; genus Paenibacillus_AL; species Paenibacillus_AL athensensis. The sequence continues at coordinate 98,434 of NZ_MYFO02000015.1, read as the reverse complement.
CACCAGACGAGAGCCATACAAAGAATTGAAATTCCAATCCCCGTCAAAGATTTATTTTTCATGGAAATAATTCCGTCCTTTTGATATAATTTGATATTATAGCAAACGAGAAAGAAGAAGGTGCTTATATGCTTAATATCCGGCTATCTCAGCACTTACACCATGCCATTAACGCATTGAAAAATGCCGATTCACACGAACAAATTTCCCTGCTTTCGGCTCAAATGAAATTTGCCTTGTCCAACGAAGAAAGAGAAATCATCAATAATACATTCACAAGCATAGGGAAAGAAGCGCCCAACGAACCTAAAGGACAATGGTAGAAACCAAGTATTATTTTACCAAATTACGGGATGATTGTATATTGCAATCATCCTTTTGCTATGGTGTTTGATTTTAACACACTGCTATTAGATATCATTGGTTAAAGCCTTGCGCGATTTGCGCAAGGCTTTTCATTTTATGGGCAAACGCAGGGAATTTTCATGCACAAAAATTACGCGGATATCCAGAAACATTGGAGTTACTATAAAAACATGAAATTCCAATGGGAGTTGAACTTATGAGAGATATAATAATGAATCGCTGGAGTACCTATTGCCCCTTCTTTGTTCAGGTTTCTGATAAAAAAGTGGTCGACATTATTATTACGAAGCATGCCCAAACCCGCTGGATTGAACGTGTAACTGATGAAAAATGCGAGGTAAAGGATATATGTGATTTTTTATGGCTTAAGCTGAAAAGCAAAAAATTTGAGCCCTACTACACAACGGAAGAAGAAGTATACGTCATCGATGATGATTTGCTCGTCGTTGTGAAGTTCTCTGTGATCGAAAATGAAGTGGACCTGATCGGAGGGCCGTTGCATCGAATGACGGTTCTGACCTTTCTGGGGAAAATGTCGCAATCATTAGAATTACGTGATATCAAGAGCTATTACTCTTGGCTGCGACATTCCAGAAGAATGGGACTCATAAAAAATAGTCGAAAGAAAAGGTAACACGTCTTTGGTAATCTGTATACGCATAACGACAAGTAATGGAAATCTGAGGGAGAGGTATGATGTTGAATCTTCTTTCAAATGAGAGGCTGATTGAGGTATACTTGGAGGCAGAAAAATTACAGATTGAAGAACAATTTATCGAATTACTCGGGAAAGAAATGCAGAGGAGGAAATTAAATATTTCTGAACGAGACTCTGTTGAGAAATGATACTTTGCTTCGCTCGTGATTGGCTAAAAGGTATGGGTATACGATTAACTTTTAGGCGGTGGAGGATTGCGTTTTTTTAATCTTTACGCAGATGAAGGTAAAAGAAAAAAATTTGCTCATGGAATTGAAACTGACGTCGGGGCTCCATGCGAGACTGTTAATTGCAGTGATTGTGGGCGTCAGTGGAACAAAGCTCGTGAATTCAGTAATTTAACGATTGTTTTAACAAATGACAATTATCCTGATTTTATGAGGCTTTCTGGGACTGAAAAAGTATTATCTCTAAAGGCAGCAGATATTTTGAAAATGGAGAATGTCACAGGATATTGTCTAAAGGAAATGACAACTGCTTCGCCCAAAAATACGCCTATAGACTTCCAAAAATTGCTTCGCTCAGCAGGCGAGAATATTAAAAAAATGCCCGAAAATCCTCCCAAGTATTTCTATTGGGATATTGCTGGGAATGCGGAGTTGCATGAGCAGTCAGGATTAGAGATTACTAACTGCTCAACATGCGGGTATGTTGATGTGGTAACTCCCGGTTATTCTTATGTAAAGCCTGATCATCCTAAAATTTTGGATAGAAACACGTGGGATGGAAAAGACCTTTTTCGATTAAAACATGTTAGTCGCTATTGCTGTTCTGAACGATTTTATGAGATTTACCACAAGCATCAACTAACAGGGTTGGAGTTTAGGGAAATTCCGAGTATGTAACACAAAGCTACAGTCGTGGAGATACCCCCGGCTGTAGCTTTTAACCTTGATAATTTTAATAATTTAAGGGGGGCTCCCGATGGAAGACACAATATGGATGCCGACATGGCAGAAGCTCGTCAACAAGCTGGATGAGCTTGGGTATGACCAATTAACAGAAAATGAACGAATCTGGGTTAACATTAGAGATTTAATCGACAGCTTCAACGATGGTGGACTCATTAGCTACTATTACAATCATGGTGCTGATTATTTAGAGGACATGATGGATAACTTGAAAGAATTGGGGGCAGCAAATATTCTTGAATTAGTTGTAAAACTAAATCAGCTCTTTCCAAATGGAGTCCCTCCTAAAGATATTGACGCCAGGAACGACATTATCAGTTCTTGGGAGGATGAGTCAATTGATGAGTTATTAGAAGAACTGGATAGTGAGTTTGACGAATTGGTAGGCGAATTGGAAGCAAGGTTAGTACCTGTTATTGAACAAATAATTACGCAGTAAGAAGCCAAAAATAAGCAAGCGTCTGGTCGTTGTTGCAGCCAGACGCTTGCTGCTGTTTGTTACACCTCTCCAGGCTTCGTCGTCATCAACCTATATAAATTCGTGTTGCGCGGGAAGCTGTCGGTGAAGGGCACAAGAGAGCTTCCGACCTTCATCAGTCCATTCCCTGCATCAACGTTTGTCATATAATAGAGCTGCAAATCGGAGATATTCAATAGCTCTGCAAGCTCCGTTCGGTCGGTACTGGCTTGATTCAGCATGACGATAAATTCGCTGTTCGCGAGCATGGTGCGGGCGGTGTGGCTTTGCAGCAAGTCGTCTACGTTTTGCGTAATGCCCGTACAAAAAGCGCCATACTTTCGGACGCGCTTCCAGAGCGTAAACAGAAAGTTGGCGCTATATTCGTGCTGGAACAGCAGGTAAATTTCGTCGATGAAGATGAAGGTGTTTTTGCCTTTGGCGCGATTTTGCGTGATTCGGTTCAGAATGTTATCGAGTACGACCAGCATGCCAACGGGCAGGAGCTGCTTGCCCAGGTCGAGAATGTCGTAGCAGATGAGCCGGTTGTTCACGTTGACGTTGGTCGGCCGGGCGAATGTGTTCAGACTGCCGGATGTGAACAGTTCAATCGCCAGCGCGATGTCCTGCGCTTCCGGCTCCGCTTGCTTGAGCAGCTCCGCGCGAAAATCCTGCAAGGTCGGCGGCTCGCCCTTATAGTTGCTCTGCAAATATTTGCGGTACACAGCAGCGGTGCAGCGGTCGATGAGCGATTTTTCCTTCGCCCCAAGCTGATGTCCGCCGATCAACTGCTCGCATAACGACAGCACAAATTCTGACTTCAAGATAATCGGATTCGCGCCATCGCCATAATCGCGGTTCATATCCATTGCATTGATATGGTTCGGCGACGTAGCAGAGATATGGATCGTTTCGCCACCCAGCGCGTTCACCAACTTGGAATACTCGCGTTCAGGGTCAATCAGGATAATGTCATCGTCGCTCGCGAGCATTTGGTTAATGATTTCCCGTTTGGCGGTAAAGCTTTTTCCAGAGCCAGGTACACCGAGAATGAAGCTATTACCGTTGAGCAGTTGCTTGCGATTGGCGACGATCATATTTTTGCTGATGGCGTTCTGCCCGTAGTAAATGCCGCCCGGATGCCTCACCTCCTGCGCCCGGAACGGAATGAATACGGCAGTGCTTTCCGTCGTTAGCGTTCGCAGAGCATGTACCTTCCGCAAGCCATACGGCAGCGCGGTGTTCAGCCCATCCATTTGCTGATACGTCAGTGTAGCAAACTGGCATAAATGCTTGCGGGCTATTGTGAGCAGCGTCTCCGTATCACTGTCAAGTTGTTCTTTGCTATCGGCGACATGCACCATTGTGAGCAATCCGAACATCATTCGCTGGTCGCGGGTCGTAAGGTCGCTTAAAAACTCCTTGCTCTCCCTGCGCTGCTGCTCCATGTCGTAAGGTACGACGGCTGAAAAGTTATTGTTGCGGTTTTGCCGCCGCTGCCAGTTCGTGATGTTCGTCTCCACGCCAAGCAAGCGACCTTCCACCTCGCGGACGGCCTCATCGGTAGGAATCGGAATGACATCGAGCGATAGCAGCAGATTTCGATTCAGGTCGCAAAGCTCGGCCACCATACTGTCCTTAATATAACTGGCGTATTCCCGCAGGAAGATCACACGCCCATAGTAATCCCCCATACGGAAATGGTCCTTCGCAAACTCCAATGTATTCGGGCAGATGTAATCTTTAAAATCATGCCCCTTGCGCATCGTCTCCAGCAGATCAAAGCGAAAAGCCTCCTCCTCGCCAATCCGAAAAAAATCATGAAGAATACGCAAACGGTCGGTGGTATCCAGCTCCGTGCATCGCGAGCCAAGACGGGAAAAATGCGACATCAGCTCCGTACCTACCCGCGCGAAGTAATGACGGGCTTCCTCCACGTTTTTCTTAACAACTGAAATCGTGACGTATTTCTCCTGAATGGTTCCATTCGCGCCTGAAGCCTTGCCCAGCAGCATGTCGTTATACTCCTGTCGGTATACGTCGAGATGATCCTGTCGTAATGGAATCAAAATCGAGTTTTTCACATCTGCCTGATTGAGCCGCCGGTTATGGATCGTGATCTTCGTTGTTGCGCCGCTGTCGAAGGAATTAAGTAGATCAGAATAGGAAAGGAACATCGATTCCTTATCTTCCTTGGACGCTACGGCGTAGTTGATGTCCTCGAACCGAAACGATTTGGAGAATTTATTGCCGACAGCAAAAATCCCGTCCGGCCAAATGGCGCGGATCGGGATCGCTTGTTGTACACTTTTCGGGATGACGAACGGTTCCTTGTCCTGCTTGATCGTGCGCCGAAGCGTCTTAATCATTGCGCTTCATCCTTTCTTGCCCCCGCTGCTGGATACCGCTTCGCAGCGCTTCGTAATAGATGTTCGTCGAGCGAAAGAGTAGGCGTCTTGGCATCAAAAATTCCGATTTCACATATGCCCACAGCAGTTGCTCTGCCGACATGCCGTGATAGCGGATAAAGCCAAGCGCAGCGCAAGGAGCTGCCCCCAACACGCACATCCAACTGAGCGTTTCCAAGCCGAAGTGACCGCGTAAGCCGAAGTACAGCCCAATCGCCACGATGACTGCCAAAAGCGAAAAAAAGGACTGTCGCAAGGACAGTCCAAAGAATAAGCTTTCCGTATAATCCCGGATTTCCCGGTTAATTTTCACTTCCATTTCCAATCCTCCTGCTTATGTGTACTTTCAGACTGCCGCTCGCTCTAAGCCTCTGGTGTATTCGAGGTTAACATTGCCTTTTTAAAAACTTCAACCACGTTGTCGCCGGATGAAAAAGGATCGGTGAGCAGCGCAAATGCCAGTTGTGCTCCGTCCCGCAATCCCTGAACATATAATCGTTCATTCTCCAAAGCCTGCGTGAATTGAAACTTGCCCTCCCAGTCCATAAAGGCTTGCAGCTGAAGGTTGTCCATGCTTGAAAACAGGGCACGAAAAGCGGCATTTTCTTCATCGTGGCATGGATTCATCTCATGCTGTTGTTCGCCCCGTTCTGAAACGTGATCCAAGCGCTGCTGAATGGCATCTTGAAGCCATAACGGAAATTCCATCAATATCTCCTCCTTGTACGAGTACGCTTTATCGCAAGTAGCAACTCGGCTGGCGCTAGACTCAATAAACGAATCACCGGGCAGCCGCGGTGCATGTTGAGAGCGACATCTTGGATTGCCTGACAAGAAGTGGCTCTTCCATTTTAATGCGATAATCGGTTTATTTCATTTTAATGCGATAATAGCATTAAAACAACGATGTCCTCACGTACAATGGGGCTTGTAAAGTGAGGTGCGTACTCATGAAGCATCGAAAAGAACCACCGGGTGATAAAAATATTATCGGAACCCGCGTAATTGCTCTCCGCAAGGCGAAGAAGATGAAGCAGAAGGAATTTCTCGCCAGATTGCAAACGGCCGGACTCGATATCAGCCCTACCAGCCTATCGCGTCTGGAAGGGCAATACCGGCTTGTCCAAGACTATGAGGTTGTGGCCATTGCCAAAGCGCTGGAGGTGTCCGTTCAGGAATTGTTAGGCGAAGCGTCGGAGTGAGCCTACGTTCCTTGTTTCGACCCTAGCTCGATGGGTCAGAAGAATGCCATCGCTACAGCCCCAGCATTTCCCGCACGACGCGATCCGCCATCTTCACCGTGCCGACAAGAACGAGCATGTTAAAAATCAATTCCCCAATATAGGTCCATACCATTGTCACCGCGCCCACGCTCTCATCCACTGCCGGAGGCGCGGTGGCAAAGGCGGAGTAAATGATGCAGGCGAGCACGATCACGGCCCCTTCCAAACAAGCCGCTGCATACCCTTTGATAAAGGATTTGCCGATGCTTTGACTTGGCTCCCCGGCAAAGCTGGACAGTGGAACAGGGGCAATCGCCGTATACAAATAAATGCGGAAGAAGCGCCCGTACACCGAGAGAATCATCACAAACGACAGCACCGTAATAAACAGACTGCCGAGCAGCGTGACGACCCACAGCGGGATACTTTGCCAGAAGCTAACGTCTTCAATAGCTTTGGCGATGGAGCTTGGCAAGCTCATCGTCTCCATCGAACCGAGCCCGGAGCGTCCCATCATGGTGGAGATGATGCCCTGAACAATCGTAAACAGCGCCATCATCAATTCCAGTCCGTAGGTGACGACCGCTTTCGCCAGCACGAAACGGATAAACAGCTTGATCGCCAGTTCAGGTCGCTTCATCTCGGCAAAGCTTCCGGTTGTCTTCACCACCCCGATCACAAAAAACAATACCAGCAGTGCCAGCCCCGTTGCTTGCAAGGCGCCGTGAATATCGGTGATGACATGCCAGACGCCACCACCCTTGAAATCAGCCGGAGATTGGGTCACGAGCTGCCAAATTTCATTCATCTTGTCGTTCCACGTATCCAGGGCGTTTTCGAGATTGTCGATAATCCAGCTAGTATCGGACATTTTGCAGGCTCACCTCCTTCGCTAGAAAGGGGACGGCCAACGGCACAGCCTATCCCCCCTGACCTTTTGCATCACCTTCGTTTAACCAGTGATCAGGTTCAGAATTTCCTTCGTAAACGTAATGATGACCCCGCCTGCGAGCGTCAAGAAGCCGTTGGCCCGTTGCGACGGATCGTGCGACTTGAGCGACAGACCAATCTGCACGATGCCGAAGCCGAGAATAATCATCCCGATAGCCCGAATGAGACCGAAGATAAATGCGGACAAGTTATTAATCGTTGCCATTGGATCGCCCTCGGCGTAGGCAGTGGCGGTGAATACGGTTCCCATCAGTACCAGCACGATGTACAGCGCCAGCATCCGTTTCATTTTGAAATTCAAAGCGATCATTCCCTTCGCAAAAGTTGGCTCTCCAGTTCTTCTTCCGACAGCAATTCGTACTCCCCATGCTCATGGAGCCAAACCGATTGCCAATCCAAGGCGTGCTCGGCCCCGCCGTGCTGATAAGGCGAACCGCTGCCGTCGGTGGTGAACGCCACATGCGGATGCCGGAGCAGATTGTATTTGTCGTCCTGCACCGGGCGCTCACCGCGAATAAAGAGCAGCGCATAGCGATTGTCGAGCAGCCGCACCTCATCTGGTGTAAGCAGCTCGCGGCCAGCTTGCTGGTAATTGATCGAATAGCTGCCGCTGCGTCCCTTACTTTGACCGTAGGTGTTCGTGTCAATCGTCTCTTTGCCGAGCAGCTCGGAGACGTATTTGTGCGTGGATTGCTCATTGCCACCAAGGTATAAAAACGTGTCGCAGTTGCCGACGATGGACTCCCATTCGTCCTTGTACAGTGCTTTGAGCTGCGCCAGATTTTGCAGGATAATGGAAACGGAAATTTCACGGCTGCGCATCGTAGAGAGCAGCTTATCAAACTCTGACGGCAATGCACAGTTGGCGAATTCATCCATAACGAAGTGAACATGGACGGGTAGCCGTCCGCCGTGACGATAATCCGCCTCATACATTAGGCACTGGAACAACTGCGTGTACAGCATCCCAACGATGAAATTGAAGCTGCTGTCGTTATCGGGAATGACGGCGAACAGCGCCGTTTTCTTTGTGCCCATCGTCGGCAGCTCCATTTCATCGACCAGGCTCATCCCGGCAATCGTGTGCAGGTTGAATTTCTCCAATCGCACGCCGAGACCGATCAAAATGGATTTGGCTGTTTTGCCCGCTGCGAGCTTGAAAATGTTGTACTGCTTGACCGCCAAATGCTCCGGGTCGCGCATCGCCAGCCGTTCAAACAGCTCGTCAAGCGGGCTTTGGTACGTCTCGTCTTCTTCACGCACTTCGGCGGCGGCAATCATCTCCATCACCATCGGGAAATTTTGCTCCTCCGGCGGCGCTTCGTAGAGCAAATACAAGATGAGCGCTTCGAGCAGCGCCGTTTCGGAGCGTTCCCAGAACGGGTCGTTCGTGTTGCTGCCCTTGGGTGTGGTGTTGCGAATGAGGTTGGTGACCAGCTTCAACACGTCCTTGTCGTCCTGCAAATAGGCGAACGGGTTATAGCCGTAGGAACGGTGCGGATTGATTAAGTCCAGAACCTTGATGTCGTAGCCCTTGGCTTTGAGTAGATGTCCCGTATCGCGCAAAATTTCACCCTTCGGGTCGAGGACGACAAACGACGTATGCGCCTGCATGACGTTGGGCTTGGCATAAAAGCGCGTTTTTCCCGCACCGGAGCCGCCTACGACAAGTACGTTCAGGTTTCGTCGATGCTTGCGCCCGTCGAGACCGATGCGGACGTGATCGGTTAATATTTTGTTTTGCTCCGGCGGCTTGCTCTGGTACTTGGCGTTGATCTGCTTCGCTCGCCCCCAGCGGGCGCTGCCGTGCTCCTCTCGACGGCGATAGTTGCGCGGGGAGGAAAGGTAGATGCCAATACCGAGCGCATAAGCAAGCATGAAGATGAACAAGCAGCGCGGCGTATCACTCACCCAACGAATATAGAACGGGTGATGAATCGCCACGCTAAGCTGCTGAAGCATGGCCGGTAGCCCGCCGGACAGGGAGGGTGCGGTCAGCAGCGCCGCCCATACGACGAAAATGAACAAAACCGCAAAGAGCAGTCCATCGCTCCTTGCGGTTTCAACGCGCCTCATGATTCCCTCGGCGTTTATGGCTATGGTATGGAGCATGAATCGCTTTGAGCAGCAGATCGTCTACAGCGTCGGTGGGACGCTGCTCGCCGATCAGATCATTGCGCAGCGTGTTGAGCGCACGCACCACGATGCCGTGCTCGTAGTGATCCAGGCTGAGAATCCGTTCTTCCCGCATAGGCATTCCCTCCTGTGAAGGTCATTCAGGCGTTTCTACCTTGCTTTGTCTGACCGACTCGGTTGCCGCTGTTGCTGCTGTGCCAGCACCCGATTCATTCGGCGAGCGATCTCATGCGCGGCCTCCTTCATGGTCGCCAGTTCGGCGCGAATTTGCTGCGGCTCCTTGTCCTTCAGCTTTTCCGGCGCACGTTGAAAACGAAAGGACGAGGTTTGAACGCCCAACTGCTTGCTCAACATGTACGACGCACAGTACGCATGGAAGGCGTATGCGGAACGACTGTAGCCGTTATCGCCGCGCTCCAGCTCGGCATGAGCCAGCTCCTGAGCGAGTGAACGGAAAATATCCCCGGCGTCCATGCCGCGGCGGATGACAATGCTGTGCGTATCCGGCTGGTAGAGCGCCTGCACGTCGGGCGGCAGCGTATCGCTCATCGCAATCGGAACAGGGGAGCGCTCCATAAGTGCCTTGATGCGTGTTCGGTCATCCAGCGGCAGCGGCTGTTCCCGTTTCTGGCTGGCGGTTGTCTGGGCGATGTCGAACATCTTTTTCGGATTGTAGCTGATGCCCTTCGTGCCGTCTTCTCGCTGATATTCCTCGCCCGGCTCCAGAATGTAAAAGCCGGTCTCCTTGCGCCGAATGTATACGCCCTGTTCCTTCCATGCCTCGAAGTCGGCAATACGCGTCGCATCCGGACGTTGGGTGAGAATCAGCAGCGCATTGGAGACACTGTAGCGGTCAAAGCGGCTTTGCACGTCCAAATACTGCTGGAACTGCTGGCCGCTTTGAGCGATGGCGGTTGTGGCAGCATCGACCGTATCATACGTCCATTGCCGCAGCTCCTGCTTCTTCTGCGCCCAGGCATCCTTATCGAAGGGTTGCTCGGAAGTATTCGTACCAGAGCGGCCTGTCGCTTCTTGGCGAAACAGATCATCAAAATTGCTCATTTGGCGTTACCCCGCTTTCTTGCAGATTTTGGCTTGTTCGTTTTCGTCCGGCTGTTCTTCGCTGGAGCCGCCTTCGTGCTTGCAGCCTGACGCGCGCTCCGTTTCGGTAGCGACGGCTCCTTGTCCAGTTGACGGCGTTCCTTGTTCGCTTTGCGGTTTTCCTCCCGAATTTCCCGAAGCAGTTCGCGAATCGACGGGCGCTGGGGCGCTTGGTGCTGCTGGAATTCAGTCGTAGTACCCCTTGCGGATGCCGCGTTGCGCTCGGAGATAGGCTCGGACGGAGGAGGGAGCTCCATCGTTGCCTTCATGGGGGCTTTGTTGTCGCTCATCTGGGTCGCTGGGGGCGTCGGTTCGTCCGGCTGCTGCGCGAGTTGTATCGGTTCGGGCTGCTGTTCCGTTTGCGCTGCTTCGGGGCTGCCCATCAGTTCGTCCAAAAAATCGTCCACGCTCTTTTCCGATGGTGTACCCTTGCCCGTGGCGTCTTGCTCCCATGTTGACCCCGATTCGGGTTGTTGCGTTTGCTCCGCTGCTTGTTCATCGGCTCGCTTCTCAGCGCGTGTTTTTTCGATCTCGCTCTGAATGCTCGCCGTATCGACCGTTGCCAGCTTGAAGCGCTCGACGATGCGATTAATTTTTGCTGCGTCCTCGGCTCGCACCATTACGTCGCACAAGCCGTCTACGTGGTTCTTGTCCCGCAGCGCGCAATACAGAACGCCGTAGCGCTTTGCTTCTTTGCAGAAGGTGGGGAGGTCTTCATTTTTGACCGCGAACACCTTCAACTCCTTGCCGCTGCGAAGCAGGTTCTCCAAACGAATGCTACCCTTTGTCCGTTTCTGCCCCTGCAGGGCGGCAAACAAATAGACAGCCAAATGTTTAGCGCCTTCGCCGGAAATTTTAGCCATAACCTCAATGCCCCGCAGGCTCATGCTTACTACCTGATCGGCCGCTTCGGCTCCACTGCTCATGGCGGGTGTTCTCCTTTCGGGTTGGATTGTGCTGCTGGCTTACTTGAAGCTTCTGACTCATTTCAACGGAACGGGCAAGGATGCCCGCACACAGCCTCACCTCCTTTCTTAGCCCGGAAATGCGCCGCGACAGCTCGGCAATTTGCGTCTTGCACGCCTCGATCCGAGCGGCGTCGTTCGCGCGGCGGATGCGATTGTAAAGCATCTTGCGCTCGCCACAAAGCTGATGGATCTGTTGATCTGTAGCCGACGCAAACGCTAAAAGCTGCTCTTTGCTCGAAATACGATGCAGACAAAGCAGCTTCGTCTGTGCCGTGATGATTGCCATATGCCGCAAATCCTCCCGCAATAAAAAAGGCGTCCTTCTGGAGGACGCGCGACGAGCTGGCCATATGCCCAGTTGATATAAATAGCGAATGTACAATGCCTGTAGCCCGCTAAACCGCTTGGTAGATTTGAGCTTCCCCTTACAGATAACAGGTCTGCGTCGTGACTTCGGAGAGGACGGAGGACGATGGGGGATACGATTTCGCAAAATACGCTGCTTGAGTGCTTCTTCGGTATAGGCGTCCCCCAGGCTGCGCAAGCGAACAAAGCGCTGCTTGCCGGGAGGACGTACCGCCAAATGCTTGACGTTTGGTTTCACCTCGTAACCTTGCTTCTGCAACGTAGCGATAAACTGCGTCCACGTCATGGAAGCGGCTAACGCCTGATCCACATCGGTACGGATGAGTCCCCGCCATGTCGGTTTGTTCTCCTGATCGGCCTTCCACTCGCCATAGTGTCTGGCCTTACCCGGTTCAGGATGTTCGATCACCGACAGCGCATGCTCGTGGCACAGCCGGTCTGACGTTTGCCGCAGCCGGGCGTAGGACGCTTTGTTGTCGTAGTAGCGTTTGCCGTCCAGAAAAGAAACAGAGTTCAGCACGAAATGATTGTGCAAATGCTGCTTGTCCAAGTGGGTCGAGACGATCACCTCGAAACGCTCGCCCCATAATTCCTGAGCCAGCTTCATGCCGATGGCATGTGCTATTTCCGGCGTTGCCTCACCCGGCGCGAACGCTTGGTACGCATGAAACGCCACAATGCCAGCCGTTTTCTGAAATTGCCGTTTCGTCCGCTGCATCTGCTCGTAGGCGGTCAGCGGGTCACAGTTAATGCCGCCCACGTACAACTGCTTTTCCGTTTTGTCGCTGTCTCTCGTGTAGGCCAGCACCTGTTGCAAGCTTTGCTGCTGCGTTCGATTCATCGCGGTTTTTTCAGGATTGGCGGCGTAGTCAATGACGCGCTTTAATCGATCCGTCACATCCCAAATCGCCGTCGTTGCCATGCGTCACACCTCCTTCGTCTACGGCGGATGTGCCTCGGGATTTGTGGAATTAGGCTTGGCTATGCGTTCCGGAGAAGTCACCGCCTGCTGGATATCTTGTATCGCACGGCGTAGCTGGTCGGCCTCCTGTTGAAACATCATCCGATCCAGATGGCCGGTTGCATGGGCCTTCGCTGCAAGTTGATTCAGGTTGTTGCCGATGGCATAAAGCTGGCGCATCATGGCGTAATAATCCGGTGGTGGCATCGTTTTCGGAAGATAGCCGTTAATCAGAGATCGGATATAACCTTCCTGTGAAAGTCCCGATTTCTTCGAACTTGCCTGAAGTCTTGCGTTTTCATCAGCGTTCACCCATACCTGAATACGAATCGGTCGTCTTCTCATCATGTTCACTTCCTTAGTCCGAATAAAACGTTAAATGGCTTCAATCGTTTCTGAAACAACCGAACCGATCATTTTTAACACCTATTTTCTTGATATAACAGCATGCTGTTAGACAGGGGTATTAGGGGCTTGCCCCTAACAAGCCGAATTTGGGAGACCAAATTCAGTGCTTGCTGCAACGCGAGACAGTAGTCTCGCATTGCCCCTGAAAGGAACCGACCGAGAAAAAAGAGAGGCGGCCCAAACTAAAAAAGACGCCGATCCCTCAGCGTCTTCCTGTAATCCATATTTTATTGGACCTCCGATTCAGGCTATCAACGTTCTCTGTCATCAATCCTCCGCCGGAAATTGGAAAAAACCGTCGGGTGATCCAATCGCGTCGAGTCATCCGGCGCTTGTTGCTCCGCCTCCAAAAGTGCCTTTTCGACCTACTCTTGACACTCGTTTGTTTCCTTCTCCTCCACGTTTATCCCTCCATCAAGATCAGAATTAAGCTTGCTTCACTCTTATTTTGCACGGGAGCGGGGAAGTTGTTCCTTTTACCGGGAGCGCTCTCTATGCGGGTTCCGGCGGCTCATCAGCTCATCGTTTACATCTTTGCCATGTGTGGGCGGCTCATCAGAAATGGAAAGGGCAGGGGCCAAGATTCTCTGTATCGTCGCTGCTGCCAATCGCCCCGGCTCATCATTGTCCAGGTGCAGCACAAGCCGACTCAACTGCGGAAAGTTCCGCAAGTATTCCGTGAGAGCAGCAGGCAACAAGCTTTGTTCCTGAACCGCCTTGGAGCCGAAGATTCCGGCCAGCGAAAGCTTATGGTTCTGCTTCCAGTTCCGACCAGCCAAACTCTCCAGTGTACAGTAAGATAAAAGATCAATGGCGCTCTCAAACAAGTGAAGCTCTGTGCTGTTTTCCAATGCAGGTATGGAGAACGAATACCGCTTGTCGCTGCCGGTGGCTTCCCCCATATATCGGGTGCTTGTCGTACCGCGTATCGCCGCATAACGGGGAAGTCCTTGGGGATCAAATCCGACGAATACCGCGTTGTGGTAACGGCGGCTTTCATACAACCTGCTCGTTTCAAGGCAGTAGTCGATTAACGTTCGATGAATTCCACGCTTGCTGAGATAGGCAATGACACGATTAGCGTTATCGTATGGTTCGGGAAGCTCAAATTGTGCCGACGATGGGCGTTGTTGATAGGGTTGGGAAACCGCGGGCATGCTGCTGGAATCAATGCCCTCAATCAGAATCACTGCATCAGGAAATGACATGCCACGCACCTTAATGAGGTAATCCAGTGCCGTGCGTCCGCCGATCCCTCGTGACCACCAGTACCATTTGCCGTTGGAGATTTTAAGGCTGTCGTGCGTTTGGGTCGCGTAAACATTGCGAGAGCAACGAACTAACTCCGCAGGCTCAACCATTTGCAGATAGGTCAACAAATCCACGCTTTTAGCGCGTTCGATCTGCTCCTTGCTAACATAGCTCATGACAGCAGCTCCCTTCAAAGAATGCAAAAAAGCCTGTCGCGCCGCGTTGTGACGTGACAAGCTTATTTATCATTTTGTCGATGACGTTATTTTTCTCGGTCAGGTTTCCTTTTTTCCGGTTCCCCGAACTCGATGCCGCTGATCGCATGCTCATACAGAAAAACTTTGATGTTGCGCATATCGTTCGTGGTGTAATAAGCAGAGAGCAACTCGTTAAACTGCTTCATGTTCTTCTCCCTAATCGTCAGCATACCGCATCCTCGCTCCAAAAGAAGCTTGTTGGCCAGCAAAAGATAAGTCCGTTTGTTGCCGTTTGAGAACATTTGTCGCCTTGCTCCCCACAGAAGAAAGGTAATCGCCCTTTCTGTAGTGGTCATCTCTGCTGACAATAGCGCAGCTAATTCCTGCTCGATTTCAATGATTACAGGAAGATGAGGCACGTCATCCGTACTGGAAATCCCGACACGTTCTGTTCTAAGCACTCCCCGTTCGAGCGACTCGTTTCGCGCCACATACTCATTCAATTTGCATATAAAGGATAGTGTAATTGGCTCGTCAACGGCAGAGAGCAGATAGCGCCACGCATCCCGCATATTCAATACGGTTTGAATGTCTTCCAGGGTGACGCTGGGTACGTTTACGCCGCTCAAAATCGTTTGCGTCTGCGGGAAGGTGATGTTGCGATTTTCCATTCTCATGCCGCAATATATATTTTCGTCCCATTTCTTTTTAGCCAGAAACAGGCTCTGTTGTCTGGTCAATAAAAATTGATCTTCAAAGGGGTTCATACCATATTCCTCCGTCTGTTGTTCAGGCTGGCACGTAAACGACGGAAAGCATGAGAAGGAACGTTAATCCATTACCGTTCACGTCCTACAGTTCGCCGTTCTGACGCTTCCGGTTCTTCGTCCGGCACGCTGTCTACGGCTTCGTTTTCCCGCTTGTCCATGTTCAGCAGGGCATTCAGCTCCGCAAGCCGCGCTGCTTTCGTTTGCAGTTCCTGCTCCTTCTCAAAAGGAGCCGCAATCTGTTCCTTCGCCGTTTCCATCTGTTGGCGCAAGGTGGCAAGCTGCTCTCGGCAAATCGCCAGCTTTGTAGGTAAGTCCGAGAGGACGTTGTTGATGCGGCTGATGTTGCCGCCAGCATCCACGCCGAGCGTCACCGTATGCCCAAGCGCCCCGCGCAGCGTCACCTTGTATTCCTTGCCAAAGCTATCAAACGAAAGCCACAAGGAAAAGCCCCGGTAGCTGCCGATCTCCTGCGGCTCGGGCGAAGTCATGCCATTGCAAGCGTCAAGCAATGCCGCGCCCGCTGCTGCCCTATCCGTGTACGTATATTCTTTGAGCGTCATGCCCGAAAATTTGGCGTCATCCGCACCGTCCATCTCCGCCGCTTGCGAACGCACAAACAAAGCAACATCCTGCTCATAGCCAGCTAACCGCTCCTCCGTGGATTTGATCTGCTGCGGCAGCATTTTCAGCAACCGATCCTCCAGTGCATACCGCTGACTGAGATGGTTTGCCTTGAGCAGCTTGAGCTTGGATACCTGGATGTCCAGGTCCATCTTCTCCTTAATGTACGGATTGCCCGTCGCCAGCGCCTTGACTTCCGCATAGGAGAGGGCTGTTTCGTCAATGTCCTCGGCGGAACGTACCGGCGATTTGCTGGTCATAATTTGTGAAATAAAGCGTTGCTTGTTTTCGAGCGTTTGGTACAGGTAAGCATCGAACGTGTTCTCTGTCACGTAGCGGAAGATATGCACGTCGCTGTTCTGATTGCCCTGACGAATAATGCGCCCGCTGCGCTGCTCCAAGTCGCGCGGCCGCCACGGACAGTCGAGGTCGTGAAGCGCGATCAGCTTCGTTTGCACATTCGTTCCCGCGCCCATCTTGAACGTCGAACCGAGCAATACCCGCACCTGCCCTGTGCGCACCTTGGCAAACAGTTCCTTTTTCTTCACTTCCGTATTGGCATCATGGATGTAGGCGATTTCCTCGGCAGGAACGCCGCGCTCTGTCAGCTTTCGCCGCAGCTCGTCATACACGTTGAACGTGCCGTCCTGCTTCGGAATGGACAAATCGCAAAACACGAGCTGCGTCAGCCGCTCCTGCCGATGCTCCGCCCAATATCGATACACATTGTTTGCGCAGGCGCTGACCTTGCTGCCCGTGTCATCAGGGAGCAGAGGGTTCGCCAGCCGTTGATCGAGCGCCAGCTTCCGCCCATCGTTAGTGATCGTCAGCATATTGTCCTCGTGCGGCTCCACCTGCTTCATCCGCACCCGTTCCGCGCGGCGGGCAAGCTCGGCGACCATTTCCCGCTGAAAATCGCTTGGCGGCACGGCGACATTATGGAAGTGGGCTTTCGGAACCGGAAGCTGGAGCATATCTGCCGTCTGGATGTCCGCGACCTCCTTGAACATGTTCATCAGCTCCGGCAAATTATAGAAACGGGCAAATCGCGTTTTCGCGCGATAGCCCGTTCCCTCCGGTGCCAGTTCGATGGCCGTTACGGTTTCCCCGAATGTGGAAGCCCATGAATCAAAATGCTGCAAGCCTCGCTCTCGCAAGCGTTCGTGCTGCAAATAGCGCTGCATCGTGTACATTTCGGTGATGGAATTGGAAATCGGTGTGCCTGTTGCGAAAATAATTCCCCGACCGCCTGTCAGCTCGTCGAGATAGCGGCATTTGGCGAACATGTCGGACGATTTTTGGGCCTCCGTCTGCGCCAGCCCGGCGACGTTGCGCATTTTCGTGTACAGGAACAAATTTTTATACGAATCTGCCTCGTCCACAAACAGCCGATCAATGCCCAATTCCTCAAACGTGACCACATCATCCTTGCGACTGGCGTCATGGAGCTTTTCCAGCTTCAATTTGAGCGTCTTTTTCGTTTTCTCCAGCTGCTTGATTGCATAGCGCTCGCCTCGGGCTTCCTTTAGCTCTCGAATGCCATCTGTAATCTCAGCGATTTGCTCTGACAATTGCTGCCGTTGCCGTTCTGTGGAAATCGGGATTTTTTCAAACTGGGAATGTCCGATAATGATGGCGTCGTAGTCGCCAGTGGCGATGCGCGCGCAAAACGTCTTGCGGTGCTTCGTCTCAAAATCCTTCTTGGTCGCGACCAGCACGTTGGCGGAGGGGTATAGCTGCAAAAATTCCGCTGCCCACTGCTCCGTCAGATGGTTGGGTACGACGAACAGGCTTTTATTGCAAAGGCCAAGCTGCTTGCTTTCCATCGCCGCCGCAGTCATCGCAAACGTTTTGCCCGCCCCGACGCAATGCGCAAACAACGAGTTACCGCCATACAGTACACGGGCGACTGCGTTCACCTGATGCTGACGCAGCCGAATTTCCGGGTTCATGCCTGTGAAGCGGATGTGGCTGCCGTCGTATTCGCGGGGACGAATCGAGTTAAAGCGATCATTGTACAACCGGGTCAGCCGCTCCCGCCGCTGCGGGTCTTTCCAAATCCAGTCGCGAAAGGCGTCCTTCATCGCTTCCTGCTTTTGCTGGGCGATAGCGGTTTCCTGCTTGTTCAAAACACGCTTTTCCACGCCATCCTCGTAAACCGTATCGAAAATGCGCACATCTCGCAGGTTCAGTGTTTCTTCGAGAATTTTGTACGCATTGATGCGGCTCGTCCCATAGGTGAGATTCGCCTTGATATTGCCGCTGCGGTCATCGCTTTTGCCGCGAACGTTCCATGTGGCGGTATATTCGGAGTAAAGCACGTCGATGGATGAACGGAACATTGGAGGTGTCTCGACCAAATCAAAGATAAATTCCTTGATAACAGCAGGAGGGAGCCAGGTTGCGCCAAGCCGCACATCGATTTCGGAGGCGTCCAGGTCTTGCGGCTGCACCGCTTCCAGAGCCGTTACGTTGCCCCCGTATCGCTCAGGGTCTTGGTCGGCGAACTGCTTGGCAATGCGCAGCTTGTCGCGCACCTGACCGGACAAATAGGCGTCCGCCGTTTCATACACCGGCTGACCGTTCTCGTCCAGCCTTGCGGGATTAGGAAAAATCACGCCCTGCAGCTCGTGGATCAGCCGTTCCGCTGTGAATCCAGTAAGCTGCCTCATAAAGTCCAAATCGACGCGGGCCTTTTCGCCGATAGAGACGGCCAGCGCTTCCGCCGCGGTGTCCACGCGACTGACGCTGGCTCGCTGTCGGATCGTGCGCTTCGTGAACATGTCGGCTTTGCGCTGCAAACGCCCCTCCTCATCGAGCACCTCCAGCGAGCAAAGCAGGAAATAGGAGCTGTCATCGGCAAAAGCCAGACTGTTAGCCCGGCTGTTAATGAGACCGTATTGTGCGGTAAAACGGTCATACTGACGGTTCAGCTTTTTCTGCTGCTCCTGAATGACCTCGTCGCTGTAATCCTCCGTCTGATAGTCAATCAGGTCGCGGACGATGTTTCGTAGCTGAATCATCCCTTTGATGCGGCCTGCCGCCGTCGCAGACGTATCCATTCGGTGCATTCGGCTGTTTTCCCGATAGTAAATGTGGCCGTCCACCAGCGTGTAGCTGAAATTGCGCACGGTCGGGTCGGCGGGGAGGGAAGCGGCTTCATCGGCTTCAGGCAATTCCTCCCGTTCGACCTCTGTCCATTCGGCGTGAATGTTTTCAAGCGCTTCCTGCAGCTGCTCGCCCAAATCGGCATTCGGGAAAGGCTGGCAGGTCGTTTCTTGCTTGTTCCCGTACATGCGGTCATCGTAAGCCATCGTCCCAAGAACCATGTCGGGATGGGATACAAAATAGGCGTTGATCGGTACACCGTCCTCGGTCGTGGACAGGTGAATCCAGTCCTCATTCGCAGCGGCCACCATGCGGTCGCGTTTTTGCAGGAACAGAATATCGGTCGTCACTTCCGTTCCGGCATTTGCGAGAAATGCGTTGTTGGGCAGCCGTACCGCGCCCAGCAGCTCGGCACGCTGAGCGATGTATTGACGAACAGCCGAATTTTGCTTATCCATCGTTCCCTTTGAGGTAATGAATGCGATGATGCCTCCGGGTCGCACCTTATCCAGCGTTTTGGCGAAGAAGTAATCATGGATGAGGAACTTGTGCTTGTCATACTTTTTATCCGCCACGCCGTAGCCGCCAAATGGCACGTTGCCGATAGCAAGGTCAAAAAAGCTGTCCGGTAAGCTCGTTTCCTCATAGCCGCTCACGGCAATGGACGCTTGCGGGTAGAGGTGCTTGGCAATGCGCCCGGTAATTCCGTCCAGTTCGACGCCAAACAGTTGGGAATCCTGAAACGACTCCGGCAACAACCCGAAGAAATGACCTATTCCGCAGGAGGGCTCCAAAATGTTGCCGCTGCGAAAGCCCATATGCTCCAGACATCTATAGATCGCCTTGATGACGGTTGGCGAGGTGTAATGGGCGTTCAAGGTCGAAGCACGCGCTGATTCGTATTCCTCTGGCTCCAGCAGCGCCTTGAGCTCGTCGTATTCGGTGTTCCACTGCGCATTGCTTTCGTCAAACGCTTGTGGGATGCCGCCCCAGCCGACATAGCGAGCCAATACCGCCTGCTCCTCCGCTGTTGCCGGACGGTCTTCCTGCTCCAACTGCTTGAGCAACCGAATCGCTGCGACGTTAAAGCCAAACTTGGTCTTGGCGCTGCCGCGTCCTAATTCGTTGTCGGTGATCCGGTAATTCGTCGCTGGCGTTCGGGGCGCTTTTCGTAATGGTTCGACAGATGGCAGGGAGGAAGGCGCGGTGGCATGCGATTCCTCCCGGTCATTCATGTCGGAAGCGTCCGGGGACTGCTTCCCTTCATTGATGCCCGTACTGACGTCGGGTTCCAATGTGGCGGTAGCAGAAAGCGAAGCTTCTTCAAGCAGCCCGTCCACAGGCAACGCCGGTTCTTGCTCACCCGTCATCAGGTGGTCGTTCAACGGATTTTCCCTCAGCATCCGCTCGAAGTCTCGATGGGGCATTTCCTTAGTGAACAGCGGAAATTGCGCATCCTGCAAGATGATGGAGCTTGCATTTATCATTAAAATCGTATACTCGTCCGCGCCGTAGAAGACGGTATCCCCCTCAGCATACGCATAGTGCGCCCGGGTTCTGTTGCTCGACTTGGGCCTTGCAGCAGATGGTGGTTCCGGTTTGGCGTTGGGCAACGCTTCGTGCTGCACAGCCGACGGCGGCAAGGGCAGACCCGTCACTGATGTCTGCCCCAATGTCGATTCGCCTTTCGCCATTTCGCGGATGCGGGCTTCCTCTGCGCGTTGCAAGCGGCGTTCCTCTTGCTCCTGCGCAAAGACAGGCAAACGTCCCAACTCTTGCCGATTCAAGTACCGTCCTACGACCAGCAATTCGCCAATCCGCTTTTGCACCTTCATCCAGGACAGGAGGATCTGCGCATCGGGCTTCATGATGGACCCGCGCGTAATGTGAATGCCCTTGCTGTCATGCTGCTCATGAATATTCGTCCCGATCAGCGCCGGAAAACGGCCGCCCGTACCATATTCCTGTTTTAAGAAATCTGCGTTCTCCTGCGCTGACAACTGCTCTTGAAAATGAAGCGCAATCCGCAGCTTGCCATTTTCATAACCGCTGCCGCGCTGGAGAATCGCATCAATCGCTGCCTGTGGAATGGCAAAAGCGGAGGCTTTGTCGTCCTCCGCCTGTTCCATCCAAAGCTGCTGCTGCTCAATGGATGGCTCCTGCCGTGTTGGGTTGAATTCGCCCAGTACAATCATACTGGCGATATGCCCGGCAATCACTTCCCAATCGTAAAACCCTTGCGACGTTCGGCTGTCTGCCGCGCCTTCCCACAGGTGCAGCACGTTCTGGTATGGCTCAAACCCGGCATGCCGCTCGCCGTCCAATATCATTTCTGTTACCCCGTGCGGGAACAAGCTTCGAACGTACAAGGTGCGTTCCAGCCCGTCATCATGCGCCGAGAAAAAAGCCTCGATATCCGTCTTGCTCTCCAAGAGCGGAGCGGAACGGAGCATATTGTTGATCATCGCCTGATCATGAAAAAACGGAAGACCTTTGTCCTCCGTTTGCCGATCATGCCATTTTACGTATAAATCAGTTCCGTCAGAACGAGCTCCTCCGCCTGCTGCTTCAGGCTGTTCAAATGTCCCGTCCATGCCAGCGGGTCGGTCGTTTTGTCTGGCGCGGGGTGAGCGTTCAGCAACTCCTGCATCGTCTGCTCGATATGCGTTCTCGCCGTCCGATCGATCTCCGTCAAATGCTGGTACAGTTCCTCCGACAGCATCAGGCTTGTGTACAAGCCCTTCCGCTGCGTTTGCAGGTACGTTTTGCGCAACATCCCATACTTCCCGATGGGCATTGTGACTTCCGCCGTCATCAGTTCGGGAAGCAAGTAGTCCCCTTGCAGGGTATACGTCAGTTCTGCTTTCATCGTATTCATCCTTCCTTTCCAAGTGGTTGCTTTCATTGTGCACCATTGCTTCCACTCTCGCAATGGTGCGAGAAGGGGCCTGAAGCCGATCTTCTCGCCGCAATGCGCGAATCGTGGACTCGATTTCCCGCAGCAGCATTTCCGAGATGTCGCTGACGGCAGCCCCAAGATGAGAAAGCGAAAGCAGCGTATTGAAGTAGCCGACGCCGGAAATATCCTCACTGCTCACGTAATGTGAAGCCTCCAGCCCGCAGCGAGTCATCACCATGAAGGCGACGGCGCTTTTTGCCGCTTCTTTAAACAGTGTTTCGACATGACGCGGCTCCAGTTCTTCGAGCAGGCTGTTATCCCGTTCTCTTAGCAGCGCGGTCACGTAATCGGCGCTGTTGTCGTCCACGGCGTTCTGCGCGGCAGCGATCAGCGCGAGAGACACATCCGCGCCTTGCCCGAGCTCGCCAAACGCATTTTCCAGCGTTTCAATCACATGCACGGCATCGTTGTCCTGCATGCTCCATAGCGATACCGGACGCTGGTTCCGGCTTTGCGTATCTGAAACGTCGAATACATGCCGCAAGCCGAAATGATCGCCCCGATCCTCAATCAGCGCGATGCCCTTCGCGCCCCGTGTGACCCAGCGATTCAGCCGTTTGTTCCACACCTCAATCGTGGCGCAAGCCGTTGCGTTTGGACGTTGCGCATAAATCAACAATTGATCCTGAAAGGGATACTTGTAGTTCCACGCCGCTGTTCGCAAAAAATCGGCCCATCGATCTGGATCATTCGCGACCGCATGGGCCGTGCTTGCAGCAAGCTCAGCCATTCGCTGTAATTTGGCAATCAAGGCTGCACCTCCTCAAACGAAGGTAATCTGATTCGTCAGGCGTATGCCTTCTTCTGAATACCGGGCTGAGATTCGGATCAGCTCGACGCGCTGCAAACGGTGCAGATTGCGGCGCACGGCGGACGGAGAAAGACCGATCTCCTTGGCCAGCCGTGTGGTAGATAGCAGCACCGTCCCATTCAGCCCGCCCGCGCGATCCAATAGATAGCTGTATAGCAGCTTCGCTGCCGGGGAAATCGTTACTCCGGCCAGCAGCCGGTAACGGGCAAGATCGCTCATTGGCGTGTTCCTCCTATCGCTGGGGCTCTTGCTTTTTCTTTGGCGTGGGCGACGGTTGCCCTTTCAGACGTTCTGGCTGGGCGTAGCTGTATAAATAGAAGTTGTAATCCCCGGCATGGGGAAAACAACGCAAATAGTAACG
Organism: Paenibacillus athensensis; assembly: GCF_004514475.2. GTDB lineage: Bacteria > Bacillota > Bacilli > Paenibacillales > NBRC-103111 > Paenibacillus_AL > Paenibacillus_AL athensensis. The sequence goes on along the minus strand of NZ_MYFO02000015.1, from coordinate 75,382 downwards.
GTGCTCCGGCGTGTGCAGGCAAAAACCGTACACATCCTTATTCCAGCCGCCACGGATGCGAGCCTCCGGGTGCTGCCTGCAAAAGCTGAGCATCTGCATGCGGCTTTGAAGCACACCATGATCTCCCAGCGCTTGAATAATCTTTCCCAGTTCCGCTTCAAAAGCCGGAGTTTGCAGGGGAGAACGCCGGGTAAACCAGTTCACCCAAAACTCCTCACCTGAGCGACCAAAATCGCCGCGCAGGTGACCGATACATCCGCGCTCGATCTCCTTTTCAGCAGCAGCCGAATAGAAATAGGACGCATCCTCCGATGTAGCTGCTTGCAAGCTTTCAAGCATACTCTTTTCCTCCCGGCTGGTTCATTTAGTGGGTGCCTCCCGTCCCGAAGTCGTCATAGCTGGACAAATCGGCGTGATAAAACACAATATCACCGTCCAGTAGGGGGAACGTTGCGCCGTAAGGATCGACAAAGCTGCGCTGATAGCCCTCCATTTGCCACTGATTGTCCAGCGGTGCGTTTTTGTATTGAAGATGCGGATGGGTCAATTCCCGATTCTGAATCGTCTCGATATTGAAATTGACGATGATATACCCGTCCTTCAGAAAAATAGGCGCATGATCGTCGAGCCGATGCGTGCGGCCGTATTCCGAGAGGTTAAAGCCTTTCGGCACGACGTATGGCGCGGAAGGCAAGCTGTACTCGCCATACCACCGCTGAATCGAAGCATGGGCACGAGCTGCGTTCACGCCAGAAGGCACTTGCATGCTGCCGACAAACGTCCGTAGCTGCGGCGGGAGCAGCAGGATGTCGTAGCCGCCCACATACGTCGGCTTCTGCGAGTTTTTCAAATATTGTTCGATAAATGGCTGCTGTGCGCCGGACGATCCGCTGAGAGACCAAATTGTGGCAGCGGTATCGATCAGTTCCTGCCTGGGCACGTTGCGCAAACGAGCGTCAAGCGTCACATAACGCTTTTCCACATCGTCGCTGGAGCCGACCTGCACGAATCGCTTGGTTGCTGAATGATAGTACAGATCGACTTCTTGCCGATTAAGCCCCTTGCTGTCTACGAAATAAAATGTCGGGGTAATGGCAATCCCGTCCCCCGTGCCAAACATGTTGCCTATCGTCCGCATTTCAAACTTGAAGTGATAGCCCGTCTTCACGGCCACATTTTTCTTGCCGCTTTCCGGGTGACTGCCCGGCCGAACGGGTAGCACATAGGGCGGTGTATTGCCACGAGCTGCGCCGTCAATGCCCTTCGTGCCGACCCAATAAGCGTTGCCTGTTGGCACAGCGTTACCCTTTTGCTTACGGAACACCGATTCCCATGCAAAGTCAGCAATGTCGGTGATGCGGAAATCATAAAGGCGACCGATCACTTCAACGGGAACCACTTGCGTCGCCACATGGTTCGACACGTCCAGATTGGCATTCATCTGCGATGTGAAGGGAGAGGGACTGTTTTCGGCAAACGTGCGGAACAACACGTCATAGTTGCCCTCATCTACCCATACGGGCAAATAGAACGTCGTCTCTAGCTGCCCAACAGGGATGGACACCCACGTTCCCTTTGGGATGAACGTCGTTCGATCCGCCTTGTATACATCAAACGGGAACCATACCTGCTTGTCCCGCATGTACTTGGCGTAATCGCGATTGCCGTAGCCTTTAATGTTCTTGTGCGGGCCGCTGGTCGGAATCGTCACGGTAAACGGTCTGTCCAACATGAGCGCAGACCGACCGGCAGCAGGTGTCGTTTTCTGGTTGTGCGCCTGATCGTCGGAGATGGATGCCTGATTAACAACGGGCGTATGCACCGTAACCGGGTTGATGCCGTCGATGGGAAAGCTTTTGTTGTCACCGCCGCCAATTCCCTTAATGAGTGTGTAATAGATCATGCCTGAGCTGGGTTGACTGGCTTTGTTCATCTTGCTTGCGTCAATGGTATACCCCGACCCGTAGAGCACGTCCTGTCCGATGGAGGCAGGTGCCGGAATCGCGCCGGGCGTCGGAGCTTTTTCCTCGACCGTCCGGTTGTCCATCACGGTACTGCCGTTAAACACGAGCGAATCGTTTTTCACTTTGATTTTGCCGATAGCGGTTTCCGCATAGGATTTCCATTCCTCATTCGGAATGGAGGGACGGACGAGGCCGCCGGAAATCGTCTGCCCCGGTAGCGTCACGTTCGCATAAACCGGGTCGGTCACATGCGCGCTAAGTGCTGCATCGTGCGTGGCTGTAACGTTGGGTGCCGTATAGCCGCTCGGTTGGAGCGTCACCGTTCCCGAGGGCAGCGCGTAATTGGACACTGTTGCCTTTTGCAAGCCGTATACTTCGAGATTTGAAATTGTCCAAAAACTGTATTTGCGCTCAACCGTATAATTCATTGTGACGGTTTGCGTCTCGGAGTGCGGAACCAAGACCATTGTTGGGTTGCCATCGGCATCGGGCGGTCCGGCTTGCGTTTCCGTCCATGTGAGGGTATACGTCTTGCTGACCTGAATCGGGTATTGCTTTGTGCCCGCTGTCTCTACGAACGTGTGGCGGTACAGGTACGATTTGGCTAACACATTCGCGTATAGGCTTTCGGAGGTCGGGATGCCTTGAAGCACATCAAAACGTTCCGCACCGCGCGTATCTGCCTTGATAACAGCAGACGCGCCAGCGTCCATCACTTCAGCTTGCCGGGTCGCGCCGGGTTGTGAGGCATTCCCACCGTCGTCGCCCTTGCGTACCGTATGCTCCGAGGTCGAATCCCCGGAGTTGTCGTTCGCATCTTTTACGACGACGGTCATTTTGACGGTGACGCTGGAGCCGGACGTGAACGGAATTTTGATCGGCAGCGTTTTACTGACGGTTAGCCCACTGAGCGTCCCGGACTTATCGCTTGGCGTAACCAGCGAGGCGTTCTCGATGCGGGTGATTTCATACGATTTGAGTGCCGCCAGCGACTTCGCTTCAAACACAAAATCCCCGTCCACCGAAGTGATCGAAGCATCGACGCTGCTTGGCGCGTCGATATGCGAGGTCACCGTAACCGGGGAGGGGATTTTATAAATGCCGACGAAATTGGAACCGCCAGAGCCAACGACAATGGAACGCTCCAGCAGCTTCGCGTCGCCCTTTTCCTGAATGAACAGCCTCTCATCCGGTTTGCTGTTATTCGTAATGTAGGAGCGGACAATCTCATAGGTCTGACCGCCGGAGGTGATTTGCGGATCGAACGTATAATTCGCTTCTTCGCCTGCACCGTAGACGCCTTTCTCCACTTCCTTGAGCCTTGTGCCGTCTTCCGTCTGGTAAATGGCCTTTACCGGATTGTACTCGTCGTATTCGGCAATCGCGTCGGTGCCGCCAAGCGCTACGGTAAAGCTTCGCGTCCGCACCTTCGGGTTGGTATCGGGATTCTCCTGCAACCAGTTTTTCTGCGATAAGTCCTGTTTCGGCGACAAATAGGAACGGACGATGCTGTATGTTTTTCCGTTAACTGTGATGGTCTCGGGAAACTCGTGGTTGATCGTCTCGCCAACCTTGTAGTCGCCCTTATGGAACGTAACCTCTGGAAGCTGGATGACCGTGCCATTTACCGTTTTTACCACGACATCGACCGGGAAATTGGCGCTGCGATACGGGACATGCAAGCCGAAATAATCGTCTAAATCCTCTGGGTGCGCCCAAGGCTCGGCATTCTTGATCTCGTTCAGCGTATAGAATGGGCCTTTGCGCACATTGCCGTTGCCATCGACGGATACCATGATTGCATATAAATACAAGTCGTCGTTGTCCTTGATGTCGCCCATGCCCGCTTGCCACATGCCTTCGGTGACAAGGCTTTCGCTGACCTCGTAGTAGGTCGTGACCGGTTCGCCGGGAATTGGAGGATTCGGATATTGATCAATTTGCTGTACTTGCTGATTCACAAATGAGGCATGACTGCCGTTGCGCGGATCGCCACACTGCTTGGGAGACGTACCTGTGCAGATTTGGTCGCGCCGTATCGTCCAGCCAACCGTTTTATAACGGATGGACGATATTGCCGCTGTGCTAGTAATTTTGAATTTGATGGAACCATTCTCCGTCTTGACATCAGGAGCCCCCGCAAATACCGAAACAGGAAAGAGACTGAATAAAAAAGAGCACGCTATCAGCATGCTCAAAGTCTTTCGGATGAAGTTGTACTTGGTCATCTATTCCGAAACCGCCTTTCGGATGATGTAATTGAAGAACAAACTGGCACCCGGACTTACTTTCAACGTACTACCCCAATCTCCGCCCACATTAGTGGACAAGGCAATGTCGGAATAGCCCTCGTACCAAACTCCTTTTTCAAACGCTTGTTTTTTGGGAAACCATTCATCATAGATCAAGTCTTTGCTTTCCTTGTAAGAGATGAATTTTATCCTGAACTTGGTGCGCACAAAATTGTCACCAAAACCATCCTTGTAAATCATGGATGGTTCGGGATCAAGATATCCCTCGGTCTGGATTTTGTTCGCTTTGACCCAGTCCATGTATCGCCGGATGTATTTCAATTCCGCATCCGAGCTTTGCACTTTGGTAGCAAATACCTCTTGCACCCACGCCTCATCAATCGTATTGTAATCGACATTCAGCCAGAGTGCGCCGAATGTTTTCAATCGGCTCATCCAAATATCGACGTTGTACTTGTTAAATTCCGGGATTGTCGAAAAGAGGACAGATGAAACCTTGCTGTCCGTTGGGTGAGAATGCGGGTAGCCCAACTCGTACATCTCATTCGGAACATCCGCGAGAATGTACGGATAGTCGCTCGCGTTTGTCGGCAAATCGGTCGTGCGGATCAAGCGGCCCCACTCATCAACCTTGGCGTCGCTGTCCTCGTGGGTTTGGATAAACACCGTCTCCGTTGGGTTATCCCATTCGACTTTCGCTCCAAGCACTTCGCTGACAAAACGAAGCGGCACAAGCGTCCGACCGCCGCTTAAAATCGCCTTCGTATCGAGCGTAACCGCTTTGCCGTTCACTTGCACGATGTTCTGGCCAATCGTCAGGACGATGGATTGATCGCCACGCGAGATTGGAACCGACTGCGTTTTCGCTTCCCAGCCCACTTTAGCCCCGAGCGATTCGGCGACAAAACGCACCGGCACGAGCGTCCGCCCGTTCGCATCAATAAACGCCTGTACGTCGGGGAACCCAATTTTTTTGCCGTCCACGACGACACTGACAAAGGTCGGCGGTTTACTCGCCGCGCTGGCCGTCATGCTGAACAGTGTGCCGAGCATCGCCACGATCAGCCCCGTCAATGCCCATTTCTTCATACGTTTCGCTCCTCTCAGATAAGATCGAGTCTGTCTTGAAAGTGATTGCAACCGTTACGTTTATCATAAAACCGATCTTGGGACATGTCCACACTCCGTAAAAGCGCTAAGCCAGACTTGCGTCCCATCGTGAAGAGAAGGGGCGGTTCACTCATGGATAGTCTGCATTCCTCGAATACAATGGGGACAATTCTACGTATCCCGGATGAACAGCCGCTCATCACGACGGCGGGCAAGCAAATGGCAGGTATCCTTGTTTCGCTGCCGCTCTCTCACTGGAGAATGTTTCTTCCACCGGGTAACCGAAGCCGCACGTACTGCGGTAATACACCTTCATACCGTTTTTCCTCACCCCGACAATCTCCGGCTTCTTCAACACGCGGCTCCCGCCAAGCGCGTAGCTGTTGTAGAGCTTGCCGCCCATCGGAATCCCTTGAAGAAAGGCGAGAACACCTACGTCATCGACGGTGTTATTCCACTCCTCCTGCGAAATCGTCGGCAGGGTAAGCGTGTAGGCAACGCCGTTTCGGGCAACCGATTCGTTATGCTGGTTGATCCGATACGCAAGCTCATCCTCAATCGCGCGGATGATGGTGGTGCGGCGCGTCTGCTCAAATAGCTCGGCGTCCCGCAAAAGTGGGATATTTGTCTGCTGCTGCACATCCATTCGCAAGCCTTCACACCAGCTTCGGCTGCTGGCGTCGTAGGCGAGAACAAAGTCGTCGAGCGTAAACGAAAGGCTGTTGCCTGCCGAATCGGCGTAGGCATAGGGCTTCTTCGCCCCCCAAACCGCTTTCCGCTCTACATGGCCGTCAGCGCCCGTCCATTCGTCCTCCGCATAGACGTAGAAGCCATCGTACCCGATCACAACAACCGCCGGGATATACCGACTCAGCACGCCTTGCGAAACAGGATCGTCGGCAACGCCGAAATTTGCGTACAACGTCTGATAAAAAGCGGCGATGGCCTCGTCCTTGTTCAGCGCGATTCGTTTCGCCGATTCGTACTGCGCTTCTCGTCCTTGATCGTTGCTGACGACGAGCATCCGCGCCGCATCATCAACTGCCGTATCCAGCGCGGTGTTGTAGCGCAGCTCGGTGAGCAGCGTCTTTCGCTGCATATCCGTTTCGAGCTGGTTCACCGTCGCAAACGGCAGGAAGATCATCGCCCCGACAAGCGCCCATTCAATCCATTTCATTGCGCACCACCCCGCCGTAGGGAATGAAGATGCGCTCGCTTGGGCTGATCGCACCGTTCAGAAAGTCGGACAACATCGTGCCGGGCGTCCGATTCGTATTTTTGACCGTCACGGTAAATGTATCCCCAACATGCAAGGGGTAGCGCCGTGCCGGGTCGTCCTTACCCGCTGTGTTGTTTGGGAACAAAACGGGCAAAATTTGCGCGTTATAAAACGCATCAAATTGCACCTCGTAGCTGCCGCGAAACGTATCCGGCCTGGTCGGGTCATCGTAAACAGGCACGTACTTTTTGCTCCCATGCTCCATCTGCACGTCGAACGTGTTGCCCGTTGCAGCGAGCGTGTTCATAAAATCCGTGTACATCGTCGCCGATACGAAGCCCTTGTCCCGCACCGCATCTACAAATGATGCTGTCGCCTTCATCACGACCAGCTCGGAAACATCGTCCTGCTGACGCAGCGCCGCCGAAATGGGGTAGACGTACAACAGAAGGACGGCAACGATGACTGCAAAAGCTTTCAGGAAACTGTTCATCATCGGGCATTCTCCTTACCGTGAAACAAAAATGGTACGCAACAGCGCTCCAGACGCATCCCGTTCGACGGTCACTTTATACCGACCGTTCAGACGAATCCCGGTGGGGATGAAGCCGTATCGATCTATGGGCGGCGCGTAGCGAACACCGTCCACGACAATCTCCCCGTCTCCCGATTCCAGCCGGACAATGGATTGAACGACCTCTGCACCGGATACGGAGCCATCGCCCGCCAGCGGAGAAAGCGTCTGTCGCAGGCTACGATCCTGCGTTGCTCCTGATACATAGGCGGCAGCGTTCAACGCGGCTCCTGTTTGGAAAAGCAGCAGACCGCTCGTGGCGGCCGTCAGAAAGAGAAGCACGGACACGCTCATCTCGATCATCGTTCTTGGAGCATGATCCACCTTGATTCCTCCCTGGAAAGCCGGAGCGTCCGCGCGAATAGCTGTGTACGCTCGAACGCCCCGTTGATTTTTAGCCTCATACGACTTACTGCTGAATAAACACGATGCCGCGAATGACGTTGCTGCTGTCTTTAACGATTTGCGCTCGAAACTTGCCGTTCGGGTTTACATAGTTCACATTCGCTTCATCCATCGTCTGACTCAGTTGCCCTGGTGCAGCACCGAGCACGGAGCCGTAGGTGACGCTATCGAGCGGAACACCCGTATTGATGACTTTGCCGTACCATTGTCCAGCTCGATTTTTTCCCGTCACGATCTGAATGCCGAACTGGTCTTGATCGCTGAACTTGCGCAGTGCGTTGACAACCTGACTGCCCGACAGCGTCGTGTTGTCATACACCGTAAACGCCGTTTGCGAAAGCTCGGTTTGGAGGTTCGAGAAATTGCTTTGCGCCGCCTTGGTCGAATCCTGAGCGGAAATGAACAGCACGACCGCGAGTGTAATCAGCGCAATGGCGAGGAAAATGCCTGCTGCCATGACAAGTGCTTTTTGTGCATTGGACATGAGAAAATCGCTCCTTTGTATGAATACTGGTCATGCAAAAAAGACACCGCCCGTTCGGGAGTGCCGTGAGTGCTATCTGCTTGAACAACGTTTTTGAATAGCTTTGGGTTCTTACTGAATCCGCTGGAGCTGCTCATAATAAGCGGACATTTGGTTCAGGCTTGCAAGGACGAGCGGAATAACCAGATAGCCGAAAATAAGCGCCATCATCGGCGCAAAGCCAATCCATTTGCCCCAGCCCGCCTTTTGCTCGATCAACTGCTCATACTCCTGTTTGCGCTGCTCCTGCGCGTAAGCCTGCTCCGATTCCAAATCGTCGAATACTTCTCGGATGGGCAAGCTCTGCACAGCCTGCTCCAGCTTCTCTACGGTGCGGACGAACGGCAAAAACGGCGCGTCCTCTTTCAGTTGCGCGAGCGCCTGCTGGGCACCATGCTCGAAATGGAGCAAGCATGTCTGCAAGGGCTCCTTGAACACGCGGGCAAATTGCTCCATCCAAATCAGCAGCTGCTCAACCGACATTCGATCCATGTCCGCGAGCATGGCAATGATCGCATGAAGCTGATCGACCTCATGCTTCATCTCCATTTGCCGCATACGCCGCTGGAACCTGCGAATGCCAACAGGCAGCGCGTAGCCGCCCCAGCCTGCGAGCAATGCAAGAAGCACCTCCCACCATTTGACGTACTCGCCGTCCAGCATCGAAAGCTTGCTCAAAATACGCCGAGCCGTCATGCGAAGCTCGGCTTGCGTCGATGCAGGCAGCTCGCGGCGAAGCAGTGCGATCATGGTTTCTTCTGTTTGGGCGCTCACCCCCTTCACAGCATGGATGACCCGCCGATCCAGTGCCGCCGCTTCCAGCGCCTTTGCCTCCTCCGATGGAGAAAGCTGCCCAAACAGCGTCGTTGGCTTTACCGGAGCGTACAGGATTTGATGCCTGCTTGCCGCGTGCAGCGCCACAAACATGCCGATGGCCGCTGCGAATGCCAGCCCTCCCGCCACGATACGCTGCACAACAAGCCATTCCAGACGCAGCGGTGACGCGCTTTCCTTGAGTAGCTTAACCACGCGCTCAGCTTCACGGGAACCGGGAGCAGGACCGAGACGAAAGGCGAGCCAGCGCATCCATGCCCATTCGTACATGCGCTTCTCCCATCTTGTTCGGCTGGTCGGTTTCAGACCTGCGTCCAGCTCCTGAATGTTGCGAAGCAGCGCATAAGACAGCCAGACGACTGCCATCAGCCCAAGCTTGACGCACCAGCCTGTCGTGCTCGCATAAAAGGCATCCATCGCTGGGAAGTAGCGGCTTGCCCAGCCTTCAATCGGGCGCGTAAAGAGCAGCGGCAATAACGCGATTACCGTTAGCCCCTGCAACAGGAAGCCAAGCCTCTCTCGGCGGAGCAGCTCCAGATTCAATTCCGTCGCCAGCTTGCCAAGCGCCTTCAAGTACATCGAGCCGGTTGCGGTTCGCTTGTCGCCGTACTCCTTTACCAAATGCGACAATCCCGCCATGCCTTGCAGATAGCGGTTCGGCGCACCTTCAATATACTCCGCCAGCCGCTGCTCTGCGTCACTCGCCGTTAATACGTCGTACAGCTCCTGCCCATGAAGCGCCATCTCATAAGGCGCGCTGTCCGCCGCTTCGTAAATCGCTTCCTCGACCATGCCATGACGATGGTAATGGTGACGCACATCCGAGAGAAAAAGCCGCAGTTGCCGCAGCAGCCGCATATCCAGCCGATGCACGAAATGATCCGACAATATGCCATGCCCAACCCAAAAGCCGATGCCGATCATCCCGAGCGAGGCCGGGTCGCGCATGCCAATGGCAAGCGGCACAGCCGCAGCGAGCAACACACTCCAAATAAACAGCGCCGTCTTCATCGTCTCCAGCCGCAGCTTCCATTCGTCACCGAGCTGGAGAATCGTCATCCGCTTGCGGATATGCAGCAAGTAGGCACGCAAAAGCGGAACCCGCTGGCAAACGACGTACAACTGCTGCATGAAGCTATATAACGCTTGCTTCTTTTGGGCTTGGCCCGGCTTGCGCAACGCTTCGTATTGCCGAAACGCTATCGAATCCGCACCATGACGGGACAGCCATTGAAATGCCACCACCGCCGCAAGAAACAGCACGGTAACAACGCCGAGCAGGAGGGACAGCCACTCAAGCTTCATCGCCATCCCCCCAATGATAGGACATAAACGCCTCAAACGCCGCTTGGTCTGGCCCCGAAAGGCAAGCGGCAATGTCTTTGCGGCTGCGTTCAGATAGCGGATGGAGGGCTACGTATTGTCCATCGCGATACTCGACCACATTCCGCGCTTCATACAACGGGCGATCTGTCGTGCGTCGAAAATATTCCAGCGTCGTCTCCATGAACGCTGCTATTTTCGCTTCTGTTGTCTGTGCGTCGTGGAATGTAGCTGGATAAGCGGCTTCCAGCTCGACCGGCACACATTCGGTAATGCGTTCAATATAGCGATGCCCGTCTGCGTCCCGGCGCAAATGAATATCGAAGTTGACAACGCTGACCACCTGTTGCTCGGCGATGCGCTCGTTCGTAAACACCTTCGTTTTGAGCAACGAGTTGCGCAGCGAGAAGACGAGATCGCGGAACGTTTTGGCGTGATGGGTAAACAGCGTGAACAGCGAGGCGACCTGCGCCATCTGCACCATCCACGCTGCGACCGGGTCAGTCGCCACTTCGCCTAAAATATTGACCGAGCCATCCGTCTTTTTCTGAATATCCAGGCCATCCTGCCCGGAAATCGTTTCGGTTTCCCGCAGGCTCAAAATGTTGCGATCCCGGTAGATGTTCCGCAATTGAAGCTCGAAGCTCATTTCCTGCACTCGAATCGGCAGGTAGGCCGGAATGTAGCGCACCATCGCCATCAGCAATGTCGTCTTGCCGCTTCCCTGCGCGCCAGTAATGGCGGTAATTCGTTCGCCCATGACCAGATAACGAATAAGACCAATCGGAAGCTCGGCATTGTCATCCTGAATGAGCTGTTCCAGCGTCGCGCTCTGCACATCAAATTTTCGCACAAAAAAAGCCCACGACTCGCTGAATCTTGGGCGCAGCACGACGACGCGGGAGCCGTCTGCCATTTCATTCACCTTGAAGCCGTTGGCTTCGGACAACTGGCCGGGAAAATTATGCTTATAAATGTTCTGACAAACGCGCCGCAGCTCCTGCTCCGAGCCAAACGACAGAAAGCTCAGATGAATCGACTTTCCTTTGTAAAACAACCATACACTGTCGTGCGATTTAGGCGCATCGCGCAGTCGGGCGTCTTCATCGAAGCCTTCCCACATGGCAGGTGGAATGCCGGACACGCCGCCCGATACACCGTCAATTTTCATGTCGCGGATGTCGTCGATGACGCTGAACCCTTTGTATTGCTGATAAATGCGCTGCACGATAATTTGCGTTTTGTCTTCGGCCGACAGCTTCGGCGATTCCTGTTCATACATGTCGCGGATTTCCTCTGCGGTAATGCGGTACGATTCGCTTTGCTCGTCGTCCGGGCTGCGTTTGGCGCGGTCCAGCTCGTACTTGCGAATCAATTCATCCAGCGCTTTAGCACGATACTGCTTCTTATACACATGGAGCAAAATGTCGAACTGGTCTTGCGGCGTGAGCGATGGCGGGTCGTTAAACGGCAGCAGTCGATTCAAATGCTCGTCGCTCAGGACGTAGCGTTTGTCCAGCAAATCGGCAATAACCAGCTTCACATACGCCTTGTCCCGCAAATCGCCTGATGTGCAGCCGCGCAGCGCTTTTTTCAGTTCAGCCCGCTTATTTTTGCGGCGGCGGTATTCCTCCTCCGACAAGCCGAAGTCGATCAGGCTGCTGCTCGTCATCTCATGCAGGGCTTCTTTGATGAAGGCAGTCATCGCTTCAAGCGTGTACACCAGCTTTTCCTCCGACTTCTCCGGCAAGCGTCGGCTCATGCGCAAATAGAGCAGGGTGAGAGCGGCGATCAGGATGGCCGCGATCAGCAAGCCGTTGAGCAGAACGATCATCGGTCGTCCTCCTTCCCGCCAAACAGAGGGACGTTAAGCCCCGCAAGGCGAACCGTTGTCTGAGCGAGCGCCCGAACATGCTGCATAAACAGCGCGTTCTCGTGGCCCCGCTGCACGTTACGGTTACGAAACAGAAACCGAACAGCTTCACCCTCCTGTGTCGCATCAAGCCAGCCTGTGTTATGAGCAACGGGACAAGCAGGTTCTTTGCGCCGATACTGGCGCGTGATGTTTTTGACGGTCAACATCGACCTTGGATCGTATTGTCCGAATACGAGCAGAAGCTTGCGGCAGAGAAATAGCTCATCGTCCAACGATGAAAATGCTTGTTCCAGTTGCAGCCGATTTTGCGGTAAGTTTACGACCAGCACATCCGCCTGACGGATAAGCGCGTAGGCCCATGCCGACATGCTGCCGCTGCCAGCATCCAGCAGTACAAGATCGTAAGCACGTTTCGCCACATCCAGCAGAGGAGCAAGCCATTCCTGTGCGCCTGACGTAAACGACGCCTCCGATTTGTGTGTCCCCGGCAAAATGTCGAGCCGTTCGGCCAGTAGCGGCAACGTATAATCCCTGAGCTGCTTCGGCTCCAGCTTCCGGTTTTGGAGCAGTCGAAGCAGAGCGTCAATGCCCGCATCGGGGGGAGCCTCCGCTTGGCTTACCCATGCCCGCCTCGGATAAAAAGCACGTTCAACGGGAGCATAGTCCCTTTGCACATGCCCGAGCAGAAGCTGATGCGCGGAATACTCCAGCCCAAGCAGCGCAGCAGCGGCGATCAGGTTACTCGTCGTTCCTGCCTGCCCCGAAACGGGACTCCAAAATACTACGGTAGAACCCATTTCTTCATCTCCTTTCATATAAATTCGCGACGAAGCTCATTCCTGTATGGAAGTCATTTCGTCGCGATGCCAGCTTACGGCTTGCGCTTTCGCACTTGCGCCCACGCCCGCCGAGCCGATTTGATATCGCAATCGAACAGCTTGACGAGCATATCCTGAACGGTGCGGCGGTGCGCCCCGGACAGCCGCCGAATGTCGATACGGCCATGATGCTGGTTTTCCAGATCAACGGACATGTCCCGTTCGTCGAGCGGCAAACGAAAGACGGTTTCTTCCCAGCGCACCGCTTGCTGTGGCAGCAGCGCATCGACATAGCTCTCAGGAATCGACAGAGGCAACGTAGGCGTGAGCAGCTTGAAAAACGATAGCGGCGCACCTGCTGCTTCACGCAGGCCCAAGCGCTGCATCAGCTCCGCGCTTCTATACATGCTGAGTCGGTTCAAATTGCTGCACCATACCCGCTTGTGGTAGCTTGACAGTTCACGTCCATTGACCAGTTCAGCGTGATCTGTATCGAGAAGCATGACATCGTAAGCATCCTCGCTGCCAGCTTGAAGCAGGTTGTTATTCAATTGCATCTGAGTGATCAGTCCCGTCGCGATGTCGATGCCTTCAAACTCCCGCAGTGAAACACCCGCATTCAATTGCGGCAAATAGCCCCGTATCGTTTGGGCATGAGTCGAATCGACGATCAGCACCCGTTGTCCCAATGCGGTGAGCAGCTTGCCCAGCACGAGAAGCAAATGACTTTTATCCGGCGCTCCGAAAAAGACGACTTTTTTCATAACGGTCTCCTTCACTGATTAAAAATTTGCTCCAGCTTTTGCTTGTCGGCAGCCGATTCCGACGCTGCATCCTTTGCTGGCGTGGATGTGACTGCTCCACTGGTCGCTCCCTGTTCTGCCGTAGAAGGGGAGGGAGTAGGCTGAACAGCGGATGAATCCGCGGGGCTGCTGTTCGATTGTTGGCGATTGTTGGTCGCCGGACTACCGTCTTGCTGGGACGTTTTCTCCGTGTATGCGTTTGGGGGAGTCGTCGAATCGTAACTCGGCGTTGTCGGTGACGACGTATTGCCCGATTGTCCCGTTGCCGCCCCCGAATTGCCGGTCGATTGCGTTGCCGTCACTCCTTGCATACTATTGCCTTGTTGTGTCACAATTCGCTCATTTTGCAGTTGTTGTTGTACCGTTACATTGCCACTCGTTACGCGAAGCTTGTCCGATTCACTCATTGCCTTGAGATTGTCGTCGAGCGTCGTGCGCAGCTTGCGGGCAAGCTCGGTCGTTGCCTTTTCGAGCAGGTTCGGGTCATGTGCCATCAGATCAAGCACCTTCGGATTGGCAGGGTAGTTCACGAGCGCCGCTTCTTGCAAGCCAGGCTCAATGTAGGGCAGGGCGTACAGCCGAGCGCCTTGCAAATAAGCGTCGATAATCGCGCTCGACGCCTGCAAAATATCCGTCTCGTTCATTTCCAGCCAGATCGCTGTGCCGGACACATCGCGCACCTTCTTTTTCGCCAGCAGTACAAAATCCTCCCCAGTTGGGAAGTTGATGCGCACGTCAATGAACTGCCCCTTTAGCAAATTGGAGGGAAGCTGAATGACCTGGAATTCTTGCACGCGCCAATCCTTCGGGATGGGTGTGCTCTCGTACAGCAAAGACGGCATAAGCGGCGTACCGGGTTGAAGCTCAATTTTGGCGCTTTTGCCGATGATGGTTTCCCGGCTGGTCATCACTCCAGGGGGAACCAGACTCTCAGGCATGGTGACAGCCAAGAGGTCATCGGCTGTCACCGCGCCGCCAGCGGGAATCGTTCGTGCTACTGTCCAGACGTTGCGCTGTGACAGCTCCGCCGCCATATTCAACTGCTGAATTTGCTTTTCATACTGCTCCTTCATTTGCTCCTGTTTTTGCGCTTGCTCCGCTTGCCGGATCAACGCAAAAATAGCCGCCGCTACCAGCAAACCAACGCCGACAGCCATGACAGCGATCACTAGTGCCTTCCTGTGCCGATATGTCCACGACATCGTTCATTTCTCCTTTTTCGGGTAGTTGTTGTTACCTTGCTTGTTCGTTCCTTGGCCTCGCGTTGACTGGCCAGCTTCATGAGCGCTGCCATTACGCTTGTGCGGCTTCTCCGCCTCATCCTGCAAAGGCTCATCGCGGTCGAAGCCGGGACGAGTCTGCATTAACCGTTCATAGCGCCGTCGCTTGCCCTGCGTGAAATACATCTCGTATCGCCTCCCCAAATTTGGGCATAAAAAAAGCTCTCCAACGAAGGGAGAGTGCTTGGTGAACAGGAGCGCTTGTCGGATGACTACCGTTCCTGCTCTCGCTGCCGTTTTTTATACCAGCTTTCCAATAGCTGAATGATCAATTCTTCCTTTTGCTTTTCGGAATACTCCTTCGGAAAGAAGCGGTCGATCCGCTCACGCTGAATGGTGAGCTTTTCTTTCTGGTTCGGCTTCTCCTCCGTGAGAATCGAAAAGATGACATCCACATTCAGCCTTCCATCCTGACTCAGCTTTTTCATGCGCTGCGCCTGTGCCAATGAAGGGGTGCAATCCTCGGACTCCATCGTATCGTACAGGGCTTGCTGTTCTTCTTCGGTCAAGTAGGAAAGCTCGACGGCTGGATTGAAGGCGATTCGTTTATCGTCTACCATGTCGAGAATGGGGGGTGAGAGTTCGGTTAAGCGGATATAGCGGGAGATTTGATTCCTGCTTTCTCCAACTTGTTCGGCAAGAATTTCTCGGGATTCTCGATTGTCTAACTTCCGCCCAACTCGGGCGGAAGTTAAGTCAGTTCGCTGTCCTTGCCGCTTCATCGCTTCCAGCTTCATCTTATAGGCGAATGCTTTCTCGCTCGGAGATATATTTTCCCGTTGCAGGTTGCTATCCACCATGATGATCGTCGCTTGATCGTCGTCCAGCTCACGGACAATACAGGGCATCGTTTCAATGCCCGCCAGTTCACTTGCTTTCTTACGTCGATGTCCAGCGACCATCTCGTAGCCACCGTCCGGTTTGGGGCGCACTAAGCCAGGAACAAGAACTCCGTATTGCTTCACGCTGTCTGCCATTTCCAGCATCGCTTCATCGGCCTTCACCTTGAACGGATGGCCAGGAAAATCGCTGATTTCCGCCAAAGGCACCTCCAGCACCTTTTCCCGCTGGGCATCGGCGCGGCTCTCCTCCGTGGAGAACAAATCAGCGACTGTGGTCAGCTTGATGTGAGCGCGCATGTCGTCTTTCGCTGCCAATGCCCTGCACCTCCTTCGTCAATGCGGCATATGCTTTTGCTGCCTGACCACTAGGATCATGAACGTAGATGCTTCGTCCTTTGGCGCTCGTCTCCGCCGCGCGGATTGACAGCGGAATTTCCGTGCCAAATACGCGCAGCTTGTCGCCGTAATCGCGCCGAAGGACGAAGGAAATATCCTTGGCGAACCTCGTCCGAATATCTACCATCGTGAGCAGCACGCCATCTACGACGAGCTTCGGATTGATCTGCCGCCGCACTCTGGCAATCGTTTGGAGCAGTTGCGTCATTCCCTTGGCGGGCAAATAATGCGCCTGAACAGGAATGATGACGCTATCCGCCGACGCGAGCGCATTGATCGTCAGCATGCCCAAGCTCGGCATACAGTCGATCAGCACGTAATCGTAGTCAGCTTTCACCGCATCAATGTACGAGCGCAAAATCATTTCTCTGCTCATCGTGTTCACAAGCGATACTTCAACAGCCGACAGTTCAATATTACCGGGCATCAGGTCAATGCCTTCGTGATGATGCAGAATACCTTCCCGCGCATCATACGGTTCTTCCAGCATCGCTTTCGTCAGCATCGTGGCGAGCGATACCGACAAACTATCCGGCTCATGAAAACCGAGCGAATCCGTCAGGTTGCCTTGCGCATCCGCATCGATCAGCAAGACCTTCTTGCCTTGGCCAGCCAGCCCGATGCCCAAATTCACCGCCGTCGTCGTTTTGCCCACGCCGCCCTTTTGATTGGCGAGAGCGATCACCTTGGCCATCCCACACATCTCCTTTCACGCAAAAAAGCCGATTACGCTGAACTTGCAAGTTCAGATAATCGGCTTTCTTGAAAAGTATCTATATGAAAAGAAAACGCCTTCGGAATTAAAAGGCGTTCTCTTGGATATTCATAATATTTTAAGGTAATTCCTCTTTGTCTCATTGAATTAGTCAATATTTCGGTACGCGGAACCATTCGGTTATGAAGTAGAGCCACAGTGATAATTAATAGAGCCCCTGTTAATGAAGAAAGCCATCAGTTAATTGAAATGGCTCTCCATTTATCAATTCGATTATTGTATCAGTTAGCTTGATCAGCACAGATTGCCTACTCCGATAATGCAGATAGGTGCTTGGTTTCGTGTCATTGACAAATCAATTATTGGTTTTTATGCTTTTTAGCAAAATAATTATTATATTCCTTCTCGATGCTTTTATTATCGGGGAATGTTAACCTATCAATAATCAGTCTGCCTTCCCTTTGTTTTTCTTCTGACCAAATCTCATCCCATTCAGCTTGAGTTTCTAAAATGGTTCTGCCACCTAACACTTGCCGAATACCTTCATCTGCTTCCATCATGGCTGTTTTGCTTTGTATTATCCCAGGCTGGAAACAGTTGATACTATCTGTCACCCGATGTAAAGCAATTTCCGTACGGTCTTCTCTAAATAATGTGTAAGGATACTTGGCTTCGAATGTATCATTAAACTTATCTACAGCGGATGAAATGCTGGGCTTATTCCATAAGAAAAGTAAAAACATTGCTGAACCAAATCTTATAGTGAATACGTGCTCTGCTCTACGAATCTTCATTAAATCCTTTTTAATCGGAATCTTACGTTTCATTGAAAAAGCTACCCCATTTTGCAAAATTCGGGGTGAATGATAAACGTATAACGGCTTAAATGAACTAATTGGGCTAAGTAGCAACGCCTTATCTTCACCAAATGCAGTCATATCGACATGCAAACCTCCAAATATCGATACCGGAGGTGTTTTCTCTTGAATGTTATGTAATATATAGTCAAGTTCATCACGAAACCAGTCAAAATTTAGGCCGGAGGAACGAGCGACATTATATGCAATTTTTAGTAACCACCGCTGTAGCAAATGGTAATCGTAATGCATTATTACCGTAGGGTCACCTACAAACTTTGAAGAAAAATATTTGCTTATCATATTTTTTCCATAGCTATCTAAAGGGCTCAATAGGTTATTATTACAATCCTGACAGACGTCTTTTATTGTGAGTCCATCGTTGTCTTTATAGCGTAGATTCTTATAAGTTGTTGTGTTATATGTCACATCCTGAGAAGGATACATGTCTAACAGACCGGATGGTATGACATGTTCTCTTGTAAGAGCCACTTTATCCTCTAAACAATACATACATTTTTTCAAAGAAATTCGATCCTCCCCATTATCAATTAAAGGGTTCGCATAGAAATCAATCTGCTCGTTTGCTAATCCACAATGGCCCTAATATTTGACCATTCTCCTTGCAACACCGAAACGCGCGATGGAAGCGCGTTTCGGAACATTGCTCTAATTAGTAGAGCATCCCACACTAAGAAAGAAACTGGTCACCTTCCAGTAAAATTGTGAACCTCAATCTAGCGAATTCAACATATCTACCCACCCGACATCCAAATCCAAGTCCAAAACGACAGAAACCTCATGTGTCGTATGCGGAAACATATCCACCGGCTGCACCTCCACCGTCCGATACCCGCCGTCCTCCAATACCCGCAAATCCCTTGCCAGCGTGGAAGGATTACACGACACATATACAACCCGCTGAGGCTTTAGCTCCAAAATAGTATCCAGCAGCACCGCATCGCAGCCTTTGCGCGGCGGGTCGACAACGATGACGTCGGGGACGATGCCTTGGTGTTGCCAGGCTGGCAGGACATTCTCAGCCGGGCCGGCTTCGAAATGCACGTTGGTGATGCCGTTCAACTCGGCATTGTGACGGGCGTCGGCGATGGCTTCTTCGACGATTTCTACACCGTAGACTTTACCGGCTTTTTGGGCCAGGAAAAGGGAGATGGTGCCGATGCCGCAGTAGGCGTCGACGACGGTTTCGCCGCCGGTCAGGCCGGCGTATTCCAGAGCTTTGCCGTACAGCACTTCGGTTTGGACCGGGTTAACCTGAAAAAAGGAACGCGCCGAGATGGCAAAACGGATCTCGCCGATATAATCGTAAATGACGTCGCGGCCCCAGAGGACGCGCGTTTCGTCGCCTAAGATGACGTTGGTCGAGCGGGTGTTGATGTTGTGGCAGATGCTCTGCACGCCGGGAACGGCGGCGCGGATGCGCTCGATCCACTCGCGCTCGCGCGGGATGGCGTCGCCGTTGGTGACGAGGACGACCATGATTTCGCCGGTGCAAAAGCCCACTTTGACGACTACGTGCCGCAGCAGGCCGGTGTGGGTGTCTTCGCGGTAGGCGGTGATGCCAAGGTCACGGCCGATGGTTTTGACGGCGGCGACGATCGCGTCGTTGGCCTCATGCTGGATGAGGCAGGCGTCCATGTCGACGATGGTGTGGCTGCCTTGGGCGTAGAAGCCGCCGACCAAGCCGCCTTGCTCAGCGCCGATGGGCACCTGCGCTTTGTTGCGGTAACGCCACGGCTCGCTCATGCCGAGCGTGGCGTGCACCAGGACGCCGCTGTCGGCGGCGTCGAGCTCAGTCCGGTGCGCGGCGGCGGCACCGGCGGAAACGCGGCCGCCTGACGCAGCAACGGCGGCGGCTAAACCAGCCTCGCCCGGCGCAGCGGCGCGGCCGATCCCGTCAGCAGCTCCGTCGGCTGCTGACCCGTCCCCGGCGGCGGCAACGCCCGCCGCCGCCCCGCGCACCTGCAGCTTGCCAATCCGCTGCAGGTTGTCGATGACCTGCTGCCGTTTGGCCCTCAGCTGCGCGTCGTAGCTGAGGTGCTGCAGCTGGCAGCCGCCGCAGGCCGCGTAGATGCCGCAAGGCGGCTCCACGCGGTCGGGACTCGCTTCGAGCACGCGGAGCAGACGGGCGAAGCCGTACTGCTTTTTGAGATGCTCGACTTGCACGAGCGCCCGCTCGCCCGGCAGCGCGCCCGCAACAAAAAGGGTAAAGCCGTTGACGCGGCCTACCCCATGCCCTTCATGGCTGAGTCCGACGATCTCAGCTTCGTATTGCTGGTGGCGACGTACCGGCAGCGCCGCTTCCCAAGCGGGCGCGCGCCCGCCGGATGCAGGCGTTGGCGTCGCGTTGTCCCTGCGGCCGCGATGCAGCGAGCCGTTGCCCGCTTTTCGCTCAAAGGCCGGCCCGCCCGCCCGCCGCGGCTCGTCACCCCGGCGTTCACGCCGAGCTTGGGGAGTGCGTCCCGCGTCACTTGTTCTGGCCGTCGCCTGCTCCGCCTGCTCGCGAGCAGCGGATGTGCCTGCTCCCACTCTAGCTCCACGCGAGACGCGTCCCGCATCCCTCGCGCCTCCAGACGACTTTCCCCTAGGTGCGCGTTCCGATGGCGCAGCATCCGCTCTAATTCTGCCCTCGCGGGCCGGGGCCGCTCCCCCGCGCTCCGCATCCCTCGCAACCGACTTCCCCGCACGCGCTCCCTGCCCGCCTGCCGCGCGGCCCGGCTGGCGGTCGGCCTCGCGGCCGCCGTTTCTTTTTTTCCCGTCCATAGCAACCTCGTTTTCTTTCATCTCTATAATGTTGGCTCGCGTATAGCCAGCCCTTATCCCCGCGGCTCGTCCGCGCCTTCGTTGTGATCGTCATCGGCGCCGTTTTTCATCTGGAAAGGGGTGGTCAAGGTGTCGAGCAGTGTTTTTTTGTAAATGCTTTGGCCGGACTCGTCGACAAAAATGTTCAGGTGGCTTTTGAGATTCGTCACAACGCACGGCAGGGTGCCGCCGAATTCGCCGTCCAGGTTGAGCTGGACGTAGTCCGGCGAGTTGACCTCCAGATGCCGCGTCTGAAAATAGACGACGTTCGGATCGTTCATATGCTCGCCGCGCAGGGCGAGGCTGACGACGCGGATAAATTCCGCGAGGTTGCAGCGCTTGAGCAGCCAGACGTCGAACAAGCCGTCGTTGAGGCTGGCGTCGGGGGACAGCTTTTCGAAGCCGCCTACGGAATTGCTGTTGCCGATCAGGAACATCATGACTTCGCCGTGGAATTCCAGCTCCTCAGATTTGACGTACAGCTCGGTCGGACGCAAGCGCGGCAGCTTTTCCAGCCCCTTCATATAATAGGCCAACTGGCCCAGCATCGTTTTGAGCTTGCTCGGCACCTCATAGGTCAGCTCGGTCATCGAACCGCCGCCGGCGATGTTGATGAAGTAGCGCTGGTTGATTTTACCGACGTCGATGTCGCGGGTGTACTGGCGAACGATCAGGTCGCAGGCCTGCTCCCAGTTCTTGGGAATGCTCAGGGCACGGGCAAAATCATTCGTCGTCCCGACAGGAATGATGCCAAGCGGCGGGCGGACGCTTTTCTCCGCCATGCCGTTAACGACCTCGCAGAGCGTGCCGTCACCGCCGGCCGCAATAATCACATCAAAGCCGCGCTCGATGGCATCGGCTGCGGCCAGCGTAGCGTCGCCCTCGCCGGTTGTTGCATGCGCCGACGTCTCCAGACCGCCGCGCTCCAGCCGCTGGAGAATTTCCGGCAGCCGTTTCCTCATTTCTTCCCGTCCCGAGGTCGGGTTATAGATTAATCTTGCTCGTTTGACCTTGGCCATCGCTCACCATCACCCGTTCTATTTGCGTCTCGATCCATGTGGAAATCCCTGGGCTCGGCAGCAGCGCCCGCCCGTTATATCTATAAGTAAACCCTTCCAGCCGGGAGGGAATCACCTTGCGCGTAAAATACCCTTCACTTAAAAAAAGCGGAGCGATCAGCACGTCGCAATCCGGCCGCCGCGTCTGCCACCACGTCATTTTGCGCCTGACCTGATCGGGCAGCAGCATCGCCACGTCCGCTTCGGCGAACCCGCCGCGCGCCTTGAGCCGCGCCGCCAGCTGTTCCAGACCGCGCCGCCATGTCAGATGAAAGCCCTTCTCGACGCTGCCGTGCCCGATCAGCAGCACGATCTCGCGCTCCGGCCGCCGGGATTCATCCTTGAGCTTGTCATACACAATCTCGGCAATCACCGGATCGTCGTCGATCGGCGACGCGAACAGCAGATTGGCCCGCCGCGCAAACGGCTGCAAATCAGTCTCCAGCAGCGGCTGCTCCTTGACGCCCAGCGCATAGCTGATCTCGTCGATGTGCGTGCTGCCCGATGAGACGAACAGCGGTACAGCAATGATGTCGGTGACGCCCTGCGCCTCCAGATTCCAGATGCCGTCCTGAATCAGCCGGCCCTCGACCAGCTCCAGATAGGAGGCAACAATCGGCATGTCCGGCGGCAGCTTCACGCCCGCCACAGCCTCATCCACCAGCCGCACCCAGTCCGCGTCGCGCGACCCGTGGCCGATGACCAGCACTCCGAATTTTCTCATCAAAATGTCTCACCCGCTCCGCAGCAAACTCCTGTATTGTCTATGCTATCGAATGTAAACCGTCATGTCAATCGAACAACTGGTGACGCCCCGAGGGGGTGAAAAAAAGCCGGTACGCCGGCCTTTTTTGCTGCTCAAATATGCAAAAACCCCGCTCTGCCCAAGCGCGGCAAAGCAGGATTTTGTCGTCATCGGATCGCGGTTTCGTTCCGCTTAGCGGCCCAAACGGTCCAGCGTCAGCACGTAGCCGTCGTTCCCGTAGTTCAGGCAGCGCTTGACGCGCGAAATCGTCGCCGTGCTGGCTCCGGTTTCCGCTTCAATTTGATTATAGGTGCAGCCCTTGCGCAGCATCCGCGCGACTTCCAGCCGCTGGGACAAGGATTGGATTTCATTGACCGTACACAGATCGTCGAAAAAGACGTAGCATTCCTCCAGATCCTTGAGTGTCAAAATCGCCTCAAAAAGCTGGTCAATCGCTTTATCATTCAATTTTTTCAGCTGCATCGATATCAACTCCCGGCAGAACGTCTTGGTAGCTTAGGTTTTTAAGCTCTGCAGTACTCCTTCGACACAAGGCTTCGCAAATCCTTCCTTTAAGTTTGCGAAACGTTAAAATTTTTATGCGTTAAATCGTTAAATTGCAGGAAAAACGCCCGACCCGGGCATCCGTCCAATCAGCGGGTAGGCCAATGACATACGCTATACTAAACCAATTTACAAAAAAGGATAGTGACTCTACGTGAACACAAAAAAACCGATTATCGGCAATGGTCCCGAGGTTCACACGCGCGCTTTTGGCGGCGGCGGGTTCCCGGGGGAAGGGTTCGGCCAGTATCCGGGGCTGGGCGGCGCGCCGTTTGCGGATTTTCCGCAGGGCGGCGGACTGCCGGTCCCCTATGAAGGCGGCGGCGCGGCGGGCGGCGGCGGCGGGCTAGGCAGCCTGTTCGGCGGCGGCGGCGGCGCGGGCGGCGGGGGAGGCGGCGGTGCGGCCGGACTGCTGAACGGCCTTAACTTCAACCAGATCAAGGGCTTCGTTGACCGCATGGGCGGCATCGAGGGCATTATGGGCACAATGGGCAAGGTGCAAAAATTCGTCACGACCTTCCAGCAAATGGCCCCGATGTTCAAGGTCATGTTCAATTCGTTCGGGGGCAAAGTGAAGTCGACCGACGATGACGATTTCGCCGACCTGCCACGCCGGCGCAAGCGGCGCCGCGGCGGACGGCGGCGCAAGGCG
This sequence comes from Paenibacillus athensensis, assembly GCF_004514475.2. GTDB lineage: Bacteria > Bacillota > Bacilli > Paenibacillales > NBRC-103111 > Paenibacillus_AL > Paenibacillus_AL athensensis. The sequence goes on along the minus strand of NZ_MYFO02000015.1, from coordinate 51,749 downwards.
CGCGGCAGCAGCCGCCGGCGGCGGCGGTAGGGCGGGAACGGCGGGCGGCGCGGGACGTTCACGCCTGCGGCAGCGGTAGAGCGGGAGCGTGGACCGGAGCGGGGCCGGGATACGCGCATGCGGTGGTAGGGCGGGGGCGGCGGTAGCACGCCGCGGCGGCGGGATTGCGGGCTGGCGCGGGACGTTCACGCCTGCGGCAGCGGTAGAGCGGGAGCGTGGACTGGGGCGGGGCCGGGATACGCGCCTGCGGTGGTAGGGCACGGGCGGCGGTAGCACGCCGCGGTGGCGGGATTGCGGGCTGGCCACAAGTCGCCTAGCGGCGCGGCAGGTAGACAGGGTCTAGCAACGCGGCGGTGAATCGTGGAGAGTAGCTCCCGAGGAGTAGCCGCCTCACGCCAACGCCGTTGCACCGCGCAAAGCGGGGGCCAGCGCGCCGGGAAACACGGGGCGACGTCAGCAAGCCCCCCGACGCCTGCCCGCCAAACGCCGCTCGCACCAATTGGCGGCCTGCGGTTGCAGGCGGCTGGCTCCCACGCGCGGCCAGCCGCTCCGCCGCCGATGCCCCGCGCAGCGCCGCCTCCGCGCCGGCCTCCGGCCTCGCCGCCGCGCGCGCCCCAACGTCCCCTTGCTGGCACGGGGACGCTTCACCCCAACGCCGCCCGCCCCAGGGCAGGCGGCGTCCAACGCACAGCGCCCACCCGCAGCCCCCGTGCACAGCACGGCAGGTACGCAGGTGGGCGCTGCTGCTAACGACGGCTCGTTGCCGCGAGGCCGTCGAGCAGCGTGAACGTCGGCTCCCAGCCGAGACGTTCACGGGCCAATGCGACATCGAGCCGGCTGTGCTCGATGTCGCCGGGCCGGCTATCGCGATACGCCGGCTCAATCGCGCGGCCGAACGCCCGGCCCAACGTCACGAGCAACTCGTTGACGCTGGTTCGGGCGTTCGTGCCGATGTTGAACACCCCGCGGCTGCCGGCATGCAGCGCCGCGAGATTCGCGCGAACCACGTCCTGGACGTATACAAAATCGCGCGTCTGCTGCCCGTCGCCATACACAACCGGCTGCTTGCCACTAAGCAGATTGTCGACGAAAATCGACACCACCCCACCCTCGCCGTGCGGGTCCTGACGCGGCCCGTAGACGTTCGCGTAGCGCAGCACCGTGTAATCAAGACCGTGAAGCTGCGCGTACACGTCCAGATAATGCTCGACGGTGTGCTTGGAAATCCCGTAAGCCGATTGCGGCTTCACGGGATGCTGCTCCGTGATGCCCAAAAACTCCGGCACGCCGTACACAGCCGCCGAGGACGCGTAAATCACCTTGCGCGTCCCGTACCGGCGGCACATCTCCAGCACCTGGATTGAGCCGATAATATTCACGTCGGCATCGGCAAGCGGCTGCTCTATCGATGTCCGCACATTCGCTTGCGCCGCATGGTGAATGACTACCTCCGGACAAGCCGCGGCAAAAGCAGCCGCCAAAGCGTCCCCATTTCGAATATCCACCTCGTATAGCTCGGCATCCGGATGGACATTGTTCCTTTTTCCCGTGCTAAAATTGTCCACAACCGCCACGCGATGCCCGGCCTCCGCCAAAGCGTCGACGATATGCGAGCCGATAAACCCGGCCCCGCCCGTCACCATGATGTTCATGTTGTTCCTCCGCCAAAGGGCCTGCACCCAAAATTACTGTAAAAATATGTAACTTTCACCTGTTCATCCGACCGATCGACCAATCGCCACGCGTCATTCCCTCACCACGCACGACGCCCGAAGCCGCAGTAGCGGCCGCATACCAGCGGTCAGACCGCGCCGAAAGCGGTCGAACACGCCTGCGCTCGGCTTTTTCCCGAACCGCAAGTCAACGCCCATTGTCCCTACTGTGTCGTCACCGCTGAGCCCTTGGGCACAATCTGCACCCAGGTCGTCCCCGGAATCAGCGGAACCTCCTTGCCGTCGGCGTAAACGCGGATAATGCCGTTTTTACGCTCCCAAGTTACGTCCTGCGATTTGCCCTGCTGGAACACCTTGCCTTTACCCGGGCCAAAAACATCAACGTCCCGCCGACCCTCCTTGTCGAGAATCCGGTGCTCCGCCTCCAGCACAAGCAAATTCGTCGTCGCAAGCTGCTTGCCCGTTTCCTTGTCGAGATGGGGCTTGCCGTCCATCGAGCGCTTGTACGTGCCGTCAGCGGCATCGTAAGCGTATGACACCACATATCCCATAATATACGGGATGCTGATTTGCGTGACTGCCGGCCCCGTCAGCTTGCTCTGCCCATCCTTCGCAAACGTGAGGATCGGACCGTTCCACTCCGGGCGGAATTTATGAGCCGCTGCACCCATCTTGATTTTATCCACAGAGGTATACAAATTGTGTGGCGGCTTGCGCTCCGTCGAGCGCCAGTAATACGCCCCGTCGCCATACACCTCGTCCAAATGCGCCAGCTTCCGCCCGGCGAGAATCGCCATCGCGTCCTGACTCCAGCCGGCATGCACGATTACCGCGTCCAGCGCATCGCCGATTTCTACAAAATACGGCCGGATGCTGCGCACCGGACCAATCGTCTCCGCCGCATGGCTTTGATACACCGCGACAAAACGCGTAATTTCGCCCTCGGCCAAAATCTCGTACACGATGTCCGCCTGATCGAGTCCGGTTTGCGGGCGCGCTTGCGGCGCATTTTCGACCATGACCATGTAAGGCCGGGTTTTCACATCCGTCTCGGTCGGCAGGCCCGTCAGCGGAAAACGGAACGGCAGATTGCTGTCCACCTGAGCCGAAGCCGGCTTCGCTGAAGGACTTGCAGTGGCTGTAACCTGCGCCGTCGGAGACGCTTTGCTTTCTTCGGAATTGCCCGCGTCGCCCCCACACCCGCTGAGCAGCAGGGCCGTGCAGCCAAGCAGCAGCCAGGCGCTCCGTTTTTTACCGTGTACAGCTGTGAATCGTTTCATCAAAAAACTCCACCCCTTCTATAGTTCCTCTCGTAAAGCTATATGCTAGGGTCGCACCAAATAGAAGACTTTCAAGCCCGTCAATGGGCAAAATAACGCTTTCACTACGTATTCGGGACATCAAGGCTCAAAACCTTTTTTTGCAGCTGTCCGATCCGCTATAATAATAGAAAAAGGAGGCCCGTCCGATGAACGATCCAACCGCTTCGCCTATCGTCTTGTTTGACGGCGTGTGCAACGTGTGCAGCAGCGCCGTGCAGTTCATCATTCGCCGCGACCCGGCGGGACGCTTCCGCTTCGCCTCGCTGCAATCGGAAGCCGGACGGGAGCTGCTGCTGCGTCACGGGCTGCCGGCTGATCGTATCGATACGATTGTGCTGATCGAAAACGGCCGCAGCTATACGCGATCGACAGCGATCCTGCGCGTCGTGCGTGGGCTGAAAGGCGCTTGGCCGCTGCTGTATGGCGGCATCATTATCCCCCGTCCGTTGCGGGACGGGCTGTACCGCTGGTTCGCCGCCAATCGCTACCGCTGGTTCGGCCAGCGCGAGTCGTGTATGCTGCCTACGCCGGACATTCGGAGAAGGTTTTTGGAGTAAACAGCTTGTGACCCTTTGCGAGCTCATCTTAAAAGTCCGGTGAAAAACCAGTTTCCTCCGGTCGATAGCGGTTTCCACTCGCTGTTGTAGCCGGATTTTTCGATGGAATAACCCCGTTTGCGGTGAAAATGCGTCAACAAAGGGGACCGCTGATGCTGTTCCAACTCCCTGTCGAGTCTCCGGCCACTTTTTCACCGGACTATTAGCTTTGCAAAGTCTTGTCAGTGTGGTTGGTCTTAGTTGGTCTTGCTTGCTCTTGCTTGCTCTTGCTTGCTCTTGCTTGCTCTTGCTTGCTCTTGCTTGCTCTTGCTTGCTCTTGCTTGCTTTTGCTCGAACCTGATCGGCTCGATCATCTCCAACTCATCCTTACTCCACTGTACCCTAGCCGCTGCCCACTCGCTGCCCGTCTCTGCTCTTCCCCAACCTTACTCTTGCTCTATCGCTATTGTCCGCTAGTGCCCGTACACCCCAAGCATCGCTTGGGCTTCTTCGGCGATTCGCTCAGCCAACGTCGCGGGCTCCAGCACGCGAGCCAGCCGGCCCCAGCCAAGCAGCCAACGCAGCGCGTCGCTTTCCTGCCGGACATGGAGCGTAACGAGCAGTCCATCTGCCGTGTCCTCACACGAGCTGGGAAAAAATCCTCGCGCCTCCTTCACCCTTGCCGCCGCTTCCGCCGGAAACAGCACCTTGACCTCCAGCGTCCGGTTGTCCTCCGGTGCATATTCCTGCATGCTAAAATCGGCCGGACGGCGAAAGGTTTGTCCGGAGAAACGCACCCCGCTCATCCGATCAACGCGAAAATGCCGCATCGCACCGCGCAGCCGACAGAACGCTACCAGCAGCCAGCGGCCGCCGGCAAACGCCAGCCCGTACGGATCGACCTCGCGGTCCATCTCGCCGTCGCCGCTACGTTTGTCATAACCAAAGCTGACGGAACGCTCAGCGGCAATCGCCTCGCGCAGCAGCACAAGCGTTTCACCGTGACCGACGTCCAGTTGTACAATGTCCTTCGGCAGCTGAAGTACGCGCAGCTGCGAACGCAGCTGCTCCACCTCACGGCGTACTGGCGCAGGCAACACCGCTTCCAGCTTGCTGCGCGACGACTCGGCGCAGCGCTGGTAGTGGCGGTCCAGATAGGCCGTCACACTATCGCTGCCGAGCAGCAGCGTCAGCGCCTCTTCGCCGCTGAACGTCAGCGGCGGCAGGAAATAGCCGTCCATCAGCGAATAACCTTGGCCGGGAGAGCCGACGACGGGCACTCCTGTTTCGCTCAGCGCTTGCATATCGCGGTAAATCGTGCGCACGCTCGTCTCAAACAGAGCAGCCAGATCCTCAGCGCGCATGCGTTTGCGGCTTTGCAGCTCCAGCACAATGGCCAGCAGCCGGTCCGTCCGGTTCATTGCCCTTCCTCCTCTCGTTATTCGCATTGTATCGCCTCGTCAGCTGCGTTGTCTCACCTGAAAAGTCCAACGGTCAATCTCCATCGTCTTCTTCCGTATCAAGCTCACGAGCACCACCGTTTTCTTCATCGCCCGCTTCGCTGCCAAACGCCATCTCCAACTCTGAAGTCAGCCGCTCCCCGGCTCCAAACCCCCAACAACCCGGACCAAGCGGGTCAAAGCAGTCGCTTCTGTACAGCCTCAGCGCCCTCGGCTCGGCATCCGCTGTTCCCATTGCCAGCAACAGCGCCGCCCAGCGACCGGACGCCGGCAATACCTCGCCGCTACCTGGCGCGCGTCGCTCACAAGCAAACAACGCAGTTAGATTCCACGTCTCCAACTGCTCCGCCAACCACTCATCAAAACGTGGCTCATGCAGTAAACGAGACACCAACGCCGCAGACATGCCTTCATCCCTATGTCCACCGTAATGGCTCTCGCGTTCGCCCCAGTCCGCGCTCCCGGTCTGGCTCGCATCCGCGCTCCCATGCTCCGACTCCGCGCCTTCCCGGCCTTCCTTCCACTCTCCACCGTAATAGCTCTCGCGTTCGCCGCCGCTTGCGCTCCCCATCCGGCTCGCACCCGAGCCGCCGTTCGCGCCGCCAGCCCGACTCGCCTCATCGCTCTCACCAGCCGGCAGCTCCCGACCGAACGCGCCGCTTCCGCAGCCGACGACGAGCACGCCCTGACGGCGCAGCTCGGCCAGCGCTTGCCCGATGCGGTAATGCTCCTCGGGAGCCCGCTTGGGGTTCACCGACAACGCGACCACGGGCAGCTCGGCGGCGGGAAACAGCAGCGTCAGCAGCTCAATAATGCTGTCGTCCAATACGCGAGCCTCGTCCAGCTCGCAAGCGATGCCCTCCTGCTCCAGCAGCCGGGCAATTTCCAGCGGTAGCGCCGCATCGATCAGCGCTAGACCCCCCTGCGCGCTTCCTTGCACGCTTCCCTGCGCACTGCCCAGCCCAAGCGTTTCGCCGCCGCTACTCTCCATACCGCTTCCCAGCGCGGGACGCAGCGCAGGCCCGACCTGCTGCAACGCACTCTCCCACGACGAGCTGATCGCCACAACCGCCTGGGGACGCGGCAGCAGCCCGCCGAGACGGCGCATAAACCGCGCATACGCGATGGCCTCGCCCACATCCTCAGGCGCGCCCCCGGCAACAAACAATGACGGCAAAGGTGTCGTCAATCCTATCCCTCCCGATCCTTGGCACATGTATTCCTATCATACCCCAGATGCATGAATCCCGCATCATCCGCCCAAACTAGGATATGCTCGCCCTGTAAAGGAGGAACCTGCCATGCACACCCTTTGGCGTTTTCTGGCCGAATACTGGCTTTCGATTTGCGTGCTCGCCGGTGCGGCGTTCGCCATCCACTACGTCTACAAAAATAAGGACAAGCTGCTGCTCGGGCCCGATGACCGCAAGTAGCGCTGTCCTTGTTTTTGTCCGCTATGCCTCAAACAGCTTGCGCTCCTTCTCCGAGGGACGGTATTCCACCGGCTTGTCGTCGAACATCGGCAGCCGCAAGCGAATCGTCGTCCCCTCCCCGCTCCAGCTGTGGATCGTCACGCCGTATTCCTTGCCCGACAACAGCTTGATCCGCTCGTCGACGTTACGGATACCGTAGCCGATATTCGCTCCGCTGGTGTTCCAGATCTGCTGGATCGTTTCTTCCTTTATGCCCAGCCCGTTATCGATAATTTCAAAAATAAACATATCGCCCTCGCGACGCCCGGTAATTTTGATCGAGATCGTATCGTCGTACCACGCATGCTCCAGTACATTTTCCACAAACGGCTGAAAAATAAACTTGACCGTCCGGTATTGCATAATGTCCGGATCAATGTCGTATTCGTCCTTGATCCGGTCGGCATAGCGGATTTTTTGAATCGCCATGTAGGCCTGAATTTGCTGGACCTCCCGATCAATGGTCGTGAAGGTCTCGCCCTTGCTTAGCGTCAGCCGGTAAAACCGCGCGAGATTGCGAATCATCTCATGCAGCTTCTCGACATCCCCGAACTGCGCCATCCGGCTGATCGACGAAAACGTATTGTACAAAAAATGCGGGTTCACCTGCGACTGCAGCATATTCAGCTCGATTTCTTTTTTCTGCAAATTGCTCAGATACACCTCTTCGATCAGCTTGTCGATGGTCGAAGCCATATCGTTAAACGCGTTGGCCACCAGCGTAAACTCATCGTTGCCCTTGTAATGAATCCGCTTGTTGAACTGGCCCTCCTGGAATGCGTTCAGCGAGGAGCCGAGCTTGTCGATCCGCTTGGCCAAAAATTTCGAGATTACATAGCTGATCGCGCTTAGAATGAGCGCAAGCAGCAAGCAGACGCCAATGGTAACATTGCGCACCCGGTCGGCGTTCTCGCGCAGCGTCGAGGTCGGGAATAAGCCGGTGAGCGTCGCGTTCAAATTGCGCAGCGGCATATCGATGCGCAGCGCATCGCTGCGGTCCAGACTGAGGGTGGCTTGCCCCGTCCCCTCGGTCGAGGAGCTGATCAGCAGCGGCTGCTGGTTGTCGCCCAGCACCATCAGCTCGGCGGCAGCGCCCAGCTTGTCGGAGGCCGCCGCCGACAGCACGTCGGACAGGCGGACCGTAAACCGCAGCAGCCCGACTTCCTTGAGGCTCTCCAGATCGACCATCGGCCGCAGCAGCGAAATATTGCCGCTCGCCTTGTCGCCGCCCACCTGCTTCCAGACCATGCTGTTATAGGTCAAATGCAGACTGCGATACCAATCCTCCGACATAATCCGATCAGCATACAGCAGCGCATATTGGCGCCCCTTGATTTCCGAATCGGTCACATCGGTAAAATACAGCTCGCTCAGCCAATGATTGTACAAGTACAGCTTAACGCTTACTTCCGTGTTCGGCATGTTCATCGCGCTTTCGATTTTCGGCACGACGTATTGCGTGGTCACGTAGAACCGCTCCCAGTCGACGATGCTGTTCGACAAGTATTTGGCCAGCAGCTGGTCGGAATACAGCTGTTCCGAGCCGCGCACGATGTCCTGCATGCGGAAATCGATGTTATTGCTGATTTGCTGCATCGCAATTTGCAGGTTGTTGCGTGTTTGCGCTTCCAAAGCATGAATCGACGAATAGTAATAATACGTGCCCATCGTGATCAGCGGGGCCATCACCAGCAGCAAATACGAAATCAGCAGCTTGAAGCTGAACGGGATAAAACGTTTGGGCTTGGTCATCGTGGATCAACTCTGCTTTCTGTAGTCGCCCGGCGGGATGCCAAAGTACTCTTTGAACTGCCGGCTGAAATACGCCATATTTTTAAAGCCGACCTGATAGGAAATTTCATAAATCTTCAGCTTGGAATTCACCAGCAGCTGCCGGGCCAGCTCCATCCGCTTGCGCGTCACGTGCTCCCCGAAATTCTCGCCCATCTGCTCCTTGAACAGCACGCCCAAATGATTCGGCGAATAGGAAAAATAGTTTGCGACCTCGCGCAGCGTAATTTCCTCCGCCAGCCGCTCATCGATATATTGCTCAATTTCCTGGAACAGCTTGCGGTTTTTATTTTGCTTTTTCAAATACAGCATTTCCGAAATTTCAAACAGCACGCGGCGCAGCCAGCGCTGGATGTCGTCGACCGTGTCGAACGAGTGGACGATGTCCCACTGCTTCAGGTCCCAGCCGAGCAGGCTTTGAAAGGTTTCGTTCAATTGGCGCAGGTAGGAGTCAAGCTTGGTCATCACATGGATCGAAAAATTGTACACCGTAATCCGGTGCTCAAACCGCCGCACGAGCTGGAACAGCTCCTCCAGACTATCGACGATTTTGACCAGACTGTAGGAAGCCATTGCCGCAAACATGTCGTTTAAAATATCGTCGATATCCTTGCTCGCGCCGGGCTGCGGCTGCTTTTCGCTTTTGGCCGTAATCAGCCGGTTTTTACCGAGGAACATTTTGCCGCCGATCAGCGTCTTGGCTTGCAGGTACGATCCGCTTAGACCTTCGGGCCCGGCCGCCGCTTCTCCGGCCGCAATCGTCACCGAATGCCCCGTCGCCTCCGTCACATGGCGCAGCAGCTGCTGCAGCTCCGCTTCGTTATCCCGCTCGGGCGGCTCGCACAACGCGGCGCCGATCTGGTAATGCGATATGCGGCACGTCCAGCCAAGCCTGCGCTCCTCGATATAGGCCGTAATCTCGCTGAGCAATTGCTCGGTAACGCCCTGCAGCTGCTCGCCCGACGACGCGCCGCTTTTGGCCACGTCGTCGACCTCGATGAACGCGGCCCGCGCGCGGCCCTGCAGCTCAGGGGCATAATCCCGCAGCAGCTTGTCGAGCGTCTCGCCGGCCAGTCCCCCTTCAAGCAATTGCAGCACGAAATTGCTGCGGATGAACTCGCGCGCGCCGGGCTGCAGCCGTTCGGGCGGAGCCGACTTTTTGCGTTTTTCGTCGAGCTCGGCGACCGTTCTTTTTAGCGTATCCACAATTTCTTTATCGTCCACGGGCTTGAGGATATAGCCGTCGGCTTTTAATGCAAGCGCTTGCTTGGCATATTGAAAATCCTCGTAGCCGCTTATAAATACGATGCTCAGCTCCGGATGAAACTCCAACGCCTTCTTCGCCAGCTCAATGCCGGACAGCATCGGCATCTTGATGTCGCTGATCAGCAGGTCGACTTCATGCTCCTCCAGATAACGCAGCACCTGCAGCGGCCGATAATCGGCGTGCACCACCTCGATACCGAGCTCCCGCCACGGTACAAAGCGGACCAGACCCTCCAGGTCGTAATTCTCATCATCCACCAGAACGGCTTTGTACAAGGGGATCGTCTCCTTTCCGAGCGCATGCAAAAAGGTATACTTGTAATCCAAGTATACCCTCTTGCCGAGCCAGCGTGAAGACCGTCCTATTTTCCCATCTTGGCGACGTTATCCTGCCAGACCTTCGTTTTCCAAGCCAGCACCTTGTCGTAGCCGATTTTCACGGCGTCCTGCTGGGTTTGCTCGACGACCTTTTTCACTTCCTCGTCGCTTTTGGCGAAAATCATTTTGGCAATCGCTTGCTTGTATTGATCCTTCAGACGCTGCATGATGATGCCTTCCTCGGAATTCGGAGCCGGGTCGAGATTGGCGAAGGCCGTCGTGTTCATCGACGTTTTGAACGAAATGTTCGCTTGCGCCATCGCGCCCCAATCCTGCGCTTCCGCCGGCAGCAGCTGCTCGCGCTTCGCCTTCGTGCCGTCCACGTAGGAGGTATTGCCGTTCCAGTCGTATTCCCCGATGTGCAGCTCGTCGTAAGCCTTGGGATCGCGGTGAATGTACGCGTCGTTCGGAATCGGCACGCCGTCTTCGATCTTGTCATAGAACATGCCCGGAGGCCCGAAGAACAGCACCTGCTGGCCTTCCGGACTTGACGCCCAGTTCATGTAGGCGAAAATCGCTTCGGGGTCCTTGGCGTTTTTCGTAATGACGTTGACGTTCCAGCCCAGCGAGCTGTAGCCGGACGGGTACACTTTATTTTTGTCCACGCCTTCCTTGTGAATCGGCCAGATGACGAGATAACCGTCTTCCGGATCTTTGGCTTGCAGCGCGTTGTTCGCTTCGCGTCCGAGTCCTTCGACTACAGCGTCGTAAGCGGCGAATACGGCAGTACGGCCTGCCATCAGCTTTTCCTTGATCATTTCGCGCGATTGCGTGAAGAGGTCCTTCGTCGTCAAATTCTCGCGGTACAGGCGGCTGGCGAACGTCACCGTATCGAGAAACGCCTGATCCTGATAAATCGATTTCAGCTGATTGCCGTCAGGCACGCCGAAAATCAAGCCCGCTCCCGGCGAAATAAAACCCGGCGTCCGGTCGTTGGCCGCGCCGCTGTAAAGCATGCCGACCATCTGCACATCCGCGCCGTCACGCACCTCGCCCGCATCAAACGGCACGGCGTTCGGATACTTTTCCTTGACCATCTTCAAGTAGGCGTAGAGATCGTCCCACGTTTCCAGCTTTGGCGAGCCCAGCGCTTTGTAGATTTTTTTCTCGACGATGTACGCGGCGTTGCCGTTGCCCTTGTCGCCGCTAATGAACCAGTTCGGCAGCTGATACAGCTTGCCGTCCGGGCTGCGCAGCAGGTTGAGCGTCTGTTCGCCGATGTTTTTCTTGAACTCGGGGTATTTGTCCAGATACGGGTCCAGCGCTACCAGCTTACCCGCCTGCTGCAGCCGTTCGACGTCCTTGCCGCGGTCGAGCACGATGACGTCCGGCAGCTCGTTGGACACGATCATTGAATTGAGCTTTTGCGCCGCTGCGCCATTTGGCTCGATCGGATCGACCTTGACCTTGAGGTTTTCGGTAATCCACTTCGTATGCGGCAAATCGTCCCATTTGTGGAACGTCACCCAATCGTAATTGACGTACATGCTGAACTCGATCGGCTTCACCTTGCTCTGGGCATCGGCGTTCGGATTCGCGCTTGGCGCGGTCGTTTCCGCAGCCGTCGTTGCTGCCGGCGAAGCCGACGGGGCAGGCGACGCTGTGTCGCTGCTGCAGGCAGACAAGGTCAGCCCGGCGCTAAGCAGGGTGGCCAACACCAATGAATGCGATTTCAAAAACTTCATGCGAAAAATCTCCTCCTGACAACGGTTGCTCGGGCCTCTGCTGCGCTTCTTGTCGCTGAACCGGGCTCTCGGCTTGACTACATTTATCTTATCCGCTCGGCAGGGTACAATCTAGATAACGAATCAACGAATTGTATTCGGTATCAACGATTTGGTAAATATGGAAGAAACGGCGACTTTGACATCCCCCCAAAAAACGACATGCGCCGACGGCTGCGGGAAGCAGCGCCGGCGCATGTTATGCTGCAAGTCAAGGACTTGCTCCTGACGACTATGGCTCTACGGCTCTATGCCCCAAACCCGGGTTCCGTTGCTGTAGAGCGTCACCTTGGTCCATGCCGCAGACGACGTTTTTGTACCGTCATAGGAATAATCGTTGGATTCATTCATGTTGCTCCAGTCCGTATTGTGCATGCGGAGCTGGATGTCGCCGGTGCTGGCGTTATTCGCGAGCTGGCCGGCAGCAGCGGTGAAGCCGATCTCGATGTAGGCGTCGGCGGACGGCTTGGCGGTGCCCGCTTTGACCGCAGCAAAGATCAGGTTCGCACAATTCACCGGCGTATAGTCGCAAAAGACGTTTTGCGACTTGCCATCGGCGGTGTAATAGTAGCGAAGCTTGAGCGTGCTCAGGTTCACGGGGGCCCCGGATTGGTTGACGATGCTCAGGTACGGCTTCGTCTGATTGTCGCTGGCGCTCGTATCGCCAACGCGGTATTGCACCGACAGCCCGCCAGCCGGCGGCGGCGTGGTCGTGCTTGTCGCAGGCACGGCGCTCACCTGGCTGGAGTTCGCGCTTTCACCGGCACTGTTCACGGCACTGACGACGTAATAATACGTCGTGCCGTTCGTTAAGCCGGTGTTGGTGTAGCTTGTGCCGCTCACGCCAGCGGCCACGGTAGTGTACGGGCCGCCGGAGGCCGTGGCCCGCTTCACGTTATAGCCCGTCGCTTGAGCGGACGGGCTCCAGCTCAGCGCGACCTGGGCGTTGCCCGCGGTCGCGGACAGCCCGGACGGTGCAGCAGGCACCGTCGGCGTTGTCGTGCCGACCTTCATCTGGTCGCGCACGAATTTGCCGGACGCGGAAAGCTGCGCGTCCGTCCACCCGCCGGTGGTGCTGGCACCCGGCAGCAGCGCAGCCGACGACTCCGACTTGTCGGACAACGACCAGTTCGCCCAGCTCACCTTTTTGCTGGCGAGGAAGTCCGTCCACGTTTTCGCATCGGTCAAGTACGGTCCGCCGTTCCCGGAAGCGTCGCTCGTTCCCCACTCGGTTACAAACACCGCAATTCCGCTGTTCATGGCGCTCGTGATCCGGTCACGCAAGTATTGTCCGTGTGTGCCTGCATAAAAATGCACCGTATACATCACATTGTTGATCGCCAGCGGGCTGGCCGCCGCATCCTGCACGTCTTGACTCCATGTGCCCGTACCGACGATGATGATGTTATCCGGATCGATCGCGCGGATCGCCGAGGCGATTTCCTGTGCATATGGCTTGATTTGCCCGCTCCAGGTCACACCGCCGTTCGGTTCATTGGCAATTTCATAAATGACATTCGGATAGCTGCCATACGTGGTCGCCATTTCCTGAAAAAACGCCTTCGATTGCGCTTTGTAGATGTTCGGATCGTTATCGGACAAAATGTGCCAGTCAATAATCACATACACGCCCAAATCGATAGCCGCCTGCACCGCTTCCTTCACCTTGGCCTTGTTGGCTGCCGGATTGGAAATGTAACCGTTCTCGGCTGTATACATGGCAACGCGGAACACCGTCAATCCCCACTGGTCGCGCAGCCACTGCATGCTGCTTTTGTTCACGAAATTGCCGTACCACTGGATGCCGTGCGAGCTCATGCCCTTTAATTGAATAGCTTGACCGGCCTGATTTTGCAATTGGCTGCCCACGACCTTAAGCTGGCCGTATTGATCCACGATTCCGCCGGTCGCTGCCGCTGCGGGCACAGCCAGCAGCCAAGGGATAACCGCCGAGAAGGTAAGCAGGAGCGCCAGAATGGAACGAAACGCCATTTTTTTCATCATTCATTCCTCCTTGGGTTAATTAAAACGTTTTCATAAAATCGATCATTAGAATTTGCGATTCACCCCTCCTCAACTGTTTTAGCGGGATTTTCATCTCGCTTGTATTTATTATATAAGAAAACGTTTTCATTTTTCAATATCTTTCTTCCGACCTCCCCCCCAAAAAATTTCGCCGACCCGAGCGCCACGCCAAACCGCTTGATGCCAGCAAACACTTACTATGCGGGGATCTCCAGCTCCCGCGCCCAACCACGGCGCTCGCGGCCGAGCCAAACAGGCGCAGAAAAGCCCTGCAGCCGCGCATCTGCAGGGCGAAAATGAGCGAAACTATTTTCCTAATACCGATCCATAATCAGCTGCGTTTTCAGCGAATCCTGAGCCAAGAACCAGCCCTGCGTTTGCAAGTACGCGATCAGGTCGTCGTGCTTTTGCGAAGCGGTCGTACGGCTCGTCGTTTTGAACGAAATTTCCACCACATAGTCGGTTCCCGTGCCTGCGGCGTTCACAATCGGCCAAATCTCGATGTACGTCTTCATCCCGCTCCATGTACCCGTATACCGCTTGGCCAGCACCGGGCCGTATTTGCGCGAATCGTCCAGCATGTCCTCGCCCCAGCCGTTGTACAGCCAGTCGTCCATCTTACCCGGCAAATCATCGATCAGCAGATCGCGGCTGTCGCTCGTCGAAGGCAGGTCCATCCCGCTGTAGCCGGACTTGGAGCCGGTTTTATCGTTGGAGATGCTCAGCGTCTGATTCAGATAGCCCCACTCGACCTGCGCGTCGTAATTCGTATCCGTGGCATCAAAGCCCTCCGTGTTCGCCAGCGTCAGCGCCGCATCGATATTGCCGCCGGTAATCGGATACCGCTTCTTGTACGTCAGCTCAAAATCGCTTTCGCCCTCCATCTTGCGAATCCGCGCAATCCAGCCTGCATCGTATATATCTTGATCGTCGGTGTCCATGAACTGCACGTTCATCTTCGTTACCTTGTCCGGCATGCCAAAGACGCTGCGCACCCCGCTTTTCAGCTTATGGTCCGAGCCCAGCACAACCGCCGGGTCCATCAGCAGCTTGACCTCGTAATCCGCGGTCATATTCGCTGCCGCCTTCACCGGCTGCTTGGGCGTCACCATCACGCTCACCCCCACTGCTCCGAGCAGCAAAGCTACTGCCCCTATTGTGATCCGCTTGTTGTTCATCCTTCATCCATCCCCTTCCATTCATTGCCTGAATCGGCCTTCATTCTGACTCTAACGAATGAATGTCAGCGACATGTTATCGGGATGTGGAGTTTTTGAAAACGGCGCTCCCGCTTCAAACAAGACGGCACTTTTGCAAAATCGTGTGCACGGATTCCCAAACGGTTAAAGAAGGATTGTCTTTATAATAGCGATAGCCCTTGTATTCATACTGCTTGATCCCGTTTTGCTCATGACGTTGCATTAGGCTGCGGGCGCGCTCCACGGCTTGTTGAACATCGTCCAGCGTAATTTTGCCCAGCACCCGTTTGAAATTCGTTTCGTTTTTATATTCCTTTAGTTCGGCGAATTTCTCGCCATAAGCCCGATTGATTGGCTGGAGGTATTGTCTGCGGTGCGCATAAGCCGCATTGCAGTCCATTTTATGCAAAACCATCCACAACTCAAATGTAAAATTACTATAGCCCAGCTTGTAGTCAATTTGTTTGCCCAACGTCGACGTCTTTTTGAGCAGGTCGAGCGTGTGCATGAATTTGGTTGTATTCTCTGCATCCCCGTCTTCATAGTCACACCAGTGCGTGATCTCCCGTTTGCTCAATAGCGACATCGCCTTCGCCCGTTTGTACGGATTTTTCTCAATCTTCGTATCGAAGCTCACTTTGTAGGCTGCAGAGTGCTCTTCATTGATCAGCTTTTGCAGCGCCTCCAGATACCAAGCTTCACATTCGCCTTCAACCGAGAAATAAAATCGCTGCGTCTCTTTCATTTTAGTCATCGGACACAGCTCCGTCTACATCCTGCATGATTTTTTCAAACACGGGAGTAAAGTCTACCTCCCTAATCGCTCCGTAACGGCTGACAAAATAATTTTTCATGTAATCCTCATGCTTGCGCACACCCTTTTCACCCGAAGTACCGAAATCGGACAACGAATAATGTACACTCTGATGCGTGTCCTCATCGCGCTCAATAAATTTGATTTCATCGCGCCGGAACAAGTTAGCGTTGAGAAAAATCGGATTATGCGTGTTAAAAATAAGCTGGGCCTTATGCTTGTTAATATCGTCATTATGAAAAATATTGACCAGACTCATGAGTGCCATCGGATGAATAGAAGCATCGAACTCATCGATGATGAGCGTTCCTCCCATAAGCAAAGCTCTAACCAGCAGAGGGAACAAGTTCATAAAACGAATCGTTCCCAGTGATTCAAATACTTCAGCTTGCAACGCATTATCGCTGTCCAGAATTGAAATTCGTGCCGGATCGTCATCGTCATCGTGAAACAAAAATCCCAATTCATTGGCCGTTACTCCGAATATGCGAGCCGCGTCGTTAAATGGCTTGTCGATGTAAGCAATATGCTTGACGGGATTGGAAACATGCTTGATCGTCTCGATCGCATCGGCCCGGCAAAACACCATAAATTTTTTCTCCAGCCAATTGTTAACGAGCTGAACCAATTTTGCGCTGAACATCGTTTTGAACCCATTATTCAAAAACAACTCTTCGTTATGCAAATTGTTTTTTGCAAGAGTGACGGCCCCTTCCTTGCTGTCGGCAAAACCGTTCACCCAGTATTCGTGAATAGCGGTCAAATCACCAAAGCTCAGTTCGTTCTGACGAGAAAAAATCAGCTTGTCATTCACACGCAAAACTTCCTGAACAATGTTCCGGTCATAATCCTCTTCCATAAAAAAACCAAGATCAAGTGAGAGCTCGTATTCGAAAAAAAGCCCCTGTTCCCAAAAATGGATGGCAAACTCCACAGGCACCCTCTCCGTACACGCAACACTCGGAATCAGCTCCAGCCTCTGAACGGCAGCATTGGGCTCATTTCTGTAAACGCCATTGCGGATATTGCCACGCAATACAATCTCTTTGAATACTTCCATCGCACCGATCAAATTCGTTTTTCCGGCCGCATTCGGTCCATAAATTACGGCAGTACTTAACGCTTTATAGGTCCGGGAACCGGACTCAGCTTGCAGAATGCTGTAATCCAGCCCTTTTTGCTTGGGAGCCGGCTTCATAGAAAACACCAACTCGTCGACAAACTGCTTATAGTTTTTTGCACGGAATTCTAAGAGCATAACTACCTCCATTTTGCATATTTTCCGCAAAATCATATGACTACTATATGCATTATCGTCGTCAATAGTCAATTAAGTTATGCTATTTCACAAAAATATTTCAAAATAATTCTTGAAATTCTCTGAAAAAGCAAAAAACGGCGCTCCTGCAATCAGGAACGCCGCTTCCTTTTGTCAAACCATTTACACCAACGCCTTCAAAGCCTTCATCGCAATATCCGTGCGGTAATGCTTGCCCTCGAACTGGATGCGCTCCGCTTCGGCATACGCCTTGGCACGCGCCTCCACAATGTCCTTGCCGAGTCCCGTAATGCCGAGCACGCGGCCGCCGTTCGTGACGACTTGGCCGTCCTCGCGCAAAGCCGTACCGGCGTGGAACACGATGGCGTCCTGCACCTGATCAAGCCCGCTGATCGGCAGGCCCTTCGGATACGATGCCGGATAGCCCTGCGAAGCTACGATGACGCACACCGCCGCTTCGTCGCTCCATTCAATCGGCTGCTCGGCCAATGTGCCGTTGATCACGGCCATGAAGATGTCGAGCAGATCGGTTTTGAGGCGCGGCAGGATCACCTGCGTCTCCGGGTCGCCGAAGCGCGCGTTGAATTCAATCGTCTTCACACCCTGCGGCGTCAGAATCAGACCGGCGTACAGCACACCTTTGAACGGACGGCCTTCCTTGACCATCGCATCAGCCGTCGGCTGCACGATGTTGTCGATCGCTTCCTGCACAATCGACTGCGGAATGTGCGGCAGCGGAGAATACGTGCCCATGCCGCCCGTGTTCGGACCTTCATCGTTGTCGAACACCGGCTTGTGGTCCTGCGAAGGCACCATCGGGCGTACGGTCGAGCCGTCCACAAACGCGAGCAGCGACATTTCCTGCCCGGTGAGGAATTCCTCGATCACGACCTTTGCTCCGGCGGAGCCGAATACTTGATCGAGCATAATGTCGCGCAGCGCCGCTTCGGCTTCCTCCATCGTACGCGCAACGGTCACGCCTTTGCCCGCCGCCAGCCCGTCGGCTTTGATCACAATCGGCGCCGATTGGCTGCGCAGGTAAGCGAGCGCCGGCTCGTAAGCGTCAAAGCTCGCGTAAGCCGCCGTCGGGATGTTGTATTTGTGCAGCAAATCCTTCGTAAATACCTTGCTGCCTTCAATGATAGCTGCGTTGGCCCGCGGACCAAACGCCGTAATGCCTTCGGCTTCCAAATGGTCGACAAGCCCCGCTGCGAGCGGGTCGTCAGGCGCAACCATAACCATATCGATCTGCTGCTCCTTGGCAAACGCGCTGATCCGGTCAAACTCCAGCTCGGTGATTGGCACACATTCGGCCAAGCCGGCAATCCCGCCGTTGCCCGGCGCGCAGAACAGCTTGCTTACCTTCGGGCTCTTGCTTAATGCCCAGACAATGGCGTGCTCGCGCCCGCCTCTTCCGATAACGAGAATACGCATAGCGATAGTCCCCTCTCCTTAGTGTTTGAAGTGCCGCACGCCGGTCATCACCATCGCGATGCCGTGCTCATTGGCAACGCGGATCGACTCTTCGTCCTTGATCGAGCCGCCCGGCTGAATGACAGCCGTCACGCCCGCTTTGGCCGCCAGCTCCAGCGTGTCGCCCATCGGGAAGAACGCGTCCGAGGACAGCACAGCGCCCTTCGCTTTGTCGCCGGCTTGCTCGATGGCGATTTTCGCCGCGCCTACGCGGTTCATCTGGCCAGCGCCGACGCCAACCGTCATATCGTCCGCCGCCAATACGATGGCGTTCGATTTCACGTGCTTGACGACCTTCCAGGCAAACAGCAGCTGCTTCAGCTCGGCTTCCGTCGGCTGGCGCTCGGTCACAACCTTCAAGTCGGCTTCCGTCAACTGGTAAGCGTCGCTGTCCTGCACGAGCATGCCGCCCTCGACCGTGGTAACGACAGGCTGGGCTGTACGCGTCGCCGCTTGATCCAGACCGCTGACTTTCAGCAGGCGGATATTTTTCTTTTTCGCCAAAATCTCCAGCGCCTCTGAAGAAAAGCCCGGAGCAATAATAATTTCCAGGAAAATTTCATGCAAAAGCTGCGCCGTCGCTTCGTCGATTTCGCGGTTCGCCGCGACGATGCCGCCGAAGATCGAGGTTGGATCGGCTGCATACGCTTTTTGATAAGCTTCCAGGACGCTTGCGCCAATGCCTACGCCGCAAGGATTCATATGCTTGACCGCCACAACGGCCGGCTCGCTGAATTCTTTGACGATTTGCAGCGCCGTGTTGGCATCGTTGATGTTGTTGTACGACAGCTCCTTGCCGTGCAGCTGCTCGGCCGTCGTGATGTTGTCGGCCGCTGCGTTCGGCTTGCGGTAGAATGCCGCTTTCTGGTGCGGATTCTCTCCGTAGCGCAGCTCCTGTACTTTTTCGTAAGTGACGGTGTAGCGCTCCGGATAAATCTCGCCCACTTGTCTGGACAAGTAATCGGAAATCAAGGCATCGTAAGAGCCGGTGTGGCGGAATACTTTGGCTGCCAGCTTCTTGCGCGTGTCGAGCGTCGTGTCGCCAGCGGCGCGCACTTCCTCCAGCACCTGCGCGTAATCGGACGCGTCAACGACAACCGTAACAAAGGCGTGGTTTTTCGCTGCCGAACGCAGCATCGTCGGACCGCCGATGTCGATGTTCTCAATGGCGTCTTCGTAGGTGACGTCCGGTTTGGCGATCGTTTCAGCAAACGGATACAGGTTAACGACGACCAGATCGATGTAATCAAGGCCCAGCTCCTTCATGCTCGCTTGATGCTCTTCGTTGTCGCGAACAGCCAGCAAGCCGCTATGTACGGCCGGATGCAGCGTTTTGACGCGTCCGTCCATAATTTCCGGGAAGCCCGTTACCTCTGAAATGCCGATGACCGGAACCCCGCTGTTTTTCAGCAAGCTTTGCGTTCCGCCTGTCGAAATGATCTCCACGCCCAGCTTGGCCAGCTCGCTTGCGAATTCCACGATGCCGGTTTTGTCCGATACGCTGATTAATGCTCTTTTGATAGCCACTACCCGCTTCCTCCTTTTTTATCTTGACACTTTACTTGCGAATCGTCACCCTGCGCCCGTCCAGCCGGACGCGGCCCTCGCGGTGCCAGCCGATCACCTGCGGCAGCAGCTCATGCTCCACGGCATGAATGCGCTCAGTAATCGACTCCTCCGTCTCCATTTCGTGAATCTCGATGCTGCGCTGGGCAATGATCGGACCGGAATCCAGCCCCCCGTCCACATAATGCACGGTAACGCCGGTCAGCTTGACGCCATATTCGTAGGCTTGACCAATCGCGTCCACACCCGGAAAAGCCGGAAGCAGCGATGGATGAATATTGATCATCCGGCCGTAATACGGATCAATCAGCGTGTGCGTAATAATCCGCATATAGCCCGCCATGACGATCAAATCGACGCCGCGCGTTTCCAGCTCCTTCAAAATCAGCGCCTCGTAGTCTTCGCGGCTGTGGAATTCCTTCGGCCGGAAGACGAAGGCGGGAATGCCCGCTTCCTCAGCCCGCTTGACGACGTAAGCGGCCGGTCGGTCGCAAACAAGCAGCTCAATGCTGACGTCCAGCGTACCGGCGCGCACCCGGTCGACGATCGCTTGAAAATTCGATCCGCTGCCCGATGCAAAGACCGCAATTCGATAAGGCGACATGTGACTCACCGACTCCTTGTAAAATAGGTACGGGAAGCCGACGGCAAGGCCGGCCTCCCGGTAATATGTGTGCGCCCGTAAACGGACTGGCGCCGCATCAATCGCAAGCGCAGCCGATTTTGGTCACATCGACGATTTCCGTCGGATAGCTGTTGTCAAAACATGCTGTGCAATAACCGCTTTGCTTGCCTGTTGAACCTTCGCCAATCGATTCCAGCAGCCCTTCGCGGCTGAGGAAATGCAGCGAGTCGGCGTTGATCGCCTTGCGGATTTCCTCCAGCGAGTGCATCGCCGCAATCAGCTCCTTGCGCGACGGCGTATCGATCCCGTAATAGCACGGATTCATGAAAGGCGGCGAGGAGATGCGCACATGCACCTCGGTCGCGCCGGCCTCGCGCAGCAGGTTGACGATCCGCAGGCTCGTCGTGCCGCGAACGATGGAGTCGTCAATCATGACGACGCGCTTGCCCTCCACGACCTTGCGCACGGCGCTCAGCTTCATTTTGACGCCTTGCTCACGCAGCTCCTGGCTCGGCTGAATGAACGTCCGGCCGGTGTAGCGGTTTTTGATCAGACCCAGCTCATACGGAATGCCGGTCTGCTCGGCAAAGCCGATCGCGGCCGAAATACTCGAATCCGGCACGCCGGTCACCACGTCGGCGTCAACGAACGCTTCCGTCGCCAGCCGCTTGCCCATCCGCTTGCGCGCGGAATGAATGTTGATCGTGTCGATGTCGCTGTCCGGCCGCGCGAAGTAGATGTACTCCATCGCGCAAATCGCCCGCTGGCCGCCTTCGGTGAAGCGGTCCTCGTGCAAGCCGTCGCGATCCAGCACCAGCAGCTCACCCGGCTTCATATCGCGGTAATACGTGCCGCCGACAGCGTCGAACGCGCACGTCTCCGACGCGAACAGATAGGCGCTGCCGAGCCGGCCGATCACGAACGGCCTAAGTCCGTTCGGATCAAGCGCCGCAATCAGCTTGTCGCGCGTCAGGATCAGGAAAGCGAAGCCACCGACGACCTGCTGCAGCGCGTCCTTGACCGCATCGACGATATCGTCGTGCTTTGAACGCGCGATCAGGTGCGCCAGCACCTCGGTATCGCTCGTCGTCTGGAAGATCGAGCCTTGCTTTTCCAGATTGCGCTTGATGATATTGGCGTTGTCGAGGTTGCCGTTCGTGGCAATGGCCAGATCGCCCTCGCGGTATTTGAACACAAGCGGCTGAGCGTTGGCCAGCTTGCTTTCGCCCGCCGTCGAATAACGGACGTGGGCAATCGCCGACGAGCCGGTCAGCGGTCCCAGCGTTTCGCTGTTGAACACTTCCTTGGCCAATCCCATACCGCGGTAATATTGAAAATGATCCGGGTCGGCCGTGCAGATGCCCGCGCTTTCCTGGCCGCGGTGCTGCAAGGCGTGCAGCCCGTAATAGCACAAGGAAGACGCATCGGGGTGACCGAACACCCCGAATACGCCGCACTCCTCGTTTAATTTGTCAAACAGTCCGCTATGGCCGCTGACACCCTCGTTGTAAAATTCGCCTGTCCACAGCTTTACTGCATCAGACATGGAATCGCATCCTTCCAGATCGTTTCCAGCTCCTTAACGGAAGTCTGGATACCCTGCACGCCATTCACGGAAACGTTCAGCTCGGAGCCGCCAACGGTCCCCAGCTCCTGATAAGGAACGCCTTGCGACGCGACCCAATGCTTCAAAGCATCGGCTTTGTCCTTGGTTGCCGTCAGCAGGACGCGCGATTGGCTTTCGCTGAACAGCGCCCAATCCGCACGCAGCTCGGTCGTCAGCGCAACGCTGGCGCCTTTGCCGCCGCTGATGGCGCTCTCGGCCAGCGCTACAGCCAGACCGCCTTCGGACAAGTCATGCGCCGAAGCAACGAGACCTTCCTGAATCGCCTTCAGCACCGTGGCTTGCAGGCGTTTCTCCACAGCCAGATCCAGCGCCGGAGGACGGCCTTCAGTTACGCCGTGTACCACATATTGGAATTCACTGCCGCCGAGCTCCGCTTTCGTCTCGCCGAGCAGGATAATGACATCCCCGTCATTTTTGAAGCCTTGCGTTGTAATATGATCGAGATCGTGCACCAGACCGACCATACCGACAACCGGCGTCGGATAAATCGCGCCTTTGGCGTTCTCGTTGTACAGCGACACGTTGCCGCCGATGACCGGAGCGTTCAGCTCACGGCACGCTTCAGCCATGCCGTCGACTGCTTTTTCCAGCTGCCAGAAAATTTCCGGCTTCTCCGGGCTGCCGAAGTTGAGGTTGTCCGTCACGGCCAGCGGCTCGGCGCCCGAGCACACGATGTTGCGCGCCGCCTCGCTCACGGCAATCCGTCCGCCCACTTCCGGATCAAGGTACACGTAACGGCCGTTGCAATCGGTCGTCATCGCCAGCGCCTTGCGTGTGCCGCGCAGCGCCACGACAGCGGCGTCCGAGCCCGGACGCACGACGGTTTCCGTCCGCACCATGTAATCATATTGGTTGTATACCCATTCCTTGCTCGCCACCGTCGGGGATGCCAGCACCTGCTTGAGCGCGCCGGTCAGGTCCGTCACTTCGTCGTAACGAGTTGTATCGATGCTTGCGCTTTCCGCATAATATGCCGGCTCCTGGCTCGGTTTGTTATAAACCGGGCACTCGTCGACGAGTGCGCCTACCGGCATGTCGGCTACCACTTCGCCGTGGTGGATCAGACGCAGGCGGCCGTCGTCGGTCACTTTGCCGACTTTCGCACAATGCAGGCCCCAACGCTCGAAAATCCCTTTCGCTTGCGCCTCATGCTGCGGCTCCACAACGAACAACATGCGCTCTTGCGACTCGGACAGCATCATTTCGTAAGCGGTCATGCCTTCTTCGCGCTGCGGCACCTCATCCAGATACAGCTCCATACCGTTGCCGGCTTTACTAGCCATTTCGGCGCTGGAGCAGGTCAGACCGGCTGCACCCATGTCTTGAATGCCAAGCACGATGCCGGAATTGATCAATTCCAGACAAGCTTCGAGCACCAGCTTCTCCATGAACGGATCGCCGACTTGTACCGCTGGACGTTTCGCTTCGGATTCCGCCGTCAGCTCCTCGGACGCGAACGTCGCGCCGTGAATGCCGTCGCGGCCCGTTGCCGGTCCGACGTAGAAGACCGGGTTGCCGACGCCTTTGGCGACGCCGCGCTGGATTTTATCGTGATCGATGATGCCTACGCACATCGCGTTGACCAGCGGGTTGCCCTCGTAGCTCTCGTCAAACATCACTTCGCCGCCCACGGTCGGGATGCCGATACAGTTGCCGTAACCGGCGATGCCAGATACGACGTGCTCGAACAAATATTTGACGCGGTCGTTCGTCAGCTTGCCGAAGCGCAAGGAGTTGAGCAGCGCAACGGGACGAGCGCCCATCGAGAAAATGTCGCGGATGATGCCGCCCACGCCTGTCGCCGCGCCCTGATAAGGCTCGATTGCCGACGGGTGGTTATGGCTTTCGATTTTGAATACAACAGCTTGATTATCGCCGATGTCGACGATACCCGCGCCTTCGCCCGGTCCCATCAGGACGCGCGGTCCGGTAACCGGGAACTTACGCAGCACCGGCTTGGAGTTTTTATAAGAGCAATGCTCCGACCACATGACGCTGAATACGCCGATTTCCACGTAGTTCGGGTTGCGTCCGAGAAAGCCGCAAATTTTGGCGTACTCGTCGTCGGTGACGCCCATCTGCTTGTAGATTTTCTGGTCCGCGATTTGCTGAGCGTTCGGCTCCTTAGCGGATAGCTGCTGCGTCATGTTTTTCCCTCCACGTACTCAAAATCGATGTGAACATCCGTTTGCCGTCCGCCGAGCCGAGCAGCTCGTGAATGGCCCGCTCCGGATGGGGCATCATACCAACAACATTGCCCGCTTGGTTGCAAATGCCCGCAATATCGTCGACCGAACCGTTCGGATTGGTGCCGGCCGCATAGCGGAACACGATTTGATTGTTTTCTTGCAGCTCCTTGAGCGTGTCGGCGTCGCAGTAGTAGTTGCCTTCGCCGTGCGCAATCGGAATGTCGATCACTTCGCCCTCCGCGTAATCGCGGGTGAACGCCGTCGTGTTGTTCACGACCTGCAGCAGCGTCTGATGGCAGCGGAACTTCATGCCGTTATTGCGCAGCAGCGCGCCCGGCAGCAAACGGGCTTCGGTCAGCACCTGGAAGCCGTTGCAAATGCCGAGAATGTATTTACCTTCCTCAGCCGCCTTCACAACCGCCTTCATCACGTTCGTGAACTGGGCGATAGCGCCGCAGCGCAGATAGTCGCCGTACGAGAATCCGCCCGGCACGAGGATGCAGTCATATTTGGACAAATCGTCCGCCGTATGCCATACGTAATCGACCGGCTGGCCGATGGTGTCTTCGATCGCCTTGTAGCAGTCGATGTCGCAGTTCGATCCCGGAAATACGAGAACCGCAAAATTCATGGCGTTGCCCTCCTTCATCCTTTGGTGTGGCCTAAGCCAATTCGTAGCGGTAATCTTCGATAACCGTGTTGGCCAGCAGCTTTTCGCACATTTCCTTGATCCGCGCTTCAGCCTCCGCTTTGCCCACTTCACCCAGCTCCAGCTCCAGATATTTGCCGATCCGCACCTTGCCTACCTCTTCAAATCCCATCGAATGCAGCGCGCCTTGCACCGCAGTTCCTTGCACGTCCAGAACGTTTTGTTTGATCGTTACGTAAACGGTCGCTTTCATCTCTCGTTCTCCTCCTTCACCTATTCGCCCATCAACCGATGGAGTATTTCTTTATATCTGCGCGACGTTTCTTCGACTACCGCTTGCGGCAGCTCGTCCGGCTCGCTGTTTTTATCCCAACCCGACCCGGCCAAATAGGTGCGGACCGGCTCTTTGTCCATCGAATCAATCTCGATGTCGAGCGCGTATTTGTCCTTCGACCAGTAGCGCGACGAATCCGGCGTAAACAACTCGTCGATAATAATTACTTCGCCGCCGTAGATGCCAAATTCAAACTTCGTATCCGCCAGCACTATGCCGCGGCTTTCGCAGTAATCGCGGGCCAGCGTGTAGAGCTGAATGCTCTTGTCCTGCAGCTCCAGCGTCAGCGCTTCGCCAACGAGCGCCTTCATCTGCTCGACCGAAATGTCCTCGTCGTGGCCGACATCGTTTTTGGCCGCCGGGGTAAAAATCGGCTGCGCGAACGCTTCGTTCTTGCGCAGGCCTTCGGGCAGCTTCTGCCCGTTGATTTCGCCCGTTTGCTGATATTGCCGCCAGCCGTTGCCGGTGATGTAGCCGCGCACGACGCATTCGATCGAAATGCGCTCCGCTTTTTTCGCGACCATGATCCGGTCCTTGAGCAGCTCGCGCGCTGCCGCGTCAGGCACGATGTCCGTCAACTGCTCAACGTCGGTATGTACGACGTGATTGTTCATGAAATCAGACGTCTTGTCGAACCAGAACTTGCTGAGCGTATTCAGCACGTAGCCCTTGTCCGGAACGCCCGGACGGAGAATGTAATCGAAAGCGGAAATGCGGTCCGTTACGACGATCAGAAAATGCTCCCCAAGGTCGTACAGCTCGCGCACCTTGCCTTTGTGCACCAAGGGCGCTTTAATCAGCGCCTGTGCGGAATCCAGTGCCGCGTTTGCCACAGGTCACGTCCCTTCTTTATTTCAAGCCCAAACGGTCAAAAATCGTATCCACGTGCTTCAGATGCCAGCTCGGGTCGAAGCAATCGGCGATTTCTTCGGCGCTCAGCGCCTCGGTGATCGCCGGCGTGGCGGTCACGATATCGCGGAACGAGCGCTGCTCCTCCCACGCCTGCATCGCCCGCGGCTGCACCGTATCGTACGCCTGCTCGCGGCTGAAGCCTTTGTCGATCAGCTTGGTCATGACGCGGCCGGAGAACGGCACGTCGTACGTGCTGCGCATATTGCGCTTCATGTTCTCAGGGAACACGGTCAGGTTCTTGATGATGTTGCCGAAGCGGTTCAGCATGTAGTTCAGCAGCGTCGTCGCATCCGGCAGGATGATCCGCTCGACCGAGGAGTGCGAAATATCGCGCTCATGCCACAGCGGTACGTTCTCGTAAGCGGAAAGCATGTGGCCGCGAATGACGCGCGACAGGCCGGAGATGCTTTCGCAGCCGATCGGATTGCGCTTGTGCGGCATCGCCGACGAGCCCTTTTGGCCTTTGGCGAACGGCTCCTCGACTTCGCGGAACTCGCTCTTTTGCAGCGCGCGGATTTCGGTCGCGAACTTGTCGAGCGAAGTCGCGATCAGCGCCAGCGTCGCCATATATTCGGCGTGACGGTCGCGCTGCAGCGTTTGCGTCGAAATCGGCGCCGCTTTCGTGCCGAGCTTGCCGCACACATATTGCTCGACGAACGGATCAATGTTTGCGTAGGTGCCCACTGCGCCGGAAATTTTGCCGTATTGCACGCCGTCGGCGGCAAAGCGGAAGCGTTCCAGATTGCGTTTCATCTCTTCATGCCACAGGGCCATCTTCAAGCCAAACGTCGTCGGCTCGGCATGGACGCCGTGCGTGCGGCCCATCATTGCGGTGTGCTTGTACTGCACAGCCTTGTCGCGGAGAATTTCGATGAAATTCACGATGTCCTTTTCGAGAATTTCGTTGGCTTGACGCAGCAGGTAGCCCAGCGCCGTATCAACGACGTCCGTCGAGGTCAGACCATAATGCACCCATTTGCGCTCAGCGCCCAGCGTTTCCGAAACGGCGCGCGTGAAAGCAATGACGTCATGGCGCGTTTCCTGCTCGATTTCATAAATGCGGTCAATGTTAAAGCTGGCGTTTGCACGCAGCGTCTGCACGTCCTCTTTGGGAATAACGCCAAGCTCGGACCAAGCTTCGCAGGATAAAATCTCTACCTCCAGCCAAGCCTTGAATTTATTCTCCTCAGTCCAAATCTGCGCCATTTCCGGGCGGCTGTAACGATCAATCATGGCCGATCCTCCGTTTTCTCATTTACTTACTTTTCCAAATCTCCGAGCGTTCTATCCAATCCATCGCTTGTCCAATGTCCTGCACAAGCAGGTTCACATGGCCCATCTTGCGCTTGTGCTTCGCTTCATGCTTGCCGTACAGGTGCACCTTCGCGCACACGGCTTCGCTTTCGCATTCCGGCCGGCCAATCCAGTCCAGGAGCGGCTCCACATGCTCGCCGAGCACATTCACCATCACCACCGGCGACAACAGCTCCGTTGAGCCAAGCGGCAGGTTGCAAATGGCCCGCACGTGTTGCTCAAATTGCGAAGTCCGGCACGCTTCCATTGTATAGTGGCCGGAATTGTGCGGCCGCGGCGCCAGCTCGTTCACATACAGCTGACCCTCTCTCGTCAGGAACAGCTCTACCGCGATCAAGCCAATCACGCCCAACGCATCGGCAATACGTGCGGCAAGCCGCTCGGCTTCGCGTTGAATGTCCTCGGCGATGCGCGCCGGCACAATCGACAGATGAAGAATATTCTCGACATGCTCGTTCTCTGCCGCAGGGAACGTCTTCGTCTCGCCGCGCGGGCTGCGTGCAGCAATGACCGACAGCTCCTTTTCAAAATGAATGAACTGCTCCAGCACGAGCTCCGTCCCGGCCTTGCTCAGCGTCGCATAAGCCTCGTCCGTCTCGTCCAGCGAGCGAATCACCCACTGGCCCTTGCCGTCGTAGCCCCCGGTCGCTGTCTTGAGCACACACGGCACGCCAAAGCGGGTCGCCGCCTCGCGCAGCTGCGCAGCGCTGACGATTTCCTCGTAAGGCGCAACCGGCACGCCCGCCGCTTCGATCGCCCGCTTCTCGCGCAGCCGATGCTGCGTTGTATATAAAAGCTTGCTGCCTTGCGGCACGTAGGATTCCTTCATCAGAATCTCGGTCACTTCCGCATCGACGTTCTCGAATTCATACGTAATCACGTCGGACAACGCAGCCAAGCGTCGCGCTGCAGCCACGTCGTCGTACCCGGCAACGAGCTGCTCGTCGGCAACCTGACCGCAAGGCGCGTCCTCTGTCGGATCGAGCGTAACGAACCGATAGCCCATATTGCGGCCGGCCAGCGCCAGCATACGTCCGAGCTGACCGCCCCCGAGAACGCCGATGGTCGCGCCCGGCTTAATGACATTCATTTCCGTCATGACAAGTCACTGCTCTCTATAACAGTCTGGCGAATGCGCTCGCGGCGCTCGCGAATGCGTCCCTGCAGCTCGCTGTCAAACGCGCCAAGAATTTGCGCAGCCAACAAGCCTGCATTGGCGGCTCCGGCATTGCCGATCGCGACTGTCGCCACCGGCACGCCGGTCGGCATCTGGACGATCGACAACAGGGAGTCCAGCCCGTTAAGCGTGGACGATTTGACCGGAACACCAATAACCGGAAGCTCGGTTTTGGCCGCTACCATCCCTGGTAAATGCGCCGCCCCGCCCGCTCCGGCTATAATGACCTGCAGTCCCCGGCTTGCCGCCGATTCCGCGTACTCAAACATCAAATCCGGCGTACGATGCGCCGAGACGACCTTCTTCTCGTAAGACACGCCCAGCTCGTCCAGCATGTTACAAGCCAGCTTCATCGTCTCCCAATCCGACTGGCTTCCCATTATGACACCCACACGTACTGTCATGATAAACCTACTTTCTTCTTTCTTTGCAAACAAAAAATGCCCAGAAATAGAATTTGCCATTCTACTCGCCGGACAGCAAAAGAACCGAATGCAAACAGACCATGTCCTTCTATGGTTCCCCGCATTCGCTTCCTCGTAGTCCAAAAATTCACGGTTTTTGGGTAGAAACTTTCAGGCCGTATTCCCGACATTATACGAGTCAATTCGACATTTTCAGTTAGTCGGAAAGCTTTTCCCGCCTATCTAGTTTACCAGCAATCCGCATTGGGTGTCAATTTGAAAAAGCGAACGATTTTCGTATTTTGTTTTTAAAAAGTTCGCTTTTTCACATGAAAATCCGAACATTCCGTTGCGCCACGGCTTTGTCGAATTTTTTAGCGTCGTTCGGTGCTTTTTATCAGAAAACATCAAAAAAACCGCCCTCCTGCTGTCGCAGAAGAGCGGCCTTGCCTTACTTCAAGTTAGTTAACTTCCGTAATGCTGATCGAATCCAGCGTAATCGTTGCGCCATCAGGGAAATCGGCTCCATCCAGATGATTGCCGCCGAGCAGGAACGCCAGCTTGGCATTTTGCTCCGTATCCCCATTTAC
This sequence comes from Paenibacillus athensensis, assembly GCF_004514475.2. Taxonomy (GTDB): domain Bacteria; phylum Bacillota; class Bacilli; order Paenibacillales; family NBRC-103111; genus Paenibacillus_AL; species Paenibacillus_AL athensensis. The sequence continues at coordinate 21,950 of NZ_MYFO02000015.1, read as the reverse complement.
TGTGAACTGATACGTATACGTATGGTTCGTGGAATCCGGGTTCAACGCTTGCGTGACGAGCAACGCCGAATTGTCCAAACGTAGAATCTCCACTTTGATCTCTTTGCCAGGATTCGCCGCTGCATCGAACTTGAGTTTATACGTCTTGCCGGCTTCCAGCTTCAGACCGTTTTGGTATACTTGCGTCGACCATTTTTCCCAACCGTCGTAGTTCGGGAACAGCACTTGCAACTTGCCGTCCACCACACTGATTTGGGCATCCGAGCCATCTGCTTTATAGACGCTCCAGTTATCGACGTTTGTATCGAAATCGCCGTTCAGCAGTGCGTGGCCTTCAGCCGGAGGCAGCGGCAGCGGATTCACTTCAACGAGGCTCACGTTGTCGAAGTAGACATCGTGGCTGACCGAGACAGGGTTGTTGATCAGACCCAGCATGAAGTTCAAATGCGCTCCGGCGTCATTAACCGGCATCGTGAACAGGTAGCTGTAAGTCGCACCTGTCACCGTAGCGCCAATCGTTTTGTCCAGATATTTCGTGTACGGATCGCCGTTATGCTCGACCACAACGTTTACGTCTCGATTCACGGAAGACCTGATATCGAAGGTCAGCTGATATGCTTTATCCTTCACCAGCGACAAGCCGTTGTGGAACACCTGCGCGTTCCAGTTCTGGCCGCCTGTGCCGCTCACGGAAGCCTTCAGCTCGCCGTCAACCGTTGCAAGGCTGCCGGTTACTTCGCCTGTGTTAAAGAACGAATCCCAGCCTGTGGAGCCGTTATCAAACGTGCCGCTTTGCAGCATGTTCGCATACTGGCGCGCACCTTTTACTTCAACAACTACGTCGTCAATGTAAACGTCGTGAGCCGTCGTAATTGCCGATTCTCCAGCAATTTTGCCGAGGAAGAATTTCAGTGCAGCCGTATCGTCTTTGGTCATTTTGAATTCGAATTTGTAGCGCTGCATATCGTTAGTGAGACTAACGGTTTCATCAAAGAAACGGGTGTACGAAGCATTCTCCAGATCGATCTCCATTTTACGGGCAACCGTCGAACGGGCGGAGAATTCAACCGTATAGGTCATTCCTTTGGACAACGCTACGCCGTCTTGCATAAACATAATGCCCCACGGATCGCCGCCGCCGTTATTGGTTACGGAAACCTTCGCTTCGGAGCCGCTCAGCGCCGCCGTTGCAAAACCGCCGGCATTCACTTCCTGCCAAGGCGCGATGGTGCCGTCGAATCCGCCGTTTGTCAGCGGGAACAGCTTCACGCTTGGATCGATGTAAACGCTCGTTTGAATGAGTTTGATATTATCAAGCAAAATGTTGGAAGCCTGCGCGCCGCCAAGACGAATCACAAACTGTGCTTCTTTATCGGTAGCCGATACAGCCGGGAAGGACACTTTAAATTGATCAAAGTTGCGGCTATTCAGCGTGACGCTTTGCTTGCCGTAAGATACGGCTCCGTCCTTGCTCAGCAGCTCGACTTCAATCGGACGGTCCGCGCCCGTTGAAGCGTCAAGCGTAACATCATAGGTTTGACCTTGCTGCAGTTGAACACCTTTTTGCAGCAATTGCACCGATCCCAGGCTGCTGTCTCCGGCATTGGTCACATTCACCGCCAACCAGCGATCTTGCTCGGATACGGAACCCGTAGCCGTTGCTCCGCCAGAGGTTGTCAGATGCCAGTAGTTCATACGTGTTTGGTCGCCCTGATCGAATGTACCGTTATAGACGCGGTTGCCGTCTCCATCCAGCGGCTCTTTGGCAGCGTCATAGTCTACCGCGATATGATCGATCTCTTCGACGCGGGCATTGCCGATCCAGACCGTATTCGCGTTCAAGCCAGAGTTAAATTCCGTTCTGGCCGCGATGTCCGTGTCCTGTTTCATTTGGAACATCATTTCATAATGCTTGACCTGATCGGTCAGCGAAACGGTGTTGGCTTGCGAATAAGCTGCAAAGCCACGGCTGGCTCCACCCGTCACCTTCACCGTCAGCGGACGGCTTGCCGTCGACTTGGCGTCAAAGCTCAGCTTGTAGAAACGTCCTTTGGCAATCGAAAGTGTATTCAGCAGCTGGACCGAATACGATTGCGAGCCTCCGTTAGTAATGGAAATTTTGGCAAATTTCGTTCCGTTCAGATCGTCGACAGAAACTGAGCCTACGCCGCCTTCACCTTGAAAAAGAGACCAGTAGTCGGTATTCGGTACGCTCGTGTTCGGATCATTCGGATTGTTAAGCAGGTTCGCTACGCCCGGCGCATCTTCCGTCAGGCTGGAGTTGTACAACAAGTTGCCGTCCGGTCTAGGCAGACGCGCATCGCTTGGAAGCGGCTCTTTTACAACACCTGGAGGCGTCGGCTGACGATAAGATTTGCCAACCATGTCGTAGATACGGACATAGTCAACGTTCATCGTATTCGGGAACAGCGAGTCGGCAGGAACAATGCCGCCATCGAAGTTACCGCCCAGAGCCAGGTTCAAAATCAAATGAAACGGCTTGTCAAAAGGTGCCGGATACGTATTGTTCGCAGGCTGATTCAAGCTTTTGCTGTACCAGTCATTTTGCGTTTGATACAGTTGTCCGTCGACGTACCAGCGCATTTCACCCGGTTCCCACTCCAGCGAATACACATGATAATCGGCTACAGTGCCATTGTTCGGGAACTGATAAGCTTTGCCGGTGTACGTATTTCCCGGATACTGCTCCCCGTAGTGAATCGTGCCGTATACCTCATGTGGCAAGCGGCCTTTATTCTCCATAATGTCAATTTCACCGGATGACGCCCATGTACCGTAATCGTTGTCTTCTGGCAGCATCCAGATCGCCGGCCACATGCCGGAGCCTTCCGGCGTTTTGGCTCTGACTTCAATCTTGCCATATTTTTGAGCGTGTTTTCCCATCGTTTTCAAACGGGCCGACGTGTAACCCATGCCGCCATAGCTTTCTTTGCGGGCCGTAATAACCAACTCACCGTTCTCCTGCTTGGCGTTGTCGGTACGGTCGGTATAGTACTCCAGCTCATTGTTGCCCCAGCCACCGCTGCCTGTCCCGATATCGTATGTCCATTTGTTGGAATCCGGCGATCCGGTACCGTCAAATTCATCGGAGAAGCTGAGCTGCCAAATGTTGACCTCGGCTTGCGTCAGCGTAAACTGGCGGAACTTCACAACACGGTTATTCGGATTTACTTGGTAAACCGCCAAATATTTATTGTTCTCCACATCGACGTTCGGAATGTCGTTGCCGATCGTATACGGATCGATCACACCCGCACCGCTTGGCGCTACGGAACCGTTCGCCGGCGTGCTTACTTTTGTATTCGATACTTTGACGATCAGATGATGACCCTCGGGGATTGAACCGGAAAGCTTGGTTGTTTTCGCCTCGCTGCCCGGAGCTGCGGTCACGTTTAATACTGGCATCGAATTCGAATAGCCGCCCGATACCGGAGCGTTTGAACTTTCAGCACCGGAGCCGCCAGGCGTTACCGGCACATCCGAGCCCTTAACCTTCAAGCCACCCGCCTGGTTGTTCGTTTTCTCGATTTTACCGTTGCCTTCAACGCTGGAATCCTTCGCTTTCGGATCGGCGTTCAGCGTTTTCACGACCGTATTGTCGGACAAGGTGACCTTCGTTTTGCTGTTCAGGTTCAATTCGTCGACCGTTCCTGAAATCGATATCAGAGGAGGCGCGTCATTTTCATTTTTTTGCAAGGTGCTGATCTTGCCGAAGCTGCCGGACAAGTCCGCATGATCGATATTCGAATGAATGATGACTTCGCGGAAGCCGTCGCCGCTGACGTCGGCGCTTTCCAGCTTGGCTCCCGAAGAAAGCGTTACCTTGCCAACCGAGCTGGATCCGGTAACGAACAGCCGCACATGATTGTCCTTTTTGTTGACTTCCACTTCGCCGAGCTCGGAGTTCTCGACCGAGATACTATGCTCGCCGCCGCCTTGGATAAACGTTTTCCCTTTAACCGTCACGTGATTCAATTTCACGTCTCCGTCGCCAATTCCCGGAGTCAGATACAAATTGCCGTCAATGACCGTATCCTTTAATACAACGTCGCGATGATTAACAACCACGTTGCCGTCTACTTCGCCTGCTGTCGTTTCAGCGGCATCTTGGCCCAGATAACCGACCAGCCGCTCGGCGAGCGTCATCAGCTGCGCGCGCGTCAGCGTCGCTTCCGGGCGGAACGTGCCGTCTTCAAAGCCTTCCAGATAGCCCAGCGAGCTAAAAGCGGCAATCGCGCTTTGCGTCGCTGCGTCCAATTGGGCCACATCGCTGAACGTGGATGCGCTTCCATCTTGGCCTACAAAACCAAAAATCGCCTGCAGGGCCACTACCGCAGCCGCTCTGCTAAGCGGTGCATCCGGCATCACGTTGCCTTGGGCATCCGCCGTGTAATATCCGGCCTCAAGCGCTTTGGCCATATCCGCGCGATACCAAGCGCCGGCCGCTACGTCGTTGCCCGCCGATGCCGCTTCCGCCTGATAACCGAAGATGCGGTTCATCACCGTTGCGAACTCTGCGCGTGAAATCAATTTCTCCGGACGGATCGTTCCGTCCTCATAGCCTTCTACGATACCCAACTGCTGCCAGTGATTCAGTGCAGCCGAAGCCCAATGCGAGCTTGGCAGGTCGCTGAACGCCTGCGACGCTTGTCCGCCGTCGGCGGCAAAGCCAACGCTGGGAACAACCAGCAGAGAAGCCATGACGAGCGAGACGCTGCGGGTGAGCAAATTCATCTTTTTCTTCATAAATCTTACTTGCTCCTTCCTGAAATAAACGTGTTGAAGCAGCTGTTACGCCGGGTATAAACACCGAACGCAACGGAAAAGCTTTATAGAAAAACTCCGGATGGAGTCCTTCGACATGGAACGACCGCATTTTACGCGGAAGCTGGACATCACAGGATGAAACAGAGAGCAGCCGGCTCGGCTGCCCTCATCCTTTTATCTGGAGGCAGTGTCTACAACCGATCCCGTCGTGCTGTTTTTAATGAAATCACGGTACCAGTAAGCGGTTTTTTTCGGAGTGCGCTTCAGCGTCTCGAAATCGACATGCACCATGCCGAACCGTTTATCATAGCCAAACGCCCATTCGAAATTGTCCAACATCGACCAGATGTAGTACCCGCGCAAGTCGACGCCTTCGGCAATGGCCTGCTGACAGGCCTCGATATGCTTTTTCACATAATCAAGACGCTCGTCATCATGAACCTCGCCTTCCGGCGTTACGACATCGTCGTACACGGCTCCGTTTTCGGTTACAATGATCGGCAGCTTTCCTTCAGTATCGGCCGACAGCCGCTTGAGGATATCGACCAGTCCTTGCGGAGCGATTTCCCAATCCATATGCGTGACCGGCTCGGCCACCTTGACCAGCTCCGTACCGAATGCGCTGTCGCCCTGCTTGACGCGGGCTACCGAATAATAATTGATGCCGAGGAAATCCGTTTTTTGCGAGATGAATTCCAGATCGCCGGGTTGAATGAAGCTCAGGTCGGTCAGCTTGCCGTACAAATCCTGCATGTACTGCGGATAACGCCCCTTGAAGACAGGATCGATGAACCAAGCGTTCAATAGGCCGTCCCACACATGAGCCGCTTGACGGTCTTCCGCCGAATCGCTGGCCGGATACACCTGCGCCACATTCAGTACAATGCCGATCTTGCCGTGCTTCGCCTTGCTTTGACGGAAGCGCTGCACGCCTTCGCCATGCGCCAGCAGCACATTATGAGCCGACTTCAGAAAGGCGGATATATCGGTAATTCCGGGAGCGTGCTCGCCGGTGTAATGTCCGAGATACGAAATAACCCAAGGCTCGTTGATCGTCACCCAATCGTTGATCACGTCGCCAAACTGCTCATACATGTAGGAGCTGAACTCACCAAAGCGCTCCACCGTATCGCGATTCGCCCAGCCGCCCTTTTCTTGCAGCGCCTGCGGCAGATCCCAGTGATACAACGTCAATAGCGGATGAATCTGCTGCTTGTGCAGCTCGTCAACAACCCGTTTGTAGAAATCAAGCCCTTTTTCGTTCGGTTTGCCGGCACCGTCGGGGAAAATCCGCGGCCAGCACACCGAAAAGCGGTACGACTGCATATTCAGTTCTTTTAAAAGCGCGATGTCTTCCTTATATAAGTGGTAGTGATCACAGGCCACCTCGCCGTGATCGTTATTCACAATACGTCCGGGCACTTGGCAAAAGGTATCCCAAATCGATGCCTTTTTGCCGTCCTCGTAAGCGGCTCCCTCAATCTGGTAAGATGAGGTTGCCGTTCCCCATATAAAATCCTGTAAAAAACGACTCATACAGCTCTCCCCACTTGCCCTTGTATTTTGTAGTTCTCCTCCGGCGGCTTACGATTTCACCGCACCGGCCAAAGCACCGTCTACCAGATAGCGCTGTACGAACAGATAAAGAATAATCAGCGGAAGCACAATGATCATGATGCCGCACGCCAGCAGCGGCCACTGGTTCGTGTATTGCCCGTAGAAGCTGAACAGCCCCTTCGTCACCGGCGCATATTTTTCGTTGGACAAATAAATCGTCGGACCGATGATATCGTTCCATGTCTGAATCGCCGTCAGCGTAATGCCTGTCGCCACCACCGGCTTCATCAGCGGGAACACGATGGAGAACAGGAAGCGTCCGTAGCCGCAGCCGTCCATGCCGGCCGCTTCGTCCAAATCTCTCGAAATCGATTTAATGTAACCGACGAACATCATGAATACGATGCCGGTTCCCGTCGTTTTGAGAATCATGTAACCGATCGGATTGTTATACAGATGCATCCATTGAATCATTTTGAACTGCGGAACCATCGGGTTCGGCAGGAAAATCGAAAGCAAGAAAAATAAGTAAATGGCTGAGCTCCATTTGACATAACCCCGGGCAAGCGGGAAAGCAGCAAACAGCGAGAGCAGAACGGTCAGTACAGTAGCAACAGACGTGTACAGCAAGCTGTTCAAGAAGTATTTTTCAAAATTGCCAAGCTGCCAGGCTTTCACAAAATTGCCCAAATGAATGGAGGTGGCCAGAGCGTTCGGACTTAAATTGAACTCCTCCACCGTTTTCACCGATGTGTTCAGAACCAGAAACAGCGGAATCACGTAAAGCGCGATCAGCACCAAAATAACAATATAAGAGGCAATCTGCAGCGTACGATTCACCTTCATTACATCTGCACCTCTCTTTTTCTCAGGTAATACTGGGAAACGATGACGACCACGAACACGAATACGAACTGAATCATAGCAACAGAGGAAGCGTAACCCAGATCAAGGGTGCCGTTAAACGCTGCGTTAAACACGTCCACCGCGAGGGTGTTGGTGTAGAATTTGCCTTGTGTCAGAACAAAAATCGTATCAAAGGTTTGCAGAGCGCCGATCATTGACAACAGAATGTTGACCGTAAAGGATGGAGCGATCAGCGGGAATGTAATATTGCGGAAAGCTTGCCAAGGCGTCGTGCCATCAATATAACCGGCTTCGTACAAGTCTTTTGGAATCGTTTGCAAACCGGCGAGAAAGATCACCATCGAGTAGCCCATGTACATCCAGATTTGCACGAAAATAACGAGCGGGAACGCAGCGTCGTAGCTGCCCAAGAAATTCGAATGCCAGCCGAACAGTCCGATCAATTTTTGCACGGGACCATCCATCGAGTTAAACATCATTTTCCAGATCAAGCCGGAAACCGTAACACCGAGTACAACCGGGAGAAAAAATACCGCGCGGTAAAAGGAATCGCCCTTCAGGCGCTGGTTAATTAATACGGCGACAAACAACGCGATGCCGTTTTGCAAAACCGTAACCGCTGCCGAGAAAACGAGCGTGCGGCGAATCGCGACAAGACGCTCATGCTGGTCAGAGGAGAAAAAGAAACGATGGAAATTGTGCCATCCGACAAAATGCCAATCTTGACCTGGCAAACCGGTCATATTTGTGAAGGAAAACACCACTGTGCCGAGTGACGGCAGCAATCCGAACAGTACATACAAACCCAGGGGAAGCAAAAGAAGCAGCAGTGGCACATGCTTGCCAAACCCTCTTGCGAATGGATACATCTTCACACCTCATTCCAGTCATAGCTGTTTTGTTATAGATTTAGGGCCTGACAAGTTGCTCAGACCCTAAATCAGGTTAAAGGCTTATTCGATTATTACTTCGCTGCGTCCCACTCTTTTTGCGAGAGATCAGCCAGCTCTTGAACGGTTTTGATTGGACCTGCAGGAGCCAGGAACTCAGCATGAACGCTGGATCCAGCTACGTGCTCACCAGCATTGTTACGGTTGATGAAGAGCTGATCCCATGCCAGTTTGAAGCCTTCCATGTTAGGCGTCAGTTCTTTGATGAATTCGCTTTTCAGATCAACGTTCGGTTGAACTGGCAGGAAGCCTACGTCGTTAACGTATTCAGCGTAGTTAGCCGGCTCGGAGAAGAAGCTCAGGTATTGCAGGGCTGCTTCTTTGTTTTTCGATTTTTCGGCAACCATGAACGTCATGTCATATTTACCGGCAAGCGATTTGTTTTGAGCGGCGTCGCTGCTGCCTGGAATCGGGAAGTAACCGAATTTCAGGTTAGGGTTGGCAGCGGCAATCGTTGGAGCGTCCCAAGTACCGTCAGCGATCATAGCTACTTTACCTTGAGCGAACAGACCTGGCAGAGAGCCGTAGTCAACACCCATGAAGCCGTCAACTGCATAACCCATCATTTTTTGAGCTTTCGTCAGGATATCCATCGACTCGGCATCGTTAAACTTGTTGGAACCGTCCCACAAGCCTTTGATGTAGCTCAGCTGATCCTTGTGAACGCTTGCTTGCAGACCTTGAACCGCCAGGTTGATCGGCCAGATGTCTTTGCCGGCGAAACCGATTGGCGCGATGCCTTTCGCTTTCAGCGCGTCGCATACAGCTACGAACTCATCCCAAGTAGTAGGAACTTTCAAGCCATTGTCGCTGAAAATTTGTTTATTGTAGAAGAGACCCGAGAACGCAACCGAACCGGTTGTGATACCGTAGACTTTTCCATTGTAAGTGCCGCCGTCTTTAATCGACTCAGGCGTGTAGTTTTTGATGAATGGTTGGTCGGACAGGTCGGCGATCAGGCCGGCGTCGATCCATTGTTTCCAAGTTGGGTCGGCTGCGCCTTTCGACCAGTCGGCAGGTGCGCCTACCAGAGCGGACAGGTTCGTGATGACGTCAACGTCATTCGCTTGGATACGCGTTTGTTGCAGTTGTTTGAACGTATCGTCGGAAGGAACCGTCGTGTAGTCGATTTTGATGTTCGGGTACTTCTCTTCGAATTTTTTGTTGAATTTGTCAAACCATTTGTTGGCCGCCTCGTTTTTCCAGTGAATCACTTTCAGCGTTACCGCTTTGCCCGAATCAGTTTTCGGCGCGTCGGTTGCAGCTGGCGATGTTGTTGCGCTGCTGCCGGAATCCGTGCTGGTTCCGCCGCAACCGGCGAGAGATGCCGCTACGACTACGGATACGAGTCCTACAGACCATTTTTTAAGCATTTCATTTCCCCCTTGAGTCTTCTTGAGTATTGTTCTGAAATTGTTTCGTCCCACAACCATATTATTACCGAAATTTTCGTAAATGTAAAGTACTTTTTTTAAATACCCTGTACTATTTTTCGTGAAAATATGCGTAATTCCGCTTTCATTCGACAAATTCTGGACCAAGCAGCGAAAAAGCACGAAATCACGCTCGAAAAATATTTCGAGTTAACGTCTGTGTATCCGCTTTCTTCCACGAATACCTACTCTTTGACCTTAAATTTGGACAAATTCACCGACAATCCCTCGGAAAGCCGCTCCAGCTGACGGGCAATATCGACCACCTCGCGGCTCACGAAAAGCTGGTTTTCGGTAAGCGAAGCAACCTCCTCCGTCGATGCCATTGCCTCCTCGGATACCGCGCTGACGCCGCTGATCGTCTCGTTCATCTTCGCCTGAATGCCCTGCAGCGTACCGATATGGGCAGACACCAGCTCCAGCTGGCTCTTGTACTCGCCCATTCGCTGCTCGACCTGCTGAAAAATCGTGCCGGACTCGCGCACCGCGCTGATTTGCCGCGCAAACAGCGGCCGGGCCCGCGTCAGCACGCCCACCGTGCCGTCCACCTCCTGCTGGATATTGAGCGTGAACTGCTCGACGACCTTCAGCGACTCCTTGGATTGATCGGCCAAACTGCGAATTTCGTTCGAAATGACAGCAAATCCTTTGCCCGCCGCGCCGGCCCGCGCCGCTTCAATATTGGCATTCAACGAAAGCACATTCGTTTGCTGCGAAATATTTTTCAGCAAATCGACGATGCTGCGAATCGACTCCGCGCTTGCCTTGAGCGATTCCACCTTTTCCGCCATTTCCCGCGTCATCTGATCCGTCTGCTCGGCATGGCCGACGACCTCCAGCAAATAGCGCACGCCAGCTTCGCTTGAAGACTGCACTTTGTCCGCCAGCCGGTGCATCTCTTCATTCGCTTCCACCACATCGTGAATCTTGTCGTTGATCGTCAAGCTCATATTGTTGCTCGTCTCGGCCTCCTGCGCCAAATGCGACGTGCCGTCGGCAATTTGCCCCATCACCAGCGACACCTCTTGCGCGGTATGCGCCGTTTTCTCGGAAACCTCCGTAAGCTGTGCCGACATCTCCAGGACCTGATTCGCCGAACTGCGGGTATGGCTAAGCAGCTCGTTGATTTTCGTCATCATCCGGTTAAAGCTGTCGCTAAGCTGGCCGATCTCGTCATTGGATACGAAGCTGGCGCGAACGCTCAAATCGCCTTCCTCGCCGGAACGCATCAGATTGCGCAGCCGGACAAGCGGCTTGCCGAACATCCGAACCGCAACGTTGCCGATCACCAAAGCGAAAACGCCCGAAACCAGCGCAATCACCAGCGTTGCGTAGAAGATACTGTCCATATCCTTCAGCGTTTCGCTCACCGGCACGAATCCGAGCACGCTCCAGCCGGTACGCTCCGACGGCGAGCTGACCGTGAGAAAGGATCGTCCGTCCTCGGCGTCCTGATACGCAACGCCTCCGTCTGCCTTCACCTTGAAAGGCGACGGCGTGCCGATCTTCTCCTGTTCCTTCTGGTAAATCGTATTGCCGTCCGCTCCTACAATCGTCACAGCGCTATCCGTGCCCAGGTCGATCCCGCCGAGCTGCTGCTCCAGCACCTTCGTATTGACCTCAACGACCACCACAACCGACTTGTTCGAATAATAATTCGTAAACACCTTGCCGACCGCAATCACCGGATGCCCGGTTTCGTAAATATGCCCTTGCGGATTCGTCGCCAGCCAAATCGGCTTATCCTTGGATTCCAGCATGGCGTGATACCAGCCCAGCTCGTTCAGACCGGCACGCGGGACCGTCCCCGGCAAGTCGCCGCCTTCGAACACCATGTCCGGCATGTCCTCGGGAATGATCGAGATGCTGTCGATGCCCGGCAGCGTCAGCCGGCTGCTGCGCAGCGAAGCCTTCACTTTGTTCAGATTGGTAATGATGCCAACTGCGCTCGTCTCTTTTTTCTCGAAAATCAGCTTGGCATAATCCTGAATCTGCGAGTTCGTTCCAGTTTGCAGCACCAGACCCTCATACAATTGGAACAAGATGTCCAGCTTTTGCGTCGCCTCCTGGATCGTCTGCTGCGTGGCTTCGGCATATTTCGACTTGACGACGGAGCCGGATATTTGATACGACGTAATCCCCGATACGCCTACAAACAGCACGATGCTGACGAAGAACAGCAAAAACAGCTTCTTGCCCACCGAATTCAGCAAGCCCGGCCAACGCCAGCGCCCGCCGCGCCGCACCGCTTGCAGCAGCTCCCGCGCCTTGCTTCTCCCAGGAATGCTCTTCGGAACCACCTTCGACTTCTTCATGTTGTCCCCTCACTTTTAGATGGTGTAAAAAGGAAAGAGAGCCCGGCGCGATCCGCGCAATAGTCTCTCTTCACCGGCCGCTTCCGTCGCCCCTCAACCGACATGATTGTGGAGAGACGCAGAACGCAGCATGCTTATTTTACCCCATTATCGGCGAAAATTTCGTTGTTGTAAAGGTGGATTTTTCGAAAGTTTTCATAAATTTTAGCAGAACGTACTATCATTGAAAAAATTAACGGTGGTAATGTCTGCCATGTACATGCACTTTGATTTGCTTTTTAGGTGTTTTATTGCGTTATATTATGTTTTTTTGCTGTTTTTTCGTTTTCAGGCACAAATTCAATTGACGAAATTGCTCAATATGATAATATAAAATTAACGAAAACTTTCATTAAACGAAAAAGCTTTCGGAGACAGAACGAGGTGAGCATTATGAAAATTACAATTAAGGAAATTGCCAAGCTGGCCGGCGTCTCCATATCGACGGTATCGAAAATTTTAAACAACTACGACGACGTCAGCGAAGAGACCAAGCAGCGCGTCATGAAAATTATTGAGGAGCATCGCTATCAGCCATCCTTTTCCTCGCGGGCTTCCGCGGCGAAAAAGTCCAATTTGATCGGCGTCATTTACGCCGGCAAGGTGAATGCGGAATTCAATCATCTTTTCTTTATAGATGTCATCAACTCCTTCAAGAAACGAATCGGCCTGCTTGGCTACGATCTTATTTTCTTTTCCAACGAAAAGTTTCATAGCGCCGGCGAGGACTACTTGGCCCGCTGCAACTATTATCAAGTCGACGGCTGCGTGCTGATCAACGGCAATGAGCTGGAGCCAAGCATCAGCGAGCTGGATCAAAGCGACATTCCATGCATCGGCATCGACCTGGAGCTCAAGGGCAAGCGTTCGGGCTTCATCATGTCGGACAATTCGAAAATCGCTTACAAGGTCGTCGAGCAGTTTTACCTTCAGGGCTACAAGGAAATCGGCTTCCTCGGCGCAACGATGAGCCCGATTTCCAAGATGCGCGAGGAATCGTTCAAGCAAGCGATGCAAAATTTCGGCTTGACCATCAACGACAACTGGTTCGCCAACGGCTCCGATTTCTTTGAAGAGAGCGGCTACACGGCGATGAGCAGCATCTTGCAGCAGGGACCGCCGCCAACCGCCTTGTTCGCAGCATCCGATCTTCTGGCGATCGGCGCGATGCGCGCACTGAAGGAACACGGCTATTCGACGCCTCACGATGTCGCGATTATCGGCTGCGATGACATTGAAGCTTGCAAATATATCGATCCGCCGCTGACGACAGTACGCCAGGACAAGGAAAAAATCGGCTTGCTGGCAGCTTTGATGCTATTTGATCTGATCAACAATCAGCTTTCGTCGAGCTCGGTCATGGTGGAGCCGGAGCTGATCATCCGCCAAACCTGCAACCTGCAGGTCGAACCGTTATAATTCGGCCGCTCGCCAGTGAATCGGGACATGGCTTTCTCCCTATACGAATTTCGGGCACGCCAAAAAGGACTGCTCTTGCCGTTTATTACCGGCAGGCGCAGTCCTTTTTGCGCGTAGTTCGGCTCTGGCCTGCTTAGGCAGAACCCTCGAAAGCCTGATTTGTAGCTGCTTGGCGCGGCTCGTCAAGCCGAGCTTCTGCCCCCGGCAGCAAGCGACGCCCGCCGACGCCTCGGCGGAGGCAAAACTCGCCGCCTACCCCTCAGCCGCCCGCGCCGCTGACTTAGCGGACCGCTTGCGTCAGTTCAATGGCATACACGCCGCCCGGGAATACATCCAGCTCCAGCTGTCCGTCGCCGAAAGCATACTTGCCGTATGGCAGCTGCAGCTCGAAGCCGCCGTCCTCCCGCACCACCGCGCTGTAGCGCTTGCCTGTTTGCAGCTCGCGGATCTCAAGCCCCCCGCTGCCGCCCGGAGCGACGCCGCTCACGGAGCCCGTGCCGGACATGTCGCACATCAGCCACAACCAGCGGGACGAAGGATGCACCCATACCTCTTTATAATTGTAGCAATTTTGCACCGGCCAATACGGCTCGTCCGTATTGCGCTTTGTCTGGATGCCGACCGGCAGCGAGCCGACAATATCGCCGGACATCGCGGTATACTGCGGCGCATAGTCATAACCTTCCCCGTACATGAGACTTTGCGCAAACGGATTGGCGCCTACGGTCCATTCTAGCTGCTTTTGCGCCAGTTCGTACAAAGAACGATCGCCGCGCAAACGTGCCGCATACGAAATCGCCTTGGCATTGGACAATACGACGCCCAGATTGCCGCGGAAATCACCCCAAATCGGGAATCTCTTCAAATAAAACTTGTCGCTCAAGCGAACGCCTGCGCGAATCTGCTCCTGATAATCCGGATTGTCCGTCTCGTCCAGCGAATAAATCGAATTCGGCAGCATCCAGTACGGAGCCATATATTCAGCCGTTTTCTTGACAAAATCCGCATAAAGTCCAATCGCGGCATACCAGCGCGGCTGATCCTCATGCTGCGGAAGCAACTCGCACAAAGCGCCAAGCGCCAGAATCGGCGCCTGATCGTGCCCGCGGTGATGGTAGTGAACGAACTGACCGGAACCAGGCTTTTTATAGAAAAATCCGTTCAGCGGCACTTCCCACTCCGGCAGCTCGACCTGCTGGCAATCCATCACGAAACGCGCCAGCTCCACCGCCTTGTCCAGATACACCTGCTCGCCGGTCGCCTTGAACAACTCGGCAGCCGCTTGGACCGCAGACGACGCCAGCAGCACATCCCATTCCTTGACCTGCTCCAGCGCAAAGCCCCAATCCTGAACCGCCGTCCGCAGGCAGTAATCGGCAAGAATCCGGTCGTGCGGCCCATACATCTTGTACGCCAGCGCCTGCGACGCCGCAGCCGTGAAGTTCGAGAACGGATCATTTTTCGCCTCGCTTTGCTCGTCGTCCGCAGTGCCGAAAATACCGTCGGTCCACAAATCCATCGTCGCCCAGACCATCCGGTAGCCGTCGCCAAAACGCGTGCGCAGCATCCAGTCCAGCCCCCATTGCGCTTCTTCCAGCAGCCGCTCGTACAGCCCGGCATCCGTGCTTTGCACATGCTGCGCCAGCGCCAGCATCGCATATACCGCTTCAGCTGTATTCACCAGCCCTTGCGACAAATCGCCGGCATCGTGCCAGCCGCCATTGATGACCATACTATGCTCGCCATGCGTGCCCAGCCAATCGCGGTGGCAAACGCCATGTATGCCCGGCACCTCCGTACCGCACCTTTCACAATAAAAGAAATTAATCGACTTCCAGATGCTGTCTTCCCAAGGCGTGGCGGAAATCGCAAACTCCCGGCTGGTGATGTCGCCTGCCCGCAGCACATACGTCCCTGGCTCCGCGTATGCCGTAAAGTCCAGAATCTGGAAAGTTCCCGTTGCCGTTGTTTCATTCACAATCGGTCCCGTGAATACCGCAGCTCCGTCCGCCGCTTGCGCCAGCTCGAAGCTTTCGGCAGCCACGCCACTGGCAATCGCCTGCTTTAGACCGTGCACGTCATACCCCGAATGGGAAAAAGCAATCTGGCCCGGCGCAACCTGCCAGCCTTCGTTATGATCGGGATCAACCAGTTGCAGCTCGACCCGATTGAAGTCGAAAGCCACCGTCGTCGCGGCTCCGACATCGCTGCCCTGAAGCCGGTACGCCAGCTCCAGGCCTGTCACGCGTTCACGCGGCAAATGCTCGATCTCCCACACAATTTGATTCCACTTGTCAGGCTCCAGCATCACGTAATTAATGCCTTCACGCTTGTATTTATCCGGGCTGATCAGCTCGCCTTCGTTATGCAGCGTTACTTCCAGCACAATCTTGCGAAAGCCCGGCAAATCCGGATAGACCCAGAACGAAATGCGATTCATCTCCGTCCAGTCCTCACCGTCAAATTTCAAAAAAGCCTGCGCCTTCCCGTAGGATCGGCCCGGCGCCTCCGTTTGGTATGATTTATCTGAAAGGGTAGCCGAAGAAAGCCGCACGGCATGACGTCCGTCCAAGCTGCGCTCCTCAGTCAGCCCCAACTCGCCAAGTCCCTGATGCTCCCAGCGGTCAAGGTGTTCGCCCGCATCGAGCAAGCGGCTTTTGTGCACAGGCTTGTGCAGCCAACGGTGTACAGCGGTAGCGGTTTCATCAATCGGCAGCGGAATCCGCTTGCCGAATTTCATTTGCTGGTATTGTTCGCGATTGGCCATCGTTCAAGTTCCTTTCTATGGTGAAATATAGACGCCGAAAGCTCGCCCCAAATTTTAGTCGGCCTTTGCCGACTATTACATCTAATATATTTCGTAACCCAAGCTTTAGTCAAGTAAATAACTAAAAGTTTTCGGACATTTTCGCTATCTCTTCTTCCAAACATTCTTTACATCGTTAATTAATTCGCCGTTTTTCGCACTTATACTCATGCAAAAATGCTTTTATCATGCAATTTACAAGCGTTTCAAAGCATATCTCGTCCAATATTTCAGCATTATCGCAAAAATCCAGAAATCGAAAATTTTCGTTCACGATTTTCATTGACGTCCGAATTTTTTCGTAATAGTATGTAGTGGAGCGCTCGGTGAAAAGCGCTTTCAAGGAAAATTTTAGGGAAGGAGGCGTTGTCTTTTTATTAGCTTCTGTCCACCGCATCTGACTATTTAGGAGGTATAAACTCATGGCTTCATGGAAAAACAAAATGCTTTCCCTCGGCTTATCCGCAGCAATGACCGTCTCTATGCTCGCTTCTATCGCAGGCGTCGCTTCGGCCGCTACGGTAACTGTAGGCGCAGGCAGCTACACCAACACGCTTCCGGCGGGAGCAACCGGCCCGCAAAGCACCATTTATAAAACCAGCAGCGTCACCGGCGCCGTACCTACCAACGACTGGTGGAGCTCTCTGGCCTGGAAGCAATACTCTGACGTGATGTTCCCGCATCCGTTCGGCATTCAAGCCAAAGCAGACGGCCTCGGCGTCAGCTATCCGGTGCAATCGGCATCCGCCGACGCCATGTTCGGCGCTTATTCCCTTGACTTCACGCTCGGTTCGAGCGCATCCAGCTCCTTCCCCGACACGCGTCTGGACGGCTATTCCGACTGGACCGTCTCCATGCTGTGGAACAACGGCGGCGGCGGCACCATGCGCGTTACCAGTGGTCACGGCGTGCCGTATCTGTACGCTACTTATGCCGGCGGCAATCCCAAGCTGACATTCAGCTCCACGCCTACTGTCTGGTCTGGCTCCGCTTCCAGCAACGTGCTCGGCGTTACCGTAAACGGTCATCACTACGCCTTGTTCGGCGCAACCGGCACGACCTGGTCCGGAATCGGCTCGGCTACGCTGACCAACAATCTGGGCGGCAAAACGTATTTCTCCGTAGCCGTATTGCCCGATAATACGACGGCAACGCTCAACGCTTTTAAAACGTATGCCTACTCATTTATCACCGATACGCAAACAAGCTATTCCTACAACGCTTCGACCAGCAAAGTTACGACAACTTACAACGTAACCACATCGGCCAAAGAAGGCACGCAAACCGGAACGATTTTCGCCCTCTACCCGCACCAGTGGAAAAACAGCTCCAACTCGCTGTTGTCCTACACGTACAATAGCGTGCGCGGTACGATGAAAACGCTCTCCGGCAGCTCCTTCTCCACCACAATGACGTATCAGGGCATTCTGCCGTACCTCCCGGCTGTCGGCAGCTACAACGCCTCGACGCTGAATAGCCAAATCGAAGCGGTTCGCACCGAAGCGAATCATACGGTAGGCGCTACAGACACCTACTGGCTGGGCAAATATCTCGGTCGGATCGCCAACCTGCTGCCGATCGCTCAACAAGCGGGCAACAGCGCCGCGGTCAGCAACTTCGAATCGTATCTGGAAAATACGCTGAGCAGCAACTTCAACGCCTCCGGCAAAAGCAACAACCTGTTCTATTACGATGGCAACTGGGGCACACTGATCGGTTATCCGGCCAGCTACGGCTCGGATGGCGAATTGAACGACCACCATTTCCACTATGGCTATTGGGTGCGCGCAGCGGCTGAAGTCGCCCGCAACAATCCGACGTGGGCTTCGCAATCGAACTGGGGCGGCATGGTCAACCTGCTGATCAAAGATTTCGCCAACTGGGACCGCACCGATACGCGTTTTCCTTATCTGCGCAACTTCGATCCTTATGCCGGCCACTCTTGGGCCTCCGGGGATTCGCCGTTTGCTGACGGCAACAATCAGGAGTCGTCGTCCGAAGCCATCAACGCATGGGAAGCGATGATCCTGTGGGGCCAAGCAACAGGCAATACGACCATTCGCGATCTCGGCATTTCCCTGTACACCACTGAAGTTAATGCCATTAATGAATACTGGTTCAACACCAGCGGCACGAACTTCAAATCCGGCTACAATCACAACTACTCGTCGATGATCTGGGGCGGCAAAAGCGTTTACGCGACCTGGTTCTCGGCCGATCCGCAAGCCATTCGCGGCATCAATATTTTGCCGGTTACCGGCGCCTCTATGTATCTCGGCTACAACCCGACTTATTCGCAATCATTCATCAACCAGCTGCAAACCGAACGCGGCAACAACAACTGGAACATGTGGCCGGACATTTTCTGGGAGTATCAGGCGCTCTACGACGCTACCGGCGCGATTGCTCTTTACAATGCCAACACGGGCTATACGCCAGAGGACGGCGAAACGAAAGCGCACACGTACAGCTTCCTCTACAACATGCAAGCGCTTGGCCAAGTCGATACCAGCGTAACGGCAAACGTACCAACCTACGGCGTATTCAAAAAAGGCTCCACACGCAACTACGTCGCTTACAACGCCGGCACATCGGCGATCACCGTGACCTTCTCCGACGGAAAAACCTTGTCCGTACCGGCTGGTCAAATCGCGACTTCGATCGGCTCGACCGGCTCGACCGCTCCGGCGATTACATCGCTTAGCCCGACTTCCGGACCTGTAGGCACAAGTGTCACCATCAGCGGCTCCAACTTCGGCAGCACGCAAGGCAGCTCCACAGTGAAATTCGGTTCGACCACAGCAACAATCACCAGTTGGTCGGCCAGCTCCATTGTAGCCAATGTGCCGACAGGACTGTCTGCAGGCAGCACAAACGTAACCGTCACTACAAGCGCAGGCACCAGCAATACGTCCGCGTTCACCGTAACGGCCGCTTCCAGCCCGGCGATCAGCTCACTGAGCCCAACCTCCGGACCTGTAGGCACAAGCGTGACCATCAGCGGCTCCAACTTTGGCAGCACGCAAGGCAGCTCCACAGTGAAATTCGGCTCGACTACTGCAGCTGTAACGAGTTGGTCCGCCAGCTCCATTGTCGCCACAGTTCCGTCCGGTTTGGCTGCGGGCAGCGCCAATGTAACCGTCACGACAAGCGCAGGCACTAGCGGCGCCGCGGCGTTTACCGTCACTGCCGTATCCGGCGACTTCAGCGTCAGCATCACCAAATCGGGCAGCAATGCCATCTTCACCTTCACGCCAACTGCATCGGGCGTAGCGACAACAGCACCGATCATCCATTTCCAAAGCACGGCTCTGTATGGCGGCGCTCAGCAGAACGTCTATATGAACGCAGGCTCCGGCGGCACATGGACTTACACCGTCACAGGTCTGAGCACAGGCAACGTGGTCAAATATTCGTTCACGTACAATAAAAACGGGATTCAGCAGCCGGAAAGCGCACAACAAACCTTTACATTCTAATTTTAAAATGACCGGGAGGTCTGTCCATGTCCAACCTGCTTCAATCCCTGCTGCCCGCTTATCGCCGCAACCGGATTCACCTGCTTTTATGCGCCCTGTTGATTCTAGCGCTTGTGATCACCCTGCTGATTCCGACCTTGCAGAATCCGCCGCTAGCCCATGCGTCCGCACCAGCTGTGCCGTCGGGGTGGACCAACGTGTTCACCGATGACTTCACCGGCGCGGCCAACACCGGCGTCAATACGTCCGACTGGCAATACGACCTCGGCACCAGCTATCCGGGCGGCGCAGCCAATTGGGGAACCGGCGAAATTGAAACGATGACCAACAGCACCGCCAACGTGTTCCAGGACGGCTCCGGCAACCTTAACATCAAGCCGATCCGCGCTTCGAACGGCACATGGACCTCCGGCCGCATCGAAAGCAAATCCAGCAGCTTCCAGCCCCCTGCGGGCGGCATTATGCACGTTGAAGCACGCATTCAACTGCCCAACGTCACAGGAGCTGCCGCACAAGGCTACTGGCCGGCTTTCTGGATGCTTGGCGCTCCGTTCCGCGGCAACTATACCAACTGGCCGCAAGCGGGTGAAATCGACATCATGGAGAATGTCAACGGTGTCAACACGCTATACTCCACCCTCCACTGCGGCGTGAGCCCAGGCGGGCCGTGTAATGAAACGACGGGAATCGGCGGCAACAAAAGCGGCGTCTCGCCGACCCTGCAAGCCGGCTTCCACACCTATGCCGTGGAGTTCGACAAAAGCGTTTCTCCGCAGCAGCTACGTTACTACCTGGACGGCGTTAATTTCTTCACCATCAATGCCAATCAAGTCGACTCCACGACTTGGAACAACGCTACCAATCACGGCTTCTTTATCATCCTTAACGTAGCGATTGGCGGCGGCTGGCCGGGCAACCCGACAAGCTCCACGACCTCCGGCGCGGCCATGAAAATCGACTACGTTCAGGTTCGCACGAAAGCCGGCAGCGGCACAACGACGCCAACGCCTACACCGACGCCTACACCGTCGCCAAGTGCAGACTATACAGTGACCGTGACCAAATCGGGCAGCAACGCAACGATTAAGTTCACTCCGGCTTCCGGCGTAGCGACAACCGCACCGATTCTGCACTTCCAATCGTCAGCGCTGTTTGGCGGCGTGCAGCAAAACGTCTACATGAACTCCGTATCAGGGGGCTGGTCGTACACGATTGGCGGCTTGAGCACGGGCAACGTCGTCAAATATACGTTCACCTATACCAAAAACGGCGTCCAGCAACCGGAAACCGCGCAGAAATCGTTCACCTTCTAAAAAGCAGGCTCTGCACCAAGCAACATGCCGAGCTCTCCATGCAGCCGCCTTTCTCCAGGATGGGGAAAGGCGGTTTGTTAGTTGATCAGCTAAGACTCGCTTCTCGCTCGATCCAGTAGCAAGCGCGGCCCGTCGCCAGCTCCAGTCCGGTTTCGGTTTCAACGGCTGTACAACGGCCAAGCAGCGGAATTTCAAAGACCTCCTCCGGCAAAGGGCTTTTTACCGGACCTGCCTCGCCTTGCGTTTCCGTCCACCCTTGACCATGCAAAATGAGCTCATGCGCGCTCTCGTATGCATCGACGGGCTCCTCGCGATGCCGCAGCTCTACGCGCTGCAGCCGGATGCCGATCCGGTCCATGTCCCTTTGCTCGCCTTTGCGGATATACAATACACGGCCCACCTGCCCCTGCAGCCAAGCTTCGACTTCCTGGATTACCGTGCGGCTTCCCGGATCGTTCATCACAGTAAAACCGGATGGGCTCACGTGCTCCATTCCGGATGTTGTCTGGTTTGTATTCATAGGCGTATCCTCCTGCTTCTCTTAGCTTGCACGCAGCTACCTATTCAGTATGAGCCTTCCACTCCGCCTTTATGTGCGACGTCGGGCAGACTGCATTTCGGAAACCTTGTCTGCAAGAGCAACAAATTGCAAAAAAAGAAGCCCTTCGAGCATCAGCTCAAAAGGCTTCTTTATCGTCTGCTTGGCAACGTTCTACTCTCCCGGAACCCTGCGGCTCAAGTACCATCGACGCTGGAGGGCTTAACGGTCGTGTTCGAGATGGGAACGCGTGGGTCCCCTCCGCCATCATCACCAAACAGTCAGTCCAATACCTTACGGTATTCCCTGAAAACTAGATACGAAACAAGTCGTTGTGTTACGCGTGAGTGTTGCTTGTGTTGTGGTTAAGCCCTCGACCGATTAGTATTCGTCAGCTCCATACCTTACGGCACTTCCACCTCGAACCTATCTACCTCGTCGTCTTC
>NZ_MYFO02000014.1 GCF_004514475.2 Paenibacillus athensensis | reverse complement strand
TCGCCAAGCTGGATGCAGGCGGGCGCAATGCGATTGAAGGCAAGTTTGGCGAAGGAAAACGAAAATATGGACTGAACCGAATCCGGGCGCGACTCGAGCAAACGAGCGGGACCGTCATCGCCATGCAGTTCCTCGTGATGAACTTGGAACGCCGCTTGCGGCTTTTTTTCGTCTTCATGTTCAACATGCTGCTGAATCGTACCGCCTACAGGCGATTTGCTCTGTAATGTTTCGTTCAGCAAGCCCTAAGTAGAGATGTTTCCTGCCGTTATTTGTAGTTTGAAAAATAGAATCTTAAAGACTCCCATTTTATTGAGAAGATTGCGTTTATATTAGACGCAGTCTTCTTTAAATCCAAATAGGAACGTACATTTGATTTAATGATTTTGCGATCTTCGAACGAAGCAGAGGAGGGATATAGTTAGAGAGTTACTCAAGATTACGTGGTATAACAAATACAATCGCGTTCAATTAGATAGAAAGATGGCAAATGACCAAATGACCAAATTTTTTCGAGCTGAAGTACATGTAGTGGCTAAGTAATGATGATCTGGTGATTCATTCCATTTGCCGCTCGGCATGCTATATCGGAAAAAGACAGGATATTCGATCGGGAAAGAAGACCGAGAGCTAAAGTAGTAAGCTTTTTCCCCACTCACTTCTGCAACGAAAGAGCATACTCCTCAGTATTATTAAGCAAATCAATTTTCTGTTGCAGTTTCACTACAAAGCTCAGAAAATCAATGCTTTTTTCGTTTTCCAGTTTGAACGATCCAATAATATTTTTAATGGTTTCGTTTTGTTCGGTGGTTAATTCGTCGATGACCAGAACGATTCTGAGGTTAGAACGAAAAGATTCGTTCAGTAAGCTGTGAAGCCGGTATGAAATGTTTTGCTCTTTGATTTCGGCATCGAGCTCGCGCATCCACGCGGCGGCTTTGGACATGGTTGTGTCATCTTCGTTGATGTATTTAATGATTTTACTGATCCAATTATGGACGGTGTCTTCTCTGATTTTGGTGTCGGCAGCGATGCTGAAGGTGGAAGCGAACCGCATCAACTGCGGGATAATGTGGCCGTTCAGGTATTCGAATTTTTCCAGTCGTGTTTTTTTGGACCGCCCGTAGCATTCATATTCGATCAGGTTGATTTGAATAGGCGTGGTTTTATGGTCAGGAACAAAGCGGACGAGCACTGCGTCGGGACAGCCGCTAATCCCAGCTAACATTTTGTTTTTGGCATCCCTTTTGGGAGAAGTCATGAACATTTTGTTTTGCGGGATAAGCACGGAGCGTTCTTCGATGAAATCATCGAACAGATTATAGAAGTTGCTGTTGACCAGCGGCTCCAGTCCTTTGATTTTGTCTGTTTCATTTTCGAATTTGACGGTGACGTAAGTGCTTGTGATGTTGATTTTGACATCAGGGACAGCTTGCAAGACGTCCTGGTAATTTTCTTCGGTTATCTCGTCCTTTGGCGGCTCTTCCGCTTCGGAGGTGATGTCATTGCTGCTGACAATGGAAGGCTGCTCGAATTGAAACAGTGCATGGATTCGGTTTTGTTCGAAGCTGCTTTGAAGCAAGTGAAGAGCTTGCTCATCGGTAATATTTTTGGCTGATTGTACGTATTTAAGGCTCCAATATTTTCCCCCGGTTTGCTCCAGTATGCTGATGTCGAACGGCTGGCAGTATTCGATATCGCCAAGAGAAAAACATTGCGGATACTGGTCACTGTCTTTCCAAGGACGAAAATCCGTAGGCTCCTTTAATCTGCCGCGGGCCCCGCATAGAGATTTCCCCCCGATTTTCACCACGATATAAACCAGGTCGTTTACGCTGGCTACCCTTTTCGTAAAGCCGGCTACTTGCTGGTTGACGCATGTATAGTAATTTTCCAAAGAAGCTCCGCAATGCAGAATACGGTTCCCCATGTTCATCATCCTCTTAAATTGATTCTAAAATTACTTTTCGACATTGGCAGAAAAATTCCTTTTTGGCTCAGTTGAAGGGAAGACAGGAAGCTTAAAGCAATTTCTTTTTGGCGAAGACAGCAAAAGTATAATTGATACGGGAACATATGTTTGATATAATCTACACATGCAATAAAAATGTATTATTTTGGATATTGCGTACTGAAGAAAACCATTTGTTCAGGGAGGGAGCAGAGTTGAAGGAGGATCAAGCTCAAGGCGCACAATTGGGTTCGGGGAACCGGGGTTCGAAAAGGCAGTCTGACGGCGGGAATGTCTTGTCAAGGCAACGAAGGCAAGTGGTTAAGGAGACGGCAGAGTCATATCTGATCATGCCCAAAACGATTCCCTTCAACGAGATAGAAAAGTGGTTGGAACAATATCCGCGATGGAAGCAGCGTATTGAGACCATCAAGTCGCAGCTTTCTCATATTCCCGGCTTAACGGCGCGCTTAGAGCAGGTTGCCATTCATGGGCAAGGTCAGAAAAACGAAAGTGTCCTGAATGAAGTGATTAAGCGGCTGCAGCTTCGGGAGGAGGAACTGCCGTTTTGGATGATTCGGGTGGAAGTGATGGAGGGAGCGATTAAAACGCTGCTGCCCGAGGATCAACATTTTGTGGAGTTGAAATATATGCAGCATCTTAGCAATGATGATTTAATGGATCGGTTTCATTTGTCTGCAAGCATGCTTTACCGCAAGAGACAGGATGTTTTACAGCAAATTTATGAGGAAGTGGGCGGGGAGACATCGGTGCTTTGGGTTCCTTGGAAAAAAAACGACGCATAGTGGAATGGAGGACGACCGAGTGGCAGGCGGTTCGTCCTTTTTTTGTGTCTTTTTTGAAAAAAATAAAGCTGAGCATAGATTTAGACATTACTTTGAACGTAAAGTTAGACGCTTGATAAGCGGCGAAAATCGCGGGAAAGCCTTGTATTTACGGCACGGGGCATGAAGTCGGACGAAAGTTATTTGCAAGTAAAACCGAAGTTGAATCAAAATTAACCAAACATGAATGAAAGCGGGTGAATGCTTCCTCGTAACTTTCAGTGGAGAAAGAAGCAAGTAAGTTGGGAGCACAATCGTAGTTTTTCCTGTTAAGATGGTATTGTAAGGAAAAAGGGACAGCCCCCGAGATTCGGGCAAGCTGTTCCTTTCGCGTTTTTACGGGAAGGAAGTGATGGAGCCCTATTATTCCACAATTGAGGCGTGGTTGCAAAGAGAGCGAGGAGGGAAGCCGGACATGCTATCGTTTTTATTTCCTCCGCTTTGGCGCAGGCCGGGGCGCGGTCCGGTTGCGCAGATGAAATGGTTCGAGGTGATGCCTTCCCTGGAAGGTTCGCCTATCGGTTTAGCAGAAGCTTCGCGGTTAGCCAAGCATATCAGCCATTTGGGTTTACCTGAGAAAGAACAAAGACGGTATGGACAGCTTTATTTTCGATTCTTGATCCAGTGCAAAGGACCCTCTGGTCAAGTTCGGCTTTACTTTTCTGTCCCGGATATCCGTCTCATGGGGTTTGAAACGGCATTCCGATCGCAGGTGTCTGGTGTGTATCTGATTTCTGTCCCGGAGCCTGTTTTTGCTGATGGGCAATCGACGGATGTGATTGCTGCCGAAGGAGTTCCTCTGTATAAGGGAGCGCTTGCTATTACTCCGTTCCGACCTGAAGGACGGGAGCCCGTCGATCAAATGATCGCGGCGATGGGAGCGGGGGAGCTAAGGGCAGGAGAAGAAGTGTGGCTGAGCCTGTCTTTTGCTCCGGCCTCGAAGCGTGACCTGGCGCGGCGCATCCGCAGGGCCGAAAAGTGGCTGCAGTCTCCTGCTAATGAAATGGTATCTTTTAAGAGCATTTGGCGGGAAATGACGACAGATGCAAAAGTGCGACCCAAGCACCGCGAACTCACCGACCATCAGCAGAAATTGATGCGTTTGCTTCAATCCAAGCAAGTGGATGAAGAAAACGGGTTATGGGTCGGCTTTGGGGTAGGTATCCGAGCGCTTTCCTCAAGAGCGCGGCTGCAAACGATGAACGACATGTTGAAAGCGATGCGGAATGGCAACGGTTTGTTTTTACGGCCTGTCCGTTCGAAGAAGATCGCCGACTTCCTGCAGGCCGGGACACCGACGAGGAGGCTGCTTTTTTCTTCGGAGGAGCTTGGCTGCTGGCTGCGTTTTCCCGTTTATGGTCAATCGGGTGCTGCACATATGCAGAGGATGGGAGCCAAAATCATGCCGGCGCCGGAGGGTCTGCAGGAAGGCATTTTTATCGGCAAGAGTAATGTCCCGGGTGTAGACAAGGAAATTCGCATGCCGATCAATCAAATGCTCAAGCATGCCTTTCTTGCAGGAACGACGGGATCAGGGAAGACGTCAACACTGCTGTCTGTGATGACTCGCATGGTGGAGGATTTGCAAAAGTCGCCGGACAAGGCGCCGGGGTTTACGTTTCTTGATCCGCACGGCGGAGCCATTGAAACGCTGCTCAGCTATATTCCGAGGAGCCTGTACCCGAAGCTGCACCTGATTCCGCTTGGCAGCACGAATCGGCCTCGCGGCTTCAATTTGTTTCAGTCGGCTTATGCCGATGTTGCCGAGGCGCTGACAGGGGAGTTTGTGACGACGCTGCAGCAGTTGTTTCCAGGCTCGCGTCCGCGAGCAGAGCATTATTTGCGAAACGGCGTGCTCAGCTTATTATCCGTTCCTCCACAGACGGTGCTTGGCATCGTAAACATCTTTCTGAATGAATCGTATCGGAGAAAGCTGTTGCCGCATCTGGACGCACATTTGCGTCATTTTTGGTCGGACGAATTTTCGCAAATCAAAAATATCGGCGAACATTTGGGGCCCATTCTGAACAAGCTGGGAGCGCTGACGACGTACCCGACCTCGCGTCGAATGCTGGGTCAATTACAAAGCAGCGTGAATACCCGGCAAGCGATGGATGAGGGGCATATCGTGCTCATTGATGGCTCGGGCTGCGTGCCCGATTTGCTGAAAATATTGGCCAGTCTGTTCTTTATCGATTATCACTTTACCTGCAGAAAGCGTCCGCAGCATCAATCGCGGGCGCATTTCTTTTTTGCCGATGAAATTCATTTGTTCGCGACGGATATTCTGACGAAGATTCTGGCTGAGGATCGCAAGTTTGGCTTGTCGCTGTTTTTGGCGACGCAGTACTTGTCGCAGCTCTCTGACCGTGTTTTGGAGGCCATATTGGGAAACGTCGGCACGCTGATGCTGCTTCAGCTCGGCGGGCCGGATGCGGATAAATTATCGCGCTGGCTCAAGCCGCAGGTCACGAATCTCGATTTGATGAACCTTGCGGAGCTAAATGCGATCGTGAGATCCAAGGGAACTCAAGGAAAGCTGGAGCTGTTTACGATTCAGAACGAGATTGTGCCCATTTTGCACAAGGATTGGATTCAGGAAGCCTGGATGCATTCGGATGAACGGGACGGCAGGGCGATTGAAGAGATTGAGCGGGAACTGGCTACTGGTGAAAGCCCAGGCTCTCCGTTGAATGGATGGTCGCGCGGAAAGCAATAGAGCAGCGAATAAAGACTGAGATAAACGCTGACATAACAACTGAGATAAAGACTGACATAAGGCTGGATGCTGCGAAAAGCCGGAAAAACCGCAATGGGGCGGAGGAAAATGGCGCTGCACAAATCCAGACTAATTCACTTGCACGCCCCCCTATAGCCGGTGAGGAGAAAGGAGGAGTCCGACGGACATGTATTATGCCGCCAAAAAAGAAATGCTGACGGCGCTGTACCGATATACACTGCTTACTGCCCAGCAGTTAGCAACATTACTGCATTATCAAGTACCAACGATCTACGGAATGGTTTGTGAAATGAAAGAACAAGGTCTGGTGCGAAGCATTCCATTGCCTTTCTTGCGAAAAAACCATGTCGGTTATTTCTTGACCGCATACGGAGCAAGAGCCGCCGCCAGTCTGGTTGGGGAGGAGGAGGTGTTTCGGGCCAAAGCGTGGGAAGATGATCCGGTGCAATTGGAGCATTTTTACGGAACGAATGCTTTTTTTATTTTACTCATCCGTCATAGCCTTGCCTGCTCGGGCGAAGGACTATTGGAATGGCAGTCAAACCGTGAAGCTGCCGAGCAGTATGCCCATTTCAAGGAATCGGGTCAAAAGACGCTGCTGCTTCGACCGGATGGCATGGCTTCTTACTTGCTGCCGGAACGCGGAAAGCTGGTGTTTCATGTGGAGTATGATACTGGCAGCGAAAATCTGTGGAAGCTGCAGGATAAATTGTGGCTGTACGGTCGGGTGCTGCCTTCGGTATGGGCGACGGTGGAATCGGTACAGGTGCTCTTTGTAACACAAATCGATTCGCGTCCGAAGCGACTGCTTGAGCTGTGGTCGGCGTTGTGCGTGGAGGGTCCGCTTCTCGGCCGGAAAATTCCTAACGTATGGGCGATTAGTGAAACAGAATGGAAGCAGCACGGGGTGGCAGATGCGAAGTGGTTGGGAGCTAACGGAGAACGTATAGCGCTGAAGGACATGCCTTTGCTCCCGCTTCCGCCGGAAGCGAATTTGCCGCTTCTCGGCAAGCAACCGAGGGAAGCCTCCCCGATGCGAAAGAGGTGAGGCAGGTGGACATTCGCATTATTCCCAAGGCGCTGATTTGGGGCATGCTGACCCTTTCAACGCTTGGTGCGATTTCGTCATGGGTCAAGCCGGAGGCAGACAGGGCTGTTGTGGCCGAGCAGGCAGCCTTGAAGCAGCAGATGGCTGTTCATACTGCTACTAATTTTGCCCGCGAATGGATGACCTGGAGCGGGGAGGAATTGCCGGAGGACCGCTTGAACCGATTAAAGCCTTATGTGAATCCGTCGGCGCTTGCTCGCATTGGACAAATCAAGACCGAGCAAAAATCGGATCAGCAGAAGGTAGTCGCTGCAGAGTTCGTATCATTAAGCGAGCA
Source organism: Paenibacillus athensensis (assembly GCF_004514475.2). Lineage (GTDB taxonomy): Bacteria > Bacillota > Bacilli > Paenibacillales > NBRC-103111 > Paenibacillus_AL > Paenibacillus_AL athensensis. The sequence continues at coordinate 110,777 of NZ_MYFO02000014.1, read as the reverse complement.
GGATGCGCCCAAGGTTGCGGTTCGCATCCGTGTCATTGTTTTGAATCCGGCGAGAACGGTGTGGGAAGTTGAGGTTCCGGTGTGGGTGCAGCTTGGCAAAGGTGCTATGGTCACTGCGCCGCCGCTTATGCGTATCGCTCAAGAGCCTTTTGCCGTTTCTGAGATCAAGAGGACAGATCCAGCCGTTCCAGGCAGCGAAAAAGAACGGATGCGTCCCGCTGTGGAGGGATTCCTAAAAGTCATGTGTGAAGGCAAAGATGCGGAGAGTCTGCTCAACTATGTGCGTACAGACACGAAGCTGACACCGCTGCAGGGCCGTATCCACTTCAACTCGCTGGATCATCTGGAGGCAAGCGGGAGCGGACCGTCCTATACCGCAAGCGCCACGTTTACGGTGAAGGACGCTGCAACAGGCATCAGCTTTGCGCAGGTCTGGCAGCTTGCCGTTACGGAGGAAAATCAAAAGTTTTTTATTGGCGCGATCCATCCCTAACAACGGCAGGATTACCAAATCAGGAGGTGGATGAATGAACGGGGATTTTATTGATACGGGATTGCTTGTCATCAAGCGGCTGCTCCAAGCGATCTTCTTGACCATCGCCATTTACCGGGGCGTGAAAATGTATGCCAATGGGGAAAACAATCGGCTTTGGTCGCACGTGGTGCTCTCGGTCCTGCTTGGTATTTTCGTCTTTTTCCCCGGCATTGCCAAGTATTTAGCGCTCTATGTACTGCAAAAGCTCGGTATTTCCGTCGATGGTCTAACCGATACAACGGGAGGTTGAGCAAGTGGAGCAGGACAAGACAGAGTCTTACCGGGCATTGTATCGAGTTCGGCCGCTTATTTATCACGTTGGAGATATTCGACTTTGGATACCGATCCGTCAGGACGGAATTGTGCTCTGGTTCGTGTATCTTTTTTTGTTTTTTGTCTTTTGCTACGTGTTCCCTGTATTGGCCTGGATCATCCCGCTCGATCGTGTCGTAACGATGCTCATAGGTCCCATCGCGGCCGCCTATTACACAGTGAAGCTAGATCCGGCAGGTAAAACAGTGCCTCGGTACTTACAGGATATTGTGCATTTTTTGCTTCGCCCGAAATGGGTTGTCCGCTGGCAGGCCATACGGTATCCCGTAGGAAAACGAAGGGTGGCTTTTATAGGATTGTGCAAACCGTACAATGTTCTGCAGCAGCCGAAGGGAGTAGAGGAATGGCGGGGAAGTGCAGGGTTGCTGCGGGGCAAGGTTCGTGGCTTGCAGTCTTTAGTTCTCCCTGCATCGGTGCGAGTAAGATGGCAGAGTCGGTCGGGAAAGCTGACTGTGCAGGCGCTTAAGGGTCAACATAGGAATGCCGTCATTTCTCCTGCTTCTTTACAAGCTAAACGCAAATTGACCTGGATTACCTCGCAGCCGGTACAAGTGGATATTCATAGAGACAGCGCTTCGAACAGAGAGATATGGAAGGTTAAGAGCGGAGGCATCGACATTCAGAACTAAGGGAGTGAGCTAAAATGAGACCCTTGCATGATTCGATCAGCTTTACGGAATTGCTAGGGCTTAACGCGGGAGATAAGGTCATATTCCGCTTGGTGAACGATGAACAGATCAGCGGCACGCTTGATACCGTATCTCCGCAGTATGATGAGTTTACATTCGTCGGACGCGGCGTACACATTCATGGGATCGAAATTGCTCGCATTGAAAAGCATATCCCGGGCAATCATTCCACCTGATGACGAGGAGGGATTCCTTTGAAACTTCCCGTCTTGTATTGGGAGGGCAACGTTCTTTTTGACGTATTGCTGCGTCCGTGGGCGCTTTATCGAATTCCACTTAAGCCGTATGCTTACCAATCCGCGGAAAAGAAGCGGGGAACGGTTACCGCTATGCAGCAGTTTTTACATGGTTACCAAGGACACGGTCAACTGCTCTCTGTGACCCGAATGATGGATGCAGGGCAATGGCGAACGAAGCGAACAGGCCAAGGTGTGGAATACGACAGATACGTCCAGGCAGTTATGCAGCGCTTTGCCGAGCGTAGGCCGTGGCAGCGGTCGCTTTATTTGGCGCTGCAGTTGTCTGCGGTGCAAAAGGAGCTTCCTGAAGTAGATTTATCCGGCTGGCGGAAAACCGGGGAAACACTGAAGGAATGGATTGGAGTGTTGGGTCGCAGCATACAAGAGCAGTTTTGGTATCGGCAGCGCGGGGAGTTGGAGTTGGATCGAGTCATGATCGCCAAATCTGCCGAAAGCTTGCAATTCAATCAGGTGAATCACCATTTGCACGGCGAACGCTGTCTTGCCCATGAAATAGAGTGGCTCTTGCGGCGCGGCTTTTTTCGGGGCTTGGAACTGGGGCCGGAGCTGATCCTGCAGCCAGAGCGGATGCGCGAGGTGCGGGTAACAGGAGAAAAGGTCTTCCTGCGTCCGAAGAAATCGATGCAGTTGCTGCTTGCCGCCGATCTTGTAGGCGAGGAAAGGATGAAAACGTGGATTGTACATCATGACGATGACGAGGAGGGGAGGAAGAGCTTTCAGGCGTTTTTCTCTATCGTTGATGTGCCGGAGGAAATCTTCACGGTCGGAGACGAGTGGTTGTACGCGCTCGAAGATTTGCCGTTTCCTGCCGAGGTGAGCCTCCATTTTCAAGTAGAAACGCCTCATGAGGCGGCGGGCGGCTTGCAACGAAATCGTAAGGTGCTAAAGGACCAGCGACGTGAATATAAGGAAGCCTCCGAGGATGCGCCGATTACGCTGGAATGGGCAGGCAAACGCGGTCGCGTACTGGAGAACAAGCTGCAAAAAGGAATGCCCCTCGTTTGGTCCTCAGGGTGGCTCAATGTGTCGGCCTCGTCGCGGAGGGAGCTGGAGGAGCGCGCTGCTCAATTGCAGCAGCTTTATGCAACCAAGCATATTCGTATTGTCCGCTCTCCCGCGGATCAAGCCAAGGCGTTTCAGTTGTTTTTGCCCGGCTCGGTCATGGACAAGCAAAACCGCATTCCGATGGACCCGAGATTTTTAGCAGCCAGTGTTTTGCATGGATCGCGAGAGATCGGTGACCCGGACGGCGATTATATCGGCCGGACGCTGCATCGGATTCCGGTACTGCTTGATTTGAAGCGACCGATGTCCAAGGAGCTGAATCGATCCGGGGCAATGGTTATTGTCGGTACGCTCGGCTCCGGGAAATCGGTGCTGAAAAAGACGTTGTATTATCATGCGTATAACAGCGGCGGCATCGTATTTGCGATTGACCCTAAGGATGAGGATGCCTGCTTTGCACTTATACCTGAAATCCGCGCCAACATGATGCAGCTCAGCTTTTCGGCGGGATCAACAACGAAATTCAATCCGTTTCGCATGTCCAGTAATGAAGAACGGTGTCACGGAATCGTGCTTGATTTTTTAAGCCTGCTGCTGGAAGGGACGCGTAGCGATGAGCGGGCCGACGTCATTATGGAAGCCGTCGAACGAACGTTTGAACAGGCTCGGCGGGACTTGTTTGTGTTCATCAAGGAATTGGAACGAATTGCGGATGAGTCGCCAGTGGAAGCGATCAGGGTGGAAGCTCGTCGTTGCATCAACCGACTGCAGTCGTACTCAAAAAGTCCTTACGGCAAGTTTGTATTTGCCCGCGACGGTGAAGAGAATGCGCAGCTTAACCACTCCCGATTTGTTGTCATTACGTTGGCCGGATTACCGCTGCCCAAAAAACGGAATGAGCGATTTCATACGGCACTGACGCCCAATGAGCGGTTTGGCCTTGGCATCATGTACTTGGTAGCGGCCCTTGGCCGGGAATATATGTTTTACAGTCCGCACGATCAGCTTAAAGTTTTTGGCATTGATGAGGGATGGCTGCTGAAAGCATTTCCCGAAGGAGCGCTGCTGATTGACGAAATTATCCGCATGGGTCGCTCTTTCGATGTAGTACCGTTATTGGTAACTCAAAATCCGAGCGATGTCAGCGACGAGGAGACCCGGAACAATTTAGGGTCTATTTTCTGTTTCCGAACCGAGGACCCAAGGGCGATTGCAGATAATTTGACGCTGTTGGGTCTCGACCCGGAGGATGAGGATATGGTTCAGGGGTTCCGCGAGCTGAAATCCGGCGATTGCTACATGAAGGATATTTCCGGCCGTATCGGACGCGTGCATATTGAGCCGACCCCGGAAGATTTGCTGCATATTTTTAACACGACGCCGGATCAAGTGACGGCTGAAAGGAGGAATGCCGATTGAAGCGGCGATGCCGATACGGGATTTTACTGATGGTGTTTATTGCTTGCGTCGTTTGGCAGGGTGGAGGTGCATCCGCTCATGCGGAAGCGAGCAGTGACATGCTGGATCAGTTTATTCCGGGGGAAAGCGAAATGGGAATTACACCCGGCGAACGGACATTGGATTATCGCCAGTATCCCCCGGATCATTATACATGGGATTTAGGATATGACCTTGTGGAGTGGAAGGGATGGAAGCCAAAGCTAAACAATCCGTTTCCGATCCTGCTGAACTGGCTGTCGAACGGAGTGTTTCTGGCTAACACGTTCATCGTCCGCTTTTGCATTTTTTTGATGCAGCTTGCGTTTCATACTGACCTCGTGAACAGCCAGTTGTCACTGGTTTTGCCGATTATGGATGGGTTGAGACAAAGCCTGTTCGTCAAGTTTTTGCCGTTCGCGTTGGTGCTGCTTGCCACATGGATGGTGAAGGTCGGATATTGGAACAATCAAACGACACGGCTGACGTCCGGCGTTGTCGGCTCTCTTGTTGTGCTGATTGGCAGCTACTGGTTCTTTGCTTATTCAGGCCAAAGCATCCGGGCGATTTCCGGGACGATGGACAAGTTGACGCAAATCACGATGGGCTCCTTGGCTGCGCCTTATCAAAAGGTAACGGGAGAGAATGTGGCGGCTGGAATCACAAATATAGCCGATCAACAGTTGCTGGCGACGTCGAATCGTTTATGGAAGCTGTTTGTCGATAGGCCGTGGCTGATTGGGCAATTGAATCGGCAGGAAGTGTACGAAGTAACGGTGACAGCCTCGGAAGCAGAGGCGATCCGCGACAAGGCCGAGGAAGATGAGGTGCGTCTGCCAGTGAGCGCAGGAGATGCGTGGGGTCATTTGCTTCGGGAGTATTCGTCCGGCATGGTGCAACGGGATATTTTGCGGTACGTGCTTGGTTCACAGGATGTGGATCACGGCAATCACGCAGATATCGTCAGCCTTTTTTGGGGAGGTTCGGCGGGCATCCGCTGCCTGATCGCTTTTTTGTCGCTGCTCGCCTCGCTGACGCTGCTGCTGTTTGTCGGCGCGGTATCGCTTGTGTTGCTGCTTGCCCAGGAGCTGGCGTTGGTTGTTATTGTCTTGGCCCCGATTGTGCTGTTGCTAGGCATTTTCCCGGAAACGGGCTTTGCTTTTGTGAGGCGTTGGATAGCCTGGCTGATCGGGGTGCTGGGAACCAAGGTGGTGTACGGCTTCTATATGGGTTTTACCCTGCTTGTTGCCGATATTGTGGCGCGTGGCTCGGGTATTCTTATGCTGCAGCAAATTTTCGTCGCGCTGCTTTTCTTCTTCGCTTTCCTGTTCCGCAAAAAAATATTGAGGCAAATTTTTAGCGTCTTCGAAGCCCCAACACCGCATGACATCTACGATTCCTCGAAGCGGGAGGTCTTGCAGCATTGGGGCGAGGCCAAGCAGTCATGGGAGCAGACCAAGGACACGACAAGACGAGCGAACGCAACTGCGAAGAAGTTCATTTCCAGGTTTAAGAAAAAGAATGAAGGCAGCGACGGTGACGATTCTTGATCGGTAAAAAAGAACGGTTGGTGAGCGGTTATTGACGCTAAGACGGTTCTGAAAAAAAGGTTGCTCCAATGGGTGCTTGGCAGCATAGGTTTTTCAGGCATTTCGCTGCTTGCCTTGTTCGGCTTGCTGCTTGTAATTGTGCTAGGCATGTTCGTCAGCTCGTCGGATGCATTGCTCGAAGGCATCCCGGTTCCTGAGCAACCGGCGTTTGACATTCCTGCTCCGTTGGTTCCTATCTATATCCGGGCACAAAATGAACGGGTCTCATGGGCGAGGCTTGCTGCGATTCAAAAAATATCGACCAATTTTGGGGAAGAGAAAGCGAGACGGTCCGACACGATCGGGTCGTTGGGGCTTCCTTTTTTTATTTGGAATTCGTATCGAATAGATGGCGACGAGGATAACAAGGAGGACTGGGACAATCCGTATGACGTTATTTTCACGTTGGCGAACTATTTTCAACACGCTGTGGACGATACAGATACAGCCGCTGACGAAGAAAAGGCGCTTGCCGCTATATTGCTGAACCCGGAGGATGTCAGACTTGTTCATGCCAAGGAAGCGGAATATGCCGCGATGCTCCTGATCAACCGGGACTGGTTATGGCCCGTGATTGGTTATTCATCTATTTCCAGTCCTTACGGTATGCGGACTGATCCGGTCACAGGGGAGTCGGGTGCTTTCCATGACGGGATTGATATCCCTGCGCCTCGCGGAACGCCAGTTGTAGCGATTCAGGACGGAACAGTGATTGAGGTCAGCTTTGGCAGCGGCGGGTATGGCAATCTGATTCGGTTGCAGCATGCGGGAGGCGTGCAAAGCTTTTACGGCCATTTAGCTGCGATTGGCGTGCGGCCTGGTCAAAGGGTACTGCGCGACGAAGTGATCGGCGCGGTCGGAAGCACCGGCAAATCGACAGGCCCGCACCTTCATTTGGGAATGACGGACAACGGGCAATCTGTAAATCCGCAAACGTTTTGGCCGAATTTTATTCACGGAGGGTAATGCGTATGGTTAACAGATTTGAAGCCGGTAGAAAGTGGATGCGGATTGCAGGAAAGTAAGGATGGAGGAGAACGCTCATGAGGATACATTTTTTTTGCAGCTTAAGCGCTCGGTACCGACAGGTCGGCAACGCCGTGCCGCCCAAGCTTGCTTATTGTCTGGCACGGCAAATTGCCCAAGCGTTTGAAGCCTGTCTTCTACTTGAAAGGAGGGAAAGCCCTTGCTGAAAAGTCCAATTCGTTGGCAGGGGGGCAAATCGCGCCTGCGAACTGAAATCATCCGGCGTTTTCCGATCCATAAATGCTACGTTGAAGTGTTTGGCGGCGGCGGCTGGGTGCTGTTTGGAAAAGAACGCTCTACTGTTGAGGTTTTTGCGGATATTAACTCGGAGTTGGTCAATTTTTATCGTGTCATTCAGGAAAGCTGGGAAGAGCTTGCTCAGCGGTTCGAATGGGCGCTCTATTCTCGCGATGAATTTCAACGAATCATGGCACGGCGAGATGATGAACGTGATCCGGTGACTCGGGCCTATGATTTTTATTACCGGGTTTATTCCCACTTTGGAGGCAAGTACAGCGACAGCGACGATTGGGGGTATACACGCACGAAGCCAGCCTTTGATATGAGCAAGGTGAAGGAGAAGTTCAAGCAGACTCATCAGCGTTTGATTGGTGTTTATCTGGAAAATCGGTCTTTCGAAGAGATCATCCAGCGATACGATTCGCCAGATACGTTCTTTTATGTTGATCCGCCGTATCTCGGCCTTTCCGGCTACCTGTATAAATTTACGGAGGAGCACCATCAGACGTTGCGGGACTTGCTGCATGGGATGAAGGGAACGTTTTTGCTTAGCATTAACGACCATCCGCAAATTCGGGAATGGTACGCTCCGTTTCAGATGGAAGGTATGGAGACGAGGTATACGATTGCCAAGCAAACGAGCAGCCGGCAACCGGCGAAGGAACTGCTGATTGCCAATTACGACATGGCATCCTTGTTGAAGGAGGACAAGCAATGACATGTATGGATATCAAGGTATATGAACGTTTTCGGAAGAGTGCGAGATTGCCGGATTATGAAGCCAATACAGCCAAGCCGCATCAGTTGCCGATGTTCCTATCTTCCTTATTGTACCCGAGCAGTTGGATTCGGCCGTAAATCTGGAAGATGTGGAGCTTATTCAGCAGCATTGCCGGAAGCCGCTGATCGTTTTGACGGATCGCAGACGGGTGCTTGCTATTGACCCCCAAGGCTATGGATATGCCCGCTATGTTTGCACCATTGACGCTGAGACCGCTGGAATGATGATAAGCAAGATATGAAGGAGGGAGTCGTCAACAATGGCCGATCAGCTTCGAGTTGAACCTAAAGGGAACAAATTTGCTGTTGTGTTGGAGCATCATGGCTCGTCCCAAGAGATGGATGTGCGGAATACGTTGGAGGACGCGACCCATTTCGCATTTTACTTGGCTCGGCGCTTGAAGCTGGATGTGTACTATCAGGGCAAAAGACTCAGCCGTTAAACGCATAGCGCGGACAAAATGAACAAGCCGGAAAGGAGGCGGGAGCCATGCACTTCATTCTTTTTCGTCCGCGCAATCGAAAAGTCTGGATCGAACGGCTCCGTGAGAACGGATGGACGATCAGCATCGCCCATGAAGTGAAAAAAGTGTTCGTATCCGGCGAACAGACGGTGGTGCTTGACGTTGCGGCAGGGAACTGGGAAAAGTTTGCGGTGTTGTTTTCCTATCACGGCAAAAACGTATATTTGCTTATGGACGATCCCCATTCTGTTGCGCCGGAAACACTTGCTTCGTACGGCGTTTCCAGAGTAATAACGACGGATGAAGGACCGGAAGCATGGAATTTGGAACGCAAGCAAAGTCATGCCCCAGAGCTGCCTCCATGTCCGGAAGAAGGTGTGCCTTCATCCAGTTCTGTGCTGCTGTCCCTGAGAAGAAAACGCAATGACTTACAGCATTCCCTTCAAGCGAGTCAGGCGAGTGATGAGGCGTTGCCATCACAGGCTGCGATTCAGGAGACGAGGGAGAAGCAGGATCAAACAGTTAGTTTATGGGAGGAAGAGGCGAGGCATAAACTGATCGAGACGCAGGAGGAAAGAACAGTCAGGCTGTCTAAACGGATGACTTTGACGGTTCAAATTCCATCCATGCTTGCCGTTTATGCAGCCAAAGGCGGAGTAGGCAAAACGGTTTTCCTGCTTCACCTTGCTTCCGTACTGGCGAAGTGCGGATACAAGGTGTGTCTTCTTGATCTTGACTTGATGCATGGAACAGTGGCATCCACGCTTTTCCTGCAGCCGAACAAAACGATCGTGGATCTGATTCGCAGGATGGACAACCCAAAAGCAAGCCGGGCCTGTTTTCTTCCAACGGAGATGGGCTTTTTCATTGTTGCCACACCAACGCATCAGGCATCAAGCTTATTAAAGCTGGATGAACTGCCGGGTCTGCTTCGCTTTTTGAAGTCTGAAGCGGATGTGGTGCTCATCGATACGGCCTCTCATTTTGATGCCATAACAAAACTGGCCTTGGAGCAGGCCGATCAATTGCTTCTCTTAACAACAAACGAACCGGTCAGTATTCACAGCCTTGGGAGAATGAAGCCGGTATTGTCCGGCTTGCGGCCTTCGCCGGAAATATACACGGTCGTTAACAGGCTTGTGAACCCCTTGGGCAAGGAAAAGCTGCGTGAAGTGCTTCCGTGGCCAATCGTGCTGGAATTGCCCGAGGATCGGGCGGTAGCTCTTGCGATCCGACAAGGAGAATGCTTGCAGGCCGGATTATTTCGCAATCCGTATATGGTGCAAATCCAGGGGTTGGTTGATCGCTGGATGGGTGAGGAGGAGGTACGCTCTTTTACGAAACGAAGTCTTGTGTCACGACTTCTCTTTGAGCGAAGGCCAACGACAAAGCGAGAAGGTTGGTGAAAACATGCGAGTTATTGAGGCAAAGGTGTGCTACCCAATCAATGCGACGGGCGGATTAAATGTGCAGATAGAGGGAACGAGCAAGGAGATTTATGGCGGAGCCGCCGATCGCTTTGCTGTCGAGATCGCAAATGCGGAAGGCTGGAACGGCAACGGGAGAGGGAGCATCGGTATCCCGGTTCGCAAAGGGATTGATTTCTACACACGCGCTTACTGGTTTTATGAAAAGAGGTAAAGAAGACAAGCCCCCTATTTTTTGATGGAGAGGAGCTATAGAGCCCGTGTACCGTTATCAGAAGCAAAAGGTTGTCAGAAGTGTGGCGGTCGTATTCATTTTGCTATTGTCTCTGTCCGGCCTGGCTGTGTATCACTTTATGGAGCAGGCCAAGCTCAAAAAACAATTCCAGAACGAGTACGACGCCAAGGTCAAGGAATTGGAAGCTCAACAGCAGGTCAGGAAAGCACGAGCGGTTGTTGCCAGCCATGATATTCCGGCGGGAGCGACCTTGCAATCCGAGGATTTACAGGTCATCGACATACCGGCAGGCTCGTCATCTTCTGCCGCAATAACCGAGCCAAGCAAGGCAATCGGTAAAATCGCCAAAATCGACTTGGGTAAACATACACCGCTGATCGCTTCGATGCTGTTTGAGGAAGCGGCGCTTCCGAAAGACCTGCGCAGCAAGGAATTCAATATTATTCAACTGCCGACCAATTTGCAAAAAGGCCAGTTTGTTGATGTGCGGATCAACTTCCCAACAGGGCAGGACTATATTGTGCTGGCCAAAAAGAAAGTACAGGAGCTTTCGGGCGGCATTGTTTGGTATGAAATGGACGAGCAAGAAATCCTGATGATGTCGAGCGCCATTATTGATGCTTACTTGCAGGGGGCCAGATTGTATGCGCTGACCTATGTCGATCCAGGTATGCAGGAGAAGGCGATTGCCAATTATCCAGCCAATACGAAGGTGCTTGATTTGCTGGAAAGCGATCCAAACCTGCTGGAAAAGGCGAAAACCGAGCTGACCCGCAGGCTGCGCACGATATTGGACAATGATCTGAAAGAAATGGACGACATCCAAAAGATGAAGGTGACTAATGGCAGCGTTACGGTACAACAGCAGATTCAGAACAGCCAAATCGTAGCCGAGCAAAATAATGCGATGCGGCAGTCCGTCCAGCAGCAGGGGCAACAAAGCGGACAAGCGGATAAAGCGGTTCCTTCGCCTGAACCAATGGCAAGTCCATCACCAACACCGTTTCCAACTCAAGCCCCTAGTGCCGACACTGATATCGCCGTGACGGACAAGCAAAAACAAGTGTTTGAGCAGTCGAATAACGAGGTGTCGCCATGAAGAAAATTGCTTTCTTCGGCGCGTGCGAGAAAAGCGATTTGCTGCTTGTGCTTGGCAAGCTGCTTGCAGCCGCCGATCAAAAAGTGCTGGTCGTGGATGCGACTACAACACAGGGCATGTATGCCTCGCTCCCCGTATCCTGTCAGCAGCCGCATACGCTTCTGACCGAGGTGGAAGGATTGGATGTGGCCTGCGGATTTTTTACATTTGAGCAATTGGAGCATTACGTGAAACGGGCCGACGGGCACTTGTTGTCCTATGATGTGATGCTGATCGATACTGATCATACTGAATTCGTCAAGGGTAGCGAACTGCCGTTGCTTCATCAGCGTGTGCTGGTAACCAGCTTTGAAAAGCTATGCCTCCTCCGAAATGTGCGGTTGTTGGATCAATATTTTCAAACGGTGAAAATTGGGCAACCGCTGGACTTCCATAAGGTTATTTATCCGTTCATGGAATTTGGTATTCGGGAAGCATATCTGGACGGATACTATTCGGACTACCCGATCCGCTGGCAGGACCACGTGTATCGCTTTCCACTGGATGTGGGGGATGTGGCGGTCAAGCTTGAAAATCAGCATCATGGCCGCATTGACGCAAGAAGGCTGTCCAGAGCTTATGCGAAAACGCTTCTGTCACTAGCCGGAACGTTAACAGGACTGGATGCTCGAACCCTCACAATGTCATGGAAGCGAGTCAAGAGGAGGGGGCAGCATGGGATATAATGTGGTATTTTGGAGCCCTGTTCCCGGGCAGACAGGATCAACGAGCAATCTCATCGCCGTATCCGCTCTGCTTGGGCTGGAATATTCTTCGCGCATATTGCTTCTTGGTTCTGCTCAGAGCCAAGCGGCTTCCCTTGAACGAGCGCTAGTCAAACGCCGGGATGATGCGGGCAGCGATCCTCTGTATGCCGATATCGGAGTTGACGCGCTGGAGCGTCTGATTCGCAATAACAAGCTGCTGCCGGAAATGCTCCGCGATTACACGATTCCGTTGTTAAAGGAGCGCTTTGATTTTCTGCCGGGTACAATAAAGCCGCATAAGACATTCGCGGCCGGAGCGCATGATTTTTTGCCGCAGATGCTTTTGACTGCCAAGCGGTATTACGATCTTATACTCATCGATGCGGGCAGCGGGGCGCGGCAACCGTTATCGCAAATGCTTTTGCAAAATGCGGATGCAGTGGTGGTCAGCTTAAACCAGAACTTGTCCGTGCTGGAGCGTTTTTTTGCCCAAAACGATTGGCAGCAATGGTTGTCTGGAAAGCCGCTGCTTTTAGTGCTTGGGCAGTATGATCGATACTCGGTGTATACGACCCGAAATATCAAACGCCGCTTCAAGCTCAAATCCCCACTTTACCAGATCGCACATAGTGCAGGCTTGATGGATGCGATGCAGGAAGGGCGGGTTATCGATTTTATGTTTCGCAATCAAAGTGTACCCAAGGGTCATGAGCATCATTTTTTGATGCAGGGCGTCCGCATTTTAGCGCAAGCGTTGATTGAGCAGGCAGGTTTAAATAAGCCCTATTTCGGCGGAAAGGGGGAGTAAGCATGCTCTATACGTTCAATTGGTTGCTCATCATCGTTCTGGTGCTGCTAGTCGGAACGCTTCTCTATTTTCGGATGTCTGATCGTAAAATTGCTGGCAGGTCATCAGATGAGCAAATCTATACCCTTGAAGCGATGACAGATTACGTGAAGCATGCCCTCCATAAAATGACCAGCAGCAACCTTTACGACCTTGGCCTGTCTGAAGAAGAGCTTCAACGCAGGAAAAACAAACGGTTGGAATTAAAGCGAGCACTGCGCGGCTGTACGTCCGGCGATGTAAGGGACAAAGCGTATGTGAAGCAATTTTTGTTCGATCTGCTTTTGCATGCGTATGGGCTTAATGAAACCAATATTAATCAAATCATTCCGTTTGATGAGCCATATGAGCTGACGCCGCAGGACCAGTTCGACATTTTGCTGTATCAATTTAAGAAACGATATCGTTACGATGCGCTAACGGAATTGATTCAAAAATACGACCTGGATCGTCCCAAGCGCCTGATTGAAGATGGGCAGACCGAATCGTACCTGATCACCGCCGATGAAATTGACGACATCTATAAAAAGGAAGCGCGTCGGCTGCACTTCGAGGATAAGCTGTATATCATCGTACAGCGTATTTATCAGCAGTATAAAGGCTTCAGCGTCGTGGACGAGCTGCGCGACATGAACATTGACGGCGTGTCCGGCGGGGTGTCGGGCTTGCCGTCTTCCATGTGGGAAGGAGAATGGGAGTTTAACGCGAACCAACTTTTGCGTCGGAGACCTAAGTCCCATGACAGCGTTTGGATCTTTTATAAGGGCAAGTCCATTCATTTGGCATTTTTATCGTTTGGTTCGGAGCAGGAGCTGAAGCGGGTTTGCCAAAATATTTACAAGTTTAATTATCCTGGTCAATTGTCAGAGAGCAACGGGTTTAAGGTCAATGAGATGAAAGATGGCTCGCGTGTTGTGGTGCTGCGCCCCCGTTTTTCGGAATCATGGGCCTTTTTTGTGCGCAAATTTGATGTTCCGAAAGCGACGCTGGAGCAATTGATTCAGGATTCCAATGCAAGGCTGCCGATCGGTCTGATTCAGTTTCTTGTTAAAGGCTGCCGGATTACTGCGATCACGGGCGCACAGGGGAGCGGCAAGACGACGCTTTTAATGGCGATGGTCAAGCATATCTATGCGACCTTTACGATTCGTGTGCAGGAGATGTCGTTTGAGCTGCATTTGCGGAAAATATATGAGGATCGCAACATTCTGAGCCTCCGCGAGACGGATCATATTTCTGGTCAGGACGGGCTGGACATTCAGAAAAAGACGGATGGCACGGTCAACATTTTGGGCGAGGTAGCGACCGACCCCGTGGCGGCGTGGATGATTCAAATGGCGCAGGTGGCTAGTCTTTTCACTTTGTTTACCCATCACGCCAAAACGTTCAGAGATCTGGTCTTTTCCCTTCGCAACTCTCTGCTCAAGACCGGCATGTTTGCAAGTGAAAAGATAGCGGAGCAGCAGGTGATCAGTGTCATTAACTTTGATATTCATCTGAAAAAGGATTACAATGGCCGCCGCTATATTGAGCGGATTACCGAGTGTGTGCCGCTCGATCATGAAATCGTCTATCCGAACGATTACAAGCATGCAAGGACGACAGATCAGAAAATAGAACGATTCATGGATACGGCTGCTGAATATTTCAGACGATCGACAGATCGGAGTCTGTATGAGGCTAGGAATGTTGTGGAGTTCCGAGAGGGTTGTTATGTCGCCGTGAATCCGATCTCGGGCAGAAACGTTAGCGAGATGATGGAGCTTATGTCCGATACAGACCGGGAATCGTTTGCGTCGTTCCTCGCTGCGTATTGGGGGGACGAACATGGACAATAAGTCGCTGCTGCTTGCCTTGATCGGCGGCTCCTTGATTCTTTTTTTAGCGGCAGTGATTGGGTTTAAAACTCTCGCTAGGAAAAATACGGGGCAGGGTTCCATGCGGGAGTATCAGAGGCTGCTTGCACCAGGGAAACGGGATACTCTACAATCCGTCTACAGTCGGCTGCAGAGGCTGTATGCATGGCTTGCCCGCATCCCCTTATTTCAAACGTACTTGGCGAATATTCGCAAGCGCCTGAGCAACCTTCACACTTATGACGAGTGGACACTGCGTAAAGAAACGATGAACATTGCTTTATCCGCATGGGGCGCACTGTCACTCGCAACTTTGCTGCTTTTGTTACTCAGTCATGATGTGCTCTCGCTGCTTGCCATTGTTATCAGTATGTGGGTCGGTCACGGGATTATTGTCGATGTATTTGTAAGTCGGCTTGAAAACCGCCTGCTTTGGCAACTTCGCAACTTTTTGGCCGATGTGCGGCATCATTTTCATCAGCATGGGATGGTGGAGGAAGCGATCTATGACGCAACGGAAGCCTCTCCTTATGAGGTAGGGTTGCATGCACAGGCGGTTTACGATGTGCTAACCGCGAGCAATTCGGAGGAACGGCTGGAGCAGTATTACGAAACGGCCCCCAATCGCTTCCTGAAGGGCTTTGCCGGTATTTCCTATTTGGTGAGAGAGTATGGAGATAAGCTTACGCAAAACGGTTCTCTATATTTGAAGGCGTTAAGCCGGTTAACAACGGAGTTGAATCTGGAAATTTTGCGGCGAGAAAAGCTGAGTTATTTGCTGCAAGGACTTACTGCCATCGCCCTGATTCCAATTTTGTTTACAAAGCCGATTGAGCATTGGGCGCTAGGGCATTTTCCGGCTATGAATGATTTTTATGAGGGAAAGCTGGGGTTTCTCACTAAAATATTCCTTCTGGCGATTATTTTCGGATCGTATGTGCTGCTGCGAAAGATGCAGGAGCTGGATGGCAGCAAAGGTGTGAGCCAAAGGAAGCCGTGGGGACAGAAGCTCTACGAAATTCCGTGGCTTCGCTGGATTGTTGATCGCATCGTCCCTGCACCAGCTACGAGTGAAGCTATACGAAGCGGGAAGCTTCTCAAGGAAACGAATTCGCCGCTCCGACTGGAGTGGTTTTTTGCGCAGCGGATTTTGCTTGGGGCGCTTTGTTGGCTTGTTTCACTGGGCATGTTCATGACCATGCATTTCATTGCGATTCATCACATCGAAACGTCTGCTCCAAATGAAAGGCTGTTCGGCCAGCTATCCTCGGCCGAGCAGGCCAAGGCAGTCGAAGAGACGGCGCTTGACCGCCGAATTATAGCTGTTGTGAAAGGCATGAGTGAACAGGTTAACGAAGCCGTCATCGCCGAATTGCAAAAGGTTCCGCAGCTTGCCCAGGATGAAGGGAGGCTGACAGCCGCCGCGCATCGGATCGTCCAAAAGCTTGATGCGATCAATGGGGAGTACATGAAATGGTGGGAGGCTATGCTCAGCCTGTTGATCGGCTGGGGAGGTTATGATGCGCCACTCGGTGTTTTGTGGTTCCAGAAGCGTATGCGCCAGATGGAGATGAAGCATGAGGTCGATCAGTTTCATTCCGTCATTGCCATGCTGTCAGAGATGGATCGAATGTCGGTTGAAGAACTGCTTGAATGGCTGGAGCGTTTTGCTGTCATTTTTAAATCGCCTCTCCAGCATTGTTTGCTCCATTACGAGCAGGGAGCGGAGCGAGCGCTAGAGCAATTGAAGGAGGACTCGCCATTTCCACCCTTCGTGCGTACCATCGAAAAGCTGCAGCTCGCCGTGGAAAAAATCCCGATCCGGCAGGCATTCGACGATTTGGAGACGGAATATGCGTTTATTCAAGAGCAACGCAAGCAAGAGTATGAACGAATCATTGATACTAAAGCGGGCTGGGGACGCATGATCGGTTTCGCACCGATGTATGCCCTTATTTTTTTATATCTGGTTTTTCCACTCGTCTATGTAAGCTTGAATCAGATGGCCCTGTACTATGAGCAGCTTCAAAAAATCCAGTAATTCAAAGGAGTCTGATGAAACATGAGTAACGCACAAAAAGCGCTGGTGATGGCAGCCGGACTCTTTCTTGCCATTGCCCTGATCACGATTGCAGTTGTCATGTTCGTTTCCGCCCAAGAAGCCACGAAGGCCGCGCAGAACAATTTTTCCAACATTCAAACCGAGCTTTCGCAAACAGCCTTCACGGTATATGACAATACTACGGTTTCCGGCAGTCAGGTTGTCAATGCGCTGCGAAAATTTTCCGATCAAGATCAATTCGGCATCCAAATCATTACAGGGAAGAATCCGGTCGGTTCGTGGTATGGCAAAGTGATCAATGTGGTCGTACCGATCGGCAGTATCACGTATGGTTCGGTAGTTGGGCCGGCTCCGGGTGTGCTGGCCAATGCGATGGATGAAGCCAGCAACGATTATGTAAACCCCAGCGGAAAATTCAAAGCCCACATCGTTAAGGATAACAGCAATGTCATCCGAGCAATTGTATTCACTCAGCAATAAGGGGGTGCAGGTTAAGCCGGACATGCCTTCTTTACCTTCGTGACAGAGGCATGTCCGGCTTTGTTATGAAAGGAGGGCTGGTCGGCAATGGGAAGTTCTGTTCGCTCTATGATAGAGAGAAGCTTTGCATTTGCTGTTTTTCTTGCTACCGTAACAGTTGGTTTGCTACTGCTTCAAAACGGCTTAAAGACGGTTGATCTTGCGTATATGTCCAACCGCGCTGCCGATTACAGCATTCACTCGACATTATCCCCAATAGCGGGGGACGGCACTGTGTCTGGTGCGGAGGTGCTGCAATCGATAGGTTGTATCACCGAGATTGGCGCCGATATAATCGTTGATGGCGTTGTATATCCGGCTAATTTGAAGTTGGAGGAAACGAATCTTTCAGGTATCCGCACGAGCGGGAAGTACGCCCCGACTTATATTCGGGGAACGCATGGGGAATTGCAAACCATCATCTTTACCTCGGCATGAAAGGGGGAGATTGTGATTAACAGTCTAACCAAAGTATTCGCAATCCTGATCGCTGTTCTTCTATTATATATATTTCCGATTTCCGCTGCCTTCGATCATCAGGACGATGTCTCGGAACTGGTTGTACTGAGAACCGTAACTACGTTTGTTGATGCTGTGCGGGATAAAGGGTATATCAGCCCTGAGATGTATAATGACTTTTTTGCAGAGCTTCATGCGACAGGGAACACATTCGATATCCAAATGGAGCATGATCATAAACGGTATGATCCGGTCTATGACGACCCATTGAATCCAGCAACATTTCACAATGAATACGCTGTCCATTACGATTCATTTTATAATGCGCAGATCATGAAGGTTCTTTTCCCTGACACAACAGCGGCGAAAGATGCTCTGAATCGCCGTTATTTGCTCGATGCGGGCGACTATTTTTACGTAACTGTGAAAAATACGAACCGGACGAACGGAACTGTTTTACGGGATTTTTTAAACAACGCCAACAGCAGCTCAGTAAAAATATTCGTCCCGTATGGAGGGATGGTGCGCAATGCGGATCATTAAGCTGGCGATTGTTGGTGTTCTGCTTGTATTTCCTTTATACATCATCCTCGGCCTTCGGATTGCTGAACAGCGGCAAGCCCTGCTCACTGAGTTGCGCTATAACGCGGCGATAGATGCTGCGGTGGATGATGCAGCTAAGGCACTGATCTTGAACGCGGATCAAGGAAAAGAGGCGCAATATGATTCAGCCAAGCGTATGTCTGTCAACAAGGAAGAAGCGATTCAAGCTTTTTATCGGACACTGTACATGAACTTTGGCGTATGGGAGGATACGATCTCGCAAGGTGATCTGAACCGCTATATACCGGCAGTGGTTGTCATTGGATATGATGGTTACTGGGTGTATGCGGAAGATGAGTTTACGAATGCCGTGGGGGAAAAAGAGCTTCGTCCCGTCTGGGGTCCGAAAAAACCTTACGCCTATGTGGATGCGCAGGGAAATAGCCTGTCCTTTACGTTGGACGATTACGTGACCGCCTACGAGCAAAGCAGCGGAAGCTGGAAGCATGGTTTTCGCTCGGAAATCGGAGGCTCGTCAGCCATTCCGCTGCTTCATGATGCAGCTACGTTCGAGCAGGTTCGTCGCAGCACGATTGTGAATGCGATACAAAATGAACTGGCGTACCGAATCAATCTTCACAATAGGTATGCGGCAAGGGCAGGAATCTCCTACACTTTTACGCTGCCGACAATTAGCCAGGAGGATTGGAACAGCACGATTGATGATATCGGTGTACTAGCATTCGTGCAGGGCATTCCGATGGGAACAGGGACATATAACAATTATGCGCTCGGCGGAAGCAGAGTGCTGCAAAAGCAGGTATACGCCGCAGCGCTCAAGAACGGGATTCCCTATTATTATCTCCGTTCGTGCAGCATGCCTTACCCGGTACGAGAGACCTTTTCCTATGCAAAAAATGCCGCTCAGCAAGGATATATTCCGCTATCGTGTGCGAATTCTTCTTCAAAATAGGGGCAAATGAACCGCTTAAAAAGAGTGGACGGCTTCGGAAAGACGGTTTAAGATGGAGACAAAACAGTAAAATATTGGTTGGTATATGTACAACCAACTTGCCGGAGGGAGAGAAATGAGAAGGGCAACGTTAATCGTTTTGAGCGCACTCATGGCAGCAAGCATCGTCGGAGCCGACAACAAAGGAAGTGTTGTTGAAGCCAAGGCTCTCTTTTCTGATGTACATGGGCATTGGGCGGAGTTGTCAATTGAAAAAGCGGTTCAAAAGGGATATGTGGACGGATACCCTGACGGTTCATTCAAGCCTGACGCCGATGTGACACGCGCTGAGTTTTTAAAGCTGGTTGATACTGCACTGCAGGTTCCGGTTTCAGGCGTACAAGCCGATGATGCATGGTACGAGCCTTATATCCAGGCAGCAGTGGATGCTGGATTTCATGAGTGGAGCGACTTTACGAGCGGAGACTGGGATACACCGATAACCAGGAAGGAAATGGCTCGAATAGCTGTTCGAGCGGCAACGGGCGACCCGAACAGGGACGAGCGAAAATGGATGTACTTGGCGACAAAGGCAGGTTTGATTAACGGCTTGGATGATACGGGGACTCTTGGAGAAGAAGAAACGACAACGCGTGCGCAATCGGTATCGATCATCGAACGCATCCTTTCCATTAAAAATGGCCAAGCATTGCCAATCGAGAAGCATGCGGTTTCTCGGGCAGAAGTAGCATGGCATGGAACCAACGTGTATACGATGCTTCCGCGTTATTTTAATCCGAAATACCAGGATCGTTTTGATATACAGAAGGCCCAGTGGGACTCCTCTGACGGAAATTATCATGAACAATTGGAAAGCTATATCGTGGTTGACCTCGACGATCCGAAGGACCCTTTTCAGAGTGAGATTGAAGGAATTTCGTTCACCTATGAGACTTATGAAAATGGGCGGAAAGGAGGGCGGGTGGATGCGGCTCCCAAACATGCATTTGCCGCTTACTCCAAGGTGAAGCAAGTCATAAAAGGGCAATATCCGCTCAGTCTTATTGTCAACTTTGGCGGCTCCGTAACGATGAGTCAGATTGTACCCCAGGACGCGGTTAATAATAAACGATCTGACTGGATGTCATATTATGCATCGCAGGAATCGACGGATCGCATTTATTACTCCAAAGCTTCCACGCTGTCCATGCTTTCACAATGGCATATAGATAAGGGCCTGAATCCGTATTATGCAAAAGATTTTCCAAGCGATGGCGGTACATTTTACTGGATATCGGCTCAAGCGATTCCAAAAGGGGATTATTACTCCTTTGACGATACGTATACGGCTTTGCGCTACACTCCCAATTTAAGCTATATGAACTCCTACGGTCCGAAGAAATCGATTGTTTTGGAGGAAGCAATAACGGACTACACGGTCTCCAATCCATAACGGAGGACAGCTATATGAAAAAAATACAGTTTGGGCAAGGGGTTATGCTATTCTCCTTGCTCTTTGGCACGCTTGTCGCAGACTTGTCAAATTACAGCTATGCTAAATCGCCAGATGTGACCCAAACCGGCAATCTGGAGTTTCCGCTCGACTATCATACGGCTAGAGGCGGCGACGGTACGACCTATTTTTCAAGAAACGCAGCCTTAACGCCAGAGTTGATTGACCTTGCCAGCTTGGGTATTGAAACGTCAAGGGTACAATCGGCTACATTAACTTCAACCCTTGGAACTGCGACATGCTCCACAACAGCGTGTACATTTACGAGCGTGAGCGGTACGCCGAACCCTGTCCATGCCGAAACGACAATTTCCGGTTACTTTGATTGGTGGCGAAATCAGGCCGGATCGTATCATAGCTACTGGTGGTCATTCGACCTTGACGGAACGACGCATTACTCCATCGCAGGGGGTGAACAAGCATATTATGACGCCGGTCGAAACACTTCCGTATCGGCCAGAAGCTTTCCAGGTGATGCCTCGTATCCCATTTCAGGCTGGAATGTTAACGGTTCGGAACTGACTTATACAAACAGCGACAGTATCAGCAATTTAAGCTCGGCGTATGTCGCCTTCGAAAATGCGTTATTATCGCTTCAACCCGGATCATTCGTCGTAAACTACCCGACTACTGTGGCCTCCGATGCTAGCGGAAGCATATCTTTTGATGCAGATATAGGACCGTTCGATGGCTCCGACCCCAGCTATACGCAGCTTGGCAGCAGTCCGCTTGGCTATCGCTTTCCATATAGCTTTAACATCATATTCAAAGGCCAGACCTACACCTACACCGGCAACTGGACGTTGCATGTTGTTTATTCGGACGGAGGTGGTGGGGGAGAGCCGACACCGTTGCCGCCAAGCGGAGGCAGCGGGAGCTGTACACCGGCCATTGGCTCCCCCAATCAAGGAACCGCGATGTTGGGAAGCGTGCTAGATCCTTTGACCAGCGGTGTGGTAAAAGCTGACAATCGAGGAAACGAGAAGTTCGACGTCTTGCAGGGGATTCCTACTTCAGAAAGCTTATATACCAATGTGTTTGCTTTCAATTATTTGTATAAACAAAACTGGGTGCAAATGTCGGGTAAAATCACTTACTCGTGTTCCGTTACTGTGACTTATACGCGACAATGGCAAGAGTCGCAGCCTGATATATGCTTCAGCAGTGACGAGGGAGGGACGGTTTGTGTTCCGCAGCCACCGCGAATCAGGCAAGATTCACAAAATAAGCCCTATCATTTCACAATTGAACGCAGCTATTCCTACTGGCAAATTAATAATTTGGAACTGTACTCAATCAATCGGGCGGTAGTGAGCAACTATGCGCTGCCGGGAGGAAGCGTTACAATGATTCCTGCTGAATATACCCCTCCGACGTTGCAATCCCATCATGATGCCAATGTAAATAATCATGTTTATCCGGCGGCATCGCCGACGATTACGTACAGTCCGCCAGTCGTTCAGGGCGGTCTTGATTTTCCGCCATCACTGCCGGATGATACGGGGATATTAAAAGGGATGGCCGAACGAACCCCCGACCCGCAAGTGAAAAATGATTTGGTCAAATTCAACGGCTCCAGCACAATGAGCGACGCACTTACTACGCGAGACGGATCGATACCGAGAAACATACCAAGCCCGACAACCATCGGGCAAAATGTGTTGTACAAGAGCGGGAATATCATTAGCAAATCGCTTGTGAACCGAGCGAATACGCCAAGCGCCGGAACGATTTACTACGACCTATTGTCGGGAAACGTGGGAGGAGGCTCGAATCTATCCTTTCCTATACAGGGTATCAATACCGTAACCGTGCATACGCCGGTCGTTAACTACGCGACAGTGTCCGATGATCAGACCCACAACCAAAAAACGAATCCGACCGCCGGCCGTTCGGCTATTATTTTGGATCGGCCATTTTCAGTGACGATTCCGACGAGCGGCCAGCATCGCAGCATTCCGGGTTACGGCAATCGGGATTACGGCAAATATATAAAGGATAAGCAGATCTGGTTTCCGTTCGATGTGTATACTGCCGACAAATCTACATTTATACCCAAAGAAACGTGGACATCCATTCCCGTATCGCAGGAGAGAACCACTTTTTTCCTGCCAGTTTGGGTGGATGAAGGGAATTATGAAGTCCTGTTTCGTACATTTGCCGAAAACAGCCCTTCCTCCGGTTTTACGGCACAAATGAATGCAAATTTGGATTTGACTAACCATGTGGCAACCCAGGTTGTTCCGGTTGAAGTCATTGGTCGTCTCTACGATTTTAAAATCACTGATATAGCTGATTACAATTGGGAGAAGGTTTTTCGAACACAGCATGGCAGCAGTACGCCGACCGGAACCAAGTATTGGGTTGGAACAAATGGAATTGACGGTTCGCCGCGAGGAAACAGCTTTCCTTTTGTGCTGCCGATCCGGCAGGGAAGCAATCCGCTTCCGGGCATGATGAACATCGCAGTCAAGACCGGGTATCACTTCAAATTCGAGGTCACAACGAAGGGGAATATGTTTGGCTCGCAGGATGGCATCCGAATGACGCCAACCTTTACTTTCGTGGATAAAACGGGGAGTAACCGTCAACCAGTTGACCTCTATTACCATACGAATGACCAAAAATTTGTGCGCATCGGTTCCAGCGACGATCTTGAGAGGAGGTACGTAACACTCGACGCCCGTCTGCGTAACGTACCTCAACAAGAATTGACCGACACGGCTGCATCGCTTTGGAGCTTGTCAGGAAATACAGGCAGCACTCGGGAGTCGTATATCGATAAATATCTGAAAAACGCTAAAAAGCCAACGTATGTCGGCGGTTATGATGTGCTTATTCTTCCGCCGCCGCTGCGGACGTTTATCGGAAGCATGTCCGTTCCAACAGGAGTGAGTGCTGCGAGGGCGAATGCCTCCGTACAGCTTTGGCGCGGCGAATACAGCCTTCCGGCGGCGCCCTATGTCGTTCCGAAGGGCATTGACCTCGCGGTATATGGCAAAAGTCATCAACTGGACGATAACGCGCCGGTCTTTTTGAAGAACGGATACATTATTGTCAATTTCAATATCGAGACGATTCGCAATCAGGACTTGGATCATCCTAATCTCCAGTACATTCATGCGCCGCTAAGCAATCAATGGCAGATGGAAGGCTTTCAGCGCAGCTTCACCGATCCTTATGGCGTGTCGTTCCAAGTGCAAGATGGCGATGTAATTTTCTACAATGCCGACCAGTCCTCCTACGACGATTTCGGTGCAGGCGGAACGCATTGATGGTTTTTTTATCAAACGATTGAATGTGGCATGATCGGCAACAGCGGTCATGCCATCTTCATTTCATGAACGGGGGAGATGAACATGCGATTTGTAGATAAGGGGTCATGGTATATGGGCAAACGGTTTCTAGGGGAAGTGGATGGTTATTATTTGGAAGTGCAAGTGTTTTCAGAGCCATCTCACTATGGGATTGCCCAAGGCAGAATCAGTCGACTGATCGTATACCCGGATCGGTCGGCCCAATTCAACCGCAAGCTTGTTAATTACGATCGAGGGTGGGATGGCGGTCCGCCGACCGACTCACGAATCCGCGATGTGATCGAGAAAACGGTGCAATATTTTGACCGTAAAAGTATCGACTGGTCGTTCGAGGCGCGGAGATAACAAGAAATTTTCCAACATGAGTGAAATCCATTCAAGATAAATCAAAAACGACTTGCAAGCACCTGCTGAGCAGAGTTAAGCTAGGACACACCTTTCAAGGAAGGAGGAATAAGTGTGAATGGTTTACCTGCATGGATGGCAGAAGCGTTTCGCAATCGCTTTGATTCGCTTTGTCAGCACATACATGAAAATCCCAAGCAGCAAGCGGAATGGAGGCTTGTCGATGTTTCGTTTGAACGGTTGAGGAAAACAATGTCGGATGAGCAGCGGAGGTGGTTTTTGGAATGGGATGCGCTTATGGGGTTTCAGACCTCCAAGGAGAAAGAAGAATTGTATCTGCACGGATTTATGGATGGAATTCAGGTTTATGCCTGTTTGGGAGAAAGAAACTGCAGAACTTATGCCGTGAATCTGTCGGGGAATGCTGGGCCATCTGAATAGCGCAGGGCGTAAGAAAAGCAGACTTTTGTTCGTTGTTGCAAATGCTGACGCAGTTATATGAAGTCGTAAAAATGAAATCAAGGCGAACAAACGAAAAACCTGTACATACATGATTTTCATTTGATGCAGGCAAAAAGAATGCAGATTAGGTGATTTTGTTCATCGATCTGCTGAGGGTGCTTCTCTTATTTTACTCGTAGTGCTGAGCCACAAGCTCGGCCTGTGGCTGCTGCGGCGAAAATAAACTTTCAGGGAAGTAGTCCATTTTTCATTTATGGAAAACCAGAATTGAAAACCAGGCCAATACAGTGAGCCGTCCCATTGGGGCGGTTTTGCTGTTTTCAAGAGCAGATGGGGGGCTTTAATGTCGAGAGTGGGGTTTCATTGCAAAAGATGCGGGAAAACGATCTTCGTTGAGCAGCAAATCTACGACCGAATTTATAGAGGACAGGAGCATTGCCTGTCTTGCCGGAAGTGAATTTGCCCCTAGTTCTTATTGCAATATATGAGTACATGGAGGCAACTGAGTAATTCAATCAAAAAGTATTAGCACACATCGTTCTTCGAGGCAAGTTTGCTTGATGGAGACCATGAAGAAATGGAGGGATACCATGCGAAACGTCGTTGCATTTCCCAATGAGCATATGGCTACGAGAAGAAGAAAGAACATCATTGACATGGATAGCAGTTCTTCCAGCGGTTCTGATATCAAGCTGTCTTGGGATGAAGCCGTTGAGATTTATCTGCGTGCGAAGCGTTCTGAAACAGCTTCCGAACGAACTGTTTGCCATGAGCAGGAAAATTTGGCGAGCTATAAGCGCATATTGTTGGAACAAGACTTGGAACCAAGCGTGGAAAAGATTACGGTTGAAGCTGTACGAAAACATTTTGTGATGTACATGGTCGAGCAAAAAGGGTATGCGCTTAGCACAATCAATAATCGGATTAAATCATTAAAGCGCTTCTTTTCCTTCCTGCATCGTGAAGGCTGGATTCTGAACAATCCGCTGCTTCTTTTGAAAGCTCGCAAAGGCCAACAGAACCCCATCTGTTCGTTCACGGAAGAACAAATCGGCAGCCTGCTTGCTCAGCCCAATCAGCATACCTTTACCGGACTTCGAGATTACGCCATGCTGACGCTTATTTTAGACACAGGCTTGCGATTAGGTGAGCTTGTGAAGCTGCAACTGAATCAAGTTGAGCTAAAAGGCTGTTTTTTACAAGGAGTGCTCGGTAAAAGCCGTCGGCCGCGGGATGTTCCCTTTTGCGACGACCTACGAAAAATCATGACGAAGTATATAAAGATTCGCGGCGACTTGCCGAGCAATTATTTGTTTGTCACGATTGACGGCAACCCGATGAAGGAACGATCCATTCAGGAAATTATCAGCGAATACGGTAAAAAGGCACGGATTGAGGGCGTGAGGGTCAGTCCTCATACATTTCGGCATACATTTGCCAAGCTGTACATTATGAATGGCGGCGATCCTTACAGCTTGCAGGAGATTTTGGGTCACACAACCCAAGACATGGTCAAGCGCTATGTGAATTTGTGGAAGCCGGAGAAAAAGCTTCAGCATGCGAAGGCATCGCCGATGAAGAATTTGATTCGAGGGGGGACAAGGAAGGGCTGAGTGTAGAACAAGGATAGCGGCAGCGCGCAGCAAGGAGTGTTGCCTCTGCCGCCCATTATGGAACTAGTGTTCTCCGTTAAGCTTGCTTATAAATTGATTGAGAGAGAGTACCTTCAGAGCGGGCTTGATATGGCTAAATATTGCTTGACTCCTCTTAAAACATTTTTCATCAGACGTTACAAAGATGTCAGCACAAATGGCGTATATTAAATGCTCAATATCATGCACGCTACTTTTAATTGCACGTAAATCGCTATTTTTTTCTTTCCAAAAACCTAATACATCAAATGCATTATAAAGTTTATAAATTATATTATTGATTCGAATGTAATTACTTTCGGGATTAGCCAGATTTTTGATGCTATCTAGAGTAAATCCTGATGAAAGTTGCTTAAGGACTCCCTCTAATAGATCCTTATCCTTTTCAAACAAATCCATGTTGTTAATACTCTTGCTATATTCCAAATATTTTTTATGTAAAATCGTTCTTCCTTCATACTTGAGTAATCTGAGTTTTTCAACGAGAGCAGCAGCTTCTCCCCTATGCTCAAAAACCCTTTTTAATCCGGTTTTTGGATCTTCATAAAAAAGTTTCAATCCGTCATCCCAAGGTAATATTATCAATTTTTCAGTTAAGTCAATAATTTCATTTAAAATATGTTCTTTTTTATCCTGGTCGGATCGTTTGTTAATTTCCTCCAAATGAGAGGGGCTGTAGGCATAATAAAAATCTATTTTACTTTTGTTAACAAGTAACTTGAAATCAGCATCTTCCTCATACTTTACCAGCACATTTTGGTCAAAATACACGATTGGCTTTGTGTTTCTAATAAAGGTTCTTTCAATACGAAATACGTTATCATTCTTTTTTTTGGCAATGAGCTCCAGAATACTATCTTGTATTTGTATGATCTTATGGTAATGAAGTTTTTCCTCCACTGCTTCAATACTTATACGCTCATTTATTAAATTCGAGATAAGATCTAGGTACAAACTAAAATCGAGACAATGTTTACAACTGTAACAGATTTTTTTTGAAAAAAACTCTTTATAGTATTTATAGATAAAAAGGATAAGCTCTCGATCAATTGCTTTTAACTTATTAATTTCGCTTGCTTCTTTAGCGATCATTTCTTCCAGTAGCAAAGACAGATCTTTATTTAATTCTGCTGCAAATTCACAAAAATGTACTTTTGATAATCTCTGGAGAACTGATACTGACTCTAGCCAGGTCAATTTATAATCTTTGTAAAGATTGATTAAATCATGAAAGGAAGGGAAATTCTCTAATTCTTTAGGATTTTCATTTAATAGGTCTAAGATATAAACCGCAAATATTCTGTATTTAACTCCAGAGTTAATATCATTGATAAATGTTAAGTTTTCGTTTAATTCATTAATATCGTTGCTTAATAGGTCGTAGTTTTTATTCATGCGTAGTAGCCCTCCTTTTGGTTCATTATGTATCTCGAAGCATCTCTTTAGCCAAAATATGAACTTCTTCAAGCATTTCGGCTTGAGTAGGGGTATCCGCAATTCGCTGAATTGCGTCAGTTAATTGAAGCGATGTATCTCTGGGCAACTCCCTGATAAGAAATTGCAGCAGGCTAAATTGCCACTGGGGATCATTGCTCCTTAACACCGTCCGAATATGTGGCAACAGTATATCTCCAAATTGGGGAAGAATTTTTGTTAGTTCTCCAGCAACAGGCCAGTTAATGTCCTGCAACCATTCGAATAATTCGGGGAGTATGTCGTTGATTTCGTTTGCGGAATGTTGTTTTATTTTACGAACAGCATCCAGATCATGTTTATCTTTTGGAATCAGGTCTCTAATACTCATCAGAATCATTCCTTTTTTGAGACAAATATATGATATGGCGACAGTAGATCCATTTGATTTTTCGTTAATAGTCAAATTAGATCATACACCGTCATTAGGTAATAACCCAAACTATGCTTACCAACTTAATCATTCAATTTTACCATTAAATCCCTTGACTCGATAGCTTAAATGCATCTTCGGCTTAAAGCTACTTTATCCATTAAAATAAAAGAATCAAAAACCCGACTTTCCGAGTTCTTGATTCTTTTGTCATGATCTACCGAATCTTACGAAGCAAATTCATGTTCTCAACCGGGCTGTATTTCTGATGTTGCTCCTGAATATCTGTGCTGAACAATTCCACGTAATGTCTAACCATATCCAAGGTGGAGTGCCCCAATATCCGCTGCAAGGTGAAAATATCCCCGCCATTCATGATATAAAATTTGGCCATTGTGTGCCGGAAGGTATGCGGCGATACCCGTACACCGCTTATTTGTGCCGTTTTTCCGTAGGTTTGAATATTTTCTTGAATGGTTCTCACTTTCACGGGTTCATTGTCCACGTTTACGAATAAGGCGTTTGTTTCAAGGTCGCCGCGCTCTGCGAGGTATTTATTTAAAGCTCTTATGCAGGTTTTTTGGATCGGGACGCGCCTCGATTTTCTGCCTTTCCCCATTTTAATGGATATTTCCTGTTCCTTGAGATTGATATCGTTCACTTGTAAGGCGATACACTCGCTAATTCTCATGCCCGTTTCAAGCAGCAGGATCATAATCGTATAATCCCTGAAGCCCGTAAAAGTGTTTTGATCCGGCTGGTTCAATAGGTGGATAATTTGCTCCTTGGTTAAGGTTTGAATCATTTTTTTCTCGGCTTTAATCAAATGGAATTGATCGGCGATGTTGTGGGAAATGAGTTTTTCGTCAAATAAGTATCTGAAAAATGTTTTACAAGCTCGGATTCGGTTGTTCACCGTGTTGCTGGCCAATCCGTTATCGAGCATGTATCCGATATAACGCTGCTTGATCTGCTGTGCCGTCATACGATTCAGTTCTAATGGCAATTGTTGCTGTTGAAATGACTTGTGTAGATGTCTAAGTGCTTCTTCGTAAAAGCCAAGTGTTCGAGGCGATAGGTTTTTCGCTCGATTGTGCAGGAGGAAGGATTTCAAGGCGTGATCAAATGTGAGCGGAAGGACAGGATTTTGCGGAGCGGCTTGCTCTATGGTAGCCAGGGCATTTTTGCGGCGTGTCATATGCAGACTCCCCCGCTTTCTTCGGAGCTTGCCGCAGCCACTATAAATTCTATAGGGCTTGCTTTTTCGTGTTGGTTATGGATATCGCGGCTGAATAAATCGACGTACCGCTGGGTCATCTCGATCGAGGTATGTCCAAGAATGTGCTGCAGAGTAAACACATCTCCGCCATTCAAAAGATAATATTTGGCCATTGTATGCCGAAAGGTGTGCGCGGAGCCGCGGGTTCCTTGAATATGCGCCGCTTTGCAGCGGTCTATAATCATGTGCTTTACGCCGTCATACCGAAATGGTTTATTGTTCAGGGTTATCCAGAAGTCATCGAACGGTTGGCTGCCTCGTTCACGAATGTACCTATCGAGATGATACAGGCATGTTTTTTGAATAGGTACGATGCGCGGCTTTCTCCCTTTGCCTGAAGGAATGCGAATGGTTCCCTCATGAAACTCAATATCAGAAACCTTCATATTGACCAGTTCCATCACTCGCATGCCTGTTTCCAGCAAAATGAGCATCATCACGTAATCTCGCAACCCGGTAAAGGTTTCCCGGTTCGGTTGCTGAAGGATAGCATGAACCTGTTCTTCTGTAAAACAAAATATGGCTTGATTTGATGATTTCAAAAGCTTTAGATTGGCGGCAATGTTCGCGGGCAGAATCCCTTCCTTCCATATATACTTGAAAAATACCTGGCAGGTACAAATGCGTCCCCGCATCGTATTCACAGCGAGCCTGTTGTCGATCATGTCATTCATCATGCGTTCACTGAGATCGGATGGAGTCAGGTCGGCGAGTTGCAGACCGGCACGATTTAGAAAATCGGCAAAGGCTTGAAGATTGAATTTGTAATAGTTTATCGTGGTTTGGGTCAGATTGCGGAGCCTGCAGTCCAGAAGAAACGATTTAACGCATTCGTGAAAATCGGGGGAAGCTGTTTTACATTCATTTTTTGGCATACTCTAACCATCCTCTCATGGCAAGAGTTTGGTGCGGAAAAAGAACTGCGCGGTTCGGGCTGTCAGGTGCGCGAAACCTGTGGGCGTATGTGCTCGTCAAACACATGCAAAATTTCAGAAAAAATGAGCTTGTCTGAAATAATGGAACTTCCTGAGAAAGCCTTATATATCAAGGTTTTGCGGGTTTTATGGGAAAATTATTCACCTCCTGCTACCCCGTCAAATTCAGGTCCGTGTGGGCTAACCCCCCGTGGAGGTTCGAGTCCTCTCGACCGCATCAAACCTAAAAACAACCCTTCAATTAATTTTGAAGGGTTTGTTTTTGTTTTCAAACGGGATAACGAAAGAGGATTAGCGGTGGACACATTATTAGGATTCGATGTGTAGTCAGTGATAGAGAAAAGCGAGGATGAAAGCTATTAAAATTTTATTTGTATGCAGTAAAAATAAATGGAGGAGCCTCACGGCTGAAAAAATTTTTGACGGCATTCTGGGTTACGAGGTCCGTTCTGCAGGTACAGAAGAGCAGGCTCGAATTAGAGTGACCCGCGGCCATGTGGGGTGGGCGGACATCATTTTTGCGATGGAAAAGAAGCATATTCGAAGGCTCCGTGAAAAGTTCAGTGATGAACTGTCCGATAAACAATTAATCTGCCTGGATATACCCGACGATTATACATATATGGACGAGGAGCTCGTTGAAATCTTGTTTTCCCGAGTCTCGGAATATATTGAACTGCCAGAAGTATAGATGGGGCATAGCGACGGGTAAGGATTAGAAGCTTAGAATAATTTAAAGGGAGTGGAGCCACTGTGCCGCTGAATGAAATAATCGGAGCTCTTCAAAGAAAAGGAATTATTTTTGAGCAAGGGCTAAGCTGCTTGGAATTCGAAGCCATTGAAAGCTTGTATGAGTTGACTTTTCCTCCAGATTTGAAGGCATTTTTATCCACGGTATTGCCTGTATCGAATCATTTTGTAAATTGGAGAGATAGAGACAAGGCTAATATAAATAAAATCAAGACAAGCTTGAACTGGCCATTAAACGGTATGCTTTTCGATGTTGAGCACAATTCTTTTTGGTACGAAGGATGGGGAGCCAAGCCGGATCATCTCGAGGCTGCTCTTGCCATGTGCAAAGCAGAGATGAGCCAAGTGCCGAGACTGATCCCGATTTATTCTCATCGATATATTCCATCGGAGCCATATGAAATAGGCAATCCTATTTTTTCGGTCTACCAGACGGATATTATTTATTATGGTGACAATTTGGCCCGATATTTGATGATTGAATTCGGTTTAGCCTCGTATGATGATATTTGTTTTGAATCAATCAAGCCGATTCGATTTTGGAGCGATATGGTGGGTTAGTTTCTTTTGATGTGCCTCTGTCGCCAAGTGATTAAGTTTCTCTACGACCAAGATGAATAACGCCCTGTTCTCAGGATCGGACATCCATCGATCTCTTTGAAGGTACGTAGTTGCTAATTGGATGTCCCCTAATTTTGCATATATGAATGCAAGAATGTAAGCCGGGGAGGGGAACCTCATATTAGAAAATGGAGAAAAGGGGTTTTCTAATTGACTTTTTGCTATTTCAATAATGGCTTCAAGATCTGAAGCTTTATCGTAGAACGTAGTAATACGTTCAAGCTCTCCATCTATAGCTTGCGCTATTGTTTTTTCAGCAATTTGGCTATAATGAGCAGCTACGCCAACACCGTCAATCATGTTTTTTCCCCGGAACGATCTCAAGTAGCCGTCAGCCCATTCGCCGATGTGGATAATTGCTGTCTTTTTCGTGCGATTATAGATGAGCTTATTTCCTATCGGAATCAGGACAAAATCAAGCGCAATTCCCCATGAAATATAACCGCGATGCCCACTTTTCGTAAATCTGCCATAATGAACGATTTTCCTAATTCCGTTGTTGCTTTCACTTACCCATGAATGGTCGCCACGCCAATGCAAACCGTAACGCGAGACCCGCGGTGAAATGATGGTATCCAATACTTGCAGCAGTTGCTCGCCGACAATAGGTTCACCTTGATGTTGATAACGAACTATCCGCACATCAACGCCAAGCTTGCGGCTTATTAAATGAGCTTTTACGCGATCGATCAGTTTTTTGAACATCTTTTATCCTTTCTACCGATTAAACGATTTCAAGCTCATAGCCTGTCAAATTCAGCATGTACCAAATATTCATTTCTTCAGGGTCGGAGCAAGAAATGAAGATGTCGTAATGATCCATCCTATCGGTTTCTTTGATGGCAGTAATATCCCCGGTTACACATAGAGATGAATTCAGAGGCGCATGAATTTGCATACCTGGAAGTATCTGACCTGTCAGAATATTTCCTTGCAGGATGAAGGTATCTTCATCCTTTTGTGTGTAATTGACTTTAAATCGAGCCATCCTGATACCTCCAGAAGCAAACTTAAACATCCGTTTCGCTCATTCAATTCATTGAAAATATTGCGCGCTTGCAGCGCGGCTGTCAGTTCGGCCATTCGATATCGAATCGCACACCGCCAGCGACATTTTGCACGCGTGCTTGTCCTCCGTGAAGTTCAGCGATCAGCTTGACAATGGAGAGCCCCAATCCATGCCCTCCATATGCGCGCGAGCGAGCGCGATCCGCTTTGTAGAAGACATCCCAGATGTTGGACAGGTCCTCTTCGGCAATAGGCTGTCCGGTGTTAAAGACCGACAGGATTACGCTATCTGGCGTTTTGGTGGCCGTGAGTTGGATAGATTTTTGTTCGTTGGTGTAATGAATCGCGTTGCTGAG
Source organism: Paenibacillus athensensis (assembly GCF_004514475.2). GTDB lineage: Bacteria > Bacillota > Bacilli > Paenibacillales > NBRC-103111 > Paenibacillus_AL > Paenibacillus_AL athensensis. Next base: position 77,590 of record NZ_MYFO02000014.1, on the reverse strand, counting down.
GTAGTTGATGATAACGCGCTCAATCAGTTCATAATCGGCGCGGATCAACTCGGACGCATCGATATTCAGTTCCAGGTCAAGCTGGATGCCCTGCCTCGACAATTCGGGGGCGAAGCGTTCGACTGCTTTTCGAATCAAGGGGACAAGCTCAAAGCTCGTTGGGTTCAGCTCGAACAGGCCGAATTCCATCGCGGACAGCTGCAGCAGCTCACGAACCATGCCATCCATCCGATTACATTCTTCTTCAATGACGCTGTAATATTTTGCGACTTTCTCCGGCTCGTCTACAACGCCATATTGCAGCCCTTCCACATATCCTTTGATCACGGCTATGGGCGTTTTGAGCTCGTGAGAGATGTTGCGAACCAGTTGCTTGCGACGATTGACGTCTTGCTGCAAGGCGGTCATATTCTCGCTTAGTTTCTCCGACATTCGGTTAATGCTGGCGCCCAAGCCGCCGAGCTCGTCGGATGATTGATAATGGACCCGGCGATCAAAGACCAGGTTTGAGATTTCTTCGGCTATATGACTCATCTGGATGACCGGCTGCGTCGCTTTGCGGGCTGCTGCATAGATCAGGAAACCGCCAATGGTGACCAGCACGAGACCGGCCAGCAAATAGAATTGGTTGGCGATAGCTACGCTTTCCGTGACGCCGTCGAGCCCCCATCTGAGAATCACGAGTCCTTGGTCATGGAGCTGTGCGATATAGACGAGCTTTTGTGTAAGATCCTTTTCATTCGTTGCTACCGTATACAGCGGCTGCTTGGCCAGAGACAGTGCGTTGGCTTGGAGAATGTCCCGGATTTCTTTGGGGAGCGTAAGATCCATGAGCCCGGGCTGTTGCTGGACTGAAGTATAGGTCACTACGCCACTGCTGTCCAAAATTAGACTGCTAATCCCTTCGGACTGGTCGATGGCGTCGATGAATGCTTTGAGCTGGTGGCGATCATGCTCATACAGCTCGATGATCCGGGCGCTATGCGCTTGGAATACCGCTTTCTTTTTATAAATGTAATAAGGCTTGAGCAGACAGACATTCAGCAAAATGCCAATGAGCACCAAAATGATGACGACGACAACAAATAAGGCGGAGAGCTTGGCTCGAATGGTTCTCATCCGTTGCCTGCTTGCAGCATATAGCCGCTGCCGCGAATCGTTTTGATATAAGGGCCGCACGCATCGAGCTTGGCTCGCAAGGTTTTGATATGGGTGTCAATGGTTCGCTCATCGCCCGTGAACGCATAGCCCCATACGTGATTCAGAATTTGCTCGCGCGTCAGCACACGACCTGCATTCAAGGCGAGATAAAGCAGCAGGTTATATTCCTTATGATTCAGTTCGATTTCGGCCAGATGCACAAGCGCTTGGCGAGCCGATTGCCGGATCGTCAGACCGCCGAGCGTCAGCTCCTCGCCCCGTTCTTTTTTCACCTTGCGCAGCAGCGTATTCAAACGGGCCACAAACACCTTATAGCTAAAAGGCTTCGCAATGTATTCATCCGCGCCGTGTCTCAGCCCGACGACTTCATGATGCTCGTCGCCCAGCGCAGTTAGCATCATGACAGGGACGTCGGAGCCCTCGCGAATGTCCCGCAGCACTTCCCATCCGTCGTAGACGGGCATCATGACGTCGAGGATCACCAGCTGAATTTCTTGGTCGGCATAAAACTTCTCCAACGCTTGTTGTCCGTCATGCGCTTCTATCGCGATATAACCTTCTTTGCGCACAATATCGCATACGAGATTTCGCATAGGTGTATCGTCGTCCACTACCAATATCCGGATTTCCATGTTATCCCCCCAGCGATGGTCAATGATGTGTCTGGTTGCTGCGGCTTTCCTTCATTCAGTGTACCATGCTGGAGGTGAACCGATAAGAAAAACGTGCCGGAGCAAGGCGATCACAGGATGTGAGGGCAGCACCAGCACGTCGTAAAAGGAGCCAAAGTCCGTTATTTCACGATAAAGACAAGCGGGTTTGTTTCATCGTTCATTAACGCAAGCGTATGAGAAGTGACGGCCGATACTTGGCTTGACGCCTATCAAATTCGGAAGCACAGCAGGAGCGCTGAGCTGTATTCATGTTGGTTCATCCTCTCGAAATGTGATGGGCCTAGCGTACAGGCTGAAGGTGAAATCCGTGTGAAATTGTGCCAAATTGAAAAATCCCGCTCTGCACGTATGGTGCGGAAAGCGGGATCGAGTCGGCGGTATGGATTCACGTTTCGTGCTGCCGCTGTTTTTTGCGATATTCGGTGGGGACAAGGCCCTTTTTTTCCCGAAAGATGCGGGTGAAGGTTTTGTAGGAGGCATAGCCGACCTCGTGCGCGATTTCGATGATACTCATGTTGGTGGAGACCAGCAGGCTGGCGGCATGCTGGATACGCAGGTCGTTGAGAAAATGCACGAATGTCTGGCCGGTCGTTTCTTTAATCAGCTCGCTGATGCGCGATACGCTTAGGGAAAAGCGGCCTGCCAGCTCGCTAAGCATCAGGTCCTCCCGGTGGAAATTCCGGTGAATGTAATGGATGATCGGCCAGCGCGAGCGCTCCGGCCACGGTTTGTTTGGGTGTGGCAAAAAGTCCGACTGACGCTCACGGCGGTGGCGGTCGAAACGAATCAGCGCTTCTGTCAGCTTGGCTTTCAGGAGCAGGGTGCGCCCGAGCTTGTTGCCGCGATATTCGTCCAGGATGTCCTCCATCAGATGACGCATCGACTGCAGCGACTTCTCCGGCCATTGAACGAACGGGCTTAATTCCTCGGCGTCATCGAGCACGCCGCTTAACCATTCCGCAGCGTCTTGGGCCGATTGCATCAACACCTCCATGCTGAACATGCAATTAAACAAAACGAGCTTGCCGCCAGGATCGGTAAACAGCTCATGGACTTGGTAGGGCAAGACAAACGTAAAGGTGCCGGGAGCCATCGGGTGGCGCACGCCATTCACACTTTCGGCTCCGCTGCCTTCAATCACGTAAGAAAATTCGAGAAAGTCATGGCGATGGGCGGGATAGCCGCGCTCCAGAGAGTGGATGCTGATATGAAAGGGAAAGGCGGTATCCATATTCGGGTAATCTTGTAAATACTGCGGAAAGTACGTCACGTTCATCCACTCCGTCGAAAAATTGAGACACATTCCGAAACCGCCAGAATACTTTTTCTTCCCCCTTATACTATCATGAAGTCGAACGTTATAGTGACTGGGAGGAAAAACAAATGAACGCTTCGCACCCAACAAAAATTGGTATCATCGGCACGGGCAATATCGGTACGGTGCATCTTCAGCAATTCAGCAAGTTGGCCGATCGCTGTGAGATTACGGCAGTTGCCGATACGAATATGCCGCTGGCTGCTAAACGGGCCCAAGAGTTCGGCGTGCCGCATGTCGCGCCAAGCGCTGAAGCGCTTATTCACCGCGATGATGTGGAAGCTGTTATTATCGGCGTACCGAATCAGCATCATGCGGATATCGCCATTGAAGCGCTGCGCGCCGGCAAGCATGTGCTGCTGGAGAAGCCGATGAGTCTGAACGCGGATACGGCGCGCAGCATTTATGCCGCTGCCAAGAATTCGAAGCAGGTGCTGATGATTGCGCATCAAATGCGCTTTGAATCGGTGCCGATGCAGATCAAGGCTATGGTCGACCGGGGCGAGCTGGGGCGTATTTATACAGCGAAAACCGGCTGGTACCGCCGCAAGGGCATTCCGGGCTGGGGTACCTGGTTTACGCGCATGGACCAATCGGGCGGCGGCCCGCTGATCGATATTGGCGTACATATGCTGGATTTGGCGCTGTATTTGATGGGCAATCCGAAGCCGGTTTCTGTATTTGGCGCTACTTACGCCGAGTTTGGACCAAGGCGGCAAGGGATCGGCACCTGGGGGACGCCGGACTGGAACGGCATTTATGATGTGGAGGATTTGGCAACCGGGATGATCAAGATGGACGACGGCAGCTCGCTGACGCTGGAGGTTAGCTGGGCGGTGCATATGGACACGGATAATTCGCCGTTCATTCACCTGATGGGCTCCGACGGCGGGGCTTGCTACCGTGGCAGCGAAGGTAAGCTGCTGCATGAAAAGTTCGATCGTCCGATCGAAAGCCGGATTTGCCGTCCGGAGGACGACGAAGGCGAGCGGGAGCGGTTAAGCAAGCATTTCCTTGATTGCGTGCAGCACGGAGTGACGCCGATCAGCTCGGCTTTGACAGGCCTGACCAACAACCTTGTGCTGGATGCGATGTACGAATCATCGCGTACCGGTCATGAAGTGAAGCTGGATTGGGAGCTTTGATCGTAACGCGGGTGGAGATGCTCGATGAGGCGATAACATCAGTACGGTCCATGAGGGAAGGAGAGTTTACATGATCAAGGGAATATCGCGGGCGGGAATTGGTGAGGCGGGCAGCTTGGAGCGGTTGGTCGTTGAAGCCGCCAAAGCGGGCTTTGCCGCAGTGGATGCGGGCGGTGATGAATTGCAGCGTTGGCTGGAGGAAGCGGGGCTGGAGGCGGCGCAGGCGCATCTGCAGCGCCACGGGATACAGCTTGGCGCTATCGGCTTGCCCGTCGAATGGCGCGCGGATGAAGATACGTTCCGCAGCGGCTTGAAGGATTTGGCGTTGCACGCCGAAGCGGCGGCGCAATTCGGCGTAACGGCCTGCTGCACGTATGTGCTGCCTGCAACGGATTACCCGGCAGCGCATTTCATGGCGCTGGCGACGCGGAGGCTGCGCACATGCGCGCAAATTCTCGGCGCGTACGGCATCCGGCTGGGGCTGGAGTTCGTCGGGCCCCATCATCTGCGCAGCGCGTGGGCGAATCCGTTTATCTGGACGATGCAAGAAACGCTCGACTGGATCGACGCGATTGGCGAGCCGAACGTCGGCCTGCTGCTGGACGCCTATCATTGGTATACGACCGGAGGGACGGAAGCTGAGCTGCTGCAGCTGTCGCCGCAGCAGATTGTCCATGTTCACTTGAACGACGCGAAGCCGGTTCCGGTGAATGAGGTTCTGGACAATGACCGGTTGTATCCGAGCGAAGGCGTCATTGATCTGGGGACGTTCTTGAAAGCGCTGCAAACGATTGGATATCGGGGCGTCGTCGCTCAGGAGATTTTGACGCTCGAGCCGCCGGCCGGCTCGAGCGAGCAGCTGCTGGCGCGTTCGGCAGCCGGTTATCGCAAGGCATATGCGGCGGCGGGATTGAAATAGGAATTGATCGGAGACGAACCTTTGCGGGTTCGTCTTTGTGCTTATTGCAGGGACTGCCGGGCGTCTGGGCGGTTTTTTTGGCGTTGCCACGGAGCGGGAAGCGTATTTTTACGGAATTTTTACAGTTCGGTGCTGCATCTTTACCCCCTTTTTACGGCGGGTCGTATTACGATGGCACATGTAGCGATCGGAATGAGGAGGTGGAGCGCGATGATGGTCGTGGGGTTCATTGCTGTGGCGCTTGTGGCGTATCTCGGGTATGTGCTGGTCAAGCCGGAAAAGTTCTGAAGCAGGCGCGGGAGCCGCTGAAAAGGAGGGGGAGTGTCAATGGCGATGGGCGTGGTGCAGGTGGCCGTGACGTTGATGGTAATTTTGCTGCTGATGAAGCCGATGGGCGCGTATATGGTCAAGGTGTTTGCGAATGAAAAAACAGCGCTGGATCGGGTGTTTGGTCCATTCGAGCGCTTGCTTTACCGGATGATGGGCGTTTGCCCCGAAGCCACAATGAGCTGGAAGCAGTATGCAGGCGCGATGCTGCTGTCCAATGCTGCGATGCTGCTGATCATGTATGCGGTCCTGCTGCTGCAGGGGGGGTTACCGTTTAATCCTGACGGGATCGGCGGCATGCCAGCGGCGCAGGCTTTTAATACGGCGGTGTCGTTTATCACGAATACAAATTGGCAGTCCTATAGCGGAGAAAACGGGTTATCGTATTTGTCGCAGTTGCTTGCGATTACGTTCCCGATGTTTACGTCGGCAGCGACCGGCTTTGCGGTGGCGATCGCGTTTATTCGCGGACTGGTCGGACGGGAGGATCGGCTGGGGCATTTCTATGTCGATCTCGTGCGGTCGATTACGCGTATTTTTATCCCGCTGAGCGTGCTGACCGCGCTGTTCCTGGTAGCGCAGGGCGTTCCGCAAACGCTGCAGGGCGCTGTTCAGGCCACAACGCTGGAGGGGGCGCAGCAGACGATTGCCCGTGGGCTGGTGGCTTCGCTGGAATCGATCAAGCATATCGGCACGAACGGCGGGGGCTGGTTCGGTACGAACGCCGCGCATCCGCTGGAGAATCCGACGCCGCTGACCAATATGCTGCATATCGTCTGCATGATGCTGCTGCCGACGGCGCTGGTATATGCGTTTGGGCTGATGGTCCGCGACAAAAAGATGGGCTGGACGGTATTCGCGGCCATGAGCCTGCTGTTTCTGGCCATGCTGACTACGGTGTTTGCGGCTGAATACCGCGGTGTACCCGCATTAGAGGCGCTGGGCATCCACGGCAATATGGAAGGCAAGGAGGTGCGGTTCGGCGTAGCGGAGTCCGCTTTGTTTACCACAGTGACTACGGCTGCGACGACGGGTTCGGTGAACAATATGCACGAGTCGCTGACACCGCTAGGCGGTATGGTTTCGCTGGCCGGGATGATGCTGAACAATGTGTTCGGAGGCAAGGGCGTCGGCTTGCTGAACGGGCTGCTGTACGCGATATTGGCGGTGTTTATATGCGGATTGCTGGTCGGAAGAACGCCGGAGTTTCTCGGCAAGAAGATTGAGGGCCGGGAGATCAAGCTGGCGGCTATCGCGCTGCTGGTGCATCCGCTGCTGATTCTGGCGCCGACGGCCTTGGCGCTGACCCAGCCTGGAGCTATCGCTTCGATGACTGCCAGCGGTATGCACGGCGTGTCAGAGGTGCTGTATGCCTTTGCATCGGGGGCGGCCAATAACGGCTCGGCGTTTGCCGGGCTCAATGCGAATACGGATTTTTACAATATCGGCATCGGGATCGTGATGTTACTCGGACGTTATATCTCGATTCTGGCGATGCTGGCTATTGCTGGCTCACTGGCGGTCAAACGCGTCGTTCCGGCGACGTCGGGAACGCTGCGGACGAACACGCCGTTGTTCTCCGGCGTTCTGGTTGTGATCATTGCCGTTATTGGCGCGCTCACGTTTTTTCCGGTGCTTGCACTGGGACCGATTGCTGAACATTTGGCGATGCCGCGTTAGAGCGGCGTCAGAGGGGGACGACCTGATATGTCATCTGAACGCAAAGCTGTAACCCGGGCGATAGCGGCCCAAGCGTTGCTGAATGCCTGCAAAAAGCTGAATCCTGCTGTGATGATCAAGAATCCGGTGATGTTTATTGTCGAGGTGGGTACAGCCATTGCGCTGCTGCTGGTTTGCTGGCCCGATCTGTTCACGGCGGCGCATGCGAGTCGGGGCTATAATTTCGCCGTATTTATCATCTTGCTGTTGACGGTATTATTTGCCAATTTCGCCGAAGCGTTGGCGGAGGGCCGCGGCAAGGCGCAAGCGGACACGCTGCGAAAAACTAAATCGGACACAACGGCGCGACTCGTGCGCAAAGACGGCTCAGTTTGTTTCGTTGCTTCTACGGAGCTGAGAAAAGGCGACAATGTGCGTGTGGAGGCGGGAGAGCTGATCCCCGCCGACGGGGAGATGATCGAAGGCGTGGCTTCGATTGACGAATCAGCCATCACCGGCGAATCCGCGCCGGTCATTAAAGAGGCGGGCGGAGATGGTTCCTCGGTTACCGGGGGAACGCGGGTCGTCTCCGATTTCATTGTGTTCCAGGTGACGGCTGATCCGGGCGAATCGTTCCTGGACCGTATGATCGCGCTCGTGGAAGGGGCCAAGCGGCAAAAAACGCCCAACGAGCTTGCGCTGACGACGTTGCTTGCTGGATTGTCGCTTATTTTTCTCATTGTCATCATCACGTTGGTGCCGGTAGCTTCGTATCTGCACGTGGCGCTGGATGTCTCGACGCTGATCGCTTTGCTGGTATGTCTGATCCCGACGACGATCGGCGGGCTGTTGTCGGCTATTGGCATTGCCGGGATGGACCGCGTTACCCGATTCAATGTGCTGGCGATGTCCGGCAAAGCGGTGGAGGCGGCTGGCGATATCGATACGTTGATTCTGGACAAAACGGGAACGATCACTTACGGCAATCGGATGGCTGCTGAATTCATTCCGCTGCGCGGGGGATCGGTCGGTGAAATGGCGCAGGCGGCGTTTCAGGCTTCTGTGAAGGACGAGACGCCGGAAGGGCGTTCGATTGTCGAACTGGCCGGCAGATTGGGCGTATCGGGGGAGGAAGGCGAGTATGCGGCGGCGGAAGCAGTGGCGTTTACTGCCGAGACGCGAATGTCCGGCTTGAACCTGCCGGACGGCACGACGATCCGCAAGGGTGCAGTCGACGCCATCAAGAAATTTGTCGCGGCCCTTGGCGGCCAAGCGCCTGGCGACGTGGACGAAGCCGCGGCACGCATTGCCAAAGCAGGGGGAACGCCGCTGGCAGTTGCAGTCGGCGCGCGCGTCGTCGGCGTTATTTATTTGAAGGATACGGTGAAGCCGGGGCTGAAGGGCAGGTTCGCCGAGCTGCGCGCGATGGGGATCAAGACGGTCATGTGCACCGGCGACAATCCGCTGACGGCGGCCACAATTGCGCTGGAAGCGGGCGTCGACGATTTCATTGCCGAAGCGAAGCCGGAGGACAAAATCGCCGCGATTCGCAAGGAGCAGCGGGAAGGCAAGCTGGTCGCGATGACCGGCGACGGGACGAACGACGCTCCGGCGCTCGCTCAGGCCGATGTGGGGCTCGCGATGAATTCCGGCACGATGGCGGCCAAGGAAGCTGCGAATATGATCGATCTGGACTCCGATCCGACGAAGCTGCTGTCCGTCGTGTCGATTGGCAAACAGCTGCTGATGACTCGCGGCGCTTTGACTACCTTTTCGATTGCCAACGATATTGCCAAATATTTTGCCATTATTCCCGCGATGTTCATTGCCGCGCTGCCGCAGCTGGAGTCATTGAACGTGATGCATTTGGCTTCGCCGCATTCGGCGATATTGTCGGCGTTAATATTTAATGCCATTATTATTCCGCTGCTGATTCCAGTGGCAATGAAGGGCGTTAAGTACCGCGCCCTGACGGCGGATCGGCTGCTGGCTCGCAATGTGCTCATTTTCGGGATCGGCGGTGTGATGGTGCCGTTTGTCGGGATCAAGGCGATTGATCTGGCGTTGCAGGGGTTGGGACTGGTGTGAGGATACGGGGATAACGGAAGCGGAGGAGAGATGGGGATGACAAATATATGCATTTCCGTACGAGTTACGCTCGTATTGATGGTGTTGTGCGGGGCGGCGTATCCGCTCGCCGTCACGGGAGCTGCGCAGGCGCTGTTTCCCGGGCAGGCCAATGGCAGCCTGATTGAACGCCAAGGCGTTATCATCGGCTCGGCGCTGCTGGCGCAAGCCGTGGAATCGCCGAAGCTGTTCCATCCGCGGGCGTCCAGCGCGGGGTATAACGCTGCGGCGTCGGCGGGCTCCAACAAGGCGGTTGCGTCGGAGGCGTATGCGCACGATATCGCGGCGCAGGTGGAGGCGCTCCGCAAGCTTTATCCGGGGCTGGAGCGCATACCGGCCGATTGGGTGACCGGCTCCGGCTCCGGTCTGGACCCGGATCTGTCGCCAGAGGCGGCCAAGGCCCAAGCGCTGCGGATCAGCCGGGAAACCGGGCTTGGCGAGCAGGAGCTAATGGAGCTGATAGACAGTTGCACGCAGGGCCGACAGTTGGGGTTGTTCGGAGAACCGCGGGTGTCTGTCCTTGCGCTGAATCTGGCTTTGCTGGAGCGAATCCGCTTGTAGGAGGCATGGAGATGGAGGAGTTTCGCAGAAAAACGCCCGAGGAGCTGCTGGCATCGATCCTGCGGCTGCGTCGCGGCACGTTAAAGGTCTACGTCGGTCCGGTTAGCGGCAGCGGTAAAACGTACCATATGCTCCGGGAAGGCCATGAATTGCGCAAGATGGGCATTGACGTTGTCATCTGCGCCGTATCCACCCTGCAGCGCCCGGAAACCATCGAGCAGTTGGGCGATCTGGAGCGGGTGCCGAGCTTGCGTTGGCGGAATAACGGAGCCGAATACAAGGATTTGAATCTGGATGCGCTGCTGGCGTGCAATCCAGAGGTGGTGCTTGTCGACGATCTTGCCCATCGCAACCGTCCCGGCGCACGCTTTCCGACAAGGCTGGAGGATATTCGTTTCCTGTTGGGCCTGGGTATCAGTGTGATTACGACGGTCAATGTGTATGAGCTGGCGGGCTACACAGAGCTGGCGCACAAGCTGACCGGCGTTGAAGTCAACTATTCGCTGCCGTCCGACACACTGGAGCTGGCCGATGAGGTGCGGCTGATCGATGTGACGCCGGAAACGCTTCTGACGCGACTGGCGGAGGGGCGTCTGAAGGGCAGCCCGGACCCGGCCGTTTTTCAGCGGGGCAATCTCGGTGTGCTGCGCGAGCTGGCGCTGCGATTGGTTGCCGATGGCGTCCATGAATCCTTGCGCGTCTATCGCGAGCGGCAGGGGCTGACCGGGCCGTCGGGTGCTGCGGAACGCATTCTGGTGTCAACGCAATATCATTGGAACGGCTCGATCTATGTGCGCAGAGGCCAACAAATTGCCAAGCGGCTGAACGGCGAGCTGATGGTCGTGACGTTTCGCCGCATGCGCTGGCCGTTGTCCTGGGAAGCGGCCGCATTTCGCCAGAGCATGGTCCAATTGGTGGACAAAATCGGCGGGGCCTTCGAGGAACTGCCGTTCAAGAGCCGCCGCTCCCTTGCTGCAGATCTGCTTCGTTATGCCGCAGAGCGCCGGGTGACGCGCATTGTGATGGGGCATACCAAGCATACCCGGTGGCAGGAGCTGTGGCAGGGCTCGGTAGTGAACACGATCATGAAGGCGTCGAAGCACATCGACGTTTTTCTTGTCGCGGATCGCGCCGAGCACGAAGGCGAGCGCATTTTGCCCGCGCGGCTCGCTACGGACCCGGAGGGGGACGGCTACCGCCGGCTCGGCGAGGTCGAGGTGGAAGCCCGTATCGGACAGATCCGGCGGGGCCGGTTGAAGGTGTATCTCGGGGCGGCTCCCGGTGTCGGCAAAACTTACACGATGCTTCGCGAGGGCAATGACGGTCTTGTCAAAGGCATCGATGTGCAGATCGGATTGCTGGAAACGCACAATCGCAAGGAGACGATCGCGCAGATCGGACGGCTTGAGGTCATTCCGCGCAAGCGGACGGTCTATCAGGGCGTCATGCTGGAGGAGATGGATACCGAAACGATCGTGAGCAAGCATCCCGAGGTGGTGCTGGTGGACGAATTGGCGCATACGAATGTGCCGGGGAGTCGACATAGCAAACGATACGAGGATGTGCTGGAGCTGCTGGAAGCCGGAATATCGGTCATCACGACGCTGAACGTGCAGCACCTGGAGAGCCTAAACGACGCGGTTGAGCACATTACGGGCATTCGCGTCCGGGAAACGGTCCCGGACCGCGTCCTGCAGCTGGCCGACGAGGTGCAGTTGGTCGACGTTGCCCCCGAGGCGCTGCGTCAGCGGATGCGCGATGGGAAGATCTATGCGAACGCCAAGGTGGAGCAGGCATTAAGCCATTTTTTTCAAGTTGGCAACCTGATTGCTTTGCGCGAGCTGGCGCTGCGGGAAATTGCAGATGATGTGGATGAGCGACTGGAGTCGCTTGAACGGACAAGCTCGCTGCGGGGGCCGTGGCGGCGGCTGGAGTCGATTTTCATATGCGTGAGCGATTCGCCGCATGCCGAGCGGTTGATCCGGCGCGGTTTTCGGACTGCTTATCGGCTGAAAGCCGCCTGGCACGTTCAATATGTCCATGTCGGACCGGCCATTGCCGAGGAGCTGAGGCGGCGACTGGACGCGCTGGAACGCCTGACGGTCAGTCTGGGCGGGACCTTCGGCATCGCGCAGGCCCGGCACGCCGGAATGATCGCCGACGTGCTTGCCGCCAAAGCCGAGGAAGCGGGAGCGACGCAACTGGTGATCGGCCAAGACAAGCGCTCCCGATGGCGACAATTGCGGCAGGGCTCGGTCGTCCAGCGGCTAATCCGTCGCTCGCGGCAGCGCGATGTGTTGATTGTGGCAGATTTTGATCCCCGCAATGGATTATAATAAGAGCAGGAGTTGAGCCAGCAGCGGGTGGGATGAAGATGAGGGAACAAGAAGAAGCGGTGAAACGGCGCGGGAGGACGTTCCCGGCGAGTTGGTTGCCTTACGGCGGGGTATTTGCGGCCGTAGCGGCACTAAGCGTTGTCCTGCACAGGTTTGAACTGGCTTTCGATCTGGTCAATATTGCGTTGATGTATTTGATTCCGGTGCTGGTGAGCGCGGTTTATTGGGGCATCGGGCCGTCGATTGCGGCTGCGGCGTCCGGCGTGCTGGCGTTTGATTTTTTCTTTGTACCGCCTTATTGGAGCTTTACGGTAGCCGACTTGCGTTACGTGGTGTCTTTCCTGATTTATCTGGCCGTGGCGGCGCTAACCTCGACGCTTGCCGCACGCCTGCGGAGACAGCGTGATTTTGCCCGGCAGCGGGAAGCGACGACGGCAACGCTGTATGCGATCAGCCGACAGATGACAGCAATGACCGATCTGCGTGGTTTGCTGGAGAGCATGGCGCGACAGGCGGCGGATACGACCGATATGCAGGTGGATATTTATGTTCCGGACGACACCGATGACCTGCAGGCGGTAGCATCCTGGCCCCTTACAGGCAACAGCGGGGCCACAGAGCCCGAAGCCGTTATCGCCAAGTGGGTTTACCGGCACGGCGAACGGGCCGGAAGAGGCACGCAAACGCTTGGTCAATCGCGCGGGCTCTACCTTCCGCTGCAGACGGAGGCGCAGGTGTACGGTGTGTTGGCTGTCCGTTGCGGCGGCCAGGAGCCGAGCAACGGCGTGGAGCCGGAGACGATGCGGCTGCTGGAGGCGATCGGCGGGCTGGCGGCGAGTGCGATAGCTCGGGTGAAGCTGGGCGAGGAGGCCAAGCTGGCCCATCTGACGGCGGAATCGGAGCGCATTCGCACCGCGTTGCTGGATTCCGTGTCGCATGAGCTGCGTACACCACTGGCTGCGATTATTGGTTCTGCCACCGGCTTGATCGACAACGATCGGCTGTTCTCGGCAGACGACCGGCTGGAGCTGCTTGGCGCGATCAAGGAAGGCGCTTTGCGGATGAATCGGCTGGTAACGAACTTGCTGGGTATGGTGCAGCTGGAGAGCGGCATGCTCCGCTTGCGCAAGAAATGGTGCGATATCAGCGACATGCTGGGCGTGGTGCTGGCTCAGGTCAAGGAGCTTCAGCAGCAGCGCCGGATTGTTGTCGCGCTGCCCGAGCTGCCGCTTTATTTGCCCGGCGACGAGGTGCTGCTGGAGCAGGTGCTGGTCAATGTGGTCAGCAATGCCATCAAATATTCGCCGGACGGCAGTACGATTGAAATAACGGTGACCAAGGAGGAGCATGCCGTGAGCATCGCTGTTAAAGATACCGGCATAGGTATATCAGAGGCTGATCTGGAGCGGGTTTTCGATAAGTTCTACCGCTCAGTCGCCACGAAGCGGATTCCGGGCACGGGTCTTGGGCTGGCGATCTGCAAAGGGATCGTGGAGGCGCACGGCGGCCTTATTACCGCTGCATCCAACGCGGGGCAAGGCGCGACGATGACGATCACGTTGCCCACGGTTGCGTCGGACGTGCCGGAAACGCCGTCGGAGACGGAGGAGACGACGTGATGACGACAGCGCATGGAGCGCGAATTTTGATTGTCGATGACGAGCCGCAAATTCGCAAGCTGCTGAAGGTAACGCTGCAGGCGCATCAATTTGACGTGATCGAAGCGGCGTCCGGCGAGGACGGCTTGTATCAGGCCGGTATCGCGCACCCGGATCTGGTCGTGCTGGATCTCGGTCTGCCGGGCTTGACGGGAATGGAGGTGCTGCAGCGGATTCGCGAGTGGGCGGCCATGCCGATTATCGTCTTGACGGCCAGAGAGCGGGAGGAAGATAAAATCGCGGCGTTGGACGGGGGAGCGGACGACTACGTCACCAAGCCGTTCGGGATGGGCGAGCTGCTCGCAAGAATTCGCGTGGCGTTGCGTCATGCATCTTCGCCGGAGCCGGAGCCGGTGCTGCGCTTCGGCCCGTTGACCATCGATTTACCGCAGCGGATCGTCGAGCTGGAAGGCAGGCGGCTCAAGCTTACGCCCACGGAGTATGATTTGCTGAAAATGCTGGCTGCCCATGCCGGCAAGGTGGTTACCCACAAACAGCTGCTAAAGCAGGTGTGGGGCGCGCATCATCACGAATCCGACAGCCACTACCTGCGCATTTATATCGGACACTTGCGGAAAAAGCTGGAGGAGGATCCGATGCGGCCGAGGTTTATTGAGACTGAGCCGGGTATCGGATATCGTTTTTTGCTGCCTTCGTAAGCGGCTCCAGCTTCATGATTGCTGATTGAAAAACAGATGAACAGGCAGCTTGCGGACATTGTGTCGCCGAGGCTGCCTTTTTGGCGTAGAGGTGATCCGTTTCAAGCGGGTTCCTGCCTGAAACAGATGGTCAGCAAGGTATTTTGACTCTTTCTACTCATTTTAATCGAGGTGGTACGGGATATAATAAAGTTCAGATAGAGGAAGGGCGACACGGAACGGTGTGCCGGAGGAGGTTAACAAGGATGCATCGCACTCAACGCCAGCAGCGGAATACCGAGGGAATCCGCAAATTCAGCGAGCAGAAGACGCGCGAGGCGTATCTGAAAGCAGAAGCAGCGATTCATAAGCTGACCAGAGAGCAGTATAAGGTCAATTTCAACACCGTGGCGCTGGAAGCGGGCGTTTCCAAGCCGTTTTTGTATTCGCAGCCGGAGCTTCGGACTCGCATCGAAAGCCTGCGGGAGCAGACGGAGCAGGCCGTTGCGCCGTTTGGTTTGTTGTATGAGGAGTTAAGGAAGGAAAACGAGGATATGAAAAAGGAGCTGAAGCGGCTGCGCGCGCTGCTGAACCGTTCGCTGCCGCGGGCCGATTCAATAACGTAAACAAGGTGGATGTTCATTTTTCGTTCAAATTGATAGCCCCAAGGGGTCATGCTTCCTAAGCCGCAGGCTTTTATAATCAGGTGTGTCGGCGCCGACTTGCTGATTATAGAGTAGGGAGTGGAAGAAATGGGTTTTCCGACAATCGATTTCGGATGGCTGGGCAACGGGAACCTGATTGGCATGATGGCTGTGTTGCATGTCATGATCAATCATGCGGTCGCGATTGGCGGCTCGATCCTGATGGTATCCATCGAATTTGTCGCTGTTCGGCAAGGAAATGAACGGCTTGAAGCTTTTGCGCGCAGGCTGAGCAAATGGATTCTGATGATTACGACGACGGTCGGGGCGATGACTGGGGTGGGCATCTGGTTTACAACCACGGTGATCGAGCCGTATGCGATCGGTTCTTTGCTGCGGATTTTTCATTGGGCCTGGTTCACGGAGTGGCTGGTGTTTGTTACCGAGGTCGTTCTGATTCTGGTGTATTATTACACGTGGGATCGCTGGAGCGGCAGCAAGAAAAAATGGCATTTGCGAACAGGTGTCGCTTTATGTGTCGCGTCGTGGTTTACGCTGGTGTTGATTACCGGCATTCTGGCAGCGCAAATTAACCCGGGCAACTGGGTGGAGACATTATCGTTCTGGAGCGCGTTTTTCAATCCAACCTGGGTGCCGTCCACGCTGTTCCGCACCTTTGCCGCCATTACGCTGGGCGTGGCGCTGCTGACGCCAATCAACCGCTGGTTCGTCAAGGACGAACGGGACCGTCATGTCGTGCTCAAGGTGTACGGCAAATGGCTGATCGCTTCCGTACCGTTGATGCTCCTGTTCGGCGTGTGGTACCAGCATTCGTTGCCGGAGAAAGCCAAAACGCTGGTGGTCTGGGGCTCAGGTATGAACGATTTTACGTTTAATTTCGTGAATATGACGGGTCTTGTGCTGATGTTTGTTCTTGGTGTGTTGCTGCTGGAGGGCAAATCGAGATTTTCCGCAATCTTGACGGTATTTACGGCTTTATTTTCGCTGATGCTGCTGGCTGAGTTCGAAATTGTGCGGGAAAATATTCGCAAGCCGTATGTTGTATACAACTACATGTATGCCAATGGCGTGTTAAAATCGCAGGTAGACACGTTCCGCAAGGAAGGAATGCTGGTCAGCTCGCCATTTACTTCTGTCAAGGAGATTACCGAAGAAAACAAAATTCAAGCGGGAGAAGAGCTGTTCCGCATGCAGTGCATCGTATGTCACAGTATCGACGGCGTGCGGCGCTCCCGGGCCATGACGGTACGTACGGCCGGCTGGACCGAAGAGGCGATCGCAGCCTTTATCCCTCATATGAACGAAGCGCGTCCGGTCATGCCTCCTTTTGCCGGCACTGATGCCGAGGTTAAGGCGCTTGCGGCGTACATTCACCAGATGACTGCCGAACAAAACGCCGACTAAACAAGGAGGAAGGACTTCTTTTATGAACATGTTTGCTTATCTAGTGACGAAATCTCCGGTGCCCAACGATTTGGAGTTGGTCATTCCCGGCGATTTGCCTTTATTCGAAGTGCTGCTGGTAGCGGGCTTCATCCTGCACATTATCTTCGTCAACATTCTGGTGGCCGGAACGGTATCGGCGATCTATAACGAAATCAAAGGCATTCGCATGGGCCATAACGTCTTTGATCAATTGTCCTACAGGCTGGCAACGCAAATCTCCATTTTCAAAAGCATTGCGGTTGTGCTGGGCATTGCTCCGCTGTTGATTATCAGCACCATCTATACGCAATTTTTTTATCCGTCAACCATTCTGATCGGCAAAATGTGGCTGACGCTGATTCCGCTCCTGATCGTCGCATTTCTCGCGCTGTATGTGTACAAGTTCACCTGGCAGCGTTGGCAAACCCGCAAAAAGCTGCATCTGGCCTTCGGCCTGCTGGGCATGCTGATTCTGCTGTTCGTCCCGCTGCTGTTCATCACCAATGTCGCTTCGATGCTGCAGCCGGAGCTGTGGGAGCCCGGACGCGGCTTCTGGCGATCGTTATTCGCCTATCCGACGATTTGGCAGCGTTACCTGCACTTCATGGCCGCCAGCTTCAGCATGATGGGGCTGTTCATGTACGGATGGGGCAAGCGCAGAGAGCGTAAGGATTCCGATTCCGTCCCTGTCTGGACCGAATACGCCGCATACGGCAAAAGGATGGCCGCTTTGTTTACGGCGCTGCAGCTGCTGGCCGGACCGATGCTGCTGCTCAGTATGGATAAACGGGTCAAGTCGATGTTTCTCGGCGGCTCCTGGTTCCACACCGGCCTCTTGACGGCAGCGATCGGATTGGCGCTCGTCCTGCTTTGGCTGCTGCTGCGGCTCGCCAAACAGGATAACAAGCGACTGTTCCTCGCTTCATTGGCGTTGCTGCTGCTCGCGGTCACCCTGATGAGCTGGATCCGGCACGAGGTCAGGGAGCTGTATCTGGCTCCTTATATGGAAGAAGCGCCGCGAACGCTGCAAAAGTAGCGGATTCGGCTCGCAATTGGCAGCTCAATGGGAAGTACCGCGCGTGGCCATCGCTCGAAAGAGCCATTTTGTCGCGGTTCAAGGGGAAAGGGTGAACCAGATTCACCCTTTTTGCCGTCCCAACGACCATGCAGCGATAACAGGAAGAGCTGCCAACTGGATTTCGGCGAAGAAGGAGAAGGGATGAGAGGGCAGGGGTGAAGGGTCGGAGGGCAGAAGCGGTATGACCGACACAGAAGCAAACAAGCAGCAGGGGCGCGAAATGCGCCGTCCTGCTGCTTGTTGTTAGCGTGATGGATGGGCTGCATCCGTGCTGATGCGAGCCTCTTGTGTATTCTTGTCCGTGCTTGTGTGCGCGGGCTTATTTTTTTCCCGCGAGCCATTGCGCCAGATTGGCAACCTCTTCATTTTTCAGCTGCGTCTTGAAGGCTGGCATCATGCCGCCTCCGTTCTGGATTTGCTTGTAAATTTGCTCAGGCGTAAGCTTGCCGCCGATTTGCTGCAAGTTGGGTCCGGCTCCGCCCTGCAGCTCTGCGCCGTGGCAGGCCAGGCAGCTTTTCTTGTAGATCGCTTCGGCGGCTGCGGCGTCCAGCGTTACCTCCGGCATTTGCGAAGCCTTGGCGGCTTTCTGCTCATCGGCCGTATGGCTGGCGGCTTTGTCGAACAACACGCCCAGTCCGAGCACGCAGGCGGAGCAAAATAAAGCGAGCATGATCCATTTTTTCATGAGTAAACGCCTCTTTTCCGTCTCATTTGGCCAGTTGAACAATCGCTTGTTCGACTTCATCTTCGTTCATGTTTTCGCCCATATCGAATACTCGGCGAATGTATCCGTCTTGATCAATCAGAAACAGCGAGCGGATGGAATGCGCGAACTGCCCGTCGTTCTGCTTGACGACCATCAGGCCGAAATCATTGGCGGTCTTCAGCGTTTCTTCTTCCGTGCCGCGAATCAGCGTCCAGTTGGCGGTATCGATGCCAAACAGCTTGGCGTATTCGGCCAGCGCATCGGGCGTGTCGCGCTCGGGATCGAAGGTGATGCTGAGGAATTGCACCTTGTCGCCCCACAGCTTGGCGCTCTTCAGGTTCTCTTGAAGGTGGGCCATATGCGAGGTGGTCGCCGGGCAAATATCGGGGCAGCTGGCGAAGAAAAATTCCAGCAGCCGGGTTTTACCGGCGGAATCGCTCAGCTTGACGGGCTGATCTTGCAGGTTCTGCAGGGTGAAATCGGGAGCCGCTTTAATTCGGGGCAGCGACTCCGTCCCTTGGCGGAACCATACGGCGATACACACGACGATAGCGGCAAAAATGACAAGCGTGAACACCCGCAGCCAAGGGCGCTTCCGGGTTGGATCGGTGGACATGGGATCACTTCCTTATTGAGCGTCCACGGTAAACTGCTTTTGCGGCATGGTGTGCATGCCGGCTGCGGTTACATGCGAGCGCACCGTGTAGGCGCCGGCTTCCGCAAAGGTGCTTTCTGCAGCAAACACGCCGTTGCCTTTGGAGGAGGCGACGATCTGCTCATGCTCCGCGGTTTGTCCGTCCTTCCAGAATTCGAACTTGACCTCTTCCACATCGGTAACGGGCTGGCCGTCTTGCGTCAGCACGGCTTTCACCTCGGTCCGGTCTCCGGCTTTAGGGTGATCGGGCGTCAATTGCACCTCCACCTCAATCGGCTTCATCGAGCCGTGATGCATATTGCCCATATCCATGTCATTCTTGCCGGACGGGCTGCAGCCTGTAAAGATCAGGGCCGCGGCGAATACCGGCAGCAGCCATTTGCTTGCAGGTCGCATCTTAGGTCACTCCTTGTCCAATCATAACGTTCGTTACATCCCTTGTTATTATATCCGGCCTGCCCGGCCATGCCATGACCAGAAAGAGCTATAGCGCGCAACGAGAATTGAACATTTCATGACGTCGCGGCACAAGCGGGGGCGAATAGCTCTTCCGGGTCATTTGTAATTCGGGGGATTGGCGTATAGTAAAGGGGAAACCACGATTTCGTATAAACAGGAGACGCTATGACGTATAAACAAATCAAATGGCTTATCTTGATTATCCCGCCCTTGACGTTAATGGCCTGGGAATATGCACGGCACCATCTGTTTATGGATTACATGTCGATGGAAGTGGGCAACTGGCTCGCTCCGCTGATTGTGCTGGCGGTCAGCATCACCTTCTTGCGCAGGCTGTTCACGATGCTGGAAGCGACGCAGGAGGAGCTGAACCGCGAGCGCTTTGCGCAAATCGCTTCGAAGGAGCGGGAGAAAATCGCCAGAGAGCTGCACGACGGCATTGCGCAGTCGCTGTTCCTGATGTCGATTCGCATGGATCAGCTGGAGCAGACCGAGCAGGCGGCGGCAACCGGCGAGCTGCGCCAAACGGTCCACCAGGTCAATGAATACGTCAGACAAGCAATCTCCAACCTGCGGTATCCGACCGATCCGGCGGCGCTGCCGTGGATGCAGTATCTGGAAAGCATGGTGGCCGATCTGTCGCGCGAGTCGGGGCTGGCGGCCGAGTGGGATTGGCAGCTGACAGAGGAGCAGCTGACGGCCAAAGAGAAGGTGGAGCTGTACGCATCGATCCGTGAGGCGCTGTTGAACGTGCGCAAGCATGCCAAGGCGCAGCACGTATGGATCCGCAGCAGCGAACAGCCCGGAGGCTGGACGTGCTCCGTCATTGACGACGGGCAGGGGGCAGAGGAGCCGCGAGAGGAACAATCGGGACGCTACGGCTTGAAGATCATGCGGGAGCGGGCGGCGGAAATGGGCTGGCAGCTGCGTTTTGGACGGGATGATGGCAAGACGATACTGGAAATTCGCAAGGAGGGCGGCTAAGTGATGCAGCCATTTCGCGTGCTGATTGTGGACGATCATCATCATGCCCGGGAAGGAATGCGGGCGATTCTGAGCATGGACCCTTCGTTCGAGGTGGTAGCCGAGGGGCGCAGCGGGGAAGAAGCGATGAGCCTGACGGAAGAATGGATGCCGGATTTGATTCTGATGGACATCAATATGTCGCCAATGGACGGGCTTGAAGCGGCCAAACGGATCAAGGACAAGTTTCCTTATGTCAAAATTGTGATGGTTACTGTATCGGATGATATAACCCATCTGTTCGAGGCGCTCAAAAAAGGCGCGCAGGGCTATCTGATGAAAAACCTCAACCCGCAATCCTGGCATGAATATTTGCGTGCGATTGCGCTGGACGAGGCGCCGATGTCGCGGGAGTTGGCGTACCGCTTGCTGCAGGAGTTCTCCCAGCAGCAGGAGAAGCCTGAAGCAGTGCAGAGCCCGATTACCGGACGCGAGCGGGAAATTCTCGAATGGGTGGCCGGCGGCAACTCGAACCGGGAAATTTCCGAAGGTCTTGGCATTTCCGAGCACACCGTCAAAAATCATTTGAAAAATATCATGCAAAAGCTGCAAATGGAAAACCGCGTCCAGCTGACGCGTTATGTGTTTGAACAGGGCTGGCTGAAGGATAAAAAAAGATAGGCGCACAGCGCCTGCTCGCGGATCGTGTCCCCGATGGGACAGCGATCCTTTTTTATGCGTGTTCACGTAAAGCTGCCCCGGAACAAATAGCCGACGCCCCAATCGGTGCCCACCAGCGCCGCCGCTGCGCGTGAGACGGCATGCAGCTTCTCGCGGATGCGCTTGATATGCGTGTCGACCGTGCGGAAATCGCCGCTGGGCAGGTTGCGCCAGACGCGATCGAACAGCTCGGCGCGCGTGAAGACGCGGCCGGGGTTTTCGGCCAGATAGACGAGCAAATCAAATTCTTTCAAGGTCAGCGACACGGGGATGCCGTCAGCAAATACCTGGCGGGCGGAGAGGTCGATCAGCAGGTTCGGGTACAAAATGCAGTTCGACGCAGCCGGCATGGCAAAAAAATCAGCCGATGCCGAGCGCCGCAAAATCGCTTTCGCACGGTGGACGACCTCGCGCGGACTGAACGGCTTGCTGACGAAATCGTCCGCTCCGGCCTCGAAGCCGACCAGGCGGTCCGTCTCTTCCCCTCTGGAGGTCAGCATCAGTACGGGAGTGCGTTTGGTCGCTCTCAGCTCGCGGCACAGCTCGGGCCCGCTCATGCCGGGCAGCATCCAGTCGAGCACGATCAGGTCGTAGTCGGCTTGCGTGGCCTTGATCAGCGCCAGCCGTCCGTCCGCCGCTTCCTCTATGGCGAAGCCCTCCTTCTCCAAATACATGCGCAGCAAACTGCGCAAGCGATCCTCGTCGTCAACGATCAGAATACGGTAGCCGGCTTCGTTTTGCATGATGAGTCTCCTTTTTGCAACGGTGTTTTCCTAACTATACTCGCTTCGCGCCGTGTTCGGCATGACGCAAACGGGCTAACCGGTGGGCCGATTGGGGCTCGTTGGCGGCGTTGTCCGGCGGTTATTGACTACTTTGTGACAATTGGCGGGACGGTGCCGAAATTTCGCAAGGATATAGCTCTTTCGCGTCATTTAGAAATCGGATGAATTGCTTATAGTAAGAAGGACAATCTAGGAAAGAGGGGGCTGCTAGTGACCTTTTCCAATCTGATCAAGCTGGTCGGGATCGACGCCATGTTTACGCCGGAGCTGCTGATTGTATCGGGGCTGCTCGTTTTGTATTATTGGGTAGCCGTTACCCCATCGGGCCCGGGCAAGCTGCAGGGAGCCGGTCCTACCGTTGGACAGCGGCTGGCTTTTACGACCGGCTGTGTGATATTTTATATCGGCTTCGGCGGTCCGCTGAACGTGATGGGCCATCTGTTGTTCAGCGTTCACATGCTCCAGCAGGCGCTATTATATCTGTTGATGCCGCCGCTGCTGTTGGCCGGGCTCCCGGAGTCGTTCTATGCCTACGTATTGGGCAAGCGCGTGCTGGGCTCGGTGATCCGCGGTCTGACGCGGGCGATTCCGGCGATGCTGCTGTTCAATTTCGCTTTCTCGGTGTACCACTGGCCGCCGCTGTTTGATTTGGCGATGTCCAACTTCTGGGTGCATAATACGGCTCATCTGGCGCTGCTGTTCACCGCGATATGCTTGTGGTGGCCGATCTTTTGCCCGACTGCGTGGTATCCGGGGTTTTCAGGACTCAAGAAGGTGGGGTATATCTTTATGAACGGCATCCTGCTGACGCCGGCCTGCGCCTGCATCACGTTTGCCGGAACGGCTTTGTACGAGCTGTATACGGCCGGCACGCACACGCTGTGTACGCCGTTCTATACGTCGGAGCTCGACACGACCGGGCTGATCGATTTTCTGACGCCTGTAGAGGATCAGCAGTTGGGCGGCGTCGTGATGAAAATTACGCAGGAGATCATTTACGGCACGGTGCTGGGGCTGGTGTTCTTTCGTTGGTACCGTGAGGAAAAACGCGAGGATGACGAGCCTGCTTCGCCTCCGCAGAAGTATTCCCTGTCCTGAGGGGCGGCTGCCCGGCTTTAATCAATCAAGCATAAGGAGAATGATGACGATGAACCAAGTACGACATTGGCGCAAAAAGATTCTGGCTCTCGGCGGGCTGACCCTGCTCGCTTGCGGCTTGGCTGCTTGCGGCGGCAATTCGGCCAGCGAGCCTGCAGATCACGAGCAAGCGACGACGACGGCTGCGCCGACTGCGCAAGCGGGCGCGGGGGCCGACGCGGAAGCACTGTACAAGAGCAACTGCTTGTCCTGTCACGGCGGGAATCTGGAGGGCAAGATCGGCCCGTCGCTGGCCAAGGTCGGCGGCAAGCTCGACGAAGCGAAGATCGCGGCCAAGATCAACAACGGCGGCGGCGGGATGCCGGCTTTCAAGTCGACGCTCAAGGAGCAGGACGTGCAGGCGCTGGCAGCTTGGCTGAGCAGCAAAAAATAAGCGGCAGTTACCGGCGGCAGGAAGCCGCAGCGATCGCGCAGGGGGACCCGGACAGGGCCCGCCTGCTTTTTTGTTGTGCGGCCGCGGGGAGGATTATTTTTCCTGCAAAATAGGAATTGAAACGTTTCCAAAAACGTGATAAGATACATTCATCAGCAAGAAAGGCAGGAGGCAAAAGTCATGGCGAGCTTGAAGGATGTCGCGGATTTGGCCGGCGTCGGCGTAGGAACGGTATCGCGCGTGGTCAACAACCACGTTTCGGTCAAGCCGAAAACGCGGGAGAAGGTCATGGAAGCGATCAAGGCGCTGAACTATATTCCCAACGAGGTAGCCCGGAACTTCAAGATGCAGCGCTCCAATATGGTCGCTTTGCTGCTGCCGACGATCTGGAACCCGTTTTTCTCCGAGCTGGCGTTTTATATCGAGGATGAGCTGGACCACGCCGGCTTCAAGCTGCTGCTGTGCAATAGCGGCGGCAAGCCGTCCAAGGAGCTTTATTATTTTGACGTGCTGAATCAGAACAAGGTCGCCGGCATTCTCGGCATTACCTACAACGATATCGACAGCAGCATCGACACCCAGATTCCGATTGTCAGCATTGACCGCCATTTCTCCAAATCGATCACCTGCGTCACGTCGGACAACTATGCCGGTGGGCGGATGGCGCTGCGCGAGTTGGTCAAGGCCGGAGCGAAGAAGC
This sequence comes from Paenibacillus athensensis, assembly GCF_004514475.2. GTDB lineage: Bacteria > Bacillota > Bacilli > Paenibacillales > NBRC-103111 > Paenibacillus_AL > Paenibacillus_AL athensensis. Next base: position 53,383 of record NZ_MYFO02000014.1, on the reverse strand, counting down.
CGGCATTTGTTGGTGTCGTGACCTCTGTGTACAGCGAAACGATGCTGCGCAAGATGGGCTTCGTCGATGAAGCCGCGGCGCTTGGCGTTGACTGCCTCGTCTACGAGGAGCCGGACCCTGTGGCCGACGAAGGGCAATTCTTCCGCAATTTCTTGAATCGGGCCGAGCATCGCGAGGCCGATGGCGTGTTTGCGATTACCGACATGTTCGCGGCGCAGTACATCGATCAGGTCGGCAGCTACGGGATTCGCGTTCCCGAGGATGTCAAGGTGATCGGCTATGACGGCATTCAGAACAGTGCGTTGTTCCATCCGATCCTGTCGACGATCCGCCAGCCGGTCGAAGAGATGGCCCGCATGTCGGTGCAGCTGCTGCTGCGCAAGATCGACGGCCAGGAGCCAGAGGAGCTGACGTATCGGCTGCCTGTGGAATTCAGACCCGGCGAGACGACGTGAAGCGTCGTTGGTCCGGGCTGCGGCTAGGCCGCCGCGCCGAGCGAGGAGGTGCGCGGAGCCGGGGCAGACTCGGGCGAAGGAAGGGACTGCAGGGTATTTTGGAAACGTTTCAAAAAAATCCTGCCGCTCCTCTGCATAATCCAAAATCAACCAACGCATACTTATAATTTTGGAAACGTTTCTATTCTAGCTTAAAGAAAGCGAGGCCCACCGATGATGAAGCCAACCGCAGCGGCTCTGAAGCCGTCGGACGCCCAGGCAGCCAGCAGCGGCCGGAGACGGCGCTTGAAGGCGATTGCCGGCAATTATCAATTGTATTTATTTTTGCTTCCTACGCTGGTGTTTTTTGCGATTTTTGCTTATTGGCCGATGTACGGGGTGACGATTGCCTTTAAGGATTTTTCCGTCTCCAAGGGGATTTTGGGCAGTCCGTGGGTCGGGTGGAAGCATTTTGAGCGCTTTTTCGATTCGTTTAACTTTTGGGATCTGATGGGCAATACGCTTGGTTTGAGTCTGCTGGGGCTGTTGATTACGTTCCCGCTGCCGATCATTCTGGCGTTGTCGCTCAATCAGGTGACGCATCTGCGGTTCAAAAAATTCGTGCAAACGACGGTGTACGCGCCGTTCTTTATCTCGACGGTCGTTCTGTCGGGCATGGTGCTCGTCTTCCTGTCGCCGACAGGCATCGTCAATCAGGCGCTTGTGCATCTGGCGGGCCACTCGCCGATCCTGTTCATGTCCAAGCCGGAATATTTCAAAGCGGTTTATATTTTATCCGATGTGTGGCAGGGCACGGGGTTCGGGGCAATCATCTACATGGCGGCGCTGGCCGGGGTCAATCCGGAAATTCACGAAGCGGCCATTATGGACGGCGCGACGAAATGGCAGCGCGTACTGCACGTAGACCTGCCTTCGATTATGCCAACTGCCGTCATTCTGCTCATTCTCGCTGTCGGCAATGTAATGAACATCGGGTTCGAGAAGGCGTACCTGCTGCAAACGCCAACGAATCTGCCGGCTGCGGAGATTATATCCACCTATGTGTACAAGGTCGGCTTGAAGCAGTCGCAATACAGCTTTTCGGCCGCGGTGGGGCTGTTTAACTCGGTCATTAATCTTATTTTGCTGGTCACGGTCAACAAGGCCGCCAAGAAGCTGTCCAACACCAGCTTATTCTAGGAGGAAGCACGATGAACGATTTGCTGTCGAAATCGAAGCTGCGCTCGCGCGGCGACATCTGGTTCGATGTGATCAACTACGCGGTTCTCGCCGCGGTGGCGCTTGCGGTCATTTACCCGTTATATTTCGTGTTTATTGCTTCATTCAGCGATCCGTCGGCTGTCATTAACGGCGAGATGTGGATTGTACCCAAGGGGGTCACGCTGGAAGGGTACGCGCGGATTTTTAAGGAAACGAGCATTTGGACCGGCTATCGCAATACGCTTGTGTACACGACTGTGGGAACGACGATCAACGTTGTGCTGACGCTGCTTGCGGGCTATGCGCTGTCGCGCCGCGACCTGTACGGCCGTCAGGCGATCATGATTTATTTGCTGATTACGATGTTCTTCTCCGGCGGTTTGATTCCGACGTATCTGGTGGTCAAGAAGCTGCATCTGGTCAATACGATGTGGGCGCTGATTTTGCCTAAGGCGGTGTCGCTGTTCAACATCATCATTGCGCGGACGTTTTTTCAGGAGACGATTCCGCAGGAGCTGCTGGAGCAATCGCGAATCGACGGCTGCTCGGACGTCAAATTTTTTCTGCGCGTGGCGCTGCCGCTATCTAAAGCCATAATTGCCGTGCTGGCGCTGTTCTACGCCGTCGGCTATTGGAATTCGTTCTTCGACGCGCTGATTTATCTCGGCGATGAGAAGATGTACCCGCTGCAGCTGGTGCTGCGCAATATTTTGGTCGTGCAAAATGAAATGGCCAGCCAATTCGTCTCCGACGTGCAGTCGGCGGACGTGCAGCAGCGCATTGCCAGCCTGCTCAAATACGGGGTGATCATCGTCGCTTCGCTGCCGCTGCTGGTCGTGTATCCGTTCATTCAGCGGTATTTCGTCAAAGGCGTCATGATCGGCAGCGTGAAGGGCTAAGCGGAGACGGCGGGAACGGGCCATAAAGCCCGTCAGCCGGGCTGACCCAAGCGGCAGGAAGGCGATTCTGCAAGGAGGTGCTTGCCAGGGAGAAGGTAGAGGCAGGACGATCAGGGAGAGCATCACGGCATCATACGAGATTTCTTATTCATAACAGGGAGGTTGCAGATATGAAAAAAAGCTTAACTACATTCATGGTAGTCGTTTCCGCAGGGATGGTATTCACGGCATGCTCGGATTCGGGCTCCGATTCCGGTAGCGCGCCGACGCCGGCAGCGGCTCAAGTCAACACAGCCGGTTACCCGATTGTCAAAGATAAGGTGACGCTCAAATTCGTTTCGCCCAAAAATCCGCTGGCGCCGGCCTTCGGCGACATGACGTTCTTCAAAAATCTCGAAGCGCAGTCCAATGTGCACATTGAATGGAACAACATACCGTCAGACGGCTATCAGGAGAAGAAAAACCTGCTGATCGCCACGAACGATTTGCCGGACGCGTTTTACAACGCCGGCTTTAGCGATTACGACTTGACCAAGCTGGGCAGCGAAGGCACGATTATCCCGCTGGAGACGCTGATCGATCAATACATGCCGAACCTCAAGGCGTTATTGGAAAAACGGCCCGATCTGAAGGCGATCGTGACCGCGCCGGACGGCCATATCTACTCGCTGCCGTATGCCGAGGAAATGAATCTGGTCAACATGCCGAACCAGATGTTCATCAACAAAACCTGGCTCGACCAGCTCGGTCTGAAGATGCCGACGACGCTGGAGGAGTACCACGATGTGCTCAAGGCGTTCAAGGAAAAAAATCCGAACGGCAAAGGCACGGTCATTCCGCTCTCGTTCTGGTTCCAGGGCTGGTGCGGCAACGAAGGCGATTTGCTCGGCATGTTCGGCGCGCCGGACGTGTCGATGGACGATCACCGCATCGTCAAGGACGGCAAGGTGCTGTATGCGGTGGCGATTCCCGAGTATAAAGAGGCGATTGCTTATTTTCACAAATGGTATGAGGAAGGCTTGATCGATCCGGAAATCGCCACGGTTGACGGTGAAAAGCTGAAGGCCAAGGGCAAAACGGCCGACGAAACGCTCGGCTCGTTCATCTGGTGGGAAGGCCCTGAAATCGTCGGTCAGGATCGGATGAAGGACTACGCGCTGCTGCCGCCGCTGAAAAACAAGGATGGCAACATCGTCATCGGCAAAACGAACTACTCGGAGTATTCCCGCGACTCCTTCGTCATTACGAAAACCAACAAAAGCCCCGAGGTCACGGCGCGTTGGGCCGACCAGCTCTACGAGGCCAAAACCGGCATTCAGGCGCATTGGGGGCCGATCGGCGAGGTGTATAAGGAAGAGAACGGCAAGCTGGTGAACCTGCCGGTGCCGGAGGGGACGACAGCCGGTGAATACCGGATCAAGGTCGCGCCAAACGGGCCGCTGGCGGTGACAAAGGAGCAATTCGGCACGCTGGTGGACATGGAGCCGCGCGCGAAGCAGCGTCTGGACGAGCTGCAGCAATATTACTTCCCTTATCAGGTGAAGGAAAACTATCCGTTCGTATTCCTGTCCGCCGACGATCTGGACAAGGTCAACCAGATTGAGACGCAGCTGAAGGAATATACGAAGCAAATGAAGGCGAAATGGCTGATGGAAGGCGGCGTGGATGCCGAATGGGACAGCTATCTGAAGAAGCTGGATCAAATCGGCCTGCAGGATTACCTGACGATCTATCAGAAGGCGTATGACGAATTCAAAAAGGCCGGCCAATAAAAAGCCGCTTCGACACTGTGCAAGCCGGGACGAAGATATCCTTGTTCCGGCTTGAGTTGTGTACGGGCAGGCGGAGGATTTCTTGGACTGCGGGAGGATGGAGCAAGCGATGACGACAGGAGCAAATGCAGGAGCATACAGGGAAAAGTATCGGCCCCAGTACCATTTTACGCCGCCGACCATGTGGATGAACGATCCGAACGGCATGGTGTATTTTGAAGGGGAATACCATTTGTTTTACCAGCATCATCCGGACGGCATGACCTGGGGGCCGATGCATTGGGGCCATGCCGTAAGCCGCGATCTCGTTCATTGGGAGCATTTGCCGATTGCGCTGGCGCCGGACGGCAACGGCGCGATTTTCTCGGGGAGCGCGGTGGTCGACTGGACCGACAGCTGCGGGCTGCTCGGCGGCCGGCCCGGGCTGGTGGCGCTGTTCACGCACGCCGACCACTATCCCGGATCGACGCGTCCGCGCCAACGGCAAAGCCTGGCGTACAGCACGGACCGCGGCCGGACGTGGACGATGTACGCCGGCAATCCGGTGCTGAGCGACGAGCGGTTCACCGATTTTCGCGACCCTAAGGTGATCTGGTACGAGCCGGGCGCATATTGGGTGATGGTACTCGCGGCGGGTGACCGGGTGCGGCTGTACACGTCCGGCGATTTAAAGGCGTGGACGTTCGCCAGCGAATTTGGCGCGGACGAAGGCTCGCACGACGGCGTCTGGGAGTGCCCGGATTTGATCGAGCTGCCGGTGGAAGGCAGCGCGGGGCAGCGCAAGTGGGCGCTGCTGGTCAGCATCGGCGATCATCCGGAGCTGGCCGACGGATCGAAGACGCAGTATTTCGTCGGCAGCTTCGACGGTCTGGCGTTTGTGAACGAAGCGTCGGCGGAAAGGGTGCTGTGGCTCGATCACGGCCGCGACAACTACGCCGGGGTGACGTGGGCGGATGCGCCGCGAGACGGCGGGCGGAAGGTGGCGGTGGGCTGGATGAGCAACTGGAAATATGCCAACCAGACGCCGACCAGCACCTGGCGCAGCGCGATGACGCTGCCGCGCGAGCTGAGCCTGCGCGAGACGCCGGAGGGGCTGCGGCTGGTGCAGCGCCCGATTTCCGAGCTGCAGGGGCTGCGGCAAGCCGGACGGGAGGTGCTGCTGCGGGACGCTGCCGTCGAGCCGGGCGAGAACCTGCTCGCCGGCGTCTGCGGTGATGTCTACGAGCTGGTGTGCGAGCTGGAGCCGGGGACAGCCGCCGAGATCGGCTTCAAGCTGCGGACCTCGGCGGAGGAAGAGACCGTGATCGGCTACCGGGCTGCCGAGCAGACGCTGATCGTCGATCGCCGCCGGTCGGGCGAAAGCAGCTTTCACGACGGCTTTGCCTGCCGGCATGAGCTGCGCGTCCCACTGCGGAAGGGACGCTTGCGGCTGCAGCTGTTCGTCGATCAATCGTCGGTCGAGCTGTTCGTCCATGACGGAGAAATCGTGCTGACCGATCAGATTTTCCCCGACCCGGCCAGCACAGGGCTTGCGCTGTATGCTGAGGGCGGCGAGGGCCGCGCGGTGGAGCTGCAATTGTACCCGCTCAAGTCGATGTATGCGCTGGTGGGGGTATAAGGGCAGGAGACTAGGGTGCGCGGAAGCGACAGGCCAAGGACACACTTTTACCATTGGGTAAAGGTGTGTTTTTGCTGTGGATTCGGGACGCTCTGGAAGAAATTGTGTTATGATGATGAGGAAACTATGTGTGAAAAACAACGTGAAACATGGTAAAAGAGGGGCTGAGATGACATACATTGCTCATATTCGTGCAAGCGATAAAAAAATTCAAAGTGTTGAAGAGCATTTGCGTGGAGTTCAAAAGTTGGCGGAGGTATATGGTGAAAAAATTGGAGTCAAGTACGTTGCTGGTCTTGCAGGCATGCTTCATGATATGGGTAAATATACGGAAGCCTTTCAAACTTATATTATTGAGGCAGTAAACAATCCTGATGCTCCTCCAAGGCGCGGGAGCGTCGACCATTCCACAGCTGGAGCCAGATTGCTCTTTCAAATGCTTCACACGTGGCCGCCTGAGCCAATGAAGTGGGTTCTTGCGGAGTTGGTGGGCAATGCGATTTTATCTCATCATTCGTATCTCCATGATTTCTTGAGCCCGAATCTGGAGTCTCCCTATTTGCGACGTGTGAAAGAAGTCGAATTGAAAGAGTTTGAACGCTCCAAGGCATGTTTTTTTCAGTATATGTTAGATGAAGAGGAACTACGAAAATACGTAGCTAAGGCGCTTGCGGAGCTGGAAGCATATCTGAATCGGTTCGGCTCAGCTGGAGCAGAAAGCCAGCTCATGTTTTTAAGCAAATTTGTCTTTAGTGCATTGATTGATGCTGATCGTACCAATACGCGACTGTTTGAAGAAAACAAATCAGAGGAGGTTGTGCCGTGCCGAGGGGAGTTGTTTGACTCCTATTATCAAAGATTGTTGGACAGGCTCGATTCTTTTGAAATAGAAACAGATATTGACGTACTCAGAAGACAAATGTCTGAGCAATGCGAGCAATTTGCAAAAAAGCCTTCAGGCATATATACGCTTTCCATCCCGACAGGGGGCGGTAAAACGCTGGCCAGCTTGAGATATGCGCTCAAGCATGCTTGTAAATATCAAAAAAAGCATATCATTTATGTCGTTCCATATACGACGATTATTGAACAAAATGCAGAAGAAGTGCGGAGGATTCTAAAGGATGACCAGCATATTCTGGAGCATCATTCGAACGTAGTTGACGATGTTGACGACGATGATGAAAATGAAGATGGATTTGTCCAAGTTCGACAGAAATTAAAGCTGGCAAAAGATAATTGGGATTCACCGATTATTTTTACCACGTTGGTGCAATTTTTAAATGTGTTTTATGCCAAGGGCAGCAGAAATATTCGCAGACTGCATCATCTATGCGAATCCGTGATTATTTTCGATGAAGTACAGAAGGTTCCTGCTTCTTGTGTTTCTTTATTCAATCTTGCTTTGAATTTTTTGAATAAGGTTGGTAAATCCAGTCTTATTCTTTGCACGGCTACACAGCCTGCGTTAGATTCGGTTAAATATCAGTTGGAGATCGACGAACATGCGGAGATCATTCCTGATCTGGATCGCGTAGAAAAAGCTTTTAAAAGGGTAGAAATCGTGGATCGGGTGCAGGGGAAACCGTTCGATACGAATCAATTGGCTGAACTCATACATGAACAAATGACTGAGTTGCAAAGTGTGCTTGTTATTTTGAATACTAAAGCCGTCGTGAAGCGATTGTACCGCCAATTGGCAGAGAGTGATTTTCCAGTTTATCATCTTAGTACCGCTATGTGCGCTGCGCATCGCAAGCATATCCTCCAGCAAGTGAAAACTCATTTGGAGCGCAAAGAGAAGGTACTGTGTATCAGTACGCAGTTAATTGAAGCGGGGGTAGACATCAGCTTTGAATGTGTGATTCGTTCCTTGGCCGGCTTGGATTCATTAGCTCAAGCTGCGGGAAGATGTAATCGTCATGGCAAGGATAAGAGCAGGAACGTCTACCTGATTGATCATGAAGAGGAGAAATTAAGTCGGTTGAAAGAAATTTCAAGGGGAAAGCAGTGTGCTGGGAAATTGCTTCGGGATTTACAGCGAGACCCGAGCCTGCATCAAGGTAATATTTTGTCCGGACAGGCAATGAAGCGGTACTTCATGGAGTTTTACGGGGAACTGACTTCATCGTTGGAATATTTCATCCCCGGTTTAGAATTAAATATGACGGAGCTGCTAACAGCCAACAGAAATAACAGTTCATATAATCTCGCTTATAAGGACAATAAAAGGAAGGCACTACCCTTATGTCTTGTTAATAGCTACAGAACTGCTGCGGAGAACTTTGATGTGATTGATCAACAAGGCAAATCGGTGATCGTGCCGTTTGGAGATAAAGGCAAAGACATCATCGTGGCTCTCAACGGTGAAGAGTGTATCGAGCTTGTTTCCCGGCTATTGCGCCAAGCTCAGCAATACACGATTCAATTGTTCGACCACGAGTGGAGGGAGCTTGGAAGAAATGGCGGCTTGGTCAGCTTAGCGGAAGGCAAGATTTGGGCGCTAAAAGAGTCTGCTTACAGCGACGAATACGGATTGGCTGTAGAAAATGATGGAAGCATGGAGATGAATATGATCTAAAGGGAAAAAACCTGTCGATGTGACAGGTTTTTCTTCAACTTCAAGCATTATATCCTTCAATCCACGCTATAAGATTAGCGACGATTCATTATACTATGAATGTAAACAAAAATATATAATTCATATAATGCTTTAAGTATTTACAGAAATAAACATATTGTGTAATATAGATATAGGGTTTTTTGGATAAATAAGGAGGTGAATTTGTGAGGAATAGTATTGAATTCGTCGTTAGCGGGCCCTATGCATTATTTACCGACCCGTTAACCAAACTTGGTGGGGAGAAATTGACTTATTCGGTGCCTACATACAGCGCGATTAAAGGGGTTGTCGAAAGCTTATACTGGAAACCGACCATTACCATTGTAGTGGACAAGATTCGCGTGATGAAGGCGATTCGTATGGAGTCCAAGGGTGTGCGGCCTATGGATTATGGAGGCGGGAATAGTCTGGCTTATGCTACCTATTTGCGAGATGTTGCCTACGAGGTACAAGCTCATTTTGAATTCAACTTGAACCGCCCTGATTTGGCTCATGATCGGAACGAACACAAGCATCATAATGTCATGAAGCGGGCGTTGAAAGCTGGCGGGCGCAGGGATATTTTTCTAGGTGCGCGAGAATGCCAGGCTTATGTGGAACCGTGCGTATTTGGCGAAGCGGCAGGCTTTTATGACCATTACGAAGGTGAGATTCATTTTGGGACGATGGTTCATGGCCTAAACTATCCTGATGAAACAGGCAGGAACCAGTTGGAGGTTCGGCTGTGGAATCCGGTGATGAGGAACGGCGTGATTGAGTTTGATCGACCTGAGACGTGTACGAAGGTACGTAAGGTTGCAGATATGCTGCCCAAACATTTTGATCCTGCTGCCATTGAAACTGTTGATGCTTTGTGGGAGCAGATGGAGGAGAGAGGGCATTCATGAGTTGGTTATTAAATCTCTATGAAACCTATAAGCTGAATGAAAATCAAGTCGGGAAAATTGAGATCAAGCATAACGAACAAGAGTTTACGTTATTACCAGTCTCGCACACGACACAACAGGCTCATATTGAAGTGAGGGTCACAGAGGAGGGAGAATTTCACTCGGCTAATGTGATTGATAAGAGTGATATGAATACATTAATACCCTGTACAGAGGATTCTGCCAATAGGGCCGGATCCAAGATCGCTCCATACCCTTTGCACGATAAACTAAGCTACGTCGCAGGTGATTTTGTGGCCTATGGCGGAGAAATCAAAAAAGAGGAACCGTTTGTTTATTACATCAAGCAATTGGAAAGCTGGGCTGCTTCTCCCTATTCAACACCCCAAGTGAAAAGTATTTATCACTACTTGAACAAGAGAAGGCTGATTCAGGATCTTGTTGCTGAAGGAATTTTATTCGTGGATGGCAACGGGCAGCTTGTTGATAAGTGGGATAAGAGTGCCGAAGCCAGCGGCGCCGTCAAGCCGTCCATATTCACTGCGATTAGTTCTGATCAGTCCAGCGCGTTTGTTCGTTTTACTGTCTATTCGCCGGATTCCAGGCTGACTAAAGTATGGCAGGATCCCGAGATGTACGATTCGTTTATCCATTTTTACAGCAGTCAATTGGGTGCAGAGGATTTTTGTTACGTTACGGGCCAGTGGTTTCCTTCCACAGACAAGCATGCCAATAAAATCAGACATGCAGGAGACAAAGCGAAGCTGATCTCTGCCAATGATACGAGTGGATTTACGTTCCGGGGGCGATTTCAAAATAGTCAGGACGCAGCAAGCATCAGCTACGAGGTTTCACAAAAGGCGCATAATGCCTTGAAATGGCTGATTAATCGCCAAGCGAAAACGTTCGATCAACGCGTTTTTCTGGTATGGGGCAATCAGGATCTTGATGTTCCTGAGTTTTCCGAGGATTTATTTGCAATCTTTCCCTCTCAGTCGGTAATTAACGAGCGAGTCGCTTTTACAAATAAAGAGTTTGCTCGGGAAATTGCAAAAGCCTTTGACGGGTTCCGAGGGAATTTATCCAGTCAAGCCAACGTTAATATCCTGATCGTTGATTCGGCTACCACAGGGCGAATGGCTGTGTTGTATTATCGGAACATGCAAAAGGAGCTTTATTTGGACAGACTCGTGGACTGGCATTCCACGTGTATATGGCTGCATCGTTACCGTAAGGATAAAGATGGACAATTTGTACAATTTCTCGGGGCTCCGGCTACGAAGGATATTGCATTTGCAGCCTATGGAACAAAGGCGGGCGATAAAGTGGTCAAAGGACTTATGGAACGTATATTGCCCTGTATTATTGACGAAGGGCGAGATATTCCCAGAGATATTATAGTAAGCGCTCGACAACGAGCATCCAACCCGGTCTCGATGGAACGCTGGGAATGGGAGAAGACGCTAAGTATTGCTTGCGCACTTATAAACCGAAAGGAGAAATGTTCAGTGGCCTTGGATACTACGAATTATGATCGAAGCTATTTGTTCGGCCGTTTGTTGGCAGTGGCGGACATGCTGGAAAAATGGGCTTTGGGCAAAGAAGACCGGGAAACGAATGCAGCTCGGTATATGCATGCGTTCTCGATGCATCCGGCAAGAACCTGGAGAACGATTCAGGACAGCTTATTGCCCTACAAAGCCAAGCTCGGAAGAAAAGCCAAATCGTATAATGATTTGATTGATGAAATTCTTTCTCATATTCCCGCGGATCAATTTAATAACGAACGGCTAGCTGACGTTTACTTACTGGGCTTTTCCAGTCAGCGACATGAATTGAGATACGTTCATAAACAATCATCAGATGCCGAAGAAGCAGCTGAATAAAAGGAGAGAGCGTTATGACCATTTTGGATAGAAAGATTGATTTTGCAGTAGTTTTGTCGGTAACTCGCGCTAATCCGAACGGCGACCCCCTGAACGGAAACCGGCCGCGACAAAACTATGATGGCTACGGTGAGATTTCGGACGTGGCTTTGAAACGGAAAATAAGAAATCGGCTGCAGGATATGGGCGAAGCGATTTTCGTTCAGTCTAATGATCGGAAATCAGATGCATTTGGCAGCTTGCGAGAACGTGCCGACGGGAACGCCCGGTTAGAAAAGGCGCTGAAAGCGAAGTCTGCGACTGCCGAGGAATTCGCCGGAATTGCTTGTGAGGAGTGGCTTGATGTGCGAAGCTTCGGCCAAGTGTTTGCTTTTAAAGGACAAGATAAAGGTCAAGGCGTGTCGGTAGGGATTCGCGGACCGGTATCCATTCATACAGCAACCAGCATCGAACCTGTTGACATTACAAGTATGCAGATTACCAAAAGTGTTAATTCCGAACCGGGCGCATCCCGAGGTTCTGATACGATGGGCATGAAGCATCGCGTGGAATGGGGCGTTTATATTTTCTACGGAAGCATCAATACGCAATTGGCTGAAAAAACCGGATTTACCGAACAGGATGCGAGTAAGATTCAGGAAGCCTTGGTGACGTTGTTTGAAAATGACGCCTCTTCTGCAAGACCCGAAGGCAGCATGGAGGTACATCACGTGTATTGGTGGGTACACAAATCCAAAATGGGACAACATTCGTCAGCCAAAGTACATCGCTCTTTAGTATGGGAGAAGTTGGTTAAGGAACCTAGACAAATTCAGGACTACCGCTTTACGGTGAGTCCCTTGGACGGTTTGGAAGTTGAGGTTTTGAATGGAAATTAGTGAAGATGCCGATTATTTGATGCTATCGGGCATTCAACATTTTCAATTTTGCAAGCGTCAGTGGGCGCTTATTCATATTGAGCAGCAATGGGAGGAAAATGTAAAAACCATCGAAGGTTCGCATCTTCACCAGAAGGCCGACCAACCCTTTATTCGCGAAAAACGGGGAGATAAGCTTATTGTTCGCGCTATGCCAGTCAAATCAGAGATGCTGGGTATTTCGGGGATTTGTGACGTGGTGGAATTTATACGCAGCGATCAGGGAGTTCCTATTCATGATGCTGAAGGAAGCTATGCCGTTTATCCGGTGGAATACAAGCGCGGCAAACCCAAGTTAAAAGATGAAGATATTATGCAGCTTGTAGCGCAAAGCATTTGTCTTGAAGAAATGTTACTTTGCGAGATTGAGGTCGGAGCCATCTATTACCATGAGATCAAGCATCGGGTGGAGGTTCAGTTAACAGCGAGTTTGAAGGATAAAGTCAAAATCATCGTTCGTGAGATGCAGGACTACTATGGTCGTAGATATACGCCTAAAGTAAAAACAGGTCCTTTCTGCCAAAATTGCTCTCTGCAGCATATTTGCTTGCCTGAGTTAATGAACAAGCGAAGCGTTAAGAATTATATTGAAGGAACTATCGGAAGATGAGGAAATTACTGAATACGTTGTTTATTACTCAACCTGAGGCGTATCTTTCTTTGGATGGCGACAACATTGTCGTTTTGAAAGAGAAGGAGACTCTAGGCAGATTGCCTCTGCATAATCTGGAATCGATTATTTCGTTCGGGTATACCGGGGCAAGTCCTGCATTAATGGGTTATTGTGCCGAACGAAACATTTCAATCGTCTTTTACACATCCAGCGGCAGGTTCCTTGCCAGGGTTATTGGAGAAAGTCGGGGAAATGTGGTGTTACGCAAGAAGCAATATGCCGTGTCAGAGAATGAGGTTTACTCAGCAAGAATTGCGCGAAATTTTATTATCGGAAAAATCTACAACCACAAATGGCTATTGGAGCGCATGACTCGGGATTATCCATTACGTATCGATGTCAATCAATTCAAAATGGTATCTCAGCAGTTGTCGAATCTTCTATTGGAAGTCAGGCAATGTGAAGATTTACAGAGGCTACGAGGACTTGAGGGGCAAGCCGCTGTAGGATATAATTCATTGTTCGATGCAATGATTTTACAGAACAAAGAAGATTTCTACTTTCGCTCCCGATCAAGAAGACCTCCGCTTGATCATGTTAATGCGATGTTATCGTTTGCGTACTCTCTCCTGGCAAATGACGTTGCAGCTGCACTGGAGGGGGTGGGCTTGGATGCTTATGTTGGATTTCTGCATCGCGACCGGCCGGGGCGCGTCTCTCTGGCGTTAGATGTCATGGAGGAGCTGCGTGGCGTATATGCAGATAAGTTTGTATTGTCGCTGATCAACAAAAAAATCGTCAAAAAGGAAGACTTTTTGAAAAAAGAAAATGGCGCTGTTATGATGAAAGATGAAGCAAGAAGAAATTTCCTTACGGCTTGGCAAAATAAGAAACAGGACAAAATTACCCACCCTTATTTGGGCGAGAAGATATCGTGGGGACTTGTGCCATATGCGCAAGCCTTGTTGTTAGCCCGGCACTTGAGAAATGATCTGGATGAATATCCCCCTTTTTTATGGAAGTAGGTGAGCGGCGTTGCTTGTGTTGGTGACTTACGATGTAAGTACGATGGATAGCGCAGGCCAGCGGAGATTACGTCAAGTATCCAAAGCTTGTCAAGATGTAGGTCAACGCGTGCAAAACTCCGTTTTTGAATGTGTAGTGGATGCGACTCAGTTTGCAAGCTTAAAAATCAGACTGCTTGCTATTATTGATCAAGAGCAAGATAGTCTGCGCTTTTATCAACTTGGAAACCATTTCAAAAACAAAGTTGAGCATTTCGGTGTCAAAGAATCGATTGATCTGGAAGGGACTCTCATCCTGTAGTGCGGAAGTTAAGTACACATACCTTTATAAGAGATTCGCACCTCTAATTTTACAAATACTTCTATTTTTTAGGCTAAGAGGTTTTGAATTGCTTTTTGTAATGAATAGTTAGGTTGTTTTTTGTAATTAATGTGCGTTTTTGGTTGTTTTTTGGCCTAAAACCGCTGTCGCATCCCGTATGGGATGCGTGGATTGAAATACGACGGCCATTGCATCCAGGTAATCCTGGTTGCGTCGCATCCCGTATGGGATGCGTGGATTGAAATGCTGAATCCGTATTGAATGGATGGGACAAAGAAGGTCGCATCCCGTATGGGATGCGTGGATTGAAATTTGAGCAGGACGATCCCGCTGAATAATCAAAACAGTCGCATCCCGTATGGGATGCGTGGATTGAAATCTTTCCTGCCAGGTTTCTGCCATTTTTTCAAGAAAAGTCGCATCCCGTATGGGATGCGTGGATTGAAATAAAAATCAGATACAGAAATAGAGTTTTTGAATCAGTCGCATCCCGTATGGGATGCGTGGATTGAAATAAATTCTTCACGTGTCGCAGCCGAGCAAAGCTCCAAGTCGCATCCCGTATGGGATGCGTGGATTGAAATCAATCTAAAGAACCCCTCTCATGTTATTTTTTTTGTCGCATCCCGTATGGGATGCGTGGATTGAAATAACTTAGCCCAAAACGGATTAGTGAACATGAGCGGTCGCATCCCGTATGGGATGCGTGGATTGAAATCGTCGTTCAACGAAAACTGCGCGTATGTACGTGGTCGCATCCCGTATGGGATGCGTGGATTGAAATGCTTTAGTAACAGGAAGCTGACGATCAAACAAATAGTCGCATCCCGTATGGGATGCGTGGATTGAAATACAACGACCGTATCGACTGGAGCTGTAATTTTTCGTCGCATCCCGTATGGGATGCGTGGATTGAAATCTCCTTCCGCTCCTGCCGCTGCTGCTCGCATGGCGTCGCATCCCGTATGGGATGCGTGGATTGAAATCCCAAAAAGCGCGGAGCCGCCGTGTAAAGACAGGTAAGTCGCATCCCGTATGGGATGCGTGGATTGAAATCTACTGTTGCATACGCGGCAGGATGGGGATGGGTCGTCGCATCCCGTATGGGATGCGTGGATTGAAATAGGCAAGGCGGTTCCGTCTCCACGACCAGTTATCGTCGCATCCCGTATGGGATGCGTGGATTGAAATAAGCTTTTAAAGAAAAATACTTTGCTCTTGTTGAGGTCGCATCCCGTATGGGATGCGTGGATTGAAATAAGCTCCATAACGCCGTAATCGAGATTGCCCCAATGTCGCATCCCGTATGGGATGCGTGGATTGAAATTCCCCTATACAGTTTTTGCATCCTTGTGTTCGATTGTCGCATCCCGTATGGGATGCGTGGATTGAAATAGCTGGAAAGCACCCAATCTGGCAGGAGCCGTCAGTCGCATCCCGTATGGGATGCGTGGATTGAAATTCATCTGTAGTCTAATCTCCCTTGAACGGTTTCCGTCGCATCCCGTATGGGATGCGTGGATTGAAATAAAATCGGAATGTTTGAACACAAGCTGGCCAGTTTGGTCGCATCCCGTATGGGATGCGTGGATTGAAATATATGATCCGAATTTATAATGTAAGAAAAGTCGTCAGTCGCATCCCGTATGGGATGCGTGGATTGAAATCCCTCTTGTCGAACGATGTTTTGTCGTGGTATGCTGTCGCATCCCGTATGGGATGCGTGGATTGAAATCCGACTAACTGATACTTACTCTATCAAAAACGACAGTCGCATCCCGTATGGGATGCGTGGATTGAAATACAAATACCCATACCCCCCTCTGGCTGAATGTCGAGTCACATCCCGTATGGGATGCGTGGATTGAAATTTCCGACCGCGCGAGCATGTTGATTTGCTCAGCGGTCGCATCCCGTATGGGATGCGTGGATTGAAATAACGATTAAATCGACTTCCTCGATCACGCTCCACGTCGCATCCCGTATGGGATGCGTGGATTGAAATGAATTTGCTGTATTTGATGAAATTCAAGAGCTCCGGTCGCATCCCGTATGGGATGCGTGGATTGAAATGGTTCACCCAGACGTGTCGCATGCGATTTATACGGTCGCATCCCGTATGGGATGCGTGGATTGAAATAGAGCCTGATTACCCGTGCTGTTAAACGTGTTCCCAGTCGCATCCCGTATGGGATGCGTGGATTGAAATGCCCAATCCCGTAGACGAAATACGAAAATTGGCCGTCGCATCCCGTATGGGATGCGTGGATTGAAATTGTTCTGAACATTATCAAAAACGCTGTCTATGCTGGTCGCATCCCGTATGGGATGCGTGGATTGAAATGATGATAGCCCACCAGAAGAACCCGAAGAATAATAGTCGCATCCCGTATGGGATGCGTGGATTGAAATATTAACGGTGCGCGATGCAACCAAAGAGGAGATTGAGTCGCATCCCGTATGGGATGCGTGGATTGAAATTATGTGTATTGATCCAATGTTACTTGGCCAGTGCGAGTCGCATCCCGTATGGGATGCGTGGATTGAAATAATATGTCATCCAAAGTAGCCCATTCGCCATGTGTCGCATCCCGTATGGGATGCGTGGATTGAAATTTGAACTATTTTTGGATTTACATTGGCGGCGAGGTCGCATCCCGTATGGGATGCGTGGATTGAAATGCGCATCTGTCCGTAGGAGAGCTTGAAAAGATCCGTGGTCGCATCTCGTATGGGATGCGTGGATTGAAATCAGGATCAGTAGTAAGTGTCAACTGGTTGTTACTCGTCGCATGCCTTATGGGATGCGTGAATTGAAATAATGTCAGCGGGATGGAAGCCGACGGCGAGCCAGTCGCATCCCGTATGGGATGCGTGAATTAAGAGAAAGCCCGCACACCGTAGGCAAAACATGAAAACAACAAGCCAAAAGCCCGACTCCTGCGAATCGGGCTTTTGGCTTGTTATTGTCACGCGACAGCTTCCCTTACTGGATCGGATCGGGAATCATATTCTCTTCCAGCAGTTCACTGTTGGTTTTCATCTGCTTCATTTCGTTGCCCAGCTTCTTCATCTCGTCCATGTTCGGGGCCATGGAGCCGTTGGTGGCGTGCGCTGCCGACTCGACCGCGGGATCGGTTCTGCTATTACGGCAGATTTGTTCGATCTCACGCAGTTTGTTGAGCGCGGCGCAACGGATGTGCAGTGGCACCATGACCGTGTTGTCCATGCCGGCTTCTTCCAGCTGGACAGCCGTCTCGCCGTCCTCGTAGCGGAGGATGCTGACGGTAAAGGTGTACGCGCTGTCGGTCGCTTCATCGGTCATGTCGACCTCGTACACGGACTTCTCCAGATATTGGATGCGCTTCAATCCCAACTCGTTCAACTGATCGTGCAGCTCACTGCAGCTCATGGCAGTTCCCTCCCTTACAGCCGGCTTTGCGGCTTGTTGTGTTCGGCTGCGCCGCCTTGTGCGGCGTCTTCCAGACGGTCCTTCGCCGTGTGCAGCGCATCGGACATGCGTTCTTTGCCGTCCTGCACCTGCTCGGCGATGTCTCCGGCTTGACGGCTGATGCCGTCAGCCAGCTTGCGCGTGGTGGCACTCACGGCGGAAGCGATCTGACCGCTTTTATCGCTGGCAGCGTTGATCAATTGGCCTGCTTTTTCGCCGGCTGTGGCGGCCAGGTTCGAGGCTTTGCCGCTCAGCTCCTTGCAAGCTTCGGACAAGTCCGTGCGCAGCTCCCGGCCCGATTTGGGGGCAAGCAGCAGGGAAGCGACTGCGCCTACGGCGCCTCCGATCAACAGTCCCGTCCACAGTCCGCTTTTGCCTGTATTTCCCGTCGTCATCGTCTCATTCATAGTCATCTCTCCTTTGTTTGAGGTGGTTCATCGTTCCTACCCATTTGTAACCGGACAAGACATGTTTGAAACAGGGGCAAGCGGATTCGGCGGCAAGATGAGCAGTGAGCAGGGCGACAAGATGAGCAGTGAGCAGGGCGACAAGATGAGCAAAAACAAGGCCATCAGCCAGACGATAGGCTGAATAGCAAGGGGCAGCGAGCAGGGGGCTTGCTGCAGGGCTGCAGCAGGTCGCAAGACGGCGCTGGGGCGCGGACATGCGCAAAGTATGGCCCTCGGGGAGCCGCTCAGGCGGCGGAAGGAACGGGGGACTGAAATCCTTTGGTCCCGGCTGATTCATTTTTCGGCGATGCGGGTAGTTAAAGAAGGAACTGTTTTTCTTTTCGTGCTAATATAGAAAGGATAGGCACCTGCATGGATACAGCATGAGGAGGACCGATCTATTTTTCCCTGGAGGGGCGAGGCATTATGAATTTTCTGCATATGAATATCGCCATTGTGGACGATAATGAAACCAATCTGTTGATTATAAAGAAGATTTTGCAAAAAGCCGGTTATTCGCGTCTCAAGCAATTTACGTCGGCGAAGGGGCTGTACACGCATCTCGATCTCGACGCTGTGGGCGGCGAAGCGCCGGTCGATCTGATTCTGATGGATTTGATGATGCCGGAAATCGACGGAATTGAAGCGTGCCGGACGATTCAGAACCATGAACGCTTTCGCGATATCCCGATTATTTTCGTGACGGCTGTCGGCGATTCGCACAAGCTGGCCGAGGCGCTGGACGCCGGGGCGACCGATTATGTGATGAAGCCGATCAATAAGGTGGAGCTATTGGCTCGGATCCGGTCCACGCTGCGCCTGAAATTCGAGAAGGACTGGCATAAAGAACGCGACGAGCGGATCAAATACGAGCTGGAGCTGGCCCGGCAGGTGCAGCGCACGATGCTCAGCCATCCGGTCGACGACGCGCATACGCGCATTACGGCCGTATATCGTCCGTCCTCGGAGCTGGCCGGCGATTTGTACGCCTGGTATCCGATTGGCAACGGGCGTTACGGGATTATTTTGCTCGATATGATGGGGCATGGGATTTCGTCTTCGCTGGTTTGTATGTATATCTATTCTGCGCTCAAGGATACGATTGTCGGCATTGGCGATCCGGTTGGGGTGATGCAGGAGCTGAATCGGCGGATGAATCAGCTGCACGTATCGGATAGCCTGATCAATTATTATTTCACGGCGATTTATTTGGTGCTGGATACGGAAGCGCGCACGATTGAGTACGTCAATGCCGGGCATCCGGCGGGCATCGCTGTGCTGGACGGCGATGTGACGCTGCTGGAGGAAGGCTGCTGCGCGCTTGGTTTTTTTGAAACGATCGAGATGGAGAAAGGGACACTGACGTATGAGACGGAAGCCCAACTGGCGCTGTTCACGGACGGTTTGACGGAATGGCTCGGCGACAGCGACGAGACGGCGTACAGCAGGCTGATGCGCGGTTTGAAGCGTATCGGGGAAGGCGATGCTGGGCGGCTACTGGAGGATGTATATCCGGTCGGCAAAACAAGCGCGCCGCAAGACGACATGTGTCTGGTATTGATCAAAACCGTATAATCAGGCGAAACAGGCGGACACGCAAGAGATTCCACAGGGTGGAAAAATCTTGCGTGTTTGTTGTTTCAATCCCGTAGATAGCGTTTATTTACAAGTAGACATGAACCATTACGGGGAGGAACTGAAGATGACAACGGCTGCAGCGGCAAGTGCGGACGATTTATATTTATTGCACGAGGGGACGCAATATCAGAGCTATCGGTTTTTGGGATCGCATGTGACGCAGAGGGATGGTCAAAGCGGCGTGCATTTTGCGGTATGGGCCCCCAATGCGAAGCAGGTGAACGTCACCGGCAGCTTCAACGGTTGGGACGGCAGCCAGCACGCGATGCAGCGGCGCGACGGGATCTGGACGTTATTCATAGAGGGATTGAGCGAAGGCGAGCTTTATAAATATGAAATTGTTACGGCGGATGACGAAATTTATTTGAAGGCCGATCCGTATGCGTTCCATTCGGAGCTGCGTCCGGGCACGGCGTCGATAGTGACGTCGCTGGAAGGGTATGAGTGGAATGACGACCAGTGGCATGCGACCAAGACGGAGAATCAGTTTCTCCAGCAGCCGCTGCTGATCTATGAGGTGCATCTGGGCAGCTGGAAGCGCAAGGAGGACGGCGGCTTCTACACCTATGTCGAGCTTGCCGACGAGTTGGTCAGCTACGTCAAGGAGCGGGGCTATACGCATATCGAGCTGCTGCCGCTGGAGGAGCATCCGCTGGACGCCTCGTGGGGCTATCAGGTGACGGGGTACTACTCGGTAACGAGCCGGTTCGGTTCGCCGAAGGATTTCATGTATTTCGTGGACCGCTGCCATCAGGAAGGCATCGGGGTCATTATGGACTGGGTGCCGGCGCATTTTTGCAAGGACGATCACGGGCTGACGCGGTTCGATGGAACCCCGCTGTACGAATATGCCGATCCGCGCAAAGGCGAGCATGCCACCTGGGGAACTCAGGTTTTTGATTACAGCAAGCCTGAGGTGTTGAGCTATTTGATTTCCAACGCGCTGTTCTGGATGGATATTTACCGGGTAGATGGCTTGCGGGTGGATGCGGTGTACAGCATTCTGACGCTGAATTTCGACCGGGCTCCCGAGGATTGCATTCAGAATGAAATGGGCGGGGACGAGAATCTGGAAGGCATTGCTTTCCTGCAAAAGCTCAATGCCGTGGTCTTCTCCCGTTATCCAAATGCGCTGATGATGGCTGAGGATTCGAGCGATTATCCGGGCGTGACGACGCCGGTCGATCAGGGCGGGCTTGGCTTTAACTACAAATGGAATATGGGCTGGAGCTGCCGCACGCTGGAATATATGAAAACACCGGAAGAGGAGCGGATCGATCGGGAAGCCGATCTGACGGATTCGTTCTCGCGGGCTTGGGACGAAAATTACGTGCTGCCCTACTCGCATGACGAGACGGCGAACGGCACCAAATCGCTGCTCGGCAAAATGTCCGGCACGGACAACTGGCAGCGTTTTGCCAACCTGCGCGTGCTGTACAGCTATATGATGGGTCATCCGGGCAAAAAGCTGCTGTTCATGGGCACGGAGTTCGGACAAATGGACGATTGGAACGCAGAGGGCTCGCTGGAGTGGGAGCTGTTGAATTATGAAGAGCACCGGCAATTCCAGACGTTCGTTCAAGAGGTTAACCGCTTCTATTTGGCGGAAAAGGCGCTTTGGGAGATGGACCATGATCCCGCCGGCTTTGAGCCGATTGGCGCAGACGACACGAGCGACGGACTGGTGCAGTTCGTGCGCAAGGCGGCGGACGGGGAGGAGTTCTTGATCATCGTCTGCAATTTCCGTTCGCAGCCTCGCGAGGGCTATCGCTTGGGCGTAAATGAACCGGGCACTTATTATGAAGCGTTTAACAGCGACGGGCCGGCTTTCGGCGGCACGGGCGTTTGCAATGAGGGACCGCTGGAGGCGGAGGAATGGCACTGCCAGGGCCGGCCGTACAGCGTGAGTCTGACGATACCACCGCTGGGTGCGGTGATGCTGAAACGACAATCGGAGAAAGGGTGAGCATGATGAATAAGCAGGAATGTGTGGCGATGCTGCTGGCAGGAGGCGAGGGCCGACGGCTCGGCGAGCTTACGGCACAATTGGCCAAACCGGCGGTGCCGTTCGGCGGCAAATACCGGATCGTTGATTTTGCGTTAAGCAACTGCCGCAATTCGGGGATTACCTCGATCGGGGTGCTGACCCAATATCGGCCCGAGGTGCTGAACGCGCATATTGGAAGAGGCGAAGCGTGGGGACTCGGTGAAGCCGGAGGCGGCGCGACAATTCTCGAACGGCGTCAGGGAGCGGCCGACGCTTATGCCGGTACCGCTGACGCGATTTATCAGAATCTCGATTACTTGCGTCGACTGGATGCCCAATATGTGCTGATCGTCTCCGGCGATCATATTTACCAGATGGACTATCGTCCGATGCTGGAGCGCCATAAAGCGTCAGGGGCGCATGTGACGATTGCGGTCACGCCGGTGCGGCCGGAGGAAGCAAGCCGGTTCGGTATCATGAGCACGGACGAGGACGGACGGGTGACCGATTTCGTGGAAAAGCCGGAGCGGCCCGCTTCGAATCTCGCCTCTATGGGCGTCTATATTTTCAATCGCGACGTGCTTGAGGCATGTCTGGAGCGCGATGCCCGCGAGCCCGGCTCGCAGCGCGATTTCGGCCGCGATGTCATTCCGGCGCTGCTGCGCGAGGGAGCGCCGCTTGCGGCCTACCGCTTCTACGGCTACTGGAAGGATGTCGGCACGGTCGAAAGCTTGTGGGCTGCGCACATGGACCTGCTCGGTCCGACGCCCAAGCTGCAGTGGGATGAATACGAGTGGCCGGTGGCGACGAAGCGCCACAAGCAGCCGGCCAGCTTCTTGGGTCCGCAAGCAGCGCTGGTGCTTTCGCGGATCGGCGACGGCGTGCGCGTACACGGCCATGTGCAGCGCTCGGTGTTGTCTGATGGCGTAAAGGTGGGCGCAGGCAGCCGGATCGTGAACAGCGTAATCATGCCGGGCGCGCGCATCGGCGACGGCGTCGTCGTGCAAAACGCGATCATCGGCGCCGGAGCAGTGCTGCAGGACGGCGTTACGGTCGGCGAGCCGGACGGCGCTGGAGTGACGCTGATCGGTCCGAAGCGCGTCATTGCCCGTCGTCCGGCTGCACAGCCGATGGTTGCTGCTTCGGCGCGGACGCGCTGGACATTTGCTTAACGGCATCCGCTTCTGGCGGACAGCCCCATAAAGGAGGTGCGGATGATGGAACCTATGCTTGGCTTGATCAATTTGATGGAAGAGCCCGGAGGTCTGGACGAATTGACGCGCAATCGGTGTCTGGGAGCGGTCCCGTTTGCAGGGCGTTACCGGCTGATCGATTTTGCTTTATCGAATCTGTGCGATTCAGGCATCCGGCAGGTTGCCGTGCTGTCTCATCCGAAGGCGGGGTCTCTGCTCGCCCATATCGGCGACGGGGGCTCCTGGGGGCTGGACGCGGCTGAGGAGGCCGGAGGCAGCGGCGGGTTGACGGTTCTGCCGCACACGTCCGCACCGCCGGGAGCCGGCGGCTTGGAGCTGCTGGCCAGCCATGCCGATTATTTGCGGGGCCGTAGTGAGACGTATGCGCTGCTGGCGCCCAGCGGTGTGCTGTACAGGATGGATTTCCGAACGATGCTGGAGCATCACGAGCAAAGCGGCGCGGACATTACCGTGCTGTACAAGCGTCTGACGCCCAAGGAGCGGGAGTCGTTTGTTAACGGGGCGTTCCATTTGGAGTTGGACGCAACGGGGCGGGTGGCAGCGGCGCAATGGCGGACGCTGAGCTTGCCCGGTGAGCACGACGTGCTGTATCTGGGCACGATGCTGATGAAACGAACGCTGCTGCTGGAGCTGCTGGGGACAAGCCGGGGAACGGGAGCGGCGCAGGTGCATGACAGCGTCTGGAGCCGTCTTGACGAGCTGGATGTGCGCGGGTGCGCGTCCCACGGTTATTTTGCCATCATCGACTCTCTGGACAGCTACTATGCCCACAGCATGGGCCTGCTGCATCCTCAGGGCTGGCGGGAGCTGCTGCATAACCGGGAGCGGCTGCATACGCGCCCTGGAGACGAGCAGCCGACGGCATGTCCGGACAGCGCGCTGGTGCGCAATTCGTTCATCGCGCCGAGCTGCCGGATTGAGGGCGTGGTGGAGAACAGCATTATTTTTCCCGGCGTCAGCATGGAAAAGGGCGCGGTCGTCCGCAACAGCATTGTGATGAATGATTGTGAAATTGCCGCCAGCGCCACGCTGGATCGGGTGATTTTGGACAAGCTGGTTCAGGTTGAGTCTGGATCGGTCTTGACGGGGGAAATGCGCCAGCCTTATGTGGCGGCCAAATATCAGGTCGTGTAGACGGCCGGTACGAGAGGGGGCAACGTGATGAATGGAAGCGAAACGATCCGTAAAGCGCGGTCGGTGTGGCCGGGGCGCTCCCGGATGAACGCGCTGCTGGTGACGGCTGGCGTGACGCTCGTCGGCGCAATGACGCTGGCCATCGTACAGCTGATGCCGGAGCAACCGCTGCGCGCAGCGGTTGCCGGGACGGAGCTGTCGCCGGCGGTGCTCGGCGAGTTGGCGGTGCAAGCGGACGGCGCGAGCGATACGCACGGAGCCTGGGCGGAGGCAGCGCGGGCCGAGGCGGAGGCAGCGGTCGCTGGCACAGCGCAGCCGGTCTCTGCCGGCGGCGGACAAGCTGCCGCAGGCGCGGGAGCCGGCGGTGCAGCGACGGCAGCGAGCCTGGCCGGATCAGCCGCCGCCGAAGCCGCCGACGCGGGCGACGCGGGTCAAGCGGCCAGCGGTCCGAACGGCGCAGCTGGCGGCGGCGGGGCCCCGGCCCGGGAGGGCCCGGCTTCCGCGCAGGCCGGCGCAGCGGGCGCCAGCGAGCCCACGGCGGCGTCCGACGACGCTGCGGTTTTCTCCAGCGTGGAGGGGCTGACGCTGAGCGATCGCTATGAGCAGGTTGTAGCGAAGAAGGGAATGCCATATGATGTTCAGAAAGATCCGGAGCCAGGACTGTATACGTACCGTTATCCTTCGATGGATGTAGGCTTTATGGACGGCGAAGTGTGGTATGTCTCGGTTCCGGTCGAGGTCGGATCGCTGGACATCAACGGCAAGCGCGTTGCGCTTACGCTGGAGGCTTTGCGCGAGCGGCTCGGGGAGCCGGACTACACGGCTGAAGACGGTCTGGTGTATCAACGGCGCGAAACGCTGATCAAGCTGTTTGTCGATCCGACGACGAAGGAGCTATTGTCCGTTTCTTATTACCATATTACAAGCGCATAATTGGAGCGAAGCTGGCGAAATGCCGGCTTTCTTGCCATTGCGGCGCAGCTGCTGCCCGCCGCCAAACTTGTCTTTTGGCAGCGCGGCTTGTTACTATGGAGGTAGGCCCATTTTACTTAATGAAGAGGAGAGTGACTTATGTCGGCAGGTAAATTTCAGATTGAACAAAGCGAGCTGGGCAGTGCGGTAACCCTGCATCTTCACGGCGAGCTGGATTTGGCGGCGGCTGTTTCGTTTCAGGCGGCGCTGGAATCTGTCATCCCCCGCACGGACAAGACGCTGATACTCGACCTTGCGCATCTGCATTATATTGACAGTACGGGCATCGGGATTCTGGTGTCGGCCATCAAGGCCCGCCATGAGCGGAAAGCGCCGCTGCTGGTCAGCAGCGTACCCGCGAACATCCAACGGCTGTTCGATTTGACGGGGATTTCGCCTTTTTTGAATGAGGAGTTGAAGGATAGAGCATGAGCGTCGTCCGATTGCGTGTACCGGCTGAAGCCGAATATTTGGAGATCGTGAGGCTGACGTTGTACGGCATCGCCTCCAAGCTGGGGTTTGCCTTCGAGGCGATTGAGGATATGAAGGTGGCGGTGTCGGAGGCTTGCAACAATGCCGTGCTGCACGCATACCCGGCTGAAGCGCCAGGCAGCATGGAGCTGTCGTTCGAGCTGTCGGACGTCGCGCTGACCATTCGCGTCCGCGATGAGGGCCTGGGCGTCCGACAGGAGTCGTTGGCTGACACGCGCCGGCCAATGGACGATATGACGCCTCTCGGCGGGGAAGCAGACTTCGGCGGGCTTGAAGTCGGCGGACTTGGCTTGTACTTGATGGAGGCGTTGATGGACGAAGTGCAGGTTCACAGCGAGCCGGGCGGTACAGAGGTCATGTTGGTCAAATATATATAAAAAACACGGCAGGAACGGGGAATCCGTCCTTGCCGTGTTTTTTTGTGCGGGCCGTTGGGCCCGATTATTTGCCGAGGAAGGCGCTGAGCATCCAGCCGTGCTTTTCCAGTGAGCTGCGAATGCCGATCAGCAGGTCGGCTGTAGGCTCGTCGCCCGCTTTTTCCCCCGCTTCGATCGCTTCGCTCAGTTCGTCGCATACGCGGCCGAAGTCGGCTACGAGCGCCCGCACCATGCCGTTGGCATCTTCATTGCCCTTCGCTTCTTCGATGGAAGCGGTGGCCAGCTGTTCCTTGAGCGTGGCGACAGGCTGGCTGCCTGTCGCCAGCATCCGCTCGGCAATAGCGTCGAGATGCAAGGTGATTTCGTTGTACAGCTCCTCGAATTTCACATGCAGGGTGAAGAAGTTCTCGCCTTTCACGTACCAGTGAAAATTGTGAATTTTCATGTACAGTACGGAGAAATTAGCGACCTGCTTGTTCAACATTTTAGCGATCGGTTGTTCCTTAACAGCGACTTTTGCCATGAGAATTGCCTCCTTCAATATTCGTGATTGGTGTTGCGTCGAGCATGATCATTGTTACCCGGCAGGGCAAGGGATGAAACAGTCCGAAGCAGGAATGATTTTTTTTGTCGATAGCTGTTTCAAAGAAATCGGGACAGGGTAACTAATGGGTACATGATGCTGAAGGAGGTTGTCCCATGCTGCTGCAAATCAGTGCCGCGATCGTGGCTGTCGCTTTTGCCGTGCTGGCGTTTTATTTGATCCAGACGCTGAAGGCGTTGAAGATTTCTTTAGATGAAATCACCGCGACGATGAGCGATATGAAAAACGAAGCGAACGAAATCAGTAATGAAGTGAAAGACGTGATTCAAAATACGAACGAGATGGCGTTGGACGTGCGCAATAAGCTCGCCAAGCTGAATCATTTGTTCAGCTCGGTCAACGATGTCGGCCAGGTTGCGCATGAGCTGACCTCGGCGTTCAAACAATCGGCGGCCGGCCTGATGGCTTCGGTCAAGCTCGGCGCTCAAGCGGCGCAGCCCGGATCGGGCTCGCAGCAAGCGCAGCCTGCGCGGCTTGCCCCCAAATTGAATGCGATTGCCCAAGGAGCGGGCGCGGCAATGGAGCTGTGGCGCTCATGGAAGACGAACCGGACGGCCCGCACGAGCGGCTTAGATTAGGAGGACGAGGCAAGTGAATACATTACGCAAGTTTTATATTTTCAAGGAATCCGATGAAACAGAAAATAAGGTATACTTGAGCGGCGAGCTTGATCTCTTCGCGGCCCCGGAGCTGGCGGCTACGGTCGAGACGCTGGTGGCGGACGAGGATCGGGCCCTGGTGCTCGATCTGCGCGAGCTCAAGTACATAGACAGCACGGGAATCGGCATTCTTGTGTCGATGCTGAAGGCACGGGCGGGAATGAAACGTCCCTTCCATATTCAGCATATTCCGAATCATATTCGGCGGCTGCTGGATTTGACCGGCGTAGGCCGCTACCTGACCGGAAGCTTTAACACCAATACCCAACTGAAGAGGGAAGAGAGCTTATGAATCCATACATTGGACTGACGATCCCCGCGAAAGCCGAATATCTGGATATTGTCCGATTGACGTTATATGGCTTCGCCACGAAGGTGGGCTTCGACTACGAAGCGATCGAGGATATGAAGGTAGCCGTGGCCGAGGCTTGCAACAATTCCATTCTGCACGCTTATGCGGACGGAGACGAAGGCACGATCGAGCTGCGGCTGGAGATTGACGGCGGCGAGTTAACGATTACGATTCGCGACCACGGGCTAAGCTTTGATCCGACGCAGCTGAACGGCAGCTCGACGACGGTATATGAAACGAATTTGAGCGAGGTTAGCGTCGGCGGGCTGGGGCTTTATCTGATGCAGGCGCTGATGGACGATGTGCAAGTGCGATCGGATGCCGGCAGCGGAACCGAAATTGTCATGCGCAAAAGGCTGGAGAGAAAAGAGGAAATGGTATGAGTGCGAACCCTTCCTCCATGCCGCTTTATGAAATCTATTCCAAGATGAAGATTTACCGCGAATACGAGTGCAAGGAAACCGCGACGGCGCTGCTCCTTCACTATGAACCGATCGTACGCATGGCCGTTGGCAAAATCGCCCGCAGCCGTCCCGATCTTTATGAGGATTTATTTCAGATTGGCCGCATGTCGCTGCTGCGCCTATTCAAGCAGTATGACTGCACGAGTGAAATACCGTTCGAAGCGTATGCGATGAAAAGCGTGATCGGCCATTTGAAAAATTATTTGCGCGACAAGTCATGGTACGTGCAGGTACCTAGGCGCATTAAGGAAAAAAGCGCGCTGGTGCAACGCACAGTCGACGAATTGACGGTCGAATTGGAGCGCTCGCCCAAAATTGAGGAAATCGCCGCCAAGCTGGACCTGACGCCGGAGGAGACGATCGAAATATTGGCGGGCCGTGATATGTATCACTATACCTCGCTGGATACGCCGCTTTCCGACGAAGGAGACAGTGCAACGATTGCCGACTTCATTGCCTTGCCTGGCAATGACTATCAGGCCGTGGAACGCAAGCTCGATCTGGATGAAGCGATGGCGGAGCTCAAGCCGGAGGAGCAGCAGGTGCTGCGTCTGGTGTTCTACGAAGGGCTGTCGCAGCGGCAAATCGCCGGTCGCTTGGGCGTCTCGCAGATGAGCGTCTCGCGCATTCAGAAAAGGGCGATTGACAAGCTGAAGGAAGTGCTGGACGAAGACTCGTGAGCAGCAGCGCCATGCTACCCCACCTACGCAAAATTGCTTGAAGGCAGCCCGGACACCGATACGCTCCAAGCTCTTGAAGCCGCGCAGGATGAACTTACCACGCAAAATGTGGTAGAATGAGAACCGAAATCATTCTCTACCCAGATTCTCTACACAGTACGGGAGGCAGTCATGTTTAAATTCAAGAGCTTTAACATCAGAGCAAAGGTGTTTACGGGCTACCTGCTCGTTATCGTATGTTTGGGACTGGCGCTGCTGATTATCAGCGGCCGGATGACCTCTTTGCAAGCGGAGGTTGATTTCGTGTCCACCCACGATATCGAGGTGCACGACCTGCTTGGCCAGATTCAGAAAAATACGCTGGATATGGAAACAGGCATGCGCGGCTTTATTATTTCCGGCGATGAGTCCTATCTGGAGCCATATGTAGAGGGGAGCCGGCAATGGATTGACGATTACAACAAGCTGCGGCAGCTGATTGCTGACAATCAGGCGCAATCGGACAGTCTGGAGCTGATCAAGACGTCGATTGAGAACTGGTCGAAAAACGCCGGCGAGTACGCCATTCAGCTCAAGCGCGACAAGAATGAAGCTGGGCTTGCCCAGTACTACAGCCAGAATAGAGGCAAGAATATTATGGATCAACTGCGCACGCAGTTCGATTCTTTTTTGCGCTCCGAGAAGCTGCTGACGAATCAGCGGATCGTCAAGCTGGACGAAGCCAATCGCAATCTCAAGATTGTGCTGTTCACGATTGTCGCCATTGTGTCGGCCATTGCGCTGATGACAGGGATGTATTTGTCCAATTCCATTGTACGCACCGTTCGTCAGGTGGTGCAGACGATGCAGGGCATTTCCGGCGCAGACGGTCAGCTTGGCACGCGCATCGAGGTCAATTCGAACGACGAAATCAAGGAGCTGGCCGAGGCTACGAACAGCTTGCTGGAGAACCTGGAGCATCGGCGCTGGGTCGAGCAGAATATTACAGAAGTGACCACCCTGTATCAAGGCATTACAGACGTTTCTGCGCTGGGGCAGGCGTTTGCCAGCAAGCTGGCGCCGCTGCTTGGCGCTGTATACGGCGTTGTGTATTTGCGTAAGCAAACGGGCAGCGAGGTCCGCTATGTGCGCATTGCCGGGTACGCCGCTTCCGGTCAAGATCACGCAGCCGCCAGCTTTCTGCTTGGCGAGGGGCTTGTTGGCCAATGTGCCGCCGATAAGCGGATGTTTCTCGTCACCAATCTGCCGGACGACCACATCCGCGTCACCTCGGGACTGGGCTTCTCGCAGCCCCGCTCGCTGCTGGTGGCCCCCATCACGGCCGAAGGCAAGGTTGAGGCGGTTGTCGAATTTGCCTCGCTTGAGGTGTTCCAGTCGCATCACCTGACGCTGCTGGATCAGCTGCAGGAGAAGTTCGGTTCGGCGATCAACAGCGTGCTTGGCCGCATGGAGATCGAGCGTTTGCTGGGTGAGTCGCAAATGATGACCGAGGAGCTGCAAACCCAGTCGGAGGAGCTGCAGGCCCAGTCGGAGGAGCTGCAAATGCAGCAGGAGCAGCTGCGCATCACCAACGAATTCCTGGAGGAGCAGAACCATTTCTCCGAGCAAAAAGCCCGCGAGCTGAAAAAAGCGAAAGACGAGCTGGAAGAATTTTCGGCCAAGCTGCAAATGAGCTCGCAGTACAAATCCGATTTTCTCGCCAACATGTCGCATGAGCTGCGGACGCCGCTCAACAGCATCCTGATTTTGTCGCAAATGCTGATGGAGAACAATGCCGAGATGCAGATGAGCGAGATCGAGGAATATTCCCGCGTCGTTAATGCCGCCGGTCGCGACCTGTTGACGCTGATTGACGATATTCTCGATTTGTCCAAGGTGGAGGCCGGCAAAATCGAGATCATGGTCGACGATGTGAACGTTACGGAAATTCCGCAGTCGATGAAAGCGATCTTTGGTCCGGTCGCCGACAAGAAGGGCTTGAACTTCGAGGTGATCATGGAGCCAGGCGTGCCGGATCTGATATCGACCGACGGCCAGCGGCTGCAGCAAATTCTGAAAAATCTGTTGTCCAATGCCTTCAAGTTTACGCAGGACGGTTCGGTGACGATGCGCATTGCTGCGGCCGGTGCGGATCGCGTCGAGGAGCTGCTGACCGTGGGCCGGGATACGCCGGTGCTGGCGATCTCGATTACGGATACGGGCATCGGCATTCCGATCGACAAGCAGCAGATTATTTT
Source organism: Paenibacillus athensensis (assembly GCF_004514475.2). Taxonomy (GTDB): domain Bacteria; phylum Bacillota; class Bacilli; order Paenibacillales; family NBRC-103111; genus Paenibacillus_AL; species Paenibacillus_AL athensensis. The sequence continues at coordinate 22,456 of NZ_MYFO02000014.1, read as the reverse complement.
TGAGGCGTTCCGTCAGGTGGACGGCACGACCAACCGCCAATACGGCGGAACCGGACTGGGCTTGTCGATTTGCCGAGAGTTTACGCGGCTGTTGAACGGCGCTATCGTTGTGCGCAGCGAGGTCGGCAAGGGCAGCACGTTTACGCTGTACGTGCCGTGCATCAAGCAGCCGGAGCAAGAAGAGACGGGCAAAAGCGGACTCCGCCCTGAGACGGCGGGAACCGATGTTGTGGCCCAGTGGGAGCATGCCGTCGCGCACGAACGGGCTGTCGAAGAGCAAGCAGCCGGCAAAAGCGTCGAGGAGCCGAAGGATTCCGAGGTGCAGTCGGATGCGCAAATTTTTGAAGGCAAAAAAATTCTGCTCGTTGAAGACGATGCGCGCAACGTATACGCGCTGGTCTCGGCCTTTGAGCTCAAAGGCGTGAAGGTGCAGGTGGCGCAGCATGGCGAGCACGCGCTGGAGCTGTTGAAGGCGCAGCCGAATTTTGATCTGGTGCTGATGGATATTATGATGCCGATTATGGACGGCTATGAGACGATGAAGATCATCCGGCACGGTTTGCTGCTGCGCGACCTGCCGATTATTGCCCTGACCGCCAAAGCGATGAAAAGCGAGCGCGAAAAGTGCATGGAGGCCGGCGCTTCGGACTACATTATGAAGCCTATCCAGATGGATCAGCTGTTTTCGCTGATGCGGGTATGGCTGACAAAGCAGGTGAGACATTGACGATCTACGACCCCGAGGCGTTTGCCGAGCTTGAGGATTTGCCGCACGACGAGCTGCAAAATATCGAAATCAATCTGTTACTCGAAGGGTTATATCAAATGTTCGGCATTGACTTCCGTTTCTACTTGCGCTCTTCGCTGCGCAGGCGCATTCTGAACCGGATGAAAGCCGAGAAGCTGCCGACGATTACGGCTTTGCTCGACAAGGTGCTGCACGAGTCCGGCTATCTGGAGCGGCTGCTTAATGATTTATCAATCCGGGTGACGGAGATGTTCCGCGATCCGGGATTTTTTGCCGAATTCCGCAGCAAGGTCGTGCCGCTGCTTCGCGATTATCCGGAAATCCGCATTTGGCACGCCGGCTGCGCTACCGGGGAAGAAGCGTATTCGATGGCGATTCTCATGCATGAGGAAGGGCTTGGCGCCAAGACGAAGATCTATGCTACCGATATGAATGAGAAAGCGATTGAGTCGGCGCGCAAGGGTGCGTTTCCGCTCAAGCAGATGCAGGCGTACACCAAGAACTATTTGGAGGCGGGGGGTACGCAGGCTTTTTCCGAATATTACAGCACGGATCATCAATTTGCGTTTTTTCAGCTGCCGATGAAAGCGAACCTGACGTTTGCCCAGCACAATCTGGTGATGGACGGCTCGTTTAATGAATTTCACGTCATTTTGTGCCGCAATGTGATGATTTATTTTGACAGCGAGCTGCAGCAAAAGGTCCATCGCTTGCTTTACAGCAGCTTGATCAAGGGCGGCTTTATCGGTCTTGGCAGCAAGGAGTCGATTATTTTTGCGCCCGAGGGCGTAACCTATGAGGATTTTGTTCCGCATGAGCGGATTTACCGCAAGACCGACCGGGCGCCGCTGCCCGGAACGCCGTAACTCCAGAACGTCCGAGGACCTGCCGGTGCAGGCTTAGGGCGTTTTTTTGCTTGCAGAAAAGTCGGATTTTCGGCTGTTTCAATGCCCCAGATCGCGTGTATGTATTACATAATGCCGGGCGTCGGCCCGTTTGGGTGCGCGTAAGTAGAAGCGTTGGCGGCATCTGAAGCGGGAGCTGAGCGGCGTTTGGCGGGAAGGGGAGGAGGAGAAGCATGGAGGAGCGGAAGTGTGAAAGCGATCCGTTGCTGGAGGAGCTGGACCGCGAGCCGTCCGGAGGCTTGAACGACGAGCAGCTGGAGCGGGTGACGACGATGGTGAACGAGTACCAGCAAAGCATCAAGGCGCATTTGACCGAGCAGCAGAAGAAGACCACGAGCTGGAGCGATCGGCTGGCCGACCGCATTGCGACGTTTGGCGGCAGCTGGACGTTCATCGTGTTGTTTAGCGGGTTTCTGGTGGTGTGGATGTGTCTGAATACGCTGGCGTCCTGGCTGGCGTTTGACAAGCCGCCGTTTATTTTGTTGAATCTGATTTTATCGTGTCTGTCAGCGTTTCAGGCGCCGATCATTCTGATGAGCCAGAACCGGCAGACGGCGCGGGACAAGCAGGAAGCGATGCTGGACTTTGCGATCAATTTCCGGGCGGAGCAGGAGAACCTGGAGCTGCGGCTGGTGCTGGAGCGGATAGAACGCAGATTGATGGATCTGGAGGGACCTGTTTCAACCAGGCGGGAGAACGGGTAATAGATAACATAGCAAGCTGATCTACATAACTTGACAAGAAAGGGTGTTGCTTATGTTAGGCTGGGCGATTATTTTTCTGATTATTGCGATTTTTGCGGGGGTGTTCGGCTTCTTCGGCATCGTGTCGGCGGCTGTGGGCATCGCCAAGGTCCTGTTCGTACTGTTCCTGATTATGGCGGTCATTTCCTTCATTTTCGGTCGCCGCAATACGAGCATATAAAGCCGATGACGTTTTCGGCTGATTAAACGCCAAATAAACAGCTTCCGGATGACCGGGGGCTGTTTATTTTTTTGCCGGGAAGGGGAGAGATATGAATGGTTGGTTATTCGAACATTTTCGCGAAAGTATACGAAAAAAATTCATTTTTGTACACTTTATTTCGGTAAATTTTCGTGAAATGCTGTCGAATAAGGTCTTGTAAGCGGTTTGAAAGGTGATATAATGAAGTTGTGCAATGAATTGTACGAAAAAATTTTCGAATAAATGGCCATTATTTGGAGAGGGAATTGCTGAAAAAAACAAGATGGCAGGTGAAATCTTGTTGCAAGCGCACTCATTTTTAAGCTAGGGGAGGATAATTAATGTTTAGAAGAATGTGGATAACGCTCTTGACTCTCTCCATCGTGATTCTGGCGGCTCTGCCGGCAGGCGCGGCGGTTGCAGCAACCGGTAGCATCGTGATGACGGACCTGGGCGGGGGCGCAGTGAAATTCTCGCTCACTTTGACGGAGAAGAAAACAGAGGTCTATGTATTTGCCCGGAAAAACGGAATTCAGGACTTCGTGGATACAAGCCTTGGAAGCAAAGGCGTACAAAACGCTGATGGTACCTACACGTATTCGGTAACGCGTGCGGCAGGCACCTTCGCTGCCGGAGATCTGGTAGAGGCGCGGTTCTATACGTTTACGGCGTCCAGCGGACAAGTCTTTTATCCGGGACCAAGCGATGCCACGTTCGCTTCGATGACCTATGGAACGGCGCCGACGGCGACGCCAACAGCAACGCCGACGGCGACACCAACACCAACACCAACACCAACACCAACACCAACACCAACACCAACACCAACACCAACACCAACACCAACACCAACACCAACACCAACACCAACACCAACACCAACACTAACACCGACACCGACACCAACAGCGGGCCTTGGCACAGTGGTCATTAGCGATTTGGGCGGGGGTGCAGCCAAATTTGCGATCACGTTATCCAGCTCCAAAACCGAAGTTTATGTATTTGCCAGAAAAAATAACATTCAAGATTTTGTCGATACAAGTCTTGGCGCGAAAGGCGTTCAGAACGCGAACGGTACTTATACGTATTCTATAACGCGGCCGACCGGTACGTATGCAGCCGGGGACAAAGTGGAGGCCCGTTTCTACACGTTCTCGCCTTCGAGCGGACAAGTGTTCTATCCGGGACCCAACGATACCGTGTTTGCTTCGATCATTTACGGCGCAGCGCCGACAGCTACACCAACGGCAACGCCAACAGCAACACCGACGGCAACGCCAACCGCGACACCAACACCAACGCCAACCGCGACACCAGTACCAACAGCGACGCCTCCGCTGCCTGACGACGGCTCGTTTATCCACACAGAGAAATATGAAGGCGGTAAAGTCGTATTCACCTACGAATCCGGCACAGGCAGCAACTATATTCTTGCTCACGTAGAAGTTTACAGAAATGGCGCATTGGTGAATGGCGATGCCGGATACTACATGCGTACACCAAACAATGTGGAATACAGCAGCACCAACCCGGGACCGGGAACCGACAAAAAGTTCACCTTGAGCTTGAACGGCCCGCAACTGGGCGATACGGTGAAATTTTACTTCGTAAGCAAATACGCCAATCTGGAGCACAGCTCCAAGGATATGTTCGGCTGGTTCGAATACGTAGTGGGCAGCGTAAGCAGTCCGGTGTTTAGCCCGGCAGGCGGCGTATTTAAAACAACGCAAAACGTGACGATCAGCAATCCTGACAGCGGCGCGCAAATTTACTACACCACAGACGGCAGCAAGCCGGTAGTGGGCGCTGCGAACACGAGCCTGTACACGAACGGCCAAATCATTCCGGTGGCGACTACGACGACGCTGAAAGCGATGGCTGTTCAAGCCGGCAAACCGAATTCCGGGGTTGTAACCGCTACGCTCACGATTGACCCGAATATGCCGGATATTCATATCGGCGACAGAAGAATGACGATTGAAATCAAAAACAACAGCAACGGTAAATATAGAGATGATCAAGTTTACTGGATGATCGTCGGTAAATCGTACATGACGGCCAATCGCGGCAAATTCGTATGGGTGCAAGCGGACGGCTCACAAAAAGAAATGTCGTTCAATGACAATAACGATCCGAATCTGGCGGTCAGCAAACCGCTGGGGGGCTCCGGCGTTCCCAAAACGTATGTGAACTACACGCACAAGCTGTCCGATGTCAATTGGGTCTCGATTGCCGATATCGAATCCTCACGTCTATATGTCAGCTACGGTCAGCCGATTCTGGTGAGCATTGAGAAAGTATTTGAGAAAGACGGCGTCACGCAAAAATTCAACGCAGACGGTACGCCTGAAATGGGCTACGGCGGTCCGAACATCGGTAACATGGACGATCCGAACCGCAATACGTATTTCGATTTCATCGAATTTAACCTGGGGCCATACGGCTACCACGGCAATACAACGCGCGTTGACCAGTTCGGTTTCCCAGTGAAGCTGACCCTGCTGGGCAAAGGCGACGGTTACTACAAAACAGTAGGCGATGTCGGCACCCGCGACGAAATTATCAAAGCGTTCACGAACGAAGTGTCCGACAAATTCGATCATCTGGCTACGCTGAACAGCAAGGCGAATTCCGACCTGAGCAACACCGACAACATCTACCGGATCGTAGCGCCGGGCAAAGGGTACTTTGGCAAAGAAACCGTCAACTACCTGACGACTCAAAACATTCCGCATGAAGATTACACGAGCTTCTTTGACGATTACATCAATGCCATCTGGAACACGTACAAAACGCAAGAGCTCGTCTTCACGGTTCCTGATGCTTACGATCCAAGCGCAAAACGCACATACAGCGGCCACGTTCGCGGCGACGGCGTATTCGAATTCAAAGCTGATTTCAATGACGGTAAAGGCTTTGGTCCGTACAAGTATTTCGTCAACAAACCAACGACAGAAGATGCGCTGGAAGGCAAAGGCAACTTCGACAAACGAACAGGCGGTATCGACAACGACGACACAGACGTAGAACTGGCCATTGAAGCTCAGTTGTGCGCGGCTATCAACCGCCATCTGCTGCTGACGGAGAACCAAGCCAACTGGAGCCATCCATCGAGCTTCTTCCAAACAGGCCCGTACAACGAATACGTGGAATTCTGGCACAATCACAGCATCAACAACCTTGCTTACGGCTTCTGCTATGACGACGTTCGTGAGCAAAGCACGCTGCTGCACACGCCGGTTCCGCAAGCAATGGTCGTATACGTAGGCTGGTAATATAAGCTTATTCCTGAAAAAGAACGCCAAAAAGCTGCCCGGTCAGTCCCCCCTCTGACCTTGGGCAGCTTTTTGCATGTGCGCGTCTTGGTGGTGAAGTCGCCGCTAGTCGCCGCCATAGGAAAAACCGAGCAGCGCATGCAGCGCCGCCGGCTTCAGCGTAACGGGCTCCAGCCAGCGCCGCCAACCGGCTTCCCCAGTCATTTCGTCTGATGAAAGGATAACGGGCTTGCGCGGTGGCGTGCCGACCAGCGGCGCCAGCAGCAACGCGAGCAACGTAAGCGCTGCCGACACGGTTACGACTGCGCCGAAGCCGTACGCGCTGAGCAAGGCGTTGCCGAGCAAGGGGCCGAAGGCCATCGTCAAGGCCATGCCGAAGCCCCAGCCGCTCATGCCTTCGCCCCGGCGCGCCGCCGGGATCAGCACAGCGGCCATCGTGCCATAAGCAGTTGTTGAGATGCCCCAGCCGATACCGTGCAAAAGTCTCATGACCAGCAGCCCAACGGTCGATTCAACGAAATAGCCGCACGTAGCGGCCAGACAGATGGCCAGCCGAGCAGATTCATGCGGTCGGGCCAGCTATTTTGCAGCCTGGCGCCAACAAACGGTCGGATCAGCGCGGCGGATGCCGAAAGAATACTGACGAGCAGGCCCAGTATGAGCGTCTGATGGGTCAAGGTCGATGCGCGCAGCGGGAGTGTCGGCAGCAGCATCTGGAAGCCGCAGCTCAAGCTCATGAAGGAAAAATTAAGGATAATAAAACGTTGGGTCCACAGCGGTTCCTTTGGCTTTTGTTGAATAGAAATGGTTGTCATCGTCATTGCGAGTCACCCTCCAGGGAAAAAATCGTGAAAAAAGCGCAGCAAAAAGGCCCTGGCAGTACACCAGGAGCCCCGTGAGTCAAGCCGCGGTTATACGGCAGGCGGTTCCGAAAGTATTCACACGTTTTGCAGCCAGCGAGCCAGCTCTTGACCGATTTCGTGCGGATTCTCTTCCATCAAGTAATGGAAACCTTCGCCGATGGAGTGCAGCGTCAGATTATCCAGATCGTTACGGCACCATGCGAGCTCAGGCTCGCGAACGTTGCAGCCAGGCGTGGCATAGAACAGCAGCTTGGGAATTGGTGTCGACGTGAACCAGCGATTGCGCTCCTCGACTGCGCTTACCACTTCGGCCGGATGACCGCTGATAGGCAGTTGATTCGGAAACACCCACATTGGCTTGCGTGAGCTTTTTTCCCGGAACGGTTCGCGGAAGTAGTCATGCTCCTCGGGCGTAATGGTTCTGCTGATAATCGTTTGCGTCATGCCTTCAATGAATACGCTATTGTCGCGCATGAATGGCCAGCCCTGCTCGGGGTCGCGCAGCGTCTGGAACAGCCCGACCGCCTCGGCAGGTGAAAATGCGGACCAGTCGGCAAACGGCGTGAGTGCCTGCGGCTCAATCATCACCACCGCTTTGATGTTGTCGGGATGAGCCGCGGCATATTGCAGACCGATGGCAGTGCCCCAGTCATGGCCGACCAGCACAATCCGGCTGAGGCCAAGCTGCTCGATAAATTTCGTGATGTAATCAACATGCTCCACGTATGTGTATCCGATGTCCGGCTTGTCCGAGCGGCCCATGCCGATCAGATCGACGGCGATGCAGCGTGAGGCAGTCGTCAGGTACGGAATAATATTACGCCAATCGTACGACCAGGTCGGATTGCCATGCAAGAAAACAATCGGGTCGCCGCTGCCCTCATCGATATAGTGCAGGCGGTGGCCGTTCACCTCCAGATAGCGTCCTTCAAAGGGGAAGTCGGCGCGGATGGGCAGTTCGCGAGGGTTCGTCATGGTTTTTATCGCTCCTTGTTAGTGGTTTGATTTGAAGTCATGTCTGACTGATGTCTTTATCTTAACAGGCCTTGGCTGCGGCTCATTGAATAAATGCGACAAAAAAAAGCATTCCCCGGTTCAACCGGAAAATGCATGGAATGCCTGTCATTACTGATACATGATAGCTTGAAAAGAAGCGCGCGCTTCATAATCGTTGAAATGTCGGGCCAACTCGGGCTGCGATTCGCCGCGAAAAAATGGCTCCGGCGTACAGCCGGCAAACGTCTTGAAATCACGGGCGAAATGCGCGTGGTCGCTATAGCCGCAAGCTTCGACGATATCCAGATAGCTGCAGCCCGCCTTGCGCAGCCGAATCGCTTGCTGGAAGCGAAGAATCCCGGCGAATTTTTTCGGTGAAATGCCGATCGCTTCATTGAAATGACGCTCCAGCGTCCGCTTGCTGACAAAGGCTTGCGCAGCCAAATGCTCAATGGACACTTGTCCGGCGGCCTGGTCGATCTGTTCGGCGATATGGAGCGGCAGACCAACAGCGGGCTTGTCGCGGCAAACTGCGAGCAGGAAGCGGTTAACGGCCGCAATGCGGCCTGCGGCATCTGCCGCTTCGCGAAGGCGTTGTTCCATTTCATCGACGGCATGTGGGGGGAATACCAGCTTCAGGTCGACGTTGGCGTCAAGAAATTCGTGGATCGGATAGGCGGTAAACGCTGTGAGACCGCCGGGCTTGAAGCGGACGATAATCGTGCCGATTCGACCTGTGCTGACATATTCCCGCGGGGCTGTTTGCATGCCGGTCAGACCGCTGCTCCCCAATAGCTTTGCTTCGCCGTCGGCGAGCACGGACATCGGCTCTCCGTACTGGATGCCGATAACCGTCATTGCCGAGGGCAGCACCTTGACCGGACTACGGTTGGCATAGTTGATCGGGCTCCATTCTTCCTGCAGCAGCAGGCTGTCTACATACGCGCTCAAGCGCAGCGGCGGCGGGAACTGGATGAACATGATCAAACTCCTTTCAGTCGGATTTCCACAGTGGCTGATTCCTCTATTATACCTCGAAAGAAGCGGAGGTTTTAGTGCAATGTATAGTAGTGTCAATTTTACAAATAAAAAGTAAAATGGAGTGTGACGTCATTTGTCGAAGCTTGCAGGATAAATCGAAAGTCACGGCGAATAGATGGGGTAGTAGGTCATTATGCCTAATTGCAACAACGTTAGCAGAAGGCGCTATCGTAGTCACATCTTAAGGGGGGCTTCCGGTTGAAGAAGGTTTCAAAAAGGTTTTCAGGCATCGCTGCGGTCACGGCGATTTTCATCGTGCTGCTCACGCTGCACAGCTCGATTGCGTTCGCCCAAACGTGGAATTTGATCGACGGCAATGGCACGAACGGGCTTAACATTGACGCAACGAAAAATGCGAACAATCCCAAGCTTATCGATTTTAACGGTACATTGTTTGCCGTATGGGCGGAGTCGATCGGCTCTACCAGCCAAATCCGCGCCAAAAAGTATGATAGCGGCACATGGGTGACAGCGGACAACAATGCCGCGATGAACAAGGACGCTGCGAAAAATGCGGTGAATCCTTATTTGTTCGTATTCAACAATGAGCTTTACGCTTCCTGGGAAGAGCAAAATGCGCCATACTGGCAGCTGCGGGTCGCCAAGTTCAACGGTACTTCATGGGGCCTCATCGACGGCAACGGAGCAGACGGCCTGAATACGGGGGCGAACACGAATGCCAAAAACTCCAGGCTGATCGCCTACAATAACTCGCTTTATGTCGTTTGGGACGAGGCGGGCGGCAGCGGGATTAATCAGATGAGGGTAAGAAAATACGGTGGCGGCTCTTCGTGGACATTTGCCGACGGCGGAGCCGGACTGAACTATAACACAGGCAAAGCAGCGCAAAACGCCAGTGTCGCGGTTTACGGCAGCAAGCTGTATCTGGCCTGGTGCGAGTCGGACGGCAGCGCGACGCAAATTCGCGTTAAAGCTTACGACGGCACAAGCTGGAGCTTCGTAGACGGCAACGCCACAACGGGCATGAATATCAATACTGCTAAAACGGCCGGTGCTCCGAGTCTGGAGGTGTATAGCGGTTCACTGTATCTCGCATGGACCGAGGCGAATGACAATTTTGCTGATCAGGTTCGTGTAAAAATGTATAACGGCACTTCCTGGACGTCAGTCGATGGTGGAGACTCGGTTAATGGCATTAATTACAGCACGACAAAAGCCGCTTCCACAGTCAGAATTGCCGAATATGACGGGAATTTATATGCTACCTGGTCCGAAGGCAATCCTTACAAGCAAATTCGCGTCAAAAAATACGACGGCGCTTCCTGGACGTCTGCCGACAGTGGCGGGGCGCAAGGATTGAATAAGAGCGCTACGGCCAACGCGATCTTCGGATTTTTGGCCGTGTTTGATGACGGCTTGTATAATATCTTTTTGGAAAATAACGGATCCAATCAGGTGCGCGTCGCGCAGATGGGACCGGACAACGCGGCGCCGACGGCATCGAACGTCAGCTTCAGCTCGAATACAGGTTTGCTGAAGGAGAACGCTGTATTGACAGGCACGTACACGTATGGCGACACGGAGAGCGACCTGGAAGGTACGACGACATTCAAGTGGTATACGGCGAATGATGCTGCGGGAACAGGTAAAACGGCAATTTCCGGCGCAACCTCGTCTACGTTCACCCTGACGAGCGCGGAAGTGGGCAAATACATCATTTTTGAAGTCACGCCTGTGGCAACGTCTGGCACCTTGTCCGGTACGCCGGTGACCTATACGAGCGCAAGCGCTGTGGTCTCCAACTTTGGGCCGACGGCGGCCCCAGTCAGCTTCACGGGTATATTGAAGGAAGGTAATACCCTGACAGGAACTTATACGTATGCCGACGAAGAAAGCAATCCGGAAGGCACGACGACGTTCCAATGGTATACGGCGAACGATAACGCGGGAACAGGTAAAACGGCAATTTCCGGCGCAACCTCGTCTACGTTCACCCTGACGAGCGCGGAAGTGGGCAAGTACATCATCTTTGAAGTCACTCCTGTGGCGACGCAAGGTACGTTGAACGGAACGCCGGCAACCTCGACAAGTTCGACGGCAGTAGCAGCCAACGCCGCACCGTTAGCAAGCAATGTGTCGATTTCGGGTGCGCTCATGCTGAATATCACGTTGACCGGCCACTATGATTATTACGATGAGGAAGGCGAAGCTCAATCTGGTACAACCTTCCAATGGTATACAGCCGATGATGCCAACGGAACGAACAAAACGGCCATTTCCGGCGCGACGACAACTACGCTGACGCTCAAAGCGGCGCAGTTCGGCAAATTTATTATTTTTGAAGTCACACCGCATGCAGCTAGCGGCACAACGCCGGGTAATGCGGTCTCCAGCCTGGCATACGGCACGGTTGGCGTGTTGAAAGGCGACGCTAACGGCGACGGACTCGTTACGCCTGCAGATGCGCTGATGGTCACCAAATATACGCAAGGAAAAATCACGTTGACTGATGAGCAGAAAAAAGCGCTGGACATGAACAATGACGGCTATGTCGATGCAGTCGACGCGCAGCTGATTCTGAATATCTATCTTGGAAAAGGAGTGTGAAAACCTTGAACAATAGCCATTTTTTGTTGACAAAGCGTTCGCTGCGCCGCGCGGTTTCCATGCTGCTGGCAGTGTGTATGATGTTTGCTCTGCTGCCGCTGGCGCAGGCCAGACCGGCTTCCGCGTTGAAAGTCGAGGTTAACGGCGCTTCCGGTCATGCAGGCGAGACGGTGTCTGTATCGGTTTACATGACGCCAGGACATGAATCTATGGTCGATGATAGCTTTTGGAAATATACAATGAAGTTGAATTACGACTCAAACGTGCTGACACTGGCAGGCACGCCAACTGATAACGCGAATGCCGCTCATTTTGACACGTCGGAATCGGTGACGGGCAGTGTTTACGTCACGGCCGATACGTTTGACAGCGGTGTGTTCATTGACCACGGGCAAAAATTAATGACCCTGCAATTTACAATCAAACCGAATGCGCCGGCAGGTGATACAGATATCACGCTGGCAGGCGGTTCGTATACGATCGATACAGATCCAACGGAGATGCTGGCGACTTCACTTGTTTCCGGCAAGGTGACGGTGCTGAGCGCACCGAAATCGGCTTCTGTGTCCATCGCGGCGCGCGAAGGACGTCCGGGCTCGAAGGTGACGGTGCCGGTCACATTGACAGATGCAACTGCAGGTGTCGGCTCCTACGGCATGCGCATCAAGTTTGATCCTGCCGTGCTGCAGGTGGATTCGATCAGCGGCTCCACTGGCAGTATGTTCGACAGCACCTACAACAACACAGACGGCTATCTGCAAGTGGCCTGGGCCGATTTGAGCGGCGGCGACAGTCTGATCCAGAAGGGACAGGAGATGTTCAAGGTCACCTTCAGTCTGGCGCCGAAAGCGCAGGATGGAATTGTCCCGCTGACAGTAGAAGATACAACGAACATTCAGCAGTTTACGCTGACCGACGTTGAGGCAGTGGAAATGGTCAAAACGCTGCAAGCCGGACGTGTGATTATCAAAACGCCAAAGGCGTCAGCGCCAAGCAATGTCGAGAAAATCACCGTTCCGGTCAAGAATCGCGACGGCAATTCGGCAGACGCGGTTTCCAAAGCTGAAATTGAAAGAACGAGCAAGCCGGACGGTACGAAAAGCGATAAGGTTGTCCTGACGTCCGATCAGACGAAACAAGCCGTCGATTTGATTCTCGCTTCCAAATCCAAATCGGCTGATATTGTCATCCCGGATACCCAAGATGAGGTTTCCGAAGTGAATGTTTCGGTGCCCAAGGACTCCACGAAGCTGATCAAGGATGCCCAAATCGATATCGGCATTGTGACCGACAATGTGAAAGTCAGCATTCCGAACGATTCGCTGCAAAATTTTGACGAAGACCTGTATTTCCACTTTGTACCGATCAAAACGGACTCGGAAAAGCAGCAGGTGAAGGTGCGGGCCGATCAGGAGCAGATCGTGCAAAAGGCTTCCGGCGGTCAAGGCGTTACGGTCGTAGGACGCCCGATGACGATTGAAACGAATCTGCAAAGCCGCAAGGTCGATTTGACCATGCCGCTTAAAGATGTGCAGCTGAGCCAGGAGGAATTGGCGAATCTGGCCGTATTCGTGGAGCATAGCGACGGCACGAAGGAACTGCTGCACGGCAAGCTGGTCGACTATGGCGACGGCGGTCAAGGGCTGCAATTCTCGGTCAACAAATTCAGTACCTTTACGCTTGTTCACATGGAGCCGGTAACGCAAACGCATAGCGCGTATGTGAACGGCTACGAAGACGGTACGTTCCGTCCGGAGCGTGCCATCACTCGCGCCGAGATGGCGACGATTCTGACGCGTGTTGTGGAACAAGAAAGCACGGCGACTGACATCGCCTACAGTGATGTGCCGGCCGGACATTGGGCGGCTGCAGCGATTTCCAAAGCGACCACGATGAAGCTGATGAGCGGTTACCCGGACGGCACGTTCGGACCGGACCGCCCGATTACTCGCGCTGAGATGGCCAGCCTCGTATCGCTGCTGGCGACAGCTAACAGTGACGGAGCAGGCTTTAGCGATATAGCCGGACATTGGGCGCAAGCGGCTATTCTCAAAGCGCAAGGCGCCGGACTGATCGAAGGTTATCCGGACGGCAGCTTCCAGCCGGAGCAAGCGATCACACGTGCCGAGGCTGTAGCGATCATCAACAAAACGCTCGGACGCAAGCCGTCTGGTGGCGCTGTGACAGCGCCGTGGAAAGATGTGGATGCCAGCAATTGGGCGTATGACGATATCGTCGAAGCGTCTGTGGCTCACAGCTTTACCGTTCAAGCCGATGGCAGTGAGAAATGGGTGGACGGGCCTTGAGGCACAAGCAGCTAAGGCTACTGTTCACTGAATGATTAAGCGCAAGTTACAGCGATAACCATGTTGTAAAGAAAGGGTTGTTCCCAAAATCCGTTCACGCGGATTTTTGGACAACCCTATTCTTATTGGTGGTTAAGTAGCATAGTTTTTACGAACTTGTACTGGAAGTACAAAACAGGAGCGCTGGAATCCGGAAATCGCGTGTTTGTCCTGAAGTCGCCCGTAGGTCTTGACTACGAGTTGCAGGTCTATCCGGAAGGGAATACGATACTTCGGAGATGAAGGGTTCGTGTAACGCTTCTGGGCAATTGGAAGTCGCCAATATGCAGGTCAAGCCAAACACGACCTACGTTATGAAAATTTACGGGGCGCTCGGCAAAAGCTTGCCGATTCAATTCAGCTACAACGACCCGTATACCTTGTCCGTAGGAACTGACCAATACGGGGAAAGTCCGACCGGCCCGGCCCCTAATGCTATTGACTCTTTTGAAGTTAATGATACGGAAGACACAGCTGTTCCGATCGATGGCGGGCGGACGATTCGCTCCTATATCTTCACCCAAGGCGATGTGGATTGTTATCGCTTAAAGGAAGCGGCGGACGTTACTTCGGAACCGCACCAGAGGATGCTTACGTCTTAACGCTGGGTTCCTTGCCGGCTCCGGTCAGTGAACAATGGGATTTCAGCGATGGTGGCTGTACAAGTAGTGCGTGTCGCCAGGCTGTTGATGCGGTCGGAGATGCGGCTTTTAACCAGTTTGTGAATACAACGGAACCTCCGCAGAAAATTTGTGAAAGAGCAGGAGTACCGGGATCGCCTCCAAGGCAGGAATGTGAGACATTCTTTGCTCCTGCATTTGCTGATGCTGATCAGGCATTGAATAAGCAGCAAACGGAGTATACAACATCCGAACGTGCAGCTACGTTAAGTGGCGTAGTGGCAACTCTTGATAGTGTATCAACACCTGGCACCGATTGGGATCTTTCGTCGTTGACTGCGCATTTCCTTGAAGGTTTGTTGAACGGATTTAAGGGTGTTTTCACAGGAGCATGGGACGCAATAAAAGCGTTATGGAACATGTTGAAAAACTGGTCCGAAGCATACGATGCTCTGAAGCAATTCATCCAGCCATTTGTCGATTTGGTTCAAGGGAAGGCGGGTTGGAAGGACATTTTAGATTTGTTGGCAGATGGACTAGGTGAACAAATTCAAGAACTTTGGAATAAATATGCATGATCCTAATAAGGTAACTGAGCAAATCGGGAAGATAATTGGAAATGTGCTTGGTAATGCCACCATAAAAGCATTGACTTCAGTGGCAGGGAGTACACTATCTTCATTGAAAAAAGTAGTTAGTGATACCAAAAATGTCAGTAAAGATATTGATGTCCTTGCTTGCAATTGCTTTACTGCGGGACAAGTGTATTGACGGACCACGGGGAAAAAACAATTGAACGAGTAGCGCTTGGAGACATGGTGCTTGCCAAAAATCCAGATACAGGCGAGATGGCGTACAAAGCAGTTATTCAGTTGTTTAATAAGGAGATTTTTGAATCTTGGAATGCCGTTGTAGGTAATGAAACAATAACCACAACGGCTCAGCATCCGTTCTGAATTAAGGGCAAAGGTTGGGTAATTGCTGAAGATTTATCTGTTGGAGATATGGTTGAGACTAGTGATGGTTCATATCTCGCGGTTGATAAGATTGAAGTTAAAACTCAACATGCAATCGTGTATAATTTTGCCGTTGCCGATTTTCATACCTATTATGTTTCAAATCTAAAAATCTTGACGCATAACAGTTGGTGTCCAACTCTAAGCCAGGATATAGACTTGTAGCCGGGCTTGATCGATTTGGTGATGATTTGGTAATGGGGCTGCAAAATCATTACATTAAAAGCCAGAATGGATTTTGGTGGGAAGATTATTGGACAAACGAGCTTTTCTGTAGATGAAATTGGGCTTAAAGCAGCTATGGAAGATGTGCCAACGATTAGATTTATCGTTGATGATATTGATTTTACCAGAATAACCAAAGATACATTACCCACCTCCAAAGATATTACCAACTTTGAATTAAAGCTAATTAAGCAAAATCTTGCATTTGCTTTGAAGACCGTCTTTTACAAGGAAGGGACAGTAAGGCCGCTTAAAGAGGTATTAGATCAAATCAAATTAGAATAGAATACGCGTGAATAATGTAAGATACTTACAAAATTACATTGTCCACGTAAAAACTTTTTAGAAGGGTGAATAATGAAAAATATTATTTTTGATGTAAATATATTACCTTTAGGACAGAATCCTCTTGATATATCTTCTCTAAAGGGAAATGAAACCTATGAATTGAAGTTTGAGAGCCAAACCTATATTTCACAAATTAGCTACAATCAAGGATGTTTTATGATAAATTTAAGTGGAAATGAAAGACAGAAGAGTGAAGCCAATTTGATTTTTGAAGATGTGGTTAGCTTTTATGACCAGCAATTAGATTTCAGTGCAATCTATAAAATGGATCTCACATTTTTAGGGAGTAATACTATCCAGTATTCCAAAATAATCCAAAAACCATATTTTCAATTTTGGATTTGGGATAAACATGATGAGGTGCAGCCTAAGTTTGGAATTATATCTGTACAATTACGCATCGAAGGGAATATAGAATTTTCGATAGAGCAGAAATAAAATAGTTACTTCATAACTTAAAAGCTCTATATTAAAATTTTATAGATAGGTATGAGATCATCATGCAAATCGAACAAATCGTATCCCAATACCGCTTCGGCATCGTGGCTCGACGTTGGGGGGCTTTGTGGGTGGACGGCGCTATTTTGTGGGCGTTGCCCGCGATCCCGGTGTTTACGTTAGGACAGGACTTGTATCAACAAACAATTATTCTTTGGGTGTTTTGCCTCTTCTCCTATCTTTTTGTTATGGAAGGGCTGCTGGGCTGGACGCTGGGCAAATGGCTATTTGGCATTCGGGTGGTCAACCGCGAAGGTAAACCACCGGGCTTGCTGAGGGCGTTCGTCCGAAACCTGATTAAAATCATCGAAGCCAATCCGATGCTGTTCAGCGGTTTGGTAGCGGCGGTCATTGTGCTTTTGACCAAAAAACGTCAACGTCTCGGCGATATGGCCGCGAGTACTTATGTGGTGAGAAAAAAGGATGTTCCGCGCATTACGCCGCCGGACCCCGCGCAAGAAACCGACCGGGGCTTTGCCCAAATGGTCAAATCGATTCAAGAAGTCGATCCAGCCGTGTAAACCGAGAAACCGTCAGCGAGCCTTGGGCTTGTTGGCGGTTTTTTCTTGTTCATGAAGACTGTAAGAAAACGGTTGTTTACTCGTCCTCTGCAAAGTTGTATATTTATTATAAAATGCATGGAGATGTATCTGGTGAAATCCGATAAACGTGTTCCCTTATATATGCAACTGCGCGCTTATATTTCAGATCAGATTCAACAGCAGGTTCTCAAGCCGCACGACAAGCTGCCGACCGAACAGGAGCTGTCCGAGCAGTTCAAGGTGAGTCGCATTACGGTGAAAAACGCCCTGAAGGATTTGGCCGAGGAAGGGGTTATTTACCGTATTCAGGGCCGCGGTACGTTCGTATCCGGCGCGGAGAAGAAGGAAACGGCTCTATATGAAGGCACTCAAACAAGCGCCAGTCTGCCGGTTGTAGCGGTGATCGTCCCGCGGCTGGACAATCTGTTCATCGGGAATGTGTTGATTGGTCTTGAAAGCCGGCTGGCCCGCTACCAGTACCGGATGTTATTTATGACCACGCAGGACCATCAGGATCTGGAGCGCAAGGTGCTTCAGGAAATGGCGGCTGATGGCGTTAAAGGCTTGATCATTTATCCGGCCGAAGGCGAGAACTACAATGAGGAGATTCTCAAGCTTTCGCTGCACAATTTTCCGATTGTGCTGATCGACAGGTATTTGCCCGGCATCAATACGAATTTTGTCGGCACGGACAATTTTCAGGCTGCTTATGACGCAGTGACGTATTTGATTGCTCGCGGCCACAGCGAGATCGGCTTCGTTTCGTCGGAGGTGAAGGGGACGACCAGTTTGGAGGAGCGCTTTGAGGGCTACCGTCAGGCGCTGCTGCAGCATGGGCTGCCGCTGAATTACGACTACCAGCTGTTTCAGGCAGATGAAGATGAGATCAGCCGGTTTTTGGCGGCCAGACAGGGGCGTTTTGCTGTGCTAGCGGCGCATAACGGCATCGGACACCGGGTCATGAAGGCCGCGGCGGAGCTGGATATCGCGATTCCCGAGCGGTTATCGGTGATTTTTTTCGATGATTACGAGTATTCCGACCTGACGCGGGTGAAGCCGGCTTTAATCGTGCAGGATGCGGAGCAGATTGGCCTGCAAGCGGTGGAGCTGCTGATGAAGGCGATAAACGGACAGGAAAGCAAAGCGCAGCTGAAGCTGGCGACGCGCTTTCAAGAGGGAGATTCGGTGCTGGATTTGCATACGCCTACAAGGGGGGAAAGCCGATGAGTACGAAACGGGTCCCTTTTTATCAACAACTGCGCGCGTATATTTCGGAAAAAATCCATTCGGGCGAATGGCGGGCCGAGGATCGCTTCCCGTCCGAGAACGAATTGGCGCAGCAATTCCAGGTCAGCCGGATCATTGTCAAAAAAGCGCTGGAAACGCTGGTCCGCGACGGTGTCGTTTCCCGCATGCGCGGCAGCGGCACGTATTTGTTAAACGCTGCCGAAGCTCCGGCCAGCGACCGGGCCAATTGGGTGGCTTGCCTGCTACCGAGTCTGGACAACATGTTCGCTTTGAAGGCGTTGACCGGCATCGAGCAGGTCGTGTCCGCCAGCGGCTATAAATTGATGTTCATTGCCACGCAATTTGATATCAACAATGAGAAGATGCGGCTGCAGGAGGTTTTTGAGAATAAGCGGATTCAAGGCGTGATCATCTATCCGACGGAAGGAACGACGTACAACGAGAAGCTGCTGGAGCTTTCGCTGCGGCAGTATCCGCTCGTGCTGATCGACCGTTATTTGCGCGGCTGTCAGACCAACCTGGTCGTGTCCGACAATATCGGCGGGGCGTATGAAGCGGTGACGTATTTGATCCGGCAGGGGCACAGGGAAATCGGATTCATCTCGTCCAAGCTTAACGGCACGACCAGTCTGGAGGAACGGCTGGCCGGTTATGAGAAGGCGCTGGCCGACCACGGAATTCCCTACAGGAATCAGCATGTGCTGATGGATTTCGATGCTGCCAGTATCCGGGAGTTTCTGCTGGCGAACAAGGGGATTACGGCGATTTTCGGAGCGGTGAACTTTGCCGGTAAGCTGGTGATGGATGCGGCAGAGCAGCTCGGGATTTCGATTCCCGGCGACTTGTCGCTGCTGTTTTTTGACGATTACGATTTTGCCGAGTTTTCCAAGGTGCCGCCGTCGGTCGTCACTCAGGACGCGGTTGCCGTCGGGCGAGCGGCTGCCGAGCAGCTGCTGCGGCAAATCGGCGATCCTGAAGGAGAGAAGCAGCGGATCGTAATTCCAACGACCCTGATTTTGCGCAATTCGATTCGCACTTTATGAGAAGCGAAGGAACCGTGGTCCAGAGAGACTGCGGTTTTTTTATTTCTAAAAAATATATCATATAATCAACTTGAAAAATAAGTGGTTTAATTGTAATATTAGTTATATTAAATCTAGTAAACTCTATAAGGAGGTGAGCCCGCACAACGTTCCGGAAGGAGGCGGTTGCCGGTTTTATTTGACCATGCAAGTCAGCTTGATCCCGCATATTTGTAAGCGCTACCTAAACTAAATGAGGTGAACTGATATGAAAGTGAAAAAATCGCTAATCGGTTTGTTGCTGAGCGCCATGCTTTTATCGATGCTTAATGTAAGCGGTTACGCCGCTACGTATTCGACAGCCAACTCCAATGCGAATCAAAAAACTAAGGATGTTTACAATTGGCTCGGCAACTTGCCGAACAACTCCAGCAATCGCGTTGTCTCCGGCTTCTTCGGCGGCTACAGCAACAGCGGTTTCAGCACATCGCAAATGGAATCGCTGAAGTCGATGACAGGCCAGTATCCGGGCATCTTCGGCTGCGACTACGGCTCCGGCTGGGCGACAGCGAATGATCCGACGACGCTGATCGACTACAACTGCAACAGCGCCTTGAAGACGTACTGGAATAACGGCGGTCTGGTGACCATCGACATCCACTATCCGAGCCCGGGCCCGTCCAACGGCGGCAACCTGAACACGAAGCTCGGCAATTTCTCCGACCTGTTGAATACGAGCACATCTACGGGTCAAAGATGGAGAGCTTATCTGGATAAAACGGCAGCGGGTCTTGCCGATCTCCAGTCGGCTGGCGTTACGGTTCTGTTCCGTCCGTTCCACGAAATGAACGGCGATTGGTTCTGGTGGGGCAATCAAGATGCCAACACGTTCAAAAACGTCTGGATCGACATGTTCAACTATTTTAAAAATACGAAGGGCTTGAACAATCTGATCTGGGTGTACGGACCGGACATCAGCCGCGGCAACAAAACCGCGTACTATCCGGGCGGCAGCTATGTCGACATTGTGGGCCTTGACGCTTACAGCGACGACCCAAGCTCGATCAGCGGCTATTCGGAAGTGACGGGACTTGGCAAGCCGTTTGCTTTTACTGAAATCGGCCCGCGGACTACGGGCAACTTCGACTACACAAAATGGATCAACGCGATCAAATCGCAGTTCCCGCAAACCGTTTACTTCTTCGCCTGGAATGACAGCTGGTCGCCGACACAAAATTCGCAAGGCGCCAACAACCTGATGAACGATTCCTGGACGGTTAACCGCGGGGAAATCAACATCGGCTCGACACCTACGCCAACACCAACATCGACGCCGCCGAGCGGAACGAACCTGGCATTGAACAAGTCGGTCACCGTCAGCTCCACCGATATGGCCAGCAACCCGGGTTATGCGGCTGTAGATGGCAATATGACGTCTCGCTGGAGTTCGGCGTACACGGACCAAGAATCGATTACGGTCGATTTGGGCTCGGTACAGAGCGTGAACAAGGCTGTGCTCTATTGGGAAACGGCTTACGGCAAAAACTATCAAATTCAAACGTCGACGGACGGCAGCAGCTGGACGACGGTCGCCACGAAAACCAATGGCACCGGCGGCACCGATACGCTTTCGTTTGCAGATATTAACGCTCGTTATGTGAAAATGAACGGCACCCAACGCGGTACACAGTGGGGCTACTCGTTGTATGAGTTCCAGGTGTACGGTAACGGCACTTCGACACCTACGCCAACACCGACGCCTACGGCAACGCCAACACCAACACCAACACCAACACCAACACCAACACCAACACCAACACCAACACCAACACCAACTGTAACGCCGACGCCAACGCCAACTCCGACAGCAACACCAACGCCAACACCGGGCTCTGGCTCGATTAAGGTACAGCTTGTCAACGGCAGCACGGCCGCTTCGTCCAACCAGTTGTATCCGAAGTTCCGCGTGATCAACACCGGCACAAGCAGCATCAATCTGACGGACCTGAAGGTACGCTATTACTATACGAAAGACGGCTCGCAATCGCAGGCATTTAGCGTTGACTGGGCAGCCAATGGCAATAATGCGATTCCAACCAGCAGCGTAAGCGGCAGCTTCGTCTCCGCATCGGGCACGAACACCGATACGTACGTGGAGCTGAGCTTCAGCAGCAGCGCAGGCACCTTGGCGCCGGGAGCAACCCTTGAGGTGCAGACCCGCGTGAACAAATCCGACTGGTCGAACTACAACCAATCGAATGACTACTCCTTTAACGCCAGCGCTACGAATTTCGTGGACTGGAACAAGGTGACCGGCTACATCTCCGGTTCCTTGCAATGGGGCATCGCGCCTTAATTTTAAATAAAGAAAGGGATGGAGAGCTTTGAAAAAAAATCGGATTTTTCAAGTGCTGGCCGCCCTGTCGCTGACCGTGTCCTCTTTGGGACTGGCAGCGGCAGGCGCTGAGGCAGCACCTAACTATTACCATACGTCTGGCAATAAAATCGTCGATTCGAGCGGTAACCAAGCGGTATTTAACGGCATTAACTGGTTTGGCTTCGAAACGACCAACTTCGCCCCGCACGGCTTGTGGTCGCGTTCAATGGACAGCGTGCTGGATCAGATGAAGGCGAACGGCTACAACCTGATCCGTCTGCCGTACTGCAACCAGATGTTTGATTCCGGCTCGCAGACAACCGGCATCGACTTCAGCAAAAACCCGGATCTGCAAGGGCTGAGCCCGATTCAGGTCATGGATAAATTGATTCAAAAGGCAGGAGCCAAAGGCTTCAAAATTTTCCTTGACCAGCACCGTCCGGACGGCAATGCGCAGTCGGAGCTGTGGTACACATCGGCGTATCCCGAGTCGCGCTGGATCAATGACTGGACGATGCTCGCCAATCGCTACAAGGGCAATGACACCGTTATCGGCGGAGATTTGCACAACGAGCCGCACGGCCCGGCAAGCTGGGGCACCGGCAACGTGAACACCGACTGGCGCTTGGCCGCACAGCGGGCAGGCAACGCGATTCTCGCGGTCAATCCGAACTGGCTGATCATTGTCGAGGGCGTAGAAACGAACGTGCAGGGCATGACCAGCAACTATTGGTGGGGCGGCAACCTGAAAGGTGTGCAAAACTACCCGGTCGTGCTGAACGTACCGAATCAGGTTGTCTACTCGACGCATGACTATGGTCCGGGCGTAGCGGCGCAGCCGTGGTTCAGCGCAGGCAACTTCCCGAACAACATG
>NZ_MYFO02000013.1 GCF_004514475.2 Paenibacillus athensensis | reverse complement strand
TGACTATGGTCCGGGCGTAGCGGCGCAGCCGTGGTTCAGCGCAGGCAACTTCCCGAACAACATGCCGGCCATTTGGGATGAATACTGGGGCTACATCAGCAAGCAAAACATTGCGCCGGTCATCGTCGGTGAATTCGGCGGACGCGGCGTGGACACGTCGACGACCGAAGGCAAATGGCAAAACAAGCTGGTCGACTACATCAAGGACAACGACCTGTACTGGACGTACTGGTGCTTGAACCCGAACAGCGGGGACACCGGCGGCCTGCTGCTGGATGATTGGAACACGTGGAACCAGCCTAAGCAAGCGATGCTGAACCGGATTATTAAAACCGGCCCGACGCCAAGCGGCACGCCAACGCCGACGCCTACAGCGACGCCGACGGCAACCCCGACGCCAACGCCAGTGGGCGCAAACTTGGCCCTTAATAAAAACGTTTTCGTGAGCTCAACGGATATGGCCAGCAACCCGGGTTCGGCAGCTGTTGACGGCAATATGACGACGCGCTGGAGCTCGGCGTATACAGACCAGCAATCGATCTACGTCGACCTTGGCTCCGTGCAAAGCGTGAATAAAGTTGTGCTCTATTGGGAAACTGCCTATGGCAAAAACTATCAAATTCAAACATCGACAGACGGCAGCAACTGGACGACGGTCGTCACGAAAACCAACGGCACCGGCGGAACGGATACGCTTACCTTTACAGCGACAAATGCCCGTTATGTCAAAATGAACGGCGTACAACGTGGAACACAGTGGGGTTACTCGTTGTATGAGTTCCAGGTGTATGGCAGCGGCACACCAACGCCGACACCAACGCCAACACCAACGGCCACACCAACAGCGACACCAACAGCAACACCAACAGCAACGCCTACCGCCACACCAACGCCAACACCTACTCCGATCAGCGGTTCGGTCAAAGTACAATTTATGAACGGCAGCACGGCTGCTTCGTCCAACCAGCTGTACCCGAAATTCCGCGTGACCAATACCGGCACAAGTGGACTGAATTTGGCGAATTTGAAGCTTCGCTACTATTACACGGCGGACGGCTTGCAGTCACAGACATTTAATGCCGACTGGGTGGCTAACGGCTCAACGTCGATTCCGACCAGCAGCGTAACAGGCAGCTTTGGCACGGTATCTCCTGCTGTAACAGGTGCCGATACGTATGTAGAGGTTGGTTTCAGCAGCAGTGCCGGTACGTTGGCAGCGGGCGCGACTCTTGAGGTGCAAACCCGTATTAACAAATCCGACTGGTCCAATTACAATCAATCGAACGATTATTCGTTTAATGCATCCGCATCCTCGTATGTCGACTGGACGAAAGTAACGGCTTATGTCAGCGGCGTGCTGAACTGGGGAACGGCTCCGGGCGGCGCAACGCCGACACCAACCCCTACTTCTTCGCCGACACCAACGCCGTCGTCGACGCCAACCCCGACGCCGGGCACGTTCACGGACCGCTACTATCCGGTAGGCACATCCGTGGACAATATGAAGACAATGGCTACCAACATGTCGAAATCGCAAGTGAAGGCGCTGATTATCAGCCATGTTGATGAGCACTGGAGCGTCATTCAAAGCAAATTTGGCTTCAAGCAAAAGGTTCACGCATACGCGTTCTTCATCGCTCATGCAACGCGAGAATCAACGTTGAATGCAGGTCTGGAAACCGGCGTCGAATCAGCGCACTCTTACGGTCCGATTCAGACGGCGGAAACAGCATTTGCGAATGCCAACCCGAACTATGTGCCGGAAAACGATGTTCCCGAGCTGTACCAATATGATTTTACGCCAGAAAACTTCTTTGACCCTGGCATTTCCATGCATATGGGCATCCGGAAAATGATTCATTTTGCCAATCAGGCCAGCGTGAAGTATACGGGTAAAGATATTCTGCGTTATTCGCTGATCGGCTTTAACACCGGATGGATCGACGGCTCTCCGGAGGCGTGGGTGAAGCAGTACTCCGATGAAGTTGCGGCAATGGCCGGCTGGTATTTGAACAATGGGCATCTGTATGACGATGCGTTTACTTGGACGGGAGACCCTAAAGTTGACCGTACAAATCCTTGGTCCTGGTACTAAGTGCTGCAAGGAGCCTCTCATCATCTTTGATGATGAAGGGGCTCTTCTTTTTTTTGAAGATCCTCCAATCCTGCATCGACTCGTGCAGCGGCTTGCGGTCATCGTGAGTAAACGTGCAGACTGGATACTTGTTTGTGTATGTACGCTGATACACGGCTCGATAAGAGGAAAAGTTAACACTAACACCGCACGCGACTCCTAGACCGCGGTGCCGGCCTTACGGTGGCTGTTAGATCTGTGGGAGCCGGTAACCGCTGTTAGGCGGGAGATGAGCCGCAAGGGCGGCTTACTTGTCAGTTAGCGTTGATTGGAAGGGGCAGCAGAAGTCGTACAAATTGGGGTTGTCTCCAGGAAAATCCGGATTGTGCGAGGTTGTTTGGCGTTCCGAGACGCGGCAGCTTGAGCGGGCTGATTCGCCCGGCTGTGAGTCAGTACCAGGGTGCGGGCGGCGTCGTGGAAAGTCGATTTTGAACAAAAAACAGGACGAGCAGCAGGGGGGACTGCTCATCCTGTTCTTTTTTTGTATTACCTGTGGATAATCGTAAGTTTAAGGCGCGATGCCCCATTGCAAGAAACCGGAAATGTAGCCGGTCACCTTGTTCCAGTCCACGAAATTCGTAGCGCTGGCGTTAAAGGAGTAGTCATTCGATTGGTTGTAGTTCGACCAGTCGGATTTGTTCACGCGGGTCTGCACCTCAAGGGTTGCTCCCGGCGCTAGGCTGCCAGCACTGCTGCTGAAGCTCAGCTCCACGTACGTATCGGTGTTCGTGCCCGATGCGGAGACGAAGCTGCCGCTTACGCTGCTGGTTGGAATGGCGTTATTGCCGTTAGCTGCCCAGTCGACGTTAAACGCCTGCGATTGCGAGCCGTCTTTCGTGTAGTAGTAGCGTACTTTCAGGTCCGTCAGATTGATGCTGCTTGTGCCAGTGTTGATCACGCGGAACTTCGGATACAACTGGTTGGACGAAGCTGCTGTGCTGCCGTTTACAAGTTGAACCTTGATCGAGCCCGAGCCTGGTGTTGGCGTTGGTGTTGCTGTAGGCGTTGGTGTTGGCGTCGGCGTTGGTGTTGGTGTTGGTGTTGGTGTTGGTGTTACAGTTGGCGTCGGTGTCGGCGTTACTGTTCCGCTGCCGTACACCTGGAATTCGTACAAGGAGTAGCCCCACTGTGTACCACGTTGAACACCGTTCATTCTCACATAACGAGCATTTGTATCCGCAAATGTAAGGGTATCCGTACCGCCGGTGCCATTGGTTTTTGTAGCCACTGTTGTCCAGTTGCTACCGTCCGTGGACGTTTGAATTTGATAGTTTTTGCCGTAGGCGGTTTCCCAGAACAACACGACTTTGTTAATGCTTTGCGTAGCGCCGAGATCCACATAGATCCATTGCTGATCACTATAAGCGGAGCTCCAGCGTGATGACAGGTTACCGTCAACAGCTGCCGATCCCGGGTTGCTGGCCATATCTGTGGAGCTTACAACGACGTTTTTGTTCAATGCAAGGTTGACATTGCTAGGCGTTGGTGTTGGTGTTGCCGTCGGTGTTGCTGTCGGTGTAGTTGTAGGTGTTGCAGTTGGTGTTGAAGTTGGTGTTGCGGTTGGTGTTGCGGTTGGTGTTGCGGTTGGTGTTGCAGTTGGTGTAGGCGTTGGTGTGTTGTTGCTAACCGGAATAGCTGGGTATGCGTTTTGGATCAGCATCACAAACTGATCATGGAACCAGTGACCAGCAAGCGGTGCGTTTGACATAGCGCCTGTTTTCACTCCGCCGGAGGTGGTGAAGTTCGGGTCACAGTTCGGGTCTGCGCCTTTGCCCTCATCATTGGCAATCAGTGAGCTCGCTCCGTCGGATTCGCCCGGAGGCTTGATCCAGACGAATGCGTCAAGATGGGAGCCTGGATATCCTGCAGGTGCTGCTTGCGGAGGAGCACCAATACCTGCTCCGTTTACGTTACACCACAGTCCACGGTGGGCGCGGCGATCAATACGGCCAGAGTTGACGTAAGTGTTGATGTCGGAGCCGCTGGCGCCGGTTGGACGGTTCACGCCGCCCCAACCATTACGGGAGGTGTCGATCAGGAAGCCGATGTTGGACGAGAAGCCCGCACTTACAAAGTTGTTATACAAGGAGGCCGAGAAGTCGGACTCGTCGAAGTTTGGATTCCATTGATAATAGTTCGAAGAACGAATCGGTTGGCCGCCAACGTTGAAGTTGGAATCCGTCAGGTACGGCTCGGCAACCGGCGTGTAGTTGGACGTGTTGGAGATAAAGCCGTCCACGCTGGCCAGACCTGCTGTTGTACCGCTTACTGTGGTTTTGAACAATTGAACGACGCCTTGCAGGTTGTTGTCCCAGCCCAGCCAGCCGGAGTGGCCGATATCCATGTACGTGTACACGTTAGGAATGGCATGCAGCTTGTTCAGCGCGTATTGTACGCCGGCTACGTAAATACCGGAGGATTGGGCCTGCGCACAGGCGTTGACGCTCAGGTTTGTTACGAGGTTCGGCAGACCATCCGGTTCAATAATCGTGACGATGCGGATGTTTTGATATTTCGGATTGGAGAGAATGCTTGCAATCGCATCAATGTAGCTTGTTTTGTAGGTTTGCAGACCGGCTGCGGTCAAAGGAAGCTCACCGTTGGAGGCCAGAGCGGCGCAATCGCGTCCCGGCAGGTCATAGATGACGATCGTAGCCGTAATTGGCGTGGAGCCTTGTTGTTGGGCGAGCGCTGCGTCGAGGTGACCGGCCAGGCTCAAACGGCCGCCGTTTTGCGCACCGCCGCTAATCGCTGCAATGCGGTCGAGCCAGACAGCAGTCGGGTACGATTTCAGCGTTTGCATTTTGCCCTTCAGCGTGTTGTCGCTTGTTTGGGCAATCGACATATCGATCATGTTTGCATAGTCAACGTTGACGTAGCTGGTTGCTCCTGCAAACGGGTTATCTACATGAGTTGCGGCATAGCTGCTTGGCGAGCTGAACGGGAGCACGAGGCTGAAAACCAGTGCCAAAGCAAGCATGAGCCTGATCGTTCTGGGTTGCTTTACAAATGTCATTTCGATAAAACCTCCAATTTCATTTTTGAACATTCATTAAGGAGCGATGCCCCACTGTAGAGAACCGGACAGATAGCCAGTCACTTTCGTCCAGTCCACAAAGCTTGTAGCTGCTGCATTAAACGAATAATCATTGGTTTGAGTAAAATTGGACCAGTCGGATTTATTTACTCGACTCTGAATCTCCAGCGTAGCGCCTGGGGCCAATGATCCCGCAGCACTCGTAAAACCGATCTCCAGATACGTATCCGCTCCAGCTGCAGCCGGGGATATCGCTACGAAGCTGCCGGTCACGCTGCTCGTTGGAATCGCCGCTGAGCCGTTAGCTGCCCAGTCGGTGCTGAAAGCTTGTGCCTGCGAGCCGTCTGCTGTGTAATAGTAACGCAGCTTGACGTTCGTCAGGTTGAGGCTGCTTGTGCCGGTATTGATCACGCGCAGCTTCGGATACAGCTGATTGGACGAAGCTGCCGTACTGCCATTGACGAGCTGAACCTTGAACGAACCGCTGATCGGAGTAGGTGTAGGAGTAGCGGTCGGTGTTGGTGTCGGCATCGCAGTTGGTGTTGCAGTCGGTGTTGCAGTTGGTGTTGGTGTTGGTGTTGGTGTTGGTGTTGGTGTCGGCGTTGGCGTTGCAGTTGGTGTTGGCGTCGGAGTAGACGTGCCGCTGCCGTACACCTGGAACTCATAGAGCGAGTAGCCCCACTGCGTGCCGCGTTGTACACCATTCATTTTCACATAACGGGCATTCGTTGCGGCAAAATCAAGCGTATCCGTGCCGCCGGTGCCATTTGTTTTGGTGGCTACCGTCGTCCAGATGCTGCCGTCGGTCGATGTCTGAATCTGGTAGCTTTTGCCGTAGGCTGCTTCCCAATACAGCACGACCCGGTTCACACTTTGCACGGAGCCGAGATCCACGTAGATCGATTGCTGATCGGTATACGCCGAGCTCCAGCGCGTCGACATGTTGCCGTCTACAGCCGCCGATCCCGGGTTGCTGGCCATGTCGGTCGAGCTTACGAAAACGTTTTTCGAAAGTGCGAGATTGGTGCCCGGAGGCGTCGGTGTTGGTGTCGGTGTTGCAGTTGGCGTTGCCGTCGGCGTAGGTGTAGGAGTAGGGGTTGCCGTCGGCGTCGCTGTAGGCGTCGGTGTCGCGACTTCGGTGCCGTATACTTCCATTTCATACAGCGAGTAGCCCCATTGCGTGCCGCGCAAGGTGCCGTTCATTTTGACATAACGGGCGTTAACAGCCGGGAAGGAAATATTCTCGCTGCCACCGGCGCCAGCCGTTGTGGAGTATACTGTCGTCCAGGTTGTGCCGTCCGTTGATGTTTGCAGCTGGTATGATTTGCCATACGCCGCTTCCCAGTTGAGAATAACGCGGTTGATGGTTTTCGCTGCGCCAAGATCCACATAGATCGATTGCGCATCGCTGTACAGCGAGCTCCAGCGCGTGGACAAGCTGCCGTCAAACGCCGCCGACGCATCGTTGCCTGCAGCTTCGGTAGAAGATGCGACTGCCGTCTTGTTCAAAGCAAGATTCGGTCCGTAAGGCGACATCGTTGGCGTAGGCGTCGGGGTAACCGGCCCGTTCAGCGAGACTACGTTGGACGGCAGGGAGGACCCGCCGGCGTTTTTGGCAATGACCCGGTAAAAATAGTTGCGTCCGTTCACGCCAGTATTGTCGCTAAACAACGGTCCGCTTGCCTTGGAATCGGAAATGTTCGTGCCGATCGTCGTCCAAGGGCCCGCATCGCTTTCCGCCCGCTGCACGTCATACGCTCCAGCTCCGGCCGAACCGCGCCAGGAAATGCTGTTTTTCGAGCTGATCGGCAGCAAATAAGGAGCGTCAGGCGCCGTCACCGGAGGCGCAGAAGCGAACCCGCGAATGCGGTATGCGTTGTCACGAATCATGTTGACGACAGCGGTTTCGTAGTAATCGTTATTTTCGCTAAAGCCCGGCCAGTGGTAAGAGCGGCTGGTCACCGGCTTGTTGCCGTCGCTATGGAAATAGAAGCCGCCGTCCTTGTTATGGAAGCGCAGGCTCCAGATCAGCGCGCCGGCCGAGCCGTTGTTCACGACCTCTTCCGTCATCGCCTTCATGTCGGCAAAATCGGTCAACCCGTATTCGCCGACAACAAACGGCTTGATGCCGCGGGTGCCGTTGCGGTCATTACGCGCCCGCCCG
Source organism: Paenibacillus athensensis (assembly GCF_004514475.2). Taxonomy (GTDB): domain Bacteria; phylum Bacillota; class Bacilli; order Paenibacillales; family NBRC-103111; genus Paenibacillus_AL; species Paenibacillus_AL athensensis. Next base: position 127,887 of record NZ_MYFO02000013.1, on the reverse strand, counting down.
ACGAACGAGCTGTCGTCGCTATAGTTGTAATAATGGCTCGTAATGATATCGACGTACGGATTATTCAGCGATTCCGAAAGCACACCGCCCTTGCCGTCCATGACCAGATGGTTCGGGTCGATGCTTTTGATGTAGGAAGCGATGTCGCGCGTCCATTCATCGGTCGCCTGATAGATTTCGTTGCCGGTTTCCCAGCATAAAATCGCTTTATCATCCTTGTATTTGACGCCCGTATAATAGTTTGTCCGATTCAGCAAATAAGAGATTGTTTGCTTGAAGTCGGAGCGAATTTGCGGATCGGTCCAGAACGCGTTGCCGCTTTTTCCGCGGAAAGCCGCATACTGATTGACGCCGCCCACCCAATCCCACTGGTCAACAAAAGGCATAATGACACGCACGCCGTATTCATTGGCAAGCTGCATCGCCTTGTCCAGCGAGCGGAACAGCTCTTCGTCGAACTGGCCGGGCGCAATCACATGCGAGCGGTTCACGCCTTGCGAATTGTTGACGCCGCCCTTGACGGATAGGGTATAAAAGCGGGTGGCGGTTCCGCCGGTCTGCACGATCGATTTGATCGCGTCTTCCTGCTCGAAAGGGTCGGGCAGATGCCAGGTCGGGTCTTCAACCATCCCCATATTCGGAATGTTAAAAGAAACGAAGCGAAACTCGTTGCTGCCGTCATACAGCTTATCGCCGCTGCGCGTAATGAAATTCGTTAAAGATGAGGAGGCTGCGTGCGCTGTCGGACTCGCGATCGCGGGGGGAACGGCCGCCAGCAGACAAAGCGCAGCTGTCCAGCAGGACAACCACTTTTTCCAGCTCATGGGAAGATCTCCTTGTCTTTGGTTGGTGTAAGTGCTTTCAAAACAGGCGCTGAAATAGCCGCCTCAAGCGGATAAAACGCAGTGTTCACCTCCTTCATCCTTTAAACGCGTAGTGCAAATAACCTCCTTTCTAATTTGTATAATAAATATACAACCAATGATATTTAAAAATCAATAAGTATATTTGATATATTAATATAATTTTTAATAAAAAACATACAACTCCATCGCTATGTTATGTTCAATAATTCGAAAAAAAGAGGTACAATACGAGAAGAACGGCAAATGTAAATAGAACGGCTCTGAAAGTGGGGTAACCCGGTCTCGGCAGCTCCGTAGAACCAGTGACGTCCAATACACTTCAAAGGGTGGACAGCTTGTGACGATAACGATAGGATTGCTGACGGAAAATAACTGGCTGAAGAATGAGAAGGTTTCATTGTTGTTTGAAGGGGTGCGCGAGGCGTGCGCCAAGCAGGACGTCAATTTAATCCGCTTTGGCTACCTGAATGCCAACGAATTGTTGAAAACGCAGTCACAGCATAAAATGATCGTCGATTTCGTCCGGCAATTTCCGCTTGACGGCTTGTTGTTCCAAGGGTGGGACTTGACCGTTCAGGCCGAGAATCTGGAGACGCTGCGGGAAAAAATCCGGCTCCCGCTGTTCAGCCTCGGCAAAGTGATCCCCGGCATTCCAAGCAATTTCATGCACGGCGGTTTTTATTTGCGCCGATTGCTGCTGCACCTGCTTCGGAAGCACGGGTTCAAGCGAATTGCTTACATTTGTCCGTGGACGCCCGACGGGCGCAACGAGGTCTATCGACGAACGATGACCAAGATGAATGTGTGGGACGATACGCTTTATGTGGATGAGCATGAGCTGCAGGGCTATAGCATGTATGAGCGGGCGGAACGCGCGGTAAGCATATTGCTGGATGAGCGGAAGGTACGCTTTGATGCGATTATCGCACTGACGATGGAGGAAGCGTTTACTGTGCAGCGGACGCTGCTGGAGCGCGGCTTTCGGGTGCCGGGGGATGTTGCGGTATGCTGCTACGAGGATGGCCGGATGGTTCAGTTTACCGAACCCAGCATTACGAGCATTTATTATCCGATCAAAGAGGTCGGTTACTGCGGGGCGGAGCAGTTGATCCATACGATCCGGACAGGCCGTTCCTCCACGACGCATTCAGTCCCAGGCAAAATTGCTTACCGTGAATCTTGCGGCTGCGTGTCGGATACCGGAGTGGCCGATCCTGCCGGCGAAGTGCGCAGGCTTGGATGGGAGATAGAGGAGCGAGATTTTTATTTCCATCGGCTGGAGGAAGCGGGGCACATGCTGAACACGTCGCATGACCGCTCTGTGATGCTGACGGTGATGAAGCAGGCTGTCGCCAAGCTAAACATTCCCACTTGCTATATGTTCCTGAACGACACGTTGCCGGACGGCGGAGGAGACTGGACGATGGGCTTTCGCTACGAGGAGGGCAAGGCGGAGCCTGCGGCTCGTTTACCGTTTCAGGAAGCGAAGGCGCTTTGCTTTCCCGAGGATCGAAGGTTCTGCTACACGGCAGAGCTGCTGCATATCGGGGACAGGCACTTCGGCTTTCTTTTGCTGGATGGTAGCGTGCATGATGTTCGCAATCTGCTCACTTTTTCAGGTTATGTCAGCAATGCGCTGCACAATACGTCGTTGATTTCCCGTCTCACCCAACTGGCTCATTACGATCCGCTGACTCATCTTTATAACCGGCGCTCGTTTCACGAAAGCCTGACGCGATTGACTGCCGATAACCATCCGTTCTCTTTGATGTATATGGATGTCGATGGCTTTAAGCAGGTGAACGATCAGCTTGGGCACGAAGCGGGCGATCTGCTGCTTCAGGAAATGGCTTGCCGTCTAGCTCGCGTGCTGCAGCCCTATGCGGTCCATATTGCTGTCGAGGGCGAAGGAGGCGCGGAGGATGAGAGCCGGGAACAATTGGGGAAGGCGATTTTTCGACTGGGTGGCGATGAGTTCATGGGCATCCTGCATTCGCTTGACGAACTGGAGCAAGCCCAAGTTAAAGGTGAGATGGAGCGGGTATTCCGCGAGCCGTTTCCGGCGGCCGGTCGCTTGTCGATCGGCATCAGCGTCGGCTTCAGTCGTTATCCGCACGATGCCACGGACAGCAGCCTGTTGATCAGCTTGGCCGATGCGCGCATGTATAAGGACAAGAACAGGAAAAAGGCTTTGCGGCAGCAGGGACGGATATCCAACTAACGCGAAAAGCTATCCAATGAGGTCAACCTGAAAAGGTTGGCTTCTTTTATAACAAATATTCAACTTGAAAATATATCAAATTGAATATATGATTAGTTATATTGATAGTCCGGTAAAAAATGGCTGGTGGATCGATAGGGAGCCGGACTTTTCAAGCAAAAGCTTCTAGGAGGCGGATCGAACCGGTATCTAAAGTCGGGTGGCTATTGGCAGCAAGTTTACTTCCCGCAACAACTTGTAAGCGCTAACAAAACAAACGATGGGGTGAACTGAGATGAAAATGAAAAAATCGTTCGTGGGCTTTTTGCTGAGTGCCATGTTTTTGTCGATGTTAAATGTAAGCGGTTACGCGGCTACTTATTCGACTGCCAATGCCAACGCAAGTCAAAAAACGAAGGATGTCTATAACTGGATGGCCAACTTGACCAACAACTCCGGCAATAGATTGCTCTCCGGTTTTTTCGGCGGATACAGCAACAGCGGTTTCGACACCTCCCAGCTCGAAAGCCTGAAATCGCAAACGGGGCAATACCCTGGCATTTTCGGCTGCGACTATGGCTCTGGCTGGGCGACAGCCGGTGATCCAACGACTTTGATCGATTACAGCTGCAACAGCACGCTGAAAACTTATTGGAACAACGGCGGTCTTGTGACTGTCGACATTCACTATCCGAGCCCGGGCCCGAGCAACGGCGGCAACCTGAACACGAAGCTCGGCAACTTCTCCGACCTGCTGAATCCAAGCACCGATACCGGAGGCAGATGGAGAGCATATCTGGACAAAACGGCAGCAGGATTGGCCGATCTCCAGTCGGCAGGCGTTACCGTCCTCTTCCGTCCGTTTCATGAAATGAACGGCGACTGGTTCTGGTGGGGTAACCAAGACGCCAATACGTTCAAGAACGTCTGGATCGACATGTTCAACTATTTCAAAAATACGAAGGGCCTCAACAACCTGATCTGGGTATACGCGCCGGACATCAGTCGCGGCAACAAAACAGCTTACTATCCGGGCAGCGGCTACGTGGACATTGTCGGTCTGGACGCGTACAGCGACGATCCTTCTTCGATCAGCGGCTATTCGGAAATGACCGGCCTTGGCAAGCCGTTCGCTTTTACGGAAATCGGCCCGCGGACGACAGGCGCCTCATTTGATTACAGCAAATGGATCAACGCTATCAAATCGCAATATCCGCAAGCCGTATACTTCTTTGCCTGGAACGACGGCTGGTCGCCAACACAAAACTCGCAGGGCGCCAACAATCTGATGAACGATTCCTGGACGGTCAACCGCGGCGAAATCAACATCAATTGGACCCCGGCACCGCCATCCTCCAGCGATCTGGCCCTGAACAAAAACGTCGTTGTCAGCTCGACCGACACATCCGGAAATCCCGGATCGGCGGCAGTGGACGGCAATATGTCGACTCGCTGGAGCTCTGCCTATACGGATCAAGAATCGATCTATGTCGATCTTGGCTCTGTACAAAGCATCAATCAGGTCGTGCTGAACTGGGAAGCTGCCTATGGAAAAAATTATCAAATTCAGACTTCGACTGACGGCAGCAGTTGGAGCACGGTGTATACGAAAACCAACGGCACCGGCGGGACTGATACGATTAATTTCACGGCAACGAACGCTCGATATGTGAAAATGAACGGCATCCAACGCGGCAGCCAGTGGGGATACTCGCTGTATGAGTTCCAGGTGTACGGCAGCGGAGCTTCGACGCCAACACCAACACCGACACCAACGCCAACGCCGACGCCAACGCCAACGCCGACGCCAACGCCAACGCCAACACCGAGCAATATCAGCTTGAATAAATCCGTAGTCGTCAGCTCGACCGACATGGCCAGCAATCCGGGCTCGGCGGCAGTGGACGGCAATATGTCTTCACGCTGGAGCTCTGCATACAGCGATCAGCAGTCGATCTATGTGGATCTCGGCTCTGTAAAAACAATTAGCAAAGTCGTCCTGTATTGGGAAGCGGCTTATGGAAAAAGCTATCAAATCCAAACATCGACAGACGGCAGCAACTGGACGACAGTTGCCAGCAAAACGAACGGCACCGGCGGAACGGACACGCTCAGCTTTGCCGCCACAAACGCCCGCTACGTAAAAATGAACGGCATCCAGCGTGGTACGCAGTGGGGCTACTCCTTGTATGAATTCCAGGTATTCGGATATTAAGTGAGTGAGCAATTTTAAGTTAACCAGAGATTTCTGGTTAACTTTTTTTATTACTTTTTACTTACGAACTGAAAACCCGCCGCTACGCAGCGCCGGCGCCCACAAGGGCGTTCGGCGAGCTGTGCAAGCTGACGGGTTTTTTGACGTTCGCGAAGCGCGACGCAGAAGGGGAGCATGGGCACAGGCGGCGCTTGCGTGCACGCGACGGGCATCCGCTTGGCGGCCGCTGTCCGGCCCCTCACACCCGATTCCGGTACTCTTGCGGCGTGACGCCAAAATGTTTTTTGAAAATCTGGATGAAATAGCTGGGCTTCTGGTAGCCGAGCCGGGCGGCGATGTCGTAAATTTTTTCGTTCGTTTGCGTCAGCCATTCCGCGCCTTTGTCCATGCGCATGCGGAACATGTAATCGCCGATCCCTTCGCCGGTTTCGGTTTTGTAGATTTTGGACAAATAGGACGGGTTCAAAAATACATGCGCCGAGATCGTATGCAGCGTCGCGGTGTCGAGGTTGGCTTGGATGTAGTCCTGCACCTGCTTGATAATCGATGTGCGCGAATCCTGCTCCTCGACGTGGATCGCTTTCTTGCAGCGCTCCAGCATGCGGCCGGTCCATTCGCGCAGCTCGTCAAGGCTGGCTCCGAGCCGGCCGGGACCAAAGGTGTAAAACTCGTCGCCGTACATATCGAAGAGACTGAGCTTGTTTTTTTGGCTCAAGGCAGTGAGCGCAGCGGCGATTTGGAAATAAGCCTCCAGCACATGGTCCGGCGAATGATATTGCGGATCGGCCAGCTCGCGGAAAATATCCGCCACCTTCGTTTCAACGTCGGCCCACTGACCGATCTCCAGCAGCGTGGCGAGCGTCGGCTGGCGGTACAGCTCCTGCAGCGGCGTCATCTGCGGCCGGCTTGGCTCCTTGGTCAGCGACACGAACAGCTCGGTATCGCTGCCGATGAAGTGGCGGAAGTTGGCGATCGACGATTGATACAAGGGCAGCAGGTCGTCGGGGAAACGGCCGCTTTTGCTGACGAGCATCGAAATGCCGGTTTTCAGATAGGCTTTAACGGTATGCTGCAGCTGAATGGAGCGCTGCTCCACCCAGTCGTTGAGCTCGGCGGGACTTGCGCCCGGCATTTTGGCGTGCAGGAGGCAGACGGTCAAGCCGTGGCTGTCCTTGCAGTGCCAGATGTCGAAGACGTCGCCGAAAATCTCCGCTGTAATATTGGCGAGCGCGTAATCAAGCAGCACCTCGTTTTCCGAGCCGTTGGCCGGCGTCTCGGCATGATCGACGCGCAGGAGCAGCATCGAGAACGGGTCGTTGTCGCAGAGCGGCACCTCGTACATGCTCAGCTTCTGATTCAGCTGGGCGGCGTGCAGCGGCTGCTTGCCGGTGAGCAGGTCGAGCAGCAAATATTCGCGCAGCTTGGGCAACTGCTCGCGCAATGAATACAGCGCGCGCTGGAACGAGCTGATCTCGCGCCATTCGCGGTCGAGATCGTCGAGTGCCCGCTGCACGGCGGCGAGCAGGTCCTCGTCGGCGACCGGCTTGAGCAGGTAGTCGCTGGATTGCAGCTGCACGGCCATCTGGGCGTATTCGAAATCGGCGTAGCCCGACAGCAGGATGCAGCGGGTGCGCTTGCCGCTTTTGCGGATTTCGCCGATCAGCTCCAGACCCGACATGCCCGGCATCCGGATATCGGTGACGACGACGTCGATGGAATGCAAGCTGAGCAGCTCCAGCGCCTCCTGCGCCGAATACGCCGTATGGACGGCTTCGATGCCAAGCGTGCTCCACGGCAGCATGTGGGCCAAATCGTCGGCCAGCACGGAGTTGTCATCAATGATCATTAGCTGACGCATGCGCGTCCCCTCCTTCCCGAATCGGCCATACCAGCTCGACAACGACGCCGCCGCCCTCGCGGTGCGACAGCCGCAGGCCGGATCCGGCGCCGAACTGCAGCAGCATGCGCTGATGCGTGTTCCACAGCGCGCAGCCCATATCCTCGGTCAGCGCAACGGCGAGCTGGCGGCGCAGCTGCACCAGCTTCTCCTCGCTGAGCCCGCAGCCGTCATCGGCTACAGCGATCACGTACATGTCGCCGCGCCGCTCGCCGCTGACGCGCACGGTGCCGACACCGAGCGGCTCGATGCCGTGCACGACAGCGTTTTCGACGAGCGGCTGCAGAATCAGCCGCGGCAGCTCGAGCTGCTGCATATTCTCCGGCACGTCGATCTCGAAGTGCAGGTCCTGCACGTTCATCCGCTGGATCGCCAAATAGCTGTGGACCAGCTCCAACTCCTCGCGCAGCACGGCGGTTTCCCGCTCGGAGCGGGTCGTGTAGCGGTAATATTTGCTCAAATGCAAGGTGAGCTGCATGACCGCTTCCCGGTCGCCCAGACGCGTCAAGCTGCGGATCAGCGTAAAGCAGTTGTACAGAAAATGCGGATTGATCTGCGATTGCAGCTGCTTGAGGTTGGCATCGCGCGAGCGGATGGATTCCAGCAGCACGTTCTGGATCAGCTCTTCGATACGAACGGCCATGTCATTAAAGCTGACCAGCAGAAAGTGAAATTCATTGCTCGGGTGAAACACCCGCACCTGCGGGTATTCGCCTTTCTTGAGCCCGCGCACGCCGCGGATCAGCTCGCGCAGCGGCTTTTGCAGATTCGTGTATAAAAAATAAGCGGCGGCGACGCTGCCGATCAGCAGGAAGGTAATCGAGCCGTAAAACAACCGGCCGTTGTTCGTGATCGGCTGCACGACGGCGTCCATTGGAATGTAGTCGAGCAGATAAAAGCCCAGCGTCGGCAGCCAGACGCAGCTGACCGCATAATCGGCGCCGGCCAGCCGGATGCGCGCCACGCGTTCGTTCGCCAGCGAGCCGAGCGACGCGCCGGCGACAAGCTGCCGCTGCAGCTCCGCATCGCCGCCGCTCCCGGCAATCGTAATGCCGTTGCTGTTGATCAGGAACGGGTGGCCCTTGCCGCCGGCATTAAAGCTGTCCAGCGATTTGACCAGCTCGCGCGTGGAAAAGCTCAGCTCGACAACCAGTCCGGCCTTGTCCAGCGGCGCTTCGTACGGGTCGGTGATGACGCGGACCATCCGCGGCTGATTGCGGAAATAGGCGGCCTGCTGCGTCGTATATTTCCAGGCGTGCGATAGATTGGCCGCGACGGCGATCGGATCGTAATGCAGCTGCGAGTCGTTCGTGGTAATGAACATTTCGGTGGCCGGGGCGTAGATGCTGATGGTCGTGTCCCAGGTCGAAGCGGCGTTGAGCAGGCGCAGCTTTTCCTCGATGCGCTTGAGCTCGGTCGTCTGCTCGTACAGACTGGCCATCTCAATATATTCCAGCGAGCGGATATTGATATCCTGGCTGATCAGCAGCCCGGTTTTGACGATTGATGAAGCGGTTTCATCCAGCTTGGAGGCAAAAAAAGCCAAGTCCTTGTAGTTCGATTTTTCGACCTCGGTGCGAACCACCTCCAGGCTGGTGCGGGTCGAATACCCGTACAGCAGGACGATCGGAATGAGCAAAACAAGGATGAGCGCAAAAATCCGCGTAAACGTATTGATGCGAAGCTTCATAGCCTGGCCGCCCCCCGAAAAAACCGATTGCTATAATTACTAACATGGATCGGAACATCTGTCAATCAGCGGCGGGCGTGCTTCCGAAGCGGTGTTGTTTCGGTGAATTTTCGTTGTGCAGGCGGCTGAAAAGTCACTATAATAGACGTATAAGGGGGGACGGACATGGACCAATCGTTGAAAACGGGCACGCGTCTCGCAGCGGCCGCAACGCTACTGCTTGCCTTGACCGCTTGCACCGGCAGCGGCTCTCCGCCGGCAGGCCATGCCGGCGACGCGGCAACGGACGCCGATTCCCGAAGCAAAGCTGCAGCCTCGGCAGCCGTGGACGCGACCGGCTGGAACGGCGAGAAGTATGTCGAGCCGATTACGCTTACGACGGTCAAGGGCGTTGGGAATAACTTTTTTTTCAAGCAGGGCGAAACGATGGAAGACAACGTGCTGAGCCGTTACGTCAAGGATCGGCTGGGCATCGACGTACGCTACAACTGGATCGTGACCGACACGAACAATGCCTACTCGACCAAGCTGCGGCTGATGCTGAGCTCCGGCGAGCCGGTGCCGGACGTCGTCGTCTGGCGCGGCGACGCCGATACGCTGAACGCGCTGATCGATTCCGGCCGCTTCATGGACGTTACCGGGCTGTTCGATCGCTACGCCTCCGATGTGTACAAGCAAGGGACCGAGTTGATCGACGATACGTTCCTTCCGGTGACGCGCGGCGGAAAGAAATGGGCGCTGCCGATTCTTGATTACGCTTACAATGATGATATGGTGCTGTGGCTGCGCCAGGATTGGATGGACAAGCTGCATCTGGAGGGGCCCAAGACGCTGGCCGATTTCGAGCAGGTAATGGACGCTTTCGTACACCGCGACCCGGACGGCAACGGCGTGCCCGATACGCTGGGCGTTGCGCTGGGCTTCAAGAACGCTTACCTGAACTGGATGACCGACGTCAGTTGGGTGTTCGGCGCGTTTGGCACCATTCCCGGCCAATGGAACAAAAGCGCGGACGGCACGCTCGCCTACGGCTCGATCCAGCCCGGTGCCAAACAGGCGCTTGCTGTGCTCAAGAGCTGGATGGACAAGGGCTATATCGCCGAGGATTCCGCGCTGCGCGACGAGACATCCGGCATCGAGCTGTTCACGAGCGGCCGGGCGGGAGCAGTAGTGAGCCGCAACTGGCTGCCGGACTGGCCGTTTAATCAATTGCTGGAGAGCAACCCGAACGCCCGCTATAAGCCGTATCCGATTCCCAAGGGGCCGGATGGACGGGCCGGGACGCAAGGGGGCAATCCCGGTGTGAACGGCTGGATTCTGATCAATAAAGAGGCGAAGCATCCGGAAGCGATTTTGCGCTATTATAACTTTTTCTTCGAGCATTGGGCCAATCCGCAGGTCGGCAGCGAATTTGAAAACGGCTTTGCCGAGGGCTACGACTGGGCGCGGCTGCCGAACGGGGAAATTACACACGATCCGCAAAAATACCCCGAGCTGTTTCCCGGCTATGCCGACCGCTCGCATCTGGTCGAGCCGATTTATTACTCGCTGACCTACGAGGGCGCGCGCATCCCGTCGCTCTACGTCAACACGATGGCCAAGCTGGCAGCCGGCGGCAAGCCGGAAACGCCTTACGAGAAGATGACCGCGGCTGTGCGCAAGCCGGAGAACATCGAGGCGATGAACATTATTTTGGAGCAAAAGGAGATTCGGCTGCAAAATTATTTCCGCGGCCCGCTGACGGAAACGATGGCGCTCAAAAACGAGCTGCTGAACAAGCTGGTGAACGAAACATATACGAAAATCATTTACGGTCAAGCCGATCTGGATGAGTTCGACCGGATGGTCGGGAACTGGCGCAAGTTCGGCGGCGACCAAGTGACCAAGGAGGTCAATGCCTGGTATCGGGCGACCTTCCAATAATGAGCAGGGGAGCGTCCGCTTGTTGGAAGCGATTACGCTTCCTTTTTTTTGCCCAAAAACGCTTGAATTTTCTGGAAAAAGACGATTTGTACAAATTCGGGATGAAAAATAACCAAGGTTCGCGACAATTGAAAAACCGCGGTAACCAAAAGCATAACAAATTAGCATCCAGCACAAGATGTTGGTATTTCAATCAGCGCGCCGCGATTTTATAGTTCATATATGGACGTTTTTATCGTTCGAATGACAGCTGAAGGAGGGCAAACGAATCAGAGAACGGACAAGCCTTTCGGCAGGTTTCCCCGGCGGGGGGCCGGAAGTGCGAGGGGTCAGAGCAAAATTTTGGGAGGTCATGAATAAGATGAAAGTGAAAAAACTCGTATCCGTCTTGTACGCATCGGTACTCGTCGCCAGCATGCTGCCGTTTGCAAGCGTTTCCTACGCGGCCGGGCCGGCTACGCCGTCAGGTTTAAGCGTATCCTGTGCAACAAATGCTTGTAATCTCAACTGGTCGGCCGTCTCCGGCGCAACCGGCTATAACGTATACCGCTCAACAACCAGCGGAGGCACTTATACAAAAGTAAACGCTTCCCCGATCGGCACGAACAGCAACAGCGACGGTGGCTTGACAGCAGCTACGACGTTCTACTACAAGGTATCCGCAGTGAACTCGGGCGGCGAGTCGGCGCAATCGGCTGCAAGCTCGGGCACGACGCAAGTCAACCTCGGACCGAACGTATACGTAGTCGATCCGTCGATGTCCACGGCATCCATCCAAAGCACAGCCGATTCGATCTATGCGCAGCAAGAAACGAATCAGTTTGGCACGCAGCGCTATGCAATGCTGTTCAAGCCGGGCAACTACAACAACCTGAACATCAAGGTCGGCTTTTACACAACGATTGCCGGTCTGGGTCAAAACCCGGACAACGTCAACATCACGGGCGGCGTTAACGCCGATGCCAAGTGGATGAACGCCAACGCGACGCTGAACTTCTGGCGCTCCATTGAGAACTTTGCCGTGACGCCGACGATTGCCAGCACGTCGCAGGTGCCGGTGGGCACGATGCAGTGGGCGGTATCGCAGGCCGCGCCAATGCGCCGCGTACACGTCAAAGGCAGCTTGTACCTGTTTGACTTCGATCCGGGCTGGAACGCCGGCTGGGGCAGCGGCGGCTACATGGCCGACAACGTGGTCGACAGCTGGATTCTCCCGGCTTCGCAGCAACAGTGGTTCAACCGCAACAACCAATACACCGAATGGAAAAACGGCGTATGGAACATGGTGTTCGTCGGCGACACGAATCCGCCGGCCGGCACGTTCCCGACGCAGCCGTACACGGTTGTTGACAAAACGCCGGTATTGCGCGAGAAGCCTTATCTGTATATCGATAATGCAGGTCAATACAATGTATTCGTGCCAAGCGTGCAAAACGACACGAAAGGCGCAAGCTGGGCAAGCGGCTCCACGCCGGGTCAATCGATTTCGATCAACCAGTTCTATATTGCCGATCCGGCGACTTCGACGGCTGCCAGCATCAATGCCGCGCTGAGCCAAGGCAAGAACCTGTTGTTCACACCGGGCATCTACCACCTGAACGATACAATCCGAGTGACCAACGCGAACACAGTTGTCCTCGGTCTCGGTTTTGCCACACTCGTACCGGATACAGGACTGGCTGCCCTGACAGTAGCCGACGTAGACGGCGTCAAGGTAGCGGGCTTGCTGTTTGAAGCCGGTGCAGTTAATTCTCCGGTATTGATGGAAGTAGGTCCGACAGGCAGCTCGCAAAACCATGCAGCCAACCCGACCTCCCTTTACGATCTGTTCTTCGGCGTAGGCGGCTTTGCGGCAGGTTCGGCTGATGTCGCGCTGAAAATCAACAGCAACAACGTGATTGGCGACGACTTCTGGATCTGGCGTGCCGACCACGGCGCAGGCGCAGGCTGGACAACCAATGCCAGCAAAAACGGTCTTATTGTCAACGGCGCTAACGTGACGATGTACGGTCTGTTTAACGAGCATCATGAGGAATATCAAACGCTGTGGAACGGCAACGGCGGCCGACTCTACTTCTATCAGTCGGAAATTCCTTACGACGTGCCGAATCAAGCGGCATGGATGAGCAAGGGCGGCACGGAAAACGGCTATCCTTCCTATAAAGTAGCCGACAATGTTTCGACGCACGAAGCATGGGGACTGGGCGTATACTCCTTCTTCCGCGACGCTGCGGTCAAGCTGCAAAACGCAATTGAAGTTCCTGATGTGCAAGGGGTCAAAATTCACCACATGACAACTGTTTGGCTGGCCGGTACGCAAGGCAGCGAAATCTCTCACGTCATTAACAATATCGGTAATCCGGTAACGGCGAACTCGCCAACCTCGGCAATGGTGCAAACGGTGTCCGAGTTCCAGGGCTCCGGCACAGGCGACACACAAGCGCCAAGCACACCAAGCGGCCTGACAGCAACAGCAACATCGAGCAGTCAAATTAATCTGAGCTGGACAGCTTCGACCGATAATGTCGGCGTAACCGGCTACGATATTTACCGTGGCGGCACGCTGATCGGTTCCAGCACAACAACGTCTTACAGCGACACGGGCCTGACGGCTTCGACAGCTTACAGCTACACGGTCAAAGCGAAGGACGCAGCAGGCAACGTATCGGCAGCCAGCGGCGCAGCAAGCGCAACGACGCAAGCTGGCGGCGGCGGTGGCGGCACGTACACAGCGCTGTCCCGCACGGGCTGGACGGCGACATCCAATCCGACAAGCGGCGACGCACCGGCCAACCTGCTCGACAACAACATGTCGACGCGCTGGAGCACGGGCGCAACGATGACGAACGGTCAATACTTCGTGGTTGATATGAAATCGGCGCAAAGCTTCAACCGCGTCGTGATGGATTCCACGAATGCAGCAAACGACTATGCCCGCGGTTATCAAGTATTTGTGTCGAATGACGGCACGAACTGGGGCAGCGCAGTCGCCAGCGGCACAGGCAGCACAGCTGTGATCACGGTTGACTTCGCCGCTCAATCGGCACGTTACATTAAAGTCGTGCAAACCGGCACCGCTTCGAGCTGGTGGTCGATCAACGAATTTAATGTATACTCCAACGGCGGAGGAGGCGGTGGTGGCGATACGCAAGCGCCAAGCACGCCAAGCGGCCTGACAGCAACAGCAACATCGAGCAGCCAAATTAATCTGAGCTGGACAGCTTCGACCGATAATGTCGGCGTAACCGGCTACGATATTTACCGTGGCGGCACGCTGGTTGGTTCCAGCACCACAACGTCCTACAGCGACACGGGTCTGACGGCTTCGACCGCTTACAGCTACACAGTCAAAGCGAAGGACGCAGCAGGCAATGTATCGGCAGCCAGCAGCGCAGCGAGCGCAACAACGCAAGCTGGCGGCGGCGGTGGCGGCACGTACACGGCGCTGTCCCGCACGGGCTGGACGGCGACGTCCAATCCGACAAGCGGCGACGTTCCGGCCAACCTGCTGGATGGCAGCCTGACGACGCGCTGGAGCACCGGCGCAACGATGGCGAACGGTCAATACTTCGTGGTTGATATGAAGTCGGCGCAAAGCTTCAACCGCGTCGTGATGGATTCCACGAATGCAGCAAACGATTATGCCCGCGGTTATCAAGTGTTTGTGTCGAATGATGGCACGAACTGGGGCAGCGCAGTTGCCAGCGGCACAGGCAGCACGGCTGTAATTACGGTTGACTTCGCCGCTCAATCGGCACGTTACATTAAAGTCGTGCAAACCGGCACCGCTTCGAGCTGGTGGTCGATCAACGAATTTAATGTATACTCCAACGGCGGCGGAGGCGGTGGTGGCGACACGCAAGCGCCAAGCACGCCAAGCGGCTTGACAGCCACAGCAACATCGAGCAGCCAAATTAATCTGAGCTGGACAGCTTCGACCGATAATGTCGGCGTAACCGGCTACGATATTTACCGTGGCGGCACGCTGGTTGGTTCCAGCACCACAACGTCCTACAGCGACACGGGCCTGACGGCTTCGACCGCTTACAGCTACACAGTCAAAGCGAAGGACGCAGCAGGCAACGTATCGGCAGCCAGCAGCGCAGCGAGCGCAACAACGCAAGCCGGCGGCGGTGGCGGCACGTACACGGCGCTGTCCCGCACGGGCTGGACGGCGACGTCCAACCCGACGAGCGGCGACGTTCCGGCGAACCTGCTGGACGGCAGCCTGACGACGCGCTGGAGCACCGGCGCAGCGATGGCGAACGGCCAATACTTCATCGTCGATATGCAGTCGGCCAAAACATTCCGCCGCATCGTAATGGATTCGACGAACGCAGCTGGCGACTACGCCCGCGGCTACCAAGTATTCGTGTCGAGCGACGGCACGAACTGGGGCACGGCTGTAGCCAGCGGCACAGGCAGCGCGGCTGTGATTACGGTTGACTTCTCCAGCCAATCGGCGCGCTACGTCAAAGTGGTGCAAACCGGCACCGCTTCGAGCTGGTGGTCGATCAACGAATTTAACGTGTATAACTAAAAACCAAAAGAATCGGCAGCATGCTTATCTGCATAGCAAGGGCCGGAGCGATCAGCTCCGGTCTTTTTTTGTATCTTTCCGCTTGTATGCGCAGTGGGTTCACATAGTCCTGCTTCCATTGCGTTCCGCCAATTGCTTAATTTTGCACATGAATGAAATAATATCGAACATCGAAGCATGATAGCGTTTCCATTATAATGTAGCACAGGAAGAGGGAAACGCTGTAGCCGCTTGGCCCAGCATGGCGAAGCAGCTGCCCGGCAGTTCGTGCGGCAGGCAGAAGCCGTCTGATTGATGGAACCATCAACAGGCGGCTTTTTTACAACATGCCACGAAAGAAACGGGCGGGACGCTTCCGCGCTTCATGGCACATTGTTTGGTAATCGATTTCATTTTGAGATCAGGCAAAGGAGGTGAAGCGAGACAAGGCAAAGCGGTTGAGCGGCGTCGAGCCGACAGCGGGAAGGAGCGGATGCGGCGACAGGTAATCGGATTTAAAAAATAAACCAAATATGGGAGGTTCATAGAATGGCACGAGCAGTAATGATGAAAAAAAATCCGCTTTTGATCTGCTTGCTGGCGTTAGTTATGTTGGTAGGACAGTTCGCTTGGACGCCGGACACGGCCAGCGCAGCGACGAATCTGGCGCTGGGTAAGCCGATGACAGCCAGCGGCCATGCCGACGTTTACGGCGAAGGCAACATGACCGACGGCAACACCGGGACGTATTGGGAAAGTGTGAACAACGCATTCCCGCAATGGGCGCGCGTGGACTTGGGCAGCGCGAGCAGCGTTAATCAAGTGGTGCTGAAGCTGCCGAGCGGCTGGGGCACGAGAACGCAAACGCTGTCGGTGCAAGGCAGCACCAACGATTCCACGTACACAACGCTGGCAGGCTCGGCCGGATATACGTTTGACCCGGCGAACGGCAACACGGTGACGATCAATTTCACCGCAGCCAGCGTGCGTTATGTGAAAATCAATGTGACCGCCAACACAGGCTGGCCGGCGGGCCAATTGTCGGAGCTGGAGGTGTACGGCACTTCAAGCCCAACGCCTACACCAACACCAACGCCAACGCCGACTCCGACACCAACAGCCACACCAACGCCAACGCCAAGCTCGGGCCCAACGGGCGTCATTCCGGGTAAAATCGAAGCCGAAGCGTGGACAGCGATGAGCGGCGTGCAGACCGAGACGACGTCTGACACCGGCGGCGGTTTGAACGTAGGCTGGATCGATAGCGGCGACTGGATGGATTATGGCGTGAATGTACAAACGGCCGGCGCGTACACGGTTGATTTCCGCGTCGCTTCGCCGAACGGCGGTCAGCAGCTGCAATTGAAAACCGGCGGCGGTACCGTGCTGGCGACCGTGAACGTGCCGAACACGGGCGGCTGGCAAAGCTGGGCGACAGCCAGCGTTACGGTAAACCTGAGCGCAGGGGCGCAAACGCTGCGCGTGGCGGCGGTGACGACGGGCTTCAACGTTAACTGGCTGAATTTTACGAAACAAACGGCCACACCAACACCAACGGCGACCCCGACCCCTACGCCAACCCCGACACCAACGTCGACGCCAACACCAACGCCAACGCCAACACCAACACCAACGGCGACGCCAACACCAACGCCAACCCCAACCTCGACGCCAACGTCGACACCGGGCACCACCAATCTGGCGCTGAATAAATCGGTAACGGAAAACGGCCATACGCAAATCTACGTAGCGGCCAATGTTACGGACGGCAACCAGGGTACTTATTGGGAGGGCGTTGCTAACGCCTATCCGAACTGGATTCGCGTCGACCTTGGCGGCACAAGCAGTGTCAGCAAGGTTGTGCTGAAGCTGCCGACAGGCTGGGGCTCGCGGACGCAAACGCTGTCTGTCCAGGGCAGCACAGACGACGCCAGCTATACGACGCTGGTCAACGCAGCGGCCTACACGTTTAATCCGAGCGCCAACACCGTGACGATTACGTTTGCCGCAGCGAATGCCCGCTATGTAAAAATTAACTTTACCGCAAACAGCGGCGCTACCGGCGGTCAGGTATCGGAGCTGGAGGTATATGGCAGCGCGGTTGCTACCCCGACCCCGACGCCAACGCCAAGCGCGACACCAACGCCGACACCGGGTACGCTCGACACGAACATTAAAGGCAAAACCATCGCCGGCTACCAAGGCTGGTTCGCCGCTCAAGGCGACGGCTCTCCGGTCAACCGCTGGGTACACTGGAGTCCGGGCGTAACGCCGTCCCCAGGCCACATTTCCTTTGAGCTCTACCCGGATACAAGAGAATATACAACGACTTACCAAACCGGCTTTGCCAACCTCGGCAACGGCCAGCCGTCGAAGCTGTTCTCCTCGTACAATGCACAAACCGTCAACACGCATTTCAAATGGATGAAAGACTACAACATCGACGGCGCGGCCGTACAACGCTTCGGTACCGATATCCAAGACGCGAACTCCAAAGCGCTGCGCGACGCCGTTGCCTTGAACGTCAAAAACGCCGCTGAAGCAAACGGCCGTATCTTCTACACGATGTACGACGTTTCCGGCATGGGCTCGAACTTCGTTTCCGTCATCCAAAATGACTGGACCAATACGATCGTCGGCTCGCTGCACCTGACTTCTTCGCCGAACTATGCGACACAGGACGGCAAAAAGGTCGTCTGCATCTGGGGTATTGGCTTCACAGGCAACAAGCCGGGTACGCCGCAAGAGTGGCTGACGCTGATCAACTGGTTCAAAAACCAAGGCTACTACGTCATTGGCGGCTTGCCAACCAACTGGCTTAGCGGCACGAACGACTCGCAACAAGGCTTCATCGACGTTTACAAAAGCTTGAACATGATCTCGCCGTGGAGTGTAGGACGCTTCAAATACGACGTCGAAGTCGACAACTTCAAAACGAACTACCTGATCCCGGACCTCAATTTCTGTAACGCCAACGGCATTGATTATCAGCCGGTCGTATTCCCGGGCTTTGCTTGGTCGAACTGGAACGGCGGCGACCGCAACATGATTCCGCGGAACCAGGGCAAATTCTTCTGGAGACAGGTATACAACGTGAAAAGCTCGGGCATCTCCAACATGTATATCGCGATGTTCGACGAGTACGATGAAGGTACGGCCATTGCCAAAGCCGCTGAGGACAGCTCGATGATTCCAACGAATCAATACTTCCTCACGCTCGACGCTGACGGCGTACATCTGTCGTCCGACTTCTATCTCCGTCTTGCCGGTGCGGCTAATCAAATGCTCAAGGGCCAAGCGCCATTGACGCTGACGGTGCCAATCCCGAATCAATAGAACAGTGCAATCATTATTTTGTTTCAAAAAAAGGAGAGCCTGCGGCCATGCCGCGGGCTCTCTTTTTTTTGCGGCATCCTGCATCGCTTTGGCATACGCCAAACAGCAGAACCGGCTTCAAGCTGCGCGGCATCGTCGGGCCGTTCCCGAGCAGCGCTACTTGGCGGCGCTTTATCGTGCGGCTGTGGGGTAGCCGCAGACGCTGGATTGCTGCGCAGTACGGCCGGCACCGCGCTCCGGGAATCGTGCGCGGCGCTGCCCGCAGTCTTTTGACCGGCTTCATACAGCCGTGCCGGCTTGCGGCTTCGCAGCAAGCTGCTACAGCCCGCGCACGAACAGCCGGCAAATGCCTTCGGCGAAGCGCTCTTTATCATAGCCGAGCACCTCGCGGTGATACATATATTGCTCGGGGCTAAGCGCCGCCAGCAGCGTATTGACCGTCAGCTTCACATCAACAGGCCGGATGTCGCCTGCAGCAATCGCTTCGTTCATCAGCGTCGCCGCGAAATGGTGCAGCTTGACAAAAATCGGCTTGTCGTGCAAATGCATTTTTTTCTTCCCGTTATATTGGCTGTAGATCGCGGACAAAAGCGGCGCTTTGTCGTCGATGAACGCTACGATGCGTACAATCAGATTGGCCAGTCGTTCGATCGCCGGCGCGTGCGGGGCTTCTTCCGCCAATGCGGCTTCGAGCGAAGCCATAAATTGCTCCGATGTGGTGCGCAGCAAATCCGAGCACACCTCGCCGATATGCGCATATCGGCGATAGAGCGTTCCTTGACCGACGCCGGCTTCTTGGGCAATCTGATACATATTTACGTTTTCAATGCCATGCTCGGCGAACAAGCGAAGCGCCGTATCGAGAATGCACCGGCGGTACTGCCAATCACGCTCCTCGCGCCGGCTGCAGGGCGTATCCTGATCAACGGGCGGCTGCAAAGAGTCGGAAGGGGGCGTCGGGCGGTTCATGGTAAGTCCTCCTTGGCAAGCAGTGGTTAGGATTGACAAAAGAAACGATTGACATTGCGGACAATTGTCCGTAATATGAGTTTACGGACAATTGTCCGATTACAGTATACCATGTTCCGGACGCTTTTGCTCGTCTTGTGTAGAAAAAAACGGGCGCAGGCATGTTCGGATCAGAAGTGAGGGGGAAAACAGCAATGAATCAAGCAGCAGCAGGCGGAAGCGAACAGCCTTTCCGCATTTCCAGTATCATGGTGCCGCTGATCGCCATTATTTCCGGCGTTTTCATGGTTATTCTCGATTCGACGGCGATGAACGTCGCGTTATCGAAGCTGGTTGTCGACTTCAATACGGCACTGCCGACGCTGCAATGGACCGTGACAGGCTACATGCTGGCAACGGCAGCGGTCATTCCGCTGGCCGGTTGGTTGTCCGACCGCTTTGGCGCGAAGAACGTCTTTTTAACCTCCGTCGTTTTGTTTACGATAGCGTCCTTACTGTGCGGCATCTCGACCGGTACGGAAATGCTCATCACGTTCCGCGTCCTCCAAGGTCTCGGCGGCGGCTTCGTGATGCCGGTTGCGATGGCGTATGTGTTCCGTTTAAGCCCGCCGCACAAGATCGGTCAGGTCATGGGCATGCTCGGCGTGCCGATTTTGTTCGCTCCGGCCATTGGTCCGGTGCTTTCCGGCTGGCTTGTGGAGTATCACTCGTGGCATTGGATCTTCCTGATCAACCTGCCGGTCGGCATTTTCTCCCTGTTGTTCGGGCTATGGAAGCTGCCCAAGGTCGGCCGCAAGCAAGTCGCAGGCTTTGACCTGCCCGGCATGCTGCTCGGGCCGCTGGCATTTGCTGCGCTGTCGTACGGCATTACGCAGGGCGCCGAGGGCTGGGGCACAGGCAAAACGATCGGCGGCATCGTCATTGGCGCGATTGCGCTCATCGCCTTTATTATCGTCGAATTGAAAGCGAAAATTCCACTGCTGGAGCTGCGTGTATTCCGTTCCGTCGACTTCTCGTTCGCCATCGTGGTGCAGTGGGTCGTACAGTTCTCGCTGTTCGGCGCGATTTTCCTGCTGCCGCAGTTTCTTCAGCAGGCTCGCGGCTTCGGCGCTTTTGACACCGGGATGACCTTATTCCCGCAGGCGCTTGCTTCGGCGGCGATTATGCCGATTGGCGGCTATTTATTTGACAAAATCGGCGTACGCTGGCTCGTTGTGATCGGGCTCAGCCTCGTCTCGGGCGCGATTTTCCAATATTCGCACGTCAGCGCTACAACCGAAAGCCATGATTTGTTGCTGCCGCTCATTATGGCCGGCGCAGGTATGGGCCTGATGATGATGCCGCTCAACTCGCATCTGATCAAGAAAGCGCCGCAGGACCTCGTCAGCCGCGTGACTTCGCTGACCAGCGCTATGCAGCAGGTCATCAACTCGTTTGCTGTGGCGACGATGGTCACGATTTTGTCCTCGCGTATTACCACGCTGGTAGCAGAAGGTAATATTCCGGTGAAAAGTCAGGCCGATCTGCCTAAAGCGATGCTTGCCGTCGCGCCTCAGGCGTTTGGCTATACGTTTGGCGTCATGTTATTTGTTTCGTTGACCGGGGCCGTACTGGGCTTATTCCTCCGTCGCGGTAGCAAGCAGGAGGTTGAAGGCGCAGCCGGCAGCAAGGAAATGGGTCTCGAAGCGCTGCATTAAAGGAACAAGTCGCTGCAATCCGGTTCGTTTATTGGGGCTGTCCCAAAGCCATTTTGTGACTTTTCATCCCCCACTGAAGTCCGGTTTTCAAGCAAAGCTAAAACCTCCAACCCCACTTACATCGTGGTTTTGGAGGTTTTTTCGTTCTGTTTGTGGGACTGACTTATCCGAATGCCCCTTTTCGGACAGCCCTATCCATTCCGAGCTGCGATTCGTTCCCGGCGTGCGGGCTTATCGCTGCGTGACGACACCCTCCGGCCCTTCTGCCGAGCGAGCAAACCGCTGCGCACGATCCTAGACGGGCTATCGGCGGCGCGGGAACGGGTCCCAGCCGCCGCTTGGCTTGGCAGCGTTCAACGTCCCCGAACGTCGGCTGCCGGTTGTGCGATGGTGGCAGGAGTTGCTTTTGCGCGGGCACTCCTTGCCGCTGTGCCGATGGCCGCTCGTCCGGTGTCCGCCGCTTCCGCTGTGCCAAGGCAGCGTGACACTGCGAATTTCGGCAATCGGAATGTCGACATGCGAGCCGTTCGTGTGCACGACCACCGTCGTTGGCGTCACCTCGGTGATTACGCCGTTGACGTAGGCGGTGCCACCGCGATGAATGTGGACCTGCCGTCCGCGCAGCAGCACGAGCAAATCGTGAAAGCATGGTGCGAGCGGAATCGGCCGCCGCCCCTGCGAGCCGATGCCTCCGCCTTGCGAGCCCATGCCGCGGCTGCCCCGCGAGGCGTGTCCAGAGGTCCGCCGCACGATGACGGTGATGCTCTGAATATGAACAGTCGGCACATACACAATGCCGTGATGGTTCAGGACGACCAAATAGTCCGATGCGACGAAATAAAGATGTCCTTCTACGACCTCTGCATTGTCGAGGTGAATCCGTACCATTTTCCCCCGAAAGCAATCGAATTGGCCTAGCGACGAAGGATAACCCATAAATGCCATCCCCTCATTTCCCCTTCCCGTGAAAATAAAATTCGGCAGCTAAGGAACGAAGCGATGCGCCGCGAACTGCTCCGCCGCTGCAGGCGGTTTCTCTCACTTGCGCGATCGTTTCTTTTCTCGTAAAGCTGCTTGTATACAAGTTACGTAGCATCTTATGCGTCGCGGAAACACGTTGTCCTAGCCATCTATCGATATGTGCGGCAAATTCCATGTTTATACCAGATTTCATCTACAAGTCGCTAGAAGTCCGGTGAAAAATCAGTGTCCTCCGGTCGATAGCGGTTTCCACTCGCTGTTGTAGCCGGATTTTTCGATGGAATGACCTCGTTTGGGGTGAAAATCCGTCTTCAAAGGCGACCGCTGACGCTGTTCCAACTCGCTATCGACTCTCCGGCCACTTGTTCACTGCACTTCCAGGAACGCGCCCGTTGGACGCCTCTATATTCGCGGCAGTACGCGCCGAGGCGAAGTGATCTTTGTAAAAGCTGTCTGCATACGCTAGAGCATAAGGCTCCATCTCCGACCGGCCGCCGTGCGGGGATAAGGCGGAGCCGTACAGGCGGGAGAGTGAACGAGTTGAAGGTGCCCACCAGGGTGATTCAAATGGAGCGCTCCGAAGCGGAGCGTTTGAGCAGCAGCGGCCGCAGGTCGCAGGATCAATTTGTCAAAGCGACGCTGACGGCCGGAGCCATCAAGCAGCACATTGTCATGGGCTATCGGGGCGGACATACCCGCTACTATCCCAAGAAATCGTATGAAATCCGCATCGGCAACCGCACGATCCATTACAATGCCGAGTACGACGATCCTTCGATGCTGCGCAATGCGCTGAGCTTTCAATTTTTCGAAAAGCTGGGCGTGCCCAGTCCCCGCACGCGGCATGTGCGGCTGGTCCTCAACGGCGTGCCGTTGGGGCTTTATGTCGAAATCGAAGGCGTGGACCGCTCGTTTTTTTCCAAACGCCGCGTGCAGGCCAGATCGCTGCTGTATGCAGTGAGCAACAAAGCCAACTTCCGCCTTTACGACAACGACGGCGAAGCCAAGCGTATGCTTTCTTCCGGCTACGAGGTGGTGATCGGCACATCCAAAGAGCTGACCCAGATTGCCCGGTTCGTGCGCAGCGTGCACACCCTCAAGCAATCGGCGTTGCTGGCTTATTTGAAGTCCCATTTGAATATTCCCCAATATTTGCGCTGGCTGGCCGGAGCGGTCTGCACCGGGAATTACGACGGCTTCGATCAGAACTATGCGCTGTACCGGACCGCAGGCAGCTTGAGATACCACATCAGCCCGTGGGATTATGAGGGGACGTGGGGCCGCAACTGCTACGGCGAGCTTGACGGCAGTGATATCGTGCGGATTACCGGCTATAACGGCTTGACGGAAAAGCTGCTGGCGTTTCCCGTTATTCGGCGCGAGTACCGCCGCGTGCTGACGCATACGCTGAACCACAGCTTTACGCTGCGCGAGCTGGAGCCGTTGATCAGCAGGCTTCATGCCGCGCTGCTTCCGGAGCTGTCGGCAGACGAGACGAGGAAGCATTCGCCATTTGTCGTCGCCGGCGACAAGGAGGTTTTTTTGCGGTATATACGCGAACGCAGAGCCTACTTGCTGGAAAAGCTGACCACGCTTTAGCGGGAAGCAGCCGACGCCGCGGCGTTTTCAGCATGCAAAAATCCGGAGAAAGGCGGCGATTTTCTTCGCACCAGGGAGGGGGATGGGTTTGAAAGCCGCGTACAGCCGGACCGCGCTCCGGGAGTCGCGCGTGATGCGGAATCCTGCGGAGTTTTGGCAGGCATCCCTATACCCAGAATTCGAAAAATGGGTTATGATGGTAAAAGGCAGATCAGATTGGCGTTTGCAGGCGAAGCTGAGCTGATCGCATGCCTTTTTCATAAAATGTAATCGATTTCAAAAGAGAGGTGGGAAAATGAAGACGGCTTGATCGGGCGGTTAAACAGCATGAATCCAACAAAATGATAGCGTTACCATTTCGGGACATCGCTCCCGCATTTCAATCTATTGGAGGTTTATGAGGATGAAACAAGTTCGATTATCGACAGGAAATGCGTTTTTCTTATGGCTGCTCGCTGTAGCGCTGCTGCTGGCGCCGTTGGCCTTGCTGCCTGCCGCGGTAACAGCAGCCGGCACGGTTAGCCTGCCGGGCAAGGTGGAAGCCGAGGAGTGGTCGGCCATGAGCGGCGTGCAGACGGAAGCGACCAGCGATACCGGCGGCGGCTCGAACGTCGGCTGGATCGACGCCGGAGACTGGATGGACTATTCCGTGAATGTAACGGCGGCCGGAACGTATAAAGCCGATTTGCGCGTGGCATCGCCCAACAGCGGACAGCAGCTGCAATTGCGCAACAGCAGCGGCACGGTGCTCGGTACGGCCAATGTGCCGAATACGGGCGGCTGGCAAAGCTGGTCGACAGTCAGCGTCAACGTTTCTTTAAGTGCCGGCACGCAAACGCTGCGCGTCTACGCGGTGACGACCGGCTTGAACTTGAACTGGCTGAGCTTCAGCTCGCAGTCCGGCTCAATCGTATCCGGGGGCACCTACAAGCTGATCAATCCGAACAGCGGCAAAGCGCTGGACGTGGCCGGCGGGGGGACAGCGGACGGCACGAACGTGCAGATTTGGACTGATAACGGCTCGGCGGCTCAGCAATGGCAGACGAATCGCAACAGCGACGGCACATATACGCTGATCAACGCAGGCAGCGGCAAAGCGCTGGATGTGGCCGCAGCCGGCACAGCCGACGGCTCCAACGTGCAAATTTATACGAGCAACGGGACCGGCGCGCAGAAATGGTCGATTAACAGCAACGGCGACGGCACCTACCTGCTGCTCAATCAAAACGCCGGCAAAGCGCTCGATGTCGTCAGCGCCGGTACAGCCGACGGTACGAATGTGCAAATTTGGGGCAATACCGCCACCACGGCCCGCAAATGGCAGCTCGTGCAAGTGAGCGTAACGTCGCCTCCAAGCGGCTTTATTGTCAGTGAAGCGCAATTTAATCAGATGTTCCCGAGCCGCAATTCTTTCTATACCTATTCCGGCCTGCTGGCTGCGCTGGGCGCTTATCCCGGCTTTACCACAACCGGCAGCACCACGATTCAAAAACAGGAAGCCGCCGCCTTCCTCGCCAACGTTGCCCATGAAACCGGCAGTTTGCAGTATATCGTCGAGCTGAATACAGCCAACTATCCCTATTACTGCGCATCGAGCAGCCAATATCCGTGCGCGTCGGGCAAGCAATACTACGGCCGCGGACCGCTGCAGCTGAGCTGGAACTATAACTACGGCGCAGCCGGGGCGGCGCTCGGACTGCCGCTGCTGTCCAACCCCGATCTCGTGGCCCAGGATTCATCGGTTGCCTGGAAAACGGCGCTCTGGTTCTGGAACACGCAAACCGGCGCAGGCACCATGACTGCGCATAACGCGATGGTCAATTCCGCCGGCTTCGGCGAAACGATCCGCACGATCAACGGCGCACTGGAGTGCAACGGCAGCAACCAGGCGCAAATGCAAGCGCGGATCAACTACTACAACAGCTTCACGTCGATTCTCGGCGTATCGGCAGGCACGCATTTGGCTTGTTATCCTTGATGGAGGCGTCATGTCAGCAATGAGCAACCGAACGCAGGGATAACTTCAAGCACTCTTACGGGACGTAAACCGCGACCGTTCTCCGATAACAGGGAGGACGGTCGTTTGGCATTTTCCATTGGATACTTCGCTTTTGCATAATACAAGGAAATTCAGACAATCCTAAAAATAAAATTTTTCTTACGGATTTTGAGGCGATCATGGACATTCTGGACGCATCCCCAAGAGCGTTTCTCTATGATACCGTAGCGAAATCGCGACATGAATTGGCATTTTTTCGCCACGGTTATAGAATGCCGCAAGCTTTTACCGGAGACGATGTTATTATTGTATCGCAAACGATTTTGGACGAATTGAAATTTAATGAAGACACAGGGCGATATCGTGAGTTTCTTCGGCAGTTTCCCCGCATTATCGTCATTGACGAACGTTCTATTATTCGTTATTTTTATGAACTCTATACCCCCAAGCAACGAGCGCAAAATCATTATAAAAATTGTACAATCCGTTCATTCCAAACGATTCAAGATTTGGCGCATTCGCTGCGGCAAACCGAGCCCGGGGATATCGAGAAGAAAGCCTTTGATTTGTACCTCACCTACTTTGCAGAGGGAAAAAACAAAGGTGAATATTCGTTGCTCTGGTTATCCGTCATGCTGAGGGAAATTTTCCCCAACCTTTCCATTACGTTCATTGGACTGGATCGAGATTTGTATCATCTTGTCGATAACACTTATTTTCGCTATCACGATCTGGGTTCAGAGATCAGGAGCCGCCACAACGTGCAAATATTAAGCGATGACTCGATGCTGCAAGCTCTGTTAAGAAGAGGCGAACCGATCGATGCCCTCGTTGATGCATATAGAGATGAAAACAGAAAAGTTTTGTATAAAGAGATCAGTCATGGAATTACGGCATCTACGATCACAGAAAGTTCGTTCAACAATTCGCTTTTTTTAAATGAACTGAAGCAGGGCAGGATCGAAGTTATCTACTAGAGTCTGATAGAGAGTCGTCATTCTGAAAAGAGATGACGATTTTTTATTTTGTACAGCACCCACCTGAAATCCATACAAATTTTACTTAAAAAAGCCCCCTAAAAATTTCCGCCTGAAACATGTAAAATGAAATCGATTACAGAAAACGTTTACAAAATCCGATCATCCATTTCAGGGGGGGACAATCATTCATGAAGCAATCCCATAACCGCAACCGTTTGGCCAAAACGCTGCGCGTACTCCTGCCGACGGCGCTGACGGCTGCGCTCGGCATCGGCCTGCTGCCGGCAGCGATATCCGCCGCCGGCCCCGGCAAGATCGAAGCGGAAAGCTATGCCGCAATGAACGGCATTCAGACCGAAGCGACAACCGACGCGGGCGGAGGCCTTGATGTCGGCTGGATCGACGCCGGCGATTGGCTCGATTACGCGGTTGTCATTCCGGCCGCAGGCACCTATACGGTCAGCTTGCGGGTAGCCAGCCCAAGCGGCGCGGCCGGCGGCGCGTTATTGAAGAACGGAACCACCGTGCTGGCCACCTATGACGTGCCAGCGACCGGCGGCTGGCAGACGTGGACTACAGTGACCCAAACGGTAACGCTCGCGGCCGGAACGCAAACGCTTCGTCTGGCGGCAGCGGCAGGAGGCTGGAATGTGAATTGGCTGGATATTCAATCGTCCGACGGTACGGCGACAGCGCAGGTGTATTTGAGTTCGGAATCAACAACGATCGCGCCAAAAAGCGGCTCCTGGTATTCCAATACAGCAGGCGGTATGGCGGGCGTGCCCTATCAATTAAGCAAGCAAGGCGATGTAACGTTGACCGCACCGACAGGCGCCAGTGCCGCAGCCACGATTAACGTTGATCCGTCGATCCAGTATCAGACGATGCTCGGTATTGGCACTTCGCTGGAGGAGTCAACGGTCTACAACATTTCGCGCATGTCGGCGGCCAAGCAGGATGAGGTGCTGCGCAAGCTGGTCGACCCGGTGAACGGAGCGGGCATGAACCTGATCCGGATCGCCTTTGGCACATCGGATTTTACGGAGCGTACGTTCTATACCTACGACGACGGGACGGCCGACCCGAATCTGACCCGATTTTCGATTCAAAAAGACATCGATTACAACATCATCGCTACGGTGAAAAAAGCGCTAGCGATCAATCCGAACATCAAGGTGTTTGCGTCCTCCTGGACAGCGCCGAACTGGATGAAGGATAACAACAGCCTGATTGGCGGCCATATGCTGACGCAATATATCCCGAATCTGGCGACCTATTATCGCAAAGCGATTCAGGCGTATCAGGCGCAAGGGATTCCGATTTACGCGCTGACGCCGCAAAACGAGCCGTTGTACCTCGCGCCGGACTACCCGAGCATGGGCTTGACCGTCGATCAGGAGCGCCAGCTGATTGTCGCGCTGAAATCCGAGTTTGACGCCAACGGCATTTCAACGAAAATCTGGGCGTTCGACCACAACTTCTCCGACGCCTCATACGCGACGCAGCTGCTGGCCAACGCTTCGGCGAACGCCGCCATCGACAGCACCGCTTTCCACGACTACGGCGGCAGTCCGACGACCATGACCGATGTACACAATGCGTATCCGGGCAAAAATGTGCTGGTCACCGAGCGCTCGGTGTGGGGAACGGCCGGAGCCGACCGGATTGCGCAATATTTCCGCAACTGGGCGACCGGCTACGTCGCTTGGGTGACCATGCTCGACACGAACATTTCGCCTGAGCAGTGGACCGGCGTACCCGATCCGACGTTCCTGATTCAAAGTGCGTCCAACCCGAACACGTATTGGGCGCTGCCGGAATATAACATGGAAGCCCAATACTCCAAATTCGTCAAGGCAGGCGCGAAAAGAATCGCCAGCGATTACGGCTCGACCGGCGCGGTGACGAACGTTTCATTCCTCAATCCGGACAATACCATCGTCAGTGTCGTGATCAACCAGAATGCGAGCAGCAAGACGTTCAAGCTCGTCGCTGAAGGCAAGGAGCTGCTGGCGACGATTCCGGCCCAAACGGTTGGCACGTACATCTGGAACCGCACGGGCTCGGGCACGAACCCGCAAACGAATTTGCTCGCCAATCCGGGGCTGGAATCCGGCACGCTGAGCGGCTGGACCGGCGAATGGCATGCGGGTGCCTTGGCGCAAAAGGTCGACACGGACAATCCGCAGTCCGGCAGCTACAAGCTGACGCATTGGGCCAATGTGGCCTATCAGCAGCTGACGAGCCAGCTTGTCGCTGTGCCGAACGGCACATATCAAGCCAGCGTCTGGGTGCGCTCCGGCGGCGGTCAGAACGCGCTGCGGCTGTTTGCGAAAAATTACGGCGGCGCCGAGAAAACGGCCGAGGTCGGCTCGGCAGCCGTCGCCAACTGGACGCAATATACGATCAGCAATATTCAGGTGACCAACGGTCAGGTCGAGCTGGGCATCTGGTCGGACGCCAATGCCAATAACTGGTCGGCGTTCGACAGCTTCAGCCTGTTCAAGACGAACTAGGAAGGTGAGAGGAGCGGCAATCAGGCTCGCCGCTGCCGCGAAGCTGCGTGGCGAACGGATGCGCGCGAATCGCGCAGCGGCGTGGCAAGCGGATGCCTGCGAATCGCGAAGCGGGTGTAGCGAACAGATATCGCCGATCGCGAATCTAGGGCTGCCGCCGCTGCAACCAGCGCCATCCAACAACAAAGCCTGAGCGGGAATAACGAAGCCCGCTCAGGCTTTTGTTTGCGCGCAGGTCCGGGCTTGCACCCCCGCCGCCGCTTTATTTTTTCATATCCATAATGTTTTTCTTGTATTGCGAGGGCAGGATGCCGGCCCATTTTTTGAACGTCTTCGTAAAATGCGCTTCGTCGAAGTAGCCGACCTCTTTGGCGATGGATTGAATTTTATGGTCGCCGGACTGCAGCATCGCTTTCGCTTTTTCGATCCGGTACTGGTGGACGTAGTCGAGAAAGTTGATGCCCAGCTCCTGCTTGAACAGGGTGGACAAATACGTGCTGGACACAAACAGCTCCTTGGCCACTCCGGCCAGCGAAATGCCGGGCGAGTTGTAGTGCCGGGCGATGTAGTCGAGCGCCTGCTGGATTTTGCGCCGCGGCGTCTTGTTGGAGTTGAGCGCTTCGACCAGTTGCTGGATCGCTTTGGACACCAGGCCGGCCAATTCCTCATACGTTTCCAGCACGTCGATTTGTGCGGGCAGGCTTTTGAACGTTTCCGTAGACAAGCGTTCGGCGACGCCCAGCTCTTCGGCCAGATGCAGCAACCGCACGACCAGGGAATAGGTGTGCATATTGATCGTCGAGCGGTCATACAGGTTCGGATCGTGGAACCCCGTCAGCCACAGCTCGGTATCGTTCAGCGCTTCGGCGTACAGCCCGGCGCGCAGCTGATCGACAATCGATTGCTCCAGCTTGACCAGATCGGTGTCGCTGCCCGGCTCCGCTGCCGGCGCTGCGGGCGAAGGCACGTTGCGGTAAAAAAAGCAGTTGCCCGCGCCCTTGTAGAACCGCATCTGTACCGCTTCATGCGCCTCACGGTACGCCTCGCTCAGCAGATCGATGCTTTCTTTGGAGTCGCTGACGCCGATCGTCGCCGACACCTTCAAATACTGGTTCAGATTGTTTTGCAGCCGCTCCAGCCCCTTGTTGAGCTTGTCCAGCGTCAGCTCGTAGGTGCCGTTGCACACCGCCAGCACCTCCTGCTCCTTGATCGCGACTTCAATCGGCTGCAGCAGCGCGTGCTCTAACGTCTCTTGAGCGATGTTGCCGATGGCATACTTGATCAGCTCCATATCGCGCGGCGGCAGCTTCAGCTCGCGCAGCGATTTGCCGTCGGGATGGATCGCGATCACGAGCACGTGCTGCGCGGCAATCGACATTTGCGCCTGATTCATCAGCGCCTTGCGGTCTTCATTTTGCAGCTTGGGCGCTTGCATCCATTGCAGCAGCAACTGCGAGGTCGCCAGCTTGCGGTTCATCCGCAGCTCGAATTGCAGGCCGGTCAAGTCGGCGGCGACGCGCATTTTGTCTTGCACCCGCTGGACGACCGACTGGAACGTGGTGCGGATGTCGCGCGGCGAGCACGGCTTGATCAAATAATCGACGACGCCGAGGCGCAGCGCCTTTTGCGCATATTCGAAATCGCTGAAGCCGGACAGCAGCACGCAGGCAATGTCGAGCTTGCGGCTTTGCACCTCGGCGATCAGCTGCAGCCCGTCGATAATCGGCATGCGGATGTCGGTGAGCAGGAGGTCAACGTCGCCCGATTCAAGCAGGCGCAGCGCTTCCAGCCCGTTTTCGGCTTGGCCGTAAATATGAATGCCGAGAGCGGACCAGTCGATCATGGTCAGCAAGCCCTCGCGCACGGTGCGTTCATCTTCTACGATGAGTAAATTGAGCATGGTCGGTTACCTCCACGTATTGGGCAGAATCAAGCGAATGCGGGTGCCGGAGCCGCCCACGCTGTCGATCTCCATTGCGGCCTCCTCGCCGTAATACAGGCGCAGCCGGTTGCGGATATTGAGCAGGGCGTAGCTTTGCTCGGTGGAGCTGGCCGGTTCGCCGGAGCGCAGCTTTTCGCGCAGCTTTTCCAGCGCCTCTTCGGCGATGCCGACGCCGTTGTCGGTGATCTCCAGATGCAGGACGCCGCCTTCCTCGGGTACGACGACAGCCACATGGATGTGGCCGACATCGCCGCTCAGCGGCTCGATCCCGTGCACGACGGCATTTTCCACCAACGGCTGCACAAGCAGCTTGGGCACGCTGAAGTCGCGGATATCGGTCGTCACTTCAATTTCGTACGTCAGCTTGTCCGGAAAACGCATCTTTTGCAAAAATAAATAATGTTCAGCCAGCTTCAGCTCCTGATCCAGCGGAATGACGTCGCGCCCGGCGCTCAAGCTGATCTTGAACATCCCGGAGAGCGAATAGATCATTTCGGCGACGAGCGGGTCCTTGTTTTTTTCCGCCGACCACGCGATCGTATTTAAGGTATTATACAAAAAATGAGGATTGATTTGCGATTGCAGCACCTTCAGCTCCGATTGCTTTTGGCGGATTTCCGACTCAAACACGTTCTCGATCAGCTCGTGGATGCGCTTGACCATAATATTGTAACCGCTGGCGAGCTGGCCAATCTCGTCGCGGCTGTTCACCGGCACCTGCTGGGTGAAATCGCCCTTCTGGAATTTTTTCATCGAAATGACGATGTGCTTCATCGGCTTGGTAATGACGCTGGCGACAATCCACGAGACGATCACGCTGAGCAGCAGCGTCAGAATGACAATCAGCGAGGTAATCCACTTGATCCGGTTCAGCTGCTCCACGAGTGCGGCCCGCGGCTGCACGACCAGCACATGCCAGCCCGTCACCGTCGATTCGATATGGGTATACAGCCATTTGTCGGCGTCTACTGCGCTTTCGACCGCTTCGCCGGGCTTGTGGCCCGCGACCCAGTACGGCAGCTCCGTTATCGAATGCCCGATCCAACGCCCGCCGCTGTCCGACAGCACCGTGCCGTCGTCTTGGAACACGACGATTTCCGTCTGGCCGAGAAACGGCGAATACGATGCGCGAATATCGCGTTCATCGATGCCGAGAATCAGCACGCCTTCGGGCTTCATATTGGTGTAGCTTTTGAGCACCTTGGTCAGCAGCAGCTTGTTCATGTTGTCGCCGTGAAAAATGCTGTTGCTGCGATTGGGCAGCTCAATGCTCCAATTGGCGATTTTCGGATTGGCCAAAATGCCGTCATAATGAAACCTTTCACTATATTCCTCAAACGGAATCGCCGACGACAGCCCCTTGTTATTAAACTGCATCGTTTGAAAATGCGCCGAATACATCGTCAGAAATTGAAAATACGGGCGCGTCACCATCAGCCGGTTGATCGAATCGACGACCTCGCGGCTCGACACATACGTCTGCGAATCGGAATTGAGCAGCTGTTGAATTTCCGGCGTCAGGAAGATGTAGTCCGTAATATTCAGCGCATCCTGAGCTATATAATCGAGATGATCGACAGCTTGGGTGGCGATGCCTTCCTGCTCCAGCCCGGTTTTCGTCATAATTTCATTGACTGCGGTCGTATAAGCGAAAAAACCCGTCGTCATGATCGTGCCGATCAGCAGCGGGACGAACCAAAGCAGCAGCTTGCGCAAGAGCGGCAGATTGTAATACCAGGCGGCTAATGGCTTCATGTTCCAGCCCTTCTTTGTACATAAGTTTTGTATATAGGATAAATCAACTATTCAATAGAAATGCGAAAAAGGCAACAAGGAAAACGCTTACATATAAGAAATATACAAAAACTTCTGAAATGTGTACAAAAGGACCCGCCACCGGGTTGAAAATCGGCCGCTTTGTACAAGGGCATCCGACAAAACGTTTGGAATCATACAAAAGATACTGAAAAACGCTATCTAATAATTTCCGTTTACCCCTCCTATAATAAAAAGTGTAGAGAAACACAAAAAAACATTCTCGAAAAGGTGGGTAAACATGAAAACGCTCAATATGAAAAAAGCGGCGATCGGTTTAACAATTTTGTCGACGGTAGCAGCATTGACCGCTTGCGGCGGCAACAGCACAGATACCGGCAGCAGCGCCACTTCGACGGCGGCAGCAACAGCAGCCGCAACAGACAAGCCGGCAGAAAAAGTAACGCTGACGTTCTTTACGAACAACTCCGACCGCACGGCCGGCCAAGGCAAAATCGAGCAGGAATTGATCGATCAATACACCAAAGAACATCCAAATGTTGAAATTAAAGTCGAAACCCTCTCGCCAGATCCGCAATATCAGGATAAAATTAAAGTATATAACGCTTCCAACAACCTGCCGGACATCATCAGCTCCTGGGGCAACAGCAGCTTCCTTGGACCGCTGCTCTCGAACAACTCGCTGGCCGAAATCGACCGCGACTCGCTCAAGGACGCAGGCTTCATCCCGGCGGCGCTTGACGGCTTCAGCGCTAACGGCAAGCTGTACGGCTTCCCAAGAAACTCCGACTTCTTCGTGCTCTACTACAACAAGAAAATTTTCGCTGACAACGGCATTCAGGTTCCCAAAACAACAGCTGATCTGAAAGCAGCGATCGACAAGCTGAAAGCGAACAAAATCGTACCGATCGCAATGGACGGTCAAGATCCTTGGCCATCGGGTATCTGGTTCGATACGCTCGTACAACGCGCTTCCGGCACGTGGGACGTTTCCCACAAAGCGATGGATCGTTCCGGCTCCTTCAAAGATCCGGCTGTTGTAACCGCAGCGACTGAAATGCAAAACTGGATCAAAGCAGGCGCGTTTGGCGACGGCTTCCTGAACAACGATTACGGCGCAGCGCGCAACATGTTCGGCCAAGGCAAAGCGGCGATGTACATGATGGGCGAGTGGGAAATGGGTATCGCTACAGACGCCAACTTCCCGGATGAAGTGAAAAACAACATCGGCGCATTCTCGTTCCCGACGATTGACGGCGGCAAAGGCACAACCGACGATCTGACAGCTTGGTTCGGCGGCGGCTACTCCGTATCGAACAACTCCAAGCACAAAAAAGAAGCGATCGACTTCCTGACTTGGATGTTCCGTCCGGACGGCTGGGCGAAATCCGTATGGCAAGCAGGCGTGACGTTCCCGGCTCAAAAATACGATCAATTCCAAACAGGCAAAGAAACGCCGGTTCAAAAAGATCTGACAACGATCTTCAACACAGCTAAATCCTACAGCGGTACTGTGAACCAGGATAAATTCACGCCAGAC
Source organism: Paenibacillus athensensis (assembly GCF_004514475.2). Classification (GTDB taxonomy): domain Bacteria; phylum Bacillota; class Bacilli; order Paenibacillales; family NBRC-103111; genus Paenibacillus_AL; species Paenibacillus_AL athensensis. The sequence goes on along the minus strand of NZ_MYFO02000013.1, from coordinate 93,242 downwards.
ACACTCAAAACCTACTACGATACGATTCAAAAGCTGGAATCCGACAAAATCAATCCGCAAGACTTCTCGAATTCGATTGACGACACGGCTGACAAATCCAGCAAAGCTACAGCGAAGTAAATTCCATAACCGGATAGGGGCTGCGGTCTTTCACGTGGCCCCTTATCTATAGGATAGGATGAGGGCCGAATGCATAAAATCATTAGCGATAAAAAAACCATTTTCCTGCTCGTTTTCCCCGGCCTTGTGCTGTTTGCCGGAATGATCTTTGTTCCGCTTGTCGTCAGCTTGTACTACAGCTTGACGAATTGGGACGGCGTCGCAGGCTACCAAATGATCGGGTTCGATAACTATTGGGAAATTATGCGCCACGACAGCGTGTTCTGGAAGGCGCTCATGAATTCCATCTGGCTCGGACTCGCCCTGGTGTTCCTCCAGCATCCGTTTGCGATTTTTATCGCCATGCTGGTGCAATACTGCGGCCGGTGGGAGAAGCTGCTGAGGATATGTATTTTTATCCCGTCAATCATTTCCACGTTCGTATCGACCAAGCTTTGGGTCAGCATTTTTAACACGCAGTTCGGTTTGTTAAACCATGTGCTCGAAGAGATCGGCCTCTCCAGCTGGAAGCAGGATTGGCTAGGCAAGCCGGAGCTGGCGATTGCCTGTATCATTTTCGTCTGCATGTGGCAAGGCTTTGGTTACGCGTTTTTGCTTTACTACGCAGGTGTCAAAGGGGTGCCGCGCGACTTGTACGAAGCGGCGATGCTCGATGGAGCGACGCAAACCCAGCTTAATTTGAAAATCGTATTGCCATTGCTCGGCCCGATTTTGCGGGTCAATATCGTTCTGGCAGTCGTCTCGGCCTTCAAGCAAATGGAAACCGTCTTTTTGCTCACGAGCGGCGGGCCGGCCAACAGCACGCAATTCCTGTCCACGTATTTGTATTCCAAAGCGTTTCGAGAAGGTCTCTATGGATACGGCAACGCTATCGCCATCCTGTTTGTGGTTATTTGCCTCGTTGTCACCGTCGGGCTTAACCGCGTGATGAAACGGGAAGTAGGTGAATTTTAATATGAAAAACAAAGTACAAGAACATATCGTCACCGTCGGCGGCAATAAAGGCTTGCTTCGCATTTTGTTCGTTGTGTTCATGGTCGTGCTGGTCGTGCTGGAGCTGTTCCCGCTCATTTGGCTTCTGGATTTCTCCCTGCTGAAAAGCGGTGATTTCTACGGCTCGTCCCTGCTCAAGTGGCCGAATCCGCCGATGTGGAAAAACTACACGGACGCGTTCAAAAACGCCCACATCCCGCTGCTGTTCGCTAACAGCCTGCTCGTCACGCTAGTCTCGATTCTGATCATCGTCGTGTTCTCCGTGTCGATGGGCTACGCGTTTACACGCATGGAATGGAAGCTGAAGAAGCCGGTGTTCGCGCTGATCATGGTCGGCATGATCATTCCGATTTACGCTACGCTGCTGCCGAACTTTATTTTGTTCAAGGAAGCGGGCATTCTCAACAGCTATTTCTCGCTGATTCTGCCGTATGCGGCGTTCCAGATCCCGATCAGCATGTTCCTGATCTCCGGTTTTATGGAGACGATCCCGCGGGCGCTGGAGGAAGCCGCCGTCATCGACGGCTTGAGCGTACCGGGCCTGATCTTCCGCGTAGTTCTACCGATTCTGCGGCCGGCGCTCGCTGCCGTTGCCGTTATCGCGTTCCTCGCTTGCTGGAACGAATTCATCATGGCGGTCACGTACATCGACAAAGATTCGCTGCGCACGCTGCCGTTTGCCGTCGTCTACTTCATGGGGCAATACTCCTCGAACTACGGCGCGCAATTTGCGGTATTGTCAATCATCGCGATTCCGTCGATTCTGATTTACCTCTTGTTCACCGATCAGATTACCCGCGGCATTACCGCCGGCTCCGTCAAGGGCTAGGCGAAGGCTGCAAACGACAAAGGAACGGTCCGAAATCCAAAAATGACCCCAAAATCCACAGTCAAGTGGAGAGTGGGGTCATTTTTATGGCATAGGGGTGAAGGTTGGGGGGGCAAACAGCCTCCTTATGGCAGGCAACGTGCTCCGGTAGTCGCGCGAGCTGCGGAAAGGGAGGCCGCCGCCTGCTTGAAGTCGGCATCACCCGTTGCAGGGCTGTTTATGACTCGGGCTGCGGCTTGGCTGCGGCGATATCGGGGCAGCAAGCGGACGCTTCGCCGGGCAGCTCCACCCAGTCGCTCGACCAGCGGCCGATTTCGCCGAAAATCGGCGCAAGCGCACGACCTTTATCGGTTAACGAATATTCGATACGGACGGGACTTTCCGGGAACACCTCGCGTCTGACGATGCCTTCCTGCTCCAGCTCCTTGAGCCGCTCGGAAAGCACCTTGCCGCTGAGATTGGGCAGTCCGTTCTCAATGTGCACAAATCGTTGAGGGCCGGCCAGCAATTGAAAGACGATCAGCGCCGTCCAGCGCTTGCTCAAAATTTCAATCGCTTTTTCAAATCGGGGACATAGCTGTTGATTCATGATCATCACCTCGAATTATGTAGCTTTATTATAGCGCATTTTGTGCTGCAAATCATTTGACAGCGAAAGTGAGAACGATTATCATTGTAAATAGTGAGAACGATTATCAATCTCTATATATAAACCCGAAGATGAAGGAGCGAGTGTGCATGACCGGATTGGTGGCGGAGCGGCTGCAGATTGCGTATGGCAGCCGGACGATTGTAGAGGAGCTCAACCTGCAGATCCCGACGGGAAAGATTACGGCGCTGGTTGGAGCGAACGGCTCGGGCAAGTCGACGATGCTCAAAGCGATGGCGCGGATTCTCCGGCCGTCTGGCGGCGGCGTGTTTTTGGACGGCGCTTCGATCCACCATATGCCCACGAAGGAGCTGGCCAAGCAGTTGGCGATTCTGCCGCAAAATCCGGTCTCTCCGGAGGGCTTGACCGTGCACGAGCTCGTCTCTTACGGGCGGTTTCCGCATCAGCGCGGCTTTGGCTCGATGAGTCGCGAGGACCGCGAGATGGTGGCTTGGGCGCTGGACGTAACCGGCTTGGCCGACCTGGCCGACCGGGCCGTCGAGCAGATGTCGGGCGGTCAGCGGCAGCGGGCCTGGATTGCGATGGCACTGGCGCAGGGCACGGATATTTTGTTCCTTGACGAGCCGACGACGTTTCTCGATATGGCCCATCAGCTGGAGGTACTCAAGCTGCTGCTGCGCATGAACCGCGAAGAAAACCGGACGATCGTGATGGTGGTGCACGATTTGAACCATGCCGCGCAATATGCAGACCATATTGTCGCGATCAAGCAGGGCCGGGTGCTGTACGAAGGTTGCCCGGCCGAGGTCGTCACCTGCGACATGCTGCGCGAGGTGTTTGCGATTGAAGCCGACGTAGTGCCCGACCCGCGCACAGGCATGCCGCTGTGCCTGCCGTACGGGCTCGTCGGCGAAGCCGCTGCGGCGCTTGCGCCTGCCGCCGCAGGCACGGATGCGCGGCCGCTGGAAGCGGCAGCCGCGCGTTAAACGTCGCCCCGCGTCGGGCGACGGATGGCAAGACCTTGGGCTTCCGCCTGACATGACTGCGGAAGCCCAAGGTCTTTTTGCGCGGCAGCGGCCGTCGCTGCGTCTGCGCAACGTCGCCGGCGGCCGTCGCTACCGCGCGATGTAGCCGCGGTCACCGTGCGGCTGCCGACCGCCAGCGGCGAGCGGCCCGCTGCCCGTGACGCGCGACGGAAGCTGCGCTGCCGGGAACCGGCCCGCCGGCTCCCGCCTTCAGCAAACCTTCAGCTTGCATTCAGGCGCGTTTCAGCTATCGCTGCTATACTGCAAGCAATCGGACAGCGAGGGCTGCAGGGGCCGAAGCCGGAGGCGCTGGAGCGCTGAAGGCAGGGATATTCTGGAAGCCTGACGAATGAGGAAGACGGTATTGTACAACCGAATTTCAGGGCAATCTGAACGTATAGAGCAGCGTCAATGAGGGGGAGTTAGGATGAGAGAACGGGAAGCGGCAGTTCGCCAAACGGCGTGGATTCCGCGGAAAGAGAGATTTGGCGTCACCATCGCCGCCGCAGCTGCGCTGGTGCTGCTCGTGTGGCAGCTGTGGAGCTTGGCGCATATGCCGGCGCAAACATGGCACAGCCGACAATTTGAGCATACGTTCAAAAATTTCGGCTCGAACGCCCGGCTGCTGCTGTTTTTCGTGCTGGCCTATTACGTGCTGCAGCGCATCATCAAGCTGCGGCAGCTGAGCGGCTATACGCAGGTAAAAAAATGGCTGGCGATCCTGCTGCGCTTTGTCCGCACCTGGCATACGCCAGCGGCGATCCTCGCGATCGCGCTGATCATTTTGCACGCGGTTGCCGTTTTTTTGCACGGCTTTGTCTGGGATTTTAACAATATCAGCGGCTTGCTCGCGCTGCTGGTTTTGCTTCCGGTCCCCGTATCCGGGCTGCTGCGCTACAAACGGCTGGACCGCAAATGGCATCTGCGCCTGGGGCTGGCCTTTGCGATATTGTTTCTCATTCATGCATTTTTGTGACTAGGCGTACATGGAAAAAGACCTCATCTTCGAAGCTTCGGAGGATGAGGTCTTTTTTTATCCGGCTCGACTCAAGGGGGGAGATGAGCCTATAAGCAATTCGTTTTGACCGTAAGCGACACGGGACTTGCGCCGCCGTATTTCGGCGCAACAGTAAAGGTATAGTTCGTGCAGGCCGTCAGCGTGTAGTCGGTGTAGCCGTAGCTGGCGCCCGTGTAGATCAGCGCCCCGTCCCGGTACAGATTGTAAACCGTGTTGTTGTTTTCGCCGGGGGAGTAATCCCACAGCAGTGCGACAAAATTCGGCCCTTTGTAGATCGCGCGTAGATTCGTCGCGGCGTCCACCGTGGCGGTCGAAAAGAGCAACGTTAGCGCGGTAAGCGCAACGCTTGTTTTTTGCAGCAGCTTCATCATCTTGCCTCCTTGATTCTGAGTAATGGCTGTTCCAGCAGCCCATTTTATTGTACAGCGGAAAAACCGGAAAATTCTGCAAAAGTTGTATCTGAAATGAGCACTATTGTGACTTTCTACAAGCCGATAAGCAGCGAGCCGCATCGCCTGAAGCATTCGAAAATTTTAGGATATTTACGAAAATGAACGAAAGTAATTTATATGTGCAAAAAACCATAAAAAGCAAAAGTTCATGAAGAAAATACCGATAACCAAGGATAAATTTACAAAAAAACCAAACCAACGTGCTCCAAATCGAATATTTTCGTTAAATTTTCGGATAAAACCGATTGACTACTCGAAAATTTCGAATTATATTGGTTATAAATCCCTGCCGATTATCTGGTTTCATGTACCTGAAAGCGTTAACAATTTCGAGCCTATCGTAACGCCCGGGCAGGAGAAAGGCCGAAGGAGGGACATTGATAAAAGTAAGCGCTTACTATAAAGCGCAGGCTCGTTCGCGGACAGACGTCCCACAGGCGTTGTCCTGACGCCGCGCAGCTCAATTTGTCCGTGGAAGGCGGGATCATTAACCGTAATATCCAAACTCAAAATCAAATGGAGGCGAATTCGTTGAAGAAATTTTTTATGCTTTGCGCACTGCTGATTTTTGCCAGCATGCCGTTGTTTATCGTGAACGTTGCAGCGGCCGATTATACGAATGGCGTTGATGTATCGGGCACGACGGCGACAATCTGGTTCAAATCGAATGTCAGCACCACTTGGGTAGATGTTCATTACACAGTGAACTCCGGCGCCCAGCAAAATCTCCGCATGACCTACAACAGCGGTAAAACCCGCTATGAGCAAAATGTGACGGGCGTCGCTTCCGGCAACGTCATCAGCTATTCCTTTACGTACAATAACGGTTCCCCGGCTTACGACACAGGCTGGTTCTCCTACACAGTAGGCAGCACGGGCGGCACGACAACGGTCGCAACGCCATCGTTCAGCCCTGGCGGCGGCACGTATACGACGGCCCAGAACGTAACGATCACGACGTCGACCAGCGGCGCGACGATCCGTTACACGACGGACGGCAGCACGCCAACCGGCTCTTCGACCGTATATTCCGGACCTGTGAACATTTCCTCGTCCAAAACGCTGAAAGCGATTGCGATCAAATCCGGCATGACCAACTCGGCCGTTGCCAGCGCATCGTTTACGATCTCCAGCGGCGCATCCAGCATCAACTCGATCGCGGCCTCCTCGATTCCGGCTCCGGTCGGCAGCGGCGTGATGTCGGTGAAAGTAATGAACGGCACGAACGGCGCTTATCCGGATAGCCAAATTTATTGGGGTGTGCTCGGCATCAACCCGGCTAACGGCAAATGGAGCTATCTGGACCTGAGCGGCAACCTGCTGCCCATCTCCAATGCCTTGAACGACGCTTCGGGCCATCTGACGAAAAACGGTCAAAACTATGCCAACATCTATCACAAAATCAGTGACGCCGGCTGGGCCAGCATGCCGAAAGTCACCTCCGGCCGCATGTTCATTTGCGTAGGCTCACCTTGCTACATCAAAACATACGACACAGGCTTCGCCGGTCCGGACATCAACAATCCGAGCGACCCGAACCTGAACGTATACTTTGACTTTATCGAATTTACCGTCGACAACGACGGCTACCACGGCAACACTACGCGCGTCGACATGTTCGGCTTCCCGCTGCAGCATCGTCTGGTCAGCAACGGTGGCTTCGACCAAACCGTGGGTGAGTTCGAATCCGAAACGCGTTCCGGCCTGTTTACGAAATATTCCAATGAAGTGCCTACAGCATTCAAATCGCTGGGCACGGTGCAAGCGCCTTACCGGATCGTTGCGCCGATCCACGGCTCCTTTGCTGCGGGCGGCGCCAACGCTAACTACTTCGCCGGCTACTCGTCCTACTCGACGCAGGACATCCTGCGCTGCGACGGCGCGCTGACGAATGCGCAAACCTGCGCCGCCATCAACCGCCACGTGCTGAACGACAGTAACTGGAACATCGTCAGCAACTATTACAAAGCGGCTCCGGCCAACTATTACGCCAAATTCTGGCATGACCACAGCATCGGCGGTCTCGCCTACGGCTTTGCTTACGACGACGTCAATACGCAAGCCGCTTACTTGGAGATCGGCAGCCCGAAAGGCTTGATCCTGCGCGTCGGCTGGTAATCCGGCTGTTGCCAACCTGCTAAACAACTGCAAGCATCCTTCGGCATTTATGTGCCGGAGGGTGCTTTTTTTCTGTAGCGTGTCTATCGTTGTGCGGTTATAATTTTCCTTATTATTCATTTAACTATATGAAATAAAAAGGGAGCGTATTGGATTGACACAACATCGCAATGACACCAAACAAGTCGTGAGCCAAACTGGAAAAAGAGCTGCTGCATGGCTGCTCGGCTTGATCCTGCTGCTGGCTTTGTTCATCCCCGCGGCGCAGGCGGAATCGAAATTAATTGCCGACCCGGCACTGGAAAAAGTTGTTCGTTCTTCTATTCATAAATCCTCCGGCGAATTGACGCCAGACGATTTGTTGAAGCTGAAGGAAATTTACGCTTTTCAAAATGAAGGCATTACAAGCTTAAAGGGATTGGAATATGCTAAAAATTTAACCATGCTAATTGTCAGCGGCCAACCGCTTGATAGTTTGGCTGAAATTGCCGAACTGACGAAAATCAATTTCATTGATATTTCAAACACGCAGGTTGCCGATCTTTCGCCGCTCAAAAATTTGACTCAACTGCGGCATTTGAGTGCAAGCCATGCAAACATTTCCGATTTGCGGCCACTGGCCGGCCTTACCCGTATGAATGAGCTGTTCCTTGCCAACAACCAGATTGAAGATGTGACCCCGCTGGCTTCCATGCGGTTCGTTTGGCTGGAGCTTTCCGGCAACCGGATCAACGATCTTTCCCCATTATGGCTGAATGGCGATTCGCTGGGGTATGTGTATGTGTCCGACAACAGCATTGCCGATTTATTGCCGGTCCTTACTTCGAACCACTTGAATACCGTGTATGCCGACGGCAACCCGCTGGACGAATACAGCCTTGTTGCGCTGCGTTCCTTGCAGGAGCAAGGTGTGGAAGTGAAATTCGACGATCAGCCTGCGCCGGGTATTTCAGTAGAAATTGATGGTGAATGGTTGGCGATTGACGGCCAAGTGCCATTGTTGATAGACGGCAACACTTTTGTGCCTTTGCGGAGTATTTTTGAAGCGCTGGGTGCGAAGGTCGACTGGAATCAGGCGGATCGTTCCGTTATGGCCGTTAAGGGGAGCTCGCAGATCAAGCTGCAGATCGGTAGCCGCAAGGCCAGTGTGAACGGGACTGAGGTTAAGCTGGAAGTGGAGCCGCAGCTGGTCGGAGACTACACGATGGTGCCGGTGCGGTTTGTCAGCGAAGCGCTGGGTGCCGAAGTGAAGTGGGATGGGGTTACGCGGACTGTGTCCATCCGCACAACAGGAACAACCACGAATTGAGACAAGCCAAGATTCACCGGCACCGACAGCGGCTCCAGCAGCGCTCGATCCAACGGTCGAGCTGGTTTTGTTTTTCGTCCCTTTTTGCGCTCAACGGCTGCCCGAACCGACAGCCTCATGGTATACTGTAAGGGAAGAGGAATGGGGTGGTGCTGTTGTTCGACAGACTTGATCCGAAGGTGGATTTTGTATTTAAGCGGATTTTTGGCGTTGAAGAAAACAAGGATATCCTGCTGGATTTTCTGAATGTTACGTTAAGGGAAAGCGAGCCGCGTCCCATTACGGATATTCAAATTTTAAATCCCTACTTGGATAAAAATGCGCTGCACGATAAACAATCCATTCTGGATATACATGCCCGAACCTCCGATGGCAAGCAGGTGAACATTGAAATTCAACTGTTCAACCGCTACGATATTGAAAGGCGTACATTGTATTATTGGAGTAAGATGTATGCTGCTCAATTGGAAGAAGGTCAAATCTACAAAAATTTGAAAAAAACAATCACGATCAACATTTTGAACTTTAATTTTATTCCCAATGAACGTTACTATAACTTGTTTCACTTGCGGGAAGAGCATACAGGGATCGTCTTAACGGATCATATCGAAATTCATTTCATGGAATTGCCCAAGCTGCAAGAACGGCAGGCCAGTTTATCCGACAAGCTGGTCAAATGGCTATTGTTTCTGAAAGGCGTAGATAAACCTGAACTATGGGAGGTTATTGCGATGAATGAGCCGGCGCTGCAAAAAGCGATGGATACGCTTGAGTTTTTGAGTCAAAATGAGGAAGCCCGCAGGCTTTACGAAATGCGTCAAAAAGCGCTGCATGACGAAGCATCGATGATTCACGGCGCCAAGGAAGAGGGCAAGCGCGAAAAGGAAATGGAAGTGGCGAGCAACCTGCTTGCTATGGGGCTGGAAATCGCCAAGATTGCGCAGGCGACCGGGCTTTCGGAAGACGAGATCCGGCAGTTACAAGAATCACAGGCTCATTAATTCACGTAAAGTCGTTCTTCCGAACGGCTTTTTTTGTAGACGATCGCAGGCAGGCCTGCCATTGGAGGTGTGACAACTTGTGAAAAAGCTGTGGGTCGGCCTGCTCGCGGCAGCGGCAGTCATACTTGGATTTGTTGGCTGGCTGCGGCTGGCCGAATGGAATGAAGGTCCACCGCTAGCCTTTGAATACCGTTGGGGCGATTCGCCGGCGGCCGGTGACGATTACGCCTGGCTGCACGGCTCTCCCGGAACCGATTGGCTGCATGCTGCCGACGGTCCGGAGCTGTCCGTTAAAAACGGGCGCGCGCTCTGGCTGCAATTCCATGTACCCGAGCGTCTGGCTTGCAGCGACGATTGCGCCTTTTACGCCTATGGTCTTATGCAAAATTACGAGGCGTTTGTGGACGGGAAACGGGTCTTTCAAAATACCGATGGAGCGGGCATGAAGTTTCCGCGCTACGGGCTGAATATGTTTGGGCTGGGTCCCGATCCGGCGGGCAAAACGCTACATATCCGCTTGACCTCGGACGGCCGCTTCATCGGCCTTTCCGGGCCGGTCCTTATCGATTCCCGATTTCAGATTGTCAATCAACTGTGGAAGCGGGATATGGTGCAGCGGCTTCCGTTTATTACGGCGTTTATGCTGCTGGCCGTTTATTTTATCCTGCTGTATTGGCGCAGGCCAAGGGACAGGCATTTGCCGTATCTGGCGCTATTTTTAGTGCTGGTGAGCGCTTGCTACGTCAACAACCTGTATATTCGCGTCTTTATATACGACAATCCGTATTTCTGGAACCAATGTCTGGCAGCATGCACCAGTTTGGCACCAATCGCACTTTGTTTGTTCATGGAACGTCTGGCTGCTTCACACCGTCGTTTCTTTCGGTGGCTCGCGATGCTGCAGGCCGTGGTGGCCGTTTGCTTTGTCGGGTTTCAGCCCTATGACAAGCTGTGGGCCGTTGACGGGTTTAATGGGCTGCAAATTGCCACGATTGTCTTTACCGGCTATGTGCTGCTTCGGCTGGCCCTTCGGGATCGGGAACTGCGGCTCGCCGCTGCAGGCTTTGGCATATTTCTGGCGTTAAGCTTGTACGATTTCGTGCAGGTCATGGTCAGGCCTGGAACGTATTACGTCTCGCAATACGGCCTGCTGCTGTTCGTGCTTTGCCTGTTTTATTTGCAGCTGCGGCGAGCGGAGCGCGATCATCGTCATCTGCAGCTCTATTCCAAGGAGCTGAATCATTATGCCCAAAAGCTGGTCTTGCAAAATCAGGAGCTGGAGCGAATGGCGCGAGTCAAGGACCAACTGCTTGCCAATACCTCGCACGAGCTGCGGACGCCGCTGCACGCGATGTTAGGGTTGGCGCAGGCGCTGGTCGACGGAAGCGACGGGAGTGACGGGGCCATGAGCCATACGATGCGCGACGATTTGCGCTTGATGATGAGCAGCGGCGAACGATTGAGCCGATTGATTGACGACCTGCTCGATTTTTCCGTGCTCAAGCGTGCGGAGATCGTGCTGAAGCGGGAAAAGGTCGACTTGGCGCTCATTTCGGAAAACGTTATCGGCTCCTTGCGACCTCTCCTGCAGGGCGGTGCCGTCACATTGAGCAATCATGCGCGGACTCCGATCTATGTAGAAGCGGATGCGGCGCGGCTTGAGCAGATTTTGTACAACCTGCTTGGCAACGCCATCAAATTTACGCGTGAAGGTGCGATCGATTTGCATGCGGCCATCTGCGGTCCAGTTGCAGAAATTCGCGTGACCGACACGGGGGACGGCATACCGGAGGACCGTCGCGAGCTGATTTTTGAGCCGTTCGAGCAGGGGCCCGCTCAGGAATCGGGCGTCCTTCAGCGCGGCGTCGGGCTTGGACTGGCGATCACCCGCCAATTGGTTGAGCTGCACGGCGGTACGCTTCGCGTCGAGTCCGCGCAGGAACAGGGGGCATGCTTCATTGTGACGCTGCCGCTGGCGCAGCTGGCTCAGGAGGAGAGCGAAGATTTCGTTTCTGCAGAGCTTGCCGCTGCAAAGCCGTTGTGGTCGGCTCTGCCTGAGGTCGCGGCTGCGGCCGACCCGGAGGCGCTTGTGCCCGAGTTACAGGATAACGGGACCGCGCGCATTCTGGTCGTCGAAGACGATCCGGTGAATGTCCGTGTGCTGCTGCGGTATTTGAGCGCGCAGGGATGGGGCGTGCAGGTCTGCCGTACAGGTACGGAGGCGCTGGATAAGCTGCGCGAAAGCTTGTTTGATGTGATACTGCTTGACGTGATGCTGCCGGATATGTCCGGCTATGAGATATGCCGCGCCGTTCGCTGCGATTATGAGTCGCAGGAGCTGCCGGTGATCATGCTGACGGCCAAGCAGACGGCCGGGGATATCGCGCAGGGCTTTGCGGCCGGGGCCAGCGATTATGTGACGAAGCCCTTTTCCAAACAAGAGCTGCTGGCGCGGATCGAAGCGCGTTTGCAACTGAGCGTGGCAGCCAAAACGAAGTCCAAAATCACCAAGGCGGAGAAGGTGATTTTGACGTATTATTACAACTATCCTGAACTGGGTCGCCGGGAAATGACGGAGCTGCTGAACCGCGAGAAGGAATTTCCGATTACGGAAAAAACGATGGCTAACCACATTAATCATATTTTGAAAAAAATCCCGGCAACCAGCATGGCCGAAGCGGCCCGAATCGCCAAGAAAAAGCATTGGTTGTAAGCGGCGGCGTTGCCGCAGACGAAGTCCCTCGGAAGCGGGCAGGAAGCGATTCTTGCAGGCGAAGAAGGGATTTTTTTTCGTGCAAAAAGCAATCGGGCCTGTCCGTTGTCCAGACCTATAACGCTCATGGGTCTGCCCGGAACGACGCCTACAGGCAAATTAGGTCTGTCCGTCAGCCGTTCGGTTCCGCTATGCTTCGGCTACGGGCTGCAGGATTGCCGTTCAGCCTGAATGCGGACAAGGCGAGGAGGATTCGGAAAACGTTTTACGAACGGACGGCTGATTTCTACATTTTACGAAGGAGTGCAGAATGAATGAAAGTACGTATGAAACGAAATTTGCGGCACAGTTTGCTGGCTGCGCTTATGGCCCTCGTCATGCTTGGCGGCTTGCTGGCCATTGAAGCGCCGGCCGCTGCTTTGGAGTCCCACGTGGACAATCCGTTTGCCGGGGCGACTGCTTATGTAAACCCCGATTATTCCAGCGAGGTTGAACAATCGATCACGATGACGTCCGACCCGCTGCTGCAAGCCAGAATGGAAACCATCAAATCCTACCCGACTGCGGTATGGCTGGATCGCATTGCTGCAATTAATCCATCGGGCGGGCGCAGCCTCGTCGATCATCTGGACCAAGCGTTGGCCCAGAAGCCGATAGGGGGAGCGATTACCGCCTCTTTTGTGATCTATAATTTGCCCGGACGCGATTGCGCGGCTTTGGCTTCTGGCGGCGAGCTGCCGCTGAGTGCGGCAGGGCTGGCCCGTTACAAATCGGAATACATCGACGTGATAGCGGGTATTTTCAGCAATCCCAAATATCAGGATATCCGGATTGTGACAATGGTTGAACCGGACGGCTTGCCGAACCTGACGACGAATCTGAGCGATCCCGAATGCAAGCAGGCGTCGGATTCCGGTATTTATGTGCAGGGCGTGCAATATGCGCTGGACAAGCTTTCGGCGATTCCGAACGTCTACACGTATATGGATATCGGGCATTCCGGTTGGCTTGGCTGGGATGCCAATCTGAGCGGCGTCGTGTCGCTGTTTACGACGACGGTGCAGGGAACGAAGAAGGGCTTCGCCAGCGTAGACGGCTTTGTGACCAATACGTCCAATTACACGCCGGTCGCCGAGCCGTTTTTGACCAATCCGAATCAATCCGTCGGCGGTAGTCAGGTGAAGACGGTTAACTTTTATAGCTGGAATCCGAACTTTGACGAGTCCGACTATACGGCAGCGCTTTATACCAAGTTCACGCAGGCCGGGTGGCCATCCACGATCGGCTTTCTGATCGATACGTCGCGCAATGGCTGGGGCGGAGTGAATCGTCCGGCGGGAGCCAGCGGCAGCACGGCAGCCGCTTACGTGACTAACAGCAAAATCGACAGACGCGCGCACCGCGGCCTGTGGTGCAATCTGAACGGAGCGGGACTTGGCTATGCGCCGCAAGCGGCTCCGGCCGATTTTGCCGCTTCGCATCTCGATGCCTTTGTCTGGAACAAGCCTCCCGGCCAGTCCGACGGCTCCAGCGTCAACATTCCGAATAGCGACGGGAAAAAGCCGGATCCGAACTGCAATCCGAGCTATGTCTTTCAAGCGGCCTCCGGCTCCAATCCGGCGATTTTGTCCGGGGCGATGCCGAACGCTCCACTGGCGGGCCTCTGGTTCTATGATCAGTTTAAGATGCTGATCAATAATGCTTATCCGGCTGTGACGCCGACGCCTCGCTTATCGGCACGCCAGTTGCCCGGCAGCAAAGCCGAGCTGACATGGTCCAATCTGGGCACCGGGTATACGTACGACATTACGGCGAAAACAAAGCTGCTAACTACGACGGTGACGGTGCCAGGTATGCCAACGAATCTTACCGGGTCCAGCGCAGTCGTAGAAATCCCCCAAATATTTACGATCTCCAAAGCGCAGTTTCAGATCACGGTCAAAAACAGCTCGGGCGCCGTTATTTCCAAATCGGCTTGGGCCACGATCACGCCGCTGGATTTCCGCATGTCGGCTTCCTATGGCGGCAACTATCCGTATTTTCCGATGATTGCGTGGAGTCCGGTCTATGGAGCTTCGTATTATGTGGTAGAGCGTTCTACAGACAAATCTACGTGGATCAATCCGGCCAATAACTATGCCGATCCGGCCGTCGGCTTTACCGATACGACCTTCGAGCCGGGAAAAATTTATTATTACAGGGTTTGCGCTGCCGGACCCGATCGTAATTTCACTGATTCCTGCTCGGCTGCACAAATGGTTGTGAACACCAAGGCCGTCTATTTGCTGCGCGAGATGAACAGCCGGAAGATGCTGGATGTGAATAACAACGGTACGGCCGACGGAACCAAAATTCAGCTCTGGACGCAAAATAATTCCGATGCCCAGAAATGGCAGTTTAAACGCATCACCGACACCGATTACACGCTCGTTCACGTATCCAGCGGCAAGACACTGGACGTGATGTATGCCGGCACGGCCAACGGTACGGCTGTGCATCTATGGACGCCTAACGGCGGAATTTCACAGGTGTGGCGGGTGACGCCCAATAGCGACGGAACGTTATCGCTGCTGAACCCGAACAGCAACAAGCTGCTGACGGCGAGCAACAACGGGACGGCCGACGGCACGCAGATGGTCGTTCAGGATGCCAATGCCAGCGCAGCTCAAAAATGGACGTTGCTGCAATACCCGTAAAGCATAAGAGACGAAAATAGGGGAAAACCAGCTCGCTGAAGCCGCGGGCTGGTTTTTTTATGGGCGAATTTGTTAGCCGTCCGGCAGCGCTGTCGACGCTTTACGGCCCCTTCACCGTCATCTGGTCGAGGCTTTTGAACGTATAGCCTTGCTTGCGGGCATCGTCGATGATTTGCGCCAGTGCTTCGGTGTTGTCCTTGGACACGCTGTGCAGCAAAATGACCGCGCCGGGATGAAGCTGGGCCATCACGCTGTCGTAGGCGAATTGCCGGCCTCTTTGATGCTTGACGTCCCAGTCCTTGTAGGCGACAGACCAGAACACGTTCGTGTAGCCGAGCTGCCGGCTGACGGCCAGACTGCGCTCGTTGAAGATGCCGCGCGGTGTGCGCAGGTAGCGCATTTCTTTTTGCCCCGTGCGGGTTAGCGCTTCGGTTTTGACTCGGTTCAGCTCGTTTTCCAGCTTGTCGGCGGAAATTTGGCTGACGTCAGGGTGGGACCACGAATGGTTGCCCAGCAGATGACCTTCGTTCACAATGCGCTGCAGCAGCGCCGGCTCGCTTTCAATATAATGGCCGGTGACGAAAAAGATCGCAGGCACTTGCTTTTCCTTCAGAATGTCGAGAATTCGCGCGGTGAACCCGTTCTCATAGCCGTTATCAAAGGTGAGATACAGTTCCTTTTGCGCGGTGTCGCCGGTGAAAACGGCCCCGTATTTTTGCAGCAGCGGCTTGAAGCCTTCCTGATCGATGGACGGCAGCGAGCCGTTTTTGCTTTTTTGAAAGCCAAAATGGTACGGGCCTCCGGCTTGCGCAGCCGATTCCCCAGCCGTGGCCGCGGCCGTAGTCGTCCACAGCAGCGTCAGGACCAAAGCAAAGACGGGCAGCAGTCGGTTCATAAGGCGTAAAGCTCCTTCCAGCATGATGATGGGAAACTGCTACTTAATTTCCACGTCCGGGCGGGCTTTTATGTGTACAGCGGCTGACGGCGGGCAAGGGGAATGCTGGAAAAGGGCTATAGCGCGACGTCCCGACGCCGCACAAAAAAAACGACCGTCCGGCAGCCCGGGCGGTCGCTTCATGTCGTTCGATCAGATGGCGAACGAGCGAGTGATGATAACCAGCAGAATGAACAGAACCAGAATTGCAGCTGCGCTCGTACCTACACCGTAGCCTACTCCACAACCAACGCCTGCACCTACAACACCCATGCTTATCAGCCTCCAAGTTTTAAAGTTTGTTAAGGACTTACGAAAACAGCATATGACGTCAGGGGACAAAATGATTGGGTGAATGTACAGAATTGCAAAAAAGCGCACAAAGCTAGGCAAAAAAGCTTTCCTCCGTCAGCTGCCCGTTGATGCCGATCGCGGCGCGGCCACCTGCGGCAGCGGCAATGACGAGCTGGGAGGGGGCGAATACGGAAGCGTCGCCGGCTGCGAAGACGCCCGGCACACTCGTGCGCCCGAAGCCGTCGGTGACGATGCCGCCCATCACGTCAAGCTCGCAGCCAAGCTCGCGGCCGAAGGGCGAAGCGGGCAGCCACAGCGGGGTAACGAAGCCGCCGCGCCGCTCGCTGTGCGTGCCGTCGGCAAAGACGACCCGCTGCAGCTGTCCCTCCGCGCCCGCGAAGGCCTGGATCGGCTGGAGCTGTACGGCGATGCCCTTGCGCTCCAGCGCGCTGCGCTGCTCGGCCGTCAAGCCGGGCGTGCCGTTGGCGCAGACGAGCAGATCGCGGCTCCAGTTGTAGACGAGCTTCGCCATATGGAACAACTGCTCGCCGGCCGAGACGATCACGAGCGGCAGGTCGCGCAGCTCCCAGCCGTCGCAATACGGGCAATTGAACAGACTGCTGCCGTAATGCTCGCGCAGGCCGGGAATCGCCGGCAGGCTTTCCTTCAGCCCGGTCGCCAGCAGCACCTTGCGCGCTTCGAAGCGGCTGCCGTCGGCCGTGATGACGACAAAGCCGGCTGCTCCCGTGGGTCGCACGTTCGTCACCTCGGCCTTGCGCTGCTCGACCGACGGGTAGCGGGCGACCTCGGCCCGCGCGATGTCGCGGAACTGTCCGGGCGTCACGCCATCGCGGGTGAGAAAGCCGTGTGATTGGCGCGTCACGGCGTTGCGCGGCGCATCTCCGTCGAGCACCAGCACCGAGCGCCGGGCGCGTCCAAGCAGCAGCGCGGCGTTCAGTCCGGCCGGCCCGCCGCCAATAATGATGCAATCATGCAGCATCGCAGAGTCCACTCCTTACAGGTCAAATCAAAGCGATTTACCGCATACATATACGAAGGCGGGGGAGCTTATGCCAGCGGACAAGCCGATTTTCACCGTGCCAGCGTCTGGCGTCCGACTCTACATCGGCACGCTTGAAAATTCGGCACACAGGTCGATCAGTTTTTTTTGCTTGAGCATCTGTTCCATCGCTTGCTCGGCCTCGGTCATGACGCGTTGAATCAGGCACGTATCCGGCGGATGGCCGAGATTGCAGTCGAATAGCGAGCCTGAGCCTTCAATAGCTTGAATGATGTCGAAAAACGACACGTCCTCGCGGGTCGCAAGCAGCCGATAGCCGCCGTTGACGCCGGAAGCGGACTCGATAATCCGCGCTTTGACGAGGCTGGTTAAAATTTTGGACAAATACGTCGGGGAAACGTGTAACGTTTTCGCAAGCTGCTGTACGCCGACAGGCTTACTGGAAGCGCTGGCCATCAGGTGCATCATCGCGTGCAGCGCGTAGTTGGTTGCTTTGGAATATTTCAAGGATTCACGTCCTTTTGTTTCGATAAGAGACTTACAGAATCGGCAATGTCCATTATAAAATTGATGCCGCCCCTCGTCAATTGGCGGGCGGTCAAGGATGCGGCGGCTAGAGGATGTTTCTGCGCGGCGGGCGCGGATTTTGCGACCTGCTGAACCGCGTCAAGATAACCGCGCCGAATGATCGGCGCGGTTGTTCGGCTGTTCGTTCAGCGGCAGCTCGGGGGCGCAGCCTCGGCCCACCGCTATGCGCGCCGGTGCTGCTTTTGATATTCGCTGGGCGTAAGGCCGGTCCATTTTTTGAAGGTGATGCTGAAATGGCATTCGTTTTGGTAGCCGACCGTTTTGGCGACGCTGACAATTTTCATGCGCTGCTCCTCAAGCAGCTTTTTGGCCTGGGCGATCCGGTAATGATGCAGGTAGGTGAGGAAATTGACGCCCATTTCTTTTTTGAACAGCCGGCTTAGGTAGACCGGAGATACGTAGACGCTTTTGGCGGCGCTTTCCAGGGTGAGCGCGGTATCGTATTTGCCGCTGATCAGCTCCAGCACCTCCTGAATGACGCGATGAAGCGGCTTGCTGCGCTGCAGGTGGCCGGCTAACGCACCGACCATCTCGGATAAGGAAGCGGCAAGCTCGTCGAATGTCTCCCATTGGGCCAGCTTGGCAACGGCTTCCTCCAGCTGCGCTTCGCCCGGCCAAGGGCTGCCCGCGCTTTGAAAAAGCTGGCGGCGCAGCTCGCCGATCAGGGCTGCCGCCCGCAGAATCAGCTCGCTGCGTGAATATTGCGCCTTGCTGCGACAGTGCTCCAGCCACAGCGCGATACCGTTCAGCGCCTTGGCTTGGCTGCCTGTGCGAACTGCGTCGACGATGCCCATTTCCAGCCCGTACAGCTCACGTTCGGCGTGGGCGGCATCGAGAGCTGCGCTGCCCGCTGCGCTGCGTTCCTCTTCGTAGAAGTAGCAGCCGCCTCGGCCGGCGTAAAATCGCGCTTCCGCTGCTTCGCGGGCCTGACGGTAGGACAGGGCGGCGCTGTTGATGTTCTCTTGTGGCATACCGATGCCGATGCTGGCCGTCAGGCGCAAATACTTGCGCAGGTTAATCTGCAGCAGCGGCAGATGGAGCTTCAGCCTTCCCGCCACCCAACCGCGGTAGTTGCCGATCCAGACGATATGCTCGCCGTCGCGGAACGCTTCCAGCAGGCCGGAATAGACGGGGGACAGCGTTTCCTGCACAATGTTCATCACGCCATAGCGCAGCAGCTCCAGATCCTGCTCCTTGTGCGGGCCGCCGTGGATCGAGCCGTAATCGAGCCGGACGACGCCGACGTGAGCGCGCGAAAAGGTGAGCGCCAGCTGCAGCGCTTCGAGCGAGTCGCGCCGGTTTTCCAGCGGACTGCGGTCGGTGGTCACCCAGCGGCGAAGCGTCTCGGCTTTGGCGCTGCGCAGATGCTCGCGCCAGTGGCGCTGCAGCTGCTGCAGGCTGCCGTGGCGGCGGGAACGATTTAGAAGCAATTGGGCCGCTTCCATGACGCTTTGCTTCACTGCGCGCGAGCAAAGCGGCAGACTGAGGCAGTCAAATGCGCCTTGAGCGAACGGATCGTCTTCAGGACGCCATTCATCGGTGGCGGTAAGCAAAATACATACGGTAGGCAGACCGGAGGCCCTCCATTCGCGGATGAGCTCCATGCCGCCGGCGTCCGGCAGACTGAGCCGGATCAAAGCGATGTCGGGAGCAGAAGCGTGCGCCAGCTCCCGCGCCGCTTCGCGGTCCGCTGCTGCCACGCAGCTGAATTCGCGGAACTCGTCCGACTGCAGGAATGAGGCCAGCTCGTTGCGGCTTTGCGGCTCGTGATCGACGACCATGACTGTAAACATGCGGGTTCCTCCTTCTGCGATCATGCTCTGCATGATCGGAAAACGTTTTACAAAAATGGTGTGAAGGAGCCGCTGCGCATGCACAAGGCGATCTCAGCGGTTCCGGCTATCGGCAAATTTCATATTTCTAATACAAATATACAAATTTTGCGGCAAAATAGTAAAGAAAAAATTCTGACAAAGCTCAAAAAACAAGAAAAAAAAGTAAAAAATGTGAAAGGTGGGTTAATAAATCACGGTTGTTGGTCAATTGAAAACGTTTTATGATGAACGTAACGCAGAAAAGGGGGTGAATGGTGAAAACAGCAATCGGCGGCGCGGATTCCGGCCGCGGAGGCAAGAAGTACTGAGAGCACCTATCATGGTAAAAGGAGCTGTGAATGCATTGAATTTTCGCGCGCGTGCACGGAAAGGTTTGAATGTTGTTCTGATGGGTCTGCTGGCGCTGGGCGGCGTGTTGTCGTTCGGGCCGCTGGAGCCCGCTGTTCAAGCGGCTTCGCATGTCGATAATCCCTTTGTCGGCGCGACCAGCTACATCAATAACGATTATGCAGCGCTGATCGACACGTCCATTGCGCAAACGAGCGACAGTACGCTCAAGGCCAGAATGCAAACGATCAAAACGTATCCGACGGCCATTTGGCTGGACCGGATTGCAGCGATTGGCGGGGGCGGCCAGAATAGCGGGCGGCTGGGTCTGGAGGGCCATCTGGATGCAGCGCTGGCTCAGCAGACGGGCTCTACGCCGATTACGGCAACCTTCGTCATCTACGATTTGCCGGGACGCGATTGCGCCGCTTTAGCATCCAACGGCGAGCTGCCGTTAACCCAAGCGGGCCTGCAGACGTATAAAACGAGCTACATTGATGCCATCGCCGCTATTTTTGCCAAAGCGAAATATCAGAATATCCGTATTATCGCGGTTGTCGAGCCCGACGGCTTGCCGAATCTGGTAACGAATCTGAGTGTCAACGCCTGCGCGCAGGCCAATTCCTCTGGCATTTACGTCTCCGGCATCCAGTATGCCCTGAACAAGCTGCACGCAATTCCCAACGTGTATACGTATATGGATATCGGGCATTCCGGCTGGCTCGGTTGGGACAACAACCTGCAAGGCGTCGTTCAGCTGTTCACCAGCACGGTGCAAGCTACCACTGCAGGATTGGCCAGCGTAGACGGCTTTATTTCGAACACATCCAACTATACGCCGGTTGCCGAGCCTTATTTGACCGATTCCAGCCTGAACGTCGGCGGGCAGCCGATACGCTCGTCCAATTACTACCAGTGGAATCCGAATTTTGACGAATCCGATTTTTCGGCTTCCTTGTACAGCCATTTCGTCAGCGCCGGCTGGCCGACGAACATCGGCTTTTTGATCGATACATCGCGCAACGGCTGGGGCGGAGCCAACCGTCCCAGCGGAGCGAGCGGCTCCGAAGTGAACGCATATGTCAACTCCGGCCGGATTGACCGCCGCGACCACCGCGGCTTATGGTGCAATGTGAATGGCGCCGGATTGGGCGTTCCTCCGCAAGCAGCGCCTTCCGGCTACCCGAATTCGCATCTCGACGCTTTCGTGTGGGTGAAGCCTCCAGGCGAATCCGACGGCGCCAGCACGCAAATTGCCAACGACGAGGGCAAAGGAGCGGACCCGAACTGCGATCCGACCTATACGACGTCCGCGGGCGTAAAAACCGGCGCGATGACGAATGCTCCGCTGGCCGGTCACTGGTTCCATAACCAATTCGTCATGTTGATTCAAAATGCGTATCCGCAGGTGCCGATCGGCAACAATACGCCGACGCCGACGCCGACGCCAACACCGACACCGACGCCAACACCAACAGTAACGCCAACGCCAACACCAACACCGACGCCGACGCCGACGCCGACAGTAACCCCGACGCCAACACCAACAGTAACGCCAACACCAACACCAACACCAACACCGACGGTAACACCGACACCGACACCGACACCGACACCGACACCAACGGTAACACCAACACCAACGCCAACATCAAGCCCGGGCGCCATCAAGGTTCAGGCGATGAATGCCAACACGGCAGCGACGTCCAACCAGTTGTACCCGCGCTTCCGCGTCACCAACACGGGTTCAAGCGGCTTGAATCTCACCGATCTGAAGCTGCGTTATTATTACACGAAGGACGGCACGCAAGCGCAGACGTTTAACGTTGACTGGGCGGCCAATGTCTACACGGGACTACCTTCAGGCAGCGTCACCGGCAGCTTCGTTTCCGCATCGGGCGCGAACACGGATACGTATCTGGAGATTGGCTTCACCAGCAGCGCGGGGACCTTGGCCCCGGGAGCGACACTGGAGGTGCAGACGCGTGTGAACAAGTCCGATTGGTCGAATTATAACCAGGCTAATGATTATTCTTTTAACGCTACCGCCACTGCGTTTGTGGATTGGACCAAGGTGACCGGCTATGTTTCCGGCGTCTTGAAGTGGGGAACCGCACCATAACTTTTTTGCCAAAAGGAGCTGAGCAGCTTTGTTCAAAAAACGGATGCTACAAGTGCTCGCTGCCCTGTCGCTGACCGTGTCCTCGCTGGGACTGGCCGCGGCAGGCGCTCAGGCGGCACCGAACTACTATCATACATCGGGCAATAAAATCGTCGATTCGAGCGGCAATCAGGCCGTATTTAACGGCATTAACTGGTTTGGCTTCGAGACGACCAACTTTGCGCCGCACGGCCTATGGTCGCGGTCGATGGACAGCATGCTGGATCAAATGAAGGCGAACGGCTATAACCTGATCCGCCTGCCTTACTGCAATCAGATGTTTGACGCCAGCTCGCAAATCGCGGGCATTGATTTCAGCAAAAATCCCGATCTGCAAGGGCTAACCCCGATTCAGGTCATGGATAAGCTGGTTCAAAAAGCGGGAGCCAAAGGCTTCAAAATCTTCCTCGACCAGCATCGCCCGGACGGCAATGCCCAATCCGAGCTGTGGTATACCTCCGCCTATCCGGAGACGCGCTGGATCAGCGATTGGACGATGCTGGCGAACCGCTACAAAGGCAATGACACAGTGATCGGAGCGGATCTGCACAATGAGCCGCATGGACCGGCGAGCTGGGGAACGGGCGACCTGAGCACCGACTGGCGTCTGGCGGCCCAGCGGGCAGGCAACGCCATTCTTGCCGTCAACCCGAACTGGCTGATCATCGTCGAAGGCGTCGAAAAGAACGTCCAAGGCGAATCCAGCGGCTACTGGTGGGGCGGCAACCTCAAAGGGGTCAAAAATTACCCGGTCGTGCTGAATGTACCCAACCAGGTTGTATATTCGCCGCATGACTACGGTCCGGGCGTAGCGGCGCAGACCTGGTTCAGCGATTCCAGCTTTCCGAACAACCTGCCCGCTGTCTGGGATGCCTACTGGGGCTACATCAGCAAGACGAACATTGCGCCGATCCTTGTCGGCGAGTTCGGTGGACGCGGCGTGGATACAACCTCGAGCGAAGGCAAATGGCAGAACAAGCTGGTCGACTACATCAAGGACAACGACTTGTATTGGACCTACTGGTGCTTGAATCCAAACAGCGGCGATACCGGCGGCTTGCTGTTGGACGACTGGACAACGTGGAATCAGCCCAAACAGGCAATGCTGAGCCGGATTATCAAAACTGGCCCGACGCCAACGCCAACTGTTACTCCTACACCAACGCCAACAGTGACGCCGACACCAACGCCAACAGTGACACCGACACCAACCCCGACACCGACGGTCACACCGACACCAACGCCAACCGTCACGCCAACCCCGACGCCGACGGTAACGCCAACGCCAACCCCGCCTCCCGGCGGCGCGATCAAGGTGCAATTGGTGAACGGCAGTACGGCAGCGACGTCCAACCAGCTGTACCCGCGCTTCCGCGTCGTCAATACGGGATCTAGCGGCATCAATCTGGCCAATCTGAAGCTGCGTTACTACTACACGAAGGACGGCTCGCAAGCGCAGACGTTTACGGTCGATTGGGCCGCCAATGCCTATACCGGGCTTCCTTCCGGCAGCGTGACCGGCAGCTTTGTATCTGCATCGGGCGTCAACACGGACACCTACCTGGAGATCGGCTTCGCCAGCAGTGCCGGAACGCTGGCTCCGGGGGCGACGCTGGAGGTGCAAGCCCGCGTCAACAAATCCGACTGGTCCAATTACAATCAGGCCAACGATTATTCCTTTAATGCCACCGCCACGACATTTGTGGACTGGAGCAAAGTGACGGGTTATGTTTCCGGCACCTTGCAATGGGGGACAACGCCTTAAATCCGGATAAAAACGAATAGGGTTCATCAACAAGCCGTTCCGGCGCGCAAGCGCACGGGGCGGCTTGTTGGACGTGGAGGCGCGAAGCAGACGGGGGAGAATAAATCACCCTAGTTCGCAGACAAGCCTGTTCGTATAATGAAGCCAGATCGGGAAAGCGTTTTCTCAAAAAACGCGCCGTATCTTACATTTTTCCGGGAGATGATACAGTTTGAAGCAAATTTTACGTATGGGCATCTGCATCTGGCTATCTGCGCTGCTGCTGCTGCTGCCGCTTTTGGCGATTGAGGCTTCTGCCAGCGTCGACACGAGCGTCGTCCGCGTCAATCAGATCGGCTACATGACCGGCGCTGACAAAATCGCCACCGTGGTCAACAGCTCGACAACAGCGCTGACCTGGTCGCTGATCCGTGTTTCCGACAACACCGCCGTCGCGAGCGGCAAAACCATCGTTTACGGGCTTGACACCGCCTCCGGCGACTATGTGCATAAGGCAGATTTCTCCGCTTACCGCAGCGTCGGAACGTATACGCTCAGCGTCAGCACCGGCAGCTCAGCGGTGGTCAGCGTGCCTTTTGAGATCACCAACGATCTGTATCCAACTTTGGCCAAGGATGCGATGGGCTACTTTTATTTCCACCGGCTCGGCACCGATCTGACGTCGCTGACCGGCACGCCGTATTACCGGACGGCGCTGCATCCCGGCGATAACGCCGTGTCCTGCTTCAAGGGAACCAGCGCAACCGACTGGTGCGGCGGGGAAGTGCTGAATGTGCAGAAATCGTGGGCCGACGCCGGCGACTTCGGCATTTATCCGGTTAACCACGCGATGGCGGCCTGGACGCTGCTTAACCTGTTCGAGCGCTATCCGACGCAGCTCGGCGACGGCTCGCTGACGATTCCCGAGAACGGCAACGGCATCCCCGATCTGCTCGATGAGGTGATGTACGGCTCGACGTATCTCAAGGGCATGCTGCCGGCCAACACGAGCCTGCTGGCGTCCCACAAGGTCACCAACGACAAATGGGGCATCAACATCACCACCTCGCCGTGGTGGCAGGACGATTTCAACGTGCCGAACGCGCAATTCGTCAATTTTGAGAACAACACAATGGCCAAGGAAAACGCCGCTACGCCGGCCGCCAAAAGCCGGTTCGCTCAGCCGCCTTCCACAGCGGCAACGTATGCGATTGCCCGCGTTTACGCGCAGCTGGCTCGCGCGGTTCAGCCTTACGACGCCGTGAAAGCCGCCGATTATTGGGCCGTAGCGCAGGACGCCTTCAACCGCGCTCAGACGTTGCCGGTCAAATATTACATCACGGAAAAAGAACCCGATCACACCTACACGCCAACCGTCGATTCTGTGGGCGGAGGCGATTACG
Organism: Paenibacillus athensensis; assembly: GCF_004514475.2. GTDB lineage: Bacteria > Bacillota > Bacilli > Paenibacillales > NBRC-103111 > Paenibacillus_AL > Paenibacillus_AL athensensis. The sequence continues at coordinate 68,051 of NZ_MYFO02000013.1, read as the reverse complement.
ACGACAAGCGCATTACCGACGACCAGTATGCCGCTGAAGTCGAAATGTACCTGACGGCGTACAAGCGCAGTGACGCCAACAAAACGGCTTACCGCAATCTGGTGACAGCCAACAGCTTTTACGCCAATAAAACCGTCAATGAATTCAGCTGGCTGAATGTGGAAACCCTCGGTCAAATCTCGCTGCTCAGCGTAGCCAACGACTTGCCCTCTGCTGACCTGGCTACGTTGAAAAACAATTTCAAGGCTTACGCCAGCAAGCTCGTCGCCAACGTGAGCTACGAAGGCTACCAAACGCCGCTCAGCGGCAAAAAAGTTGACGGCTCGGCCGCAACCTACCCGTGGGGCTCGAACTCCAGCGTGCTGAATGATATGCTGGCGCTGGGCATAGCCAACGATATCGTCAATCCGCCCGGCACGACGGTCGTTGACAACGCGTACCTGCAAGCGATGAACAAAGGCATGAACTATTTGTTAGGCGTCAATCCGATGAAGCTTTCCTACATTACGGGCTACGGCGACTATAACGAATCCGATACCCATGACGGCTGGGCCTGGAACGTCTACAAGCAGCTTGGCAATCCGTTCCCGGCAGGCTGGGTATCCGGCGGACCAACCGGCGCATGCGTGTATGCCGACGGCACGAACCAGACCGACGACGGCTTGACGCCGCGGCCGCCGATTGCCCAAGCAAAGCTGTATGCTGCGCCCGGCACGGCCGATAAAGCTTATTGCTCCAAGGAAAATGCGATCAACTGGAACGCGCCGCTCGCTTGGACGGCCGCCTATCTGAACATGAATAAAGATTATCTGAACGCGCAAAATTATCCGCTGACGACCAGCTTCGATATGCGCACGGTCCGCGACAGCGGCAGCGTGAAGCTGACTTGGGCGGCCACAACGGGCGCGCTCGGCTACCTGATTGTCAAGTCGACCGACGACGTCAATTGGGTCACCATCGCTACGCTCGGAGCCTCGACGCTGACGTATACGGACCCGACCGTTAACGCTGGCGGGACGTATTATTACCGTATTTTGCCAACAAACAATTACGGCTCGGCTTCTCCGAACCGCATCGTGGTCACGTCGATGTCCGGCGGCTTCCCGTTTGCCGGCTACAAATTCTCCAGCAGCACGACCAAAACGATCGTCTTGACCTGGAAGCCGGTGGCAGGCGCTGTCAAATACCAGATGGAACGCTCCACGAACGGTTCTTCGTTCAGCGTGAGCTCGACCATTACGCCAAGCAAGGTAATCGTCAATCCCGACGGTAGCTACACCTACTCCGTAAGCGACATGACGCCTACTTACTCGTATTTGCGCATAACAGCCGTGGACGCGGCTGGGGCGTCTACACAATCTAATGTGATGTTTATTCAAAGATAGCGGAAAAAGCGCAACGTCAGCTTACCATACAGAGCCGGGCTTGCAGAGGAAACTCTGCGGTCCGGTTCTTTTTTGCAGGCTAAAAAGGTCTCATGTCCGTTGCGACGCCGCGACCGAACAAGCAAAGAGCTGCCGTTGTCCATCATGCGATGGCGTCAGGCAGCCCATTTTTACAGCTTATTCGTGTCAGGAGAAGAAAATCCAACCCGAGAACCAGCGCAGGAAGTGGCTCGCGTAGGAGCGGCTGACCTCCATGCCGGACAACACCGGATAGAACATCAGGAACAGCAGCAGCGCCGCGCCAAGATACGTGTAAACCGCTTTTTTGGTAAACGCGCCTTGCTCGATGCCGATCTTGATGACATAGGTGATGCAGAAGATCAGGAACGGTACGCTGGCAAAGAAGTGATAAATGAACGTCAGACGCGGTACGCCGACCCACGGCAAATATTCGGCGGCCAGCCCGATCAGTACGACGAGCATCATCCGGTCCTTGCGGCGGAAGGTAAGCGCGGCGGCAATGAACACCGCTATCGTGCCGACCCACCAGACGGCCGGATTGCCCAGCGCAACAATGCTGGAAATATGCGACGGATCAGCCGGAGCCCCGCCGTAGTACCACATCGGCTTGCTCATAATCGGCCACTGCCACCAGGTTGAAGCGAACGGATGCGTGGCGACGAGATGGCTGTGGTAGTTAAACATAAATTTCTGATACGAGACGACCTCGGGCAGACCGTGTCCCGGGCCGGGAACCATCATGAAAGGAATGTAGCTCAGCACGTAAATGACGGCCGGTACGGCAACGAACATCACGAGGCAGACGCCGATGACGATCAGGAACTGCCGCGGGAATTTCAGCGCGTAGGCGCGCTCCAGCGCTTCGGCCGATTCGCGTTCTTCACGTTCCTTTGTTTTATGCTTAGGCTGCTTCTGGAACGGCCGGTTCGCCGCTTGATACTGGCGGTACCGTTCGATCAGCGTCAACAGCAGAATCGCGGCGAGGCCCGCGCCTGCATAAATATCGATCCATTTGGAGGCTGCGCCGATGCCGAAGAACAGGCCGGCCAGACTCAGATTGAGCAGCGTTTGCTTCCACGCCCCGCCGCTGACGAACAGCACGTAGAATTTGTACATGAAGTAATACATCATAATGATGAAAAATACGCCGTACACGTCGATCGTCGCAATCCGCGACTGTGTAAAATGCATGAAATCGACAGCCATCAGGAAGCTGGAGATAAAGGCGTATTCGGTGCGGCCGAACAGCTTTTTGCCGAACAGATACATGATCGGCAGCATCGCTACGCCGAACAGCGTGCCGGCGATCCGCCAGCCGAACGGCGTCATCCCGAACAGCGCGACGCCAAACGACATCAGCACCTTGCCAAGCGGCGGATGCGTATTTTCATACGGCTCCATATGGTGCAAATGCTCGTAGGCGGTGCGGCCGTGGTAAATCTCATCGAAGTACATGCTGTTCAGGTACGACGGACTTTTCGGCGCGGTGCCGGGCTCGTCGAACAGCTTTTGCGCATCGGCAATCGCCGCGGCGTCCATCCCGGAAACCGGCACGAGCTTGGCCGTTACCGGCACGGCTTGGCCGCCCGACGGCTCGCGGAAGAAGGCCAGCTCATAGAAGGTCGCGCCCGGCGCTGTTGCCGTCACCTTGACGTATTGCGCGGTGAACGAAGCGGCCGATTGCTTCCATTGGAACACGGTGCTGCCGTCGAACTTCATGTCCATGACCGGCTGCCAGCTCGTGGTGTCGCTGGATTGCTCGATCTGGAACGAACCGTCACCGATCCCGCCGTACCACATGATGCGCTGGAACGTTTCGCTTTGGCCGAAGTCCAGATAGAAGCTTTGGCCGGCCTGCAGCGGCTTCCAATACGTCTGCGGCGCTTTGAACGAGCCGAGATTGACGAGTGCGACGATCAGGTAGACGAGCGTTAACCCGCTCATCAGCAGCTTGTCCTTGCGCGTCATTTTGGCTTCAACAAACGCGCGCAGCTGGGCGAGCCCGCCCCAGCCCGATTTGCGCGCAGCTTGCGTTACGCGCGGCGCAGCGTCCTGTACGGCGCGTTGCACAAAGCCGAGCGTTTTATTTTTGACATAAATGCTCCAGCCGACATAGACCGCATACAGCGAAATAAGCACGTTCAGCAAGGAAATGAAGCGGAAAAAGTTGTCATCACTGTTCATCCAATAGTTCTCGTTCAAACTGAACTTGAACACATAGGCGACGTTGGCAAACATCGTCAGGCTCAGCGCAGCAAACATATAGAAAATGCGCCGGTCCTTGATCACCGCATAGGCGGCCAGAGCGAGAATGACGGCCGGGTAGCCGTAACGCTCATGCATGCTGGTGCGGAAGACGAACACAAGCAAGCTGATCAGGAACGCCAGGTAGTAGACGCGGTCGTCGCGTTTGCTTATGAAATACAGAAAAGCGCTCAATGCCACGATCAGCACGACGAATACGTTGCCCCACATGCTCATCGACATGAACAGCCACGGCTCCGTTGCTTGAACGCCGTTATAGCCGATGAGGCCAAACCAGTTGGCCGCATTCAGCGTAGCCATCGGATAGCTGAGGAACATTTCCTTGTAATGATCGACGATCCATAGCGGCGACGACTGATACACGGAAAACGGGATGATGGCGATCACGAACAGCCCGATGCCGTAAGCGGCGCTGGTGAGCAGCGTTTTCCAGCTTTTTTGAGTGAAGAAGGCATAGATGAGCAGCGGCGTGAAAATCACGGTCTGCGGCTTGATCAGGAACGCCACGACATACAAGAGGCTTGCTTTGCGCAGCTTTTTGTCGTCAATGGCGATGACCATCAGCAGGGCGACCAGCGTAAAGACCGAATCGATCTGCGCCCAGATCGCCGAGTTGAGATAAACGCCCGGATTGACGATGCAGGCAAGCGCGAATATCGCGGCCATTCGTTCGTCCCAGCGCTTGAGCGCCAGCTTGTAAATTACAAGCGCCCCGAGTAAATCGGCGAGCATCGCCGGCATTTTCAGCACGATCAGGAACAGGCCGGAGTGGCTGTCCATGCCAAACACCTGCTTGAACATGCCGATGAAATACAACACGAAAATATACCCTGGCGGGTAATCGACAAACATGTCCTTCGTATAAAAATGCGACAAGCCGTCGTTGAAGGCATGGCTCGCCCAAATGCTGAAGTCGGTGGCATCGATCGGATGGCCTTCGAGAATAGGCGCGCCGATCAGCCGGATCAGCAAGCCGCCGCCGAGCAGCATCCAGATCAGACGCCGGGAAGCAGCGGCGTTAGCGAGCGGTCCGCTGCCGACTGCGCCGGTATGGAACGACGAGTAGGCCCAGACGCAAAAGCCGATATAGGCGAGCGCAGCGATGATGGCAAAAGCGGCGAAGCCGGGATGCGGCTTGTCCGCCGGGGATTGCGGCTGGGCTTGCGCCTGTTCGCCCGGCGAGAACGACTGCACCGTCTGGCCTGCCGGAGCTTCGGCAACCGGCTCCAGCTGCACGTCGTCGAAGTCGGCCGTGCCGGTGTTCAAGCCGCCGTAAGCGCCGACGCGCAAAGCGATAAGCAGCTCAGTTTGTTCGCTGCCCGTTTTGCCGTAAAGGGCGAGTTGCTTCCATTCGCCGTTGGTGTCCTTCAGATCCTGCGACATCGCCATTACGCCCATAACGGACAAATTTGCGCCGCTTTGCCCGGAGCCGGCTCCTTTCGCCCGCACCCAAGCGGAAAGCTTGTACACCGTGGACGGCTGCACCTGCACCGTCTGCACCCAGCGCGCATCGTTGGCTTGCAGGTTGTCGACGCGTACGAAATGGCTACCGCTATGGGCCTCGCCTTCCTGCAGCGTCAGCTTGCTGATCTGCTCGCCTTGCTGATAAGCATCGGGCGACCAGCCGATCGGGCTGCCGCTCTGCAACGTTTCAAAATCGCCGTTCACAAGCAGCGGCTCGCTTGCAAGCGCTTTCCAAGGAAACAGCAATACAAGCAGCGTCATGATTGTCCAAATGATTAATTTCTTCATATTCCCACCTTCCGAATTTGTGTCGCGCTTGCGTCCGCTGTCCGCCTTGCGGCTTCAATAGCCTTCGCGCACCCGCACAACGATATTCCCCCTTGTTCTAATATGAAGGATAAGGGGCGCTTTTGGCAAGGTCATATATCGCGTTAGGCGGTGATCAATTTCACGAAAACGTTATAGAACGGCAGCAAGCGGGAGCAGGGGCTGTCCGTGCCGCGGTGCTGTCAAGAAACGGTAGCCAATCGGCTGTTTTCGCAGTATGGTAGAGATAACCCGTTTTCTTCAAAGTACGGTAAAAAAGGAGCCATTTGATCGATGCTGATCCCCCATCATCCCTCTGCGGCGGCCGGACGCTCCGCCATCAAGGACAATGCCGCCCGTCCGGCGCCGGTAACTGCTGCGCTTCCGGATCATCAGGCTGGCGTCGCCAGCCTGCAGCGTGCCGTCGGCAATCGCGCGGTCGGGCAGCTGATGCAGGCGCGGCGCAGCGCCGGAGCCGCCGGCCGCCCGGCAGCGGGCGTGCAGCGCGAAACGGCCGGCGCGGCTGCAGAAGCGCAGCGTGAGCCGGAGCCCGGCCAACGCGACCGCACAGCGCTTGGGAGCGCGGCGTTGTCCGGCGAAAGCTCCGTGCAGCGAGCCGCCGAAGGCGACGCCCCTGCGCCGGCGACGGCCCCGGCCCCGGCGTCGGCGGCCAAGTCCGGCAGCGGCGTCTGGATCGTCGAAGACGGCGAGCCCGCCACAGCAGGGCAGCTGCCGCGTAGCGAGTTTATGGCCAAGCTGCGCGAAGAGATCGTCCGGATCGCCGACGAGGTGCTGGCTCCGCTTGGCCAGACCTCGGCCCATTGCCCGTACATCCCGCATTGGTTTGGCTTCTATGAAGGAAAGGACGCCCGGCATATCGAACAGTCGATTCGCCGGTATGCACCGGACACGGCTGGAGCCGCAGACTGGCAGGCGTGTCTGGCGCTGGTCGGCCGTCAGGTCAAGACGGCGTTCCAGATGAACGTCCAGTCCGGCTCGCTGGAAGGCGTGCCCGAGGAGCTGCCGCGCGACCTGGAGGAGCGGCCGGGTTCGGCAACGCCGAGCGAGCAGGCCGCGCCAGTCGCGGCCGCTGCCGACGCCATCGCGGCCGCGCTACCGGCCGCCGCTGCGCCCGGACAAGCTGCCGCAGCAGCGGTTGCTTCGGCCGCGGGGCCAGCAGCAGCGGAGCTTGCGCCAGCGCCGAGCGCCGCTATGCCGGCTGCCTTAGCCGCGGCTCCGGCCGCCGCACTGGGCGCTGCGCTCCCGCCCGCAGCCGTGCCGGCTGCCCCCGCGCAGGCGACGCCGGACAGCGGCGGCGCCTTGGCGGCCTTGTCCGCCGTCCTGACCGCGGGCGAGCCCCGCGTGCAGCGGGCCTTGTCCGCGGCGCCGACCGGCCTGATCCAGCTGTGCCACTCGCCGGACGTAGAGGTCCAGCAGCCGGCGCTGCGCCGCCAACTCCCCGTGCAGCAGCCGCGCGCGCTGCCGGCGATGGCGCGGCTGCTGGAGCCGATCGGCGTTCCTTCACTGGCCCGGGCGGGCGCGTTGGCCGGTATGAACGACGCCGATGCCGTTCAGGCGCTGCATGGATCGGCGAAAGAGCATATTCGCACCGGCGTGGGCCGAGATGATTACAGGGATTTGCTGGGTGGCTGCACCAGCGTGACCGAAGCGATCTCCAACTATTTGGGCGTTCAATACCCGAATGCGCCAATGGCCGGGGCCAAGCACGTCGGCGAAACCCCGTTCACCAGCACGGACGCGCTTGGAGATTGGGTGGCGCAAAGCGGCGATAACGTTTTTTTCAAATGTATCAGTCAAGGCAAATCGCATGAATGGACGATGATGAAGCGCGGCGACACGTACGACTTGTACGAATCCGACGACAACCCGGAGACGGAGGCGGAGCGAAGCCACGCGTTCCCGGCCGGCACGCAGCGCAATGCCGGACAGACGATGCGCGGCGGCAATCTGCAGCAGCTCAAGCAAGCGTTGGCGCAAATGGCCCCAAGAACGACAAACTCGGGCAATGTCCGAGATTATCACGTATCCGTCATCCCGATGCCGATGGGATAATCGGCCTGCCAAGCATTCGTTGCTTTCACTCCGGTGGAAGATGCGGATGCTTGTTTGCATGGCGGGAATTCATGCGGCGCGCCGCAGAGGGGCCTGGATGAAGGGAATTGGCCGGGAAATACGTCATATTGTATAAGCGAATTTCCCTGAACGGCAAAAAATCCCCGCACCGGCGGGGACCTTGCATAAGCTTGGCTTTTTTCATCAACACTAGCATTGTCGGATCAAAAGCAGGCGGCCGGCCTGCCGTCCATGCGTCGCGACCGGATACAACATCCGTCATCCGGACTATAGCACGCGGCGAGCTGTCGCATAGTGTGTCGACCACCAGCCGGAATTCAGGCTGGAAATGGTCACGCCGGGAGAGCCGTACGTGTGCAAAATTTTGCCGTTGCCGATATAGACGGCCACATGGTGAATCGGCGAGTAAAAGAAGACAAGGTCGCCCGGCTGCAGCTGGCTGCGGGATACGTAGTGACCCACCTTGGATTGCTGCTGCGACGAGCGCGGCAGCGAAATGCCGTTTTTCGCAAAAATGTATTGCGTGAACGATGAGCAGTCAAAAGATCTTGTATTGTAGGCTTGTGAGCCGTATTGATAACGAACCCCCATGTAGCGCTCACCGGTGGCGATAATGCTGCTGGCCTTCGATGACGTGCTCGTAGCGGCTGCTTGCGGCGCTGCAGCGGCGTGCGCCGAACTTGCGCCTAGCGTCAGACTGGATGCAGCGATCAAAGATACGCTCAGTGTCATGCCCAGGAACATGCGGCCCAGGCGGTTCTTCTTCATGTTGTTGTTGTTGTTCATGATTGGTTCCTCCTTAGGGTTGTGTGTTCGAGGTCGGCCACCTGACACTACTGTAGCACAGCGCAAATCCCCTGAAAGTTTCCAGCGGGCAAAAAAAGCCCGGTGCAACGCGCGCTTTGCGATCATTCTGAGAATTTCATGAGAATATACTGAGAGATAAGCCCTTGACAAGCCTGCGTCCTGCGCCGGCGCTAACTTTCCCACAAGGCGGTGAACCACGATGAGCCATACAGTTCTTCATTTGATTCAGCATTACGGCTACGCCGGCCTCTTCGTCGTCGTGCTCGTCGGCATCGTCGGTTTGCCGATTCCGATTGAGCTGATGCTGCTGGGGGCGGGCTCTCTGGCGCTCAAGGCCCACCTCAGCCTGCCGGGCGTGATCTGCTGCGCCTGGGTTGGCGCCTGCGTCGGCATGCTCGTCAACTACACGCTGGGCCGGACGATCGGCCTGGAACGGCTCAGCCGCGTGACGCGCTGGGTGCATCTGCCCAAGGAGCGGCTGCTCAAATGGAGCGACGTATTCAGCCGCTACGGCTCGCTGATCCTTATGCTCGGTTATTATGTAGCGGGGCTGCGGCACGCATCGCCCTTTATTGCCGGCGCGAGCCGGATGCCGCTGCCGAGGTTTGCGGGGTTATCCTGCTTCGGCGCTTTGGCTTGGATTATGATTCTGGTCATGCTCGGCCATAAATTCGGCCATCAGTGGCACCATTTGCTGAATCAGCTGCACAAGCCGGTGTGGCTGCTCGCGGCGTTTTCGCTGCTTGCCGGGTACTGGCTGGTCAAAATCGTGCTGCGTTGGCGCCGCTTCTCATAATTTGGCTGTATGCTTGCGCGGAAAAGGGGCCAAGCCACACCTTACGCAAGTTCGGCGTCATCCTGGATGTGCCGTTAGCGGGGCTGACAGCCGCCGCACGGCCAGTGCTGCGCTCCGCGAGATGCGTGCGGTGTGGATTCCGCAAGCCTGGCGTTATCCTGGGCGCGCCGGTGGCTGTCGACGGCCTGCCGGAACGTCTCGCTGCATTTTTTTCGCGCGAGGAGGGGAAGGGACGACCCGCTTGGAAGGCTGGAGTTTCGGGCTGAATCCGGCCCGTTTCCGGCGTCCGCTGCATACCGCCCAATCGGTTAAAAAATCCCAGTTGTATCTTCAAACATTTTCTGCTATTATAAAAAACGTTCTTCTCTTGCGATGTTGAGCGACCAAGCAAGAGCGGGGCGGGAGCGGGCAGCCGCTCGTCGGCGGGTACGCAAGCCCCCAAAAAAGATTTTAAAAAAAAGCTTGCAAGTTACTGAAATACATGATAAGATATTCCTTGTCGCCTCGGAGGAACAAGCCCGAAAGCGACGGAGAAATCACCCCATGCGGAAGTGGCTCAGAGGTAGAGCATCGCCTTGCCAAGGCGAGGGTCGCGGGTTCGAATCCCGTCTTCCGCTCCATAAGATGTGCCCATAGCTCAGCCGGATAGAGCGTTTGACTACGAATCAAAAGGTCGGGAGTTCGAATCTCTCTGGGCACGCCATTCATAACTTTTTATACGTCGGGACGTAGCTCAGCTTGGTAGAGCACCTGGTTTGGGACCAGGGGGTCGCATGTTCAAATCGTGTCGTCCCGATACAGTTTCACCTCACCTTGCGGGTGTAGTTCAATGGTAGAACTCCAGCCTTCCAAGCTGGTAGCGTGGGTTCGATTCCCATCACCCGCTTACACTTGCATAGTGGGACGTAAATCCTTGCGGATCGCAAGGATTTTTTATTTTGTCTATTCATACGCATTGGAGGCCGTCGAGTTCGGAACGCAGGTCGAACGAAGGGAAAACGGGTCCGCAGCAGCGGAGGTGTTTTTTCGTCAAAAAAACAATTATTTTTTATATTTCTCTGCTTCCGGTGTCGAACAAAGCGGAAACACGCTGTCTATTTTACGCCGATTTCCGGTTCTTATCTCGAATTTTTTCGGATTTTGGCCTATAATGGAAAAGGTACAAACGGACGATCGTTCGAAGCGATTGTGCAGCAGGTTCTTCCGGGAGAAAGGGTGAACATCCATCGCCATGCATCTGGGAGTGTGGAAGATGTGGATTCGACGAGTCAGGAAAAGCGTCCGCGCTTCAGATACGTTGACCGACAACGTGGAGTCGACGATTCCATCCGATATAGCTCAAGTGGTCCATCAATATTTTCAGAATTATAGCAGCTTCAAAGCATCGCGAGGCTTGCAGACCGATACGTATATCCGTGAAGTGTTTTACGCAACGAAAAAAGATCCCGCCGACCTGCGCACCATCGAGGAGATGGAGGCGTATGTCGACGAGACCAACCGACATCGATTGCAGCTGAAAAGCTACGAAATCGATGAATTTTTTATGCTCGGCAGCGCCGTTGCCGTGCTGGGCGTTACGCGCGAGTTTGGCAATGGGCACAGAAACCGCGTCTTGTATGTGCTTCACAAGGATCGGGAGACGTGGAAGTTTCACCATATCGCCCGTTCGCACCGCGGTCATGTGCTGGACAAGTTCCGGGTCAGCGAGCAGCTCGGCTTTGTGATCGGCGATGAGAAAGCAGCCATGCTGTTTTTAACCACGCAGGACGTGCCTAACGCCGCGATGCTGATGCAGGGCGATCATGTCAACGTTGAGGGTTATCTGGATGTCGAGCAGCAAGGCAGCGGCGAATTGTATTACCGGATTTTCCGTATCAACCGGATTCATTGACAACTGCCGGGCGCACCCGGCAACAAGCAAGCGAGCCGGGATCAGCGCCTGCCGGTCCAGCCTGCTACGGAATGGCCAACGAAGCCCGGTACAGCTCCGGGTCCCAAGCGATCTGTGCGCCGAGCGCTTCGGTGACCGTGCGCAGCGGCAAATAAATATGGCCGTCGACGATCGTCGGCGCTTCCGGCAGCGCCACGCCGCGTCCATTGTGCAGCATGGTGCTGTCGCCAGGGTGCAGCGTCAGCTGATTGCTGTTATAGGCCACGGTCAGCGTGCGCGTATCGCCATTCCAGGCAAACTCCGCACCGATCCGCTCCAAAATCCCCCGCAGCGGCACCATCGTCGTCTCATGCTGCAGATAACCCCGGAATTCGTGCACAAAGCTTCCATTAACTGCAATTTGAATTTGCGGTGTATCGCTTTTCTCCACGATCCAGGCATTGCTCAGCAAGCGGCCGGGAGCCGTCAGCACCGAACCGTTCGCATACAGCGCCGAGCTGGCTCCGCCGTCGAGATTCATCGCATCGGTCAAGCCGAGCTTGAGCAGCACCTGCGCCATATCGCGAATCGTCGCCGACGACATTGTGCCGATGACCATGCGGCCGGAGGCATCGATGCCGACAAAGCTGCGGCCGTTCGCTTGCGTCGTAATTTTCGGATCGGTGAACCCGTCGCGGGCAAAATCGATATCGACGGCGCCGTCTTTGAGCAGGCGCGGACCTGCGCCAACAGCGGCGTCAATGGCCCCTAGCGGGCCGGAAACGCCCGTATCGGAATCGGTATACGTCGGCTTGATATTGATCGTATCGCCGATATGCAGACTCGGTACGATATACGTCTTATTGTTGGTGCTGTTGCCGACCATGCAGACGTAGCCGTCCTCGGGAATGGTCACGCCGGCTTGCGTAATTTCGGTAATGCGATGCTCGCGGATGACGACCTTGGTCGTATTGGGGAAATCGACGCGCGTGCCAAAATCGCGGGTATACCAGACGACCTGATCGATGACCGATTCGCCGTAATATTTATTGACTCCCCATGCCGTAAACGTGTAGGGCGAAGCCCCGCTGTGGAGCACGGTGACGTCCTGCGACGTTTTGAGCGTAGCCAGCGCAGCCGTCTTGTCCGGCAGCACGAGGAAAGACGAGTTGATGCCCGAATGGACCGGCTCGCCGGAGCTGACCAGCAGACCGTTCGGGTAACGGCGGCTGTCGTCTTTTTCATAGGAATCGAAAAAAGCGCCGTTCACGCCGGCAACTGCGTGATTGCGGGCCATCATCGACGAGAAATCCTCAACGTGGCCGATGCCGTCCTCTGCCGTTACCGGCTTGACCCGCAAATACGGATCGGTCAGATCGACCGCGACATATTTGACGGCATACGTTTTGCCGTTGTAGGAAATCGATTTCGACAGATTTTGCACCGAATTGGCGCGGGCAGCCGCTGTTGCAGGCAGCAGGGAGTAGGCGGCCAGCAGGCAGCCGAGCAGCGCAGCTCCGGCCGTGAGCCGGGAGCGGAACGAAGCGAAAGGAATGTGCATAAGAGCGGACCTGCCTTTCGTAAGAGATTTAATCATTTATAAACGAATATCGGGTTTCTGAACCGGAAAATGAAGCGCTAGCGCGGAGGCTTGCCGCGCAGCTCCCGGAGCGAATAAAAGGTGCCGCGCCACATCACGCCCCCGCGCCGCAGCGCAAGACCGACCGAGCGAACGATCACAAAAACGAGCAGCGCCGCGCCGACCGGCAGCAGGTAGGCTTCTTCGCCGCCACGCCCGGTCATGACGCGGGTAATTCGGCGGTACAGCATAATCTGGACGATCACCGCCACGGCAAACGCCGCTGCGCGCCAGCCTCCGGTGAGCAGCAGCCCGAGCCAAGGGAAGACAAAAAACAGCAGCTGGCCCAGCACGCCTGCGGTCACCTGCAGCAGACTGTAGCCAAAGCCGGCGAACAGATTTTTTTCGAGCCCGCTTACAGCGTTGCGCAGCGTCGGATACCATTCCACCTGCAGCACGCGTTTGCCGGCCAGCACGCGCTGGCGGAAGCCGGATCGCTTGACGGCGATGCCGAGCTGCAGATCGTCGTCCGGACGCATCGCAATGGCGCGATGGGTGCCGAGCGCTTCATACGCTTGGCGAGTGATCAGATTGAACGCTCCGATGCCCATGCCGTGCTTGCGGCTGTTGTCCCGATTGGCCCGCCACGGCTGCACGAACAGTGAGAACGACAGCAGGAACAGGTTGACAAAGCAGCGCAGGAGCCGACTTTTGGCGATCATGTCAGGCGCCAGCGTCAAATGCTGGATGCCGTTAGCGCGCACATAGCTCATGGCGTCGGCTATCGCGGTCGGCGCAAAGCGGATATCGGCGTCCGTGAACAGCAAATATTGGCCTTTGGCTTGCAGATAGCCTTGGTAGAGCGCATGATTTTTGCCCAGCCAGCCCTGCGGCAGCTGCGTGATATGAATGATTTGCAGTGGCGTGCGAATCTGGCGCTTATCGGCGGACCATTGGCGAAGCTCCTCCAGCCGCCTACCTGTCCGGTCCTGCGAACGATCGTTCACGGCGATAATTTCCAGCCGCGGATACGTTTGCGACAGCAGGTGGCGCACGGTGTCCATAATCGTGCCTTCCTCTTCCTTGGCGGCGAGGATGACCGACACCAGCGGCAGCTTGTCGGCGGGCCGGTCGGCGGGCGGAGCTGCTGTAGGGAGCTCGTGCATGTGCTGCAGCCCGCGCGAGGCGAGCGCCAGCATGGCGAGCCAATACAGCAAGACGACCATTGCAAGGATGCCCATGATGGACATGAAGCACCTCCATATGGAAAAATAGAAGTTGCTCGCATTATACCACTCGTCCGAGCCGGCGGGCAATTGCCGCAAAGAGGAGTGCGAAGGGAAGGGAACCCTGTTGTCGGGAGAAGCTCGTTATTGGAAAAAAATCAAAGGCGGCGAGCTTGCCGCCTTTCTGGCCGGCATCGCGGCCGAGCGCCGTTTGGTCCCGGAGGCGCTGGCGTTCGTCTGCATCGGCACCGATCGCTCGACGGGCGACGCGCTGGGGCCGCTTGTCGGCTCGCGCTTGGCAGCAGCCGGATATCCGCGTGTCATCGGCACGTTGGAGCTGCCCTGCGATGCCAGCAATTTGCCGCAGCGACTCGCGGAAATTCCGCCGACTTGCACAGTGATCGCCATCGACGCTTGTCTGGGGCAGGCGCTGTCCGTCGGACTGTTCCAGGTGTCGAACCAGCCGTTGTCGCCGGGAAAATCGGTCGGCAAGGTGCTGCCGCCGGTCGGCGATTATACGATTGCCGCGATTGTGAATGCCGACGGGCCGAAGCAATATACGATTTTGCAAACGACGTCGCTGCGCCGGGTGATGGTCATGGCCGAAGAAATCGTTGCTGCCGTGCAGGCGGCTTTTCCGCTGGCTGCGATCAGGGAGCGCTAAACGGGCAGGATCGGGCAGGGGATAGGGCGGCAGGTTTATCATCGCAGCGGTTGCGGCGGTCGGGATGCGGACGGTGAATGCAATCGGAATCGCGTGCAATGCCCGTGCGGAGTGCTGGCTGTATGGCGGCTGTCCCCGCCCGAATGCAAATTGCGGTGTGCTGGCCGTCCGGCGGCTGTCCCCGCCCGAATGCTAGTGCGGTGTGCTTGGCCGTCCGGCGGCTGTACCAGCCCGAATGCAAATTGCGGTGTGCTGGCCGTCCGGCGGCTGTCCCCGCCCGAATGCTAGTGCGGTGTGCTGGCGTCCGGTAGTTGTCCCCGCCCGAATGCAAATTGCGGTGTGCGGACCGGGCTCCCTGACGTAATACGCGGGCGGGCTGCAAGCTCCGTACTCCATCTTCGTCATGCGTGTTGCCCGCTCTGGAGTTCCCAAGCTGTCGTAAGGAGGTTGTTATGAGATTCGGAGGAGATTTGGATAAGCCAGGCCGCGCAAAAGCCAAGCTCAAGGATGTCTCCCTGCGCCGGGTGGCAACGCTGTTCCGCGGGTATTGGGGCCAGCTCGGCGTCATTATCGGGCTTGCGCTGCTGGCGGCTGTGCTGGGGTTGTTCCCGCCGCTGGTGATGCGCGATATTATCGACAAGGCGCTGCCGCAAGGCAATGTGCGGCTGCTTGTCGAGCTGACGGCCATGATGATCGGATTGCCCGTGCTCAGCGGCGTGCTGGGCGTATGGCAAAACCATTTGAATACACGCATGTCGCAAGGCGTTATCCGTGATATCGGCCAGACGCTGTTTCACAATTTGCAGCGGCAGTCGATGGCATTTTTTACAGACGCGCGCTCCGGTGAGATCGTGCAGCGGCTGACAGGCGACGTGCAAGCGGTGCAAAATGTCGTCTCTTCGCTGGTCGTTTCCTCGATCACCCAAATCGTGATCGTGTCGACGAGCATCGGCATTTTGTTTGCGCTGGACTGGAAGCTTGCGCTGATTTCCGCGGTCGTGCTGCCGCTGTTCGTGCTGCCCGTGCGCAAGGTATCGGCGGTACGCAAGCGGCTGCGCGGTGACACGCAAAAGGTGCGAGCCGACATTTCCGCGCAGCTCAGCGAGTTTTTCGGCATATCCGGCGCGCTGCTGACCCGTATTTTCGGCCGGGAGCGCGAGCAGGAGGCGCAGTTTCGCGCCTTGAACGACAAGGTGATGGAGCTGGAGCTGCGGCTCAATCTGGTCGGCCGCTGGTTCGGCATGGCCATCAATGTGCTGGGGCCGCTTGGCACAGCGATCATTTATATTTACGGCGGCTATTCGGTGATCGCCGGCCGGATGTCGATTGGCGAAATCGTCGCGTTTACCGCGTATTTGGGCCGGCTGTACATGCCGGTCGGGACGCTGCTCAACCTGCAGGTCGAGTTCGCCACGGCGCTGGGCGTGTTCCAGCGCATCTTCGAATATGAGGACATGCAGCCGGATGTCCTCGACAAGCCCGGCGCGCCGCAGCTGACGACCGTCCGCGGGCACGTGGCCTACGAGAACGTTTCGTTCGCGTACCGGCCCGGCCAGCCCGCGCTGCGCGACATCTCGCTGACGGCGAAGCCGGGCGAGATGCTCGCGCTCGTCGGCCCGAGCGGCGCGGGCAAATCGACGCTGATCGGCATGATCGCGCGTCTGTACGATCCGTCATCCGGCACGGTGCGGATCGACGGCATGGACGTCCGCGACGTCCAGCTCGCTTCGCTGCGCGCGCAAATCGCGTACGTGACACAGGAATCGTTCCTGTTTCACGCCACCATCCGCGAAAATTTGCGCTTTGCGAAGCTGGATGCGACGCAGGACGAGCTGGAGGCCGCGTGCCGCCAGGCCTACATCCACGATTTCATAGCCGGGCTGCCCGAAGGCTATGACACGATGGTCGGCGAGCGCGGCCATCGGCTATCCGGCGGCGAGCGGCAGCGGCTCGCCGTGGCGCGGGCGATTCTCAAGCGCCCGCGTATTCTCATCCTCGACGAAGCCACGTCGCATCTGGACTCGGAATCCGAGTCCTATGTGCAGGCTGCGCTCGAGGAGCTGATGCGCGGGCGGACGACGCTCGTGATCGCGCACAGGCTCTCGACGGTGCTGGCCGCCGATCACATTCTGGTGATCGAGGCCGGAGCCGTCGCCGAGCGCGGCACGCATAGCGAGCTGCTGGCCCGCGGCGGGCTGTACGCCCGGCTGTATAAGACGCAGTTTGCCAAAGCGCAGCCGGACGGTGACGGAGCACCGCGACAGGAAAGGGAGGATGCGAATGCTGACTGAGGAGCAAGTAAGGGCGTATTTACAGCGGCTGGGCGTAGCCGAAGCGCAGCCGCCGAGCCGCGCGTTTTTGTTTGAGCTGCATCGCGCTCATGTGGAACGGCTGCCGTGGGAGACGATCGATATTTTTGCCGGACGTCCGGCGGCGATTGACGTGCGCCAATCGGTCGAGCTGATGACCGGAGGGAGGAGCGGCTACTGCTTTCATCTGAACGGCGCGTTTGGGGCTTTGCTGCGGACGTTGGGTTATCAGGTTCGCTGGCACAGGGGCGGGGTGCAGCCTAAGGGAGAAGCTCCGCGCATCAACGGCTTTCACCTCGGCATGACCGTTGAGCTGCCCGAGGAGCCGCCCGGCGAGCGGATTTGGCTCGTCGACGTCGGGCTGGGCGATATGCCTTACGAGCCGCTGCCGATGCAATTCGGCGATTATGCCCAAGGGCCGCTGACCTACGGCTTGACCGCTTCCGGCGAAGCGGATAACGGCTGGCGGCTTGTGCATGATCCGCTTGGCGCTTTCAGCGGCGTCGATTATGCGCCGGACGTTGTGCCCGGGCCAGGGGCGTTCGAGCGGCAGCATGAGATGTACAGCACCTCAGCGGATTCGCCGTGGATCAACCTGTTTTTGGTCCGCCAGCGCCATGCGACAGGCAGCAATGAGCTGCGCGGCTGCATGTGGAACCGGCGCGGGCCGCAGGGAATGGAAGCGACGGAGCTGCGCACAATGGCCGATTGGCTCGGTGTGCTCGGGGACGTGTTCGGCGAAAAGCTGGTTCGCTACAGCGCGCTGGAGCGCGAAGCGCTGTGGAACAAAACGTTGGCATTGCACGAGACGTGGAAGCGGGCGAAGGGGCGGTAACGTTTAACGATAGCGTTTAATTAGGATTGCTTTTCAGTCATACGAGCCAAATAGTTCGCGAAGATAATCTCTACGTCCGTGTAAGATGCGATGAATAATCACATTGCTTCGAATGATCCGGTAAAAGATCAGATAGGGACTCACCACGATAAAACGGTAGCCTCGTTGAACGAGTGTATAATCGTCCTCTGACAAAACGGAGCCCATCTCGGGAAATTCCGCCAACTTGGATAGGTGGTGGTCCAATTTTTGCAACTGCTTGTCTGCGGCGGAAATATCGTTCGCGGAGATATAAGAGAATATTTCATCGAAATCATCGACTGCTGCCGGAGAATAGGTGATTTTACTCTGTGGCAGCATCTATTTTCCTCCGCATCCTTGCCATCACTTGTTCGTGGTCCAGTAGTGGTTCTCCCTCAGCAATCTGCTTCTCGGCGATCAGCAGTTTGGATTGGAGTTTGATGCGAGCTTCCATTCGCCGGTAGGCTTCATGGCTCATCACAACTAAATCCGCTTCCCCGTTCCGTGTCAAAACTACGGGTTCATCCAATTCATGACAATACTTGGAAAAATTATTGTAGTCATTTCTTATTGAAGTCGATGGTTTAATATTCATCGTACATCCTCCTTGGATGATATTATTCTGATGATATTATATCATTAAAATGACATGTGGGACCATGCGTGGTCTGTCTTTATTTATGGTACGGTTCACCGCGTTGTCTGTAACGGCAAGCTTTTCTCTGTAAAGGAATTCGTTAGCCTATTGTAGAATCTTGAACTAAGAAAGATGAAATCTGGAAAGGGGTGGATTCATAAATGGCCAATTCCAAATTCCCTTTGTTCCAGCAAAACTTCGTCCTACAAGCACGTAGTAAAATTCATCATTGGGATGGTACAGGACCACTTTCCATAAAGACATTTCGTAATGGTCGCGCCTATTACAAAACAAAACTTGGACATTACGCAGTTGAAAGTGATAGCTACCTTCTTCTAAACGAAGGGGAGCACTACGCGATTGCAATTGAATCAGAAACAGAAGTCGAATCCTTTTGCGTATTTTTTAAGGCTGGCTTCGCTGATGAATTTCACAGCGAAATTCATCTAGGAGTAGAGAAGAGCTTAGACGATCCATTTTCGGAATCAAAACACCCATTGCATTTTTACACAAAGTCATACCAGCATAGTCATTTGATAACTCCAATTATCGAAAACTTTAAGAAGTCCTTGCCTGTGCTCGGTAGTGAGAATCTCTGGGTCGATGAACAGTATCAAAATCTAATGCAAGCATTAGTTAACGTTCACCTGAAAATTTCTCAAGAAATCGATGCACTCCCAGGAATACGACCAGCAACTAGGGAAGAACTATTTCGGCGGTTGACACTAGCATACGAATACTTACATGCTTATTACAACCAAAACGTGTCACTTGAAGAAGTTTCGAGAGTCTCATGTATATCCAAAAACCATCTGATTCGCAACTTTCGTCATTTCTTCAAAAAGACACCTCACCAGTTCATCATCGAAAAGAGAATACTTGAAGCACAACGTCTTCTTTCTCAAACTGAGAGCAGTGTAACAGAGATTAGTTCGAGTATGGGCTTCAAAAATGTCTCTTCCTTCAACAAGGTTTTTAAACAAAGAACTGGCTTTTCTCCCCAGGTGTTTAGAAAAAAGTGATTTTGGCAAAGCACTGTTGGATGAACACATGTTACATTTACTACGTGGAAAGCACAATGCTACAAGGGAGAGATAATCAATGAGTACAGAATTTCAAATTAAAGGTATTGGACAAGTTTCAATTCGTGTACATGACATGGAAGTTGCTACTCGATTCTACCAAGAGACGTTAGGCCTGAACCTGTTGTTTCAGATTCCCAACATGACATTTTTCGATTGTAATGGCATTCAAATTTTACTGGGCATTGCCGAAGACCCCAAGTTCGATCATCCCAGTTCTGTGTTCTATTTCAAAGTTGACAACATCAACTCTGCGTATGAAACATTAGTCAATCGGAATGTACAATTTTTAGGCAAGCCACACAAAATCGCTGAGATGGGGCAAACAGCAACTTGGATGGCGTTCTTTCATGACCCAGACCAAAATGTACATGCCCTGATGAGTGAAGTGCCTGTCTCCAAATAATTGATAAGTACCAAACACTTTATCAAGCTTAACGAGGAAGAAGCGTTTCGGCTCGACCGGCACGGACCGAGTGGTTTGCTGGAAGCGGGCGACGACCTGTTCAGCCTGAACTTTGCAGGATTGAGCAGCGACAGCGGCGAGTTTCTCTGCCGCGCAGTCGAGTTTGCCGAAAAGTTCAATCTTGGCGATATTCAGGTGTACAGGCTCAAGCAAGTCCACATGAAGGACAGGCGCAAAGTCGCTGGCATCGAGATAGAATTTGACCCGACTTTTCATCCATAAGAGGCCTTTCCCGACCCATGCCCGGCAAAGCGCCTTTACAAGCCTGCTGCGCGTTTTACCCAAAAAACTTGCCGTTACTTATGGTAAGGTTCACCGCGCTGTCTGTAACGGCAAGTTATGTGTTCCCCGCTAAATACCAGTTCAACACACGTAAGGCCCGCAGTGTAATCCACCGGCTCGTTTGTCCCTCCCCCTCATTCAGCTCGACCGGCATCATGCCGGGGTGCTGGTACTCGAGAAGCCACCGGCCTTCACTGTTCCGCTTCGATTCCACCAATTCAATCGCCTCAGCTACACGCTCGTCTGGCGTAGCGCCGGCTTTGCGCAGATACTCGAGTCCCCGCAGCACGTCGTAGTGCCACCAAGTCGGAAAGGAGAATCGCATCCAGACCGTCCCGCCTTTGCGGTCTCGCTCGATCACCTCTCCTGTAGACAGCCTCTTGAAGAGTCTGCGATCGAGGAGATACTCTTGCCCGCGCAGGCGAGACTCCGTCACCTCAGCCTTGCTTCCAAAGGACAGTTCGTATTCTAGCAACGCTTCTAACGCACAGATCGTTGTGTTAAACGAAGAGTGCAGTGAGCCGTTATGAGCCTCGCAGTTCCAACCACCGTCAGGCAGTTGCTCGTTAAGCAGACGATCGACGATTCGCTGAACATTCTGGCCGAAATAGGCACCGCCCGCCGCCACTTGGCCGTTAATGCAAGGCTCTACCTCACCTGCGAAGAAGGGAATGCCTTCCCATTCCCCTCCCCGCCACGTTCCGTCCTCGCCCCATCCCCTCCACTTCACTTGATCGCGGACCAGGCTCACCGCTCGAATTGCCGCCTCGCTTGCGGGATCGAGGCCTAATTCTCTCAACAGCGACAAGACATGCATGGTGGAATCCCACCCTCGGTTCCATGCCGCGCCAGCCCACGACCCGTCGGCCTGTTGAAGAGCAAGCAATCGAGCGCCGACTCCCTTGGTGGCGACCAGTGCACGTTCGGCTGCAACCTCATCTGCGGACGCACCAATCAGATCGCGCATGACTTGCCAACGGATCGAAGGGTCAGAATCAAGTAACCACTCCATGACTGATCTTGAAATCACCATCCAGTCATTCTCCTTCCCTAATTTTAAACAAAAGAGGGGTCTGCGACAGGTAGAGACTTGCTCCATGCAAAATCGCGTTTTGTATCATATTTCTATTTAAGCAGCAGATTCCCCTTCTGAGATCTTGCCGTTATTTGTGATACGGTTCTCCGTATCATCGCTAAGGCGAAAGTAGGATAGAACAGCTGCTTCCTCGCAGCTGTCCCGATGGTTACTATTCGTACATCACTGAATGGAAAATAAATGAACACGCTTGACTACCAACGCCTTGTCATAACCAGTGAGATGACGATGGCAGGCAACACGGTAGGAAGGCAATGTTCGAATCTCTACTTTTCATTGTAATCCATTTGGGTGCTTCGATCTCTTCCCAAATTGCCAGTAACTTTACCATTCTTGCGATAATGTCCTCGAAGGGAGTTGGCCGAGGTGCCACAGTTATTGGGTCACGCCTCTGCGCCTGTCTCATGAATCCGGATGACAGTTTACCATCTGAAAGTTGGTTAATCCTAATTAACTTTACTTTATATGAAATTTCCCTTGAAGGAAACAAGGTTCCGTGATATCTTGATTATGGTAAGCCGATCGTGATTCAGGTACCGAATCGGAAAGGAGACAGGCTCAATGAACTCGGCAACACTAAGTGCCCTTGCTGAACCAACCCGTTTGAATATCATGGAACTGTTACGGGATGGAGGCGCCCTCACACTCGGGGAAATTGCCGACCGGCTCGGACTCCGATTGCCCCAGTCGTCAAAGCATCTCCGGGTGCTTACCGATGCCAAACTCGTCAACGTCCAGGCCGAGGCGAATCGGCGGATATTTACGGTAAGGAAGGAACAGTTAGCAGAATTGGACCGGTGGGTGCAATCGTTCCTCGATGCCAAGGAAGAGCAATTTGAACGGTTGGACGCTCTTCTCAACAGAGTACAGGGACAGCAGAACCAAACGAGTTGAAACTTTATTCGGAAGAGGAGAATGGAACATGTCCAAAACAACAATAATTGCGGAACCCAATAAACAGGAAGTGATTATAAACCGCGTATTCGGGGCTCCCCGCGAGCTTGTTTCCCACATGTGGACAGATGCCGCTTATATCCCTGAATGGTGGGGACCGAGCAAAATGAGTACGATGGTTGATAGCTTAGAAGCGAAGAAGGGAGGCATTTGGAGATACATCAGTCAGGATTCCGAAGGTAACAAGTATGCATACAACGGAGTTTTTCACGAAGTACTCTTGCCTGAACGACTAGTACATACCTATGAATTCGAAGGCGTTCCTGCAGTCGGATTAGTCACGGTAACATTCGATGAACTGCCGGGCAATAGAACAAACCTCACGGAAACAACAATATATCCTTCGGTCGAGATTCGCGACGGAGCGCTTCAATCAGGGATGACTGAAGGGATTGTTGAACTCATGGATCGGTTCGCTCTCCTGTTGAATAAGCATTCCATTTAGGGTATCACTGGCTGCATAGAGGAATGTATTTTACAAGTTGCTAACCCAAAATGTATGGAGGGATTTATATGGAGAAACCTAATGCTTCTGGAGCTGAGAAGCAGATTCATCCGTATCCCGGCCTCGAATGTCTCGAAAGATTGGTAGGTCATTGGAAAGTTAGGGGTCCTGAAATTGACGGAGAGATCTCCTATGAGTGGATGGATGGGGGTTACTTCCTCATTCAACGGTTTAATCTTATCCATAATGGTCGTAACATTAAAGGAATAGAGATCATCGGCTTTACGAAGGATTTCTTTGCAGAATCACCAAGTGAGTATTTGAAATCACGTATATACGACAATCACGGCAGTACATTTGATTACACATATGAGGTCGATGAGAATTCATTAACCATCTGGGGCGGTGAAATAGGCTCGCCAGCTTACTATAAAGGCATCTGGAGTAAGGATGGCAATACGAATTCAGGTCGTTGGGTTTATCCAGGTGGAGGATACGAATCAACCATGATTCGAACCAACTCACAGGGGGGCACGACATGAGCGAAATAAACAACGTTACTAAGCCGTATTCGAGCATTTCTGTCTCAGCTGCTAAATTATCCATCCTGACAAGCTCACTCTTTATCATCATTCTGGCGAGCCTGCATGTTTTAGAGCGTGAATTTGATCCGACCTGGCGGTTTATCAGTGAATACGCCCTCGGAAAATTCGGTTGGTTGATGCATCTCTGTTTTTATCTTATCGCACTGAGTCTAGTGTCTATAGGAATTGTCATCGTTTCACAGCTACGTTCGATAATGATTTACATCAGCCTGATCATCTTGTTAATGAGCGCAACCGGGTTATTCATTGCCGGAATATTTGTTACGGATCCCATTGTTATTTATCAGAACAAAGCCACATTTAGCGGCCAAATGCATGTTTTGGGAGCATCCTTAGATTATACCCCGATCGCGGCGTTTTTGATAAGCTTAGCCTTAGTTCGACATAAGGCATGGCAGATTGTTCGAACAAGACTGTTGGTCACTTCATGTATTATGCTAGTACTGATGTTTGCTTTCATGTTCTTTCTGCCTAGAGACGGTGCATTTGGTCCTGGTGTTTATGCAGGTCTTATCGGTCGATTTCTGATAATGTCTTATTACGCATGGATTGTAGTGGTTGGTTTCCATTTTCTTAAATTATCAAAGCGTAACACAAATACAATTTAATCCGCTAGCAAGCAACGTCAACTTTTCGCCTCACTTATGATACGGTCCACCTCAAACGATCTTAAACGATGATCCTACCTATTACTCTAACTAGCCAACCAATATCAGCAAAACAACCGCAGCTCCCGACGCACCGATCCGATCAGCTTCAGCGGCAAGCAAAGGCTACCCGGCAAAAAAAAGCTTCCTTATCCACCTGCGCGAATGCGCTTCGCTCCGAGCTGACGCGCTTGTACAGCAGGCTGTCGGCTTGAAGTGAGGCGATATTCGATAGGCGGAACGGGAAGCTTGTTGGCATGGCAGAGGATTTATTTCGGCAAGCCGTGTGCGCCACAACGGCGGAGTCGTCGACTGCATCTGTTCCGGGTCAAGCGTCATTGTACTCCGCGCCATGCGCCGCGCTCGCGGCAGATTCTTATCGAATTGTCAGGCCAGCCAGCTACGCGTAAGGCCGGCATCGCTCTACGCGAATCACGCAAGTACCCAAGCTGTCACGCAGGATTCTCCACCTCCGCCGGAACGGCGGCTTTCTCCAGCTTGCGCTCCTCGCGCAGCAGGTAGCCGTAATACAGCATATAGTAGGAAATGATGACGAAGAAAATGCCGGCCGTCCACGGGTCGCGCGTCATTTGCATCGGATCGTTCGGGTTCATCGTTGTTGTTCCCGCAGACGTTGTCATCATGGCGATGATCCTGTAGGCGATCCGGCCGAGAAACAGGGCCAATACAGTGAGCTCGACCCAGATATGGGTGCGGGCGTACCAGCCGTCGACGCGCTGCTCGAAGCGGGTGTGACGGATCGCTTCGCGGCCGAGCAGAAGACCGGCGCCGAGGCCAAGCGCATAAGCGATAAAATGGATCGGATGCATGAAGCCGACGGAGAGGATCAAAAGGCCGATGAGGCCGAACACGACGAGCCGGAATTTCAACCGTCCGGGGCGCAGCTTTTGAAAGCCGATGCTGCGTTTGCTGCGTCGATAGACGATGAGCGCAACGAGCGCGATCGGGATCGCGTAGTGCGAAATGTTTTGCATACCAGATCCTCCATAGGTTTTTCTCTTATTGTAACCGAAACGGGCGACTTGTCATCAAAATGTTGGTTCACCCGGCAAAATTCAGTCATACGATGTATACGGGGACGATACACTTACTATTACACCCAACATGTGCTGCAAGGAGTTGAGAAGCGATGGCCCTGATTACTCATATCAATGTGCGCAGCGCGGATAACGAGATTTATTGCTGCTTGCGCAATAAGGTTGTGAAGCTGGATGGGCAGCAGCAGCAGCAATTTTGCAGTGGCTGTAAAATGTTTGCGGGGGATGCGGGAGGACGCGGCGTGGCTTGCGTGTGGGAGGACGTGCGCGATATCGGCAATCCGCACATCGTGCTCCAGCCGCTGGAGGAATTCGCCAGCAATCAGGTACGCCAAGTGCCGCTGGATGGTCCGGGCTTGTTCCTGCAATCGGACAGCTGATGCGCCGCCATCTGTTATTTGATTTCGATGGGACGCTGGTCGACTCGCGAGCGCTGATCGTTCAGCTTTACAATGATATAGCCGCCGAACACGGCTTTCGCTCGATACAAGCAAGCGACCTGCAGCTGCTGCGCACACTTTCGACGCGCGAGCGCATTGCCCATCTGCGTGTCCCGCTCGTGCAAATTCCCCGTTTGGCCGTAACGGCGAAGCAACGCTATCACGATAACGTCAGCCGATTGCACACGGTGCCCGGCATGCGGGAAACGGTCGGACGGCTGCTGGAGCTGGGCGGGCGGCTGTCGATTGTTTCGTCCAATTCGGCAGCGACGATCCGGGCGTTCCTCAAAGGAAGACGGATGGACGATGCGTTCAGCGAGGTGATTTCCGTCAAGCCGCTGCTCGGCAAGCAGCATGCGATCGGCAAATATTTGAAGCGCCACGGGCTGCGCGCGGCACAAGCGATGTATGTGGGCGACGAGCTGCGCGACATCGAAGCTTGCCGCAAGCTGGGCATGCCGATCGCGGCGGTGACATGGGGCTACGACGATGTTCGGCTGCTGCGCAGCGGTTCGCCGGACTATATCGTCGATTCGCCGCAGGAGCTGCTGCGCGTGTTGGCGGCCCGGCTGGCAACCCGAAGCAAATAAGGCGTATCCGCCATCCGCCCCGACGCCTGTGACGGCTTTGGGGCGGTTTTTGGCGTGGGGGGCTACGGCTCGCACAGCCGTCGGACGGATGATGTCGCGTCGGGGGAGCG
The DNA here is from genome assembly GCF_004514475.2 of Paenibacillus athensensis. Taxonomy (GTDB): domain Bacteria; phylum Bacillota; class Bacilli; order Paenibacillales; family NBRC-103111; genus Paenibacillus_AL; species Paenibacillus_AL athensensis. The sequence goes on along the minus strand of NZ_MYFO02000013.1, from coordinate 41,997 downwards.
GCGCGCGCGCGGATCGAGGGTGTCGATTTTCATTGACACTGAAAACGGCTTCACGTTATAATAAAGCTCATAAACGCGCGTTCACGGAAAGATGGGGGCTTGTTGATTTTGAAAAAAACAGAGACGAACAGCGAAGAAATCGCCAGGCTGGCCGGGGTATCCCGCAGTACGGTAAGCCGGGTGATCAACAATTATCCGAACGTGCCGGAGAAGACGCGGGCCAAGGTCATGAAGGTCATTCAGCAGCACAATTATTACCCGAATTTGTCGGCTCAGGTGCTGGCAGGCAAAAAGACGCGCACGCTCGGTTTGTTTTTCATCGGTGCGGGCCGGGTATCCAGTGACATTGTCAGCAACCTGATGATCGCCAGCATTATCGAAAATGCTTCGGCCCACGGCTATTACGTGCTGACGCATATCGTGCGCAATCCGCAGGACCCCAAGCAGGCGACCGGCGTCAAGGAAACGTTCTATCAGCGCAGAGTCGATGGGGGTATTTTTATCGGCGCGGCCAATCATGAGCCGTTCATTGAGGAACTGGTCGCGGAAGGCTTTATGGTAGCTATTGTAGACCAGTTTTTGCCGGGACGCAATGAGCCGAACCGGGTTTTGGTCAATTTCGATTATGAAAGCAGTGTCCATGCTGCGGTCGATTATTTGGCCGATCTCGGTCACCGGCATATCGGGATTATCAACGGCGACATGAAGCGTTTTGCCGGACCGGCCAAATATGACGCGTTCGTGCGGGCGATGCAGCGGCGCGGCTTGGCTGTGCGCGGAGATTGGGTGCTGCCCGGCGATTTCAATGAATCGAGCGGATACGAGGCGGCGATGCATCTGGTCCGCAGTGTCAAGGAGCTGCCTACGGCGCTGATTGCCGCTAACGATACGGTGGCGTTCGGCGTGATGCGCGCGTTGGAGGAGTGCGGCGTTCGCGTTCCGCAGGACATGTCGCTGCTCGGCTTTGACGACCACGCGTTGAGCGCCCGGTGTCAGCCGCCGCTGACGACGTTCCGGATGGATTTTGATAAAATGATGACGCAGTTGACCCGGCTGTTGATCGAAAATATCGAACAGGGTGCCCGGGAATTCCACCGTGCGGACATTCAGTCCGAGCTTGTGGTCAGAGAGTCTTGCAAGAAGCTCTGACTTCTTTTTTTGAAAGAAATGAACGCGCGTTCATGTCGCTTGCGGCTTGCACGATAGATGCTGGGAATGCTCCATCCATTTACAAGATGAAAGGGTGCTTTTGATATGGAAAAAAATGTACTGGGTACGAACGTAATCGCTCAAATCGGACTGCTCGTCCACGATATCGAGAAGACGAGTCAGGCGTATGCCGATTTTTTTGGCGTGGACAAGCCGCAATGGTTCTGGACTGATACCGTCGACAAGGCGCAGACGGAATTTCAAGGCAGCTCGACGGAGGCGCGGGCCAAGCTGGCTTTTTTTGATATGGGCTCCTTGCAGCTGGAGCTGATTGAGCCGGACGAGCATCCGAGCACATGGCGCGAATGTCTTGACCGCGACGGCGAAGGTCCGCATCATATCGCCTTTGTGATCGAGGGCATGAAGGAGAAGGTTGCGGTGATGGAGCGAAACGGCATGGCGCTGCTGCAAAAAGGCGAGTACACCGGCGGGCGTTACGCCTATATGGATACCGTGCCGCAGTTGAAGGTGATGCTGGAGCTGCTGGAGAACGACAAGAGCTAGTCGCAGGCTGCCGGGTTGGCCGTAAATTTTGATTTGCCGTCCCTTCGGGTGTAACATGGAGGAGGGGACGACCGAACGCGGGAATCGGCGGAGCGGGCAACCGCCGCCGGTTTTTTTCATAACAGAGAGCAATGACGCACAGCTTCAGGGCGAGGGAAATTGCTGCTTGCGGAGCGCTGTAGAGATGAGGCTGGTGACGGCGCTCTGACTCGCAGCTGGAGCTTGATCAGGAGGCTGATGGGATGCATATTTTTATTAGCGGCGCGAGCCGTGGATTGGGCTTGGCGCTTGCGTTGGCGGCAGCGGAGCGTGGGCATACAGTGTGGGCCGGCGTGCGTGATCCAGCCGGTATGGCGGCGGCGTGCGAACAGTATCAGGGGTTGATCCGGCCGGTGGCGCTGGATGTCACGTCCGAGGCGTCCATTGCCGCTGCGGCCGGAGCGCTGGCGGCGCAGGGCGTTAAGCTGGATGCCATCGTCAACAATGCGGCTGTGCTGCTGGGCCGGGAAGCGGCGATTGAGGAGCTGGAGCTGGGCGAGCTGCAGGCGTCATTCACGGTCAATTTGTTCGGCCCGCTGCTGGTGGTCAAGCATGTGCTGCCGCTTGTGGCCGAGCGCCGTACGGCGGTTATCGTCAATATCAGCTCCGAGGCCGGCAGTACGGCCGGAGCTTATGGCGGCGATTATCCGTATGCGCTGAGCAAGGCGGGGCTGAATTATTTTTCGCTGCAGCTGCGGGCCTATTTGCGTGAGGCGGGCACGAAGGTGTACGCGGTGCATCCCGGCTGGATTCAGACGGACATGGGCGGCGCAGCGGCCCCCGGTGACCCGGCCGAAGCGGCGGCAGGCATTTTGCGTTTAATCGAAAATCGCGACGTACAAGGAGAAGCGGTGTTCGTTGACCATACGGGCGCTCCTCTTCCGCTGTAGCGTTCGTTCGGGAGGTTGTCAGATGAGTCGTATAGCAGCAGTTATCGGTGATTTTTATCATCCGGAGGGACCGATTCGCGAGGCGCTGGCCGCTGCACATGCCGAAGCGTTGGCTTCAGGCGCGCTGTCCATTGACTATTATCGGGCCGAGGAAATGGCGCAGGCGCTGGCGAGCGGGCCGGATGCGGTGATTTTGTTCAAGGAGGATCGGTTGAATCCCGAAGACGCGCAGGTCGATACGTGGATGACGGACGAGCTGCAGGCGGCGATTGTCCGGTATGTGGAAGCCGGCGGCGGCTGGCTGGCCTGGCATTCGGGCCTGGCGTCCTATCCGGTGGACGGCGCTTATACGGGACTGCTGCGGGGCTATTTCCTGCATCATCCCGAGCAGCACAGTGTCGTTACTTATGGCGTTGGCGGTGCGGAGTTTGCGGGCGATTCGGGAGCGGGGCCTTTGGGCGATTTGGGAGCGGAGCTTTCGGGCGATCCAGTAGCGGAGCCTTCGGCTGATCCAGGGGCCGAACCCTTGATCGATTCAGGAGCCACGTTTGCGTTCTCCGACGAGCATTATTTCGTCGCTTGCGACGAAGCGAACACCGAGGTGTTTCTGCGCTCGTCGTCGCGCGATGGCGAAGCGATTGCCGGCTGGCGGCATGCGGCCGGAGCGGGGCGCGTTTGCTGCCTGACGCCCGCGCATAAGCCGGAGGGGCTGAACGATCCGCATTTTCAGCAGGTGCTGCGGGAGTGCGTGCGGTGGAGCGCCGGTGAGGCGTTGTAAGCTCGAACATAGGGTACGTGGGCTGAAGCTGATCTGTCGGGCTTATCGCGAGATTGCGGCCTGCTGCGGTTTATGGCCCGCGTGCTTGCGTGTTTGCGGTGTATAAACGATTTTATGACGATAGGGGTTGAATAAGGATGACGACAAAATTGCGTACCGGACTGATCGGTTACGGCATGGCGGGCCAGGTGTTTCATGCGCCGCTGCTGACGGCCGTGCCGGGTATTGAGTTAAAAGCGGTGGTGGAGCGCAGCAGCGAACGGGCAAAAGAGCGCTATCCGCAGGTCGAGATCGTTCGCGATGCGGGCGAGCTGCTGGACGATGCGGATATTGAGCTGGTCGTGGTGGCGACGCCGAACGACTCGCATTTTGCGCTGGCGAAGCAAGCGCTGGAGCGCGGCAAGCATGTGGTCGTCGACAAGCCGATGACGATTACCTCGGACGAAGCCCGCGAGCTGATCGCGCTGGCCCGGGAGCGGGGCCGCGTGCTGAGCACGTTCCAGAACCGGCGCTGGGACGGCGATTTTCTGACCATCCGCCAAGTGGTGAAGGACGGGCTGCTTGGCCGCCTCGTGGAGTACGAGGCGCATTTTGACCGCTTCCGACATGCGTTGAAGCCGGGAGCATGGCGCGAGAAGGCGCAGCCGGGCGCGGGCATTCTCTACGATCTGGGGGCCCACCTGATCGATCAAGCCGTCGAGCTGTTCGGCCTGCCTGCTGCGGTGCGGGGGGATGTTCGCACCCAGCGCGAGGGCGCCGGCGCCGACGATTTCTTTGAGCTGACGCTCGATTACGGCACGTTGCGGGCGACGCTTCAGGCCGGGATGCTCGTGCGCGAGCCCGGGCCGCATTTTACGCTGCACGGTACGACCGGCTCGTTCGTGAAATACGGCCTCGATCCGCAGGAGGCCGCGTTGAAGGCAGGCCTTCTGCCCGGCAGCGATGGGTGGGGCGTGGAGCCTCCCGAGCTGTGGGGGGCGCTGAATACGCAGCTCGGGGAGCTGCACGTGCAGGGGCGGATCGAGACGATCCCCGGCGCGTACCTGAGCTATTACCAGAACGTGTACGAGGCGATTGTACACGGGGCGGAGCTGATCGTGCGGCCCGAACAGGCGCTGCAAACGATCCGTATTATTGAAGCGGCGCTGGAGAGCAGCCGGCGCGGGGCGACGGTGCCTTTTACCGCGGAATAGGAAGATGGGCTTGGGAGGTTGAGAGCGTCCGTATCGACACGGGGAGTGTCGGTGCGGGCGTTTTTTTTGTCCATAGACGGGAGTAGTATACCTTCGTGTGAAGATAAAGGCATGGATCGCCTCTAGCCACGCGACAACGATTCCCTACAGCGCAGTTAATTTTTGTATGGTAAAATAGACATTTAAGCTATTCTCAATTGAAGATTGTGAAAGAGCTATCTAGAAAAAGAGGCGGGGTGTATGTATGGCAAAGTGCGAGGTATGTGGCAGCAGTTTCACGTGGCTACAGTTGCAGCGATTTTCGCTTGCGTTTAAGAAAACGATAGCTTGCAAGCATTGTAAAACAAGTTACCAATTGCGCGGGTTTAGTCTATTTGTTTTATTTTTGCTAGTTTGCGTTCCCATGATACTCGTAAATCATAAGATTATAAGTGTGGTTCAAATGACTATGATCATATTTGCGGTTTTGCTTGTTGCTCCGTTTATCGAAAGATTCAAAAGATATCAGGGCTAATGATAGCGTTATATTTTAGGAATTAACAGAAGAACGAAATAACTGAAAGGTACGAGTCATGTATGAAAAGGCACATAATCAGAACGTCTGGATATGTTTTTGCTGTTTTATTGGTTGTTGCAGTGGTGTTATTGGCCCGCCTTTTTTTAATAGGAAAAATTATGGCCGTGAATAGGATATTTGTAGCGCATACTGCAGTAAATAGCTCCCAAATAGTTATACAAGGAGAATTTATACCAGATAGTGCTACAGCCTATAAAAATTACAGCTATTACATGAAGGATCACAGCCTTTATGTACAGATTGTGGGCGTAGTGTCTTCGGCTTTCTATAGATTTAGCAAAATGGACATTCTCATTAACGGTAATTTTGATAAGATTGAACAAGTGTATCTCGAGGACCGCAATGCCGCAAAATTAATTTGGTCCCGGCACAGCGATCAGGAAAACAGACACTGAACAAGAGACCATTTCTCAAAAAGAGATGTCGGCGCGAGCGGCGCATGGTGTATAATAGGCTGAGAATGAAGCTGATTCCAATTTCTAGGGGGATGGACATGATAAATGGACAGCTAAGGCCGCTGTCGGCCGGCCGATTGCTGGACCGGAGCTTTCGCTTGTATCGCAAGCATTGGGTCAAGCTGATGTTGCTGGCACTGGTATTGTATGGGCCTTTTTATGTCTTGCTCAATTTGTTGTTTAGAGGGACGGGAAGCGCGGAGCTGCTGCCTTGGTCCGATTGGTTGTCGGATTCGGATGCCGTTGAGGATACGCTCAGTTTGGGCGGGATGGCCGCGATGAATGACGGGATCGATCCGTGGCGGGTGCTGGTGCTGCTGCTGGTGCTGATTCCTTTGTTCCTCAACGTCGGCATGCCGTTATTTGTGGCCGGCATCCTGCATCTGGTAAAGGCGGATCTGTTGCAGGAGGGCGAGCGGAGCCTGGGGCAGATGCTGAAGGCGGGTCTGGGCAGGTTTTGGCCGATGCTGGGCAATACGCTGCTTGTTCAAATGGCCGGGGCAGGCGTATATATGGTTTTGAGCGTTTTTCTGCTGATTGTTGGCGGGCTCGTCACGATCAGTGCGGGTTCGATGCTGCTCATGGGCTTTTCGGGCTCGGGAAGCGTGATGGGCGTGCTTTTGATTGTGCTGATTGTTGGCGTCAGTCTGGCCTGTGCTTGCGCTGCTTTGTATTTCATTTTCCGCTTTATGTATTTTCTGCCGGGGGTGGCGCTGGGCGAGGTCAGTGTAGGCTTGGGGCAAAGCTGGCGGCTGACCCGACGCAGCTTTTGGCGGCTGCTGGTGATGTATATCGTGCAGACGGCGGTTGTTTATCCGCTTACGCTGGTGCTGGTTTTGCTATTGTCGCTGCTGGGCAATTGGACGGGCTCGTCGACCGTCGTGCAGCTGCTGGAAACGGTGGCTTCGCTTGTGATGGCACCAATGTGGGCACTACCCTATGTGGTGAGTTATTTCGATTTGAAGGTGCGCAATGAGGGCTTGGGCTTGCGCGAGCTGATGGAGGCGGCCGGTATTCCGGCGGAAGCTGCGGCGGTCAACAGTCCGCGAAACGCGGACAATGGTAGTGGCCCGGCATTCTATTCGGCTCGGGGCCCGGCTTCTGAAGTAGCGGCGGCTGGAAGTGAACCGAACGGACTGTCTGAAGGTACAACTTCGACTGCGACAGTGGCCGTTTCGGAGCCTGCGAGCGGTGAAGCGGCCGGCGGGGAGCCGGTGCAAGCAAACGCGGACCGTGCGGAGCCGAATCCGGCCCCGATTGTCGACTTGAGGAAACAGCGTGATGGCGATGAGTAGCGGAGCAACAGGGTCGGTCAGCGACGACAAGCAGCAGTTGCTGGATATTTTGCAGCAGGATGAGTATGCGGTCTATCATCATGAGCATAGCGGGAGCTCGTGGGGCTGGCTTGGCAAGCTTTTGAATAAAATCGGGTCGTGGCTGCCCGAGCTTCATTTTGCCCCCGGCTCGGGGCAGCTTGGCTCGTATGTGGTGCTGCTGATCGTGCTGGGTTTGGCGGGCTTCGGGATTTACTGGTTCAGCCGTCGATGGGTCGGTTACCGGCGTCATCGCGCAACGGCGCTGTGGCGGCAGGAGGAGCCGAGCCGCTCGTATGAGGATTATTGGCGGCAGGCAGCGGAGCTTGCAGCGGCCGGCGCGTGGCGCGAGGGCTTGCGCCAGGTGTATCTGGCGTTGTTGTTTTACTTGGAGGCCCAAGGCCGGTTGCGGGTGGAAACGTGGAAAACGAACTGGGAATACGCCGCTGAATTGGGCAGTGCGCCCGAGGCGACGTTATTCCGGGAAAGCTCGCTGCTGTTTGACCGGGTCTGGTACGGTCACGAGGAAGCGACGGAGGAGCGACTGCTGGCGCTCCGTGAGCAGGTCGGCGGCTTGCTGGACAAAGGAGGGGGACAGCGGTGAAAAGCGCCAACAAGCATGTGATCGGCTTGCTGATCTGCATGGCGGTGTTTGTGGCGGCGGGGCTTGGCGTTACCCGACCGGCCGCTCCCGACCGGCCGCCGTATTTGTCCTTTTCGGCCGATGTCGACGGCACGAAGGCGTGGCGCGAGCTGTTGTCCCGCAAGCAGGCGCGCGTGAAGGAATGGCGGCTGGACTGGGAAAAGCTGCCTGCAGGCAGCGGCTCGGCGCTGGTCGCTGTTGAGCCGGATGCGTTGTCGGATGAGGACCTGGAAGCAGCGACGCGTTGGGTTGAGCAGGGCAATGATCTACTGTTGTTTGCCGAGCAGCCGGTGAACGGGCTTGCGGACTGGCTGCAAACGGATTCGGAAGCTGCGCCCGAGTCGGACATGGAGCCGGAGCTGGATTCGGGGTCAGGGTCGGGGACTTCCGGGCAGATTGCTAAAAAGGACACCGAACAAGGCATCGTGCCGATTTACTCCGGCGAGGGGGCATCCGGCGAAGGTTCCGGTTACACAGGCCTTGTGACCACAACGGCGCGGCTGCTGCCGATTGACGGCGCCGAAGCGCTGCTGCGGGATGCCTACGGCGTGCTGGCCAGCCGCATCCCGCTGGGCGACGGCAGCGTCACCGTCGTGCTGCTGCCGCAGTGGCTGACGAACAGCCAGTTGGCCGAGCACTCGCATTTCGAGCTCGTTTGGCCGCTGTTCGCGAAAAGCTCGGCGACCGTCTGGATCGACGAACGCCATCACGGCTTCGCCGCGAGCGAGCGACCCGGTCTGCTCGCCGTCTACCCCGCTTGGCTCGTGCTGCCAAGCGCACTGCTGGCGCTTGCCCTGCTGCTTTGGCTGTGGCAGCAGGGCAAGCGCTTTGGCCCCGTCCACACGCCGCGGGCGTGGACGGTGCGCCGGGGCGACGAGACGCTGCTCGCCGTCGCCCGCTGGTACGAGCGCCTCGGCTCCCGCGAGGAGGCGCTCGCGCACTACCAGCAGCAGCTGCGCCGGCTGCTGGCCGAACGCTGGGGGCTCAGCCTGACGGCGAGCCCCGAGCAAGCGGCGCACGCCGCGCAAGCCCGCTGGCCGAAGCCGCGGGTCGAGCGCCTGGTGCGCCTGTTGCAAGAGCCGCTGCCGGGCGGCGGCTCCCAAGAGGCGGCTCCGCCGAAGCGCCGCCGGATCGCGGCGCGCGCGTTCGTGGAGCGCGCGCGTGAGCTGGGCGAGATCATCGCATATCTCGAAAAGGAGTGATCCCCGATGGATCGATTATTTGAAGCAATGGAACGCCGCCTGTACGGGCAGCAGATGAATACGCGTCTCCTCGTCGCGGCGATGCTGGCCGGTGGTCATGTGCTGCTGGAGGGCGTGCCGGGTCTGGGCAAAACGCGCATGGCCCGCAGTCTCGCCGAGCTGACCGGCGGCGATTACCGCCGCATCCAGTTTACGCCCGATCTGATGCCGGGCGACATTACCGGCACGGCGGTGTTTCATATGCACAATAGCGAATTTACGACGATCAAGGGGCCGGTATTCGCCAACGTCGTGCTGGCTGACGAAATTAACCGCTCGGGACCGAAGACGCAAGCCGCCTTGCTCGAAGCGATGGAGGAGCGGCAGGTAACGATTCAGGGCACCACCTACCGGCTGCCCGATCCGTTTCTCGTCATCGCGACGCAAAACCCGGTAGAATATGAAGGCACCTACCCGTTGCCGGAGGCGCAGCTCGACCGTTTTCTGTTCAAAATCGTGCTCGATTATCCGAACGAGGATGCGGAAATTATGATTTTGCGCCGGCACGTGCCGTTTCAGGAGGAGCGCGAGCAGCCGCTGGCCGCCGCCATCACGCCGGAGCGCATTCGCGTGATGCAAAAGCAGCTGTCGGCCATCGTTGTCGAAGACACGCTATACGCCTACATCGCGACATTGATCCGCCAGACGCGCGAATCGAAGCGGGTTCGTCTGGGCGCCAGCCCGCGCGCCGGCATCGCCGTGCTGATGGCGGCGCGCGCTTGGGCGCTGCTGGAGGGACGCACCTACGTGACGCCGGACGACATCAAGCTTGTAGCGCTTCCTGCGCTGCGGCACCGGGTGCTGCTGACGCCGCAGGCGGAATTGGAGGGCGGTACGAGTGACCAACTCATCCAGGACATCCTCGGCACGATTTCGGTTCCTCGCTAGCTGGGCCCAGCGTCTGGCGGTTGTGCCGACCGGACGGCTCATTGCGCTTGTGCTTGCCGGAGGCGCCGTGGTGCTTGCTGCCGAAGAATTCGGCGCAGGGCTGGCGGCGTTCTGGAGCTATATGCTGCTGCTGGCGGCGGTCAGCCTGGTCGATTTGGCGCTGCTGCCCCGCAAGTCCGATTGGCTGGCCGTTCGTGCAATGCCTGAGCAAGCTGATGTGAGGGAGGGGTTCGAAATCGGCCTGACGCTGCGCTTGTCTGCGCGGCAGCTTGTGCAGGTCGAGCTGGAGGATGATGCGCCGCAGTCGTTTCGCTTGGTGCGCAACCGGCTGAGCGCAGCGGTAGAGGGCGGTTCGGGAACGTTTTATTACACGGCAATGGCGCTGGAGCGGGGCGCGTACGAGCTGCAATGGGTCGATATGCGGTACTGGGGCGGACTGGGGCTTTGGAAAAAGCAAACGCGCCTCTACGTCAATAGCCGCATCGATATTTACCCGGATCTGTCGCGCGTGCGCGGGGTGCTGACCTCCGTACAAGACACGCTGATTCTCGACGGCAACCGGCTGTTCAAGCGGCAGCTGGCGGGCAGCGATTTTCATTATATCCGCGACTACGCCGAAGGCGACGATCCGCGTCAAATCAATTGGAAGGCGACGGCCCGTTCGGCGCGTCTGATGAGCAACCAGTTTCAGCCGGAAAAAGGCAAAATCGTCACGCTGCTGCTCGACTGCGGCCGGCTGATGGGCGTGGAGCTGGACGCTCAGATCAAGCTGGACCGCACGCTGGAAGCGGCGCTGACGCTGGCGGCTGTCGCGTTGAAAAAGGGCGATCAGGTCGCGCTGGTTGCTTTTTCCAATCGGGTCAAAGTATTCGTGCCGCCGGGCCGCGGGATTGCCCATTTGCAGGAGCTTACGCGTGCGGTGTTCGATCTGCGGGCCGATTTTGTGGAGTCGAGCTACCGGCTGGCGCTGGAGCATCTGCTGTTGGTTTTGAAGAAGCGCTCGCTGATCGTGATTTTTTCCGATATGGAGAGCTATTTGTACGACCGCGAGCTGACGGCTTATGCGCAAAAGCTGCGCGCCGGCCATCGCCTGCTGCTGCTGTCGCTGAACGATCCGCTGCTGCACGCGTGGACGCACATCCGGGCTGCGGACAGCCGCAGTGCCTTTGTGCAGGGCGTCGCGCACAAATTCACGCTGGATCGGGCCGCTTATGTCCGGCAAATGAACGGCCGGGGCATCCCCGTGCTGGACGTCCCGGCCGATCGGCTGGCGCTCGACGCCATCCGCGTATATTTGGAATTAAAAGCGAAGGATGCGCTCTAGGAGAGCGGCCCGACGCTCTTCTCAACTGTCTATCGACTAGCCGGCCAACTGGCCTTGCTCTTGACGGCGCCTTTTGCGAATCGTGCCGAAGACGTAGTAGGCGGCGAGCAGCAGCAGCGTGATGGCGGCTACGCCGTATTTGGCAGCCAGTGGCAGCGTAGCTGGCGTGATGTAGCCTTCAATCAGCCCGGCCACGATGAACAAGGGAACCGTGCCGATGAGCAGCTGTACCGATTCACGGGCCGATTCGAGGAACATGCGCTTGCGGCTGTAGGGACCGGGGACGAAAAACCGATACCCCATGTACAGGCCCGCTCCTCCGGCAATGAAAATCGCCGTCAGCTCAATGATGCCATGCGGCAAAATGTAGGCCCAGAATACATAGCTTTGGCCCGCTTGCATGAAGACAGCCGCGAGCGCGCCGATCAGCAAGCCGTTGAAAACGAGCAGATAGATCGTGCCGACGCCCAGCGTGATGCCGGAAAGGAAGGCCATAATCGCCACGCGGATATTATTGAGCATAATTGTGGTTGACATCAGCGGACTTTGCAGATTGTCGCGCGGCAGGTCCGTTGCGGTCGGGTCGATATGACTGGCAATCGATTCCGGCACGATCAGATGCAGGTTGAGCGGATCGCGCCATACGGCGAAAAAGCCCAGCAAGCCGCCAAACACGAACAGCAGCGCGGCAAAGCCGACGAACGGCAGGCGGGCCTGCAGCAGCTTGGGAAAGTATTCGGCAAAAAAATCCTTGAGCTGCGTCACGCTGCTGTTATTGGCGTTATACAGCAAGTTATGCGCCCGGGCGACGAGCTGATTGAGATACAGCGTCGTTTCATCGTGCGGCCGATACGTTTGCATGGCGGCCAGATGAGCGGAAACCGCTTTGTATAGCTCGGTGAAGCGGTCGATCCGATCGGCGCGCAGGGCGGTTTTGCGCCTTTTGCCGATGGCGCCGAGCATCTCTTCAAGCTCGGTCCACAGCGGCTTGTTTTGTTTGATAAAACGCGACGGTTCCATAGCCGGCCCCCTTTGTGTATGTCCCTAATCTTACCATAATTCCCGCAGAACGAGGAGATGCTATGAACGACAATATCGATCACACGCTAAGTATTGTAACTCCGGAGCAGGTACAGCTCGAATTTACGATGGCGGGTCTGGGCAGCCGGGCCGCTGCGCATCTCATCGACGGGATGATTTTGGCCGGGGTGAATGTGCTGCTGGTTGTGGCCTGGTCGCTTGTGTCCCATCTGATGGACGGACTGCTGTGGAGCTTCGATTATGCGTTTGCGATCCTGATCGCTGCAGCGGTGCTGCTGAACGTTGGCTACCTGATCGGCACCGAGGCGCTGATGGGCGGCCAAACGCCGGGCAAGCGGGTGTTGGGGCTGCGTGTCTTGCAGAACAACGGCCAGTCGGCGACGGTGCTTTCGATTATCATTCGCAATTTGTTTCGACTGATCGATTTGCTGCCGTATGGCTATTTCATCGGCTCGATTGCCATGCTGGCGAGCTCACGCGACAAGCGGCTCGGCGATATGGTGGCCGGCACGATTGTCGTGCTGGAGCGGCAGGATGAACGGCGCAAGCGGCAGCGCCTGATCGGCAAGGAGCTGGCGCTTTGGGCAACGAGGCTGCCGGAATTGGGCGACTCGGCGCCTTTCGGCGAAAGCATTTCACCCGAGGATTGGCGGCTGCTGCAGGCTTGGGCCGAGCGCGTGCCGGTCATGCACAAGCCATCTTTGGCCAGGTGGAGCCAGCCGATTGCCGCGCATTTTGCCGCCAAGCTGGGACATGATCACCATCCGCAGCTGCTGGACGATCCGATTGCTTATTTGCTTGCTTTGTACAAATCGCTGCGCGAGGACTGGGAAGTGTGAGCGAAGCTGGATTGTCGACGACAGCCGCCGTACGGCGCACCGCGCACCGGGAGGAAGGCTTGAAGCTGGCTGCTGTCTTATGTACGGGGCCGCGTCGTGACGGAGGAGCAATTTGCATCGATGCAGGCTTGTGCGCTGGCTGCATCAGGTGCTGAAAAAGGAGGAAGCGGGATGGAGCCAAAGAAAACAGCGATTGTCGCCGGGGCGACCGGCCTTGTCGGACGGGCGCTGGTGGAGCGGCTTGTCCAGGACGGCGGCTACGCCGATGTATTTGCGCTTGTGCGCAAGCCGGGGACGCTGACGCCGCACCGGAATCTGACCGAGGTGCAGGTGGATTACGAACGGCTGGAGGAGACGCCGCTGCCGTGGGAAACGCAGCCGGATGTGTTTTGCGCGCTGGGGACAACGATTAAGACGGCCGGTTCGCAGGCTGCGTTTCGCCGGGTCGACTTCGACTATCCGCTGGCGCTGGGCAAGCTGGCGAGACGCCGTGAAGCTGCCCGTTTTCTGATCGTCAGCGCGATGGGAGCGAGCAGCGCTTCGCGGATTTTTTATTCGCGGGTAAAAGGGGAGACCGAGACGGGGCTGCGAGAGATGGATTGGCCCGGCTTGTACATCTTTCGCCCGTCGCTGCTGCTTGGGCGGCGCGAGGAATATCGGGCCGGCGAACGGTTTGCTACCGTCGTAATGGGCGCATTGAACGGGCTGCTGGTTGGTCCGCTGCGCAAATATCGCGGCATTGCTGCTGCCGACGTGGCCCGGGCAATGGTGTATGCGGCGCAAGCCGGGCCGCCTGGCACGCACATTTACGAATCGGACCGCATTCAGCGATTGGCCGATGCGTCGCGCAACAATTAGCAAGATCAAGGTTTACGGTATTCATGTTCAACTCCATTAATCATTCGCGATCTTAAAAGCCGACTCAGGCGTCAACCCAAATCGGCTTTATTTGCTTTTCTGACGATCACACAGCGTCTTCCCCGTTAACCGCCAAAGGCGTCGCGGAACGCCCGGTTCAGCTCTGCCGCCTCGACCTTCCACAGCGGAACGATCTCCGGGCTGACGTGCTCCTCCCACCAATCCGCGAGCAGCTTGCGGTTGCTGCCGTTTTCCACAATGTAAGGCAGGTTCAGCATCACCTTGCGGACGTACAGCTCCTCGGCCTGCTGCATGTTTTCCGGAGCAATCCATATTTTCAGCCGTTTGGCGGTCCGGTACAGCTCCTTGCCGCATGATCTGCGGATTCCCCGCGCCGTCGGAAATTGCGGCTTGTGCTTTTCATTCGTTTTTTGCATCGCGCACCGTCACTCCTCTCTTTGCCAGTGTATGCGGGCAAGGGGAGGGGAGCGACTTGCCGGACAGGCGCGCAAGCGCCCAAGTTGCCATTACTGTACGACGATATAACCGACCATCGGTCCGTTGTGTGCCATATCGGCATGCGTCAGGCAGATGATGCGGTAGGTGCCGGCCTTGTCGGCGGTGAACGTGACGACGGTCTCCTGGCCTTTTTTCACCTCGCCCTTTACGTTCAGCCCTTCAATGACAAATGGATGGCTGTCGCCGTTCACGCCGTAAATGTGCAAATTGACCGTTTCCCCCTTGTTGACCACAACCGTGCCCGGATCCCAGCGATACGCTTCAATTTCCCGTCCGTCGCTCGTTTTCGAGCTGAATTCGCCCGTGACCATTTGAATGGTCCGTCCCGTATCAGTGGCTTCCGCGGAAAAGGCCGGCAGTACATGCTCCTTGTCGCCGTACAGCATGGCCGCCAGCACGAGCACAAGCAGACAGACCGACAGCAAAATATGCCGGCGGTGGATAATAAACACTTTGGACATTGCAGTTCGCGCCCCCAGTTCAGTCAAGTTGGTACATCCTATGCGGCGGCTTGTCAGCGCATGAATCGATTTTGCCGATGGTCCTGCACTTCCGCTTGGCAGGAAGTGGTTGACATGCAAGGGTGTGTGGTAGAATAGACTGGATGAGAGACAAGCGGACAGCCGGTCCGGTTATTTTGCGGGGAGAGTGGATGGAGGAATGAGTGGACTGATTCACCAGATTTTGTTGTACCTGGAGGGGCTCGGCTATTGGGGAATTTTTATCGGCCTGATGGTGGAGGTGATCCCGAACGAGCTGCTGCTCGCCTATGCGGGGTACTTGGTGTCCAAAGGAGAAATTACGTTTCTTGGCGCCATTGTATGCGCGGTAATCGGCGGCACGCTGGCGCAAATCGTGCTGTATGCGATCGGCCGGTACGGCGGAAGACCTTTTTTGGAGAAATACGGCAAATATTTGCTGATCAAAAAGCATCATCTCGACGTGGCCGAGTCGTGGTTCAACCGCTACGGTACAGGCATGATTTTTACCGCGCGGTTTGTGCCGATCGTTCGTCACGCGATTTCCATACCCGGCGGGATGGCCCGCATGTCGTTGGGACGCTTCACGCTGTATACGGGGCTAGCGCTAATTCCGTATTCGTTGCTTTACGTGTATCTGGGCATCGTGCTCAAGGATAATTGGGAGCAGATTGACGAATATGCGCGCCCGTATCTCGTTCCGGTTATTGGCGGGGCCGTCGTGCTCACGCTGCTGTACGTTGTTTACCAGATTTACCGCAAGCGCAAGGCCGGAGCCAAACACGGCGACGCCGGCGAACGCAGTACGGCGCATCAGCTGCGCTATTTGGGCAAGGAATACCGCGTCCTGAACAGCCGCAGGGTGCGGGGCGGGGGCGGACTGCAGGAGTTCGACCATATTGTGGTTGGACCGAACGGTGTGTTCCACATCGATTCCAAGCATTGGTCCGGCGACATTACGTTTACGTCAAACGGTCTGGAGCGCAGCAAAGGCGGCCATCAGGAGGACCCGACCTCGCAAATGTACCGGCATGAATTCGTGATGAAGGAGCTGCTCAAAAGCAGCAACCTGCACGCCGATGTCGTGGGCGTGTTGTGTTTTACGCATCCGCACAGCAAGCTGACCGGCAAAAGCCCGGCCTTTGCCACCGTCAAGCTGGACAGGCTGCTGCATACGATCAAGAGCCATAAGCCGAAAAAAACGCTCACCTCGGGACAAATCGCCGAGATTGAAAAGCTGATCAAAGACAACAGCGTAAAATAAAAACCCCGCGCTTGCTTCGTCAGGTTGGACGTTGCAGCCTTATTTGCTACAATAGCATAAGATTAGGTATGAGGAGGCAGTTAAGCTATGAGTATGAATCTCGCCCACAAGCTGCGTACAGGCGTGAAGCCGCAGCAGTTTATCGACAGCATCGACAAAAACAAGGAAGCGTTTCTCGATTGGTATAACCGTTTTGAGTGGGAGAATGAGGACGATCGCGAGTTTTTCGAATCGATGAACAACCGCGACGATTTGCGCTGCCTGATTCTGGCCGCCGAATGGTGCGGCGACGTAGTCCGCAACGTGCCTGTCGTATTCAAAGCGCTGGAAAACAGCGGCATTCCGGTTGAAGTGCTGGTGATGGAGCAGCATCTGGAGACGATGGACCAGTTCCTGACGATGGGCGGACGCGCGATTCCGATCGTGATTTTCGTTGATACGGGCGGCTTTGTGCTTGGTCAATGGGGACCGCGCCCGCAGCATGTCCAGGCGGTCATGACGCAGTTCAAGAAGGAGAATCCCGATCGCGAAGCGCCGGACTACAACGAGAAGATTCAAGTCGCCCGCGCTGAGATGGGCCGTCAATACGGCGAAGGCACAGGCTACCAGACGGTGATCGTCAAGGAGCTGCGCGAGCTGCTTTCGACATTTTAAGCGGTTACGGAGACAATAGGCAGATGATCAAAATTGATACGATTCCGCTGGGCGATTTGGGCACGAACTGCTATCTGCTGTCCGATCCCGAACGGAAAAAAGGCATTATTATCGATCCCGGCGTCAATCCGAAGCCGCTGCTCAAGCGGATCGCCGATCTGGACATTGAAGCGATTTTGCTGACGCACGCGCATTTCGACCACATTGGCGGCGTAGAGGAAGTGCGCAAGCTCAAGCGCTGTCCGGTCTATCTGCACGATCTGGAGGCCGATTGGCTGGGCAATCCGCGCAAAAACGGCTCGGCCTACTGGCCGCAGCTGGGCGGTCCGGTGACCGCTTCGCCGGCGGAGTATGCGCTGGATGAAGGTCAGGTGCTGGAGCTGCTGGGCATCAAGCTCAAGGTATTCCATACGCCTGGGCATTC
Source organism: Paenibacillus athensensis (assembly GCF_004514475.2). Lineage (GTDB taxonomy): Bacteria > Bacillota > Bacilli > Paenibacillales > NBRC-103111 > Paenibacillus_AL > Paenibacillus_AL athensensis. The sequence goes on along the minus strand of NZ_MYFO02000013.1, from coordinate 24,865 downwards.
GCCGGGCAGCGTCAGCTTTTTGTATGACAAGCATTTGTTCAGCGGGGACGTATTGTTCCGGCTGTCGGTGGGCCGTACCGATCTGGGCGGCAATCAGCATGATCTGATGACGTCGATTCACGACAAGCTGTTCCCGCTGGGCGACGAGGTCGTGGTCTATCCGGGGCACGGCGTCCGGACGAAGATCGGCTATGAACGCGAAAACAATCCATACGTGTAAAAGCACACGGCTCGGCTGCAAGCAATTGCGGCCGGGCTGTTTTTTTGGCCTCCGGCGTCGGCGGTGAATAGCGCAGGGCGGTAGGCTGCGAGGAGTGCGGTGCGGTTCGCCCGTCCCAATCCAATTCGGCCGATCCGCCCCGCACCTGGCTGCGATGCAGCGGACGACCCAGACAAGCGGAGCCCGTTCGGGCCTGTCTGCCGGCAAAACGTCCATTTTTGCCGCATCTGGGTATTTACCGTGTTCGTGTAGGGGGACGCCCCATAGACTGGTGTTGTAAGTGAATCACCCATCCGCGAAATCATCCACAGCAGTTCCCCAATATAAAGGAGGTTTTTTTCTATGGAAAAAATGTTTCCCCAGCCGGCCCCGATGCCAATGCCCATGCCGATGCCAGCCCCAATGCCCATGCCGCATCCAACGATTCACGCTACCGTCGTTCAACCGCCGCCAGTCATTCAAAAGCCTGTTCACAACGACATTCACCTGCACGCTTCCTATCAACAGACGTCGATTGTGTATCCGAAGCCGGCCGTCGTCATGCCGGTAGCCAAACCGTCCAATGCCGGCAGCATCCTTGTCCTGTTTGTCCTGCTTGTCATCATTACGCGCAGCTACCTCAGACCCTGCTAGTCGCCTGAGACACAAGAGGACAGTAGACCGGCAGCTCGAGCCAAAAAGCGGAGTTCCCAGAGCCTTCCTTCCTTTATGGGCGGAGGGCTCGCGGTTTTGTTGGGAATAAATGGATTTATATGTAAAAGTATATTGATAAATGGATGGGGATGCGGTATCATTTAAGGTATAGCAAATGGAATGCGAAGAACGCGATTACGGGCTTGAACCGGGTCGCGTTTTTTTATCGCTACCGATTTATCGGACAGTCTCGGCTGTCAGAGCCGCTATTGCGCGGAGGGACAGGAGTCGAATTGTGCAGGCGTAATCTGGCCGTGGATGTCGAGCAATCGCTGCAAATTGACAACCGGGCTTGCATTTCCCGGGAAATTGTCGGCAGGGCTGCGGGGAGCGGCGGAACATCGCGAAAATCGCTGTAGAATCGTTGGTGCCAGCTGGCGTGCATCGGCTGACAGACTATGGGTCTTTTCGCGCTTATGAAAGTAGCGGACATGCAGCTATAATAAATGAAGATAAGCATCCATACGCGGTTAGGCCTCAATATGGACAGAGGATGAAGGGAGAAGGGCATGACGATATTCAAGCAACGGCAGCAAGCGCTGCAGCAAGAGATGGGCAAACGGGGAATCGACGGCTTTTTTATTACGCAAAATGTCGATATCTATTATTACACCGGCTCGATGCAAAACGGGTACGTCTTTCTCCCCGCCAGCGGTGAGGCGATTTACTTCGTGCGCCGCAGCGTCGCGCGCGCCGAAAGCGAAGCGGCGACGACTGTCGAGCCGCTTGGTTCGCTCAAGACGCTGCGGGAGCGTCTTGCCCAGCGCTTCCCGGAGCTGCGCAGCAGCGCTCCGGGCCAGATGCCGGCCGCGGCGCCGCTGCGGCTGGCGGCCGAATTCGACGTGCTGCCCGTGCAGCAGCTACGGCGGCTGGAGACCGCGTTCCCCGGCGCGGTCTGGGAGGACGGCTCGCTGCTGGTCCGCGAGCAGCGAATGCTCAAATCGCCGGATGAAATCGCGGCGATTCGCCGGGCCGCGACGGTCGTCGACGCGGCCTTCGAAGCTGTCATCCCCAGCATTCGCGAGGGGATGGCCGAGTTTGAGCTGATTGCGCTCATCGAGCATCAGCTCCGGCTGCGCGGGCATCTGGGCCTGATGCGCATGCGCGCCTACAATTCCGAGTTGATTACCGGAATGGTGGCGGCAGGCGCTTCGGCGGCGGTGCCCACGTATTTTGACGGGCCGGCCGGGGGGCAAGGCTTGCACCCGTCCAGCCCGCAAGGCTCAAGCCGCGCTGCCATCCGGCGCGGCGATCCGCTGCTCGTCGATTTGGGCTGCTGCATCGACGGATATTTGATCGACCAGACGCGCACGCTTGTCATCGGGGAGCTTGATCCCGAGCTACAGCGCGCGTATGACACAGCGGAGCAGGTGCTGCGAGCGACGGAAGCGAAGCTGAAGCCCGGTACGATCAGTGAGCATCTTTATTACGATGCCTTGCGACAAGTGGAAGCGGCGGGATTAAGCCCCTACTTTATGGGCTGGGGCGACGATCAGGTACGGTTTCTCGGACACGGCATCGGACTGGAGATTGACGACTTGCCGGTGTTGGCGGCAGGCTTCACCTATCCGCTTGCACCGGGGATGGTCATTGCCGTCGAGCCCAAATTTACCTTCCCGGGCCGGGGCGTGGTCGGTATCGAAAACAGCTATTTGATTACAGAGGATGGCTTTGAGAAGCTGAGCATAACGCGGGAGGGAATTATTACGCTGTAAAGTTTCAGTTGTACAGCACATGCTGACGTGTATACAATAGGAAGTAGGCGTATGGCGGAGAATACAGCAGCGCACAGCAATCACAATTTTCAATTACATGGGGGCGATGACGTATTGATGCGCGTTCTGGCTAAAGATGGTTCGGTCCATGAGCTTGACCATTCCGAAATTTTATTTTTCTCTATTCACAAAAGTGAAATATCGGTATACACCGCCCATCAGGAATTTGTGCTGCCCACCACCTTCGAGCAGCTCCTCCATGCTTACGCCGATTTGGATTTTGCGCGCGTAGACCGATCGTTTATCGTCAATTTGGCTCAACTGGGCGGCTATGATCAGGAGCGTCAGTCCGTCTATTTTGCAGACGGCAAGTTTGTTCCGGTATCGGAGCGCCACCAGAAAAAGGTTCTGGGCTATTTATCCGGCAAGGAACCGCCCTCACGCAGCGATTAATCTGCTTTCTGTTGGCCTGCTTAACTAAAGCAAGCAAAAAAAGAGACTAGCCTAGTCGGAGGCCGGTCTCTTTTTGTTGGTGCAGCCGCTGTTGCAGCTGTTCCCATGAAGATTTGATCTGCTGCGTTGTCGGCAGCGGATGCGTCGTATGGTAATTGATAAAAATGGCGGTTTCCAATGTTTCTTCGAACGAGGCATCGGGCAGCGGAAGCGTATCTTTTATTTCCATAAGCAAGTTCCTCAACAGTTTATATTTTTTTTATCATTTTTGACTTTCAAACCATAGAATAGGAGAGTATCGACGAAAACACCAAAATTGCGCTTTAACTGGATTTTAATGGGATTATTTCTTTGTTTAAATATTAACATAAGTTATCGTAATATAAAAGCACTGATTGGAAATTTAAAAGAGTATTGACAATATGACCGCTTTATGTTCACAAATTGTTAACATAATAAAAAAGGCGTCGCTTGTGCCAACGTTCCGGCAAGCGACGCCTTTGCTTCAATATATGGTGCGGCGGTTTAGCCGCTGCGTTCAATAACGCTGTCAATCAAGCCATATTCCTTGGCTTCGGCAGCGCTCATAAAATAATCGCGATCCGAATCGCGTTCGATTTTCTCAAGCGGCTGTCCGCTCGTTTCACTCATGATGCCGTACAGCACACGGCGGGTTTTCATGATATGCTCGGCGCGGATTTGGATGTCCGATGCTTGGCCTTGCGCACCGCCCCACGGCTGGTGAATCATCACCTCCGAATTTGGCAGCGCATAGCGCTTGCCGGGAGCGCCTGCCGTCAACAGGATCGAACCCATTGAGGCAGCGAAGCCGACGCAAATCGTTGAGACATCCGGCTTGATAAAACGCATGGTATCGATAATCGCCAAGCCTGCAGTCGTTGATCCGCCCGGTGAGTTGATGTACATGGAAATATCCTTCTCGGGATCGTCGGCCGACAGAAACAGCAGCTGGGCAATGACGGCGTTGGCGACTTGATCGTCAATCGCTGAGCCGACGAACACAATCCGGTCCTTCAGCAGCCGCGAATAAATGTCATAGGAGCGTTCTCCGCGCCCCGATTGCTCAATGACCATCGGAATTATGCTCATTTTGCTACCTCCTTGTATATGGGCATCCTTTAGTTTACTACCATTTGCCGCGCTTTTTGCGACACGGTATGCGTTGCAGTTCCTCTATTCTCACTGCAGTTGGCGGAGAGCATCCGCTGCGACCGACCTGCCCGCCTGCCGGCTGGCAGCGCTTTGAACCGGCTCCCGCTACGCTTCCGAAACAAACCGCAAGCTGCCGGCATGGCGCCGCCCGGCCCATCGGCTGCCCGCCAAACAGAGCAAGGCCGCGCCGCACACGGCAAACAGCCGAGAGTAAGGCTGGCACCACGCTCCGGGTGTTGCGCTCGCTTAATTCTAAGCCGCCAAGCATAATGCGGCTTGCGGTCCGCTGTTCTCCCGCAGCGGCTCTGTCCGCTTGCGCGTGCTAAAGCCCGAAGAGACCATAATCAGCTTGATCGGCTCGCGCTGCTGCGTTCCGGTGCCAATGCTCCACGTTGTCACGAACGCTTCTTCGCTTGCATGCTCCCCGGTTTTACTCTGCCGATACGCCTCCAACTCCGTCACGCCTCCTTGTTCCTCCGGCTGGCGGGAAGTGCTGCGTTCGCGGACCGCGCTTTCCCAGACGACAACGGCCCGATCCGGCGCCAGCCGTGCTTCCTTGTCTTCACGGTGCTCCCTATGCTCACCCATAGCGTTCTCCTCCTTCAACATTAAATCCAAACAGCACTCCCAGACGAACGGTGCATGACCGGCGAGGTGAAGCTTTCTCTGCAAGAACCGCTCTTACTTCTTGGGAAGCTTTGCTTCCTGTTTCCCCGAATGATCCAGCGGCTCCGGATATACGGCCACAACGACCTGATACGCCGCTCCCGCCGTATCCGGCTGCTGATAGCGCTCCACAAGCTTGTGCACCATTGCTGCGTATTCTTCGACAAACGCGCTGCGGGTCTCGTCGTCGGGCAGCGCCACCTGCAAGTGAAGGGCCGCGCTTGGAATTTGCTCATCCTGCTCGCTTTGCTCCAGCAGCAGCAGCGCGTCGCGCTTGATCCGCTCGGAAGCGGCGACCAGATGGGCGAGCGCGCTTTGATCCTTGAGCTTCTGGACAGTGTCCGGCCGGGTGCCGAGCGAATCGGCGAGCACGAACGTTTTGGCGATCGCCTGATACAAAATCTCAACGAGATTGCGCACCTGACGCGAGCCGACGCGCCGCACGAGTCCGACTTTTTCCAACGCCTTCAAATGATAATTGACGCGTTGCGCCGTCTCTCCAAGCAGGCGGCCGATCTCTGCCGCCGAGGCAGGTGCGCCGAGCTGGGCCAAAATTTCACCGCGCAGCGGATTCAGCAGGGCCAGTGCCTGCTCCGGCAGCTCCACGTAATAGCTCTCCTGAATTTCTTTAGGCATGAAACGAAAGCTCCTGACGTTACAAATTTATATTACGTAAAAATATATTATTACGTGAAAACCTTTTTGTCAACACCGGCGTCCGCCTAATCTGTTTTTGCGTCAAGATTGTCATTTTCCATCGATTTTAGTCGATTTGGTAGAAAAAGAATCAGTTTCCTTGAAAGATACACAATTATCACCTGTTTAATCCGTCTCATATCCAATATCTTGCTGTAGCTATTGGCGGAAATGGCGTATATGCAAGCATTTGTTAGGATCAGGGAGGTTTTTGTTGAATGTGTCTGCTTATCTTCACTCAGCGGGGGAGAGCGTGGCGGAAGGGGACTGAGTCGTGCTGAGCGAGGGTGAGCGTCGGCAGGCTTCATGTTACGCTATTAGAGGGCCCCAAAAAAAGGAAAAGGAGTTTTGCAATGAACAGGTTGTTTTCGTTTGCGCTATGCATCTTGCTGGCGCTGACTGTGGCGGGCTGCGCTACGCAGAGCACCGGCGGCGAGCCTGCAAATAATACGAGCAACACACTGGAGAAGGCGAAGCAGCAAGGCTTTGTAGCAGTCGGCTTCGCCAACGAGAAACCGTATGCCTACGCCACGCCGGACGGCAAGCTGACCGGAGAAGCGGTGGAAGTGGCCAGAGCGGTGCTCCAGCGTATGGGTATTGCTGAAATGAACGGCGTCCTGACCGAATTCAGTTCCCTGATTCCGGGATTGAAGGCCGAACGCTTTGATATTATTACGGCCGGCATGTTCATCAATCCGCAACGGAGCAAGGAGGTTTCCTTCGCCAATCCCGAATATAGCATCGGCGAAGCGCTTGCGGTGAAGAAAGGCAACCCGCAAAAGCTGCACAGCTATAAGGATTTGGCTGCGAATAAAGAATTGAAAGTTGCGGTCATGACCGGCGCTATCGAAAATGAGTATTTGATCAAATCAGGCGTCGGCAAGGAGCAAATCGTAACGGTTCCCGATCAGCCTTCGGCGATTTCCGCCCTGCAGGCCGGTCGCGTTCATGCTGTGACGATGACGGGACCTTCCTTACAGGCCAATCTCGATTCGGCCAAGGACGCGGAGCTGGAGCGGGTGATGGATTTCACGCAGCCCGAGGTGGACGGCAGCAGTGTTCGCGGCTACGGGGCGGCGGCGTTCCGCAAGGACGATACTGCGTTCCGCGATGCGTTTAATGCCGAGCTGGCGAAGCTCAAGCAATCCGGCGAGCTGCTGGAGATTTTGAAGCCGTTTGGCTTTACGGAGCAGGAGCTGCCGGGCGATATGACGGCCGACAAGCTGTCCGGAGAATAAACCGATGGCGGTTTTGAGAGAAATCGTTCCTGCGCTGGGCCGGGGAATGATCATGACGCTGGAAATTACCGCGATGGCGCTGATTGTCGCTTTGGCTGCGGCGTTTGCAGCCGGACTGCTGCGCCTTTCGCCCTGGCGGCCGGTGCGCGCCGTAGTGACTGCATATGTGGAGATTGTACGCGGAACCTCGTTGCTCGTGCAGCTGTTCTGGCTCTACTTCGCTTTGCCGATGCTGCTGGATGTGCATATGCCGGCGATGACGGCAGCCGTTCTGGCCTTGGGGCTGAACTACGGGGCCTACGGCTCCGAGGTGGTTCGCAGCTCGATGATCGCGGTGCCGCAAGGACAGCGGGAAGCGGCAACGGCGTTGAACATGACGCCTTGGCTGCGGCTGCGGCGGATCATTTTGCCGCAGGCGCTGCCGCTGATGCTGCCGTCGTTTGGCAATTTGCAGATTGAGCTGCTGAAAGGCACATCGCTTGTTTATTTTATTACCTTAACCGATCTGACTTATCAAGGAATGCTGCTACGTACCTACGACAGCTCGCAAACAGCAGCGATATTCGTTTGCCTGCTGGTTATGTATTTTCTGTTGTCCGCGCTGTTGACGCTGCTGCTGCGCGCATTCGGCAGGAGAATCGCATGGAGGCGCAGTTAGTCATGTGGGATTGGAATTATGCGTTAGACATTTTGCCTCAATTGCTCAAGGCGTTGCCGATGACAATCGGCGCGACGGTACTTGGCTTCGCGCTGGCTTGCCTGCTCGGCCTGCCGCTTGCCGTCATCCGCTATGCCGGGGGACCGATCGGCTCGTATATGGTGGCCGCTTGGGTTGAATTTATCCGCAGCACGCCGCTGCTGGTACAGCTATTCGTTTTATTCTATGTGCTTCCGCTTTACGGCATCGCCGTTTCTCCGTTTGCAACAGGCGTGATCGGACTTGGCATTCATTATAGCACCTACATATCCGAGGTGTTCCGCGGAGGCATTGAAGCTGTGCCCAAGGGGCAGTGGGAAGCCGCCCGCGCGCTTAATCTCGGCGCAAGACGTACATGGACAGGAATTATTTTGCCGCAGGCTGTGCCGCCAATGGCGCCGGTGCTGGGCAATTACTTGATTACGATGTTTAAAGAGACGCCGATGCTGTCGGCAATCACGGTGGTTGAATTGCTGCAGACGGCCAAGTCGCTGGGTTCGGTTTCCTTCCGGTATGTAGAAGCTTTTACGCTGGTTGGCTGTCTCTTTTTCGCTTTGAGCTATGCCTCGTCGCTGCTCGTGCGCGGCGTGGAGCTGCATTTTATGAAAAAAACGAAGTAAGGGAGCGTTCGCGATGAATGACATCGAGCGAAAGCCCATTGTGGAATACCGCAAAATCAGCAAAGCCTACGGCGATAATTCGGTGCTTCAAGACATCGATCTCGATATTTATCCGGGAGAAAAAGTCGCAGTCATCGGGCCAAGCGGCTCCGGGAAGACGACGCTGGCCCGTCTGCTGATGACGCTGGAACGGCCGACGGCCGGAACGATTGAGGTAGCGGGCGAGCTGCTGTGGCATCGCCGCGTTCACAATAAGCTTGTACCGGCCGGCGAAAAGCATCTGCACCGGGTTCGCCGTCATATCGGCATGGTCTTCCAGCAGTTTCATCTGTTTCCGCATATGACGATTTTAAATAACGTGATGGAAGGCCCGGTGCATGTGCTCGGCATGGAACGATCGCAAGCCCGCAAGCTGGCGGTTTCCACGCTGGAGCAGGTTGGGCTCGACGACAAGCTGCAGGAGTATCCGGCCCGTCTGTCTGGCGGTCAGAAGCAGCGGGTGGCGATTGCCAGAGCCGTTGTTATGCGGCCGCAGGTGATGCTGTTCGATGAAGCAACGTCGGCGCTGGACCCCGAGCTGGTTGGCGAGGTGCTGGCTGTAATCAAGCAGCTGGCCGCTGCCGGAGACATGGCCATGATGCTGATTACCCACGAAATGGATTTTGCCAGAGAAGTAGCCGACCGGATTTTATTCACTGACGGAGGCGCCATTGTCGAGCAAGGGACGCCGCAGCAAATTTTTGAAAACCCGCAAAGCCCCAGACTGAAAGCATTTTTGAGCCGCTTTCGGCAAACGTTCTCGATCGGCGCGGATTTGCATACAGCCGCAGCGATCGATACGGGGAAGCAGGAAGGAGAGCGCGATGACAGAAACGCTAGCTCAAGAAACGGCAGTGACGATACGCAAGGCTCGTCCCGAGGACGGGCGGCATATTTGGCAGACGGTAGCTGACAGCGGGCGGCTGGATGTGAACTCGGCCTACTGCTACATTATGCTGGCCGCTTATTTCAAGGATACCTGTCTGGTCGCTGAGCTGGACGGGCGGATTGTCGGCTTTGTATCGGCGTTTATCCAACCCTCCGACCGGGAGGTGCTGTTCGTATGGCAAATTGCCGTCTCGCGCGATTACCGCAAGCGCGGCATTGCCGATTCGCTGCTGAGCAGCTTGATTGCACTGGACCGCTGTCGGGAGGTCCGCTATATCGAAGCGACCATTTCGCCGGACAATGCGGCCTCGCACCGGCTGTTTGCAGGCTTGGCCGACAGACTCGGCACCCGGCGTACAGTAGCAAGCGGCTTCGCTGCCGAGCTGTTTCCGGGCAGCCAGCATGAAGCCGAGCAACTGGTGCGAATCGGGCCGCTTGGAAGTCAGAGTAATCGTACTAACACAAACAAGGGGGAGTCTTAAATGAAGGTTTTGGATGCAGCCGGATGTTCAATGCACGTTTTTGAAGCGCTGGAGTCGGAGGTTCGCAGCTATTGCCGCTCCTTCCCGGCCGTGTTTGCCAAAGCCAAGGGCAGTAAGCTCTGGGATAAAAACGGCGTTGAATATCTCGATTTTTTTGCCGGAGCCGGCGCGCTGAATTACGGTCACAATCCGGAAGCGCTCAAGCAAAAGCTGATCAGTTATTTGCAAAATGACGGCATTGCGCACAGCCTCGATATGGCAACGGAAGCGAAGGAGCGCTTTCTGCAAAGCTTCCGTCAGACGATTCTGGAGCCGCGCGGACTGAATTACAAAATCCAGTTTCCCGGCCCGACAGGCGCCAATTCGGTGGAAAGCGCCTTGAAGCTGGCGCGCAAGGTTACGGGCCGGACGACCGTGATCGGTTTCACCAACGCGTTCCACGGCATGACGCTTGGCGCGCTTTCGGTAACGGGCAACAAGTTCAAGCGCAAGGGAGCGGGCATTCCGTTGCATCATACCGTTTCCATGCCCTATGACGGTTATATGGGAGAGAACGTCGATACGATCGACTATCTGGAAACCTACATCCGTGACAGCGGCAGTGGCGTCTCGCTCCCGGCTGCGATTATCGTCGAGACGATTCAAGGCGAGGGCGGCATCAATGAAGCGAGCACGGCCTGGCTGCGCCGTCTCGACCGCTTGTGCAAGCTGCACGGCATTTTGCTCATCGTCGACGATGTGCAGATGGGCTGCGGGCGAACGGGCACGTTTTTCAGCTTTGAGCAGGCGGGTATACAACCGGATCTTGTTTGCTTGTCCAAGTCGATTGGCGGCTACGGGCTGCCGATGGCATTGACGCTGATCCGTCCTGAATTGGACGTCTGGGAGCCGGGCGAGCATAACGGGACGTTTCGCGGAAACAATCTGGCGTTTGTTTCGGCGACCGAAGCGCTGCGTTATTGGGAGAACGGGCAATTTTCGCAGGATATCGTCCGTAAAGGCAAGCTGCTGCGCAGCGAGCTGGAGGAGCTGGTTCGCGAATTCCCGCAGCTGGGTGGTCAAGTGCGGGGCCGGGGGCTGATGCAGGGCATTGCCTTTGCGGGAGGGGACACCGCGCAGCGCATCTGTGAGCGGGCGTTCGCACATGGACTGATCATGGAGACGTCCGGTACGGACAGCGAGGTAGCCAAGGTAATGCCACCGCTGACAATTGCCGACAGCGAGCTGCGCAAAGGCTTGGAGCTGTTGCGCGCCAGCATGAAGGAGGTCGCGAATCCAGCATGATTGTCAGACACCTGAATGAGCTTGCGGGATCGACGTTTGACGTCGACACGCCGACCTGGAGCAGCGTCAGGCTGCTGGTCAAGCAGGATGGAGCAGGGTTCTCGCTCCACGATACGCGCATCAAGGCCAATACGGAAACGGAAATCTGGTATAAGCATCATGTGGAGGCCGTGTACTGCATAGAAGGCGAAGGCGAGATTGAAGTGCTGGAGAGTGGTAAGGTGCATCCGATTACACCCGGCACGCTGTATGTGCTTAACGGGCACGAGAAGCATCTGTTGCGCGGTAAAAGTGACATGCGGATGATTTGTGTGTTTAATCCGCCAACGACGGGACAAGAGGTTCACGACGCCGACGGCGTGTATCCTTTAGACTAATGAGGAAAAGGGGTAACCGATGATGACATCCAAAGGCCAAGTTATTCTGCATGATTCGACTCTGCAAGACCCGTATCCGTCCAGAGTGAGCGGCAGCGCCAAGCTGCTTGCGCGACAGGATCCGGTTGTATACGGCGAAGGAGCCTCGCCTGTGAGCAAGGGGCAGCTCGATTTTTACGAGGCGAACGGCTATTTGTTCCTGGAGAGCTTCTTCGGCGAAGAGGAAGTCAAGCTGTGGAAGCGCGAGCTGGCGCGGTTGTGGGAAGTGAGCAAGCAAGACGCCCGGCCGGAGGTGATTCGCGAGCCCGGCGGTGAAGACATCCGATCGATTTTTGCCGTACACCGGGATAACGAGATTTTCGCCAAGGTCGCCAGCCACCCGGCCATCCAAGCCATCGTCGAACGGATCCTCGGTAGCGCCGTCTATGTGCACCAGTCGCGAATCAATTTCAAGCAGGGCTTCACCGGCAAGGAGTTTTACTGGCACTCCGATTTCGAGACCTGGCATAGCGAGGACGGAATGCCGCGCATGCGCGCTTTAAGCTGCTCGATTGCGCTGGAGGACAATCACGCCAATAACGGTCCGTTGATGGTCATTCCCGGATCGCACCGCACCTTTGTTTCCTGTGTCGGGGAAACGCCTGACGATCATTACAAGGAGTCGCTGCGCCGTCAGGAGTATGGCGTACCCGATCCGAAAAGCCTGAAATGGCTGGCTGAGCGCGGCGGCATTACCGCCCCGGTGGGGAAAGCGGGCTCGGTGCTGTTGTTCGACTGCAACCTGATGCACGGCTCGAACAGCAACATTACGCCGGACCCGCGCAGCAATGTCTTCATTGTTTACAACAGCGTGGACAATAAGCTGCAAGCCCCTTATTCGGGCAAATCGCCGCGGCCGGGCTTTATCGCATCGCGCGATTAAGTGCCTATGATTCAACCGGGCCTGCTCCGGCAGGCTCTTTTTCCGTCGAACGAGTTCTGCTCAGCCATTGTGCGCATAAAACCCTTCTCTTTTTCCTAACCTATCCTATTGGAGCAAATCTTCGAAATCAAACCTGTGGACGGTAAGGAGAAGGAAACATGCTGATCATTTCATTGCTGGTCAAGACTGTGGCGGCTTTTGTCACTTTATTCGTGTGCTGTCGGATTCTCGGCAAAAAATTAATTTCACAAATGACTTTTTTTGATTTGGTGGCGTCGATTACATTAGGGACAATTGCAGGGAGCGTGATTTTTACCGAACAAATCCCCTGGTGGGCGAGCCTCTCTGTACTAACCCTGTTTGCTTTGCTTACATTTGTTAACGGCCTACTTGCGCTGAAAAGCCGGCGTGCGGAACAAGTGCTTAACGGCCATCCGCTTGTGTTGATCCGCAACGGCCAAATCGACTGCAACGCGATGCAGCGAAGTCGGTTGACCATGCAAAACCTGATGGCCTTGCTCCGCGGCAAGGACGTATTTTACATACATGAAGTTGCCTACGCGGTTCTTGAAACGGAAGGCTCGCTTTCCGTAATGAAAACAACGAATCTGAAGCGGTCCGACGCTGTGGAGGGGACGATTCCCGGTATTCCGGTGACCGCATACGATGCATTGAAGGAGGAGGAGGCATGACCGATGGCAACACCGCAGCTACCGAAGGCTGCATCCTGGTATCTGCGCCCAATCAGGCCGGGAAAGCATTTCTTTCCCTGCTACGGGAACGCGGTCTCGATTTCTACGCCATGACGAACAGCAACTACGGCAAGCGACGTCTGGAAGCGATGGGTGTCGATACCGATACAATCATTCAGGTCAATACCACAGACGCCAAGACGTGGAATCCGCCCGAGGTTCCCATCCGCGAGGTGTATTTATTCGAGCTGAGCTTTACGCTATGCTGCCGTTACGTGCAGATTTGCCGCAGCTGGAATCCGGCCTTCATTCATGTTATTACGAAAAAAAGCAATTCGCGGATTGCCTACCGCGGACTCGGCGTAGACCGGTTGACGTTCATTGAGAATAACGATGTCTCTTTCCTGCTGCCCGAACGCTGCGCTGCCGCTTCACTATAGCTCTGTTTCATGAAAAAAGAGGAAGCGCCGCTCTCGCCCGAGGGCCAAGCTGCGGCATTTGCCTTCAGCTCGTGCCGGGTAAGCGGAAAATTTCCTTGCAAGCGTCCGTCGCCTTATGGCGAAGCGGGCGCTTATTTGATGTAAGGCGATGGTTTGACAAAACTCATTTGTAAACTACCTATTTTTTTAGTACTATATTACTATGTTCATAGGTTTGATTATTGCTGTGCGAGACATTCCAGCTTTTCAAGTGAGGGGGAGCCGCCTTGCTGCGTCTTGGTCAAAAGATTTACATCGTCAACGACACAGTTGAGCAAAATTTGCCGATCGGCGAATACGGATACATCATCGCTTATGACCGCAACGCCGACAACGTGTTTGATTACGTCGTTCGGGTGCCTAAGGACAACAAGATTTATTATGTGCCCGCCGACGACATCGAAGAAGAGGAAACGCTGCTGCAGCAGGAAGCCGAGCGGATCGAACGCGAAGCGCTGATCGATTATGCCCTGGCTACCAAGAATGAGGAGCTGTTCCGCAAAATCATGAACGGCGACAATGTCGAAACGCTGTTAGAGAAAAATAAGGAAGTGCAATCCACCGAGGATTTCATCAAGCAGATCGGCCTGCGCGCCTGGATCTGAGACGATTGCCTTTACGGGGCCGGCCCAAGCGCCGGCTTTTTTGTATACAGCGGTTTTCTTGGCCTTCCCGAGCCCGATTGATTGAGTTTCCTGCACGTCTTGAGATATAATGAAAAGAATGACTAGACGTTGAGAAAGGGTGTCTGAATGTGAGCATTACGATCCAGGATGTCGAGCACGTCGCCAAGCTGGCGCGCCTCGATTTGACCGATGCCGAGAAGGAGCAGTTTACGGGGCAGATGAATGCGATTTTGAAATACGCCGAGCAGCTCAACGCGCTGGATACGGACGGCGTGCTGCCGACGAGCCATGCGATGCCGCTGGTGAATGTCATGCGCGACGACGTTGCCCGCCCGTCCCTGCCTATCGAGAAGGTGCTGCTGAACGCGCCCGACGAGGAAGACCAGCAGTTCAAAGTTCCGGCTGTATTGGAATAGACGCTACACCATTAATGGAAGGAGTGCCTGTCGTTGTCTTTGTTTGATCTGCAATTACAAGAAATTCACAATAAGCTCCGCAGCAAGGAGCTATCCGTCACCGATCTGGTCGAGCAATCGTTTACGCGAATCGGCGAGGTAGACGGCAAGGTAAAAGCATTCCTGAAGCTGGACGAGGAGAATGCCCGCAGCAGCGCGCGCGCGTTGGACGAGCAGCTGGGTACGGACGCCGAGCGCGGCCTGTTGTTCGGCTTGCCGATCGGCATTAAAGACAATATCGTGACCGAAGGCTTGACCACGACCTGTGCCAGCAAATTTTTATCCAATCACAATCCGATTTATGACGCCACCGTTGTGCAGAAGCTGAAAAGCGCGCAAACCGTCACGATCGGCAAACTCAATATGGACGAATTCGCGATGGGCGGCTCCAACGAGAATTCCGCTTACCACCCGACCTACAATCCGTGGAATACCGACTACGTGCCGGGCGGCTCCAGCGGGGGTTCGGCTGCTTCGGTTGCAGCTGGCGAGGTGTATTTCTCGCTTGGCTCCGACACCGGCGGTTCGATCCGTCAGCCTGCGGCTTATTGCGGCATCGTCGGGATGAAGCCGACCTACGGCCTTGTGTCCCGTTACGGCCTCGTTGCCTTCGCATCGTCGCTGGACCAGATCGGGCCGCTGACCAAAAACGTCGAAGACGCCGCCTACCTGCTGCAAGCGATCAGCGGCTACGACCCCAAGGATTCGACTTCCGCGAACGTCGACATCCCCGATTACATCGGTGCCCTGAGCGGCAGCGTCAAAGGCTTGCGCATCGGCGTGCCCAAGGAATACATGGGCAAGGGCGTCGATCCGGCTGTGCGCGACAAGGTGCTGGAAGCGTTGAGCATATTGGAAAAAGAAGGCGCCGTATGGGAAGAAGTGTCCATGCCGCACTCCGAATACGCCGTAGCCACTTACTACCTGCTTGCTTCGTCCGAGGCGTCCTCCAATCTGGCGCGCTTTGACGGCGTGCGTTATGGCGTACGCTCCGACAACGCCCGCAATCTGCTCGACGTCTACCACATGTCGCGCAGCGAAGGCTTCGGCTCCGAGGTCAAGCGCCGGATCATGCTCGGCACCTATGCGCTCAGCTCCGGCTACTATGACGCCTATTATTTGAAGGCGCAAAAAGTCCGCACGCTGATCAAGCAGGATTTTGACCGCGTATTTGAGCAATACGACGTCATTATCGGGCCAACGGCGCCGACGCCGGCATTCCGCATCGGGGAGCAGACGGCCGACCCGCTGACGATGTATTTGAACGATATTTTGACCATTCCGGTCAACCTGGCCGGCGTTCCGGCTATCAGCGTGCCTTGCGGCTTTGTGAACGGACTGCCCGTAGGCTTGCAGGTTATCGGCAAGGCGCTGGACGAAGCCACTGTGCTGCGCGTCGCCCATGCGTTCGAGCAGCAAACCGATCATCACCTGAAGCGCCCTGCGCTGTAGGCCAAAGCGAGACCAAGGACGAAGGAGGCATTCATTTTGACGGCAACACAAACGCAATATGAAACGGTAATCGGGCTTGAGGTTCACGTAGAGCTTCATACCGCATCCAAAATATTTTGCAGCTGCGCGACTTCCTTCGGCGCTCCGCCGAATACCAACACGTGTCCGGTGTGCCTGGGCCACCCGGGCGTGCTGCCGGTGCTGAACCGGCAAGCCGTGGAATACGCGATGAAGGCAGCGATGGCGCTGAACTGCCAAATTGCCACGCATAGCAAATTCGACCGCAAAAACTACTTTTATCCGGATTCGCCCAAGGCGTACCAGATTTCGCAATACGACCAGCCGGTCGGCGAGCATGGCTGGATCGACATCGAAGTCGGCGGCCAAACCAAGCGCATTGGCGTCACCCGCGTCCATCTCGAAGAGGATGCCGGCAAGCTGACCCACGTCGACGGCGGTTACGCGTCGCTTGTCGATTTTAACCGCGTCGGCACCCCGCTGATTGAAATTGTATCCGAGCCGGACCTGCGCTCACCGGAAGAAGCGCGCGCTTATCTGGAGAAGCTGAAAGCGATCATGCTTTATTGCGACGTATCCGACGTCAAAATGGAAGAGGGATCGCTGCGCTGCGACGCCAACATCAGCTTGCGTCCCGTAGGCCAAGCCGAATTCGGCACCAAAGCCGAGCTGAAGAACATGAATACGTTCCGCGGCGTGCAAAAAGGGCTGGAGTACGAGGAATTCCGTCAAGCGGACGTACTGAATAGCGGCGGCAAAGTCGTGCAGGAGACGCGCCGTTGGGACGAAGCCCAAGGCAAGACGCTGACGATGCGCAGCAAGGAGCAGGCTCACGACTATCGCTACTTCCCGGACCCGGATCTGGTCAGCCTGTATATCGATGAGGAGTGGAAGGCGCGCGTGCAAGCGTCGATTCCCGAGCTGCCCGATGTCCGCAAGGCCCGCTATGCGGCGGAATACGGCTTGCCGGGCTACGATGCCGAGGTGATCACGGCTTCCATGCAGCTGGCCGATTTCTTCGAGGAAAGCTTGCGCTTCACGCAAGACGCCAAAGCCGTCGCCAACTGGATCATGGGCGATATGCTCGGGTACTTGAATGCGAATAACCAAGAGCTCTCTGATGTCAAAATAACCGGACAAGGCCTCGGCGAAATGATCGGCCTGATCGAAAAAGGCGTCATTTCTTCGAAAATCGCCAAAACCGTATTCAAGATCATGATCGAAACCGGCAAAGCGCCGCAAACCGTCGTCGAAGAGCAAGGGCTTGTGCAGATCAGCGATGAAGGCGCCATCAAGCAGGTCGTCGAGCAAGTTGTCGACAACAACCCGCAATCGGTGGCCGACTACAAAGCCGGCAAGGAGAAAGCCGTAGGCTTCCTCGTCGGACAAGTCATGAAGGAGACCAAGGGCAAAGCCAACCCGGGTCTGGTCAACAAGCTGATCCTCGAATGCTTGAGCGGCAAATAAATCAACTTGACGGCAAAGCGGCTGTCCTGCGCATAAGCGGGACGCTGCTTTGCTTTTCCATTTCCCGAGGGAGGACTGCCGATGGGCATCACGAAGCTCGATTTGCAAACGAATGCCGAAGCCCTGGAGCTGCTTGCGCTGCAAGCCGCCTCGTATCGGGTGGAAGCCGAGCGCGTCGGCTTGGCGGAGGCGGCACCGCTACCGGACGGCATCGCCTCGCTGCGGCAATCGGGCGAGCGCTTCTACGGCTTCCTGAGCGACGACGCAACGCCCGGCAGGCTCGTCGGCGCCGTCTCCTGGACGCGCGCCGGCTGCGTCGTCACCGTGTGCCGGATGATGGTGCACCCGGATTATTTTCGCCGCGGCATTGCCCGGGCCTTGCTGAAGCAGCTGCTCGCCGAGCAGCGCCGTCAGGGAGCGTCACGGTTTGTGGTGACGACGGCTGCGGCCAATCTGCCCGCCATCGCCCTGTACGAAAGCTTCGGCTTTATGCCGCGCTGTTCACGGACGATCGTTCCTTGCGTAGTCATGACGACACTGGAGCTCGTCCTCTAGCCGGGGAGCTTGTCCGCTGTTTGGCGGCACGAGGTCA
The DNA here is from genome assembly GCF_004514475.2 of Paenibacillus athensensis. Lineage (GTDB taxonomy): Bacteria > Bacillota > Bacilli > Paenibacillales > NBRC-103111 > Paenibacillus_AL > Paenibacillus_AL athensensis. Next base: position 6,921 of record NZ_MYFO02000013.1, on the reverse strand, counting down.
GGCAACGGCTCTTGCCCGGCCGGTCCTGTCCCGGTTTGTTTTTTCCGAATAATCGGGTCGTTCCCGAATAAAGCGTGATACAATAGGATATCGCATGAGAAAAAGGGAGCGAATCACCATGAGCAATCCTTGGGTTATCGACCAACTTCATGTTACGCTCAGAATCCTGCTGGCTTTGCTGCTGGGCGGACTGATCGGTCTGGAGCGCGAAATGAGCAGCCATCCTGCCGGCTTGCGCACACATATCCTCGTTTGCGTAGGCTCGGCGCTGGTGATGCTGCTGTCCATGTACGGCTTCAGCGAATTTGTCAATGAAACGAACGTCCGGATCGATCCGTCGCGGCTGGCGGCGCAGGTCATCAGCGGCATCGGCTTTCTCGGCGCCGGGACCATCATGTTCAACGGCCGTTCGATTACCGGCTTGACGACGGCTGCATCGTTGTGGGTCGTTGCCGGCATCGGGCTTGCCGTCGGCGCCGGCTTCTACTATCCCGCCGGATTGGCTTGCGGCGTCGTTTTGCTGAGCTTGTGGATTTTGAATAAAGTCGAGCATAAATATTTTAACGGCAAGCGGATCCATACGTTGAAAATTACTGCTGTCGACCAGCCGGGCACGCTGGCGCTCATTACGCCGCTGCTTGCGGCGCAAAAAATCGATATTCGCAAAATCGCGATGGAAGAGACGGTTAGCGCCGGCGCTCCGGCGATTGAAATGACGTTTTTTGTGACTGCCGTCAAACCGGGGCTGCTGTTAACCGTGTTAGAGGAAACGAGCAAGCTGCCGGGTATTTTGGGCGTGAGCATGGAAAAAAAGTAAAGAAGTGAAGGGCTCACCTGAGCGGCTATCGTCTAAGTATGAGGAGCACAAACAAGGGGAGGCATCGCGGAGCATGGAAGAGCTGACGGACGAACAATTGGTCGAACAGGTCCGTCAAGGACATTCCGACGCTTACCGCGCGCTGGTCGAGCGGCATAAATCGTACATTTATACCGTCGTCTACCGGATGGTGGCGCATCGGGAAACCGCCGAGGATTTGACCCAGGACGTCTTCGTCAAGCTTTTTCGCTCGCTGGTCTATTTTCGCGGCGATGCGAAGTTTACGACCTGGCTGTACCGGATGACCGTTAATCTGGTCACGGACTACCGCAGGTCCCAGAAGCGCAAGCCCTACGAAACGCTGTTGGAGAAAGTCAAGGGCTGGTTTGCCGAGCCGCGCGAGCAGCCCGAAGCCGCAGCACTGATCAGAGACGAGCAGCAGCGTATGCAGGCGGCGTTGGCTGCTCTGCCTGACAAGTATCGGCTGATTCTGTATTTGTATCATTACAGGCAGCTGAGCTATCAGGAGATTTCTGCGGCTACCGGGCTGCCGGTCAAAACCGTCGAAACCCGACTTTACCGGGGCAAGGCGCTGTTGAAGGAACAATGGCTGGAGGTGAACGCGCATGAAACCGAGCAATCGGCAAGACGACAAGCTGCCGCAATATCTGAATAAGCTGCTGGACGATATGCCGCTGCTGGAACCGTCCGCCGAATTTACGAGGAGAGTCATGCAGCAGGTGGAGGGCGGCCCTGTACCGATCCTCGCGTCCAAGCGCATACCGCGCTGGCGGGGTGAAGTCGTAAACGGTTCCGTGGCCATCGCCGCTACGTTCGTCTTCATCAGCACGGGCATCGTCGGCAAAATCGTCGCTTTCGACTCGCAAATCGCTCAACTGTCCCTTTATATCGAAAAGCTTTCCCGGCTCATCTCATAATCCGTCAGCAGACAGGAGGCAGCTGCCATGAGTTCGTTTCACGAATCCCGTCATCCGTTGCATGAAGAAGCGCACGGAGAACGTTTTACCGCCAATCCGGCCGATCCTTACACCCATCTGGGCTATCAGCCGCCTTACTACCAGACTCCGCGCAAGCGCAAATGGCTATCCGGGCTGTTTTCGCTGCTGATGCCCGGCACCGGCCACTTTTACCTGGGCCTCATGCCGCGCGGCCTGTTCATCATGGGGCTGCTCATCGTCGACATTTTCACCATTGTCACCCTGGTCAGCGGCAACCGTGACGTCAGCATTCCTATGGTCACCCTGTTTGCGCTGATGATCCCGGTGATCTACTTTTACAACATCTTCGATGCCTTGCAATCGACCGATGCCGTCAATCGCCGCCGCGAGCTCGGCGTGTTTGCCGACGATCCGGCCAGCGCGGTGCGCGACCCGATCCAGCGGCTGTTGCGCGGCAGCAACCTCGGCATCCTGTTCATTGTCGCAGGAAGCTTGTTTTTCTTGTTCAGCGCCAAGCCGCGCTGGTTTGAAGGGCTGTTTTCGCTGCTTGGCTCCTATGTCGGCTCCGTCGTGCTTATCATCGCCGGACTCGTCCTGTTTATGCTGGAATCGCGAAAAAAGTAACCGTTTGACCGAGCCGTCGTTGACAAATGCAAAGTTGCACACGTACAATAAAGAGTGAAGCTTTGCAGATCATGTCAGGTGGTGAGAATCATGGCAGTACAACTAGAACAGGCCCTGGCCAAATTGAAGACAACCGGCGTTCGCATGACCCCCCAGCGGCATGCCATTCTATCCTACTTGCTGGATTCGATGACACATCCGACCGCTGACGACATTTACCGTTCACTGGAATCGAAATTTCCGAATATGAGCGTGGCGACGGTTTACAACAACCTCAAGGTTTTTATCGAAGCGGGACTCGTTCGTGAATTGACGTATGGCGACAGCTCCAGCCGTTTTGATGCCGATATGACGGACCACTACCACGCGCTTTGCGAGGTATGCGGCAAAATATCCGATTTTGAATATCCGCCGTTAACGGATGTCGAGCACACGGCTGCTATGCAGACCGGCTTCCAGGTCCGCGGTCATCGTCTTGAAGTGTACGGCGTTTGCGCAGACTGCGCAGGGATTACCTCCCATTAACCCCGAACTTGCAACCTTTTTGAGCGTCAGCTCGTCTAATTCATACACACGACCCAATTGAAACGTGTTCGAAGCTTCTGATACCGGGAAGACAAGAGCGCGTTTTCTTTTTGCACACCATAAGGAAGTGATGACTTGCGTCCAAAGATACGCCTGATGTTATTATTGTTCATCGTCGTCCTGCTGGTGGCTGCGGGGGCAGCCGTTTTGTTTCAGGATCAGTGGCTGCCCAATCGCCAGCACGTACAAGCTGAATTTGCAGACCTGGCGAAGCCGGTATTTTATCAGGGCGACTATTTTCCGGTCGGAGCGATTGGCGAAAAGGATAGCCTCAAGCTGCCGCTCGAACTCGTGCAGAAGTGGATTGATCCTGCGGTCATTTACGAGGAATCCAGCGATTCCGTCATCATCACGACCAAGGACAAGGTGCTGCGTTTTCAGACGAGCCAGCTTTCCGCTTACATGAACGAGAAGCCGTTCACGCTGAATTTTCCTGTTGAGAAAAAAGCCGGCGTCGTTTACGTGCCGATTGAACCGCTGCGTCAGCTCTACCCGATCGACCTGCGCGAATCGGACGTCAACGGCGCTGTCCTGCTCGTCAAGCAGGGCGAGAAGCTGCAATGGGCCCGCCAGATCGACAAAGACGGAGCCGTCATGCGCACCGGAGCGACCCTTCAAGCTCCGATCGTATCCGCTTTGGCCGCGCAGGAGCGCGTTATCGTCTGGGAAGAAGCAGGCGACTGGTACAAGGTTCAGCAAACTACCGGATATATCGGCTTCGTTCACAAGAAGCGGTTGCTGCTTGAGCCGGAGCCGGAAACCGTGCCGAAAACCGCGGCTGCGCCTGATTTCGTGCCGTGGAAGCCGCAAAGCGGCGGCAAGCTGAACGTAACCTGGGAGCATGTCGTATCCAAAAACCCGGACACCGCCAAAATCCCCGCCATGCCGGGGTTGAACGTTGTCAGTCCCACCTGGTTTTCATTGGCCGACGAGAAGGGCAACATCAAGAATCTCGCTGATGCCGCCTATGCCAAATGGGCGCATAATCGCGGTTATCAAGTGTGGGCGCTGTTCAGTAACGGCTTCGAGCCCGATCGTACCGCCGCCGCGCTAGCCACCTACGACACCCGCATCAACATCATCAAACAATTGCTCGGTTTTGCAAAAGTATACAATCTGCAGGGCATCAACATCGACTTCGAGAACGTATATCTGAAAAACAAAGACGACCTCGTGCAATTCGTCCGCGAAATGACGCCGCTTATGCACGAGCAGGGCTTGGTCGTTTCCATCGACGTGACGCCCAAATCGACCAACGAAATGTGGTCGCTATTTTACGATCGTCCGGCCTTATCGCAAATCGTAGATTACATGATGATCATGACATACGACGAATATTGGGCAACCAGCCCGAAAGCCGGCTCCGTTTCGTCGCTGCCGTGGATGGAGAATTCCGTGCGCAGACTGCTGGACACCGACAAAGTGCCTGCATCCAAGCTCGTTCTCGGCATTCCGTTCTACACGCGGCAGTGGACCGAAGAAACCAAAAACGGCAAAACGACCGTCAGCTCCAAAACCTTATCGATGGAAGGCGCGCAAGCCATCATCAAGGAAAAAAAACTGACACCCGTCTTTGCACCCGAAGCCGGACAAAATTACGTCGAATACGAAGAAAGCGGCAAACTTATTCGCATCTGGCTCGAAGACGACACCTCCATGAAAGCGAGAATTGCATTAGCAAACAAATACAATCTCGCCGGTATCGCCACCTGGCGTCGTGGCTTCGAACAGCCGGCGATCTGGGACGTCATTCAAAAAGCGCTTTCCGTCTCGCCTTTCTAACAAAAAAAATGACCCCAAAATCCACAGTTAAGTGGAGAGAGGGGTCATTTTTTATGGGCATATTGCCACTCCATGTGGGGTTCGAAAAATCACAAATTGACTTTTTGGACAAACCCTTTTTCGCGTTGCCTTCAATCAATGCGGCTTATGCTCGTGGTCACGGTTGGGCTCCAGCTGCGGCAGCGGAGCGGCTTCCAGCTCGTCCGACTCGTGGGCGACCCCTTCATGAGCGGGATCCAACGTCAAAATCGTTTTACAGAACATGCAGCGATCCGTTTTTCCCAGCATTTTGGTGCGGCGGCCGCATTCCGGACAATCGATCACCGTCGCCGATGTCGACAGCATCCCTGCCCAGAAATAGACTCCCATACTCAGCAGCATCCCGATCATCCCGATGATCATAAAAACAACGGCGATAATTTTCCCAGCCGTTCCCCAGTCAAACACAATCCCGGCCAGTCCGACAATCATCAGCAGCATGCCGCCCATCGTCAGCAGCAGCCCCCACAGACGAAATTCATTTACCTTGCTAGATCTGAAACGCACAGTTTGCTCCCCCCGTCGCTTTCAACGAATTGTTTGAATTGTCGCAGGTATCAGCAGGAAACTTCAACGATCGTGTAGAAAAGAATAAATTAACAAAATGAAGACAGGAGCTTGCGATTCGCAATGGACAATTCCAAAGATCAGCTCATGCTTAAATTTCGGGACGATCCGCGTGTAATCAGCGTTACGGCCGTGGAGAACCCGAAGCAGCTGCCGGCATTGACCGACGGCTTTGACATCCTGCTGCTTATCATTACCAACGATCTGAGCCTGAACAATCATACGACTAATTATATAAAAGACGAACTTCGTATACAAGAAAGATGGGTGGACCCGTCATCACTGGAACAGTGGATTCGCAACGGCGACAATAGAAACATCATTCACTGGCTCTTAAAAGGGGAGATTCTTCTGGATCACAATGTTTATTTGGAGGGCCTGCGCCACAAAATGCTGGAGTTTCCCGTAGACCTGCGCGAGCAGAAGCTGCTCTTTGAGTTTTCTTATTTTCTGCGCAAATATCTGCAAAGCAAGGAATATTTGCTGGACGAGCACTTGCTGGATGCATATAACAACATTCTTGAAGCGCTGCATCATTGGGCGCGGATTGTCATTATTGAAGAAGGCTTCCATCCCGAGATTACCGTCTGGAGGCAGGTACGGGTCATTAACCCGGGCGTATACAAACTGTATGAAGAATTAACGACCAGCAAGGAAACCTTAAAACAACGGGTACAGCTCGTTTTGCTGGCCTGTGAATTTTCCGTTATGTCCAAGATGGAGCGCTGCTGCAAAGCGCTATTCAGTATTCTTCAGCAAAGCGAACAGCCTTGGGGCGCCGACGATTTGCAAAATCATCCCCATCTGGCGGAAATTCGCGTTGAGCTGCCGCTTTTGCTGAACAAGCTGGCCAGGAAATCGCTGATCCGCGAAGTGGCCATTCCTATGGATGAGGAGTTGAACGAAGTAGAGCTCAAATACACGACGGCATAAGCCGTGGAAATACAGGGAGAATCGGCCATTTCGCCGGTTCTTTTTTTTCATGCTTGACTTTGCTGACGAATCTGTGATAAATTAATTTTCGCCGCTCAAACAGGGCCGCAAACGAATCGAAGCAAGCCGACAAGCCAGAAAAAAGAAATAAAAAAAGCTTGCATTGAATGGTTCGAATGTGATATATTATAAAAGTCGCCGCTAAATGGTGGCACACAAAAGAAACACCGATTGCTCTTTGAAAACTGAACAACGAGTGAAGAAGCACAACGGTCGCGCAAGCGACCACAACAAGAGATTGCAAAATCTCGCTAGCAGTAAATTTTGAGCTATTTGAGCTTAACAATAACGGACAAGCAATTGTCCACACTTTATTGGAGAGTTTGATCCTGGCTCAGGACGAACGCTGGCGGCGTGCCTAATACATGCAAGTCGAGCGGATTCTTTCCTTCGGGAAAGGGTTAGCGGCGGACGGGTGAGTAACACGTAGGCAACCTGCCCTTGAGATCGGGATAACTATCGGAAACGATAGCTAAGACCGGATAGCTGGTCTCTCCGCATGGAGAGATCATGAAACACGGAGCAATCTGTGGCTTGAGGATGGGCCTGCGGCGC
>NZ_MYFO02000012.1 GCF_004514475.2 Paenibacillus athensensis | reverse complement strand
AGCTTTTTTGCTACGCTAAAGAAAGAGAAGCTGTACAAGATCCGCACGGAGCGCTATCCGATGGCCGCGATGAAATCGATCATCTTCCGATATATTATGGTCTACTACAACAGGCGACGGATCTATACCTCTAATCCAGGTGGCTGGCCCCCCGCCATTTATCGCGAAAGAATGCTGTCAATGGCAGCGTAGAAACGAGATTTCTCTATGAGTGTGTTTTCAAACTGCACTTTTGTTGACAACTCCAATACTTTTTCATCTGTCTGCACCCTACACCCATCGAAATGACAAAATCGTCCAAACCTCCACCATGCAAAAAGAGAAAATAAAGGCATACACCGTTTGTCTGAGGGAAAATTTTCTGAACAGGCCGTATACCGGAATGAGCATGCCAAAAAATACCAACGGAATTACTCCGACACAAAGCTTGCCTGCGAATGACAGCTCCCGCGGCAGCCTTTCTCCGTCCCCGTACACATAAAATTCAATCGCCGTAAATTCCAGCATGCCGTACAACACAACAATCAACAAAAGCGATACATACAAGTAGAACCCGTTTTTCACATCCAAGCGCCTCCTACCATTTGCTTAAAAATACAGCAGCGGCGCCCAGCCTGGCTGCGCCTTGCCGGGTTCTGACAGCCGCCGTTCGAGCGGAAGCGCATTTCGAAAATCGCCCGCGTCGCAGAAGCCGTTGCTCAGTTTTCCTCTCCGCAAGGCTGGTCTTCATCCATGTAATAGGCCGATGGCCGGTAGGTGACGAAAGCCACTTCCATATCGGCGACGCCTGTTCCCTTTACATGCCGGAATACGGCGTTGGCAAAGCGCTGACGGACAGACGCTCCGCGCTCGAACCAGCCCACCTCGACGAACGGGAAAGCAGCAACCGTCTTTCCTTCACTTACAGCAACCGCTTGAATACATTCCAGTGTAAAATTGTCCGTCCCGCACTCGCAAATGGCGGCCAATTCGGCAACCAGCGGCTCGCTGACCGCACATAGCTGTTCAACAGTGATTCCTCGAAAAGATAAACGAGGCATTTTGTAAGCTCCTTTCATAATAACCGTATGTACCCAAACATCCGTCCCCGCGCAACGGCTAGAGGAAGCGCCAGAAGCGGTCAACCCATGTTTTGACCGGCCGGTAGCGCAACGGATTGTCGAGCAGCACGGGCTGGCGTAGAACGCTTTTGCTGTGGGAAAAGGTCAGAAAGCTTTGCCGTCCGCGATAGCTGCCCATGCCGCTTGTGCCGGTGCCGCCGAACGGCAAATATACCGACGAGGTGTGCGCCACCGTATCGTTAATGCAGCCACCGCCGAAGGGGACCGTTTGCAGCAGCTCGCGCTGCAGACGCCGCGACTGCGTGAACACATACAGCGCCAGCGCTCTGTACGAAAGCGTGGCTACAATCCGCTTGGCTTCGCCTACATCGTCATAGGCCCAGATCGGCAAAATCGGGCCGAAAATTTCGTCCTGCATCACGCCGACGCCCAGATGTCCGGGCTCAAGCAACGTCGGTTCCAGCCGCAGCCCACCGGCGTCATAGCCGCCTCCGGCCAAAATCCGCCCATCGTTCAGGTAACCCAGCAGCCGTTCCATATGCCGGCGGTTGATAATGCGCGCGGTGGTTCCCGAGCGATGCGCTCCTGCCCCGTATTGTTCGGCGATTTCCCGCTTCAGCTCGGCGACCAGCGCTTGATGTACGCTGCGATGAACGAGCACGTAGTCAGGCGCGACGCACGTTTGTCCGGCGTTCATGAATTTGCCCCATACAATCCGCTTGGCGGCTGTTTTCAGACAGGCGTCCTCGTGAACAAGACAGGGGCTTTTGCCGCCCAGCTCCAGCGTAACCGGAGTCAGGAAATCCGACGCAGCCGCCAGCACTTTTTTGCCGGTTGAGGCGCTGCCTGTGAAAAAGATATAATCGAAATGATGACGCAGCAGCTCCGCGCCGGTTTCCCCATCGCCTTCAATGACGCACACATGCCCGGGCTCAAAAACGTCGGCCACCAGCTCGCGCAGCAGCGCGGAAGAAGCCGGAGCCAGCTCCGAGGGCTTGAGGATGACGGCGTTGCCGGCAGCCACAGCGCCAATCAACGGCCACAGCGACAGCGTGAACGGATAGTTCCACGGCGACAATATCAGCACCGCACCATAGGGCTCGTAATAAATCCGGCTCGAGCCACCGGGCAAATAGGACGGAGTACGCACCCGGCGCGGCTTCGCCCACGAAGCCAGCTTGCGGATGGCATGGCCAAGCTCGGTTAACAGCGGCACGATCTCGCTGACGTAGGCTTCCTGCTCGGGCTTTTGCAAATCGGCGCGCAGGGCGGCGATGATGGCCGGACGGAAAGCGGCGATGCGTTGGCGCAGCTTTTTGAGACGGTCAATGCGGTAAGCGACAGAAATGCCATCGCGAACCCGGAGGCGCTGCTGCTCGATCAACAGCTCTAGCTGATTGCCCATGTTGTGACCTCACTATCCTCTTCGGCAGGGGATTGATGGCGCATGAAAGTAACGAACAGCTCGGTAAGCACCGGGTCCCATTGCGTGCCTCTGCCTTCATCCAGAATATTCAGCGCCCGCTCGACCGCCATTCCCTTGCGATACGGACGGTCCGAGGTCATCGCATCGTAGGCATCGGCAATCGCGATAATTCTTCCGAGAAGCGGGATATCCTTACCAGCCAGCCCGTCGGGATAGCCCCGTCCGTCATAACGCTCATGGTGCGAACGCACGCCGGGCAGCAGCTCGGCCATCGCCTCGGCCGGTTCGATCTGTCTGAGAATCGTCTCACCCAGCACGGGATGCAGCTTGATCATCGCAAACTCCTCGTCGGTCAAGCGGCCTTCCTTGAGCAAGACATCGTCGCGCACGCCGATTTTGCCGATATCGTGCAGCAGGGCCGATTTGTGCAAAATATCCATCTCCGCATCGGCCAGCTGCGCCAGCCGGCCGATGCGTACCGAATAAGCCGCCACCCGCTCGGAGTGACCGGCCGTATAGGGGTCGCGCGCGTCGAGCGCTGCCGCCAGCGTGCGGAAATAGCTTTGCAGCAGCTGATCGTTCATCCGCTCGCGCGATTTCAGCCCGCTGACCATATGATTAAAGCCGGCAATGAGCCGGGAAAATTCATCGGAATAAATGTCGGCTGCCCGCGTGTTGAAATCGCCGTTTTGCACAGCTCCCATCGACTGGTACAGCTTGCGGATCGGATCTTGAATGTCGCGTGACAGCAGCCAGGCGCCCAGCGAGGCAAAGGCGATGCCAAGGACGAGAATAATCGCTGCCCATTTCCAGTAGTCGGCGCCGCCCTCCAGACCGCCTAGCCGAATTTGTGTCGCCAGACTGAACAAAAATAGCGGAAACGTGCCGATCAGAAAAGCGCTGAGCTGAAATTTGCGCTGAATGGAAACGAGCACCCGCCCGTCCAGCGACAAATCCTCGCCGTGCAGCTCGAACGCGACCTGGCGAATATGGATCAGCACCGGGCGAATCGCCTGATTGGTCAAAAAGAACTCGATGAGGGCGTGCATGCTCGCCACCAAAAGCGCGCCAACGCCGGCGATGCCGATATAATAGTAGGGTAAATCGACCCAACCGCAATAGATGTACACCACCATCTGGATAATGGCCGGAACAGATAAACCCAGCAGATGCGGCCCCAGCGTTCGCTTGACGGCAAGCGTCGGAAAGCGGTGTGTCTGAAAATAAGCCCGGCGCAGCGTCTCCGGCTGCGGCCGCTCATCTTGAAACAGCGTGCGGATCGGCTTGAGATCGCGGAAAAAGACGAAGGATTCCAATGAAATCATCATGACGAGCGAGCTGAACAGCAAAAAGGAAAGCAGCCATACTTCCCTTCCGCTCACCTCCAGCGTATTAAAGGTAATGATGCTGCCTACACCGAGCACGGCCACTGTAGAGCCGAATATGTAATTCCAGAGAAGGTTTTTGAGCAATTTTTGATAAATCGGCATGGGCTTACCTTCTTCCCTTATATTGATGAGGAGGCTGCCCGTTCGGGAGCTTAGCTATAACTATACCTGCTTTTGACTTTTTCGCCAACGCTTTTGGATGTTGAAAACCCGCACCGGGCTTGGCAATTGATGGAATGGAGGAGCATGATGATTGAAATTGCCGCTGTTTCGCTGGCCGCGGGCATGGACGAAGGCTTGTTCACCCGCCTGCTGAACGTCATTCCACCTGCCAAAGCGCAGGCTGTTCTGCGGTTTATGCGCCGCGCCGACCGCGAACGCTCGCTCGCCGCCGAGCTGCTGGCCCGCCGTCAGCTGGCTTTGCGCTGGGGCATCGATCCGCTTCGCCAGCAATGGATCAAAAACGGCTACGGCAAGCCCGCGCTGCCTGCGCCCGCTCCAGGGCACTTCAACCTGTCGCACGCCGGCGACTGGGTCGTGCTGGCCACGCACAGCAGGCCGGTCGGCATTGACGTCGAGCAAATTCAGCCGATAGAGGCCGAAATAGCCGAGCATTATTTTAGCCCCGAGGAGCAAGCGTATGTGAACAGCGCGGCTGACGGGTGGACGGAACGTTTTTTTGACATCTGGACGTTAAAAGAAAGCTATATCAAAGCCGTTGGTCAAGGCTTGTCGATTCCGCTGACCTCATTTTCGTTCCGTCTCGCCGGACCTGAGCCTATTTCCGTCAGCTGCGGCGGGAAGCAACTGCCGTATGCGTTCCGGCAATACGCATTGCCCGGGCCGTACAGGCTCGCTGTGTGCGCGACTGCCCCGGAGTGGCCAACGGACGTTAAGCTGATCCGACTGGAGGAGCTGGCGGCTTTTTTTCTGAATGGACCGACCGGGGGCCGGGGCTTGGATAGGTCGGTTTGATCCCGGATGGATACTCCGGCTGAAACCGTCGACGGGGCGCGGTCACAGTCGGATCGATTGACGCCTAAGACCGCCTGTGGATGAAAACATGGCGAAAAGCTTGCCTGTATCCATCATGGCGCTTCCCGGCGCCGGCCATGCCGCAATATCCTACTCGGGCAAGCGGTCCCCTGGGAAGCTGCGGCATGCATGCACCTCATACGTGAACATGCCAGCCTGAACGCCCGGATCGGCATCCATAATCCGCTTGACTTCTTCGGGCGGAGCATTGAAAATCCCCACTCCGCTCACTTCCCCGCCATCGGTCACCGGGCAAACAATTGCCAATATGCCCTCCTCCCGCAAACGAAAATTGTTGCGGCCGTGCTCCCAGCGAATCCGGTCGGCACCTTCTATTGCGTGCGACTCCGCGGTCGCCTTCAAAATTACGAGCGTGTACGCCTTGGTTTGAGTGAGCATTTGACGCATAAATTCATCGGAAATTTGCGGATTCATTTCTTTTCCCCCTCATGGATCATGGTTTGCAAAAGCTGGTCGACATGCTTGCGGTCACGGCCGAGCATGTCCATCGTCAGCTGGCTCCGCGAGCCGCAGCCCGGAGCCAGCATCAGGCGCAGCAGCGCCGCGACCGTCCCCGAGGGACCGAGGTCGACGAACAGGCAACGCTGCTGCGCCGCCTGCGCCTGCACCGTCTCGCGCAGGCGTATCGGCTCCCGGACCGCCCGCCACAGGTGCGGTCCGGGAGCAAAAGCCGCTGCCGCGCCGCCTTCGGCGCACGAAAGCAGCGGCACGCGCGGCGCGGCCGCCGCCGACAGAGCTGCGGCGGCCGCGGCAAATCGGGCGGCGATGCCATCGATCGCCGCCGAATGAAACGCGCGCGATACCGGCAGGAGCTGCGCGGGAACGCGCAGCTCGCGCAGGCGCGCGCGCAAACGCTCCAGCGTCGGGCGGTCGCCCGCGAGCACGAAGTGCTCGGGCGCGTTGACGCTGACAAGCGTGACGCTGCCGGCCAGCTCCGGCAGCGTCTCCAGCAGGCGCGGTGCGCCGAGGACGGCCATCATGCCCCCTTCGGGGCAGCCGTCCTCCAGCAGCTCCGCCTGCAGCAGCACAGCGTCGAGCGCGTGCTCGACGCTCAGCGCGCCTGCGGCTGCCGCCGCGGCGAATTCGCCAAGGCTCATGCCGAGCACCGCGTCGGGCCGCACGCCCTTGGCCGCCAAAAGCTCGGTCATCGCCCGCTGCACCATAAAAATCGCCGGATGCGTCACCAGCGTTTGCGTAAACGAGCCGCTTGCCGTCGCGGGCGGCGCATGCCGATAAAGCGCATCCACCACCGACACGCCCAAGCGGGCCTTCACATGCTCGTCCATCTCCAGCATCGACCGCCGGAACACCGGCTCCTCCTCAAACAAAGGCAGACCCATTCGATAAAATTGCGATCCTTGCCCCGAATAACAAAATACAACCGGCATATCCGTCAACCTCAAATCCCCCTGTCCAGCTCCAAGCGCAGCGAGTAAATGGAAACCCTCTCCAGTATACCACAGCGATACCGCAGCCGTTCGACGAAAAGCCCAAGCTTCAGGCCTTCGGGCCACGGAGCGGATTGCCCGCCTCAAGTGCCCGTTCGTTTGCACCTCCAGCCGTGCGCAGGGGCCACTCCGTCGTCCCGGCTGCACGGCTACTGCTTCACCCCCGCTCCTTCTCCGACCCCACGGCTACCCCTTCGCATCGACCCCACGGCTACCCCTTCGCACCGGCTCCACGGCCACTCCTCCGCACCAGCTTCACCACCGCTCCTTGGCACCAACCCCACGGCCACTCCTTCACACCAACCCCACGGCCACTCCTTGGCACCGGCTCCACGGCAACACGCAACCTCGGGTCGGCGGCTGGCGACAGAAAGTTTTTCCGTTTTTTGAGCTGAAAATGGTCAGGAAATTCCCGTTTCTGAGGCTATTACCTCCGTTCGTCCATTCCCAGTGGACAAAAACGCCAAAATGTTTTTCAAATGGTGGACAAAGGGGGATATAGGCTTCCACGGGCAAGCTCTATTTTTCAGCTAAAACCGTCCTCTGAGAACGGACATACCCACCAATAAACCAGCTAAATGTCCACTCAAAAAAGACATAGTTGCCGGCGATATTTTTAAGCCCATTTATGCAATGTCCACTATTTAAAAGACAAATTAAGCAAATTGTCCAATCCCAATGGACAAACGACGATTTTGCACCCGTCAAACCGCTGGAAACAGCCGTTTCCACCTGCTTTTGTCCACAAAAAAACTCCCATACCGTCATTACGGCAGGGAGCGCTGAATGGATCACGCTTCTTGAAAAACTTCAAACAACGATTCGGCAAACTCGCGACCAAATTGCAGGCACACTTCTTCATCGTCCGGGCCCAACTCGATTTTCAAATCCTCCTGGATGATGATTGCGCCCAGTTCGGTCAGCTTGGCCGAAAGCGTATCGACTGCGCCGCAGAAGTTGTCGTACGAGGTGTCGCCGGAGCCAAATACCGCAGCGATTTTGCCGGTAAGGTCCAAGCCGTCCATATCCTCATAGTAATCGAGGAACTCGTCAGCCAGATCGCCGTCGCCATACGTATACGAACCCAAAATGATGCCGTCATACTGCTCCAGCTCGCTTGGCGTCGCTTGCGGCAGCTCGCGCACGGTCAAATCGACGCCCGCCTGCTCCAGTGCTTTGCCAATCAGCTTGGCGATTTTTTTCGTGTTGCCTGTGCTGCTTGCATAAACCATGATTACTTTTGCCATCGTAAATTGCTCCTTTATTATATGAAGTGGGATTATACACAGCGTCAATCGCTCGTTCGATAACGATAATCGTTCTCAATAAGAAAAGAAAAAAATTTTGACTGCTTCATTATGCGAGTAACCCGGCCAGTCTGCGGCTGTGTGGCATATGGGCTGTTTTTATGTGTGCTGCTTTTACGTGTGCCGCTTTCACATGCTCAACTTTCACATACCACTGCTTGCGCATCCACTGCTTTCACGCGCGTTGCTTCTGGCTGCGCAAATCCTGCTCCAGCTCGGCCAGCTGCTCAACCTGCTGCTTTAAAACGCCGATTCGGCGTGATTGCAGAGCCGTGTAAATAAAAATCAAAATAAAGACGACGCTGTACGCGGCAAATACATAATTCATGCGGCTTCCTCCTTTCTGCGGCGCTGCGAGGGAGAGTCCTTCTGCTATTGATGCTCCCTTTCCCTCCTGTCCCTTAGGCAAGCTCGCGCAACGCTTCCTTCAAACGATTGGTTTCCTGTTGCAGCTTGGCAATGACGATGCCTCTGTAGAGCATAAAGAAATACAGCAGCGTAAAAGCAAGCAGCATGGCCAGCAAAGCAACGAGCATTTCCGGCTCGACACCGCCGCCTTTTTGGCTCGGGCCGCTGCCGAAGACGATCGGGTGCTGCTTGGTTTCCCACCAGCGGATCGACATGAACACAATCGGCACGTCGATGAAGCCGATGATGCCGAATACGGCGGCGAGACGCGCTTTTTTCTCCCACAATCCGTCCATGCGGCGGATCATGAAATAGCCCAGAAAGATGAACCACAGGATCAGTGTCGTCGTCAGCCGCGGCTCCCACGACCACCAGGCGTTCCAGGAGGAACGGCCCCAAATCGGTCCGGTAATGAGCACCATCGTCGTAAACAGAAAGCCGACTTCGGCGGAGATGTTGGCGATGTGGTCATGCGTCTGTTTTTTGCTGATCAAGAAAGCGACGCTGAATACAAATACGATAAAAAAGGCGAAAAACGCCGACCATGCCGAACCGACATGCACGTAAAAAATCTTTTGCACGATGCCCATTTTGCTCTCGACCGGAGCATAAATCAGCCCGAGGTACAAAGCGGCGATCATGCTGATCAGCGCCAGAATGCCGAGCGTCCGCTCGGTTGTGGTCCCCATACATTATCCCTCCATGATGTAATCGAATAAAAGCCAGCCGGCAAAGCCAAATACGATATTATAGGCCAGTAAAAGCTCCAGCCACAGTGCGCAGTCGCTCCAGCCCCCGCCCGCCAGCACGATGGTCGTCGCTTTGACCGCCGCAATCAGCAGCGGCGTGAGCAGTGGCAGCAGCAGTACGGGCAGCAGCAGCTCGCTGCCCTTGCCGTTGGCGGCGACAGCGGCCAATAACACCCCCACGACAACCAGCCCCAATGAGCCAAGCACAATGACGAGCGCCAGGAGCACAGCCGAGCCCTCCCAGCGAAAATCAAACAGCAGGAACAGCAGCGGTACGGTCAGCACATTCGTCAGGATGAGCAGCGCAAAATGGAACAGGCACTTGCCGATATAGATTGCGCTCCATTCGAAGGGAGCCATCAGCATGCCGGTCAGGCCGTCATTAAGCTGTTCCCCCACAAATGCCCGATTGAGGCCGAGAATGGCCGCAAAGACGATCATCACCCAGATAATGCCGGGAAATACGTTGCGCATCACATGATTGGCCGGGTCAAAGGCAAAGCTGAACACGACGATGATCAAGAGCGCGAAGACGGTCATGGAGACGACGACTTGTTTGGACCGGGATTCGGCCAACCACTCCTTGTATAGCACCGATATGACGCCATTGGGAGCGGTGTGTTTTTTCGAATTGTTCACACGTAAGATACCTGCCTTTGAAACTCCAGCTCCTCCATCTGCTTGCGCGAGATGTCTCTGGTCAATTTGCCTTGCGAGAGCCATAGCACGCGGTCGGACAGCTCCTTCACCTGGGCAAGATCGTGGCTGACCATCAGCACAGCCGTACCGGCGGCAGCGCGTTCGCGGATCAAGCCGTTCAGCCAGCGCACGCCCTCCTGATCAAGCCCCGTATGCGGCTCGTCGAGCAGCAGCAGCTCCGGGTCGATGAGTAACACGCGGGCAATCGCCAGCCGCTGAACCATTCCCCGGGAGAAAATTTGCACCTTCTCGTCCTTGGCCAGCCGCAGGCCCACCTGCGCCAGCGCTTCCGCGATCACTCGACCGCTATCGGCGATGCCATACCAACGGCAGACAATGCGTAAATTTTCCGCCGCGCTCAAGTGCGGGTAAAACGAGCTTTGGTGAAATAAATAGCCGATTCGCCCGCGCAGGCTTGCCTCGGCCTCGGCCAGCGGTTCGCCAAACAGCTCGATGCGCCCTTCCGTCGGAGCGACGAGCCGGGCGATCAGCTTGAGCAGCGTGCTTTTGCCCGCGCCGTTGGGCCCCAGCACAGAAACGCATTCTCCGGCGCGGATTTGCAGCGAAATGCCGCTGAGAATTGTGCGGTAGCCCCAGCGCTTTGAAACGTTGTCCAAGCGTACCATCGGCCGCCCTCCCTAAGATATCAGCTTGTTTAACTCCATCTGCACGTCGACGATTTTTTCCTTGTAGCCTGCCTTGAGCCGGACGAGCTCGCCGTCGTCGGCTCCCTCTTCATCGATTCGCTGCTGGAGCGCGGCCAGTTTTTCGAACAAAATCTGCTTTTGCCGATACAGATCGAGAAAACGCTGCTCCTCGGCATCCGGCGTCCATTCGGCTGCGCCCTTGCGCTTGCGAAAGGCGTCGTAGCCCAAATATACGCCAATGCCGATCACGACGGCGACAATCGCCGCGAGCAGATGCGGATTGACCGAGCGCAGCACGCTGTTTTGCCACAGCTCGATCAGCTTTTTGCTGTGAAAGGGCGGCACATGCACCGTGCCGGCGGCGCTTCTTACGTCGATGCCATAGACGCCCGCTTGCAGCGAGCCAGCGCGATAGAAGAAATATGAGGTTCCCTGAAAATCCGTCGGGCCGGTTTTGCTCAAGCCGTCGGCGGCCAGCTCGTACTGCTGATTGTCTGCAGGCAGCAAAATTTGCAGCGTCTGGGCCGGATACGACAGCGGAAGCGCAAAGCGCTTGCTGCCGGCCGGATACGGATAGCGGTAGCGGTAGACGATGGTGAAATCGCCGCCGCCGGACAGCGCTTCCTTGCGCTGGAGCTTTTTGCCGCCGACGTTGATCACGTCGGATTCGCCGACGAGAATTTGCAGCTCGCTCGCTCCCTCCGGCAGCTCCCACACTGCTTGCTGCGGGCTTGCGCCCGCATTCACGGCATGCAAAATCGTATGCACGCTGATGCCTTTATCGTCGGGGTGGACGACGACGGTTTCGCTCTCGAAGACGATGCCGTCATTGGCCAGCGCCAGCGGCGCGGGCAGCACCAGCAGCAGCGCCGGCAAGGCAAGCAGCGCCAGCAGATACAGGTGGAGCCTATGGAAACGCAAAGTGTTCATGGCCGGTTCCGTTCCTTCATTTTTTTCTGCAGCTCCAGTTCAATTTGCTCCTCCAGCCGCTTGCGTTGCGCTTCGTCGCTGCCGGAGGACAGTCCGTCTGCCGCTTCGTTCTGCGCTCCTGCTTCGGCTATTGTCCGGACTTGTGCTTCAAACGCTGTGGCAAGCCCGGTCGTCGGACCTGCTTCAACTGCTTGGGTCAGCTTGCTCGTTGAAGCCGCTTGTTCCAGCGAAGCCGCCGCCAGCTTGCGGTAAGGAGCGGCCAATTTTTCATAATCGTCGGCCGACAGCTTGTTCATGCGATAATCGTATTCCAGCTCATTCAGCGTCATCATTGCCTCGACGCGCTGCTGCTCGGCAACGGAAGCCGCCGCAGCTATTCCGGGCGCAGCCGCCGGATTCCTGGTCCATAGCGGCCGGGCAACCATCAGCATGACGACGGCAAAGATCGCCAGGCCCAGCAAAACCGTTTGCATGGGATCGTGTCTCCTTTTTACAAATATGTGCGCCGCTCGCGTTCCACCATCTCTGCGTACAGCTCGCTATCGACGGTATTGACCGTGGCAGACGCGCCTGCGAGCGCTTCGCCCGCAGCGGCAAGCTGCAAGGAGCCTTTGGCGATGCGGCGGCGAATCAGCAGCCATACGCCTGCTCCGCCAAGCGCCAGCCCGGCAAAGGGCAGCGTCCATGCGGTGAGGCTGAAGCCTGTTTTCAGCGGTGCGCGCAAGATGCTTTCTCCGAATTGAGCGACGTAGTAGTCGCGAATTTGCTCCTTCGTCTTGCCATCGCGCAGCATCTGCTCGATTTCACTGCGAAACGCTTTGGCGGTTGGGCATTGCGATTCGTCGCACGGGTTGATTTGCGTGCCGCAGTTGCAATTGCACACAAATAACAGACACATGCGCTGGATGTCCTCGGAGCCGGGATTGGCCGCCTGCGAGGCGGTGACCGGCACGATCAGCGCGAACGCCATGCCGAGCAAACGTAACCAGAAATAGGCTTGTTGTTTCATGCGCCGACTCCTTCTATATATTTGGGCACCTTTTGACCAAAGCGACCGCCCCAAATTGCCAGCAGTCCGCCCGCCAGCACGACGACAGCGCCGATCCATACCCAGATTTGCAACGGAATGACCTTGATCATAAAGGTCGCGCGGCCGTCTTCTTCCCAAGAATTGAGCACGACGTACAAGTCGTTTTCAAAGCTGCTGAGAATTGCCACTTCGGTAGACGGCTTCTCGAACGTCGGGTAGAACACTTTTTCGGGTTCAATCGTGTCTGTGCCGCCCCCGGCTTTATGAACGGACAGATCGGCGTAAACAACGTCGTTGGCGTTGACTTTCTTTTGCTTCACCTGCTGGTAGGTCAGCACGTACGGTCCGACGGTAATTTGCTGCCCGGGCTTTAACGTCTCCAGCTTTTCCTTCGCGAACTGCTGCGAGCCGACGATACCGACGGCGATCATGACAATGCCCATATGCACCAGATAGCCGCCGTACCGTCTGCGGTTGCGCACGACCAGCCTGTACATCGACACAACAAACGACTCCCGTGTCATCTGCATCCGCGCCCGCACGCCGCGGGCAAAATCGATATAATGCGTCATGACGACGAATACGAGCACGCCCGAGGTCAAAAGTGCCCAGTTGTTCCGCATATCCATGAGATAAAAGACAAGCGCGACGCCATTGGCCAACAGAAACGGCAGCAAAAAGTTTTGCCGCAAATGGGCCAGCGACGAGCGCTGCCACGCGATCAGCGGGCCGATACCCATCAGAAACAACACGCCGAGCAGCATCGGAGCGACGACGTGGTTGTAATACGGCTCGCCAACGGTAACCGTCGTTCCGCGCACCGCTTCGGATACGAGCGGGAACACCGTGCCCCAGAAAACGGCGAAGGTCGCGCCGACCAGCAACAAATTATTGAACAAAAAGCTGCTTTCCTTCGAAAGAAAGGAGCGAAATTCTCCGCCTTGGGTCAGCAGCGAATAACGCTTGAACAGCACGTAAACCGCGCCAATCGTCATGATGCCGATAAAAACGAGGAAATACATGCCCAAATCGGAGTCGCCGAAGGCGTGAACGCTCGTCAGGACGCCGCTGCGCACAAGAAACGTACCGAACAACGTCAAGCCGTACGTCACAATAATCAACGAAATGTTCCAAACCTTGAGCATATCCTTGCGCTCCTGAATCATCGCCGAATGCAGGAAGGCGGTTGCGGTCAGCCAAGGCATGAACGAAGCGTTTTCGACCGGGTCCCACGCCCAATAGCCGCCCCAGCCCAATTCCACGTAAGCCCAAGCCCCGCCCAGCACGTTGCCTGCGGTCAAAAACAGCCAAGCGATCATCGTCCAGCGGCGGGTCGCTTTGATCCAGAAGCCGTCGGCGCGCTTGAGGATCAGGGCTGCGATGCCAAAAGCGAACGGCACGACCATGCCGACATAGCCGTGGTACAGCATGACTGGGTGAATGAGCATCGCCGGGTTTTGCAGCTGCGGATTGAGACCGCGCCCTTCCTTGGGCACGACATCCAATACCTGAAATGGCGAATCGACAAAGCCGAGCAAAGTGAGAAAGAAAATCATGTTCAAGGCCAAAATCGCCATCACGATGGGAACCATTGGATTGCCGCGCAGCGAGCGGGCGTACTGCACCAGCATCGCGTACGCGCATAGAATGAGCAGCCACAGCGTCAGCGAGCCGGCGTTGCCGGCCCAAAAGGCGGCCAGCTTGTAAGGCAGCTGCAAATCGCGCGTCGTGTAATTGACGACGAACTCGAAGCGAAAATCGCTCGTGCCAAGCAAATACCAGATCATTCCGGCGATGACGAGCACGAGTCCAAACAACGCGGTCAAGCCGCGAAAGCCGCTTTGCACAAGCTGCGGCTTGCTGCGCCAGGCGCCGAATGCAAGCGCGGCAAACGAATAAACGGCCAGCGCCCATGCGGCGTAAAATAACGCTTTTCCGAGCATCTCCATCAGGGGTAAACCTACTCTTTCTTCATATGCTGCTTCTCGTAAGCTTCCTTGTTCGCTTCCTTGTCCAGCGACTCGTATTTGGACGGGCAACGCGTGCGCAGCCGCTCGGCGACCAGCATTCCGCGCCCGGCGTCGTAGACGCCGTCGGCCATCACAATGGTCCCGTCGCTGAACGTATCGGGCTTGACGCCCTTGTACTCCACATCGATGGTCCGGTCATCCTGTTTGATCTGAAAACGCAGCAGCGTGCTGGTTGCGTCCCAATTCACGGTGCTTTCCTGCAAATCGCCCTGAACGGTGATCAGCTTTTCCTTGTATTTGTCGGGAGCCGCAATCACCTTGTCCAGCGTCACTTCCTGCGAGGAAGAGTTCGTCGTGTTGGCGGCAATCAGCAGCGCAATGACCACAACGAGCGGAATGACGGCGAATAGTATTTTTTTATTTTTCTTCATCAACGTACACGCTCCCGGCGGTTAGCCCCATTTTTTTCGTGCGGCTTTGTAGGCTTCCTCGTTTAACTCATCGGCCAGCAGCTTGCGGCGCAGGGCGTTGATTTGCTCGCGCCTTTTGGCGCTTTGCGTCTGAGCTTCGGCCTCTTGAGCAGCCGTCGTCCGCGCTGCCAGCGGCGCGCGATAGCTGCGCAAGCCCAAAAAGACAAACAAGCCGAAAATGATGATTGCGCCGCCAATAATCCACGAGTCCTTCGAAGCGTCGGGCTTGCCGGCCGCTGCGTCCGTCGTGCCGAGCGGGCCCGTATCGACGACTGCGGTTCCCGCCCCAGCGGCTGTCCCGGCCGCTTGCCCGGTCTGGCCGCCGCTTGCGGCCGCTTCCTGATCCTGCTGCGCCTGACGCGTATGCTTGGCCAGCACGGTTTCCATATTGTCCTTCAAATATTTCACCGACAGCTTCGACGCTTGACCGCTGCGGAGCGCGCCAAGCTTGAACGGATACACTTCTTGTCCAAGCTCGCTCGTAAAGGAAGCTTCGCCTTGCGCCGACAGCTCAAAGCCGATTGTATCGGCCGGTTTGAATACGAACAGCTGGGCTTCATCGGTGTCATAGGCCGCTTGCAGCTCAAATTCAAAGGCGTGCTCCTTCTCCTTGAGCGTAAACGGATTGCTGTAATACTCCACGACGAAGCTGTAGCTTTGGCCTGGCTCCAACGCTTTGGCTGGCTTCCAAACAACCTTGTTGTCCTTCAGCTCGTAAGCGAGCTGCGTCGTCGGGTCCTGCGATTCGCTCAGCTCGGCGACCAGATGAATGCTCAAATCAGGGGATGCCTGCACAGGTACGGCGATTTCGCCGTCATAGGCTGCCGTCCCCGTGTTGACGAGCAGCCCGTAAATGCCTGTCAAAAGGCAAGGCTTTTCGGCCGGCCAATCCTCGGGAGCGACAAATTCGGGCATCACCTGCACCTCCAGCTGACTGAGCTTGAGCGGCTGCGTATCGGCAGCAGCGGCTGTTGCCGGCGTCAGCGCCAGTGCCGCCTGCAGCAGCAGGAGCAAAGCCGGGACGAGTCCGGCGTATTTTTTCCACATGTTCTTCACGACCTTACGGAGTAGTAGCTGCTGTGCTCGCTTGAACCTCGCGGGCCAATTCTTCGGCTGTCAAACCGCCGATAATGTAGCGCCGCACGACGCCTTGGGCATCGACGATCATCGTTTCCGGCTGGCCCTTGATACCATAAGATTTGCTTACGTCATCGCGGTAATCAAGCAGAAAATGCAGGGGCGCCTGGTTGCTAGCGGCAAACGCCGTCACCCGCTCCTTGGGCTCCCGGCGGTCCACAACGAGCAGCGGGTAGCGGTCGCCGTAGCGCGCGTGAAATTTTTTCAACTCCGGCAGCTCCTCGACGCACGGCCCGCACCAGGTCGTAAAAAAGTTCAGCACGACCGGCTGGCCCTTGTACTGCTCCAGACTGACGGTTCCGCCGGCAATCGTCTCCAGTTGAAAGGCGGGAGCGGCTTCGCCGACCTGAACCGTATCCGTACGCTGCACAAAGCGCACGCCGGTGTATACAAATAAAGCCACAAGCATTAGCAAAATGCCGTATTGGACCCATGTTCTCATCGTTATTCTCCAAACGTTGGCAAAATAGCGCCGCCGTGTGCGGCGTGTAGAGATCGTCGGCGCCGCACGCCCTTAGGGCGCGTTACCGACGATGCAGGCTCGCCTGCCGCACCGGCAACGGCGGCGCTGGCGCGCGCCCGATTAGCGGCGCGCCCGCGGCTGGGGCCGCCGCCTGCGGCGTGGCGGCCTCCGTAACCGGCGCGTTCTGCGGTGCGCCGGGGGGCGGGTCCGCTGCCGATGGCGCTGCGGCCCCGCCGTCATCCGGCGCGTCGGCTGGCGCGCCGGCGGATTGGGCCGCTGCGGGCGGGGCAGCGGCCTCGCTTGGGGGCGCGCTCGCCGCCGGGTCGCCGGGCTCTTGTGGCGACTGCGGCGCTTGCGCGCCCGCTTCCTCCGGCACGCTGGCCGGCGTGCCGAGGGGCTGCGCTGCGGCCTGCGGAGCCGCAGCCGGGAGGGCAGCGGTCAGCGCGTTGCTGAACGCGGACCGCTGCCCGGCCCTTACGGCGCGCACCGTGTACGTGTACACGGCGGCTTGCGCGCTCGGGCCGAGATCGTCGATGGCATAGAGCATCGACGTAGTCCCAAGCAGCACTCCGTTACGGAATACCTCGTAGTGTATAGCTCCTGCCGCTACGCTGTCATTTGCTCCGCCGATTGCTGCGCTATCACCAGCCTTGTCGGCCGATGCGCTCCATTCCAGCTTCACCTGCGCGCCGTTGGCTTGCAGTCCGATTAGCTCGGGAGCAGCCGGGGCGTCGCCGCGTTCTGCCAATTCGCCGAATGCCAGCTCGTTCCAATAAAACGATACTTTATCGCGCCGGCGGTCCAGGGTCAGGTAATTCGTAATTTCTTTTTCGTGCGCATAGCTGATCCAATACGTCCCGCCCGCTTCCACAGCGGCCGCTTGGCCAAAAACGCCTCCTTGCCAGCCCTCCGCCTGCGAGTCGAACCCGCTTTGCGCCAGTATTTGGCCAGGTCGACCGGTCGCCGGATCGGTCAGATACAAGCGCACAATGGCTCTGCCCGGCGCCGAGCTGTAGAACTGCACTTGCGAGACCAACATTGAAGCGGACGGACGCCACTGATAGCGGACCTCAATCCCGCTCTTTTGCAACGCTCCGGGCGCCGGCGTCGCCGCCTCATTCAAGCCTTCAAGCGGCGCCGCTTCGTCAGGCACAGCCCCGGCCGCATAAACCCTCATCATTGGGCTTACGCCGCCATAAGGTCCTTTCAGCGGTCCGGCCGGTCCCGATGCAGCGATAATCGCCGCACTGTCGGGCTCATTGCCGGCTGCGGAAGAGGTTGCGCCGTCGAGCGGCTCAATAATTCCGGCCGCGGCCGCTGCGTCTTCCGGCGTCACCTCCGCTCCGCCAGGCGCTGCTCCTGCGTCGCCCGACTCGCTCACCGCGCTGCCCGCTTCCGCTTGGCTGCCCGCTTCCGCTCGGCCGCCCGCTTCCGCGTCTGCTCCCGCCGCTACGCCTCCCGGCGTCGCCTCCGCTCCGCCCGGCGCTACTCCTGCGTCGCCCGACTCGCTCGCCGCGCTGCCTGCTTCCGCTTGGCCGCCCGCTTCCGCGTCTGCTCCCGCCGCTGCGCCTCCCGGCGTCGCCTCCGCTCCGCCCGGCGCTGCTCCTGCGTCGCCCGACTCGCTCGCCGCGCTGCCTGCATCCGCTCGGCCGCCCGCTTCCGCGTCTGCTCCCGCCGCTGCGCCTCCCGGCGTCGCCTCCGCTCCGTCCGGCGCTGCTCCTGCGTCGCCCGACTCGCTCGCCGCGCTGCCTGCTTCCGCTTGGCCGCCCGCTTCCGCGTCTGCTCCCGCCGCTGCGCCTCCCGGCGTCGCCTCCGCTCCGCCCGGCGCTGCTCCTGCGTCACCCGGCTCGCTCACTGTGCTGCCGATTCCTGTTTCCGCCACGACGCGTTCGTCCGGGCCAAACAGCCCGGAGGCAGTTAGTGCCACAAGCAGCAGCACCAGCGGAAGCACGACCTTTCGCTTCATGTTAATCCCTCCCTTGCATCCAAATTAAGCCAAGCTATTCCTTTCATTCAGTGCGGCCCATACAGGCTTCCGCATCCGTTACGGTACGTTCAAATGGCAGCCCGAGCCGGGGGTCGCACAGGAGTTTTTGTTCGTCCAGTCGCCGTCGGCCGGATAAAAAATCGTCAGATTCGTATCGGTACTATAAGTCTGATAAGGGGCCGGATCGCTCAAATCGACGAGCATCGCCGGCAGCCGGCCCGTGCCATGCGGCACTGCCGAATGGCATTGCGCGCACGCTACGCCCAGATGGCCCTTGTTCAGCGCAGCGTTCCAATAATTGTGCAGGTTCTCGCCCGTCTGCGGTACGCCGACAGTCGCTTCGCCCGTACGCCGCTGGAAGCGGGTTTGCCCCACCGACATGTACGAGGCGTCCTTGCCGGGATTGCCACCGTACGAGCTGCGGTCGTGACAGGTAAAGCACAACGCGTTCGCGTCTGTATCCGCCCGCGTCGCCGCACTGTACGGCAGCTTGAGCAAATGGGCGTTCGTCGAGCCGTGTACGCCCATTGCTGCGCTGCCCGCAGACGCCGCTCCGTGACAATCGGCGCACGCCGTAACTCCGGTCGCTGTCCAGCCGTTGACATACGCGCCAAAGCCGCTGGAGGCCGAGAAGGCAATATGACCGGAGACGTTGGCCGGATTGAATTCCTTGGCCGTTGACGTTGCCGCCGTCGCTACCGCTTTATCGGGATTGCCCGAATGGCAGCTCAGACACAGCTCGTTTTGCGTGCGCACCGCCGATTTGACGGCAAAGCCAATCGGCTCTGTAAACGGCTGCCCGTCATATTGCGGCTCAACTCCAGCCACATGAGCAAGGCTGCCGGACACATCCGGCGCCAGCGACCGCGCGCCGTTGGCCGCATGAGGATTGTGGCAGCTGCTGCAATCCATGCTGCCGGTCGGAGCCGCAGCGGTGCCGACGACCGGATGAAACGAGACGTCCGCTGACGTAAATTGACCGCTGACGTTATATGTACTGCCTGTACCGTCATGGCACGTGAGACAAAGCTGACTTTGGCTCGCCTTTTTCAAAATCGTCGTGCCGTAACCTTTGTGCGACACGTGACAAGTGGAGCAGGCATCTGTGTTTTCCGTATAAGAGTGGTGCGGATGACGCAGCGGATCAATAACCGCCGGCACGCCGCGTACGGCGCGTGTTCCTGCCGATTCGACTCCAGAGCCGACGGCCCGGATCACGTAGTAATACGTGCGTCCGTTATTTAATCCCGTATCGGTATACCTTGTTTCCGTAACAGGAGCAGCGTTGAGCTTCGTAAAAGGTCCCGTCTCCTGCGTACTGCGATACACATTGTAGCCATCCGGCGCAGCTCCGCTGCCGGCTGTCCAGCTCAGGCGCAAGCCTGCGCCTTCATTTGGCACCTCGACGCGCACCTGACGCGGTGCCTGCGGCCCGCGCGGCAAATCCAGATAAACCTCATCCACATTCACGGCATTCACTGCCGTCGTGTCGGCATCCGCCGTCCACAGCTCGGCCACAAAACGGATATCGTAAGTGCCGGCTTGTGTCACATAGGATGTCAAATCCAAATTTTCAACCAGCGCATAGTCGCTCATACTGCCAACCGTGCTGTCTTCCCATACGCGCACCCAAGTGCCGTCAGGACGGGCAAGCTCCGCCCGCAGCGCTTGCTTGCTCAAGCTGTCCACCAGACAATTGCACGTTTTTTTCCAGGCAAAGCTGAGCTGCACCGGCTCGCCATTTGGCGTCACCTCCAGCTTGCGCTGATACAGCGTGGTGCGTGTGCGCTTGCCCGCTCCCGCCGCCGTTATTTGGGCCGCTTGGCCCTTGCCTGTATAGGTGTGACCCGCATTGTGAATGGCGCCGCCGTAGCCGTCGCTGTCCAGGGTGAGCTGCGCCCGGCTCCACGGCGTCGCATCGTTGTACAATTCATAAAAACCGGTCGACCAGCCGCTCCAGCCGCTGTCAAAATGACCGTTTTCCATCATATTTTGCTCGGATACAAAAGCCGCCATTGCCGTGGAAAGCGGCAAACTAAGCAGCGATTCATAACCGCCGCTATTAACGGCGCTGACCCGGTACTCATACGTCTGTTCGCGTTCCAGTCCGGTATCGATGTAGCTTGTTTGCGTAAGCAAAGCTGAATTCAGGGAGAAAAAATTAATGCCGTCCTCGCTGCGATATACGCGATAACCGGCCAGGTCGCTTTCGCTGCTTGCTGTCCAGACCAGCTCGAACCCCTCGTCCCGCTGCTGACCGTGCAAGCCGCCAGGGCTGGCCGGCGGCGCATCCGCCGCTGCTGCAAGCGGAAGCAAGTCCTCCGCGCCGATCGACACAATCAGCAAAATGAGGCAAACTACAATTTGTGCAAGGCTGCCGCTCCAACTCTTCATGAGAAACGCGTGCCGCCACACCTCCTACCGGCTTGATGCAGCCGCCGTATGGAGCGGACTGCTTACTTGTCCGACAGCCACCGGTCCAGCAGCCACATATACAATGAAATTGATACATACGTCAGGGCCGGCAAAACAATAAAAAGTCCGATGACATACAGCCCGATATGCAGGACGTTCGTGACGCGATTGCCCGCCTCGATGAACAAATAAGAGGCGGCCCCGGCCAGAAGGCCGGTGCCGAGAAGCAGCAACAAGGTGTGCGCGTACTGCTTGATGGTTTGCTTGTTCATTATTTTTTGTGACATTCCTGACAGACGCCGACGTAATCCATGCGGTTGAGCATCGTCGAGGTTTTGCCCGGGATGAAGTTCGATTTTTGCTCGCCGGCATTTGGCGTTCCGTGCGAGTAGTGACAGGTGATGCAAGTAATGTAGCTGTCCTTCGTTTTACCGTTGTCGAGCGTGATGTTGTTCGGCGAATCGCCCGGCGCCAAATCCTTGGCGTTTTGCAGCGGCAAATTCGAAGTCAGCAGTGCGCCGTGCAGGTTCATTGCTTTTTCCGACGGATGGATAAAGAACGTTTCCCCGTTAAAAGTCGACGTCGTGCCCGTCGTCGGATGAAACGCCTTGTGGCACTGCTCGCAGAACTGTGTCGCGCCCGATTTGTAGCGCACCGTTTCCTTCGTGCCGTCCGTGTTGACGGCATAAGCTTCAATAACGACCGGCGTGACGGTAGCGGTCAGCGTTGTGGACGGCGCCACGGCGGCGTAGGTGCTGTTGACGCTTTTGAGCAATCGGAAGTTATTGTCGTTCGGATGCGCTTGATGGCAGCTTGTACACTGCATGCTGCGCGTTTCCAGCAGGACCGTCGATTTTTTATCGGCGCTTAGCCCAAGGTTCAAGCTGTCGCCCTGCGCCTTGTACACGCCGGTGTACGGATGGCCGGAGGTCGCTTTTTTGATGCCCTTGGCGGCAAGCGCCGGATCGTTCGGTACGGCTGCGCCGAACAGCTCGGTTTCGGTTCCCTTGGTGATCGGACCGGCCGGAGCCGGCGTGAAATCGCCGTTTTTATCCCGTACGGCTCCATAATCGACCAAATATTTGCTGCCCGCCGCTGCCGCTGTATGACAGGTTTCGCACAAGGCGCGCACTGTATCGGTTTTCAGGAGCTGCTTGGCGGCGCTTTTGCCCTTATGGTTGACGTGACAGCTCGCACAGGCATTCGTATTACTCACGTAGTTGCCGTGCGCGTTCTC
This sequence comes from Paenibacillus athensensis, assembly GCF_004514475.2. Taxonomy (GTDB): domain Bacteria; phylum Bacillota; class Bacilli; order Paenibacillales; family NBRC-103111; genus Paenibacillus_AL; species Paenibacillus_AL athensensis. Next base: position 138,593 of record NZ_MYFO02000012.1, on the reverse strand, counting down.
TACGGTCGGGTTGCCCGAATCGATAAACATGTTGACGCGCTTGATATGCGACTGCTTCGTCGACGTCGAGCGTTTCGTGGTATCTGCGTCGTAGCCGGCGTCGCGAATTTCGTAAAAGACGTTAGAGCCCTTGACGAAACCGCTGCCGTTATTGTCGTCTTTGACCGTTACGTTCCCGTCCGCAGTTGCTGCCGGAATGGTCAGCTCCGTCCAGTTATCCCCGTCAAAGGTGCGAAACAGCCGGTCTCCGGCCGTAAACTTCCATTTCAAGGTGACAATGGCCGACGAGCCTGTACCATCCTGCGACGCTTCGACATTCACCGTGCGCGCTTCCGCTCCAGCGGATGCGAATAACAGCGCCAGCAGCGCCAAAGTAAAAATTCCCAAAAGCCGTTTCATCGCGTTTTTTTCTCTCTCCTTTCCTTCATGATCGTTATGTGCCTGCCGAAAAGACTTGAACGCGCTTGTTCTCGCGATCGGCGACAAACACTTTCTTCCCGTCAACGGCGACCCCGTTCGGGAAGCTGAATTCGCCGTCCTCGCTGCCCAGCTCGCCGTATTCAAACAGCGATTCGCCCGTAAGCTCGAAAAATCGGACCTGATTCGCCAGCGTATCCACGACAACCAAATGGTTGTACGCATCGATCGTCAAACCGCGCGGCAATGCCAGCCGGGACTTGCCCCCGCTCGTTCCGTCGATCACAGACAAAAATTTCCCCTGCCGGTCAAACACCTGCACGCGGCCGTTATTGGAGTCGGCCACATAGATACGTTTGTTTTTGTCCAATACCAGATCGTGCGGGTAAGCGAACTGCCCTTCCTTGCTGCCCGGCTGGCCGAAGCTCGCCGTCTTCTGCCCGTTCTGATCCAGCTCGACGACGCGATGGCCCGCGACATCCGTAAACAGCACGTGGCCGTCTCCAGCGGCGGCAATGCCGACCGGCGAGTATTTGTCATCATCCGGCGAGGTAAACAAGGTTTTGACGAATTCGCCGTTTTTATCAAAAGCCTGGATGCGGCCCACCGTCGGATCGGTAACCAGCACAAGTCCGCCGGATACGGCCAGCGCTGCGGGCGCTGCGAGCTTTTGCTCCTCGCCGCCTGTCTGACCAAACGATTTTACAAATTTGCCGTTCGGATCATAGATTTTGATTGTGCCGTCGCCATTGTCAATGACATAGCTTTGGCCGAGCTCGTCAATGGCAATATCGATCGGCTGGCGCAGGTTGTTTTCGTCTCCGTCGCCGTTGCCAAACGAATACATGACGCTCATTTGCTTGATTTCCCGGCTGGCGGCCAGCACGGGCAGCTGCTCCAGCGGCGAACGCTTTTTGCTGTAAAAGAAGATGAACGTCCCTGCCGTTACCAGCACCAGCGCGCTTAACACAATGAGTAATTGCTTAACCTTCATGGCGAAGTCCCCTGCGCGGTTTCATGAAATTTTTTCGGTTCATAGGCGTCGACGCCCAAGCGTTTCAGCCCGGCTCTTGCCTCGGCATAGTCGGGTACGAAATCGACGCATTTCTCATAGTGCGCAATCGCTTGCTGCGGCTTGTTCATCTTTTCATACAGCAGCCCGGCGTCATAATACAGATCGGCCGACAAATAGTTCAGCTCCAGCGCCCGCTTGAAGTGGCTCTCCGCGTCCGCATATTGCCCTTGCTCGCGTTCGGCGACGCCCAAATCATGCAGCACCGCATCGTTGTCCGGGGAAGTCTCGACCAGATCCGCCAGCAGCTTCTCCGCCTCAGCGTACCGCTGCAACCCCATGTAGGCGTTGGCAATGCCGTATTTGGCATCGGCGCTTTGCCCAGCCTTGTACGCTTGATCGAATTGCTCCAGCGCCTGCTCGTATTTGCCCTGCTCGTAGTACGTCCACCCCAGCTCCAGCTGATTGTTCGTATCGTTGGGCTTGACCACCGCCTGCTCCTCCAGCTGCGTTGCCCGCTTCTGGCTGCTTGTGGCCGTATCGTATTGGTTCCAGAAAAAGCTGTAGCCGACCGCCGCCCCGATGCCGCACAGCAGCACGGCCGTTCCGGCGATGAGCAGCGCCGAAGCTTTGCCGCTAACTCGTTGTTCCACTTGCTTGCTCCCCCTTCTGGCGCAACGCCTTGAGCATCTCCAGCGATTTGGCATGATGGCTGTCCAACTTCAACGCTTTGGTAAACATCAGCTCCGCTTCCTGTTTGCGGTCGTTTTTCAGCGCCAGCATGCCGAATAGGCAAGGTACTTCCGGAGATTGCGGCAAAAATACGCCGGCCTTGCCAACCGCCATCCCCGCTTCCTCATAGCGACCGAGGCTGTAATACACGTAGGCAACGTTCACCAGCGCCTCCCCGCTGTCCGGGTAGCTTTGCAAAAACCGATCATACGCCGCCAGCGCCTCTTCATACGCATTGTCCATACTCAGGTACAACCCCTTATAGTACAAGCTTTTGATCAGCAGCTCGCTGTCCGGCGCGGCATGTTCCCCGATATATTGAAGCTGCAGGCGCGCTGCGTCATGCTGGCCCTTGCGGTACATCGCGCCCAGCAGCTCGTAGCGCACCTTCAGGTCCTCGGGATGCGTCTTGAGCTTCTCGATATTGGCGCGATATGCCTTCTCCAGCTGGGTCGCGCTGTTATAATCGTTCCACACCAGCAGTTTGATCACGAACGCTCCGCTGCTGATCAGGATTGCCATGACGAAAACGATCACTGACAGCGCCATTTTCGCGCTCATGCGCTTGGTCGGCTTCGGCGCGCTCGCTGCGGCTGCAGCCGCAGCTACCGCCGGGGCCGGCTTCTTGGCGGCGGGCGTTTTGCCGGCGGCTTTGGCCTTCGCTGCTGCCAGCGCCGCTGCCTTCGCTTGCGCCCTCGCTCGCGCGTCCGTCGGCTCGCTTCCGCCCGGCGCTGCTTCCGACGCTCCGCTCGCTTCCGGCTCCGCCGCTTCGGCCCGCTGCGTCGCTTCCACCGCTCCCGCCTTCGCCCGCACCGCCGCCTTCGCTGCTGCCAGCGCCGCTGCTTTCGCTTGCGCCCTCGCTCGCGCGTCCGCCGGCTCGCTTTCGCCCGGCGCTGCTTCCGACGCTCCGCTCGCTTCCGCTTCCGACGCCTCGGCCCGCTGCGTCGCTTCCACCGCTCCCGCCTTCGCCCGCACCGCCGCCTTCGCTTGCGCCCTCGCTCGCGCGTCCGTCGGCTCGCTTCCGCCCGGCGCTGCTTCCGACGCTTCGCTCGCTGCCGGCTCCGCCGCTTCGGCCCGCTGCGTCGCTTCCACCGCTCCCGCCTTCGCTCGCACCGCCGCCTTCGCTGCCGCCAGCGCCGCTGCTTTCGCTTGCGCCCTCGCTCGCGCGTCCGTCGGCTCGCTTCCGCTCGGCGCTGCTTCCGCTGCTCCGCTCTCCAGCGTCGCCACGGCTGCCCCGCCGGCTGCGCTCGCCGGCTCCGCTTCGCTTTTCGCTTTTCTCGCCGCTTTGGCCGCCGCCAAAGCAGCCGCTTTTTGCTCAGGTGTCACCGTTCATCACTTCTCGCATATTGAAATTATGGCAGCTCAGACAATCAAAGCCGTCCGCATCGATGCTGCCGGGCGTCGTCGTGCTCACACCCTTCTCCCCAACGTGAAACTTGGGCTCGTGACACTGCTCGCATTCGCCATGCTCCGGATACGGCAGCTTCACAAACGACTTCGAAGCGGAGTCGATGTGCAGCTTTTGAATATCGGTATGACAGAACGTATGCGATTTGAACGAAAACGGCTCGGTCAGCTTGTGGCACTCCTCACACGTTTTATTGACCATATCCCGATGCGCCTGCTTGTAATCGCTGATGTGACATTGCTTGCAATCCTTTTGCAGCTTGTCGTCCAGCTTCGTCTTGTGTCCGTCGAGATCAAGCGGCAGGCTGATGTTCCCGGCCAATCCGCGATGCTCCGTATGACACGTGAAGCAGGTCACCCCGTCTACAAACACCAGATGCGCGTCCTTCACAACCTCCCGTTTGGAATTGGCAGTGAAATCCGCTTGCGAATGACAGCTGACGCAGTATTCGCTTTTGACCCGCTGCCCTGGCGTGTGACAGTTCTGGCAGTTGATTTCGCTTTTGAAATGGGCCGCATGCAGCTCACCCGGCGAATACAGGAAGGAAGCCACCTTGTCCGACCATCCGCCCTCGCTGCCGTCGGTCAATTGCGCGCTGCGCGTATGATCCGTTTTCGGATGCAGGCTGTCGCTGACGATCATCACGGTCACCAGCACGAGGCCGGCGATAAAAGCGGCCGCAAACGTGTGAAGCGTCCCCCACTCCTTTTTCATAAACGCAAGCCCCGGTAATACAGCTCGGAAATGACGTGCAGCACGATCAGAATGGTCAGCGCCGCCGTCAACTGCACATGCACCAGCTTCCAATGCTTCATGACCGACACCGAAAATACCATGACCATCAAATCGTCTTCCTCGTCGCGCGCGCTTCTCGCTCCCGCTGCAGCGACTTCGTTCGGATGAGCCTTGGGCGCCTTGGCCGCCAGCGCCTTTTCCTGCGAAATTCGCTTGGACAGGTGCGAAATCAAATACCGTCCGATGACCCCGCTAATGACGACCAATTGCATCGCAATCAGCGTCAGCGACGGCAGCAGCGCCCGAAAATGGAACTCCGAATGCACAAAAATAAGAAACGATCCGAATGATCCGGTCAGTACGTGCAGATCCAGCCATGTTTTCATACGCGACAGTTTTTTCAAATAGCGCTTGCGCAGCACGTAACCGAGCGAGATGATCACAATAACCGTCCCGGCGATTCCCATATAGATATAGGCGATTTTGGGGAGCAGATCCCCCGCCACATATTTAAAGGCGAATACGAGCAAGTTTAAAAAGAAAAAATACAATGCGGCCATGTAAATTGCCACCTGGAACACAACCGTCACCCTCATCTGCCGTCGGATTGCCAAGCCTGCTGCTTGGCTGTTCGTTTGCTCGTTCGTATTTATTGATAACAAAAATCATTCTCATTAAATAAAAAGCAGAAAATTCCCTTGCAGCCGCACCCATCAAGCAGCTTTCAAAATCGCCCCTCTCATTTTCATGCGAATGAGAATCATTTTCACATACATATTTATAGAGGATAACCGGGCTTACTGTCAACAAGATTTTGTGACGTTTCACACTTTTTTTTACAAAACTTGCACAGGGCCTGCCGGATCACGCCTCCGCCGCCGTTGCGGACACGGCAAAAAGTCCACCTCCTTCTTGCGAAGAAAGTGGACGCAGCAGCAGCTTCTGCCGTTTTACGCTACTATAACGACCCATTCGTCTTTGCCGATAAATATAATCCGTGCGCTTTTCACGCGGAGCTTATTTCTCGCATCGCGGCTTGCGGCATACCATGCCAGCTGTGCCAGACCCTGCTGCCTGATCGTTTCCAATTCCACGGTATGCTATTTTTTTAATACTTGAGCTCCACAAGCCATTCATACATAATGCCCGGAATGCGGGTATCTTTCTCCAAAAAAATGTCGATGCAACCATTTTCAGTTTCCCGTTCACTGACCGGCCAGCTACTCGATCGGCATGCGCAGCTGCTCCGTGGCGGGACGAATCTGCTGCCGCACAAATTCTCCCCCCACCCACATAACGCCGCCTCCACAGGAATAAGATGAAACATAAGCTCTCTACAACGAGAGCCTGTTTGCATTCCCAGGAGGTGTCACCCGCTATGACAAATCCTTTATTCATCGTGTCCCACGAGGATTGGTCCCTGCATCGCAAAGGCTATCAGGATCAGAACCGGCACCAGCAAAAAGTGCGGGATGCGATCAAGCAAAACCTGCCCGATCTGGTGACCGACGAAAGCATCATCATGTCAAGCGGCAAGCAGGTTGTGAAGGTGCCGATTAAAAGCCTTGATGAATACCGCTTCCGCTTCAATTACAACAAAAGCAAGCACGTCGGACAGGGCGATGGCGATACGGCCGTGGGCGATGTGCTCGGCGTCGATCCTTCTCCCGCAGCCGGTCCGGGGAAGGGCGAAGGCGCAGGCGATCAGGCCGGCGAGGACTATTACGAGGCCGAGGTCAGCATGGAGGAGCTGCAAACGATGCTGTTCGCCGAGCTGGAGCTGCCGAATTTGCAGCAAAAGGAACACAAAAGCCTCTCGACACAGGAAGTGATTTTCAACGATATCCGCAAAAAAGGGATCATGTCCAACATCGACAAGAAGCGGACGATTCTGCAAAATCTGCGGCGCAATGCCTCCTCCGGCGTGCCGGGCATTCACGGCATTTCGCCGGACGACCTGCGGTTCAAGACGTGGGATGAGGTGGAGAAGCCGCATTCCAACGCGCTGATTATTGCGATGATGGATACGTCGGGATCGATGGGCTCGTTTGAAAAGTACATCGCGCGCAGCTTTTTTTTCTGGATGACGCGGTTTTTGCGCACGAAATATGAGCATGTGGAGATCGTGTTTATCGCCCATCACACAGAGGCGAAGGAAGTGACTGAAGAGGAGTTTTTCACTAAGGGCGAAAGCGGGGGCACGATTTGCTCATCCGCTTATCAGACCGCGCTCGACATCATCGACCGGCGCTATCCCCCTGCACAATACAACATTTATCCGTTCCATTTCTCGGACGGCGACAACTTGACTTCAGATAACGAGCGCTGTGTCAAGCTGATCGGCCAGCTGATTGCGCGCTGCAACATGTTCGGCTACGGTGAAGTGAACCAGTACAACCGCAGCAGCACGCTGATGTCGGCGTTCCGCCACATTCAAGACCCGAAATTCCTTCACTACGTCATCCGCGAAAAAGGCGAGGTGTACAAAGCGCTGCGCACGTTTTTCTCCAAGCAGGAAGCACCCGTGGTGTAGCGGGACGGACGGCGGTGGTGGGTGGTGGCTGGCCGTTGGTGGCTGGTCGTGGGTGGATGGATGGTCGTGGGTGGCTGGTGGTGGGGCAGCTTCCCGCTGGTTTATCACTCCCGGCCGCGCTGCTGCGTTCCCCATCGTCCACTGGGAACCGCGCCCGGCCGCCTGCCGCTTGCCCGAACGCAAAAAAGGCGCAGCAGCGCTGCACCGCATGTTGCGTATAACCCTCCGCTTCAATTGTCGCTTCCGCCGGGGGCGCGCAGCAGGTCGTCGATGGCCTGCAGCGCGTCGCCGGCTTTTTGCTGCAGGAAGCCGTCAAAGCCGCGGACGTGACCGTTGTGCTCAAGGTTGATGTACAGCTTGCGCGCCGTGCCGTTCATCGCCGGCAGGCTGCTGACCGGGTACACCTCCAGACTCGTGCCGATCACGAGAATCAGGTCGGCGCGCCGAATGTGGTCCAGCGCCGCCGACCACGCCGCTTCCGGCAGCGTCTCGCCGAACAGGACCACGCCTGGTCGCAGCCGTCCGCCGCAAGCGGCGCAAGGGTTACCGGCGACCCAGTCCACATCCGTCGCCGCCTGCCCGCAGGCGTGGCAGCGGATGCGGCGGATGTCGCCGTGCAGCTCGCTGACGTCGCGGCTTCCCGCGCGGCGGTGCAGCCCGTCCACATTTTGCGTCGCAATGTGGGCGACAAGACCGAGCTGCTCCCATTCGGCGAGCAGCTCGTGTCCGCGATGCGGGCGCACGTCCGCAAGGCGCTCCAGCCGCATCGTATAAAACTCGTGGAACAGCTCGTAGTTCTGTTCCAGCGCTTCCACCGTCGCCACCGTCCGCGGATCAATTTGCCGCCACCAGCCCGACGGTGAACGGAAATCGGGGATGCCCGACTCCACGGACATGCCCGCGCCAGTCAGCACGACCGTATGCGTCGCGTCGCGCAGCCACTCGGCCGCTTGCCGTATGTCCATCACGCAGCCCCCGTCCTTTTTATACTTGAATCCAGGCAAACGACTTGCGGTATTCCCCCGGCGGATAGCCGGTATATTTGCGGAAGCTGCGCTGGAAGTGCGCAGGATCGACCGCACCGACACGCTCCATAATATCTTCAATCGACAGCGTGGTGTTGTGCAGCATCGAACGGGCCATCTGCATGCGGATCGTATTGATGTACATCATCACCGAATGACCCGTATAGCGCCGGACAAGCTGATTCAGCGTCGTTTTGTTCGTCGTAAACCGCTGCGCCAGCTCGTCCACCTTGAGCTTTTCGCGATAATGCGTATGCAAATAACGCAGCACAGGCTCCAGCATTTCGTCTTCGCCTTCTGTGTCCATCAAGCGTCGCTCCTGCGCGCGCGCATACATGCGGCGGATCAGGAACAGCAGCTCCAACAAGCAGGCACGGGCCAAACAAGGCCAGTGGTGAGGCTGCACATGCAACGTTTGATGAAGCTCCTCGACAATCACTTTGGCGTGCCGTGCCACCTCCGGCGCCAGCAACAGCTCGCCTACGTAATCCTCGCTCCGTTCAAAAAACGGCGCCAGACACCACATATCCTGCGAGCCGGTAATCGACGCGTTCAGCTCCTCATTGCGAAAAGAATCAAAATCAAACCGCTCATTGATCACGCACGGGTGAAAATAAATCAGACTGCCGCGCAGCGCCACATCGGACAGCAGCCGTAGCCCTTCCTGCTCATTGCAGCAGTAGATCGCCGGAGCAATCAGCATACACGACGTATCGCCCAGTTGCATCCGCCCAATGCCCTCTTCGACGAGCAGCAACGCATAACGCGTGCCCGGCTCACGGTCCGGCAGCTTTCCTTCCACCGGCCCGCACGACATGGACATCGTGAAGCCCAGGTAATATTGTTTTGCCTCCGTACTTCCGTTCAAGTCTGCTTCCTCCCAATCGCTTTTCTTAATAAGCGCTGATGTCCCTACTAGCTTCGCCTTTTTGGACCGATTTTCCTTCTTAACCGGGCTTTGCAAATCCGTTTAATCGGGCTTCGTTCGGGGCGAAATTTGTGAAACGAGCGTTTTTGCCGCTATTTTGGCGGATTACGTAATATTGCGTATCAAAAACATAAAACATTTCATCGAGTTCCTGGACAGAGAAGCCTACAATGGGTGAAGCGCTTGTAGTAAATGATGGAAAATACATGTTGCAGACCCGGCAGATTTGATCATGAAATGAAAGCGCGCTCTTTTTGGAAGGGGGATTTAAAGGAGTATGCAGATTGTTCATATCTGCAATGATCCATGTTCATCCAATATGAAATCGGAGGCTTAGTGAATGACTCGAAAAAAATGGTTGTCGAACAAAAATCCGTTTGCGTTATGCTTGTTGGCAATAACTTTGTTTCTCACGCAATTGACCTTGATTCCTGCGATTTCAATCGCCGCCACGAATCTGGCTGCCGGTAAAGCGACTACGGAAAGCGGCCATGCCGACGTTTACGGTTCGGGCAACGCCACCGACGGCAATCAGGGCACTTACTGGGAGAGCGTCAACAACGCATTTCCCCAGTGGATTCGCGTTGACCTGGGCAGCGCCAATACGGTCAATCAGGTTGTGCTGAAGCTGCCTTCAGGCTGGGGCACGCGCAATCAAACGTTGTCCGTTCAAGGCAGTACGAACGACTCCACTTACACGAATCTGGCCGCTTCCCAGACATATACATTCAACGGAAGCACCAACACCGTAACGATCAACTTCACAAGCGCAAGCGTGCGTTATGTGAAAGTGAACTTTACGGCTAACACGGGCTGGCCGGCCGGACAGCTGTCCGAACTGGAAGTGTACAACACGTCAACTTCCACGCCGACGCCGACGCCAACAGCAACACCTACAGCAACACCTACACCAACGCCAACTCCTACACCTACACCAACACCTACACCAACGCCAACTCCTACACCTACACCTACACCGACTCCAACCCCAACTGCAACTCCAACATCGACTCCGGCAGGAGGCACGTATCAAGCCGAGTCTGCAGCATTAAGCGGCGGAGCGAAGGTCAACACGGACCATACCGGCTACACAGGTACGGGATTTGTTGACGGCTACTGGACGCAAGGCGCGACAACAACCTTCACCGTCAGCGCAACGACTGCAGGCAGCTATAGCGTAACGCTGCGTTACGGCAATGCCAGCGGCAGCGCAAAAACAGTAAGCATTTATGTGAACGGAGTGAAGGTCAAACAAACGACGCTGGCTAATCTGGCTAACTGGGACACATGGGCGACCAATGCCGATACGCTTACGTTGAATGCCGGCAATAACACGATCGCGTACAAATACGACTCGACCGATTCCGGCAACGTCAATCTGGACAACATTCAAGTGACTTTTACAGGAACGACGCCAACGCCGACACCAACGGCGACTCCTACAGCAACGCCGACGGCAACACCAACGCCAACGCCAACGGCAACACCTACACCAACACCGACGGCAACTCCTACACCAACGCCGACGGGTACACCGACGCCAACGCCAACAGCAACGCCAACGCCTCCTCCTAACTCGAATCTGGCGCTGAACAAGCCGATCACGGCATCCTCGTCTGTGTTCTCGTTCGTGGACACGAATGCGAATGACGGCAGCGTAACGACTTATTGGGAAGGGGCCGGCGGTTCTTACCCTAATACCTTGACTGTCAACCTCGGTTATAACGCCAATCTGACTTCCATCGTCTTGAAGCTGAACCCTGACAACGCCTGGTCGACTCGCACACAAACGATTCAAGTGCTGAGCCATGACCAATACGGCACGACGTTCAATAATCTGGTTTCTGCAGCAAGCTACACGTTCAACCCGGCTTCCGGCAACACCGTTACGATTCCCGTATCGGCCACAGCCAGCGCCGTACAGTTAAAAATTACCGCAAACAGCGGCTCTTCCGCAGGCCAAATCGCCGAGTTCCAAGTATTTGGCTCCGCAGCGCCAAACCCGGACTTGACCGTAACCAACCTGACGTGGACACCAACCGGCACGATCACGGAAGCCACGCCGGTCACGTTTAGCGCAGAAGTAACCAATGCCGGCAGCGGCGCTTCGCCGAACACCGCGCACAAGGTCTCCTTTCGCGTCAATGGCAATGAAGTGGCTACAGGCACAGCGACGACCAGCCTTGCCGTCAACGGAAAAGTAACCGTGACCGCTTCCGCCCCGTGGGTCGGCTCCGCCGGCACCTACAGCATCGCTGCCGTCGTGGATCCGGACAACAGCGTCATCGAATTGAACGAAACGAATAACACGAATACGAAATCGCTGACGCTTAGCCAGCTCCCAGGCCCCGACCTGATCGTACAAAACGTAACCTGGAACCCGACGCATCCGGCTCCGGGCAATACCGTCAGCTTTACCGTAGCTGTGAAAAATCAGGGTAAAGATGCAGCCAGCGGCAGCATCGGCGTGCGCGTAGTCGTTGGCACAACGACGTTAAACGGCACCCTCTCCGGCGGTCTCGCCGGAAATACATCCGCTAACGTGATAATTCCGGGCACATGGTCGGCCGTAAATGGCTTGACGCCGATTACAGCTACCGTCGATCCGACTAACGCGATTAGCGAAGTCAGCGAAGCCAATAACGTCTTCAATACAAGTATTGGCGTATCTTCCGCCGGACCTGCGCTTCCTTACGTAGAAATCCAGGCTGAAGACGCCGTGACCAACGGCACGATCATTGGGCCGAACCGCGCTTATCCGAGCCTTGCCGGCGAAGCCTCCGGCCGCAAAGCCGTCACGCTCAGCGCCCAAGGCCAATATGTTGAATTTACGGTACCGCAAAACGCCAACTCGATCGTATTGCGCTACAGCATTCCCGACAGCGCGCAAGGCACGGGGCAAACCGCGCCGCTTGGATTTTACATCGACGGCGTCAAACAACCGGATCTTTCCCTTACCTCCATCTACGGCTGGGCCTACGGCGGCTATCCGTTCAACAACACGCCTACCGACTTGAGACCGCATCATTTTTACGACGAAGTGCATCGTCTGGTAGGTCAAATGACGCCGGGAACCAAGGTTAAAGTACAAGTAGATCCGGGCAACAACGCCGGTTCGTACACGATTGACCTGATCGACTTCGAGCAGGTTGCTCCGGCGGCTACACAACCGGCAGGCTCCCTCTCGCTGACCGACTTCGGCGCTGACCCTACAGGCGTGAACGACGCAACGACAGCTACGCAAACTGCAGTGAACACAGCATCGAGCCAAGGCAAAGTATTGTGGGTGCCGGCCGGTACTTATAAAATCAACACGCAAATCCACGTCGACAATGTCACGATCAAAGGGGCCGGTATCTGGTACTCGACGTTCCACTTCGTCAACCCTTACGGCGACAACGAAGGTTTCTACGGCAAGTTCCGGCAAGGCTCCGCCAGCCAGAACGTTCACTTGTCCGACTTCGCAATCTTCGGTGAAGTCATCGTTCGTATCGACAACGACCAAATTAACGGGATTGGCGGCGCACTGTCCAACTCCACGGTCGACAACATCTGGATCGAGCATACCAAATGCGGCATGTGGCTGGATGGACCGATGGATAATCTGAAAATCACCAACATGCGCATCCGCAACCAAAATGCCGATGGCGTCAACTTCCATCAAGGCGTAACCAATTCCAGCGTCAGCAACTCGTTTTTCCGGAATACGGGCGACGACGGTTTGGCGATGTGGAGCGATTCCACAAACGCTCCAGGTTATAACGTTTCCGTAGCCGATGAGAACAACTCCTTCTCGTTCAACCGCGTGGAGCTGCCGGTTCTGGCAAACGGGATCGCACTGTACGGCGGCAAAAACAACAGCGTAACCGACAACTATGTGGCCGACCAACAAGCGGAAGGCGGCGGTATCCACGTAGGCAACCGCTTCTCCCCGGTGACGCCGGTAAGCGGCACCATCACCATCGCGCGCAATGTCGTCGTTCGCTGCGGCTCGGAAGACTACTACAACGGCTGGGACTTCGGTACAGGCGCAATCTGGTTCTTCGCTTTGGATCAACCGCTGACAGCGACGATCAACGTGGATGACAATAAAATCATCGACAGCAACTATGAAGCGTTCAATTTTATGGGCAACACCATTACCGGCATTACGCTGAACCGCAACGAAATTAACGGCACCGGCACGTACGCGATCGAAAACCGCGCCAACACCGGCTCCGTAACGTTCAATTACTTATCCGCAACCAACCTGGGCCGTGGCGGCTACCTCAGCACAGGCACAGGCATGACCGTTGTGCAAGGCACGGGCAATACCGGATGGAGCGCAACGCCGGTATTCGTCAATCCATACCCGGCTCCTATTTACTTGCCGATCACTTATTAATCTCTCGTTGCAGCCAGCCATGCAAGATTTGGCCTGCGAAAACAAACGCCTCTGTTTCTTCGTGAAACAGGGGCGTTTGCTTCTCCTCATATTCCGCTCCCCAGCGAAATATATATATATCGGAAGAAGAGGAGGGATGCACCATGTTGGGCGAGGACAAAAAGCAGCTCGAACGGGCCATTGCCGAAATTACGGAAATCGCCACCGGCTTCGGGCTCGATTTTTATCCGATGCGCTATGAAATTTGTCCGGCGGACATCATTTATACATTCGGCGCCTACGGGATGCCGACGCGGTTCAGTCATTGGAGCTTCGGCAAAAATTTTCACCGCATGAAAACGCAATACGATCTAGGCTTGAGCAAAATCTATGAGCTGGTCATCAACTCCGACCCGTGCTACGCGTTTTTGCTGGACGGCAACTCGCTAATCCAGAACAAGCTGATCGTAGCGCACGTGCTCGCGCACTGTGATTTTTTCAAAAACAACGTTCGTTTTTCCAAAACAAACCGCAACATGGTCGAAAGCATGTCGGCGACTGCGGAACGCATCCGTCAATACGAGCTGGAATACGGCTCGGCCGAGGTCGAGAAGTTTCTTGACGCCGTTCTGGCGATTCAGGAGCACGTCGATCCGAGCCTGAACCGCTCCCGCCGCCCCGAGCGGACCGCCAAGGAAGCCAAAAAACCACCAAGCGTCCGTCGAGACTTATCTGGCAGCTACGACGACCTGTGGGAGCTCGACGAGCCCAAGACTGAGCAGCCGCCCGACAAAGAGGACGCGCGCCGCTTCCCGCCGAAGCCGGAGAAGGATTTGCTCCTATTCATCGAGGAGTATGCGCCGTATCTGGAGGATTGGCAGCGAGACATCCTCACGATGATGCGCGACGAAATGCTCTATTTTTGGCCGCAAATGGAAACGAAAATCATGAATGAAGGCTGGGCCTCGTATTGGCACCAACGCATTATGCGCGAGCTGGATCTGACCGAAGAAGAGACAATTGAATACTCGAAGCTGAACTCCTCCGTCGTCCAGCCGTCGCGCCACAGCCTCAATCCGTATTACCTGGGGCTGAAAATTTTCGAAGATATCGAAAAACGCTGGGACCATCCTACCGACGAAGAGATGCGCCGGCATAACCGCAAGCCCGGAGAGGGCCGGCAAAAAATGTTCGAGGTGCGCGAATACGACTCGGATACCTCCTTCATCCGCAATTATTTGACCAGAGAGCTTGTCGCCGACCTCGATTTGTACATTTTCGAGAAAAAAGGCCCGGAATGGAAAATTACCGACAAAACGTGGGAGCATATTCGCGACCAGCTCGTCTACTCGCGCGTCAACGGCGGCTTTCCTTATCTCGTCGTCGAGGACGGCGATTACCAGCGGAGCGGCGAGCTGTTCCTCAAGCATGCGTTCGAAGGCGTCGAGCTGGACCTGAAATACGTGGAAAAAACGCTGCCCTACATCTACCGGCTCTGGGGCAAGCCTGTCCATCTGGAAACGACTGTCGAAGATAAGAAGGTCCAATTCACGTATGACGGCAAAAAGCATCACCGCCGGTTTTTGTAGCTGCATGCTGCGCCCCCGCCTGAATAGGACTTCGCAAGTACAAGACGCTTTCAGACCGATTGGCATGGTCGTAATGAAAGCGTCTTTGTCTATGCGCGGGGACTGACGCATCTGCGGCTGGGCTTTGCGGGCAGCTCGTTGCGCTTGCCTTGTGCGCTACCCGGGCTGCAACGGGATCGGCGGCTCCCCCTAGATCCGTCGCCGGGCTCTATAACCAGAATGGTTCACATTCTGTCCCGGAGCCAGACGGTTCGGTTAGCACTTTTTAGCAGGATACGCTATCTTTTTTCAATTAATCACCAAATTTCGACAACAATGTCGAAGCTTTTTGCATATAATCAAGAAGGCTGTTCACACACGCCCTGCTGCGTCAGATTATATTCAAAGAGATGAGGGAATCGTTTGCTTCACCCGCCCGACCTGAGTCAATTTCAATTCGGCTATTTGCTGGCCGCTCTGGCCGTATCCTCGCTGGGCAGTCTGGGAGCGACCCGACTGCAGAAGCGCTGCGCGCAAGCCCCGCTCGCCGCCCCCGGCGATAAACCGGCCCTGCTGCTCGGCGCTGCGGGGCTTGGCCTCTGCACATGGCTGGCTTATTTACTGTGCCGTTTGGCGCTGGACGTTGCGCTGCCGCTGGCAGGCAACGCCGGCTACTATGCCGTCACCCTGCTGCTGTGCCTGACGCTCAGCAGCTGGACCGTGCTCCGTCTGCGCCCTCGCGCCCGGCAGCGGCGGCGGCTGCTCGGCGCCGAGCTGCTATTCGCTGCCGGCTGCGTCGTGTGCGACGGCGTCGGCTATGCGCTGACGTATCCGCACTACGCCCAATGGAAATACGCGCTGGTCGCCAGCACGATTACGTGCATCAGCGGCACCCGGCTCGTCGCCACCCGCCTTGCCTTTCGCCGCCAGGAGCTGCGCGGCGCGGCCCCAAGGCCGCTGGCGCTGGCTGCCGGCAGCGTACTGTCGGGAATCGCCGCCGTCCTGCTGCCCATGTTGACCGCGCTCGCTTTGTCCGTCGCCCAGCCGCTGCTGTTTGCAGCAGTCACGCCAGGGCTTGTCTACATGCTCGGTTTTACAATCGTCCTGTCCGGGCTGCTTGTAGCGCTCCACCTGCTGGAGACGTCGATTGAGCGTCAATGTCTCGCCGCCGAAGAAGCGGCTCTGCAGGAAGAGACGCATTACGACGTGCTGTACGAGCGCAATCCCGACGCCGTCTTCCGGCTCGATCTGATGATTCGCTTCACGCATGTCAATCCGGCGATGAACACGCTGAGCGGCTATGACGCGGATGAGCTGATCGGCAGATCGCTGATTGGCTGCATCAGTCCAAGCGAAGTCGAGCTGACCCTGCAGCAGCTGTATCAGGCGCTCAAGGGACAAGCCTGCTCGTTCGCTACCGCTCTATTGACCCGCAGCGGTCAGACACGCGGCATGCTGATGACGGCCATTCCCATTGCGCCCGACGGCCGGACCGTTGGCATTTTCGTCATGGCCAAGGATGTTCACGACAGCAAAAAAGCGTTCCATGAATACCGCTATTTAACATATTACGACGAGCTGACAAACCTGCACAATCGCCGCTCCCTTCTGGAGAACGTCGACAAGCAGTTGACCTCCGCCGAGGGCGGCGGCTCGCGTGGCGTAAGCGTCCTCTATATGAATCTGGACCGTTTCGGACAAGTCAACGCGCAATTCGGCCACGATTTCGGCGACCGGCTGCTGCGCGAGGCCGCAGGACGGCTGGCCCACTGCATCCCGCTCGGAGCGCTGCTCGCCCGCATTGGCGACGACGCCTTTGCCGTCCTGCTGCCCGACGTCGGTTCGCCGGACGACGTGCCCAAAATCGCCGCCCACATCGTCGAGCAATTCGCCAAGCCGCTCGTCGTCAGCGGCCGCGAGCTCGTCGTCACGGCGAGCGTCGGCGCCGCGAGCGCGCCCGTCGATGGCAGCGATGCCCGCACGCTGCTTGCGGCCGCGCAGCAAGCCATGCGTGCAGCGAAGCGCCGTGGCGGCAACCGCTGCGCGGCGGGCGGCGATGCCGATGGCACGGCGGCGGACGGCGCGAACGCAGACGGCGCAGCGAATGCGGCAAGCGCAGCTCTCGCCGAACGGCACACCGGCGCGGACGCAGACGGCGCAGCGAATGCGGCAAGCGCGGCCCTCGCCGAACGGCACGCTGGCACGGACGCAGACGGAACAGCGAATGCAGCAAGCGCGGCCCTCGCAGGACGGCATATCGGCGCGGACGCGTACAACCTGGACGGCAGCTCGCGTAACAAAATTGGCGATCTGAGCGAAGATCGCTCTGACCCGGCCGTCGCCGAACGCTACACCGTCTCCCCAAGCGCGGGCTCCGACCCCTCCGACACCCGCAAGCGGCACAAGCCCGGCGAGGCCGACGGGCCAACGAGCGCGGCGTTCGCCCCCGGCAGCGCCGCAGGCGATTGAATTATGCGCCGTTTTGTGTCACTATAGGCTTAGGCTGCAGGCAGCCTGCAATACACAAGATTAGGTGGTTTGACAATGACAACGGGAGAAGCTCCATACCGCATTTTACTCTACTATAAATTCGTCACGGTTGAGGACCCCGAGGCTTTGGCTCGCGAGCACCTCGCCTATTGCAAACGGCTCGGCGTGAAGGGCCGTATTCTGATCGCCCCCGAAGGGATCAACGGCACGCTGTCCGGCACGGTCGAGCAAACCGACGCGTACATGCAAATGATGCGGCACATGCCGCTGTTCCGCGATCTCGTTTTCAAAATCGACGAAAGCGACAAACACGCGTTTCAGAAAATTTTTGTCCGGCCGAAAAAAGAGCTGGTGACCTTCCGTCTCGAAGAAGACGTCAACCCGAACGACCTGACGGGCACGCATCTGTCGCCTAAGGATTTTTACGAGAAGCTGCAGCAGGAAGACGTCCTCGTGCTCGACGGCCGCAACAATTATGAATACGACATCGGTCATTTTCGCGGCGCGATCCGGCCGGAGGTCGAATCCACTCGCGAATTTCCCGAATGGATTCGCAGCAATCTGGAGCAGTATAAGGACCGGCCGGTGCTGACCTATTGCACCGGGGGCATTCGCTGCGAAAAGCTGTCCGGCTTTTTGCTCAAGGAAGGCTTCAAGGAAGTGTATCAGCTCGACGGTGGGATCGTGACCTACGGGAAGGACCCCGAGGTGCAGGGGCGGTTGTTCGACGGCAAATGCTACGTATTTGACGAACGCATTTCCGTGCCGATCAACCGCACCGCCGAAGACGTCGTCATCGGCCACTGCCACCATTGCGGCAAGCCTGAAGACCGCTACGTCAACTGCGCCAACGATTACTGCCACCTGCAGCACATTTGCTGCGAAGCTTGTGAGGAGGAGCATAACCGCTTTTGCTCCAAGGAATGCGAGGAACAGACGATGGCCCGTCTGGAAGCGTAATGCCGATAAAGCCCGTGGAGATTGGCTCCGACGGGCTTTTTATTTTATGGAAGCATGAATACGCCTGTGAATCCCTTGCGGACTTATGGGTTTTTGCGCATGCGCGTGCTCCAACCATAAGTGCGACCTTCCTCGCGGCCAGCGCATTTAACGGTAATCGCGGCCAATCGCCCGCGCCGCATACATCCCGCTAAGCGCAGCCGAAAGTGTGCCCGGCCCCGGAAAAACCGTCTCGCCCGCATGGTACAAGCCGGGTACGGACGTACGTACGCCCGCAGGCCGCAGCAGCGCGCGCTCGACCGTCAGCGGGAAGCCGCCGACCTCGGCTTTGCCGATATAGCGCAGATAGGTCCGCGGCGTACCGATGTCGGCAGACCGCACGTGCCGGCGCAAGTCGGCAATCTTGGCGATTTCGCGCCAGAGCGCTTCGCCGGCCTGTTGCTTTTGGGCCGCATACGCTTCATCAGAGCAGGCCAGCCAGCGCCAGGTATCGGTATGCACCGTCGCCGTCATCGTCACTTCTCCGATAACCGGCCGCCCCTTGCCGTCCAGCGTACGCTGAAAGGTGACGTATACAGGGCCGTGCTCGTCTCCGAACAGCCGGTCATGCTGGCAATCCGGTGCGATTTGATACGCAAAGGGCAGCGCCAGCCGCGGCAGACAGGCCTCAAAGCCCGTCTCGTCCAGCACCGCATCCAGACGAAACGCGCCCCAAGCTCCCGCGTGCGGCTGCGGCTGCAACTCAACCGGCAGCGCCCTCCCGGGCTCTGCCTTCGTTCCCGCCCGCGGGTTTGCTCCAGCGGCCAACCCGCCCTCCAGGTCGAGGCCGGTATTGTTGACGACGATGTCGTAAAACCCGCTGCGCCGTGCAGCTTCCACACTCCACTTGCGCTGCTTTGCGTTGTAGACCGCAGATTGCACCGGGGAAGCGGTGACGATCTCGCCGCCCCAGCCGGCTATGCGTGATGCCAGCGCCTCGCAAAGCCCGCCGAGCCCGCCGTCAAGCCCGAAGCTGCCCTGCCGGTAGACCGTCAGCGCGAGACTGGACGGCAGCAGCGCGGCCCGGCTGACATCGGTCTGCACCGCATCGACCAGCTGCAGATTCAGCAGTCGGACCAACGGCTCGTAGTGCTCCAGCCCGTGCGCCCGCAGCAGGTCCAGCACCGTCCGCCGCGCAGAACGAGCCAGCTGCAGCGCCGTTCGCGGATGACGGAGCAGGTAGCCCGGCAGACCGCCAAGATCGGCCGGCCGCCGCACAGGCAGGGCCGCTCCCGTCCCCGTGACACCGAGCACCGCATGGCTGATCGCTTCCAGCTCCCGCCAGAAGCGAAGGGTCGCTGCGCGCTGCTCGGGAAACCGCTGGGCCAGCTCCTCCTCCCAGGCTGCAGCATTGCGCAGCACCGCCACCTTGCGGTCGGGCAGCACGATATCCATCGGATGCTCCAGCTCCTCCGCCTCCAGCTCCACGCCAAGCTCCTCCAGCCTGCTGCGCAGCAGCCCACCCGCTTCGAGTCCAAAAGCCAGCGTCGCGCCGGTCGGAAACCGCCGGTTGCGCCGCACATACCAGCCCGCCGAACCGCCAACTGTCGCCGCTTTTTCCAAAATCGTTACCGCATAGCCCGCCTGGGCCAAATACGCGCCGGCCATCAGGCCGCCGATTCCCGCTCCAATCACACATACGCTCGTTTTCATCCGATCTCCCCCTCGCTTTCCCGCATCCTGACTGTCCATCCCCGCTTGACGCCGCAGCAACTGCCACTAGCGCCGTCAGACTGCCCGAAACTTATACAAAACAGTTGACCATTTGTATAAGTTTAGTATAGTATTTGTATAAGATATTAACGCATTTTGTATATGTTGTCTATGCGCATACCGTATAAACCGTTCCCGCATCATCCGCAGTAAGGCCCGAAAGGAGATTGCTATGAAAAAACGCAAGGTGTTGATCGTTGGCGCCGGGCCGGGCGGCCTTGCCGCCGCTATGCTTCTGGCCGCTCAGGGACTCGATGTGGCCGTCTACGAAAAACAGCCGCAGGTAGGCGGACGTTCATCGCGGCTGACGCTTGGCGAGTTTCATTTTGATCGCGGCGCCACGTTCCTGATGATGCCGCATAAATGGCAGGAGCTGTTCGCCATGACCGGACGACGGCTGGAGGATCACGTCCGGTTGGTGCCGCTGGAGCCGATGTACCGGCTCCAATTCGGCGACGTCCAGCTGAACGCCACGACCGACCGGGCGCTGATGCAGCGGCGCATTGAAGCGCTATTTCCCGGCGAAGGCGCCGGCTATGCGCGATTTATGCGCGACGAGGCCGAAAAGTTCGCGCGAATTGCGCCGCTGCTGGAGCGTCCGTTCAACAGCTGGCGGGACTATGTGGCCGGCGATATGGCGCGGGCGCTGCCTAAGCTGCATGCAACCGGCACCGTATACAGCCGGCTGTCCGCTTATTTTCGCGACGAACGGTTAAAAACCGCCTTTTGCTTTCAATCCAAATATTTGGGCATGTCGCCGTGGGAGTGTCCGGGAACGTTTACCATCCTGTCCTATCTGGAGCACCGCTACGGGCTGATGCATCCGGTCGGCGGCATCAACCGACTTTGCGAAGCGATGGCTGATGCCGTGCGCGCCGACGGTGGGCGCATCGAGCTTGGCGCCGCGGTACGGCAAGTACTGGTGCAGGACGGCCGCGCCGTCGGCTTGCTGCTGGAGGACGGCAGACGCGAGGAAGCAGACGACGTGATCATCGGCGCCGATTTCTCCCAAGCCGCTTCCCGGCTGTTCGCGCCGGGCGTGCTGCGCAAATACGGACCGGCAAAGCTGGCGCGCAAAAAATTTTCCTGCTCGACCTTCATGCTCTACCTCGGCCTCGACCGGATGATCGACCTGCCGCACCATACTGTGCTGTTTGCAGCCGATTACCGCAGCAACGTCGACGATATTACGTCCCGGCAAAAGCTGTCCGACGAGCCTTCGATCTACATCCATAACCCGAGCCCGCTCGATCCGACGCTCGCGCCTGCCGGTCAATCCGCCTTGCTGTTACTCGTGCCCGTGCCGAATACGCAGGCCCCCATCGACTGGGAGCGAGAAGCAGGCCCGTTTCGCCGACGCGTGCTCGACCGGCTGAAGTCGTACCCCGAGCTGCAAAAACTGGAGGAGGCCATTGTCTGCGAACGCGTCGTAACTCCTTGGGATTGGCGGGACGGACTCGATGTCTATCACGGCGCTACGTTTAATCTGGCTCATTCGCTCGATCAGATGCTGACCCTGCGTCCGCACAATCGCTTTGAGGAGCTGGAGCGCTGCTGGCTGGTCGGAGGCGGCACTCATCCGGGCAGCGGACTGCCGACGATCCTGGAGTCGGCCAAAATCACCTGCGCCATGCTTACCGCCAGCCCGTCAGACCGCGCCGGCATAAACGCGAAAGGGGCGATCCGCCGATGAGCCGGCTGTCAATCGGCATTGCCGGAGGAGGCATCGGCGGCATGACGGCAGCGCTGCTGCTGG
This sequence comes from Paenibacillus athensensis, assembly GCF_004514475.2. GTDB lineage: Bacteria > Bacillota > Bacilli > Paenibacillales > NBRC-103111 > Paenibacillus_AL > Paenibacillus_AL athensensis. The sequence goes on along the minus strand of NZ_MYFO02000012.1, from coordinate 116,914 downwards.
CAGGCGACGGTCATGCCGTCACGCTCCACGAACGCTCCAGCCGCTTGGGCGGACGATTGCGCTATGAGCAGTTCGGCCGCTTCCGCATCGATCAGGGCCCGACAATTGTGCTGCTGCCCGAGCTGCTGCTGGGCTTGCTGGAGGAAGCCGGCGTGCGGCTTGACCGGCTGGAGCTGCTGCCCTGCGATCCGATGTATCGGATTCATTACGGCGACGGGGCCGTTTTCGAAAAATGGAGCGATCCCGAGCGCCAGCTGGCCGAAATCGCCCGCTTGTTCCCTGGAGAAGAAAACGGCTTCCGCCGCTATATGCGCGATCACGACCGGGCGTTTCCCGAAGGCAAGCGCGCCTTTCTCGACCGGCCATTCCTCCACGCGCGCCGGGCGCTCACGCCGCAAAGCGTGCGTCTGCTGCTGCGCATGCGGGCATATCGCAGCGTCCGCGCACGCGCGGCGTCCTACTTCCGCGATCCTCGGCTGATCGACGCCTTCTCTCTCCAGACGCTGTATATCGGCGGCGGGCCGCACCGCACGCCGGCATTGTACGGCTTTATCCCGTATGCCGAACACCGTTATGGCGTCTGGTATCTCAAAGGCGGCTACGCCGGTCTTGTTGCCGAGCTGTCCGCCGCGCTGGAGCGGCGCGGCGTAACCGTCAAGCTCGGCAGCGAGGTGACCGGCATCCGTGTCGCAGACGGAAGAGCGCGCGGTCTGGAAACCGCCGACGGCTTTGAGCCTTACGACGCCGTCGTGTTTAACGGCGAAGCGCCGTTGCTGCCCAAGCTGCTGCCCGCTCACGTCCGCGCGCCCAAGCGGCGCTTTACGCCGTCGAGCGGCTGTCTGCTGCTCTACATCGGCGCGAGCCGCCGCTGGCCGGAAGCGGCCGTCCACCAGTTCGTGCTGCCTGCGGATTTTGACGCCGGTATGCGCCGCTTGTTCGCCGAGGGCGTTATTCCCGAGCAGCCCTCCTATTATCTGTTCAACCCGGCCGCCATCGACCCGGAATCGGCCCCGTCCGGCGAGTCGGCGCTTTACCTGATGATCCCCGCGCCGCCGGCGAATGCGCCGATGTGGGCGGAAAGCGACATCAAGCAGCGGATCGACGCTTTGCTGGACGCCGTGCTCGCTGACGCCGAACGCAAGCTGCTGCCCGGTCTGCGCAGCGCCATCGTCGAACGGAAGGTGCGCACGCCATTCGACGCCGAAGCCATCGGACTGTATCAGGGCGGCAGCTTTGGCATCGCGCCGACGGCCGCGCAATCCGGACCGCTTAGGCCGCAGCTCAAGCCGCTGCCGATCGAACGGCTTTATGCCGTAGGCGCTTCGACGCATCCCGGCGGCGGCGTGCCCATCGTCATGCAGGGAGCAAAGCTCCTTGCCGAGCATATACGAAAGGAGATGTATTCATGAATCATCCGGCTTTTTTTTCCGATTGTGAGCACATGATCCGCAGTCATTCCTCTTCGTTCTATAAAGCATTCAGCTTCCTGGAAAGTCCCAAGCGGGAGGCTGTGCACGTCATGTATGCCTTTTGCCGCATGATCGACGATTCCGTCGACGAGCCTGAGCGCTCCCCGTACACCTTGGAGGAGCTGGAGGACCGCTTCCGCTCGCTGGAGTCGGCAGAGGGGCATTTTATTTGGCCGGCGCTGCGCTGGCTGTTCAGCGAGTTTGCGTTGTCGCCGGAGCCGTATTTCCTGCAAATGGCCGGACAACGGCTCGACACGTCGTTGACCCGATACGACACGGTGGAGCAGCTGGAGCATTACTGCTACCTGGTCGCGGGCACAGTGGGCAGTATGCTCGTGCCGATTTTGCACGGAGGGCGCGTCGGCGAACGGCTGGCGGAATCGGCCGTTTATTTGGGCAAGGCTATGCAGATCGTCAACATCATCCGCGATATCGGCGAGGACTGTCAGCGGGGACGGCGGTACATTCCGCTGGAGCTGATGCAGCAATACGGCTGCACGGAGCGCGACTTCGAAAACGGTACGGTCCACCCCGGCTTCATTCGCATGCTGGAGCATTTGATGGAGCTTGCCGGCAGCTGGCTGCAGCTGGGCTTGCGCGAGCTGGAGCAATATCCGGCGACCAGCGCCTTTTGCGTCGAACTGGCTGCGCAGACCTACATGGCGATACTTGACGAGGTACGGGCAAGCCGCTATCAGGTGTTCCGCCAGCGCGCCGTTGTCAGCGATAAAGCCAAGCTGTCGATTTTGTACGGGCTGCTGCAGCGCTACCCGCAGCTTACGCAGGAAGCGCAGGCGCGTCTTGCAGCGCTTTAGGCCAATGGCGCTGCTATTCTGGGGCTGGTACGCGGTAGGCCTGCTGCTGATGCTTTTCTTTCGCGTGCCTGAGGCGCTGGGCTTTGCGAATGGGCTCTTTTTGCTCCTCTACGCGCTGTATGCCATTTCCCTGCGCCTTCCTTCCGCCAGCGGCTCCCGCCTGCTGCGAATCGCCCCCGCGCTGCTGGCCATCGCCCTGCTCGCCTTCGGCGTCGAGTGGCTCGGCACAACGACCGGCATGCCTTTCGGCGCCTACGTCTACACTGCGACGCTTGGCATCGGCTTGTTTGGCGTTCCCGCAGCCGTTGCGGCGGCATGGGTCGGCGTCGTTGTCAATACGTCGCTGCTCATTCCGCGCGGCGTCTCGCGCCCTCTTCGCGCGCTGACGATCGGAGCGCTGGCGACCGGGCTTGACCTCGTGCTCGACCCGGTCGCTCATGCGCGCGGTTTGTGGCGCTGGGACGAGACGGCCGGGCTGTACGGCGTGCCGTGGACAAATTTTGCGTCCTGGTTTGCTGTCGGGGCGCTGCTATCGCTGCTGCTGCCGCAGCTTGACGCCACTGAATGGCAGCGCCGCCGCGCGTGGCGGTTGTATCAGGGCATGCTGCTGATGTTCGGGCTTTTAGCCGTCAAAGAAGCGCTGTGGGCCTCTGCAGCGATTGCCGCAATCGCGCTGCTTGCGGCGGAAAGGAGTCTGCGCCATGATCGAAGCGCACAAGCGCCCCGGCTTTGAAGCCGTGTTCCGGTTGTATAACCGCCATTATTTGCTGCGCCGCCATTTTCATTCCTTGACCGTTCTGGGCGATGTCGACCCTGTCGAGAGCCGCCCCGCCGTCTACGTCATGAACCATTGCAGCTGGTGGGACGGATTGCTGGTCTACGAAGCGGTCAGCCGCCTGTCGGCGCGCGCCCATTTCATGATGATGGAGGAGCAGCAGCTGGCCAAATACGCCTTTTTCCGCAAAATCGGCGCGTTCTCGATCCGCAAAACGAGCCCCTCCGGCATCCGCGACTCGCTGCAGTACGCCCGCGGTCTGCTTGAGCAAGGGCATAGCGTCTGGATTTTTCCGCAAGGGGATATCGAGCACATCGACAAACGCCCGCTGGGCTTTCACAGCGGAACCGGCCTGCTGCTAGCCCTCTGCCCTTATGCGCTGGCCGTGCCGGTCAGCTTGTATCTGATGTTCGGCTTGCATCAAAAGCCCGAAGCCAGCCTCCGCTTCGGCGAGCCTTTGGCTCTCGACTGGGCGGCGCTGGGCCGCAAAGCCGCCGTGCAGGCGCTGGAGGACGCTGTGACCGACCAGCTTGAGCGCCAGCGCGCGCAGGCGATTGCCGGCGAGCCGACACAGCTGGCCGGCGACGCTACTGCCCTGCTGCGCCCTGGACGTTCGGTCAGCGACACGTTTGACCGCTGGTTCGGGCGCAGTAACGGCGGGCGCGGCCGCGGGGTGGCGCCATGAGCGCGCTGCTGTGGCTGATTGCCGCGCTCGTCGGCGTCCAGTGGCTGTTCGCGCGCTGGAACCTCCAGCAGCTGCCGACGCTGGAGCAAGCGGCAGCGGCGCGCGATGCGGGCCAGCCAGACGCGGATGCTGCGGCCGTATGCGGCGGCGCTTCTGCAGCCGAGACGCGTCCGGTACGCACGCGTGAAGCGTCCGCCGGCCTTGCGGGCCGCGATTCCTACTGCACGCCGGCCGTCCCCCAGGACGGCTACGCAGACTGCACGCCTGCCAGTCCAAAGGGCCGCTACGCCGATTGCCTGCCTGCCGGCCTCAAGGGCCGCTACGCCGTCCGCGTGCCGGCCGGCCCCCGGGACCTCCATGCCTGCTACTCGCCTGCCAGTCCAAAGGGCCGCCCTGCCGACTGCGCGACCGCGCCGACCGGCTCCTGCGGCCCCCTTGGCATCAGCGTGCTGATCCCCGCCCGCAACGAGGCCCGCAATATCGCCGCATGCCTGCGCTCGGTGCTGGCACAAAGCGAGACGCCGCTGGAGGTAATCGTACTCGACGACCGTTCCGAGGACGGAACCGCCGAGCTGGCAGCCGCCTTCCTCCAGGCCCATCCGCAGCTGCGCGTCATCCGCGGCGAAGAGCCGCCGCCCGGCTGGACCGGCAAAGCCTTCGCCTGTCACCAGCTCGCGCAAGCGGCCCGCGCTCCGTGGCTGTTCTTCCTCGATGCCGACGCGCGGCTGGAGCCAGGCGCGCTCGCCCGCTTTGCAGCAGCGGCGGAAGCGCTGGGCCCGGGCCTGGTGACCGGCTTCCCGCGGCAGGAGGTCGTCACGCCGCTGGAGCGGCTGATCGTGCCCCTGATGATGTTCACCGTCGCCTGCCATTTGCCGATACCGCTCGTACGCCGCTCGGCCGACCCGCGGTTTGCCGCTGCGCATGGCGCTTGCCTGCTCATTGCCCGAGAAGCCTATAGGGCCGTCGGCGGGCACGAAGCGATCCGCGGCGCGCTCGTCGACGATATGGAGCTGGCTCGTGCCGTAAAGCGGGCCGGCTATCCGCTGCTGCTCGCCGACGTGCATCGCGACATCCATATGCGGATGTACACATCATCTGCGGAAGTGTGGCAGGGCTACCGCAAAAACATTTTCGCCGGAACGGGCCGCAGCCATGTTCTACTCGGTACCGTGCTGGTTGTTTATTTCCTGCTTTACGTGCTGCCCGCGCTGACCGCTGCGGCTGCGCTGCTCGCGCTCGGAACCGGCTTGCTCTCTGGCGCCGGCTTAGAGGGCTTCCACATCTCCGCGGGCAGGGGCAGCTTTGCCGATTTCATGCCATCCGGCAAATCAGGCGGCTGGCTACATCTGCTGGTCCCGGCGCTCACCGCCTGTGCGCTTGGCTGGGCGCTCAAGGCGACGATCGACACGCGCAACGGCCAATCGCCCAAGCTCGGCGCTCTGCTGCCTGTGTCGATCGCCGCGCTGATCGCGCTTGCTGCCGATTCGTGGAGACTCGCCGTCACGGGACGCGGCTACGTCTGGAAAGGCCGCGCCTACCATCATTCCAAAGCTTCGCCGGAGGTGAAATCCAAATGACGCCGTATATTACCACACCGATCAGTTCCGCCGCTTCCGGCAAGCGGATCGTCATTATCGGCGCAGGGCTTGGCGGCTTGTCATGCGCCATTCGGCTCGCTGCGGCCGGTTGCCGCGTGACCGTCATCGAAGCCCAGCCCCGGCCGGGGGGCAAGCTCGCTCGCATCGAGCAATCCGGCTACCGCTTCGACCGCGGACCGAGCACGATTACGATGCCGGGAGCGTTTGCCTCTGTGTTCACGGCCGTTGGACGGCGAATGGAGGATTACGTGACGCTGTACCGGCTGGACCCGTCGACGCGCAACTTGTTTGCCGACGGCCACAAGGTCGATCTGTGCCGCGACCGCGAGCGCATGAAGGAGCAGCTCGCCGCCTTCAGCCCCGAGGATGCGCGGCAATACGACGCATTCATGGATGAAGCCGAGCGGCTGTACCGCTTGTCGGAGCGTCATTTTTTGAGCCGTCTGCTCCTTTCCTGGCGCGACAAGGCCGATCCCGCTCTGCTTAGGGCCTTCCTGCGCGTACGGCCGTTCACCCGGCTGAATCAGCTGCTGCGCCGCTATTTCCGGCATTCGCACACACTGGCGATGTTCGGGCGCTACGCCACGTATGTCGGCGGCTCGCCAACCGCCGCGCCGGCGATTTTCGCCATGCTTGCCCATGTCGAGACGGAAATCGGCGTTTACGGCGTGCGCGGCGGCACCTACGAGCTGGTGCAAGCATTCGTGCGGCTGGCCGAGGAGCTGGGCGTGACCATCGTCTGCGGCGCGCGGGCCAAGCAAATCGCCGTGCGCAACGGCCGCGCCCACGGCGTGCTCACGACAGCCGGCGATCTTCCCGCCGACGAGGTTGTCGTTGGCGCCGACTTGCTGACGGCCTGCCGCGAGCTGCTGCCTCCCGGCTGCCGTCAGCATATGACCGACGCGCGGATCGACGCCTACGAGCCGTCCTTGTCCGGCTTTGTTATTTTGGCCGGAGTGCCGCAAACCTTTCCGCAGCTGCTGCATCATACCCTCCTGTTCCCCGAACGGTACGGAGAGGAATTCACCGATATTTTCCGACATGGACGGCCTGCTAGCGATCCCGCCCTGTATCTTTGCAATTCATCCTTCAGCGATCCGGAAGCCGCTCCCGCGGGGGGCAGCAACCTGTTCATCCTTGCCAACGCCCCATACCTCGGCAGCGGCGCGAGCTGGACCTTCGGGGAAACGCTGCTTTACCGCGATCTGCTGCTGGAGCGGCTAGAGCGGCGCGGCTTCGGCAAGCTCGGCCAAACGGCGCAGACACTGGAGGTCTATACGCCGGCCGATTTGCGCCGCGATACCTCGGCGTTTCGCGGCGCGATTTACGGCATTTCGGCCAATACGCGCCGACAGACGTTTTTCCGTCCCTCCAATCGCAGCCGCGACGTGCAGGGACTTTGGTTTACGGGCGGCACTACGCATCCCGGCGGCGGTACGCCGATTGTTGTGCTTTCCGGTCAGCGCGTAGCCGAACGGCTGCTCGAGGGTTAGGAACGAGCGAACTGCACATTGTATTTTGTATAACTTTTGTATAGAATGGCGAAGGAGGAGGGACATAAGAGCGATGTATACGATCAAAAAAGTATCCGAGTGGCTGGACATCCCCGCCGTGACGATTCGCGCGTGGGAAAACCGCTACGGCCTCGTCAAGCCGCTGCGCACGGAAGGCGGACACCGGCTGTACCGCGATGAAGACGTCGCCACGCTGCGCTGGGTCAAGCGCCAGCTGGAGGAAAAGCAGCTGCGCATCTCCGAAGTCGTTCGCGCGCTCGCCGCGCAAAAGGATGCATCCATGCCTGAGCTGCAACCAACATTTACGCCGCACGGCGAAACGGACTACGCCAAAGCAGACGCGGGCCTGACCGCCGCCCCGGCTTCCCCGGCTCCCGCTGCCGGAAGCGTCGCCTCCACGACATCATCTGCCGACTCCTTCGCTGCTTCTGCCGCGCCCGATCGCCGCGACGAGCTGATCGAGCAGCTCTACCGCAGCTTGATCGGACTTAACGGCGACCAGTCGAATGCCAGGATTGACCTCGCCTTCTCGTTGTATCATTTCGAGGATGTGTTTCACCACATTCTGGCGCCCGTGCTGTACCGAATAGGCGAACAGTGGGAAGCAGGGCTGGTGACGGTCGCTCAGGAGCATTTTGCTTCCCAGCTCGTGCAGCAGCGCATGCAGCAGCTTTTACGTTCGCTGCCCGTGCGTCCCAGCCAGCCTAAGGCGCTGGCATTTTGTCCGGAGGGCGAGCATCATCAGCTGGGCCTGATGCTGTTTTCCCTATTTTTGCGCAGCCGCGGTCTTGAAGTGATTTATGTCGGACCCGATACGCCCTATGACGGTCTGATTCAGCTGATTGAAGCGAAAAACGTCCGGTTCGTAGTCGTCTCCCTGTCACACGCCCGGTTTGCGCCCGCTTTGGAGATGTGGGTCGAGCAATGCCGCCAGCAGCTGCCAGAGCTGAAATTCATATTGGGGGGCAGCGGTCTTGACCCATGTCCCCCCGCGCTTCGCCCTTACTTGCTGGGAGCCGCCTACGAATCCTGGGAAGAGTGGTTCTTAACAGAACTACGTGTATAGCAAAGAAGCACCCTGTATACAGAGTGCTTTTTTTTGCGAAGTGTCGGCTTTATCAGCGTGCTTTTTTTATCGCGCAGGCGCACTGACAATCCGCTGACAGCAGACGGTCCTGCCCTGTCCTGTCCTGTCCTAGTCTGCCCTGATCTGATCTGATCTGATCTGCCCTGCCCGGTCCTGACCTGCCCTGTCTCATCCCTCGCCCGCCAGCCCGGCCGCTACCTTCCGCTGCGCTTCCCTGCCCAGCTCGACGATGGTGCGCGCCCGTTCCATCTCCTGCTCTGTCGGAGGCGTCACATTCTCCAGCGGATACGGCCAGCCCAATTGCCGCCATTTGTACAGGCCCATCCGGTGGTAGGGCAGCAGCTCGATTTTGTCCACACAGCCCAAGCTTTCGGCAAAAGCGCCCCAAGCGTGCAAGTCGCTGTAAGCATCCGTTACACCCGGCACCAGCACGTGCCGCAGCCACATCGGCTTGCCGATCCGGCCCAAATGGCGGGCGAACCGCAAAATCCGTTCGTTCGGCTGTCCGGTCAGCGCCTGATGCTTGCGCGAGTCCGTTTGCTTGATATCGAGCAGCGCGAGATCGGTTTGCCCCAGCAGCGTCTCGGCGTGCTCCGGCTCGCAAAATCCGCTCGTATCGAGCGCTGTATGCAGCCCCCAGCGGCTATGGCATTCCGCGAACAGCCGGGCCACGAACGGCGCCTGCAGCGTCGGCTCGCCGCCGGTCACGGTCAAGCCGCCGCCCGACCGCCTGTAATACGGCAGGTACGGCTCTATCTCTTTCATAATCTCCTCGATCTCTACCACTTTGCCGCCCTGCGCGTTCCACGAATCGGGATTGTGACAATACTGGCACTGCAGCGCGCAGCCTTGCATGAACAGCACAAACCGGATGCCGGGTCCGTCTACCGTGCCAAAGGTGTCAAAGGAATGAATACGTCCTTTCAGATGAGCCGTCATGATCGCCGGCCCCCTTTCCTCATTCCGCGCGCTACTGCATCGAGCCGTGGAACGTGCGATGAATAACGTCGAGCTGCTGCTCGCGCGTCAGCTTGATAAAATTGACCGCGTAGCCGGAGACGCGAATCGTCAGCTGCGGGTATTTTTCCGGGTGCTCCATCGCATCGAGCAATTGCTCGCGATCAAACACGTTGACGTTCAAGTGATGACCACCGCTGCCCATATAGCCGTCGAGCAAAGCGGTCAGATTGCCGATGCGCGTATGCGTCTCGCGGCCGAGCGCCTTGGGCACGATCGAAAACGTGTTGGAAATGCCGTCCTGACAGCAGGCGTACGGAATTTTGGCCACCGAAGCCAGCGAAGCAAGCGCGCCCTTGCGGTCGCGGCCATGCATCGGATTCGCCCCGGGGGCAAACGGCTCGCCCGCTTTGCGGCCGTCCGGCGTGCTGCCGGTTTTTTTGCCATACACCACGTTCGAGGTAATCGTCAGCACCGACATCGTCGGCAGCGCGTTGCGGTACGTGCGGTGTCCGGCCAGCTTCGCCATAAACGATTCGGCCAGCGTCACGGCCAGTTCGTCGGCCCGATCATCGTTGTTGCCGTATTGCGGATAATCACCTTCAATTGTAAAATCAACCGCCAGCCCTTGCTCGTTGCGCACCGGACGCACCTTGGCGTATTTGATCGCGCTGAGCGAATCGGCCGCCACCGACAGACCGGCGATACCGCAAGCCATCGTGCGCACGATGTCGCGGTCGTGCAGCGCCATTTCCAGCCGCTCATAGCTGTATTTGTCGTGCATGTAATGAATCGCGTTCAACGTGTTCATATACAAGCCGGCCAGCCAATCCAGCATCTGATCGTAGCGCTCGGCCACCTCCTCGTAGACCAGCGTTTCGCCGGTAAGCGGAGCGAGCTGCGGTCCAACCTGAACGCCCAGCTTTTCGTCGACGCCGCCGTTAATCGCGTACAGCAGCGCCTTGGCCAGATTGGCCCGCGCGCCGAAAAACTGCATCTGCTTGCCGATCCGCATCGCCGATACGCAGCAGGCAATGCCGTAGTCGTCGCCGTAGTATGGACGCATCAAATCGTCGTTCTCGTATTGGATCGAACTGGTCTCCGCCGACACCTTGGCGCAATACGCCTTGAACGGCTCCGGCAGCGCTGTCGACCAGAGCACGGTCAGGTTCGGCTCGGGCGCAGGACCGAGGTTATACAACGTGTGCAGAAAGCGGAACGACGACTTCGTCACACGCGTGGTGCCGTCAAGCGCCATGCCGCCGATCGATTCGGTCACCCACGTCGGATCGCCGCTGAACAGCTCGTTATAGTCCGGCGTCCGCAGAAACCGCACCAGCCGCAGCTTCATCACGAGATGATCGACCAGCTCCTGCGCCCCGGCTTCGTCCAGATAGCCCTCCTTGATGTCGCGCTCCAGATAAATATCGAGGAAGCTCGATACGCGGCCCAGCGACATCGCCGCCCCATTCTGCTCCTTGATCGCACCGAGATAGGCAAAATACAGCCACTGCACCGCTTCGCGCGCATCCTTCGCCGGCTCGCCGATGTCGAAGCCATAGGCGAGCGCCATGCGCCGCAGCTCGGCCAGCGCCCGCAGCTGCTCGGCCAGCTCCTCGCGAAGACGGATCACGTCTTCGCTCATCTCGGCGGCGTCCAGCTCGCGCTGCTCCGCTGCTTTGGCGGCGATCAGCCGGGTGACGCCATACAGCGCGACACGGCGGTAATCGCCGATGATCCGGCCGCGCCCGTAGGCATCCGGCAGCCCGGTAACGATGCCGGCTTTGCGGGCGAGCTTCATTTGCGGCGTATAGACGTCGAAGACGCCCTGGTTGTGCGTCTTGCGGATGTCCGTGAACATCCGCACCGTCGCTTCCGGCAGCTCGTAGCCGTACGCCGCGCACGCGTCGACGGCCATGCGGATGCCGCCGAACGGCTGGACGGACCGCTTGAGCGGCGCGTCCGTCTGCAAGCCGACCACGCGTTCCAGCGCGCGGTCGATGTAGCCCGGGGCGTGAGAGACGATCGTGGATACGGTAGCCGTATCCACGTCCAGCACGCCCCCCTGCTCGCGCTCGCGCCGGGTCAGCTCGCTCACCTGCCGCCACAGCTCCACCGTCGCTGCGGTCGGCCCGGCGAGGAACGCGGCGTCGCCGCCATACGGCTTCACATTCGCCGCAATAAACGCCGCCACGTCCACTCGCTCCCGCCAGGCGTCGCCGGCGAAGCCCTCCCAGCCGTCCGCGCGCCTTGCCCCGCCTTGCTCCACTTCCGCTTCTTTCATGCTCATGTCGCTCTTGCCTCCTTCTCGTGCCGCTGTCCCGGCGCTTTATTCAAATTTGCCGTAAAAGGCGTTGCGGTAAATATCGGCCAGCTCCTTAACCAGCGGCATCCGCGGGTTAGCCGTTGTGCATTGGTCCTCGAAGGCCCGGTCAGCCAAGTAGTCGACCTTCAGCTCAAAGGCGGCGGCGTCAAAGCCGAGGTCCTGGAATCTTTCCGGAATGCCCAACGCCTTGTTCAGCTTGCGGATCGCGTCGATCAGGCTGTTTACGCCTTCTTCGGTCGTGCGGGCCGGCAGGCCAAGCATGCGGGCGATTTCCGCGTAGCGACGGTCGGCGACGAAATGGTCGTATTTCGGGAACGACGTGAATTTTGTCGGCTTCGCCGCATTGTAGCGGATGACGTGCGGCATGAGAATCGCGTTCGTCCGGCCGTGCGCCGTATGGTATTCGCCGCCCCATTTGTGCGCCAGCGAGTGGTTGATACCGAGGAAAGCGTTGGCGAACGCCATGCCGGCAATCGTCGAGGCATTATGCATTTTCTCGCGGGCCAGCGGATCGCCGGTCGCAAACGACGCCTCCAAATATTCAAAAACAAGCTGAATCGCCTTCATCGCCAAGCCGTCCGTATAATCGTTGGCCATCACCGAGACATACGCTTCAATCGCATGCGTCAGCACGTCCATGCCGGTATCGGCGACGGCGGTTTTCGGCAGGCTGTACACATAGTCCGGATCGATAATCGCCACGTCCGGCGTCAGCTCGTAGTCGGCCAGCGGGTATTTCGTATTGCCCTTGGCTTTGTCGGTGATTACGGCAAAGGAGGTGACCTCCGAGCCGGTGCCCGACGTCGTCGGAATGGCGACGAATTTCGCTTTGCGGCCGAGCCGCGGATATTTGTACACCCGTTTGCGGATGTCAAGGAACTTTTGCTTGAGCGCGTCAAAGCTCGTGTCCGGGTATTCGTAGAACAGCCACATCGCTTTGGCTGCGTCCATCGGCGAGCCGCCGCCCAGCGCCACGATGCAATCCGGCTGGAAGCTGTCCATCAGCGCCCGGCCGCGCTCGACCGTATCAACCGATGGATCGGGCTCCACATCGGCAAAAATCTCGATGTACACCGGCTTCGTCCGCTTGCGCAGGTAATATTCGACCCGCTCGACATAGCCGAGCTGGACCATCATCGGATCGGTGACAATCAGCACGCGGCTGATATCGGGCATTTTTTCCAAGTATTGCGTGGCGCCCTTCTCGAAATAAACCTTGGGCGGAATTTTGAACCACTGCATATTGACGGTGCGGTACGCGACCCGCTTGAGATTGATCAGGTTGACGGCGCTGACGTTGGAGGTCGTCGAGTTATGGCCGTAAGAGCCGCAGCCGAGCGTCAGCGACGGCAGGTTCGTATTGTAAATGTCGCCGATCGCGCCATGCGTGGACGGCGAGTTGACGATGATGCGGCCGGTTTGCAGCCGGTCGGAGAACGCCTGAATCACAGCGGCGTCCTGCGAATGGATTACCGAGGAGTGGCCCATGCCGCCGAAGCGGACGATTTCCGCGGCCCGCTCGATACCCGCTTCGGCTGTTTTCACCTTGTAGCAGGCGAGCACGGGACTAAGCTTCTCGGCAGACAGCGGGAACGCTTCGCCGACGCCGTTCAGCTCGGCGACGAGAATTTTCGTATCGGCAGGCACGCTGATGCCGGCCATTTCGGCAATACGCACGGCGGACTGGCCGACGATGACAGCGTTGACTGCGCAGCGGTCCGTGTTAATCACGAGCTTGGAGACGGCTTCGGTTTCCGTTTTATTGAGGAAATAGCAGCCTTGCGCGCTCATCAGCTTTTTGACCTCGGTGTACACCGGCTCTTCGATGATCACCGCTTGCTCGGAGGCGCAAATCATCCCGTTATCGAACGTTTTGGACAAAATCAGGTCGTTGACCGCTTGCGGCAGGTTCGCTGTCTTGTCGATCAGGCACGGCACGTTGCCTGGTCCGACGCCGAGCGCCGGCTTGCCGGTGCTGTAAGCCGACTTGACCATCGAGGAGCCGCCGGTTGCCAGCACAAGCGCCACGTCCGGATGGTTCATCAGCAGCTGCGTCGCTTCGACGGACGGATGCTTGATCCACTGGATGCAATCGGCCGGAGCGCCTGCGGCTACCGCCGCTTCGAGCAGCGTGCTTGCTGCTGCGGAGCTGGACAGTTGCGCCGACGGATGGAAGGCGAAAATAATCGGGTTGCGCGTCTTCGTCGCAATCAGCGATTTGAACATCGTGGTCGATGTCGGATTCGTGACCGGCGTCACCCCGGCGATGATGCCGACCGGCTCGGCGACGGTACGATAATTTTCGTAGCGGTTTTCCTCGATCACGCCGACCGTTTTGATATTTTTAATGCTGTGGTAGATGTATTCGGTGGCGAAAAGATTTTTCGTCATCTTGTCTTCGTACACGCCGCGTCCCGTTTCTTCTACAGCCAGCTTCGCCAGCGACATGTGACGGTCAATGCCGGCGAGCGCCATTTTTTGCACGATCAGATCGACCTGCTCCTGGCTCAGCTCCAGAAAAGCCCGCTGCGCCTCCTTCGCCCGCATTACCAGCTCGTCAACTTCCTTTTGCGCCGCGGCGCGTTCGTTCACTTTATTTTCCTGAATGGACATGTGCGTCACTCCTTTGTCATTGTGCCTGTTAGCGGCTTGCAGCTCGTTCCGCCGCCCGGCTGTGATGTTCTGCTCTTAGCTTACGGCTTTTGCGATAGGGCCACTATGAGAAAAATCACCTGGCGGGTTGTTTTTTCAATGATATTGTGAAAATATTCACAAATATTTCGAAAAGCAAAAGCGGCTGCCTGCAACCGCCTTGCTTTGCTTTGCTTTGCTTTGCTTTGCCTGCCTTGCTTTGCTCTGTTTTGCTTTGCTTTGCTTTGCCTTGCTCTGCTTGCCCTGCCCTGCCTTGCTTTATCTTGCTTTGCCGCGCCCCCGGCGCATCTCTCTCTATATCGCGCCTACCACGTTACATACGTCGGCGACCCTGGTCCGCCGTGCATGATCATATCGGCCAACGGCAGCGTATACGCGATGACGATCAGCGCTACCGAAAGCCCGATCCAGATGCCCCAGCGCTCCAGATACGCCGGCGTCGCTTCCGCCTGCTCCATCGCTTCGCCAAGCGGATACTCGCTTTCGCCCTTGGGCGCTTTTAATAAAGCAAACACGTTGTAGACGATCAGCAGCACGCCAATGAACAAAATCGTTCCGCCAATCGCCATCGCCACCTCATACGGCAGCCAGGACAGCGCTTCGGGGTTGTCCTCGTAGGTCGTGTATGCCGTGCGCCGCGGCGCGCCGAACAAGCCGACCAGATGCATCGCTCCGGACATGAAAAACATGCCGATACACCAGATAATCGTCTGAACAATGCCCAGCTTGTTCATCCGCGGCGTCAGCACGCGGCCCGTGACCAGCGGCAGCAGCCAATAGGTGATGCCAAAAAACGTCAAAGCGACGCTGGTCGCTACGGTCAAATGAAAATGCCCCGTCACCCAAAGCGTGTTGTGTACGACCGCATTCATCTGGTTGCTCGCGTTGACGATGCCGCCTGCACCGGCCGGTATAAAAATCAGCATACCCATAAACGGGGCAAAAAATCGCACATCGCCCCAAGGCAGCTTCCGTAGCCAGCCGAACAAGCCCTTGCCGCCGCGCGCCCGGCCGTTCAGCTCGAACGTCGCGAACAGCGAAAACGCCGTCATCAGCGACGGGATCACGACCATAAACGTGAGCACGACCTGCAGGTATTTCCAAAAAGGGCTGATGCCCGGCTCCATCAACTGATGGTGAAAGCCGACGGGAATCGAGAACAGCAGCAGCAAAATAAACGAAAGTCGGGCCAGCGCGTCGCTGTAGATTTTGCCCCCGATAATTTTCGGAATGATCACATACCAGCACATATACGCCGGCATCAGCCAGAAGTAAACGAGCGGATGACCGAAATACCAGAATAACGTCCGGCTCAGCATCACGTTAATCGTCTCGACCCAGCCGAACGACCACGGAATGAGCTGGATCAGCACCTCGGCAGCAACGCCCAGCGTCGCGATTTGCCACATCAGGAACGTCACAACAGCCATGAAAGCGAACAGCGGCGAAATCTTGCCGCGATGCGTGCGTTTCCAATACGTGTATTGATAAAAAATGCCCCAGCCGCTGATCCAGCTGCCAATCACCAGCAGCGCCAGCGCAATGTAGAAATATGGCGACGCCTTCAGCGGCGCATAAAACGTATACAGCACGCTCGCTTTGCCGCTCAAAATCATCACCGTGCCCAGCGCCGTGCCCGCCCCCATCAGCCCGAAGCCAGCCCAGCCCATGCGCAGCACAACCGGCAGCAGCTTGCCGCCCAGCGTATGTGAAATGCCTGAATACAGGAATCCCACGATAAAAAACGTCGTAAACACAATCGCCATCAGCACGCCGTGCGCCGTCAGCAGCTCATAGTAGCCGACTGCAGCCGGCAGCTTGATCGAGCCGCTGCGCACCAGGCTTTGCAGCAAGCCCGCAACGCCGCCGAGAAGCAGCGCGACGAACGCGGTAAGAATATGCGCAACGACAAGCTTGCCGTCCCGCAGGTTGAATCCGGTAGGCTGTACACCTGCATTCATAAAGGCCGCTCCTCTCTTTATTTCACGATAATTTTCGTCTTCATCCATTCATGCGCCCCGCCGCAATACTCGTTGCAAAGCACGAGAAATTCGCCCGGTTCGGTGAACGTATGCGTAATCTGGCTGATCTCTCCGGGCACAATCATCATGTTGACATTCGTACCGGGGATCGCAAATCCGTGCACCACATCTTTACTCGTCACGGTAAAATGCACCGTCGCCCCTGCGGGAATCTCCATATTGTCCGGCGCATAGCCGAAGGTGAACGCGGTCATAACCGCCTCGTATTCGTTGTCGCCAATCTTCGTCAAGCCCGGCTTATCGAACGGCGCCGTCGTATCGACTTGGGTCGGATCGATGCGGTGATGGTGCTCGCTCGGCGGCTTCGTGCCCATCGCAAAGGCGGAGACGCCCAGCACGGCCAAAAACACAAACAGCATCGTAATGCCCACAGTGAGCCAAATTTTTTCCAAACGGTGAATATGCATCGCTATCGACCTGCTTTCCTCAGCTAATTTACAGCTATCCGGCGCTATTGCCGCGCCATAAACAATACAAATACAGCGACCCACGTCACTGCCACAAATACGCCTAGCAGCAGCACTGCCGCGAACGTGCCGCGCAGCGACGGCTCCACTTCGCCCCGTTGCCCGTCCGCTGCTCCTGCCCGGCCTTCCGCTCCCCGCTTGCTCATTGTTGCTCCACCTCCCGCCGGTTGTTTGTTGCCTTGCCCCTATTGTAGAGGCCGGAGCCGGCCGGGGTTGTGATTTTGCTCACAGCCGCCTCCGGCAATCGTGAACATTCGGTTACAGCCGGCCTCCGTCGGGCTGACCGCTTGGCGCGTCGGCGCTGTCGGCTGCCGTGCCGTCGGCGAACAGCTCGGCTGCGGCTGCGCTCGCGGCGAGTCCTCCGGCTGCGATTGCACCGCCAGCCAATCCGCCGTCCGTCGCGACGACGCGCTCGCGGCTCACTGGCGGCGCGGGCCGGTCGGCCGCTCCTTCGACCGCCCCTGCAGCCGCCGCACCGTCCCCCGCCCTTACCTCGCTATCGCCCCCTGCGGCTTCGCCCGCCTCGGCCTCGCGCACCAGCCGCGCATAGTCGCTCGGCGTCTTCACGCTGGCGACAAAATTCAGCGGCACGCCGCGCTCGCGGAAGCTCGCATCGCCGAGCTCGCTCCAGAACAGGCGGCGCAGCAGCGCGGCCGCGCGCGTCTCGCCCGCCTCCAGCAGCGCTGCTGCCTGGTCGCGGCAGCCGCGGGCGTACACGCCGTGCAGCGGGTACAAGCCGCCCTGCACGAGCGGAATCGCCGCGTCAAGGCCGAGCCGCAGATGCGCCAGCAGCAGCGCCGCCGCTTCGCTCGACACGAACGGCATGTCGCCGCCGACGATCCATACCGCCTCGTGGCGGGCCAGCGACAAGCCGGCGTGCATGCCGCCCAGCGCTCCCGCCTGCGGGTAAAAATCCGTGATCAGCCGATCGCCCCGCTCCAGCACCGGCAGCAGCGGCTTGGGATCGTCGGTCACTACAATCAGCTCATCGCACAGCCGCCGCATCCGGTCAAGCTGCCCGGCAATAAGCGGCCGGCCGCAGAACGGCAGCAGCGCCTTGCGCTCGCCCGCCATCCGCTTGCTCACACCGCCGGCCAATATGACGCCGCTCAGCATAACGCATCCCCCCCTTTGCCTTGCTTGCTTTCGTTCGTCCAGCCCCACTGTACGCCAAACCGTTACGCCTGTATGTGATCTATATCACTGACCGCCCGCTCCTTCCGCCAGCAACGGCCAGCGACGGGTAGCTGCCGGCAGCCTTCGACAGAAGCCGCTCGCGCGCTCTGCCTGTGACATCGGTCACACCTGAACGCGCCGCAACGCGTTACAATCGGTGCATCCGCATATTCGCGAAGGAGGATGGGACATGGGCCCTACGGAACCGGCGGGCGGGAGCGCCGTCCGCAATACGGATTGCTTTTCGCCCGAATGCTTGAACAAGCTCAAAGACATCATGTATGAAATGAAGGCGCCCGCAGGCTCGCATCTGTTCTGGGAGGGCGACCCGGCCGACAAGCTGTATTACATCCAAAGCGGCCGCGTCAATATAACCAAGTCGTCGGACGAGGGTCGACATTTCATTTTGTATATGTATCAGGAAGGGGATATGCTCGGACAGGTTGACCCGTTTCGCCGCTCCGAGCACGCCTTTAACGCCGAGGTGGCCGAAGACAGCGTCATTGGCGTCCTACAGCAGAAGGACCTGGAAATTCTCCTGTGGCAGCACGGCGAGCTGGCCGTGGAATTCATGAAGTGGATGGGACTTGTCCACCGGATGACGCAGACCAAATTCCGCGATCTGATGATGTTCGGCAAACACGGCGCCTTGTGCTGGCTGCTGATTCGCTTGACCAACTCCTGCGGCCGCCCGCAGCCCGACGGCTCCATCCTGATTGATAAAAAGCTGACCAACACCGTGCTGGCCGACATGATCGGCGCCACGCGGGAAAGCGTCAACCGGATGCTGGGCGAGCTGAAAAAAGCAAACGCCGTCAGCTTCGAGAACGGCCTTCTCATCGTCGCCGACGTCCATTACCTCAAGGACATCTGCCACTGCGAGAATTGCCCGAAGGATATTTGCCGCAAGTAGCCAGCCGCGGCTTGCGTCTCGCACACGCACAAGACAAAAAAGCTTGCTTTCGCTCCAACGGCATCCGTTGCGGCAAAGCAAGCTTTTTCTTTTATTTAACGCTTAGGAATAAAAGTAATCGAGGTCCTTGAGCAGCTGATCGGTCATCGGGAACACCAGCTCTTCCTCAAGCGTGAAATGCTCCGACAGGATCAGGCAGGCCTGAATGAGCTGCGCAGCCATTTCCTTCATAAAGCCTTCTTCGATCGGCTCCGCCATCCCGTTGACTCCGTCGATGAACGACTGTACGAACAACCGGGCCAGCTCGTGATCCTTTTCCATCACCCAGATGGAAGGCGTAATCGACGGCAACAGCTTGCGATTGAAATACAACTGCAGCACCGGGAACAGCTCCTCCTCCTCCCATTTCGAGTGGCGGTCCAAATCCTCGGTAATCAGCAGCACCCGATCCTGCAGCTCGATCAGTCGGCACGGCCCGCTGGCGCAATCCTGCGCCGCATACAGCTCGCCTGCCAGCTGGCGAATTTCCTTGAGCTGCTGCTGCAGCACCGCATGCTCCACCTTCAATCGGTCCACCATCGTCAAAAATGCCGTCGGATGCGCCGCATGCTCCGATACGGTCTGCCCGTGCAACCTCGTCTCCATCGCGATTCCTCCTTGCGTCTCACAGCCCCGTCCGGGGCGTAACTGGCTTCCTGCTTTCAAGTGTATGCGAAGTGAGGCCGTTTCGATGTGAGGTACGTCACAAGTTGTGAAAAAAAAGTAAAGACAGCCGCTGCACACGGCTGCCTCCTCCCGCTCCCCAGTCTCTGGAGTCCTCTGCCCGATCTGCCGCTCCATCCCACCTGTCTTTTCCGCCGCTCGCCAAGCCGTTATGTGCCGGGATCAGCCGGACCGCTCGGGCCCAGCCCTTCCTTCACATGCTTGAGCTGCGCCACGATCATAAAGCTGACGATCACGAGCAGTCCCCACGAGCTGAGCTTGCCCAGCGACACGAGCCGCCAGCCGGCCTGCTGGTTCGGGTACTGCCACGCGCCAAGCAGCGTGCCGATATTTTCCGCAATCCAAATGAAGAAACCGATCAGCAGAAACGACACATTCAACGGCATCCGGTAAGCCACCCGGCGGACATGGAACACGACCTGCGTGCGGAAAAACACCACGAACAGCAGCCCCGTCAGCACCCAGCGGAAATCATAGATATAATGATGCGTCATGAAATTCAAATAAATCGCTGCGCCCAGCGGCACAATCCACACCGGACGCGGCCAGCGGATCAGCTCCACGTCCAGCCGACGCCACGCCTGACACAAATAACTCGCTACGCTGGCGTACATAAAGCCGCTATACAGCGGCACGCCACCCAGCTTCGTCCAGCCCGGCTGCGGGTACTGCCAGGAGCCCATGTGCACCTTGAACAGCTCCAGCGCCAGACCGATGAGATGGAACACGCAAATAACCTTGAGCTCATCCAGCGTCTCCAGCCCGCTTCTCACCATCCAGATCTGTATAGCGATGCAATAAATCAGAATCAGATCGTAGGCCGGAATCCCCGGCACATGCACCAGCTTCAACGCCAGCAAACCGACGAAAATCAACGCGGGAAACAGACAGGACAATGCCTGCTGCCACCCGAAATGCACCAGTTGTCCCCACATTCTCACAGCGGCTTCCACACCCTTCAAAAAAAGTTCAAGCGATATTTTTCCATATGCGTTTCATTCTAAATCTTGTGGGGTAGTAACACTCATGCACAACACAAACGAAATAATCGGGAGGATGAAGATGATGAAAAAAAGTTTAGGTGTATTGCTCGGTTCAGCTTTGGCAGTAACGATGTTGTCCACGGGGGCGTTTGCCAAATCGTCCGAAAATTTCTCGGACCTCGGCGGTCTCGACGCTTCCACGAAAATGAAATTCGACGCAATGATCAGCTCCGGCGCATTTGACGGCGTCAGCGCCAACTGGTTCGGCGTCAACGACAGCATGAATCGCGCTCAATTCGCCAAAGCGGCAGCAGCCGTTATGGGCCTGCCGGTGAACACGGAGCTGCGGCTGTCCAGCTTCACCGACGTGATGTACACCGATACGGCCAACGGTTACGCGCTGCCGTATATTGAAGCCCTGAAGGAAGCCGGCGTAGCCGACGGCACCGTAAACGGCAAATATGATCCAACTGCAAAAGTCACAAAAGAACAGCTCGCAGCCTTCCTGGTACGCATGCTGGGCAAAGACAGCGAAGCCGCTGCAGCAGGCGGTTCCGATCCGACCGTATCCGATTGGGCCCAAGGCTATGTGACCATCGCCAAAAAATGGAACCTGCTCGATAACGAAGGCGCAGCCAACTTTAACGGAACGTGGCCGGCTTCCCGCAAGCAGCTCGTAACCAGCGCCTACGACGCAGAACAATTGTACATACAAATGAGCAAAACGTCTATCGTGAGCGCAAAAGTAACCGGCGCCCGCGAAGTCACCGTCAACTTCAACAAAGCCGTAGACGGCAAACAGCTGCAAGTCACGTTGTGGAAAAGCAACATGAACATCAGCGCCAAAGCGATGTGGGCAATGGACGGCAAGTCCGTGACACTGACCACCGACAATGCGCTGGACGCGGGCCAATATGCGGTAAATGTCGCCGGTTTGGACGCAGCTACCGCAGGCCGCACGCAGCAAACCCTGCTGGCTGACGACGAGCGCGTCGTATCGCTGAGCTTCGAGAACACCAACGGCATGATTGCCAATAGCGTGAGCACAGCGCTGCGCGTCAAAGCCGTCAACCAATACGGCGAAATGACCAACCTGCCGGCCAATCGCTTCAACGCTTTCGTAGCAGGCAAAGCGGCTCTCGATCTGAGCAAGGATGATGAAGGCTTCCTCGTCATTAGAACAGACGTTGCCAACAACGCCGCAGTTCAAGCTTCCGGCATGCTCACCGTCAACGTGAACACCACCGACAACAGCATGACGCTGACGCAAAGCTTCAAAGTCGGCGACGCGCCTAAGCTGGCCGCAGTCCGCGCCCACAAAATCTCCTACTCAAGCGATAGCTGGACACTGGAGAAAGAAGGCGACACCGCCACGATCACGATGCTGCTGTTTGACCAATACGGCAACCCGATCGACCGCGCCCAATTCGATCGCAGCGAGCTGATGCCAAGCAGCATCAACCCGATGCTCGTCCTCAACGGCCAATACGTGGAAATCGTGAAAACCGGCAGCGCCTACGGCGTGGACGATTTCTTCGAAACCGACGGCGGTCCTCGCTTCCGCGTGAAGCTGGTTAACTCGCCAGTCGAGAACGTAGAGTCCTCCATCGACATTTACGGCGGCAGCTCCAGCCCTTCGCGCGCTACAGTGAGCGTTGACGCCAGCGAGCTGGCTGCGAAGTAAGCGGCAGCTGAATATTATAACACGGGCTATTCCAAAAAAATTAAAACCTCCAATCCCACTTACTCAGTGGTTTTGGAGGTTTTTTCGCTCTGATTTGGGACTTATCCAGAGGTAGATGATTTTGCTTTTAAAACGGGATATAATGACAACAAAGCAGGAGGGATATAAAATGATCGCATTTTCGGATAAATACGCCTTGACCAAACCACAAAGCTTGTTTCTGGCCAAAAAAAAGTGGGACGAAAATATATATTGCGGAATGAAGATGGAGAACCGGAACATTACCTTTCCGCAAAATATGAGAGATGCTTGGCGTTATTTGGTAAACGCGAGAGAAGATCTTCCCAAAAGCGAATGAAGGCTGCCACGTCGGAAGAAGATGGGTAGACGTTCTTTAGATTCAAGTTTTTGCAACTCTTCAAAGGAAAATAGACTTTCTTGGAGAATATACAAGTGACTTCACTTCCTTGGTTGTTTTCGGGTTTGGTCGCTTGAAAACTTCTCCAAGTTGGGGTGAAGTCCCTTTTTTATGTTCAAAAACCCTTGTCTAGCAAGGGCTCAGAATTATGCAAAATGCTCAAATATAAGAGACGTTGATAACTTGATTATGAGGGGATACTACAACTTTGAGGATAGTTTAGAATCCCCCATTTGCATAATGTTAATCAAGACTACTTTTCGCGTTTGAAAGGAATATCATCCGTTAACTTAAATCTTTAATTAACTTATAGGTTCTCGAGCATTACATTGTCTACAAAAATTTGATTTAAATAACCTTGCTAATTCATCACGACTTTGTCCAATTAATGATTGATGTCCAAATTTTTCGCATATAATTATTCTGTCAGGATTAACCAAAAATTTATTTTGAAGTTCTTTATTAACGCTTAAATCTTGCCTTGTTCCAATATGCTCGCAAAATTGAAATCTGTCTATTTCATCCTGTTGCAACCATCGATATTCATTTAAAACATTTGGGAATCTATCATTTGGAATTTCTAATAATTCAATCATTTGCCGAGCATACTTTTCAATTTCGGCATCCGACAATACTGAAAGTTTTCTTTTACTTTTAGATTCTGCTTGAGCCATACTTGCATAATTAAAAACATAATATCCATCTAGAAATAATTTGCAGTATGTTACAATCTCCAAAACTCCTATGCCCTCTGCATTTAACATGACTTGTTGAACTAATTCAGTTGCTTGTTCGACTAGTCCTAGTCCCATATAACATTCCGCTAAAGACATTTGTGCGCGGAATAATTCGTGCAAATAACCACCTTGTTCTAAAACTACTGCTCCGTGTTCCAATGACTCCTTCATTGAATGGAGTAATGAATTAGTCTCAGTAGTTAGATCTTTGTACATTCGAGTTTGTGCAATAAATTGAAGTTGAATACTTGCAAATATGGTACTAGCACGTGCTCTACTTACTTCATCCTCAATTGAAATAAATATTGATCTGAAATTCAGCATCCATTTTTCAATCTTTTGGATTATTAATTGTGCCGCATGAATCCGTTTCTGCTGAGGAATGGGATAACCGATTGTTTCTCTACCTTCCAGATTAAACTTACTAAATTGAAGCTCTCTTAATATTTGAAATCCAATTATTTCCCATTCAACTAAATCAACAAATTTTACTAACATTGATTCAGGAGTATGTATTTGCTTAACTGTTCTCATTAACGCTTGAAATGAATCAGTTAACTCTCTATAGCTATCCTTTAAAGTCATATCTGCAGTAATCAATTCTTCTCTCAATCTAAATAACCTATGTTGTAATGTTATCTGGTTGTGAGGATATTTTTTTTGAAATGAATTAAATAGTTCGTTATACATTTCAACACTGCACATGTTGAGTAAGTACTTTAACGAAATATCTAAATATTCTGCCAATTCTTTCTCAGTCTCATCTAGTTTTAGTTTTGTTATCCCTTTCGGCAGCCAAGAATAGGCATCATAATACTCTCCATTGTTATATTTAATATAAGCAACAGTTAGAGAATACTCCGGATCAGATTTGAACTGTAACGGAATTTGAGAAATCCACTCATTAAGAAACGCAAATTTGCCTTCATTAGCTAGCGGATATCCATATCGCTTTACATATTCAACCAGCGTATCTGAACTCATCACTTTTTGTTCCTGTACATTTACTAGAATATTTGTCGCGGTAGATTTCGATAGTTTTAAATTATCTGAGATTTGCGTTGCTATAGAGCACTTTATCCTAATATCATTATGTATCTCTTCGAAAGCAAGGTCATCTAACTTCTTGATAAAATGAAAATTAACTGTTTTTTGATCTGTTGTTGTAATATCAATTTCTTTAGAAGCCGAAAAATTCACTATCTCAGAGATCCACTCCCAAAGAAATATTTTTTCGTGTTCTAAGAATATGACAAACATCGAGCTTGGTTGATTTCTCAAGTAATTCAACGTCTTTATTGGAACTGAGAATGGTAGATAAGAATTATTAAGCCTCGAACTGGTGCATTTTAATTGTATGTGTGATCTAAAGTTGGACATTCGTGTACCCTGCAACTTCAATTCAATTACCTTGTCGACTCCATAATCCCCACCATCTTCATTTCTAACAAGAAATAAGTGGTCTGGAACAATTATGTCAAACATCGCTTTGGATCGCCTTTCTTGATTATGAGTTTCAGGCGATTCCGGTAGATTACCCTCTGAACGATGATCCATTGACATGTCCTCCAACAAATGTTGTAATCAAAAACAATGCACGCCTATATATTAGCTCACAAAAAAGACAACTCAAAAAGAAGCGCAGAGTTATCTAGAGGCATTGCAATTTTGAATTACTATTTAATATAACAATGAACGCAAGCTTTGTCCACAGAGACCTTCTTCTCTTTCGGCTTGAATTCAACAAATTGCTCATGGTTGCTTCCAGGTAACATCGAATTGTGCTGCAACTAAAATTAGAATTCAATATAATCTTATTGCGCAGTCATACGATCACCTTATTAATATACGAAAGACCACCTTCATCCAGCTCAAAGGTGGTCTTTCACGCCGATTTATTGCTGATTCCCATGTGATTAAGTTTACTTAGTAAAAAACACAACACCGGATTATTCTCCACATACGTATACAAGTTCAAGCTCAGCGGATTATCAATCTGCCCCTCATAGCTATCTTCACTAATAAATCTTCCCATTACCGTGCCATAACTACGTATATCCCTAGGATATTGCAAATTTGTGTTGAACTACTCTCTTTACGCTTTCAAGCTTCACTCTCGCCCCCTCCCCCCCACATTTCATATCCTGCTAAATAGAGGGATTGCCGCAACGATGTGGAATATATCCTAATATGAAGGTGGCCGCGATTCGGCCACATCCAATCGACAGGAGGCCTAGCCTATGAAATCCACCGGGATCGTAAGAAAAGTCGATGAATTGGGACGTATCGTATTACCGATTGAGCTGCGCCGCACCTTGCATATTGAAATCGGAGACGCCGTCGAAGTGTACGTCGATCCGGACCGCATCACCCTCAAAAAATATATGCCCGCCTGCTTGTTTTGCGGCAATGTCGAGAACACGACGTATTTCAAGGGCAAGCTCGTTTGCCAGGCCTGCATCGAAGACTTGCAATAATATACGGAACAGCGATATTCTCCAGCCTCGAACGCTCTACTGGGTTTTCCAACAAGACCCGTACAGCGCTTTGCGCAGCAAAAAACCTTCGCCCGCTCCAGCGGGCAGAAGGTTTCTTTGTGTCGTCGCGCGGTTCCGCACAGTCCCTGGCGACCACCCGGCGTTGCTATCTCCGTTCGACTGGCGGAAGCCCTAGCCCGCCCGCCTTTTACAGCGTAATGCCAAATTCGCGCGCAACATCGCGCGTCAGCTTCGACAGCACGCGTTTCTCCGCCTCCTCGGTGTGCATGAAGTTGCCGAACACCAGCCGGGCCAAATGCTCCTTAGTCGGAAACAGGTGCGGAAACTGCCGCTGCATCGCGTCCAGCTTGGCATCATTGTACCAAATGGATTTCAAAATAATTTCCTGCACGTAATCCCCGTGACTCGCATACAGCGATTTCAGCTTGAAAATCCGCTTGTGGTTGTTCACCCGCCGCAGCAGCCGCTTGAGCTCGTCCCGGTCAAGCCGCCTGCGCACAGCCGGATCGAGCAGCAGCTCCACACGCAAATCCCCCTGCTCCCGGTACCACATTTTCAAATAATCCAGCTTGCCCTTCCCGGCCGGGAACTTGACGGTAAACCGCACATCGTCCCCGAAGCCGCCCTCATACGGATGAATATGATCGTCCCACGTAAACATCTGGTTGCGCTTGAGGCTGGCGTTGCAGACGCTGCAGCTTGGAATCAGGTTATAAAGCGATACGGCCAAATACGGAAAATGCGACTGGGCAAAAAAATGATCGAGCTGCGGGCGCGCCCGGCCCTTCTCACCGAGCACCGGCTCCACCACCGTGATATATTGGCGGTTGCAATACGGACAGACCGGGATGCGCAGCCGCTTCACCAGCGCGTACGCGCCCCATTCCTCATCTTCGTACCTGTCGCAAAAATCGTCATAGTTAAACACCGATTGGATTTTGCCCAACAGCCCCTCGATCCGTCCTGTCTCCTGCTGCAGCGTCCGGTACTGGTCCAGCAGCGCCTGCTTGCCGTCCAAAGCCCGGCGAATGTCTTCGGCCGCATGTCGGTGCGGCTCCGCCGTCAAGCGGTCATGATGCTCGGCTGCTTGTTCGAAGCGTTTTTTTACGCTTTTGGTTTCACGTTTGAGCGGCGTCAAGCTGGCAAGCCACTGATGAATGTCCGGGTGGGTGGCGCGCGCCTCCACCGTAAGCTCATGCAGGCGCGCTGGCCGGGCTGTGATCAGCTCCGGCGCACGGTCATGCAGCCAGGCAAAAAACGCCCGTTCTACCGCATCCGGCTCCCGTTGCGCCAGCCGTTCCAGCTTCCGCTCGAAGCCGCAACCGACGAAATAATCGCGATAGTGTGTATCGGCGATTGCCGGCAGGTCAGTTCGCTCGATTTTGATCACGTTGCCACCGCTCCAATTCATCCAGACGTAACTTCAATGACGCGATCTCTCGTTCGACGCCAAAATCGCGCACGGCCAGCTTGTCCCGCAGCATCTGGGCTATTTTATGGCGAATGACCGGCTCGCCGATCATGTTCAGCACCGTCTCCAGCCGCTCGCGCTGCTCGTACGCTACTTGCGCGCTTTCGTGGACGAGCACGTGAATCACCTCATTGATTTTGCGCTTGGCAAACGCCCCGATCAGCCCTTCCTGCATAAAAAAAGAATGCGCCAGCAGCGTATGAATATTGGCCGCAAACGTCTGCGGCTGTTCATCCAGGCTGTCCAGCACCCGGCAGCCGTCTGCGCTGCGCTGCAAATAAATAACACTGGCGTTCGGCAAATCCGACACGACAAAAGGCGAATTCGACGTCAGCACGAGCTGCACCTTGCGATTGGACGGATCGAACAAATGCGGCAGCATCTGCAGCAGGTTATCGATGAATTGCTGCTGCCAATGGGGATGCATATAGATGTCGCCTTCGTCGATCAGCAGCACCACATCAAGCGGCGCTTCTTCTCTGATAAAGCCGGCGACGTAATGCAGGCGGGAGTAAATGTTGAACAGCGCCTTTTGTCCGCTGCTCAAATCGCGCCACATGAAGCGAAACAGCTCGTGCTCGCCCGAAGCTGCTTCGCACAATCCAAGAAATTCCTGCACGCCTGCGTTTCCAAGCTTGTCCAGATCCAGCATGAAATACGGCGTCTGGTTGTCGTCGAATTTCAGCGGCGACTCGCTCAATTGCTTGTACAGCATCCGCGTCAAGCCCAGCATCGGCTCAAACAATGCGGTCAGCTCCAGCGTATCGGCGTAATGGTGCATGCGAAGCGCTGTAAACAGCTCCTCCAGCAAATATTCAAAATCGGCCAACGGGACTGGCGCAGGAACAAAATCCGGATGCGGAACCACGACCGGCCGCTTCGGCACATCGATATCCACAAATTGAAGAAAAAATGGCGAAGCTAACAGTTCGTCCGTCAGATGCTCCAGCATAAACCGCAGGAAATACAAATGCGAATTGTCAGGCTCGCGCTTGGCGGCAGCAGCCCGTTGCTCTACGAACGCATTGCTCAGCGTAATGATTGATTGGGCCAGCGGATAATTGCGGTAGCGCGGCTCGTTTAACCTCGACCAATGCGCGGATCTGTTGATGTACACCTGAAGCTGGCGCGGCGTGTCAAACGGCAAACGGTGATTGCCGACAAATTGCGAAAACAGCACCTGCCGCTTCACATCGCCAAAGCGGTGACGGCTGCCCTCGCGCGGGATCGGCGCCGCGTCGCTTCTCCTTTTTTCATCAACAAGGTAGTTGGTCGATACATTCAGCAGGTTAGGCCCGGCCGGCTCGCGTTTGCCGTCGTAAACATTCGACAGAAACACAAACCGCGTATGCTGCAAATTGACAATAGCGCCCGGCTCCAAGCTTACGGGCCGCTCTGCGGCAAATTCCGTGCCTTCCGCCTTCTGCACCTCCAGCCGCAAAGCCGGATGCCGATAAATGCGATGCAGGTCTCCCTCTTCGCCCCGCTCGCGAAGCACGTAGACGAATCGCGATTCGGCCAACGCTTCGTCCGACAGCTGCTCGCGGTCGACTAGCCGTTCCTTGATATAATCGAGAATCGTCGATTTACCCGCCCCATTTTCGCCCACAATCGCCGTAACCTGTCCGACCAAAGCCGGCCCAGGCTCGTCGCCGACACGGAAAAAATCGCGCAAATCATACGAATTCGCCTTCACCTGCAGCGTGTAAACGCCGTTGTCATCGGTTTTGAGCGCATAGCGATAGCGCTGGTCAAAAATCAGCCCCTGCTCGCGTAAGCTGCCGTCCCGATACTGTTCGATCCATAGGTAACAAAGCTCCACTTTTTTTGTCCTCCACACAGGAATTCCCTTTTTATTTTACAGACTTTTTGCAGAAAAAAAAGGCCCCCGCGGTTAGAACCTCTCGCGAGAACCCTGGTGGATGAACACGTGCCCTGTCGGCGCAAGCCGTGTTATTACAAGCTGACCAGCGTACCATCCTCCATGCGGTACACCTTGTCGCAATAGGCGAGCATCCGCTCATCGTGTGTGACCATGACGGCTGCTTTGCCGCGGGACTTGACCTCCTTGGCCATCAGCGCCACAACCTCATGCGCCCGCTTGGTATCAAGACTGGCCGTCGGCTCGTCGGCCAAAATGACGCTCGGGTCGTTGATGAACGCCCGCGCAATCGCCACGCGCTGCTTTTCGCCGCCGGACAGCTCTTCGGGATAGACGGACAGCTTCGTTCCCAGCCCCAGCTCCTCCAGCAAGCGGGCTCCATAGGCCCGGTCAGCTGTCGTAACTTTACCGGCCATTTTCTTCACGACCAGCAGTTGCTCCAGCACCTTCAGATAGGGAACCAGATTGGATGATTGCATGATAAAACCGATATCCTGCAGCCGGATGCGGGCCAGCGCCTTGGCCGAAGCGCCCGAGAAGGCTTGGCCGTTCAAGAGAACCTTTCCTTCCGACGGCGTCAGCAGCGCTCCGGCCACGGAAAGGAAGGTGCTTTTCCCCGAGCCCGACGGACCGACGACGGCAACGAATTCGCCCGGCTGCACGGCGATGGAAACCCGGTTCAGCGCGGCTGTGCGATTGCGGCCTTCCGTGTAATAATGGACAACTTCCTTCATTTCCAGACCATACGTCATCAGTCGGCCCTCCCTAATGCTTGCAGCGGATCAATATGAACGATTTTGCGCACCGACACCAGCGAGCTGAGCACGGCAATCACCAGTAATATCACTGAATAAGCGGCAACCAGCTTCGTATCCAGCAAAAAAGGCATCCCCTTGGGCATAAACGCCGCGGTCACATACGTTAAAGCAATGCCGACGGCAATACTGACCAGTGAAACCACAAACACCTGCGAGACAACAGCCCGGCCGAGAAATCCGCTTCCTGCGCCAATCGCTTTCATGATGCCAAACTGATTCGTTTTTTGCATGGTGAATACATAGAAGAACACGCCGAGCATCACGGCCGAAATAACCAGAAGAAACGCCAGCATCATCATGATCGTGCCGTTTTCTTCTTTATAGCCCGGCATCCCCTTGATCGCAGCTGCGCGAGTCACGGTCTCGGTTCCAGCCAACCGGCTGTCAAGCAATGTTGCGTCGATTTGCTCCCCTTGAAGCATGATCGCGTTGACCGGCTGCGAGATTCCCTTGTCGGCCCCGGGCGCCGCAAACGCAATCGTTCTCCACTTCGGCATTGGCGTAAATACAGACGCGACGTGATTGTAGGTTTGGTTGCTTACGAATCCGACAATCGTCAGCGAGGCCGTCGAGCCATCCAGCCGGAACGTATCGCCAAGCTGGAAGCCCTCGTCCTTCATCGTCCGGTTGACGATAACGCCGTCGGGCCGGTCAGCCGACAAGCCGCTTCCTTCCACAACCGCCGGCTCCAGAAAGCTGCCCGGCTCGATGCCGATCAGCGCGATATCGAGCTTGGTCCCGCCAGCCGCTTCCTCGCCGCGGATTGCCGTCGCCATGCTGCTGCCAATCGGCGAAGCAGCCTTGACGCCGGGCAGCCCGGCAGCCTCTTGCACCCGGTCCGCCGATAGCAGCGACCGACTCATCGAAACGCGAGCGCCTGCCTCGAAGACGGCATAATCGGCCTTCATGTTCTGGAACGTCGACGCCGCGAGCGTTTGCAAGCCGTTGCCAAGCCCCGATAAAATAAAAACCAGCCAAGCAATCAACACAAAAATAAGACCGATCATCGAGAAGCGCAGCCGATATTTGTTCAATTCCCGTAAAGCCAAATACATCGTCAGGACCTCGTTTCTTTTTATGACACATGTGTCATTTTTGGTGGATAACTCTTGCGCTGCAGCTTCTTTATTAAACACCATAATTGACACCTATGTCAATTAAATAAACAGAAACCGTCACCCGCCGGCTCCCTTCAACCACATATCAAACAAAAGCCCGCTCCACTGCGCAAGCGGCAAATTCAACATATTCGGCGCATTGATCAGACTGAACATCACGCTGATTTGCACCGGCAGCGGTACGTCCTTGCGCAATCCCCCTTGGGCGTATGCCCGTTCGAAAATCCGCGACAACTGATCCTTCAGCGTCTCGTGCGCCTGCATAATAAACGCCAAATCCTCTGCGGCTGCAGTGGAATGCCCGGTTCGGATTTTATGCGCGTCGCCCAGCAGCTGATGGAATTCCGCTTCCTCTACGTAGATGTGCAGCAGCTGCCGGAGCGCAGCCATCGCATCTTCTTCGTCGACAGCGGAGGTTTTCTCCAGCACCTTGAGCATCACGCGTTTCATGCAAGCCGTAACAATTTCCTCGCGACTGGAAAAATATTGATAAATCGTGCTGCGCGCGCCGGTCAGATGTCCCGACAGCAGCTTCAGATGAAAGCCGTCATAGCCGTGCTCCAGCAGCAGCTTCTTCGTGATATCCAGCAGCTCGGATTCCGTATAGCTCCGTTTGCGCCCCAACTCCATCATCCCCTAACCGTAAAAAGCCCTAGCCGTATTGTACCAGAAAACAGCCCGGCGGTTAATGGGTTCTCCGACCGGCGCGCTGCATCACCGACCGGAGAAGCCGGAAGCAAAAAGAAAGCCCCGGCTGCTTTCACAGCCGGGGACAGCCTTAATCCAATCAAGCCTTATACCGTTTTCACGACGCATTCGGCAGCCGCTGCCGGCACGACAACGCTCACCTTTACCTCGTGCGGGCGATATACTGCCAGCAATTCGCCACTGGCACGCGTCGCAAACATAACGGTCCGCTCCGACTCCAGCTCAAATGCATAGCTCGCTCCGCTTGTCGGGTCCGTCACCTCGATCTCGGCGTCCGCCGCAAACTCGGAGACGAACACATACAGCGCGCCGTCGCGGAAGCTCAGCTTGCGGCCGTATACGCCCGGCAGCTCGCCGCCGCGCGTCCAGATCAGCTCCGCGCCGACGCCGGCTTGCGCCAGCGCGTGCGCGTACAGCTGAACAAGCGGCTCCGAACGCTCGTTCAGCTCCACCGGCAGCGGGCACCAAATGAGCGCCCCCTGCCCCAGCGGATACGTGCGCACTTCGCTTACGCCCGCCCGTACAGCCGAACCGCCGTCCGACGCGGCGGTTTCCTTGCACGCTTCGGCGATCCGCGCCCCGCCGAACGAAACCGGCAGCTGGCGTCCGCCCAGCGCCAGCATTTCCTCACGCTGCACGTTGCCCAGCACCGTCTCGCCGACGACATCGGTCAGCCGGGCGACCGGCGTCCAATATTCGTCGAGGCCGAGCGGTCCGGTGACCAGCAGCGTGCCGCCCCGCTCGCGCACATGCGTGGTCAGCTTCGCGAGCGCTTCGTCGCTGAAATTGTGCGCGCTAGGCACAATGATCAGCTTCGCGCCGTCCTGGACCAGCGAATCCAGATGATATTCGCCGAGCGCGCGGAACGGCACGTTCATTTCGTACGCGAGCGTGCGCGTCAGCTTCGACGTCGCGTCGAAGGCCAGCTTGCGCGTCGAAAAGTCGTTGGAGTAAGGGAAAACCACGACAACCTCCTCCAGCTTGCGTTCGACGAACAAATCGCGCGCCGCTGCCATAAAGGCCCCGAAATCGTACGAGACGTTCGCTTCCGGCTTCTCCGTGCCGTCCGCCCGCAGCGCGCCGATGTTCGATTCGTTGATATTGTTCATATAGAAGTTAATATTCCAGATCCATTGCACCGCTCCCGCGCCGCCCGTCGAAAAGCTGTAGGCATACTTGCGCTCCAGAATGTTGCGCAGCTCCTCCTCGGAGCGCTTGGCCCGGCCGTCCGGCGTCTCCACATACATGATGCCCGTTTCCTGAATCAGATTCGGCTTATCCGGCGCTTTCGAGAAAATGCCGTCCCAGACGAGCTGGTCCATCAGCCACCAGCTGTGTACTGTCGTATAATCGACCGCCTCGGCGTAAAACAACGGCGACGGACGCTGCGCGCCCAGCCCCTCGTCTTGACCGACCGTCGCCAGCTGACGCGGATTGATGCTGCGGATCGTCGCGATCAGCTCGCGTGCCCAGCGATTGTGCATCTCCATCGTAAACAGCGTGTAGTCCAGCCACGGTCCGCCCTTCTTAGGCAGCGGCTCCGTTGTGTTCAGATTCATATTCGCGGCGTCAGGCAAACGTACGGAAGCAAAATCAGGCAGCTCCAGCGGCGTCATATTCCAGCGCTCCTGCAAGCGGCGGATATCGCCGTGACGCTCCTGCAGCCACTCGACAAAAGCCGCCTGCTCGAAGCGGTCGTGCGCCGACTGCGGACCGCTGAACGGCTTGGCCGGATTGAACATCGAAGGCTCGTTAATCAAATCCCAATGCACGTGCGTCGATGCGGCATGACGGGACACCACCGCGGCGATCAGCCGCTTTTGCGCTTCTACGCTGCGCGGATCGAGATACGGATTTTCTCCCTCCCACGCCTCCGGCGTAAACGCGAAGAAGTTGAACGTGACTTCAAGCCCGTGCTTTTTACAGGTCAAAAAGAACGCGTCGATCGCGCGCAGCACTTCCTCGCTCGGATGTCCGTCGACGAACATCACCTGACGCCATGCCGTCCAGATGCCGGTGCGCAGCAGGTTGATGCCGGCGTGCGCCATTTGGGCCATATCGCGATCCCATACCGCGCAATTCGGCATGAACAAAAACTTGCGCGCCACGTCGCTGGTCATATACGTCATGCCGACAATCGGCAGCGGACGGCCATCTTTAATAAAATAATCGCGCCCGGCCGCCAGCGGCTCGCCTTCGCGCAGCAGCTCGGCGTCGAAGCCCCAGAAGCCTTGCCGGAAGGTCCGCGTCTCGCCTGCCGACGAACGCGCAGCGCACTCGACGCTGTAATAGCCGGGACGCACGTCAAAAGGCAGCGGAATGCGATGGAAGCTCAGCTCGCGCGACGCCGGCAGCGACGCCTCACCGCTCCACACAGCCTCGTCGCCGTGCCGTACCTCAAGAGCGAACGTCCATGAGTCGTTGCCCGCAGCGCCACGCAGCGTTTGCAACTGCAGCTGCAGCGACGCCCGGTCGCCGGGATCGTAGCAGGCGTAGTTTGTTTTCAGCCATATCTCGGTCACGCCGCGTCCGGTATACGCGCTCAAGCGGCCCAGAAGCGCCGCGCCGCCGCCGGCCCAGAAGCGCTCGTCCGCTACCGTATTCATGAAGATCCAGCGCCCGCCGGCAAAATCCCCTTTCGTATTCTCCAACAGGACGACGGGTGCCGCCACCTCGCGGTCAACCGCAGACAGCCCCTTGAGCAGCGGAACGATATGCGCATCCATCGGACCGCTGGAGCCGACGTGGCCCGGATAAGGATGATCGTCGTAACGGGTAACGTGCAGCACAAGACCGACCGTCGGCTGAATGCTGAACAGATCCTCGCTGCCCGACAGCAGCGGCAGGTCGGAGAACGCCTCGTAGCGCGCCACCGGAGCCGGGTCGACTGGCAGCACTTCATGAATTTGCAGCTGCTGGTGATAGCCCGTTTGCTCGGCCTCCAGCTGCCAGGTCCCGCCCTCCCGGTATGCCGGAATGCGGAACGGAGCGCTGCCCGCATGAACCAGACCTTTTCCGCGCTGCAAATGCGCGACAATCGCCGGCCAGGCCGACTTAGGGAAATAACGTCCGTGCAGATGCACGAAGCTGTCGGCTTCGGCCAGCGCGGCGCTCAACGAATCAGCATCGACGACGCGGCCCAACGCATGCAGTGTTTCCCGCTCGCCGGCACCGGGGCGCACTCCTTCAAAGGGAAACGCGGGATCGTAAAAAATAACGGTTTGGGACATGGGTACAGCCTCCTAAGCCATAGATTCATGGGGTCAATTTAATTTCGTTAGTTTTGTTAGCCTAACTAATGTTTGTTATGTATATAATGTAAACCCTTTCCCTCGAAAGGTCAACGAAGAAATTTGCAGAATGATGTCGAAAAATTTTCAAAAATGGCTTGACTTCTCCTCCAAAATAGCGAACAATTAAAGCTGTTAGTTTTGTTATTATACAAACTTGGCAGGTGCCTTTATGAGCAAGAAAATTACGATGCAGCAAATCGCCGACCGGCTTGGCATATCCAAATTTACCGTCTCGCAGGCGCTATCAGGCAAATCGGGCGTCAGCCAGGAGAATCGCAAGCGCATTCAGGAAGCGGCGCGGGCAATGGGCTACAAGGTCCGCTCCGGGAAAGGGTCGGACTTTGGCAAACCTGACGCCTTCGCAGCCGACGAGCAGGACAGCAGCGCGGAAACGGAGCCAGTCATACCTTATATTCTGGTGTGGATTGACAGCCGCCATTTTCAGGAGACAGGCTTCTGGGGCAAGGTGCTGGCCGGGATCATGGCCACGTGCAAGGAGCACGGCTACGAGCATATCATCGTACCGCTGCCGGTATCCGAGCAGCAGCACCTCAAGATTCCGCGTTATCTGGAGCGCAGCGCCTGCATAGGCCATATTCTCGTCGGCACCTTTCCTTCGCAGGCCGTCATCTCATTGAAGCAAAGCGGCTTGCCGTTCGTGCTCGTCGATCACGAAGAGCCGCTGGTCGAAGCCGATTGCGTGCTGAATAACAATCTGGATTCGGGCAAGCTGGCCTGCAAGCGTCTGCTGTCTGCCGGCTGCAAGCGCATTGTGTTTATCGGCGACGACTCCTACGCGATCAGCTTCAAGGAGCGCTGGTGGGGCGCGCGTCTGGCGATGGAGGACGTGGCCGGTCCGGCCCATGAGCTGGTTTTGAAAAAATGGAGCATCGCCTACAGCACCGAATTCGCCGCTTCCAGCCTGGAGCGCAAGCTGGTGGCCAGCGAAGCGACTTCGCTGCCTGACGGCTTCATTTGCGCCAATGACCATATCGCGCTGGAGCTGATTGCGCTGCTGAAGATGAAGGGCGTCTCCGTGCCCGGCCAAACCAAGGTCATCGGCTTCGACAATATCGAAATGTCGGCTTATGCCGACCCGGCGCTCAGCACGATTGAGCTGGGCAAGGAATCACTTGGTATCCGTGCGGTTGAAATGCTGCTTTATCGCATTCAGCACCCCGGCAGGCTGGCGGAAAAAATCGTGCTCAGCTCGCAGTTTATCATTCGCGATTCCGGCTGAGGCGATGCGCGGGGGGGCGGATTCGCGAGCGGGCGAGATCAGCTCTCGGTTGGCAGAGCGGGCGGATTCGGGCGAGAGCGGCCTTCGGCGGGCGCAGAGCGGACGGATTCGGGCGAGCGCGGCTTTCGGCGGGCGCAGAGCGGACGGATTCGGATGAGCGCGGCCTTCGGCGGGCGCACAGCGAGCGGACCGGAGCGGGGCGAGATCGACGCCCCAAACGAATTGGCGGCGACGTCTCCGGCTCAGCTTGATGCCCGTTAGACACGGCCTGTTCCCATCGGCTGGCGGTTGATCCCGTCCAGCGGCACACCGTCGCAGAGCCCCGGCACTTACGGCGCGCGCTTCCGGCAGGCAACAAAAAAGCGACCTTCTCCGTGAGGTTCGCTTTTTTGTTGTGCTTCCGGCGTCTGCACCTCCGGCTCTGCCAGCCGCTGCCTGAGCGCTCCAGCAGCGTTCGTAGCGCCGCTGCCGCACTCGGCGCCGGACAGCCGACGGACGGCGGCTCTGCATCCGGCAGCCGCCGCGCTTACTCTTCGCGATACGCCAGCACGCGAATCCGCACATAGTCGGCCGTCCACTGGCCGTCCTTGTACAGCTGCGGGCGCAGCCGCTCTTCGATCGCCTGCAGCGCCCGCTCCTTGACGCCGGCATCGAAGCCGGCGAAAAAAAACGCGGCGAACGTGTCAATCCACAGCCGCAAGCCGTTCTCCCCGCCCGCAAGCGGCGTCGGGCGGTCAAAATGCCAGGCGCCGGCCACGCGGAAGCCGTGCGCCTCCAGCAGCGTGGTATATTCCCCGATACTCGGGTAATACCACGGATTGCGGGCCTGGGCATCGATCCCCAGGCCGGCCAGCTCCGCCGCGACCGCACCGGCAATCGCGGCGATGTTGCCTTTGCCGCCAAACTCGGCGGCAAAGCGTCCCCCCGTCCGCAGCGCCTGCCGGACGGTTTCCACCGCCGCTTCCGGCGGCTTGACCCAATGCAGCGCAGCATTGGAGAATACGCCGTCAAAGCGGCGCTCGCTGCGGTAGGCGGTTGCATCCGCCACCGCGAACGGCAGGCCCGGATATTTGACCCGGGCCTCCTCGATCATCGACGCCGAGACGTCGATGCCCTCCGGCACAGCCCCGCGCCGCGCCAGCTCGGCGGCCAAATCGCCCGTGCCGCAGCCCAGATCGAGAATCCGCTCGCCAGGCTGAGGAGCAAGCAGCTCCAGCACAGACTCCCCGTATTTGGAAACAAAACTCATCGCCGTGTCGTATTGCTGGGCCTTCCATTCCTGACTATTCGATGCTGTCATTGTGCATCCCCCGCTTCCTGCCTGCTGGCCGCGAGCGCGGCTGCAAGCTTGATGACTTCATTATACGCCGGGAGATTGATAAGTCTAATATATAAAAACTTTTCAATTGATAGGATTTACCTATAATCAAAATAAGCAGCCTAAGCTGCAACCCGTCCTATCGGACCCTTATAAGGCCCGTACCGGACGCCGGAACTCGCGCGCGATCCGGTTTGAACGGGATGTCCCCCTCTTCTCCCTACCTCAAAAAGCTGCCGCTTTCTCTCCGAACAACCGATTGGATGCAAAAAGCAGCGTCAAAGCCGGACCTCACCACCGACATACGACCGGCACTACGCTCCATTACTCGCTTTCACGGTGCGGAAACCGCAGCATCGCAGCCCGTATCTTTACCTACTGTTCTCCCCGCTGACGCTTGCCCTGGCGGCTTCGCCGGTTCAGCCACCTGCGCTGGAGACGCAAATAGACCTCGACCAGCAGCCAGGTACCCGCTACAGTCGTCACCCAATAACCGGCAATATACCAGCGAAAAGCTGCAATATCCCCCGGCGTATCCACCACCGCCTTGATTGCACTGAGTACGGCGGGATGCACCAGATACAGGCCAAAGGAAACCTGTCCAAGCCGTAGCAGCGCCTTGACCGGCCAGCCGCCGCTCTCCAGCAATCGCTTGCCGCAGCCGATCAGCGCCACGGCGGCCAGCAGTGCGAACGCATTGTAGGCCAGCCGGAACCAGCCCCCGGCGACAGGCTGTTTGCCGTAGTACACCAGCCAATACAGCCCGACGAAAGCCGCACCCGCAATCAGCGCCCCCGCCAGCAGCACGCCCCAGTAACGCCTCGCCCAAACGCTCGCTGCCGGATAATGGATGCCGACATAGCCGCCAAGCACAAAAATGGCGAAATACGTGATAAACAACGTCGCACTGTGCGGTACTACGATGCCTGATGTTGCGACATGATATACAAGCTGGACAAGCACGGCAACCGCCGGCATGGCGCGGGCCAGCAACGGCCACGCTTTGAACGCCGAGAGCAGCAGCGGAAACAGCACGTAGAATTGCATAATGATGATCATGAAATACAAATGATAACCGGCATCGCCCAGCGGCAGCAGTTTGAGGAACCCGACCAAGCTGAAGCTGAGCGTCCGCGTGTTCAGATATTGATAAAACAAATCATAAAACAGCGAAAACAACACATACGGATACACGACGCTGATGATTCTTTTTTTATAAAATTCCACCGTATCGCGCGCCCGCCAGCCGGCATCATACCGATAAAACAAAACCAGCCCGCTAACAAAAATAAACACGGGAACGGCAAACGAACCGAACATATTCAGCGAAAAAAACATCCGCTGCGTGGAACTGCCCGCTACGGGCACGTACGTCCCTTCGGAGGTAGCGTGAATCATGATCACGGCCAGAATCGCGATGGCCCGCACGATATTGATCTCCGTCAGCCGCACACGCGCCGGTTGTGTTGAAAGGTTACTCATGGTCGATCCCCCGGATGTCGAATCTTGCGCTTCTGCGCTATTCTAGTTTAGCTTACTTTGCCCACAAGCACTATGTAAACCTTATCTGCCGAACGCCACTTTTACGACCGGCTGCAGCCGCCGGCGATTCGCTGCCCCTTCGCGTCTGGCTGCCGTAAAATCCGGCTACAGCTCAACTTCCGCCGCCAAACGGACAAAACCTCTGCGAGCGGCTCCTTCTCAGGGGCTTGCAGAGGTTTTGCTTACATAAAACGATTCAGATTTGCAGGCATCCTGACTGACCGACTGGCTGCCTGCTTCCTTGGATAACAAGCTTTCCTTACAGCGTCTTGTCCCCCGGCTTCCAGTTCGCCGGACAGAGGCCGCCTGCTTGCAGCGCCTGCAGGACGCGCAGCGTCTCATCGACGCTCCGGCCAACGTTCATGTCGGTGACGACTTGATAACGCAGCACGCCGTCGGGATCGATGATAAACAAGCCGCGATGCGCCGCGCCGGATTCGTCGTCCAAGACACCGTAAGCGCGAGCCGTTTCCTTGAAAAAGTCGCTGACCAGCGGGAACCGGACAGCGCCGATGCCGTTTTGCTCGCGAGGCGTCTGTGTCCAGGCCCGGTGCGTGTACACACTGTCGACCGACGCGCCGACAATTTCGCAATCCAGCTCCAGAAACTGCTCGTAATGGTCGCTGAAGGCAGTAATTTCCGTCGGGCACACAAAGGTAAAGTCAAATGGCCAGAAGAAAAAGACGAGCCATTTCCCGCGGTAGTCCTCCAGCGTAACACGCTCGTCGAGCGTTTCCATATTTTTGGTGGACAGCAGGCTGAAGCTTGGCGCCGGCAGGCCGATTTTGGCCACGGCAGGTTGTTCAGTGATCGTGAATTGTGCTTGTGTCATGTCGGTTCCTCCTCGTCAAACAGCCGCTTCGGCCAGCGCTTTTTTCAACCGGGTAACATTAAGACCAAGAATTTTATGCTCGCCGATGACCGTTACCGGCAGCGACATCATACCCATATCGTGCAGCTCCTGACCGTATTGATCGTTCAAATCGATATTGCGCTCCTCATAAGCGACGTTTTGATCCGTCAAATATTTTTTGAGCTGTTGGCAGTAGGGACAGTTAGTGCTGGAATAAACAATGACATTAGACATGGCGTTTCTCTCCTTTTTTAAAAGTACCTGTATTTACTTATATTGCGGGATCAGTTGAGCCCGTTTGTTGATAAACTTGTCGACCGCCATCGCAGCAATCGCGCCGTCGGCAGCAGCGACGACCGCTTGCTTGACCGGGGAGCGCCGCACCTCGCCGGCTCCGAATACGCCGGGAACCGACGATTGCATGAACGCATCGACGATCATAAAGCCGTCTTCATCCAAAGGCACTTGATCCTGCAAAAAATCGGTGCCGGGCTTACTCCCCGACATGAACACAAACACGCCGTCGACCTCCAGCTCTTCCTCCGCGCCCGCACCGCTGCGCACCTTCACGGCCGTTACCCGCTCATCGCCGATAATTTCCAGCGGCTTGGTTTTGAAGCGCAGCTCCGTGTTGGCCAGCTCCGGCACATGGCTGACGCCCTGCAGCTCCGGCCGCGGCACGATAAACACCAGCTTGCTCGCAAACTTGGTCAGCGCCTGCGCTTCATCAAGCGCCTCTTCGGAATCGCCGATCACCGCTACCGTCTTGCCGACGAAGAAAGCGCCGTCGCAGGTGGCACATGTGCTCACACCGCGTCCGAGCAGCCGTTCCTCACCCGGAAGCATCCGGTTACGTCCCTTGGAGCCAGTCGCGACGATAACCGCTTTGCTTTCATAAATGCCGTCAGCCGTAAAGACGTATTTGGTTTCGCCTTCCAGATCGACAGCCGTAATCGTCGTTTGCACGAATTCTGCGCCAAAGCCCGCCGCTTGGCTGCGCATCCGCTCCAGCAATTCCTTGCCGGTCAGCGGGTCCTCGACGCCCGGGTAATTGGCGATTTTGTGCGTAACAGCCAGCGCTCCGGTATTGGGCGCTTTGTCGATCACCAGTGTGCGCAAGCTGCCTCTGGCCGTATAAATCGCTGCCGACGCCCCCGCCGGTCCGCCGCCGATAATAATAACATCGTACATGGCTCCACATCCTCTCGCGTTTCATTCGCTGATAATGAGTATCACTTAATAATTATTATAAATAATATAAGATAAAAGTCAATATTATTTTATAATTATTATAAATAAGAAAAACGGGCGGCCGCAAACATTTATCTGCCCAAAAGAGGTATAATGTAGGTACAGCAGCAAATCAATCAGGAGCTGAACGCATGCGCAAAATCCCGGTTACACGCGACGGCAAAAAAGGATCGGCCACGCTGCTTATACCTGCCGCCGATGTCATTAAAATCGAATGTATCCGCGATAAAGAATACCGTATTCATACGCTGGATGACGTCTTTTATTATTCCGCTTCCCTCGAAGCCTTCGAAGAATGGCTGTTCGAAGACGGCTTTCGTTTGATCGACCAATCCAATCTGGTCAATATGAATTTCATCACGCATTACGATCCGTCCAAAGGCATCGTATATTTGGGAACCGCTGAGCGTCAGTGGGTCAAAACCGCTTCCGCCGCGCGCATTCATCGCGAGCATATTCTGAAGGTCATGGAGCTGCTGCGCATTGCCAACGCTGAGAAGGCGCTTGGCTTTCCCCTGGGCGGCGATTCGGCCGGGAAGCTGCGCAGTCTGGTCGCGCAAAGCACGGACGATCTGTTTTTCCGCTCCTATGCGATGATTCAGGCGATTTACGAGCGCACGCGCGCAGAGAAAAGGCTGGAGGAAAGCGAGCAGCGCTACAAATCGCTGTTCGAGAACAACCCCGACGGCA
This sequence comes from Paenibacillus athensensis, assembly GCF_004514475.2. Classification (GTDB taxonomy): domain Bacteria; phylum Bacillota; class Bacilli; order Paenibacillales; family NBRC-103111; genus Paenibacillus_AL; species Paenibacillus_AL athensensis. The sequence continues at coordinate 75,211 of NZ_MYFO02000012.1, read as the reverse complement.
TTTGCTCGTTTGACCGCGAGGCACACTTCATCAGCGTCAACCCGGCGACAGAGCGCATTACCGGCTACAGCGCGGACGAGCTGCTGCGGCAGTCGGTCCAGCACATGGTTGCGCCCGAAGACGCGCTGCGCTGGCAGGAGCATTTTCAGCGGACACTGCTCGGTGAAACGCAGACCTACCGGATTTCGCTGATCCACAAGCTGGGCCATACCATCTCGCTCAGCCTGATCAACGTGCCGATTGTCGTTGACGAGGAAATTGCCGGCGTGTACGTCATTTATAAAGATATATCCGAGGAAAAACGGGCCGAAGAGCTGCTGATCAAATCGGAAAAGCTGTCGATTGTCGGCCAGCTCGCCGCCGGCGTCGCCCACGAAATTCGCAACCCGCTCACTTCGCTGAAAGGCTTTGCGCAGCTGCTCAAAAGCAAGCATAACGACTTCGCCCATTATTATGACATCATGCTGTCCGAGCTTGAGCGGATTAATTTCATCGTCAGCGAATTTCTGGTCATTGCCAAGCCGCAAGCCGTTTCCTTCCAATCGAAGGCCGTCGCCGATATCGTCAACAACACGATCGCGTTGATGAGCTCGCAGGCGCTGATGAACAACGTGGAAATCATCGGCCGGCTGGAGGACGATTTGCCGCCGATTTTGTGCGACGAAAATCAGATCAAGCAGGTATTCATCAACGTGCTGACCAATTCCATCGACGCGATGGCCGAAGGCGGGGAAATCATCGTCGAGGCGACGCGTTCCGGCAGCCGTGAAGTCGCCTTGACGTTTACCGACAACGGCATCGGCATTCCCGAAGAGCGGCTGCCGCGGCTCGGCGAGCCTTTTTATACGACCAAAGAAAAAGGCACCGGGCTTGGACTCATGGTCAGCTACAAAATCATCGAAAATCATCGCGGACAGATGACGATTTCCAGCGAATTGAACGAGGGCACAACCGTGCGCATAACGCTGCCGGCCGCCGTCGGCTCCAGATAAACCGCAAGCCTTCGCCGCCATGCGGCTTCTCGCGCCCAAAACCGCCCGCAATCTACAAGCAAGCTGGAGCGCATCCCGTCCGTCAGACCTCTTTCGCACGCCAAAAAGCGCGAGCTATCAGGCCGTAACGCCTGTAAGCTCGCGCTTTTGCTTATGTCCGACTATCGTTGCGAACAACTGTTTTCTGAAGGGCTTAGCGGTTCAGCAAGCTGCCGACATACCGCAGCAGCTCGTTGGCGCAGACCGGGCAGTAGCCGTGCTCGTCGATCAACTGCTTCGTCACATCGTTGATCCGTTTGAGCTGGCGTTCGTCCGGCGTTTTCGTCGACGTGGTGATTTTGACGATATCCTTGAGGTCGGCGAACAGCTTTTTCTCAATCGCTTCGCGCAGCCGCTCGTGGCTGCTGTAATCGAACTTGCGCCCCTTGCGCGAGTAAGACGAGATGCGAATAAGGATTTCTTCGCGGAACGCTTTTTTGGCATTTTCCGATATGCCGATTTGCTCTTCGATCGAACGCATCAGCCGCTCATCCGGGTCCATCTCCTCGCCGGTCAGCGGGTCCTTGATTTTGCCCCAGTTGCAATAAGCCTCGATGTTGTCAAGATAGTTGTCGAACAGCGTTTTGGCCGATTCTTCGAAGGAATAGACAAATGCTTTTTGCACTTCTTTCTTCGCCAACTCGTCGTATTCCTTGCGCGCCACGGAGATGAAGTTCAAGAACCGCTCTCGCTCATCCTTTGTTATCGAAGGGTGCTGGTCAAGGCCGTCCTTGAGCGCGCGCAGCACGTCAAGCGCATTGATGCACTGCAAATCCTGGCGGATCAGGGCGCTGGAGATCCGGTTGATGACATAACGCGGGTCGATGCCGCTCATGCCCTCGTCAGTGAACTCGTTTTGCATCTCCTTGAGATCGGCTTCCTTGTAGCCTTCGACGGCTTCCCCGTCGTACATGCGCATTTTTTTCAACAGGTCCATGCCCTGCTTTTTCGTTTCCTTGAGTCGGGTCAGAATCGAGAAAATCGCGGCGGCCCGCAGCGCATGCGGCGCAATATGAATATGCGACATATCGCTTTGCCCGATCAGCTTGAAATAAATTTTTTCCTCGTCCGTCACCTTGAGGTTATACGGCACCGGCATGACGATCATCCGCGACTGGAGCGCTTCGTTCTTTTTATTGGCGATAAACGTCTTATATTCCGATTCGTTCGTATGCGCAATGATCAATTCATCGGCGGAAATCAACGCGAACCTTCCGGCCTTGAAATTGCCCTCCTGGGTCAGCGACAGCAAATTCCACAGAAACTTTTCGTCGCATTTGAGCATTTCCTGGAACTCCATAATCCCGCGGTTCGCTTTATTCAGCTCGCCGTCGAAACGGTAGGCCCGCGGGTCCGATTCGGAACCGAACTCGGTAATCGTCGAGAAGTCGATGCTGCCGGTCAGATCGGCGATATCCTGCGATTTCGGGTCGGACGGGCTGAAGGTGCCGATGCCGATCCGGTTTTCTTCGGAAATGAATACGCGCTCGACCTGCACATCTTCAATGCAGCCGTTGTATTCGGTTTTCAACCGCATTTGGCACGACGGGCACAACGCGCCTTCGATGCGCACGTTCAGCTCGCGCTCGACCTCCTCCCGCAGCTCCTGCGGAATCAAATGCAGCGGCTCCTCGTGCATCGGGCAGCCCTTGATCGCATACACCGCTCCGCGGTCGGTCATGGAGAAGCGCTCCAAGCCGCGCTTGAGCATCGTCACCAGCGTCGATTTACCGCCGCTCACGGGTCCCATCAAGAGCAGAATCCGCTTGCGCACATCCAACCGGCGGGCGGCGGAATGGAAATATTCCTCCACCAGCTTTTCGATGGAACGGTCCAGACCGAACATCTCCTGATTGAAGAACTTGTAGGACTTCTGCCCGCTCTCGTCGTCGATACCCTGAGAAGCGATCATTTCATAGACACGGGTGTGCGCCGGCTTCGCCAATCCGGGATTGTGCCGAACCAATTCTATGTACTCCGCGAACGTACCGGTCCATGCCAGCTTCTGCTTCTCCGTCCGGTGCTCCGTGATCCTCTTGAATATGTCCATGGGTACCTCCTTTCACTGCTACCTCATCTCTTTCAGGTCAGCTCGTGATGGTGATTTGTGTATTACAATCCTATGCGCTCCTTGAGGATAAGTTTCCCGAAATTTTAACGCTGCGAAAAAAGAAATCGCCGGCACGGCTGTGCTATAATAGAGAACATACATTCCGCAGCGCGCTGCGCGGCGGGCAAGGAGGCCGCTGAAGGACCATGCCGATTCAGCACGAAACGGAGCTGTACGCTCCGATCAAACGATTCTTCGAGGAGCGCGGCTACGCAGTTCGCGGCGAGGTGAAGCACTGCGATCTGGTCGCGATTCGCGGCGACGAGCCGCCGGTTGTCGTCGAGCTGAAAAAAAGCTTCAATATACCGCTGCTCGTGCAGGGCATTGAGCGGCTGAAGCTGACGAGCGACGTATATGTCGCCTTCGAGCTGCCGAATAAGGGCCGGGCGCCGCATCGGCTGCATTGGGACGACATCAGCCGCCTGTGCCGGATGCTGGGGCTGGGCGTTATTACCGTGCAATTTTTCAAACGCAAACAGCCCGCTGTCGAAATCGTCAGCGAGCCGGTGCCCTATACGCTGCGCGCCAATAAACGGGCGGCAGGCCGGGTGGTGCAGGAATTTCACGAACGCAGCGGCGATTATAACGTCGGCGGCAGTACCCGGCAAAAGCTGATGACCGCCTACCGCGAGAGATCGCTGCACTGCGCCTATTTGCTGCGCGAGCAAGGCCCGCTCAGCCCGCGACGGCTGCGTGAGCTTACCGGCCATCGCGCCGTCGCCGGCCTGCTGCAGAAGAACGTCTACCGCTGGTTCATCCGCATCCGGCGCGGCGAATACGGGCTCACGCCGCTTGGCGAGCAGGCGCTGGCGCATTACGGGCACGTGCTGCCGGCGTTTGGACGCTCGATGGGCTCGGCGGCCGATGCCGCAAGCTCCGCAGAAGCCGTAGAAGCTATTGCAGCTATAGAAGCAGCAGCTTCGGAGGTTCTGGAGCTTGGGCGCTTGGAGGAGTCCCCCGTCCGCTAAGGCAGGACGGGCTGCTGCGGCCGCCGCGCCTCGCGCTGCGCCACAAGCGCTTTGTGCATCCAGATGGCCGCTTGCGAGCCTTCGCCCATCGCAATCGTCACCTGCTCGGCATGCACGCCGACATCCCCGGCAGCCCAGACGTTGGGCACGCTGGTCATTTTGCTGCGCGGATCGGTCACGATATGGCGATTCTCCAGCCGCTCCGCGCCAAGCTGACGGGCCAGATCGGAGCGCACCTCGTTGCAGCCGAAGGCAATGAACGCCCGCTCCGCCGCCAGGCGCTGGCCGCTGGCCAAAGTCACGCCGCCGAACTGTCCTTCGCCTTCCGTCTGCACAGAGACGATATCGCCCGCTTCATAACCGATCCCTTGCGCCTGCAACGCCGTCAGCAGCTCGGCTTTGACGGCTTTATGGCCGTGATTGACATACAGCAGCTTGGACGTCCGCTCCCGCAGAAGCAGCGCCATCGAAGCCCCGGCATCGCCGCTGCCCAGCACCAGCGTTGATTTATCGCGAATTTCGTAGCCGTCGCAGTCCGGGCAGACATAGACGGTCAATCCCAGACAACTCCGCAAGCCCGGCACATCCGGGCAGCGGTCGAGCAAACCTGTCGCCAGCAGCAAAGTGCTTGCTTCATACCCTTTGCCGGTTTTCCCCCACAGCTCGAACTGCGGGCCGTTCTTGCCGACAGCCACCGCTTGCACCACCTCGTCGGCGGCAAACGCCACGCCAAGCCGCTCCGCCTGCAATCGGCCGAGTCGCCGCAGCTCCTCGCCCGACACGCCATCCGGCCAACCCAGCACATTGTGATAGCTGCGGCACATCGAAGAACGTCCGCTGCCGCTGTCAATGACCAACACCTTGTGCTCGTAACGGCCAAGCTGAATCGCAGCCTGCAAGCCGGCAATCCCCCCGCCGACGATAATGCTGTCATAAGCCTCCATCCGTCTTCCTCCCTTTCTTGACATTCTTGTCCTTATCTCTAGCTTACCCGTGCTATCTGCCATCCATGCCAATCTATTCACTGCAACAGGCCGTGTTTTTTTCTTGTCCTGCATAATAGAACGCTTACCGGCCATACTAACGTTACTCTCCCACGAAAGGATGATGAACATGTCAAAAAGATCCAGCAACAGCTTAGTCGTCCCGCAAGCCACAGCCGCATTGGACCAAATGAAGGTAGAGGTTGCTCAAGAGCTTGGCATCCAGATTCCTCAAGACGGTTACTACGGCTTCATGGCTTCCCGCGATGCCGGCGCCATCGGCGGCCATATCACTCGCAAGCTTGTGCAAATCGCCGAGCAGCAGCTGCAAAGCAACACGTTCGTCAGATAACACCGCACATCCATATACCGACAAAGACGGCTCGCCAGCGGGCCGTCTTTGTGTTGTCCTCGAGGTGTAAACCGCATCGCACGAGTCATTTCTGCCCAAGCAGACAGCCCTGTCAATCAGCGTTTGCTGTCTTTCTTGCCGTCTGCGCCAGGCGGCGGATTTTCCGCGCACGGCGCAACGCGACGCCAACAACAACAAAACCCCGGCATCGGCCGGGGTTTTGACGATCGAGGCAGCTTATTTTTTCAAGCTGTCCCACGTTTTTTGGAATTCGTCGAGCATTTGCTCTTTCGTTACTTTTTTCGCTACATACGCTTGCATCGTATCGGCGAATTTTTTGCTGGACGCTTCGCCGCCCGGGAATTTGAACCAGTTCCAGCTCAACGTTTTGTTGGCTTGGCTGTATTTCATGATATCGGAAGCCAGCGGTCCAAGAACGGATTCGTCTGCGGAGATCGTCGTGAACGCCGGGATGAACTTGAATTCGTTCGTGATATATTTTTTACCTGTTTCGGAAGTAACCATCCAGTTCAGGAATTTCTTCGCTTCTTCCTTCACAGCGGAGTTTTTGTTGATCACCCAGTTGTTCGGTACGCCTACAGGCAGCTTGTCGTTAGCCGTTGCGTCGTCGCTGATTGGCATTGGCAGGAAGCCAACCTTCAGGTCCGGATTCGTTTGCGACAGCTCGACTTGCGTCCAGTTGCCTTGTTGCGTCATGGCCGCTTTGCCGGTTGCAAAATCCGTTACTTGCGTTTTGTAGTCGGTTTGCAGCGGGTTTTTGTTGCCGTATTGCAATTGCAGGTCGAACAATCTCACCCAGTTGTTGAAGGCTTCGTTGCCCGGAATTTTCGCCGTGCCTTTGTTCAGGCCGTCGATGAAGGCGTTCGGATCAGGCTGCTGTGCGAACGGAATGTTCACGAAATGGTTGCCCAGGACCCACCATTCGCCATAGCCGTTTACGAAAGGTGTAGTACCGGCGGCTTGCAGTTTTTTCGCTGCGTCTTCCAGTTGGGTAATCGTTTTTGGCAGCTCGGTGATGCCCGCTTTGGCAAACAGGTCTTTGTTGTACAGGAAGCCGTAGCCTTCGAGGTTCAGCGGTTGGCCGTAAAGCTTGCCGTCTTTGGTCATTGGCTCTTTGGCAACCGGGACGAGGTCCTTCACCCAAGGCTGGTCGGACAAGTCTTCGAGGTTCTCGATCCATTTGTCGAGGTCGGAGAAGCCGCCGTTGTTGAAAATATCAGGCTTGTCGCCGGAGTTGAATTTCGCCAGCAGCGCTGCGCCGTAGTCCGCGCCGCCGCCTACTGTATCGATCTGAATCGTAACGTTCGGATTTTCTTTATGGTATTCATCCACCAGCTTGGCGAGCTGATCGGCGATTTCGACCTTGAACTGGAACATTTTAATTGTAACCGGTTTGCCGCTTTCCGCGGTAGCCGCTGCCCCGTTTGTTGCAGCCGGGCTGGACGTGGAGCCGGATTCTTCTTTTTTGGCGCAGCCGGTTGCAATCATCGAAAGCGAAATCGCGGCAGCCAAGCTTACCATCGTTAACTTTTTCATTGTGTAAAGCCTCCCTTTTTTCTTTTGTTTCGTTGTCTACATGGTTTATTGTAAAGAGTTGTGTTAACCCGGAACACCGAGAATATTGAACATAAAGGTGGAAGATGTTGAACTGTTATCCTTTTACGGAACCGGCTGTAATTCCTTCAATAATATGCTTTTGCAGCGTCAGGAAAAAAATGATGATTGGCAGCACGCTGAGCACCAGCGCGGCCAGCGCCAAATCCCACTGCTTTGTATATTGGCCGAAAAACGAATAGGTCGCAAGCGGAATCGTCCGCAAATTCGGGCTGTTGAGGATCAGCGACGGCAGCAGGTAGTCGTTCCAGATCCACAGGCTGTTCAAGATCACGATGGTAATGCTCATCGGCTTGAGCAGCGGGAACACGATGCGCCAGAAAACCCCGTAAGGGCTGCTGCCGTCCACTCGCGCCGACTCCTCGATCTCCAGCGGAATCGATTTAAGGAAGCCGTGGTACAGGAACACATTCAGCGAGACGCCGAAGCCGAAGTAGCAGAAGATCAGACCGTAGCGGGTGCCCATAATGTTGACGATGTCGGCGACGCGGACCAGCGGAATCATGATCGACTGGAACGGGATGACCATTGCCGCGACGAAGGCGAGAAACACCAGCGCGTTGAATTTCGAAGGTCTTCTGAGAATTTGATATGCAGCCATCGAGCTGATGACGACCAGACCGATGTTGCTCACCACCGTGATGATCAAGGAGTTGAAGAACACGCGCGGGAATTTGATGATGCCCCACACCTTGACATAGTTGTCGAAATTCAGGCTTTTCGGCAGGCTCGCCGTATTCGTCACCAGCTCGGCGAACGTCTTCATCGAATTGGCGATAACGAAGTAGAACGGAACCAGGAACACGATGGCAACCACAATGGCCAGCACTTCAAGTGAAAAAAGGCGGGCGGAATAACGTTTGGCTGTCGGCATTACACTTCAACCTCCTTGCGTTTCGTATAGACAACCTGGATTGTCGAAATGATCGCCACCACGATAAAGAAGACAAAGGCTTTAGCCGTCCCGAGTCCGTAGCGGTTGTTGCGGAACGCTTCCTGATAAATGTTGATCGATACCGATTCCGTCGAGCCGAACGGTCCGCCCTTGGTGAGCGAGAAGTTCAGATCGAAGATTTTGAACGACCAGGAAATCGTCAGGAACAAGCATACCGTAATGGCCGGCATAATCAGCGGAAGCGTAATCTGCCGCAGCATTTGCCAGCGGGTCGCCCCGTCGATGTAGGCGGCTTCCACCATATCCTTGGGCACGTTCATCAGCGCTGCGATGTAAATGATCATCAGGTAGCCGGAGCCCTGCCAGACGCTGACAATCACAATCGCCCAGAACGAGGTCGGCGCGTCGCCGAGCCACGGAAGCTCGAAAAATCCGATGTGGGTCAACTCGCCGATCATTGCGAACCCTTTGACGAAAATAAACTGCCAGATAAAACCGAGCAGCAAGCCGCCAATGACGTTGGGCATAAAAAAAATCGTCCGCAGCACATTGCGCGTCTTCAGCGCCTGCGTCAGCATCAGCGCCAGCAAAAAGCCGACCAGATTGGTCAAAATTACGCTTGTGATACTAAAGCGCGTTGTGAACCAAAATGCGTTATGATAGTCCTTGTCATCAAAAATAATGTGCTTGAAGTTGTCCAGTCCGTTCATCTTGATGTGAGAGGTGACGCCGTTCCATTCGGTAAACGAGTAATAAATGCTCATCAGAAACGGAGCCAGCACAATGACGGTGAAAAAGAGCAGCGCCGGTCCGAGGAAAACCCATTGCTGCATGAGGCGGGCAAAGCCGTTCTTGCTTTCCATAACCACATTCCTCCTTGCTTTCATGATTTATGTACCTTTAGTATATAAGCCGCCACGCCTGCAATACACAGACTCTCGTGACGCTTTAGGTGGAATTTGTTGACCTCACCTGCTACAATGTAGGGTACAAATCCAAAAGAACCGGGATGATCCGTTATGATCAAAAACAGCATCCGCAACAAGCTTGTGCTTTTTTTGCTGGCCGCTACGCTGGTTCCTATTGTGACCTCGATCATTGTCACGTATGCGTTTACGAAGGATCGGGTAACCGAAGAAACGATCAAGACCAACTCCGCGCTGATCTCGCAAGGCAAAACCAACTTGATCAACTACTTGAACGGCGTCGCGCAGGCATCGCTGACGATCTATACGAACGATGAGCGCTACTATACGCTGCAGCAGCCGGAAATCAATTATTTGGGCGGCAAGCAAATTACCAGCGGCTTGCAGGTCATGTCGCATTCCGTTAAAGAGATTCAGCAAATCTATCTGTATGCCAAAGCGAGCGACCGCTCTTTTCTGATGGTGCACGACTTGTCCAAAATGGCCAATGGCCCTTATGCCAAGCTGCCGGCGTTTCCGGCCGGCCGGGACGTCTATTTCGAGCCTACGCACATTATGACCAATTACGATATTCCGCTTACCACATATCCTTCACCGATTCCCGTTCTGTCTATGCATCGGCGTATTATTAATTTCCCCGAAAATCGCGTGCTGGGCGAGCTGATCATCGACCTTGATCTGAGCGTGATAACCAGCGTCTGCGAGGATTTGCACGAATCCGGTAAGGAGGAGCTGTACATTCTCGCCAAGGACGGCACGGTTATATACGGCCCCGATCCCGCCCAATGGGGAAGCAAGCTGACCCAGAGCTGGGCGCTCAAAGCGATCGGCAGCAGTAGCGCGCAGGGCAGCTTTGCTTGGAACGGCGATGAATTTAACGGCATTAATTTATATGAAAATATGCAAACCGACGCTGTCGACTGGACGATCGTCAAGCGCATCCCCCTCGATGTGCTGTACAAAAACGCCCGCCAGCTCACGCTGATCAACACGCTCGTGCTCAGTTTGTTTCTCGTCATCGTTATTGCGGCGACGGTTTTCATCTCCATCCGCTTCACTTCGCCGATCAAGAAGCTGATTCGCTACATCACGAAAATTCAGGCCGGACAAATGAACGCCGAGATCGAGCTGTCGCGGACGGACGAGTTAGGCATTCTAGCCAACCGCTTCCATGTGCTGATCCAGAATCTGGAGCAGATGGTCATGCGCGAATACCGGCTGGAGCTGGCTAACAAATCGAATCAGCTGCGGGTGCTGCAGGCGCAAATCAACCCGCATTTCCTGAACAATGCGCTGCAATCGATCGGCACGCTGGCGCTGCAGCATAACGAACGGCGCATTTACGATCTCATTTCCTCGCTGGCCAAAATGATGCGCTACAGCATGAACACGCACGAATCGTCCGTGACGCTGCGCAAGGAGCTGGAGCATGTCAAATCCTATCTGGAGCTGCAAAAGCAACGCTTCGACCAGCAGCTCGAAATCGAATACGATACCGAGCCGGAGCTGCTCGCCGTGGAAGTGCCCAAGATGATTCTCCAGCCGATTGTGGAAAATTATTTCAAACACGGCTTCCAGCCGGCGCTGGGCATCGGACTTTTGCGCATCGCGATGAAGCGCGGCGAACGCGAGGAGCAACCTGTCCTGATCGTGCGCGTCGAGGATAACGGCAGCGGCTTGAGCGAAGACCGGATGGACGAGGTGCGCATGTCGCTGACCGCTCCGGCCACGGGGGCCGAAGAAGGCATCGGCCTCTGCAACGTGCTGTCGCGGCTGCAGCTGAGCTTCTCCGACCGCGCTGAGCTTACGTTGACAGCCGCACAGCCGCGCGGCTTGATTGTCACGCTGATCATTCCGCTTACCAAGGAGGAATCAAGTTGAAGGCACTGATTGTCGACGATGAAAAGCACGTCCGCGACGCCATTCGGCTACTGGTCGACTGGAGCCGTCACGGTATCGATACGGTTCTGGAAGCAGCCGATGGACAAACCGCCATTGACTGCGTACGCATTGAGAAGCCGGAAATTATTATGACCGATATGATGATGCCCGGCGTTGGCGGCGTCGAGCTGCTGGAATGGCTGCATACGAACGCTCCGGCGAGCAAGACGGTCGTGATCAGCGGGCACGACGACTTCTCCCTCCTGCGCCATACCGTCAAATACGGCGGCACCGACTACATTCTCAAGCCGATTGATCCCGAGCAGCTCGACGAAGCGCTGGCCAAAGCAGTCGATACGTGGTGCCGCGAAGAGGGCGAGCGCTCTCATCAACTGGAGCGCAGCATCGAGGTTAACCGGCTCAAGCCGGTGTATTGGGAGAAGCTGCTGTCCAATCTGCTCGTCGAGCCGACCTTGTACGAGGGAGCCGCGGCGCAGCTGGAGAAGGAGTTGGGCCTGCCTCGCGCGCTGGCCGCCTGCCGCGTCGCTATATTAAGTCTCGACACGATGGAGCGCAGCTTGAAGATGAAATTTCAGAACAACCTGGATTTGTTGTTCTTCTCGCTTGTTAACATCTGCAACGAATTTCTGCGGGCGACGCCGGTCGGCTTTGCGTTCCGCTACTGGAACAGCGAGAACGAAATCGTCCTGCTGCTGTGGGACGAGCAGCAGCAGCAACAGCCCGCCGCTCTGCTGGCGGGCATCAACGAAGGGCTGCGCACGACGCTGCGCTGCCGGCTCGATTTCGGGATCGGCGGATCGCACCCGTTCCCGTTCGAGTTGCGCCGCTCCTACGAGGAGGCGCGCGGCGCGCTTCGCCAGCGCAACCTGCTGGCGAAGCTGACTTGGGTCCACGACGCAGCCGCGGGACCGCCCCTGCACGCGCAACGTGCCGTGCAGTTCAGCGACTACGCCGAGCGCATCCATCTGGCGATCCGCAGCGGCAGCAGCGAGCAGGTCCAGGCGGCGGTGCAGCTATGGGTCGATGCGCTCAAGCAGCTGCCGTGCATCACGCTGGAGCTGCTCGATCACTGGTGGCGCGAATATGCCATCCTCAAGCGCCGCTGGGTGCGCGAGTCCGTGCCGGCCGGCAGCGAGCCGGATGAGCAGCTGACCGCGCTCGGCGAAGCGCCGGGCATGATCGTGCCGCTCGACGAGCACGGCATTGTGTCGCTGCCGCTGTATCAGCAAGAGCTGACGCGCGACATCCTCGATCTGTCCAAGGCGCTGCTCGGCCGCCAGCAGAAGGAGCATAACGTCATTTTCGACATCGCCGCCTATATCGAAAGCCGCTACAATGAAGACGTCACGCTGCAAAGCATCGCCAGCCGCTTTTTTCTCAGCCGCGAATACATTTCCCGCAAATTCAAGATGGAGTTTGGCGTCAATTTGTCCGATTATCTCGGCGCCATTCGCATCGAGAAAGCGAAGCTTCTGCTGCTCAATCCGAACCTGCGCATTTCCCAGATTGCGGAGATGGTCGGTTATCAGGACGAAAAATATTTCAGCAAAGTGTTCAAAAAGCAAACAGGCTTTACGCCTAACGAATTCCGCAAAAAATCTTGACGGGCGACACTAACTTGACGAGGTGATGGATCATGAATACGCCCCTTCAGCCTGCCGCGCAGGATGCCGGCTTTGCGCGTTCCGGCAAATCGGCCAAGACCCGCAGAAAAACCTACGTGCTGCTGCTTGTCGGCTGGCTTGTGCTGGTCGCAATCGGCGTCACCGGCGCCGTGCTGTATAGCGAGCACCTGAAGCAGCAAATCACTGCCGATATCGCCAAGCAAACCACTGAGCAGCTCCAGTCCGTCGAAGCCGATTACCAAAAACAGGTCGACGATCTGCGAACCAGCGTCAATGCCGAGGTCGAGGCGCTGGAGAAAAAGGTCGAAGCGCTGAACGAGCTGCTGGCTTTCACCAAAGACAGCGCCAACAGCAAAACCGACAACAGCAACCAGCTCTACACCCAGTTGGAGGAAGTCAAAAAAAAGCTGGACGAGCTTCAGCATAATCTGGATGTGCTGAAATGATCATTCCCGTTCAGCAAATCAACCGTCTGCTGCTGCTCGCCTGCGCCCCCTTCCTCGGCGCTTTAGTCTGGCTGCTGGCCCAGCAGGCACATATCGAGCTGCCCGCACTGATTCGCCCGTCTGCGCAAGCCGCAACGGCTGCAGCCGGGCCGCTGCTCGCCGGCGCACAGACGACGGCAGCCAAGCTCGATCTGGCGCAAGCCGACGCCGCGCAAATCAAATCCACCATCGAGCAATATTACGAGGTGTATGCCAAAAGCGCCGCGCAAATGAACGCCATGCTCAGCGCCGCCACGGCGCAAGCGGCCCGGCCGGGCTTGATCTACGACAGCCGGATCACAGCCCGGCTAGGCCAGCCGCTGCGTCAGGCGTCGTCAGGCAATATCGACCTCAAGCTGTTTGCGCTTAGCGACACGCATTACAACGGCTATGCGCTCAAGGTCAATCTCAAAAACGACAAAGCCGTCAAGCTCGTCCTTGGCAAAGACAAGCTGGGCAGCAGCGAGACAACGCTTGAAGCCTCCAGCCGCTATGGCGCCATCGCCGCCATCAATGCCGGCGGCTTTGCCGACGATAATCGCGGCCGCCGCTACCCGATGGATACCACGGTCATCGGCAGCAAATACGTTAACGGCTTTTTTCCCACCAACAACGATACGGTCTTCATCGGACTGGACCAAAAGCTGCGGCTGATTGGCGGCAAATTCTCCAGCCAGTCGGAGCTGGACAAGCTGCAGCCGCTGATGGGCTCGACGTTTGTCCCGACGTTGCTGCAAAGCGGTGCCAAAGCGGCAATTCCCGCACGCTGGCAGACATCGCCGGTCCGCGCCGCGCGCACGATTGTCGGTAATTACAAAAACGACCAGCTGCTGTTTATTGTCACCGATGGCCGCGATGAAAGCGGCAATTCCGGCGCGACGCTCGCCGAGCTGCAGGATCGCTTGCAGGCGCTGGGCGTACGCGATGCCTACAACCTTGACGGCGGCGGCTCGTCGACGCTTGTCTTTAACGGCACGGTGATCAATCATCCGTCCGACGGCCGGCTGCGTCCGCTTGCGACGCACCTGCTCTTTTTCAAATAGAGAAAATTCACAGTTTATTCGTTTCTTTTTTGCCGCACGTTGGGTTATAATAGACGTTAATGAGTTCCGGTTTCGTTATTTTTGTAGGGGGTGCCTGTATATGTCAGCTGCATTTTGGATCACTATCATGGTATTTGTATTGTTCGTAGTCGCTATGCTGACGGCTGCTTACAACGACGATAAAACCAAAGGGCTGTAAGGATTCGCGAAGGTCGCACAGCCTGCCTGCCGCCAACAAAAAAAGCATCGTCTTCCCTCGGGAAGCGATGCTTTTTCTTTGGCACCGGACAACCTTACGCCCGGGTTTTCAGTTCGTTCATTTCTGCAAGGCACACACCGCAAATATGGCGTTCTCTGAATTCGCTGACCTGCTCCATGTTTCCGCAGAACACGCATTTCGGCCGGTAACGCTCAAGAATGATATGGTCACCTTGAACAAGAATCTCCACCGGGTCCCCTTCATTCATCTGGTAACGCTTTCTCAACGACTTTGGCAAAACAATTCGTCCCAATTGATCGACTTTACGTACAACTCCTGCTGGCTTCATCATAGGACTTCACCTCTTTCTAAAATTGCTTTTCCATGACTCTGGAACTAGCTTTTAAATATGTATACGCTGTTATATCGTACCTAATTCGCCATAGTCACAGGAATTCCTTCTACTTTGAATCCAAATCCTGAATTTCCTTCAAAAGAGTTGCTTTACGCAAGGACAAGCAGTTGCAAGCATTTTGCTCTTGGTCAATTCCTGCCAGCGCATCCAGCAAAATATGCCCGATCCGCTGCGATTCGCCATAGAAAATGTCCGACAAATCCTTGTGATCCCAATCCTTGATAATGCCTTCAGCATAATTGACCACCATATAAATGCCCGCATAGCAAGCGCCGATTTCCCGGGCCAAGTAGACCTCGGGACAAATGCTCTGCCCGACAATGTCGCCGTGCCAGCCGCGGAACATCTGCACCTCCGCCGGGCTTTCAAAATGGCGGCCGTCCGTATTGACGTAAATGCCGCGGTCAAATACGTGGCGCGGACGCGGTGTACGCGATTTCTGTTCGCCTTCCTCCGCTTGCGCCTCTTCCACGAACGATTGCGCCGTATGCCGGCGAGCCGCATCGGTTAGCGCCGCAGCCTGCGTCGGACAAATCGCTTCGCGCATCACCAGCAAATACGGGCCGCCGAGCCCGACGTCCTTGCGCATCGAATTGTCGATGTAATCGTTGGGAATCACCAGGTCGCGCAGCTCCAGCAAATGATTGATGCTGCCGACGCCGCCTTCGACAAAAATCTTCTTCACGCCGGCTTGTCCAAGCACCCAGAACAATTGCTGCGAAGCAACGCCGCGCGTAACCACATTCGGCCGCCAGCCGTGCATCCGCACATTCAGCACCCGCTTGTCGCCCTGCCGGAACAGCTTGAACTCCGGGCTTTCGCCGTAAGGAGTATCGAACACCAATCCGGTCGCCAGCATCTCGATATCCGCCCGGTTCAGGTCCTCCGGAAACTGAATCGAAAACATACTCGAACCGCTAATAATCGCAAAATCCGCTTGAGGAATCGTAGTCTCTTGCGCTGCAGTCACGTACATACAGCTCCTTTCTTACGTCAGGCCGGCAAAACCCGTTTGCCGCAAGCCCTCATACAAAATAATCGCCGCCGAATTCGACAAATTCAGCGAACGTACCGCATCCGACATCGGCATCCGCATCAGCGTCTCGGGATGCTCGGCCAGCAGCTCCTCCGGCAATCCGCGCGTTTCCCTGCCAAACACGAAAAAATCCCCGTCCTGAAACGCAAAATCCGTATACCGCTTCTTCGCTTTCGTGGTCGCAAAGAAAAACCGATGCTCTGCGTACGCCTCCAGCACCTCGGCAAACGAATCATGAACCTCCAATTTGACCGATGGCCAATAATCCAATCCCGCACGCTTCAGCGTCTTGTCGTCGATCTGAAAGCCCAGCGGCCGCACCAGATGCAAATACGTCCCCGTCGCTGCGCACGTACGCGATATATTTCCCGTATTGGCGGGAATTTCCGGCTCCACCAGCACAATATGAAAAGCCATTACCGACGTTCACCTCATCCCTTCTATCCTATTACAACCGCAAGCCGAATGCAATTTTACACTGGCTTTACGTCATCTTAATCCGTCGATGACAGATTTTTGCCACAATAAACATAGAATACTATCCCTCGACATAAAGGAGCCAACGATCGATGAAAAAGAAAATTTTGATCGTCGATGACGAGCCTTCCATTTCCATGCTGATTGAATTCAATCTCAAGCTCGCCGGATTTGACGTTCATTGCGTCTACGACGGCGAAGCCGTCTTCGAAGCGATTCCCGTGTTTCGTCCGGACCTGATCGTACTGGACTTGATGCTGCCCAAAATGGACGGCTTCCAGGTGTGCCGCAAGCTGCGCCACCACAACAACCTCGTGCCGATCGTTATGCTGACGGCCATGCAGGACCTGTCCGACAAAATCGCCGGCCTCGACAACGGCGCCGACGATTACATGACCAAGCCCTTTAGTCCGCCCGAGCTGATCTCGCGGATTCAAGCCATCCTGCGCCGCGTCCAGACGCTGCCGACGGCCCCTGCGCAAACACCGATCCAGATCGGCCAGCTGACGATCCAGCCCGACCAGCGCGAGGTCGCCGTCAACGGCACGCCAGTTGATTTGACGCCTAAGGAATTCGAGCTGCTACTGTTCCTGTGCAAGCATCGCGGCAAGGTGCTCAGCCGCCAGCAGCTGCTGCACGGCGTATGGGACTACCACTTCCTCGGCGACACGCGGATCGTCGACGTGCACATCTCCCATCTTCGCGACAAGCTGGAGAGCAGCGCCCGTAATCCGGAATACATCATCACGATTCGCAACGTCGGCTACAAGCTGACCGAGCCTGCAGCCAAGGAAGTGCTGGCTTGATGCTTTTTCTCGCGATTTCGCACATGTTCGTTGCAAACAGGTGTCTGCCGACAGACGCCTGTTTTTATTTACCGGACGTGTTGCCCGCCACTCCCACGATTCCGCACCAACATGACTACGCACCCAGCCAAGCAGTCGAGCAATCGAGCAGCCGCTTGCCGGACCGCGCGCAAAACGCGCGCCTCAACCGAGACGCGCGCAGGGGATGCGGCTATCGCCAAACGGCGGACAAGCTCGCTTAGCCGTTGCGTTTTTGGAAATCGATCATGAAATCGGCCAGCGCCTTGCAAGCCTCGTAAGGCACGGCGTTGTACGTCGATGCGCGCAGACCGCCTACGCTGCGGTGGCCTTTGAGGCCAACGAAGCCTTGCGCTGCTGTTTCCTTGATGAATTTCTTCTCCAGCTCTTCATCGGCGAGACGGAACGTTACGTTCATCATCGAACGGCTACCCACGTCAACCGGACCACGGAAGAAGCCGCCGCTTTGATCGATGGCACTGTAGATCAGGCCGGTTTTTTCCCGGTTGTTTTTCTCCACGGCTGCCAGACCACCTTGGCCTTTGATCCATTTGAGCACAAGATTCACCATATAAATCGAATACACCGGCGGCGTATTGTAAAGCGAATTGTTTTTCGCATGAATCTCGTAACGCAGCATGGTCGGGATGTTTTTCGGCAAGTCCTGAAGCATGTCCTCACGCAAAATAACGACCGTAACACCAGAAGGTCCGAGGTTTTTCTGCGCGCCCGCATAGATCATCGCAAATTTCGACACATCCACCGGACGGCTCAAAATATCGGACGACATGTCGCCGATCAGTGGCACGCTGCCCGTATCCGGGAAGCTTTGGAACTGTGCGCCTTCAATCGTCTCGTTCGACGTCAGGTGCAAATAAGCGGCATTCTCGGGAATGACAATCTCGCTGAGTGCAGGGATTTTCATAAATTTCTGATCCTTCGAGCTGGCTGCCAGCTGCACTTCGCCGAACAGCTGCGCTTCCTGGATCGCTTTCTCAGCCCAGGCGCCTGTCAGCACGTAGCTGCCAACCTTGCCGGCTTTCAGGAAGTTCATCGGAATCATGGCAAATTGCGTGCTCGCTCCGCCTTGCAGGAACTGCACTTGATATCCTTCCGGAATGCTGAAAATTTCTTTCAGCAACGCTTGCGTTTCGTTATGAACCTGCTCGTATTCCGCACTGCGGTGCGAGATTTCCATAATTGACATGCCGATTCCTTGAAATTCGACAAGCTCCTCTTGCGCTTTTTGCAGCACTTCAAGCGGAAGCGCCGCAGGACCCGCGTTAAAATTGTAGGCCCGGTTTCCCATGTTTAACCACACCTTTTCTACATGTATTATGGCTATGATAGCAATATTCCCCGGTTGCATCAAGTAAAACCTGACCGCACGGGCTGAAAAATACCTGCATCCGCTTCCACGGACCGTTCAGCTGCGGAATCTTCCGCTCACGGCTTCAAGCATGCGGCAGCGACGTACTGCGCCCTGCTCTCGCACCGCTTGCCTCCGCCATTTTTCACGGCTGTTCGACATACCTCAACAGCCCGCGGTAGATGTCGGTCATCTCGTCCAGCTTCATTCGCACCAGCCCGCTGGACGACGGACATACATATTCGACCACGCCCGGCACAAGCGGATCGGGCTGGGCGCCCCAGCCCATGCCGCGGCGACCGCTGTACTGCTCGTACACGCCTTTGCCGACAAAGCAAGCGACGCGCGGGCGGTACGCAGCGATTTTGCCGCGCAGTATCTCGCGACCTTCGGCGTATTCTGTGGGCGTAATTTCTGCCGCCGTCGCTGTCGGACGAGCGACAATATTCGTAAAGCCGTAGCCAAGCGCGAGCAGATCGCCGTCCTCTTGCGGCTTGTACAGGCGCGGCGTCAGTCCGCAGCCGTGCAAAATGCGATAAAATCGATTGCTCGGATTGGCATAATGATGCCCGGTTTCGCCCGAACGGATGCTCGGATTGTAACCGATAAACAAAATCGCCAGCCCCGGCCTCAAATGATCGGTAATCGGCGCAAGCGTCATCTGCGTCCACCGCCTTTCACGCATTGCCTCGCAGCTTCATCCGGCTTGGCGCACCGCAAACAGCCGCTTGATTTCACATGAAAGGGCTGTCCCCGAAGTCGCATTGACCTTCGGGACAGCCCTCGTCTTTCTATTCGCGCCTGTTTCGCCGCTAATTAGCAGTCGAAGTACAGGGAGTACTCGTGCGGATGAATGCGGATGGAAACAGCTTTCGCTTCGCCGCGTTTGTAGTCCACATAGTTGTTGATGAAGTCTTGCGTGAATACGCCGCCTTCGAGCAAGAACTCGTGATCGGCTTCCAGAGCGTCAAGCGCTTCGTCCAGTGTGCCTGGAACGCTGCGGATTTCCGCTTTGTCTTCGTCAGCAAGATCATAGATGTTTTTATCCAGCGGACCGTAGCCCAGTGCGCGAGGATCGATTTTTTTCTTGATGCCGTCCAGACCTGCCATCAGCATAGCTGCGAAAGCGAGGTATGGGTTAGCTGTGCTGTCCGGTGTACGGAACTCGATACGGCAGCCTTTTGGCGTAACTGCAGCAACCGGGATACGAACGGCAGCGGAACGGTTACCTTTGGAGAACACGAGGTTAACCGGAGCTTCGTAGCCAGGAACAAGACGTTTGAACGAGTTGGTGCTTGGGTTCGTCAAAGCGATCAGGGCTGGAGCGTGGTACAGGATACCGCCAATGTAGTACATAGCCAGATCAGACAGGTTAGCGTATTTGCCTTTTTCGTAGAACAGCGGCTCGCTGCCGTTGAAAATGGATTGGTGAACGTGCATACCGCTACCGTTGTCGCCAAACAGCGGCTTCGGCATGAATGTTGCTACCTTACCGTATTGTCTAGCTGTGTTGGCAACGATATATTTGTATTTCAGCAGGTTGTCGGCAGTTTTCGTCAGCGTGTCGAAACGGAAATTGATTTCCGCTTGACCTGCAGTTGCCACTTCGTGGTGGTGACGCTCGATGCGCAGGCCGGTTTCAGCCAGCAAACGACACATTTCACTGCGGATATCTTGTTGGGAGTCCGTTGGAGCAACTGGCACGTAACCGCCCTTTACAGGGATTTTGTACGCAAGGTTGCCGCCTTCTTCTTTGCGGCCTGTGTTCCAGCCAGCTTCTTCGGAGTCAACTTCGAAGAACGATTTGTTCATGCCGGATTCGTAACGAACGTCGTCAAAGATGAAGAACTCGGACTCAGGCGCGAAAAATGCAGTCGTACCCACGCCTGTCGTTTGCAGATATTCTTCAGCTTTTTGCGCGATGCTGCGTGGGTCACGCTCATAACGCTCGCCGTCCGGCGTGTGGATGTTACACATGATCACGAGTGTTGCGTGAGCTGTGAAAGGATCAATATAAGCCGTTTCTGTATCAGGCATCATAACCATATCGGACTCTTCAATGCCGCGGAAGCCAGGGATTGAGGAACCGTCGAAAGCAACGCCCACTTCGAACGTTTCTTCTTCAACTTCGGAAGCTGGAACGGAGATATGCTGCTGTTTACCGGAAAGACCTACGAAACGAAAATCAACCCATTCAATTTTCTTTTCTTTAATGAGGTTCAATACATTTTGAACTGACATTTAAAATAACCCTCCTGTTTCCGTACATTCAACGTACTTTGCGATATGATTGTTCAACTTTTGGTTGATATCTTGCACATATTATATAGCTTTAGAGCTTTCATCGTCAATACTTATGTAAGGTATTTTTTATAGGGGTGTGAGCTAATCTTACACTGTTCACAGATTTGTGCGAACCGCAAAAAAGAGGCCGTTTTCCCGCTTATGGGAAGCTCGGCCTCTTGATTTTTTCATGGTTATGTTAAGCCAGAATCGGCTCCTTTTTCGTATCGAAACGTTTGCCCAGCAGCGGCGCCAGCTTCTCCAGATCGGCCAGCAGTCTGGCGAATTGATCCGGGAACAGCGACTGTACGCCGTCTCCGGTCATCGAATTGTCCGGATCGGTGTGCATTTCGATGATCAGTCCGTCCGCTCCGGCGGCTACAGACGCCTTCGTCATCGGCTCGACCAGCTCGCGGCGTCCCGTGCCGTGGCTCGGATCGGAAATGACCGGCAGATGGCTCAGGTTCTTGAGCACGGGAATCGCGGACAAATCGAGCGTATTGCGCGTGTAGGTTTCGAATGTTCGGATTCCGCGTTCGCAAAGCATAACGTTCGGATTTCCACCCGCCAGGATGTATTCAGCGGCATTCAGAAATTCGTCGTAGGTGGAGCTGAAGCCCCGCTTGAGCAGCACCGGCGTCTGGATCGTTCCTAGCTTGCGCAGCAAGTCGAAGTTCTGCATGTTGCGCGTGCCTACCTGCAGGATATCGGCATGCTCGGCGCAAATATCCACGTATTCCGGCGTCATGACTTCGGTAATCGTCAGCAGTCCGTGCTTGCGTCCCGCTTCGGCCATCATCTCCAGTCCTTCAACGCCCACGCCCTGGAAGCTGTAGGGGCCCGTTCTCGGCTTAAAGGCGCCGCCGCGCAACACCTGACCGCCTGCCGCTTTGACCAGACGAGCGATTTCATCGATTTGCTCCGGCGATTCGACCGCGCAAGGTCCGCCCATAATGACGAGTTGATCGCCGCCGATCTCGATGTCCTTGATTTTAATGACCGTATTCGACGGATGGAAGTCGCGGCTGGCCAGCTTGTAGGACTTGGAAATCTTCACGACCTGCTCGACGCCCGACATTTGGCGCAGCTGCTCGGCCAGCTTGGGATCGGCTTTGCCGATAATGCCGATGACCGTCCGGTCCTCGCCTTTGGATACATGCGCTTGCACGCCGTTCTTTTCAATGATATGCACCAGCTCTTGAATACGCTCATCGGAAACTTTGTTGGATGTAATGACGATCATGTTATTCACTCTCCTAAACTCTTAATCACTTCAACGCGTGTATGCTTCTATGCGTGTATGCTTTTATGCTTGTTCGCTTCAACGCTTATTCGCTTTTAAGCTTTTAATCACTAAAGCAAATATACAACGCCTGACGTTATTTCGTCAAGCGTTAAATTATTTCGCTTTATCCAGAATCAGCAGCTGCTCCTTGCGCAATCTGCGCTTTTCCTTCCGGCGGTTAGCATGATACTGCAACAGCAGCACAACCGGAAAATACATGATAAGTCCAAGCACGGCGCCGACAACCATTCCTCCAACGAGCAGATCGAGACTGCTGCGGATAAACTTGACCAGCAAATGCGGCAAATGCGGAGATATATGGATCAAATAATATTTGACCGGCTTAGGTACGAGAATTTCACCGACCTGCTTGTTCAGAAAAGCGAGCGGAATATAGATCAGCTTGCCGAACAAAAAACCGATCAAAGCTCCGGCTAAATTGGCTCTCATCAAATATACGAGGGGAAGGATCAGCAAAGCGGCGAGACCCGCCGTCGGCAAGGTGAACATCTCAACGGCAAGACCGATGGAGAAGCCCCTGGCCACCTTGGACGGTCCTCCCTTGGCGCGAAGCAGCATCAGATACTTGTATCTGAACCAACGTTTGGTGCTTTTCCAATCGAAGCGAATTTTGTTGGCCTTCACCTTCTGTGCACGCTGCATACTGCTCATCCCTATCGGATTGGAATAAAAAAGCTATTCGTTGCTCACGTTCTTCGTCTTGGCGGCAGGAATCAGCTTCTTCATATTAATACTACGTTTAACTTCCCAAGTGGTTTCATCTTTCGGATCGTACGCTTCCAGATAATGAATGACCTCTTTGGTAATCGGCGTTGGCGTCGAAGCGCCCGAAGTTACCGCCACCTTGGAAATTCCCTCCAGCCATGCGCGGTCCAGCTCGGTAATATCGGCAATGCGGTACGCCTTAACGCCGGCAATTTCCTCCGATACCTGAGCCAAACGATTGGAATTGTTGCTCTTAGGATCGCCCACGACGATGACCAGCTCGGCCTGCTTGGCCTGCTCGGCGACAGCCTCTTGGCGCACCTGCGTCGCCAGACAAATCTCGTTATGAATTTCGGCGCGCGGAAACCGCTCCAGCAGCCGGTTCATAATGTGCTTGATATCCCATTGGCTCATCGTCGTCTGATTGGTGATGAGGATGCGCTCGGCAGTCAGCTCCAGCTGGTCCGCTTCTTCCAGACGCTCGATCAGATGCACGCGCCCCGGCGCAACGCCAACGGCGCCCTCCGGCTCGGGATGACCTTTTTTGCCGATATAAATGACCTCGTAGCCCTCGGCGACCTTCTCACGAATCAAAACATGCGTCTTCGTCACGTCGGGACACGTCGCATCGACCACGGTCAGCCCCTTTTCACGCGCCCTGCGGCGCACCTCGGGCGATACGCCATGCGCGGTAAAAATCACAGTCCCCTTCTCCACCTGCTCCAAAATTTCCAGACGGTTCTCGCCGTCCAGCGTAATAATGCCCTCTTCGTTAAAAAACTCCGTTACGTGCGCATTATGCACGATCATGCCCAAAATATAGACCGGTCTCGGTAAATTCAGATTGCGGGCAGCTTCCGCCGCCAGCGCCATCGCGTCGACTACGCCATAGCAGTAGCCGCGCGGCGATATTTTGATCACTTCCATGCTGGGTACACTCCGATCCGCCTACTACAGCAGCCGTTTTCTTTTTATTATAGCGAATTAGACGGATACAGGAAAGCTGGCGGGAATCCACACGACAAAGGTGCTGCCTTCATCCTTGCGCGTCGTCACCTCGATCGAGCCGCCGTGTTCATCGATGATCCATTTAGCAATTGAAAGGCCTAGTCCCGTGCCGGCCGTTTTGCCACGCGACACGTCCGCCCGATAGAAGCGATCGAAAATATGCGGAATCTCCTCCTTCTCCATCCCGATGCCCGAATCGGCAATTCGCAGTCCGATCTGATCCTCCGTGCGCAGCGCATCCAGCTTCACATAGCCCTCCGGCGTGTATTTGAACGCATTCTCGATAAAAATAAACAGCAGCTGCTGCAAATAATCGCGATTACCGGCAATGACGGCGTCATCCAATGCGCTCAAATCGCCGACGATCCAGTCGGCGGCATGCGGCAGCAGCTGCGCCTTGCGCGCCACGTCTTCGACGAGCGGGCGGGCTTCAAGCCGCGTCTTCTCCATCTGAATGCCGGCATCGGCCCGCGCCAAAGCCAGCAGGTCATTGACGAGCCGGCTCATCCGCTGCGATTCGCTCGCGATATCGCGCATCGCCTCCAGCGACAGCTCCATCTGCTGCGGATCGGCCAGCTGTGTCTGGTCTGAAGTCCGGCGCCACATCTTCTCCAACAGGTCCACATTGCCGCGAATCGTCGTCAGCGGCGTGCGCAGCTCGTGCGAAGCGTCGGATACGAACCGCCGCTGCGCCCTGTACGCCTCCTCCAGCTCGGAGTAAATCACCTGGATCCGCGACAGCATGCCGTTAATGGTGTCGGTGAGCCGGCCGATTTCGTCGCGCGGCCCGTCATACAAAATCCGCTTCTCCAGATCGTGGCCGCTTTCAATCTGATTGGCCGCTTCGATCACCTGGTCGATTGGCATGAGCGCCTTGCGCGCCAGAAACCAGCCGAGCGAAGCGGCAATGACGATCGTCACCAAGGCCAGCAGCGCCAGCACGTATTGGAGCCGATCCAGAAATTGCTCATATTGGCTAATCGGCTTGGCCGCCTGCAGCACGCCGAGCAGCTGCTTGGGCCCGTTCAAATCGCCGTAAATACCGATGTGATAAATCAGCAGATCCTGACCGGCGACACGCGCCTTCTCAAAATAGGTGCTGGATTGCTGCAGCTTGTCCAGCGTATCCTTCGTAACCGGCAGCTTGACATCGTAGTACTGCAAATTCGCCGAGCGGTTGACTGTTCGGAGCTGCACGTTATAAAGCTGCAGGAACGTATTGGTCGAATAGAAATCGCGGCTTTCCAGCTCCAGATCCAGCACCAGCCCCTTGAGCGACAAGCCGAGGTTTTTTTGCACGCGCGAATAGGTCGTCTCCGCTTCCCGCTTCAAGTCGCTGCGCACATCGTTGTATAGAAAGTAGTTGAGAAAAAAGTACAAGCCGATGCCGAACAGCAGCAGCGTCACCGCCAGGATGCCCGAATACCACAATGTCAGTCTGAGGCGGAGCGACATGTCAATTCTCTCCTCTCAACACATACCCGGCCCCACGGACCGTCTGAATGATACGCTTGTGACCGTGCTCCTCGGTTTTTTGCCGCAAAAGCGCAATGTAGACCTCCAGCACATTCGATTCGCCGCTGTAATCGTAGCCCCAGATTTTTTCCATAATCAAATCGCGCGACAGTACCCGCTTGGGGTTCAGCAAAAACAAATGCAGCAGCTCGAACTCCTTCGTCGTCAGCTCCACCTGCTTGCCTTCGCGGAACACCTCGCGCGTATCCAGATCCATCAAGATATCCTCGTAGCCGAGTCGGTTCGTAGCCTGCTCCTGCCGTTCCGTCCGCCGCCGCAGCAGCACGCGCACCCGGGCCAGCAGCTCCTCCAGCGCAAACGGCTTGACCAGATAATCGTCGGCGCCCAGGTCCAGCCCCTTGACGCGGTCGCTCACTTCATCCTTGGCTGTCAGCATCAGAATCGGCACCTCGCTGCCGCCCTCGCGGATCCGCCGCACCACTTCCCAGCCGTCGATTTGCGGCATCATAACATCCAGGATCAGCAGATCGGGGTCCTCCTCCAGCATTTGCCGAAGACCGTCCATGCCGTTGCTCGCCGTCGTGACGGAATATCCTTCAAAGGCCAGTCCGCGCCGCAGCATGGACGTAATTTTATCGTCGTCGTCTACTACCAGTACTTTTTCTCTCATTGTTTCTGAACCGCCTTTCCGTTTCGCACTCTACCTTATTGTACCAAATGCGCCTACGCAAAAAGAAGAGGAGCCCGCAAGCCGGCGGCCGCGAACTCCCCTTCTCCGATTTGACGGATCGCATCTAACCTTTATCGCTCTCTCTCTAAGTTGCGGATTACTCCGCTTGCTGCTGCTGTTCAAGCAGGGTGTTCTTGTCGCCGACCTCTACGACGATCTCCAGTCGTTTGCCGTCGCGGATGACGCCCAGCGTCACTTTGTCCCCTACTTTGGTCGCTTGAATTTTGGTAATGAGCTCTTGCGTGTTCTTCACCTTCGTGCCGTTGATGTCCACAACCACGTCGTACGGGCGAATGCCTGCTTTGAAAGCCGGGCTTTTGCGCTCCACGCTGCCGACCAATGCGCCGTCTGTGCTATCCAGCTTCAGCTCGCCAAGCCAATCTTTGCCGATATCCTGCAAACCTACGCCGATGTACGGAGTGGGATCCTTAGGAATTTTGACATTATTCTTGAGGTTGTCGAGGACCGAAGAAATCGTGCTGGTCGGAATCGCAAAGCCGATGCCCTGCGCCTGCGCGCTGACTGCTGTGTTGATGCCGATGACTTCGCCGTTCAGGTTCAGCAGCGGTCCGCCGGAATTGCCGGGGTTAATCGACGCGTCCGTTTGCAGCAAGTGCTTGTATTCGCGCGTGCCCTTCTCGTCCGGAATCGTAATCGGGCGCTCCTTGGCGCTCAATACGCCTACCGTAACCGTATGATCAAAGCCGTACGGGTTGCCGATGGCCACGACCCAATCGCCGACGTTGACGTCTTCGGCTTTGCCGAGCGGCAGGATTGGGAAATCCTTGTCGCCGTCGATTTTCAGCGCGGCCAGATCCAGATCGTAGCTGTTGCCGAGCAGCTTGGCAACGAACGGTTTGTCGTAGCCTTGGACCGTGATGTGGATTTCGTCGGCGCCGTCCACTACGTGCTCATTCGTTAAAATATAACCGGATTTTTCAAAAATGAAACCCGTACCCATTCCGGCCGCTTGCAGCTCACCGGAGGAATCGTTGTTATCCTGCTGCTGGTCCGGCTGATTGCCGAAATAGTCGTCGCCGAAAAATTGGCGGAAAAACGGATCGTTGAACAAGGAGTTGCCTCCGCTGCGGCTGACCGATTTCTTCTTCACGAACGATTCGACCTTGACGATGGCCGGGCCGGCGTTTTGCGCGATTTGCGCGATATTATTCGGCCGGACCACATCGAGCGCTGCCGTTTTGACGTCGCCCCCCGTACCGCCGCTGCCAGAGGCCGTCTGTCCCGCACCTGCAGTAGCAGCCGCTGCGCTCAGCGGCTCGTGGCCGGTGAACAGGTTCATCTTGTCGGCAGCAAACATCAGGCTGCTGACCACAAGCGCGCCGGCGAGGAACGAAGCGAAGATGCTCTTCGCGGATGAACGCCGCTTGGCCGGCTCCCACGGACCGGGCGGCACCTGACCGCCGCCGACATTTTCGCCCTGATAGCTGAACGGACGCAGCGTCTTGGGCGGCGTTACCTCCACGCTTGAGGTTCCCGTCGAGCTCGTAACCGAGGTTGTTCCGCTTTCCGGCTCTGGCTGCTGATGCTGCTGGTCGCCGAAAGCCGATTTATAAGGACCGTATGAGTAGTAGTAGGAAGGACGCTCCTGATTCGTTTCTGGCTGGCGCTCTTGCTCCCCTTGCGGCTCTTGCTGCGGCTTGAAAAAGTCGCTGTAGTCTTTTTTGTTGTTGTCTTCCATGATCTTACCCTCCCGGATTCGTCAATAATGTAACAAGCGCATGATAGCTGGATAGTAGTAAGTAGGTTGTGTATGCCTTGCTGTCTATGGATCTATCATGCACCCGCAACCTTAAACGAACCTTAAAAAACAATAAAAGGGAGGTAAAAAAACGCCTATAAACAAGGAAAAAAGCTGCGTGCGCAGCCTTGCTTCGCTTTCGCGCCTCGCAGCCTAATGCACCCAGCCCGTCTCCACTTCCTGCAAAACGTCCTTCGCTTCCTTCACCCACTTGTCCTCGATCGCCGCATCGGGGTCCAGCGGGGTTTGGAACTGATCAAGCATCGCGCCCATCGTCTCGGCTTCCGCTTCAACATCAAGCCCCTCGTTGTAGATGTGCTTGAGCACAAACGGCGTGCCGAGCTTGACCAGCGCATCGGTCGACGCGGTGTCGCCTTCAATCCGCCCGTCGACGACTTCAAACGGGATGCGCAGCCATACCTTATGCGCTTCATCCAAATATTTGTCAAAGTAACCGTGATCGTATTCCCAGCCGCCGCCCAGTGCAAATTCATGCTCGTGCAGCTTGTCGCGCACACTGTCGAACGATTCCTGAATCTGATCGAGCTTCGATGATAAAATCTGCATCTTCCGCCACTCCTTGCCTCTAGTTAAGCCTCTTGCGGCTCTAGGGGGTAGCATGCGCGAAAACGGCCGCTTTTATGTGTCAGTTGGCGGATTTCTCCACCCAGCCCTTGCGATGGGCGTAGATGGCCAGCTGCGTGCGGTCGTCCAGCTCGCATTTCATCAGCAGGTTGCTGACGTGCGTCTTGACAGTCTTGATGCTGATAAACAGCTCCTCGGAAATTTCCTTGTTGCTTTTGCCCTCAGCAATCAGCATCAGCACTTCCTTTTCCCGCAGCGTCAGTGCATCTTCTTCCTCATGATGGGCGGTCCGCTGCCGCAGCCCGCGCGCCAGCGCCAATGAAACCTCCGAGGTCATCACCGGCATGCCCTCATAGGCACTGCGTACGGCATGGATCAGCTGGTCGGAGGACACCGTTTTGAGCATATAGCCCGTTACGCCGGATTCCACCGCTTCCACGACCTTCGCTTCCTCCAGAAAGCTGGTCAGCATAATGATTTTGATGCCCGGATATTTCTGCGCGATCGCCTGCGTCGCTTCAATGCCGTTCATAATCGGCATCATTAAATCCATCAGCACAATATCGGGTAAATCCTCGGGCGGCTTGCTCGCCAATACGTCCAAAGCCTGCTTGCCGTTGGCTGCTTCCGCCACCACCACAAGATCGGGCTCCAGCGAAATATAAGTGCGCAGTCCTGTGCGCACCATATCGTGATCATCTACAATCATGATCGAAATGTCACTCATCAGATTCGTCCTCTCTCGTTTGGGAATCGGGGGAAATCCGCTCTGTCGCGGTAAATTTCGGAATTTGCACCTGCACGCGCGTGCCGGCGCCTGGCCGGCTGATGATGTTCACATCGCCGCCAAGCTTCTGCGCCCGTTCGCGCATCGTCGAAAGCCCGTGCGATGCCGAAGGAATGTCGCTGCGGGCAAACCCCTGCCCGTTATCCTGCAGCTGAAGCATGTACTGATGCTCCGTTTCGTAAATCGACAGCTCAAGCTGCTTGGCCGAAGCGTGCTTGACGACGTTGGCCATCGCCTCTTGTATAATCAGAAACAGCTGGTGCTCAATCGCCTCCGACATATCCGAATCCAGCTCGACATGAAGCTGACCCTGGAGCTCATTGGCCCGGCAATATTCCGGGAACCACTTCTCCAGAGCCTCTTGCAGCGTGACATCGTTCAGCTCGATCGGGCGGAGCTGGGAGATCAATCCGCGCATTTGCTTTTGCGCATGATGCGACATTTGAATCAGTTGGTCCATGACGCCGGCCGATGCCGCGGGATTGCGCTCCAAAATTTTGGGCAGCGAGGACGCCGCCATATGAATAGCGAACAGCTCCTGACTGACCGTATCGTGCAAATCGCGCGCCAGACGGCGCCGCTCCTCAATAACCGCGGCCTCTGTCAGCTCCTGCTCGCGCAGCGCTTCCGCCGCTCCGAGCTTTTGCAGCAATTGCACGCGATCCTCCACCGCCTGCGCCATCCGGTTGAACGTCTCGAACAGGTAAAGGAAGGAATCGCCGGGCTCAATCGTCATCCGTCCGGTAAAATTACCTTTGGACATCTCCAGCATCGCCAGCTGCAGCTCGTCAACCTTGCGCTGCCAGCGTTTGGTCGCCACATAGCCCACGCCGAGTGTGACAATCGGCACAATCGTGACCAGCATCGCCTGAAACAACCAGTCCGTAGCGTTCACCTGAAAATATTCAATCACAATGAACAGCACGGACATCGCAATCAAACCCGCGGCGAAAAAATAGCCGAGCAGCTGCCATTTCATATTGAATACACTCAATTTATACATACCCGACCTCATCCGATTTTTTTGATAGTAACATCGCCGATAAACATGCTTGTCGTGATGACCAGCTTGCGGTCCGCTTCTTCATAAGCTGCGGTCTGCGTGCGTACCGTGCGGAAAAAACCGCTCTCCCTGCGCTCCAGCACTTTCATATCGCCGATAAACGAGCTGGCGGAGATCCGAATCTGCACGTCCATGCCGTTGGGAACGAGAATTTTGACATCGCCGATAAAGGCCGTCACGTGAATCCGCGTTTCACCAAGCGGGATAATGGCCCGCGTCAAATCGACCACCGAGTCGCCGATAAAATGTGAGATGAACAACGGCTTGAGCTCCCAAGGCTCTTTGCCAAGATGTACGTCGCCGATAAAGCCATGACGATGAATGGTGTCTCCCGAATCAAAGCTGTTGACAAAATCGCTGTAATGATGATGGTCTTTGCCATAATGCTGGTGTTTGTGAAAATGACGCTCGTCCGGTCTGCGGACTCGTTCGGGACGCAGCGGCTCGCTGGACGGCGGCGGCGGTGGTGACGATGGCGTCGGGTCCGGCAGGGGCGGAACTTGCAGTCCGGCATCCCACGGCTCCTCGTATTTGTTCAAATCGATTTCGCCGTGGATGTCCTTGAGTACGGCCTTCTCCTCTTCGGTCAACTCGCGCTTTCCGGACGCCGACGGCTCCGTTGGAACCGGCGGAACTACTGGCGGTACGACGGGCGGAACCACCGGGGGCACACCCGGCTGAACGCCGCCCATGCCGTGATGCTGCCGTTTCCAGGCATCGCGGTATTGCTCGCGCGCTTCCCGACGCGCATGACGCAGCGCTTCCTTGGTTGCCTTGCGGTCGTCGAATCTCGTGCGCCATTCCTCCGGGCTGTGGCCCTGACCGTGACCGGCACCCGGCTTGCGCGGCCGGAACATGATATTCAGACCGAAAAGAATGAGTGCTACAGGCCCAAGCAGCTGGAACATTTGCCCCAGCGACCAATCGCCCACGCCCAGATTGTGCAGCAGGAAAATCGTGCCGACACCGCTAAGCATCAGGCTCCAGAATGCGCTGCCGTGGCGCATCCCCAGCTGCCAAAGGAATCCGACCACGCCGTAAAAAATCAGAATGACAGGCCAGTAAGTGGTCACGATATATCTAAGATCGATTTCGACCAGCCCGATCTGATTTAGCATGAAGAACACCCCGGCCGCAATCAGCACCAAACCCCAGATCACTCTTTGAAAAATGTGCGGATTCATATCGGTTTCCTCCAATTGATGTACGCTTCTGCTTATTGCTTACCTTTAGTCTATAAGATGAGAGCAGCCTTGAAAAGAGACGCAAGTTTGAAGACAATCTCGGTCTCCAGACCGAGGGACGAAACGCGGTTCAAGCATTTCTGCTCAGAACTGACATAAACACGAATATTAACGTTGTCTATGTTAGTTATTCTTACGTAATTCGTTGACATGCTTATCATCAGACACGTATAATGGGGGCAAATGGCTCGAGGAACGATAAGGAGAGATGAATTTCATGGCAGATTTGAACCAAATCGCCAGCGGTCTGGACACCATATGGGTCGTATTGACCGCAGCGATGATCCTGCTGATGGAGGGTGGCTTCGCGCTGCTGGAGGCAGGTTTTGTCCGGCAGAAAAACGCCGTCAGCATTATCATGAAGGTCTTTGTGGACATTGCCTTCGGCGCACTTATTTTTTATTTTGTCGGCTTTGGACTTATGTATGGCAAGGACGCAGGGGGCTTCATCGGCACGAGCGGCTTTTTCATGGGAGGAGACCTGACACACATCAAATTGTCGATCTCGCATGAAACGTACTGGTTATTCCAATGCGCATTTGTTATCGCTGTCATTTCGATTGTTTCCGGCGCAGTCGCCGAACGGATCAATTTCCGCGCCTACATCTTATATACCGTGGCCATGACGGCGCTGATTTATCCGATTGCCGGCCATTGGGTATGGGCTGTCGGCGGCTGGCTCGGCAAGCTTGGCATGGTCGACTTTGCCGGCTCGGCCGTCATCCACGCGCTCGGCGGCTTCTCGGCGCTTGCGGCAGCCGTGATCATCGGACCGCGGATCGGTAAATTTTCACCGGACGGCACAGCCAATATCGTTCCACCGTCCAACCTGCCGCTCGCATCCGTGGGTGCGTTCATTCTCTGGTTCGGCTGGTTCGGCTTCAACTCAGGCAGCACGCTCAGCGCCACGAACAGCTCGATCGGCCATATCGCCGTCACGACCATGCTCGCAGCAGCAGCCGGCGGCGCAACGTGCATCCTGTTCACGATGTTTCGCTACCGCAAGGCCGACCCGCCAATGGTCATCAACGGCTCGCTGGCCGGTCTCGTCGGTATTACCGCAGGCTGCGCCTTTGTCAGCGATGTCGCCGCTATCATCATCGGCGCCGTTTGCGGCATTGCGATGGTGTATGCTACTGAGTTGCTGGAGTCCAAAGGCATCGACGATCCGGTGGGCGCTTTCCCGGTTCACGGCATCAGCGGCAGTCTCGGCACGATTGCTGTCGGCTTGTTTGCCCAGCCTGACGCCGTCAGCGAAGGCACGTCCGGCCTATTCTACGGCGGCGGCTGGCACCTGCTCGGCGTGCAAGCGCTTGGACTGGTCGTTGTTTGCATCTGGGGCTTCGCGCTGACATGGGGCTTCCTCAAGCTGATCAACCTGATCGTTCCGTTACGCGTCAGCCGCGACGAAGAGCTTGTCGGACTCGATGTCGGCATTCACGGCGTGCCTGCATATAGCCAGGAAGATGGGTTCCTCGACCTCGGTCAATTGAAAAACAGCAATAACTAACATCCATCTGTACGTCTATCTACAACGAAGAAGCTCCCTGTAGCTTGTCATTCGACAAACGGCAGGGAGCTTTTGCATGAAATCCGTTTGACATCGCGCGCCACAATCGCAGCAGAGCACCGCAGCCGGATCGGCCGCTTCAGGAGTCGCGTAAACTCCGGTCTCCGGCCAACGGCAAAAAGCCCGGCACCGTCACACGGCATCGGGCAGCTTTTACAAGTTCAGTTCATTTCCTGTTCAATCTCGGCGGGTACCGAAATGACATCGCTCAGCTTGGATTCGTTCAAAATGACACGGGCCTGCTCAATCTCGGCGCGCAGCTTCTTGACCTGCTCCATCGGCTTCTTGACATAATGAATATATTCCACGGCCAGATGATGATCCGGCTTCTTCCCGGTCAGCATGCGGCGCAGCGGCGACATGGACTGATACGCGCGTTCTTCCTTCATTCTCTTGATCTCGTAGCGTTCCACCACCTGCTCGATCTCAGCAGCCTGCTGCTCCTTGCGAGCAATGTAAGCTTCCAGAAATGGGAACACATCAGCGGCTTTCCTCGGCTTGCCCTGAGGATGTCCGTTCGATAGCAAAGCGTTCAACATGACAACTCACCTATCTCCCCGTGTTAACATTCATTACAATAATTATATTTTACACTATAATTCGTGTTTTGAGAACTCCTATTTTAACATTAAATCGATGCCGACCACGCCAATCGGACTGCCCTTGTCGTCCAAAATCGCCTTGGACAAGGTTACGCAAGGCTTTTTCGTAATAGCTGACACGTATTGCTCGGAAACGAACAATTCGCCTGCCATCGCTTTTTTCCACCATTCACGCCCTTTACCGTTCACCAAACCGGCCTCCGGCAGCGAAAAGACGAACGTTCCATCTGCCCGATTGGACCAGATCGCTTCAATTCCCGCTGTTTTCTGCAAAGCTGACGTGAGTTGCATGGTGTGCTTCTCTTCATCCAAGGTCCGTATGTCAGCTAATAGTACAATGGAGCTGAGCAACTGCTTCATTTCGTTCAGGTTCACGTTGATCGTGCTTTCACCTTTGTGCAAACCGACTGCGGAAATGGCCGCGATCAGCTCGGAGGAGGAGCGGTCAAGGTTGCGGTTAATCTTCTGCAGCATGGCGATTTCCCGGCGCTGCTGCTTCATTTGGCCCAGCGTTTGCTCGACGCTGCTCATCGTGTCGTTCATCAGCTCAACGACGTGTCCGAGCGACCCGGTTGAGTCGGAGACGAGCGCCGATTGCTGCTTGGTCGAATTAGTCGTTCCCGACACCAGATTGTTCACATGCACGATCAGTGAAAAGATGGTATCGATCTTATCCTTGATCACTTTCATTTCCTCGATGCCCAGCGCCACCGATTTCTTCTCTTCCACAACCGCTTCGACGACCTGAGCAACGCCGCTTTCAATCGCCGACAAAATTTCCGAGGAACGCGTCACCGCCTCATGGCTTTGCGTAGCCAGCTTCTTGATTTCCTGGGCCACGACGGAAAAACCGCGTCCCTGCTCGCCGGCCCGCGCCGCTTCAATCGATGCGTTCAGCGCCAGCAGCGACGTCTGATTGACGACCTCGGCGATAAAGCTGTTAATTTCTTCGATCTTGGAGGTATGCGATGTAAGCTCTTGAATTTTCTTCTGCATGATGTCGTTGTTCGTATGCAGCTCATTCATCACCGCGTCGGTGGCGTTCAGCGATTTGCACACATCAACCACGGTATCCTTGGTTTGTTCGCTCTCCCGGTGCATATGCAGCGAAGAGTCAAGAATCTGGTCGGCTGCAGCGGCGACCTGCTGAATGGCCGCGAACGCCTCCTGCAGCTGGCCGACCGCTTGATTGCTGCGCGCCTTCAACTCCTCCTCGCTTTGAATCGAAGCGTCGGCAATCCATGTCAGCTCGCTGATCGAGCGATTGACCTCTTCCACGGCAGCCGCCAGCCGGTCAGCGACAACCTGCGACTCCTGAACAAACGTGCGAATCGTTTCCTGCTGCTGCCGTTCCTCTTCCGCCGCCGCGGCTGACCGAACCGACAATCGGGCAAATAAGGCGATAAACAAAAAAACAGCCAATATGGCAGCCGCAAATGCGCGGTAGGGCAGCCAAACAGCTATTGCGCTTACTACAATGCCAAGCCCAACCATTCCGTAGAACAGAGCTGCGCGTTTTCTTTCAAACCTTACACTCATCTCCATGCTCCTCCCACTGGCTATGCTAGTGTTAGTTTTTGTTACATTATAGCTAATAAATCAGCCGTTGAGAAGAGAAGGGCACAAAAAAAGAGAGACGCTTGTCTCTCCTTTACGCTTATGTTTGCTGGGTCAAACTTATTTGTTTTCCGTTTCGGAAGTCGATTGCTGTTGCTTTTTGTTAGGTACAGATGTTTCGCTCGCGAATTCTACGTCCTGATTCGCTTTTTTGTTTTTGTTTTTCGCCATGTCCATCACCTCCCCTGCAATGGTTATTATGACCGCAGGCAGAGAAGGTTATGTAGGAAATTTCAGGCTAAATGGCCGGAACGGCGGCGACGATTTCTTCCACCAGCTGACGCCAGCTGTCTTCGGTGACCTTTTTGCCGGTTCCTTTTTTGACAACAAAGACCTTGACCGTTTTCTTGCCCCATTCCTTGTACACTTGATCCTTCGTGTCGAAATAAAGATCGATTTTCCGGCCCTTGATCGCACTCCCGATATCGGCGACAACGCCGTAGCCGTAGCCCGGAATGAACAAAACCGTACCGAGCGGAAAAACGTCCGGATCGGCGGCGATCGTCGAAAGCGCCTTGTCGTCGCGCTTGACCTTGATGCCCGAATAGGTGATGCCGTACTCGGGGTCGCCCGGATTTTTGCCTGTCGACTCCTTGCCCGGCGAATAGCCGGTCGCAATCACTTCTACCGCCTTGTACTTCGACAAATCGTCGCTAAGCCGCGGAATGAACTTGTAGTTGGTCGCTTGCTGCTGGTGGTTGAACGTTGGTTCTATAGACGGCTGCACGTAAGGCGCAGGTTGCGGCGACGGCTGGGCTTGAACGCTTGCGACAGGCGCGGGACTGTGGGCAGGCCGGTAAGCAGGACCGTAAACAACGGCTTGCTCGCTGACGGAAGTCGGCTGCGAATCTTCGAGCTGGACCTCCTCTTGCCCCCAAAAAGCAAATAGTAGATTTACAGTCATAAGCATGCTGAACCACTTCGTTTGGCTGAACCACTCTGAAAAAGTCATGTTTCGATACCTCCCCCTACTACTGAAGGTTGTCCAGTTTTGATAGATCTCATACCTGCTGCGCAGATAGACCCATAGATTAGGATGACCAATTGGGCTCCGCTTTATGCGCCCACCCCGAATCAGCAGCCATCAGCGGCAGTTGCCGAGTTGGCTTTGAGCGGCGACAGATCTGCTGCCAGTGGCAACTAAAAACCGCTGCAACTTTCCGCTTGCACCTCACGTAACGTTAGGTGTTACAATGCAATTACCGGCACATGACTCGCGTCTGGAAAGGAGCTGATTATGAAACCTTATTGGAAGGTCGGAGATATCGCCAAGCTGACGGGGCTTACCATTCGCACGCTGCATTTTTACGACCAGATCGGCTTGTTTTCTCCGTCCGGTCAGTCAGACTCCGGCCACCGGCTGTACCATGAGTCGGACTTGCCGCGGCTGCATCAGATTTTATCGTTGAAGGAGCTGGGGTTATCGCTGGAGGAAGTGAAAGCGGTGCTGGACGGAGGGCAAATCAGTCCGCTTGACGTGATGTACATGCAAATGGACCGGATTAAACAACACATTCGTCAGCAGCAAACGCTGCTGGAGCAGCTCGGGCATGTGGTCAAGCATATGCAGGGGGATCACCCGCCCAGCGTAGAAGATTTCACCGCGCTGCTGCAGACGATGAAAACCGAATTCGTCAAGCCGTTTATCGAGCGGCAAACAACATGGGCACAGCATCTGGATCGGCTGGGCGAGCTTTTAGCACAAAAGAATGTAAACGGATTGAATAACGAGGAGGAATCACCATGAACGAACGATTTGTCAAACACGCGACCTTTGTTGTCGAGCGCACCTATGCGGCTACCCCGCAGCGCGTCTATCAAGCCTGGTCCGACCCGGCTGCCAAGGGGAAATGGTTCACCAAGCCGGACATCTTCGAGTTTCGCGTCGGCGGACAAGAGCGGAGCAGCGGCGGACCGCCGGAGGGGCCGGTATTTACTTTTGAAGCCAGCTACATCGACATTATCCCTGAGCAGCGCATCGTCTACACGTATTCTCTAGATATGGGCGATACGCGTTTGTCGGTATCGATTGCAACGGTTGAGCTGATTCCAACGCAGGGCGGCACCAAACTGATTATTACGGAGCAAGGCGCATTCTTCGACGGGCACGATACGCCGGAAATTCGCGAACACGGAACAAATGCGCTGCTGGACGGGCTTGGCAAGGCGCTGGAGGAGGCAGGTCAATGATTCCGACCGCACGTGAAAACGAACTGATCGCCGTCCGCGAATATCCGGTTCCCCGCGAGCTGGTGTATGAAGCGTGGACAACCCCCGAGCTGCTCGCGCGCTGGTGGGGGCCGCAAGGCTTTCGAAATACGTTTCACGAATGCGAGATGCGGCCGGGCGGCACATGGCGCTACACGATGCACGGACCGGACGGCACGGATTATCCGAACCTGAGCGAATTCGTCGAGCTGAGGCCGTTGGAGTGCGTTGTGCTTGACCATCTGGTCGGCCATCAATTCCGGGTCACGGCCACACTGCAAACCGTCGAAGGCGGCACCCAAGTGATTTTCAGCCAGCACTTCAAGCTCAAGAAGGCTTTTGAACAAGCCAAGCCCTATTGTATAGAAGGCAACGAGCAAAATCTTGACCGGCTAGGTGAGCTGCTGGCCGAATTGGCGGCAGATCGCTCTCGGTAGCTTCATGACTTGGCCACAGCAAAAAAAGACCTTATCCGCCACGATGTGCAGGATAAGGTCTTTTGCTGCCGCCGTCCGACATGCGTCGACACCGGCAGATAAGCGGTCAAGCTATTTTTTGCTGCGGATTTCTTCATTGATCATCGCGAGCACTTCATCGACCGGATGGACGCCAAGATCGCCCTGACCGCGCTTGCGCACCGACAGCGTGCCGCCGTTCATTTCGCTTTCGCCGACGACGAGCATGTACGGAATTTTTTCCAGCTGCGCCTCGCGGATCTTGTAGCCGAGCTTTTCATTGCGGTTATCGGCTTCGACGCGGACGCCGGCGAGCCGCAGACGCTCGGTCACTTCATTGGAATACGCCTCGTAAGATGGCGATACCGGGATTACCTTGGCCTGCACCGGCATCAGCCAGGTCGGCAGCGCGCCGGCGAAGTTCTCCAGCAGGAACGCTGTCATACGCTCCATTGTGGAGATGATGCCGCGGTGAATGACGACCGGACGATGCTTTTGTCCGTCTTCGCCGATGTATTCCAACTGGAACCGCTCAGGCAGCAGGAAATCGAGCTGCGCAGTGGACAGCGTTTCTTCTTTTTTCAGCGCCGTCTTGATCTGGACGTCCAGCTTCGGCCCGTAGAACGCCGCTTCGCCTTCCGCCTCGTAGAACGGTAGCCCCAGTTCCTCGACGACCTCGCGCAGCATACGCTGCGACATTTCCCACATCGCATCGTCCGGGAAATATTTCTCGGTATCCTTGGGATCGCGATACGACAAGCGGAAGCGGTAGTCGGTGATGCCGAAATCCTCGTACACCTGGCGGATCAGCTTAATGACACGCGAGAACTCTTCTTTAATCTGGTCCGGACGGCAGAAAATGTGCGCGTCGTTCAGTGTCATCGCCCGCACACGGTGCAAGCCGGTGAGCGCGCCGGACATTTCGTAGCGATGCATCGTGCCCAGCTCGGCCACGCGAACCGGCAGGTCGCGGTAGCTGCGCATATCGCTTTTGTACACCATCATATGATGCGGGCAGTTCATCGGACGGAGCACCAGCTCCTCGTTGTCCAGCACCATCTTCGGGAACATGTCTTCATGGTAGTGATCCCAGTGGCCGGAGGTTTTGTAAAGCTCGACGTTGGCGAGCACCGGCGTGTACACGTGCTGGTAGCCCAAACGCTCCTCCAGATCGACGATGTAGCGCTCCATCGTGCGGCGTACGGTTGCGCCGTGCGGCAGCCACAGCGGCAAGCCCTGACCGACCTCGCGGGAGAAGGTGAACATTTTCAATTCCCTGCCCAGCTTGCGGTGATCGCGTTTCTTTGCTTCCTCCAGCAGATGCAAGTGCTCGTCCAATTGGGCTTTTTTCGGGAAGGCCGTTCCGTAAATGCGCTGCAGCATTTTATTTTTGGAATCGCCGCGCCAGTAGGCGCCGGCTACGCTGAGCAGCTTGAACGCCTTGATTCGGCCTGTTGACGGCAAATGCGGACCGCGGCACAGGTCGAAAAATTCGCCTTGATCGTAGATCGTAATGACGGAATCCTCCGGCAAATCACGAATCAGCTCCAGCTTGAGCGGGTCCTCCAGCTCGCCGAAAATCGTCAAAGCGTCCTCGCGGCTGACGACGCGGCGTACAATCGGCAGATTCTCCTGCACGATGCGCTCCATTTCCTTTTCAATTTTGGTCAAATCTTCAGGGTTAAGCGGCGTTTCCAGATCGATATCGTAATAGAAGCCGTCTTCGATCACCGGACCGATCCCGAGCTTCACGGCTTTTTGCCCGTAAATGCGCTTGATGGCCTGTGCCATCAGATGCGCTGTGCTGTGCCGATAGACTTCCAGCCCGGCTTCCGAATCCACGGTCAAAATTTCCACGTCGGCGTCTTGCTCCAGCGCGAAGGTCAGATCGACCGGCTTGCCGTTCACCTTGCCGGCAATCGCGTTTTTTTTCAGTCCCGGAGAGATCGATTCCGCGACCTGTTCAACCGTTGTGCCGACCGCATATTCGCGGATCGCGCCGTCGGGCAGCTTGATTTGTACTACCATGTGAACTCCTCCTCGTAGGTAAACGAATGAAAATGCAAAAAAGCACACACATCCCAAAGGGACGAGTGCGCTTGATCTCGTGGTTCCACCCTAGTTCGATCCGCCCGCTCCCCGCCTCCGGCAGCAGCTTGCGAATCCTCATCAGCATTCGATAACGGGAATGTCCCGGCGTCGCTTACTGCCGATCTTCGCTGCGGTTCTTCGCAGCCCTTCGGGTTCAGCGGCACGGCTTGCAAAGGGGTAAACGATGGCTTCGCCGAAGGAGCTTGCAGCCGGGGGCTCCTCTCTCTGGACAGCAATGGGTCAATCGTTCGTGTCTTTGCTTGTAACGCCTTTCGAAATCTATTATAAAGTCGGTCGGCCTCAAGGTCAAGGAGACAATTGATCCTGCTTGAAATCGCCGTCGCCCAAATAACCGCTGCAGGTCCGGCAGTAGCCGCACAGCGTCGTCCGGTCTTCAAAAATTTGCGTAATCGTTTTGATTACCGGCATTTCGGGCTCGCGCGTGTGAATATAAATCGTTGCCGGCGACACCGTAATCAAGGTACTGACGATCATATCCTCGAAATTGATGTCCTTGTCCAGCACTTCAAGCTTAAAGGTCGCATCGAACTCATTGGCGTCGATTTGCTCCATCCGGTCGTTCAGAATCATAAATTCATGACCGCCTTTGTGGATCAAATGCGCCGCCGGAATTTTCGCATCCTGAATATAAACGAAATATTGCAGCAGCGAGATGAATTCCTGGTATTGCTTATCCATCATAAACTCGTCGATCGCATATTCTGCGACTTCCCGCAGCTCCTCCATATAATCCGGCAGGCGGAACCGCATGACTCCGTCGATGATCACCAACTGCGACTGCTCCATATAAGCGGAAATTTGCAGGGCCAGCTTGCCCTTTCTGCGCGATTCGCTTTGCCGGGCCTCGTCCGCCGTTATCTCCGGCTCTTCCCCTTGGCCATACAGCAGCTGGCGGCAGTAGCCGACGATTTGCTCCTGCTCCTCCGGCTTGTCGAAGCGGTACTCCCGCTTGACCAGCTCGCGCAAGAGCAGCGGTTCTTTTTCCTCCAGTATATAGCCGGCGAGCGCTGAGCCCACAGCTCCCTTCAGCCCGGTTGACGCCTCCGGTTCCTGCGCCGCGCCGCCTGCAGCCAGCTTGCACCGCACGACCGCATAACGCGGCTGCAGCTCGACCCTGATCTCTACCTGATTCTGCTCGATATGTAAAAGCTGAAGCTCAGCTCCGATCTGGCGGCTGAATGCCTGCGCCTGTATGTCCTCCTTTTCGGAAAACACGATTTCCCATCCATCCATGAGCCCACCCCTTTCCAACTGTCGTTGCAGCCTTCTACAAGTATATGGCCGATCAAAGACAGATATACGGCGAACAATTTGCCAGCGGCCGCTATGAATTGTTTGTCGAATCCTGCAAGAAACGCCTTCCATTTCACAAGATATTCATGGTATGATGAAGAATAAGATTGTATTTTGGCTAGATAGGTTGTGGAGTGAACAAGGATGGATTTCGAAGCGTTTAGTCAGGACAAATTCAATTGGAACCGCAGGTTGCTTAACTTGTATTGGAGCATGGTGATTATACAGGTTCCGATCGAACTCCTTTTCTTCTTTACCTCCCATGCCAGCGTGTCGTTTATTTGGAACTATCTGCTGCTGCCAACGCTCGTCATGGTCGCGGTCATGCTCGTACTGGAGCTTGTCTGCAAGCTGTTCAAGCCTTTTACCGACCACTTTATCATAGTCGGCGGACACTTGATTATCTTTGCCTTCCTGTACTTCAACTACGGCGTGAAGGCCGTCTCGATTCTGATCTTTTTGCCGGTGCTGATTTCGATTTTTTATTTCCAGCCGTCACGCATTTTGCTCTCCGTCTTTTTTGGCCTCCTATCGCTGTTCACCTTATTTTTCCTGAAGCTGGAGCCGAATGCCGGCTACAAGCCTACCGATCTCATCGCGATGATCCCGATTTTCGGCATTGCTTCCTTCGTTTCACTCAACATCATGAACCGCGGCGTCCAACTGCTGCATAACCTCAAAGCGACGACCGAGATGAAGCAGGAACTGATGATTCAGAATATCATTATGGACAAATTGTCCAAGATGGACGCGCTGACTGATCTGTACAACCATATTACCTTCCATGAATATCTGGAGAAGCTGATTGAGCAAAGCGAATCCGGTCATCTGGCCATTCATCTCGCCGTTCTGGATATCGATAATTTCAAGAAGGTCAATGACACATTTGGACATCGGGCAGGCGATACGGTGCTGAAAAAGGTCAGCGGCATCCTCAAGGAGCGCGTTGGTCTGAACGACTTTGTCGCTCGCTACGGCGGCGAGGAGTTTGCCGTGATTTTCACGGAAAAAACGCTGGATGAAGCATTCGAAACGCTGGAAGCGATCCGCTGGCACATTTCGCAAATCACGTATGAGGAGCTGAACGGCAACGCTGTAACCATCAGCATCGGATTAAGCGAATATCGGCCAGGACTCGGCAAGGAAGCGTTGTTCTCCGGAGCCGACCAATGTCTGTACACCGCCAAAAAAACCGGCAAAAACAAAACGGTGATTTTTCAATCGACAGCAAACTAACAAGAGAAAGACTTGGCGATCGTCTCGCGAAGTCTTTTTTACTTGCCGGTAGGTTCCGTTATATCCGTCCGCGAAACGTGCGGCGCAAATCCTCCACCCACAGCCCGGGAATTTCCCACGGGATAAAATGTCCGCCGCGGCTGTGTACGGCAACATGAACGTGGTTATACCACGGCGCCCGGTCGCTGTCGAGAAATTGCAACACGCGCTGCTCGGTTGTGACCCCGGGCGGATTCTCGTAAGCGACAAAGGTCAGCCCGGTCGGCGCCTCGACGACCGGCCAGCGATCATGCGAAGGCGTCCACGGATAGCGGTTGTTGTTGGCATATATTTTGATCGACGATTCAATCGCTTGATTGGCCCAAAATATCGTGGCGTGCGTCAACAGCTCATCCTTCGAAAACACACTTTCAAGATCGCCGTGATTATCGCTCCAAGCCGCCCAGCGCTCCAGCAGCCACGCCAGCATGCCGACCGGCGAATCGTTCAGCCCGTAAGCCAGCGTACCGGGATCAAGCATATGCACGGCAAGGTGGGAAGCGAATCTGCGGTCGAACTTCACGATATCGGCCCGCACCTCATCGGAAATACCATCGGGAATCGGCCGTCCCCCGGCATAATCCCAAGCCCGTTCCCCGTTAAAAAAGCTCAGCTTCAGACCGGAGCCGATATGAATGCCGTACAGCTCGCTGCTGTACTTATGGCCAAGCTGGCCGGTGACCAGCGCCCCGACATCACAGCCCCCTGCCGCATAACGGGTATAGCCGAGCGTTTCGGTCATCAGTTGATGCCAGAGATCGGCGATTTTCCAGAAGTTCATATCCGGACGGGATTGCAGCGGCGTCGAGAAGCCGAACCCCGGAAGTGAAGGCACAATTACGTCGAACGCTTCCTCAGGAGCACCCCCGAATGCCTCGGGATCGGCCAACTGATCGATGACCTTTGACCAGTGCCAGAACGTCCACGGCCAACCGTGCGAAAGAATCAGCGGAACCGGATGCGGCCCGACACCAGCTTTACGCATGAAATGAACGGGAACCCCGTCGAGATCAACGCGATAATGCTCGTACGCATTCAGCTTGGATTCCGCCGCACGCCAGTCGAAGACCTCCAGCCAATATTGAACCAGCTCCTGCAGGTAGCTACGGCGTACGCCATAATACCCGTCTTCGTTACCGGCATCCATCGGCCAACGAGTCGCAGCCAGACGCCGCCGCAAATCGTCCAGCACCTCGTCTGCCACATGAATGGGAACCGACACAAGCGGAAAAGCAGCTTTATGCATCGTATTTTCCCCCTGTCTTGTTACATACCCCTAATTATATCAGAAATTTATATAAGTAACTAATATAATTGGCAAAAAAAACGCGCCCTCGAAAGTGAATGCGAATGCGCAGCTTGCTCAAGCTTGGCCCCCCAAGTCAGCCAGCCTGCGCAATGC
Organism: Paenibacillus athensensis; assembly: GCF_004514475.2. GTDB lineage: Bacteria > Bacillota > Bacilli > Paenibacillales > NBRC-103111 > Paenibacillus_AL > Paenibacillus_AL athensensis. The sequence continues at coordinate 31,456 of NZ_MYFO02000012.1, read as the reverse complement.
GGGCAGCGCAGCGGCGATAGCAACCTGCTCCTGCTCCGTCAACCCGCGGGCAAACGTCGAAAGACCGGCAATTCGCTCCGAACGACGCGATTGAATCACATCGGCCCCCGCCTCTGTGATATGCACCAGCACCACGCGGCCATCCGCCGGATCGGCTCGCCGTTCCACCAGACCATCCCGTTCCAGCCGGGTCACCAGCTGCGTAATCGCCGATTGCGTCACCTGCTCGGTCGCCGTCAGCTCGGTCAGCCGCATCGGACTTTTGCGGGACAACGTATGCAGCACTGACAACGTAGTAAAGCTCAGCTTCTCGACAGCGGGCAGCCGGATCAAAATGCGCGTCAATTCTTCCAAAGCGAGCGCCAGCTCCGTGGTGTTCAGCGCCCTGGAAGCCCCTCCACCGTTATGATTCTCCATCCTCAGTCACCTGCCGATCGGAAATGTAGTTTGCCAGTCCATAATAAAGAACGCCCACCCGGCACAGACAACGTGCGGGCAAGCGCAATGAAGCTTGATTAGTTCTGCATCACAAAATCTTTGTCAACCGTGGCATTCTCATCGTCAAACACGCGCAAAATCTCGTATTTCGTATTGCGCTGCGCCGGGATTTTGCCCGCTTCGCGGATCAGCTTTAAAGTCGAGCCGATGTTGACCTTGTGCGTCGTTCCTGCAGCCGACACGACATTTTCTTCGATCATCGTGCTGCCAAAATCGTTGCAGCCATAACGCAACGTCAGCTTGCCGATCTCCGGCCCCATCGTTACCCACGAGGATTGGAAGTTCGGAATATTGTCGAGCATGATCCGACTGATCGCCAACGTCTTCAGATATTCTTCCGGCGTCGCCTTCTCGACCTTCATATTCGTGTTGTCCGGCTGGAACGTCCACGGAATAAAGGCGAGGAAGCCTGGCGTGCTCAGCCCCTGCAGCGTCACATCGTCCTGCGCGTCGCGAATGCGCAGCAAATGCAGCGCACGCTCCTCCATCGATTCGCCGAAGCCGATGACCATTGTTCCGGTCGTGTGCATGCCAAGCTTATGCGCGGTTTGCATCACATTCATCCAATCGCGCCAGGAGCCCTTGAGCTTGCTGATCTTGCGGCGGGTCCGATCGTCAAGAATTTCCGCGCCGCCGCCCGGCAGCGAATCCAGTCCGGCTTCGTGAAGCTGGCGCACGATTTCCTCCAGCGGCAGACCGTCCGAGACGTCCTTCATCTTCATAATTTCCGCCGGCGAAAACGAATGCATCGTTATCGTAAAACGCTTCTTGATTTCACGCAGCAGGTTTGTATAATAGCTGAACGGCAGGTTCGGATTCGTCCCACCCTGCATCAAAATTTCTGTCCCGCCTACATCAAGCGTCTCCTGAATCTTTTGGAAAATCGTCTCGTCCGGCAGCACGTATCCTTCCGCGGAGCCCGGAGGGCGATAAAACGCGCAAAAGCGGCAGTACACGTCGCAAATATTCGTATAGTTGATGTTGCGTCCGATCACAAACGTCGTAATCGGCTCCGGGTGCCACTTGAGCATAATCTGATTGGCGGCGTGACCCATCTTTTCTATTTGATCGGATTCAAACAGCGTGATGCATTCTTCCACATCGATGCGTCCGCCCGAAACGGCTTTGTGCAAAATACGGTCTATCGGATTCATCCGGTTGCTCACTCCTTATGGCCTTGCGCTTGTTCAGTCTGTTCTTATCGTACCATAAAAACGCGCTCGACGCCTAGCAATCACGGTAAAAAAGCCGCGAAGCGCCTAGTCCCGCCGACGCCGCCAATAGCTTCGCCGGTCGGTTTTGCGCAGAAAAAAAGCAGCTAGGCGCTGTTCGCCTGACGCTGCTGAATTTTTTCCTTCAATCGGTCGAACTGAACGACGCGCTCGCTGGCGCTTTGCATCGGCTGCGGACGGGCAAAATAAAACCCCTGTCCCATCTGCACCTTGAGATGCAGCAGCATGTCCGCTTCTTCCTCGCGTTCAACGCCTTCAGCAATCACTTCGCAGTTGATGTTCTCGGCAAAAAACAAAAGCGCTTTCAAGAGAGATTGCTTCACTGAAAGCTGGTCAATGTTTTGGATGACCGACTTGTCGATTTTGATAATATCCGGAATCAGTTCCGAAATGGATTGCAGGCTCGAATAGCCGGCTCCCGCATCGTCTACGGCAAACCGGAAGCCCTGTGTACGGTAACGGGCCATAATGCTGCCCATATGCGCATAATCGCGAATGTTGTGGCGCTCGGTAATCTCCAGCACGATTTGCGACGGCAAAATATCCGGATACAGCTTCAACTCGTTCAGCAACTGGTCCAAAAACAACGGATGGCTCAGCGAGATCGGCGTGATGTTAATGAACACCTGCTCCTTGATGCCACGGTGATGAATTTCCTGCAGCGCCTTGCGCATGACGAGAAACTCCAGCTTGGACAGCAAATCGGCCTGATAAGCAAATTCAAACAGCTCCGTCGGCGTATGGAACGGCGTATTCTGCGGACCGCGGGTCAATATCTCCCACCCGAAGACATCGCCCTGACGCAAGCACATGATCGGCTGCGCCAAGACGGTAATCGCTTCTTCGTGAATAATCCGGTTCAGCTCCTGACGCGTTCGGGAAAAATGCGGCGGCAGCTTCTTCGTAGCCACCGATTGCGCATAATGCACGGCGCTTTGCACAGCCGCATGCGTATTCTCGATATCGCGGTCAAACAGGTAGGCGCCGGCCTGAAATTGCAGCGAGCCGTGGACAGGAGCCGCACTGCTGGTCTCCAGCTTTTTCTCCAAAAGCTTGCGCAGCGTATAGCCTGTCCGGTTCAGCTCTTCAAAGCCTGACGCATGCGCACCCTTGATAAATATGCAAAAATTTTCGCCGCCATACTGCTTGACGCCGATCACGTCGTCCATCTGCACATGCTCCTTGAGCGCAGCCATCAGCGATTTGCGGATGTGCCGCTGGAGCCGCTCCGTGTGCGAGAACGGGTATGTAGCGAAATAGTGATGGAAATCTTCCAGGTAGAGCAGCAAAAGTCCGCAGTTCTGTCCCTGCCGTCGGAAATGGCGAAGCCGCGACACAATCGGATCTCTCAAGCTGAAATCAGGCGGAAAAAACCGCAGAGAACTGTTCGACAACGGCAATGCCATCATAACCTTCAGGCGTTCTTTCCATTTATGAACAAAATATGAGACTCCCACGCACGCCACCCCTTAATGCCGCAATGCTTATGCAAGATCTGGATATACAATCTAACAAATTATATCATAGAAAAGGGGCGAAACCTATAGTTTCTGTTCCGAAAATCCGGCAAAATTCTACTCGATTTTCAGCGCCTGCTGCAAATCTTCAATAATATCTTCAATATCCTCAAGACCTACGGAATAGCGCACCAGTCCGTCGGTAATACCGCGTGCCAGACGCACGTCCCGCGGCATCGCCGCATGCGACATCATCGCCGGGTACGACAGAATGCTCTCGACGGCGCCGAGGCTGACCGCTACGAGCGGAATCCGCACATTGCCCAACAGCCGCTTCGCCCGCTCGCCCGAGCCAACGTCAAAGGATACGACAGCGCCGTAGCCGAGCGACTGCTTCTCATGGATCTCGCGGCCCGGATGATTGGCCAGCCCCGGATAATAAACGGCGGCGATATCCGGCTGTGCCGACAGCCACTCGGCCAGTCGCCGCGCGCTGCTCTCGTGCGCTTCCATCCGCGCCTTGAGCGTCTTCATGCCGCGGATCAGCAGCCACGAATCCTGGATGCCAAGCACGTTGCCCATGCCGTTCTGGATTTGCTTCATCCGCACGCCCAGCTCGTCGGTTGCGCACACAGCCAGACCGGCCAGCACGTCGCTGTGTCCGCCAAGGAACTTGGTCGCGCTGTGCAGGACGATATCGATGCCCAGCTCAATCGGACGCTGGTGGTAAGGCGTCATGAACGTGTTGTCGAGCATGGTCAGCAGCCCGCGCTCCTTCGCCCAAGCCGCCACTTCGCCGACATCGGTAATTTTCAGCGTCGGGTTGGACGGCGTTTCAATGAATACCGCTTTCGTGTTCGGACGCAAAGCGGCGCGGATTTGCTCTATGTCGGTCATATCGACAAACGTCGATTCAATGTTCATGCGGCTCAGAATCGTCGTCAGCAATCGGTACGTACCGCCATAGACGTCTTCTGTGCAGATGACGTGATCGCCGGCGGACAGCAGCATGAAGGCCGAGGAAATCGCCGCCATGCCGGAAGCGAAGGCAAAGCCGCGGGCTCCGCCCTCCAGCAGCGCGATATAGTCCTCCAGCGCCTGCCGCGTCGGATTGCCCGAGCGCGTATAGTCGTATTCCGGCGTTTGCTCCAAATCGGCCTGATGGAAGGTCGACGCTTGATACAGCGGCACGCTGGAAGCGCCGGTCACTTCGTCGATTTCCGCGCCGAAGTGAATCAGCTTGGTAGCGAAGGAGCCGATCGGGCGGCGTTTGTTATCGGAAGCGCTCATCAGTTACCGCCCCCTTCCAGTTCGGCTTGCGCCTGCTCCAAGGCATGGCCCAGATCGGCGATCAAATCGTCGACATGCTCAATGCCGACAGAAAAGCGCAGCAATCGGTCATCGACGCCCACCTTCTGGCGGATTTCCAGCGGGATGTCGGCATGCGTCTGCACGGCCGGATACGTCATCAGCGACTCGACCCCGCCAAGGCTTTCGGCAAAGGCAATCAGGCGGATATGACGCAGGACCGGCTCGACCAGCCGCGCATCCTTCACCTTAAAGGAGAAAATGCCGGTGTTGCCGCTGGATTGCTTGTTTTGCACCGCATAACCGGGATGCGACTCCAGCGCGGGATAATACACTTCGTCAATCAGCGGATGGGTAAGCAAATAGCGGGCAATCGCCGTAGCGTTCGCTTCATGACGCTCCATGCGCAGCGCCAGCGTCTTCATCCCTCTCATCAGCAGCCAGCTGTCCTGCGGCCCGAGCACGGCGCCGATTGAGTTATGCAGGAACGCCATCTGCTCGGATAGCTCCTTGCCCTTGGTGACGATCAGGCCGGCGAGCACGTCATTATGGCCGCCCAAATATTTGGTAGCGCTGTGGATCACGATATCGGCGCCAAGCTCGATGGGCCGCTGAAGGAACGGCGTAAGGAGCGTATTGTCGACAATCGACACGATCCCTTTTTGCTTGGCCCAGGCGCATACCTGCTCCAGATCGGTAATCATCATCAGCGGATTCGTCGGCGTTTCGATCAGAATGCCCTTGGTATTCGACTGAAACGCTCCCTCCAGCGCGTCAAAATCATTCGTATCCACATAGGTGGACGTTACGCCAAAGCGCGCCATGATTTTTTCCAGCAGCCGGTAAGTGCCGCCGTACAAATCCAGAGATACGATCAAATGATCGCCTTGACTGAAATAGGCGAAAATCGTTTGCAGCGCCGCCATGCCCGACGAACAGGCAAAGCCGGCATCGCCGGACTCCAGCACGGCAATCGCTTCCTCCAGCACCTTGCGCGTCGGACTTTTCGTGCGGGCGTAATCAAAGCCCGTGCTTTGGCCGAGCTTGGGATGACGGAATGCGGTTGCTTGATAGACCGGGAAGCTGACAGCTCCGGTGACGGGCTCTTCGATCGAGCCGATTTGGGCGAGACGGCTTTCCATTTTCATTTTACACTTGTACCTGCCTTTCTGATTTGGCGACATGAAGGTCGTACGGCGTTTCTTGATATACATAGTAGTTCAGCCAGTTGGAGAACAGCAGATTGGCGTGGGCTCTCCACGTAATCCGCGGCTCGCGGGTCGGGTCATCGTTCGGGAAATAGTTCCGCGGCACGGCAATCTCCAGCCCCTTCTTCACATCGCGTTCATATTCCGCTTTCAATGTACAGGAATCGTATTCGGAATGGCCGGTCACAAAAATATGCTTGCCGTCCTTCGTTCCTACGATGTACACGCCGGATTCGTCCGACTCGGACAAAATCTCCAGCTCCTCGTGCACGACAATATCCTCGCGGCGGATTTCCGTATGACGCGATTGCGGCACGAAAAACACCTCGTCGAAGCCGCGCAGCAGCTTCGTATTCGGCACGCCGACCGTATGCGGGAACACGCCGAATACCTTGTGGTCGACCGGATACTTGGGCACGCCGAAGTGATGATATAATCCGGCCTGCGCCGCCCAGCATATATGGAAGGTGGACGTTACGTTCGTTTTGCTCCATTCCATAATCTGCTGCAGCTCTTCCCAATACGTCACGTCCTCGAACGGTATTTGCTCCACCGGGGCTCCGGTAATGATCAAGCCGTCGAATTTCTCTTCTTTGATGTCGTCGAACGTTTTATAAAACATGTCCAGATGCTCGGCGGACGTATTTTTGGAAATGTGGGTTTTCGGATGAAGCAGGACAAAATCGACCTGCAGCGGCGTGTTGCCGATCAAGCGCAGCAGCTGGGTTTCCGTCGTTTCCTTCGTCGGCATCAAATTCAGCAGCGCAATGCGCAAAGGACGAATGTCCTGATGGTACGCCACGGATTCATCCATCGTAAAGATGTTCTCCTGATTGAGTATTTCTTTGGCTGGCAGGTTGTCGGGAACTTTGATCGGCATCCTGATTCACTCCTTTTCGCAAAATAAAAAATGACCCTCTCGGTCGAGAAAGGCCATCTGAAAAATCACGTTCAATGTCCTCTCTCATCTCCCAGAACCGCGCCGAACGCGCAGATCCGCAAGAATTAGCACCGTGCATTCCTTTGTGTCCAAAGGTTTGTCGGTTGCCGGGTATCATCGGGCTAGTCCCTCCACCTACTCTTGATAAGAAAAGTCGATATGCTTTGTATACAATGATACAACAAAATAACATAATGTCAAGGAAAAAGCCGCTCCTCCCCAGGTAGCGGGCGTACCGCTTCCCGCGCTTGAAAAAAACGCTTTTCCGCAAGGTTGGCTTGCGAAAAAGCGTCGCAGATTTCATTTCATTTCGATTAGAACGTGAAGCTAGTCGTAGCTGTTTCCGGCTGCTGTACGCCGTTTTTCTGGTACGTAAACGAGTAGTTGACGACATTGCCTGTCGACAGACCGGAAATGGTCGTCGTGTAAACGCCGCTGCCGGAAGTCATCAGCACGTTTTGCTGCGCGCCGCCGTACAGAGCAGTCGATTTGTAGTGAATGATCGGGCTGGTTACGCCCGTGCCAGGCGTAAATTTGACCGTTGCCGTGTTGCCGGATTTCGTAATCGTGACGGTGTAGTCGCCGGATACGGTCGAAGTCGTCACTGTGAACGTTTTGGCTGCGCTGGTGCCTGCGGAAGTCGTTACCGTTACGTTAACGCTGCCTGCGGACAGGCTGCTTGGAACAGTTACAGTAATCGAGCTGGCCGACCAGGAGCTGACAGCTGCTGTTGTCGTGCCGAACTTCACGCTGGAGCTGCCTTGGGAAGACCCGAAGTTCGAGCCGCTGATTGTTACGCTTGTGCCAACCGCACCCGAAGTCGGGCTCAGCGAGCTGACGCTTGGCGCAGTCGAGCCGGAACCGCCACCGCCAAACGTGTAGTTCGTAAACGCCGTGTCAGGTTGCTGGATACCGTTTTTCTGATACGTGAACGAGTATTTAACGATGTTGCCTGCGGACAGGCCGGAAATGGTCGTCGTGTAAGCGCCGCTGCTTGACGTCATTGTCACGTTTTGCTGCGCGCCACCGTACAAGGACGTCGATTGATAATGGATGATCGGGTTGCCTACGCCGCTGCCAGGCGTAAATTTAATGGTCAGCGAGTTGCCGGATTCCGTCGTCGTTACTGTGTAGTCGCCGCCCACAGGTGTTGGCGTAGGAGTAGGCGTCGGTGTTGCAGTCGATGTCGGTGTCGGTGTTGGCGTTGCTGTCGATGTAGGCGTTGGCGTCGGTGTTGCTGTAGCCGTCGGCGTTGGCGTCGACGTACCGTTCAGGTAGGTGCCGGTGAACGGATTGTAACGGGCGATGGCGATGATCAGCCAGCCTGTGCTGGAGATACAGTTTTCTTGCGCCATTTTCCAATAGTTGTTGTTCGAGCCTTGCAGCGAGTATGGCAAGCCGCCAAGCAAGGTGCCGCTAGTGCCTTGTTTTTTGATCATTTCGTCGATAATCGTGTCCGCTTTCGCCGTGTTGCCGTTCATATAATGAGCGACCGACATAAAGGCGGAGCCTTCGAACCAAATGTCTGCGCACAGGTTGCCATTCGGCGCGCCAGTTTGCGTGAACGCCGCGGCGCAGTCCGACTGCCAATCGAAATCGTATGCGGAGATCGTTGTGCCGTTATAAGGAAGCGTTTGCGCATATTTCGGGCTGCTTGGCGATGTACCGTTGCCGTTGGAATTGTCGACATAGCTCAGGGAAGCCGCGTAGTTGCGCGTGCCGGACAGACCCAGTGCCAGAACGCCCCAAGGGTTAACGTCCATCGGTACGAACGGATCAATCGTATTGGTGTTGTTTTTCCAGCCGCCGTTCCAGCGTTTCAGCGTGTCATTCCACACCACGTTATCAAGGAAGCTTTTTGCGCTGTTTGCCGCATTGTTGTAAGTTGTTGTACGGTCGGAGAATTTGCCGGCATAGTATTTCAAAATGTTGTAAACGTCTTCATTATGCTCAGTGGAGCTCCAAACTTCCGGTGTCCAAGCACCGTTGGCATCCCAAGTCGTCATACCGCCGGAAATGGCGCCGTTCGATTTTTGGAAAGTAACGATCCAATCAAGCGCTTTTTTGGCCGAAGCCTGATATTTCGTGCTGCCGTACATTTTTTCATAATCCATGTAAGCCATAACAACCCATGCTACCGGACCGACGTGCTTGCGGATTTCTTCGCCGTAGCCGTTCCACCAGTAGGAGTTGATCCAGGAGCCGTCCGGGTCCTGAATAGCGACCATCTTGTCCAGCACTTTTTCAGCGCGCGTGCGGTCGTTTTTCAACATGAAAGCGATTGCAGCAACAGCCTGATCATATGTGTATACGATTTGTCTGCGATCCGTTGCATTCCACCAGTCATCAAAGCTATCTACAAGACCTTCCAAAGCAAAGCCAGTTGTCAGATCCTGCTGGGCTTTCAGCCAGGTATAGGCTCTGTCCGAAGCGAGAGTCTTGTCCGCCGCTCCTGCAGTCGCATAAGGTACAAGCAGCGCCAGCAGCATCAGGCTGATCAACGCGAGTTTTGCGGAAATCCATTTTTTCATACACTTGCCTCCATTAAATTAGTTTTGGTTTGTGATTGGCTTGCCGTCGGTTGCCCGACTTCCTTCCCCCTTATGTAGAGAGTTTGGCTGAAATCCATTTCCGAAAACTTAACTAAAATATTTTCGTGAATTTCGAACCTTGTAACTATATCATATTCGCTTTTTAAAGCGTTTTCAAGGGGTTTTGAATATTTTTTTTGGCGTATTCAACCATTTATTTTGTCGAATTAAGCAATTTCACGAAAAAATCACTAAAATATTTAGTTTCGTCTTTATTTTCTTGCGAAAAATGACCGAAAATTTTTGTTTTTTATTTGTTTTCACCCCTCTCTTCGCCCAAACGCAAGCACCGGACGCGCCCCGGCTCCATACTCTAAAGTAACGCCTCCAAACGGCGTTGTTGTGCCAATCTTTTCAGCTTGAAACGTGGAAAATGAAGGTATATACTAGACAAGTATTATGCGATATGTACGGGTAAAGGGGGGCACAACGTATGGACGGAGACCCGAGGAGTTGCAACGGCATGAACGGACTACAATTTCATAGGCATGGACGCAGCCGGCGCCTCCTTCCTACGCAGCTTCTTCTTACTGTGTAATTGTTATGTTGCGCTGTTCGCTCGCTTCCGTGCTCCAGGAGGAGACTCGGATGAAGACACGATGGGTACAAAACGGCGTATTTACGCTTCTGGAAGACGCTACGGCAGCGCTCACGCCTCCTTCCAACGGATTTTATTGGATTGACGCTGGCGTCGAAGATCTGGAGCTGCTCCAGCCTTTATTTCACCTTCACGATCTGGCGGTTGAGGACTGCCTGAGCGACGAAGAACAGCGCCCCAAGATTGAAATTTACGATTCGCACTATTTTATTGTGATAAATAGCATTCGTTTTGACGATGAGGAAATTTTCCTGCGCGGACTGAATATTTTTCTCGGCAAATATTTCATCATTACGGTGACCAAGCAGAAGATCAATGAAATTCGCGCGTTGAAGCCGTTTCTTTGGGAAGAAGAGGTCAACAGCGCCGATCGCTTCATGTACCATTTGGTCGATCTTGTCGTCGATAACTACGTGGCGGTCGGCGACCGTATCGAAGCCAAGATCGAAAAGCTGGAAGAAGATATTCTGATGCATACGAAGAAAACGCATTTGAACGAAATTATCGGGCTGCGTTCCGAGGTGCTTTGGCTGAAAAAGGTGCTGGTTCCCCAGCGCGACGTGATCGGCATGCTGAACAAAAAGGACCTGCGCCTGATCGATCATCAGCTGCAAAAATATTTCGGCGACATTTACGAGAACGCCGTCAAAATTGTCGATACGTTCGATACGCTGCGCGATCTGATGGGCAACTTACGAGAAGCTTATCAATCCAGCGTCGCCAACCGGGCGAACGAAATCATGCGCGTCTTCACCGCCTTGACGACGATCTTCATGCCCTTGACCTTCATCACCGGCGTATTCGGAATGAACTTTGACAATATTCTCGGCCTGCACGTTGCGCACGGCGATGAATATGTGATGGCGTTCATGGCATTGCTCGGCTTTTGCATGTACGTCCTGTTCAGAAAAAAAGAGTGGCTGTAAGCAAGCAGCCGCTCTTTTTTTTCGTTTCCGGCCCTCTACCCGGCCCGAGCCGGCAGCTGCTTGTCGCGGCGGAAGCGAAGGCGCAGCAAACGCAGCCATTCATAAATGCGGTCCGCATCTTTGTCATTGGGCGCCTCCTCGCCGTACAAGCGCTGCAGCACAGGTTTCAGATAACGGTCGCCTTCCGATTCGAATGCCTGCAACGCCCTTGCCTGCTCCTCGGCCGGCACGGCTTTCAGCTCCGTGTCGAGCAGCGGCTCCAGATCACTGCCTTCTCGCCCAAGCTCCTCCACCCACTGCAGCACCTCGCGTCTGGTAACAGCCAAGCTCGCTTGCAGCGCTGTAAGATTCCCGCCGGCCGCCACAAGCTCCAACAGCCTCCGCTTGCCCGCTTCCTTGTCGAGCTCCAGCCGCGCCCGCTGCTCCTTCTGCTCCAGCAGCCAAGCTTCAAAGCGTTCGTTATCCGTTTCCTGCGCCACCCAATCCAGCGGAAATGCGCCGGGTTGCGGCTTGCCTGCGGTCAGCTTGAGCACATCGGCGCCATACATGCCGCTTTTTTGTTCGCCAAAGCCGGGAATTTGCAGCAATTCCTCCTGCGTCTGGGGCGCAAAACCGGCAATCAGACGGAGCACGCGATTCGTCGCCAGCATATAGGGTGCCTTGCCTTCGCGCGCCGCCTGCTGCCTGCGCCAGCGGCGAAGCTGCTCGTAGAGCTCCTCGTCCGCATTCAGTTCGCTGAAATAGATCAGCTGCTGATTCCAGCGCGCTCGACCGCTTAGCGCCTGAACAGGATAGCTGTCACCGTTGACCAACGGCTTGAAGCCGGAACGAAATTTATCCTGCAAGCCGACGCGAAACGCAGCGAGCAGCTCCTCCCAGCTAACGCCCTCATACCACAGCTCCTGATGCGCGCGTCCTTGCGGATCGCTGCCGTTCCACAGCACACGCCATACCCCTTGCGTTTCGCCAATGGTGACTTGCCCTGTCCGGACGTTGCCTTCTCCGGCGATCTGCTCCAGCGTGTTCAAAAACACAATATTCATCTTTACACCCCTACCTCCCTTGAGAAATGGCAAGCAGTTCGGAAAACAAAAAACACCTCTCCCGCTTATCGCAAGAAAGGTGCTTCCTTCTTCTGAATATACATATAATACCATAAATGGATGAATGGTTCAACATCGTTTTGTATCGGCGTTTTTTTCAGGTATAATCGTGAAGAAACTAGGATAACGGAGGAACGCGATGTCTGACTTTGACTTTTTATACGACCATACCGAAGAAACAACTACCCGCTTCGTCTGTTTTGTGGGGGAAGCGCTGCGACGCTTCGATCTGGCCGTGATGACAACTACACGCTATTATGGAAAAAAATTAGTCATCGACCTGCAAACCGGCCGCAGCGCCGTCATCGGTCCCGACGATTTGGCCGAAGAAGGCTATCTGGAATACGCCTTTAAAATCAATGAAGAAGAAGCCGCCGAGCTGGTCTCTTTCCTCGGTCAAATCGTCGGCACGATCAACTTCACGGATATTTAAGCGCAGCTTGGGAAAACTGGAAGCAAACGCCGGAACCTTCCGGCCTGCCAACAGGAGGAACCATGAGCCGAGAAAAAGAGGATGCACAGACAAACGCCCCTGTCCAAGCGGGCTTTATTCGCGAAAACCGCGACGAAGCGACCGATTTGGCTACAGTGGAATCACAGCGCAACGATCTGGTAGCCGAGGAATTTCCCGACGGCCCCTACGGGACGCCGCTGCCTGTGGAATCGCTGGGCAAAAGCACCCCTTGGCGCGAGGACCAACGTCCGCCAAATCGGTTTTCCTACGAAAACCGCGAGCTGCATGAGGGATTGCAGCGCAACTTCCCAGGCGATCACGAGACGCATGACGAAAGCGCAGATTAATTGACAAAGCAAAGAGGAGCCCTTGCGGGACTCCTCTGTTTGTTGTATTCAGAGCGGTGAAGCCTTTACTGGAACGGAACCGTGAACTTGGAAACCTGAGCCGCGTTGGACGGCGCATTAACCAGAACGGTCGTGCTGGAGTTGCCGATGGCGTTCCAGACTTTAACGGTAATTTTGCCGTTCACCATGTTGGTGAATGAACCGGACGAGAAGCTTGGCGAAATGTTTCTCGTTTGGTTGTACAGCTCCCAGCCGGTGACCGGGTCGGTTGCAAAATAGTTATACGTTTCCGTTTTGACCAGCGTACCGTCACCGTGGAAATCGTACACAATTTGCACTTGCACCCCGTTGCCTACGCCTGTTCCCGCGTCCACATACAGGTTGAAGTTCGTTGTGCCTCCCGATTGATAGGTGCCGTTCAGTCCGGTGATGGTGTACACCTGAGCGTTGGTCGGCGAGCCGTCGCGGTTGGCGCCGCCTGCGCTTTGAACCGTATCGCTCGCTGCGCTGCTGCCGGCTGTACCGCTCAGCACACCGCCGCTTTTCACATACAACACCCCAGGCATGCTGCTTGGCGTCGGTGTCGGCGTTGGTGTTGCCGTCGGCGTTGGCGTTGGCGTTGGCGTAGGCGTCGGCGTCGGCGTTGGTGTTGCCGTCGGCGTTGGCGTTGGTGTTGGCGTCGGTGTTGGCGTCGGCGTCGGCGTCGGCGTTGGCGTCGGCGTTGGCGTCGGTGTCGGCGTTGGCGTCGGCGTTGGCGTTGGCGAAGAGCCATACGTTATTGGCGCCGTGAATGCTGCATCTGTAGGGCCGGGATAGAACTTCTGGCCGCTTGCTTGATTGAACGTATAGAAGCGCGCTTCAATGGTATTACCTGCAGCATAGGTGCCTGCCGGGCGCGTACTCGAATACGTGTACGTTCCGTTACCGTTGTTTACTTCGCTGGTCACTGCATTCGTATCGGCATAATCCTGCGCGCCGTTTTTCTTGGCGAATACATACACGTATGTTTTGGCCTCAGTTAATGTAATCGAGAATTTCACCGAGCCGTTGCCCAGATCCGTAATCACCACTACGCCGGTCACTGGCGTCGGTGTCGGAGTCGGCGTTGCGGTTGGCGTAGGCGTCGGCGTTGGTGTCGCTGTTGGCGTTGCCGTTGGTGTTGGTGTCGGTGTTGCGGTTGGCGTTGCTGTCGGCGAACCTGTAGGCGTCGCTGTTGGCGTCGCGGTCGGCGAACCCGTTGGCGTTGCTGTCGGTGTCGGCGTTGGCGTCGACGTATCGAGCAGCGTTGTGCCGGTAAACGGATTGTAGCGGGCGTTGGCGATAATCAGCCAGCCTGTGCTGGAAATACAGTTGTCTTGAGCCATTTTCCAGTAGTTATTGTTCGTCCCCATCATCGAGTAAGGAATGCCGCCGTTCGCAGCTTGAGCTTTGATGATTTCATTCAAAATCGCATCGGCTTTGTATGTGTTGCCTTTCATGAAATAAGCGACCGACATGAACGCGGAGCCTTCGAACCATACGTCGGCGCACATGTTGCCATTAGGCGCGCCCGTTTGCGTGTATCCGGTGGCGCAGTCGGCTTTCCAATCAAAGTCGTACAGCGAAATCGACGTATCTTTGTAAGGCAGCGTTTGCGCATAACGCGGACTGCTTGGCGATGTGCCGTCACCGCTGGCATTATTGACATAATCGATCGTGGCCTGATAATTGCGGGTGCCGGAAAGTCCAAGCGCGAGCACGCCCCAAGGGTTAATGTCCATCGGCACGAATGGATCGATCAGGTTGGTGTCATTTTTCCAGCCGCCATACCAACGGTTGTTGGCCGAATCCCAGACGACATTGTCGAGGAAGCTTTTTACGCCGTCAGCTGCATTGTTGTAAGCGGTTGCGCGATCAGGGAATTTGGCAGCATAATATTTCAAAATGTTGTAAGTGTCTTCGTTTTGCTCGGTCGAGCTCCACACTTCGTTCGTCGGCGCGTTCGGGTTGCCCGTATCCCAGGACGTTTTGCCGCCCGAGATGCCGCCGTTCGCTTTTTGGAACGAAATGATCCAGTCCAGCGCTTTTTTCGCAGAGGCTTGATACTTCGTGCTGCCATAGGTTTTCTCGTAGTCCATGTAAGCCATAACCATCCAGGCTACCGGACCTACGTGCCAGCGAATTTCTTCACCATAGCCGGTCCACCAGTAGGAGTTGATCCAGGAGCCGTCGGCACCTTGAATTGAAACCATTTTATCCAGCACCTTCTCGGCGCGGGTCCGGTCGTTTTTCAACATGAAAGCGATTGCAGCAACAGCCTGATCATAGGTGTACACGATTTGCTTAGGCTTCGCCGGCAGCGTGTTGTCCCACACGTCTTCAAAGCTGTCTACCAGACCGTCAAGCGCAAAGCCGGCTGTAGCGTCTTGCTGCGACTTCAACCAAGCATACGCTTTGTCCGATGCTACAGCGCGATCCGCGGCTGTACCCGGGTTAACGGCCGGCATCGGCGGTGGCGTGGTGCCCGCAGGCGTCGTATCGGTCAAGACATTGCCTGTAAACGGATTGTAGCGGGCGACGGCGATGATCAGCCAGCCTGTGCTGGAGATACAGTTGTCTTGCGCCATTTTCCAGTAGTTGTTGTTAGTGCCCATGATCGAGTACGGCAAGCCGCCGTTCGCGCTTTGGCCTTTGATCATCTCGTCGATAATCGCGTCGGCTTTCGGCGTGTTGCCCTTCATGAAGTAAGCGAGCGACATGAAGGCCGAGCCTTCAAACCAGATGTCGGCGCACATATTGCCGTTTGGTACGCCGGTTTGCGTATAACTCAGCTCGCAATCGGATTTCCAGTCAAAATCGTACAGGGAGATTTGCGAGTTTTTGTAAGGGAGCGTATGCGCATAACGCGGGCTGCTTGGCGATGTGCCGGCGCCGCTGGCGTTATTGACATAATCAACCGAGGCTTGATAGTTGCGTGTGCCGGAAAGTCCGAGCGCGAGCATGCCCCAAGGGTTAATGTCCATCGGTACGAACGAGTCGAGCGTATTGGTGTTATTTTTCCAGCCGCCGTACCATCTTTGATTGGTGCTGTCCCACACGACATTGTCGAGGAAGCTTTTGACGTTGTCGGCTGCGGTGTTATACGTCGTTGTGCGGTCAGGGAATTTGGCCGCGTAGTATTTCAGAATATTGTACGTATCTTCGTTCTGCTCGGTCGAGCTCCATACTTCAGGCGTCCACGCGCCGTTGGCATCCCAAGTCGTCATACCGCCGGAAATGCCGCCGTTCGACTTCTGGAACGAGATGATCCAGTCGAGCGCACGCTTGGCAGAGGCTTGGTACTTCGTGCTGCCGTACATTTTTTCATAATCCATGTAAGCCATCACAATCCACGCTACCGGGCCAACATGCTTGCGCAGCTCTTCGCCGCTGCCGTTATCCCAATAGTAGGAGTTGTACCAGGAGCCGTCACCCTGCTGGATTGCGACCAGCTTGTCGAGCACCTTTTCGGCACGCGTGCGGTCGTTTTTCAACATGAAAGCGATTGCAGCAACAGCCTGATCATAGCTGTATACGATTTTTTTCAGCTGTGTGCTGCTGGTTTTGTCTTCAAAGCTGTCTACCAGTCCGTCGAGCGCCGATCCGGTCGTCAAATCCTGCTGTGCTTTCAGCCATGCATACGCATTATCCGAAGCCGCTGCTTTATCCGCAGCCGATGCCGTCGTCGATGCGGCCGGAGCCAACATCATGAACAGCACTAGCGCGATCAGCGCCAGCTTTACGGGAACCCATTTTTTCATATTCGTCCCTCCATTTGGTCAGTCATCCACTTGCCTTCGATTGTGAAGCTTCCTTGCAAAACAGCCTCCTAACACCCATTTTCTGCCGTGCCTGACGCTTGTCCCCTCTTCGTCTTGCCCTCCTTAGTCCTTTGAGCAAAAGCTCCGCACACTCACGAAAATATTTCGTGAATTTAGACATGAAATTTCGCTCTTGCTTTCATCTTATTCCCTTTGTTTGCTGATTACAAGTAGGTAAAACAAATATTTTGTAAGATTTTATTCATATTTATTTATATAAATGGATATAAAAGGATATTATTTGCACAAATGCACGAAACACTTTTCATTAATGAATGGTTTCATTTTCGAAAATTCACGAATATTTACGATTTTTTGCATGATTTCTCGGGGCAAAAAATAAAAAAGCCTCCTTTTATGAAAGGAGACTTTCCTTGTTGACCTGCTGTCAGTCAAGCAGCTTCATCAGACCTTTAAATTCCAGTTCTTCGAATTTGCTGGCGACCTTGTCCCGCTCCAGCGTCCACACGCATTCTTCTAATGCGCAAGCAACCGGCGCGTCCAAGCGAATCGTCGCCAAATCGCGCGACAGGTGCAGCATGTCCAGCTCGGCTTCGATTTTGGCCCGCACGCCCTTGGGCAGCAACGTGATATTGTCCAATATGCCCTCAATGGTTTCGTATTCCAGCAGCAGCTTGACGGCTGTTTTCTCGCCGATGCCGCGCACGCCTGGGTAATTGTCGGCGGTATCGCCGGTGAGTCCCTTGAGATCGATAATTTGCCGCGGAGTCAGGCTTTTCTCCAGCATCAACGAATCCAGCGTATACACCATGTAGTTGGACTGGCCTTTTTTCATAATGATCACTTCCGTATTCGCATCCACCAGCTGCAGCATATCGTGGTCGCCCGTCAACACCTGGACCTTCATATGCGGGCTGTACGCGCGCGCCAGCGTACCGATGCAGTCGTCTGCTTCATATCCCGGCACGCCCACGTTCGGAATGTTAAAGCTGGCGGTAACGTCTTTGACCAGCGAAAATTGCGGAATCAGCTCTTCGGGCGCTTCGCTCCGGTTCGCTTTGTAGGCGTCGAATTTCTCCGTACGGAACGTTTTGCTGCCCATGTCCCAGCAGCAGACGACGTGCGTCGGCCGAAAGGTCTGGATGGCGTCAAGCAAGTATTTGATAAAGCCAAATACGGCATTGGTTGGCGTGCCGGAGCTGGTGCGCATAATGTATCCGCTGTATGAAGTGGCGTAAAAGCCGCGAAACAGCAAGGCCATGCCGTCTACCAGCATGACGGAGCCGGCGGGGTTCGTTTCGATCACATGAATCGCTCCTGTCGAATGGATAATGGACTTGTTTACAATCCGTATGAGCTATTATAGCACGTTGCCGACAGAACCGCCCATGAAAAATAACCCCGTCCAGCGCCGATCTACCGGCTTGTATGCCAGCCGATTTCGCGTATAAACGCCGCCGTCGCTTCCTCCAAGCGTACCGCTACCTCTTCGTCCAAGGCCGCTTGGCCCTCGGCGATCCACGTCACCTGCTTATCCAGCACATACACGCCCTGTAAAATGTTTTGCGCACCCAGCGCCGACAATACCGGCTTCAAGGCGTAATCAATCGCCAGCAAATGCGAAATCGTCCCGCCTACGGCCAGCGGGAATACGATTTTGCCGTCGAGCCCTTTTTGCGGCAGCAGGTCAAGGAACGCTTTGAGCACGCCGGTGTAGGCCGCTTTATAGATCGGCGTAGCGACCAGCACGGCGTCGGCGCCGGCCACCAGCGCATTGGCGCTAACGATGGCTTCGCTGTCGAATTTGGCATAAAGCAAATCTTCGGCGGGAATGTCGCGTACCTTGATCCAATCCGTCTGAATGCCGGCTTGCTCCAGTTGGGCGCGGGCAATGTCAATAACCCCGTGAATGCGCGAGGTCGGGGTCGGGCTTCCTGAAAGGATGACAACTTTGGCCATATGAAACACTCTCCAATACGGATAAAATGGGATGAAAAAAGACTCCGTGCCCTGGCCGACGGCGTCATGGGCGTGCGGAGTCTCCTGCTGTAAGGTCGACTTTAATTCATAGTTTTTCGCTTGGAATTAGTCTATCACGCGGGTCTTGCCCCCGTCAACGGCTTTTAGAAAAAGCTCCACCCCGGCAGCCAGCGCAGCATCAGCGGATACGATTTCGGAATCACCATGCCCGACAGGATCGGGTAAAAGATCGCAAACAGCGCGACGACGCCGGCTAGGTAGACGTAAATCCAGCGGCGCTTGACGGTCTCGTTTTCGATGGCATGCTTTATGTAATAGGTCAGCAGCAGCACCATAAACGGCACCATTGCAAAGTAATGGTAAATGAAGGTCAGACGCGGTACGAGAATCCACGGCAAGTATTGCGAGCAATAAGCGATTAGCAAAAGACGCAGCCGTTTGTCTTTATTTTTGAACACGAGCACAAATGAAAAGACGACGGCGGCAAAGCCCGGCCACCAGACCAGCGGATTGCCGAACGCAACGATGCTTGACATGTAGCCGTCCGGCAGCAGCTTGCCCTGATAATACCAGATGGGCCGCAGCATCAGCGGCCACTCCCACCACGGCGACGAAAACGGATGCGTGGCGACGAGGTTTTTGTGATAGTCGTACATGTGCTTCTGGTAGGTGACGACGTCGATCAGACCGTGTCCCGGTCCGGGCACCAGCATGAACGGGATGTAGGACAACGTGTACACCGTCAGCGGCACGATGACAAAGGTGAGCACGCACCACAGCAGCGTTAACGCGGTGTAACGCGGAAACGCGCGCACGACCGCGGCCAGCCGCTCGCGGTCGGCTGGCGCCAGCGGCGCCCCCGCGGCGGCGCCGGGGAGCTCGGCCCGTACGTCGGCGACGGCGGGCCCGTCAGACGGCGGCGCTGCGGGAGCCGCCGCCGGGTCCAAGCCCGCGCGGTCGGCGGGCGCGGGCTCCGGCTCCGCCCGCGGCGGCGCGTGGCGGCGGGCGTTGTCCTCGCGCAGCGCAGCGCGCGCGAGCCGGTATTCGGCGCTGCGTTCCAGCAGCGTCAGCGCCAGCAGCAGCGCCAGCCCGGCGCCGCCGTAAATGACGATCCATTTCGACGCCGCTCCGATCCCGAAAAACAAGCCCGACAGCCCCAGCGGCACGAGCGTCTTCCACAAGCCGGCGCGATAAAAGCTTAACGTCGTATACCGATACATGTAATAAAACATTAACATGATAAAAAATACGCCGTACACATCAATCGTCGCAATCCGCGTCTGTGCGAAATGCATGAAATCAAACGTCAGCAAAAATGCTGCCACCAGTGCAAATTCCGGGCGTCCGAACATTCGCTTAGCGAACAGATACATCACCGGAATCATCGCAACGCCAAACAACGTGCCGACAATTCGCCAGCCAAACGGATTCAACCCGAACAGCCAAATCCCGAAGGCAATCAAGATTTTCCCAAGCGGCGGATGCGTGCTCTCGTAAGGCTCAATCCGGTGCAAATGCTCGTAGGCGGTGCGGGCATGATAAATCTCGTCAAAATAAGAGCCCTCCATGTACGTAGGCGCATACGGGACTACGTCAGGCTCGTCAAAAACCAACTTGGGCTCCCCCTGATCATCCGGGCGCGTCTCCAGCGCTTGAACCTGCGCAACCGGCAGCGGTCGGGTCACCTTCGTCCCGCCTTCGCCGAATATGCCGACTTCATGCAAGTAGAAGCCCGGCGTATCTGTCGAGATTTTCACATATCTGGCACTAACGTCAAGCTCAGCTGTATGCCATGTAAGGACCTGAGTATGATCGGACTTGACGATTGTTTGCTTGCCCCAGTCCTTTCCGTCCGCAGAAAACCAATAGGAATAAGCGCCTTCTCCTACGCCCGCAAAGCTGTTGATCCGCGTCACATGACGCTGCTCGCCCAAATCGGCGACCAATGCCTCCCCGGCTCTGGCCGGCTTCCAGAACGTCTCAGGGTCCTGATGTCCGCCCAGATGGTATAGAGCAAGCAGCGTATACACAAGCATAAGCGCTCCCAAATACCAAGCGTCCTTTTTCCCGAAAAAACGGCGCCCCGTCTCTTCGCCACCTGACTCTGACTCCGTCCCTGATTCCGGCTCCCAGATTCGCCGCCAGCGCTCGCTCGTGTCAGCTTCGTCTTGTCCGTCTTCGTTCGATCCGGGCAGATCAACCCGCTCCTCCGCAAGCTCATCACTCGTATGTCCATCGGCCGGCGCTGCCATATCCTGCTGCAGCTCCTCCCGCCGCTTCTCCTCGTATTCCACGCAATAAGCCCCCATCTCTTCTCCTGGCTACTCTCCTGCTAATCCCATTATACCGATCCCGATCTTCTGAGAAAAGCAAAAACCTCCATCCTTGCCGCTCTATTCGAGCGGCGCCGATCGAGGCTTCCTGAGTTTGTTGTCATTGGCGGGCTTCCAGCTTTTCCAACTGGGCGCAAATATCGTGGAGCCAATCATAATCCTGCGTCATGGAGGCGCATAGGGACAGGTTCTCCAGCTTGGCCTTCTTCCACAAATGATTCGCGTTCGCTTCCAAACATAAAAACAGCTCCGACTGCTCGGCTTCGGTCAGCTTGCGGCTCTTGCGCAGCGTCCACAGCTCGGCCATTCGTTGATGTACGATCAGCATGCTCCTCCAAGCCTCCTGTCGAGTTCACCTCTTGATGCAAATTGCGTCGAACGAACGCGCCGCAACGGATGCTTCTGACGTCCGGCTGAGATTAAGCGGGTGAAGCGACCTCATCGCTCTGTCCGGCGTCATCCGTCCCCTCCAGGAACAACTGCACCAGCTTCACATGCTTTTTCAGCGATTTTTCGTGAATCAAATTGATCTTGCCGTTATCCAGCTTGCCGAACACATAGATCAGCTCTTCGTTGTCATGCGACCAATCGAAGCCGTCTAACAGATCGAGGCAGCTCGTCCACCCCTCGTTATAAGCTCCATTTTGAAACAGGAAGCGGTTGGCATACAGCGCAACGCTTTCCTGAATTACCCGGTTGGCCGACGTATATTGCGCGAGGCCTGGCTGTTCCGGCATCAGTGGCAGCAGCGTATTGAAAAACTGGTGCAAAATCTCCACATACGTGGACGGCTCCTGACGAATCTTGCGCTGCAGCTCGTAGGAAGGCTGCATCCGACCGGAAAACAGCATCGTCGCCAGCGTATACAGCCAGCTGAAGCAGGTGAAATTGCGGTTGAACGAGGTCAGGTTGCTGCGCCGCTCCACACCGGCCGCTTTCAGGTAGACATTGTGGTCGACCACCTGCTGGATCACCAGGTTCAGCGGATCGATTGAATCAAACGAATGCCCGAGCTCCTTGCTCACCAACTGCACCTTGGAATTGATGTCGCCGAACAGCTGCTGCTCCTCTTCCTCGGACAGTCCGATATAAATTTGAACCGCCAGCTGCGTATCGAGCAAATCCAGACGACGGCGTTCCAGTTGGCCGACCAAGCCTTCCAGCTCGTCGACCTCTTGCGCGATGTCGGCATCATGCGGCATTTTACGCAACTTGAGCTTGAGCGTGGCCAGCTTTTTTTCGTGACGACGCACTTCCTTTTGCAGCTGATCGTTGACAAAGCCGAGCGCGACAATACGATGCTGTCCGTCCAGCACGCTCAGCTTGGAGCCATGTCGCAGCACCAGTCCCTGCTCCAGCTTGGTCAGCTGATTGACCTCGCGCAAGCTCAGCGTCACCGGACCGAAAAACACGTGATCCAGCTCGCGTTCCTGCAAGTAATTGGAGATTTTGCGGCGCTGCATCAAGCTGAGCTTGCGCTGCACCATCGGGTCGATCATCGTGTAGTTCAGCAATTCCTGAACGCGCAACGCCACCGTCGCCAGTCCGAATTTTTCGCAAAACGGGTAGATTTTCATGTGTAGACATAATCCATCCATTACACGGCATCCTCCTTATCGCTGATGAGAAACGGGTTATGCTCCTCATAGAAGCTTTTCAGATACTGGCAGGCCTTCATAATCCGCGTTCTTCTCGGTAAGCGGTCCTTTTCATCTCCGGCATAAATGCCGGCCCAATCGACGTGCGGCAAAATTTTCAGCGTATGGTCCAGCGCATAGCGGTTGAATTTGCCGGTTTTCGTCGCCTGCTCGTGGCAAAATAGCGCCAACGCGATCTGGATATTTTCCGACCAGGCCAAATCACCCTTCGACGGCGGAGGCAGATGATCCAATAGCGCCTGAAAATAAGCGCTTGCTTGCGCCACATGCTCCTGCAGCTCACGCTCTTCAAACTCGTAGCCGTTATTGCGCGCGCCCGATTTGAGCCGCCCTTCGAACAAGGCGACCAAAATTTCAATCAGCAGGTGATACGAGAACAAAAATTCCGGCGATTTGCCCCGCTCGGAGAACGTGTCCACCGTCAATGTTTGCATCACCGTGGACTTCTCGGCCAGCTCAGTCGCCATCACATGGTAAAAACGGCGCTGATCGCGCAGCACGGCCAGATTGCCGCCAATTTTTCGCGGCAGCTTATTGATATCGGAGAACAACTGACGTTCCTGACGGGCGTTAATATCAAGGTAAATCATAATGGAGATCGGAAAATTGTACAGCCTGCGCAGCTTTTCCATGATCGTTTCCATTTTATCGTATTCACGGCGGTCCTTCGCTCGGGCCATTTGGCTTTGCAGGTTTTCCATGATCCGTTGAAAAGCGGCGAGCCGATGCTGCCCGTCGACCACGTACAGCTTTTCGACCGGCTGCAGGCGTAGCGACTGCTGCTCCTCATCGTAAGCTCCCGCGCCTCTGGCCGAGAAAATAATGCCGGGAAAATAAATCGGCTGTTTGTTTTCCAGATACAAATGAATGTAATCAATCAGCTTGGACAGATTGCGCGGAATGATCGCACGTTGAACCTCCAGATCTACCTCATAGATGGAAAAAAGCTTGTTCATAGACAATGTCGTCGCCAATGTCCTGTGACCGAACGTTTGTCCCAGCATACCGGGAATTTCCACAAACGAAGACGATTTGTGTTCAGCCAGCAGCTCGGATAAAGATGAAATAGCGTCCATTGTACGTTCCCCTTTCTCAGTGCGGGAGCGCGTCACCGGCTTTTGGCGGCGCATCACCCGTTACAGCTTATCCATAGTCTCTCATCCTCCTATTTTTACCAAGTGTAGACCGTTTCATTCCCTGCTGCCCAGCCAAAGGCCAATTCTTTTCGCAGCTTCAAGCAACCTCGCTTCATTTTGCACCAACGCAATCCGCACATAACCTTCGCCTTCCTCGCCAAAAGCATCCCCAGGAGTAACGACAACACCCGCGCGAAACAACATTTCCCGGGAAATTTGTCGAGAGGTCCAGCCTTGGGGAATCCGCGCCCAAATAAACATCGTTGCCTTAGGCGGCTGAACGCTCCATCCCGCTTCGCCAAGCGCAGCCAGGAACAGGTCTCTTCTTCGCTCATAAACGGCAGCAACCGTGTGCTCATTTTCCATATCTTCTTCCAATGCAGCAATGCCTGCAGCCTGTACGGCTTCAAATACGCCATAATCGATGTTCGACTTCAGCGTTTTGAGCGCTGACACAGCTCCCGCGTGACCGGCCAAAAAGGCGATGCGGCAACCGGCCATATTAAAGCTTTTGGACAGCGAATGAAATTCGACGGCAACCTCATTGGCACCGGCTATTTCCAAAATACTTATCGGCTTATAGCCGTCAAACGCCATTTCCGAATACGCCAGATCATGAACAACAAGCAGTTCGTTCTGCTTGGCAAACGCGACCAGCTCTTCGAAGAATGAACGGTCAGCCACAGCCGAAAGCGGATTGCTCGGATAATTCAGCAGCATAAATTTGGCCCGCTTCAACACCTCGACAGGAATATCGTGAAGCTTGGGCAAATAGCCGTTTTCCTCGCGCAGCGGAACCTTGTACGCCTCGACACCGGCCAGCACCAGACTTGCCGCATAAATCGGATATCCCGGGTCGGGAACAATTGCGACATCGCCCGGATCGCAAAGCGACATCGCCAAATGAGCCAATCCGTCCTGCGAGCCCATCAACGTGACAATTTCACTGCCAGGCTCCAGCTCCACGCCAAACCGATGCTGATACCACCGCGCTACGGCCTGCCGAAAAGCAAAACTGCCCTCCGACGTCGGATACCCATATAAACGCGGATTGCTCACCGCTTCGCGCATCGCTGCCATCACGCGCGCCGATGGGGGCAGGTCTGGGCTGCCGATGCCCAGATCTATAACATCAACGCCTGTCTGCGCCACCTCACGCTTCCACTCCGCCATCTCGGCAAAAATCGCCGAACCGAGCTGCGTCAGTCGCTTTGAGCCCGTTACCTTCATTCCTGTTTCCCCCATACAGCTGTATACTGCTCCTCTTTAAAACCGACCGTTACCTGCTTGCCGTCGGTCACAATCGGTCTTTTGATTAAACGGCCGTTGCCCGCCAGCAGCTCCAATTGCTCCTGCCGGCTCATCGACGCCAGCTTGTCCTTCAGGCCCAGCTCCTTATAGACTTCGCCAGACGTATTAAAAAATTTTTTCAGCTCCAGCCCGCTGTCGGCCACCAGCTTCTCCAGCTCATCCGCCGCAGGCGGCGTTTCAAATAACGGGATGCTCGCTTCAATCTCGATCTCGTGCGCCTTTAACCACTTGGTTGCGTTGCGGCATGTCCCGCATTTGTCATATCCGTATACTTTAACTCCCATTGCCGTCGTCCTCTCCTTACGTTGACCGTTACAGCCTTTTCCTTATCCTTGTTCTTGACCGCAGCAGTCCGCTGCCTCCCTGCACCTTCATCGTGCGCTTCGCTTCACATTGTGGTCCATCCCCGGCGCAAAGTCAATACAAAAACACCCCATCTCACCAAAGTGAAATGGGGTGCGTCTTCTCGCCTAGTTATTCGGCTTCGGCGGATAGTTGCCTTCCAGCGATATAATAAAGTTCATCGCCACATATGGCTGCATGTTATTGTGAGCTTGGCTGTTGCCCGTAACGCCGAGAGCGAGCGGGCTCATTGGGGTATCGAGAAGATTGGAGTAGATCGAAGGTCCGAAGGATGCCTTCGAGCTTGCCCAAACTGCTTGCGTTGGCTCAATCTGCGTGGGGGCTAACTGCGCATTGATCGAATGCGTGTGATTCGGTATTTGAGTTTCAAGCAGCATCACTGAAGACTCTCCACCGGATTCCCCCACGGTACGCGGCGTCAACCCAGGCCCTGTCCCTTGATGGATTGGAGCTGCTCCCTGAAAGTTGGGAAGAGCAAACGTTGTCGTACCGTTTCCGCCATAAAGTCCCCCGACAAGTGAAAAGAGCGCTGAGTTTTGCGAAACCGGCATAATTGTACCGTCACAAAAAGCCCAACCGCTCGGGGCATAGTTTCCTGCAAAAATCCGAATTTCTCCGAGATAAGGGTCCATTTTCTTCGCTCCTCCTTATTAGCTTCTTGGCGGGAAAATCCCTGTTAGTGCGATACAGTAGTTAACAGTTGTATACGGTTGCATGTTGTTGTGAGATTGGCTTGCTCCGCTAAGTCCAATTGAATCAGAGCTCATAACCGTGTTTGCTGTAGTTTGAAAAATCGAGTTATTAGTGGTGTTGGTCCCCCAAGTAAATCCGGTAGGCTTGTAGGCTGTAGCAGTCGATCCTCCGGTTACCTGATGCGTATGCATCGGCATTTCATTGATTGTCAGCGTATGTGCAGCTTCACCAGCCGATGTTCCGTAAGCAATCGAACTGCTGCGATGAATGGGCACTTTTCCTTGCAGGTTCGGAAGCGCGAAAGTGGTTCGGCCATCTCCCCCATACGTGGTGCCAATCAGAGAAAACAACGCGGTATTTTGTTGAATCGGCAGCAATTGTCCATTGCATTGTGCCCAGCCGCGCGGTGCGAAATTAAACGAAAAAGCCCGAACTTCAGCCAAAAACGGTTCCATGATTGTTCCTCCTCATCCCTTAGTACTGGCTTGGAAATACGCCTTCAGTGGCAATAATAAACGATACGGTCAAAAAAGGCATCATATTATCATGTGGCTGGTTACCACCTATCGAGCTGATCGCTGCCGGATTCATCGTCGTATTAGGAGCGGTTGTCGAATATGGCTGCACAGCAGCATTACTATTGGTAGCCCAAAAGGCATTCGCCGGACTTGCACTTGCACCTCCAACGTTCGAAGCGTTCGGAATATGCGTATGCGCAGGCATTTCCGTGGAGACCAGTGTTACCTTCTCGGTACCCGCCATTTGACCAAGCACGTAGCCAGCGCCCATATGTATAGGTAACCGGCCCCGCAAATCCGGCAAAGCAAACGTCGTACGACCATCCCCGCCGTAAGTTGTACCAATTAATGTATAAAGCACTTCATATTGACTGATGCTCAGCAGCTGTCCGTTGCATAGCAACCAGCCGATCGGCGCGAAGGTCCCGCTGAACATCCGAATTTCACCTACATATTGATCGCTCATAAAGCATCTCCTTTCAATATCGTCTACATAAGCGAAGCTCTGCGTTCTTAGAGCTACTCCTGATTTTTCAGCAAATTGAACACAGCTTCGTATAAATTGCCTTGCATATCCCGGCCAACTGGAACAAGCATCCAATCGACTGCCCCCAAAGTTTCATGTTGAAGTTGGTAAAGCCCTTGTTGAAGCGGAGCATCCAAAGCACCCTTAAATACAATCGAGAACTGCTCTACAGCATCATTGCTGCCTCTGTCCTTAACCTGAGTCACTTCCAAAGTCAAGGAATCCCCTTGCGGAACAACGACTTGAAAGTTACTGCCTTGCAATGCTTCTGCATCAGAAAAAGTTTTCATTCGACTTTTCACCTTCCTCAATGTTAGTGTCTGGAAAATCCTCTATTTTAAGATTCATTCCATTCCATGGAAACGTACGGAAACTGCCCGCCCGTAATTCGAAACCCCATCCTGGCGTAAAGCCGTTGGGCCGGATTGTTATGCAGCACGTGAAGTCGTACTGGTTTGCTTTGCTGTCTCGCCGTTTCCTGGACCTCAGCCAGCAGGCTGGTACCATGACCCTGATTGCGATATTCCGGGAGAAACACAAGGTCGACCACTAGCAACGCTTGCTCCGTAACAGCCGTTGAAATCTGACCGATGCGCTGATCGTCCTGATAGATGATCCGCTGCTCCAGACCGGCATATTGCGTCCGGTAAGACCGCTGCTGGGCATGAAACTGCATACGCAAAAATGCGTCCTGCTGGGCGTTATCCCAGCCCAACACGCTCAGCTCTTCCTTTCTCGTGTCAGCATACAGCTCGTACAGGAAAAGCTCATCATCAGAAGCCGCCGGTACAAATCGAAGCATGAAATCCCTCTTTTGTTTAAAATTCTGCAACGACATTGGGCACCATTTAATTCCAAAGTCCTAATTTCTATATTGCGGGATGAAGCGAATATTGTCAATTGCTGTATGAAAATAATGAGCATAGAAAAACCGGGAAGTTCCTTGAACTTTCCCGGTTTTTGCTTGATTTTTAAATTAAATTCGCTGCTTCCAGCATTCTCTTGATCATAGCTGCGGTTTCCGCACGCGTAATGTTGCTGGCCGGACGGGCCAAGCCGTCGCTGCCCTCGACAATGTGCAGGTCCATACACAGCGCAGCCGCACTGGCCGCCCAATTGCCAAACTCACCTTTGTCTGCAAACGCGCCGAGCTGAGCGGCAATCTGTTCATTCGACAATACGTTGTCATGACCTGCCAGCTTCAATGCCCGCTGGATAATGACCATTGCTTCCTGACGACTGATCAGCTTGCCCGGACCGAATTCCGATTCGCTGTAGCCCTGAATCAATCCATACTCCTGAGCAATCGCTATTGCCGTGTAATACCAGTCACCTTCGGATACATCGCTGTACGAAAGCGTTTTGTGGGCCTCGCGCAAGCCCAAAGCGCGTACCATAACCGCTGTGAACTCTGCGCGCGTAATGGCTTGATCCGGAGCAAAATGCTCGTCGTCAACACCGTTAATCACCATGCGCGCACCCATTTCGTCAACAACATCTCTGGACCAATGATGCTCTACGTCGGCAAATGTTTTTTCGTTATACACGACAGAGTAAATACTGTTGGTCAAGCTGTTGATGACTGCATAGTATTTGCCGTCTTTTTGAATGACCTTGGTTGGAACGTGGACAAACGTGCCGTCCGGCATCGCCACGACGCCCGTCGTAATTTTTTTCGGGTCAACCCCGTCCGGAATGGCGATTGTACGCTCTACATAAGCGTTAAATTGGCTAACCTCTACTTCTTTGCCACCGTAGCTGCCCGTCAGCTTGAATTCAAATGCTGGCGCAATAATGACGACATTGCCATTCTTTTGCTTCTGCGTCGTTACAGCCGGGCTATTTGGCGCCAGATTCGTAATTTCAACCTTGACCTGAATGTCCCTCAAAGCGATACTCTTGTCAAAAGCGGCGGACACCGCATCGATATTGATTTGCTGAGCAGGAATCGTATACGATGCATTGTTCGTTTGAACCTGAAGCACTGCTTCACGGTTCTCCATGTTTTTTACCATTTGACCGTTCAGCACGCCGAATACCTGGTCCGTATCCTTGGTGAACGGGATCGTCACAAGCGCTTTGTTGCCTTCTTTTTCAAGCTTGGCGTTCATCTTGTCTTCATCAATCATAATCATGCTGCTCTTGCGGCCGTCCGGCAAGTTCTCCGTTTTGGCCGTTGCCAGCTGCTCCTGCACAACTCCGTTAACGATAACTTGAACGGATTCCTGACCAGCGCCTGCAATCGGGCCCGTTGGAGCCGCGCTGGAGCTGGAGCGGGTAGCAAATGATACGGTAGCGTCGCTATCGGCATACAATTCGCCGTCATAGCCGTTCCACACCAGCTGCGCTGTACCAGACCAGCCCCGCTGCGGCGTGTAAACCAGCTTGTCGATATCCGCCAGATCGATTTCCTGACCGGCTGTGACCAAGACATTGTTGAATTTCAGCGAACCGTGAGCCGGCAACGCGATAATTTTAATTTTTTGCAGTACGCTGTCATCCTCATTGCTGTAACCGAAAAAGCCCGCGGAGAGCGTGATGACTTGCGTATCCTGCGCCGATTTCAAGTAATTGACGATTTGCGGCACTGATTTGTAATTGATCGTATCGGTTAAGCTTGTGCTGGTATTGCCCAAAGCATCCTTCAATTGCATGTAAACAGTTTTTGTCCCCTTACCGTTCGTCAGCGTCCACGATAAGGTAGACGGTATGTTCTCCCATGCCGTCCAATCCGTATTATCATTGGAGAACCGGGCTTGAATACCACCTACACCCGTACCGTCTGTTCCCGTGATGGTCAGATCGACATGCTTTTGCTTGGTCAACGCATCGCCATTGTTAATGGTAATGGTTCCGGTTGGGGCCGTTTTATCAAGCACAAATTGAATCGTTGTGCTGTTGCCTGCCGCATCAGTCACAATCAGCGTATGCGAGCCTTCCGCGCTGACTGTATTGCCGCTCGTAAACCCAGCGCCGTCCAATGTTGCCGTGCCTTCATTGAAGCTAACGGTCAGATCGCTGGTGTAGCTTCCATTGTTCATGACACCGGTAATGACCGGAGCGGTCTTATCGATCGAAAAATTCACTGTTGTCGCATTGCCTGCTGCATCGGTTACGATCAGCGTATACGCGCCATCGGCGCTTATCGTAGTGCCGCTGACAAAGGCCGAGCCGTTCAGCGTCGCTGTGCCTTCGTTAAACGTAACTGTTTTGTTGACGTTGTACAATCCGGCATTGCTTACTCCTGTGACGACCGGAGCTGTTTTGTCGACTGTAAACGTAATCGTCGTTGTGTTGCCGGCCGCATCTGTGGCGATCAGCGTATGCGAACCTTCCGCACTCACTGTGCTGCCGCTCGTAAAGGCCGAGCCGTCCAGCGTCGCCGTTCCGTCGCTCAAGGTGATGGTACGGTCGGTATTATAGCTGACCCCATCGGCTGCGCCCGTAATTGTCGGACCTGTTTTGTCAATCGTAAAGTTGACCGTCGTCGCGTTGCCCGCTGCATCGGTAACGATCAGCGTATGCGCACCCTCCGCGCTTACTGTGCTGCCGCTCGTAAACGCCAAACCGTCCAGCGTTGCTGTGCCTTCGTTAAACGTAATCGTTTTGTTCACATTGTATAAACTTCCGTCCGTCGCCCCGCTGACTACCGGAACCGTCTTATCAATGGTGAATGTAATCGTCGTGATGTTGCCTGCCGCATCCGTGGCGATCAGCGTATGCGAGCCTTCCGCACTTACCGTGCTTCCGCTCGTAAATGCCGCACCATCCAGCGTCGCTGTTCCGTCGCTCAAGGTGAGCGTGCGGTCCGTATTATAGCTGACCCCATCGGCTGCGCCCGTTACCGTCGGGCCCGTGGTATCCAGAGTAAACGTCACCGTTGTCGTATTGCCCGCTGCATCGGTCACGACCAGCGTATGCGGGCCGTCTGCGCTTACTGTGTCCCCGCTGCTGAAAGCCGAACCGTCCAACGTTGCCGTGCCTTCATTGAAAGTGATCGTTTTATCAACATTGTAAAACGATCCGTCTATTAC
This sequence comes from Paenibacillus athensensis, assembly GCF_004514475.2. GTDB lineage: Bacteria > Bacillota > Bacilli > Paenibacillales > NBRC-103111 > Paenibacillus_AL > Paenibacillus_AL athensensis. Next base: position 442 of record NZ_MYFO02000012.1, on the reverse strand, counting down.
GCCGCTTACGACCGGCGCGGTTTTATCAATCGTAAATGTAATCGTCGTCGTGTTGCCTGCTGCATCCGTGGCAATCAACGTATGCGAGCCTTCCGCACTCACGGTGCTGCCGCTCGTAAACGCTGAGCCGTCCAGCGTCGCTGTGCCGTCGCTGATTGTGAGGGTACGATTCGTGTTGTAGTTACCCAAGTCAGCTGCTCCCGTTACCGTCGGGCCGGTTTTGTCAATCGTGAAGTTGACCGTCGTCACATTGCCCGCTGCATCGGTCACGATCAGCGTATGCGCGCCCTCCGCGCTCACTGTGCTGCCGCTCGAGAAGGCCGAGCCGTCCAGTGTCGCTGTGCCTTCGTTGAACGTCGGCGTCTGGTTCGTATTGTACAAGCCGCTGTCCGTTACGCCGCTTACGACCGGCGCCGTTTTATCGATGGTGAACGTAATCGTC
>NZ_MYFO02000011.1 GCF_004514475.2 Paenibacillus athensensis | reverse complement strand
AAGTGCCGTAAGGTATGGAGCTGACGAATACTAATCGGTCGAGGGCTTAACCACAACACAAGCAACACTCACGCGTAACACAACGACTTGTTTCGTATCTAGTTTTCAGGGAATACCGCAAGGTATTGGACTGACTGTTTGGTGATGATGGCGGAGGGGACCCACGCGTTCCCATCTCGAACACGACCGTTAAGCCCTCCAGCGTCGATGGTACTTGAACCGCAGGGTTCCGGGAGAGTAGAACGTTGCTAAGCACTTGTATAAGAAGAGTCTTTTGGATGAACTTCCAATAAGACTCTTTTTGTTTTGTCGGTACATTACTTGTAATTTACCCATACTACCCCTATGAAGGGGGGCGTTTCTCATGGTGAGAAAGCGTATGGGGCCAGTCTGTATTCTGTTGTCGCTGTTTCTGTCGGCAGGAGCGTTGTTGTCCGGCTGCTCGTCGTCTTATACGGGTGATACGCTCAAGTCGCACAGCGGATCGCCGGCAGAGCAGCTCCCGGTGAAATCCTTAGCCGCGACGCCAGCGGCAAATCCACAATCATCGCCGGCTCCACAAGCGCCAGCAGCAGCGCAAAAGCCGGTTAAAAGGCACGATGTGAAGGGGATTTACGTTTCGGCTTGGTCTGCAGTCGGACGTAAGCTGGATCAGTTGATTCAATTGGTGGAGACGACGGACTTAAACGCAATGGTGATTGATATCAAAAACGACTCCGGACAAATCACTTATGCTTCGGCTGTTCCGCAGGTGAATCAGATCGGCGCGAACAGCAATCGCGTTATTCCTGACGTGAAGGGGCTATTGCAGCGTTTGAAAAGCAAGAACATCTATACGATTGCCCGTGTGGTTGTTTTTAAAGATCCGTATTTGGGCGGCAAGCGCAGCGATTTAGCTATGCGGAGTAAAACGGGCAAGGTGTGGCGAGATAAAAAAGGAGTCGCCTGGGTAGATCCTTTTAAATCTGAGGTGTGGGATTACAATATTGCGATTGCCAAGGAAGCCGCGGCGTTGGGTTTTGATGAAATTCAATTTGATTATGTGCGCTTTCCCGAGAACGGCAAGCGGCTTGACCAAGAGGTCAAATTTGATAATCCGCAGCAATGGAGCAAGTCGCAAGCCATTGAGGGCTTTTTGAAGAAGGCTAAGGATCAGGTAGGTTCTGTCGCTTATTTATCTGCTGATGTATTTGGTCTGACGACATCGTCCAACGATGATATGGGGATCGGTCAGGAATGGCTGAAGATGAGCAAGGAAATTGATTTTATCTCGCCTATGCTGTATCCATCTCACTATGCGAGCGGTGTGTACGGAGTGAAGAGCCCGGATCTTCAGCCGTATGCGATTATTCGTAAAGCAGTCATGGACGGCAAGGCCAAGAACGATCAGTTGGGCCAAGCTTCGGTGCGGGCGGCAGATATTCGTCCTTGGCTTCAGGATTTCACGGCAACATGGATCAAGCCGCATAAGAAGTATGGAACAGCGGATGTTCGTGAGCAAATTAAAGCAGCTCGTGAACAGGGCGTGGATCAATTTTTGCTATGGAATTCTACCAGCACCTATACCTACCAGTAAGCATTCTGCCGTTCAGGGCGTACGCCAGCTTTTTCTTGACACGAAAAATAGGCTTTTGTTAATATTGCAATAATATACACCTGAATGGGAGGATTTTTGTTGTGAGGGAAGACAAGTTTGGCAAGGAAGGTTTAACTTTTGACGATGTGCTGCTGGTGCCTAGAAAATCGGAAGTGTTCGGAAAGGAAATCGATGTTTCAACCAAGCTTTCTGAGCATGTAAAGCTGAATATTCCTTTTATCAGCTCGGCGATGGATACGGTAACGGAGTCAGCCCTTGCCATAGCAATTGCGCGTGAAGGCGGAATCGGGATTATTCACAAGAATATGTCGATCGATCAGCAAGCGATGGAAGTGGATCGCGTCAAGCGCTCGGAAAGCGGCGTTATCACCAATCCGTTCTCGCTGACGCCGGAGCACCACGTCTATGATGCGGAAGAGCTAATGGCCAAATATCGCATCTCCGGGGTGCCGATCGTGAATGAAGCGAACAAGCTGGTCGGTATTTTGACCAATCGCGATTTGCGTTTTGTGCATGACTATTCGATTAAAATTAAAGAGGTTATGACGCACGAGGATCTGGTGACGGCTCCTGTCGGTACGACGCTGCAGCAGGCGGAAGGCATTCTGCAAAAGCACAAGATCGAAAAGCTGCCGCTGGTGGACGAGAACAATGGGCTGAAGGGCCTTATTACCATTAAGGATATCGAGAAGGCGATCCAGTTCCCGAATGCTGCGAAAGACCGTCTGGGCCGCTTGCTGGTCGGCGCCGCTGTAGGTGTCTCCAAAGACGTGCTGGAGCGCACTGCAGCGCTTGTAGAGGCCGGTATCGACTTGATCGTGGTGGACTCGGCGCACGGGCATCACATCAATATTGCCGAGACGGTGAAAAAGATTCGCGCCCAATATCCGGAGCTGCCGATCATTGCCGGTAACGTGGCTACGGGCGACGGTACGCGCGATTTGATCAAGGCGGGCGCTTCGATGATCAAGGTCGGTATCGGACCGGGATCGATCTGCACAACTCGCGTGATTGCAGGAATTGGCGTTCCGCAAATTACGGCGATTTTCGACTGTGCGCAGGCCGCTGCCGAGTTCGGCGTGCCGGTAATTGCCGACGGCGGAATCAAGTATTCCGGCGATGTGGTCAAAGCGATTGCGGCTGGCGCGAGCGGGGTCATGATCGGCAGCTTGTTCGCGGGTACGGAAGAAAGCCCCGGCGAATCGGAGATTTTCCAAGGACGACGCTTCAAGGTATACCGCGGCATGGGCTCGCTGGGCGCTATGAAAGAAGGCAGCAAGGATCGTTACTTCCAAGAGAACGAGAGCAAGCTTGTTCCGGAAGGTATTGAGGGACGGGTTCCCTATAAAGGGCCGCTGGCCGATACGATTTATCAGCTCGTTGGCGGCTTGCGCTCCGGCATGGGCTACTGCGGGGCGAAAAACATTCAGGAATTGATTCACGACACACAATTCATCCGCATTACTGGCGCAGGCTTGCGGGAAAGTCATCCGCACGATGTGCAAATCACGAAAGAAGCGCCGAACTACTCGCTGTAAGGTTCGGATTTTGTCGAAATATCGGGGTCGAGGGATTGAACCTTCGGCTTCTTTTTTTTGTCTAATGGGGTGTGATACAATATAACATGACTAAAATGGCAGGGAGAGTGAAGCGGTTTTGAAAATGTTGGGGTGGAAGAAAAAGATTGTTGCTGTGCTTGGGGTAAGTTTACTTGTGCAATCGTTCCTTTTTCATATACAGCCTGTAAGTTTGCTTGCGGCAGATACGGAGACGAAGAAAGCAGAAGGCACTGCCGCCGATACAACGGCTACAGCGGGAGATCTGAAGCTTGAAGTAAAGTCGGCTATTCTGATGGAAGCGAGCACGGGGCAGGTGCTCTACGAAACGAATGCGGACGAGGCGCTGCCGCCGGCCAGTATGGCCAAGATGATGACGGAATATTTGACCATGGAAGCCATTGAAGGCGGGAAAATCAAATGGGACGATCAGGTGACTGCGAGCAAGTATGCGGCGGATGTGATTGGTTCGGGCCAATTGATTGCCGAGGGAGAAAAGCTGACGGTCAAGCAGATGTTTAATGCGTTGTCGATTTATTCGGCGAACGATGCAGCCATTGCATTGGCGGAGTTCCTTGGCGGTACGGAAGAGAATTTCGCCAAGATGATGAATGCGAAGGCTAAAGAGCTCGGCATGTCCGATCAGGCGCATTTCATTGGCGCTACGGGCTTGTCCCGGGCGGATATCGGGGAGTATGCCCCGTCCGGCATTGAAGGCGAGACGCTGATGACGGCCCGCGATGCGGCGATTCTGGCTTACAGTATCGTCCGCGACCATAAGGAAGTGCTGAATTTTACAAAAATTCCATCGCTCAAGCTGCGTGACCGTGACAAGACGCCGATGATCAACTGGAACTGGATGCTGGAGGCGAATGCGTCCAACATTAACTATAAGAAATATGCGTATCAAGGTCTGGACGGGCTCAAAACAGGTCATACGGACGAAGCCGGCTATTGTTTCACAGCGACGGCGGAGCGTAACGGCATGCGCCTGATCAGCGTGGTCATGGGCACAAAAACGGAGCCAAAACGCTTTGAGGAATCCCGCAAGCTGCTGGACTATGGCTTCAATAATTTTCAAATCACGCCATTCCTCGGTCCGAATCAGGAAATTGAGGCCTTGAAATCGGTCAATATTAAAAAAGGCGTCGGCACGTCCGTATCGCTTGTGACGAAAAACGGTCTGACTTTTGTAACCAAAAAAGGCGCGAAGCCGGAGGACTTCACGATTACAGCGACGGCAGCGGAAGACAGCAAGCTGGTGGCTCCGATCAAGAAGGGCGATGCGCTGGGAACGGCCAAGGTGAGCTATAACGGTCAAGAGCAGACGATCGATCTGATTGCCAATGAAGATGTGGAAAAAGGCAGCTGGATTCGGTTGTTGTTCCGTTCGATCAAGAACTTCTTCGGCGATATGTTCAGCGGAATCAAAGACATGTTCTAAAGCGCGATGGGTTGTATATTGCAACTCCTTCATGTAAAATGATTGTTTAGAAGTTTACAATGAAACGTGTAGGGAACTGCATGAATTTTGGGTTACAGACATAGGAGGAAATGGAGTATGGAAACTGGAACATCCCGCGTCAAAAAAGGCATGGCCGAAATGCAAAAAGGCGGCGTGATCATGGACGTCATGAACGCGGAGCAAGCCCGCATTGCCGAAGCCGCAGGCGCTTCTGCCGTTATGGCACTGGAGCGCGTACCTGCCGATATCCGCGCAGCCGGCGGCGTTGCTCGTATGGCTGACCCCACGATCGTTGAAGAAGTGATGAAGGTTGTGTCGATTCCGGTTATGGCGAAAGCAAGAATCGGCCATTTTGTCGAAGCGAAGGTGCTGGAGTCGATGGGCGTCGATTATATCGACGAGAGCGAAGTGCTGACGCCGGCTGACGAAGTATATCACATCAACAAACGTGAATTTACGGTTCCTTTTGTTTGCGGCGCGCGTGACTTGGGCGAAGCTCTGCGCAGAATTGGCGAAGGCGCTTCGATGATTCGGACCAAGGGCGAGCCGGGAACGGGCAACATTGTGGAAGCCGTTCGCCATATGCGTATGATGGTCGGTCAAATCCGCAAGGTGCAAGCGATGTCCACGGACGAGCTGATGGCCGAAGCGAAAAACCTCGGCGCACCGTTCGAGCTGCTGCTGCAGGTTCATCAAACGGGCAAGCTGCCGGTAGTTAACTTTGCCGCAGGCGGCGTTGCGACACCAGCCGATGCTGCGTTGATGATGCATTTGGGCTCTGACGGCGTATTCGTTGGTTCCGGTATCTTCAAATCGGACAGCCCGGAGAAGTTCGCCAAAGCGATTGTCGAAGCGGTAACGCACTACACGGATTACGGTCTGATCGCTGAAATTTCCAAAAACCTCGGCACTCCTATGAAGGGGATCGAAATTTCCAAGCTCGAAGCGACGCAACGCATGCAGGAGCGCGGCTGGTAATGATCAAGGTTGGGGTTCTTGCTTTGCAGGGGGCTGTAGCCGAGCACATCCGCGCGATCGAGAGCGCAGGCGCCGAAGGCGTCATCGTGAAGCGGGTGGAGCAGCTTAGCGAGATTGACGGCATCATCATTCCGGGCGGCGAAAGCACGACGATCGGGAAGCTGATGCGCACGTACGGATTTATTGACGCGTTGCGTCAGTTTTCCGCAGCAGGCAAGCCGCTGTTCGGCACATGCGCCGGACTGATTGTGCTGGCCAAGCACATAGCCGGTCAAGATGAAGCTCATCTGGAGCTGATGGATATTACCGTTGCCCGCAATGCGTTCGGACGCCAGCGGGAAAGCTTTGAGACGGATTTGCCGATCAAAGGGATCGACGAGCGCGTTCGCGCCGTGTTCATTCGCGCCCCGCTAATCGATGCGGTGGGCCCCGAGGTTGAGATTTTGTCTACCTATAACGGACAAATTGTAGCTGCACAGCAAGATCATTTGCTGGTTGCTTCCTTTCACCCGGAGCTGACGGACGATTACCGGATGCACGTTTACTTCTTGGACATGATCAAACAAAGACAAGCTTCATAGATTGTCGTCAAGCACCTCTTTTGACCGGACTGCCGGAAAGGGTGCTTGCTTCCGTATTTCACCCATTTTGGCTTAATGGAGGAATCTCCTTGTTTGATGTAAAATTACTGCGAAATGATTTGCCGGCTGTACAGGCAGCCATGAAAAACCGGGGCAAACAAATCGAAGAACTCAACGGCTTTACGGAGCTGGATGTGAAACGCCGGGAGCTGCTGCAAGAGACCGAGGCACTGAAGAATCGCCGCAATACCGTGTCTCAAGAAGTAGCCGTGCGCAAAAGATCCGGAGAGAATGCCGATGAGCTGATTCAGGAAATGAAGGTCGTGGGCGACCGCATCAAGGAATTGGACGACGAGCTGCGCGTATTGGATGAGAAGGTTCAGCAGGCGCTGCTGGCGATTCCGAACATGCCGCATGCCAGCGTGCCGGTTGGCTTGTCGGAGGAAGAGAATGTGGAGGTGCGCCGGATTGGCGACGTACCGCAGTTCGATTTTGACATCAAGCCGCATTGGGAGATCGCTCAGGATCTCGGAATTCTTGATTTCGAAGCCGCGGCGAAGGTGACCGGGTCGCGTTTTGTTTTTTATAAAGGATTAGGGGCTCGTCTGGAGCGGGCTTTGATGAATTTCATGATGGATCTGCACAGCGAAGAGCATGGTTATCAGGAAATGCTGCCTCCTTACATTGTGAACCGGGATAGCTTGACCGGAACGGGCCAGCTGCCAAAGTTCGAAGAGGATGTCTTCAAGCTGGAGAATGCCGATTATTTCCTGATCCCGACAGCAGAGGTGCCGGTGACGAACTATCATCGGGAGGATATTCTGGCATTGGAGCAGCTGCCGGCTAATTTTGTGGCGTTCAGCGCATGCTTCCGTTCTGAAGCAGGTTCGGCGGGCCGGGATACGCGCGGCTTGATTCGCCAGCATCAGTTCAACAAGATCGAGCTGGTGAAGCTGGTGAAGCCCGAGGATTCGTATGACGAGCTGGAGAAGCTGACGTCGCATGCGGAGCGCGTGCTTCAGCTCTTGAAGCTTCCTTACCGCGTTCTGGCGCTCTGTACGGGAGATCTGGGCTTCACCTCGGCCAAGACGTATGATCTTGAAGTATGGCTGCCTAGCGGCGGTACATATCGCGAGATTTCGTCGTGCAGCAACTTCGAGGACTTCCAGGCGCGTCGGGCGAATATTCGCTTCCGCCGCGAGCCTAAGGCGAAGCCGGAATTTGTACATACGCTCAACGGCTCGGGTTTGGCTATCGGCCGAACGGTAGCGGCGATTCTGGAGAACTACCAGCAGCCTGACGGCTCCGTCGTTATTCCGGAAGTACTGGTTCCTTATATGAGAAACGTCAAGACGATCAGCAAAAATTAGCGCTTGCTTCGCTGGAGACAAGTATGCTACAATGCTTTCTGTCACTGCATAGGTCGTTTCCTGTCAAGGAACGACTAGCGTGGAGAGGTGGTCGAGTGGTTTAAGGCAGCGGTCTTGAAAACCGCCGTAGTCGTGAGGCTACCGTGGGTTCGAATCCCACCCTCTCTGCCATACATAAATAATTGCACCCTGGCGGGTGTTTATAGGTGAAAACGCACGAACTGTGAAAACGCGGTCCAGTGCGTTTTTTTGTTTTACGGTACAGTAGGCCGATGATCAGGAAGGTGTTTTTTATGAAAAAGCAAACGTCGCTACTCGTTATTCTCTTGAGCACGCTCCTGATAGCGGGCTGCGAAAGCGCTCAAACCGGAACGGATGCTCAGACTACGCCACAGCAGTCAGTCCAGCCTTCACCGTCCAGCGAAGTCAAGGCTTCTCCGGTTGTTACAGCGCCAATAACTACAGTCAAACCTGCTGTCACTGCTGCGGCAGGGAAGGTGGAGGCTTCGCCTGAGCTGGTGGAAGGAACAGCAAACAAGTACTCGCTGGATGAAATTGAGCGTATTTTGCATGAAGACAAGACGGTATTTGATATTGTGGAATCCCCGAATCGGCGAGCGATTGCTTATATGGTAAGTCCAACACGCTCGGAATACGATGAAATGACGCTCTATATCTGGAATGTTGGAGAAGAAAAGCCCCGATCATCGCAAGCAGGGCCAGATTCGACTGTAGGGGAAGTATTTTGGTCGCCGAATAGCGATTATGTGTTTGTTGACGTAGGCACGTTTGTGACTCGCGGCGGCGGTTTGTATTCGGCCAAGACGCTTGAGGTCGTACAAGCATTTGGATATCTGAACCGGGTTTATTTCTCACCGGACGGTAAGCACATCGTTTACTCCGGTAGCTCTGATCGTTCTATCGACACATTGAAGGGCAATTATCTCGATCCGGGTGAAGCCTTTGACCTGGTTGTCTACGATATAGACAAGCATCAAGAATCGATACTGCTCAAAGGAACGAAAACGGAGGATTTTATCGCCAACGGTTGGCTAGATTCCAACACGATTAGTTATCATACTACCACTTATCATGTTGTAGATGATCAAATTCACGATGTAGATACTAAGTATACGTATGAGCTGGATTCGCAGGCGTCCAAGGCTGATCCGACACAAAAGAGGCCGACTACGGATGCCGATTGGGACAGGGTGAGGTCGTTGCTAAAGAAATCATTCAGCGAAACTTGGTCACCGGATCGGCAGACGTTAGCCTTTGTTCAAGGCATTGAAAAAGAAAGCTACGGTAGCGTTTGGTTTTGGAGACTCAATGAGGATCAGCCGGTTCAGGTCTCGGAGGATCAAATGCTGGGTCAGATCGTATGGTCGAATAATAGTCGTTATTTCATGTTCAACAGCGGGATGTCCTCGGAGGACGAAGTACATGTGGTCGATATAGGGACGGGAAAAGCGATCTCTATAGGATGTTTTTGCATGAATAATCAAGGGCGGCATACAGAACTGCCCTATTTTTCGGCGGACTCTCGTTATGTGCTGTTCAGCGGAATTGAAGACATTCGTTCCACCTACAAAAGCAACACGGAAACAGGAAATTCCCACAATGTTTCTTTGCTCAATCTGACTACAGGGGAAGTAAAGGTTGTGTTCCCGGCGGACGAGAAGCGGGACTATATTCCGCTCGGCTGGTCAGGGGAGAAGAAAATGATATACAGAATAGTCGATTACGCGGCAAATACGCGTGAGTTGGCTGAATATGAGTTGAGTGAGTAGTTGAAGCGGGCGTAGGATATTTTGAATATAAATGTTCTTTATATATCCGTCGGCACTAAGGGCAGTTAAACTGAAATCGGACTTATTCCGAAGCAAGGCAGGATCATTAATGGAAAAATATCCAATCGGGAATCCCATGTGGACAAAGATCGTGCAGACGCTCCGCATGGCAGGCTGCGTGTTTGCCGAGGAGGAAGCGCAGGTGTTGATCGCATCTGCCGCAAATGTGGCGGAGCTGGAGCAGTGGGTGGCTCGGCGGGTGGAAGGGTATCCGCTTGAGCATATTGTGGGCTGGGTGGCGTTCGGCGGGCTGAAGATTGTGCTGGACCCTGGTGTGTTCGTGCCGCGGCAGCGCACGGAGTTTCTTGCGGAGCAAGCTGTGGCGCTCGTTCGAGCAGACGAGATGGTTGTTGACCTGTGCTGCGGTTCAGGAGCATTGGGAGCCGTAGTGCGCGCGAACAGGCCGGGCATTCGACTCTACGCTGTAGATATAGACCCGGCCGCGGTACAATGCGCGCGTCGTAATATTCGCCCTGACGAGGGCACCGTATTCGAAGGGGATCTTTTTGAAGCGTTACCGGCCGAGCTGCGGCACGAAGTGAACGTGATCATTGCCAATGCGCCATATGTTCCCAGCGATGCACTGGCTTTTATGCCCACGGAAGCACGGGTGCATGAAGCGTCATGTGCACTGGATGGAGGCGCGGACGGGCTGGATGTACACCGCAGGATTGTGAAGGAAGCTGCGTTATGGCTGGCCCCGGGAGGGGTGTTGATCGTAGAGACAAGCGAGAGGCAGGCGCCGCGTATGGCGGAATTAATGACGCTGCACGGTTTGCTGCCCCGAACGGCTCACGACGAGGAGCGGGACGCTCATGTCGTTATAGGCCAATATGTCGGTTAAGGCCAAGGAGAGGGAAGTCAGGCGATCCAAGCGATGGCGTGGCTTTTTTTGTTACCAGGGCCAGTCGTATAAAAGGTTGGGGGCTTTCGCATTTTAAACAGTGGAGGTGTTTCCATTGAGCAAAATCGATAAGCTAAATCTCGACCAAGCCCGATTGGTGGAGGCGTGGAAGACAGCTTTGCCACAAGCGCTGGAGCAGGGCGACGAAGGCCGGGTATGGGCCGATGCGGCTGACCCTGCGTCATTGCGCGTGCATATTATCACGCAGGGGCGGAGCGGGTACTCGTTTGATTTTAAGGTGACGTATGTGGATTCGCGGGAAATTCACGTCGAGCTGGCGGACGTCCAGCAGGGGACGCAGCATATCGACGAGCGTACAGACATCGTGCAAACGCTGATTGACGATTATATTCGTCATATTCACGAATGCGCGCAAATTTTGCAGCAGGTTACGCACGCGTAGCGGAGGGGGCACGACGATGACCAAGAGCAAAAATGGAGATAAAAACCTGCAAAATGTGGTCAAGGATCTGGAACAAACTGTGATTACCAGCCAACAGGCGCAGCAGGTTCAACAGCAAACCAATGACCGTCGGCATCAGGACGCGTTGAATCACGACGAAGAATAAGGAGGAATCCATATGTCCAAGCCTAGAAATATGCCGGTAGACGGCGGGGAAACGAACAACCCGACTTCGTCCAATACGCAAGACTCGCAGGGCGGGCCTGAGGCGCTGTCAGGCTCCAAGAAGGTGAAAAACCGCAGTCATACGCGGCAAAGCCAGGCTGAAGGCTCCTGAGGCGAGCGCTGCAAAATTTTTTTTCACAAGGGCTAATAATTATCGGAGAAGCGGACATACTATGATTGTCGGTGAACGAGAGGTGTGGTTCCGTTGGAGCAATCCGCGAAACAACTGACCCGAGGACTTTCATACCGGTTATAAGCAGGCTGGAGGGGATGTGCCAAAGACACTTATCGTGTTGTATACGCAGATTACCAAAGGTTTACCCAGTAACAGGGCTATTGAAAGACACTAACACCGACAAAAAAGAACCCTTCGGGGTTCTTTTTGCGTTAACGATTTATTGATCGGGATGATCAAAAGGCGCGGGAGCGGACCGGGCTTTATTTTTTTGCACACGCATCAGGTAAATGCCGCTGCCGATCAAGATGAAGGTGACGATGGCCGTCTGTACGTAATCGGTCAGCCAGAAGGCCAGCTTCCAATCGGGATAAAAGTAGGAAAGCTCGCGCATCCCCGTCCGGAACAGGTAATAGCCGCCCAACAGGATCATCATAAAGCCGATTCCTTTGTAATACGGCATCCAGGCGTCCAAGATCGGCTTGTCGACCAGCGTGCCGTTCTCGTAGCGGGAGATGCTTTGCAGAGCGTCAAACAGGCTGAAGAACCAGATAATCGGAATCAGGAAAAAGAACACCGATAGCCGCAGCAGGTCCAGCACATAGATGGAAAACAGGAAGAGCGCCATCAATTGAAGCCCACGCTTGGGTAACGCCAGATACAGATGCGCCGCGCCGGGGAAGACGGCAATGATGGTGGCTAACGTTTTGTTTTTGCGGCCGCCGCTTTGAAAATCCTCGAACAAGCTGTGATCGTATAGCTCCAGCCCGGCAAGCTTGCGTTCGGCCTGTTTGATGGCATCAAACATGGTATAGAACCAAATAATCGGCAGCACGAGCAGGAAGGTCAAGAAAGCTTCATTTCTTGAGATTACGGTCACGAAAATGATCAGGACGGCGGAGCCGAAAAACGCGATCATCGCGGTTAATCCCCGCTGCATCAAGCCCAGCCGGTAATGTCCGAGGCCGGGAACAACGGAAAGCAAAGCGGTCCGCAGCTTCTCTTGAGCGGCACGTTCAGCTGGGTACGGATAGGCGGCGTGCGGCTGGAACGGATCCGGGGGGTAAGGCACCGGATCGGGCTTGATCAAAGTGATGACCATATCGATCATGTTGATGAACCAGATAAAAGCGGCAAAGACCAGAAGCAGCAGCGCTTCTTCCCCGTGATACCCATTGATCATGACCATAAAAAACAGCAGGAGCGGGCCGAAAAAACCGCCGCCATACACCAAGGCCCGGAAAAAGCGGTGCAGGTACAAATGGCCCAAGCCCGGTATAAACGAAAGCAGGAACGCTGCAATCAGATTTCTGTTGGGTGTCATGGGAAGAAACCTCCGTTATCGTCTTCTTTTTTGATTTTATCGAGCCAGGATAAGGTATGGTTCATCAATTGATCACTGATCGACGTTTGGTCCGGCTGGCGGGGGGAGTTCAGCATCTTGGCATTAACCTCCTGCGTCAATCCCTGAAACACGCCGCTAACCACAAGAATGAGCGTAGCCGCGGCAGCAATACCGTAGTGCAGCAGCGACGAACGGAACAACGAACGGCGGGTACGCATCGTGCGCCGGATCAGTTGGTCGGCAAATTCCGCTTCGCCGGTTTCCATCATCGGCAGGTCATCCATCGACGCTTCCACTTGGCTCATGTAATGTTCCAGACACGCTTCGCAGTGCTGCAGATGCCACTCCATCTCATCCCGCTGCGCAGCCGATAGCTCCTCATTCCGCACATAGCGCTGCCAATGCTCCGAATCGAAATGCTTCATTTGAACTCCTCCTCCTTCCAATGCTTGCGAAGCCATTGCTTGGCCCGATACAGCTTGGACTCCACGGTTTTCAGCGTAACGCCTTGCTTGTCGGCAATATCCTGATAGGATTGCTGCTCTAAATAATAAGCCCGCAGCACATCCTGATAATTATCGGGCAGCTGTTGCAGCTTGGAGCGAACCAGCTCCACAGTTTCTTTATGAGTGACGGCATGCTCCAGATTGCCGCTTGCTCCCCAGTCGGGCTTGTCGGCGAGCTCGGCTGTGACCTCTTCTTTCTTACGGGCTGCCGAACGCTTGAAGTCGATGGCCCGATTGACGGCGATGCGGGATATCCAGGTTTTGAAGCCCTTCATCTGATACTGAGGGAGGGAGAAATAAATCCGGGTCCACACTTCCTGGGACAGATCCTCAGCATCGCCGGCATGGCGTACTACTGCATAGATAACTTGATAAATATAAGTCCGGTAAGCCGTTACCAGCTCGCGAAAAGCGGCTTCATCCCCGGCGAGAATGCGTTGTACGAGCGCTTCCTCCTGAATATCTCTCCCCTCCTCTCTCCAGTCTAATAGACGAAAGGCTGGCAGCTCTCCCCTGCAGGCGGCAAAAGAAAAAACGGACAGCAGGCTGTTCCGTTCTAGGCCCGGGAAGCGGGCGGTTGCGTCTTGTTAGCCGATCTCTTGCCCCGTGCGGCGGCAGGAATCACGAGCTGTGAGAGCAGCGCAGTGGCCCCGCCCAGCAGCCCGAGAATCACAAAGCCTTGGTTCAAATGGAACCAATCGCCGATCAAGCCCATAAATACAGGGCCGGCAAACATTCCCAATCCGTATATCGCTTGAAAAAAGCCCATCGCTGTCGCGCGCTTCTCCGCGGGCATATGCTTGATGCTCAGTCCCATCAGTACGGTGAACGAAAGTCCGCGGCCGAAGCCCGCGATTGCTTGCGTCAGCATCAACAGCCACAGCTGCTTGCAGGCCGGGATAAATAAGGTTGCGGCGCCCATCAGCACAAAACCCCAGACGACAACGCGTTTCTCTCCCCAACGATCGGCCCAGCGGCGCCCGCCCAGCAGCGAAGCAAAAGCCGCGGGCAAGTTCGAAAAGAAGGTCAGCATGGCCAGCTGCCATTTGCTTGCACCAAGCGCCGCCGCATATACCGGCGTGAAACCGAAGACGGTAGCAAACGTCAGCACCTGGGATAAGATCGCCAGCAGCGAGACGTATAGCAGGATGCGGTCGCTGGCTACGCCGGCGATGCCTCGCATCGTGATGGCCTGGGCATCGGGCTCGACATGCTCAACCAGAAACAGCGAGCCTAGCAAGCCGACGCCGCCGATGACAGCGCCGAGGAGAAAGGCAGCTCCCCAGCCGTACATGTCGGCAACCGAGCCGGCTGCCAGAATGCCGAGCATTTGTCCGAGCGAGTTGTAGAAGCTGATCGTCCCGATCGCTTTGGTCGACTCTTCATGTTTGTAATAGCTCGTGAACAGAACGGTAAAGTCAACCCAGGTTGCCGCTGCCGCACCCGCCAAGGCGCGAAGCAGCAAAATCCACGTGAAATCGTGCGTCACCCAGAGTCCGAGCCCGCTCAGAGCAGTAAACAGCAGTCCGAAGGTAATGAATAGCTTCCGTTTGTGATAACGGTCAGACATGACCCCCACCGGGATGCGCAGCAGCATTTGCGAAATGCCGTACATGCCGACTATCCATCCGGCCAACTGGTGCGAGCCGCCCAAATATTCCACATAAGCGGCCATAATCGGCACGCTCGTATACATCGACATCCAGAACAACAGCGTAACGGTGCAAAATAAAGGAATGCGATACGACGGACGCATCGTGGCAGCAGGCATGAAAGAAGTCCCCTCTCGTAAATCGCGCTTTATTTATTGTAATACGAGCGGATAAAAAAAACAGCCCTCCGGCATGAAGAAGCATGCGGAGGGTTGTAAGGACATGATAACAAAAGCGCGCCCGATACGATTCGAACGTACGACCTGCAGTTTAGGAAACTGTCGCTCTATCCTGCTGAGCTACGGGCGCATGGAAACAACAAAAAATATTATAACAAAACCGCTCCCCGATGAAAAGGGACGCCATCCTAGGTGTCAAATGTTACATATGTTTCCATTTCAGGAGGGGGATATCATTCGGCGACTGTTCTGCTGATCAGCATCTATGTGATCGAGAAGACGCAGGAGAAGTGAGGCTCCATGACCAGCTGCGCGTGATGTCGATCAAGTACAATAATGAAGCAAGCATGCTGCGCCATCTGATCGAAGCGACGCGGGTAACGGTCACGGCCGTGGACCGGAATAGGATCATCACAACAATGAACGACGCATCGCTGTATTTTGTACCGCCGGAATTAGAGGCTGAAATCATCTGGGCTCATTATTCGAACTGACGGACCTGTATCACGTTATCCTTTCGCAAAGAGAGCTAACCTTTGGTTCGCAGTTTTCGGAAAAAATCAGTCAGGAGCGCTGCGCACTCCGCTTGCAGTACACCGCTCACCACCTCGGTACGATGATTGAAGCGTTCTTCCTGCAGCAGATTCATCAGCGTGCCGGCGCATCCGGCTTTCGGATCGGTCGTTCCGTATATCACTTGCGGGATCCGCGACTGCACAATGGCGCCCGCGCACATCGGGCAGGGCTCCAGCGTTACGTACAAGCGGCAATCGAGCAGCCGCCAGGCCTGCAGCGCTTCGCTGGCCTCACGAATGGCAATCATCTCGGCGTGAGCGGTCGGATCAAGCGTGGTTTCCCGCAGATTGTAGCCGCGGCCGATAATACGTCCGTCGCGGACGATGACAGCGCCGATCGGCACCTCGCGGACCGCTTCGGCTTTGCGAGCTTCGGCTATTGCTGCTTGCATCCAAAAATGATGTTCATCCACAGGGGACACCTCGCAAGAATATTTTTATCCACATGTGCATAAAGATAGAACAAGCATTCGTTGTTAACAACCTGTGGATAAGCATGTTGATAACTCGGATTGTTGTGGATACTTTGTTCATTTTAGGGACTGGAACTGGGGAAAGCAATATTTTTAGGAAAAAAATTCTGCAAAAGAGTCAAAAATATACGAAAAGTGCGAAATAACTCATTGAAATCATGCTCATCTGTAGGTATACTAAGGAGTACAATAGGTCTTTTTTACCAGCGGTTGGCGATAAAACTCACAACTTCATACTAGGTTCGACAATGGCAAACTTGCTGAAAGGCAAGGACGCAAAGCTGAGGGTCTAACGTTCCGCTGGAACTATGACAGCCTGGTTACCGAAAATCTACTCGATGTGTAGGTAATGGGCTGCTCTCGTTATGAGGGGTGGTCTATTTTTTTTTCGTTAACGGTGTGTGAAGTCTTGTAACCATATGACAAAAGGAAGTGGGATTCATGTTAATCAGAAAAATGTACGAAAGTGAGCCCTCTCAATTTTATGGAAGCAAGGAAGGCAGCGATGCCGCTGTATTAATTGACAGCAAAACCGTTTTGGAGAAAAAGGATTTCGTAGCTACCGGTATTCTGACGTATGCCCTTGGCGATATTATTGAGGTCGAGCTGCCGCAATATAATGTGTTCCATCTGGGCGACAAAGTGAAGCTGACCGTCTATACGAAATCGGGTCTTTTTGTATTTGAGTCGACCATCGTCGCCAAAGATAACGGTGCGCTGATCGTGATCAATCCGCCAGAGAATCGCAAGAAATTCACCGAAAAGCGGGATTTCCCCCGCATCGATATTACCCAGGGCGGGGTGCTTCACACCTTGCACGATACCATTCGCAGCCGCCGCCAGCGGCTGGAGAAGCCAATGGGCATTTCGATCAAGAATATCAGCATGAGCGGGATCGGTTTTACACTGGACAGCAATCTGCTGATTGAAAATCAGACGCGATTGGAAGTCGAGTTGAATCTCGGATTCAGCATGCCGTGCATTGCCGAGGTGGTACGCAAAGAAACGCTCGATTCAGGCCTGTATTACGGCGCCAAATACATTGAGGTACCGCGGGAGAAAACGAACGCGCTGCGGGCGTTTATCTTGAAGTCGCAGGTTGAAACGTATTTTGTGAGAAAACGCGAAGAGAGCCATATGAAAGCCGTCAGCAAGAAACCTGTCGCTAGCGAGTAGCGGCAGGTTTTTTTGTGAAAATAAAAGCGGGGCCGCGCCGTTGGATAAGTGACAATGGGTGCTGACTAATATATAATGTTCTAAGTGAAATTTGACAAAATTCAGAATCAAGGAGTTGTAAACATAAATGGGTCTGTCTTGCGGGATCGTCGGTTTGCCGAACGTAGGGAAATCGACACTGTTTAATGCGATTACACAAGCGGGGGCCGAATCGGCGAACTACCCGTTTTGCACCATCGATCCGAACGTAGGCGTCGTGGAGGTACCGGACGAAAGAATGCAGCGGCTGGCGGAGATCGTGGTGCCGAACCGGATCGTACCGACGGCTTTCGAATTTGTTGATATTGCGGGTCTGGTGAAGGGCGCGAGCAAGGGCGAGGGCTTGGGCAATAAATTCCTGGCTCACATTCGCGAGGTTGACGCCATTGTGCACGTGGTGCGCTGCTTTGAGGACGAGAACATCACTCACGTATCCGGCAAGGTTGATCCGATCGGCGATATTGAAACGATCAATCTGGAGTTGATTCTCGCCGATATCGATTCGGTAGAGAAACGGATCGACCGCTCGCGCAAAAATATGAAGGGCGGCGACAAGAAGTACGCGGCCGAGGTAGAGTGCCTGGAGCGCATCAAAGAGGCGCTGTACAACGACCAGCCGGCGCGCAGCGTGGAGCTGAGCGAGGACGAGCGCGCGCTCATTCGCGAGCTGCATTTGCTGACCATCAAGCCGATCCTGTATGCAGCCAACGTCCGCGAGGATGAGGTAGCCTCTGCCGAGGATAATCCGAACGTTAAAAAAGTGCGGGAATACGCGGCCAAGGAGGGCGCCGAGGTCGTGCCGATCAGCGCCAAGGTCGAAGCGGAAATCGCCGAGCTGGATGAGGAAGAAAAAGTGCTGTTCCTGGAGGAGCTGGGCTTGCAGGAATCCGGCTTGAACCGTCTGATCAAAGCGGCTTACCGGCTGCTCGGCTTGTACACGTATTTCACGGCCGGGGTGCAGGAAGTGCGGGCCTGGACGATCCGCAAAGGAACGAAGGCGCCGCAAGCAGCGGGCGTCATTCACTCCGATTTCGAACGCGGCTTCATTCGCGCCGAGGTGGTTTCGTACGGTGATCTGAATCAGGCGGGTTCGATGAATGCGGCCAAGGAGAAAGGCCAGCTGCGGCTGGAGGGTAAGGAATATGTGGTGCAGGACGGAGACGTCATGCATTTCCGTTTCAACGTTTAGATAGAATCGGGCTACAACGCGGGAAGCAGGAGCCGCTACGGGGGGACGGGCAGTGAACCTCTTGGGCGCAGGCACTGCTTTTTGCCGCGGTTGGCGATGCTGTTTGTATATAAAGGTAGTCTGGTGTGGAACCACTATAAAAAAGCAAGGGAGTGATCCGAAATGTTAGATCGACTTCAAGCGCTGGCGGATCGCTATGAGAAATTGAGCGAGCTGCTGTGCGATCCGGATGTAACGAGCGATACGAAAAAGCTGCGGGAGTATTCCAAGGAGCAGTCGGACCTGCAGGAAGCCTACGACGCTTATACGGAATACAAAAGCGTGTCAGAGCAGCTGGAAGCGGCCAAGCTGATGCAAAACGAAAAGCTGGACGAGGAAATGCGCGAGCTGGTCAAAATGGAGATTGAGGAGCTTGGCGAACGCTCGACGGAGCTGGAAGAAAAGCTGAAGGTGCTGATGATGCCCAAGGACCCGAATGACGACAAAAACGTCATCGTGGAAATTCGCGGCGCGGCGGGCGGCGATGAAGCGGCTTTGTTTGCCGCCGATCTGTACCGTATGTACACGCGTTATGCGGATGTTCAAGGCTGGAAAACGGAAGTGCTGGACGCCAACCTGAACGATCTGGGCGGCTTCAAGGAGATTATTTTCATGATTTCCGGCAAGGGCGCATTCAGCAAGCTGAAATTCGAGAGCGGCGCGCACCGCGTGCAGCGTATCCCGGTTACAGAGTCCGGCGGCCGTATTCATACGTCGACGTCGACGGTTGTCGTGATGCCGGAAGCAGAGGACATTGAAATTGAAATCAATGACGCCGATATTCGCGTAGATACGTTCTGTTCCAGCGGCGCGGGCGGCCAGTCGGTCAACACGACGAAATCGGCGGTGCGGGTGACGCACATTCCGACGGGGATTGTGGCGACGTGTCAGGACGGCAAATCGCAGAACTCGAACAAAGAGAAGGCGCTGCAGGTGCTGCGCGCGCGGATTTTTGACAAGATGCGCGAGGAAGAGGAAGCGAAGTACGCCGGCGAACGGAAAAGCAAGGTCGGCACGGGCGACCGCAGCGAGCGGATTCGTACGTACAACTTCCCGCAGAGCCGCATCACCGATCATCGGATCGGGCTGACGCTGCATCGGCTCGATACGGTGCTCAACGGCGACATGGACGAAATCGTGTCGGCGCTGACGCTGGCTGCGCAATCGGAGCTGCTGGAAAAAGGGGAGCAAGCGATCGGATGACGCAGGCCGGTTCGATTAGAGAAGCCTATGTGGAGGCTTCTTCTTTTTTGGCGGCGCGGGGCGTGGCGGATAGCGCGTCCTGCGCCGAGCTGCTGCTCCAGCATCTGCTGGGCTGGAGCCGGACGGAGCTCCTGTTGCGCTGGCAGGAGCCGCTAGACCCGGCGCTGGCGGACGCCTGGCGCCGCATGGTGGAACGAAAGGCCGCAGGCGAGCCGGTGCAATATATCATCGGCGAGCAGGAGTTTTACGGCCTTTCGTTCCAGGTGAACGGCGCGGTGCTGATTCCGCGCCCGGAGACCGAGCTCCTCGTGGAAGCGATGCTTCACGAGGGCTCGCGGCTGTTCCCGCAAGGCGCGCCGCTGCTTGCGGATATCGGCACCGGGAGCGGTGCGATCCCGGTGACGGCGGCGCACGCGCGCCCAAGCTGGCGCGTGTGCGCAAGCGACATCTCCGCCGCCGCGCTGGAGATGGCGAAGCTGAACGCGCAGCGCCACGGCGTGGCTGCGCGGATCGATTGGCTGGAGGGGGACCTGCTCCAGCCGTACCTGCAGCGCCGTCTCGCTCCGGATATACTGGTGTCGAATCCACCGTATATCCCGGAGAGCGACGTTCCGGCGCTGCAGCCCGAGGTGCGGCTGTATGAGCCGCACACAGCCTTGGCCGGCGGCCCGGACGGACTCGTCCTCTACCGCCGGCTGATCGCCGCGCTGCCGCTGCTGCCGAAGCTCCCGACACTGGTCGGGCTGGAGGTCGGCATCGGGCAAGCGGAAGCGGTGGCGGCGATGCTGCGCACCGCCGCCGAGTGGAGCGAGATCCGCTTCGTGCGGGATCTCGCCGGCATTGACCGGCACGTGATCGCTGTGCGCGAGCCGGAGTTGCGCTGACGGAGTCGCAGGAGCGCATCAAAGAGGCGCTGTACAACGACCAGCCGGCGCGCAGCGTGGCAGCCGCTAGCGCGGCAAGCGCTGTTCGGCGGCGAGTGGGACATGCGGTCCGTGCCGGGCGGCAGGCGGCCGGACAGTCTGCGGAGGACCCGTTGCGCCGTGGGATTGCAGGGGTATTCGTGCGCTGAGGTAGTGTAAGGCTCTCAACGGCGTTGGTAATTGGATTTCGCGTCGCGTCCGATTCGTCGGTGCAAGGTTGTAGCCGTTGCATTGTGGAGTTGCAGGGTATTCGCGCGCTGAGGCAGTGTAAGGCTCCAACTGCGCTGGTAATTGGATTGCGCGTCGCACCCGGTGCGTCGGTGCAAGGCTATCTGGCAAGCAGCTTCACCTGTGAGGGAGGCACAAAGGTTTGTTTGCCGTGGAAGTCCGCGCGTGGTCCTTCAGGCTGCTGGCGTCAGGCTCCACACAGCGCGGCTGGTCGCAGAGCCAAGCGGTCGGCTGCGGTGCGCATATCAGCGCCGGCACGGAGTGCGACTCCCGGAGCGCGGTGACGTCTGTACGGCGGCTGTCAGACCCGTGCGGTTTTTTTTGCCGCAACGACCTGGCGTACCCGGCCTATTCTATTTTTTTGAAATATTCATAGATTGCTAGGTTTATCCTCATCTCTTTCTGGTCATACTGATAGATACCAGAGTACGAGAGGGGCTATTCCAATGGTCAAACGTGAGCGTCGTCCATCTTTCCGTCATTTCTTTTTTGTAGCTTTTGCACTTATGGTGATGATGGCGTGTTGGGATGCCAACCGAACGAATGCGGCGGTCGTGACGCCGACGATTCCCAAAGAGTCGATCCGGCTGCGGATTCTCGCCAATTCGGACGCTCCGCAGGATCAGGCGCTCAAACGCGAAATTCGCGATGCGATTGTGGCGCGCATGCAGGATTGGGTGACCGGCCCGCATACGATAGAAGAGGCGCGGGCTGTGGTGCAGGCGCATTTGCCGGAGTTTGACGAGCTGGTGGGCCGCATGATCGCGGAGCGCGGCTACCGCTATTCGCATACGGTGGAGCTGGGCGTAGTTCCGTTCCCGACCAAAATGTACGGCGACGAGGTGTATCCGGCCGGCGACTACGAGGCGCTGCGGGTGATCATTGGTGAGGGCCAGGGTCAAAATTGGTGGTGCGTGCTGTTCCCGCCGCTGTGCTTCGTGGATTCGGTGTCCGGCGAAGCGGTTGCGGCCGAGCCGGCGGCTTCGAAGGCAGAGGGCCAAGGCAAAAGCCAAAGCGCTTCGGCAAAAGCTTCCGGCACGGACAAGGCAGCCCACGCTGACGGGGGCAAAGCCGGTGCTGCAGGCAAAGCGAAAGCCGATCAGGCCGATGCTTCGGGCGACGGCGCTGCGAGCGGAAACGACAAGCCGGAAGTACGATTTTTCTTATGGGATATGCTGCAAAAAGTAATCGGCTGGTTCAGCTAAAAGGTTCGAACCGTCCGATCGGATGAGGATGGATCGCAACGTGACAATCTATTGGGATATGACTACTGCCGTCTCGGATCAGGAGCTGACCGAGGCGGCTTCGCTGCTCCAAAGCGGCGAGACGGTTGCTTTTCCGACCGAAACGGTATACGGGCTGGGCGCGGATGCGGGCAGCGATCAGGCGGTGCGGGGGATTTTTGCCGCCAAAGGGCGGCCCTCGGACAATCCGCTGATTGTCCATATTGCCGATCTCGCGCAGCTGGAGGCGCTGGTTGCGCCGGGCGCGATGAGCGAGGGGCATCGGCAGCTGATGGCCGCGTTCTGGCCGGGGCCGTTGACGCTGGTGCTGCCGGTGCGTGAGGGCAGCGTGTCGCCGCTCGTGACGGCCGGCCTTCCGACGGTGGGCGTGCGCATGCCCGATCACCCGCTGGCGCTGCGGCTGCTGCGTGCGGCCGGTTGCCCGGTTGCTGCGCCTAGCGCCAACCGCTCGGGGCGGCCGAGTCCGACGACGGCCGCGCATGTGCGTGCCGATCTCGACGGCCGCATCGGGGGGCTGCTCGACGGCGGCGCGACCGGCGTCGGCGTGGAATCCACGGTGGTGGAGCGGGTCGGGGACGACTGGTTCGTCCTCCGCCCCGGCGGGGTCACCGTGGATGCGCTGCGCCGCGCGTTGCCGGGCGCGGCGGTGCATGAGCCGGCGCGCGGCAGCGACGCCGAGCCGGTCGAGGCGCCGCGCGCGCCCGGCATGAAGTACGCGCACTATGCGCCGCAAGGCCGCATGCGACTCGTTCAGGGCGATGTCCCTGAACAGGTAGCGGCCTGGATCCAGCGCGAGCTGGATGTCGCCGCCGCTCGCGGCGAAACGGTCGGCGTGCTCACCTATGCGGAGCACGCCGACCTGTACCGCGCAGACTGCGTGCAAGTCTGCGGCAGCCTTGCTGAGCCCGCGAGCATTGCGCGCGGGCTGTATGTGGCGCTGCGCCGCTTTGATGAAGCGGGCATCGCCCAAATCTGGGCCGAGGCCTGCCCGGAAACGGGCCTCGGCCTCGCCATCATGAACCGCCTGCGCAAAGCGGCGGCTCATGATGTCGTCCGGTTGTAGGCAGCACGGCCAACCGGACAACCGCCGCACGCTGCGCCTTGCCGCACATGCGCCATCCCTGGCTGCCAGAGATACGGCCGCTCAATCTATAGCACACATGTGTCATTCTCTGGCTGTGTGGGGACATCCACCATCGCTGCGCCTTGCCGCACATGCGCCATCCCTGGCCGCCAGAGCAGGCCGCGCAATACCCATATGCTGTCACTCTCCGGCTGTCTGGGCCAACCGCCGCCGCTGCGCCCCGGACACTGGCCTGTCGCCAAGTGGTCCCGGCGCATGTCCCTCTCGTTTACAGACGGTTTTTTTTGCTCGCTGCCATTCGCTTTTTTTGCAGGATCGACTTTGCCTCGCCCCCACCGCCGAACCCGTCGTCTTGTCGAGCCTTTGTCCCACCCGCTAGCATGTTTGTCCGGTTGTCCGCATATCTTGGGTACAAGAAAACGTGGACAAAGGGGCTGACGGCGGAAATGTGGCATTCGTCTTTGGAGTGGGGGCAGCTGTTGACCATTCTGATTATGGCGGTGGCGTTGGGCTTGGACGCTTTCTCGCTGGGCATCGGCATGGGCATGAAGGGCATCCGTCTGCTTGATATTCTCAAGATCAGCGTCGTCATTGCGCTTTTTCATATCGTGATGCCCTTGATCGGCATGTTTACGGGCCATTATGTCGGCTCCTTGCTGGGCAATGTCGCTTCGGGGGCGGGCGGTTGCCTGTTGATTTTGCTCGGCGCGCATATGGTCTACAGCTCGTTAAAAGGGGAGGAAGCCGCTTCCTTCGATCACCGCACCATCTGGGGGCTGCTGGTGTTTGCGCTGAGCGTCAGCGTAGATTCGTTTTCGGTTGGCGTATCGCTGGGCATGTTCGCTTCGGATATCGCCCTGACCGTGCTGGCGTTCGGCGCCGTGGGCGGGCTGATGTCGGTAGCCGGATTGCTGGTCGGCCGGCGTGTCGGCAGTTGGGTCGGCGAATACGGCGAAGCGTTCGGCGGGTTGATTTTGCTGGCGTTTGGGATAAAATTTCTGCTGTGATACAATAAGACGGAAGAATATAACCAAGTTTCATGGCTGGCGTAACGCCGGACAAGGAGGGATTTCATGCTGCGCATTCTTTTTGTCTGCACGGGCAACACGTGCCGCAGTCCTTTGGCGGAAGGTCTTTTGCGCATTAAGCTGCAACAAGAGGGGCTGGCGGCTGAGGTTCGCTCGGCCGGAGTATCCGCCGCCCACGGCGGACCGATTTCGCGGAACAGCGAGACGCTGCTGCGCGAGGCCGGATTCTCGGAGAGACTGACTTCCAGAGGTATTGGCGAGGAAGATGTGCGTTGGGCGGACGTGATTCTGACGATGACGTTCGGACACAAGCGGGCGCTGGTGCAGCGGTTCCCGGGGGCAGTTGAAAAAAGCTATACGTTAAAAGAGTACGTAGAGGACGATCCGCAGGTGCTCGAAGCCATCGCCGAGCGCGAGCGGCTGACCAGTGAGCTGCATGTGAAGCGGGCGCTCGCCCAGTCGGTGACGGCTGAGGAGCAAAGCCGTATTTTGCTGCTGGAAGGGCGTATTCCCGACTACGACATTTCCGATCCGTTCGGCGGTTCCCTGGAGACGTACCGGGAGACGAAGGCCGAGATCGAACAAAGTCTCGACAAGCTGGTTCGCAAGCTGCGCATGCTGTAAGAGGGTGAGGAAGAGGCCGGCAAGCGTTTGCGGTAGGCGGTTGCTATCTGGCACCGGCGTTATGTCTGGCGCAAGAATGCGCTCGCGCAGGCGGAACGCCGGAGCCTTCCTCTCTTTTCATCTGCGGAAGTCTCTTTACAGTCTGCAGGGAATGCGATAAAATAGAGCTAATGAACAAGACTCGGTGTAACTGGCGACGAGTGGGCGCAACCACAATGGAGCATCGGGGCATACGGCCGGTCGCCTGGGCAAAAGAGCAACGCGCTGCGAGCGCGATCTGCTCTTTTTTTCGTTGCTCGGTGGCTTTGGGGTATACTAGGGTCGATAACCAACTGGTAAAGGAGCGTTGCACGATGAAAATTGCTATGGGCGCAGATCACGCCGGCTACCGCTTGAAGGATGTCATTATTCCATTTATTGAGTCGTTGGGCCATCAGGTCGAGGATTTGGGCTGCCATTGCGGGGATTCGGTCGATTATCCCGACTATGCGCTGGCGGTTTGCGAGAAGGTGACGGCTGGCGAAGCGGACAAGGGGATTTTGATTTGCGGCACGGGCATCGGCATGACGATTGCCGCCAACAAGGTTCCGGGTATCCGCTGCGCCTTGGTGCACGACCTGTTCTCTGCCAAAGCCACCCGCGAGCACAATGACTCGAACGTACTGGCGATGGGCGAACGTGTGATCGGTCCCGGCGTTGCGCAGGAGATCGTGAGCATTTGGCTGGGGACGGAATTCAGCGAAGGCCCGCGCCACCAGAACCGGGTCGGCAAAATCAAGGAACTCGAAGACCGCTTCACGCTTCATCCGTAACGAGCGGAGGCGCCGGCTATGAGCAAAGCGCTGGAACAGACGGTAGAGGAGATTGGCGAAGCGGTAGAAATCAACTTGCGCGAGCTGGTGCGGGCCGGTAATTTGCGGTCGGGCCAGCTGTTGGTGATCGGAACGAGCACAAGCGAGATCATCGGGGAGCGGATCGGTACGTCCGGCACGCTGGATGCGGCAGCGCCGATCTTCGCGGCAGCGCGGAAGGTCGCCGGTGAGCACGGGCTGCATCTGGCGTTCCAATGCTGCGAGCATTTGAACCGCGCGCTGGTTGTGGAGGAAGAGACGCTGCAGCTGTTCGGGCTGGAGCCGGTATCGGTCATCCCGGTACCCAAAGCGGGCGGCGCGATGGCGGCTTATGCGTATCGGCATTTTGCGCAGCCGGCGGTAGTCGAAGCCGTGCAAGCGCAGGCGGGAATGGATATCGGCAGCACGCTGATCGGCATGCATCTGAAGCGGGTAGCCGTCCCTGTACGCCCGCCGGTGCGGGACATCGGCCATGCGCGTGTCACGATGGCGTTTGCCCGGCCCAAGCTGGTCGGCGGCGCGAGAGCGGTGTATACAGAGGAAGAGGCGGCCCGAAAGTACGGAACGGCTTCGGAGAACGCCGATTGTTGAATCAAAGACCTTGCAGCATAACTATAATGGATCAATTGGGGAGGAACCAACGATGACACAGTTTTTGAGCAAGCAGGACCCGAAAATTGTAGAAGCCATGAACCTGGAGCTCGGCCGTCAACGCGACAAAATCGAGCTGATCGCTTCCGAGAACATTGTCAGCCAAGCCGTGCTGGAAGCTATGGGTACTGTGCTGACCAACAAATATGCAGAAGGCTATCCGGGCAAAAGATATTACGGCGGCTGCGAATATGTCGATATCGTGGAAGATATCGCTCGCGACCGCGCGAAGGAGCTATTCGGCGCTGAGCACGCCAACGTGCAGCCGCATTCCGGCGCGCAAGCGAACATGGCCGTCTATCTGGCGGCGTTGAATCCTGGCGATACGGTGCTGGGCATGAACCTGGCGCACGGCGGTCACTTGACGCACGGCAGCCCGGTGAACGCTTCCGGCCTTCTTTACAACTTCGTTGCTTACGGCGTAAGCGAAAAAGATTTCCGCATCGATTACGAAGAAGTGCGCAAGCTCGCTTTTAAACATAAGCCTCGTATGCTCGTCGCCGGTGCCAGTGCGTACCCGCGCACGATCGATTTTGAAGCTCTCGCTTCCATTGCTAACGATGTAGGCGCGCTGTTCATGGTTGATATGGCGCATATCGCCGGTCTGGTGGCTGCCGGTCTGCATCCGAATCCGGTTCCGCATGCTCATTTCGTGACGACGACGACGCACAAAACGCTTCGCGGTCCGCGCGGCGGCATGATTTTGACTCGCAAAGCTTGGGCGGCAGCGATTGATAAAGCCGTATTCCCTGGCTCCCAAGGCGGTCCTTTGATGCACACGATCGCGGCTAAAGCCGTTTCCTTCGGCGAAGCGCTGCAGCCTGAATTCAAGTCCTACGCGCAAAACGTGGTAAACAACGCGCAAGTTCTGGCGTCCGCTCTGCAAGCCGAAGGCATCAACCTGGTGTCCGGCGGTACGGACAATCACCTGATGCTGGTGGATCTGCGCAGCCTGAACATCACCGGCAAGGATGCCGAGCACGTGTTGGACGAAGTGGGCATTACCGCGAACAAAAACGCGATTCCTTTCGACCCGACCAGTCCTTTTATCACGAGCGGTGTTCGTCTGGGTACGCCTGCGGTGACTTCCCGCGGCATGGGTGAAGAAGCGATGAAGACGATTGCGCAAGTGATCGCACTGACGCTCAAAAATCCGAAGGACGAAGCGGCGCTGGAGCGCGCTCGCGGCATGGTGAAGGATCTGACGGCGCAATACCCGCTGTATCCGGGCCTGTCTTACTAGGTGTAAGTGATCGGCTGATTTGACATAGCTCTTTATACAAGCAAGGGATTGATCAGGACTTCTGTTCAATCCCTTTTTTGCGAGGTTTATCGACTTTTTCTTCGTTTTACAGGGAAGTCAACTTGGATAACATATGATATAATGGACAAGGCTTGTTTCGGTAAGGCAGGTTGATTTTGCCAAGTCCATGAGGGGGAATCATGATGGGGAAAGTATTTATCTGCGATCATCCGTTAATCCAGCATAAGTTGACTTACATCCGGGATGAGCATACGAAAACGAAGGATTTCCGGGAGCTTGTCGATGAAGTGGCGACGCTTATGGCGTATGAGATTACCCGGGATATTCCTCTTACGCATACAACGGTGAAGACGCCGGTCACAACTGCCGATTGCCGCATTATTTCCGGCCGGATGCTCGGCTTGATTCCGATTCTGCGTGCCGGTCTGGGCATGGTTGACGGTGTGTTGAAGCTGATTCCTGCGGCTAAGGTCGGCCATATCGGGCTGTATCGCGACCCGGAGACGCTGCAGCCGGTGGAATATTATGTGAAGCTGCCGACGGATGTGCAGGAGCGGGAGCTGATTGTGATTGATCCGATGCTGGCTACTGGCGGCTCGGCCAATGCCGCGATTGATGTGCTCAAGCGCCGGGGCTGTCAGCAAATCAAGCTGATGTGTCTGATCGCTGCGCCCGAGGGCATCAAGGCGGTGCAGGAAGCGCATCCGAATGTCGATATTTATGTGGCGGCTGTTGACGATTATTTGAATGATCACGGCTATATTGTGCCTGGGCTCGGCGATGCCGGCGACCGGCTGTTCGGTACGAAATAAAGAGAGGGCAGGAACTCCATGAAACGCTTGAAGGTAATTACGATTTTTGGCACAAGACCCGAAGCTATTAAGATGGCTCCGCTGATTCTGGAGCTGCAGAAGCATCCCGAGCAGATTGAATCGCTCGTATGCGTAACGGCGCAGCACCGGCAGATGCTGGACCAGGTGCTCGATATTTTTCAAATCAAACCCGACTTTGATCTGAATGTCATGAAGGACCGTCAGACGTTAAATGAAATTACGATCCGCGTGCTGCAGGGTCTGGAGCCGGTGTTCCGCGAAGCCCAGCCCGATTTGATTCTGGTGCATGGCGATACGCTGACTACGTTTGTCGCCAGCTATGCGGCATTCCTGCAGCAGATTCAGGTCGGCCATGTCGAAGCGGGCCTGCGCACCTGGAACAAGCTGTCGCCCTATCCGGAGGAAATGAACCGTCAGCTCACGGGCGTGTTGTCCGATCTGCATTTTGCGCCGACGGACTGGTCGGCTGCCAATCTGCGCAAGGAGAACAAGTCGGAGCCGCAGATTTACGTTACGGGCAATACAGTAACGGACGTGTTTCAATATACGATTCGCGAGGATTTCAATCATCCGCTGCTCGATTGGGCGGCAGGACGCCGCCTGATTCTGATGACGGCGCACCGACGCGAGGCGCAGGGCGAGCCGCATCGTCAGATTTTCCGCGCTGTGCGCCGCATCGCCGACGAATTCGAAGACATCGCGATTGTGTATCCGGTGCATTTGAGTCCGGCGGTTCGCGAGCCGGCTTATGAAATTCTCGGCGATCACCCGCGCATCAAGCTGGTCGATCCACTGGACGTATTCGAGCTGCACAACTTCTATCCGCATGCGCACATGATTCTGACCGACTCCGGCGGTTTGCAGGAGGAAGCGCCTTCGTTTGGCGTGCCGGTGCTCGTGCTGCGCGACACGACGGAGCGGCCTGAAGGCATCGAAGCGGGAACACTGGAGCTGGTCGGCACGGACGAGGAAGCGGTGTATACAAGAACGCGCGCGCTGCTGTCGGACGAGCAGTTGTATGCCCGGATGAGCCAATCGGCGAACCCTTACGGCGACGGTCAAGCCTCGCAACGGATCGTGCAGGCGATTCTCCATCACTTTGGTCGCTCCCCGGAACGCCCGGTGCCGTTTCATCCGTGACAAAATCATGACAAACGCTACAGCGTACAGTTCTACTGTTCGGTTTGCGAATCGGGAAACCCTTGAGCCGTAAGGGTTTAAGGCGTTCCCGGCGAGCGAACGTTTCATGCGACTTCAATTGACAAACCTTGCATCGCTTCGATACAATAAATGAGGATTCTTAGGAGGGTACCGATGAAAGAGCCAAATCCCAAGGATAATCCGTGGCGTGCCGCAGCTTTGACCAGTGCGATCGGCGTCGATCTTGTTGTGTGCTTGCTGGCTGGCTATTATTTTGGCGACTGGCTGAGTCACACGCTGGGCGGGACGTTTTGGGTGCTGGGCGGGTTCCTGCTCGGGCTTGCAGCCTCGATCGTCAGTATCTACTTCATGATTAAGCAGTACGGAGGGCTATAATGGATGATTTTTCAGCCCATCTGAAAACGGTTCAAAATGTGTTTCTCTTCTTCTTGTCTTTTTGTTTGGTAGCGTGGGCTTTGCTGGTTGATTACAGACCTTACTCGGCCGGATTGATGTTGGGTTCCATCGTCAGCATGATCAATGCAAGGTTTCTGGCCTGGAAAGTGACCCGGTTTGCCGATGCCGTCATCGAAAAGACTCCCCGTAAAGGCAGTTTGGGCTTTCTCACCAGAGCGGCAATCGCGGCCCTGGCAGCCATCGTTGCGGTCCGGTATCCGCAGCATATTGCGCTTTCCACCACAATTGCCGGATACTTTTTCGCTCAATTGGCAACAATCGTATTGGGTATTCTTTCTATTAGAAAGTCCAAGAAGTAATTCCATCTGTTGAAAGGGGTGAAAATGGAAAACATGGAACATCATGCACCAGGGTATGAATTGTTCGGGATTCATCTGGACCTGGCTGCGCTGCTGATGATCGGCATTACCAGCATCATCGTGCTGATTCTTGCGATTTCGGGAGCCAGAAAGATTTCAGTTGCAACTCCGTCCAAGCTGCAGAACTTCATGGAATGGACTGTTGAGTTCGTTGAAGGCATTATCGGCAGCACAATCGGCTCCAAGCACGGCAAAGGATTCATCGCATTGGGCCTTACGCTCATCATGTACATTTTTGTCGGCAATATGCTTGGGCTTCCTTTCTCCGTTGTGACGGAAGACCACGTGGCTTGGTGGAAATCGCCAACGGCCGATATCGCTGTAACCGGAGCGCTGACGGTCATCGTCATTTTCCTCAGCCATTACTTGGGGATTACGCGCAACACGAAGCATTATTTCGCACATTACTTTGAGTATAAAGGCGCAATGCTGATCCTTCATTTGATTGAAGTGGTCTCGAAGCCGCTGACACTCGCTTTCCGTCTATACGGTAACATTTACGCCGGTGAAATTATGATTTCTGTCATTTTGGGAGCAGGCTGGTATGGATTTGCGCCACTCGCTGTTTGGCAGGGCTTCAGTGTGTTCGTAGGCGCGATTCAGGCCTTCGTCTTCACGATGCTGACAATGGTTTATATCTCGCAAACCCTCGTTCACGAGGAAGAGCACTAAGCAGCAAGACTTACCTCGGGTAGTCTCGAGTCAATTCCAATAAAACTCATTTAATTTAAGGAGGATTTTCTCAATGGGAGTAATGGCATTAGTAGCAGCAGCAATCGTATTTGGTCTAGGGGCACTTGGTGCAGGTATCGGTAACGGTCTGATCGTAGGCCGCGCTCTCGAAGGTATTTCCCGTCAGCCTGAGCTGCGCGGTACGCTGCAAACAACAATGTTTATCGGTGTTGGTCTCGTAGAAGCAATGCCAGTCGTTGCACTGGTACTCGCGTTCATTTTCTACGGCCAGGCTTAATAAATCGTCCGGCGCGGAGGACTTATAGCCTCCACGCCTTCGTTTTGCCTACGTTAACAGAAGGGAGTGACGTTACTTGCATATCGAATGGTCCACGTTTTTTATACAGATCGTATCGTTTTTGATTCTGTACGCATTGCTGCAAAAGTTTGCGTTCGGCCCGCTGTTCGGCATTATGGAAAAACGCAGACAGCTGGTGAAGGATCAAATCAACAATGCGGAAGCAAGCCGCAAGCAAGCCGAACAACTGTTAGAGGAGCAGAAGCAAGCTCTTCAACAAGCTCGTAAGGAAGCTTACGACATTATCGAGCAAGCGAAACAAACGAGCTCCAAACAGGCGGAAGAAATCATTCAGGCTGCTCGTGCAGAAGCCGGCCGTCAAAAAGAAGAAGCGCTCAAAGATATCGAGAGCGAGAAAAACAAAGCTGTCGCTGCGCTGCGCAGCCAGGTTGGCGCGATGTCCGTCCTGATTGCTTCGAAAATTATCGAGAAACAAATCGATGAGAAGTCGCAGGAAGAGCTCGTTCAGCACTACCTCAAAGAGGTAGGAGGCAACGTATGAGTGACATCGTCGTAGCGAAGCGTTATGCCCGCGCTCTTTTTGAAGTGGCCCAGGAGCGGAACATCGTTTCCCAGGTCGAAGAAGAGCTGAAATCTGTCGTAAGTGCGATTAGGGACAATGCGGATTTGCAGAAGTTCCTGAATCATCCGAGCATCGGCGCATCCGTCAAAACGGATCTGCTGAAGCAGATTTTTGAAGGCAAAGTAGCCGAGCCGGTGTGGAACACGCTGCGGATTCTGATCGATAGAGGACGGGAAGCCATCATTCAAGCGTTGGTTACCGATTACGAAAAAATTGCGAACGAAGCTTTGGGCCAAGCCACAGCTACGGTGTACACACCAACTGCGCTGTCGGACGCCCAACTAGCGGATATCGCCGCGCATTTCAGCAAAATTACCGGAAAGACGATTCGCACGAGTGTTGTCATTGAGCCGAGCCTTTTGGGCGGCATTCAAGTGCGCATCGGCGACCGTTTGTACGACGGAAGCTTGGCAGGCCGTTTGAACCGTCTCGCCAAATCGTTAAATCAAGCTCAAGCATTGTAAGAATAGGGGTGAGGTTCGTTGAGTATCAGACCTGAAGAAATCAGCACGCTGATTAAACAGCAAATTGAGAACTATAAATCCGATATGCAAGTCGTGGACGTAGGTACGGTTATCCAGGTTGGTGACGGTATCGCACGCGCGCACGGTTTGGAGAACGTTATGTCCGGCGAGCTGTTGGAATTCTCCAACGGCGTTGTAGGCATGGCGCTTAACCTCGAAGAAAACAACGTCGGTATCGTTATTTTGGGACCTTACACGGACATCGTGGAAGGCGACCAAGTGAAACGTACGGGCCGCATCATGGAAGTGCCTGTAGGCGAAGAGCTGCTCGGCCGCGTCGTGAACTCGCTCGGTCAGCCGCTTGACGGCAAGGGTCCAATCAACACAACGAAGTTCCGTCCTGTGGAATCTCCAGCTCCGGGCGTTATGGCCCGTAAATCCGTTCATGAGCCGATGCAAACAGGCATCAAAGCGATTGACGCGATGATTCCGGTTGGCCGCGGACAACGGGAATTGATCATTGGCGACCGTCAAACCGGTAAAACGGCCATTGCGATCGACACGATCATCAACCAAAAAGGCAATGGCGTGAAATGTATCTACGTCGCTATCGGCCAAAAACAATCCACCGTTGCACTCGTAACGGAAACGCTCCGCCGCAACGGCGCGCTGGACTACACGATCATCGTGACGGCCAGTGCTTCTGAGCCGGCTCCGCTCCTGTTCCTGGCTCCATACGCAGGCTGCGCAATGGGCGAATACTTCATGTACAAAGGCGAGCATGTGCTCGTGATCTATGATGACCTTTCCAAACAAGCGGCTGCATACCGCGAGCTGTCGCTCTTGCTCCGCCGTCCTCCAGGTCGGGAAGCTTATCCGGGCGACGTCTTCTACCTGCATTCCCGTTTGCTGGAACGCGCAGCGAAACTGAACGATTCGCTGGGCGGCGGCTCCCTGACGGCTCTGCCTTTCATCGAGACGCAAGCGAGCGACGTGTCGGCTTACATTCCGACGAACGTTATCTCCATTACCGACGGACAGATCTTCCTGGAGTCCGACTTGTTCAACTCCGGTCAACGTCCTGCCGTTAACGTCGGTATCTCCGTATCCCGCGTAGGCGGTGCGGCGCAAATTAAAGCGATGAAAAAGGTTGCCGGTACGCTCCGTCTGGATCTGGCCCAATACCGTGAGCTCGCAGCGTTTGCCCAGTTCGGCTCCGATCTGGACAAATCGACGCAAGCCCGTCTGAACCGCGGTCGTCGTACCCTGGAAATCCTGAAGCAAGGCGTAAACGAGCCACTGCCTGTTGAAAAACAAGTCGTGAGCATTTACACCGCTGTTAAAGGTCACCTGGACGACGTTGCTGTGGAAGACATCACGCGCTTTGAGAAAGAATTCCTGAGCTTCGTGGACACGAACAGCCCGGAAATCTACGCAAGCATCCGTGATACAAAGGACCTGACAGCCGACAACGAAAAAGCACTGACTGAAGCCGTCAACAAGTTTAAAAAAGGCTTTGCCGCATCGGTGTAACCTTGACTGATTTCCGCATATGCGGCGGCGGGAGCTTCGAGCTGGTCTTGCGCTCCTGCCGTTGCGGCGGATTTTTCATAAGAAACGTGTATGCTTTCTAAGAAAGCTTTTCTCACGAAAAGCTCGGCTTATGCTTACGAAGAAAGCTTT
The DNA here is from genome assembly GCF_004514475.2 of Paenibacillus athensensis. Lineage (GTDB taxonomy): Bacteria > Bacillota > Bacilli > Paenibacillales > NBRC-103111 > Paenibacillus_AL > Paenibacillus_AL athensensis. The sequence continues at coordinate 145,848 of NZ_MYFO02000011.1, read as the reverse complement.
GCTAACGCAAAGCTCTGAGGTGGTGAAACAGTTGGCCAAAGGAATGCGCGAAATTAAGCGCCAAATCAAGAGTACGCAAAACACGAAGCAGATCACGAAAGCGTTCGAGATGATCGCCGCGTCGAATCTGCGGAAGGCACAGGAGAAAGCGGAAGCTTCCCGTCCCTACGCAGACAAGATGAAAGAAGTGATTGCCAGCATCGCGGCAGGCAGCAAGAACATCAAACACCCGATGCTGCAATCCCGCGAGATCAAAAGAACGGCGTACCTCGTGATCACGTCCGACCGCGGTCTGGCCGGGGGCTACAACTCCAACCTGCTGCGGAAGGTGCTCGGTACGATCAATGCGAAGCATAAATCGACCGCCGAGTACGGAATTTTCGTCATCGGCCGTAAAGGCAGAGATTTCTTCCGCAAACGGAATCTTCCGATTGTCGAGGAAGTGACGAATATCGGCGACGCTCCAAGTTTTGCAGATATCAAAAGTATCGCTGCGTCGGCCGTCAAAAACTTTGAGAACGGCACGTACGACGAGCTGTATCTGGTATACAACCAGTTCAACAACGCCATTTCGCAAACGCCGGTGGAAAAACGCCTGCTTCCGCTCGAAGAGGTAACAGCCACGGCGCAAACGACCAGCTATGAATATGAGCCGTCGGCGGAAGGGGTGCTTGAGGTTCTGCTTCCTAAGTACGCGGAGACGCTGATTTACAGCGCCTTGCTTGAAGGCAAGGCCAGCGAGTTCGGCGCCCGTATGACCGCAATGGGCAGCGCAACGAAAAATGCCACGAAGATGATCAATGCTTATACCTTGGCATACAACCGCGCGCGTCAAGCATCCATTACGCAAGAAATTTCCGAGATCGTTGCCGGCGCGAACGCACAAGGCTAAACGACTGGCGCAGCAAGCTTTTTAATAGGAGGGACAAACATGAGCAAAGGACGCGTTGTGTCCGTTACAGGACCGGTTGTCGACATCGAGTTCGACCGTGGACAACTGCCTGATATTTTGAATGCGATCAAAATTGAAAAGAAAGCCGAGTCCCCAACCGAACGCGACATCAACCTGACGGTTGAAGCTGCCGTTCACTTGGGTGACAACCTCGTGCGCTGCGTAGCAATGTCGACGACGGACGGTCTGGTTCGCGGCGTTGAAGCCGTTGATACCGGAGCTCCGATCAGCGTACCTGTAGGCGCGCCTACACTGGGCCGCGTATTTAACGTATTGGGCGAGCCCATCGACGGCGACAGCAATGTGGACCGCACGGTACTCAACCCGATTCACCGCACGGCACCTACCTTCGACGAGTTGACGACGCAAGCCGAGATTCTGGAAACCGGCATCAAGGTTATCGACCTGCTGGCTCCTTACGCCAAAGGCGGTAAAATCGGTCTGTTCGGCGGCGCGGGCGTAGGTAAAACCGTTACCATTCAAGAGCTGATCAACAACATCGCGCAAGAGCACGGCGGTATCTCCGTATTCGCGGGTGTAGGCGAGAGAACGCGTGAAGGTAACGACTTGTACCACGAGATGAAAGACTCCGGCGTTATCAACAAAACGGCGATGGTATTCGGACAAATGAACGAGCCGCCAGGCGCGCGTCTTCGCGTAGCTTTGACAGGTCTGACAATGGCCGAGTATTTCCGTGACGAAGAAGGCAGAGACGTTCTGCTGTTCATCGACAACATCTTCCGCTTTACCCAAGCCGGTTCCGAAGTATCCGCCCTCCTCGGCCGGATGCCTTCCGCGGTAGGTTACCAGCCGACGCTGGCCACCGAAATGGGTCAATTGCAAGAACGGATTACATCGACGAAAAAAGGCTCCGTTACGTCCATTCAGGCGATCTACGTGCCTGCGGATGACTACACGGACCCGGCGCCGGCAACAGCGTTTGCCCACTTGGACGCAACAACCAACTTGGAGCGTAAAATCGCCGAAAAAGGGATTTTCCCTGCGGTGGACCCGCTGGCTTCCAGCTCGCGGATTCTGACGCCTGCGGTTGTCGGCCAAGAGCATTACGACGTAGCTCAAGGCGTAAAAAGAATTCTTCAGCGCTATAAAGAGCTTCAAGATATCATTGCGATTCTCGGTATGGATGAGCTGTCCGATGACGACAAACTGACGGTACAACGCGCGAGAAAGATTGAGGTTTTCTTGTCCCAGCCTTTCCACGTTGCCGAGCAGTTTACGAGCATCAAAGGCAAATACGTGCCGATCAAAGAAACCGTGCGCAGCTTCAAGGAAATTCTGGAAGGCAAGCATGATAACCTGCCGGAGTCCGCGTTCCGTTATGTTGGAGCGATCGAAGAAGCGGTCGAGCAAGCGAAAAACCTGTAAGACGATCGGCAAGCCAAGCTTGTCTGAGCGAACGCATAGGGGGAATGGAACGTGAGCACTTTCCTTTTGGAAATTGTAACTCCGGAACGCAAAGTGTACGCCCAGAACGTTCGTATGATTATCGCTAAGGGTACTGAAGGGGAACTGGGTATTCTCCCCAATCACATCCCGCTCGTAACGCCTTTGCGGATTGCGCCTCTGACGATCAAGCTGGAGAACGGCCAAACGGAAGTTGTGGCTGTCAACGGCGGATTCATGGAAGTGCGCAAGGACAAAGTGGTTATTTTGGCGGAAAGTGCCGAATTACCCGGAGATATCGATATTGAGCGGGCCCGGTCTGCGAAGGAACGCGCTGAAAAGCGTTTGTCCGCGAGCGGTCTGGATCTGGATCAACTTCGCGCTGAACACGCCCTGCAAAGAGCGCTCAGCCGGATTGAAGTATACGGTAGAAAATAGCAGCAGTGGAGAAGAACCGCCCAAGGGGATGCCTTTGGCCGGTTCTTTTTGCTTAAAGGCGCATAAATGCCGGGAAATATGGAAAAAGTACACGTCAGGAACATGCGTGATACAGGCGACTGGAGGGGGCCAGAATTAGTCATCGACGCCAAAACCCCTTTTTGCTATAATTGTATAGGTGATTATTACCAAATTTGAAGAATCGCAAATGAAAACTAGGAGAGCATGGAGGCGGTTACATTCAGATGATGTACACGAACAATTATGTTATCGTTGCGATTTTCCTGGGGTTGGGCATTTTTCTGCCCATTGCGGCGCTTACGATCGGTAAGTTTCTGCGTCCCAGCAAGCCGGTCGAAGAGAAATACACGACGTACGAGAGCGGCAATGAACCCGTCGGGGAAGGACAAATTCGTTTCAACATCCGGTATTACCTCTTTGCGCTGATGTTTGTCATTTTCGATGTAGAGACCGTCTTTTTGTACCCGTGGGCGGTTGCGTACAAACAGCTGGGCCTGTTTGCGCTTGTGGAAATGTGTATTTTTGTAGCCTTGCTTGCCATAGGATTACTATACGCTTGGAAAAAGAAGGTGCTGCAATGGACTTCAATCTAAATTCAATTTCACCCGAAGAACGAGAAGAGCTGAACCGCAATGTGTTTATGACAACGCTGGAGCAGATCAAAGCCTGGGCGCGAAGCAATTCGCTTTGGCCGTTGACCTTTGGTTTGGCCTGCTGTGCCATCGAGATGATGGGCACGGGCGGTTCTCACTATGATCTTGACCGTTTTGGAGTCATCTTCCGGACGTCGCCGCGGCAATCGGATGTCATGATTGTAGCCGGAACCGTTACGAAAAAGATGGCTCCTTTGCTGCGCCGTCTGTACGAGCAAATGCCGGAGCCCAAATGGGTAATTGCAATGGGCTCGTGCGCTACGGCCGGTGGCCCGTACGTCAAATCGTATTCCGTTGTGAAGGGCGTCGATCAGGTTGTGCCTGTGGACGTCTATATTCCCGGCTGCCCGCCGAATCCGGCGGCGCTAATCTACGGCATCAACAAGCTTCAGGAGAAGATTCGCTATGAGGCGAAGACCGGGAAGCGGGTGACGAACGTATGAGCGACGAGCAAAAGAAGGACGGCCAGCCGGATGACGTGAAGGCGGACGTAGGGGCGACGAAGCCGCTGGAGGAAGCGGCAGCGGAGGTTGGCCATGTGACGCCGGAGGCGCAGGTGAGCGAGACGCCGCTGAGCGAGAAGACGCAGGCGGCGGTCGATCAGGCCGCAGCGAATCAAGCGGCGAGCCCGGACGCGCAGACGACGAGCGAGCCGAGCGACGCCCCGGCGGCGGAGATCGCCGATGGCGCAGCGGCGCAAGGCGGCGAGAGCGCGCCGGAAGCGGCAGCGCCGGCATCGAGCGGCGACGCGGACGAGGCGGCGAAAGCGCGCGCCGAGGCCCGCGCAGCGAGAGCGGCGGCCCGCGCGGCGGCGCAAGGCGGCGGCGAGAGCGCGCCGGAGGCGGCAACGCCGGCAGCGAGCGGCGACGCGGACGAGGCGGCGAAGGCGCGCGCCGAGGCCCGCGCAGCGAGAGCGGCGGCCCGCGCGGCGGCGCAAGGCGGCGGCGAGAGCGCGCCGGAGGCGGCAACGCCGGCAGCGAGCGGCGACGCGGACGAGGCGGCGAAAGCGCGCGCCGAGGCCCGCGCAGCGAGAGCGGCAGCCCGCGCGGCGGCGCAAGGCGGCGGCGAGAGCGCGCCGGAGGCGGCAACGCCGGCAGCGAGCGGCGACGCGGACGAGGCGGCGAAGGCGCGCGCCGAGGCCCGCGCAGCGAGAGCGGCAGCCCGCGCAGGCGCGAAGGCGGCCGACGAGGACGCAGCGCCGAAGGAGCCGTCGCCGAACCAGCCGCTGCTGGACCGGCTGGTGGCGCTCGTCAAAGAGAGCGCCGGCGAAGCGGCCATCACGGAAGCCTATATCAACGAGCGCGACGGGCATTTGCCGTATATCGTCGTGCATTCCGACTATTGGCTCCAGACCGCGGAATTGCTGCGGGATCACGAGGAGCTGCAATGTACATATTTGCGCAACCTGTCCGGCGTCGACCAAGAGACGCATCTGGAGGTTGCTTACCACTTGCTGTCCATGACGCACAACCGCAATTACTGCGTGAAGGTCAAGACCGACCGCGAGCAGCCGTCCATCCCATCGGTGACGCCGATCTGGGACACGGCCAACTGGAATGAGCGCGAGGTGTATGACCTGCTTGGCATTGATTTTCCGGGCCATCCGGATTTACGAAGAATTATGATGCCTGACGATTGGGTTGGTCATCCGCTGCGCAAAGACTACGAACCGCTTGACCCGGAGGTGTAGCTAGTTGTTACGGACCGAAGAATTGCTGTTGAACGTTGGGCCCCAGCATCCGAGTACGCACGGCGTGTTCCGTGTCATCGTCAAGCTGGACGGCGAAGTCATTAGAGAAGCGATCCCGGTGATGGGCTACCTGCATCGGGGGACAGAAAAGCTGGCGGAAGACCTCAGCTACACGCAAATCATCCCCTATACCGATCGACTTGATTATGTATCGGCGATGACGAACAATTACGTGCTGGTGAACGCCGTCGAGAAGCTGATGCAGCTGGAAATCCCCGAGCGCGCCGAGTTTCTGCGCCTGATCGTGATGGAATTGCAACGCATCGCCAGCCACATGGTCTGGTGGGGCACTTATTTGCTCGATATCGGGGCTATGAGCCCATTCCTGTATGCGTTCCGCGACCGTGAAATCATTATCAACCTGTTTAATGAGCTTTGCGGAGCCCGGCTGACCTACAACTACATGCGCGTAGGCGGCGTGAAATGGGACGCGCCGGAGGGCTGGATCGACAAGGTGCGGGAATTCGTACCTTATATGAGAGGCAAGCTCAAGGAGTATGACGATCTTGTCAGCGGTAATGAAATTTTCCTAGCCCGGATCAAGGGCGTTGGCAAATACGATGCAGCTACAGCGATGTCATACGGTCTGAGCGGCGCTAACCTGCGCTGTACAGGCGTGAAATGGGATTTGCGCAAAAACGAGCCGTACAGCATCTACAATCGTTTCGACTTTGACGTACCGACCCGCGAGGGTGGCGACTGCTATGACCGCTATTTGCTGCGTCTGGAGGAAATCACTCAATCGCTGCGCATTCTGGAGCAGGCGGTGGAGCAATTCCCGGCCGGCGACATTATGGGCAAAGTACCGCGCGTCATTCGGCCGCCGGAAGGCGAGGTTTATGCAGCGATCGAATCGCCGCGCGGCGAAATTGGCTGCCATATCATCTCCCGCGGCAAGCAGGAGCCGTATCGGTTGAAATTCCGTCGACCTTCCTTTGTTAATCTGCAAATTTTGCCCAAGCTGCTTGTCGGGGAAACGATGACCAACCTCATCACCATCCTGGGCGGTATCGATATTGTTGTCGGGGAGGTTGATGCTTAAATGATGCATTTACTCGAAGAGAGCCTGACCTGGACGAATTTCTTCATTTTCCTGTTCTGGGGCGTCGTGATGCTGCTGCTCATTCTGGGCTTCGTTACCTATGCGATTTATTTCGAGCGTAAGGTCATCGGCTGGATGCAGCTGCGGATCGGTCCGAACCGCGTAGGTCCGCTTGGCCTCTTGCAAAGCGTCGCCGACGTGACCAAGCTGCTGATCAAGGAGGATACGATTCCGCGCAAAGCGGAGCGCGAGCTGTTTATTTTGGCTCCCGTCATCACGTTTATTCCTTCATTTGCGATCATTGCCACCATCCCGTTTTCGGATAAGCTGTTCAACGCCAACCTGAATGTAGGGCTGCTCTATTACGTGGCGCTGTCCGGTATTTCCACCATCGGCATCATTCTCGGCGGCTGGGCGTCGAACAACAAATATGCCTTGCTCGGCGGCATGCGTTCCGCGGCGCAGATGATCAGCTACGAGGTACCGCTGGTTGTATCCGTCATCGGCGTCATCATGCTGACCGGCAGCCTCAACCTGCATACGATCGTTGACCAGCAAGCCGGCGGCTTCTGGCATTGGTACTTCCTGCCGCAAATTATCGGCTTCATCATCTTCGTCATCGCCGGCGTCTCCGAGCTGAACCGGACCCCGTTCGACTTGCCGGAGGCGGAATCTGAGCTTGTAGCCGGTTATCACGTCGAGTACAGCGGCTTTCGCTTCGCTTTTTTCATGCTCGCCGAGTACGTTTATGTATTCGCCGTAGCTTCTCTGATTACACTGCTCTTCTTGGGCGGCTGGCATGCGCCGTTCGGCTTCCTGGATTTCATCCCGGGCCTCGTCTGGTTCTTGCTGAAGTTTTCGTTTATCGTGTTCTTCCTGTTCTGGCTGCGGGCCACCATGCCGCGGGTACGCGTCGACCAGCTGATGGGCTTTGGCTGGAAGGTGCTGCTGCCGCTTGCGCTGCTGAATATTTTCGTCACGGCGATCTATATGAGCATCATATCCTAACACGCGATGGGGTGAAGTAAAGTGAAGGGCTTAATCAAAGGCTTGGGGGTAACCCTCAAAAGCATGACTCAGAAAAAAGTGACCTATGCCTACCCAGACGTGCCGATCGAGATGCCGGATCGCTTTCGTGGCATTCAACATTTTGACCCGGAGAAATGCATCGTCTGCAACCAGTGCGCGCGGATCTGCCCGACCGAATGCATCACGCTGACCGGCAAGGCCAATCCGGACCCGGAGAAAAAAGGCAAGGTCATCGACACCTACGACATCAACTTCGAGATTTGCATCTTGTGCGATTTGTGCACGGAGGTTTGTCCGACGGAAGCGATTGTCATGACGAACAATTTTGAGCTCAGCGCTTACAGCCGGGACGATTTGTTCAAAAACCTGCAATGGCTGAACGACAATAATCAGCATATCCGCAAGGAAAACAACTCCGCCATGCCGAAAGGGGGAGCCAAGTAACATGTTCAGCGGAATCGGCAATTTTTTGTCCAGCGGCACGAATTGGGCGTTTTTCGTCTTCGCCCTGCTCGCCATCGGCGGAGCGATCTTTATGATCAGCTTCACGAAGGTCATTCATATGGTCGTGTCCGTAGCGCTGACGTTTATCAGCCTCGCCGGCCTGTATGTCATTCTGAACGCCGAGTTCGTCGCTTTCGTGCAGGTGCTGATCTATGCCGGAGCCATCTCGATTCTGATGATTTTCGGCATTATGATGACCAAGCATCGCCAAGGCGAGGAAGCGGAGCCCAAGCGCCCCTGGCATAACGGGCTGGCGATTGTCGGCGCGCTTGGCCTGTTCGGCGTGTTATTTTACGCGATTCAACAAAGCACGTTCACGGCAACCGGCACGCTGGATACGAGCAAGGACAATACGATGGAAATCGGCAAGCTGCTCTACAACGAGCACGTCATTCCTTTTGAAATCATGTCCGTGCTGTTGACTGTGGCGTTTATCGGCGCAATTGTGATCGCCAAGAGAGAGGAGGAGTAGCGGTGGGAACAGTTATCACTCCTTATTTGACACTGGCGGCGATTTTGTTTTGCATCGGCCTGTACGGTGCATTGACCAAGAAAAACGGGGTTATCGTGCTGCTCTCGATCGAGCTGATGCTCAATGCCGTTAACCTCAATCTGATTGCTTTCTCCAAGCTGGGCGACCATCCGGCGCTGACCGGACAGATTTTCTCGCTCTTCAATATTACGGTGGCTGCGGCCGAAGCGGCTGTAGGCATTGCGATTCTCATCACGCTGTACCGCAACAAAGGCACGACCGACGTCAATGATATGGATTCCATGAAGCGCTAGGAGGTTGAGAAGCAATGGTATCGGATTACTCGCAATACGCATGGCTCATTCCGCTGTTTCCGCTGCTCGCTTTTCTGGCGCTTACGGCAATGGGACGTCAATTAAAGGACCTGGGCATCTACATCAGTATCGTCGCTATGCTGGCTTCGTTTGTCGTGGCGCTGCTGATTTTTGTAGAACGGCTCGGGGGCGGTGTAGAGGATTACACCTGGGATAAGCTCGACTGGCTGAAAATCGGCGATTGGACGCTCAACATGGGCTTCGAGGTTAACAACCTTAACGCGCTCATGCTGGTCATCGTCACGCTGGTCAGCTTGCTCGTCAATATTTACTCCAAAGGCTACATGAAGGACGATGAGCGCATTCACGTATTTTTCAGCTACATCGCGTTGTTCTCGTTCTCCATGCTCGGTCTGGTCATTTCGGAAAACATGCTGGAGCTGTACATCTTCTGGGAGCTCGTCGGCGTCTGCTCGTTCCTGCTCGTCGGCTTTTGGTACTTCAAACCCGAGGCGAGAGCGGCAGCGAAAAAAGCGTTCATCGTCACCCGGATCGGCGACGTCGGCCTGTTCCTCGGCATTCTGCTGCTGTTCTGGTACATGCCCGGCCATTCACTGGATTTCAGCTCGATTCACAACGCGTTTACCTCGGGCCAAATCGATCCGACTATCGTGACCTGGATCGCGATCCTGATCTTCATCGGCGCGATGGGCAAATCCGGCCAGTTCCCGCTGCATACGTGGCTGCCTGACGCAATGGAAGGCCCGACGCCAATCAGCGCCCTGATTCACGCGGCGACAATGGTGGCGGCCGGCGTGTACCTCGTCGCGCGCACCTTTGATATTTTCCAAGCTTCGTCGGACGCGTTGCTCGTCGTTGCTTACGTCGGGGGCTTTACCGCCATCTTCGCCGCCACCATCGGCGTGGCGCAGAACGACATCAAACGGATTCTCGCGTATTCGACCGTCAGTCAGCTCGGCTACATGATGATGGCGCTGGGCCTCGGCGTATCGTATGCGTCGGGCATGTTCCATCTGTTCACGCATGCGTTCTTCAAAGCGCTGCTCTTCCTGGGCGCCGGTAGCGTGATCCATGCCGTACATACACAAGATATCAACGAAATGGGCGGTCTGGCCCGTAAAATGAAAATCACCACCTGGACCTTTGCCATCGGCGCGCTGGCCCTGTCCGGCATTCCGCCGTTCTCCGGCTTCTGGTCCAAGGATCTGATTCTCGCCGAGGCGTACGACAAGCAGCCGTTCCTGTTCTGGATCGGCGTCATCGCGGCGTTTTTCACCGCTTTTTACATGTCGCGCCTGTTCTTCCTTACGTTCCTCGGTCAAAAACGTTCCAAACACGAGCCGCACGAATCCCCGGCTTCCATGACCGTGCCGCTGATCATTCTTGCTGTGTTTGCTGTCGGTGCCGGCTTCCTGAACACGCCGATGAACGCCTGGTTCGGACATTGGCTGACCGGCGAGCAGCATGAAGAGAGCGTGAACTGGGCCGTTATGGGCTTGTCCACGCTGGTTGGCGTATTGGGCATCGGTCTGGGCTATCTGATGTACGTTAAGCAATCGATCGCACGCGATTTCATTTCTGGCAAAGCGCCGTGGCTCTACACGCTGCTCAACCGCAAATATTGGGTCGACGAGATTTACAACGGTATCCTCGTCAAGCCGCTGAAGGGACTGGGGCTGCTGCTGGAGCTGTTCGACATTTATGTCGTGGACGGCCTGGTTCGTCTTTTCACGTATGCCGTAGTCGGTTTGGGCCGCATCGGCTCCCGTCTGCAAAACGGTCAGCTGCAATCCTACGGATTGGTCACGCTGCTCGGCTTGCTGATTCTGGCTCTGGCCATCGCGGGAAGGAGGTTCATCCATGTTGGATAATTTGCCGATTCTAAGCTTGATCGCCTTCTCCCCGCTTCTGGGCGTGCTGGCGCTGCTGTTCGTCCGCAAGGACAAAGGCAGCTTGATCAAAACCATCGCCATCGTCACCACGCTGATTCCGCTGCTGCTTGCCGGCTGGCTGTATGCCAGCTATCAGTATCAGGCGGACCCGCTGCAATTCAAGGAGCAGCTCAGCTGGATTAAAGTGCCGTTGAACAAAGAAAGCGTCCAACAGCTAACGTCCTACTTTTTTGAATTCAAGTATTCGCTGGCCGTAGACGGCTTGTCGCTGCCGCTCGTTTTCCTGACGGCGCTGATCTGCACGATGGCCGCACTCGCTTCCGTGTATATCAAAAAACGCTGGAAAACCTTCTACATCCTGTTCCTGCTGCTCGAAACCGGCATCTTCGGTGTATTCATGGCGCAGGACCTGTTCCTGTTCTTCGTATTCTTCGAGATGACGCTCGTTCCGATGTTCTTCCTGATCGGCATCTGGGGTTATCTGAATCGCGAAAAAGCGGCCAACCGCTTCCTGATCTACAACGGTCTCGGTTCGGCGATCATGCTGATCGCTTTCCTGATTCTCGTCAGCACGGCGGGCTTTAATCAGGTGCCGTCGCAGACGGAGTTTACGATCTACTACAGCGGCGACATTCAGACGATTGCGCACAATCTCCTGCAGGACCCGCAATCCTACGCGAATCAAGCCAATCCGCAAAATCCGTTCTACCTGACCAGCACGCTGAAATGGTCGGTATTCATCATGCTGCTCGTGGCGTTCGGCATCAAGCTGCCGATCTTCCCGTTCCATACGTGGATGCTCAAGGTGCATACGGAAGCGCCGCCTTCCGTAGTCATGATTCACTCCGGCATTTTGCTGAAAATGGGCGCTTACGGCCTGATCCGCTTCGGCATCCTGTTCTTCCCGGCGGAGGCCAAGGAATGGGCGTGGGTGTTGGCTCTGCTGGGCGTCATTAACATTTTGTACGGAGCCATACTCGCTTTTGTGCAAAAAGATTTCAAACTGGTGCTGGCCTACTCCAGTATCAGTCATATGGGCATCGTCTTGCTGGGCCTCGCTGCCTTTAATGTCACCGGCATGGAAGGCGCCGTGTTCCAACTTGTCTCGCACGGTCTGATTTCCGCGCTGATGTTCCTGCTCGTCGGCAGCTTCTACGAGCGAACCGAAACGACCGAGCTCAGCAGGCTGGGCGGTCTGGCCTCCTCGCTGCCGTTCATGAGCGGCATTCTGCTGATTGCCGGCATGGCCTCGCTCGGCTTGCCGGGCCTATCGGGCTTCATCAGCGAATTCATGGCCTTCCTCGGCCTGTTCGAAACGCACCGCATCTACACCGCGGTCGGCACGCTCGGCATCATCTTGACCGCCGTGTACGTGCTGCGCGGGGTGATGGGCATCACCTTCGGTCCGATGCCGGAGCGCTTGCAGGGGCAGCCGCTGCGCGATGCCCGGCTCGTTGAAGCCGTGCCGATGATCGCGCTCGTCGCGTTTATTCTGCTGCTGGGCGTATTCCCGAGCGTGCTCAGCCAACCGTTGCAGCAAACCATAGGCGGCTTTGATCAGCTGATTCAAAGCGTCGCCGGGAAGATAGGGGGTTAGTCTGGTGGAACAGCTTCGACTTCATGTTGCCGATTTATCGCATCTGCTTCCTGAGCTTACGCTCGTTGCCGCCGCCATCATCCTGTCGCTCCTGGATTTGAGTTTGCCCAAGTCCGTCAGTCGCAAAGTGATCGGCTGGCTGGCGCTGGTCGGCGTCATCGTTTCCGGCGTGTTCGTCGTGCTGCAGTTGAACCCGGCCGAGCCGATTCAGTTGATGAATCAGAGCTACCGGGTGGACGATTTCGGCAATATCCTGAAACTGATTTTGCTGACAGGAACGGGCTTCGTCATTTTCATGAGCTTGGGCTCCGTGAAAGAAGACGATATCCCGCATATCGGTGAATACTACTATTTCCTGCTTCCGGCCGTGCTGGGCGGCATGGTCATGGCGTCTTCGGGCGACCTGATTACGCTGTTCGTCGGCTTGGAGCTGCTGAGCATCACTTCTTACCTGCTGGTAGCCATGAAAAAGCATCATCATCAGTCCAACGAAGGCGCGTTCAAATACATCGTGATGGGCGGTATTTCCTCAGCCCTCATCTTGTACGGCATGTCGTTCCTGTACGGCATCTCCGGCTCGACGAACCTGATGCAAATTGCCGGTTCGTTGTCCGGCACGATCGGCTCGTATCAGCCGCTGGTGTACATGGCGTTCTTCCTGTTGATCGCCGGCTTTGGCTTCAAGATTGCCGCGGCGCCGTTCCACAGCTGGGCCCCTGACGTGTATCAGGGAGCGCCGACGCCGGTCTCCGCATTTCTGGCCGTTGTATCCAAGGCAGCGGGCTTTGCGATCCTGTTCCGCGTCTTCTATGTGCTGTTTGCTTTCAGCGCCTTTGAGAACAGCTCGATCCAGAAGGACGTGTTCCTGACGCTTGAGGTCATGGCGGCCATTGCCATGATCGCCGGTAATGCCATTGCGTTGAAGCAGACGAACATGAAGCGGCTGTTGGCCTACTCGGGTATCGCCAACGCCGGTTACCTGATCGTGCCGCTTTCGACGTATTTCGGCCTCGTGCATACGAGCAACTTTTCCGAATTCATCTTTTACCTGATTGCCTATCTGTTCATGAATATCGGGGCGTTCGCGGTATTGATGATCATCGAGCGCTCCGCGGGCCATACCGAGCTGAACGGCTATGCAGGCTTATACTACCGCGCGCCGTTTACGGCGGTAGCGATGGTGCTGATCGTCCTGTCGCTGGCGGGGATTCCCGTATCGGGCGGCTTCTTCGGTAAGCTGTATATTCTCCTCGGCACGATGGAGACTCACAAATACTGGCTGGGTGCGGTCATGATCATCTCCAGCGTCGTATCGTTCTACTACTATTTCGGCGTCATTCGGCAAATGTTCATGCGCAGCGACTACGAGTCGGCTCAGGTCAAAGTGTCGATTCCGCTGGGCATCACGGCTTGGCTGTGTGCGTTGATCGGGCTGGCGCTGGGCTTTATGCCGCAGCTTGTCCTCAAAGGAATCGAGCATATTTTCTCGCTGGCCGGCGATTTGCTGGTGCGCTAAGGTACGCCTAAAGACTCTTATAGAGAAGCCTCTCCCCGCATAAAGGTGGGGGAGAGGTTTTTTTTCGCCTCCAGGTTTCGGCTTTTTTCGAAGGCCGGCAGGAAACGGGGCATGCGTACAGAATGTTTAAAGAGCGAATAACACGTAAGTACACAGAAGGACCTGGTTTTATGAAAATCATTAAAGGCATACTAGTCACAGCGGCGTTGACGCTGAGTCTGGAGGCATTGGGCATCGCTCCCCATGCGGCAGCGGCTTTCCCGGTGTCTACCGACCCGATGCGCGTCAAGCAAAGCTATTTGGATATGATACACCTGCCTGAAGCATGGGCAGCGGCAGGCGATACGTCGCAGCCGTTAATTGTCGCCGTTGTCGATACCGGCGTAGACCTGACTCATCCCGACCTGGCCGCTAATCTAGTAGAAGGCGTCAACCTGCTGGAGCCCGGGGCGAAGCCTCTCGATGACAACGGGCACGGTACGAACGTGGCGGGCATTATCGCAGCCGTAGTGAATAACGATAAAGGCATTGCCGGCATGGCACCGAATGCCAGAATTATGCCCATCAAAGCGCTGGAGGCCGACGGCACTGGCGGTGAGGCGAAGCTGGGCGAAGGGATTCGTTACGCGGTTGATCATGGGGCGCGAATTGTCGTGCTTTCTTTGGGGCTGAACAAAAACACCAGCGCGCTGGCCCAGACGGTGCAGTACGCCGAGGATCACGGCGTACTGCTCGTAGCCGCCGTCGGTAACGAAGGCAGCAGCGTCAAATATCCGGCGGCTTATCCGACGGTGCTTGGCGTTGGCGGCGTCTCGGACGACAAGACGCCGGACTACCGCTCCAACTTCGGCCCGGAGCTGGATTTGGTGGCCCCGTGGGAGGTATTCACCACCGCGCTGGGCGGCGGTTACGAATACAAGGACGGCAGCTCGATGTCGGCGCCGCAGGTTGCGGCCGCGGCCGCGCTCGTCTGGGGCAAATATCCCGGCCTGACGCCTTATCAGGTGCGGGATATGCTGCTGCAGACGGCCGAGGACCTCGGCACGCCGGGCTGGGACGCGCACACCGGAGCCGGCTTGCTGCGCGTGGATCGTGCCCTGACGACGGCGCTGAGCGAGGACCGCTTTGAGCCGAATAATTCGCAGAATCAAGCAGCCAAGCTGTCGGTCAGCACGTCCGTTCACGCGTCGCTTAGCTCGGCGCAGGATCAGGATTGGTTTGCCATCGACGCTCCTTACGAGGGAACGCTCGTGCTGCACTTGACGCCTCAGCAGGGAGCTTCCGTGACGGTACGCAACGATGCAGGCGTCTTTTACCGCACCGACGGCAAATCGCCGATTTCGTTCCGTGTGCGCAAGGGGCGCAACTATATTCAGTTGACCACAACCGACCGCACGCGCGCAGCGAGGCTCGATTATGCGCTGCGCACGTCGTTCGAAATCTACCGCGACCCGTTCGAGGATAACGATAAGCAATATCAGGCCTTTGTCCTGCCCGACCGCTCGCAAACCGTGCGCGGCACGTTTGACAAGCCGAACGACCAGGACTGGTTTATGCTCCCGCTTGCCCAGTCAGGTACGCTGCGCATCAAATGTACGGTGGATACGGGACGCATCGACCCTGTTTTATTGATTCAAAAGAAGGGCGAGAAGTCCATCACCATTGATCAGGGCGGCGACGGCGCATTGGAGATCAGCTCGCTCATGGAAGTGCTGCCGGGCGATTATTATATCCGTGTCAGCAATATTAAGGATTACATTGAGCCTGTAACGGGTGAATATATATTAAGCATTGAATATACGCCCAAATTGGTCGATCCGAATGAACCAAATGACAAGTCCTATCAGTCTACATTTATGGGCCTTTCGTCTGCTTACGAAGGATTGTTCCACACCAACGACGATACGGACTGGTTCCAGTTCCGTCTGGGGCGCGACAGTCTGGCGCAAATCAGTCTGACGAACATTCCGGTAGCCCGCACGCTGACTGCGACGCTGTACGACAGCAGCTTGAAGGAGCAGGGCGTCTTCAAGAACGGCTCCGGCCAGACCTCGCTTTATGTGGAAAAGCCCCTGCCGTCCGGCACCTATTTCATCAAGCTACAGACGGATAAATGGTTCCTGAATCAGATGTACCGGCTGCAGACTGACGCACCTTCGCTGGTTGGAGGCTTCATCGATATCGACGGCCATTGGGCGGAAGCCTCGATTGTCGATCTGACCAGCCGCGGCGTCTTGAGCGGCTACGGCAATTACCGCTTTGCGCCGGAGCGGCCGATTACGCGGGCCGAGGCCATTACGGCGCTTGTGCGCGGGCTCCAGCTCACCAAAGAAAAGGCGATCAGCTATTCCGATCTGCCGGCAAGCCACTGGGCTTATGCCTATATTGCCAAAGCCCAGCAAGCCGGTCTTGTCAGCGGCTACCCGGACGGGCGTTTCCAGCCGGATCGTCCGCTGACGCGGATGGAAATGACGCAGCTGCTGGCCAAGAGCATGAACATGTCCGGCAAAAAACGCGGCAACTCGCCCTTCACCGACATCGGCGACGGCTACTGGGGCATAGGCATCGTCAAGCAAATGTTTGCCGACGGCTGGATTAGCGGTTACCCGGACGGCACCTTCCGGCCGGACGCACAGGCCAGCCGGGCCGAATTCGTCACGCTGCTGACCAAGGTGCTGCATCGATAATCAAGAGGAGTAGAAGACTCGTATGACCGATTTGAACCTGCTGGGCCCATCGGCCTCGCTGATGGCCATCGCCAATATCGCCATCTATCTGCTTTGTATCGCCTTAGCTTGGTGGTCGCTGCAGGAATTTCGCTTCGACGTGCTGCTCAAGCGGCCGAAAAGCGCGCCCGCCAAAATGCTGCAAATTTTGCTGTCCATTGCTCTAGGGCATCTGGTAGCCAGCTTTTTCATCCAGTATCTCGGCTTTTCACTGGGGCTCCACCAGATGTTTTAGCCAACTTTTTCGAATAATGCGTCCTTTTCTTGTCAACAATGGATAGTACAACGGTTCAAAAAAGCAAAACGGCTGCGAATCCTATAGATGGCTGTGTAAAAGTGTAAATCTGCCAAAAGAACACAGTTGTCCAATATAGGGTGTAATGATAAACTTAGGAAATGTGAAATTGTGCTGGCTCATGACAACAATCCAAACGGTATTATCCAAAATAAAGTTCGCGGAGGGACCATGATGAGCAAAATTATCGTCCGCGGTGGCCGAAAATTAGCAGGCAAGGTGAAAATAAACGGTGCGAAAAATGCGGTGCTGCCCATTATCGCCGCTTCCCTGCTGGCGTCCGAAGGAGAGAGCGTCATTCACGACGCGCCGCCTCTGGACGACGTGCTGGTAATCAATAAAGTGCTCGAGAGCCTGGGCGTCGCTGTCGAGTACCGCAATCAGGTGATCCGGGTTCGCGCGCAGGAGATTGCTACTTGCGAGGCTTCCTACGAATTGGTACGCAAAATGAGGGCGTCTTTCCTCGTCATGGGTCCGCTGCTCGCCCGCTTGGGTCAGGCGCGGATTTCGCTGCCGGGGGGCTGCGCAATCGGTACCCGCCCCATTGATCAGCATTTGAAGGGCTTTGAAGCGATGGGAGCGGAAATCGAGCTCGGCCAAGGCTATATCGAAGCCAAATCCAGCGGGCGTCTGAAAGGCGCCAAAATCTACCTCGATGTCGCCAGCGTAGGCGCGACCGAGAATATCATGATGGCTGCGGCGCTGGCCGAAGGCACCACCACCATCGAGAATGCCGCCAAGGAGCCGGAAATCGTCGACTTGGCCAATTATTTGAACGCGATGGGCGCTGTCGTCCGCGGAGCGGGAACGGGCGTCATTCGCATCGAAGGCGTAGAGAAGCTGCGCGGTGTTGTACATACGGTAATTCCAGACCGGGTTGAAGCAGGTACATATATGATTGCAGCGGCCATTACCGGCAGCGAATTGTACGTAGAGGGAGCGATCGGCGATCACTTGCGGCCTGTCATTTCCAAAATGCAGGAAATGGGCGTCGTGATAGAAGAGGACGAGAACGGCATTCGCGTGCTGGCGGATAAGCCGTTGCGTGCGGTAGATGTCAAAACCCTGCCTTACCCGGGCTTCCCGACCGATATGCAGTCGCAGATGATGGCGCTTCTGCTGGTAGCCGACGGCACGAGTCTTGTGACCGAGACGGTGTTCGAGAATCGGTTCATGCACGTCGAAGAATTTTCCAACATGAACGCGCAAATTAAAGTCGAGGGCCGCACAGCCATCGTCAGCGGCAATGCCAAGCTGAGCGGTGCCAAGGTGACCGCCACAGATCTGCGTGCCGGAGCAGCGCTTATTCTGGCCGCATTGGCCGCCGAGGGCGAGACGGAAATTTCCGGCGTCCATCACATCGACCGGGGCTACGTGGAAATTGCCGAAGTGTTGCGCGGATTGGGAGCGGATATTCGCCGCGCCGTCCCGCAAAGCGTGGAGGAAGAAGAACCGCAGCTTGGATTTTTTACCGTACAACCGACTCTGGCTTGAGTGCCTGAGCTTTCAGCCGATTCCATCAGGGATCGGCTTTCTTCGTGTTCTAATCTAGCATTGCCTCTCATAAGATGAAGTGTAAACGGACCATCTGCTAGGAGACATACTTATGGAGGCACTAGACTATGCGCAAAAAGAAATGGGCTCGCCCCGCACGTGTACTGCTCTGGCTGGCCGTGTGCCTGGCCTCGATGCTGACGGTGACGCTTGGCGTGCCGGCGCTGCTCGTCAAACGGGATGCCCCGGCTCCCGCGGCGGGGGACGCTTCCCGGTTAGGTGCCGCCGTTTTATCGCAGAGCGGACAAGGCCCGCTCGTCCCGGTTTTTTTGTCCAAGCTGCAGACGACGGAGCAAATTCCGCTGGAAGCTTATGTCGAAGGCGTCGTGGCCGCCGAGATGCCGATCGAATTTGAGCCCGAGGCGCTGAAGGCGCAAGCGCTGGCATCGCGAACCTATATCGTGAGGCGGATTCTGGAGGGCGATGCCAGTAATGTGCCGGTCAACGGCGCGCTGGTGACCGATACGGTGGCGCATCAGGCGTTTGCGACGGATGCCGACCTGCGGGAGCGCTGGGGCGCAGCCGCCTACACGGTCAATATGGCCAAGCTGCGGAAGGCGGTTGCAGAGACGAAGGATCAGATTTTGCTATACGACGGCAAACCGATTAATGCGACTTTTTTTTCGACCAGCAATGGATATACGGAAAATTCGGAGGACTACTGGCCGGATCAGATTCCCTACTTACGCAGCGTACCCAGTCCGTGGGATGCCAAGCTGTCGCCCCGCTTCAAGGAAACGACGACGATCGGCTACAAGACAGCGCTGCAGAAGCTTGGCGTTAGCGCCATTGCGCCCTCAGCCGCCAAGGCGACCGGCATCAAGGTTCTGGAGTGGTCGGCCGGGCATCGGATCAAGAGTATCCGGATCGGCGGCAAAACGTTCACCGGCCGGGATGTTCGCGAGAAGCTCGGGCTACCCTCCTCGCAGTTTACATGGGCATGGAAGAGTGCAACGGAGCTTGAATTCACAACCTACGGTTACGGGCATGGCGTCGGGCTCAGCCAGTGGGGAGCGAACGGGATGGCCAAAGAGGGCCGCAAGGCCGAGGACATCGTGAAGTATTATTACACGGGGATTCAGATCGGGAAAGCTGCTGATTTTGTAAGCCCAAAATGACTCTTCCGGGGGTCTATTAAAAATATGTCGGCCTAAGTATAAAACCTTGAAATGTGTCAAGAATGGTTGTTGAGGTGATAACCATGAATGATCAAAAACAAGGTTTTTCGAAAGAAGAGGCTCCTAAAACTGCACAAGGAGCGCAAAACGTCCCATCGGCATGGAAGAGGTTGCTTGCTAAAAAGTGGGTATTTCCAGCAACGTATATGGCAGCAGCGGCAATTATCTTAACCTTAATGTGGGTCTATCAGGACGCCGGCAGCAAAAAGGTCAGCGAGCAAGACCTGGGCCTCAAGGTTACGAACAATGCCGTCGCCACCGATACGACCACGAAGGCTCCCGACAACGCGCTTGCTGTAACTGCTCCTGCCGAGACGATGCAATGGCCGGTTAAGGACAAGAATGCCGTCAGCGTTTCCCTGCCGTTCTACGACAGCAACGCTTCCGCTGAAGCTCGCCAAGCGGCGATGATTGAATACGGCGACACGCTGTCCCCGCACGTAGGTATGGACCTGAAGGCCAAAGACGGCCAGACGTTTGACGTTGTTGCTTCTTTGAGCGGTAAAGTGACCGCTGTCGAGCAGAATCCGGTCGTCGGCTATTTGGTTGAAGTGACGCATAGCAACGGTCTGGTGTCGGTGTATCAAAGCTTGTCCGACGTTCAGGTGACCAAGGGCGCCGATGTGAAACAGGGCGACGTGCTGGCCAAAGCCGGCCGCAACGAGCTGGAGCGGGAAGAAGGCGTACACCTGCACTTCGAGGTTCGTCAAGGCGCCGACGGCGCTGCGGTCAACCCGGAAACGCTGCTGAACGATAACAAGCAGTAAAACGAAGAAAACGCGAAAGCAGAGGGGCAAACCCGCTGCTTTTTTGCTGTTTTTGAAAATAAATGTACGAATTCGGGGCGCCGAGCTTGGCTACGTAGAATATCTAGTCTTACCCCTCATATAATGTACCAAACTATCTCGAGTAGGGAGGCGAGGGGAGTGCACGATTACATCAAAGAGCGAACCATTAAGATTGGAACTTGCATCGTTGAGACCAAGAACACGGTTCGCACGATTGCGAAGGAATTCGGCGTTTCCAAAAGCACGGTGCACAAGGATTTGACGGAAAGACTGCCGGAAATCAACCCGGACCTGGCCAACCAGGTCAAGCACATTCTGGAGTACCACAAATCCATTCGTCATCTTCGCGGAGGAGAAGCAACAAAAATCAAGTACCGGAAAACAAGACATTCGAAGCCTTCCGGAGAGCTGGTTCCCATCAAGTCCTGATGCCTCCCGCCGTCTGCCGGCTGGCTATAACTGGTCATGTCGAATTTTCAATTAAAAAAAAGGAATTCATGCATTTACAGCGAATTTAGCTTATAATTAGAACTATATATATGAGCGCCAGTTCTTCACGGGATGGACGGTTGGTTTAGGGAGGATTACAATCACATGTTTAGCAAGGACATTGGAATCGATCTGGGCACGGCGAATGTGCTGATTCACGTTAAAGGGCGCGGGGTCGTGCTCGATGAGCCCTCTGTGGTGGCGATTGAAAGCGATACAAAGCGCGTGCTCAAAGTGGGCGAGGAAGCTCGCCGGATGGTAGGGCGCACCCCCGGCAATATTATCGCCACCCGCCCGTTGAAGGACGGCGTTATCGCTGATTTCGAGATAACGGAAATGATGCTGAAGCATTTTATTGCCAAGGTAGGAGGCAAACAGTGGTATTCGCATCCGCGCATTCTCATTTGCGCTCCTACCAACATTACCTCGGTCGAGCAAAAGGCGATTCGTGAAGCGGCCGAGCGCAGCGGAGCCCGGGAAGTATTTCTGGAAGAGGAGCCTAAGGCTGCGGCCATTGGCGCCGGCATGGATATTTTCCAGCCTAGCGGGAACATGGTGATCGATATCGGCGGCGGTACGACGGATGTGGCGGTGTTGTCCATGGGCGACATCGTCACCTCCTCTTCTATTAAAATCGCAGGGGACAAGTTCGATATCGCGATTACGAAGTACATCAAGAACAAGTACAAGCTGCTGATCGGCGAACGGACAAGCGAGGATATCAAGATCAAGATCGGAACGGTGTATCCTCACGGACGGAACGAAGAGATGGATATTCGCGGCAGAGATATGGTATCGGGACTGCCGCTCACGATTACGATTCATTCCAGCGAGATTCAGGAAGCGCTGTGGGACCCGGTGGCGTCGATCGTCACCTCGGCCAAAAGTGTGCTGGAGCGCACGCCGCCGGAGCTGTCGGCGGACATTATCGACAGAGGCGTGATTCTGACAGGCGGCGGGGCGCTGCTGCACGGTCTGGATCAGTTGCTGGCCGATGAGCTGAAAGTGCCGGTTTTGATTGCCGAAGATCCGATGCATTGCGTAGTGAAAGGTACGGGTATTATGTTGGACAACCTGGACAAGGTAACCAAACGCAAGTTCGTATAGGAGTGATGAGGACATGTTAAGAGGACTCTATACCGCAGCCTCCGGGATGATTGCCGAGCAGCGCAGACACGATACAATTACGAACAATATCGCCAACATCAATTCGCCGGGCTTCAAGCAGGGCAATTCCTTGTCCCGCTCCTTCCCGGAAATGCTGATTGAGCGTATCCGCGCCGGTGAGAACAGCGCTCCGGTGACGCCGATCGGCAGGCTGACGACCGGGGTGTTCGCGGAAGAGAATATCGCTCTGCACGCGCAGGGGGATCTCCAGGAAACGCAGAACCCTTACGACTTCGCGCTTGTATCCAATATTCAGGTGGCAGGCATTACCTTTGACGAGACGGGCAAATACGTCAATGCGGACGGCGAGCGCACCTTCCAGCCGCAGGCGTTGTTCACTGTTCAGAATGCGGCAGGCGAGCAGCGGTATTCCCTGAACGGCAAGTTTACGGTCGATCCCAGCGGCCAGCTGGTTAATGCCGACGGCAATCTGGTGCTCGGACGCGACGGACAGCCCATCGTGCTGGTCGATCCGAATTCCGGACTGCCGATTCGTTCTTTCCAGGTTACTAACTCGGGAGATTTCATCAATGGAGATGGCAGGCCCATGCTGAATGCAGCTGGTCAGCCAATCGGTCTCCTGCTGTCGCGCGTAGACGATCCGAACCTGCTGCTGCGCGAGGGCAACGGCTTGTACCGGATCAACCCGGGCGATGAAGGCCGCGTGACGGCTGTGCAGCCAGGCGATCAGGTTGAAGTGCGCCAAGGCTTCATCGAGCGCTCCAACGTCGATCCGGCGCAATCGATGGTCGACATGATGTCGGCGCTGCGCGCGTATGAAGCCAATCAGAAGGTCATTCAATTTTACGATAAAAGCATGGACAAAGCCGTGAACGATGTAGGCCGCATCTAAAGGAGGTTCCCATGAACAATTCCATGATTAACTCGTCGGTCTCGATGCAGAGCTTACAGCAGAAGCTCGATATTCTGGCGAACAATATCGCCAACGCCAACACCACCGGCTTCAAGAAGAAGGAAGCTTCTTTTGAAGACGTGCTGACGAACGTGAAGGGTCAGCCGGAGGGCTTCCGCCAGCAGGGCCGGATGTCGCCGCTGGGCTTTAACCAGGGCTGGGGAGCGAAGCTGGTGCAAATCCAGACGAATATGGCCCAAGGCCCGGTTCAGGCCACAGGCAACCAGACCGACTTGGCGATTCAGGGCGACGGGTTGTTTGAAGTGACGGTCAACACGGTTGACGCCAACGGAAACCCCGTTCAGCAACCGGCGTGGACGCGCAATGGAGCCTTTCATCTGAGTCCGGATACCACCGGCAATATGGTCATGACGACGGAGGACGGCCACTTTCTCGCAGGTACGGACGGTAATCCGATTCGTCTGCCGAAGAACTATCGCCCGGCGATTGATCCGGACGGCCGGATTTTAGCTTACAATGAAATTGATCATAACCAGCCGCCGATTAACGTCGGCCAAATCAAGCTCGTTCGCGTCGTTCGCCCGCAATTGCTGCGGGAGGTTGGCGACAATCTGTATTCGCTGCCAGCCGGTGTCACGAACATCGACGGAATTCTCCAGAACGTCAACGGTACCGCAGCCAATGCAGCGGACCGGGTCGAAGTGATGCAGGGTTATCTGGAGCAGTCGAACGTACAGCTTGCCGATGAAATGACGGAGTTGGTCATGGTGCAAAAAGCGTTTCAATTAAACTCCCGGGCAATCACCTCTTCGGACACCATGATGAACTTGGCCAATAACTTGCGTGGCTAACGGTTAGGAAAGAGAGGGACAGGCCCGATGTCGGAAACACCAGCCAGATCGCAACAACCCAAAGCCAAGAAACCGCCCAAACGGCAGAAACCCCGCTGGGCTCGCATTGTGATAGCGATTATAAGATGGATTCGCGTTCCCGTTCTGAGCGTGCTCGCCGTCTTCATCGGTTTATGGATCGGATACAGCAAGCTGGGCCACCAGCCTTCGTCCGAAATTTTCCGGTGGAGCACCTGGAAGCACCTGTACGATCTGGTTTTTGCGAATTGAGGACTCCCGCGAGGGAGTTTTATTTTTGAAAAAGGAAAGGTATAATGGACGGAGGATAAACTTAGAAAATCGGCATGCTTGTAAGGGGGAAGGGCAGCGCTTGAATATACCGAACATGCTAACAATCAGCAGGTTTATCCTGATTCCGGTTTATTCGGTTGTTTTCTTTTACGGCTATATCAAGGTTGCTTTCCTGGTGCTTTTGCTTGCCGGATTGACGGATATTCTCGACGGTTACATCGCCCGTAGGCGAGGGCAAGTGACTGTAGTTGGCTCCATGCTCGATCCGTTGGCTGATAAGGCGATGATGATTGTCGTGATCCTGTCGCTGCTGCTGTCGCACATGATTCCGTGGCAGGCGGCTGCGGCGATTTTTGCCCGGGATGCGGGGATGATTGCCGGCTCCGCTTTTTTTCATTTTCGCGGTAAGCTGACAGTGCCGGCCAATATGCTCGGCAAGCTGACGACGGTGCTTTTTTACATAGCGATTCTATTGATTGTGTTCAAGGCGCCGTTGGCGCTGCCCTACTTATGGGGCGTTATCGGCATTTCGATGATCGCAACCCTGATTTATATTGTTCAATTCGCCATCCTCAACAAGAGAGATTGAACGCCGCGACGAACCGGGTATTCAGGAGAAAGAGCCTACAGACGGTCTGCATGCGGCAGGCTCGTCCATAAGCTCCTCTTATATCAACCTTCACTGCTGCAGCCGTGAAGGGGATAATCATATTGTAAGTTGTTGCCTTGTGTTTTATGCAAGCATCGAAAGGAGACGAGCAGGTTGCTGGATATTAATCAGATTCAGGAAATTATTCCGCATCGTCCGCCGTTTTTGCTGGTGGACCGCATTTTGGAGGTGGAGCCGGGGGTTCGCGCCGTCGGAATCAAAAACGTCACGATGAACGAGCCATTTTTTCCCGGTCATTTTCCCGGATATCCGGTAATGCCCGGCGTGCTGATCGTGGAAGCGCTGGCTCAGGTAGGCGCAGTTGCCGTCCTGACGTTGGATGACTATAAAGGAAAAATCGGCTTGTTCGCCGGCATTGACGGCGTTCGTTTCCGCGGCCAGGTTGTTCCTGGAGATACATTGACGCTGGAAATGACCATTACGCGCCTGAAAGGGACGATTGTGAAAGGTCAAGCTGTAGCGAAGGTAGGAGAACGGGTAGTTGTCGAAGGCGAGCTTATGTTCGCTATTGCCAATAAATAAGACGAGATGAAGGAGTGGAACTTACGGATATGACGCGAGTGCAAACCCAATATCAATTATGGCTGGACGACCCTGCCGTCGACAGCGCGACGAAAGACGAGCTTCGCTCCATCAGCCATGACGCCAAGGAGATTGAAGATCGCTTTTACAAGGATTTGGAATTCGGAACCGGCGGCTTGCGCGGAGTGATCGGCGCAGGCACCAACCGCATTAACGTCTACACCGTAGGTCGGGCAAGCCAAGGCTTGGCGGACTTTGTACGGCAGACGGGAACCGTGAATCCGTCAATCGTCATTGCCTATGACTCGCGCAACATGTCGCCGGAGTTTGCATTGGAAGCGGCGCTTGTTTTTGCCGGCAACGGCATCAAGGCATATGTATTCGAGGCTTTGCGCCCAACGCCAGAGCTGTCGTATGCCGTAAGAGATTTGAAGGCGACGGCCGGCGTGGTCGTAACCGCGAGCCACAACCCTCCTGAATATAACGGTTATAAAGTATACGGCGCAGACGGCGGCCAGCTTGTTCCTGAATTCGCTGAGAGGGTCATTGAGCTGGTACAGCAGGCCGATTCGTTTGATAAAGTGAAGCGTTTGACCCGCGAGGACGCGGAGGCGCAGGGGCTGCTGGCGTGGCTGGGCGAGGACATCGACGCCCGTTACATTGCCGCGGTAGCCGCCGTCAGCCAGAATCCGGACGTCATTCGCCAGATTCGCGACGATTTCCGCATCGTCTTCACGCCGCTACACGGTTCCGGTAACATGCCGGTGCGCCGTGTTCTGGAGACGGTTGGCTTCACGCAGGTTCGCGTGGTAGCTGAGCAGGAGCAGCCGGACTCGCAATTCTCGACCGTGAAATCGCCGAATCCGGAGGAGCGGGAAGCGTTCACGTTGGCCATCGCTCAAGCGAAAGCTTGGGACGCCGATATCATTGTCGGTACGGATCCCGACGCCGATCGGATGGGAGCTGTGGTCAAGGACCCTTCAGGGGATTATTTTGTTCTGACGGGCAACCAGTCGGGTGCCATCATCGTCAATTACTTGCTCTCCAGCATGAAGGAGCGCGGCGCGCTGCCGGATAATGGCGTGATCATCAAGACGATTGTAACCAGCGAAATGGGCGCTGTCATTGCCCGTCATTACGGCGTAGATACGCTGGATACGCTGACAGGCTTCAAATACATAGGCGAGAAAATGACGGCTTTCGAAAAAACCGGCGAGCGTACCTTCTTATTCGGTTACGAAGAAAGCTATGGTTATCTGGCTGGCAGCTACGCGCGCGACAAAGACGCCGTCATCGCAGCGATGCTCATTTGCGAAGCGGCCGCGTACTACAAGCAGCAGGGTAAAACCTTATACGATGTTCTGCAGGAGCTGTATGCATCGTTTGGTTATTTTCTGGAAAAGCTGGAATCGCGGACGCTCAAAGGCAAAGATGGCGTCGAGCAGATCGGTCGTATGATGGAAGCGTGGCGTACCCATCCACCGGAAGCGATCCACGGCATCAACGTGCAGGGCGTGGAAGACTATGCCGCCGGCATCAACGGCTTGCCGAAGGAGAATGTGCTCAAGTTCAAGCTGGAGGACGGCTCCTGGTTCTGCCTGCGTCCATCGGGCACCGAGCCCAAAATCAAATTTTATTTTGCTGTCCAGGGAACATCCGGCGCGCAAGCGTCCGAGCGGCTGAACGGGATTGTACAGGATGTCATGAGCCGCATCGACGGATGATCGCATAGAAAGCAGAGAACCTCTTTAGAACAAAGTGGCCGACAGTGCGTCTAATGGAGGGAGCCGTTTGCGGTTTCCTTCGGCGTGCGGCTTGGCCGCGGTGTGATCTGAAGAGGTTTTCGAATGTATGAGGATGAGAACAGGAGTGAAACAAATTGGTCCAATGGTATGGAAAAGGGAATCATCTGTTGCGCAAGGTGCTGTGGTGGCTGGTCGTAGCGGGCCTGTTGAGCTCGCTGCCGCTGGTGTACGCGAGACATGAGACCGAAACGTCGGCCAATCAAGTCGAGTTCGTTTTTGATTATCGTGATCTGGTCGACATGTCCGATCTTCAAGCGGATCCGCAAGGATTTATCGCCAATCAATTAAAGGCGCTGAAGGCGGCCGGCGTGCAATCGCTGGCGGTTTATGAAGCGACGCTGAACGAATTGAAGACGAGCCGCAGAATCGACGTGTATAACTCGCGTGATGCCGCCATGTTCGCGCAGAAGCTGCCGCAGCCTGGAGAGAACTACACCTACGTGCTTTTTGCCGATACGGAGACGCAAAAGCAGCTGCAGCCGTTAATAGAAAAAACATTTGCCGACCTGAAGGTAGAGACGGCAACGTGGAGCTTGAAGGATCGGCCCGGGCTGCAGATCCGTATGAGTCCGGACGAGGCCGCGATCAAGCCGATGGACCCCGATCCGATCACCTTGAATCAGCTGCATGATCAAGGGTTCCATATTATCGCGCGTTTAACTAACCGCAGACCTTACTCCAGCACGACGATGGACCAACTGCTAAGCAAGCTGCACGCTGTCGGCGTGGAGCGGATCGTGGCCGACGGCGATGCCATGCCGGGCTTTACTGACGAAACACCGGAAGTGAATTTGAAAAAGATGGCCAAGCTGCTGAATAAATACGGCATCGGGCTTGCAACCATCGAGCTTTCGAAAGAGCCGCAAAAAGGTCTGAGTACGCTGGCGAAGGAAACCAACTATAATATAGTACGTTTGCATTCGTTTACCGAAAAGGACGGAGAAAAGCTGACCGAGCCCGTTTCCAAAGAGGAGCTGGAGTCCCGTGTGCAGGGCGTGGCCGATCGCTTTGTGCTGGCTGTGAAGGACCGCAATATTCGTATCATCTTCCTGAACGGGAAGCTGGCCCGAAGTGTGGATAAGGGTACGCTTGTCGATCCAATTCGGCCGCTGCTCGACAGCTTGAACGGCAAGGACGGTGCGATCCCGCGCATCGAGAAGGTCGGGTTCACGACCGGACAGGCGCAAGCTTTTGCGTTCGACGATTCCGGGTGGCAAAAAGTAGCCCGCGTGTTCGTGCTGCTCGGGGGTGTGGCCCTGATCGTGCTGACCGTCGCCGCCTTCTTCCCGGGTACGGCGCTTGCTTTGTTCGTCATCGGTCTCGTCGGAGCTATCGGCTTGCATGCGCTCAGCGCCAATTTGTATGCGCAAGGACTGGCGCTGGCTACGGCCATCTGCGCGCCAAGTCTGGCCGTAATGCTGGCTGTGCGCACGGTGCGTACAGGACGAGCTGCGGCGGCCAAATCGCGGATCGGCTTCAGCCTGTGGCTGCTGATTCGCACCTCGGCGATTTCGGCGATCGGCATTGTGTATGTCGTCGGGCTGCTCAATCATATCAGCTACATGCTGGTGCTGCAGCAGTTCCGCGGCGTCAGCCTGCTGCATCTGGCGCCGATTGCAATCGTCGCTCTTTACTTGCTGCTGTTCAGCGAAAACTTGACGCATCGGGAGAAGCTGGAGCGGATCAGGCGTCTTCTCAGCGCGCACATTCGCGTATTTTGGCTGGTGGTTGCTGCTGTTGCGGCGGGAGCGCTGTTCTACTATTTGACGCGAACCGGCAATGAAGGGCAGGCCTCCACCTTTGAGAAGCTGTTCCGTTCCTTCCTGGAAAATACGCTGGGCGTGCGGCCGCGGACCAAGGAATTTTTGCTGGCGCATCCGCTGTTCCTGCTTGCCGGATACTTGTGCGTACGGTATAGAAATGCTGTGTACCTGCTGATTGTTGGCGTCATCGGGCAGCTTTCGCTTGTCGATACCTTTGCCCATCTGCATACGCCGCTGCACATTTCGGCTATTCGGATCAGCTATGGCTTGATCTTCGGTATTCTGATCGGTCTTGTGCTGATCGCCGTTTGGGAAATTCTCGTAAGGAGCTGGAAAAAATGGACGCCCCGGTTCGACGCCTAGTACTATCCGGTTATTACGGTTTTGACAACAGCGGCGACGAGGCTGTGCTGCAATCAATCCTGCTGGCGCTGCGCCAGCAGGGCGAGGAGCAGGGCATGCGGATCGAGCCAATTGTGCTCTCCGGCAATCCGCAGCGTACTGCCGCGATGTACGGCGTCGAGGCGTGCCACCGGATGAGGCCCGCAGAGGTGCTGCGTGCGCTGCGCAGCAGCGACGGGCTGATCAGCGGCGGCGGCAGCTTGCTGCAGGACGCGACAAGCGCCAAGACGATCCCGTACTACTTGGCGGTGCTGAAGCTGGCGCAATGGCTGGGCAAGCCGACCTTCGTGTATTCGCAAGGGATCGGCCCGGTGAATCGCCGTTTCTTTGACGGCTGGATTCGCGCCGTGTTCCGGCGCTGCCGGTACCTCTCGGTCCGCGATACGGAGTCCGCGGACCTGCTGGCCTCGATGCGCCTGCCGCGCGAGCGCATCGACGTTGTGCCCGACCCGGTCATGGGCCTGCCGCTGCGCGCGGCAGACTCGGGCGGGGTCGGGCCAGCCGCCGGCGCGTCTGCATCCGCGTCCGGCGCAGCAAACGCCGCGCACGGGGGGCGCGGCGGCGCATCGGACGGCGACGCAGCGTCGGCGCCGCTGGCTGACGCCGGCGCGGCTGACGCTGCGACGCCGGCGTATACCGCCGCCGACGCAAAGCGTGTCGGCGGCCCGGCCTGGCGGACGGTCGGCGTGTCCGTCCGCTTCTGGAACCGCGATCGCTCGGAGCTCGACGCGCTCGCGCAGGCTCTGGAAGCGCTGCTGGACGCACGTTCCGACGTGCGGCTGCGCTTCCTGCCGTTCCACCTCCCGTCGGACGAGGAGGCGTCGCAGTATGTGATCGCCCGGCTCACCGGCGCGTCCGCATCCGCGTCCGGCGCCGCCCCTGGCGGCGATCGCGCAGCGCGGGTGGAGCTGACGCCAGGCGTCGTCCACCCGCAGGACATGCTCGAGCAGGTGGCCGCGTGCGACCTGCTTATCGGCATGAGGCTGCATGCGCTCATTTATGCAGCCTCGCAATACGTGCCTATGGTGGGTATCTCGTACGATCCGAAGATCGACCAGTTCCTCCATAGGCTCGGGATGCAAGCGGCGGCATCGACCGCCCGGTTCGATGCCGCCGCTTGCGCGGCCGAGGCCGTCCGCTTGCTGGACGGCCGGGAGGCGTGGGCGGCGGAGAAGCGCGCCGCCATCGAGGCGCTGAAGGCCGAGGCCCAGCGCCCCGCGCAGCGCATTGCTGCTTTTTTTCGAGAAAATCAGACAAATCGGCGCTGAATGGCGCAACCAATCACTACCATTCAACGTCTAAAAGGATGAAGACGATATGCAAAAACAAGATGTGCCGACTGTGCCGATTTTCGGCGTGCCGGTCTCGCGGATGGACATGCGCCATACTCTCGATTACTTGGCGGAAGCGATCCGCCGCAAGCAGCCGCATCAGGTCATTACAGCCAACCCGATCATGATCATGGCAGCCTTGGACGATCCGGCTTATCTGACGATGATGAAGCAGGCTGAACTGGTCGTTCCGGACGGAGCGGGGGTCGTGTGGGCGGCGGGCTACGTCGGACAGCCCGTGGCGGAGCGCGTGGCAGGCTACGACCTGCTGCACGAGCTGATGAAGCTGGGGCAGACCGCGGGCTGGCGGGTGTATCTCCTCGGCGCGGCTCCGGACGTGATTCAGGCCGCTGCGCAGCGGTTAAAGACGCTGTATCCGTCGCTGGAGCTCGTTGGCGTACGGGATGGGTATTTCTCCGAAGCCGAGGATGCCGAAGTGATTCGCGACATTACGGACAAGGCACCGGACATCCTGCTGATCGGCCGGTCGGCAGCGAGTCAGGAGCCTTGGATCGCCAAGTACAAGAATCAGCTCCGGGTGCCGATCATGATGGGCGTAGGCGGAAGCTTCGACGTTTTGTCAGGCAAGCTCAAGCGCGCGCCGGTTTTGTTCCAAAAGCTGCGTCTCGAGTGGTTCTATCGGCTGCTGCAGGAGCCGTGGCGCTACAAAAGAATGCTTGTGCTGCCGAAATTCGCAGTGAAAGTGATTCGCGAGAAAGAGAATGTTGTAAAACCATGAAAATCTTTATGAAAATCCCCTGAAAACAGCCTGAAAACGGCGATTTTCAAAGAAAAACGGTTTGAAGTTTGTCGGCGATTGGGAGTATAATTTTGTTCGGCGGGTTACCTGCCACCCCAAGAACAAGAGGAGCTGTGAAGAAGAAGATGTATGGATTATACGCGCTCGGGTTTATCGCTTCATGTGTAATGGCATTGCTGTTAACGCCCTTGGTCAAAAAGTTTGCTTTCTGGGTAGGAGCCGTCGACGCGCCAAACCATCGCAAAGTACATACGAGAATTATGCCGCGGCTCGGAGGAATTGCGATTTTTCTCGCCTTTGTCGGAGCGTACTTCATCATCTCTCCTGCACTCAAAGCGTTCAATTCGGACGCTGCCTTCGGCTTGCTGCTTGGCGGACTGGTGATCGTCATTACGGGCGCGCTGGACGACCGCTTTCAGCTCTCCCCCAAATGGAAGCTGCTCGGTCAAATTATCGCAGCGAGCATCGTCGTTTCCTTTGGTCTCAAGATCGATCTGGTCAACATTCCGTTCGGGGAATCCAATTTATCCATCGGCGGCTGGTTGAGCGTTCCGATCACGATTTTGTGGATCGTCGGCGTATCCAATGCGATTAACCTGATCGACGGACTTGACGGCTTGTCGGCGGGGGTATCGGGGATTGCGACCGCTACGATTCTGGTTCTGGCGTTGATGATGCCGAACGTTACCGTGGTGCTGCTCAGCGTTATTTTGCTAGGCAGTATCGTAGGATTTATGTTTTATAACTTCCATCCGGCCAAAATTTTTATGGGCGACTCGGGATCGCTGTTCCTCGGCTTTGCTCTGGCGACCCTGTCCATTCTGGGCTTCAAGCAGGCCGCCGTCGTGTCGCTGCTCATCCCTGTCATGATTTTGGGCGTGCCTTTATCCGATACGTTCTTCGCTATTATGCGGCGCTACGTCAACAAGCTGCCGATTTCCGCTCCGGACAAGAGCCATTTGCACCACTGCCTGCTGCAGCTCGGCTTCAGCCATCGGACCAGCGTGCTGATCATTTATGGCATCGCGCTCGTTTTCGGCGGAAGTGCCGTCATCTGCTCGATGCTGATGTCGCAAAACATCCTGTGGGGCTGGGTGCTGATCATTGTAGCGTTGTTTTTGGTCATGGTGCTCGGTGCGGAAGCCATCGGAATCATTAGCAAAAGCCGTAAGCCTGTTCTCAATTTCTTGAACAAGCTTGTCGGTAAATCCGTTCAGACGGACCGCGTGGGCAAATAATGAGGCGTGAATTTGATAACGGCCGTCTTCCTGTTGGAAGGCGGTTTTGTTTTTATTGAAATATTCCCAAGGGAATGTTCTAAAGAAAGAGGAAGCTTCTGCCGATATATAAGACACAATGACTACATATGTACAGCATATGGAAAAGGAGAGGTAAGGAAATGCGCAAAAATCGATTTATCGCATGGACGATGATCGCGGCTCTGTTATTCAGTCTCATACCTGTGGCCTGGAGCGGAACCGTTCAAGCCGCTGCGACATTTTTTATCCCGGATGACACCAACCTGTCGAAGACGTCTTCGACTGTCGTGGATCTCAACAACGATTTGAAAAGAAGCAACGTCTTTGTAACGACGAGCCAAAAGCTCGACATTAACGGTACGTTCCAATATGTCTCGAAGGATACGATGACGGTCAAGGTTGAGCAATTGACCTATTCACAGGAGCTTGGTCGGTGGGTGACCGATACGAACCGCACGACGACGAAGGGCGTAAGCTCGACATCCTCCAACCGTTTCTCGGCTACTGCGTTGCCGTTGTACGCCGGTTATAACCGGATCAGCTTTACCGGCATCCAGGGCGGTTTGGACAAAACGGACACGTTCTACGTCTTGTACGACGAGGTGCCGTATCTGAGCTATTTGAAAGTGACGTCGGGAGCCAATACGCCGACGAACTTGAATCAGGGCGTCAGCATTGTTGTGGATACGCAGCAAGTTCTTCTGGAAGGTCAAGCCTTGAATGCAACCAAGGTTTCTGTCAACGGCTATCAAGCGTCGTTGCTGGAAGACGGAACGTTTTTTGCACCGGCCATTAATTTGAAAGCGGGTCTGAACACGCTGAATCTGGTTATTCAGAATGACGCGAACGTTTTGAATATTTCCCGAACGATTTATTATTTTGATAAAAATCAGCCGTTCAACAAGATCGATCTCGCGCATACGGGAGATACGACGGTTTCGGTTTTGAACAACATCCCGACATTAACGGCTGACAACGGTGTGGCAGAACAGGGTGTTTTGAACATTCAAATGCTTGTTCCGTACAGTGTGGTTCCGTTTACTGTGGGCAACACAACGCTTCAAATCAATAACACACCAGTCGGCATCGACACGGTTTCTTCCTCGATCGATGTACCGGGCAGCGACGGCGTTACGCCGGCGTTCAAAATCGTGGATTTTACAACGAATCCCTTTGATTTTGTTCCAGGCGCAGCTCCCGGCACTTACGCACAAGGTCAATCCGTAACGCTCGACGTGTATTACGACGGCTTTAGAGGCGTTATCGTGCCGAAGTTTAAGTACCTGCCGAACGATACTGTAATTAATAGCATTTCTTTGATTGATGACACAGCGGCAATCAATGATATTCCTTCTACCGGCATCTTTGATATTGACTCCAGTATTTCTACCAAGCCGTTGGACGGCAGTGAAATTTTAAAGCCTGACTTCTACATCCTCGTGGATGCCAATCGAAATATCGAAGGCTCCAACACGCCTGTCGATGCAACGCCTGATTTAACAGGTAAGCTGCTTCCATTGGGTACTACCATGATCAGCCTGTCATACGTAGGGGATTACTATGACGATGCTGGACATACCATAGTGAATACGAAGAAAAAAGTCTATAAAGTCACCGGACTTCCAAGCGGTTCGCAAAAGATCGGGTTCCAGTTCACCGGCTCTGTTTCCGATTTTCAGGCCAGTGTGACTTACGTATCGAAGAATTTCATCTCGATTGAGAACCTGGTGGACGGCCAAACGATTGAAATTGATTCCCGTTTGATTCCTAGTGGAAGTTCAGGGGTGGATTTGAAAATCAGCGGCGGCTATGTCGGCTTCGACAATCTGATCGGTCACGAGCTGTTTCTGAACGGCTTACCGATTACTGTTTTTAATCTCGACGCCAACAACAATTTTAACGCCCTGCAGCTGCAAATCGGTGATAGGCGGAGTTCTTTGCCGCAGCCGACGCTTACAGTAGGGGAAAACAGGCTCTTGTTTACAGGCAAGTATCAGAACGGTTCCAGTGTAAGTACGATTTCGAAAGAAATTCGAATTTATGTGGTCGACAAAAACGTACCGGTCATCGAGCGCTTCCAGCCGATTATGCTGCCGGTAGGCGGCCGTACGGCGCTGGGCGCCATGCCGATGTCGGACACAGTGCTGAATCAAGTATTCCTGGTTACGCCTGATATTCAATACACAACCGACAAATATGTAACCAGCTTAAAAACCTATGATCTTGCTTTTAAAGCGGGTGGTGTTAACAGTCTCGTCCTGCGCCGCGGTACAGACGTAGTGCTGAGTCTCGATCCGTCAAGCATACCGCTGATTCCTACTATTATTAATAAATCGGCTCTTGGTTCTACACCAGCGTATGACTTTAGCGGCAGCAAAGATAATTTTGTTCTTCGGATTAACAATTTAACGTTTGATGCTCCAGGCAGTCATGTCTATACGCTGGAGGTTACCAATGCAACTGGAGCCAAGGTCAGCCAGCGTTTGGAGATCGAGCGCGTACTGGAACCTTTCCGCATTCTGTCGCCGCAGGCGACTGTAGGCAATAAAATTCTCGTTAATAAAAACTTCGTCCGTTTTGACGTTGAAGCCGAAGGAGCCACAAGCGTAACCATTAATGGCGCAAACGCGACCAAACGGGCTGACTTTAATGACCGCTTCATCTACGATTTCATTGGCTTGAAGGCAGGGAAAGACACGGCAATCAAAGTAGTGATTACCCGTCCTGGCGGAACGCTGACGCAAACCGTCAATGTTACTTATGCCAACGTCATTCAGACCGACGCTCAGTATATGGAGCCCATCTCGAATAAACACAGCATTTTCGATAAGAATTTAGAATTAACCTTCCCTAAAGGCACAATTCTCAAGTCGGTAAATGCTTCAAGCGGTGTTACTCAATATTATGATAAGACGAATTTATTGTTCGGCATCGCGGATCCTACAGACGGGGTCGTCGAGCGCCGCAACGATTACGGCAACATCATCAACCGGGACATCGATGCGCGTACAGATGCCACTGCGCCACTTGGTCAATCCGTAATCCGGATTCCTGATGTGCTCGTTCAACGCTTCAATAGTGAAGTGAATCGCAGAAACTTTGGCCGGGTTTCGCCTGTATACTGGATTTCTGGCGGTGAAGGCGAAGAAGGCGTGAAGGGATCGGCTACTTATAAGCCGGCAACCAATGGTTTGGCTCCTTATTCGGTTGAAGGAACGTTCACATTGTTCCCTGCATCCCGTAAGGTCGTTCCGACCAATCGCGGCAAGCTGACCTTGAAATATGACGACAGCGTCGTTGAAGCCGCGGGCACCGTAGTGACGGTATTCTACTTTAATGATCAAGGTGAATGGACAAATCTTGGCGGTGAAGTCGACGCTAAGAAAAATACGATCACTGTTCCGTTTGATGATTTCGGTTACTACATGGTCACCAAATTAAGATACGGCTTCACAGATATCACAGCCCATCCGTGGGCGCGCAACGTTCTTGAAGCGCTGTTTGCCAAAGGCATCATGCCTAATCTGCGCTTTGATACGTTCGGCACAGATGACTTGACGACACGCGGCGAATTTGCCACTTTGCTGGTGAAAGCATTGAACATTCCGTTGAATTACGATAACAACCCGACTTTCTTTGAAATCGGGCCGGGTGCAAGATCGTTGACTTGGGATTACGCCCACATCGAAACTGCAGCCAGAACGGGTATCGTCACGGGCCTGGACAATCGCTTCTTTGGAGCCGATATGAAGGTCACGCGGGAGCAGGCAGCAACGATGATTGCGCGTGCGCTGGAAATCAAGCTATCTACGAATGACGACAAGCTGGGAGCGAATCTGGCTAAGTCCTTTACAGACGCCTCGACGTTCTCCTATTATGCCCGACCGGCCATTGAAGCTGTAAATAAGGCCGGCATCATGGTCGGCAAGCCGAATGAGCTGCAAGCTGGCCAGAAGAAAGCTACAGTGCGTTTCGATGCGACTGCAAACCTGACGCGCGCAGAAGCAGGTCAGATTGCTGTACGATTGCTGCAAAAGTATACGAAGGTATTCCCGACGAATTTGAACTAATCGCTGAATACAGTACTCAACAGAGAGCCGATTCGATGAGCTAAACGCCGCGGATCGGCTCTTTTCTGAATGGAAAATACTAAGTGATGACGAAGGTGATAGATCATAGTATACTAAGTTTCGTAGCCGAGATGATACACGAAAGGCTACACGGAAGAAGCAAGCGAGCAGCGATTCAAAAGAAAAAAAAGTTTTTTGCTTCGGAACGCAACTTTTTCAAGAGTGCTGCGTTTAATACTTTGAAAACAAAGAAAGAATAAAGAGTTAGCGAATTGGCAGGCATTTGGCAGGCTGTTCAGAAAATAACTCTTTACGACGGTATTCGACCCATGTATAATGTTAAATGGTGCGAGTGTCTATCTTTCTGACCGAAGTTTACTAGTTTCTAATGCAGCCTTTCAGAGCTGCAAGCGAACTTAGTTTATAATTTACGCTCAACTCTGGAAAGGGGGTGAACCGGACAATGAGTAACTCGAGCTCAAATATGTTTACAACAAACTCAAATAAAACGAAAGATATTCGAGGAGGAGAAAAAAAGGTTATGAAGAAAAGTTTAAAAGTTATCGCAACTGCAGCTATGGCGTTTTCGATGTTTTCCTCGGTAGCTCTTGCTGACGAAGCTGCTACAACAACTAGCACTTCCGCAACTACAGCTGCTGCTGCTAAAACATCCGCAGACTTTAAAGATCTTGCTGGTATCGACGCAGCTCTGAAAGCTAAAATCGACGCTTTGCTGTCGAAAGGCGTGTTTGAAGGTGTTTCCGACGATTCCTTCGGTATCGACGAGAACATGACTCGCGCTCAATTCGCAAAAGTTCTGACGCTGATCTACGGCGTTAAAGTTGACGACAGCGTAACAGCTTCCAGCTTTGCTGACGTTAAAGCTGACGACGCAGCTAACGGCTGGGCAATCAAATTCATCGAAGCTGCTAAAAAAGCAGGCCTGATCGATGGTAAATCCGACACATCGTTTGACCCAGGCGCTAACGTAACACTGGGCGAGTTCGCAACTGCACTGGTTAAAGGCCTTGGCGTGAAACCAGACATGAGCGGCACTCCTTGGTACGCTGACGCTGTGAAACAAGCTGTTAACAAAAAAGTTCTGCCAGAAGGCACTGACGGTTCCAAACTGGCAACTCGCGCTGACCTGGTAGTAGGTGCTTACGGCGGTCAACAAGCTTACTCCGAAATCAACGCTCCTGAGAAAGTTTCCGTTGCAGAAGCAAAAGCAACTGGCGTATACCAAGTAACTGTAACGCTGGACAAAGCTGTTGACACTGCAAAGGCGAAACTGGCTCTGACCAAAGGTTCGCTGGCAGTTGGTTCCACAACGAAATGGAGCGACGATAAAAAATCCGCTACATTGAGCTTGGATACTCGCCTTGGCGCTGGTGACTACACAGTAACACTTAGCGGTCTGGATGCAGCGGCAGTTGACAAAACAACTGCAACATTTACAGCTCAAGACGAGCAAGTTTCCAAAATCGACTTCGTATCTGCTAATGATACGCTGCCATACAGCAACTCGGTATCTCTGGAAGTTAAAGCAGCTAACCAATATGGTGAAGCAGTTTCCCTGGGCGCTTCCAACTTTACAGCACTTGTTTCCGGTACTAACGTAGCTATGAAAAAGAACGATGCAGGTAACTTTGTGATCAACGCTGATGTTAAAGGTACTCCAGGCGTGACACAAGGTAACGGCATTATCCCTGTCACTGTTTATTATAACAACAGTGCGGTAACAGCTTCCAAAAACTTCAAAGTAGGTACAGTACCTCTCTTGACGAAAATTGAAGCTGGTAAAGTAACTTATTCGAACGGCGGTACTAAGCTTTCCGCTGCTGATGAAACTGCCGATATTCCATTGACAATGTACGACCAGTACGGAAACAAGCTGGTTAAAGCACAATTCACTGGCGGTACTCCAGAAATTCAAGCTAGCAACATCAACCCAGTTATTACTCCTTATGAAGCTAACCTGACAGTAGTTAAAGCTGGCGCATCTCTGGCAGTTGGTGACCTGTTTGACGATAGCGACAATGCTCGCATTCAAGTTAAGCTTGCCGCTAAAGTCGACAAAAACAATGACTATACTGTTAACATTTTCGGTGGTGCTTCTTCCGCAAGTGCAACTGTAAGTGTTGGTGCCTCCAACTTGGCTACGAAAGTAGAATTTGATGTTTCGGGAATCACTCTCTCGGCTGACGATTCTTCGGTTCTGGTGCCTGTGACTGCTTATGACGCTAACGGCAACAAGTTGTCCGCTCAAGACGTAGCTGACAATGCTGCAGCTAACCGCTTTAACTTCACTGCAAGCAACGCTGCTACTACAGGAATCGTTGCAACTGGTGTTGACAAAGGCAAACTGAAAATTACGTTTAATGCTCCGGTAGCACCTTCTACTGTCTACAACAGCGTAAACAGCAAGGTCTATATCTCTGGTCAAATCAATCAGTCGCAAACAAATAGCTTTGTTCAAGCTAGCATCCCAGTTACAGATGTAAGAGTGCCTGAGCGCATTGCTGTTGCTACTGAGAATGCTCCTAAAGCAATTTTGGGCGCTGGTGATGACTTGGTATTCCAATTGAAAGACCAATACGGTAGCGACAGAGGCAACGTAGCTGCTTCGATCGTGAGCGCTAACGGTCAATCTTCGAACTACCAAGTAGTAGTTGACGTTACTACTTCCGGTACTGGTGTAAATGCAGCTCTGAAAACAGCTACTGTTATTTCGAGCACAACAAGCGGTAGCACAAAAACTTACACGTTTACTGCTGCTCAGCTTGACGATTTCAACAAAGGCTTCACGTTGACTTCGACTGGTGCTGAAGGTAAAGTAACTGTGAAAGCAACGATTCAAAAACAAACAAATGGCGGCGGTTGGTCCGATTACTCCTCGGCAGTATCGCGCACGTTTGAATCGATCAAATCCGATACAGCTCTGACATATTCCTTGGATACAGTTGGAACGCTGTTTGCGGCTCAAGATCAAATCTCGACAGCTCTGATTGCTGGTGAGAACGTTGCTGCTGGCGATAGCCAATTTGACAAAACTCTGACTGTAATTGCTAAGGACTCCGCTGGTAACAAAGTGAAACTGCCTTACAATTACGTTCGTGGTATTTCGTCTTCTAACCCTAATGTTCTGGCAGTAGCTAATCCAACTCCAGACCGTGACGGCTTCGTATTGGGTAACAAAGCTGGTACAGCAACAGTTACAGCCATCGTTTACAAAAACAATGGTGAGACTGTTAGCCTGAGCCAAGACATCACAGTTAAAGCTGATTCGATTACTGTCGATAAGCTCACAGCTGGCAAAACTGATAACAACTTCTCTGCAAATGGTTTTGCTTACGACTTCTTCACTGACGGTGACAACAAACTGAAAGTAACTGACCAATATGGCATTGAGTACACGAATGCTGATATTGCAAAATACGATGCAGTTCTGGGTCTGCGTTACACAGTGAAAGTAGTTACTGGTTCCGGTATGGTAACTATTAACTCGGTAACAGGTGAAATCACTAACGTACCATCCTCTGTTAAAGAGTTTACGGTTACTGCAATTGCTCCAAACGGCAAATCGGTATCCATCCTGCTGGTTAACACTCAACCTTAATCACTTGGAATCCTAACTTTTCCGAAAGAAGACCCTTAGGGGTCTTCTTTTTTTAACTCAATTTATTCAAGCTTATTGAATTTACACGATGGATTTAGTTAGAAATTCATTTAGAATAACGAGCCTACGGAGGTCTATAATGAAAAAACGGATCGTTTGGCTGCTAGCGGCTTTTTTACTTATCAATGCGTATGCTCCCACATCGGAGGCTGAAGCTCCGACACCTGGATCTTCGGATGATCCGGTCATTACGAAAAGTTACTTTGATAAAAACACGATAAGCGAAGATAAGGTCAAGCAGCTCATTGCAGAGGCCATAGCCAAGAATACAAGCTCAAATCCTCAGGCCACACCAACTCCTTCACCGGGTAATGGATCAACAAACGGCGCCGGCAGCATCACGGTTATTCAACTGAAGGCCGGTCAGACGCTGTATGCTGGTGAAGGCTGTGAATTTATTGTGCGTACCGGACGAACGATTGCTGTAAGCAACGACGAGAACGGCATTCCAGATGTTACGGGTGGGAAGGATATCGCAGCCGGCTCCGAAATCTCAACGAATCATTTGCTAATCTTCCCGCGTGAAGGACGAGGCATTAAACCGGCGGCTAAAAATACAGCTGACATTTATGTGATGGTCCGCGGCAGTTATTTACTGTTGAATGCGGATGGCAGCACAGTCACACCATAATTTTACCCTCGCTGACAACATCTTATGCGGGTTGAGCTTCGCCCTCACGGTCATACTAAAGCCATACTACATGAGGAGGCGATGTACATGGCGAGAAGCAATAACGTCAAGGTGGTTCCTGAATCGAAGCAAGCGCTGGATATTATGAAGTACGAAATTGCTGCAGAGCTTGGTCTGCCGGTCGGTAAGCAGCTGCTGGCTCATGCCGATACGGAATTTGCGACGGAATTAGGAGCTATTCCGAGCGCTTCAATTAAAGAAGATTACTGGGGCCATATTGCTTCAAGGGATGCAGGAGCTGTTGGCGGCAGCATCACCAAACGTTTGATTCAGAAGGCGGAAGAGGTTTTATTTACCCTGTAATCATAAAAATTCTTTATATTTTGTTGAATTGACAGTAGGGAACAATTAAAGTAACATATAAAATTGAAGGTCATGCCTCGCAACCTTTTCCCAGCGGAAAAGGTTCATTTTTTGTGTATTACGTATGCACATTACATCATACATACTCAATATTGTTTAGGAGGTTAGAAGTAGAATGTCGAATGAACGCGGTAAACGTTTATTTACATCGGAGTCCGTAACTGAGGGACATCCTGATAAAATTTGCGACCAAATCTCGGACGCAGTGCTGGATGCTTTTTTATCCAATGATCCTAATGCACGCGTAGCCTGTGAAGTATCGGTTGCTACAGGTTTGGTGTTGGTGATTGGAGAAATCACATCCAGCTCGGAATATGTGGATATTCAAGCCATCGCCAGAAAAACCATCAAGGAAATTGGCTATACGAGAGCCAAATTCGGCTTTGACTCGCAAACCTGTGCTGTATTGGTCTCGCTGAATGAGCAGTCCCCTGACATTGCGCAAGGCGTCAATAAGGCGCTTGAAGCCAGAGAAGGGCAAATGTCGGATGCAGAAATCGAAGCGATCGGTGCAGGCGATCAAGGGTTGATGTTCGGATTCGCGGTTAACGAAACACCGGAGCTGATGCCGCTGCCGATCTCGATTTCTCACCAATTGGCGAGAAGATTGACCGAGGTTCGCAAAAACGGCACATTGCCTTATCTTCGTCCGGATGGCAAAACGCAAGTAACGGTCGAATATGATGGAGACAAGCCTGTGCGTGTCGATACCATTGTGGTTTCCACTCAGCACAGTGAAGACGTCACTTTGGAACAAATCCAAGCTGACATTAAAGAGCATGTGATCCGTCCAATCGTTCCAGAGCAATTCCTGGATGCAGATACGAAATATTTTATCAATCCGACAGGTCGTTTCGTTATCGGCGGACCTCAAGGGGACGCTGGTCTGACGGGCCGCAAAATTATCGTAGATACTTACGGGGGCTATGCACGTCACGG
The DNA here is from genome assembly GCF_004514475.2 of Paenibacillus athensensis. GTDB lineage: Bacteria > Bacillota > Bacilli > Paenibacillales > NBRC-103111 > Paenibacillus_AL > Paenibacillus_AL athensensis. Next base: position 103,776 of record NZ_MYFO02000011.1, on the reverse strand, counting down.
CGGCGGTGCGTTCTCCGGTAAAGATCCTACGAAAGTGGACCGTTCCGGCGCCTACGCGGCGCGTTATGTTGCGAAGAATATCGTTGCTGCCGGTCTCGCTGACAAGTGTGAGGTTCAGCTGGCTTATGCGATTGGTGTTGCAAGACCTGTATCGATTGCTGTAGATACCTTTGGTACAGGCAAAATTTCGGAGGACAAGCTGGTGGAGCTGATTCGCAAGCATTTTGACCTTCGTCCGGCGGGAATTATTAAAGAACTGGATTTGCGTCGTCCGATTTATCGTCAAACGGCAGCATACGGCCATTTTGGCCGCAACGATCTGAACGTACCTTGGGAACGTACGGATAAAGCTGATCTGTTAAAAGCAGACGCGCTCGTTTAATAGCATAGCACTCCCCAAGCGGCTCAAGCAGGGTTGCTCGATTCTTCGGATCGGGCAGCCTTTTTTTGCGTTTTATGTCCATTGTATTTCAATATTTTACAATCTGGTATTATCGTAACTTTTTCCATAGTTTCAGAGTCTAATGTATAGGGTTAATAATTTAACTAGGCTGATAGAGGAGCGTGGAAAAGCAACATGAGTTTATACAAGCAATGGGGCAAAGGTGCGCTGGCTTGCGCACTGGCGTTGCAATTATGGGTATCCTTTCCGATAACGGGCAAAGCTGCCGACTCAACCTTGACGTTAGGCTCGCAGGAAATCATCACGTCGGGAGCTGTGCTGAAACGATATGTGTGGAATACGACCAGAAGCGGTAAAGCGGTAACCGTCAATGCCAATATTGTAGAGGTGGATTTAACGAACCCGAACGTTACGCTGGATGCAATGGCAGGGACAAAAAATCAATTCACCAAAAAGCAAAATGTACTTGGGATGACGAAAGATACAGGGGCGGTAGCCGGTATCAATGCGGATTTCTACAATACGCAGGCTGAAGGCGTGCCTGAAGGGCCGCAGATTACCAGTGGTGAGGTCATGGCCACTCCGCCCAAGATTCCCGGCTTGTATTCTTTTGCGCTAACGAAGGATAATAAACCGATCATCGATACTTTTGATTTTCATGGAACGATAACGGCGAAGGACGGAGCTTCCTTTGAGCTCGGAGGTATCAATAAAACTTATTATTGGTATGACGACGGGACCCCGAGCCATGCAGACGGGTTGTTCATGTATACCGATGCATGGGGCCAAACTTATCGCGCCATTGACGGCGTTAATGTGCCTACTGAAGTCTTGGTGCAAAACGGGATCATCAAGAAAATCGCGATCAACGGCATTATCGACATGATTGCTCCTGCGGACGGCTACATCCTCCGCGGCTCAGGCAAAGCGATGGAGTTTATCGCGGCACATCTAAAAGAAGGCGATCCGATCACAGCCAACTACGATATGCAGGCACACGATCCTTGGAACAGCTATGACTGGACTCAGTTCAAAATGATGATTGGCGGTAACTCCTTGCTGGTGTTTGAAGGACAGCCGAGCAATTTTTCACGAAATATTACTGGTTTTGACGGGTACCGTTATCGTTCGCGAACGGCGATCGGCTACTCTAAAGATGAAAAAAAGGCCTATCTGGTTACTGCGGACAACAGCGGAACAAGCAAGGGGCTGACGATTCCCGAGCTGCAGCAGGTGATGATTCAGGCTGGCGTATGGAAGGGCATGGTGCTGGACGGTGGGGGTTCCACGCAGCTGGTTACGCGGCCGCTTGGGGAATTCGACACCAAGCTGGCGGACAAGCCGGAGAACGGAACGATGCGCAATGTCGTCAACGGTGTCGGGGTATTTTCAACGGCACCTAAAGGAACGGGTGTGAAGGGACTTATCGTCAAAGGGCCTACTATTCTTTTTATCAATGAATCCGGCACTTATCAAGTTAAAGCCTATGACGAATATTACAATCCGCTTGTGACGGATGGCTTGCCTGTGCAATGGACGACGGCTTCCGGGCTGGGCTCAATGAAGGACAATGTATTTACTGCAACGAAACCGGGTAAAGCCCAACTGAACGCAGCATCGGGTCAAGGGACCGCTTCTGCGGAGGTCGAGATTATTGGCCGGAATCAGCTGGCATCTCTAAAAATTAATGCAGGCAACTCGGCAATCACGGCTGGCGGCACTTATAAGCTGTCGATTACGGCGACTACCACAAGCGGTGTGAAACGTGACATTCCGCCGAATCTGGTTCAATGGAGCGTATCTGGTGTACAAGGCGCGGTGAAAGATGGCGTTTTACAGGTTACGGGAGTTTCCGGTACGGATTCCGCCCGGATCACAGCCACCTACGATGGTTATAGCACGATGCAGACGATACCTGTAGGTCAGGAAAAGGTTTGGTATGATCTGGACACAACAGGCTATATGACGACAGCCGATCAGTATCCGGCCGAGGTAGTGGCCAACGTTTCGATTGTCGGGGCAAATAGCGGCAATAAAAGCTTGCAGCTTACTTATGATTTTACGAGGGGAACCGGAACAAAAGCAGCTTATGCCAAGTTCAATGGAGCAAGCGGCGTGCAGATTGAAGGCGAACCGCAATTCATGATGGTCAAGGTGCTTGGTGACGGTAGCATGAACTGGTTCCGGGCCGAATTGCTCGACGGAGACGGTAAAATCCAGCGTGTGGATTTCACGCAAAATATGAATTGGACAGGCTGGCAGAAGCTAAGCGCCGACCTGAGCGGTCTGAAATTCCCGATTACGCTGAAAAGCTTGTATATCACCAATCCTGAGCAGGGGCAGGATGAAAGAGCGCTGAAGGGTCAAATCAGTTTTGACGATGTATCTTTCGTGTATAAAGGTCAACTCGCAGCACTTCCAATGAATAAGGTGAAGCTGACTGTCAATAAGCGTGCCGTGTCTCTGAACAATACGTCGTTGACGCTGGAGCAGGCGCCGGTCATTATTAATGATAATACAATGATTCCGATCCGTTTTGTTACGGAAGCATTGGGCGGAACTGTGAAGTGGGAGGACGCAACGCGGAAGGTAACGATTACTCGCGGGGACAAGATGATCGAGCTATGGATTGACGATCCTGATCTGAATGTGAATGGGGATCGGGTTACGGCTGAGGTGGCGCCGCGGATTATGAACAACTTGTCGATGGTGCCGCTGCGTTTGATTTCCGAAAAGCTCGGATGGAAGGTAGGCTGGGAGCCCAAGGGTCAAATTATCACGCTCGAATAAATAGGGCTATAAGTACAAAACAATTTTGTTGAATTATGTTACAATATAGGGCAGACCAATTTCATTTTCTAAAAGGAGCTTGTGCCACTTGCAGCCGGACGCTCTCGATCGAGTTATTAAAAACGCCATCAACGTCATGGAAAGCAGTAAGTACCAGATTTTCGAGATTGCGGAAACCTCGCGGATCGAAAGGGAATCGTTAACGCGCGAATTGGAAGAAGTGAAAGCCGAAACGAGTGTAACGATCGATCTGGTGGACAAGCTGGAAAAGGACTACAAGCGCTCGCGTATTCGTCTGACAGAGGTCAGCCGGGATTTTAACCGCTACCGGGAAGAGGATATCAAAACGGCCTATGAAGCGGCCATTGCGATGCAGATGCAGCTAACGGTCGCCCGGGAAAAGGAAAACCATTTGAAAGCTCGGCGCAACGATCTGCAGCAACGGATTAAAAACGTCGAGAAGCAGGTAGAGCGCGCTGAAACCATCGTCTCGCAAATGAATGTCGTCTTGGAGTATTTATCAGGAGATTTGAATCAAGTTACACGGATTTTGGAATCCGCAAAGAATAGACAGCTGCTGGGGTTAAAAATCATCTTGGCGCAGGAAGAGGAACGCAAGCGCATCGCCAGGGAAATTCACGACGGGATGGCCCAAACGCTGGCCAATGTCGTGCTTCGCACGGAAATTGCCGAGCGGATGATCGTGAAGGAACAGTTCGGTTCTGTCCGGGAGGAGCTTATTGATCTGAAGGGGCAGGTGCGTAGCGGCTTGGAAGAGGTGCGGAAAATTATTTTCAACCTCCGTCCGATGGCGATTGACGATTTGGGAATCGTTCCGACTCTGCGCAAGTATGTGCAGGATTTCGAGGAGAAACATAAAATTCGCACGCAATTTACCCTTGTTGGCAGAGAGACGCGTTTCCCGTCGGGTCTTGAGATCGCCATGTTCCGTTTGGTGCAGGAGGCGTTCTCCAATGTGCTGAAGCACTCCAAAGCTACTTATGTTTCCGTAGAGTTCACCATAGACCGTGAACAGGTCAAGATTCATTTGGTTGATAACGGGGTCGGTTTTGATGTGGAGCAGACGGAGCAACGTATTACGAAAGGAAACAACTTCGGCCTGCTAGGCATGAGAGAACGCTTGGAGCTGTTGGAAGGCAAGATGGACATTGATTCAGAGAAGGGCTCCGGCACCAAAATTACGATGCATATCCCGATAAGCGGCGCAGAGAACAAGGAGGAAAATTAGATGGATAACGCGGCTACTCTTAAACGCAACGTCCGGATTATTATCGCGGACGATCACCAGCTCTTTCGCGAAGGTGTCAAACGAATCATCAACATGGAAGAGGATATGGAAGTGATCGGGGAATGCGGGGACGGTATCCAGGTCATCGAGCTCTGCAACCAGATTACCCCGGATATTGTGCTGATGGATATCAATATGCCATTGGAGAACGGCGTGGTAGCGACCGAACGCCTGAAACTAATTTTCCCGGATGTGAAAGTCATTATTCTTTCCATTCACGACGATGAGAGCTACGTGTTTGAAACGCTGCGCAAGGGTGCATCGGGTTATTTGCTGAAGGACATGGAAGCAGAATCGCTCATTAATGCGATTCGCTCCGTTGTTGCCGGGCACGCGTACATTCACCCCAAGGTTACCGGCAAGCTGATTAATCAGCTGCGCCGTATGACGTATCTGGACGATGCAGGTGTTGTGGGACCAGGCCAGGGCGTGAAGGACGCGGGCCTCAAGTATATACATAACGCCAACAGTCCGCTGACGAAACGTGAGGCTGAGGTGTTGCGCCTGATGGCTGAAGGCAAAAGCAATAAGCTGATTGGCGAATTCCTTTACATTAGTGAAAAAACAGTCAAAAACCATGTGAGCAGCATCCTGCAAAAGATGGAAGTCGACGACCGCACGCAGGCGGTAATTATCGCGATCAAAAACGGCTGGGTAACGCTCTAGGAACCACTCCCTCCTTTCTTGCATACAATAGGGGCAAGGAGGGAGCCGCGATGTGGATAGGACTGCTATGGATTGTCGGTTGTTACGGCGTTAGCATCGCCCTGCTGCACATCTTGTTCGGCATCCGCAGGAATGTCGCCAAGAAGAGCACGCGAGTCGTGCTGATTACGAAAAACAATCAAAATCACATTGAATGGTATATTCGCTCTTTATTTTTTTTCTCCAATATGCGCGGAAAACCGATTGCCGCTACTGTGCTGGACGAAGGTTCATCCGACGATACGATCAGTATTGTGAGGCGCTTGGCACAAACCCATGAGGTGCGCTTGGAGACTCTAAGCTCGCAAGCAACGTTAGAGAACTGGCTGGAAAAGCACGATAAGGATCCCGTGATTGTCATGCATTTAGGCAATCGCGACGACTTGCAAAAGATCCCCTTGTATCAAGGGTAAACGTTTACAAGAAAAGGTGAGCGATTGATCGTACAATTATATGCGGAAAAGCTGCAATCCGGCTGGTCATGGGACTATTCGCTGGATGTGCAAGTCGACCTTTCATACAGGTTCGAACACAAGGACGCCGACGCCGGCCTCTACGTGCTCGAGCCTTTTGTTTCTTTTGGACAAGCGGAGCGGCTGCTGAAGCGTTTAAATGCCGTGCCGGACTGGGAACAGCGGATCATGCGCACGCAGGAGGCGCAGGAAACGATCAGGCAAGCAGCTTTGGTCTGCGGGATTCCCCAATCAAGGGCCGATGATTTTCGGTTGAAGCAGCGTTGTGCTCTCCCTCAAGCGGAGCTGGGTCTGGATATGAGCACCTATGAGCAGATCTTGCAGGCCTGCCAGGGCCGTTCCTTGCTGGCGGAAGAGCTGTGCTTACTGCTGGAGCACCTGCAGCTCAATTTGAGCGAGGCGCAGCGCCGACGGTATCTGCAGTTAGGGCTGCTCAGGAAGCAGCTGAAGCTGGAGACTGGTTTGCGGACAATGTACACAAGAATTTTTCCTTCGATTTGGCGGAAGGAGGAGAAGCGGATTTGCCGACGCTGCGGCTCCTCGGAGCTGTATATGGCAAATTGTATCGAGTGCGGACAACTGTGTCCTTATTGCGAAGCATGCTTGACGATGGGGCGGGTACGCAGTTGTTCGTTCTTGCTAAGCGGCTATAGCCCCCCGCATGCTGACTTGAATGTAGCGACAGCGGTCAAGCCACCTTCGCCGGAGGCGTGTCTGGACGGCTGGGGACTTAGCCCCGCCCAGTATGCCGCTTCGTCAAGCGGCTTGCATTTTATGGCCACTTTACAAAAACCGATGAATTCCGACAAAGAGCTGGCGGCGAATATGCGGCGCTTCCTCATCTGGGCGGTAACGGGAGCCGGCAAGACGGAGATGATTTTTCCTTTTATCCAGTATGCTATTGCAAGCGGGCAACGAGTACTTGTCGCTACACCGCGCAAGGATGTTGTGCTTGAGCTTCAGCCGCGGCTTGGCAGAGCTTTTGCAGCATATAAAGTGGTGACGCTATACGGGGGCAGTGCAGAACGATGGGAGCGGGGAGATATCACACTGGCTACCACTCATCAGCTGCTGCGGCTGGATGCGGCTTTTGATCTGGTGATTATCGATGAAATCGATGCGTTTCCTTTTCACAACAATCCGATGCTTGAATACGCTGCGGAGCGTGTCTGTAAACCGCAAGCTTGTACCGTTCTGCTTTCGGCTACGCCGCCACGGTCAGTCCGCAGAGCTGCCTGGCTCGGACGCATGGCCCATGCCAAGGTGCCGGTCCGTTATCACCGCAAGCCGCTTCCCGTACCCGGTTTTGTACCCTTCGGCGGGCTGCAGAAAGCGATTGATTCAGGTGGTCTGCCTGCTGTATTGCTGCGAAAATTGCAAGCCTCCTTGCAACGAGGCGCTCAGGTATTTGTTTTTGTGCCGGCGATTCGACTGGTTGATCCGCTGCTCGCTCTCTTGCGGAACTGTAGAGAATTGAGCGATTGGTCGGAAGGGATGGAAGGTACGTCATCCAAGGATGGAGAGCGCGGCGAAAAGGTGATCCGATTTCGCGAGAAGCAGGCGCGACTGCTTGTTACTACGACGATTTTGGAGCGGGGGGTCACGGTGCCGAAGTCGGATGTCTTTATTTTGGATGCAGATTCCGGTCTGTTTGATGAAGCTTCATTGATTCAGATGGCGGGAAGAGCCGGTCGTTCCAAGGATGACCCGGCTGGTATCGTATGCTTTGCAGCAAGGGAGACGACGCGTTCACAGCGGGAAGCGGTCAGACAGATCAAGCAGATGAACCGGATAGCCCGCAGGCACGGATACTTGGAGACGGGGGATGGGGGAGCGTGAAGATGGGCTGGAAAAGCTGGGCAAGCTCAATGCTGGGGAAGCTGTTGCATGTGACCAACCAGGTATGTCTGTTGTGCCGACAGCCATCCGATACACTCGAGTTGGATGGATTATGTACGGCTTGCTATGGGAGGATTCCCTGGATCATGCAAGTGCGATGTGAGGTATGCGGCCGTGCAGAGGCTTGCCCGGATTGTCAGAGGCGCAGGCAGGGCAAGCTGCATTTCGTCTGCAGCCGAAGCGCGGTGAGCTATGATGAGAATATGAAAGCCTTATTGGCCAGATACAAGTATCGGGGAGATGAGCGGCTGGCCGGAGTCATAGGGCAGATGCTTTGTCACGCTTATCGGCTCCATCAGACGGGGAAGGGGAGCAAGGGGGAACATCAGAAAACAATCAAGCTGATCTCCTTTGTGCCCGTCAGTGAGTTGAGATTGGCGGAACGCGGTTTTAACCAAGCCGAGCAGATGGCCGTTGTGTTGGGGAATCGCGAGGGATTGCCTGTTGTGCCATTGCTGCGGCGGGTGAAGCATACGGATAAACAAAGCTTTAAAGGTCGGCACGCACGGATTGGAGATTTGCGGGATGTATTCGAATTGAATGAGCAAGCCGCGGTGAGGCTGATGAGCGATTGCAGTGATCCTGGTGTTTTGACTATTTATTTGGTGGATGATGTATATACAACCGGCAGTACGATGAATCAATGCGCAGGCGTGCTTCAAACGCGATTAAATGCTGTCGTATACGGATTGACGTGGGCCCGATAGGAAGAAAAATCCGCTTTATTTAATAAAAATTTTGTTATGCAAACGCTATCTGATTGCGGTAAACTGGAATTAAGCATAAACGAGAGGGAATACTGACAGGAGGGGTCGCACATGAGTATGAACGTGGCTAACTGTCCGCGTTGCGGACGGATCTTCGTTAAGGGTTTTAATGAGGTTTGTCCGAATTGTATTAAGGAAGTCGACATGCAGTATGAAAAATGCTTAAAATTTCTGCGTGATAATAGAGGGGCAACGATCAATGAATTAAGTGAGGCCACCGAGGTAACGGTACGGCAGATTACGAAGTTTATTCGGGAAGGCCGCATTTCGATCGTTAATGCGCCCAATATGTCGTACCCTTGCGAAGTGTGCGGCGTATCCATTCGCGAGAATACCATTTGTGATTCTTGCCGCAGTAAGCTGGCCAAAGATGTCAGCAACCAGCGCGAAGACGATCAGCGCAAGCAGGAGCAGCAGGCCAAGGATAACAAAATGAGCTTTAATATTCAGGACCGTTTGAAAAATCGACATTAACAAATGGTTCCCAAGAGATATAAAGTTTCATAAGCAAACTGCCGATAATAGTTCTAAAGATTATCGGCTTTTTGTTTTTTATGTAGGAGCCATAGGGGTGATAAAGTATGAAGATCAATGACAGCCAACGAATCGGCGCTGTGAATCCTTATAAAAAGACGACGGACGCTCGCTCGGCGAACGCAGCGGGGCGTAAGGATAAGCCTAAGGATCAGGTTGAGATTTCGCCGGAGGCGAAGGAGCTGCTGGGCGCGCAAGGCGGTGTACGCACGGAGGAGCAGCAGGCTCGTATTCAGGTATTAAAGGAATCGGTCAGCTCGGGAACGTACGTTGTGGATGCAGGTAAAATTGCCGAGAAGCTGCTCCCGTATCTGAAGTAGGACGACAGGTCCCAGAACGATAGGAACAGGTGAGAATACATGTCGACGATACAGGCTCTTCTGGAAACGATGAATCGGCTGCAAACAGCTTATGAAGCTTTGCTGGAGCTGTCTCTGGAGAAGACACAGGTGCTTGTTCGCAATGATGTCGATCAGCTTAATTTCATTGTCAATAAAGAGAATAAGCTGATGCGCGGCATCGTTGAAGCCGATCAGCTGCGCGTTCAGGTCATTAACGAGTATTTGATCGCCAGGGGCTATAACCCGAATCCAAAGATTACAGTTAGCGATTTGGTAAAAATCATATTTAAGGCGGAAGAAAAGCAGTCGCTGGCCGAAGCGCAGCGCAGCTTGCTTGAGATCGTGGCCAGGCTGAAGGAGAGAAATGCGGTCAATCAACAGCTGGTTGAACAGTCGCTTTACTTTATCAATTATTCGCTGGATCTGGTGATCGGGGCGCCGGAGGATGACGTGGTGTATCAGAACCCGCATCAGGCCAAGGGCGGCAACCGGATGGGCATGTTTGATACGAAGGCGTAGCTGAAAGATGTAAGTTCATTAAACACAGAATGGGAGAGGGAAAACCATGAGATCATCTTTTGGCGGGCTTGAGATAGCCAAACGGGGGATTTTTACACAGCAAGCTGCTTTGACAACGGCAGGGCATAACGTGGCGAATGCCAATACGCGAGGATACTCCCGCCAATCGGTCACTATGGTCGCTGCTCGCCCTATCGAGGCTTTGGGACTGCAGCGCTCGACCGTTCCTGGACAGATGGGACAGGGCGTTGAATTTACGGAAGTAAAGCGAATTCGTGAGAGCTTCCTGGACAAACAATTTGCCAACGAGAACAAGAGCTTGGGCGAATGGACCGTCCGTCAGGATACGCTTGAGAAGCTTGAGGCGATTATTAACGAGCCCTCCGATACGGGGATGCGTCAAGTTCTCGATAACTTCTGGAATTCTTGGCAGGAGCTCAGCAAGCAACCGGATAATTTGGAGACGCGAGCTGTCGTCAAAGAAAGCGCGTTGGCGGTAACTGATGCGTTTAACCATGCAGCCAAGCAGTTAAATGATCTGGCATCGGACTTGAATGACAGCATCGACGTAAAGGTGTCGGAGGTCAACTCGACTCTGAAGCAAATCGCCAGTTTGAATAATGAAATTTTCCGTGTTGAGGGCCTTGGCAACAATGCTAACGATTTGCGCGACCAGCGCGATGTGCTGATTGATGATCTTTCCAAGGTGATTAATCTCACCGTCCAGGAAGAGCCTAACGGCTATCATGTGCGTATGGGTGGAATGGATCTCGTTGTCGGTGCGACGGCAACAAGCTTTACAGAGGATGTAGCTAGAGGAGCTTATCCAACCGATTTGAACAGTGGTGAACTGAGCGGGCTTATTCTTTCCAATGATAAGTATGTAACTGAATATAAAAACCAGTTGAACTCGATGGTGTCAACGCTCGTTGGTGCTGTAAACGATATGCACAAGCAAGGTTACACCTTGCAGTCACCGCCTACGAACGGTGGAGATTTCTTTGTGCCGATTACCGATTTCAGCAAAGCGGCTGAAACGATGGCTGTGAGCACGAATATTACCAATAACGTGGAGAACATTGCTGCTTCCATGAAAACCTATACGGACCCCACTGATGGAGTCGTGAAGGTTGTGAAAGGTAATAATGAGCTGGCGCTCAAAATTGCGGATATCAAGAATCAGAAATATAGTTTCGACGGTTCGGGTGTCGAAAAAGTGATTCTGAATGGAGGGACCTTCGACGAATTCCTGCGCGCCGTTGTTTCCGAAATCGGAGTGCAGACGCAGGAAGCGACTCGGCAAACGCAAAATCAGCAAATTCTCGTGGATCAGGTAGATGCCCGTCGTCAATCGACAAGCGGCGTTTCTTTGGACGAAGAAATGGCGGATATGATCAAATATCAGCATGCTTACAACGCCGCGGCGCGAGCGTTGACTACTTTTGACGAAATGCTTGACAAGGTCATTAATTCGATGGGTACGGTAGGCCGCTAGTAGTCGATTGTTAAAAATGAAGTCTATGGGGTGAATGAAATGTCAAATCGTGTTACGCAGGGTATGCTGAATACGCAGTTGCTGCGGAATTTGAATGCGAATCTGACACGAATGAATACGAATCAGGATCAGCTTTCTACGGGACGCCGCATTAACAAGCCTTCCGACGATCCGGTCGGCATCAGCTTTGCGATGCGTTATCGCAGCGAACTAGCGGCGAACGATCAGTATCAACGCAACGTCGATGCGACGGTTTCTTTTTTGGATTACACCGACACTATGCTCGACCAAATGGGTCAAGTCATGCAGCGTGCACGGGAGCTGGCAGTTGAAGGCGCGAACGGTACAAATTCGGAGGAATCGCTTAATGCGATGAAGACCGAAATTGATCAATTGTACAATCAGTTGACTAATATTGGCAACAGTAAATTCAACGGCAAGTACGTATTTAACGGCCAAGTAACGGATCAGGCTCCTTTTCCAAATCCGGATGATGCGGCGAACGCTGTGACGGACAATGGAGAGATCAAGTTTGAAATCGGCGCAGGCGTGCAGATTGCGATGAATAAGACAGCAACCGATATTTTTGGCGCTTCCGGCAATCAGGACAATGCCTTTCAAATTTTAAAGGATCTGTCGGCTTCTCTTGGTTCGGGTAATCAGACGGGCATTCAGAAGTCGATCGAACTGATGGATAAACGTTTGTTTAACCTGCTAGCAGCTCGTTCCGATGTTGGAGCCAAGACGAACCGAATTCAGCTTGCGGAGGATCGCCTGAAGGATATCAGCATCAACCTGCAAAGCTTGCAATCGAAGACGGAAGATGCCGATATGTCTTTGGTTATTACGAATTTGAAGATGGACGAAAACGTCTATCAGGCGTCGTTATCGGCCGGATCGAAGCTGATTCAGCCAAGTCTGGTGGATTTTTTACGATAAGATTAGGAGGCGGTTGACTTGCCAAGTATTCCTCAAATTCAAATACGACAGCAACCCGCCCTTCTTGGTATTGACGCCGATCTCGGTACGCAGGATATCAAGCAGCCAAGACCTACTTATGAGATGGAAAACCCAGCTGCTAGGCTGGAGATTCGCCAACCGCGCGGCGATTTGGAGATTGACCAAAGCCGGGCGTGGGATGCCTTGGGTCAGGGACCGATCCTGCAGGCGATGAATCGAATTTATTCGCAGGCCCATAACGTCGCGATGCAGGGGATTGCCCGTATTGTAGAAAACGGCAATCGTTTGGCGGCTATTAATATTAAGGGTGCGAACCCAATCGCCGATATTGCGGAACAACTGCAATTTGAGCATCCGGAGTTTGACTACTATGGGGAAGCCTCGTACGATAATGTGGATATAACGTATACGCCGCATAAGCCAGAAATTGACGTAACCCCTAATAAAGTGAATGTTAACGCCAGAGTCAATCCTCCGGAAGTCAATTACAACCGAGGTAAGCTGGATATTTATATGCAGCAGTATCCGAAGGTAGAAATAAGTGTTCCGCAAATTGATTTAAAACTGTAAAGCGGTATAATCGAGCTATAGATGATTCTATAGCTTTTTATTATTTTACCATTTGAACCTGTAAGGAGAAGCGGGCTAATGAAGATAAACACGCTGTTTTTTGGTGAGTTGGAAGTGGAGGAGCAGGACATCTTTACCTTTTCGCAGGGGGTTCCGGGCTTTGAGGGATTAACTCGCTATGTATTGGTCCATCCAGAAGAGAGTGCGCCTTTTTCGTACATTCAGTCTCTAGACGAAGCGGGACTATCTTTCCTGATAGGCAACCCATTCTCCTTCTTTGATGAATATGATTTTACATTGTCTGAAGCTGTTCAGTTGGAGTTGCAAATCGAAAGTCCCGATGATGTAGCCGTCTGGTCCGTCATGACCGTCAATGAAGATTGTACGGCGATGACGGTCAACCTGCTGGCGCCGATTATTTTAAATACCAAAGCGCGGATGGGTAAACAGATCATTCTGCACGACTCGACGTACAGAACGAAACATGAACTCGTTTTATCCCCGGCGGACGAAGCGACGAGCGAAGTGGAGGGGTGAGAGGATGCTGGTTCTGGCGCGCAAAAAAGGCGAAGCAATTATGATCGGCGACCATATTGAATTGGTCGTGCTGGGCACGGAAGGGGATACGGTGCGGATTGGCATCAATGCACCCAAGCATATCGAAGTATACCGCAAGGAAATTTACCAGAACATTCAGGAATCAAACAAAGAAGCCTCTAGCCATACAGTCAGTCCGATTAATGTCGGGAAGCTTTTTCATAAAAAATAATAGGTGTGATGGGGTGCATTGTCGGCTGAGAAGCTGACATTTTTTTTTGCATTCGCTATAAACTTTTCCTCCGGGGAATTCGATATATATAACAACGGCGCTTTTGGCAGGGCGGCCGACCTGCCGAATAGCCTACTAAACACCCGCATGGACGCGGGTGAAACGTACCTTCAAGGAGGAAGAAAACAATGAGAATTAATCACAACATTGCAGCAGCAAACACGCACCGTCAATTGACAGGTAACACTGCAGCAGCAAGCAAATCCCTGGAAAAATTGTCTTCCGGTCTTCGCATCAACCGCGCTGGCGACGACGCTGCCGGCCTCGCGATTTCCGAGAAAATGAGAGCGCAGATCCGCGGTCTCGACATGGCTGCGAAAAACGCCCAGGACGGTATCTCCCTGATTCAAACGGCTGAGGGTGCGTTGAACGAAACTCACTCCATCCTTCAACGTATGCGCGAACTGGCTGACCAATCCGCAAACGGAACGAACACAGCCGATGACCGTGCAGCTCTGCAAGAAGAAGTTAAACAGCTGAAAGACGAGATCGACCGCATCGGTAACACAACTGAGTTCAACACTCAGAAGTTGCTGAATGGTAACTTGAAATCGGCTGGTGGCGTTAACGTTGCTGTTGATACAACAACTGGCGCTACTGTTGCGAAGTTGACCGGCGGTACTATTACTGGTTCCGGTACGATGGCTTCTGGCGTTCCTTCCGGCGGCGATTTCGTAAAAGAAACCATTAAAATTGATGGTGCCGATATCGACGTCAATTGGCAGAATCTCACAACAGAACAGAAAAACACTTTAAAAGGTATCTCGACTGATACTACAACACAAAATAAAGCGAAGGACTTGATCGTTGATACTATCAATGCGGCCATCGACGCTTCCGGCAAAAACGTTGCTCATATCACTGGTTACGTAGATTCGAGTGGCAAGCTTGTGTTGGAAAGTGGTACTAAGGGTACTGATTCTAAAATCTCTGTTGGTACAGGCGTGCTGGGCGGCAAAATTATGGGCGCAGCTGGTGGTACTGCAGCGAATGGAACTACGAACTACAATGGTACTACTGTAGCAGCGGCTACGAAAGCCGATATGAAAGTCAATGGCATTTTGATGGAGGTTACTCTTTCGGGTATTGCCAATGGCGCAACTATGGCAAGTGGCGCAACGATGTTGCAAAATGCTATTAATGCTGCGATCACTGCATACAACGGAACTACAGGCAAAACTTCCGGTCAAGCAGGTTATGTAACACAAGCTCAGGTTAATGTTAGCGCTGACGGAAGATTTGTTATTACGAACGAAAACGGCCCAATTGAGCTTAGCGATCGGGTTGGCCAAACAGCCATTCAAGACCTTGGTCTTTCTAAAGCTCAAACTGAAGCAACAAGTGGTGGTGGCGTAACGTTCCAAATCGGTGCGAACCGTGGTCAAACGATCAGCTTTGGTATTGGCGACATGAGAACGGCTGCTCTGGGTTTGTCTGCTGTTGACGTATCTTCGGCAAGCAGTGCTTCCCAAGCTCTGACTTCCCTTGACTCCGCGATCAAAAACGTTTCTGCACAACGTTCTAAAATGGGTGCTGTGCAAAACCGTTTGGAGCACACAATCAACAACTTGCAAACAGCTTCCGAGAACCTGACGTCTGCTGAATCCCGTATTCGTGACGTAGACATGGCGAAAGAAATGATGGACTTCACGAAGAACAACATTCTTTCCCAAGCTGCTCAAGCGATGCTGGCTCAAGCGAACCAACAACCTCAAGGCGTTCTTCAGCTTTTGAGATAATAATTGCCTTACAAATGAATATTTGCGTTTTAAGCAAAAGACTGCCGAGTATATGCGGCAGTCTTTTGCTTTATGAAAACCATAATAATTCTATTCTTGACTTGGTTTCATGACTGAATTTGTAATGATTGGGAATGCTAAATATGGTTTAATATTCGAGTTTGCCTTACGCGGATTTATAAAACAATTTAGGATTTAATAAAGATTTTTCATGAATCAACCGATATAAAGATATAAGGATGTTCCAGAGAAATGGGGTCGCTAAATATCATGAAAATTTATATGCTTGATGAAGTTTTGCAGTTTGCTAACGAATTGAATGAAATTGAGACTATTATTCATAAAATCAATGAGTTGGCTAAGCGATCTAATGTTATTATTCAACACATTACGGTGAATGGAGAACCACTTGAAGAGGATTTCTATGGATATTTGACAGAACATATGGCTCAAATAGAGGAAATTCGAGTAGAAACAATTGCCGAACGCGAGCATATTGATCAATTGATCGTTAGATCGACTGAATATCTAGGCAGAGCGCTGCCCGAACTCGATGCTTTCACGAATCGCATATACCAAGGATTTAGTGATGAAGTATGGAGTACATTTCATTCTTTTATAGAAGGTTTGGAGTATATCATTATAACGTTGGAGAGCATACGTTCTGCTCGAAGCCCATATATGAGCTTTAGCTCTTCAGAAGTATACCTTCAGCAAATACATGCCAGTTTACAGCAGCTAATGGAAGCTTCTACAGATAAGGACAATTCACTTATTGCAGACCTTATTCATTACGAATTTAAACCGCTACTAGCTGATCTGCACCACGAGCTTGGAGAAACTCTTGATTGTGAGGTTAAGCGTGATGATCTTCAATGAGAACATGCAGCTATGTAAGGAGAAGTACAAGAATGTTTGGACTTACATGGATAGTAACGCTGCTTCACTCGCGAAGGAATCTGTCGAAGTTAAGCTGGCAAAAAATTCGCTACCCAATATTTCATTAGAATTAAACGATAAAACGGTATATTTGCATAGTCAGTACGATCCGCAGAATGAAGCGCAGAAATGGATAGAGCCTTACTTGGAATCCGTCAAATCAACTAAGCATGTATTTTTTTTCGGCGCAGGGATGGGCTACCATATTCAACTGCTGATGAGCAAATATCCGGCTGTGAATTATACCATCTATGAACCATTGCCGGCCGTACTTTTCCAATTATTGAAGACAAAGCATATTAGCGTTTTTCCGTTAAAGCGATTGATGAACATCTTTGTAGGGGGTTCTGTCGATTTTTATATTCGCCACGTCCTTGATAACTTCTCTACTGATGTTCTGGTGATCGTTAACCCGGCTTACGAACGGATTTTTCCGGATATGACTAGGGAGTTTATGGCTTTGTTCAAGAAATATGTCAAACATAAGTTAATGAACTTACAAACCAACGTAGGCTACCAACAAATCTGGACCTACAATGTAGAGTGTAATTTTTTAAAAATTCTAAAATCCCAAAATATGATTAGCAGCAAAAAACAGATATTTAAAGACAAGCCCTTTGTCATCGTCGCAGCGGGTCCATCACTTGAGGATGAGTATGTACATTTGAAAAAAATTAAAGACGACGGGCTTGCCTATATATTTGCTGTTGGTTCGGCTAATAAAGCGCTTTTGGCAAATGACATCATGCCCGATGCTGTAGTATCGTATGACCCGAACTATGGCAATTTCGAAGTTTTCAAGGAAGTATTTGAGCAAAAAATTCCGCTGCCTATTGTTTTTGGATCAACCGTCGGGCTTAAAACTTTGGAAGACTATCCTGGTCCGATGCTTCATATGTTCATGAATCAGGATCATCTTTCTCCATATTTTTTAGAGGGCGATAATTTTAACAAAGAGGACGTAATTACCGACGCTGCTTCCGTAGCTGTAGTGGCTTTACAATTGGTCAGCAAGCTTGGTGCAGAATTGATCGTCTTGGTTGGGCAGAACTTTTCTTATAGAAACCATCAGTATTACGCCAACGGTGTGAAGTACAATCAACGCCCTACTTATCTAAAGGATGCAGAACTAAGTACGCTTATTGAGGTGGAGGATGTAGACGGTGGCGTGGTGTTTACTCAGGAGGCCCATAATGTAAGCAGAAGACAAATGGAGCAGATCATCGCTACTATACCGCAAACAACCATCTTGAACACAACTCGTGGCGGAGCGCGAATTGCTGGAGCCCCTTTTGAAACTTTGGCGAATATTATTCGGAACAGACTGACCCGAAAGGATATTGTGAATCGAACCTGGTACGAAGGCGAACCTACGGAATACGATTATAAAAGCCTTAGTGCAAAGATGGAAGAGATGAAGAAGCACCACGACGCACTGGATGACTTGATTTTACAAATTGCCAAGACGTTGAAGAAGCTGGAGGCTGCGGCCGTTGGGAAGCAGGCAAAGAAAACATCTACTTTACTTGATCAGATCGGTAAACTCAATAGGAGTCTCTATGCTAATTTGTATTATTTGATATTCTTAGAGCCTATGGTCAAAGTCCAATACGATTTTTTCCAAAAGGCGATTTTGGAAATAAACTCAATTCCGAATATTATTGAAAAAGCGCGTGCCGTTATTAAACCATTTGGAGCATTTGTATTGGACTGTCAGAAGGTGATGCAGGAAAACGAGCCCTTCTATCAGCTGATCATGAATAATATCCAGACGTTCACAGCAGGCAAGCTTAATGACCATACGGAGGGAGGCATCCAGTATGAACACGCAGCAGATTGATTTTTGGAAGGGCAAGTTCGGAGCCGACTATACGGATCGAAATACGTTCTCCGTCGAGGAGTTGGATCGGATTTATGCAGACCAGTACGGTATTACCAGAACGGACATGAATACTGCGTTTATTAAAGAGTTTACGACAAGCCGGGTACTGGAAGTGGGTTGCAATGTAGGGAATATTTTGCTAAATCTGCAGTCTATAGGCTTCGATAAATTGTATGGGGTTGAGTTGCAACATTATGCAGTAAAACGGGCCAAAACACGTACCACTGGGATCAATATTATCCAGGGATCGGCGTTTGATCTGCCGTTTAAGGATGGCTACTTCGATATGGTCTATACGAGCGGCGTGTTGATTCACATTGCCCCCAAGGATATTGGCAAAGTAATGGACGAGATGTATCGAGTTAGTAGTCGCTATATTTGGGGATTTGAATACTATGCGGATCAATATACGGAGATTGATTATCACGGTAACGGAGACAAGCTATGGAAAGCCAATTTTGCGGGTATGTTATTAGAGCGTTTTAGCGATCTGCGTCTTGTGAAGGAAATGAAGCATCGGTATTTGAAAAACGTAAATAATGTGGATCAAATGTACCTGTTAGAGAAAAAGTAGCTCGCAATGTAATGATACGGGGAGCGTTAAGAATGCTACACTCACTGATTATCGGTCTTGGACAAATTGGGCTGTTGTATGATCTGGACCCATTAAGACACAAGCCTTCTAGCCATACGACTGCCTACCTAGACAGTGAGCGGTTCCGTCTGGTGGCCGCCGCGGACATACACCAAGGAAGAGAATCCCTACTTCGGGGCTTTGACGATTCCGTGAGGTTTTACACTCAAGTGACAGCTATGCTTCAAGATCATGCTGCCGAAGTGATCAGCATTTGCACACCACCGGACAATCATCTTGCGTTGATCCGCGAGATAATATCTACGACGTCAACCAAGCTGATTTTTTGTGAAAAGCCGGTAGTTGCGAATCTGGACGAAGCCCGCAGTTTACACGAACTGATGCAGACAACGGGGTGCATGCTTATACCCAACTTGTCGCGTCGCTGGAATAAGGGTATGCAGCGAATATACGAGGCGTTGCGGCAAGGCGCTTACGGAGAATTGCAGCGAATTCATCTGAGGTATACAAGAGGTATTTATAATACAGGCTCCCATATTTTTGATTTGGTCAGTTGGTTTGCAGGTCGTTTGCAAAGTGTCTTGGTGATCGACCAAGTGCCGACTTCGGCAGATCATGAGGGGGACTCATCGTTCACGTTGCATTTTACCACGGAACGTCAAGTTAGCGGGTACGCAGAGGCTTTTGACGACCGATATTACTACATGTTTGAAATGGATTTATATTTGACCAGAGGCAAGATTACAATCTTGGAAAGCGGCAATAAAGTTCGTTATGAGAGGGTCGGTGAGCACCAATTGTTTTCGGGTTTTCAAAGCTTGCATCTGGATAAGTTTGATGACAATCTGCTGCACGATTCAACGTTGAAGCATGCTATGGAACATATCGCCGATGTGGTCGATGGCAAACAGCAGCCGGTCTGTACGTTAAAGGACGGGCTGCATCCGATCTTTATTGCTGAAGCGGTTCAGCGATCCTATTTATCTCGGCAATGGGAACCTGTGAAACCTTTATAATATCAGAGTAAGGAGGGGTTAGGGTGAGCCGTGAAGCTTTTTTGCGTGGCGAGCGTGTGTACCTGAGGATGTTGAATGAAAGCGATGCTGCGGACAATTATTTGCAGTGGTTCAATGATTCAGAGGTTTGTCGGTTTAATAACCATCACCGCTACCCTTATTCTTACCAAGGGGCTTTAGCTTACATCGAATTTGCTCGAACGACAAAGGATGCTTTGATTTTAGCGATTGTCGCCTATGAGTCGGACGAGCACATCGGCAATATTGCGCTGCAAAATATCGACCATTTGCACAGGAGTGCGGAATATGCGATTGTGTTAGGACAAAGCGCGTATTGGGGTAAGGGTTATGCGAAGGAGGCTTCACAATTAATCATTGATCATGGTTTCGGTGAGCTAAATTTGAATCGGATCGGCTGCGGAACCTATGCAACGAATATTGGCATGCAGAAGCTGGCTCAAGCTCTTGGGTTTGTACAGGAGGGTGTCAAGCGGTCGGCTGTTTTTAAAAGCCATGCATATGTGGATGTGTATGTATACGGGTTACTTCGTGAAGAATGGAATCGGCATCGAACTAAGGAGCGGGGGAATAAACAATGAGTCAACTGGCAATTTTGGGCGGCATGCCTGTCAGAGAGTCAGCTATTCCTTGGATAACGACCATAGGTAATGAGGAAAAGGAAGCTGTTGCACGTGTTATGGATAATGGCAACATCTCCGCGTTCATCGGGAGAGCAGGGGAAGGTTTTTTAGG
Source organism: Paenibacillus athensensis (assembly GCF_004514475.2). Taxonomy (GTDB): domain Bacteria; phylum Bacillota; class Bacilli; order Paenibacillales; family NBRC-103111; genus Paenibacillus_AL; species Paenibacillus_AL athensensis. The sequence goes on along the minus strand of NZ_MYFO02000011.1, from coordinate 83,258 downwards.
GGGCGAGAAGGTTCGCGAATTCGAGAATGATTTCAAACGGAAGTTTGGGAGCAGATTTGCGATTACGGTCAATTCGGCTACCACAGCCCTGCATACAGCAATTGCCGCTTGTGAGGTTGGTCCTGGTGATGAGGTGCTGGTAACTCCCTACACGATGGTGGCGACGGCAAGCGCCGTGCTTATGAACAATGCGGTGCCCGTTTTTGTTGACATTGATCCGGATACGTATAACTTGAATCCTGCTGAAATTGAAAAGTGGATTACATCTCGAACAAAAGCAATTGTTGTAGCCAATATTTTCGGGCTTCCTGCAAATTTACCCGAGATTCTCCGAATTGCCCGGAAGCACCGCTTGTTTGTGATTGAAGATAATGCCCAGAGTCCAGGGGCGAGCATTGATGGCAAATCGACCGGCACTTTTGGAGATTTGGGTGTTTTTAGTTTGAATTATCATAAAGTCATTCATAGCGGTGAGGGTGGCGTCATATTGACTGATCGCGATGATTTGGCGCAAAGATGTCAACTGATTCGTAATCACGGAGAGATGGTTGTCGACGACTTGGGTGACCATGAGACTGTTGTACTGGGAAATAATTATCGACTATCTGAATTACACGCAGCAATCGGTATTGAACAGCTCAAGAAATTGGATGTTTTCCTTGAGCAAAGGCGTGCTCTAGCAGCTTATATTTCGGAGGGTTTGCAGCGTTTTCAAGGACTGACAGGGGTGAAAGTGCCTCAAGGCTATACGCATTCCTACTATGTGTATCCTATCCAGTATGATGCACGGATATGGGAAATATCCCGAACTACATTTGCTGCGGCGATGAAGGCTGAAGGATTTCCATTAGGACAGGGTTACCAAAAACCTATCTACCGGTTACCGATGTATCAACACAAAAAGGTATATAATCAAACTACATTCCCGTTTTCTTTAATCGATAACCCTGTGCAGAATTACGCAAAGGGGCTTTGCGTCGTCGCAGAAGATTGTTATGAAAGGACCTTACTGGTCGCAGACCTCTGCAGACTTCCCTTTACAAATACGGAGATCGAACAGTTCTTTACCGCATTGGACAAGGTTTGGAGCCAAAGAGGGAGCTTGTATGGCTATGAAAATGGCGTTCTTTCTCGCCCATGATCCTGGTGGTGCAGATGTGGTGCTTCCTGCTGCGGATTGGTTTAAACAACATGGTCTTCCTGCCGTCGTGTATTGTGTAGGTCCTGCGGCACTACTTCATAAGCAGTTTGCTGCGAAGGAAGCTGAGGTTATACGCAGTTTGGAAGCTACTGTACTTGCCGGCGAGTCTTCCTTAATAGTCACGGGAACGAGCTGGAACAGCGATTTTGAAATTCAATGTCTGAATTATTGCAACCAACACGGCGTTCCTACGGCAACAATTCTCGACTATTGGACAAACTATAAGCTAAGATGCACTGATACTGGTGGGAGCGAAGTTTTTCCGCAGTATTATATTGTAATGGATGAGCTTGCGTCTCAAGAGGCCATAAGCGACGGAGTGCCCGGGAATATCATCAGAATTTTGGGCCATCCGGGGCTTGATCGATTTGTAAAGGCCAAGCCTGTTAATCGGCAAAGGCGAGGGAGCGAGTCAAAAAAAGCCCTGTTTTTATCGCAGCCTCTATCTCAACTTTATGGAACTTCACTTGGTTACAATGAAGAATCGGTGATTCCGGATTTATTGAAACTGTTTCAACTCTACCTGGGTTGGGATTTATTTATAAAGTTCCATCCCAAGGATAAACCTCAACTGAGATCGGATTATCGACGTTATGCAGTTAACGGTGATCTCACTGAATGGCTGTCGGAGGTTGATCTTGTTATCGGCATGAATTCAATAGGGCTTTTGCACGCATACTTACTAAATAAACCTGTTATCAGCTATCAGCCTAATCTGCAAAAGGAAGATTTTTGTATTACGAACAAGTTGAAGCTAACTAGGTCGATCAATTCGTATAATGAACTGGCAGCGAGCTTTGAAACCTTGGCTAAAGGGATTCGCAATGAAATCGGGCACATCCAGCAGCCGATTTGGATGGATGGGCGTTCAACGGCAAGAATAGGGATGTTTCTTAAGGAGATAAGGCTATGAAAATCAATGCCGTTGTTGCTACACGGATGACCTCGAAGAGGCTTCCAGGAAAAGTTTTAATGCCTATGGCGGGCCAACCGAATCTTGTTCTTTTAATTGAAAGGTTGCGTCGTTCCCGATATATTCATAATGTCGTTATAGCAACAACCACCAACACCGAAGATGATGTGGTTGTAGAGATAGCCCAAAAGGAAAAAGTCCTCTACTATCGAGGGAGTGAAGAAGATGTGCTTTTGCGCACAGTTGAGGCCGCCGAAGCTTTCGAAACCGATTACATCGTTCAAGTAACGAGCGATTGCCCTCTGATTGATTCGGAGACGGTTGACGCCGTTATTGAACGGATGTTAACTCATCCTTTTCTTGATTATGTTGGCAATCATTTAGTGCGGACATACCCACTAGGATTTAGTGCAGAGATTTTTCGAACGGAAGCGCTGCGGAAAGTCGAGCTCATAAGCAAAGAGGATTTGCATGTGCGTGAACATGTATCTTTATATTTCTACGAGAATCCAGAGTTGTATCGACTGTCTAACATAGAAGCATCTCCGTTTTTAAGACATCCGGAGTATAGACTTACACTGGATACAAGGGAAGATTATGAGCTAATAAAAACGATCTTCGAAGCCCTATATCCTAAGAATCCTGCCTTTACTTTGTTCGATATTGTCCTATATTTGCAAAACCAACCGGAGTTGCTGAGCTTGAACCAGCATATTGCTCAAAAAAAAGCAAGATGAGGCGGGTTAATCGTTTATGAGCTTCTTTCAAGATAAAAAAATTCTGATTATTGGCGGAACCGGTACTATCGGCGTGAGTGTCTTAAAAACTATTTTGAAGGACCGTCCTGCTGTAGTTCGTATACTCAGTCGAGACGAGCACAAGCAATTCCATCTCCAACAGGAATTACAGTCGTTTGGGAATATTCGCTACCTTATAGGAGATGTTCGTGATCAGGCTCGTGTTGAGAGAGCTATGCAAGATATTGATTATGTGTTTCATTTTGCGGCCATGAAGCACGTACCTTCGTGTGAGTACAACCCGTTTGAAGCCGTCCAAACCAATATTACCGGAACTCAGAATGTCATTCAGGCCTCGTTGCACGCTGGCGTAAAAAAAACGATATTCACAAGTACAGATAAGGCCATTGCCCCGACTAATACGTATGGCGCTTCCAAGTTGATGGCAGAGAGGCTGATTATAGCGGCGCAAAATCAGACAGGACCAAAGGAGACGCTGTTTGCTGCGGTTCGATTCGGCAATGTAATGGGCTCTCGCGGCTCGGTAATTCCTTTGTTCCAGTGGCAAATTGAGAACAAACGGGAGATTACGGTTACCGATCTGGCAATGAGCCGCTTTATGATGTCTTTGCAGCAGGCAACCTCTCTTACGATCGGAGCTATGAAGAGGGCGCAAGGGGGAGAAATTTTTGTTTTAAAAATGCCAGTCATCGTACTTCGCGATTTAGCCGAAGTGGTCGTACAGGAGACGACGAAGAAGTTAAATATTAACCCTAAAGATATTTCCTTCAGGGAGATTGGACTGCGCCCCGGGGAAAAGATGTATGAGGAATTAATGACAGACGAGGAGGCTAAGTACGCATTAGAGTTTTCCGACATGTTTGTCGTAACAAACCAATTTTTGAATAACGATCACCAATATCCCGATTCTTGGCGGGCTCCCCATATGAGTTATAGTTCCCAGAATGTCTTACCAATTAGTAGGAGTGATCTGTTGGGCTTGCTTCACTCGCAGGGTTTATTATAAAGGTAAATATGGAGGAGATTTGTACTAGATGAATATAATTGCCATTATTCAAGCCAGAATGGGATCAAGCCGATTACCTGGCAAGGTGCTGAAGAGGCTTGGTGATCGTACGGTTCTTGCTCATGTCGTGCAAAGATTGCAGCGTGTGCCGCAGTTAAGTCAAATTGTTATTGCGACTACAGATTTAACGCAGGATGACGCTATTGCAGAAGAGAGCATTGTGCTGAATACATGCGTCTTTCGCGGCAGTGAGTGGGACGTTCTGTCCAGATATTATGAAGCAGCGCTTTTGTATAAGGCGGATGCGGTGGTAAGAATCACCTCGGATTGTCCCTTTATAGACCCTGAAATTGTGAATGAGATGATAAGCATTTTCCATCAGAGCAAGGTGGATTATATCAACAATTTTACGAAACGAACGTTTCCGCGAGGCTTGGATGCGGAGTTATTTACAATGAATGCGCTGCAGTCAGCTCACGATGAGGCTACTCATGTCGAGCATCGGGAACATGTTACTCCTTATATCTATCAGAATCCCCATCGCTTCTCACTGGCCTGCTTTACATCCGAGAACAATTATTCCGAGCAACGCTGGACGCTGGATACCCCAGAGGATTGGGACTTTATCCATGAGGTGTACAGTAAATTGAAGGTTCCAGGAGTACTGAGCGGCTGGAAAGATATCCTGCGAATCGTGGAGAAGAACCCTGAGTTGTTAAAGATTAACGCCCATATTGAACAAAAGAAGTTGGAGACTAATTCCTGAGAGGTCGCAATGAACGTTTTGTTTCGAGTGGATTCCTCCATTATGATTGGAACCGGACACGTGATGCGTTGTTTAGTCTTGGCTGACGAATTGAAAAAGCACGGAGCACATATCTTCTTTATGTGCTGTGATGAATTAGGAAATGTGAATGATTTGATCACCGCTAAAGGCTATCCGGTGCTCATCGCGCGCACGCTGCTTGATTGCCCTGTGAAGGGGCGATACGACTGGGTGATTGTGGATCATTACAAGCTGGATGCATATTGGCAGACGGAGGCCAAGAAATTCGCAGATCGGATAATGGTGATCGATGATTTGGCGGACAGACAGCATGACTGTAATTTACTATTGGATCAAAACTTCTACCGGGATATGGACAGCAGATACAGTAGGTGGGTTCAACCTAGCTGTCACCAATTATTAGGCCCTTCTTATGCACTACTACGTCCTGAGTTCTCCCAGCATAGAGTTGGCTTGGGCTCAAGATTGGCTGAGGTCAAACAAGCGCTTGTTTGTTTTGGCGGAACCGATCCGACCAATGAAACGGAATTTGTTCTTCAAGCGCTTCGAGGTTCTACTGATCAGGTGAAGTTGAAAATCATAACGGGAAAAAATAATCCCCATTTACATAAGATTAGTGCAATTTGTGAACAAAACGAACAATACGAGCTACTGGTGCAAACTTCACATGTAGCATCAGTCATGAGAGAATGTGATATCGCTATTTGTTCGGGGGGAACCCTTACTTGGGAGAGATATTGCATGGGGCTGCCCGCTCTTATTATAACCAACGCAGAAAATCAGAGAGACATTGCACGAAGTTCGGACCGCCTTGGCGTTGACGTGTATTTAGGGCACAGTGGGATGGTCACCGAGAGTGAGTTGCAAGAAGCGTGGGAGCTCGCAATTTGCAACCCATTCTGGATCTCACGGGCAAGCAGATATGCTGCTGAGATGGTTGATGGTCTAGGGGTTGAGCGAGTATGCAATTACTTACTATTTCCGAAGGGATGAGAGTATATGCATGTATTAGTACTTGGCCCCTTCAGGGAACACTTGAATCGTTACTTTAGTGACCAAGGGGATACGGTTTTTTTTACAGAACGACAGGTTTATGAGAAAGACCCCATTGTGCAGCAGGCAGATTGGATTATCAGTTACGGGTACAGGTATATCATTGGTGAACGATTATTGCAACAAAAGTCAAACAAAGTGATCAATCTGCACATTTCATACTTGCCGTGGAATCGAGGGGCAGACCCTAATTTGTGGAGCTTCTTGGAGAATACGCCAAAGGGGGTTTCCATTCATTATATAGACAAAGGTATCGACACTGGTAAAATAATCGCACAAGAATTGGCGGATTTTACGGATGGGGAGACATTGCGAACAAGCTACATTAAATTAACAGAGCAGATTGAACGTTTATTTACTCGTCTTTGGCCAGAAATCAAAGCGAACCGAATCGATCCTGTTTTGCAGCAAGGGACAGGCTCGTTTCATTTCGTTAAAGATAAAGAGCGTTTCACAAATTTACTGTCATTAGGGTGGGACACTCCGGTTTCAATTTTAGTAGGGAAGGCCTTACAAAGCGATGATGGAGGGTTGGAGCAGGAATGAGAACTTTTTATGTAAATGGCAGAGCAATAGGGGACGATAGCCGTCCCTTTATCATTGCTGAAATGTCAGGTAACCATAATCAATCTTTGGAACGAGCTTTACAAATTGTCGATGCCGCTGCAGCGACAGGGGTTGATGCATTAAAGCTGCAAACCTACACTCCAGATACGATGACACTCGATTTACAAGAGGGAAGCTTCTACATTGAAGACGAAACCAGTCTATGGAAAGGAAATTCTTTGTACGAGCTCTACAAACAAGCCTATACGCCCTGGGAATGGCACTTGCCCATTATGGAAAGATGTAGGCAACACGGCTTATTATGCTTCAGCACGCCGTTTGACGAAACAGCAGTCGATTTTCTAGAAACACTGGACGTTCCTCTGTATAAAATTGCTTCTTTTGAAAACAGTGATTTGCCGCTGATTCAAAAAGTAGCTGCTACCGGTAAGCCCATTATTCTTTCCACAGGAATGGCAACGGTAGCTGAGCTCGACGAGGCGGTGAGAACGGCAAGGGCGGCTGGTTGCCCAGATATCGTGTTGTTAAAATGTACAAGCACCTATCCGGCTTCTCCTGAGAATTCAAATATCGTCACGATTCCTCATATGAGGAAGCTATTTGGATGCCAAGTTGGCTTGTCCGATCACACGCTAGGATTGGGAGTGGCCGTAGCCAGTGTTACTTTAGGGGCCACCGTTATTGAGAAGCACTTCACGCTTTCCCGAGCCGAGGGAGGTGTTGATTCCGTTTTCTCCATGGAGGCAGAGGAGATGCGTCTGCTGGTTACAGAAACGGAGCGGGCGTGGCAAGCTTTGGGGCAAGTACAGTATGGTCCCCAGCAGGCGGAGTTGAAATCGATGAAGTTCAGACGCTCCTTGTACATCACCAGAGATTTGGAAGCGGGAGAAGCGCTGAGTTCCGATAGTATGAGAGCCATTCGGCCCGGATACGGGCTTTCACCTAAATATTATTCGATATTGCTTGGAAAACGAATTTCTAAACATGCTCCTAAGGGGACGCCGCTTTCGTGGGAGCTTTTCGAATAACGAAAATCATGTTCAAAGGAGAAGCGAATGAATATTATATTGACTGGCGGTGCCGGATTTATCGGTCGATGGGTTGCTAAGCAATTGCTGGATGATGGACATGATGTCTGGATACTTGATGATTTGTCTAACGGACGTGCAGAAAATCTAGCGGCTTTTGAGAAGCATGCTGGCCTCAAGCAGTTTATTATCGGTGACATCAAGGATGAGGAGCTTTTAGATCAGCTTTTTTCAGAGCATGCTTTTGATATTTGCTATCACCTAGGGGCATCGATTAACGTTCAGGATTCTATCGACGATCCTCGTACTACGTTCAACAACGATACTGTAGGCACTTTTTTTATCATGGAACAATGCCGCAAGCATCAGGTCAAGGTAGTATTTATGAGTACTTGTATGGTTTATGACCGTTGTCTTGACGAAAAAGGGATTACGGAGCTGCATCCGATCAAGCCTGCATCGCCTTATGCCGGCGCCAAGATCGCCGCAGAAAACATGGTTCTCTCCTACTATTACGCCTACGGCCTGCCGGTTGTCGTGATCCGGCCCTTCAATACGTATGGGCCTTTCCAAAGGACTGGGGGAGAAGGCGGAGTCGTCGCGATTTTTATAAAAAATAAGTTGGCGGGTAAGGACGTTCACATATACGGCGAGGGGACACAAACTCGCGACTTGCTTTATGTTGAAGATTGTGCCCGTTTTGTCGTAAAAGCCGGTTATTCCGAGCGAGTTAATGGAAACATTGTCAATGCGGGGTTAGGACGCGATATATCTATTAATGATCTTGCATCTCTTATTGTCCAAGACTCCACCAGAATCAAACATGTGCCGCATATTCACCCTCAAAGCGAAATTCAGAAGCTTCTCTGCAATTATGCAAAAGCGGAAGAATTACTAGGCTGGAAGCCGCAAGTCGATTTGGAAGAAGGAATTATGCGAACAATGGAATGGATGAAGACTAGCGATCTGATATCATAGAGTCAGCACCACAAAGAGAGGTGAGTAACCGATGAGCAAATTAGCTATTCAGGGTGGTTCGCCGATTCGAGATACGATGCTGCCATATGGGCAGCAGTGGGTTGACGGTAGCGATATCAGCGCTGTAATTGCAGCTCTCGAGAGTAATTTTATTACGCAAGGACCACAGATTGAAGAGTTTGAAAAGGCTGTGGCCTCGTATACAGGTGCTTCCTACGCAATAGCTTTCTGTAATGGCACCGCGGCATTGCATGGTGCCTGCTTCGCAGCCGGCATTGGTCAAGAGGATGAAGTCATTACCACCCCGATCACTTTCTTAGCGAGCAGCAATGCTGTAATTTATCAGGGTGGTGTGCCGGTATTCGCCGATATTCTGTTGGACACCTATAACATAGACCCGGCGGACATTCGCCAAAAAATATCGCCCAAAACGAAAGCGATTATAGCTGTGGATTTTACAGGGCAGCCAGCGGATATGGATGCCATACGGGAGATAGCCGAAGAGTACGGTCTTGTACTTATTGAAGACGCAGCGCATTCGTTGGGGGCAGAATATAAAGGACAGAAAGTAGGAAAGTTGGCGGACATGACGATGTTCAGCTTTCATCCCGTCAAGCATGTGACAACTGGAGAGGGGGGCGTTATTACAACCAACTCTCGATTGTATTACGAAAAGCTTTTGCTTTTCAGAAATCATGGCATGACCAAGGATCCTTCCCTGATGTTGAAAAATGATGGCGCTTGGTATTATGAGATGATTGATTTAGGCTATAATTACCGAATGACTGATTTGCAAGCCGCGTTGGGTTGCTCGCAAATGCAAAAGCTAGAACAGTTTGTTGAGCGCAGAAGGGAAATTGCCGCTACTTATACGGAAGCCTTTTCTAAACTGGAGGGTGTGATAACACCGTATCAGCATGAAAAATCATGTTCCAGCTGGCATTTATATATGCTTCGATTTGATTTGGCGAGATTCCCAGTAGGTCGAAAAGTACTTTTTGATTCCTTACGGGCAGAAAACATCGGGGTACATGTCCACTACATTCCTGTTTACTCTCAGCCATATTACAAAAAGCTGGGGTATACCCCTCATCAGTGCCCTGTTGCAGAAATGTATTACGAAAGTGCAATTACCCTCCCCATTTTTCCGAAAATGACCGAGCAAGACGTGCAAGACGTCATTGATTCGGTTGCAAAGGTATCTGGGTACTATTTGGATCGGTTTTGTGAGAAGTCGTTATAGTTGCTACAGCAGGATTGTAATTACAATGTGTAACAGGTCATGAAGCATGGGCGAGTTATAAAAAATCATGCAAGCCTCTAATATCTGCCGGATATTTAGCCGATATAAATGATATATCTATACTCGGATGGAGGTTCTTGCTATGAGCTTTAATATGTCAGTAGGTGGATTAGGCAACCAGCCTGGAGCGGATCGACCAGCGCCTGTGGAACCGGCGATCAAAACGAAAGCCGAAGGCGCGAATTTGGATGCAGTGCTTTTGATCCCGTCTACAATTAACAACACTCAGGAACTCAGACAAGCGGAGTTGAGCGGTGAGAATGTTACCATTAGCGACGCCCAGCTCGTTAAAGCCATCGAACATGCGATTAAAGCCGTGCAAGGCAAGACGACATCATTAGAATTCTCCATCCATCAAAAGACCAAATTGATTTCCGTGAAGGTGTTGGATAAAGATACAGGCGAAGTGATCCGTGAGATCCCACCTGAAAAAAGTTTGGATTTTGTTGCCAAACTCTGGGAAATGGCCGGTATTCTCGTTGATGAACGCAGATAGCTGTGTAACAATGAATAAAGGGATGGTGATGGACCAATGGTCATGCGCTTAAACGGTTTTTCCAACTCAGGTATTGATATCGATGATACCGTCAGTAAGCTGATGAAAGCGGCACGGATGCCTCAAGACAAGCTGAAGCAGCAGAAGCAAACCTTGGAATGGCAACGCGATGAATATCGCACAATGAACGCAAAGATTATGGATTTCCGGAATGCGGCTTTCAATATGAAACTGCAGGCCACTTATCAAACCAAGAAATCTTCGTCAGCCGATGAAAGCGTGGTGTCGGTCTCGGCCAGCTCGAGCGCTACCGAAGGCATTTATTCGATTAAGGTCAATAAGCTGGCTAAAGCAGCGTCGGTGACTTCGGCCTCCTTGGGAGCGTCTGACGGTAAAGCAACGCTGGCTTCCCTGGGACTTAGCGGCGACACTACGCTGACTGTAGGCGGAGAGAAAGGCACAGCAACCGTTACAGTCAAATCCACCGATACGATTGAATCCTTGGTGGCCACGGTGAATGGCAAATCTAATATTACCGGCGTCAGCTTGAACTACGATGCTGCGATCGATAAGTTGTTTTTTGTATCGTCTTCGACGGGAAGCAATTCTAAAATTAATCTTAAAATGCAAAGTATCGGCGACAATGATACGCAAAATTTGCTGGCAACTGTGTTAAAGCTGCCGGTAGCCCCTGCAAACCCTGCATCAGCGCCTGTACCTGACGCCGGACAAACGGTGACTGGAGGTGTGGCTTTTGGCGGAGGAAGCGCTACGCTGATTGACGAGAACATGACTCCGGCACAGAAGTTGCGCATCTCTGTAGGCTCGAAGACAGTCGATTTTGATGTAAGCAAGACAACGACGGTGGGCAAGCTGATTGACGCCATCAATAGCTCCGATATTGGAAAAACGGGTGTATCCGCCTATTTGGACGCGAATAACAAAATTGCATTCTTTAATCCGGACGATACGCAGTCGATCACATTTAGTGACCAGACCTCCGATTCGGTAAACGTGCTCTCCAAGTTGGGATTGGATGCGGCGGATTCGAATCCGGCTCTGCAGCCGACAGTAACCAATGATCTGGATTATTCTTCGTTTTCCGTGACCGGTACCAAAGCGGAGATCGAATTTAACGGTGCGGTTGCACAATACGATACCAACACGTTTTCAATTAATGGAATGACGTTTACGGCGAAGAAGGAGCAGGCTCCTTCCGATGCTGCTGTGAATGTAACCAACACACGTGATGTGGATACGATCTATAACGCGATTAAAGGTTTTATCGATAAATATAATGATTTGATCAGCACCATTAACTCCGAAGTCACGCAAAAGCAGTATCGCGATTTTCAGCCGCTCACGGATGACCAGCGTTCTGAAATGAAAGATGACCAAATCAAGTCTTGGGAAGAGAAGGCCAAAAGCGGCTTATTGCGCAGTGATTCTATTCTAACTCGCGGCTTAACGAATTTCCGTACATCCTTTTCCAATATTGTTCAGGGGCTGCCGACCGGCAATGCCAAGAGCCTTTCAGAGATTGGTATTTCAACGAGTCTGGTTGTAGGCACCTCGATTTCCGGAAGTTATTTGGAAAACGGCAAAATTTATATGGACGATGACAAGCTGAAAAAGGCGATTGCCGAAAAGCCGGATGAAGTGATGGCGCTGTTTAACGCCAATGACGGGCTCAAGGATTCGGATAGCGGCGACGGGTTGGCAACACGTCTTTATGACAAAGCTGATGCGCTGATCAAGCAGATTACGGCTAAAGCCGGCGCAACGACAAGCGTGGATTCCAGCTATTTGATGGGTAAAACAATCTCGCAAATGAACAAGCGAATTGATGACTATACGACGAAGCTTGACGCGTTGCAGACGCGTTATTATAACCAATTTACAGCTATGGAAAAGTATCTTTCCCAAATGGAAACGCAAAGCGCTCAATTGACCCAGCAGTTCGGCTAAGATGGTCGTATTTAAAACTAGGAGGGACATCCATGCTACAGCCGCAACGCAATAAATATTTGGAGTCTACCGTTCAGACCGCTACGCCAGCGCAGCTATTGATTATGCTTTGCGACGGTGGTATCCGTTTTTGCCGTCTGGCCATTGAAGCGTTGAAGAACAACAATTTCCAAGAAGCTAATACGAATCTGGTTAAAGTGCAGGATATTGTCAGCGAATTTTCGATTACATTGGATCGATCCTCTCCGGTGGCCAGCGGACTGCTTTCGCTGTACGATTATTTCAATCGCAGGCTAATGGAAGCGAACATTCAGAAGGCTGTTGAGCCGGCTGAAGAGGTGCTTGGTTATTTGGTCGAACTCAAGGAGACGTGGGTTCAAGCCGCCAAGCAGGTTAATGCGGCGGCGCCGTCCAAGGCCGGTGTAGTACATGGATAGCCTGATCCAAAGGTTGGAGGAGTTGACGAGGCAAGGGCTCGAGCAGCTGCCCAACATGGATTACGAGCAATTGGGCGAGTTTATGGAGAGCCGCGCAGCGATTATCAATTCCATTGCTTCTGTTTCCCTGACCACGGCTCAGCAGGCGTTGTATCGCGGCAGAATTCAAGAGGTGCTTCGCCAGGATCCGATCTTTAAGGCTAAAATGGAGGCGCTCCGCAGCGAGGCCAGAGAGCAATTGCAAAAATTCGAAACCAGCCGAACACAGCGGAACGCTTACGATCATGCTTATGACGGCGAAAGCTTCTTTTTTGACAAGAAAAAATAATTCGATGTTTTCGAGAACCTTCCGGTACCAGCGGAAGGTTTTTTGTTTTGTGGCAAATGCCGGGCCGGTTTGTGCATAACTCGGTGGATAAGGGGGAAAAAGTTGTGAATAAAAGAAAAAATGAACTGTGGATAATGTGGACATCTTTGTGAATAACTAATGAAAACAAGCTTTCAGGGAGGTTTGTGAATGTTAAGGAAATGTGAATACGCGAATTTTCTAAATATTTGGCCTCTTTTGGGCCCGATAAATTGACAGGTCAAGCGGAACGGTGATATATTCGAAAGGTAAGGGCTTACATTTTATTTGAAGATGAAGGGAATGTGTTGCAATGCTGGGTCGAGTAAAATGGTTTAACGCAGAAAAAGGATATGGCTTTATTGAGCCTGAAACTGAGCAGGGCGACGTTTTTGTGCATTTCTCTGCCATTAACGCTCCTGGCTACAAAACGCTGGAAGAAGGCCAGCAGGTGGAATTTGATATTGTAGAGGGCGCGCGCGGTCCGCAGGCTGCCAATGTAACCAAAGTCGAATAGTTCACGCGGGAAGCCGCATGCATAGAACGAACGGACACCTCGAGAAGTCGGGGTGTTTTTATTTTCGGGAAAAAGTAGGTCAAATATAAAGGAATTTTGAAGGGAGCGTTGAATGTAGTATACTTGTAAGAGAAGGGAGGAGTTGTACTATGAATTTTAGCATTCGTGGAGAACACCTGGAAGTGACAGAAGCCCTCAGGGATTACGTTGAGAAAAAATTGAGCAGGCTAGAGAGGTATTTTGAAGCTCCCCTTACTTCTGAAGTGCATGTGACCTTGAGCGTAGTGAAAGGGCTGCAAACAATTGAGGTGACGATTCCGCTATCCGGTGTAATGCTCCGAGCGGAGGAGCGAAATAATGACATGTACGCTTCGGTGGATTTGGTGATCGACAAGCTGGAACGCCAAATTCGCAAGCATAAAACCAAAGCGAACCGCAAAATTCGTCAGGAAGGCGGCAAACGGGACTTGTTCCGTATGGAGGCTATGGGAGCTTCAACGGCCGTGGTAGACGAAGAAGATGAATTTGAACTTGTGCGCACCAAGCGCTTTAATCTGAAGCCTATGGATGTGGAGGAAGCGATCCTTCAGATGAATATGATTGGCCATTCGTTTTTCGTTTTTGCGAACATGGACACGGATCAAGTGAACGTGGTGTACAAGCGTGACGATGGCAAGTACGGTTTGATTGAGCCGGCGCAATAAATTGATGGACCGCTTGAATAAACAAACGCAATCCTGAATCGGATTGCGGGATGGAGGGGGCGCTGAGCGCCTCCTTTTTCGTGCATGCAAATTTCGTTGCCTTTTCATACTATTAGTGACGGATGAAGGGCTGAAAACGGCTTCTGCAGGCCGAACCTTCAGGGAAAATGGAAAAAGCAGGCGCCGGTACGCGCGCTTTGTTGCGGCGTGTCCGCCAAACTGATACAATTTAAGGATACGAATGCAAGGGAAAGGGGTTCACCGATGCTAGGACTGGTTAAAAAGATTTTTGGTGATTCCAACGAACGTGAAATCAAGCGGATGCTGAAAGTGGTCGACCACATTAATAGCCTTGAGCCGACGGTTACCGGCTTGTCCGACGAAGAACTGAAAGGCAAAACGGCGGAGTTCCGCAGCAGACTGGAAAAAGGCGAGGACCTGGACGATTTGTTGCCGGAAGCGTTTGCGGTTGTCCGCGAAGCGTCCAAACGGGTGCTCGGTAAACGGCATTACGACGTACAGTTGGTCGGCGGCATGGTGCTGCACGAAGGGCGCATTGCCGAGATGAGAACGGGTGAAGGTAAAACGCTCGTCGGCACGCTGCCGGTATATCTGAACTCGCTGCTTGGACAAGGGGTCCACGTAGTGACGGTCAACGACTACTTGGCGCAGCGCGATAGCGCGGAAATGGGTCGTATTTACGAGTTCCTCGGTCTGACGGTCGGGGTGAACCTGCATGACCTTTCGCATGATGAGAAACGGGCGGCTTACGCTTGCGATATTACTTATGGAACGAACAATGAATACGGCTTCGATTATTTGCGCGATAACATGGTGCTGTACAAGGAACAAATGGTGCAGCGGCCGCTTTATTTTGCCGTAATTGACGAAGTGGATTCGATTCTGGTGGACGAGGCGCGGACGCCGCTGATTATTTCGGGACAAGCTGCCAAATCGACGGATTTGTACTATGCGGCGGACCGTTTTGTCGCCAGATTAAATGAAGAAGAAGATTACACGGTTGACATCAAGGTGAAATCGGTTGCGCTGACGGAAGCCGGTGTGGCTAAAGCCGAGAAAGCGTTCGGCATCGAGAACCTTTTTGACCATCAGAATGTGACGTTGAACCATCATATTACCCAAGCGCTCAAGGCTCGCGTGATCATGAGGCTGGATGTGGACTATGTCGTTCAGGACGGCGAGGTCCTGATCGTTGACGAGTTTACGGGCCGGATTATGACCGGACGCCGTTATAGCGACGGCTTGCATCAGGCGATTGAAGCCAAGGAGCAGCTGGAGGTCCAGAATGAAAGCATGACGCTGGCGACAATTACGTTCCAGAACTATTTCCGGATGTATCGCAAGCTCGCGGGTATGACCGGCACGGCCAAGACGGAAGAAGAGGAGTTCAAAAAGATCTACGGCCTCGAAGTCGTCGTTGTGCCAACGAACCGTCCGATGATTCGTAAGGATATGCCGGATATTGTCTACAAATCGGAGAACGGCAAGTTCCTGGCTGTCGTTGAAGAAATTATCGAGCGTCATAAAAAGAACCAGCCGGTGCTGGTCGGCACCGTGTCGATTGAAAATTCCGAGCGCCTGTCGGAAATGCTCAAGCGCAAGGGCATTGCGCACAAGGTGCTGAATGCGAAATATCACGCCGAAGAGGCGGAGATTGTGTCGCGTGCGGGCCAGCCGGCCGCCGTGACAATTGCCACGAACATGGCCGGCCGCGGTACGGATATTATGCTGGGCGAAGGCGTGGCGGATGTTGGCGGGTTGCATATTATAGGTACGGAGCGGCATGAAAGCCGCCGGATCGATAACCAGCTGCGCGGTCGTGCCGGACGTCAGGGCGACCCGGGCTCCTCACAGTTCTACCTCTCGTTGGGCGACGAGCTGATGAAGCGTTTTGGCGCCGAGAATATTATGGCGATGATGGACCGTCTGGGGATGGAAGAAGATCAGCCGATTGAAAGCAAGCTGATTACCCGGGCGATCGAGTCTGCGCAAAGACGCGTTGAAGGGAATAACTTTGACGTGCGGAAGGTCGTTTTGCAATACGACGACGTGATGAATCAGCAGCGGGAAATCATTTACAAGCAGCGCCGCGAGGTGCTGGAATCAGAAAATATTCGCGAAATTGCCGAAAGCATGATCAAATCGGTCATCGAGCGCGTCGTGAAGGCGCATTGTCCGGAGGATCAAATTCCCGAGGAGTGGGAGCTGGAGGAAGTCGCGACGTTCATCAACAACTCATTCCTGCAGGAAGGCCAGATTACGGAGAAGGACATCTGGGGCAAAGAGCAGGATGAAATTATCGAGTACGTGCAAGAGATCGTGAGCAAGCGTTACGATGAGCGCGAGCAGCAGATCGGTCCGGAATTCATGCGTGAATTCGAAAAGGTTGTTGTACTGCGCGCGGTAGACAGCAAATGGATGGACCACATCGATGCGATGGATCAGCTGCGTCAAGGGATTCATCTTCGCGCTTACGGCGGCACCGATCCGCTGCGCGAGTATCAGTTCGAGGGCTTCGAGATGTTCCACGAGATGATCGGGAATATTCAAGAGGAAGTCGCGACTTATATCATGAAGGCGCATGTGGAAAGCAATCTGGAGCGCCAGGCGGTAGCCGAAGGGCAAGCGGTCGATCCGAAAAACGAAGCCGGCGGCAGCAAGCCGCTCGTGCGCGATGATCGCATCGGGCGCAACGATCCGTGCCATTGCGGCAGCGGCAAGAAGTATAAGCAGTGCCACGGCATGAATAAATAAAACAGAGAGTTTTTGAAAAGCGCGCCGTGCGGTGTGGTTCCGATTCATCGGGGCTGCGCGGCACGGTGTGCCGCTTTGAAGCCTGCAGTGGGCAGTCGACAGCTCGTTCGTGGGGAGTGCAGTGTCAGCCTTACGGCGGTTGCCGGAGGGGTTGCGGACTGGTGGGTTTGTCGTGAGACGTTGTCCGCTGCGGGCCATTTGGCCGAATACAAGTAAAGAGGTGTTGTTACATGTTGGAACCGGAAGTAAAACAGGATTTAAGAGAGACGGCAAAGCGATTAACGGAATTAAGGGGGTCTCTTTGACTTAGATCATAAGCTCGAAGCGATCGGAGATTTTGAGGAAAAAATGTCGGCGCCCGATTTTTGGGACGACAACGAAAAAGCCCAGCGGACCATTGGCGAGCTTAACGCGATCAAAGGCGTCGTCGACCAGTTTCAGGCGATGTCCGGCGAGTTCGACGACTTGCAGGTCATGGTCGAGCTGGTTGAAGAAGAAGGCGACGCCAGCATGGCCGCCGAGATCGGCAGCGGAATCGCCGGCTTGATCAAGCGGCTGGAGGCGTTCGAGCTGCAGCTGCTGTTAAGCCAGCCGTACGACCGGCTGAATGCGATTCTGGAGCTGCATCCGGGCGCGGGCGGCACGGAGTCGCAGGATTGGGCGGAGCTGCTGCTGCGGATGTATCGGCGCTGGGCAGAGAAACGCGGCTTCAAGGTTGAGGTGCTGGACTATTTGCCCGGCGATGAAGCAGGCGTGAAGAGTGTAACGCTGCTCATTCAGGGCTTTAATGCTTACGGCTATCTGAAGGCGGAAAAAGGCGTGCATCGACTGGTGCGCATTTCCCCTTTCGATGCGTCGGGCCGGCGGCACACGTCGTTCGTCTCGTGCGATGTGATGCCGGAGATTGACGATGACGTGGAGATTGAGATCCGCACCGAAGATCTCAAGGTCGACACGTATCGTTCCAGCGGCGCTGGCGGCCAGCACATCAACACGACGGATTCGGCGGTGCGGATTACGCACATGCCGACGGGCGTGGTGGTGAGCTGCCAAACCGAGCGCTCGCAGATCAAAAACCGCGAACGGGCGATGAAGATGCTGCGCTCCAAGCTCTACGAGAAGAAAATCGAGGAGCAGGAGAAGCATCTGGCGGAAATTCGCGGCGAGGTGTCGGACATTGCCTGGGGCAGCCAGATTCGTTCCTACGTGTTTCACCCGTACAGCATGGTGAAGGATCACAGAACGAACGAAGAGACGGGCAATGTCGGGGCTGTGATGGACGGCGATCTCGATGCGTTCATCGATGCGTACCTGCGGCTGCAGATTCGCCGCACGGAGGAGTAGACGGGACCGACGGGCGCTGAACGGAGGGCACCGCGCTTCGGGGTCTGCGCGCGTTGCGGAGGAGAGACGGGATCGGCAGCCGCTGAACGGCGAGCACCGCGCTCCGGGGTCTGCACGCGTTGCGGAGGAGAGTCGCGACCGCGGGCGCTGAACGGAGGGCACCGCGCTTGGGGAGTCGCGCGCGATGCGGAGGGGAGTCGGGATCGGCAGCCGCTGAACGGAGGGCACCGCACTTCGGGAGCCGCGCGTGATGCGGCAGCATGCAGGAACCGACGCAGCGATCCCACGCCTCGGGCGCGCGAATCGCCGACAAGGCGCATACTGGCGCAAGCAGACGAACATCCTACACCTTAGAGCGGTGTAGGATTTTTTTTATGCGTGAAGGAAGGAGCTACCCATGGGCAGAAAACGAACGGGAACCGGCGTTAACGGCAAGCTGCAGACGGTCGGCGAATATGTGCTGCTGCTGGCGGGTTCGCTGATTATGGCGTTTAGCTTCAATGCGTTTTTAAATCCGAATCAGATTGCCTCGGGCGGGGTAGCGGGCATTTCGACCATTGTGCAGCATCTGATCGGCATCCGCCCGGCGCTGACGCAGTGGGCGTTGAATATTCCGCTTTTTGGCTTGGGGCTGTGGCTCCTGGGCGGGCAGTTCGGGGTGAAGGCAGCGGTGGGCTCGGTGATTTTTCCGCTGTGCGTACTGTTGACGGCACATGTGGCCACGCCTACGCACAATACGCTGCTGGCAAGTATTTACGGCGGTATTGGCACCGGGCTCGGTCTGGGCATCGTCTTCAAGGGCCGGGGCTCGACGGGCGGGCTGGGGCTGGCGGCGCAGATTTTGCATAAATATACAGGGATGAGCTTGGGCTATTCGATTGCGGTGTTGGACGGGCTGGTGATTGTGACGGCCGGGCTGGTGTTTACCCCGGAAAATGCGCTGTATGCGCTGATCGGTTTGTTTATTACGACGAAAACGATTGATGTGGTGCAGCTAGGCTTTAATTACTCCAAAATGGCGTTCATTATTTCCGAGCGCACGGAGGAGCTGCGTCAGGCGATTTTGTACGATTTGGATCGCGGGCTGACGGAGCTGAACGGAGCGGGCGGGTTTACCGGAGCGGCGCGCGTCGTGCTGATGGTCGTGGTCAATCAAAATGAAGTGAGCCGGCTGAAGTCATTGGTCCATGCGGTGGATCCGCAGGCGTTTGTGATTCTCAGCGAGGCGCACGAGGTGCTGGGCGAAGGATTTGGCCGACCCCGCTGAAGGGGCGAAAGATTGGCAGGGGCAGGCCCGGAGCACGGGGTTGCAGCCCGAGCTTTTGTGAAAGCGATACCAGAAAGGACGGCTCCGGCGTTCGCCGAACTGTCAAAGTTGGATTTGCCCAAAGGGCGCTTCATCTGGGATAATAGAGGGGGTGCGTCTGCTGTTCAGCAAAGGCGGGCTTCTTAAAGCAAGTGGATAAATATGCAGAATTCTTTGCATAAAGTGTATATTGGCCTTGGGGAAATGCAAGAGGAGCGGGGGATGCACAGACGGTAGACCGATGGACGGAATGCCGAAAAAGCCGTGAAGCTTCGCTGAATCCGCGCTGATTTCTTTGGGCTGTGCGCGCGAGAAATCGCGGAAAATAGGCATTGAATTATTATGTATGAAACTGTATAATAATACATATCTTTTTGGGAACGTTTGGGGGAATTCATGTGAGTCAGGAATTGAGAGCGGCTATCGTGGGAGCGACGGGTTACGGAGGCGCGGAGCTGATCCGGCTTTTGCAGGCGCATCCGCATGTGAAAATTACGTCGGTGATTTCTACATCGAACGCAGGAGCGCCGATTGCGGATGGTTTTCCACATTTGAATCAAATTATGGTGGATTTGCTGGATGAGCTGAATGTCGAGCTGATTGCCGGCAAGGCGGATCTGGTGTTCCTGGCTACGCCGGCTGGCGTCAGTGCGGACCTGTCGCCCAAGCTGCTGGCAGCGGGGCTCAAGGTGATCGACGTGTCGGGTGATTTTCGCTTGAAATCGGGGGCGCTTTACGAGATGTGGTATAAGCATAAGCCGGCTTCCGACGAGGATCTGGCCAAGGCTGTCTACGGTTTGTGCGAGGTGTTCGGCGAAGAGGTGAAGGGCGTGGATTTCGTCTCGAATCCGGGCTGCTATCCGACGGCTTCGCTGCTCGGGCTGATTCCGGCGCTGAAGGCGGGCTGGATCGATCCGGCTACGATCATTATCGATGCCAAATCCGGCGTGTCCGGAGCGGGCCGCGGCGTAGGTCTTGGCGTGCACTATTCCGAGGTGAACGAAAACTTCAGCACGTACAAGGTCAACCGCCACCAGCATATTCCTGAAATCGAGCAGGCGCTGGGCCGGATTGCCGGCGCGCCGGTCGTGACGACGTTTACGACGCATCTGGTGCCGATGACGCGGGGAATTATGGCGACGATGTACGCCACGGTAAACGGTGCGCATACGGAAGAGGATTTTATTGCGCTCTACCGCGATTTCTACCAGGGACGCCGTTTTGTGCGGGTGCGGGATAAAGGCAAGCTGCCGGCGACGAAGGAAGTGTTCGGTTCGAATTACTGCGATATCGGCTTTGCCGTCGATGCGCGCACGGGCCGGGTGACGATTGTTTCCGTCATTGACAATGTGGTCAAAGGCGCGGCTGGTCAGGCGATTCAGAACCTGAATCTGATGATGGGCTGGGAAGAATCGACCGGATTGTTGTTCTCGCCGGTGTATCCGTAGGAGCGGGTGCGGTTTTGCGGCTGTGGCAGGTGAAGGGGATATTTGGGCAAGCAGGCTTGGCGCAGCCGGCCTGGCCGCGATTTTATATTATGGATGAAATGGACAGGTGAACAAGAAACATGACGGCTTCAGCAAAATTTACCGTAGTTCCCGATGGTTCGGTAACGTCGCCGAAGGGCTTTCGCGCAGGCGGCTTGCATTGTGGATTGAAAAAGACGGAGCGCCACGATCTGGGCGTCATCGTCTGCGACGTTCCGGCGGCGGCGGCGGGCGTGTACACGCTTAACGCGTTCCAAGCGGCGCCGCTGCGCGTCACGCAGATGAGCATTGCCGCTGAGGGCAAGCTGCAAGCGATGCTCGTCAACAGCGGCAACGCGAATGCGTGCACGGGCCAGCAGGGCGAAGACGACGCGTTCGCGATGCGCGCCGCCGCCGCCCGTGCGCTGGGTCTCGCCGAACATCATGTCGGCGTGACCAGCACTGGCGTCATCGGCGAGCTGCTGCCGATGACGAAGGTGCTTGGCGGCATTGAGCAGCTGCCGCAACGGGTCAAGGCGGACGGTGGCGACGACTTCTGTCAGGCGATCCTGACGACGGATCTCGTGCAGAAGATGACTTGCGTCCGCCTCACGGTGAACGGCAAAGCTGTGCACATTGCCGGAGCGGCCAAGGGCTCGGGTATGATCCATCCGAACATGGCGACCATGCTCGGCTTCATGACCACCGATGCCCTGATCGACAGCAGCTACCTGCAGCAGCTGCTGAGCCGCACGACCGACAACACGTTTAATATGATTACGGTTGACGGCGATACCAGCACCAACGACATGGTCGTGGTGATGGCGAGCGGCCTCGCGGAGAACGAGGCGTTACATCCGCAGCACCCGGACTGGGAAGCGTTCGCGGCCGGCTTCCAATACGTCGGCGAATATCTCGCCAAGGCGATTGCCCGTGACGGCGAAGGCGCGACGAAGCTGATCGAGGTGAATGTCGCAGGCGCGGCATCCGACGATGCGGCGCGCGCGATTGCCAAGACCGTGATCGGCTCCAGCCTGGTGAAGTCCGCGTGCTTTGGCGCCGACGCCAACTGGGGGCGGATCATCGCCGCAGTCGGCCGGGCCGGCCAGCCGGTGAATACGGAGACGGTGGATATCCGGCTCGGCGATATCATGGTGCTGGAGCAATCCCGTCCGGTGAAATTCGACGAGGAGCGGGCAGCGGAATATTTGAAGGGCGATTTTGTGCAAATTCAGGTTGATTTACATATGGCTGACGGCAAGGCAACGGGCTGGGGCTGCGATTTGACTTATGATTATGTAAGGATCAATGCGGCATACCGGACCTGATCGGGTGGCGGGCGGCTGACGGCGACCAGGGGCGGTAACGGCTGTACGGCGGCTAGCAGAACAGCCAGAACGGTGCGAGCTTAGGGCCGCATCGATCAGGTCCGCCGGTATAGCGGCACAGGCGGCGGCGCGAGCGGTACAGCCGCTGCACGGGTCTAACAGCTGCTGGACGGCCGGTACCGCGCTCCGGGAGTCGTGCGCGTGCGGAAGACCTACGCGGGGAGCGGTCGGGAAACGCCGCTGCTGTGCGGCGCGCAATGCCAGCCCCGCCGCAGCAATCTGTCCGCCGCTATACAGTCGGCGTCATGACGGGAACCGCACAGTGCGGGGGCAAGCACGCCGCTCTCGGCAGGGCTGCGCACTTCCGGCCAAAGCGACAAGTAAAGGGGAACGAAAGCTGTGAAGAACAATTGCTTTGTAATGAAATGCGGCGGGAGCACGCTGGCGGCGTTGCCGGAGAGCTTTTTTGCCGATATGCGCGGTTTGCAGGAGGAAGGTATCGTGACGGTGATCGTGCACGGCGGCGGTCCGGCGATTTCGGAAACGCTGACGAAGCTTGGCATCGAGACGGAATTCGTGAACGGTCTGCGCAAGACGAACGAAGCGGTGCTGGACGTCGTGGAAATGGTGCTGTCCGGGCAAATCAACAAGGAGATCGTCCGACGAATTCAGCTGGCCGGCGCCAAAGCGCTTGGCTTGTCCGGCGTAGACGGACACCTGATTGAAGCGCAGCCGGTCAGCAACAGCCACGAGGTTGGACTCGTGGGGGACGTGACCCGCGTCAATGCGGAGCTGATTCAGGGCGTCGTCGGAATGGGCTACATTCCGGTGATTGCGCCTGTGGGACTCGGAGCGGACGGCGGACAGCGTTACAATATCAATGCCGATACGGCGGCAGGAGCGGTAGCTTCGCATCTAGGCGTGGAGCAAATGGTCGTCGTCACCGATGTGCCGGGCATTTTGAAAACCGTAGATGGCGAGAAGCAGGTGCTGCCTGTGGCCACCATTGCCGAAATCGAAGCGATGATCGCAAGCGGCGAAATCTACGGCGGCATGATCCCCAAGGTGCGCGCTGCGATGCAGTGCATTCAGGGCGATGTGCAGGAAGTGGTTATTGTGAACGGCGCGGAGCCGAACGTGCTGAGCAAGGTGCTCAAGGGCGGCGGGATCGGCACGCGGATCGTGCGTTAATTTTTGCGGGATGGACCCCGCTTGGGATTCATGCTGCGTCAAAGGAGTGAAAGCGATGGGTAACGATCAACAAAGCGCGTTGTTCCCGACCTATGCCAGATACCCGATTACGATGATCAAGGGCGAGGGCAGCCGGCTGTGGGACGATACGGGCAAAGCTTATATCGATCTGATGAGCGGTATTGCCGTGACCAATCTCGGCCATGCGCCGCAAGCGGTCAAGGAACGGCTGGTCGCGCAGCTCGACGAGCTGTGGCATGTCAGCAACCTGTTTCATATCCCGAATCAGGAGAAGCTGGCCCAGCTGCTGACCGAGCATAGCTGTACCGATGCGGTGTTCTTCTGCTCGACCGGGGCGGAAGCGAACGAAGCGGCGATCAAGCTGGCGCGCCGGTATGCCTCCAAGGTGCAAGGCAGCGGGCGTTACGAAATTATCACGTTCGAAAAATCGTTTCACGGCCGGACGCTGGCCACGCTGACAGCCACCGGGCAGGATAAGGTCAAGGAAGGCTTTCATCCGCTGCCGGACGGCTTTGTGTATGCGCCTTATAATGATTTTGCCGCTGTGCAGCAGTTGGTCAGTGACAAGACGTGTGCGATTATGCTGGAAATGGTGCAGGGCGAAGGCGGCGTTACGCCGGCCGATCCGGCGTTTATCCAGCAACTGGCACAGCTGTGCCGGGAGCAGGATTTGCTGCTGATCGTCGATGAAATTCAGACGGGCGTCGGCCGGACCGGCAAGCTGTTTGCGTATGAGCATTACGGCATTGAGCCGGACATCATCACGCTGGCCAAGGGACTGGGCAGCGGCTTCCCGATTGGCGCCATGCTGGGCAAAGCGAAGCTGACCGAGGCATTTTCCGCAGGCAGCCACGGCTCGACCTTTGGCGGAACGCCGATTGCGACGGCAGCAGCGATTGCGACCATCGAGACGATTCTGAATGAAGGGCTTGTCAAGCGCGCCGAGGAAATCGGCCTGTACGCGATAGATACGTTGAAGCAGCGGCTTGCGGACAACCCGATCGTCAAGGAAGTGCGCGGCAAGGGGCTGCTGATCGGCATCGAATGCACGCAGCCGGCGGGAGAGCTGATCAGCGCGCTGCAAGAAGCAGGCGTTCTCGTCATTCCGGCCGGGCCGAATGTGATCCGGTTGGCGCCGAGCCTGACCATTCCGCAAGCCGATCTGGATGCGGGCCTTGACGCCGTTTGTCAGGTGCTGGCGCAAAAGGCTGCCGCTGCTGTGCAGTAAGCCGGGATTATTTTCGCGAAATAGAGGGTGTAAGCCGTTTAGAGGTCTGGTGCCAATGGCCGGAGAGTCGGCATGGAACGGAAACAACGCCAACGGTAGCCTTTGTAGACGGATTTTTATCCCAAACAGGGTCATTTCATCGGAAAATCCGGCTACAACAGCGAGTGGAAACCGCTATTGACTGGAGGACACTGGTTTTTCACCGGAGTTTTAGATTTGAATACAGAAAGGTGTGGGTGAATCCGTGATCGGAACTGCGCAGGAGGAACTGGCCGCTCAATTGCAAGGCCGCGATTTTCTGGCTTTGGTGGACTATACGCCGGAGGAAATCCAATATTTGATTCAGCTGGCGATCGAACTGAAGCGTAAGCAAAAAGCCCGTGAACCGCACGAACTGCTGAAAGGCAAGACGCTGGGCATGATTTTCGAAAAGTCGTCGACGCGGACGCGGGTCAGCTTTGAGGTCGGCATGTACCAGCTCGGCGGCCAGGCTTTATTTTTGAGCAAAAACGATTTGCAGCTCGGACGCGGCGAAAGCGTCTGGGATACGGCGCAGACGATGTCCCGTTATTTGGACGGCATCATGATCCGTACGTACGAGCACCGCAAGGTGATCGATCTGGCGCGTGGCGCAACCATTCCCGTAATAAACGGCTTGACGGACCTGTCGCATCCGTGTCAGGCGCTGGCTGACTATCAGACGGTTCTGGAGCATAAAGGCAAGCTGCAGGGCCTCAAGGTGGCTTATATCGGCGACGGCAACAATATGGTGCATTCGCTGATGATGGGCGCGGCCAAGCTGGGCATTCATTTTGCCGTGGCGACGCCGGAGGGCTACGAGCCGGACGACGAGATCATTCAGCTGTCGACTGACGTCAGCGCGCAAACCGGGGGCAGTGTGCTGGTGTGCCGCGACCCGCGCGAAGCGATTGAAAACGCCGATATCGTCTACACGGACGTATGGGCCAGCATGGGCTTTGAAGCGGAGCAAAAGGAGCGCGAGATTGCGTTCAAGAACTACCAGGTTAACGAAGCGCTGGTGAAGCATGCGAAAAGCGATTATTTGTTCATGCACTGCCTGCCGGCGCACCGCGGCGAAGAAGTGAGCGAGCCGGTCATCGACGGCGACCATTCGATTATTTTCGATCAGGCGGAGAATCGTCTGCACGCACAGAAAGCCATTATGGCAGCAATTATGTAATTCGTAGAAACGGAGAGATCAATTCATGGCAAAGTCTAAAATCGTGCTGGCCTATTCGGGCGGCCTCGATACCTCGGTCATTTTGAAATGGCTGAAAGAAACGTATGACGCAGAAATCATTGCTTTTACCGCCGATATCGGGCAAAAAGAAGAGCTGGACGGTCTGGAGGAAAAGGCGTTGCAAACCGGGGCCTCCAAAATCTACATCGACGACCTGCGCGACGAGTTCGCGAAGGATTTCATCTACCCGATGTTCCAGGCCGGGGCTTTGTATGAAGGGCAATATTTGCTCGGCACGAGCATTGCCCGCCCGCTGATCGCCAAGCGGATGGTGGACATCGCCCGCGCGGAAGGCGCTGTTGCGATTGCCCACGGCGCAACCGGCAAGGGCAACGATCAGGTGCGCTTCGAGCTGACAGCCGCTGCGCTGGCGCCGGAGCTGGACGTGATCGCGCCTTGGCGTCTGGAGGAATTCCGCGAGCAATTCCCGGGCCGTGCGGAAATGATCGCTTATGCCGAGAAGCATGGCATTCCGGTGCAGGCTTCGGCGGCCAAGCCGTATTCGATGGACCGCAACCTGCTGCACATCAGCTTCGAAAGCGGCATGCTGGAGGACCCTTGGTTCGATTCCAGCGCTACCGACAGCAAGGGCATGTACGTATTGAGCGTCGACCCGGAGGATGCTCCGGATCAAGCGGAATACATCGAGCTGGAGTTCGAGCAAGGCGACTGCGTGGGCTTGAACGGCGCGAAGCTGTCGCCGCTTGAAGTCATGGAAGCGTTGAACGAGCTGGGCGGCAAGCACGGCATTGGCCGCGTCGACATGGTCGAAAACCGCTTTGTCGGCATGAAAAGCCGCGGCGTATACGAGACGCCGGGCGGTACGATCCTGTTCACGGCCCACCGCAAAATGGAGTCGCTGACGATGGACCGCGAAGTGATGCATCTGCGCGATTCGCTGATCACCAAGTATGCGTCGCTGGTCTATAACGGCTTCTGGTTCGCGCCGGAGCGTCTGGCCATTCAAGCGCTCGTGCAGGAAAGCCAGAAGAACGTCAGCGGCACCGTGCGCCTCAAGCTGTACAAAGGCAACGTAATTGCCGCCGGCGTGAAAAGCCCGGTCAGCCTGTACAACCCGGACATCGCTACGATGGAGGCCGATCCGTCCAAAGCCTATAATCAAGGCGACGCAACCGGCTTTATCCGCCTGAACGCGCTGCGCTTGAAGGTTGCTTCCGGCGTCGAACAAAACGCGAAGAAATAAGCTGCGGCCGGCCGGTGCGGGGAGTGTACTCCGCTCCTGTCCGGCTCCCGGTTTTTACATAGTCAGGAAACAAACGGGCTTTCCGAAAACGGGAAGCCTTTGGGTGTGTTAAGAAAGGAGCACGATTTAGAGTGTCTAAGCTGTGGGGTGGACGTTTTACCAAGCAAACCGACCAGCTGGTCGAGGAGTATACGGCTTCGATCATGTTCGACAAGGAGCTGGCCGAAGAGGATATTCAAGGCAGTCTGGCGCACGTGACGATGCTGGGCAAATGCGGCATTTTGCCGGCAGAGGACGTGGAGAAAATCAAGGACGGCTTGCATGCCGTTCAGGGCATGATTCGCCGCGGCGAGCTGGAATATACGATTCAGAATGAAGATATCCATATGAATATCGAAAAAACGCTGATGGACCAGATCGGTCCCGTCGGCGGCAAGCTGCACACCGGCCGTAGCCGCAACGACCAGGTCGCGACGGACATGCACTTGTATTTGCGCAAGCGCGTGGTTGAGTTCGTCGGCTTGCTGGTCAAGCTGCAAGAGGCGCTGCTGGAGCAAGCAGCCAACAATCTCGATACGATCGTGCCGGGCTATACGCATCTGCAGCGCGCGCAGCCGATCCTGTTCGCGCACCATTTGATGGCGTATGTCAGCATGTTCCAGCGCGACATTGAGCGTCTGCAGGACAGCTACAAGCGCATTAACGTGCTGCCGCTGGGAGCCGGCGCCTTGGCCGGTACGACGTTCCCGATCGACCGCCATTTCGTAGCCGAGCAGCTCGGCTTCGACCGCGTATACGAGAACAGCCTCGATGCCGTCAGCGACCGCGATTTCATTCTGGAGTTTCTGTCCAACGCTTCGATGATCATGATGCACCTGTCGCGTTTTTGCGAGGAAATGGTGCTCTGGTCGAGCACCGAGTTCGCGTTCGTCGAGCTGGATGACGCTTTCTGCACAGGCAGCTCGATTATGCCGCAGAAAAAAAATCCCGACGTCGCCGAGCTGGTCCGCGGCAAAACGGGTCGCGTCTACGGCAATTTGTTTGGTCTGCTGACCGTGCTCAAGTCCCTGCCGCTGGCTTACAACAAGGACATGCAGGAGGACAAAGAGGGCATGTTCGATACGGTGCGTACACTGCAAGGCGCGCTGCAATTGTTTGCGCCGATGGTATCGACGATGAAGGTCAACACGGAGCGGATGCGTCAAGCCGTCAACCAGGACTTCTCCAACGCGACGGACATCGCCGATTATCTGGTTAACAAAGGGCTGCCTTTCCGTCAAGCGCATGAAGTCATCGGCAAAATCGTGCTCTATTGCATTCAGCAAAAGAAATATTTGCTCGACCTGAGTCTCGAAGAGTTTACGGGCTTCTCCAACCTGTTCGACGGTAATATCTACGATGTGCTGCAGCCGGAGAATGTGGTGAATGCCCGCAATGTATACGGCGGTACGGCCAGCAGCCAGGTATCCGCAGCGATCGATCGCGCCAAGACGGTTGTGGAGCAATCGCAGGCGTGGTTCGCCGAGTATTTGGAGAAAAGCAAGTAAGGAGAGCGGAGCCGTCCGATGACGGTCAGCCTCTGATCCATGTTCGCTGCAAAAAGCATTCGGCCGCCGGCGCGGCGCTTGCTGTGAACGGACGTGCGTTTGGTTTGCGACATTTATTAAGGAACAGGGCTGTCTCATGAGGATATTACCTCGCGAGACAGCCCTGTTTGGTTCGCCGGTTTATTTCGTCACTTCAATATGCCCCGTATCCGTCTGCACGCGGATATGCGTGCCGCTGCCGTCGCCGAGCGTGCCGTGCAGACGATGGCGTTCGCGTTCGTCTACGGCTGCCCCCGGTACGGAGAAATCGATGCCGCCGATGTCGCTCGTCAAATCGAAGCTGGCCGAGTCCAGCGGCGACAGGAGACGCAACCCGATGCTGCCGATATCGCTGCTGGCGCTAATGGTCTTGCCGGGGTCGCGCAATCCGGCACGGATCGAGCCGGTGTCGGTTTGCAGGCGCACGTCGCCTGTAGCTTCTTCCACCTCAATGCCGCCTGTGTCCGTCTGCAGCTGGAGCGATTGGCCCTCAAAGCGGCCGACGTGAATCCGGCCGGTGTTCGTTTGACCGATCAGCGTCTGCGCCTTCACGTCGTTCAGCTCAATGGAGCCGATATCCGTTTTGACGCGCAGCTCGTCGTACAGCTTGCCGGGCAGCTCGACCTCAGCGCGCAGCCGGTAATCGCTCATCCAGCTTTTGATATCGGCGACGCTGATGCCGATATGGAATTTTTTATCCGTGCGAATGACAGCCTTCACATCCTGAGCGCCGCTACCGTCCGTGTCGATGTTTACATACTCCGCTTGCTGCTCGGAGACCGTGCCCTTCAAATGAATCACAATCTCGTCCGTCGAGCTGGGCAGGAACGTAATCGGGGTGGTGTCCGCTTCAATCGAGAAGCGCCGGATATCGGCAGCGGGCAGCTTTTTCTCCAGATCGATGTCGACGCCGGCGGTGTTCCAATCCACATCCTTCAGCGTGGCGGCCGTGCCGATCAGCCCGACGACCAGACAAGCGACGCCCAGCAGCAATATGAATTTCATGGTCAGCTTCATCGATCACACCCCCCGAATCAATTTCACGTTAAATTGCACATATTTCCAGGTCAATTTGCCGAAGCCTTTGATCAGCCACACAGAGAACGACGTCAGCAGGATGCCGAGGCCGAAGCAAGCCAGCATCGAGAAGAAAAGCAGCCGCAGATCGTCGGCCGGATTCATCCACCAGCCTGCAGCTACCGCCGCCAGAGGAGCTAGCAGCATCGCTACGCCGCCGACGAACAGGCCGAGCAGCGCCCCGACGAGACCGAAGAACGGCCCAACGACAAACAGCAGGTTAAAAAAGCCGAGGGCAATACTCACGATAATCGCCTTGCCGCCCGATTCGCGTTTGGCGGGATACGGATAATCGTACGGCGGCGGCGGGTAGCCGTGGTGCTGCGGCCGCTGCGGATAATAGGGCGGCGTTTGCCCGGCCGTGTAGGTGGCTTGCTCATATGCGCTTGCGCCTGCCGCCTTGTTAGGGGGGCCTGCTTCTGGCCGGGCATGGCCGCTCACCGGCGGCGGCTGCAGGGGCTCATAATCGGGAGCGGGTGCATAGCCGGGAACCGGCGCGTACTCCCGGGCCAGCGAATCCTCCGGCTGGGCCGGCTCGTCGTAGCCGCTGCGTTCCCGCACGTTATCCCAATTGGGGACGCGCGGATAGCCGAGCGATCGGGCAACCTCTTCCTCCTGCTTGCCGTTCTCCATCGCTTTTTGGAACAGCTCCTCGTAGACGGAAATTATATTATTACGCTCCCGCTCGGGGAGTCCGCGAAGCCGGTAGGCCAGCTCTTTGAAATAATCAGCTTTGCTCATGGTCGGTGCCTCCTTTAAGGCGTGTGTTCGACTTCCATGTTCTTAGAATAAATGAAAAAAGTCATAGTGACCTAGTATCTAGAGTCATATGACCTGTCATAAGCTTGCATATGCAGTTGTAGAGTGTCATTTTAGCGCGCGGCGGCGTTCACAGAGGCGTTTACTGGAACACCGGCCCCTTGAGACCGTCTTCGACAATCGGCTTCCCGGGTCCGGGTTCGCTGCCGTTGTCCGGAACGGGCTGGCCCTGATTCACGGCGATAAGCGACGGCGTGGCGCTGTAGCGGTCCTTGGAAATCAGCTCGCGTCCGGTAACGATGCCGTTCATTTTGACGATTCGATAGGTTTCGACCACATAGCCGGGCTTGCCGCTGCTCAATTTGACGCTGGCGCCGCGGCGCAGCGCAGGGTTGTGGACATATTTCACCGTTGGAGCAAGGGTCTCCACGGTATGCGATTCGATATCGTAGCTCAAACCGGCCGGCATGCGGCCGAACAGCTTGACCGTCACATTGCGGTCGGTCGTGACCGTGCGAATCAGCAGGTAAGCGCCGCTCGTATTGCGGAATTTGAAATTGATATAGCCGGTCGAAAAGGTGGCATCCTGGCCCAGCGGCACATAGCTGACGGGCAGCGAATGATTGCGGCGCTCGACGATTTCCAGCCCCGTGCGCAGCACAGCGTTATACAAAGTCGAAGATACCTGGCAAATACCGCCGCCGATTCCCGGCACCAGCTTGCCGTTCAAAATAACCGGCGCTTCCTGAAAGCCGAATCGGGTTTCGGTTTGCGCGATGATTTTACTGTAATCGAACGTCTCTCCGGGAGCGAGCAGCAGGTCCTGAATCGAGGCCGCCGTGGAGCGGATATTGTGAATACGTCCTTGACCGGATACGGGGAAGGTTGTTGTAAATTCAGAGATTTTACGTTCAATGCCCTGCTGCTGCAAGGTGGCGACGGTAACGGCGGGTTTTTGTGCGACCAGCGGCAGTGTCAGGGTCAACGCTTGTTCCCCGGTCAACTGTCCGCTAAAAGCAGGCAGCTGCTCCTCAATCGCCTTGAGCAGCGCAGCGGCGTCTATGCGCAGCACCTGCTGCTCAGGTACATAATGAATGGAATCATCGGCTCCGAAGGTTCGCTGCGCGGGAACCGGCTGCTGCGCGTACAGCTCCTTCCAGACCTGGGGCAGCTTGGCTTGCAGGGCGGCGGCGTCGATAGACAGACGAAGCGGCAGCCGGGCTTGGCGAAGCGTCCACCTTGCGGCAATGCGATCCTTGAGCGGGGCGCGGAACAGCGTCTGGATCGCTTGATCGGCTTCTGCGCGCTGCACGGTCAAGCCGAGCTCGGCCAGCGAAAGCTCCTTGCCAGGCACATGCGGGTCCGGTGACGCCAGACGTACCTTCATGCTGCTGTACAGCTTGATTTGCTCGTCCAGCCGGGCTTGGAATTGCGCATAGGTCAACCCGCCGGCTTGCCAGTCGGCGACCTGCAGGCGCGCAGGCAGCTTGCTTCCCGTTCCGTAAATATAGAGTGTGCCGCCGCTGCCCAGCGCTAGCATCAGCGCCAGAGCCGCAGCGATTTTATACTTGGAGACAGAGCGATCGGACAATCGAAAGTGGGGCATGACCAGCGGCTCCTTTGCATTCAAATCGATAAGAGCAGACAGGCGTTCAGCCTGATCTATTTATATGTATCGCCGGAGCGGCGCAAATAGTACTGGCCCTGACGGACGGGGACGGACATATTTACCGGCTGCCGCGGACAACGGCTGCGCGGCAGGGGACGAAGCGCGCTGGCCGGCTTTTGGCAGAAGTTCAGCTTTTCTATTCTTGCAAAAAAAATGATATAATTGAGCCGATAGAGACGAAATTTCGGATGACGGCAGAGGATTTTCGGCTTTTATGTCGAATGGATAAAGGCTATGTGCGAAAGGGATGTGATTCTGTGATCGAAATGCAGGACGTATGGAAAACATACTCCAACGGTACGCATGCATTGCGAGGTATTGATATAAAAGTGGACCGCAACGAGTTCGTATACGTCGTCGGACCGTCCGGGGCGGGTAAATCTACCTTTATGAAGTTAATGTATAGAGAAGAGAAACCGACCAAGGGTCAAATATTCGTCAACGGCTTTAATCTGGAGAAGCTCAAGCAGCGTAAAATTCCTTATGTTCGCCGGAATATCGGGGTGATTTTTCAGGACTACCGTTTGCTCCCCAAGTTGACCATATATGAAAATGTAGCTTTTGCTATGGAAGTGATCGAAGCGCCCAAGAAGCATATCAAAAAGCGCACGATGGAAGTTCTGGAGCTTGTCCGCTTGAAGGACAAAGCCTTGTCGCTTCCTTCGCAGCTCTCGGGCGGCGAGCAGCAGCGCGTCGCTATTGCCCGGGCAATAGTCAACAACCCGGCTGTCATCATCGCCGACGAGCCGACGGGTAACCTGGACCCGGAAACATCGTGGGGCATTATGAAGCTGATGGAGGAAATTAACTTTCGCGGCACAACAATCGTAATGGCTACGCATAACAAAGAAATCGTCAACACGATGCGCAAACGAGTCATCGCCATCGAACGCGGCACCATTGTGCGCGACGAGCTGCGGGGGGAATACGGCTATGAAGATTAATACCGTGTCCCGCCACCTGCGAGAAGGCGTCCGCAACATCATCCGCAACGGCTGGATGACCTTCGCATCGATCAGCTCGATTGCGATTTCGTTGTTTATTCTCGGCGTTTTCGTCTTGCTTACATTAAATGCCAATTATTTGGCCGATCAGGTGGAAAACCGGGTTGAAGTGAAGGTGTATCTGGAGGTTGGCGTGCCGCAGGAGCAGGTGGACTCGCTGGAAGCCGATATGAAGGCGATTCCCGAGGTTAAGAGCGTCACCTTTGTCTCGAAGGAGGAAGGTCTTGT
The DNA here is from genome assembly GCF_004514475.2 of Paenibacillus athensensis. Taxonomy (GTDB): domain Bacteria; phylum Bacillota; class Bacilli; order Paenibacillales; family NBRC-103111; genus Paenibacillus_AL; species Paenibacillus_AL athensensis. The sequence continues at coordinate 49,749 of NZ_MYFO02000011.1, read as the reverse complement.
GTTCTTGCGTCAGCAGTTGGGCGAGAACAACAAGGATTTGCTGGAGGGGCTGGACGGCGAAGACAACCCGCTGGGCGACGCCTTTACAGTGGAAGCGAAGGACCCGCGCAGCGTCAGCGTGGTGGCTGACAAAATCAGCGCTTTGAATTTGGGCAAGGACCCCAAGCCGATCGACAAAATCGATTACGGCAAGGATACGATCAAGAAAATGTTTAAAATCATGGATATCATCCGCTGGGGCGGCTTTGGCATCGTCCTGCTGCTGTCGCTGAGCGCGGTGTTCCTGATTGCCAATACGATCAAAATTACAATTCTGGCCCGGCGTAAGGAAATCTCGATCATGAAGCTGGTCGGAGCGACGAATTCGTTTATTCGCTGGCCGTTTTTTATTGAAGGCGCGTTGCTTGGACTGGTCGGCTCGGTCATTCCGATTGCGCTGCTGCTGATTGGTTACTGGAATTTGCTGCAGGTCGCGGATGCCGATACGCTGAGCCTGTTTATGATTCAGCTCAAGCCGTTTGGGGAAATCGGCATGACGCTGTCGGTGCTGCTTTTGTGCATCGGGATGTTTATCGGCGTGTGGGGAAGCTTGTTGTCCGTCCGTAAATTTTTGCGAGTTTAATGCGACGCCGGGCCGCTGGAAGCTGCCAGTTATCAGGATCAACCAGCCGGGCGTTGTGTGGAAAATGGGGAGGCTACGTGCTTGAAGAAGCGACTGTTGAGTGTGTTGATGACGATTGGGGTGGCGGGACTGCTTGTGGTTCCTTATGTGAGTCATGCCGCAACGGCTACGGAAAAAATTGACCAGCAGCTTTCGCAGCTGAAGAAGAAAAAGGCCGATGCCGAACGCAGCGCCGCCGCGGCGCAAAATCAGATCGACAAGGTACATGACGAAAAAGAGCAAACGACGCAGGACATGAATGCCATCATGGGCCAGCTGGAGGAAGCGGGTAAAAAGCTGTCCGATTTGAACGAGCAGATCGATACCGTCAGCACTGAGCTGGAGCAGAACGGCAAGGAGCTGGACGCTGCTGAGGTTCGTGTGGAAAGCCGCGACCAGATGCTGAGATCGCGCGTGCGTTTGATGTATATGAACGGCTCGGTGTCTTATCTCGACGTGCTGCTCAGCTCGACGAGCTTTTCCGACTTCCTGTCGCGCTTTGAGGCGCTGCGGACGATTGTATCGCAGGACAAGGACATTCTGGCCGACAACAAGCGGGACCGGGATACAATTGAGCAGAAAAAACAGGAAACGGAAGCCCAGCTGGAGCAGGTGAAGCAGCTGTATGCCGCAGCCGATGTCGTCCGGCAGGATCTGCAGGCAAAGGAAAAGGAAAAGGAAGTCAAGATCGCCAGCTTGTCGAAGAAGGAAAAAGAGTTGGAGAACATCACCGAGGAGAACGAAAAGGTGCTGATCCAGATTGCTGCGCAGGAAGCCGATTTGCAGGCGAAAAAGCGCGCGGCACAAGCGGCGGCCTCCAAAGCGAACGCCAAGTCGCCGTTCTCGTATGCGGGCGGCAAGCTTGGTTATCCGCTGGCGGTGCAAGCGCCGCTGACCTCCGACTTCGTCAGCCGGATCAATCCGGTTACCGGCAAGCAGGAAAATCACAAGGGCATTGATCTGGGCGCGCCCAAGGGTACGGAAATTCGCGCGGCCGAGAACGGTGTCGTCATCTACGCCTCATGGTCCAATGGCTACGGCAATACGGTCATTATCGACCACGGAAGCGGCTTGTGGACCTTATACGGGCACATCCGCAACGACGGGATTGTCGTGAAGAAGGGCGATACCGTCAAGCGCGGGCAAAAAATCGCCGAGGTCGGCTCAACCGGCCAATCGACCGGCAACCATTTGCACTTCGAGGTTCGCCGCGATCAGGTTCCGGTGGATCCGAAGCCGTATTTGCGCTAAAGGCATCTGGTTATAAAATGCAGAAGGCTTGTCATATAATAAGCAAGCGCAACGAATTGGGTTAAAGAGACAAGGTGGTGAATCGCGCGATGCAGTTTAAGGGACGTACCGTGTTCGCTTTTGTTTTGCTGGCGATGTTCGCAAGCAGCATCGTCACGCTGACGTTTGTCGATTCCGGTAATTGGAGCTTCGGCAAACAAAGGGCGTCCGGCAGCGCAGCCGCCGCCTCGGCGGCCACGGCCGCCAGCGGGTTGACTAGCAAGGATTTGAGCAAAATTTCAACGACGTACCAGCTGATTGAAAGCAAGTATTTGAACGATGTGGATCATGACAAGCTGGTTAACGGTGCCATCAACGGCATGATTGAAGCGCTGGAGGACCCGTTTACGGCTTACATGGACCAGAAGGAAGCACAGCAGTTCGACGAGAGCATTTCGTCTTCCTTCCAAGGGATTGGCGCGGAAATCTCCATGAATGACGGCAAGTTCGTCATTGTGTCCCCGATTAAAGGCTCGCCGGCCGAGAAAGCGGGCTTGCAGGCGAACGACGTCATCCTCTCCGTCAACGGCGAGAAGCTGGACGGACTGACGCTCAATCAGGCCGTAATGAAAATTCGCGGTCCTAAAGGCACGCAGGCCAAGCTGGACCTCATCCGCCAAGGAACCGGCGATCCGGTGCAGATTATCGTCGTGCGCGACGATATCGATGTGGAGACCGTTTATGCGGAAATGCTGGACAATCATATCGGCAAAATCGAAATTCGCCAGTTTTCCTCCAATACAGCGGTGCGGTTCGCCGAGGAGCTGAAAAATTTGGAGGGCCAAGGCATGAAGGGCCTCGTCATCGACGTGCGCAACGATCCGGGCGGTCTGCTCAACGTGGTGGTCGATATCGTCAACCCGTTTGTAGCCAAGGGTAAAGCGATTGTGCAGGTCGAGAACCGCGAAGGCAAGCGCGAAGCGACGCCGTCGACGGGCGAAGGCAAGCCGTACCCGGTTACGGTGCTGATCAACAAGGGCAGCGCCAGCGCCTCGGAAATTCTCGCCGGAGCGTTCCAGGAAGCGGTCGGCAGCAAAATTATCGGCGAAACGTCGTTTGGCAAAGGCACGGTGCAGGTGACGTTCGAAAAAGAAATGGGCGACGGCAGCAATCTCAAAATGACCGTCTACAAGTGGCTCACGCCTAACGGCAACTGGATTCACAAGAAGGGCATCCAACCGGATATCGCCGTGGACCAGCCGGCCTATTTTAAAGTGGCGCCGCTGTCGAAGAAAGAAACGTTAAAGCAGGACATGACCGGCGACGATGTCAAGAATATGCAGATTATGCTGACTGGCGTCGGCTTCCCGACCGACCGGAGCGACGGTTATTTTAACGAAAAAACAGCGCTGGCCGTCAAGGCGTTCCAGCGCACCAACGGACTGCCGATGACCGGCGAGATGGACGCGGATACCGCGGCCAAGCTGGAGAAAGCGGTACTGGCGCAAATCAAGGATGTCAAAAACGATTTGCAGCTCAAAGCGGCAGTCACCGAGCTCACCAAGGAAATGGCGAAATAAAGGCGGCAGCAGTTGCTGGAAATTCAGCCGGACCGGCAGGAAATAAGCGCTGGCGGTCGAAATAGAAATAGGAAGGTCGCGAAGGCTGCGGTCTTCCTATTTCTTTTGTAAATGAGAAGGAGTCTGCGTATGGAATTTGCAGTAGAACTTCTGCAGAGCCTCGGACGTGCGGCGCTGCATTTGTTCATGAACCCGTTTACGTATATAGGCGTCGTATTCATTGCTTTGCAATACCGGCGACAGGTGCAGCTGGAGCGCAAGCTGTTCCATGCCAAGCTGCACGGCTGGCTGAGCGAAACCGGACGCACGGTGCTGTGGGGCGCTGCTGCAGGCTTGCTGGCTTCGGCGTTGCTGCTGTTTGCCGGCATCTCGCTGCAGGCCGATGTCGTGCTGCTGCTGTGGGGCATCTCGATTCTGCTGCTCTTGCTGCGTGTGCGCTACCTGTGCCTGGCTTACTCGGTCGGGGTACTGGGTACGCTGCATGCGATTGTCATGTGGATGCCCGATCTCTCCGACGTGCCGGGGGCTGGTCCGCTGCTTGGCATTATCCAGCGGGCCGACATTCCGTCCTTGCTGCTGATCGTCGCGCTGCTGCACCTGATCGAAGGACTGCTCGTCGGCCTGCAGGGCGCGCGGATGGCCAGCCCGCTGTTCGTGGAGGGCAAGCGCGGCAAAATCATCGGCGGCTACCAGCTCCAAGGCTTCTGGCCGGTGCCGTTGTTCCTGCTCGTGCCGCTGCAGGGCGGCGCAGCCGAGTCGCTGCCGTGGAGCACGCTGCTTGGCGCCGATTACAGCCTCGGCTGGTCGCTGCTCGCCTTTCCGGCGGTGATCGGCTTCACCGAATTCACCGCTTCGCGCCGCCCGCGCGAGCAGGTGCGCCTCAGCGGGCGGCTGCTCGTATTGTACGGCGTTGTGCTGGGCCTGCTGGCCGTAGCCGCCGCCTACTGGCCGCCGCTGCTGCTGGCTGCTGCGCCGCTGTGCTTCGCGCTGCATGAAGCGCTGATCGGCTATCGCCGGCAGCTGGAAGCGAAACAGACGCCGCTGTACGTCCACTCGGACCACGGCTTGCGCATTCTGGCGGTGCTGCCCAAGGGGCCGGCTGCGGAGCTTGGCATCGAGGCCGGCGAGCTGATTCACAAGGTAAACGGCCACCGTGTGCGCAGCAAAACCGATCTGCATTATGCGATGCAGCTCAACTCGGCATTCTGCAAGCTGGAGATTCTGAACCTGCAAGGTGAGGTTCGTTTTCTCCAGCGGGCGCTGTTCGCCGGAGAGCATCATCAGCTCGGCATCATCTTATCGCCGGATCAGGATGCGCTGTACTTTTTGGCCGACCGGCCGCTGCATTTGTTTTCCTACCTGCTCAGCAAGCTGAGCGGACTGCTGTCCAGCAAATCGGGTACGCCGATGTAAGCGCCGCGGCGGCTGGCCGCACGGGTTCGCAGAACCTTTTGAGCGAAATAAAAAAGGCCCTGCCTTCTCTCCATCACGGAGAGGGTGCAGGGCTTTCTGCCGTGTCGGCGACTTGCACCGGATCACGCAGAACGACGATTTCTACACGCCGGTTTTTGGCGCGATTCTCGTCGGAGTTGTTCTCAACTTTCGGTCTTGTATCCGCATAGGCTGTAGCCATGAATTTTTTTTCATCGATGCCTGCCGTATCTACGAAATAACGAAGCACGGACAGGGAACGGGCGAACGAGAGGCCCCAGTTGTCCTTATACGGCGAGCCGGTCGCGAGCGGCAGATTGTCCGTATGACCTTCAATGCTGACGGTAGCCTTCAAGCTGGGGAACAGCGAAGCGAGCTTTTGCAGGATCGGATAGGAAGGCGATTTGAGATCGGCTTTGCCCAGATCGAACAGGAACAGGTCGTTCAGTGTGATCGCTACGCCGCGTTCGGTATCGGTGGCTGAGACCTGAGCTTGCAGGTTCTGCTCGTTGATGTAAGCGTTGATTTGCTTGAGCAGGTCCTGAAGCTCTTTTTCCTTCTGCTCCTTCTCGGCTTGCTCTTTTTTCTCCTTGTCGTACTGCTCTTTCTTGGTATCTTTGGCTTGATTGGTAAAGTCGTCGTCCTTGCTCTTGCCGTCGCCTTGCTTGGGCGTCATCTGGCCGCTAATGCCATTGTTTTTCTCCAGAAAGGAGTCGGCTTTGGTGAACTGCATATTCAGGACTTGGGCAAGCTCGGTATACTTCTGCATATCGACCTTACTCATCGCGTACATGATGATGAAAAATACAAGAAGCAGTGTGATCAGATCGGCATATGTAATCAGCCAGCGCTCGTGGTTAACGTGCTCTTCGTGCTTCTTACCTTTCCTCGCCATTGTCGGTACCTTCCTCTCCCTTGCCTTTCTTCGACTCTTTGTCGTGAATGAAGGAAGCGAGCTTTTTCTTGATCAGCTGCGGGTTCTCGCCGGCTTGAAGCGCAAGGATGCCTTCGAGCATCAACTCCATCTCGGATACCTGCTCTTTGCCGCGGACCTTGATCTTGTTGGCGAGCGGCAGGTAGATCAAGTTGGCGCTCATAACGCCGTACAGTGTGGCCGTAAAGGCGACGGCGATTGCCGGACCAAGGCTCTCCGGGCTCGACAGGTTGCCCAGAACGTGAATGAGCCCCATCACCGTACCGATAATCCCCATCGTTGGCGCGTAACCGCCGCCGGCTTCGAATACTTTGGCGATATTGTCCGTCTGATGCTCGATCGCGTCCATTTCCAGCTCCAGAATTTGCCGTGTCAGCTCCGGGTCGGTGCCGTCGACAACCATCATCAGGCCGTCTTTGAGGAACGGGTTCGGGTGCTCCTGCGCGCGCTGCTCCAAGGCGAGTACGCCTTCGCGGCGGGCAATGGAGGCCATGTCGACAATCTCCTCAATGGTCGAAGAAGGGTCGCGTTTCACCTGTTTGAAGGCAATGCCCAGCCCCTTCGGAATTTTCGAGAGCGTTGCACCTGGGAAGCTGACCGCTACCGCGCCGAACGTACCGCCGAATACGATAACCATCGCACTGGGAATGATCAGCGAGCTGATATGTCCGCCATCCCACATGTAGCCGCCGATCAAGCCGGCCAAGCCCAAAACAAGTCCTATAATTGTTGTCAAATCCACGTTCGTACCACCCCTAGATCAGCTTGAGAAAGATTAGGCAGAATATCTGCAAAAACCCGTGTAGGGTCCATTTCATATAGCGAAGAAGGAAAGTATTGCGGTTTGCATCGGTCAGGCAAAAACGATATAATGAAACGAGAACAAATATTCTTATCCGACACAAAATGTCAGAATGTATATATCTATATCGGTTATTGACGAATAAAAGTTTATAGAAAAGTTGCGTGCGGGTGATGAAAGATGAATGAGATCGTAGTGAGTAACAAAAAGTTTGAGCTCGTCTCTGATTTTGCTCCCCAAGGGGATCAGCCCAGAGCGATCGAAGAGCTTGTAGCAAGCATCCAGGCCGGCAATCAGCATCAGACGCTGCTCGGCGCGACCGGAACGGGCAAGACGTTCACGGCCGCCCAGGTGATCGCGAAGCTGAACCGGCCTACGCTGGTTATCGCTCACAACAAGACGCTGGCGGCGCAGCTGTGCAGCGAATTCAAGGAGTTTTTCCCGAATAACGCCGTGGAGTACTTCGTCAGCTACTATGACTATTTCCAGCCCGAAGCTTATATTCCTTCTTCCGATACGTATATTGAGAAGGATTCGAGCATCAATGAGGAAATTGACAAGCTGCGCCACTCGGCGACGAGCTCGTTGTTCGAGCGCCGCGACGTCATTATCGTGGCCAGCGTTTCGTGCATCTACGGCCTCGGTTCGCCGTCGGAGTACGGCTCGCTGCTGCTGTCGCTGCGCGTCGGGATGGAGAAATCCCGCAACGAGATTTTGCACCGGCTGGTGGACATCCAGTATCAGCGCAACGACATGAACTTCGTGCGCGGCACGTTCCGGGTGCGCGGCGATGTGGTCGAGATTTTCCCGGCCTCGCGCAGCGAGCAGGCGATCCGCGTCGAGCTGTTCGGCGATGAGATCGAACGGATCACCGAGATCAACGTATTGACCGGCGAGATTATCGGCGAGCGCGATCATATCGCGATTTTCCCGGCTTCTCACTTCGTCACGCACGAGGACACGATGAAACGCGCGCTGGTCAACATCGAGCGGGAGCTGGAGGAGCGGCTCGCCGAGCTGCGCGGTCAAGGCAAGCTGCTGGAGGCGCAGCGGCTGGAGCAGCGGACGCGCTACGACATCGAGATGATGCAGGAGGTCGGGTTCTGCTCCGGTATCGAGAATTACTCGGGACCGCTGACGTTCCGCGAGCGCGGCGCAACGCCGTATACGCTGATGGACTACTTCCCTAAAGATATGCTTTACATCATAGATGAGTCACACGCTACGCTTCCGCAAATCCGCGCGATGTATAACGGCGACCGGGCGCGCAAGGAAGTGCTGGTCGATCACGGCTTCCGCCTGCCGTCGGCGCTGGACAACCGGCCGCTGCGGTTCGAGGAGTTCGAAGAGAAGGTCGGGCAGATCATGTTTATTTCGGCGACGCCGGGCCCGTATGAGCTGGAGAAATGTCCGACGATGGTGCAGCAGATCATTCGTCCGACCGGACTGCTCGATCCGGTGATCGAGGTGCGTCCGACGAAAGGGCAAATCGACGATTTGCTGCATGAAATACACGAGCGCATCCGCAAGGACGAGCGCGTGCTTGTCACGACGCTGACGAAGAAGATGGCCGAGGATTTGACCGACTATCTGAAGGATGTCGGGATCAAGGTGCGCTACCTGCACTCGGATATCAAGACGCTGGAGCGGATGCAGATTTTGCGCGATTTGCGGCTGGGCACCTTCCATGTGCTGGTCGGGATCAACCTGTTGCGGGAAGGGCTCGATTTGCCGGAGGTGTCGCTCGTTGCGATTCTCGACGCCGACAAGGAGGGCTTCCTGCGTGCCGAGCGCTCGCTGATTCAGACGATCGGCCGCGCGGCGCGAAATTCGTCCGGACGGGTGATCATGTACGGCGACAAGATCACCGATTCGATGGACAAGGCGATTCGCGAGACGCAGCGACGCCGGACGATTCAGGAGGCGTACAACGCCAAGCACGGCATCACGCCGCAGACGATTGCCAAGAAGGTGCGCGATGTGATCGAAGCGACCAAGGTGGCGGAGCAGAAGGCCGATTACCTGACCGAAGCGAAGACGAAGCTGTCGAAGAAGGATCGCCTCGCTTTGATCGAGCGTCTGGAAGCGGAGATGAAGGAAGCGGCGAAGAACCTGCAGTTCGAGCGGGCCGCCGAGCTGCGCGACGCGATTTTGGAAATGAAGGCGGAAGATTAGCACGAAGCCGCAGAGGCTTTTTGAGAGGAAGGTATTCAAGTGGCCAGAGAAAATATCGTGATTAAAGGAGCGCGAGCTCACAATCTCAAAAATATCGACGTTACGATCCCACGGGATCGTTTTGTCGTGTTGACCGGGCTGAGCGGCTCGGGCAAATCTTCGCTTGCTTTCGATACGATCTATGCGGAGGGCCAGCGCAGATACGTAGAATCGCTGTCGGCGTATGCCCGGCAGTTTCTCGGCCAGATGGATAAGCCGGACGTGGATTCGATTGAAGGCTTGTCGCCGGCGATTTCCATCGATCAGAAGACGACGAGCCGCAATCCGCGTTCGACGGTCGGCACCGTAACGGAAATTTACGACTATCTGCGGCTGCTGTTCGCGCGGGTCGGACGTCCGCATTGCCCGACGCACGGCATCGAGATTACGTCGCAGACTGTCGAGCAGATGGTTGACCGGCTGATGGAATATCCGGAGCGCACAAGGCTGCAAATTCTCGCGCCGCTGGTATCAGGCCGTAAAGGCGAGCACACCAAGCTGCTGGCCGATACGCAAAAGCAAGGGTTCGTGCGGGTGCGGATCAATGGCGAAACAATGGATCTGGCAGACAAGATTGAGCTGGACAAAAATAAGAAGCACAATATTGAGGTTGTTGTCGACCGGATCGTCATAAAAGACGATGTGCAGACCCGGCTGGCCGACTCGCTGGAAACAGCGCTCAAGCTGGCGAACGGTCGCGTGATTGTCGATGTGATGGACCAGGAGGAGCTGCTGTTCAGCCAGAATCTGGCTTGTCCGGAATGCGGCTTCAGCATCGAGGAGCTGGCGCCGCGGATGTTCTCGTTCAACAGCCCGTTCGGGGCTTGTCCGGAATGCGACGGCTTGGGCAGCCAAATGATCGTCGATCCGGAGCTGCTTGTTCCCGACAAACGAATGGCGATTGAAGAAGGCGCGTTCGAGGCGTGGGCCGGCAGCACATCGAACTACTATCCGCAATTTCTTGCCGCGGTGTGCCAGCATTACGGCATTCCCCGCGACATTCCGGTAGCGGAGCTGAGCGACGAGCAGATGAAGGTGCTGCTCTACGGCACGGGCGGAGAGAAAGTGCGCTTCCGCTATGAAAACGACATGGGCGCGACCAAGGAGGCGCTGGTGCCGTTTGAGGGCATTATCCGCAATCTGGAGCGTCGTTACCGCGATACGTTCTCGGAAGGCATCCGCGAGCATATCGAGACGTACATGAGCACCAAGCCTTGCCCGAAATGCAAAGGCCAACGCTTGAAGCCGGAGACGCTGGCCGTGACGATCAACGGGCGTAATATCGCTCATGCGACGGCGCTGTCGATCGGCGAGGCGCAGGAATGGTTTGAAGGCTTGAGCCTGACGGAGAAGGAAGCGACGATTGCCCATCTGATCCTCAAGGAGATCAAGGCGCGTCTGGGCTTTCTTGTCAACGTCGGTCTCGATTATTTGACGCTGCATCGCTCGGCCGGCACGCTGTCGGGCGGCGAAGCCCAGCGGATTCGTCTGGCGACGCAGATCGGCTCCAGTCTGATGGGCGTCCTGTACATTCTGGACGAGCCGAGCATCGGGCTGCATCAACGCGACAATACGCGGCTGATTCAGACGCTGGAGCATATGCGGAACCTCGGCAATACGCTGATCGTTGTCGAGCACGACGAGGATACGATGATGGCGGCCGATTATATCATCGACATCGGTCCGGGCGCGGGCATCCACGGCGGCCAGGTCATCGCGCAAGGCACGCCGCAGGAGTTGATGGCGGACCCGCAATCGCTGACCGGCCAATATTTGAGCGGCCGCAAGTTTATTCCGATCCCGGACGAACGCCGCAAGCCAAGTGACAAATGGCTGGAGATCAAGGGAGCCAAAGAAAACAACCTGCGCAATGTATCCGTGAAGGTGCCGCTCGGTATTTTCACGTGTGTCACCGGGGTGTCCGGCTCGGGCAAAAGTACGTTGATCAACGAAATCCTCTACAAGACGCTGGCGCGCGAGCTGAACGGGGCCAAGGTGCGACCTGGCGAATACAAGGAGATCAACGGGCTGGAGCATATCGACAAGGTCATCGATATCGACCAGTCGCCGATCGGGCGCACGCCGCGCTCCAATCCGGCCACCTACACGGGCGTATTCGACGATATTCGCGATGTGTACGCCAATACGACCGAAGCGAAGGTGCGCGGCTATAAAAAAGGCCGATTTAGCTTCAACGTCAAGGGCGGACGCTGCGAGAACTGCCGCGGGGACGGCATTATCAAAATCGAAATGCATTTTCTGCCCGATGTGTACGTGCCATGCGAGGTGTGCAAGGGCAAGCGTTATAACCGCGAGACGCTCGAGGTCAAGTATAAGGGCAAGAGCATTTCCGACTTGCTAGAGCTGACGATTGAGGATGCGTGCGAATTTTTCAAAAATATTCCGCGCATTCATCGCAAGCTGACGACGCTGCTGGATGTCGGTTTGGGCTATATGAACCTCGGCCAGCCGGCCACGACATTGTCCGGCGGCGAAGCCCAGCGCGTGAAGCTGGCCGCTGAGCTGTACCGCCGCAGCACAGGCAAGACGATCTATATTCTCGACGAGCCGACGACAGGGCTGCATATCGACGATATCGACCGTCTGCTCAAGGTGCTGCACCGCCTGGTGGAAAACGGCGAGACGGTACTTGTAATCGAGCACAATCTCGACGTGATCAAAACAGCGGATTACCTGATCGATTTGGGGCCGGAAGGCGGTAATCGCGGCGGCCAAATCGTAGCGGCAGGAACGCCGGAGGATGTCGTCAAGGTGAAGGGCTCCTATACAGGTCAATACCTGAAGCCGATTCTGGAGCGGGATCGGGAACGCTCGGCGGCTGGAGCCGAACGGGCTCAGGTGCTGGAGGACGCAGTCGGCTAAGCCGCGGACGGCATGGAAGATGGGCCTGGTTCCTCGTCAGAGGGCCGGGCCTTTTCCGGTGCATGCAAGCTGCTGGCAAGCGGTTATAAATGCTTGCTGAATTGGACAATTTATACTTGTCGGACATGATCTTGACGAGCGGCTGTTGCAGCTGTTGCAAAAGGTGACAAACTTGTTACACATCCCTGGAATGACTTGCATCGAAAGCTTATTCAAGCTAACATAGATATAAAATAGATGATCTATGCACCGAGTTATGTAGAGGAGGGCACACCCATGTTATTCGCGGAAGAAGCGGCAGCCGCAACGACGAGCACATTTTCGTGGTTCGATCCGTTCGTGCTGGTGTTTACATTGCTTATCGCCATCGGCTTCATTCGTTTGTTGATCGCACCGAGAAAAAACAAGTTCGCGATCGCATTCAGCTTCATCGCTCTGTTGGTATTCGGCTTCATGGATATCGTCATGGTTTCCGGCTGGTAAGCTGCAGCTGTGAGCACAAGCAAAAGCCCGTACATTGACCGGAGGTTCCGGCGGTGGCGGGTTTTTTTGATGATTCGTGATGAGGGAGAGGAGGGTGTTGATGGAGAACGAGCGGATCTATGAGCAGATCAGGCTGATGATAGCGACCCTGGCCATTTCCGAAGAGGAATGGCAGGCGTTTTTCAGGGGAACTACGCTGCGCAGGGTGAAGACCGGAACGGATCTTGTACGGGCCGGTGATTTGGTGCAGAGCGCTTTTTTTTGTATAGAGGGGTTGTTTCGTTTGTATTATACGTTGCCGGACGGGCGGGAATATAACAAAAGCTTCGTGGGCGAACGGGAGTTTTTCACGTCTTACGGAGCGTTGATTACGCAGCGTCCGTCCTTTTTTTCCATTCAGGCTCTGGAGGATGCGCTCGTTCTGGAGATTCCCTATCCGTTTCTGCAGGAGCTGATGAATGCCCACCACAAGTGGGAGCGGTTTGTTCGCCAAGGCGTCGAAGCGTTGTATTTGAAAAAAGAAGAGCGCGAGCGCCAGCTGCTCTATGCAAGCGCCCGGCAGCGCTACGATCACTTTATTCGTCAATATCCCTCGTTGGCCGGACGCTTACCGCAATATCAGATTGCCGCGTATTTGGGCATCTCGCCGGTGTCGTTAAGCCGACTGCTGCGAAGTCAAAAAAGTTAACCTAGGTTAATGCAAGCCCGCTCGTTGTTCGGCACAATCGTAGTAGATACGATAGCCAAGAAAACGCGGAGGGATCCAGGATGAAGATGTTGGGAAAAACGATTGTCATTACGGGCGGGGGAAGCGGAATCGGGCTGGCATTGGCTCGGCAATGGGTGGAGCGCGGCAATACGGTGATTATTGTCGGCCGCAGCCTGAGCAGGCTGGAGGAGGCGTTATCCGTGGAGCCGAGGCTGCTGGCTTTCCCTTGCGATATTCGACAGGAGGCAGAGCAGCGTCGACTGGTCGAGTGGCTGGCCGAGATGGGACTGGAGGCCGATGTGCTGGTGAATAACGCGGGCGTTCAGGTGTTGAGCAGATTCGACCGCCAGCCGCTGCCGTCGCCAACGGCGATTCAGGACGAGCTGGACACGAATTTCACAGCGGCGGTTTGTTTGAGTATGTTGTTTATTCCCCTTTTTCTGCAAAAGCCGGAAGCGGCGATTGTCAATATCACCTCGGGGTTGGCCCTCGTGCCCAAAGAAAGCGCACCGATCTATTGTGCGTCCAAAGCAGCGCTATCGTCCTTCACCCGTACCTTGCGTTATCAGCTGGAGGCTACGCCGATCAAGGTATTTGAAGCGATGGCTCCGCTGGTGGACACGGCGATGACGGCAGGGCGCGGCACGGGGAAAATGTCTACCGGGCAATTCGCCCGCGAGGTCATTCAGGGCATCGAAGCGGGCCGCGTGCACATCCCTGTAGGGAAGGTGAAGCTGCTGGAGGCGCTGCTGCGTATTTCTCCCTCGTTGGCCCGGCAAATCATGCGCCGGTATTGAGCGTCTTATTTTCGGAGCATATCCATCAGCCACGACGCTTCCGGCATGGGATGCTGCGGACGTAGGGCGAGATGCTGGGCGATGCCCTGCAGGGCATTCCAGAAAGCCAAAGATAACGCGAGCGGATCGCCTTCCTTGAATTGCCCCAGAAGCTGTCCTTGCACAATCACTTCGCGACTTAGCTCCGCCACGTTGCGGGCGTCGAGCAGGGCATTAACGGTTTCGGAGATATCCCGCATGAAGAACGCATTTTCCATCAACACGAACATCTTGGCTGCGAACGGATGCCGGGCTACCAGATTCAACAGCTCATCTACCATTGCTTCTAAAAAACGGTCCGGGTCCTCCAGCGCAGCGGCAAAATCCACGTCCATGCGCTGGCAGCCGATCGTGATCAATTCCTCATAAACTTGCTGCTTGGAAGGGAAATAATGAAACATCAGCCCGGAGCTGATGCCCGCCGCTTTGGAAATTTCCCTGGTTGAAGTGCCGTAATAGCCCTTGGTTACGAATAAATCGAGCGCGGTTTGCAAAATTTGCAGACGGCGCTGTTGGTGTTGCTCTTGTTTGCTAACCAATGGTTGCCCTCCTTTGGATAGATGGGGTTGCAGAACGCCGTATGCGGGCTGAGCGGAGGAGCAGCCCGGCTGCAAGAGCCAGCAGCGCCGTGAGCAGCCCGATGCTCGGAGACAGCCAGACGCTGCGGTTGGCGAACGAGGCGTAGCCGCCCGTCACGAGCGGATTCAGCAGCGCATTCTCGACGGCGTGCATCAGCACGCAAGGCCAGATGGAGCGGCTAATCCGAAAGAGCTCGACATACACAATCGATGACGCGGCTATGGAAACCAGCGCAATGACGGCAAAAGCATTTCTGGAGACGGGGAGAACGGCGCTCAGCGTTTCATCGGGCAGAAAGATCAGATAATACGGCAGATGCCACAGCCCCCAGACAACCCCGATGATCGCATAAATGCCCCAGTCGCTCAGACTCCCTTGCGCCAGCTTGGCGGTCAAATAGCCGCGCCAGACGAGCTCCTCGCACACATTTTTGATCAGTTGTCCGGGAAGGGCGCTTGCAGCTACGACGGCCAATGCAGATAGCCGCAGCTCGCTTACAGGGGGACCGCCCGCTGCCCAGCCGGCCAACAAAACGATCAGCATGATGAGCGGATAAATCATAAGCGCCAGCCCGTACAAGGCCCAGCCGGACCGAAAGCGCGGGGCGAGCCCGGAATCGCGCCAGCCATCGCCGAAGAAGGAGCGCAGGAGAATAACCGTGAGCAGCGGAAGGAGCAGCCACAGCAGCATGCCCAGCGTAGAGCCCACCGGTTGCGACAGGCCGGGAAGCTGGTCGACCCCTACGCCGATCCAGCCGCTAAGTAGTGCCATTATCGTCAAAATAGTCATGTTCCGAGCTGCATGTTTATTCATCGTGATCCCTCCCTCTATGCCTCTGCCGAACGTTCGCATTGCCAGCGATTTCTGATCACCTGCAAGTTGGCAATCAACACATTAAGCATTCGCTCAATATTGAGCATTTGCTTAATATAATACGCGGAGCCGCGTTGGTTGTCAATGGAGAGTGCGTCAGGCCGCTGCCTGCACCAGAGCTTGAACCTGAACCTGATCCCGGCACCTGTGCCCGTGCTTATTTATGCAACAGCCGTAAGGGTAGGAAGGAGTTTTACCACGTTTGCCGCTCGAGGAGCGCCTGAGGGGGCCGCACGGCGGCTGCGGACGGCGCACACCGAACAACCCACAACGAACAACTCATAACGAACAACTCACAGCCTACTCCGGCTACTGACGGGTCCGCGCTCAAATAAAAAGCTCCCGCTGCCGCAATAACGGCAGTAGGAGCTGCTCATCCATAAAACGTTATCTGATCCGAGCTTGGCAAAAAGATCGGGTTACACCCACCACATCTCGCCCAATGGTTCGCGGATCAGCACTTGCTGGAGATTTTGCACGGCTTTGGAGAAGCCCTCGTCAACGGACATCAGGCCGTCTTCATGCTCGATGGATACTACGTAATCGTAGCCGACAAGACGCAGCGCGCTGATGATGTCCGCCCATGTTTTCAGATCGTGCCCATAGCCTACGGAGCGGAACTGCCATGCGCGGTCCAGCATGTTCGCATAGGACTGCATGTCGGTCACGCCGTAGCGGTTGACGTTGATCGGATCAATCGTCGTGTCCTTGGCATGGAAGTGGTGAATCGCGCCGGCCCGGCCGAGAATTTGCACCGCTTGCACGGGATCGATCCCTTGCCACCACATATGGCTCGGATCGAGATTCGCCCCGATGACCTCGCCGGCAGCTTCGCGCAGACGGAGCAGCGTAGCTGGTGTGTGAACGGAGAAGCCGCCGTGCAGCTCCAGACCGATTTTCACGCCGCGATCAGATGCGTATTTACCGTTTTCGGTCCAGTACGGAATAACCTTGTTTTCCCACTGCCATTTGAGAATTTCCTGATAATCCGGCGGCCAAGGCGCAACCGGCCAGTTCGGATACTTGGCGTCCTCGTGGTCGCCAGGGCAGCCGGAGAACGTGTTGACAACCGGCACGCCAAGACGCTCGGCCAGGTTGACGGTTTTGATGAAATCGTCATGATAGCTTTGAGCAATCTGCTTTTGCGGGTGGAGCGGGTTGCCGTGCACGCTCAGCGCACTGATGGTCAGGCCGCGGGATTCGACCGCTTGCTTGAACGCGCGCAGCTTGCCTTCGTCAGCGAGCAGCTCGTCGGGTTTACAATGGGCGTCGCCCGGGTAACCGCCGGTGCCGATTTCGACGGCTTGCAGCCCTTTGGAAGCGACGTACTCCAGGGCTTCTTCAAACGGCTTGCCGGCCAGAAGCACCATAAAAACGCCTAATTTCATCTATGTACACCTCCGAAAATGGTTGAAACTCCACTACACAGTATACCACTCTTATCCAGCAAAATGAAGCAAGCCCTTGTAAATCCGCAGCACGGCTTCCTGATTCGGACTGTAGATAATGACGGCCAGCGTGACCAGCGCTTGGGTCCCCACACATCGGGAATAAAAATAAAATTTGGACACCTTTTTCTTGACGACGGTCGTCAGCTTGAGCAGATTTTCCAACGCCAGCAGCAGCCCGTGGTAGACGCCCCAAATGAGATACAGCCACGAGAAGCCGTGCCACAGTCCGATCAATACCATAATCAGCACAGAGAGGCCGGCGGCGGTCAGGCGCGAAGGCGTTTTGCGCGAGAAAAACATAAAGATATGGTCGCGGAACCAATCGCCCAGCGTGGCGTGCCAGTTGCGCCAATATTGGGTCAACGTCGGCGACAGGAACGGCTTTTTGAAGTTTTCCGGCATTGTGTAGCCCATCAGGCGGCCGAAGCCGACGGCAATGTCGGAGTAACCGGAGAAATCGAAATAGATCAGCGCGTAGAACCAGACCATCAGAAACAGCGACTGGTGCGTATGCAGCTCCTGCTGAAGCACATGGTTGAAGATGCCGGTCATCCAGGTGACGAGCACGATTTTTTTGAACAGACCAAGAATGATCCGTTTCACGCTGTCCTCGAACAACGCGGCGTCGACGCGGTACGGCTGCTTCGCATCGGCCATGAAGTCGCGGAACTTGAGAATCGGCCCGGAGGTAAACGTCGGGATAAACAAAATATAGTTGGCGTAGTCCAGCGTCGGCACTTGCCCCTCCTTGCCGAAAAAATAAGCGAAATAATACGCGTCGATGACCTTCAGCACGTTATAGATGAGTCCGAGATAAATGATCGAATCAAACAGCGGATTGTGAAATACATGCATGACGAGCAGCCGCACGCCGAGAAACACGCCGATGACATTGGCGGCAATGGCGAACAGAAACGTCGCTTTGCGCCACAGCCGGGTCCGGCATAGGTACACAAACCCTCCGTAGTTGATCAGCGTATACGCCGCGTAAAACAGACAAAGCTTCTTGCTGAACAACAGCAGGAAGCATACGTTAAACAGCAGCATCAGTATCCTTTTGTTGCCCGGCCACTTGCGGGTGAGCATCAGAACGGCAATCATGCCGCACATGGCGACGATCGCGTTCATATTCAAATAAAACATGTTGCCGACTCCCTTGTCCTAGAATCCCTCGTAAATAAACAGGCCCTTGCCCGTGAAGTAGGTCAGCACGAAATAAAGCATGATCAGATAGACTAGGATTTCGACGGATTTTCTAACGACTTTAGCCATGCGTCAACCTCCTTCGTAAACAACGGAGCGCCGTCCTCGCGGTTCAAATGCACCAGATCGTGAAAATAGGGCGGCTCGTATTTATCCATCAAATCGAGCGTCGGCACACCGGCAGCTTGCAGCTTGCCGTTCACAACCTGCTTGAGCGACGCCACATAAGGCGGCTCGGGATACGCCTTGTTCCAAGGCATCCAGATCACGCGAAACCGCAGGCCGCGCCGCGCCGCCTCGTCGATGATCCACTGCACCGCAGCGAGATTGTCCTGAAAATCGGACAGCGTCATGCTGCCGAAGCGCTTGTCGTAATCTGCCCACTTATCCTTGAGCCAAGCATCGTCCTTGCGCCCGAAGTACAGCTCCTTGTCGCTCCAGCGCGGCTGGTAGGCGAGGCTGGCGTGCAGCAGCAGATTTTTGCCGAATTCCTCGCCGGAGTCGCGGAAATAATCGCGATACGCATACACATAAGGCTGGTACCACGGCTTGAGCCACGGATATGTAGGATCGGTTTCCAGCGGATCAAGCAGCGTGTGCACATCGATGCCGAACACCAGCTCATCCTTCACCTGGTACAAATGCTTGGACAGGATCGCCTGCAGATCCGTCGCTTTGCCGTAGGACAGGCCCATTTCAACCAGGCCCGAATCGGATTGCTCCTCGATATAGGCTCCCGTCACAGAGGAATTGCCAAAGAAAACCGGCCCGGTGTCGGACCAGCTGTGGTGCAGGAGCGTTTTGGTAAAGTCGTTTTTGTAAAAACGGCGCGAGCTGACCATCGGATTCCACCAAGCGATCAGCAGGTCGGAAATCACGAAGATCAGCAGCAGGCCAAGCACAAAGCTGTTGCGTCGTAAAAAGGCAATTAGTTTCAAGACGGATCACTCATTATAGGGATTTTTGTTGCCACGCGTGATATTGCTCACGGAAGGCTGCGGGCCATTGCTGCTCATCCAGTCCGTATTGGGCAAGGAACGCAAACGCCCAGCGCTCGATGCCGAAGCCGACGCAGCCGGTAACGGCGCTGCGCTTGCCCACCTTGATGTTGAAGGCGTTGCCGAACGTGTTGCTGTGAAAGTTCACCGAGCTGCAGGCAATCGACTTGCCGATATGCGGGATCGTCAGCCGCAGCTCATATTTCATCTCCTGATTGCGCTGGAACGAAGCCTTGACCTGAAAATCGTTGGTGAAAAAAGGATCGTTGGCGATTTCCAGCAGGCTGTCCACCTGCCATTCCACGGCCAGCTCCTTCAAATATTCAATCGATTGCAGGCGATTGTTTTTCACGAAATCGGGCTTGCCGACGAAAATAATCTCACGCATCGAGAAATCGAGCAGACGGCCGAAGTCGCTGTGATTTTTCGATTCGAAGCGGTGACATTTGGCAATCGCCGTCACGACAATGCCTTCGCCCTCCAGCAGCTCGTCCTGCAAGCCCTCATAACAGTGATAGCAGGTGGACGGGTTCATTGTAAAATTCGGCTTGGGCATGTTGCGGTCAAGCGCAAGCGGGTGATCCTTGTTCCAGCCGCCGGCTTCGCGGATCGATTGCGAGAACGACTCAATCACGTCAAGATCCTCGCGCAGATGCGTCAGGAAATGAATATGCTCCGGAAACGACGTAAAATGGTTCGTTTTGTTCAGCGTTTCGCAATGGATGACCGCCGGATACGATTCCTCCTGCAGCCCTTCAAAGCGTTTGGCGATTTTGGTCACAAAGGAATAATCGAGAAACCGCATCAGGCTGGAAAACGGCTCGCGGAAAATAAACAGGCCCGGCTCCAGCACCTTGATGCTCTTGCGTTCGATCAGCTCGGCTACAATGTCGCCATTGTAAGGCGTCTCAATCTTGTTTTCGAACAAAATGTTTTCCTTAAAGCCGAAGTCGCCTTTGGAAAAGCGCTCGATCAGCCGTTCGATCCGCTCGGCAATCGCATCGTTGCCGGCCGGCGAGTCATGCTCGACGATCAAGCTGCCGTTCTCCAGCCGCAGGTCGCGAATCGTTTCATCGACAAAGGCGGAAGCATATTTGACCTGTCCGTGCTGGCTTTCCGCCAGACGCTCCAGAGAGATGACACATTGCATGTTGATTACCCCGCAATCTTCTTCGTAATGAATTGGGCGATTTCGCGTACGGTGTTCAGCGGATACAGCATCAGGTCCTGATTCGTGACTTGAACGCTGTAGGTCGTTTCAATATGGGCGATCAGCGCCGTAGCGCCAATGGAATCGATAAAGCCGTAATCGAACAGATGCACGTCGAGATCGAAATCGTCGTCGTCCTCGGCAATTTCATAACGGTTGCGGATGTGCTGCTCCAGCTGCTGCAGAATGTCGGCGTTGGACATCGGGTAAGCCTCCTGTTTGTCAAATAGGGCGTTTGGGTCAAAATAGAGCGTTTATGGGCATGCGTCTTGCTCGACGCACATGGACTTTTCAGCTCGGCTCGCTGTGCGGGTCTTACGGTGGCGAAGGCTCATGCGTATGCTTAAGCGCTTGCCGCCCGGCGTAAGGACGAGATGGCCGCGAAGTCGATAGCGAGTTGGAACAGAGACAGTGTATGGAAACCGCTATCGACCGGAGATCACTCGTTTTCACCGGACTTCAAGGAGCAGGCGTCAGCTTCAGCGTAACCGGACCGCCGAAATGCGTGACCGTATAGGTACGGGCGTCAGCGTCGGTTTCGATTTTCAAATCCTCACCGCCAATGGTCAGTGTCCGGGGGCTGTACAGCTTAACCTGCTGCATCGTCTCCCCGTTGAGTGCCAGCGTATAAGCGCCGTCTGCGGCCTGCTGCAGCGTAAACGGCACGTTCGAGCGGATCAGGTGCAGCTTGTCGGCACTTTTGTGAACGCTGATTGCGGTAGCTTGCGGCAATCCGACGTAGAAGCGGTTGCTTTGCATGTGATAGATCTCGGCGTCCGTATCGAGGGAATATTGGGCCAGCCGCTCGCCCTTTTCCAGCGCCACGCCCAGCGTAGAGGCATAGTCTCCGGCCAACGCGGGAACGTCCGACGTATCCGGCACAAGCGACGCATGCCAATGCGGATTGCCCGGCGACAGGCGGTCCTTGAGCTTGTCCCACAAATAGAGCGCCAACGGGCGGCTGACGGTGACCCGGCCCTTCAATGCGGTCAGGAACGACTGAGCCATTTGCGGCTCGCTCATAAAATTATACTCATGCGCCGTCCGCAGCTTGTCAAAATAAGCGGCAAACTGCTTCAGATCGTTGATCTTCATCGGTATTGGAAAATGGTACTCGATGTGCTCGAAATAATCAATCGGCATATCGCGCGCCGCCATCGATTCGAACACATCCGTATTATTGTTGTCGCCGAGCCAAAGCACCGGGGTTGGCGTATGAATCAGCATCGTGCGGCTGCCGTCCTGCCGCTGCGTGTCATCGAGCAGGAACGGCAGCGCCCACACCGACATCGGCCGCGAGATCACCGGCGCGTGCGACGGCAGGAAGCCGAAGTTGTACCAGATGCCCTGATCGTTTTCGCTGCGCAGCGTCTGGAGACGGTCGAGAAAGCTCATGCGCCACGTGTGCTGGTTCGTGCCGGGATTGCTCCACGGCAGGCCGAGCCGGTCGAACGCTTGCTTGTGCAAGGCGATTTCCTGCCGTTCTTCCTCATCTGTCTTGAAGTTATGAAAAAACAGATGCGGCTCGATTTGCATATGGTTCGTCTTCGCGTAATTGATGAACGCCTGCAGCTCCTCCTTGTAGGGGAACTGCGGATCGTCAATCGCGACGGGAGAGCCGAACTCGATGCCGCCGACTACAAGGTCGTCGTTGCCGTCGCCGTTCACGTCGAGCCACAGCGGCACGGAGTTGTGGCCGGCGACGAGCGCATGGCTGCCCATCTGATTGCGCGAGGCGCCTTCGAGGGGGCCGCTGTTCGTCCAGCCGCCGTCGGCGGTCTGGACGAACACCTGCAGGTCCCCTTCGCTGCTGCCGACGACGAGGTCCGGGCGGCCGTCGTTGTTGACGTCGCGCACCGCAGGCGCGGCGTAGCGGTACCCCGCGGGCAGCGCGACGAGGTCGCGGCCCGCGCCCAGAGCAAGGGCGGCGCCAGGCGCGCCCTTGTAGAAGCTGACGCGACCGTCGGCCGTGCCGGCGACAAGGTCGCGCGCCCCGTCGCCGTCCACGTCGGCGACGGCCACCGCTGCCGGACCGCCCGGCAGCGTAAGCGGCCGGCCGCCCGCGAGCAGCGCGGCCGGCGGCCCAAAGCTGCCGCCCGCCAGCTGCGGCAGCACGCGCACCGCGCCGGACTCGTCGGAGACGAGCAGGTCGGCGCGGCCGTCCCCGTTCACGTCGGCGGCGTGAACGGTCGCATACGGCTGGAGCCGAAGGGCTTCGCCCGTAGCCAGCTCCAGCTTGCGTCCCGCGCCGAACGTGTCCGGCAGCGGTTGTCCCGGCGGCGGCGGCTCACTGGCGTAAGCCGTTGGAGCCGCCGCCGCCGCAGGCCCCTGATTCGTGTAGACGTACACGAATCCGTCGGCGCTGCCGGCGACGAGGTCGGTCCGGCTGTCGCCGTCCAGATCGACCGCCGCCGGGTACGCGCGGTAGGGCAGCTCGATCGCGCCGGCCAGCTCGCGATACTCGGGGAACGTCGCCTGCCGCAAGGGCTGGCCGGCGCTCATCAGGTGCAGCCCGCTGGCGTAGCCCGAGCCGGGCAACTCGCCGGCGAACTGCGGCTGGGCGTTGGTGCCCGTGTTGAGCTGCACCGTCAGGCTTTCGCGCCACTGTCCCCAATAGAAGGCGTTGCGCACCAGCGTAAACGATGGCGTTTCGTTGTACGTTTTGAGCAGCTCGGCCCACGAAATGCCGTCCTTTTGGGCAATCGCGGGCATCGCTTCAAAATGGTTCTGAAACGCCATCGCCGGCCGCCCGTAAGGGCCGAGCACTTTTTTGAGGCTGTAACCAAGCTTTTCCTTGGAGACGTAAGCCAGCAGCTCGCTGCGATACTCCTGGTTAGCTGCGGCAAATTCAAAGTTGAAATACGGCTCCTGCGTCAGCAGCTTTTTGTTAAAATACAGCGTGCCGGGCGTCGGCGGATTGTCGACTCCGGCTTTGGCGGCGAGTTGGCCGAAGCCAAGCGCCGGGTCCATGCCGCTTTGCATGTCGTACCCAGTCGGGTAGTAGCGGTTCGGCAGCAGGCTGCTGCTCAGCAGCACCTCGCCGTCGCCCACACGGTTTAGCGCGAGTAGCGCCAGCCCGTTGTAGGCGACCAGCGGCTGGGCCGTAGTCGGCTGCAGGGCGTAGCCCCAGTCGAAGCCGATAAGCCCGTTCAGGGCATTTTGCTTGAAGTAGCTGGCCGTGAACAGGCGAAAAACCTCCTGCACGCCTTGCGCGTTCCACGGCGCTTGCGGGAAGCTGAGTTGCGGCGCAGCGTCCGGCGCGGGCAGCTTGACGACAGCACCGCCAAGAAATTCCGCCGGAAAGCGGCTCGCGAACATGTTGTCCAGCAGCAGCCGCCCGCCGTTTCGCGTATACGTCATCAGCTTGTCGGCAAGCGTCGCCCAGTCCGGCTCCTGCAGCAGCGCCGGATCGGCGTAAACGGCGTCGTAGCGCCTTAGCTGCCGCGCCGACAGGTCGCGCAGCGCCAGCTTGTCCATACGCACATTGGCGTTCAGCGTCTGTGCGAAATGACCGTAAGCAGCGGTATCGTAGCCGACGTCGGTCTTCGCAGCGGATTGCTGCTGCATGGCCGGCGTTGTCGCTGCCGGAGAGTTGGCTGCTGTGGCCGTGTACGGCGTTGCAGAGGCAGCCATAGCAGCCGTCGCGCCGGTCTTGGCACTCGCTGTTGCGCCAAGCTCCGCTTGCGCAGCGGCAGTATCGCTATGTGCTGCGCCCGCGCCGGTTTTGGCACTTGCCGTTGCGCCGGCAGCGTCAGCTCGTACACGGACTGCCGTGGTGTCCGTCGCTCCGCTCCCTGCACTCGCTGCAGCGTCAGCTTCATCTGCTCCGGCCTGAGCAGCCTGTCCGGCCGCACCCTCAGCCGTAGCATAGAGGAAGCGGACTTCGTCTTTTTTTGGAATCAGAAACAATAGCGCCGTTGTCAATGCGAGAAGGACCGCCAAAGCGATCGCTCCCCGCAGCCATACGATTCGTTGTCGAGTCAAAAGCAAGCATTCCCCGGTCCTCAAATTTGTGTCGTCCGCTGCATTGCCTGCGGGTCGACTATCCTTGCCATTATAGCACTTCTGCATGGGTTTGTTAACTTTCGGAAGCCTTGACGGGCTTGTGTCGGCGGCGTTTCTATGGATTCCTTTTCACGGTTTTGTTACACTAGAGAAATAAGCTTGGATTGCACTAAAAGTCCGGTGAACAAGTGGCCGGAGAGCCGATAGGGAGTTGGAACAGTGTCAGCGGTCGCTTTTGTCGACGGATTTTCACCCCAAACGGGGTCATTCCATCGAAAAATCCGGCTACTACAGCGAGTGGAAACCGCTATCGACGGAGGACCTGCTTTTTCACCGGACTTCTAAGAGAAGAGGATGTAGACATGCGGAATTTACGCAGAGAAGATATTGAATTGCTGGCGCCGGCCGGCGACTGGGACTGCTTGCGGGCGGCCGTAGCCAACGGGGCCGATGCGGTGTTTTTTGGCGTGGAAAAATTTAATGCCCGGGCGCGGGCCCACAATTTCCGGATGGACGAGCTGCCGGATATTATGTCGTTCCTCCATTTATATGGCGTCAAGGGCTTCCTGACCTTTAACATTCTCGTGTTTGAGGAGGAACTGACGGAGGCGAAGGAGCTGATTGAGGCTTGCGTCGATGCCGGTGTGGATGCGGCGATTGTGCAGGACCTCGGTCTGGTGAAGCTGATTCGCGAGCTGTCGCCGGATTTCCCGATTCACGGCTCAACGCAGATGACGATTACGTCGCCGGAGGCGGTGGAGTTTACGAAGCCGTTCGATATGGAGCGCGTCGTGCTGGGGCGGGAAAACAACCTGCAGCAGATCAAGCAGATCGGCGATCAGGCGCGGCTGCCGATGGAGGTATTCGTACACGGGGCGCTGTGCGTGTCGTATTCCGGTCAATGCCTGACCTCGGAGATGTGGGGCGGGCGCTCGGCGAACCGCGGCGAATGCGCGCAGGCGTGCCGCTTGCCGTATGATTTGATGGTCGACGGGGTGCAAAAGCCGATGGGCGATGTCGCCTACTTGCTGTCACCGAAGGATTTGGCGGCGCTGGAGCTGGTGCCGGAGCTGATCGAAGCGGGCGTGACGTCGTTCAAAATCGAAGGCCGGCTCAAAAGCCCGGAATATGTCGCCAACGTCGTCAGCAAATACCGCAAGGCGATCGACCGTTATTTCGATGGCGCTGACGCCCGGCCGACGAAGCAGGAGCTGCGCGAGCTGGAGCAAAGCTTTTCGCGCGGTTTTACGCACGGCTTTCTGCAAGGGACGAACAACAAACAGCTGGTCGAGGGCACTTATCCCAAAAGCCGGGGCGTATTCGTAGGCCGCGTGAAGCAAATTCTGCGCGACGGCGTCGTCTGCGAGCTGGAGGCTCCGCTCAAACGCGGCGACGGCATTGTGTTTGATGCCGGCGATCCGACGAAGAAGGAAGAAGGCGGCCGCGTGTACGATTTGCGGCGTAAGGGCTTGAAGCTTGAAGGGGAAGCCGAGGGCGGAATGATCGAGATCGTGCCGGGCCGCAATGACGTCAATCTGACGCGGCTGCATGTGGGGGATCGTATTTGGAAAACGAACGATCCGCACTTGGACAAACGGTTGCGTCAAACATATGAAACGGACAAGCCGTATCGTACGTTCCCTGTGCGCGTGCGCATTAGCGGTGCCGAGGGCCAGCCGCTGAAATCGTGGTGGACCGACGTTCAAGCGGGTCATACCGTATATGTGGAATCCGAGCTGCCGCTGGCGAAGGCGGAAAAACGCCCGATGGACGAAACGTTGTTTGCCGAGCAGTTCGGACGTTTGGGCGGCACGGTATACGAGTGGGGCGGTCTTGACGGGCTGGCGCTTGACGGACCGCTAATTGTGCCGATGCGCGAACTGAACGGCATGCGCCGTCAGGCGGTTGAGCTGCTGGAGGCGGAACGCCGCAAGCCGCGCGCTTATGTGAAGCGTCAGATCGGCGTGTATGACGATGTTCCTGTTCCCGCTGGCAGGGACGCCGGCTCGGCTGCGGGCGCTCTTACATCCGTCGCGGGCAATCGTGTTGCCGGCGCAGCGGCCGGACTGACCGCTTTGTGCCGCAATCTCGATCAGGTGAAGGCGGCGCTGGAAGCGGACGTCGATTTGATTTACGCCGACTTCGAATTTATCAAGCAGTTTCCCGCTGCAGTGGAAGCGGTGCATGCTGCCGGCCGCAAGATCGCGCTGGCGACGCCGCGCATTCATATGCCGGGGGAAACGGGTTATTTTAACAATATTCTGAAGCTGGCTCCCGACGCGGTGCTTGTCCGCAATACAGGCGCTGTGTATTATTTCCTGAAAAAACGTCGCGAGCAGCCGGACGGGCAGCATCCGCTGCTGATCGGCGATTTCTCGTTGAACGTGGCGAATCACAAAACGGCTGCATTGTTTGCCGAAGCCGGTCTGGACAAGGTGACGCCGTCCTACGACCTGAACATTCAGCAAATGGTCGATCTGCTGCGCCGCGCCGATACGTCGCTGCTGGAGGTCGTCATTCATCAGCATATGCCGATGTTCCATACCGAGCATTGCGTCTACTGTACGTTCCTCAGCGAAGGCACGAACTATACGAACTGCGGGCGGCCTTGCGAGGAGCATCGTGTCTCGCTGCAGGACCGCGTCGGCATGTCGCATCCGGTGCGCGTGGACGAGGGCTGCCGCAATACGGTGTACAATGCGATTGACCAGTCGGGCGCAGAGTACTTGAAGCATTTTCTGGAGCTGGGTGTCCGTTCGTTCCGTGTTGAGTTTCTGGAGGAATCGCCGGAGCTCGTCCGCGAGGTGCTTGACTTGTACCGCCGGGCGATGAACGGCGAAATCAGCGGCACGCAGGTGTGGAAGGCGCTCAAGGCGACGAATCAGCTTGGCGTGACACGCGGGCAGCTGGTGAAATAGCGCGATAACGTGAACCCATAAATACCAAAAGCCGACTCTCATGATGAACCGCGGCGTTCCAGGTTAAGCTTGCTTAATCCGGAGGGCGGCGTTCACAGAGGGTCGGCTTTTTTCAGTTGTTAGAAGAAAAACGGAGCATCAGAAATCCACCACACGTCCGCCCGATGGCGGCGGAGGCGAAGCAGGCGGTCGAATGGCGACGAGCGGGCGTAAGCGCTCAAGCACTTGAGGCTCAAGGCCCAATGCCTCGGCGAATTCGTCTACACTGCGAAAGCCGTTGCTTGCCTGACGGGCTTGCAGCGCCTTTTTCGCCAGGATCAGGCCGATGCCCGGCAGGGCGGCAATGGCTTGCTCGGAGGCCGCGTTGAGATCAAGCGGTTCTGCAGGAAGCGAAACGTCATCTGGCCGATCAGCGTCGCGATCCGTCTGCCGGATCGGATCAGGGGTTGGTCTGACAACGGATGCAGGTGACGCAGCCGATTTGCTTGTAATCCAAGTCCCTGATCCGCGGGATGTATGCGGACTGGGGGCATCGGTCTCCCGGGAATCCGGGTCTGCCGGCGCTTCGGCCAACGACGCCTCTTTGCGGCCGGGTTCCAACGTCGGGGAGGTCGGCTGCGCTTGCCGGCGAGCTTCCCTCTGGAGATTTTCCAAGCGACGCAGGTACGGTCCAATGCTAAAAAAGCCATGAAGGATACACACCCCCGTCGAAAGTAAAGCTAACGCCATAACCAGATTGAAAAGAAATCCCGTGTTTCCATCGACGGCTATCGTGAAAAGTATGATGTAGGGAGCTACATATACAGCGCTCCAAAGGGCATAACGCCAGCTTCTGACCATAAGGGCCAGATATAAGAAAGCGAAAAAGTTGTATACCGGGACGAAAGTCAGCACAATCCACCAAGAGTGCCCCAGCTTCCAGAATATGCTTTTGCGTTCAGTTTCCATTGTGTTCCCTCCATTAATCAACGATGAGCCGGCCGGTATATTAAAAATCTACGGAGCGGCCGCCGCGCGCCAGCCACACATCTTGCTCGCCGGAATCCGGAGCCTTGGCCGAAGGCTCGGCTTGCCGGTACTCCTGCCGGTCTTCATTGGCCGTTGCTGCAACGGCCCGCACATTGGCCCATTCGCGGATGTGCTGGATCTGCTCGGCTTGGGTGACCGACAAGGGTACGGTTGTGCGGATGGCTTTGATAAAGTCCTCCAGTGTAATGCTGCGGTCCTCGGAAAATGCCTCGAATAGCGCAGCCACAACGGTTTGCTCAATCTCAGCGCCGACAAAGCCTTCGGTCAGATCCGCGAGCTGATCCAGATTGGCCCGACTGGCTTCGAATTGGCCGATAACTTGAGGGTCTCTCAGCCGTTTGGAGATATGGAGACGAAAAATATCTCTGCGCTCCTTTCGGGTCGGCAGGTCGACAAAAAAGATTTCGTCAAAGCGCCCTTTGCGCAGCATCTCCGCCGGGAGGGACTGAATGTGGTTGGCGGTGGCGATCACGAACACAGGCTTTGTCTTCTCTTGCATCCAGGTCAGGAATGTCCCGAAAATACGACCGGAGGTCCCGCTGTCCCCGAATCCCGATACGTTGCTGAATCCCTTTTCGATTTCATCGATCCAGAGGATGGCCGGGGAGATGGCTTCAACCGTTTTAATCGCTTTTCGCATATTTTCTTCACTGCTGCCGACGATACCGCTAAAAATTTTCCCCATATCCAGACGCAGCAGCGGCAGCTGCCACATGGCGCTGACCGCTTTGGCAATCAAGCTTTTGCCGCAGCCGGGGACGCCCGTAATGAGCACACCCTTAGGAGCGGGCAAGTTGTAGCGGGCCGCAGAATCGAGCCACGACTTGTTACGTTTGAGCAGCCAGCGCTTCATATTCCCCAGACCGCCGACATCTTCGATCCGTAGCTCGGTTTTCACAAATTCAAGAATCTGCGATTTTTTGATGATTTGCCTTTTTTCCTCCAAAATAATCTCCACATCGTGCAGGTCCAGACGTCCGTCTTCAACCATTGCGCGGGCAAAGGCGTTTTCCGCCTCCTGCAGCGTGAGTCCCAGCGCAGCCTTTACCAGCCGTTCCTCCTGCTCGGGAGTCAAATCGATGGCAATGCGGCCCCCGGCCTGGTTGGCGGCGATCATTTCATCCAGCACACCTTTAATTTCCGCAAAGGACGGCAAATCGAAGTCGACAATCGTAATCTCCTTTTGCAGCTCGTTAGGCAGGGCGATTTCCGGGCAAATGAACACAACGTTTTTGGGATTCGGGCTCATCTTCAAAACGGAAATCAGGTCGCGAATTTTACGAATGACGATTTGATCGGTCTGCTTGTCCGCACCCCCGAAGTAGATATGGAAATCCTTCAAAATAAACACTGCAGGCTGATCATACGATTCAATGAATTCCAAACAGGTTAACGGCGCCTTCGTTTCTTCCCGGCCGCGTTGCTGGTCTTCGGCCAAGCCGTTGGTCACTGTCCAAGTAAACACCTTGCGCACGGTTTTGATCATGGTTTCGTCCGTTACTGCAGAACGGATCATCGCTACAGCCCGTTCCTCCTCCCAAGTCGAAATGTACACATAAGGAAAACGAGCCCGCATAAGGTTCGATACATGCTTTTTAAACCGTAAAATTGAAGAGTCCTCCACTTCATCTATTCCTCCCATTGAGCTTGGCGTATGAAAGCAACGTCATCTTTTATATGAATTATTCGACAGCGTCGGGTGGAACCCTTTTGGAATCATAACAAAAACCGCCCTCTCCGAAGAGAGAACGGCTTTTGATGTACGGATCAAGATAAGCGATTACAGCTTAATGATATTCCATTTTTGCGCGCCGGTGCCATTGTCGTTCCAGATTTGAACGTTCGAGCCGTCCGCTGTTCCGGACGAGGACACGTCAAGCGCTTTGCCGCTGTTCACGTTGATCAGCTTGTAAGAGCCGTCGGCATTTTTGGTGATGTTCCATTTTTGTGCGCTGTTGCCCAGGTCGGTCCACGCTTGCACGTTTGTGCCTGCAGCGGTGCCTGCGCCGGACACGTCGAGCGCCAGTGCGCTATTGACGTTGATCAGCTTGTAGGAGCCGTCGGCATTTTGATAAATCGTCCATTTTTGCGCGTTAGTACCGTTATCCGACCAGATTTGCACGTTTGTGCCTGGCGTCGTACCTGCGCTGGCCACATCCAGCGCTTTGCCGCTGTTGACGTTGATCAGCTTGTAAGTGCCGCCGGATACAATGTTGCCGCTCGATGGAGGAGGCGTCGGCGTTGGTGTAGGTGTTGGCGTCGTGCCGCCGTCTTGATAGACGCGAACGTAGTCAACGTACATTTTGCCAGGGAACGGAGTCGATGCGTTTGGCGAACCTGGCCAGTTGCCGCCTACAGCCAGATTCAACAGAAGGAAATGCTCCTTGTGGAACTCTTCCGTCGAGTTGACGCTGTTCAGGATGTTGGCTTCGCGGAATTGTACGCCATCTACGAACCATTTGATTGCGCTGGCTGTCCACTCAATGGAATAAACATGGTATTGCGTGACGTCGATCCCCATGCTGGCGCCGCCGTAATCAGCTTGACCGCCGGCATCCCAGTGGATGTAGCCGTAGGTGTTGCCTTCGGTATTGATGTGCTCCATGATGTCGATTTCGCCGCTTTTCGGCCAGCCGACGCTATTGAGATCAGTACCAAGTGTCCAGAAAGCCGGCCACAGGCCTTGGCCGCTTGGCAGCTTCATCCGTGCTTCGATTTTGCCGTATTTGAAGCTTTTCTTGCCTTGCGTTTTCAGACGAGCGGACGTATAGCTCATGCCGCCATAGTTTTCTTTACGAGCCTCGATGACGAGGTTGCCGCTTTCAATGCGAGCGTTTTCCGAACGATTTGTATAATATTCCAGCTCGTTGTTGCCCCAGCCGCCAGATCCGGTGCCGGTTTCCATCGTCCAGTTGTTGCCATCGATTGAGGAGCCGTTAAACTCATCGCTCCACACCAGGTTATACGCCGCGTTGGCCGTTGTGAACGGCAGCAGAGCCGCAACGAGCGACAAAATCATCAGAAATGCCAAAAGCTTATTTCTTAATGTCTTTTTCATCTTCTTTAATGTCCCTCCCGAAAAATGATAAAATTTTAGTACATAATCCACGAAAAATCACGAAAAAATACGATGACTCTTGCTGACCGGCTCAGCGTAGGGCGAAAATCCTCTACAGCAGGGATAAAAATCGATTACAGCCGCTGATATCAGTGTGTGAAGCGCTTTCACAGGCTCATTTTATCATGAATATTGCCTATCTAATATGGGGATATATTCCTGAATTACGAAAATTATTTCCGGTATTTTCGTACTATAAAATGTCGAACGAAATAGTCACGCGGCTATTTTCGTAATAAACGCGCGTTGATTTTTTCGTGATTTTCGTGCTTGAATGTAAAAAAGAAAATAAAAACCCTGCATTCGACAGCGGTCGAGGCAGGGTGGGTGGGGATGGTGGTTCTAGTCTGCATAAACTTGCATCTTGTTTGTATTAATGATGAGCTTGGCTGACTGAATGAAGTCGAAGCCCAGAATGCCATCGATGTCTATTCCGTAATCTAAAGCGCCGATTTCAACCTTGCACTCGTTTACGGACCAGTCTCCTAAAATTACGGAATCAAACCATTTGGTAAATACACCGCCATCTTTTGAAACCGATCCATTTTTCTTCAATTTTCAAATCCGGTCGGGATGTATGCAAAAAATAGATTTCTTTGCCTGGTTGATCTTTGTGCAATTGTTTGTACCGCTTCATGGCATCCAACGAATCGTCATAACGATCAATGACCGTCAGCGAATCGATGTACCGAAATCCGTCCTGTGAGTGAGCATCTACAGCTTCGAACACGACCCATTCTTCTGGAAATCTTTCCTGCACTTCTTCCCATCGTAGGGGCAGCCCTCCCGCGATAATAATTGATGGATTTATTATAGCTTAGTCAAAGTGGAGCCGGCATTTTCTGCAGGATTAAAGAGCTGTGATAGGTTTTTTGAGGATTTAGCTTATGAAGGTGGCCCCATCAACCCCCATCCCACATCCCCCTACTTCACTTCCTCCTGCTGCTCCACACCGCCGCCCTTGGGAATTGGCTTTCGCACCTGGCGCGTTTGTTCATTAAACCTCTCCAGCGTTACCCCGCCGCCCAGATCCTGCGTCGACTCCAACTCCTCATAGGTTTCCGTATCGAGGTATTCGTCGTGCTCGCCGGCGGTGTTATTTTTCAGCGATTTGTAAATCTCCAGTGCCCGGTCAAGCTCGCCTTGATTGTCGGCGATGAACTTGGCGGTTGAGGTGTCGTCGTAATCTTTCGCTTTCTTGGTGTCGTAAATATTCAGATACGATTTGAGAGTTTCGAACATGTAGTTGCCCGGAGCAAAGCCGTTTTTGGAGCTATCGCCGGGCTTTTTCAGATCCGGGTCGAGCGACTGCTGCCAGCCCTCATATTTATCGCTGCTGCGCCGTCCGCCTTGGTTGATCTGAGCGGCCACGGCCGATTGAACGGCGAAGGTGCGGAATTCGCTGATCACTTTGTCTCGGAAGGAGCCGTGCTTTAAATTCAGGTCCTCGCAATGGTCGATGGCGTGGTGGGTTTCGTGCGCGACCTCGATCAGCCGGTTGTGATAATCGGTCGTCTGGTTGCTGATTTCGTGCTCCGTCAGCGGTTTGACGGTGATGGTGCCGTCGACGGCGAAGTCGGAGGTCGGGGTAAAGAAGGCCGCGGCTCCGCCGGTCGCTCCTTGCTTAAAGGTCAGGTCGGTGGCGTCTTTATTATAATAGAAGGCGGCTTTTTCCTGAACGCGGTTGTAGGCGGAGGAAGGAATCGTATTTTTGGTGGCGTCGAGATATTCGGTGCCGGATTCAAAAATCATTTTGCGCTGAAGGGTAGCCGGACCCGGTGCAGGCGATCCCGCTTGTGAACGGAACATTTGCGTCACAGCACGATTGCCGATCGTTTGCTGTAGGCGCATGACGCCGGAAACGGGGGATGAAGAGGGGCCTGTCGACTGATGACCCTCATCCGTTTGGGCCTGAGGGGCGTTGCCGGAACGTTGCTGATGTTGAGGTTTCATGATGCGCCGCACTTCCTTTCGGGCTGAATATCGTCGATATCGACAGACGACCGCAATGACCTGCATATTTCCATAAATTATACTATAATCCGCAAAAAGCGTACACGGGCCAGCCGGTTCCAGCTTAGGGGACTGCGGGCGTCATGAGGTTCGTTCACAATTCGGACACATTTTTTTAAGCTTATTTTCAGATTTGTTTAATGTGGCATTATTCTTCCAAGGCTATAGTAAATGAGGCTTAATCTGCAGGACGAGTTTGACAGTTTGAAATGGAGGGATTTCTAGTGCTTGAGGTAAAGCAGGTCAGCAAGCTCTACGAGAATCAGCGTGGCGTGCACAATATCGATTTTACGATGCAGCGCGGGGAGATCGTGGGCTTTCTGGGACCGAACGGAGCCGGTAAAACGACGACGATGCGCATGATCACCGGCTATTTGAATCCGACGCGCGGACAAATCCTGGTGGATGGCTTGTCGATGGCCGACCATCCGAAGAAGGCGCGCCGCAAAATCGGCTACTTGCCGGAAACGCCGCCGCTTTACCCGGAGATGACGGTGCAGGCGTATTTGCGTTTTATCGCCAACCTGCGCGATATTCCCGCCCGCGAGCACAAGCTGCGGGTAGGCGCTGTTATAGAAAAGCTGGGGCTGCAAGGCCGCGAGCGGCAGGTGATCCGCGGCTTGTCCAAGGGCTACAAGCAACGTCTCGGGCTGGCGCAGGCGATTCTGCACGAGCCGGATCTGCTTATTCTCGATGAGCCGACCTCGGGGCTTGACCCGAAGCAGATCATCGAGATTCGTCAG
This sequence comes from Paenibacillus athensensis, assembly GCF_004514475.2. Lineage (GTDB taxonomy): Bacteria > Bacillota > Bacilli > Paenibacillales > NBRC-103111 > Paenibacillus_AL > Paenibacillus_AL athensensis. The sequence continues at coordinate 15,846 of NZ_MYFO02000011.1, read as the reverse complement.
CTGATCCGCGAGCTGGGGGAAAAGCATACGGTGCTGCTGAGCACGCACATTTTGCCCGAGATCAACGCGCTGTGCAATCGCGTGTTGATCATCAACCAGGGCCGCGTCGTGCTCGACGAGCGGCCCGAGCAATTGAGCCGCGCGATGGGCGAAACCTTCGAGGTATCCCTCGAAGTGCGGGGCCCGCGTGAGCGCGTCCTGGCCGAGCTGCGCAGCGTCGACGCGGTCGCAGCGGTCCGCGACCTGAGCGGCGATACGCCCGCTCAGGCAGCTACTGCCGGCGCAGGCGCAGCAGCGCCGGCGATGGAGGCGGCGGAGGCTCCAGACGCCGCCCCAACCGCTGAGGCGGCGTCCGAACGCGCCGCCGATCCGGCGGCCCCGGCGGAGCCGGCCGCCATCGCCGCGCCGGCCGCTGCGCAAGCCGCCGGCGAAGGCATCGTCCGCGTGCGAGTAACCGCCGCGGACGGCGCGGACATTCGCGAGGCGCTGTTCTTCCGCCTCGCGAATGCCCGGTTGCCCATCCTCGAAATGCGGCGCGAAAGCGCCAGCCTCGAGGATATCTTCCTCAAGCTGACGACCGATGAGCCGTCAGCCGACCCGCAGCCGCAGGATGAACCGGCGGCCGAAGAGACGGAGGTGGACGCGGATGCGTAGAATGTGGGCCATTTGCGCCAAGGAACTGCAAATGTATTTTTATTCGCCGATTGCATACGTGGCGTTTGCTTTTTACGTGCTGCTGTCGAGCTTCTTTTTCTACGTCAGCTTTGTCACGGCGCAGCCGGCGATTGTCGACGCGCGGTATGTGGTCAGCAACACGACGTTCGTCTATCTGTTTATCATTCCGCTGCTGACGATGCGGCTGGTCGCCGACGAATTCCGTCAGGGCACCGACGAGCTGCTCCTGACCTCTCCGGCCGGCATCGGCGAAATCGTGCTCGGCAAATACGTGGCCGCGCTGTTCGTCCAGTTGGCGCTGGTTGGCATCAGCCTGATCTATCCGCTGATCATGTCGGCCTTCGGCACGCTCGATCAGCCGATCATGTGGCTGTCCTATCTGAGCATGTTTCTGCTCGGCGCAGCGATGATGGCCATCGGCCTGTTCGCGTCGTGCCTGACCAATAACCAGATGGTCGCGGGCATTGCCGGCTTCGTCATTTTGCTCGTGCTGTGGCTGCTCGACTGGCTCGGGGACAGCTTTGGCGGCAAGCTGAAGGAGTGGGTGACGCAATTTTCGCTGAACAGCCATACCGCTAACCTGCAAAAAGGCATTTTACACGGCGGCGACATCGTGTATTACGTCACTTTGGCGGCTGTATTCCTCATTCTCGGCATGCAAGTGCTGGAAAGAAAGCGGTGGAGGTAAGCGCGATGAATAAATGGATACGAGGCACCAACGCAGTTGTCGTTTCGCTGGCCGTCGTCGGCATTTTTATCGTCCTGACGCTGTTCCTGCATTCCTTGAAGGGCTTTCAGCTCGATCTGACCAAAAATAAAAGCTTCACGCTCTCCGAGCAGACGTTAAATACGTTGAAAAATCTCGATCAGGACATCCACATCATCGCCTTCACGAATGCCGGACAAAACGAGTTCGTCACCCGGCAGGTCGTCGACATGGCGCAGGAATACAAAAAACGCAGCAGTCACATCACCTTCGATGAATACGACATGCTCAAACAGCCTTCGATGGCCCGGCAGTACGGCGTCGATCAGGGCGGCACGCTGATTTTCGAAAGCGGCGACCAGAAGAAGTCGGTGAACTTCTATGAAATGTTTATCGCCGGTCAGCAGCAGGACGGCTCCTACCAGTTCAGCGGCGAGGAGAAGCTGACGCAAGCGATCACCGGCCTGACGTCCAAGGAGAAGCATATCGTTTATGCGCTTTCCGGGCATCAGGAGCTGCCGCTGGCCCAGCTTAGCGTGCTCAAGAGCAGTCTGGAGGGCGAGAACTTCGAGGTGAAGGAGCTGAATCTGTACCGCGACGGCAAAATTCCCGACGATGCGCAGATGCTGCTGCTGCTCGGACCGCAAAACGATCTGAACGACAAGGAAACCGAGCTGATCAAAGCTTATTTGAAAGGCAAGGGTAAAATCTACATCGCCCTCGGCTTTAATGAAAATCTGGCGACACAGTGGAAAAACATCGATTCGATTATGAGCGAATACGGCGTCAAGGACCAGCATGCGGTGGCGATTGAAGCCAAGCAAACGACGCTGTTCGATCCGCTGACGATCATTCCGGAGTACGGCTCTCATGAGATTACAAGCAAGCTGTCGCAATACAATCTGGTGACGATCATGTCGCTGGCCGTGGCGCTGGGCGCGGAGGAGAATCCGGGCGATCTGACGACCTCGCTGCTGCTGACGACAACCGACAAGGCCTATGGCGAGACGGATATCGCGATGCTCAAGCAATCGCGCACCAAGCAGGACGACACCGATGTCAAAGGTCCGCTGAATCTCGGCTACGCCGTGCAGGACAAGGACCAGAAGCCGAAAGCGGTCATTCTCGGCGGCTCGACGTTCCTGCTCGATCAGGAAATCCAGAATCAGGGGAATAAAGATTTTGCGCTCAACAGCATCGGCTGGCTGCAGGAGCAAAAGGATCAGGTGACGATCCGACCGCGTCAAGGCGACGCTTATCAGGAAGCGTTGATTTCGCCGGGGCAAGCCAACTTTATTTTCAGCATGACGATTGTGGCCTTCCCGCTTGTGCTGCTGCTGACCGGCGGATTGATCTGGTGGAGGAGGAGACGGGGATGAAGCGTTTGTGGCCTACGCTGTTGCTTGTGCTTGTCTGCGCGGGGGGCTTCTGGTTCGCTTCGAGCAAAAATTTTTTCCGGGAAGCGGAGCCCAAGCCGCAAGCCTTCGTTACCGTCAAAGCCGAAGAGGTGCAGTCTCTGAGCGTAGAGTCGGCTGACAATCAGGTCGCGTTGCAACGCAAGGACAGCGGCTGGGAGATGACCAAGCCTGGTCCGGCTCCGGTGAGCGCCAATCAGGCGGAGAGCTGGATCAGCTCGCTCGGTCTGGTGACGCAGGAGAAGCTGGTCGAGGAGCATCCGGCCAATCTGGCGACCTATGGGCTCGACAAGCCGCTGCAAACCTACCGGATTACGTTGAAGGACGGAACGTCGAAGGCGCTGCTGGTTGGTCAGCCGCTTCCGATTCAAGGCTACTCGTATGCGAAGCTGGAGGATGCGCCGGGCGTGTATCAGGTAAGCGACCAGTCGCTTGGCCTGCTCAACCATACGCCGGTCGATTTCATCGATGCGCAGCCAATAGCCTTTGACGCCGATAAGGTGCAAAGCGCCAAGCTGGTCTGGAAGGGCCAGACGTGGTTGCTGACCAAAAGCGAGAAGGATAAGCCGGCTGCTGACGCCAAATGGAAGCTCGGCGACAAGGAGCTGACCGGCGCGGATGCCAGCGGGTTGCTGAATGGCTTGACGTTCCTGCGCACGTCGCAGTTGACGAAGTCGGTGGCTGAAGCGCCGACGGCCGGAGGCGAGCTGAGCCTTGAGGTGACGCTGGACGACAACGGCTCAGCCAAGACGCAGCAGTATGAGGGCAAGCTTAGCGATACGTTGGTGTGGCTGAGTCAGCAGGGCGGCGCTTGGGCGTACGCGCTGACGAGCGAGGATGTGCAGAAAACAGCCGACGATTTTGCTGCCAAAAGCAAATAGCGCACAGCCCCGACCGCTGAGGCGGGGGTGACGGCGGCAGCCGCTAGAGCGCGGATCTGACATGCTGTGCCCGGTGGAACGTTCTGTAACAGAGCGAGTCTGGTCGTTATTTCACGTCGGTTGTGCCGCCCGTCAAAGCATGTCTGACCGCCATTGCCCGGTCGGTCGGGCCAGTGGCGCGGTCTGGCAGCCGTTGTCCGGGCGTTGTCCGATCGGCGCGGCTCTGGCAGCCGGTTATCCCGGCAAGCGTAATGCGCCGCCAGCCGCGTGCTGCCGAGGCTGCCCGGCGCACGCAATGCCACCTGTTCCCTTCGGGGAGCGGGTGGCTTTTTGTCGTGCCGGGCGCGACACACTTTTGACATAAAAATCCCCTGTTCGCGAATATACTCGCATGTAAGCTTACACGGGCTTGCCATAAGCGCACGAGGGGGTTTTTGGACAATGGAATGGTATGTGAAGGTGTGGAAAAATTATGTAGGATTCCAGGGAAGGGCTCAGCGTAAGGAATATTGGATGTTTGTTTTGTTCAATATTATCGCCAGCATCATTCTTGGCATCATCGACGGTGTCATCGGGATTCAGCTTTTGTCGGGCTTGTATTCGCTGGCGGTGCTGCTGCCGTCCCTGGCCGTCGCTGCGCGCAGGCTGCACGATACGGGCAGAAGCGGCTGGTGGCAGCTGCTCGCTTTGATTCCTTTGGTCGGTGCAATTATTCTGATCGTATTCTTATGTCAGGACAGCGAACCTGACAATCAATACGGCCCGAATCCGAAGTAGTCAGAAGGGGGGGCTGTTCCTAAGTCATCCGCTGACGGCGGGACGGCTTCTTTTTCGCAAAAAAATAAATTTCTCCAAAAAAGTATTGATTGTCCCTCTTTACGAATGTATACTTCATGCTACAAGCATGTAAGGGGGATTATTCATGAGATGGTATGTCAGCGTTTTGAAAAATTACGCCGTATTTGACGGGCGGGCGCGGCGTCAGGAGTTCTGGATGTTCACGCTGATTCAGGGAATTATCGGCATTATTTTCGGCATCGGCTATACGATTGGCTTTGTGATGCTAAGCGCATCGGCGTTTAGTGAAGCGTCGGAATATAATCCGTCGGGCTTGCCCGATTTTTCCGGGGCGGGATCTTTGGGGGCGGTGCTGATTCTTGGTATCGTAGGTCTGCTGAATATGGCGTACTCACTGGCTACGCTGTTGCCAACCCTGGCCGTTAGCGCGCGCAGATTACACGACACAGGTCGCAGCGGCTGGTGGCAGCTGATCGGGTTGGTGCCGTTTGTCGGCGGCATTCTTTTGCTCGTTTTTTATTGTCTGGATAGCGAAGGAAACAACCCATACGGCCCCAATCCCAAATATTAAACGTAACGGACCTCCCTTATCGGGAGGTTTTTGTATAATTAGATGAAAAATAGCTGCCAGAAGCGAACATTTAAACCTATGGTTAATTAAAATGTGCGGAACGCATGCAAAAATCTCCGAAATTATGGGTAAAAATTTGCTTTTGGAACAGCCTAACTATTTACTATCGGCAAGAAAGCGTTTAAAATGAATATTACGATGTCTGAAATTTTCAAAATTTTGAACATGTGCATGTAATTGAAAGGGTTTTCTCCCTAATAATTGGAATGTTCACTTATGGTTATACGGACTCATGAGGAGAGGGCGGTTGCTGAATGGTAACGAAGAAATCGGATCAAGGAACGATGGACAAATTGCTCGGCAAAGTGTTAAAGCATGACGTCATCAGCAAAGCGGGGCTGCTGCTCGTGCCCGCGCGCACGAAGCTGACCTGGGGGCATATCAAGCTGCTCCAGCAGCATCGCGTCTCGTCTGCCGATCTGATGTATGCGTCCGAGGCGCTGCCGACTGTCGCCGAATCCCTTGTTGCCGAAGCTTCGCAGTACGCCGAGGACCTGTTCTACCGGATTCGCCGCAACCGTAAGGTGCCGTTGCTGGAAATCCGGACGGAGCTGATTCCGTACATTCAGCAGATTACCGAGCATCCGAACTTGTTCGAGGTGCTGGATTCCGTAAAAGTGAAGGATCAATATACGTATAAGCACAGCGTAGGCGTAGGCGTTCTGGCGACGCTGCTTGGCAAATGGCTCAAGCTCGACAAGGCGGAGCTGGCGGTGTTGTCGCTCGGAGCGACCTTGCACGACGTCGGCAAGATGCGAATTTCGCAAGAGATTTTGCAAAAGCCGGATAAGCTGTCGGAAGAAGAATTTTCCGAGGTGAAACGGCACACGATCTATGGCTATGAGATGCTGAAGGAAGCGCTGGGGATTAATCCCCGTATTCCGCTGATCGCACTGCAGCATCACGAACGCGTATGCGGGGCCGGGTATCCGCTGCAGCTCAAGGACCCGCAAATTGACGATTTGAGCCGGATTGTCGCGGTAGCCGACGTGTTTCATGCGATGACGTCAACCCGTCCGTATCAGGAAGCGGCTCCTTTCCACGAGGTGATCGATCAGTTGCTGGATCGGACCGGCAATATTCTGGATCCGTATGTCGTCAACGTCTTTTTGCAGAATATCGCCGCGGGCATGGTCGGGCGCAAGGTGCTGCTGAACGACGGCCAGTGGGGCGAGGTTATCTATATCAACCCGCATGATTATTTGAAGCCGCTGGTGCGGATCAACGAATCGTTCGTCGATTTGAGCAGGGAGCGGAACGTCCGCATTTGTGAAATTATTGCTTGATTGCACAGCAAGCTTGGGCCTCTTGTGTCTGCTTTGGCAGGCGCGGGGGCTTTTTTTGCATGTCCAAAAAATTTTCTTCCCGGCACATAAAGCGGAATAAATTGGGAAAACCTATAGCTATCAACGGAAAGGAGGGTTACATTCTCATGTACAATCAAACGACGAATCAAACCATTTCCAGCAAAGAGCTCGCGTACATATCCGATTCTCTGAAGAACGAGGAACTCCTGATCAAGCTGAGCGTGCAAGGCGCTGTAGAAAGCCAGACGCCGTCGCTCAAGCAAACGTTGGCGCAATTGTCCCAAGAGCGTCTGCAAACCGTCAGCCTGCTGATCAATACGCTGCAGCAGCAATCCGGCATCACTCACTAATATCCGCAACCACAGGAGGTGCAAGGCACGTGTATCAGCAAAATCCATATGCCGGCCAAAGCTTTGGCACGCAGCAATCTCAGCAAGGCCAAGGTCAGCAGGTTTATCTGCAGGAGCAGGACCTCGGCAACTTTATTTTATCCGAACTCAAGCGCACCGCCCGCGAATACGCTACGGCGACGCTGGAAGCGGCCAATCCGCAAATCCGTCAGCTGTTCCAGTCGCTGCTTCAGCAAACGCTGAACGCGCAGGCGCAGGTGTTCCAAGAGCTGCAAAAGCTGAACGGCTATAACGATATCCAGCCGGCCCAGCAGCAGCAATTGCAGCAGGAGGTGCAGAAGCAAAGCCAAACGGCAGCGCAATTGCAGTCTTTCGTGCAGATGAACCTGAGCAAAATCAACACAAGCGGCATGCTGCAAACGCAATCGTTCCAGCAGCAGGGCCAAGGTCAAATTCCGCTCCAAACGCAGTCGTTCATTCCGGCTACAGCGGGCGTACAGCAAACGTTCCAGCCGCAGCAGCAGCAACTGGGCGGCTCCGCCTACGGCAGCGTGTTGTACGGTCAAAACCAACAGCAGCAGCAACAGCCGTTGCATAGCCAAGCCGGCAGCTACGGTACGAGTGCGTCTGCACAGCAATTCCAGCCGTCGCTGGATCAAACGTATAACACGACGACGAGCTTCGGCTCCGATTTCGGCGTAGGCAGCAGCACGTCCGGCAAAACGGGTTCGGGCTACTACGCAGGCTCGGCCAACGAAACGGCGACCACGGGCAAAGCCCAAAGCTTCAACCAGCGTCAGACGGGCAGCCAGAGCACGACGAGCGGGGACGTCTCCTCCTATTCGGCCAGCGGCACGAAGTCGCAGGACGGCAGCAAATACAGCTTCTAAAGTCTTATAGGTGAAAAAAAGCCAGCGCCCCTTGCCGCATATGTACGCGAGCAGGGGGCGCTTTTGCGTTGGCATCGCTTCACCGTCCCTTTAACCGATTCGACTTGCGGATGCGCGGCAGTGCGCCCGGCGGCTGTTTGCGAATCCATTTCAGGAAACTGGCGATGTCGGGGTTGGCCCGCAGCGCTTCCAGCGTGTGCAAACCATCCGCCAACTGGTCGTTGGTAAAAAGGGCGTGAATCTGTTTATGGCACGGGACGCAAAGCGCGGCTGTCGGCAGCAACGCGCCGCCGTATTCCCGCGGCGTCAGATGATGCTCGGTCGTGGCGACGCCGGCGCGCCCGCAAAGCTCGCAATTGCCGATGACGGGCCGGGCTTCCAACGGCGGGCCAGCCAGCGGCCGCTTGCGTTTTTGTGGCATGAACGTACTCCTTTCCGTGGGGACCTTGAGAATGGCTTGGATATATATTGTCCACTTTTTTGAAGAATTCTGGTCTTGAACCTGCTTGTCATACATATATAAGGAACAAAGGATGTCCAATTCTGGGGAAAAGGGTGCAAAACGATGAAAAAAACCTGGATTTACGGAACGGCCACGCTGCTGCTGCTCGGAGCGCTTACGAGCGCTTGCGGGAGCAAGGAGGAGGAACCACAGCCAGAACAGCAAGGGATGACCTCTTCGGTTCGTACAGCTGCCGTCAAGACGGAAGCGGGACCTGACACCGCCGTACAAACCGTGCGCGCCGACGGCAAGCCGACGTTGAATGCTACCGTAGCGCAAGACGGCAATACCGCTATCATTCAGTATACCGTAACCAACCTGGATCTTTCCGCCGAGCATATGGGTAAATCTAATGTGCCGGGCGAAGGTCATCTGCATCTGTACGTAGACGGCAAGCAAAAAGCGATGCTGAACACGGACGCCCCCGTCAAGCTCACCAACCTGAGCGCAGGCAAGCACGTTGTTTTGCTGGAGCTCCAGCAAAACGATCATTCCGATCTAAATGTAAGCAAAGAGCTGACGATTCAAGTGCCGGCAACCGACGGCGCGGCGAAATAAGCGAAGTTGCAGCGGGCCGGAGCGAGCGCTCCGGCTTTTTTTCGCATAAAAAAGAACAAGTGTTTGCCAAGGAAAAAATCGGAGAATTCACGCCTTTGCGGGCTCTTTATCGGCATTTTCGCGATTTGACACACCCCCGCCCGTAGCATAGACTGGTGGTAATATGGCATGAGTGCCGCTTAATCGGAGGGAATCGGGTGATCGTTGATATACGTCAGTGGAAGCATGTTTTCAAGCTGGACCCCGACAAGGAGCTGGCCGACGAGGCGCTGGAGCGGCTTTGCTTGTCCGGTACGGATGCGATGATGGTGGGTGGAACGTCAGGCGTGACTTTCGACAATACCGTCGACTTACTGGCGCGCATTCGCCGCTATGAGGTGCCCTGTGTGCTGGAGATTTCCAGCCGCGAGGCGATTGTGCCGGGCTTCGATTTGTTTTTGATTCCCGTGGTGCTCAATGCCGGGGACCCGCAATGGATTGTCGGCCATCATCATACCGCGCTCAAGGAATACGGGGCGCTGCTTAATTGGGATGAGATTTTGACCGAAGGCTATGTTGTTATGAACGGTGAGGCAACGGCTGCGAAGCTGACCGCGGCGAATACGGCGCTGGACGCCCGCGATGTTGCGGCTTATGCCCGCATGGCGGACAAGCTGTTCCGCATGCCGATTGTGTATGTGGAGTACAGCGGCCGGTTCGGCGATCTGGAGCTGGTGAAGAAAGCGGGTGCTGTACTTGAGCAGGCGCGGCTGTTTTATGGCGGCGGCATCGATAGCGTGGACAAGGCCCGGGCGGCGGCGGCCGTTGCGGATACGATCGTGGTCGGCAACATTATTTACAGCGATCTGGAGCAGGCGCTTCGCACGGTACGGCTTGACGGATAACGAAGAACAGGAAGGTACTGATATGAACGAAACGGTAAATATCATGGAGGCGGTAAAACGCCTGAATCGCGAGCAGCGCAAGGCGGTCGAAGCTGTTGAAGGGCCGCTGTTGATCATGGCCGGAGCGGGAAGCGGCAAGACGCGCGTGCTGACGCACCGCATTGCTTATTTGATTGCGACGCGCAAGGCGGCTCCGTGGAGTATTCTGGCGATAACGTTCACGAACAAGGCGGCGCGGGAGATGCAGGATCGCGTCGGCAAGCTGGTTGGCGGCTCGGCGAACGATATTTGGGTCTCGACGTTCCACTCGATGTGCGTACGCATCCTGCGTCGCGATATTTCGCGGATCGGCTTCACCTCCAATTTCTCCATTCTCGATTCAGCCGACCAGCTCTCCGTGGTCAAGACGTGCTGCAAGGAGCTGAACATCGATACGAAAAAGTTCGAGCCTAAGGCGTTTCAGGCCGAGATCAGCACGGCGAAAAACGAGCTGGTGACGGCGCAGCAATACGAGAGTAAAATCGGCGATTATTTTCAGGGCTTGACTGCCAAGGTATACACGTTGTACCAGAAAAAGCTCCGGGCCAACAATTCGCTGGATTTCGACGATTTGATCATGTCGACGATTCAGCTTTTTAAGGAAGTTCCGGAAGTGCTGGAGTTTTATCAAAACAAATTTCAATACGTCCACGTGGACGAATATCAGGATACGAACCGCGCGCAGTATATGCTATGCCGGATGATTGCCGACAAGCATAAGCGCATTTGCGTCGTCGGCGACAGCGACCAGTCGATTTACCGCTGGCGCGGCGCGGATATCACGAACATCCTGAATTTCGAAAAGGATTACCCGAACGCCACAGTGATTTATCTGGAGCAGAATTACCGCTCCACGTCGAATATCTTACAAGCAGCCAACAAGGTTATTGCCAACAACACCGGACGCAAGCCCAAGAATTTGTGGACGGACAAAGAGGGCGGCAGCAAAATCAGGCTGTATCAGGCCGATTCCGAGCACGAGGAAGGCTATTTTATCGCCGGAGAAATCAACAAAAACGTCGCCAAGGGCAAAAACCGCAGCCAACACGCGATTTTGTACCGTACGAACGCCCAGTCGCGGGTCATCGAGGAAATTTTGATCAAATCGGATATTCCGTATACGATCGTTGGCGGCATCAAATTCTATGATCGTAAAGAGATCAAGGACATTCTGGCGTATTTGCGCCTGATTTCCAACCCGGACGACGACATCAGCCTGTCGCGGATCGTGAACGTACCCAAGCGGGGAATCGGCGATACGACGATGGACAAGCTTGCCGATATGGCGGCACGGCGCGGTCAGTCGCTGTTTGCCGTGCTGGAAGAAGTCGACGGGCTGGAGATCAGCTCCCGTACGAAGCACGCGCTGGCCGATTTCCGCGAAATGATCGAGAATTTGAACCGCATGGTCGATTATTTGTCGGTCACCGAGCTGACCGAAAAGATGCTGGAGCTCAGCCAATACCGGATGGAGCTGCAGCGCGAGAATACGCTGGAATCACAGGCACGGCTGGAGAATATCGAGGAGTTTCTGTCCGTGACGCTCGATTTTGAGAAGCGCAACGAGGACAAATCGCTCGTCTCGTTCCTGACCGATCTGGCGTTGATTGCCGATATCGATACGATGGACAAGGAAACGGAAGAGAAGGACGCCGTCGTGCTGATGACGATGCATAGCGCCAAGGGTCTGGAATTTCCGGTTGTGTTCATCATCGGCATGGAGGAGGGCGTGTTCCCGCACAGCCGGGCGTTCACCGACGACGAGGAGCTTGAGGAGGAACGACGGCTCGCTTACGTGGGCATCACGCGCGCGGAGGAGGAGCTGTTCCTCACAAGCGCGCGCATGCGCACGTTGTTTGGCCGCACCGCCAGCAACGCTCCATCGAGATTTCTTGCCGAGCTCCCGCAGGAGATCGTCGAGCAGGTCTCGATAGGCGGTGGCGGTGGCGGCTACGCGCGCTCTGCGCGCGGGTCCTGGTCCGGCGGCGGCAGCTCCGCCGGCGGATATGGCGCCGGGGCGAAGCCCGTCGGCGCAGGGCGCAGCCCAGGCGGCGGCAGCAGCGCCTGGGGGCAGCCGGCCGCGTTCGGCAAGCCCGCGGCCTTTGGCAGCGCGCCGGCGTCCGGCGGCGCGGCGAGCGTGGCCCGGCCGGGAGCGGCAGCGGCCGGGAGCGGCGACAAGGCGGCCGATTACAAGGCCGGCGACAAGGTCGCGCACGGCAAATGGGGCATCGGCACCGTTGTCACCGTAAAGGGCGCGGGCGCGGATACCGAGCTGCAGGTGGCGTTTCCGGCCCCGGTCGGCTTGAAACGCCTGATGGCGCAGTTCGCGCCGATCACGAAGCAATAAATATAGAGAGGAAGCGTCCGTAATGTCAGAAGCGCTGGCGGCAATGAAATCCCTCATCGAAGAAATCAATCACCATAATTACAATTACTATACGCTGGACAATCCGACGATTTCCGATAAGGACTACGACGTGCTGTATGATCGTCTCGTCGCGCTGGAGCGGGAGAGCGGTACGATCTTGCCCGATTCGCCAACCCAGCGTGTCGGCGGGGAAGTACTCAAGGGTTTTGAGCCACATCGCCACTTGTCCCGGCTATGGAGTCTGGACAAGGCGCAAAACGCGGAGGATCTCGGGACCTGGCACGCGCGCGTGCTCAAGCTGATTAACGACTACAACAGTAAAAACCCCGATACGCCGCTGCCCGATCCTGCTTTTGTCGTCGAGCTGAAATTCGACGGATTGACGCTGAATCTGACGTATACGGACGGCAAGCTCACGCAAGCGGCAACGCGCGGCAACGGCGTTGTCGGCGAAAGCATTTTAGCCCAAATCAAGACAATCAAGTCGATCCCTTTGGAGATTCCGTTTCGCCAGGGGACGATTGAGGTGCAGGGCGAGGGGATGATGTTCTTGTCTGTGCTTGAAGCATACAACAAGACAGCGGCCGAGCCGCTCAAAAACGCCCGCAACGCCGCTGCCGGCGCTCTCCGCAACCTGAATCCCAAGGTGACGGCCGAGCGCAAGCTGAACGCTTTTTTTTACAACGTAGGATATGCCGACGGGATTCGCTTCGAGACGCACGCGGACATGCTGCAGTTTTTGCGCGACAATCGGTTTAAGGTCAGTGACCGGACCCGTTTTTTTCAATCGATGGAAGAAGTGGCTGCCGAACTGGAGCGTATTGCTGCGGAACGGCTTGATTACGATTATTTGATTGACGGCGGGGTGGTGAAGCTGACCGATATGCGCACCCGCGAAGTGCTCGGCTACACCGATAAATTTCCGCGTTGGGCCGTGGCGTTCAAGTTTGAAGCGGAAGAAGCGACGACTGTGCTGCAAAGCGTATCCTGGGAAGTGGGCCGCACCGGCAAAATTACGCCGTTAGCTCGCGTTGAAGCGGTCGAACTGGCCGGAGTTACCGTCCAGAACTGTACCCTCAATAACGCTGGCGACATCGAACGCAAAAATCTCAAGCATGCCCTGGGCAGCCTCGTGTACATTCGCCGTTCCAATGACGTCATTCCGGAAATTCTCGGCAAGGTGACCGAGGAGCAGGATGGGGAGGAAATTGTCGTTCCGGTCGTTTGCCCGTCGTGCGGCAGCGAGCTGGAACAGCGCGGCGCGCATCTGTTTTGCTTGAACCGGCTGGGCTGCAGTCCGCAGCTGATTGGCCGGATTACCCATTTTGCTTCGCGCGATGCGATGGATATCGAGGCGTTCAGCGAGATGACCGCAGCACAGCTGCATCAGGAGCTCGGCGTCAAAGATCCGGCGGATCTGTATGCCCTTCAGTTTGACGACTTGATCAAGCTGGAGCGTTTTGGCGAGAAAAAAGCCCGTAAGCTTCTGGACGCTTTGGATAAAAGCAAATCCAGGGATTTAGCGTCCTTTTTATATGCCTTGGGCATCCCGAACTCCGGCAAGACGACCACCAAAGTACTCGCAGACCATTACCGCAGTCTGGATAAGCTTAGAGAAGCGACGACGGAGGAGCTCATTACGCTGCCCGATGTTGGCGGTATCGTAGCGGACAGTATCTGCACGTTTTTCCGTGATCCTGTTATTGAAGATAGTCTGAAGCGCATGCTGGAGGCCGGAGTTACTCCTGTGCCGCCTGAAGCTCCCGAGGCTGTAGAGGTAAATACGGATAACCCGTTTTTCGGCAAAACCGTCGTGCTGACCGGCACGTTAAGCTCGATGGGGCGGGACGAGTGCGCCAAAAAGCTCGAAGCGCTGGGCGCCAAGGTCACCGGCAGCGTCTCCAAGAAAACGGACATCGTCATTGCGGGAGAAAGCGCGGGCAGCAAGCTTAGCAAAGCTCGCGACCTTGGCATTCGCGTCATCGAAGATGAGCAGGAATTGCTTGCGATGCTGGGCGAAGCGTAACAGCGGCTCGATAGGGCCAGATGGTAAAAGGAGGCGTGCAGGATGCAGCATATTGTGAACGGCGACTCATTTGCCGCCAGATTAGAAGCATCCGGCGTCTCCGGGGGCATTGTAGTTTGGCGGGAATCGCTCTACGAGGGACCAATCGGCGAAGATTTAACGATCCGTCCGCTGTTGGAGCAGCGCGCGGCCTTTATGAATCAGCAACACGGCGTGCCGTTGGAGATATTTATTGAAGCTGGTTTGCGGCAGGAACGCGAGCTTGACGCTCTTGTCGACTCATCGGAATCGATTGTATTATGGTTCGAATATGATCTGTACGATCAGCTGATGCTGGCTTATCTGCTTTTTCGGCTTCAGCAAGCCGGGGTTGACCACACCCGTCTTTTTATGGTCTGCCTAGATTCGTTTCCTGGTGTAGAGCCGTTTTTTGGTTTGGGGCAGCTGACTCCGGAGCAGACGGCTTCGCTGCATGGAACGTGGACGCCGGTTGAAGATGAGCAGCTTAGGCTCGGCTCGCGTATATGGGCGGCCTATGCAAGCTCTGACCCGGCAGCGTTGGAGCGCTTGTTCAAGAAGGACGATCTATCGGCTTTACCATTTATATATAAGGCTTTACAGATGCATATGGAGCGTTTCCCTTCCGTATTTAACGGTTTAAGCGGCTTGCAGCATTTGGTGCTGCAAATGCTGGCCGAGCAGGGCGGGCAGGGGGAAGTGCTGTCGCTGTTTCGTTCGGTTTGCGAACGCGCTGCTGCTTACGGTCTGGGGGATTTACAGTTTTGGGCGCTGATCGACGAGCTTCGTCTATGCCGCGTTCCGCTTATCGAGCTGCATGGAGGGAGCGGCCTGCCGAAATTTGGCTCCGTGCCGCCGCCCGATTTTTCAACTTGGAGGCTGACGCTGCTCGATAAGGGATATGATGTCCTCCGCGGGGAACGCGATCATATACATTTGAATGGAATTGATGTGCATATAGGGGGCGTCCATTTGCAGGGGAACGGGCCTGTATGGCGTTGGAGTCCTGATGTTATGCGGCTTTTTCGGGAGTAGAACAAAAAAAATCATTCAGGTGCTTGCATTTCCGTTTGAAACCTGCTAATATAAATTTCTGTCACCACTTGAATTAATGCATTAACGCTTTAACACAGAAATACAAAGCTCCTTGAAAACTGAACAAATGAATGAACGAATCAGAACGAACTGCTTAGCAGTTCACAACAAGAGATTGCAAAATCTCGCTAGCAGTAAATTTTGAGCTATTTGAGCTTGACAATAACGGACAAGCAATTGTCCACACCTTATTGGAGAGTTTGATCCTGGCTCAGGACGAACGCTGGCGGCGTGCCTAATACATGCAAGTCGAGCGGATTCTTTCCTTCGGGAAAGGGTTAGCGGCGGACGGGTGAGTAACACGTAGGCAACCTGCCCTTGAGATCGGGATAACTATCGGAAACGATAGCTAAGACCGGATAGCTGGTCTTTCCGCATGGAGAGATCATGAAACACGGAGCAATCTGTGGCTTGAGGATGGGCCTGCGGCGCATTAGCTAGTTGGTGAGGTAATGGCTCACCAAGGCGACGATGCGTAGCCGACCTGAGAGGGTGAACGGCCACACTGGGACTGAGACACGGCCCAGACTCCTACGGGAGGCAGCAGTAGGGAATCTTCCGCAATGGACGCAAGTCTGACGGAGCAACGCCGCGTGAGTGATGAAGGTTTTCGGATCGTAAAGCTCTGTTGCCCTAGACGAAAAGTGTGGAGAGTAACTGCTCTACATGTGACGGTATAGGAGAAGAAAGCCCCGGCTAACTA
>NZ_MYFO02000002.1 GCF_004514475.2 Paenibacillus athensensis | reverse complement strand
CACCTGCTCTACACCAAAGCCCAGCATATCCGCTTTCTTGTTCGGATCGCCTTGTGCAAACTGCTCCTTCTTATCCGAAAAGCTTTGCTTGATGCCTTGCCACATCTCCTGTCCTTCCGCTGCCTTTTGCTTCATCGTTTGCAGCGCATCTTGGCGCAGCTTCTCCAGCGGCTTGTCGTCCGCGGCCGTTTCAATCAGGTACGTCGTGGCTTTGGTCATCTCGTTTGACGGTGTGTGCTTGAACAGCTCCGCCGAAGACAGGACAACCCCTTCTGCCAATATAAATGCCGTTGAAGTCAAGCCGCGAGCTGCACCTACCCGAAAATGCGATGCCAGCTGCGCCCCCTGATCCACGGTATCGATCACTTGATGCAGGTACTTGTTGTCCAGCCAAGTCCCTTCCAGCCATTTCTCCGCGATGCTTTTGTACTCCCCGTTGTACACGCCTTTTTCGAGCCATTCCTCTACGAAGCGCTCGCCCCCGTCGAACCAGCGCATAACCATCGTTTCTCCGAGGTCGATCAACCGTTCCTTTGCTTGGATTTGTTGACCCATGTATTGTCCATATTGTACCACTTTTGATGCGATGCTGTGCATGTCGCGGTTCCACGCCGATTTGGCCGCGCTCCACCAGCCATTGTCGCCTCCATCCAAAACGCGGACGTCTGTCAGTTGTCCGGACCTGCGTACGATGTCCGACTCGGCCTGTCCATAGCGATCCACAGCGCCTTCGATACAGCCGCACAGCTGCTGGAGCGCCGCTTCCACCCTGTCCAATCGCTGAACAGTGCCGCTCAATCGCGAACTGATGCTTCGCCGGGAAGCGATGGCACCGTCCACTCCCGCCGACGCAGCATGGCTGCGCACCTCCGCTAACCGCCGCTTCAACTGCTGCAATTGGCCGTTCACTTCGCTGGTTACTTGGATGTCCAGCCTGATCCCGCTCACCCGCTCACCCCATTCATTTTGTTCATTTTATACGACATATTATTTTTAGATTAGCACAATGTTTTCCATCTGTCACTCCTGTACGTTTCTCGATGCCATAGCGATTGAACAATTGAATTTCAATGTTGATTTGTTTCCTGTCTGCGGTACGTGCATGATACAAAAAAACACCGCCTGCCCGAACATCCCGTCCGGACGGCAGTGCCCTTTCGCTCACGGCGCTTATACGCTGCCGCCAGCATCTTGAATAACGCGCATCGCTTGCTCGTAGATTGTCTCGTCAACAACGGCCGTAAGCAAAATATTCCGGCCTGTCACGTCGTTGTCTCCGCCGTCGCTCATGCCGCTGGCTGCTGGGCTGGCAGCAATCAGGATCCCGTCGCTGACGCTCGAAAGCTCAGCGCCTTGCGTCAACGTCGCCAGGCTGCTGACATCCCCGTTAATCGGATTCATCACCCGATCGATTTCTCCGCCCGGATACGCGCTGATGCGATCGACCTGTACGTCGGCTGCCCGCAACGTCTTTAGCTTCATGGCAATTGCTTCCGCCTGCGCAGGGTCATGAAAGTAGGCTAAAATGTTTTTCTCGGCCATTGCCGCTCCCCCTTATTGCTGCTGGCGGGCGTCGGCTGCCTGTGCGCGTTCCGCCGCCTCCAGATCGTCGGCATCGGCCAGCTCGGCGTTAAATTCAACGTCCTCACTTTTGGCATACGGCGCTTGCTGGGCCTGAGTTTGCTGGCTGAACACCGGAACCTGCTCCTGAGCCGTTTGCTCCTTGACCTGGTTCATCTTCGTTTGCTTGTTGTTCATGATTGTGAACCTCCTCGAGTGTCGTACTTGCAATCGGCTTTATTGTCCGCTTCCGGCGATGTTTTCATACAAGCAGCAACGGGCGGAAATGGCCGGAGCGAGGCGGGTCCAGTTGCCAAGTGCAAGCGTTGCCCTTGAAGCAAAGCAACAAACAGCAAAAAGCCGCTTTGGGAGCTTGCGGCCCCAAGCGGCTCTTACGATCAGGCGTAGCTTTAATCGCCTAAAAATGCTTTTTTCATCCGTTCAAAAATCGACTGCTGCTGCTCGTGCATATGCTCGCCGTTTAATCCGCCAAGCTTGCGCAGCAGCTCCTTTTGCTCGTCGCTCAAATTCGTCGGTGTCACAACGACAACCTTGACATGCTGGTCGCCTTGACCGTAACCGCGCAGACGCGGCACGCCCTTGCCTTTGAGCCGGAAATACGTGTCCGTCTGGGTGCCAGCCGGAATTTTCAGCTTGACCTTTTCGGTCAAAGTCGGGATTTCGATCTCGTCTCCCAATGCAGCCTGCACGAAAGTCAGCGGCACCTCGCAATAAATGTCATCGCCCTCACGCTCGAAAAATTCATGCGTTTTGACGCGGATCACCACGTACAAATCGCCCGGAGGGCCGCCGCGGGTTCCCGCTTCCCCTTCGCCGGATACGCGCAGCTGCGCGCCTTCGTCAACGCCGGCCGGAATTTTCACGTGAATCGTGCGCTGCTTTTTCACTTTGCCTGCGCCGTGACACGTACCGCATTTGTCCTTGATGATTTTGCCTTGCCCGCTGCACGCCGTACAGACGCGACGGTTAACGATACGGCCGAACGCCGTGTTTTGCACGACCTCCTGCTGACCGCTGCCGTGACAGACCGAGCATGTCTCCGGCTTCGTACCGGCCTTGGCGCCTGAGCCGTGACACGTATCGCACGTTTCCGTGCGCGGAATGTGGATATCGGTTTCCTTGCCGAACACCGCTTCCTTAAATTCAATCGTCATCGTATACTGCAGGTCGTTACCGCGCTGCGGCGCGTTCGGATTGCGCCGATTGCCGCCGCCTCCGCCAAAAAACATGTCGAAAATATCGCCGAAGCCGCCAAAATCGCCGCCGCCCATACCGCCCATGCCCTGATTCGGGTCAACGTGGCCGAAACGGTCGTACTGCGCCTTCTTCTGGTCGTCGCTCAGCACATCGTACGCATCCTTGGCTTCCTTGAACTTGTCTTCGGCGTCAGGCGCCTTGTTCACGTCCGGATGATATTGACGGGCCAGCTTGCGGTACGCTTTTTTGATATCTTCCTGCGAAGCGTCCTTGCCTACGCCCAGTACCTCGTAATAATCGCGTTTACTCATCGTTCCACTCCCATGTCCAAGACTACAAACGGAAAGTCAAAGCGCCAGGAAATCCCCGAAGCTTTGACTTCACCCGTTTACGCATCCCGCTTAAAGGGATTTGTAATTACTTCTTATCATCCACGACTTCGTAGTCGGCGTCAACTACGTTCTCGCGGCCTTTCGCTGTTCCTTCGCCGCTGGCTGCTCCGCCCGCTTGCGCTCCGGCTTCAGCTTCTTGCGCCTGCTGGTACAGCTTCACGGACAACTGCTGCACCACTTCGGTCAGCTCGGCTGTCGCTGCTTTGATCGTTTCCAGATCATTGCCTTCGAGCGCCGATTTCAGCTTCTCTTTGCCTGCGTTGGCTTTGTCGATTTCGCCTTGATCGACTTTGTCGCCGAGATCCTTGATCGTTTTGTCGACGGAGTAGATCAGCTGATCCGCTTCGTTGCGCGCTTCAACCAGCTCTTTGCGCTTGCGGTCTTCCTCGGCGTGCGCTTCGGCGTCCTTCATCATTTTATCGATTTCCTCGTCGCTCAGGCCACTGGAGGAAGTAATGGTGATTTTTTGGCTTTTGCCTGTGCCTTTGTCCAGCGCAGACACGTTCACGATGCCGTTGGCGTCAATGTCGAAGCTGACTTCGATTTGCGGAATGCCGCGCGGCGCCGGAGGAATGTCGCCAAGCATGAAGCGGCCCAGCGTTTTGTTGTCGGCAGCCATCGAACGCTCGCCTTGCAGAACGTGAATTTCTACGCTCGTCTGATTGTCCGCATACGTCGAGAACACCTGCGATTTGCTCGTAGGGATCGTCGTGTTGCGATCGATCATTTTTGTAAATACGCCGCCAGCCGTTTCGATACCGAGCGACAATGGAGTAACGTCGAGCAAAACAACGTCCTTCACGTCGCCGGTCAGAACGCCTGCTTGAACCGCAGCGCCCAGGGCTACGACTTCGTCCGGGTTAACGCCTTTGTGCGGCTCTTTGCCGATCAGCTTTTTGATCGCTTCGACAACAGCCGGAATCCGCGTGGAGCCGCCGACAAGCACAACCTTGTCGATTTGGCTCGGCGACAGACCGGAGTCGCTCAGCGCCTGGCGTGTAGGTCCAAGCGTTCTTTCAACCAGCGAAGCGGAAAGCTCTTCGAATTTGGCGCGCGTCAGGTTCAGCTCCAAATGCTGAGGAACGCCGTCGGCTACCGTAATGAACGGCAGCGAAATCGTCGTCGTCAAGACGCCGGACAGCTCTTTTTTCGCTTTTTCCGCTGCATCCTTCAAACGCTGCACAGCTGCTTTATCTTTGCTCAGGTCGATGCCCTGCTCTTTTTTGAATTCGGCTACGAGGTAGTCGATGATCACTTGGTCGAAGTCGTCGCCGCCGAGACGGTTGTCCCCGCTTGTCGCTTTCACTTCGAAGAAGCCGTCGCCCAGCTCCAGAATCGAAACGTCAAACGTACCGCCGCCAAGGTCATAAACGAGAATGGTCTGATCTTCGGATTTCTCCAGACCGTAAGCAAGCGCAGCCGCAGTAGGCTCGTTGACGATCCGCAGCACTTCCAGACCGGCAATTTTGCCGGCGTCTTTGGTCGCTTGGCGTTGGCTGTCATTGAAATAGGCCGGAACGGTGATAACGGCTTGCGTAACCGTCGAGCCGAGATAAGCTTCGGCATCGGCTTTCAGCTTTTGCAGAATCATCGCGGAAATTTCTTGCGCCGAATAATCCTTATCGTCGATTTTCACCTTATGGTTTGTGCCCATGTGACGCTTGATCGACATGACGGTTTTGTCCGGGTTGGTGATCGCTTGACGCTTTGCGGTTTCGCCGACGACGCGCTCGCCGTCTTTTTTGAAGCCTACCACGGAAGGCGTCGTGCGGTTGCCTTCGGCATTAGGAATAACGACGGCTTCTCCGCCCTCCATGACCGCGACGCAGGAGTTGGTTGTACCTAAGTCAATACCGATTACTTTACTCATAATAGGAATGCCTCCTTTGTTTATCTGAACGTTCGCAATGCTCTATTATACGCTAACCTTCACCATTGCGGGTCGAATCACTTTATCCTTCAGCACATAGCCTTTTTGCAGCTCCTCGACGACGATGCCTTCCTCGTGCTCCTCCGACTCCACCTGCATAACCGCTTGATGGAACTCGGGGTTGAACGGCTGGCCGACAGCCTCGATGGCTGTCACGCCTTCTTGCGACAGCAGCTGATCCAGCTGCCGGAAGGTCATGTCCAGACCTTTCACCAGACTGTCAAAATCCTTCGTCTCCTTGCTCGATGAAAGCGCGCGCTCGAAGTTATCGACGACCGGCAGCAGCTGCTCGATCAATTTCAACGACGCATATTTCGCAAACTCTTCCTTCTCCTGTCTGGAACGGCGACGGAAATTGTCAAAGTCGGCTTGCGCCCGCAAATAACGCTGGTGATTTTCGTCGGCCTGCTTGCGCAGCGCCTCCAGCTCCGTATCTGCGGCTGCCTCCTGCGGCTCCCCTGCAACGGCTTCAGCGGCTTGCTCCTGCTGATCCCCGGCTGCGTATGTAGCCTGTGCGGCTTCCTGCTCCACGGTTTGTTTCTCTTCCGTACTCAATGTCCTTCACCTCCTTAAAAAAGCTTCTCTAGCCGTCAGTGTGCCCATCTTCAAGGCTCTTCAAAAGGCGGCTTCATTTTGATCACTGTATGAATGCGCAGCACTGCTGCGGCTACTTCGCCCGCAGCCTGCAGCGCGTGAATTTTCACTTCCGTCGGATCGAGCACGCCCGCTTCCAGCAAATCGACGACTTGCCCGGTGTCGCAATCGATGCCAAGCGCATCGCTGCCGCGGGCCAACTGCGCCGCCTTCAGCTCCTCGACCTTCTCCAGCGGATTGTAGCCCGCGTTGACGACAATTTGCGCGAGCGGGCGGCGCAGCGCTTCGGCGACGGCTGCGACGCCGAAGCCCTCCATGCCGCGCATCGTTTCGCGGTGGCGCTCCAGCTCATGCGCCACCGCCAGCTCTGCGGCGCCGCCGCCGGGCACGTAGCCGCCGCGGATGGCGGCTTGCACGGCGGAAGCCGCGTCTTGGGCGATGCGCGCACGCTCGCCCACAACCTCGCGCGTCGCGGCGCCTACGAGCACGGTCACGTGCGGCTCGCCCGCGCCTCCCGCGACGCGTACCTTGGCAAGCCGCTCGTCGTAAGCGGCTTGCCCGGCGCGGCCTAGCGCCGCGGCGAGCTCGCCCGGCGGCTTGCGCAGCGCCGTGCGGCGCAGCGGGCGCGCGCCGGTGTGCGCGCACAGCAGCTGCAGCTCCTTGCGCGGCAGCCGCTGCAGCAGGAGAATGCCGTGGTCGGCGCAGAACTGCTCCGCCTCGGCGTCGACTCCGCGGTCGACGGCGACAAGGCCGATCCCAAGCTCGGGCAGCTTTGCCAAATCGCTGCGGAACGCCTCCCGCAGCAGCAGATGGCGCTGGAAGCCCGCTTCGGTCACGAGCGCCTCGTCGCCGACCGCCTCCGGCTCGAACGCATCGTGCAGGACGAGCACGCCTACGTCGCGCTGCGCTGGCGCGAGCAGCGGGCTCAGCGGCTTCTGGCTCAGCACGATACCGGGCCAGACCGCGCTCGCCGCCGCTTCATGCGCGAGCACGCAATCCGCGAAGCGAAAGCCGTCTTCGCGCAGCTTGCCCGCGCCGGCCTCCGCCGCAGCGGCGACGACAAGCTGCGCGATGTCGTCGTGCTCGCGGCCGGCGGTGTAGGCGATCCGGCGCAGCGCCGGATCGTCAGCGCCGGCGACGGCGCGGCTGTGCGCGCGGAACGCGGCCAAGGCGAGGCGGATGCCTTCCTGCATCCCGCTGACCACCTTGGCCACCGGGACGCCGCGCGTCACCTGCGCCACGCCTTCGCCGACCAGCGCGCCGGCGAGCACTGTCGCCGTCGTCGTGCCGTCGCCGACGTGACGCTGCTGCGAGCTCGCTACTTGAATCAGCAGGCGCGCCGCCGGGTGCGAGACATCCATCCGCTCCAGAATCGTCGCTCCGTCATTGGTAATGATCACATCGCCTTGGCCGCCGACGAGCATCGTGTCGAGCCCTTTGGGGCCGAGCGTTCCTTCAACCGCTGAGCAGATGGCGCGGACAGCCGCGGCATTATTGATCAGCGTCGAAAGCCGTTCGTCGCCTTCGCCACTGCCTTGCTTGACTCCGTTCATCGAACGTCAGCTCCTTCTCCTCAGGCTCGCAAGCCCGCAGACATCAAACCGCTGCACCCTGCAGCAGCCGCGCCTTGGCTTACTTGCCGTACCAGCGCCCAAGCGCAACCTCAAGATGGCGGGACAAATGGTTGAGCAACCCGATCACGCGCCCGTATTCCATCCGCGTCGGGCCAAGAATGCCGATCGTGCCGATCGGCTGGTCGCCGAGCGAATACGAAGCCGTAATCAAGCTGCAATTATTGATCGCTTCAATGCTGTTCTCCGAGCCGATCTTGACCTCGATTCCGGCCGATCCTGGCGCAACGAGCTTGAGCAGCATCGGCGTCTGATCAAGCAGATCGAGAATATTTTTCACCTTATCAACGTCCTTGAACTCGGGCTGAATCAGCATGTTCGTCATGCCGCTCAAGAAAACACGATCCTTTTCATCGTTCTCCAGCACGCTTTCAACGACGCCGATCAGCTCCTCGTAGCCGCTGATATAGCTGCTGAGCTCTTTGGCAATTTCATTATATAGCTTCGACTTGAACTGAAGCAGCGGCACGTTCTTCAGCCGCGCGTTCAGCAGGTTGACGACCTTCTCGATTTCAGCCATCGGCATGCCCTCGGGAATGGTCACCGTTTTATTGTCGACATGTCCCGTATTGGTGACAATAATTGCCACCGCCGTCGTGTCGGTCAGCGGCACAATCTGCAAATGCTTGAGCGTCGTGCTGAATACTTCGGGACCCAGCACAATCGACGTATAATTCGTAAGACCGGAAAGCATGCTCGCCACATGCTGAATCACATCTTCCATTTCCTGAATGCGCTCGGCAAACATCAGCTTGACCGCGTCCAGATCGTGCGGCCCTAGCGCGCCTTGCTGCAGCAGATGATCGACGTAATAACGGTAGCCCTTATGGGAAGGAATGCGGCCGGCCGACGTATGCGGCTGCTCCAGAAAGCCCATTTCCTCCAGATCGGACATTTCATTGCGGATCGTAGCCGGACTGAAAGCCACGTCGCCCCGCTTGGAAATGCTTCGTGAACCGATCGGTTCGGCGGAACGCACGTAATCGTCGATGATGGCGCTGAGAATCATTCGCTGGCGTTCGGACAACATCGTTATTCCTCCTTCTGGCACCCTCGTTGATCATCGTTAGCACTCCACTTTGATGAGTGCTAAATCCTAATACAAAAATAACAGACCCTAAGGTCTGTTGTCAAGTCAATCCAAGCGCCTAAGTACGGCGATTTCGTCGCAGCAATACTGCTTTTTGCAATGAATGCAATCCTTCCAAACCTTCTCCGGAAAAATCTCCTTGGGCACGACCGTAAAGCCGTTTTTCTGAAAAAACGCGACCTCGTAAGTCAAAGCCATCACCTTGACGATGTTCATGTTGCGGGCTTCTTCTATTAGAAACTCAACCAGCTTGCGGCCCGTTCCTTGTCCCTTGAAGCCCTGCGTAATGCCCAGCGAGCGAATCTCCACGAGATCCGGTCCCAGCCGGGTCAAGGAGCCGCAGCCAATCAGCTCGCCGTCCGCTTCCGCCACAACAAACGAATCGATGTTCTCCTCCAGCATCTCGCGCGTGCGCGGCAGCATGATGCCCTGGCGCGCATACCCCTGTATAATATCGTGCAGCTTTCCGATATCCGCAACGGAAGCTTTTCTGACGGTTACTGTCGTCGTCATCGTCCATCCCACCATTCACATACAAAAAATACACAAAATCCACCGCGGTTGTGCACCAAAAACGATCGTACCGCGTGGATTTATGTATAAATATACAACAAATCGTATATTTGCACAAGCTTTTTTCCGCAATGCGCCGGCGGATCAATCAACCAGAAACGACCCGAACACCTCGTTGCCCAGCAGCACGCCCTGCGGGGTCAGCCGGAAGCCCTCGGCCGTTCGCTCCAGCAGCCCCTGCCCCAGCAGCCGCTGCAGCTGCGGCGCGAAAGTCGCCGCCAGACTCGTGCCGAATTGCTGCGCAAAATCGGCCTCCCGCACGCCCGCCAGCAAGCGTAAGCCGACCATCATGAAATCCTCCATCGCTTCCTGACGCGAAACGTCGAAGCTTTCCAGCTCCGGAAGTCCGTGCCGCGTTGCATCGATATACGGCTGCACGCCCTTGATATTCACATGACGGCGGCCGCTTCGGTAGCCGTGCGCGCCCGCTCCAAGCCCGTAATAATAACGATTGCGCCAATACATCGAATTATGGCGGCTTTCAAAGCCCGGCTTGGCAAAATTACTGATTTCATATTGACCGTAGCCCGCGTCCTTCAGTCGCTGCATGATCAGCACATACATGTCCAGCTCCTCTTCCTCGGTCGGCAGCGGCAGCTGGTTTTTATGAAACAACGTATGAAACAGCGTGTTTTCCTCAACCTTGAGGCTGTAGATCGAATAATGCGGTAGGTTCAGCGCCAGCGCCTCGCGCAGCGTCGCTTCCATCAGCTCGACCGTTTGCTTGGGCAAGCCAAACATCAGATCGATCGACATATTCGTAAATCCCGCGCGGCGCGCATTCTCCAAGCTCCGGTATACGTCGTCGGTATTGTGAATCCGCCCGATCTCCGCCAGCAAGCCGTTATCGAACGACTGGACGCCGAAGCTGATCCGGTTGACGCCCCCAGCCTTCATCGCCGCCAGCTTGTCGGCGTCCGTCGTGCCCGGATTGGCCTCCATCGAAAACTCAACGCGCTCCGGGTCCGCGGGAAAATACGTCCGCACCAGCTTGAGAAAATGCTCCATCTGCTCCGGCAACAGCACCGTCGGCGTACCGCCTCCGACGAAAATCGTTTCGATCTCGCCTGGCGGCGCCAGCTTGACCGTCGCTTCCATTTCGCGCTCCAGCGCATCCAGATAGTCCATGACCGGCTGGCCCTTGAGCACATAAGAGTTAAAATCGCAATAATGACATTTGTTCGTGCAAAACGGGATATGGATATATACCGCTTGCGGCGTCGCGGCAGCTGTCAGCGTCACGGCCCTCTTCCTTTCCGCGCGAAACGCGCAGGGGATAACAAAAGCCAAGGGACGGATCGCTCCGCCTCCCCGGCTTGATGAGACTACTCGTCGATTTTCAGAACGGCCATAAACGCTTCTTGCGGCACCTCGACGCTGCCGACCTGCTTCATGCGCTTTTTGCCTTCCTTTTGCTTCTCCAGCAGCTTGCGCTTCCGCGAAATGTCGCCGCCGTAGCATTTGGCCAACACGTTTTTGCGCATCGCCTTGACGGTTTCGCGGGCGATGATTTTTTGCCCGATCGCGGCTTGAATCGGCACCTCGAACATCTGCCGCGGGATCAGCTCCTTGAGCTTGTCGCAAATGATTTTGCCGCGGTTATAGGCTCCGTCGCGGTGAACGATGAACGACAGCGCATCGACCTGCTCGTTGTTGAGCAGGATGTCCATTTTGACGAGATTGGACTTCTTGTAGCCGGAAATTTCGTAATCAAAGGAAGCATAACCCTTTGTCCGCGATTTGAGCTGGTCAAAAAAGTCGTAGACAATCTCCGAAAGCGGAATGTCATACGTCAGCGTGACGCGGTTGGAGTCGAGATATTCCATATTTAAATATTCGCCGCGCTTGCCCTGGCAAAGCTCCATAATCGTTCCGACATAATCGTTGGGCACGATCACCGACGCCTTGACGAACGGCTCCTCCACGTATTCGATCCGCTGCTGCTCCGGATAGTTGGACGGGTTGTCGATGTCGATGACATCGCCGTTGGTCAGCGTCACGCGATAAATAACGCTCGGCGCCGTCGTAATCAGCGGAATGTTAAATTCGCGCTCGATCCGCTCCTGAATGATCTCCATGTGCAAAAGGCCGAGGAAGCCGCAGCGGAAGCCAAAGCCCAGCGCCGACGACGTTTCCGGCTCGAAGCGCAGCGATGCGTCATTCAGCTCCAGCTTTTGCAGCGCTTCGCGCAAATCGTTGTAATCCGACGTCTCGATCGGGTACAAGCCGCAGAATACCATCGGATTGATCCGGCGGTAGCCTGGCAGCGGCTCGGCGGCCGGACGCGTCGCATCGGTCACGGTGTCGCCGACGCGCGTGTCGCCGACGTTTTTGATCCCGGCGACGATAAAGCCGACATCGCCGACCTCCAGCGCATCGACCATCGACATCCGCGGCTTGAACGCGCCGACCTCGATCACCTCGAACGTTTTGTTCGTGGCCATCATTTTGATTTTCGAGCCGGAACGAATCGAGCCGTCCACGACGCGAACATACACAATGACGCCCTTGTAAGGGTCATAATGCGAGTCGAAAATAAGCGCCTTCAGCGGCTCGTCCGGATCGCCCTCGGGCGCGGGCACCTTTTGGCACACCTGCTCGATAATGTCCTTGATTCCGATGCCGGCTTTGGCCGAAGCGAGCACCGCTTCGCTGGCGTCCAGACCGATGACGTCTTCGATTTCCTGCTTCACCTTGTCAGGATCGGCGCTTGGCAAATCGATCTTGTTGATCACCGGCAAAATTTCCAGGTTGTTGTCGAGCGCCAGATAGACGTTGGCCAGCGTTTGCGCCTCAATCCCCTGCGCGGCGTCTACCACGAGCAGCGCGCCCTCGCAAGCCGCGAGGCTGCGCGATACTTCATACGTAAAGTCGACGTGTCCCGGCGTGTCGATCAGGTTGAGGATGTATTCTTCTCCGTCGTCGGCGCGATAGTTCAAGCGCACGGCCTGCAGCTTGATCGTAATGCCGCGCTCGCGCTCCAGGTCCATTTGATCGAGCACCTGCTCCTGCATCTCGCGGGAAGACAGCGCGCCCGTATATTCCAGAATCCGGTCGGCAAGCGTCGATTTGCCGTGGTCAATATGCGCAATGATTGAAAAGTTGCGGATTTTCTTTTGTCTGGCGCGAATGTCCGTCATGCTAACGTTTTACCCCCACTAACTGCAAATAATTTTCATTATAACAGTTGTGGGAACCTGCTTCAATGTCGGGACAAAGAAAAGCCCCCGCCTAGCGGGAGCCTAATCGACAACCGGGTGCTGCCGCGCCGCGATGCGGCTGCAGCGGGCCACGCCGCCACAGCCCAGATTTATCCTTTGCTGAGCACAGCGTCAAACAAACCGATAAACGCGCGGATGCTGTGATGAGCCATAATTTGCAGCAGGTCGCCGAGCTTGTTGCCCACCTGATTCAGCGCAGCGTCTTTGCCAGCGGCAGCGGGGCCGCTTTCCTTGCCGACGCCCGCTCCCTTGTCAGCGTCCGTTATCATCTTGCCTGCCTGCTTGCTCTTTCCGCCTTCGCCCGCTCCCTTCGCCGTTTGCTCGCCACCCGCGCCGCTTGCCTCTATCGCTTTGCCCCCTGTGACCGCTGCCTTGCCAACACGTCCCGTCGCCTGCTCCTCGCCGTTTGCCTGTGCTCCTGCTTTGGCGCGCGCCGTTCCAGCGCCGTTTGCCGACGCAGCCCGAACGCCGTCCGCACCCATGACCGCTGCACCGGCTTGACCGATCGGGCCGGAAATGCGCGCCACGCCGCTCGAAGCCAGACTGACCCCGAACATCACGCAAAATAACGCCAGCAATCCAAACAACGTTACCTTTACATAAAATCGTTTCATGCCCACTCCCTCCTCCACGGCTTCCAAGCTTGAACAACGCACGTTCGGCGATCACAGCAACCGGGCCAATGTCATGAACTGTCTGGCATCTCCTTGCTCCGACAAGCGTCGCGAGTATCAGCTTACCTTGGGCGAGGCTACCGGAGCGTCGACCTTCTTGGCATTCAAAATCACTTCGGAAATCGCCTCGGCCAGCCAATCGGTCGTGCGATAGCACTCCTCCAGCGAGTTATACGGACCGCCAACCTCGATCAAAATGCTGTTCGGCGATACGTCCTGATTGTACAGCCCGTTGCCGTCGGCTGCCGTTTTGGCGTGAATGCCCTTGGACAGACCCGGATGCTTGTCCTCCAGCACCTGATGAATTTGATTAGCGAATTCCTCGTTCTTTTTCCAATTCGGATTTTTGCCGCCTACGATAAAAAAGATTTGCGCATAGTCCTTGCCGCCGATCGTCACGGTCGTATTTTTGCGCGACGCCGAATCGCGGTGAATATCGAAGAAATACGTCAGATCGGGATGGGACGACATGGCCTCTTGCAGCGTTTTCGCAGAGTATTTATAGGAATACGGATATTTGAAGCCGCGTACGGTACTGGGATAAATCGTATTGGAATGCACCGCGCCGATGCCGTCCTTTTCGAGATTTTGCGCCAGCCGCTGGCCGACGGAAATGATATTGACCTTGTCGCTGTAAGCCTCGTCCGGGTCGGTGACGCCTTTAAGCTCCGGCAGAAACGATTCATTGCTATGCGTCTGGTAAATGAACGCGATGTTCGCGCCCGCTGTTTTGGGCGGCTGTGCGGTAGATCCGGAACCGGCTTGCGCGCCCGCGCCTGCTCCCGCTCCGGCTGCCGGGTTCGTCGTTGCCGACGGCTCCTGGGATACGTCGGGCGTTGCGGACGGCATCGGCTCAACCTTAGGCTCGGCATCAAGCGCGCCCTGCTTCGGCCCGTATTCCACGGGCTCGCTCGGATTCGTTGCGCTGCCGGCGATCAGCAGCGTCGTTTTGCCGGCGTCCATGCCGGCGACCTCGCTGGCGATCAAGCTTTTTGGATCATTCGGATTAATATCCGTCATCAGCCGGAAGGCGAAATTAAACACGTTGTGCTGGGAAAACGTAAACTTCTTATGGTCCTGATTGAGATGCGGCACTTCCATACCAAGCATATCAATGAAAAATTGATTGGAAACCGACGCGGCGAGCCCCTTCATCGACGAAACCGGCGAAGCCGTCATCCATCTGGCTTGCACAAAGCCGCCGACACCCAGCAGCACGAATAGCAGGAAGGTAGCCACGCTGAGCAGCAGAAAGGTTTTGCCCATCGAGCTTGCGCTCTGGTACGTTTTGCGAACTTGGCTGAGATTCAGTGTAGCGGATGTCCATTTCATAGTGTGATTCCTCCTAATCTATCTTACTTTCACTCTATGAACCGGATCGCTTCACTAGAACCGCAAATCGCCTGGAATCTCGCAATTGCCGACAAAAAGCCGATAAAAAAAGAAAGAACCCCCGATAGATGAGAGTCCATTCCGTAAAAAGCTAGTGCGTATACGCCGCGACATTGTCCACGCTCACCGCGTCGTGCAGCGAAGCGTTCAGACCGCTGGCGATCATGTTGGCGATATCTTCAATGAACTCGTCGATCTCTTTGGGCGTTACGAGCAGGTCGTGCCCGACGGGATTGAGCACTTCCTTGACCAGCATCAGCCGCTCCTCCTCGTGCATGTTGTCGAGCATGCCGAGAATTTGCCCGGTGTTGCTGGTCTGCTCGCTGAAATGCTTGCGCATCATATCAAAAGCGCTGTTGACGATCGTCGAGGCGTACACGACGGTGGGAACGCCAATCGCTATTACCGGGACGCCAAGCGATTCCTTGGTCAGTCCCTTGCGCTTGTTGCCGATGCCCGAGCCGGGATGAATGCCGGTATCGGCAATCTGAATCGTCGTGTTGACCCGTTCCAGCGAACGCGAAGCCAGCGCGTCAATGGCAATGACCAGATCCGGCCGCGACTTCTCAACAATACCCTGCACGATATCGCTGCTCTCGATGCCTGTCGTGCCCAGCACGCCGGGAGCGACCGCGCTGACCGGGCGATAGCCGGGGCCTACATCATCCGGCATCAGCTCGAAGTAGTGCCGCGTCACCATCACGTTCTCGACCACCAGCGGTCCGAGCGCGTCCGGCGTTACATTCCAGTTGCCCAAGCCGATAATCAGCACCTTGGCGTCTTTGCGGATGCCGATATCTACAAGAAATTGCTCGAATTCCTGAGCGAATTTGGTCGCTACCCGGTTTTGCAGGTCGCTGTCCTTTTGCCGCAAAGCCGGCACCTCAATCGTTATGTAATGGCCCGGCATTTTGCCCAGAGCACGCGAGCCCTCCTCGTTCAGCACCTTGATTTTGGTAATCCGAACGCCGTTTTCCCGTTTCGTTTCCGTTTCGATGCCGGGGATGGCTTCGCCGCGACTGGCAGCCGTCGCCAGATCCCGGGCGTCCAGCGCAAGGTCGGTATGCGTGGAATAGCTTTGCAACTCCTCCATAGGATAAACCCCTTTCCAGATAACGTGCATAGCTTAGTGTGCAACGAAGCCTGAAGCGTTATGCACGGCAGCTTTCGTTTGCCAAAACGAACCTCTTGCAATTTTCCAATCAGCATGGTAGAATATCTAAAGTTGTCAGCGAACCTGAAAAGTAACGTTGAACGTGTTTCGTGAAGTAGGAGGTGAACGTCCATGCCAAATATTAAATCCGCTATCAAACGTGTGAAAGTGAGCGAGAAACGCCGTCAGCGCAACGCTTCGCAAAAGTCCGCACTGCGTACCGCTGTGAAAGCTTTCGAAACAGCTGCAAGCAGTAACGTTGAATCGGCCAAAGAAGCTCTCGTTTACGCTTCCAAGAAATTGGATCAAGCAGCTTCCAAAGGTTTAATTCATAAAAACGCCGCTAACCGCAAGAAGTCCCGTCTGGCTAAAAAGCTGAACGCTCTTTCGGCTCAAGCGTAAGGTTCACACACATACGTGCGACAAAGCAAGTCCAGTTCTCGATGAGAACTGGACTTTTTTGGTTGCTTGCCGCCGCTCAAGCCGCCAGCTTGAGCAAAAACAGCTCCAGCCCCAGCACCTTGTCAATGCGGCCGCTTTTCATTTGAAAATCGAGATCGGCCAGCTGGGCGAGAATCGCGCACAACCGCGGCAGATCAAACCGGCGGGCCTGTCCTTCGGCGATGCGCACGGCAAACGGATGCAGCCCGATTTGCGAGGCCATCTGCTGCTGCGAGTAGCCTTGCTTGCCAAGCTCTTTGACTTGCAGCATGATCCGGAACTGGCGGGCGATCAGCATCGTAATTTTGATCGGCTCCTCCTTCATCTTCAACAGCTCTTCGAGCAGTACAAACGCGCGGTCGAGCCGCAGCTGCACGATATCCTCGATCAGCATGAAGACGTTCTGCTCAATCGTGCGCGGCACAAGCTGATCGACAACCGCCGAAGTTGCTGTGCCGCCGGCGCCGACATACAGCGAGATTTTTTCCAATTCGGCCGATAACGCCTGCAAATTACCGCCCGTGTACATGGCAATCTGCTCGGCAGCGCCCGGAGCAAATGCAAATCCCAACCGCTGCGCCCGGCGCGCCACCCACTGAAGCAGCTCCTCGGCCGTCAGCGTAGGGAACGGCACCGCCGCTTCGCGCTCCTTGAGCGCCTTGACGATTTTTTTGCGTTCATCCAGCTTGTCCGCATCGACCGTGAACACGATAATCGCGTGCTCGGCCGGCGCCTTCAAATAATCGAGCAGACGGTCGACGTGATGCTCGATTTTGTTGCTTTCCTTGGCTCCCGTGAACAGCAGCGCATTGGTCGCAATGACCAGCTTGCGCGGCACCATGAACGGCAGCGTCTCCGCGTCCTCGATGACCTGCGACAAGGGCGTTTCGCTCAGATCGAATTTGCTGACCGCGAACTCCTTCATATCGGGGTCAAACAACGAATCGGAAAGCAGCTGGATAAATTCGCGCATGCGGTATTTCTCGGGCCCGTAGCATAAGTAAACCGGCGCGGGGTTGCCGGCTTGTAGGTCTTTGGCCGCTTTTCGGACATCCATCGCTTCCACCTCTTTCGCTTATCTTACCAACAACAAAGGGATTGCGTCAAAACCCTTTTCGGGCTTAACACAATCCCTTTGCCGAGCAAATGGAAGCAAGTATCCCGGAACATTCCCGGGCACCGCATCTATTTAAACACCGGCGCAAGGCTCTAGAAACCTTATGCCGAGTGACCGTACCTCCCGATCGCAGCGTTCACGACTGGGCAAAGCGTTTACTACACTATACGCGCCTGCGGGCATTTGGTGCATGCGCGCAAGCAATTATTTGTTGGCTTGCGATTCGGTATGCGCTTTGACGTCCATCGTAAACACCTGCGTAACCTGACCGCTTTCCACGCTGTATGTCAGCCGGTCGTCCTGCGACCATGCCAGCAAGCTCACTGTATCGGAATCGCTCCATACGCGCTCGGAGGCAAAAACAATCTCCTGCGAATCGGCTTGGCGAATCACGACGCGCCGGTCCTCAAGCGCTGCCACGTAGATGCCGCTTGGCGAAGCCAGCGTCGTGGGGATCGCTGCTGTACCGAGCATCATCTTGCCGGCTTTCGTCTGCGGCGCATCGCCAGCCGCCGAGTCGCCGGAAGCGCCTAGCGTAGCGCGCCGGCTTTCGTCTGCTGCCGGCGAAGCGCCCATAGTGCCGCCATCCGTCGCCGCTGCCCCGCCGCCGCTGTCGGGCGCAGGCGCAGCCAACGCGCCGGCCGTGCCGGATTCGCCGCCGGACGCGTCTGCACCGCTTGCGCCGGCTCCCGCGCTTGCGGAAGGCTGCTTGCTTGCCGCGCCGGCTTTGCCGCTCGGGGCCGTGCCCGGAGGGCTGGGCTCGGAAGCGGGAGCATCGGCGCTAAAGTGCAGGGACGCCTCTGGCTTCACCGCTTGCGGCTCAACCAATTGCGGCGCTTCCGTCGACGAAATCGTCCCCGACCCTTCGGCCGAGCCGCCACCTGCCGATGCCGATGCGTTTCCGTTAACATCCTGCTTCTCGTGGATGCCGGACTGGTCTTGCGAGGTGTAGCCGTAGCTCTGGCCTTCCTGCTGCTCCGTCGCTGCTGCCGCTGAACGCTGGTCGGCCATCTTGGCCTGCGAACGCGCCAGCTCAGGAGCCATATCCGCATTTTGCGTAGACGGCTGATTGACGTTAAAAGCGAACAGGCCGATGATCAAGCCGGCAGCGACTACGCCGCCCGCCACCTTCCAGGAAATCGGCGAACCCGTACGCCGCTCACGGCCCGGCTTATCAAACGGCAGCACCGTCACATCGCCGGAATCGACGCGCCCTGCGCCGCCCGCAGCCGCAGCAAACGGCTCCGGCTGGCCTGCCGCCTGCCGATCAATGGCATCGAGCTGCGGCAATATCGAGTCGACCAGACTGAACGGCGGCATGACCTTGGGCAGCTGCGCCAGCTCGTCGGACAGCTCCTGCAGCCGTTCCAGCATCAAGCGGCAATCCAGACAGCCCTGCAAATGAGCGGCCAGCTCAGTTTCTTCTTTTTGATCCAAATCCTCATCCAAATGTCGTTGCATCAATTCCATCACCTCAGGACAGTTCATCCCCGCACACCTCCTTTCTGATAATCCTGCAGCAGCGTCTGCAACTGCTGCCGCGCCCGAAACAAATAAGACTTCACCGTATTCAGAGGCAAATTGAGCGACTCGGCGATTTCATGATACGAAAAGTCCTGCAAATATCGGAGCACGACCACAGATCGGTGGTGAGCCGGGAGCTTGTCGATCGCTTCCCGAATATCTTTCGCCAAATAGCCGGTTAACATTTCCTCTTCTACATTTTGCGATGCCGCAAACACCATTTCGTGCTCGTCGATCGACACCGTTGGTTTCATCTTGCGGAACTTATCGATGCAAATATTCGTTACGATACGCTGCACCCATGTTTTAAAAAGCGCCTTTTCTTCATAGGAGCCGATTTTTGTATATATGCGGATCAAAGCTTCCTGCGAAGCGTCCATCGCATCCTGCTCGCTGCCGAGAATATAGTAGGCGGTCCGGTAAACATGGGCCTCAATTTCTCGCAACAGGGTTATGAGAGCATCGCGGTCGCCGGCTTGCGCGGCTTTGACCAATTCGGGTGCTACCACTGGGATCCCCCCTCTTGCATTCCTATTGACGGCGGAAACGCCGGTAAGGTTGCATACCATTCTATAAATTTTCAAGCCCAGGAGAATCTCTATCAGAATATCAAAAAAACCGCGCCAGGTATACTGTTCATCAGCTTGGACGCGGCTTGGGGCTTTTCGGTTCATAATTTGCGTTTTTTCATAAGAGGCACGCCTAACGTGTTGAGCACGCCTTCCAGCAAGCTCCAGACAAGCCTGCGGCGCAAAGGCAAATGCCGGTCATAAACAGCGAGATATTCAATGTCGGCAAAAGCGCCGCGGTTGCGCTTGAATTCCGCCGCTCCCGAGCTTTCGTGAAGCAGGTATGGACCGGCAGCCGCCAGCCGCAGCAGCTCAGCCGACAACATGCGATACAGTCCCAGCTCCTGAGGCAGCGACGTATCGTAGCCGAATACGGGGGTCGTCATGATGCCGCCGCGCGTATAACAGCCCAGCACGGCGTCGATCCGTCCGCTTTTCCGGCAGCGCAGCGCATGCAGGCGCAGCGTTTGCTCGCGCAGCGCCTGCCGCAAAAACCGCTCGGTAAACTGCGGATTGTGCAGCGAATATTTGTCCAGATACAGCAGGTTATACAGCTCCAGCAGCCGGGGTACATCCGTTTCGCCGAGGCGCTCATGCTCGACCGGCTCGTAGCCGTGCGTTTCCAGTAAAGCGCGATCGCGTTTGAGCAGCCAGCGGGCTTTCGAGTTCAGCCGGGACGGCTCCCACAGATAGATTTGCCGGCTGGGCACCAGCCGGAAACCGCTGGCGCGCAGCGAGTCAAGCAGCGGGCCGTGCAAGGTCCGGCACAAGGAGCGAAAAATCACCGTATGGTCGGGATAAGCGGCCTGCAGCAGACCGGCAGCCTCCAGCGCCATATCGGGCGTCAGGCTTGCCGGATATAAATTGGTCGAAAGCAGCCAATTGTTGAGCTGCACCGTTCGGTTGATGCCCGCGGCTTTGAACAAGAGGCCCAGCGAGCGCAGCAAACCGGCCAGCAGCAGCTCCAGCGGCTTATTGCGAAGCAGCTGCAGCTCTTGAATCGCATAGCTGACATAATGCGTATACGGCGAGACAACGTAGGAGCTGTCGTATTGCCTGTCGTTCAACGTAACCGGCACGATCGCATCGGCCGTCTCCAGCAGCAGGATCTGCGTGTCGATATTGGCCGCGAACGCGCGGCTTCCCGATGTAAGCAACGGCTGCAAGTAGGCTTGAGCGTAGCGTCCCTCGGTCGTATCGAGCCATGCGGGGCCATTTTCCGCTGCGGACAGGTTATTCCACAATCGCATCGCGGCTTTCATCAACAGCAAACCTCCTCTCCACGCGCCGCAGCTTGCGGTCGCCTCCCGGTGGCCGATAAGCCGCAAACGTCAGCTCGGCGGGCAATCTGCCGCCAACGCGGGCGCATAGCGCCGCAAGGGCCTGCCGAACGGCCGACTCGGCAGCAGCCAGCTGCCCGGGTGGCGCCGCCAGTTCAATCTCGATGCGTTCGGGCGCATGCTGAATGGCCCGATAGGCTTCGAGATTGGCGCAAGCGCCGATGATGGCGCGGCTGATATAATCGGCGAACAGCCGGACAAGACCCGCTCCGCTGCCAGCCGGAACGTACCACATATCGTCGCAGCGTCCCTCCACGGCGTCGAGCGCTGCCAGCGGCGAGCCGCACCGGCACGGCGCAGCCGCCGCCGTGAGGACGTCGTTCAGACGGTAACGCACGATCGGCTGGGCCAAACGGGAAAAATCGGTGACGATCGGCACGAACTTGCGCGCCGCCGCATCCAGCGGCTCCTGCTGGATATGGACGATATCTTCATTGATATGCAGCCGTCCTTCGGCGCAGGTCGCAGCCAGAAATCCTTCCGTGCATTGATAGACCTGGTGCAGCAATTGGCCGAACGCCGCTTCAATCTCCTCGCGATCCAGCGGATCGAGCGCTTCGGCGACGGCGACGATTTTGCGCGGCCCGATTCGCAGCGCGCCCCGGCGGAGCGCCGCCGCCAGCAGCCGCAGCACGGACGGCGGGGCCACGAGCAGTGTCGGCGCTTGCTCGTTTAGCCGGCGGATATGATCGCTGAACGGCTGCAGCAGGTCGTAGAAATCAAAGGCGATGCGCCGACTGCCGACCGAACCGTATAGCTCATTGTTGGCGCGCAGGAAAAAAGCGATGCGGTGCGCTTGCACAAGCGAGCCCGGCAGCACCTTGGCCAGCACCGTACCGGCCCACGCGAGTCGCTCCTTGCGGCTGACCACGAACAGCCCCCGGCTGCCCGATGTGCCTGACGACAAGCCGACTGCGCAGCCGCGTTGCTCCGGAGCCGTACCGCGGGTACGCTCGGCTTCGACTGCAGCGGCCCAAGCCTCCTCCCGGCGCAGACCGACCGTATTGAGCGCGTCGAAATGCGCCATCATCTCGG
The DNA here is from genome assembly GCF_004514475.2 of Paenibacillus athensensis. Lineage (GTDB taxonomy): Bacteria > Bacillota > Bacilli > Paenibacillales > NBRC-103111 > Paenibacillus_AL > Paenibacillus_AL athensensis. The sequence continues at coordinate 541,810 of NZ_MYFO02000002.1, read as the reverse complement.
CTTTGGCAATCGTCGGAAATGTCCGCCATTCAGCGGCCGGCCGACCGGCCCACAGCTCGCGGTAAAACGGCGAAGCGCTGCGCACGCGTTCGATATGCGTGCGGATGCGCGCTTCCTGCCAGTGCTCCAGCTCGCTGCGGCCGCTCCAGTGACGGCTGCGGGTGAGCATGAAGTGATACAGCACCGTTAATTGCTCGCGCAGCTTCACAGCGGCTCGCCTCCTTCCACAAAACGCTGCCGCGCCTCCATACAATGCGAAGGCAAAATGAGCAGGTCGGGGTAAGCACGATGCGTCTGGACCAGCGCAGCGAAGCTGCGGCGGTAATCGGCGCGGCTTGGCATGATCAGACCTGCCAATGCGTGCGGCGGCCGGTTCTCTCGGAACGCCGCGCTGGACCAGGCTGCGTCGGCGCACAATAACCGCGGTCCGCGGTCCGTCGCCAGCAGCAGCCCGATCTGCCCGGCCGCGTGGCCGGGCAAATCCACGGCGAGCAGGCTGCCGTCGCCGAGGATGTCCAGCGCCGGGCCGAAAGGCAGCTGCGGCAGCTGCGCGGCGGGCGCGCCGTCGATCGGGCGGGCGCGCGCGGCAAAATCGTCCGGCAAGAGGCCCGGCAAATAGGCCGCCCGGACGGCGCGCAGCCCGCGAAGCGGCTGCACGGCGTCAAAGGCGGCTTGCCGGTACAGCAGCTGCGCGGACGGAAAATCACGCAGACCGGCGATGTGGTCGGCGTGAAAATGCGAGATGACGACAACGCTGACGTCATCGGGCTTGACGCCGAGCTCGGCAAGCTGGCGGACGGCGTCCTGCGACGTGCTGTGCAGCACGGGAGTCACCCAGCGGTAGAGCGCCTGCGGCAAGCGGCTCGTCTCGCTGTAGAACCGGCTGGCATAGCCGGTGTCGAACAGGATCAGCCCCCGCTCGGGGTGCTCGATCAAGGCAAACAACGCGGGAATCGGTACCACGCGCAGCGACCCTCCGCGCAGCGTCACCCACTCGGGATGCGTGCAGCAGCCCGTGGCAAACAGACGCAGCTTGACGCGCGGCATCGGCGGCAGGAACGCCGCAGGAGCCGGGATACGCTCCGGTTCCGATGCTTCGCTGACGCCTGTTGCCGCGGACACACGACACGGTTCCGATGCTTCGTTGACGTCCGTTACCGCGGATGCACGCTCCGGTTCCGATACCTCGCTGACGCCCGTTGCCGCGGTCAACCGCACAGCGCGCGACTCCCGCAGCGCGGTGCCGGCCGAACGGCGGCTGTCAGCTCCGTGCGGCCCTACCGCAGCTGCGGCAAGCCCGGCTTCCCCGGCACGGCCCTGCTGTCGCTGCTCCGGCTTCAGCTCTTGCATGCGCGCCACCACCTTGCGTATGCCGCCAAGCCGTCGCGGACACTGATTTTGGGCGTGTAGCCCAAGTCGCGCCGGGCCGCCGACACGTCCAGCGTCTGCGAGCGGCCGAGCATCGAGACGACGGCTCGCGTCAGCAGCGGCTCCGGACGGCCGGGCGTCAGCAGCGCGGCCAGCTCCAGCGCCGCAGCGATGCCATACGCAGCAGCCAGCGGTAGCGACAGCTCGCGCAGCGGCTCGCCCAGCAGCGTAAACAGCTCTCGCAGCGCAGCCGCAAACGGCACCGGCTCGCCGTTCGTGATGTGAAACGTCCGGCCGAGCACGGTCGCGGCAGGAGCCGCCTGACAGAGCAGCAGCGCATCGACGGCGTTATCGACATAGGTTAAGTCGAGCAGCGCCTGGCCGCCACCGATTAGCGGCACTCCGCGCCGACGATTCGCTGCAATCAGCCGCGGGAAAATCGTCCGGTCGCCGGGGCCGAATATGGCGCGCGGCCGCACTGTCACCACCGGCTGCCCCGCCGCCGAGGCCAACGCCACAGCCCGCTCGGCGAGCAATTTCGTGCGAGCATACGCGTTGACTGGTGCAGCGGACGGTGCGGCATACTCAGCCACGCTCAGCCGGTCGCGGTGACCAAACAATACGCTTGGCGTAGAGACGTAAATCAGCCGCGGCCCTCCCGCACGCCGGCAGCCGGCAAGCACATGCTCGGTGCCGCCGACATTGGTTTCATAAAAATCACGATAAGCGCCCCACGGCGCGGACAAGGCAGCGCAATGAAACACGGCGTCCTGCCCAACGCAAAGACGATCAACCAGCCGCCCGTCGCGCACGTCACCCGCTGCAAAAACAATGCCGTCCTCGACAAGCCGCCGTCCTTCATCCAGGCTGCGCCCCAATGCGGTCACCGACCAGCCCAGCGCCTGCAGACGACGGGCCAGCCGTCCACCCAAAAAGCCGGTGCCTCCCGTAACTAACGCCTTCATGCATCACCATTCCATTCCATGTCGAGTGTCGATGCCGCCATCAGCGAGACTCCGCGCTTGCGGCCTATGCGGGCTAATTCGCCCAGCAGGCCTAGCTGGCCCGCATATGGCAGCGGATCACGCCAGCGAAACACCGCATCGCGCGCCGTCAGCAGCTTGCCGAGCCAGCGCAACGCCCCGCGGGGCGTTGGCTGCGCCGCCAGCCCGCAAGCGAGCATAGGCAGCGTCAGCATCGCCTTCGCCCCGGCCCGCGGCTGCAAGCACACACCGTCAAGCCGCTCCGGCGCAAGCAGCGCTGCAGCAAGCCGCGCTCCGTCGCCGCGGAACAAATGCACGCCGCTGGTCGCCCGCGGATTACATTCCAGCGGGTACAGTCGTCCCTCCGGCGTTTCGATAAAATCAAAGGCGATTTGTCCGCTAAAGCGCTCCAGCGCCACGAAGCGCCCTACCCATTCCCGCAGCGCCGCATGAGGGAGCGCCTCAAAGTACACCGTGGCTCCACGTCCCGCCCGGTAAAACGATTCGTACACAGCGAAAGCCGCCAGCCTCCCCTCGTGCGCGATCGCGTATGCACACAGTTCCCGGCCGGCGACATACTGCTGCGCCACCCACGGATAACGCTCGGACACAGGCGGTATCAAATGATCCGCGGGTGAAACGCCAACCGCCCCGCGCTTTGCGGGTATTCCCGGCATAGCGCCTACAAACGTCACGTTCGCGGCGAAGCGCGAATACACCGGCTTGAGCACAAGCCGTTCATCCGTCTGCTCCACGGCCTCGCGCCAAGCGGCAGGTGAGGTCAGCAGCCGCGTGTGCGGCACGTCGAAGCCGTAGCTTGCCGCGAGCCGGATGAACGCCCACTTGCTGTGCAGCCGCGCCAGCGCCGTCAGCGGAGCCGCCAGCACCCGGCAGCCGCTCGCCGCCAGCTGCTGCGCATAGCGGGCGATATGAAAAACCTCCTCGCATGCCGGGACCAGCGCGCCAAGCCCTTCGCGCGTTGCCAGTTCGGCGAGCGCGGCTGCATAGCGGCCCGGGTCCTCCGCCGGAGCCGGCACGCGATGGCTGCCCGCCACGGCGCGGGAAGCGCGGCACAGATGGCGGCTGAGGCTTTCCGCCGCATGCACGCGCCAGCCCCCTTCCGCCAGCGCCCGGGCCAGCTCCAGCGCCGCAGGCGCGCGGCCGCCGGTCAGCAACACGCCGGGACCGTCAGTACGCAAGCGCGACGCCTCCCAGCGAAAAGCCGGCCGACGTGCCGAGCAGCAGCACCTTGTCGCCGCGCGAGATCCGGCCCTGGCGCACCGCTTCGTGCAGGCCCATCGGAATGGAGGCGGCAATCGTGTTGCCGTGGTCGCGGGCAATATACATCAGCTGCTCCTCGGCGATGCCCAGCTTGCGACGCAGCAGCCGCATGGCCATTGCACTGCCCTGATGAGGCACCACCAAACGCAAATCGCGCATGCGGATTCCCGCTCCGGCCAGCAAGCGGTCCACAAATGCCGGCAGCAAACGCGAAGCCATCCGATAAATCGCTTCGCCGTCCATATCAAACAAATAATCATCGACATTAGCCTCACTGCGGTCGCTGGCGTGCAGCCTGCTGCCGCCGCCGCGGATTTCCGACAAGTGCGCTCCCGCGCTGTGCGTCTCCAGCTGCGCATGCAAAATACGCGACTGCTCACCAGGCCCACTGCGGCCGAGCACAACGGCGCAAGCGCCGTCGCCGAACAGCGCCGCGCTTTCTTTTTGCTTATAGTTCAAGCCCTTGGAAGCGATCTCGGACGACACCAGCAGCACCCGCCTGTACCTGCCCGCTTCGATCAAGCAGCTCAGCATATCAAGCGCGGCGACAAAGCTCAGACAGGTCGCATTCAGATCAAACGCCGGTACGCCGGCATGCAGCTCGCCGAGCGCCTCTTGAATCAGCGACGCCGTGCACGGGATCGGCTGCACCATCGTGCCGCTCGCGCAGACGAGACAATCGATGTCGGCGAAGCCCAGGCCCGCCGCAGCCAAAGCGGCTTCGGCCGCTCTTGCGCCCATATATGCGGCGCTTTCCGATTCATCGGCAAAATATCGCACAGCGACATCTGTTTTTTTGCGCACCCAACCCTCGGCCACGCCGAGACGCCGGTCCATTTCCTCCGCCGAAACGGCTTTTCGGGGCAAATATTTGCCCGTTCCTTCTATTTTAACGTCGCGAGTCAGCATGCTTCATCCTCCGTCAGTTCAAGAAAATCAGTGTACTCTTATTGTCTAAAAAGTTTGCTGTTGCCGGATAGTACTATTTTCGCCTAGTACCTTGCCGCACGCGGTTTGTGAAGCAGCCGCGGTTTTCAATTTGTTTGGTTTCGACGCGAACGACAAAATTCCTTTCATCGGGCTCCTTAGCCCCTCCATTTCCCCTTACCCTTGCCGTAGCTTACGACGCAAAATAAAAAAACGACCCCGTCGTCCAAGGCCGTTTCCTGCGTTATTCCCTTATTTCCTGCGTTTTGCCGATCACCTACGAGCCCGCTTTGGCCGGCAAGCGTATCGTCACCGACGTGCCGCTCTGCACGCGGCTTTGAATATCGAGCGTTCCGCCATGCTTGCGGACCACATTGTAGCAATAGCTCAGACCAAGCCCGTGGTTGTCCTTGCGATTTTTGGTAGAAAAAAACGGTTCAAGCACCCGTCTGACATACGCTTCGGGAATACCGCAGCCGTTATCGCGGATCTCCAGCAGCAGCTCCTTGCGCGAACGCCATACCTTCAGCGCAATTTTTCCTTCGCCGGGCTCAACCGCCTCGACGGCATTCAAGCAAATATTGACAATCGCATCGCTCAAATACCACGGATCGCAGCGCAGGATACCCTTATCCTTGAGCTCCCTGACCAGCTCGACGTTTTTTTGCTCCAGATACGGCTGCACGGACGACACCGCTTGCTCGACCAGCGCCTCGACCTCGCACACCATTTCGTTCAGATGAATTTCCGCTGTCCGTTCCTTAATTTTGTCAACCATTTCCTTCAAATGCTGCACGGTAAAAAAAATCGAATCCACCGAGCGATCGGCTTGCTCATAGTGGCGCTCGGCCATTGCATCCTTGATGCGTCCGGCCAGAAAATTGATTTTTGTAATTTCGTTTTTGATCATATGATTCATCATTGCCGTTCCGGTGGTCATTGCCCGCATCGTCTGCTCCATCTGCTCCTTGCGGAAATTCAGCGTCGCTCCGATAATGCCGTATCGCAAAAACTGCCGGCCCAATATAAACACCATGCTGACGACGAAAATAAACAAACCCCAGTGGCTGATCGGCTGCGACCATTTGACAAGCCCAAGCGTGTTCAGGATGTCGTAAGCCGAAGTCAGCGCAAAGGTAATGACGCCGAGGGAAAATATTTTCGCTTCGCTGCTGCCCTGCAGCGATTTGACAATGCCGAACGTAATCGTGTACAAAATGCTCAGCAGCAGCAAAATATCAAACGGTACGAGCGTGTTCATGATCGGCACCAGACGGCACTCAACAGCTACAGCCGCCCCTACGGCATAGAGCAAATGCAGCTGCCAAATGCGTCTGCTCAGCTTGCGATAGCCCTCTCCCAGCAAGCATTCGTAGAATTGCACGAAAAATACGGGCACCAGATAAATCGCATAGATCCGGCAGTCCAGCCAAAAAGCGGGCGCATCCCAGAGCAAAAATCTCGATTCCGTACGCGCAACGATCCACAGACCCATGAATATCAAAAAAAAGCCGAAGCACCAATACGCTTTCTGCCTATCCTTGAGAAACAAAAACATAAAAAAGATGCCGACAAGCACGTAAAGGAACGCAAATCCGATGCGCACAGCGTCGGACCGCACCATTCGCTCGATCAGCGCCGAACGCGAATTCAGCTCCGCACCGCCGAACAAGCCAATCTGCGAATAATCGGAAACAATATGGAAAACGATTTCCTTGCCTGCATAATCCGAATCGAGCGGAATCAGATTGAGCTCATAGCCGGTGAAGCGCTTCTCTCCGCTGACATCGCCGACGGTGCGAAGCGACCGACCGTCCAAAAACACCTCGTACGACTGCTCGATGTCCTTCACATACAGCGTAGCTTCCGGAAACCGCTGTTCGGGCAGCCTCGTCTTCAGCCACACGGAGGTCCGGCGCTCGCGCTGCGGCGGTTCGGACAAGCGCTGTAGCCGCCGCCAATCGTCCGATTCGCTCCAGCGGTACTCCCAGCCGCGGTCCAGTTGAATGCCGCCGGACAGCTTGGCTTCTGGGGAAGCGTCCGGGGAAGCGGCAGCCGGCAGCTGCGGAAGCGCAACTAACAGAAACACGGCCAATAAAGCCGCGATACGGCTTCCTTTCATCGCCTCATCTCCATTGTTTCGGATAGGTTAGCGGTACAGTTTTTTCGAAATGTTCTTGAACTGGCTTTTGACGGTTTCGATGGAACGCTGCAGCCGAACGGCGATATCCGATTTGCTTAACCCCTGCTCGCGCAGGTCGTAAACAATCCGCTCTGTCGGCGTCAGCTCCTTCAGGCGCAGCTCCTTGAGCAGCGCGCCTGCGGCGCTGGCATGAATTGGCGACTGATTCGCATGGGCGTTGCGAATCGCAAATACGATATCGCGGTAATGCTCCTTGGTGATGTAGTTGACGGCGCCATTTTTGAGCGATTCCAGAATGATCGTTTTTTCCGTGAAGGATGTCAGCATAATGACTCTCGTTTTCCCGAGCCGGGAAATCTCACGCACCGCTTGAATGCCGTCCAGGTTGTTTGCGGTCAGGTTGACATCCATCAAAACGACGTCAATGGCCAGCTTGCGCACAGCTTCTACCGCTTCCTCACGGGTGGTTGCAACCCGGATGACGCGAAGGTCCTCCTCTTGTCCGAGCTCGGTCTGCAAATGTTCGATCCAAAACGGATCATCCTCTACCAGCATCACTCGTATCATTATCGGTTCCCCCTTTCATACATCGCATTACGTGAAGCTGCTCCTCCCGTCTATTTCAGCTGATACTTGTATTCTAGCTTATTTCACGGAATTTGGAAATCGTTTTCCGATAATTTCGACAAAAAAATATGCCAATTTTCTCTAATTCAAGTAAATAACGCTGTCATTTTTAACTTTCCATTGTTCTTTTTATCAGAAATCGTTTTCTGAAGATGCTGATTTTCTTTAAAAATATCCATTGGCTTTGTGGAATCCGGTTAACAAATCCAGAAATAGCAAATAGTAAAACGACTGTACCGAACGGAGGGATGAACATGTTCAAACAGCTCTTTTTTCGCAGGGCGATTGCCCGCACAGCGCAAGCCGCGGCAGCGGGACCTTCGCCCGGAACGCCGATTCCGCCTAGTCTGGCTGAGACGCTTGCAGCGGTCCGCACCGCACTGCATTCCCCCAACGATCTGATTGTGCGCGAATTTACGGTCGGCAGCGCCGCTTGTCCGTTCGCTCTCTTTTGCATTGACGGGATGGTGGATGCCGCGCTGATCAACGAGCAGGTGCTCAAGCCGCTGATTCATTATTGCGCCGCCGACGAGGATGGCGTCCGGTTACTCGAAACGGTGGAGCGCGAGGTGCTCACTGCCTTTGAGCTCGATCATGTCACAACGCTCGACGACGGCTTGCTGGCCGTGTTATCCGGGGATACGCTGCTTGTGGCCGACGGCGCGGACTGCGGTTTGGTCGTCGGCAGCCGCGGCTGGAAAACCCGCGCGCTCGAAGAACCGCAGACAGAATCGATCATCCGCGGTCCGCGTATCGGTTTTACCGAGGATTTGCGCACGAATACGTCGCTGTTGCGACGCCGTATACGCGATGTCAATTTATGCTTTGACATTCAACGCATCGGACGGCGTGCGCGGCGCGAGGTTATGATCGCTTATATCGACGGCGTTGTGCATCCCGCGCTCGTCCCCGAGCTGAAGCGACGGCTGGATACGATTGATATAGACGACGTGGAGGGCTCCGGTTACGTCGAGCAATGGATTGCCGACAGCTTCCTGACGCCGTTTCCCCTTGTGCTGAACACCGAGCGACCGGACAAGGTTTCCGGAGCGCTGCTGCAGGGCCGCGTAGCCGTTCTTGTGGACGGAGACCCGTTTGCGCTCGTCCTGCCGATCACGCTTTCTTCCTGCTTCCAGTCGCCCGAAGACTACTACCAGCACTGGCTGATTTCTACGCTGACCCGAATTCTGCGGCTGATGGCCGCCTTTATGGCAACGTTCCTGCCGTCACTGTACATTGCGCTGCTGGAGTTCCACCACGGCATGATCCCGTCGCGGCTTGCTTTCTCGATTGCTGGAGCACGCGAAGGCGTGCCGTTCCCCGCTGTGATTGAGGCGTTCATGATGGAAATTACACTGGAGCTGCTGCGCGAAGCGGGGCTACGCTTGCCCAAGCCGATCGGCCAGACGATCGGCATCGTCGGTGGGCTTGTCATTGGTGAAGCCGCCGTCGCTGCCGGCATCGTCAGTCCGATTATGGTCATCGTTGTAGCGGTGACGGCGATTGCATCCTTTGCCCTGCCGTCTTACTCGTTTGCAATTTCGCTGCGCATACTCCGCTTCGGCATCATGCTGGCCGCGTCGGTGATGGGCTTGTTCGGCGTCATTATGGCGTACGTGATGATCAATGTGCATCTGGTCAATCTCAAAAGCTTCGGCATTCCCTATTCAACGCCGTTTGCCCCCTTCTTCGCCAAGGACTGGAAAGATTTGATTTTGCGCGCCCCTGTCATGTTTATGAATTCCCGACCGAGGCTGACTCAAAGCCCGGATCAGAAGCGGATAAGTCAAACGAAAAAAAGGTGACGGCTCATTATGAAAGCTTTCGAATACGGAGATCAGGAAATTTCGTCCGCGCAAATGGCGATTACGATCGCTTCTATTTTGATCGATGTCGGCATTTTGAATTTGCCGCGCGAAGTCGCCGAAGTTACGGAAGCCTCAGACGGCTGGATATCGATTGCCGCTGCAGGACTGATCGCTGTCGCTTGCGCCTGGATCATCGGCAAGCTGGCGATTCGCGTAGGCACCAAGGGCTTGTACGGCTACAGCGCGTCCGTCATCACCAAGCCGCTTGCATCGATTTTTATGCTCGGTTTAAGCGTCTACTTCCTGCTGTTCTCATCATACGAGGTCCGGTCAATCGCCAATACGTCCAAGCAATATTTGTTTGAACAGACGCCTGCAGAAGTGATCGCGCTCATATTTCTGCTTGTCGTGGCTTATGCCGTCAGCGGGACGCGCGTCGGATTGATTCGCTTGAATGTGCTGTTTCTGCCTCTGGTCATTGTGATCGCGATAATCGTGACCTTTTGCAGCTATTCGATATTTTCCTTTGGCGATCTCAAACCGTTTTTCATTTCGGATTGGAAGCAGATCGTTCATGGAATGAAACGCAGCGAATATCCGTACCTCGGCTTTGAAACGATCCTTATATATATTTCGATCATGAACAAGCCCAAGGATGCTCCCAAAGCCGCCATGCTCGGGGTGATCGTGCCAACCGTGCTTTATTTGCTGATCTATATTACAGCAGTCGGCGTATTCTCGAACGCCTCACTGCGCGAAATCAAATACCCGACACTGGAGCTGGCCAAAGAGGTTCGCGTGCCGGGACAATTTTTCGAAAGATTTGAATCGATGCTGTTTACGATCTGGCTATTGACCGTATTTAACACGATGAGCATGGCGTTTGATTCGGCCATTTATTGTCTTAGCTCCCTGTTCCGCAAGGTGAAGCGGACGACCTGGGTCATTGCGCTTTGCCCACTTATTTATTTGACCTGTATGGTGCCGCAGGACAACGTCGACTTCGATTTGCTCGGCAAGCTGGTCTGTGATTTCGCCAACGTATTTGCTTATGGAGCGCCCATTCTTATTCTGCTGATCAGTCTGGTGCGAAGGAGGAAATCTCATGTTCCTTAAAAAGCTGGTACAAGCAGCAGGCTGCTGCGCCTGTCTGATGCTTGCGGGCTGCTGGGACCGGGTGGAAATCGACCAGCGCGGCTTTGTTGTCGGCATCGCTATCGACGAATCGGAAGAGCGTAACACACGTTATTTGGGTACTTACCAGTTCGTTGTCCCTGGAGGACTCAAGATGAGCAGCCCTTCCGGATCAAGCTCGTACGATACGCAAGCCTATATGAATTTGGGTACGACGGAAAGCTCCATGTCCGCGTTAAGCGCCAAAATGGCCAGCGAAACGAGCCGCTCTCCTTATTTCGAGCATTTGAAACTGATCATTGTTTCTGATTCGCTGGCGCGAAAGCCAGAGGAATTTTCCAGCATCATGGATTATTTCCTGCGAAATAGCGAAATGCGCCGCGGCATTAAAGTGCTGATCGCTGATGGCAGCGCTCTGAGTGTCTTGAGCACCAAACCAAAAAGTGAGCGTATTCCCGCCTCCTATATCGAGTCGATTGTGAATAACAACCGAAAAACAACCTACATGCTGCCGGAAACGGCAATCGGACAAATTCATGAATATTTGATGCGCAAGGAAAGCTACGTCGTGCAACGAATTGCCAACACGCAAAAACAAGGCGTATCCGTATCGGGGTGCGCGATTTTTGACGGCAATTCCAACCGTATGGTGGGTCAACTGAACGGGCAGGAAACGCAAGGGCTAAATATGATAAAAGGTCAAATCAAAGGAGGTGTTTTGGAGGCCGCGGAAGGTGTAAACCGTGTTGATTTTCTGATTGAACGCGGGAAGCGCACGATACGTTATGAAAAATCAGGTAATCGGTTTATTTTCCATATCAACATCCAGTTGGAAGGCGTGCTGGATAAATCCCCAAACTCGATCAACTTTATGAAAAAACCAACGATTGTGGAAACGGAAGAAATATTGGAGCGGAAAATGCAAGCTATTTGCTATGAAACCATTCACAAATTACAGCAAACATACCGTAAAGATGTGCTTGGGTTGGGCATGTATTTGTATGAAAATCACTACAAGGTCTGGAAGCCGATCGCTGCCAATTGGGACAATGGCGAAAACCTGTTTTCGCAAGCCGATATTCAGGTGCATACGAACGTAATTCTCCGCCGTATCGGCAACATCAACAAAAGCCACAGTCATGAAAATAAAATGGATGAAGCCAACAAGAACAAAACCAACAACGACGATGGAGAGTGAGCGCTATGTGGGAAACGTTTTTGGGCCGAATACCGACCAAGCTGGTGATGAGCTGCGCGCTGCTGTCCGGACTGATTCCGCTGGTTGTCGGCTGGCTGGTGCGCAAGCTGCACGAAGCAGGCACGCCGCCTTGGAAGCGGGCCGAGCAAATGGCCGCTCCCGATCAGGGGCAAAAGCAATCTGAAGATCCGACAGCATGAAATCCGGGAGAAGAAGAAAAAATCACTCTGCGGGGCGTTGATGTCTCGCACAGTGACTCTCCTTTTGACTATCCGGTTATTTTTTTATCTGTCTGATTTTTGGCAGTGAACAGCCCCCGCCGGTTGACTTTCATAATCGCTTCCTTGCAGCTCGAAACGCCGAGCTTCTTCAGCATGGAATTGACCTGATTCTTGAGCGTACGCTCGGATTTGAGCATCATTTCCGCCATTTGCGGCAGCGTTACGCCCATCTGCACCTGCTCGTACACGCTTCGTTCGGCCGGCGTCAGCGCCTGCAGCTGCTCTTCCCGCTTCAAGCGCCGGTAGTCGCGCAGCACAACTTCAAAGGCCGGCGTTTCCTGCACGCAGGCCCGAATGGCGCGCGGCAGCTCGGACAGCCGCTCCTTTTGCAAAAATTGCACAGCGCCAGCGGTAAAAGCCTGCAAAATCAGATCATTGGCGTCCAGAGCGCTTAACATGATCATTTTGACCTGCTTTTTTTCGAAAATTTCGACAGCCGCATAAATGCCGTCATACGGACTGTTGGTCAAAAACAAATCCATCAGCACGACGTCGACGTCCAGCTTCTCCACCAGCTCCACGGCATCTTTGCGCGTGCCGGCCATACCCACCACTTCAAAATCGTTTTCCTCGTTCAGAAAAGCCGGGATTAACTTTAACCAGTCAGGATGATCTTCGACGACCAAAATCTTGATAGGCACTATCATACCCCCCTTTTGCTAAATCAGAGAATAATAGTTTTATCTTAAACAATTGACGCCGAAAATGCAATATTTTGTATGATTTAGTATTTTTAAACTGCGCTGCATCGACCTTTTTCACGTTAACTTTATAAAAAATTACATTAAATGTCAACGCTTCCACGAACGGTACTAAAAAAGTTGGTACTGCACGCGTTGATTTTTTTGCCATATAGTTAGGTCGTGTAAATCGATATCCATTCACCATCAGTCAGCAAAGGAGGGAAATCAGGTACGAACGAAATCTGAACGAAAAGAGATGATCGTTTTGCATTTTTCTCCAAAAGTCGAAGAAACTCGACTGTACATCGAGAAGATGAACGTGATCCGACATTTTTTACAGCTTTTCCGCATCAAGCAGTGGACGAAAAACATTTTCGTTTTTTCCGGACTGCTGCTGTCGCTGGATACGCTGGACTGGACGGCCGTCGGCCGCTCGCTGCTCGCTTTTTTACTGTTTTGTTGCATATCCAGCTCCGTTTATATCCTGAACGACATGGTCGACATCGAAAAGGACCGGCTGCACCCCAGAAAGAAGCTCCGTCCGCTTCCGTCCGGCTCGATCAAGCTGCGGCACGCTGTGGCCGCCCTGCTCCTGCTGGGACCGTGTACGCTCGTCGCTTCGTTTTGGCTCAATCCGCAGTTCGGCTGCGTCGTCGCCGCTTATTTTTTGCTGAATGTGAGCTATTGCTTCAAGCTCAAGGATTATGTTTTCGTCGATGTCATTATCATCTCTACAGGCTTCGTCCTGCGTGCGCTTTCGGGCATCTTTGTCGTCGAAGGGCGATTGTCGCTGTGGTTTCTGCTTGCGATTGCTTTTCTGACGCTGTTTCTCGGTCTGAACAAACGGAAGAAGGAAATATTGACGCTGGCCGAAGGCTCGCATCATCATCGCAAAAATCTCGATAAGTATTCGATTGCGCTGATCAACGAAATTATTCCGATGTTGACTTCCTGCACCATTTTGTCCTATTCATTTTTCATCATTTACGAAACGGGCTCCAAGCTGATGATCGTGACCATTCCGATGGCGCTGTACGGCATTTTGCGTTACCAGTACCTGACGAGCCGCACGGATTACGGGGAAAGTCCGGAGCTAGTGCTGCTCAAGGACAAGCCCATCGTCCTGATCATGCTCCTGTGGCTTGTTGTCTACGTCTCGCTGCTCGGGCAGCCGTTCCTGTGAGAAGAACAGCGCCGAACGGACCGGGCAAAAGCGCGCTGCAGCTGTGGGACAGGCTGCTTGCGCTGCGCCATAACCGCGATATCTCCAGCTTTTTCAGCCGGTTGAGCATTGTATTCATATTCCGTCTGCTGTCGGCGGCGCTGAATTTGCTTGGCTTGACGCTGGCAGCCCGCTATCAGGGGGTGACGGCCCTCGGCGATATCGTTACTGTGCAAAACGCCGCTTACTTTCTGATCATTCCGATCGTTATTGGCGTACCGTTCTCAATCATCAAATATTTGCCGCTCGCAGCGCCGGCCGACGCCAAGCGGCTGATCGGCTCGGTCTGGACGTGGAATTTGCTGTTGACGGCAGGCTTCCTGCTTCTGTATGTGCTGCTGGCAGCCTGGTTTTCGGGATGGACGCACCTCTCCCCGCTGAAATGGGGGCTGAGCGTATCGCTCGCGGTCGCGCTCAATTTTTCTACCGTACTGGAAGCGGTGCTGCGAGCGCAAAACAAATTTTTTCTGCTAAGCGCCAGCAAAATGATCGGTACCGTCGTGTTTTTCCTGATCGTGCTGCTTTACGCTCCCAAGGCGGACAATTTCTCCTACTTCATCGGCGCGCTGGTTGCCAATTTCGCTATATTTGCCGTCATTGCCTGGTTCGGTTCAGGCATTCGCAGCTTTGGCTTCTCCTGGCCGATGTCCCGCAAGCTGTACGGCTTCGGAGCCATCAACATGGTGAGCGGCACACTGTCGATGCTGCTGTTTTCCAGCGACTTGTTTATCGTCAATTACTTCTGCTCGGCTTACGATGTCGGGGTATACTCCGTTTATCAAATCAACGTGCGAAATTTTTTCAATCTGATGTTTTTTGAGGTATTTGCTGTCGTGTTTCTGCCGGCAATTGCCCACATGGACAAGATCCGCATCTACAAAACCGTGCTGCGTATGATCCCTTGGCTGCTGCCGTTATCCGTCGCCGCCAACGCCGTCTTATGCCTGCTGCTTTTGTTCATGTACGGCTCCGGCTACACGCTCCATTGGACATACGTAGGTTTTGTTTCCGCCAGCACAGGCTTCCATTTTATCTACTGGGTGTTCAATTCCGTATTCACGATCGAAGGCCGCAAGGGAGCAACGCTGAACCTGATCGTTCTCGGATTGCCGCTGCCCCTGCTGCTGCTCGCAACCGTCGGACTGACCATGAAATTCGGCATCACGGGAACGATGCTCGCTTCGCTGCTCACACAGTTGGTGCTGCTCGGTACGTTCATCCTGTTCATCCAGCGCCGCTACTTGCCCGGCGAAGCCGGAAAAACCGCTATCCCAAGCAAGGAGGTTTCCGCAAATTGATGAAGCTAAGCATTGTCATTCCCACCAAGGACAAGCTCTCCCGTCTCAAGCTGACGCTGCAGGCGCTCGAAGCGCAAATGGACGCAAATTCAGAGGTCGTGATCGTCTTTGACGGCTGCGAGCCGTCGATGGTGGAGCAATTCGCTCTGATTCCCTTTTCCTTCACTCCGGTAACGGTGGTCTGCGCGCGCAATGTCGGACGCGCCGCAGCCCGCAATTTGGGCGTCAAGCACGCATCGGGCGATATCATCGTGTTTCTCGACGACGACCGCGTACCTGCGGACGATTTTATCCGCAAACATCGCGAGGGGCACCGCACGCCTTGCGTGCTGCTTGGCGGCCGGCAGGATTCGCTGGTCTCCGAATTTGAAATCGAAGCCCTGTTCCGTCACGGCAAGGTGAGCCATACGGAAAGAATCCTGAAGGAGAAGCTGACCGACGGGGAGCTGCACAAGCCAATGCCGATCAGACTGAACAGCCGATTTAATTGGCTGTTGTTTTATACAGGCAATGTGTCATTGGAGAAGCGCCATTTCGAGCAAGCCGGCGGCTTTGACGAACAATTTCAGGGTTGGGGCCACGAGGACCTTGATCTGGGCATCCGGCTTTCGCTGATCGGCGTTCCCTTTTCGCGTGATAACAGTATCACTGCCTATCATTTGCTGCACGACAGCAGCTTCAATATCGCCGAACGGACGAAGCAATCGCTGAAAAACCTGAAATACATGATGGGGAAATACAAATACAGTCTTGTCTATTGGGTGCTCACTTTATTTTATATCAAGATCAGGCTTGTCGGCATGCAGATCAACCAATCGCTGATCAAGGAAAAGAAAGCCGGCTTGAGCAAATAACGAAAGGAGCTCTTTCATGGAACGCAAACCGCTCGTATCGGTTGTTATACCGAATTACAACTATGCCAAAACGCTGCCCCGCTGCTTGGATTCATTGATGCAGCAGACGTATCAGCCGCTGGAAATTATCGTCGTTGACGACGGCAGTACCGACAATTCGGTGGAGATTATTCAGAAATATCCGTGCAAGCTGATTCGCACGCAAAATAAAGGCGTTTCGTCAGCACGCAATACCGGCGTCGCCGAATCGGCCGGAGAAATCGTTTTTTTCCTCGATAGCGACGTAGCGCTGTTTGAAGACGCGATTGCCAATACCGTGGACGCGTTCCGAAAGGACGAAACGCTGGGCTCGGTTTGCGGCATCTATGCGAAGGAGGCGCTGTTTACCGACAGCTTGTTCGAGGAATATCGCACGCTGCAGGGCTACTATTGGCGCAAAAGCTCAGAGGGCTATGTAACTGCCGGATTTTTTTCGCTCGGTGCGGTTAAAAAATCGGTATTTATCGAGCTTGGCGGGTTCAACGAAAACCTGAACAACTCGGAGGACATCGAATTCGGTCACCGGCTGAATATCAACTATCGGCTGCTGCTGACCAGCACCGTCATGGGCTACCACGACGACGAGCATGAATTCAAGCGACTGGCCCGTAAAATGCACGAACGCGCACGCCAGCGAGTGCCATTTTATTTTCATCGTAAAAAGTTTACAAAGGGCTTTGAAACGCCGCTGCGCGGCATCGGCATGATGTTTGTCGGATTAAGCAGCGTCGCGCTGCCACTCTCGCTCGTCCATCCGCTTTTTTTCGGACTGTTTCTGGCTTCGCTGCTCATTTTCCTGCTGACCGATTTTGGTCAATACACCTTTGTGTTCAAGGAAAAAGGCCCGCTGTTTACGATGTATTTTATCGTTGTCCACTGGCTGATTACGGCCGTCGTCTTCTGGGGCTTTGTCCGCGGTCTGTTCGAATTTGCGACCAGCAAAGATTTCCGTCTGAAATATAGCTACGGGGAGTAAAAAGATGAGAAAAAGAGTGCTGATTACCGGCAACAGCGGCGTTTTGGGTAAAAATCTCGTCCACTATCTGGAGCGGCAGTACAATGGCGAATACGAGCTGGTGCTCTTTGATATCGCCCAAAGCACCGAGCATACGGCCCGATACGCAACCTTTACGGGAGACATTCGCGATCCTGTCATCGTGCGCGAGCTGATGAAGGATATCGACATTGTCGTACACTGCGCCTCGGCTTCACCGTCGTTTCCCGAAGCGGATATTCTTGATATCATCATCGGCGGCACCGGCAACCTGCTCGACTGCGCCTTCCGCGACAATCAAGTCGAGCGGTTCGTGTATATCTCCTCGACCTCGGTTTATGGTGTCCCGGAGAAGGCGCCGACCTTGGAAACGGATGAAGTAAAACCCTACGACGCCTATAACAAAGGCAAAATTCAGGCTGAAGCCCTTTGCTCGGCTTGGCGAGACCGCGGCAAATGCGTCACCGTGCTGCGTCCACGCTCGTTCCTTGGTCCGCACCGGCTCGGAACGTTCGCCATTCTCTATGAATGGGCCAGCGAAGGCCGTCATTTCCCGATGCTTGGACCGGGCAGCAACCGTTACCAGCTGCTGGATGTCGAAGACTTGTGCCAGGCCGTCTATTTGGCGATGTCCGGCGATCCGGCCAAGGTCAGCGATTTGTTCAACATCGGCGCAGGCGAGTTCACCACGATCAAAGAAGATTACCAGGCCGTGCTGGACGAAGCGGGCTTCGGCAAACGGATCATCAGCCTGCCGGCCCGTCCGATGCTGCTGATTTTGCAGGTGCTGGAGAAGCTGAAGCTATCCCCTTTTTACAAGCGACTTTATATGAAGCTGAATCGCGATTATTACGTCTCGCTGGACAAGGCGGCAACGAAGCTCGGCTATCGGCCGGTGTACTCGAACAAGCAATCGCTGATCCGCAATTACCACTGGTATATGGAAAATCGCAAAAACGCCAAAAGTCCCGGCCTCGGCAACAATGCCGTATGGAATCAGGGCGTGCTGAAATACGCTAAAATTTTCTTTTAATCCGGAAGGGAGCAATCCGTTATGCCAACCTTGCAAGGCTTGAAATTGATGTCAGTCGAAGACGCGGATCAAATGAGCGAGAAAGAAAATTTGCGCCTGTTTAAAAAACATCTCGGCGGCAATCTCGGTAAAATGCTGTCGATGCTTGGCTTTGGGGATTCCATTCCGGTCAAAGCCGAAGGTATGTATATCACCTTGAGCGACGGACGGAAGATCCTCGACATGACCGGCCACGTCGGCGTGCTGGTCGCCGGACACAACCACCCGCGCATTTTGGAGGCGCGCCGCAAATGGGCTGAGCGCAAAGGACTGGAAACGTGGAAGTTTTTCCCTTCCCCCTACCAAGCCGCATTATGCCACAATCTGTCGCTGATCTTTCCAGAGGATCTGGAGGTTGTGTTTTTTTGCAACAGCGGCGCGGAGGCGAATGAGGGAGCGATGAAGCTGGCGGAAAAATACGCCGGTCCTGATCGTAATTTGATCGTATACACAGATATTTCCTTCCACGGTAAAACGCACGCCACATTGACCGTATCCGGCTCGGAAAAGCATCAAAATCACCATTTTCATCAAATCGACAACTGCGTCATGGTCAAATATGGCGACATCGACGATTTGCGCCGCGTTGTTGAAGCCCACAAAACCGGCAAAAACAGCTCGCGAGTTGGAACGTTTATCGTGGAAGCAATCCGCACGGAAGGCGTCGTCATTCCCGACCGCGACTATTTCAAGCAGGTGCGCCAGCTTTGCGATGAATACGATATCGTGCTTATTTTTGATGAAATTTATACCGGCTTCGGTCGAACCGGCAAAATGTTCGCGTTCGAGCATTTTGGCGTCAGTCCGGACATCTGTTCATTTTCCAAGGCGTTTGGCGGAGGCAAAGCGACGTTTGCCGCTTTTATAGCCCGGCCGCGCATCTACAGCAAGGCGTATCCGAAAATGAACGAAGCCACGCTTCATTCGACCACCTACAACGGCTACGGCGAAGAAATCGTTTCGGCGCTGGAGGTGCTGCACATTTTAAACGATGAGCGGCTCGTGGAAAATTCCGAAGACATGGGCCGTTACCTGCTCAGCCGTCTGCAGGAGGTCAAAAAAGAATTTCCGGATATCGTTGCCGACGTCGGTGGAATCGGCTTGCTGACATGCATCAAATTCAAGACCAAGGGCGAAAAGCTGATGCGCCTGATCTCCAGCGCTGGCACCGAGTATATGGAGAAATTCGTCACCGGCGCCATTATTACGACGCTGCTCAAGCAATACAATATTTTGACATTTACGCCGCCGCACGATTCGGCCCAGCTGCTGATCACGCCGAGTCTGATCATTGGCAAGGAGCATATCGACTACTTTATTGAGTCGCTGAAAAAGGTGCTTTCCGGCAGCTTGTGGAAGGTCGGACTCGATTATGTCAAAAAATTAAGCGAATCTTAAAGGAGACGTCATGAAATTACGCTGGAAGCATTATACCGTTATTGCCGTAGTGATCATCTCGTTCATCTGCAGCTGGCTGATCGCCGGGCGGCTGTTCTGGTGGAACGTCGTCGGCAGTGTACCTACCCTGTTTCTGCTCCTGCTGCCTGTTCTGGTTGCTTTGCTCGCCATTAGGGAAAAGCGCAAGCTGTTTTATTTTTTAAGCTCTTTCATTTTGCTGCTGGGTTTGTTGCCGCGCATCGATATCAATCTCCACGCGTTTAGCGCTTCGCCGGAGGTCAACGACCCCGGTGCAATTAAAATAATGGGCTGGAATACGGAGCTGTGGGACCAGATTGACGAAGACGACAGCATTTATGATTTTATCAAGCAACAAAATCAGGATATTTACGTGTTGCAGGAATACGAATACATTACCAAGGACTGGGAGCCCTATTTGATTGACCGCAGCAAGGAGCTGCGCGACAATTTCCCCGATTATCAAATCATGACGATAGATCAATTTGTCGTGATCAGCAAATATCCAATTCTTGACCATCAGCTTTCCGCGTCGAAGCAGGTTTTGCTGCTGCACCTGAATGTGAACGGACGGACCTTGTCGATCGTCAATGTCCATTTGCGGCCGCATGTTGACTTGGGCAACGGGCTGCTGTCGCCGATTTTCTGGAACTATGTCAAAGAACGCCATCAAATCCGCACCCAAGGCTTGGATGAAATCCAACAATTCGTCAAGCAAGAGAACGGCCAATCGCTGATCGTCACCGGCGATTTTAATACGACGCTGCTGATGGGCGGACTGGAGACGCTGCGCAGCGAGTTGAGCGACGCTGTCAAGCATTCGAAAGAAATCGTGCCGACGACGTGGGAATCGAAGGATTTTGTGCCAAGCTCATGGAAGGAAAATGGCATTTTCTGGTGGCGAATCGATCATTTTCTTTACAATAAAAAGGTCGATGTGCTTTCGTACGATACGCGCAAGGATACCAAGCTGTCCGATCACAAAGCGATGCTGATCCAGTTAAAGCTCGTCAATTAGCTATTCGTCAAAAGCTCCAGCTTCCGCCATGCTGCGGGGGCTGTTTTTTAATTTCACAGGAAAAAATTGTTTTAAAGCAACTCGGAACGGGTCCGTATCTGCTGATCTGCAGGCAGGTTCAGGCAAGTCCAGGCCGGATTCATGCCCATCGGTTCCTGTCAGGCCTGTTGCTCATTCAGCTCAAACCACTGCAGGGCCTCGACGCGCGTACAAGGCTGAAAGTCAAGCTGCTCCAGTGGAGACCATAACGAATGACCAATCGCCGCTTTGCCGTTTTGCCAGGATATCAAATTGCCGCAACGCTTCAGCGTCGGTCAAGGATTGAGCAATAATAATGCCCAGATAAGTCATGAAAATCCCTCCATGCTATACATCTCAAGATTAACATCCTAAATTTTACCATTTTATATGTTTTCCGTATAGTCTTCTTCTCGCAAAGATCGGGTCCGCATCTGCCCGTCGCTATGTGGCAAACTGGCATGCCGAAAGACGTGTGCGGGGAAGACTCGTGTGCCCAAAAGAGGTGCCGGAATGGGCACTGAAACGTGATTCGGAAGAAGGCATAGGGTGCCGAGATTCTCATGCAAACTCGGGATGAGCGACAAACTATTTTGCCGATTTCACGGCGGCTGCAGCATCGTTCGCACCTTGATGTGCCCCTGCACGACGCGCAGTTGGATTTCGCCTCTTTGATCGGTGCGCAATACCTGAATACCGGCTAGTCCCAGCCGGGTCAATACGTCAGGAGACGGATGACCGTAGCTGTTCGTAGCTCCAACGGAGATGACCGCTGTACGCGGACGCCAGTAATCCAGCCATGCCTGAGTGGTTGAGGTTTTGCTGCCGTGATGGGCGATTTTCAGCACGTCGACGGAAGCGCCTGCCGCCGCCGCGGGAAGTGGATTGGCTTCGAGGTGCTGCAGCACGGCGGTTTCCGTTTCTTTTTCCATGTCGCCGGTAAACAGCCAGCGGGTTCCTTCCATCTCTAGCACAAATACAACGGACGCGTTGTTTTGCTCTGCCTGTACCTCAACTTGCGCTTGAGCGGACGAAAACGGGTGCAGCCAGGTCAACGTCGTCTGCCGATCGATTTGCATGCGTTCCCCAGCCTCGGCGGGGAGCAGCGGGATGCGCTTGTCCAAAGCCGTCTGAAACAGTTTTTGAATGTCCCGGTTTGGCTTGTACGTACCGTTAAACCACAGCTGGCGAACCGGCAGCTGCTCAACAACGGCTTGCAGTCCGCCGCTATGGTCGGCGTCTTCATGCGTCATGATCAGCATGTCGATGTGATGAACACCGCGTTTTTTGAGCAACGGAACAAGCAGCTTGGCACCGACCTCGAAGGGCCGCTTGCGCTTTCTCCACTCCTCGCCGGGCCGGCTGAAGTCCAGCGTGCCGCCCCCGTCGATCAGTAGATGTTTGCCTGACGGCGTGCGGATCAGGATGCTGTCCCCTTGACCGACATCGATGAATTGCACCAGCCCGTCATGTGAAAAACGCTGCGGGTTGTAACCGATCCACAGCAGCAGCAGAAGCCCGCAGCCGATTAGAGCAAGCTGCAAGGGATGCGACAGCAGCGGCTTTTCGGCAAGCGGATCGACCGCCAGCCGTTTTTGGCGGCGTAATGCGATGTACAACATGGCCAACAAACCGAAATACGCCGCAATCCAGACCAACGAAGGCGACGGCCAAACCGTCAGCAGCGCGCTCCCTTCCTGCATGCGGTCGGTAAGCCAAAAAACGGCTTGATTCAGCCAACCGACCACCTTGCCCAACAGCTGTCCGAGCGGCATATAGAGCAGTCCTGCAACCAATGTAATCAGACCAGCGGGAAAAATAACCAAACTGATCACCGGGACCAAAGCAGCGTTGGCCAGCCAGCTCAGCAGAGAAAACTGATTAAAGTAGTAGATGGATAACGGAAAAGACACCGCTTGTGAAACCAGCGTGATGACCAGCGTTTTGCGCAGCCACTCCGGCCGCAACCGTCCGGCCAGCGCACTGTCGACTGCCGGTACGCCGAGGATCAGGCCCAGCGTAACCAGAAACGAGAGCTGGAAGCTGACATCGAGCACATAATACGGATTCCAGAGCAGCATCGCCCAGCCGACAACCGCAACAAGGTGCAGCGCTTCATACTTCCATTTGCGACGCGTCGCGAATAATCCCAGCATCGCCATCAGCCCTGCGCGAACAATGGATGGCGAAGCGCCGGTCAACACGATGTAAACGGGCAGCAGCGCCATCGCAACTGCCAGATAGGTTTCCCGCGTGAGCCGCAGCCGGCGCATCGCCCAAATCGCCACGCCGAGAAATACCGCCACGTTCAAGCCGGAAATCGCCAGGATGTGGGTCAACCCGAGCTCAGAAAACTGCTGAAACCGCTGGGGGTCCAGATCGTCCTGCAGGCCGATCAGCATGCCTTTCATTAATCCCGCGTGCTCGCCGGGAAAAAGCACGTCCATCCGCCGGCCAAGGGCGTCGCGCAGCCCGTCGCTCGCGCGCAGCAGCGACGTCAGCCCGAACGCGAAGCGGGCCGGCACGACCTCCGCCTGCTCCGTCCCTTTGGCTGTGATCAGCCAATGGATGCGATGCAGGCGCAAATAGCGGCGGTAATCGAAACCGCCGAAGTTGCGCGCCGGCGCAGGGGCCCGCAGCTCGCCCTGCAGCGTCAGGGCGTCGCCCCGCCGCCAGCCGGCGGCTTCGTCTCGCTGCTCCGGGCGGAGCAGGCGCAGCGAGACCTGCACGCTTTCCCCGCCCATCGGCAGCGGGAAAGCGTCGTCGTTGTCGTGGAAGCGCAGCTCGTCCGCTTCCACGACAAAGCTGGCCCTGTCGCCATCGACGACGACAGGGCTGGCCACACGGCCGCGCACCGACACGGCGCTGCCGTCCAGCGCTTGCGCCTGCCCCGCGGGCGCAAGCAGCTCTGTACCATTGCGCGCATCGCGCCAATGGTAATAGCCCGCCGCTGCGCCAACGACCAGCAGCGCGCACAAGAGGCGCGCGCCAGGCAGACGCAGCGCCGCAACCAACGCTGCTGCCAATAGCAGCAGCAGCGTTGCCGTTAAGGATAACCAGGGCAGCTCCGCGTACAACGCGAGCATATATCCGGTTATCCACAAACAACCCCATAGAACAACTGGCCTTCGCATGATTTGTTCCCCCTCCTCAACAGTCTGATGAAAACCTGCGGCCAGCGGTCAATCGTGGCTTCCAGCCGCTGTTGCTTACAGTTGTTCTCTCCAGTCACACTCTCCAGTTCCCTCTCCTCATCTCCCTCTCTCCAGCCGCTTCATCACCGAACCCTCCCGAACGCAGGCCTACCTGCCGCATAACAGCGGCAACGCAAAAAACCTCTTTTGCCGGCCGACCCTGAGTCGACGGTCAAAAGAGGTTCTTCCTCTTTGTATCAAGCTGTGTAAATCCAAACGCGGCGTCTTCGGCAAAGCGGTGTCAGTCCGCTGCAGGCTAGTTGACCACCTCGGTCAACACTCCCGGCGGCGGCTCGTAAGCCGCCATTTGCCGGAAGATGATACCCCGTGACGCCATCAATCCGATCACCTTATCGCTATCTTTCGGATAAGCGCGATGAAATACAATTTCCACAATGCCACTGTTGGCCAGCATGTTCGCGCAGGTCCAGCAGGGCTGATCAGTCACGTATACCGTTGAGCCTTCGCGGTCCTCGCGGTCGGTGAAAAGCAGCAGATTTTGCTCCGCATGGATCGTGCGGATGCAGCGCTGCTTGCGCACGACCTCTTCCTTGCCTTCGACCATTTTCAGCTCGTATTCCTCGACCAGCATACAGCCCGCCTCCGTACAATCGGGCACGCCCATCGGCGCTCCGTTGTAGGCGGTGCCCAGCAGCTTCTTCCCCTGCACGAGCACCGCGCCGACATGCCGGCGGCTGCATTGGGAACGAGTCGAAGCCATATAGGCAATATCCATAAAATACGTGTCCCAATCCTTGCGATTGCTCATCCCGAGTAACGCTCCTTATTTCTGACTGGCTTGTATCGCTTGCTCCAGATCGTAGATAATATCGTCAATGCCTTCCGTGCCGATTGACAGCCGGATCATTCCCGGCGTGACGCCAGCTGACAGCTGCTCGCTTTCCGAAAGCTGCTGATGCGTCGTGCTGGCCGGATGGATGATCAGCGATTTCGAATCACCGACGTTGGCCAAATGCGAGAACAGTTGCACCGCGTCAATCACCTTGCGTCCGGCTTCCACGCCGCCCTTGATGCCAAATGTCAGAATCGCGCCTTGGCCCTTAGGCAAATATTTTTGCGCCAGCTCATAAGACGGATGGCTCGGCAAGCCCGCATAGCTCACCCATTCCACGGCTTCATGCGCTTCCAAATACTTCGCGACCTGCAGCGCGTTGGCACTGTGGCGCTCCATGCGCAAATGAAGCGTCTCCAAGCCCTGCAGCAGCATAAACGAGTTGAATGGAGAAATGGCCGCGCCCATATCGCGAAGCAACTGCACGCGCGCTTTGATGATATAGGCGATCGGACCGACCGCATCTGTATAGACAACGCCGTGGTAGCTTGGATCCGGTTCCGTCAGGCCAGGGAATTTGCCACTCGATTTCCAATCGAACTTACCGCCGTCGACGATTACGCCGCCGATCGAGGTGCCATGCCCGCCGATAAACTTCGTTGCCGAATGGACGACAATGTCAGCACCATGTTCAATCGGACGCAGCAGATACGGACTCGGGAAGGTATTGTCGACAATCAGCGGAATGCCGTTCTCGTGAGCGATGGCAGCCACAGCGGCAATATCCAGCACGTCGCCGCGCGGATTGCCGATGGTCTCGGCGTAAAGCGCCTTTGTTTTATCGGTAATCGCTGT
The DNA here is from genome assembly GCF_004514475.2 of Paenibacillus athensensis. Lineage (GTDB taxonomy): Bacteria > Bacillota > Bacilli > Paenibacillales > NBRC-103111 > Paenibacillus_AL > Paenibacillus_AL athensensis. Next base: position 516,604 of record NZ_MYFO02000002.1, on the reverse strand, counting down.
GCGGAAATTCTCGGGATCGCTCGGATCAACAAATTTGACATCAATGCCAAGCTTGGGCAGCGTGGTCGAAAACAGGTTATAGGTTCCGCCGTAAAGACTGGAGGCAGCGACGATTTCATCGCCCGCTCCGGCGATATTGAGAATCGAATACGTGATGGCGGCTTGTCCGGAAGCTGTAGCTAAAGCAGCAGGCGCACCTTCCAGGGCTGCGATACGCTTTTCGAAAACATCCGTTGTCGGGTTCATCAAACGTGTGTAAATGTTGCCAAATTCCTTGAGCGCAAACAAGTTTGCAGCATGATCGGCATCGCGGAAGCCGTACGAGGTCGTTTGATACAATGGAACGGCACGTGACAAAGTTGTAGGGTCAATCTCCTGCCCGGCGTGGACAGCCAGCGTTTCAACAGACAATTTTCGCTCAGTAGACATCGTTTCCTATTCCTCCCAGGGTCGTTTTCCCTTCCATTCTCTCATATTTACGTCAAAAATAAAAGGAACCTAATGCGGTGCGACATATACATACGGCCGAATCTTGGCCAACAGCTTTTCACCGATGCCCTTGACATGAAGCAGATCATCAACGGATCGAAAAGGGCCGGCTGATTTGCGGTACGCTGCAATGGCCTGCGCCTTGCTCGCACCGATTCCGGGCAAGGTGTCCAACTGCTCAACCGTCGCCGTATTCAGCTCTACCCGCAGTTCCTGTGGCCCTGCTTTCGACTGTCCATTCCCGTTAACCGACGGCAAGCCCCCGCCGCGCTGCCCTGCTGCGCCACCAGCTCCCGAAGCTTCTCCAGCTCTTGCCGCTCCACCGCTACCTGCCGTTGCTCCTCCTCCCGACGCTTCATCGGCTCCCACAGCTTCTCCGGCTCCAGCCGTTCCTCCGCCTCCCGACGCTCCACCAGCTCCCACAGCTTCTCCGGCTCCTGCTGTTCCGCCGCCACCTGCCACTCCTCTCTCTCCGCTGCTTCCACGCAAAATACCGTCTTCCGCCGTCTGACCGCTGCTGGCCACCGGAGCTTCTGCCCTCTGCGGGCCCTGTTGTTCACCACGCTCACCTTGAGAAAGCCCCTTCCCCTCTACCTCAGGAGCCACCAACTGCTTCATCGGCTCATTTAACGTCTCCCAAGCGGGCATTGCGGCTTTCCCGGCAAAAATAAACGACCAGATCACATACGCCAACACTCCCGCCAACATCAAAGCGCAAGCAGCGATACCGCCTTTTCTTTTCAATAATTCCACAAATTCGCTCCCTTCAGCGCGCATAGTGTCAAAGCTTTGCGCATAAGCATGGAAAAGTATACCAATACCGATTGACTTCGGGCCAGGTGACTGAACTTTTTCCGGGAGGGATCATGTGATGAAAGCAGGATTCATCGGTACTGGCAGTATGGGCAGTGTTTTGATCGAGGCCTTCATTCACTCCGGCGCTTTCAATCCGGAGCAAATGATAGCTGCGAACCGCACGATCAGCAAAGTAGAACGTCTGGCCGAAACCTATCCGGGACTTCAGGTCGCCCGTTCCAACCAACAAGTCGCTGTGGAAAGCGATCTGATTTTTTTGTGTGTCAAGCCGTCGGAATTCAAAAAAGTGATCGATGAAATCAAGCCCTATGTTCTGCCCGAACATATCGTCGTATCCATTACCAGTCCGATTTTGCTGAAGCATCTGGAAGGGCTGCTGCCGGCCAAAATCAGCAAAATCATTCCCAGCATCACCAACTACGTATTGAGCGGAGCTACACTTTGCATCCACGGAGACCGCATGCAGCCTGAGGATAAAGAGCTGCTGGAAAATATATTGACGCATATCAGCTCGCCCATCCGGATCGCCGAAAGCCACACCCGCATCAGCTCGGATTTGTCCAGCTGCGGCCCGGCTTTTCTCGCGTATTTCATTCAATCGTTTATTGATGCGGCTGTAGCCGAAACCGGCATTTCCGCCGAAGAAGCGACGACGCTCGCCGCAGAAATGACGCTGGGCACCGGCAAACTGCTGACCACCGGAGGCTTTAATCCCGTTCAGCTGCAAAAACGGGTATCCGTTCCCGGCGGCATTACGGCACAAGGCTTGCTCATCATGGAAGAGGAGCTGTCCGGCATGTTCGCCCGGCTGATTCACGCTACCCACGCCAAATACGAAGAGGACCTTGAGAAGGCCGGGCTGTTATTCACAACCAAACCATAACCTTCTCAAAAGTCCTCTGCATGCTTTGCAAATGCTACCTGCTACGATTCAATTAGCCAACCACAATATTGACGAGCTTGCCTTTGACAACAATCACTTTGCGAACGGTTTTACCCGCCGTCGCTTCCTTCACTTTGTCCAGCTCAAGCGCAAGCTCCTGCATCGCCGCTTCATCGGTCTCGCGAGCGATCGTGACGCGGTCGGCAATTTTACCGTTCACCTGGACGACGATTTCAACCTCGTTATCCACCGTCCATGCTTCATCAAACTGCGGCCACGGCACATAGGTAACGGATTCCGTACCGCCGAGCTTGGCCCACAGCTCTTCGGCCAGATGCGGTGCGATCGGCGAAAGCATTTGGGCAAAATTTTTCATAGCCGCTACCGGCAAATGTTCGGTTTTGTAAGCTTCGTTAACAAAAATCATCATTTGGCTAATCGCCGTATTAAACCGCAGGGCTTCATAGTCCTCGGTTATTTTTTTGATCGAACGGTGCCATGTCCGCTTGAAGCTGTCGCTGGTCAGCGACTCATCGGTCGTAATCTTGTCATGCAGCTTGCCGGATTCGTCAAAGAACAGCCGCCATACGCGGCCGAGGAAGCGGTAAATCCCCTCGACGCCCGTCGTGTTCCACGGCTTGGTCGCTTCCAGCGGCCCCATGAACATTTCATACATGCGCAGCGTATCTGCGCCAAACTCGCCAACGATATCGTCCGGGTTGACGACGTTGCCGCGCGATTTGCTCATCTTTTCCATGTTCTCGCCGAGAATCATCCCTTGATTGACAAGCTTGTGGAATGGTTCCTTCGTAGCGACGATGCCCAGATCGTACAGCACTTTATGCCAAAAACGGGCATACAACAAATGAAGCACGGCATGCTCGGCTCCGCCGATATACAGATCGACCGGCAGCCACTCCATCTGCTTGTCCTTGGCGCACAGCTCCTTGTCGTTGCGCGGATCGATAAACCGCAGATAATACCAGCAGCTTCCGGCCCACTGCGGCATCGTATTCGTTTCGCGGCGCGCCTTCATGCCGGTCTCAGGGTCAATCGTGTTGACCCAGTCAGTGACGTTGGCCAGCGGCGACTCGCCCGTACCGGACGGTTTGATTTCCTCGACATCCGGCAGGAGCAACGGCAACTGATCCTCCGGCACCGTCTTCATCGTGCCGTCTTCGAGGTGCAAAATCGGAATCGGCTCGCCCCAATAGCGCTGGCGGCTGAACAGCCAATCGCGCAACCGGTACGTAACCTTGCCGCGGCCTTTGCCGTTTTGCTCCAGCCACTCGATCATCGTGCCGATCGCCTGCTCATTGTTCAAGCCATTCAGCGGACCCGAGTTAACGTGTGTGCCGTCTCCGGCATACGCTTCCTGCTCAACAGTGCCGCCCTGCACAACTTCAATGATCGGCAGGTCAAACTGCTTGGCGAACTCCCAGTCGCGCTGGTCATGGCCCGGAACGGCCATAATCGCGCCCGTACCGTACCCGCCGAGCACGTAGTCGGCAATCCAGACCGGCACCTTGGCGCCGTTGACCGGATTGATCGCATATGCGCCGGTAAATACACCTGTTTTCTCCTTCGCCAAATCGGTGCGCTCCAGATCGCTTTTGCGCGCCGCTTTCTCTTGATAGTCCTTCACCGCTGCCGCTTGCTCCGCCGTCGCAATGACTGCTACCAGTTCATGCTCGGGTGCGAGCACGCAATACGTTGCGCCAAACAGCGTGTCCGGACGCGTCGTAAAGACGGTCAAGCTGCGGCCGGGATGGCCGTCCAGCTCAAACTCCACCTCGGCGCCCTTCGACTTGCCGATCCAGTTGCGCTGCATATCCTTGATGCTCTCCGACCAGTCCAGCTCTTCCAAATCCTCGAGCAAACGCTCGGCATATTCGGTGATTTTCAATATCCATTGGCGCATCGGCTTGCGGATGACCGGATGGTTGCCCCGCTCGCTCAAGCCGTCGATGACTTCTTCATTCGCCAGCACCGTACCCAGCGCCGGACACCAGTTAACCGGCACCTCATCCACGTAGGCGAGACCTTTTTTATACAATTGAATAAAAATCCACTGCGTCCACTTGTAGTACTCGGGATCGGTCGTGCTGACCTCGCGGTCCCAGTCGTACGAAAAACCGAGCGACTTGATCTGACGGCGGAAGTTGTTGATGTTCTTCACCGTAATATCGCGCGGGTGCTGCCCGGTATCCAACGCATGCTGCTCGGCCGGCAAACCGAAGGCGTCCCACCCCATCGGGTGCAACACATTGTAGCCTCTCATCCGCTTGAAGCGGGAAACGATATCCGTCGCCGTATATCCTTCCGGATGACCGACGTGCAGGCCGCTGCCTGACGGATACGGGAACATGTCCAACGCGTAAAATTTCGGCTTATCCGAATTTTCCAATACCTTGAACGTCTTGCGCTCATCCCAATAAGATTGCCATTTTGGCTCGATGACGAGCGGGTTGTAGCCTTGATATTCTCTGGTTTCTTTGTGTTCTTGCGACATAAACGCTGATTCCTCCTTAGAACTTGACCCTGAACGCTAAAAAACCTCCCGTCTCTAGCACAATCGCTAGGGACGAGAGGTTTGAATTCCCGTGGTACCACCCTAGTTAACACGCGGCATACTTTGCCTGTGTTCACTCTTGCCCTTAACGCGGGCGAAACGATCCGGCTGGACGCCAACAAACCGACGTCTTCACCTTCTGGCTCAGAGGCGAGTTCACGCGCGCATCTACCGGCTTGCACCTGATTCACCGGCTCTCTGCAAGATGCTGCTCTTTCGTTACTATTCCTCGTCAAAGCGTTATGGCCATCCAATTAGGTATGATTATATGTAAAAGGATACCTGCCTGTCAAGTCGCTGGCTGCAAAAATCAGCTGCGAGCGCGCGGCGCCGGCATCCTTTTCTCATCCACCAGCGCGCATTCGCCGCTGCCCAAAGGACTTGCTCCCGGCTCCAGCTTGCTGTCAATCAAATCCACAATCTGCTGGAGCGCAGCAATCTGGCTTTCGATTTTTTGCTTGTGGCCGACCAGCAGCTCCCGCAGCTCCGCATGCTCGACAAGATCGTCCTCCAGCGTCAGCTGCAAAAAAGGCTTCATATCCTCCAGCGACATGCCTGTTTTTTTCAGGCAGTTGATTGTTTTCATCACCTGCACGTCGGCGTCGCGATAACGGCGGTGCTGGTTGGCCCGGCGCTCGGCACGCGGCAGCAAACCGATTTTTTCATAATAACGAATCGTATCCTCCGTTAACCCGGCCTGCTCGGCCGCTTCTTTAATCGTCCACACCCCGCTGTCCGCCACGCGTCATCGCTCCCATCTTGTCGCTTGCTCCCTCCAGTATACAACCTGAAGCGAGCCCTAAAGCAAGTTTTTTTCAGCGCTTGACTTGGAGTCGACTCCAAGTTGTACACTAACTCCATTCTCTTACTTTCCTATCGTCGCACCATCTCAAGGAGGTTATCCCATGAATAACAATCATTCCAGCGCGCCTGCTGCCCTGATCACCGGGGCCAGCAGCGGAATCGGACTGGAGCTTGCCAGAAAGCTGTTGCAGGAGGGCTGGCAGGTTGCTGCGCTTGTACGTTCCGATCTTCCCGCGGACGATCCGCTGCTGCGAGCTAAAGCGTTGGAGGGACAATTGCGCGTCTACAAAGCCGATTTGGCCGACTTCTCATCGCTGCGCGCGGCGCTCGCAGAAATCAAACACAAAGAAACAAAGCTCGACGCGCTGTTTAACAATGCAGGCGGCAGCTTTCCCCAGCTGCTATATTCCAAGCAGGGACGCGAGCTGCATTACGAGCTGCAAACGGTCGTGCCGTACATCATCTTGCAAGAGCTCAAGCCGCTGCTGCTCGCGGGTGCTCGGCGTACGGTCGTCAACACGTCCTCTAACGTCGTTGTGATGGTCAAAGCATTTGATCCCGCTACGCTTGCCCAGCCAACTTCATTCAAAAAGCTGTTTGGCCCCTACGCCACAACCAAGCTGGCCCTCTCGCTATGGACCGAAGCAATCGCTCCGCAGCTGGCCGCCGAAGGCATCACCGTCGTCAGTGCCGATCCCGGCGGCAACAACACGCTGCGCAAGGGCAATAGCTCCGGTCTGCCGGTTATCGTGCGAGCCATGATGAAGCTGATCTTCCCGCCTCCTGGCGTCGGCGCGGCACGATTATTCGACGCAGGCTTCGGCGAACAACGCGGCCGTCCCGGCGAGCTGTTGATCAAGGGCAAGCCCACTAAACTGAAGTTTGGCCAGCAAGGACAGCGTGTTCTGCAGCTTGTCGACACCATTTATCGCGAAACGTACAAGGACGCAAAAGCCTGAATCGGGCTTAAAGCAACAATCGCGATCTGATTGAAAAAGAGCTGTTCGGCCCAAGTTCCCTGCCGAGCAGCTCTTGAATTTTTGTACACACTGCGGGCTAATGCTCCTTCATCAAGCTCCTGACCTCGTCTTCAGACAACTCCGTCATTTCAACGACAGCCAATACGTCGTACCCTCGCGCAAGCAGCCTGCGGGCTGTTTGCCGCTTTTCTTGCAGCGCTCCCTCGGCTCGACCTTCTGCTCGACCTTCTGCTCGACCTTCTGCTCGGCCTTCCGCTTTGGCTCCCTCGGCCCTCGACGCTTCGTCGCGAAGGAACTTTAACCGGGCTTCATATTCCATACGCGTCTGTGCATCCTGACTCAGAAATTCCAGCGTCGTCATCGCTTTTTTCAGCATCGGCTCATTCACCGTCAGCACCTCCCACTTCTCCATGTCTACGCCTTGTAAAAATAACAACCAATTAACTAATCCGCCGCTGACCGGCACTTCGCATTTCTCCAGCTTGGGCAATTCCATCACATGGACCTCAATATCGTCAATGAGCGGAATCAGCGTATGGTCCTCACGCAAATGAAAAACATTATGATAGCGATCGTTGGGCAGGCATGAATAATTCAGAATATTGACCTTATTATAAATTATAGATGTTTGACTCCGCCAGTTGTCTGAGCGGGCGCTCGACTGCTTCTATTGAAATATTTTTAATTTATATTATTATGAACATGCCAGGTAACAGGCACGCCACAACGTGAAGTGATGTAAGCGGCTTTTAACAAGGTTTACCGAAAGGAGAACTACATGAATGTCAAGCTTCGCATCGTATGGATCATTCCGCTCCTCTTCTTGTCCTTTGTGGACATAGGGTTATTCGTCTTCATTTTGATACAAAAAGAGGGATTGAATCAAATTGGCATGTTTACTCCATTCGCACTCTTGTGGTTATTGTTTACATGCGTGATTATTTTCGGATTTGTGAAGTACTTCTCATGGATCAGAAGCCAAAAAATTTAACTGAATAAATCAAAAGACCGCCTCCCGTACGCCACGAGAAACGGCCTTGCGTTATTTTTCAAAAAGCCAACCGGCATCTTACCCCTTACACGCAGCAAAAAAAGCCCGTTCCGTCGCGCCCGTTGGCGCCTGCCAGCGAAAATCCGCACCGATCCGCACCTCGCCAAAGCCGGCTGCAATCAGCTCCGCTTCCAGCCATTCCAGCGCATAAGCCCGCTGCACATGCAGCTCGTCGATCCGCCGGAACGCGTCCGTGTCGCCATCCCGCATAAAAATCGTCAGGTCATGCTCGATCTGCACGCGCCGCTCATCCAGTTCACTCGTCCAAATGTACGATACATCCGGCTCATTCAAAAAGAACGGCTGCGACTCCGCATAAGCAAACAACTGCTGCGGCGTATGCACGTCAAACACGAACAATCCGCCGGGCGCAAGGCCCGCGTAGGTTTGCCGAAAGGCAGCGCGAACATCGTCTTCCTCCAGCAAATAGTTCAAGCAATCGCAAAAGGAAATCGCGGCGTCGACCGGCTCGTCCAGCTCCCATTCGCGCAGGTCCTGCTGCAGCCAGCGAATCGCGCCAGGGCGCGCCAAAGCGCTGTGCAGCTCGGCTTTTTGCCGGGCAACCGCCAGCATATCCGCCGACAGATCAATGCCGGTCATACGGTAGCCCTCCAGCGCCAGCGGGATGGCCAGAGCCCCCGTGCCGCAGCCCAGATCGGCAATCGTCGTCGGCTTCGCGTCAAAGCGCCGAAAGCTTTCGCGCAGAAAGCTCAGCCACTCGCCGTAGGGCATGCCCTCCATCAACCGATCGTATGTATAGGCAAAACGCTCATAGCTCATGCTCTTGAGCGCCTTCTTCCTGCTTCAGATACGTCCAGCTTTCCTTTTGATACACAAGCCCTTCCTTCATCAGCTTGCCCAGCGCCCGTTTGAACGCTGATTTGCTCATGCCGAAGCGCTCGCTGATCAAATCGGCCGCCGTCTGGTCCGAATACGGCATCGCCTGATTCGGGCGCGATTTCAGAAACGCCAGCAGCTTCTCGGAATCCTCGTCGCGCCCCAATTCCTTGGGCAAACGCATCGATAAATTAACGCGCCCGTCTTCTTCCCGCACGAACACGACCCGCACCTTGACCTGCTCGCCGACCCGCAGCAGCCGGGTACGCTCGCCCGACGCAATCAAGCCGATGACGCCGTAGCCGAGAACACCGGCATCGCACACGACAAACGAGCCCATCTGCAGCGGCTTGTATACCCGGGCATCGACCCACTGGTTTTTCCAGCTCGACGGCGCGCGCACGCACAGCGGAGCCAAATCGTCCTCACCGGCCAGCTTGGCAATCAGCCGCCCCTGACGGTCATGCGCCAGCGTCGCGTAGACGCGATCACCTACCTGCGGGCGCAGCTCCTTCAGCTCGGGCACGTGCTTGTAGGGCAGCAGCAAATTTCGCCCCAGCCCCATATCCAAAAAATAGCCGAAACGCGGATGCGCATCGACCACTTCCAGCAAGCCTACCTCGCCAAGCAGCAGCAGCGGGCGCTTCATCGTCGCCATCAGCCGGCCCTCCGTGTCGTGCAGCATAAACACCTCGACCCGTTGGCCCACCGCCAAAGCGCCGGACGCTTCCCCGTAAGGCAGCAGCACATCCTGAAAGCCGTCGGTCAAAAAGTAACCGTTCGGCGGCACCTCACGGGCAATAATCAGACTGATCAGCGATCCCGCCTGCATGCTCATACGCGCTCCACAACCTTGGCGTCCGACCACAGCCGTTCAATATTGTAATACTCGCGATCGTCACGATGGAATACGTGCAGCACGACGTCTCCCAGATCCAGCAGCACCCATCTGGCGGTATCGATGCCTTCGAAGCCGCGAATCCGCACGCCGTGCTCCTGCGCTTTTTTCCTGGCTTCCGTGGCAATAGCCTGCACCTGTGTTTCCGAATTGCCGTGACAGATGACAAAATAGTCCGCAACCAGCGAAATGCCCTGCAGGTTCAGTGTCACGACGTTCATCGCCTTTTTATCCTCCGCAGCCTCTACCACTAGAGCCATTAAATCGTCCGGGGTCATGCTCATCGTATCATCCTCCTGATTGTTCGTTATGAATTTCACGCAATAAACCGTTGCGGGTTAAAAGCGTTAAGGGATAAATCAATTTTCCTTTGTCCAGCAGGAACGACAGCGTCGAGTCAAAGCTCGCAGCCAGCGCCCGCTCAAGACTATGTTCAGCGATTTGACGAATATTATGCACTGCGGGAAAATCACGACCCGGCTCGATATAATCGGCCAAGCAAACGACCTTATCCAGCAGTGTCATCCGCTCGCGGCCCGACGTGTGGTAGCGTACTGCATCCAGCACTTCCTCATCGTCGATGCCCAGCTGCGTTCTGGCGATAAATGCACCGGCATGCGAATGCAGCAGCTCCGGCCCGTAATCGAGCAAATCCTGCGGCAGCCCGTTCTCACGGACGATCCGCTCCTGCTCCTTCACCGGCCAATATTTGCAATAGTCGTGGACAATTGCCGCCAAATCGGCCTTCACCGGATCTGCGCCAAACCGCTTGGCCAGCACCACGGCTGTTTCCATCACGCCCAGCGTATGCTGCCAGCGTTTTTCCGGCATTTGTGCACGGACGGTTTCCATCAATTGCTCACGTTCCATACAGCTGATTCACCTCGATATACTCGTATACGGCATCGGGCACCCAGTAGCGAATCGATCCGCCGCGCAGCTTTTCTGCGCGAATCGCCGACGACGATAGCTCAACCAAGGGCATCTCCACCAGCGTGACCCGCTCGCGAATATTCTGCGGCAGCTCGGCCAGATCGATCGGATAGCCGGGGCGAGCCAGACCAACGAAGCGAATATGCCGGACAATTTCATCGATCCGAAACCATTTGGGCAAAAAGCGCACCATATCCGCCCCGATAATATAGGCGAACTGAACGCCCGGATGCTCGCGGCAAAGCAGCTCAATCGTTTCAATACTATACGATACGCCGCCCTTGCGGATTTCGACATCCAGCGGACGAAAAAACGGGTTGTCCGCCGCTGCCCGGCACACCATCTCCCAGCGCTGCCCGGCGCTTGCCTTGGGCGCATCCGGCTTGTGCGGCGGCACATTGGCCGGCATCAGCCACACCTGATCCAGCCCGGCGCCGACGCGCGCGCGCTCGGCCGCGATCAAATGGCCCGTATGAATCGGATCGAAGGTTCCCCCCATAATGCCGACCTGCATACGTCTCACCTGCTTGCTTTTAAAATAAGTCCGTCCAGCCCCGCCGTCTTACGGCAGCTCGATGCGCGGCTTGTCCTTCGACGCCTTGTACAACACGATAATTTTGCCGATCACCTGCACCAGCTCCGCGCCGGAGCGCTGCGACAGCTCTTCGCCAACCTCTTGGCGATCCTCGCCGCTGTTATTGAGCACGGTTACCTTGATCAGCTCCCGTACCTCCAGCGCTTCTTCAATATGACGGATCAAATGATCGTTAACTCCGCCCTTGCCGACTTGAAAAATCGGATCAATGTGATGAGCGAGTGAACGCAAATAACGCTTTTGCTTGCCTGATAACATGAAAAAGTCCCTCTATTCTGCATGTGCCAAGCTCCGCGTGTTTCGCAAGCGGCCGGCTACTCTTTGGATTATGGCGTTAACGATTGCTCGACGACCTGACGCATCGCCGCAACGGGAGCCGGCAAGCCGGTCCAATATTCGAAGGCGTACGCGCCTTGATAAATAAACATGCCCAGCCCGCCGTGAATGCGGGCGCCGCGCTCCTGCGCTTCGCGCAAAAACCGCGTCGTGCGCGGATTGTAGATCAAATCGCTGGCGATATGGCGTCCGTCGACCCAGCTTGTATCCGCCGGCAGCTCGTCGACATGCGGATGCATGCCCGCCGAGGTCGTGTTGACGACCAGGTCGACGTCGTCCGCCAGCCCGGCGATTTCATCCAGCGCCACGCCGCGGGCCGGCGCAAACGCGGCAATCGCGGCGGCCAGCTCGTCGGCGCGCGACGTCGTACGGTTGGCAATGCACACGCTCGCCGCCCCTTCCTTAGCCAGCGCGTAAGCCACGCCGCGGGCCGCGCCGCCGGCGCCGAGCAGCAGCACGCGGCAGCCGCGCAGGCTCAGGCCGGTCTCTTCCTTCAACGACCGCGCATAACCGATGCCGTCCGTGTTGTAGCCGGTCAGCTTGCCGCCGTCGTTGACGATCGTATTGACCGCGCCGATCACGCGCGCGCCTTCGTCGATCTCGTCAAGGTGCGCCATGACCTCCACCTTGTGCGGGATCGTCACGTTCACGCCGCGAAAGCCAAGCGCCCGGATGCCGGCCACGGCCTCGCTCAGCCCCTCCGGCTTGACGTGAAACGCCGCATAAGCCCCGTTGACGCCCGCTTCTGCGAACGCCCGGTTCAGCATCAGCGGCGAGCGGGAATGGCGTACGGGATCGCCAAATACGCCGTATAATATCGTATGACTGTCCAGCCCTGTCATGTTATCCCCCTAGATCAGCGATTCGCGCGATATGACCTTGACGCCTTTGGGCGCGTATACGGCCAGATCGGCTCCCGACTCGCTGTTCACTTTGATCCAGCCCAAGCCAGAGATCAGCACGTCGAGCTTGCGGCCCTTGGACACCCGGATCGGATGCTTGACAAGCGGCGGCAGCTCGTCCAGATCCTCAAGGCGCGGCGGTGTCAACAGCTCACCGCGGTGATCGCGGTACAAATCGTCGGCGCGCTCCAGCTTCGTCCGGTGAATCTGAATCGCGCTCGACAAATAGCACGTAAATGACTGGTGATCGCCCTTGATAAAATCAAAGCGCGCCAGCGCGCCGAAAAACAGCGTCTGGGCGTCGTTGAGCTGAAACACCATCGGCTTGAGCGTCCGGTCCGGCATGATCTTGGCCAAATCGCGCTTCGTGACGATTTCCGTCATCCGGTGCTTGTACACAATGCCCGGCGTATCGATAATAAAGCGGCCGTCATCAAGCGGAATTTTCACCAGATCGAGCGTCGTGCCAGGATATTGCGATGTGGTCAGCTCCGCTTCCAAATCGCTGTAATCGGCGATCAAACGGTTGATCAACGTCGATTTGCCGACGTTCGTCGCGCCGACGACATAGACGTCCCGGCCCTGACGGTGCCGCTGCACCGCTTCGATGACGCGATCGAAGCCGATGTTTTTTCGTACGCTGCACAATACGATCTCGATGACGCGCAAGCCGTGCTCCTTGACCTGCCGCTGCACCCAGTTGACGATTTTGTTCGGATTGACGGTCTTGGGCAGCAAATCGATTTTGTTGACGACCAACAGAATCGGGTTCGTGCCGACAAAACGCGCCAAACCGCTGATCATACTGCCCTCGAAATCAAAAATGTCGACGATATTGACGACCAGCGCCTTCTTTTGCCCGACCTTGCCGAGCAGCTTCAAAAAATCGTCCTGATCGAGCGTCATACTCGACGCTTCATTATAATGCTTAATCCGGTAGCAGCGCTGGCAGATGACGGGCTCCTTCTGGAACGCCTCCACCGGCACGTAGCCCAGCTGGCCCGGCTCCTCCATTTGCAGCTCGACGCCGCAGCCGGCGCAGTGCATGACTTCTTCTTCGCTCATGAATCCTCCCTGCTTGTGTCTACAGCTATGATTTCTTCATCATCGACAGCGCCAGCTTCTCGATCCGCCGATTGACCTTTGTAAAAAAGCCCTCGTCGCGCACGGAAATCGGCTGCACGAGAATGGTGTACAGCCCCATCCGGTTGCCGCCGAGCACATCGGTCAGCATCTGGTCGCCGATGACAGCCGTCTGCCGGGCGTTCGTGCCGAGCAGGCGCATCGCTTTATGGAAGGCGACATTCGTCGGCTTTTTGGCCCCGTAAATAAAAGGAATACCGAGCGGCTCGGCAAATGCCGATACCCGGCCCCGGCGATTGTTCGATACGATCACGACCTTGAAGCCCAGCTTCCGGACTTGTGCGAGCCATTCGATCAGCTCGGGCGTCGCATGCGGATCTCTGGCGCCAACGAGCGTGTTGTCCAGATCAGTGATGATGCCCCTGACTCCGAAGCTCCACAGCTGATCGATCTGGATATCGTAGATCGTGCGCACGGATTGTTTTGGTACGAGCTTACGCAGCAAACGGTTTCCCTCCAGAATGTTCCTTCATATATACGACAAACTATACCATAGTGCCCCCGCGCTTGCAAAAGGAAATAGCGGCCCGTTTATCGCCCCGGCAGCGGCAGCCAGTCGAGCACGGACTGGATTTTCAGGTCCCAATACGCCCAGTCGTGAATGCCCGGCCCCTCTTCATAGGTCAAATCAAACGGCAGCCCGCGTATATAATCGCGAAAGCGCACGTTGTCGGCATACAGGAAATCCTCCGTGCCGCACGCCTGATACAGCTTGGGCGCCGGCTTTCCGCTTTCGGCCAGCTTGTCGGCCAGACGCAGCAGGTTGTTGTCGCTGGCAGCCACATCCGCACCATCGCCGAAAATAAGCCGGAAATCCGCCATATTCTCCGGATTGTCAATAAATCGGCGCACATCCAGCGCTCCGGACAAGCTGGCCACTGCCGCAAACCGCTCCGGATGCGACAGCCCCAGCTTCATCGCGCCATAGCCGCCCATCGACAAGCCGGCGGCAAAATTCAGCTCGCGCTCCGCCGACAGCGGGAAAAATTCGCGCGCCAGCTGCGGCAGCTCCTCGCTGACAAACGTCCAATAGCGGTAGCCGTGCGCCATATCGGTATAGAAGCTGCGCCCGACCGCAGGCATGACAACTGCCAGCCCCAGCTCCGCCGCGTAACGCTCGATCGAGGTGCGACGCATCCAGATCGTATGATCGTCGGACAAGCCATGCAGCAAATAAAGGACGGGATGCTTGCCTGTACCCAGCACGCGTCCGGTCATGCCGATCTGGGTGGTAGACCTCTGAGGAAGCAGCACGTGCATCGCCGTGGAGATGCCGAGCGTTTCCGAATAAAAGTGACAATCGATAAAAGCCATCTTCATTCCTCCCTGAATGACGGTTCTGCTTCGCTTTTTGCTGGTCAGGACCGCTCTTGCGCAAGCCGTATACCCGCCTATTGTACGGCAAGCCGCTGCTCAAATCAAAGCCACCCGCATCATCGACGCGAGTGGCCTGCGAATTATTTCATCTGCTCCTTCAAGCGGGCAATCGTCTGCGTTGCTTGGGCAAAATCCTGCTCCGTCGCCGCAGCGGGCGAATATTTGGCCCGTTCGAACAGGTTCAAAGCAATCTCCAGATCCTTCTTCATCCATTTGCTTTGCTGCGCCCAGCGAGCGGCAGCTTCGCGCATCGTTTCATGCTCGTGGCGGATGAAGCCCTTGCGGCGGCCAAGCCGCAGCAGGCGTTCGAATTCGATCACAATTTTGTGATCGAAGCTCGCCGCGCGGGCGCGGCGAAGCCGGAGCTTGCGCCACATTCGCCGCAGCGCGGCGCGGCGGACATACAAGAGAGCGCCTGCAGCGAGCGCAACCAGCGCCACGCTGCCCGCCCAGATCCAGACGCGAAGCGGCACGCCGGCATCGGCGGCTTCCGCAGCAGCAGCCTGCGGCAGCGTTAGCTCCTCCAGCGGCTTGGGCTGATCGTCGGGATACACCGACGGCAGCGCAAAGCCGGAGGTCGGCTCGAACGGAATCCATCCATAGCCTTCGAAATAAATCTCGGCCCATGAATGGGCGTCGGCGTTGCGCACCGTATATTCCCCGGCCGCATCGGCGTCAATCGACGTTTGCTGCGTTATGTTGCCAAGCCGCTGCACTTCCTCGGGAATCGGCGATTGTCCCGACGAGTAGCCCTTGACCCAACGCGCCGGAAGTCCGGCCGCGCGGGCCATCACGACCATCGCGCTGGAGTAGTAATCGCAATAGCCTTGCTTGACCTCGAACAGAAAGCGATCAACGAAATCCTTGCTGGCCGCTTGCGACATATCCGGCGTGTTCGTGTACGGAAATGTCGTGCTTAAATACAGCTCGATGCTTTTGGCTTTATCGTAAGGATTGGCTGCATTTTTCGTCACATCGGCGGCAAGATCGCGCACGCGGGGAGGCAACGTAACCGGCAGCTGCAAATATGCGTCCCATTTGGAGTCGCCGTCGTAGGATGCCCGGGCGGCGCGCAGCCCCGCTTCGTCGATAATCGGTTCCTTTACGACAACTTGATACGTCTTGGGATAATGCTTGCCCGCTACCCGCAGCTCGGACTGCTGCGGAAACCAGCGCAGCTCGGAGGCCGACGTCTCGCCATTGTCCAGAGATTCGACCTTGCTGATCTGAAAGCCGGCGAACAGAACAGGAAACGGCGCTTCCTGCTCCATCGTAATCGTCTGCGTCACTTCCTGCGTTTTCAGCAGGCTCGTATCGATGGCCGGATCAGCGGCAAGCGCTTCGCTGCCCACGCCGAATGGCCGCTGCCGCTTCTCGGCTTCGCCGCTTTCCCATCCGGAGCCGGTATAGACCGACCGCGTTTCGCCGCGAAAATACGTGCGCTTGCTCGTATCCACCGTCATCACCGTGCTGTAGTCAAAGCGGAACGAGCCGCCAAGCGAGCTGTCGTCACGGCTGTAGCCCGACGAAGCGTCGCCGCTGGGCTGCGAGACGATAAACCCTTTGCCAAGCGCCGGTACGGATTCCCCCTGGCTGATGCGCCAGGCCGTATACGGGTCCATCATCAGCGGATCGACCGACGGCGCAATGGCCCCGATTGTAAACGTCAGCGCCAGAATCAGCACGACCGGCACGCCGATCGTCGTCGGATACTCCGCCAGCGTCTCCCACAACAGCGGGGCGCGGCTTTTCAGCTCGGCCAAATGGCGCAGCACCAGCAGCAGCAGCCCGCATACAAGCACAATCGATACTTCCTGCCACAGCACAATCTGGCTGAACGAATCGCGGATGGCAAAAAACAGCACGCTGGCCAGCAGCACCATATAAAGCCGCAGCTTCGAGCGGGCCACCCAGATCATCGCCAGATAGATCGCCCACGCACCAAGCGCAAACCAGATGAACGGCGCCAGCTGTCCCACATTGGCTTCCAGCCACAAGCCAACCGCTTCCAGCGACAAAAACGAGCGCCACGGCATGCCGATATAATGATAGCCAACCTGAAGTGCGACAAAAACGACAACGAGCGCCAGCTGCAGGACGCAGCGCCAAACCAGCCGCAGCCGCGGGATCAGAAAGGAAAGCACCCCGATCAGCAGCGTCATACTGACGGCAGAGATCGTTTGCGGCAGCCACAGTCCGTTCTCCGACTCAATCCACGACACATACTGGTACAAGAACAAACCGGACAAAATCGCCACAAGCCGCTGCGGCCATTCAGTCAGCAGCAGCCGCTGCCAAAACAACGCTTTACGGTTAGGCATAACGCTTCGCTCCTCCCAAGATGCCGGAAAGCTCGGCCAGATCATCGATCTCGTAGCCCAGGTAGCCGCGGGCGCGTACAGCCTTCAGCCAGTCCTCGCGCGGCGCTTCTCCGCCTGCAGAGCGAATCCAGAAGTGGCACGGATTGGCTTGATGCTGATTCAGGTAATTCATCGCCTGCAGCACAGCGGCCCCTTTTTGCGGCGAAATCAGCACGAAAAAACTGCCGGCCGGAATATCGCGGGCCCGGTCCTTGATCACTTGCAGCAGCGAACGATAGCCGTCGGCTTCGACCCCGACCAAATGGCCCATCGTTTCCTTCAAATGCTTGTGGCCGATTTTCGGCTCGAATAAGGAGGGCTCCCGGCCTACGGACAGCAGCCCGATCGCCAGCTGGCGGCTGCTGCCGTAGCGCAGCAGCGAAGCCGCCGTCGACACGGCCAGCTCAAACTCGGCCTCGTCGCGGTACGCGGCGGCTGTGCGGTCAAGCAGCACAATGGTTTTGGGCAGCGACTCGCGCTCGAACTCCTTGGATTTCCACGTGCCGGTTTTGGCCGTAGCGTTCCAGTGAATCCGCGAGATGCGGTCGCCGTAAATATATTCGCGCACGCCATTGATCTGCGTCGTTTCGCGCTGAGCGCGCGTCGTGGTCGAATGATGCTGCAGTCCCTTGATCATTTGATGAAATTGCAGCCATTCCTTGATAACCGCCGTCTGCGGATACACCACCACCTGCTGCTCAAGCTGCAAACGTCCTTTATGCTGGAAAAAGCCGAAAATGTCCTCGGTGACGCATTCCGTCGCGCCAAAGCGATAGAAGCCGCGACGCAGCGGCGGGGTGCTGTAGGTCCACTCGCCGCGGCGCTTCCAGTCAGGCACCAGCGAGCCCTCAAAGCCGATCTCCTCGCCGTTCTGCCGCATCAGCCGGTCGCGCACAACGACGTAGGGAATGGGCCAGATTCCCGGAATCTGTAGCCGAATAGACACCTCCAGCGGCTGACCTGCGTCCAGTTGGGTTTCCGCCGTCTCGTCGCCGCCGCCCAGCTTCCGCTCGCCGACCGTCCGTTTGATTCCACTCCAGTTGCCAAGTACCAGATACACCGACAACACGGTCACGCTCCCAAACAGCATGGCGGCCAGCTTGCCACCTTGAAAAACGACGAACAGCAGACTGGCGGCCAGACAGATGGCCAGACACCACAAAGCGGCCGGATAACGACGGCGCTGCAAGCCCAAGCGTCTCATCAGCGGATGGTTCATGCGCCTCACTTCTCCATTCTGACCGGAACGCGCACCTGCTCAAAAATCGTCTGGAGCACCGAAGCGACGGTCGCTCCGTCCATACGCGCCTCCGCATTTAGTAAAATCCGGTGCCCCATCACGTAAGGCGCCAAATACTTAATGTCGTCGGGAATAACGTAATCGCGGCCGTTCAGGAATGCATAAGCCTTGGAAGCAGCCACAAGCGCAAGCGTAGCGCGCGGGCTGGCTCCCAGATAGACGGCTTTGTGCTCGCGGGTGCTGCGGGCCAGCGCGACCAGATACGCAGCGACCGCTTCGTCGATATGCACCTCGCGCACGCGATTTTGCAGCTCCAGCAGCGTCGCTGTATCGGTGACGGTTTCCAGCGCCTCAATCGGATGGCTCCTGCTTTGCGTCGCGACCATCCGCTGCTCCGCGGTTTCGCTCGGATAGCCGAGGCTTAGCTTGAGCATAAAGCGATCCAGCTGTGCTTCAGGCAGCGAATACGTGCCTTCGAAGTCGATCGGGTTTTGCGTCGCGAGCATGAGGAACAAAGGCGGTAGCTCGTACAAATCGCCGTCAACGGTAATTTGTCGCTCCTCCATCGCTTCCAGCAGCGCCGATTGCGTCTTGGTCGTGGCGCGGTTGATTTCGTCCACAAGCAAAATATTCGTCATGATCGGACCGGAGCGGAACAGAAACTTTTCTTCCTTGGGGTGGTATATGGACACGCCCGTAATATCGGTAGGCAATAAATCGGGGTTGCACTGAATGCGCCGGTATTGAGCCTCCACCGAGCGGGCGAGCGCTTTGATCAGCACGGTTTTGCCGGTGCCGGGGACATCCTCCAGCAGCACGTGGCCTCCGGCCAGCAGTGCGGTTAAGAGCAGGGAAATCTCTTCGCTTTTGCCGAGAATGCAGGTTTCAAGATTGCTTTTCAAACGGTTCAATACATGAAGATGCTGTTGAGCGACGGTTTCCATGTTCCGAATCCTCCTTCAAGGGCTATCCCGACAAGCTCCGGGAAAAATGGGTCGTAATCAGCCGGTGCGGCGGCGCGAAAGCGCTTGCCAAAATCAGCCGCCATGCAGGCAAGCACCAAGGCGTCGGCACATGCGCCTCAGTGGGCGGGTGAGACAAGAGCGACAAACCAACGCCGCTGCCAACGGACATAACATGCTTCTAGTGTAACAGGAAAGCGAATTGTCCGTATACTTGCAAAATTGCTGAATTTGTTTGTAAATAATAACCAATGAGTTCGGATTTGCAAGCAGATGCCTGCAGAGCAAACGCTGTACAACGCAAAAAAACCCCGCCGCGCGGGGTAATCAAATCGAAATAACGCTTTGCACAAAAGCTGACGGTAGCGGCTTGTAAGCATAGGGACGCGTCCGGCAGCATGCGCAGCCAGAGAGTCAGCCCTTAGGCCGCACGATAATCGCGGCGAGAAACGAGAAAATAATCGCCGATGAAATACCGGCGCTCGTCACCTCGAAGATGCCGGTAATAATCCCGATATAGCCGTCCTGCTGCAGCTCCTCCAGCGCGCCGTGCACAAGCGCGTTGCCAAAGCTCGTAATCGGCACAGTGGCGCCTGCTCCGGCAAATTTGATGAACGGGTCGTAAATGCCAACGCCATCGGCAATAGCCCCCAGCACAACCAGCGTGCTCATCGTATGCGCCGGGGTCAGCTTGCCCACATCGATCAGCAGCTGGCCGAGCACGCAAATGGCCCCGCCGATCACAAAGGCCCACACAAATTGCATCATGACGCTTCACCTCCCGCTTCAATCGCAACGGCATGGGCGATGCACGGAATGCTTTCGCCCTGCTGGAACGACAGCGGCGACAGCAGCGCGCCCGTCGCCACAACAAGGATGCGGCGCAGCTCGCCGCGCTGCATCCGCTTGAGCAGATGACCGTACGTCACGGTCGCCGAGCAGCCGCAGCCGCTGCCGCCGGACTGCACCGCCTGCTTCTCACGGTCATAAATCATCAGACCGCAGTCGTCGTAGACGGTCTGCTCAATCGGAAAGCGGTGCTTCGCGAATAGCTCATTGGCAATCGCATAGCCCACCGCTCCCAAATCGCCGGTCACGATCAAATCGTAGTGGCCCGGCTCAATCTCCAGATCACGGCAGTGCGCCGTGATCGTATCGACCGCAGCGGGCGCCATCGCCGCGCCCATATTGAACGGGTCCTTGATGCCCATATCGACGATCCGGCCGATCGTCGCGGCTGTAACCACCGGCCCCGTACCCTCGCGCGCCAGCAGAGCCGCACCGGCGCCCGTCACCGTATACTGCGCCGTCGGCGGCTTCTGCGAGCCGTATTCCGTCGGATAGCGGAACTGCTTCTCGGCGGTGCTGTTATGGCTGCATGTGCCGCACATAACGTGATTCGCCGCGCCGGCGTCCATTAGCTGCGCAGCCAGCGCCAGCCCTTCCATCGACGTTGAACACGCTCCGAAAATGCCGATATACGGCATATTGAGCGTGCGCGCAGCAAACGTATTGGAGATAATCTGGTTCATCAAATCGCCGCCGATGTAGAATTGCACCTGGCCGCCGGTCAGCCCGGCCTTGTCCAGCACGCGCTGCGCCGCTTCCTCCAGCAGCGCCTTTTCCGCCTTCTCCCACGTTTTTTGCCCGACCGTCGCGTCGCCGTGGACGATGTCGAATTCGTCGCCGAGCGGTCCCAGCCCCTCGTCGGGACCGACGACCGTCGCCGTTGCCGCAATGACAGGCTTGCTGGCAAATGTCCAGCTCTGATGACCCTTGAGCATCGTCCTCACCTCCCCACTCCAAGCAATAGATGGATAATCCCGACAATAAACGCCGTCACGATCCCAAAGACGATCACCGAGCCGGCCAGCTTGAACATGTTGCCGCCAATGCCCAGCACAACGCCCTCGGCGCGGTGCTCAATGGCTGCCGAGCACAGCGAGTTGGCAAAGCCCGTGACCGGCACAGCCGAGCCGGCCCCGGCCCACTGGGCGATTTTGTCGTACACGCCGAAGCTCGTCAAAACGACGGAAATAAAAATCAGCACCGCCACAGTCGGATTGCCGGCTGTTTTTTCCGTAAACCCGAACTTGTGAATAAACAACTCCATCAGCGCTTGACCGATCACGCAGATGATGCCGCCGACAAGAAAGGCGCGCAAACAATTTTTCAACACCGGCCGCTTGGGCTCGATGCGCTTGGCCAGCTGCTGGTATTCCTGCTGGGTCATTGTCATATTTTTCTTCTTATTATTGGCCATGAGGGCCGCTCCCCCTTGCGCTTGAATTTATGCCTTCAACAATACTTCGACATCGCTCAGCACCCTCTGCATCTGCCGCGAGCTTTCGCTGTACATCGCCTTGGCCCGCTCGTGCGTCGTGGCCAGCGCAAACAGCTCCAGATCGGCCTGGCATTTTTTCAATGTGGCCAGCAGCAGCGGCCGCTGTGACGGCTGGGGAATTTTCAGCTTGTCATCATACGTATCGACGGTCAAATCACCGAACATATCGACTTGGGCCAAAAACACGTTCTCTACCGGAATGCCCAGCTTGTCCAGCTCCGTGTGCAGCCAGCCGCGGCTTCGTCCCGCGGTCGCCAGCGGCTCGTCCTGAATAACGCCGTCCATAATGACGGTTTGCGATGGCTTCTCCGCGACCGTCTTGACGCCCAGATGAGCCGGAGTAAATGGCTGCTTGTCGCTTTTGAGCAGCACGCTCAGCTCGCCGCTTGCTTCCAGCATCGCAAATTCGACGTCGGCGAGGCGAAACACGCTTTTCGTCCGCAACTGCTCCAGCAGCTCGTCGGCGGTGTAGCGCTCTTTTTTCAAATTATCTTCCAGCACCTTGCCGTCCTTGATCAGCACTCTGCCTTTGCCTTCGAACCAGTGGCGCAGCGTCTTGCTTTTGAGCGTCAGCATCTCCAGCAAAAGCGGAACGATAAACCAAACCGTCATCGCCAGAATCCCGTGAAAAAAATGCTGCTCGATATCGGTCGAAGTAGTTCCGGCCACATCCCCGATTACGATGCCCGTAATGTATTCGAAAAACGTCAGCTGAGAAATCTGCTTTTTACCGAGTATCCGCGTAAAAATAAACAGCGTAACGAGCGCCGTCAAGGCACGAATGACAATATGGATCCAGTCCATGTCCGGTTATCCTCCTTTGCTTCAACAAAGGTCATTATTCGCCATTTTGCCGGGGGCTATGAATGCGAGAGGATTGGCACTATTTTGAAATAATGGATTTCGGAGAAACGGGTATATTAAGCAGCGCATCCCGCTGTAAAGGAGGTGAACACCTTGACCGTAGCCGCACAAGTCAAAACGACGCTCGCCTCGCTCAAAAGCGCGCAAGCCAACCTCGAAACGTTCGCGCTGAGCACGCAAAATCAGGAAGCGAAGCAGCTGTTTGAGAATGCCGCCAAAACGACGCAGCAGGTCGTCGATCAGGTCGCTTCCCGCGTCCAGCAGCTCGAAGCCGAAGAACCGCAATACAAAGGCTTCTAACATGGAAGCCGCAGCGATACGCGCAAATGGGGCCCGCGACGGTCCCGTAAATGACGAACAGCCGGCGCTTGATGCAAGCGTCCGGCTGTTTGCGCTGTCTACAGCCACAGCAGCAGCACTAGAGTCAGCAAGATGAACAAAATCAGAACCAGCAGTGTCAACGCGTCCTTCCGCATGTACAGCGCCTCTCATTCCCGCAAAATTATTCCGGCTGCTGCCCCGACGCCTTGCGCAGCTCATTGGCCAGACGGTGGAACTCGTCTTTGGCTTCCTTGGAAGCGGTGGCGTTGTAGGCCGCAGCCAAAAATGCGATGATCGTGTTGGCGTCCTTCGCGCTTAACATGATCTCATCTCCTCCCGTAATCGCTTCATGATGCCGCCCGACGGCAGCGAGCACGTCCGTCCACGTCTTGCCCCACTGGGCCAAATACGCAATTGGGTCCTCGTGATTGGTTCCGCCCAAATACCGCGAGACCTGATCGTGCGACCACAGCGTCCCGCTACCGTCGGATTTGGCGGCGATGACCGGCAGGCTGCGCTGAGTCAAAAAATATGCGGCGCGCTGGCACCAGCGATCAAAGGAACGGTTGAACTGCTCGCTCGTTTGCGCCGAGCACAGCTCCAGATGAATGAACCGCGGATTCGCTTTGGCTCCCGCTCCGTAAGCGATGTAATTCGGATCGGCGACTTGAATAATCTCATTCGGATCGATAAATTCGTGAACGAACGCATTCTCGAATGTCGTTGCTTCATAGGCCCGTTCGCTGCGCGCCGTATCGTTCGGATTCGCCGTTTGGTGCATGACAACGCCTTCCCATTGTCCCACTCCGCGGCGGTATGGGATGCGCGGCAAGCCCGGAATCCAGTCGACAATGACGCTATACAAGCTGACCAATGCCTTCACCTCCCGCGGAAATCATCGCCCCGGATGTTACGGGTACAGTATCCTATGCGCGCTGAGCTTCCAAGGTGAGCCCCGGCCAAGCCGACAAAGAAAAAAACCTTCAAGCGCCGGCATGGCGTTCGAAGGTTAATCAGGACGATGGATGCGTTGTGGCGCATCACATCGAGGTTCGCGTATAGGACGAATACGAGTAGTCGCGAATCGTGCGAATGACGCGCAGCGAAATGATCGGCGTCGTGGTCGGGTCTTTCGGCTTAAACATCATGCTAACGAAATCCTTGATCTCCACATCAAGCCCGGTTTGCATGAATGCATCGACAAAGTCGCCGATGGTCGGTTTCTTGCCTTTGTCGCTATAAATTAGAAATTCGCGGTTTTTGGTACCGAAGCGGTCCGTCGTTTCGACGGTGGAAAAATATCTGTCTTTCATCCGGCAGCTCCTCCTGCTTTCCAAAACTGTGAGTCATCTGTGCAAGCTCAGGAATCGTTACTTCTTATTGTAGGGCAAGGTGGAGGAAAAATCCAGACATAAATTAGTTCAAAAGTACTTATTCTCAATGTAATATTTGGAAAAATCATATTGTTAGCGTTTCCACAACCTACCAACGATCTGGTTTTAACTGGTTAATTTTACTTATTTGCTTGAGGAATGCTTGGCGTCGAATTACAGCTCGGCCGTTGAATTCCCCAACCATAACAACAACAGTCGCCCGGCAAGCCCGCCCGATGTCATACCAAAGCCCTAATCGCGCTCCAATAAAATCCAACCAGGATGACACGATCAAGGCCAACAAGCCGGACAACAGCAGCCTAGCGAATCCTCTATAACAAAAAAGCCCGCTCGCCGACGAGAGGCCGGAGAGAAGGCTTGCTTACTTGAATCGCAGATAACCGGATTAGCTTGCGGGGAGCAATGCAGCCAGCGATTACGGCTTGACGGCAGACGACGCGCCGGAGCTGCTCGCAGACGTGCTGCTGCTCGTGCGGAAGTATGACAGGAGCGTAGCAATCAGCATCAGCGCCGCCATCAGCCAGAATACGAGATGCAGACCGTGAATAAAACCGTCGAGCGCCCCGCCTCCGCCGTCCATGCCAACCTTGGTGCCGGAGAAAATCGCCAGCATCGCTTCATGCGGAATCGTGTTCGTAATAATCGGCATCGAGAAGGCAATGCTCAGCATCATGCCCATATTGATCGTCAACGAGCGGATGCCGGACGCTTCGCCGCGGTATTTGGGTCCGGCCGCGTTCATGACGCTGCTCGTATTCGGCGAGTTGAACAGGCCCGAGCCGATGCTGATCAGACTCATCCATAACGCCAGCTGCCAATACGGCGTATGCAAACCCGTGTCCAGCGCCAGCCCGATCAAGCCGAGCATGCTGATCAACAGCCCCAGCGTCGCCGGCATGCGCTCGCCCCAGCGGTCGCCTAACCAGCCGGCCAAGGGCGAAACCACAAGCATCCCGACCGCCAGCGGAATCGTCAGAATGCCGGCTTCCAGCGCATCGTAATACAATGCGCCCTGGAAATAAAAGATGAGCATGAACATGACAGCCATCCGCGCCACGCCGTTGAGCGTTGCCGAGACCATGCCGAGCGAAAACGTCCGGTTAACAAACAGCGGCAGATGGAGAATGGCCGCGGGATGCTTTTTCTCAATGGAAAGAAAAATCGGGAACGCGATCAGGAACAAGATGCCGGATACCCAGACAATCGGCGAAGCCCAGCTCTGAATGGGCCCCCAGGTCAGCGCTAGCAGCAGGCCGGTCACGCTCACGACGTAGGTCAAGAGGCCCCAGCCGTCGGTTTGCTTGGTTTTGACATGCTGCACGCCCTTGCCGTCGGAGAAACCCATCGCCCAAATGCCCCAGAGGACAGCCACGATGCCAAACGGCACGTTAAACCAGAAGGTCCATTCCCAGCCAAACGCCGTCGTCAGCCAGCCGCCCAGCACCGGACCGATAATTTGTCCGACCGCCACGACCATGATGTTGACGCCAAGCGCGCGGCCAAGCTCTTTGGCAGGGAAGGCGTCGGCGACAATCGCCGTGCTGTTGGCCATCACCATCGCGCCGCCAATGCCCTGGAGCACGCGGGCGATGATCAGAACGGTGGCGTTTGAAGAAAAGCCCGCCGCCAGTGAAATAAGCGTAAACAGGATCATGCCCCAAATGTAAAGCCGATTGCGGCCGAAGCGGTCAGCCAAGCTGCCGGCCATTAAAACGACGACCGTCTGCGCGACCATGTAAGACAGCATGACCCACATCGCCTGCAGCACTGTCGCATGCAAGCCCTGAATCAAATCGGGCAACGCAATAATCAGCGTGCTGAAGTTCAGCGCCGACAACAGCGAGCCGAGACTTGTAACCGATAAAATCCACCATTTTCTATTGTCATTCTCATTCATCTTGTGTTCTCCTTCTTTCTGTCCGATCTGTGAATCATCCGCGAACGCAAGGTCCCGCGGCGGCATAACCTGCAGCTTGGCATTTGCCGGGCAGGAAGGCCGTATACTGGCAAGTCGGGTTAGTCTTCACGAAGCTGCTCCTGAGTCTGACGCTGCTGCTCCTGTTGTTGTTCCTGCTCCTGCCGGCGGCGGTTCACGTTGTCGAGCCGGTCGCGAAAGCTTGCGCGCAGCTTGGATAGCCGTTCCATTTTCTCGTCAATCGACACGACCAGCGAGGTCAGCAGCTCCGCTCCCTGCTGCAAAATGCGCTGCTTATCCGCTCCGGACACGTCTTCTCCCCGGTATTGTGCCCGCAGCTGCTCCAGATTCTCTTCAGCGGCCAGGATCGCCGAAATGTCTTGCAGCGAAGCGCCCAAAGCCGTTTTGATCCGTAAAATGTGCTCCAGCCGCTCCAGCGCAGCCTGATCGTACATCCGATGTCCGCCGGCCGTGCGCGCCGCAGGCGGAATAAGGCCAATTTCCTCATAGTAGTGGAGCGTGCGCGAAGTGATTTGCAGCTTTGCCGTCACGTCTTCTACGGTGTATAGAACCGGAGTCATCGAACTGCCTCCCTTCTTCATGTTTTTGCAATCTCTAATATGTAGTTTACGTGAACGTTAGGTTTAGCGCAAGACATAGGGAGCCCGATTTGCTGGCAAATTCAGCCGTTTTCAAGGCTCAGCCCTCAAATGCCCGACACACGGCGCTTGCGCTCCCTATTTGACCCTAAGCGGATTTTTGCCGAAAAAAAAGACCGAAAGCACGTTAAGCTTCCGATCTGCCAGACAATCTGATTGTCTTCCCTTCGCTGCGGCTGGCCGCCTGCCTTGGATCTCCTCATGGCCTGAAGTAATGGTCTTGCTCCAACTCGGCAATCAGCCCCGGAAGCTCCGGCTGCCAGTTCAATAGCCGCTGGACAACCTCGCCGGATTTCGGGATATCGGCTCCGGCCAACAGGCCGAGAAAGCCAAAATGCTCCTGCGCATCTTCGCGGGCTAGGCTGACGACCGGCAAATTCAGCTTGCGGCCGATGAGGCCGGCAATGTCGCGAAACGGCACGCCTTTGTCGCCGACGCCTTGCAGCCGCGAGCCGGCCGGAGCCGCTTCGAGCGCCAGCCGGAACAGCCGGGCTGCGTCCAGCAGATGGATGGCCGGCCAGCGATTGCTGCCGTCGCCGACGTAGGCCGAGACGCCCTTTGCGCGGGCAATGGCGATCAGCTGTGGCACCATGCCGTGCCGGTCGCACTCGCTGTGTACGGACGGCGGAAGCTCTACAATGGCGCTGCGCACCCCCCGATCGGCCAAGGCAAGCGCAGCGTCGTCCGAAGCTTTCCCGTTAAAGTGCGCGGTAACGATCAACGGCTTGCCCGACCCGATCATTGCTGCGCCCAGCGCCTCGACAGCGCGCAAATCGGCAGCGAGCGAGCCGCTGAAGTCGGTAAAATCATGCTTGAACGCCAGATGAATGACGCCATCGGCAGCCGCCGCTCCGCCGCGCAAGCTATCGAGATCGTCAAGCGTGCCGCAGTGTGCCTCGGCGCCCGCCTCCACCAGCCTGGCAGCCCCCTCCTTCGTTCGGGCCAAGCCCAGCACTTGATGGCCGGCTGCGATCAAATCCATCACAACCGCAGTTCCGACATAACCTGTTGCTCCGGTTACAAAAACGCGCATCCTGATTCCTCCTTCATAATCGTTGAAACTTGAACACTTGCAGTATAAACTGTAGAGTTAACTCTAAGGCAAGTCGTTACAAGGGGGAGTTCCGATGAAAATTCAGGAGTTGGCTCAACGAGCGGGTTTGTCCGTACATACGATCCGTTATTATGAGAAGGAGGGCTTGCTGAACAGCCGGCACGTGCAGCGGGACAACAACAACTATCGCAGCTATACGACCGAAGCTCACGAACGGCTGAAGCTTATCAAGAAGTTTCAAGGCATCGGCTGCAGCTTGACCGAACTGAAGGACGTGCTGAAGGATCATGACGAGCAGACGCGCAGCAATGAGGAAATCATTGCGTGGATTCGCCGCAAAATCGGCGAAATCGAACGCAAGAAAGCAGAATATGATCACATGCTGGGCACGCTCAACTGGATGCTGACTTACCGCCAGAGGTTGATCGACGACCCGGAACAAGCCCGCGAGATGCTCGCGAGCCTGACAGAAACGCACCGATAAAGCCGCATCTGGCAACGAACCGGATGTGACCATTCATCTAGCCTAGCCGGCCAAGCGAGACCGGCGTGAAAACAGGAGATACGTATGAAATCGACATGGAAGGTTGGAGAAATCGCCAGGCTGGCGGGCCTGACGATCCGCACGCTGCGCTATTACGACCAGATCGGCTTATTTTCGCCGAGCGGATATACGGATTCCGGGCATCGGCAGTATACGGAAGCGGACCTGCCGCGGCTGCAGCAGATTATGTCGCTCAAGGAGCTGGGCCTGTCGCTGGAGGAGATCAAGAGCGTCCTGACCGGCGACCGCTACAGTCTGCTGGACATCGTCACGATGCAAATAGGCCGCTTGCGGCAAACGATCGGCACCCAGCAAAAGCTGCTGCGCGAGCTGGAGGGCGTTTCGCGGCAGATGAGACGGCAGCAGCCGGTCGCCGCGCAGGACTTCACGAAGCTGCTGACGACGATGCGGCAAAGCCATGAAGCCGTTATCGTCGAAAAACGCGCGAGCTGGAACGCCCATCTCGACCGGCTCGGCGGATTGCTGGATGGAGAACCCGAGAAGTGATCCCCGCGCAGGCCACGGGCAGCGCTCATACGCCAGACGCGCCGTCAGCTCCGCAAGCTTGCGGACCGTGGTACGGCCGACACCGCGCTCCATGTATCGTGCGCACGGCTAGGCCTGCAGCATCGGCAGCGTCACACGCACAGTTGTGCCGACATTCGGCTCGCTCTCCACGGATATGGAGCCGCGATGCAGATCGATGATCCGCTGCACCGTAGCCAGCCCCAGCCCCGTACCCTCGTAGCCGCGCGCCGCATCCAGCCGCTTGAACGGGCTGAAAATCGTCGGAATGTCCTCTTGCTTCATGCCGATGCCGTTGTCGGCAATCGCAATGACGCAGGAGCCGCCGGCCGAACCGCCGCTATACGCAATGCGCACCAGCGGCTCGCGCTCCTTGTGGCGGTATTTGACGGCGTTGCCGATCAGGTTCTGAAACAGCTGGTAAACCAGGGTGCGGTCGGCCTGCACAATCGGCAGCTCGCCCAGCAGCTGCACCTGTCCGCCGTTCATGGCAATCCGCCCCGCTAAATCGGCGGTGACCTCCCGCACAACAGCATTCAAATCAACCTCGATGAAATGCGCCGGTTGAGCGTTTAACTGGGCATAGGTCAACAGATCCGTGATGATCCGGTTCATCCGCCCGGTTGCGCCGACGATATGCTGCATACATTCCTTGCCCTTCTCGCTCATCCCTTCGCTGTGCCTCGCCAGCACAAGCTCGCTCAAGCCGGCAATGACATTAAGCGGGTTTTTCAAATCGTGCGAAGCCACGCTCGCAAACTGCTGCAAGCTGTCATTGCTGCGGCGCAGCTCGGCCTGCATGGCTTCCAGCTCGCGCTTTTTGGCATTCAGCTCCAGAAAGACCTTCACCTTGCTCAGCAAAATGTCCACATCGACAGGCTTGAACAAATAATCGACTGCGCCGCTTTCATAGCCCTTGAAGACGCTTTTGTCCTCTTTATTGATCGCCGTGACGAAAATGATCGGAATTTGCTTCGTTTCCTCCATATCGCGCAGCAGCTCGGCCAGCTCAAAGCCGTCCATTTCCGGCATATTCACATCCAGCAAAATCAACGCAAAATCATGCCGAAGCGTATACGATAACGCATCGTTGCCCGAATGGGCCATATAAATATCGCAATCGAGCGACTTTAAAATCTGCTCCATTGCAAACAGATTTTCCTTGCGGTCGTCGACAACCAAAATTTTCGTTCGCTGCCAATCCTTCGGGTTTACGCCGCTCACCCCATATTCCTCCTTAGTCGCCTGTTCGGCCCGTTCCTTCCACCAGCGCCCGCAACAAAGCCCCGATCTCTGCCAGCGGCAAAATATGATCGACCGGCCCCGCCGCAATGGCTGCGCGCGGCATCGTATCGAACTCCGCGCTCGCCGGTTCCTGTACAATACCCAGTCCCCCACAGCGCTTGATCGCTTGCAGTCCTGCGCTGCCGTCGCGATTCGCGCCAGTCAGCACGACGCCAATGCAGCGCTGCTCATAGACGCGGGCCGCGCTTTCGAACAGCACGTCAATCGACGGGCGCGAATAGTTGACCCGCGCATCGACGGAAAGCCCGAACGAGCGGTCTTCTTCAATCAGCAAATGATAGCCGGCGGGAGCCAGATACGCCCGACCGGGGAGCAGCGCTTCCTTGTCAACGGCTTCCTTCACCGTCAACGCGCAGCGCTCGTTTAAATATTCGGCCAGAAAGCCGTCGCTTCCTGCATGCATATGCTGAACAACGGCGACCGGCAGCGGATACGCCGCGGGCAGCGCGCCAAGCAGCGTCCCCAGCGCCCGCAGGCCTCCGGCCGATACGCCGATCACCACGGCTTCATACGTTCCCATGCGGCTCGATTCGCTCCTTTTCAACCTTGCAGCTGCAGCTGCTTACGGAAAATCCGCCATTTGGCGGAAATTGGCTCATAATGATCGCGGGTATCGGAAAATTCAATGGACTCTTTGCTGCCGAGGCACAAAAAGCCGCGATGCACCAGACTGCTGTCGAACAGCTGCAGCACTTGATCCTGCAGATGACGGTCAAAATAGATCAGCACATTGCGGCACAAGATGAGGTGCATATCGCCGAAGGCGTGATCCGTGACCAGATTGTGCGCGGAGAAGACGATGTTCTTTTTCAAATCCTCGTTCATCTTCGCCATTTGATATTTCGCAAAATAATAGTCGGAAAAGGCGGCTTTGCCGCCGCTTTTGATATAGTTGCCCGCATAGGTGCGCATATGCTCCAGCGAATAGATGCCGGCCTCGGCCTTTTGCAGAGACTCCTGATTGATGTCAGTGGCGTAAATCTGCACACGGTTGTAGAAGCCTTCCTCCTTGAGCATGATCGCCATCGAATATACCTCTTCGCCCGTTGCGCAGCCGGCATGCCAAATCTTCACAAACGGATACGTCTTCAGCAGCGGAATCACCTTCCTGCGCAGCTCCTGAAAAAACTCCGGATCGCGGAACATTTCCGTCACCGTCACGGACATATCGAGCAGCATCCGGTTCACGAACGCTTCGTCGTGCAGCACGCGCGGAATCAGCTCGGCGAGATTGGCTGCGCCTGCCTTTTCCCGGCTGTTATGCAGTCGGCGCAGCAGCGACGAACGGGCATAATGCCGGAAGTCGTATCCGTATTTGCGATAGAGCGCCTCCAGCAGCAAATCGACTTCAATCGTTTCGGTTTGTTTGCCTGTCATCGGTTATCTGAACAGCCACACGCGAATTAATGACAGCAGCTTGTCGGTATCGACCGGCTTGGTCATGTAATCGTTGGCGCCTCCTTCTATGCTTTTTTCCCGGTCGCCAGCCATCGCCTTGGCCGTCAGGGCAATGATCGGCAGCTTGTCAAAGCGCGGATTGCGCCGAATGTGCCGCATCGCCTCATAGCCGTCCATCACCGGCATCATGATATCCATGATCACCAGCTCGATGCCTGCTTCTTTGTCCAGCTTTTCCAGAGCGAGCTGGCCGTTGTCGGCCATCACGACCTCCAGACCGTGCTGGCGCAGCACCTTGGACAACGCGAACGTATTGCGCAAATCGTCGTCGACGAGCAAAATTTTGCGACCCTTCAGCGTTTCGTCGGAATCGTGCACCATGCGGATCATGTCGACCTGCTCCGGCGGCAGCAGCTTCTGCACGCTGTGCAGGAACAAGGTGACCTCGTCCAGCAGCCGCTCCGGCGAGTTGACGCCCTTGATCACGATGCTGTCGGTAAAGCGGTTCAATTGTTTATACTCCGCTTCGCTCAGCTCCATGCCTGTATTGATAATAATCGGCGGGACCGGCTTGCCGCTTTCGTCGACCATGCGCTGGAGCATATCGAAGCCGGTCATATCCGGCAAGGTCAAGTCAAGAATGACGCAATCGTAGTCGTGGAGCTTGAGCAGCTCCAGCCCTTCTCCGGCGGTGTAGGCGCCGTGAATTTCGATTTTCTT
This sequence comes from Paenibacillus athensensis, assembly GCF_004514475.2. Classification (GTDB taxonomy): domain Bacteria; phylum Bacillota; class Bacilli; order Paenibacillales; family NBRC-103111; genus Paenibacillus_AL; species Paenibacillus_AL athensensis. The sequence goes on along the minus strand of NZ_MYFO02000002.1, from coordinate 484,383 downwards.
ATGCTTGAGCAGCTCGACGATCGCTTTCTGGTTGCGCGCATCGTCTTCCACGACCAGCACCTGCTTGATCCGCTCGTTCAGCACGTGCTCGATCCGCGTATAGACGACTTCCAGCTCGTCTTCGGTCACCGGCTTGGGCAGGAAGCCAACCGCGCCCTTCTTGAGCGAGGAAGCCGCGCCGTCGTCGCGCCCGGAAATAATATGCACCGGAATGTGGCGGGTTTCGCCGTCGAATTTCAAATGATCGAGCACCTTGAGCCCGCTCATGTCCGGCAGCCCGAGATCAAGCAGAATCGCGCCCGGCACGTAGCGCTTGGCCAATTGCAGCGCCGTAAAGCCGTCGCCGGCCGCCAGGCACTTGAAGCCCTTCTTGCGCGACAGATCCATCAGCACCTTCGCGAAGCGGGCGTCATCCTCGATGATCAGGATGACCTTGTCGCCGTCCTGCGGCGACAGTCCCTCGCGGTCGTCCGGAATGAACGACCGCAACTGCCCCTGCGGCGGCGCTTCCTCCGCCGCTTCCGCGGCCGGCGCGGCGGCTGAAGCCGCCTGAGCCGGCCCAGCGGGCGCCGACGGCAACGCCGGCGCCCCCGGCACGGCTGCGGCTGCGCCAGAGGCGGCGGCGGTTTCCCGCGCCGCTGCCGCTGCAGCCGCAGCCGGAGCGGCGAAATCGGCTTCGCCGGCCGCTCCGGCCTCTACGCTCGACAAGTAGAGCGTGAAGGTGCTGCCCTCGCCCTGCGTGCTGGCGAGGGTGATTTCGCCGCCGAGCAGCTTCGCCAGCTCGCGGGAAATCGTCAGGCCCAGGCCCGTGCCGCCATACTTGCGGCTGGTGGAGCCGTCGGCCTGCTGGAACGCCTCGAAGATCGCGCGCTGCTTCTCCGGCGGAATGCCGATGCCCGTATCGGTGACGGCCATGGCAAGAACCTCACCCGGATGTAAAGCAGGATGGCTCAGCTGCACGTCCCGGCCCGGGACATAAAAGCGCACCGACACCGAGCCTTTCGGCGTGAATTTAAAGGCGTTGGACAGCAAATTTTTGAGAATTTGCTCCACGCGCAACGCGTCGGTCACAATCGTCTCCGGCACGCCCGGGTCGCAGGTCAGATTCAGCTGCAGCTTCCGTTCCTTGGCCACAGGAGCAAATTGAATCTGCAGGTTGCGCAGAATCGATTCCAGCCGCGCCGGCTCGCGATGAATGCTCAGCTTGCCCGCCTCGACCTTGGACAGATCGAGAATATCGTTGATCAGCGTCAGCAGGTCCAGACCGCCGCTGTAGATGACGCCGGCCGCTTCGACCTGGTCCTCGGTCAAATTGCCCTCGTCGTTGCCGGCGAGCGATTTGGCGAGAATCAGCAGGCTGTTCAGCGGCGTGCGCAGCTCATGCGACATATTGGCCAGAAATTCCGACTTGTAGCGGCTGGCCAGCTCCAGCTCCTGCGCTTTAAGCTCCAGCTCCTGCTTCGAACGGGCAATCTGGCCATTTTGCTGCTCGATATCGCTTTTTTGCAGCTCCAGATATTTTGTTTTTTCCTCCAGCTCCTCGTTGATCGCTTGCAGCTCTTCACTTTGGATGGTCAGCTTTTCCTCGGAGGTCCGCAGCATGTTCGTCTGCTCCTCCAGCTCCTCGTTGGCCGTGCGCAGCTCCTCCTGCTGGGTTTGCAGCTCTTCGGCCAGCTCCTGCGATTCGCGCAGCAGCTCCTCGGTACGCTGGCGACCGCGCACGCTGTTAATCACGACGCCCATCGTCGCCGACAGCTGCTCGAGCAAATCCATCTGAATCTCCGTGAACGGCTGGAACGAAGCGAGCTCGATGACAGCCAGCGTTTCATCTTCAAACAAAATCGGCAACGCCACAATCGTCAGCGGCTCACCTTCGCCGAGACCGGAAGTGATCTGAATGTAATTAGCCGGTGCGTTCGTCAGTTGAATCGGCTTTTTCTCCAGCGCGCATTGGCCGATCAGCCCTTCGCCGAGCTGGAAGCGGTTATTCAAATGCTTGCGGCGCGAATACGCGTATGTGCCGAGCAGCACGAATTCCGCATCCCGCTGCTCGACGAGCCGGCGGTCCTCTTTGACGTAAATCGCTCCTTGTCCGACGCCAAGCAGCCCGGAGATTTCCGAGATCAGCATCGAGACGAGCTGCTGCACGCTGCCCACGCCTTGCGACAGGCCGGTTAGACGGGCAAGCTGCGTTTTGAGCCAATTTTGCCGCTCGTTCTCCGCCTTCGTGTCCTTGAGCGAGGTTAGCATCCCCGCCAGCGCAAAGCTCAATCGGTCGCGCTCGGAGCGCGGCACAATCGTCAGCTCGTATTCGCCCTGCGAAATCCGGTCGGCTTGAATAATGACATCGCGGAAGCTGGCCACCATCTGGTTGAATGCCTCGGCCAAATCGCCGAATTCGTCGCGGCTGACGACATCGGCTTGCGCATGGGTCTCCCCTTCCAGAATCAGCTGCGTCGACTGCTTGAGCAGGCGAAGCTGACGCAGCATCAGCCGCGATGTCCAGAAAATGACGCCTAGCGACAGCACCAGCACCAGCAGATTAAACAGCACAACGCTGATCAGCGATACAAGCGCTTGATGCTTGATGCCGTCAATTTGCGCCAACAAATTTTGCGAATAGTGGTCTTCGACCTGCTTGAGCAAATCGATCTTGTCCGTCACGAGCGTATACCAGACCTCGGGATCGATCTCGATTTTCTGTCCGTCCTTGCCGCTCAGCACCGTTTGCAGCATCCGGTCGGCTTCCGTTACGGACTCGCCGCGCACCGTTTTTTGATAAAACTCGATGTCCGCCGGCTGCGCATACGAAGCAAACACGTTGTAATACAGCTTTTGCTCGCTGTCCAGCACCTTCGTCTGCTCGATATCCGCCGATTCAAGGCTGCTTTTGCCGAATACGTCGCCCAGCAGCGCGCGCTCTTGGCTGACTCCCGATTTGCTGCGCGAAAAATGAATGTACGCCGAAAGCGCTCCCGAAACCTGCGGGTCATCGCTCAGCTGATTCACCACCGTCATCAGATGAAAAAATTGCGTCGTGACGCCACGGTAATACGCCATCGCCGTCGGCGTATCGGTCTGCCCTCCGTCAATCAACGCGCGCTGCGATTCCAGCTTGCCCAACTCCTTCACCGTGGCGGCGAGCTCGCTGGCGAAGCTGGCGCCGTATTGATCCGCCGGGAACGTCTGCAAGCTTGTCTTGAGCCTGGCAACCGCGGTATCGGTGAGTCCCCGCTGATCCAGCATCCGCGATTGCAGCGACGCCGTGCGCGTGCCGAAATAGCTGGACACCAGTCCGCGCTCCTTTTGAAACTCATGGACGACGCCGTTGATATCGACCGTGAAGTACACGAGCGTCTGCAAGCGGTCCATTTGCGCCAAATGCTGGCTTTTATCGACTGCGGAATTGACCGTCAAATAGATCAGGCCCAGCATCGGCAGCAAAATCATCACGATCAGCTTATTGTTAATTTTCAAGTGGTTAAACCACGACATGCGTCATTCCTCATCTCTATCGTTCTTATGTATCCGTTTCGTCGCGCGCGGCCAAATCCCTGCCTGCGGCGGCATTAACGGGCAAGTTCCCCTGACGCGACGCTGGCAGGGCGAGCGCTGCTGCAAGCGGCCAAAGATGGGTAGGGGACGACTTTACAGCAAAAAAAGCTGCCGCCGGCAGGCCGCTCCTGCCGGGCCGACAGCCCGCTGTGACATTGCTATATGCTGCCGCCGGCCGCCTGCGGCTTGCATGCAGCAAACCGGCTAGACGACAAAACGGTCGACGCCGTTTTTCAAATTGTCCATGAGTGTTTTCAGCTCGGTTGTTTGGCTCGAAACCTGCTCGAACATTTGCAGTTGGGTCTCCACGCTCGCGAGCACTTCCTGCGAGCCCGCCGCCGTCTCTTCGGTCAGCGCAGAGGCTTCTTCGATGAAACGGGTCAAATGATCCTTTTGCGTATCGAGATTTTGCGTCATGCCGCGCATGGTGGCAATCAGCTTGTTCATCGTCGACAATGACTCGGCAATATCACTGAACGCCTGCGATGTATGGCCGACAGTGTGGAACTGTCGCTCCAGCGCTTCCTGGGCATCGCTCATCACGCTTTTCGTCGTTTCGGTCGAAGTCATGACCGTGCCGAGAATGGCGCGAATGCGCTCGGACGCCTCATTCGACTGCTCCGACAGCTTGCGCACCTCCGAGGCAACGACGGAAAATCCGCGACCGTGCTCGCCGGCCCGCGCCGCTTCAATTGACGCGTTCAACGCCAGCAAACCGGTTTGCCGCGACAGTCCCTGAATCAGATCGGACATTTCCAGAATGCCGCCGATGCCTTCGATCAGCTCGTTCAGGTTGCCGGAGACGCCTTGTGCCAAATCGCTGTACCGCTGCATCCCTTCCTGAAGCGACTGCACCGCTTCCGCGCCGTTCTGCTGACGGCTGTTGATGGTCTGGTTGAGCTGCTCCAGCTCGATAGCCTGATCGTTCGTCTCGCGAATGGAATCGGCCATGCCGTGAATCGTCCGCATGCCTTCTTCCACGCCGGAGGCCTGCTTCGAGGAAGCGTCGGCAATTTCGTGAATCGCGTGGTTGATTTCGTTGGATACAGCCGTTGTCGCCAGCGCAGCCTGATGAATGTCCAGCGTATGCTGGAAGCTCGTCTGCGACGCTGTTTTGACATCGGCTACAATCGATTGCACCGTGTTCATGAAGCTGTTGAACGCTCCGGCCACCGTGCCGATTTCATCGCGCGTCTTGACCGGCAAACGACGCGTCAGATCGCCGCGCCCTTCACTGATTGTAACCATCGTCCGCTCCAGCTCCTTTAAGCGCTTGAACTGGATGTGCACAATGAAAAAGACGATGACGCCAAGCAGCACCGCAGCGGCAATAACAGCCGCCAGCATCAGCTCGAGAATGCTGGACAAGAGATTTTGCGACAAGCCCAGCACGAGCCCTTGACCGCTGGATAGCTTGGTCACATAATAGCGTACCTTGGTCTGATTATAGGTGCCGACTTCAGAAGCAATATCGGCCTGCTGCATGCCCGCAGCGATAAAGTCCTTGAGCGAGCCTGCAGACGTAAACGCGTCGTCGTTCGAAAACAGCGTCTTTCCGTCCTTGTCCACAACAGCCGAATACAGGACTTCGCTATCCAGCTTTGTATACAGCTGCTGCAAAAGCTGCTTCGCCCCGATTTGCTCCTCGAGCTGCGTCAGACGCTCGCCGTCACGGCCCACCTGAACGATGCGCTTGCTGTTCCAGCCCGTCACGCCGACATATTTATACACCTTGGGATCAATCGTACGTTGTTGCGCCGGCTGCGCGACCGCTTGGGCCGAGCCGTCCAGCAGCTTCATAAATTCGTAAGCCTGGCCTGCTTTATCGGCGCCGAAGCTGAAATCGACCTTCTCGCCGGCATTCGTCAGCGTTACCTTGCCGGTGCCGTCGGTAATCCAGATGTCATCGATACCCGAACGCTTGGCCAGGTCGGTAATCAGCGGAAACGTCAGCTTCTGCGTATCCATCACATAGGAAACAAGCTTCGCTTGCGCAAGCATCTCCCGTTCCATCACGTCTTCCGCCGTCTTGCGGGCCGTGATGGCGCTTTCCAGTCCAATACGCGCCGCTTCCACCGTAGCAAGCCCCTTCTGGTGCATGCTATCTTCTACAAAGCTATACACGAAAAAAGCAATCGCCGACATCAGCAGCGTCGTGACCAAAAGAATAGGGATAATAATTTTAAACTGGATCGACATGGCGCGTCTTGGAGTACGAGTTTTGGTCATGTGCATGAATCCGCCTTTCACGCGTAAGATAATTTCGACAGTGAGTCTATTATATGCTACCTTTTTCCCAAAGGACAATAAGCAAATGAACCTATTCCTAATGCAAAATTGTACCTGTCTGTCGAAAAAAGATCAGCAAAAAGGCATCCGGACCGCAAGGCCCGAATGCCGTATAAATAGCGTGATTGTCGCCGATCGGCGCGCTCCTAAAGCTGCGATTTGATCTTCGTCAGCAGCGAGGTGAACAGCTCCTGCTCTGCGGGCGTCAGCGCCCGCGCCACGCGTTGCACGAAGCAATCGACGTGCTGCGGGAATCCCTCCATCAGCTCGCGCGCGTCCTCGGTCGGTGCAATAATGAAGCTGCGCCGGTCATTCGGATCGAGGCTCCGTTCGATCAGGCCCTTATGCTCAAGACTGTCAAGCAGCCGGGTCAGCGTGCTGAGGCTGATCGCCGGCACTTCGTGGGCGATTTCCTTGCAGACGAGCGGTCCTTTCTGATGCAGCACAAAAAGCACGTTGAATTCGTGCCGGGGCAGCTCGGCGCTGCATGCGAAGCTGTGCTGGTACTGCTGCAGCGAATGACCCATCGCAAGCAGAAACTCGCGGATGCGGTCCGTATGCGATTGCTCCAATGCCTGATCTCGCTCTACGTCCTGTGTCATTGACCTAACCCTTTCGGATGAAGCATTCATGCTTCCAACGTACTAGAACCCGGGCCAGAAGTCAATGCCTTTTCTGCCAACTGGCGCTGCAGCAGCAGGCTGGTCGCCGCTCCAGCAGCGAGGAGCGCGAAGCCGACGGCCATGAACACCCAGCGGTTGCCGAGCCACAGCCCCAGCGAGCCGCCAAGCAACGGTCCGGCCATGCCGCCAAGCTGATTGGCACTGGAGGTCAGACCGAACATGCGGCCGCGGACCGCGCGATCTGTGTGACGGACCATCAGCGTATTTACCGTGGGAGCGATTCCGGCCATGCAAAAGCCGTAGACAAACTGCACGAGCGTAAACTGCCAGACAGCGGCCGTCCACGACTGAAGCATGACGATCAGCCCTGCTCCAAGCAGGCACAGCTGCAAAATACGTCCGCTGGGCAGGCTGGAGCCGAGGCGGCCCCACAGAGGGGAAGCGATCATCCCGGCGATGCCGACCAGCGACAGGACAAAGCCGGAGGTCAGCACCGCGCCGGTTGAGCCATGCTTCATCTCGGCGATATGCAGCGGCACAATCGGCTGCAGCGTGTTGACGCACAGCTGATACATAAACAACAGCGCCAGCATCGCCAAGATCGCCCGGCTGAACACAAAGCGCGGCTTGAGCGGCGATGCAACGGCGCTTTCAGTTTCAGCGCTTCGGGCGGGCCGGTGGGCATCCGCTGTCGGCTCGGCGCGCGGCGGCGCCTCACGGACAAACGCCGCGACGGCTGTCGTCGCCAGTACGAGCAGCACGGCGGCGGCAGCAAACGACAGCCGCATGCCGAAGCCCTCGGCAAGCAGCCCGCCGAGCAGCGGACCGAGGATGCCGCCCGACATCGTACCGGCTTGCATCATGCCGAGGCTCCAGCCCATACGCTTCTCCGGCGTGAAACTGGCGACCAGCGCCATCGACGCCGGGATAAAGCCGGCGACGAAGCCTTGGAGCAAGCGGACAGCAAGCAGCTGCCACGGACCGTGCACAACGGCAAACAGCGCATAGACGACAGATAAGCCGATGCCGGCGCGGATCACCATCCGCCGTTTGCCGAAGCGGTCGGCGAGCACGCCCCAGAAAGGCCCCATCACAGCGCCAACAAGAAACGCAGCGGACAATACCGCGCCCGACCAGACGTGGACCGCATCGCCCTGTACACCCAGATCGTACAGAAACAAGGGCAAAAAAGGGACGCACATCGTATAGCTGGCACTGCACAGCAGCGAGCCTGCCCACAAAATCCACAAGTTCCGCTTCCACGGCGTCGCGCATGCGCATGCGGCTGCCGAAGCCTCCGTCAATGGAGCGCGGCCCATAGGAAGTTCAACGTCCGCGCGTAGGCTTCACGGGCAGCTTCTGCGTTGTAGGTCGGACGCGTATCGTTGAAGAAGGCATGCTGCGCATCCGGGTAGATATGGTAACGGAACGATTTGCCCGCTGCCAGCAGCCCTGCTTCCAAAACGGGTACAGTTTCAGTGACGCGCCGGTCCGCTTCGCCGTAAATACCAAAAACCGGGCATTGAATCGCTTCGAGTTGTATGCCCTGCGGAGCTGCGCCGTAGAACGTAACCGCGCCGCTGAGGGCTGAGTCTTGAGCGGCCAGAGCAATCGCCAGCGAGCCGCCAAAGCAGAAGCCGACCGCCGCCGTCTTGCGGCCGCAGGAGGGCTCAAACGTATCGCGCAAAAATCCCGCCGTTTCCAGCGTTTGCACCGCAAATTCGCCTAAGCGCGCGCCGGTGGCGAAGATGCGACCCAACGTCGCTTCGATCCGCTCGCGCTGCTCTGGCGCGTAATGACCCGAAGCCAGCGCGCGTGCGCGACCATCGACGTCACGCCAGACCGCAGGAGGAAGCTCGTTCAGGAACGATTTCGCTTCTTCGACGCGCTCCTCCGTCAGCGCTTCCTCACGCTCGCCGTCGACCGAAAAGTAATCCGGAGCAAACGCCACATACCCGGCCGAAGCAAACCGCCGCGCCACATCCTGAATGTGGCGGTCTACGCCCCAAATTTCCTGCAGGATCAGAATAGACGGCTGCGGCTCAACAAAGCTCGCCGGCCATGCCGCATATCCTTTATAACGGCCATCATGGCCGTAACGCACCCATTCTGTTGTCAAACTCATCAGGACATTCCCTCCATTATCCAATCAGCTCTAGCCAGAAGCTACTGGCTTTATCATCGCGTATGACTATTCCAAAGGTCAAGTCCGGCCCGACGACGCGTTCACCCCTTGCAAGCGCCAATCCGGAGCTGTGCGCCGGACCGCGCTTTTATTCCGCAACAGCGGCGCGGCTGAAGCGGTTAACCGGGCGGGCCAGGCCCAGATGACCCCGCAGCGTCGAGCTGTCGTACTCCGTGCGGAATAGCCCGCGGCGTTGCAGCTCCGGCACCACTTTGTCGGCAAAGTCAATCAGGCTGCCCGGCAAATGAGGAGGCATAATATTAAAGCCGTCCGCAGCGCCGCTGGTGAACCAGGTCTCAATTAAATCGGCAACCTGCACAGCCGTCCCGGCAAATGTCAAATGCCCGCGCCCGCCGGCTGTACGCAGAATCAGTTCGCGGATTGTCAGCCGGTCGCGGCGAGCCAGATCGACGACGAGCTGAAACCGGCTTTTATTGCCGTTGATGGCCGAAATATCAGGCAACGCCTCCAGCGGCACCGGCCCGTCAAGCGGATAGTCGAACAGATCGACGCGAAGCAGCTCGGACAAACGCGCCAGTCCATATTCGGGAATGGTCAGCTCATGCAGATACGCTTCTTTTTCCTTCGCTTCCTGTTCCGTATCGGCAATAACCGGACTGATGCCGGGCAAGATGAGCAATTGCTCCGGCGAACGCCCGTAACGGGCCAGCCGGCCTTTGACATCGGCATAAAACGCCTGCGCTTCGGCCAGCGTCTGCTGTGCCGTAAAAATCGCCTCCGCCGTCTGCGCCGCAAACTCTTTGCCGTCCTCGGAAGAGCCCGCCTGCACCAGCAACGGATAACCCTGCGGCGGCCGCGGAATGTTCAGCGGACCGCGCACTGCAAACGCCGGCCCTTTATGATGAATCGGCCGCACCTTGTCCGTATCGGCGAAAATACCGGCTGGTCGATCAATCACCAGCGCATCGTCCTCCCAGCTATCCCACAGCTCGGTTACCGTCTCCACAAATTCGCGGGCTCGCTCATAACGCGCTGTATGCTCGGGATGCGCGTCGAGGCCAAAGTTTTGCGCCGTCGCGTCACCCGATGAGGTGACAATGTTCCAGCCGGCCCGGCCCTTGCTGATATGATCGAGCGAAGCAAACATTCGCGCCACATGAAATGGCTCATTGTACGTCGTCGATACCGTAGCGATCAGGCCGATACGGCTGGTCGCGGCAGCCAGGGCCGAGAGCATCGTGAACGGCTCCAATCCGGCTGAAGCCCGATATTTGACGTTGCCGAGCAGCACATAACCGTCAGCCAAAAACAGCGAATCCAGCTTGGCCCGCTCGGCGATTTGCGCAAGCTTCTGATAGTAAGCAATATCCGTCGTATGCTCCGGCTCCGTGTCGGGGTGTCTCCAGGACGCCTCATGATGTCCGGTATTCATCAAAAAGGCGTTTAAATGCAGCTTGCGTTGTGCACTCATGCTTTCAACCTCTTTCCTTCTCCTGCAAAATAGTCGCCAAACGCAAAAAGGAGACCTTACGCCCTCAAGGCGCGGTCTCCGGTCGTCCGGTCGCGGTCGGTTTATCGCGGCGCAGCGGAAATGATCTTTCACATCAATTCCGACACACCAACTATGAATTACATCGTATCAGCCGTTTGGGCGAATGTCAATGCCTGCTTGTTAAAAATTACCCTTGTTCGCTTGCCGGCCGCGACAAAACACCCGCCAACGGGAGACTCAAGCCGTTTGAATGCCGGCCCGCGGCCTGCTTTGTTCGAAGGAACGGAGAGCCTTCGATTGCCTGCTCCGGTTATCCACAGATATACTCAAAGAATCATTGTGGATAAGCATAAAAAGAACCCCGCCATCCTGCCAACAAGCCAGCAAGGATACAGGGTTCATCCTGTAGTGCGCCGCGGGCGCCGGTTGCTTTTTCCAATCAGCCGGCTCGCAGCGCATCGCGACCGTTTGTCGCGCAGGTCTTTTTTCAATGAAGATGTTCGTCGATTCTAAGCCTCCAGCAGCTTGGTCAGCTCGCCAACCATCCGCTTCCAGCCGTGCTCCGCTCCTGCGCGCGCCGGAGTTGCGCTGCTGAAACCGCTCTGCTCCATGAACAGCCGTGTCACCGCGCCTTCGTTCTTGAGCGTCCATGTCACCGTCGTATTTTCATTGCCGCTGACCCATGTATAGCTGAGTGTATGCGGCTCATCGACCACAAGCACTTCACAATCGATAATTCCGTTCCACCATCCGGTCGGCTCCGTACGGAACTGGAATTTATGTCCAACCACCGGCTTGAAGTCGTTGCTCATCACCCATTTCGCCAACATATCGGAATCGGTCAGCGCCCGCCAAACGCGTTCGACCGGGCTTGCAAATTCAAAATCGAGAGAAACCGCTTGACTCATTCTTCTTCCTCCTGCAGCAGCTGTTGTAGCAGAATAAATTTTTGCTTCCAAAACTTCTCGTAAAACGCCACCCAATCCTGAATTTCCTGAAGCGGAGCGGCATTCAGCTGGTAGCGCGTCTCGCGTCCGACCTTGCGGTCATTCACCAGACCGGCTTCCTTCAAAATCGCCAAATGCTTCGACACCGCCGTGCGCCCCATATCAAAAGGCATCAGCAGCTCATACAGCGGCAGCTCCTCGGCATCGGCCAACAGCCGGAGCAGCTTGCGCCGAGTCGGGTCAGCCACGGCCGCGTACACATCTCGAACCGGTTCTTTCGCGTTCAATGTCGCCATCTCCTTGATATCGACTGAATACGACACCTTTTGGTGTTATCCACATCGTATGATACCCGATTCCTCCTGTCAACTTTCTTTACCCGTGAAAAATAAAAAAACGCCGGCGTCGGCGGCCTGCGATTCACAAACAGACCGTTACGTCCGGTTCGCGAAAAGCAAGCCGCTGACAAAACGGCGTTGATAGGCGTAGAGAAGCCGCCGAGCAAGCGGCATTTGCAAATTCAATCGCTTGCGCATCCGCGCAGCTCGGACTTGGCGTGTGCGGGTCCGAGACCAGCGCCCGTGACAGGGCTGCAGCGCCCCTGTGAGCGCAGCTGCTTCCGTTGCGCATCTGGACGCCCGTCAGCGAGCCGAGGTTGCCGAGCGCAGGTGGACGCCAGTAACGCGACCGTCGTCGCCCGGCCTGCAACCCCGGCCGAACGTCCAAACCATTCGCTACAGCGTACCTGCCGGAGCCGGAAGCGGCCCTGCCCCCGCTGCTGCCGCCGTCGCCGAAAGCGTCTTGCGCAGCCAGCCGATTTCATCGGCCAGCACGCGGAACGGATCGGCTCCGAACCATTCCAGCGAAGCGAAATGGCGGCTGCTTCCGGCTGCAGCCAGCACGGCGCGATAATCGAGCGCTCCGTCAGCGAGCCGGACCATCCCTTCGCGGCTGCCCGAAGCGGAAAAAACATTGTGCGGCTGGAACACGTCCAATTGGGCCGCTGTAGCGATATTTTTCAGATGAAAATGCCGGACCTTGTGTTCAAGCTCGTGATAAGCAGCGACCGGATCGTCTCCTGCCTCCCACACATGCAAGAAATCCAGATTGATGGCCAGCGCCTCGTGATCGACCTCCTCCAGCAGACGCAGGGTGGAAGCGAGCCCGTCGGCGAGCGTATTCGGATGTGTTTCTACTAATATATGCGCGCCTGCGGCTTCGGCCCGCTCGCATACGGCGCGCAACCCGCGGATGTAAAGTGCTCGTTCATCAGCGGACACCGAAACGCTTGGCCGGCCTCCAGCGAAAATTCGCAGCTTGGCGACGTCCAGCGTCCGGGCGCAGTCGAGCAGACGATCCGTCTTCTCCAGCACCGTCTCCAGCGGCCGGACGCCAATGTCGATATAGTCGCTGAGCATTGAAATGACGAGGCCGCTTTGCCGGAGTATGTCCAGCTGTTCGCCGTTTTGCTCACGATTCCCGTCTTGAAGCTGACGGGCGTGGGCTCCCCACAGCTCGATGCCGTCAAATCCGTGCCGCTGGGCAAAGCCGATCAGCTCGGCAAAGGAAACGAGCTGGTGACGGAAGGAAACCGTACACAAGGAAACATTCACCGCATGCTCACCCCTGCCTGTTGCAAGATCAGCCACAGCTCCAGCTGGCGATTCAGCTCTTTTTTGAGCGCCAACTCGATAGCGTCGGCTTTGGCCAGCGTATCGGCCATTTGGCCGAGCAGCTGTTCGTCAAAGGAAGAGGCCGCGGCCATTTTCAGCGCCGTATATTGCGTTGTCGTATAGCACTGCACAAGGTCGCGGATCTGCTGCGCCCACTGTTCATACAGCTCCCGCTCGTAGCCAAGCGCATCGCTGAAAAACATCAGCGCGTAGTCATAGCTGTATTTGCGTATCGCCAGCACATTCAGCTGCTTGAGCGCTTCGCTGAGCCGGACAGGCGTCCAGCCCATCTCGGCTTGGGCAACGCGCGTTACTAGCCGCTGCAGGCAGGCCGTGAGCGGATTGGCGTCCGTGTCGAAGCTGGCGCGGTAAAACCGCTCCACCTCAGCGCACGACGGAGCCTTGACATGGAGCGCATCGAGATAGAAGCCCCCGCCAAACGCGTTGCCGTAAATCGCTTCCAGCACCTGCTCGCGTGACACGACCCCTTCCCAGCGAAAATCGGGATCGAACATGAACCAGGCATCGGCCCGCTCAGTCGGGTAAAGTATGACATAATGCGGGAACGGCTTTTGATGAAACTTGTTTTCGCGCTCCGGCATCAGCGACAGGTCGATTTGCACGACGATATGGCGGTACTCGGGACGGTTGTCCAGCAGCTCCAGCAGCGTCTGCACATTTCCTTTTTTATCCACAAGAGGATCGTACCATGTGTGCGCCTTCAACCCGAACAACGTCTCAAAATCTCGCAAATACCCGTCATACGTCGCCGAGTCCGTATAGTAGCGGATCACGCCCTCCTCGCTGATACTAAACGGCATGTCCCATACGCCAAAATAAAACGGACGGTAGTCGACATCGCTATACCGCTTGACGATTTCGCACAAGCAGCTGACGATGCAGTGCACTTTGATTTTCGGCTCCTTCCAGCCGAAGGGCAGCGGCGTTTCGCCGGAAGCCGGGGCAGGATTTGCCAGTGCGGCAGGTGCTGCGGGTGTTGCCGACGTTGCTAATGTTGCCGTCGACGCAGGAACTGCTGACTCCACAGACTCAGCGGGCTGCGTCGGTGCTCCTGTCCCATCTGCAGATGCTTCCAGCGGTTCCAACTGCTCCATGAAATCAAGCAGACTGCCGACGGTTTCCAGCGACTTGGGGTCGAGCTCCTCCTCCGGCACGCGCAAGCGCCACATTTCTTCTATGAATACGAGCAGCTGCATGACCATCACGGAATCCAGATACAGGTCCTGATTCAGCCGCATCGATTCCTCCAGCCGGACAATATGCGCCAGCTTCAGCTTTTCCTGCAGCACGGTCAAGAGCTGCCCGGTCCACATCTCGCGTCTCATCAGACACCCTCCTCCGTTTCCAGCAGCAGGCGGCTGATTTTCCCGTTCGCTGTTTTGCGGATGGTCGGCACGAAGCGAATGTCGGCGGGAACCTTATAGGCCGGGAGCCGGGCCGCGCACCACTCGCGCACCTTAGCGGCCTCCAGCGCGCCTTCGGCAACGATTTGCGCCTTGACGATTTCGCCCATAACCGGATGGCGTCCGCGATACACTACGGCTTCGCGCACCCCGGCCAGCGCAAGCAGCTCCTCCTCTACCTCCAGCGGGTACACCTTCAATCCGGCGGCGTTAATCACATCGTCCAGACGGCTGATGAACTGCAAATGACCGCTATTGACAGCAGCAAAACCGAGATCGCCCGTCCGCACCTCGCGTCCGTCCGGAAGCGTGACGACGATTTCTTCCGGCCGCTCGGCTGCTTCTCCGGCCCGTACCGTCAGATGAGACAACGGTCGGCCCAGATCGACCTGCGAGCCCAAGCAACGGCTCAAGCTGATACAGCCGGTCTCCGAGCAGCCATACTGCTGCATCACCTTGCCGCTTTTCGCGGACAGCCGCTCGAACAGCGAGCCGGGCATGACCGCCCCTGAGCTGAGCAGACGATGAAAGCGTACCAGCTCACTGCTGAAGCCGGAGACAACATGCAGCATCAGCGGCACGCCGTAGACGAGATGCTCGGGCGTATCACGGATGATGCCGAGCGCAAACTTGGGATTTTTGTGCGTGACGACGGTCGGCTCCACGCCTCTGGCCAGCGCAGCCAGCACGCCGCAGATCAAACCGAACGAATGCGTCACGGAAGCGAGCACAATCGGCGAGCAGCTCCCGTCGTCGCCAAGCGCTTCATTATAAGCGGCGATTTCCGCATCGATATCGCGCCAGCTGCGCCGCACCAGCTTAGCCGCGCCAGTCGTGCCCGAGCTGAATTGGTAGATGCACGCTTCCTCCTCGCGCACCGGCTCAACCGGCATCTCCTCGCCCGCCAACGGCTCATTATGCTCGAAGCCGCCGTACACAAGCCGACTGCAGCCGGCGTCCAACGCCAGCTTGCGCGCCGTCTCCAGCGGATTGTCGCCATGCAGCAGCAGGGCGGAGCAGTCGCGCCCGCGCAAAAAACCGAGCAGCGTCACCACGTCCAGCGGCTCGCGCAGGCATAGCGCATAACGCTCGCCGCGGGCGCTTGCGTAAGGCTCCTGCTGCTCCAGCCAACGCCGCCGCCCCTCGAACGTCAGCTTGTCCAGACGCTCTTTATTCACGGTAATCATGGTTTCACCTCCGCAAAAAATCAGCTCGTCAATCGAGCTTGTTTCCAAATTGCCGCCGTAACGCTATCGCCCGGCAGCCGCGCCTAACAGCCGGGCGCGAGCCGCATGCAGCGGATTCGGAACGTCATGCAGCAGCGACTCCGTTTTCGCGTACAAACGCCGTTTGGTCAATTGCTCTACGCGCGTCGTCGCTACAAACAGGTCAAACAGCGCAAACCGCTCGGCCAGCTCCGGGAAGCGGCTCTGGTGGCGCTCCAGCATTTCGGCAGCCAGCTGCCAGAACTGCTCCTCCGGGTAGCTCATCCGGTCGGCCAACGCCAGCGCCAGCTCGCCCAGATTAATGAAGAACAACGCGCCGAGCGTCAGCCCGCGCACAGGCTCAGGGCTATCCGTTTCGAAAAATGCATTTGGCGCCGCATTCCGGTAAATCGGATGCAAGGCAGCAAAATCCGGGCATAGCTCGGGCTCAGCCAAATACGGCCGATAAAACAACACGTCCTCGTGAAAATCCTTCAACGCGACGCGAAACGGCATGCCGCTGCGATGGACGAGCACCATGTTTTGCGCGTGCGCCTCCAGCGCCACGCCGTGCGCAGCAAGTAAATGCACGATCGGCAGGACGCACGTTTTAAACAGCCGTTTCAACCACGTTTCCACGCCGATCGCAACAAGCCAAGGCTCGATGAACAGCGATCCGTCCAGCTCGCGAGCGCACAGCGCGTTAAACGGCACGGCCGCTTCGCCATCCTCCAGATAGCCGTGGATGCTTTCGCGCCAGATGCAGCCAAGCGCCCCTTCAGCGGCCGCGCTGGCCGCGCCGCAGCTGATCGGCTTGCCGACGCTGTCCGGAGCGGCATAGGAAACGCCCGCGTATTCGCCGAGCAAAATCAGCCGCGCTTCTTTTTTCAAATACGGGTCGTTGGCCGCCAATTGCTTGAGCCAACGGGTAATCGGCGGCGCCGTCACAACGAAATGCGGCAGCAAATGACGCGGGCTCGACGTATTGAGCAGCTGCAGCGGCAGCTTGACGTTAGCCTTGCGCGCTTGCGAGCGGTTGGCCAGCGTGCGGATCGACTGCAGCGGCCGATAATCGTCGCGCCCCTGCCCGACCAGCAGCACCTGCTTGGTACGCTGATCCTGGACAAAGGACGTGGCAATCGCTTTGCGCCATTGCCACGGATGCGCCGGGACGAATACGTAATCATCCGGCTCGGCTCCCGCTTCGCGCACGGCGGCGCGAAAGCGGGCCAGCTGCGGCTCGCCGAGCTCCGCCGCCAGCACCTCGTCGTAGCCCCCGTAATCGGGGTCTACGGTGACCAACGTCCGGCTGCGATGCACAGCCAGCCAGACCAGACGCACGGCCGGAGCGAATTCCGGCCCGTAAGCCAGATGATCGGCAAAATCAAAGCCGATCCGCGATTTATAGCACGGGTGATAGGGATGCCCGTCCATCAGTGCGCTTTCCAGTTCGTCATACGGGCGGCCGCGCAGCTCGCCGCCGGCCAGCTCCCGCTCGAACTGGACCAACGTGTCCTTGAGCAGCGTCTGCTCCAGCTCCTCGGTAAACGCGCGCAGCTTGCCCGGATCGGCGTCGAGATCGCCCAGCACCTCGCGGACAAACTGCGCGAGATCGTTTGCCGGCTCCGTCCGCCCGCCGCCCGTGCGCAACACGGGCGCGTCGTCGAGCCGGATGCGGCCGAACGTCAGTCGCCGGCTGCCCCGGCAACTGTACGCGACCGCCGCTCCCCGCTCGTCGTGCCCGCGCAGCGTAAACAACTGCGCTTGCCCGCAAGCCGCCGTTGTCGCAGACGCCGCTGCTGCTTCTCCCGTTGTCGCCGCTTCGACGGCAATAACGCCTTCGTAGATCAACGACTCGATCAGCTGTCGCAGCACGCGCTGCAGCACGCGTCCGCTGACCGGCGAGCGCAACGCTTCGCCGATCAGCCAATCCTCCCCTGTCACATGCACCCACTTGTCCTCCTTAGTTCATCGGCAGCTGATCGCCGCCGACGCCAAACTGCTGGAATACGTTGCGCGACAGCACGGGATATATCGTTTTACCGGCAATGCTGTTAATGATCACGCTGTTGCGGTACGCGCCCAGCCCCAGATCGGGAGCGCCGACGCCGTGCGTATGCAGCTCGCCGTTTTGCACATAAATCCGGTTGTCGCCCCGGCTATGGCCCGTAAAGCTCGCAACGCCTTCACCGGCCGCGCTTTCGCCAACGGCCGCCGCGCTTCGCCTGTCTTGGCCCGTCCCTCCCTGCCAACGGCCGGCAACAGCCGCAGCAGGTGTCCCCGCTGATACCAGCGCTTCCGCTTCGCGCGCGCGACGGCTGGCAGACTCGCTGCGCTCAGTCGTCCCGCTGCCTGCGGCATCCGTCTTGAGCTTCAGCCGATAGTCGGCTTCCACCAGGAAGCGGCCGGCATCGTCAAGCTCCAGCAGCGGGGCCAGCGGCCGGACGCAAGCCGGAATCGGCTGCGCATATCCGGTCGCCAGCACGACGACCTCGCTGTCATGCGTAAATGCACAGCCCGTCTCCAGGTGACGCAAGCTCAAGCGGTAGCCGCCCTCAGGCTTGGCGGCAATGTCCTTCAGCTCGCTGCAAGCGAGCAGCCGCACGTCCGGCGACACCCCGCCAACGCTCGCTTCGTACAGCGCCTCGTAAATATCAGCGATCGTTTTGGCGCTGATCCCTTTATAGAGCAAGTCTTGGCCGGCGCGAATCGCGTCCTTTTTGGCCTGCGGCAAGCTATAGAAGTAGTTCGTATAATCGGGGGAAAAATGCTCCAGCCCCAGCTTCGAATACTCCATCGGAAAAAAGCCCGGCGACCGCGTAAACCAATCAAGCCGATACCCGCGCTCGCCCTGCTCCTTCAGCAACTGGTAAAAGATTTCCGCCGCACTTTGCCCCGAGCCGACAACGGTCACCGAACGGGCCTTGCGGCAGCGCTCCAGCCGTGGCGCAAAATCCGCCGAATGAAACACATCCTCGGCCGGCAGTCCGGCGAATCGCTCGTCAAGGCGCGGCACGCCACCGACGCCCAGTACCAGATGGCGGGCCCGCACGCGGCTCACCCGGCCGCTCGCCTGCTCGCGTATTTCAGCGGCATACACCGTCGAGCCGTCAGCCGCAGCCTCCAAAGCGACCCCCTCCACCTCGCAGCCGAAGCGGCACGACGCCAGCTTTTCGGCCGCCCAGCGGCAGTAAAGATTGTATTCGCTGCGCGGAATATGGAACCGCTCCAAAAAATAAAACGCATACAGCCGACCCATCTCGCGCAAATAATTCAAAAACGTAAACGGATTCGTCGGATCGGCCATCGTCGCCAAATCGGCGAAAAACGGCACCTGCAGCGTCGTTCCGTCGAGCAGCATCCCGGCGTGCCAGTCAAACTGCGGCTTGCGGTCAAAAAACACCGCCGTCAGCTCCGACGTTCGGCTCATCAACGCAGCCAGCCCGAGATTAAACGGCCCGATGCCGACGCCCAGCACGTCGTAAACGCACTCGTCGTCCAGACGTGACTGGTCCAGCTGCCAAGCCTTGTCGCCTGTCCGCAACGCTCCACGAGCTTCGGCAGTCTGTCCGGCACGTTTAACTTCAGCCTTTACGTGACGTTCTACATCATGCTCACCCGTGTGCTCCACTTCATGCTCTACTTCATGCTCCACTTCATGCTCTACTTCATGCTCCACCTGGGGCTCCACATTGCGCGCTGCGCCGTGTTCTCCGGCACATTCGCTGCCCGTCATGCCCATCGGCTCAACCATGCTGCCAGCCCCTTTCCAGATCGCCCCGCTGGCCGATCATCAACGCCGCCGTCTTGTCCGGCAGCACCACTTCCTGCACAAAGTCAAAGCCGCATTTGCGGAAAATATGGCGCATCTTCGCATTGCGCACATCGGGCTCGGCCACAATCCGCGCCGTCGGCTCGTGCAGCAGCAAAAAACGCGTCAGCGCCTGCAATAACGGCAGCGCCAGCCCGCGGCCCAGAAACTCCGGAGGCCCGATCAGCAGATGCACGCCCTGATCGTGCGCATCCGCTTCATAGTAACGGCCGAGCAGATCGTCTTTTGCCCAATACGCCTCAAAATAGCTCATCGGCTCGCCGTCGAGACAACCGATATACAACGTCTGATGCTGATCGGCCAGAAAAGCCTCCAGATGTTCGCGATACTTTTCCCGGGAAATGTTCAGCTTCCAATAAGGAATGACGTGCGGCTCCTGGTGCCAGGCGTACAGACGCTCAAAATCGTCCTCCAGCGACACCGGACGAAACGCAATCGTTTGCCCGAGCGCCGGATGCGTTGTTTGAAACACGTAGCGCTCATCCGCGCGCTGCTGCGACGAGCTGCTGCCGAGGGTCAAAGCCACGGGCGTCAGCCTCCTTTACAAGCGGATTGTCGATCTCTACATACACCGATTGCGCCTCCATCGCCCCGACCAGCTCGTCCATGTCATGCAGCCGGGTGAGCAAATTCGCCTTGCAGGGCAGCGTCGGGTTGTGCAGCAGCGTGTGCAAAAACTGCGACGGTTCGCGATTCATCGGCACAAAATCAGCCAGCGCGGACCGCAATTGTCCGAGCAAGCTCCGTTCGTCAGCCAATCTGGCGCTTCCAAAGCCGTTAATGACGCCAAACATATGATTCATGATCAAATAATAGCGGAACCGCTCGTCGGCCACCGCGTCCTCGCACACCGTCTGGCTGCCTTGCCCGATGCCGGGAAGCAACGCTTCCAGCAGGTTTTGGGTCGAGGTGCAGAAATAATAGCCCTGATTGTCGCGATAATAAAAACGGTGCGGATACCCGTCGGCGTCCACGGTCACGACGCTGTTTTGCTGGTGCGCTTCCAGCGCGATACCGAATTTCATATACAGCCACACCATCGGGCGCAGCGAAATATCGAGATAACGGCTGAACCAGTCCCGGCTCACCTCGTCGGTGGAGCGCCCTTCCTTCGCCGCCAGCCCGCGAATCAATCCGCCAAGCCGCGTCGGGTTGCCCGGCAGCGCGTCCTGCACGAGTCCGGCAACGAGCGTTGCGCCCTCTGCCGCAGCTCCGCGGAACGGATTGGCCCGCAGCACAACCTCAAAGCCCGATTCCTCGCGCCCCTTGGCAGCAAGCGTCAAATAGGCCGGATCGCGCACGATATCAAACGCCGGGAACTCCCGGCACACCTCGCCCACAGCCGTCGCCAGCAGCCGGTCCACCTCGACGCCGCGCTCCAGCTCCTTGAATTTGTTCACGCGCAGCGAATTGGTTACCTTGACTTGCAGCGAAAATTTGTACATAAACCGCGAAGCTTCGCGGTATACCGTGCGCAGAGAAGAAGTCGCCGCGTACGGGCTGCCGCACGGGCCCAAATCGATCAGCCGGCCCTCGGCGATCCATGCCTGGACGAACGGCTCGGCCAGCAGCTTCTCGGCTTGCAACGGATGAACAGGAATAAGCGACCATTCGTCGTCGCCGCAATAACGGGCCACAAACGCGGGATCGGCGAGCGGGTCCTCGCGCAGCTCGCGTTTGACCAGCTCCGTCGCGCTTTCCGGCAGCGTCGAATCCTCGCGGACGAGCTCGCGGGCAGCCCGGAAATAGTGCAGGGCAAAGCTGCCCTTCAGCTCCGGCGAATACAGGGCAAGCTGCTCGTCGGGAATGCCTTGACGGCTTTTGGGCGTCGGATGGATCAAATGACCGAACAGCAGCGACTGCTCAGCGGCGATAAAATCACTCTCCGGGCCGTACAGCTCGTCGGCGTCGCCGCTGCGGGCCGCCACGAACACCTCGATGCTGCGGCAGCTCTGGATCACGCGCAGCAGCAGCTCGTCAGTGCGCACGTCGCCGCCGGCAGCCAGTGCCAGCTCCTTGATAAGCAGCGTCGTCACCGTGACGTAATCGCCCGCTACCCAAGGCCGATCGTCTGCAGCGCGATAATACAGCGGAAATTCGAACAAATGCCGGCCGACTGCCGAACGATGCTTGACCCCGGCCAGCAACGTAATCCCCTGCCGTGACAAATGGCAGCTGGCATAAACCCCTTCCGGGCTCGATACCGGCCAAACGGGAGCAGAACTTGCGCCCGCTGCGTGTGCAGGATGATTGCTCCATGTCGCTTCGGTGCGGGCAGCATCGGCCGCATGCGTGATCGTGTGCAAACGATGCCCCGCTTCTGCGCTTGCCGCTGCGTCGGCGGCGGCTTTTGTCGGTGCCGATGCCTCTGGCGCTGTGCCTGCCGCACTTCCGGCAATTGCACTAGCCGCTGTATCTGGCGCAATTCCGGCCAAAACACCCGCTTCTGCACCCACGGCAGCATCTGTCCCCGCTGCTTGTGCCGCTGTCGAGCCGCTTGTGCGTGGCGCTGAACCTGCAGCGACTCCTTCCGCTGCCGCTGTCACGCCGCTCGTTGTGCCTGGCTCCGTTCCTGCTCCGGCTCCCGACAGATTTGCTGCCGCAGTTCCTGCCGCCGCTCCTGTCACAGCCACATGCCCGGCCGCCGGGCCATCTGCGGCTTCGCCCGCCGCAGCTTCTTCAGCCGGCAGCCACTCCACCGCTGCCGTTTCGCGGATATAGCAGTTCAGAAAGCTCTGCAGCGCCGCTTCCTCGGCAATTTGTCTGGCATCCTTCATCATCTGATCCTCTCCTTTGCATCGCGGAATTCCTGCTCCAGCCCGCTCCCGACCGCCTTGATCTGCTGCAGGACGGCAGTGGTGTGCACGGAGGTCGTGCGCGGATTGAGCAGCGTCATTTTCAAACAAGCCCGGCCGTTCACTTTGGTTCTGGCAATGACCGCCATGCCCTGCGTCAGCAGCCGGTCACGGATGCCCGCCTGCAGCCGGTCGGCCCACGCCTGCGGCTCCTCGTCGAAGGGACAGGTCTGCGGCGCATATCGAAAGACCACCGTGCTAAGCTGCGGCGGCGCCAGCAGCTCGAATGCCGGATCGGCGGCGAGCATCTGCGCCGTCTCGCGCGCTGTATCGATCCCCGCCTCGATCATCGCGCCAAACTCCTTGCGACCGATATGCTGCAAGCTCATATACAGCTTGAGCGCGTCAAATCGCCGCGTCGTTTGCAGCGACTTGGTCACCAGATTCGGAACGCCGTGATCCTCGTCCTCCTCGGGGTTCAAATAGCTTGCCGTAAGCCGGATATAATCAAAGCGCCGCTTGTCGTTCAGCAAAAAAGCGCCGCAGCTGACCGGCTGGAACAGCCATTTATGAAAATCAACCGTCACCGAGTCCGACTCGGCCAGCCCGCGCAGCCGGCCCGCTTCCCGGTCGCTGAGCGCCAGCGCGCCGCCGTATGCGGCGTCTGTATGCAGCCACAACTCATGCCGGCGGGCAATCGCCGCCAGCTCGGGCAGCGGATCGATGCTGCCGCAATCGGTCGTGCCCGCCGTAGCGACCAGCGCAAACGGCAGTTGTCCCTCCTGCTCCAGCCGCACCAGCTCGCGCTCCAGCGCGTCCGGGCGCATCCGGTGGCTGCTGTCGACCTCGACCGGCACCACAGCGTTTTCGCCAAGCCCGAGCTGGGCCACCGACTGACGCACGGTGAAATGCGCGTCCGCCGAGCACAGCACGCGCAGCCGGCCATAGGCCGGCGGCAAGCCGTCCTGCTGCACATTCCAGCCCCATACGCGCCGGGCGTAATGGTCGCGGGCCAGCAGCAGCCCCATGTAGTTCGACAGCGTGCCGCCGCTGGTGAACACGCCGTCGGCGTTTGGCCCCAAGCCGTACAAGCCGCACAGCCATGCGATCACCTGCTCCTCGACGAGCGTGCCGGCCATGCTCTGATCCCACGAATCCATCGACTGGTTCGTGGCCGAGATCAAGAGCTCGGCAGCCAAGGCGATTTGCAGGGGCGGGCAATGCAGGTGTGCGATGCAGGCCGGATGGGCCACAACCGCCGAATGGCGCAGCACCGCCGCTCCGACGCCGTCGAGCAGCTCGCCCAGCGGTATGCCCGATTCCTCCGGGCATACCGGGCGGCTTTGCAGCAGCTCCCGCAGCTGCTGCGGCAACGCTCCGCTATACGGCTTCCAGGAGGAAGCGTACTCGCGGAGCAGCACCTCGGACGTCCGCGCCAGCAAGTCGCGGTACGCCCGCTGGCTCGCCGCGCTTTCTCCGAGAAACGCGGCGTCAAACCCCGGTGCGCGCTCCGTCATCCGCGCACCTCCGCCGCCACGCCGCATACGCGCTCGGCGGCCGTCACCGCATCGCCGAAAATCCCGGCGATGTGGTCCAGCTCAGCCTCCGTCACAATGAGCGGAGGCAGGAAGCGGACGACGCTGCCGTGCCGTCCGCCCAGCTCCAGAATCAGCCCGCGCGTCAGACATTGGCGCTGGATCTCCCGCGCCAGCTCCGGGAACGCGGGGTAGCTGCTCAAGCGGTCGGCGTCGCGCCGCTTGTCGACGATCTCCGCGCCGAGCATCAGCCCCCGGCCGCGTACCTCGCCGATGCAGCCGGTGCCCCGCTGCACCTGGCGCAGCAGCGCGAGCAGCCGCTCCCCGGCGACGGCGGCGTGGCGGTCCAGCCGCAGCTCGCAGATCGTCTGCAGCGTCGCCGTCCCGGCAGCCATCGCCAGCTGATTGCCGCGGAACGTGCCCGCGTGCGCGCCCGGCTGCCACACATCGAGCGACTCGTCGTAGACGACGACCGACAGCGGCAAGCCGCCGCCAAGCGCCTTCGAGAGAATCAGCACATCGGGCATAATGCCCGAGCGCTCGAAGGCGAACATCGAGCCGGTCCGGCCAAAGCCGGTCTGCACCTCGTCGACGAGCAGCGGAATGCCCCGCTCACGCGTCGCCGCCCTCAGTCGGCGCAGCCACTCGTCTGGCGCGGGAATAACGCCGCCCTCGCCCTGCACAACCTCCAGAATCAGACCTGCGGGAGTAACCACGCCGCTTTCGGGATCGTCAAGCAGCCGCTCGATATAATGCCCGCCAATGCGTACGCCCTCCTCGCCGCCTACGCCAAATGGACAGCGGTACGCATACGGATAAGGCAAAAACTGTACCTCCGCCATCAATCCAGCGACCTGCTGCTTGGGCTGCAGATTGCCCGTCAGGCTTAGCGCTCCGTTCGTCATGCCGTGATAACCGCCCTGAAAACTGAGCATGGACCGGCGGCCCGTCGCCGTCTTGACCAGCTTGACTGCGGCTTCGACGGCGTCTGCTCCGGTCGGTCCGCAGAACTGGATTTTGGCCCGGCGGGCGAAGTCCTCCGGCAGCAGCGCAAACAATTCATCAACAAACCGCTCCTTGACCGGCGTCGTCAAATCAAGCGTATGTAAAGGCAAGCCGCTCGCCAGCACGCGCTGCATCGCCTCCAGCACAGCCGGATGATTATGGCCGAGCGCAAGCGTGCCTGCGCCGGATAAACAGTCGTAATAGCTGTTTCCGTCGGCGTCCTTGACGCGAATGCCGTGCGCTTCGACGAGCGCCAGCGGAAGCTTGCGCGGATACGTGCGCGCATTCGATTCGCGCCGCTCCTGACTTTGCAGATAAAGCGCGTTGCCCTTGGTCATAAACGCTATCTCCCTTCCATTTCCCCCAGTATCGCGAATTTATTGTTATTTTTGGACACGCCCATTGTAAATGATAATCATTATCAGTTCAATAGCAAAAAGATCGCCAAATTATGAATGAATTGTGAACAAACGTTAAAAAAATGAAGTTTTGGAGAAGTTTTGTGAAAAAATCATGGAGGCAAACAAGCATCCGACCTGCGCGCTTGCCTGCGCCGAGCCGGTGAGAAGGAGGAAATCGGGGGGATGCTTCAGGATAGCGGTGACATTCGATCCAGTCGGAAAAAAACGCCATTCCGTTTGCAAGCCAAGCGAAAGGCGCCATTAAAGGCGAAGCAGTAAAAAAGCTGCCGCTTCCGAAGAAGACGGCAGCCCCGCGTCCATCGTTTTATTGAATTTCAAAAAACTTGTACAAATCGTTCAGCATATGGTTAGCCCCTTGAATGCCGCCGGACATATTCCAGAACACTTCATCCACTTGGAATACTTTGTTCGCCTTGACGACGCTCAGGTTTTTCCACAGCTCATTGGAGGTCCACTCCTGATAAGTAGTTTTCGCTTTTTCCTCGTTGGAGGCAATGAAATAGAACATCACGTCGCCGTCCATTTCAGGAATTTGCTCAAGCGTCAGGTTTTGCACCACTTTATCGGTATTTTTTTGCTTGTCGGGGCGGTCCAGACCGACCTCTTTAATTATCGTGCCCGGGAAGCCCTGATAGTAAATGCGCGCTTCAGTCGGCTGGAAGCGGACAATCGACACCTTCGTTGCCAGCTTGTCGCCCATTTTGGATTTGAAATCGGCTACGCGTTTGTCCCAATCGCCGAGGATTTGCTTTTCCTTATCCTCCAGATTCAGCGCCTTGGCGTACAGAATCAGGTTTTCCTTCCACGTCGTACCTACGGTTTCCGTCATCACCGTCGGCGCGATTGCCTTGAGCTGCTCGTAGATTTTTTCATGACGAATTTTGCTGCCCAGAATCAGATCCGGCTGCAGCTTGGCGATTTCCTCCAGATTCGGCTGCGTCTCTTCACCGACCATCACAACGCCGTCCATGTCGGCTTTCAGAAAATCGTACCAGTCCGGGTTACCGACCCAGTGGCGGACTGCGCCTACTGGCTTGATGCCCAGAGCAATCGTTGTATCAGAACCGTCATTCGTCAAAACAACAACGCGTTTCGGCGTGCCGGTAATTTCCGTTGTACCCATCGCATGCTCGATCACGCGCGGCTTATCGGCAGCAGGAGCCGCAGACGCTTCGGTCGTCGGCGCGGCCGTTGCGGACGGCGATGCCTCCGGTGCGGATGAGCAGGCGCTTACGAGCAGGAGAACGGCCAGCAGCAAAAAGCCGATCATCCCTTTTTTGTTCATGAATCCGGTAAAAGCTTGCATATGTATGAAACCCTCCTTTTATCTATGATAATGATTTTCATTATCGATTGTATTGTAGGGGGCATGGAACGTTTTGTCAATAGTTCATTTGAGAATGATTATCAAATTCATTGACACAAAGACTGTTTTTCTCTAAACTGAACAACGTAGCCACCCGTCTGCAGGCTTGGCCCAGTCTGGTCTGGCATCGCTTGATCCCCAATTTTTCGCAAGGAGTTTACTATCGATGACCCCGTTGATTCGCTCTTCCGTGTTCAAGGCGTCCTTACTCGTCCTCGGCGTATTGCTGCTGCTCGTTTCGGTCTGCATCAGCATCGTTTACGGATATACGCAAACGAGCTGGAGTACCGCTTTGAACGCTTTGCTTCAATATGACGGCAGTCAAGCGCATGTTGTAATCCGCACGACGCGCGTGCCGCGTGCGCTGATCGCCGCTGCTGTCGGCGCCTGCCTCGCCGTGGCCGGCGCGCTGATGCAGTCGCTGACCAAAAACAAGCTGGCTTCGCCCGGCTTGTTCGGCATCAATGCCGGCGCAGCGTTTTGCCTCGTGCTCGTCGTTGTGCTGCTGCCGGCGGCAACGGTGCAGCAATCGGCCGGCATCGCCTTTGCCGGCGCGGCCCTCAGCGCGCTGTTCATCTATGCGCTCGGCTCGCTTGGCCGCGAAGGAATGACGCCGATCAAGCTCACGCTCGCCGGTACAGCCATCACCGCGCTGTTCGTTTCGCTGACGCAAGGGATGCTGGTGCTGAATCAGCGCGCGCTCGGCGAGGTGATGTTCTGGCTGGCCGGCTCGGTCGCCGGTCGCAAGCTCGACCTGCTGCAGGGCATGCTGCCCTACCTCGGCGCCGGCCTCTTGCTGGCTGCGCTGCTCGCCGGACCGCTGAACACGCTGATGATGGGCGACGACGTCGCGCGTGGACTCGGCCAGCGAATTGCGCTGGTCAAGCTCGGTGCGGTGCTGGCGACGATTCTGCTGGCCGGCGGCGCTGTGGCCGTAGCCGGTCCCGTGCAGTTCGTCGGGCTCGTCGTGCCGAACCTCGCGCGCCTGCTCGTCGGTACCGACCACCGCTGGACGCTGCCGTTCTCGGCGCTGCTCGGCGCGGTGCTGCTGATCCTCGCCGACGTGGCCTGCCGCTTCATCGCCTTTCCCGAGGAGGTCCCCGTCGGGGCGATGACCGCGCTGATCGGCGTGCCGTTCCTCATCGCCATCGTCCGCAAGGGGGTAGTCAAATGAACAAGCGCTATTGGACATGGAGGCTCGGAAGGTTCTCCTTTCTGCTGGAGCGCCGCGCGATGCGGGTCGTTGTGTGGCTGGTCGCGCTCGTCGCTGTCGTCTTTCTGGTCAGCGCCGGCACCGGATCGACGCTGATCGCGCCCTGGAATGTGATCAAAGCCCTGTTCGGACAAGGCTCCAAGGGCGACCATCTCGTATTGTATTCCTTCCGGCTGCCGCGCCTGGTCATCGGCCTGCTGGTCGGCTCCTCGCTGGCTGTCTCCGGCGCGATTCTGCAAGGCATGATCCGCAATCCGCTGGCATCGCCGGATATGCTCGGCGTCACCGGCGGCGCTACGGCAGCAGCGGTCGGCTTCCTCGCTTTTTTCACGCGCGAGGACTTGAGCTACTCGCTGTCCGTCAGCATCGCCTGGCTGCCGCCGGCCGCCTTTTGCGGCGCGCTGCTCGTCGGGCTGGCCGTGTACGCGCTCGCCTGGAAGCGTGGCATTACGCCGCTGCGGCTTGTGCTGATCGGCATCGGCGTCGCCGCGGGCATGAGCTCGCTAACAACGATGCTGCTGGTCAAAAGCCCCAGCGTTTACGCCGCCAACGAAGCGTACATCTGGATGACCGGCAGCATCTACTCGTCGACGTGGACGAAGGTCCGGCTTTTGCTGCCGTGGACAGCCGTGCTGCTGCCGGCGGCCTTCCTTCTGGCGCGCCGGCTGAACGTGCACCGGCTTGGCGACGATACCGCCGTCAGCGTTGGCGGCGCGCTGGAGCGCGAGCGGCTGTGGATGCTGCTCGTCAGCATCGGGCTGGCCGGCTCAGCCGTCGCCTTTGCCGGCGGCATTGGCTTCGTCGGCCTGATGGCGCCGCATATCGCGCGCAGGCTCGTTGGCGGCGCGCACGGCGGGCTGCTGCCGGCATCGGCCTGCATCGGCGCCGTGCTGGTTATGCTCGCCGATCTGCTCGGCCGCACGGCGTTCCCGCCGTTTGACGTGCCTTGCGGCGTTTTTATCGCCACCGTCGGCGCGCCGTATTTTATCTACCTGCTGTATCGCAACCGTCACCAGTAGAAGAAAGGATGGAGCTCGCGTGATTACATTGGAAGCCAAGGATTTGACGCTCGCCTATGGAGAGAGCTTTGTTTACGACAAGCTGAACGTCTCGATACCGGAGGGGAAAATTACGGTGTTTATCGGAGCCAACGGCTGCGGCAAATCGACGCTGCTGCGGGCTTTGGCCCGCCTGCTGAAGCCGTCCGGCGGCTCCGTGCTGCTAAGCGGCCGGGACATCGCCAAGCTGCCGACCAAGGAGATTGCCAAGCAGCTGTCGATTTTGCCGCAAGGGCCGGTTGCTCCTGAAGGACTCAGCGTCCTGCAGCTCGTCAAGCAGGGCCGCTTCCCTTATCAGAGCTGGGCGCGGCAGTGGTCGGCAGAAGACGAACGCATGGTGCTGGAGGCGCTTGAAGCTACGCGGCTGACCGCGTGGGCCGACCATCCGGTAGACGCTTTGTCCGGCGGCCAGCGCCAGCGGGCCTGGATCGCGATGACGCTGGCTCAGGGAACGGACGCGCTGCTGCTCGATGAGCCGACGACCTACCTCGATATGGCGCATCAGATTGAAGTACTCGATCTCTTGTACGAGCTGAATCAGCGGCACGGACGCACCGTCGTTATGGTGCTGCACGATATCAATCTTGCCTGCCGTTACGCCCATCATATCGTCGCGATCAAAGACAAGCGCATTGCCGCCGAGGGGCCGCCGGAGGATATCGTCACCGCCGAAATGGTGGAGTCGGTTTTTCAGCTCAAATGCCAAATGATCGTCGATCCGCTGCTCGGTACGCCGCTATGCATCCCTTACGGCAAGGGACGCGGTCCCGGGAGCGGGGCGTCCGACGCATCCGGCTCGTCCGGCGAGGCTGCAGGCTTTGGCGCCAAGAACGGCCGGGACCATCCGGCGGCAACCGGACCGGGCAACCAGCCGGAAACGGCGCGCCAGCGTCTGCCGCTGCAAGCGTGAACCGGCAGGCCGTGCGCTTCGGCTGAAGCGAACGACCGGATGGCCGGCGCTTCGGCTTCCCTTGGAGACAGCAAAAAGCTTCGCCACCGCAGAAGGGTGGGAAGCTTTTTTTCGTTCGGGACCGCAGCTCCTTTTTCATCCAAAGCTTTCCCTGAAGGCGGACAGGCGTTGCATGAAGAAATTTCTGGCGCAATCCGACTGTATGTTTTATACTTAAATTGTATTTTTTGTATAAAAATTATTTACGCTTTCTGGTCTCCTGCAAGCATTCTCACGAAAAGGTAAGAAATTCCCATCGTCTTGCTCGCCAAGCTCGCTTTTGAGCAGGCTGCAGCGATCTATCGGGTAAAATGACGTTCGAATGACCGGATATATGTATGATATGATAGAGGTGGACTCCCTTTTGAATAATAAATATGTTCAGCTTCATAATGGTTTGAACGGGCCGTTCATTTTCCCCCGCTATGTGTATCACGCGACCGTTGCCAGCTGTATCGCTCCATTGAAGGAGCGTCTGCTCAGCCGTGCCTATTGGCGTGCGACCGACCGTGATTTTGGACCTGCTTTTTACACCACGATCAGCTTTGAGCAAGCTGCGAGCTGGGCAAGCAAGGCGGAGGAGAAGCAAATCGGCGAAATCGGATGCATTGTCAAAATTCAATGCTTCCCGGAACGGTATTCCGGCTTCAACAATGTTCTAGCATTCTTGGGCGACACGAATCCCTTGTGGACGCAGTTTATTGTCGACCACCGCTACGAATGCGACGAACGCGGGAGCGATCCTTGCGGTCCGGCGCATCCGGCTATTGTCATCGGTCAGATGGCCGATAACAAAATGGATATCGTCAAGGATGAATATGACCGCAACCAAACACAAATAATGGATAAATATTCGTTTTTTTATGAACGCATGACCCGAGACAAACACGGGCGCCGCTTGGACGCGCTGCAGCTCGGCAACCAAATCGCCTTTTGCGACGAAGGAATGAACGAACTCTTATCCTTAATCAGCTACTTTACGTACGATGAGAACCGAGAGGAGTGGGTAGAGCATGATGCATAGCACATTGGACCGATTTGAAGAAATCATCCTCCGTCATCTGCACAACCTGTGTGGCAAGGAGCTGGCCGAGCGCATAATGAACGTGTATCTGCCGGTCATCCGCGAGCTGCAGGACGATCACGATGCAGCCAAAGTGCAAGCCGAACGAATCTATAAGGCCCATAAGGACGGCATCCGGCCGGAAGCTTGGATCGAACATATCCGCAAAACCCGGCAAAAATACAGCAGCAAGCTCGCATCGCCCACGATGCCTGCCGCAAAAGCCGCTATTACGGTCACTGTGGTCAATGGCGCTTCTCCGGCCATTCGCAGCAACCCGCCGGCTACTCTGGTTAATCTGGCGCGGCAAAAAGCCGCCAAGCAAAGGAAACAAGCTGCCAAACAGCCGCTTCGCAGAGATTCGGCAACCGGCAGATTCCTTCCCAGAGAAAGCTCGTCTGTCGGCGACGCCGGACCTGCAGAGCCGATCAGAGGGTCCCGCAAGGTAAAGCCTGTCCAGTAGCTTGGCCCGTTTGCCAAGCAACACGCCTCTCTATGCCGGAAGCAGCAGGTTCACTACCCTTACCGCTCCACCCTATGCAAGAGCAAAGCGCCCGCCTGTGCGATGAGCACGAGCGAACGCTTTTTTTGACTTTGCCGCAAGCTGTCGTTCGGGTGAACGACCGCATTGGCGCGTAATTTACAAGGAGACGGGTTTATTGAAAAAATTCAGGTTAATCGTCGCTGCTCTTGCCCTTCTCGGTGTCGGCACAGTGCTCGGCTGGAAGTTTCAAAGCGGCAGCGGCTCAGATTCGCTCGTTGTCGCGGACGACCGGCTTGCTGCGCACCGCAAGCCAGCCGCCGACAGCGGCTGCTGCAATAGGCAGCAGCTGTACCCAGCTTAGCGCTGCGGACTTGGCCGTATAAAGCGCCCATACGATCATCACCGCGCCGACAATCGCTGCCGTTACGATTCGAAAACGCTGCGTAACCCGTGCCGCTGCAAACCCGCCGATACCGGCCGAGACGACCAGCGTCAGCACGCCGGCGAGCGGCGTGCCGGCCAACCCGAGCAACCCCCACCCCCAGCTGAACACAAGGATCAACACAACGCCGATTATATATCCCGCCAGTACGGCTTTACCGCTTCTAATCCAATCTGCCACCGCTAAGCTCCCCTGTTTTCTTTCAATAGATGGTTTTGCGTAAAATCCCCGGCTCACTCGCCTTGGCTGCCGCTGCCCGCAGCGCGGACAACGTCCGTCGGCTTGCTTTGCTCCAGCGCAGCAGGCAGCGCATCTTCAAGCCTCACTGATCTACGCGTTCGCTGGACCTCGGTGTGCATCCGCTGGCTCCCCCGTACCGTACAACGCCGCGACACTTAGTGCCGCAGCCCGCAGCCCCTCCCGCAGCTCCGCAGGCTCCAGCACCTCCACCCTGTTGCCAAGACTCAGCATCGCAGCGAGCGCTGCATCGTAAGAGCGGAACTCCAGCTCTGACGTCAGCCAGCCGTCAAGCTCGCAGACGGTGGCATGCAGCCGGGCTTTTTGCCCAGGAGGCAGCAAGCTGAACGCTTCCTCGCGTAGCCGGGCCTTCAACCGATACGCCAGCCGTCCGTTGACATACGCGGTGCTGGCACGCTCCCAATACGCCGACAGATCAAAATCGTCAGGCCGCTGGAAGGTATCCTCCAGCAGCTCCGCCTCCTCTAGCCGCGATACGCGAAAAAACGCCAGCTCCCCCTCCAGTCCGGCAACAAAATACCACACATTTCTTTTGGCCACCAGACCCAAGGGTTCGACGATCCCTTCGTACGGTCCCCGCGGCAGCGGATACTTCATCCATAGCTTGCGGCAGCTCCAGACCGCCTCTTGTACCGTCGCCAAAAACGGATACGACTCCAGCGCCTTAAACCAGGCATTGCCGTCGATATGCAGCCGATTCTGCAGTTCCCCGGCATAATGACGCAAATGAGCGGGCGACGACGCCACCAGCTTCTGATAGGCCAGATCGAAATCCGGGCCAATGCCCAAGTCGCGTAAAAGGCTCGACGGCTTGTTCAGCAGCAGCGCCATCACCTCTTGCGGGCGCAACCCCGTCAGCTTCGTGCGGTAGCCCTCCGTCATCGTCCAGCCTCCATGCGGACCGCGCTCGGCATAAACCGGAATACCCGCTGCGCTCAGCGCCTCCATATCGCGACATACCGTGCGCGGCGTGACCTCCAGTCGGGCAGCCAGCTCGCGGGTCGTCATTTTGCCGTGATTTTGCAGCAACAGCAGCAGGCTTAGCAGTCGGTCCGCCTTCACTTGCCATCCCTCCTCTTGCTCGTATTTTTATTGTATATGACAATTGATGTCTTATACAAGCGATAGAATAAGAGCAAAACCGTACACATGCAGGAGGTTCTTCCCATGAAGTCCAAAGCTGAATCAGAACGATATAAGGGTCAAAAAGAAACCGAGCCGCCTTCACCCGTAGCAGGTTCACCGGCAGCTGATGTGCAGCCGTCCGAAGTCGGCAGGCGTAAACGCGCGGCCGACGCTTCAAGCGCAATCGGCGGCGGCACAGCTCCCCGTCCGTCTTCCGGTCCGGCGGACAGCTTTGCGCATCGTTCCAACGCGCAGAGCCGCCTGCCACGCGCGGGCCGCGCCGCCGACGCCCCGGCGCCGGCCGACGCGAAAGCTGCTGTGCCGTGGGGACGCGTGCTGCGCTTGTTCCGTCCTTATTGGCGGCGGCTTGCCGTCATCGTGCTGCTGGCGCTGGCCGCGACGCTGATCGGTCTCGGTACGCCGCTTGCGATGCGTGCGATCGTCGACATAGCGATACCGCAGCGCGATTTTAAACTGCTCGCCCTGTTTGCTGCCGTGATGGTCGCAAGCCCCGTGCTCAAGGGCTCCATCAACGTCTGGCAGAACCATATGAACAACAAAATCAGCCAAAGCGTCACTTACGACCTGCGCCGCGCCATCTTCCGAAACGTGCAGCGGCAATCGATGAGCTTTTTTACCCATACGAAAATCGGCGACATCATCCAGCGCGTCATCAGCGACGTCCAGTCCGTTCAAGGCACAGTCACCGGAACGATCGTCTCATGGGTTACGCAAAGCGTGCAGATTGTCATCTCCATCGTCATCCTGCTGCACCTCGACTGGCGACTGACACTTGTTGCCTTTGTCGCGCTGCCGCTGCTCATCTGGCCGGCCCGCCGCGTCTCGCACCGCCGCACCGCCATGCGCCGCGAAACGCAAGCTTTGTACGGCCGGATGTCGTCGCAGCTCGCCGAAAGCTTCGGCGTATCCGGCGCGCTGCTCACGCGGCTGTTCGGGCGCGAAACGGCCGAAGCCGATCGCTTTTTTGCCCTGAACAAGCAGGCGATGCAGCTGGAGCTGAAGCTGCGGCTGATCGGGCGCTGGTCGGGAATGATGAGCGCGATCTCCAGCCCGCTTGGCGCTGCCGTGATCTATTTGTTCGGCGGCTGGAGCGTGATGAGCGGACGCATGTCGCTCGGCGATCTGATTGCATTCGTCTCCTTGACCGGCCGCCTGTACGATCCGATATCGACGCTGTTTAACGCCCATCTGGACATGGCTTCCTCGCTGGGCACCATGCAGCGCATCTTCGAATTTACCGATCTGCCGGCAGAAATGGCTGAACAGCATGACGCCGCTCCGCTCCCGCTTGTGCGCGGCGACGTCGAATTCCGCAGCGTCTCCTACGCCTACGCTTCCGGCACTCCGGCGCTCGCCGATATCAGCTTCCGGCTGCCGGCCGGCGGCATGCTGGCGCTCGTCGGCCCGAGCGGAGCCGGCAAAACCACGCTGATCGGCATGCTCGCGCGGCTGCACGATCCGACACATGGCGATGTCCTCATCGACGGGTACGACGTTCGCCGCGTTACGCTCGCTTCCTTGCGCAGTCAGCTCGCATACGTCACGCAGGAGCCGTTCCTGCTGCATGCCACCATCGCCGACAACCTTCGGCTGGCGCGGGAAGACGCCAGCCGGCAAGAGCTGGAGCAGGCCTGCCGCCAAGCCTGCATCCACGACTTCATCGCCGCCTTGCCGGACGGCTATGAAACCGTCGTCGGCGAGCGCGGTCACCGGCTCTCCGGCGGGGAAAAACAGCGCATCGCCATCGCTCGGGCCATGCTCAAGAACCCCCGCATCCTTGTGCTGGACGAAGCAACCTCGCACCTCGATTCCGAATCCGAAGCCCAAGTGCAGGCTGCGCTGGAGACCCTCATGAAAGGGCGTACCACACTCGTCATCGCCCATCGTCTTTCGACGATTTTGTCCGCCGACCGCATTCTCGTGTTGAACCACGGCCGCGTAGCCGAATCAGGCACGCACGAGGAGCTGCTGGAGCGCGACGGCTTGTATGCCAGACTGTACCGGACGCAGTTTGCATAAGGTTGCGCAAGCCGTCCGGAAGGGCGGATCTTTTTTGCCAAAGCGGCAGGGTTTCCGCTATTTTCCACGAATACAAGTACAAGCGGCCGGGGACAAGATCTGCAGCCGCAAGTTCGCGCAAAGGTGGATCAAGGAAGGAATCCCATGAAAATGAGCAAAATCATCGCCCTGCTGATGATGGCGTTTGCCATCACCTCCTGCACCAGCCCGGCAACCGGCGTGCCATCAACTACAGCTCCGGCAGCAACGCCTGCCCCAAGCCCCGCCGCGCCCTTGGCCGCTTCCGAGGTTTCCAACGTAGTCCTGCACAGTACCGCGCTGGATCGGGATATGGCTATGCGAGTCTATCTGCCCAAGGGCTACGACGGCAGCCGTACCTATCCGGTGCTCTACATGATCCACGGCTATGGCGGCAACGAAGGCTCCTGGTTTAACGACATGCATCTGGACCGTAAAGCCGATGAGCTGATCAACGCGGGCCGCATCGCTCCACTGATCATCGTGTGTCCCGACGTGGACAACAGCTACGGGCTAAACACCTCACCGACCGACATGTACGAGGATTACCTGATCAACGACGTTATCGGCTACGTCGACAGTCATTACCGGACGATTGCTGAAAAACCTGGCCGGTATATCGGGGGATTGTCGATGGGCGGCTTTATCAGCCTGCATCTGGCGTTCGCCCACCCCGAGTTGTTCGCCAAAGCCGGCGGCCATAGCCCGGCGCTTTGGCTCGACGACTGGAGCAAGGGCAGCTCCATTCGCTATATGCTGTATCCGTCCGACGAAAAACGCAAGGAACGCGACCCGATTCAGCTGGCGCAAACGCAGGACCTGAGCGGGATTCAAGTCTACCTCGATTGCGGACTGGAGGACGAGTATAAATTTTATGAAGGCAGCCGCAAGCTTCAAGAGGTGCTGGAAAGCCGGGGCTTGCCGTCCCAGCTTCATCTGAACGCCGGTCGTCACGAAGGGGACTACTGGACGCAAAACAGCCAGAATTACCTGCTGTTCTATGCCGGTGTGGAATAAGCAGGCGTTGTTTGCAGCCTGCTAGAATTTATTTTTACGCCTGCGTTTGCTCTCTGAGCGGAACTGCGGGTTTTTTATAATGAGAACGCTGACCTTGACACTGCGATAAGGTTCAACGGATTCATGGGAGGATAGCATCATGCTGATCCAGGAAGCTGCTCAAAAACTGAACATTTCTCCGCGGGCTATTCGTCTTTACGAACAAAAAGGACTCATCTCTCCCGCTAAACAATCGGGTAACCAGTACCGGATCTTTACAGAACAGGACCTCTGGCGGCTGCAGACGATCACGGCGCTACGTGAAGCAGGGATGTCGCTGGAACAGATCAAATGTGCTTTAGAACATGTCGATTCCGACCGCAAAAAGGAATTGCTTGCCTATCTGGAAATGCAGCGCTCCATTATGTACGTCGCCTTGCTGGCCTATAAACAGCAAGTTCAAACAACCGAGAGCATGATCAGTTTGCTGAAAAAAGAGCAAACAGTGCCGCTGCAGCAAATTTGTGAACTGGCTGCAGGGGCAAAAAAGCTCCGCGAAACTCGAACTTCATGGCACGATGTGTGGAACTTTGACCACATGGCTGCTCATCTGGATGATGTTATCCAACAAAATTCGGAGCTATTTGCCGATTACGGCCCCGCGCTTCGCACGTTGTGCGATTGGATTCGCCCCGCTGCCTCCGAAAGCGGGCTGGATGCAGGTACGGGTACGGGTAATCTGACAGCGAAATTGCTGGAGAGCGGCTGTA
Organism: Paenibacillus athensensis; assembly: GCF_004514475.2. GTDB lineage: Bacteria > Bacillota > Bacilli > Paenibacillales > NBRC-103111 > Paenibacillus_AL > Paenibacillus_AL athensensis. Next base: position 447,658 of record NZ_MYFO02000002.1, on the reverse strand, counting down.
CCCTGTATGCCGTTGATCAATCTCCAGCGATGCTGGCGGCCTTTGGTAGCAAATTCCCGCACATCGAGGCCCGGCGCGGCAACCTGTTGGCTCTTCCGTTTATGGATGGGCAATTTGATTTTGTCGTATCGAGCTTCGCCCTCCATCATCTGAATGATGAGCAAACGCTGCTAGCTTTAACAGAAATTCAGCGGGTGCTAAGGCCAAAAGGACGTATCGGTTTTGCAGGCTTTATGTTCACCGATCGTCAAGCGCAGGAGCATTATTACCGCCAATTGCAGCGGGAGGGTCGTAGCGATCTGTTGGAATGTTTGACCGACAAGCCAATGACGTCGCTTGCGCTGGTTCTGGAATGGCTGGAGCAGCACGGCTATATGACCAAACATAGGGCGCTCTCCGAACTGGTACACGTGGTAGCCGCTGTACCGATCCGTTAAATCAAAAAGCCGGTTCCGATATTGACCTTCACCCTGCGTTAACGTTTATGCTGTAACCGAAGTTATCGACAGGAGTGATGAAATGAACCACGACGATATTTATCGTTACGCGCCGGAAATCTATGAGGCATTAATCTCCCGGCAACCTTCGCTGCTTCCCGCCATACGCGAGATTTGCGATCCGCATGGGCTCGACATCATCGACTTGGGCGCAGGTACAGGCCGACTGACGATACCTCTGGCACAAGAGGGGCGCTCCTTGCTGGCGCTGGACGCCTCCGCTGCAATGCTGGAGATCGCAAAATGCAAGCTACGTGCAGCGGGGGGCTCCGCTGTTTGGCGCACCGCCGTATGCGACATGGCCCGGATTGCTGCTCCGTCTTCAAGTGCCGATCTGGTCGTCGCCGGATGGAGCCTTTGCTACTCTGCCAGTTCAACTTCAAGCGGCTGGGAGTCCCGGCTCGACGTGGCTATGCAAGAAATCCGCCGCGTTTTACGTCCGGGAGCCATTGCGATTATTTTCGAAACATTGGGTACTGGCTATACGGAACCGTCGCCGCCGGATTTTTTAACAGGTTACTTTGCTTTACTTGAGCAACGCTACGGATTCAGTCGTAGATGGCAAAGACTCGACTATCACTTTGCCGATGTGGAAGAAGCGGCAAGGTTGTGCGGCTTCTTCTTCGGCGAAGAACTGGCGAAAGAGGTGCGCACGAACCGCTTGACCGTCTTGCCGGAGTGCGCCGGCCTATGGTGGCGGCGATTTTGAGTAAGATAAGCCCTCTTCGCCCACGCCAAGCGGCCCTAGCAGTGAACAGCAGGCGGCAAGCGACAAAAATTGCTTCGCAAACTATTCTGTCTGCATGACAAAAAAATACGCTCAAGACAATCTTGAGCGCATTTTTTATCCTTAAAACGTATCCGCCTAGCCCTCGCCCAGCTCCACCCGCCAGCCGAACTCGTCGGCCAGCCTGCCGGTCTGAATCCCGGTCAGCGTGTCGTAGAGCCGCTGCGCCAGCTCGCCCATCCAGCCGCCGCCGATGGTCATAGCCTCGCCCTGCCAGCTCAGCTCGCCAATCGGCGACACAACCGCTGCGGTGCCGGTGCCGAACGCTTCGTGCAGCGTGCCGTCGCGATGCGCGTCGGCGATCTCGGTAATCGATACTGCGCGCTCCTCGACCGGAACTCCCCAATGCCGCAGCAGCTTGAGCACGGAATCGCGCGTCACGCCGGCCAGCAAGCTGCCGTTGAGCGCAGGTGTCACCACGCGGTCGCCGATGCGGAAAAACACGTTCATGCTCCCGACCTCTTCGATGTATTCGCGATGCACGCCATCCAGCCACAGCACCTGCGAGTAGCCGCGGCCCGACGCCTCCTGCTGTGCTTTCAGACCGGCGGCGTAGTTGCCGGCGGTTTTGGCCTCGCCCACGCCTCCGGCCACCGCCCGCACATATTCGGCTTCGACATGAATGCTGACCGGGTTGATCCCTTCGGAATAATAAGCGCCTACCGGCGACATGATGATCATAAAGCGGTATTTCAGCGACGGCGAAACGCCCAGCAGCGGCTCTGTAGCGATGATGAACGGTCGAACATAAAGCGACGTGCCCGGTGCAGCCGGGATCCAGTCGCGGTCGGCCCACACCGTCTTTTTAAGCGCTTCCAATGCCAAAGCTTCATCGATCTCGGGAATGCTCAAGCGGCGATTCGATGCATTCAGCCGGCTCAGGTTCATCTGCGGACGGAACATCAGGACTTTATCGTCGGCGGTCCGGTAGGCTTTTAATCCTTCAAAAACGGTCTGTCCGTAGTGAAACACCTTGGCTGCCGGGTCCAGCGTAATCGGCTGGTAAGGGATAATGCGCGGCGCGTGCCAGCCCGCTCCCTCCTCGTAATCCATGATCAGCATATGATCGGTAAAATATTTGCCGAATCCGAGCTTGTCCTCGGCCGGCTTGGTTTTGGGCTGGAGCGTACGCTCCACAGGAATTTCAAATGTCATTGCCTGCTCCGTCCTTTCAGCGTGATGTTGTTAATTGAATGATACCAGTAAGCGATGTATATTAATAATATCTGTTTTATACATTTTCCATATCCGCAAGGTATGGTAAGCAAGGAGCCATTTTTAATGGATTTACGCCAATTGCGCTACTTTCTGACCGTTGCCGAGGAAGGTCAGGTAACCGGGGCAGCCAAGCTGCTCAATATGGAGCAGCCGCCGCTGAGCCGCCAGCTCAAGCTGATGGAGCAGGAGCTGGGCGTGCAGCTGTTCGACCGCAGCGGCAACCGGCTCAAGCTCACGCAGGCGGGCGCGCTTTTGCGCGTTCGGGCCGAAACGCTGCTGCGCCAATTCCACGAAACGGTGCAGGAGGTTAAGGAGCTGGATGCCGGCGTACAAGGCGTGTTGTCCATCGGCACCGCCGTTTCCTGTATTTCGCTGCTGCCGGACAAAATCCGCCGCTTCGGCGAGCAATATCCCCGCGTGTCGTTCAAAATTCAGGAGGGCGATCATTTCCTGCTCGGCGAACTGCTGGAGCAGCGTCAAATCGAGCTGGTCGTCACCCGCCTGCCCTTCGAGGCCGCTTCCGGCGCCGAGCGATACGCCGAGCTGAAGCTGCCTTCCGATCCGTTCGTCGCGCTGCTGCCGCAGGATTGGGGTCCTCCGGCTCCAGCCAACAACGGCGATACCGCCGCTATCAGCCTGAAGGAGCTGGCTCGGCATCCTTTTTTAACCTTGAAAACCGACCATACCTTCTTGATGCACGAACAGGTGATGAACGAGTTTCGCCAAAGCTCACTTGCGCCGCACGTGCTTTGCGAATGCTCCAGCGTTGCGGTCATCCTCTCCTTCGTCGCCGCCGGTATCGGCGCTACCGTGCTGCCCAAATCGGTCACCTCGTCCTTCCCGCTAGCCGGCATCCGCTTGCTGGACATTGCCGATGCGCAGTTTGAATCGCAAGCGGGTCTCGTCTGGTTGGCCGACCGCTACTTGTCGACCAGCGCCCGTCGCTTTATCGACAGCTTTCAGCCCTAGCGGCCTCCCCCCCGCTCCCTCTGCCGGAAAACAGTAAAAACAGGCCGCTTGGCAAGGCTCCTCGCCACGCCGGACGGGCGTGAACTCGGGAAGCGCCCTGCAGACGGGCCTGTTTTCGTTCATTGGACAGACGGATAGCGGAGCGAGCCGCAGGGCATCCGTCTGGTCCGCGCCGCACAACGCTGTCCGGCGAGCTGATCGTTGCCGTGTGCAGCGGTAGCGTCGAGCTATTTTACCCCAAAAGGGCTTCGCCGGCAGCGGGGACCCGTAAACGCGCCTATGCCTCGAATACAATCGTATTAAAGGAATCCGCGGCCAGCTCCAGCCGGTACGTCCCTGAACGCTCGGCCAGATGCACCGTCCGCGTCTCTTTGAACGGATTGGCGAGCACGACAACACGTCGGCCATCCGGAGCAGCGAACGCGACGGCATCGCCCGTCCACGGGCCCTGCAGCCCGAGCCGCTGCGCCCCCGGCGCCACAAAATGCGCAAAATGCTTCATTACATAATACTCCGGGTTGCGCTTTAACGCGGCATTCGCCGGATCGACGGTCAACATCGAATTTTGCTCCCAGCCCCACGTACTGCGCCCTGTCGGCTCCAGCACCATGTTCCAGTAAATATAGGCATTGACGCCGTTCGTAAAGTAATGCTGAAAGAGGCTGAACACATATTGCGCGTAAAACCACGTATTTTCGCCGTCGCCGCATTCGTTTTCCGTCTGCATGTACCGCAGCTCCGGATAGCTTTGCACCGTGCGCTGAATACCGTATTTGCCGGCCCACTGGTAGCCGACGCCTTTGACATACCGATACGCTTCCGGGTCGCTGAGCACCGTATGGGCGTAAGCGTCGTGGCCGGTCGCTTTCTTTTTCTGCCATTCGTCCCACGGCTCCGGCGCATTGATCGTGCCCAGCCAGATTTCCGTATCCAAACCGTGCCGCTCGAAGGCGGGCCCCAAATAATCGCGGATAAAATCGCGCAGCTGCTCGCCGGTCCACACGCACGATGGAAATTTCTGATCGGCGACGACTTCATTTTGCACATGAACCTGATGGATCGTAATGCCTTCCTCGCGGTAAGCCTGCACAAATTTCACAAAATACAGCGCATAGGCCTGCAAAATCTCCGGCTCCCAGCGCAGCGTTCCATAGTTGTATGCCCGAGGATGCTTCATCCACGTCGGCGGACTCCACGGCGAAGCAAACAGCTTCAGCTCCGGGTTCAGCGCCAGCGCTTCCTTGATGTAAGGAATAAGCAGCTGGCGGTCGCGCTCAATGGAGAAATGCTCCATCGCCAGATCGCCGTCCGTCTCGTTCAAGCTGTACCAATCGAGCGCATAATCGCTCGCGCCAATCGGCAGCCGGCAGATATCGAACCGCTGCTCCCCTTCGGGATGAAACAACGCATGCAGCACCGCAGCGCGGTCTGCAGAGGACAGCTTTTGCAGGGCGACATACCCCAACTCATTAAAGCAGCCCCCGAACCCTTCCACCCGTTGAAAAAGCTCCTCCGTCACCGTCAAATCCGGCTTTTCAACCGACACAACCGCCGCTTCCCGCTCCTGCCAAGGCGCATCCGGCGTACTGGATACCCATCTTACTCGTGATGTTTGCATCGAAATTCCCTCCAACGTTTGCTATGCAAACAGCGTAGCACGGCGAGGTTAGTTTGTCTATTGAACAAACTTTTGGTTTTCTTGTATAGTTTTCAGGTTGTCGCATTTTTGGATCGGCTATGCTTACTCAAAAAAGAAGGAATAATGATGAAGAACAAGCAAGTCATAGGGATCTGGATGGCCATGATCCCTAGTATTTGTGGCCTTCTCGTCGGTAGCCAGCGCCGAATCTCCTTCGCTGCAGCCCCTCAACAGCCTGCACGCACAATACGAATACCTGCCGACTTTCGAACAGCATTATCCGCAATACGTCGACGGTAGTCTGGATGATACCTACGACTACGCTCAGCAGCGAATCGAAAGCTTTAACTTGACGACTACAAGCAAATGCCAGCTCTCGTCGTAATAACGTGAACCGACGTTTCTTCAATGAAGCGGGTGCTGTACTCTCAGCCCACCAACCAAACCTCCGCTTCTCCCCGATCGTTGAAGACGCGGAACTCGCCGCCGCGATTCAGCTCTGCGACCAGCTCCTTCATTTTGCCCTTGAGCTTTGACTCGTCAGTGATTACGAGAGCCCCTCTGACCCGATAGTTGGCGAATTTCTGCAGCATATACCCGGCCAGCCCCGTACGCAGCTTGAAAAAATCGTCGGCCAACGCTTCAGCCGGCAGCAAAACCCGCCATACGTCGGTCTCCATGCAAACGGCAATCAGGTCGAGCACATCTTGCTCGGTCGCGAGCGGCGCGGCCTCGGGTGTATAGACGATATACGCAGCGCCTTGATATTGCTTGTGCTCCACATTCATTTTCTTGTCCTCCTTGTTGTCCGAACTGCCAAACTCCTCTCGCAGCTGCTGGACCCACTGTAATTCATGGCGATAAAATGCCTCGATATTGTCGTCAATCATTGACCATAACCGCTGCTCGCGCGGCGTTCGGCCCGGAGCAAACGCGCTGCCGCGGCGGCGCTGCTCCTGCCCCAGTAAAAGGCGCATGCGGACCTCCTGCTCATAAGCCGACAACAAGCCTTCCCACTCGGCTGCATCCAGCAGATCGGACCAAGCCAGCTGAAGCAGGAAGGTTTTCTTCATTTCCGGCGGCTCGGGCGGGGCCAACACCCCCTTTTTCAGCTCGGACAGGCCCGAAGATGTGATCGTGTACACTTTTTTCGGCGGTGCACTTTCCTGTTGCTGTACCTCGCAGGTCACCTGTCCTTCGTCAAGCAGCTCCACCAGCGCTTTATAGATTTGATTGTTGTTGCCCGACCAGTACATGAACGGGGATTCCTGGATGATTTTTTTCAAATCGTACCCGGTCAGCGGTCGGCAGCTGAGCAGCCCCAGCAGCGCAAAATGAATCGACATCACGTTCACCTCGTTATCAGTATCCTATGGTAATAATAACATAGGTTAATGTATTTGCGAAATTAAAAAAAGCCCCGCACCTGCAAATCAGGTGCCGGAGCTTGCTTCATGCGGCCTCGGGCGCTGACGGGACATGAATCCCGCCCCCCTCATAGCTGGCGATAAGCCGCCAAGAGCTGCTGATAGGCTGCAAATTGAATTTCCCAGTTTGCTTTACGCCCTTGCGGCTCGCTTCCGTCGAGAATCACCGTAATTACATCCAGGCAGACGTGCCAGCCGGCCAAATCCTTGGGCGTATGGTCGGTCAGCCCGTTCAACCGCTCCAGCAGCAGCAGTCGGCAGCCGGCGCCATCGGGATACAGCTCGAAGCGTACGGTGTCGGAACCCCACGTATACTCCAGAGCTTTCAACGGCTTACAGTCCAAAATATTCATATCGACGAATGTCCCGTCGCGCATGTCAAAACGGATTCGCCCTCCCGTACGCAAATCCTCGACGCTCAGCTCCGGGAACCATTTACCCAGCTGTTCATTGTCGGTTAGCGCGGCCCAAACCTTGTCCACGGCATGCTTGTAACGACGCTCAAAACGGGCGATATACCCGTTCCCGTCGCGCTCGATTACCGCCAGCATCGATTTCCCTCCTTGTTTAATGGCGTTTGTTGGCATCAATGGCCGCTTGCTCGTCCAGATGCCGTTCCAGATCGTCCAGCTTGTTCGACCAAAATTCGCGGTACGGCTCGAACCACGTATCGATGTCCCGCAGCGGCCGGGCATTCAGCGCATAAATGTGCTTTTGCGCTTCCTTGCGAATCCGGACCAGCCCCGCTTCGCGTAGTATCCGCAAATGCTTGGAAATACCCGGCTGGCTTAACGCAAACAGCTCTACCAGTTCACCCACGGTACGCTCCTTGAGTCGCAGGTAGTCAAGAATTTGTCGCCGGTGCGGCTCGGCCAATGCTTCAAATAGTTTATCGTTAATCATGCTTTTATATTACCATCTAGTTATATGTCTGTAAAGTTATATAAAAATAAAGCTATATAAAATCGACGTGCTGTACTTGGGCTGCTATGCATTGCTTTTCAGCCACGTCCCAATCCGTTGTAGTTCCGGCAGGCGCACGAGCGCACAGCCAAAAAGGCTGTACTGACGCAAGGGAGCGCATAAGCTCCGCAAACGTCGGTACAGCCTTTTGTTTTGGAAAGCCAAGCGATTCTGTGCCGCTTGGCCTTCTATAAAGCCCGTCGCGACGGCGTTACACGTTGGCCGGGCTTTGCGGGCGACGCCGGCGGCGCTTCCGCTTAGGCGGCTGGTCGTCGCCGGACGGCTGCGCAGCCGCGGCTGCGCGCGGTGCTGCGACGGCAGTCCGCGCCGAACCGGCTTGCGCGCCTCGCTGGCTCCCGCCGCCCTGACGCGCTTCGCCGCCCTGGCGCGCTTCGCCGCCTTGACGCGCTCCGCCTCCCTGACGCGCTCCGCCGCCTTGACGCGCTCCGCCGCCCTGACGCGCTTCGCCGCCCTGGCGCGCTTCGCCGCCTCGACGCGCTTCGCCGCCTTGACGCGCTCCGCCGCCCTGACGCGCTTCGCCGCCCTGGCGCGCTTCGCCGCCCTGGCGCGCTTCGCCGCCTCGGCCCGCTCCGCCGCCCTGGCGCACTCCGCGCCCGCCGTCGTTGGCGCGGGCCGGCACCGGCGCAGCTGCCGCTTGCGGCGGCACAGCGAGTTGCATCGGATACGGATGATCCTCAACGCGCGGCACCGTTTTTTTGATCAGCTTCTCGATATCCTTCAAATACGGCAGCTCCTCGGCCTCGCAGAACGAAATGGCCGTGCCGCTCATCCCTGCCCGACCTGTCCGCCCGATCCGGTGAACATACGTTTCGGGGATATTCGGCAGGTTGAAGTTGATCACGTACGGCAGCTCGTCAATATCGATGCCGCGCGCAGCAATATCCGTCGCAACAAGCACACGGGTCGCGCCGCTTTTGAAATTGTTCAGCGCTGCTTGTCTGGCGTTTTGCGACTTGTTGCCGTGAATCGCCTGCGCGGTAATATTCGCTTTAGTCAGCCCGCGCGCGACGCGGTCTGCGCCGTGTTTCGTGCGGGTGAAAACGAGCGCGGAAGATATCGCGTGCTTTTGCAGCAGATAGGTCAACAAATTTTGCTTGTTTTCCTTGTCGACAAAATACAGCGACTGCTCGATCCGCTCCGCCGTCGACGACACCGGCGTAATTTCCACATAAACCGGCTCGACCAGCAGGCTTTCGACGAGCTTGGCGATTTCCGGCGGCATGGTGGCTGAGAACAGCAGCGTTTGCTTTTTCGGAGGCAGCTTGGCAATAATTTTTTTCACATCGTGAATAAAGCCCATATCGAGCATACGATCGGCTTCGTCGAGCACGAACATCTGCACATGCTGCACATCGACGTGTTGCTGATGCATCAGATCCAGCAGCCGTCCCGGCGTAGCGACCAGCAGGTCGGTGCCTTTAGCCAGCTCCATTTCCTGCGCTCTTTGCGAAACGCCGCCGACAATGGCGACGCAGCGCAGGTCGGTGAATTGGGCGTACGCCTGCACGTTCTCCATAATTTGAATCGCCAGCTCGCGCGTCGGCGTCACAATCAGCGACCGGATGCGGCGCGGTCCGCGAGGCTTGGCCGGCTGTGCAAGCAGCCGGTGAATAATCGGCAGCGCAAAAGCCGCCGTTTTGCCGGTGCCCGTCTGCGCGCAGCCGAGCAGATCCCTGCCCTCCAATACGGGGGGAATCGCCTGTTCCTGAATTGGCGTCGGCCGGGTATATTGTTCTTTGTCCAGCGCCTTGAGAATGGCCGGAGCCAGCTTTAAGTCTTGAAAGTTCATAGAATCTCCCTTTATATATAAGCGTTTGATTGTATCTGCTGAAGCGAACATCGACAAGGCCTGCCAGATCAAAGTCGCGACGTATAAGGATACCATAGAAAAGGAAAAAAAAGAAGATACCGCTCCCCTGCACTACGGTCGGCTACTGCCCGGTTAATCCGCTTCTTCCCTGCCCCAAGTCCTACGCTTCTGCATCGATATACCCGCAAAACTTGTCGAAATAAATCGTTTTCCGCCGTTGGATAGCATAATTGTACAAACATTTAGCAAGCGCTTTCATGGATCATTTCCCGTCTGGGACTGTATGATCAAGAGGTAGATTCTACAAGTGGCGCTGCTTCAAGCCCACTGTGCCTGAATCATGTAAACGGTTCCATTTTGTCGGCAGCACACGAGTCACAAGTACATAAGGAGGCTGACCCTACATGTTGAAAAAACTGCACGTCAAACAAGCGACGCGTTATGTGATGCCGCTGGCTTTATTGGCCGGTATGCTGCCTGCAGCCATCGTACCCGTCCAGAATGCGCAAGCCGCCGTACCATCGCGCGGCGCGGAAATTCCGTGGACCACGTATGAAGCGGAAAACATGAGCACCAACGGTACCGTCATCGGGCCCAAATACGATCCTTACAATGAGGAAACGGAAGCCTCCGGCCAAAAGGCGGTCAAGCTCGACGCCAGCGGCAAATACGTGCAATTCACCGCCAACAGCACGGCCAACTCGCTGGTCGTTCGCTACAGCATCCCGGATTCCTCCGGTGGAGGCGGTCAGGATTCGACAATCAGCCTGTACAAAAACGGCACATTTGTACAAAAGATCAACGTCACTTCCAAATACTCCAAGCTGTATGGCGCATATCCGTGGTCGAACAGCCCAAGCAGCGGCTCGCCCCGCAACTTTTACGATGAAGCCCGCGTGAAGCTCGGCACGATCAATCCCGGCGATGTGATCAAGCTGCAAAAAGATTCCGGCGACGGCGCCGCCTACTACACCATCGATTTTGTCGATTTGGAAAATGTGGCTCCCGCTCTTTCCCAGCCTTCCAACTCGCTGTCCATTACCAGCTATGGCGCAGTCTCAGGCGACGGCGGCGACGATACCGGCGCGCTGATCAATACGATCAACGCCGCCAAATCGCAAGGCAAAACGGTCTGGCTCCCGCCCGGCGACTACAATCTGCGCGGCACGATTAATGTCAGCGACGTGACCATTCAGGGCGCCGGCATGTGGCACACGACGTTCATCGGGGATAACAACTATACTGACGCCAACCGTATCCGCATAAACGGGGTCGGCAGCAACGTGACCTTGTCCGATTTTGCCATCATCGGCAAGCTCACGTACCGCAACGACGATGAAGCCAACGACGGCATTGTCGGCTCGTTCGGCACCAACTCGCTGGTCCGCAACATCTGGGTCGAGCATACCAAGGTTGGCGCTTGGGTCACGAACTCCTACGGCATGCGCTTTGAAGGCATGCGCCTGCGCAACACGATTGCGGACGGCATCAACGCCTGTGTCGGCATGAGAAACACGACCATCTACAATTCCACCGCCCGCAACACCGGCGACGATGCCTTTGCCTTCTGGCCGGCCACGTACCAAGCGGAAAGCAATGCTCCGGGACTCAACGTAATCTCGCACGTCACCGTACAGACGCCTTGGCTCGCGCACGGCGCTTCGGTTTACGGCGGAGAAAGCAACCGCGTCGAAGACAGCGTGTTCCAGGACATCCCTTACGGCGCCGGCGTGCTCGTCAGCAGCACGTTCCCGGGCCGCGGCTTCAGCGGTACAACGACTGTGCAGCGCAATGATATCATCCGCGCAGGCGGCAACGACCACGGCTGGAGCTGGCGCGGCGCTCTGCAATTCGTCGGACAGAACTTCCCGGTCAGCAGCGTCAACGTCAACAACCTGAACATTACCGACACGATCTCTAATGGCATTCAGTTCCAAAGCGCCGGCAGCAGCATGACCGGCATCGCCATCGATCAAGTTAACATCAACCGGACCGGTCTGCGCGGTCAGGGCTACGGCATCGTCGAAATGTCCGGTGCCAATGGTAACGCGACCATCAGCAACACGTCGACAAGCAATACGCCGTCTGGCGGCTGGTCCGACCAATCCGGCGGCTTTACGATCAATGTCGGTTCCGGCAACAGCGGCTGGGCCGGCAGCACGTCGCCGACGGCTACGCCTACTCCTACGCCAACACCGACGCCAACGCCGGCTCCGGGCGGCAGCAGCACCTATGAAGCGGAATCGGCGGCATTGTCCGGCGGGGCCAAATACAATAACGATCATCCAGGCTATACAGGCAGCGGCTTCGTAGACGGCTACTGGAACGTCGGCGCAACAACGCAATTTAACGTTAATGCCGCCGCGGCCGGCAATTATACAGCAACGCTGAAATTCGGCAACTCCAACGGCGCGGCCCAGACGCTGAGCATTTTTGTCAACGGCGCCAAAGTGAAAACGACAACGCTCGCCAACCTGGCCAACTGGGATACCTGGAGTACGAAAAGCGAAACGCTCGCCTTGCAAGCAGGCAGCAACACCATCGCTTACAAATACGAATCTTCGGCTTCCGGTGTGGTCAATATCGATAACCTGACCGTGTCCGGCGGTGGCTCTTCGACGCCAACTCCAACTCCAACTCCAACGCCGACGCCGACACCAACGCCTGCACCAACTGCAACACCGACGCCAACACCAACACCAACCCCGGGCACTACTAACCTGGCGCTGGGCAAAACAATCACAGAAAGCAGCCACACGCAAGTCTACGGCGCAAGCAACGCCAATGACGGCAATCAAACAACCTATTGGGAAGGCGCAGCCAATGCGTACCCGAGCTGGCTGAACGTCAATCTGGGCAGCGTCCAAACGGTCAGCAAGGTCGTCCTGCAGCTGCCTGTCGGTTGGGGCTCCAGAACGCAGACGCTTTCGATTCTCGGCAGTAGCGACGGCTCCAGCTACACGACGATCGTGCCGTCGGCCACCTATACGTTTAATCCGAACGCCAATACCGTGACGATTACATTTGCTGCTACCAGTACCCGTCACATTCGGGTGCAGTTTACCGCCAACAGCGGAGCCACCTCCGGTCAGGTGTCCGAGCTGCAAATTTATTAATCCCGCGCCGCCGCAGCATAGTTGCCATCATAGCGGCCAAAAAAGCTCCGAATTCCGCCACCCGGCGAATTCGGAGCTTTTGTTTTTACAGCGCCTCTACATCCTCGTCGCCCACCCGATTGGCCGGGTCGGGGACAAAATTGCGCCATTCTGTCGGAGAGGCGTTTTTCAGCTTTTTGAACGTGCGGCTAAAATAATAAATATCGTTGTACCCGACGCGCAGCGCCACCTCGGAAACCGTCATCTGCGTTTTGCGCAGCAGATCGGCCGAGCGGTTGATCCGGATGAAATGCACGTATTCCGTCAGCGTTTTATCGGTCAGCTTTTTAAACACGCGGCTAAAATGAAACCGGCTGATTCCAGCCAGCTCCGCCATGTGGTCCACCGAAAGCGGCTCGTTATAATGCTCGTCGATGTAGCGCAGCACCGGCTCCAGCTGCTTCATGCGTTGAAGCTGCAGTCGATAGCTGTCCAGATCACTGGAGGAGGCGATGTACCGCCGGATCAGCAAGGTCATCAGCTTGTAGAGATGCGATTTGATTGCCAGCTCATAGCCTTCACTCTTGCTTTTGATCTCTTCGGCAATCTCTTCGATGCATAGGCCAAACGGCGGGTCGCCAACGATATGATTGCGGAACAGAATCCGATTTTGCGTAATCGGGATCATGTATTTCGTCTCAATCGCATCAACGCTGGAGCTGTGCAGCAGCGCAGGATCAAAAATCAGCACATAATAAATCAGATCCGTTGACGTACACACCCCGTTGTGCAGCTCGTTGCTGTTGATCACGATTACATCGCCGCCCTGCACGTCATACGTGGCCGAGCCGCATTCCACCCGGGCGCTGCCGCGAACGAAATACAGCAGCTCGATATGCTCGTGCCAGTGCGGCTCGAACAGGACAAACTGCAGCTGCTCGCAGGTAAAACGGTACATTTTAATCGGAAATGAATAGTCGGGCATGATCATATGCTGGCGCAGCCGCTCATTTTTGTTCACACAAACGCTCCTCTATGCAGGTAGTAGGCAGTTGGTGTCTAGGTTCCATGCCCGTAGGCGCAATTCCTGCCAGGAAGGAGCAGAGCGTGAAATTTTGCGGTCAGACAGCCTGACGGACATGCAATGTAAAAAAGCCAGAGGAGGCGGACGCCACGGCCAGTGCTCCTTTCACTCGCAAAGTCGCTTTGTCATGACGACCAGCCCGCTATGCACCGTGTAGCCATGCTTGCGATAAAACGCTTCCGCATCGCCGCCTTTTCCCGTGATGAAATAGATTTGCGTGACGTCCCGCTGCTGCAGCTCCGCTTCAAGCGCCTGAAGCAGCTGGCTGCCGATCCCTTTACGCTGCTGGCCACCGGCGACACAAAACTCCACGATCTTGAAGTGCATCCCGTTGTACCAAACCTCGCTGTTACCCATAACCAATCCGAGCAGCCGTCCCTCCTCTTCGTACGCCAATCCGTAAAAATGCGGCGTTTGATACATCACTTGCAATCTGGCGGTAGCGGTTTCGAACGTCCACTGATCGTTCCAGGGCGGCTGGTTGAACACTTCGGCGAACAGTTCGGCGCAGGGGGCGAGAAGGTTCAGGTTGATGGGTCTAATATTAGACATACAGGCCTCCTCCATGTATTTTATCTAAACAGCTATTTTCCATGAAATGTGGTTGTAAAATTAAAGCTATGCCAGCCTTCGTTTATCATTTTTTGAAGGGTAGCTATCAAAACTTTGAATGCTAATTCTTCCGTTTGCATAAGTTTTTTCGCATAGCTTTCATGTTCCTCTCTTTCCAAAATCAACTCTGATGGTATATAGATATCCAAATTTCCATGTACAAAATTACTTCGATATTGATAAAAATCATTTAATTTTTTTATAATTTCTTTTTGATTATGGTTTTCGTGATCCGAAAGGACCAACAGCATTCGTTCCTTCATCGTTTGGAGAATAGCTGCTTGCGGGAGTTCATAAATAGCTTCAATCGCATGGGCAAGCCAAACTGTTTACTTGGACTGATCTTATCTTCCGAACAAAAATGCAACAAAGCAAAGAGGCATTTTACTAATCTGCTTTTTCCTAAGCCGAGTCCCCATAGTTCCAGACTATCGTACCAATATCGAACTTTTTCGACAGGTATATAAGAAACTGACGGCCAGCTGTCGTCCGCCCAACACTCTGAAAAATAGTAATTGCTAATTGTAATCTTCTCCGTATTTCTTCCACTTAAAGTTGCAGCGTATAGATCCAGAAAACCGGGACAAGACAGATTAAGAGCGAGATAAATATGATAAATAAAATTCATGACTATTTGTTCAACAAGCAGAACTTCATCCGATTCTGTATGTACTTGGATGGTTATCGTACTTCCTTGAGGTAAATGTTTAACGATTTCACGGACATATTGATCGAGTGAATCATACTGGTCTTTCACTACTTCGTAATTATTTAATGTCTCTTCTAAAGAGCAACTGTGTGTATGATGTTGCTTATAATCTCTCATGGTCTGTGACCAATCGACATCAATAGTACAAACTATGCCTTCACGTTCAATATTAAAGTGTGAATAAGAATCAGGAATCGAATCCAGCATTTGAAAATAATATTCTTTTCGCTGCTTTTCAAAATTTCCTCCACAGAATCCAAAATGACGAATTTCCAAGCTATACTCTAGTCTTGTCATTGTCTCCACAGCTCTCTTTCTGACGGTTAAAATAAAATTACACAACCGTTTTTACAGACACAACTTTTATTTAACGCTTTCATAGCCTTTTTCAAATAAATGCTCTCCTCATTAACGTTATAATTATGCTGATTTCATATTTTCTTTAAAAGGGCAAAAGTATTACAAAACAAATATAAAAACGGAGAAATCTCCCCTAGGACTTGAATAATTTATCTATTAATTGAAGCAACCGAAGGGCTAGATTTTAGCGTCTATGAACCGTTCCTGAAAGACGGCCGGATCGCCGATCTCGGCGACCAGATCGATCTGGAGAAAATCATGGCCCTCCATCCCGACCTGATCATCGCTGAACAGCTTGAATAGCCATATAGACATGGGCTTGTGTGTGTCCGCTTAAATTCGCCTCCCTTGCAATTCCCGTAACTTTTTTAAGAATGCGACTTTCGCTCTAAGTTTGTCATTTTCAGCCTCCAGTTGCTTCATGGCAAGCTTCTGCTGCTCGGCTTCGAAAAGTTCCTCGGGGGTCTTCTTCCGTCCCCGACCATCCTGCAGCCTAAGCGGGCCCCCATCCTCATATTTCTTCACCCACTGATACACTTGATCGTAGGACACTTAAAATAATCTGCTGTCCTTCTATAATCGCGCTCATGCGCCAAGCAGTAGCGCACGATATCGATTCGCTCCTACCACGTGGTCGTTCTGTTTTTGGTCATAGCTGTTGCTCCCCCATGATACGATTTCAAGCCGCTATGACCATTATACCTGTCGATCCACCGTTTGAGCTGCGTACGGCTTGCGATTTTATATTTCTCGATCAATTCATACTGCGAGTATTGGCCACCCAGATAATCCTGCACGGAATAAGCGTCTGACTTAGACATAGAAAAACTCCCCTCCAAGTAGTCGGTTTATTTATTAAACCTGTCTACTTAAAGGGGAGCATAGCAAGTCAGTCAATACTGACTGCTGGACAGCCTCTTCGTGCGCCGATCCGACAAAAGGCGGCGTTTGCTAATCACCATCAGGTTAAATCATCATAATCCACAGTGCTGATGACATTAAACGCATAGTAACGATCAACTTCGGTTCCTTCCTCCATGCCCACCATCTCCGTCAGCTGTCCGAAAACGTCTTTGGTCGAAAGCCCGGCAAAAATTGCCTCTGCCTCTTTGCGGATATGCGGCTCCCAGTCCATAAATAACGCGGGAAAAAGCCTCGCCAGCACCCCGATTTGCGGCGTCCGGCTGCGCGCAAGACGATGCAGCGCGATCCCGATTAAGGCGGCCTGCACCTGATCCTCGGTCTGGTAGCTGTTCAAAAATTCGACTGCTACAGCCGGCAGCGTGCCGGAAGGGTTCTCGCCCAAATCGGCTGCACATTCGCGCAAGGCCTCGGTTCGTTCAAAAGATTCCTTCGGATGCAGCAACGCGTCGATAACCGTTTCCTTCATGCTCACTCATTCCTTTCAGCTAAAATATTTGATATTGATCACGAACCCCTGCATATTGAACTCCACCACGCCCGTGACAAAGGAGCGCATGAAATCAAGCTGGGACATCTTTTTGCCATGAACCTTCATATTGGAACGTCCGAAATGGATATGGGCTTGTCCATCCGGGGTATTATCCTCGGCGCGAATCGCAAACGCCTTCGTACTCGGAATATCCACCCGATGCGTCTGCTCCTTGTCGTCGTACATATAACCCTGAGCAAAATCCTGATCCACCGGCGTTTGCGCCGATTTGCCGCTAATACCCTGGGTACGCAAGTCCAGACCATACTTGTCCATAAAGCCTTTCGGGAACATGACGCCATACAATCTCGCCCCGCCGCGGTTGGACAGCTCGCCCTCAAAGTTGATAGCTCCGGTATGACCCAGCGCGTAGACCTTCTCACCGCCGCCGTCTCCTCCCCCGATCTGCGGCTCCTTGTCCGTCAACGTCGCCCGATAGTCAGGAATACCCCGCATCCCGTTCAGGAAGGCCAGATCAACCTCATGCACAGCCCCGGGAATCAACGAACCGTCCTTTTCCGGCGAACCCGACTTGCGCGCCAGCACATCGTATTGATTTTCCACTTCCGTCATATGAATGCCTGTAAAATCTTGCTTTTCGGGCATCTTAGGGTTAAAAGGAACTCCGGTCACATTGATCTCCGGGCTTTGCGTCCGCCGTTTAAGACCTGTCGTCACTACGCCTGACAGCATTTTAACAGTAAGCTGGAGATTAAATTTTTTGTCCTGAGCGACTTTATACGTATTGATAAACGACTTGAGGATATTCGCTTCTTCTTTCGTCTGGAGCTTGGAGTTGTCCACAATCACACTTTCCATATCGCCGACGGCCTTGATCAGCGGTTCTTTTTTGGATTCGGACGTAAGCTGTTTCAAAAGCTTTACAATGCCCAGCGCATCCACAGGGTTCGGCACATCGGACTTGATGAAATAATCCAGCGCATCCGAATCGATGCCATTCGTTATTTCCTTATCCGGATTGGCGTAAACAACCTTTTTAAACGGAGGATGGTTCCCGACGAGACGCGCATAGCGGATAATATGATTCCAGCCGTATTTGCCCGCACGGCGTTCAATAAATTCCAGCTCGGTTTGAATATCCTCAGCCCTTGCCTGATCCTTCACGTTATCCAAATCCAGACCCTTGATTTCCTCTTTCAACTCGTCGATTTGTTGCATGAGCTTGGCTTCGATCTTTTCCTCTTTATCGAACGGCGCCATTTCACCCCATTTAATAAGCAGCTGATAAGCCTTCAGCCAGCCGTTAGCGCGAGCAATTTCCCTAAGCTCCTCGAAATCCCCGCCGATGATAAAAACACCGGAAACATCTCCGTCATCAATCATCTTTTCACGACGCTGATACAGCTGATTCGCCTTCTCGATCAAGCTTTCCTCTGTTTTGTATGGAATATCCTTGGGATCGTATTTTCGTTGCACGGACAGTGAACCCGTCGAGCCCCCGCGAGCCGTGATCGACGGCACCTTGGAGCGACGTAATGCCGGCGATGCCGAAGGAACGGCCGATCTGAACAACTGGGCGACGGCGCGATTGCCAATGGTCCGCTGCAGAAACGAAGCCTTGTCAGGCGTCAATTGCAGCGAAGGTATCGTTTCAGCCGACTGGCTGCCGCGAGATTCAACCGCAGACCTTTGACCGACAGAAGCTTGAGAATGGCTCTTTCTTTGCGACGCTAAACGGACCATCGGCACGCACGCCTCCTATTCATGGATCACCTGTTTCTTTGTCTACATCATATCATAAAATGGAAAAAGTTATCGCAATTTGTAAGATAAGCATAAAAAAAAGGATGCCCTTTAGCCATCCGTATGGCACTGGAGCATCCTTACAAGAGTTTCATTCGTTTGCTTCATATTCCCCTTTGATCACAAAAAACGAACCGCGAATCGTTCCGGCCAACTTCGACTTCTGGCGGGCAAATTTAAACTTCTCCTCCAGCTCCTTGGGAATGTCCATCCCCTCGGACAGCTTGAAGCCCACAGCCCGCTTCTTGGGCTCGTCCAGCGGATACAAGACGTTGACCGACAGACCGTCCTCGTAGAACACATAGGTCCATTTGATATTTTCCACTTGAAATTGTGACGTTTCCAGCGGCTTGGCTGCAAACTCAATATTGCGCTCTTCCTTGAGAATGCGATGCACATAATCGAGAATGTCCTGGCTTTCACTGGCCGGTACAACCGTAAACGCGTGCTCGTATTTGTTCATGAAGTAACGGGCTTCATTGGCGCGCAGCCCCGCCAGCGCCTCCGCCACCGGCGAAGATTCCAGACCTACTGTAGATACATTTTTGAAATCAACCTGATAAGCCATTGTTGTTCCTCCTTATATTCGGGCACAAGTCCGAACTTTCTCTTTGCCCTTGTTGTTTAACCGCATCGGGTTTTCTTTTACTCCTCATCCAGCAGCCGGTTCAAGCGCAACATGTTCGTGCTCCAGAACCTGCTGTAAAACGCCAGCCAATCGAGAATCTCTTGCAGCGGCGCAGCGTTCAGCCTGAATCGCGTTTCCCGGCCGACCTTGCGTTCCAGCACCAGGCCCGCTTCCTTTAACACCGTCAAATGCTTGGACACCGCAGTCCGGCCCATCGGGAATTGCGCCGTTAATTCATGGAGCGGCAGCTCCTCGGCCTCGGCCAGCAGACGAATCAGCTGACGTCTCGTGGGATCGGCAATCGCGTCAAACACATCGCGTAACGGATCGTTTTCGCTCACAACACCCTCTCCTATATAGTTCCCATAAATAGGCGGCAAATTTCACCAGCGCGCACGCAAGCCGCCCCGGCGTATGCGGTGACAGCCTGTATTGTCAAAATTGCAATCGGACACCTCTTGGTGTCACTTTGATTATAGGACACTTTTTGGTGTCATGTCAACAGGAATTATACAAGACTTGTTATGGCTGAGCCTGCTTCCCTCGCAGCAGCGCGGCCGGGTCCGCCGAAAGCTACGTCTCCAGAAGACGTCCGTTATCGTTCCATTGACCGTACATGCGATTGGCCCGTGTGTTGGCCAGAAATTTCTCCAATCTGCTTTCGAAAACCTCCGGCTGATTCCTGACGCTCTGAATCGTGTCAATCCGCACCCGTTGATACAGCTTGGGGAACACTATGAAGTGTGCATACGCTTGCTCGTCCGCTTGCAGCCGCAGCTTGATCTCGCGATCCATCACGAAAGATTCAGAGTCCATGTCAGGAAGCACCCGTCTTCCCGCATCCGTCATCAGCCCCAAGCGTTCAAGGCGGCGGACGCGCTCTTTATTCAATTCGGTCCATGAGCTTTTTTTGCTGCGGGGCGACAGCCGCTGGGCCAGCTCTGTCCCGGACACATTCTTTTTGATCCCATCGATCCATCCGAAGCACAACGCTTCCTCAACCGCGTCCAGATAAAGCAGCACACCGGGGACGGGCTTCATGCTCACCACAACCCAGCAGCACGCTTCTGTAGCGGAATGATTGTGCAGCCAAGTTCTTAAATCTTCTCTCGATTGTGCAGGAATCACCTTATCCACGTTCATCTTTAGGGTCACCTGTTCCTTTCAGGGGGGTGATCAGGCAAATGAAATTAAAAAATGGCCTTCTTTTTTAAAGAAGACCACGATTGGCGATCCGTTACGCCTTGCCGGACATGACTTGATCCAGGAACAAATCGGCGTCACTGTTGAATTTCCAAGCGATGCCGTATCGGTCCACCAGCAGGCCGAAGCAAGAAGACCACGGAACGGCCGATAACGGCATAATCACATAACCGCCGACAGACAATTGCGTAAAATACGTCTGCAGCGCCTGCTTATCATCGATAACGAGACTGATCTGGATTTGATTGCCCCGCACCAACTCGCCCGTTACTTTCTGCATGGAAGGCGGGACATCTGACATCATAAGCTTGCCTCCTGCAAATTCAATCGAAGACTCCATGATCATTTTCAATTCATTTTCCGGCATGGGATATGCAGGATCTTGCGAACAATCGCCGAATCTGACCTTTTTAACCGTGTGCGCCTGCAACGCCTCCGAATAAAAATCAATCGCCTGATCTGCCATTCCATCAAAATTAACATAAGCAATAGCTGCCATAAATATTATACCCCCTTCTTGTGATAAAGAAAGTATAATAAATAAGCGATGACATATGTCTGTCACCTTTTTTAAAAAAATTCATCAAGGAGAAAAACCTATGGAGAAGGTCGAGCGACTAATCTCGATTATCATGATTTTGCTGAAAAAAGATCTCGTTTCGGCCACGGAATTTGCCCAATTGTTTCATGTTTCCAAAAGAACGATTCTCCGTGATATGGAAACCCTAAGTTTATCCAACATCCCCATCTATGCGATTCATGGGATTCATGGCGGTTATGGCATCTTGGACGCGTACAAGGTCGATAAACGACTTTTAAACAGTGCAGACCTGGAGAACATCCTGACTGCGCTAAGCGGATTCGAGCAAATTCTTCTGACTGAAGAAGTGAAAGTAACGCTCAAAAAAATAGAAGCAATGGTTAGCCCGGCGTTCCCCAAACGATCCATCCACTTTTCCTTCTATGATTGGGCAGGCCGATCCGAGCTTCTTTACACGCTGCAAATCTGCCAGGAAGCCATCGCGAAGTTAAGACTGATTGCTTACGATTATATAGATAAGCACGGCAACACGACGAACAGGCTCATCGAGCCGTATCAGCTTCATTTTAGCGAATCAAGCTGGTATTTGAAGGGGTTTTGTTTGCAGCGTCAGGAATACAGAACTTTTAAATTATCCAGAATCGATCAGCTACAGATGGAAGAAGCAACCTTCCTCCCTCGCCATGATGGCGCGCAACAAGAGCCGGAAGCCGACTTTCAACCACAGCTTGTTACGATAACGGTATTACTTTCACCCGCTATCAAAGATCAATTCATTGAACGATTCGGGAGAAAAAGCATGGAGGCGTATAATGCCGAATATTTCCTGTCCAATATCCAGATTCCTCGAAACCCTATTGGATTTCGCTTTTTACTGAGCTTTGGTGCGGAATTGGAGATAGTAGGCCCGGCGAATTATGTGGAGGAGTTTCATCATTATGTAAACGAAATTGCGAGGAAATACGTGTGAAATTGGCAAATCTGACGGTTCCATCGCCCATTTTTCTCTTATCAATTAAAAAAGACCGCTCAAGTGAACGGTCTGCATATCTGCTGGAGGTTTCGTTGGTCCCGACTACTCAGTTAGCAATTCTTGTATTTTTCCTTGACCTGACTTACAATCGTTTGGTTGACTCGGCCAAATTTCTTGACCACGATTTGTTTCGATAACGTATAAATCTTAATTGGATAGAACAAGTACCGGCGTTGCTTAGTGGAGGACAGATCACTGAATGGAAAAGGAATCTGCAGGATATCGCCTTGCTTATACATTATTCCAAACCTCGTCATCAATCGGGTTGTTCCAGAATTCAGTGCTTGTTGTACTTGCTGTTTCAAGATCACGGAATGAATCACGTTCCCGCTTCATTTTCAAATAACCAATAAAATCAAGCACTTCAGCCGCATCTTGTTCAGGTATCGTATCAATTAATTTTATGAATCCTATACATATTATTATACCATGACTGACGGCGTTCTGACATATGTGACGCTATCGCCATCTCCCGTCCTTATATTCCACCCGCACCAAACCGTCTGACGTAAAAAGGCTACCCCGTAATCTCTGGATAACCTGATAACACGAAAAACCGCCCGTCCCCGAGCGGCCTTCCTCCTATCCTTCTACACCTTCACCCGCTCCACCGCTTCCCGCAGCCGCAGCGTCATCGCGCTCAGCTCAGCCGCTGCGCTGGCAATCTGCCGCACACTGCCAAGCTGCTGCTCGCTCAAGCTGCGGATATGCTGCGTCTGGTCGGACGACACCTTGGCGATGCCGGCGATTTCCAGCACCGAAGCCGAAACCTCCTGCGAGCCGGCCGACATTTGCTCGGTTGCGGCCGAGATGTCGACGATCTGCCCGCTGACGAGCCGGAACATCTCGACGACATCGGCAAAAGAACGCTCCGCCTCCGCCGACAGCTGCGTGCCCGTGCGCACCTCCGTCACTCCCGATTCCATCGCTTCGCTGATGCGCTGGGTTTCGGTTTTGACGTTTTGCAGCAGGGCCGCGATCTGGCGCGTCGATGCCGTCGCGTCGTCGGCCAGCTTGCGCACCTCGCCGGCCACCACGGCAAAGCCAGTGCCGTGCTCGCCCGCCCGCGCCGCTTCAATCGAAGCGTTCAGCGCCAGCAGCTTCGTCTGCTCGGCAATGTCGCTGATCGCCGACAGCGCCCCTTCGATCTCGCGCGAATGGCCGCGCAGCACGCCAACGCGCTGGGCCGCTTCCTCGGCCGACGTCGCAATCGTGCGGATTTGCGCGTTCATCCGGCCGAGCGTCGTCTTGCCGGCCTCGGCGCTCTCCAGCGCCTGCACGGACGCGTCGGACACCGACGACGACGCCTCGGAGACGCGCTGAATCGTCAGCGTCATCTCCTCCATCGCCCGCGCGCTTTCCTCCGAGCTGCTGCGCTGGGCCAGCGAGCCGCTCGCCACCTGCTGCGCCGCCGCATCCACGCGCGTGTTCATCTCCAGCACGTGGCGGGCATCGCCGGCCAAACGCTCCGACGCCCCGACGAGCTGCTCTGACGCTGAAGCGATGTTCGCGACGATTTGCCCGACAATCGCGTTCAGGCTCTCCGACATGTGCGCCACCGCCTTATACAAAGCGCCGACCTCATCTGAGGACCGCACAGGCTGCGCCTGAAGCAGCCGGTTCGCTTCGGCAAACTCGCCCAGCGCAATCCGCTCCGCGCCTGCCACAATGCGCTTCAGCGGACTGAGCGCGCGCAGCAACACCCAAATGATGAACGCAAGGCCCAGCAGCGTCAATGCCAGAATGACAGCAAACATCGGAACGCTACTGCGCACGACGCTGCCGGCGATGCTGTCGATCGCTCCGGCCTCCGTATCAATGCCGAGGACGCCGAGCACCTTGCCGTCCTTCGTCTTGATCGGAGCATAGGACGACACGTATTTGCCATACTCGGGATTATCAATGACCGGGGAGTAGGCTTTTTCCCCCTGAAGCAACAGGGCAATCGCATCCGCCGGAATATCGGTCACTTCATTGATCGGCGAAGCGGCATCCGAATCCTTAGGCTGTCCGTCAATGATGATCAGCGGCCGGCCAGCCTCGTCAATCCGCACGACATACACATACAACGCCCCGATCTGCGTGCGATAGCGGTCAAGCTCTCCGCGAATCGCCCAATACGTCTCGTTCTCGGCCGGAGCCTGCAAAAATCCGCCCAGCCGCTCCACATCCATCTGCTGCGCATAGCTTGTGGCCAAGCGCACGCCGTATGTCGTTATGGCATTTTGCGCCGCCGTCTTGGCGCTCCCCACCTGCAGCCAAATATAACCCGCGGTCAAAAGCAGCATCACGATCATCACCACCGCGCCAATGCGCAGCGCCAGCTGTTGTCTCATCCAAACGTTTCCCTTCATCTGTACCATCAAGCCCTTTCTATCGTTCAGTGGCCAACCCATACCTTTGCAAAATAAATTCGACACATTTCGCGAAAGCCCTGCTAAATGCGGCATGAAGACTGCACGTTGCCCAAGCAGGCATCCAATCGCCGGATAAATCCATTATACTCATAAAACGGCTAGACAGCAGCTACCCGCAGGCGTATACTAGCGGAATGAGGAGGGCTGCCAATGAACGATCACAAAAGCTTTCAGACCTGCGTCAAAATATATAAAGCGCTCGGCGAGCCAACCCGCCTGCGCATCGTCCAGTTGTTGGGCCGGCACGGGGAGCTCAGCTGCATGGAGCTGCTCGAACGTCTCCAGCTATCGGCAGGTTCAACCGTTTCGCATCACTTGCGGCTTTTGCTCGATTGCGATCTGCTCGCGCTGCGCAAGGAAGGCACCTACCACTACTACAGCCTGCAAGAACAGATGCTGCGCCAATATGCGCCAGCCATCGCGCCAGACCACGGCGAAACCGAACCAACCGGCGGTTAAAAACCTGTATGGAAATCAAGTCAGCTGCTTTTGCGCTTGATATTTCTATATTTACATAGATATCGAAATACCAAAGAGAGAAATCGGAAAAGGAAGTGGAAAACTTGGCACAGGATCAACGAAAATGGTGGATTTTATCGGTTACCAGCTTGGGCGCGCTGCTGTCCTCGCTGAATTTCAGCACCTTGATTATAGCCCTGCCCGAATTGATTCGCGGCTTGCACGCCACGGTTTTTCAAGCGATGTGGATTATGCTCGCCTACATGGTTGCACAAACCGTTGTCGTGCTGCTGGCCGGCAGCATCGCCGACCGCGTCGGCCGCAAACGCCTCTACATGCTCGGCATGATTATGTTTACAATCGTTTCGTTCGTCAGCGGCTTCGCCGGCAGCGCCTCGATGCTGATCATCTGGCGGATTCTGCAAGGCGGCAGCGGCGCGATTCTGATTGCGCTCAGCACAGCAATTGTCGCCGACGCCTTTCCTAAAAAAGAGCTGGGCCGCGCGCTCGGCATCAACATCACCATCGTGGCGATCGGGCAAATCATTGGCCCCGTGCTTGGCGGCTGGCTGACCACCGCCTACGGCTGGGAGTGGACCTTCTGGTTTAACGTGCCGTTTGGCGTCATTTCCGTGCTGTGGGGCTTGTGGGCGATGGGCTTTGCCAAAGAAAAAGTCGCATCCGAAGCGAAAAAATTCGATCTCGGCGGCCTGATCACCTACGTGCTGTCCGTCACGGGCCTGTTGCTCACGCTCACCTGGGGACCGCTGCAAACGTGGAACTCCCCCATCGTCTGGCTGTCCGCAGCCGCTTTCCTGATCTGCTTCCCGATCTTCATCCTGATCGAACGCAAGCACCCGTCGGCGCTGCTGCACATTCCGCTGCTGTTGTATCGCACCTTCTCGATGGGCGTTTATTCCGGGGCGCTGAACGCGCTTGTGCGGATGGCCATTATGTTTATGCTCATCTTCTATTATCAGGGCGTCATGGCGTACGATGCGTTAAAAGCAGGCATTTTGCTCATTCCGCTTGCCGTCGGCATGCTGATTTTCGCTCCGATTTCCGGCTGGATCGGCGACCGCTTCGGTGAAGTCGTTCCGGCGACCCTTGGCCTGATCATCAGCATGGGCGGACTGGTCGGCTTGACCATGAACGCCAACGCCGACAGCTCATATGTGTACCAAGCGATCTGGATGATCGTCATCAGCATCGGCTCCGGCCTGTTCAACTCGCCGAACACCGGCAGCGTTATGAATGCCGCAGGGCCGAATTACCGCGGTGAAGCGTCCGGCATCCTGTCGCTGCTGCAAAACGTCGGGATGATTTTCAGCATCGCCCTCGTCATGCCGATCATTACGAGCAACATTCCCAAAGACGCGATGATGGCGATTTTCTCTGGCACAATGGTTGGTCTCGACGGCGCAGCCGCATCGATGAGCGGCTTCATTCACGGCCTGCATATCGTGTTCTACTCAATGGCGGCTCTGCTGATCGTCGCAGCGGTCATGTCCTATTTCCGCAAAAGCAAAAACGGCGAAGTCCTCAAATCGCACTAAGCGGATAAAAAGAAACGGCGGCCCCAAACGCATCGCGAATATGCGTTTGGGGCCGCCTTTTTGCTGCTGCCGTATAGATGCCTGCCGTCTCATGGGAGAAGAGAAGCCCGCTGTGAGTGTTTCGGCAGCTCACCGCCAAGCGGCGCTCTCAGCGGGGAGCCAGCCACGTTCGCGGCGGTCAGCCCCGTGCAGCAGCGACCGGCGCCGACGCCGCAACGCCGGGCTGCTCCGCTGCGCGTACAACCGCGTCGAGCTCGGCCAGCTCAGCCGAATCCAGCCGCGCGCCGGCGATCTGCGCCGCTTCGCTCACGTGCTGCGGCCTCGATGCGCCGAGAATCGCCGACGTGACCGCGGGCTGCGACAGCACCCAGGCGAGCGCCAGCTGGCCGAGCGTCAACCCCTTGCGCGCGGCGACCGGCTTCAGCCCTTCCACGATGCGGAAGTGCCGTTCCTGCTCAAGCAGCGCCTGCAGCCGCTGCTCGCCGGCCGCGCCGCGCGTACCCTCCGGGGCCGCTTCTCCGAAGCTGTATTTGCCCGTCAGCAAACCGCGCCCGAGCGGGCTGTACACGAGGACCCCGACACCCTCGGAAGCAGCCAGCGGCAGCAGTTCACGTTCAATATCGCGCGCAAGCAGGCTGTATTCCGGCTGCACGCTTTCGAATCGGTGCAAGCCCAGCCGCGCCGAAATACCGTGCGCTTTGGCAATTTGCCAAGCGGCATAGTTCGAGCAGCCCACATAGCGCACCTTGCCCTGCCGCACAAGATCGTCGAGCGCGCGCAGCGTCTCCTCCAGCGGCGTCTCTTCATCGAAACGATGCACCTGATACAAATCGATATAATCCGTCTGCAGCCGTTTCAAGCTGGCTTCAACCGCCCGCGCAATATGATAGCGACTTTGCCCGGCATCGTTGACGCCGAGACCGACGCGCCCGTGCACCTTGGTCGCCAGCACCAGCTGCTCGCGGCGGCTGCCGAGCAGCTTGCCCAGAATCGCCTCCGATTCGCCCGTGGCCAGCGGATTGCTGCGGTCCATGCCCGAGCCGTACACGTCGGCCGTATCAATCAGCGTAATACCTGCCTCCAGCGCCGCGTCCAGCACCGCTGCCGATTGCCGTTCATCAATCCAACGGCCAAACGCCATCGTACCCAAACTGATCTCCGACACCTTGAGTCCCGTTCTGCCCAATCTTCTATATCCAATTGCCATATCTCCAACGCCTCTCTTCTATATAATTATACGAGTATCACCTGATCCCGAAGGCGCGTCAGCGGCCTTGGTCACAGCACCTCAAGCCACACAAGCTCCTGCTTCAAGCCGCGCCTTCGTCTGCGACCGCCGCCGGCAACTCTTCCAGCTCCTCCCGCACATCAACGAACGTAACGGCAATCGAAGGATGAATCGTCCGCACCACCTTGCAATGCTCACGTACATACGCAAGCAGCTCCTGCCGCTGATCGATCAGCGCCTCGCCTTCGAACAACACGCGAAACTCCACTGCCGCAATTCGCCCGGCCTCATCGAGCCGATCCTCCGCTTGAATCCGCACCTCCGAAACCTCATAGCCCAGCTTGACGGCTCGATGCTTGAGCGTCCCTTGCGCGCAGGCGGCTGCGCCGATCAGCCACAGCTCCGTCGGCCGAAAGCCGATATTCTCGCCGCCCCGCTCCACGCCTTGGTCGAGCACGACGCTGTGTGTGCCGGCCACGGCCAGCACACTTTTCTTCCCGATCGAATGGACCGCAATCTTCATTTCGCTCCCACCATCCCTTTCCGTTATCCGTTAAAGCTGTCACGCCACTGTAACAGCCGCTTCTCCAAATACCGCACCAGCGAATCCGAGCCCTTGCCCACGACGGCAAAAATCACAATCCCGACAAACACAATCGCCGTTTGCGAGAATTGCCGGGCATCGAGAATCAAATAACCGACACCCTCGCTGGAGCCCATCAGCTCCGCGACGACAAGCCCCAACCAGGCTACCCCGATCGACAACCGCAGTCCAAGCAAAATATTCGGCAGCGCCGCCGGCAACACCAGCTTCGTAATCTGCTGCAAGCGGCTGAACTGCAGCACCCGGGCCACGTCAAACAGCTTCGCGTCGACGCTGCGGATGCCGAGAAACGTCTGCACATACAAAGGGAAAAAAGCTCCCTTGGCTATCAGTAAAATTTTAGAAAATTCACCAAATCCGAACCACAAAATAAACAGCGGTGTCACCGCCAAATGCGGAATCGTGCGCAGCATCTGCACGGAAGGATCCAACGACTGCTCGAATCTGCGAAAAAGACCGACCAACACGCCAAAAAGCAGACCCAGACTGCCGCCTAGCGCAAAACCGATTGCGGCCCGCCACAAGCTGATGCGCAAATGCTTGAAAATGTCCCCGCTGACGGTCAAATCGTAGAAAGCGCGCGCAATATCCAGCGGCGTCGGCAAAATCGTCGAGGATACAACGCCAAGCGTGCCTAACGCCTGCCACACTGCGACTACGACGATCGGCAGCACTGCACCGCGTGCTATCGCCGCCCATCGGCTGTCTGCTCCCGCCTTGCGCGGCTCGACGCGTTCTTCCGCGCGCTCCACCGGGACGGCGGACTCCTTCGCCCGCCTTGGCTCTGGGCGCTTTTCCAAGCGCTCCCGCAAGACACCGGATTGCTCTGTTTCTCTTCGCTCTGCCCGCACCTCCACCTGTTGCGCCGAACCACCGGACTCCCTCGCTTCTTTTCGTTCCGCTTGTTCTTGCGCACGCTCGGCCAAGACGCCCGTCTTCTCCGATTCCCCGTCGTCCGGCCTGCTCAACGCTCCGCTCGCAGCCGCTGCTTCGGCGTCTGTCGCAGATTGCGGCGCTGCAGCCGGCCTGCGCGCCGCAGCTGCCACCGGCTGGCTTCCCGTAATCACCTCTGATGGACTCATCTCATATCTCCTTTATATCCGCATGGCGGTTTATCGGGTCACCTATTCGCTTAACCTAAACTGTACTGCCAGCTGCCGCCCGCAGCTGCTTGCGCTCGGCCAGCTTCCGCTTCACAAGCGGCAGCAGCAGCTCGCCGGTATACTGCGACTCCTCCAGATTCGGATAACCGGACAGCACAAACGATGAAATGCCCAAATCGACGTATTCCAGCAGCCGATCCGATACCTGCTCCGGCGTGCCGACCAGCAGCATCGAGCCGCCGCCGCGAACAATCGATAGACCGGCCCACAGATTCGGCGCCAGCACATAATCATTCGACCGGGATAGCTCGCGCAGCTCATTTTGCCGCTTCTGGTTCGTCGCATCCGTCTGCGTAAAGCGCTGTCCGGAATACTCCAGCGCCTCGCGGTCCACCCTGCTGATGATGTCCCACGCCTCGCGCCAAGCCTCCTCTTCGGTCTCCCGAACGAGCACCTGAGCCCGCAGACCGTATCGCAGCTGACGGTCAAGCCCCTGATCGCGCTTCAGCTCGGCGCGCAGCTGCTCCAGCTCGGCGATTTGCCCGGAGATCCAGTCCAGCGGCTCGGCCCACAGCAGGTACACATCGGCCGTCTCCGCAGCCGTTCGCTTGCCCGCAGGCGAACTTCCGCCAAAATACAGCGGCGGATGCGGCTGCTGAACTGGAGCCGGGAAGCTGGCCCCGCCTTCGATATCGTAATATTTTCCGTGAAAATGCACCTTCTCCGTATCGGCATACGTCTGGTTCCCGGCCAGGAACTTCGCGGTTTTTCCCTGCGCATTCGTCCAGACCTGCTTGACGATCTGCAAAAACTCGCGCGTCCGCTCATACCGCTCATCATGCGCATGCGCCAGTGGATCGCCGGTCGCCGTCAAATCGCCGGGGCTGCCCCCGGTCACCACATTAATCAGCGCCCGCCCGCCGCTGACATAATCCAGCGAAGCGGCCATCCGCGCCGCCAGCACCGGAGCAATCAGCCCGGGCCGCATCGCCACCAGCGGCTTCAGCGTCTTCGTATGCGACGCAATCGTCGAGCCGACGATCCACGCATCGATGCAATTGCCGCCCGTCGGAATCAGCGCGAATGTAAAGCCCGCCCGCTCAGCCGCTTGCGCAACCTCAATCATATACGCGCTCGTCGATTCCCGCTCCGGCGGCACGCCGATGTATTTGCCGTCGCCCGTCGTTGGAATAAACCAGCCGAACTCCACCTCATGATCCACATCTCCCGCTTGCTTGCGCTGCTCTGCCACCTGCAATCAGCTCCTCACTCCATTTTGGATAAGCAAAAAAGACCTTCTTCTCATCCCTCGCGGACAAAAAGAAAGTCTCCAGTGAACCGGTAGACGAAATAAAACCAATAATACAAACCGAATTACTCGGATATAGAACGATCATAGCACCTGTTTTTTTCCTCGTCAACCCTCACTTGGCAAAAAAAACCGATTCATAATTCACTATACCCACTTGAATAGTCGGATTAAACATGCTAACATGACTAATCAAACAGCTACAGCGCCCATTGGTTCACCAAAGGCTCCCGGCTGCCGGACTCCATTCCGGTAGGCTCGCGGAGTCTTTTTTCGTTCCCCGGCTTGCCAAGCGCTGACGCAAACAACCTGCATATCCCAAAGGAGGCATCACCCATGAAAAGAAACACGTTGTACACGCCCTTATCCGTTTTCTCCGTCTTACCCGCCCTGCTGGCAATCCTGCTGCTTGGCATCCTCACCGCTTGCAGCCAAGCCGGCTCGGCCGCCCCGGCCGGAGCTTCTCCCGCCGCCGCGCAGACCGCATCGGCAGCCGAAGCGTCCCCCCCGGCTTCCCCGGCTGCTGCCAAAGACAAAGTTGTCGTCAACATCGGTGTACAGGGCAAAACCGGCATCCTCGTCTACGCCCGGGAAAAAGGTTACTTTGAAAAAGCGTTCGCAGCCGTCGGCGCCGAGGTCAAATGGAACGAATTCGCCAGCGGCCCGCCGCATTTTGAAGCATTGGCTGCCGGCCGGCTTGATTTTGGCGGCACCGGCGGCACGCCCGTCGTCGCCGGTCAGGTCGGCGGCGTTGATTTTCGCGCAATCGCCGTTACCAGCGACGGCCGCAAAGGCAATATGATCGTGATTCCCAAGACCAGCCCGATCAAGGAGCTTAAAGACCTCAAGGGCAAGAAGGTCGCCGTGGCCAAAGGCAGCAGCGCCTACAACTTCCTCTATCTGGCCATCGACAAAGCGGGTCTGAAGGGCGATGACGTCAAAGTCATCCAGCTTCAGCCCGACGAAGCCCGCCCCGCGCTCGATAGCGGCGCCGTCGACGCTTGGTCGATTTGGGAGCCTTACGCTACCACCGCCGTCTTCCAGGCCGGCGCGAAAATTCTCGTCTCCGGCGAAGACCTGAACATCAACGCGCCGGGCTTCCTGATCGCCCGCACCAAATTCACGCATGAGCATCCCGATTTGACCGTGCTGTTCCTGAAAACCTATGAAGAAGCTCGCCGTTACTATGTCGCGCATCAAGACGAGGTCGCCAATGAGCTGGTGCAAACGCAAAAGCTCGACAAGCAAATCATTACGACCGTCCTGAAAAACGCCGACCCGATCCTCTCGCCCACAACGCCGGAATTTGCCAAGGCTCATCAGGAGCAAGCCGACTTCCTCTACAAAGCCGGCGCTATCAACAAGCAGCTCGACACCTCCAAAGTCCTGGACAATACGTTCGTCGAGCAAGCCCTCAAGGAGCTGGGGGGCCAACCGTAACGCTTAATCCACGTTCGTCACAACGCCACAGGATGCAAGCCGGCTGTCCGCCCCTGCACGCTACCACGTGCATCCGACAAAAAAATCCCTCCCCGGCAGCCGCCGACAGGAGGGATTTGCTGTGTCTGGAAGGCTTAACGCCCGCCGGTTTTAAACTCCCTGAGCAACGCCGACAGCTTGTCGGCCGTATCCGCCATCGATTGAATCGACGTCATCATTTCCTCCATCGAAGCCAGCTGCTCCTGACTGGAGGAAGACATCTCCTGGCTTGCCGCCGCCCCGGCTTTGGCCTGCCCGCTCAGCTCCTGCGACATTCGGCCGATCAAGCCGCTGCCTTCTCCAAGCAAAGCGATGGAATCGGAAACCTCGCCGATTTTGCCCGACACTTCGCCAAACAGCGCTTGCAGCCCTTCAAAAATATCATTGACGCGCCGCGTCTGCCCAACGCTCGTGCGGACTTCACCGCTGCCGAGCTGCATCGCTTCAACCGCTTCCGCCGTCGCTTGGCGCACCTCTTCGATCAGCTCGCTAATCTGACCGGCCGAGAGCAGCGACTGCTCGGCCAGCTTGCGCACCTCCTGCGCCACGACCTGAAAGCCGCGACCGGATTCCCCGGCGCGCGCCGCTTCAATCGCCGCATTCAGCGCGAGCAGATTCGTCTGATTCGCCAGCCCCTGAATCATCCCGGCAATGCCGCCGATCTCTTCCGAGCGCGAGCTCAGCTTCTGCACGAGCGTAAAGCCGCTCTGCACATAACGGTCGGCGTCTTCCATGCGCTCCAGCGCCTCAACCAGCGCTTCGCCGCCCTGCGACGCCGCTTCGGAGGCGTCGCCGGCCAGCCGCTTCACATCGCGGCTGCTTGCGCCGAGCTGGCCGAGCCCCTCATTCATCCGGCCGATGATATCGGCGCTTTGCTCCGTCTCGGCCAGCTGCTGCTCCGCGCCTTCAGCCAGCATCTGGCTGCGCGCCGCGATCTGCTCGGCCGAGCGCCGCACCTGCAGCGCGCCTGCGGCCAGCTGCTCCGCAGACGACGCCACATGCAGCGCCGAGCCCTGCGCTTCGCCAATCACGCCGCGCAAATTGCGGAGCATCGCGTTGAAGCTGTCGGCGAGCTGGCGAATCTCGTCCTTTGACTTGACCACGATCTCCCGCGTCAAATCGGCGCTGCCTTCGGCGATTTCCTTGAGCTGGCGGTTGATGCCCGTCAACGGACGCAGCGAGCGCAGCAGCACAAAGCCCATCGCTACCCCTGCGATCAGCGTCAGCGCCATCAAGCCCTCCAGCACGTAGTTGCTGCGCGACGCCTCGCGCTCAATCGACGCCACATCGCCGTTCAGCCGCTGCTCCTGCTGCTGGAGATATGCGGTGATCAGCGGGTCCAGCGCCTTGCGCGCCGTTCGCTCCGGACCGAGATGCTGCTGCTGCGCCTCCGCCTTGGCGCCTTGCGCATACAGCTGCAGCGCCAGCTCGCTCGCCTGCACGTAAGCGCTGTAATTCGCGTCGATCGTTTCCTTGATTTTCAGCTCCTCCGGCGACAGCGGCAGCGCAGCGAGCGTTTTCAAATAACTGTCGATATCGGCCCTCTTGCTGTCCATCTCCCCGGTAAACGTTGCATCGCCAGTCAACAGGTAACCGCGCTCGTCGTTAGACAAGCCGGCCAAACGGAATTGTATGGATTTCAGTAAAAAGCGGACGTTCTCATCCTTTTGTACGATGCTTTCGTAATGAGTGCGCATTTGATGATTCGATACCATAGCTACAGCCCCGGCAATCATCATCAACACAATACTGGCGGTAAAACAAACAATCACCCGCGTTTTCAATTTCAAGATGTCCACTCCCTGCAGATGTATTTCCACAAAATATACCACAATTCGACAAAATCTGCGATAAGGAGTTCTCGGCCCGTGCGACTGCAACAGCGCAAGGCCGACCGTGCGGCGGCTGTCAGCCGCCTTCTTTTGCGGAAAGATGGCGTAAAATGCTGACTTCCACGCGCCGATTCGCCGCGCGTCCTTCGGCCGTGCCGTTATCGGCCACCGGATGATATTCGCCGTAGCCGACGGAGTAGAACAGCGACGGATCGATCTTCCCTTTATCCAGCAAAATTTTCATAAAATTCAGCGCCCGCTTCGCGCTCAAATCCCAATTCGTATCGAACTCGGCGTTGCGGATCGGCTGATTGTCCGTATGCCCGGCCACCTCGATCCGGTAGCCCGGATATTCGCCGAGCATGCCGGCCATCGCTTGCGCCAGCGCCTTGGCATTCGTCTTCACGGTCGCCGAGCCGGAATCGAACAACGCACGGTCGCTGATCGTCACCATCAGCTTTTCGCTCGACAAATTCGTCGTCAACTGGCCGCTGAGCCCATTGTCGGCAATAAAACGATCCAGACTGACCTTGAGCCGGCTCAAATCCTCCTCTTCCTTCCGGCGCTGCGCTTCTGCCGCATCC
The DNA here is from genome assembly GCF_004514475.2 of Paenibacillus athensensis. GTDB lineage: Bacteria > Bacillota > Bacilli > Paenibacillales > NBRC-103111 > Paenibacillus_AL > Paenibacillus_AL athensensis. The sequence continues at coordinate 413,274 of NZ_MYFO02000002.1, read as the reverse complement.
GTCGCAGCACCCGTGCCGGCGCTGCCCGCCGCTGCCCCGCTGCCCGTCCCCGTCTGCTTCTGCGAGCCGTCCGGCTTGCTGCTCGCCTTCGTCGTCATGTTCGCTTCATCGTTGATCGGCACAAGCGTCGACGTTTCGAACGGATCGGCCCCGCCGGTGAACGCCGCGTTAAGCGATTTCATCACCGTGTCGTATTTTTTGGCGTCAATCTGGCTCGAAGCGAACAAAATAATGAACAACGCCAGCAGCAACGTCAGCAGATCGGCGTACGGGATCAGCCAGGACTCGTCGATATGCTCTTCATGATCGTGTTTTTTGGACTTGCTCACTGGTCCCCACCGTCCTTGGCAGGCGGCGTATCGCTATATTCAGCTCGTTTGGCGTTAGGAATGAAAATCAGCAGCTTTTGCCGGACCGAATTGGCCGACACGCCGGATTGAATCGACAGCAGCCCCTCGACCATCATCAGCTTGATTTCCACCTCGCGCTTCGACTTCATCTTCAGCTTGTTGGCAATCGGATGCCACAGCACATAGCCGCTAAAAATCCCCAGCAGCGTCGCCACGAAAGCCGCTGAAATCAAATGACCGAGCTTCTCGATCTCGTTGAGATTGCCAAGCGCCGCGATCAGCCCGACCACCGCCCCAAGCACGCCAAGCGTTGGTGCGTATGTACCCGCCTGGGTAAAGATAAGCGCGCCCTTGCGGTGCCGCTCCTCCATCTCCGAGATGTCCTCCAGCAGCACATCGCGCACGAATTCGTGGTCGTTGCCGTCGATGATCAGCCGCATGCCGCTTTTGAGAAACGGATCGGTCAGCTCCTCGGCCTTGGCCTCCAGCGACAGCAGCCCCTCGCGGCGGGTAATTGAAATCCAGTCGACGAACATGTCGATCAGCTCTTTTTTGGTGGCCAGCTTTTGCTGGGTGAATACAATCGTCATCAGCTTCGGAAACCGCTTCATCTCTTCCATCGAAAACGCAATGAACAGCGCCGCCGCCGTCCCCCCGAAAATGATCAGAAACGCTGCCGGATTGAGCAGCGCCGCCAGGCTCGCCCCCTTGAGCACCATCCCGACGCCGATTGAGACGACAGCCAGCACGATGCCGATAATCGAAGATTTTTCCATTTGTCCAGCCCCTCTTCCCGTAAAATACACGCGGCGTCCCCCGTCAAACGCGCTGCCTCGCGTTGGCTATGTACCCGACACGGAACAACAACAGTCCCGCTTGTCGAAAAAAATAGCTATGCGCTTTCATCATAAAACGCGCGCTTCCTTTGCGGCAACGGACAAAAAATGGATGGCAGTCGGACAGTCGGGCAGCGACCGGCGAGAAGATGCGCGGTCCGGGCATGACCGGAGCGATGGGTGCTCCGGCTGGCCGTGGAATGCCGCCTGAAGGATGGGCTCCGGGGGCGCGCGGAGATGACAGCAGGATTGGCGGTGGCAAAGCAAAAAACGCGCATCGTCGCGATACGCGTTGTGCTTCCGATAAGCCAGTGTGTGAAAATAAAGCGCGCCTGCCGCAGCGTCCTGACCTCGGACCGCATTGAGGAAGATGACGACCCCGGCTCCGGCCGGCGGCGCTCCCTTGCCCTATGCCGCTGCGCCGCCGAGCAGCCTGCGCCGCTGCAGCGCCAGATAGCCGACGAACAACGCGAGAATCAGAGCAATCGCGATCAGCGAGCCGTCTGTCGAAAAGCCGTGCGCCGAGATTTGCGTGTAGCCGCCGACGCCGAGCAGCATCAGCAGATTTTCCACGAAATTTTGAATCGCAATCGTTTTGCCCGCGCCGACCTTGCGCTGCCCTTCATCCTGCAGCACGGTATTCATCGGGACGATGAACACACCGCCGCAGAAGCCGACCACGAGCAGCAGCGCTACGGTCACCGGCAGGCTCGATACGAGCGGGAACGCAAGCAGCGTCAGCAGCAGCAACAGACCGAATACGAGCGAATTGTAATATTTGCCCGCGGGCAGCAGCTTGGGCGTCAGGAACGCGCCGAGCATAATGCCGATGCCGATCACAGCGACGAGCAGCGAAATTTGATCCACAGAGGTCAAGCCAAGATGGGCGGGAATCCACGCGAGCACGGCGAGCCGCACTACGGCCGAGGTCATCCAGAACGAGCCTGTGCCGATCAGCGAGAATCGCGTGGTGCGATCGCTCAGCAGGCGGGCGAAATCGAGGAAAAAGCGCCTCATTTCGCGGCCGTAGCGGATGGAGCTGTTTCCCGCCATACGGGGAATGCGCAGCGTCAACGCAAGAGATAACAGGTAAAAAACAAGGCAGACGGCCATTGAGCCGAGCAGCGACCATTTCGCCAGCAGCCCTCCGGCCACCGAGCCGAGCAGGATCGCAAAAATCGTGTAGCCCTCAATGCGCGCGTTCGCCCGCAGCAGTTCATGCTCGTCGTGGGTCAGCGCCGGGAGAATGCCGTATTTCGCCGGCGAATACAGCGCCGCGCCGATGCCAACGACCGCGTAGCTGACTGCCGGATCAAGCCCGAGCAGCAGCATCGCGATGCCCACGGCTTTGACTGCGTTGCCGATCAGCAGCACGTTGGACTTGCTATGTTTGTCGGCAAACGCGCCGACGAACGGCGCAAGCACGACAAAGGCGACAAGAAAGCACGCCTGCACGACGCCGATGTACATGTCCGGCAGCTGCTTGTTTTGAATGAGGGCGAGCGTAATAAACAAAATCATATTATCGGCAAAAGCGGAAATAAACTGGGTAAAATATAACGTTTGAAGCGGCTTCATGCGGCTTCACTCCTCTTCGTCCGCCCGTTGGGCGATGGATTTTAAGGCCGGATAGTCGATTTTACCGCTGCCCAGCAGCGGCAGCTTGTCGAGATAACGCAGCGCCGACGGCGCATAGAGCGGAGAATGTCCGGCCTGCCGGACGGCGTCCTTGATCGCGGCGAGCGACGCGGCCGGAGCATTATGATAAAGCACGATGCGCTCGCCCTTGCGCTTGTCGCTAACAGCGACAGCTGCGCAAAGCGCCTGCGGCATGACCGAGGCGGCCAATTCCTCGACGACGGTCAGGGAAATTTTTTCCCCGCCGATTTTGGCAAATGCCTGCGCCCGGCCCTGAATCGTCAGGAAGCCGCGTTCGTCGATCCGCACAATATCGCCGGTCGCATACCACTCCGGACAAGGCTCGAAGCCTTTGCCGTGCAGCAGGTAGCCCTTCATCACATTCGGCCCCTTGACTAGCAGGCTGCCGCCTTCAGCGATGCCCTCCACCGGCTCCAGCTTGTACGCGATGCCCGGCAGCAGGCGGCCCACCGAACCGCGCTTGGCATACATCGGCGTGTTCAGCGAAATGACCGGCGCGGTTTCCGTCGTGCCGTAGCCCTCCAGAATGCGGATGCCGAATTTGTCCATCCACAGCTGACGCACCTCGTCCTTCAGCCGCTCGGCCCCGGCCACGACATATTTGAGCGAATGGGCAAAATCATACGGATGCGCGGTGCGGCCATAAGCCGCCAGAAACGTCGATGTGCCGAACAAAATCGTAATGTTGCGGTCATACGTCAGCTCGGGAATGACTTTATAATGAAGCGGATTCGGATACAGCACAACCTTCATCCCGGACAATAGCGGCAGCAGCGTACCCGCCGTCAGCCCGAAGGAGTGGAACATCGGCATCGCGCCGAGCAGCGAATCCGTCTGGTTAAAAGCAATGACCAGCCGCGCCTGCTGAACGTTGGCATACAAGCTGCGGTGCGTCAGCACGACGCCCTTGGGCTTGCTTTCGCTGCCCGAGGTGAACAGGATCACCTCATTGTCCTCCAGCGGGCCGCCGCGGCGCAGCGCGTAAGCGAGCCAGCCGCGCAGCTTGTCGGCCGGCGCGAGCTGCTTGCGCACGTCTTCGAGATAGACGATGCGCTGGTTGCGCGCAGCGGCGGCGGCGATGAAATCGCCGAGCTGCGCCTTGTCCACGAACGTCCGCGACGTGACGATCGTGGTCGCCGACGCCGTCTCGCAGGCGTCGAGCATCGTTTGAGCGCCGGCGGAGTAGTTAAGCAGCGCCGGCGTCAGGCCCTTGCGGAACATGGCGAACAAGGTGACGACATGGGCCGCGGTATTGGGCAGCAGCACGGCTGCCCGGCGCTCGCCGCGGAGCTCGGCGGCCAGCCGCTCCGCGAGCACGCAAGCAGCGAGCAGCAGCTGCTTGTAGGTCAGCTTCGTCTGCGCGACTGCGTCCTCGCAGACGACAAACGAGCGGCCGTAACGGCCGGCCGCGTCGCGCAGCTCATTGTACAAATTGAGCTGTAGCGGGAGGCGGCTCGCAAGCAGGTGCTCCGTCATCCGGCTGCGGATGACATCGGTCGCTTGCTCTTTTTGCACGCGCATCGAAACCCCTTCCCGTTTCTCGACCTGAAACGGCGTGCCGATGGCGATGCGCGTGCGCGGGAACCCTACCTGCCGCAGCTTGCCCTTCATATAAGAGAGCCGGGAGCGTTCCAGCCCGTCGATGGCTACGGGGAACAGCTGCGCCTGCGATTTTAACGCGATGTAGCCGATCCCAGTGTACACCTTCATCATGCTGCCCGTCGTTGTGACCCGCCCTTCGGGAAATACGACCAGCGGCGTGCCTTTCACGACCGTTTTCAGCATCGTCCGCACCGCATACGGGTTCAGTGGATCGACCGGGATCAGCTTTCGCAGATAGCCGACCCAACGGATGCGCCGGGCCATTTGCGTATTGATGACAAATGCGACCTCCTGCGGCAAATAAAGCGCCAGCAGCAGCGCATCCAGCAGCGAAACGTGGTTGGGAATCAGCACCGCGGGGCGGGAGAAATCCAGCTTCTCCAGCCCGCTGATCCGCAGGCGGAACAGCGCGCACAAAAGCGGCCGCAGCAAAGCGGCCATTCCGGTGATCCATAAACGCAGCAGCTTCGTTCGCATAACGGCGTTACCTCCTGTTTAGCAGCAGCTTCTCTTAATACCTGCTCCTAAATGTATTGTATGCGGATCGGCCGATCGGCCCTAGTACTAACTTCTTGTAGTACCACTGTATGGCGTGGGCAAACAAATAAGCACCCTGCGGGGTGCTTGGGGACGGGAGCAAAGCTGAGTTGGAATCCGTAACAAGTAAAAATCTGATGGAAAAGCTAATTTTGTGCTCGCACAGGACTGCGTATCCGTGTGGACAAACCTTATGGCCTTTCTGTCAAGTTGTTGTCCAAATCAGGAGAACCCCTCCGCAGCCCCACCCGCCAAGACCTCCTCCTGCACACGCTTCCCTTTACTTACTATTCATGATATACTTTAAAAAAATAAGCAAATGACGCAAAGGAGGCGTTCCACCATGCAAGCTCCGGCTGCAGCGATGGAAATTGGCATCAGCACTTTTTTGGAAGCAACGCCTGATCCGGCGACAGGGCAGGCCATCAGCCACGCCGAGCGGCTGCGAGATGCGGTCGAGGAAATCGTGCTCGCCGATCAGGTCGGGCTCGATGTGTACGGCATCGGCGAGCATCATCGCGCCGACTATGCGGCCAGCGCCCCGGCGGTTGTGCTGGCCGCAGCCGCGACGCAAACGAAGCGCATTCGCCTGACGAGCGCGGTGACGGTGCTGTCTTCGGACGATCCGGTGCGCGTGTATCAAGCGTTCTCGACGCTGGACGGGCTGTCCAACGGACGTGCGGAAATTATGGCCGGGCGAGGCTCGTTCATCGAATCGTTTCCGCTGTTCGGCTACAGTCTGGACGACTACGATGAGCTGTTCGAGGAAAAGCTGGAGCTGCTGCTCGCCTTGCAGGCGTCCGAGCGCGTGAGCTGGCGCGGCGGTCACCGTCCGGCGTTCCGCGATCTCGGCGTGTACCCGCGTCCCGTACAAAGCCCGCTGCCGGTCTGGATTGCCAGCGGCGGCAATCCGGAGTCGGCGGTGCGCGCCGGGATGCTTGGCCTGCCGATCGCTTTTGCGATTATCGGCGGCATGCCGGAGCGCTTTGCGCCGCTCGTCGAGCTGTACAAGAAAGCGGCGGTCAAGGCTGGTCACGATCCGGCCAAGCTGCAAATCGCCACGCATTCGCACGGTTTCGTCGGCGAGACTAGCGAACGGGCCGCGGAGCTGTTCTGGCCGCCGATGCAGGCGCAGATGAACGTGATCGGCCGCGAGCGCGGCTGGCCACCTTACGACCGCAGCGCCTTCGACGCGGCGCGAAGTCTGCGCGGCGCGCTGTATGTCGGCGATCCCGAGTTTGTCGCGGAGAAAATCGTGCTGCTGCGCCAAAACCTCGGCGTGACGCGCTTTTTTCTCCACATCAACGTCGGCACGATGCCGCACCGCGAGGTGCTGCGCGCCATTGAGCTGCTCGGCACCAAGGTCGCGCCTATTGTGCGCAAGGAGCTGGAGCGGGCCGCGCGGGCCTGAATCTCGCCTTGCATCTCTGCTCAAGCGAACAGCCGAAGTCGGGCCGTATGGGGCAGTAGCAGGTCGCAAGCAAGAAGGTAGTTAGTGACGTTCGAGCGACAGGCGAGCGGCAGGTTGTACGCCAAGCGACAATCGAGAACAATCCGGTAAGCCAAGCGACAATCGAGCGTCAACAGAGCGGCAGTCCGGCATCCGACAAGCCAAGCCGCTGGCGAACGGCAGCCAGGCAGCGGCAGGCATGCCGCTTTGAAACAAACAAACACGGCACGAGCGGAAGATACAACCGCCGAGCCGTGTTTGTTTGTTTTTTTCAAAGCCGCCTATTGGTTTAAATAATTCGGATGCCAGCCGAGCCAGCGCCGCTCCAGCACCTTGGCCATGTAATCGGACAGCTTGCCGAGCAGCGCATAGATGACGATGCCAAGCACGACGACGTCCATCTGCATAAATTCGCGCGCATTCATCGCCATATAGCCGATGCCGGAATCGGCCGAAATCGTCTCGGCGACGATCAGCGTAATCCACATAATGCCAAGCGCGAAGCGGACGCCGATCAGAATCGACGGCAACGCGCCGGGCAGAATCACCTTCCAGAACAGGCGCAGACCGCGCAGGCCGTACACCTTGCCCATTTCCACCAGCCCCGGATCGACCGAGCGGATGCCGTGGAACGTGTTGAGGTAAATGGGAAACGATACGCCAAGCGCCACCAGAAACAGCTTCGCTTCCTCGCCGATGCCGAACCAGAGGATGACCAGCGGAATCATCGCCAGATGCGGAATGTTGCGCAGCATTTGCATGGAGGTATCGGTCAATTTCTCGGCGATCGGCAGCAAGCCGTTGACCAGGCCGATCGCAAAGCCGATCCCGCCGCCAATGGCAAAGCCGATGAACGCCCGCTTCGTGCTGATGCCGATGTAGGTCAGCAGCGTGCCTTTTTGCGCCAGATGCCATGCAGCCCTGACTACGGACAACGGCGTTGGCAAAATCCGCGTGGAGATGAAGCCATATTGACCGAGCAACTGCCACACGACAATGATAACGGCCGGCAGCGCCCAGGGCAGCAACTGGTTATAAAGCCGCTTGGGCCGTCTCGTGGTCATGGGCCAGCCCCGCTTTCTGCGCCTTGGGCAGCTCGGTGTTCGCCACCAGCTCGCCAAACGGGCTGATGAAGGTCGTTTCCCCCGAACCGCTGCCGGCAGCCGTCTTGCCGTGCGGCTGAGCCAGCGGCAAATGCGGGAACAGCAGCTCTGCTGTGCGGTAAGCCTCTTCCAGATGCGGATATCCGGAAAGAATGAACGTCTCGATGCCAAGCTCGGCGTATTCCTTCATCCGTGCCGCTACCGTCTGCGGATCGCCGACCAGCGCAGTCCCGGCTCCTCCCCGCACCAGCCCGATGCCGGCCCACAAATTCGGACTGATCTCCAGCTTCGAACGGTCGCCGTTATGCAGCTCGGCCATACGCCGCTGTCCCTCCGAGTCCATCCGGGCAAAAATCTGCTGCGCGGCCGCAATCGTTGCGTCGTCGAGCTGCGAGATCAATTCATCGGCTGCAAGCCAAGCCGCTTCCGCTGTCTCGCGAATAATGACGTGCAGCCGGATGCCGAAGCGCAGCATGCGTCCCTGCTCCGCCGCCCGCTTGCGCATCCGCGCGATTTTGTCCGCAACCAACGCCGGGGGTTCGCCCCACGTCAAATACACGTCGATATGGGAAGCCGCTACGTCCATCGCCGCAGGCGACGAGCCGCCAAAATACAAGGGCGGATACGGGCTTTGCAGCGGCGGATACAACACCTTGCCGCCCTTGATGCGCAAATGCTCGCCCTCATGGTCGACCTGCTCGCCGGACAACTCCCGACGCCATATGTCCAGAAACTCGTCGGTCAGCGCATATCGCTCGTCATGATTGAGGAACAAGCCGTCCGCTTCCATTTCCTGCGGATCGCCGCCAGTTACAACGTTGACGAGCAGCCGTCCGCCGGATAAGCGGTCGAAGCTTGCTGCCATGCGCGCCGCAAGCGTCGGCGACATCAGGCCGGGACGGATGGCAACGAGAAACTTGAGCCGCTCCGTCACCGGAATCAGTGACGATGCCACCACCCAAGCGTCCTCGCAGGAGCGCCCGGTCGGCAGCAGCACGCCGCCAAAGCCCAGCTCGTCGGCGGCTTGGGCAATTTGCCGCACATAGGCATAGTTGACTGCTCGCGCCCCTTTACTTGTGCCCAAATATCGGCCGTCGCCGTGGGTCGGAATAAACCAGAAAACCTCCATGATGATCCAGCTCCTTTGCCTCTGCAGGATAAAGTATGTTATTTCGCAGCCGCGTCTGTTTTCAGCCGGGCGTCCTTAACGGAAATTGGCTTGGGAATGAGCCCCAGGCGATGAAAGGTATCGGCAATTTGCTGCTGCGCCGCCAGCACTTCGTCATCGATCGGCACGACGCCGTAAGCCCGGCGCTTCGCCGCCGTTTCCAGCGAAGGAACGTCAATGCCCAATTGCGGCGACAGCGTTTCAGCCAGCTCCTTGTTATGATCCTTGGCCCACGTATCGACGCGACCGAGCTGCTCCAGCAAAGTCTGGATCACAACCGGATTCGCTTCGGCAAACGCGCGGCTGGCCAAATAAAATTCATGATTGGCTACGGCATCCTTACCGTCAGCAAGCACCCGCGCCTTCGTCGCCGATTGAGCAGCGGCAAAAAACGGATCCCAGATCACCCAAGCGTCGACGCTGCCGCGCTCGAAGGCGGCCCGTGCATCGGCCGGCGGCAAAAATACCGGCTGGATATCCTCATATTTCAGCCCGGCTTTTTCCAGCTGCTTCACCAGCAAATAGTGAACATTGGAGCCCTTGTTGAGCGCGACCTTCTTCCCCTTGAGTTCCGCTACGCTTTGGAGCTGCGAGGTTGCGGGCACCAGAATCGCTTCGCTCTCGGGACTGGCCGGCTCGTGAGCCAAGTAAACAAGCGGCGTTCCGGCGGCTTGGGCAAAAATCGGCGGCGCTTCGCCCGTATGCCCGATATCGACACTGCCAACGTTCATCGCTTCCAATAACTGCGGACCGCCGGGAAATTCGGTCCATTGCACGGCATAGCCCTTGGCCTGCAGCGCTTTGTCCAGCTCTCCGTTCGCTTTGAGGAAATTCATCGTGCCGTATTTCTGAAAGCCGATACGCACCGTTGTGCCGACCTTCTGGTCGGTTTTGGCGTCTTTGTCTTCAGCGGATTGGGCAGTAGCGGTTGCTTGACCGCTTTCGTTGCCTGCCGGTGCCGACGTCTGACTGGCGCAGCCGGTCAAAGCCGTCAGCAGTAGCGCCGTCAGCGCAATCAGCAGCGCGGCATTGCTTTTGATCATCGAAACTCTCATTGGCTTGTTGATCTCTCGTCTCATGTTTTCTAACCCCTTCATCTGTCTATTGGATAGATGGCGCCGCTTGACGCCTGACGCCTGTTCGTCCGGACGAACCGTGCGTGCCGCAGCCCGAACCAACAAAAAAGACACTGCCGTCTTCAACAAGGCCGCGTCTCAACGCTTCCCCGCTAAAGTCATCTACAGTGTCTCCGGTGATCCGGTCGATACTTGATAATTCATATAAAATTACTTGGTTTTAAATGTACCATCGCTGGCTTGCGCCGTCAATGCTTTTTCTGCAAAAAAATCCGGCAGCGGGCAACAGCAGTAGCCCATCTACAGGCCGCATACCTGCTTCGATCCGAGCATTTTATATTTTAAACCTATATATAATTGTACAAGAGATTATTGATTTAGACTATTTTTTCAGCAATAAATCGTAAAACACCATTGCCACTTATATAGCTTTCCTATATAATTGCCGATAAAGACTCCAGCATGGAGCAGCAGCTCCGCGCGGTTTGCAGCCGCCGCCGCACCACTACTTATTGATGCGAAGAGGAATCGATGATGAACCAACGTGACCAGCTTGACCAATTGGCAACCGCCTTGCAAAATGTGAACCGCTACCTGCGCTACAGCACCTTCGGCCATGAAAATAGCGCGATTACCCGCGTGCAGTGGGTGCTGCTGCGCACCTTGTACCGCCACCCCGGTCTGCCGATCGGCCAACTCGCCGACCGTCTTGGCGTGCGGCAGAGCACCGTCTCGCAAATGCTCGACAAGCTGGAGGCGTCCGGCTACGCCGTTCGCCGCCCGCATCCGCGCGATACGCGCGTCAAAACGGTCGAGCTAACGGAAGCCGGCCACGACCTGATTCGCCGCACGGAAGCTTCGTGGACGGAAGCGCTGGTCGGCCCTTTCGAGCAGTTCAGCCCCGGCGAACGGCTGATGCTCGTCGAGCTGCTGCAGCGGCTTTCCGACGCTTTACCGAAAAGGGAGGAATCGCCATGAACGCACCTGTTGTTTCTGTGAATGCGCTGAGCAAGCGCTTCGGCAGCTTTCAGGCTGTCGACGCCATCAGCTTCGAAGTTGCGCCCGGCGAGTGCTTTGGCCTGCTCGGCCCCAACGGTGCAGGCAAATCGACGACGATTAAAATGATGACGACGCTGCTCCGCCCGTCCGCCGGCGTTATCTGTATCGGCGGCTTTGACGCCGCCAGACATCCGGCCCGCGTCCGCGAGCGGATCGGCTATGTGCCGCAGGCGATTTCCGTCGACGGAGTGTTGACCGGCTATGAGAATCTGGAGGTCATGGGCAAGCTGTTCGGCCTCAGCCGCCAGGAGCGCAGCGAGCGGATCGCCGACGTGCTGGCGATGCTCGATCTGGAAGACGCCGCCGGGCGCAAGGCCAGTACGTATTCCGGCGGGATGATCCGACGGCTGGAGATCGGGCAGGCCATTCTGCACCGGCCCGACGTGCTGTTCCTCGACGAGCCGACCGTCGGGCTCGATCCCGTCGCCCGCAAAGCGGTCTGGGCCTACATCGAGCAGCTGCGCGAGCAATTCGGCATGAGCATCGTGCTGACGACGCACTATATGGACGAAGCGGACGCGATGTGCTCGCGTCTGGCGATTATGAGCAAGGGGCGGATGGCCGCGCTGGGCACCGTCGACGAGCTGAAGGCGCAGACCGGGCTGGAGGACGCGAGTATGGACGACGTTTTTGCTTTTTTTGCCGGAAGCTTCGATTCTACGCAACAAGGGGGAATGAAGGATGCCGCACGCAGCCGCCGCACCGCAAGACGCCTCGGGTAGACGCATTCGCACGCCGCAAGCGCTGCTCTATTTGCAGCACGTTTGGCTAATCATCGACATTGAGCTGAAAAAGTTGCGCAAGGATCCGACCGAGCTGCTCATGCGCGCGATCCAGCCAATGCTCTGGCTGCTCGTGTTCGGCCAGGCGTTCAGCCGCATTCGCGGCGTGCCGACGGGTGGAGCGGATTATATGTCGTTCCTCGCGCCGGGGATTTTGGCGCAATCGGTGACGTTTGTTTCGATTTTTTACGGCATTTCGATTATTTGGGAAAAGGATATGGGCCTGCTGCAAAAATTTCTCGCCACCCCGATCCGCCGCTCGGCGATGATGATCGGCAAGATGCTGTCGGCGTCGCTGCGCGCGATCAGTCAAGGCATCATTATTCTGCTGCTGTCGCTGCTGCTTGGCGTCAAGCTTGATTGGGGCGTGGGGCAAGTGATCGGCGTGTTCGTCACGGTGATTCTCGGCGCGGCGTTTTTCGCCGGGATGTCGATGACGATTGCGGCGCTTGTCCGCACGCGCGAGCGGATGATGGGGATCGGGCAGGTGATTACGATGCCGTTGTTTTTTGCGTCGAATGCGCTGTATCCGATTTCGATTATGCCCGCTTGGCTGAAGGCCGTCGCCACCGTCAACCCGATGAGCTACCTCGTCGACGCGCTGCGCGGGCTGCTGCTGACGACGCAAAGCGCTTCGCTGGCGCTCGATTGGGGCGTGCTCGTGCTGGCCGGCGCAGTGATGGCGACATTGGCCAGCCTGCTGTATCCGCGGATTGCCAACTGACGGCTGCGGCGGGCGAAAAGCTCTGACGGCCGATCGGTCGCGGGAAAACGATGAGTTTGCGGAAAAACGGAGGCGACGACGGGGCGCTGAGCGAGTGACGCGCCGGGGAGCGCTCGCCAGATCGGCGCACTCAGCGTGCAGCGCTCCGCACGGCCGGCCCTCTACGCGCGAAGCGCCGCCTCCAGCCGCTCCAGCGCTTCTTCGAGCACGGCGCGCGGACACGCCAGATTAAGGCGGACGAATCCGTCTCCGCCGGCTACAAACGTATCGCCGAAATTGACGGCGATTCGTGCCCGCTGCACAAAAAACTCGTGCAGCTCGGCATTGCTGAGCCCAAGCTTACGGCAATCGAGCCATACGAGATACGTGCCTTCCGGTTCGGCGAAGCGCAGCTGCGGGAAGCGCTCGTCGACCCAGGACCGCAAGAGCGCAATATTTCCGCGAATATAGGCGAGGCAGGCGTCCAGCCACGCCTCGCCTTCGCGGTAAGCGGCGGTCGTTGCGACGAGCGCGAACGTGTTGGGCGCGCCGATGAAAGCGCGCTGGACGGCCTGCCGATACGCAAGGCGCAGCTTGCGGTCGGCGATGACGACGCTGGCCGACTGCAGGCCGGCAAGGTTGAACGCTTTGCTCGGCGAGATGCAGACGACGGTACGGGCTGCCAACGTCTCGGACAGCCGGGCAAACGGCGTATGTGTATGCGGCGCGAAGACGAGATCGGCGTGAATTTCATCGGACGCAACGATGACACCGTAAGCTTCCGCTAATCGACCGACCGCTTCCAGCTCGTCCGGCGTCCATACCCGGCCGACGGGATTATGCGGACTGCACAGCAGCAGCAGCTTGACGCCTCCCGCCAGCTGTCGCTCCAGCTCGTCCATATTCATCCGATAGCGGCCGTTCTCGTCGGCTGTCAGCTCATGGCAAACGAGCCTGCGGTCGTTACGCTCCACGACCTCCTTGAACGGCGGATAAACCGGCGTCGGGATCAGCACCTGATCCCCCGGCTGCGTAAACGCCTGCACGCAATAATGCAGCGCAGGCACTACGCCCGGCGCATGCGCCAGCCAGTCAGGCTTGATCGCCCAGCCGTGACGGCGTGCCAGCCAGTCGACAATGGCCGACGTATAGGCGTTGTCGGAGAACGTATATCCGAATACGCCGCTTTCCGCCCGATGCCGGATCGCTTCCAGCACTGCGGGCGGAGCGGGAAAATCCATTTCCGCGACCCACATCGCCAGTAAATCTGGGGCTCCGTATTTGGCTGCCGCATAATCCCATTTCAGCCCCCCGGAACCCGGCGGCTCCAGCTTGCGGTCAAAATCAAACATTGTCGCATCTCCTTTTTTGCAGATTGAGCTTTAGCTGCTTGATCTGTCAATCTGACATCTGTATGAAAAAAAGCACCTGTTCGGTCCACTCGTGCGGAGACCAACACGATCAAACCCGCCCCCGGCTTAGCGGGGCAAGCGGTTGTGTGCGGAGCGCTGCTGCAAGCTCATTTTTTCAAAATGCTCAAGTAAGCGGACCAAGGGCCTACGTCCTCGCGATACCGCTCGGCCATGACCCGCATAATCTGCGACGTATGCGTTAAATCGTGCACCACCCACGTCGACAGCAGCTCGCGCAGCTTGACGACGCCAAATGCCGGATGCAAGCCGGTCCGCTCCAGATCCCGCTGCGGATCGACCAGCTGCTGCAATCTGTTGATGTTCGCCTGCCGCACCCGCTGAAATTCATCGAGCTTATGTTCCAAAGTCGTAGCTCCCGTATGCGGCAAATGCGCAAAGCGATCAAAAACCGGGAACTCGCGGCTTTCTCCTTCACGCAATATCATCTCCACCTTGGGCAGCCAGTTGGTCGTTTCCGCTTCGATCAGATGCCCGACCACCTCTTCGGGATTCCACGTGCCTTCGCCCTCGCGGCTCGCCAGCCAGCCCGCGGACAAGCCGGACAACCAGAGGCGTAGCACCTGAGGGGTCCGCTCCAGCAGTTCCATTGCTTCCTGAAGGTCAAAATTCACCATAGCCGCCCTCCATCCCAAAAATCAAACTTGATACGTCCATTATAACGGCCATCTCCCAATCTGGACAGCCCGCCGCTGCTTACCGTCAGGTCTACTCTAATCCAGGTTACAGGCGTTCAAGTTCCGGCGGCTTGAATCGAGACCAAACGCAGCGCCTTACGTCCATCGTGCCAGCGCAAGCTCAGCCATCGGCATGGCTCACTCCGGCACGCGCCGCCGCGGCCTGCGCCTCGCGCCGAACGACCCGCTGCCGCTTACGGAGACAGCCGATAAAACAACGTCGAGTTGATCACCTCGCCGTTGCCTGACGACTGTCCCAGCTTGCGGCAGCCCAGCCCTTCGAGCCCGGCTTCGTCTACGGGCTCATACAGCAGCGTGCGCACGCCTTCGGCACTGCGCACGGCCAACGCCGCGCCCGGCCGCGTTACGCGGATCTGCCGGGCGACTGCGCGCTTGTCCGCCACAAGGCTGGCGACCAGCGCCAGAGCATGCCCGCCGTAGTCATACGCTTCGCCGGCGGCGTGCACAACCGGCAGCGCGTCTTCGAGCCCGAGCCGCGCCAGCAGCCGCTGCGCCGCCACGCAAGCGGTGCGGTTGTTGTCCACGCAAACAACCTGTACCCCGGTGGCGGCTTGCAGCAAAATCGCGCTGAGCGGCAGCGGCCCGCTCCCGACAAAAACCGCCGACATCCCGGCTCCGCCGCCCGGCAACAGCTCCAGCTCCTGCAAATGACGCAGCTCCAGCGCAAGCAGCGCCTCATAGTTCGCATAGTACGGAAACGCGCCCAGCGAAGCCAACGTCAGCGCTGGCTGCCGTCCGAGCCGCTCGGCATAAAAGTGTTCCAGCGCCCCTTCCGCTATGCTTAATTTGCCAAGCAGCCGTTCGCGCAGACGGCGAATGCGCTCGTCCGCCAGCACCGCCCGCTCCTCTGCCGGGGTATAGGTCAGGCCAGCCAGTCCGACCAAACGGGACAAGACGGCATTAATCAGCGGATTGGCCGGGGACAGATCCCTTTCGCGCTCCAGCGCGGCATCGGCCGTCAGCGCCGCTGCAATCAGCGCTTCCACGACCGGCTGCCGGTTTACGGTGACCGCGCAAGAGCCCGCCATATCGTATTTGATCCTTTTCATCCAGCATCATCCCTTCTTTCCCCCAATATATGCGCGCGTTACCGGCGCCATTCGACCCTTGTCCGCTGCCGAAAAAGATTTTCGCCAGTTCCGCCGGGAGCCTGCTCCCGCATACAAAAAACCAGCCGCGCTCAGGCGGCTGGTTCGAATGCTTTTGCCATTAAGGCTGGGTGTAGCTCATGTTGGAGGAATCCTTCGCGCCTTGGCCGGATAACGTGTACGTATACGAATACGTGACGACCGCGCCTGCGGAAAGTCCACTGGTTACAGTATATTCCCAGTTGGTTCCATTTACGCTCATGTTGACGTTTTGCTGGCCTTGACCGGCAATTGTGTAGTGCAAAATAACGCTTGTTGCCGATGGGTTCGGCGTAAAGGTCCATTTGGCGGACGAGGCGCTTAATTTTGTAATCGTGTCGGTAAAATCGCCGGCCAGCGGATTGGTCGTCACGCTCAGCGCGCTGCTGGCTGCAGACACATTGCCCGCCGCATCCTTCGCTTTTACCGTAAAGGTGTAGCTGGTGTTGGCGCTCAACCCGCTAACGGTTGCGCTCGTTGCTCCTGTAGTCGAAGCGACAACGGTGCTGCCGCTATACACATCGTAGCCCGTTACGCCCACGTTATCGGTCGACGCCGTCCAGCTCAGGTTGACCGATGTGCTCGTCTTCGATGGAGCTGCAAGACCCGTTGGCGCTGTCGGCGCTTGCGTATCGCCGGCATTCGTCGTCACGCTCACCGCGCTGCTGGCTGCCGATACGTTACCGGCCGCGTCCTTCGCCTTCACCGTAAACGTGTAGCTTGTGTTCGCGCTCAAGCCGCTAACGGTTGCGCTGGTTGCTCCTGTGGTCGAAGCGACAACGGTGCTGCCACTGAAGACATCATAGCCCGTTACCCCCACGTTATCGGTCGACGCCGTCCAGCTCAGGCTGACCGAGCTGCTCGTTTTCGATGGCGAGGTCAGGCCTGTTGGCGCTGTCGGCGCTTGTGTATCCGCCGGTCCGGAAGCAACGGTATACGGAATCGTCAGCTGCGATTGCGAGCCCTGCGCAGACGTGGCATCGGTACGCACGGTATTGGTCGAGCCGCTGCCAAGCGCCATCCATACCCGCAGCTTCACTTTGCCGCCGGTCATGTTGGTCAACGCGGCGCCGCTGGCCTGCACGCCTTGCGTCGTGTAAGACTCGTTGCCGGCAACCGGATCGGTTGCTTTGTAACCAAAGGTTTCCGTGCGGTCATAGGTGCCGTCGCCGTTAAAATCATATTGCACTTGCGCTTTGAACGCATTGCCGACGCTCGTGCCCGAATCCACATACAGCGTGTATACCGTAGCGCCGCCGCTGTTGTACGTTCCGGTAATCGCCGGAGATACCCACTCGACCACCTGCGAGCTTGCCGGAGAGGTGACGTCGAGATTTTGCCCGCCCGCAGACGGCACCGCATCGGTAGCGGCGTTCGAACCGGCGGTATTGCTCAGCGCCCCCGGCGTTCCCGGAGCCGCACCGTCGCGTACAAAGAAGACGTTGGAGGTCGCGCCGCCGGTTTGACCGCTGTCGGTCACTACCGTCAACCCGCTGCTGGCTGCCGACACGTTGCCGGCTGCGTCCTTCGCTTTGACTGTAAACGTGTAGCTCGTGCCCGCGCTCAGGCCGCTGACCGTCACGCTTGTCGCTCCGGTCGTCGATGCGACCACGCTTGCGCCGCTGTACACATCGTAGCCGGTCACGCCTACGTTATCGGTCGATGCCGTCCAGCTCAGGCTCACCGACGTGCTCGTTTTCGACGGCGACGTCAGACCTGTCGGCGCTGTTGGCGCTTGCGTGTCCGCCGAGGCGTTGGTGACAACCGTCAAGCCGCTGCTCGCTGCAGACACGTTGCCTGCGGCGTCCTTCGCTTTTACCGTAAACGTATAGCTCGTATTCGCAGTCAAGCCGCTGACGGTAACGCTTGTCGCTCCGGTCGTCGATGCGACCAAGCTTGCGCCGCTGTAGACGTCATAGCCCGTCACGCCGACGTTATCGGTCGACGCGCTCCAGCTCAGGCTCACCGACGTGCTCGTCTTCGACGGCGACGTCAGACCTGTCGGCGCTGTTGGCGCTTGTGTGTCGGCTGTGGCGTCGGTGACGACCGTCAAGCCGCTGCTGGCTGCGGACACGTTGCCGGCTGCATCCTTCGCTTTGACTGTAAAAGTATAGCTGGTGCCGGCGCTCAGGCCGCTGACCGTCACGCTTGTCGCTCCGGTCGTCGATGCGACCAAGCTTGCGCCGCTGTACACGTCATAGCCCGTCACGCCGACATTATCGGTCGATGCGGTCCAGCTCAGGCTCACCGACGAGCTCGTCTTCGACGGCGACGTCAAGCCCGTTGGCGCTGTCGGCGCCTGGCTGTCGGCCGGAGGCGGCGAGAACAGTCCCATTTTGTAGCTGAAGCTTTGCGAATCCTTGCCTACGCCGTTGATGATGTACGTATAGAAATAATCAATCGTTGCATTGGCCGGTACGGGAACAGTGTATTCCCATGTCCCGTTATTATTGGTCATCATGTAGCCGGATTGGCCGCCGCCGTTAATTTTGGCGTTCAAAATGACCGTTGAAGGCGTATCGCCGAACACAACCGAATATTTGGCTTGTGTGGTGGTCGGCTCGGTAATTTTTTGCGTAAAATCCCCGGTTTGTATCAAATCGGTCCGCGCTTGCAGCGCTGCGCTGGCTGCCGATGTATTGCCTGCGGCATCGCGCGCCTTCACCGTATACGTATATACCGTAACTGCTTGCAGGCCCTTGTCGGTAAACGAGGTGCCCTGCACCGTGCCAACGAGCGTGCCGTTGCGATAGACGTCGTAGTCCGTCGTTTGCACGTTGTCTGCTGCAGCGTTCCAGGCCAGCGTCACACTGGTCGTTGTCGAGGCGGCTTGCAGCAAGCCGGTCGGCACGCTTGGCGCAGTCGTATCAACCGCTGTCGTCGTTACATTCAAAGCGGTGCTTGCTCCGGACAACAAGCCGTCAAGGTCTTTGGCTTTGACCGTATAGCTATAAGCCGTTGTAGCCGAAAGGCCCGTGTCGTGGTACGAAGTCGTCGACGTCGTGCCGACTTTAACGCCGTTGCGGTATACCTCATAGCCCGCTACGCCGCGATTATCGGTCGACGCTGTCCATGTCAGATCGACGTAGTTGGACGATTTGCGCAACACGCTGACGTTGGTCGGCGTAGACGGTGCAATCGTATCCATGATGTGCACGCCGTTGTCGGTGTTAAAGCTGTTCGGCTGTGCCGTTACTCGCTGGCCGTCGGAGAAATCGACGGTGATAGCCGTATTTTTCATATTGTAGACAAAATAAGAGCGAACGCCGTTTTTATTGAATACGGCATATATCGGGTAGTTCGCGGTCACACTCGGGTCCGGACGGCCCAATGCGTTCAAGTTATGCACCCAATAGTACGTATTCGAATGCGAGTTGCCGATTTCCGTCGGGAAATTCGTGCCAAGGGCGTTCAGATTGGCAATCGCGGCAGCAGGATCGTACAGCGCATAGTACATGTTGCTCAGATCGTCCCACTTTTCTTCACTGTTGTATTGCCCTTGCCCGTAAGCGTTGATGTATTCCGTCGTGCTTGGCCCCATCATGTCGTCGTATTGCTCCTTGACATAATCCGGATGGTAGCCGAGATACAGCGACGAAGCCGTAAGCGGCAGCCACAAAATCGGGAACTTCAGACGCGGATTGTCCGTCCACCAGGTCGCATTGGCGCTTTTGCCGCCGAATACCATCCAGACAGCGGAGTGATTGTAATCGGCGGGCAGGTTCTCGTTGTCCACATCGAACCAGTATTGGTCGCCTGCCGTCATTTCCGTCGTGTACAAATAAATGCCGAGGTCTCGCAGCGTTTTGTCGCCGGTCGCTTCACCCCATTGAATAATGCCCGACCACGCGTTCAGCGCTTCGGATACGGACTCCTGGTCGTTGCCGTCAGCAGTGTGACCTTTGCCGTTGGCCCAGGAATGGCCCGCATATGGATCAAAATTGCGCAAGAACGGGAACATCGTATCGTTGCGGTTCGGGTTGGCGATTTCCCGGATCAGCATTTTGACCATGCCGCCCCATTGCGCGTCACTGGCCCACGTTTTATCGACGCGTGCGATATCTGCGGCCGCTTTGATGAAATAACCGTAATGGAAATGGTGGTCGCTCAGCAGCGGAGCGCTATAGAAGCCTTCGCGGTAGCCGATCAGCGTGCCCCAGGTGCTGTTGTAGCCGAAAAATGCGTTCGGGTCCTGCGTGCCGTCGGATTTGCTCGCTTTCAGATAATCCTCCAGCGCCGTTTTCACTTTATTGCGGGCCGTCGGCGCCAGCGTCGGATCGACCTGATCGGCAATGGCCGCGATCTGCGTCCAGCGGTTCAGCTCCTTGCCGGCAAAATACGTATCCGTCTTGTAGAGCGGGCTGTATTTGTTTTCCGCGCCGTCTTGCTGGAGGTACGTCTTGAGCTGGTTGACGTTGTAGGTGCCTTTATTCGGCAGCACCGGCAAAATGCCGTTGAATTTGATCGACATGGAGAAGGACGAGCCTTCGCCGACAATCATTTTGCCGCGAATGCTGTTATACGTATAGCTGTTAAGCAGCGGCGTCGCACTGTTTTTCCATTGGTGCGGGTACAGGGCGAACAAGGTCGCCGCCGGCGCTCCCGTTTCCTTTGGCGTAACGGTGAAGTTATACGTCGAGGTGACCATGCTGGTCGCTTCGTCGAAGTTCCACGACACCTGCGTGTTCGTCACGTGCGAATAGGCGTATTGCTGGTATTTGCTCAGCGCAGCAGGTGCCGTTGCATCGGTCAAACCGTCAGGCAAGAGGGCGAGTGAGAAATAGTTTTTGCCATTCAGGTTGTTGACGAGCGTCGTCGTACCGATCCCCGACCAGGTCGAGCCCGTCGGACCGAACAGGGCGTAATATTTGCCGTTCGTTTTGATCCCGAGCACGGCGCTGTTGGCATTGCCGCTGAATACCGTCGGCGCAGTCGGGAACGTCAGCTTGGGATTGCCACCGGCGAAAATGCCGTAAACGTAAGGCGAGCCGTGGCCATAGGTCAGCTTCATGCTGTTGGAACCGCTGGCAAAGGATGCCGTCACCATCCAGTCGCTGTACCCGTCCACTTTCGCGTCAGGGAAAGAAGTGGCCGAATGGCCGAGCATGAAATCCTTGGCGTTGCTGTCTTGGATGTTGGCTTGGATGTCACGCTGCCAGCCGAAGCGATCGACCATGATGCCGATGCTTTTGCCTGGATAATACACCTGCAAGCCGCCTGTTTTCGGCCAGAAGGCCAGCGGATGCGGATACTGCCGTTCCGAGAACGGGTCCCAGGCCAAATCGGACCACCAGTCGCTCGTCGGGATCGGGCCGGTCACGTTGCTTGTTTTGTAAATTGTGCTTTGCGGAACCGGATATGCCAATTGACCGTGAACGCGATCAATATCCCAGTAGGACGGAGCTGATGTTTCCGGCGGCAGCGCCGTCGTGTAGCTGCCTGCGCCGACGCTCACTTCGCCCGAAAAGGCGTAAGCGGGACTCGTTGGTTGCAGCAGGGTAAGCACAAGCAACAGGGCCATTGCAGTGAATATGATTTTCTTCATGTGTTGCCTCCCATTCCTCTTTTTTGTAAGCGATTGCATTTTCGAAATTACCGAAAAACCACCTCCTTTATTTTCGAATAAAATCACTTTATCGAAAATATTTTAGTTAAAATCTGGATATTTCGCGGCTTTCCCTCAGTTTAACGGGCAGATAGTGGGAAGTCAAGGTCATATTGACCGAAAAATTCACGAAATATTTTGAGTTTATGTTCCGAAAAAAATTTTAGAAATGATTTTTTTCGCCTGTTGAAAAAAAAATAAAACCAAACCGCGTTTGCTTCCGTAGTACTCTTCAAGCTTTGCATTTTCTGGCTCAGGGAGGTTATGCTCATGACAATGACAATCGCTTTAGCTCGCCCCGTTTCCGTCCGTGATTTGGTTCAACAAGTAGTCTGGTACATGAGAAAACGCCGTAGAGCGTAGTTCATCCCGTTTGATCGTTTCCAAGACATAGAAGCAGCAAGGCAAGAAAGCATTGCCAAAGAGGCCTCCCGATTGACGGGAAGCCTCTTTTTATTCGGAGCGGTCATAGGTTCGGTTCAAGATCAAATGCCCGAGCTGTCCACCAGCTCCAGTTCATCGATTTTTTCAAATTCACTTAATACCTTGAGCCGCAGCTCTTGAAACGAGGTCGTCGTTTTTTTGCGCGGGAATGGCAGATCAACACCAACCACCTTGCGAACCGCTCCCGGCCGCGGCTTGAGAATGACCACCCGGTTGGCCAAATAAATCGCTTCGTCGATATCGTGCGTCACCAGCACCATCGTCGTCCGATTGCGCTGCCAAATATCGATCAGCACCTCCTGCATATGCGTGCGAGTGAACGCATCCAACGCGCCGAACGGCTCGTCAAGCAGCAGCACCCGCGGATTGCGCAGCAGGGCCCGGGCAATCGCCACCCGTTGGGCCATTCCTCCGGACAGCTCGCGCGGATACGCCTTCTGAAAGCCTTCCAGCCGGACGAGCTCGATCAGTTCGTCGACTTTACGACGCACCTCGGGGCTGTGTAGCGACCAGTCGGCAGCGATATTTTTTTCCACGGTCAGCCAAGGAAATAACCGCGGTTCCTGAAAAATAAAGCCCTTCTCGATACCCGGCCCGGCAATCGGCTTGCCGCCCAGCCGAACGTCGCCGCTGTACTGCAAATCCAGCCCGGCGATAATTTTCAGCAGCGTGCTTTTGCCGCAGCCGCTTGGGCCAATGACCGTGATGAACTCTCCCTCCTTAATCTGCAGATCAATGTGCTCCAGCGCCTGCACCCGGCCTTTATTCGATACGAACGTTTTGTTCAAATCGCTTATTTCCAGAATTGGATTTGCCATTGTCTCGTGCTCCTCCCACGGCTTTTTGGACAAATAAAAAAAGAGACATCCCCTGCCGGGAACGCCTCCGTTTCGTACGGTCGACTTCGTTTAATTCCAACTAAAAAAGTCGGTTTTAGTGAACTTGGTTTCATCTTAACAAGCTGAATATTGGCTGTCAAGGCAATTTTGTATGTTAAATAGGCAGAAATCACTTGAAATCCTTATTATTCCTAGTATAATACTAGGTATAAGCATACAGGAGGAGCGTTTATGGCGCAAACATATCAGCAATACGTGCAGGGTTGGGTCGACGACTATCTCGATTTGTACAATTTTGCGGCGCAATTGGGCGATACGCATTGGCAACAGGAAATTATGCACACGCTCAAAAATAAGGATCAGCACGTTCAATCGTTATTGCAACAGCAGTTGTGGCAGCTTTTTGATTCCGTGAACCGCAAAATGCTGGAGTTGTTCGAACAAATGCGTGCCACTCAAAATCAAGCCGAAAAAGAAACCATTCGCGAGCAGGTCTGGGAATTAAAGCTCAT
Source organism: Paenibacillus athensensis (assembly GCF_004514475.2). Taxonomy (GTDB): domain Bacteria; phylum Bacillota; class Bacilli; order Paenibacillales; family NBRC-103111; genus Paenibacillus_AL; species Paenibacillus_AL athensensis. The sequence continues at coordinate 390,294 of NZ_MYFO02000002.1, read as the reverse complement.
TCGTGTAGAAATCGTCAGAAAAATCAATGCGCAGGATTATTACGCAGCGGGGATTTAACGCTTGTAGGGGAAACAAGCTGTTGACATGCAGCGATCTGCTCTGTCAGCTTGTTGAACGGGCGTACAGACGACTGTTCCGCCAAAACCTGTTCAAGCCACCCTGGCAGGTTAGCTTGGTTGCAAACGCGAATCCGGAAAATTCGCTTGCTTGAGCTGCGTGTTATTACACGGTTTGTTTCATTTCACGCATCATGCTCATCATCATCGTCATCATTTCGTCGCATTCTTCGAACTTGGACATCATGGCGTTCATATCCATACCGGCCATCATTTCCATTTTGCCCATGCAGTCCATCATCATCTTCATCGACTTCATTTTGCAAATCATTTCCTCCATGCACATGTTCATCATCATTTCCATTTGCATGTTCATCATCTCCATTTTTTCCATCCAATTCCCCTCCTTTCCATTCACTTCTTGTTTAGATTACTATAAAACATTCCTGATCTGCAATCCCCCATTGGAATTAATGAAAAGCTGTCCAATCGGCAATCCCCTTGCGAATAGACCAGCTTATGAGATGCCCAGCTTGGCCGTTGTGCGTATAGATGTCGATATGGGTCAATTTGCCGTTTGCCTTTCCGGCCGTTCCGTGGGATTCTAGCGGAAGATGAAGTTTTTCAACCGGGAGTGGACAGAATGAGCGACAACGACTTTTTACAGCGTATGGGCATGCGCATGAGCCGGGGCACCTGGCGCAATTTTCAATGGGATTTTTCGGCGACGATTTTGTTCAGCTTGTTTAACGTTATTTTTAACCAATTTTACATTCCGATGGCGATTCATCACGGAGCGACAAGTCTGGCGGTCGGATTGTTGTCGGCTTCACCGGCCATCGGACTGCTGTTCTCGCCGCTGTGGGCCAACTGGATTGAACGAACGCAGCCGAGACCGTTTATGCTGTATCCGAACCTGATCGGCCGCTTGCTGATCGTGCTGCCGGCCATTTGGACGTCTTCTTGGGTATTCGTCGGCGTAGCGCTGGCGTTCCAGTTGCTGATGGGCATTCAAGCCCCGGCTTACGCCTCTCTGGTCACACGGATGTATCCGGCCGATCTGCGCGGGCGGCTGATGGGCAACGTGCGGGTCGCTATGGGCTTCCTGATGGTGCCGCTTTCGTATGTATGCGGACGCTGGATCGACCATGCCGGCAGCGGAGGGCCGCTTGCCGCCGCTGCATTGGCTGGCGTGCTGTCCATTCTCGCCTTCAATGGAATTAAAGAAATCGAACCTTTAGCGGGTCCGCCCCGCAAGCCGTCGCTACTGGATCAGTTCAGCATTCTAAAAGGCAATAAGCCGCTTATCGTCTTCCTGGCGGCAACCACGTTCGCTGGCTTCGGCAACATGCTCGGAAACCCGCTGTACCAGATCGTACAAGTTCAACAGCTTGCGCTGAGCAACGTAGAAATCGGTTTCATTCGGATGGTCTATTTTCTTTTCCTGATGTTTGCCTATTGGCTGATGGGCTGGATGATCGATCGGTATACGCCTAAACACGCCATGTATTTTGCATTCGGCGGCTTTCTGCTCGTGCCGCTGCTCTACGGCTTATTCGACAGCTTCCCCGTGCTGCTTGTGGCCGGGGGACTGCAGGGATTTGCCGACGCCGCTTGGGATATCGGCTGCATGGCCTATGTGTTCCGCATCGCGCCGGGACGCGAAGCGTCAGTGTTTGGGCTGCACCTGATGCTGTTCGGCATTCGCGGCACGATTGGCCCGCTGCTCAGCACCGGCTTGTCGCACAGCCTGCCGATGTCGGCGCTGTTTTTAAGCGCTGCCGCCTGCAGCGTTGTGGCTTTGATTTTGTTTGTGCTGGAAAAACCGGCGGGCGAGCCTAAGCCGTTATAGATTGTGGTTGTTAAAGAACCGCGCTTCGCTAGTGGAAGCGCGGTTCTTTGTTTTTGCGTTTCGATTGACGCTCCTGAGCGGGAAGCGTCACCACTAAACCATGTGACCGTGCGCGATGTACTGAGTTTCAATCCACGCTCCCGCACGGGGAGCGACCTCCGCCGCTTATGAGCGTCCCCACGAATTTGTCGGCAGTTTCAATCCACGCTCCCGCACGGGGAGCGACCAGTTTAACGACTCCATGTATTACAACGCCTACGAGTTTCAATCCACGCTCCCGCACGGGGAGCGACGATTGCCGTCGTGTCTGATGGAACATGGATTCCGTTTCAATCCACGCTCCCGCACGGGGAGCGACGAATCCATCCGCGGCGAGATGCCTCCGGGCTTGTGGTTTCAATCCACGCTCCCGCACGGGGAGCGGCATTGCTCCTCCTGCCATAAATTGAAACTTCGAGCTGAGTTTCAATCCACGCTCCCGCACGGGGAGCGACCGTTGCCTATCCCTTCCGCCAACTCATACAGTTTGTTTCAATCCACGCTCCCGCACGGGGAGCGACAGTAACGGTGAGGGGGGCATAGCCCCCTTTTATTGTTTCAATCCACGCTCCCGCACGGGGAGCGACGGCCCCCGATCAGGTCGCCGATATGGAGGCGCGGTTTCAATCCACGCTCCCGCACGGGGAGCGACCTGACTCATCGATGATAACCACGCTGCCAGCAGGGGTTTCAATCCACGCTCCCGCACGGGGAGCGACCATGACGATTTACTTTGTCACGTCGTTGTTCCGGGTTTCAATCCACGCTCCCGCACGGGGAGCGACCCCCGCACGGGGGAGGAATACGGGGAATATCGAGCGGTTTCAATCCACGCTCCCGCACGGGGAGCGACCCGGTGCGGCCGTGATGCCGGCAGCCTGCGGGAGTTTCAATCCACGCTCCCGCACGGGGAGCGACCCCGCACGGGGGAGGAATACGGGGAATATCGAGCTGTTTCAATCCACGCTCCCGCACGGGGAGCGACGGGTCGGGGACGTAATCAGCGGTAAAACGTTTATGTTTCAATCCACGCTCCCGCACGGGGAGCGACGAAAAGCACACGACCCATAGCCCCCGCACGGGGGAGGTTTCAATCCACGCTCCCGCACGGGGAGCGACTCCACATGGAAATCAATAAAAGGAAGGGAGGGATGTTTCAATCCACGCTCCCGCACGGGGAGCGACGTGACATTGAAAAGGAATGGTTTGACATACCACTGGTTTCAATCCACGCTCCCGCACGGGGAGCGACGCGATCGTCATGATATCGTCCGCATCCGTCGTCACGGTTTCAATCCACGCTCCCGCACGGGGAGCGACGGTTAACGATTGAAGCGTGGGGGCAGCGTCTCAACGTTTCAATCCACGCTCCCGCACGGGGAGCGACAGCATGACACCTTCGCGCTCCATCAATGATTTTTGTTTCAATCCACGCTCCCGCACGGGGAGCGACTGGGTGTAACCGTGCATACCACGGGGAGCGACCCGTTCTCTTTAACTAATTATATCAAATAAATGACGTTTCAATCCACGCTCCCGCACGGGGAGCGACATCGAAAGTTTTTCGTTTCTCTGTTTTTATTACTGTTTCAATCCACGCTCCCGCACGGGGAGCGACGACTAACTGGAATGCAAACGAGCGTGAATTTTATGTTTCAATCCACGCTCCCGCACGGGGAGCGACAGCATCCCCCGCGAGCCCTTGTCCCGTAAGGCTTCGCAGGTCCTTTTGCGCGAACCTCAAATCAAGCAGTGGTCGATAACGCAAAAAGTAGATGTTTTCAGCGCAAAAGCAAAAACGGCTTCTGCTGAATCCCTTGCTGGGCAAGCTTTTCGCGACTTCGGATGCAAATGCGCGAACCTCCCGGGATTTTCATGTGCGCTTGGGGTTCGCGCAAGCTCAATGTAGCATACATCAAGCGCTTCCGGCAATAGTGACTGTCTGCCCTCGTCAAGCAACAAAGCTGAACATCGTGTCTCCATGCCAAAACGCCGCCTCCCTCTCGGAAAGCGGCGCCTGCGTCAAGCTCATTTCACTCTTAATTCAATTGTTCAACGCGTACATTGCCAATCCACACGGCATTCGTATTCTGTCCAAGATTAAATTCCAGACGAGCATTGTTGTCGCTGTTTTCTTCCATCCGGAACAAAATGTCGTAGCTGCCGGTGGCCGGATTCAGCGTAAACGTCTTCTGCGGCGAATAAGCGGTAAACCCGCGCGATGCTCCGCCACCGAGCTTGACCTGAATCGTGCGCTGCGCGGTCGATTTGGCGTCAAAGCTCATTTTGTAATAATGGCCTTTGACCAGCGGCAGCTCCTGAATCAGCTGGATTGCATGCGGTGCGTTGCCGCCATTGCTGACCGAAACCTTGGCAAAATTGCTGCCGCCGTTCGCTTCAATCGCTACGCTGCCGCTGCCGCCAAAATCAGGCAGCTGCAGGTATTGCCAGTAGGCCGTGTTGGCTACGCCGGCAATGCTCGGTACGTTGGCTATCGTTTGCGTAAAGTTGTTGTTGTAGATTTCATTGCCATCGGCCAATACCGGACGCGCATCGGACGGACGCGCTTGCGGCGTGATCGGCGCAGGCGGCACCGGCGTGCGGTAGCTGCGGCCCGTCAGTTCATATACCCGCACATAATCGACGTCCATTGTAGCCGGGAATGTCGTGCTCGCATCCGGGTTGCCGTCAAACCAGCCGCCGACAGCGAGGTTCAGGATGATGTAAAACTCCTGATCAAATGGCGCCGGATAGTCGCCGTTTTCACTGTACCAGTTACTTTGCGTTTGATACAGATTGCCGTCAACGTACCAGCGAATTTCACCCGGCTCCCACTCCAGACTGTACACATGGTAGTCTGAAGAGAACGTCTGACCGGCCGGGAAGGTGTAGTCGGCTCCCGTATGCTTGTTGTTCGGCGCGGTACCGCCATAGTGGAGCGTTCCGCTAACTGCATTTGGCGTGCTGCCCTTGGCTTCCATCAAGTCCAGCTCGCCGGAAGCGGCCCATGCGCCATACTTGTCGTTTTTCGGCAGCAGCCAGATTGCCGGCCATAAGCCCTTGCCCGCAGGCAGCTTGGCGCGGATTTCAAACTTGCCGTATTTCTTGGCATACAAGCCTTGGCTTTTGATTTTCGCCGAGGTGTAGTCCCACGTATAGCCGTAGGGATCGGTGAATTTCGGACTTTCTTTGACGGCTTTGAGCTTGAGCGAGCCGTTTTCTGTCGTCAGATTGCTCGTGCGATCCGTGTAATACTCCAGCTCGCCGTTGCCCCACCCGGATACCCAATCGCTGCCAGCCATAAAGCCGTTGCCGATGTCCGGCGTCCAGTTGCTGCGGTCGACGGTCCCATTGTTGAATTCATCGTGCCAGACCATCGTCCAGCCATTATTGGCCTGCACTTCCTCCACCCGCACCTTGCCGATCCAGACCGGATTCGTGTTCTGGCCGAGGTTGAACTCCAGTCGGGCGTTGTTGTCGCTATTTTCTTCCATCCGGAACAAAATATCGTAGCTGCCGGTGGCCGGATTCAGCGTAAACGTCTTCTGCGGCGAATAAGCGGTAAACCCGCGCGATGCTCCGCCGCCGAGCTTGACCTGAATCATGCGCTGCGCGGTCGATTTGGCGTCAAAGCTCATTTTGTAATAATGGCCTTTGACCAGCGGCAGCTCCTGAATCAGCTGGATTGCATGCGGTGCGTTGCCGCCATTGCTGACCGAAACCTTGGCAAAATTGCTGCCGCCGTTTGCTTCAATCGCTACGCTGCCGCTGCCGCCAAAATCAGGCAGCTGCAGGTATTGCCAGTAGGCCGTGTTGGCTACGCCGGCAATGCTCGGTACGTTGGCTGCCGTTTGTGTAAAGTTGTTGTTGTAGATTTCATTGCCGTCGGCCAATACCGGACGCGCATCGGACGGACGCGCTTGCGGCGTGATCGGCGCAGGCGGCACCGGCGTGCGGTAGCTGCGGCCTGTCAGTTCATATACGCGCACATAGTCCACATCCATCGATTGCGGGAATGTCGTGCTCGCATCCGGGTTGCCGTCAAACCAGCCGCCGACAGCGAGGTTCAGGATGATGTAAAACTCCTGATCAAATGGCGCCGGATAGTCGCCGTTTTCGCTGTACCAATTGCTTTGCGTTTGATACAGATTGCCGTCAACGTACCAGCGAATTTCACCCGGCTCCCACTCCAGACTGTACACATGGTAGTCTGAAGAGAACGTCTGACCGGCCGGGAAGGTGTAGTCGGCTCCCGTATGCTTGTTGTTCGGCGCGGTACCGCCATAGTGGAGCGTTCCGCTAACTGCATTTGGCGTGCTGCCCTTGGCTTCCATCAAGTCCAGCTCGCCGGAAGCGGCCCATGCGCCGTACTTGTCGTTTTTCGGCAGCAGCCAGATTGCCGGCCATAAGCCCTTGCCCGCAGGCAGCTTGGCGCGGATTTCAAACTTGCCGTATTTCTTGGCGTACAAGCCTTGGCTTTTGATCTTCGCCGAGGTGTAGTCCCACGTATAGCCATAGGGATCAGTGAATTTAGGACTTTCTTTGACGGCTTTGAGCTTGAGCGAGCCGTTTTCTGTCGTCAGATTGCTCGTGCGATCCGTGTAATACTCCAGCTCGCCGTTACCCCACCCGGATACCCAATCGCTGCCAGCCATAAAGCCGTTGCCGATGTCCGGCGTCCAGTTGCTGCGGTCGACGGTCCCATTGTTGAATTCATCGTGCCAAACCATCGTCCAGCCATTATTGGCCTGCACTTCCTCCACCCGCACCTTGCCGATCCAGACCGGATTCGTGTTCTGGCCGAGGTTGAACTCCAGTCGGGCGTTGTTGTCGCTGTTTTCTTCCATCCGGAACAAAATATCATACGTTTCCGTTCCGCTGCCCAGCGTAAACGTCTTCTGCGGCGAATAAGCGGTAAAACCGCGCGATGCCCCGCCGCCGAGCTTGACCTGAATCGTGCGCTGCGCGGTCGATTTGGCGTCAAAGCTCATTTTGTAATAATGGCCTTTGACTAGCGGCAGCTCCTGAATCAGCTGGATTGCATGCGGTGCGTTGCCGCCATTGCTGACCGAAACCTTGGCAAAATTGCTGCCGCCGTTCGCTTCAATCGCTACGCTGCCGCTGCCGCCAAAATCAGGCAGCTGCAAGTATTGCCAGTAGGCCGTATTGGCTACGCCGGCAATGCTCGGTACGTTGGCTACCGTTTGCGTAAAGTTGTTGTTGTAGATTTCATTGCCATCGGCCAATACCGGACGCGCATCGGACGGACGCGCTTGCGGCGTGATCGGCGCAGGCGGCACCGGCGTGCGGTAGCTGCGGCCTGTCAGTTCATATACCCGCACATAATCGACGTCCATTGTAGCCGGGAATGTCGTGCTCGCATCCGGGTTGCCGTCAAACCAGCCGCCAACAGCGAGGTTCAGGATGATGTAAAACTCCTGATCAAATGGCGCCGGATAGTCGCCGTTTTCGCTGTACCAATTGCTTTGCGTTTGATACAGATTGCCGTCGACATACCAGCGAATTTCACCCGGCTCCCACTCCAGACTGTACACATGGTAGTCCGAAGAGAACGATTGACCGGCCGGGAAGGTGTAGTCGGCTCCCGTATGCTTGTTGTTCGGCGCGGTACCGCCATAGTGGAGCGTTCCGCTAACTGCATTTGGCGTGCTGCCCTTGGCTTCCATCAAGTCCAGCTCGCCGGAAGCGGCCCATGCGCCGTACTTGTCGTTTTTCGGCAGCAGCCAGATTGCCGGCCACAAGCCCTTGCCCGCAGGCAGCTTGGCTTTGATTTCAAACTTGCCGTATTTCTTGGCGTACAAGCCTTGGCTTTTGATTTTCGCCGAGGTGTAGTCCCACGTGTAGCCATAGGGATCGGTGAATTTCGGACTTTCTTTGACGGCTTTGAGCTTGAGCGAGCCGTTTTCTGTCGTCAGATTGCTCGTGCGATCCGTGTAATACTCCAGCTCGCCGTTACCCCACCCGGATACCCAGCTGCCGCCGGCCATAAAGCCGTTGCCGATGTCGGTTGTCCAATTGCTGCGGTCAAGGGTGGAATTGTTAAATTCGTCGTGCCAGACCATCGTCCAGTCGCCCGGCAGCGGTGTCCCGCCCGGTGTCGGCGTTGGGGTCAAAGTAGGTGTCGGTGTTGGCGTTTCCGTTGGCGTCACGGTTGGCGTCGGAGTTCCGCCCGCGGGCGTGCCGTACACTTCGAACTCAAACAACGAGTATCCGTAGGGCGGAAGTCCCCGCAGTACGCCTTGCATCCGCACATACTGCACATTGCTCGCAGTTACGGCAAAATCGTCCGTAGCCCCGTCGCCGTTCGTTTGCGAGTAATTATCGGTCCAGCTTGTGCCGTTGGCCGAGGTCTGGATTTTGTACGACTTCCCGTACGCCGCTTCCCACTTCAGCACGACGCGCGAAATATTGTAGGATGCTCCCAGATTGACGGTGATCGATTCCGTATCCGAGAAGCCGGACGACCAGCGCGTGCCAAGGTTGCCGTCAACAGCCATGCTGCCCGTCATGCCGCCCTCATTGGACGACGTGACCGTAGTCTTGTTCAGGGCCACGTTCGTCGCCGGAGGAGGCGTCGGCGTTGCTGTCGGGGTTGCCGTTGGTGTTGGCGTCGCTGTCGGCGTTGCTGTCGGCGTCGCCGTTGGTGTTGGCGTCGGCGTCGCTGTTGGCGTTGCTGTTGGCGTCGGGGTTCCGCCCGCCGGCGTGCCATACACCTCAAATTCATACAGCGAATAGCCGTAAGGCAGCGCGCGCAATACACCTTGCATCCGCACATATTGGACGTTCGACGCCGTCACGGTGAAATCGTCCGTACCTCCATCGCTATTGGTTTGCGAATAGCTGTCTGTCCAGCTTGAACCGTTCGCCGAGGTCTGGATTTTGTACGACTTGCCGTAGGCCGCTTCCCATTTCAGCACGACGCGCGAAATGTTGTAAGCGGCTCCCAGATTGATCGTGATCGATTCCGTATCCGAGAAGCCGGACGACCAGCGTGTGCCCAAATTGCCGTCGACGGCCATCGCTCCGGTCATGCCGCCTTCATTGGACGTCGTTGTCGCTGTTTTATTCAACGCCACGTTGGTTGCTGCTGGTGTTGGTGTCGGTGTGGCCGTCGGCGTCGGTGTCGGAGTAGGCGTCGGCGCCGAGCCGTACACCTCGAATTCCCACAGCGAGTAGCCGTAAGCCGGAAGCGCTCTTTGCACGCCTTGCATCCGCACATATTGGACACCGGACGCCGAGATCGTCAAATCGTCCGTGCCCCCGTCGCTGTTCGTTTCCGTATAAGCATCGGTCCAGCTTGACCCGTTGGCGGACGTCTGAATTTTGTAGCCTTTGCCGTAAGCGGCTTCCCACTTCAGCACAACGCGCGAAATATTGTAAGATGCGCCCAAATTAACCGTAATCCATTCCGAGCTTGTAAAACCGGACGACCAGCGCGTACCCTGATTGCCGTCAACGGCCAGCCCCCCGGTCAATCCGCCCTCATTGGACGACGTTGTTACCGACTTGCCCACGGCGATGTTCGTGTCGGCGGCGCTAACGACCGCAGACGGAACCGGCAGCACACCCAGCACAGAGCCAAGCACGAGCATACCGGCCATCCAGCGCGAAGTCCGCTGCCTGAACGATTTCCATTTACCACCTTCCGTGGCCCATCGAGCTTTGTTTTGCAAGATTTACCCCTCCCATGACACAAAAATAAACGTACCTGATCTACCAAAACGCAAAGTAACCGTTTTCATCTTGCGCTTTCTTTAAATATATATGGAATTTTGATATTTTACAACAATTTCATGCAATTTTTTATCAAATAATTGCACCAATTTAAATCCGTGAATAATTTTGCGCAAAAAAAATCCCCCAGCCGCTTGATGCAGCCAGAGGATCGTCAGGGTTCAGCTAATCGGTTTGGTCGTATTCCGCTCAATCAGCATCGGCCGGAACACGGTATTCTCAAACGTTTCCAGCCCGCGCTTGCTGTCCATAATCGCTTTGATCGCGAAATCGGCCATCTCGCGGCGCGGCTGCCGCATCGTCGTCATCAGCGGAGCGGGGTAAAAAATCGGATTCTCATACACGATATCGTCAAAGCCCATCACCGATACGTCTTCCGGCACCTTGAGCCCGCGGTCGCGCGCCGCGCGGATGAACGCATCCGCCATCACGTCGTTGAAGCAGAATACCGCCGTAAACGACTGCGACTCAATCAATTGCAGCGCCGCCTTATACGCACCCTCGTAGGAGAAATCGCCGATCGCGACCAGATCGGGGTTGTACGCAATGCCGTGCTCCTCCAGCGCCGCCTTGTAGCCCTCCAGCCGCTCCAGCGCATGCTCGAACGTTTTATGAATGAGCATATGGGCAATGCGCGTGTGGCCCAGCCGAATCAAGTATTGCGTCGCGTCGTACGCGGCTTGAACGTTGTCGGTCGTGCAATTGATGATGCCCGGAGCGTCAATGACGCCAAACAGCGACACCATCGGACATTTTTGCTGGATAAACGGCTTCAGGTCGTCTTTGTTGAACGAGAACACCCCGACGAAAATAATTGCGTCGACGCGCCCTTCCATCGCCTTCAGAATATCGCTGTTCGACTGCGTGCCGTAGCGCGTATCCAAGCGATAGGATAAAACGCCGTAGCCGAGCTGGTCAGCTGTATTAAAAATCCGCTCCAGGATCGGGAAATAAAAAGCGTCCTGAATTTGCATGGCCATCACAACGCCCAGCACCTTCGTAGGAGCTTCCGTAAACTTGTCCGCGAGGATGATGGGGCGGTACTCCAGCCGTCTGGCGGCGTCAAGCACCTTTTTCGTCGTGGCCATACTGATTTTTGCGTTACCTTTCAATACCCTGGATACCGTACTGCTTGATACACCCGCGGCTTTCGCCACATCCTGCAACGTTGTCACCTGGCTCCCTCCACTTGTCCAAATCGATGAATAAGTTTTGCACTTTTATGCAAGTTTAACATAAAAACCGACAGAAGTATAAGAAACTTTGCAAACGCTATCGAAAAATATAAGAATGACGTAGAATATTCCCATAAAAAGGAAAAACCGCGGGTACGATGCGTACTCCGCGGTTTACAGCCTGCACGAAACGGCTATTGAATGCCTTTTTCGTCGTAATAAGCCGTCGCTTGCTGCTTGATATAATCGAGCAGCTTGTCGACGCCGGCCTGCTTCAGCTTGTCTTGATACGTCTTCAACGCTTTGTCGACATCCGGCACGAGACCAAGCATCAACGGCTGCCCGTATTGCTCATATACCTGATGGACAGCGGCCAGCTCGGTTTTCACCGGATCGTAATCGAGATAAATCGGCGCAAAAATATTCGGCTTGCTCTCGGCCTTGAACTCGGCAGTCAGCTTGTCGAAGCCGTCCCAGCCGCCTTCGGTCGTTTTCATATTCGGCTCGTACCGCCAGCCCCAGCTTGCGATGTCGTACGGCGTAACGACTTTCGGGTCCTGGCCCTTCGCCGGCACGACGATATGCTTCGGATCGGAAGCGATATCATAGTGGAGACCTTCGATGCCGTAGGTCATCAGGTTGTAATACTTGGGATCGTTGCGCAGCTTGTCGAGCACCATCAGCGAGCGGTCGGGGTTTTGCGAGCTTTTCGGAATCGCCATACCGTTATTGATCGACAGGTTCGGAATCGCATAATTATGGAAACGCGTGAACGGGAAATACGCCAGCTCGATGTCCGGATATTTCAGCTTCGTGTTGTTGATGAAGCCGCCGGCCGAAGACGGGTTGCGCCAGTAGATCGCGCCCTTGCCCGCCGGAATGAAATCGCCGGCCTCCTGCTTCGAGGAGAGCGTATTTTTTGACCAGTAGCCTTTGTCGGCCCAGCTTTTCGTCTTCTTGACCCAGTCGGCAAATTGCGGCGTAAACGGCGCAGCGATGATGTCGCGTGGCTTGTCGTAGGAGCTGGAGACGATGACGCCGTCCGTGTCGCCGCCAATCGTTTTGAAATCGTTGTAATCGAGATACAGCGTGTTGATTTCGTTGATCGCCTTGCCGCTGATTGGCGTCACGTCAGGCAGGTTCTTTTTCACCCCGTCCATGTACGCCTCCAGTGAGTCGAGATCCTTGACTTCCGGCAGATTGAATTTCTTGCGCCAGTCCTCGCGGTAGACGAGACCGTTCGGCGTATATTCGGCAAACGTGCTCGGCACGGCATAAATCTTGTCGCCCAGCGTAACGTCGCTCCAGTCCTGCTTAGGCACCTCCTGCCACGTCAGCGGCGCGTCCTTGGGCAGCATGTCCTTGAGATCGAGGAAGGCCCCCTGCTTGGCGTATTTGTAGAAGCCGGCCCACGACGAAGCAAAAATCATATCGATTTTCTCGCCGGACGTCAGCAGCAGGTTATATTTGGTTTCCCAGTCGTTCCACGTCGTAAAGTTCAGCTTCACGGTCGTATTCAAGTCCTGCTGCAGCATTTTATTCCACTCTTCGACGACCTTCTGCGTATCCTTATGCGGTTCGCCAACCAGATACCAGATCAGCTCGACCTTCTTGGACGTGTCTGGTCCGGTTGTCCCTTGGGCTTGAGCCGTTGCTTGCGCCCCGTTCGTCGCCGCCGGCTCGGGCGAACCCGAGCTGGAGCTGCACGCGGTCACCGCCGTGACCGTCAGCGCGGTTGCAGCGAGCAGCGTCAGTAGCTTGCTTGTCTTTCTTTTCATCAAGAACCCTCCTAAGTGATGTTTCGTATCGTTATATATTAGCCGGCAAGCCGGTGCTAACCTTTCACTGCGCCAACGGTCAAGCCTTTGACGAAATATTTTTGCAGAAAGGGGTACAGGAAGACAATCGGGCCGGTGACGATGACGGCTACAGCCATCTTCAGCGTTTCTGTCGGCGCTTCCATATTGGAAAGCGACAGGCTGCCGACGATTCGCGAGCGCAGCACCTCGGCGCTGGCCAATATTTTGTACAGCAGAAATTGCAGCGGGAATTTCGTATCCGTATTGATGAACACGGCGGCGTTAAACCAGTCGTTCCAGTAAGCCAGCGCAATGAACAGGCCGATTGTGGCCAAGCCCGGCGTCGACAGCGGCAGAATCAGCTTCCAATAGATCCGAAAATCGCCGGCCCCGTCGATTTGCGCGGATTCAATAATCGAATCGGGAATCGATTTCATGAAATTTTTCATCAAAATGATGTTCCAGGCCCCAATCATCAGCGGCAGGATCAGCGCCAAATAGCTGTCCTTCATGTGCAAATATTTGGTGATCATGATGTACCAGGGAATGAGTCCGCCGCTGAACAGCGTCGTGAAATAAATCAGGAATGACACGGCGTTGCGGTAAACAAAATCCTTGCGCGCCAGCACGTACCCGGCCATCGAGACGAAAAACAGGCCAAAAAAGGAGCCGACAGCGGTAATGCCAATCGTCACCGCGTAAGCGCGTTCGATTTGTCCGGGGGTGCTGAACACGACGCGGTACGCCTCCAGACTGAACACCTTGGGGAACAGGTTGAACCCTTCCTGCAAAATCGTCACCTCCGACGTGAACGAGCCGGCGATGATCAGCCAGAACGGCAGCAGGCAAAACAGCGCAAACAGCGTAATGAGCGTATAACCAAGCGCATTAAACACGATTGTGGCGCCTTCAGTTTTGATTTTCACAGCACAAACCTCCTAGAACAGCGCGTAATCTTCGCGGGTCTTTTTGATGATGAAATTCACGACGATCACAAGCAGGAAGCCGAAGAACGACTGGAACAGTCCGGCGGCCGTCCCCATGCCGATATCGAAATTGACCGTGAGCGAACGGAACACATACGTGTCGAGAATGTCCGTGGCGTTGTACAGCATGCCGTTGCCGCCGATGATTTGGTAAAACAAATCGAATTGCCCTTTGAGAATGCCGCCGAGGCTGAACAGGATCAGCAGCACGAACGTCGGCACGAGCAGCGGCAGTGTGATATGGCGGATTTGCTGAAACACGTTGGCGCCGTCGATACGCGCCGCTTCGTAATACTCGTCACTGATGCTCATGATCGCCGCCAAATAGATGACCGCGCCGTAGCCGAGCGTTTTCCAGATATAAAATCCGATAATGATGTACTTCCACGGCTCCGGCTGCAAATAGAAATCGTAGGTTGGATGCGCCAGCTCCTTGAGCAGCGTATTGACGACGCCGTTGTCGGAATTGAACATTTGATACGAAAACGCGCCGACCAGCACCCACGAAATAAAATGCGGCAGGAACATCACCGTCTGCGCCGTTCGTTTATACAATTTGCCCGGTATTTGGCTGAGGAACACGGCTGTAAGGATTTGCAGCACATTGCCGAGCACAATAAAGGCGATATTGTACAGCACCGTATTTTTGATCAGTTGGGTCAGCGTCCCCGATTGAAACAAAAATTTGAAATTGTCCCACCCGACGAACGGGCTGCCGAACAAACCGCCGTTAAAATCGAACCGCGTAAACGCGTAGTAAATGCCGATCATCGGGATATAGTTGAAGATCAGGAAATAGAGCAGAACCGGCAGGATCATCAGAAACAGCACCTTGCTTTTGTTCAGCTCATACCACAATCCTCTTTTTGCTCCGACCTTCACATTGATCTCTCCTTCCCGGGCTGCGGGTCGCGCCTTGGGCCCTGTTGATGAATGCACCGTTATCGTAATGAAAATCAGGACGATGGGGCAACTGTAAATACGCAACCAAAGTTAGCATTCGGGCGAAATGGGCACTGTCTTTTTCCGACTTGAGTGTGTTTTTGCTATATTTAAGGGCATTTTGCGAACGAAATCGGCTTTGGGCGGGCAAAAAAAGCCCCGGTTCGCGGCAGTCAGCGCCGCAGACCGAAGCTTGTTCCTGTTTTTTTTGGAATATATGCGCAATTCTTGATAATATAAACCTGAAGCTGAACGGCTAAACCCAATTTGTACATATAAGGAGATACGAAACTATGGCAAGTAACCAATTATTGAGAATGGATAATGTCGGTATCGTGGTTGAGTCGCTGGAGAAGGCCATCTCTTTCTTCGAAGAGATCGGCTTGAGGCTCGAAGGGCGGGCGACGATTGAAGGCGAATGGGCCGGGCGCGTGACTGGACTTGGTTCCCAGCATGTGGAGATTGCGATGATGGCGACCCCGGATGGCCACAGCCGGCTTGAGCTCTCGCGGTTCCTCTCCCCTGAAGTGATCGCAGATCACCGGACGGCTCCGGTCAATGCGCTGGGTTATCTGCGCGTCATGTTCGCGGTGGAGAATCTGGACGAGCTGCTCTCCCGGCTGGAGAAGCACGGTGCCGAGATCGTGGGCGAAGTCGTTCAATACGAGAATGCGTACCGGCTTTGCTACATTCGCGGAGTGGAAGGACTCCTGATCGGCTTGGCCGAGCAAATCGGTCGTTCCTAAGAGACATGCCAACAAACCGCTTCGTTGAAGAAGCGGTTTGTTAGGTTGAAGCGGGCGGATGATCTGGCGCCGGCTTGCCGGTTAACCGATCTCGCGCGCCTGCGGGCCGTCCGGACGGGCGTTCTTGCGGAAATCCAGCGGCGTGACGCCGTTCCACTTTTTGAACGCCTTGTGGAAATACGAGGTATTGGAAAATCCGGTTTTTTCCGCGATTTCGTTGACCGTGTAGGCGGTCTCCAGCAGCATTTCATGCGCTTTGCGCATCCGAACCTCGATGATGTAGTTGAGGATCGTCTTGAGCGTATGCTTTTTGAACAGTCGGCCGATATAGGTCGAGGACATCTGCATGCTGTCGGCGATGCTCTCCAGCGACAGGTCCTGCCGCATATACGAGCTGTCAATCAGCTGCACGATCCGCTGCACCAGCTCCTCGTGACGGGCGTTTTTCCGTTCGCTCAAATAACCGGCCAGCTCGTCAAACATTGCATCGAAGCCGGCATACAGCTCCTCCAGCGTTTCCAGATGGTGCATGCGCTCCAGCAGCGTGCTGACATTCACATCAAAATCGGCGTCGCTGTTGCGCTTGATCGTCGAAACGGCGTTATGGATCGCAAAGCTCAAATGCGACAGCGCCAAGTGGAAGGAAGCGTAGGAATAATCGGCGGTCTCTCCGATGATCTCGCGCAGAACCGCCTTCGTATCGTCGAGCTTGCCAAGCATCAGCTCCTCGATCAGCTGCTTTTCCTTCTGAATCGGGTATTCATACGGCTTCGCCTTGCCCTGCTCCACCCGCGTAGCGGAAACGAGGCACTGCGGGCCGTGAAACAGGCTATGCAGCGACGCTTCCGTCGTCTGATTGAACAGCGCCGCTGCCGCCAGCGCCGTCGCGCCCGGCGCGCTGACGATAGCCGACACGGACAGATTCAGGTAGCGGCGCACCGCCTCCTGAATGGCGCGCAGCGTCGCCTCCAGCGTCGGCCCTTCGCCGTCCTCCGTCGGCTCGTCGCGGCCGTTCAGCAGCAGGGCGAGCCGATTCTCGCCCATCTCCACCGCCGCTCCCTCGTAATAATGCGCCGACAGGACCTCCTCGGCTACGTTGGCGATGCCGTATTTCAGCAACAGCCGATCGGCGCTCGGGTAATCGGCGACAAACTGCGCGTAGCGGTCAAGCTTGAGCAGCACGACCCGGCAAGAGCGATCGGCGCGCAGCGGCATGCGGAGCCGGTCCAGCTGCTGCTGCATGCGGGCGAGATCGATCTTCTCGCAGCCGAGCAGCACGCTGCGCAGAAACTCCTGCCGCTGCTTGAGCAGGTGCTCGCTTTTTTCCGCCTCCAGCGTCACCAGCTTGACCAGCCGGTTATGCACCTTGGCATACAGCCGCCGCGAAATCAAATACGAGACGCCAAGTCCCGCTGCCAGCAGCGCCAGCGCGCTCAGCACCGTCTTCAGCCGCAGGCTGTTGATCGGACTGGTCACGGTCGCATAGGGCACGATGCGCACATACCGCCAGCCGAGGTAATCGGGCAGCGTATACGTCACGAGCGAGTGGACCCCGTCCACCTCCGCGACGAAATAACCGGCTTCCTTCGCTTGCAGGATCGTTTGCATATAAGGCTTCCCGGAAATGTCGGCAAGCATCGCCGATTTCCAGCTATTGGAGACCAACTGTCCCGTGTTATCGACGATAAACGTATTATTGTCGGAGCTGGTGATCAGCCCGTCGATATTTTTGTGCATCTGCGTTTCCGAAATATTGACGACGATCACATCGTCGCTGCTGCCTTTTTGCAAGGTGTCGTACAGCAGGAACGTATAGACATCGCGTTCGGTTTCCTGCACGGCCGTTCGGCTCTCCACCGGCATGCGGCGGGGGATCGGCGCCAGCGTCGGGTACTCGCGGGCATGACGGACGATATCGACGATTTGCTTGTCATAAATCTCCGCTTCGCTTTGCACCGCGTAATCGCTTACATCCGAGCTGATGTAAAAGGTCCGCTTCTTGGCGTTATACACGTAAATCGAATCGATAAAAGGCGACGTCGCCCTGTACGAATTGAGCTGCGTCAGGGCGTTCGTCGTATCGACAATCTCCACCTCGGAGAAGTTCAACAGCTTGCGAATGTGCTTGTCGTAATAAATCTGCTTGGCAAATGTGCCTGCCGTAACTGTCATCAGCGACGCTTCGCGGCTCGTCTGGGCCAGATTGCTCATCGTATAGGCGAACGATTGATGCAGCGCGATGCGCTCGAACTGAAAATACAAAATGGCGGATAACGCGATAATCGTCACGACAATCGTCATGGTAAAGGAGAAGAACAGACTGCTGTGCAGCTTCGTTTGCTTGTCGTTGATCGTATTCATCGGTTACGCCTCCATTTGTATCGCATTGCGCCAGCGCCGCAAGCTGGAGCTGCTTGGTACCGCCCGAACGCCGGACACCATAAAATTCTAACATAACCAATTATAGCGGAAATGTAATCGATTTCAATGCATACGCGCAAAATATTTTCCCGGGGCTTGTCCCCTGTTTTCGTTAATTCCCGCCTTCCAGCTCCGTAATCCAAGCTTCCAGAAATTGCGACTCCAGCGCCGCCACCTCGCGGTATAACCCGATAATTCGCTCTAGCTCGTCAGGTCGCGCTTTCACGTTGTACTTGATGCAGGCGTTGCGCGCTACGAGCGCTGTCTGCTCAATGAGCCGGCAGGCTTCCTGCAGAGCTTCGCCCGTATGATGATATCCTTTCTTATCCATATACTCGACGCGATCCAGCATGATTTTCTTATGCTCCCATAACGCATGCGAGAACCGCAAATCAATCCAGCCGCCCTGCTCGCCGACACGCCGGCGCAAATAGGTCTCCATCAGCCCGTAGAAGGCCATGCCGTAGTTGTCCTCGTCCGGATTGCGTTGGGCGCGGTAATGCACCGACGAATTGGAGGACGTCCGGTATTCCTTGAGCGACTGCACGACAAGCTCCTTGTCAAATTTATATTCGAAATGCGGGTTGTACTCCAGCAAATATACATATTGAGCAAACGGAATATGATCGTGCCAGATCGTATCACGGTTGCACCCGCGATACGCCTCAATAAATTCATCGAAATCGATTTCGAAAATACCAAACGTCATGCGCTGGTCGAAGCCCATCACGGTCAGCGTGCGTTTCTCTCTATCGTAGCCGCTGATCAACATTTCATGCGGAAAATGGTACGTCTGGTACGCCCGATTGTGCGAAATATAATACTCGTCGGCATGGACGTGCACGTGACGACCGCGGTCGATGCTGTCACAGATGAAATCGAGCACGCCCGACTTATAGCCGTCGACAATGGCTACCTCCAGCTTTTGATAGGTGATGAACGGACAACGCAATACATACTGGTGCCACTGCAGAACCGGAGCATGGAACGTAAAGAACGGCTCTTCGCTAGGAAACCCCTTGATCATCATCAGTTGAATAAAATTGCTGTAAAACCAGTCGAGATACTTATCCTCTTGGGCGGCAATTGCCAGCGGATACGCATTGCACAAATAGCCGATGACCTGGGGTTGTCCCAGCGGCAATCTGGCTGATCTTAAAGTCGTCAAAGCGCTTCACTCCGTTTCCTTATTAAATGAAGATTCCTTTCTATTATTAGCTGAATCTTACAGCACTGTAAATGCCAAAAATGCCGTGAACACGCGCTTATTTTCCGCTATAATCAAAACAGGACAAAAGTCATAAGGAGCAGCAATGGAAACCGCCAAAATCAACTGTCTGTCATGCAAGCATTTCTATGTGACCTGGGATCCGCAATTTCCCCGCGGCTGCAAGGCTTACGGCTTTAAAACCAAGCATTTGCCAAGCGCCGAAGTACTCAGCTCCACGGGCAAGCCGTGCCTGAGCTATGAGGATAAGCGGGCGAAGCGCCCTTGACCGCTGGATGGCCGGCCAGCTTCCGCTTCCTTGCCTGAACGTTTCAAGCCTTGACCCGCGAACTCTCGCCCATACAAACGAACAGCGCCCAACAATTCGGCGTTATTTGCTGTCTATTTTTCTTGGACCATTATGGTATGATGGAAAGAAAGTGACAGGACACACAAGGAGGTGGGAACGATGGAGCACCTGATCAGGCGCAGCGGCGCGCCGTCGCCGGCTTTGGAGCAGGAAGCGGCCAAGGGGCGGCGGGATGAGCTGGGCGGCGCAGCTCAAAGCGGCTTACACACGCCCTTTCCGCTGGCGCCGGGCGGATTGTCCGGCCTGCACCAGACAATCGGCAATCAGGCGATTGCCCGCATGGTCCGAGCAGGCTCGCCGGGCGCTTACGCTCCGGCCCTGCAGCGCAAGATGGCGTCAACCGGCGGCAGCGGCCCGGAGCAGGAGCGCGAAGCCATCCCTGCCGAAACCACAGCGCAGCCGGCGCATTCTTCCGCAGCCGGGGGAATCAGCCGCAATCCGGACGGGGGTGCTGCGATTCAGCGCATGCTGATGTCTTATCGCAAGAAAAGCAACGGCGATATGGAGCCCGTTCGGCCCAAGGTGTCCGACCTCGGCGACGCCACCCCGATCTTCAAGGAATATGCCACCTTGCTGGATGACGACACCTCCGCGCTTGTAGAAGGCGGTCAAGGCAAGGATGCCGGCATCGCCAGCCTCGTCGCGGTCATGAAGGATCACAAAGCAACCGACAGCGAAATTCAGGAAAGCTTCATTAAAGGTATCGTGGAGAGCGGCGAATGGCAGCTTGCTCCAACCGCCTGGCTGGCCGAGCTGCGCAAGGCCATCAATGAAGAAACGCCGATGCCGGGCGTCACGGACTGGAGCGACAAGGAAACACTGGAATATTGCCAATTGGATATGGACGACTTGTTGATCAAGTGGCTCTCCGAGCAAATCGCCTTTACGGGGGACACGATTGGCAAAATCATCACCTCGGCAGCGGCCTTGCCCGTAGAGGCTTGGAAGAAATATCTGGCCTATAAGCTGTATAGCGATGTGAAAGCTTCATTCTATCCGGCCGCTTCGTCGGATTCCAAGGAGTTCAAACCGTACATCCAGCCATTTATCGAATTGATTTCGGATATCAACGCCGGCAAAATTACGAAATTGGAGTTTTCCGAAAAGTATGGAGCTCCCGGCAATCGCGGCGCCGAATTTCAGGTTGAAGAGCCTGACGCGTTGAAAACCAAATATGAAGATATTGCCGTTGTCCACACGCATTACGCCGATGATAAAACGCCGCCCAACTATGGTCATACCAAGCCGTATGATCGACGTTACGATAAGGGCTACGGCTATACGAAGGTCAATGTAGACAAATTAAAAGCGATCGACGATTCGAAGAAATCGTACAATCAACTGCCTTGACACTCGTCGGTTCAGACTGCGGTCCTTCCTTTGTACAAACAGCCCAAGCAGCAGACCGTTACGTCAAGCAACAAAGAACGTCCATTTGCAAAAGCCCGTTAAAGCTGGCATGCTTTAACGGGCTTTTGCTATGAAGACACCAGCTACTCTCTCGTTCGCCGCTTGCCAATGACCGGGAATTCGCCAATGCGCAATCTGGCGCTGCCGTAGGGTAAAAGCTCCAATTCCTTCGCCGACTGCCCTTCCGTCCTGGGATGCATCGGCGGCGTGCCGGCATTATTGCCCTCCATCCGCCAATCCCGGATAAGCTGTCCGCTCGCCTTCAGCCGAACCAGCGCATAAGCCGCTTCGAACGGTTGACGAGGCAGCGGCGACTCGCCGACCTCAAATGTCGTATCCGCGAGCAAGCCGTACTTCCAGCTTGTCGTCGGATAAAGCTCCCAATCGTGGAACATGGCGCGTTCCATAACCCGCTGCCAGGAAAACAAAAAAACAAGCGTCATCCCATCGAAATGGAATTCGCTTGTTTGGGAGCGGCCCGCTTACCGCTTCGCCTTATAAAACTCATGATACAGCTTCATGAGCGCCCTCTTTTCAATCCGCGACACATAAGAGCGCGAAATGCCCAGCTCCTTGGCGATTTCCCGCTGCGTTCGCTCCTCACCCCCGGTTTCAAGGCCGAAGCGGCCGACCACCACCTCTTTTTCCCGGTCGTCGAGAATGTCCAGGTTGCGATAGATTTTGCTTTTCTCAATTTTCAGCTGCACCTTCTCCACGACATCGTCAGCTTCGGTGCCCAGAATATCAATCAGCGTAATTTCGTTTCCTTCTTTATCGGTCCCGATCGGATCGTGCAGCGAAACGTCTTTTCGGGTTTTTTTCTGTGCCCGCAGGTTCATCAGAATTTCATTTTCGATGCAGCGTGCAGCAAAGGTGGCAAGTTTCGTGCCTTTATTCGGCGAAAAGCTTTCAATCGCTTTGATCAAGCCGATGGTACCGATGGAAATCAAATCCTCCAGCTCCTGGCCGGTATTATCGAATTTCTTGACGATGTGCGCAACAAGCCGCAAATTGTGCTCGATCAGCATATTGCGCGAATGCTCATTGCCTTCGGCCATTTGACGCAAATGGCGCTCTTCTTCTTCCTCGGTCAGAGGCTGAGGAAACGCATTGTTTTTTACATAAGAGACCAGCAGCGTTAACTGCTTGATCACCAGCGCAATCGCAGCAAACAAGCCCGGCATTCCATCCACCCCCATGATGTAAGTAGTATCAATGTATGTAGGCAGGCGCCCAGGCGTGCCTGTACGGACGAAATAAACCGGCTGCCGCCTGCAGGCAAACAGCGAAATTCAGCCGAAATATTCTACGAATTCAGACGATTCCCTTTCATTTTTTGGTATTTCTATGAATCGGCTAGATGTTTGTATGTGTTTTTTTCGTAGTTCGTAATATTGGCTATGAAAAACATAAAACATTTCATCGAGTTCTGTCTTTAAGAAGCCTACAATGAAATGGAAGCGATTGCAGTAAATTTTGGCAAATGATTGACTGCACTCCGTTCCGAGTCCCGACAAAGGGGTGGTTGGAAAAAACGTCGATCTGATCCCAATGGAAGCGCATTCAGCTTGGAAGGAGGTTTTGAAAGAGTACGCGGACTGTTAGTATCTGCGGATGATCTTGATCCACCATTATGAAGTTGGAGGTTTAACAATGGCTCGAAAAAAACTGTTTTCGAAGAAGAATCCATTTGCACTTTGTTTTCTTGCTTTGAGCTTGTTCCTGACGCAATTGACCTTGATTCCCGCCATTTCGATGGCAGCAACAAACCTGGCAGCAGGCAAATCAACTACTGAAAGCGGTCACGCTGATGTTTACGGTTCCGGCAACGTAACCGACGGTAACCAAGGCACTTATTGGGAGAGCGTCAACAACGCCTTCCCGCAATGGGTACGTGTTGACCTTGGAAGCGCTAATACTGTCAACCAAGTCGTTCTGAAGCTCCCTGCCGGTTGGGGAACTCGTAACCAAACGTTGTCTGTACAAGGCAGCACAAACGACTCCACTTATACAAACCTGGTGAACTCCGCAACGTACACATTTGACGGCAGCGGCAACACCGTCACGATCAACTTCACAGCAACAAGCGTGCGTTATGTGAAAGTGAACGTTACAGCAAACACAGGCTGGCCTGCAGGTCAAATTTCCGAGCTGGAAGTGTACAACACTTCGTCGCCTACGCCTACGCCTACAGCAACGCCTACGCCAACTCCATCGGGCACTTACGAAGCTGAATCCGCAGCTCTGAGCGGCGGCGCGAAAGTGAACACCGACCACACCGGCTACACAGGCAGCGGCTTTGTAGACGGCTACTGGACACAAGGTGCTACAACGACGTTCACCGTCAACGCAGCGACAGCAGGCAACTACAATGCGACGCTGAAATTCGGAAACGCCAGCGGCAGCGCAAAAACGCTGAGCATCTACGTAAACGGCACGAAAGTGAAACAAACGACCCTGGCCAACCTGGCTAACTGGGATACGTGGTCCACGAAAGTGGAAACCGTGACACTGAACGCCGGCAACAACACGATCGCGTACAAATATGACACGACCGATTCCGGCAACGTCAACCTGGATAACCTCCAAGTAGCGTTCACAGGCACAACGTCGACTCCTACACCGACGCCAACGCCAACGCCTACACCAACAGCTACGCCAACTGCAACACCGACGCCAACACCTACACCAACGCCAACGCCTACACCATCCGGCACGCCGACTCCTACACCTTACGGCCAGCCTGATCTGATCGTTACAGACATCCTGACTTCGCCAGCTTCTCCGCTGACAGGAAACGCTGTTACTTTCAAAGCTGTAGTGAAAAACGTGGGCACCAACTCCACGCCAGCCGGCACGATCATCGGCGTTAGCTTCAGCGTGGATGGCGGTCAAGTAAGCTGGTCGGATAACACAACTTCCGCACTGGCACCAGGAGCTTCCGTGACAGTAACTGCAACCGGCGGCCCAAGCGGCTCGGCTACATGGACAGCTACTACAGGCACTCACACTGTGACTGCATGGGTAGACGACGTTAACCGCATCGCTGAATCGAACGAAAGCAACAACCAATACTCGGAAAGCCTTGGCATCACACCTACGCCAATGGCCGATCTGGTTGTATCGAGCCTGACTGTTTCCCCAACTTCTGTTGAAGCAGGAAGCACTGCAACATTTACAGCAGTTGTAACTAACCAAGGCACTGCAGCAGGCGCGCCTGGCATCCTGAGCTTCTCCGTGGATGGCAACCAAGTAAGCGCAACTTCCAATGACACCGCTTCGCTGGCCGTAGGCGCTTCCAGAACCTACACAGGTACATGGACAGCATCCGGCGTGGGCAGCCACACCGTTACAGCTACAGCCGACAAAGCCAACACGACGGCTGAATCGAACGAAGGCAACAACAGCACAGGCGCAGCACTGACTGTGACTCCTAAGCCGGGCGTTGATCTGATCGTAACCAACGTAGCTTACACGCCATCCTTCATCATGGTTGGCAACGCAGTTACTTTCAGCGCTACAGTGAAAAACCAAGGCACAACTGCCGGCGCACCTGGCGTTGTAAGCTTCAAAGTTGACGGCACGCAAGTATCCGCAACAGCAAACAACACGTCCTCCCTGGCCGCAGGAGCCAGCGTAACCGTAACAGCTACTGCAGCTTGGACTGCAACATCCGGCACACACACCGTTCTGGCGACTGTGAATGCCAACAATACAACAACAGAAACCGATACAACAAACAACACGTTCTCGCAAAACCTGAGCGTCCTGAGCAGCAACCGCGGCGCTACAATGCCTTACACGCGATACGACACGCAAGACGCTGCAATTGGCGGCTCTGCTAACATCAAATCCGCTCCAAACTTCGATCAATCGCTGACAGCTTCTGAAGCTTCCGGCCAAAGCTACATTGCGCTTCCTTCCAACGGCGCTTATGCCGAGTGGACAATCCGCAACGGCGAAGGCGGCAAAGGCGTAACCATGCGTTTCACAATGCCAGACTCCAGCAACGGTATGGGTCTGAACGGTTCCCTCGACGTTTACGTCAACGGCGCGAAAGCGAAAACCGTCAACCTGACTTCCTACTACAGCTGGCAATACTTCAACAGTGACCAACCAGCCGATGCTCCTGGCGGCGGCCGTCCACTGTTCCGTTTCGACGAAGTTCACTTCAAGCTTGACAACGCTCTGCAACCGGGCGACAAAATCCGCGTAACCAAAGCCAATGGCGACGGTAACGAATATGGCGTCGACTTCCTGGAAATCGAAGCTGTTCCAAATGCGATCGCTCGTCCTGCTAACGCAGTATCGCCAACCGATTACGGCGCAGTTGCCAACGACGGCAACGACGACCTGGCAGCCTTCAACTCCGCTGTTAGCGCAGCCGTATCTGGCGGCAAAACGCTCTACATCCCTGAAGGTACTTGGAATCTGAGCAGCATGTGGGTCATCGGTTCCCCAACCAACATGATCAACAACATCACGATCACAGGTGCCGGTATCTGGTACACGAACATTCAATTCACGAATCCTAATGCTGCAGGCGGCGGTATCTCCTTCCGCGTCCAAGGCAAACTGGACTTCGGCAACATCTACATGAACTCCAACCTGCGTTCCCGTTACAACCAAAATGCGATCTACAAAGCATTCATGGATAACTTCGGCAATAACTCCGTTGTTCATGACGTTTGGGTAGAGCACTTCGAGTGCGGCTTCTGGGTAGCTGACTACGCACACACACCAGCTATTCATGCTGAAAACCTGCTGATCGAAAACAGCCGTGTCCGCAACAACCTGGCTGATGGCATCAACTTCTGCCAAGGCACAAGCAACTCGACTGTTCGTAACAGCAGCATTCGTAACAACGGTGATGACGGTTTGGCCGTATGGCCAGATTCTACAATGGGCGCTGTAATGGGCGTTAACAACACCTTCTCGTTCAACACAATCGAAAACAACTGGCGTGCAGGCGGTATCGCTTTCTTCGGCGGTAGCGGCCACAAAGCAAACAACAACCTGATCGTTGACACGGTTGGCGGTTCCGGTATCCGTATGAACACGGTATTCCCTGGCTACCACTTCAGCAGCAACACAGGCATCACGATCTCGGATAATACCCTGATCAACACAGGCACTAGCCAAGACCTTTACAACGGCGAGCGCGGTGCAATCGATCTGGAAGCATCAAACGAATCGATCAAAAACGTGACGTTCACGAACAACACGATCCTCAACTCGCAACGTGACGCCATCCAGTTCGGTTACGGCGGCGGCTTCTCCGGCATCGTATTCAACAACACCGTGATCAACGGCACAGGTCTTGACGGCGTAACGACTTCCCGTTTTGCAGGCGCACATAAAGGCGCAGCCATCTACACCTACACAGGTAACGGTGCTGCAACCTTCAATGGTCTGACTACGCAAAACATCGCTTATCCAAACCTGTACTTCATCCAACAAGGCTTTAACCTGACGATTCAATAAGCATCAAGCGACACGGGCAGGAGTTCCTAGGAACTCCTGCTTTTTTGTGCGCGTTGACCGCACATCGCCTCCCTTCAGATCGGCTTGCAAACGGATGCTAGCCCGTCGCTTCCACAACAACCCCGTTATAAGCTGTCGAGGCCAAAATAGCATTGACGCCGCCATCGCCGTGCATCGACTGCAAAACGGCAAACAGCGATTTGGCAAATACAACCGGCGGCATGGCCGCTCCGTGCCCGCCGCAAGCGGCATAGTCGAGACCCGGACGTTCGCGCAGCGCCGCCAGCAGACGCTGGGCAAGCGCCGCGCTGAGTGCAGGAGAGTCCGCGGGAGCGACGAATACGGCATCCGGCTGCGCGGATAATACGGCATTCAAGCCGCAGCGTAAGGAGAAGGATACATCCAAATGAGCGGTCAAGCAGGTCGCTGGACGCCAGCTGCGCTCACCGGAGCTTTGCGGCAGCCAACGGCGCGAATCGTCGGCGCGCACAACGGCGACCAGGGGCTCCAGACCGCAGCGGCCCAGCTCCTCCATCGCTGCCGCTCCCGCTTCCGGCGACGGCTCTGCCACTTGCCGTCCGTCCTGCTCAGGCGCTACCGCTGCCAAATAAATGCCGGCTACTTTCATGGTACTTCCCCCTCGCTGCCTATATGTCACTTTATATAACATAATAATTAAATAATCTGATCTTATGAGAATTATATGTTATGATAAGTGACATTTCAACGAGTTTTCTCATGAATTTAAGAACGAAATATGACAATTACATCCATTTTATGCAACAGACATGCTAAACAAAATAACCCGCAGCCGCTTATTCAAGCAGCCCGGGCTTCACTCAACTCCCTCTCTATCTAGTTCCGAACTGCCGGGCTAATGCCGCACCTCCCGGCTCGTCCATCTGCCGCGGCTCCTGCAGCCGCATCCTTGACCGCGGGCGTTTCGCTCGCGATTCCGCTACACGACCGCAAAGCTCAGCTCGGCGCGGGCCGCCAGTTGACCGTCCACCTCCGCAGTGGCAGCAACCATTGCCGCGCGGCTGAACATGCGCACAACCTCGCACGTAAACACAACCTGCTCTCCGGGAGTGACCGGCTGCATAAATTCGCTGTTCACATGCGTCGGCAGCAGCATCGCTCCGCTCAGCACGTGCTCGGATGGACCGGCTTTAAATAAAAGGGTACACGCCTGAGTCATCGCTTCGATCAGCAGCATGCCGGGAAACAGAGCCTGCTTTTGTTCCTCGCCCGGCAATGCCCACTCTTCACTGCCGATGTTTTTGACACAGACGATTTTCTCCCAGGGCAGCAGCTCCTGTACGGCATCAATAAAAATAAAAGGATACGGCCGAGGGAGCATTTGGCGGATGCGCTCGCGATCCAACCGCAAATCAAAAGGCGCTTGTTCGTTTAACATTGGATTCATCACGATCCCTCCTTCTTTTTCCTTTCTTTATTGATTATGTAAATTCCTGCCTAGCGATACCGGAAATTCCGAAAATTCTCTCTCTCTTTTCATCTAACCGTCTGAACACGTTCTCAAACACCCTATGCGCAGCTTGCCTGGCTTCGTCTTAGGCTCTGTCTGGCTCAGGCATTCCCCGTCCCGTACCCGGCTCCTCCAGCGTATTCCGGCGCAGCAGCGAAGCAGCCAGCAGAATGAGCGGCAGTACAATCAGGAACAAGATCGAAAAAGGCGCCCAGATCCTTCCGATAAAATCGCGCACAAAAACGATATTGGTATACGATATCAGCGCAAGAACGAATACGAGTACGCCAAACGAACGAATGAACGAACTGTCATTCTTTAGCTGGAACAGCTCCTGGAAACCGATCAGGGTCACGATAAAACAAATCGAGGTTTTTACGAATATGCTAAATACCCAAATCGCAATCAGCACGCCTTCGATCCGTTGCAAAAAACTGCCGATATTGATCATTTTGGCAAACGCATACGTCGGATACACGTTGTTGACCGTTAAACTGACGCCAAGCGTCGTAATGCTGAGCAAGCACACCAGAACCATCACACCGCTTCCAAGCACGACTCCCGCATACAAAGCCGGGCCGGCTTTTGCCTTGTTGCGAACCATCGGATATAGCATCATCATCACTATAAGCTCTTGCAGCCCGAAGTAATTATAAGAGCCCTTGAGCACCGGCCGCACCCCGCCTTCCATCAGCGGCGACAGATGGCGCACATCAATTTGCGGTGATACGGCAACAACCAGAACAATCAGAAACAGGAGCATACACGGAAACAACAGCTCGCTAGTCCGCGCCAATGTCTGTATACCCAGTCGTGCGGCAAACGTCACCGACAGCAGGAAAAAAATTTGCGTCGCCTCCACCGGCGTCTCCTGCATGATTTCCGCGGTCAAAAACGAACCGAGATCGCCAACCAACAAAGCAGTCAACAAAAAGCTGAACATCAAAAACAGCGCGTACATAACCCGGCCGCCCCATTTGCCAAGCAACGCCTCGTTCATTTGCAAAAAACTGCCGCTGCGCGTCCGCTTCATCAGCAGCACGTACATGGCAGCCAAAGCCAGATCGAAAGCGCCGCCAAGCAGCGCAGACATCCAGGCATTTTGCTTGGCATCGCTTACCAGCCCTGACGGTGCAATCAGAATCGAGGTGCCGACAAAAAACGCAAAGGTCATAATCGCAAACTGCCGCGCAGTCAAATACATCTTGCCCATTCGCTTCCTCCTCAGGTTATTCGAGCCAGTGATCCACCACATGACCGATCGGCTGGAAAACCGCGTCGATGCCTTCAAGCGGGTTGGGCAAACGAACATCAAGCGCCACCAGCACGGCCATGACAGTGGCCAGCGACCAGACGCTCCAGAAGAACCAGCGCTCCTTGACCATCCGCGGCCCACGCAGCGCCTGCATATCGAGATAAGCAACCACGGCCATCGCAACCGCCGTACCGACCACGATCCACTTCATTACTGAACGACCTCCTTTTGCATCGGCTGAACAATCGTGCCGATACGGCGAATGTGAAACTCCACCTCTACACTCGCATCCGCTTGGGCAAAAACGCTTGCCCAGTCCCGTTCATATTGCTTCCACAAACGTGGCGAACGCTGATGCAGCTCTTGCCCAAAGCCGAAAATATCAACGCCGTATTGCTTTTGCACATGACGGATGGTTTGCTGAAAATCGGCCTGTAATTGCTTTCTTGCCTGCTGCTCCAGGGCCGCCAGCGTCTGCGTCTTGGTCATATCCAGATCGCATTCAATCGTGCCGACATCGGCTTCCACCTTGATCGTCACCCGATAATTCAGCTTGTCGTCCCGCACCCCGGTGAATTTAATGCTGCTGCTTGAACGGATCACCTCCAGCGATATCCGCCCGTTCGAACAGGGCATATGCAACGCGCTCGTTTTGACCTGATTCAATATAAAGCTGGCATATCGGCTCTCTTCATCATTCAGCCAGCCAATCAGCTTGTCCTTCTTGATGAGTCCGAGCCCTTCGAATTTGGCCATAGCTTCGGGCACGATGCGATTCACGTTTCTCTGCGACATCCCGCCCTCCGGATCGCCGACAATCCGAATGCCGGTAATGACCGGCTCATAGCCCGGCGACGTAATCCGTTCCAGCAAATCGTCGAGCCGGATCGCCTCGCCGCTTCCCCACAGCTTGCTGGTCATCTGCAAAGACGTAAACATTTTATTAGCCGGGATCGGTTCAATCGTCGTAAAAATATCCAGCACCTCGGACGCTTGACTCGCTTTGGCCACCAGCACATAAAAATCAGTGCGCATATCGCGATTGCGCGACAGGAAATCGAGCGCATCGCCCAGTCCGGCGCGCGCAACCTCTTCGCCGAACACCAGAATACGCACATGCGACAAATACAGACGGCGCGGCGATACCCGCGACAAGCGGCGCAGCGCTTCGGGAATCGTCGGTCCCGTCATCGTATAAGTGACGACTGGAGCGCGGTTGCCGAAGGATTTTTTGCCGGCTACCTGACTGGGACTGACAATTTGTACAGAAATACGAAAGCCGTTGTCGGCTTTATCCACGCCCATCGCCACGACAAGCGCCAGCTCGTTAAGCTCTTTTTTGCTCCAGCACCCGGACGCCAGCGTCAGGACCAGCAGAACGGCAGCGCCTTGCAGCCAACGGTTCTTCATTGCAGCCTCCTTGACGGCGTTTGTGGATTTAACGCTTCGATCGGCCCGAGCCGCCGCTTCGGCCCGGCCTGAACCATAACGGCAGCCGGAACAACGAATCCTTCTGGTCGCCGAGCTGGAACGAAGCCAATGTCGACATGTACGGAATGCCAAACGATTCCATCGACGCGAGGTGCAGCAGCAGCACGATGATGCCAAGAAAGATGCCATAAAGCCCGAATATCGCAGCCAGTCCCATAAAAACAAATCTTAGCATTCGCGTCGAAATCCCGATATTGAACGCCGGCAGCACAAAATTGCTGATCGCCGTCACCGAAACGACAATGACCATTGCCGCCGAGACAAGTCCGGCCTCCACCGCCGCCTGCCCGATCACCAGCGTGCCGACAATCGAAACCGACTGGCCAATCGACTTGGGCATGCGGACGCCCGCTTCGCGCAAAATTTCGAACGTCACTTCCATGATGAGCGATTCGATGAACGCCGGGAACGGTACGCCCTCCCGCTGGCTCATCAAGCTGAGCAGCAGCGTCGTCGGCAGCATTTCCTGATGAAACGTCGTCACCGCAATATACAGCGACGGCATCAGCAGCGTCAGCAGCATCGACATAAAACGCAGCAGCCGAATCAACGTTGAGAAATCAAAACGCTGGTAGTAATCCTCACCCGATTGAAAAAAATGTACAAATAAAGCCGGCACCAGCAGTACGAACGGCGTGCCTTCCACAAAAATCGCAATCCGGCCCTCCAGCAAAGCAGCCGCGACCACATCGGGACGCTCCGTATTGAAAATCGTCGGAAACAGCGAATACGGCTTGTCAACCTGCAGCATTTCCTCGATATAGCTGCTTTCAAGCACGCTTTCGATATCGATCTGCTGCAGCTGGCGCCTGACATCCTCCACCGTTTCCGCTCGGGCGATCTCCTTCATATACATCATACC
Source organism: Paenibacillus athensensis (assembly GCF_004514475.2). Classification (GTDB taxonomy): domain Bacteria; phylum Bacillota; class Bacilli; order Paenibacillales; family NBRC-103111; genus Paenibacillus_AL; species Paenibacillus_AL athensensis. The sequence goes on along the minus strand of NZ_MYFO02000002.1, from coordinate 358,954 downwards.
GACATCCGTGCTCGTCAGACTCCCGATCAGCATCTGCTCCAGACGCAGACGCGGGTCCTTGATCCGCCTGCGCACCAGCGCCGTATTCTCGCGCAGCGATTCCGTGAACCCCTCGCGCGGTCCGCGCACCACCGATTGGGTAATCGGCTCCTCAATCGGCCGCTGCTTCAGCTCCTTTGTGCCGACAGCAAGCGCCAATTGGGAGCCTTCAATGAAAATGACCGTATAGCCGCTTAAAATAAACCGGCACGCACCCATCATCGAACGGATATCGGCAACCGGCCCTTCAGCAATGACCGTTTGCTTCAAGCGATCCGGCACTTCAGACGGAGCAGGCTCGCTCAGCCCGTCGGTCAGCTCGGCATCCACCAGCGTCTCCAGCAAATGCTTGGGGTTGGACAGTCCCTCCGTATAGACGACCAGCAGCTTCAAGCGCAGGTCGACGGTCAGGACGCGCTGCTTGATATCGGGACTTTCGCCCAGCTGCTCGTGCAATTGTGCTTCTACTTCGTGCAACGATGTCGGCAGCGAGGGTTCGCCAACCCCGTCAGGATCGGGTTCGCTGTAAGCAAATTCCGCCCGCTGGGCCTGTTTGCTTATCCTTCCGAATAGCTCGCTCATCTTCATTCGTTCCTCACCATCTCCCCTTCTTTGATGGCTGTTTCTAGCAATGAAGTCAGTATTTCCAAGGAAATGAAATGACATGCATCACCCGATCATCCGCCGCAGAAAACGCCGTCGAAAGAAAGCTTTGATTAACGGGCTGAGTTATGGTAAAATGAAAGCGTTCTCATTTCAAGGCGTCCATCCAAAATAAACAAAAGGGGGATTACTGATGAACGTTGCGATTGATTTTCAAAACACGTATCAGGACTTTGTACTGGAAAAAGACATTTATTATTTCCGGATCGGAGAACGCGGGCTTGTCAGTTTCCACGGCAAAAACTATCACACGAAGAAGCGCATGTCCACAGACCAAATCGCCAAGCTCACTGCCGAGAACGCCTTTTTTAAAGTGAACACCGACTGCTATGCCAATATTCAAAAAGTCAGCGCCGTACACGACGGCATCGTACAATTCGAGGTCGAAGGCGGCGATTCCAAAAGCGTCAGCATCACCAAGCTGCGCCAGCACCAGCTCAAGGAGCTGCTGGTCCGCGAGCGGGAAGACCACTAGGAAGCAACGGCCGTAACAGGCTGCACCAGAAGCGGAGCGAAAGCTGCGGGACGTCACGGTCCTTGCGCTTGGCTCCGTTTTTTTGCACCTGCTTGCGGCTGCAGAAGCTTTAGTCCTGGTGACTGCCGCCGCATCGGCCGCCGGACCGCTCTGGGGCACAAGCCCCGCCAACGCGCAATAAAAACCCGCCGGCTTGAGCCGACGGGCTTTCGGGCTGCGGTTGACGCCGCCTATGAAATTTTGGCTACTTGCTCCTGCTGGTGCTCGCGAATCAGGAAACGAATGTATTGCGCCGTCGTCTCCTTAACCTTGCGCGCTTCTTCGATCGTCGCGAAACGGTACTCCGCGTGATCGGTCGCTCCGTATTTCTTCAGTTCCTCCGGGCTCATGCCCAGCGCCGAATAATTGTAGAACAGCTCATGATGCGATTTGGCGTTGTCAGGCTGGATAAAAATATGCTTGGTAAAAAAAGACCCCTGCCGCAGCACCTTGAAAATGACGCGAAACGGCTTCTCGTAATCCGAGACAAAACACTTGATGACGACTTCGATCTCCATCGCCTTGTAAGAAGCTCCCGAGTTTGTCGCTTGCTCCGTTCGGGATAACCGGCTCCATGCATGAAACAGCTTTTGAAAAAGTTTCAACACGACCTGTACCTCGTTTCCGGCATTCATATCTACTTTACAATTGTAGAAGAAATGCAGCAAATTCGCAAACCATTAATTGGTTATTCGCCGCGGCAGACCGTTTTCCTGCCGGTCATCCGGCCTTTTTTCCGCGCTGCGGATCCGCAGCATCCAAATAATGGCAATACAAGGCACCAGACAGAGCACACCGCAGACGATATACGCTCCCGACGCTCCGTACCGGTCGGCGGCATAGCCGGCCAGCAGATTGCCGATCGGCGTACTGCCGGCAAACACCAGTGTATACACGCTCATCACACGCGCGCGGTACTCATCAGCGGTATGCATTTGCAAATACGAATTGCTGTTCGTCGCAAACATAATATTGAACAGCCCGTTCACCGCCAGCAGCGCCCCGGACAAAAGCGGCGAAGCGCTAAGTCCGTTGGCGATCAGACAAAGCGCCACAAGCACGCTGCAGACGGCGCTAACAGCGATTTTCGGACCGCTGCGGCTGCGCACGGACATCACCAGGGCTCCGATCAGCGAACCGGCCCCGAGACAGGACATCAGCGTCCCGTATGTCGCTTCGCCCTGATGCAGAACATTTCTCGTGAACACCGGAATCAGCACGTTGAAATTGTATGCCAGCGTTCCGACCACTGTGACCAGCAGCACCGTTTGCGCCAGCCGCCGATCGCCGGCAAGGTAGCGGATCCCGTTGCGAATCTCTCTGAACACCCCGCTGCCTGTGGCCTTCGGCCGGACATACGACACTACGCGTACGCGAAGCAAGCCATACAACACCGCGATAAAGCTGAGGCCGTTGAGCAAAAAACACCAGCCCGCGCCCAAATACGCCATCATCAGCGCCCCGATCGCCGGACCGACGATTCGCGCCAGATTAAACGTCGTCGAATTGAGCGCGATGGCGTTCATCAAATCCTCCTTGCCGACAATCTCCACATTAAACGACTGTCTCGTCGGCATATCCAGCGTGTTATTCAGCCCCAACAGCAGCGCCAGCAGCAAAATATGCCAGATGCGCACCGAATGTGTAAACACAAGCGCCGCCAGAATAAACGCCAGCAGCATCGAAACCGTTTGCGTCACCAGCAAAATCGAGCGCTTGGGAAATTTATCGATAATCACCCCGGCAAACAGTGAGAACAGCATGATCGGCAAAAATTGAAACGCGCCGACAAGCCCGAGCAGCAGCGGCGAGCCCGTCAGCGTAAGCACAAGCCAGGACTGGCCGATATTTTGCATCCAGGTGCCAACCAGCGAAACACACTGGCCAAACCAGATATAGCGAAAATTACGATGCGTCAGCGCGTGAAAATATTGATTCACAAACGCCGTCCCCCGGTCGCGTATGCTCATGGCCGCGTCTCCTGCGCCGCGTCGCCGGCCGCAGCCTTGCCGGGAGCAAGCAATCCTGCGTTGCGTCCCATTTTTTCCAGCAGAATCCCCGCAGCGTGCTTCTCCTCCTCGCTGAAGCCGTCCGTCAGCCGCTCGCGCCAATCGGACAGCACCGCGCGCAGCTCGCCTTGAATCGCCAGCGCCTTAGGCGTCAGCCGCACGCGGTTGCGCCGTTTATCATGCTCGCAGGTCGCGCGCGTCACATAACCCATCTGCTCCAGCTTTTTCAAAGCCTTGGCAGTTGTGCCCTTGTCGATCTTCAAATAATCGGACAGCTCCTCCTGACTCAGCCCGTCTTCCTTGTATAGCGCGTTCAAAAAAATATGCTGTCCCTTACCGATGTCCAGATGCTTCAGCCGTTCGCCGATATACGTTTGCCCAGAACGATACAGCAGCGACACCCAGCGCGGAATCGAATTTTTGGCGTCGATCAAAGCCGCATCTCCTTTCATCCGTTCATTTAGTTGCACATGCCACTATTTCCAGCATACGCGCAAAAGGTTGCAAATGCAACGAAATATTCCGCGCCAGCTGAGAAGAAAATTTTATCGCCCTATTCGCCGTTGACGCAATTCGCTCCCGCTTCGCCTACTGCAAAAAGACCTCCTTGGCCGATCTGCAGCCAAAGGAGGTCGATAATGCGGTTGGAACCGCCGCTTATTCTAGTTAGCAAAAGTGCGATAAAACAAAAACAGCCGGCGAATTCCAATAGACCGTAACTTCATTGGTCGAATAGCTGCCTTCATGATCGACGAAGCTCTTGGAAGGCGCAACGCCGACCAGCCATTCCTGGGCAATTTCGTCCTGCAGATGCCTGTTCGGTCCGCCCGATACTTGACCGGGCACCGGCAAATCATCCACCCCGTCGCCCATCGTCGGACGGTAGTGCGGATTCAGCACCGCGCGCTCGCCAAAGCCGGTCACATAGCTGAGCGCCAGCGGATTGCGGCCCAACGCATAATGCACATGCTCCAACGCAGCGCGCTCCAACTCACGATTCGGCCGGAAGCGATGCGCCAGCAGCATCAGCATCGCGTTGTTGAAGACGATCATATTGCTGCCCCACTTGTAATCGGCAATCGTCAGCGAAATCAGATAGCCGTCCTGGACGCAGCGCGCCGCCAGCCGTTCGGCTTCGCTTGTCAAGCCTTGCAGCAGCCGCGCGGTCAGATCGGCATCCTTATCCGCAGCCTCACTTAACAAATAAGCGATCGTACCATAGCCTCCGACATCCGCCCAGCCCAGCTCAAACAGCGGAAAGCCGCCCTCGGCTTCCATTTGCCGCAAGTCTTTAAGGAAAACGTTTTCCGTTGTGGTCCGAAAAAGCTCTCCCGCAGCCCAATAACGCTCGTCGCGGTCGTTGGCATCGCCGTATTCGCCTGTCGTAATGTCCGACGGGTTGCGAAAGCCCGGCACATGCGGATTGCGCTGCAGCCAATCATAGGCCCGGCGGGCCGCTGACAGGCACTTGTCGGCAAATGCCGGATCGTAAGGGCGATAGACGCGCGCAGCCATTGCGCCAATCGCAGCCAGACAGCCGGTGGCGGTGGCGGAAATCGGCGACAGCACCAGCTCGGCGTCATCGTCCTCCGGCATGCATTGGAACGACGGGAATTCCCGCGTCGTCACCTTATGAAACGCGCCGCCGCTTTCGGTTTCCTGCATCCGCAGCAGAAACTCCAGCTCGTAACGGCATTCGTGCAGCACGTCCGGCATGCTGCCGTCGCTCTCCGGCAGCGGCAACGGCATTGCGAAAGCTTGCGGGTACAGCTCGAACGCCAGCAGCAAATCCGCGACAGCCTTTGCGCCCGGCGCCGTATATTTGCCGTAATCGCCGGCATCGTGCCATCCGCCGCAGACGTCGATGCGCCGGCTTTCCTCGCCGTGTACAACAGCAGGCGTCAGGTGACAGGCGCTATGCGGCCACTTTTCGGCAAAATTGGGCTCCAGCTCCATGCCGCAGCGGAAGTAGTAAAACGTTTTAAATAACGCCCGCTGAAGCTCCCCGTAAGGCTGCTCGGCGATGTCAAACGCAGCGGAAGCACCGGCTTCCGGCAGCGTCACGCGATAGCGCCCCGGACGCGTCAGCGACGAGAAGTCGCCGCGGAATACGCGTTGCCCGCTCGCTGCATCTTCGTTCCCGGCATCCGTTGTCCCTTGCCAGACCACAGCGCCCGTGGCCGCGTCCACTACCTCAAAGCGGCCGCCCGCTTCGGCAAACACGGCGATTTTCGCATCTTCGGGACGATAGCCGACCTGATTGATGCCAATTCTGCTGCTTGCTTCTCTTGCTGTAGTCGTCATGCTGGCTTCGTTCCTTTCTGTGTAAACGTTCATCTAGCTGCGGTAAGCCTGCGCGGAATAATGCCGGCCCGTCGGTCCGTCGTCTTCGATCAGCACGGGAGCGAGCGCGCCCGGCAGTACGGTCGTAACCTCGTTATCGGCGTTGGGACCACCCAAATCGGTGCGCAGCCAGCCCGGATCAAGGAAGTTGACCCGTACGGCCGAATCTTTGAATTCATACGACAAATCCTGCGTAAATTTATCAACCGCCGCTTTCGAAACGCTGTACGGCGCATATTGCGGCTGATCCTTGATGCCCGAGCTCAAATTGACAATCCGTCCGTAGCCGCGCTCTCTCATCCCCGGCGCAAAGGCGTTGCAAAGCTTCACCAGGCTGAATACATTCACTTGAAACAGCGCTTTCCATTCGTCTTCGCCGAACTCGCAGATGTTTTTGCCCTGCACCGATACCGCAGCATTATTATACAAAATATCGACGCCGCCAAACCGGGCGAGAACGTCGGCGATCAGCCGGTCCGTCTCCTCTGGCGAAGCCAGCTCCGCTGCTGTAACCTCGACCTCGACACCGTAAGGCTTGAGCAATTCCAGCGTTTCCGCCAGATGCTCGGCTTTGCGGCCGTGCAGCACCAGATTGCAGCCCTCGGCCGCCAGACCCAAAGCTATTTGCCGACCTACACCGCGGCTGGCCCCAGTGACCAGCGCTCTTTTTCCCGTTAATTTCATAAAATTTCTCCTCCTCGATTGATTATAGCATGGATGATTACAGCTGCGCAGCAGCGCCGTGATTGGTGCCGGCATCCGTTTTCGTCTCGCGCGGCAGGCGGCCGCGGGCCATCCATCGGCGCAGCCCGAGCGCGCCGCGCACCGCTTCATCGGCAATCATCGCGATATACACGCCATGCAGCAGCCATCCCAGCTTCAAGCCAAACACATACGTGCCGGCTACCGCTACCAGCCACATGCTGAACATGCTGATCTTCATAACGTATTGCGTATCGCCGATCGCATTCAGCGCGTTGTTGATCGGCATATTGACCATTTTCAGCGGCTGCAGCACCAGATCCATAGCCAGAATGCCTACGCCCAGCGCAATAATATCCGCATTGCCGGTAAATGTACCGAGAATGTGCCGGCCGAATGCAAACAGCAGCACCGTATTGCCCACAACGACCAATTGCCCCCATAAAAGCGCGTTAAACGCCGCCCGATAAGCTTTGTTCATCTCGCCGGCGCCGTACAGATGCGCAACCTGAATTTGCACCGCCATCGCAAACGCCCAGCCGGCCGTAAACGAAAACGACTCCATCGTATTGAGATACGTGCGCGCGGCCAATTGTTCGGCGCCCATAGTCGCCACCATCGAAAAAATCACGACCTGCGAAACCGTCCACGACATGCTGCCGAGCGCCATCGGAAAGCCGACCTTGAGCACCTCTTTCAACAGAGGGAAATCGAACCTGACGAAATCGCGCAGCTGCATAAGCGAAGCAAACGATTTGCGGAAAATCAAATACAGCACCAGCATCGCCAGCGTGCGCGAGCCGACCGTTGACAGGCATACGCCGAACAAGCCAAGCTTGGGCAAGCCGAACGAGCCGAAAATAAATACGTAGTTGCCAAAAATATGCACGACGTTCATGCCGAGCGCCACCAGCATCGGCCCCTTCGTGTTGCCGGTGCTGCGCACAATCCCGCCAAGCGTCATCACCGCAGACATCACCACCGTGCCGCTGCCGACGATCATCACATATTCGCGGGTCATTGCATGCAGCTCGGGCGGAACCTGGAGCAGACGCACGCACACATCGGCGCCGAAAAACATCGCCAGACTGACGAGGACGCCAAGCACCATCGTCAGTGAAAACGCCATCGCGGCCACCCGCTTGGCTTCGCCGGGCTTGCCTGCGCCAAGCTTTTGCGAAATGACGATACCCGCGCCGCCGCTGATCAGCGCAAACAGCACGATGACCGCCTGAAACAGCTGGTTCGAAATCCCGACAACGGCCACCGCATCGTCGGAAATTCGGCTGACCATCAGCGTGTCGGCCGTGCCGATCATAAACTGCAAGAACAACTCAATCATCAGCGGCCATACAAGGCCAAACAACGTCATCCGCCTGACTTGACTCATAGCGTTCCCATCCTCTTCCTGTCTCTCCAGCTGCCTGTGGACTTTTGTAAACGCGCGTTCATTTTCTATATTAGCAACAATCGCCGGGATGTCAACCTTTTTCCCCAGCGACTGCTGTCTATGGAACGCGCGTCCATTGGCTGCCGTTCATCAAGCCTGTATGGCTTTCAGGTTATAAAATTCGCCGCGGCTGTCCATCAGCTCGTCATACGTGCCAACCTCGGAAATTCGGCCGCGATTCATCACCACAATGCGATCAGCGTCGCGAATCGTCGACAATCTGTGCGCAACGATGAACGTCGTGCGCCCTTCGATCAGCCGCTTCATCGCCGTCTGCACGTGATGCTCGGATTTGTTATCCAGCGCCGAGGTCGCTTCATCCAGAATGATAATACGCGGGTCGCGAATCAGCGCGCGGGCAATTGCAATCCGCTGGCGCTGGCCGCCGGACAGCTTGCCTCCGTGCTCGCCGATCAGCGTGTCAACGCCACTCGGCAGCGCTTCGATCACATCGCGCAGGTTGGTCATATCAATGACCTCCCACAGCTTTTCGTCGGTGATGCCCTGCAGGCCGTACGTAATATTTTCGCGAATCGTGCCCGAGAATAAAATATTCGTTTGCAGGACAACCGCCAGCGATTTGCGGTATTCCTGAATGTCCAGCTCCTCCAGCGGCACGCCGTCAATACGGATTTGTCCCTGCGTCGGCTTGTAGAAGCCGATAATCAGGTTGAGAATCGTCGACTTGCCTGCACCCGATTCCCCGATCAGCGCGATGCATTCGCCTGCCCGCACCTCCAGAGCAAAATTCCGTAACACGTGTTTATCGGAGCTCCGATAACTGAAATGCACGTCCTCGAAGGTCACCTGGCCGCGAACCGGCTGCAGCTTTTTCGTGCCGACATATTCCTCGGTATCCTTGGAAAAGACGATTTCCGTCACGGAGTAGATCGATTCCAGACCTTTGGCAATGTTCGGATAGACATTGAGAATTTGCAGGACGCTCATCATGATCGTGCTGAAAAATCCTTGGAACATCACGATATAGCCGACGGGGATTTGCCCCTTGAACGCCAGACCTGCGGTAAAAATCAGACAGGCGACCTGAAAAATCTGAATCGTCACCCAGTTCGAGGAACCGAAAAACGCCTCCAGAATGTCCAGCTTGTAGCCCTTGCCGCGCAGATTCTGCAGCGTGCGGTCGATCCGGGAAATCTCCACCTTCTCCAGACCGTGCGCCCGGGTCACGGGGATCATCTCCATCATCTCCGACACCTTGCCGGACATGCTTTCGATTTCCTTGCGGAATTCGCGGTTGGTTACGCCCATTTTACGGCGGAAGGCGGCGACGATCAGGAACGACACGGGAACCGTCAGGATGAAAAACAAGCTGACCGGCACATTGTAGTTGATCGTAATAATGACGGTCACAATGACGTTAATCAGTGCGGGAAGCACGGAAACCATGAGCTGACGGGATAAAAATTCAATCGCTTCGACGTCGCGAAGCACCTTGGCCTGCATTTTGCCGGCCTTCAAATCGCCGTGATAGCTCATCGACAGCCGCTGCAGCTTGCGGATCAGCGTGCTGCGCAGATCGGCCTCGACGTAGCGGATCGCTTTGCTCATGTAGCTGACATACAGCGAATGCATCGGAATGTTCTGTACCAGAATAATGAGCAGGATCAGCATTTCCGGCCACAAATCCATGAGATGGTGCTCGCCCGGCGAGCTGGCAAAGTTAATAAAACGCGCTGTAATAATCGGCAGCACCCAAATCGGCGAATGCTTCACCATGAAAAACAGCATCGACAAAATGATTTTTGAAAAATTCCCCCTGTACATGGCGTACAAGATCGCGAGCGGTTTTTTTTCGGTGAGGCGCTCGTCCTCAAGCAGACTTTCCGGTCCGACTTTCATCCAACATATCCTCCTGTTCTTGAAGCGAATAGGTTCGTGGTGACAACGTTCAAGAGATCGCTTACGAACCATCGGGTGGCAAGATAGTAACAGTATAGCATCCGTATTGACCGCCGGATAGGTGCGATTCAAAGCTTTTATCAACGTTAGCGGAAAAAAAATCCGCTCGTCATGCCGGAGACCGGCGATGCAAAGCGGAGCGGCCGGCAGGGCCGTGTCCATTATTTAGAGAAAACGGCAACGCGGTTTTTTCCCGCCTCCTTGGCCGCGTACATCGCCAGATCGGCATGCTTCATCAGCGTCTGCACATCCTCACCGTGCTGCGGATACAAGCAGAGGCCGATGCTCGCGCTCACTGCCGCCTCGTGTCCGTTCAACGTAAAAGGCACGGCCAGCGCCCCGAGAATCCGTTCGCTCAAATGGCGGATGTCCGCCTCTTTGGGTGCGCCGCCGACGATCACGGTGAATTCATCGCCGCCCATCCGCGCGGCCAGATCCTCCGGTCCGATGCAGGCACGCAGCCGCTCGGCAACGCTCTGCAGCAGCAGATCGCCGATATCGTGACCCAGTGTATCGTTGACTCGCTTGAATCCGTCAAGATCGAGGAACAGCAGACCCAGACTCCCGGCTTGGCGCGCCGCGGCTTGCACGCCCGCTTGCAGCCGTTCGCCGAACAGCGCCCGGTTGGGCAAGCCGGTCAGCGCATCGTGATACGCCTGAAAATGAATTTGCCGCTCGAACTCCTTGCGTCTGGTAATATCCTCAACCATGCCGATAAAAAATTCCGGCTCGTCATTCACGCCCCGCACCAGAGACACAATCGAATTGGCCCAGACAAGACTGCCGTTTTTATGAAGATAACGCTTCTCGATCTGCACGTTGCTGCGTTCGCCGGCGATCAGCTCCTCCAGCAGCCGCTGGTCGATCCTGCTGTCTTCAGCATGCTGAAATTCAGGCAAGGAGCGCTGCTGCAGCTCATTCATCCGATAGCCAAGCATATCCAGAAATGCCTGATTGGCTTCCAACGGCTTTTGCTGCAAATCGATGCGGGCAATGCCGACAGCGGCAAATTCAAACACGGTGCGGAAAATGCGCTCCTGCCGGACAATCCGATAATACAAGCTGCGAATCTCGTACAAAAGCACCGCCAGCACCACGCCAGCCGACAGCAGGCTGTTCATCCGCGCCACATACCAGCCCAAGCTGTAGCGGCTGCCCGAGAACAGCGTCAGCGTCACATCAAGCAGCGAAGCAAGCATCGCGATGATCAACCAGACATGGATGATTGTTTTGCCGCGCAGAACCAGGAAAACGGCCAGAAATGCCAGCAGATTGAGCGCCCAGACGACCGGGCCGACACCCGAGGTGATCAGAATGCGATAATTGTTTTTCTGAATAATCGCCGGCAGAGCATCGCCGCCGAATATCGCCAGCAAGGTCAGTCCTATCACTAGCGCCACGGTAGCTGTGACCGCAACCGCCAGCAGCCGGCCGGCCAGCGCGGGCTTGACGGGTCGTGCGCCGAACCGTTTCTCGACCCACACGTAGAGCCCGATCAGCGCCGGATACCCCCCATGCCAGAACACCCACAGCCACGTCGCGCTTTGCGTCCCGGCATGCAGCAGGCCCTGCTCGGCGAAGACGCCGGGAAAGGTCAGGATGTGCGGCACCACGATCAGTCCGGAATACAAATAGGCCGAGCCGAGCACGAGCAGCGACGGCGAACGGCTGACCTGAAATTCACTGTACACCAAATACATCGTGACCATCTCGCCAAAAAACACAGCGGCAATAAACGCCGGTAAAAACGCCGGCACTGCCGTCCCCGCATGGCGCGCCAGCGGCAGCGCAGCAGTGACGACCGCAGCCAGCAGCAGACCGACCACGAGCGCTGCAGTCTTATGTCTGCGGGAAGGCAAGCTCCCGGTTAAATTCAAAGTAAATGCCGCTCCACTTTCCGATGCTTTCATAATTGGCTCCCCCAGCTTCTTGCCGCCGGCCGTCGCGACGGCTTGATCGTGAACCCCGCGGCGGCCGAATGAACGGCTAATCTTTCCCTCAGCTTATACCAAGATTGTTAGGAAAATTTTAAGAGACGTTGACGGCGGCAGGTCGGGACGCTTATGATCGTAACAGGCGTGGACGCGCGTTCACAATCGCGGACGAGGGCTTGCCGCCCTGCACGGCCCGGCTTGGGCCAGCCGCGTATCCGGTTGAAGGAGGCTTTTTGATGAACTACAGAAATCTGGGCAATACCGGCATTCAGGTGAGCGAAATCAGCTTTGGCACCTGGGCCATCGGCGGCTCCTGGGGCAGCGTCAGCGACGCGGACTCTCTGGAGGCGCTGCACGCGGCAATGGACGCGGGCGTCAATTTTTTCGATACGGCCGACGTTTACGGCGCAGGCCATAGCGAGGAGCTGCTGGCCAAGGCGACAGCAGGTCGCGAGGACGAGATTCGCATCGCGACCAAATTTTGCCGCAGTGCGGACATCCATGATCCACAGACGTATTCGGAAGCGCAAATCCGGGCGTTTTGCGAAGCAAGCCTGAAGCGGCTGAAGCGCGAAGCGATCGATTTGTACCAGGTGCACTGCCCGCCGTTTGCAATTTTGCAGCAGGGCGACGTGTTTCAGGCGCTGGACAAGCTGAAGGCCGAGGGTAAAATCCGCCACTACGGCGTCAGCGTCGAAACCGTCGAGGAAGGACTGTTTTGTCTGGAACAACCGGGCGTCAGCGCCCTGCAGGTGATCGTCAACCTGTTCCGGCAAAAGCCGCTGGAGCAGCTGCTGCCAGCCGCCTATGCCAAGGGCGTCGGCATACTGGTCCGCCTGCCGCTGGCGAGCGGCCTGTTGACGGGCAAATTCAAGGACGACACGCGCTTTGAAGCCGACGACCATCGCAGCTTTAACGAAAACGGCGAGCAGTTCAATGTCGGCGAAACGTTCGCCGGACTCGGCTTTGCCAAGGGGCTGGAGCTGAGCCGCCAGCTCGCCTGGATCGCCGAAGGCCGCGAGAGCATGACCCGCGCCGCGCTCCGCTGGCTGCTCGATCAGGAAGCCGTCAGCTGCGTCATCCCCGGCTTCAAGAACCGCGCGCAGGTCGAAGACAATCTGCGCGCCGCGGCAGTGCCGTCGTTCACCGCCGACGAGCGACTGCGGCTGCGCTCGTGGTATGAAAGCGAAGTGCGCGCGCACATCCGCGGCGCGTATTAAGGCAAAAAAGGACGTTGGCCGGCTTGGGCCGGATAACGTCCTTTTTGCTTGAGCGCGGGATCACGGCAGGGCCGGGGCGGCTCGGCGGCGGGCGCTGCTGATACGCGCAGGGCCAGGTCCGGCCGCTCACAGCTACGGCCTCGCAGGCCACACGCACGTCTCACGGGGCAGCGCGGCTAATCAACGCCGCCTCGTTGACCTAGCCCACGCAACGCCGGCTGCTTCGCTCGCGGGCGCTTGGCGGCCCTGTCGAAGCGGTCGCTGCACGCGGCGACAAGCGCCGATCCGCCGATGCGCGCACACTACGCGAAGACGAGACATACCGGACGCGGCAGCGCAAGCGCGTGACCTGTGTCGGTCAGCAGGCCGGTGGCGGCGTCAACACGGAACACGGTGATATTGTCCGTGTCCTGATTGGCCACGAGCAGGAAGCCGCCGCCTGGCGCCAGCGCAAAATTGCGCGGCGTGCGGCCCAGCGTCGGCTGAAAGCCGATGCTGCGCAAGCGGCCGTCGGCTTCATCGACAGCAAATAGGGCGATGCTGTCATGACCGCGATTGGACGCATACAAGAAGCGCCCGTCCGCGGACAGATGAATGTCCGCGCAGGTGTTCTCCCCGCTGAACCCCTCGGGCAGCGTGGAGAGCGATTGCACGGCGTCAAGGCGGCCCGCTTCCGCGTCGTAGGCCAGCGCCGTGACGGTGCAGCTCAGTTCGTTGACAAGGTAAACGAACCGGCCGTCCGCGCTGAACACGAAGTGGCGCGGACCGTCACCCGGCGCGAGCGCCGCTGCGCCGCACGGCTTCAGCCGGCGCGCTGCGCCGTCGATTTCGGCCACGAGCAGCCGGTCGAGGCCGAGGTCGGCGGCCAACGCAAAGCGGTTGGCCGGGTCGGGCAGCGCCGAATGGGCATGCGGCGCTTCCTGGCGCTCGGCGTTCGGACCGAGCGCGCCTTCGTGGCGCAGCAGCTGCGCCTGCTCGCCAAGGCTGCCGTCAGCCTCAAGCGGAAACACCGTCACACTGCCGCCCATATAATTGGCGACCATCAGCAGACGGCCGTTGCCGTCAAGGCTGACGTGGCAGGGCGCTCCGCCGTGCGTCGCGCGCATGCCCAGCGGCGTCAAGCGGCCCGATGCCGGCTCCACAGCAAACGCCGCTACGGCTCCGCCCTCCTGATCCTCGTAGGTTTCCGTTTCGCTGACGGCATACAGCCGCGAACGATCAGCCGACAAGGTCAGGAAAGAAGGATTTTCAATATCGGGATACGATTCCGTCAGCCGCAGCCGCCCTTCATTCAGGTCGAACTCGCACAAACCGATACCCAGGGGACGCTCCGGGTCCGTATAGGTTCCGACGTACAGCCGCAGCGTTGAGGTTGATTCTGGCTTCATGAGCATGCTCTCCTTTTTTTTGGCATAGGTGATTGCGCTTGATGATGCGCTGGTTAATGTATGGTAGATGCGCCGGTCTCGCGGACGCCGCTTGTTGCTTTTTTTATTATAAGCTTCTTCGCCGCAAAAAGCCCGTCACCCGAACGTGCCTTCATTACATGGAGGTAACTAGGTGACAAACAGTTAACTACTTATCTTTTGGCAGCTATTCTTGATATAATGAGCTTGGTTTGACTATTGGACAAAAGGAAGTGACCCTTAAATGGCACAACATACACAAATGCCTGTACGGCGTCTTGGCACCAGCGGACAAAATGTGAGCGCGATCGGCATGGGCTGCATGCCGCTGTCATTAGGCGGACGTCCCGATGAAGCGGATGCGCTGGCGACGATCCACGCAGCAGCGGAAGCCGGAATCACTTTTTTTGATACCGCGGATTCCTATTGCCTCGACCATACCGATGTCGGACACAACGAGCGGCTGCTGGCGAAAGCGCTGAAGGGGCGTCCCGAAGCGATTATCGCAACCAAAGGCGGGCACATTCGTCCAAACGGGGGATGGCAGGTAGACGGACGCCCCGATTATTTGCGGGCGGCGTGCGAAGCGAGCTTGAAGGCGCTGGGTCAGGAAGCCATTACGCTGTACCAGTTCCATCGCCCCGATCCGAAGGTTCCATTTGCGGAATCGCTTGGCGCGCTCGCCGATTTGCAACGCGAAGGCAAAATCGTGCATATCGGCCTGTCCAACGTTTCGGTGATTCAACTGGAAGCGGCCCGTTCGATCGCCAAGATCGTCAGCGTGCAGAACCGGATGAACGTATTCGACCGTTCTTCGATGGACGTGCTCAAGCGCTGCGAGGAGCTGGATATCGCCTTCCTGCCTTACAGCCCGCTGAACGGCATGGGCAAGGCCGGACAAATCGGCGAGCACGATGTGCTGGCGCGTATCGCCGCCGCGCACGAGGCTTCGCCGCAGCAAGTGGCGCTCGCTTGGCTGCTGCAGCTGTCGCCACTCGTCATTCCGATTCCGGGAGCGAGCCGCAGCGCCAGCATTCAGAACAGCGCAGCCGCTTACCGCGTGGAGCTGAGCGCCGAGGACATCGCTGCGCTGGATGCTTTTGTCGCGGTATAACAGCCGCGCTGCCTGCCCGGCACAAGCAACGGGCCTTCTGACGCGAAGCGTGCGCGGAGCCAGGCGGGCATAAGCCGCTTGGCCGACCAGCCGCGCTCCGCGCCAGCGTCAGCGGACCGGACGGCTCTGGCGACGCTGGCGCGAGCGCGAGACCAGCCTGCCGATTAGCGCTGCCGCGCAAAGCGTCAGCAGCATCCCGTACAGCGCCATCTCCATATCGTGCTGGGTATCCCACGGATCGCCTTGCGTACCGAGAAACAGCGTGCCGATTTCCGGCATGACCAGCTGCGCGACCCACATTTCGATCAGCTCGTACAAGCACGCACAGCTCAGAACCGTCATCGCCGCTGCCACATCGGCCCACATGCCGCGCACCCGCGCGAAGCCAACCGCCAGCTCGCGAAGCGGCCAAGCGAGCAGCAGTCCGAAGGCAAAATGAACCAGCCGGTCGTATGGATTGCGCGGTGTGGCGAGCAGCTTTTTCAGCAGAGGGTCCAGCGGCGTTTCGTTATAAGAATAATGAGCCCCGAACGTATGCAGCAGCAAAAAAAGCGCAAGCAGCGCATACGAAACGTTGCTGAGCGGCAGCTTGCGATACCCGATCGCCAGGATCAGCAGCGTGAGCCAGATCAGCAAATTTTCCAGCATCCAGTCGAAGCGGTTGTAAGGCTTGATCGCCAGCGCCATCCACAACAGCGTGAAAACAACAGCCAGCGCGGCCGGAATACGATGATCGCGGAGCGCAGGATGCGGCGTAAACCAAACTTCGGACAAGCGGCGACGTTCCATAAAGGTCCTCCTCAGGAGCGCATGTCGCGCGATATTTTCGATGTTAGCTTACCTCCGCAGCGCGGATTTCAGAAGTACTATTTTCACATAGAACTGTATATCGGCTGTGTGACTGTGTCGCATGTTTCATGCACACGTTAACGCCATACAAGCTTGACAAACAAAGGAGTGTTCACTGATGACAAACGCAAGCAACAAGCTGCGCTGGGGCATCCTCGGCTGCGCCAACATCGCCATGTATGCTGTCATTCCCGGCATCCGCCAGTCGGAAACCGGCGTCGTGGCCGCGATCGCCAGCCGCAGCCTCGCCAAATCGCAGGAACATGCGCAAAAACACGATATTCCCAAAGCTTACGGTAGCTACGAAGAGCTGATTGCCGATCCCGAGCTTGACGCCATCTACATTCCGCTACCCAATCATCTGCACAAGGAATGGACGATCAAAGCGGCTCAAGCGGGCAAGCACGTCCTTTGCGAAAAACCGTTCGCGCTCGACGCCGCCGAAGCCGAGGAAATGGCTGCTGCTGCCGAGCAAGCGGGCGTCCAACTCGCCGAAGCGTTCATGTACCGCCATCACCCGCGCTATGCGCGGATCAAGGAAATTATCCGCAGCGGAGAAATCGGCGAAGTTCGCGGCATTCACAGCGCGTTTACTTTTAACAACGCTAAGGACAAAGACAATGTGCGCTTTGACCGCAGCATGGGCGGGGGTTCGTTGTACGATGTCGGCGTATACCCGATCAGCGCGGCGAGAATGCTGCTGGAGCAGGAGCCGGTCGCCGTTACGGCGCACGCGTTATTTTCGCCCGAGCATGACAATGTCGACATGATGGTGTCGGCCATGCTGGAATTTGACGGCAGCGTCGGTATGACGATGGATTGCGGCATGTGGGCTGCGTTCCGCAATACGTTGGAGGTGCTTGGCACGCTTGGCCGGATCGAAGTGCCTTCTGCCTACATCGCCGACGAAAAAGCAAACAGCGGCTTTATTGTCTGGACGGAAGGCGAACGGCGCGAGGAGAACCCACCTTATGTCAACCAATACGCCCTGCAGGTCGACGACATCGCTTATGCGGCATGGGGCCGCAAACAGCCTCATTTCCCGGCCACAGACGCCGTGCTGAACATGAAGGTCGTCGACGCCCTCTTGCATTCGGCCCGCGAGCGGACGCGCGTGGTTCTTGGCGAATAAACTTAGCGAGTAAACTTGACGATTAGGCTTAGCGAATGGACCTAACTAATAGACTTAGCAAGTAGGCTTGGCGAAAAAGCCCGGCCGATAGCTCGGCGGATAAGTCCGGCTGCTGCTACAGGCGATGCGCCATAGCTTGGCTTTTTGCAATAAAAAACCTTCCCGCTTGAACAGCCCCTCCCTCTGCCTGGACGTGTGCTAAGCAGGAGAGAGCGATTCATGCTTGGGAAGGTTTTCTCTTTTATCGCAGCTGATTGACCCCGACCTACCTTACAGCGTCGGCTTGACGGTTATGGTCAAACGGACGGCTCTGTGATTTTTTCCAGCTCCGGCTTGAGCTTCAGAATCGGCAGCATGATCAGCACGCCAATGAAAAAAAGTGCGCCGGACATCCAATACACCGCGCCAAGCGAAAACGTGTCTTTTAACCAGCCGGCGGCCAGCATCATGAACACCATCGTCCCCATAAACAGCGGATTTAGAATCCCGTTCACCCGGCCGACGAACGCTTCCTTCGTATTGCCGAGAATCATCGTACTGATGCCAATTTGAATCGCGGGCATCACGATGCCGGAGAAAAATTGCGCAGTCAACGCCAACCACAGCCAACTGGTATTGCCCATAAGCGCCACGGAAACCGCACTGACCACCATGCCCACGGTCAGCATTCCCTGCGGCGTAATTTTTTTGGCCAGCCCCATCGCCAGCACTCCGCCGACAATCATCGCAGCCCCGTTCACGCTCGTAAACCATTTGAGATGCTCCGCGCTCAAGCTGAAGCTCTCGGTCACGATAAATACGCCCATCGGCGTGATCAAACCGACGCCCAAACCGGCGGCAGTGAAGCATCCGCCCAAGGTGGTCAGCATTTTACTCGATCGCACGTAACGCAGCCCTTCGCCCATATCGGCCCAAAAACGCGTCGGCTCCTTCTCCTCACCTTCGCGGTCGGGAGGCAGGAAGACGAGCACAACCGCGGAAAGCACGAAACAAACGCCCATAATGGCAATACCCGTATTGATGCCAAAATGATAGTACACAAAGGTGCCGAGAATCGGACCGAAAATCATAAACAATGCAATCATCGACTGGTACATCGACATGCCGAGCTGCATCTGCGATTCCGGGACATGCAATTTAAACAGCTTCATACCGGACGGCTGCGAAAACTGCGACAAAATGGATGACACCAGCGTCACAAAAAAGATCACCTGCCACGAGCCGAACACGAGCGCAAGCAGCACCATGAACACGGACAGCGCGCTCAAGAGATCGCACCACACCATTGTACGCTTGGGCCGCCAGCGGTCGGCAAACGTGCCTCCAATAAACGAAAACAGGAAAATCGGAGCGAATTCGGCAAAATAAATCAGCGACACGGCATTCGAATTATTGTGCGTCTGTTCCGTAACGAACAGCAGCACGGCAAAATTTCGCACCCAAATGCCAATCTGCACGAACAAACCCGACAGCAAAATGGCTTGCACAAAACGATTGCCAAAAAACGAACGCATGTCTGACGATGACGATGCTGGAGCTGTGGACATATAACGAGGGCACCCCTTTGCAAATTGAGATAGCTTGAGCTTGACACAATCTAACCCAGTTTACCGAATAGTCGGCGCCCGCGTCCAGTGGCGAAATGCTTATAATCAATCATTCCGCATTTGAATTTTTGGTAATATCTGACCGTCAGCCGAGCGGCTGCGGTTGAAAGCTCCAGCCGCGCGGATACTGCGCGGATAGCGTCACCGGCAGTCGTCCTTCCGCCTGCTCGCGGCCGACCAGCACATTCGCCAGCGAAGCCATCGCCAGCGGACGATTTTCGTAGCAGGCGTAATACGTGGCGACCTCAGGGAACTCCAGGAGGTCGTAAGGATTACGGCCCGCAGCAACCACAAGGCGCAGCCCCGGCTGCTGCGCCAGCTCCCGGACCAGCTTCGCCTGTCCGGGGAAGGCTGCGGCGTTGTAGGTGACCACCACCGCCTGCTTCACCCCGTCGGCAGCGGCCAGCGCCGCCGCCGCATCCTCGTCCGTCGTCGCCGCGCCGACGTACACCTCGCGCACAGCCGTCATGCCAGCGGCTGTGAGCTGCTCGCCGAGCGTGCCTTCGCGCTCGACGACTTCATCGACCTCGGTGCCGGAACGCACCTCGGTCCAAATGACCAGCGTCGGCTCCCGCAGGTCCAGCGGCCGCGCGACGTCGTCCTTGACGAGCGTCACGCTCTTGCGGCTGAGCTCCGCCGCCAGCGCCCGGCGCTCCGCCGTCGACACGCCTGCGGCCCCGGCGCTGCTGCCCGCTCCAGCGCTCATGCCTGCGCCCGCTGCGCCCGCACCTGCACCCGCACTCACGCCCGCGGCATCGCTACCCGCGCCGCTCACCGCGCTCGCACTCACGCCCGCCGCTCCCGCACCTGCACCCGCACTCACGCCCGCCGCATCGCTACCCGCGCCGCTCACCACGCTCGCGCCGATCCCCCGCCGCTGCTTGCACGCCAGCACTCGCGCCAGCGACGCGTCGATCCGCGCCTCGGTCAGCCGGCCGCTCTCGACAGCCGCGACCACGGCCTCCAGCGCCGCCTGCTGGCGCGGAAACCGATGGCTGACCAGAATGATGTCAGCCCCCGCCTCCAGCGCCTGCACCGCGCCTTCGGCGACGCCGACGCCTTCGGAAATCGCCTGCATCTCCAGACAGTCGGTGACGATCAGCCCGTCGAAGCCGAGCTGCTCGCGCAGCAGTCCGGTCAGAATCGCAGGCGAGAGCGTCGACGGCAAGCCGCTTGGCTCCAGCGCCGGGAATACCACATGCGCCGTCATGACGGCATCGACGCCGCTGGCAATCGCTGCCGCAAACGGCACCAGCTCCAGCTGCGTCAGCCGGTCCATGCCATGCGGCAGCGACGGCAGATCGTAATGCGAATCCTCCGCCGTATCGCCGTGTCCGGGAAAATGCTTGACCGTCGCTGCCACGCCGCTTTCCTGCAGCCCCAACACCGCCTGTACGCCCAGCTCACTAACCAGCTCCGCGGTCTCGCCGTAGGAGCGCACGCCAATCACCGGATTGCGCGGATTGTTGTTAATGTCCAGACACGGCGCGAAATTCATATTCACGCCCATCTGCCGCAGCTCCTCGCCCATTGCCCGGGCAATATTCCGCACGCCCTCCGCACTGCCGGCCGCGCCCAGCGCCATATTGCCGGGCAGCAGCGTCACGCCTTTTTCAATCCGCGACACCATGCCGCCCTCTTGATCGACAGCAATAAAGAGCGGTTGGCCCCCGCTCTGTCTGCTGATCGCTTGCAGCTCCTCCGAAAGACGGGCCAGCTGCTCCGCATCCTCCACATTGCGCCGGAAATAGATAACGCCTCCGAGTCCGTATTGCTCGATCAGGATTTTGATTTCCTCCGTCGGCGCGGGGTCTGCGAACCCGCACACAAAAAGCTGGCCTACCTTTTGTCTAAGGGTCATCGGCACGCTGCTGTTCATCTGTTTTTTCCTCCTGACTGTAAAAGACCGGCGCGCCAGAAGCGCACCGGCCTTCGTCCCTCCGTCAGCCCTTGACGCTGCCGGCAGTGACGCCCTCGATGATTTGATTTTGCAAAATACTGTAGATCAATACGACCGGCACCACACTGAACATGATCGCTGCGCACAAGCCGCCGTAATTCATATTAAGTTGATCATAAAACGCAACCATGCCTACTGGCAAGGTCCTGAGCTTTTCTTTGGCCAAAAATAAATTCGCCATGATAAATTCGTTCCAATTGCTCAGAAAATTGAGAATGAATACCGTTACCAGCGTCGGCATCGTCAGCGGCAGCACGATCCGGCCCAGCAGCCCGAACGCGCTCAAGCCGTCCATGACGCCTGCTTCCTCCAGCTCGCCGGGGATCGATTTGAGAAACGCCGAGACCACGAATACCGTAAGCGGCAAGCCAAAGGTCACATAGGGCAATATCAGCGCAAACGGCGTATTATACGCATGAATCTGCCGCAGCAAAATGTAAAGCGGCACGAGCAGCGAGCCGGCCGGAATCAGCAGCGCCAGCAGCAGCACGCCCGAAACCACCTTGCTCCACTTCGGAAACTTCATCCGCGTAATCGCATAAGCCGTCGCCGTTGCCAGCAAAATCGTCGCAATCGCCGAAAGCGTACTGATGTACAAGCTGTTGACGAAATACGTGCTGACCTTGGAGCCCGTCCATGCGTTGATGTAGTTGCTGATCGTAAAGTTGTGCGGCAGCCCCCACGGCGAATCGATGATCTCCTTGTTTTGCTTGAAGGAGGAGTTCAGCACCCAGATCAGCGGGTAGAGCGTAATGAGGAGGTAAAACAGCAGCACAAAGTGCTTCGCAGTGCTCCAAAGCGGGTTTCTCATCCGTACTGCACCTCCTCGGATTTGCGGGTGAGGAAGCGGAAAATCAGCGTCAAAATCACCGTAAATACAAAGATGAGAATCGCAATCGCGTTAGCATAGCCGTATTCGCCGATGCGATACGCTTTTTTATACATATAAGTCGCCATAACCTCCGTAATGCCGTACGGATCGCCGTTGGTCATAACGAACACGATATCGAGAGCCTTCATTGCGCCTGTAATGGATAATAACACAATGACGATAAGCACGGGACGAATCAATGGCACGGTAATCGCCCAGGCCTGCTTCCAGCCTACCGCACCGTCAATTTCGGCCGCTTCCAGAATGTCCTTGGGAATCGCAAAGATCGCTGCCAGCACAAGCACGACATAAAAGCCGATCCACTGCCAGGCGTTCGTGACGAGCACCGACAGGAAAGCCGTCGCTTCGTCGGCCAGCCAGACATGCTTCCACGAGCTGAGCCCGATCGCTTCCAACAGCTTGTTCAGCAGCCCCGCTTCGGGATGGTACACGAAGGACCACAATACACCGACAACCGCTGTGGATAAAATACTCGGAAGAAACACAGTCGTCTTGTAAAAGCCCGACAACCGCTTGACTCTGCTGATCAGCAGCGCCAGCGCCAAAATAAACGGAATTTGCACAAACACGGAAAACAAAATGAAATAAATGTTGTTTTTGACCGCAACCCAAAAATATTTATCATGCAGCGCCGTAACAAAGTTGTCCAACCCGTTGAACTGGGCGTGCGAAATGCCGTTCCATTGCGTGAACCCGTAACGCAGCGAGGTCAGCAGCGGATACAGGAAAAACATCAAATACAGCAGGAGCGTCGGCACGGTAAAAAGCACATAGGCGAGCGGGTTTTTCAGCGTTTTGTTCATCGATCCTTTACCTCCCCGTAAAGAGCTGTCGAGCACCATTCCACGATCGAAATGGTGCTCGCACATGCTTCGCCTCTGGATTACTTCTGACCGTCTTCTTTATTGGAAGCTTCCTGCTGCTTTTGCAACTCGGCCGTCAATTTGTCCGGTGTCGTTCTGCCACCGATCAGCTCTTGCATACCGCGCTCCAGCGATTCTCTCACCTTCGTTTGAATGCTGGCATCGAACGCCGGGAACGTGCCCTTGGCTTCGGAGGAAACCTTGATGATTTCGGCAATGATCGGCTTCACGCCGCTTGTATCCTGCAGCTTCATGGCCGGGAGCATGCCCTCTTCCATCAGCTGTCTTTTTTGCATCGTTTCATTATACATTTGCTTGATGAACTCTTTCGCCGCTGCGAGCTGCTTCTCATCCATACGCTTGGAGAAGCCGTAGCCGTTGGACCAGCCGCCGTTGATCAGGCCGTCGCCAGCGCCGCCCACTGTCGGGAAGTTGATGAAGCCTACGTCGTTAGCGACCTTGGATTTCTCAGGATCGATCAGCGGCGTGTTGGCCCAGCTGCCGTCGAACATGAACGCTGCGCCGCCGGCGCTGAATTTGTTTTGCTGCTCGGCATACGCCAGACCCAGACTGCCTTCTTGGAAATAGCCTTTTTTGATCAGCGTTTCGAATTTGGAGAAGCCGTCGACGACTGCCGGATCGGTCCATTTTTTCGTGCCGTTCAGGAAGCCCGCAACCGAATCCGCGCCAGCCGTGCGCACCCACATCGTATTCATCATCATGTTGATGACCCAAGCGTCCTTGGCCGCCATGGCAAACGGCGTGATGCCTTTGGCTTTCAGCTTCTCGGAAGCAGCCATCAGCTCATCCCACGTTTTAGGAGGATCGATCTGGTTGTCGGCCAGAATTTTTTTGTTGTAGAAAAGACCTTCCACGTAACCGGCCATTGGAATGCCGTAAATTTTGCCGTCTACCGTAAATTCCTCGAAGCTATAAAATTTATCCTTCAGACCGAGCTCTTCCAAAATCGGCGTCAAATCCATCAGCCGGTCAGCTTTCACATAATCCTTCGTATCCGTGCCGCCGAACAGGTCGAAAATTTCCGGCGGGTTGCCTGCGGCCATTTCGGCTCTCAGCTTTTCAAAGCGGTTGACCTGGTCTTCAACGCCATCCAGCGTAATCGTCAGTCCCGGTACATTCGCTTCGGTCGCCTTTACGACATCCTGCAGCATGGCCAGACGCTTCTTCTGCGTATCTTTCACTTGCGTGTGACGCAGGTTAAGCGTAACGGGTTCCGCTTTCGCAGGCGCCGGCGACGCCGTTGCCGCTGGAGCAGTAGTGCCGGCAGCACCATCTGTCGATGTGTTCGAAGTTCCGCAAGCGGACAGCATGACAGAGGATGCCAATACCACTGCAGCAGACATTACTGTTGCTTTTTTCATGTTTCCAAGACCTCCTAATGACCTTTTGTATTTGTTTACAACTTGATTATAAGGTCGGCGGCCCGGTCCCAGTAGACACACATTTCCATAAAAGGGGGATAAAATCCTCTACTTTCACTTCCCGGCCCGCTCCGCGGCGATCAGACCGGCTTGCGCTTTTCTCGAAATTCCGAAGGGATTTCACCCGTAAACTTCTGGAAGACCTTGGTAAAATAACGCCGCTCCGCATAGCCGACGGCTCTCCCGATCTCCGTCACACTTTTGTCGCTGAGCAGCAGCATCGACTGGGCCAGCTCCATCCGGTGACGCGTCAGGTATTCGACAAACGTCTCGCCGAAATGCTGCTTGAACAGCAGGCTGAAGTAGCTGCAGCTGATACCTAACGAATCGGCGATATCTTCGATCCCGAAATCGGCGGCATAGTTCGCATGAATGTACGTTTTGGCCGCTTCCATCAGCAGCTCACTGTTCTTTTTCTTGTTCGTGCCTTCCAGGCCATACTCCATCAGCCCCGTCATGACGCGCAGCAAATCGGCCAAGCTTTTGCATTGATCCAGTTGGGTCCACATCCGCTCCTCGGCCGGCCCGTCGAGACTGCTCATTTCGCGCATCTCCCGCAGCATATGGAGGATCAGAAAATGCAGCATCTGGAACGCGCGGTCAAACGACGCAACCGGCAGGCTCTCCAACAGCTCGCGCAGCCGCGTCAATGCCTCCTCCGTGCGCGGCCTGCTGCACGCCTTGAGCCCGTTGACCATTTCCTCGACGAGATGCCAGACCGTCAGGTTGGAGTCGGACGGCTCGCGCTGCTCCTTGGCAAAGCGCACCGCCTTGGGCTCGCCCGCTCCGAGCTGCACCGTGCGCTGCAGCAGCTTGTAAGCGCCGGCCAGCTCGTGCAGTCCGACGAGCCGCGGCAGGAAGCCGACACTGACGCTCAGCTTGACGTTGCGCTCGACAGCCGACTGCAGCTCGGCGGCGAGCCGGCGCAGGGGCTCCGCATCCTCCGCCTTCTCCGTCTCAGCCGCTGCGCTCCCGCGTTCAAGCAGCAGACACCACTCGCCCTCGCGGATTTGCAGCACGGCCGAGCGCGGCGAATCGGCGGCAATTTGCTCCTGCAGCACATTGCGCACCGCAAAGTTCCAAAGCTTGCGCTCCTCCTCCTTCCAGGACAGCGATTTTTGCGAATAGCCGTCGACGTCAACCAGACACACAATATAGCTCATGCCCTCCAGGTCCAGCTCGTCGGTCGGCAGCACGGTTTTCGGCAGCACGGTCGAATAATCCATCAGCACATCGAACAGCAGCTTTTCATAAGCGACGCGAAAGGCCTGATTCCACTTCTGAGCTTCGCTGCGCCGCGTCCGCTTGCGCTCGCGGATCGTTTCGGCCAGTCCGGCAATCGACTGCTCCAGCGCCTCGTAATGGATCGGCTTGAGCACATAATCGCTGACGCCAAAACGCAGCAGCGAACGGGCGTATTCAAAGTCCTGGTAGCCGGTGACCATGACAATTTCGCAATATTCGTTCCATTCGCGCAGCCGCTCGACGAACGTGATGCCGTCCATCTGCGGCATGCGGATGTCGCTAAGCACGAGATCCGGCTCGTGCACGCGGCACAGCTCCAGCGCCTCGACGCCGTTCTTGGCCGTACCGACTACATCGATGCCCAATTCGTTCCAAGGTATGACCGCTTGCAAATTGCGTACGATAATCGCTTCGTCATCCGCCAGAATCGCTTTCAGCCTCATGCCTTTAGTCCCCCTCATATTTTGGAATGATGACCTTCATCGTTGTGCCGCGCCCTTCCTCGCTGCAGATAAACAAGCCGTAAGCCCGCCCGTACTGGATGCGGATGCGGTCGGCGACATTGTTGACCCCCAGCCCGCGCCGCTCCTCAGCAGCATCGCGGATTTCGTCCAACGGCGTGTTCAGCTCGGTCTTGTAGTGGAACTTGGCCAGCCGTTCCTGGGCAATGCCCGCGCCGTTATCGGTCACGTACAAGCCGATCCGGCTGCCTTCGTCGACAGCGCGAATGGAAATAAACCCGCGGTAATCGATCGGATCAAAGCCATGCTGGATGCTGTTCTCAACCAGCGGCTGCAGCGTCAGCTTCAAGATGCGGCAATCGTATAGCTCGCGCGGAATATCGATTTCATAGCCGAACTGATCCTCAAAACGGATCGCCTGAATTTCCAGATAGCTTTTCAAATGCTCCAGCTCCTGGCGCAGCGGAATTTCCTCCTTGCCGTCGATGCCAATGCGCAGCAGATTGCCGAGCCGGTACACCATCTGACTGACCTTGCGACCCTCGTTCTGAATCGCCAGCGCATTGATCGATTCCAGTGTGTTAAACAGAAAATGCGGCTTGATCTGCGCCTGCAGCAGCATCAGCTCGGCCTTGTTTTTGCGGTCCTGCTGCATCTTCACCTCTTCCAGCAAGTCCTCGACCCGCACGACGAGGCTGTTGAAGCCGCGCGCCAGCACCGTCGTTTCGTCCGAGCCTCGCGTTTCCACGCGCGTCGACCAATCGCCGCGCTCCACCCGTTTCATGGAAGAGACCACCTGCAAAATAAACTGAATGATCCGCCGCACAAACACCAGATTGAACACAAGCGCGCAAAACAGGCAAGTAAACGTAATGCCCGCCACCCAGCTCATAATCGTCTCCAGCTCTCCGGCTACATGCTGCCAGGGCGTAATCGACACCACGCTCCAATCCTGAATGCCCATCGCATTCAGATTCAAATGATAGAGCGAGACCAAGCTTTTTTCCTTGTCGAAATCGGCCTGGAAGCTGTAATTCGGCTCATTCAGCTTGAGCTTGCCCGGCAGCAGCTCCGACACGCTCGCGCCCTCCAGCCCTTTTTTGCTGTCATAGAGCACCCGCCCTTTTTTATTGATCAACAAATAACGATTGGCATTCTGCTGCTGGGAGCCGTATGCGCTGAAAATCGGATCAAGCTCCTGAAAACGAAAGCGCAGCAGCATATAGCCGCGATTGTCCATCGTCCAGAAATCCTTAACAATTCGCGCCTGGTAGAAATCGCTGCGGTCGCCCGGAAATTCCTGATACTCGCCGGGACCGATCCACAGCGGCACCCCGTTCAGGTTAAAAATTTGCTGCGATGCCGAGCTGTCGGCCAGCGCCGTCCACGGAATGACCGAGGAGCCGGAGCGCCCGGCGCTGAACGCCTTGCCGTAATTGTTGAAAATCATCACCGACTGCACCGGCGAATAGGTCAAAATCGTGCTGCGCAGCACGGTATCGAACGCATTCAGCTCATAGGAGGACAAATCATCCTCATTCGGCCGCACCCCGTCGAGCGTACGATAAATCGATTGAATGCTGTCCTTGACCATCCAGAAATCGGAGAAATAATTCGCTTCCTTAAACATATATTGAATGTTGCGACCAATGGCCTGCAGCGTAATTTCCGTCTGGTCGCCGTATTTTTTTTCAATCAAATGCATCGATACGGTATACACGACCGTCCCTAACAAAAACAGCGGAATGATGATGAACGTCAGAAAGCCGAGAAACACCTTTTTATTCAAATTCATGGCCTGATCTCCTCCCGGACCGTTCTGCCGGCGCCGGCGCGCTCTGGGGGCCAGCTTTATCTTCTATTATATAGACGAGCAAACGCCGTATCCTAGGGATACCATTCGCTTGATTAGGGATAAAATCCTCTACTCCTTTGCAAAATCAAATCCGGGCCCGGGAAATGCGCCATCCAGCCGCCCAGCGGCCCAGCGGCCAAACCGGCCAAACCCAAACGTCGATTTGCGCGCTTCACGCAGCCGCTAACGGCGCTTGTCTCACTCTCTTGCGCCCCAATCTTTGACTTTTGCATGGAAATACACCCCTTCCCGGACCATTTTTGCCATTTTTTGCGTTCGAACGCAAAAGAATATGTGCTGAAATTAACTAAAAATGCTAGTAAACTTAATGTATGGATGATCCAATACTATCAAAGAAAGAGTGAGCCCCTATGACGACCGCCACGAGTGCCCTGCACGCTCTTCCCAGCGAGCATCTGATCGAATGCCTGCGACTGGCGATGGGCATGAACCTGGACCCAGAATTTATTATGCAGCTGCGAGACGAGATCAACCGCCGGCAAATTAGCGGCACGCTGCAATTCAGCCTGATGACCGACGAAGCGGTATCCTCGCGCTAGCAAGCGCTTGGCGAACTGCCAGTCCACTCCTGCTTTTTTTTTCGGCTTACACGTGGCGCTACTGTCATTGTTTGCGTTTACACAACACGGTATGCCTGAACGAATCATTCAACTCCATTTCTGCCAATTGGCACTCATTCATCCTCGCAAGTTTTCTTGCGGGGTCTTGTTGTTGTCTCAGACAAAACAAACGCGCGCTCCGGACGTTACCGGCAGCGCGCGTGCTTCGCGTGTTCATTATCTGCGTTTGTTTTCCCCATCCAGATCGGCCGACTCGCTTTAGCTGCAAGCTACACCTTGAAGCGGCTGACCAGTTGCTTCAATTCTCCTGCCATTTCGCGCAGCGATGCCGCCGACGCGCTGACCTCGCCCATATCGGCCAGCTGCGCCTCCGAGCGGGCGGCAACGCCCTGGAAATGCTGAGCGGCTTGCCGGGAAATTTTCTCCATCTCATCGACGGAAGCGGCGACTTCCTCAGAGCCCGCGGAAATTTCCTGCGAAGCCGACGAAACCTCCTGCACCTGCTGGTTCATCCGCTCCAGTCCCTGCATGATCGAGCCGAAAGCCGTTCCCGCCTCCTTGACGATGCCCAAACCGGCCTGAACCTCGCCCGCGTTCACATCCATGCTCGCCGACAGCTCGGCCGTCTGCACGAGAATCGCTTCAATCAGCTCGGAAATGCGCTGCGACGATACCTGCGACTGATTCGCCAGCTTGCGCACCTCGTCGGCAACGACAGCAAAGCCCCGTCCGTTCTCGCCGGCGCGCGCCGCTTCAATCGCTGCATTCAGCGCCAGCAGGTTCGTCTGCGACGCGATGCCCGCCATCAGCAGCGTAATTTCACCGATTTCTCCGGACCGGCCCTCCAGATGCTTGGTCGCTGCCGCCATCTGGGAGGATGACGCATAAATCGCCTCCATGCGGCTGACCGCCGTCAAAATCGATTCGTTGCCGCGCTGCGCCTCGTCGGTCGTCTCCTGAGACACCTCCGCTACGACCGAGGCGTATTCGGCGATCCGCTGCATGCCCAGCGTCATCTCCTCCATCGCCCGCGTCGTATCGGCAGCGCGCATCACCTGCGTATCCGCGCCCCTCGACGCTTCGCGAATGCTTGCAGCAATCGCATGGCTCGCCTCGGTCGTATGGTGCGCATGCTCGGTGACGCCCGCCGAAGCACCCGACAGTCGGTCGGAGCCGCTGCGAATCGCTTTGATGAATACGGCCGTATCCGCGATCAGCTGCTCGAATGCCGCAGCCAACGCCCCGATCTCATCCTTGCGCGCCATGCCGACGCGCACTGTCATATCGCCGGCTCGCACCTTGGCCACTTGAGCCGTCAGCTTGCGCAGCGGCTGGACCAGGAAGCGTGCCAGCACAAACACCAGCAGCACGCTGACCACAAATATCAGCAGCGCCACCCAAAGCATCGTCGTGCGGTTCGATTCCATGAGCGCATATACCGCCGTTGAATCGAGATCGCCGCCGACTACGCCGATCAGCTTGCCGCCTTTGTCCAGCACCGGAACATAAGCCGTCACCGTCGCGCCGTATTCGTCCTTCGTCAGCTCGCCGATCTGCGCCTGACCGCTTGCAAACGCCTTGATCATCCCCGGATAAGCGTTCTCTTCCGGCTCGCCCAGCGGTGAAAAATCATCCGGGCTGAAATCCTGCGGCGCGCCGTCGACGACATAATAATAGACGTCCTTGCCATCCTTGCTCGTTTTGGCCAGGGTGTAAAGAAACTTCATCCCGTTCGTCTCGCGCATAACGTTCAACTGCTCGCGCAGCTTGGCATAATACGGCGTTTCCCCCGATTCCGCGTTCAGCTTGGCGAACTCCTCCGGATCGATCAATTTGGCGGCCCGTTCAGCAACCGCCTTCGCCTGCAGCCCGAGTGAATTTTCGACCAGTCCCGTCGAAGCGCGATAAATCGTCAAGCCGAGCACCGCTCCGGCAATCAGAATCAAGCCCGAAAAAAACAAAACCATGCGCGTTAAAATGCTGTTCAAGCGTAATGAACCTCCCTGATTCGTACCATCTCGTTTTACCCATTATTCTACAGGATTAACGAGGTTTTTCCTATTGTTTTTTTCGCTGCCGGCCGAAAGCGGACCGCCGCGCTTTCAGCTTATTTTCAGCTAACTCTCAACGAACGCTCAGCCTGGTTTAAGGTGCAATTCAGGTTCGGGGTCTATACTTGGTTTTGTAAGGAAGCGGTACACCACTTTAAATAGAGAGAGGCGAAGGAGATTATGAAAATGCTGAGCAAAAAAGTGATGACAGGTACGATCGCGGCAGCCGTGCTGTTGGGCGGAGGACTTTACGGAGCAGCGCATAACCGGGCATTTGCCGACGACACCGCAACAAGCACACCGGCTGTACATAGCAAGGACGGAGCAAGCGACGGCAAGGGCTTCAAGGAGCGCGGCGGACGCGGCGGCGACCGGATGGGCGGTATGAAACGCGGAGCAGGCCCGCTGGAATCGGCGGCCACCCTGCTTGGCGTCGAGCAGAAGGATTTGATGAGCGAGCTGGCCGCAGGCAAAACACTGGCGCAAATCGCATCCGACAAACAGGGCTGGGATGAAGCCACGCTGCTGCAAAAGCTGACCGAAGCCGAGCAGGCCAAGCTCGACGAAGCCGTGACGGCTGGCAAGCTGACGCAGGAGCAAGCCGACAAGCAAAAAGCCGATATGGCCGACAGACTGAAAAGCTTTGTTGAAAATACCCGGCCGGCTGACGGCAAGAGCGGACCGGGCTTTGGCGGCGAACGCGGCCACGGCGGACCGGGCGGCTTCGGCGGCATGGGCGGCAAAGGCGGCGAATTCTCCGCGCTGCCCGACATTCTCGGCATGACGCAGGAGGAGCTGCAAGCGGAGCTTGAAGCCGGCAAATCCCCCGCCGACATCGCGGCCGAGAAGGGCATCAGCGAGGATCAGCTGATCAGCAAGCTGAAGGACAGCATGACCGACCGGCTGAAAAGCTTCGTCGAGCAAAAAGGGCATGCCCGTCCGTCGCGGGGCGACGCTCCAGCGGCATCGCCGCAGCCTGCGGCCAGCAGCGCACCGACCGGCGCGTAACCAGCAGCCGTGAAATATGAAAAAACGACCTTTGTCCAGCATTTCGTTGGACACAAGGTCGTTTTTTCATGCAGCGGGCCTGGCTGCAGCGCGGGTGCGAATCGCTTTTTTGAAGCGCTAGACCCACAATCCTGAAAGGAACTTGGACAAAGCGGAATGCCGCTCCGCCAGATGAACGGTATTCCACGTCTGGTATTTGGAAATGTCCTTGGTAATGGCAAAATCGGTCATGCCCTTGGACAAATAGGTTTTGAGCTTATGTTCAAACGAACGGTTGTTGGCGGACGAATTTTTCATGCGGCTCAGCAAAACCAAATTACCAAGTCGATGCGTCCATACTCTGCGGTCGTCGTCATTGAAATCGGCCGTCCAGGCCGCCGAAGGATTTTGAGGTAAGATATGTTCTACCGAAATAATGCCAGTATAGGATTTCATAATATTCTCATTTTCACTCAGCGCCATGTCCAGGCGAAGCAACACATATTTACAATATTTTTTCTTATAAAAATGGATCGATTCAAGCGCACCTTTGATATCGCCCGCATATTTTCGTGTGTCAAACAAATGATGGGAAAGAATCGCCTTAACATCGTTTTCCGTTTCGATAAGCTGCAAAATCCGATTCATTTCGACAATTCTTGCCGTCGGCGTTATTTCAAGCAGCCAGTTAGTGACAACCAGCTTTTCCAGCTTGACGAGAAAGGCATAGATATCGCCCTCGGCAGTAAATTTCTTCGCAAAGCTGATGTACACTGGCATCCAGTCAGAATTGGAAATGAAATCGCGCATCAACGACATGAGATTGTGCAGCTTGACGTTCTTAGTCGAAATATGGGCGTTCACCAGATGCTCCCTGTAAATTTCTGCGATATCCTCGACCATGCGAATAAAAGCTTTGCCTCTCAATGTAGGGTTGTTTCTAAAAATAATATCCTCATATTCGTCGATGATGGACTTTTTGGCTTTGTCTTTTACCAGAATCGTGCGGATATGACCGAGCAGTTCGTCGAATTGATCACGACCTAACTCCTCTTCGACCGCTTCCCAGATTTTCTGGAAACGCTCTCTTTCATTGTCGGTAATAGCTCCCAGATTCGAGCTTTTCAGCAGGTCGGACGTGGTCAGCGGCATGCCGCGATCATTGAGAATAGAGAACAGCCTGTAAGCGGAAGTAAAGCTTCCGGTTTTGACGTACACAAGCACGCAATTATTAAAAATAAATTTGATCATTTTGTCTACAAATTCATGCTGCAAGCTGTCTTTTACCACAAACTTTTGTTTGAACAGCAGTACGGCTTCGACAATATGAGCCTGCGATTCACTCAAGCTTTTTACATCCAGCGAACGGACCTGCTGTGTCCCGTCAGGCGTCAATATATAAGTTTTAAAAAAGTCGCGATCCTTTTCTCTGACTAAAAGCCGGACCTTCTCAGGTATATTTTCATATTCGTTAGCCATTTGATAAATTTTATCCTGCAAAAACTTTTTGGCCATGTCGATCTGCACCAGATCCCGCAACACCGCCAGTAAAATCGTCAGCGTGGTCAACCGCTGTTGTCCGTCAACGACATCATACAAGCCCCCGCCATCAGCCTTTTCGTCCCGTACCTGCAAAATAATGCTACCCAGAAAATAATTCTCGTCGCTTTTATGGATTTCCGCGTATTCCATTGCTTCTTTAATATCCTCAAACAATTGATCGAAATTATCTTTTTCCCAAGAAAACGGACGCTGGTATCCCGGAATTTGAAAAAGAAACTTTGCCGAGAGCAGGTCCTTGAGAAGTATTTCTTTAGCTTCAATTTTTCCATCAATCACAGATCGGAGCCTCCCATGCACGCAGTAGTTTATTTCCAAAGTATACTAAAGAAGGAGTAGAGAAAGTCAAGCAAATAATAGGTTTTGAAGACAACGTGGCCATTTGCCCATACAAAAAGGGCGACCCGCAGTCCTTGACGACTTGGCGAGTTGCCCTGTTAGTTGTATTGATATCCATGTCTTACTGGTTTCGCTTACGGTTCAATCAAAACAATGAAAGCCCTACCTCTCTTTCATCCTTGCGGCTCCGAAGACCGCGCCAGTGGGAATTGCTGAGCCTGACGGCCGGCGGTTGGTGCTGCCGGCAGCACGCAGTGCGCGCCTCATAGGGTCGGGGGATTCGTCACATCGGAAAAAAGAAAACAAGAAGGGGAGCTTGCCACTTGCAACTTACGCGTTCCGTAGGAGATCAATCTGAGGCTTGGCACATCGGTGCTATGAATTTCATTTCAATCAATAAATATAAATATATCACACATTAGATGAATATGTCAACAAAAAATTTTCAAGCTAATCTTATAAAAAAAGCTTAACAAGCTGACGCAATTCCGCTATGCTGGTAGCACATTCAGCAAGTGCAACAGCAAGGGAGGAAGCGGCATGCTTGGCATTGTTATCAACCCGCGCGCCGGTAACGGGCGCGGCGAACGAATCTGGGCGCAGGTGCGCGCCGAATTGGACCGCCGCGGCGTTCCATATGAAGCGGCGTGTACGGAAGCCGCCGGTGAAGGCGCGTGTCTGGCCGCAGCGCTGGCTGCCAGGCCCGGCATCGGCACGCTGCTCGTGATCGGCGGCGACGGCACGATTCACGAGGCGGCCGCCGGCCTGTGGCATCTGCGCGCCGCAGCGGTGCGGCACGCTGGCGGCGCGCAGCGCGCGGACGCCGTGCGCGACGCCGACGTCGAAGGCGACGGCAGCCGCGATACCGCAGGCGGCGCTGGCGAAGCAGCAGCGCTGCGGCACGCCGGCGAAGCGGCGACCGCGGGGGCCACGGCGGCAACCGGCTGCGCGCTGGCCGCGATTCCGGCCGGCACGGGCAACGACTTCGCCAAGGCGTTCGGCTTGCCGGCCGATCCGCTGCTAGCGCTGGAGCTCGCGCTGACAGTCGGCAAGCCCCGTCCGCTGGACGTGCTGCTTGCCGGTGGCGGCGGTCTCGCCGTAAACAGCTTTGGCGCCGGCTTTGACGGGCTGGTCGCCAAGCTGACCAACGAAGCCGGCTACAAAAAGCTGCTCAACCGCTTCAAGCTCGGCTCGTTGGCTTATCTGATCACTGTGCTGCGCGTTTTCGCCGGCTATCAGCCGTGCGACGCCGAGCTGGTGATCGACGGCGAGCGTCACGAGCTGCGCGATATGTGGCTGGTCGCTGCAGCCAACATCCCGTTCTACGGCGGCTCGATGCAAATATGCCCCGGCGCTTCGCCACACGACGGCCAAGTTGACGTCGTGGTCATTTGCAGCCGTACCCGCCTGCGGCTGCTGCCGATTCTGGCCGCGGTTTATAAGGGTCGGCATGTCGGGCATCCCGCCGTCCGGTTCTTCCGCGGCCGGCACGCGGCGCTGACGACTGCCAAGCCGCTGTACGTGCACGCCGACGGCGAACAATACGGCGCAACGCCGCTGCGGCTGGAGGTCGTGCCGGCGGCGCTGACCGTCATCGGCGCGCCGTAAGCCGCCTGCCGCACCGCGCTCGACTCCGCAGCGCGGTGCCGGCCGTCCAGCGGCTGTCCAAACCGTGCCGCAGCGCACGCACGTCAGCCATCAGCTCCCGCCGGACGGATGCGCCAATCCGATCTAGCCGTCGAGCAGCGCCGCCAGCCGCGCGGGAAAATCGGTGATGATGCCCGTCACGCCGCAGGCGATCATGTCGCGCAGCGCCTCGATGCGATTGACCGTATACGGATAGACGCATAGGCCCGCGGCAACAGCAGCAGCGACATCGTCGCGGCCGATCAGCCGGTAATCCGGATGCAGCGAATGCACGGCAACGCCAAGCAACGCCGCATAGCCGGCATGGTCGGCCAGGTTGGCGGCATACAGCAGGCCGATGCGGGCCGTGGGCTCCCGCCGCTTCAGCTCGCGCATGCATTTGTGATCAAAGGATGAGAACACTACATCGCGCAGCCGCCCCTGCCGGTTCACCCGTTCCAGCAGCGGATCGATGATTGCTCCAGCGCTCCCCTCAGCGTCTTTGACCTCGATATTCAGCAGCACGCCCGGCGGCGTCAGCTCCAGCACCTCGGCCAACACCGGCACCCGTTCGCCGCGAAACGACTCATGGAACCAGGCGCCCGCGTCGCAGCGGCGAATCTCCTCCAGCCTTAACTCGCCGATCCGGCCCGAGCCGTCTGTCGTCCGGTCCAGTGTAGCGTCGTGACAGACGACAATCTCCCCGTCATTCGACAAATGAACGTCCAGCTCCAGCCCGTCCGCTCCCTGCGCCAGCGCCAGGCGGAACGAAGCCAGCGTATTTTCCGGCGCTTCACCCGCTGCCCCGCGGTGACCGATCACCAGCGGTCGCTTGATGGTGCTGCTCATGATTCATTCCTCCTCCAGTCCTTTCCTATCATTATACAAAATCCTTCTGCCGGCGTCCCGCGCAGATCAGCGGCCTTGTCCCGTTCCCTGCGGCGTCTAGGCGGTCATGACGATCCCCCTGCCAAAAAACGCAAAAAAGACCGGACCGCCCCCACGGACGTTCCGATCTTCTTAAAGCCTGCTTCGCGCTTATCCCTGCGCCGGAGCCGTCTTGAAGGCGCTCCAGGACGAAGGGTGCAGCTTGATCTCATACACCGCACTGCCATCCTCCAGCGTGTGCAGCTTGCGCAGCTGCCTGCGGCCGGCAATTTGCGTCAGCTCGCGGCCTGCAGGCACGCGCACCTGCCAGGCGGCCAACGTCGTGCGGAACGATTCCAGCACAAACGTCTCGTTATCATAGGTAAAAAAGCCGACATCGGCGCCACCCTGCAGCTCATACGGCAGCAGCTTGCCCGTCATCACCGCGCGCAGCTTGTTGACCACCAGCTCGGGCAGCTTGCGCAAATCGTCGTAGTTATCGGGAACGGTCAACGTAAAGATTTTGCCCTTGCTATAGTTGTCATACATCAGCACGGGAATGTTGTTCTGCCCTTCCAGCGCCACAACCGACTGCCAAGTGCCGTTGGTCGCGTAATCAAGCACCGGCAAGCTGATCGCTTCGCCTTGGGCAAAGCGGTCGAACGTGCAGATCGCCGTATCGACGGCAAAATGGCTGACCGCCAGCTTGCGGCCGGTAGCCCGCAGCGTCGTGAAATCCGCTATGCCGCGCCCCTGCATGCGCTCCACAAACCCCGACGTCATGACGATTTGACCGCCCGCGCGCAAGTATGCCTTCATTTTATCGATAATCGCTTCATCGCGCGTTGCGTTTGCCGTAATCAGCAGCGGCCCCGGCGAAGCAGCTTGCGGGAAATGCGGCGTCAATTCCAGCGGCACGCCCAGCATGCCCAGATAATCGTACAGATGGTCTTCGCCTTTGGCATGATGCGGCTCATACACCAGCGCTCCCACCGGAGTCCCAAGCCCTCCGGCCAAAGCATCCAGCTTGTCCAGCTGGAAACCGAGCGGCGGCACGTAGACATGATCCTTGAGCAGCGAATAGCAGAACAGCGTCAGCTCCTTCGCTTTGCCGAACACGGTCAAATACGCCTGCTCCAGATAGTAGTCGATGTACGTGCAATCCAGATTGTCGAACCAGCCTCCGCCGTTGGCGCCAGGCTTCAGGTTATCCATCCAGCGCAGCAGCGAATACGAAGCGTAGCGCGGAATGTGCTGCTGGCTCGTCGCCGGATCGCGCGTTTCCGTTCCCGTATAAATCCCGTCGAACAGCAGCGGCTGCGTTTGCGTATTATAGCCCGTCGCCTGATACGCCTCGTTCCAGTTCGGAAACTTGATAATCATCCGCGAGTCGGGATTGATCACGCGCGCCGGCTTGATGATCAGATTCTCCGACACGTCGGTCATCAGCTCCAGCCGGAACTCCTCCCACGACCGATCACCCTTGCGCGCCAGACAGTCGTCGCAGCCGCAATTCGTAAAGAAGAAGTCGTCGAAAATCACTTCGTCGAACACCGCTGCCGCGTTCTCCACCGCTTCGCGGAATTTGGCGCGCGACGCCTCCTCCGTATAGCAAATTCCGCCGAAAAGCCGCTCATAGCCGGGCCGGTACGCGGCCCCCAGCGTTGGCGTAATGCCCCCGGCCGTGCGAATGCCGCGCGCTTCGAAAAAGCTTTTCAGCTCCTGCAGCCGCTCGCGCGACAAGCTGACGTCGCCGCGATGATTTTCGATATATACTTTCGAGAGCTTCATATGTTTTTCAAAAAAATCAAGCTCCTGCGCGATTTGCTCCAGGCTGTTGTTCAAGCACGATGCGGTACAATAAATCGCCAGTTGAAAATGTTCGTATGCTGCCATGATCGATCGGCTCCTCGTGTCGGTTAGGGTAGGATCAAGCGGATGTTGCAAGTTGGGTGCGCGCGCATGTCGCAGTGCCAGCGGCTCCCGGAGCGCTGTAGTTGCCGGACGGCGGCTTCGAGCCTCGTGCGGACAACGCCGATGCGGAGACCGCAACGTCTTACGAACAACAAGCGGCACCGGGAACCGTACAAGGGATGGACAATGTGATCGTGCGGCTTGAGCTTAGTCCTGCAAAATCTTTTCGATTTCGGCGACGACGTCGGCGGAAAGCACGATGCCCGAAGCTTTGACGTTTTCTTCGAGCTGCTCGATTTTCGTTGCGCCAACCAGCGCGCTGGCAATGTTCGGCAGGCGCAGCACCCAAGCGAGCGCCAGACTGGACAAGGAAATGCCCAAATCGCCGGCAATGCCGATCAGCTTTTCGACCTTATCGAGATACCCGTCGGTCAAGTAGTTGTGAATCCACATGTTCGCTTTGTTGTCGGCGGCGCGGCTATCGGCGGGAATCGCCGAGCCCTTGCGGTATTTGCCGGTCAGCACGCCTTGCGCCAGCGGCGAGAACACGACCTGCGAAATGCCGTTCTTTTCGCTCACCGGAATAATTTCCGCTTCGATATTGCGCAGGAACATGCTGTATTGCGGCTGGTTAACGACAATCCGGTCCAGCAGATAACGATCGGCTACCTGCAAGCCCTCCTGAATTTGCGCTGCGGTCCATTCGCTGACGCCGACATACAGCACCTTGCCCTGCCGCACCATATCCTCAATCGTGCGCAGCGTTTCGTCGACCGGCGTCTCCGGGTCGTAGCGGTGGCAGTAAAAAATATCGACATAATCAACCTGCAGCCGCTTCAGGCTGGCATGCAGCTGCTCGAACACATGCTTGCGCGACAAGCCGCGGTCGTTCGGGCCTTCGCCCATCGGCCAGAACGCTTTGGTTGCCAGCACATAGGAATCGCGACTGTATGCGGTCAGCGCTTTGCCGAGCAAAATTTCCGCTTCGCCGCGCTCATACACATTGGCTGTATCAAAAAAATTGATGCCGAGCTCAAACGCCCGTTTCGTCATGCGGGCAACCGTCTCTTCGGCGACGGAATTGCCATAGGTCAGCCAGCTGCCAAGGCTGATTTCACTTACTTTTAATCCGGTTCTGCCAAGCTTGCGATATTGCATGTGTAAGTCCTCCTCGCGTCGTAAACGCGTGTTAAATTTGTCCTCGTTATTTCACATTATAGATGCTATACTGGGTAGCATGTATCATATTTTCAACCAAAACTATCAAAAATGCAACCTCGGCCTGCATGTCCAGCCGACTTATTCCAATTTCCGCATCTCAGGGAGGAGCTTCACCATGACACCGATTATTGAATTCAGCTCGCCTCCGCTGCCTTATTACATTCTGAGCGGCTTTAGTATTGCCGCAACCGGCCGCAAGCATCCCAACCGTTACCAGCTCGGCGAATTCGATCTGCTCGTCGTTGACAGCGGCTGCATGTACATCGGTGAGGAAGATCGCCACTATGAGCTGACGGAGGGGCATGCGCTGGTGCTGCGCCCCGATCTTCACCACTACCCGACCGAGGGCTGCCGCGTGCCGACCGGCTCCTATTGGTTGCATTTCCAAACGACCGGCTCGTGGAAAATGGCCCACGAAGAGGAACCGCCCCCGGCGGGACGCGGGCCTGCCAACGGGGAGCTGAGCTGCAATTTCAGCAAGCAGCATTTTACGATGCGCATTCCGCAATTCACCAAGCTGCTTCAGCCGTCCAAAATGTACGAAACGCTGCAGCAGCTCAACTCGCTGGAGCAGCATTCCCATCAAGGATGGGCGCGCTGGAAGCAGCAGGTGCTGTTCCAGGACGTGCTGGAGCAGCTGCACACGTCGCTGGAGGCGCAAACGACACGCCCCGGCACAGCCGTCGCCGATCAGGCGGCCTCGTTCCTGCGCCAGCATTACCGCGACGCGATTACCGCGGCCAGCCTCGGCGAAGCGCTGAATTTTCACCCCGTCTACATTGCCCGCTGCATGCAAAAAGAATTCGGCTGCTCGCCGATGGAATACTTGCTGCAATACCGCGTCCAGCAAGCCAAAATGCTGCTGCTGCAAACCGATCTGCCCGTCGCCTATGTCGCCGAAGAGGTCGGCTTTAACCAAGCGGCGTATTTTACTTCCTGTTTTTCCAAATATGAGGGGATCACGCCGCGGACGTACCGGCAGCGATTTTCGCAGAAATAGACGGAGCACCGGACTTTCCCGCTGCCCGCGCGACTTCCGGAGCGCTGTGCCGAACCTTGCGGCGGCAGTTAGACCGGCCGCTGCGCGGAAAGCTTCCGGCTTCTGCTTTTGCCCCGCCCAGCCCGCGCTGTTGCCGTATCCGCAACAAAGATTCGCACACAAACAAAACCCGCAAGGCGGCGACAGCCACCGCTTGCGGGTTTCTTCATGCCTTGCGGGCGTACACCCGCTGGCGATATGAATTACTTGAGCTGATGAATCGGATGACCGAGCGCGCCTTCTGCGGCGTCCATGACCATTTCCGTCAGCGTCGGATGCGCATGAATCGTCAGCGCGATGTCTTCCAGCGTTGCGCCCATTTCCACGGCCAGCGTCAGCTCGCCGATCAGGTTGGACGCTTCCGGTCCGACGACTTGACCGCCAAGCAAAAGGCCCGTGTCCTTGTCGCCAACCAGCTTGACAAAGCCTTGCGACGCATTCAGCGAATTGGCGCGGCCGTTCGCAGCATACGGGAATTTACCGATGGCTACGTTGATGCCTTTGGCTTTCGCTTCCGTTTCGTTCAAGCCGACGCTGGCAATTTCCGGATCGGAGAACACAACCGCCGGAATCGCTTTGTAATCGATCACGCTCGGCTGTCCGGCAATCGCTTCGGCGGCGACCTTGGCTTCATAGGAAGCCTTGTGCGCCAAAGCCGGTCCGGCAACGATATCGCCAATCGCATAAATATGCGGGATGCTTGTGCGGCATTGCTCGTCGATTTCGACCAGACCGCGGTCGGTCAGCTTGAGGTTGATCAGATCCAGACCCAGCTCGCCGTCCGTATTCGGGCGGCGGCCGACGGTCACGAGCACATAATCGGCCGTAACCTGCTTCTCTTCGCCTTTGACCGTGAAGGTCACCGTCACGTCATTGTCGGTTTTCGTGCAGCTTTGGGCCAGCGCTTCGGTATGCACCTCGACGCCGACTTTATCCAGGTTGCGGGCAACCAGCTTGGACATTTCTTTTTCGAATCCTGGCAATACCGTATCCGAGCCTTCCAGCACCGTTACTTTCGTGCCGAATTTGGCATACGTCTGACCCAGCTCGATACCGATGTAGCCGCCGCCGATCACGATCATGCTTTTCGGAATTTCCGGCAGACTAAGCGCTTCGGTCGACGAAATAATCCGGCCGCCAAACGGGAATGCCTTGAGCTCGATCGGACGGGAGCCGGTTGCGATAATGCAGTGTTGAAAGCGATAGCGCGGCGCTTCCTGTTCGTTGAATACGCGGGCTTCATGCTCGTTGATGAACATGACCTCGCCTTGGAACATCTGAATTTTATTGCCTTTGAGCAGCGTGCTTACGCCGCCGGTTTGCTTTTTGACGATGCCGTTTTTCCATTCCTGCACTTTGGCAAAATCGACCTTTACGTTGTCGGCCGTAATGCCCATGCTCTCCGAATGGAGCGCATGCTCGTATTGATGCGCTGCGGAAATCAGCGCTTTGGAAGGGATACAGCCGCGGTTCAAGCAGACGCCGCCCCACTCCGATTTATCTACGATCAGCACGCTTTTGCCCAGCTGTGCGGCGCGAATTGCCGCCACGTAACCGCCGGGACCGGCGCCGATGACCAGCACGTCAATATCTAAAGATGCGTCACCTACGACCATGTCTATTACACCTCCAACACAAGCAGCTCAGGATCGGCAAGCAACTGCTTGATGTAGTTCAAGAAGTTTTGCGCGGTCGCTCCGTCCACGATTCGGTGGTCAAAGCTGAGCGAAAGCGCCATAACGGATGCCGGCACGATCTGACCGTTTTTGACGACCGGCTTTTCGGTGATCCGGCCTGCGCCGAGAATGGCGACTTCCGGGAAGTTGATGACCGGCGTGAAGAACATGCCGCCGACGGAGCCGATGTTCGTAATCGAAATCGTGCCGCCCTTCATTTCATTCGGAGCAAGCTTGCCGTCGCGGCCGCGCACGGCCAGATCTTTAATCGCCGCAGCGATGCTCCAGACGTTTTTGCGGTCGGCGTCGTGGATGACCGGCACGAGCAAGCCGTTGTCAGTATCGGTCGCAATCCCGATGTTATAGTACTTTTTGTAGACGATTTCCTGCTTCTCTTCGTCGATTGTCGCGTTCATCACCGGGAATTGACGGCAAGCCGCCACGAGCGCTTTGACGATGAACGGCAGATACGTCAGCTTGACGCCTTTTTTCTCGGCGAG
Source organism: Paenibacillus athensensis (assembly GCF_004514475.2). GTDB lineage: Bacteria > Bacillota > Bacilli > Paenibacillales > NBRC-103111 > Paenibacillus_AL > Paenibacillus_AL athensensis. Next base: position 316,973 of record NZ_MYFO02000002.1, on the reverse strand, counting down.
CGGCTTCGTCCGCTCGCGCAGCGCCACAAGCGCCGATACGTCGATTTCGTCCATCAGCGTGACGTGCGGAGCCGTGTACACCGATTTGACCATCGCATTGGCAATCGCCTTGCGGATGCCCTTGAACGGCACGCGCTCCTCGGGGCGCTCGCCGCCGCTTACCACCGGCGCCGCAGCTGCCGGCGCGCTTGGCGCAGCAGCCGCTTCCGGCGCTGCTGCCGCGGCTTCGGCCGGCGCTTGCGCGCTGCCGCCGGCCGTAAAGCCAAGCACGTCCTCCCGCGTCACGCGGCCGTGCTTGCCTGTTGGCGTGACCTCTGCGAGAGGCACGCCCTGCTCGCGCGCGAGCTTGCGGACGCTAGGCGTCGCAAGCACTTCGCGCGCGGCTTGCGCCGCGCTGCCGCTTGGCGCGGCGGGTGCCGCAGCCGCCGCAGGCGCTGCTGCGGATGGAGCGGCCGCTGCTGCAGGCGCGGCCGGAGCTACGGCCGGCGCGGCTTCCGCCGGCGCGCCGTGGCCGTGATCCGCCGTCGACGGCAATTCGCCGGCGACTTCAATCGTGGCCACCAATTGGCCCACGGTGCAAATATCGCCGTCCTTCACCTTGACGTCGACGATCTTGCCCTCGACCGGGCAAGGCACCTCGACCACCGCTTTATCGTTTTGCACTTCCATCAAAATCGTCTCGTCATTGACGCTGTCGCCCGGTTTAATGAGCATTTTGACAATCTCGCCTTCGTGAATGCCTTCGCCCAGCTCGGGGAATTTATATTCAAACAATGCCACGAACGTGTACCTCCTTCATCCGAACGTTTCTCTATTTAAAATTCCAGAACCTGATTAATGCCTTCGATCACGCGGGCCGGATTCGGCAGCCAAGCGTCTTCGATTTGCGCAAACGGATAAATCGTGTCCGGCGGCGCTACGCGTAACACGGGCGCTTCCAGATGCAAAATCGCCTTCTCGTTGATTTGCGCAATGACCTCGGCGGCGACGCCGGATGTTTTTTGCGCTTCCTGCACGATGATGGCGCGGTTCGTTTTTTTGATCGAAGCGACAATCGTATCGATATCGAGCGGCAGCAGTGTGCGCAGGTCGATGACCTCAACCTTGACGCCCTTCGTTTTTTCGATTTCCTCAGCGGCCTTGAGCGACGTGTGCACCATCGCGCCGTAGGTGATGATCGTAACGTCCGAGCCTTCGCGAACGACGTTCGCCTTGCCCAGCTCAACGGTGTATTCGCCTTCCGGCACTTCGGCGCGGAACGAGCGGTACAGGTTCAAATGCTCCATGAAAAATACCGGATCGTTGTCGCGAATCGCCGAAATGAGCAGCCCTTTGGCGTCATACGGGTTGGAAGGCACGACAACCTTGATGCCCGGCGTTTGCACGAGCAGCCCTTCCAGCGGGTCGGTGTGCAGCTCGGCTGCTTTCACACCCCCGCCAAACGGCGTGCGGAACACGATGGGCGCATTGTAGCGGCCGCCGGAGCGGTAACGCATCCGCGCAGCTTGTACGCAGATTTGGTCCAGCGCTTCATAGATAAAACCAACGAACTGGATTTCCGCAATCGGGCGGAAGCCCTGAATCCCCATGCCGACGGCCAAGCCGCCGATCGCCGATTCGGCCAGCGGCGTATCGAATACGCGCTCCTCGCCGAATTCCTTTTGCAAGCCTTCTGTGGCGCGGAATACGCCGCCGACGTGGCCTACGTCTTCACCGAACAGCACTACGTTCGGATCTCTTTCCAATTCCACGCGCATTGCGTCTTTTATCGCTTGAATCATTGTCATTTGTGCCATGACGGTACGTGCCTCCCCCAATTATTTATACGCTTGCTTTTGCTCTTCCAAATGCTGCGGCGTTTTCTCGAACATCGAATCGATCAGGCCCGCAACCGTCATTTTTTCCGTTTCTTCGGCTTTCTTGATGTGCTCGGCCACAGTCGCTTTCGCTTCTTCCTTCACGCGCGCTTCTTCTTCCTCGCTCCACAGGCCTTTTTTGGTCAGGAACAGGCGCATACGCTTCAGCGGGTCTTTAGGCTCCCACTCCGCCTCTTCATCCTTCGTGCGGTATTTCGTCGTATCGTCGGCCATCGAATGCGGACGGTAGCGGTACGTCAGCGCCTCGATCAGCGTTGCGCCTTCGCCCTTGCGGCCGCGCTCGGCAGCTTCGGCTACAGCCTGATAAACGGCCAATACGTCCATGCCGTCGACTTGCACGCCTTTGATTCCGGCAGCCAGCGCTTTATGCGCAACCGACATCGCCGCTGTTTGCTTGGCGTAAGGCGTCGTAATCGCGTAGCCGTTGTTTTGTACAAAATAAATCGCTGGCAGCTTGAACGCTCCCGCGAAGTTCATGCCTTCGTAGAAATCGCCCTCAGAGCTTCCGCCATCGCCGGTATACGTAATCGCTACGCGCGGCTGATTGCGTTTCTTGAACGCCATTGCAACGCCGGTCGCGTGCAAAATCTGCGCGCCGATAATAATTTGCGGCATCAGTACATGCACGTCCGGAGGAATTTGACCGCCGTGCTGGTGGCCTCGGGAGTACAGGAACGCTTGGTACATCGGCAGACCGTGCCAGACGATTTGCGGCATATCCCGATAGCCCGGGCAAATAAAGTCGTCTTTATTCAAAGCAAATTCACTGCCGATCATCGACGCTTCCTGGCCGGAAACCGGCGCATAGAAGCCGAGGCGGCCCTGGCGGCCAAGGTTGACGGCCCGCTCATCCCATACGCGGGTGAACACCATTCTGCGCATCAATTCCTTGAGCTGGTCGTCGCTCAGCTTAGGCATTTTTTCTTCATTAACAATCGTCCCGTCCGGGGCAAGAACCTGCAACGGCTCGACCTTTTGCGTGGTCACTTCATAATTCGCTTGGCTGACAAGTGGCTTACTCATTCCCGCATCACCTCATATATGTTTTTACTGCCATCTACTACGGATTTCTGTTATAGTATTATTATAAACCTGTTTTCGTGAAATGTTCAAGACTTTCCTTGCTGTATAAGATATTTTGCAACACACACGAATGATACAGTTTCAAAAAATATATAATACAGTTAAGCAAAACACTCCACAACTGCTATAATACACCTGCCTTAATTTACACGTTTTTCGGGAGGCTTGAAACTTATGACCGATTCGCGCTTGTATCAACGGACCGTGCTCAAGGAGGAGCTGGCGTCCGGCTTTCTCGGCGAAACCCGCTCGCTGCGCATCTATTTGCCACCGGGCTATAACGAGTTGCTGTCTTATCCCGTCATCTATTGCCAGGACGGCGAGCAGTTTTTCAATTTCGGGCGGATTGCCACCACGCTGACACGATGTATTCTGGAAGAGGACATGGAGCCGGCTATTGTTGTCGGCGTCGATGTCATCAACGCAACGCGCACAGCGGAATATGCGCCGGAGGGCAGCCGTCATACCGCGTATTGCCGCTTTTTCGCCGAGGAGCTTGTGCCTTATATCGAGGAGCGGTTTCCCGTACGGGCCGAACGGACGGAACGCATCGTCGCCGGCGACTCGCTTGGCGGCACGGTAAGCTTGCATCTGGCTTTAGCTTATCGTCACCTATTTTGCCGGGTAATATCCTTATCCGGGGCGTTGTTCCCGGCCACCCGCGAACAGTTGGAGCGCGAGGAGCATCTGGGCTGGCTGGAGCTGTACCAGCTTGTGGGCCTCGATGAAACCGCCGTGACCACCGAGCGCGGCACCTTTGATTTCGTTACGGAAAACCGACTGACCCGCGAGCTGCTCGAACGCAAAAAAACCGCGCTTCTCTATCTGGAGAAGCCCGGCAAGCATTTGTGGGGCTTTTGGCAGCAGGAGCTGCCGGATGCGCTGCGTTATTTTTTGGCGTAAAAAAGCCGCACAGGGCGGCGGTCATACCGCGGCGATGTCTAAGCGGCATGCCGGCGGCAGCAGCTGACCGCAGGAGCGCTTGTCCAACGCTAAGCTTGGCTTGCCAAGCTTGCGGCGTGAAGCAGCCGCGTTATTCCTTGAAGCCGTAACGGCTGCGCAGCTGCTCCGCCATCGCCCTTATTTCCGCTTCGTCCGGAACCGCGGCCAAAGCCGCCGCTTGGGCTTCCCCCGACGCGCTCCCGGCCAAGCGCTCCAGCAGCGCAGCTGCGAAGCGGTGCGGCGTCAGCTCCGCGCCGAGGCATTCGGCCAAGCTGGCCATTCGCGCCGGCTCGACCAACGGATACGAATTTGCCGAAGCGCCAACCGCCGCGCGTTCGTAGAATGCGCGGGCGCGCTCGCCCCGCTCGCGGCCCGAGCCGTTGACGATGACGAACGCTTGCACCGATAAGGCCAGCTGCTGTCGGCGCTGCGCGATTCCGCAAAACTTGCGGCCGCCGATGCTTAAATCAAACTCGCCCGGGCAGAACGAGCCCGCCACCTCGCCTTGATCAACCCGATCAGTCAGCGCCCGCAGCGTCTCGCGCAGCAGCGTTACCATCTGCTCAAAATCCTTGCGGTGCTCCATATCGCCGGCAGATTTGGGCAGCAGCAGCGACAGGTTGATCACGTCAAGGTCCAGCGGCACCGCCGCCCCCCCGGAATTGCGCACCGCTGTCCGCCAGCCCTGTTCCTCCAGCTCCCGTGCCGCTTCGCGCGCCTTGGGCAATCGGCTGTCGCGCAGCCCCATCACAAACGCTCGCGGATGCCGCCACACATGCAGCATCGGCGGCGCGCCCAAACCGATCCTGCGGCATAGCAGCTCGTCCAGTGCAAACGGGTACAACACATCATCTTCCTCGCCGACGTCCATCCGGTTGAACACCACCAGGCCCGGCCATAGCCCCTTGTGTTCCGCCGCGTTTTCTTCCGCCCGATGGTCCATTGTTCCTATTCCTCCCGCTCGTCAACCGCTTCTTTTCCCTAGCATTGTAACGCGGCTGATCGGCTGCTGCAACTCATCCGTCAATTCCCGACAAAAAAACGACTAATTCAACAAAATATTGGAAAAGACAAGTAGGATTTTCCCATACTTTTGTCGAATACTGGAAGAAAAGCAGCTGATTAACTGGAAAAGCGGGAGTGACCCCTTGAAATCCGTCGACAATATCCTCTTCAACGTGCTCGTTTTGACGATACCGTTTTTGATTTCTTATATTTTTTGGCTCGACCGCTCCGAGCTGTCGCCAGCTCCGCAGCGCGGACGATGGAGGCCGCTCTGGATCGGTGCGATCAACGCCGCCTCGGCACTGTTCTGCATCACACATCCGTTTTTTGCCGGCGGCGCTTGCAGCGGGTTCGACCTGCGGTTCATCCCGCTTTTGCTCGCTTTTTTATACGGGGGCTTCGTCTCCGGCCTGATCGTCACTGGTGCCATCGTCTTTTATCTCGTTTGGCTCGGAGGTTCGAACTCGATCTGGATCGTCAGCATTGCAGCCGTGCTTGTCCCTTTCATTCTGGCCTTTATCTGGCTCAGCAACTGGAAGCGCAAAGCGCCCAAAATCATGTTCCCCACGCTGCTCGCGCTCGTCAGCGCCGTGGCTGCCTGCTGCATCCTGCTGATCTATCGTACAGTCGGCGGCTTGTCCGTGTCTCCTTCCTTCTGGGCCTATGGAGCCATGTATTGCCTGCTGAACATGATGACGATGGGGTTGATTACCTGCATGATCGAGCGAATCCGGGATAATGCAGCCATGCGCCAAGAGCTGGTCCGTTCGGAAAAGCTGCACGTCATCGGCGAGCTCGCCGCCTCGGTAGCGCACGAAATCCGCAATCCGATGACGGTGGCGCGCGGCTTTATGCAGATCATCAGCCAAAGCCGCGTGCCGGAAGAGAAGCTGCGCATGTATACCGGCATGGTGATGGAAGAAATCGACCGCGCGCAGCAGATCATTTGCGATTACTTGTCGTTTGCCAAGCCGCAAGCCGAGAAGCTGCAGCAGCTCGATGTGTCCAGGCTGACGCAAAAGCTCACCAACCTGATCTCGCCCTATGCGGCGATGTGCGGCGTTGAACTGGCTATCCTCATCGAAAACGAGCTATGGGTCGAAGCCAATGCCGAAAAAATGCTGCAATGCCTCGTCAATCTGACCAAAAACGGCATCGAAGCGATGCCCGACGGCGGCGTACTCCGCGTGCTTGGCTATACGCGCGGCAGCAAAGTCGTGCTGGAAATCGCCGACAACGGCGTCGGCATGACGTACGATCAGCTGCAGCAGCTCGGCACGCCGTTTTATTCCACGAAGCATAAAGGCACCGGGCTTGGCATGATGGTTTCCTACCGGATTATCCGCGCGCTGGGCGGCGACATCGAGATGGACAGCGAGCCCGGCAAGGGAACAAACTGCCGGATTATCCTGCCGCTACTGCCCGGCGAGAATGTCCATGATGCCCTTGAATAACGGCAGCGCCTGATTGGCCGCTTGCGGATCGGTATGCGCTACCACAACCGAGACGGCATAACGCGGCGCATCAACGGGGCCATAGCCGATAAACCATTGATTAACCGTTTGGTTCGCTTCCGCGCCTACTTGCGCCGTGCCGGACTTACCGGCAAGCTTCCACTTGGCCCCTTTGAGCGATTGACCTGTCCCGTCCTCGACAACCTCCTGCATCCATTTCAGCAGCGTCCGGCTCGTCTCCTCCGATATCGCGCCCGCACCTGCGACCAGCTTCTGCGTCGGAAAGCGCTGCATGACGCGATCCGTCCGGTAGCGCAGCTCCTGCACGATCCGCGGCTCCAGCGCCTCGCCGCCATGCAGCAGCGTGACGATCATATTCGCGGCCTGCAGCGGCGTCACCAGCACGTCGCGTTGCCCGATCGCCGTTTGCATGAGCACGCCCTCGTCGCTGCGCGGCGTCTTCGCCGCAAACAGCTGTCCGGCCTCTTCGCCGTCCCACATGCTAAGCCCGGCTTGCTCGCCAATTGCGCCTGTCCAGCCGACCGGAGCGAGCAGGCCGAGCTTGCGGGCGTACGTTTCGATTTGCTCCGCACTCAATCGTTGCGCCACGCGGGCAAAAACGATGTTGCACGACTCGGCAAAGCCCTGTTCCAGCGTCAACGGCCCGTGCCCGCCTTTTTTCCAGCACGTAAAGCCGTACTTGCCAAGCGCTCCCTCGCAATCGAACGTTTCGTCCGGTTCGACAACGCCCTCCTCCAGCGCCGCCGCCGCTACAATTGTCTTGAAAATCGACCCCGGCGTCGTCGCCTTGACCGCTTCGTTGCCCCACGCACCGCCGGACGGATCGATTTGCGCCGGATTGAAATTCGGCCGGCTGGCCATCGCAATTACATCGGCCTGCTGCGCGTCCAGCACTACCGCCGAGCCTTCGCGAATGTGCATCCGGTCCATCAGCTGTTCGATGCGCTGCTGAATATCGGCGTCCAGCGTGGTGACCAGCTTCAGCGGATAATACGGATTGTCGGGCTGAATGATTCGCGCGTCCAGGCCGCCTAGCGGCCTTTTACCGGCATCGGTGAAATAGGAGATGGAAGTCGCGCCTTGACCGCGCAGCCACGGCTCGAACGTTTTTTCCAGACCCGCCGCACCGATCCGGCTCGTCAGCGTCAGCTTGCCGCCAGCCAGCTCGGACGCAAACAACCCTTGCACCCGCTCGGGATTTTGCCCGATAAACCCGATCACCTGCCGGGCCGCCATATCTGCCGGGTAGCGGATCTGGTAGCTGACGACACGGGCGTTCGGCAAGCCAAGCGCTTCAATCTGCTGCGCCTGCTCCTTGCTGAGCGCTGTCGGCTCCCCGCCGTCCGCTCCCCACAGCTTGGCAACGTTCAAGCCGGAAGCAAATGTCTGCCACTGCGCAGTCGTCGTGTGCAGGACGCGAGTCAATCCGGCGAGCTGCGCGCTGTCGCCGCTGTAGCCATCGCGTACCGGAAACGCCGCCAGCGCCTGAATCGTCCGGCCGGTGAACGGCTGCAGTGATCTGTCGTAAATATCGCCGCGTCCGCTGGACAGCACAAGCGCCTGTTGGCGCTGGGCGACCGAATTTTTGACCAAATCGACGTTGTAAGCGGAGTAATGCTCCGCACTGATTACCTGAATCCAAAACAGCTTGCCGGATAAATAGGCCAAAACTAACACCAGCAGCAGCAGCAGCCAGAATACCCGCTGCTTATGCTTGGCGCTCATCCCGCTTCCCTCCATGCAATCGCCCCCTTGCTCCTCCGGTTCGCCCGGACGGCCGATTCGCTTCTTTCTCCAGTATAGGCAACTGGCTGAACCGGCAAACCAACCCAACCGTACCACCCTGAGCGCCAACAGGCGCCTAATGCCGTTTATCGGCTGAAAGGGGCCAGCCCGGACGCCGCAATAACCGCCCTGAGCAGCTTTCAGATCGCTGCGCCGGGACGTAAGACGGCTGCCAGACGCAAAAAAGCCGCCTCCCGCAGCCGCATTCTGCAGCGGGAGACAGCCCTTGGTTCAACTGAACATCCGTTATAGTTACGTTATTATTCCACTTCGAATTTCGACAGCGATTCCTTCAAGGAAGTGGACAGCTGCGACAGCTTGTCGGACAGCTTCACCAGTGCGTCGCTGATGCCGAGCTGCTCGGAGCTGAGTGATGCGACCTCTTCAGAAGTCGCCAGCGACTCCTCGGCTACGGCGCTGACGTTGGTCATGGCGTCGGAAAGCACCATTTGCGATTGCTCCAGCGTGCTGATGGAATCGCTGACCGCGCTCAACTGCTCAATAAAGCCGGTCATATGCGAAGTCACCTGATGGAAAATCGTATTCGCTTCCTTCACCGACAAAATTTGCTCTTGGAAAATCGGCGTCGCATTGGACAGCACCTTGACCGTTTCGTCGATTTCCACTTGAATCGTCTCGGTAATTTGTCCCACGATATCGATCGATTGCCGCGACTGGTCGGCCAGCTTGCGAATCTCGTCGGCGACGACCATGAAGCCTTTGCCCGCCGCTCCGGCGCGCGCCGCTTCAATCGTTGCGTTCAGCGACAAAATATTCGTCTGCTTCGTCATGTTGTTGAGCACTTCGAGAATTTTGCGGATCGAACGCGTGCTGTCTTTCAGCTTGTCGACCTTCTCCACCATCGAGCGGATCATTTCTTCAGTCACGTTCGTTTTGCCTGTCAGCTCGGTCATGTAGGTCGTACCGCGCTCACTGGAGCTTTGGACATCGGAAGCCGAGTTACCCATATCGAGGTTGGCCGCAATCACATTTTTCATCTGATAGCCGATATGCTGCGTCAGCTCGTTGCCGCGCTCCGATTCGGTGGCAAGTCCCGAAGCGCCGCGAGAAATCTCGTCGGTTGCGATAGCAATTTCCCGAGCGGCCGTTGCCGTCATCTTCGACGAATGCGTAAGCTCCTCGGCGGTGTCGAGCACGAGCTTCGCCGATTCGCTCGTTTGCTGCACAAGCGCCGTAATGTTGGCCATCATCGTGTCAAAGCTGTTGCCAAGCTGGCCGATTTCGTCCTTCGATTTGTAGTTGGCGCGAACCGTCAGCTTGCCTTGGGCGCCCTGACTCATCAGGTTGCGCAGATTGACAAGTGGGCGTCCGATCATGCGGGCGACCAGCCAGCCGATCACGACGGCCGCTAAAGCGGCAATCAACGCGACAATCAGCGTCAGCTTGAAGATGCTGGCTGCTTCCTTCACCAAGGTGCTCACCGGAATCGCTCCCACGAGATACCAGTCGGTTACCTCAGACTTGTAATGGACGACGAGCTGGTCAAGCGAATTGATGAACGAGCCGCTATCCGCATCCATTTCTTCCTGGCTCAGCATCACGTGCGCCGACTGGTCGACGTCTTCGATTTTGCTAGCGGCCACAGTGCGGTTATCGGCAGTAATCAGCGACAGGTCGCTGTCGTCGCCGATATCGATTTTCTTCAGCTCATCCATCAGCGACTCCTCGCTGATTTCAATCAGCAGCACGCCTTCGTCGTTGCCTGAGGATGCATCTTTAATGACGCGCCCGATCGCAAACGTGCTGTTTTGGTTCGAATAGCCCTTGGGTTTGGCCGGCAGCCATTCCGGCAAGCCGCTGGCTTTAAGAATTTTTTGGAACCAGTCTTCGTTAAGGATGCTGCTCGTCGGCTTGCTGCCATTGCCCGTAACGAGAATGGCATTGCCGTCCATTTTGTACAAATGAACGCCTTTGACTTCCTTGATAGCGAACAGCGTACGCGTCAGCTTATCGTTGATCAGCCGCACGGTGCTGATGTATTCGTACGTGTTTTCCTGGATGTTGCCCAAATCGACCAGCCATTGCTGCAAGTCTTTATCCAGCACCATCTGGAGCGACAGGTCCGTATACGTACCAAACAGGAAGTCCAGCTTTTGCCCCGCTTGGGTAATCGTCTGAACGCTGCTCGCGGAAACCTCGTTTTTAATAACGTTTTTCGAAAGATTGTAGGAAATCATGCCAACCGTCAAAACGAAAAACAGGATACTGACAAAAAAGATAATAAACAGCTTCATCCCGACGGACTTGATCGGATTTTGTACGTGCAGGTTTTTTATCTCCTTGAAAGCAGCCGAACCGACCGACTTCGTTTTCTCGCCCAGATGCATCGATTTCATCCGATCTCCGAGCTTTCCCTTGCCGACCGTTTGCAGGGCCTTGCCCCAGCGAATATTGCGAATTGCGTTGAAAGAGGACTTGCCGAGCTTGGACACAGATGACCATACCTTTTGCAGTCCATTTCTCATACTGTTCACCACCATTAGAGACTATGTTGCTTCATAAAAACATACAGGAACAAAATGTAAAGGTTTTCAACAAGGACGTCTGACATTTCAATTCGACATAGACTCGAATATTTCCTTTTTATTAAAATCAATTTACGAAAAAAAGAAAACCTTTTTCGCTGGTAATTTTCGGCAGCCCCGTACGGGCGGGGAGGATCGGCTCGCACCACCCCGCACCGACACAGGGACGATGGCCCCATCCTGCCTGATTACCGGCCTTTTCCCGTATTTTTGCGCATCATGTCCCAGATCGCTACCGGCTGGTCGACGCGCAGCTTGACGATTTGCAGCGGATGGCGCGCTGCGTCCAGCTCCTGGCCCGTCTCATCCCACAGACGTTCAACCAGCTGCCGGAAGGACGCGCCTTGCGGCCCGAAGAACTCGACTTCCTGTCCCGGCTTGAAGTGATTGCGCTGCTGAATGAGCGCCAACCCCGTATCCGGCTCATAGCCGACGACCAGTCCGACAAAATCGTAGCCGACCGCTTTATCCTCCGGCTCGTAGATATGATCCTCGTGTCCGGGAACATCATAGAAAAACCCGCTGTTCAACGGCCGATTCGCTGCCTTGTGAATATCGTCAATCCACGCCTGCTTCACCTTAAAGCCTTCCGGGTCGGCAAAATACGCGTCGATCGCCTGCCGGTAAGCGCTCACCACCGTCGCGACGTAATGGATGCTCTTCATCCGCCCTTCGATCTTGAAGCTGTCAACGCCCGATTCGATCATGTCGGCAATCGATTCGATCATGCTCAAATCTTTCGAGCCCATCGTAAACGGGTCGTCTTCATCCGCAAACAGCGGCAGATTGGTTGCGAGCGGCCCGACCGCCGTTTCTTCTCTGGCAAACAAATCGTACTTCCAGCGGCACGACTGCGAGCAGCCGCCGCGATTCGAATCCCGGTCGGTAAAATGATTCGACAATACGCAGCGGCCTGAATAGGAGCTGCACATCGCGCCGTGAATGAACGCTTCGATTTCGACGTCAACGTGCCGCTTGATCTCGTCGATCTCCGCCATACTCGCTTCACGCGCCAGCACGACGCGCTCGATGCCCTGCTCCTTCCAGAATTGCACCGCCTGCCAGTTCATCGTCGACTGCTGCGTGCTCAGATGCACCTCCAGCTTGGGCGCCACCCGGCGAGCCGTTTGCATAATGACCGGATCGGCAGCAATAATCGCAGCGATGCCGACTTCCTGCAGCTCGCGCAGATACGCCTCCAAGCCGTCGATGTCTTCGTTATGCGCGTAAATGTTCGTGGCCACAAACACCTTGGCGCCATACATCGCCGCAAAGGCGACGCCTTCGCGCATCTCTTCAAACGTAAAGTTATCGGCATTCGAGCGAAGGCCGTATTTCTGCCCGCCGATATAAACCGCATCCGCCCCGTAATGCACCGCGAACTTGAGCTTCTCCAGACTGCCCGCAGGCGCGAGCAGCTCCGGCTTGTCAAGACGCACCCGCCGGCCGCGGGCTTTGGCTTCCACTGCCGTTGTCATGTCCGTTTCACACCTTTTATTGAGAAATCAATAGACCTGTTCCTTATAAAAAAAGCCGTAGGTAAGCTCACGCTCCGGGTCCTGCAGCCGCTCGATCGCCGCCAGCCATTCGGGGTCAAACGCATAACCCGCCGGATCGGCTGCGTAGGCGTCAATCGCCGCGCGGTAGCTGCGTATCGCGGTTTCATTGTATAGCGCAGACTTGAGCAGCCCGTCGATTTTGAAGCTGTCCACACCGCCGTCGATCAGCTCGGGCAGCGCGTCGAGCATGCAAATATCCTCGGAGCTCATTATGTGCGTGCCGGCGCTGTCTTCAAAGATCGGATACCGCTGGTCCTGACGCTCCTTCTCGATCAGGAACAGTCCGCGATCCGCCGAACGGTCTTCGCCGTCTGCACGGCGTCCCTGATGCTCCAGATAGCTTTTCACCAGCTCGCGTCTGGAATGATAAATATTCGTTATACCGTGCACCTGCACCTCCGCTTCCACGCTAGCCTTCCGCTTGAATTCCAGCACTTGCTCCATGTTGAGCTCGCGGGCCAGCACGGCGCGCGCCGCACCCTGTCCGGCCCAATAGTTGGCCGTCGCATAATTCGTTGATGTCATTTCCGCATTCCAATGCAGCTTGGGTCTGCGTGCCGATTCAAGCTGACGTACCGCGGTCAGCACAGCCGGATCGCCGAATACGAGCGCGTCGACGCCGATAGCGGCAAGCCGTTCGATATAAGCGGCCAGCCCGGGCAGCGAGGCGTTGTCGAAGATGCGGTTCACCGCCGCATACACCTTGGCTCCCCGGCCGTGCGCCCACGCTACAGCCGGCGCAAGCTCCTCCGGCGTCAAGTCCCCGGGCAGCCGCAAACCGTAGCGCTGCTCGCCAACCAGCACGGCGTCGGCTCCAGCAGCTATATATCTTTGTATATCGGAAACGGAGCCCGCATTAATGAGCAATTCCGGTTTTCTCATGACTGAATCGTTCCTTCCCTGCTTAGGATATCGATTTCCACCAAGCGTAGGAGCCGCCGCGGGCTTTACGGCGTCATCTTTTTGCTGGCGGCGATATTTTTTTTGTGCTGCTCGTACGTCTCGGCAAACAAATGCGCTTGCGAGCCGTCTTTTTTGGTCACGTAAAACAAATATTTCGTTTCCGCCGGATACAGCGCCGCTTGAATCGAAGCGAGGCTGGGACTGGCAATCGGCCCCGGGGGGAGGCCAGGATTCAAATACGTATTATAAGGGCTTGAAATCTGCAAATCCTTCTCCAGCAATCGCTCCTTGGGCTTGTCGAACAAATACTGCACCGTCGCGTCAATCTGCAGGGGCATTTTCTGCGCCAAGCGATTGTAAATAACGCCGGCTACAAGCGGCCGCTCCTCGTCGACAACCACCTCGCGTTCGATCAGCGAAGCGACCGTGAGCAGCTGATGCAGCGTCAGCCCGCGCTGCTTGAGCTTGTCCGGCCAATCCGCGGGGAGCGTCCCCAGCTTTTTGTCCAGCTCCTGCAGCGTGCGTTCGATAAACTCCTGCTCGCTTGCGCCCTTCTTGAACTCGTACGTCTCGGGGAACAGATAACCCTCCAGCTTATGCCTGAGGTCCTGGCTTTCGGGAAATCCCGTGAGCGCGCTTGCTTGAAACCGCGACGGCGTATCGACCTCCTGTAAAAACGTCTCTGCCCGCCAAGGCGTATCCTCGCCCAGCTTGTCCGCGATCTGCTGCACCGTAAAGCCCTCGGGAATCGTCACGCGAATGACTTCTTCCTTGACGATGTCGCCGTCGTTCAGCTTGCCGATCATCTGATCGAGCGTCATGCCCGGCGTCATGCTGTATTCGCCCGCCTGAAAGCGCGAGCCCTGCCCTTCCAGCTTCAAATAATACCGAAAAATCGTCGCGCTGCGGATCAGCCCCTGCTCCTCCAGCAGCTTGGCGATTTGCAGCGAGCTGGCTCCCTGCGGAATCGTAATCCGCACCTCTTGCGCCGATGGCTCCACCGGCTGTAGCGCCTGGGCGACAAACAGCGCCACGCCGCCCGCGCCGCCGACTACCAACAGCAGCAGCAAGGCAACGACGATCAGCGCAATCCGCCGTCCGCGTTTCGGCTTGTCCGTCTCCTCGTATTCATCTTCCGAAAAATCCGTCTCCCGCTCGTTGTCATCGATCACGTTCCTGATTCTCCCCTCCTGTGAACACAAAAAAAAGAGCGGATGCGCTCCGCTCGGGTGAATAGTCCTACAAGTCATCCTTCACCGGAAACATCATTTCATCGTAGATTTCCGACACGGTTTCCCACTCATCGTCGTCTTCGATCGTCTCCAGCTCGTGCTGCCCCTCCGGGTCGGTCACAATGCGAAAGATGGCTACTTCGTCCTCTTTCTTCAGCGCCTCTGACTGCAATACCGCATAAGAGATCCCGCCGTGGACGAATTCGGTTAACAGGCGATACACCGTAGATTCGTTCTGCTCATCAAACAGAATGATATCATCCCCAAAAGCATTCCGCAATACGCCGTTTTGCGTCTCGCTCATGCTTCTTCGTCCTCGGCAAATTCAGCCATCAACGTGTTGAACGTTTCTTCGACGATATTCCACTCTTCCTCGTCTTCGATTGTGAACAGCTTCAAATCGTCGCCGTTCTCGTCCTCTTCGTAGCGGAACGCATACACCTCTTCGCTGTCCTCGTCATCGCTGCTTTCCAGCGGCACGACCATCATATACTTCTTGTCGGAACCGTCCACTTCGAATTTCATGATGACTTCGAACTCTTCTTCATTTCCTTCATCGTCAGGGATATAAATGATTTCCGGTTCTTCTTCGCGCAATTCGTCTTTGGACATGTATCCTCACCTCTTCATATTCGCATCCATGTACCCTTGCAGAATGAGCGCAGCGGCCATCTTGTCGACAACCGCCTTGCGCTTCTTGCGGCTCATGTCCGCTTCGAGCAGCGTTCGCGTCGCCGCCGCCGTCGTCAGACGCTCATCCCACATGTGTACAGGCACGTTTAATTTTTGCTTCACTTCCTCGGCAAAAGCGATGCACAGCTCTCCGCGAGGACCAATCGTGTTGTTCATATTTTTCGGCAAGCCTACAACGATCAGGCTCACGCCGTATTGCCCGACAAGCTCCTCCAGCCGCTGCCAGTCCCGTCCGGGCTTGCCGCGCTGAATGACCTCCAGCCCTTGCGCCGTAAAGCCCAGCTCGTCGCTAAGCGCCACGCCGATCGTCTTGTCCCCGTAATCCAGGCCCATCCATCTCATCTTCGGCTGCTGCTCTCCCTTACTTGTGCTGCCCCAGATAGGAGCGGACCAGCTCTTCAATCAGCTCGTCGCGTTCCCGTTTGCGAATCAGGCTGCGTGCGTTGTTATGGCGCGGAATATAGGCCGGGTCGCCGGAAAGCAGATATCCGACGATCTGGTTAATCGGGTTGTAGCCTTTCTCCTGAAGCGCGTCATAGACGGCCAGCAGCACTTCCTTAGGCGACGTTTCGATTTCTTCGGCTTTGACGTTGAATTTCATTGTTTTATCCATGGAACTCATATCCGGGCACCCCGCTTTCCACTACCGCTGTAAAAAATAGGTAAATATTTGTTGTATATTGTGATATATTCTCTGTTTGCGCAGAAATTCCTGTCCCGGACAAAAATATTTATGCTTTTTGCAGCGCGACCAGCGATTCCACCTTGGCCAGCGCCGCAGGCAGCTTGGAAATTTCCTTGCCGCCGGCTTGCGCCATATCCGGGCGTCCCCCGCCGCTGCCGCCGCATTCCGCCGCCACTTCCTTGATCAGCTTGCCGGCGTGATAGCCTTGCTTGACCAGCTCCGGGCTGACGGCTGCCACAAGGTTGACCTTGTCGTCGGCGGCCGCGCCCAGCACGATGACGGCCGAGCCGAGCTTGAGCTTCATCTCGTCGGCCACCTGGCGCAGCGAATCCATATCGGCTGCGTTGACCTGCGCCGCCAGAACCGCGACGCCGCCGACATCCTTGACCTGATCGGTGAGCGATCCGGCTTCGATGCGGCTCAGCTTGCCGCGCAGCGACTCGTTCTCGCGCGACAGCTCCTTGAGCTGCTGCAGCGTGCCTTCAAGACGCTTGGGCACGTCGGGCAAGCTCGACTTGAGCAGGCTGGCCGCTTCGCGCAGCAGTTGAAGCTGGCTGTCGAGATACGCGTAGGCGTGGCGGCCGGTGACCGCTTCAATCCGCCGGATGCCGGAGCCGATGCCGGATTCGCTCAAAATTTTAAACAGGCCGATTTGTCCCGTATTCGTGACGTGGCAGCCGCCGCACAGCTCCAGGCTGTAGTCGCCGACGCGCACAACGCGTACGATATCGCCGTATTTCTCGCCGAATAGCGCCATTGCGCCAAGCGACTTCGCTTCGGCAATCGGCTTGAGGCTGATGTCGACAGCCGTGTCGGCCCACACCTGGGCGTTGACGCGCTGCTCGATGTCTTGCAGCTCCTCGGCGCTGATGCCGCCGAAATGCGAGAAGTCAAAGCGCAGACGCTCCGGCTCCACCAGCGAGCCGGCCTGATTGACGTGCTCGCCGAGCACCTCTTTGAGCGCTTTGTGCAGCAGATGGGTTGCCGTATGGTTTTTGATCGTATCGCTGCGCTTCTCCTGCGTGACGATCGCGGTCAGCGAATCGCCCTTGCGCAGCACGCCCGATTCCACGACGACGCTGTGCACATGCTGGCCGTGCGGCGCTTTACCAACGTTCTCCACTCGCAGGGTGACGTTGTCGCTGCGCAAGAAGCCGTGGTCGCTCACCTGACCGCCGCTTTCCGCATAGAACGGCGTGCGGTCGAGCACGACCTGGCACGTCTCGCCTGAGCCAACAATATCGGCAAACTGATTTTCATGCACAATGGCAATCACATTAGCATTCGCTACCAAATCATTATAACCAACAAATTCGCTTTTAACCGTAAAATCAGCCAGCGGGCCGCCCTGCACCTTCATGCTTCCTTCATCCTTGCGCGCTTCGCGGGCGCGGTCGCGCTGCTCCTGCATCGCGGCGTCAAAGCCGGCGCGGTCGACGGTCAAGCCCTTCTCTGCGGCAAAGTCCTCGGTCAAATCGAACGGGAAGCCATACGTGTCATACAGCTTGAACGCATCCGGTCCGCTGATCTGGCTGCTTCCGGCGCCAATCGTCCGGCCGACCATGTCGGCAAGAATCGCCAGACCGTCGCTCAGCGTTTCGTGGAAACGTTCCTCTTCGGTGCGGATCACCTTCTCGATAAACTCGCGCTTGTCCACCACCTCCGGGTAGTAGACGCCCATTATCTCGCCGACAATTGGCACCAGCAAATAGAGGAACGGCTTGTCCATACCGATGACCTTGCCGTAGCGAACCGCGCGGCGCAGCAGGCGTCGAATGACGTAGCCGCGGCCTTCATTGCTCGGCAGCACCCCGTCGCCCACCGAGAACGCCACCGTGCGGATGTGGTCGGCAATGACCTTGAGCGCCACGTCGGTTTCCATATGAACGTGATACTGGACGCCGGCCAGCTCGCACGTTTTTTCAATAATCGGCATAAACAGATCGGTGTCGAAGTTGGAATCGACGTTCTGCAGAATCGACGCAAAGCGCTCCAGACCGGCGCCAGTGTCGATATTTTTGTTCGGAAGCGGCGTATAGCTACCATCTTTATTATGGTTGAACTGCGAGAAGACGAGGTTCCATACTTCCAGGAAGCGCTCGTTTTCGCCGCCCGGCCAGCACTCGGGATCGTTCAAATCGCCGTAAGCGTCGCCGCGGTCGTAAAAAATTTCCGTACAAGGACCGCACGGGCCTTCGCCGATGTCCCAGAAGTTATCCTGCAGCTTGTAGATGCGCTCTTCCGGCAGACCGATTTTTTTATTCCAATAATCAAACGCTTCCGTATCCTCCGGGTACACCGTGACGGACAGGCGCTCCGGGTCGAAGCCGATCCATTTCGGGTCGGTCAGAAACTCCCACGCCCAGGTGATGACTTCTTCCTTAAAGTAGTCGCCAATCGAGAAGTTGCCGAGCATTTCGAAAAACGTATGATGACGGCGGGTTTTGCCGACATTCTCGATATCGTTGGTGCGGATGCATTTCTGCGCGTTGGCGATGCGCGGATTGTCCGGCACGATGCGGCCGTCGAAATACGCCTTTAACGGAGCCATCCCGGCGTTGATCCAGAGCAGCGAAGGATCGTTATGCGGCACGAGCGAAGAGCTCGGCTCGATTTTGTGGCCCTTTTCGGCGAAAAACGCCAACCATTTGGAACGGATTTCACTTGCTTTCATTGAACATCAGACCTCCATCGTCATCTTCAGCATCAGCTATTGGATATAAAAACAAAAAACGCCCCTGTCGAAACAGGGACGAATCATCGCGGTACCACCCTGGTTATTGCTCCATACAGCAGCAATCTCCTTGTCTGAACAGTAACGGGTTCAACCGGCGGGGTTCTCCCGCGCTCCGAAACCAGCGTTCGGCCATCCCGATACCGGAAAGCTCTCGCAGCGAAAGCGCGCAGGCAGCGCAGCTAACAAGCTTTCTCTCTGACGGTGGATTGCAAGGCTTACTAAAGTTTCATCGGCGCTTTACAGATCTTGATTAAGGCAAATTATAGCGATACGCCGCGCCGCTGTCAACCGCGAGCAGCCCTAAGCCAAGCGGAATCGGTCAACCGTTCTCCGCCGTCGCAGGAATAAGCCCCGACTTCATCGAATAAGAAAAAAACAGGCAACAAGCCAAATTGCAACTCATCACCACCAAAGGAGAGCTCGTATGACGATAGAATCGCAAAGCGATATCGAAGCGCTGAAAAAAATCGGCAGCATCGTGGCCAGAACGATTCGCGAAATGAAACGCTGCACGCGGATCGGAATGACCACCCGGGAGCTGGACGAAATCGGCGGCAGGTTCTTGAAAAAACACGGCGCTGTATCCGCGCCCAAAGCCATCTACCAGTTTCCCGGCCATACCTGTATCAGCATCAACCATGACGTAGCGCACGGCATACCGGGAGATCGCGTCATCCGGCCCGGCGATTTGATCAATATCGATGTTTCGGCCGAGCTGGACGGCTACTTCGCAGATGCGGGACATTCGTTTGTTGTCCCTCCGGTGAATCCGGCTTTATTGCGCTTGTGCCAGCACACCCGTCACACGATGATGGCAGTCATCGCTTCACTGAAGCATGGCGTCAAATTGAATGAAATCGGAAGAATCATCGAACGCGAAGCAGCCAAAGGCGGTTATCAGGTGATCCGGAACCTGTGCAGCCACGGTATCGGCAAATCGCTGCATGAAGCGCCGCAAGAGATTTGGCCTGTCTATAACAAACACGATCAGCGTGTGCTGACCGAAGGTCTGGTCATTACGATTGAGCCCTTTTTGTCGACCGGGGCGCAATACGTCGTCGAGCAGCCCGACGGCTGGACTATGCGCGTACCTGACAACAGCTTTGCCGCACAGCATGAGCATACCCTGATCATTACCAAAAAAGCGCCGATCATTCTCACGGTGGCATGATCAGTCTTTGAGCAAGAGCAGTGCAAGTCGATCCTTTTTTCTCAAAAATCACATTGACAATGATTCTCATTCTCTGTATAATGACACATGTAAGGTCATCACTTAGCGCCCCCCGCTAAATGGACATTTACAATGGCTTCTAGTCTTGCAAGCTTTACTCGATATATCCTCAAAAAACCTCGCCAAAACCCCCTTGCGCCCACGCGGCGCAAGGGGGTTTTGGCATCTGCAGACGCGCATCAGGTCGGCGTCGGCCGATGCACATAATGCAGGAAAATATGCTGGACAATCACCTTCATCACAGCGAAAAACGGCACGGCGAGAATCAGGCCGAGCACCCCCGCCACCTCGCCACCGACCAGCAGCGCAAAAATGATAAACAGCGGATGCATATGCAACGAGCGGCCCACCACCTGCGGCGAAATGACGTTGCCCTCCAGAATTTGCACGGCGAAGTTGACGCCCAGCACGAGCAGCACCATTTTAAACGAAATCGTCGAAGCCATCAGCAGCGCCGGAGCCGCTCCAAAAAAGGGACCCAGATAAGGAATAATGTTAAACACCGCGACAACCGCAGCCAGCAGCAGCGGATACTCCATGCCGATCAGCCAATACCCGATGTAAGCCAGCACGCCGACGATCAGGCAGACGAGCAGTTGTCCGCGGATATAGTTGCCAAGCGCCAAATCGATATCGAGCAGCAGATTGATCGTTTTGCGGCGGTGGTTTTTAGGGACGATCGCAATCGCGGTTTTTTCCATCAGCTGAAAATCCTTGAGCATGTAAAAGGCCAGAAACGGCACGATAAACACAATGAACAGCGTATTGATCGTCGAACCGATCTGATTCAAGTAGTTGGAAATCGCCATCGCGACTCCGCTTTCCAGCTTGGCCAGCGAATGGTTAAAGCCGAGGCGCACGCTGTCGGGCAGCAAGCGGTTCTGGTTAAAGCCGTCCATCAGCGACTGGGCGCGCATGGCGAGCTGCGGCATATGCTCGTTCAGTTCGGCCAGCTGACGGATGAACATCGGCGTCACGTTCATAATGACGACGACCACAGACGTAATAAACACGCTGTAAATCAGCAGTACGGCGACTGTGCGCGGCACTTTGCGGTGATTCAGCACGTTGACAACCGGATTCAATATATAAGAAATAATCATTGCGATAAAGAAAGGCGTCAGCACTGCTTTCAAAAACTGAAAAACGCCGACAAGCAGCGGCTTGATTTGCAGCAGCAAATAAATCGCCAGCAGTCCCAGCAGCACATACAGCAGAGCGGCGAAGCTTTTATTTTTCCAAAATCGGTCCAATATCGATCCCCCCGGTTCCACGATCTTTGTGCGCTCTAACAGTATATGTACAACCCGGGCAAATTAATCCGCCATTGCGCCAAGCCGCCCGCCTATCGGGCAGTACATGCCGCGCCTCTCCACCTCGACACAACCTCGATCATGACAAAAAGAGACCAAACCCGATGCCTTCCGCGGCAGGGTCAAGTCTCTTCGTATGAAGGCCGGCACGTCCCGACCGTATTAGCATCCATTCATCCAGTCAGCACCGCAGCAGCTCAGGTTGCGTGAATGTGGACATGCGGCATTTCCTCTTCGAAGAACAAATCGTCGAGCGAGCTCAACGTCCCGTCTTCTTCCACTTGATACACCGACATTTTGTCGCCGTTTACGCTCAGCTCGATAAAGCAACCCCAGCAATAAAACTGGTGGGAGCCAATCTTTCCGATGTCTTTGGAATTGCAGTTTGGACAACGCATCATCTTTCTCACCCTATTCTTCTTTGGATACGAAGAGCTCCTCCACGGCCTCAATGCAATGCACAGGCACGATAATCGCGTCCGCTCCCTTCGTTGCCGTCGCCGGCATCGGCAGCCATTTGCGCCCGTCCTTCAAATCGGACAGAAAGCCTTCGGAAAGTTCATAACCTACTACTTGTGTACCCCAGTTCGGGTCAAAATAAACGTCCTCGACTACACCTAATTTGCAGCCTCCGGCCGTAACGACCGGCAGCCCCTTGATGCAGCGGGATCCTTCGAGCAAGGCGTGCAGTTGCGCGTCTTCCTCAAACTCCCGAATGACGCTATCGTTCGTTATCGTAACGGCATCGTCTCCAGCGGCCACGATATCGCTCCAGCGAATATAGCGGATGGCGGAAAACCACATCTTGGCCTCCAGCACGACGCCTTGTAAATTCCAGGTTGAGTCCAGCAAAACATCCTTCACTTGGCCTACTTGCCGGCCGTCCTCGACGGTCAAAACGTTCAGACCAATCAGCTCTCGCGCTTTGCGCAAAACGGGAACCCTCCTAGAACCGCCCGGTCCTATCTACTACGTAGACGCAACACAATGGTTGCAATTTTTTGAGCGGCTGTGTCGATTTGCTCCTTATCGTTCCCCAATCCGAAGCTGAACCGCACAGCGGAGGCTGTCACATTTTCTGGAAGCTGCATCGCTTTGAGGACGTGCGAGACCTCCAGCGAACCGGAGGTGCAGGCCGAGCCGCTGGCCGCAGCAACGCCTGCGAGATCGAGATTCATCAGCAGCGTCTCGGTACTGACGCCGGGAAAGCTCAGATTGACAATGTGCGGAACGGAAGCTTCCAGCTCGCCGTTGACGACAAAACCGGACGAGCCAAGCAGCCGGTTCAGCTCGGCGAGAAAGCGGTCGCGCAGCTCCTTGAAACGCGGTAGCCGGTCAAGCGCCTCGGGCAGCACGATTTCAACCGCTTTGGCAAAGCCGGCGATAGCAGCGACGTTCTCTGTTCCGGGCCGGCGCTTGCGCTCTTGCGAGCCGCCGAGCACCGTCGGGACCAGGCGTGTCTTGGGCGCGGCATACAGCGCACCGACGCCCTTGGGGCCATATAGCTTGTGCGCAGAAAAGCTCATGAAATCGACCGGCAGTGAGTCCAGACACAGCGGCAGCTTGCCGAGCGCTTGCACCCCGTCGACATGAAAAAGAATGCCCCGGCTTCGCGCCAGCTCGCCCACCGCTTCAATCGGCTGGATGCCGCCGACCTCGTTGTTGACATACATCATGCTGATCAGCGCGGTTTCAGGCCGTATCGCTGCTTCCACCTCGGCCGCTTGAATAAGACCAGTCGGACCTACTGACAGGTAGGTGACGTCCCAGCCCATCCTCTGCAAACGTTCGAACGGATGCAGCACGGCATGGTGCTCGATTTGTGTCGTTATGAGATGGCGGCGCTGTGCGGAAAGCTGCGGCAGCGCGCCGAAAATCGCCAAATTGTTGCTTTCCGTGCCCCCGCTCGTGTAAATCAGCTGAGCCGGGGAGCAGCCCAGTGAAGCCGCCATCGAATCGCGAAAGCGGTTAAGCGCCGTGCGCGTCGCTCTGCCGAAGCTGTGCGTGCTCGACGGATTGCCGAACAGCTCTGTATAGTAAGGAAGCATCGCTTCCAACACGCCGGGATGCACCGGAGTTGTGGCCGCGTGATCGAGATAAATGAAGTCCATAAGCCACCTGTCGTTAAATATAGAACATATAGTTGTCCTGCTTGCCTTCATCCTTAAACGCGATCAGATAAGCAAGCGTCGTGGAATCCAGCACCTCGGCAATGCTGTCGCGGATGCGAATCCACAGGTCGCGTTTGGCCGGGTCGTCTTCTTCGGTAAAATCCACCGGGCTAATCGGACCTTCCAGCACACGAATGACTTCCCCTGCAGTGATCTGCTCAGGGGATTTCGATAAAATATAACCGCCATAGGCGCCGCGAATGCTTTTGACCAAACCGGCGTTGCGCAGGGGTGCAACCAACTGCTCCAGATAATGCTCGGAGAGCTGATGCTTCTCCGCTATGCTTTTCAGCGAGGTCGGCCCTTCGCCGAACCGGTTCGCGAGCTCCATCATAATCGTTAAGCCATAACGGCCTTTTGTCGATATTTTCAAAATAACACCTCATCGTTCGATCCATTTGCGCCGCAGAACTTGTCCTGCGCGCTGGTACACAGCGTTTCCATTTTCGGGCAAAACATTCCTAAACATCCGTGTATCATAATACATGTTATCACAACTCCAAGTTTTATGGGAGAAAAACAATGTCATTATGATGAATAAATTTTAATTTTCTCGCCGCAGGATGTATAATGAGGGGATAGACAGATTAGGGCTGTCGGCCCGGAGAAAGGAAAACGTGTAGAGCATGAGTAAAAAAACGCGGGTTGTGCTGGGCATGTCCGGGGGCGTCGACTCTTCGGTCGCAGCGCTCCTGTTGAAGCAGTCGGGCTACGAGGTTATCGGGATTTTCATGAAAAACTGGGACGACACTGACGAATTCGGCCACTGCACCGCCGAAGACGACGCCGAAGACGTGCGCCGGGTGTGCGATCAGCTGGACATCCCTTTTTATACGGTGAATTTTGAAAAACAATATTACGACAAGGTATTCGCTTATTTTCTCGACGAATACCGCAGCGGACGCACGCCCAATCCAGACGTGATGTGCAACCGGGAAATCAAATTCGGCGAGCTGCTGCAAAAGGTGATCGATTTGGGCGGCGACTATCTCGCCACCGGACATTATGCCCGCGTGGAACGGCGCGGCGATGCCTTCACGCTGCTGCGCGGCAACGATCCGGGCAAGGACCAGACATATTTCCTGAACGCGCTCAATCAGGAGCAGCTTTCGCGTGCCATGTTTCCGATCGGACACCTGCCCAAGTCTCAAGTGCGGGAAATCGCCGCTGCTGCGGGACTGGCCACCGCGCGCAAAAAAGATAGCACTGGCATCTGCTTTATCGGCGAACGCGACTTCAAAACCTTCCTGAGCCAATATTTGCCGGCCCAGCCGGGCGTGATGCGCGATTTGCGGACAGGCGATATCAAGGGTCGGCATGACGGCTTGATGTATTATACGCTAGGCCAGCGTCAGGGCCTTGGGATTGGCGGCTCCGGCAGCGGCGAGCCGTGGTTTGTTGTCGGCAAGGATCTGGACAACAACGAGCTGCTCGTCGTTCAGGGCGACGCGCATCCGGCCATGTATTCGCAAGGCTTGACGGCAACCGGCGTCAACTGGATTTCGCCGGCGCGGCCAAGCGGCACGTTCGCTTGCACGGCCAAGTTCCGCTACCGCCAGCCGGATCAGGGCGTGCGGCTGACGCTGGCCGATGACGGCAGCTGCGAGGTCGTGTTCGACCAGCCGCAGAAAGCCGTGACCCCTGGACAATCGGTCGTATTTTACGACGGCGAGGTTTGCCTGGGCGGCGGTATTATCGACAAGGTACATCCATAAAGCGCAAGCGTCAGGCGGTGATCGCCGACGCTTTTTTGATCAGGAGAGTGAGGACATGCACAAGCAGGAAGCTTTTCATGCGGCGACCTACGAGCAAGCCGCAGCTTTTATCCGGGATATCGGGATCTTGCCGTTCTCTTCGTTTATTCCCGGCCACCCGTCAATGGATTCGATCACCCTGCCCGGTCAGTGGCATACGGGCCTCTCCGACGATCCGTGGCTGTGGCGCGACCGGCTCGCCGGCGAAGGCTTGGCCGCTTACGGGCGGTTTCTGGCCAAAAAGCCGGTGCTGATTGCTGCCGAATGGTTTCCGCTGGTCCGAAACTTGTTGGAGGAGCCGTATTCGGTCGAGGAACGCTACGAGGACGGGGAGCTTCCCAAGGCGGCCGTCGATATTTACCGGGCTGTGGAAGCCGAAGAAGGCATCGATACGCGGCGCTTGCGAGCCGTGACGGGACTGGCGACCAAGGATTCGAAAGCGGCCTTCGACCGCGCGCTGAACGAGCTGCAGAGCAAGGCCGATTTGGTCATTGGCGGCATATCCGACCGCTTGACCGCCGACGGCGTCAAAAGCGGCTGGAACAGCGCCTGCTATTTGACCGCCGGGCATTGGATGGAGAAGCATGGGCTGGACGCCTGCCATCTGCCGACGCCTGAAGCGAAGGCCGAGCTCCGCCGGCGTCTGAGCGCCGTCTGCAGCGAAGCGGCGCTGGCGTATATGTATAAGATTTTCCGGCTGTAACGGCCGGATAAAGGGCCGGTCCTCCGCACACGCTAACGGCGGAGGTGAGCGTATGCGATTGAACGCAAGGCTCAATCGGAGATTGGCGGCCGCCGTGCTGCTGGCGGCGGCTTGGGGGCTCCCGGCCCCCGTTGCGGGAGCGCGGGAGCCGGAGCTGGCCGGCCCGCTACGCGCGGGGCCGGCAGTGGCGGCCGCCCCGACGCAAAGCGAGGCGGCCGTGGGCGCAGCCCAGACGCTCGCTGAGCGCGTCGGGGCTGCGCCGTGCTGTGCTGCTGCGGCTGAGGCAGCAGCAGGGGGCTGGCCCGCGCCGGCTGGCGCGGGCGGGGGGGCCGCGGGCGGGGACAATGACAGTGGCGCCTTCAAGGCGCCTGCGGCTGACCCCGACCCGGACTACGCCATGTGGAGCCGCATGGCGTTCAAAGAAGCGCGCAAGCTGTACACGCTGCTTGACTACCAGTACCTCGGCCGGGCTCCGGTGGCGCCGGGCGTTGACCAGCGGCAGTTTCGCTTTTGGGTGCGCCGCCACAAACAGGAATTTCCGCTGATCGTCACCATCCGCTATAATCCTGTAACGAAAAAGGTATTTTCCGTCCATATGGAAAAAGAGCAGCGCCGCGGCGTGCCAACTTGACCTGCAGACGCCAACGTCAAATAACCTCTCCCGGAAGTTCGGCCATTCGCCGCATTTCCCGAGAAAGGTTATTTGCTCTGCATGCCTTATTTATCGGCCCACCCGATCAGGAACAGGCTTGCGCCTTGACCGGCCCCATCCGCGACTCACACGCACGCCAGCACTCGCTCCCGCACAGCCGAGCGCACGCACAAGCTAAAGGAACGGAAACTTGACCGGGATCGGTTCGATCAACGTCCATACGATGCACAAGACGCCCCATAGCAGCGGTGTCAACAGCGATTTCCGCCGAAAAGCCGGAACATAAAACGATAACAGAAACAGCAGCAGCGCTCCGGCAGCCAACAACGTAGCTTGCAGCATGTACGCATTAACCAGCATATAGCCGATAAAACCGCCATAAAACGCCGCTGTTACATACGCATAATGCATAAACACCTTGCGATACGCCCTCACCGTCAATGAAGGAAAGACGTACGCGATTACGCCGCTGGCTCCCCAGAGCAAAAAGGAAAGACTGACAAACACCAGCAGCGCGAACAACACTATAGTCCCGATATCACCCGACATACGTTTCCCCTATCCTTCCCGATGCATGGGTTTGCTGTACGCTAAATAACCGACGGCTGCCCCCATAGCGGAATTTTGGGCACATATTTCAAAATCCCCACACCCACACTGGACAGCAACAAAGCTCCAATTACGTCCGCATCTTCTTTACTATACGAAATTTCCGAAGTAATCGTAAACTTCAACTTTACCTCCGCTGCATCGACGCCAATGATATTGCTCATATTCATCGTGAAGATCGTATCGGTCGTAATCAGTGTCACATAACCGTCGGCGCGCGCAGTAGGCTTGATGACATGAACCTTATTTTCCATTTTGATATTGCTGACTTCGACTGCTTGTGAAATATCCTGTTTGTAAACAACGCTTCCGCTTTTCGCAGCTTGTACGATGCCTCCTTGTACAGATACGTCAACCTTGCCGCCGCCCGGCGTTTCGACCGATACTTTACCATCTGCTTTGACCGTGACGTTCGTTCCGGCTGTTCCCGCTACGGTAATGGTGACTTTGGCGGTCTGGTCGACCTTCACCGAGTCCTTCTGAAGCCCTGTTGCATTGTCTACCGTAAAGCTGCGGTTGCCTGCAACAACCGGAGGCGTTTCTACTTTCACCGGCGCATTAAAGCTTCCCGGGTGCGTGGTGTAATACAAATAATCAGGCGTATACCCCGGACCGCTTTCACGAGCTGTTCCGTCCTTGCCGTCATTGCATGCTCCCGGATGCGAATAATGAACGCCATTAACCGTGGCTTCGCAATAATGCCCGGTCGGGTCTCCATTGGTTAGCGGGTTGTTGAACGCATACGTAAACTGATTTAAGCTGAGCGGCGTTTTTAAATCACCGGCATAAGCATCCTCGGTTAAAAAGCGCTGATTGGCCGGATCGTAATAACGTGCCGTCAAGTAAATCAATCCGGTTTCATCGTCCTGCATTTGTCCGGCATATCGGAACGGATTGAGCATCGTTTCACTTTTGCCAATGCTGTTGCCCCAAATATCGTAGTCATAGCTATTGAGCGTGCTGCCGCTTGCGTCGGTAACCTTGACGACATCGCCGTGACCATTGTACCAGTAGTAACCCGTTTTTCCATCCGTACCGGCATTATCGCGGTATATCAGCTCGTTGCCCCAAATATTGCGCGATTTGGTGGTTCCGCTTGCGCTCAACTCTTCAATCGGATGTCCGTTGTAATATACAAATCGCGTTACGTTACCGTTCACGGTTTTGGTAGCCCGGGAGCCATCGGCGTAATAACTGTAGCTGGCCGTCGTTCCTGAATTGTCAGCGAATGTCTTCAGCTCATTGACGGCATTATAGCTGTAGCTTGACGTCAATCCCGATTGCAGCTTGGTCAACCGGTTGCCGCGGTTATCATACGAATACGTGCTTACATTGCCCGGTTGCGTGTAACCGGAGATCCGGTTCGCATTATCGTAAGTGTTCACATAGGACGTTCCTGCAATGCCCACAGACTGCAGATTGCCTAGTGAATCATAACTATACGATTTGGAACCTCCTTGCGTGGTTTCCGATGATACCCGATTCAAGGCGTCATAAGTAAAGCTGTTGGCTGAGCCATTGCGGTTTATGGACAAAATATTGCCGAATTTGTCGTAACCGAAGCCTTCGCTCCAATTTGCCGTAGGGCTGTTATTGTAATGGCCTACCGCCGTCAATTGACCAAAGTTATCGCTTTGCTTTTTTTGACTGAGTCCGTTCGGATAACTGACGGTGTAAGTATCCTGATTAGCCGCCAATGTATACGAGTAGTTGACTGTGCCCATCCCCGGATAGCTGACAGAAGACATCCGATTCAGATTATCGTAGGTGTAGCTGATCTGTTTGCTGTCCGGATAAGTCAGGGTCTGCAGCCGATCATTTGCATCGTAACCAAAGCTGTACGTTTTGCCTGCGACCTGCTGCCAATCCATACGCTTCCACATGTCATAATGATACGTTTGTGTTTCATTCTCGCTGTTGGCTGTGCCAAGCAGCAAGCCCGTGTTCGGATCGTAATTGTTCGTTTGCCAATAAAGCTCCGTGCCGGCAGGCTTTTGAATCGAAACCCGGCTTTGCTGGTTGTAAGGCGTATAGCTGAATACATGCATTTGCCCGTCTTTGTCGGTATGCGACTCCAGAGCGCCCGTAGTTTTATAGGCAAAAGACTCGCTCAAATTTGCGGCATTCGTTTGCGTGAGCAGCCAGCCAACCTCATTGTAGGTTTGTGTTTTTTGCGGTTGGGCGCTTCCATTCACGTAATAAGCGTTCATTTGATCCAGCCTGTTGTACACATACTGGTAAGTTTGGTTCATCGCATCCTGGATATAGATCAAGTGACCCATTCCGCCGTATCCGTAACGAGTCGTTTCTACAGATGAACCCGAGGCAATACTTTGCATGCTCAATTGTCCGAGCGGCGTATATTGATAGGTCGTCGTTCTGAACAGTGCTCCGTTCTCATCTGTTTGGATCAATCGACCTTCCCGGTCGTAATAGGACCAGGTTTGTTTACCGTCCGCAGTTACAGCTTTAACCGTATCCTGAAGACGTGTAGAGGAACCGGAGGTAAAATAGGCGGCATTGGCATAGGAGTACGTGGTCGTTTCTCCGAGCGCATTGGTCACGGTCCTCACTTTGCCATTGTTCGCATAGGTGTAAGTCGTCTTTTGGGCAGGATCTCCGAAAGGGTCTATTTCCTTGATGATATTCCCTGCATTGTTGGTTTGATTGACGAGTGTCGTCACAACAGAGCTTCCTACCTGTTTCTGCTGCTTGTCCACATTCCCGTACGGCGTGTAAACAATAATGTCCTTCTCACCGTCAGCCAGTGTTTTGGTAATCGTGCGGTTCGGATCGTCATAGCTGTAAGAATCCGTCTTTGCCGCTCCCGGATTGGACGTTGGCGGCGTATACGTCTCGGTCAACATCCGATCCTTGTTGTCATACGTATACTGGGCTTTGCTGCCGTCCGGAAATGTCGTGCTGATTGGACGATCCTGGCCATCGTACAGATGAGTGAGCGTAACGGACGTTGGCGATTGTCCGGTTTTTAACGTAATTTGCGTCGTCTCCGTCGTTACATGGAAGCCTTTGGCGTCATAAGCCATATCCACGTCGGTAGTAATCGGATACAAGCTGAATTGGTTGCCCGAGCCCGTTTCTCTTCGATGCGTAGGCACCTTATTGACAGCATCATACGACGTATACGCAACGACAATCGTATCTGTTTTCAGCTTGGTCGGATCTGTCGGATACAACGGGTCCGGGTAGGTGCTGGTCCGGGTAATCGAAGCGATGGTCCCGTCAGGATTATAGGCGGTTGCCTCCTGGTAGGAGGTCAAGCCGTCGGCTGCCGTTCTTTTCATATTGCTGATCATATGGTATGGGCCGCCATACGTAGTGTTCGTTTTATTCCCATAGGAATCCTCATCGTACGTCACATAACCGTAAGAATCATATTCATTTTTATGAAGAGTAGCATAACTCGCATAATAAGACGGGTAACTTCGGCTATTGCCCGTATTCAAAAAGTTCATTAATCCGGAATCGCTAAGTTTCGGATCGTTCGGGTTGCCGCTGTCATACGTTTTGACCAGATACGGCTTGGTCATACCGGGATCAAATTGAAATCCGGTTTCTTCTTTGGGAGAATACGTATACCTGTACGAGCCGCGCACCTCATTGATATCGTAGGACGCTGTGCTTGAGCTGTCCATGATATGAACAAGATTGTACTTTTCCCGATCCAACGCGCTGTAGGTGTAAAACTTCATTTCCGTATAATCCCCCAAAGCGGTAACAGTCGCTACCTTGGGCTGATCGCCGCCGCGATAGCTCGCATAGCTTAAACGGAAGTTCCCGTAATCTCCTCCTTGCCGCGGTCTCCCCCAAATCTCCGAGAACGGTTTGCCTCCCATCTCCATGTAGGTACGCGTCAGAACCTTCTGCTGGCCGCTGGCGTTCGTGTACTTGAAATACACATTGCGGACAGGCACGTAACCGATGTAGGTCAGCATGTAGGGATCCAGATACAGCCTTACCGTATGGCGACTCGCTTCGCGGGAAAAGTAGTTCGTTCCCGTGTACCAGTTCGGATTATAGCTGTCATATTGGTATTGCACGGTCATGCCCGTATCGTCTATAGCTGCATTCAGCAATAAATACGGAAGCTCGGAGTACGTGGCTAAATCCCGATTCGCCACTAACGACGATTCGGCAGGATCGCTGCCGCTGACAATATCCAGTGTAGGGTTCGGAATCCCGCTAATATTGGTCTGGTCGTATTGATAGTCGTCTTCAAAGTTATAGTCAGCATGATTCGTGACAGACGGCTGAAAATACGTATAGCTTTTTAAAATATGCCCCGTTTCGTCCTGTACACTGTTCAATTGATCGTAAGTCCCGCCGAAGGCTGCATTGGGATCCTTGCCCCCGAACGTATACGAATTGGATGCTGTGTTGTAAATGATCTGCCGGGTAAAGGTTGTCGGATTATCTTTCCAACTGACGCTCGTAATGCGCGTGCCGTTGTTATTGATCTGAATCGTTCGTCCGACCGTGTCCGTAATCGTGACAGCATTGGTCGAATAAGCGTACAACACCTGATCGCCCAGGAAATTCTTTTTGTCCAGGATTCGGCCAGTCGCATCAAAATGATAGACCAGCTTGCCGTCGTCAATTTTCAGATAATACGTCCCGTCCGTCGCTTTTGTATAGGTTACGTTCGCATACGGATAGTTATAGGGCGATGTGCTCGTATTGCGGAACTGGTAACGCGACCCGTCATCCAAAATAAATTCCACATACGTATACGAATTGCTGTCGCCGTAAGTACGGTTATAGTAAACCTTGGTCGGATTCAGCTTTCCGGTCCCCACATAAACCGGATTTGCGGAAATGAAATCCGTTTTGACACCTTGATCCATAGTGGGCAGATTTAAGCTCCAGCCGACGGCAATATAGTTCGGGTTAGCCGCAGAAAGCAGACCGGGAGCCGCCAATGCATTTTGCATGCAATCGGACACTTGCGAAGGACCGTAATCCGAGCTGTTGATCGTTGAACCCGTAGGGCAACCTGTGCCCTGCGTATAGTTCGGTGCGGCCATTTTGGCGGCAAGCGAATTGTAGCTGCGAATCAAGCTTACATCGAGACCGTGTTTACCGCTCAGGTAAACGTCCACGTCTTTTTGATTGGCCGTTCGGTACATGGTATCGACAGCCCCGTCTGTGTCGCTTTTGTAAGTATAAGGATTATTTTTTTCTGTAAAAGAAAATCCGCTCGCCGCTTGAATCGAGGCGTTTGGCGACACCGCCGCTTTCTTTTTCGGCTTTTTGCGGTCCTCCTGCCAAACCATATCGACCGGCGTCAATTTTCGCAGCCAATTTTGTTCCACTTTCGTCAAACCGTCGATGCGCGTCTCTACATCCACTTCCGACCAACTCAACATCTCGGCCAGTTGATCGCTTGTCAAAAGTGAGGTTAACTCAGGCTCGAAGTAAGCCGCGATTTGCAGCATCTTGGTGGAATACTGCTTTTTAATCTGATCCAGCGTCTCCTTCTTCAGCGAAGAAACGTTCACTTGCTGCTTGTTCCCGTCGCCTTGGCTTTGACTATCAAAAGCGGCCAAGGCGTTCACCAAGCCATTGCCATAGACGCTTTGATCACTTAACGGCGTTGCACTGCCTAACAAGGCTCCGCGCAAATCCACATTTGTGTAGGCGGGATGGCTGGCTTTAATTAACGCAGCTACACCAGCGACATGTGGAGCTGCAAGCGAGGTGCCGCTCATCGTCACATGGGTGTCGTGCAAGCCCAGCGAAGGGATATTCACACCAGGCGCGACAATCTGCAATTCCTTGCCTGTATTGGAGAAAGGCGCAATTTGATTATTGCCGTCCACTGCACCCACGCCGATAACCGAAGGAAACTTGGCCGGGTACTCGACGTTCTTCGCCCCATCGTTGCCGGTGGCGGCGATCAGCAAAATACCGTTGTCGTGCGCAGCTTGCATCGCGTCTTTCAAAGCTTGCGAATAAACGCTGCCTGTGAAGCTCATCGAGACAATATCGATGTGATGGTCAATCGCCCATTCGATCCCTTCGATGACTTGGGAATACGTACCTTGACCATTGCGGTCCATGACCTTAATTTCATACAAGCTGGCTTCGGGCGCGATACCCAGAAGGCCACTGTTATCCTTGAGCGCGCCGATCACACCAGCGGTTCCTGTTCCGTGACCGTTCCAATCCTCCATCGTCGGCTCGGACGGGACGAAGGACACGCCGCCGGCGATGTGCAGTTCTGCAGAATTCGTATCCACGCCGGTATCCAGCAACGCAATGGAAACACCGCTGCCCAAATTGCCGGTCGCTTGAACCTCGGGAACATGGATTTGCGTTAAATTCGGCATAACCTGCTCAGCAGCCTTGCGAATCGGCGCATCCGGTTCCACAAACTGCACATTGCCGTCAGCTTGCAACTGCGCGGCTTCCTTTGCCGTCAGCGTTGCCGTCAGCGCTTGCGCGTGCTTGAATTGCTTGCGAATCGTTTTTTTGCTCTTCTGAAGCGATTTTTTGCCTTGATCCTCGTCTTTGAATTTGATGATGTACGTATTGACCGAGCTATCGCCGCTTGCCTCTGCACCATATACGGCGCTACTGACCGACGAATCCGCAGATGCATCGATTCTCGCTTGCGCAGCTTGGCTGGTCGGTAAAATGAAACCGGACAGCAGCGTAAGGCTGACCAACATTGATGTTGTTTTTCTAAACATACCGAACCTCCAAATTATGTTTCTTTACTCGATACGGTCGCATTAATATTTAATATATATACGACATAAAACAAAAACTCTCTCCTCTTCTCTCTCTTTTCCCCTATCTCTCCTTCGCTCGCAAATTCGCTTGTAAATTATATCCAACTAAAAGAGCTGGAAAACTTTACTGCACACGACCTCTTTAGTTTAAATAAAAAGCGCCGATTTTCAATATCCAATATTACGTTTTATATGTCAAATTTTCCGTTTTCTAAAAAAGAAGCGCTCCGCTCTGTCAGGAATCCGCGGTGCGCTTCGTTTATGAAATTATGATTGTTCATTGGATAGCTGCGAAGACGCTTGCATGCTCCTGCGTCTCATCTGATTGTGCCGCATCTTCTCCTCTGTCCCCTGCTCGCTGGCAATAAACAGCGCTTCATCCTTGAGCGCGTCCGGCAAATATTGCTGGTCGACGTAATGCCCCGGGTAATTGTGCGGATATTTGTACCCGGCATGCCCAAGCTGCTCGGCGCCCTTGTAATGCGTATCGCGCAGATGCAGCGGCACCTCGGCCGCGCGCACGCGATCCATCGCGTGCATGGCCCGTTCAATCGCCAGCGGGATCGAGTTCGACTTGGGGCTTTCGACCGCAAACAAAATCGCCTGCGCAATGACATATTTCGATTCCGGCCAGCCGATTTTGTGATAAGCGTCCATTGCCGTCACCGCCTGTACCATCGCCTGCGGATTCGCCAGACCGATGTCTTCGCTGCAGGCCACGATCAGCCGGCGCAGGAAGGTCATCGGATCCATGCCCAGCTTCTCCACCGCGTACAAAAACCAGAACAGCGCCGCGTCGCTGGAGCCGCGCACGCTCTTGTGGAACGCTGACAGGACATCGTATTGCGTCGATTCGTCCGCGCGGACGACCGGGCGGCGGATTGACTCCTCCGCCACCTCCAGCGTCACGCGCACCGTGCCGTCCGCTTCCGGCGGCGTCGTCAGCGCAGCCAGCTCCAGCGCGTTCAACGAGCGCCGGATATCGCCGGCCGCCATGCGCGCGATGTGCGCCAGCGCCTCTTCCTCAACGTCGAGGCGCATGAAGCCGAGCCCCTTGACGGGGTCGGCCAAGGCGCGCCGCATCGCGGCGAGCGCATGCTCAGCTGTCAGCGGCTGCAGCTGAAACAGCGTCGAGCGCGACAAGAGCGCCCCGTTCACATGGTGAAACGGGTTTTCCGTCGTCGCGCCGATCAAGATCAGGATGCCCTGCTCCACAGCCGGCAGCAGCGCATCCTGACGCGAGGTGTTGAAGCGATGCACCTCGTCAAGAAACAACGTCGTTTTCCGGCCGTACAACGACTTGTCCGCCTCTGCGCGCTCGATCACCTCGCGCACATCTTTAACCGACGCTTCCACCGCATTCAGCTTGACGAACCCGCCCTGCGTGCGGCAAGCGATAATGTGCGCCAGCGTCGTTTTGCCCGTGCCGGGCGGTCCGTACAGCACGATCGAGCCAACCTTGTCGGCTTCAATCGCGCGGCGCAGCAGCTTGCCCGGCCCTACAATATGCTCCTGGCCGATGTACTCGTCCAGGGTTGTCGGCCGCATCCGGTCGGCCAGCAGCTTGCCCGCCGGCTCCTGCTCCGCGGCGTATGAAAACAAATCCATGCCTGCCCTCCCGCTTTCCTCCGAAAATCCGCCTCCTGTCGCGAGGCTTCCATCCCTCCATTATACCGTTCGAACAAGCGTTTGTCATGAAACGGCCCAGACATCAAACGATCAATAACTACCCACTGTGGATAACCAACCTGGCAGACCACCCGAACCGCGCCCAAACCAGTAAAAAACCGCACAGCCTCTTCAGGCTGTACGGCTTGGCTACAAATCTGTATGCTACTTCCGCTTCGCTGCCGCGCTAAGCAAGTCGCGCACGGCAGCGCTGACCATGATCAGGCCGGCAACCGGCGGCACGAACGCGTTGCTCGCCGGCGGCATTTGCGCCTTGCGGATATCCGGCGCGTTATCCGGCACGATCCGCTGCGTCACATCCTCGCGCGGCTTCATCGGCTGCTCGGTCGAGAACACGACCTTGACGCCTTTTTTGATCCCTTCCTTGCGCAGCTTGTGGCGGATGACCCGCGCCAGCGGGTCCATTTCCGTCTTCGAAATATCGGCGACCTTGAACAGCGACGGGTCCATCTTGTTGGCCGCGCCCATGCTGGAAATGATCGGAATCTTCCGCTGCAAGCATTGCTTGATCAAATGGATTTTGTAGCTGATCGTATCACTGGCGTCGAGCACATAATCAAGCGGATATTCGAACAGCTTCTCATACGTCTCTTCGGTATAAAACATCCGCAGCGCCACAGCGTCGCACTCCGGGTTGATCAGCTTGATGCGGTCGCGCATCAAATCGGC
The DNA here is from genome assembly GCF_004514475.2 of Paenibacillus athensensis. GTDB lineage: Bacteria > Bacillota > Bacilli > Paenibacillales > NBRC-103111 > Paenibacillus_AL > Paenibacillus_AL athensensis. The sequence continues at coordinate 280,905 of NZ_MYFO02000002.1, read as the reverse complement.
CTTCGGCTGCCCGACAGTGGTCGTCAAGGCATGAATTTGCCGGTTGATATTGGTGATATCCACAACATCCTTATCGATCAGGATGATCCGGCCCACGCCGGTGCGCGCCAGCGCTTCAGCGGCAATCGAACCGACGCCGCCGATGCCAAGCACGGCCACCGTACTGTTTTTCATCACCTCAAGCCCTTCGGGACCAATCGCCAGCTCAGTGCGGGAAAACTGATGAAGCATCGGGGTTACCCCTCCTTAGGCCTTAACGGCAGGCTGCTTGAGCGCCAGCCGGATCGACAGCTGCTCCAGCTGCTTGTCGTCCACTGTGCCCGGCGCATCGGTCAGCAGATCGGTCGCGCTGGCCGTTTTCGGGAACGCAATCGTTTCACGCAGGTTGGTGCGGCCGGCAATCAGCATCACCAGACGGTCGAAGCCAAAAGCGATGCCGCCATGCGGAGGCGTACCGTATTCGAACGCTTCCAGCAGGAAGCCGAACTTGTCGACGGCTTCTTCCTTGGAAAAACCAAGCGCCTTGAACATCTTCTCCTGCACCTCGCGCTTGTAAATCCGCATCGAGCCGCCGCCCACCTCGTAGCCGTTAAGCACAAGATCGTACGCTTGCGCGCGAATTTGGCCCGGATCGGTGTCGAACAGGTGCACGTCTTCTTCCTTGGGACGCGTGAACGGATGATGCTCGGCAACGTAACGTTTTTCTTCTTCGTCGTAGCTCAGCAGCGGGAAATCGACGACCCAGGCAAACTTGAATTGCGACTCGTCGATCAGACCGAGGTCGCGGCCGATCTTCAGGCGCAGGTTGCCGAGCACATCGGCGACAACTTTCTTTTTGTCGGCAGAGAACAGCAGCAGATCGCCTTCTTGCGCGTCCAGACGTTCGGTTAATGCAGCGATTTCCGCCTCACTGAAGAATTTCACGATCGGCCCTTTGAATTCACCGTCTTTGACTTGAATCCACGCCAGACCTTTGGCTCCGTAACGCGCCGCGAAAGGCCCGAGGTCGTCGATTTCCTTGCGGCTCCACGTGCCGCAGCCCTTGGCGTTCAGCGCCTTGACCTGGCCGCCGTTTTTAATTACATTGGCAAACACCTGCACGCCTGAAGACGCGACAATATCGGACACCTCGACGAGCTCCAGCCCGAAGCGCAGATCCGGCTTGTCGGAGCCGTATTTGCCCATTGCGTCGGCATAGCTCAAGCGCTGGAACGGACGCGGAATATCGGCGCCGGCCGTCTCCTTCATCAGCTTGGCCACCAGCTCCTCCATCAGCGTGAGCAGCTCGTCCTGCGACAAGAAGGAGGTTTCGATGTCGACTTGCGTAAATTCAGGCTGGCGGTCGGCGCGCAGGTCTTCGTCGCGGAAGCAGCGGGCGATTTGGTAGTACCGTTCAAGACCACTCACCATCAGCAGCTGTTTAAAAATTTGCGGCGATTGCGGCAGGGCAAAAAATTCGCCCGGATGCACCCGGCTTGGCACGAGATAATCGCGCGCGCCTTCCGGCGTGCTTTTGGTCAAAATCGGCGTTTCTACATCGATAAAACCGTTGTCGTCCAGGAAATCGCGGAACAGCTTGGACGCTTTGGAGCGCAGCATCAGCGTTTTTTGCATTTCCGGACGGCGCAGGTCCAAATAACGGTATTTCAAACGCACGGATTCGTCGACTTCGATGCCGTCTTCAATGAAAAACGGCGGCGTTTTGGCGCCGTTCAGAATCTCGATGTGCGTCACCTGGACTTCGATTTCCCCTGTCTCCAGGTTCGGATTGATCGTCTCGGCATCGCGTTCGACAATCTTGCCTTGAATCTTCAGCACATACTCGTTACGCACACGGTCGGCTACAGCCAGCGCCTCGCCGGAAAAGTCAGGGTTGAAGACAAGCTGGACCAGGCCGCTGCGGTCGCGCAGGTCGATGAACAGCAGCCCCCCGAAATCGCGGCGGCGCTGCACCCAGCCGTTTAATACTACCGTTTGTCCTACATGTTCCTTGCGGAGCTGTCCGCAATGATGCGATCTTTGCAACATAATGAAATAACCTCCTTGTATAGTGTTGTTGCTAAACTTGTGTTTTATCCGAATAAAATCGTCGCCGCGCGCTCTTCCAGATCGGCAATGCGCACCGTGCGCTGTTCGCCGGTTGCCATCGTTTTCACGGCAATTTCGCCTTTGGCCAGCTCATCGTCGCCGAGAATCGCCACGAATTGAGCCTGCATCCGGTCGGCGGATTTCATTTGCGCTTTGATTTTGCGTCCCTGATAATCCCGCTCGGCACTGACGCCCTGCAGCCTTAGCTTATACAGCAGCTTGGCCGTTTCCTTCTCCGCCGCTTCGCCAAGACCGATCAAATACACGCCCAGCGTATCCGGCTTTGGCACCTCCACACCTTGATTGGCGAGAACGAGCAGAATCCGCTCCAATCCGAGGCCAAGACCGACGCCCGGCTGGTCGTTGCCGCCGATTTGCCCGACAAGCCCGTTGTAGCGGCCGCCGCCGCCGATCGTGTCAATCGCTCCGATGCCGGCCGATTTGTATTCGAACGCCGTATGCGTGTAGTAATCCAAACCGCGCACCATCCGCGGATTGACCGTAAACGGAATGCCCATGCCTTGCAAATGCTCCTGCACAGCGGCAAAATGCGTACTGCACGCTTCGTCCAGATGCTGCAAAATGTTCGGCGCGCCTTCGCCCAGCTTGTGGTCGATCTTGCAGTCGAGAATGCGCATCGGGTTGCGCTCAAAACGCGATTGGCAGTCCTTGCAAAGCTGCTCGCGAACCGGGGCAAAAAACTGCTGCAGCTGCTCCTTGTAAGCCGCCCGCACTTCCGGCGTGCCGACGGAATTAATTTCCACACTCACATTGCGCAGACCGATTTCCTTGTAAAACGTATAGCCCAGCGCAATCACCTCGGCGTCGATCGCCGGATCGACCGAGCCGAACGCTTCGACGCCGAACTGATGAAACTGCCGATAGCGGCCGGCTTGCGGCTGCTCATAACGAAACATCGGTCCGATATAATACAGCTTGCTGACATCGGGCTCGCCATAAAGCTTGTTCTCGACATACGCGCGGACGACGCCGGCCGTTCCTTCCGGGCGCAGCGAGATGCTGCGATCGCCTTTATCGAGAAACGTATACATTTCCTTCTCGACAATATCCGTTGTTTCGCCGACGCCGCGGGCAAATAGCTCAGTATGCTCGAAAACCGGCGTGCGGACTTCTTTATAATTGAAGCTGCGGCACAGCTTGCGCGCCTGCGACTCCAGGTACTGCCACTTCTCCACTTCGCCCGGCAGCAGATCCTGCGTGCCTTTAGGCTTTTGAATACTCATGCGTACGACCTCCTGTTCCTTCCTGCCGAAAAAATAAAAAATCCCCCGCCCCCGACATCAGTCAGGGACGAGAGATTTGAACACCTTCATCTCCCGTGGTACCACCCACGTTCGAGCTGCACAAGCAACCCGCTCTTGACGGTTAACGCCCGTTACACGCGCGGCAGCTACTGACAGCACATCGCCGGTTCGAATCGACGGATGCCTGCGGTTCCCTGCCGGTCCTCGGGGAGGTCTTTCATTCGCTCATCACCGGAAAGCTTGCAGCCCAAGGCCTTCCTCTCTGCAGATGTGGGGGCGAGTTACTTTATCCCTTCAACGGATCATACAATGTTTGAATCACATTAACTGTTATTTTAATCGCAGAATGCGACAAAGTCAAGAGTTGCCAATTGACACCCGCGTCAGGCGATAATGGGCCGTCCAGCCTGCTTACTACCAGCTGTCCGCCCACTTTTGCAGCTCGTCCATGACCGGCTCCAGCCCTTTGCCCTTTTCCGTCAGCTCATATTCAATGCGCACAGGCGTTTCAGGGTAGACGTGCCGGGTGATGATGCCGCTGGCCTCCAGCTCCTTGAAGCGTTCGGAAAGCATCCGGTCGCTCATGCTCGGGATCATGTCGGAAATATCCTTGAAACGCTTAGGACCGTTCATCAGCACGCGAATGATGAGACCTGTCCAACGCTTGCCGATCAACTCAAAAGCATTTTCAAATTTCGGGCATAAATGAAACTGTTCCATACGAATCATCTCCTTAATATCTATTTTAGCATAGTCGCTTGACAAAAGTAAGTGCACAGGTTAATATACTTACATAAAGTAAGTTATTTATTAAAATTTATTTACTAAGGAGATGTTGATAATGGCTGCAGGATTATTGATCATTCGTTTGATTGTTGGATTGTTGTTTGTCGGGCACGGCGCGCAAAAGCTGTTTGGCTGGTTTGGCGGGTACGGGCCGAAAGGTACGGGCGGATTTTTTGAATCACTGGGAATGAAACCCGGCGTAGCAATGGCGGTGCTGGCAGGACTCGGCGAGCTGGCAGGCGGGCTGCTGTTCGCTTTGGGACTTTGGACTCCGGTCGCCGGCGCGCTGATTGCGCTGACGATGCTGGTCGCGATCGTCAAGGTTCACGGTAAAAACGGCCTGTGGTCCACTGCGGGCGGCTATGAATACAATCTGGTTTTGCTGGCAATTGCTGTAGGGGTGGCGCTGATCGGCGCCGGCGACTGGTCGCTGGACGCTATTCTGTAAGGCGCTCGTCTTCCGCCTGATGCCGTGCGCACAAGGCTGTTCGGGAATGCTCCCGGACGGCCTTTTTGCTGCATGTGCGCAGACGCAGCGGCGGTGGCGGCTCGTTTTATTTTTTCAACAATTTTCATGTCATGCGCTCGTCTAAAGTGCGCCGCCGTACATATACATGTAGGGCAAGGAATCATCCTTGACAATGATTTTTTTGAAGGAGGCAAGCCGGCTATGACTTTGGATGAGCGGTGGCGGGACGAACGGACATTTGGATTACAGCTTTCAGAGGATTCGGCGGAGGAAGAGAGCTTGGAAAGCGCGGTAGAGGAAACCGCGGATGACGCGGCGGATGACGAAGACGGGGGCGACGAGAGCGTTGAGCAAGACAGCGGCGAAGCAGACGCTGACGATGATGAGACCACAGATGAAGACGAAGGCGCGGCGGAGGAAGCTACGGACGAGGACAACGCCGATGCCGATGCCGACGACGAGGACGAGGACGAGGACGTAGACGTAGACGTAGACGAAGGCGATTCGGCAGACGCGGAAGCGGACGACGAAACCGACGACGGCGACGATGAAGACGATTCGGATTCGGACGATGCCGCCGCAGACGACGAGCAGGAAGATTAACTTGTAAGCGCATCCAAATAAAGTCTCCGGCATTGCCCAAAAAGCCTTTTCCCTCCGAAAAGAGAAAAGGCTTTTTGTGCATAATCCTGACAGACAGCCGCTTATGGCGTGCCCGTCAGCCCGGCCTGCAAATCTTTAATCAGCATATATGTATCGCCATTGCTCAAGCTTTGTCGGTTGGCGATCGTTTGCAGCGTCGCTTCCGTCAGCAGCCCGCGCCGCATCAGCTCGGATTGCGCTTCGCCCGCCTGAACCTGAGCGCCAAGCGCGCTTGTCAGCGTGTAACATGCCTGCTCCAAGGTCAGCGGCGCTTTATCCGGCGCATTCATGCCGGCAATCGCGGCGGACGGATCGCCCGCAAACGCGGCCGGCTTGATTTTTTTGGCCCCGCCGGCCAGATTGACCATCCGTTTGGCATTGGACGGATCGTCGAGCGCAAATTCGTTTTTGTAGCCGCCCGTAGCGAGCGCCAGACGGACCGCTGCTTTCAGCCCTTCATACGATTTGTGTGTCATATAAGGCGCAGGCTTAACCGTAAACGGCTGCAGCTCCATGCCCATTTGATTCAACCGGCTCTGCAGCTCGGCTATATCGGCCTTGGACGCCGAAAGCTGCCGGAAGGTCATATTCTTCTCTTGCGCCAGCTTGGCAGCCGCTCCCGCCGATTGGCCTTCGGCCATGCCGGTTGGAATCACACGCGCGCTGCCGTGGGCCAGCGAATCATAGCTGGCCGCGCGGCCGACGACGAGCAGCCCGTCGACTTCAAGCGGAACGAGACTGCGGAACGGAACGGCGTATTGCTGCGGATTGAGCACGACAGCGCCTCCGTCGGTTGGTGCGATGCGCTGGATGTCTGCTTCATAGGAGCCAATCGCGATACGGTCCCATTGATCGCGGTTTTCCAGCAGATCGATAATGTTCAAGCGATATTCGCCCAGCATATGGCGCGTTTCCCGGACATACGGCTCCGGGGCGGTGGCGTCGAGCTCGACGCCGGCAAATTCGGCGTAGTGCGATTTCAGATAATCGACGACGTGCTCAGCTTCGCTTTGTCCGATGCGCACCGCTTCGGCGCGGCTTTGCGGGTCCGATCCGTCAATGCCGAAAATTTGCAGTGCGTTGATCAGCGCGGTGTTGTTATTTTGCCGGCCGATATTCAAGCCACGCATTTTGGCCTTGCCTTTGTTAAACTCCGGATAGTTATACAGCTCCCCGTAGCCCCAGGCGCTAACCTCGTTGGCGTCCGTTCCGGGGTCCTTGTCGTCCTTCAACCGCTTCTGGATCGCGCTCCAGACGTCCGGCGTCACATTTTTCAAACGAAAAACGAGCGTAACCGCCATTTTGGCGTTTTTGTCGCCGATATCCTCACGTCCGTAAGTGTACGGCACGCCTGCCGCCGCGGCGATGTCGGCATCCTGCGTGGCGTCGATGACCGATTTGGCGTGCACGGTTTGTTGGCTGCCGTTCGCCAGCGTCAATTGAACGCCGGTGACGGTGCGGGCCGCCCCGCTGCTTTCCACCAGCGGCTCCATCTTTTGCGCCTTGAGCAGCACATCGATGTTCGGCTCCTTGCGCACCAGATCGTAGAACGCATTGGCTGCCGTGACTACATCAAACGAATCGCCCTCAATCCGGTCGAACCATTCCGTGAACAGCCCCTTGTTAAACACGCCGTGCTGATCCGGTTTATAGTTCATATCGATGGAATTGAGCCAGCCCAGCGTCATCAAGCCGCCAAGAATATCGCGGTCTCGACCATCGACAAGCAAGGTCGACAATCCGCTGCGCGCAGCGGAAATCGCTGCCGTTACCCCTTCCGGATCAGTCCCGACCACGATCACGTCATACGACGACTTCGGCTGCTTGACCGACTGCACCGTCTCCAGCGCCGCTTCTTCGCCGGTGCGCCCCTGCTGCGGCAACGCGTCCCGTTCTACATACAAAGCCGCCGCTGCGGCCAGCACAGCCGCCACAATCAGCGCCCACATCCAGAACAGCCACCCTTTGGAAACCGGACCGCTGCTGCTAGTTCCTTTTGCCATGATTTCGTCCACCTGCCCGTTTCTAATCAGCCTGCCGGACAAATGGCGCGTACGCCTCGTTCAGCAGCTCTCTTTTTTTATCGATATAATCCTGATAGGTCTGATTGTATGCATTCGGTTCCTTGGGATTGGCGAAACGTTCGATACGCTGCGGCGCCCCGTCCGCCGTCTCCCCCGCGCGCGGAAACACAATTTTGCTGACGGCTCCGCAGCCGACGCCGATAATCGTCTGCCGCTCCTCCATCATCAGGATGTTGTAGAGACTTTCCCGGCCTTCCAGCGCGTAACCGACGTTCTCCAGGTTGCCGAGAATATTTTTTTGCCGGTACAGGTAGTAGGGCACGTAGCCCTTCGCTTCCGTCCATTGAATCGCCCGCTCCATCATGTCGGCAATTTCGTCGCGTTCGGCAACCTCGTATTGCTCGCGGTTTTGCGTCATGCGCGAAGCCCGCTTGAACGATAACGTATGCACGGTCAGCGATTCCGGCATCAGCTTCTCAGTTTCGGCCAGCGAACGCTCAAGCTCGGTCATACCTTCGTTCGGCAGGCCGATAATCAGGTCCATATTGATGTTGTCCATGCCCATCTCGCGGGACAGCAGAAACTTCTCGACCGTCTCCTTAACCGTATGGTGCCGGCCAATCGCATCCAGCGTCTCTTGCGTAAAGCTCTGCGGATTGATGCTGATCCGGTCGACGTTCCATTTGAGCATGACGCGGATTTTGTCCGGGGTAATCGTATCCGGCCGGCCCGCTTCCACCGTCAGCTCGCGCACGTGCCCCATTTCCGGCAACGCTTCGTGCATTGTAACGAACAGCGCATCCATTTCCTCGGCGGTAATGCTGGTCGGCGTACCGCCGCCCCAGTAAATCGTCGTTATTTTCAGCCCGGCTTGCTTGAGCCAAGCGCCCGTCTGCCGCAGCTCCTCGTGAAGCCCGGCGAGAAAACCGTTGACTGAGCCGTTATTGCCGCGAATGTCGTAAGCCGGGAATGTGCAGTAGGCGCATTTGGTCGGACAAAAAGGAATGCCGATATACAAGCTGACCTCGCCGTCAAGCCGGAACAGGTCGGGAATGACCTTTAGCTGGCGCTCGGCTATGTCGATCAGCAGCCGCGCTTTCGTCTCGCTGACCAGATATTGCTCCTCCAGAATGTGCCGGCATTCCTCGGCCGAATGCTTCTGCAGCAGATTGTGCATCAGCTTGGTCGGACGCACGCCTGTCAGGATGCCCCACGGCTGCTCAAGCCCCGTCATCTGCTGCAGCGCTTGCAGCAATGCCGACAACACGGCCCGCCGGCGTATCGCCTTACGGTCGGCTGCCGCTCCGAAGACGCGCACGCTGCCCGCTTGCCAGCTCCCGGAGCCGCCGGGCAAGCTCAGATCGGCATAGCCGCGCGCTTCCTGCTCGTCCTCCTCCAGCCGCAGCGAAACGAGCAGCTCCGTGTCGGCCGCTGCTTCCGCCCCGATATTCGCTTCTTCAAAAAACAAGCGATGTATATGAAATATTTCCGTTGAAAACTCATCAAAGCCGATTTTGCTCAAAGCGATTTGCAAGTGGAACCCTCCATCACATTGTCACGTTGCCATAGGCGCTATTGGATAGTGTACCATATTTCGCCGCCCCAGAGAAATGTTCGTCAGCTAAACTATACAAACAGATCATTAAAAAACCTCCGGCCGCCACGACGCGCCGAAGGCTTTTCGCTACCTGTACGTTTTTTTCGGAATGCTTTTCAGCCGCTCCTGCTCGGAGGTAAACTCCGCGCTCATTTCCACGTCGCCGAACGACGGCAGCTGGCCCTGCCTTTCGGGCCAGCCTCCCTGCTGAAGCTGCTGCTCCGCGGACATCATCGCTTTGTGTTTGATCGATTGCCTCATAGCTGATTCACGCTGCTCCTTCTGGCTGTAGGATATCTACAGTGTTGCCAGATCAGGCTGCGATTAACCGCTACTTGCTGTCGAGGATCAGCGTCACCGGCCCCCAATTGATCAGGGACACATCCATCATTTCCCCAAAAGCGCCGGTTTCCACCGGCAGACCACGCTCGCGCAGCAGCCCGTTGAATGTCTCATACAGCGGTCGGGCCAGCTCCGGACGGGCCGCCGCCATAAAATTCGGCCGCTTGCCCTTGCGGCAGTCTCCATAAAGCGTAAACTGCGAAACCGACAAAATCGCCCCGCCCGTCTCCTGCACCGACAGGTTCATCTTGCCTTCGCCGTCCTCAAAAATGCGCAGCCCGGCAATTTTATCCGCCAAATACCGCGCGTCCTGCTCCGTATCCTCGTGCGTGACGCCGACGAGCAGCAGCAGCCCTTCGCCGATGCGGCCCACGCTGCTTCCGTCCACTGTCACTTCCGCTTGCTTGCACCTTTGCACAATCACTCGCATGTCTGGCTTCTCCCGAATCTTACGCCTGCATGATGCGCTGCACCGAATACACGTCCTTGACGCGCTTGATCTTCTCGACGACATTATGCAGGTGATCGATATTTTTGATCAGAATGGTCATATGAATCATCGCCATTTTGTTTTTATCCGAACGTCCCGAAACGGCGGAAATCATCGTCTTGCTCTCCGATACCGCTTGCAGCACCTCGTTGAGCAGCCCCCGCCGGTCGTGGCCGGTAATTTCAATCTCGACGTTAAAATTCGATTCGACCGCTTCGGCCCACTCGACCTCAATCACGCGGTCCTCTTCGCCTTCGCTAACCGGAATGTTCAGACAATCCTGACGATGGACGGAAACGCCGCGTCCGCGCGTAATGTATCCGATAATCGCATCGCCCGGCACCGGGTTGCAGCAGCGGGCAAAACGGACAAGCAAATTGTCGACGCCCTTGACGCGCACGCCATTGGTCGGGCGGTTTTTGCGCTCGCCTGCCGGGGCCGACTTCACTTCCTTGACCTCGCTCGTCAGCTCCATCGCTTGCGCTTGCGCCTCTTCGGCTTCCTTGCGCAGCTTCTCCGTCAGCTTCGTGCAAATTTGCGCAGCTGTAATGCCGCCAAAGCCGACAGCCGACAGCATATCGTCGATATCGTTAAAATTGTACTTCCGCGCGGCGTCCAGCATCTTGTCGTCGCTGGTTAGCCCAGACGGCTCAAAGCCCAGCCGCTTGAGCTCGCGCTCGATCATGTCGCGGCCCTTTTCCACGTTCTCTTCGCGCTTTTCTTTCTTGAACCACATCTTGATCTTGCTGCGGGCGTGCGACGACTGGGCGATTTTCACCCAATCCTGACTGGGGCCGTATGAATGCTTGGAAGTCAAAATTTCGACGATATCGCCCGTTTTCAGCTTATGGTCCAGCGGTACAATCCGGCTGTTGACCTTGGAGCCGATCGTCCGGTTCCCCACCTCGGTATGAATGCGATAGGCAAAATCAAGCGGCACGGAACCGGCCGGCAGCTCGATCACCTCGCCCTTGGGCGTAAATACAAAAACGAGATCGGAGAAAAAATCCATCTTCATCGATTCCATAAATTCCGACGCATCGTTCGTTTCCTGCTGCAGCTCCAAAATTTCGCGGAACCAGTTCATCTTGTCCTCGAACGTCCCCGACGGCACGACCGAGCCTTCCTTGTACGCCCAGTGGGCGGCGATCCCGAACTCGGACGTCTTGTGCATATCCCACGTACGGATTTGCACCTCCAGCGGCTCGCCTTTGGGTCCGATGACCGTCGTATGCAGCGACTGGTACATGTTCGGCTTGGGCATGGCGATATAATCCTTGAACCGGCCCGGCATCGGCTTCCAGAGCGTATGGATGATGCCCAGGGACGCGTAACAATCCTTGATGCCGTCGACAATGACGCGCAAAGCGAGCAGGTCGTAAATTTCATTAAACTGCTTGCCGCGCGAGGTCATTTTTTTATAAATGCTGTAAATATGCTTGGGCCGGCCGGAAATATCGCCTTGAATGCCCATTTCCTCCAGCTTCTCGCGGATGCTCTGGATCACGTCTTCAATATATTGCTCACGCTCGGCCCGCTTCTTCTGCATCAGGTTCACGATGCGATAATACTGCTGCGGGTTCAGATAACGCAAAGCGATATCCTCCATCTCCCACTTGATTGTGGAAATACCGAGACGATGCGCAATCGGGCAAAAAATTTCCAGCGTCTCTTCCGCAATCCGGCGCTGGCTTTCCTCCGACTGGTATTTCAGCGTACGCATATTATGCAGCCGGTCGGCTAGCTTGATCAAAATCACGCGAATGTCCTGCGCCATCGCTACGAACATTTTGCGGTAATTTTCGTTTTGCTGCTCTTCCTTCGACTTGAACTTGATCCGCTCCAGCTTGGTCAGGCCGTCGACGAGCATGGCGCATGTCTTGCCGAATTTGTCCAGCACCGCTTCCAAAGAAACCGTCGTATCCTCGACAACATCATGCAGCAGCGCCGCCATGATCGAGGTGACGTCCATCTGCATATTGACGAGAATGTCGGCAACCGCCAGCGGGTGCAAAATATACGGCTCCCCCGATTTGCGCACTTGACCGTGATGGGCTTCATCGGCAAATTCGTAGGCCTCGCGTATCTTCTGCAGGTCATTTTCTTTTAGATAGGTAGCGGCCTTCTCCAGCAGCTGCTCGATCCCCATGAATCCATCCATTCCTTTAATCGATTTTAATTCATTATGCCTGCAAGGCAGGCTCCCCGTCAACTGCCCGGCAACGCCGATTCGACAACAACTGCAGCGTTTCGGGACGATTGCGGCGCGGCACGTCGACGAACAGCAGGCGAATCTTTTGTTTTCCCGGCGGAAAAAGATGCGCAAACCCGCGCCGCAGCGGGCTTTGGATGCAAAAAGCACCCGAATTATTACCTAGGCAATAATTCGGGTGCCAGCGCGATTAATATTGCATCAGCGAGACGACGTCGATGCCGTCGAGCTTGCCGCGACCGTCGAGATAACCCAGCTCGATCAGGAAAGCCGCGCCGACGATGTCGCCGCCCAATTGACGGACAAGATTGATCGACGTCTGGATCGTGCCGCCGGTTGCCAGCAGGTCGTCGGCAATCAGCACGCGTTGTCCGGGACGGATTGCGTCCTTGTGCATCGACAGCTTGTCTTTGCCGTATTCCAGCGCGTAATCGGCCTCAATCGTCTCTCCCGGCAGCTTGCCGCTCTTGCGGATCGGCACGAAGCCGACGCCCAGCGCATAAGCCAGCGGCGCGCCAACCACAAAGCCGCGCGCCTCGGGTCCGGCGATCAGATCGATTTGCTTGTCCTTGATCAGCTCGCGCATCGCATCGATGGCGGCTCTGTACGCTTCGCCGTTTTGCAGCAGCGTCGTAATATCCTTGAAGCGGATACCCGGCTGCGGGAAATCGGGAATCACGCGAATGTAATCCTTGAAATTCATGCCCATTCCTCCATCTTTTCCTTCTCTTTATGTGCAACGATCCACTGCTCCAGCTCCTTGGCGGATGCGTATAGCAGCAGGGATTCCACTTCCTGACGTCCTTCCCGCTCGCGATACAGTCGGGACGTCGACAAATCCTTTTTGACCGGAGCGTCATGCGGCTGGTAACGCGAGCCGCTGCGCCCGATAAAGCCAAGCTCCTCGAATACCTGGAGGATGAATTCAATCATCGCCGGCGACAGCCCCGAGCGTTTGCTGAACGCTTGCATCAAGGCGCGGTCGTACACGTCCCAGCCCCCTTGCTTGAGCAGCGTGCCGTAGACGAGCTTGAACGTATCGCGCGACGGCATCGCCCCGGCAGCCATCGGCCGCAGCTCGGCGAACACGGCGTAGCAGCGGGCCATGCTGCGCGCTGCGCGCACGACGCTGCGCAGCTGTTCGACGCTGCCAGGCGCGGAGTAAAGCACGACGTCGGGTAGCGCCGCCAAGTCGTGGCGCTCGCCCTCGGCGTTCGCCGGGCGCGGCGTGCCGTCAGCTTGCAGCACATAAAGCGGCAAGCTTTCCTTGTCCGGAAGCGCTGCTTTGGCGTAGCCTGCCTGATCCGCTTCCGCAAACAGCACGACGGCCGGCGGAGCGCCGTCGCCCGGAGCAGCTGCCAGCGCCGCGGTGAGACCGGCGAGCTTCAGCTCCATCTGCGTGGCGCCGCGCCAGTCAAACAACTGGAAGTGGGGGATGCGCAAATCCTGAAGCAGAATCTGCGGCTTGCGCACGCCGTTCCATTCGTTGATTGACAGCTCGCCAAGCACGTCAAGCCGCGCCGCCGGCGCCATCAGGCCTGACAAGCAGCCCTTGCCGAAGCCGACCGCTTCGACTGCGGCGGCGGTTTCCGCCTGTGCCTGCGAGAGCGCCAGCTTGAGGTGCTGCTTCTCCTTGCCCATCGTGCGGATCTCACCGAGCGTCAGATCCGTAAACACAAACCGCGGCGTCGGGTTGCCCATTCCGTAAGGAGCCAGCCGCTCCAGCCCTTCGATGCTGGAGATGGGCACCTCGGAGAGCGAGCACGCCGCGTCCGCCTTCAGCAGCGGGACCAGGTCTTCATCGCTTAGCCACGCCGCCGCCAGTTCGTTGAGCTTGGCCGCGAATGCCGGCAAATCGTCCCGATTCAGGCTCATCCCCGCAGCGGCCTGATGGCCGCCGTAATGATCCAGCCACGCCTCGCATTGGGTCAACGCCTTGTACATGTCAAAGCCGTGAATCGAGCGGGCCGAGCCTTTGGCCATCCCCGTTGCCGGGTCGATGCCCAGCACGATGGCCGGCCGGTAGAATCGCTCAACGAGCCGGGAAGCAACAATGCCGATCACGCCGACATTCCAGCCCTCGCTGGCCACGACAATCGCCTTGTCGAGCCCCAGCGCCCGCTGCGCTTCGGCGGCTTCGACCGCTTCCTTCGTGATGTCCTCGACGATGCGCTGGCGCTCCTTGTTCAGCTCGTCCAGCTCGTAGGCAATGCGCTCGGCTTGCAGCTCGTCATCGGTCGTCAGCAGCGTGACCGCATCGGCGGCGTCTTCGAGCCGGCCGCTGGCGTTAATGCGCGGCGCCAGCGAAAAGCCGATATGCGACGCGGTAATCTCCTTGCGCTCGATGCCGGACGCCGCGATCAATGCGCGAATACCGGCGTAAGCGTACGCTTGCATGCGCGCCAATCCGAGCTTGACGATCAGCCGATTCTCGTCGGTCAAGGGCATCAGATCGGCGACGGTGCCAATCGCGGCAAGCTCCAGCAGCTCCTCCGGCAGCCGCCCGAGCAGCGCATGGGCCAGCTTCAGCGCCACGCCGACGCCGGCAAGCTGCTTGTACGGGTACGGGCAGCCGGGCTTTTTCGGATTGATCACAGCCAGCGCTTCGGGCAGCTTCTCCGGCGGTTCGTGATGGTCGGTGACAATCACGTCCATGCCCAGCTCGCGAATGTACGCGACCTCATCGACGGCGCTGATCCCGGTATCGACGGTGATGACCAGCGCGACGCCGGCGTCCCGCGCCCTTTCCACCGCCTCGCGGTTCAATCCGTAGCCTTCGCGGACGCGGTGCGGGATGTAGGTGTCGAAGCGGGCGCCGAGCCCGCGCAGCAGGTGAACCATCAGCGACGTGCTGCTCACACCGTCGGCGTCATAGTCGCCGTAGACGCGAATCAGCTGCTGCTCGTCCAGCGCCTCGCGAATACGCGCAACGGCCGGCTGCATGCCGTCGAGCAGGAAAGGGTCGTGAAAATGCTCCTTCCCGCCGTTGATAAAGCGCTCGGCCTCGTCAATGCTGCTAATTCCGCGCAAGGCCAATATTCTCGCCACCAGCGGATCGACCTTCAGCTCGCGGCTTAACGTTTCGATCACATCGGCTTCGGCCTCTCCAATGCTCCATCTCGCTTTTGGGGCTAGCACGGCAGCTCCTCCTTCTGTTTGACCTGTACGACCTTAATGAACGATGCTCGGAAATTCATCCTGCTCGGGGTCGACGTTTTTGTAAGGATATCCGGGATCGTAAGGGTGGACGTGGACAAACACGTCGGACACGTGAAAAAAACGCTTCATCAGCTGCTGCTTGACGCTTCTGGCGATGTCATGGCCCTCCGCTACGCTGATGCGCGGATTGACGCTGATTGTCACGCTGACGAGCACGTAATGACCGTGCTCCCGCGCCTGCAAATCGTCAACGGTAATGACGCCCTTCACGCGCTGCGCGGCGGTAATCAGCTCAACAGCGTCTTCCCGGCGCAACGCGTTGTCAATCGTGGCCTGAATCGCGTCCATTGCCAGACTGTAGCCCTTGCGCAGCAACAGCAGCGCAATGAGCAAGCCGGCCAATGGATCAAGATAATAAAATAACGGCGCGTGCGCGTAAGAACCCGCCAACGCGCCGAGCACGCCGAGCAGCGCAATGGCAGACGACAGCAAGGAGGAACGATGCTCACGGACATTTGCAGCCGGCGCCGGCAAGCCTTGCCGCTGCCGGGTACGCTGCTTGTAGCGATAGACGACTTCCTTGAGCCCTATCGCCAGCAGCAGCGCCGGCACGGCATATACGCTTGGCGGCGCATCGACGCCTTGCCGCAGCGCCTTGACGGCGGCAAGACCGATCTCCATGCCGACGACAAGCAGCGCTACTGCAATCAGCAGCGCTGCGGCGGCTTCCGCCTTGCCGTGCCGGTAGGAACGGCTCTCGTTCGGCGGCAGTTTGTCGGTGCGAAGGCCGATCAGATCGGCGGCCGGGCCCGAGGCTGCGGAAGCGGAGTGCACAGCGTCAGCCAGCAGCGCTCTGCTGTGGGCCAACCATCCGGCGACGCCCTGGAGCACAGCCAAGCCGAGATGACCGACCAGACGGAGCCATGCGGCACGTTGAGCCTTTTGCAAACGATCTTCCATCACCATGCCACTCTCCCCGAACCGATACAAAAGCCGCGCGAGTGCTTCACGCGGCTGTCGAATAAATGGTTTATGTTTGTTGTGCGACCTGTTTCTTCTTGGAATTGGATTTGTCTTTGAGCAGGAACCACAGCGGGCTCGCGATACAAATCGAGGAATACGCGCCGCTGGTCAGACCGATGATTTTCGCCAGCGCGAACAGCTTGATCGATTCGCTGCCGAAGATGAACAAGCACAGCGCAGCAATGAGCACCGTAAGCACCGTATTGATGTTCCGGGCCATCGTCTGCCAAATGCTGTTGTGAATCATCTTGGACAAATCTTCCGAATTGCGGATTTTGCTGAAACGCTGATTCTCGCGAATCCGGTCGAAAATAACGATCTTGTCGTTAATCGAATAACCGATTGTCGTCAGCACCGCGGCCACGAACGGCAAATCGACCTCCAGACGGAAAATCGAGAACATGCTGATTACGATGAAGGCATCGTGCAAAATCGCAATGATCGCTGCAACCGCAAAACGCCATTCAAAGCGGATGCTGACGTAAATGCTGATCGCTACGCTGGCGATGGCTACGCCGTAGATCGCTTTAATCGCAAGCTCCTTGGCGATATCCGGCGATACGGTGTTCACTTCCTGCGAGACCTGATCGCCGAATTCGCTCTTGAACGCATCGGCCACCTTCTGCACGTTGTCTTCGCTAAGCACTTCGTCAAAGCGCACCGAGACGCGATCGTTGTTATCGCCGCCAATAGTCAACACGGCCGGCTTGACGCCCGCTTTGTCGAACAGCTCGTCGGCTTTGGCCTTATCGGTCGTCTTGCCGGTGGAAATGTCGATGGACGTACCGGCCTTGAAGTCAACGCCCAGATTCAAGCCGAGCGTGAGCAGCGTGACGAGGCCCAGCACAGTGATAATGATCGAGATGGCGAAAAATTTCCGCCGGTTTTTCATAAAATCAAAACGATTCTCAAAGTTCACGGATATCTGCCTCCTTCACGCCAAAATAAGCCGGCTTTTTGAACAGATTGCCGCGAATCAGCAAATGCATCAGCAATCTGGACAAGAACACGTTCGTCAGAATACTGAGCACAATGCTCATAATCGTCGTAACGGCAAAGCCGCGGATCGCTCCGATGCCGAAGGAGTACAGCACGATCGCTGCGATGATGTTCGTAATATTGGCGTCCATAATCGTCCTGAACGAATGCTTGGAGCCTGCTTTCAGCGAGGACAGCATGCTTTTGCCCGTGCGAATTTCTTCTTTGATCCGTTCATACGTAATGATGTTCGCATCGACGGCCATCCCGATGCCGAGCACGAAAGCAGCGATGCCCGGAAGCGTCAGCGTCGCATTCAGCCAGTCGAAAATCAGCAGCAGCAGCCACGTGTACGTAATCAGCGTGAACGCTGCGACCAGACCCGGAATGCGGTAGTACAGCACCATGAACAGCAAAATAATGATCGAGCCGATCAGGCCGGCCCGCACGGTTTGCTCCAGCGACAGTTGACCCAAGGAAGCGCCCACTACCTGCGAATACTTCTCGGTCAGCTTCAGCGGAAGCGCGCCGAGATTGATCGTATCGGTCAGGCTTTTGGCTTCGTCATACGTGTAATTGCCGGAAATGGTAGCGATACCATTTGGAATTACGCCTTGTACGACCGGAGCCGAAAGCTGCTTTTCATCCAAATAAATCGCCAGAGGTTGTCCGATCAGCTTCTCGGTAACCGCCTTCAGCTTGGCAGGGTCCTTCACTTCCACCTGAATTTGCGGTCTGTTCGTTTGGTCGAAGCCCAGCTTCGCTCCGCCGACCTTGAAATCGCTGCCGATCATTTCCTTGGTGCCGTCCGGTCCGCGGAACGACAGCTCCGCCGGCTTTTTCAGCGTATTTCTAACCTCTTGCTCGTTGGCTACGCCGGCGAGACGAACGCGAATGCGGTCCTTGCCCTCGGTCGTAATCTCAGGCTCGGCGATCCCCTGATCGTTCACCCGTTTTTCCAAACTTTTTGCCGTCTCTGAAAGCGATTCCTTGGTTACGGCTTGTCCGGCCTCAATCGGCTCCGCCGTATACAGAATCTCAAATCCGCCCTTCAAATCCAAGCCAAGGCGAATTTTTTTCACCAGATCCGGGCTTGACCATACGATCACGGCCAGCGTGACAACGACGGTCAAGAAAAAGACCGAAATCCTTTTTACATCCATATACTACCCTGTCTCCCTTCCATCCTCAATATGCCTATTATACTCATGCGCGAAAATCGAGTCAATTTGCCTTATTTCGCCCCCTTCCGCCGCTAGCGGCAAAAAAATAAGCCCCTTCCTCAGAATGGGCCCCCCTTGAAAGCGCTCATCGTCATCCAGTTCATAAATTGCGTCGATTTAAGCGACAATATATCGTTGACGATCTGATGCAGCGGCGGCATGCCGAATTTCCGGTATTTGTCGCTGACACAGTCCCAAACCTCCTTGCCGCCGACATGCTCGTAGCCCAGCATTCTGAATTCCTCGGCTTTGCTGAGGCAAAGGTTTTCGATTAATTCGTTCAGCTCGTTCTCCGTAAGCTGCACCTCGGTCTCGCCGCCGCTTTCCGGCAAATCCGCGTCTTCGGGCGAAGTCTCAGCCGTTGGACTGCTTTCCGGCAGCTCCGCGTCCTCGGGCGACGGCTCAGCGGTTTCGCTGCTTTCCGACAGCCCCGCGTCTTCGGGCGATTGCTCGGCAACCGGTTCAGCTTCAGCGGCTTTCTCCGCCTGCGGCTCTACGATCTTGTCTTCTTCGTTCATGGACGGTCCTCCCGAATGAGCTAATGGTTCCAAATGTCCTATATTCGCCGTCTGTGCGCCGTTTTCCTGCCTGCCGCGCTTGCGCCTGTCCGAAAATGTTAGCATGAGCTTGGCCTTCCGCTGCATAGGTATGAACTAACTACCTGCCGTAGAGGAAGAAGGAATGGGCATTGACCAAGCAATCGTTTATTAAAGGAACTCTGATCCTGATGGCTGCCGGCATTCTCAACCGCATTCTCGGCTTCATTCCGCGCATCACTTTGCCCCGGGTGATCGGGGCGGAAGGCGTCGGCTTGTATCAAATGGGCTGGCCGTTTCTCGTCGTCATGCTGACGATTGTCACCGGCGGTATTCCCGTGGCGATTGCCAAGCTGGTCGCCGAAGCGGAAGCCGAGCGCAACGAGCAGCGCGTCCGTTCGATTCTCCGCGTCTCGCTCGGACTCACAAGCTCGCTTGGCCTCGTGTTCACCGCCGTCTGCCTGGCCGGCTCCAAATGGATTACCTCGCATCTTCTGACCGATCCGCGCGTATATTACACCTTCGTGTGCATGAGTCCGATCATTCTGATCATCGGGGTTTCTTCGGTGTTCCGCGGCTACTTCCAGGGACGGCAAAATATGATCCCAACCGCGCTATCGCAAATTATCGAAACGCTGATCCGCATCGTGATGGTGCTTGTTTGCGCCAAAGCCATGCTGCCGCTCGGTATCGAGTTTGCCGCTGCCGGCGCGATGATCGGCGTGCTGCTCGGCGAAGCCGGCGGCATGCTCGTGCTGCTGCTCCACTTCCGGTCCGGCCGCATACCCGCCGTGCGCGCCAGCATCGGCACGCTGCCTGCTGCCGCCAGCGGATCGAGCCTGCGGCGGCTGCTTCGTATCGCCATGCCCGTAACCGGGAGCAAGCTGGTCGGAGCCGGCTCCTATTTGCTCGAATCGATTCTGATCGCGCAAAGTCTGGCCGCTGCCGGCCTTTCCGCTGCAGTTGCCACCTCACAATACGGGGCACTGCAGGGCATGGTCATTCCGGTGCTGCTCCTGCCGAGCGCGCTGACCTTCTCGCTGTCCGTCTCGCTGATTCCCTCGCTCAGCGAAGCGGCCGCCCGCAAGGACCTGCCGACGATCCACAAGCGGCTCCACCAGTCGCTGCGCCTGGCGCTTGTTACCGGCGCGCCTTTCGCCGCCCTGATGTTTGTACTGGCTGAGCCGATTTGCAAGTTTATGTACAATCAGCCCGATGTGGGCGTCATGCTCAAAATTATGGCGCCCATCGCGCTGTTCATTTATCTGCAAGCGCCGCTGCAAGCCGCTCTGCAGGCGCTAGACAAGCCCGGCGCTGCGCTGATCAACACGTTCGTCGGCGCAGCCGTCAAGCTTACGCTGATCGTGTGGCTGGCCAGCAAGCCGGAGCTGGGCATCCGCGGCGCGATTATCGCGATCAACGCCAATATTGTGCTGGTTACCGCGCTTCATTGGCATAGCGTCGTTCGCTTGCTGCAATTCCGCATGCAGGCCGGCGATTTTGCCAAAACGCTGCTCGCTGTCGCCGGCTCCGGGCTTGCCGCCTTCGCCGTCATGTACGGCCCTTGGGCCGCCGCCGACTGGCTGCGCTTTACCTGCGCGTGCCTGGCCGGGCTGATCGTGTATCTGCTGCTGATCGCTGCCTTCAAGCTGGTGCTGGCCAGCGACCTCCAGCGCATCGTCAAGCTGGGCAAAAAAATACTCCGCTAGCGAAAAGCGGTCCGCTGAACCGGGGCACACCGGACAACGGGCCTTTTTTGCTGTGCCGCGCAATGGCAAAACTCCGTTCAATTTTAACGCTTGCGGTCCAGATACAACCGGCCGCGGTGATCAATCGAGCAGAAAAACACTTCCTTAAAATCGAACACGCCCTTGGCCTGGAGCTGGTTTTTCAACCAGAAGCGCGTTTTGCCGAGCTTGTCCAGATTGTCGTCCTGCACCCGACCGTCCATGATCAGCGGCAGCGGCAGACCTTCATAGCGGATGCGCGCAGGCTCCCGCTTCTCCTGCAAGCTCTCCGAAGCGAGTGCCTCGGGCGGCAGCGCGGCTGCGGCTTGCTCCGGCTTGTGTCCGGACCTGCCTGGCACCCCTTCCCCCTGCCCCTGCTTGCCCTCTGCGACGCCGCCCTGCTCAGGCGCGGGTGTCCCCGTCTCCCTGCTCCCGTTTCTTTCGAGCACGCTCAGCTTGCCGGAAGCCTCGAGAATCGCAAATTCCACATCGGCGACATTGCTGACGCGATTTTGCCGCAGCTGCATCATCAAATCGTCCAGATTGTATCGCTGCTTGCGCATCTCCTCGCGATTGATCACGCCTTTTTCAATCAGCACGCTCGGTTTGCCGTCGAACATCAAGCGCAGCTTTCGGCTTTTCAGCGCCAAAAACGCCATCAATACCTGAATCAGCACGAGCGTGAGCATGGGCACCAGTCCGTCAGTCAGCGGCTTGTTCGAATCCTCCAGTACGAATACGGCAATTTCCGCGATCATGATGGAAATGACCAGATCAAACAAGCTCAGCTTGCCGATTTCCCGCTTTCCCATAATGCGCAGCATGAGAAACACGACGAAATAGACCAGCACGGTGCGAAAAAAAATGGTCAGAATATCCATTGTTCGAGACCTCCTTGATCTGGCTCTTGCCGGAGTTCATTGGGTATTCTGACCGCCGACGCGCGGCATCATGCAATTATTGCGTATTCAATTGTTGGCAATTAGAGCAAAAACAGCTTGAAATATAACGAAGCAACTAGCAGTAAAAGCAGCGATAACGGCAGCGCCGCTTTCACGTAATCAACGTGACGGAAGCCGGCGCTTTGCGCCGAGGCCATGCCCGCCGCCGCCATGCCGGCGTAGGAGCTGAGCAGCGTCGCGCCGCCGCCCAGCGAGATGCCTGCCGACAGCGCCCACCAGAGCGGATCGGCCGAGCCTATTCCCGCCTGCTGCAGCTGGCGGCCCATGTCCTGCACGACTGTAGCGGCGGCGGCGGCCAGCGGGACATGCTCCAGCACAGCCCCGCCGAGCGTGGACAGCCACAATGTCAGCAGGCTGAGCAGCGGCACGCTGCCCTGGCTCAGCTCCAGCGCCCGGTCGGCGAGAAAACGGCCGACACCTGTCCAGCCGAGCGCCCCGGCCATGATGAGCAAGCCGAAATAAAAGATGAGGCCGGAATCGCTGACGGTGCGCAGCGCCGTCCGGTAATCCCGGCTGCGCAGCGGCGCGAGCCACTCGCGGTACTGGACGGCTGCCAGGGCGGCGGCTCCGGCGGCGGCGATATAAGCGGCCTGCCAGCCGAGCCAGCCGGAGAGCAGCAACGCCGCCAGCACGAGCAGGCCGATCAAGAGCGACGGCAGCGTAACGGAGCGCTCGGCGAGCTGGTCGTGAGGCTGGAGCGCCAGCAGCTCGCGTTTGTTCGCTTCCGACGCGAGCAGCTTCCGGCCGTACAACAGCCGCACAGCCAGCAGCACGATCAGCAGCAGCAGCGCCATCAGCGGCGCCAGCGCCGCCGCGTAATGCAGGAAGCTGCCGGACGCCGCTGCGCCGATGATCCGGCTGTGGCCGCTGCCCAGCAGCGTCGCGCCGCCGCCAATGCACGCGGACATGATTTGTCCGACGAGCAGGGGCATCGGCGACAAGCGCAGCCGCTTGGCTGTCTCCAGCGACAGCGGCGTCAGCGCGGCGATGACGACCAGCGCGTCGGTCAGCGCCGCGCCAAGCGCGGCAAGCAGCGACAGCCACAGCGCGATCGCCATCGGGCGGGCCCGCGTTTTGCGCACAATGGCGCTGGCTGCAGCCGCGAGGAGCCCGGTTTGATGCAAGCAAACCGAGATGACGTACATGCTGACGAGCAGCAGCAGCAATTGGCCGCTAAAGTAGCTGGCAAATCCTGCCTTCAGCGGGAACAAGCCGAGCGCAAGCGCGAGCAGGGCCCCGCCCAGCGCGACGAGCGAACGATTCCATTTTTCGATGACAAAAAGCACATAAGCCGCGGCAAAGATCAGCAGCGCGCAAATCGGCTGCCACATGGCCGGGTCGCGCGTAACGTCCGTCATGGCTACACTTCCTTTTCCGCTAAGAGTTTGTACTATTTCTATGAGCCTGGCCATAAGATGATGTTAAAAAGACGTTTTCCAAAGAAGGGAATGATGCGCATGAACCCCATGAACCGCGTCAGTCAGGTTCGCATAAGCTCACCTTTATTTTCCGGCCTGCTGTACTCATTAATCATGATGACCGTCGGTACACTAATTACATCGCTGTTTCTACTGTTGACCAAAACGCAGGAAAGCTCGCTGGGCACGTTGGTCCTGATTATTCACGGCGCTTCGCTGCTCGTTGGCGGCTGGGTAACGGGCAAGCGTGCGGGCAGTCGCGGCTGGTATCACGGAGCGCTGCTGGGCATCCTTTATTTCGTCATCGTGTTTCTCGTTGGTTTTCTGGCCTTCGATGCGGGGTTTAACCTGCAATCGCTCAAGTTGCTCGGCATTGCCTTTGCCGCAGCGGCGCTGGGGGGCATGCTCGGGGTCAATTCTCGCAAATAAGTCGGTTGCGTGAAATCATCACTTTTTTCTCCCGAATGTGGTATAATGTCATAGTCCTTTGTTCAACAGCCCATTTCCATATGTAGGGGGAACCACCATGAGTCCGTTTGTGTCGATGACACATGCCACTGTATATATTGTCATCACCGTGTTTTTTTTCCTGCTTTTCGGAACCCGCAAAAATCCGTTTTCCACCGCCGGCCTGTTCGTGCAGGAAATTTTCACCTCACGCAAATATATGCTGCATTTCGTCGGCATGATCGCGATTTTGTTTTTCAACAAGGCAGAGCTGTGGGTCGAACGCGGCATGCACTACCGCGCCGATTTCACCAAATCGATTTTTGGCATCGAGGGCAATTTCGTCGCTTCCATCCAGCATTTGTTTCACAATGACGCGCTGACTTACGTCAGCAGCTATTTTTACGTCATCGTCTTCCCCGCTGTTATGATTGCATCCATCGGCATTTATACGTTTGAGAAAAATTACAAGCTCGTCTACGCCGTTTGCTGCGCGCTGATGTTTAACTACATGATCGCGATTCCGTTCTTTCTATTTTTCCCGGTCAATGAGGTATGGGCGTTCCATCCGAATGTCGACCTGCTGATTACCAAGGCGTTCCCGACCTTTGAACAGGATTACCGGCCGCTGTCGGGTTTGGACAATTGCTTCCCGAGCCTGCATACGTCGATTTCCGTCTCAATGGCTGTCATCGCCATGCGAAGCCGCAGCGCGTTCTGGAAGATTTTCGTACCGCTGAATGCAGCGTTCATCATCTTCTCGATCTTTTACCTCGGCATTCACTGGCTGTCCGACATGTGTGCGGGTATGCTGCTGGGTATTTTCGCCGCACGGCTGGGCTTGCGCATCAGCGAAGGCCGTCTCGTGCTTGGCGAGCGCGCACTGCTCAAACAGAATTTCAAGAAAAACGAAATGTAATCGCCCTGCGCGCAGGCGAGAAAAAAGCGAGATCCCGGAATGGCGGGTCTCGCTTTTTTGGTTTCGTTCCGGTTTACTTCTTTTCTTCGCCGACTGCAGTTACCGTATTGATGGCCGAACGGTCGAACGTCATCTTGGTCGCGTCGTTAACGCGAAGGACAATGATATCGTCCGTAATCTCCATAATCGAGCCGTGCAAACCACCGATTGTGACGACTTTGTCGCCTTTCTTGAGATTTCTCAGCATCTGATTGCGCGTGCGCTGTCTCTTTTGCTGGGGACGGATAAGTAAGAAGTAAAGCACGACGAACATGAGCACGAGCGGCCCGTATGTAATTAAATATCCTTGCATCCCTGTGCTGCTTGTCGTAGCGGCAGCGTCTGCCCAAGTATACATAGCGGAATCCTCCTTTCCTAAAAGCCTCTTTCGCTATCATTCAGCCCGTATGCCGCAAAAAAAGCGTCGCGGAAGTCAAGCAGCCGATCCTCCAGGATCGCTTGTCTGACATCGCGCATGAGCTGAAGCAAAAAGTGCAGGTTGTGGTACGTCGTCAAACGGATGCCAAACGTTTCGTCCGCCTTGATCAAATGCCGGATGTACGCCCGGCTGTAGTTCGTGCAGGCGTAACAGGAGCAATTCGGGTCCAGCGGGCCGAAGTCTTCGGCATGCTTGGCGTTGCGCACGACGAGCCGGCCTTGGCTGGTCATGCACGTTCCGTTACGGGCAATCCGCGTTGGCAGGACGCAATCAAACATGTCGATGCCGCGAATCGCGCCTTCAATCAACGCATCCGGCGAGCCGACGCCCATCAAATAACGGGGCTTGCTGGCCGGCAAGAGCGGCGTCGTTTCCTCCAATACGCGATACATGATGTCTTTGGGTTCACCGACGCTGAGTCCTCCAATAGCATACCCCGGGAAATCCAGCGAAGTCAACTGCTCCGCGCTGAGCCGGCGCAGGTCGGCGTGCATCCCGCCCTGAACGATGGCGAACAGCGCCTGGTCGTGCGGGCGAGCGTGACTTTGCAGGCAGCGCTCGGCCCAGCGGCTTGTCCGCTCCAGCGACCGTTTGAGGTAGTCGTATTCCGCCGGAAAAGGCGGGCACTCGTCGAACGCCATCATGATGTCGGAGCCAAGCGCATTCTGAATTTCCGTCGCTTTCTCCGGCGAGAGGAACAGCTTGTCCCCGTTCAAATGGGACTTGAACTGCACGCCCTCTTCGCTGATTTTGCGCATGTCGCTCAAGCTGAACACCTGAAAGCCGCCGCTGTCGGTGAGAATCGGCCGATCCCAGTTCATGAACTTGTGCAATCCGCCAGCCGCCTTCACCAGCTCGTGGCCGGGACGCAAAAACAGATGGTATGTGTTGCTTAATATGATATGAGCGTCCATCGCTTTTAATTCCTCGGGGCTCATCGTTTTCACCGTCGCTTGCGTACCGACCGGCATAAAAGCCGGCGTCTCGATTACGCCGTGCGGGGTATGAATGCGTCCGAGGCGCGCCCCGGACTGCTTGCAGGTTTTGATATGCTCATAGGTGATAGCAGCCAACTTGAATCACTTCCCGTTCTCGTAAATAAACATCGCGTCGCCGAAGCTGAAAAATCGGTACTGTTCACGAACGGCTTCTTCATAAGCGCGCATGATCGTCTCCCGGTCGGCCAAAGCGCTAATCAGCATCAAAAGCGTTGACTTGGGCAAATGGAAGTTCGTCAGCAGCGCGTCGACGACGCGGAACGTGTACCCCGGATAAATAAAAATGCTCGTCCAGCCGCTTGCCGCCTGCAGCTCGCGAAGGTCGCCTTCCGGTGTCAGCGAGAGCTGGGCTACCGACTCCAGCGTGCGCGCTGAGGTCGTGCCGATGGCCACAACGCGACGACCGGCAGCGCGTGTCTCATTGATCAGCGCGGCGGTTTCGGCTGGCAGCTCGTAATACTCGGCGTGCATTTCATGCTCCTCCACCCGCTCCGCCGACACCGGCCGGAATGTGCCAAGTCCGACATGCAGCGTGACAAAAGCCAGCTTGACGCCCTTGTTCTGGAGCTCCTGCAGGTAGCTTTGCGTAAAATGCAGACCGGCGGTCGGCGCGGCAGCCGATCCCTCATGCTTGGCATAAACGGTCTGATAGCGCTCCTTCTCGGGCAGCTGCTCTTTAATATAGGGCGGCAGCGGCATCTGGCCGAGCCGCTCCAGCAGCTCGTTAAAGATGCCTTCGTAGCGAAATTGCAGCACGCGCGCGCCCATCTCGCCCTCCTCCAGCACCTCGGCCCACAGCAGCGGCGCGCCGCTGTCGCCGTCGCTTTCGCCGAAGCGGATGACGGCTCCGGTCTTCAGCTTTTTGCCCGGGCGCACGAGCGCTTCCCAGCGGTCGTTCTCCAGCGCTTTGAGCAGCAGCACTTCCACCTTTGCGCCCGTATCGGGCTTCACGCCAAAAAGCCGGGCTGGAATTACCCGCGTGTCGTTCATCACGAGCAAATCCCCGGCTTGCAAATAGTCGCTTAGCTCGTTAAAGCGGCGATGCTCAATCGCGCCCGTCGCTTTATTGAGAGCAAGCAGCCTTGACGCCGTGCGCTCGGCAAGCGGCGTCTGGGCAATTAACGATTCCGGCAGTTCAAAATCAAATGCTTGTACGTCCATCAGCTAGTATTCATTCCTTAACGATAGTGACTCCATAATAGTAAGCCTGGAGTATGCGTGTATAATCATAGCCCAACTCTGCATAGCCGCGCGCACCCCATTGGGACATGCCGAGCCCGTGACCGAAGCCCGTTCCCTTGAAAACGAACGTCTGGCCGGATGCGCCTCCCGGCGTCTGGACCGGAGGCTGTACAGGCGCTTGGGCCGCGCCGTTTGCGCCGAGCACGGTCAGATCCGCCGTCTTGCGCGCCGTCGGCGGGTCGCCGCTGCCCGATAAGACGAACAACGTGTCGCCTCCAGCCTTGACGGAGGCGTCGCGCGATGCGACCGCCACGCCCGATGCCGCGGCTCCGGCGGCGCCGGTATCTGCAGATGCAGCATTATTAGTATAACTTCCCGATCCTTCAATTTCAAACCGCGTGCTCGGCAGGCTGCCAAGCAGCGTGCGCAAAGCGTCGGGATTGGATGTTTTGACGACTTGACCGTTGGCCTTCAGCTCGATCACGCGGCCGGACGGCCCGCGCTTGCTGACCTCCAGCGTCTTCAGCCCGCCGCTCAAATCCACGCCGGACGAGCTCAGCTTCGCAGCCAGCTCCGCCGCCGTGTAAGGGCCGCGAATCCAGGAATACGCATTGGACTCCGTCTCCTGGCCCGTCACGGTCACCCGCTCCTTGGCGCTGAGCTGATAGATCGACGCGTTGGACGTATTATCGACATAAGGGGCCGGGCGGACGTTGACGCCCGCTTCCGTCGATTCGTAAATCAGCTGGCCGGCGGCGTTTTTTTGCCCCGTGCTTTTGAGATAATCGGAACGCACGTAGCCGCTGCGCCCGTCGGCAAGCGATACGCGATACCACGGGAGCTTGCCGGCAGTTGCGCCGTCGTCGGGGCTGGGGACGCTTTTGAGATACGGAATCGGCGTACCCCACACCTCGCTGGGATCGGCGGTCGTGCCGCCGGCGTTGGAGGAATAGAACGGCGTGATCAGCGTCCCGCTTTGATCGACAAGCACTTCGTCCTTCGTCGCGTCCACGGCCTGGACCGCAGCGTCGAATTCGCGGGAGAGCCCGTTGTACGCCTGATCCAGCGTCGTATCGGTCACATTGGCAATCTGATATTTATTGCCCTGACGAATCGCATACGTGCGCGCAGCGACGGCTTGCGCCTTCAGGGCTTCACTTGGCCAGCTTGCACTCAGCTCGGAGCTGACCACCCCGTACAGGTATTGCTCGAACGGCAGCACGTTAATCAGCGCGAGCCGGTTGTTAAACGCGCTCAGCTCCAAATCGCCGCGATAGGCCCGGGCAAAATGCTCCTTGACCGCAATGCCGCCCATCTGGGTGCGGAACAGCGTCTTCTGCCCGCCGCCGCCAGCGGCGTAATGGGCCACGGCGGCGTCCGTGGCGGATGCCGACGCCGTTACGTCGGCGCGGCGCAGCACATACGGCGCCGACGTGTCGGCTTGCGGCAGCGGCAAGCCCTGCAGCAGCGGCGCGGCCTGCTGCTTGAGCGCCGCCAGCTCCTGCGGCGTCGAGACGCTGCCGAGCCAGACGCTGTACACCGGCTTGCCGGTGGCGTCCAGCTGCAGCGCCAGCTCGGCCGGCAGGCCGGCGAGCGCCAGCGAGGCGATTTGCGCCTGCGCCTGCGCTTCCGTCGCGTAGGTCGCGACGGCCAGGTGCAGCGGCCCGGAAATCGCCGCCAGCGCGCCGCCTTGGGCCAGCGAGGCGACGGCCGGGTCCAGCAGCGCCTGCGTCTTGAAGCTGTCCGCTTCCTCGCGCGAGCCAAAGCTGCCGTAATACACCTGGTACAGCAATTTGCCCGCTTTGGAGCGACTCAAGATGTACCCGTCGTTCGGCAGCGTGGCCAGCTTGGCGTACAGCGACTTGGCCGCGGCGAAATCGGCCGTTTCGAGCAGCATGACGCTGTAAGCGTCCAGCGAGCCGCGCACAACGGCCGGCCCGGCGATCGTCGCCAGCGGAGCGAACACGCCGCCGTTCTCGACGCCAATGGTCAGTCCTGCGGAAGCCGTCAGGGTGACGGCAGGTTCTATCAGCGTATATTTACTGGCATTCATCAATAGTGCGACACGAATGGTGTCCCAGTGAGCGGCATGGGCGACGGGTGCAGCCGCAGGCAGCGTGCCGGCGATCAGCGCGAACGCAGCAGCAAAGGCGGCGGACTTACGGGGCAGCCATGTCTTCAGGGGCATATTTTACAAATCCTCTCTCATTCTCAATTCTCCGAATCTTTCAAAGCTATAGACGCCAAAAACGCCAAGAAGTTTTGGCCAGACAAAAAAATCTCCCCCAGCCCAGCGGCGGAAGGAGAAAACAGGAGCCGGTCTATATGGCGGATCGCCTTGCTCCAGAAAAACGGACGTCTCTTGGGGTCGCTGCGCCTGTCGCAGCGCGGCGGACTCCGCAAGAGACTTGGCAGTTAGCCAGCCGTAACGCCTAGCCTAGCTGCGCGCATCGGGCTGCGGCAGTCCCAGATGCCGGTACGCCAGCGGCGTCACCATCCGGCCGCGCGGCGTGCGCTGGAGAAAGCCGATTTGCAGCAAATACGGCTCATAGACGTCTTCAATCGTCTGGCCCTCTTCACCAATTGTCGCAGCAATCGTATCCAGGCCCACTGGGCCGCCCTGAAAGCTCAGAATGATCGCCCGCAGCATTTTGTGATCGATCTCGTCCAGGCCGAGGTCGTCAACCTGGAGCAGCTTGAGCGACGCGCGCGCCAGCTCCAGCGTAATCACGCCGTCGCCGCGCACCTGGGCAAAATCGCGAACCCGCTTGAGCAGCCGGTTGGCGATTCGCGGCGTACCGCGCGACCGCAAGCCGACCTCGCGGGCCGCTTCGCCAACCATCTGCACGCCAAGAATATCGGCGGTGCGCGAAACGATATAAGTCAGCTCATCGACTGTGTAATACTCCAGCCTGCTGACAACGCCAAAACGGTCGCGCAGCGGCGCGGACAAAAGACCGACGCGCGTCGTTGCCCCGACCAGCGTAAATGCCGGCAAATCCAGCCGCACCGAGCGGGCGCTCGGGCCTTTGCCGATAATAATGTCAAGCGCGTAATCCTCCATCGCCGGATACAGCACCTCTTCCACAGTCCGGTGGAGACGATGAATCTCGTCGATGAACAGCACGTCGCCTTCCTGCAAATTCGTCAAAATCGCCGCCAGATCGCCTGGCCGCTCAATCGCCGGCCCCGACGTCGTGCGGATATTGACGCCCAATTCATTGGCGATGATGTTCGACAGCGTCGTTTTGCCCAATCCCGGCGGTCCGTACAGCAGAACGTGGTCCAGCGCTTCCTTCCGCTGCTTGGCCGCCTCGATATACACCTTCAGGTTCTCCTTGGCCTGCGCCTGTCCGATATATTCGGCCAAATAACGCGGACGCAAGCTGAGCTCGGCGACTTGATCCTCCATCATCAAATGAGCGGATATGATCCGGTCATCCATACAGCTTCCCTCCCAGAAGTCTTATCGCCTTACATCGTATATAAAGCCTGCAGCGCCAGCTTCATAACCACGTCTACCGAATCGCCGTCCTTGACCTTTGCCTTCACCTTCTGCCATGCCCGGTCCGCTTCCGTTTCCGTATAGCCAAGCGACATCAGCCCTTCCTTCGCTTCGGCCCAAGCGATGCCGCCTTCGCCGACAGCAACCGGACGGACCAACCCGCCGCCAAGCGCCTCGACCGCTTCCGCGCCGCTCAATCCTGCGCCGGCAAAGCCTCCCAGCTTGTCCTTCAAATCGAGAATGATCCGCTGCGCCGTCTTTTTGCCGATGCCCGGCAGCTTCGTCAAAAATGACAGATTCTCCTGGCAAATCGCCGCCACAACCGCTTCCGGACGGCCCCCTCCGGCCAAAACGCCAAGCGCGACCTTAGGTCCGATGCCGGTCACCTCCAGCAGCAGACGGAACAAGCTTTGTTCCTCGCGGGTCAAAAAGCCAAACAGCAAATGTGCGTCCTCGCGCACATGATAATGAGTAAACAGCGTCACCGCTTCATTGTCTTTCTGCGGCAGCGCATAAGGGTTCGGGCAAAACACCCGGTAGCCGACTCCGCCTACGTCCAGCACGGCATATTCGCTTTCGCGCAGCGCAACAGTTCCTCTGAGGAAATCGATCATCGTTTCACAGCTCCGTCTATTTTGGTTTGCAGCGTGGAGGCATGCGCGTGACAGATCGCAACGGCCAGCGCATCCGCAACGTCGTCCGGCTTGGGTACTGCGGCCAATTTCAGAAACATCTTGACCATTTCCTGTACCTGATGCTTCTCGGCTTTGCCGTAGCCGACCACGGCCTGCTTCACCTGCAGCGGCGTATATTCCCCGATCGGCAGCCCGGCCTGCACGCCGGCCAAAATCATAACGCCCCGCGCTTGCCCCACCGTAAACGCCGTCGTCACGTTGCGATTAAAAAACAGGTTCTCAATGGCCATTGCATCCGGCTTGTATTTGTCAATCAATTGACGCGTCGCGTCATACACGTCCTGCAGCCGCAGGCCCGGATCGCGGTGCGCTTCAGTCTGAATCGAGCCGTATTGTACGGGAACGAGCTTGCTGCCGATTTTATCGATAAAACCGAACCCGACAATCGCGATGCCAGGGTCGATGCCCAAAATGCGCACAATCTTCTCTCCCATTCTCAAAAAGCGAACATATGTATCATTGTCATTATAGCAGATAACAAAAAAAAGAGATAGACCGCGGTTCTTTCCGCTGTCTACCTCAATAATAGCGCTGTACGCGCTTTATCGTGCCCGCAAATGCCGGGCATGCGTTCCGCGACACAGCGCAGCGAGCTGCCGCGCTCGCCTTGCGTACGCCGTCTTGGCGCTCCTGCAGCACCGAGCATAAGCCGTCTGCATAGGACGCCTTGTACAGTGAGTGTACAGCCCGTCCTGTACGAGCCGTCACAACCGGCCTTACGGCGTCGTCATCGCCCGCTTGTCCTCTTCCACCGCATAATCGCTGAATGTCGACAGCACGCTGTTGTATTCGGCCAAATCGGATATGCGAATGCCGTCGTGAAGCTGTTTGACCGTCTCTCGCGGCAGGCTGCTCTCCAAATGGCGAATATTCAGCTGAAAAAATGTGCGGATGATGTTGTCCTTGCCCGGCGCGCCGCTGAACAGCGACAAATTGCCGTCCGCGTCGATGCCGAACACCGCCTGATCCTTGCAGGACGGCGATAAATCGTCAATCTGCTGCGTAAACGTAACCTTGCCGCCCGGGTCCAGCGACGGCGTCCAATCCGGGTGCCTGCCCAGCTCCTCCAGCATCCGCTCCGCTGTCCACAAGCCGAGCCGCTGCGATTCCTCGCCGCAAACATATGATTTGCGCAAATAGGTTTCCCGTGCGCCGTCCAGCCCCTTTAACAGCTCAGCCGCCTGAGCCAGCCTGGCGTTCTGCTCTGTTTGCTGCGGCTCCGCCGTCACGCCCAGCGACACCGCTGTCGCGTCAATGCCCGGCCAGCCGCCCGCTTGCGTCAACCGCCAAGCCGCGGTAGTCAGCAGCAGCAGCGCTGCCAAAGCAAGCCAGCCGCGCCGTTTGCGCATCAGCTTTTTTTTCAATTGCTTCCAAAAAGGGAAACTTCTCATCACAATCGCCTTCTATTCTCGTTTTGCTCGTATTGTTTCCATTTGCGCAAGGGCGTATACATCATTTACCATAGAAGGAGGAAACGGTGAAACAATTCCGTGCAGGGATACGTCTATATACATGCGTCTAATGTAACAACAAGTCAATTGACCTTTGGATGGTGAAGCCGTTATGAAAATAAACCGCAAGCTGCCCGTCAAACGGACGACGCTGCTGATCATCGGTACTGTGCTGCTCTGGTGTACCGTAGCATTATGGAACGAACTGGAGCACAGTCAGGCGCCGCCGGACAACCAACCGGGGGCCACAGCCTCCATTCCCGCTTCCGTGGGGCATAAACAGGCCCATGCCGCCCGGTAACGGGCTTTTTTGCCGTCAGCGAGGCATCTGCCATTTGACTGTAGCCGTAGAAATGATATAGTCAGAGTAGGACGATTTTTTCGGCAGCGCCGAGCGAATTTTTTTTATTTTTCTCATACTTTCTAAACGTTTTCGATATAGATTGGTAAGATGTAGGAGGGGAAGAACATGAATGTCGCTGAGCTTCGTTTGATCCAGCTGTCTCGCACCGGCGACCGGGGAGCGTTCGTGGAACTGGTTGAGCTGTACCGCAGCAAAATTCAGCGCCTGGCGTACCGGATGCTGCACAACCGGCCCGATTCAGAGGACATCGTGCAGGAAACGTTTATGCGCGTGTATCTGAATTTGAACCACTATGATGAAAGCCAGAAGTTTTCGACGTGGATTTACCGCATCGGCAAAAATGTCGCCATCGATCTGCTGCGCAAAAAGAAGCCCGTACAGTCGCTCGACGCCGAGCTGTCGGACGCTGATGACGACTACAGCTACTACAGCAAGCTGGCCAGTCAAGACCATACGCCTGAGCACGCCGTGCTGCAGACGGAAACGCAAGAGCATGTCCGCAAAGCCATCAACAAGCTGGCCGACAAATACAAGGCGGTAATCACCTTGTATTACATGGAGGAGCTTTCGCTGCAGGAAATCAGCGACAAGCTTCAGCTTCCGGTGACGACGGTCAAAACGCGCCTGCACCGCGGACGCGAGCTGCTGCGCAAAAAATGGGGCATGAATTTCGTGGTTGGCCTCATGGTGTTTTTTACAATTGGCATGATCGCCTGAACGCGGACGTGCCGGTTCGGGAAAAAAATAGTAAACAGGCTCCGGCGAATTGGCCGGGGCCTGTTTTGTTTGGTTGGCCGCGCAGGTAGAGACCACTGGCGGGCCGGGAGCAGAGCGCTGGCGCGGCGGTGCGGCTTTGGGCCGAGAGCATGGCGCGGGCGCGGCGGCCCGGCTTTGGCCCGAGAGCATGGCCGGGCGGCGGCGCGGCTTTGGGCCGAGAGCATGGCGCGGGCGGCGGTGCGGCTTTGGGCCGAGAGCATGGCGCGGGCGGCGGTGCGGCTTTGGGCCGAGAGCATGGCGCGGGCGGCAGCGCGGCTTGGCCCGAGAGCATGGCCGGGCAGCGGCGCGACTTTGGCCCGAGAGCATGGCCGCGCGGCGGTGCGGCTTTGGGCCGAGAGCATGGCGCGGGCGGCGGCGCGGCTTTGGCCCGGGAGCATGGCGCGGGCGGCGGCGCGGCTTTGGCCCGGGAGCATGGCGCGGGCGGCGGCGCGGCTTTGGCCCGGGAGCATGGCGCGGGCGGCGGCGCGGCTTTGGGCCGGGAGCATACAGGCCGAGCTGCGATCCAAGCGCAAATGCCACGGCGGAGGGCCGGTCGAGCTGCTCATCCGGCCGGTAACAGTCGCTGCACCGACCTGTCAGCCGCCGTGTGGCCTACATACCACGCTCCATAAACGTCGTAAGGTCGCAATCCGGGCGTTGCACACCCCATCTTCGCAAAAAGCCCCGCGGCGAGCAACAACCGGCGCACAATGCGTTCCGTTCGTTGCTCACGCCACGGGGCGCAAGCAGCCGTATGAGCAGATTTACCCGTAAAGGATATGATACCGCTGTCGGCTAAACTACACGTTGATCCAAGGGCCGTTGGCTTTGGCTTCCGGGCGTGCCGGACTGTTTGGCCGCTTGCGGGTTAATGCGTGCAGCGAAGCGCTGCCTGCCGCTCTGCTCTTGGCCTTGCGCACAGCCGAGCTGCCGATTTTGCCGGAGACCTCAGATTTGGCGGCGTTTTTGGACGGCCGAACATCCAACTCGACCTTCTCCTCTTCCATGTCCGTCGTAAGCTGATGCGTCTTCACTTGCGGCGAAAGCAGCGGCGTACCGGAATAAGCTTCCTCTATGCCTGGCATTCCCGACATCGCAGGCATTCCGGGCATTCCGGACATTCCAGACATTCCGGGCATCCCGGGCATTGCAGACATTCCTGGCATTCCCGGCATTCCGGGCATTGCAGACATTCCTGACATTCCGGGCATTCCCTGCTGCGGGAAGCCTGCAGGCGGCATGCCGAAGCCGGGCCCGCCCATCGGCGGCGCAAACGGCGGGCTCATCGGGCCGCCGGGCATCGCCATGCCGTAAGGCATGGGACTCATCGGGCCGCCGGCTGGCGGCATGCCCGGCGCGCCCATCCACGGCGGCGAGAAATCCCCCCCGACCGGATAACACGGGCCGGGGTAAAGCTCCATCGGCCCCGGCGCGCCCGCAGGGCCGGTCGGGAACGGCGGCGGCCCCATCGGCAGGCCGAACGCCGCAGCCATCGGCGGCTGGCCCATCTGCGGGACCGCCGCCGGCAGCATCTGCGGCGGATACATCGCCGCAGGAAAGCCCGCGCCCGGCCAGGCTTCGCCGGCGCCGGGCATCGGCTGTACGGCTGCCGGGCCGCCACAGCCGCAACCGCCTGCGGCAGCCGCCACGGACGGCATGCCGTTAGGCATCGGCAGCCCATAGGTGCTGCCGCCCACTCCCGCCGCCTCCCACGGGAAGGCTGGCGGATAAGCCGGCATGCCTGCGGCGGCCGGATCGTAGGCTCCGGCTGGCGGCATGCCGGAAGCGAACACCTCCGTAGCTGTAATCTCCAGCTGCTTGAACGGATGCGCCGCTTGCGGATAAGGCTGGCTCAAGCCGATGTCGCCGCCCGTAGCCGACAGCGGCGGCGGACAAAGCGGCCCTGCCGGCAAGCCTACCTCGTCGGCAGACGGGCCGGAAATGACCGCCGGCTCCTCGGCGTCTGGCTCCGCCGGCGCGGCCGGGGCGATGATCACCGTCACTTCCTCCGGCATCGGCATCGGCGCCGGCATAGCCTCTTCGGCAACCTGTGGAGCCGCTGGCGCTGCTTCCTGAACAACCTGCGGCATTTCCTCCGCGGGCGGCGCGACCTCCTGCGGCAGCTCCGGCTGCGGCACAGGCTGCGGCTCGTGCGGCGTCGCGCCCCACTTCGGAATAAATACAATGTCGCCGGTCATCAGCACGTTCGGATTTTTCAAATGCGGATTGGCCTGCAGCATCGCCTGCAGCGGAACGTCCCAAGCCTTGCCGAGCTTCCACAAGCTGTCGCCCTGCTGCACAACGTGCTTGTAGGCGATCTCCATTGCCGGCGGCGCAACCGGCTTGGGCGCGCTCGGAATTTTCACCTTCGTGCCCAGCTCGACTCTGTTCGGATCGGCAATTTGCGGATTCAACGCAATAATTTGCTCTACGCTGACCCGGTACTTTTCTCCAAGTCCGTACAACGTATCGCCCTGTTTGACCATATGAATTCTCAAACCGAATACCTCCTTCAAATGGTGGCCTCTCCGGGTGCCCATTTTCCATGACTGTACAGTTTATGCATCAGTCTGGGCTTTTGACCTTCTTACGGGCAAAAAAAATCCCTCCCGCTCCATGCGAAAGGGATTCCCGCCTATTGATAAACCTTGAGACCACCCACTTGCCCCGGCTTCGGAAGCAAGAGCCGTGCAAGCAGCCCCAGCGACTTGCAGCTTGGATTTACGCCTCAGGCCCCTGCAGCGCTAGCGATGCCCGCTAACGGACCTGTCGTTCCGGCAGCCTTCGAAAAACAGCCTGATCTGTACGCAAGCCCTACGCTTCCGTGGAATGCAGCGCATACGCATAGCTCGGATAACATCCCAGAATGCGAACCTGGCAGCCGATCGCTTCGATTTCCTGAATCGCGCCCGGCAGCAGCACCGAATCCAGCGAGCCTTCAATGTCGATATAAAAATAGTAGTTGCCCAGCTTTTTTTTGGTTGGACGGGATTCAATCTT
Organism: Paenibacillus athensensis; assembly: GCF_004514475.2. GTDB lineage: Bacteria > Bacillota > Bacilli > Paenibacillales > NBRC-103111 > Paenibacillus_AL > Paenibacillus_AL athensensis. The sequence goes on along the minus strand of NZ_MYFO02000002.1, from coordinate 244,169 downwards.
CGACAGATTGATCCGCCTCCAAGCAAACGCGGACAGCACCTGATGCAGCGCGCCGGGATAGTCCTCGGGCAGCGTGATCAGAATCGTCGTCTTGATGTGAGCGGACGGCTTCAGCTCGGGAGCCTCTTGACCCACCAGCAAAAAACGCGTCATGTTGTCTTTGTGATCCTGAATTTCCCGCGATAAAATCGGCACGTTGTACAACGCCGCAGCCGCAGCGGTTCCAATCGCCGCTACGGTCGGATCCTTGAGCGCCCCGGCCAGACGCACGCCTTCAGCCGTGCTGGTCGCAATCTCGAATTCAGCCCCGCTCAGGTGCTGCTTCAAAAAGCGGCTGCACTGCGCCGGCACGACATGGTGCGACATAATGCGGCGGATGTGGGCGTACGGGTTGTCCGGATCGATTGGACCTTCCGGCACATAGCCGATCAGGTTCATGTCAATCGGATACACCCATTCCCCGCGAATCGGCAGGTCGACCTCATGAACGAGCCAGTCCATGTGCAGGACGACGGAGCCTTCCAGCGTATTTTCCACTGGAATGACACCCAACTCGCAGTCGCCGCCTGCCGTCAGGTTGAACACGTCGGAAATCAGCTTGCACGGCACGTAGTCATAGCTGTCCGCTCCCAAAAAATGAAACGCCGATTCCTCCGAGAACGTGCCCGGTCCGAGCAGCGCAACCCGCTTCTTCATGCTCTCACCTCGCCTTGCACCGCCAGCATCGCCTTCAAATCGGGCGCGCCCGGCGCAAGGGGCTCGGTCGTGACGCCAGCCGACGCCGGCTTCAGCCACAGCGTCTTGGCTTCGATCCCGTGGCGGCTGAACGTCGATTTCAGGAACGCCTCCAGCTCGTCCTTGCGGTCGCTGCGGGTATCGACGAGCGCAAGCATCGTCGGCCCTGCGCCGCTCAGCGCCGCGCCCAGCGCGCCGTGCCGGTCGGCCTGTTCGAGAATCTCCGTCATGCCGGGGATCAGCGCCGCGCGGTGCGGCTGGTGCAGCGCGTCCTTCATCGCGTGGCGAATCATGCCGAGATTGCCGGTCGCCAGCGCCGCAACGAGCACAGAGGCGTGGCCGACATTATAGACCGCTTCGCGCAGCGAAAGCTGCTGCGGCAATACGCCGCGCGCCTTCTCCGTCGAGAGCTGGAACGCCGGAATAGCCACCAGCGCCTCCAGATGGGCGTCCGGCTCCAGCCGTACATATTCGGCCCGCTCGCCGTCCCAGAAGGCGACGACAAGCCCGCCGAACAAGCTGGCCCCGACGTTGTCGGGATGCTTCTCCAGCCTCGTGGCGATCTGGAACAGCTCTTGCAGCGTCAGCTTGTCGCCGATCAGCGCGTTGGCGCCGGCCAGCGCGCCGACAATCGCCGATGCGCTGCTGCCGAGGCCGCGCGTCAGCGGAATGTCGCTGTACATGGCGATGGACAGCTCGGGGTGCGAAACGCCGGCTGCATCAAACACCATTTGCGCCACCTTGTAGACGAGATTCGTTTTGTCGGTCGGCAGTCCCTTCATTTGGTCGCCGATCAATTCAATCGTCGTTTCCTCGGCAACGGCCATGTCGATCCAGGCGTACAGATCAAGCGCCATGCCGAGAGCGTCAAAGCCGGGTCCCAGATTGGCCGTGCTGGCCGGAACCTTTACGCGAATCCTGCTGTTGTGCATGAAAAGCTCACCCCTCCAGCTTTTGGATGGCTTCCATAACCGCTTCTTCGGAATCCTGAACGACCAGCGGCTCGCCGCCGGTTACGCTTTTGATCGCGATGTTCGGGTCCTTCAAGCCGTGTCCGGTCAAGACGCAGACAACCTTCTCGCCGCCCTTGAAATAACCTTCGGCTTTCAGCTTCATCACGCCGGCAATCGACGCCGCCGAAGCCGGCTCGGCAAAAATCCCTTCCTTCGCGGCAATCGTCCGGTACGCGTGCAAAATCTGCTCGTCCGTCACGAAGTTGATTTGGCCGCCCGACTCGTTCGCTGCATTCACAGCGCTGTCCCAGCTGGCCGGATTGCCGATGCGGATCGCTGTAGCGATCGTTTCCGGGTCGCGGATCGGCTCGCCTTTGACAATCGCCATCGCGCCTTCGGCTTCAAAGCCGATCATCTTAGGCAGCGACGACGACTTGCCCGCTGCATGATATTCTTTAAAGCCTTTCCAGTACGCCGTGATGTTGCCGGCGTTGCCAACCGGAATCGCCAAGTAGTCAGGCGCTTGGCCGAGCTGATCGCACACTTCGAAAGCGGCTGTTTTTTGTCCCTCGATGCGGTACGGATTGACCGAGTTCACCAGTGTGATCGGATGCTTGGCCGTGATTTCGCGGACGATTTCCAGCGCCCGGTCGAAGTTGCCTTCAATCGCGATGACCTTGGCGCCGTAGATGATCGCTTGCGCCAGCTTGCCGAGTGCAATGTTGTTGTTCGGAATGAGCACGATGCAATTCAAATTGCCGCGTGCGGCATAAGCGGCGGCAGCAGCCGACGTATTGCCGGTGGACGCGCACATGATCGTGCGGCTGCCCTCTTCCATCGCTTTGGCCACAGCCATCACCATGCCGCGGTCCTTGAAGGAGCCGGTCGGGTTCAAGCCCTCATATTTGAAATAAACGTCGAGATCCAGCTCCTCGGACAGTTTGTCCGCGCGAATCAGCGGCGTATTACCCTCGTGCAGCGTCAGCAGCGGGGTTTGATCGTTAACCGGCAAATATTGTTTGTACGTTTGAAGCAAGCCCATATATCTCATTATTGTATAGCGCCTCTTTTCTATAAATTAAGCTCACGAAATTAACCTTACGATTAGCCTTCTACGCGGTATACGCTTTTGATCGCATGGATGACGTCCATTGTTCCGAACTCGTCGAGCACCTTTTTCATGCTCGCCTGGTTGGCGTCATGAGTAATGATGATAATTTCCGCTTGCGGCTTGCCGGCATCCGGATGCTGCACGACGGATTCAAGGCTAACCTCGTGACGGGCAAAAATTTGCGTGATTTGCGCCAGCACGCCCGCTTTGTCTTCCACTTGCAGGAGAATGAAGTTTTTGTAGGCGATTTGCTCGTCGGTCTTCAGCTTCTTCTCCTTGTATGGAGCCAGCACTCGGCGACCGTTGATGCCCAGCTTCAGGTTGCGCACGACGGCAACGAGATCGGCGACCACGGAGGTTGCCGTCGGCAGCTCGCCCGCGCCCGGGCCGTAAAACATCGTCTCGCCTACGGCTTCGCCGTATACGTAGACGGCATTGAATACGCCGTTGACCGATGCGAGCGGATGGGAATTTTTGACCAGTGTCGGCTGTACGCTGACGGAAATATGACCGTCATTGTTTTCGGCAATGCCCAGCAGCTTGACGGTGTAGCCGAGCTGTTTGCCGTACTGGATATCTTCCTTGGAAATTTGCGAAATGCCCTTCGCGCCGACATCGCCGAGCGCTACAGGAGCATGGAAGCCCAGCGTGGCGAGAATCGTCATTTTGCGCGCTGCATCCAGACCTTCGACGTCGGACGTCGGGTCGGCTTCGGCATAGCCGAGCTGCTGCGCTTCCTTGAGCACGTCGGCGTACGCCGCGCCCTCTTGGCTCATTTTGCTCAAAATATAGTTGGTCGTGCCATTCACGATGCCCATGATCTTCGTGATCCGGTCGGATGAGAAGCCTTCGACCAGCGTGCGGATGATTGGAATGCCGCCGGCCACGCTGGCTTCATACAACACGTCGCAGCTTTTCTCTGCCGCCTTGGCCAGAATCTCCGCGCCATGCAGCGCCATCAGGTCCTTGTTGGCCGTAACGATATGCTTGCCGCCGGCCAGTGCCGTCAGAATATGGTCTTTGGCTACAGACACGCCGCCCATCACTTCCACGATAACGTCAATGTCCGGATCGCCAACGATGTCCCACGGATTCTCCGTCAGCTTGTCGGGATCGACCGCAATGCTGCGGGCCTTGCTTTTATCTTGCACCAAAATTTTGGCGATTTCAATGGCTGCGCCGGTTTGCCGCTGCAAATCCTCCTGATGGCCTTCCACAATGCGCACAACACCGGTTCCTACGGTGCCCAGTCCCAATAATCCCACTTTAATCGGTTTCATTCCATACCCTCCCGGTTTGCTTATCTGGATAAGCTTCTCTTCATTATCCGCCTTGTCCGATCACGACTGCTCTTCGCAAGCCCTCCTGCGCGCGCAAGCGGTCCAGCAAATCGCCAATCCGCTCGCCCATCAGCGAGGTGTCCACCGACAGTACGACGTTGGCCATGCCCTGCAGCGGAATCGTCTGGTGAATGGTCAGCACGTTGCCGTCCAAATCGGCAATCAGCGCCAGAACGCGCGACAAAATGCCGGCGCGGTGCTCCAAATCCATCGAAATCGTCACAATGCGTTCGCGATCCAGCTTGCTGAGCGGATGAATCGCATCCTTGTATTTGTAAAACGCGCTGCGGCTTAAACCGACAAGCTCGACGGCTTCATGGACCGTCTTGACGGCTCCGCGGGCCAAAAGCTCCTTGGCTTGCAGCGTCTTGAGCACACCTTCGGGCAAAATATCCTCGCGGATCAAATAGTACCGCTCCTGCTCGTCCGGCTTCATCGGCTCGAAAAACTCTTTGGTCTCGGACACGTTTCTTAATCGTCCTCTCTGGAAAGACTGATGTTTCCGTATAGTGGACATTATAGCGAAATGACGCAAGCGAAGCAATAGGTAAATTTCCCGGCCCGCATTCAACCATTGCCGCACTCTCTGCCGCCGTGATAAGCTGTGAAGGAATTGCCGCAAGGCGCTGCTTGCTTGGACTTGATTACGCTTGGAGGGAATCGCTTGCTGCCTTCGATTCGATTGCGGATGTTGTCCGTTGCGCTGCTATGGAACAGCCGGGACGAGTTGTTAATGATGAAACGTTCGCTGCTGCGCACCTTGTCGCCAGGTCTGTGGGGCGCTGTGGGCGGCCATATGGAGCCGGAGGAGCTGAACGATCCGCGTTCAGCTTGCGTGCGCGAGATATTCGAGGAAACCGGCCTCACCGAAGGGGATATCGCCGGGCTGGAGCTGCGCTATGTGCTGCTGCGGCTGAACGGGGCGGAAATTCGCCAGCAGTTTTTTTACGTCGGCCATACCGACTGCGATCCGCGAATCGCGACCTGCGAAGGCGATTTGCACTGGGTTCCGCGCGCCGAGGTGCTGAACCGGCCGCTGCCGTTTATTTTCAGGATGCTGCTGGAGCATCATTTGTGTCATGGCACGGCGCCTGGCGGCCATCCGTGGGTTGGTACAGCTGGACTGAACGGCCCTGCCGACACGCCCGGCGTGCTCTGGACGCCGCTCGTCGATCCCGGGCAGATCTAGCCGGTGGCCGCGTTTCTTTTTTGTACCCTTAGATGAAAAAAAGCCGCTTCGCTCAGGTTCTCCCCGCACGAAACAGCTTCTGACTGCTTTACTTTAAAACGCACTGCCGCCAAACATGAAGCGATACTCCCAATGAGTCCCGGCAATATTATCAATGCGCACGCCGCCGCTTTCTTTGGAATACGTATGAAGGATTTGTCCATTACCCAAATAAATGCCGGAATGCGAAATCGTCTGCGCCGCTTTATTGATGCCCGAATAGTTGGAAGCCGCCGTTCCTTTATAATCCATAAAAAACATGATGTCGCCCGGCTTGAGCTGCCGCCAGTCGGTTGTGGCTCCGCCAAGCGATTTGACGTAAGCGCCCTGACTGCGGGAATCCGAAGGCAGCTTCAGGCCAAGCCCGTCCAAAAAGGATTGACGCACAAAATCCGAGCAATCGAACGTGGCCGTGTTGGAACGGCTGGAGCCGTATTCGTAGGGCGTGCCGAGATATTTTTTGCCTGCTTCGATCACTTTTTGCGCCTTCTCGCTGGACGGAATCGGCGTTGGCGTTGGCGTCGGTGTCGGCTTTGGCGTCGGTGTTGGCGTTGGCGTTGGTGTCGGCTTTGGCGTCGGTGTTGGCGTTGGTGTCGGTGTTGGCTTTGGCGTCGGTGTTGGCGTTGGAGATGGCGTTGGCGAGCTCGGTACACCAGACGCTTGTATGTATTTCGCGTTGGTGCTGACATAACCTGTACGGCCGCTGGCATCTTGAATTTTATACCACCAGCTGTTCGTTTTTTCTAAAATTTGCACGTTCTCTCCGGCTTTCAGATAGCGAATCCACGTCGACGTCTCGCTGGCTTGCTCGCGGAAGCTGACGCTGGCGACAATAACGCCGGTCCCCGGCTTGGCTGCACCATTGTCCGGCTGCTGCGGCACAGTCGGCGCCGACAGATCGAGATAACCTGCATTGGCCGATACATAGCCAAGCTTGCCACTCGTATCCTGAACGTAATACCAGTAAGCGTTGACTTTTTCGACCACAGATACAGCTTCTCCGGCTTTCAGATAACGGATGCGGGTTGAATTGACATCAGGCGCTTCGCGGAAGCTGACGCCGGACAGGACATGCGCTTCGGTGGCCGCCGCCGCACGCGGGACGAGCGGACCTGCAGCGCCTAGCGCGATGGCCGGGACGAGCAGCAGAGCTAATAATTGTTTTTTCATGATGTAGTCCTCCTACGGTGAAAGATTAGAGTCGTTAATGTGCCGAGAGGAAGAAGCATGCAAGATGTACCGTGACATTATGGTAACATATCCAATGACGAGCGTTTAGCTGTAAATCCTGCCAATCCGCTTCGCCGCGCATATTCAGACATCATTGTGGGCAACGTTCCGACTGCCGATACTGCCGATCCGGTCCGCATGCGCAAAAAAACACGCGCCTGATGCACGTGTTTTCGTTAATTGGCCCGCAGCCCGGCCTCCTGCATATACAGCCTTGTGCTGAGCTCGCTCCAGCGACGCAATAGCTTATCGGCTTCTTTACGGCGCAGCAGCGCGTCCGCAAGCTGAAAGCCCTCTTCATAGCTGGTTACTTTATCAAACCACATCAGCCGCAGCCCCGCATTGAAAACAATATGATCCCGTTCCCTCCGCAGCTCAGGTCCGTCGTCGCCAGCGAGCAGCCGCAACAGCACGGCAATTTGCTCCTCCCGGTTCATCGGCGTCAGCGGGCCTGCGGCGAAGCCAAATTTTTGCGGCTCGACCATTCGGGATTCGTCGCCCCACGGCGTTACGATGCGGATCAGGCTTTTTTCACAAATCGCCAAATCCTCGGAGCCCTCCATCCCCTGCACGATATAGACGGTCTGAAAACCGGATTGCGCGCAAATCGGCACCAATGTCTCCATCATCGCCCTGCTGCGTACCCCTATGATCAAATTGGACGAATGCACCGGATTGATCATTTTCTCTACCGTGTTGATCACCGTCCGCACCCCGAGTTGCTCCCTCACCTGCCGCAGTCGGCCAATGGGGGGACAGAGACGATCCGTCCACAAAAACCCAATCTGGTGATGCACGAACACGGTTTCCCACGCATGCACTGATAAATCAACGGCGACGCCCAGCCCTTCGACGATCTCTTTTAACGATACGCCCAGCTTCGGGGGCAGCTTGCCGCTGCCATGCAGCACCTGGGGAAAACCGACGGAAGCGAGCAGCAAGCTGACTGCCAGCGAGACGGGGACAAAATGCCGGCCTTCGTAGGGGCTTATACTGTTAAGCGAATGCTTATGCTCAATGAACGGCAATCGATGAGCGCGGAATACATCGACAAAGGCTCGAAGCTCTTCGCCGGTCTCCCCCTTCATCCGCAGCGCCATGAGAAAAGCGGCATTTTGCGCATCTGTGGACTCACCTTCGGCTATGGCACGCGCCGCAGCCACCGCCTCTTCATACGTCAAATCGCGAGCGGCCGGGCCGCCGTTTCCTACAGCCTGAATCCACTCTTTCATAAGACGACCCCTCCCGTTGTTATTTATACGTTAGTTTATATAACTTAAAAACGTTGATATGTTGATTTTATAATAAAATCGTAAAGGTTTTTGAAGTTTGTGTCAAGTTTCATTACATTAAATTCACAAGGAAAGATAAAAAAATAAGAAGCCTGTTGAGGCTTCTTGATGTTTCAAAACACGCTCTCGCACGGAGAGCGATCTTAGTCAGTGCGAATTTACCTGGCTGACCTTTGTTTCAATCCACACTCTCGCACGGAGAGCGACCCCGGACAGCGGTAACTTGCAGCCGGTCGGCCCGGTTTCAATCCACACTCTCGCACGGAGAGCGACAAGCAGCTATCGCAGCAAATTGGACAAATCATTGCTGTTTCAATCCACACTCTCGCACGGAGAGCGACGCGGAGCCGGAGCGCTGGAGGCGATGGACAGCAAGTTTCAATCCACGCTCTCGCACGGAGAGCGACTCGGGTTGAGGGGATTCGAGCCGCCCCACAAGTCGTTTCAATCCACGCTCTCGCACGGAGAGCGACTTGAAGCCACAGACGAAAATATTGCTATGGTCAAGTTTCAATCCACGCTCTCGCACGGAGAGCGACATGAAGGCCGGAAAAAGGTATGCAGAAGTACGGGGTTTCAATCCACGCTCTCGCACGGAGAGCGACTATCCGAAATGGTCGTCGCCATGACTAACTACCTGTTTCAATCCACGCTCTCGCACGGAGAGCGACTACGATGGTTGAACTCCATGATCCTGCCACACTGGTTTCAATCCACGCTCTCGCACGGAGAGCGACTTGCCTTATATATGTCGCGCCCGTCTTTTGGTAAGTTTCAATCCACGCTCTCGCACGGAGAGCGACCAGCAATACTAGACAAGGTAGCAAGAAAAGGGTAGTTTCAATCCACGCTCTCGCACGGAGAGCGACCGCGATTGGAATTGTTAAAAAGCTGATCCCCGCGTTTCAATCCACGCTCTCGCACGGAGAGCGACCTCGGACAATGCCAAATAATATGAGCAACTATCTGGTTTCAATCCACGCTCTCGCACGGAGAGCGACCATTGCCGCTCGAAATTTCGGACGGCGCAACGCATCGTTTCAATCCACGCTCTCGCACGGAGAGCGACTGCCGACCAATGTTTTCGGGTTATCCGCCGATTTGTTTCAATCCACGCTCTCGCACGGAGAGCGACTATGCAGCGACACAAAAATCGAAAATCCGTTAATTGTTTCAATCCACGCTCTCGCACGGAGAGCGACGATACTTGTCAAAATCCCCAACCTGTTTAGTGTCCAGTTTCAATCCACGCTCTCGCACGGAGAGCGACTACGTTCGTTGTTCCGCATCCCAATGATCAGGAGGTTTCAATCCACGCTCTCGCACGGAGAGCGACGATATCATCACGCATATTGCGCCGAACACAACGGGGTTTCAATCCACGCTCTCGCACGGAGAGCGACAGCACCCTTGTCAAACCCTTGCCCCGCAAGGCTTTGTGGCGCAATTTGCGCGAACCTGTCCGCGGAGGACTGATTGACAAGTGATTTTTATAAAAATTTACCAGATAATCACTGCTTTGTCCAGACGAAAACCTTATTGCACAAGGCTTTTTACGGTATGCGCAGATTTGCGCGAACCTCCCGGGGTTTTCATGTGCGCTTGGGGTTCGCGCAGCGTCCGTCCCACCTACACAAAAACACCCTTGATCGCCAAGGGTGCTCTCGCTTCTGCTATTCGCGCTCCACAAATTCAAACTCAAAATCGGCAATCCGGATCGTCTGCCCGTCGACAGCGCCGCGGCTGCGCAGCTCACGATCAATGCCCATATTGCGCAAAATCCGTGCAAAACGCATAATCCCGTCCTGCGTGCTAAAGTTCGTCCGCTTGATGAGTCTTTCAATCGACGGACTTTCCACAATGAACGTATCGTTCTCGCGACGAATGGTATAGTCCATCTCCTCGCGTTTTTCGAAGCGGAAAACCTTACGCTCCTCCACATCCGCAACCTCTTCTACCTCCGGCACGTCCGGGATGCTCTCCAGCAATTCAGCAATCCGGTAGAGCAGCTCCTGTACGCCGCTGCGCGTCAACGCCGAAATTTCGTAAATATCCAGCTCACGCCCGTCCGCAGCAAGCTGCTCTTTGAACAGCTCCAGGTTATCCGCGGATTCCGGCATGTCCATTTTATTGGCGACCAGCAATTGCGGGCGCTGTTCCAGCTTGGCATTGTAGAGCTTGATTTCTTCGTTGATTTTGTTAAAATCCTCATACGGATCGCGGCCGTCCGCAGCCGACATGTCGACCACATGGACAATGACGCGGGTTCGCTCTACATGGCGCAAGAACTCATGCCCAAGGCCCACGCCCACATGCGCGCCTTCAATCAGCCCCGGCAGATCGGCCATGACAAAGCTGCGTCCGTCGCCGACATCGACTACCCCGAGATTCGGCGTCAGCGTGGTAAAATGATAGGCGGCGATTTTCGGCTTCGCTGCCGACACCACCGACAACAACGTCGATTTACCAACGCTCGGAAAGCCGACCAGCCCGACATCGGCCATCACCTTGAGCTCCAGCACCACCCAACGTTCTTCACCGTCTTCGCCGTTTTCGGCGATTTCCGGCGCCGTATGCTGCGAAGTCACAAAACGCATATTGCCGCGCCCGCCGCGTCCGCCATGAGCCACGACAACTTCCTGTCCGTGCCAGGTCAAGTCGGCGATCACTTCCTGCGTATCGTCGTCAATGACAACCGTGCCCGGCGGCACGCGCACGATCATATCCTCGGCGTTTGCGCCATGCTGGGCCTTGTTGCGGCCCTTCTCGCCGCGCGGCGCCTTGAAATGCTTTTGATAGCGGAAATCCATCAGCGTGCGCAAGCCCTCGTCAACACGGAAAATCACGTCGCCGCCACTGCCGCCGTCGCCGCCGGCCGGACCGCCCTCGGGCACATATTTCTCCCGGCGAAACGCCACGACCCCGTCGCCGCCGTCGCCGCCTTTTACGAAAATCTTCGCCTTATCTACAAACATCGTTACACCTCATTATGTGTGAAACGGCAGCCGCAACGCGATTACCGCTTCTTCCTCTTGAAAGTCGCTCGTCTCCAGCCCGTATGCCGGACTGCTCGACAGCCTGCTATGAATCGCCCGCTCCAGCGCTTCGCGCTCGTAGCTGCCTTGGTATACAAAATCAATCAGCAAATGATCGTCCCCCGCGTCAAACTCCAAGCTGAGCACGCCGCTGCCGGTCAAATCCGAGCCGCTGTGCTCACGGAACAATTCCACGGTATCCCGCACTAGCGACGAAATCAGCTCCGCGCTCACCGGCAGCTGCTGCAGGTTGACTTCCTGATCCAGCCCGACCTCCAGCTGCAGTGAGCGCGACTGCACGCGAAAAGTAATCAGAAAAGCGATCAGCGAAGGAATGCCCAGCTTGGACACGTAACCTTCCTGCTGAATCTTTACTTTTAGCTTTTCCATAAAAGGCTGCAATTGCTCATATTTCTTTAACTGGATGTAGCCGAACAACAGCTGCAAGTCGTTCAACCAGTCATGACGCAGACGGTTGACCACCTGCAAAATACTGGCATGATGCTGCTGCTCACGCTGCATCGCGTCCAGATCAGCTTGCTCGCGTTGCCGGCTCAGCTCAAGCCTGTGGGCTGCCCAGCCGGCTGCAGCCGAAATAATCAGCAGCGCTGCCCGCACCGGCCATGCATCCAGCAAAAACAGGCCCGTCCATCCGATCAGCACAATCGCGAGCAGATAGACCTGAACCCCGCTTGTTCGCTTCATTCCCGCTTCTCCCCGTTCTCCGCATGCTATGTAACCGTTTCTCAGTATAACATTAAAACTGGAAATTATCACCACTTAGTTACAGCACGTGGACAACCTGTTGCATAAACAAAAAACCCCAGCGAACTTATCGCTCGCCGGGGATTTTATTAAACTTCAACTGCAGCAGCTACGGGAGCTACTTCAACCGGGTACACGCTCACTTTTTTGCGATCGCGACCCCAGCGTTCGAATTTCACTACGCCTTGTACCAGAGCAAACAGCGTATCGTCCTTGCCGATGCCTACGTTGTTGCCCGGGTGAATTTTCGTGCCGCGTTGGCGCACGAGAATGCTTCCGGCTGTAACCGTTTGGCCGTCAGCACGTTTTGCGCCAAGGCGCTTCGCGATGCTGTCACGTCCGTTCTTCGTCGAGCCTACGCCCTTCTTCGAAGCGAATAACTGGAGATCCAACTTCAACATGGTGTCATCCTCCTTTGCTATAGATGGTTTCAATCGTTATATACTCACCGTATGATTGTTCAATGGTTTGCAGCATGACGAGCATTCCTTCCAGCAGCAGCTGCACCGGCTTGCGCTTCTCTTCCGGCAAAGGCGGGAGCGTAATATCCAACAGCCCTTTGTCCATCTCGTGAAGCGGAATAATGCCGGTCAATTGCTCAACCGCATTACAAGCTCCGACCGTGACGGCCGATACCGCGGCGCAAACCAAGTCCTTGCCGGGCACGTCATATTCTGCATGGCCCTCCACCACAAAAGCCGTGATGTCGGTCTGTTCCGGCGATTGCCGCTCTATGGTTACATAGATCATAAGGCGCGCCTCTTAATTAAGCTTGGATTTTCTCAACAACCACTTTCGTGTAGGGTTGACGATGACCTTGCTTTTTGTGATAGTTCTTTTTCGCTTTGTACTTGTAGACGATGATTTTCTCGCCTTTGCCGTGTTTTTCCACTTTCGCGGATACGGCTGCGCCGGATACCAGCGGGGAACCGACTACCAGTCCGCTCTCTTTGGATACGGCAAGCACACGATCAAAAGAAACTACTTCGCCTTCAGCCGCATTCAATTTCTCGATGTAAAGAACATCGCCCTCTTGAACTTTGTACTGTTTGCCGCCAGTCTCGATAATTGCGTACATTTCGTTGCACCTCCTCATGTCTCAGACTCGCCTATGTCCAGGTGGGGACCTGTCCCGCTTATAGAACTCATACCTGATTCGCGCGGTTACAGCGCATGCCTAAGCAACACACTTTTGCTATTGTAACACAGATACGTCTGACTATGCAACCGTCTATTTGCGCTTGCGCGTCATTTCGAGCAGGCCCAGCTTGGTCCAGCCAACGATCACCGTTTTGGAACGGTCCTTGCGAACGGCTTGCGAGATGGTTTCCATAACGACCGTGCGGTTGTGATCAGAGCTCATATCGATAAAATCAACAATGATGATGCCGCGAATATTGCGCAGCCGCAGCAGCCTGGGAATTTCCCACGCCGCTTCGCGGTTGATTTCGAAGACGGTCTGTTCCAGATCGACGGAGCCGGTATACCGCCCCGTGTTCACGTCGATCACCGTGAGCGCCTCGGTCTGGTCGATGATCAGGTAACCGCCGCTCGGCAGCCAGATTTTGCGGCGCAAGCTGCGGCTCAATTCCTCGGTGATGCCGAACTGGTCGAACAGCGGCACCTTGCGGTCGTAGAATGCCAGCCGCCCCGGCCAGCGCGGGCTCGCCTTGCGGATTAAAGTACGCATTTCCTCATAAACGCCGCGATCATTAATCCAAACCTCCTGCACATCGTCGCTGATCACATCGCGGGCCAGCCGCGGCAGCAGGTCCAGATCCTGGTACAGCTGCGACGGAGCCGAAGCGCCCTCTCGCTTCGACAGGATCGCGTTCCAGAGATCGCGCAGATTTTGCAAATCCTCGCGAATCGCTTCCTCGCTTTGCCCGATCGCTCCGGTTCGCAGGATGACGCCCTCGCCCGGCTGTAGCATACCCTCGGCAATCTGCTTGAGCCGCTGTCGTTCGGCCTCCAGATCGATTTTGCGCGAAATCGCAATGTAGTCGGCATCCGGCATGTAGACCGTCCAGCGTCCGGGAATGGATACGTGCGTCGTCACGCGCGCGCCCTTGGTGCCTTCCGGCTCTTTGCTGATTTGCAGCATCAAGCTTTGGCCCGGCTCGACAAGGTCGGTAATCGGCGGCTTGATCTTCGGCTGCTTGTCCATATGGACGGGGAGCAAATCATCTATATAGAGAAATGCGTTCTTGGCTAGACCGATATCGACAAATGCGGCTTGCATGCCGGGAAGCACGTTAACGACACGGCCCAAATAAATGCTGCCTGCTCGTTTCGTATCAAGCGGATACTGCGCATCCGCCTCCACCAGCCGCCCCTCCTCCAGAAGCGCGGATTGGGTGAGCTCGGGAGCGCAGTGTATGATGAGCTGCTTCATGCTTTCACCTCAACGCCTATTCTACATGAAAAGCTCCGAAACTGCACTCCCCGCTTTTTTCCCCTCCAAAAATCCCCTGACCAGCTGCTGCTCCGGAACGACGGCTTGAATGCGTCCGCGCTCCCCCAATACATAGATCAAATGGTATTTGTCGCGCATCAGCAGCTTGACGACATCGGCGATGCGCCGCCCCTTCGGCACCACAATCGGCTGGGCCAGCGCACCTTGCCCGATCAACGATTCCGCACGCAAGCTGCGGTTCATCAGGAAGCGCATAAAGTGAAACTGCCGCTGCTTGAGGGCATACCAGTTGGACACGAGCAAAAACAGCCCGATGACTGCCAAATTTAGCTGCAGACGACTGCCGGCACCGCCAAAAACGCCTTGACCGATCGCCGCAAGCACGACCCCCGAGCTCAGGACAAGACTCGCCCACACGCTGTAAACCATTGCGCGATGATACGACATCGCATACGAAAGCAAGCACATCATCACCTTCCCACCGTCCAGCGGCAGAATCGGCAACAGATTGAACATCGCGATCATCGCATTCACCTGCCAAAAATACCCCCACCAGTCGCCGCCCGGCGCGCCGACCGCCTGCATCGCCCAAGCGAGCGCCATCATCCATACATGCTGAAGCGGTCCGGCTAACGCCACCAGCAGCTCCTCGCGGGCCGAGACCGAGCCAAGCTCTTCAACAACAGCGACACCGCCAAAAGGCAGCAGCTGCACCTCTTTGACCCGCCAGCCGAAGCCCTTCGCCGCGGCAACGTGGCCTAATTCATGAATCAAAACGACGCCAAACAGCGTGGCTGCTTCGAGAAACAAGCCCGTAACCGCCGAACCGAGCATCATGAGGATAAACAAAGGATGAAACCGGTACCGCGTCCCGAGCCATTTAGTCAAAAGCGATCACTTCCGTCGGATTCGCCGGCTTGCCGTCACGGGTAACGGCGAAGTACAGCTTGCCCTTGCCCGCTTCGCCCGCTGACGCTTTGCCAAGCGCTTCACCGCCTTTGATCCAGTCGTTCGTCTGCACCGGCGAATCGCTAACCCAGCCGTACACCGACTGCAAGCCGCCCGGATGACGGATAACAATCGTGAATCCTGTATGCTCCTGCACGCCGGCAAAAACGACCTGACCCGTGTCAAGCGCATAAACCGGCGCATCGGCAGCCGTTTGCAGCAGCACGCCCAAATGTGCGCCGGCGTCAAACGGCGTACTTACGACGCCTTTGGCTGGCGAGAATAACGTCCGTTTGCTGGCGTTCACCTTGACCGCTTCCCCGTTTTCTCGGCTGCGGAAGCTGGGGATGAACGAAGGCGAGCCGCCGAAGCGCTGCGCATACCAGACCGACAACGTCTGGTAATCAAAGGGCTCGGTCAGCGCGGACGTTACCCAGCCTCTGCCGGCCGAAGCCCACGGCTGTTCGACATGAAACAGCCCCCAGACGCCAGCGAACAGCACGAGGCTGACCATCAGCTTTACGGCAAGCGCCGAACGCCGGGACGGACCGCCGGGGCCGTCCTGATCGCTTTCCGCTCCGCCGCCGAACCAGCTGCTGCGCCCGTTCAGCACCGCGTCATTTTCGTATTTGTAGCGCCAAGCAAATTCCGGATCCTCCATGCGCCGCTGCCATCGGGCCCGATCTTCCGTCATCGGCTCCCGCTCCTCGTCCGACGCACCAGCCGGACGCGGTGCAAGCGGCGAACTCGTTATGCCGCTCCCGCTTCCGGACCCGCCGTACCGACCAGCTCCCATGCCGGCTGCTGGTCCTGTTGCAGCTCCGCCTGCTGGTCCGGCTCCGTTTACCGATCCGAATCCCGGTCCCCTTCCTGCTCCCGGCCACTCAGGTCCGCCTCCCGCTTCCCCGGCTTCGCGCAAAAGCCGCAGCCGTTCCATACGCCGCTGCTTGACTGTATCCTTGACTTGCATGGAAGTCCCCTCCCTCATTCATAGCTTGTTTACTTAAAGCGTATGAAGCGCGGGACAAGATTATGAAATCACGCTTCGTTTGACGGAAGCCTCTTGGAGCCGGGCAAGCAAAAAAGCGCTGCGCCTGACCGCTCGGGGCCATTGCGCAGCGCTTCGAAAAGCGGCTTTTATATCAGTTCCGGCTCGATATCCTGATGCAGCTTCACGCTCATGATCAAGCCAATCGACATCATGTTGATGAGTAGCGAGGTGCCTCCATAGCTGACGAAAGGCAGCGTAATCCCGGTTAACGGCATGATGTCGAGCATCATTCCGACGTTCTCGAAAATTTGGAACACCATCATCGAAACAATGCCCACGACCACATAGGAACCGCTCAGAAACGTGCTCTGAATCGAGATCAGGATCATTCGGTAAATCAACAAAAAGTAAATCAGCAGCAGCAAGGCCGCGCCGCGGAAGCCGAACTCCTCGCCAACCACGACGAAGATCGAGTCGGAATACGCCAGCGGCACCAGATTGGCATGCACCGAATTACCCTTCATGTAACCGTCGCCGTAGAAACCGCCGGAACCGATTGCCCGTACGGCGTTATACACCTGAAATTTTTCGTCCCGCGAAACGTTCTGCGGAAACAAATAGGTGTCCATACGATCTGCCCAGTGGCTGACGCCGTAATTTTTCAGCACGGCATACAACGGGTCGTGAAAATGCTGGTACAGCAATAGGGCGAGAAAACTGCCGCCAACAATAACCACAGTTGCGATTAGCACATGCATGTATTTGATGTTGGCGATCCACAGCATCCCAACGAGAATGACGATGAAGATAATCGCATTGCCCAAATCCGGTTGGATCAGCACAAGCAGAAAAGGTAAAAAAACCGCAGCGCCAATCGGCAGCAAATCCCGTCTGAATTCCAACGTGCCGCCTGCTTTACGCGATAAAAGCCGGGTCAGCACGATGACCAGAATCAGCTTGACCAGCTCCGCAGGCTGGAAATTCAATCCGCCAGGCAGTGCAAACCAGCCGCGCGCTCCGTTGATTTTCGCACCGAACACGTAAACGGCCAAGAGGGAAAGAACGCCTGCGCCGTACAAATAGACAGAGATTTTGAGCAGCAGCCGATAATCGAACAGGCTTACGCCCAAAAACGCCAAAAAACCGATCACATACAGCACAATCATCTTCTGGATGCCGATGGAAATGGTCGGATGATCCATCGACGCGCTGTAAACCAACATGGTGCTGATAATCATAAACACAAACAAAATAACAACGATCGGAATATCGATCTTTTTCAGCTTGGCGAGCACAGGGTATATCATCCTATCCCGATAAACTTTTTCATCCGCTTCAGGAATCCGGTTTTGTCCTCCAGCGGCATCAGCGGCACCGTGTCTCCCAGAATGCGCCGGGCGATGTTGCGATAAGCAATCGCTGCCCGCGAGCTCGGGTTCATAACGGTTGGCTCTCCGGAATTGGCCGCTTTAATGACGTATTCGTCATCAGGCACAATGCCAAGCAAATCGATGGCCAGCACAGCACAAATCTCGTCGATGTCGAGCATTTCGCCTTTTTTGACCATGTTGGCGCGAATCCGGTTGATGATCAGTTTGGGCGATGCGATTTTTTCGTTCTCCAACAGCCCGATGATCCGGTCTGCGTCGCGAACCGCGGCATTCTCCGGAGTCGTTACGACAATGGCCTTGTCCGCGCCGGCTACGGCATTCTTGAAGCCTTGCTCGATCCCAGCCGGGCAATCGATGATGACAAATTCGAATTCCTGTTTCAGCTCCGCGATAATCGCTTTGACGCTCTCGGGCGAAACGGCGTGCTTGTCTTTGGTTTGCGCTGCGGGCAGCAGGTACAGCTCATCGAATCGCTTGTCCTTGATCAGCGCTTGCGGCAGCCGGCAGCGGCCGTCTACAACGTCGACCAGATCGTAGATAATCCGGTTCTCCAACCCCATCACCACATCCAGATTGCGCAGCCCGATATCCGTATCGACCATACAGACCTTTTTGCCCTGCAGCGCCAGCGCCGTACCGAGATTCGCCGAGGTCGTCGTTT
This sequence comes from Paenibacillus athensensis, assembly GCF_004514475.2. Classification (GTDB taxonomy): domain Bacteria; phylum Bacillota; class Bacilli; order Paenibacillales; family NBRC-103111; genus Paenibacillus_AL; species Paenibacillus_AL athensensis. The sequence goes on along the minus strand of NZ_MYFO02000002.1, from coordinate 226,073 downwards.
TACCGACGCCGCCTTTCCCCGAGGTGACTACGATTGCCTCTCCCATGGCTCTTCACTCCCACAACTGTATTTGTGCCGTATGCTGTATCAGCCGCCTTCCGCCTCCGGCCAGAGACGATGCAGCTGATGGAGCTTGTCGATTTCCATCTTGCCTTCCTTGATATAAGCGAATTCCATAAAAGCTTCTTCAATGCCCCACTCGTCCGGCGGCCTGCTGATGATGCCGGCAATCCGCAGCTGTGTCGGGCGCATATGCGAAGCTGCGATAATGGCCGACTCGTCGCCGTTCAGCCCGGCATGGGCCATCCCGCGCAGCGAGCCCATCACATAAATGTTGCCGGTACAGGTCAGCGTCCCGCCCGGATTCACATCCCCAAGGAACAGCAGATGCCCTTCGTGGTGCAGCGTTTGCCCGGAACGGACCATGCCCTTGAGCGTTTTGACCGGCACCTCGGTCGGCTTGTCGCCGGCAGGATCCGGTTGTTGGCTCTCTATCGATTGAATCAGCAAATTCCCTTTTTGCCCGATGATGGCGCGAATTTCTTCCTTCAGCTCATCGCTGATCTCGCGCGCACCCAGCTTGACGTGGACGTGAACGATCGGCCCGGTGAGAATTTGCTGGTGCGTTTTCTCCAGTTTGTGCTGCAATTCCTTGAGCAGCGTTTCCCATTCACAGGCATCGTCCAGCAAAAAGACGAGTCCGTCCTTGACTCCTTTAATTGTCACATGATGTTTTGGCACCGACATAAGCGAGTTTTCGACCCCCCAACCTTTACAATTCGGTTCGCGACGTCGAATCTCCTGCTGGGTTGCGAAATTAATCGTCTCCCGCCGTCGGCGCGAGCGTCACGCGCTCCAGCAGCTTGCGCGCCGGGACATAACCAAGCAAGGCGAACAGCAGGTTAAACAATACGCTGGGCAGCATGTAATGCGTCAAACTGAATTGAAAATCGATGCTGATGACGTTGAACAGTCGGTTAATGCCGTAGTTCAGCAGCTCAAACAACAGCAGCGCCACGCCGGTAATCAGCAGGTTGTAGAAAAGCAGATTCGGCTGCCTGCGCTGCACGAGTCCCGCCAAATAACCGGCCAGCCCCATACTGAAGGAATACGTACCCAGCATCGCGCCGTAATAATCAAAATCCTGCAGCAGCCCGAAAATAAGTCCATAAACTAAAGCGGTATAACGATGTACGAAAAGTCCGATATACAAAACGAAAATCAGCGTAAAATGCGGCGCGATATACACCTGATCTTGCCAGGAGGCCGGAATCAGCCAGGGAATGATCGTGCCTTGCAAAAAAAACAGACCCAGCAGCACCAGCCACATTGCATGACGTATCAACAACAGTCGCACCTCACTTCACTTCCGGCACTTCGATGACGAACACTTCGCGAATGTGACGGAAGCTGGCCTTCGGCTCAACCATCACCTTGTGCGTAATGCCAAACTCGCCAGGGCCAATCGATACAATCCGGCCCACCTCAATGCCCCCCGGAAATACTTGGCCAAGCCCCGAGGTAATGACGGTATCCCCGACCTGCATCGGATCAGCCTGGTCCACCTTGTTCATCACCAGATAGCCGGTTTTGGCATCATAGCTCTCAATCATGCCGAACGACTGACTTTCCTTGCCCTTGACCGAAACGGCAATCGCCTTGGAGTTATTGTCGGTATCGGTAATGTCGGTGAGCAGCTGAACGTTCGAATGAAAGCCGAACACCTTGTTGACGCGGCCGACCAGACCGTCAATCGTCATCACCGCCATGTTCTCTTTGATGCCGTCCTTGTCGCCCAGATCAATGGAAATCGTGCTGTTGTAAGGATCGGGATTAACGGTTACCACTTCAGCAATCCGGTAGATGTAATTGTTGGACTGCCGCTGCCGTTCGGTGAAGCCCAGCGCCTCCATCAGTCGTTTGTTCTGATCCTCCAGCTCATTCAGGCGCTGCGTATCGCGCGCATATTGCGTCAAAGTCAGCTTGAGCGTCTTGTTTTCTTCATAAATGACCCGCATCTTGCGAATATCCTCAAAGAAACCCGCTATTGCTGCAGCGGGCTTGTAGAAGATTCCTTGGGTCCATGAGACAGTATCCTTGATGAATTTTTCCGGCCACGTCATCGGCGCCCGGGCGCCAAGCGTCAGCCCCATTAAAATAAAGAAGCAGATGAGGCCGAACATCAGGAAGATCAGCCTTTTATTCCCCATGAATTTCAACAAAATGAACACCTTCTACTTTATCATCGCTTGAATTTCGTCGCAGGCCCCGATCTTGTCTTGAACAAATGAATGTTTTCGAGCGCGCGGCCGGTGCCAATCGCCACGCAGTCCAGTGGATTGTCCGCAACCAGTACAGGCATCCCCGTCTCGCGTGCCAGCAAACGGTCAAGATTGCGCAACATACCTCCCCCTCCGGTCAACACGATGCCGCGGTCCATAATATCGGCCGATAATTCTGGCGGACATTTCTCCAGCGTAATCTTGACGGCGTCGACGATGGCGTTAACCGTGTCGGCCAACGCATCGGTGATCTCGTCCGATGTGACGCTTAGCGTCTTGGGCAGACCGCTTACCAGATCGCGCCCGCGAATTTCCTGGGCAATTGGCTTGTCGAGCGGCAGCGCAGAGCCGATCTCCATCTTGAGCATCTCTGAGGTGCGCTCCCCAATCATCAGATTATATGTACGCTTGATGTATTGAATGATCGCGTCGTCCATCTCATCGCCAGCAATGCGGATCGAGCGGCTGGTCACGATGCCGCCGAGCGAGATAACCGCTACTTCTGTCGTGCCGCCGCCGATGTCAACCACCATGCTCCCGGTCGGCTCCCAGACCGGCAAATCTGCTCCGATCGCTGCAGCGAACGGCTCTTCGATCGTGTAGGCTTCGCGAGCGCCGGCTTGCTTCGTTGCGTCTTCTACCGCACGCTTCTCAACCGCGGTAATCCCGGACGGCACGCATACCATTACGTTGGGATGACGCTGGAACAGCCAGCGGTCCTTCTGCGCCTGCTTCAAAAAGTAACGAATCATGGTGGACGTCGTCTCGAAGTCGGCGATGACGCCGTCCTTCATCGGCCGGATAGCCCGAATATTGCCCGGCGTACGGCCAATCATTTTTTTTGCGTCGTTGCCGACGGCTTCGATCGTTTTTGTATCGGTACGGAGTGCAACCACCGAGGGCTCCCTCACGATAATTCCTCTGCCTTTTACATATACAAGGGTGTTCGCTGTCCCTAAATCAATGCCCAAATCTTTTGTAAACCCTCCAAACATGACAGTTACTCCTTTCCCGATGTGCTCGATCTCTGTATCTTGTATTGAGCATACTTATCATTATATTACATATAGCCATGCTCCTTCAAACTTACGAACTTCTGATCCCCAATAATGATGTGATCCAGCACTTCAATGCCGATAATGGAGCCAGCTTCGCTCAGCCGCTGCGTCATTTCGATATCCTCGGGACTAGGCATCGGATCGCCGCTCGGATGGTTGTGCACGCAAATAATCGCTGCGCTGCTGCGTTTAATGGCTGCCCGGAACACCTCGCGCGGATGAACAATCGATGCATTGAGGCTGCCCATCGACAGCGTTTCCTGTGCAACGACGCGATGCTTCGTATTCAGGAACAAGCAGACAAAATGCTCCTTTTGCAAATAACGCAGCTGCTCCATCACCAGATCGGCGGCATCCTTGGGCGAACGGATCGTTACGTTCTCTTCCAGCTTGCTTTTGGAAAGCCTGCGCCCCAGCTCGATGCCGGCTTGAATCTGCAGCGCCTTAGCCTGACCGATGCCGCGTATTTGCGTCAGCTGATCCTTGCTCATATCGACAAGCTTGCGCAAGCCCCCGCATTCCGACAGCATGCGCTCGGCAAGCCGGACAGCCGACTCCGAATACGTACCCGTCCTTAAAATAACTGCCAGCAGCTCCGCGTTGCTTAGCATCTCGGCGCCGTACTTCAGCATCCTCTCCCTCGGTCTTTCTTCGGGCGGGATTTCCCGCAGCGTCAAGCCAGTGGCTTCCATGCTTTTCCCTTCTTCCTCTAGGTAGAATGTGTTACTTGGGCTTATCCCATTCATTATATCATTCGAGGGCAGGGAGAGGAGTGAAGAAATGTAAAAATATATATTTTATATGAAATTATTGTAAAATAAGCCGCAAGTGAAAACCCCCGGCGTCCCTTGCCGGGGGCTTCAGCTGCACGAATCGCTAGTTGCGTTCGGACACATCTGCTCCAAATTGTAAACCCAGTGCAGCAAATCGCCGATTGTGCGCTGCTCCAGATAGGCCTCCATCTGCTTTTCCGCATTGGCAAATACCGTGCTCATCACCTTGTCCATCTTGGAAGCAACGACGCAAGGCTTGCTCTCGTCGCCGGAGCACCAGTTCGGCTTGAGCGAGCCAGGACAGGTCAGCCGATAAATCTCGGCCAGCGTCACCTGATTCGGGTCGCACTGCAAAATGAAACCGCCGCCGATGCCCTCCTTTGTCGCTACATAACCCGCTTTGCGCAAAAAGCCCATCACCTTGCGAATGCGCGCTGAATGCGTGGATACGTTCACGGCAATTTCCTCGCTCGTCGCCATATGCCCGGGCAAATGAGCAAGCAGGACGAGGCTGTGCACAGCTATCGTAAATTCGCTGTTCATCGCGTTCCCCCCTGTTAGAAAGCGAATACAAGTCAGTTACTGTTATTGTAACCGTTACAGATAGCATCGTCAATGTCGGCGGCGGCAGAGCCGCTTTACCCGCACAGCTTGCGGGCTACGCCTGAAAAGGACTGATCCCCAACTGACGCAGCATCGCATAAAGCAAATTCATCGGCAAACCCATCACGCTGTAAAAATCCCCTTCGATCTTCTCGATAAACAGCGAGCCGATGCCCTGTACGCCGTAAGCGCCGGCTTTGTCCATCGGCTGACCTGTCGCTATGTAAGCGCGGATCTCCTGATCGCTCATCGGCCGGAACGTCACCTTGCTGGCCGTATAGCCGAGCAGCGTAACGGCCGCGGCGTCTGCTTCAGCGGCAACGCTGCGAAATTGGCCGACATCGCCAAGCCGTACCGCCGCTTGCGTTGCGCCTTCGCTTGCTTGGATAGTCGGGCGGCCGCGGCGGATATCCACACAGGCCAGGCCCGTGTAAACCTCGTGAGCGGCTCCTTGCAGAGCCTCCAGCATGCGGTAAGCATCCGCTTCGTCCGCCGGCTTGCCCAACACCTCGCCGCGATGTACGACAATCGTATCCGAGCCAATAATGACACCGTCGGCTTCATCCGTGCCGCTGAGCATGCCGCGCACGGCTTCAGCTTTGCGCAAAGCGAGAATTTCGACAAATTCCTGCGGACTTCGCGCTCCTTCGACGGTCTCATCCACGTCGCTGGCCCGAATGATATAAGGGAGTCCCAGCGAGCGGACCAGCTCCTGACGGCGCGGAGACGACGAAGCCAGGATCAAAGTTTGAGACAATGCGGGTTTCAAACGTCAGTCAACTCCTTTTGTTTAAAAGCTTGGTGAAAAACCAGTGTCCTCCGGTCGATAGCGGTTTCCACTCGCTGTAGTAGCCGGATTTTCGATGGAATGACCCCGTTTGGGGTGAAAATCCGTCTACAAGGAGAATGCTGACGCTGTTCCAGCTCCCTATCGACTCTCCGGCCACTTGTTCACCGGACTTTTATTGCCCTACCGCTCACAGCTTGCGGTATAGCAAGTATGCACCGGCCAATCCCAAAATGGTGCAGAGATTCAATTTAATTTGCAGGTGAAGCTCGTATTTCAGCACCTGAAGATCGCCTTTTGGCTCCCAGCTGATCTGCGTCGATTTGCTCAAAAAGCCCAGTGCAGGCACCGGCTCCAGCAGCTGCCCGACGATCACGCCGGCCAGCAGGCCGACGATCAGAAACAACACGAGCGTGATTGTATTTTTTTTCATAGCCGCCATCCTCTCCGCTCACACAAGCTTATTATACTTGCCCGAGCCGCCGGGCTTCAACCGCGGGTTTCATCCGCCTTGACCTGCCGGTTTTGCGCCAGACAAACGGCCTTGCCGAATCTTACCTGCTTACAGCAGGCGGGCGTTCCTAGTAAGATGAACAACGGGAGGGAATCGACCGCTTATGCCTACCTTTAAAAAATTGCTGGCGCTAACGCTTTTGCTAACGCTCGCTTTTCCTTACGACGCACTGGCCTACAAGGTTGTCGTCGACGCCGGTCACGGCGGCAGCGACCCCGGCGCCATTGGCGTCAACGGCTTGCAGGAAAAAGCCGTCAATCTGGATATCGCCGCCAAGCTCGGCAGCGAGCTGGCCAGCCGCGGCTACGAAGTCGTCATGTCGCGCAGCGATGATCATTATATTTCCTTGGCCGATCGGGTCGCTTTCACCAATGCGCAAAATGCCGACCTGTTCGTGTCGATCCATGCCAATTCGCACACGCGCTCCGACATTCAAGGCTCGATGGTGCTATATTATGACAATGCTTACCCGCAATCGGATTATCCGGCCAGCGATACGATGCAAGTGATGACGCCTTACAGCAAACAGCTCGCCCAAGACGTGCTGACGTCGCTGGTCGGCGCAGCCGGTACGCGCAATCTCGGCCTGACGCCCAGCGCCGTGTATGTAACCCGTATGGGAACCATTCCGAGCATTCTGGTGGAAACGGCCTTTCTCAGCAATTGGAGCGACGCGTCGCTGCTGGCCGACGATGCCGTTCGCACGCGGATGGCGATTGCCATTGAACGCGGCATCGAGGCGTTCACGCCGCCGGTATTCGTCGATACGATCGGCCATTGGGCGCGAGAAGCGATTATGCGGCTGCACGACCTGGGCTGGGTCGAAGGCGCGAACAACCGCTACGCGCCCGATCGGGCGCTGACGCGCGCGGAATTCGTGACGCTGATGGATCGGGCGTTTGATTTTGACGCGCTTGGCTGTACGGGCGCAGCGGCTACGGTGACCGGCGCGGTGTACGGCTGCGCCGCGGCGGCCGATGCGGCTGACGTGCCTGCCGACGCGGCCACGGGCAGGGCGGCAGCGAGTACGGCCGCAAGCGGCAGCGTTTCGCTGGCGGTGGACGCGGCCGGCAGCGGCGCTGGAGCGGACGCTGCGTCTGACGCCGCGCGCGGACAAGCCGCCGCCAGGGCAGCAACGGCGGCGAAAGGCTCCACGGGCAGCGGGACAGCGGCACCGGCGAAGGCTTCCGCCGGGAACGAGGCCGGCTACCGCGATCTGCCAGCGGCGCACTGGGCCAGCGCCGCGATGCTGCAAGCAGGCAGACTCGGCCTGCTTGAAGGCTATCCGGACGGCACGATCCGTCCGGACCAACCAATCACGCGCGCGGAGGTCGCCGTGTTGTTTGCGCGGCTGCTCGCGGCAGCGCAGCCGGGAACGCACGCGCCGACAGCAAGCGGCGCGTTCGTGGACGTGCCGGCGGGGCACTGGGCCGCCGGCGCAGTTCGCGCGCTGCAGGCGCAAGGGCTGATCAGCGGTGTCACCGACACGCTGTTCGAGCCCGAGGCGCCGATGACGCGCGCGGAGATGGCGGCGCTGCTCGACCGCTACGCCGCCGCGACCGGGCGCTGACGTCGGCTGCGCAGTCAGCAGGCGACGGCCGCGGTTACAACGCGCCGCTTCGACAGCCGCCGTACAGCCGCAGCAGCGCGCTCCGGGAGTCTCCCGCAGTTACAGCTTCGGCCCCACGCCGCATGTCAGAGCCCTGACTGCCGCCGTACCCCGGCACTACGCGCCGAAGGATCTGCGTCGGCAGCAAGCTGTTCGGCCCGCTAAGCCGGACCGAGCCCGCGGCAGTTCCCGAAAACGGACTTGCGTCAGCCCCCTGCCGGCGCCTATGCCGGTCCAATCCTTGCTCGGCTATCCATGCTCGCTGAGGCAACTCGGCAAAAAACCTCTTGCCCTTCCCTCCTCGTCCAGAGGAAGGAAAACAAGAGGTTTTTGCTTTGTCTGCAAGTCTGGCCCATCACCGTGAATGGCTCCGTCAGGCCCGTTTCTGCGTCGGCAGAAGGGAGCGGCTGCCTGAAAGCGGCCTGCGATAGTGGTATATGGCTCTGGCTCTCACGACCTGGCTCCCCCAATCGCCCCCTGCGCGAAGCTCAAGCTCTCCATATTGCGGATATCTGGCAGCTCCGCTCATCGGCAGGCAATGCGCAAGCTCACCTCTCAAGCTTCCGATACTGTCAGACAACCTGCACAGCGATTGCATTCAGGCGGACAGATAGACAGATCAGATAAGCCCCCTCGGCCAATAATCCAGCGCCACAGCACCGCTGCAAGCGCCTCATCCCTCACCTTATAGCGCAATTTGCTTCATCAGCGCCTTTTCGGCAAGAATCAGCTGCATCATCGACGATTGTGCCTGCCAGAGCATCGCAGCGGATGGATTTTTTTTGTACTCCTCCATCGATTGTACCGCACTGCTGGCCGCTGTGGTCATCTGCTGCACAAAGGGCTTCACGTCCTCGCTCATCCCCTCGCCCGCTGCCGCCGCCTGCTTGGTCAACGCCTGATGCGCCGCGCGAATGGCCTGCATCGACGCATCGTCGATCGAAGTCGGGCTCGATTCGGCCAAATGCACAACCGTCAAGCCACTGATCGTCTGGACGAGCTTGCCGGCATCGCCTACCAAAGCGCCGACAGCCTCGGGTTTACTTCCGCTCCAGCGGATTTGCGCCGCAGCCGGAATGTCGACGGACTTGATATACACCTCAAGCTGCTTATCCTGCAGCTGCTGGCTTAACGCCAACGCGTCGTCGCGACTTTGCGCAAAGCCGACGAACACCGTCAGCTTGTCGCTTTGCTCCAGCGCCGAAGCCAGCCCCTTCCTTTTCAGCTCCGTTTGCGCGGCTTGCGCGCTAGCCAGTGTGCTGAACACGCCGTTTTGCAAAAACGCGTAGCTTTGCGCCGCGATTTGCGCCGGTACAGCCGGACCGCCCGCTCCGGCTCCGGCAGCAGCACCGGCAACGTCCGCCTTGCCCGCACCGTCGCTGCCCGCAGCAGCGCCCGTTCCGACCGCGGCCGCGCCACCAGCCGCGTTCCCAGCCGTCGCCCCGCTCCCGTCAGTCGCCGCCGACGTCTGCACGGCGGCTTGCTTGACTGCGCCGCTGTCGCCCGACGGCTGATCTCCACCGGAAAAGAGACTGAGCACAAAAAATCCAAACGCTACGCCTGTCACGACCGCGCCGGCAATCGAGGTAGCAATGCGCACCCAAGGCGTCCTCCCCGAGCGGGCATACCGCACGCCGGTCTCCGGCTCGAACCACGGCCCGCGCCCTTCCTGCTCGTCACGACCGCCGCGGTTCGTCCAAACACCGCGTTCGTCGCCCCAGCCGCCGCTCCACGGCCCGGACTCGCGCCCGTCTTTATCCACTCCCGGCGCCCCGCCGTAACCGGCAAACTCTGTAGAGCCGGCAGCTCCGGCGCGACCAACCGTTCCCGCAGACCCCGTCTGTCCGGTAAGCTCGCTTTTTCCGGCGCCGCCGTCCAGCGAACGCCCGCTGCGCGATTCGCGAATGGCCCGTTCAACCCGATCGCTTTCGCTTTCCGCTTCCACCGGCGCTGACCAGCCGCCGTACTCGCTCGTAAACGATTGAAAATCGTCCGGCCCGAACAGGCTGGTATAACGCCTGGTGGACGATTCGTCCAAATCGGCCGTCGGCCACGCTTCTTGCTCGCCACGCTGCTGCTCGTGCGGCTGCTCGCGCCGCTTCGCGTTGCGCTCCATATGCGCTTCGACTGTGCCACGTCCCGATTGTGCGGGGACCGCACCCCGACCGGCGGCTTTAACCTCCTTGGCCCCGAACTTTCGCCCATCTTGCCGCAAATCGCTTTCCCGCCACGGCTCAACATCACCCGCAGAGCGCTCGTCCGCTCCAGACTCGTCCGCCCGCGAAGGAGCGGAATCTTCCTTAACACTATATTCGTCGGCATACAGCGGAATAACCCGCTCCCCTTTCGCCGCTCCCGTTCTGCGTCCCCCGTGCTCCTGCCGATCCTGATCAAACCGATACGTAATTCTCGCTTTGCTCATCTATGTCCTCTCCCTTGTCCAAATCTTGTACTATCAGACTATGATAGAGAGAATCGAAATATGTGCCGGTCTTCAAAAAAAGAAAAAACCGCCTGAGCTTATCGCTGCACAGCGGTTTTGCAAGTTATGCGCTTGTTTCGTACTTGCTGCGCAGCGATTTGGCCAGACCGTCGGCAGCCTTCCAAATATCGCCCGCCCCCATCGTCAGCACCAGATCGCCGTCCTGTACCCGCTCCGTCAGCTCGGCCTGCACCTCGTCACGCGTGGCAATGTGCCGCACATGCGGATTGCTGTTCTGGCGGATCAGCTCGACCAGCTTCTCCGAATCGACGCCTTCGATCCGTTTCTCGCCCGCCGGCGAATAGATGTCGGTAATAATCACCTCATCGGCATCGCCAAAGCAACGACTGAACTGCTCGAACAAATAATACGTGCGCGTATAGCGCTGCGGCTGGAATACGGCGATAATCCGCTTGCCGGTCGCCTTGGCCGCGCTGATCGTCGCTTCGATCTCTGTCGGGTGATGCGCATAATCGTCGATCACGAGGATGCCGCCGACTTCGCCCAGCACCTGAAAACGCCGCTTCGCGCCGCGGAACTCGGTAATCGCCGCTGCGATCCGCTCAAATGGAATGCCGGCCGCAAGACACGTAATGACCGTCGCCAGCGCGTTATAGACATTGTGCCGGCCGGGAACCGACAACGTAATCTGCCCCAGCGTCTCCCCGCTGCGCTTCACGTTGAACGTCACCCGACGGTCGCCAAGCGCGATATCGGTCGCCACAAAGTCCGCTTCCGTCCGCTCAATGCCGTACGTCAGCACTTCGCTTTGAATTTGCGGAATCATCGTCTGCAAATGCGCGTCATCCAGACAGACAATCGCTTTGCCGCCAGGGCGCACCTGGCTCAAAAACTGCGCATACGCATTTTTCAAATTTTCGAAATCACCGTCGTAGTTTTCCAAATGATCCGCTTCAATATTGTTGACCAACGCCAATGTCGGGTGGTATTGCAAAAACGTGCCGTCGCTCTCGTCCGCTTCCGCGACGACGTATTCGCCCTTGCCCGCCTTGGCGTTGCTGCCTACGTTCATGATTTCGCCGCCGATGATATATGTCGGGTCCATGCCCGTCGTCTCCATCACCAGCGCGATCATCGAAGACGTTGTCGTTTTCCCGTGCGCGCCGGCAACGGCGATGCCCTTGCGTTCGTTCATCAGCCGCGCCAGCATCTGCGAGCGGTGAATGATCGGGATGTTCAGCTCCTCGGCAGCCTGCATTTCCACGTTGTCCTTGGACAACGCCGTGGAGTAGACGACCAGATCCGCGCCGCTGACGTTTTGCGCTTCATGTCCGATAAAGACGCGCGCTCCCTTGGCCCGCAGCTTCTCCGTCAGCTCCTGCTGCGCAAGGTCCGAGCCGGAAATGCGGTAGCCCATCTCCAGCATCACCTTGGCTATGGCGCTCATGCCGTATCCGCCGATGCCGATGAAATGTACGTGCTCTGCTTGACTCACGCCGTTCTCACCATCCCTTTTCAGAATCGGTTTGCTTGATAATCCAGGAACGAACATCGGAGATCAGATACAGCGTGCCGGAGACAACCGCCAGGTCGTCCGATCCCGTCCGCTCCGTCAAGAGCGTCAGCGCCCGCTTCCAGTCCCGCTCCACGACGATGTCCGCCTGCAGGTTCATGTCCTTCAGGAGCTCCTGCGCCAGCTCGGCAAGCTTGCTCGCTTCTCCTTTTTTATGAAAATCCGGTTCGGTAAGGATGAGCGTATCCACCAATGGTAGTATATGCCTGAGGTAGCCTGTATGATTCTTCGTCGACAGCATTCCGATCATAAAATGCAGCTTGTCGTAGCGATACACGTCGCGCAGCGCCGCTGCCAGCGTCTGGGCGCCTTCCGGATTGTGCGCACCGTCGAGCAGCAGCCGCGGCTGCTGCGAAATCATCTCCAGCCGGCCCGGCCAACGCGTCTCGCGCAGCCCGCGCCGCAAATCCTCGTCGTCAACGATGCAGGCGTAGTACTGGCGCAATACCTCCAGCGTCATGATCGCGACTGCCGCATTGGTCAGCTGATGGCTGCCGTTCAGCGAAATCTCCACGTCCTGCAGCTCGCGGAACGGCCCGCGGAAATCAAGCCGCTGATTGTCCAGCTCGCTTCCGGTCGGCGTAAAGCCATACTGTGCGCCAAGCTTGTAGATCGTCGCCATTTTGTCCTTGGCCGTTTGCTCCACGACTGCCAGAGCGCCCGGATGATCGACCGCTGTAATGACCGGCACGCCGGCCTTGATGATCCCGGCTTTCTCCGCCGCCACCAGCTCCAGCGTATCGCCGAGAATCTCCATATGGTCATGGCCGACATTCGTAATTACCGAGACAACCGGCGTGACAATATTTGTGCAATCCAGTCTTCCCCCAAGTCCGGTCTCCCATACGACATAATCGGGATAACCGACCTTGGCAAAATACATAATCGCCAGCGCCGTTGTAATCTCGAACATCGTCGGCGGACCGTACTCTTCCTCTTGCGAAATCTCCTCGATGACCGGCTTGAGCTCGTTGACGAGCCGCACAAGCGACGCGTCGTCGATATCCTCGCCGTTCACCTGAATCCGGTTCGTGTATTTCTCTAAGTACGGGGAGGTAAACGTGCCGACATCGTAGCCGCATGCCCGCAGCACAGAGGTCAGAAAGGCGCAGGTTGAGCCCTTGCCGTTTGTGCCGGCCACATGAATGAATTTCAGTCTGCGCTCGGGATGGCCGAGCCGGGCCATCAGCTGCTGCATCCGCGCCAGCCCCGGCTTCATGCCCAGCTTCTCCATCCGTCCGACAATCCAGTCGATCGCTTCCCGCGCTGTTTGAAAAGCCCCTTCGGCGGAGCTGTGGTCTTGCTGCATTGTGCTCATCCCCGTTTACCCCTGAAGCTCGGCCAGCCGCGCAATGACCTTGTCACGCTTGTCGGCATAGTCGGCCAGCTTCGCTTTTTCCTCATCAATAACCTTGGCCGGCGCTTTAGCGACAAAGCCTTCGTTCGCCAGCTTCTTCTCGATACGCGCCACTTCGCCGTGCAGCGATTGCAGCTCCTTGTTTAGCCGCGCCAGCTCCTGCTCGATATCGATCAAACCGGCCAGCGGCAGGTACAGCTCAGCGCCCGTAATGACCGCGGTCATCGCCTTGTCCGGCGCTGTCAGCGCACTGTCAATCGATAATAGCGACGTGTTGCAGAAGCGGCTGACGTAATCTTCGTTGCGGCGCAGGATGTCCAGCGACTCCGCGCCAGCCGGCTTGATCAGCAGCTCGATTTTTTTGCTCATCGGCACGTTGACCTCGGCACGGATGTTGCGCACGGCGCGAATGGCGTCCATCAACAGCTCCATCTCGGCCACCGCGTCCGGCGCGACAAACGCCGCTTCCTCCGTCGGCCAAGGAGCGAGCGTAATCGTCTGACCTTCGTGCGGCAAATGCTGCCAGATTTCCTCGCTGATAAACGGCATAAACGGATGAATCAGGCGCTGTGTGCGGTCCAGCACATAGGCGAGCACCGATTGCGTCTGCTTTTTGGCGGCGGCGTCGCTGCCATACAGGGAAAGCTTGCTGAACTCGATGTACCAGTCGCACAAATCGTCCCAAATGAAGTTGTACAGCAAACGGCCGGTTTCGCCGAATTCGTAGCTGTCGATCAAGCGCGTCACCTCGCGCACGGTTTCGTTCAAGCGGTGCAAAATCCAGCGGTCCGCCGTCGCTTTTACCCCCGACAGATCGATATCCGCAGCCTGTACGCCTTCCAGATTCATCAGCGCAAAACGCGAAGCGTTCCAAATTTTGTTGGCAAAATTGCGGGCCTGCTCGACGCGCTCCCAACGGAAGCGCAGGTCTTGCCCCGGCGTGCTGCTGGTCGAAATCATAAAGCGCATCGCGTCTGCGCCGTACTTCTCGATGACCTCCAGCGGATCGACGCCGTTGCCCAGCGATTTGGACATTTTGCGGCCTTCGGAGTCGCGCACCAGTCCGTGAATCAGCACATCCTTAAACGGAATTTGCTCCGTAAACTCCAGCGCGCTGAAAATCATCCGCGCCACCCAGAAATAAATGATATCGTAGCCCGTGACGAGCACGTCGGTCGGGTAAAAACGCTTCATATCCTCGCTGTCCGCATCCGGCCAGCCAAGCGTCGAAAACGGCCACAGCGCCGAGCTGAACCACGTATCGAGCACGTCGTTGTCCTGACGGACGTTTGCGCTGCCGCAATGCGAGCAGGCCGAAGCGTCCTGACGGGCCACCGTCAAGCCGCCGCAATCGTCGCAATGCCACGCCGGAATGCGGTGTCCCCACCACAGCTGGCGGGAAATGCACCAGTCGCGGACGTTTTCGATCCAGTGCAGGTAAATTTTCTCGAAGCGGTCCGGCACGAAATTAACGCCGTTGCCGCTTTTTTGCGCTGCAATCGCCCGTTCGGCGAGCGGCTTCATCTTGACGAACCATTGCGTCGACAAATACGGCTCGATGACCGCGCCGCTGCGCTCGCTGTGACCAACCTGATGGACGTGCTCTTCAATTTTGATCAGCACGCCTTGCTCCTTGAGATCGGCAACAAGCTTCTTGCGGCATTCGAAACGGTCCAGTCCCTGATACGGGCCGGCGTTGGCATTCATCGTGCCGGATTCGTCCATCACGAGCACCTGCGGCAAATCGTGGCGCTTGCCCACCTCGAAGTCGTTCGGGTCGTGGGCCGGTGTGATTTTTACCGCGCCGCTGCCAAACTCCTTCTCGACATATTCGTCGGCAACGACCGGAATTTCCCGGCCGATCACCGGCAGGATCAGACTTTGTCCGATCAGATGCTTGTAACGCTCGTCCTCCGGATGAACGGCAACCGCCGTATCCCCGAGCATCGTTTCCGGACGCGTCGTGGCGACGACGATCGAGCCAGAGCCATCCTTCGTTTTATATTCCAAATGGTACAGATTGCCCTGCACCTCTTTGTATTCCACCTCAACGTCCGACAGGGCGGTGCGGGCTGCAGGGTCCCAGTTGATGATATAGTTGCCGCGGTAGATCAGGCCTTTTTCATAAAGAGAAACGAACACCTCGCGCACGGCCTGCGACAGCCCCTCGTCGAGTGTAAACCGCTCGCGCGAATAGTCCAGCGAAAAGCCCATCTTCGCCCATTGCTCGCGGATCGTGCCTGCGTAATGCTCCTTCCACTCCCACACCTTCTCCAGAAACTTCTCGCGGCCCAAATCGTAGCGCGTCAAGCCTTCCTCGCGCAGCTTTTGCTCGACCTTCGTTTGCGTGGCAATGCCCGCATGGTCGGAGCCCGGCAGCCACAAGGCGTCATAGCCCTGCATCCGCTTCGTGCGGATCAGGATGTCCTGCAGCGTAAAGTCGAGCGCATGTCCAATGTGCAGCATCCCCGTAACGTTCGGCGGCGGGATCACAATCGTGTAGGTCTCGGCGTCCGGACGGTCGCCTGCTTTAAAAAATTCATGCTGCATCCAGTAGTCGTACCATTTACGCTCCGCTTCCTTCGGATCGTAGGTGGTTGGCATTTGCAGCTGCTGTTTCGTTTCGTTCGCTTCGCTCATCGACAATACCCTCCATCAATCTGGCAAAATATTCGGGAAAGCCCGGTAAAATACAAAAAAAGCCCATCGCCGCAAAGGACGAAAGGCTTTCGCTTCCGTGGTACCACCTTCATTCCACCGTCGGTTCAGCCCCCTTGCTTCATAACAAAGCAAGAGCTGCGACGATGGCGCTCAAACAGATAACGGCTGCGGCCGGCAAACGCTGCGCGGCTTCTGACAGAAGCGCGGTGACGTCTGCAACTCAGGGGCGACTTCGATCGTCGGCAACCTATGGAGCCTTTCAGCGCTGCAGCTCCACTCTCTGAAGGACCGGCTATCTACTACTCCCCATCAACGTTTCCAATATTGCACAAAACGATACATCATATATTATCGAACATTTGCAGCCGCGTCAATACGCGCCCCCGTCCATACTTGCCAGTATCGGCAAATTGGCGGATTTTATGCTTGTGCGGGCGGCAATTATAAAGGCGGGGGTACAGAAAACGGAGGACGGGCTGCAGCCGCAAGGCAAGTCGCTTGATGCCCGATCGGGCTGCTGTCCAGAGAGCAGGTACGCAATGCAAAGCGGGATAGAGCGCCTGGAGCGAGAAGCACGACGGAAGGACGGGCTGCAAACGCCGGAAAGGAACATTGACTTCGGCAGCCGGGCAGTAATCGGTCAGCCACCGTCCGGCTGCGTTTGCAGCCATTGCGTGTATAGCTGCATTTTGCGATCGACTTCGGCATCGAGCCGGACCAGCTCCCGCTGCTGCTCAGCGAGCCGCAGCTTATGCTCCTCAAGCAGCGCCAACCGCTCCTCGACCACAGCCGGAGATACCTCCCGGCTGTTCATGCGCTCAGAGATGCAGCCGTCCTTGAGGAAGACGGCGATGCGCTTCCAGGGCATCCCTGTCTGACGCAGCGCAGCGACAAAGCTGAGAAATTGCACGTCAGTGGGCGAAAAATCCCGCAGCCCGGCAGGCGTGCGCTTGACGTGCGGCAGCAGCCCCAGCTTCTCGTAATAGCGAATCGTATGCGCAGACAAGCCCGACTGCTCGGCGGCTTCCCGAATGAGCACGGACGCTTCCTCCTTTTTGCTTAAACCTTGAGCACAATTTTGCCGACTGCACCGCCGTCTTCCAGCTCGCGATGCGCGTCGGCGACGCGTTCGAGCGGATAAACCTCCGCAACCTGCGGCCTTATGCGGCCAGCGGCAAGCCAGCCGAGCAATAGCTGCAAATCGTCGCGGAACGCTGCCGGATCGTCCTTGTAGCAGCCGGTGACGCTGTAGGTGGCCGTGCGGCAGCGGCCACCGCCGAATGCCGGATCGTCAAGTCCGCGCCACGCCTCCGCTACGCCTTCCGCAGCCG
This sequence comes from Paenibacillus athensensis, assembly GCF_004514475.2. Taxonomy (GTDB): domain Bacteria; phylum Bacillota; class Bacilli; order Paenibacillales; family NBRC-103111; genus Paenibacillus_AL; species Paenibacillus_AL athensensis. The sequence goes on along the minus strand of NZ_MYFO02000002.1, from coordinate 209,082 downwards.
CCGCATCGTTGGTCACGGTCGTAAAGCCGTAGCCGATAAGCTGACCGCCCGGCTTGACGACCGCCAGCGAGCGCTGCCAGTTGGCCGGGCCGATCGGGTCGAACACGGCGTCGACGCCTTCCGGCGCAAGCTCGGCCATCCGCGCAACGAAATCGGCGGCGGCGTAATCGATCAGCTCGGCCGAATACCGTGCAAGCTGACCGTGCTTGCGGCCCGAAGCCGTGCCGTACAGCTTGAGGCCGAGATGACCGCCCAGCTCCAGCAGCGCCGTGCCAACGCCGCCCGATGCGCCGTGGACGAGCACGCTCGCGCCCGGCTGCACGTCTGCGGCCCGCCGCAGCAGCTGCCAGGCCGTCACATAATTGAGAATGACGGCGGCGGCGGCTTGTTCGCTGACATTATCCGGCAGCTCGACAATGTCCGTTTCCGGCACGCACACATAACGCGCATAGCCGCCCAAGCCGCCGAGAAACACGGCGACACGCGTGCCGATTCTCGCCGGCCGCACTTGCTTTCCGGCTTCTTCTATAATTCCTACTATATCATACCCTGGTGTAAAAGGGGGAGCGGGCGTACCCGGGTACACACCTTTGCGGCGCATCACATCAGCCAGCGCCACACCGGCTGCCAACACGCGCACGCGCACCTCATCCTCCCGGGGAACGGGGAGCTCCGTCCGTACCGTTCGCAGTACCTCTGCGCCGCCATAGCCGATTACCTGAATGACTTCATTTTTCATTTGCTCCATGCTTCATGCCTCCTGTCAGGTCGTATGCTTGCTACATTACCTGTTAGAGAGCGCTCTAAGTCAAGAGGGTAGCGTGCAAAAATTGCGGGGCATCAGACGGAGCGGAAGGCGCGCTCGGCACAAGTCGCACATTATGAAATGCCGAAACACCGGGCGACAACCGGTTCGCAAGGGAGGACGAACTTGAAAAGGCCCCCGGCCGCAGATCGCGACCGAAGGCCTTGGCATATGTATGTATCATCGCGGAAGGTAAATAACCTGCCCCGCCGATACGTCCGCATCGCTCAAGCGGTTCAGCAGCTGCAACTCACGAGCGTTGAGCTGATAGCGTTTGGCGATCGTTTCCAGCGTTTCTTCCTTCTGCACGATGCACATGCGCACCTTGCGGAATTCCTGACGTTCGTCTCCCGACTGCAGGAAGAGCCTCTTCCACTCCACGGCATCGGCTCTGGACTCATCAGCTGTCGCCGGACGGGCGTCCGCTTCCTCCTTGCGCTTGTCGCCCTGCAGCAGCGAGCCGGCCTTGGTGAGCAGAGATTTGATGCCGTAAGGCTTGATTTCGACCGCTTCGTCGGCTTTTTTGCCAAAAGCGACCTTCAGCTCCTTTTTCTCCTCGGTGACCACGGTCGCTTCCGGCGTGTCTTCAACCTTGATTTCGGTTTCTTCGGCATCCAAAGCGCCTTGCGTCCATTCCGACGAATCAGTCGGCGCAGCGGCCTGCGGCTCTTCCGGGGGCGACGCGGGCTGGGGTGACACCTCGGCAATCGGCCCGGGAATCGGTACAATCGGAACGGGCTCCGGCAATGGTGTCGACTCAGGCTGCGGCGCCGGCAATGGCGCAGGCTCTGCCCAAATCGGCGGCGCAGGAGCCGGCTCGGGCTCAGGCTGGGGCACGGGAACAGGGACAGGCTCATGGCGAGCTTCGCCGGCCTCGTGGATGAAGGTCAGCTCTTCCCCCTCCTCCCAGCTGTCGGCTGGCGAAGAAATGGTCTCCAGCCCGTTCAGCGACAATACGCCGGTTACATTCAGGCTGCGCGAGGACAGCAGGTCGATATCAAAATTTTCGATTTCGATCTGAATATCCTCTACGCGCTGCACGCGGCTGAGCGGCAGCGTAATCTCCACGGGAATGAGGTGGCGCAGGGTCTGCTCAACAGAACCGTCTTCGCCGCCATAGCTGCCGAATAACTGCAGGTTGCCCTGCAGCACCGCCTGATCGCCGCTCGTAAGCACCTGAATGTTCGGAACCAGCTCCACGCCGTCAAGCTCGCGGATGCCGGCGACTCCTTCCTGCAAATGGACGCGTTCGTAAATATCGAATCTTAATCCGCCTTGCTGTTCAGTCACTGATTGAATCCTCCCTTCAACCGGACGTTCTCGTCGAACGGCCGATTTTCAACCCATCGTCGATTGTCTCTACATGTATATGGGTGAAGGGGGCCAGGCATGACTAGATTTTCGTCAAGCCCTCAGTTTGTCCAGCAGCCCGCGCAGATCGCCGGGCAGCGGCGCATGCACGTCGACAGGCGTTTGATCGACCGGGTGCGCGAACAGCAGGCGCTCGCCATGCAGCGCCTGGCGGGGAAACCACGCCGCGCCGCCGTAGAGCGCGTCGCCGATCAGCGGGTGCCCGAGATGGCTCATATGCACCCGGATTTGATGCGTGCGCCCGGTCTCCAGGCGCAGCTCGATCCAGGCGGCGTCCCGCAGCTGCTCACGCACCTTGTAGTGCGTGACGGCAGCATCGCCGCCGTGGCTGACGCGCCGTTTGCCGGCGTGGTGACGGTCGCGGCCGATCGGCTCGCGCACCGTCCCCTGCCGCGCCGCCGGCGCGCCTGCGACGACCGCGCAGTAGCGGCGGTCGATCTGCTTGCGCTCCATCGCTTCGCCGAGCAGCGCATGAGCCCACTCGTTTTTGGCATACAACACGGCTCCGGTCGTGTCTTTATCCAAACGGTGGATATGGCGCACCGCGCACGCCTGTCCGGTCGCGGCATAATGCCACGCGACCGCTCCGGCCAACGTGCCGCGCTGATTGCGTTCGGCCGGGTGAACGGACATGTCGGCCGGTTTGTTGACGACGAGGCAAAATGCATCCTCGTAGAGAATATCCAGTTCGCTGCCGGCATCGTATTCCGGCTCGAACTGCGGCTCCTCCGCCGCGAACAGGCGCAGGTGAAGCTTGCCGCCGCTTGTTCGTACGCCGCCGGACGACGCCAGCCGCCGGTACAGCTTGTCCGGCACAGGCAGCAGCCGCGCCAGCTCTACGGCCGCCTGCGGAGCTTGCGGCTGCCAGTCCGGATGGGGCAGCGGCAGCTCCAGCCAGTCCCCTTTTCGCGTCCACCCGCTCATTTGGACCTCCTCCTGCGAACCGTTATCATGATCCCTACCAGCGCCAGCAAAAACACGGCCAGCACCGCCAGCAAATCTATCGGAAAATCGAACATATAGTAGCGTTCCATCCGGCAAAACTCCTTGCGTCGAGAATAATGTCCATTTTATTTTAACAATTACCAAACACATTTGCATGTCCGCTGTGGTAAAATATTGTCTAGTAGATAGCGCGCAAAATGCCCGGCTTCAATCGAAGTTGGGAGAAGAAGCGGCCGAAGCGTCGATAGAGAGACGGAAACAGCGTTAGCGGTCGGCTTTTGCAGGTGGTCGTGCCCCCGCAATCAGGGCAGGCCGTCAGTAGCAAAGCCGGCGACAGCAACGGATGAAATCCGCGATCGGCTGGAAGAGAAAAAACAAGAGAACCAATCGGAGAGGAACAAGAGCTGTGAGAACCACCCCTAATTTGTTTGACCCCTATCGGAGCTGGAGCTGGCTGAAACGCCTGCTGCTGCTTGTTGCTGCGTGCGGATTTATCGGATCGAGCTTTTTATTTTTGACGCCTACGGGCGCAAGCATTCGGATTTATTTGGCCAAAACAGTCATTACGACCCAGCACCGCGACTGGGCCTGGATTCTGGTCGGTGCGCAAAAACGCGACGAGCTGGTCGCCGAAGTGCAGGCGTTAACCGAGAAAAACGCGCTGGAGAAGCAGGATCTGAACGCAATTAAATATCGCGGTCGCTCCGCGGACAGCCTGGTCAAAGTCGAGGATATTTCCGGCAAGCTGTGGAAGGGCAAGCGGATGTACGTCTACGATCCGACGACGATCCGCGTGATGGTGCCATCCAGACAAGGCGAAGGCGAGCGTATCACTTCGATGGTGCAGCGCAGCGGGGCAGTCGCCGGCATCAACGGCGGCGGCTTCGTCGATCCCGACGGGCTCGGCAACGGCTTTGCGCCGATTGGCGTGATTATGTCGGGCGGCAGCATTTTGTACACCGACCAGGACGGCTCGGTGCCGCAGCACATCGTCGGCTTTACCAAGGAAGGCACGCTGATCATCGGCAAGTATACGATTAACGAGCTGCTCAAGCTCGGCGTAACCGATGCCGTGTCGTTTTATCCGCGCGTGATCGCCAACGGCAAGCCGTTGATTACGAGCGGCGACGGCGGCTGGGGCCGCGCTCCACGCACCGCGATCGGGCAAAAAGCCGACGGCACCGTCATTTTCATCGTCATCGACGGCCGTCAAACGCACAGCGTCGGCGCGACGCTGAAAGAGGTGCAGGATTTGTTCATGGAAGACGGCGTGATCAACGCCGGGTTCCTTGACGGCGGCGCGTCGTCGGAAATGGTCGTCGACGGCGAGCTGGTGACCAGCCCGTCGAGCCGGTACGGCGAACGGCGGCTGCCGTCGGCGTTCCTCGTCTTTGACAACCCGAAGGACGTCAAGGTCGACCATATCTGGGACGGCTTGACGACGATTGATCCGGGCGGCGCGTACGACCACCCCGACTACTTGCGCGAGCAGGCGGAGAAAAAAGCGACGCAGCCGAAGACGACGGCGACGCCTAAGCCGTCGGCCAAGCCGACGGCTGTGCCGGAGGCCAGCCCCGGCGCAGCCGCGGGCGGAACGCCGCAGGCGTCGGGCGCGCCCGGGGCGAAGCCCGGCGACGGTGCGGGCGGCGCGGGTAGCGGCGCTGGGGCTGGCGCGAGCGGCGGCGGGCCGGGCCAGAGCGGCAGCACGGGCGCTGCGCCGCAGGCGGGCAGCGGCGCAGCCGGAGGTGGCGCAGCCACGGGTAACGCCGCAGGCGGAGGCGCTACGCCGCAGGCGGACGGCGGCGGCGGAACGCCGGGCGCCAGCGCGAGCCCGCAGCCTTCGGCAACGCCGAAGGCCGGGCAAGCCGGCGGCGGTGCGAACGCCGGCAGCGACACGGGCGGCGACCCGAGCGTCAGCGGAGCCGGTGGCAGCGGCGGTGCGGGGCAAGTGCTGCAGCAGCCGGCCGCGAATGAATCGCCCGCCGGTCATTAACGCTTGATTGTACATACAAGCGAACGCATACAAAAACAACGAGAACCCGCTTCAGGCGAGGTGCTCGTTGTTTTTTAATACATATGAACCCGTACTCCGATCTCCTGCCTTAACTGAATTGATGATCATCAAAGATAGCTGCTAAAGTCGTGATTAATCTTGACCACACTTCGTTTCTTTCCCTTGACAAAGGAACAAAGCTAATATCCCGGTTGATCAAAAAAAACATATGAAACAATTTGCTCACCAAGCTCCGCGAAATATCAGTCTTTTGAAACGTGAAATCTTTTATTTCATCCAAACACGCAAAAAGCTCAGCAAAATCTGCTTCATCGATACGTCGCTCCACCTTCAGACGCGGCAGCAAACGAACGGAAATGCGTTTAAGCCGTGCTTCTAACTCTCTGAGTCGTTCATCGCTCATGGAACATCCCCTGCCTACTGGCTATGACTTCCAAGCCTCATTTTTTCTGACAAGCCCAAATAATCTTGTACAATACCCATTTATTATATAAAGGAGCCACCTATGAGTAAAACCAAAAAAACTCTCATTTTTGACAATCTCATCTTACTTGCTGCGCTGTTCACTGCTTGCACGCATTTGTATTTTGATATAGAAAGATTATTGACATACCTTCAATATGCTCATGCTTCGATTAAAAAAGTGACGTATGCTTATTTTAATATAGTGGTTTATACCGATCATGACACTTTCCAGATACATCTGTGGATCCCCCTTTTAATTAGCGGCAGCGGTATCATCTATAACCTGACCTACAGTCTAATTCGATATTTGAAAGGAGAATGAAGCGCAATGAGCTATGCCGTAGAACCGGGCCAGCGCTATGGATTGCTTGTGTTCTGTTGGACTAATTTCGATGCAATATCCAAGGCTTCTAGTAAATGTTGCTGTAATAGCTCCAGGTCCGTACACGTTTTCTCAAAAATAGGCGTTTCCCAATCACAATTCTGTATGACAACAGTTCGGAAGTGACCTTCGACTGAAAAGGAAGGATACCAGCCAACATCTACGATTACCCATTCCTCGTACTGAACTTGGAAAAGATCTTCTTTCAAAAGATCCGTCTGATCGCTTATTAATTTTCTTGCATTGATATCTTTCAGCTCATTATATATGATTTTTCCAGTTGAAAAGCAATTTTCTTCCAGCATTGAATATCTCCTTGAATAGAATGAATTCCTGGGGCTTAGTTCTTCTACGGTCTCCAAATAAGTTGTGCTTATTTTTAAGATTGAATTTTATCCTTTTTGAAGCAGGGCTATAAGCTTATCGTTACCTGTTTGAATGGCGAAATCAAGGGGTGATCTTCCCGCCTTGTTTTTAGTCCCTACATCTGGTTTATAAGGCATAAACAGTTCCACCATGTCGTAATACTTCCCTTTACAATTAAAGACTGCCGTCCAAAGAGCATTGTTGCCATATTTGTCCCTTATGTTGAGATTACCCCCTTTCTCTAAAATCGTCTGCGCTGTAGCGATATCCGGAAATTCGCCGATATAGTGCAGCGGAGTTTGACCGTCTGTATTCGTTAGATTGACCTCTATCCCGTTTTTCAAAAGGAAATTTGCAATAGCATAATTTCTACCAGCGATAGCATAGTGCAGTAGACTTGATCCGGCATCGCTCTTTATATGGATATCATTGGGTGAGAATTTTCTTTTAAACAATTCCAGATCACCAAGTTGCGCAATTGTGAAAATATTTGCTTTTTCTGATATGGACATATCATGACCTCCAGAATATATCGAGCTTAATGATCCTTACCTCATGAAAAAAAGTCATTTAAATACTTCTCATAGTTATTGCCTTTCACTCTTTTCTCCAAATAATGCTTTGCATCCTTTTTCAAATACGAATTTGCTCGTAGACACTTTTGAATAATTTCTAAATAATTTTGAAGTACACTCTCTGGTAAAATAGCAAAGTCAGGGTAATTACCATATAAAGCATAAAGTGAAATATTAACTTTAGTAGGATCGAAATCTTTTATATACTCAACTACATTAGAAAAAACCTCAACTTTATCCCTTTTTATTCCAATTAATAATTTAAGAAAAGAGCTTGACAACGATGCATCAAAACTTGATTTTCGGAACATAAGCTGCAAAATCTCACTGTACAAATCATTTAATTGAATTTCATAAGTGAACACCATGTCATCGAGCAAACTTACTATTCTTCGTGTAGATGATAGGTCCAAAACATGTATCTTTTTTTTGAAAGAGTTAGAAAAATCTCTCACCGCTGATTCGTGTTGCGACAAGTATTTCAGAATAGCGGAGTAATTTTGTTCGCTATGCTCAAATCCGTGAGAAAAAATAACATCGTCAATAAACCTCTCTAAATTAACCATATTGCCTCCTTAATCATAAGGAACAAAATTATTCATTTTTATAACTAATAGACCATGATTTCGAAGCACCTGAAGAATCTGTGAAGGTTCAACAATCGCTGCCCTTAGTTGGCTCACCAACAGCTAATTCATGTTGACTATAGTTCTCCCGACATGCGTTCCCTGTTCAATCGCGGAAAAAGTATTGCTTAATTCATCCAAGCCAATTTCATGAATGCATAATGAGTCCATGATATGCCATTCATCCGCAAATCGCTTCCATATATGAGGGCGCTTTTCAATGGGATAATTTACGGAATCAATGCCAAGTATATTCACTCCGCGAAGTATGAAAGGAAGCACCGTCGTTTCCATGTTGATACCGCCAGCATTGCCGCACATGCTGATGCTTCCGCCATAGTATAGTTGAGGAATTAGCGCAGATGCCACATTCCCGCCTACTGTATCAAGTACATAATGGAATCGTTGCTGCCCCAAAGGTTTTGATTTCTCTGGTATCACGTCTTCCGGGTAAACAATTTCTTTGGCTCCAAGTGATAACAGCAGCCTTTCTTCTTGTTTTTTGCGACTTAGTGCAGATATATTTGTGTAGCCGCTTTGCGATAAAAGCCGAATTGCCACACTACCTACACCGCCAGAAGCACCGGTTACCAAAATTTCAGGCTGTTCAGATGTGCTCATCCCTTTGCTTTCCAACGCATCAATTGAGAGGGCAGCAGTAAACCCGGCTGTACCGATAACCATTGCATCACGCAAGGAAAGTCCGTTTGAAAGCGGAACAATCCATTCTTCGGGAACTTGCACATACTCTGAAAAACCGCCAGTGTGTGTCATTCCCATTCCAAAGCCAGTCACTACAACCTCTTGACCTAATTGAAACGCGGCTGTGTCGGAAGATACAACTGTTCCGCTAACATCAATTCCCGGTATCATTGGATAACTGCGAATAACGCCACCTTTCGCTTTTACCGCCAAGTGGTCTTTATAATTGACAGAAGAATAAGCTGTTTTAATGATTACACTGCCTTTGGATAAAAAATCCTGTTGAATGCTCTCCACGCAGTAAGATACTTGCTGATTTTGTTCCCGCACAATACAAGCTCGAAACGATTCCATAATCTTGGCCTCCAATTTATTTGTTAAAATTATTACGCAATAGAAAATACTCCCGTGCTTTAATAGCAGTAATGTGATATACCATATGGATTTTTCTTCATTCCATACTTGCCACCAAGCCCTTGACGATAGTAGCAATGCCTACATACGTCCTCAATTTAAGAAAATCAATCCCCGTCAGCCCCACCATTTTCATGAAGATCCAGTTCGCGCGCTACCTGCGCCACGGTTCACCTTTCTGCTTGATATGACGCGGCTATATTTTTTTAGCGCTGTTCGTTAAAGGCGATAGCAGCGATGTTGCTTTCCAGCCTAATATTCTCGTATGCCCTTCCTCTAGCAAGCCATTTTTGTTGTACTATTTCCCGTATTTCTACTACTTCAAAAGCAATTTCTTTATTCGGTGTCGTAATCTTTGTGATGCCCATGTTGAGTGCAAAGCTCCTCTCAATAATTCAATAACCTCCATACTTTCAAACGGTTCATCAATGAACCATTTCAAAGCCAATTCGGCCCAATAATCTGAGTTCTGTTTTAATCCGGCCTTTACTACCTCGTCATATGGAAAATTATTAACTTTGTGGCTGTCAATATCGTTCGTGATCAGGGCATTCGTTAGTTCTAGTCTAAATTGGCTGATTGATCTCTCAAGGAGAAGGAAAGCCAATATTTTCATTGATGCTGAGCACCCTTTAAATTATTGTAAAACCACATCCCTCTTTTAAGGATTCTCGGAGAAAAATTCATCAAGTAATTTATAAAAAATATCTACCGCATCTTCATCACTACCTGAAAAAAAGGTAATAAGAGATGCCCAACTATGAGTTGTGTGTAAATTGTATCGCTGCTGCACGTATTCCTGAAGTTCAGGAAGAAAAAAATAATTTGGCTCATCATGTACTTCGTTATGGTACGCTATATAACCATTCAGATAAGCCTGAAGTAAGTGCAATGATTTTCTCCCCATATACATTGCTGGTCTTTGTTTCATCTGCTGAATTTTTTTATATAGAATGTCCATACTCTTCCTCCAGTAATTGATTTGAACTGAGGTGACTCCCATTTTCCAACACCATACAAATCATCCAATCATTGTTGGTACGGCATACCTTCTGGATGTATGTTATCGTAAACCTTACCTTCATATAATATCCCAGTATGGTATCCATTTTCACTAATAGCTTTAGTTCCGTATGAATCGCTCACAATGAAACCATTTGAATCGTATTTTACGGATATTTGCTCCCCTTTCAGACCATTTTTTGTCAGGAAACGTTCAAGACGCTGCAGGAAGCTCGAGCCAATATTTTTGAGCATATCGCGTGCTTCTAACGCCTTCACTCCTCCATTGGCTATCGTACCCCGAATCAATATGAGCGTATTTATCAACTTACGGCGTAATTTTCTAGATTCTCTGTGTCCAGTTCAGATAGAACTTAGTTAGTAACTTCTAGAAGACAGAACAAAAGAGTGCTTTCTTTCGAGTTAAGAGCACTCTTTCATCAGGGTCTGCTCAGCCGCTTTCGAGAGAAGCTGAAGAAGATGGAACTCATTATTTTGGATGAAGTGAGCTATGTCCCATTAACCAAATAGGCTCCGAGCTCCTGTTCAATGTGATCGCCGATTGTTACGAACAGCAGAGCGTCATCGTAACATCCAATCTCGAATTTGGGCAGTGGACCTCGATTTTTGGTGATACGAAGCTCACGTCCGCTTTGGTCGATCGCCTTGTTCATCACGCACACATTCTCTCATTTACAGGCGATAGTTTCCGACTTAAGCAAGCGATGGAACGAATTCCGCAGTGACGATTCATCTGGCAAGTGACCTAGGCATTTTTTGCAGCCAATTTAAGCACTTTTCGCTTGCAAAAAACATACGGGCAATGCCTGCATACATACTCAATTTCTCCGCTGTTGGAAATCTCCGAATATCACCAATCTCACTAATAAACATCCCTGTCGATAAACGCCAATAGATTCTTTGACGTAATTTACGCAATTGGATACTATATAACAAAAAAACGCCAAGCGATGAATCGCAAGGCAGGAGAAATACCTTTCAGATATAATTACAAAAATGATTTTGAATACTTATCAAATCTATCCAGTTCGACAAAATGTAAAACAGAAGTACTTACGACTCCTAAATGAGCAAAATTCAAACGCCCTTGAGCAAGGGTCATGCGATTTGGTGAACTATGATCTGAAGTCTCAATAGTACCGTCATCTTCCCAAAAACAAACCGGGCAGATATCGTATTCACCTCTCGATGAGAGCGTCTTATACTGACAACATGGACAAACAATCAATTCCTCCTGCAATCCTTCTACTTCTTGCTTAGTGTTAAGAATCTGAGAAATCTTGCTTGCTAAATATTCATTCTTGACTCCGACATACTGGCTTCTCAATGCTTCAAAAATAAGTGGATCATACTTTTCATCCAAAACGTCATCCGGCGGTTCGTCTGTGCTTAGCAGTTCATTCTGAAGCGACTGTGGTAATTTATCAAAAAAATGATCTTCTTGCCCAACTGCCCACCAATTTAATAAAATTTCGTACCTTGCCTCATTCGACATAATTTCAATATTATTTTTAATGATAATAGATACCGCCTCTTGACGATTCAAAATGTATACACCTCACAGTCCACTTCTTAAAGCCACAAGATCAAAAAGAACCTTGAAAGGCCTGAAGCCAATCAAGGTTGATACACTGTTTTGAATTATTTGGAAAATATTTGATCCAAATAGTTTAGTGCCTCATCTAATGAGTTAAACACTTCATCATGACCACCAAAATCAATTTCTTCAACATATTGTATTTTAGAGACCCCGACACCTTGGTTAGGTGTTACTTGAACTTCAACATAATTGCTTTCCCCATCGTTCATACTGACCCATATCGCTATACCTGATTGTTCAAAGTAAATATTCAATTGAGAATAACGATTATTGAATATCTGTTTTACCTCATCTATTCCCATCTTAATCACCTGCTCCCGGCTTAGTCAATAATAATCTCTCTTGCGTCTTATACTCATTTTTTGCATAAATTTCAATTATGTTCCCTTTTGTTACTGCTCTTAGACTACCATCTGGTATCTTAGTCGTATAATCCGGTTTAAGGCTTCTTCTGCTGACTTCGCTGGAGAAGCATCTAACAATTCTTGATTGAAAATATTAATTCGCTCACCCTTTGATAAAACATTTGCAGCTTTTACCGCAGCCTTAGCTCCAACCTTACCTGCCTGTCCACTGATACCACCAATTCCAGTGTCGCTGTACCCGCCGAATCTACCCAATGCTCCGGTTCATCTGGATTAATAGCCCCATTTACGGTATCAAAGGTTCCCATCGTAGCCCAGTTACCTATCGGATACCAGTTGGGGTCTTCCATCATTGCGTCGGCTTTTTCTTTTAAACCAGTATTCACATTTACGGCCAAACCATCAATCCATTACTCACATACGTATACAAATTCAAACTCAATGGATTATTAATCTGCCTCGCATAGCGGAACGGCTGCGGCATCGCCTGCGTCTTGCTTGTCAAACTGCCCCAAATTTCATACTGTGGTCAACGCCGACATGCGGATGCGATCTTTGACATTAACCATACTAAAATAAAAGCCGCCAAGCGTAATTCGCAAGACGGCCCTTACACATCATGATCTAAGCTTCAATTCCGTTAATCCGTATTTTTGGAGAAAAAATCATCCAGCAATTCATAAAATTTATCAAACGCTTCATTATCATTGCTTGAGAAAAAGGTAATCAGTTCTGGCCAGCCATGTGAAGTATCTATATTATAATGCTGTATAATATAGTCCCTTAATTCAGGAAGAAAGAAATAATCTTCTTCATTATTTGTATCATTGTGATAAGCTACATATCCGTTTAGATACGCTTGAAGTAGAGGTAAAGATTTTTTTCCAAGATACAGTGCAGGTTTTTGTTTGATCTGTTGAAGCTTATTATATAAAATATTCATGTTTCCCTCCATTAATTTATTTTGTCCCTTGTGATCGTCCTTTGGCCAAAGCCGCTAAAATCGTCTAGCCAAGTCTGGTAGGGTACACCCTCTTTATGAATGTTATCGTAAACTTTATCTTCATATAATATGCCTGTATGGAATCCATTTATGCTGATAGCTTCATTCCCATTCTGATAGGAGTCACTCACAATAAATCCCCTTGATATTTTATAGATATTTGCTCCCCTTTTAAACTATTCTTTGTCAAGTAAGATTTCATAGCATTTGCAGCCTTAACACATTTCAAATTTCCGTAATTACCTGCAATTTTAGAAAGGGCTAAACCATTCTGTAAAGGAGAAATGCCGCTGGCTAAAATGTACATAGATGAATCTACTACAGGTTGTTGCATTACTGTTGGGGAATTTTCTTTAGCAGTTTGCTGATCCACCTGTATAAAAGGTTGATCAACTTGCCATTGATTCGTATACGTGCTTGGCAAATTCGGTAAAATCTTTTTATCCACATACGGATCAGATCCCTCGGGGTCTTGCAGTGGAGTCACGATAGGATACGGCGCCCCTGACATAGACCCTGGCATACTTCCAGCTCCCCCCAGATCTGCACCAAGACTTTCCCCGATCCCTACTGCCGCTCGACCAAAAGGGCCATGTCCACTCGGGTCCCAATGCGTTAATGGATTATTCTCCACATACGTATACAAATTCAAACTCAACGGATTATCAATCTTACCCGTATACGTATCCTCCTTAATAAACCGCGCCACAGCAGGATCATAGTACCGCGCCCGCAGATAAATCAATCCACTCTCATCATCCTGCGGCTCACCCGCATAGCGGAAAGGCTGCGGCATCGTCTCCGTTTCGCTTGTCAAATTACCCCAAATGTCATACTCATACGTTTTCAACGTGCTGCCGCTCGAATCCTTTACCGCTACCACGTCGCCGTGACCGTTGTAGAGTAGCATTTTTCTTTTCAAAAAATAAACCGCCAAGCGATGAATCGCCAGGCGGAAAAAAGTATAAAGATTTAACTTAAAGCCTCTTGTAACGTATTAATTGTTTTCTCAATGTTCCCTTTTAGTTCTTCTCGGTCTTCTTCAGAAAATCTTTCCTTATCTTGAGGCAAATCAAGTTCGTTTCTCTCTATTTTTTCGAGTAATTTAATAAAAAAAATCTTGACTTCATAGCTTAATTGCAATTCTAATTTCCATTCTTCCACATCAATATAGTTAAAAGCTTCTAGCAATTCGAAATCACCAAGATCCCCAGCGATCGGGTTTAGATGAATTCTTTTTATACCTTCGGGAACAACATGCGGCAGGTGAACGTTTTGTCTAATTAATTTAGCTATATCACCATCTGATAAATCAGCTAATTTTTTATCCAATATTCTCCCGTACCATACAGACAAGGGTAATCGTTCATCCACTTCATGTTCGCCTTCATGACCTTCTAGCTTTGAAATTTCATTTATGGTCAATTTTCCATAATCATTTATGAAATATTTTCCATTCAATTGTCTCACCCACCATTTTTAATATTTTCCCTTATAGCTTTAACCTTATCGATAAATTTCTGTCCACGATCTATCGCGTCCTGAACGGCTTTTTTTGTGACCTCTGAAGTATCCTTTTGAAACGAAGGACTTTTCTGTGCATTCTTTAATTTTTCAACCATTTTAGAAATCTTTCCCTCGGATTGCTCTACTTCTTGTACATGATTGAATGGCTTTCCTGTCTTGGAACTAATTCTTATATTCCCATTCGCGTCTCGAACATAGTCACCTTTTTTTTCTATTTCGTATGCATCCAGATGTTCCTCATCGTTCACAGCATCTAAATTTTTATCAATATTGTCTATTTGGTCTTTTTGAGTTCTTGAAAGTTCCTTATCAATGATTTCTTCATCGCTAAGAGGCTCAGAAGCCTCGTCATCGCTTGATGCCCACCACTTATATAATTTAATTCCACCATACGCAACAACTCCAACAGCAGCAACTGCTAATGCACATTCAGGGCATATAACCGCCCCAGCTACCACTGCTGCTGGATTATTTCCAGTTCTGTCTACATACTTAGACGGATTATTCCAAGCATACGTATACAAATTCAAACTCAGCGGATTATCAATCTTCCCTGTATACGTATCCTCCGTAATAAATCTTGCCACAGCAGGATCATAGTACCGCGCTCTGAGATAAATCAACCCCGATTCATCATCCTGCGGCTCGCCCGCATAGCGGAACGGTTGCGGCATCGTCTCCGTTTTGCTTGTCAGATTTCCCCAAATGTCATAATCATACGTATTCAACGTGCTGCCGCTGGAATCCTTCACCGCTACCACATCGCCGTGACCGTTGTAGAAATAGTAACCAGATTGTTGGGCCGATCCGCCTACTTCGGTGACGCGCAAATCATCGAACCAGGCTGTACCGCTGGCATTGACTAAGAAAGCTCCGACGTACATGGAGGTCGTCCCAGCCGGTAACGTTACCCGCATGCTGGCTCGTTTCCAATCGCTCGTCCCCGTTTGCGTCCCCAGCCAGTAGCCGCCGATTTCGTTCATGCTGGCGTCACGATAGGACAGCCAAATGAAGGCGCCCGTACCTGTCACATTTTGCGTCTTGATCGAACCTTCGATCACATATTGCTTGCCGGCTGTTAACCCCGGTACGTATTGCGTGGCAGTTGCATTGGCGGTCGTTGCATTGGTAAATTGAATCATCTTGCTTCCGTCCGTGCCGCCACTTACGATTTGCCCGCCGTCTACGAACCACGCCGGGGCAGGTGTGGCTTCAAACGAACCGTTGCTCAGCTTGTTCGCGGTAAAATCCTGGCGATATAACAGCTCGTTGCCCCAAATATTGCGGGCCTTGACCATATTCTGCGAACCCAATTCCTCGATCACTTTGCCGTTCAGATAGACGTAACGGGTCGGGTCGCCCCCGACGATACCTTTTGTGGCGCGCAGGCCGTCGGGGTAATACGTATAGCCGTAGGTGGCTCCGGTTACGGTGTTCGTGTAGGTTTTCAATTCATTTAACGCGGTATACGTATACGTGCCGGACCTGCCATTTCCCGTGGAGGTCAATCGATTCCCCCGATTGTCGTAGGTGTAGCTGCTCGGCCCGTTAGGCGTGTTGACGGTTTGCAGCCGATCCGTGCTGTCGTACGTGCTTACATATGCAGTGCCGTTATGCTGGATCGACTGGATGTTGCCGCGACTGTCGTAGTCGTAGTTTTTGACTCCCCCTGGTACCGTCTCTACGTCGATGCGGTTCAGCTTGTCATACGTGTAGGTGCTGGCTGCTCCATTTCGGTTCATGCTGGTGATGTTGCCCATGCCGTCATAGCCGAAGGTTTCGTTCCAGGTCGGTGTCGTGCCGCTCAGATGCCGGACGCTGATTAGCTCCTTGAACGCATCTACCTTTTTCTCCTGACTGGCTCCGAGCGCCGGGTAGGTCGACGTCATGTTGTTTTCGTTCGCTGCAGTACTGTACGTGTAGCTGACCGGCTGCACCCCCATTTCCGGATAAGCAACGCTGGCGATGCGGTTGAGGTTGTCGTAGGTGTAAGTGACGCTTTTGCCGTCCGGGTAGGTCAGTCTGTTCAGGTTGTCCAAGCTATCGTACCCCAGCAGATAGGTACGCCCTGCCACCTGTTGATAGTCCAGACGCTTCCAGATGTCGTAGTGATACCCTTGCGTTTCGTTGTCGCTGTTCGTCGCGCTGGTGAGCAGCCGGGTGGCGCTGTCATACGTGTTTTGCTCGGTGTACAGCGTAGTCCCTGCACTGTTTTGGATCGTTGTCGTGCTCAGCTCGTTGTACGGCGTATACGTGTAGCTGTAGCGTTGGTTGTCCTTGTCGGTGCGCGTAGCGACAAGTCCGTTGACTTGGTACGTGTAGCTATCGGTCAGATTCGCCGCGTTTTTCGTTGACAGCAGCCAACCGGCTTCGTTATACGCGCTGCTTTGCTTCAACGTGCCGTTGATATACGTCGCGATCAAGCTGCCCATTCGGTTGTATACATACTGATACACCTGGCCCTGATCGTCCTTCAAATAGATCAAATGCCCGTCGGCGTCATAGCCGTATTGGGTCGTTTGCGTGATCCCTCCGCCCGTTACTTGCTGCTGCGCCACTTGGCCCAGCGGGGTATACGTGAAGCTGGTCGTTCGATTCTTGGTTGCGCTCGCTTCGCGTTGGCTCGTCACTCGTCCGCTCCGATCCTTGAACACCCACGTTTCTTTGCCGTCGGGTTCGACCGTGCGTATCGTGCTTTGCGGATACATGCTGCTGCCGTCTGTCCGGTACGCCGTGTTGGCTGTGTAGACGTAGGTAGATTGATTCAATCCATTCATGATCGATTTGACGTGACCGTTTTTATCATACGTATAGGCCGTGCGGTGATTGTAATCGTTATAGGGCAGCTCCATCAGCAGCCGTGTGCCTGTGCTGTCAAAATTGCGCACCATCGTGGTTTTGGTGCTGCTTCCCGCCTTGCGCTCTTGTTTTTCCACATCCCCGTAGGGGGTGTAGGTGGTCAATTGGTTCTCGCCATCCGGGAGCACAGCCACGACCTGCCGTGAGGTATCGTTGTACGTATACTGGATCGTGCGCGGACTACCGCCGCTGCCCGAAGCCGGGGTGAACGTCTCCGCTGCGGCTCGATCCTTGAAATCGTATTGATACTCAGCTTTACTGCCATCCGGGTACGTGACGCGCGTCAAGCGGTCGCGGTTATCGTAGGCATAGCTCACGGTTGTCGGCGTTGGTGTCTGAGCGCTGCCCATCGCAAGGCTTGTGGTCTCGGACAACACATGAATGCCTGCGGCATCGTAAGTGAGCGCGGTTTGCTTGACCATCGGCTGCTGGCCGTATTGATTTCCCGAGCTGCTTTCTTTAATCAACGTTGGCACGCCGCTGCTGTTGTAGTTCAAAAATTCCATCAATGTCGTATCGGTCCGCACCTCCGATGGGTTGGCCGGGTTTCGGTACGTGCTGGTATGCGTCTGTGTGCTGATTTTGCCCGGAGCCAAGTACGTGTAGCTGTCCTCCGAAGCGGTCAGGTTATCGGCAGCAGTCAGCTTTTTGCTGGTCAAATACGTACCGGCATATCCATTGCCGCTGTAATAGCCGTAGGTGTAGGTGATTGTATTTCCGAGAGCATCTTCTTGGTAGGTGGGGAAGCCCACGTTGTTCGTTTCCTGCTTGGTAATCGTCGCGTAGTTCGCCATCCCCGCCGGCAGCGTACGGCTGCCCCAGCTAAGCAACGCGCTTTTGATAGCCGCTGGCGTCGGGTCGCCCAGGCTATCCGAGGTGAAGCTTTTGTTCAGATACGGACGTGTTTTGCCCTCATCGTATTGATAGGTGGTATATTCCGTCGGTGCGTTCAGATAGCGACTGCCATTTTCAGTCCAATCGACGCCGTTACTGATCGGCGAATAGCTGGTCAGGCTGTAGTCCTGACGGAACTTGCCGTAGTTGACTGCCGTGTAGCCGGTTTCCGTGCGAATGCTGTAGTCGCCGTAGTTCGTGATGATTGTCGTGACTGGACGGTCGCCGGAGCGGTAGCTGCTGACGTTTTTGAAGCGGCTGGCATAACCAGTGACCGGGTCCGACCCATTACGGTTGATGATCCACATCTCCTGAACCCGATTGCTCATCTTGAGCAAGCTTTGGCTGAGCACCTTGGCTTGACCAACGTTATTGGTATATTTGTAGAATACCTGAGATACGGGATGGTAGCCTTGATAGTTGCGAATCCCCCGTCCCCCGTAGCTGCGCACGGTGCCTCGGCTCAGATCGCTCTGAGCGTAGTCCGTATAGGCGTTGGTATACCAGTTCGAATTGTACGAGTCGTACATGTACTGTACCGTGAAGCCGATATCGTCGGTCGCTTCTTTTAAGAGAATGTATGCCATCTCTTCATAGTTTCCCACACTCATGTAGCCGGCCTTCTCAATGGCTTCCCCGTTCACCACGACATCAAGTGCCACTTGTGTGTCATAATTGTCGTACAACGTATCCGATTGATTGAAGTCGGCTACACGTGGATCGTAGTACGTATAGGTGTGCAGGGTTCGGTTGCCAATTACATCGGTAACCCGATCCAACGTTGTATAAAACACGGTTTCAGTCACAAAGGGATGCGGGTCGGATTGAATGGTGATTCGTTTGCGAAGTGTTAGACTCGTTTGGCGCAACGTGTTTTCATAATTGATTTTGTGCGTCAAGGTGCCTGTTGCATCTCGGACCTCCAGGCCGGTGATCTGGCTGTTAGATTCGGAGAAGGTGATGGTTCGATTTACACTGTCTGTAATGGTTGAAATCATCCGACTATACGGGTAGTAACCGTTGTAGGTAATCGTATCCCCAAATTCGTTGCTTTTGCTGATCAGGCAGCCTTTGTCCCAACTGGCATCATACTTGAATAGATAGGTGATTTTGTTGTCGAGGGTAAGCCACATCCGGCCCGTCGAATCCGCAACAACCTTGGCATTCTGATAAGGAGAATCCGCTGACAGTGTATACTGATTCGAAGAAGGGGTGCGTTTGAATACATAGGAGCTACCGTCCTCCAAACTAAAAACGGCGCAGTTGCCACCCTCCGGACAGCGATTCATCGTGAGTTCGGGAACCAGCAGCTTCCAGCCGCTCGCAATCCGGGCAGCACTGTTTACCCCCTTGGCATCCGCACTCATCGAGCTATACGTCCGCGCCAGCACCAAATCGAGCCCATGCTTGCCCGGCAAGCGGACATCGACATCCTGCTGGGTCGCCACTCGGTAAAGCGGGTCAAAGTACCCGTCGCGCGATACCTGATAACGATAAGGCTCCAGCGGACTGTATTGGGAATCCGGAGTGCCTGTAGTCATCGCCGACATGCCGGATGCGACCTGTTTGCCGGTGAGCAGCGTCGACTTGTCCTCGATCAGCTTGTCCGCTTTGCGATCTTTGACGTCGACCGTACTAAATACCGAAGGCGTCAACTGGCGCAGTTGTTTCTGCTCCTTCTTGCTCAGATCCCGCACCAGAGCTTCCACTTCCGAATCTGACCAGGCAAGTACGTCCAGCAGCTCGTCCTGCGTAAGCAGCGAAGTCAGCTCAGGATAATAGTAGGCAGCGAGCTTTTTCAGATTGCCTGGCAGTTCGCGAATGCTTGCCAGCTCGTCGGCGGTGAAGCTGCCTGTTGATCCGCCAAAGCCGTCAACGACAGGTGCTTCGCTGTAGACCGCTTGAGAAACGGCTGCCGATTCCGGCTCCGCAGAGCTTGTCCTTGCAGCAGCCAAACTGCCCCTGCCTGGGAGCCAGAGTGAGCATAATACAAGCAAAACAAGACATAAAGAGATGATCCGTTTCAAATTCATGAGGGTTCCCCTTCCCGATTCAATTGGATTACCAGTATAGTGCAATTTTCACGAATGGTCATTTCGAAAAAGCCGTAAATGAATGCATGGATGCTATGAAAATCGCGGCATATCGACGAAAAAATACGATTTGATGATAAGCTCGGGTTACATACGGCATTGACAACGAATACCCATACACGTAATTCTCCCTACCGCCGCTTCCTTCCATGCTTCACCAACGTCATCCGCCGCGAATGGCGCAGCCATGCGTAATAACTCCGCAAATCGCGCAGCTCCAAGGTCTCCGACATCCGGCCGAGGAACGTAATCACGACCATTTTATACAGCGGCCCGCCGACGATATCCACCGCATCATGCATCGCAAATTCCGCCACCAGCAGCAAATCATCGTCCACGACATACACGTCCTGCTCGTTCGCGTAATACAACGCCAATCGTCCCTGCTTCAGCCTCTCCCACAAAAACGCGCAAATCTCCCCCACCCCGACCTGCTCCAGTTCCACCCGCTCCGCCCACCGCTGCCTGGCATGGCGCGTAATGATGATATCCGCCACCCTATGACCGGCCAACTCGATATAAAACGGCTCATACGAGCTCCAACGCTTCATCGTCTTGTCCTTCATTGTCAGTATCCCTCCATGTCATTTTCGCAACTGGAAATTTCTACAATTCTTATCTTAGCGCCACGGCCCGTTGGCTGCATCGCACGTTTTTCTTGCGCATTGCGCAATTTTTTTTGCGCTCTGCGCAGCTTATGACGACCTTTTTTGCGAAAAACAAAAAAAGAAGCCTCAATTTCTAAAAAGAAATTGCAGCTTCCTTCATATTTTTGTAAAATTATGTAGCATATTGGCGCTTCAAAATATTAAAGCCAATTTATTGCTGGAGCGTCTTGATCATTACTTTTTTTTAAAAAAACTTTTACTACTGCTTGCTTCTCATCCACAGAAAGCTCAGATGACTTTAAAAAGCGATGAATTGCATCCTTGGAAAGTCCGTCAGATTTATTGTGTTTTAATTTAAAAATTAAATGAGAAAGCTCTGGAGACCACGCTCCTAGGTTCATTAATTCACATCCCTTTCTATTTTATTTGGTTGGTTGTGTTCATTATAACAACTAAGCGCAAAGGAGCGTATATGAAAAATAAATTGATCCGCAGTCTTCTGCTCTTTTGTCTAGTATTTGTTCAGCTTTGGTTTCTTCATATAACCTTTCACTACGGCTATTCAGGAATTCTCTTCGAGAAAAATCATGAAAATGTTTGGTCCATTAAAGGATTTGACGCAGGCGGGGATATCCGGAGACCCGAATTGCGCGTCGGCGACATTCTGGAAAAAGTTAACGGAAACGAGCCTAATGAATTCAGTAAAATTAAAAAATGGGGAGCAATCGAACAAGCAGATACCATTACACTTTCCAGAAACGGTGTAGAGTTTGAGATCGTTATTAAAGACCGAAGTCAACCTATCTACGATTTTTTCTCCATGTTTGGGGAAGTTATAAGTTTATTTCTGTCCTTGTTAATCTATCTTCGAATTCCAGCTTCAAGAGCTGCACGTTTTCTATCGCTTGTATTCTTAATTACAGGTATTATTTTTATGAGCTTCGCTTCATCATATCGTGGCGACCCTCTCGCTAAGGTTTTCGTTACTAATTTCGTCATTGCACTGCCATTAGTGTTTTTACATTTTTTAATTCTGTTTTTTAAGGAAAAAAGCGGAATACGACTTTCCACTAAGTGGCTAAACGTACTGTATTACATCGCAGCAGCTAATGGAATCGCAACGTTATGCTTCTTAACTCCATTTAATATTTTCATTTTTTACAAAATAGAATACCTAATCGTCCTCTCCTTCTTCCTGCTCGGCCTGCTGCTCAACCTGTTCATGTTCGTCTACATCTATGTCAAATACCGTCACGTGGACGCGTCGATTCAATCGATGATCAAAATCGTCTGGTTCGCTTTGTTCGTCTCCTGCGCGCCGTTGGCTTTTTTGTCCTTCATTCCCATTCTGGTCAGCGGCAATCCAATCGTCGATCCGCTCTACACGGGTTATTGTGTCATTTTATTCCCGATTTCGTTTTGTTATCTGATCGTCACCAAGCAATTGTTTGACATCCAGACCATCATGCGGCGCATTGTGTTCACTACGCTGATCGCGATTGTGCCCAGCGTGCTGCTGGTGGGGCTGCTGTCTTTTGTATTCATCCATGAAGCGTCCCTGCAAAATCTCGCGTTCAGCTTCCTGTTTATCCTGACCACGATTTCGTTCCTGCTCTACATGCTGGAATACTTCGCCACGCGGCTGGAAGTGATTATGTTCCCGCGCAAATATCACCTGCAGCTGGCGCTGAAAAAAGTCGCGCGCAATTTGCGGGCCATTACCAGCTTTCAAGAGCTGAAGGAAATCATTTTGCTCGATATTGTCCATACGCTGCAGGTGTACGGCGGAGCTATTGTCTTTTGCTATCAGAACGATACAGAGATGATTAGTGAAGGCGAGCTGGAACTGGAGGCGGTGGAGCAAGGGCTGCTCGATCAGACGTTGAGCGAACAGGCGTATACGGTGCTGGAAATCAACCGGCATGAGGAGTATACAAGCTATTTTGTCTTTACGAAAAAGAAGACCAATACCCCTCTAGGCATAGAAGAGAAGCAATGGCTCGACTTGATTATTTCCTATCTGGCCGTCTGTCTGGAGAACGTCTACCTGATTCGCAAGCTGACGCTAAGGGTACATGAATTGGCTTCGCAAATTCCCGACGAGCAGGCCGGACAAGACTTCGCCTGGCTGCGCAAATCGTTGTTCGCGCTGCAGGAGCGAGAACGCTTCAGGATTGCTACCGACCTGCACGATACGATTATTCAGGACATTGTGCTGATTCGCCGTAAATTGATCGCCTACATCGACAATCACACCAGCGATCAGCCTGTGCAAGAGGTCGTCAAACATCTCGAAATGCTGAATGAAAGCTTGCGGCAAAGCTGCTTTGAGCTGAATCCCTATTTGCTGCAGCGGGCCGGATTGATTAAAACAATGGAAGCGGCCATTGATCTGGACCGGGGATTGACCGAAGTAGACATACATTTTCAAGCCGAGGGGACAGCCCTCGTCGAAACGCTCGATCCGGAGAGTAAAAAACATCTGTTCCGCATCTTCCAAGAGCTGATGAACAACGCCAAAAAGCATTCGCAAGCTACCGAAGTACACATCCGGCTGTCGGCACAAGACTCCTCCGTCTGCCTGTCGTATCGGGATAACGGCATTGGGCTCGATCCGGCCAGGCTGGACACAATGCCTCGTTTCTACACGCCGGTCCATGCCGGAGTAGGACTGGAACAAATGCGCAGCCGCGTGCTGCTGCTTGGCGGTCTATGGAATTGGCGCTCCGAGCCGGGAAGCGGCGTCGAATTGACCATTCGCATTCCTTTACCTGAACAGAAAGGCTGGGTCGTATGAATCGCAAAGTCACCATCGTCGTCGTCGACGATCATCCGCTGATGGCCGAAGCCACTTCATTTACTTTGCGTCAGCTTGAAGGCGTCGAGGTGGCCGGCATTGCCGACAATGGCGCGCACGGGCTGGCGCTGGTCGAGCGCTATCGCCCGGACATTGTGTTCCTCGATTTCCATTTGCCCGATCAATACGGCGACGAAATCGCCAAGATCATCAAAAGCCGTTATCCGGCGATTCATCTGGTTATTTTCACCGGCATTGAATTTACCCATCTGTACAATCATCTGATCGGACTTGAAGTGAGCGCCGTGATTTCGAAAGAATCCAAGGGTGTGCTGATTCAAAGCCTGATTACGATTTTAATGGAGAATCATACTATCGTACCGCTGCCCGTTTTTCACAACATGCGCGTGGAGAGCGACAATCTGCTGCAAACCGATGTGCTGGACGAGCAGGACATGCACATGATGTCCATGATACTCGAAGGGCTAACAAATGAACAGATGGCCGAACGAATGCATATGAGCAAGCGAACGGTGGACAATTATGTACGCAAAATTTACGAGAAAATTGGCGTCAAATCGCGCGGCCAAGCCGTGGACAAGTTCATGCAATACAAGCACATTTATGAAGCGCAGCGGAGGGATTAAATGGAGGAGCGCATTCTCGCCGAAATCGAACGTATGATTAACGATTATTTTCCGGTCAGCGATTTGAACAAGCTGCTCAAGCGTTTTGTTCGCGATAAGTCGGAGGAAGGACCTAGCCTGTGGTCGGAGCTTACGCTTTGCTGCGGCGGCATGCTGGGTGGCGATCTCGACCGTCTGTTCAGCGCTGCGGCCCATGTCGAGCTGTTGATGCTGGCGCTGGACATCGTAGACGATGTGCAGGATCAGGACAACCCTGATAAGCCCTGGATGCAGTGCCAGCCCGCTTATGCGCTGCAGGCAATTCTCGCTTTTATCACGGCATCGGTCAGTGAAATCGCCGGTTCTCGCCCGGCCCAGCTCCCCCGCCTGCTGCGCTTCATCGCGCAAGCGATCAGCGGTCAACAACGCGACTTGAACCATTCCGTACAGACCGAAGCCGACTACATCGTCATGATTCAGGAAAAATCCGCTTCGCTGATGAATGTGGCGGTGGCGATGGGCTATCTGCAGGCTGCCGAACCGCCCGCCCCCGAAACCGTGGCCCGGCTCGACGAGCTGGCCCAATATGTCGGCATCGTCGCCCAGCTCAAAAACGATACGCGGGACCTGCTGCGCCCCGACTTGAAAAACGATTTGCTTCATAAAAAGAAAACGCTGCCCGTCCTGTTCCTGCTCCAGCACAGCCGCGAGCAGTTCCCAGCGCTCATCTTATTTTACGAAGGCCGCATGGACATCTCATCTTTTGTGCAAAAAAAAGCCGAATGCTTGCAATATATTCGCGATTCGGGATGCCTGGAATACGCCCGGGCCATTCAGTTCCTATTTGCCAACAAAGCGCAGCAGCTTTTGCAGTCGCTGGAAGGGACGTCGCCTTGGAAGGAACGGCTTATCGAGAGGGTGATGTCGGTGCTGGAGGTGTGAATTGCGCGAAGAGCATACAACATTAAAGTATCGAAAGAGGTGTACAATGAGTTTTAAAGTCTATTTAGCTGACCGTGTAATCGAATTTCAAGATATTATTGAATTGAACGCAAAACAACAAAATTATATTCATCAAGTATCGAGTAATCGAACCCAATCAGAATGGATTGCTTTGGACAAAGGCATAAAAATCCCTCTCGATTCTTCACAACAAACAGAAATTATTTCGTTAAAGAACAGTCTGGTCGCTGGTAAAGATAGACGAGACTTGATTAGGGATGACACTATTGTGTTTACTCAACACGCAAGAGAACGCATCGCGGTAAGAGTAGATAAAGCCACAGAAAGTACTCCCCCGTCCGTCGATAGTGTACTTCTTGTTATACAATTGGTTATTGACAGTGACAGGGTTGACGCACACGCTGAATGGAAAGGCTTTACGAACCTGACTTATACTTTGTATCATACCGAGTACGATGAACGCTTTAAGATAACTGTATCATTCGAAATGATAAATCGAGAACGCATTCGAGTTATAACCGTAAGTAATGAACACATCGTCGAGTTAACTAAATCTTTACGAGACAACCCGGAAATGATGGAAAAACTTCAAGAATTCAAGAAAAAATTACGCTGACTTGGGATGCATTACGTATTACAATAACAAATCATGGTATAATATAAGTACTGGTAAGGAGGGGTTACGATGGTTTATCTTGCGGACACTATTCATTGCAGATGTGGAAATCACGCTCGATATCAATTAAAAGATATATCTTGGATTGAATCTGGAAAAAGCTTTACTATACGTAATATCCCTACTTGGTCCTGCAATAATCAAAGCTGTTGTGAGGAAATCATCACATCCAGCGTACAGCTTAACGTTTCATTCCTTGCAGAAGATATGAGAAATGGAAAATTACCACTGGACGTGGAATATAAAGAACTTTTGTAACGGCAGAAATGCCGTTTTTTTATTTGAAAAAAACAGCGGACAGCCATGCGTTCAAAAGCAACGTCACGACTGCCGCTGTTGATATATCCAGCTCACCTGTTATCTCATTACCAGCTAACGCTGAATCATCTGAATCAAATTCCCGCAAGTATCGTCAAATACGGCAATCGTGATGTCGCCCATCTTGGTCGGAGCCATCGTGAACTTCACGCCCAGAGCGATCAGGCGGTCGTATTCCATCTGCACGTCCTCAACGCCAAACATCGTAGCCGGGATGCCGTCGGCCGAAATCTTTTTTTGAAACTCCTTGGCCGCAGGGTGCTCGTTCGGCTCAAGCAGCAGCTCAGTGCCGTCCGGATTGTCGGGAGATACGACCGTGATCCATCTGAATTGGCCCATCGGCACGTCATGTTTGATAACAAAGCCCAACTTCTCGGTATAAAATGCCAGGGCCTTGTCCTGATTGTCGACAAACAGGCTGGTTACAATGATTTTCATCACAAAATTGCCTCCTTTAAAATAGCCCGGACTCCAGGTCCGAATAGGCCCGCTTCTCGTTGCGGCTTACTCCAGCCATCTGTTCAACAAGTGTTTCAACGGCTCGTTATGAAAAACCAGCACCCGATACTTGCCCTTCTTGACGGATTGGACGAGATCGGCCGCCGACAGCGCAGCCAGATGCTTGGCGATCGCCTGTCGCGAAATCGACAGGTTATGCTTCATAATGAGACGGGCCGTCAGCTCATACAACGTCAGCTCGTTACGTTCCGCCAGCTCATCCAGGATCAGCCGTCGGGTCGGGTCGCCCAATGCATGAAAAATCGCGTCTTTGTCTTCGTTCATAGCCTGATTATACGCAACCTATAAGTTACTTGTCAATACATGCAACTACAAAGTTGCACATAGATCTTAACAAAGGATCATCTGTCCAAAATCGGTCTCGCTCCCACGCGTTTTCAATGAAAGCACAAAAGGCCGCAAGGAGATCATCTCCCTGCAGCCGCGTTCAAATAACTCTACAATCCCTGCAACGCCTCGCGATGCGCGGCAATCGTCGCTTCAATATCCTCATCCGTATGCGCCGTCGAAACGAACATGCCCTCAAATTGCGACGGGGCCACCGAAACGCCCAAATCCAGCAAACGGGCAAAATAAGTGTTGAACTTGCCGAGGTCGGACGTTTTGGCCGAAGCATAGTCTGTCACCGGCACGTCGGTGAAAAATGGGCACACCATCGATCCGACGCGGTTGATCGTGCTGGCTACGCCTGCTTCGGCTGCGTTGCGCGCAAAGCCCGCTTCCAGCAGCGCCGATTTGCGCTCCAGCTCCTCGTACACGCCTGGACGCCCCAGCAGCTTCAGCGTCGTGTAACCCGCGGCCATCGCCAGCGGATTGCCCGACAGCGTACCGGCCTGATAGATCGGCCCTGCCGGGGCCATTTGCTCCATGATGTCGCGGCGGCCGCCGTAAGCGCCAACCGGCAAGCCCCCGCCGATAACCTTGCCCAGACACGTCAAGTCCGGCGTCACCCCGTACAGCCCTTGCGCGCAATTCAGATGCACACGGAAGCCGGTCATCACCTCGTCGAAAATCAACAGGCTGCCGCACGCCGCCGTCACCTCGCGCAGTCCTTGCAAAAATCCCGGCTGCGGCGGTACAACGCCCATATTGCCGGCAATCGGCTCGACAATCACAGCGGCGATATCGTCGCCATAGCGCTCAAATACGAGCTTGACCGCTTCCAAATCGTTATACGGCACCGTGATCGTGTTGACCGCTACATTCTCCGGCACGCCCGGACTATCAGGCAGCCCCAGCGTCGCTACGCCCGAGCCCGCCTTGATCAGCAGCGCATCGGCGTGGCCGTGGTAGCCGCCCTCGAACTTGACGATTTTGCTGCGCTGCGTATAGCCGCGCGCCAAGCGCAAGGCGCTCATCGTCGCTTCCGTACCGGAATTAACCATGCGTACCATTTCGATCGACGGCACCCGCTCGATCACGAGCTTGGCCATTTCCGTCTCCAGCTCGGTCGGCGCGCCGAAGCTCGTTCCCTTGGCTGCGGTCGAATGAATCGCCTCCAGCACCTCGGGATGCGCATGGCCGACGATCAGCGGTCCCCATGAGCCGACGTAGTCGATGAAGGCATTGCCATCGATGTCAAACACGCGCGAGCCGGCGGCCCGCTCGATGAATAGCGGCGTCAAGCCAACCGATTTGAACGCCCGTACCGGGCTGTTTACACCGCCGGGAATGTGTTGTTTGGCTTCGCGGAAAGCGGCTGCCGACCGCGTATCGTTTCTGCTTGGATTTTTCATGAACAATTGCGCACCCGCCTCATAAATATGGTAAAATAGTCACGGAACTACACTTCGCAAAGATAAAGAGGAGATATGCATGATTGAATTTGTCAGAAATGTGCCTTTGTTCTCCCGACTGAATGAAGCTCAATTGCAGGCAGTTGCTGCCATTTGTACTCGCAAAACCTATAAACCCAATGTCGTGCTTTTTTCCGAAAAAGAGCTCGGCTCTGTCTTTTATATGGTCTACAGCGGTTCCGTCAAGGTGTATACAACCAGCCCTGGCGGCGAAGAGAAAATTTTATCGATTTTCAAAGCCGGAGAAAGCTTTGGCGAGCTGTCGCTGATCGACGGCAAGCCCCGCTCCGCTTCCGCCAAGACGCTGGAGGAATGCGTGCTGATCACGCTGATGGGCCAGCATTTCCTCGAGCTGCTGCGCAATCATTTCGACATTACGCTTGGCATCATGCAAGAGCTGAGCAACCGGCTGCGCGACACGAACCAGCATGTGTTTGACTTAACGTTCCTCGATGCCCGCACGCGCGTGATCAAAAGCCTGATCAAGCTGGCCAACAAGCACGGTATGCGCAACGGCAATATCATTACAATCAAGCTTGTGCTCAACTTCGACGAAATTTCCCAAATGGCCGGCGTGCAAAAAATTACGCTCATGCAAGTCGTCCGCGATTTGGAGGAAAAGCAAATCCTCACCATTTCGCCGGTTGATTTCAAGCTCGATCTCGCCAAGCTGCGCTAAGCGTCCTCCGGATGACCCGCAGCGGCTCACGGCTTTGCGGCAATCGCCCCATCGGCTGTGCAAGGCCGCAGCGGACGCACAGCGTCCCACACCAGGCTCACCTCACACCGGCACAGCGGCCGACTTGCGCCGCGCCGTCAGCACGCTGTCGACGAGCTGCTCGGCCGCTTCGCGCCCCTGCCGGATGCAGTCCGGCAAGCCGACGCCGTGAAAGCCCGCGCCCGTCACGAGCACACCGGGCAGCCGCTCCGCCAGCTCGGCGCGAAATGCCGCCACCTGGGCCAAATGGCCTACCGGATACTGCGGCATCGACTTCGCTAGTCGCGTCACTTCCACAAACAACGGCTCTGCGCGGAGCCCGAGCAGCTCGCCCAAATCGTGGCGGGCTTTTTGTATGAGCTGCTCGTCGCTCCACGCCTGCCACTCTTGCTCGCCGGTTCGCCCCACATAACAGCGCAGCACGGCTTTGTCGGCGGGCGCCGTATGCGTCCATTTGGCCGACGTCCACGTGCAAGCCGTAATCGTCCGCTTTTCGCGGCGCGGCACGACAAAACCCGAGGCGTCAAGCGGGAACGGAATGTCCGAGCGCTCAAACGCCATAATGATATTCGCGACCGACACATATTCGATCCGCTGCAGCGCTTCTGCCGCCGGCACATGCGCCGCCAGCAGCCGTCCGGCCTCGTACGTTGGCGTCGTGACAATGACGCCGTCCGCTGCCAGCGAACCGCCGTCGGCCAGCGCTACCTGTATGCCGCCTCCCGCCGCCGGGGCCACAGACGCCGCTGCTTCGCCCGTGCGCAGCTCGACGTCCTTGAGCGCAGCGACCAGCCCTTGCACGAGCGTCTGCAGGCCGCGCCGGTACGACAGAAACGTCGAATGGCGCACCGCCTCGGGCAGCTCCAGCGCATCGGCTAACGCGGCCTTTTTGCTCGCCAGCGTGCCGAGAATCAGGCTGCGGTGTCTTTTTTCCATCGCCTGAAACTGCGGGAACGTCGCCTGCAAGCTGAGCGCATGCAAATCCCCGGCATAAATGCCGGCCAGCAGCGGCTCGGCGATCTGCTCCAGCACTTCTTTGCCCAGACGGCGCTCGAAGAAATCGCCCAACGACTCGTCGCCCGACTCGCCACGCCGCGGCAGCAGCAAATCGAGCGCAGCCCGAGCCTTGCCGGCCGGCGAGATCAGCCCGCTTTGCACAAACGGCCACACCTCGGTCGGAATGCCCAGAGACAGCCCCTGCGGGATGCGATGCAGCTTGCCTCCGCGGACGATAAACGTCTTCTTGGCCTGCGGATTTGTGCCGGTCAGCTCGTCCATCAGCCCAAGATCGCGCGTCAGCTCGATAATCGGCCGCTTGCGAGCCAGAAAAGAATCCGGTCCCTTTTCGATAAAAAAGCCGTCCCGCTCCAGCGTATGAATTTTCCCGCCAAGCGCCTGCGTCGGCTCCAGCAGCGTCAGACGCGCGCGCGCGCCCGCAGCCTCCAGCCGTTTTTTCGCATAAAACGCCGCGCTCAAGCCTGTAATCCCCCCGCCGATGATCACCAGATGCGGCCGATTGTCGTCCATCGCCAGCTCTCCTTCCGTTATGGCCTTGCTTCCTGTGCCAGACTGCTACACCTTCAGCGCTTCCGTCGCCTTGGCGTAAACTACGTCGCTCAGCGTCTGCATATATAGCGGATCGGTATTCAGCGATTCCGTGCGCTCCAGGTGTAAGCCCAGCTCGCTTGCCAGCGCCTGCGCTTCAATATCGATATCGTACAGCACCTCCAGATGGTCGGAGACAAAGCCGATCGGGCACAGCAGCACGTTTTTCACTTGCTCCTCAGCCGTAATCGTGCGCAGCACGTCGAGAATGTCCGGACCGAGCCACGGCGTCGCCGTCTGCCCGGCGCTTTGCCAGCCGAACTGCCAATTGGTCAAGCCGACACGCTCGGCAATCGCCTTCGATGTCTCCAACAGCTGCTGCGGATACGGGTCGTTCATTTCCAGGATTTTCTCCGGCAGACTATGCGCCGTAAAGATCACGCGCACCTCGTCGCGCGCCACGCCTTCAAAGCGCTCCAGCGCCGACTCCACTCGCGTAGACAAAGCCTCCAGCAGCAGCGGATGCAGGTGGTAGCTCAGCACAAAATCAATCGCCAGCCCGAGCTCTGCGGCTTTCTCCTTGGCCCGTTTCACATAACCGCCCACGCTCATCGTCGAAAAATGCGGCGCCAGCACGACGCCGACCGCTTGCCGGATGCCGTCCTTCACCATCATCTCCACGCCGTCCTCAACATAAGGTAACGCATGCTTCAAGCCCTGATAGCAGACGAACTCCAGCTCCGAATCGCCGGAATGCTCGCGGTTCAGCTCCGCTTCCAGTCCTGCCACCTGCTTGTTCGTATTCTCGCGCAGCGGGAAAAAGCCCCCGACAATCGCCTCATACCGCGCCTTCAGCTCGGCGAGCTGCTCGGGCGAAGGCGGATTGCCCCGCCGGATATGCGTGTAATAGGCTTCAATCTGATCCAAACTTTCCGGAGTCCCGTAGGACATCACCAATACGCCGATACGCTGCTTGCTCATCGTCTTATACACCACTCTTTTCTGCTTGCTTGGATAAAACGGCATGCGAATAATTATGAATAAAAGCGGTCAGCTCCTTGAGCTTGTCCAGCGAAGCCTCCGGGAATAAACCGTGTCCGAGGTTAAAAATATAACCGGGCTGCTGCATCCCCTCATCGAGAATCGCTTGCGCCTGACGCTCAATCACGCTCATCGGCGCCGTCAGCACGTAAGGGTCAAGATTGCCCTGCACAGCAAAGCGGTCGCCGACGCGGCGGCGTCCTTCGCTTACCGGCACGCGCCAGTCCAGCCCGATTACATCGGCTGCCAGGCCGCGCAAATACGGCAGCAGCTCGCCGGAGCTGACGCCGGGGAAATAAATTTTCGGCACATCCAGATCGGACAATTCCTGAAAAATCCGCGTGATCGTCGGCAGCACATACAGTTGAAAATCCGCCGGCGCGAGCGCCCCGATCCAGCTGTCAAACAGCTGCACCGCCTTCGCCCCGGCCGCAATATGCGCCCGCAGGTACGTAATCACCATATCGCCGAGCTTGTCCATCAGCGCGTACCACACCTTCGGCTCGCTGTACATCATTTGCTTGGTGCGAATGTAGCTTTTGGACGGTTTTCCTTCAATCAAGTAGCTGGCAATCGTAAACGGTGCGCCGGCAAAGGAAATCAGCGGCACCTCCAGCGCCTTGTCAAGAATGCGGATCGTCTCGATGATGTGCGACAGGTCCTTGTCCACATCGATCGGACGCAGCCGCTCGACATCGGCCGCCGTACGCACCGGGGTATAAATCACCGGGCCGATATTTTTGACGATATCGAACTCGACGCCCAGCGACGCGACCGGATTCATAATGTCCGAATACAAAATCGCCGCATCCACGCCCAGCTTGCGCACCGGCATCATCGTCACCTCGGCGGCGAGCTCGGGCTGGCGGCAAATTTCCAGCAGCGTATATTTCTCTTTAATTTTGCGGTATTCCGGGTCGTACCGTCCGGCTTGACGCATATACCAGACCGGCACCGTATCGACGTCCTGCTTGCGGCAGGCTTGAATAAAACGATCGTTGTAGCTCACAGGGGCCACCTTCCTCTTTTTCCCAGCCGTTATATGTAGCCTATTGTTGTCCATTATGCTTTAATTATACTCCTGTGCCCGGACATGAGCGCTCTTGGAATGCGACAAAAGTATGACAAAGAACCATTCGATCCGGGCCGGGTCGCCCTGGGCGCGAATGGTTCTGGGTAATGTTAGCCCTCTTGCAGCCAACGGGCGATATCTTTGGAGAAGTAGGTCAAAATGATGTCCGCGCCGGCCCGCTTGAAGCTGACCATCGTTTCCATCACAATCGCCTGCTCGTTGATCCAGCCCTGCAGCGCCGCTGCTTTGATCATCGCATATTCTGCGCTGACGTTGTAAGCGACGACCGGCAGGTCGAAGTTGTCCTTGAGCATGCGGATCACGTCCATGTACGCGAGCGCCGGCTTGACCATGAGGAAATCCGCGCCCTCCAGCACGTCGTTCTCCGCTTCGCGCAGCGCCTCGCGGCCGTTGGCCGGGTCCATCTGGTACGTTTTGCGGTCGCCGAATTGCGGCGAGGAATGCGCGGCGTCACGGAACGGGCCGTAATACGCCGAGGCATATTTGACCGAATAGGCCATGATCGGCACGTTTTCGTATCCGGCATCGTCAAGGCCGCTGCGAATCGCCTGCACGTAGCCGTCCATCATGTTCGACGGAGCGATAATATCGGCGCCCGCCTTGGCCTGCGACACCGCCGTGCGCGCCAGCAGCTCCAGCGACAGGTCGTTGGCGACGTCGGCTTGTCCGGTGACCGGATGATGATGAATGACGCCGCAATGGCCGGTGTCGGTGAACTGGCACAAGCACGTATCAGCGATGACCAGCAGCTCGGGATGCCGCGCCTTGATCCGGCGCGTGGCCCGCTGCACAATGCCTTCGTCGTCGAACGCCGAAGTGCCTTCGGCATCCTTGTGATCCGGCACGCCGAACAGCAGCACGGCCGGAATGCCCAGTCGGGCAATGTCGTCGATTTCTTCATCCAGACGGTCGAGCGAAAAATGGTACACGCCCGGCATCGAGGCGATTTCGTGCTTGATATTCTCGCCTTCGGTAACAAAAACCGGCTGCACCAGGTCGTCGATTGTGACGCGATTTTCGCGGACGAGCCGGCGAATCGCGCTACTGCCGCGCAAACGGCGGTTGCGAACTACGGGAAAAGTCATATTCAAAAGCCTCCTGCCTGATCAAATCGGTTTGGATCGAGTTAACGGAACAACAATGTCTAGCCGCGTTTCGATACCATTCGAAGACGGAACGCAGCTTAATTCGGTCTAGCCGCCAATCGAGCAATTGCTCGAAGCGGACGGAGCACGTCGGGGTTTCCGCGCCGCGTACGACTCCCGGCGGGCGATGCCGACCGACAGCGGCTGTCAGAGCCGCGGACTCGCTTGATTAATGGTTTGGATCTCCCACGGACTCGTGCTTCCGGCCGGGCCACGTCAGGCTTTCAGCCAGCGAAGCGACCGTTGCTTCCTCGGCCATATAGGTGATCGAAAGGCCCAGCCTGCGGGCCGTTTCCGCGGTCTTCGGCCCGATGCAGGCGATTTGCGCGCCCTGCAGCAGCTGCAGCGGCTCCGGCTCGCCGAGACGGCGCAGCGCTTCGAATAAATTCGTTACCGTCGACGAGCTGGTAAACGTGATGATGTGAATGCCGCCTTGACGCAGCAGCTCCAGCACCTCGTCGCCGTCCTCCAGCGCCAGCACGTTCTCGTAGACGTCGACCTCGCTCACCTCGACGCCCAGCTCGCGCAGCTTGACCGGCAAGTAGTCGCGGGCGATGTCCGCCGTCGGCAGCAGCGCGCGCTGACCGGCAGCGAGCTGCGGCAACAGCGCCTCCAGCAGCCCTTCGGCGCGGAAATCGCCCGGCAGCAGCTCGGCGACCAGCCCCCGCTGCTCCAGCGCCTCGGCCGTCTTGGGCCCGACGGCGACCAACCGCGCCTTGGCGAGCGCGCGGACGTCCAGCCGCAGCTCGCGCAAGCGGCGGAAAAAGTACTCGACGCCGTTGA
This sequence comes from Paenibacillus athensensis, assembly GCF_004514475.2. GTDB lineage: Bacteria > Bacillota > Bacilli > Paenibacillales > NBRC-103111 > Paenibacillus_AL > Paenibacillus_AL athensensis. The sequence continues at coordinate 174,425 of NZ_MYFO02000002.1, read as the reverse complement.
CGCTCGTAAAAATCGCCCAGTCAAAGCGGGCGAGATCAGCGAGCGCAGCGTCCAGCGCGGCGAGCGCCTCCGGCCGGCTCGGCGGCTGCAAGCGGATCACCGGGAATTCGACCGGCTCTCCGCCCAGTTCATCGATCAGCTCGGTCAGCTCGCTCGCCTGGCAGCGCGCCCGCGTGACGAGCACGCGGCGGCCGAACAGCGGCTTCTTCTCGATCCACGCCAGCTTCTCGCGCAGCTTAACCACCTCGCCGACGATGATCACGGCCGGCGATTGGAAATTGGCCGCCTTCACCTTGGCGGCAATATCCTCCAGCGTGCCGGTAATCGTCGCCTGATCCGTCCACGTGCCCCAGCGGACGAGAGCCACCGGCATATGCGGCGGCTTGCCGCAGCGGATCAGCTCGCGGCAGATTTGCTCCAGATTGGCTACGCCCATCAGGAACACCATCGTGCCAATCGCTTTGGCCAGATGCTCCCAGTCGAGGCTGGAGTAAGTTTTATTCGGATATTCGTGACCTGTGACAATCGCCACCGATGACGTGAAGTCGCGGTGCGTCACCGGAATGCCGGCGTACGCCGGGACCGCGATTGACGACGTAATCCCTGGAATAATATCGTAGGCTATGCCGTGTTCGGCCAGCAGCTCGGCTTCTTCGCCGACGCGGCCGAACACGCTCGGGTCGCCACCCTTGAGGCGCGTCACAACCTTGCCCTGCAGCGCCAAATCGGCGAGCAGGCGGTTGATGTCCTCCTGCTTCATCATGTGCTTGTCCGGCAGCTTGCCGACAAACACCAGCTCGGCGTCCGGCTTGCGGTGCTTGAGCAGGCGCGGACTGGCCAGCCGGTCATAGACGATGACATCGGCTTTGCGGATCGCCTCCAGACCGCGTACGGTAATCAGCTTGGGATCGCCGGGGCCGGCCCCGACGAGATAGACGCGTCCTGTCCCCATCGCGCTCACTCCTTCGCCTCGGCCAGAATCCGGTCCGCGCCGCGCGCGATCAGCTTGTCGGCCACCAGATGGCCCAGCGCTTCCGGATCGTTGCCTGACGCCGACTCCTTGAGCAGCGTGCGGCCGTCGACCGAGCCGACCATGCCGGTCAGCGTCAGCAGCGGGCCGCCTTCGGCAGCGCGCTCGTCGCTGGCGACGCTCGCATAGGCGCCGATCGGCACCTGGCAGCCGCCCTGCAGGCGGCCGAGGAAGCTGCGCTCGGCGCGGACAGCGAGCGCTGTAGGTTCATGCTGGTACTTGCCGAGCAGGCCCAGCATGAAGTCGTCGCCGCCCCGGCACTCGATGCACAGCGCTCCCTGACCGACGGCAGGGAGACACGTCTCGGGCGGCAAATACGCCGTGATGCGATCCTGCCAGCCGATCCGGTGCAGACCGGCGGCCGCGAGCAAAATCGCATCGAAGTTGCCCTCCTCAAGCTTGCGCAGCCTTGAGTCGATGTTGCCCCGGACCGATTCGATGGCAAGGTCCGGCCGGGCGTGCTGCAGCTGCGAAGCGCGGCGCAGCGAGCTGGTGCCGACGAGCGCGCCCTGTGGCAGCTCGTCGAGTGTCTTTGCGCCGCGCGTGATCAACGCGTCGCGCGGGTCCTCGCGCTTGGGCACCGCGCCGATGACAAGCCCTTCCGGCAGCTCGAAGGGCATGTCCTTCATGCTGTGTACGGCCATATCGATATCGCCGTCCAGCAGCGCCTGCTCGATCTCCTTAACAAACAGTCCCTTGCCGCCAACCTTGGACAAGGTCACGTCCAGAATGCGGTCGCCCTTCGTTACGATCTTGCGGATCTCAAACCGGCAGTCGATTCCGTGCTCGGCGCATAACCGCTCCAGCTGCTCGACGACCTGGCCCGTCTGGGTCAGCGCCAGAGCGCTTTGTCTTGTTCCTACCACTATGGTTCTCATCGCTTCTCCGCCTCTCTAATCCCGCCGCACGAACGCATCCACCGTGCGCAAATCGGGCTCTCTCTCCAATGCCGCCAGCAGCTCTCGCCGCCAGCTCTCGAACGCGCCGTCACGAATCAGCGCGGGCACGTCCCATTCCAGCATGCGCCTGAACATGCGCTGACGTTGCGCCTGATCGTCAACCCTGCGCTGCACCAGTGCGCGTGCTTCGGCAAGAAACTCCATATACGCGCCGAACTCCTCGCCGTAGACTGCCGCCAGCTCGCCGGCAATTCGCCGACCAAGCGATGGGCTGGCCCCGCCTGTCGAAACAGCGAGCGTCAGCTTGCCGCGGCGCACGACCGACGGCACAATAAAGCTGCCAAGCTCCGGCTGGTCAGCTACGCTCACAAGCACTCCTTGCGCCGCCGCTTCGTCGCACACTCGCCGATTCACCTCGGGCGCATCCGTCGCTGCAAACACCAGCGTCCACCGGCTGCCGTCCGCGGCCCCCTGCGCAACATCCCCGGCGGCGTACGGCCTGCTGTACAGAACCACGTCGCCCCGGGCTGCCAGCGCAGCCAATTCATCCCCGACAGACGGGCTGATCACGCTCACCCGCGCACCGGCCCCCAGCAGACCGGACACCTTGCGAAACGCGACTTGACCGCCGCCAACAACGAGACATGCACACCCTTCGATCTGCAAATGAATCGGATAGTCGCGTCCCATCGCCCTAACTCCAGATCCAGTCGTGGAAACCCGAAACCGAGTTCGACACGACGAAATTAACCACAACAATACAAAAAGCCGCTAAATTCCACGCCGCCAGCCGATGGCCCGACACGCGCAGTGACCGCTGCTGGAAGATGTAAAAGCCATAAGCCGCCAGCACGAAAACCGAATTGACCACCTTAGGATCGTAAAACAAATTGTGATCTCCTTGCAAAGCGATCCAAACGATCCCCAACGAGAGCGCCAGCATCAACAAGGGCGCGCCTAGAATGACGGAGAAATACGTATAGCGTTCGATCTTCTCCAGCGACGGCAGCCGCAGCATCGTCGGCGTCCATTGCTTTTCCTTCAGCTTGCGATGCAAAAACAAATACATCCCCGAGAAAATCGCGGCAGCCAAAAAAGCGGCATAACTGGCCAAGGCCAGCGAAATATGTATGAACAACAGCTCATCGTTTACATCCCAGCTTGCGCGAATCGGCGTCACCACGGGATTGCCAAAAATATTCAGCGCCAGAATCGCAAAGCCGAACACATTAATCGCAAACAGAAACAGCTCAATGCGGAAAAAACGGTTCACGACCAGCGACATCCCGACCAGCAGCCAGGAAAACGCCATCAGCACGTCGCCCCGCGAAAATCCCCAATCCGACACATGCCCGTAAAACAGCATCCCCATATAAATAGTTTGCAAAGCCCATACAAATGCAAGCAGCCCCGTTCCCATCCGCTTTGCGCTCCGGTTCGCTCGCGCGAAGTCGGAGAAGTAAAACAGGAGGCTCAGGGCATATATATAAATCATAGCGTCATAAAACCAGCTTTGAGTGACCATCGCACCTCTCCTTGGCCGTAATCGGACCTCGCCGCCTCAAGACCGCGCCAGCGCGTCAACGCCAAGTCCAAGCAACGCATGCTTGTCCTCCGTCTTGCGTTGCTGCGACTCGGGCTCCGTCAGCGCCTGCTCGCCGCCCGCTTCTTCCAGCTCCGCTTCCAAGGCGAACAGCTTCGTGAACATCTCCAGCGCCTCGTCGCCGTGGCGCTCTACAGCCATTTCCTTCACGCGCAGGATCGGATCGCGCATCATCTGATTGAGCATGCTCTTGGTCAGCTTGCGGATCACCTTGATCTCACGCTCGTCCAGCTCCGGCAGCTTCTTGAGCAGGCTGTCCATCGTTTCTTCGTGCACCACATTTGCCTTGGCTTGCAGCGCCTTGATCACGGGGCTTACACCCAGCGTCTTCGTCCATTGCTCGAACGCCGCCATTTCGCCGGCGATCATCGTCTCGATTTTGACCGCTTCCCGCTGCCGGGCCTGCAGGTGGTTGTCCACAATCGCTTGCAAATCGTCGATATCGTACAAAAATACATTGGACAAGCTGCTGATCTGCGGGTCCAGATCGCGCGGCACGGCAATGTCCATCATGAACAGCGGACGCGATTTGCGCTTTTGCAGCACGGACTGCACATGCTCCTTCGTCAGCACATAATCGCGCGCTCCGGTCGAGCTGATCACGATGTCAACCTCGGCCAGCCGCTCCAGCAGCTGCTCCATCGGGCATGGAATCCCGTTGAACTTCGCCGCCAGATCGACCGCACGCTCCCACGTCCGGTTCACAACAAGCACCCGGCCCGCGCCGCTGGCATACAGATGCTTGACCGTCAGCTCGCTCATCTTGCCGGCGCCGATAATCATCACCGTCTTGCTGGCATACGAACCGAAAATCCGCTTGCCCAGCTCCACCGCGGCATAGCTGACCGACACCGGGTTATCGCTGATGCCCGTCTCGGCATGTGCCCGCTTGGCCAGCGTCACCGCTTGCTTGAACAGCATATTGAAAAAAGAACCTGTTCCCTTCAGTGATTGCGACAGCAGGAACGCGTCGCGCACCTGCCCGAGAATTTGCGTTTCCCCAATAACCATCGAGTCCAGACCGCTTGTGACGCGGAACAAATGCTCCACGGCCCGCTCGTTTTCATACGTATATAAATGCTTGGCAAACTGGTCCTTCGAGACTTGAAACCAACGCTCTATAAAGCTGGTGATATAATGGCTGCACAGGTGCGGCCGGTCCACCACCGCATAAATCTCCGTCCGGTTGCAGGTGGCCACAATGACGCATTCCAGTATGCTTTTCGTGTCCTTTAATTCCGCCAACGCCTTGGGCAATTCCTGCTCGGAAAAAGCGAATTTTTCTCGAATTTCGACAGGGGCCGTTCGGTAATTTAAGCCAACTGCGACAATATGCATCCGGGTACACCTGCCTTTCCACTCGAATCTACGAACTATTTCAGTATAGCATAGCGCATGCGTCATTCCGACATTTTTTTTGAAAATATTATGAATGTTGAGCGCGCCGGCCTTGTTAGTTATCACCTGCCCGGCTCCTCTTTATACCAGCAATCGCGGGCTGCTTATTGCAGCAGCTTTTTGCGGATCAACGCGCCCAGCTCCTCGTCGATCGCCCGCAGCTTGTCATTTTTCGAGCTGAGCGTGCGATGGCTTGACGACATCAGCTCGGCATATACGCTGTACAGCTCGCGCAGCTGGACAGCAGCGGTCTGCAAAATTTGCTGCTCATCGCCGCGCAGCGGCCGACTCCCGCCTACCTGGAGCCGTTCCACATATTGCTGGAGCAGAGGCAAGCTGTCCAGCGGCGTCAGCGATGTCTCATCCCCTTCCGCCAGCGCCAGCCTTTCATGGGCGTAAGCGGCGGAGCCAAGCGCTGTTTTGAATGGTGTCAGCTCCTTCGTATCGCTTGCTGCCGCAGCCTCGCCCGCATTGCGATTCAGCAGCTCGATCTGGTAAAGCGTCACCTGGTACAGCAAATATCCGGCGTCATGGGTCTCGGGACTTGAGCCGGCCACATGTATAAGCTGCCGGACGGCTCCGGCCAGCAGAAGTGCCAGTACGGCATACAGCAGCAGCTTTTTGCTCCATCGGTTTCTTGGCATCGCTTGCGCCTCCCTCCTTGAGCACAGCCGCCGCGCAAGGCCTGTACCCTGTTTCATTGTATGGAGGGGACCACAAACAAATAACCACGGATTTCTCCGTGGTTATCATTACGTACATATAGGTACACTTATTTATCTGCTTACTTCACAAGCTCGACTTGCTTCATTTCCGGTGTTTCAACTTGCAATTCGCCCATTCCGCGAATCAGCTTCTTCGCATGGACGGTTTCCGGTTTCAATACGGACACCATAAAGTCGATAGCCAACTGCGGGTCTACCGTTTCGCCGCAAGTATAGCAATCCAGCGCGGCAAAACCTCTCTCAGGATACGTGTGAATGGAGAGATGACTCTCGGACAACATGACGAGCACAGTTGCTCCTTGTGGTTCAAATTGCTTCGATTGCACTGACAGCACGGTTGCCCCGCACACTTCGGCAGCTTCTACCATCTGAGCCTGCAGCCATTCTGCATTGTTCAGTAGTCCGAAATCAACTCCCCAAGTATCTACAGCAACGTGTCTTCCGAAAGTAGAGTATTCCATCTTTCGGTTCCCCCTTCCTAGGAATAAAATGTTTAAAAAAATTTCATCCGCTAGGACCTACGTCATTCACTTCCCGAGGGAATAATCTCTCGCAACATTCAATGTCCTGAGTGAATCCTGGTTCCTATATTGTTGTCAACGAAAATAAAAATAACATCTATTCAGCAGAAATGCAATACTTTTTTTTGATAGTCCCTGCGCCTTCCGGCTGCAGGATGAATTCAACGGGGCGCAGAGGCTTGGAACGCTTATGTTTTCCGCATCTGCCGCCGCAAATTCCCGGAAAAAATTACCTTGCCGTTCCGCCTGCACAACGCCTTGAAATCCGGCTTGGCCAGACGCTTCTGCGGCTCCCGGCACGTTGACAGACATGAAAAAAGCTCTCTTGCGAGAGCTTGTGTAAGGAGGAAAGTTAAGCTTCGAGTACGAACAGCCGCTTGGTCAGCTGACCGAGACGCTTGTCGATTTGCTCGTGAACATCCGGAGTCTGAACAGCATTGCGAAGGTCGAGGAACTGGTTGATCTGCTCTTGAATGCCGCTGATCTCCCGTTCGACTTCCCGCTTGTAATACAACTCCTCCATCTGGCCGAGCGTATCCTTGTATTCATAAATGACATTGATCTGACTGTCTTTGACCTCGACAATTTTGACCACAGAACCGCGTTTGTAGTGATAGACCATCGTATAGCCCGTGTAAATCCGGTTGACGATTGCGCTTCCCTTGAAGTCGGAGACCGCCTTGCGCATCAAATTAGCCAGAATCGTATTGCTTAATCGACAGGACCCGGTGCATTCATACATGCCTGATTTCCGTTCAAATGAAAGGACGATTTCCTGACCCGCGCCATCCTGAAAAACGACATCCTGATTGCCGTTCTCCATGACTTTGATCTGCAAGGTCACTTGATGATCCGCAAACATTTGAAAAAACGTCAACATCTGGGCTTCCGTTAACTGTAGGCAGGTTTTGACATATTCAGTCGCTAACCTTTGTGCCATAAAAATCCCTCGATTCTTTATTTAAAGCCATTGGTTTACCTTATGTTTATTATTATACTACATCGGCGCTGAATATTCCTGCCTCCAAAACAGGGAAATCGGCCAAATTTCCAAGAAAAACGCAACAGAAACGGCCTCCCGGCGAAGTTTCAAGCGAATTTCTCGCTAATTGTCTGTCTTCTTGGCATATGACAGGTCGTTTGGACAACAAAAAACCGTCCCGGAATTTCAGGACGGCTCTTGATTTACTGGCAGCTCCGCAACGGCAGCGGTTTGTTCCTCTGCCTCTGCCTCTGCCTCTTCGGAGACGATGTATGGCTCGATCAGCGCCCACAGCTCGTCTTTGCCAAGGCCCGCTTCCGACGAAAACAAGATCAGTGGCTGCCCTTTCGGCATGCCAAGCGTCTCGCGGACGATTTTCGCATGCTTGGGCACCTGACTGCGCGGCAGCTTGTCCGCTTTCGTAGCCACGACGCAAAGCGGAATGTCGTGGTGCGACAGCCAATCGTACATCGCCTGATCGTCTTTGGAAGGCGGATGGCGCAAATCGACGAGCAGCAGCACCAAACGCAGTGGCTCGCGGTTTAACAGATAGTTTTCGATAAACTTGCCCCAGCGCTCACGTTCGCTTTTGGATACCTTGGCATAGCCATAGCCGGGAAGATCGACGAAATATAAGTCCGAATTGATGCGGTAATAATTAAGCGTCTGGGTTTTACCGGGCTGCGAGCTGGTTCTGGCCAAATTTTTGCGCGCGATCATCCGGTTGATGAGCGAGGACTTCCCGACATTAGAACGCCCTGCCAAAGCAATCTCCGGCAAGGCATCCTGCGGGTATTGACCAGGTCCAACCGCGCTGATAATGAATTCAGCTTGATTGACCTTCATGTTTTGCACACCTTTACGTTAAACTGGCCTTCCGGGCTTAGCGAACCTCGACCGGGGGCTTGCTGCGCACGAGCGCGTGCTCCAGCACCTGATCCATGTGACTGACCGGCAGGAATGTCATTTCGCTGCGCACACTTTCAGGAATTTCCTGAATGTCCTTTTCGTTATCCTGCGGCAGCAGGATGCGGCGAATGCCGGCGCGATGGGCGGCCAGCGCCTTTTCCTTCAATCCGCCGATCGGCAGCACGCGGCCGCGCAGCGTGATCTCTCCGGTCATCGCCACCTGGCGGGACACCGGAATATTCGTCAGCGCCGAGATCAGCGCCGTACACATCGTAATACCGGCTGAAGGACCGTCTTTGGGGATCGCCCCTTCGGGGATATGGATGTGGATATCGTTTTTCTCGTGAAAATCCGGCGTTATCCCGAAATGGCTGGCCCGCGTGCGTGTATAGCTGAACGCCGCCTGCGCGGATTCCTTCATCACGTCTCCGAGCTTGCCGGTTAGCGTTAGCTTGCCCGTGCCGGGCATCACCGTCACCTCGATGACAAGCGTATCGCCACCGACCTCCGTCCAGGCCAGCCCCGTCACCGCGCCGATCTGATCCTGCTCTTCGGCAACGTTGTAGCGGAACTTGGCCGGTCCGAGGAAATCCTTGAGATTGTCCGGCGTTACGTGCACAGGCTGCTCCGGATGGGTCACGATCATCTTGGCCGCTTTGCGGCATACGCCCGCTACCTGCTGCTCCAAATTGCGTACGCCCGATTCGCGGGTATATTCACGCACAATGCGCATCAGCGCCGCTTCGTCCACCGTCAGCTGCTCTTCCTGCAGGCCGTGGTCGCGCTTTTGCTTGGGCATCAGATACGTCTTGGCGATTTGCAGCTTTTCGATTTCCGTATAGCCGGGAATGTAAAGCACTTCCATCCGATCGAGCAGCGGACGCGGAATGTTATGCACGGCATTGGCCGTCGTCACAAACATCACGCTGGACAAATCGAAGGGCACTTCAATGAAATGATCGCTAAAAGTGCTGTTTTGCTCGGGGTCCAGCACCTCCAGCAGCGCCGAAGCCGGGTCGCCGCGGAAGTCCATCGCCATTTTGTCGATTTCGTCCAGCAGGAAAACCGGATTGTTGGAACCGGCATTTTTCATGCCCTGGATGATCCGGCCCGGCATCGCCCCGACATACGTGCGGCGGTGTCCGCGGATTTCCGCTTCATCGCGCACGCCGCCGAGCGAAATACGTATGAACTGACGGCCCATTGAACGGGCGATCGAGCGGGCAATTGATGTTTTGCCGACGCCTGGAGGCCCGACCAGACACAGAATCGGTCCTTTGAGCTTCTTCACCAGCTTTTGCACGGCCAAATATTCCAGCACGCGCTCCTTTGGCTTTTCCAGACCATAGTGGTCCTCATTCAGAATCATCTCGGCTTTGGCAATGTCCAGATCGTCTTCGGTCCGCTTGTTCCACGGCAAGGTCAGCAGCCAATCGATATAGTTGCGAATGACGCCGCCTTCGGCCGAGGTAGCCGGCATTTTTTCCAGCCGGTCGATTTCCTTCTCGACCTTCTCCCGCACCTTATCCGGCACTTCCGTCTCGGCCAACTGATTGCGCAACTCGTCGACTTCGCCGGCACGGCCTTCCTTATCGCCGAGCTCCTTCTGAATTGCCTTCATCTGCTCGCGCAGGTAATATTCCTTCTGCGTCTTCTCCATCTGCTTCTTGACGCGCTGGCTGATCTTGCGTTCGAGCTCCAGCACCTCGCGTTCGTTGTTCAGGATGCTGAGCATCTTTTCCAAGCGCTGACGCACGTCGACGGTTTCCAGAATTTCCTGCTTGTCTTTGATTTTCAGCGACAAGTGGCTGCAGATGACATCGGCCAGACGGCCGGGCTCATCGATGTCCGATACCGCGGCAAGCGTCTCGGGCGTCACTTTTTTGGACAAATTGATGTAATGCTCAAATTGATTGAGCACCGTGCGCATCAGCGCATCGATTTCCGGATCGGTGATCTCCTGCTCCGGCAGCTCGCGGACCGTTACCTCGTAATATTCGTCATTGGCGACATACTCGGTAATCTCGGCGCGCAGCACGCCTTCGACGAGCACGCGAATCGTGCCGTTGGGCAGCTTGAGCATCTGCCGCACCTTGGCGATGGTGCCGATCCGGTAAATATCCTCCTTGGAGGGTTCTTCTATGTTGATCTCGGATTGCGAACAGAGGAGAATCATGCTGTCGTCCACCATGGCCCGCTCCAGCGCTTTGACCGATTTTTCCCGTCCCACATCCAGATGTAGCACCATGCTTGGATAAACGAGCAAGCCCCTTAAAGGGAGTAGCGGCAATCTGCGTATCTTCATTTTACCGGGCCCCATCCTCTGCACCTCCTGGCAATTTGATTCCCTGCTGCCTTTACATTTTATCAAAATCGCAATCAAAACACCAATGGGCGCTGTGGCGCGGCTTTGCGGCTTTTACGACTCGACGGCGCCCGGCGACTTGGCATGCAAAATCGGCAGCGTAGCCGGCGATACCGCACGCTCGGACGAAAGCGGCAACGGGATGATTTTACCCTCCAGCTCCAGACCCAGCGCGGCAAACAGCACCTCTTCAATCGATTCGGCAGCCATGACTTCGACCCCCGGCAGCTTAGCGAACAGCTCCTGCCAATTTTCCTTGGGGATGATCACACGAGTGGCGCCCGCCTGCAGCGCGGCTTCCACCTTGGCGACGACGCCGCCGACCGGCTTGACCTTGCCGTGAATGCTCATTTCACCCGTCATGGCCAGCTTGTTGTCCACCGGAATTTTATGTATCGCGGAGGTAATGGCTGTAGCCATCGAAATGCCGGCTGAAGGCCCGTCAATCGGCACGCCGCCGGGGAAGTTAATATGCAGGTCGTAATCCTCGGGCCGCATGCCGAGACGACGCAGCACGGTCAGCACGTTATCGACGGAGCCGCGAGCCATGCTCTTGCGCCGCAGCGTCCGCGAGCCCCCGCCCATTTCTTCCTCGTCAACCACGCCGGTAATATTGATGCGTCCAGCCCCAGCCGCTCCTGCGGCTATGGCAATCACTTCAATCTCCAGCAGCATACCTAGGTTCGGTCCGTACACGGCCAGTCCGTTGACGAAACCGACCTGAGGCAGCGCCGGCACCTTGCGCTCGGGGCGCGGCGGAATTTGCGAGCTGTTAACCACCCACTCGACGTCGGCTGCCGTAATATATTCGCGTTTTTCGGTCAATGCAATGCCTGCGGCAAGCTGGATGATATTGACGGCTTCGCGCCCGTTGGTCGCATATTTCGTCACGACTTCAACTGCAGCCAAGCTTTCGCGGAAGCCGATCTTGCGCAGCGCATTTTCAGCAATCAAACCGATTTCACCCGGCAACAGCGGCCGGAAAAAAATCTCCAGACAACGCGAACGAATCGCGGGCGGAATTTCCGACGGCGTGCGCGTCGTGGCCCCAACCAGCCGGAAATCGGCGGGCAGACCATTTTGAAAAATGTCGTGAATGTAATTCGGAATGTTGCCGTCCTCGGAGCTGTAATAAGCGCTCTCCAGGAACACCTTACGGTCCTCAAGCACCTTTAATAACTTGTTCATTTGGATCGGATGCAATTCGCCGATTTCGTCGATAAACAAAATTCCCCCGTGCGCCTTCGTCACCGCACCCGGCTTCGGCTGAGGGATTCCCGCGACGCCCATTGCGCCCGCACCTTGATAAATCGGATCGTGCACCGAACCGATCAGCGGATCGGCAATCCCCCGTTCATCGAAACGCGCCGTCGTCGCGTCGATTTCCGTAAATTTCGATTCGGGACGGAACGGCGATTCGTGATTTTTTTTCGCTTCCTCCAATACGACGCGAGCGGCAGCCGTCTTGCCGACTCCCGGCGGGCCGTAGATAATAACGTGCTGCGGATTCGGACCGCACAGCGCAGCCTTGAGCGCCTTCAGCCCTTCCTTTTGCCCGACGATATCCTCCATCGCTTGCGGACGCGTTTTTTCCGACAGCGGCTTGGTCAAAGAAATGGAACGCAGCTTGCGCAGCTTCTCCAGCTCCTTCTTCGATTCTCTATCGACAGCAGAGCGGTTCGTCTGCTGATTGCGTAGCAAATTCCAGAAGTACAACCCGATCACAACCGCAAAAAAAACTTGAATCACCATAAGAATAATACTTAAACTCACTTGACATACCTCCCGAAATTCATCATTCGCCTGTAGCCTTGGATATGTTTATTATTCCCGAAGCGATAGCAGGTTAATCCAGTTTTTTGCAAAGTTTTGGATGAGGTTGCGTGCATGATTGGCCCGCTGCCGACGAACGATAAGAGCAGACCTCGCAGGATAAAAAGGATGTGACAGGCATGAAGCTGCTGTACAAAGCGATGTGCGCCGGCTTGCTGCTGGCGCTGCTCGCGCCGGGCATTTCGGCGGCCGAAACTATTGAGCCGTTGCTGCCTTCGGCGGACGTGCTGCTCGACGTCGGTCACGGCGGCATCGATAGCGGAACGCTGTTCGGTAAATATGAAGAAAAAGACATGAATTTGGCCATAGCAAAAAAAACGTACAAGCTGCTGCGCAAAAAAGGCTACCGCGTCATATTGAACCGTGACTCCGACTATGCGCTCAGCGACGACAACACCTGGTCCTCCGGCAACCGGCACAAAAAGGACCTCGCTCAGCGATCCGGCCTCGCCAACACGGTACGGCCAAAAATGATGCTCAGCCTGCACGTCAACTGGTCGGGCAAGCCGGCCGTGCGTGGTCCGGTGATGATTTACCAGAATCAATCGGACAGCATTCTACTCGCGCATCTGCTCCAGCAATCGCTCAATAAGCTGTACGGAACAAGCGAACCGCCCATGCTCGGACGCACGTATTACGTGCTGCGGCACACGAAATGCCCGACGGTCATCGTGGAGATGGGCTTCATCACCAACCGAGCCGACCGCAAGCTGCTCAACGATTCTCACGGTCAGAATCAGATTGCAGAAGCGATCGGCTCGGCGGTGGAGCATTATTTTGCCATGATACATCCTAATTGACGGGCGGCGTTGCTGCATTCAGCTTGACCACTTTGGAAATGGTGACGAATTCGGCTTCCTGCTCAATCGCCGGAATCGCTTCGCGGATCACCTGCGCCGTTTTTTTGCCCGGAGGGCCGACGTGGCCAATCGCAATCGTTTGCTCCTGACTTTTCAGGAGCTTTTTCAATTTGACCATTTGCTTGCTGATGTGCGGGTAGGTGTACTGATCGTCGAAAAACAGGTCGTTGTCGGCATGCAAAATGCCCTTCTGCTCGGCCAGCTTGCCTACGACGCTTTTATGCGAGGTGCGGCTGTCGAGCACGACCAGCCCGCGCATTTTGCAGACATCAAGCACGATATTCATGACCCGTTCGTCGGCCGTTGCCTTGGAGCCCATGTGATTGTTGATGCCAATCGCGTAAGGCACATCGTCAATGGCGGCATTGACGCGCTTGCGGATCTCGTCGTCCGACAGATCGGTTGTGATCGAGCCCGGACCGAGCCAGCTTTTTTTGCCGCGCACCGGCTCCATCGGCAGATGGACAATCACTTCGTCGCCGTGCTCATGGGCTAGTTGCGCGTCTTGCTGTGTCGACGGCAGGAACGGCATAACCGCGGCTGTGAATTTGATCGGCAGCTTGAACATCTCGGCGGTGCCGTCCATGTTGTTGCCAAAGTCGTCGATGACGATGGCGATTTGTTTCTTCGCTGCGGCGGCAGGGGCAGGCGGTAGCGAACCAGCCTGTGGGCCGGATGTTGTCGGCGGCTGTGAAGCCGCAGGCTCGTCGGCGGCAGCAGGCAGCGCGCTGATAGACGCAGTCAAGATTAGCGCAATCAGCATGGAAACGGCAGAGCGGCGCAAGGGTAAGCATTTGGTTATAGGCATCCTCTAATCTCCTTTCTGGCTTCCTTCATTATGCTTCACTGGAAAAAAATTATGCGTTACTGCCCACATCGCTTCATGCGCCCATTCGACGAACGGACATGCCGCGAAAACAGACGCCCCAGCGCAAGCAAAAAAAACGCCGTCAGTCGGCGATCAGCGCCTGCCCGGAACGGGAAGCGACGCTTTCACCTGACTGACGGCGTTATGATGTTATACAGTCTTCTAATGCTTGCGGCCGGGTATCACGCCGGTTTCTTCATATGCCGCTACAATGATGTCAATTTCCTTCTTCAGCTCGCTAAGCAGCTCAGCTTCCGGTACCTTGCGCACCATTTCGCCATAGCGGAACAGCATGCCTTCGCCGCGCGCTCCGGCAATGCCGATATCGGCTTCGCGCGCTTCGCCCGGGCCGTTCACGGCGCAGCCGAGCACCGATACCTTAATCGGCACCTTGATCTTCGAAATATACTCCTCCACCTCGTTCGCGATTGAAAACAGGTCAATGTCGAGCCGGCCGCAGGTCGGACACGAAACAAGCGTGGCAGCGTTGGTAATCAGACCAAACGTCTTGAGCAGTTCACGCGCTACCTTCACTTCTTCTACCGGGTCGGTGCTCAGCGAGATGCGTACGGTATTGCCAATGCCCAGATGCAGCAATGTGCCGATGCCGGCTGCGCTTTTAACCGAGCCGGAGAACAGCGTTCCCGCTTCGGTAATGCCCAGATGCAGCGGATAATTGAACGCTTGCGCCGCTTTCGTGTACGCCGCAATCGCCATAGGCACGTCGGATGCCTTCAGCGAGACGATAATGTCGCGGAAGTCCAGCTCTTCCAGAATGTTGATGTGATAAAGCGCGCTTTCAACCATCGCTTCCGGTGTCGGGTAGCCGTATTTCTCCAGCAGGTGATTCTCCAGCGAACCGGCGTTCACGCCGATGCGGATCGGGATTCCCCGTTCCTTGCACGCCTTGACGACGGCTTCGACCTTGTCGCGGCGTCCAATGTTGCCCGGATTAATCCGCACCTTGTCGATACCGTTTTCAATCGCTGCCAGCGCCAGCCGGTGGTCGAAATGAATGTCGGCGACCAGCGGAATATGAATCTGCTTTTTAATTTCTTTGATCGCAGCAGCCGCTTCCTGATTGTTGACAGTGACGCGAACGATTTGACAGCCCGCTTCCTCCAACCGCAAAATTTCCGCTACGGTGGCTTGCACGTCCGCTGTTTTTGTCGTACACATACTTTGAATGATCACTTCGTTACTGCCGCCAATCGTCAGATTGCCGACGCGGACGGGCACCGTATCTTTTCTGTGGAACATCGGTGGTTCTCTCCCCCATGACACCAAACATCCCCCGCTCCGAATTCCTTGCGGAAGCCGGATTGGAGGCTGCTGGTTGGCTGATAAAACTATCGGTTATGCGCTTTCTTCCTTTTTCTTCGCCGTTTGACCGTCTTTCGTCGTCAATACAGGGCTCAGCTTGTTCTGAACGGTTTCTTTCGTTACCTTGCACGTCGAAACGTCGGTACGCGAAGGCACCTCAAACATCACATCCAGCATGATGCTTTCGATAATCGCCCGCAAGCCGCGCGCGCCGGTATTGCGCTTGATCGCTTCCTTGGCAATGGCGTCGAGCGCTTCCGCGTCGAACTCCAGCGAGACGTTATCCATGTCGAGCAGCTTTTGATACTGCTTGACGAGCGCATTTTTAGGTTCGGACAGAATCCGCACCAGCGCAGCTTCGTCGAGCGGCTCCAGCGTCGAAATCACCGGCAGACGGCCGACAAATTCCGGAATCAGACCGAATTTCAACAGGTCCTCCGGCAGTACCATCGACAAGTACTCACCCGGCTTGAGGTCAACCTTGCTGCCGTCGGTGCTGAAGCCGATGACTTTTTTACCGATCCGGCGTTTGATGATTTGCTCCAGACCGTCGAACGCGCCGCCGCAAATGAACAGAATGTTCGTCGTATCAATCTGGATAAACTCTTGGTGCGGATGCTTGCGCCCGCCTTGCGGCGGAACGGATGCTACCGTGCCTTCGAGAATTTTCAGCAGCGCTTGCTGCACGCCTTCGCCAGAAACGTCCCGGGTAATGGACGGATTCTCCGATTTACGGGCTACTTTATCGATCTCATCGATGTAGATGATGCCGCGTTCGGCTTTCTCTACATCGTAATCTGCGGCTTGAATCAGCTTGAGCAAAATATTCTCAACGTCCTCGCCTACATAACCGGCTTCCGTCAAAGACGTGGCGTCGGCAATCGCGAACGGTACGTTCAGAATTTTGGCAAGCGTTTGCGCGAGCAGCGTTTTGCCGCTGCCTGTAGGGCCGAGCAGCACGATGTTGCTCTTTTGCAGCTCTACGTCTTCCAGCTTGTTCTGGGAATTGATCCGCTTGTAGTGGTTGTACACCGCTACCGCGAGCGACTTTTTGGCTTGATCCTGACCGATGACGTATTGATCCAGAATCGTCCGGATCTCCTTAGGCTTAGGTACGTCTTTGAGATCCAGCTCTTCTTCGTGGCCCAGTTCCTCTTCCACGATTTCGGTGCACAGCTCAATGCACTCATCACAAATATATACACCGGGACCGGCAACGAGCTTGCGCACCTGGTCCTGCGATTTGCCGCAAAACGAGCATTTCAGTTGGCCTTTTTCATCGTTAAATTTAAACATGGGATCACTCCTTTATTTCAAGTCGTTTCGAGTGATAACCTCGTCGATCAAACCGTATGCCTTCGCTTCTTCAGCGCTCATAAAGTTATCGCGGTCGGTGTCTCTTTCGATCTTTTCCAGCGGCTGTCCCGTGCGTTCCACATAAATTTGATTCAGCTTTTGCTTCGTCTTGATGATCCAGTCCGCATGAATCTTGATATCGGTCGCTTGACCGCGGACGCCGCCGAGCGGCTGATGGATCATGACCTCGGCGTTCGGCAGCGCATAACGCTTTCCTTTCGCTCCGGCCGTCAAAAGCAGCGAGCCCATGCTGGCAGCCATGCCTACGCAAATCGTCGACACGTCCGGCTTGATGAACTGCATCGTATCAAATATACCCATCCCTGCCGTAACCGAACCGCCCGGGGAGTTGATATATAAGTGAATATCTTTTTCGGCATCCTGAGCGGATAAAAAGAGCAGCTGGGCAATGACCAGATTGGCCACATCGTCGTCAATCGCGCTTCCGATGAAGATGATGCGATCCTTTAGCAGGCGCGAGTAAATATCGTAAGAGCGTTCGCCTCGGCTCTCCTGTTCCACTACCATAGGAATGAGACTCATTGTAACCAACTCCTTTATCGGCCTATAGCCATATTCATCCCCAAGGGATTTAGTAACAGTTTAACACGTTTGTGCGGCAAAGTCATTTTTTTGGCAAGGCCATGCGCAAAAGTGGGTAAAAGAAAGGCACGCTGCAAATGTACGTGCCTTTACTACCTTATTTACTCTGCTGTGGAAACATTCTTGCTATTTGCCAGCAAGAAGTCAACCGTTTTTCTAACGGCGAGGTCGCTCTGCAGGCCGGCAATGCTGCCATTGGCCGTCAAGATGGAGCGAACTTCATCCAGAGATGTTTTGTGGCGATCGGCGATTTGCTGCAGCTCGGCTTCCACGTCCTCTTCGGATGCGGTGATGTTCTCAGCTGCGGCGATCGCTTCAAGGACCAGATTGTTGCGGACGCGTTTCACGGCGTCTTCGCGCATTTGCTCTTTCAGCGCTTCTTCGTTTTGACCGGAGAACTGGAAGTACAGATCCAGCGTCATGCCTTGCGTGCGCAGACGGCTTTCAAATTCCTTCAGCATAACGTTCAGCTCGGCTTCGATCATCGCTTCAGGCACTTCAACATCGGCGTTGGCAGCGGCTTGCTCGACAACAGCCGTTTCTTTCGCAGCTTGCGAATCGTTCTCCTTGCGGGATTTCAAGCGAGCTACGATATCCTGCTTGTACTCTTCAAGCGTATCGAATTCGCTGACGTCCTTCGCAAACTCGTCGTCCAGCTCAGGCAGGTTTTTGCGCTTGATGTCGTGAATTTTCACTTTGAACAGCGCAGCTTTGCCTTTGAGATCCTCGGAGTGGTAGTTCTCAGGGAACGTTACTTCAACGTCTTTCTCGTCGCCTTTAGCCAGGCCCACGAGCTGCTCTTCAAAGCCAGGGATGAAGCTGCCGGAACCAAGCTCCAGCGAATAATTCTCCGCTTTGCCGCCTTGGAACGCTTCTCCGTCTGTAAAACCTTCAAAATCAAGCACAACCACGTCGCCATTCTCGGCTTGTCCTTCTTCGAGCACAACGAGTTCGGCATGACGCTGCTGCAAACGCTCCAGCTCCGCATTCACTTCTTCGTCGGAAACCTCGGCTTCGGCAGCCGGTACTTCCAGACCTTTGTACTCGCCAAGCGTTACTTCCGGCTTCACAGTCACTTTCGCTTTGAACTTCAGCGCCTGTCCTTTGCCGAATTGCTCAACGTCCACTTCCGGACGGTCAACCGGATCGATGCCCGATTCTTCTACAGCCTGTATGTATGCTTCCGGCAAAATGATGTCCAGAGCGTCCTGGTACAAGCTTTCCACGCCAAATTTCGCTTCGAAAATCGAGCGAGGCACTTTGCCTTTGCGGAAGCCCGGAACGTTCACTTTCGCGGATACCTTTTTGAATGCTTTATCCAGCGCTTCTGCGACGCGCTCTGCGCCGACTTCCACATCGAGAACGCCCACGTTCTTCTCTATCTTTTCCCAACTTGCTTTCATTTTATGCCTTCCCCTCCAAAAATGTACCCTGACATATTTTCACGTTCTGGCAAACGGGCGTTCATCTTTTCCCGCTCTTGCCATTATAACCATTCTATTATAACATATTACTTTTTCATTTCAAGCGACCTCTCACACGTTTCGCAAGAGCCCCCAAGCCCGCACAGCTATGCGGATTTCGCGTAAAGCCAACAGCCTGAAAACCGGCTGGGAACTCCGTTTTTCCAAGCATGACGCCGCTCGTTCCAGCTACTCCGTTTCGGGCAGCAGCAAAGCCATAAAACCGCAAAGCGTCTCATACGCTTCTTCCCACAGCGGCTCCATCTCCAGCGTCACGCCGTACAGCTCCAGCAGCTCATCGCGGTCCGCACGGCCAAACAGCGCCGTCTGCAACGCGCCGTGCAATGCCGAAGCCCACACATCGACAACGCCTTCCTCTGCGGTTTGCAGCTCGGCGTACAGCGCCGTGCCGTAGGCGAAAGCAAGAAATTCCTGCCACGTCTGACGGGCAAAATAGCTGAGATCCGGCTGCTCCGCTTCGCTGATCGTTTCGACGCGGCGGATCATTTCGCGGATTTGCACCGGAACCTGCTCCGCAGTCAGCGGCGTTTCCTCAATGTCGACGTCGGCGATTCCGCCCGGCTTCCGCAAGCGGACATAGCCCGTCGCGCCAAGCTGCTTGAGCGTCTGGAGCGCCTGGAGCTGCAGCAGCGGATGATGCGCACCTTGCTCCAGCCAACGGCGCACGCCAGCTGCAGCAGCAGGGTCGTCGACAAAGGCCAGCTGCTCCAGCGCTGCCGAACGCTGCTCCGGCGCGCCTTCTTCAAGCAGCGTCAGCAGCTTGCCGGAATAGGCGCCGTCTGCAGCGCTGCGCTCGGCGACGTAGCTGCGCAGCAGCGCTTCCTCCGTATCGTCCTCGTCGGGCGCAAGCGGCGGAAACACCGCTTCCGGACACATCGTCTGCAGCCAAATTAGCAGCGATTGCCATTGTCCGGCCTTGTCCGGGTCGACATTCGGATACGCCAGCAGTTCGTCAAGCAGTCGCAGCGCTTCGGCATACCGCTCCGTTTGCAACAATTGCGTGAGTTGCTGCTCATAATAAGGCACCGATTTGGGAAACAGCACGATATTTTCGCGGGAACCGTCCATCGCCGTCTCCTCCTCCCGTTACAATTTATTTGCTGACAGTGTAACGGATTATGCCCCTGATTGCAAAAATATTTATCCAGATCCAGGGTTGACTTTCCGGAAATCAGTGTGATATTATAACTCTTGCTTCGCCGAAAAGGTTTATCCCACAGCCGAGGCAAGCGATCATGTCCCAGTAGCTCAGTTGGATAGAGCACACGCCTTCTAAGCGTGTTGTCGGGGGTTCGAATCCCTCCTGGGACGCTTTTAATCAAGCTAAATTCTTTTTAAGCGGATAATTACAAACCCGCAATCCTCAGCACCATCGAGGGTTGCGGGTTTTCTTCATTTTCACTTGTAATATAATGTATTTTATGTTGTAACAATCCCATGCTATAGGCATATATCTGATAGGGTAATGGAAAAACGGCAGAAAGAGGTAATAAATGGTGAGCTACTATTCCTATGATCCAAGATTTCCAAACTACGCTGTAAGTCCGGGCAGTTTTAATCCAGCTTTAAGTCCAGTTGGACAGTATTACAGAACTTCAATCGGTGGAATGTCTTACATTGTTCTTTATGTTGGTTACACGCCGGCAACCGGAATGGTCATGATGGTCGCGCTCCTGCCTACAGGCTTGCAGCTGATGAATGTTCATCATTCGGATTTGGTCGGCTGGACGATCATGGGACCTAATCTGGTTTTACAGAAAACCGACCCGCTGTGTGCGACTTATTCTTGGGCTATCGGTTGCTGATTCAAGCTCGGCTAGCTTATCTTTAATGAAACAAGACGCATGCTCACGTCCTCAGGTCGCGCTGTATGCGTCTTGCGCTGCATCTTGAGCTTTCTGGAATGTCTATTCGCTTAAAGCCGCGCGGGAGTCGGCAGGCCCAGCACCTGCAAAGCGTCGCCCAACGTCTGCCGGAAACGAGCACTTAGCCACAAACGCAGCTCCCGCACCTCAGCTTCAGCCTTCAAAATCGGACATTCGGCATAAAACGTATGAAATCCAGCTGCCAGCTCATATGCAAACGCACAAATCTGATGCGGCGCCAGCGCCTCGCATGCCTCGTACAACACATCAGGCCAACAACTGATCTGTCTAAGCAGCGCATGCTCGGCCGGCTCTAACGTCTGCAATCTGACAGGTATGTCGTCCACAATGCCATCCGCCTTGTTTAACACATTCACAGCCCGCGCATAGGCGTACAGTAAGTAAACGCCGGTATTTCCCGAAATTTCGGTCGCCTGCCGCAAATCGAACACCACTTCAGTTTGCAAATGAAACCTCAGCAGGTAATAACGTATCGCGGCTGCGGCAATGCAACTGCTGGATAAACCCTGTTGATCAGCACGGCCCCCTTCAATAACGGCTTCCACGCGAGCCAACAAATCATTGACCTTGATTCCGATCCCTTGCCGTCCAGACATGGGATAGGACGACCTTCCATCGGCTGTATCGATGCCCAGTTCGGTCGCAGCATCCCGGCTTAGCGAAACAACCCCGTAGCTAACATGCTTCAACCGCAAGGCTTGTTCCTCAAATCCAAGCGCCGTTAGCGCTTCCTTGACCATATGCTGCGGATATTGCTGACGATGATCGATCACATTGACAACCAGATCGGCTCTGCGTCTGGGTTGCTTTTCCCCTTCGGCTGCCGTTGTCCACAGCTCGCCCCTGAACGGTTTATATAGAAAATCCCCCTCCAACAATCCGAACTTCCACAGATGATAAGCGATATCCTTGGCCGTATACGTTAAAATGCCATTAGAGCGCACCAGCACCTTATCGGCGAGATGCTCGACAGCTTTTGGCGTCTCATCGACGGAGCCGGTGATTCGCTTGAGCACCCAACAGCCGGCCAGCGGACCCTCGTCTTCGCGCAGGAAGCCGGCGCTTTGCCGTAAGAGCCCAAACGCCTGCTCCCAAAGCCCTTCTCTGACAATCCGGCTTTCCCATACAAGCAGATCGTAGTCGATGCCAAACCTCTCCATTTCCTCCACGTGTTCGCGCACGATGCGTTCCGCGGCCAACGCGCCGACCCAAGCAACATTTCCGTCGCCTTTTTCCAGCTCATGCAGCACCTGCACGCGTCTGTCGGTCAATCCCGGATCAGACGCATATTCCCGATTTACCGCTGCGTACAAGTCCCAACAATAATCGCCGAACCGACGATATATCCCGATTAACGGAGTATGCAGCAATCCTGCCACCGTATCGGCCAACTGATTGCCGAGATCGTCAATATAGTTATGCACCTCGACCTTCGTCCCGTTCCGTCTAAGCATACGGACCAGCGTATCGCCGATGCACGCATTGCGTAAATGGCCGACATGAGCCGATTTGTTGGGATTAATCGACGTATGCTCAACGACTGCTTGGGTTGCCGATTTCTTAGGCGGATCAAAGCCTCTTCCTGCCCACGCGAACCAGTCAATAAACAGGTTAATATATCCCGGCGCAACCGTTTCCGCCTTGAGAAGCACGCCCTCCATGCGACCGGCAGCGTCCAGCTTGGCCTTGATTAGTTCCGCCAGCGCCAAGGGCGCAATCCGCAATATTTTAGCCAACGGCATGGCCGCCTGGCAACAAAAATCTCCATGCTCGCGTTGCGGAGACGGCGTTATTTTCACCCGCAAGGGCACTGATAATGGTCCTGCTCCCGTTTCATGAACCACATCTTGCACAGCTTTCGTCATTTGTCCTGTCATCCATTCGATAAACATCTGAATTCCCCCTTGAAAAATAAAAAGCCCCGTCTCCATAAAGAGACGAGGACACAGCTCGCGGTACCACTCTTGTTATTCAACCATCAGGCAGTTGAATCGCTTACGGACGATAACGGCTCCCGCCGGGTTTTCCTACCGGGCGCGCACGCTTCGTTTCAGAAAACCGTCTCCAGGGCCCGCTTCGCATTCTGCACCTGTACCGGCTCTCACCTTCCCGGCTCGCTTGGACATAGGCGTCAGAAGCTACTCTCCCCTTCATCGAGTTATGTTTCAATTCACACCATTATAGCTGAATATTCAGAAAAATCAATAATTAAATTTTCTAACTCCCGATTTCCTCGCGAAAATCATCCAAAAGCCGTTGCGAATCGCTGCGGCAGCTTGTAAAATATACATGTAGAACCTTGTGAAGTGAGGTTAAGCGAAATCCTATGAACAAAATGTTGAGCTCGGACGCGGAGCTGCTGACCGCTGCGCTCCTCCAACGCAAGATTAATGTGATTCAAAGAACGGCCGACGATATTCCCGTATTTGTCGATGCCGGAACGATTGAAAAATATTCTTCGGACATTGTCAAGGTCAACGGAACGACTTACCTCCGCGACGAAAGCGAATTCCGACTGAAATAAGCGCCAGCTGCCCGAAAGCAGGGCATGCGCTGCTGAACGCAAGAAAGACCCGTCCGAAGACGCAGCCTGCTGCGGGATTCGGACGGGTTTTCTCATTTAGTCGTTTCATAGACGGGACCAGCAGCCATATTCCGCTCGCGCGCGACTGCCGAAGCGCGATGCCGGCCGTAGCAGTTGTCGGACCCGTGCCGTCTTTAGGTCGACGGACGATTTTGCGGGTGGAGGCCCGGCTCGGTCGATTTCAGGTTTTGCTGAGCTTCTTCGGCGTTGTTGCTGTTCATCTGCGCGCTCATTTTTTCCTGCGCATTGGTTTTCTTTTTGCCCATGTGACGATTCCCTCCTGGTGGTTGGCTGAATGCGTTACGCATGTAGTGTGGCTGGGCGGCGCAGCGGCTATGCTTGTTAATTTCCGGCGCAGAAGCGCAAACTAAAGACGATGGAGCGATTTTACCTATGGAGGAGGAACGAGATATGTCTGATCAGGAACATCTGGAGCAATCGCTGACGCACAGCTTGGAGGAGCCACCGATTGACGAGGCACAAGCTCAAGAGGAGGCGCGGCGCCGGCTCAGTCCCCGATATGAAATCCGCATTCAGGCGCAGATGGACCCGATTGCCGAAGAGACGCGCTGGCTTCGCCGCCATGCCCGGGAAATCGACGGTCGGTACGATCGTTACTTGCAAAACTCGGACCGGCAAGCAGACTCGCCGGATGAGGACAACCAGTAAGAAACCAAAAAACCTTCGCCACGCAGCAGCGCGTCCAGCGAAGGTTTTTCGGCGCGGGCGCTTGCGCAGCCTGCCGGCTTTGCTTCAAGCTCCCTTTCGTGCCATGTCAGACCTAGTGCCGGTTGTTCGGCAGGTGTTTACCGGGATGCTTGTCCCCTTGAGTCTTCAAATTCTTCTCGGCTTTGTTCTGCTTGTCATGCAGCTTGCTGATGAAATGGCTATCCATGAGCATTCGCCTCCTGAAGAAAGAATGGCACTGCCTCTATAGGCTGTCCAGCAGCCCGCGGAATATGCCAAAGCCCCCTTCACGCGGTCCTTCCCCCTTGAATCCTTTGCTTCCATGCCCGTCAAAAACCCCCGCCGACCTTTCGGCACGGACAGACATTTTCGCTGTAGCGACCGCATACCCTTTATCATCATGTCACCAAGAGAAAGGGATGAATGTCTATGTGCGGCATTACAGGATGGATCGATTGGCGGAAGGACCTGACACAATATCCGTCCATTCTTGAAGCTATGACCGAAACACTCGTCGCCCGTGGACCGGACGCCTCCGGCACATGGATTTCCCCGCATTGCGCGCTGGGCCATCGCCGCTTGAGCGTCATGGACCCGGAAAACGGCGCACAGCCGATGGTTCGCAAACAAGACGATTATACGTATTCGATCGTATATAACGGTGAGCTTTACAACGCGCCCGAGCTGAAAAAAGAGCTGGAGCAGCGCGGCCACGTCTTCCGCACCACCTGCGACACCGAAGTGCTGCTGGCGGCCTTTATCGAATGGGGCCGGGCTTGCGTCGAGCGGCTGAACGGCATCTTCGCCTTTGCCGCGTGGAACGAACAAGAGCAGTCCTTATATTTGGTCAGAGATCGCCTCGGCGTAAAGCCGCTTTTTTATTCTTGTCAGAACGGCGTGCTGCTGTTTGGCTCCGAGCCCAAGGCGATTCTGGCCCATCCCGATTTCAAGACCGAGGTCGGCGCGGAAGGGCTGGCGGAAATTTTTGCGATTGGTCCGGCACGAACGCCCGGTCACGGCATATACCGCAATATGGCCGAGCTCAAGCCCGGTCATTGCGCTATTTTTGACCGCAGCGGGCTGTCGATTCGCACTTATTGGAAGCTGGAAAGCAAACCGCATCCCGACGATTTGGACACCTCCATCGAGCGGATTCGCGAGC
Source organism: Paenibacillus athensensis (assembly GCF_004514475.2). Taxonomy (GTDB): domain Bacteria; phylum Bacillota; class Bacilli; order Paenibacillales; family NBRC-103111; genus Paenibacillus_AL; species Paenibacillus_AL athensensis. Next base: position 149,347 of record NZ_MYFO02000002.1, on the reverse strand, counting down.
TGCTCGACGATACGGCCGCGCGCCAGCTCGCGTCCGATGTGCCGATCTGCACCCTGCTGTCCGGCGGACTCGACTCCAGCGCCTTGACAACGCTGGCCGCCGAGCATTATAAAGCCAGCGGTCAAGGGCCGCTGCACACGTTCTCTGTCGATTATGTCGACAACGACAAGCATTTTAAAGCGAACGCCTTCCAGCCGAATGCCGATGCGCCGTGGATCAAGCGGATGTCCGAATTTGTAGGCAGCGAGCATCACGCCATCGAATTCGATACGCCGGAGCTGGTGGAATCGCTCAAAGCGGCCGTCTACGCCCGCGATACGCCGGGCATGGCCGATGTGGACGGTTCGCTGTATTTATTTTGCCGCGAAATCAAAAAGCACGCCACCGTCGCCATTTCCGGCGAAGCGGCCGACGAAATTTTCGGCGGGTATCCGTGGTTTCATCGCGAAGACGCGCTGAACGCCGAGACGTTCCCTTGGTCGCTGCAGCAGCATAACCGCTTGAACGTGCTCGCCCCCGACCTGATCGACTGGATCAAGCCGGCGCAATATGTCGACAACCGCTACCGTCAGGCGCTGGCCGAGGTGCCGCGGCTGGCCGGCGAAACGCAGCAGGAAAACCGCATGCGTGAAATGTCCTATCTGAACATCACCCGCTTTATGCCGACGCTGCTCGATCGCAAGGACCGGATGAGCATGGCCGTCGGGCTGGAGGTACGCGTGCCCTTCTGCGACCATCGGCTTGTCGAATATGTCTGGAACATTCCCTGGGAAATGAAAACGTCGGGCGACCGGGAAAAAGGCATTCTGCGCCGCGCGCTCAAGGGCGTGCTGCCAGACGATGTGCTGACGCGCAAAAAAAGCCCTTACCCCAAAACGCATAACCCGAACTATCTGGCCGCCGTCCGTACCTGGACGCTCGACATTCTGAATGATCCGGGCTCGCCGCTGCTGCCGTTTATCGATGTCAAAAAAGTGCGCAAGCTCGCCGAATCGCAAGAAGCCGATCTTAACATCCCGTGGTTCGGCCAGCTGATGTCCGGTCCGCAAATGTTCGCTTACCTCGCGCAAGTTGACACTTGGCTGCGCCATTATAAAATCTCGATCCGCTAACGGAAGCCGCATGGGCTGCCGCGCTTGTCAGGGAACGATGACGCCTCCGTTGTAGCGAAGCTCATAGATGCGCCGGCCGCTGATTTCGATCCATTCCTTTCCGTGAAAAAAATCAAGCGGCCCATCGGCTTCATTCACGTACGTATATACTCCTTGCTCGACGCGCTCCGGCCCCCGGTAAACGCAGCCCGGCCCCACTTCTCGCAGCGCCCGCCGCAAAAATCCGTATACCTCCGCCGCTGCAGGGGCGTCTGGCAAAAGCCCGCCGGCATACGTCATCGACCACAACGGTCGTCCTTCCAGCTCCACAAGCTCTTGTCCGGCAAAAAAAGCCGAACCGAAATAAATGTCGCGGTACGTATAGCTGCCGCTACGGTATTCTAGCTGTCTGGAGCCGCGCAGCGCCGGCTCTACTGCCGTAACGGCGCCTTCGGTCGCATAAGTCGCGCGCTTGGCTTCGATCAGGAAGCCGAGCAGCCCCTCGCGATGATCCATCGGCATCTCGCTCCCCCCTCTTCCTTCATTATCGACTCTGGTACGCCCCGGCTCGACCGGCCCCGGCTTGCTTGCCTTGCGCAAGAGCTGCGGTCCGCCGGGCTTTTTCGCAAGGCGAGCAAGCGGACAGGCAATCGAGCCTCAGACCGCAGCCCCGCTGGACAAAAAAAGCGTCTGATCCGTCGGATCAAACGCTTTGCTCCAGCTTATCCAAAAACAATCGCAGCGCTTTGGCCCGATGGCTGATCGCGTTTTTCTCGGCCGGCGCAAGCTCCGCCATCGTCCGGGCGAGCGCCGGAACGTAGAACAGCGGATCATAGCCGAAACCGCCTGCGCCGCGCGGCTCGTCGATGATAAAGCCCTCGCAGCTCGCTTCGGCTTCGATGACCGCGTTTGCGACCGGATCGACCAGCGCCAGCGCGCATACAAACGCAGCCGGGCTCAGCAGCCGCGGCTCGCCCGCAGCAGCCGGCGACTCGGAGCCGCCGCCCGCCTGCGCCAGCTCGCGCAGCAGCTTGGCGTTATTGTCCGCGTCGCTGGCCCCTTCACCCGCATATCGCGCGGAATACACGCCGGGCGCGCCGCCCAGCCTATCCACGCACAGGCCCGAATCGTCCGCCAGCACGGGCACGTGCAAATGGCGGGCAATGACTTGGGCCTTGATCCGCGCGTTGTCGGCGAACGTTGCCCCGTCCTCGACGATCGGCGGCAGCTCGGCGTAATCGTCCAGCGAGCGCACCTTGAGCTCCAGTGGCGCGAACAGCTGGGCGAATTCCCGCACCTTGCCGGCATTGCGGGTAGCAATCACAATCATATTATTCGGCCGGGACATGCTGTACCCCTCTGATGCGGTCGGCGATTGGACCCAGCGCCTTGCGCTGCGCTTCAATCATCGTCTGAATGCCGCTTTCGGCCAGCCCAAGCAGCTGATCAAGCTCCTTGCGCGAGAACGGCGCTTCTTCGCCTGTACCCTGTACCTCGACGAACTGTCCCTGGCCAGTCATCACCACGTTCATATCGACCTTGGCCTGCGAATCCTCTTCATAGTTCAAATCCAACCGCGGGCTGTCTCCGATCACACCTACGCTGACCGATGCCAGAAAATCGCGAATCGGAAAACGCGGCAGGTGCTTCTCTGTCGACAGCTTGTGGATCGCCAGTGCCATTGCCACAAACGCGCCCGTAATCGACGTCGTGCGCGTCCCGCCATCGGCTTGAATCACGTCGCAATCCAGCGTAATCGAACGCTCGCCTAACGCTTCCAAGTCGACAACCGCGCGAAGCGCCCGTCCGATCAACCGCTGAATTTCCATCGTGCGGCCGCCCAGCTTGCCTTTGGCCGCTTCGCGCTGGTTACGCACCTGCGTGGCCCGCGGCAGCATCGAATATTCAGCAGTTACCCAGCCCTTGCCCTGCCCCTTCATGAACGGCGGGACGCGTTCTTCAATCGTCGCTGTGCAGATGACCTTCGTATCGCCGACTTCAATCAGCACCGAGCCTTCGGCATGCTTGTTATAGTTCGTCGTTATTGTTAATGGCCGCAGCTCGCGGTCGTTTCTTCCGTTAATGCGCATTCTTTCTCTCCTCCTGTCGGCTTCCCTGCAACGGAAAGCGCGTCGTTCCTACGCCCCATTGTAGCAAAGTAAGCGCAGAAAAGCCAAAGAGAGGAAGCAACGCTCCCCCTCTTGTATACGCCGTTTACAGCTTCACCGGATTGACATGCGCCGGACGCGTCACAGGCTTGCTGTAGTTTTGATTGTCCGAAGACGTAATTTTCACCGCGCCGTCCACCATGATCTGAACTTTTGAAGCGCCGGTATTTTCCGTCAGCGACAGCACCACCGATTGCAGCGCTTCCGCCGAGGCCTTCTGGTCCGCGCCGAGCAGGCTGCCTGAGAAGTCGACGGTGACCAGATCGTCGCTTTGCTTGACGCTTTTAACCTGCGCCGTAGCGTTGATGACAGAGCTCAGACCTTTTTTGCCATCCGGTCCCTTGATCAGCTGCTCGACAACCGCCGTCGCTACATCGTCCGTACGTTTGATCATGCGTGTTACCGGCACGTAATATTGATAGTTTTGATCGTTTTGGTTCAAAAAGTACAGCGTTACCGGCGTCGATTGGCCAAAATCGGCATCCTCCGATTTTTCAATGTTGATGCCCATTGCCCGGCCAAGCGGCTCGTCAAGCGGCGTTTTGCCCTTTGGCATTTCCTTCAGCGCCTTGCCGTCCACCCACAGCTGTACTTTGTCTACAGTCGGGAAGCTGGTCAGCGTCCAGGTGATGGCTTCCAGAATTTTACGCTCATCCGCTTCGTTATAATTCAGGAACTCCTTGGAAAAATCCACGACGGCAAGCTTTTTGTCGGCGATTACGTTAACGCCCTTGATCTGCGTGCCTTGCGGCAGCAGCGCGCCGAAGCCCGCCGGAAGCAGACTGGAAACCGGACCGCCGTCCACCATGTACTCCAGTGTCGTCCGCGCCACGGACTGCGTCTTGGGCAGCCCCAGGCTGACCGGCGCAATAAAGCCCTTCGCGTCCTTCACGTACACCGTCATCTGCGACGATTGGTCTGCAGCCATGTCCACCGTCACCGCAGCCGAGGTCGTCAGCGCAGCGCCTTCCGCTCCTGCGGGCGGCGGGTCGATCTGCGTGCTGCTGTCCGAACCGAACATCGAGCATCCTGTCGTCAGCATCGCGACCACACCGACGATAGCGGCCGAACGAATCCAATTTCCATGTTTCATAAGCTTGTTCCTCCTTTAATGGTGCGGCAGATGATCCCGCCTGGCATGTACTCTGCTTCTTGGTTTAGTACTATATGTACGGGCCTTGCCGCAAAATATGCCTACTTTTTGTCCTTTTTCCGGAACAAGCCGTCAACAAAGCCCAAAAACCCCCGGGAAGGTTCCCGGAGGCGGCGTTCAGCTCTTCTATTCGATTCCAGCGGCAGAGTTACACAACGATGGGCCAGACGGCAATGACGGCATTGAGCAGCAGCAGCGGAACCAGCATGCGCAAAAATAGCTTGGTCGTGCGGAAGACGCCTTGCACATCGACGTCGGCATCGCGTCCGAGCGCCTGCAGCATCGGAGCCGTGGTCATTTTGCTGAAAATTTCATTGAGAAACGCTATCGCATAAACAAACAAGGTCAATACGAGCATCGTTACCCGATCCATCGTCATCAGGAAATGGCCGATCGCTTCATGATTCAGCAGCGCCGCAGCGCCCAGCAGCAGCACGAGACAAAGCGGCTTGACGTATTTGTTCAACCGTTCCGACAGCCTCAGGGCAGCAGCTTCATCGCCTTTATATTTATAGAAGCGCAGGACGCAGATATTCATACAAACGCTGACGCCGATGCCGGCAAACAGCAGCGGACAGAGCAGCAGCATCTTTCCGAGTAAAATAAACATATCAAACTCCCTCCTTTTAATAGCGCCTGCTTGATATAGTTCTTTTATACCGAATCGCAGATAAAGCCGCGAGTATATGTTTTCTCCCTGCGCCTTTGGACAAGGGGGGACTTTTTTTCCCTCCCCGCAAAGCCTTGCCGGACGTGCATTTGCTCGTTGCAGCCTTAGCTAAATCATATTGCGTTTTTTCGCTTGGACCGCTGCTTCCAGATAGGTGCGCGAACCGAAAAACTGGTTGATTTTCTTGACGTCCTTCTTGATCGTTTCATACTTCACGAACAGCCGGTTAGCCAAGTCCTCTTTGCTGTCCGCTTGATGCTCAAACGCCAGCCGCAGAAATTCAAGCTGCCGCTCGGTGAAAGCCTGCTGCCGTTCCTTGCGCAAAAACCAGCGCGACTGCAAATGCGCGTTGATTCGATGAATCAGCTCCAGCCTGTCAATCGGCTTGCACAAATATTCATTAGCGCCAACGTTGTAGCCCTTTTGCGCTTCCTGCATCCCCTTGGCGGTCAGAAAAATGATTTTCAGATCGTCTGCCGGCGGCGACTCGCGCAGCAAGCGGCATACTTCAAAGCCATCCATGCCGGGCATCATGACATCGAGCAAAATCAGGTCGGGGTACTCGCTTTCGGCCAGCCTTAACGCTTCTTCACCGTTCGCGGCGACCACGAGCCGCCACTGCGGCACTCGGCTGAGCACCTGCCGGATGACCTGCACATTCGATTCCTCGTCATCAACGACGAGAATCGTCGCTTTCTCCGGATGTACGACCGGCTCCAGTAAAGCCCCGGCTCCTGCTTCCGGCGGCTGCAGCGCAGGGTCGGCGGCATAAACCGGCGCGGTGAACAAACAAATGAACCGGCTGCCTGCGTTCAACTGCGATTCGACACGAATCGTGCCGTCGTGCAGCTCGACAAGCCGCTTCGTAATCGGCAGTCCCAGCCCCCGCCCTCTGGCATCGGCCTGCGCAGCCGGCGCCTGATGAAATTCCTCGAAGATCAGATCGAGCTGGTCGGCAGCAATACCCGTCCCGGTATCCGATACGATCAGCTCCAGCCGATCGTTATCCTTCACTGACGCCGTCACGGTAATCGTACCGGAAACGGTAAATTTCAAAGCGTTGCCCAGCAGATTATTCAATATTTGCTGAATCCGGCTCTCATCGGCCAGGATCGAAAGGTTCGGCACCTCGTTAACGAAGTCGACGCCCGGCTTCTTGAGCGGGTGCAGCAGGATAAACAAATTGTCTACCGTCAATTTGAGATTGAACAGCTGGCGATTCAGCAGAATCGGATGATTTTTCAGACTGTTCAGATCGAGAATGTCGTTGATCAAATGATTCAGCCGCATACCGCTGGCAATGATCACCTCGAGATTTTTGCGGGCGCTGCCCGCGGATTCCGCCGCCAGCGCTTGCGCGATCCCGATAATGCCGTTCAACGGTGTGCGCAGCTCATGCGACGTGTTGGCGAGAAAATGATCCTTGAGCTTGTCGTATTTGGACAGCTCGGCGTTTTTGCGCTCCAGCTCGGCGGCGTAGGCTTCAACCGTAGCCAGCCAAACCTGCCGCAACAGCACGACGAGAATAAACAGCAGCGCCAGCAGGCCGCCGTGCAGCATGGTGAACGGCACCGGAACGATGTCGGTAATCCACAGCACGTCATTCACTCCGCACAGCGCCAGCAGCGCAATGCCGATGCACATCAGCCGCGCTTCCATGTTTTTGCGTATCGCTTGAAAGCTGACGACGACTACGCATACGAAGGCCGCTGCCATCATGTAGTACTGGAACGGCGCCAGCGTTTTGGCGATCGAGAATCCAAACAGCAGCGAAGCCGCAAACGAGCCGACGGCATAAGATAAGCCCAGCTGCCAGAGCTTGCGCAGCACGGAAAGCGGCCCTGATCCAGCCACACATTCGGTAAAATAAATAAATCCGACGGTTCCCCCATACAGCGAAGCGAGCTCCACGTAGCTCCAGCCGAGCGGTGCGTCGAGATAAAGATCCTTAAAATCGGTGCGGCACAGCAAATACAAGCCAATACAGAACGTAAACCAGCCAAAGCCGTACATCATATTGTGCTTGCGCTGCACGCTGTATAGGCACCACGCGATCACGCCGGCCAGCATATAAATGACGCCGAGCAAAATATAAGGAAATTCTTTGCGTCCCAGCATGACGACGATGTCGGCGTAATCGCTGACCAGCTTGCTGCCGTTTGGCCCAAGCCGCGTAGCTTGCGCGCGAATATACAGCATTTTGCCCGCACTGTCCGGTGGCAGCTCCACGATCCGGTTTGGCGTCCCGATATAAGGTCCCCTACCCTCAGGCACAATGTCTCCATACCGATAAAAAAGCTTGCCGTCGACATACATCTCGTAATTGCCGTATATCAGAAAATACAACGCCGGGTCCTTCCACTGTCGCTCCGGCAGCCTTACCCGCAGCCATTCCATCCCATGCGGGCTATCGTCAATCGACGCCTTGGTACCCGCAAGTGGGCTCCAGCCTGCGTCCGGCCCGTCCGGCTCCGCCCATACCAGACGTCCAGCCGCATCGAGCGGCGAATCGCCCAGCCGATACTGCCAATCAGTCAGCTTGATGAACGTGCCGTCTTCGGTCAAATCCGATTGCCAGACGGATTGCCCGATAGAAAAAGTAAGAATCAGGATGACGCAAATGCTCGCCATTGTGATTATTCTGGTCATTTCCCTACACCTCAACCGTAAATTCATGTCCACAGCTTACAAGTCATGTTAATTATCGCACAAACGTGCGGGGGGGCAAACGGGATTTTTCGTCAGACTTTTTCGTGTAATCCTACGATAGCACAGTTCTTTAGGCCCCATGACGCAAATGTCCTGCCTATTTTGTGCAGAAATTTCGCCCAATTTCCCCGCACATTTGCATTGACAAACGCCGGGAATTGATTTAAACACAAAAAAAGCAGCCCAACCAGGAAAACTCCCGGTCGGCTGCTTGCCGTACCTGTTGAACGCCGCTTAATCCTGCGGCTTATTGAAAGTAGATACATTGTTGTGCGCCAGCCGTCCGCACGCCGCTGCCACCAGGCCGCAGACGAGGTCGTCGACGAACGTATTGCATTTGCCTTCGGTATGATCGCTGTCCAGCTCCTTGATGATGCCGGTTTTCGCTTTGTCCAGATAGCCGAAATTGGTCAGCGCAATCGTACCGTACATCAGCGGAATGGCCGTCGCAATCGACTCATCGACGCCAAACAGCCCTTCGTCCATGCCGACGATGTGATTGTATTGCTTGCTGAATTCGCCCTGTTCGACGGCGGAATCGATTTTGATCGCCAATTGCACCGTATGGAACGTTTGCTGCTTGCGCAGCACAGCCAGCACGTGGCGTTCGCACAGCTTGCGGTCGAGGTCCGGCGTATACGGACGCTGCAGGAAGTCGACAATGTCGACGATATCGTCCAGCTTCACGCCCCGCGATTCCAGCAGCTCCAGATTGCGCTGCGTGTAGTCTTCCTTGACGTTGTCGGAAATGACAACGCTTGCGGTCGAAGCGACCAGCGCGCATATGCCTTTGGATACAAACGATTTGGGCCGCTTGTGCGGGAAGAAAAAGCGGAATTTGCAGTCGACGAAACCGAACAGCGAGCTGGCGCCGCTACCGTACATGCCACAAATCGACATAGCAATTGTCCGGTGCAGGTTATACGCCGGGTCTTTCATGCTGGCGTTCAGCTCGGGATCATGCTTGACTTTTTTCTCCAGCTCCAGCAGCGTGGTCATGACATTGTACGTTTCCGTTTTGCTCATGACGCCGATCAGGGTTTCGCTTATGAGGTCAAAGGGAATTTTTTTGATCCCCTTCACTTCAACGAGCAGCCGGGCAACCGCTGCTTCAATATCGCTTTGCGAGAAATGCTGGAAGACCTCTTCCCTCATCTCGTTCAAGATCAGAGATTTTTCTTTCAGAAATGTTCTCATGCTGAATCCCTCCGTAAGTGAGCCGTGAATGTACCGGAGCGAGCTGAGTTTGCGGTGCGCTGCGGTGCAACTATGTATATTCGCGATGCGGCTGCGGTTTTCCTTTAGCGCGCGATATATACGAGGCTCTCGGCTTGCGCATCGAGCGCGCAGATGGCGCCCATCTTCTCCAGCACGATCAGATGAGCGATCGTTTCGGCCAGCGCGAAGCGCAGCTGGTGCACGCTCAGCCGCTCGCCGAACAGCTCGCGGCACAGCGCGTAGGCGCTTTGCGGCCGCTGCAGCTTCCCGGCCATCAGCGCCAGCCGCTCGCGATGGTGCCCGATCAGCTCGGCGCAGCGCGCGCTGAAGCCGCTCCACGGCTCCCGGTGGCCCGGGTACGCCGTGGCGACCTCCAGCCTGGCGACCTGCTCCAGGCTGGTCAAATACGCGCCGAGCGGGTCCGCCTCCACCTGCGGGAGGAAGCTGACGTTCGGCGAGATTTGCGGCAGGACATGGTCGCCGCAAAATACGATATGCGCTTCGGCGTCGAAGAAGATCATGTGCCCCGCGGCATGGCCCGGGGTCTCGATCGCTTCGTACACCCGGTCGCCGAGGCGCACGGGGCCTTCCCGCAGCAGCGTGATCTGCGGCTGCGGGGAAACCATGGGGACGAAGCTGTCCATATGCGTCGTCATCGCTTCGCGCCCGGCGGCGTCAAGGCCGTGCCGGGCGAACAGGTCGAGGAGCAGCGCCGTCATCGGCTGCTCCCCGCCCCACAGGAGCTGCGCCTGCTTCCACCCGGTCTCCGAGAGGAGGACCGGCGCGCCGGCGCGCTCCTGGAACCACCCCGAGAGCCCATAGTGGTCGGGGTGGTGGTGGGTGAGCACAATTTGCTCAATGTGCTCAAAGGCGATGCCACGCGCGTCCAGCACCGCGTGCCAGAGCGCTTCCGCGTCCGGGGTGCGCAGCCCCGGATCGATCAGCGTATAGCCGGAGCCGCCGCGGATCAAATAGCTGTTCACCCAGCGCAGCGGAAACGGCAGCGGCACCTTCACCTGCGTTATCGTATCGGTATGATCGACCACTTGCGTCAACACGCGTTCGCTCATGCTTCCCGATGCCCCACAAAAATCATTCGCGTCGAGCCCTCCGCCGAATACGCCGATCCGTCATAGCCGCCATACACGGCGTCCAAGGTCAAACCTGCCTGCAGCAGCATGCTCTCGAACGCCGAGCGGTCGTACAGCTTGACCTGCTCCAAATATTCGCGCTCCGGCTCGCCCTCGCCCGACAGCACAATCCGCTTGCGCACGCAGCCGTCTTCGATCCGCCGTGTTTCCTGAATCCTTACGCCGTCTTCCGTGCGCTCCGAATACGGCACCAGATGATGGCGGACATATTCCGGATTCAGGTAATCGATCAGAAAAGCGCCGCCCGGCTTGAGCAGCCGGTTCATTTCCTCCAGCACCCGTTCGTTCTCGGCATCGTCGTCAAAATATCCGAACGACGTAAACAGATTCACCACCGCGTCAAACGTCTCGTCCAGCGGCACGCTACGCATATCGCCGCGCAGCCGGCGCACCCGCTTCTCCTGGTCAAGCCTGTCGGCTTCGCCAAGCAGCACATCGGATAAGTCGACCCCCGTTACGCGATAGCCCAAATCGGTCAGCGCCAGCGAGTGACGACCCATGCCGCAGCACAGATCGAGCACCGTCGCCCCTTGCGGCAAACGCAGCCAAGCGGCCATCTGCTTGACTTCTTCGTACGCGCCCTGCATATCTCTATGTTTATAAACGAGTAAATAATCGTCGCCAAAGCTTCGTTGATACCATGCCATGTAATCGAACACCTCATTTTGCCTGAAATCGCTTCCCTGACGGGCAAGCCCTCTTATTATCGCATACCCGGCGCGTTCTGCACCAGCTATTCATCGCCTGCGCTCTGGCTGCGGCACCAAGCCAGCCCCTCCTCGACCTCGGCAGCGCTAAAGCGTCCGGCCGCAAGCTCGCTCTCGGGCCGCTCCCGCAACCGCTCGTAAAACGCAACCCCCTCACGCAACGCCTGCGCGACAGCAGCCGGATCACGCTGCACATCCTCCAGCCACCAGCTCAGCATATCCTCGGCTTTAGCATATTGGCCCACCGCTTCCCAGTATGCAAACAACCGCATCTTGAGCCCTGCGGGCAGGAACTTGCCCTTCAGCAGCTCCAGCGCTTTGCCGATTTGCGGCGAAGCCCATTCCCGCAACTCTGCGGCCTCGTCGGTTGCCGCGCCATCGAGTAGCTCCAGCAGCACTTCGAGCGCCTTCAGATACAGCGCATAAGCCGCAGACGTTTCACCTTGCGCTTCATCCAGCGCGCCTTGCTCCAGCAGCAGCGCCGCCACAGCCACCGCCCGTCCGTGATCTACCGTTCCGTTATAGGTCAGCAGCTGCAAAATATCCCGCCCCGACAACGCCGCAAGCGCCCGCGGATTCATGCCCAGCACGTGCCGGCACGCCTCCTCCAGCAACTCCTGCGCCTTGCCGGGCTGCTGCTGCTCTTTGTGAACCAGGATGCGGTGCAGCACCAGCGTCAACTGCTCGATTTGCTGCATCAAATAATCGCGTCTGAACAAGCGCAGGACTCCTCTCGCGGAAAAACTTCATCCTTTCAGCTTACCATGCGGGAAGCGAAAACTCAAAAGCAGCGGAGCGGCAGCCGCCGTACAGCCGGCACCGCTTTCCGACAGTCGCGCGCGATGCGCAGGCACGGGGCTACGCCCATTTTTGCCCGGAAACCGCACCATCACTTAGGGCTTTTCATACACTGAATTTGACTGTATCCCTAAACCTTGTAACTCCCAATAACCCGAGCAAGGAGGGGTGACACACATCCATGGGCAGCGACCACAAAAACAAATTCCTGTTAACCAACCGGGAACGTGAAGTATTCGAATTGCTGGTTCAAGACAAAACAACAAAGGATATCGCTCAGCAGCTTTTTATCAGCGAAAAAACCGTCCGCAACCATATCTCCAACGTCATGCAAAAATTGAACGTAAAGGGTCGTTCACAAGCCGTAGTCGAACTGATCAAGCTTGGGGAACTCAAGATCTGACACTGCTGGGAGCTCTATCCGATCGGGCCTCTTCTCATGCGTTTTCCGAACAGGAATCGTGAGAGGGGGCTTTTAATTTTTTAGAAAGCAAAAAGAAAACCAAGCGAATGCTAATCAAGCATCGCTCGGTTATGAAGTCTCTATGCACTGGCGAAGTCAAGCAGAGTAATGAATCCACATCGTTTCAAAATCAACCTTCCATTTGGCTTTCATCATAAAATCAATGCCGAGTATTCCATCGAAGCCATAAGGCTCTTGAACGGACCCCAGCTGTACGGGGAATGTTTCCAATTGTACATGCTTGATTCTTAAATGAGGAATGACCTGTTCATAGCAGACTTCACTTGTTCCGCCTACCCCATACATTCGTTTGGCTCTGCCATGAATGAAATCAATGTAAATACCAATTCGGGAAAGTAAATCCGTATCAAATATCGTCGCGGCACATCCTGTATCGAACAAGACATTCGACAGTTGAATGGTCTGGTCATTATGCGTTAAGGTTAAGGAGACAATTGGCAATCCATTATGGAGACGTATGTTCATGTGTGCTGCCGCACTCCTGAGAATATTTCCTCCACGACCTCAACATCAGTTCGGCTGGTATGGAAAACGTACAACTCTCGTGATGGATATAACTTGTGAAAGTGTTTGTACCCACTCCAGGCTTCTTGTGGATTGTCGTAATCTTGAATAACGGTCATGTCCTCAAGATGGCGTAATTGATTGTTTGAACTGGCTTTTAAAGCTTCTACCAATACAAAACAGCTCGGATGTTGTTCCATAATTTGTTCCCATTTCATCAGCTTCACCTCGCTTGATCGTTTGTTTTTATTATAGCATAAACCTTTGAAGAACAATGAATGGTGGCATATAGGGACTTATTATTCATAATATCTTACTTAGAGTTTTTTTGTTGGGTCTGTACATGTATTTGATCTGCAAATACGCTGTGAAGTGTATTTTGATCATCTCTAATGAAGAGATAGTTTCTATCTTGATATACTCGAATGCCTTCAACTTTTTGAACTTGATTATTGAACTGATACTCTACTGTTATATAATCTGTGTCAAATTGGGCAAGGTTTTTCCCGAAGCTTCCTAATTGATAAGCTGTATGCGATACAAATAATGTTACGAAGACAATCAGGAGGAGAGCGCCTAAACCCGCGTATAAAACATTTAAGAGCGCAGCCTTTGATTTCTGATAAATTACCATTGCTCGAGCTGCGGTGATCCTCGGAATAAAATTATCATATGTAGCTAAATTCAAATCAGATTCAGCAATTTCCTTGAGGTTCTTATGTTCGGCTTCTTTACTTTTAAAATATCGTTTATATCCGAAGAAGATAACAATGAGGACAACAATTAACATGTTTCCAGACTGCAAAGAAATGAAAACCTCTCTTTGGAAAGCATCATAGTCAAATGATGGAGCAATCCATGTTAACTCTTGGTGCAGGAAGAAATACTTTACTAACATTTCCCAGAACGATGGGTTTTTAGAAGCGTAAAACAAATAGAACGGGATAAATGGCAGTGCTTTTAGTAAGAACCAATAGACTTTTTGTGAGGTGGGGATTCAGTTACTTATCTATATTTATTTTTGCAGTTGCATTATTCATTTCTGCTTTTTATTACTATGAAAAAAAAGAAGGATCAGATAAGTATAAATTCATACGTCAATGTACTTTATTTTATCTTTACTGAGATTTGTAATTGCTTGTGTCCCTTTAACTATCACTTTTTTTGTTTTGAACAAATTGAAAATGGAAACTTTGTTCAGATACAGCAGTCTGTAAGGCATTAGCTTTGGGGTTGGCAGTAATCTACTTTGTAAACTTTGAACAAGTATTTCCTGAACTGCCAATAACGCAATTAAAACAGAGTATACTTTACAGCTTTGCACTGTACACAGCGTTTGATCGCCTTTCTGACAAATGGACAAAGTCGCTTGGCGGCGACAAGAAAATACGAGGTGAGAATGACGCAGGCATGAAGTCTGTGGAGGAAGAACTACAAAAAACGACTAAACATCAAGCCTCACATTAATTTCGGTGTGTTTCAAACCATATCTCCAACGTCATGCAAAAATTGAACGTAAAGGGTCGTTCACAAGCCGTAGTCGAACTGATCAAGCTTGGGGAACTCAAGATCTGACACTGCTGGGAGCTCTATCCGATCGGGCCTCTTCTCATGCGTTTTCCCAACAGGAATCGCGAGAGGGGCTATTAATTTTGGCCGCTTTTTCCATTATTTTTGTGATATAATAAATAAAAGAGAACTGATGTTCGATCATTGTTTTATTTGGCTGAAATAAAAAGAAAGCAAACCTGAAGATCAGGCCCGCTTTCCTGCAAAGCTTCTATATGAAATGCTAGTTAGTGATCTTCCTTCGACAAGCTATTGATATTGGCCAACCAGTTCGTGGAGCCCGGCAATAACCATGTCCGCTTCCTTCAAAATTTCCGGCTTGCCGATGCCGACTACGCGCATGCCGGCGCGTTTGCCCGCTTCGACGCCCGCTTCCGCGTCCTCGAACACGACACAGTCGGCCGGAGCGAGTCCGAGCCCTTGAGCGCCGAGCAGGAACACCTCGGGATCAGGCTTGGCCGCCGACGTTTTGTTACCGTCGATGATGACGTCGAACAGGCCGGTAATTTTCAGATTGTCCAAAATCATCGGGGCGTTTTTGCTGGCCGAGCCCAGCGCCGTTTTCACGCCGTTTTCGCGCAGCTGCAGCAAGTATTCGCGTGCGCCCGGCAAAATTTCCGATTCGTCCATCGCACGGATGTAATCGACGTACCAGTTGTTTTTCTTTTCGGCCATTGCGAGCTTCTCTTCTTCGCTGGCGCTGATGCCGCCGATTTCCAGCAAAATCTCCAGCGAACGCACCCGGCTGACGCCTTTCAAGCGCTCGTTGTGTTCTTCTGTAAATTCGAAGCCGAGTTCCTTGGCCAAGCGGCCCCATGCCAGAAAATGATATTTCGCCGTATCGACGATTACGCCGTCCAGATCGAATAATGCACCTTTGATATTGTCGAGCATATGTTTGATAGCCTCCCGTGTAGTAGTTCGAAACCGATTAACCGACCCACTCCGCAGGAACGGGCAGCGTAATGCCGTCTGCGCCGATGCTGTAGGTCTGGTCGTAGACCTGAATGTCGACGGCCGAATCGCCTGCGGCCTTGATCGTAACCTGCTCGCGGTTGACGGCTACGCTGATGGCTGCTCCCTTATATAGCAGCTTGAAGCTGTACGAGCTCCAGGCTTGCGGAATCGAAGGCTGGAACAGCAGCATGTCGCCGTCGGAGCGCATGCCGCCGAAGCCGTAAACGATGTTCATCCAAGCCGCTGCAATCGATGTGGTGTGCAAGCCCTCGCGCGTATTGCGGTTGTAGTTGTCGAGATCAAGACGCGTCGCGAATTCGAAAAATTGATACGCTTCTTCATGCTTGCCGATTTCCGAAGCAATGATCGAATGAATCGACGGCGACAGCGACGATTCGTGAATCGTTCTTGGCTCATAATAGTTGTAGTTGGCCGTTTTCGCTTCGCGGGTAAACTCCTGGTTGTATAAGAACATGAACATCAGCACGTCCGGCTGCTTGATCATGTCGTAGCGGTACAAACGGTCATACGACCAATTGGAGTACAGCGGGAAGTCCGTGACCGGGATCGAATGAATATCGATATGCGGCATGTCGAAGAAGCCGTCATGCTCCTCGTAAATGCCTGTTTCCGCTTCGTACGGAATCGCCATATGGTCGGCCAGATGCTGCCAGTTGGCCAGCTCCTCGTCGGTCACGCCTACTTGAGCCGCCACGCTGGCGTAAGCATCGGCCGCTTCGGCTTTCATTTCGCGGACGACTTCAAGCGTGTATTCAAACAGCTTTTTGGCCATGTAGTTAATGTAGCAGTTGTTGTTGACCATCAATTGGAATTCGTCCGGCCCCATGACGCCGTAATAACCGAATTTGCCGGAACGTTGGCCCCATTGGCCGCGACTGGCATAGAAACGGCTGATTTGCAGCAGCATTTCAATGCCCTTCGTCCGGATGAATTCCTTGTCGCCGATGATTTTGTCGTAATGCCAGATACCGTAGGAAATCGCCGTGCCGACGTGCAGCTGCAGGTTGGAGTGCTGCCACAGGTTGCAGCTTTCCGTGCCGTCAATGGTCGCGATCGGGTAGAACGCGCCGTTGCAGTCCACATCCGTACCGCGCTCGATGGCTGCAGCGAGCGATTTGTAGCGGAATTCCAGCAAGCTTTTGGCCGCTTTCGGGTTATTGAACAAGTAGAACGGCAGGCAATACGATTCGGTATCCCAAAAAGCATGGCCGCCATAAGCTTCGCCGGTCAGCCCTTTGGCCCCGATGTTGAGGCCCGGATTGTCGCCGTGGTACGTTTGGTAAAGCTGGAATACGCAGAAGCGAATGCCCTGCTGATTCTCCGGGTCGCCTTCAATCGTAATGTCGGTCGTTTCCCAGACGTTCGTCCAGTACGCTTTTTGATCGGCCAGCAGCGCGTCATAGCTCAGCTTGACGTTGGCGGCGGCAAGCTCCTGTCCTTTGGCCCACAGCGCGGCCGAAGCGACGGAAGCGTCTTTTTCCGCATAGTTGAATGCGACTTTATCAAAGCCAACCGCTTGGCCCGGTACGAGCTGCAGCGTGAACGAATAGCCGATCAACTGCTCCTCTTCAAATGAAGCAAGCTGTGCCTCGGTATGCAGCGCGAAGCTGGCGAACAGCCGGTTGTCGGTATTTTTCGTTTTGGACAGGATGGCGGCTATACCGCCCTGCTCGCCTTTTTGCAGCGTCGTCCACAGGTTCTGGTGCTGGGCTTCGTGGATCGGCGAGAAATCGAGACCGGAACGGACCCACACATCGCCGGTGAAATCAACCGACTCCAGCGTCACGCGCTGACAGCCGACATTCGTATTCGTCATGCCGACGAAACGCTCAAAGCTCACCTTGATGGACGAGCCTGCGGACAGATGCCACACAAATTCGCGGGTAACGGTGCCGCTTTTGAAATCCAGCTTGCGGACAAAACCGCTGATTTTGCTTGTCGCCAGATCCAATTGCTCATCGCCCGCAGTCAGACGGGTATACAGCCAATCAACAGCGTTGACCATAAAACGGACTCGCTTGACGATTCCCTTGTAATGCGCGGAATGATGCGTCTCATCGTACAAGCCGTTAAAATAGCTGCCGACCATGCTGTCGCCGCTGTATCCTTCGTCCGGATAACCCCGAACGCCCATATATTCATTGCCCAATGAGAAAATCGATTCGGACACCCGGTTCCGTTCACGGTCGAATCCTTCTTCCACGACGCCCCACGGGTCGACCTTCAAATATTTGTCTGCCACTTTTGCCATCTTTCGATTCTCCCTTTTCTAGTATGGTTTCGGCTTAATAGGTCTGAACGACCGTTTGTCCGGCTTCGCAGACGACTTCGGCGCCGCCGATGCGGAACAGTTGGGACGAACGGTTCGTCTCCGCGGAAGTAATCCGCACTTCTGACTTGCTGACGTCCACGCTAAACTGCTGGCCCAACACCTGCACGTTAAATTTCATCGCACTCCACTTCGGCGGAAGCGCCGGAGACAGCTTCACTGTACACGTATCGATCCGCACCCCGGCAAAGCCCTGCACCGCCGCCATCCACGCACCGCCATTGGCAGCCGGATGCGTACCGCCGATATACAGCGTGCCAACGTATTGCTTGGAATTGCCGGTCAAATCGATGGTCGCCGTCTTCATGAAGTAACGATAGGCGTATTCGCTATACCCGATATCGGCGGCGATCAGCGCATATACGCACGGGCTCAAGCTGGAACCGTGCTCGGTCCGCGGCTCGTAGAAATCCCAATTCGCTTTCTTCACTTCTCTGGAGAAGCGGTCGCCGAGCATGAACAGCGCCAGGACCGTATCCGCTTGCTTCAAAATTTGCGTCGTCGTCGCCAGGCCATTGCCGCCGCCCAAGTATTCGTTAGGGTTGATGATCCGCGATTTGAGCTCGGGAAGCGTGACGTCCTCCAGCTTGAGGTAGCCGTCGAATTGTTCAATAATGTGGGTTTGCGGGTCCGGCTTCGGCACATACAGTTGAGCCAGCATCGTTTTCAGTTGTTCGATATCGGCTTCATAATCCAGCTTGTCAACCAGCGAGCGGAATACGCCGGCATGCTTGTCCTGCAGAAGCGTCAGCATGGCCAGCGTACTGGAAATTGTCTGCTCGGCCATGTAGTTAGTGAACACGTTGTTGTTGATGCGTTCATGGTACTCGTCCGGTCCGGTGGCGTCGAGAATTTCGAAGCGCTGTTTGTCTACTTTGTAGTAAGCGTAGGAGTAGAAGAAACGCGCGCATTCCATCATCACTTCCGCGCCGCCGTCGAGCAGAATGCTCTCATCGCCGGTACTCGCATAATATTGCCAAATGCCATTGGCGACGTCTGCGCTGATATGCACCTGCTTGTCGCGGAAATACGTCCGCATCGGACGGTTTGTAAACACATCGGTAATGTTGAATAGCGTGCAGGCGTCGTCGCCCGTATCCTGGCTTTCCCAAGCATAAAACGCGCCTTTATAACCGTATTCAGCTGCTTTTCTCCGCGCGCCGTCCAGCGTATGCACGCGATACATCATCAAATTGCGGGCGACCTGCGGGTCCGTATGCAGGAAGAACGGCAGCATAAACATTTCCGTATCCCAGAAAACCGCACCCTTGTACACCTGCCCCGACAAGCCGCGCGCCGGAATCGAAACCTTTTCCGATTCGGTTGGCGCAATGATTAGAAGATGATACAAGCTGTACCGCAAAGCAAACTGCGCCTCTTCGTCTCCTTCAATCGCCACGTCGGAAAGCGCCCACTTGCTCTCCCACTGCGAAGTATGTTTGTCCAGCTGCGCCTCGTAGCCGACAGCCATTGCGTCCGTAACCGCAGCAACCGCTGTTTGTACAGGCTCGGCGTCATCTTGACCGGCCGCAATCGCCACATATTTATAAAACGTATACGTGACGCCTGCCTCGCAATCCAGCAATAGCTTGCGCATGATCGTTTTATCCGTTTGCAGTATGACCTGCTGGACGCTGTCTGCGACCAGCGCTTCCGCTACAACGACCGGCAGACGCAGCTCGTGCGTAATGGCCTGAAGCACGATGGCGCTGCCCTCTACCGAGCTTTGATACTGCTCCAGATGCGGTCCGTTAATGTCCCAAACGTCGCCGTCAATTCCGGTTTCCACCATGACCGAGGTCGGCTGCGAGCAGGTCACGCTGAAACGGGCAACAATCAGATTGAGCGAATCCATGCTGACAAATCGCTCCGCTTGCAGCGTTACCGTGCCGCCATCGACGGCAAATACGGTCTCACGGCGATGTTTCGCGTGACGGATATCAAGCTCCTGCGTATGCGATACCGGCTCCGTCTCCAGCACGCTGAGCAAACGTCCGTTGGCAAACAGCTTCGTCGCCAGACCGTTCGGCGCATTCACCGGCTCGCGCCATTGATCGCCTACCTTATCGTACAGCCCAGCAACCGTTGTTGCCGTCAGCTGGTCTTTAGCAAATTCCTCCAATGTCCCCCGGTACCCCAGAGCCCCGTTGCCTATCATAAACTTGTTGCCGTTCGTTGTGATTTGCGCTTGATTGAATGTCGTTTCCTGCACGGTCCAACTCATTGCCAAGCTCCTTCCAGCGTCAAAATATAAAGCTCCGCCTATTATACTTTGCGCGCATTGGAAACATAAGGAGTGATATTACCTAGATCATGTCAAATATTCTCTTGTTTTGCCGTGGAAGCGCTTTGCCGGGCTAGCGCCCATTTTTCGCGTCCTGCCAATGGGCAAGCATCCATTTCCGAGCGCTGTACATAGGCTGGTGTATAGCAATTAAGGAGGAGATTTCACATGGCTTACGTTGATCCGAATTACCCGTATCCACCCCCTTACCCCTATCCGTACCCTTATCCGTACCCGCAGCCCGATCTGTATCCGGTACCTGTTCCGCTGCCTCTGCCGCTTCCGCTCCCGTATGGCGGGTGGCATGGCGGCTGGGGACCACACGGCGGGTGGCATGGCGGCTGGCATGGCGGTTGGCATGGTGGACACGGCCCTGGGATTGGCCACGGTCCGGGCCACGGTCTGGGGATCGGCCACGGTCCGGGCCACCGCCTGCCGGAGTCCGAAACGCTCTGAGCCGTAGTAGCACAGGCAAAAATGCAAAAACCCTCTCCGCTTCGCCCGTAAAAGGCAAGTGGAGAGGGTTTTTCACATCAGCTAACGCGTTTATTCGATTGTCAAAAACGGATGTCCGTCAAGCCAGGCCTGTCAGTACGTAGCGCCTTGCAAAAATTTGACGCGTTCGCCCATCGGCGGCACTTCGTTGCCGTCAACGACGATTTCCACCACCATCGGCTCGCGGTGCTCCAGCCAATCTGCCATATGCTCGGCCTGGAACTGCTCGTGCGAAGCCGCCTGCGCATAACGCAAGCCGAGCGTGGCCGCCAATGCCGCAATATCGGTACGATTTTGGGAAAAATCGTTCAAGCAGCGCTTGTACTGCAGCATGTGGCCGTGATACACCATGCCAAGACGCGCATTGTTGATGACGAAAAACAGCACCGGCAAGCCGTATTCCTTGGCTGTCAGCACCTCCATGCCGTGCATGAAAAAACAGCCGTCGCCCGTAATGCAAATGACCGGACGGTCAGGCTCGGCAAGCTGCGCGCCCAATGCCCCGCCAATGCCCGAGCCCATCGCACCGAAATTAATGTCGATATCAAAATCCTGCGTATCGCGAACACGCAGGTTTTGGAGGGAATACGTCATAAACTCCCCGATATCGAGATAAAAACGGGCGTTGTCCGGCGCGAACGCGCCGATCTTGCAAATCGCCGCCTGCGTGTTCCACAGCGACGCTTCCTCCTCTAGCGCAGCCGCCGACTGGTCGGCAACCAGCGGCCAATCGCTGTTCTCTACCGGCTTGATCACATCCAGCAGCGCTTCTACGCTCTGCCGGGCGTCGCCGCACAGGTTGAGCGCGGCTTTATACATCTTATCGAATTCCGCAACGTCGTAATCGATATGGATCAATCGCTTGCCCCGCACCAGCTCCGGGGCCCAGTTGCCCGTCGCCAGCTCGCCCAGGCTGGTGCCGATCGCCAGGAGCACCTCGGGCATCGGCCCGTTCAGGTGCTCCACGGCTTGGGCGTTGCCGGCTAGGCCGTAAACGCCCAGGGACAGCGGGTGGTCCTCCGGGAACGCGCCTTTGCCGCGCGGCGTCGTGGCTACCGGCCACCCGGTCGTCTCCGCGAGCCGCCGCACCGCGGCCGCGGCCGATTTGGCGCCATGCCCGAGCAGCAGGGCGCCGCGTTCGCCGGCCGTCAGCACGAGCCGGCCGGCCTCGACGACAAGCGCCGGGTCGGGCGCTTGCAGCTGCAGCGGCGGCTGGTACGGGAAGGCCGCCGCTGCTCCTTCGCCGATATCCGTCATCTGGATATCGATGGGGATGGCGACGTGCACCGGCCCGGGGATGCCGCTTTGCGCCGTATGCAGCGCTTCGGCGATCGTCTGCGGCAGCAGCTTCGCGTCCAGCACGGTCGTGCTGAGCTTCGTCACCGGGGCAAAAATCGGCTCGGCATCCAGCTCCTGCGCGCCCCCCTTGCCGAGCTTCGACGTGGGCACCGCCCCGGTGATGAATAACACCGGCAGCTTCTCGCGCCAGGCGTGAGCTGCCGGTGTTACCAGGTTTGTTGCACCCGGCCCGCTGGAGCCGACGCAGATGGAGGGAATGCCGGTAATGCGGGTGTAGGCGGAGGCCATGTACCCTGCGCTCGTTTCATGCTTCACGACAATCGGCTGCAATTCCGGCATATCCAGCAAGGCGTCGTATAACGCGTTAATTGAGCCCGCTGGAATGCCAAAGACGTACCGGATACCTTGAGCGCTGAGTCCACGCAGCGCCGCTTCAATTGCCCGCATGTTGCACCAACCTCTCTTTCGGCAGCGTGAAAGCAAACAACGAGCCTTGGGCCTCTTGGCTTTCAAACCAGATGCGCCCTCCATGCAGCTCGATCAGCTGCTTGGAAATCGCCAGCCCCAGACCGGTCCCTTTCAACTGATTATTAACTTGATAGAACTTGGTAAATATATATTTTTGTTTTTCCTGCGGTATGCCCATGCCTGTATCTTGAATTTCTACGACAAGCCCTGTCTCGCGCATCGAGCAGCGAATCGTAATTTTACCGTGCTCCGGCGTAAATTTGTTGGCGTTGGAAATGAGATTGAGCAAAATTTGCAGCACGCGCTGGTGATCGGCCTTCAGCAGCACGTCGCCTGCGCTCTCCAGCACCAGCGTCTGGTGCTTTTTCTCGATCAGCGGTTCCATAATTCGCGACGCTTCGATGAGAATGTCGTCTGCAGCGGCAATAGTTTCGTTCAGCTCGAAGCGTCCGCTTTCCAGCTTGGCGAAATCCAGCAGCTCGTTCACCTGATTGAGCAGCCGTTCAATCGCTTTGTTGGACGTGTCCATCAAATCCAGTTGGGCCGCGTTCAGCTCGCCGAGAATGCCTTTTTTCAAAATATCAACCGAGCCCTTGATCGCGGTAATCGGCGTGCGCAGCTCATGTGACAGCGAAGCGATAAAATCATTTTTCAACTCGTTCAGCTGTTCCAGCTCCTTGACGAGCCCTTCCAGCTTGAAGTTGGCCTGCTGCAGCTCCAGCGTGCGCTCTTTGACCAGATTGTCCAGATTTTCCGTATGCATGACGTTCGACAACGCGGTGGCGCTAACATCGGCAATCGACTGGCAAAATTCAATTTCACTTTCTGTATACGTGCGCGGAGCGCCAATCGCCGGAATGACCATGGCCCCGAATACAACGCCTTTGGCTACAAGCGGAATCGCGAGCAGACTTTGAATGCCAAAGCTGCGCAGCGCTTCATGATTCGGACGCGGATCAGCGAATACGTCGGTGATGGCAATCGCTTTTTTATGCACGATCACTTCATAGAACAGCCGGTCGACGTCAATGCTCATATTGATGCCCCGACGATGCTTCTCCCGCCATTCCGGCTCAGGCACGTTTTCCGAGGAAATATGAAACGGGTAGAGCGCGCGTTCCTTTTCGTTATACAAATAGGTGCTCACATCGGGCGAACCCGCGGCTTTTTTCATATAGGCAAAACAGGTCTTGAGCACTTCGCCCACGGAAAACGAGTTGGACAAGGCGTTCGTCGCATCCAAAAGCAGCTGCTGGCGCTCCAGTAAAAGCTGCCGCTGCTCGAACATCTGGAAATTGCGGATCGCCACGCTCGCCATGATCACGAACGCTTCCGTCACCTTAATCTGTTCTTCGGTCACCCGCATCGACTTTCCGAAATCGTGCACAAAAACAAGCCCAAACACGTCATCCTCCACGATGACGGGGATGCCCAGCAAGGATTGAATTTTCAGCAATTGCACCTTGGCTTGATCAGGACGCAGGTCGAGGCTCGTGTCGGGAATGTAGTCCAGATCGCCGGAAGTAAGAATATCCCGCACGAACGCGTCGGTCTCCGGATCGATAACCAGCTCCGTAATGTCCACGGGCAGCTTGTTGCCTTTGTAGCCGCGGAACGTACCGTCCTCCTGCTTGAGAAAAAATCCGACCAGATCGGCTTGCGCAATCTCGCTTGCGATCGCTTCGACCAGCACCTGCAAGATTTCCGACAGCTCGAACTTGGAGTTGATGACCTTCGTCATATGAAACAGTTTTTGATAGCTCTTCAGCTGCATGGCTCCACCCTCTTTTTCCTCATAGGTTAACATCCGAATACCTGGTTTCGTCCGTGGTGCTTGGCGCTGTACAGGGCGTTATCGGCACTGGCGATAACAGCGGCCAATTCCGGCTGCGGCGCTTCCGCCGACAAGCCGATGCTTACCGTGGCGCGCACCAGCTGATCACAGTTGGTTTGAATGGCAAGCCCTGTGACGTCCTGCAAAATGGCGTTCGCCAGCCGCAGGGCATCTTCTCCTTTTCCGAACAGCACTAAAAACTCGTCCCCTCCGTAACGAAAGGCAAGGTCCTGGTGAGTATCAATATGGGATAAAATAACGCGGGATGTCTCCTTCAGCACGAGATCGCCGACCAAGTGACCGAAATTGTCATTGATGTCTTTAAAATGGTCCACGTCGACCATCATCGCCTTGACGAAGCTGCGGCCCTGGCCGCTGGCGGCAAGCTGCTCGACGTGGGTTAAATACGTGCGATTATATAAACCGGTTAACGAATCGATATACGCGAGCGCGGACAGATGCGCGTTCTCCTTCTGCAGCTCCTGCAGCTTGGCGCGGTGCTCGAGCACGATAGAAACTTTTTTCTCCAATAAATCGAGGTCAAACGGCTTGGTCAAATAATCGGTTGCGCCGAGCTGCAAGCCGAGCATCATGTCCTCTTTCTGCACCTTGGCCGAAAGGAAAATGATCGGGATGTTGAAATCGGGGCGCTCCCGCCAGCGTTTGGCCACAATAAAGCCTGAAAGATCGGGCATCATCACATCGAGCAGGATGACGTCCGGGCGTACCTGATCCACCATAAGCAAAGCTTGTTCCCCGCATTCGGCCTCGTAAATGTCGTAGTTCAACGATCTTAAAAAAATGCGTAAGATCTCCAGGTTGTGCGGTTCATCGTCTACGAGTAAAATGCGTTTCTTCACTATCCATGATCCACCTTTCATTCAAACGATTGGAGCAGCTTCATCTTTTTCTGCTCGTTCAGTACATCCATGAACGCATGGATCAGGGTCTCGTCGAATTGAGTCCCTGCATGCATCAGCATCTGTTCTTTCACCTCTTCAATGCTTAATGAGGAGCGGTAAACCCGGGTTGACGTCATCGCGTCGAAGGCGTCGGCCAGGCTCACAATGCGCACCTGCAGCGGAATTTGATCGCCGGTAAGCCCGTCGGGATATCCCAGACCGTCCATCCGCTCGTGATGCCAGCGAACGACAGGCAGCATCGGCTCGACGTCGGGGTACTCCTTGAGCAGCTCGTAGCCGAGCACCGGGTGCTTCTTGATGACCTGAAATTCCTCATTGGTCAGCTTGCCTGGCTTGAGCAAAATACTGTCGGGAATCGCCAGCTTGCCGATATCGTGCAGCAAAGACGAAATCTTCAGCTGCTCCATAATCGGAAACGGCAGCCCGAGCCGATTGCCCAGCAGCGCGGAGTAGAACGATACGTTGTAGCAGTGGTTCACGGTAAAAGCATCTTTGATCCGCAGCGTATTGACTAAATTTTCATACGTTTTAAGCTGCAGGAGCTGCCTTCGAAAATGAATCTTTTCGATCAGATGCTCCATATGCAGCCGGATCAGGTTGCACACTTCCAAGGCGTCCTCGGGAGGCTGCACCAATTCCTCAAAGCAAAAGGCCAACACGCCGCTGCAGGTATCGCCAAGCAAGCGGAACGCGAAAACCGATTGGAAGGAGGAATCGGCAAACTCCGGAGAAATGGCGGATACGAGGTTGCCGCCTTCGGGAATCGTTGCGAACAAATCCGTGTGCAGCGCGATACGCTTCAATCTGGTCAATTCAGCGTCGGAAAGATTCGTGTGATACACATCCACCTGATCGCTTCCGTGCTTTTTGTTCCACAAGAGTACACAAATCTGCTCACTGCCCAAAAATGATTTGGAGAAGCCGCGTAAGTGTTCCAGCGATTCCGCAATCGAATCTGAGCTTAGCACATTTTTAAAAAAGTGTGTTTTCTCCATCCGATCCTACCTTTTCTCCTGAATGCCGTAGTGTTACTAGGAGTTATTCACCAAGAACCGACAATTTCCTTCTTCAATGATGCATTTTTTGTTAATGTTTACACTCTAAATATAAATTCGACTACTTTCGACATAAAGCAACAAGATTTTGTCAGTTTTACCTTCCAATTCTTGGGGTTTTCGGAAGAAGATAAAAACCCCAGATCGCGCATGGGGCGCGGGATTTCAGGGATTGCCGCTCTGGAGGGAGCGACGGGGTCGCAACGAGTCCGCCGCGTTGGCGCGGGGCTGTGAAGCGGCGGCCAATAAACGGCCAAGGCACTTCGGGGGAGGTGCGATGGAGTCGGCGGTGCGGACGGCGGGAGGCTCGGGCGGACGTGGCAGGCGGCGGCGCGGAGGGCGAGCTGCTTGGGCAGACGAGGATGGCCGCGTTCGCGGAGCGAGTGGCTTGAGCGGACGCGGAGGGCGGCGTTTCGGGGGACGAGCTGCTCAGGCGGACGTGCTTGGACGCGCTCGCGGAGCGAGTGGCTTGAGCAGACGCGGCAGGCGGCGGCGCGGAGGGCGAGCTGCTTGAGCGGACGCGGAGGGCGGTGCTTCGGGGGACGAGCTGCTCAGGCGGACGCGGTTGGACGCGCTCGCGGAGCGAGCTGCTTGAGCGGACGCGGAGGGCGGTGCTTCGGGGGACGAGTTGCTCAGGCGGACGCGGTTGGACGCGCTCGCGGAGCGAGCGCTTAGGCGGACGTGGAGGGCGGCGATTCGGGGGACGAGCTGCTCAGGCGGACGCGGTTGGACGCGCTCGCGGAGCGAGCTGCTTAGGCGGACGCGGAGGGCGGCTTGGGCGGACTTTGAGGGCCCAGCAGACGATAGACGTTTTTCCATGAGACCTGCTCCAAAGAGCGAAGGGCCTGAGCGCTTGTTCGCCATAAGACGGCCCTCCCCCTTTGCCCCACTTGCTCTTGGCTCTCAGCTGGCATGCTTGCGGGCATTATGCTATGTTGAAGACAAAGATCAACCGGAAAGAGGGTTCGCCATGCGGGATAAACACGCAGCGGATTTTGGATTTGATAACGTACTGAGCAGTTGGTTCACCAAACGGTTCGGTCTGCCGACCGGCGTGCAGCAGCAGGCTTGGGCGCAAATAGCCGGGGATGGGCACATCTTGATCTCGTCGCCAACCGGGTCGGGAAAAACGCTCGCCGCCCTGCTTCCCTGTCTGGACGGCGTTGTGCAAGAAAAGCGTAGCTCTGCGAAGGACTACGCTTCTGGCGTTCGCGTACTCGTCGTCACGCCGTTAAAAGCTTTGAACAACGACATTCACCATCATCTGCTCGGTTTCATGCAGGAAATTGCAGCGGAAGCCGAGCTCCAGACGTTGGGGCGCCCTCTTGCAGAAGTATCCGATACGAGTCCAACAAGCGCCAAGGGCGCAGACGACGCCCCTTGGCCCGGCATTTCCGTTGGCGTCCGCACAGGCGACACATCGCAAAGCACGCGCGCTTCGATGCTCAAGCATCCGCCGGATGTGCTGGTGACGACCCCGGAATCGCTTTATTTGCTGCTCACCTCGCCCCGGGCGCGGCAGATGCTGCGAACGGTCAGGCAGGTTGTGGTTGATGAAATCCACGAGCTGGCAGCCGATAAGCGCGGCATGCACCTATCGCTGACCCTCGAACGGCTGGATGCTTGGTGCGGACGACCCGCGCAGCGCATCGGCGTCTCGGCGACGCAAAAGCCGATCGAACGGGTGGCGCGCTATCTCGGCGGCTGGACGAACGGTCAGCCGCGAGCGGTTGCTATCGTTGAAAGTGCGGCGGACAAGCGATACGACCTGCTGTTGACGGTTCCCGAGCCTGTGCGTCCCGGATACGGCGCTGACCGCGAGGCCATTTGGACGCCGCTGGTGCAGCGCATTCTTCAAGTCATGGAAGGATGCAGAGCGGCGCTTGTGTTTGTCAACAGCCGCCGGTTGTGCGAACGGCTGACGCTGCGACTGAACGACCATGCCGGGTATGAGCTGGCGCGCAGCCATCACGGCAGCGTTGCCCGGGAAAAACGGCTGGAGGTCGAGCGTTTGCTGAAAGCCGGCGAGCTGCGCTGCCTCGTGGCCACCTCGTCGCTGGAGCTTGGCATCGACGTCGGGCATGTCGATCTGGTCATCCAGATCGACTCCCCGCAAAGCGCCGCTGCCGGCATCCAGCGCGTCGGACGCGCCGGCCATTCCGTCGGCGGCGTCAGCCGCGGCGTGCTGCTGGCCCGCAGCCGCAGCTCCCTGCCCGAGCTTGCCGTGCTCGGGCGGCGCATCGCCGCTCGCGACATCGAGGCCATCCGCGTGCCGCGCGGCAGCCTCGATGTGCTCGCGCAGCAAATCGTCGCCATGATGGCCGGCGGCGACGAATGGGAGCTGCCCGAGCTGCTGCGCCTGCTCGGGCAGAGCGACAGCTTCCGCGCCATGTCTCGCGACAAAGTGACGGCGATGCTGGACGTGCTCTCCGGCTTGTATCCGTTCGTGCGCCCGCTTATCGCCTGGGACCGCGACGCCGACCGCTTGCGGGCGCTGCCGGTCACCTCCGTCGCCGCCCTGACAGGAGCCGGCACCATCCCGCAAAGCACGGCATATCCCGTGCATCACAATGAGTCCGGGCTGCGCCTCGGCGAACTGGATGAGGAATTCATCCAGGAGTCGTCCGTTGGCGACGTGTTCCAGCTCGGCACCTCGTCCTGGCGCATCGTGCGCATTCGCCCGGAGCGGGTCTATGTCAGCGAGTCGGAAAACCGCTACAGTGAAATTCCGTTTTGGCGGGGCGAAGCCGGCAGCCGATCTTTTGAGCTGGGAGCGGAAACCGGGCGGCTTTGGCGCGAGCTGAGTGAACGGCTGAGGGGCAGCCTGGACGAAGGCGGCTTCACCGGCCTGTCTGAAGCGCAAGATGGCGAACGGGCGGCGGCCGCAAACGGCAAACCTGAAGCCAGCTCCGATCCGCAGGAAAAACACAGCGAACACTCCTTGCAGGATAGCGCCGAGGATGCCCCGGACGCAGCCCTGGCTCTGAACGGACCGGCGACCGAAGCGGAAGCGGCAACCGAAGCTGGAGCAGCAGACGCAAGCCGCAAGGCCAAAGACGCGGCGGCATTAAGCTGGCTCATGAGCGAATGCTTCATGGACGCCGCGGCGGGCAGCCAGCTCATCGCTTTTGTGCGCAGCCAAATGGCGGCCCACGCCGTACCGACGGACCGGACCGTCGTGCTGGAAAGCTTCGCCGATGAGCATGGGCAAACGCACATCGTCCTGCACAGCCTGTTCGGCCGCAGATTGAATCGCGCCTGGTTAATGGCGCTCGAAAGCAAGCTGCGCGTTCACGGCTGGACGCCGTTGTACTCCAATGCCAAGGATAATGGCATTGAGCTGGTGCTGCGGCTGGAGGGCAGCGGACAAATCGCCGCCGTTACGCAGCAGTTGATTGCGCTGCGCGCCGATGAAGCTGAGCAGTTGCTCAGCGAAGCCGTAGCCGGCTCGCCCATGTTCGCCGCCGCCTTTTCACGGCTCGCCGAGACCTCGCTGCTGCTCTCGCGCAGCTTTGAGCGCATGCCGGCGTGGAAAAAGCGGATGCGCAGCGAAGAGCTGCTCAAAGCATCGCTTCCATATAAAGAGCGCTTCCCGCTGCTGCAGGAAGCCGTGCGCGAATGCCTCGAAGAGCAGCTTGACGCCGCGCGGCTGCAGACGCTGCTGACCGAAGCCGCGGCGGGCAGACTGACGTTTGCTGTACGTCACAGCTTGTACCCTTCGCCGCTCGCTGCGGCTTTTCAAGCCGATTACGTACAGACAAAGCTGTACGAATCGGATGCGCTGCCGCGCGACCTGCAGCTGGAGCTCGTTGGATTCAGCCGGCAGTTAGCCGCAGAGGTATTCGGCCCGGAAGCGGTGCGGCAAGCGATCGATCCGCAGGTGCTCGCCGCCGAAGCCGCGCGGCTGGAGCGCGGCACTCCCGCGCACGCCGCAGCGCCCGACGGACCGGACAGCTTGCTGCGGCTGCTCAAGGAGCAGGGCGACAGCTCGCGAGCCGAGCTGGAGCGGGCGATTCCCGCGGAGCAGCTCGACGGCTGGCTGGACGCGCTGCTCACTGACCGCCGGGCGCAAGCGGTCGCTTGTGGCGGCGAATCGCGCTATATCAGCAGCGATGAGCGCGAGCTTTACGCCGATGTCCACGTTTCCGCGTTCGCGCAAAGCTTTATCCTGCAGCGGTACGCCGACCGCGTGCTGTCGTTTACTGCCGCTACGCTGGCTGAGCGGTACGGGCTTGACGCAACGGCAGCAGCCAACTGGATTCAGTCGACGGCTGCTTCGGGCGCGGTACAGCCGGCCCCGTTCGCTGCAGGCGAAGACGAGGGATTGTGGACAAGCGGCAAAATCGCTTCACGGCTCATCCGCATGTCGCTGGAGGCATACCGGCGCGCCGAAGACGCGGTTTCTCCGTTCGACTACTGGCGTTCCATGCCATTGCGCGAGCAGCTTGGCCGCAGCGCAGCGCCGGGAACCGAAGGACTCCGCGAAGCGTTGCGCAGTCTCGAGGGCTTATTCCTGCCGGTTTCCCTCTGGGAATCCGTGCTTCTGCCTTCGCGGCAGACCGGCTACCGCAAGCAGGAGCTTGATCTGCTCTGCGCCTCCGGCGAGCTGGTGTGGGTAGGGCGTCAGGAACCGGAAGAAAAAGAAGGCCGAATCGCCTTCTTTCTTCAAGATTCTCCCGACGGCAAGCTGCTGCTGGCTCCCTGTCTGGAGCGAGCGGCGCTTCGTCCCCCTTCCCGCCCGGCGCTGCTGGAGCTGATCCGCAGCAAGGGCGCGAGCTTCCTGAGCAGACTCAGTCTGGAAGCCGGCCAACCGCCGTCCGCGCTGCTCGGCGAGCTGCTGGATCTGGTCTGGGACGGACGTATCGCCAACGACCAGTTCGCGCCGCTGCGCCTTCACGCTGCTGCAGCGAAACGCAGCGCCCCGAAGGGCGACAAATTCCAGTCCGGCCTGGGCCGCTGGTATGCGCTGGAAACGACTGCCGACCGGGCCTATGACCGGGAAGCGGCTGCGCTGCTATGGACGCGCCATCTGCTCGACCGCTTCGGCATCATGACCAAGGATGTAGCCGAAGCCTATTCGCCCTATACATGGGATGTCCACCTGCCTGCCCTGCGCCAGTTGGAGCTGTGGGGCCTTGTCGTCCGCGGTTTGTTTATCCGCGACCTGCCTGCCTTGCAGTTCGCCGCCAAGACGTTTCTCGATAGGCTGCGCCGCACGTTGCCCGCAAATACCGTTCCTGCCGGCGAGCCGACGCTCATCTGCGCACTTGATCCGGCCAACCCGTTTGGACTGATCGTGCCGTGGCCGTCCGTCAAGGGCGCAACCTTCGCCCGCAAAAACGGCAATTTTCTGCTGGTCCAAGGCGGAAGCTGGCTGTATTGGATCGAAAATAACGGACGGCGCATATACAGCATGAGCCATGCCGCGCTCGCCACAACAGCAGGCCCCACGCTCACAATCCGGCCGGATCGCAGTTCGGACCTCGACCCGAGCCTGTCGGCAGACGCAGGATCAGCCTTTTCGCCGCAAGCTCGGGAAAGCACCGCTGCCGATACGTTAGCCGAAGACGATGCCGCTCAAGCGCTCGAGCGTTTGAAATCAATGTTCCGTTTGTTTCTGCGCTCCCAATCGCTGCGCAAAATCGTCGTCGACTCTTGGAACGGCGTGCGTATCGCCGACGCACCTGAGCGCGAGCTTCTCCAGCGGCTCGGCGCCGAACGCGATCGCAACAGCTATGTGCTGTGGCCCAGTCAGCTGCAGTAAGCGATGCTTAACGGCCCCCTACGGAGCGCCTCCCGGTAAAGCAGTCGTTCCGTCCGCATGCGCAACAAAGAGAACCCGACGCGCGCATGAAGTCTAGGGTCTGCGGTCTGCCGTCTGCCGTCTGCGGTCTGCGGTCTGCGGTCTGCGATCTGCCGTCTGCGATCTGCGATCTGCGGTCTGCGCTCTGCGGTCTGCGGTCTGCCGTCTGCGGTCTGCCGTCTGCGGTCTGCAGCAGGCAAAGCCGGACGGCTTTCATGAGCCTGAGCCGCGGTACGACAGCAATAAAAGGAGCGTTTCGGAAGATCAGTTTCGCTGACCTCCGTACGCTCCTTTTTATCGTTAATCTGCAACCCGTTCCACACGTACAGCGCAAATTTTAAATTCCGGCATCCGGCTGGTCGGATCCAGCGCTCCGTTGGTCAGCTTGTTGATCGACAGCTCCTCCCCCCAGTGAAAGGGCACAAAAACAGTGCGGGGCTGAATGCCTTCGGTTACTTTCACTGGAAATACAAGCGAGCCTCTCCGGCTTGTAATGCGCACTTTGCCGTCCACGCCAAGCCCGATCCGACCGGCCAGCCACGGGTGAATCTCTGCCACCGGCACGGGATTTTTCTTATTTAGCGCTTCCGTCCGCCGCGTTTGCGCACCGCTTAAATAATGGCTGCCGACACGTCCTGTCGTCAGCACATACGGGTAGTCGGCGTCGATCGGCTCGGCCGGCATTTTCGGCGTTATGCCAAAAAGCCGTGCTTTGCCGTCCGGATGGGCAAACGTCGTCTCGAACATGTGCGGCGTGCCGGGATGGTCCGGAGAAGGACACGGCCAAAACACGCCTTTTTCCCGCTGGAGCCGCTCATACGTGATCCCGCTGTAATCCGCCTTGCCGCCCGCCGTCGCCCGCGTCAGCTCGTTAAACACGTCTTCAATGCCGTTGTATTGAAAAAAGGCCCCGCGCCCCAGCGCCGCAGCCAGCTCGCACAGAATCCGATAATCGAGCTTGCTTTCGCCGGGCAGCGCCAACGCTTGCGGCCGATGAAATACCCGGCCCTCCAGATTCGTCAACGTCCCCTCGCCTTCGAGAAACGAGGAGCCGGGCAGCAGCCAATGGGCATATCGGGCCGTCTCCGTCTCGAACATGTCGATAACTACGAGCAGTTTGAGCTTCTGCAGCGCCCGCTCGACCATCCGGCTGTTCGGACTGGAGACGAGCGGATTGGAGCCGAGAACAATCAGCGCTTGAATCTCGCCTTCGTCCACCTTTTGCAGCAGCTCGTAGGCCGATACGCCCTTGCCCGGCAGCTCGCCCGGGTCGACGCCCCAGACGCCGGCAACGTAAGCGCGGTCTGCTTCATTCTCGATCAGCCGGTAACCCGGCAGCTGGTCGGCTTTTTGCCCATGCTCGCGTCCGCCCTGCCCGTTCGCTTGGCCGGTTACAGCGCCGTAACCGCAGCCTTTGCGGCCGATTTTGCCGGTTATCAGCGCCAGATTGATGTAATTTTGCGTATTTTCCACACCGTTGACCTGCTGCTCCAAGCCGCGAGCCGTCATGACAATGCCGCTTTCCGCTTTGGCAAAACCGCGGGCAATCGTCCGCACAACGCCTTCCAGCACGCCGGTCAGCTCCTCCACGCGCGCGGGCGTGAAAGGCTTGACCGCAGCTGCCAGCTCCTCAAAGCCCGATGTCCGCTGTTCCAGAAACGCGGCGTCGTACAGCTTTTCTGTCACTATGACATTCAGCAAGCCGTTTACGAACACGGAATCAAAGCCAGGCTGCAGACGGACGTGAATGTCGGCGATTTTGGAGGTCATCGTGTTGCGCGGATCGATGGTGACGATGACCGCTCCGTTTTTTTTCGCTTCCAATAAATAAGGGGTCATCGTCGGCTGGCATTCGGCAATGTTTGTGCCGGCCAGAAGGATATATTTGGCCTGTGGAATTTCCGACAGCGGCATCGTCATTCCCCGGTCGACGCCAAACGCCTTGTTGCTGGCCGC
The DNA here is from genome assembly GCF_004514475.2 of Paenibacillus athensensis. Classification (GTDB taxonomy): domain Bacteria; phylum Bacillota; class Bacilli; order Paenibacillales; family NBRC-103111; genus Paenibacillus_AL; species Paenibacillus_AL athensensis. The sequence continues at coordinate 115,701 of NZ_MYFO02000002.1, read as the reverse complement.
TGCTGCCGACGACATGCAGTAACGACCGTTGTAGTCGATATATTTGGAACGCAGAGCAACGCGGGTGAACTTGCCGAGCAAGTAGCTGACCTCATTGGTCAAAGAGCCCCCGCCATAGACGCCAACTGCGTCGTTGCCGTATTCGGCTTGCAGCGCTTTGATCTCGGCAGCAATGCCTGCAAGGGCATCGTCCCAGCTCAGTGAGCGCCATGAATCGCCGGCAGCGGCATATGGCAGCCCGACAGACGCCGTGGCTGGTCCAGCGGACCGTTCGGCCGTCGACACGGAAGCTTCGGCAGCGGCTGCGAGCAATCTGGCAGCAGGCGCGTCATGCGCAGCGTTCGCACCTGAGCCGAAGCTTGCGGACACATAACCGCTATCAGGCAACGTCTGGACCACTCCCGCTGCACGCGCTGCGGATTGCCGCTGCCAGTAGCCGGCGCGCACGAGCGGCAACGTAACCCGGTCCGCATGCTGCACATGCTCAAGTGCGTTCAGGCCCTTCTGGCACAGCCTGCCGGTTGCGACCGGAAAATCGGGGCTCGGCTTGATCACAAGCCCCGTTCCTTTGTCGCTGGGCATCACCAGCATGCCGCACTGCATGCTGCAAAAACAGCAGTGGGAAGCTGTCGGTATCATCAACATCGGCGTTTTCACCGCTCATCACCTCCCGCATCTCATCATGTTGAATTGCGCCTGTCTCCGATCAGCCCGCCAGCTCCTGCGCCTTAGGAAAGCCGATATAGACGTCGCCTTGCTCCAGCTTCGTCGTGTACGTTCGAACGCAGCCCGTATCGGGCAGCTGGACGAGACCGGACGGCAGATGAATTTTGCGATCGTGCAGCGGACAAAACACATGCTCATCGCACACAATGCCTTCCGCCAGCACGCCGTCCTTGTGCGGACAGCGGTTTTGGATCGCTTGCAGCTTACCGCTGCTGAGCTTGAACAATGCGACTTCTTCTCCGCAGTAGCGGACCGTGCGCCCTGTATTCACCGCTAGCTCCTCGTACGCAACAGCTTTCACCCATACCAGTTGCTCTTCCTTCACGATCATGTCCCTCTCTCCTCTCCGAATGTCCTGCCATTATTTCAACTCAACGACTTGGTACAGGTCCTTTTGAATTTTTTCGCTTTGAATCGCTTCTTTCCACGGGTCCTTCGTCACCGATAGGGCCAGCTCCATCCGCTCGCACAGCGCCTTGCGCTGATCAGCGTCGCTTACAACCCCGCGCACATGCTCGATGCCCAGGCGGTTTACCCATTCGCTCGTGCGCTCGCCGTATTTGCCGGTTTCGCGATAATATTGCAAATACGCCTCGATGTATTCGATGATTTCCGCTTCTGTCTTCACGGTCACGAGCAGATCGCCGACACGCACCTTTACCCCGCCGTTGCCGCCTGCATACAGCTCCCAGCCGCCGTCGACCGAGACGACGCCCAGATCCTTGATGCCGGACTCGGCGCAATTGCGCGGACAGCCGGAGACGGCCATCTTCACCTTGGCCGGCGTATTCAGCCGCTCAAATCGCTTCTCCATCGCGATCCCGACGCCCATTGCATCGCCGGTGCCAAAGCGGCAGAACTCCTCGCCGACGCACGTTTTGACCGTGCGCAGTGCCTTACCGTAGGCATAACCGGAGGGCATGTCGAGCGCTTCCCACATCGCGGTCAGATCCTCTTTTTTCACACCCAGAAGATCGATGCGCTGTCCGCCCGTCAGCTTGACTGTCGGGACGTTGAATCTTTCCGCAACCTCGGCAATGCGCTTTAAGTCGGACGGATTGGTCACGCCGCCGTACATCCGCGGGACCACCGAATACGTACCGTCCTTCTGAATGTTGGCATGCATCCGCTCGTTGACAAAACGCGAGGTGCTGTCGTCCTTGTAAATGCCCGGATGAATCATGCCCAGATAGTAGTTCAGCGCAGGACGACATTTGGAGCAGCCCTCCTCGTGCTTCCAGCCCAAAACATTCATCACCTCGCGCACATGGGTCAGTCCCTTGTCGCGAATCGCAGCCACCACTTCATCCCGCGTGTGGTCGGTGCAGCCGCAGATCGTTTCTTTGCTCGCCGAGTGATCGTAGGAATCGCCAAGCGTATAGGCCAAAAGGTCGCTGACCAACGGCTTGCAGCCGCCGCAGGAGCGGGAAGCGGTCGTGCAGTTCTTGACCTCCTCCACCGTCGTCAGCCCTTGCTCGCGAATCGCCGAGCAGATCGCACCCTTCGTTACCCCGTTGCAGCCGCAAATGATCGCGTCATCCTTCATCTCCGCTACGCCCGAGGCAGCGCCGCCCTTCTCCGAGCCGTCGCGCAGCAGCGCTGTTTTCTCCATGCCGCTAATGTCCGTGCCCTCGCGAATCATTTGCATAAGCCGCGTGCCGTCGGCCGTATCCCCGAACAGCACCGCGCCGACAATGCGGTTATCTCGTATTACGACCTTTTTGTATATGCCGGAAAACTCATCGAGCACCTTGATCGTTTTACAGCCTTCCGTTTCTGTAAAGCTACCGCCCGAAAACACATCCACACCGGCCACCTTCAGCTTCGTATACACGATCGAGCCTTCATACGGCCCGGTTTCCACTTCGGCCAAATGCTTCGCCAGCACAGCGCCTTGCTCATACAACGGGGCAACCAGCCCGTAAGCAACGCCGCGATGCATCGCGCATTCGCCGACGGCGTAAATGTTCGGCACGCTCGTTTGCAGGTAATCATTGACGAGAATGCCGGGATTGCAATCCAGACCCGCTTTTTTGGCCAGCTCTACATTCGGGCGAATGCCCACCGCCATGACGATCAGATCGGCTTCAGCCACGCTGCCGTCTTTGAATTTGAGCCCGGTCACGCGCTTGTCGCCGATAATTTCCGCCGATTGCTTGGCGAGCAGGAAATTCATGCCCTGCGCCTCCAAAGCCTCGCGCAGCAGCTTCGAAGCCGTCGGGTCAAGCTGGCGTTCCATGATCGTATCGCAAATATGAACGACATCGACCTTCATGCCGAGATTGAGAAAGCCGCGCGCCGCTTCGAGACCGAGCAAGCCTCCGCCGATCACAACGGCTTTTTTGTATTTGGCCGCCGCTTCCATCATCAGCTCGCAGTCGCGGATGGTGCGGTACGCCATGACGCCCTCTTTATCCGCGCCCGGCAACGGGAGCATAAACGGATTGGAGCCGGTCGCGAGAATCAGCTTGTCATAAGCAACGGTCACGCCTTTATCGCTGGTGACCGTCTGAGCCGCCGTATCGATGTCTGTGATCGTTTGACCTGTATATAAAGTAATGCCGTTCGTTTCGTACCATTCAAATGGATGAATCACAATGTCCTCCACCTTGGAATCCCCGGCCAACACGTAAGAGAGCAAAATCCGGTTGTAGTTCGGATGCGGCTCGCTACCGAAAATCGTCACGTCATATTTGCCGGGCGCCAGCTTGAGCAAATGCTCGACGGCATTGACTCCAGCCATCCCGTTCCCGACCAGTACCAGCTTCTCCTTGCTTCCCATATCCATCATCCCTTCGCAAATGGTTTATCTGTTATCTGCTGTCTACCGACCTGATTCTCCATGCCCTGGGTGCTGTAAAAAAGGGCCACCGGGGGCCTATGAGCTTGAACCGCCCCCGAATGACAAAAGTTGGGATATGGAGCTAAAACAGCTCGCAAGCGAACTGCCAAAGACGAGTGGTCGTAAACGTCTTTGCCTGTACAGCCCGTAGCTCCGGGCTGTACAAGCAACTCGTCTACGTTGGCTGGCAGAGCCGGCCGGCATATATTGGCGCCGGCCGAACCGTTGCCCTCCGGTTGCTTTTTGTCCGGATTCAACCGATCAGGCGCTGACCCCGTCGAGACCGCCGGAGGTTTTCACCTTGCCGCCTTCGCCGATCCACGTCCGCTTCCATTGACCCTGTACAATGGCAATCAATGCGATACAAGCGAAGGCAATCGCGCTGAGAATCAGGAAGCCTGGCGTGAACGAGCCGGTTGTGAGCTTGACGTTGCCGAGAATTTTGGGCAGGAAGTAGCCGCCAAGCCCCCCGGCAGCGCCGACAATCCCCGTGATGATGCCGATTTCCTGACGGAAACGCTGCGGTACGAGCTGGAATACCGAGCCATTGCCCATACCGAGCGACATCATGGCTACGAACAGCATGGCTGTTGTAAGCGGCAGCGCCGGCAAGGTGGAAATACCCGCCATCATCAAGCCGACGACTCCGTAAAGCACCATCAGCATTCGAATCCCGCCGATCCGGTCGGCCAGCCAGCCGCCAACCGGACGGAAGAAGCTGCCGGCAATGACGCATAAGGTCGTGAAATCGGCCGCTTTAATTGGAGACAAGCCGTACTGCGTGTTAAAAAAGATCGTCAGATACGTCGACATGCCGACAAAACCGCCAAAGGTTACGCTATAGAAGATGCAGAACAGCCATGCGTCCTTTTGCTTGAGCACCCGGCCGTAATCCGTCAGCTTCTTGGGCGCGGGCTTATTCGGGCTGTCCTTGGCGAGAATCGTAAAGAGCACCAGCGTAATCGCAATCGGAATCATCGCCATGCCGAACACGACGTGCCAGCTGCCAAAATGCTGGGCGATCCGGTTCGCGAACAGCGTAGCGAAGATCGTACCGCTATTGCCCGCTCCGGCAATTCCCATCGCCAGTCCCTGATATTGCGGCGGGTACCAGCTACTAGCCAGCGGCAGTGCCGCGGCAAAGCTTGCACCGGCGATGCCCAGCATCAGCGCGACGAAGTACATCTCGCCCATCGTATCGGCGAACTGCCAGCCCCACAGCAGCGGCAGCAGCGTCAGCGCAAGACCGATCTGTCCCGTGCGTTTCGGGCCGATTTTGTCGGTCAAATACCCGAGCACCAGGCGGAGAATCGAGCCGCCGAGCGTCGGCAGCGCAACGAGATTCGCCTTCTCCGCAGCATTCAGAGAAAATTCGCCCGAAATGATTACGGCGAGCGGTCCGAGCAGTACCCAGACCATAAAGCTCATGTCAAAATAAAGGAATGCGCTGAATAACGAACCTTTGTGACCGCTGTGCAAAAATCCTTTCCGATCGACCATGTGTACCCTCTCCTTTTGGTTGCGGCGCTGTTCGCCTTGTCTCTTAGATTCCTATCCGATAATAAAAAAAGCCGACAGACGTTATCCGCGCGCAAGCGGAACGTTCCATCGGCCTCATTGCCACGGCAGCCACAGCATTGTGGTCTGCGCGTTAACTTCTGTTGCATGTGACACCCCATTGTGTCAGTGGATTGCTGATCTTCCTGCCCTCATTATAGTACGCCGTGGCTTTTGTGTCAATAAACATGACATAAAATTTTCATAAACATCGTTTTGCGATCTTCTTTATCGACAAAAGAGCAGCTTCATGCTATATTTTAGGAAGAAAACAGCGATATACCCGAAATACATGACATTAATATAACATAAAATGAAGCTTACTTATTGATGGGGGTTTTACCATGTTACAATCTTTTATACTCATCGACGAGTTGGCCACGTCTCGCGCAGCCGCTTCCTCCGCCTCTTCCCCTTCGCGGTCTGATTCTGCTATCATAAGTTCAGAATCAATTCCTGTCGCGATGCTCCGCGATCTGGGCTTCCGGGTCCATGTCGCCGCTTTGCCCAAGGAGCTGGGGCTCCATATCGGCAAAGCCGACGCCGCTCTGTTGTCTGTCGCTCCCGAGCAAGTGGAGCCGTGGCGCGCGCGCGTGCTGGCGCAGCGCAGCTTGCCGATTTTCTGGTGGTGCGACCCGCTCACCTTCCCCAGCAATGAATGCCGGATGAACACCGGAATCGACGGCATGATCGGTCCGGCCATGAGTGCACGGGAAGTCCATTGCGCGTTGCTGCTTGGCGTGAATCATTATTTTCAGCGCACGGAATGGCAACAGGAACGAGAGCAACTGCTCTCACGGCTGGAGGAGCGCAAATGGATCGATCAGGCCAAGCGGATTTTATCCGAAATCAAGCGCATCTCCGAAGCCGAGGCCTACGAATTTTTGCGTAAGCAGGCCATGAATGAACGCAAACGCATGGTTGATGTCGCCACCTCCATCGTTAAGGTATATCAGCTTTTGCAGGATGAGAATCAGGGAGGTCGTAAACGATGATATCATTAATTAAAGAAGTCGCCCGCGGCAAACGCGGCGCCAGAGATTTGACCTATGAAGAAGCGATGCAGGGAGCCGAAGCGATTTTGACCCAAACAGCGACTCCCGCGCAAATCGGCGCATTTCTGGTGGCTGAGCGGATCAAAATGGAATCGTCCGACGAGCTGCGCGCCTTCACCGATGCGCTGCGCGCCCGTTGCCTGCCGTATCCGATGGAAGGCAGCTTCGATTGCGCCGGGCCGTACGACGGACGAACGCGGTCGTTTATCGCGACGCTGCCGACAGCGTTCGTGCTGGCGGCTTGCGGACTGCCTGCCGTACTGCACGGAAGTCCGAGCCTGCCGCCGAAATGGGGCGTTACGCTGACGGATGTGCTGCAAGCGCTGCATATTCCGGTGCTGGACGCCTCACGCGAGGCGCTGACCGCCGCAGCCGACCGCACGGGCTTTTTGTTCGCGCCGACGGAGCGCTGGTGCCCGCCGCTGGGCGAGCTGCGCGCGATCCGGCAAGAGCTGGCTTTGCGCACGGTGTTCAACACCGCCGAGAAGCTGCTGCGCTTCACCAACGCGCGCCATATGGCGATGGGCGTTTTTCACGGCACGGTTTTCGAAAAAATCAGCCAACTGCTGATCGACATCGGCGTTACCAGCGGCATTGTCGTACAGGGCATGGAAGGCTCGGAGGATTTATCCGTGGAAAAACGGACGCGCACCTACGTCATTCGCGACGGTGTCAGCGAGCTGTTCATTGTCGATCCCGAGCTGTATGAGCTGCAGGTCGAGATGCCGGAAGGCGAATGGACGACGGAGCTGCAAGCGCAAACGACGCTCGCTGTCCTGCGTGGCGAAGCCGAGCTGCCGTATTTGAACATGGTGCTGCTCAATAGCGCCGTGCGGCTGTGGATCGGGCAAAAAGCCGGTTCCATCGAGGAAGGCTTGTATATGGCCCGGCACGCGATCGAGCAAGGCAAAGCGCTGCAAACCTTCCAGGCGTGGTCGGAGGCTTTGAAGCCGGTTTCGGCTTCCTGATCGGGAACGAAAATCCCCGATTCTCCAAAAAAGAGCTTTGCCCAAGGGCAAAGCTCTTTTCGTCATGAGGAGGAACGCCCCTGCTTGTCTGACTTTCGCACAGGAGCTTGCCGCCCGCGGGCAACCTGCTCCTGCTTCCGCCCGGCAGTGCCGCAAGCGGCAGATGGATTAGCGGCCAACGAACTGCTGCGTAAACATTTTTCCGCACGGACCGCCGTTAACGATCCCGATCCCGATGTGTGTGTAATCCTTGTTCAAAATATTGGCCCGGTGGCCCGGCGAATTCATCAACGCCTCATGCGCTGCTTGCACGCTCTGATTGCAGGCGATATTCTCACCCGCTGTCCGGTAGCTGATGCCGAAGTTCTTCATCATATCGAACGGAGAGCCGTAGGCCGGAGAATCGTGCGAAAAATAATTGTTGTCGACCATATCCTGACTTTTCAGCCGCGCTGTCCGTGTCAATGCGCTATCCACTGCCAGCGGAGCAAGTCCGGCAGCAGCCCGCTCCTTGTTGACCAAATCGATCATCGCCATCTCTTCGGCGGAAGGCGCCGTTCCAGGCGCAGCGCTAGGAGCCGGCGTTGGCGCAGGCGTCCGGGTCGGAGCTGGCGTAGGCGACGGAGCCGGCGTTTTGCTGATTTTCAAATTGCCGTAAGCCCATAAAATCGACTGCAGCGTCTGATCGTCGACGGCCCCGGTAACGGGCAAGCCGTATTTGCGCTGAAACGCTTTAACCCCCGCTTCCGTCTGATTGCCAAAATAGCCTGTAATCGGCCCGCCGTAATACCCGAGCGATTTCAGCATCCCTTGCACCGCATACACATCCGGTCCTTTGGCCGTTTTACCGAAGGCAAACGCCGTCGAAGCGGACGAGACCAGCAGGACGAGACACAGCAGCGTGATCCATATCGTTTTTTTGCTTCGCTGAAGCATAGTAAGCTCACTCCCTGTTCGACACATTTCGGTCGCCTTGCAGCGACGCTAATAGGTTGGCTTAAATGCCAGCATTTATGCGATAGGATCAGGGTAATTTTTTAGCCGGAGCTTCACGAGCCCACAACGCGCGCAAGTCACAATTAAGCGCCGGTCTGACAACCTCCATACGGCCGGCACCGCGCTTCGGGATTCGCGCCGCGGCACCCGACCCGGAACAAGCCGCTCGTTTCGCCCGCAAGCGGGGCAAGAGCGCATTGACAGATACCCGTCAATCGGGTACATTATTTTTAGTACCTGATACTAATACTTGATAATAAATCATGTCATTATGGATGTTCCGTCCGCTTTTCCAATATGTGTAGATGAGGTGAGCTTTATGTCCTTGAACGCCCCCGTTTCTCGCGCCCGGATTACAGCTATCGGCAGCTACGTGCCGGATAAGGTGCTCAGCAATGCCGATTTGGAACGATTGGTCGATACTAATGACGAATGGATTGTGCAGCGCACCGGCATCCAGGAGCGACGTATTGCGGCCGATGATGAATTCACCAGTCATCTGGCGATTCGCGCAGTGGCAGATCTGGCGGATCGCTACCATGTACGGCTCGATGACGTTGATCTGGTGCTTGTCGCCACCCATACGCCCGACCTTCCGTTTCCTTCCGTCGCTTGCTTGCTGCAAGCTCACTTCAGTATGAATGCGGCCGGCGCGCTGGATGTCAATGCAACGTGCGCGGGCTTTACGTATGCGCTCCATCTGGCAAACGGCCTGATTTCCGCGGGCATACACCGCAAAATACTCGTCGTCGGCGCAGACGCCATGTCCAAAATTACCGATTATTCCGATCGCTCGACCTGCATCTTGTTCGGCGACGGGGCCGGAGCCCTGCTGGTCGAGCGCGATGACGAGCATCCCGCGTTTCTCGCCGCGCATATCGGCGCAGACGGCAGCGGCGGCAAGCACGTATACCGTACCGGCATTGCCTCAACGCTGAACGGCCAGCCGCTGGAAGGCAGCGGCAAGGTTGTACAAAATGGCCGCGAGGTGTATAAATTTGCTGTCACTACAGTTCCCAAGGGGATGGAGCAGTTGCTTGCAGCAAGCGGATTAACATTGGCCGATATCGATTGGTTCGTTCCGCACAGCGCTAATCTGCGCATCATCGATTCCATCTGTGAAAAAAGCGGGTTATCTTTCGAAAAAGCGCTCTACAGCCTCGTTTATTACGGCAATACGTCCGCAGCCTCCATCCCGCTGGCGCTGGACCTGGGCGTCCGAGAAGGACGCGTCCAGCCGGGAGATACGCTGATGCTGTATGGCTTTGGCGGGGGCTTGGCCCACGCCGGTTTAATCGTCAAATGGGGATAAACGCACATGCCGCCAGCCCGCGGGTACATACTCGCGAGCTGGCGGCTTTGTCGTGCGACGATGCGGCCGCGTGGCGGTGTGGATCGATCCGGGCCGGGGTGGATGATTTTTCGCGAACCGTCATAAAAAATAGACTGCCGAACAGGTTCGGCAGTCCGTTGATGCTTGGCGATCAGCAGCGACCAGCGCCGGATCAGCCCGCAGGCGAGTCCGAATACAACGCGCCGTTGAAGTTTTCCGGACCGACACGGATCGTACCGAGCAGGTTGGAGGAAATGAAAGCGGAATACGTGATTTGAGCGGTGAGCGGCGGGTTGTAATCGGCAGCCGAGAACGTAATGATTTGCGGCGCCAATACGCTCAAGCTGAAGGTCGACGTTGCCGAATAAACCAGCGGGTCTGTGGGCATCGTTCCTCTGACAATCGTAATGGTAACGCCGACAAGCGCCAACGGAAGCTGGACGGAAATTGTACCTGTCAGCTCCGCCCGCAGCGTTCCGGACGCACCAGCCGTATTCAAGCCGACCACACCAAACAATTGCGGCGTATTGATGACTAGAATCGGAATGGCAATGGAGTTCGCGTAGCTGGCATTCTGCGATGTTCTTGCATCCAAAAGTTGTGTCATCCTATCTACCTCCTTCACAAATGGCAACAAATTCAGGATCAAAAAGCGCTGTTAAGTGGAGTTTATTTGTTACTTCACTCGTAGTATATGTGGTCAAGCAGGAATGGTTTGGACAAATATGCCTGAATACGCAAGGCTGTAGCGGAAAATGCGCAGCTGATAGGTATTCAGTGTGCATTTTTTTGAAAAACCTGCCATAATCGGTATTTCTCTTACGCTTCAAACACGCATTCCGCAGCGATAACTTCTAGCAACGCATCGTCTTCGTCACGCCAGTTGACGAATTGAAAGCAGCGAAAGGCTCCTGACCTCATATATCAACATGCCTTCAGCCCGGTGGCTGGTCACTCGCCATACCTGATTGAACCTAGCTCAGCGATTCTCCATCCATCGAACGCCATTCAACCAACAGGTCCCAAGGAATGATTACGGGTTGTTCTCAGGGGAATGAACTCCCATCCATCCAGCTTGCGATTGGCATCAAAATGAAGCCTCGCTCCCCCATCTTCAAGTTGATATTCGAGTATGTACAGTCCCGATCCAACATCCCGATAGGGACGCTCGATAGCAGCAACTACATCAGCCATATTCATCCCCTTTTGCAAAAAGCAAGATCTTGCCGATTGAGCTTATGCTCAGCGTTCGAGCAGCCTGTCAGGCTCAAGCCGATAGCAAGCAGCAAGCTTACCAACTTTTTGTATGAGATCATGCTCGACTCTCCTCTATTTATTGATCTATGGGCTTGTCCGCCACAATTGTTTCGCTACGATGACGAAAGCAAACGGCATTCGCGGCCCGCAGGTGTGCTCGGTGAAAGCCCTAATATTTTGCAGCCTATCCATGACGTTGTGGCGAGTACCGCCTCGCTCGCGACGTGAGACTGCGCTGCAGCGCCTGGATTCCGGCAGCGCCGCAGCAGCAAGTCAGCCGCAAACTCGACCAAGCCGTCGAGTGCAGCGTTGTACTTTTTTTACGTCAGCTATATGAGCCATGTTAACATGGCGTTCGACTTATTTCCTAGGAAATTGTCGACTCGCCGCCACGCCAGACAACGGATTCAACCAGGGCGGAGCAGGAAATGCAGAACGCCGCCGAACGGGACGTTTGCCGATAAACTTGGTTATCATCGCTCCTTGATAGCGACAAAGCGCTTCAAGATGTCCGGCAATTTCCTTCGCAATCCGGTCGGAGGCTGCCGCCTGGTCGGCGACCGACTCAACGATCCGGCTTAGCGCCCGCTGACTGCGGGCAAGCGAGGTTAGCAAATGCAGCTCAATGTGTTCACGAGTTGTTACGCGCTCCCGCATCATCCCCGTTCACTCCCGAAGCTCATCATATCGCCAAAGCCGCTCCCGCCGCCGTCATCCTCCTTGGCCCCAAGCAGTGCTTGCAGTTGGCGGTTCAATGCGCTTTCCAGCTTGGTGAGGCCATCGATCAGTTCAATGATTTGCTCGTTTACTTCCACGCTGGTTTTCATTTGATTGTCGTGCCCCGGCACGTTGGCCGAGGTCAGATGATGACAGACCCAACTGCGGGATTTTTCCGCTTCCTGCGCCTTTGCCTCCAAAATCAACGCAATTTCATGCTGCAGCTTAGCCGTGGAGTCGAGCATATGCAGCCAAATATCTTCACGATTCACATCGCTTCCCTCTATTCTTCGGCATCGCTGCCGTTCATTTCCTTCATCACGACCTCCGTCTGTTGAGCAATCGCATCAACGAGATCGGCAAGGCTGTTCAAATAGGCTGTTACGCCGCGCGTCAACTGCAGCGACTGCTCCTGCAGCGCCTCCACGCCTTCAAATTGCGGATGCGAATCGGGAATCTCCCGGGTTACCGCCGACATTTGCGCGGCGACCTGCCGTTTCGCTTGCAAAATCCGCGACATCTCGCGATGCGTAGCCGCAATATGGGCAACGATCGCTGTAATTTTTTGCTCCATGTTGTTTGCCCTCCGCACCTTCCATTTTTTTACTTCAGCGTATGCAGGGGGGCGTCAAGGGGTGACACGGCTTCAGCCGATCCTTTTGCGAATTAGATAAAGCTGTGCGGGTCGACGCCCCATTTGTCGATAAAAAGCTGGCGGTTGCGCCGCAGCAGCTCCTGAACGATATCTCGCGCTTCTTTTTTGAAGCTGCTGCTGCCGTGATGAAAAAGAAAGACGTCGCCAGCCATCATCAAACGGCGTCCGCTAAGCCGCGTGCGGTAGCAGAGGTCGTCGTCTTCAAAATGCCCTTGACCGAAGCGCTCGTCGAGCAAGCCAAGCTGCTCGGTCAGCTCGCGGCGAAACAATAGACAGATGCCGACAAGTCGCGCCGTTTCCTGCCATTTACCGGGATCCGGGTTGTTGTAGCGGGCAGCAAAGTCGGCGATGGTGGTAAAAGGCTCAGCAATTTGCTGCTTGCCACTGGCATAGTTGGTCATTGGACCGACCATGCCGATATCATCGGCGCTATGCAAGCAGCGCTGCATATTATCCAGCCAGTTCGGCGTCGCTTGCGTATCGTTATTCAGCAGCATCAAATCATCGCCGGTGGCCAGCTTCAGGCCTAAATTACAAGCGGCGGGAAATCCGCGATTGTAAGGCAGCGAGACGACCTTCAGCCGCTCGCGGGCGCAATAGTCCAGCGAGCCGTCCTTGGAGCCGTTGTCGACAACAATGATTTCATAGGGTAACGAGGTGTGCCGCCGAATCGACGCCACACAATCGCGCAGCAGCCCGAGTCCGTTAAAATTCGGGATGATGATGCTCGTCAGCGGCATGCGCCTTCCCCCTTTCGAATCATTTTTCGCTGCCGCATCGTGTCGGGGAACGATACCCGTTCGCCGCGTTCGGCCATCGCCAGCTCGATCGCTTCGGCATGATCGCCAATAATCAGACGCGAGACGGGATTAAGCCGCCCGCGATTGGTGCCGCGCTGCCGATTGGCGGCAATGACGTTAACGCCGGCAGGCGCGCCGATCTGCAAGCCGCCGAGCATGGCGCGAACCTGTGCTTTGGGCGGCACCATCAGCTCGCGGTAGCCGATCCGCTCAATCGCAGCGCGCGATAGTGCATGAGGGACAGCCGTGAGCGAGTTGGCTTTCAGCTCCGGCCGGCCCATTGTGACGTTGAGAAATCTTTTCATCGTGGTCACCTGATCCCAGCGCGAGAACGGCGGCAAATACGGTGTGATATTGTTCAGCGCCACATCCATGCCGTTACTGACTGCAGTAATGAATGGCGCAAGCCGCTCGGCCGGGACAACGAAATCGCCGTCGACAAACAAGACGATGTCAGCGCTCGACAGCTTGGCGCCAATGGCCCGGCCCACATCGTGACCCAATGCTTCGGGGTAATACGCCACTATGGCGTCGGGACATTGCCGAACGCGCTCCAACGTGCGGTCGCGCGAGCCGTTGACGATGACGTACAGCTCGTCAAGCGGCAGCCGCTGCAGCTCTCTAAGCACGCCGGCAATGGTCGCTTCCTCATTCATGGCGCAGACAACTGCTGCAATCGTGCGCTCTGTCGGCAGCAGCACCCAGTCGGCGGCGCCCAGCCCGGACGCCTGGCCATAGCCGGCGGCATAGCCTTGAGCGGCGGCGTAACAGGCGCTCGCGCTCAAGCCGGGCGGAAGGGCCCGGCTATGCGGCTGCCAAAGCGCATTGAGCGCTTTGCGGTAATTCGGCGCGCCGGCGATGGGATGAAGCGCAGCGTCGGCGCGGCCGGCGCGCTGGCCCCACGCGCGCCAATGCGCTTCGCCGGCGGTCAGACGCCGGCGGCGGGGGTTGGGCCGCGCGGGCTGGCGCGCGCGGGTCGGGCGCGGCTGCGGCCGGACGGCGCGGCCGGGTGCAGCCGCAGGGCGCGGCGCGGGGGCGGCGGCGCAACGTTTGGCGCGCGGCAGCGGCGGCGCGGCGGCGGGCGCAGACGCGGCGGCGGGGGCGCGGGCGCGGGCGGCGGCAGGGCGCGCGGGCGGCGCCTTCGCCGCGGGACGCGGGCGGGCAGGGCGCAGCCTAGCAGCGGCGCGGGGGCGCGGGGGCGCGGGCGGCGGGGCGGGGCGGCCGCTCACGGACGCCTCCGCTTCGCGCAGCGGGCGCGCCGGCTCGCGCTCCGCCCCCGACGCGCGGCGCTCCTTCGCGGCGCCTCCCGCCGACTCGCGCTCCGCCCCCGATGCGCGTCGCTCCCTCCCGGCGCCTCCCGCCGGCTCGCGCTCCGCCACCGATGCACGGCGCTCCCTCCCGGCGCCTCCCGCAGGCTCGCGCTCCGCCGCCGATGCGCGTCGCTCCCTCGCGGCGCCTCCCGCCGACTCGCGCTCCGCCGCCGACGCACGGCGCTCCTTCGCGGCGCCTCCCGCCGGCTCGCGCTCCGCCCCCGACGCGCGGCGCTCCCTCCCGGCGCCTCCCGCCGACTCGCGCTCCGCCGCCGATGCGCGGCGCTCCCTCCCGGCGCCTCCCGCCGACTCGCGCTCCGCCCCCGACGCACGGCGCTCCTTCGCGGCGCCTCCCGCCGGCTCGCGCTCCGCCACCGATGCGCGGCGCTCCCTCCCGGCGCCTCCCGCCGGCTCGCGCTTTGCCGGTGTGCCGCCCGACCGCGCTTCGCGCGCTGCGCCGTGCCTGGACGAACCGCCACTTTTTACCGACGGCCCACCCAGCTTCAACAAAGGTGTTCCTTTTATTATGTGCAACACGTAATATCACCCCATTGTATCTCTGCTTCGGATCGGGTCCTGCCCGTGCAGACGCCCGCCGAGCCGCTGCATAAGCCAATGCAGCGCTTCCAGGTGGTCGCCGATGATCAAATCGCCGACCGGGTCCCGGCCCCGGCTGATGCGCCGCACCGGATTGCGTGCGCGGACATTGATCAGCCGAACGGTTTCCACCCGCAAGCCAAGCTGCTGCGCCATCGCTTGCGCCAGCGGCGGCACAGCGAGCGCCTCTGCGCCAATCGCCTCCAGCGCCCGACGGCTGATCGCGTGCGGAATCGCCGTCAACGACGCCCCGCGCAAATCCGGCCGCCCCATCAGCGCATTCAGCGCATGCTTGACGAGCACGACGCGATGCGCATCGCGAACGCTCGTCAAGCCGCTGTAGCTGTTCAGCGCCACATCAACGCCCGACTCCACGGCTCGCACTAGCGGAGACAGCTCCGCCGCCGGAACGATAAAATCCCCGTCGATAAACAACAACACCTCGCCGCGCGCCTCCAGCGCGCCTATGCTGCGCCCGACATCATGACCGAGCGGGCGCTCAAATGTCAGCACCCGGGCTCCCGCCCGGGCAGCGATAGCCGGACTGCCGTCGGTTGAACCGTTGGCCACGACCACCACTTCCGTCCGCGGATGAACGCGTTGCGCTTGACGAATGACCCGTGCCAGCGTGCGGGCTTCGTTCAATACAGGAATGATAACAGACACGCGGGGAGCCCCATTCGGAGCAGAGGCGGGCAAACCGGGCCGACGCCCCGCATTGAACCGGACACGCTGTTTGCTCAAGGGTTTCCACTCCTGTTCCATGACAGATTGCCTGCTCCATCTATCATATGTACAAACGCGCAT
Organism: Paenibacillus athensensis; assembly: GCF_004514475.2. Taxonomy (GTDB): domain Bacteria; phylum Bacillota; class Bacilli; order Paenibacillales; family NBRC-103111; genus Paenibacillus_AL; species Paenibacillus_AL athensensis. The sequence goes on along the minus strand of NZ_MYFO02000002.1, from coordinate 100,081 downwards.
CAGGACAGGGCAAACGCCGGAACTGGAAAAAACGGGCAGTTACGCCCTTGCAAAAAACATAGGCCGACTCGGCGCCGCGTTCCTCCCCGCCACGCTACTCCAGCCGCAAAACAGCTATCCCGACTGCCTCCGCAATCGTCGACGCCTTGCTACCCGCTTCCGTGCGCGCCGTTGCAAAAATCTCTGCCAGCTCCGGTCGTCCACAGGATAGATGTCTTGTACGCCTCTCCCCGTCGCGACGTAGGATAAAGAGATGATCCAACTACAAGAGAGAGGGAAGCTGTCTATGAAAGCTATCGTTACGGGAGGCGCAGGCTTCATCGGCTCCCATCTGGCGGAAGCGCTGCTGGCGCGTGGAGCTGACACTTGCGTCATTGACAACCTTTCCACAGGCGCGCGGCGGCATGTGCCGGCTGGAGCGGCGTTCCACGAGCTGGACATTCGCAACGAACAAGCGCTGCGCCGATGCTTTGCCGCCATTCGTCCGGATGTCGTGTTTCACTTGGCTGCTCAAGCCGATGTGCAGCGCTCGATCAAGGAGCCCTCTTACGACGCCGCCGTCAACCTGCTGGGTACGGCCCATGTCCTGGAAGCCGCCCGCCATGTCGGCGTGCGTAAAATCATCTTCGCTTCGACCTCCGGCGTCTATGGCAATCTGGAACGTGAACGGCTTTCTGAAAACGATCCGGTTGCACCCATTTCTTTTTATGCCCAATCCAAAGCTGCCGCTGAAGCGCACATTCGGCTTTTCCACGAGCTGCATGATTTACCTTACACGATTTTGCGTTATGCCAATGTGTATGGCCCCAGACAAACGCCCAAGGGCGAAGGCGGCGTCGTGGCGCTGTTCATGAGCCGGATTCTCAGCGGCCAGCCGCTGCGGGTGTTCGGGGACGGCGAGCAGACGCGCGACTTTATTTTTGTCGAGGACATCGTCACAGCCAACCTGGCAGCCATCGACTGCGGCGACCAGACTACGCTTCATATCAGCACCGCGGCCAGCACTTCGGTCAATGCGTTAACCGCAGCGCTTGGCGCCATTCACGGCACTCCGCTGGCTGTCGAACATCTGCCGGCGCGCGCCGGCGACATTCGCCATAGCTGCCTCGATAACCAGTTGGCCCTAGCGCTGCTTGGCTGGCAGCCGGCAACCTCGATCGGCGAAGGCTTGCGCCGCACATACGAACGGGAGGTGCTTGCTTAATGTCTGTTTTCCGCTTTACCTCCGCACCGCACACAGCGTTTTGTTCTTCGCATATCGATGCCGTGCAGCTTGTCTTTACGAACAGCAGCAGCAACGATTTCGATTTGCTGATTCAAGGCTTCAACGGGACCGGTTTATTTTTCCTCGGACTCACTCATCTGGAAGCAGCCTCATCCCCGCTTTCCGTTTACCAGACTGCCGATATTCCAACTCATGCGGTATCGTTTGAGCTGCTGCTCGTCACGAACGTCGAATGCGCGACAACAGCGAGTGTGCTCCTTTTCGCCAAACAAAAAGGCCAAACCGTCGCCATTGCGACCAACGCCGATTTTGAAATCGGCGGGTAAGGAGGACGCCCCATGAATGTGTTGTTCGTCTACTACTTGCCGAGCGGCGGCGTCGAAACGTTGAATCGTCAGCGCTGTCTCGCTTTGCGCCGTCAAGGCGTTCAGGGGCATTGCCTCTACTACCGAAGCGGAGCAGGTCTGCAAAATGCAAGCGATATTCCGATCTTCATTACGTCACAGGAGCAGGACATGTCCGTGATTTTGCAAAATGGCCGCTACGACGCCGTTATCGTCATCTCGGACTACTATGCGCTTCAGCGCATTCGCGCCGCCGGCTATACCGGCAAGCTGATTTTTGAAATTCAAGGATTCGGAGCCAAAGCTACCGCCCGCAAAGAACTGCTCACCGCTCAAATCTACATCAGCTCATACGCCGATGCGCTGTTGCATCCGCAAACGCCGCATATTGGCGAATTGCTCGCCGAATTATATCCGGCCGTGCCCACCTTTGCTTTTCCCAATAGCTTTGATACCGCAGCCTTCGGCTATCGCGCGCTGGAAACGCCGGCCTATCCGATTATGGCCTGGATCGGACGGCTTGAGGACAACAAAAACTGGCGGGAAGCTCTGCAAATTGCCACCAAGCTCACCCGGCGTTTTTCCGCCATGCAGCTTTGGATGTTCATCGATCCGCTGCTGTCCGCAGACAGCGAAAAAGCCGCTTTCACCGAACAGATCGAGCGACTGGGACTAGGTCCGCACCTGCAGGTATTCCATAACGTGAAACACGCGGACATGATGAACTTTTTATCGGTTGTTGGCGACTCCGGCGGCTTTCTCTGCGTGACCTCCAAGGTGGAAGGCGCTCCATACGCGGTGCTTGAAGCGATGAGCTGCTTGTGCCCCGTGCTGACGACCGATTCCGACGGTGTGCGCAGCGCCATTGACCACAACCGTACCGGCAAATACTACGCCCTCGGCGATATCGACCACGCCGCTGCCGAAGCGCAGGAGCTCATGCTGAACGCGCAGCTGCGCCAAGCCATCCGTCAGCAGGCGCTCGGACACGTGCAGGTCGTGCACCATCCCGACGTGTATGCGTATCATTTTATCAACATGATCCATGCGCTGTAACAAACACAAAAGAGCCCTTTCCGTCTCCAACCTCGTTGGACGCAGAAAGGGCCCTTTCATTTGGGGAACGCGCTGCGCGCTGCGCCGATTCAATGCAACCTTTGCTGCAAAGCTTCAATCTCCGCTTCGGTCAGCCCGGTCACCTTGGCAATCAGTGAAATGGACAGTCCCTCCTGAAGCATGCTGGCAGCCACTTCGTGATCCCGCTGGGCTCGCCCCTCTTCCCGGCCTTCCGCCCGACCCCGCGACTCTACATAATCCAGCGCGGACTGCTCATCGAGCAGCGCTTTCTTCCTCATTTCATATAACATACGCGCTTCTTTGTTTTGACTTAAAAACTCCAGCGTCGTCATCGCTTTTTTCAATCCAGGTGTATCCATCGCCAACTCCTCCCATCGCTCCGGCGGCGCGCCGTCAATAAACATCAACCAGTTGACCAGCCGACTGTCCATTTCATGGGCTTGACGCTCCAGCTTCGGCAGCTCCATAAAATGAATTTCCAAATCGTCAATCAACAGCTCCCCCGTATGATCCTCACGCAAGTGAAAAATGTTATGGAAACGATCGTTAGGCAAATAAGTAAAAGTCAAAATATTTATCGAAATCACTTTTTGCAGACTCGCATAAATCTGACCTTCCTGCAGCTGCTCCTCGTACATTTTGGCGGAATAATACAGGCTTCGCTTCGCCATATCGTGTTTGTTGCTCACCTGAATTTCCAGATTGACCTGCTTGCCGTCTTCGTTTTGGGCTCTGACATCCAAAATGGATTGCTTGTCGCTCAGCGAATTTTTATCGATATAAGGGTTCAAAATCGTTAAGCTGACAAACGGCTTCGGCTCTGTTTCCCGCAGCGCTTCATTAAGAAAATTCAGCAGAACCTCGTCCTTATTCTCTTCGCTTCCGAAAATTTGCTTAAACACAAAATCCACGCTGGGTTCCAGCAATCTATTCATCACGTTCAACTCCAACGGCTTAAACAGCCGGCGATTTATCTGTCTTTATTATAGCACAAAAAGGGTGCAAAGCACCCTTCTCCCTGCCTTCACTTGAGCAAAATCAAAACCTGACGCGCGCCCGTTCGCCGGATCACGCGGTAGCCCGACCTGGCCGACGTGGCGATACCGCCCGCCCCCGGCCGACAGCAGCCACCGGACTCGCATGTTCCGTCATCGCGCACAAGCAGCTTGCCGAGCAGCCCGACCGCGACCCACTCCGGACGCTCCGAGCGCGGAACATACGGCCGTTGTGGGTCCCATTCGCCGCTCAGCATCGGCTCCAGCAGCTGCTCCGGCTCGCCGCTCAGCACGCCTGCTGCTTCACCAGCGCGCCACAGGCGCGGCTCCGCTTCGCGCTGCAACTCCCGCGCCTCGGCGTCTCCGCCCGCTCCCGCTGTCATCGTCTCACCGCCGCCTCCAACTCCCGTGCCGGTTCCCGCTTTGGTCGCCTCACCGCCGCCGACCGCTCCCGCTCCCGCTTCCGCGCCCGTGCCCATGCCCATGCCCATGCTCGCGCTTGCGCCGTCCCGCCCCCCGGCCCGTGCCGCCGGGCTGAGGCTGGCCCCCGCCTCGCGCTGCACGAGCGCCTCCGCCGCCGGCGCAAGGCGATACAGCGCCCGCCCCCACTCGTCGCGGACGTATTTCCCGCGCCACTCGAAGTCGGCGCTGTCGCCGACAACCCCCGGATTGGCGCTCGTCACGCCAATCGTGTAACGATCCGCCGCTCCCGCGACGCGGATCAGCCCGTCCGTGCCTGCAGCGAACGTGACGAAATACCCCGGCTCGATCGGCAGCCCATCGGCCGTTTCGAACAGCTCGGCGTAATCCGCCGGGCCCAGCGACGTACCGCCGGTAAACGTGCCGACGCCGGTATTACCGGAAATTTTGGCCTTGATCCCGCCATTCGCCAAAAACCACGACACCGACTCATTCGCGCTGCCGCTTTGCCCCATAATGTGGGCAGCGGTGTACCCCGCCGTCGATGTCAAAATCCCCTCGCTATGCGAAACCGCGCCGCTCGCGTTGGTTTGAAACCCCTCCGCGTGCGCGGCGCTGCCGCTCGCGATCGTCCCGCTGCCTTCGGCGTGCGCCGTCTGGCCGCTGGCCGTCGCCGTCCCGCCCTCAGCATGCGCCGCATACCCCGAGGCTACCGTTGCGTAGCCCTCGGCATGAGACGCTTCGGCCCGCGCCGTCGCGTTCACCCCTTCCGCATGCGCAGCCAAGCCGCCGCCGAACACTCCCGCCGTCGTGTTAAAGCCTTCCGCATGCGAGGCTTCCCCCACGGCGCTCGTCGCTTGTCCCTCGGCGTGCGACGCCTCGCCGCTTGCCACCGTCAGCTTCGATACGCCGTTAATGATGGCGTATTCTCCTTCGGCGTGCGCGGCAAAGCCGCTGGCCACCGTCAGATTGCCTTCGGCGTGCGACGATACCCCGCTGGCCAGCGTCTGCCCGCCCTCCGCGTGCGACAGATTGGCCTGAGCAATCGTCTGTGTGCCTTCGGCATGCGAAGCAAAGCCCCGCGCCGCCGTATAATACCCTTCGGCATGGGCATCTACGCCGCTGGCGATATTGTTCGAGCCCTCCACATGCGAGGCGTCGCCATCGGCCGTATTCGTGCTGCCTTCGGCGTGCGAAGCGACGCCGTTAGCGTTCGTTGCATATCCCTCGGCGTGTGCGGCAAAGCCATTAGCCGTAGAGTTGATTCCTTCGTTTGCCATCCGTCCGCACTCCTTTACCCGATCATTTGGCGATAGTGAATGCCCCGCAGCAGCTTGGACCACAGGTGATCCCAGTCAGTCCAGATATTCGTCTTGGGCAGCAGCACGGAGCAGACATGCTCCAGCGGCCAGTCGATATCCACCACGTTCCAGACTTCGCTGAAATTGACGAGCAGCAGGCTGAATTCATGCCGGACGACCTGCCGCAGCACGCGCTCCAGCTCAACGGCCTGCTCATACGTTCCGCCAGTGCGCACAAACAGCAGCCGCTTGCCGTTATCGAACCGCTCCAGACAGCGCTCAATGCGGCGGTCCATTTTGTCGCGAAATTCAGGATAGGAGGTCAGCGCATACAAACTGTTGCGGCTGCTCGGAAAATCGTGCGTCGACGTAATTCCGTAAGCCCGATCCTCGACCAGCAGATTCACCTGCGCGTAGTCGAAGCCGACCACGGCCAAATTCCCGCGGCTCATAAAACCGGCAAAACGATGGGCAAACAGCCGGGATACATTCGTCATATCGGAATACATCCAGTCAATCACCCCGGCAAAGGGGCGGAGCCCGTTTTTCTCCAGCTGAATGGCCGGCAAACAGTTAAAACCGATGCTGAAAATACCGTCGTAAGCGCCGTTCAGCTCGCGAATGCGCATGCCGCTCTCCTCCTTTTCAGACCAGCATAACTCCCTCAAACATCGTCTTCCACAGCGAATCGCTGCCGTTATAGTTCCAGATCGCACTGTACGGCACCTCAACCGCACACACGTTGTCAATGGCCCAAGGCTGCTCGACAATGCCCTCCACCTGTGTATAGTTCACAACGAGAATATGAAATTCCCCCGCGCACATCGCCGACAAAAGCGCCTGCAGCTCGCGGGTATCCGCTTCCGTCGCGTGCATCCGCACGAACAGCAGCCGCTTGGCTGTAGCCAGTTGACCGAGGAAACGGTGAATGCGACGGTTCAGCTTTTGCATAAATTCGGGGTAGGTGGCCAAATGCTGGAGCGTGTTGCGGCTGATGGGAAAATCGTGCACAGACGTCACGTTAAACTTCTCGTCTTTGACCATCAGATTGGTGCCGCTGCCGTCATAGCCGACAATGCGCATGTTCGGCAAATCCATCATGCCATAGAAACGGCAGCGCAACAGCCGGTTGACATCGGCCAAATCATCCGAAATCATCCAGTCGAGCACGCCCGCGAACGGGCGAAGATTATTTTTTTCCATCTGCATCGCCGGCAGACAGTTCTGACCCAAGCTGAATACGGCGTCGTAGCTGCCCTGAAGCTCGTTCAATTTCACTACAGATCCCCTCCTTATCGTGGTTGTTATAGTAAATGCGAGAGTACGTTTAAAAGATTGGACGATTTTGTCCAAACGGCGCAAAAGCGGCGTGCATATTATAGAAAGAACTGTAAAAGCAAGGGGGTGGAAAACGTGTCCGTGTTTCGTCTGGATATCTCGGAAAGCTCGACGCCAGCTTCTCATTTCATAGAAAGCTTTGATGTGCAGCTGCATAACCAGGGCCGCGAGGATCTCGATATGATCGTGCAGGCATTTGACCAGAACGGCTCGATGCTGCTGGCGTCCCTGCATTTGAATAGTCCGTCTGCGCCGGATATGACCGTTATGCTGCGCGGGGTGCAGACGAATCGCCAGCCTTTTTTCATCCATCTGGTAACCGGCATGGAGCAATTGGTCGCAGCTGCCGTATCCGTCACTTTGCGCTCGCAGCGCGATGTGCTCGGTACAGCGGACGGACAGCTTTTCGTACGGCAGCATGACAGGAGGTGACATCCGATGATCAAATATTCCGCAATCAGCGAAGCACAGCCGGGTACCTTCTCACTGCCGCTGCTGCTGACGACCCAAGAAACCCAGCTGACCGTCGTTGCGCTCCAGCAGGTAGAGCCGGGTGACCGCATTGAGCTGGTCTACTCTCTGGCCTGGGAAAAGCCGGCCCACCGCGATATTGGTGAAATCGAGCTGACGCTGCGGCGCGGAGCGCCAGACGGGCCCGTCGTAAGCTGGAGCGAAGAAACCTGCTATCAAAAAGCGGTCAGCACCGGCCGTCACAGTGAAATCAGCGCAACGGCTGGAGATTTGCTTTTCTACTTGTCGGCTGCATCCTTTGACCAGCGTGCAATCGCCATAGGTCCGCTCCTGCTTAAAGGCACCGTCTTCTCCGGAACGTCCTGACGGCCAGCGCCAGGCTCGTAAAAAATCAACGTTTGCAGCGGTCGACTTGTCCGGGGCCAAGCCGGCCGCTTTTGAATCTGCTATAACGTATTCACTTTATTTTATTTTCAAAGGAGAGATTGCAATGGCAGCTTTGCTCGATTATGCCTTTAACGAAGCCGCGATCGGCACCAACTCGCTTCCGTTTCCACTCCTTCCAGGCGTCGAGGTGGGACTGGCCACCATCAATCTGACGACCTATGCCGCAGACAATACGCTGCAATTTCAAGGAACAGTCGGCTGGCAGCCGGATCTGGCGCTGCTGACGCCGCTGCTGCCGGTCGTTACGTTCCGCATTCGCGTCGGCGGGTCCGCGCCCAGCTTCCCGCTGCTGTTCGAAACGTCGGACTCGGCGTTCCTTGGGACAGGCATCCTGCTTCCGCTCTTGTCCAATCCCGTCACCACCTCGTTCACCCATGCGGAGAAGGCGACGGCAGTCCGCCCGGACGCCTACTTTCTGACCGCTGAGCTGGTTGGTCTGGGCGCGGCTTCGATTGTCGGACCGGTACATCTGAGCGGTTCCGTCATCGGTTAATACCCTAGCGCAAAAACGCCCTTAGCTGCCTGCATGCAGGGCAGAAAGGGCGTTTTTTGCTTCATCGGGCAAGCGCGTCAAGGCTGGTTCAACACCTGCACAATTTGCATATCGGGCAGCGTATAGCCCTGGGGCAGCTCAGCATAAATCGTGTTCCACACCCAGTAATCGACGCTCAGATCAGGATTCGAAATCTGGACGGCAAACAGCCGGTTGTACAAATCGGACAAGACCGAAAATTCAGACATAATACCCGCTCCTTTTGGCCGTATTTAGTGTCGAGGCCGCTTGGTAAACGCTCAGCGTTCGCTGGATCATCGTCTCCAGCGACCAATGCCGCATGCCCCAGCCCTGCGCATTGACGCTCATGCTGCGGCGCAAGGCGTCGTTTTCTACCAGTTGCTTGAGGTGGCGGAAGAGCGAGTAAATATCGCCGACCGGCGAGACGAAGCCGGTTACGCCATGCTCGACGATTTCCGGCAGCCCACCGGCATCGGACACAACGGACGGCTTGCCGCTAACCTGGGCCTCCATCACGGAAAACGGCTGATTATCCTGAATGCTCGGATGGGCAAAAATATCGCACAACGCCAGCAGCGCCGGCACATCCTTGCGGTTGCCGAGAAATTTCACGTCCTGGCTCAAGCCGAGCGTCACGGCCTGCCGCTCCAACTCCTCGCGCTTGTCGCCGTCGCCGACAATCCAGCATTCCCAGTCGCTGCGCACCTGCTTGAGCAGCGCCAAGGCATCGAGTAAATGGTGGATGCCCTTGATGTAAACAAGACGCGCCGGGCAAATGATCAGCTTTTTGCCGAGCGGCTTGTGCAGGTCGGTGCCCTGCGCTCTTTTGGTGAAAAACGTGCCGGTATCCAGGCCGTACTGGAAAACGGTCAGCTGTTGGGCCGGAACAGCGAATTGCTCCATCAGCAGCTTTTTCAGCCATTGCGACGACGTAATTGTCACTTCACCCGCCATTGCGCCCAGCCGCTCAATCGCATAGTAGTATTTCCAGACGATCGAGTCGTTCAGATTGAGCTGCGGATACTGCTTGGCAAGCGCCATCTTCACTTCCCGGGCAAGCGAGCCGTGGATGCTGGCGACAAGCGCGGTATGCCGATGCCGTACCCGATTCATCGCTAGCGTGGATATAACATCCTGGGTATGAATGACATCGTATTGTCCAACGCCGAAATAAGCAGCGGCCAGCTCCATGCAGTAGCGATCGGTTTCGACATGCTGCACCAGCGAATCTTCATTCAGCGACGGGTACAGAAGCGCAGGCAGCTTGGCCTTGACCATCGGCAGCAGCTTCTCTTTGCTGATTTCCCGGTCCGTGCCGACTATATGGTAGCGCGGCTCCGCCGCCCCGTTGCCCATAATGTCCACGGTATGGCCCAGAGCTTCCATCTTGCGCTTGATTTGCTCCATAAACGGCCAGACTCCGCCCAGATGCGGAAGCGGCCAGTAGGTGGCAAGTAAAATTTTCATCGGCTTCCTCCCTTTCTCCGGTTGTTAACCGAGCTCCGCCGCGTAATTGAGCAGCCGCTGCCCGTACTGCGCTTGCAGCCAGGCCACCTCCTGCATCACCGCGTCGCTATGCCTGCGTGTCCCCATCTGGTCGTGCCAGCGGTACATCGTCAGCGACTCGTCAAGAAAATGGATCGGCACGCGGCCCAGCAACACACGAATCCACATCTCGTAATCCTGGGTGTAACGGAGCCCTTCATTGAAATACCCCAGATGAGTAAACAGCTCTTTGTTCAGCATGATCGTACAGCCGTTAATTGGATCGCTGGACGCAAAGGCCCGCACCAGCTCCGCCTGTTTGGAAAAACGCGTCGATACGCCTCGACGCACAATTTCGTTATACCCGTTAATGTCATCAAAAGCGGTATAGCTGGCGGCAGCGTGACGCGCCAGCATAAATTGCAGCTGCCGCTCCACCTTGTCGGGATAAAACATATCGTCGGAGCTGAGCCAGGCGACATACTGTCCCGAGCAGCAGCGGATGCCGTGATTCAGCGCAGAAGCCGTACCGCCATTCGCCTTGCCTAAATAGTTGATATGCTTCATGTAGGGCAGGATGCGCTCCTGATGCATCGTGGAGCCGTCGTCGACAACGACGATTTCCGTGTAGGGATACGTCTGGCTCAAGGCGCTGTAAATCGCTTGCTCGATGTAGGGATCGTTATAAAACGGAATGATGATCGAAACTGTTGGATACATGCACTCACCTCCTCCGGGGTGCTGTGATCACACTGTCGTGCGAAAATAATCCAGCGCGTCGCGCAGCGACTGCTCGAACGGGATGACCGGCCGCCAGCCGAGAGCGCACATTGGCGCGATATCAACCGGCGCAGGCGGCAGGTAGCCGTCGAGGCTGCCGATGCGCAGCGGCAGCGGCCGGCCGAGCTGCTGCTGCACCGCAGCGGCGACGGCGCCAAGCGAGCGGTTCACGCCGCTCGCTACCGGATAGACGCCGCCGGGCTCACCGGCGGCGAGCAAAGCTTCGTACGCGCGCACAGCGTCGCGGACGTCCAGATAGTCGCGCTCCTCGATCGCGGACGACAAGCTGAAGGGGGGCGCCTGCCGCCCCTTCTCCAGCTCGGCGGCCCGACGCGCCAGGAGAGCGCAGATGCCCGTGGAGGGGCCGGGCCCGATCAGGTTGGACGGCTTCGCCACGATGACCGGCTGCCCGAACAGGCGGCCCCAGCCCAGCGCCCCCCAGGCTTGAAACGCTTTGCTCAAGCTGTAGGGGTGCGGTGGGTCGGGGCGCTCCGATGCCGGGAAGCCCAGCATGGAGCCGGCAACGACGATCCGGCTCGCCGGGCGGGCCCGCAGCGCATCCAGCAGGTTGAACGTCGACATGACGTTGGCCTGCAGGTAGCCCAGCGGCTCGCGCCACGATTCGCCGACGGCGTTGCGGCCCGCCAGATGCAGCACCAGATCGGGCAACGTTTCGGCAATCAGCCGCCGCACATCGTCAGCGCGCGTCAAGTCGCACGGCCATTCGATAATGGGGCCAGTCGGCGGGGACGGGAACGACAGAGGGGACGATGGGGACGGGGACTGCGTGGATGGTGCGGACGGCGACGACAGCGCGGACGCAGACGACATGGATGGTGCTGACGGCGACGACGATGGGGACGCGGACTGCGTGGATGGTGCGGACGGCGACGACAGCGCGGACGCAGACGACATGGATGGTGCTGACGGTACGGACGCTGCTTCACCATTTAACGTAGTTCTGTTTGGTGCTACTTCTATTCCACTCGTTTCTGTCGCAGCCGTCTGCTGGCTCCCGTCGGTTGATGCCCCCGGCCCGGCGAAATCGGCAGTCGGCAGATCGCCCTCCGGCTTAGGGCGCACGACAGCGATCACCGTCAAGCCGCGCTCGCTGAAATAAGCGCACGCCTGCCGTCCCGTAAAGCCGGCTGCGCCGGTAATCAAAATAACGCTCATCGGGCGTTCATCCATGCCGCCAGCTCGGCCAGCATCGTCGGATGGTCCGGCGCAGACCAGCGGAAATCCTCGCGCGTAACAGCCAGCGTGCGGTCCAGACGGATTGCGTCGTCTTCAGCCACCGTCACATCCATGCGGTCAAACGCCGTCTTGAACAGCTGAAGCAGCTCATATTTGCTGACAGGCTCCGGAGCAGCGATATGAAACAGACCTGCTGCCGTTTCATCCTCGCAGACGGCATGCACACATTTGGCCAGCTCCAGCGTCGTCACTCCGTTCCAATACGCGCGCGTATAGCCGCGAATCGTCGCCCCCTGCGGCTGGCGCAGCAGCCACGCCAACAGCCCGATGCCCGCCGCCCGGTTGTCCGGTCCGACGATGGACGTTCGCAGCGTCACATGGGGGGCCACCCGCAGCTCGCCAAGCGCCTTGGAGCGGGCATATACGGATACGCCGTCAGGCTCGTCGTTTTCCGCATGCATGCCCCGCACTCCGGCGAACACGCAGTCCGTGCTGATATGAATCAGCCGTCCGCCGTTCCTCGCCAGCGCCGCTGCCATGCGATGCGGGAGCAGCCCGTTGATCCAATAAGCCGCTTGCGGATCACGCTCGGCAAATTCATTCAGCAAGCCGATAGCGTTAACCGCCACAGCGGGGCGGACGGCGGCAATGAGCTGCTCGACCGCCGCCAGATCGCCGCCTTCCAGATAAAGACCAAACGGATCGTGCCGGTCTCTTGTCGTGTACATCACCTGCCAGCCGCCGATCGTTCGGAAATAATCGACCAGCATATGGCCCAGCATACCCTGTCCTCCGAACACAAGCAGCTTGCGTGTCATGTAAGAAAGCCTCCTCTAACCAGCAGTTCCTTGATCTCCGCCTTGCTCATCAGCGGTCCTTCGGAGCTGAAGCTGTCAATTGGCACCTTCGGAAATTCGGCGTAATGCTCCTTCAGGCCGGGAATTTCAATCGTCGGCAAAATCACCAGATATTCGCTGTCATACAGCACCGTATATTGGCTTTCGAATTCGGAGAGCAGAATCTCGTGAATTTTTTCCCCCGGCCGCACACCCAACTCGACAACCTCTGCATCGGGGCTGCCCAACTCCTCCATCAGCACCTTGGCCAGATCGACAATTTTGCAGGTCGGCATGGTCATGACAAAGATTTCGCCCCCCTGGCCTTCCTTTGCTCCGCGCAGCAAAAGCGCAATCGCTTCCTGCTTGGTCAGAAAAAAGCGCGTCATGTTGATGTCGGTGATGCCAACGCAATTTTTTTCGCGAATTTGTTTCATAAAAAGGTGCACAACGCTGCCGTTGGTGCCAAGCACGTTGCCCCCGCGCACGCAGACGAATTTCGTCTCGCTGCTCATCAGGTTAGCGTAGACGATCAGCTTTTCCCCGATTGCTTTGGTCATGCCGTAAAAGTTCGACGGATTGGCCGCTTTGTCGGTGGAAATATTAATGACTTTTTTCACCTTGTTTTCAATCGCCGCTTCAATAATGTTTTGCGTGCCAAGCACGTTCGTTTTCAATGCTTCATAAGGCTGGTCCTCGCACACCGGCACATGCTTGAGCGCAGCAAGGTGAAATACGTAATCCACATGCTCGCATGCCCGCATCAGCGCTTCCTTATCGCGCACGTCACCGATGCAAAAGCTCAGCCGGCTGTCTTCAATCGCACGCCGCATCGACACCTGTGTGGATTCATTGCGGGAGAAAACGATGATTTTTTTCGGATTTTCCAGCAGCAGCTGTTGGACCAGCTCGTAGCCCCAGGAACCGGTTCCCCCGGTCACCAGAATCGTCGAATTAGCAAACATGCGAATTCCCTCCTAACACGTATTGAACTACTTTTTGCGATACATTCGTGTCCAAATACCCCTCCGGGCAGCGCCAGCCTGCTGGCATTCGCAGCATGACGCGCACCGCGCCGACAATTCGCCCGGCATCGACCCCGGCGACGATATTGCTGCCGCAGTCGATCGTCTCCGGCCGCTCGGTTGTTGTGCGCATGGTGACTGTCGGCACGTGGAAAATGCAGCATTCCTCCTGCACGGTGCCACTGTCGGTCAGGACGCAGCGCGCATGGCGCTCCAGCTTGACGAAGTCGAAAAAGCCAAACGGCTCGCTGAACCTGACGAGCGGATGCCGATCAGCCGCGTCCTCCTGCTCCAGCCGGGAGCGCGTGCGCGGATGAATGCTGCACACGACCGGCTGACCAAATTCCTCGGCCACGCCGTTGAGCGCTGCAAGGATTTCCTTGAGCCGCGACGGGTCGTCAACGTTCTCGGCCCGGTGGGCGGTGACGAGAAAATACGCGCCGGGCATCAAGCCAAGCCGGTTCAGCACATCACTGGCGTCGATGTCGGCAGCATAATGCGTGAGCACTTCATAAATCGGATTGCCGGTCGTCACAATGCGCGGTCCCGGAAAGCCCTCGCGCAGCAGGTGCTCACGGCTATAGCGGGTGTACGGCATGTTGATGGAAGCGACGGCGTCGATAATCCGACGGTTTTTCTCTTCGGGGACGGCCAGATCGTAGCAGCGGTTGCCGGCCTCCATGTGGATGACCGGAATCCCCATTCGTTCAGCGACAATGGCGCTTAATGCACTGTTCGTATCGCCCAGCAGCAGCACCTTATCGGGCCGCTCCTGCTGCAAAATTCGCTCGACGCCCGAGAACAGCACCGCCAGCTGACCGCCAATGGTCTGCGAGCCGCTGTGCAGCAGGTGATCGGGTCGGCGCACACGCAGCTCGTCGAAAAAAACATCGCTTAATGAATGGGTGAAATTTTGTCCGGTGTGAATCAGCGTGTGCTTGTCGGCCAATTCGTCAAGCTTGGCAATGATCAAGCTCAGCCGGATAATTTCCGGGCGTGTCCCCAGAATCGTCGCGATTTTCATAGCTCCTCCTTGTTGGTCGGTAATGGTCGTTCGCTTCAGGCGCTTCTTGCGCGTTGAGTGCGCGAGCCAGTGCGGGTACGGCCGGCTCGGGCACGGCCGGCTCGGCCGCGGCCGACTCGGGCACGGCCGGCTCGGGCGCCGCCGGCTCGGGCACGGCCGGCTCGGGCACGGCCGGCTCGGGCGCCGCCGGCTCGGGCGCCGCCGGCTCGGGCGCGGCCGGCTCGGATGCGGCCGGCTCGGATGCGGCCGGCTCGGGCGCGGCCGGCTCGGGCGCGGCCGGCTCGGGCGCGGCCGGCTCGGATGCGGCCGACTCGGGCGCGGCTGGCCCACGTGCGGCTCGCTCTGACTCCCCCTGTTTGGACGCGTCCCCGGCGCAACCGCAGACGCTTGTGACCGCGTATCCGGGCGGCATCTGCGAGCGGCGGGCCGGCAGGAAACGCAGCAAGCGCTGCATCCGAGAGCGGCACGACGTTTTCCATCGCAAAGCCTTCTCGATGCAAGGCCCGTACTGAAGGCACCGCATGCTTGCGGCCGTTCAGCAGCAAATATACGGTTGGCCCGCTACCCCGCGCCACAAATCGCGACGGTGCATGACCGGCAATCGGCTCGGTGGCTATAACCGGCGCTCCACTGGCAAATGCGCGCAGTTGGGCATCCGGAACGACGGTTACCCTATCGCTGCGCAAGCGGTAAAAGCGGAAGGTCTCTTCGCCCTGAATCGGCCGTTTGCTTCCCGCCTGCAAGCAAAAAATGACCTGGGACGACTCCCCTTTCAGCAGCGCCCCCTCGCCGAATGGTGGAACGGCCGGCCAGCCTTGATCGGCAAGACGGGTAATCTCCATCAACAGCTGCTCCAGCCGCTGGCGAAAGGCCTGGAGGCCGAAAACCTGCCGCACGCTCTCCCGGTTGCGCTCGCCTACGGTCTGACGAAGCCCGCGGTCTGCAGCGAGCTGCCCGACTCGCGCCGTCAGCTCGGCAATGTCCCCCGGCGCGGCCAAAAACGCCTCATTTCCGGTGGAGGTCAGCACCTCGGCAAGCCCGCCCGAACGATAAGCCACTACCGGCTTGCCGAAAATCAGCCCTTCAAGCGCCGTCAAGCCAAAGCCTTCGCTCAGCAGGCTGGGAATGACCACGATATCCATCGCGGGATAGAGCCGTTCGATATCGGGATGAAACGGAGCCAGCATAAAGCGCGAGGCATAGCCGGATTTTTCGATCAGCTTCATGCACTGTTCCATATAAAAGGGATCCACAGGCTTGCCGACCATCAGAAATCGCGTATCGGGGTACCCTGCGCACAAGGTAATGCCCATTTGAATAAAATGATCGAGACCTTTATTGGCGTAAATGTCGGATGAGATATAGCCGATGACCGTGTCTGTTTCACAAAGCCCCAGCTCGCTTCGGGCCTGATTGCGAGCAAAGGGCCAAAGCGAGGGATGAAACTGCTCCGGCTGCCAGGATGGCGGGAGCACGATCGTTTTGCTGGCGGCGGGATGTCCTTGGAAGGGCTGGAGCGTGGCGTGAGAAATGCCTGCAATGCAATCGGTCGAGCGATGAATCAAGTCGATGGAGTGAGAGGTGAATGCGTTGCTTTGGATAACCTCAGCAATGATCCAGATGACGGGGATGCCGGCTTTTTTGGCAGCTGCGGCGGGAAGAGCGTTCACACAGGTGTTCACAATAACGACGTCGGGCTGACGAATCAGCATCAAGTCGATGAGTTGGGCGGAGGCCGGATGCTTTTGAAGCTCGGCTGCCAGCTGCGGTAGTGCAGGCGAAGGGTGATACA
This sequence comes from Paenibacillus athensensis, assembly GCF_004514475.2. Lineage (GTDB taxonomy): Bacteria > Bacillota > Bacilli > Paenibacillales > NBRC-103111 > Paenibacillus_AL > Paenibacillus_AL athensensis. Next base: position 83,810 of record NZ_MYFO02000002.1, on the reverse strand, counting down.
CGTCATACAGCAGCGGAAACGGCTGTACAAGGGTTGCTATTCCGGCGCGCCTCGCCTCTTCGGCCAGCATGCCCTCCCCCGGTACGACGAGCAGACAATCGACCCGATTGTTGAGTTCAGTGGCGATAAAAAGCAGCATTTTTTCCGCTCCGGTAATGTGATCGGGGCTGCAAATATGTGAAAACAGCATGACGCTTGGTTTCGCTTTGCTCACAGTAAGCTTCATACCCGTCGATGGCAACAGGTATGGAATTCACCTCCTGTCGTTCTAGGTAGTACCAATATATTAGACTGGCCTTTTATCCGCCACGACAGTTACCCCCGTGCATTCGTACAATTGCTGCGGCATCCGTACAAGGGCTGTACGCTCCGCTGCCGACCGTTGCTGGCGATGGACCTGGCGGATGCGGACTCCGGCAGCCAATTGCGAGCCGTATTGCGGCTGCGGGCCCCGGCCGGCACCGCGCTCCGGGAGTTGCGCGCGGTGCGGAACGCAGCCATGTACCGTAGCGAGCTCCGAATGCGCCTTCCGGTCGGCGACAGTCGCCTTACGGCCCGCACCGTGCTTCGGAGTTGCGCGCGGTGCGGAACGCAGCCCAATGCCGGTCCCAGCGCACCTTCCCACGGTGGATTCGGGCGCGTTTAGCCGGCCGCTTGCTGCTGTTGCTGTTCGAGGGCATAGCCTTCGGCAAAGCCGGTATTAAAGCCCTCGTTATAGCCTTGATCGAACGCGGCGTTGTAATGCGCGCCGTAGCCTCTGGCCGCCGGGGCAGCGGTACTGCCGCTCCGGCGGTGGCGGCGGCGGCGCAACGCAACGCCGCCCTTGGCTGCCGCGCGCGTACGGCCCGGCGCCGCTTGGCGGCGCGCCGTTTTCGCGCGCACTCCGCTGCGGGCGGCTGCTGCGCCGCCCGTGCTTTTGCGCCTGCGCAGCTTTGCCGCAGGCTTGCCCGCGCGGGCTCGCGCCCCCGCGCGCCTGGCTCGGCGCTTCACGCGCGCCCGCTCCTCGCCGGCCTCTCGCTTCGCGCTCACGCGCACCCGCTCCTCGCCGGCCTCTCGCTTCACGCCCACGCGCACCCGCTCCTCCCCGGCCTCCCGCTTCGCGCTCACGCGCGCCCGCTCCTCGCCGGCCTCTCGCTTCACGCCCACGCGCACGCGCTGCTCCTCGCCAGCCTCTCGCTTCGCGCTCACGCGCACCCGCTCCTCGCCGGCCTCACGCTCGCTGCTGCTCCCGCTTGCTTGTCGCTTGCGCATTGTCGTCCTCCTCTCAGGTTGCGGCCTGAACGCCTTCGCCAAACACCGTACACAGCAGCTGCGATAGCCGGTTCTCATACGTGTGATCGCGCAGCGTGCGCAGCAGACCGTTCAAGGCGATCCGCCGCCGCTCCTCTTCATGCTTCAAATAATAATCGAGCTTCGCCACCAGCTCCTCCGGCGACGCATACGTCACAATTTCCGCATCCGGCGTATAAAACTGCACCAAATCCTCGCGCATATCCGTCACCTGCAAAGCGCCGCAGCCGGAAATTTCAAACGTCCGCGGATTCGGCGACACCGCCTCGATCCGGCGGCTGTTGTTATTATAGGTCGTGTCGTCGTGCGCACGGTGCATATTGATTACAGTTTTGGCTCCGCTGTAGGCTTGCGCCGTTTCCGCCGGCCCCATCCAGGTATTTAAGCGAATGCTGCGGGCCAGCAGCTTGAACTGCTTGAGCCGGTCCCACCAGATGCCGGTAATGCCGACCTGGCGACGGGCCAAATACGGCGCAATCCGGTCGAATATGGCAATCCGGTTCCAATAGCCTGAGCCGATAAAAGCGATCTCCTTGCGTTGCGAAAGCGGCGCAGGCACCGGACGGAACAGCTGCGGCTGCACAGCGAACGGCAAATAGTGCGCTTGACTGCAGCCGTTATTGCGGTAATACGGCAGGCAATTTTTTTCCAGCGTGAACATGAAGTCATAATGCGGCGCCATTGGAATCGTATAATCGCTGTAGTAAGGATCGTCCGTCAGCCAAATCGCCGTACGCACGTCGGACGCGCGCACCCGGTCGACAAGCGGCAGCGGCATGTTCAGCCCGTCAAGCACCAGCATCAGATCGGGCCGGTGCAAAGCCACGAGCGTGTCGATGTCCGGGGCCGGACCGCCGAGCTGCACAGGATCACCCGGCATATGGCCGATAATCAGCTCCCGCACCAGCGGACGCAAGCTTTCGATAATCGCCTGGTCAATCGGCGCATAAGGAAAGCCCTTCCCCGAGGTCACAAACAACACGCTGACGTCCCAAAGCCCGCCCGGCGCGCGTTGCAGCGCAGCCTGCTGGATGACGGCTTCACAGCGGCCCAGATAAACTCCCGATTCATAGCCATGAGCGTAGCCTGCCGCAAGACCACGTCTCCAGCCGCGATGGTTCGTCGATAAAGCCATTGGCGGGTACCCTCCTTTCTATCCAAATACGATATCCAATAGCTGCGTCAGCCTTGCAGCATAGGAATGCTCCTCCACCGTGCGCCGCAGCCCGCCCAGCGCAATCCGCATCCGCTCCTCTTCATGCGCGAGATAATAGCTGATTTTAGCGATCAGCTCCGACGGAGAAACGAACGTTTCGATTTCCGCCCCCGGCGTGTAATAACGGTACAAATCATGCCGTACATCGGTAATTTGCAGCGTACCGCAAGCTGAAATTTCGAAGGTCCGCGGATTGACGGAATGCCCGGGCAGATTGCGGCTGTTTTTATTGAACACCTCGTCGTAGGTCAGCCGGTGAACATTGATCACAATTTTGGCGCCGTTGTAGTATTTGACCGTTTCTTCAATCGGAACCCACTGAAGCTTGATGCTCGATTCCAGCAGCCGGTAGCCAGCAAGCCGCTCCCAGAGCGCCCCGGCCAGCAGCACCTTTTTCCCCCGCAAAAAAGGCGTCAGCCGATTAAACAGCTCGATCCGGTTCGGAAACCCGTTGCCGATAAAGCAAATGTCCGAGCTATAGGACAAATCGGCATGCAGCGGCTTGAATACGTGCGGATTGGCCGCCAGCGGCAAATAATGCACCTGCGCGCAGCCCAGCTCGCGATAAAACGCCAGACAGCCCATTTCATGGGTAAACACATAGTCATAATGCCCGGCCAGATCTGCCGTATGATCGGTAAAATAAGGATCGTCCGCGTACCATACCGCAGTACGAATACCTTGCTCGCGCAGCTCGTCAAGCTGGGCGGCGTGCTCCGGCGGAAACACATGCAGCCCATTAAGCACCAGCACCAGATCCGGCCGTAGCGCCAGCGCCCGCTCCAGCATGTCGTAGGCCGTCGCCGCCTGCCACTGCCGGACGGTCTCCTGCAGCGCCTGCACAATGCCTTCGTCAATCGCGTCAAAGCCCTGCACGATGAACAGAACGCTCGCTTCCCGCAGCCGCACCGGAGGCGGCACGGCCGCATCAAGCACAGCCTGGCAGCGTCCCAGCCGCCGCCCCGCAGCCATTCCGACGCGCTGACCTGCCGACCGGCCGGCTTCCGCCTGCTCCGCAGCGCTTTTCATCTTCATCTCTCCACCTCCCGTCGCCGAACGATCTTCGGCGTAATGGCCCGCAATCGTCACCTGCCGAAATCATGCTGCAAAAAATGATCCAGCCCTGCCTTCCAATCCCGCAGCGTTTGAAAACCGTTCGCCGCCAGCGCCTTGCCGGCCAAGGCCGAGAACGGCGGGCTGACTGCGGCAAACGCACGCTCACCGCTTGGCACCGGCGTCACCACCTCCGGCTCAAGCCCGAGTCCGGTTACCAGATGCCGGGCCAGCTCGTAGCGCGAGCACCAGCCGGCATTCGCCGCATGATAGACGCCGTATTTATCGCTGGCCATCAGCTGCTCCAGCAAAACCGCCAAGTCGCGCACATATGTCGGTGAGCCGTATTGATCGTCCTCCGCCGTCAGCTTGCCTTCGGTCAGTGCCCGCTGCGCCGCTTGCGTAACCCAGCTGCTCCCGGACGCCCCATACAGCCATGAGGTGCGGACAATAAACAGCTTGTCGCAGCTGGCAGCGGCGAGCTTTTCGCCCAACAGCTTGGACTGTCCGTAGATGCTGCGCGGCTCGGGCCGGTCGTCTTCCTCATAGGGCGCTCCCTTCATCCCATCAAACACTTGATCGGTACTCAGGCACACGAGCTTGGCGTCGACGAGTTGGACCGCTTGGGCCAAGCGCCACGTTCCGATGGCGTTCACCTCGTAAGCGTGCTCGACTTCGCGCTCGGCGCGGTCCGCATCGGTAAACGCCGCCCCGTGGATGACGACATCCGGCCGCTCGGCTTGCAGCAGCGCTTCGGTCCGTTCAGCGTCGCGCACATCGAGCTGCTCGCGCATCAACGCCGTCACCTGATGGCGCGGTGCAAGCAAGCGCTGCAGCTCCCGGCCAAGCTGGCCGCCCGCCCCTGTCAGCAGCACCTTCATGGCGCTTCCGCTCCCAACAAGCGAGCCTTTACGCATGTCACGCCTGCGGCTGCGGTTACTTGGGTGGCTGAAGCTACAATGTGCGTCGCGCCTCCAGCGATTACTCGGGTGGCTGGAGTTACTGTGTGCGTCGCACCTGCTGCTCGGATGGCTGGAGCTACAGTGTGCGTCGCGCCTGCGGATACTTGGGTGGCTGGAGCTACAGTGTGCGTCGCACCTGCGGCCACTGCCGCTGCAGCTGCTGCGGCGCTGCTCCCAGCCCGCTCCTCTTGTCCCGGCAGACGACGTTCCGACCGGCCGCTCATTCCTCTTCCCGGCGTATCCACAACGCCGCTTGAAATAAGGATTCGTGCGTACCTGCATCGATCCACCAGCCGGACATGATCTGGTGGCCCAGCTGATTTTTCAAGGCGTACCCGTTGTTGACATCGGTAATTTCCAGCTCGCCGCGTCCGGAAGGAGCCAACTCGCGAATCAAATCAAACACCTGCGAGTCGTACACGTAAATGCCGGTCACCGCATAGCTGGAAGCAGGGTTGGTCGGTTTTTCAATAATGGACGCAATGCGGCCGTCCTGCAGCGTCGGCACCCCATAGCGCTCGGGGTCATGAACCTTTTTCAGAAACACCATCGCTCCGCTGTTTTGCTGTCGATAGGCGTCTAGAAACGGCTTCAGCGGCTCCTCAAACAAATTGTCGCCCAGCAGCACGACGAACGATTCCCCCGGTTGAACAAAGCCCTCTGCCAGCCCCAGCGCCTGCGCAATGCCGCCGGCCTGCTCCTGGATTTTGTAGGTCATGCGCACCCCGAATTCGTCGCCGCTGCCGAGATACTCCAGATACAAGCCAGCCGACTGCTTGCCGGTTACGAGCAAAATATCCGTTACCCCCGCAGCGCTCAGCTTCTCGATCGCGTATTGAATCATAGGCCGCTCGCCAACCGGCAGCAGATGCTTGTTGATCAGTTTCGTCATTGGGCGCAGTCGGCTGCCCGTACCTCCCGCCAGTACCACACCTTTCACAAGGCGCACCCCTTTCCACAAAACGTTATCGTCATCCCTTTCATGATATGCGCCAATGCAGACGCGGAATGGACGTATACCGTGGACAAGAAAATTGGATGCATACCCGGCAAAAACCAGCGACTTTCCCGTTGCGGGAGAACGCGGCCACAAATAGAAATAAGCCACCTAAGAGGGCTTAGGTGGCTTAGGTGGCTTAGGTGGCTTAGGTGGCTTGCTTCTTATCTATACTAGCGCAAGCAGTCGCTTACAGCGCCAGATCGATTTGCTGCAGCGTGCCGGCTCCGCCGTTCTCGCGAAGGTACACGCCCGTGCGGCGAACGACGCCCTGCGTATCGTTCTGGGTATTTTTGAGCGTAAACTCGGTTTGCTCCGAGCCCAAATAAATCGCGCCGACGCCGGCTTGCCCCAGCGCGACCAAATAGTCGGTTCCCGACTCATCCTTCATCCACAGCTGCAGCTTGTCGAAAACCGCGTCGTTTTCATCAATCCAGCCGTTATTGTCCTGGTCGTAGGCACTCAGATCGGCGAAGCCGTTGCCGCTGGCGACGCCAAACAGCTCGCTGCCGTCATCGACCTTGCCATTGCCGTTGCGGTCCAGCACCAGGAAGGCGCTGCCCGGCTGCACGAAGGCAATCTGCTCCTCCTTGCCGTCGCCGTTCAGGTCAAAGGCGTACTTCTGCTGCGTCAACGATGTCGGCGCGCCGCTCAGGTTCATCACCAACGGGTCGCACAGCTGCGGCTGATCGCCGGCGCGAATGCTCACCTGCGAGACGGATTCGTATTGCCGCTGCATGTTCAAATCGACGGCAAAACGGATTTCCCGACCATCGGCCGTTGTGACCGTGCCTGCAGCCTGATATTGCATTTGCTCCGCTTCGATGTGGTGCTCCGTGCGGTCGTAGGTCAATCCCCAGCCGACGCGAACGCCGGGTCTGACCGTCATGGCCGCCCCCGTTCCGCCCGCAGCGCCATCAAGCGTCACCTTCTTGGGTACGATCAGCTTGATTTTCTTGCCGGTTGTCGATTCGATGAACGATTCAATCATTTGAATCTTCAGCTTGTCCTTATCGCTCAGCTCGTTGTCATCCTCGTCCTTGCAGGCGGCTTGGGCCGAGCCCGTTTGACCGTTGCCTGCACCGGCCGGCGTCCGGTCGGGCGTCGTCGTCTGGCTTCTCTCGAACATCTGGCGGGCTTCGCCCGAGATCGTGATGCTGGATTGCACCGTATCCATTTGCAGCACCGCGCCGGTCCGTGTGTTGGTCACGCGCAGATGTTCTTCTGTCGTTTGCGCGTCTACACGGGCATGCACGCTGTTCATTGCGATGCTGGATTGCTTGATTTGCATAAATCCGCACCTCCTGATTCCACTTGTTAGTAGATATATCGGAAAGGTTTGGCAGCATGTTTAGTCCCAATTACCCATTAGCATAAAAAAATTCGGGCATCCCCGGGACTCCGGTCTTGCGGCAAAGGGGCCTATGCAGGGCTCCCGGAGCACGGCGCAGACGTACATATGCCGTCAGACACACGATGCGGCGCGTATTGCCATTCAGGCAGCACGCGCCGCGGACGGAACGTTATACAGTGCGCTAGACGAGCACCTGCTTATATTTTTCCCGCGCCAGATGAGCCGCTTCGACCATACGCTGCAAGGAAGCGACGGTTTCTTGATAACCGCGCGTTTTGAGGCCGCAGTCCGGATTGATCCAGAACAGCTCGGGAGCCAGCGCCGCCAATGCTCGGTCGATCATGCCGGTCATCTCATTCAGCTCCGGCACGCGCGGACTGTGAATATCGTAGACGCCCAAGCCGATGCCTTTACCATACGTATTCACTTCAAAGCTGCCGATCAATTCGCCGTGGCTGCGCGAGGTCTCGATCGAAATCACATCCGCGTCCATTGCATCAATCGAATCAATCATATCGTGAAATTCGCAATAGCACATATGCGTATGGATTTGCGTCTCGTCCCGCACCGTGCAGGTGGCCAGCCGGAAGGCCCGCACCGCCCACTCCAGATAATTCGCCTGCTTCGACGCCTTCAGCGGCAAGCCTTCGCGCACAGCCGGCTCGTCGACTTGAATCATCCCGATGCCTGCAGCTTCCAGCGCCTCAACCTCCTGCCGCAGCGCATAGGCCAACTGGTACGCAATCTGCTCGCGGGAAATATCCTCGCGGACGAACGACCAGTTCATGATCGTGATCGGTCCCGTGAGCATCCCCTTCACCGGACGCTGGGTCAGCGATTGCGCGTAACGGGTTTCCTCAACGGTCATTGGCCCTTCGAACGCTACATCTCCGTAAATAATCGGCGGCTTCACGCAGCGGGAGCCGTACGACTGTACCCAGCCGTTTTTCGTAAAGACAAAGCCCGCCAGCTTTTCCCCGAAAAACTCCACCATATCCGTCCGCTCAAATTCGCCGTGTACGAGCACGTCAATGCCGATCTCCTCTTGAATTTGCACCCAACGGTCGATCTGCTCGCGGATGAATCCATTGTATTGCTCGGCGTTCCATTCGCCGCGACGCCACAACTGGCGCGCCTTGCGCACTTCAGCCGACTGCGGGAAGCTGCCGATGGTCGTCGTCGGGAACAGCGGCAGCTGCCACTTGGCCCGCTGAATCGCGTTGCGCTCGGCAAACGGCTTGTTGCGCTGCGGCTCCTGTGCCGCAATGGCCGCTGCAGCCGTGCGAATATCCTGCCGGCTGCGCGAAGCCGAGCGGTTCAGCGCTTGCACCGCTTCGTCGTAAGCCGCCAGCTCGGCGTCAGTTTCGCCGTCGCCGCCCAAGGCGCGCGTCAGCAGCGCCAGCTCGGCGAGCTTTTCGTCGGCAAACGCAAGCGCAGCGTGCAGCTCGGGCGCGAGGCCGGTCTCTTTTTGCAGCGAAACCGGAACATGCAGCAGGCTGCACGACGTCTGCGCGATCAGCTGCTCCGGCTGGACAAAAGCGGACAGCTCATCCAGCAGCGCTTTTTTGTCCAATAAAGCCGCCTTCCAGATGCCCCGTCCGTCGATAACTCCTGCGCCAAGCACCTTGTCGGCCGGAAAGCCATACTCTCTCACTGCGGCCAGATTGCCCTCCAGCCCATGCACGAAATCGAGGCCGATGCCGTGAACCGGCAGCTCGATAAGCGCAGAGTACGCTTCCGCCGATTCGAAATACGTTTGCAGTAGCAGCTTCAGCCCCGGCGCCGCAGCCGTCAGCGCAGCGCAGATTTTGTGGAGCCGCTGTACATCCGCTTCATCCGTCTTGGTCACGAGAATCGGCTCATCGAGCTGCACCCACTGCACGCCTTCGCGCTCAAGCTCCTGCACGATCTGCGCATACAGCGGTAGCAGCCGATCCAGCCAGGCGTCCAGCCCTTGCTCCGCATAGCCCTTGGACAGCTTGAGGAACGTCAGCGGGCCGAGCAGCACCGGCCGCCCTTCAATGCCCAGCTCCGCTTTCGCCTCGCGGTAAGCGAGCAGCGGTTTATTTTCCGTCAACTGCGGCTCTGCGCCCTCCAGCTCCGGCACAATATAGTGATAATTGGTGTTGAACCATTTCGTCATTTCGCAAGCCGTCGCATCCTTCGTGCCGCGAGCCATGCCGTAGTAAATCGCTCTGGACACCGCGCCGCCCTGATAAGAAGCAAAACGCTTGGGCACGATGCCGAACATCACCGCTGTATCCAGCACATGATCGTAATAGCTGAAATCGCCAACCGGAATGAAATCCGCGCCGCTTTCCTTGATCTTCCGCAAATGCTGCAAACGGATGCCGGTCAACTGCAGGTCCAGCTCCTGCTCATCCAGCTTGCCTGCCCAATGATCCTCTAATGCTTTTTTCCATTCCCGGTTCTCTCCGATGCGCGGATAGCCGAGTACACCACTTTTTGCCATCTGTTCATTTCCCCTTTGCTCAACCATTGATTGATAAGCTCAACGATATCACGATGGCTTGATGGACAGGTAACTGCTAATTCCTATACCTTGATATAGCTAAAAACTATAGCAAAAAGCAAACAAAGACGGTTTCCCCGTCCAGCTAAGCGCGAATCGCCTGCTTGAGCGCCTCCACATAGGCTTCGCCTAGCATGGATAACGCCACATTGCGATGCGCGATCCAGCCAACATCAATCGATTCCTCGCAATCCAACGGAACAGGAATTATCTCATTGCCGTTCAAATCGGAGCTGAGCACCCCGGTTGAAATCGTATAACCATTCAGCCCGATCAGCAGATTGAACAGCGTGGCGCGGTCGTTCACGCGAATGCTTTTTTTATGCGATAACGTACTGAGAATCTCCTCGGAAAAATGAAACGAATTGTATTCGCCCTGCTCGAAGCTCAAATACGGGTATTGCTGGAGCTGCTCCATCGTCACCATCGACTGCCGGGCCAGCGGGTTGTTCACACTGATAAAAATATGCGGCTTCGCCACAAACAAGCTGTGAAACTCCAGATTCGCGGCCTTTAGCATCTTGCTCATAACCTTTTCGTTAAATTCATTCAGATACAAAATCCCGATTTCACTGCGGAAGCTTTGAACATCTTCAATGATTTCGTAGGTTTTCGTCTCGCGAAGCGCCAGCTCGTACTCCTCATGCCCGTATTGCTGAACCAGACTCACAAACGCATTCACCGCAAACGCATAATGCTGGGTCGACACAGAAAAATGCTGCGGCGACGGCTTCGCATTCAAATACCGGCTCTCCAGCAGCTCCGCCTGCTCCACCACTTGCCTCGCGTATCGCAAAAACTCCGCGCCCTCCTTGGACAACGAAATCCCTTTATTCGACCTTGCAAAAATGGCAATGCCCATCTCCACCTCCAGATCGCGGATCGCGTTGGACAGGCTGGGCTGGGAAATAAACAGCCGGCGAGCGGCTTCGTTGATTGAGCCCTGTTTTACAACTTCGAGCACGTATTTGAGTTGCTGAAGTGTCATGCGTTCACCTGCTTGTGCTGTTGATGTGGTTTCCATGCACGCTCCCGCGCGGGGAGCGACTTAAGTTGGGTAAGCCTAATCTATACGATGGGCGCGGTTTCAATCCACGCTCCCGCGCGGAGAGGGACCCCGAACATTTTCATTAAAGCCACCCCTCCCCCAATGTTTCAATCCACGCTCCCGCGCGGGGAGCGACATAGATGTTGGATTGAGACATGACGCCAATCGCCGTTTCAATCCACGCTCCCGCGCGGGGAGCGACCATTTTTTCGCTTGATCAAGTTCAAGGCCATAATGTTTCAATCCACGCTCCCGCGCGGGGAGCGACAATGAGCGCTGAAATCGTAAATCAAGCTGATAAAGTTTCAATCCACGCTCCCGCGCGGGGAGCGACGTGAGCGCAGCCCAAAAAACAGGCACGTACTCCAGTGTTTCAATCCACGCTCCCGCGCGGGGAGCGACATTTATCGCGCCGAATATATTTTTGCTGATTATGTGTTTCAATCCACGCTCCCGCGCGGGGAGCGACCAGAAGCGGAAGTACAGATCGAGATCACGGACGATGTTTCAATCCACGCTCCCGCGCGGGGAGCGACAGCACAACAAAATATGCAACCGCGCGTATTCGCTGTTTCAATCCACGCTCCCGCGCGGGGAGCGACCCAGAGTGGGCAACAAGGTCGGCCAGAAGGTCGTCGTTTCAATCCACGCTCCCGCGCGGGGAGCGACGTTAACCCCCTAAAGTACGCCTGTGCAGGCGTCTAGTTTCAATCCACGCTCCCGCGCGGGGAGCGACGCTGGCTGCTGGGCTAGTCCCCTCCCCCACGCCGGTTTCAATCCACGCTCCCGCGCGGGGAGCGACGTAGGTTCTGCTTGATCCTGCGTTTGGTTTGGTCGGTTTCAATCCACGCTCCCGCGCGGGGAGCGACTATTGGGAATATTTTGGATAAGATAGGTAAGATGTGTTTCAATCCACGCTCCCGCGCGGGGAGCGACGGGAGCTGAGTGCCGGGCCAGCGTGCCGGCAAATCGTTTCAATCCACGCTCCCGCGCGGGGAGCGACCTTATGTCTTTTTGATTCAATGGGGTGAAGGATGGTTTCAATCCACGCTCCCGCGCGGGGAGCGACTACGAAGCACTTCCACGTCGCACAATTCACAGCCGAGGGTTTCAATCCACGCTCCCGCGCGGGGAGCGACGGATGACTCCTTTAACCAACTACCGTACGTTCATGTTTCAATCCACGCTCCCGCGCGGGGAGCGACAGCATGGGCCGCAAAGCCTTGTCCCGCAAGGCTTTGCGGCCCTATTTGCGCGAACCTCGAATCGAGCCTCCGCAAGATAAGCTAAAATCATTGTATCACATGCCTTGAAAGCCTGTCTGCATCGTACTAAACCCATACGGGACAAGGCTTTGCCCATCTCCGCGGCATTTGCGCGAACCTCCCGGGGTTTTCATGTGCGCTTGGGGTTCGCGCAAGGCAAATCGGCCTCGTTTACTCCACCCAAAGCAGCCCTTCAGGGTCGTATGCCTCCTTCACGCCGATATGCTCGACGCGTTTTTTCCAATTGCTGCCGAGCATATAATAGCGCAAGCTATCTTTTTCAGGATCAATGATCTGCTCCAATTGCGTGCGCATTTGCTTGAATTGCAAAGGGTCAACCAAACATTCGAACACTGAATTTTGCACGCGTTGCCCGTAATTCAAACAGGTTTTGGCCACCTGACGCAGCCGTCGTTTGCCTTGCGCGCTTAACGTTTCTACATCATACGTAATCAGCACCATCATAGCCCCGTCACCTCCACAAAAACGGCGGGTATCCGTCCAAATCTCCACGTATGTATCGGGCCAGCAATAACGCCTGCGCATAGGGCAGCAAACCAAGATGGATGCTTTCCTTCAAAAACGGATGCCGAATCTCCTCGCGCTTGCGCTGCTGCCACGCAGTAATGACCTCTTTTCTTGCGGCAGGCTTGAGCAGGTGCGCTCCATTTTCCTTGACGATAAAATCATTCGCTCCGATCTGCTTCCGGTTAATCAGCGACAACACCAGCCGATCCGCCATGTAGCTGCGCAGCTCCTCCATCAAATCCAGCGCTAGGCTTTGCCGCCCTGGACGATCACGGTGCAAAAAACCAACGGCCGGGTCCAGCCCGACCGTCTCCAGCGCCGACTGCACATCGGTACGCAGCAAGGCATACACGTAAGATAACAGCGCATTCACCCGATCCAACGGCGGGCGGCGGGTGCGTCCACGCATCGTAAACGAGGTTTTATCCGTCAAAATCAATTCGGGATACGCTGCAAAATAACGCCGCGCCGCTTCGCCCTCCACACCGCGCACCTCGTCCAGCGATTGGCAAGTCAGCGCTCTGCGCATATATCGCTTCAAAAACTCCGCTTCCCGCGCCACCTTCTCTTCATCCAGCACATCGCCATGATCACGCAAGCCACGATGCAGCACGGTGCGGGCGTTAGCGATTTTCCCCAGCACAAAACGCGACGCCAACAGCACACCCTCCGGCCCGTCTGCCATCCGATATTGTTTACGCCGTAAAAGCACATTGCCTTTGACCGCCCCGACCACGCTGCCGAGAAAACGACCGTTCTCCTGCAAAAAAGTCAGCGAGATGCCGCGTTCCATACACAACTGCATCAAAGATGGACTCGCTCCGGCATAACCGAACATAACAATACTCTCCAGATTATGTACCGGAATGCGCAGTACCGTCTGCTCCTCCTTGCGCACGATCACGCTTTCGCCTTCACGGGCCAAATAGCTATCCGCAGCCGTAATATACAACGTATTCAGCAGCTTGCGCATCTGGTTTCCGCCTCCTTTTCACGTATCCGCCAGCCGCAGCTGCTCGGCTACGTAACGTTCTGCCGACATCGTCGTTACGCCAGGATGGCACATCGGCTCCAGCGAACAGCTCGTACATTTGGGCTCACGCACCGCTGCCGCCGTCACCCCGCGGGCAAAATCCTCGTGCATCTGCGCCGCAAGCTCCCGAACACGCGTGCGCAGTCCGGCATCGAATTCAACGCCGATCCTTCGCTCCCGCTCGCCGTAATACAGTGCCCCGGCTTCAATATATACACCGAACATATCCTCCAGCGCGATGGCTTGAGCGCAAAGCTGCACCTCGTCGCAGTCGCCTTTTTTGCGGTTGCCGCGTTTGTATTCCACCGGATACGGCCGCCACCGGCCGCGCCGCCCGTTCAACCGGACGGCATTCGGATCGTCCTGATCGTCAACCTTGTGAAACTCCACCACATCGGCTACGCCGTACAGCTTGAGCGTCGGCGATACCAACGGCATCGCCCGCGAGATCAGCACACCACCGCGCAATTCGCTGGCAGCCGGATCGTCCGCCCGCCGATGCAGCAGCTTGCCTTCATACGTCAACACATTATCTGCCCATAGCTGCTCCAAATGGATCAATCCCCACTGCCTGCGGCAAAACGCATAGTGCTGAATCCCGGAAAGCATCAACAGCTCATCTTCCTCCGACGACGCCACGACTCCACCGCCCGGCCCGGCCATTTACGCCCGCTCGATCAGCTTGACGCCGCTGGGTAATTGATCGTAGTCAATCGTAAATTCATAATCGGTGAAGGAGCGGGGAGGGTTGTCGGATTTATTTTTCGCCTGCACCAGCTCCAGCAATCGATGCGCCGGAGCGCTGCCCAGCCGCGTTTCGTGCTCGAACACCACCAGCTTGCGCACCGCCATCTGACCGCGGGCCGCCGAACGATCATGCTCAAACAAATTTTCCAGCGCTTGCAGCAGCACATCCAGATCGGCATCCGAAAATCCGGTTTTTTCCGCCAAATAAGCCGAAATATAGCCGTCCATCCGATACAGCGCATACGGAATGATATGCTTGCGGCCCATCTCCCGCTCCTTCTCCGAGCCTTCCTGCGTCACCGCCTGCCGGGTGATCGTCACCTCTTGGGCAAAAATCGGGTCCAGACTGCGCGCAAACGTAAACTGAACCGGCCCCCGCACCTGTCCCGTATTGACCTTGGTCGTCATAACCGCACCAAACGTCCGCACATCGTAAAAATTCGCGCACATCCAGCTTGTCAGCAGCGCTGCTTCCGCTGCATCCTTCGGCTTCAGCTCCTTACTCTGCGCATCGTCGGGCCGCACAGCCTGATACGCTCTGCGGTGCTGCTCGTTCAGCACGCCGCCTTCGGTTACATAAATGTTAAAGCCTAATTCTCCTGCCCGCGTCAGCTCGATAAAATTGCGTACCTTGCGCTTGAGACAGACATCTGTGACGATGCCACAGCCTGTTTCCGGATCAATTCGCGGCATATTGCCCGCGTCGGGGTCACCGTTTGGATTGCCGTTGATGACTTCAAAAAACAGCGAAAATTCAATTCGCTTATCGATTGCCGTTTGCGGCGCTGCTTGCGCATTCAGTTCTTTTTCCACCATTGCCATGTTCATCTCATCCCTTCAAAATAAATTGGCGTATCGCCGTCTGTTGCTTTCCTTATAAAAAATCGGCTATGCCGCAACCGGCTATTCCGCTTGTCCGTCGTCGGTGCTGCTCGTCGCTCCGGCCTGATCCTTTTTGGCATCCGACGCGATTTTGATTTGCTCGTAAATATGTTGTTTCTGCTGGTAGTAGCCGACAATAAACATGCCCTGCCGCTGCAGATCCAGACGTTTAGGAAACTCTGTCACGTCCATGCCGTGCATAATCTCCGCCAGCTCCCGGTCGCGGAATTCGCCGAATTTGGCTTTGCTGACATGATGCTGGGCCAGCTTGATCAGCACCGGAAATACGGCCGCAGGATTGGCCGATGCCGCCCCAAAATATCGATCCTTGATCGTTGAATTTAAACGACCTGCTCCGCCCGCTGCCTCTTGCTGCAGCTTCTCCAGCACCGCAAACAGCCGTCCCAGCCGGTATGCCGGCTCCTTCGTTTCCTGTAACGCCACCGTCAATTCCTCCTTTAAATAAGCGCCGGCTTGACCTATGCGCCTGTAACGATTCAGATACGCCTTCAAAATGGCCGCCCGCAGCGGGTTCACGATCCGATCCGCGCGCACGCGATTGATAATCATATTAAATAACGCAAACGGATACGCCGTGCCGAGAATAACCGCGCGCAGCAGCTCGCCGCCGAGTGCAGGCGGAGGCTCATCGCCGACCTTTTTGCCTTCACTGCCGACTCGCATCGTTTCCCGCAAAATCCGATTGACAGAGGGCATCTCCCCGTCCGCATCCTCCAGTCCAATCATCGCCATGTCGGCTTCATGCTGTCCCAGCTTAACCACCAGATCGCCAAACTCCCCTTGCCAAAAAAAGCGGACCGATACCCTCGCCATATTCGGTGCCAAGCCCAGCATATAAAACGGCGTATCGCCTTGCGGAATCATTGTTTTATCCAGCTTTTGGCCGCGTCTGGCCCGTTCCAGCACATCATGCACCTGCTTGCGCAGTTGGGTAATTTCCGAGCGGCTTGCTTTACGATTCAGCATATCGCCGGCAATCGCCTCCATCTCCAAGCCAACCGGAGAAGCAGCGGCCCAGAACACAATCGTCATATCGCCAAGCACCGTGCTGTGATCCGGCGAGGCCAGCAAATGATTCAACGCCGTCGTATAGCCGAACATCGCCTGCTTGCTGACAGGAGCATTGTAGCTTTGCATACTATCTTTGCCATACGAATCCGCAGAACGGAAATTAAACGACACCAGCGAAGCCCCGGAGGATTGCGCGTTGCGAACGCCTTTGATTTTGTCGTGCGTGCGGGCAATGGGTGCGACCTCTCCCGTCAGCAAGCATTGCGCGATATACTCCTCACTGTCGTCGCCAAGCTTCCGGTAATCCATCCAGGCTTGCTGAAGAGTTGCGTTTTTATGAAAGAGAGGGCTCTGCCCTTCCTCCAGCTCATCCTCATCATCGTAGTAAAAAACCATATTCGTATCGATGCCCTTGTCCAAATCCTGAACATACGGCTGTACAGCCTTGTGTTGTCTGGCTTCCTCCGGATTCCAGTTATCGTAAAAGCGGAGCAGCGCCTGCGCCATAGCATGCTCGCAAGACCCAAGCACCGCGTAAGCTAGCTCGCGCGAGGCTTGGAACTTTTTTAGCGCGTCAGCCGTTTTTTTGGCAGCGGTTTTCCCATCGGCAGCAGCTTGGGCATAACCGAGAATATATTCGGCTTTATCACATAAAAAATAAGGACTGACACCACTGGAACGAGTGGGCTGCTCGGGTACAATCGCGAGCAACGGACGTTTCTTGTCCGTATTCTCCCGCATGTCCGCCATATCGACAAGCCGACCCTGCCGATCAATCGTCAACACATACGTATATTTCGCCGAGCTAAAATAAAGAGGGCTGACGTTCGATTTTGGATCGGCCGCCAGCTCCAGGTAACGTTGGTGAAGCGCTTGAATAATCATGCGTTCACCTCCTTTCGCGCAGCTTCGCCAGCTCCAGCCAGCCGTTGTGCATGATTGCCCGGAAAAATTGCGGCTCCATATTGCGGGCAAAATCAATATCGTACAGCATCCAGCCCAAATCCTTTTCCCCGGCATGCTCGTAAAAGCTGGTCGGAAGCACATCGCGATCTTCGATTAGCGCAAACTGTGCGGCAAACTCCCGGCATCCGAAATACGGCTGCTGAAAGCATTGACCTTGCCGGGCCCGACGCAGAAAAATATTATAATGCTTCTCCGGCGTATCCTCCGCTCCGGCCGCCCCCGTCATTTCAAAATGCGCCTCAATCACATAAGCAGGCTGCTTGAGCATCAGCGTCGCCCGCTGCTGACGCTCCTCGGTCACCACCTGCGCCAGCGCGGTCGTCTTGCCGCTCATCGCCGCCTTCACACTGGAAGCGAGCAGCTTGCCGGCCACTTCGTTGCGACGAATATTTTCAAAACGAATTTCATTGAGTACCTGTATCCGATCCACCACCCAGCGAATCGCCGGTTTCCAGTGAATGGCTTCCAAAATCCCGCGCGCCGCCGACGGCGTTATCACATCATAGCTGACGCGTTCCACTTTCATCTCAGGACGAGAGAAACAAGCATTGTCGCCCCATACGTGGAGCTTGATTCCGTAGCTCATGGGATGCTCCTTTCGGTGAAAATTTAGTAATTAAATAATCATCATGGTATAATAAAAATCTCTTTATGAAAGGAAGGAGAGGAAGCCCGATACTTCCTCACCTGAATTACTTTCTAGGATCGACAAACTCCTTGATATACTTCAAGGAGTTTGCTGCTAAGTAAATAAAGAAATGATAGATACGAGTAGCGAAGCGATCATTAATAAAATTTTAATGCCTTCGGCTTTCATTCCCTCAACCTCCTTTTTATCTTTTCCTTAATACATAAACCTTTAGAAGAATACGCCCACTTTCTAGCAGGCGTTATCTTTTCCTTCATAGCCATAAACCTTTAGTTGCAACCCACGTTCCCAAAAGAACGACCGAACACACTTTATTTTTTATGTTCAGTCGAAGCAACTTATAACTTTTAGGCTATATAAATAATCAAACTATCATACCGCGTAAATCTCCGCCAACCGAAACTCCTCCAAAAACGGCTCCACTCCAATATCATCCTTATACCAAAGCCTCGTATCCCGTAAGCAAAATACGCCTTCTCGAATCTCTTCCAGCTCTTGCGCCTTACGAAACGCCTCAAACTCACTGGCATACAACTGCACCACATACGGTTGCAGCTCCCGCATAATTCCCGTCGTCCACTGGGCGTGGCGCAGCTTGTCCAGCAAAGGCCGAGCCTGGCCTTTATAATCGACTATCACGGGCTTCATGACCGTCGGAATCAGCTTGAACCGCCGAGCTACTTCATCGAATGGAAACATCAGCTCATCCGCCAGCTCGTCCAACAGCGGCAAAATCCCCATTTTATCCATAGCGTCCGATGCTCCGCCTTGAGTGACGGCTCCCTCGCGCAGAGAATACAAGCGGCGAAAATAAAACCGGATCGCTTCCACACTCAGCTCCTTACCCTTATATTTCTCTAACGCCAGCCTTGCCGTACTCGCCGTCACATCCAGCCACTTCTCCTTGCCTGACGATAATTGGCCTTCAAACACATACATTTCCCCGGCTTCCAGCCTCCCGTGCCGATTGCAGCGCCCCGCCGCCTGCGCAATCGCATCCAGCCCCGCCAATTCTCTGTACACGACTGGAAAATCGATATCAACTCCGCACTCCACAAGCTGGGTACTGATCAGCAGACAGGGCAATCCATAACGAAGCCGTTTGCGGATACGTCGCAACTTGTTTTGCCGATGGGCCGCACACATTCTGGCGCTCAAGTGAAACACATGCTTGTTGCTTACTGGAAATATTTTCCTCACTTCTTCATACAGCTCTCTGGACGCTCTACGCGTATTCACGATGCACAACGCCTGTTCATGGCCTGCAATACGCTCAGCCAATGCCAACGTGTCAACGGAACCCAGATTCGTCACATGCACTCGCTCGAACTGCTCAAAACGTCTCTTAGGATCAGCCACCAATGGCTGTAAATGCACCTGATTTTCAAACAATTGCTTGATCGGCGGCTGCGTAGCCGTACTGAATACAACGGTAGACCCGTAATTACGGGATAGCTCCTCCAGCGCATACAAACATGGTCTAAAAAATTCCCCGTTCATCATCTGCGCTTCATCGATCACAATAATGCTGTTCGCATAGTTATGCAGCTTGCGGCAACGCGTGCGTTTATTGGAAAACAACGTCTCGAAAAACTGCACATTGGTCGTCACGACTACAGGACAATCCCAATTGTCCGCGGCTAACGCCAGCTTTTGACTCATTTTCGCATAATCTTTATCCAGCTCTGTATCCTCGTCATCCTTCTCGTGGCGTACGTTCGAATGATGCTCCAGCACCGCCTCGCGTCCCAACACCTCGCGAAATACCGCAGCGTTCTGTTCAATAATATTCGCGTAAGGTAACACAAAAATAATTCTCCGCATTTGCGAGTGCTCGACAGCATGCTTTAACGCGAACCCCAAAGCAATTAGCGTCTTGCCCGCACCCGTGGGCAGCGTCAGCTCGAATAACCCCGGCGGCTTGTCCGCCGCACGCAAGATTTCCTCGCGCAGCTCCGCGCGCAGCGGATCGACAGGATGCCGACTGACAGCAAATTTTGTCCTCATATATTGCTCGTAAACCGGCCAAAACTCGTGCAAGGGGCAACTTTTTCCCCGCGCCGCAAATTTCTCTTGATCCGCATATTCCTCTGTATTCAGCGAATCGGCATCAACCAAGCAGGAAAAAATCATGCGGATAAACAGCGAAAGCTGCAAGCCTTCATGTAGACTTGTGCCTAGCTGCAATTCGGGCAAGTTCAACTCCAGCTTCATTTCCTGTTCGAATGCCATCTTGTATTCGCGAATCGTTTTAAGCAGTCTGCGGCATAACGCCCGTTCACCGATCGAAGCCGGGGTGCCGTAATCGGCCAATCCTGCGTGATGGCCTGCAATCACGTAAGATGCTATACGCCTGCGGGCAGCGTTCGCGCCAAGCTTTTTCCATCGTTCGTCCAAATATTGCGCTCCCGCTGTCGCATGATCGACGCTTAATCTCTCGCCTTCCAGCCTGCGTTGAAATTCCTTGGAGAATTTCCCCACATCATGCAGCATGCCAACCAGCCAACCCCATTCGCCAGCGCCAAATTGGGCCGCAAATTCCTTGGCAAGCTTGGCTACGCCTTCCAAATGCGCTTTGAGTGTCTGCCAATCCTCCTTGTTGGCGGAGTCTGTGCGATGTGCGTAATACTGACTGCCTGCTGCAGAATCGGACATCGGCATATACATCTCCTTTTCTCATTTATTCCAGTAAGGACAATCTATCACAGCCCCAGTGACAACATGTGTGTCACCCGAACAAATGTTTTAGTCATAAAGCAGACTCCATTCCGCCAGCTTGACCTTCATTTTTTGACGAGTCGTCGCAGGACTAACAATTTCCGCATCCGGGCCGTACTGCATCACCCATTTCAAAAACTCGCGCTCATTATTCACGGTCACTTCAAAAAGCAAACCTCCATCGGCAAGCGGAGTAAGCTTAGGCTCGACGAACAACTCCTTCTCCTGCACATAGCGGGCAACTGCGGATGAGAAGCGCACCTTGAAACGAATGTTTTTGTCGCCACGCTGGATCGACCACGTATGCTTCAGATACGTTCGGATATTAAAGCTTCCTTTATCAAAAACGTCCTCCGTCGGCTCCACCTGGAGAAACCGGCTGACGCGAAACGTGCGAATCTCTTGGTTCGCATGACAAAAACCGATCAAATAATAGCGCTGATCGCGCGGAACCAGACAATAAGGATCGATCCTGCGCTCCTTCGTCTCGTTGCTGGACTGCGTGTGATAGACGGCAGCCAGCGTCCGATTTTCCAGAATCGCCTGCACAATCGGCGCCAGCCAGTTCGGGTTGTCCGGCCGGTACGCCGGCATCCCCATCTGGATCACATCAGTGATGTCGCCGAGCATGTGGTGGCGGGGGCTTTTACCCGCGAGCGCGGACATGACCTTGTCATGTGCTGTTTCGAAACCGGCAGGCATCTTGTTGCGATCTACGAGCGAAGGCAGCAAAGAAAAAGCGAGCGTTTCCTGCTCCGTCAAATCCAGCGGATAGGCGTAAAACTGCCCCGCAAACCGATAACCCGAACCGCCCCCCTCGCGCCTCAGCGGCGTCATCGGTTCCAGCATATCGATATAGCGATAAATCGTGCGAACGCTGCAATCGCATTTGAATGCAAGGGCTTTCGCAGTAATTCCCGGATTGGCCTGAATGGCCATTATAATGTCAAATAACCGAATCAGCTTGTCCACCTGTTCGCCCCTTTTCATCCAAATAGTTCCTTTTTCCTATGGACAACTACTCATTCTTCAAAAATCGCCAGATTCCTTCATAATTTTGGTAAAATAAGAAAAAAGCGTCCGCGATACGCCAAAAAATTTCGAAACCATCGCAATGTGAATGCACGCATATCCGCCGTTGCTGGGGGACTTGCAGATATGTTACAGTCATTTCAGGTAGCTGTTAAAAATTTGCGCGAACCCCAAGCGCACATGAATTTCCCGGGAGGTTCGCGCAAACAGCTCCGCAATGCCGCAACTCCTTGCCACGCAAGGGTTTGTGGTGCCGTCTGATGGGCTTGCGAAGTGCTTGAAGGCCAACTCGGCCAGCAAAAAGGCACTGTCGCGAAGAGGTTCGCGCAAATGCCCCCGCCAGTCCTTGCTACACAAGGGCTCGCGAGGGGTGCTGTCGCTCCTTACGCGGGAGCGTGGATTGAAACATGGTGCATGTTTGTGCCGCGCATCGTATCTCCCGGGTCGCTCCTTACGCGGGAGCGTGGATTGAAACCAGTAGCCCCACATGTCCATGCCGTACACGCGCACGTCGCTCCTTACGCGGGAGCGTGGATTGAAACATTTTCGTTATCCTCCTTGGTTTTAATCGTCAGATGTCGCTCCTTACGCGGGAGCGTGGATTGAAACCGTTTGGAGTACATCAAATACCCGGCAGAAATCGTCGCTCCTTACGCGGGAGCGTGGATTGAAACAAATACGCAGTAGTCAATGAGTACATCCATGAGGTCGCTCCTTACGCGGGAGCGTGGATTGAAACAAAAAATCCAACATGGTGTACATTAGCGCAGCACCTCGTCGCTCCTTACGCGGGAGCGTGGATTGAAACTGTTCAGGTCCGAAATTTTGGTCACAAGCATTAAAGTCGCTCCTTACGCGGGAGCGTGGATTGAAACACTCTTGCCGTCCATCTGATCAAGCGAATCGTTTGCACGTCGCTCCTTACGCGGGAGCGTGGATTGAAACGTAAAATGCTTGATACTGCTCGTCTGTATAGTCGTCGCTCCTTACGCGGGAGCGTGGATTGAAACACTGGAACGAAATCTTCTGCTTCGCCTGCTCCATGTCGCTCCTTACGCGGGAGCGTGGATTGAAACTTGAGCTCGTACACCTTGCCAACTTATTACCTTGGTCGCTCCTTACGCGGGAGCGTGGATTGAAACGTCAAAAAATTTAGCCAGCTCTATGATACGCATGAGTCGCTCCTTACGCGGGAGCGTGGATTGAAACCCCTTTAGCATCCCGTGGGACATTGCAAGACTCTTGTCGCTCCTTACGCGGGAGCGTGGATTGAAACAGCTCAAGCTTGTCGAAATTATAAGAGAAAATCGCGTCGCTCCTTACGCGGGAGCGTGGATTGAAACTCTCCCTCACCTCCTCTCGTTAAGACATGTCCATGTCGCTCCTTACGCGGGAGCGTGGATTGAAACTTTGCGCCTGATGGTAGTTACGTAGAGTATGTGCCGTCGCTCCTTACGCAGGAGCGTGGATTGAAACATGACTCGATCTAACAGTCCCATTTAATACTCCTGTCGCTCCTTACGCGGGAGCATGGATTGAAACCGATACAGAAAAAAGACCTTGCCTGCACATCCGCAGAAAAGGTCTTCATTCACTTGGCTTCCGTCTTTTAGCTTCAACCCATCTCTCAACAGCTAAAGCTGCCAGCAAGATAAAGGCAATTACAAATGGAGATTCCGTCAGCGACTTCAGTAAGTGAAGCAGCGTTTGGTTGGGATGAAAAAGGAACTGACGGAGCTCCTCCAACCGGAGCAACACGCCGAATATTAAAATCAAAACAGGCGCTACTCCGTAAAAAACTACACGGTACATCCCATCCAATTGCTTGATCGGAGACAAGACCAGTGCAGCCACGAACCCCGATCAGCAAAATCGGCAAGACCCACACCATAAAAAAGCTCAACCGCATCCCCCCTCCCCTCATCATAGCGAATACGGACAAAAAAATCGACCCGTCTGCCCCAACAGACAAGGTCGATTTTTTCATTAATTTATCCTTTGGCTCCGATCGCAATCCAGTTGACGATGCCGTACTGATCGTGCGAGAATTTCGCCCGGATCACGGAGATGACAGCGGAGTCGGTCAGCTTCTTTTTAACCGATACATAGCAGGCCGGATGGTTGGTCATCGCTGTGAGCACATAATGCTCATTGGCAAAAGGCGCGTCGAAGCTGATTTCCACCTCCAGCGTTTCGTCCTGAATTTTCATTTCAAAAGGCACCAATCCGAACTGCTGAAGTGTGTTCGATTGGGTGGCAGCGGCCTGAACCGGGACAAAAGCAAGCTTGGCAGGCGTGACCGCCCCGTCCTGAACATGCGCTTCGCCAATAGCTCCTGTCGCCAGCCGCGTCCCGTCGATGCTGCCGGCGGCCAGCTTTTCGCTGCCCAAGGCACCGTCGCGTACATGCTCGGGGCCAACGGCGCCTGCGGCCAGCCTGCTGCTGTCAATGCTGCCCGGCGCGAGTTTGTCGCCGCTGAGAACGCCGTCCTGCACGTGGGCCGGCCCTACCGAACCGGCAGCCAGCTTGCTGCCGTCGACACTGCCGAAGGCCAGCTTTTCGCCGCTCAAAGCGCCATCGCGAATATGCGCCGCTGTGACAGCGCCTGCCGCCAGCTTCGTGCCGTCGATACTGCCAAAAGCCAGCTTTTCGCCACTCAGCGCACCGTCCTGGACGTGTACGACACTGACCGCCCCAGCGGCCAGCCGCGTACCGTCGACACTGCCGAAGGCCAGCTTGTTGCCGCTCAGCGATCCGTCGCGCACATGCTCGGCGCTTACCGCCCCGGCCGCCAGCCTGCTGCTGTCCACACTGCCAGGCGACAGTTTATCGCCGCTCAGCGCACCGTCGCGAATATGCTCGGCGCCGACCGCTCCAGCTGCCAGCTTGCCGCCATCGACGCTGCCAGCTGCCAGCTTGCTCCCCGTCACCGCGCCTTCGGCCAAATGCGCTTCATTCACAGCGCCCGCCGCCAGCTTCCCGGCGTCCACACTGGCAGAAGCCAGCTTCGCTGCCGTGACCGCGCCGTCGGTCAAATGAGCCTCATGAATCGCATTAGCGGTCAGCTTGGCGGCATCGATGCTGCCTGTGGCCAGCTTGCTACGGGTCACGGAGCCGTCGGCAATATGCAGCTCGCTGATCGCTCCGGCAGCCAGCTTCGCGCCATCCACGCTGCCCATCGCCAGTTTGGAGCGGCTGACCGCCCCTTCGGCCAGATGCGCTTCATTGACAGCTCCGGCCGTCAGCTTCGTTCCGTCCACGCTGCCTTCAGCCAGCTTCGCCAGCGTCACCGCGCGTTCGGCCAAATGTCCCTCGCTTACCGCGCCAGCCGTCAGCTTCGTGCTATCCACACTGCCAAAAGCCAGCTTCGACGACGTGACCGATACGTCCGCCAAATGCACTTCATTGACAGCGCCGGCCGTCAGCTTGGTACTATCTACACTGCCCGGAGACAGCTTCGCTCCCGTCACAGCACCGTTCGCCAAATGCGGCTCGCTTACCGCTCCGCCAATCAGTTTCGTCCCGTCTACGCAGCCGGGAGCCAGCTTGGAAGCACTAATGACGCCGTCCAAAATATGCACGTCGCTGATCGCACCGCGGGCCAGCTTCGATCCCTCGACACTGCCTGCTGCCAGCTTGGCGCTGGTCACTACACCCTCCATCAGATGAGCTTCGCTTACCGCTCCCGCAGTCAGCTTCGTGCCGTCGACACTGGCAAAAGAAAGCCTTGTTCCGTCCAGACTGCCGGGCGCAAGCTTGGCTGCGCTCACCGAGCCGTCGGCAAGATGGCGTTCACTCACCACACCCGCTGCCAGCTTCGTCCCATCCACACTATCGTCCGACAGCTTCCTGCCGTCCACCGAGCCGTCAGCCAGCTTCGACAACGTCACTGAGCCATCCGTCAAGTGACGCTCGCCCACCGCTCCCGCGATCAGCTTGCTGCCGTCCACACTTCCGTCCGCCAGCTTGGTTCCATCGACGCAACCTTCCGCCAGCTTCGACATCGTTACCGAGCCATCCGTCAAATGATGCTCGCCCACCGCTCCCGCGATCAGCTTGCTGCCGTCCACGCTTCCGTTCGCCAGCTTGCTGCCATCCACGCTACCCTGAGCCAGCTTAGTCAACGTCACCGAGCCATCCGTCAAATGGCGCTCACTCACCGCTCCCGGGATCAGCTTGCTGCCGTCCACGCTTCCGTTCGCCAGCTTGCTGCCATCCACACTACCCTGAGCCAGCTTCGACAACGTCACCGAGCCATCCGTCAAATGGCGCTCACTCACCGCTTCCTCGGTCAGCTTACTGCCGTCCACGCTTCCGTCCGTCAGCTTCGTTCCATCAACGCTGCCCTCCGCCAGCTTCGACAACGTCACCGAGCCGCCCGTCAAATGACGCTCACCCACCGCTCCCGCGATCAGCTTGCTGCCGTCCACGCTTCCGTCCGTCAGCTTCGTTCCATCAACGCTGCCTTCTGCCAGCTTCGACAACGTCACCGAGCCGTCCATCAGATGACGTTCGCTCACTGCTCCCGCGGTCAGCTTCGTACCGTCCACGCTTCCGCCCGTCAGCTTCGTTCCATCGACGCTGCCTTCCGCCAGCTTCGACAACGTCACCGAGCCGTTCGTCAAATGGCGCTCATTCACCGATTCCGAAGCCAGCTTCGTACCGTCCACGCTTCCGCCCGTCAGCTTGGTTCCATCGACGCTGCCTTCCGCCAGCTTCGACAGCGTCACCGAGCCGTTCGTCAAATGGCGCTCATTCACCGATTCCGAAGCCAGCTTCGTGCCGTCTACGCTTCCGTCCTTCAGCTTCGTCCCGTCGACGCTGCCTGCGGCCAGCTTTGACAACGTCACCGAGCCGTCCGTCAAATGGCGCTCACTTACCGATTCCGACGTCAGCTTCGTGCCGTCCACGCTTTTGCCGGTAAGCTTCGTCCCATCGACGCTGCCTGCGGCCAGCTTTGACAGCGTCACCGCTCCGTCCGCCAGATGACGCGCGCTCACCGCTTCCGCGATCAGCTTGCTGCCGTCCACGCTTTCCGCCGCCAGCTTCGTCAGCGTCACCGCTCCGTCCGCCACATGCGCCTCGCTCACCGCTCCCGCGATCAGCTTGCTGCCGTCCACGCTTTCCGCCGCCAGCTTCGTCAGCGTCACCGCTCCGTCCGCCACGTGCCGCTCGCTTACCGCTTCCGCGACCAGCTTGCTGCCGTCCACGCTGCACGCTGCCAGCTTCGTCAGCGTCACCGCTCCGTCCGCCACATGCGCCTCGCTCACCGCTCCCGCGATCAGCTTGCTGCCGTCCACACTTTCCGCTGCCAGCTTCGTCAGCGTCACCGCTCCGTCCGCCACATGACGCTCGCTTACCGCTTCCGCCACCAGCTTGCTGCCATCCACGCTTTCCGCCGCCAGCTTCGACAGCGTCACCGCTCCGTCCGCCACGTGCTGCTCGCTCACCGCTTCCGCCACCAGCTTGCTGCCGTCCACGCTCTCCGCTGCCAGCTTCGACAGCGTCACCGCTCCGTCCGCCACGTGCCGCTCGCTCACCGCTTCCGCGACCAGCTTGCTGCCGTCCACGCTCTCCGCCGCCAGCTTCGACAGCGTCACCGCTCCGTCCGCCAGATGACGCGCGCTTACCGCTTCCGCGACCAGCTTGCTGCCGTCCACGCTCTCCGCTGCCAGCTTCGACAGCGTCACCGCTCCGTCCGCAACGTGCCGCTCGCTCACCGCTTCCGCGACCAGCTTGCTGCCGTCCACGCTTTCCGCTGCCAGCTTCGACAGCGTCACCGCTCCGTCCGCCACATGCGCCTCGCTCACCGCTTCCGCAGCCAGCTTGCTGCCGTCCACGCTTTCCGCCGCCAGCTTCGACAGCGTCACCGCTCCGTCCGCCAGATGACGCGCGCTCACGGCTCCCGCGACCAGCTTGCCGCCGTTGACGCTCTCCGCTGCCAGCTTCGATGCAGTGACGGAGGCGTCGATCAGCTGCACGCTGCCGACAGCGCCCGCCGACAGCTTCGTCACATCGATGCTGCCGGAAGCCAGCTTCCCTCCCGTCACGGCAGCATCGGCCAGCTTGGCTTCGGTGACAGCCTCATCGCGCAGCATCGGGGTCAAAATCGCTCCCCGCTGCACATGCTCGCTGCCAACCGCGCCATACGCCAGCTTCGCTTCCGTCACAGAACCCGGGGCCAGGATCTCTTCGTCCACAGCCCCGCTTTGCAGCTTGCTGCTGGCAATGCTGCGGTCGGCCAGCTGGTGAATCGTGAACGCGCCATGCACCAGATGCTCCGGCCCGATGGTCTCCAGCTGCAAATGGCCGCCGTCCACGCTGCCAGGCTGAATATGCCGGCCCTCAACAGCCAGCGGAGCCAGCTTCTCCGCTGTTACGGATTCCTCCGCCAGCTTCGAGGCATCGACGGATTCCGCCGCCAGATGCTCGCCGCCGACTGCGCCGGCCTCCAGCTTGCTGCCGTCCACACTGCGGTCGGCCAAGTGCCGGCGCGTTATCGCCGCATTCTGGACATGGCCGGAGCCGACAGCGCCGCGTGCCAGCTTCTCCGAATGGACGCTCTCGTCGCCCAGCTTGGCGCTGCCGACGGACAAATCGGCCAGCTTCTCCATCGAGACCGACTCCGGAGCCAGCTTCGGCCCGGTAACGGCATAGTCGGCCAAGTGAGCCGTGTCCACCGCCAGCTCGCGCAGGTGCCGGCCATCAATCGCGCCGCCCTGCAGCTTCGCCGCCGTCACAGCGCCGTCCTGCAGCAGACCGGCGTCAATCGACTGCGGCCGGATATGCTCGGCATCGACCGCGCCGGGCGCAATGACGCCG
The DNA here is from genome assembly GCF_004514475.2 of Paenibacillus athensensis. GTDB lineage: Bacteria > Bacillota > Bacilli > Paenibacillales > NBRC-103111 > Paenibacillus_AL > Paenibacillus_AL athensensis. The sequence continues at coordinate 55,683 of NZ_MYFO02000002.1, read as the reverse complement.
GACACGACCGCCCCCGGCTGCAAATGCCCCGCGTGTACGGCGCCGGCAGCCAGCTGCTGCGGGCCCACCGCTTCCGGCGCCAGTTGGGCGGAGCCAACGGCTTCCGGGGCCAGCTTCTCTGCGGTCACCGCTCCATCGGCCAGCCGATCGGTCGCCACGCTGCCCGGCGCCAGCTTGCCGGTCGTGACCGCTTCATCGCCCAGATGCTCCGCGCCGACCGCGCCTTCCTGCAGATGCCGTCCCTCGACGGCCTGCTCGCCGAGCTGCGCCGGACCAACGGCGCCCTTTTGCAGCTTACTCGCAGTCACCGCCTCGTCCTGCAGGTGAAAAAACTGCACGGCGCCGTCGGCAATATGCACGCTGCGCACCTGATCGGCGGCAATATTATCGCTTTGCACCACACCGTCGCCCAAATGCTGGCGTTGCACGCTGCCTGGCTGCAAATGGAACGACGCTACGCTTTCAGGCGCGAGCTTCTCTTCGCTGACCGCCAAATCGCGCAGCTTGTCGCCCGTGATGGCAGCATCGGCGATTTTGGCCGTATCGACGCTGTAGTTGGCCAGGTGGCGGGCGTGCACGGCGCCGCTTTGGATTTTATCTCCCGTAACGGCCTGATCCTCCAGCAGCTCGGTCGTAACCGCCATCTCCGACATATGGTGCGGCAGAATCGAGCCCGGAGCCAGCTTCAGCGCATCAATCGTCTGATCGGCCAGTTTGTCTGACGTGATGCTTTTGTCCTGCAGCTTGCTGCCGGCAATCGAATGATCCTGCAGCTTGTCGCCCGAAACAGCCTGCGGGGCCAAGTGCTCGATATCGACGGCGCCGGGGGCGATTTTGTCGCGGGTGACGCTGCCTGGCGCCAGCTTGGTGTGGTCGATGGCCAAATCGCGAATGCTTTTGGCCCCGATGCTTTGCGGCTTCAGCTTCGACTCGTCGATCGAGCGGCGGGCGATTTTATCCGAGGTCACCGCTTCTTCGACGATATCGTCCGTGTAAATAACCGGCTGGCCGTAGCCTCCGGTCTGGCGCTCAGCCAGCAGCGACAGCGCAGCGTCCGGCGTTTCGATCAATTCGTCATCGGACAACTCCGGCTCGTTTACCGGGGATGTCGGCTCGGGAGCCGCCTCCTGCTTTTTGCGAACGGACGGCTTCAACGCAATTTTGGAAATGACCGCATGTTCGTCTTCCTGCGAAGCAGCGGCCGCGGGGGCGGCAAGCTTGCGCTCCGGCTCGTCAAGCCAGCGCAGCTCGTTCGTTTTGGAGCTTACGCGCCGGACAAACGGTTTGCCTGCATCGTCCTTATGTTTACGTCTGCTCATAGACTTCTCTCCTTCAATGTTCGAAAACTGTCACATGTTACCATATTCATCCGCCCGCCGCTCGGTACATCCGCCTTGCAAAAACGTACAACCTGCCAACCGCCCAAAAAAAGCTTGTCCCGCAGCTCAGGCCGCCTTTCGGCAACCTTGTTGGTGGAAAAAGCCCCGCGGACCCGCCGCCCTCCTCCACCGTTTCCCGCCGTCGGAGGCTTCGGCTCGCAGCAACGGGCCTGTTGCACTTCCTCCGAGATCCTTCCGAATACTGGGGCCGCGAAACGGCACGTAACCGACTCATTTTCCGGCAGCTCGGTCACAACCGCCAGCTCTGGCAGCCGCCGCATGGCCGGCCATTCGCGTACGGTGCGGAAAAATAGGCACGGCTTCCGGCGATCAACGCGCCCCTCAGGTCAACCGCATCGCACCTTAGCGCTACAGCGGTGGCATATCAGGCACGCCGTACAAGGCCGCCCGTTCAGCTGCCAGCCGCTCCCAAGTAAACAGCGATTGAACGCGGCGCACGGCCTGCTCGCCCATCGCCCGCTGCAGCTCGGCATCGGCCAGCAAGCGTACGATATAGGCCGCCAGCTCTGTGACCGGACAGCCGGAGGTCGTCATGTATCCGGTCGTACCGTGGGCGATGATTTCTTCAATCCCGCCGGAGCGCGCAGCCACCACCGGGACGCCCGAAGCCATTGCCTCGATATTGACCAGTCCGAACGCTTCCTCCTTGACGGAGGGGACAACGGCGACATCGGCCAGCCGATACCACGAAGCCACCTCCTGATGCGGCACATACGGTACAAAACGCACATGCTGCCGCAGCGCGTTGCCCGTCCGGTGCAGCTTCCGCACATAGCCGGACTCGCGCTTCGAGCCGTAAAACGCCCCGCCCACCACAATCAAAAGCGCCTGCGGATGCTGCTCGGCAATCGCCGGCATCGCTTCGAGCAGGAGATGGACGCCTTTGCGCGGAATCAGCCGGCCGACATACAGCACAATGCGCCTGTCTTCGCCGATGCCGAGTTCCCGCAGCTTGGCCTCGCGCAGTGCCTGCCCTTCCGGCGTCCAGCGTGAGATAAAGCCGTTTGCATCGACTCCGAGATGCTGGGCGACGATTTTGTGCGCGCAGCCCGGAACGCGGCGGGCCAGCCAGCCCTGCAAAAAACGGCTGTTCACAATGACGCGGTCCACACAGCGCAAACAAGCAGCCAGCTCCTTACGGCCGATATGCGGACGGGAAATGTAATACGTCGAATGCATCGACAAGGTGATTTCGGCACGCGGATGTCGCTTGCGCAAATAAGCGGCAAAACGCGGACGATTCTCCACCTGAATCACAGTTGGCCGCAGCGCCGCGAGCTTGGCGCTGACCCGAGCGATATAGGCTCTAGGATTGCCGTAAGGGACGCGGCGATAGCTGACGCCGGCGCGTGTTTCCGCAGCGCGTTGAAACGACGTAGCTCTGCCAAAGACTACGGTGGCTACGCGGGGTGCAAGCCGTTCGGCGAGCTTTTCGACGACCTGCTCGACCGAGCTGCTTTTGCCGGAAGGTACGGGAAAAGCACCCGGCGTAACGATCGCGACGCACGGTTTTCGATTCATCAAGTTCCCTCCCGCCAATACACCTCATACGTCTTCACTCTATATGCATATGCGGAATTTGCCGCAAGGCTTGGGGATTCGCCCGGCGTTCCCCGCTCCTGTCCAAACGCTTGCGCCAGTATCCCCATACACTGTACATGCGGCTACCCGTCCGACGCCCTCGAAAGGAGCGAACCCTCTTATGGATGCTTCCTATGCAGGCATTCTGGTCAACGACGTGTTGTTCAGCCAATTGCCCACCGGCCAGACCGGCTACGAGGCCGTGCAATTCTACGTGCAGGCCGGCCAGGCTGACGGCTTGATCCCGATATTTTTTCGCATGCAGGATGTTCAATGGACCACCATGCAAGTTCACGCCTATGTTCCCGAGTCCGGCGGGTTCGTGCGCCGATGGCTGCCGATCCCTGCCGTTATCCACAATCGAGCCATATACGGCGACCGGCGTTCCAACCGCGAGCTGTCCCGTTGGAGCGAATGCGGCATTGCCGTGTTTAACGGCCGCAACCGTTACAGCAAGCTGCTCATCCACCGTCTGCTGATGGAGCAGCCCGCTTTGCGCCCCCATTTGCCCGTAACCCTGCCGGCCAGCCCGACTTCGATCCGCTCGCTGATGCGCAGCTTCTCTTCCCTGATTATCAAGCCGAGCCAAAGCAGCATTGGCCGCGGCATTATGAAGCTGGAGCGGGCGGGCGGCGGCTGGAGCCTGACGTACCCGGATACGCTGCGCGTCAGCAATCGCCGCTGGCGGACCGTGCGTTTTCGCACCGGCCTGCCGCTGGTGCTGCTTCGCCGTATCGCCAGCATGCCGTACGTCGTTCAGCAGCGTTTGCCGCTGGCCACGGCGGAAGGCCGGCCGTTCGATATGCGCGTGTCTGTGCAGCGTGGCGGCGACGGCTGCTGGGGCGTGTCCGGCATCGTCGCCAAAGTCGCTGCGCCCCACCTCTATGTGACGAACGTTGCGCTGGGCGGCCAGGTCCGGCGGCTGCCTGAGCTGCTCGCCGAGGCCTGCCCGCACTTGAACGGCGAAGCCGTAATCGCCGGCATGCGCGATTTTGCGCTGCGCGTCGCCGAGCAGCTGAGCGCCCGGCTTCCGCACATGGCCGATCTCGGTCTGGACATCGGCTTGAGCACCGACGGCTTCCCGCTCTTTATTGAATGCAATGGCAAAGACCAGCGTTACAGCTTCAAGGAAGCGGATATGCTGGAGGAATGGCAGGCCACGTATGCCAAGCCGATGGCGTATGCCGCTTTTTTGCTCAGGCAGGCCGGAAAAATGCCCCCGGCCGCAGCCGTGCACGACGGCGCTGCGTCACCGCTTGCTGCTCCGCCGCGGCCGGAGCCGACTGCAACCATCCATGCGGCGGTTGTAGAGGCACATGCGCCGGTGGCGCTGCCCGACGCTGCAACCGCGATGCCGGAGCCAACGAACGCGCAGCCCGCATCGGTCGTTAGGCAAGCGGCGCACACGCAGATGGCTGACGCTGGATTCGAGGCTGCGCCCAAGGTTGACGCCCCAACCGGGAGCCCGTCCGCGGCTCCTCCAGCCATCGGAGAGCTATTACCTGCCGTAGAGGCGCAATCGGAGACAGCAGACGCCACACGGCGTGAGGCCTTGATGAACGAACAAGCAATCGCCGAACACATCGCCAACGAATGGAATAGCGATTCGCCGCCGCTGTCGCAGCTGGCATCCATTCCTTTTGCCGCATCCGACGAACAGTCCAACTGAACAACGGGCATCCAAGCCGCGATGGCCGCTCCCCCAGCAAGCAAGCCAGACGGGCTGAAGCCTCACCAGCTCGCGGCTTGGCCTGCTCGGCCGGACAAGCCTGCAAGCGGGAATCCCGCTTTATTTTTCTCCCGGCCTCCCTTGTGCTACAATGACGGGGAACACCATCCCAATAATTACGGAGGTTGCTAATCGTATGAATACGTTCCAACTATATAATCCCACCAAGCTTGTCTTCGGTTCGGGCACGGTGCGCCAGCTCGGCATGCTGCTCAAGCCATACGGCAAAAAGATTTTACTCGTCTACGGAGGCGGCAGCATTCAAAAAAGCGGCTTATACGACGAAGTGCTCGGTCATCTGCACAAAAACGGCGCAACCGTCCACGAGCTGGCCGGTATCGAGTCAAATCCGCGATTGACATCGGTACAAGCGGGCATTGAGCTCTGCCGCCGCGAAGGCATCGAGTTCATTCTTGCCGTGGGCGGAGGCAGCGTGATCGATGCAGCCAAGGCAATTGCTGTCGGCGTGCCTTATGAGGGCGACGTGTGGGATTTTTTCGTCGGCAAGGCTCAAATAAGCGAAGCGCTGCCGCTTGGCACGATTTTGACTTTGGCGGCAACCGGCTCGGAGATGAACGGCAGCTCGGTCGTTTCACATTGGGAAGCGAAGCTGAAGCGGGCTTTTTCGTCGATCCATGCCTACCCGCGCTTCTCGATTCTCGATCCCAAGCTGACGTTCAGCGTGCCGCGCAATCAGACGGTTAACGGGATCGTCGACATCATGTCGCACGTATTCGAGCAGTATTTCAGTCAAACACCGGATACGCCGCTGCAGGAGCGCTATGCCGAATCGATTCTGCAAACCGTTGTAGAGAACGGTGAGCTGGCGCTGGCCGATGGCGAGAATTATGAAGCGCGCGCCAATTTGCTGCTGTGCGGGACGATGGCGCTGAACGGCACGATGAATCCCGGCATGCAGTCCGACTGGGCCTCACATGCGATTGAACATGAAATCAGCGCGATTTATGATATCGCCCACGGCGCCGGGCTGTCGATTGTGTTTCCGAACTGGATGCGTTATGTCTATACGTCGCGTCCCGACCGTTTTGCCCAATATGCGGTGCGCGTCTGGGGCATCGATCCGACCGGCCGCAGCGAAGAGGAGCTGGCGCTGGCCGGGATCGACGCTACCCGCGACTATTTCCGCCGCATCGGCGCGCCTAGCACGCTGAGTGAGGCGGGCATCGGCGAGGAGCAGCTTGACCGCATGGCCGAAGAAGCGGTGCGATATGGCCCGATCGGCTCGTTCCGCAAGCTGGAAGCGAGCGATGTGCGGGAAATTTTGCGTATGTGTCTATAGCACAAAACGAAACGGCCCCGCCTGTGAGCGGGCGTCAGGCAGAACCTTCCGGTTGTGACCGTCTGACGCCGCTCCGTGCGGGGCTTTTTGGACTGAATGCTTCGCTTTCTGCCTAGCACAACCTCTTCTACTCTCACAGCCTCTGCTGTCAATCTCCCTCTCTTCTCCCGCCTCTCTCTGTTTCTGCCAGCTCGGCGATGTAAGGTGCCCCCCACTTGTGTGGTCCGATGCTGACACGCGGCGGCCCGTGTGATATTCTGCGCTCGGTCCCAAGGATTTGTCTGTCGCACACCCTCATCTCAAATCTCCAACGCTCATAAAAATGACTAAAAATGGACAAAGTATCAAAAAATCAGAATGGAGGGCTTCTCATGCTCGCTCTGCTAACCACCTGCGCTTTGCTGGCCGCCGGCTTTCCCGGCAAAACGGTGCGGCTTGAGCAGCGCGGCGTCGTGCGCGCCTACTTATGTCTGGGAGCCATAGCCCTGACGCTGGCCGCGCTTCATGCCGCCAATCGTCTGACCGCTTTGTTCGGTCTTGTTCATCGATGCCTGCATGCGCTGCTTGGGCAGCTTGGCAGCCCGTGATGCGCCCGTTCTGGTTAAAGCGGCGCTATCACAGCAGCGCGGGGCAGTCGCAGCTGGCAGAAGCCGCAACGACCGACAGCTCCGGCACGACTCAACCAGCGCCCGACCCTTCTGCTTCCGGCGCAGCCAGCCCAGCGGCGATGGCGGCTACCAACGCTGGTCCCGCTTCGCATGGCGGCGTCGTCACGGCCCATGCAGCGCCCGACCAGCCCCGCTCCGGCAGCGCACTCAGCGGCGAGCTCGACCGCGATGTCGCAGCGATTCGCTGCGCCGTGCACCAAGCGTCCGACTTGGTCGTGCGCAGCCTTGAGCTTGCCGTCGGCAGCAGCGGGACGACCCGCGGCGCGGTGCTTTATCTGGATGGCCTTGCCGACAAGGACATCGTGCATCAATGCGTCATCGTGCCGCTTCTGAAGGCTCAGCCGCAGCAGCTCGCCGAAGGTCCGCTGCTTGATCTGCTGGAGCGCCGCATCCTGACGGCGAGCGGTATTCAGCAGGTGAGCGGACTGGAGGCCATCGTCGGCGGATTGCTTGACTCGCGCACCATCTTGCTGATCGAAGGCGAGCCCACAGGGCTGGCCGTCACTTCTGAAGGCTGGGAGCACCGCAACGTCAGCTCGCCCAAAACCGAGCCGCTCGTGCGCGGACCGCAGGACGCCTTCAATGAAGTGCTGCGCGTCAATACCGCCCTGCTGCGCCGCAAGCTGAAGGATGCACGGCTGACGCTCGATCCGATTCTGGTTGGCGCGCGTACGCGGACCGAAGGCATTGTCGCCTACCTGCAGGATGTGGCGCATCCGGGTATTGTCACCGAGGTCAAACGGCGCATCGAAGCGGTCGATACGGAAGGCGTGCTGGACAGCGGACAACTGGAGGAATTTTTGGAGGACAATCCCTATTCACCCTTCCCCCAGATCAGCTCTACCGAGCGTGCAGACAAAGCCGCAGCCGCGCTGCTCGAAGGCAAGGTGCTCGTCTTCGTCGACGGTTCCCCATTTGTGCTGCTCATGCCCGTGACGTTCCCGGAATTTTTGATGTCCAGCGAAGATTATTACGGCAAATACACGTCGGCGACGATGCTGCGATGGGTTCGGTTTCTCGCTGTGCTGATGGCGCTGCTGCTCCCGTCCATTTACATTGCCCTGTCGACATTCCATCAGGAAATGCTGCCGACGCAGCTGATGATTGCGATTGCCGCCAATCGCAGTGGCTTGCCATTCCCCGCTTTTTTCGAAGCGCTGATCATGGAGATCAGTCTGGAGCTGCTGCGCGAAGCCAGCTTGCGTCTGCCCGGAGGCATGGGACAAACGATCGGCGTCGTGGGCGCGCTGGTCATCGGCCAAGCAGCCGTGCAAGCCAATATTGTCGGCCCGGTGCTGACCATCATCGTTTCTTTTACAGCAATCGGCACCTTTGTGATCCCGAATTACAGCGCGTCCATATCGATTCGTTTGCTGCGTTTTCCTTTAATGTTGCTGGCTGCCGTATTCGGAATCTTTGGCATCGTGTTCGGCGCAGCGAGCATTTTGATTCATATGGTCCATCTGCGCTCGTTCGGCGTCAGCTATCTATCGTCAATTACACCGCAAACGCTGGCTGATCTGGACGATTCCTTTTTATTCAAAAAAATCAACCCCCTGCTAAGCTACAGACTGTCGTTTCTCGGACGCCTGAAGCGCCAGATGCCGGGAGGAAGGAGCCGCAAGCATGGAAGGAGCGCACCTTAGCAGCAAGCAGCTGCTGATTCTGCTTTGCCTGTCGGTCTACGGCACTATTTTTATTACCTTGCCGCGCAGCTTGACGCAAACCGCCAGCCATAACGGCTGGATCGCGATTATCCTCGCCGCCGTGCTGTTCATTCCGCTGTTAGGGATGCTCGAACGGCTCGGTCAGGCGATGGGAAGCCAAGATTTCATCACCTTTTGCCTGGGTTTGCTGGGAAACGTAGCGGGGCGCCTGTTTACGCTCCTGTTCGTGCTGACGCCGCTCATTGTTTTTTCCGCCGCCACGGTACGGGTGTTTACCGAGCTGTTCGTTGCGATTGTTCTCCCGGAAACGCCGCTGGAGCTGCCGATCATCATGCTGCTGGCGCTGCGCTTCTATTTAACCTCGGGCGGCTTGTCCGCAATCGCCCGCTGGGGCGAGGTGGTCATGCCCGGCATCGTCGTCATTACCTTGCTGCTCTTCGGATTGTCCTTCTCCAAGGTGGGGCTGCACCGCATCGAGCCGTTTTGGAACGCCACCGTGCCGGAAACGCTGAAGGCCAGCCTGAGCGCTCTCAGCGCCTTTGCGGAAATGCTGATGCTGCTGTTTCTTTGGCCGAACATCCGCGAGAAACAGCGCGTATTCAAGGTGCTGCTCGGCGGCACAGGACTGCTCGCCATTGTCTTTGTGCTTGATTTTGTAGTTGCCGTCGGCACCTATGGCAGCGCCTACACGGCCCGGCTGGCGTTCCCCATGCTGGAGGTCATCAAGGATATCGAGCTGCTGCATTTTATCGAGCATCTGGAAAGCATTTTTCTGTCACTGTGGATGTTTATCAGCTTGACGAAGGGCTCCTTGACGCTGTATACCGTCTCAGTCGGCTTCCAGCACTGGTTTCGGCTGCCAAGCTTCCGGCCGCTGCTGGTCCCGCTGTCGATCATTATTTTTTTCATCGCTATCTCGCCGCCCAATTTGTATATCTCTATCATTGAATATGAAAAATTCAAGGGACTCTATTACGCCATCTACGCCTATGTGCTGGTTGGAGGACTGCTGGCGCTGGCCAAGCTGCGCGCGCGGGGTGGATCGCATGGGCAAACGCCTTAATGCAGCCGGCGCTCTGCTGCTGGCGGCAGGACTTTTAACGGGCTGCTGGAATCAACGCGAATCGGATACGGTCGAATACGTGCTGGCGGCAGGCATCGATTACAACGAACGGGGGCAAATCGTGCTGACCGTGTTAACCCCGGTGCTGCCTGCGCTCAAGCCGCTGCAAGGGGCCAAAAGCGAGCAGAAAAAAACACTGAGCGTCGCTGGCAACACAACGTTCGAAGCCTGCGACCATTATATTCAGTTGACCGGCCGCAGGCTGTTCTGGTCGCATCTGCAGGTGCTGTTGATTGGCGAGCAGGCGGCCCGCAAAGGCGTAACCGGCTATCTGGATTTCTTTTCCTCCAATCCGGAACTGCGCGGTACAGCCAATATTGCCGTCGTCAAGGGACGCGCGCTCGACATACTGGAGGCTTCGCCGGATATTACCGAGAACGCCGCCACCTATCTGAAGGCGCTGCTAGGCAACATGAAGCAATTCGGCGACTCCCCGCAAATCGAATATACCGATTTCGCCCGAGCGCTGGCGGACCCCAAGGGCGGGCAGCCTTACGCGCCAATGGTCAAGCTTTACCAGCAAAGCGATTTCGATCGTAAGCAGATCGGCGTTCCCCCCTACGAGGGGAAGGATACCAACCAATCCGTCGTTTATTATCTGGAGGGGGCGGCTGTATTTCGCGACGACCGCATGGTCGGCTATCTAGACGATGAACAGACGTTAGGCCTGCTCTGGGCAAGAAACGAGCTGCGCAGCACCATCGTAGTCGTCCCCTGCCGCAATGAAGCGTGCAGCATTTCGCTGAATGTCAATGAAAGCAGCAGCTCCAGCCGGATCAAAGTGCGCTATGCGGACGGACGCGCGCAAATCAGCGTTAATGTCTCGTTGACGTTCAACATCGGCGACAAAGCGAGCAGCAGCATGGTCATCGACGACGATTACATCCGGTATTTGGAGGAGGCGCTGGCCCGAAAGGTGAAAAAAGAAATCGCCGCTGCCTTCGATCAAGCCGTCGGCAATCATCATGCCGATGTCTTTGCTTTCGGCAACAGACTGGAGGACTGGCGGCCGAGATTGTGGGAACAAATCCGCGATCAGTGGGAAACGGTGATTCTGCCGCAAGCGCAGATCGATATTACCGTAACAACCCAGCTGCGGCGCACGTCGCGCAACCTGTATTCGCCTTGGGTCCGCCCCGGCGACAGATAGCCTTGGCGAAATGCGGGCAGGCGGTTCGGCCGGACAAACGCGGGGGCGCGCTGCACGGATCGCTGCGCCCGATTCCCTGCGGTGCCAGCTCACTCCGCACAGCGGATCGCTGCGCCTGATTCCCGACAGGGCCAGCTCACTCCACGTAGCGGATCCCTGCGCCAGATTCCCCACAGGGCCAGCTCACTCCTCGCAGCGTATCCCTGCGCCCGATTCCCGACAGGGCCAGCTAACTCCGCTGCTCGTCGCAACGCTCGGCTCCGCTTTCTTGGGCGCAAAAAAACCCGCCATTACTTGGCGGGCAAATAGCGCTGCAGCAGCGCCTCCAGCTTCGCGTTCAGCGGAGCCAGCTGCGGCGGTTCGACCGGGCTATCAGCAGCCCGGTATTTGTCTTTGAGCAGCACAATCCGGCGGACGCTGGCGTCAATCGTCGCCAGCGGAATGCGCTGCTCCTGCACCGCCGCGCGCAGCGCGCTGACAACGGCCGCGACGTTGTCGCTTCCGTGGCCGACGAGCAGCACATCGGCCCCGGCGAGCACCGACTGGACGACGGCCTGCTGCAGATTGTAATTTTCAGCAATCGCGCCCATCGTCATATCGTCGGTCATGACGACGCCGCGAAAGCCAAGCTCCTCGCGCAGCAGGCCGGTAATCACCGGCTTGGAGAACGAAGCCGGATGATCCGCGTCCAGCTTGGGCAGCAGCAAGTGCGCCACCATCACCGCGTCGGCGCCCTGCCCGATCACTGCCTTGAACGGAGCCAGCTCCAGACTGCGCAGCCGCGTCAGATCGTGCGGCACGACCGGCAAGCCGACATGCGAATCGACGGACGTGTCGCCGTGGCCTGGGAAATGCTTGACGACCGGCAGCACGCGTTGTGCGGCTATCCCCTGCATCTCCGGCACGCCCAGCTTGGCGACCAGGTCAGCCTTCGCGCCGAACGAGCGGTCGCCAATGACCGGATTCGCCGGATTGCTGTTGACATCGAGCACCGGAGCGAAATCGACGTTCAGCCCGAAGCCGGCAAGCGCTTCGCCAAGCCATGAGCCGATGCCTTTCGCCAACGCGGTGCTGCCCGTGGCCCCGATCTTCGCCGCGGCGGGCGCCTTATCGACCTCGGCAGGCAGACGCGTTACGCGCCCCCCCTCCTCGTCAACGCCGATCCACAACGGAGCGGGATTGGCCGCGTTGGTCTCTTTCAATGCATTGACCAGCTTGGCCAGCTGTGCGGCATTTTCAATATTGTTCTTATATAAAATAATCCCGCCGACATGGTACGTCTGCAACAGCTCCCGCGTCGGAGCGCCGACCGCTGTGCCGTCGATGCCAGCCAGCACCATCTGGCCGATCTTTTCTTCCACGCTCATGGCATCGATGCGCGCCTGCACCGGGTCCGGCGTCGGCGTCGGGGTGGGGGTTGGCGATGCGGCAGGTGAAGCCGTCGCAACAGCTTGCGGAGTTCCGGCAGCCGAAGGTGCGGGCGAAGCGTCGCTGCCGCGCGTACAAGCAGTGGCTAACAGGACCGCGCAAATCGCGCCGGCGGTCCACAGGCTTTTTTTCATCGGGCATCTTCCTTTCCTTGTCAGCTCATTCTCACATGCGTAGTGTAACATATCCCGCAGTTTGCCCATAATCGCGCGCCTGAAAACGGCAGCGGCAAATCCGTTGATGACAGCGCGAGAACGATATGGTACTATAAAAACAAATGAATCCCACATTTTGGAAAATGGCAGCCTCGCACGAAAGTCGAGTACGCAAAGCCACGGGTCTACGGCGCAGTCGGACAAGCGCTATGATAGCCGGGTTCCCCTGAATCGGACGCGTAGTAGCCGCCTGGTTAGGGCGGCTTTTCTTCATGCGGCTGCATAATCAAGGAAACGAGGTGTCTTATGGGACAAGAAGCTGTGGAAGCTGTTGATTGGAATTCAGGATTGCCCCTGTTGACCGTTGAGCAGGCCGCCGCCTGCCGCTACTGCGCAAGCATTGCCGATCCGGCTTCGCGAACGCCGGTCCAATGCACCAAATTCGCCGGCTCCTCCGTCCCGATCTCCGTCAATCTGGCGACGTGCCTGACCTGCGGGGAATATCGGACAACGTAAGAAAGATCGGTTCAAGCAGCCTGAATGGCTGTTTTTTCATATGCGCTTCCGCTTGGTCCCATCCGGCAATTGCTAATTGACGCATTCTGTGGCAAGATTATCGGAGAACCCAAGAACAGGAGCTTGAAGCTATGTCCAAAAAGTTTTTTCGCTTGCTGACCGAGCTGTCGTCACGCAAGTGGCTGTCGCAGTTAACCGGCGCTTTTGCCAAATCGAAGATCAGCCGGCTGTTCATTCCCCGCTTTGCCAAATCGTACGGAATTCGCGTCGAAGACGCTGAAAAGCATATCGCCGAATATGGCTCGCTCAACGATTTTTTCACCCGGAGACTGAAACCCGGCCTGCGGCCGATCGATCCCGACGCCAGCCGTCTGGTTAGCCCCGTCGACGCAAAGATTACCGGCATGGGCCCGATCCGGGACGGCCTGATTCTCGGCGTGAAGGGTCAGGATTACACGATCGAGGAGTTGCTCAATCGCTCGCCGCGCACGGTCAATTATCGGAACGGCTTTTATTTCGTCCTCTATTTGAGCCCGACCGATTATCATCGCATCCATTCGCCGGCGCAAGGCCATATTTTGGAAAAAGAGCACGTACCCGGCAAGGTCTACCCGGTTAATGAATTCGGCTTGCGCCACATGCGTCGTGTGCTCAGCCGCAACGAACGGCTAATTACGTTCCTGCAGCATCCTGCCGGCGAAATCGCCGTCGTGAAGGTCGGCGCGCTGAACGTCAGCAGCATTCAATATGTGGAGCCGTTGCCCGACGCGCTTGAGCGCGGTCAGGAGCTGGCTTATTTCGAATTCGGCTCCACCGTCGTGCTGCTGCTGGAAGAAGACAGCTTTACGCCGCGCGGCGACTTGATGGTCGGCAGCCAGGTGAAGATGGGCGAAGCGCTCGGAATGATGAAAGAAGCCCAATAGCCGTTTCCGCGCTGGAGAGGAGATCAGCATGAACACATCATCCGAAGCGGCTTCACGATCTGCCGCTTCCGGCCTGCCTGGAGCGAACCCTACCGTTTACCGCACGTTGCTGGCGATCAGCGTCGTGCATCTGCTGAACGATTCGATGCAATCGGTCATTCCCGGCTCCTTGCCGGTTTTTCAAGACAGCATGCATCTGAGCTACACCCAGTTGGGCTGGATTTTATTCGCCATTAATTTTACCGCATCCATCATGCAACCCGTAGTCGGCATGTATACCGACCGCCGTCCGTCCCCTTATATGCTGCCCATCGGCATGGCCTCGATGCTGCTCGGCATGCTGCTGCTGGCTATCGCGCCGGCTTATTGGGTCGTTGTGCTGGCGGTTTGCTTCGTCGGCCTCGGCTCGGCGGCGTTCCATCCCGAGGGCTCGCGCGTCGCGCATATGGCGGCCGGCGGCCGCAAGGGGCTGGCCCAATCGATTTTTCAAGTTGGCGGCAACATCGGTCAATCGTTTGCGCCGCTGATGACCAAATATTTGTTCATTCCGCTCGGGCAATTCGGCGCGATCTGGTTTACCGGCGTCGCCGCTATCGCCATCGCGATTCAAATGTACATCGCCAGCTGGTACAAGGACGTGCTGCGGACCGCGCCCGTACGTGCCCGCCAGGCCGCTGTGCGCGCGGTTAGCCCGGAACGGCGCAAGCAATTGCTGTTTGCCATTTCAGTGCTGATTTTCCTCGTGTTCGTCCGGTCGTGGTATGGCGCCGCAATGGGCAGCTATTACGCCTTTTTCCTGCGCGATACGTATCACATCACCATCGACAAGGCCCAGGACTTTATCTTTTTGTTTATGATTGCCGGAGCCATCGGCACGTTTTTCGGCGGCCCGCTCGCCGACAGATTCGGCCGGCGCAACCTGATCTTTTTCTCCATGCTCGGCTCTGCACCGTTTGCCCTGATTTTGCCTTACGTCAGCGCGAGCTGGGCCTATGTGCTGCTGCCGATTGCCGGCTTTATTATGCTGTCCAGCTTTTCCGTTACCGTGGTATACGCGCAAATGCTGTTCCCCGGCAAGGTCGGCACCGTCTCCGGGCTGATCACCGGGCTGGCGTTTGGCATGGGAGGCCTTGGCGGCCTGGTGCTGGGCAAGCTGTGCGATGTTTACGGCACCGCGCACGTCATGGAGCTGTGCGGCTTACTGCCGCTGACCGGCATCTTGACCTTCCTGCTGCCTTCCGACCGCAAGCTGCTCGCCTGGACTGAGGAGCGAAGCAAGTAAGAGTTTGCGATACGCCATGAAAAAAGGAGCTTTCGGCTGGGTTGCCGGAGGCTCCTTTTTGCGATTTCGCGATGCTTCGGCCGTCTTCCGCCCGCTTACAGGTCCGTCCGGCAGGCGCTGATGCTGCTGCGCACGGGACGAACCCTCCATTACACCTCATAATCCACCACATACGGGTGTAAGCCCGCCTGATAAAAGCCTTCGCTATACTCCATCGTCTCTCCGGCCTCATCGCAGGCGCAGCGCGTACGCTTGAGCAGCGGCGTGCGCAGCTCGACGCCAAGCAACGCCGCTGTTGACGGGGCTGCGGCGGCGGCGCTGAAGGCGTCGCGAAAGCGCGCCAGCTCGGCCCCCCGCTCCTCCAGCCAGCCGTACAGCGACTGAGCGTGCAACTCGGAGGCCGCCACAGGCCCAAAGCGCTCGGGCACATAATGAACGTAATGGATATACGGCTCGCCGTTCAATCGGTACAGCCGTTCAATCCGCAGACAACGTTCGCCCAGCAGCCTGTGGGCCTCGCTCCCCGGAACGGTTGCGGCTGTCTCCACGCGAAGCAGCTCCTTTTCCATCCGATGCCCTTCTTCGACAAGCACCTCGGTGAACCTTTTCCACGAAGAGCGTTTGGCCGGCGACGTGTTGCGGATGACGGTCGTGCCGCGTCCGCTGCTCGTCTCCAGATAGCCCTCCTGAACCAGCTCCTTGATCGCGTTGCGAATCGTAATTTTGCTGACGCCAAACTCCTCCTCCAGCCGGGGCTCGGAGGGAAGCTTGCCGTGCAGCGGATAGTGACCGTGCAGGACACGGTCTTTGAGGATGTTTTTGATCTGCACGTATAACGGTTTGTGATGGCGCGTTAAATTCACGGTATGGCTACCTTTCCACATCGCCGGCCGGCTTGGACATGGTGCGTAAAATATCGGCCTCGGACGCCAGAGAAATATCGCCCGCATACGTATGCGCGAGCATAGCCGACGCGGCTGCGAATTCGACGGTCGTGGCGGGCGAAAAGCCCTGCAGCTCACCGTGCACAATTCCAGCGGCAAAAGCGTCGCCTGCTCCAATTCTATCATAAACCGGAAACGTCAGCTTCCGGGAAAAGGAAAAATTGCCCGATTTGCAGATAAAGCCCTGCAGCGTATGCGTATAGTCCTCGTTCACCCCGCGCATCGTGCCGGCAATCGTGCGGATTCCGTAAGCGTCGGCCACCGCCGGTATCAGTTCGACCAGTCGCTCGCGCGGCTGCACCTGCGCGCTGCTCATTCCGAGCAGTTGCGTCGCATCGCGCTCGTTCATCAAGACCACATCGGCTAGCGCCAGCAGCTCGGCATAATGCGGACGCGCCCGCGAATATCCGTCTTCGCCCCAAAGCACAGGACGGTAATTGCAATCGAAGACGACGCTCCTCCCGGCACTCTTAAACGCTTTGGCCAGTGTCTTCATCTGGCGGCGAACGCCATCGTTCATCGCCAGCGAAATGCCACACAGATGCAGCACCTCATTTTCGCCCGCCAGCGCCTCGGCGTCGTAAGCGCCCTCCGGGGCCGTATTGAAGCTGCTGTCCTGGCGACCGGCATACGTCACGCGGCTCGGCCGCGGACCGAAGCCCGCTTCCAGAAAATACATGCCGACATGCGAACCGGCCCGCCGCACATACGTCGTCCCGATGCCCAGCTTGCGCACGTAACCAATGGCCGCATCGCCTTGCGGATTGGCCGGCAAGGACGTCACCAGCTTGGTGTTATGGCCGAAGCGCGCGAGCATCGCCAGCACATTGACGCCTGTACCCGAGAACGAATACCGCAGCGTATCCGCCTGCGTCAGCAGCTCCCCGCCCGGTACCGACAGTCGCATCATCACTTCCCCGTAAGCCGCAATCGTCCGGCTCGTCAGCGGCGCATTACCCATAAGAATCCACCAGCCTTTGCATAGAAGTCAGCAGCGTTCGAACATCGTCCGGCCGCGTCTGGCCGCTTGCGGGATCGACGATGGAAGCATACACGTGCGGAATGATTTGCGGCACCCCGGCTTCCAGCGCCATGCGCACAATCGCTTCAAAATTACCGAGGTCAATGCCGCCCGTGGGCTCCAGCGCAAACCGCTCCTCGCCGCAAGCTTGAGCGACCGCGCGCAGCTCGTCTTCACAGCTCAATCCGTTCATCGGAAAAAACTTCAGCGCATTGCCGCCCATATCGCGCACGAGCGCAATTGCCGCTTTGACCGGAACAATTGCGCCCTCCGGCAGCGCCGAGCTGGCCGGTCCCGTGGCGATATTCACATAACCGGGCCTGCCGCTTGGCGCCACAAGCGCATTGATCCAGCCTGGCCGAGCTCCCAAACGGGCCCGCGTCGCGCCAACGGACGGAAACACCTGATTGATATGACTGCCGGCATAGCTTGCGGCAATTTCAGCGACGACAGCAGCCTGACGGCTGTCGCCCGAGCCGAGTCCGATCGATACGGCATCGTCAATCGCCGCTCCGTATTCGCGCATGGCAGCTGCAGCCGTTTGCGCGTCGGGATAACGCTTGGACAACACCCCGACCAGCACATAGCCCTCCGCCGCCGCAAACACCTCGCGCGCATTGTCCACGCTGCCGGCCAGCACATTCAACGCAACCTGTCCCTTATAAAAGCGCCCCTCGATCCTCATGCCTTCTCCCCTCCTGTCCCCTCGCGCTTGGCCGACTCACCCGGCTTCAGCCGCTGTCCGGCTGCTTCGCCCGCCGCTTGCGCAGCGATGTCGCGGATTGCCGCTGCAAGGACCGCGATATCGTCGCCCTGCAGCGGCCGCGGATCGATATCGAAATAACCCTGCCGCACGCCGTAATCACGCGTATAGATCGCAATCTCACCCGTGCGCAGCCGCTCGGCGAGCTGCAACGCGTTCAAGCCAGCCGCCTCGGCGTCGACGTGAATCCGCCCCCGGCGAATGGCCCGCCCCGCCTCATCCGCTACAAGCGATACCCGCAGGCCGGGCATCTCGTTGAGCGGCAACAGCGTCTGCAGCAGCCCGTCGTCATCGCCGCTGCTTTGGCCGCTGGGGTCAGCTTGCCGACAGCGCGACATATATTCTTCCAGCGCTTGCAACAGCCCAAACATCGTTTCCTTGCCGACCTTCATGCTGCGCCCTATACCGTGAAGCTGCATCTTCACCCATTCTACATAAGTCCGCTTCCCGGCGACAAGCCCCGAGGACGGGCCCTCCAGCGCTTTGGAGCCGCTAAAAATAACCAGGTCCGAGCAGGTCACGTAACGCTGCAGGTCCTCTTCGGCGGCTGCATCGACGATCAGCGGCACCCCCCGGCGCTGCGCAACCAGCCACGCTTCCTCGACCGACAGCATATTTTTCTGCACCGTATGATGCGATTTGACGTAAAGCACCGCAGCCGTGCGGTCGCTGATCGCTTCCTCCAGCTGCCAAGCGTGCCCTTCATTCGCATAGCCGGCCTCGATCACTTTCCCGCCGCCCAAATAGATCATCGCCTCAACCGGAGCGCCGTACTGAACGTTGTGTCCCTTGAGCATGACGATTTCATTGGCCGGCAGCGGCTCCTGGTGCAGCCTCAAGCTTTGCCTGCGGCTGCCGCGCGTTACGCAAGCCGCAGTACAGAGCGCGATGCCGCTGGAGGCCGAATTGACGATGACCGCCGCCTCGGCGCCAAGTAAATCTGCCGCGCGCTCGCCCGACTTGTCGACCAGATCGGCGATCTCGACATAACGCTGCCCGCCGGCCTTCATCGCCTCCATCACCGTATCCGACGGCACAGAGACACCGAGAATGCTCATTCTCCCGCTGGCATTAATAACCCGCTTCAGCCCATATTTCTCCTGCAAAGTGTGTTCCATCCGCCACTGCTCCTCTCACTTCGATTTGCTCCGGCGCCGTCCGCTCCTGCCCTTCGGCATCCCGCAGCGCGATCGGCTCCCGCTTGAGCGCAAACAGCGTCAAATTCGCGCGGTCACCAACCTGCAGCCGGCCAAGCTCCGGTCGCCCCAGCCAAGCCGCAGCGCGGACCGTCACCGCCTCGATCACGTCCTGCAGCGGGCAGCCCAGCGCCAAAAACTTCGTCAGCACGTGGGCCAGACTGAACACGGGACCGTTCAGCCGATTGGCCCGATAGATGTCCGTGCTGATCGTGTCCGGCCGGAAGCCCTGTCGCAGCGCCGCCTCGGCCGCCGCAAACGAAAAGCTCGCGCTGCCGTGTCCGACGTCCAGCCGCACGCCGCGACGGGCCGCCTCAACGAGCGCCGGACGCGCCCGCCCGCGCTCGTCAAACAAGCCGCCCCCCTTGCCGTGCAGCGCGTGCGTCAGGGCGTCGCCCCGGCGCATCAGCGCCACGATGTCTTCCGGCTCGGGAGGGCCGGCGCCGATATGCACCATCAGCGGCAGCCCGGCTTCGTCGGCCAATCGGCGCGCCAAGCGCAGCGGCTCGACGCCCTTGTCGCCGACGACGCTGCGGCTGATGCGCGCCTTCAAGCCGACAATGAACGCCGGATGACGCCGGATCGCGGCCAGCGCCGGGTCGCGCGCGATCCAGTCCAGCTGCGACAGCTCGTCGATGCGCGACAGCCCAAGGCGCGAAATATTGAGCAGCGCCAGCACATTCGTCGCCGCCTTGTCGCTTTGCGCGGCCAACTCGTCGATGCGGTCGGCTCCACAACTGCCGGCATCGACAATCGTCGTAACGCCCTGACGAATGCCGATGGCATCCATCTCATCGCCGTAAGGCGTCAGCTCCGACAGCGCATGAACGTGAAGGTCAATCCAACCGCTGGATACGTAGAGCCCCGTGCCTTCGATAATTCGCTGTTGAGCACCGCCGCCGCCCGTCTCGCCCGCCTTGCCAGCCTTGCCAGCTTTGCCAGCTTCGCCCGCCACAGTCAGCGACAGCTCGCCCGTCGGCGCGATCGCGGCAATCCGCCCCTCCGCGACGACCAAATCAACGACCTCGCCGTGAACCAGCTTCACGCCCTTCAACACCCATCTTGCTGTCATGCTCTGCACCCGCCTTCTCCCGACTCGCTTTGCGAGGCATCCTTCGCAAAAACGGTTGCGTTCCCGATTCCGATGCGCTACGATACCTCTGAGGAAAACAATATAACGTTATAATGTTTAAGTCAATACAGGACATCGAGCAAGGCGCACGCGAACATGGAGCCCGCCTCTTTCATCCAGCTTGGTCGCCATTGATCGGTTCATCTACGCGGAAGGAGCGTTGAATATTGTTGAAGCTGCATATGTTGAATGAATTGCCGGAGGAGCTGCAGCCCGGATTTGCGCTGGCCGCCCCGCGCATCGGCCTGTCGATTGCGCCGGAAGGAATCCCGCTGCGCATTGAAGCCGATTTGCAATCGCCCGAAGCGCTGGAGGTGAGCTGGGATGGAAGCGCCGCCGTGATTCGCTACGGGAGCAAGCATTTATTTTTCCGCGCAATCAGTCTGCTTGTCCAGATGTGGAACCCACAAACGCCGACGCAGTCGGCTGCGCAAACATTCGCTCCATCGACACAGCCAATTGCGCAGCAGGAACCGGGATACCGCAGCCCGGACACGACGCCTTTTTGCCTGCAGGAAACTCGCCGCTTCGACCGTATCGGTCCGATGCTCGACCTGTCGCGCAACGCGGTGCTGACGGTGGACGGTTTTCGCGAGCTGCTGCCGATGCTGGCCTTGATGGGGATGAATACCATTTTGCTCTATATGGAGGATACGTATGTGGTAGAAAGCGAGCCGTATTTCGGCTACATGCGGGGCCGGTATACGCAGGAGGAGCTGCGGGCGATTGACGATTGTGCGGATTTGTTCGGCATTGAAGCCATTCCGTGCATGCAGACGCTGGCGCATTTGGAGGAATTTCTGAAGTGGGACGCAGCCCGCCCCTACCGGGATACGAAAGGCGCGCTGCTGGTCGGACAGGATGAGACCAACCGGCTTGTCGAACGAATGATCGAAGCGGTCAGCACGCCGTTTCGCAGCCGCACCGTTCACCTGGGCATGGATGAAGCCGAAGAGCTCGGGCGCGGGGCGTATTTGGAGCGCATTGGCCACGTCGAACGCTTCGAGCTGATGAGCCGCCACCTCGACGTCGTACTGGACATCACCCGGCGCAAGGGGTTGGCACCGATGCTATGGAGCGATATGTTTCTCAAGCTCGCCTCGGCCACCGGCAGCGATTATTACGATACGGATACGCAAATTCCGGCCGCAATGGCCAACCGGATACCCAAAGACGCAACCCTCGTCTACTGGGATTATGTTCATACGGAGCCGGAGGACTACCGCAAGCTGATCGCTGCGCATCGGCCGCTTGGCTGCCCGCTGGCTTTTGCGGGGGCTGTATGGATATTCAATACGTTTGGCGTCAACTACGGCTTGTCGCTCAAGGCGTCGGACGAAGCGCTGCTTGTTTGCAAGCAGGAAGGCATTCGCGAGGCCTATGCCACGCTATGGGGCGACGACGGCAACGAGGGCCATCCGTTCGCGGCGCTGCTCGGACTGCAATTGTACGCCGAGCACGCCTATTGCGCAGAGCGTCCTGACCGTGAGGTCATAGCACAGCGGGTGAAGCTGATTACGGGGATTGACGCCGAAGCATTTCTGCTGCTGAAGGAGCTGGACGAAACGCCGGGCTCCGAGCCGGATAATCGCAAGCAAAGCAATCCGAGCAAATTTTTGCTTTATCAAGACGTACTGCTTGGCTTGTTCGATCGGCAAATCGACGGATTGCCGCTGAACGCGCATTACGAACAATTGGAAAGCAAGCTGCGTGAGGCCCATACACAAACAGCTACAGCCGGCGGCGTCCCCGGCCTGTTCGAAATGCCCGAAAAGCTTTGTGCCGTGCTCAAGCACAAAAGCGAGCTTGGCCTTACGCTCAAGCGTGCCTATGATCAAGGCGACCGCGATGCGCTCCGCCATGCCGCCCGCCACAAGCTGCCGCAGATTGCCGAAGCCGTCCGTGAGCTGCGCGAAGCCCACCGCCGCCAGTGGCTGAGCCGCTTTAAGCCGTTTGGCTGGGAAGTGCTCGACATCCGCTACGGCGGGGTCATCAGCAGGCTGGAGTCCGCTGCGCGCAGGCTGAGCGACTATACCGAAGGCCGGATCGCGCGAATCGAGGAGCTGGAGCAGGAACGGCTCCCGTACAGCCCGGTGAACCGTTTTAACGGCCAAGGCGTCGGCTGGTGCAGCTACTATTACCGGATGGCGACGCCGAATGTGTTTTTCCATGTGCTCAACCCGTTTTGAACGCGTCCGAAGGAACCCATCCGATCCGATCCGATCCGATCCGATCCGATCCGGACAAACAAAACTAAGCCCGCCGGCCCGTTACTTCAAAGCCGACGGACTTTTGCCCGTATATTGCTTGAACTGTCTGCTGAAAAAAAACACGTCGCGATACCCCAGCGCCTCGGCGACCTCCGTCACGCTCATCCCGGCATAATGCAGCAAATGCTCCGCCCGCTCGATCCGCGCCCGAATCACATAAGACTGCACCGACTGGCCGATCAATTGCTTGAATTTATGCGAAAAATACCGCGGCGACAGGTTGGCCCGCTCGGCCAGCGCCTCAATCGTATGCGCCTCGGCGGCATGCTGGCGCACGAAATTGGCGATTTCGCGAATCGTTTCCTCCAGCCCCGTCCGTTCCTCCGCCCGCTGCTCGCTTGTCCCCTGCCGCTCCTCGCGCAGCAGATGAATCATCATCTGCTTGAGCAACAGCTTCGCTTCTTCTTCGGCTCCGAAGCCGCCCGACAGCCGCAAGCGCACATAACGCGCCAGCAGCGTCTCCATCAGCTGCCTGTCCCGTAGCACTCGGTACGGAGAAGGGACCAGCTGCGGCTCGTCCCCACCCTCCAGCGTAAAATGAATGTAGCTGAGCACAAGCGGCTTTTGCGGGTTATGCGACGCACACGTATGATCGCCGGGCCGGAACAGCAGACAGCTTCCGCTCTCCAGCGCATATCGTGTCTCTCCGAGCCACAGCTCGCCTTCGCCACCCCATACGTAAAATAAATCATAATTGCTCATCGGGTGCTCCCGCCTTGCCCATTTCCAGCCCGGTTCACAGGTGATTTTGGCAAAAGCGGGCAGCAGCCCGAAACGATCGGCCGATATATGCAGCAAAACACTTCCCCCTTGACACGAAAAAAACACCGGCATGCCGGTCTGCTGCAGCGTTCGCCTGCACGAGCTGCTGCCAGACGCAGCGATAGCAGCTACACCGCACTGCGTCGCTCAGCAGCACGCCATGCGCCGCACGCATTCGTCGTACAGCCGCGCTCCGCCTGCTACACGCCCAGCCCTGATGCATGCGCTCTGAACTGCGGCACACGCAGCCGCACTCTGACCGCCTCACACGCAGCCGCACTCTGCCTGCGGCATGCGCAGCCTCACTCTGAACTGCGGCACGCGCAGCCTCACTCTGACCGCCTCACACGCAGCCCCACTCTGCCTGCGGCACGCGCAGCCCCATTCTGCCTGCGGCACGCGCAGCCGCTTTCCCTCCCGGCACGGCTTGGACGCGCATCGCCTGCGACGCTGCAACGCCCGACACCCACGCTGGGCTGCGTCCCGTGCAGCCTACTCCTGCCCCTCGCGTCCGCTGTGCCGGCGCGCCACGCCCGAAGCGTAGGCCGCTTCCATGACGGCTTCGCGTACTTTTTCCACCACGCTTTGATTAAAAACACTCGGAATAATATACATTTCGTTCAATTCCTCGTCGCTGACGACCGAAGCAATCGCTTTGGCCGCAGCCAGCTTCATCTCCTGCGTAATCCGCGACGCCCGGCAATCCAGCACCCCGCGGAACATGCCCGGAAAACACAGCACGTTATTGATCTGATTCGGATAATCGGAGCGTCCGGTCGCCATTACGCGCACATACGGCTCCGCATCCTCAGGGGCGATTTCCGGCGTCGGATTGGCCATCGCAAACACGATCGGATCAGCCGCCATTCGCTGCACATCCTCAACCTTTAGCACACCCGGACCGGACAGCCCGATAAAAATATCCGCGTCCGTTATCACCTCGCTCAAGCTACCGCGCTGCTCCTGCGGATTCGTATGCTCGGCATACCAGCCCCACGCCGGATTGGCGTAGGTCTCGCCCTTGACAATCGCGCCGTGCCGGTCAACGCCGATGATCCGGGTCACTCCGGCTGCCAGCAGCATTTTCGTACAGGCAATCCCCGCCGCCCCAACGCCGGTCAGAACCACCTTGCACGCCTCCAGCTGTTTACCGACCAGCTTGACCGCATTCAGCAAGCCCGCCAGCAGCACCACCGCCGTACCATGCTGATCGTCATGAAAAACAGGGATGTCCAGCTCCTGAATCAGCCGCTCCTCGATTTCAAAACAACGCGGTGAGGAAATATCCTCCAGATTAATGCCTCCGAATACCGGAGCAATCGCTTTGACCGTGCGGATAATTTCTTCCGTGTCCTGCGTATCGAGACAAATCGGAAAAGCGTCAACTCCGGCCATCTGCTTGAACAGCATCGCCTTGCCCTCCATCACCGGCATCGCTGCCTTGGGACCGATATTGCCCAGACCGAGCACAGCCGTCCCGTCTGACACCACTGCTACCGTATTGCGCTTGATCGTCAGCGAATGCGCCTTCAGCGGATCCTCGTGAATGGCCATGCACACCCGGGCCACGCCCGGCGTATAAACGCGCGACAAATCGTCGCGGTTTTTGATCGGCATTTTCGGACTGACTTCGATTTTGCCGCCGAGATGCATCAGGAACGTCTGGTCAGAGACGTTGATCACGCGCACGCCGTTCAGATTGCTTAACGTGCTGACGACGTCGTCCGCCGTTTGCGTATCGCTGACGTTGACCGTGATGTCGCGAGTCGTGGCCGTTTTGCCGGCCCGCGTCACGTCCACCGCTACAATATCGCCCCCGGCTTCGCCAACCGCCGTTGCAATATGGCCAAACGTCACAAGCTCCTTATTCATCTCCAGACGCACAATAATACTGGTGCCTCCACCAATCGCTCCGGCCATACCGATTCCTCCCTGACTGAAAAATGGATGATGCTTCCTCTTTCGTATCATAGCACAGCAAAGCGTTTTCACAAAAACGGCAAATGATCCACTCCACACGTCAAAAAGTCGATCCCGGCCCTTCGGCTGCCAACTGCTCCGGCAAGATCTGCAGGTTTTGCTTGGGGCTGCGGAGCTGGCGCAAGGGCGCTGCGCTCAAAAGCCGCAGACCAAAAAAATCCGTGCGCACAGCTCATATGCGGGGCCGGTCGAGAATACGTTTCTTCACTTTCCAAAAGAACCCCTGCACCGGCCCCGTCTGCTGTCCCCTACAAAAGTGCCGGCCAAGACATCCGCTCCGCGCGCGACTACCGTGAGCGAGGTGCCGGCCCTACGGCGGCTGTCAGACGCAGCAGCCACGCCACGGCGCTGAGACGCGGCTGGCGGGACGCAGCGGCCAGAGCTCGCCTCGCCTGAGCCCGGATTTCCGAGATCAGCCGCCAGTGTGCAACTGCCCGGACTCCGCGGTCGGAAGGCGGCGGCTAGAGCCATGCCTGTCTGCGCGCCCACACCTCGCACAGCACGCCAACGCCATGCCGCAGCTGTTCTTCGCTTAGATGGGAAAAGCCGAAGCGCGCTCCATAGCGACCTGCCTCGCCAGCAGGCGGCATCGTCGTCTCCCAAGCCGCGCCTGCCTGACGGCAAACGGCTGCATAAGCCGAGAACGTTGCCGCGTCGCCCCGCCACCACCCGAACAGATGCAATCCTGCATCGCTTTCGACCCAATCAAACAGCGAGGACAGATGCTCCTGAAGCAGCCCCTTCAGGAGAAAAAACTTGCTTGCATACACGCGCCGCATCCGCCGCAGGTGCCGCTCATAGCCGCCGCTCTGCATGAACGCGGCGAGTGTGCGCTGCTCAAGCAGCCCGGCGGGATATGGCTCGAACAGGCGCTTCGCGCGCGAGAAGGGCGCGACCAGCGGCTCCGGCAGCACGGCATAACCGATGCGCAGCTGGCGCAGCATCGTCTTGGAGAACGTGCCGAGATGCACGACGCGCCCTTCGCGGTCAAGCGCCTTGAGCGGCTCCAGCGGCCGCCCGCGATGGCGGAACTCGCTGTCGTAATCGTCTTCGACGATTAACGCCTCGCGCTCCGCCGCCCAGCGAAGCAGCGCCTGCCGCCGCTCCGGCGCAAGCACCGCCCCCGTCGGGAACTGTCGGCCGGGGGTCACAAACAGCAGCCGCGCCGCCCACGGCTGCGGCACAAGCCCGTGCCCGTCCACAACGCCGGGCACGGGACAGCCGCC
This sequence comes from Paenibacillus athensensis, assembly GCF_004514475.2. Taxonomy (GTDB): domain Bacteria; phylum Bacillota; class Bacilli; order Paenibacillales; family NBRC-103111; genus Paenibacillus_AL; species Paenibacillus_AL athensensis. The sequence continues at coordinate 29,467 of NZ_MYFO02000002.1, read as the reverse complement.
GACCGCTCGCACCGCGCGCTCGATGCCCAAGTAGCCGGGACGCTCCACAATAACCGGATCGCCCGGCTCCACAAGCAGATGGGTCAGCAGGGCAATCGCCTGCATGGACCCATTGACAATCACGACGCGCTCCGGTGGCGCGTCGATTCCCCGCATCCGCCGCAAATGCAGCGCCACCGCTTCGCGCAGCGCGGCGTCGCCCTCGGCGGGCGCTTCCTCGTGGGGCTGCTCGCGCAAGCGCCGCACCTCGGCAAACATCAGTCGGTTCCACTCCGGCCACGGAAAATGCCGCAGATCCGGCTGCACCTGATCGAAGGCCACTGCATCTGAAGTAACGTTCGATCCGCCAGCGTGCCAACCATTTGCGCTCTCGCAACCTCTCTCTTGCTCCTGCTCTCGCCCTCGCCCTCGCTCCTGCCCATGCTCACGCTCCTGCTCCTGCTCTCCCCCTGCCTCAGCGCCGCTCACCCGGACGCCCCACGACGACAGCTTCACGGCAGCGGTCGCGGGAACATCCGTCCAGCGGCCGCTATAGGTAACGAAGGTGCCGCGACCGACCTCTGCCTGCACATAGCCGTCGGCAGTCAGCATCTCGTACGCCTGATTGACAGTGCCGCGCGACAGGCCGTACATGACAGCCAGCTCTCGGCTGGCAGGCAGCTTGGTCAGCGGCGCGATTTTCCCGGCGGCGATGCCATCGCGCAGCGCATGGTACAGCGCAGCAAGCTTCCTTTTGTGCCTCAACCGATATGTCGCAAACGGGATATGAAAATCCATCTCGCTCCCCTCCTTGCCTCACTTAATTGGTATATAAATTTTCATCGATATTGGATCTTTTTTCAAGTCCATTTTACATGTAAGATGACTGTCATAGCAGTTGCTGCCGTCAAATGCGCACGGGTCCCCCCTCTCTAAACGACTGCGTCGCCGCCCCCTTTAAAGCACAAACGACATCCCTGTTTAGAGACCGGCCCTCTTCAGCAGCGGCCCGCTGTCTGCTTGTTACAGCTTGCGCAGCTCACGCAGCAGCCACGGCAAGTCTGACCGCTTCGGTAGCCTTACGCAACAAACATCGCCTTATTACACCTGTCATCAAAGGAGCGAATGACCATGAATCTCATCCCCGTCGTCTTGGAGGGAGAACGCGTACAATTAATTCCGATGGAAACCGTTCATATTGAAGCTTTGCTGCAAGCGGCGCTGCACCCCGACATCTGGAGCTGGATGGAGCCCGTTACAGACCTGCGTTCAGCCGAACGTTATGTAGCAGCCGCACAGCGCGACCAGTTGCTCGGCACGGCCCTCGCCTTCGTTGTTTATGACCGCAGCGAGCAGCGAATCGTCGGTAGCACACGGCTGTTCGACTACCTGGCAGACCACCGGCAGCTCGAAATCGGTCATACGTGGTACCATCCCGGCGTCTGGCGCACCCGCGTCAACACGGAGTGCAAATATTTGCTGCTGCGCCACTGCTTCGAGCAGCTCAAGCTCGTGCGCGTGCAGCTCAAAACCGATCTGCGCAATGAACGCTCGCAGCAGGCGATTGCCCGGCTTGGCGCCGTCCGCGAAGGCGTGCTTCGCCGGCACCGCGTGCTTCACGACGGGTACGTCCGCGACAGCGTGATGTTCAGCGTTACCGATGCCGAATGGCCGCAGGTCAAGGCACGTCTGGAAAGCCTTTTAAGCCGCTAGGTGCGGCCGGCCAAAAACGCCGCCGTGCGTCCTTGTCCGCCCGCTACGCTGCAACTCTCGTCCGCTCGCGCCTGACGCGGCGCTGCCGTTCCGACTTAAAGCCGTCGCCCGCGATCGGCCGCAGCGCTGACGAGCATGGCACCGCCGTGCAGCCGGCGCGCCATCCGAGCGTCATCAACGGCACCCTGCCCGTCGACCAGCACCTTTTTCCCAGCAAGCAGCCATTCCTTCCACCGGACAACGCACCGCGAAAAACCGCGCTGCATATGTAAAATGGAGCGATTCTCCAGGGCTTTTTTCCATTGAGAGAAATTTTCAATTGACAAGATGACGCGCCCTTGGAGAAGTGTTATAATAACACCTAAAATGAAAAGCCCATTTGGAAGGAATGACCGAAATCATGAACCCTTTGGCCCGACAGTTAAACGAAATCTTGGAACGCGAAAATCCCCATGTGTACGCAATGCTCTCCGCGCTTGGCAAGTCGATTTACTTCCCCAAGGTTGGCATCCTGAGCCAATCTGCGGAAGCGAAGACGAAGGCCGGCAAGTACAACGCGACGATCGGCATTGCGACAGAAGGCGGACAACCGATGCACCTGAAGGTGATCCAAGATACACTGTCATCCTACGCGCCCAAAGATATATATGAATACGCTCCGCCTGCAGGCAAGCCCGAGCTGCGCACGGCATGGCGCAGCAAGATGCTGGAGGAAAACCCGGGCCTTGCCGGCAAGCTGTTCGGCAATCCGATTGTCACCAACGCTTTGACCCACGGCCTCAGCATCGCGGCCGATCTGTTCGCCGACGCCGGCGACGCCGTGATCTTGCCGGATAAAAACTGGGAAAACTACGAGCTGACGTTCGAAATCCGCCGCGGTGCGCGCATCGTCAACTACCCGCTCTACAATGAGCGCAACGCGTTTAACGCCGAGGGTCTGCGCGAAGCACTGCTCGCCCAGCAGTCCAGCGGCAAAGCGATTGTCGTGCTCAACTTCCCGAACAATCCGACCGGCTACACGCCGAACGCGGACGAAGGCCAAGCCATCGTCGCTGCGATCAAGGATGCGGCCGAAGCGGGCATCAATGTCGTCGTATTGACCGACGACGCCTATTTCGGGCTGTTCTTCGAGGATTCCTTGCAGGAATCGCTGTTCAGCCGATTGGCGGGACTTCATGAGCGCGTGTTGGCCGTCAAGGTCGATGGCGCCACAAAGGAAGAATACGTGTGGGGCTTCCGCGTCGGGTTCATCACCTACGCCGGCAGCAGTGAAGCTTTGCTTGCGGCGCTGGAGCAAAAAACGCTCGGCATCATCCGCGCCACGATTTCCAGCGGGCCGCACCCTTCGCAGACATTTGTGCTGCGCGCGCTGAACGCACCGGAATTCAAGCAGCAAAAGCAAGAAAAATTCGACATCATGAAAGGCCGTGCCAACCGCACCAAAGCGCTGCTCGACAGCGGCAAATTCGACGACGCCTGGGGCTACTATCCGTTCAATTCGGGCTACTTCATGTGCCTCAAGCTGAAAACCGTCGACGCCGAAACGCTACGCGTCCACCTGCTCGACAAATACGGCGTAGGCACAATCGCTCTCGGTCAAACCGATCTGCGCGTCGCCTTCTCCTGCATCGAGGAAGCCGGTCTGGAAGAATTGTTTAACCTGATCTACCAAGGCGTCAAGGACCTCGAAACGGTCAGCGCCTCCAAATAAGCTAGACAGTATTTATTTAAGCAGCCTGTAGGGCATGCGTTCGGTAGCGTACCGAGCTCATGCCCTTTAGTTTAGACTTCATCGGTCCATGACCGCATTATCCTAACCTGTCAGGGACCAGCGAATAACGGGCCGCGAATTTGCCGCGCAGGATTTTTCTCAGTTTTTTCTCCAAGTATAAAACATAGCCATGTACAAAAAATAAATCCAATTATGGACGAAGAAGGTGGCTTATGTTTATTGTCGGCGTTACGCTCGCCGCAGTCGTCTCCACTTGGAAGCAACGTGCCTATAGAAACTGGAAAAATTACAATGCCACCGTTTCATTTATGGTGCTGTGCAATTTGTTGTATTATTTCATTGTCAAAGACAACCTGCTGTGGGAGTATAACCCTGGCCTGCTCGGGCATCATAAGATCGCCGAATTGGTCATTACGTTTATCGCGTTTCCTTGCACAGTCATGCTGTTTCTGGACAAGCTGGAGCGGACGCCGACGAAAATTTGGGTGCAAGTATTGAAATGGTGTTTTATTTATTGGCTGGTTGAATTTGCCGCCTGGAAAGGCCATGTCATTGAATACCATCGCGGCTGGAGCTACGCCTGGTCTTGCTTCTTCGTCGCCACGATGTTTCCGATCTTGTTACTGCACCACCGCCACGCCCGGGCAGCCTACGTCCTTTCCGTTGCGATGACTGTGTTTTATGCCCTCGTCTTCCATATCCCCTTTCCTTGATGCAGCTGAAGAAGCCGCAGTCCGATTCGTTCATTCGGTCTACGGCTTCTTTTACTTGTCTGAAGCTTACAGCTTCGCAGCCTCCGCTTCAAACCTCCAGCAATATCGGCAATATTACCGGCCTCCGCCCGGTCTTTTCATACAAATAACGTCCAAGCGTCTCCTTGATGGCCAGCTTGAGCGTGTTCCACTGGTTTACATTCTCCCTCAGTAGCTCCTTGATCTTTTGCGTGACATGACGATTCGCTTCGTCTAACAGCGCCTCTGCCTCGCGCACGTAGACAAAGCCGCGGGAAATAAAATCCGGCCCCGAGGCGATTTTGCTGTCGCTAAGCGTCGTCACGACGACGAGTATGCCGTCTTCGGCCAAATGCTTGCGGTCCCGCAGCACGATATTGCCAACATCGCCGATGCCGTAGCCGTCAACCAGCGTATTACCAGCTGTTACCTTGCGCTTTTGCTCTGCTTGGCCTGCTTCGATATCAAGAACCTCGCCGTTTTTCAGGATAAAAATATGCTCGGGCTTGACCCCTACCGCTTCAGCCAGCAAGGCATGCTGGCGCAGCATCCGGTATTCGCCGTGAATCGGCACAAAATATGTCGGCTTCATCAGCGATAGCATCAGCTTCAATTCCTCCTGACTACCATGACCGGACACATGCATGCCCGTCACCGAGCCCGAGCCGTAGATGACTTTGGCCCCTAATCGGTACAAATTGTCGACGATCGCCGAAACGCTGCGTTCATTGCCGGGAATTGGCGTCGCCGACAAAATCACCGTGTCCCCGGGGGAAATTTCGAACTGTCGGTATTTCATGCTTGACAGACGGGCAAGCGCTGCCATTGGCTCTCCTTGCGAGCCGGTGCATAGCACGGCTACCCGTTTGGGCGGCAAGCTGTTCACTTCTGTTGGCTCAACCAGCATCCCTTCGGGAATATGCAAATAACCAAGCTCACGCGCCGTGTGCACGACATTGACCATACTGCGTCCGAGCAAAACCAATCTGCGACCCGTCACTGCCGCAGCGTTGACCACCTGCTGCAGTCGATTCACGTTCGAAGCGAACGTGGACAAAAACACCTTTTGTTCGGCCTTACGGAACGCTTCCTCAATATGCTCGCCGACAACTTGCTCTGAGGGCGTGAAACCCGGACGCTCGGCGTTCGTGCTTTCCGACAACAGCGCCAGCACACCGCGCTTACCAATGTCGGCCATCGCATGCAAATCCGGGTATTGTCCGCCAACCGGAGTGAGATCGAATTTGAAATCCCCGGTATGCACGACAACCCCTTGCGCCGTATGGAACACAATCCCTACACAATCGGGGATGCTGTGATTCGTACGAAAAAAAGTCGCGCGCATCGCGCCTAGCTGCACCTCGCTGGACGCATCGATTTCATGCAGCTTTACATCGCCCGCCAGCCCCGCCTCCTTCAGCTTCGCCGAGATCAGACCCAAGGTGAGCCTGGTCGCATAAATCGGCATGTTCAACTGCTTGAGCACATAGGGAATCGCCCCGATGTGATCCTCATGGCCGTGGGTGACGAGCAGACCTCTGACTTTCGAAGTATTTTCCAGCAAATACGCAATATCGGGAATGATCAGATCGATTCCGAGCAAGCTTTCATCAGGAAATTTCGAACCGCAATCGATGACGACAATATCGTCCCCCATCTGCACGGCGTACATATTTTTCCCGATCTCATTCACGCCCCCCAATGCAAAAATGGACAATACTCCTTGATTTTTCAAGCAAAATCCTCCCTTGGATACCTCGAATATCGTATAGCTTTTGTTAAAATTCCCGTATTTATCACCTAACAAGAAGCTTAATCCGTTCCACGCAGACGATTTATCCCCACCGCAAGGATTTCCCCCCAGTCTGTCGAATTAGTCCAGCAAAGCCTTTTGCAAACGCAGCCGATTGGGGAGGTCGTCATGAAAGTTCCACCCGTGGCCGAAGCGCCGGTCAACAACCTGCTTACCCTGGAAATCAACCGCTCCCAGCAAAAATTCGCCCTCGCCGTCGCGCTGATCCTGCTGTTGATTTCGCTGGCCTCGCTGCCGTTCGCTTCCGTTCAGCTGCTTGAGGTTCAAGTGTTTCAAGCGGCGATTTTTTCCACCGTCATCTGCTTTGAGCTGATCACCGCTTACGTGCTGTACAGCCAATTCCGCGCCAGCGGAACGCCCGGCTTGCTCGTGCTGGCCGTGTATTATTTGTATTCGGGCTGCATCATCGTGCCGTATTTGCTAACCTTCCCCCACCTGTTTTCGGAAACGGGCCTGTTCGGGGCCGGGCCGCAGTCGGCGATCTGGATTTTTTGCCTGTGGCACGCCGGACTGCCGCTGGCCATTCTGATCTATCTTGGCGTCGAGCGACGCCACCGCCATACGCGGCTTAGACCGCGCACGGCCCGCAGAGCCATTCTCCTGTCCATCCCCGCCGTGATGCTAGGCGTCAGCTTGATTACAGCAGCTGCGACGCAGCTTCACGATTACTTGCCCCCGCTCGTTGTCAGCGGCCGATTTACGCCGCTGTTTGTCTATGGCGTCTCTACGGTTATTTTGCTGCTGACGATCGTCGCCTTGATCAGCTTTATGGCCGTGACCCGCGGACGTACGGTCGGCACCGCTTGGCTCGCCGTCGCGCTGCTCGCTGCGCTGCTGGAAATATCCATTACCATGTATTCCAGTCACCGCTTCAGTCTCGGCTGGTACGTAGCCAAATGGAACAGCTTCGTTTGCAGCAATATCGTGCTGGCTGCCATGATTTTTGAATTTACCAAAATGTACATGAACATCGCCGTCCTCTACCGGCAGGTAACCGACAGCGAGCAGCGCTACAAGCATCTGTTCAGCGAAAGCGAAGACGCCAAGCGCACCATCGCCGAGCAAAGCGAAATTATCGAGCGCATGCTCGAATCCAGCCGCGAAGCGATCGTGATGTGCGACATCGCCGGTCAGGTCGTGTTCGCTAACCAACGTCTGGAGCAATACTTCGAGCGTCCGCTGCTGAGCGGACAGCGGTTTGCCGATTACTGCACCGGCATGAAGCTGCTGGAGGGCGGCACCTTATCGGAGCTGATTACCGCGTACTGTGAAGAAAACATCCCGGTGTTCAGCAAACGGATTTCCGTGCTGACGCATCATGAAGAAAACCGCTACTACGAATGCTACGTCAGCCCGATTCCCGGCGAAGAGGAAGGCCAATTCCGCGGCCATCTGTTCGGCTTTCGCGACCGCACGGACGAGGAACGGATGGACGAGATCAAGAACGAATTCGTCAGCATCATCTCGCACGAAATCCGCACGCCGATGTCGTCGATCGTAGGCTTTATTGAAATCCTGGCCACGCGCGAGGTTGCTGCAGACAAGCGGCAGCGTTACATCGAAACAATCCGCAAGGAAGCCAGCCGGCTCGCCAATCTGATCAACGATTTCCTCGATTTGCAGCGGATGACCTCGGGGCGGCAGGAATTTCATTTTAAAACACTCGACGCCGTGCTGCTGCTCAAGGAGATCGTCGATCAGTGGCAGGGCAAGGACGATCATAAAGCCCGACTGCATGCGCCGACGCGCAGCGTCTATGTGCACGGTGACGAAGACCGGCTCAAGCAGGTGTTTCACAACCTCATCAGCAATGCGATCAAATATTCGCCGGGACAACATCAAATCGACATTTACGTGGAGACAGACGACGCCGGCAAAGTGCTGATCAAGGTTCAGGACTACGGACTTGGCATTCCGTCCGACGCCCTTGACAAGCTGTTTACGCGTTTTTACCGCGTGGACAATTCCGATCGCCGCAAGATCGGCGGTACCGGACTGGGACTCTCCATCGTCAAGGAAATCGTGGAGGCCCATCACGGCAAAGTCGTGATCGATACGGAGCTGGGCAAGGGCTCGATTTTTATCGTGGAGCTCGTCGAATTGGCCGACAACGCCTCGCAGTTGTAACGTCACAGACGGAGCCGCGCCCTAGGTCGGCAGCCGCCCCAACAATATAAAACGCTCCCGCCGCGAGGATTCAGTCTCTCATGGCCGGGAGCGTTTTATGCTGCCTTTCGGTTACAGCTGCGCGCTTCATCACATAGTCCGGCTGCAAAGCCTCAAGCTGGTGCAGGCGTTGCAGAAGATATTGCCCTGTTCATCATACGAGCGTAAAGCCATCCAGAACCGATAGCGACTTTCCGTAGAAAACAACCTGCGATTGCTCCAGCTCGTCTTCAATCCAGACCGAATCGCAGCTTAAAGCATTCGCGCGCGAAAAGCTCAGACAGCTCGCCAGCGTCATGAGCACGATCAGTTCCGCCCATCTTCGGCTCATTGCTCCCCCTCCCCGTGATCAGCCCATCCAGCTTACTCGCGGGGCAGCCTCCCGCACGTTCTCTGGCCGAGCTACGGCCGCTCCGCTCACGGTCTCTGGCGCCGCTGCGCCTTCTGCTGCTTGAACGACGCCAGCGTCAGCCCTCCGGGTAGCGGAGCCAGCAGGCTCTTGGACACAGCCACCCGCTGTGAGGTGTAGATGCCCGTATGACCGGAAAACAAGTAGCTGACCGCGCAAGCGACAAACATATAAACAAGCCCGCCCGTTCCCCCGATTCCGAACAGCTCGATCCCCATAATAAAACAGGCCAGCGGCGTATTCGCCGCACCGCAGAATACGCCGATAAAGCCAAGCGCAGCCAGAAAGGGCCCGCTAACATGCAGCAATTGCGACAAAGCGCTGCCCAGCGTCGCGCCAATCGCGAACAACGGCGTCACCTCGCCCCCTTGATAGCCGGCGCCCAGCGTCAGCGATGTAAATATCAGCTTCCACAAAAACGTCAGCAGACCGGCCCCGCTGTCAAATGAACGCTCGATCAGCGGCAGTCCGAGCCCCAAATAATCGCGCGTACCCAGCAGATACGTTAGCGCAATGACGATCAAGCCGCCTGCCGCGGCCTTGGCCAGCGGATTCGGCAGCAGACGGGTATACAGCGCCTTGAGCGCATGGGTCGCTTCGCTGAACAGCAAGCTGACCAGGCCGAATACAGCCGACGCAAGCAGCACCTTGCCAAGCAGCAAAGCCGACAATTCCGGCGCCGCTTCGATGTGATAGTGACTGTGCGGGGCATGCCATACCGACACCGCAACGGAATTGCCCACAAGCGCAGCAATCAGCGCCGGTATCAGTGCTTCATAGCGCAGCAAGCCGATGGCCAGCACCTCCAACGCAAATACCGTCCCGGCCAGCGGCGTGCCGAACACCGAGCCAAAGCCGCCGCTGATGCCGCAGATCAACAGAATCGCGCGATCGTCCCGGCCGATACGCAGCAGCCTTCCCAGCGCGTCCGCGAGGCTGCCGCCCATTTGCACCGCCGTCCCCTCGCGCCCGGCCGATCCTCCGAACAGATGCGTCGTCAGCGTGCCCAGCAGCACGAGCGGCGCCATACGCAGCGGCACGGCCTCTTGGCCTCCGGCAATTTGCTCCAGAATCAAATTGTTGCCGCGCGCGCTGTTTTTGCCTGCTTTCATATATAGCCAGCTGATCAACGCGCCGCCCAGCGGCAGCAGAAACAGCAGCCAGCCGTGCTGCACCCGCAGTTCCGTCGCTGCATTCAAAGCTTTCAAAAACCAGGCCGACGCCGTTCCGGCCAGCACGCCGACCAAACCGCCGAGCAGCAGCCATTTCCCAAGCGCTGCAAGCAGCGCCCCGTGATGCGACTCCCGCAGAGCCGACATCGCTTGATGCTTCCAAGATCCCATGAACTTCTTCTCCTTTGCCCTGCCGGCTGAATGTAAGCTTAAAAACAAACAGACTCCTACCAGCAAAAAAATCGCTGGTAGGAGTCATCAGCCGTTCGGCGGTTATGGCGAACTCCATCGCCTTATTTACTTACCCCTATCATAAGCGACGACGCGCCCGAGGTCAACAGCAAATTTGCGCGCATGAGAGCTGCCACACACATCTTCGAAGCGCCGATACGAAACGCCGCTAAACCGGCAACGAGCTCAGCCGACGCTACGCCCAGCGCGAGACGGCGCAGTGCAAGCCTGCTGCAAACCGTTGTCAGATTCGTATCTAGTCCTTGACCAGCGCAGCCTCCAGCGCCATATCGACCAACCGCACTCGCTCCAGCCCCACCGCTGCAGCGGCCATTTCCTCCCGCGAAGCGCTGAAAACCTTTTCCATTGCGGCATAGGGCTGGAAGGGGCTGCCAACAAATGATTGGCCGGGAATCACCCGCGCATTCAGCTCCTGATCAATCCGCGGGCTCAGCGCAGCGCCAATCAACACGATCACCTCGCGGGCGATGCGGTTCATCTCTTCCAGCAAGCGTCGGCGTGCCTGCGGATTCAACGCGCGCAGCAGATCGCTTACAATAGCGACATCGAAAAAATCGTTTTCGTAAGGGGTCGCATAGCCGAGCAAATAAGCAACCTCTCGTTCAGGAAACGCTGCCTGAAGCTTCTCTACCATGCCGGGACTGCGTCCGAACAGATGCGTAACCGGCAATCGACCAGCTAGCTTGACGTCATCGACGCCAACGAGCAGCGAGCGCTCGGCTCCATCCAGACAGCGTTCGCTCAGCTCGTCCAGGTCCGCTTGCCGATAGTCGGCCGGCAGCAGGTCTGCCAGCTGCAAATAATCGAGCTTGGCCAACACATGCGGAAATTCGTGACGTTCAAAAGCAAATAGCTCCGTCTCCAGCTCGTAATACTTGGCATGCATGTTTTCTTTATTACGCTGCTCGTTCAGCGGCTTCTCGGCTGAATATTGAATCGGATGCGGATAATGGAACGCGTACAACGAGCTGACCGAATCAAAGCATACCCCGTTGCGATGCAGCCGGTAGCTGAAATCAAGGTCCTCAACCCCCCAGCCCTTGAACGCTTCATCGAAGCCGCCGATGGCCCGGGTCAGCCCGGCCGGCGCTGTCAGCGCGCACGAAAAACCGCAAAACCACGGCGACCGCAACCGCCCGATCTCGTGCTGGAACGCGCCATGCCGCATATCGTACCAGAACGGCTCCCGGCAAAATTCGTCAACAGCCCGGCGATCGTTAATGTCCAGCCGCTCCAACTGTTCCATATCGGTCTGCTCCGGCGTAACGTTCAATCCATAGGTATAGATCAGCAGCGCCGAATCGGGCGCATGCGTTCGATAATAAGCGGCAATGTCGCTTATGAACCGATCCGGCACAACAATTCCGCTATCGAGAAAAAGCAGCACCTCGCCCGAGCTGGCGGCAATGCCGCGATTTCGCGCTCGCGAACGGCAGGAATGCTCGTCGCGCGGCACATACACATAATGAACGTCCAGCCCGCCAGCGGCAAAACCGGCCACGCATTCGCGCGTCGCATCCGTAGAGCCGTCGTCGGCAACGACGACCTCAAAGGCATCTCCGGTATCCAGCTTCTGGGTAGCCAGCGACGCCAAGCCTTTCGCCAACAGCCAGTCCGCATTATAGCTGGGAATAACGATCGATATTTTCACTTGATTAACCCCCTTTAAATACCAAACAGCTTTCAGAAATCGTTTTCGCCATTCATAAGCAAAAAACCTGCTATTCGCAGGTTTTTTGCGCTCGAATTATTGAATTTTTGCCCATTATTGGCAACATCGGAATTCGACCGTCGCACAGACCATTCGCCGCCGCACTTTCCGGCCATCGAGGCTCGGCAGCGGGGACCTTTAAGCTACAGCGTAAAGCGGTGCGCCAGCGCCTGCATATCGGACGCCATGCCGCGCAGCGATTCTGACGATGCGTTCGTCTCCTCCATCGCGGCAATCTGCTCCTCTGTCGCGCCGGAAATCTGCTGAGCCAGCTCGTTGGCGCGCGTCGACATGCGCTCAATCTCTTGCAGCGAAGCCGAAATCTCCTCCGAGCTCGCCGACATCTCCTCAGCCGCAGCCGAAGCCTCCTGCACCTGCTGTACAACGCTTCGCGTCGCTTCGAGAATGCGCACAAACGCCTGCCCCGTATGCTCGATCGATTCCACGCCGGCAGCCACCTCGCGCTCGCCCTTCCTCATCGCCACGCTGGCTTGCTCGATATCGCCCTGAATCGCATGAATCAGCTCCGACACCTGCGACGCCGATTCATTGGAGCGCTCCGCCAGCTTCTTCACCTCGCTGGCGACGACGGCAAAGCCGCGTCCCTCGGAGCCGGCCCGTGCCGCTTCAATCGAAGCGTTAAGCGCCAGCAGGTTCGTCTGCGAAGATAAATCCGTCATCACCTGGATGATCTCGCCGATCATCTGCGAGCGCTCGGCCAGCTTGGCGACAATTTCAGCCAGCTCATTGACCGTCAGCGTCACGGAGCCCATCTGATTCGTCGACCTCACGATCAGCTGATTGCCCTGTTCAGCTTGCTCCAGCGTCATTGTAGAAGAATCATATGCGCTGAACGAAGTAGTGACGATGCGCTGAATGCCGTGCGCCATCTCCTCCATCGCCACGGAGCTTTCACGGATGCTGCGCTCCTGCGTTTCGCTGCTGAGCGCCATATCCTGCACCGAATTGGCAATCTGATTGCTGGCCTGCGTCGTCTCTTCGATCGCCTGCCCGACCTCTTTCGCCGCTTCGGACAGCGAATCGGAGTTCTTCAGCAAACCGGATACAACCGCTCGCAAATTGTTGTACATGGCCTCAAACGAAGAGGCGAGCTCACCAATCTCATCGCGATTGCTGACCTGCAAATCAGCCTTACGCAAATCGCCTGTAGCAAACAAGCGCGCCTGCTGCGCCAGCCGGATCAGCGGCCGGGAAATATGCAGCGAGAACAGCGTCATCACCGCCCCGCCGATCACCCAGCAGCAGACCAGCGTGATCAGAATCGTTTTCAGAATTCTCGTTTGCCCGCTATTGTAATCCTGCATGTAGGAACCTGCCGCAATCACCCAGCCCCAGCCCGGCGTTTGCTCGGAATACGTGATTTTCTCGCCTTCCTTCTCGGAATTGGGCAGCGGCCAGCTGTACATCGTGTAACCGCCGCCGCTTTGCGCATGCGCGATAATGTCTTTCACATAAAACGTGCCGTCAGGCGCCTGCTTGTCAATAATATTTTGACCTTCCAGCGAAGGATGCGCCGCCAGCGTTCCGTCCGTTTCTAGCACAAAAAAGTACCCGTTTGCGCCCAAATTGATGTGTTTGTTCACAGGCCGCTTGCCGTCCTGCTTGGGACCGAGCAGTAGCGCCTTCACCTTCTCCTGCGCTTCATCCTTGGTCATAATCCCCGACTTTTCCGCTTCTTCAAAGGTTGTGGCCAAATCAATGGCCATGCGCACCGAATTTTGCAGATTGCTCCGAATCAGAGCGTCGGTTTCCTGCGAGGACACTCTATACGTGATCGCTCCCAGCACAGAAACGGGAACAAGCAGCATCAGCAGGGAAATCAAGAGCAGTTTCTTGCGGATCGTCAATCTCCAAACCTTCTCGTTTTTAGGCATAGATATCCTCCTTAGTGACTAGTCATGCGGTCCTATACTACTTATCAAGTATACGACGCGAGCGCGTTGAATCCTCCACATTTATTTTCACAATTGAAACATTTATCTGTCAATTTGAATAACTTGTGAAATTTTTGTCATAATCCTTCGACAGCCGCGCCGCAGCAGACAGGCGTTTCCGCTTTGCCGGTCTATTTATGATTGGGGAAATAGGGCTTAAATGAGACGTAGCTGATCACAATTATTGGCCGGACAGGCCGCCTGCACCACTTCCTTCTGACTAAAAAAACGCCTATCTCATTTATTCGTAGCAAATTCGACAAACACCTTCAAAAAACGACAAATTACCAAGCCCGAAAAACTCCTCCTTCCGGTCCCGCAACCTTGCCCGCTGCTACGCGTCTATTCCAGTATACGGCTAGAAAGGAAAAGAGGAGGAAATTTCCATGAAGCTGATCCGCAGCCTGCTCTTGCTGCTGTCTATATTCACCATACCGGCGTTAACCGGCTGCGCCGCCATACAGCCCTTGTCGGCTTCCGCCGAGGACGACTCCGCCCCTTACGTCCCGGCCGATTATGCGGCCCGATTATCGGCCATGCATTTGAGCGAGGTGACGTCGATGCCGGCTGCGGCGCCGCCTTTTATTGCGATCGCGGAGGACCCCGCCAACGTCCAATACGCCGTCGTGTTTGACAAAAACGGCGATATTCGCCAAGTTCGGCTGCCGCTCGGCTACGCCGACATTCTCGCCCGCTTCCGGCAGCAGGCCGGACCGGCGCACACCTCGTCCGCTGACGAAGACGCCGTCCGCCTTGTCGCCAGCGGCCAGACGCTCGTCTGGCAGTACAGCGACGGCCGTTCCCGGCTTGCCATGTCGCTTGACGGCGTTCCAGCGCAGGCAGCGCCGTAATGGGCAGCGCCCGGGCGTGGCAACTGCCTGCGGCTACCGGAGCATCGCTTGCTGCGCAGGTGCGGTGCGGGTGCCAGACGGTCTGCCCACGGTAGACTGCCCTCTGCCCTCTGCAATTGCCGCCGCTTTCCGCCCGCTATGCACACGCGCAAGCCTCCTTGCTGCTGCCGCTCGCTGTACGCAGGCCGATGGCTTGCCGCGCTCGCACGCAGCGCCTTCAGGCAGGAGCCTGCGGCCATTCGGCGAGCAGCGCCGTCAGCGCAGAGCGCTCCGCTTCCCGCAGTGCCTCCAGCATGCGCAGGATTTGATCGCGCAGCTTGGGCGACGGCCGGAGGCTATATTTGAGAATCGTGTTGCGCAATGCCAGCGCTGCCGTTTCAAGAGCCGCAAAGCCGTAATCGCGCTCCAGATGCCCTCGCTCCTGCAAATAGCCGATAATACGCACGAGCGCCCGCTTGTGATCATGCAGCACATGAAACGAAGTCAGATGGAACACCTCCGGCTCATCCAGATGCCGCTCGACCTCCTGCACAAGCCGGTCATACACCGCATCCAATCCCTTGCGAATATCGGGATTGAGATTGCGGTCCATCCGGTAGCGCTCCTCCGTCTCCCGCCCGTACAAATAATCGGCGAACAAAGCGCCGACCGTCTCCAGATCCAGCTCATACCTTATCTGCACATACGGCTGAATCAGCTTGGCGCCGACAAAATTAAATCCTCCCGGCTTCACCGCCCGAAACGCGCTGCGAAAATCCTCAAACCCAATCGTCTCCCAAGCAAACCGTCCCCGAAAAAAATCGCCCGCATACAGCAGCTCCCGCTCCGTATCGCAGCCATACAGCAAAATCGGATGCGGCGCCGCTTCCTTGCCATAATCGGCATACGCCGGCACAAGCGCGCAATCGATCACAGCGTACACATAATAGCCGATCCGCAGGCTGCGGACAGCAAATTCCGCCACGTCCGGACACAGCTCCGTGATCAGCTCGCTCTCCAGATGCTGCACGCGCAAATACGGGCAATTGTGAAACTCCTGATACAAAAACGAAAAAAAATCCAGCCAAGGTCTGGAATCGGGATTCACATTCACTCTCAGCTGGATATAGTTGCTGCAAAACCACGGCAGGTCATCTCCGTGCGCAGCCATAATCGATAACGTCGCCGCATGGTGCTGATAGGACGTAATTGGCGGATATTGAATGGGTAACATGAAGGCAGAACTCATAAACGCTTCTTCTCCCAACGTCGATTTTCCACTATCGTAATCCATCATTTGCCAAACTTCAAGCTAGACGCCCCGGCTTTTATCGGCCAGAAAAAAGTTCAGCTGCTCCAGCAGGCTGCCCCCGCCGCCAACAGACACCGAGCCGATTTTCTCACAAATTTTCTCAAGAAACTCCAGCTCCTTCAAACGGTACAACGTCTGGTTTTCCTCCATCAGCTTGGCCGTGTTCAACAGGCTGCGCGTTGAAGCCGTCTCCTCCCGCCGCGTAATCAGGTTGGCCTGTGCTTTCTTCTCCGCGAGCAGCACGGTGTTCAGAATCTCTTTGACATCGCCGGGCAAAATGACATCCTTCACCCCAGCCGAAATGAACTGCACGCCGTACGTCGCGCTTTCCGCATTCAGCCTCGTCAGCACAAACGCCGCGATTTCCTGCCGCATGTTCAGCAATTCATCGAGCTTGAGCGTCCCGACATATTCCCGAAGCTGCAGCTGCAGCCGCACATAAATTTGCTCCTCCAACGCCTTGATTTCGAGCGATTTGAGCGGGTCGATGATTTTGTACTGGCAGACGAAGTTGAGGCGCAGGGCGATTTTGTCCATCGTCATCATCTCCTGGCCGGTGACATCTTGCTGCTGCTGGCGCAGATCGATATTGCGGACCGTTACGCTTACCGGCCCCCGCCAGAAGAAGTAACGCCCGGGACCAAGCTGTTTGTGCAGCACATGGTTAAAAAAAAGCAAGCCGACCTCGTGGCTGCCCACATCGACCGCCTGAACGACGCCGAGCGCCACCAGCTTGACCGCGACCGTCGCGCTGATCCCGGCCGGAAGCAACGGATCGCGCTTGTCGGCGCGAACGATTTCATGCCGCTTGAGCGCGTGCCAGAAGGCGTGCCTGCCGGTAGCCAGCACCGAGACAAACTGGCCGTCCTCAAAGTGCAGCGCGTATTCGTCGTCAGCCACCTCCACCACGCTCAGCTCCATGCGCAGCCGGTCGTCGCCGAGAAACAAGCGCAGGTCCTTGCCCGGCACAGAGAACGGGCGCAGCACGTTCAGCAGTTCCACGCTTTCGCCGCGCAGCGGGAGGTAGCGCTGCCGGCCGGGCGCCAGCAGCTTGACGTAGCGGCCGTCGCGAAACAGAAGCCCGCGTTCGTCGTTTTGAATGTTGATCGTTTTCCACATCATCTTTATCACCTTTTTCGTGTAAAATATCGGATGGATAGGCGCCTAAGCATAGAGAGTCCCGCCGTTGCGCCCGACGGGAGCCGTCTTGAGGCCAGGCCTGGCACTCCAGTCGCTCATGAATACCGCCGGCTTCAGAGCTTGCCCGCAGGCAAGCCGTTAGCCAGCCGAGCGTCCATCAGCGGAAGGCGCGCGCAGCCGCGGCCGGTATCCGCAGCTCGCAAAGCCGGCGCTTCGGTGCGGCCGTGAAGGCCCGCAGGGACTCTTTTTGCCAAGGCTGTTGAAGAAAGGTACGCTCGATTTACAGTCGAGTGCTCTACCACTGAGCTAATCGCCGTCGGGGCGATGCAGGATTCGAACCTGCGACACCTGGTGACGGGGCGTAAGGCCGCGCGCAGCATACGAACGCCGAGTCGGCGCTCGCACTGCGGAATAGGGAGAAATCCCCGCTTCGCGCGCTTCCTTGTCGTGTGATCGCCTCGCCTTCCCTATCATCGCCGATCCGCCGCAACCTGAACACGGTGAAAGTATTACGAAAGGCAAGAAAAAGACTGCCCGCATTTGTTATAATGAAGGACAAACGACACTGCGCTGCATGCCAGTAAGCAGACTGAAGGAGGAGCTTTGCGTGCTGATCGGCGTGTTTCATCCCCACGACCCGTTTTCAGTGATGACCGAAAACCGTGTACAAGCGATTGTCGCGGAATCCGTCAGGCAGGACGTGCAATTGGTGTTTTTTAACGAAGCGGGCATTGATTTGGATCAGATGACGGTGTCTGGTGTGATGTTTGAGGAAGGCGTCTGGAACGAACGCGTGCTGCCGTTTCCGCAGGCGATTATGAACATCCGGCCTTGGGGACCGCGCCGCCGCTCGGACCGGGAGCTGATTTTTCGCAAGCTCGTGCCGTTTACGGCTTTTTTAATCGATAACAAATGGGAAATTACCAAAATGCTTGCCGAGCATCCCGTGTTAGCCAAGCATCTGGTACCAACAGCGGTGCTGGAGGATGCCTCTCAGATCACGGAGCTGCTGGAAGCCCATAGCAAGCTGGTCATCAAGCCGGTGCAGGGCAGCCGCGGGGAGGGCGTACAAGCGATGGTGCGCCGGAACGATCAGTACGGGCTTCAGGCTGGTGCGGATTGGACCTGGATGAATCGCACGGAGCTGGATGCGTTTGTCGCCCAATTGAATCGCGAATATTTGATCCAGCCGTACATCGTTTGCTTGACTCCTGAGCAGGAGCCTTTCGATTTTCGCGTGCTGGTCCAGCGGGACGGGTGCGGCGAATGGAACGTGACGATTATTTACCCGCGCATCGGGGCGATCAATACGATTACCAGCAATGTCAGCGTCGGCGGACGCACGGAGCCCGTAGAACCGTTTTTGCAGCGATTGTTCCCCGGCCAAGCCGAAAGCTTATCTGCGCAGATGACGGCACTGGGACTGGAATTGGCCGCGTTCATCGACTCCCATTACGCACATCCGCTGAATGAGCTGGGCATCGATCTGGCGATCGACGCGGAGCGGCGTATTTGGTTTTATGAAGCCAATACGTGCCCGGGCACGTTGTATCATGAGCAGGAGCGGGCCGTGCAAGCGGTCGCGTATGTCAAATACATCGCCGAGCAGGCTAATCCAAAGAGCAGGCTGCCCGCTCATAGCAATGAGCCCTTCAGCCTGGGCCTGCTGTTCAGCGAGCCGCCGGAACGCGAGGATCTGGAAGCCTTTGCTGATGTTGCCGGAGCGCACGGCGTACAACTGGCTTATTTTTTACTTGAAGATATCAGCTTTCGGGCCGGGTCGATTTCCGGTTATTGGCGTGAAGGACCAAGCTGGTCGAAGCGGCTGTTTGCATTTCCCGACAGGGTGTATAACCTGATGGAGCAAACGGACCTTGAAGCAGCCTATACGCTGTATCGGCCGAGCTCCAACCTGCAGCTGACGTCCAATGAACCCAAGGGGCCGGTCCCGTCGTCGTTGTTTTTTGCCGTCGCGTCCCGGCATGCGGAGCTGGCCGCTCACCTGCCGCAATTCGTGCGCCCCGAAGGCCCGGAAGAAGCGCAACACTTTATCGACCGCTGCGGGCTCGTTGTCATGAAAACCGACAATGCCCGGCAACTGGAGGATGTCTTGATGATTCGCCGTTTGACGGACCGTTATGTCGTGCAGGAGGAGCAATTCGTCCACACGCTGACAGCTTCCGAATTTCAAGCATTTTTACAGCTGTTTTACGATTCCGGCTATATACTGATTGAGCAAATCAGCAGCTCCACGCACGACGGCCACGCTTTACATCTTCGCATGTATATGACGAAGACGGCCGAAGGCGCTTGGCGGTTGCTGCATATTGCTCCGCTCCTGGCGCTAGCGTCCGATGAACCGCAAGCGGCGCTGCCTTGCGAGGTCAAATGGGACTGGCTGCTGGACCGGGAATTCCCGGAAATGGAGGGAATCCGCCTGAATGACCGATTGCATGCGCTAACCTGCACGATGGCTGAGCAGCTTAATACAGCGAGCCGTCATCACATTCATGAGCTGATTCTCGACGCGGCGATTGACAGCGCAGGCACGATTCGCTTGCTGGGCGGCGAATACGAGGGCCCGGCTGGCGTGGTGCATCCTTATGAAGCAGCCCGCTACGTCATTCCGTACGCCCTGATCTTGCAGACCAGCCAATACGCCAAGGCCCTGCACCGCTAACGGCCCGCCAAGATTGAGCAACGCCAAAAAACCTCGAAGCTCTTGCCGCAACATCGCGACAAACAGCTTTGAGGTTTTTTCATGGCCGGAAGCGGCGCTTTAATTGATCAAATTCGTTTTTTGCAGGAAGCGGCGAATCAATGCCGTGGCTTCTGCGCGTGTGCCTACATGCAGCGGACGCACAGTGGCATTTTCGTATCCGGTAATAATACCCGCTTCATTGGCGGCGTTGACATCCGCTTGAGCCCAGCCCGAGGTTTGTTCCGAATCCGTGTACACAGGCGGCTCTTGATCCGGAGTGGATTCCAGTTCAAACTCCTTGTAGAACCGCATCAGCACCGTAATCATTTGCTCGCGGGTTACTCCCTCATCCGGTGCAAATTCTTCATCGGTAATTCCGTTGAACAAGCCGTCGCCCACGACAATGGCGATGCTTTCCTTGAGCTTGGGATCATCCGGCAAATCGTTGAATTGCGGCCCTTGACCCGCCGTATCCTGATGGCCCAGACCAAAAGCCTTCACCAGCAAGTCGGCAAATTCAGCGCGCGTCAGCTGCTGGTCGGGGTTATATTGTCCCGCGGCGTCTCCCTGTACATTGCCCTTATTGGCCATCAGCCGCACATCGTCCTTGCTCCAGTGATCGGCAATGTCGGCAAAATCCTCATTGCGCTGTATCAGCATGACCGTAACGTTGGTTGGCGTATGCAGCAGCGCATGTCCTTCATCGACAATGCGTACGGGAACCGGCACATACTTGCCGTCCATCAGCATCACCGCACCCAGCGAGTTCAGGTCGGCAATGCCTTCAGGAATCGGAATCGTCTGATAAGCATAACGATTGCCATATTGAACAATCGGCATCGCGCCCGTTCCGTCGTTAACGTTCAAGCTGAACTTGTAAGGCTCGCCGATTACGGTTGCATGCTGCAAGCTGGCCCATTCGCCCGCTTGCTCTTTCACCGCCGCGGGTTGTTTTTCAATATTGATTTCGATCTTCAGCTTATCCGCGGCAACGCCGGTTTGTTGAACCAGATCGTTCACTGGCACGGAAATCGTCGGCAAATCAATCGCTACATCGCCGGTAATGACGGCCAATCTTTGCTGATTGTCACGCAATACGGAAACAGCGTCGCCGGAAATATCGGCATATACCTTTTGCGCATCCTTCAGCGATTTGGCCCGGACAGCAATCGTTTCTTTTTTGCTGGCATCCTGAGACGACTGTTTAACGCCATCCGTATAAAAATGGAAGTTGGCGAGCGTAATCGCCTTTGTGTCCTTATCCCGCGTCAGCAGCAGCTTGGCGGAATCCTGCGTTTCCACATTTTTCTTGACCGCCACAACCTCGATCAACGCCTCTTCTTCCTTGGGCTCCGAAACCGTCGTGGTCGTTGACGACGAAGAGATCTTGTCCATCACGCGTGCAGTCGGCTCGCTTTTGACCGCGGCACCGTCGGTTGGCGCTACAGCTGTACGCGGCGTTACGACGAAGGTCAGGTATTTGCCGACATCGGCTCCCGTCAGCGTATAGCTAGCGCCTGTCGCTCCCGAAATCGCCATATAATTCACAGACTGGCCGGCATCGTCCGAACGGTACCATTGGAACGTCGTGCCGCTTTCCGCATCGCTGTTAACATCGCCGTACGTATACGAGCCGGTCAAAGTTTGACCCGCCCGGGCCGTTCCGCTGATCGCTACCGCAGAAGCCGTCGGTGCAGCCGGAGCCACAGTAATCGGGCCGGTTGCCTCACTTTTCGCCGCGCTTCCATCCGTTGGCGCAACCGTCGTACGCGGCGTCACGACAAACGTGATATACTTGCCGACATCCGCTCCCGTCAGCGTATAGCTAACGCCCGTCGCTCCAGAAATCGGCGTATAGTTCACCGTCTGCCCGGCATCATCCGAGCGGTACCACTGCACCGTCGTTCCGCTTTCCGCATCACTGTTGAGATCGCCGTACGTATAAGTGCCCGACAGTGTCTGGCCCGCAACCGCGCTGCCGCTGACGTTCACTCCGGTCGCTGTCGGCGCGGTTGGCGCATAGGCGACAGGCGACAGCGTCGTGCTGCCCGCCGAAGCCCCCTCGAACGGAGTAACGCTCGCGCGCGGCGTCACCACAAATGTGATATACTTGCCCACATCCGCCAACGTTAGCGTATACGAGCCGCCCGTCGCTCCGCCAATGGGCGTATAGTTGATCGTCAGCCCCTGATCGTCCGAACGATACCACTGCACCGTCGTTCCGCTCTCTGCATCGCTCTCCGCATCCGAATAGTCATAGGTTCCCGACAACGTTTGACCCACAGTTGTAATGCCACTAATGGTCACATTATTCGCTACCGGCGCTGTTTCCCCGCTGCTCGACGAATTGAAATATTTGGATTGCGGCAAAAATACATTTTTAAAATAATGCAGCGAATTTCCCGTATATTGCGGCGGCGCAGCAGCGGAAGCTACCTGTGGTCCAGGTGGCTGAGCGGCAGGCTCGGCTCCGGGGGATGCAGCGGATGCATGGCCCGCCGTCCAGCTCATGCCCATCGTAATGGCCAGCATCGACGTGCGAGCTACCTTTCCATACTTTTTGAGCTTGGCCCGTTTGTCCATCGACGCTTGCCATTCAGCGTCATCGTTATTCTTTACCATCGAACTGCCCCCCTGGGATTGGCACGTAGCGGTCGATCAACCCTTGCTCGAAGCCAACAGCCACAGGGCATATTCAATCCCGTATTTGGCAGCTTCCAGCTCATGCAGATTCATACCCACGTTATTCAAATTAACTTCAAAAAGACATATAGCTCCATGTTCGTCAATGCCCATGTCGATTCCTGCTTCATGAAACCCAGACCCGAAACAACCTTCCAAAAATGTGGCAAGCTGCACCGCAAAGCTCCGCACCCGGACATTCATATCGCCCTCCGGCGTCTGGCCGAATTGACTTTTCAGAAACCATTCCCATTTCGTCACGCAGCGGAACGTCTTGACATGATTGGTAATTTGACGATGCTTATTCAGCGAAAAGGAGGGCAGCACAAACGCGACGTCCCACCGGCCGTTGCCATCCTTCATCGCATGCGCCCGAACGTGGAAAGTGAAGCCCTCGCGAGATTGGCTTTCGATAAACTTCTGGACAACATAACGATGCTTCCGCAGCTCGGCAAGCAGCTTGTCCAGCTCCTCCCGCGACAGGTCATGCACAAAATCCTGATCGCAGATCTCGAACCGCCCGTTCTCCTTCAACGTCCCGATAATCATCTTGTCGCCGTTTGAACCGCGCAATGGCTTTAAAATAAAGTGCGGATGCCGATCGATAAAACGCTTCGCTTCCTCCAGCCTGTCCAGCTTATGGAACGGGATAATGGACGCCGACAGGACCGGGTGCTCCGCAACCGCCTGATACACCTTCAGCTTGTCCAGAGAGCCGAAGAGCAGCTCATGGGTAATCGGAATGCCGGTCAGCGCTTCATACACTGCTGCATGCTCGGCATTTTTGCGCCGCATCCGGTCGTAAATCACATCCGGATAAGGAAACAGCGCCTTACGCCACTGCCCGTTTTGCCAATAATGCCCTTGAATCTGCCGATTGGCGATATCAACCCGACGCGGATAAAAGTAAAAAAAGCGCGCTCCCCGCGCCTCGGCTGCGTAATGACACGCTTCCAGAAACAGCGGCGACAGCTCCCAACCTACCAGCATGCCAATGGTCGGCTTATCCGCCAGCAAGCAGGCTGCAAGCCGCTGCACCGGCGAAGCCATCCGGCCCGCTTGTCCGGTCAGCTGTGCGGCATGCGAGATCGCCCGCAAGCAGACCTCCGCTTCATTCACGGCAATCCCGGCGCCAACCACGCAGGTGCCGAGCCGTTCGTCAAGCTCAAGCTCGACATACAAGCCCGGCAATTCGGTCTGCTGACTGGCAGCGATTTGCTCTGCCATCTCGATGGCAACGCCAAGCAAATACGCTTCAACCAGCAGGCGATCCGGCTTTCCCTCCATCTGTGCGGAACGAACAGCCCCGCCAGCCAGCAGCTCGATACCGGCGCTTTTCCATCCACCTTGCACAGTGCGGCTCAACGTGCAGCGGAATTGAGCCGACGCTTCACGACCTTCTGCCGCTGTCAGCGATTCCGCAGTTGCCACCGCATTTCCCCGCCTGACTCCCGCCGGGAATCGGCCGATTTCCGACTCCTCTGGAAGAATGGATAGCTCAGTTCCGATAACCGTCGTATGACGGCACATCCACCTCCAGGCCGGCAGCTCCGAGGGCGAACCGGGAGTAGCAATGACGCATGCCGGAACCGGGAGACGCTGCCGCTGCTCCCCTTGACGGGAATACACGATGCCTTGCACCGATTCAGAGCTTTCATCCAGGCCGGAGGGCGTGAAAAAAAACAGCTGCACTCCCTGCTCCTCCGCTGTGCGGACCCATGAAGCTACACGCTGGGGAGTCAGCCAATCCAGGCTAGGGCTATACAAGCCAATCATCATAACCGCGTCTCCTGTCAAAAAAATCCGATTTAGATAATAATTCAACCTGGCTTGCTCCAACGAAGGCAGTGCGGCTTGGGCCGGACTTCTGCGGCTCTGCCAGCAGGATGAGCTGACAGCCCGGGACGATGTGGTCGTTTTCCACACCGCATCAATAAACAGCCCGCCTAGACGGGCTGTTTGCGTTTGCCTCTAGCCAAGCTCACGCTCGCGATACGGCGCCTTGAGGTCGCTCGGCAGAACGACCGGAATCAAAGCCTCTCCATATTTATTCATTCCATGCTGCGTCCAGCGGACTGACGCTTCCAGACGCAGCGGCACATTTTTATCCTCAAACTCCCACAATGCACTGTTCGTATACAGGCCATCCTGCAGCGAGCGAATATCCTCCAGCAAATAGTTGCCATTCGGGCTAACCGCATTCAACGCCGCTTCCATCTGATCATTGGCTTGCACGACGCCCTGAATAAATTGCACCTGAGCCGGCTGCAACGCGCCGATCGGCAGGGAGAATTGCTCGCGCATATCCGCCATCGCCATCTGTTGAGAAGCAACCTGCCGGTTGGTGGCCTGATATTCGCGCGTAGCCAGATGCTCCTTCCACGCTTGAATCAACTGGGGTACGGTCAACGTGTCCAACTGATAATCGGCCGCAATCTGCGAGCGCAACGGATCAACCGTCGGATCCTGATTGGCCGGATAATTGGCACCCATGACCACGTAAATTTTATTGAGGAACATATCTCGCGCTGCATTCATGTCCGTATTCACCATGTTGATAAAATCCCCGGTGGAGTAGTTCGTATACTTTTCCTTATGATCGTTATCGTCCATTGCCTCGTTGCCCTCTGCGAGCTTGCTGAATACACCGTCAATGACCTGCTGCTTGTAGGCTGTATACAAGGCTTTAACCTGGGCCGTCTGCTGGCGGGCGTGATCGCCAAAAATCGCCTCAACCGTATACACCAGATTCGTTACCTTGCTCGGATCGGCTTCTTCGCCCGGTCCGGCCACCTGCTCGTACAAATGCTTGACATTTTCTTCAATGCCGGCAGAATGCATGCCGTTGGCATTATTGGCCCCGTACCAGCCTTCGCGGCCGGTGAGCGGCACCATGTTGGAATCGAGACCTGCCCCGCCCAGATGACGATTAAGCATGTGACCGCGCACGTACAGCGTCTTGCTGGCGTCGCGCCGCTCCTCCAGTTGGAGCATCCATGCCGGATCGCCGCCCGCGCTGGACCCTTGTGGGTGGCCGTCTTTTTCCAATTGAGCGACGATTTTACTCGGACTGCCGAACGGCGTCTGGCCGCTATAAGCAAACTGGCTGAATTTTTTCCCCGTCCCGGCGGTTTCATTGACCTGCTTCGTGTAGTCCTGAACCTCGTTAAACAAAGCCCCGGACGAGCTGGACAATAGATTCGCCACCACTACAGCCGTATCCTTATTCGTAATCAGCTTGGCAATATCCGGTTCATCCTTAATCAGTTCAAAAGCGTCCACATACTCCGCCTGTTCCGCTTGCAGCTCCGCAATCTTCTCCGGCGCCAGTGGACCGTTGCCCCCGTCAATCTGATGTTGAATGTCGTAATACTTGCTCATATTGGCTAAAACATTCGTCAAATTCTCGCGGTCATATTCATTCAAATCCATCAGGAGCGCTGCGCCCTTAGCTTTTGTAGACGCTTCGTCGCCCAACTGATACGCACCGCTGTTACGCTCCAAATAATCGGCGAACTGGCTTTTGTGATCCATTGGCGCTTCACTTTTGTAGTTCGATTCGCGATTGCTGTTATACGGCGTTGCCAAGCTGTCCGGCAAGATGATCGGTACGTCCAGCCTCAGCTCCTGTTGTGAACCGGCCTGCGTCCAGGTCACTCTCGCATTCAGCTCGCTGGGTACAATCTGGTCCTCATATTGCCACAGATTCAGGTTCTCTTGCACAAGTCCCTTCAACGTCGCCCAATTGCGCGTCCAATAATTGCCGGAGCTTACGGCGTATAGCATCGTATCCAGATTGGGAACAGCCTGAATCAATTTCTTCAATTTCTCTTTATCGGCCTGCTCAAGTCGAGCGAGCTGCGTATTGGCAAGCGGACCCAATTCCCCCTCGATTTCCGCTATTTTTTGCAGCGCCTGCTGCATCGGATCGGTTTGCGCCGTCCGCGGGCCGCGCGAGTAATCGGCCACCACTTCATATTCCAGCGCGGTTACGTCACCGCCAAGCTGGGCATATTTCGTCTTCACGATCTGCTCGATGCCTTTGGAATGGAGCGCGTTGGCGTCATTGGCGCCATGCCAGCCCGCTCTACCCGTTAACGGGACGTAGTTATAGTCCAGACCGGGGCCGCCGAGATCGGCATTGATCAAATGGCCCATCACATAAAGCCCCTTTGTTCCGTCTTTGCGCTTGCTCAGCTCGGTCATCCACGGCGTTTTGGCATCTGTTGGCGTTCCCTCCGCATGACCGTTGGGCGCATAGGTGATCCGCGCTCCCGTTCCCGTACCGGCAGCCGTCAGCCCGCCCCACTTCACCTGACTGGTTGCAGCGCCCCCCAAGGTTCCTATGTAATCATAAATAATCTTGTGATAATCCTCCGGATCCCCGCTCTGCGGAACCAACCCCTGCACAGGCAGATAGACGGGCGGAAGGTTGCCCGGCTTAAATTTTTCCTTGTAAAGATGATGATCCATCACATAGGCGCACGCATGAGCCAGCATAAATGGGGCTTGACTCAAATCAGCTCCGGCTGCTTGAGCCCTTAGCGTCAAAAAATCAATATGATGGTCCTTATTATCCGAGACCCTTTGAATGGCGCCCACGGGGGCGGAAGATGCGGCAAAGCGGCCGCTTTGCGAGCGTACCAGCTGCGCCACACCGTTATTGCCCAACTGTCGCTGCAAACCCGAAATCGCCGTACCGACACCCATACGCCCCGCAGCCGCTTCGCTTCTTTCCGTTAAAGCCTCTGTCTCGGACGTTCGTTCAGCCGACTCAGGCCCAGCCGACACCGCTTTGTTCACATGCTCCTGCTTCCCCATAAGCTCCCTCCCTGCTGTACGTTCACGCGAATATAGAGCCGGCCTTGCGGCAAACCGCATTCATCCGCGATTGCATGTAGTGCTTATCCTTCGCTTGATCCTCACCGCTAGAAAGACTTGCATTCCGGACCTTGCCCGTGTCTGTTCATTTAGCGCAACTTAGGGTTGCCCCTCAGGCTTCAAGCTCCTTCAACATAGCCGCGGCTTCCTGATGCCCCGGATCAACTTCCAGACACATGAGCAGCCAAGCTTGAGCTTCCTCCAGCCGCCCAAGTCCGGAAGAGCACACTCCCATATTGTAATAAGTGGGGCCAGCCGGACCATAACCGTCCAACGAGCTTTGAAAAAAGCGCAGCGCCTCTTCATACTCGTCCATCTCATAGAACAGCAGCGCCAGATCAAAAGCCAAATCCTGCTCTTCCCCGATCGGGTAATAGCCCTCCCACACCTGACACATCAGCCTTTGCAGATCCATGCGCTCCCGCGGCCCGGCCTCTTGTACCAGATTCAGAAAAAAAGGCACAGCCTGCTTGAATAAACGCGCATCGAATCCGCTAAAGCGCATTAACGCCAGCAAATGGCGCAGCTCCATCTCGTGCAGGTGCGCATCGAAATGCTTTTTCAAAGTAAAAAAATCGTCCGGGCCATACTGCCCCACAAACCGCTCGTAAGCGAGCTTGACTTCGCCGTAATCCGCGCCATCTGCAAGCATGACTACGCAGGCAATATTAATAAACTGATGATGATGTTCGGTAAAATACGCCTGCGCAGCTTGCTGCTCATAATAGCTCTTGATCGCATGATAGTTAACTGTCAGGGAGACACTGCCGTGCCGCACCAGCCCGGGCAGCGGATTACCCTCCAATTCTCCCCACGCGTCTGCCCCCTTATCGGCGGAAAGGAGCACAAACCCCTCCGTCGACAAGCGACGCAGCCGCTCCAAGCATCTAAGCCCTACGACTGGAAAATATACATGCGTATCGCTCAACCGCTTCCGATACTGCTCCAGAATCGCATTAAACTCGGGCTCCTCGTACACCTTCGGCGGCATCTCGTCATAACGTCCGCGCATTTCCGCCTGTTTCAGCCAACCGGCAGCATCAAACGGTTCGTTCATCACTGGCGCAGGCAGATCAACCGTATACACAAACGCCTTGTTTTCATAAAATCGGAACAAATCCTGCGGAATGCTGTCAAAAAAATAATTCGCAATCAATACCAGCGGCTGCTGCAGCTGCCCCGGACGAATCACTTTACCGCTGAGTCGCAGCTGAAGCTCCGTATCCTGTTCGGCATCAAAGCAAGCCATGTCCAAGCATCCTTGCTCTATATACGGCTGCAAACGCGGATGATCGCGCCAAAAACGCAAATTCGCTTCCGGCAAATCAGTCAATACGTACACAAACGCCGGTACGGGAAAAGTCGCCTGCTCGCACATCCGGCACAGCTCACGCAAAAAATGATAAGCCAAGCGCCCTGAACCTCCGCCGAGCTCTACTATATATATCGGTTCCTGTACATTTGTCGATAAGCGATTTCTGTCTCTAAAAAAAGCAAAAACAATCTCCGCATAGGCTTTAGCTACTGTGGGATTGTTGGTCACATAGTGGGGCACTTCGGCTTGACGCCATGCATCAATGCCAGTCTGTTCAAAATAGCGCCGCTGCACCGGCCATATAGCGGATTGCGATAAAGGTAATGGCATCGCCGATGTACTCATGCTTTCGCCCCAATCTACAAGAATTACCTTTATTAAACATAAAAAAACAGGAAATGACAAGCCGAAAAACAAAAAAAGCCTTGAATATTCAAGGCTTTCTCGGGATGCGGTCGGAGGGATTTGAACCCTCACGCCTTTTGGGCGCCACCCCCTCAAGATGGTGTGTCTGCCGTTCCACCACGACCGCATATGAAGGAAACTGGGGATCTAGGATTCGAACCTAGGCATGACGGAGTCAAAGTCCGTTGCCTTACCGCTTGGCTAATCCCCATTATGAATGTTGGTTTGGGAAAGGGCGATCGAAGGGAATTGAACCCTCGAATGTCGGAGCCACAATCCGATGCGTTAGCCACTTCGCCACGACCGCCATCATAAATATGGTATTCCCTGAAAACTAGATACGAAACAAGTCGTTGTGTTACGCGTGAGTGTTGCTTGTGTTGTGGTTAAGCCCTCGACCGATTAGTATTCGTCAGCTCCATACCTTACGGCACTTCCACCTCGAACCTATCTACCTCGTCGTCTTCAAGGGGTCTTACATACTGGGAAATCTCATCTTGAGGGGGGCTTCACGCTTAGATGCTTTCAGCGCTTATCCCCTCCGTACATAGCTACCCAGCTATGCCTC
>NZ_MYFO02000001.1 GCF_004514475.2 Paenibacillus athensensis | reverse complement strand
GCCCACGGCACCAGTTGGGCAAGCTTGATCCAGCGATTGTCCGGATTCAGCCGACCGCCGAAAGGCAAGAAGAACTCGCTCGGCAGCAACAACTGGTTTTCCTCATGGGCGTACGATTGGTACATGATCCTCATCCTCCATGTGCACGGTTTTTCATCGTATCACAACGATTTCCTTGCTTATGAATTCGACGAAATGTGCCTCAAACCCTTGTCATTATTGGATTTTTTGATCGTTCAGCAAGACCTATTTTAAAGTCCTAAAGGAGTGCAGAAAATGGAAGCTTTGTTCAACTGGGAGACAACCGCACTGATTTTAATCGATTTGCAAAAAGGGGTCGTCGGCTACAATCTGGCTCCGTATTCCGGTCAGGAAGTGGTCGGACGGGCTGCGGCGCTGACCGATGCGTTCCGCAAACGCGGCGCTTTGGTGGGTCTTGTCCGCGTGACGAGCAAGGACGGCAAGGACATGCTGCGCCCTAAGCTCGACCAGGAGCTGCCGCGTCCGGTGCGTCCGGAGGGCTGGGATGAAATTACGCCGGAAATCGGCGTGCAGCCAAGCGACTTGCTGATTACCAAAAGACAATGGGGTGCCTTCCACGGCACCGAGCTTGATTTGCAGCTGCGCCGCCGCAAAATCGATACGATTGTGCTTGGCGGCATTGCCAGCGGCATCGGCGTCGACACGACGGCGCGCGAGGCGTTCCAGCACGGCTATGATTTGATTTTTGCCATTGATGCGATTTCCGGTTTGAGCGAAGCCGAGCATGATTATGTGCGGCAGTTTATTTTTCCGCGTATCGGCCGCATCCGCACTACCGAGCAAATTTTGCAAGCCGGTGAAGCGCGATGAGCGGCGACGGCCTGGCCGACGACAGCGGGGACCGGGCGACGGGCCGACGGCCTGCGGCCAGCTTCGAGCGCGGGCAGGACCTGGAGTCCAAGCGGGAGACGAAGCCCGGAGACGGGTCCGGGCGTGAGGGCGAGAAGGAGCCCCTGAGCGCATCCGGACATGAGCCCCGAGACCAGCGCAAGTATGACAGCGTGCGTGAGAATGGGCGCGGGCAGCAAAGTGGCCCGGGGCGGCCGGTTGGCTCGCGGCCAGAGGAGCCGGGGTCGCAGCAAGAGCAGCACGATGCGGGCGGCTGGTATCCGTGGCTGGTCCTGACGGTCACAAGCCTCGGCGCTTTTCTCGTCGTCGTTAACGCTGGTTCGCTGAACGTGGCGCTGCCGGAGATCAGCAAGCATTTTCATGCCAATGCCATGACCTCCAGCTGGATTTTGCTTTCCTTTATGCTCGTCAATACGGTGCTCATTCTCGTTTTCGGGCAAATCTCCGATATTTTCGGGCGGAAAAAGCTATACCTCGGCGGCATGGCGCTGTTTACTCTCGCCAGTCTGGCCAGCGGCTTTGCGCCGAGCGCCGGGGCGCTGATTGCGCTGCGAATTCTGCAAGCGGCCGGCGGCGCGTTTGTGGTCGTCAATACGACAGCGCTCATTACTGACGCTTTTCCGCCAGCTCGTCTCGGAACAGGGTTGGGCATTAATGTACTTACGGCGTCCGCGGCGCAGCTGGTCGGTCCCGTTGTCGGCGGGCTGCTGGCTGCACATTGGGGCTGGCGCTGGGTATTCTGGTTCAATGTGCCGGTCGGCGTCGTGGCCGTGCTGTGGGGCATGTGGATTTTGCGCCCGGCGCCCGGCCGGTCAACGCGCGAACGCGTCGATGCGCCGGGCGGGGCGCTTTTGTTTCTGGCGCTCGGCGGACTGGTAATGGCGATGTCGGAAATCGGCGAGCTGGGCTGGCGCAACCCGTCCGTGCTGGTTGGGCTTGTGCTGTTTGCCATTTTTACGCCGTCGTTCGTCTGGCGTGAGCTGCGCGCCGCTTCACCGCTGCTCGATTTGCAGTTGCTGCGCAGCCGCTCGTATGTGATGGCCAATGCGGCCAACTTCCTGAATGCTTTTTCCCGCACGGCGGTCGTGCTGCTGTTCGGACTGTTCTTCCAGTTCGCTTACGGCATGAGCGCCTTTGAAGCGGGCTATCGCATCATTCCGGTCGTCATCGGCGTTCTTGCGGTTTCACCGATTGCCGGACTGCTGACGCGCCGCTTCAGCACAAAGCTGCTGGCTTCGACCGGCATGGGGATTTCGATGGCCGGTCTTGCACTGCTGCTGCTGACCATCGGTCCTGAGCTGAGCTACGGCCTGACGGCGCTGGCGATGCTGCTTGTGGGCTGCGGCGCGGGTCTGTTTTTGACGCCAAATACAACCGACATCATGAGCTCGGTGCCGAGCAGCCGCCGCGGAGTTGCCAACGGGCTGCGTTCGATGCTGGGTAATATGGGGCAGGTGCTCAGCACTGCGGTTGCGCTGTCGATCGCGGGTGCAGGCCT
Source organism: Paenibacillus athensensis (assembly GCF_004514475.2). Taxonomy (GTDB): domain Bacteria; phylum Bacillota; class Bacilli; order Paenibacillales; family NBRC-103111; genus Paenibacillus_AL; species Paenibacillus_AL athensensis. Next base: position 881,518 of record NZ_MYFO02000001.1, on the reverse strand, counting down.
GCCGGAGCCTCTGAAAAACGTGCTGTACGCCGGAGCGGACGCCGCTTTGTCCCGCCAGGAGCTGGCGCTGATCGTACACGGCTACCGCTGGGCGCTGGCGGTGCTGCTGCTGGCGCTCGTGCTCGGTCTGCTGACTTCGCTGCTGCGCTCCGGCAGGCGGCCGGACGCGTCGCGCGTTTGACGAGGAATCGGCGTCTGATAGCTGCTGTCGACGGGCATCGTGCTCCGGGAGTCGCGAGCGGAGCGGAAAGCTGCTGCACGACGATTGTACGCCCGGCGGCGCGGGAGGAAACCACGGCTCGTTTATATTCCGTTTAAATACCCGATGTATGCTATCTCTATCAGGACGATATTTCATAGCGAGGTGCATACACGTATGACGAAAAACGAGCAACAACCACGTATTGTTATTGTAGGAGCAGGACCGGGAGGACTGACGCTGGCGCGCATTTTGCAGCGGCACGGCGTACAGGCCGTTGTGTACGAGCGGGAGGCAACGCCAACTGCCCGCCGACAGGGAGGCTCGCTCGACATTCACCACGACTCCGGCCAGTTGGCGCTGGAGGCGGCGGGGCTGCTGGAGCAATTCCGGGCTATTGCCCGCTACGAAGGCGAGGATTTTCGCGTGTTTGATGAGCGCGGCAAGCTATATCTCGATGAAATCGCCGACGCCGGAGCCGGTGGAGGGCAGCGCCCGGAAATCGACCGCGGCGTCTTGCGCCAGCTGCTGCTTGACGCGGTCGATCCGGCAAGCGTTCATTGGGGCTGCGAGCTGCTGGAGGCGACGCCGCTGGCCGACGGCCGGTACGAGCTGCGCTTTGCCGACGGTCTGACGGATATGGCCGATCTGGTCGTCGCTGCCGATGGGGCATTTTCCCGGCTGCGGTCGCTGGTGACCGATGTCACGCCCGTCTATACGGGGCTGAGTATGATTGAGATGTATGTCGATGAAGTTACGACTGCTTTTCCCGCGCTCGCGGCGTTCAACCGGCGGGGGAAAATGTTCGCGCTCGGCGAAGGCAAGGGCATTCTCGGTCAGCTCAATGGCGACGGCCGGCTTTGCGTCTATGCCAGCTTTCCCGCCGAACGCGAGTGGATCGACACGTGCGGCATACCGTTTGATCGCACGGAGGAAGCGAAGCTGCGGCTGCTGGAACAGTTCCCGGGCTGGGCGGAGGAGCTGACCGACTATATTCGCTGCGCCGGAGGGCCGATTGTACCGCGGCGCATCTATATGCTGCCGCTCGGCTTTCGCTGGCAGCACCGGCGCGGCGTGACGCTGATTGGCGACGCGGCGCATCTGATGTCGCCGTTCGCTGGAGAAGGAGTCAACCTGGCAATGAAGGATGCTGCCGAGCTGGCGCTGGCGATTCTCAGCCATGACAATTTCGATGCAGCGACAGCCGCTTACGAGGAGAAGATGTTTGTATACGCCGCGGAATCGGCTGAGCAATCTGACGCTAATCTCAGATTGATGTTTACCGAGCATGCCGCTGCTGCTTTAAGCGAGCTGATGCTTTCGTTTGAGCAAATCTGACAGCGTTCAGCTGCATTTCATGCCAAACGAATCGTGGTCCGCGCTCCCGTAGATGCGCCGGTTCATCAGCCGCGGAACAAATGCAACACCGCGCCTGCAGGTCACGCGGGTTGCCTGAGCCGTTTATGCTTGAGCGGCCCAAGCCCAGTCGCCTGTGTTTGATCGGCCCGAACGGAGCTGCCCGAGCTGAGTCGTCCGTGTTTGTCGGCCCCAGCTGAATGGCCTGCGTCTGCGTCGCTCGCCCGCCATATCCCCGCAGCTTGATCGTCATCCGGCTCTTGCCCCAGGCAAGAGCTTTTTTGGCGCGTCCGCGCAGCGGATGGTGGCCCGCTCGGCTTCCGGTCTGCAGCACGGTTATCCGACTTTGCGCTTGCAAGCCCCCTAAGCGAACCGGATTACCGAAATGTCCACACGGCCTGTGCCGCCCGGACATACACTAGCTTGTGCGACCGGCTTGTCCGGCTCCGGCACATCGATGGTCTGCGCTTTTGGTGCGCGGGAGGCTGGAGCGGCGCGGGAGGCGCGTGGAATGGCTGGACGGCGATGAGCTCAGACGGTATCTGACGGCGGATCTGGGTTCAGCGAGCAGGATCGGCTGCTGAACATTCAGCGGACGGTGTACGTCTGTCGCTTGCTGAACCGGCATGGGGTCATCGTATTGGCGTCGCTGATCACGCCCTATCGGCACATCGCGATTATTGCCGCGGGCAGCTTGACGCTTATGATGAGGTGTATGTCAAATGCGCGCTCGACGTATGCATCAAGCGCGATGTCAAAGGCTTGTACGCCAAGGCGCTGGGGCGGGGGCAAATCCGGCGTTCACGGGCGTTTCCTTGCGAGACGGTGGAACGAAGCGCGGACAAGGTGTTGGAGCTGATCGCGCGAAGCGGTTATCTCGATTAGCCGGCGGCTGGGTGAGCGGCGTGTGCCGGCTGTCGGCGCGTCAAAAACCGCTCGCCGCAAGCTGCGGAGAGCGGTTCGGCTGATTCGGGCGCCGAGCGGCGGCGGGAACGGCTGGACGGATCCGGCAGCGGCAATCCGGCGCCTCCCGGTTCCGGGAGCAGGAGTCCGACAGCAACGGATTGGCAGCAGCCAACTGGCGGCGAAGCGATCCGGTCCGGGGGCTGCGTACGGAGTGCAGCCGAGAGCCGCGCTCCGCGATTCGCAGACGAATACGTCTTACGGGAATATTTTGCGCAGCACGTCAACCGCCTGTCCGATTTCCCGCAGCTCGTCGGGCGAAGCCCCGGCCCACTGGCGGGCAAACTGCGCTTCCAGCTCGCGGAACGCTTGGCCCATCAGCGCGGCCCCTTTCGGAGAAAGCTGGATGTACGATTTGCGCCGGTCGTCGTTGTCGGCGATTTTCTCGCACAGCTGCTTTTCGGTTAATTTTTTCAGCTCACGGCTGGTGTTCGGCATCGATATGTGCAAGCAATCGCTGATTTCGCTCAAGGTTACCAGCGGATGCAGCCAAATATATTCGAGCATCTGATATTGCAGGGGAGTGACGTCGTCCGGCTTGACGGTGCTGGTCATCTCGTGGGTGCCGCGGTGGATGGCTGCGATCAAGCCAACGATTTGTTGAAATAGGGCGCTTTGCTCCATCCGATCACCTCCTGCTTTCACAATAACAAATTGATTATCAAAATACAATTATCAAAAAATAATTATCATTTGACAATTAAATCATCCGTGTGCTACGATTTGCTTATCAAAAGATAAGTAAAGGAGCGGTTGGCATGAATACGTTGGTCATTTATACGCATCCGAATCATCAGAGCTTGAGCTATGCTTTTTTACAGGAGGTGCTGCGCGGCTGTCGCGACAATGCGCGAATCGGCGAGGTGCGGGTGCTGGATTTGTATGCGGAGGGCTTTAATCCGCTGCTGGTGTTTAATGAGCACAAGCGTCGCCGCGACATGCACAGCGATCCGGAGCTGGCACCGCACCGCGAGCAATTGCTGTGGGCCGAGCAAATTGTGCTGGTGTACCCGATCTGGTGGGGCAGGCCGCCGGCGATGCTGCTGGGCTACATCGACCAGATGTTTGCCTCGGGCTTTGCGTATCGCGACAAGGGCGGCTTGCTGCCCGAAGGCTTGCTCAAGGGCAAATCCGTGGTGTGCGTGTCGACGATGAAAGGACCGGCGCTGTATCCGCTGCTCTGGCTGAACAATGCGCACAAGGTGCTGATGCGCAAGGCACTTTTTAATTATGTCGGGATTAAAAAGGTGAAGTTTTTCGAGTTCGGCGGCATGGAAAGTCCGCGCGGGAAGCAGAAGGAGAAGCTGGAGAAGGTGTATCGGTATTTTCGCGCAGTGACCGGCTGAGGCCGGACGATGCTGCCGAGGCTGGTGGGGGCTGCGGGAAGCGGCGGCGTTGCGGCGACGAGAGCGGATCTTGATCGTAAAAAAAGCTGCTCCTGGGAGCAGCGGAAGCTTTATTTGAAAAAAAGCTCGATCCAGTCGTTCACTTCGCTGTCGAGATTATGCCAGGCACATTCGTCGGTTAAGCGGTAAACGACCAGCTTGTCGTTGTCGTCCATCGGAACGCGGATGTAATCGCACAGCAATTCAGCCGAATATTTGGATTGAACAATCCAAGTAGAGGCGGTCGGATTCGTGCATGCGCCGCATGCCGCGATGGCCTCTTCTACCTTTTTATGATGCTTTCCTGGGGCTACCAGCTCGTAAGTGACCAGATATAAATGCATATTCAGCGTCCTCTCATACAGCAAATGGGTTGGGAATGATCTGATTATATCAAACTATCCGTTTTTTACAATATAGGGTAGGAGGGGAACCGTTGAGGAATTTCCAGCGGCCGCAATCGCATCAACAGCACTGCTTAAAGGTTGGCACTAACCGGAGGGAAGCCGCAGACGCCGGCGGCGTTTGCGTTTCATTCAGCGATCGATGGCACCGGGTTTGGGTCCCGGTGCTTTTTCTTCTATAATATATAGCAGGAAGAGGCATTCAACCAACGGATAGAAGGGCGGGCTTGAAAGGGTGGACCGATGGGACGATCAGACGCCGGAGGCGGCTTATGCGGCTGCGTTTGCGCCGGCTGTGCGGGCGGTCAAGGAGGGCGATGTCGCCGGTTTGGCTGCGCTGCTGGCGGCGAATCCGGGGCTGGCGCGGGCGCGCTCGGCGGAAGGGCGCACGCTGCTGCACCATTTATGCGATTATCCCGGCCGCTGTCCGCGGCTGCGCGACACGGGCCGGCTGCTGCTGACGGCCGGAGCGGATGTCGACGCGCGAGCGATCGATCCGCAGCAGGGCGAAACGGCGCTGCAATGGGCAGCGAGCAATGATGACACGGCGACGGTGGAGCTGCTGCTCGACGCGGGCGCGTCTGTCGACGGTCTGGACGACGACCGTCGGCCGCTGGCGCAGGCGATCTGGTACGGCTGCACCGCCGTCGTGCAGCTGCTGCTGGCGCGCGGAGCCAGCCTCGATCTGGAGCTGGCCGCCGGTACGGGCCGCGTCGATTTGCTCCCGTCGTTTTTTGCCGACGACGGGACGCTGCTGGCGGGGGCGGGACGCCATCGCCCGCCGGTGAACGGTTCGCTGCCCGGCGAACCGGGGCAGGACGAGCGGCTGGCGCAAGCGCTCGTCTATGCGGTGCTCGGCGGCTCGGTGGAAGCCGCCGCGTATTTGCTCGGCCGCGGCGCCGATGTCAACGCGCGGCCGTCGGGGTTCGGGCGGCGCGGTGGCTGGCGAGCGCAGCGCGGAGCTTGTCGCGCTGCTGCTCGCGCACGGCGCCGACCGGGCGCTGACGGACAGCCGGTTCGGCGCGACGCCGCTCGGCTGGGCTGTTCATTTTGACCGGCAAGAGGTTATGGCGCTGTTATAGACAAAGGGGACGACCTGAGCGGGTCGTCTTTTTGGCGTTGCCGGTGCGGACGCTGCGCGGGAGGTCGTATGTTACGCATTTGTAGTTTTTGTTACGCAGTCCGTCGCGTTGGAGCGGGGACATGTCGGATTTCGCGTTTTTTTACCGGAAGAATCATATTATTTGACAAGCAAAACATAATAAATCTCATCGTAATGCTATAAATCCCTCAGGTATAATTTAGATGAACAACGGCGCATGCAAAAATTGGTGTGTCGCATTTTGAAGGAGGTGGCGGGGGTTCGGCAGGTTGTTCGGATTTGAATGAAAGCGCATTCTTCTTGAGAGGAGGTTTTGAAAGAGTACGTAGACTGTTGAAGTCTATGAATGAAAAAGTTTTTGATGATTATATTAGGAGGTTTAAACGAATGGCGGTAAAAAGGAATTTTTCCAAGAAAAATCCACTTGCACTTTGTTTTCTCGCATTCACGTTGTTTTTCACACAATTGCTGCTGATCCCTGCTGTTTCGATGGCGGCAACAAACCTGGCAGCAGGCAAATCGACGACGGAAAGCGGCCACGCTGACGTCTACGGTTCCGGCAATGTCACCGACGGCAACCAAGGCACTTACTGGGAGAGCGTCAACAACGCCTTCCCGCAATGGGTTCGCGTTGACCTTGGAAGCGCTAACTCTGTCAACCAAGTCGTTCTGAAGCTCCCTGCCGGTTGGGGAACTCGTAACCAAACGTTGTCCGTACAAGGCAGCACAAACGACTCCACTTATACAAACCTGGTGAATTCTGCTACGTATACATTTGACGGCAGCGGCAACACCGTCACGATCAACTTCACAAGCACAAGCGTGCGTTATGTGAAAATCAACTTTACCGCTAACACAGGCTGGCCTGCAGGTCAATTGTCCGAGCTCGAAGTGTACAACACTTCGTCGCCTACGCCTACGCCTACAGCAACGCCTACGCCAACTCCATCGGGCACTTACGAAGCTGAATCCGCAGCTCTGAGCGGCGGCGCGAAAGTGAACACCGACCACACCGGCTACACAGGCAGCGGCTTTGTAGACGGCTACTGGACACAAGGTGCTACAACGACGTTCACCGTCAACGCAGCGACAGCAGGCAACTACAATGCGACGCTGAAATTCGGCAACGCCAGCGGCAGCGCAAAAACGCTGAGCATCTATGTAAACGGCACGAAAGTGAAACAAACGACCCTGGCCAACCTGGCTAACTGGGATACGTGGTCCACGAAAGTGGAAACCGTGACACTGAACGCCGGCAACAACACGATCGGGTACAAATATGACACGACCGATTCCGGCAACGTCAACCTGGATAACCTCCAAGTAGCGTTCACAGGCACAACGTCGACTCCTACACCGACGCCAACGCCTACACCTACACCAACTGCAACACCAACAGCTACGCCAACTGCAACACCGACGCCAACACCAACGCCAACACCAACGCCAACACCAACGCCAACACCAACAGGCACGCCAACACCAACGCCTCCTCCGGGCTCCAACCTGGCACTGGGCAAACCAGTTACAGCTAACTCGACTGTGTTCACGTTCGTAGCTGCGAATGCAACTGACGGCAACGTGACTACGTATTGGGAAGGCGCAGGCGGTTCGTACCCGAACACACTGACTGTGGACCTGGGCTCGAATGCCAACATCACATCGATCGTGCTGAAGCTCAACCCTGATTCCGCATGGTCGACTCGTACGCAAAACATCCAAGTGCTGGGTCATGACCAATACGGCACTACATTCAACAACCTGGTATCCGCAGCGAACTACACGTTCAACCCGGCTTCCGGCAACACAGTAACGATTCCGGTTACAGCAACTGCAAGCGCTGTTCAACTGAAAATTACGTCCAACACAGGTTCCTCCGCAGGTCAAATCGCTGAGTTCCAAATCATTGGTTCCGCAGCTCCAAACCCTGATCTGACGGTAACAGGTATTACGTCTTCGCCTACATCCCCTGTAGAAACTGACGCAATCACGCTGACAGCTGCTGTGAAAAACATCGGCAGCGCTGCTTCCGGTGCAACTAACGTGAAATTCTACCTGGGCAGCACACTCGTAGGTACAGGCAACGTTGCTGCTCTGGCAGCAGGCGCAACAGCTAACGTTTCTGTCAACATCGGCGCGCAAAATGCCGGCAGCTACGCAGTAACGGCAAAAGTTGACGAGTCCAATGCCGTTATCGAGCAAAACGAAAACAACAACAACTTCACTTCCGCTTCCAACCTGGTTGTGAACCAAGTTTCCAGCTCCGACCTGATTGCTTCCACTTCGTGGAACCCAAGCAACCCAAGCGCTGGCAACACGGTGAGCTTCACGGTTAACCTGAAAAACCAAGGCACCATCGCTTCCGCCAGCGGTTCGCACGCTGTAACCGTTGTGCTGAAAAACTCCGCAGGCACGACGATTCAAACCCTGAGCGGCTCCTACAGCGGCAGCCTGGCAGCAGGCGCTTCCACAAATGTAAGCGTAGGCTCCTGGACAGCTGTAAACGGCAGCTACACTGTAACGACAACCGTTGCTAACGACGGCAACGAAGTTGCTATCAAACAAGCCAACAACACAAGCACAACAAGCCTCTACTCCGGTCGCGGCGCTAACATGCCGTTCACAGTGATCGAAGCAGAAGCTGCTACAAACGCAACGAACGGTACGAAACTGGCTCCTAACTTCACCCCTGGCGACTTTGCAGGCGAAGCTTCCGGTCGTTCCGCGGTTTACCTCGACGCGACTGGCGAATACGTAGAGTTCACGTTGACTGCTCCAGCTAACGCATTCGTTCTGCGTAACGCTGTAGCTGAAAACACGAACGGTACAGTCAGCATCTACGCAAACGGCGTAGCTAAAGGCAAATTCAACGTTTCGTCGAAATTCTCTTACCTGTACGCAACACCAAGCACACTGGGCCGTCTGGGTTACGACAACTCCGGTTCCAAAGCTTACTGGCTGTATGAAGATGCTCAGCTGATGCTGGACACGGTGTACCCGGCCGGTACGAAAATCAAAATTCAAAAAGATGCCGGTGACGTAAGCTGGATCTACCTCGACTTGCTCGAAACGGAAAACGTAGCTCCAGCAGCTACCAACCCGGATCCAAGCAAATACGTTGAAGTTTCGGCTTCCAAATCAATCGACCAAGCACTGAACGAGTTCCGTCAAGACAACACGAAAAAAGGTATCTTTATCCCAGCCGGTACTTGGGAAATCAACAGCAAAATCTTCATCTACGGCCGCGCAACCGAAATTATCGGCGCTGGTCCTTGGCACACGAAGCTGACCGCTCCGCAAAGCCAATCCAACACGGACGTAGGCTTCAACATCGCTTCGACAGCTAACGGCTCCACAATCAAAAACCTGTCTGCATGGGGCAACTACATCTACCGCGTAGACGGACCTGGTAAATTCATCGATGGTAACGGCATGCAAAACGTAACGATCCAAAACATCTGGGCTGAGCACTTCATCTGCTTGTACTGGGGTGTAGGCGCTTCGAACAACGTGTTCAAAGACAACCGGATCAAAAACACGTTTGCTGACGGTATCAACATGACAAACGGTTCCAACAACAACATCATCGACAACAACTATGCTCGCGCAACTGGCGACGACTCCTTCGCAGAGTTCAGCGCAATCGACGCCGGCGGTTCCTACAACGTTGGCAACCAATTCACCAACCTGACTGCTGTTAACGTACGTCGCGCAGCTGCATTTGCTGCATACGGCGGTTCCGGCAACCTGTTCCAAAACCTGTACGGCGCTGACACGCTGACTTACCCTGGTCTGACAATCAGCAGCTTGAGCTTCGGTTACAACACACTGGGCTTTGGCGACCAAGACACCGTATTTGACGGTATCACACTGGATCGCACAGGCGGCGACTTCTGGACCAGCGTTGGCGCTGACGACAAAATCAACGATTACCAAAACTTCGGTGCGATCTGGATCTTCAACGGCGACCGCACTCTGAAAAACATTCTGGTGAAAAACGTGGACATCAACAACTCCGTATACTTCGGCCTGATGTTCCAAACGAAATCGCCTGAAAACCTGGCTATGTCCAACATCCGCTTCGAAAACGTCAACATCAACAACTCCACTCGCTACGGCATCAAGCTGGTAGCCAGTGCAGAGTCCGGTCAAGGACCCGTTGTCGGTGCTGCAAGCTTCACGAACGTCAAAATCTACAACTCCGGCGTTCAAGCGATCTATGGCGAAAGCAAATCGCCTAACTTCACAGTTAACCGCGTTTCCGGTAACAACTGGTAAGAGCGGCGCTTGCGTAAGCAGGCTATGTAAGTAAAGCAGCCCCCGCAGATTAGATCTGCGGGGGTTGCTTTGTTTATGCTGCGAAATCGACGAAACAGGAGTCCGCCCCTGGCTTCGCGTCGCATTGATCGGCGCGGGCGAACCGTTGTGGAGAGCGGTATGTGCCCGTGTTGCCCGTGTTGCCTGTGTTGCCTGTGCTGCCCGATGCCCGAAGCACGTTGTCGAGGTCCCGGCTTCGCGCATTTCGTCCTGCCGGATCTTGCTTTGGCTTTGATTATTTCGGCTGGACGTTCGTGCGGACGACGCCGACATCGGAGGCGTTAATGGCAATGGCATTGCCGTCTTGGCCGGCACGGCCGCCGTCTTGCAAGGCCAACACTGAAAAAAAGTGCCGCAAGCAAAACCAAATGTCCAAACCTTTCGTTTACTTGGATGAAGAGAAGCTTGAAGGAGGAGATGGAAGATGAAAACAAGTTTGTTGGCAGCCGCTGTCTACGCGTTGATGCTGGTGGGCAGTTCTGCCGGAGCAGCAGCGCAAGAGGATCATGCCGATCATGAGATGGCGGGGATGGCGATGCAAACGGAGACAACAACGGCGGCACCGGCAGCGCCGACGCCGTCGAATATGAAGCTGACGCTGGACGGTCGCAGCCTCGCGCTTGACGCCTCGTATCTGATCGACAATTCGCTGTTCGTGCCGTATCGTGCGTTCGCCGAGGGCATCGGGGGCCAAGTCGGCTGGGATGAAGCGACGAAAACGGTCACGGTGCAAAAAGGTGGCAGCACGATCAAGCTGAAGATTGGCTCGCGCAATGCAGATGTTAACGGCATGCAGATGACAATGGTCGGACCGGCGCAAATCATCGACGGCTCGACCTTTGTGCATTCGCGTTTTTTGGCCGAGGCCTTCGGCATCACCGTCCATTACGACGATGCGACGCGAACGGTCAATTTGCTTAGCGCCGGCAACGGAGAAGCCACGCCGGTTTATCACATCGATATCAGCAATTTCAGCTTCAGCACGCCATCCATCACGGTGGAAGCAGGCTCGACCATTGTGTTTACGAATCATGATAAAGTGAAGCACAATGCCGTGGCCGACAACGGCAGCTTTGAGACGCCGCTTCTTGAGCAGGGCGCTTCTGCATCGGTCAAGCTGACGGAGCCGGGCGAATACACGTATTTTTGCCAGCCGCACAAGTCGTTTATGAAGGGCACCATCATCGTCAAATAAGGTGCGGCCGCTTGGCGCAGCGGGGGCGGGGCGGGCGTTGGCTGCGCGTACGGTCCGTCACATAGCTGGCTCGCGCGATTGGCTTGTAGTTGCAGCCGCCGCGCGCCAGCGCCCTGCCCGCCGCGGCGCCGGCGGGAGTGTTCCGGCGGCCCGCGCCGCCCGCATGGCGTCGCCGGCACGGCGCCGCTGGCATGGCACCGCCCGGCGCGCGTCGCCGGCATGGCGCCGCTGGCATAGCGCTGCAACCGGCCCATGCCCCCGCTAGCGCAGCTCCGCGCGGCGAATGCGCCAGCCATCAGCAGGCGAGTCCCTTTCCAGATGGAAAAGGACTCGCCTTTGTTGCGGCTGGCTGCGGCCCTCCGGAGTCGCCAACACGTCGACTTCCGTCTGCAGCTCGAGCAGCGCCGTTGTATCGCGCTCGGGAAATCGCGACAGCCGTCGCATCGTGCGTACAGGCACGGCATTGGGCGGCGTCGCAGCCGATACGGCCTGGAGCAGCTGCTGATCGCCCTGGTTCGCTGCGGCGATCCAGACGTCGATCAGCTCCCAGGCCGACAGCTTGGCCAGATAGGCCGGAAGCTGGCCGGCGGCTTTGTGCACCATGACCTGGTGCGCCGGATCGACGTTGTGCGAGCTGTGCGTTTCGCTGCCGAGAAAATGAATGCAGAAATGCCCGTTAAAGCCGTTGTCGGGAATACCGTCCCCGCCGTGCGGCATGCCGTGCATGGAAGCGGCCAGCCGTCGTCCGTCGATTTCAACGAGCACAGCCCGGCGATCCCAGCTCCAGGCTCCGCCGTAAATCGCCTTGAGCGCAGCCGAATCGGCCTTGGTGAGCGGTTGAACATCGGCGTGGCTGCTCCCCGCCCGGCGTTGTCCGCGAAAATGCAGGCCCGTCTCCACATCAACGATGGTGAAGCTGCTGTATTTGGGCACAAGGAGATTCGCCTCCGTCCATGTCAGCAGCTCGCCGTAATGCTTCGCGCGCTGCGCGGCAACCTGCTCGGCCAGCTTGCGCCGCGTCGCTTCGCCGACGCGCAGCATGCGGCCGCGGGCCAGATCGACGACATCGCCGGCCGGCGTGATGCCGAGCTCGCGTTGCGCGCCGCTGCTGCTCGGATAGCGAAGCGTCGTATCCGGGGGCAGCGGCGAGCTCCACGCTCCGCCTTCGGCTGCGGCGTCCAGCTCGCGTATGAGCTTTTTGTCGGTGAGCCCGGTTTGCGTGACGTAAGTAGCGTTCGGTGAGGCTTTAACCTCCAGCTGTAGTTGCTCGTTGCGCGCTGCCGCTGTGACGGCCGGCGTGTCAGGTTCAGGTTCAGCGTAGGCGTAGACCGCGCCGGTTCCGCTTCCGGCACTTAGCCAGACGCCAAGCGCAAGCGCGCAGACCCAGCGGCGGCTATTCGGGTACAAATCGATACGGTACAAATGATTAAACTTGATCATGCTGATCATCCTCCTGTGACGTAAGGAACGATATGGCGCGCGAAGCGCCGGAACTTTTTAAGCTTTTGTCAAAAGGAAGGAAATTATAAGAAAAACTTTTAGCAGCTTTCCGAAAACAAAAAAACGCCCCGCCAAAGCGGAGCGTCTGTGGATAAGTTCTATTGATCCTGCTGCAGCTTGACCTTTAGCGCGGACGCGATATAAGTCGTTGCTTGCGGCTCGGTTATGACCTGCGCATACATTTTGTCCGGATCTGGTTCGCTGAGGCGGTAGTGGACAATTGCTTCGCCAGGCGCGGAGAAATCAATGCTTGTGACGGCAATGCCGTAGCCGGGATTCGGCTTCATGCCGCGGCTCAGCACGACTTCGTTGACAGCGTCGTTGATTGGCGTTGTGATGACGGTTACCTCGTCACCGGCTGCCGGCTGCTCGGCTGCACCCTCCCCAGGCAGCGCCTTGTGCGTCTCGACAAACTTGATAGCGTCATACAGCTGCGCCGCCGCTTCGGAGCGGGTAATGGCCGCTTGGGGGCGGAACTTGCCGTCCTCCAGCTGGACGATGTTCATTTTGACCAAATCCTGAATCGCATTCATGGCATCCGGGGATACGTCGGCTTCGTCGCCGATGATGATGTACATTTTGTTCAGCGCGTAGCTGCCCTTGGTCAGCACGGCTTTGTACAGATACATCGCGAACTGCTCGCGCGTAATCGCGGCGTTCGGGTCAAAATCGCGGCCGAGCGGCAGATCGTTGTGTACGGCGATAATCAGCGACGGGGCGTACCAGGCGTCATTGGCTACATGGTCGAAATAGTCGCTGGCTTCCGGTTTTTTGATAAACCGGATGTTGTCGATGTTCAAGCCCAGTCCTTTCACAATCAGGTGCACGGCTTGCGCATAGGTCATCTGACTGCGGGGAGCGAACGTCGTATCATCCACCCCGCTGACAATCCCGGCTTCGTTCAGCGCTTCGATTTTGGCTTGGGCCGGATCGTTCTGAATGTCGGTAAAGGCAAATACGCTTTGCGCGCCTGTCAAACCAAGCACGATAACCAGAACGAACAGTGCGGACCATTTTTTCATTTGCTTCTTCATTAGGATCACCTCTATTTCTCCAAACGGGGAACATCTGCCAAAGGTTGCAAGGTTGCGGAAAAAATTGCGATACGACCAAATGTTCGTATTTGGCGGCTGGCCGTCCGATATCGCCTAAAGATAAGTATGCGCTTTATGGAAAAATTTTGTTCCCCCATGTTATAGTTAGGGTATACATAGGAAGCAGGAGCATGGAGGGGATGGAAGTGGACGCTTACAAACAGCCGTTTCGGCTGACGCTTGGTGCGGACCGCGTCATTCGCGGCGATTATTATCGGTCTGCAGCCGGGAGCGGACGGGGAACGCTGGTGCTGTGTCACGGCTACAAAGGCTTCAAGGACTGGGGCATGTTCCCGCATGTTGCGGCAGAACTGGCGGAGTTGCTCGATGTAGTGGCGATTAATTTTTCGCATAACGGGGTAGGCGATAACCTGCTGGACTTTACCGAGCTGGACAAATTTGCCCAAGCGACGTATTCTCGCGACTTGGAGGATCTGGCGGCTGTGTCCGGCGCGGTGCGCTCCGGTCGGCTGCTGGCGGCTGCGAACGCAGCAAGCGCGGCTGGTATGGTCGTGGCCGAGCTGGACGCGTCGTCCAGCGAGGCTGGCGAACAGGACGCTGGAGCACGAGAGGAGCGGGAGGCCGGTACGGCAGGGGCAGCGGAAGCTACGCATATTGCCGGACCTGCGGGAGCGGCAGAGACTGCAGGGGCCGGCGCAGCGCGCAAGCTGGTGCTGCTTGGACACAGTCGGGGAGGCGGGACCAGCCTCGTCTATGCGCTCGATCATCCCGAGCAGGTGGCCGGCGTGATCAGCTGGAACGGGATCACCGATCTCGACCTGCTGACGGACGCCGATAAAGCAGCCATGCGCTCTGCGGGACGCAGCTATACGGCCAATGCGCGGACCAAGCAGATGATGCCGCTGGATCTGGCGATCCTGCAAGACCTGGAGCAGCATCGCGAGCGGTACGACCTGCCCGGCCGGATCGCAGCCATCCGCTGCCCGGTGTATTTGATTCAAGGCACCGAGGACGGCGACAGACGGCTCAGCGGCTCAGCCTTGCTGCAGCAACGAAACCCGGCGGTCCAATGGGAGCTGGTGCAGGGCGGCAACCATACCTTCGGCGCCGTTCATCCGTATGCCGGCGAGACTGAGGAGCTGCGCGAAGCCATAGCCAAGACCAAGCTGGCGCTGCGCGACATCTTGGGCAATTAACGCAGAGCCCGGGGAATTTCCCGGGAAAGCGCAGAAAGCGATCAAAACCGACAGCCGCCGGCGCAGTTTGCCGGGAGCTGTCGATTTGAACCGCAGCTGTGGGGACCGCGTTATTTTTTTGTACATGATGTGTTGACATTCACTACAGTTCCTGATATTATAAATTTCGTTCCCTTCAAAACGACTTGTTAGCTCAGCTGGGAGAGCACCATCTTGACAGGGTGGGGGTCAGTGGTTCGAGCCCACTACAGGTCATATGAAATCCCCTTGATAATCAAGGGGATTTTTGCTTTTTCAAGAATATGATGAATACCATCATGACGTATCGAATTATAACATATCCTGATGGCCAGACTCTTTTTAGGAAAACAGATACAGATAATTTTTTATTTTTCGATTTTGATAGATACCCGCTTCGGTTTCTATTTTTATGAAATGCTGTTGAGGATGCATGCGATTGCTGAAATACTGGTCAATGGCTTCGGGGTATTTCTTTTTTGCTTGCAGGATATCGTTATTTATAAACGTTTGGTATTTAATAATACCGTTGTGCAGATCATCCTCTTTATTGGTAATATGAGTAAATGATATAATTTGAATACTGGTAATCGCTCGATTTATTTTCGCAGACAAAGCGTCTATTCGTTTTTGATCGTTAACCAGTGAGGACCATACAGCCTCCTTGGAGATATCATGGCAATACCAGGTTTTCAATTCAATTATCAGCAGGGGTTCAGCTATGTTGTTGTTAATTTCAAGAACGGCAATATCAAATCTATGATTGTCAGTGATCCCTACACTTTTCGGATGTACATATTCTCGAGCAATGATCCAATCAGCGTACTTCTTTTGCAAAGAAATCGCCAATTTATCTCTGAGGTAAGATTCGCTTTTGCTGGTTGCGTAAATGTAAGCGAGCTCATTAAATGATTCTGTACGATTCGAGTTGATTTCCTCCATAATGTCTAACAATGTTTTCTGAATTTCTTTCATTCCTATTGCGCTCATTGTATCGCTCCCCTAGCAAATGGAATCAGGTCATCGGCAAATCGGAAACTGCTGGAAGTATTGAAACAAGTTTTAGAGAAGGATTTAAGGTCGTTATTGAAAAATATTTGAAAATAAAGATATCGTGTAAGGAGCGAATGACATTGAGTAAATGGTGGATGGTACGTGCAGGTGACTATAACGAGCTTATTCCCAAATGGCAAACGCAACATATAGCGTCGATTGGTTGGCCTGAACTCGGGGATCCTGCAGCGTTTTCTGCCAAGGAAAAAATGATGGCAAAGGCCAATCAAGCCTACAAAGACGAAAAGCCAGGCACGCGCCTCTCATGGGTGGGGCAAGTATGGCGATTTTATCGTGAGATTGGAGTCGGCGATAGAGTTATCACCTATTCCAAGGAGACCAGGGAATATATGATAGGAACAGTTACCAAAGCCCATCAACATCGCACGGACATCGATCCATACTATCCCAACGTTATTTGCGTTGATTGGGAGTCCAAAAGAGTATCCCGAGATCATTTATCCCAGGGTGCCAAAAATTCACTGGGCGGCATTCTCACGGTATTTAGAGTCGATGATTGGGGTCAAGAGCTTCAGGGATTACTTGGCGGCACGGTCATTCCGCAGCCCGTTGATCACGATGAACAGGATGAAATCAGTTATCAGGATTTTATTGAGCAAGCCAAAACGATGGTGGAGGATCTGGTGGACCAACTTGATCCGTGGCAAATGCAGGATTTAGTCGGAGGGCTGCTCCAAGCAATGGGATATCAGGTTGCAATAAGCCCGAAAGGACCGGATGGAGGTGTTGATATCCTCGCCCATCGCGATGCGTTTGGTTTTGAAAAGCCCATCATTAAAGTTCAAGTGAAGCATCGTCATGCGTCAAGCGGCGGACCGGAAGTACAGCAACTTTTGGGAGCCAATCCTCACGGGGCAAGTTGTTTATTCGTATCGACAGGCGGATTCACGGCTGCTGCGCGCTCTTCGGCTTTGCATAATGGTGTGAAATTGCTGGATCTATCCGGTATTGTAGAGCTAATCAACGATTGGTACGATAAAATGCCTGTGGAGAAGCAAGCTTTAATCCCGTTAAAGCGGATTTATGTACCGTCTTGAACCGCAAGCCTAATGCTTGCTCATCCGATCATCCAGCGATTTATTTGCTGCCATTTTTCCAAACCCCTTCATCCACGACGCTACCCTCGCTGTCATACCGAGTCCCTTTACCGTGGAATTTGCCTTTCTTGAACTCGCCCTCATAGACGACATAGGTGTCCAGCGGCGGCAGCTGCGAAATATGGATCAAGGGGCTGGAATCGTCGGCAATTTCGCGCTCCAAATCGGCAATGGCTGGCGCATTCGTTTCTTGATACTGGACGAGCAGGGTAGGTGTGTAGTTGTCGATATGCTCCTTGACCGCCAACTGCTTGCCGTGTCCTTGCGGCTTGCCCTTTGTAAAATAACCTTCGTATTCAGGATACCCGATGCCAAGCTGATCGAGAGAAAGGCCGTTGGTGGAGCCACGCGTGTATCGGGACGTATATTCATCGTTATAAAAGTTGGACGCTTTCTCGTACTTCATGCCGTAGCCACTAAAAACGCCTTGATCAAAATATCCGACATAGGCAAGCGTAAACACTTTGCCATACGTGATCGAAGAATCGGTTTCGGTAAAAAGAATACCTTTCCCTTGCGGTCGGTCGCCCTTCATGTCCCCTGCGTACAAGTAGAGGTCGCCGGACATGACCGCGTCGAAGGCGTCGGGAAGACGTTTGAAGGCGTCCGGGCCAAACCATTTGTCTTCAAGAGTAAGATACACCTGCTCCCGCTGCAGCAAAGCGTGGAGCTCGTCTTCAGAGAACTGTTGTTTCTCTGCATGGAAAGGATCGTCGCTTTGCACATAAGCGGCAGCCGAGCGGAACATCCGGCTAACGGAACCGGCAGCCCGTTTCCAGAACGAAGCTTGAGCGTCAGCCGGGTCCGTTGTCAGAGACGGGGGGACTTCAGTGGGCCCGGCCTGAGGCTGCGGCTTGGGCGTTGATGTAGGAGCGGACGTCGCCGCGCTTGCATCGGCTTCTTGGTCCGTCCGGGGCTTGACCGGCTCGTTCGTCGGTTGCGGGGCCGAAGATTCGACGGTGTGCTGCTTCGGTTGCGCGGTGGCTGCTGCAGGCAGGGAGGCGTCGGCTTCGCGTTGCGCCGCAGGGCGGCTGCTTTGCTGCGGGACGCTAGATTCCGGCAAGGCGATAACAAACGCTACAAAGAACGCGACCATAGAAAGTCCGTAGTACAGCAGGACCCGCTTGCGCGATTTTTTTACAACAGCTTTTCCGTAAAGGACAGCTCCGGGCTTGATTAAACCGACGAGCAGCAGCACTATGCTTGCAGCGGTCAGGAAAAAAAACAAGGTGGCCAAGATAATCGCTCCTCCGTTCATGGCTCCAACGATGAATGTAAGATACATATAACTTCAAATATACTAGACTTGAAACCTGACAGCAATAGCCCAATTAGGCTTCAAGCACTAGCAAGCGGAACGAGCAGTCTTTTTGCGGAAATAGTCGCGAGGAGAAGTGCGGTGTTAGAGCATTGTTTTAAGGATTGTCCAGACGAATCCGTTTTACTGATTTTCTGGACAGTCTTTTTTTGTTTTTTCCACAACAACTCAAAAATCCATTGACAACAAACGCAATATCTAAAATAATGTAATAGTACACTAGTTCAATAGTGTACTGGTTTACCGTGAGTGAGGAGGTCAGCGGGTGCAGCTGAATTTTAACAGTTCAAAGCCGATTTATTTGCAAATGGTGGATGAGGTCAAGAAGGCTTTGGCCCGGGGTGAGCTTTCGCCAGGAGATAAAATACCGTCCCACAAGGAGCAGGCGTCGATATCGCAGGTGAATCCCAATACGGTGCAGCGGGCTTATCAGGAGATGGAGCGGGAGGGGCTGACGGAAACTTTGCGCGGACAAGGGACTTTTATCAAAAACGAACCGGGGATGCTGCTGCGCATCCGCACGGAAATGGCGCAAGCGGCGGTGCAGCAATGTATTGAGGAGCTTCGCGGGCTCGGCATGGAGCCCGGCGAGATGGAGCGGATGCTGCGCGACCAGTTAAGTAAGGAACACAAGGAGGGGTAGACGATGTCGATCGAAGATCATCCGTACATGATCGAGCTCCAAGGAGTTCATAAGCGGTATTTATTGAAACATGCGTTGAGCGGCATCGATCTGCAAATAAGAAAGGGCGCTATTGTCGGGCTGCTCGGCCCCAACGGCAGCGGCAAATCCACCCTGCTCAAGATGCTGGCCGGACTGATCAATCCGACTGCGGGCAGCATTCGCGTTAACGGTGTAGAGCCGGGTGTGCGCAACAAGCAGCACGTGGCCTATTTGCCGGAGATCGATCATCTTTACGGCTGGATGACCGTTAAGGAGACGCTGCGATTTATGTCCGGCTTTTATGCGGACTGGCAGGAGGAGAAAGCCGCCGAAATGCTGGCTGCAATGGAGCTTGACGGCAGCCAAAAGGTTCGGCATCTGTCCAAGGGGCTGCGCGCCAGACTGAAGCTGATTACGGCTTTCGCCCGCAAAGCGCCGCTCGTTTTGCTTGATGAGCCGTTTTCCGGCATCGATCCGACTTCGCGGATCAAAATCATTCGATCGATTATTAATGAATTTGCTGCGGGCGAGCAGACGATTGTCATTTCGACCCACTCCTTAAACGAGTCGGAGCCGATGTTCGAGGAAGCGGTTTTTTTGCATCAAGGAAAGATCAAGCTTTACGATACGAGCGAAAATTTGCGTTCGGCCTATGGCGGTTCGTTGGAGCGCATTTGGGAGAAGGTGTATGGGTAAATGGCGTTCCGCAATTTGTTTCGCAAGGAAATAAAGAGCGTACTTCCCGTGTACGGTATTTATGCGCTGGCGGTTATGCTGCTGCACATGGTGGTGGGATACAAACAAAGCTCGATGGACGAAGATACGGTGATGGTTGTGTCGGTTCTGCTGCCCTATTTGATCGTATCGTTGATCGCGATCGGGAGCGCGTTTTATCAGCTTTATTTCGAATGGAGAACGAATTCGGTCTATTTGCTGCTGTCCTTGCCCGTGCGCGGCTGGAAGGTGCTCGCGGCCAAGCTGACCGCATCGCTTGCTATGCTGCTGGCGGCGATTGCGTGGACTTCGCTGTGCCTTGTGCTGCTGTTGATGCAGAGTAATTGGCTGAAGCTGGCGGCTAATGGCGATGGTGAGGGGCTGGGCTGGACGACGCTGCTCAATGTCGGTGTCAACATTTTGTGGATGTATGTGCTGGTGGTTGTGTTTATGATGCTGATCATGCAATTTACGTTTCTTTGCGGGCAACTGGTCAGCAAATTCAAATGGCCGGTGATGGTATGCGCCTGCTTTGGCACGTTATGGCTCGTCATTCGCGTTACCCCGCTGCTGGCGAATTTGCTGCAGTGGACGCCGGATATTGTGTTCGGCAGCGGGCAGGACGAGGTTGTGTATTTGCACTCCGGTCCGTTTATCGTGCTGCTGGTGCTGTGCGTCGCTTTGCTGCTGGTGAACGGGCGAATCTTCGAGAAGGAGGTCGAGGTGTAGGATGTCGTTTCGGATAAAAAAAATCGTGCTCCTTCCCGTCGTCGTCCTTTTGTTCCTCGGCCTGATCGTCGACATTAGGGTCGGCAAGGAGCAGATGCTTGAACATTTCGGAGACCGATTCGTGAACGAGCAGCGGGCCGACGCGTACCGGGAAGAGCAAACAGGTACGACCGCTAGCGCGGAGCGTGAGCTGGAGATTCGTCCGAATGAGCAAATCAAAGAGGTAGCGTTGACAGGATTACGCGGCACAATCGCCGTGCAGCGTTCAGTGGATGCGTCGATTCGGCTGCATTACAGTGTCAAAGCTTCCGGGCCTGACCGGGAGACGGCGAGCCGGCGGCTGGATGCCGTCAAGGTGGACGAAGCGGTGGCTGGCGGCCGGATCGACCTGACGGCGCGGTCAGACGGTAAGACGATCAACCCGGATATAATCGCCGTTGATTACCGGCTTGAGCTGCCGGATGCCGTCAACCTGGTCTTGACGAGTACCGGCGATACGGTGCAAATCCGCGATATTCGCGGCGATGTTGAAGCGATTTCGGATGTCGGGTCGCTGGCGCTGATCGGCGTGACCGGCAAGCTGAAGGTGAAATTGGCGAACGGCAGCGCGTATTTGTCGGCGATTACGGGCGATATCGAGCTGGACAACCGGAACGGCACCGTCAATATCGAGGATGTGAAGGGCAATCTCGTGCTGACTAGCCGCATCGGGCGCAACATCGTGGCCAAGCTGACCGGGAATGTGACAGGTACAGCGGAATCCGGACCGATTCAACTGCAAGACGTCACGGGCGACGTGCTGCTCAACGGGCAAGATGCTTATTTGCAAACGGAACGGATTCACGGCCATACGCAGGTGACAGCGGACAGGGGGGACGTGACGCTGCTGCTGTCGGCAGGCGAAGGTTATACATTGGAGGCGGCGGTGGATGGAGGCCGTATCCAAACGATGCTGCCTTCGGACGTTCAAGTGATGAAGGACGGCGACTACGCGTATCGGATGGACGGCGTCATCGGTGCCGGTACGTGGAAGCTGAGCGCCAAAGCCCGTTCCGGCGACATCCACGTTTATCTGAAGTAAACAGCGAGCTAAGGAGGCGTTTCCATGAGCAACGAACCTATCGTCCAACTGCGCGGCGTGACCAAGCGCATCGGGAAGACGACGATTATCGATCAACTGACCTTTGACGTTCCGCGGGGTGAAATTTTCGGTTTTCTGGGCCCGAACGGGGCGGGGAAAACGACGACGATTCGCATGATGGTTGGGCTGATGTCGATTTCCAGCGGAGAAATCATCATCAACGGCCACCATATTCAATCGCAGTTCCACCAGGCGATCCGCCATGTCGGAGCCATTGTGGAAAACCCCGAAATGTACAAATATTTGAGCGGGTATCACAATCTGATTCATTTTGCGCGCATGGTGCCGGGAGTTACGCAGGAACGCATCGACGAAGTCATCAAGCTGGTTCGGTTAGAAGAGCGGATTCACGACAAGGTGAAAAAGTATTCGCTTGGCATGCGCCAACGGCTTGGCGTCGCGCAGGCGCTGCTGCACCGGCCGTCGCTGCTGATTCTGGACGAACCGACGAACGGGCTTGATCCTGCCGGGATTCGCGAGCTGCGCGATTATTTGCGCCAATTGACGCGGACGGAGGGCATCACCGTGATCGTCTCCAGCCATCTGCTGTCCGAGATGGAGCTGATGTGCGACCGCGTCGCCATTTTGCAAAAAGGCAAGCTGGTCGACGTCAAGACGATTGCCGATTTCATCGGCACGGGCGAACAAGGCCAGACGTATTTGATCGAAGCTCACCCGGCGGAGCGGGCGCTGGCGGCGATTCGCGAGATGGACGGGATCAGCGGCGTTTGCCTTAGGCCCGAAGGGCTGGAAGTCAAGACGGAACGGGAGCGTATTCCCGATCTGCTGCTTCATTTGATGCGTCAGGATATTCGCGTGTATGGCGTACAGGCGCAGCGGCAGTCGCTGGAGGACCGGTTCCTTGAAATGACAGGGGGTGTGACAGTTGTTTAACCTGATCCGTAACGAGAATATGAAGGTATACAGACGGCCGCGGACATGGCTGTTGATTGGCATTTTGATCTTCGTTGTCCTGTTCTCCAGCTTTATGGAATGGTATTACGACCAAAAAGACGCTGCTACCGAAGGCTCGTGGCAGCAAGAAATCTCCGAGCAAAAGGCGGATTTCGTAAAAATGCTGGCAGAGCCCAAGCTTAACCCGGAAAACCGCAAGCATTTTGAAGAACGGATCAAGGTGATCGATTATCAACTGGAGCACAACATCCATCCCGAGGACGCGACGATGTGGGACGGCACTAACAATTCGGCCGAGCTGATCATACTGATCACCTTGCTGACCGTCATCATTGCCGGCGACAGCCTTGCGGGCGAATTTGCCGGGGGCACGATCAAGCTGCTGCTTATTCGACCGGCCAGCCGGCTGCAAATTTTGCTGTCCAAATATATGTCGATGATTTTGTTTGGACTGCTGCTGGTCGTCATTTTGTTTGTGGTCTCGACTTTATTTAACGGACTGCTGTACAGGTTCGCGGATTTCAATCTGCCGCTTGTCCAGCTCACGGAAAACGGACAAATCGTCGAAAAAAACATGTTTGCCAATCTGTGGCAGACGTATTTGCTGAACGGCGTATCAACAATTATGTTCGTTACGCTGGCGTTTATGATCTCCACCGCCTTCCGCAGCAGTGCGCTGGCGATTGGCTTCTCCATCTTTGTGTTGTTTGCGGGCACCTTGCTGATGCAGCTGCTGCAGCCCTATGCGTGGAGCAAATACCTGTTGTTCTCCAGTATCGATTTGTCGCAATATTTGAATGGTCGGCCTTATCAGGAAGGGATGACGCTGACCTTCTCCATCGCAGTGCTGTCCGTTTACTTCCTGTTGTTCAACCTGATTTCTTGGCTGGTATTTACGAAACGGGACGTTGCCGTTTAGTGGTGGCAGCCGGCTACATGATGAAAATTGCTTGCTGGTCATCGACAACAGCGTAATGATAGGCTCCCATCCTACTTCTACTCGGATGGGGGTTTTTTCATGGAAGATTTAAAATTTTTATATAAAATAGTAAAATATTGTAGAATTTTTGTGATCTACATGGTACATTGTACCTATGACGGGCATGCTGAACGGGTGTGACTTGAGGAGGGGAATGGGGCTTGGCCAGACGGAAGAAGAAGCAAGATCCGCTAGATGTGCTGATGCAGCTGGGATTGCTTGCCGCGTTTTTCGGAACATTTTTTATAAGTAAGAGCTTTATCGCTTCTATTGTCGTATTGCTTGTGTGTATAGGGGCTTGGTTTGCGATCTTGCTGGCGAGGAAGATGGCTGCCGATGAAAAGCTGAGGAAATCGGGCATTGCCGATATCGATCGGATGGATGGCTTTCAATTTGAGCAATATTTGGGACAGTTGTTTAAAGCGCGCGGCTACAAGGTTCAGGTCACGCAAGCAAGCGGCGATTTTGGGGCCGATCTGGTGATTGAAAAGGAAGGCCGCAAGGTGGCGATTCAAGCCAAGCGGTATTCAGGCAACGTAGGCTTAAAGGCTGTTCAGGAGGTTGCGGCAGCGAAAGCGCATTATCAGGCTTCCGAAGCTTGGGTCATCACCAACAGCGCCTATACGGAGCAAGCCAAGCAGCTCGCAAGCTCGAACGAGATCAAGCTGTTCAGCCGCAACGACCTGGTTGAGATGATTGTGCAGATGAATCCCGGCAGTGTGCCGTCGGCCAGACAGGTGATTGCCGAACATCCGGCTGAAGCCAAGCTGTGCGAGCGCTGCGGCAAAAGTATGGTGCTGCGAAAGGGGCCCAAGGGGCCGTTCTATGGTTGCTCGGGATATCCCCGGTGCCGCAATATAAGGAAAGCGTAGCTTGCAGGGACGCCACAAAGACAAGCCGCAAGTGGGACGAGCGCGATTTGCCGCAGCCGCTGCATGTACTTCATCTGTCATTTGCTGTATCATAAAAGGCACAGAAACCGATACAACGAAAGGCGGTAGTGCTATGGCGGCAGGACGCCCGCGCGCCTTTGCCATCGACTGCGCGCTGGAGCGCGCATTGGAGCTGTTCTGGCGAAAGGGTTACGAAGGCACGTCGCTGACGGATTTGACCGAAGCGATGGGCATTAACCGCTCCAGCTTTTATGCGACCTTTGGCAGCAAGGAGCAATTGTTTCAAATGGTGCTGGATTTGTATATCAATCAGGGACCGCCCAAAGATACCGCGGCTTGCCTGGACGAGCCGACCGTGAAAGCGGCCATCGCCAAATATGTGCGTGCGACGGCTGATGCGTTGACCGACCCGGTGCATCCCCCCGGCTGCTTGACGATTCGCGGTGCGATGGCCTGCGGCGACGAAGCGGAGCCGATTCGCCGGGAGCTGGTAGCTCGGCGGCTGGATGCCGAGAAGGCGCTGCAGCTGCGGCTGGAGCAGGCCCAGCGCGCCGGAGATTTGCCGGAGGGTGTCAGTCCTGCGGCGCTGGCCCGCTATATCCACACGATCGTGTCCGGCATGTCGATTCAAGCAGCAAATGGGGCCAGTCGCGACGAGCTGGAAGAAGTGATCGGCCTGACCCTGCGGGTGCTGCAAGTCTGCGAATAGCTGGCTCGATTGTTTGGATTGTGCGCAAGCTCATCTTCAAATCTCATAAATATGCGTCTGCCTGCAATTCACCTGTGTGCGGATTGCAGGTTTTTGGACGTTCCTGCCCGGTAAGCCCCCGACTGTATTGACAGGTTCTGCAGTTGTGGGGTATAGTATTGCATAATTATGAACCGAATGGTTCAAAAATGGGCGTTGCCCACAGTACATTCAGGGACAGGAGAATTCCATCATGCGCACCACCAAGCAACATGTCCGTTTCGCGCTGCTCCTCGGCGCATTCTCAGCGCTTGGACCGCTGACGGTCGATATGTACCTGCCGTCATTTCCGCAAATCACCACTGCGTTCGGCACGAAAGCGTCGCTGGTGCAGCTCAGCTTGACGGCTTGTCTGCTCGGTCTGGCTTTCGGTCAAATCATCATGGGCGCGCTCAGCGACGTACTGGGCAGACGCAAGCCGATTATTGCCTCGATGCTCGTCTATCTGCTCGCGTCTTTCGCTTGCGCGCTAGCTCCGAACATCGGCTTTTTTATCGCTGCACGTTTTATTCAAGGCTTTGCGGCTGCTTCGGGCATCGTCATTTCGCGGGCCATCGTGCGCGATTTGTTCGACGGGCACGAGCTGACCCGTTTTTTTTCGCTGCTGATGCTGGTTAATAACGCGGCGCCGCTCGTTGCTCCGGTGATGGGAGGCGGCATTATTTCGTTTACGACTTGGGTGGGCGTCTTTATCGCGCTCGGAACGATTGGCCTCGTGCTAACGGTGCTGGCCACATGGGGGTTGAATGAATCGCTTCCGCCCGAGCGCCGTACGTCGAGCAATCTCGGCCAGATGCTGCGCAACTTCGGCTCCCTGCTTGCAGACCGCCAATTTACCGGCTATGCGCTGGCGCAGGGCTTGATGATCGGCGGGGTATTCGCGTATGTAGCGGGAACCCCATTTATTTATCAAAATATTTACGGCGTTTCTCCGCAGATGTTCTCGATTTTGTTCGGCACGAATGGCATCAGCTTGATTCTCGGCTCCCAGATTGTCGGACGTTATGTGCATGTTGTCGGCGAGCGACGCTTCCTGCTGATCGGTTTGTTCCTTGCCGGCTTTTCCAGCTTGGGGGCTTTCGTGTGGTCGCTGTTTACCGGGCCGCTGCCCGGGCTGGTGATTCTGCTGTTCCTGTTCGTTGCTTCGATTGGCATTACCGGAACCTCGTCCTTTACGCTGGCAATGGAATCACAAAGTCATATTGCTGGCAGCGCAGCGGCTCTGCTGGGCGTCATTCCGTTTATTCTCGGTTCGATCGTATCTCCGCTGGTCGGCATTGCCGGCGATTCGGCCGTACCGATGGGCTTGATTTTGTTTCTGACCAGCTTCTCGGCGCTTGTCGCGTATTTTGGGCTCGTTCGTCGCAAACCAACACAGGTCGGGGCAGTGGTCACGCCCGTGACCAAGACGTCGGGCGGTTAACCGGAGAAAGCCAAACAAAAAGCGCAGGCTGGAGGGAACGGACGCAACCTCGGCTTGTGCTTTTCGTTTGCTTGCGTCCGCTTATTCAAGCGCTAGTTGCCCGTTGGGAGGCCGGAGCCGTTGGAGCTTGACCTTAGGGAGCTGCGCTGTCCAAGCGGTTAGAGGTGCGGAAGGGGCGACGCGTCGATCCAGCGAAGGGAGAGGTTACCCTGTGGTCGTACCTGCGGAAGCGGAGCCGTTAAATACGACGGGACCAGTCAACGTAATGGTGCCTTCGGCAACGTGGACGGCAATGAACAGCGTATAGCGAATTTGTCCGGCTAGCACGGCTGCGGCGGGAGGAAAATCGGCTGCGGTCACGCTGATGGGAGGAATTACGGTCATGCCTGCAGTGGGGAAAGACTCGGTCAAAATCACAACGCCTGTGCCAGCCGTCCCGTTGCTGTTGCGTTCCACCGTAAGTCTGATGGTCGCCTGAATGCCGGTATCCGTGCCAATTCCGACCGTACCGTCCAGAGCCACTCTGACATTGGAGGTGTTACCGGCCGGAATGGCGGCCAGCACCTGCAAGCCGAGATCACCAATGAATAACGGAGTGGCCGATAAAACGGTAGTGCCGTCGCTGTCGCTGCGATGAATCGAAATACGTTGATCCAAAAATTGGATGCCCATATTCATTTCACCTCCCGTTTCGATTGCTGACAGTGTATGCGCAAAGGGACGGGCTTGCATGGGACAACGGTTGATTTCGCGTAAAACGGAAAACCAACCGCCCGGCAGATGCAAGCGGCTGGTTCGGTCAAGCTTATTGCTGCGAAGCCAGATACTCGGAGAGGCGATCCCATGTTTCGGTAATGCCTTGCTCCATGCCCATTTCGATTACTTTTTGCAAATCTTCGGCGGAATTGAATTCGGAGCGGCTGTGCAGCCGGGTTTTGCCTTCGAATTCCTCGAAAATCATTGTGATTTTCGAAGGGGGAAGATCGGGCGAGATATTGCCTTCAGCGTCAGAGAAATAATCGATGTAATTAAACTGCTTAGGCTCGTTTATGTCGCCGTAGACGGCTTTGCCCCAGGACTCCATACCGAAAAAATCGCCCTGATTTTTATCCATACAAGTCATGCAGTAGTGCCACACACCGCCGGGCCGGAAATCGACCGTGCAGAACGACAGCTCCCAGCCGCGCGGTCCCCACCACATCTTCAGATGCTCGGCATCCTTGAACATTTGAAATACGAGCTCGGGCGGCGCGTCCATCACGCGCTCCAGAAGCAGAACAGGACCTTCAGTGCGAATTTTCATTGTAGACATACGTAATTCCTCCTCAAGATTCAGGTGAATGGGGGTGATTCGTTTTCTCTTGCCACTTCTTCACATAGGTCTGCAGGGTGTCGAAACGCTCGTCCCAAATGCCGCGGTACGTGGCCAGCCAGTCATCCAGCTCCTGGAAGGGCTCCAGTCGAAGCTTGTAATTGCGCCGGTTGGCGATAGCTTGCACTTCAACCAAGCCGGCTTCGAGTAGGACTTTAAGATGCTTGGAGGCTTGAGGCTGCCGCAGGTCGAGCCGTTCGGCAATTTCCCCGACCGTCAGCGCGCCGTCGAGCAGCAGGTCGATGATACGCTGGCGATTAGGCTCTGATAAAGCGCTGAACGTTTGAATGTTCATAGTCGCCTCCTGTTTTCAGGCGGAACGAGTATGGCGCGGAGACGGAGGCGCCGGCCTCGGATCGAGTCATCCCGATCACCTCGTTTCATGAACTGTCTTTCTTACAACTTGAGTATACCTCAAAAGGAATATTCCTGTAAAGGAATATTAATAAAAACCTGCACGTGTTTTCGATTAAAGTTAGTCTTTACTTTTTGCCGGGTCTGCATTATAATTCTAAAAGTAGCTAAGCGAGAGCTTGGCCATAACAACATGACTTGTTAGCTCAGCTGGGAGAGCACCATCTTGACAGGGTGGGGGTCAGTGGTTCGAGCCCACTACAGGTCATACCGTTAAGAAGCCCTTGATACCTTGTGTATCAGGGGTTTTTGTTTTATTCAAGGAGGGAGCGCCAATGCTAAGAAGGGCGGAAGAAGCCGATTTGAGGGCCATACTCGATATTTATAATGAAGCTATTCTCCAGACGACCGCTGTCTACCACTATGAAGCGCAAACGCCGGAAGCGCGGTTGCAGTGGTTTCGCGATAAGCGCGAGACGGGTTATCCGGTGCTGGTGGCTGAAGTGGAAGGACGAATCGCGGGCTTTGCCGCGTATGGGCCTTTTCGCCCGTGGCCGGCGTACAAATATACGATTGAGCATTCGGTGTATGTGCATCGCGATTTTCGCGGTCGCGGAGTAGGGAAGGCGCTGCTGCAGGAGCTGATTCGCTTGGCCGAGGAGAGCGGTTATGCGACGCTGATCGCCGGGATTGACGCAACTAACGCAGCCAGTATCGCCCTGCATCGCAAGCTTGGCTTTACGCCATCAGGCACGATACGCAGAGCCGGCTTCAAATTCGGCCAGTGGCTGGATCTGGCTTTTTATCAACTGGACCTAGCCGGGCCGGCACAGCCAACCGACGATTAAAGGAGGGAGCGTCTTGATGCACATGAATCGTTCGATTTCCCGAATGACGCGATTCAGCTTGCTTTTCAGAAGGCCGCTTTGTTTGATAGGGTGGTTGTTTATGCCATCCACCACTTATTCCTGGTAGGCGGGAGGATGTCAGCCGGGCTTCGGGGCGATTCGACAGCGCGGCGCCGCGCGAACGCACCTTCGTCAAAGAGTTGTCACAAAGCGGTCAAATGAAAGCGTTTTTGTAAATTTTTTTTAAAAAAGGGGTACATTTTTAACAACTCTGCCTATAAAATAGAAATATCATCCATTTTATTCAAGGGAGAGGATCGCGTTGAACAGCACCTTCATTCAGTATAATCACAAAAAAATTCCCGTCACACTCATCGGCACCGACCACAAGTTGATTCCAACCTTGCTGAAAGCACTGACGCACAATAAGCTGACTGTCGGCAAAATCAAGGAGTCGCTGGAAAAAATCGATTTGTTCAGCGCCGAAGCGATCGTATATTCCACCCAGGGGGACAAATTCAGAATTCCGATTTTCTGATCACAAGAGGAACGATTCCGTGTCAAGCTTGGCTGCGCCGCCTCCCGCATGTTTGCTGCTGATCTGCATATATATGAAGCAAAGCGGAGCGTGCCCGCTGGAATGCTGGCATAGGAGGAGTCGCATGAATCGGTCGGAAGTGATCCTGGAGTTGCAGCTGCTGCCTGAGTTGGTCAAACAAGCGGAAAGCGCTTATTCGGATGCTGTGGCGGATTTGGCTTGGGCCAAACATCGGCTTGCGGGCAGGGAATGCGAGATCATGAACGAAGGGCGGATTACCGGCAAAAATGAGCAGCAGCGCCAAGCGGAGCTGTGGCCGCATACGGAGGAGCTGCAGCAGGAAGTGCTGAAGCTGGAAACGGCTTTGGACAAAGCGAAGGTTGAATTTCATTTTTATAAAAGAAAGCTGGACAATTGCCAGATCATTGCCCGGCTGATGACGATTTTATAGGGCTTTGCCCTGATAATCAAGGCGCTTGCTACCCGACGGTGGCAGGCGTTTTGTTTTGGGAAAATTGTTGGCGGGTGCATGTTTACCGTCACGGTCGGTTGCGCATGCTAAAGGTAGATTGGGCAAGCTTAACAGATGAGGAGGCAACAAGATTCATGAACGTTATCAAGTCATTGATGGCTGCAAGCGTAACGCTGCTCGTACTCGCCGGCTGTCAAGCCGCCGAGCCTGTAGCGAACATGGAAGCGGCAGCGCCGCCCGCAGAGGTGACGGTGCCGATCGCGGGCGGCGCCGGGCAGATGCTCGGCACGGCCAAGCTGTCGCCGTGGGCCGAAGGCGGTGTCCGCATTCGTATTCAGGTGGCCGGACTGAAGCCGGGCCTGCACGGATTCCATATTCACGAGAAGCCGCTTTGCGAAGGCCCCGATTTCACTTCAGCCGGCAGCCACTTCAATCCGGGCCACAAGCAGCACGGGTTCGAGAATCCCAAGGGAGCGCATGCCGGCGACCTGCCGAATCTGGTCGTGAACGAGCAGGGCGCGGCTCAAGCGGATTTTATTACGAAAGCGGTCGTTCTTGACAAGGGCAAGCCGAATTCGCTCTACACCGGCGGAGGCACGTCTTTGGTCATTCATGAGCAGCCGGATGATTTAAAGACCGATCCTGCAGGCAATTCGGGTAAACGGATTGCATGCGGCGTAGTCAAATAGGGCGGTGGGATGATGATCAAAACGACGGATTTAAAGCTGCAAATGGACGAGCTGACCAAGCAAAACGACATGATGCTGATTGAGCTGGAGCAGCTCAAAAAAATGCTGCTCGGCAGCGGCCAGAGCGAGCAAAGCGGTGCTGATCAGATGTCGTCGGACAGCGGAGCCAACGGAAGCTCCGGGAGCGGCTCGGGCGGCAGCCCAAGCCAAGCCGGCAAGGGCGGACAGCAGCAGGCCTCCGATTCCGGCGGCCAGAAGCAGCAGGGGCAGCAACAGCAAAGTCAGGGCCAAGGCCAGAATCAGAGCCAGAATGCTGGCTCTGGCAGCGACAATGGACAAAACGGTCAAGTCGCCGATCTCGCCAATGAGCTGTTAAAAATTAAAGCGATGGTGGAAAAGCTGGAACAGAAGACCTCGCAATATGTCAGCAGCCAAAGCGACGGTACCATGACAGACAAAGACGCCGTCAATCTCGTACTTACGCTTATGAACGGCATGGTGGACTGGGCGAGTGAGTTTGTATTGGCCAAGGGCGCAGGCTCCGGCCAATTGCAATAAGGCGCTGTCGAGCGACGCATACGGCAAGAGGCAGGGATTGAGCGTCCGCGGAGCAAAACAGCAAATCATCAATAAGGCCAATCGGAGATTAAGTCCGATTGGCCTTGTTTGCGCCCGGTGGCCGAGGCAGCTGCAGCCCGCACAGGAGCAGATTTGACCGATACGGGCCTGACGTTTAGGCAAAGGCCATGCGTGCATAAGTTAACGCACGACGCCTGTACTTTTCAGCTTAATGTCGTAATTAATCCGGAATTCCAGCTGCGGGTAAATCCGCTGCCAGTTGTTCCACTCCTCTTCCAGACTTTGAAAGTGGTGTGAGCGGTAATCCAGCCCGAAACCAAGCGGATCGAGACCCGCCTTTTGAAATTTTTGCAGCAGCTCAATGATGCGTTTCTCGCCCGTTTGCCGGATGACCTGCTCGTATTCGCCCAGCTTCAGAGGCGAGGTTGGCACAGTAGATTCCTCCAGCAAACCGTCGGTATGGATCGTGAGCCGTGCATAGGGCTTTTCTCCGGAAGGTGTATGCACTTTAAAGCTGGTTTTGACTTTATCGATCGAAGCGTAAATATGCTCATCGCCCATCGGGGCTTCGACCTCCACTTTACTGACACTGCCGAAAGTCACGTTAAAGATGCGGGTTTCGTCTTTCGTCAAATACATTTGGGCGTTGTGGTAATTAAAAACAACCGCGGTGTTGATTGAATAACCGGACTTGGTGGCCTGTACAATCGGCAGCACCGGATCAAGGCCAAGCTCGCGCATTTTCCGGTAGAAGTCGAACAAATACTGCGAGACGATGTAGCCCGACTCGACCCCGGTACGCCCGAAGCTGAGCATCAGCGCATTGCCTGCCAACCGTTCCGAGCGTGTATTCAGCTTCAGTACGGCTTCAGCTGACGGGTCGCCGACAGCCATCCAGGCAATCATCTGAATGTCCCGGCGGCGGATCAGCCAATCCATCGTGTCGCGCAGGTCATGCTTGATGATGTTTTTGCCGAGCACGATCACTTTGGCATAACCGAAATCCAGCTCTTTATCGACGCGCGACTTGATCAGACGCACGGCTTCGGTGACCGAATCCGCGTCCTGGGTTATGACCTGCGATTTGTCGGCGCCGCTTTCGCTCTGACTGCTCGGTACCGCTAGCTTGAGCGTAAGGCGAAACCGCTTGTCCCCCTGCTCCATCCCGTCAAGGCCGATGCCGACGACGAAAAAGCGCCGGTCGATATCCTTGAACCCGCAGCCGCTGGTCGCGCCGGCCACAAGCACAATAAGCAGAAGCAGCAGATAACGTTTCAGCATAAACGTCGCTTCCTCCTTGCCAGCAAAAATATGAGCGCGACCAAGGCCATTTCGCTAATAAAACGCAGCTCGATCCACATTCTGCCGACCATGTCGAGAATGTGATGGTCCATATACCAGTTGAAGATCAGCGTAACGGCACTAAAGAATCCGACAGCGATCCAGGTGAAGTAGCGGCTTTTACTCAGCCCGGGCAGCAGCCCCTTGGTCATTTCCAGACCGACATGCCAATGAATGAACGTACCGGCCACACTGATGCAGGAATATAGCAGGATAAAAATGAACATCACCCGTTCGACAATCCCGAACTCAATGCGCATGGAGTCGGTTGTCGAGCTCCAGATGAACGTATAGTCGCCTACGGCGATCGTGCCCTGCATGCCAATGGGAATCAAAAAGCTGGTCAGCAGCACGCCGCAGCCAACGATCGGAACGGCCCACAGGAAACGCAGCTTGGTCAAGGGGCCGAACAAGCGGTTGAAAATGATCATATTCACATAACCCGTGAAGATATACGTCCCTGCAGATAGCGTATCCAGTGTCGGCCAGTGTCGGAAGTGGGAGACAATCTCAAACACAGCGTCATAACGGAAGGACGGATTGAGCAGACTTTTGTACAAAATCCACATAATCATCGGCGTGCTGAGCACCAGCAAAATTTCCATCGTATACAGCACGGAGTCCGAGCTGAGCCTGGCGATCAGGGCGACAATACACAGCAGTGAAAAGAGCGTCAACCAGCTGGGGATATCCGGATTGATGAAGGTGGTGATCATGCTGGTAAAGGTGACGAGCGTCAGCGAGCCTGCACTGAACCACATGCCAATGAACAGCACGAGAATCGGCTTGCCCAGCCAGTTTGGCAGCGTGTCGCGCAAAATTTCCGGGAAGCCCTGACCGGGGAAGGCGCTCAGCGCCCGCATGAACACCTGAATCAGCGCATAGCCGATCGGTACGGCAATCGCGACGGACAAGATGCTGCCTTCAAAGCGGCGGGAAATGAAGATGCCGGGCACGAACAGCACAATATTGGCCAGCATATTCAGTAAAATCAAATAGTAAAAATAGCGGATCAATCGGGTCTGCCCCCTCGCGGTTGTGACGTCTGCCGGCCGCTGCCTTCAATTTTTCCAGAAAATGCGCAAATACGGCTTGCCGAAGCTGCGCAAGCTTGCCAGATAGCCGATCAGTCCGACGAACCCGATGACAAGGCCGACAACGCCGAAAAGGCTGGCCAATAGCACGAGCGGGTATTTGACGACGCGCATCGCAAAGCTCATCGTATTGATCGGCACAACGAAGTTGCAAATTGCCACGGTCGACACAATGATGATCATGATGGTACTGATCAGTCCGGCTTGTGTCGCCGCTTGTCCGAGAATCAAGCCGCCTACGGTCGTGGCCGTAGAGCCGACCGATTTGGGCAAACGAATACTCGCTTCCAGCAGCAGCTCCATCATCACAAGCATGAAGATGACTTCCACATAGGCTGGATAAGGAACGGAGGCGCGGCTGCCGGCAATCGACATGGCTAGCTGTACGCGGAAAATTTCCGGGTTGTAGGCGGTGAGCGCCACATAAGCGCCAGGGAGCAAGATGCTGGTGAACAAAGCGATATAACGCAGCAGCTTCAAGAAATATCTGACGACCGGAAGCTGATACAGATCGTCCATCGCGGAATAAAATTCGAAAAAAACCGCCGGCAGCAGCAGGACGAACGGCGTGCCTTCGACCATTAGCACGATTTTGCCTTGCGAGATATTGATAATCGTACGGTCCGGCCGTTCGGTAGACAGGTAAACGGGAAAAAGCGTATACGAATTTTTGGTCATCAGCCGATGGAGCTCGCCTGCCGACTGCAGGGTATCCACGTCGATCTGATCCAGACATTGCCGGACGCGAAGCAGGGCGCCCTGATCGACAAGCTTGTCGTCGTAAAGCAGACAAACCCGGGTTTGCGTCAGCCGACCGATATCGAAATTTTCCGTTTTCAGACTGGACTGGCGGTAGCGTAAGCGCACGATATTCAGATTGGTATCGATATGCTCACTGAATGCCGTTTGCGGGCCGAGTAGCGTCGATTCGACGCTCGCTTCGGACAAGGCGGAGGCTTTGACCTGGATGGCGTTGAATACCAGCATATGGTCTCCCAGTGTAATGACTGCGTAGCCCGAGGTCAGCTTCATTAGCGTATCGACGTTGTTTTTAGCGGAATAAGCGCCGGGAAACGCCAGCAGGTAATCTTCATATTCCTGATCGGTCTTCATTTGAAAATACGGCTCGATCAGCTGCTTGCGGATGAACTCGGCATCGCAAATGCTGCGGATAAATAGCAATTCGATCTGCAGACCGCCGCCCCGGCCCAATGTCCGCAGCTCCAGGTCCCCGTTCGGAGCCAGTTTGTCCAGCAGCCATTCCTTGCTTTGCTCGGTCCAGTCCATAGCCATCCTTCCTTCCGCTTCCAGCGCTTCCCTGTTAGCTTATCCCGGCAAGACGCCCGTTATCCGTCCAAATGGCAGCGGCAGCGTTTATTTGCCGTCGTTCAAGGGCAAGCTGGAAAATAAATCAAAGTTCGGAAGGATGGAAAGCTGCGCATGAAATTGTTAGTCATCATTCCTGCTTATAATGAAGCGGGCTGCATCGCCAGCGTCATTGCCGACGTGCGGGCGGCGCTGCCCGCAGCGGACATCGTTGTTGTCAACGACGGCTCGACAGACGCCACGGCTGCGGTAGCGCGCGCTGCGCGACCCGACGCCGTCATTGACCTGCCGGTCAATCTCGGCATCGGCGGCGCTATGCAGGCGGGCTATCTGTACGCAGCGCGCAACGGCTATGAGCTGGCTGTGCAGATTGACGCGGACGGCCAGCACGATCCGCGCGAGCTGGAGCCGGTCTTGCAGCCGCTGCGCGAGAACCGCGCCGATTGCTGCATCGGCTCGCGCTTTTTACAGCACACGAGCTACCGTTCGCCGTGGAACCGGCGGCTGGGCATCTGGTTTTTCACTTGGATGATTCGCTGGATGACGGGCAAGCGCTTCACGGACCCGACGTCGGGCTTTCGCGCCGTCAATCGCCCGATCATCGAGCTGTTTGCACGCACCTATCCGGAGGATTACCCCGAGGTGGAAGCGATTATGCTGCTGGAGCGCTGCGGCTTCCGGCTCTGCGAAGCGTCTGTCGTCATGCGCGGCCGTCAGGCCGGACGTTCGTCGATCACGCCGCTCAAGTCGCTTTATTACATGCTGAAAGTCACGCTGGCGGTCTGCATCACCCGCTTTCGCGACGGGAGCGCCGTCTGATGAGCATTTATCTGGCGTCGGCTGTGTTTAGTCTGGTTTTTGTGTTCATTTCCATTGAATTGATCCGGCGGCAAAAGCTGCAGGAGCAATATGCGCTGCTTTGGCTGACGCTGGGCGTGCTGATGACGGCGTTCAGTTTGTTTCCGCAGCTGCTGCTGCGGCTTTCCCTCGCAGTTCGCGTGTATTACGCCCCATCGCTGCTGTTTGCTGTCGGCTTGCTGTTTTCGCTGCTGTTTATTTTGCATCTGACCATTGTCATCTCCAAGCTGCAGCGTCGGCTGACGCGGCTGGTGCAAGAGGTCGCGCTGCTGGAGACGCGCCGCATACAGGAGGCGGGCGATCCATGACGCTGACTCCGCTTTTGATCGTGGCCGTGAATGTGCTGCTGCTGGTGGGCGGACAAATATTGTGGAAGCTGTCGCTGAGTCGTACGCCCCTGACCGGCTGGGACGGCTTGGGCGCAGTGCTGCTGCAGCCGTATTTGCTGATGGGTTGTTTGCTCTACGGACTTGCGACGCTGCTGTGGTTTTACGCGCTGAGCCGCTATGATTTGAGCCGCGTCTATCCGATGCAATCGATGGCGTATGTCATCGGCGCCTTGTCGGGGCTGCTGCTGTTCAAGGAATCGCTTTCGGCTTCACAGTGGATGGGACTTCTGCTGCTGGCCGGCGGGGCGCTGCTGCTGGCCAAATAAACAGGACGAACGCGGGGGCTGGCGAAAGATACAGAGAAGGAGAGATGAGGGTGGGATGAAAAAAACGACTGCAACCGCCTTGCTGCTGATTTTGGCGGTTTCGCTGTACCTGCGGCTGCACTATGTGCTGACCGCGCATTATGCGCCGTTGGAATGGGATCAGCTGGAGTATACGAAAACCGCTGTACAACTGCTCGACAAAGGCATCTACGCTTATCGCAGCACCGAGCCGAATACGCTGGTTACGCCGGGCTGGCCACTGCTATTGGCGGGTGTGCTGGCGTTGTTTGACCACGACCCGCTGGAGCCGGCGCTGATGGCGGTGCGCGTACTCAACTGCCTGATCGCGCTTGGGGCGATCGCGCTGCTGTTTCTGATCGGTCGCCGGCTGTTCAACCCGCTGACCGGGCTGATCGCTGCCGGGCTGGCGGCTGTACAGCCTTCTTACATTTGGTCGTGCTCGCTGATTTTGACCGAGGTGCCGTTTTTGACGGCGTTTATGGGGCTGGTCTACATGCAGATCCGCGTGCTGCAGGACAACCGCAAACGCGACCATTGGTGGATGGGGCTGCTGCTGGGCCTGTGCGTGCTGATCCGGCCGAATACGCTGCCGATGGCGATTGTGCCGTATGTGCTGCTGTGGTGGACAAACCGACGGGCAGAGCCGCGCACTGCTTTGCTGGCCGCCGCTGCCTTCGGCGTTGTCATGCTGCCGTGGTGGCTGCGCAACTGGCACACGTTCCACAGCTTCATCTTTATCGCCAAAGGCGAAGCCGGTAATCCGTTCCTCGGTGGAACCGATCCGTATTTCCGAGGCACCATCGACTGGACGGGCATGGAAAACAAAGACCAGTTCGCCGAAGGGCTCCGGCGCATCCGCGAGGGCTTCGTGACTGAACCGCTCTTGTGGCTGCGCTGGATGACCGTCGGGAAACTGGCCGTCTTTTTTAAAACAATGTGGGTGGGACCGTATCCGCTGGCAGTGCCCGGGTGGTATTTCAGCCTGCTTGGCAAGCTGAACACATACACGTTGGGCCTCGGCTGGGCGACCATGCTGGCTTATGCCTGGCGCAGCCTGTCCGTGCGCTATCTGTTGGGCGGCTTTGCCGTATTTCTTGCCGTGCATATGCTGTTCATTCCGGTCAATCGCTACGCTTACGCGATGCTGCCGTTCATGATGCTGGCCGCGGCATGGGGCGCTGTGCAAATCGCCGGCTACCTGCGTAGCCTGTGGCTTACGGCTCTCCCGCAGCGGAAGCGGATTTGAACATGTGGCGAGCGCAATATTCGATGATGTCGCTGCGGCGCACAATGCCGATGAATTTGTCGGAATCGTCGACGATCGGCACGAAATTCTGCACCTTGGCCAGTTCAATCAAATCCTCCATATCCGCGTGAATGTGGACGGGCTGATTGCTCATCCGGAGCGGAACCTCCTCCAGCAAATGCCGGTGCGCGTTGTCGAAATCAACGCCGCTGGCGTTTTTGAGAAACCACAGCAAGTCGCCTTCAGTCACGGTGCCGACATAGCGTCCGTCGTCGGTGAGAATCGGCACGGCTGTGTAACGGTGGTACTCCATGCGCTCCAGCGTTTGGCGCAGGGTGGCATGGAGGGTCGTCGTGATAACCTCGGATTTCGGTAAAAGGAAAAAGGCAATATTCATGTGGGAAAAGCTCCTTTGCTAGCTGCTTACCTTCTCATTTTAACATATTCAAACGTATAGAATCTAAAGCTGCGATGGAACCTAACCGTGAGGTGATCACATGAATCGCGCGTTAACAACAGCATTACTGGCCCTAGGCACGGCCCAGGCTTTGAAGCTTCCCTGGACGTGGATGCGAACAGGCCGCTGGGACTGGTCCCAGCTCACGGAAAGCGGCGGAATGCCCAGCTCCCATTCCGCCGGCGTCAGCGCGCTGGCAGCGTACATCGCCTGCAAGCGCGGCGTGTCGGCGCTGGATTTTGCCGTCAGCGCCTTGTTTGGCGGCATCGTGATGTACGATGCGATGGGCATTCGCCGCGCCGCCGGCGAAATCGCCGTCGAGGTCAACGACCTCGACGAGCAGGTCGAGCGGCTGGCGGAGCAACATCCGGGCGCCTATCACGCCAGACGGCGCAAGGAGCTGAAAGAGCAGCTCGGGCATTTGCCGCGCGAGGTGCTGGGCGGTGCGCTGCTCGGTGCCGCAGTTGGCGCGGCGAGCTATGCGCTGGAACGCCGATAGCTGAAACCAGCCGGGCCGCTTACCCGTAAGCGGCCTGCTCGTGTTCCAGCGCCGGAGCGGGGGAGAGCGGGAAGGTAAGGATGAAGCGGGTACCGTTGTTGACCGCGCTCTCGACCTCCATGCTGCCGTGATGGTCCTGCACGATTTTGTGGCAAATGGCCAGCCCCAGCCCGGTACCGGTTTCTTTGGTCGTATAGAAGGGATTGAAGATTTGCTCCAGCATGTCGCTGGACATCCCCGAGCCATTGTCTTGCACGATCAGCTCGGCCAAGTGATCGCGTCGGTGAAGCCGGATATCGATCTGACCGTTGTGGGCAATTGCTTCACAGGCGTTTTTGATCAGATTCAGCAACAGTTGAACGATTTTATCGGGGTCCATCAGCACGTACAGCGGCTCCTCGGGCAGCTCGCTGCCAACGAGGTGTCCCAGCCGGACCGCTTCCGATTCCGTCAGCGATACGGCCTTGAGAATGCACGCTTGCAGCGGCAACACCTGGTAGCGGGCCGATTGCGGCTTGGAAAATTGCAGGAATTCCCCGGTCAGCTCGCTCATCCGATCGATTTCGCTCATAATCAGACCGTACCAGTGTTCAATGTTGTAGCCGTTGGCACGGGCGATCTGCATGAAGCCCTTGATCGTGGTTAGCGGGTTGCGGATTTCGTGCGCCATGCCCGAGGCCAGCTCGCCGACGACGCGGAGCTTCTCCGATTGCAGCAATTGCTCCTCGCGTTTGAGCCACAGCTCTCTTTTGCGTAAAAAAAGATGATGCTCGGCGAGCAGCGCCAGATCGTTTTTGTTCGTGCTGTCGTACGGGTACATGGCGAAAGCGTAAGTGATCTGGATGCCTGTCAGACGGGGGAATTCGGAATCCAGCCGCGGCCGGACCGCGGAAATGGCCGTTTCCCGGTCGATCAGCGGCAGAACGACGGCAAATTCATCGCCGCCATATCGCGAGAGAAACAACGCTTCGGAGAACAGAATGTTCAGCAGCTCCGCCGCTTGCTTGAGCGGGGCACTCCCCGCCTGAAAGCCGCGCGACGAGGCGATGGCTTTCCACTCGTTGCAGTCGATCAGGATCAGCGTGAACGGGCGCTGCTGGGCGATCAACTGCTCAAGACGCTTGTGGCATTCGTCATAGTTGCATAAGCCAGTCAACGCGTCCTGTGTCGACAGCCGGTTGCTTTCCTGCTGCAGCCGGTCCGTGCGTTTGGCCGTGATGTGACTAAGCCGCCCCAAATAAGCGGCGATTACGAAGTGGAAAGCGATGCCGACAATGAAAAACAAGAGCGCGAGCAGCGAATATTTGTGAGCGATCGGCGCAATCGAAACCGCCAGACCGGCGAGCGCATACACGATCGACATTTGCCAGATGCGCGCTCGGCTTTCTTCGACGTAAACATACTTGGCCAGCGTAAGCAAATACAGCGGCAATGCGCTGTTATAATAATGTCCAGCAGTCTGCATGACAATCAGCAGCGCCAGTTGAACCCAAGGGGTCGCGGCGCGCGGCAGACGGGCGGAAAGACTGACGGCATACACAAGAAAGCTGAGACAGAAGATGACCGGGTGAGCCGTTGTTTTGACGATGAGCACATACAGGGTATACAAGCCGCCATACGTCCAAAGCATTCGATTAAACAGCACATTTCCTCCCCTGCTTCCAAGCTTTTGCATATTACTGCATTCAATTCTCTGCGCGCGCGTGAATCCCCTGCACAAAAGCGCAGCGCTCAGGAAAAAATTTCCGTCAGGCCACACAAAATACCCGCCGCGGCTTCGTTGAGGGGAAGCCGCGGCGGGTATGCCGTTCATGTGTTCATTTAAAATACGGGCAGGTTATCGAGGTTGTTGGACGGATCGCCGTCCGCGTCCGAGCGGAGATGCTCGTCGCCGTCACGGCCCTTGAACACGTTGACGTGGGCAATTTGTCCGTTTTTGGCCATTTGCTGCGCTTCCTTGTAATCGACCACGCGGCCCGAAGAAAGCTGCAGTTGTACGATATCGCCGTCGCCGTTTTTGCGCACGGCTACGACCTGCTCCTGGACGGCCGGATTGACCGTGTTGTTGCTCCAATTGTTGTTGTTCATGTGTATCGCCTCCCGCGCTTAGCTTGCCCGCGAGCGAAAGCGCTTATTCATTCGGTCACCGTCAAAGCCTCGTGTTGGCGAATGAACCGCATTTGTCCCGTTTGGCCTATGTATGCCGGCATCTGATCGTCATAGTGCATCAAGTACATCCGGGATTGGACGGGCTCCGGCAGCGTCAGAAGCTGCTCCAGCGTTGCATGAACAATACCCCGGCCGCTAAGCTGGCAGTCGTGGAAGATGGTCTGGCAATTTCGTCTGCCGACAACTTCATCGACAATCAATTCGGCATTGAACTGGATATCGGCGGAGTAGAAGAAGCTGGAATTGATAAAAAGCGAGTAACTGAGCTTGCGGCGAATGTGCAGCGTCGGCAGCAGTTCGACGGTCAAGCCTTCGAACAGCTCGCTTTGCACGTTGTCTTCAAGCAGCACGACCTCGAAGTAATCGTTCAGCTCCACAAAGTTCTCATCGTCGTTGTACATGCCGCCTTTGAGTGTGTGCTCCCAAAGCTGCTCGGCGAGCTCGGCGGTCAGAAACAGCTTCGTGCGCTTCCTGTTGTATTGGTAGAGAAGGCGAAAGGCGATTTCTTCAAGTCCGCCTACATGATCCGCATGAATATGCGTAATCAGGATTCCGTCCAACTGATCCGGAGTAACGCCCAGTTCGTGCAGCGAAAGCGGCGCTGTGAAGCCGCAATCTATGAGCAGTTTGCGGTTCTGGCAAGTGATGAGTGCATTCGTATTATAGTATGTTTTGGCAAATGCGCTGCCGGTTCCGATCATTTGAATCTGAAAACTCATGTAGCTGCCCCCACTTCGACAAAACTCATCTTTTTCTAATGTAGCACGGGAACAGATTCAATTTCAACCATTATGTGAAATCACTTTTGCGTGCGGAGCGCCGATGCTATAATCGAGAGGAGGCAAGGAAAAGGAGGGGTTTTTGTGTTTGGTGCGTTGAATTCCCACCTGCAGGCCGTATCGCTGATCGGTTCGCTCGGCATGGCACTGATGGTGATGCTGCTGCGGTTTCGCGCGGCAGCGAGGCCGGTGAACGCGATGAAAATCTGGATGCCCCCGCTGGGCATGAGCACAGGCTTCTTCATGTTCGCGGCGCCTTCGACGCGAATTCCTTGGCTGTGGGCGCTATGCGCATTTGCTATCGGGGTTGTTTTTTTCGCTTATCCGCTTATCCGTACTTCGCGGCTTACGGCGCGCGGCGGAGCTGTATATATGGAGCGCTCGAAGGCGTTTATGGGCATTTTGCTGCTGCTGCTCGCTGTAAGGCTGCTGCTGCATGAATACGTGGAGGCCTATGTATCGATTTTTCAAACCGGCGCGCTGTTTTTCATTCTCGCCTTCGGCATGATTGTCCCTTGGCGCGTGGCGATGTACGTTCGCTACCGCAGGCTGCTGGAGCAAAGCGGGGCGGATGAGACTTAGCCGGTCAGCCGGCGTTATTTTTCATCTGCTGTACGATCAGCCCGTCCAGCTTTTGGCTGACGGCCAGCACCTGCGGGTGGCGGAAGTTGTATTTATGCTTGGCAGCGACGGATTCCAGCTTCTTTTTCAGCCGGTCAATTTCGTTGTCGAACTTGCTTTGGGCGGCCATAGTGTGCGTAAAATCTCCTCACGTGTGCAAAGTTTATGCTCCCAGTCTACCAGACTGCATGCAAATTGAATACTGTCTTTATTACGTTTTGTCAAGGAGTGGGTATATTGGGCGAATTCTGGATCGTTGCTCTAGGGAGCGCGGCTGTTTTGTGCGCTGCCGCTGCCGGTGTGGCTGTGCTGATCGGATGGAAGCTGACGCATCCAGCTCGACGGGCGCTGACGCAATCGCCCGAGCAATTCGGTCTCGTTTGCGAGCCGATGCGGTTTCCGAGCCGGGAAGGCGGCGTTCAGCTCAGCGGCTGGCTGCTCCCGCCGACCGGCGCAGCGCGGCTGACGATTGTGTTCGCGCATGGCTATGCCGGCAATCGGCTGGAGCGCGGCTTGCCGGCGCTGGCGCTGGCCAAGTCGCTGGTCGAAGCCGGCTGCCGCGTGCTGATGTTCGATTTCCGCAATTCCGGCGAATCGGAGGGGCGGCTGACGACCGTCGGCCAGCTCGAGCAATTCGACGTGCTCGGCGCCGTCGATTGGGCGGCCCAGCGCTATGCCGAGCCGATTGGCCTGCTGGGCTTTTCGATGGGCGGGACGGCTTCGCTGCTCGCTGCTGCCCGGGATCCCAGGGTGCTCGCCGTTGTCGCGGACAGCGCGTTCAGCCGGCTGAAGCCGTATTTGCGGCGCAATTTGTCCGTGTGGTCGAAGCTGCCCCGCTATCCCTTTACGCCGCTGATCATGGCGATTCTGCCGCTTCTGACCGGGGTGCGCCCGGACGAGGTGGATGCGCTGGCCGCCGTCGAACGTCTGTACCCGCGTCCGGCGCTGTTCATCCACAGCGAAGCCGATCAAGCGATTCCCGCAGCGAACAGCCGTGAGCTGCAGGCCGCGCATCCCGACCGCTTTCGGCTGTGGACGACGCCAACAGGCGGACATGTCGGCTCGTATGCGCAACAGCCGGAGGCGTACACGGAGCAGGTGCTGCGTTTTTT
Source organism: Paenibacillus athensensis (assembly GCF_004514475.2). GTDB lineage: Bacteria > Bacillota > Bacilli > Paenibacillales > NBRC-103111 > Paenibacillus_AL > Paenibacillus_AL athensensis. The sequence goes on along the minus strand of NZ_MYFO02000001.1, from coordinate 838,103 downwards.
TGCGGACGCTGCAGCCGATTTTATAAAATAAGCGCAACTCTTTTTGCCGGGCGGAGTATATACATGCAGACACATAGATTACCTACAAGAGCTGGAGGTTATAAGGGTATGAAGGTTCAGCGTGTATTTACGTTGATGCTGTTGTTTTTTGTTCTCAGTACAGCTACGGTGGTGGCTTCTTCGATATGGGGGGACTATGACGGCTACAGCATCGCCCGGGTGTATGTCAACGACAGGCTGGAGGATTTCTCGTCATCCGATGTTCCTGCGCTGATCGTTAACGGCAAGACGATGCTGCCGCTCCGTTCGCTCGCCAATTCTCTGCAAGGTCTCGTGAAATGGGACAACAGCAACAAAACCGTATCCTTGTATAAGCCGAATGTACATATGCTTGTTGCGCAGGATATCGGTAAGGATTATTCGCTCAAGACGCCGTTTGGCGTAGTGAATCAGGGCGAGACGATCAGCTTTGTCGTCTTTACCCAGGTTGACAACCTCCGCACCAGCGTTTCGTCCGTGCGCGTATCGATCGAATCGCCAAGCGGCGTGCAGGTCGTGACTCCCGTCGTCAAGGCGATGAACGGGCAGAAGGACACCTTCTGGCTGCCGGTGCCGTTCAAGGACGTTTCGTTTGACGAATACGGCAACTACGTGGTCAAGTTCGAAATGAAGCTCGACGAAAATTCGAATTATTCGGTCGTTTCGCAGAAGCTGATCTTGTCCAAATAGTCGGTTGCGCATGGTTTGACCTCGTTCGGGGAAAGTGATACGATACGAAAGTAGATCTATACTATCCGATGAAAAGAGGTACTGCCAGTGAGCGATCATAAGCACGAGCATGTGCACGGACCTGACTGCGACCATGACCACGATCATGAGCATGGAGAAGATATTTTTATCGTAACGGACGAGAACGGCGAAGAGCATGAGATGGTGATGGTGTATACGTTTGAATCGCAGGATCAAGCTTATGCCGTGCTGCTCGACCGCAACGATCCGGAAGCGGACGGCGTCATTTTCCGAATTGAAGAAGAGAACGACGAAGCCTTTTTGGTGAACATTGAAGATGAAGCCGAATGGGAGCGCGTTGTTGCCATTTACAACGAAATCATCGCGCAGGATGAAGAATAAGCTTACATAACCCACAGAGTCGCCCGAGGCCCGCAAGCGCCGGAGGCGGCTTTTTGTTTGAGCGAACAACCTGGGAGCATTACGAAAAAAGAGCCGGACCGGCAGACAGCGCTGCAACGGGCGGCTCTTCATATTTGATCATTTACGCGGGTTAAAATACATGATTCTGCCGTTAAACAGATGGGTTTCCGCTTTCAGCTGGCGGCCGAGGTATTTACAGAACTCGTTGCCCTTGGCTTTATCGCCGTGCGTAGCGTCATCCGGCAAAACCACCTGCACGTAGTGACGAGGCTCGTCCTGACCGTCTTCGCGGCCGACGCCAACGACGATATATTTGTACAGCGGGTTCGTGCCTTTCAAATAAAACCACGAGTTTTCGCCTTCCGGCTTCGTCTCAATCGTGTACGGGAACCCGGCTTCATCGTATTCCCAGCCAAGCTGCTTGGCGGTCAGCGCGAGCTGCTCGCGGTAATGCTGCAATTTCTCTTTCACTTCGTTCAAGCTCAAGGAAGAGACGGCGGAGCCTGTGACGAATTTGATATAAGCGTTTTGAGCCATGTTCTTCTAAGCACCTCCAACCTGCACATCACCATCATCATAGCATTGGTCTGACGATTTTACAATATTTGCCCCCATCGGCTCAAACGACGGCCAGAGCAGCCATTAGAAAATCGCTTGCGTCTCTACAATCACCTTGACATTCTGAACGCTGCGGTCTTCCGGACCTTTGACGGGGAGACCGACTTCGACGTGCTCGACGATGTAATCGATCAGCTCCTGCGTAATGACCTCGCCCGGAAGCAGAATCGGAATGCCCGGCGGGTACACGTAGATGAACTCGGCGATAATCCGGTCGGCCGCTTCGCGAAACGGCAGCACTTCAGTTTCTCCATAAAAAGCGTCGCGCGGCGACAGCGTTAGCTGCGGAATCGCCGGTACCTTGATCACCACGTCGTTTACGGTGTTCACGTTATAATTTTCCTCAGACAGTCTGCGCAGCGCCGTCAATAGAATATCAACGTTGTCCTGCGTATCTCCCGGCGTGACAAAGCAAAGGATGTTGTACATGTCGCTCAGCTCAACTTCGATGTTGTATTGCTCGCGAAGCCAATTCTCCACCTCGAAGCCGGTCAAGCCAAGCTTGCGGACGTGAATGCACAGCTTGGTCGGATCGTAGTTAAAGGTGGCTTCTTCGCCGAGAATCTCCTCGCCGAAGCAATACAGGCCGGGAATTTCATTGATGTGGCCGCGGCCGTAGTCAGCGAGCGCCAGCGTCCGCTCGGCCATAGCTTGTCCCTGCAGCGCCAGCTGACGGCGTGCCGTATCGAGCGAGGCCAGCAAAATGTAAGACGTTGACGTCGTCGTCAGCATGCTCATAATCGTCTGAATGCGCTTGGGGTTGATGCGGTTGCCCTGCACGTTCAGCACCGAGCTTTGCGTCATCGAGCCGCCAAGCTTGTGCACGCTGGTGGCCGCCATATCGGCGCCGGCTTGCATTGCCGACACCGGCAGGCGGTCGTGGAAATGAACGAGCACGCCATGCGCTTCATCGACCAGCACCGGCATGTTGTAGCTGTGCACCAGCTCGACGATTTCCTTCAGATTCGTACAAACGCCGTAATACGTCGGATTGATAACGAGCACGGCTTTGGCGTCAGGATGCTTCTCCAACGCGCGTCGCACGGAACGGGTCGTAATGCCGTGGTCGATACCGAGATTCTTGTCGCGGGCCGGCGAGATGAATACCGGCTTGGCACCGACAAAAATGATCGCGGCCATAACCGATTTATGCACGTTGCGCGGCACGATGATTTTGTCGCCTTCGGAGCAGACTGTCATGATCATCGTCATGATGGCGCCGCTGGTGCCTTGTACGGAAAAATACGTATGGTCGGCGCCAAAGGCGTCGGCAGCCAGCTTTTGCGCTTCTTCGATCACGCCGGTCGGCTGATGCAGGTCGTCAAGCGGTGCTATATTAATAAGGTCGATGGACAAGGCATTGTCGCCGATAAAAGCGCGAAATTCCGGGTCCATCCCGACCCCTTTTTTATGTCCGGGAATATGGAATTGAATCGGGTTTTGCTCGGCATGGCGGAGCAAGGCGGAGAACAGGGGAGTGCTGGTATGATCCACCTGAATATCAACTTCCTTTCTGTATGGGGATGGATTTCGTAATGAGTATAACAAAATGCGACCTACATGCAAGTGAATTTTTTGCAACGACCTGACTCGACGGAGTCATTTCCATATCGCGCGCGGGTATGGTACGATTACGGGAAAAGTGTTTGATGGAGAAACCTGGCAACATGAATAAACAAATTGGCGTCATTATGCTGCTTCTTATGACGATTTTTATCGGCTTCGGCATTATCATTCCGATCCTGCCCGAAGTGATCAACGGCGTCGGAGCCAAGTTCCACAATGCGCTCCTGCTGTCGGTATATTCCGCTGCTTCCTTTCTGATGTCGCCGCTCTGGGGAGCGTTGTCGGACCGGATTGGCCGTCGTCCGATCATCATGGTCGGGCTGCTGGGCTTTTGCGCCAGCTTTCTGATTTTCGGCTTTGCCGGCGATCATTTGTGGATCATGTACGTATCCCGTATTCTTGGGGGCTTGTTCTCGGGCGCAGCGACCGCTTGCGCCGTGGCCTATGTAGCCGACATTACGACGGCGGAGAACCGGACGAAGGGCATGGGCATGGTCGGGATGGCGATTGGCCTCGGCTTTATTTTCGGACCGGCGCTTGGAGGGATATTAAGCAAATGGGGAACGCAGCTGCCGTTTTTCGTAGCGGCGGGCTTATCGGCGGCCAGTTTTCTGTTTGCTTTCGCGGTGCTCAAGGAATCGCTGCCTGCGGACAAGCGGACGGTCGGGTCCGAGCGCGCAGCTTCGCGCTGGACGGCTTTTGCCGGGCCGCTGAAGTACTTGTATATGCTTTCCTTTTTCGTGACGTTTACCCTGGCGGGGCTGGAAGCAACGCTGCAATATTTTGAAATGGACAAAATCGGCGCGACGCCGTTTGACATCGGCATGATGTTCCTGGCCAGCGGCATCGTGGGTGCGCTCATTCAGGGAGGCGTCGTGCGCCATCTGGTCAAGCAGGGGTCCGAGCAGCGCGTTATTGCGGTCGGTCTGGTGCTGTCGGCAGCCGGATTTTTCCTGCTGCTGAACTCGTCGAGCACGCTGAGTGCAGCGCTGTACCTGTCGGTATTCGGAGCGGGCAACGCGCTCATTCGGCCATGCGTCACGTCGCTGATCACGCAGCGAACCAAGGTCGGCCAAGGCGTCGCGACCGGGCTCAGCTCGTCGATGGACAGCCTCGGCCGGATTACGGGACCGCTGCTGGGCGGGGCCGTGTTCAATCTGAGCCATGCGCTGCCGTTTGTCATTGGGGGCGTATTGTGTCTGGCTGCGACAGGCTTGCTGGCGCGCTTTACGTCACTGGACCGTGCGGATGCAGCGACGCCAAGCGCCTGACGAAGCAATCCCGTTTGCGTAACCGCCAAGATTCGGTTCGCCAACGACGCACGGATCGCCGGACCAGTTGCTCGGCGCATAGACAAGGGGTTGGCCCGCCGTCGCTAGACGATGGAGAGCCAACCCCTTTTTTTGACTATTTCCCGTATTCCCCAAATGCCCGCTATGGCTTGCGCGGCGTCAGCCCGTATAGCACGAAACGGATCGTATGCTCCATTTCCAGCTCCTCGTCCATATCGATCTCGGGAGAGAAGAGGAAGCGCACGAGCACAAAGCCGATAAACGTAGAGACGATCAGCCGGATCGTGGTCGGGGCGGGCAGCTCGATCAACTGGCCCTGCGCCTGAAAATGCCGGACGGCGCGCTCGGCGCGGCTGTACACCTGCTTGGCGACCAAATCTTTGAACTGATCTTTAAGCTCGTCATGAAAAGCGATTTCATGCAGCAATATTTTCAGCACGGGAAACTGCTTGCGGGTAAATTCGAGCCGATTGCGCAGCACAGCCCGCAAAAAATCCTCAAACTTCGTATAGTCGGCGTCCAGCACCTTCGTGAAGTCGCGAATCGCAAACGGGGCGACGAGCCGGGTCATGATGGGCGCGACAATGGAGAGCAGCAGTTCCTTTTTTGTTTTGTAGTGGCGGAAAATCGTTCCTTCGGCGACGCCGGCCTTTTGGGCGATTTCGCTGGTCGAAGAACCGGCGAAGCCTTTTTCAGCAAATACCTCAACCGCAGCTTGCACGATTTTCATTTGTTTGTCGGTCATTTTTTCTTCTTCTTCCTGAAGACGCAGCATTTCCTGCAGCCAAGGCTCCAAGTCGCTCATGGTTTGTTCACCTCTTACTCGGCATTGCCCCCATTATATCTTACGATGCTTGCGCAGCGCCACTACGTTCAGCAGCATGAACACCAGCGTGAAGCCGGCGAGCACAACGACGTCCAGCCAAATGCGGTCCCAGCCCGCACCGCGAATCATGATGCTGCGCAGCGCATCGGCGCCGTAAGAAAGCGGCATGATCACGCCGAGCCAGCGGAGGTAGACCGACATCGTATCCATATTAAACAGACCGGAGAAAAAAATTTGCGGCACAATGATCAGCGGAATGAACTGAATCATCTGGAACTCATTGTTGGCGAACGCCGAGATCAGCGTGCCGAGCGAAAGGGCGGTCAAGGCCAGCAAAATCGTAATCAGCAGCACGTACCAAAAGGAACCGACCAGCATCAGCCCCAGCGCCCCGGTAGCAAACCACGCGATCAGCGCCGCTTGCAGCAGCGTGAAAATGCCGAAGCCGAGAATGTAGCCGACCACGATTTCCCAGCGCCGCAGCGGGGTAGCCAGCAGACGCTCCAGCGTGCCGCCGGTGCGTTCGCGCAAAAAGGAGACGCCCGAGAGCAGGAAGACGAAAAAGAAAACGAAAAGTCAATCAGCACCGGGCCAAAATTATCGAACGCGGCCATATCCTCGGAGCCGTGCAGGTAGCTGATCGCCGGCTGGACGCCGGCGGCGTTTGTTGCCGCTGGAGCAGCGCTTTGCAGCGCTTTTTGCAGCAGGAACAGCACCGCTTTGCTTTTGCCCGGATCGCTGCCCTCCAGTTCCACCTGCGGCGCGCCTGCATCGAGGCGAATCACCGCGTCCAGCTTCACGTCGGCGAGCTGCTTCATCGCTTCATCGACTTGCGCTGCACTATAGGACGTGACATCGGCGCCCTGCTGCTCCAGCTTCTGCACAAGCGGGGCGGGCACGTCGACAGCGCCAAGCTTGGGCGCATACGTATCGCCGTTAAATACGAGCGACATCATGTACAAAATAAGCATCGGCGCGACGAGCATCATCGCCAGCGTCCGTTTGTCGTGGAAAAACTGACGCAAAATGCGAATAACGACTGCACGAATTCTCATTGGCCGACACCTCCGTAATATAAAAAGGCTTCCTCAATCGTCGTGCTTCCCGTCGCTTGCTTGAGCTCCTCCGGCGTGCCGGTGGCTGTCAGCCGGCCGTCGCGAATCATGCCGAGCCGATGGCATTTGTCGGCTTCGTCCATGACGTGCGTCGTCACGAGAATCGTCGTACCGCGCGCGCACAGCTGCCCCAGCTCGGCCCAGATCGCTTTGCGCAGCACCGGATCGATGCCCACTGTCGGCTCGTCGAGAATCAGCACGCCCGGCTCGTGGAGCAGGGCAATCGCCAGCGACAGGCGGCGCTTCATCCCGCCGGAGTAGCTGGCTGCGGGCTTTTTCAAGTGGTCGGTCAGATTGACCAGCGACATCACTTCTTCGATGCGCCGCTTGCGCCGGCTGCCGCTCAAGCCGTATAGCGACGCGAAAAATTCCAGATTTTCCTGGGCAGTCAGCTCGCCGTACAGGGCGTCGGATTGGGCCATATAGCCGATTTGCATCAGCATCGCCAATTGCGGCATGCGCTGGCCGAGCACGTGCACGGTGCCCGCGGTCGGCTCGTCGATGCCGGCGATCATCCGCACCAGCGTCGTTTTACCCGAGCCCGAGGGGCCAAGCAGCCCATAGATTTGCGCTGGTTCAACCTGCAGCGTGATGTCGCGCAGCACGACCTTGGCGCCGAATTGCTTGCTGACATTGCGGATGTCGATGGAAGCCGTTTGCGTCATAGAAACACTCCCTTTTGTAATGAAGTGAGTAATCACTCACATATGGAATAAAGTTATTGTAAGCCAATTTTTGCGGCTTGTAAAGTGAGTAATCACTCATTTTTTCGGAGGGGTGAATTCGGGCGGAACACGATGACGATGAACGCCCACCGCAACCTGACCAACCTGCCCGTCCGCCCAACACACAAAAGCCATCCGCACCGGATGGCTTTTGTGAAAGGAAGTTGGCTTCAAAGGGAATGGTTATTTCGCCGATTTGTCGGCAGGTTTTTTCCGGTCGATCATTTTCTCAATCGACGGCGTCAGCTGCTCCTTGATTGTAGCAACGAGCTGCTCGCGCGACATGCCCTTGGCTGCGGCGATATCGGCCAAGGACTGGCCGGAGCGGAGGCTCTTGTGCAGCTCGTCTTTGCTGATGCCGAGCGCTTTGGCGAGCTTGCCGCTATCCGGCCGCAGCCCTTGATGACGACCGTGGCCGCGGCGCTCGATTTTGTCCAGCAGCTGCTTGTCGTTGAGCACGAATTTCAGATGCTCGCCGAGACGCTGCTTCATCTCCGCGGCCTTGTCGGCCGTCAGCTTGCCGGCTTTGACGGCCTCGTCGATTTTGCCGCTGCGAAAGGCGGTCAGCTTGGCCGTCAGATCGGCTTCGCTGACGCCCTTCTCGGCTGCGGCCTCGACGATGCTTTTGCCGGATTTCAGCGAAGCCTCCAGCGCGGTCTTATCGACCCCGATGACGGATGCGGCTTCGTCGATAATCGGCCAGCGCTTGCCGTGGCCTTTGTGCGCCTTCTCGTCGGCTTTCGTCTGCACAGCGCCAGTCGTCTGCTGGCCGGAGGCTTCCGCCTGCGCGTGCGCCGTCGCTCGCGCCGTATACAACGTACCGCCGCCGAGAACGAGCGACAGGGCAATGGAGCTGACGATCAGTTTCTTAGCATAGCTAGGATTCATGCAATGTTTCTCCTTTCACTGGTGGGTGGGAATTACATCCACTAGTGTGCGCCGAAACCGTTAATCCTACTTTAAAGGAACCTTAGGTTAACCTAAAATTTAGCTTAAATCGCCCTGAGTCGCCGTTCTATAGAACGGCAATAGGCGCGCAAACGTATCGCGGATCAGCGTTTCCAACTGCTCGGGCTGGCCGAGCACGGGCTCGTCCGCAGCCAATACGCGGCCAAGCAGCAGCTCGACGCTTTTCACGTCGCGGAATTTGCCCAGCGCCGTTTGCCAGCCTTCGCGGCCGAGCGCAGACACGGACAACGCGTTTTTTTTCATATGATCAAAGGAAATGTGGAAATCGTCCGGCACAGCCGCTGCCAGCTCGTCCAACTGCGCAAGCATCCGTTCGGCAATCGCCCGTTTGTTGGGCAGCTCATAGATGAGCGCCAGCCAGATGAACAGGCGGTCGTCGAACAGCCCGACCTGAAAATGCGGCACCATTTTGTACCCGCGCTTGTTCGGACAGATCGCCAGCCACGTATCGACCGGCGCATTCACCTTGCGGCGCGCATGCTGCGCGATATGCAGGAACATTTCATTGCCGCACAGCAGCGACAGCTCCGCGCAAAGCCGTGCGCCCAACTCGCGAAATTTCGGCTGAATGCGCTCCTTGATCGCGGCCATCCGGCCGTCCAGCCCCTCTATCGTAAACGTGTCGAAATCATATGGGGTAAATCCCTCAAAACTCATCGTCATTCATCCTCTCCTTGCGGTCAAGCCCTGATCGATCTCTGATCTATCCCACATTCTAACGGAATTTGCAGCAGGCTGCAATTGCGCCTTGCGGCTGCATTTATGCGCAAGCAAGCAGGAAACGGCGCGTATTTTGGCGAATAGTACCGAATATGGACCGATTAGCAATCCGCAAGGAGGAGGACCGCAAGCTCATGATCACACGAAAATGGAAAAAGGTCGCACTGCTTGGTACGCTGATGGGCACCTGCTTCACGGCGGGCGTTTACGCCCAAGATGTCGTCCAGCGGGTCGACGCCTACCTGCGCAGCGATTTCAAGATTGTCGTCAACGGCGAGCCGGTTGCGCTGGAGCATCCGACGCTAGTGTATAACGATTCGAGCTATTTGCCGCTCAAGGAGCTGGCCGGTTATTTGGGGGCTACCGTCAACTGGCAGGGCGCGACGCAGACGATTTACATTACCAGCAAAGTCACTCCCGACCAGACGGACGGTAATGTCTCGGAGAACTATCCGGAATTTACGCTGACTTATCCATATGCGTACAATATGCAATATTTGGGCGGCGTGTATCCGGTGCTGATGAACATGTCCGACAAAACGTATTATCGGGTCAAGGACGTCAACCGCATGGGCATTGACACCAGCGGCCTGCAAAAAGTACGTGAAAAATTCACCGGCGAGCTGTACGTCAGTGAAAACGAGCTGCGGCTGCGCTGGAAGGAAACACCGGCAATTTCGTACGCCACCAGCAGCAGCGACATGATCATCGTGACGGGTGAAACCGACAGCGCCAAGCTCGCGGCCATCCGCTCCTATGTCGAGACGACACGCTCCTATCAGATCGGCGACAAGTATTACTACATCACGCCTGTTATCATCGACAAGCTGCCGGAGGAAAACACGTACAGCTATGTGCTGACTGAGAACAATCACTACTACCGGACTACGATGCGGCTGACCAAATTCGTCGAGAACGGCGATTATTTGGTAGCTACCTCGGTCCGAGAGGATTTGGAGGCCGGCAAGTAGGGCAGGGTGTCGGTTATTGGCATCTCGAATAAAAAGCCCGATCAGCTGCTCCCGTACATGCACGGCGCAACACCGGCCGAGTTACGGTCGGCTTGTCTCATCGTCTTCCGCTCGCCGAGCCTCATCGGCAGGAGAGGAAGGCGATTTTTTTTTATCATTGAAACATGTTTTGTATTTTAAATACAACAATCAAGCCTTCGTCAAGCGCCCGATTCCTGCCGGGGTGCTTTTTCCCGTGCGCGCAGTTAGCGGTCTTGCTCCGTTTCGCTTTCTTCGACCGGCCAAACGGCTCCTTGCGTCCGCAGGCGGTACTCGCTTGGCGTCATGCCCAGACGTTTGCAGAACAGGCGGTGGAAATACGTGTAATGATTAAAGCCGGCGAATTCGGCGGCTTGGCGCAAGGGCAGTTGTCCGATGCGCAGATGCTCGCAGGCGGTTTGCAGCCGCAGCTCGATCAAATAATCGATCGGCGATCGGTGAAAGGTTTCCTTGAACAGATGAGAAGCCCGCGAAACGCTCAGTCCCGCATAATCGGCAATGCGCTTTAGCGTCAGCGGCGCAGTGGCGTTTTGCTCGATGAACAGCTTCATCCGGTGGGCCGCGCTGGCGCTCAGGCGCCGGGGTTGCAGCTTGTATTGGAGCATCCGGCTCAGCGACAAAATGAACAGCCGAAAGTAACAGTTCAGAATTTCGTCGGTCAGCGAGTCGCGCCGATGCTTCTCGACGACCATTTGCCGCCAGGTGTGGATAATGTCATGCGGCTCGTCCACGTGCATCAGCGGCGGCGGCGTCAACTGGGCGAACCAGACCTCCAGCCACGGCGCGTTGCCGATTACATAATAATCCGCGCTTGGCGTGTCGTCATCGTCGACCGGATCGTCGATCTGCAGCGCATACGTATCTCCGGGGCGGTAGATAAGCAGGTCGCCCGGTTCAATGGTCCGCATCGAGCCCTGCACCCAGGCGCGCGACCTTCCCTTGACCTGCAACCGGAACAAAAAATGCTGCAGCGACGAAATGCACGAAATGGAAAAAGCTTGCCGATGTTCCGAGTAACCCAGGCTGTGAATACAAGCGGCGTCTATGGTCATGGTGATCACAATCCCTATCTGGATAAATTATCAGCTTGATTGTTCAATGAGCAGGAAGTTTGTTCATTTCCATTATAACGGCGGACTGCTAAGTTTAAAAATAAACCATTGGGCTCGCGCTGCTACCGGCCGAGCGGTCAAGCCGAATCGAGCATGGAAAAGGAGAGATCAATGATGGACAGCGTCAAGGTTTCCTATATCATCCCGACCTACAATTTCAAGGAATTGCTCAAGACAGGGCTGGATTATTTGGCAGATCAGCGTCTGGAGGCGGGCGTGGACATGGAGGTCGTGGTGATCGACGACGGCTCCAGCGACGGCACGCATGACATTGTCAATGATTACGCCGGCCGCTTCACTCATTTTGTCTATGTGTACCGGGCCAGGGACGAGCGCTCCTGCCGTTCGCGTACCCGCAATCTCGGCATCCGGCAAGCGAGCGGCGATGTCATTGTGTTTCTCGATGCCGGCGTATTGGTCGGCAAGGAGTTTACGAATATCGTCGCAGCGCGGTTTATCCAGATGTCGTCGCGCGTGCTGTACCACCGGATCGCGGGGCTGGAGATCGACCCGCAACGCGACGACATGTCGCCGCTTGCCGCCGAAAGCCTGACGCCGGACAACCTGCCGCAAGTCGTCGAACGCTTGAGCGCCGTTCCGGGCTGGGGAGACGAGCGGGAGGGCGTCGCGCGCGCTAACGCCGACGATTTGAGCCGTCTCGCGCTGCCGTGGGCTTACGGCATGACGTGCGCAATGTCCGTCCCGGCCGAGCTGGTGCGCCAGGCGGGCGGCTTCGAGGAGCGCTTCCTCGGCTGGGGCTGCGAGGACGTCGAGTTTGCGCTGCGGCTTTTTGAAGCCCAAGCCGTGTTTCATTTTGAACGGGAAGCCTGCGCGCTCCATCTGCCTCATCCCAAATCCCATACCAAAAAGCATTCCGTGTCGCATGCGAACAACGCGGAGCTTTTGCACAAGCTGTATGGTATCGTGCCGACTGAGCTGATGCTGATGTATCCGGGGCTTTTTTTCGACGCGATGATGCTCAAGCTGCAAAGCTTGCAGACCGGGCAATGGTTCGGCGCTGCTTACAAGCAGCGGCTCGCAGACGGTACTGCGCTTAGGGCGGAAGGCGCGCGCACGCTGTTGATCGGCATGGACGATCCGGACTGTGCCCGCAGCTTTGGCGCGACCCATCTGCTCGCGTACAACGAGACAAGTCTCGGGCGGCTGCGCAGCGAGCTGCCGGACGTCAGCGTCAGCTATTCGCTGGGCTGCCGGACGTTTTTTACCGACGGGTATTTCGATACGGCTGTCATCACCGATTTCATCCGGCTGCTGCACCCGGCGCTGGCCGCCCAACTGCTGCGCGAAGCGGGACGGGTGGCGAAGACCGTCGTGTTGCTGCTTGCTGGCGATGAAGCGCCGCCCCAGCCGAAGCTGGTGCCACCGGCAATCGTCAAACGGCTGATTACGCTGGAAACCGCGCCGGCGGCAGACGGCTTTGCCATCGAATATGCGTTTGTTCCGGGCAATAACCGCGCCGTCATGGAACGCTACTACTGGTCCCCGGTAGAGGAGATGGCCCAACTGGCCGCACAGCTGCTGCCGGAAGGGAGCTGGACGATCGGCGTGCCGGACCGGATGAACGCGCAGGCTTGACCCGATATGTCGCCATTGCTGTGCGTATAGGCTTTACAAACAGGATAACGAAGGTTTTGCTTATCTGCAATACCCGAACCGGCCCTCCTGCGAGGGCTTTTTTGTATGTTTTCACTTAAAAATTTGTCAATAATCCAAGTTGCTAAAACATAGAATTCATAATAAGATAAGGATATAAGGAAAAGTTGTCTGAATATTTTGTAAAATAGCGATGATTCGATATGGAGGGGATTGCCGTGAGTAAAAGTCATGAAGTTGAGTATTGCAACCTAGAGTTACGATTTGATCGTCGGCTAATCCGGAATTTTATCAAAGCGCTGATTCAGGAAGGCTATTCCTTGTATTGGAACGAAAGCGAGCAGCAATTCATTATTTCTATCCGGACCGGGCGGAAGCTGGTCAAGCTGAAATTTGAGCGCATCGGCGAAAAGTATAAAATTGTCGGCAACTACTCCTTCAAGGACGAGAAGCTGGCCGAGATGATGGAGAAGATGATCGGCGATACGCGCGGTCATGCCGTCGTCAAACGGTTCAAGGACCGGCAAATTCTGATTGAAAATATCATGTTCGGCGAAATCATCCGTATGGTGGAAATTTCCGGCATCGAGCATAAGGTGTTGTATCAAAAAGAGCCCGTCGTCACCGTCGAAGAGGTGATGCAGGCGCTGCGCTCCAAGCGGCCGGACGAACGCATCCCGGTGCTGCGGCTGGAGCTGGATTACGAGCTGGCCACGCTGCATGACGCACTGGAAGCAGGCGACGCGCAAGCGGCAGCCGACAGCAAGCTCAAGCTTGCCGAGCTGCGCCAGGAAATGCTGCTGCTGGAGATGTGAGTGATTTACGACTATAGGCATAAGCTCATTCGAGGAGCAAGCGGACGACCCAAGTTTCGCAGAGCTCCTCTTTTTTTGCGCAAACAGAGCATTGTTAACGTGTGCATGAATGTGATACACTGTTTGTGAGGTGTAACCATGAGTGTGACGATCAAAGATATCGCCAAGCTCGCAGGCGTGTCGCACACGACCGTTTCGCGGGCGCTGAACGACAGTCCGCTGATCAGCGGCGAGACGAAGGCGCGCATCCGGCAGCTGGCCGAGCAGCTTCAGTATTCGCCGAACTTTAGCGCGAAGGGACTCGTTTTGGATCGCTCGTATAATTTGGGGCTTTTTTTCACGACACTGAGCAAGGGAACGTCGGCCGGCTTCTTTTATGAAGCGATCCGCGGTGTCAACGGCGTGATCGGCGACCGTTACCAGCTGATCGTTAAAGGCATCGACGATTATACGAGCTTTCATGCGATTGCCCGCAAAAGCTTCGACGGCTTGATCGTCGTCAGCCAGAGCGCCGAGGACCAGCCGTTCATTGAGCACGCCGTCGCCCAAGGCATTCCGATCGCGGTGTTGAACCGCTCCGTCACGACAGCGGACGCGCTGAACGTGCTGTCCGATGAAGAGGAAGGCGCGTATCAGGCCGTGTCCTATCTGATCGGACAAGGACACCGGCGCATCGCGCTCGTCGAGGGCCGGGCCGGCTTTCAGTCGGCGGAGCACCGCCGGGCCGGCTTTGCGCGGGCTCTGGCCCGGCACGGACTGGCGCTTGATGAAGCGCACCGCTATCCGGGCCAATACGATCTTGCGAGCGGCCACCGGGCGATGCAGCAGTTCATCAGCCTGGCGGCGCGGCCGACGGCGGTATTTTGCTGCAACGACGAGATGGCGCTCGGCGCGATCAAAGCCGCCGCAGAAGCCGGGCTGGCGGTGCCGCGCGACGTCTCGGTCGTCGGCTTTGACGACACCGTCTTCGCGGCGTTTACGTCGCCCGCGTTGACGACGGTGCGCCGGCCGATCGAGCGGATCAGCCGGGAAGGCGCGCAGCGGCTGCTGCAAGGGATCGAGCGCAAGCAGCCGGCCAGCGGGCGCGTGCTGCTGCGCACGGAGCTGGTCGTCCGCGAGTCGGCGGCGGCTCCGGCCCGGGAGCAGTAGCAGCGGTCGGGCTGGGCGCACCCGGCGCGCCGCCCGCACAGCCAAGCGGCTCGGTCGAGCCCGGCCAGCTTTGTCGAAGCCCGGGCGGACGAGCTGCTTGAGCGGGGCGCCCGGACTGACGCTGCTTGGCATCAAGCAGCCCGCTTGCTGCGTCGGCGACGACGCCTCGAGGGCTTTCAAACCAATGCGGAGGAGAAACCAAACTATGAGCATACCAGCAGCGGCCAAGCCGTACATACTTGCCGTTGATATCGGCACCACGAGCACGAAGACGCTGCTTGTCAGCCGCGAAGGCCGGGTGATGGCTTCGCATGCGGTCGAATACCCGCTATACACGCCTGCGGCCGACCGCGCCGAGCAGGACCCGCTCGATATATTCCGCGCCGTGCTGCAAGGCGTCGGCATCGTGATGCGCAAGCTGGACGCGCGGCCCGGCGACATTGTGTGCGCGTCGTTCAGCTCGGCGATGCATTCGCTGCTTGCCGTAAGCGCAGACACGACGCCGCTGACGCCATGCATCACATGGGCCGACAACCGCAGCGCCCGCGTGGCCGACGAGCTGAAGGCGAGCGGTGTGGGGACGGCGATTTACGGACGCACCGGAACACCGATCCATCCGATGTCGCCGCTGACCAAGCTGATGTGGTTTCGCGAGCAGCAGCCGGAGCTTTTGCAGCGTGCTTTTAAATGGATCGGGATCAAGGAGTTCGTCTTCGCCAAGCTGTTCGGCCGCTACGTCGTCGACTACCCGCTGGCAAGCGCTACGGGCTTATTCCGGCTGGAGCGGCTCGATTGGGACGAGGAGGCGCTCCAGCTGGCTGGCGTGACGCGCGGGCAGCTTTCCGAGCCGGTGCCGGCGGTGTACAGGCTGGAGGGCATGAAAAGCGAATACGCCGAGGCGATGGGGCTTGATCCGAACACGCCGTTTGTCGTAGGCGCATCCGACGGTGCGCTCGCCAATCTCGGCGTCGGGGCCACGCAGCCGGGTGTGATTGCTGTGACGATCGGCACAAGCGGCGCCGTGCGCGGCATCGCGCCGCGCCCGGCAATCGATCCCCAAGGCCGGCTGTTCTGCTACGCGCTGCTGGAGAACCAGTGGGTGATCGGCGGCCCGATCAATAACGGCGGCATCATGCTGCGTTGGGTGCGCGACCGGCTGGCGACGCTGGAGGCGGAGGAGGGGCGGCGCCGCGGCATGGACCCGTACGATTATTTGACCGAGCTGGCGGCCGAGGTGCCGGCCGGCTCGGAGGGCCTGCTGTTTCTGCCGCTGCTCAGCGGCGAGCGGGCGCCTTACTGGAACGCGAACGCGCGCGGCGTCTTTTTCGGCCTGTCGCTGTATCACGATAAAAAGCATATGATCCGCGCCGTGCTCGAAGGCGTCATGCTGCGCATTCATTCCGTGGCCGCGGCGCTGCAGGAGCTGGCCGGACCGGCTGCGGAAATCCGCGCCTCCGGCGGCTTCGCCCGCTCCGTTTTCTGGCGGCAAATGCTCGCCGACGTGCTGGGCGCGCGGCTCGGCGTGCCGGACGCCATCGAAAGCTCGGCGCTGGGCGCAGCGATGCTTGGCCTCTTGGCAATGGGCGAAATCGCTGATCTGCGGCAAACCGCCGACTGGGTTCAGCTGGAAGCCGTCCACGAGCCCAATGAAAACGATCATCGCACATATAAGCAATTGACATCTATTTATGAGAGCGTATATCATCAATTAAAAGATCAGTTCGATGCAATTTCCGCTTTCCAGGCGTTGTCCCACCGCCATGCGAGCAGCTAATGCGCCGCACCAGCGATGAATTGATTGCAACCCGGCGCCCCTGCGGCAGCCGGTCAGCGGCGTGAAGGAGCGTCGGGCGGTCAGCGGCCCGCGATGCGGCCGAAGGCCGGCGCTTTGACATTTTCGCGGAACAATGGGATGCTATAGGCAGAATACTTATAATCGGAAGGATGTAGAGAGAGCAATGGCAAAACAACAAATCGGCGTCGTCGGTCTGGCGGTCATGGGGAAAAACCTCGCGCTGAACATCGAAAGCAGAGGCTTTACCGTATCCGTATTCAACCGCTCGGCGGAAAAAACAAAGGAGCTTCTGGCAGAAGCTCCGGGCAAGCAGCTTGTCGGTACATACAGCGTGGAAGAATTCGTGGAATCGCTCGAAGTACCGCGCAAAATCCTGATCATGGTCAAGGCGGGCAAGCCGACGGACGATACGATCAACCAGCTGCTGCCGCTCCTGTCGCCTGGCGACATCCTGATCGACGGCGGCAACTCGTATTTCCCTGATACGCAGCGCCGCAACAAGGAGCTGGAAGCTCACGGCATCCGCTTTGTCGGTACAGGCGTATCCGGCGGCGAAGAAGGCGCGCTCAAGGGCCCTTCGATCATGCCGGGCGGCCAGAAGGACGCTTATGAGCTGGTCGAGCCGATTCTGACGGCGATTTCGGCCAAAGTAGGCGGCGACCCTTGCTGTACCTACATCGGACCGGACGGCGCGGGCCACTATGTCAAAATGGTCCATAACGGCATCGAATACGGCGATATGCAGCTGATCTGCGAAGCTTACCAGCTGCTCAAGGACGTGCTGGGCGTCAGCACCGAGGAGCTGCACGAAATTTTCACCGAATGGAACAACGGGGAGCTGGACAGCTACCTGATCGAAATTACCCGCGACATTTTCACCAAATATGACGAAGAAACCGGCAAGCCGATGGTCGACGTGATTCTCGACTCCGCCGGTCAAAAAGGCACGGGCAAATGGACCAGCCAAAGCGCGCTGGATCTGGGCGTGCCGCTCTCGATCATCACCGAATCCGTCTTCTCGCGCTTCATCTCGGCGATGAAGGAAGAGCGCGTGGCAGCAAGCAAGGTGCTCAGCGGGCCTACGGCTCCGACTTTCGAAGGCGACCGCAAGGCGTTCATCGAAGCGGTTCGCAAAGCGCTGTATGCCAGCAAAATTTGCTCCTACGCGCAAGGCTTCGCACAAATGCGCGCGGCTTCCGAGGAGTACGGCTGGGATCTGCAATACGGCAACATCGCGATGATTTTCCGCGGCGGCTGCATCATTCGCGCCCGCTTCCTGCAAAACATCAAAGACGCTTACGACCGCAATCCGGAGCTGAAAAATCTGCTGCTCGACGCCTACTTCCAGGATATCGTCGGCAATTACCAGTCCGCTTGGCGTGAAGTCATCGCTCAAGCCGTCACGCGCGGCATCCCGGTACCGGCGTTTGCTTCCGCGCTGGCTTACTATGACAGCTACCGCACGGAAAGACTGCCGGCCAATCTGCTGCAGGCGCAGCGCGACTACTTCGGTGCGCATACGTTCCAGCGCGTGGACAAAGAAGGCTCGTTCCACTACAACTGGATCGGCAGCGGCGAATAAGGTTAACCGGCAGGGGAATCCTGCCGTCCGTAAGCCGCCTCGCGCAGCCATTTCTTCAGCCGGTCGGCTTCCTGATCGAAGCCGTTGCGGCGGTGGATCAGCATCATGGCGACTTCGGCAAAATACAAGAAGTTTTTTATCAAGTGTGGTTGAGACGTGACCTGCATCTGCGGGTCCTCCTCAGCCACCTTTTTCTTAATAAATTCCAAAATCCATACGACATCTTCCTTGCAGAGCGGGTAACCCGGGTGCAGCAGCTGGTCCAGCTTGCCTCTGGTCGGATCGGGATAAGCGGCGGCTCGGTTCAAAGCAACATCTCTCCTTGTCGGCTTTTGGTTTTTAATTTCATGATAACTGTTCGTGCTGGAATTTATTCACAATACTATATGTTTTTTTGACGGCGCGTATTCATGACTTTGTTGGCTATGGTATGATGGAGAGACCGTTTGCGGAAAAGGCAGAGCAGGGGGAGAAGGAAGAGAAAATGGACAACATCGTATTGATCGGTTTTATGGGTTCGGGCAAATCCACGGTCGGCCGCAAGCTGGCGGACAGACTTGGCTGGACGTTCACCGACACCGACGCGCGCGTGGAACAGGAGCAGGGGACGACGATCTCCGAGCTGTTTCGCCAGCGTGGAGAAGCCGAGTTTCGCGAGCTGGAGAGCCGCGTGCTGGAGGACGTGCTGGCCGAGGGCCGGCAGGTGGTGGCGACAGGCGGCGGCATCGTGTTGGCTGAGCGCAACCGCCTCCGGATGCTGGAGGGGGGCCTGGTCGTGGCCTTAAAGGCCGAAGCGGGCGAGGTGATCAAGCGCGTGAGCAGCGACCGAAGCCGGCCGCTTCTTCAGGGCGACGTCGGCGAGCGGGTGCGGACGCTGATGGAGCAGCGCAAGCATGCTTACGATTTCGCCCATTTGAGCATCGATACAAGCGCGCTCAGCGTCGAGCAGGTGATCGGGCAAATTCTCGAACGTCTGCAGTACAAGCTTTAAAATCGGGTGAAGCACCAGCAGCTTCCAGCCGACAAAAAAAGGGAGAACCTAGTTCTCCCATTCCAGCATGCCGCCGGTCATGTTTTTGAGTCCCTCGTAGCCAAGCGACTCCAGGTAGCCGAGCGCGCGGCCGCTGCGTGCGCCGCTGCGGCAGACAAGAATGACTTCCCCGGTGCGGGGAATTTCGCTGTGGCGCTCCGGCAGCTGGCCGAGCGGGATATGGCGGGCGCCGGCAATCATGCCGGCTGCGACCTCTTCGTCCTCGCGGACGTCGACAATCGTCAGCGACTCGCCGCGGTCCAGCCGTTCTTTTACTTCAGCAGGTAAAATGGTTTCCACCGGAAAACCTCCGTTACGTTAAGGAATAGCGGGAGCAAGTCCCAATGCCACTCTATCATAGCGAAAGCGGGGAAGCAGTGTCAAACGCCCGTGCCGAATAGTGGGCCGCAAAGGGACCTGTTTGCCGGTGCGTCCGGCGCAAGCGGCGTTGCTGCTTGAATTGTTCCCATCCGGTGTCACATGTGATACACTGAACGATAGGATATTTGATAGTAGGGAGAGATTGGACACTCATGAAAGCGATTGTAAAACCAACCGCCAGCCTGCAAGGCGAAATTAACGCATTATCCTCTAAAAACTACACGACCCGTTATTTGCTCATCGGCGCGTTGGCGGAAGGTACAAGCACGATTTATTATCCCGCTCACAGCGAGGACAGCGACGCGATGCGCCGCTGCGTGCGCGATCTGGGCGCCGTTATTGAAGAAGACGACGAGAAAATCGTCATTACCGGCTTTGGCAGCCGTCCCAAGCACGTATCGGAGCTGAATGTCGGCAACGCCGGAGCGGTGCTGCGTTTTTTGATGTCGATTGCTGCTTTTTGCCCTGATCTGACGTTCGTCAATACGTACCCGGAATCGCTGGGCAAACGTCCGCATGATGATTTGATCGAAACCCTGCAGCAAATGGGCGTTGAGGTGCAACATAATAACGGCCGTCTGCCGATAACTATTAAAGGGGGACATCCGCGCGGCGGCAAATTGACCGTGTCCGGCAATGTCAGCTCGCAATTTTTGAGCTCCCTGCTGTTTATGACTCCGTTGCTGGAAGAAGACAGCGAAATCGAGGTGCTCCATGACCTCAAATCGAAGATTATTGTCGGCCAGACGCTGGAAGTCATGGAGCAGGCCGGCATCCGTTTTGAAGCAAGCGAAGATCTGATGCATTACCGGATTCCGGGCAGACAGAAATATGAAGCCAAGGAATATGTGATTCAGGGGGACTATCCGGGTTCCGCGGCGATTCTGGCTGCGGCAGCGGTCACGAACTCCGATGTGCGCGTTTTGCGCTTGGCTGAGAACAGCAAGCAGGGCGAAAAGGCGTGCGTGGATGTATTGCGCGCAATGGGCATCAACCTGACGCACGAGAACGGCGTCGTTCACGTCAAGGGCAACCAGCAGCTCAAGGCCGGCGAGTTTGACGGCGATCATTTCACCGACGCCGTGCTGGCGATGGTTGCGGCCGCTGTATTTGCAGAAGGAACATCACGTTTTTACAATGTGGAGAACCTGCGCTACAAGGAATGTGACCGCATCACCGATTATTTGAACGAGCTGCGCAAAGCCGGCGCCGACGTCGAAGAGCGGCAAAGCGAAATCATCGTGCACGGCAAGCCGCAAGGCGTCGAAGGCGGCGTCACCATCAATGCGCATTTCGACCATCGCGTTATTATGGCGTTGACCGTGGTTGGCTTGCGCTCGAACAAAGGGCTGATCATCGACGATGCGCATCATGTCGCTAAATCGTATCCGCAGTATTTTGATCATTTGCGTTCCATTGGTGCCCAGGTGGAATTTGTCGAAGATTAAGCTACTTCTATACAGCGAACGGGTGAATCCGCATGACGATTTTATGGCAAGGACTGAAAGTAACCTTCGCATTTTTTCTCATTGCCGGGCTGCTGTTTGCCAGTGGTGTTTTTTCAGTGCTGCTATATGCGAAAGTAACAGGTAAGGAAGAGGATTGGCTTTCCCGCGGACAAGCGCAGCCGCTGGTCGCGGCTCCCGCCGAAACAGTCGACCCGGAGCCGAAGTCGAGCCCCGAACCGCCGCAACCGCAATCGGCCATGCTCGATGCGCCGCTGGTCCGGCAGCTGCCCGAGCTGCCTGCAGGCTGTGAAATTACGAGTCTGACCATGCTGCTGCAATTTTACGGTGTCAACAAAAGCAAGATGGAGCTGGTCGCGGAAATGCCGCGGGACCAGACGCCTGTCAGGCTGAACAGCGACGGCTCAGTCGCGTATTGGGGCAACCCGAATACCGGCTTTGTCGGCGATGTGACCCGCAAGGGACGCGGCTTCGGGATTTATCATGCCGGCTTGCTGCCGCTGCTTTCGCAATACGTCAAAACCGCAGTCGATTTGACCAACAAGCCGTTTGACGCTTACGAAAAGCAGGTGGCTGCAGGCATTCCCGTTGTTGTCTGGACGACAATCGATTACAATTTGCCATACAAATGGGTGATTTGGGACACGCCGATCGGCCCGATCGAAACGACCTATTCCGAGCATGCCGTATTAATGGTGGGCTTTGATGAGAATCATGTCTATGTGAACGACCCGCTGAGCGGGAAGAAAAGCGTTGCCATCGATAAAGCCCAATTTGTCGATACCTGGACAGCGATGGGCAAACAAGGACTCACCTATGCCGAATAAACGGCAGCCAGTTCAAGGAGGCGGAGCAAATGGCATTTGAAAATCCCGGGCGGGATCGCATCAAGGACATTTTGGCCGGAGCAGGCAATATCGCCGTTGTCGGCTTGTCCGATAATCCGGATCGAACGTCCTACATGGTTGCTGAAGCGCTGCAGCAGCGCGGTTATCGGATCATCCCGGTTAATCCGAACGCAGAGCGAATTCTGGGTGAAACGTGTTATCCGTCGCTGACGGACGTGCCGGAGCCGGTCGATATCGTTAACGTTTTCCGTCGTGCGGAGCAGGTGGTACCGATTGCCGAAGAAGCCGTGCGCATCGGAGCCAAGGTTTTTTGGCTGCAGCTTGGTATTGTGAATGAAGAGGCCGGACGCATCGCCGCGGAAGCGGGACTTGACGTTATTATGGATCGTTGCATCAAAGTGGAGGACGCTGTCTTGCGTCCGAGGGCCTAAGCAGTGAACGGGAAACCGCAGGTGAAATCGCCTGCGGTTTTTTGATTGCAGGCGTTTTTGAAGATGAGGGAAAAATACCCAAAAACCGCGATTCATAAAATCGGGCGCTGCGACAGAGAATAGAAAAGGCCCCTAAGCGGGCTCCCATACCGATGATATTAAAGGAGGATTTACAAGCATGTACAACAACTTCAGCAACAACTTCGGTTCTTCTTCCTACGGTACAGCTTCCCAAGGCGTTTCCCAGTACCAAGGTTTTCAAAAACCATACCAGCCGGTAGGTTATGTGCAATCCTTCTACGGCCAAAGCGCGGTAACTGCTAATCAGCCGTATGGACAAGCCATTTCCCCGGATGCTTACCACACAGCGAACTACCGTGGCAACCAACTGGGCCATGACAACTACCTGCGTTCCGACTCGATGACGCCGGCGCAGCAACAAGTGGGCGGCTTCCAAACCGGCTTCTCCACTTACGGCATGAACACAGGCATCAACAACACGGCAAGCCAATTCGGCATCAACCAGTCGCAGTTTGGCTTCCGCAACCAGCAGCAACAACAGCAACAACAATTCGGCATGAATCAATTTGCCGGTAAATCGGTAACGGCCAACCAGCAATACGGTCAAGCCATTTCCCCGGACGCTTATCACACAGCGAACTACCGCGGCAATCAGCTCGGCCATGACAACTACCTGCGTTCCGACTCGATGACGCCGGCTCAACAGCAAATCGGCGGCTTCCAAGCCGGCTACAACACGCAAAGCGTGCCTTCCTACAGCACAGGCATCAACAATGTAGGTCAACAATTCGGCTATAACTCCGCATACTAATCCGCTGCCGGCGCTTGCTGGCCATCGGCTGCAAATTGCGGAACAGCCACACGGCAGGCCCATCCGGGCCTGCTTATTTTGTTTTGACAAAAACGTCGACAAGCTTTAGGATTTGAATAGAGAGGGGGGCGCATTCGATTTGAACTGGATGGGAAATTTACAGCAGCTCGGACGCTCCTTGATGCTGCCGACCATTGTGCTTCCGGTGGCGGCCGTGCTGCTTCGCTTGGGCGACTTGCCCTGGGAGGCGATGCATGCCCCCAAATTCGGCGAGATGCTGCTGCTTGCCGGACAAACGATCTTTCATTATATTCCGCTTATTTTTGCAGTCGGAGTTGCTTTGGGGCTGACCGAAAGCGCAGGAACAGCAGGACTGTCGGCGCTGCTCGGTTATTTCATGTTTACGCGGCTTGTCGAGCAGGAGCTGGGCATGAATTTTCAGCTTGGCGTTTCCGGCGGCATTCTGATCGGACTGCTGGCAGCGATTATTTATCACCGTTTCAAAAATTTGAAGCTGCCGGAGTACATCCAGTTTTTCGGCGGACCGCGTATTGTGCCGATCTGTATGGGGCTGGCGACGTTTTTGCTTTCCTATGTAATGATTGCCGTCGGCCCGTATTTGGAGACGGGCATGAACAAGCTTTCCAACTGGCTGCTTGGCATGGGCGGCTTTGGCGCGTTTTTGTACGGCATCGTGCACCGGCTGCTCGTTCCGTCGGGGCTGCATCATATTCTGAACAATTTTTTCTGGTTCCAGCTCGGCTCCTATCAAACCGACGCAGGCGATCGGGTATACGGGGATTTGCCCCGCTTTTTTGCCGGCGATCCTTCGGCGGGTATTTATATGGCCGGATTGTACCCGATTATGATGTTTGCGCTTCCGGCGATTGCGTTTGCCATCATCCACGAGGCGCGCGAGGATTTGAAGCCGCATATTAAAGCGACGTTTCTTACTGCAGCGCTTGCGTCCTTTTTGACCGGCGTGACCGAGCCGATTGAATTCGCTTTCCTGTTTGTTGCTCCGTATTTGTTCGTTGTGCATGCGGTTTTGTCCGGCGCAGCGATGTGGATTTCGTATGAGCTGAACATTCATCACGGCTTTTCGTATTCAGCCGGGGCCATCGATTTTGTGATCAATGAGCATCTGGCGCATAACGGCTGGCTGCTGCTGCCGCTTGGCCTTGTCTACGGTTTGCTTTATTATTTTATGTTCCGTTGGGCGATCCGCCGTTTCCGCATCCCGACGCCGGGCCGCGAGGAAGGCTCCTCGCTGGAGGAGTGGGCAGGCGACATTCCGTACCGTTCTCCGCTGATTTTGCAGGCGTTAGGCGGCAAGGACAACATCAAAAAAATCGAAGCGTGCATTACGCGGCTGCGCCTGACGCTCGTCAACGACAAAATGATGGATATTACCGCACTGCGTCACCTCGGAGCGGCGGGGGTGATCCATTTGGGCGGCGGCAACGTTCAAGTGGTATTCGGCACGTTCTCCGAGCTGATCCGCGAAGAAATCGTCAAGCTGCTGCGCAAGGATATTCAGATCGTGTTGTTTCATTCGCCGATGCAAGGCCGGATGGTGCCGATTGAAGAGGTGCCCGATCAGATTTTTGCCTCCAAGCTGGTCGGCAACGGCGTTGCGTTTTATCCGGACAAAGGAGAGCTTGTCTCGCCGGTTGCCGGCAAAATCGTTCATGTGTATCCGTCCATGCACGCGCTGGGCATCGAAACGGAGGAGGGGCTTGAGGTGCTGCTGCACATCGGCATCGATACGGCCAGCCTGCCGGGCAAATGCTTTAACGCGGTCGTCAAGGAAGGAGATTGGGTCGAACCCGGCCAAATGCTCGTCAAGTTCAATTTGCAGAAGGTGAAAAAATTGGCAACGTCTCTGGCGACACCGATGATCATAACCAATCCGGGCGTGATCAAATCATGGAGCTTTGCACCGTTTAAAACAGTCAAAAAAGGCCAGGCTTCCGTGATGTCCGTCGTCTTAAAGTCTGCCACAACAGCGGGAGGGTCGAACGGATGATCAGAGGGATTGGGGCATCGGCGGGAATCGCCATGGGCAAAGCGTATGTCGTTCCGGCCTGGGAATGGGATTTCCCCGAGAAAATGGTCGAGGTTTCGGATCTGGCCTATGAATATGAGCGGCTTTATGACGGCATCCGTTCGTCCAAGGATGAGCTGGAGCTGATCAAGCAGGAGATCAAAGAGGTTGTTGGTCAGGATCAAGCCTACATTTTCGATGCGCATTTGGCGATTCTGGAAGACCCGATTTTCATGAATGAAATTCAGGAGATCATCGAACGGCAATACAAAGCCGCCGAGGTTGCGGTCAAGGAAGTCATCGATAAGTTTGTCGGGATGTTTGACGTCATCGATGACGAATATATGAAGGAGCGGGCGCTTGATATCAAGGATGTCGGCAACCGGCTGCTCAAGCATTTGCTTGGCGACATCGAAGAGACGGCGCCGCCGCCGCAGGATCATCCGTATATTCTGGTTGCCAAGGAGCTGACGCCGTCGCAGCTGGCGCATCTGGATCCGGGCCGATTGCTGGGTCTGGTGACGATGCTTGGCGGTACGCACTCCCACGTGGCGATTATGGCCAGAGCGATGTCGACGCCGTACATCGTCGGGCTGGAAGGTAAGCTGCTGCGTCCGATTCAGAACGGGGATTTCCTGATCATTGACGGTCAGGAAGGCACTTTATACATCAATCCGGACGAAAGCACGATCGAGCGTTATCTGGCGCGCAAGCGCAACTGGCAGGAATTTACCGACAGCTTGCAGGAGATTGCCGATGTGCCTTCAGCAACCGTCGACCGTACAGTTATCAAGCTGCATGCCAACATGAACTCGATCAAGGAATTGGATCAGGTGCTCAAAAGCGGCGCAGTTGGCGTCGGCTTGTTCCGCACCGAATATTTGTACATGGACCGGGATTCGCTGCCCAGCGAGGAGGAGCAATTTGCGGTGTATCAGCACGCCGCGGCGCGTCTTGGCGGCAAGCCGCTGATCATTCGCACGCTGGATATCGGTGGGGACAAGAAGCTCGATTATTTGCCGTTCCCCAAAGAGGACAATCCGTTTCTCGGTTACCGGGCGATCCGTATTTCCTTGGACCGCAAGGACCTGTTCAAGACACAGCTCAAGGCCATTTTGCGGGCTGCCGTGCACGGAAACGTCAAGCTGATGTACCCGATGATTACGACAGTAGGCGAAGTGCGCAGAGCCAATGAGCTGCTGGAAGAGGCCAAGCGCGAGCTGGCGGCTGCCGGATTGCCTTACAAGGCCAATATTGAGGTCGGGATTACCATCGAGGTGCCGGCTGCAGCGGTGATTGCCGATATGCTGGCCAGCGAGGTCGATTTTCTGAGCATCGGCACCAACGATCTGGTGCAATACGTGCTCGCTGTTGACCGGATGAACGAAACGATTGCCCATATGTACGATCCGTTCCATCCGGCCGTCATCCGGCTGCTCAAGACGATTATTGATGCAGCAAGGCGCGTCGGCATTCCGGTCAGCGTCTGCGGCGAGCTGGCCGGCGATATCCGGGCGTTGCCGATCTGGCTGGGCTTGGGTATTGAAGAACTGAGTATTTCGGTTCAGTCGCTGCTTCACGTCAAGCATCGGCTGCTGCGAAGCGATTCCGGTCAGTGCCGCGCGCTGCTGGAACATATTCTGACATGCAAGACTAGCGCGGAAATCAATGCCCTGCTTGATCAAATCGAACAGGCGGAAGCAGTAGCGGGAGGGAATACGAATGGAATTGGCAGGTAAGCAAGTACTCGCGTTCGTCGACGAGGAATTTGAGGATTTGGAGATGTGGTATCCGGTGCTGCGGCTGCGGGAAGCGGGAGCAACCGTACATATCGTCGGCCCGAAAGCAGCGACCGTCTACCACGGTAAATACGGCGTGCCGCTGACAACCGATTATGCGTTTGGCGATGTGCGCTCCGAGGATTACATCGGGCTATACGTGCCGGGCGGCTGGGCGCCCGACAAGCTGCGCCGTTATGCGGACGTGCTGCGGCTGACACAGGAGTTTCACGCTGCGGCAAAGCCGATTGCGCAGATCTGTCATGCAGGCTGGGTGCTGATTTCGGCCAAAATCGTCAGCGGCTACACGATGACGTCGACGCCGGGCATCCGCGATGATTTGGAGAATGCGGGGGCTGTATGGGTGGATCAGGAGGTTGTGGTCGACCGCAACATCATCTCCGGCCGCAGACCGCCGGATTTGCCGGCTTTTTCGAAGGCGTTTGTTGATGCGTTAACCGGATTTATCGGCTAAAAGTGGAAAAAACTACATCCTCCAGATTGGCAGGAGTTCGCGGCGAAAGATCGAATATCTTTAGTCAAGAACCGAAAAGTGCACAGGGTTTCTGCCATGAAGGAGTGTATCGGATGCAAAAGTATTGCAAGTGCGGACGCACGATGAACCTTCGTCTGCGAACCGTGATCTATCAAAATAAAGTCGATATCGAAAATGTGCCTATTTATTCCTGCGAAGGCTGCGGCCGCAGCGAGGTGGTGCCGCATGTCAAGCCGGAGCTGACCGGACTGATTGGCAAGCTCGGCAGCAAACCCGGCAAGCAGCAGCTGTATTTCCACGAGCTGTCGGAAATCGCTTATTTGCTGCTCAAGGTCACCGAGAAAGAGCATATGAACGATTCGATGGAACAGATTGTTCAGGAGCGGATCAACGAGCTGCTCGACATCCTGCTGCTGGCCCAATCGCTGGGCGATGCGGCATGGATGGAAGACACGCGCAAAAGGCTTTCGCAAATCACGCAAAATACGATCACGACATAAGCAAGACGCAAACAGCCAACCTCCTCAGAGATTGGCTGTTTGCGCGAAAAGATGTCGTATTGAAAACGATTAGCAAGGTAGGGTACAATAGCATGTAGAGAGGGAATGCGATTGCAAGATGGAACATTTTGTCGTATCATAACGTTAATATGATAGGATCGTAGAATACTTTTAAAGATGGAGAGAGCAGCCGTGACCGTAACCATTTATGATGTAGCCCGAGAAGCAGGCGTATCGATGGCGACCGTTTCCAGGGTCGTTAACAACAATCCGAACGTGAAGCCGCAAACCCGCAAGAAGGTGTTTGAAGCCATCGAACGGCTAGGCTACCGTCCCAATGCGGTGGCCAGAGGTCTCGCGAGCAAGAAAACCACGACGGTCGGCGTTGTTATTCCCGATATTTCCAACTCGATTTTTGCGGAAGTCGCTCGCGGTATCGAAGATATTGCCAACATGTATCACTACAACATCATCTTATGTAATGCCGACAAGAAGAAAGAGAAGGAAATCCGCGTCATCAATACGCTGCTGGAGAAGCAGGTAGACGGGCTTTTGTTCATGGGCGGCGTTGTGACCGAAGACCACATTCAGGCGTTCCGCACGTCGTCGGTTCCGGTTGTGCTGTGCGGCACGAAGGACGAGCATCAAGCCATGCCTTCGGTCGATATCGATCATGAGAAAGCGGCGTTTGATGCGGTGAATGTGCTGATTGCCGGCGGGCATCGTCACATCGCGATGATTTCGGGCACGCTGCAGGATCCGGCTAACGGCTTTGCCCGCTATCAGGGTTATCGCAAGGCGTTGGAAGCGGCAGGCATCCCTGTGCGCGACGAATATGTGCGTATCGGGAATTACCGTTATGAGTCCGGCATTGAATCGACGAAATATTTTCTGGAGCTTGACCCACGGCCGACGGCTATTTTTTCGGCGAATGACGAAATGGCGATTGGCGCGATTCACACGATCCAGGATTCCGGCTTCAAGGTGCCGGAGGATGTCGCTGTGATCAGTGTAGATAACATTCGCATGGCTTCGATGGTTCGTCCGACGCTGACGACGGTTGCGCAGCCGATGTACGATATCGGTGCGGTTTCGATGCGTCTCTTGACCAAACTGATGAATAAGGAAGCGATGGATTACACGCAGGTGACACTGCCGCATGAAATTATTTATCGCCATTCGGTGGCTCAATCCTGAGCCATCTTTCTATTTGAAGCGAAAGAAAGAGGATAGCTGATGACAACGTATTCGACGATTGCGCTGATTGGCGCAATGAATGAAGAGATTGAACTGCTGCTGGCCCATATGGAGCAGGTCGAGGAGACGGTAAAAGCGGGCATTACGTTCCGTACGGGGATGTTTTACGGACAGCGCGTCGTGGTCTGCAAATCCGGCGTCGGCAAAGTGAACGCAGCAGTAACGACGCAGCTGCTGATTGACCGCTTTGCCGCGGAAGCGATTATTTTCACCGGGGTAGCGGGCGCGCTGGACCCGGAGCTGAATATCGGCGACCTGGTCGTCTCGGCCGAATGTATGCAGCACGATATGGACGTGACGGCGCTGGGCTTCCCGCGCGGTGTCATTCCGTTTGCGGAGCTGTCGGTGTTTGCTGCTGACGAGCGCTTGCGCGAGTTGGCCGCCGCTTCGGGCGAAAAGCTGTTCCCTGGCAAGGTCAAGGTTGGCCGCGTATTGTCCGGCGACCAGTTCGTAGCCAGCCGCGAGCTCGTCCGCCAGCTTCACGAGGAGCTGGGGGGCACGTGTACGGAAATGGAAGGCGCGGCTGTCGCACAGGTATGCGCGATGAACGGCGTGCCTTACGTGGTCATTCGTTCGATGTCCGATAAGGCCGATGGCTCAGCGCATGTGAATTTTGCCGAGTTTACGGTGCAGGCCTCGACGCATTCGTACCGGATCGTCGAAGATATGATCCGGCATTTGTAAGTATAAAAGCCCAAGGCGCCAATGCCTTCCGCTTGCGAGCGGAGGAGCGGCGCGCTTGGGCTTTATTGTTGGGGGCGGGCGCTACCGCAGGTAGAGGAGCGCCAGCTCCTTCGATTGCCGATTTTTCTCGGCAATCGCTTGTCGCCGCGGCATCGGTGCCCAGCCGCGCACATCGTCGAGCCACGTCCGCGGCAGCGGGACGGGGCTCGACCCTTGCCAGGCGTCGAGCCACGCCTGGGGCAGCTCCAGCTGGGGCTCTGCGCCCAGCTGCAGGGCGGGAGCCTGCTGGCTCATCACGAGCCAGAGCAGGCTCCAAGCGCGCGGTACGACTCGCCAGATGTCGTACCCGCCGCCGCCGAGCGCGATCCAGCGTCCGCCGCACCATTGGTGCGCCAGCTGATGGATCAGCTCCGGCATAGCCTGATACACGCGCATCGAGCAATGCACGTGGGCGAGCGGATCGTAAGCATGGGCGTCGCAGCCATGCTGGGAGACGATGACGTCCGGCTGGAAGCGGGCGATGGCGGCGCTTAGTACCTCGCCAAAGCATTCCAGCCACGATTCGTCTTCGGTGTACGGCTCAACAGGCACGTTCAGCGACGTGCCGAACGCTTCCCCGTCGCCGCGCTCATGGACGCCGCCCGTACCGGGGAATAAATATTTACCCGTCTCGTGAATCGACAGCGTACAGACGCGCGGGTCGCTGTAAAAGCTCCATTGCACGCCGTCGCCGTGATGCACGTCTGTATCGACGTACAGCACCTTGGCGCCGTATGCGGCCTGAATATGAGCGATGGCAGCCGACGCGTCGTTATAAACGCAAAAGCCGGCGCCCTTGCCAGGCATGGCGTGATGCAGCCCGCCGCCCAGATGCAGCGCGTGCGGCGCGACGCCCGACATGACCAGCTCGGCCGCTTCAATCGAGCCGCCGACTACCGTCGCCGTGATGTCGTGCATCCCGGGGAAAAACGGCGTATCGTCCGTATCCAGCCCAAAGCGTCCGGCCGTCCGTACCGACTCGGGGTCCGGCGCGGAAGCGCTTAGCGTCTTCACGGCCTCGACATACGCCGGCGTATGCACGCGCAGCAGCTCCGCGTCAGTAGCCGGCCGCGGCGCCCGGAGCGCGGCTGGCGGCAGCGCGCCAGCCTTGCGCAGCAAGTCGACGGTCAGCGCCAGCCGCTGCTGATTAAACGGGTGCGTATCATTAAATTTGTAAGCGATTTCCCGCTCGTCGTAAATAAAAGCGGGCATACGGACGTCGTGCGTCATAAGGGGACGTTCCTTTCTTTCGAAACTTGCTTGGGCCGCAGCAAGCAGCAAAGCTCGAGCGCTTCGCCCTTTTCCACGGTCCGCGTAATGATTCACCCGTGCGAGGCGATCTGCAAGAGCGCCGGTCCGCGGTCGGTCGCTGCACCGGCTTGTCACCCTCGCAAGGGATGCCACGCACTACGCGCCACGCGCAGCAACCACGCACGAAAGCAGCGGCAACCGAAGCCGCCGGCGCGAACCACGCCGCGTATCGGAGTGGCATCCGGCCTCAGTACATAAACCGCTGCCGGAACCGCACGCGGTCAAATTGCTCGACCGAGGATAGCGGTACATCCTTGCCGATACGGACCATCAGACAGTTGGCCGGATGGGAGCAAATTTCCGGATCGTCGGTAGCAAACCAGATCATGTCGACGCTTTTCATCAGCTTCTCCATCATTTGCCGGTATTCCCAGACGTTCAATCCGCTTTTTTCCAAATCCCAGTGCCAATAATATTCCGTTGTAAAGCAAATGACGTTCTCCAGCTGTCCGTCGGCAAAAGCCAATTGCACAAGCCGTTTGGCCACTCCGAGCCCGCGGTAATCGTCGGCGACTTCAATCGCCCCCAGCTCGATCAAGTCGGGCATGTGGCCCTCGGACCAGCGCTCGATGTCGTCCGGGTAGTGGAAGGTCACGTAGCCGACGATCACATCGCCTTCGCGTGCGAGCACGATGCGGCCCTCCGGCAGTCCGGCGATTTCCACCAAAGCTTCGTGTTGCTCCGCGGGGCGGCGGAAGGCGTCGAGCTGCGAGTGCAAGCGCAGGTCGCGCAGCTGTGCGGGCTCTACAGGACCTTCCACGACAAGCTCGGGATGTTCTGCAGACGGGTGCAGGCAAAGCTTTTGATAGCGTTTGATATGCTGCATGGGCGCCAGCTCTCCTTTTCTTCCTACTTCACTTATAGCAAATTTGATGCATAAAGAAAAGACCTGTCGGGCATAGGCGAAATTTGGTCATTGTGCTATAATAATCACGTTGTTTGGAAGCGTTTTTAATTGTGAGGAGGGCTTTACGTAATGGATCACACGAATGAAGAACTGATCGAACCGGTATCTCCGAATCCGAATATGACCAGCTACGAAGCAACCCGCGCCGGATTTGACTGGACCGAGGTGGAGCAAAGCTTTTCATGGCACACAACCGGAAAAGTAAACATGGCTTATGAAGCAATTGACCGGCATGCCGAATCCTCCAGAAAAGACAAAATTGCTTTATATTACAGCGACGCTTCGCGTGATGAAGCGATCAGCTTTCAGAAAATGAAGGAGCGCTCGAACCGCTTCGGCAACGTGCTGCGCAAGCTGGGCATCGGCAAAGGCGAGCGGGTGTTCATTTTCATGCCGCGCACGCCGGAGCTGTATTATGCGCTGCTTGGCATCATCAAGGTCGGCGGGGTTGTCGGGCCGCTGTTTGAGGCGTTTATGGAAACCGCTGTCCGCGACCGTCTGTCTGATAGCGAAGCGGTAGCGATTGTAACGACGCCTGCGCTGCTGCCGCGCGTCCCCGTTGGCGATTTGCCGCATCTGAAGCACGTGATTCTCGTCGGTGAAGACATTACGCTTGCCGAGGGCCAGGTTGATTTTTATAAAGAAATGGAAACGGCGTCCGAGGACCTTGAGCTGGAGTGGGTCGATCGCGAGGACGGCTTGATCATTCACTATACGTCGGGCTCGACGGGCAAGCCTAAAGGTGTATTCCATGTGCATAATGCGATGCTCCAGCATGCCTATACCGGCCGCATTGTGCTTGATTTGCAGGAAAACGATGTCTACTGGTGTACGGCCGATCCCGGCTGGGTAACGGGTACGTCTTATGGCATTTTTGCTCCTTGGCTGAACGGCGCTACCAACGTCATTCGCGGAGGACGCTTCAGTCCGCAGGACTGGTATCAAACGATCGCCAAATACAAAGTGACCGTGTGGTACAGCGCGCCAACGGCATTCCGCATGCTAATGGGAGCAGGCGACGATACGGTGAAGCAGTTCGATCTCAGCTCGCTGCGTCATGTGCTGAGCGTTGGTGAGCCGTTGAACCCTGAAGTAGTCCGCTGGGGGATGAAGGTGTACGGCCAGCGTATTCACGATACGTGGTGGATGACGGAAACAGGCGGGCACCTGATCTGTAACTATCCGGCGATGACGATCAAGCCCGGTTCGATGGGCCGGCCGATTCCCGGCGTAGAAGCGGCCATTCTCGACGATGCCGGCAACGAGCTGCCGCCGCTGCGCATGGGCAATCTGGCGATCAAAACGCCTTGGCCGTCCATGATGCGCAAAATCTGGAACAATCCGGCCAAATTCGAGGAATATTTCCGCATTCCTGGCTGGTACATTTCGGGCGACTCCGCGTATCGCGATGAAGACGGCTATTTCTGGTTCCAAGGCCGCGTCGACGACGTGATCAACACAGCGGGCGAGCGGGTAGGACCGTTCGAGGTCGAAAGCAAGCTGGTCGAGCACCCGGCTGTTGCCGAAGCGGGCGTTATTGGCAAGCCTGATCCGATGCGCGGGGAAATCATCAAAGCGTTCATCTCGCTGCGCGAAGGCTTCGCTCCTTCCGACGAGCTGAAGGCCGATATCGCCAAGTTCGTCAAAGAAGGCTTGTCGGCGCACGCTTCGCCTCGTGAAATCGAATTCAAGGATAAGCTGCCAAAAACACGCAGCGGCAAAATTATGCGTCGCGTGCTCAAGGCCTGGGAGCTGAACCTCCCGACCGGCGATTTGTCGACGATTGAGGATTAGTCGAAAATGACATAAAGCGCTGTTCCAAAAAAGCCCGGCAGGTAAGCGGCGAAACAAGCTGCGCCAGTCGGGCTTTGCTGCGTGCGCGCCCAGGGTGCGCCTTATACCTGCGGATCGCTTGCAGCCGCGTCTCTCAGGCCCGCCCCAGCGTTGCCGACCCACAGACGATAGCAGCGTAGCTTGCACGTATGACAGCGTCGTGCGGACAGAACACGCATCCAAGCGTTGCTGCCCGTCACCGGCCCGCAGCCGCAGCGTTGCTTGCGCAACGCCGTAGCGTCCCGCTCCAGCAACGTGCCCCTAAGCGAGCGCCTTCCCGGCAGCGGCGGCAGTCTAACCGCAAGCCGTTTCATCGCGCGAAGAAGCAATCAAAAAGCTCGCTTCCGGCATAGTTGCCGAAAAAGCGAGCTTTTTGTTTTTACTTATAAATCAGCGTAGGCGAAGGCTTCGATTCACCGATATCGTTCATGGCTGTAACCCGGTAATAGCCGGTGTAAGCAGCGGCGTAGTAATGGAATTCTGCTGCGCCTTGAACGGTAGCGAGCTTGTGGAACGGTCCTTTTTCCTTGTCGCTGTAGTAGACCTGATAGCCGGTCACCTTGTCCTTGGCCGGATTGGCGCTCCAGCTCAGCACCAGACTGGCGCCGTCTGCTTTTGCTTTCAGACCGGAAGGAGCGGAGGGAGGCTGCTTGGAGACCGGCTCGTCACCCGGCGTTGCGCTGCTGCCGCCATTGCCTCCGTTTCCTCCAGGCTCGGGAGTCAGGCCGCCGGCATTCGGTCCGCCCGGCACCTGACTGCCGTCGGAAGGCGGTACGAACAACGTGTCCAGGGAGCTGCCGTCTGTATAGGAGCCGCGGCTTGGCGGCGATTCCTTGCCGGCGACGTCAACGGCCGTAATGTAGTAGCCTTCCAGGCTCGAAGCAGGCACCTGATCGGTGAATTTCGTTTCCGCTCCCGCCAGCACGACCCGTCCGCCGAGCAGTTGGAACGGTCCGTGGTTCTCCGAGCGGTATATCCGGTAACCGACAATGTCCGGATTCGGACTTGCCTGAAACGTGATGACGGCGGTGTCGCCCGATTTCGTAGCCACAACCGTGGTTGGCGCTGCTGGTGCCAGACCGTCGTCGGTCCGCGGGTCCGTCTCGGAAGGAGCGTCGTTGGCGAAATCGAGCGGCTTGTAGCTGTCCAACGGCTTGCGATTCGCGGCCGGCAGCTTGCTGAGCGCGTCCTCCAGCTCTTTCATCAGTGTGTTCAGCGATTTCTCGCGCTTGATGACCGTTTTCTCCTCGACAAAATCGGCCGGCGTCGCGTCCTGCGCGATGTAGTTCAAGCCGTTGTACGATACGATCTTCATGTTTACCATGACGTCGTCTTCTTGTGTCGGCACATATTTTCTGTTGAAGATGTCGGTTACCGAGTGGCCGGAAGCGCTCGTCAGCTCATTGGGCAGCTTGCCCGACAAGTTGGAAACGGTGGCGGAGACGATGCCGTCCGGCTTGGCGAATTTCTTGTTCGGGAACAGCTCCGGCTTGCTTTCAATCGTGCTGTTCATGATCAGCGCCCAAATGTCCTTGGCATGATTGGTTTGTCCGGTTTTGGACGTCAGCTTGTTGACCGGCTGGTCATAGCCGATCCAGACCCCAACCGTAATGTCCGGGGTGAAGCCCATGAACCAGGCGTCGGCATCGTCTTGCGTCGAACCCGTTTTGCCGGAAATTTCGATTTTGCCGTAGCTTTTGTATTTCTTCATCAAATCGGTCGCCGTACCTTGGCTGATAACGGTTTTCATCATATCAGTAATGAGATACGAGGTTTGCTCCGAAAAGACTGCCTTGGGCTGTTGTTCATGCTCGTATACGATCTTGCCGTTTGCATCCGTGATCTTGCGGATCATAAACGATTCGTTGAAAACGCCCTTGTTCGGGATCGAAGCGTAAGCGGCAGTCAGCTCCTTGACGGAGACGCCCTTGCTCAAGCCGCCGATGACGCCGGTCTGGGCATAATTGTCTTCCTTCTGCAACGAGGTGATGCCGAGCTCGCGGGCAAAATTCCACGCTTCCTCAATGCCGACCTTATCGAGAAACAGCTTGATGGCCGGAATGTTGTACGACAGGTTCAGCGCCGTTCGCGCCGTGATCAGGCCGTGGAACTTGTGGTCCCAGTTCTCGGGAATATGGAAGCCTTTGACGCCGTCCTTCAAAATAATCGGCACGTCGTCAATCACGCTGGCCGGCTGAATCGCGCCTTTCTCCAGCGCCGGAATGTAAGCGGCAATCGGCTTCATCGTCGAGCCCGGCTGGCGGTACGCCTGCGTAGCGTGATTCAGCTGCTCCTTGAAAAAGTCGCGGCCTTCGATCATGCCGAGGATCGCTCCGGTGCTGTCGATCATGATGGCGCCGACCTGCTCGGTGCCTTTTTTGGGATCGTCGGGAAGGAAATTTTTGGCATTAGTTGCAATTCCCTGCATCGAGCCGTAGATCGATTTGTCAATGGTCGTGTAGACCTGGTAACCGCCGCGCAGCAGTTGGGCTTGCGCGTTTTTGAGCGCTTCGTTGTAAGCCGCTGCGTTGGTTTTGGGATCGATGTCGGGATTTTGCTGCTTGAGCAAAATTTCCGCAGCCTGCTTCTCCGCTTCGATCATCAAGTACGGATACGTCGTATACGCCTTCTGCGATGGTGCCGGCATCGATGCCCGGATATCGAAATTGAGCGCGTCGGCGTATTGCTGCTGCGTGATTTTGTCCTCCTCCAGCATGCGCTTGAGCACCAGCTGCTGGCGCGTAATCGCCCGCTTGAAGTTGTCCTCGTCGAATTCCGGCTTGCTGGTGAACGCCGAATATTGCGAAGGCAGCTGCGGCAGGCCGGCCAGATAGGCTGCTTGCGCGATGTTCAGCTCCTTCAAATCGTTAATGTTGAACAGCCCCTTGGCAGCTGCCTTGATCCCGTACAAATTATAGCCGGTATAGCCGTTGCCGTAAGGAATTTTATTCAGATAAGCGAGTAAAATTTCATCCTTGGACATCAGCCGCTCCATGCGCAGCGCAAGCAGGATTTCTCTTGCCTTGCGGCCGTCGTCGCGATCCAGCGTCAGGAATACCCGGCGCGCCAGCTGCTGCGTAATCGTGCTGCCTCCGGTTTGTACGTCTTCATTTAAAAGCTTCTGCGTGACGGCCCGGTATAAGCCGCGCACATCCACGCCGCGATGGTTGTAGAAATCCTTGTCCTCAATCGACAGCACGGCGTCCAGCACGACCTGCGGAATGTCGGCGAGAGCGACAAGCCTGCGGTCCTCTTCGGTTCGCAGCTGGCCGATCACGGAATCGTCGTTGAAATAGGCGAAGCCGGTCACTGCATTTTGCTGAATTTGCTCGCGAATCTGGGCTTCGCTGCGGACCGGATCGTTTTTGACCAGCGCGCTGACGTAGCCGAAAGCGGCCGAGCCGCCGAGAAGTCCGGCCAGAAATATGGAAATGACCGTCCATTTGAGCGTGAACCAGCTGATCTTCAGCGTGGTGCGCACCCAGGGCTTGTTCCATTTGGCAAAAAATTTGCGCATAAGTTCGATTAGCCTCCTTACATGAACCCTTGTATTATACCATAATTAGACTGCATCCGGTAATCTGTCGACACCAACCGACGGGAAAGGTTTGACAAGCCGCAGACGGTATGATATAAAAGGAACAATAAACGCTTTGAAGGATCAGCAGTAGCTTGCTTGCAGACGCTCACAGAGAGCCGGTGGAGGGTGCGAACCGGTACGTGCATTCAGGTGAATTACGTTCCGGAGCCGTGCAGGGGAACATGCAGCCAGTCTGCCAGTAGCCTGCGCCGGGGAGTCCGCCGTTATCGGAAATGAAGTGAAAGCGGCGTCTGCGTGTTTCGGATGCGGCCGTTTTAATGAGGGTGGTACCGCGAGCCAAGTCTTCTCGTCCCTTTGTGGAAGAGAAGGCTTTTTTTTATTTTCAGAAAGGACGTGTTGGCATGAACATTTTGGAGGATTTGGAATTTCGTGGTTTGCTTCATCAAATTACAGACAGGGAAGGGCTGGAGAAAAAGCTGGCTTCCGAGCGCGTCGTGCTGTACTGCGGCTTTGACCCTACAGCGGACAGCCTGCATATCGGCAGCCTGCTGCCGATTCTGACGCTGCGCCGGTTCCAGCAGGCCGGACACCTTCCGCTGGCGCTGGTTGGCGGCGGTACGGGTCTGATTGGCGATCCGAGCGGCAAAGCATCCGAGCGCACGCTCAATTCGGCCGACGTCGTCGATACATGGTCGCAAAGCATTAAGTCGCAACTTTCGCGCTTCCTTGATTTTAGCGAAATTGTGGAGAATCCGGCGGAGCTGGTCAACAACTACGATTGGCTCGGACCGCTGAACGTGATCGAGTTTTTGCGCGATATCGGTAAAAATTTCACGGTGAACTACATGCTGGCCAAGGATTCGGTCGATTCGCGCATTTCGAAGGGCATCTCGTTCACCGAGTTCAGCTACATGATTTTGCAATCGTATGATTTCCTCAAGCTGAATCAGACGAAAAACTGCTCGCTGCAAATCGGCGGGAGCGACCAGTGGGGCAACATTACGGCCGGGCTGGAGCTGATCGGCAAAACGACAGACAACCGCGCTTACGGCATGACGCTGCCGCTCGTTACCAAAAGCGACGGCCAGAAGTTCGGCAAAACCGAAGGCGGGGCGATCTGGCTCGACGCAGCCAAAACCTCGCCGTACCAATTCTACCAGTTCTGGGTCAACACCGACGACAATGACGTCATCCGCTTCCTGAAATACTTCACCTTCGTCAGCCGCGAGGAAATCGAACGTCTGGAGCTGGAAGTGAAGGAGCAGCCGGAAAAACGCGAGGCGCAAAAGCTGCTGGCCCGCGAGGTTACGCGACTGGTGCACGGCGAAGCTGCGCTGCAGAGCGCGCTCAACATTACGCAGGCGCTGTTTAGCGGCAACATTGCCGAGCTGACGCAGCAGGAAATCGAAGAAGCGTTCAAGGATGCGCCGTCGACGGTGCTGGAGCAAGCCGATCTGCCGCTGATCGATCTGCTGGTGGCGGTCAAGGCCGCGCCTTCCAAGCGCCAGGCGAGAACCGACATTGAAAGCGGCGCGGTTTCCGTCAACGGCGTCCGCACGACCCAGCTCGAAGCGAAAGCCAATGAGCTCGGCACGCTTGGCGGCTCGTACCTGATCATTCGCCGCGGTAAAAAAAATTACTACCTCGTCCGCTTCGCGTAGTCGGTCAAATATGTTAATGAAAAAAGGCGCAGTTTCTCTCAGGCGGAGAGGCTGCGCTTTTTGCATGCGGCCAGCTTTTTGCGAAAGGGGCACGGGCATGAAAAAAAGCCGCTCCCGCCCAATAGCGGAAGCAGCTTTGATCGCTGCAAAAATCGATTAACGGCTGTAAAACTCGACGATTTGTTTTTCGTCGATTTCTTGAGCCAGCTCGCCGCGCTCTGGCAGACGAACATATTTACCTTCCATAGCTTGCTCGCTGAATTCGAGGTAAGCAGGCAGGTAGTTGCGGTTAGCCAGTGCTTCTTTTACCGCGGACAGGTTGCGGCTTCTTTCGCGAAGACCAAGAACGTCGCCTGTCGATACAAGGTAGGAAGGAATGTCCACTTTTTTGCCGTTAACAGTTACGTGACCGTGAGCGACGAGTTGACGCGCGCCTGCACGGGAGTTGGACAGACCCAGACGGTAGATCAGGTTGTCCAGACGGCTTTCCAGCAGGAACATGAAGTTCTCGCCGGCAATACCTTGCTGTTTGGACGCTTTGTCAAACAGATTGCGGAATTGCTTTTCGTTCAAGCCGTACATGTGACGCAGCTTTTGTTTTTCTTGAAGCTGTACGCCGTAGCCGCTCAGCTTTTTGCGTTGGTTCGGGCCGTGCTGGCCTGGAGGGAAAGGACGTTTCAATTCTTTGCCGC
The DNA here is from genome assembly GCF_004514475.2 of Paenibacillus athensensis. GTDB lineage: Bacteria > Bacillota > Bacilli > Paenibacillales > NBRC-103111 > Paenibacillus_AL > Paenibacillus_AL athensensis. The sequence goes on along the minus strand of NZ_MYFO02000001.1, from coordinate 798,309 downwards.
TGCCGCTCAGGGAAATGCCCAGACGACGGCTCAATTTAAATTTAGGACCTGTATAGCGTGCCATGTTAGGAAAAACTCCTTCTTTTTCACATATAGTAGTTAGTGGAGCTCTAGGATGCGGGGTGAAGTTATGTGCCCGATTTTGCTTGCGAATCATCAACGGATTCCCTGGCGAGAAAAGTTCAGCCGCAGTCCTGCCAGCAGCAAAATCAGTGAGGGTGATCACAAAGGACATTCACCGAATCATGGTAGTACTCGACTATTAATTTTATTAAAAAGATTTCCTTCTGTCAAGCGACGTTGTTTCGTTTTCCTGTGAAAAACTAGTGCAATACTCACAGAAAAATAGTATGATAAACAGTGTATATGTTGTAGGTAACGGGAATTTAGTCTGTCGTTAAAGGAGAAGCCCCATGAGCGATCATCTTCGAGGTTCCGATCTTCAGGATAGCAAGGCGCAGGGCAAGCATTTCGAAGCTTATCTTCGACAAGGTCTTGTTGTGCCGGCCGAGGTTGTTCTGCATGATTCGAATAGATGGATGTTGCCTGAAGCTTTTGCGCTCTGGACGAAGCAATTCGGCGCTGCGATGCTTCCGCCCAAGACAGCTTTTGTGCTGACGGACCGGGAAGGGAAGGTCTTGGGAGCCTGCGCGGACGACGAGGCTGCCGCCAAGCTGAAGGCGCTGCTGGCGCCGTCTGCGTCATGGAGCGCCGCTTCCGCAGGGGCCAATCCGCTGGAGCGCTGTCTCGCCGCGGGGACGCTTGCGCAGGCGTCCGGCGAGCCGGCTTTGGCCGGGGCAGGCGCTTCTTCCGTGGCCGTTCCGGTGAAGAACGCTCAGGGCGACGTTGTCGGCGCGCTCGGTCTTGTTTGCTGTGCGCCAGCCGCTTTTGATTCGCTTACGCAAGCGCTTTACACAGCGGCTTTGCTCTGGCAAAGCTGCTTGCCGCTTGTCGCGGAGCGCCGGCGTGCCGAGCAGCTGACGCTGCAAAACCAGCTGCATGAGCGGGAAGCGCTCAAGCGCGACGTGCTGTTCGAGGCGTCGAAGAAGCTGCATGCCAAGATCGACGTTGATGCGGTGCTGACCGAGGTGCTGGACAACTTGCACAACGTCTACCCGGCCATCCAGGTCGATCTGCTGCTCTCGCAGGACAGTCACAGCACGAGCCTGCCGGTGAAGCCGCTGAACTTTTTGGCGCTGGAGGACGATATTTGCACGCGGGCTTTCATGGAAGGTCAGCTCGTGTTCGAGTCCACGTCGGACGGAGACGGCACGAGCACGGGCAATATTGCGGTGCCGCTGTCGGGCAAGCAGGGCGTATACGGCGTGCTTCATCTGCACGCGGAGCAGACGCCGATGTCCTCTTCCGACCTGCAGTTCATTTCGGTGCTGGCGGATACGGCCGGTTCGGCCTTTGAGAATGCAAAGCTGTATGAGCAGTCCAATTTCCTGATCAACGAGCTGCGCTTGATCAATGAAATTACGAAACGTCTGAATCAAAGCTTGCGGCTGAACGAAATTTTTGAGTTTGCGTCGAGCGAGCTGCTGAATATTTTTGGAGCGGACTTCAGTTGTATTTTGCAAACCGACAAGCAGCGGGAAAAGCTGATCGTGCAGGCGAGCAATTTGCCGAGCATGTTTCAGGAGAATTTTACGCTGGATGAAGGATTTTCCGGTGTTGTATACGCCACCAAGGAACCGGTCATTATTTCCGATTATTCGATGAATACGAAGATCAAATCGAAGCTGATGGAGGTTACGCAGTCGCGTTCCCTGATCGGCTCCCCGATTCTCGTCAACGGCGAGGTGGAAGGCGTCATTCTCGTCGTGCACAGCAAGCCGAACTTTTTCTCCTACGAGAACTACAAGCTGCTGCAGGTGTTGTCCGGCCATATCGGGCTGGCGATGACGAACGCTTCGCTGCATGCGGAGGTTCGGCGGATGGTCATTACCGATAACCTGACCGGGCTTTATGTGCGCCATTATCTCGACGAGCAGGCGAATCTGATGCAAAAGAAAGACTTCTGCGGCTCGCTGATCGTGGTCGATATCGACTATTTCAAGCGCGTCAACGATACGTACGGCCATCAGGTCGGCGACAAAATTTTGATTCAGGTCAGCGGCATCATCAAGTCGAGCATTCGCGATACCGATATTGCGGCGCGCTGGGGCGGCGAGGAGCTGGCCGTGTATTTGCCGCAGGTGGCCAAGGAGCAAACGGTGCGGATCGCCGAGCGTATCCGGCTGCGGGTGATGCAGGAGACGAACCCGCAGGTAACCGTGTCCTGCGGCGTGTCGGACTGGAACTGGGAAGAGGATAAAATCAGCGTCGAATCGCTGTTTTACAAAGCGGATATGGCGCTTTACGAAGCCAAAAATAGCGGACGCAACCAGATCAAGGTCGGGTAGTCCGAGCGAGAACGCTTGCCTGTGGGCAGGCGTTTTTGCTATGCGCTGACGACGGCAATGCTGTGCGGCAAGTGCAAGTCGGCTTCTGGCGGCGCGGCCGTACATATTTGCCGGAGCGGGGGGACACACTGGGAGCAAGACCGAAGCTGGAGAAGGGCGGGGATGACACTGAACCGACGATCGAAATGGACGCTGGCCGCGCTGTGCGCGCTGGCGGCAATAGGCCCGGCCGGCTGCGCAGGCGTTGGCCGGGAGCAGGAGACGCTGCAAGCAGCGCTGACGGCTTTGGCTCAGGAGCCAAGCCTCGCGTTCCAGGGCAGCGTCGAAGTGCAGGCGGACGGCGGCCTGTCGCTGCCGCCGTTCGCCTTTGCCGGCGCCGCGCGCGCAGGCGCGGCGGTGACGCTCCGGCCGTCGTCGCAAGCGACGGCCGCAAGCAGCGGCCGCGTCGGCGTTGCCGCGGCCGTGGACCCCTCCGCCGCCCGTGCGGAAACGGGCGGCGCGGGGGCGGCTTCCGGCGGCGTCGGGGACGCGTCGCCGCCGCCGCCGGAAGCCGCTGCGCTGGCGCTGCGCGATCCGCTGCGCCAGCTGGAGGCGCTGACGGCGCAGCCGCCCGCCGCCGTGCGCTGGAGCCCCGAGCTCGCGAAGGGCGGGCAGCGCGTGCTGGAGGCGGAGGCGGCTCCGGAGGAGCTACGCCGCCGGCTGGCGCTGCAATACCGCGAGCAGGGGCAGGCGCTGGCCGCCGCGCTTGGCCGCCGTCAAGCCGCGGCCGGCCCGGCGGAAGCGGTCGCGCTGGCGGCTCTGGCCCAGCGCTCGGCCGCGCAGCTCGAGGAGATGCTCGCTGCGCTCGACGCCAAGGCGACCTATCGCTTGTGGATTAGTCCCGGCGGCGGCTTGCCCGGCCGGCTGGAGGTCACAACGGCGATCAGCTATCGGCTGAGCGGTGCCGAGCATCGGGAGACGAGCGTGGCGGCCTATCAGTTCCGGCGAGCGGACAACGCAGCGGACACAGCCGCAACAGGCAGCACTTCCTGAATAGACCAACCCGTGATACAATAGGGACAACAGGAAGGATGGTCCGATTTTGCCCTTGTTTAAAAGAAAACATATCATCAAGCTGCTGCTGCCGCTCGTGCTCTTGGGGGCGCTGGCCTACTTGTTGTTTCATACGAAAACCGGAGTGAAACTGACACATAGCCACATGTATCAGCTTAGCGCACATTTGAAGGCGATGGGAATTTACGGCAAGCTGATGGGCATGGCGCTCGTCTTTTTGCAAACCGTATTTCCCTTTATTCCGTTTGTCGTTGTTGCCAGCGCGAATGTCGCCATTTTTGGCATCAAAACGGGATTTGTCGTTAATTACACGATGTCTTGTCTTGGAGCGGTCGCTTGCTTTTTGATCTCCCGCTATTTTGCCCACGATTGGGTGGCGAAGCGGCTGCACCGCTTTGCGGCGATTCAGCAGTTCAGCGAGCGAATGGAGCGTCAGGGATTTTTTTATGTATTCATTGGCAGGCTCATTCCGATTTTTCCTTCGTCCGTCATCAATTTGGGAGCGGGGCTGACGCGAATTTCAACCGGCACATTTATTGCGGCGACGCTGCTCGGCAAGTTGCCGATGATTTTTCTCGAATCGGTGATCGCTCACGATTTGCTGCATATTCGCCATTACAAGAATCGCCTGCTGCTCTTGCTGCTGGTGTTTGTCGGGCTGATCATGCTGGGGAGCTGGATGAAGACGAAGCTGTCGAGCAAAGCGTAAAAAACGGCTTGTACCCGGGCCTAGGGCGTTATGCCCGTTTTCCGCGCGACTTGGAAAAAGTTGTTGCGTTCGCAGCGCTTTACACGTTATCATAGAGAAAGTCAAATGAGAAATTGGAGGAATGCCCTATGTCGAATAATGCAGCCATCGTTGAGATCTCGCAAACCGCTAACAAATTCCGCTCTTCCATCGTACTGCAGTATGATAATAAGTATATCGATGTCAAAAGCATTCTCGGTCTGTTCACGACATTGCTGAACAACGGCCAATACGCCCTGCACGTTCACGGCCCCGATGAAGACGAAGCCAAGGCGGCTATGAAGGAAGTATTCGAGAAACACGGTCTTTCGATCACGGAAGCGTAGTTCACCAATGAGAAGGTATTTCGGCCGTTGAGCCGGGATACCTTCTCTTGTATATTGGCTCGATTTCGCTTAATATAGATCATATAAGGACGGATGACTAGCCGTACAGGGAGGAAGCCATAATGTCTTCATCTGATCTATTGTTGAACTTGAATCATAAAGCGCTCACCCTTCTGCAAGAAGATGCCAATAAAATCGAAAAGCTGATCGAGGTTCAGATGGAGAACCTGACGACCCGTCAATGTCCGCTCTATGAAGAAGTGCTGGACACGCAAATGTACGGACTTTCCAGAGAAATCGATTTTGCGATTCGCGCCGGCTTGATTACGGAAACGGCCGGAAAGCAAATTTTAAGCAAGCTGGAGCGGAATTTGGCTCAGCTTTATGAAGCGCTCAACAGCAAAAAGTGACCCTCAGTCGGGTCACTTTTTTTGTGGTTATATAGCGGCAGAGCGAACCTTAGACGAGAAAGAAAACAACGCCAAGAATACCGTATACAGCAAGCAGCAGCACGCCTTCGTACCAGTTGGTCGAGCCGTCCTGGGAGATCGATTTGGTGATGAGGACGGCGACGGCAATAGCGGCCAGCTCATAGGTCGTGAACACAATGTTCATTGTGTTGCCCATCAGGAAGCTGATCACAATCAGAACCGGAGCAACGAACAAGGCAATTTGCAGCGAGCTGCCGACTGCGATTTCTACAGCAGCGCCCATTTTGTTTTTGAGCGCCATCATTACGGCTGCGCTGTGCTCGGCAGCGTTGCCGATGATCGCAACCAGAAACGCACCGACGAACAGGTCGGACAATCCGAATTTATGCGATACTTCTTCCAGTGTGCCGACAAGCCATTCGCTGGTGAAGGCAACCATGACGGTGGCGATGACGAGGTACAGAATCGATTTGCCTTTTGACCAGGTCGCTTCGCCGTGCTCAATCGATTCTTCGGACAGTTCGTTTTTATGCGTCACCATTGAGAATACGAGCCACAGTGCGTAAGCGACAATCAGTACGCCCGCCACGACAAGACTCATGCCTGTTGTCTCGTGCTTGGTCAGGCTGCCGGCGAAGACGGCCGGAATGAACAGCGCAATGACGCCAAGCAGCATGAGCGAGGCATTGTGCGAAGCCAGCTTGATGTTGAATTTCTGCTCCTTGAATTTCAAGCCGCCTGCCAGAACGCTCAAGCCGAGCACGAGCAGCAGATTGCCGATAATCGAGCCGGTCAGACTTGCCTTGACCACTTCAAACAAGCCGTCTTTGACGAGGAAGATCGCGATGATCAGCTCGGCGGCGTTGCCGAATGTCGCATTCAGGAAGCCGCCCATCCGTTCGCCCGCGTAGTGGGCGACGCTTTCTGTCGCTTTGCCTAGAAAGCCGGCGACAAAAATGATGGTGATTGCAGAAATCACAAATTGCAGCGTCGAATCCATGTGCAGATAATGTGCGGCCGCGCTCAGTACAAACGTACCAATCAATCCAATGTTAAACAATTTCCCTTTCAACGCGTAACCCTCCGAGTCCCCTGATTTTGGATATTTCTATGTAATAAAGCTTTTTTTACTATACCCATTTTTGCGGGTAAAGTAAATCGGATTTTGCCGAATCGGCCGCGCTTCTTGCTTTCGGGAAGCGTTCTTATTACAATAGACTTATTATAGAACAGGGAGTTGATCCGTATGTCCGAAGAACTTCAAACCGGCTTAATTCGCATATCCGATGACGTAGTAGCGACCATTGCCGGACTCGCCGCTTTGGAAACTCCAGGCATTGCCGGCATGTCCGGGGGAATTTCGGAAGGACTCGCGAAACGACTGAGCGGCAAAAACGTGCAAAAAGGCGTTTCCGTCGAGGTCGGACAAGTGGAAGCGGCGATTGATCTGCGCGTCATTGTCAACTACGGTTCCCGCATTCAGGACGTTTGTCGCGAATTGCAGGAAAATGTCAGAGAAGCGGTCGAGAATATGACCGGCCTGAACGTAGTGGAAGTCAATGTCAAGGTGGAAGGCGTGGCTTTTAAGGAAGAGGAAATTGAAGAAGCGCACCGCGTAAAATAACTACGTAAACAAACGAAGAACCTGTCCCTTTGCCGGGATCAGGTTCTTTTTGATGCTGCCGAAGGCGATAGCCGGTTTTGCTCGCGGGAAATGCTGAGTAAAATGCCCATGCTGATTAACGAAGCCATCATCGAGGAGCCGCCGTAGCTGATGAGCGGCAGGGTAACGCCGGTCAGCGGAATGGTGCTGGTGACACCGCCGATGTTAATGATGGCTTGCGCGCCCAGCATGCCCATAATGCCGACGCCGGTCAGCATGCCAAAGCTGTCCGGGCAGCGGACGGCAACGAGAATACCGCGCCAAATGAACAGCAGGTAAATCAGCAAAAACAACGCGCCGCCGATAAAGCCCAGCTCTTCGCCGATGATGGAAAAAATAAAGTCGTTATGCGCTTCCGGCAAATAATGAAGCTTCTGGATGCCTTGTCCAAAGCCGGCGCCCGTCAAACCTCCGTGACCAAACGCGAACAGCGATTGCACAATCTGATACCCCTCGTCAAGCTGATGCGCCCACGGGTCCATAAATGAGGTCAGCCGCTCCACCCGGTAGTTTTGTTGGCCCGAGGAGCCGCGCAGCAAATACAAGATGACACCCATTGCGCCAATGGCGGAAAAGCCGGTGCCCAGATAAAACAAATGCTTGAGATTGGCGCCGCCGACGAGAATGACGATCGCAGCGCAGGCCATCACGATCATACAGGAGCCCAGATCCGGCTGGAGCATGATCAGGAAGCAGACGAAGCCGACGACAAGCAAAGCGGGCAGCAGCCCTTTTTTGAAATCGCGGAATTTCTCGTCCTTGTTACTGATCAGCGAGGCCAGATACAAGATGATGGCCAGCTTGGCGAACTCCGTCGGCTGCAGGCCGAACGAACCGAAATAAAACCAGCTGCGCGCGCCCTTCGTTACGGTACCGATAAACGGCACGAGCACAAGCATGCCCAAAATAACGAGAAAAGCTGGCAGCACCAGCTTCTTGAGTTTCGTAAAATGGATGTTCATGCAAAACAGCATAAAGACAGTGCCGAGTGCAACCGCCATCAGCTGCCTTTTGGTGAAAAACCAGGGATCTCCCTTTGTATAGGCCGTCGTCATCGAGCTGGAGCTGAATACCATAGCAAGTCCAAAGCAAACGAGCAGAAACGTCAAAAAAAGCAGCAAAAAATCAGGCGTTCCTCTGCGCGGCGGCGTCATCCTCAGGCCCTGCTTATTCAGCCAGCGCGTGCTGCAGCTCGTTGATCTTCTGCTGAGCGACTTTCATTACAGCGTCGGGAATCGGCGTATTGTAGTCAAGACCGTGCGGGAAGGAAACCTCGCCGATGTACGCTTCTTCCAGCGCCAGAACGGCATAAGGGGATTCGAGCTTGCCTTCGGTTGCGCGCGCGTTGATGCGCAGAAAGTATTCGCTCTTTTTATCTTCAATTTTCAGGTCGTAGGTTGCGCGATAGTATTCCCATTGCCAACGCACGAAACCGAGTTTCGTCGTTACGTCGTCGAGGTGGGCCAGATCGCTGGTCAGGCCTTTCAAGCCGTTTGCTTCAATAATCACGTTTTAACGCCTCCATCATTGTACGTATGCATTCTTTATTCATGATAGTATGTTTCCCCAGCTTGCGCAAGTCGATTGCAAGGCTTAATTTCTAATATTTGATGGCGCTTTTTGTAGGTGAAACGAAATCCGATATTTGATAAAATAAGGAACAAACCGTTAGACGGGCGAAAGGGGGCTTGCCGAATGAACGAATGGCTGAGCGGCTTTGCCGGGCTGTACGAGGAAATGGTCGGCTGGCGCCGGTATTTGCACCGGCATCCCGAGCTAAGCTTTCAGGAACATAAGACGGCGGAATTTGTCGCCCGGCAGCTGCAGGACTGGGGGCTGGAGGTACGCACCGGCGTAGGCGGTACAGGCGTTGTCGGAACGCTGCGGGGCGCGCTGCCCGGGCCGACCGTAGCGCTTCGCGCCGATATGGACGCGCTGCCGATTCAAGACGAAAAAAATTGCGAATACGCCTCCACGGTACCCGGCGTGATGCATGCCTGCGGACATGATGCGCACACATCGACGCTGCTTGGCGTCGCCAAGACGGCAAGCTTGCTGCAGGGCCGGCTGCCGGGAACGCTGGTGTTTGTGTTCCAGCATGCCGAGGAAACGACGCCGGGCGGCGCCGCGGCGATGATCGCAGCCGGTGCGTTGGACGGCGTCGACGCCGTGTATGGCGTTCATTTGTGGACGCCGTTCCCGGTCGGCCACATCTACTGCCGCGAAGGCCCGATGATGGCGGCTCCGGACGAATTCACGATCCGTCTGCAAGGCAAAGGCGGGCATGCCGGGTTGCCGCATCAGGCGATTGACAGCGTCGTGGTCGGCTCGCATCTGGTCGTCAATTTGCAATCGATCGTAAGCCGCCAGACCGATCCGGTCGAGCCGCGCGTCGTTAGCGTTGGTTCCTTTCAGGCCGGAAGTAGCTTCAACGTGCTTGCGGAAAGCTGCACGCTGCGCGGCACCGTTCGTACGTACGAGACGACGCTGCGGGACATGATTCGCGAGCGCATCGAAAGCATCACGGCAGCGACGTGTGCGATGTTTGGCGCGCAAGGAGAGGTCGATTACCGCCCAGGCTATCCGCCGGTTGTTAATGATGAAGCCGAGGCGGCGCGATTTATCCGGGTCGGCGGGCAATTGGCCGGTGAAGAACGGACGCACCGCGCGCCGCTGATTATGGCGGGTGAGGATTTTGCCTATTATTTGCAGCACCGTCCGGGCTGCTATATGTTCGTTGGTGCAGGCAATGCTGACGCCGGCATCGTCCATCCGCATCACCATCCGAAATTTGACCTTGACGAACGCTCGATGCTGCAGGCCGGGCAGCTGCTTTTGTCAATGGCATTGGATTATATGGCATGAATCATTTCTACCCTTTCGACAGACGATAAGCATGCAGCAGGCTGATCAAACGTTTTGCGCTTGGACTTGCCTGCGCGATCATGCGAAGGGGGAAAACGAACATGGCAAAGACAGTCAAAGAAATTATGGCTAAGGATTGCGTGAGCGTGACGCTGCAAGACAACGTATTTGAGATTGCATTAAAAATGAAGCAGCACGATATCGGCTTTATTCCCGTCGTAGAAAATAAGAAGCTGCTCGGCGTGGTTACTGACCGCGACCTTGTCATTCGCGGCTATGCCGAGAAGAAATCCGGCTCGACAGCGGTGCAGGAAGTAATGACCGAAGGCATCGCAACGATTGAAGCGAGCACAACGGTTGACGAAGCGGCCAAAATCATGGCTAAGGAGCAAGTGCGACGCTTGCCGGTCGTGGAAAACGGCCAACTGATCGGCGTCGTCGCCATCGGTGACCTTGCCGTGCGCAACATTTTTGAAGACGAGGCCGGACAAGCCTTGAGCCGCATTTCCGTCGACAAAACGCCTGTCGGAACCAGGTAAGCTGCAAGCGCAAGCACCTGCTCTCACGCTGAGAGTCAGGTGCTTTTTCGTCAGGCTAATACGATTGGATCGAGCCGTATACGCGCGAGCTGGACAGCTGGGACGAGTCGAAGCTGTAATTCTGCGGATTCGGCGTTTTGCTGCCGGGGGTATGAAAGACGGTTGGCGTAGCATTTGCAGCTTTGATATTGAGCCAAGCCCGGTTGGCGTTTTTGTACATCAGACCGCTGGCTGTAACTTGATCATGGAACACCTGCCAGGCCGGGAGCGGATCGGGAACAGTGGAAAATGTGGTCGTCAACGCTCCCAGAATCAGCCTGCAATTGTCAAAAGCGGTACTGGACGTATAGGACGGCGAAAAGGTATGCTTGAGCGCGCCATTGACATAAAATTTGGCTTTGTTGTCTGTATCGTCGAGTGTCAGCTTAATATTGACCGTGTCGCGTTGGGCGAACTCGCCGACCGTGCCGCCGGCATCGGTTCCGGTAACAGCGCCGCTGCTCGCGAACCAGCGCCAGCCTGACGTACCGTAATCGGTGGAAATCCCGCATTCGTAATCGCCCAAGCCAACATAAAAATGGATGTAGCCGCCCGAAGAACCAATCGTATAAGAGGAAGGCAGCGTCAGGGACGTCTGCATGCCCCGTCCGGGGGAGTTGACCTGAATCTTGGCAAATTTGGCGTATTGGGTTGTCATGCAATAGGTCTCCTTTCAGCATGGATAGTGGTCGAGGCTTTATATGCTTACATACCCGTCCAAAGTAAGATTGAAACAACATCTTTTCCTATAAAGGAAAAATAAGGAAATCAAAACGTTTGCTCGATCATCGGTCAACTCACGCAACAACGAGGTCAATTGCCGACAGGAATCGCAGGCACCGCATGTGTTACATTGAAATCGTGAACCTGATAACAACTGGCGGCAGGAAAGGTGAGGTTGAATCGATGACGGACAAGGCGATGAGAATAGGCATTATTGGATTAGGTAACATGGGGGCGGGACATGCGCGTTACTTGGCGGCTGGCGAGGTTGCCGGCGGTCGGCTCACGGCGGTTTGTGACCCGCGCGTTGAGCGTGCCGCTTGGGCCAAGGAGCAGTTGGGCAGCGAGGTGGCGATATTTGCCGAACCGCAAGCGCTGCTTGACTCCGGACTGGTTGACGGCGTTGTGATTGCGACACCGCATTACGATCATCCGATAACCGCCCAGATGGCGTTTGCCAGAGGGCTGCATGTGCTGTGCGAGAAGCCGGCGGGCGTGGCGACGCGCCAGGTGCGGCAGATGAACGAAGCGGCGCAAGCAGCAGGCACGGTGTTCAGCATGGTCTACAACCAGCGGACGAATCCGCTGTACGCCAAGGTGAAGGATCTGGTCGCGGCTGGAGAGCTCGGGGCCATTCGCCGAACCAACTGGATCATTACCAATTGGTATCGCGCGCAGAGCTATTACAATTCCGGCGGCTGGCGGGCGACTTGGGCCGGCGAGGGCGGAGGCGTGCTGATCAATCAGGCTCCGCATCAAATTGATCTGTGGCAGTGGACAATCGGGATGATGCCGACCAAGGTGCGGGCATTTTGCCACTTTGGCAAATATCATCAAATCGAAGTGGAAGATGACGTAACCGCTTACGTGGAATATGGCAACGGGGCGACAGGCTTGTTCGTAACTTCGACGGGCGAAGCGCCGGGTACGAATCGTCTGGAGCTGGTTGGCGACCGCGGCAAAATCGTCGTTGAAGACGGCAAGCTGTCGTTCTGGCGGCTGCGCGTCCCGGAGCCGGAATTCAACCGCTCGTACACCGGCTTGTTCGGCCAGCCGGAATGCTGGAAATGCGAGGTGCCCATCGAAGGCGAGGAAAGCGGACACAAGGGCATCATGCAAAATTGGGTCGACGCCGTGCTGCACGGCGCGCCGCTGATTGCGCCCGGCGAAGAAGGCATTCGCGGTCTGACGCTGTCCAATGCCATGCTGCTGTCGACGTGGACGGACAACTGGGTCGACTTGCCAATCGACGAGGAGCTGTTCGAGCATCATCTGCAGGAGCGGATCCAGAAATCCAAGCTTGAGGTCCGCTAGGTTGCCGGGAGAAGGGGAGAAGCAGCTTGCAAAAACATGACGGAATGAATTATGCGCCTGCCGGTAAACCGAATCCGGTCGTAACGCCTGGCGAATTTATTTTTGCCGCCATCGGGCTGGATCACGGTCATATTTACGGCATGTGCAACGGCTTGCGGGAAGCGGGCGCTACGCTCAAATGGGTATACGATTCCGATCCGGCCAAGGTTGCCGCATTTTGCGCCGTGTATCCCGAGGTGCGCATTGCCCGATCGGAGCAGGAGATTATGCAGGACCGGGAAGTCCGCTTGATTGCCGGTGCAGCCGTGCCGGCGGAGCGCTGTGCGCTCGGGCTGAGAGCGATGAGTCACGGCAAAGATTATTTTACCGATAAAACGCCGTTTACGACGCTGGAGCAGTTGGCGCAGGCCAAAGCGAAAACGGCGGAAACCGGGCTTAAATATGCCGTATACTACAGCGAGCGGCTGCACGTGGAGAGCGCGGTGTTTGCCGGGCAGTTGATTGAAGAAGGCGCGATCGGGCGCGTTGTGCAGGTGCTGGGCCTCGGTCCGCATCGCTTGAATGCAGCATCGCGGCCGCCGTGGTTTTTTGACCGCTCGTTATACGGGGGCATTTTGTGCGATATCGGAAGCCATCAGATCGAGCAGTTTCTGTATTTTGCCGGGTGCAAAGACGCGGTCGTGACCAGCAGCAAGGTGGCGAATTATGCCAACAAGGCTTTCCCCGAGCTGGAGGATTACGGCGATGCGACGCTCGTTGGCGATAACGGGGCGACGAACTATTTTCGCGTGGACTGGCTGACTCCGGACGGGCTCGGGACGTGGGGCGACGGGCGGACGATCATCCTGGGCACGGAAGGATACATGGAGCTGCGCAAATATATCGATATTGCCCGCGATCCGCAGGGAGATCAGCTGTATCTGGTCAACGGCAGCGGCGAAAAGCATTTCAGCCTGAGCGGCCAGGTCGGCTATCCGTATTTCGGAAGGCTGATTCTCGACTGCTTGCATCGCACGGAGCTGGCGATGACGCAGGAGCACGCCTTCAAAGCGGCGGAGCTGTGTCTGATCGCCCAGATGAAGGCCGTTCGCATGGATACGTAGCGTAAAATTAGAGGAGCCCGAATTAACGACGCCCCTCTGTGGGAAATGCATCCTCATAGCTTTGCCAAAGTCCGAGCCCTTGGCTGCGGGCTTTTTCTTGATCTTTTTTCAGCGCATCCACGTATTTGACGTTCGGGGGAAACGTGGCGATGCGGGCGTAGCCCCGTTGGACCAGCGTCCGATTGAACAGCTCGTCTCCAAGCCACACATAGGCGAGCAGCCGCCCATAGCGATCACGCCGCTCGATGTCCCATTCCAGACCGACGGTTGCGCCTTGCAATTTTTGCGTAGTAAATTCGCTGGCTTCAGGGCCGTAGAAGCGCACGGGCGTATCCGGCTTTTTCGTCTCGGGCGTGTCGATGCCGATCAGCCGGACCGATTCCTTGCGGCCGTCCAGCCGGATTTGCACGGTATCGCCGTCAATAACGCGTTCGATGCGGAACATTTCGTGTGCGGCGGACGGCTCCGGCCGTGCGGAGCAGGCAGCAGCGAGTGCGAGCAGCAAAGCGGCAGCCGTCAGCAGGGTCAGCATGGCCGGCAGCATCCTGAGCAGACGTTTCATTATTGCGGGGTCGCTGATGCTGCCGGCCGCTCGGGATCGGTGATGGGTTTTCATATGCGGGGCTCCTTTCGATCCGGTCACTTTCGAATCTAGCAACGAGATTAGCATGTTCAAGATGTTTAATTCAACCCTTAATTTTTCATACTAGGAAAAAAGGGGAGGCATGTCCGATGAATCCGAACGGTCCGCTTATTGTGCAAAACGATTTCTCAATCCTGCTGGAAGCCGATCGCGAAGGCGTGGAGGAAACGCGCTTGGGACTGGCGCGCTTTGCCGAGCTGGTGAAAAGTCCGCAAGGGCTGCATACGTACCGGATGACGCCGCTGTCGTTGTGGAATGCCGCTGCAGCGGGGCTGACGCTGGAGGAAATCGCGCGTTTTTTGCAGGAACGGGCGCAATTTGGCGTGCCGGCGGCGGTGCAGAGCGGCTTGCGCAAATATATGAAGCGGTACGGCTTGCTGCGGCTGGAAAAGGTCAGCGGCGAGTTGCAGCTGGTCAGCGACGATACGGTTGTGCTCAAGGAACTGGCGGCTACGCCGTCGGTGCGCGATTATTTGGCCGATTGGCGGGGTGAACGCGCCGTTGCTGTGGCAGTCGGTGCGCGTGGTCCGCTCAAGCGCGAGCTGGTGCGGCTCGGCTATCCGGTTGCCGATCGCGCAGGTTATGCACAGGGAGAATTTGTGGATATTCAATTGCGCAAAGAAGACGGCTTTGCGCTGCGCGATTACCAACGTCAGGCCGTGGACGCCTTTGTGAACGGCGATGGCGCGGACGGCGGCAGCGGCGTGCTTGTGCTGCCGTGCGGGGCGGGTAAAACCGTCGTCGGCATTGCGGCGATGAGCCGATTTCAGAGCGCGACGCTCATTCTCACGACAAATGTCACGTCGGTCAAGCAGTGGAAGCGCGAAATTGTCGACAAAACCTTTTTGACGGACGAGCAGGTGGGCGAATATGCGGGCGTTCGCAAGGAGACGCGGCCGGTCACCATTGCCACATACCAGATGCTGACGCATCGGTCCGGCAAGCAGGAGCTGTTCCGGCATATGGCGCTGTTTCACGAGCGGGAATGGGGGCTGATTATTTATGACGAGGTCCATCTGCTGCCGGCTCCGGTCTTCCGGGCCACCGCCGAGCTTCAGACGGCGCGCCGTCTGGGATTGACGGCGACGCTTGTGCGCGAGGACGGGCGGGAAGACGACGTCTTTTCGCTGGTCGGTCCCAAGCGCTTTGAGCTGGGCTGGAAGGAGCTGGAGGCGCGGGGCTGGCTGGCTGCGGTCGCGTGCCGGGAAATTCGCGTGCCGCTTGCGGACGGCTGCGCGGCGGATTACCGGGAAGCGGGGGCGCGGCGGCAAATCCGTCTGGCTGGCGAGAATGCGGCCAAGCTGGCTGCAGTCGATGCGCTGCTGCAGCAGCATCGGGGCGAGCCGACGCTCGTGATCGGCCAATATATTGAGCAGCTGACGCGAATTGCTGAGCGGACCGGGGCGCCGCTGATCAGCGGCGAGATGCCGCATGAACGGCGCGAGCAGCTATACGCCGACTTTAAGGCGGGCCGCTTGCGCGTGCTGATTGTTTCCAAAGTAGCCAACTTTGCCGTCGATCTGCCGGACGCGTCCGTGGCGATTCAAGTATCGGGCAGCTTCGGCTCGCGCCAGGAGGAGGCGCAGCGGCTCGGACGGGTGCTGCGGCCCAAGCGTGGCGGCAATAGCGCGGTTTTTTATTCGCTGATCAGCAAGGGCACAAAGGAGCAGGAGTTTGCGCTCAAGCGCCAGTTGTTTCTGGTCGAGCAGGGCTATCGATACGCCGTCGAGGACTGGGAAGCATATGCAGCCAGTGACGAATCGTCGGGTACGGGGGTTGCAGTCCGCAAATCGTTTTGGGCGCAAAGTGAGCCTGTGAGCGGCTGGTCGTTGGTGAAGGCCGCAGGAACGGTGACTGCGGCAGAGCGCTTGGCAGCGAGGGATTCCGCGCATCAAACGGGTGAGGCGGAAGGGGGCTTTGTATGAGATACGAGCAGGTTTTGGCAAAAACCCCCGTGGCGGTGCGGCAGCTTCTGGAGCAGCAGCCTTGGGTGGAGGAGGCGCGAAGTCGCGGCTTGTCGCTGCAGGAGGCGCTGACAGAAGCCGCTGAGCTGGCCCGGTTGCTGTCTCAGCTGTCGCAGGCCGAGCGCTGCACGTTGGCGCTGATCGTTCGCCGCATGGGCAGCGAACCGTTTGCGCCCGCTGCGCTGGAACGGCAGCTTGACGGCGCGACGGCGGGAGCGGCTGTGCGCGTCGGGCTGGCCGGCCTGCGGGCCCGTGGCGTTATCGTTGCCTTTCGCAAAACATGGGGCGAAAGGCTGTACGCGCTGCCCGAGGACGGCTTCGCCGTCTGGCAGGCGCTGCTGCTGCCCTCGTTGCCGCTTGCGGGAAGCTGGGGGGAAGGGCGAGGGCAGGAATTAGGTCAAGGGCAGGAGCAGGAGCAGGAGCGATGGTGGGAACAGGAGCGAGGGGAAGGTCGGAGGCGAGAGCAGAGAGGGAAGCAGGGGCTGGGATTAGAGCGAGGGCAAGGGCAGGAACCTGGACGAGAGCCGGGTCTGGGATTAGAGCGAGGGCAAGGGCAGGGCCGGGAGCCAGGGCCGGGATTAGAGCGAGGGCAAGGGCAGGAGCGGGGCTGGGAGCCGGGGGCGGGATTAGAGCGAGGGCAAGGTCAGGAGCGGGGCTGGGAGCCGGATCCGGGATTAGGGCGAGCGCAGGAGCAGCGAGGACGAGAGCATGGGCCGGTGCCGGACGTAGTGCCGGAGTCCGAGCTGGAGCTGCTGGAGCTGCCGGCCGGCGCGAATCCGCGCGGCATGGCCCAGCAGCTATTCCACCTGCTGGCGGAATTCGACCGGCTCGATGTGCCGCTGACGGCCAAGGGCGCGCCGCATAAAAAGGCGCTCGCCCGGCTCGCCGAGCGCCACGCGCTGCCGGCCGAGCCGCTGGCCGGCTGTGGACTGTCGCACGCGTTTTCCGACGCGTGCGGGCTTGGCCTCGCCGTGCTGCTCGACGCGGCGATGCGGCTGGGCCTGCTCGGCCGGGCGGCAGGCCGACTCGTACTGCGCCCCGCGGCGCTGGGCGCATGGCTGTCGCGGCCCTATGCGGAGCAAATGGGCCGCCTGTATGGGCTGTGGCGCGCGGTGCAGGCGCCGCAGCCGGTTTGGCAGCAGCACGCGATCGCGCTGCTGGAGCGCGCCGGCGGCGCGGGCTGGCAGCCAGCCGCGGCGCTCGGCGGCTGGCTGGCGGCCTACGCCGCCGAGCCTGGCGCGGACGAAGCGGAGCTCGTCCGCGGGGTGCGCGAGCGCTGGCTGACGCCGCTGCACGCGCTCGGCTGGCTGGAGCTGGCGCAGGATAGCGCCGGTGCACTGTGGTACCGCTGGAAGATCGGACAGGAGCCGTCCTCTGCGGTTCCAAAGCCGCTCCAGCCCGCACTGTCAGACCTTGACAGTCCGCTTTCCAGCGCTTTTGATTTCGCCGCAACGGCTGCCGACGCAGCGGACATTCCTGCGGATGCGGCCTGCCGATTGTATGTGCAGCCGGATTTTGAACTGCTTCTGCCGCCTGGCGTGCCGCTGTCCGTTGAATGGCAAATTGCTGCTATGGCTGAGCTGCAGCATTCCGACGAGCTGCGTGTCTACCGGCTGACGCAAGAGGCGTTCCATCGCGCCTGCGAGCGCGGCGGCAGCGCGGAAGCCGCGCTGGCCTTGCTGGCGCGCTGGAATCGGGCAGGACAAGCGCTGCCCGAAGCGGTGGAACGCGCGTTGCGGGAATGGGGCGAGCAGTACGGCAAGGTGCGGTTCCAAGAAGTGACGCTGCTCGTCTGCGATTCGCCGGAAATGGCCACGGCGCTGGCGGCAAGCGAGCGCTGCCGGCCGTACTTGGACGAAGCGGTGGGTGAGCGGCATTTTATCGTCAGCCGAACGGCGTTGCCCGCTTTGCACAAGCAGCTGCGGTTGATGGGGTGGACGCCGGGAGCGGCCTCTCCGCCGCCATCGGCACAAGCGATGGACGAGGAGAAGTCGATGGAAGCGGAGCTGCTGGACGGCTGGGTATACGGTCGAGACGCCGCTGCGCTTTACGAGGTGGATGGACAATTCGATGGGCCTGCCGATCTGTACCCGCAGCTGCCGGATATTCCGGTGAGCTGGCTGAAGGAATCCCGCAGCTATCACGGATCGACCCGCAAGGAGCTGATTCGCCGGGCGATTGAATGGCAGAGCTGGCTCAAGGTGCGCCGAGCGGGGGAAGAACGGCTCATTACGCCGCGTGCTTTGCTAGAGAGCCGGGAGGGGTGGTTACTTGTGGGCGGCTCCTGCGACGGCGAGGTGAGGCTGAACGGCGAGGAATGGTCCGAGCTGCAGCTGGTGCTGCCGGGGATTAACGAAAGCATGGAGCCGGGCAGGCATCCGCTGCTTGCGCCCTGGAGCTAGAGGATCACTGGGGCGTTACGGCTCATCGGGTTTCCGTCTTCGATGGTGAAACGATTCAGGCGTCCAATCGTTCGTCTGAGGGCGTATGGCTTCAGGAGCCTGTTGCGGCTTTTATATGGCGCAGCTTATGCCACGTCTTCTGATCGCTTGCGAAGCATATGGACTTGCGCGATGGAGAACACGGCGTTTTGCCACTCGCCAACAGGTAAGCTGTCGTTTGTTAACTATAACCTGGGGAGGGCGTTATGCAGGAAGCGGTATGGGCGGTTAGCGGCCGTTCCCGCAAGTCGCTTTATCATTTTACAAGACTGGTGAATGTGCCGGCTGTAGCCGCACTGGATCGGCTTCTCAGCAGTAGCCGGCTGTGCCCGGACGGCATCGGAGAGCGTCGCGCCCGCGCAGCGGCTGTACGCGCCTCCGGCTATGAGGTTGTATTGAATGCCCATCTGCGGATACCGGACGGTATGCTCGATCCCGCCACGACACAGGAGCAGTTCCGGGCAACACTGGATGCGCACGTATTTTTTTGGCCGACTCGCCGGGATTGCCGCAGCATGCTGAACACCTACGAAAAACGCGAGCCCGGCGAGCGGTTCGCTGTTCTGGAGTTTGACGCCTATAGCTTGCTGACGCGGCAGCCCGATGCGGTCAGGCTGAGCAAATACGATTCGGGCAGCGCTCCGCGTTTTCCCCACCTCTGCGGATATCGCAAAAGCCCGGCCATGTTCCTGCCGCTGCGCCGGTTTCGGCATGAGCTCAACAGTCTGGTTCCGGTTAAGGCGGCAGAAATTCGCGAAGTGCTCATCGTAGGCGAGGTGCCCCAAATCGGTCGGCAGCTGACAGCGGTTTATCTGGATGAAGCAGGCGATTTGCCTGAAAGCTGGACGGGGCTTTGGCGGCCGTTGGCTGAGCTGCGCGGCGGGGAGCGGGGGAATTGGCGATAGTCGGCGCGCGAACGTGCGACAGCTGGCCGCATGAAGGAATTTTGCCCATAATGTGGAAATGATATTTAAGAAAGAAACACGACCGTCAGGAGTGATCCACATGGCTCGCCAGCGTCCGCTTCAATCCAAATCCGCTTCCGGGGACCGTCATACGGTCTCGTCAGCTCCGGAGGCTATACCGTCATCCGAGTCCGAGCTTACCTCTTCATCTGCGTTGTCCTATTCACAAATCATGCAGCTCCAGCGTTCCGTCGGCAATCGTTCCGTGGCGGCGATGCTGACGGCGGGCGCAAGCAGTTCCGTCATCCGGCGTATGGCAGGCGTAGAAATGCAAACGGATATGCCCGTGCGCGACGCCAGAAATGCCAATTATGATTATCAAACTCAGCTGGTCCATGTATCCCGTACAGATGGCAAATCCGAAGCGGGCGAGCCATTTTTTTCGGTGGAAACGGATTTCGGGGATTATGAAGAGCCGGATGCGAAGGCAGGCGCTGCGAAAAAGATCAGCACAAGCGTGCTGGAATTCGTGACCCCGCCCAAAAGCGAAAAAAGCGCTTTTATGCAAGATATTGAAATGGCGCAGCGGATGATGGCGGCTGTCAATCACGTGACGAGGGCGGGCGCGCAAAATGCGCCGCTGGAGCAGGCCGTCGAAAAGTTTGAAAGCGAAGTAAAGGACGGAGAAGTAAAGGTCGAGCGACTTGAAGCAGGCGCCAAGCTCAAGCCGATGCTGCGCAGGGTGCAGGATCGACCACGCTTGATGTCGTTCCAGCCGCAGTTAACCGCCGGCGTTGGTCTCGATCAGCTCCCGGCACTGATTGCCGCCTTGTCGAAAAATACCACGCTCAACACCTTGGCGCTGAACGTCCTCGAAGCTGAGGAAGTGGGCAAAACGCTCAAGAAGGTTGACAAATTATCGGGCGAAGCCAAGGGCCTTGCTTCTCTGGTAACAACTTACTTCCGGCAGGGGCAGCTGTTCGACGGCAAGTCGTATCCCAAATCGGCTTTTCCGTTGATGGCGAGAACCGATTTTCATTCCATGTACGGGCAGTTATCGCCGGCTGAGCAGGAATTGTTCAAGCAATGGGCCGTGGCCGAAAAGGCGGCTGAAGGCGCAAAGCCGGTATTCCTGCGTGGATTTGACGGGGGGAAGGGACCTACTTACGGCCATTGGCTGGATTCGATCAGCAGGCCGCAAGCTTTTGTGTTAAATGACAATGATAAAGCTGATATCGCTGGCGATTTGGCTATTTCGCTAGGTCAGCGGCTGAAGCTTGATAAGGTCGACAAAACCAAGCTCTCGGCAGCTTCTACTCCGGCGGTCGTTGCGCTGGGCAAGAATGATTTGCCGAGTCGGGCGGATGCCGAGGCGTTAGCCAAGGACTTGGCCAAGGGAGACGGCGCAAAGCTAAAGCTGCTGATGGCGGAAGTAGCCACGGTATATACAACGGAATTTGAGAAGGTGACTCAAAGCAAGCAACGCAAGGATTTGATGTCACGCGGCGACGTAACGAACGCGGCCAGCTCGATGGGGGCGCGAACGGTTGCCGATGAAAAAGGCCACGATGAATACAAGCAAGCCGTTCTGGAACTGCGGACGCTGGAGCCGGTAGAGGAAGACGGACGCGCGATCAAGAAAGCTGAGGACATGGGGCTGATTCCGTATTTCTCCAAGCTGTGGAATCAGTTGTATCGGATCATCGATGTGAAAAAGGTAACGGATACAGACGATCTTGAGCAAGAGATCGCTGCCAGCGAAGCGGACGCGCCTGTTGCCGCGTCGGCCGCAGCCACCGGAGCCGCGGCCGGAGCCGGTGCGGGGCCAGGCTCCGGTTCGGGCTCAAGCTCGGGCGCAACGGCTGCAGCCGTGCCTGCGGCGGCGGCAAGAACCGACGAGGAAGCGGACGGTGCTGAAGCCGATGTGGAAGGCGATAGCGCTGAGTTTGATCAGATGACCATTCTCTTGACGATGTCGCTTATAAAGCAGATGCAGGCCGCGCAAGGACAAGCGGACGCCAAGGGGGAGGACGCCAAGGGAGAGGACGCTGGCGAAGCCGCAGCCGCCACTGCAGCCGCAGGCACGGCGCCTGCGCAGGCTGCGGTGAATGACGCCGAAGGCGATGGAGAAGGAGACGGCGGGGAGTAGCGCATCCCGCCCTGCGGGCGGTGGGAAAAGCTCCGTGCTCGACGGGCTGGAAAACGCTGCATAAGCGAAGAAAAAGAAGAAAGTCGGCGCAAACTGTGATATGATAGGGATAATCCGGTTTGGACGCGTGTTGTGCGTGAATCCGGGCTATTGAGAAGGAGGGTTGTTCGTTTATGAGTGTAAGTATGGCGGAAATGGATACGTTGGACATGTCGGCGGTCTTGCTGCACGCCTACGATATGGGAGATATGATTAATTCCTCTGCCGAAGTGGCGGATTATTTATATTGGAAGGCGATTGTCGAGAGCAGCGAAGAGGTAAGCTTGCTGCAACGGGAGTTTGCCAAGGCCAAAGAGCGCTTTGCCGAATGCGAACGGTTCGGTCATTATCATCCGAATTACCACGAGGCGCTGGACGCGGTACAAGCAGCGCAGGATCGGCTGGAGCAGGTCGAAGCGGTGAGCCGTTTTAAAGAGGCAGAGCGGAAGCTGGATGACTTGTTGTATACAGTGTCCGCTACAATTGCTCATGCCGTTTCCGATTCGATCAAGGTGCCGAGCAACAATCCGCTGCCCAACACCGGCAAGGGCTGCGGGTCGGGCGGCAGCTGCGGCTGCGGCTAGAGCCGGACCTCCGGGAGGATGCGGCCGACCTTGGTTCCTTGCCAGTTGCGCTGCACGGGCTCATGAAATTCCGCCAGCTTGAGCAGCTCGCCGGGTTGCAGCCAGCCGAGCTGACGCAGCGCTTCGGATACGGCCGGGTATAAAGCGCGCTGCTGGCCGTCGGCGATTTTAAGCGCCATGCCGAGCCCTTGCCCGGGCATGCAAACGGCAAAGACGCCTTCAGCGCCCATCTTGCCGATCAGGCGGCCGTTTGTCGCTTCAATCAGCCGCGTATCAAAGCGGCCGCTGCCGGCAAGCAGCCGCGGATGGGTCCGCAGCGCGG
The DNA here is from genome assembly GCF_004514475.2 of Paenibacillus athensensis. Lineage (GTDB taxonomy): Bacteria > Bacillota > Bacilli > Paenibacillales > NBRC-103111 > Paenibacillus_AL > Paenibacillus_AL athensensis. The sequence goes on along the minus strand of NZ_MYFO02000001.1, from coordinate 776,050 downwards.
CGACGACGCGGGCGCAGGCAGCGGCGCGTTCGGCGGGCAGGTCTTCGGGCGTGCCGAGCCGGGCATAGGCGTAAGCCAGCCGGTCGAGCGCCATGCCGAAGACCGGGACGCCGCAGCCGTCCACGCCGATGTGCAGCGCGGCTTCGGACAAGCCGCACATCGCCGCGACGGCGCTGCGCATCAGCAGCTGCACAGGATGTGCGGCATCCATGTAGCCTGCCGTGGGCGCGCCAAGCTGCAGAGCGAGCGCGAGCATACCGGCATGCTTGCCTGAGCAGTTATTGTGCAAGCTTGTCGGCAGCTCGCCCAGCTCGCGCAGTCGATGTGCAGCCGCTGCGTCGAACGGCTCGTGCACGCCGCACTGCAGCTGCGCAGCCGACAGGCCGAGCTTACCCAGCAGCGCGGCAGCCGCTTCGACGTGCTCGGCTTCGCCGCTGTGCGAGGACGAGAGCAAGGCCAGCTCGGCGGCCGTGAAGCCGTACGCATCGGCTGCGCCGGCTTCAATCACAGGCAGCGCCTGCAGCGGCTTGGCAGCCGAGCGTGCGAAGGTAACGAGCCGCGCGTCTCCGGCTTCGGCAACCAGCCGTCCGTCGGCGCCGATTACGGCCATATGGCCGCGATGTACGCTTTCGGTCAGCGGCCCGCGGCAAACGCGCACCACAATTTCGCGTGGTTGTGTGAGCATCCGAATTCCCCCATTATGCATTTTGTGAAAGAGGTTGAGAGCATGTTTGTCGAGCGCAGCGGATTGATCATCTGGGTCAATGACACCAAAGCGGCCAAAAATTTGGACCGCTATGGTTCTCTTCACTATATATCCAAAAAAATGAATTATGCCGTTTTGTACGTGCACACAAGCAAGCTGGACGAAACGATGAAAAGCATCCAACGGCTGCCTTATGTCAAAAAAATCGAGCGCTCGTACCGCAACGAAATCAAGACGGAGTACAGTAGTAATATACCAGACAAAACGCGATTTTACACGCTATGAGGCCAGACTTCCGAAAAGCTTCGTATAGAAGCTTTTTCTTTTGCGCGAATTTTTGAAACTGTGCATATTTTCAGAAATTCGTGAATAATGATTAATAAATTCATAAATTTGACCATAGCGATCAAGGAATAAACAGAGTAAAATAAAGCTGACTAACCGGTGTGCAATAGGCAATCCGGCCCAATTTTAAAAGGAGAGGGGTTGTGGATCATGAAAGACAAGGTAATGGGAAGATGGAGCACCTACGAGCCTTTTTTTGTGCAGCTGGGAGAGAACAAAATCGCAGATATCGTGATCACCAATCACGCGCGTCTCCGTTGGACCGATCGCGTTTCCGGTCAGAAAGCCAGTTTCGAAGAAATCTGCGCTTTTCTGTGGAGCAAGCTGAAAAACGGCAAAATCGCTCCCTACTATAAAAACGAACAGGACGTCTATCTGGTTGACGACGATCTGGTCGTCGTTGCTGAATTTACCCGTTTGGAGCACGAAACCGACATTGCCGGCAATCCGCTGCATAAAATGATCATCGTGACGTTTCTCGGTCGCATGTCGGAGACGATTGAGCTGCGCGATCTGAAAACGTATTACTCGTGGCTGCGTCACTCGCGGCGCATGACTTTGATCAAAAACAGCCGAAAACGCAAGTAAATTCAAGATTTCGCAGTATAGAGCATGCAGGTTCGGGCCTGCGTGCTCTTTCTTTTTGCGGCCGGATTCTCCTATAATGGAAACAAAGAGAGGCGATGACTGAATGGCACTGAACTTTCATCAATTGCATATTTTCTTCACAGTCGCTGAAAAAGGCAGCTTCTCGCATGCCGCGCAGGCTTTGCATATGACTCAACCGGCCGTGACCATGCAGGTGCAGGCGTTAGAGGATTATTTGAGCGTCAAGCTGTTTCACCGCAGCACCAAGCGCATCGAGCTGTCTGAGGCCGGCCGCGCGCTGCTGCCGTTCGCCCGCCGCAGCATTGAGCTGATTCGCGAAACCGACGTGGCGATGTCCAAATTTACGACTATGATCGAAGGACGGCTGCAGCTTGGCGCGAGTCTGACGATGGGCGAATATATTTTACCGCGTCTGCTCGGTCCCTTTAGCAAGGCGTATCCGAAGATTTCGGTGTCCATGAAGGTGATGAATACGACGCAAATTTTGGACGAGGTGCTGCACCATCAGCTCAATTTTGGACTGGTGGAGGCGCCGATCAGCCATCCGGACATGCATACCGAGCCGATTCTCAGCGATGAGCTCAAGCTGATCGTGCCTGCCGGGCACCCGCTCGCCGAGCTGGAGGCGGTGACCTTTGAAGACGCGCTGGAATACCCGTTCGTGCTGCGGGAGATGGGCTCCGGAACGCGACGGGTGATGGAAGAGGAGCTGGCCCGCCAAGGGATTGACTATAGCGGGATGAAGATCGTCATGGAGTTGGGCAGTACGGGAGCGATTAAATCCGCGGTCGAAGCGGGGCTCGGCATTTCCATCCTTTCGCAGTCATCGGTCAAGCATGAGGTGACGTTAGGGCTGTTCAAGGTAAAAACGTTGGAAAACGTCAGGTTCGAGCGCAGCTTTTACGCGATTTATTTGAATTCGACGCTGCTGCCGATTTCCGCGGTCAGCTTTATGACTTTTTTGCGGGAGGAGGACTTGAGCCGTTGGTTGTAGAATTTACCGAGGAGAGCGCATCGATTGAGGTGCGTGAACCATCGGTAGGTAGACGAGAGAGAAAGGGGATGTGTTGATGTCCATACGAAGCGCAGCGGATTTGCACACGCACACGACGGCCTCTGACGGAACGATGCCGCCGGCCGCGAACGTTCGGCTTGCTTGGGAGGCTGGACTTGGGGCTGTAGCCATTACCGATCACGATACGGTATCAGGCGTAGCCGAAGCGCTGGCTGAAGGAACACGGCTCGGCATCGAGGTCGTGCCGGGCGTGGAAATCAGTACGGTAGCCGACAATCAGGACATCCATGTTCTGGGTTATTATGTCGATATCGAGCAGCCGCTATTTTTGAGCCGGCTGGCGTCGCTGCGCGAAACGCGCGATCAGCGCAATGAACTGATTCTGGCCCGTCTGCAGCAACTGGGCGTGGCCGTGACGATGAACGAGGTGCTCAAGGAAGCCGCAGGCGACAAACGCCGCGGCGATACCGTGGGCCGGCCGCATATTGCCGCTGTGCTGCTGCGCAAGGGGTACGTCGCTTCAATTCAGGAGGCGTTCGACCGCTATTTGGCCAGCGGTGCGGCTGCATACGTCAATCCGCCGCGCATTGCCCCGGCAACGGCGATTGCCTGGATTCGCGAAGCGGGCGGCGTTGCGGTGCTTGCCCATCCGGGATTGTACGACGACGATTCGTTGGTCGAGTCGATTCTGGAGGGCGGCGTCGACGGCATCGAGGTTTTTCATGCCGATCATACTTCCGAGGATGAACAGAAATATGCGCAGCTTGCCGAGCGCTACAATTTGGTGGCGACGGCGGGCTCGGATTTTCATGGAGAGCGAGGGGGCGTTGTGTTCCATGCTCCGCTTGGCTCCCGTCAAGTAACGCTGGACGTGCTGGCGTCTTTACGACAAAGGAAGGGGTCGAACTTATAATATGAAAAAAATTCGCAAAGCGATTATTCCCGCAGCCGGATTGGGCACGCGGTTTTTGCCTGCAACGAAAGCGCAGCCAAAGGAAATGCTGCCAATTGTCGATAAACCTGCCATTCAATATATTGTAGAAGAAGCGATTCAATCCGGTATTGAAGACATCATTATCGTGACCGGCCGCAACAAGCGGGCGATTGAGGACCATTTCGACAAATCGGCGGAGCTGGAAACGATGCTGGAGGAAAAAGGCAGTCACAAGCTGCTGAACATTGTGCAGTCGGTATCCAATCTGGCCGATGTCCACTACATTCGTCAGAAGCAGCCGCTGGGGCTCGGACATGCGATATTGTGCGCGCGCAAGTTTATCGGGGACGAGCCGTTTGCCGTTCTGCTCGGCGACGACATCCTGCAATCCACGCCGCCCGGGCTCAAGCAGATGATCGATTTGTACGAACAGACGAACACCTCGGTCATTGCCGTGCAAGAAGTCGATTGGGAAGACGTGGACAAGTACGGTATCGTATCTCCGGCAGAAGCTCACGAGGGCTACCGGATGATTCAGGATCTGGTGGAAAAGCCGGAACGGTCGCAAGCGCCTTCGAACCTTGCCGTCATCGGCCGTTATATCATTATGCCGGAAATTTTCGGCATTTTGGAGCGGCAGGAGCCGGGACGCGGCGGAGAGATTCAGTTGACCGACGCGTTGCGCAAGCTGAACGAAATTCAGCAAATGGCTGCATATTTGATGAAAGCCAAACGCTACGATGTTGGCGATAAATTCGGATACATTGAAGCTACCATCGAAATCGCGCTCGAGCGGGAGGATTTGCAGGAGCATGTAAAAGCTTATTTGACCGATCTCGTTCGCAAATGGGAGCGGTAGCAGTCCGCTCTCAATGCCGACAGCATCACGAGTACGCCAAAAAAGCGCTTGACCCTTGCGGGGCAGGCGCTTTTTTGGCGTACTTGCAGCCCGCTTGCAGCCCGCTTGCAGCCCGCTTGCAGCCCGCTTGCAGCCCGCTTACGTGCGTAAGCTTGGCAGGGCGGGCGGCTTCGCATAAAGCCTTTGCAGGTGAACCGGGCTGTCCATTGGCGCGGATATTGGCATGCTTCTATAGGTTGTGTAAGGTTTTTCCATGAGAGTTTCGTTGTATAAGCTTTGTGAATGGCTTATAATGGAAGCATGAATGGTGCTTCGGGGGTCTCACAAAGATGACAAGGCTTTATACAATCAGGGAAGTGGCTCAGCGCACAGGGTTGAGCACACAGTTGATACGTAAGTGGGAGGAACGTTACGAGGCGGTGACGCCGACCCGCTTCTCGAACGGTTACCGCGGCTATACGAAGCCGGATATCGAGACGCTAATTTGGCTGAAAACAAAGGTAGACGAAGGCGTGCCGATCGGTATTGCCGCGAAGGAGCACAAGCGGACCGAAGTACCCGCCGACGAGCCGGCCGCGCAGTGGCAGCCGCTGCCGAAGCAGCCGCCGGGGATGAAGGCCTACAGCAATATGTTGATTGAATTTTTCCTGCGGCTTGATCAGCCGGGCGCGCAGCAATTTCTGGATCAGCTGCTGGCGCTGCATCATACCAATTTCGTGCTGATGCAGGTGCTGGAGCCTGCGCTGATCGAGTTGGGCGAGCGCTGGGAGCGGGGCGAAATTTCCGAATACCAGGAGCATTTCGGCAGTCATTTTGTGCGGGAACGGCTGTTGTCGATGAAGAACGTCTATATGGCCCAAAGCGGCAGTCCGCTGTTGGTTACAGCCTGCTCGCCGGGCGAGCGTCATGAGCTGGGCATTTTGTTTCTCGGCTATTTTGCGCTGCAAGCGGGCTTTCAAATCGCATATTTGGGGACTTCTCCTTCGGAGAAGGGGATTTTTGAATGTCTGGAGCAGCAGCGCCCGTTGGCGTTTGCTTTCAGCAGCTCGTCAAGGGAAGGGCTGGAAGAGTCCGCGGGATTTTACCGCGAGCTGGATAAGGGGATCGAGCAGCTCGGGCTGCACACCAAAGTGTTCATTGGCGGCAGCGCGATTGTCGATGACAGCATTATGCCCGGCACGCGTTTTGTGTATTTGCTAAGCGGCACGGCGCAGGCGGCGATTGCCAAGATGAAGCGGCTTCTGGCTGATTAAAGCAGCCTTGAAGACGCTTTGTTTGCGTGGGCGATGGTAGCGTCTGGCTGATATCGCGGTTTATTTGACCGTCACGGGCATCTGCTTGATCTGCTGCTCCTCGGGAGTGACGAACAGCGTTTTCTGATTGACATAAATGACGAAGCCCGGCTTAGCGCCGCTTGGCTTGTGCACATGACGGATGAGCGTGTAGTCGACCGGAACCTGGCTCGATTCCTTGGCCTGACTGAAATAAGCGGCCAACTGTGCCGCCTCCAGCAGCGTTTGTTCGGAAAAGCTGTCGCCGCGGATGACCACGTGCGAGCCGGGAATATCCTTCGTATGCAGCCAGGTGTCGGATGCAGCCGCCAGTCGATTGGTCAAATATTCATTTTGCGTATTGTTTTTGCCGACGTAGATCGGCACGCCTTCACTGGACGTATAGCAGGCAAGCGATGGCTTGGTCAGCTTTTTCTTTTTGCGCTGCTTCTTTTGCCGGTCGCGAATGTAGCCCTGTTCCATCAATTCGTCGCGAATTTCTTCGATATCGAGGAGCGTTGCGGAGCCTAGCTGCTGCAAAAGCGTGCTTAAATAAGCGATTTCCGCATGCGTTTGAGTCATTTGCTCTTCAACGACGACGGCGCTGTTTTTCATTTTGGTATACTTTTTAAAATACCGCTGCGCGTTGTCTGACGGAGAAAGCAGCGGATCGAGCGGAATGCGGATCAGCGGCAAATTTTCGTCGTAATAATCGACGGTTTCCAGCTCTTTATCGCCTTTTTGCACCGTGTGCAGCGAAGCGGTCAGCAGCTCGCCCAGAATGCGCACCTTGTCGGCGTCCTTGGACTCGTCAAGCGTTTCCTGCAGCTTGTTGAGTTTTTTTTCATTTTTGTTTTTTTCGTTTTGCAAAAAACGCAGCAAGTCCGCGACGCGTTGCTTGACGGTATCCCGCTCGGCTTTATCGCCGTAAAACGCTTCAAGACAAGCGGAAGGCGAAGCGAAGCTGCGCAAGGTGCCGCCCAGATGGGTAAGCGCGGTCACGGAAAACGACGTTTTGCCGCTGCTGTCGGCTTCAACGATAACCGGCGTGTAACGGTGTGCGCGCGCGTCGTCCATCAAGCCGGCAAACGCCGGCCATACCGCGTTGGCATGCGTCTTCGCTTCCGCATCAGCCGGCAGGCCGCTGCGGAAGGCGATTTCCGAAGCAATCAGCGGGCTCAGCCCGCTGAACGCGCCGACCAGCGCCGATTTGAGCGGCTGCTCCGCTTGTGCGGCCAGCGCTGCTGCGAAGTCGGCTTCGTTGACGGCAAGCGGGTCCAGCTTGTGCTGCTCGGGCGGCGCTGTGTAGGCGCTGCCGGGCATGACGATCCGGTACGAGCTGATTGCCGGTGTGACGTGATGAATGCCGTCAATGATCGTTTGGGTAGCCGGGTCAGTCAGGATGATATTGCTGTGCCGGCCCATGATTTCCATCACCAGCGTCTTGACGCTGATGTCGCCAAGCTCGTCGCGTTGCCGCACGGACAAGCGGACGATCCGCTCCATGCCGACCTGCTCGACAGCTTCCAGGATGCCGCCCTCGCAATGCTTGCGCAGCAGCATGCAGAACATCGGCGCTTCCATCGGGTTCATAAAAGCCTGTTCGGTCATATGCATCCGCGGGTATGTCGGGTTGGCCGACAGCAGCAGCCGCACATTGCGGCCCTGAGCCCGTAATTGCATCACAATATCGTGTTCGCTTGGTTGATGAATTTTATTGATACGCGCGCCGGCACAGCTTTGCAGCTCGTGCACGATAGCGCGGAGGACCAGTCCGTCCAAGGCCATAGCTTTCAACTCCATTTCACGTAGAAAAGTGCTATCCTCTATCATGCCATATTTTCCGGCAAAAATTAAGCGGCTTTGCCGGGGAGAAACGATTACAGGGATATTTTCCGGCTTGTCTGAATACATTTACGATGAGTGTGCAGGGCAAGATTCGCGTGGAAAGCGGGAGGGAGAAGGGCGGATGAGTCAGAAAGAATGGTACCAGATGACGGCGGAGGAAGCGCTGCAGGCTCAGCAGGTGAGCGCGCAGACAGGCTTGCCCTGGGACGCGGCGCTGCAGCGTCAGGAGGAAGCCGGCCGCAACGAGCTGGCAGAAGGCGAGCGCATATCGCCAATCACATTGCTTTTGAATCAATTCAAGGATTTCATGGTGCTGGTGTTATTGGGGGCGACTCTGATTTCCGGCTTGCTGGGCGAATATCTCGATGCGATTACGATTATCGCGATCATCGTGATGAACGGCATTCTGGGCTTCGTGCAGGAGTTTCGCGCCGAGCGTTCGCTGCGGGCGCTCAAGGAGCTGTCTGCGCCTAATGCGCGGGTGGTAAGGGAAGGGGCGGTACATCAAATTCCGGCCAGAGACCTGGTGCCTGGCGATATCGTGCTGCTGGAGAGCGGAGACCGCGTGCCGGCAGACGTGCGTTTTCTGGAAACGAACGGCTTGTATGTCGAGGAGTCGGCGCTTACCGGCGAATCGGTGCCAGTCGGCAAGCTGATTGAAGGGCTCGCCTACGGCGAGGTGCCGCTTGGCGATCAGCGCAATCTTGGCTTTATGGGCACGATGGTCGCCCGCGGCACGGCCAGAGCTGTTGTGGTACGCACCGGCATGAGTACGGAAATGGGCAAAATCGCCGATCTGATTCAGAATACGGAATCGATGGAGACACCGTTGCAGCATCGGCTGGAGCAGCTTGGCAAGGTATTGATTATCGTAGCGATTGCGTTGACCATTCTCGTCGTTGTCGCCGGTATCATGCACGGGCAGCCGCCTTACGCGATGTTCCTCGCCGGTGTCAGCCTGGCCGTTGCCGCGATTCCCGAAGGGCTGCCGGCCATCGTCACGATTGCGCTGGCGCTCGGCGTGCAGCGTATGATCAAACGCAAGGCGATTGTGCGCAAGCTGCCTTCGGTGGAGACGCTCGGCTGCGCATCGGTCATCTGCTCGGACAAAACGGGTACGCTGACGCAAAATAAAATGACCGTCACGCATATTTGGGCCGGCGGCGACTTGCTGGAGGTATCCGGCGACGGCTATACGCCGCAAGGCGAGCTGCTGCTCGACGGGCGGCCGACCGATCCGCGCCGCCACCCGATAGTCAGCAGGCTGCTGCAGGTATCGGTCCTGTGCAACAACGCTTCGCTGCATGAAGAGAAAATGGAGACCAAGCGCAAGAAAAGCAAGGACGAGGCACAAGCCGTCTGGTCGATCAAGGGCGACCCGACAGAAGGCGCGCTGGTGGTGCTTGGCGCCAAGGGCGGTATGACGCAGGAGGCGCTGGCCGGTTCGTTTGCGCGCATCGCCGAGTTTCCGTTCGATTCCGAGCGCAAGCGGATGTCGGTGATCGTCGAGCACGAAGGCGGGCGACTCGTCTGCGCCAAGGGAGCTCCCGACGTGCTGCTGGAGCATTGCAGCTACGTGCTGTGGGACGGCAAGCCGATTCCGTTCACAGCGACGCTCAAAGCCAAGGTGATGGCCGCCAACGAGGGCATGGCCCGCTCGGCGCTGCGCGTGCTCGGACTGGCGTACCGCGAGCTCAAGCCAAGCGAGGCTTGCCGCGAGCATGACGAGGCCGAGCACAGCCTGGTGTTCGTCGGCTTGACCGGCATGATCGATCCGCCGCGCAAGGAGGTTCGCGAAGCGATCTCCAAATGCCGCAAGGCCGGAATCAAGACGGTGATGATCACCGGCGACCACCTGACGACGGCCGAAGCGATCGCGCGGCAGCTGGGCATGCTGCAGGCCGGCGGCGGCAGCTTGAGCGGCCAGCAGCTGGCGCTGCTTTCCGACGAGGAGCTTGACGCCAAAGTGGAAGAAACGAGCGTCTATGCCCGCGTGTCGCCGGAGCACAAGCTGCGCATCGTCAAATCGCTGCAGCGCCGGGGGCATGTCGTGGCGATGACCGGCGACGGGGTGAACGACGCGCCGGCGATCAAGGCGTCCGACATCGGCATCGCCATGGGCATTACCGGCACGGACGTGTCCAAGGAGGCGTCGGCGCTCGTGCTCAGCGACGACAATTTTTCCACCATTGTGGCTGCTATTGAAGAGGGCCGGGGCATTTATGAAAATATCCGCAAATTCATCCGTTATTTGCTCGCCTCCAACGTCGGCGAAATCATGACGATGTTCATCGCGATGATGGCCGGTCTGCCGCTGCCGCTGGTGCCGATTCAGATCCTGTGGGTCAATCTGGTCACCGACGGCTTGCCGGCGATGGCGTTGGGGGTCGATCAGGCGGAAAAAGATCTGATGCAAATGAAGCCGCGCTCGGCGAAGGAAAATATTTTCGCCCGCCGTCTGGGCTGGAAAATCATCAGCCGGGGCATTCTGATCGGCATCTGCACGCTCGGCGCGTTCTGGCTCGTGCTGCGCGTGGCGCCGGACGACGCCGGCCAACTGCTCAAGGCGCAAAGCGTCGCCTTCACCACGCTGGTCATGGCACAGCTGATCCACGTGTTCGACTGCCGCAGCTCGCGTTCGATTTTTCACCGCAATCCGCTGCAGAACCGCTATCTTGTACTGGCTGTGCTTTCGTCGCTCGCCTTGATGCTGGCAGTCATGTACATTGAGCCGTTGCAGCCGATTTTCAAGACGGTGCCGCTCGGCTGGAAGGAATGGGTGCTTGCGCTGATTGCGGCGGGCATTCCAACGTTCCTGATGGGGCTTGGCAGCGTACTGTCGCCGAAACGCACAAAGCGTCAGGCTTCCTACAAGGCGCGTCCAAGCATGCGCTGAAGCGTCATATAGAAGACTGTCGTTTGCGGACGCTTGCTCAGCGTTCCGGCGGCGGTCTTTTTTTTGCCGTTCGGCATTTGCCCGCCAGTTCCCCCGGCATCCAGAATCCCGAATCCCGATTCCCATTCACGTGTCCCGACTCCCGGCTTCCCGGTGTTCCGGCGGTTTCATGGGAAGTTGCTCTAGGCATTCCGCGTATTTTACGTTATGATAGGGGCTAAAAGTATAAAAAATAGGAGATCTGATCGCATATGAACTTTACAAAAATGCATGGTTTGGGCAATGACTTTATCGTATTTGCTGGGGAAAAGGAGCTGCCGGCCGGCGTCGACGAGCTGGCGATCAAGCTGTGTCACCGCTATTTCGGCATCGGCGCGGACGGACTGGTCTACATTCTGCCTTCGGAGAAAGCCGATTTTATGATGCGCATTATCAATTCCGACGGCTCGGAAGCCGAGCAATGCGGCAACGCGATCCGCTGCGTAGCCAAATACGTGTACGACCACGGCATGACCGACAAAGAGGAAATTACGATTGAAACGATCGGCGCCGGCGCGCAAAAGGTGCAAATTACGACCGACAACGGCAAAGCCGTCAAGGTGCGCGTCGATATGGGGCAGCCGGTGCTGAACGGGCTGCAGGTGCCGACGACGATTGATCAAAATCCGGTTTTGAACCATCCGGTGGAAGTGGACGGACGCCAGTTCCAGTTCACGGCTGTGTCGATGGGCAACCCGCATTGCGTAATTTACGTGGACGACGCTGTGAATTTCGATTTGAATGTATGGGGGCCGAAGCTGGAGGTGCATCCGCTGTTCCCGCGCAAAATCAACGTGGAATTCGTGACCGTGAAAAGCCGCGACTATGCCGATATGCGCGTTTGGGAGCGCGGCGCAGGACCGACGCTCGCTTGCGGCACAGGCGCTTGTGCAACCGTTGTCGCTTCCGTGCTGAACGGCTTCACCGACCGCACCGCAACCGTATCGCTCAAGGGCGGCGATCTGCATATTGAATGGAACGAAGCCGACAATCATGTCTACATGACAGGTCCTGCGACGGAAGTATTCAAAGGAACGCTGTAATTTATAAGTAAGTTTGATAGATGTACGATAGTGGTAGCTCCCGATTTGTGTTAAAGTAGATGTACTAATTTTCAAGGTGGGGAGTTATACGATGAAACCGGATCTTCGTGAGGCGTTGCAGCGTCAGGTGCTTACCGGCGACGGCGCTATGGGGACTTATTTATATCAGATGGGATTTCCCGTCGGCATTTCATATGAGGAATTGAATTTGCTGCAGCCTGATCAGGTTGCCGACGTGCACCGCCGTTATTATGAGGCCGGTGCTCGTCTTATTGAAACGAATACCTTTTCGGCCAATCGTGAAAAGCTGTCGAAATTCGGGCTCGAAAACGACGTCGAGGCGATTAATCGCGCCGGTGTGGAGCTGGCCCGCAAAGCGGTGGGCGGCGACGCCTACGTCGTCGGCGCGATCGGCTCGATCCGCGCAGGCAAGCGCAAAAACGTGCGCACGTCCGAGGTCGAGAAATCGCTGCGCGAGCAAATCGGCATTTTGCTGGACTCGCCCGTCGACGGCTTGCTGCTGGAGACGTTCTACGATCTGGAGGAGCTGCAGCTGGCGCTGGGAATTATTCGCGGGCTGAGCGACCTGCCGGTCATTTGCCAGTTCGCCACCGAGGGCACGGGCAGCACGCAGGACGGCGTGCCGCTCCAGGAAGCGTTCGAGCGGCTGCAAGGGCTTGGCGCCGACGTCATCGGCTTCAACTGCCGGGTCGGTCCGAACGGCATTTTACGCACGATGGAGAAGCTGTCGCTGCCAGGCGTGCCGTTCTCGGCGTTCCCGAACGCCGGTCTTCCCGACTACGTGGACGGGAAGATCACCTTTGCGGCGACGCCCGAATACTTCGCCGAGAGCGCGCTGCGCCTCGCCGGTATCGGCGCGCGCCTGATCGGCGGCTGCTGCGGCACGACGCCGGAGCATATCGCCGCTGTCGCGCGAGCGCTCAGCGGCTATGTGCCGCCGGAGGCCGGCGCGGGCGCAGGCGGGGCGGGGATCGCAGCCAGCGATGCCCCGCAAGCCGTTGCGCCAGCCTCCGCAGCCGCTGCGCCCGTCGTCGTGCGGGCGCCTGAACCGGCGCCGGCCGACGCGGCGCCGCCGGCGGGGACGCCGTCGCTCGTCGAGCTCGTGCGCCGGCGTCCGACCGTGATCGTCGAGCTGGACCCGCCACGGGACCTCGACATCGAGAAGTTTATGCTCGGCTCGAAGGCGTTGCAGGACGCTCACGTCGACGCAATCACGATGGCCGATAATTCGCTTGCCGTCACGCGCATGAGCAATCTGGCGCTCGGCCATCTCGTGCAGGACCGGCTCGGGGCGCGCCCGCTCATTCATATCGCTTGCCGTGATCGCAACATGATCGGCACGCAGTCGCATCTTATGGGCCTTCACGCGCTGGGCATCGACCATGTGCTGGCCGTTACCGGGGATCCCGCCAAGTTCGGCGACCTGCCGGGAGCGAGCTCGGTATACGATTTGACCTCGTTTGAGATCATCCGCATGATCAAGCAGCTTAACGAGGGCATCGCCTTTTCCGGCAAGCCGCTCAAGCGCAAGGCGAATTTCGTCGTCGGCGCGGCGTTCAATCCGAACGTCAAGCATCTGGACAAAGCGGTCAAGCGGCTGGAGCGCAAGATCGAAGCCGGGGCCGATTACATCATGACCCAGCCGGTATACGATCCGGAGCTGATCGAGAATATCTATGAAGCGACCCGGCATCTGAACGTGCCGATCTTTATCGGTATCATGCCGCTGGCGAGTGGCCGCAACGCCGAATATTTGCACAATGAGGTTCCGGGCATTCAGCTTTCCGACGAAGTGCGCGCGCGCATGTCCGGTCTGGAAGGGGCAGCGGGACGGGCAATGGGCGTAGAGATCGCCAGAGAGCTGCTGGACGCAGCCATGCGCCGCTTTAACGGCATCTATCTGATGACGCCGTTTTTGTTCTATGAAATGAGCGTGACCTTGACGAACTACGTATGGGAAAAGTCGAATCGCCGCGATTTCCACTTGTCCCCACTTTCAAAATGAATTAAAATAGACTAACGGATGTGATCAGGATGCTATGCAGCATGACGGGCTTCGGACAGGCAAGCCGTTCCTTCGCCGGATACAAGGTGTTTATCGACATCAAGTCGGTCAATCACCGCTACAGCGAAGTGAGCTTCAGAATGCCCCGCGAATGGGCCGGACTGGAGGACGGTTTGCGCAAAGCCGTGTTGAAGACGGTGAAGCGCGGCCGGGTGGACGTGTTCGTGACCGTGGAGCGCGACATCCTTTCATCAAAGAGCGTCAGCGTTGACTGGGCGCTTGCCGAGGGCTACATGCAAGCGGCCGGGCAGCTCAGGGAGCGCTACGGCTTCGGACAGACGCCAAGTTTGCAGGACCTGCTTGCGCTGCCGAATCTCATCGTGCAAAGCGAAGAGCGGACCGACGCCGACGAGGAGATGCTGGCCCAAGAGCTCGGGTCATGTCTGGCCGGCGCGCTGGATGGCTTATCGGCCATGCGACGGCGCGAGGGCGAATACCTGGCCGGCGATTTGCGCCAGCGGCTGGCTGCGCTGGAACGCTTGCACGGAGAGCTGGCAGAGCTTGCGCCGCAGGTCGTAACCGAGCTGGCGGCCCGGCTGGAAGCGCGCGTGCAGTCGCTGCTGCGCGAGCCGGGCGCGCTGGACCCTCAGCGGCTCGCAGCCGAAGTGGCGCTGCTCGCCGACCGCTCCAACGTGGACGAAGAGCTGACCCGGCTGTCCAGCCACTTCGCGCAGTTAGCGGGCTTGCTCGCAGATGAGGAGCCGGTCGGGCGCAAGCTTGATTTTCTCATTCAGGAAATGAACCGCGAAGCGAATACGATTGGCTCGAAGTCGAACCACGCAGAGCTGACAGCGCGAGTGATCGAGCTGAAGGCCGAGCTGGAAAAGATGCGAGAACAAATTCAGAATATCGAGTGAGACGGCGCGCCCTTTTCACGAGGAGGAAGTTGAATGGCTATCAAATTAATCAATATCGGGTTCGGCAACATCGTATCAGCGAACCGCATTATTTCAATCGTGAGCCCTGAATCGGCGCCGATCAAGCGGATCATTCAGGAAGCACGCGACCGGCACATGCTGATCGATGCCACGTATGGCCGCAGAACCCGGGCCGTCATTATCACTGACAGCGACCACGTGATTTTGTCGGCTGTACAGCCAGAGACGGTAGCGCATCGACTCTCCAACAAGGACGATGATCATGACGAGTAATACGAACACTTTGGAACGCGAACGAGGCATTCTGATCGTGCTATCCGGACCCTCCGGCGTGGGGAAAGGGACGGTTTGCGCGGCGCTGCGCAAGATGTCGCCCGATATCGTGTACTCGGTTTCCGCCACGACGCGCAGTCCGCGCCAGGGCGAAGTGGAAGGCGTGAATTATTTTTTCAAATCACGGGAACAATTCCAGCAGTTGATCGAAGCCGATGAAATGCTGGAGTGGGCCGAATACGTCGGTAATTTTTACGGCACGCCGCGCCGGTTCGTTGAAGAAACGCTTCGCGCCGGTCATGACGTCATCCTGGAAATTGAGGTGCAGGGCGCGCTCAAGGTGAAGCAGTCATTCGCCGAAGGCGTATTTATCTTCCTGCTGCCGCCGTCGCTTGACGAGCTGCAAAACCGGATTGTGACGCGCGGCACCGAAACCGATGAAATCATTCGCAGCCGGATGTCGGTGGCCGTCGATGAAATCAAGCTGATGGAGCATTACGACTATGCGATTGTCAACGACCGCGTAGAGACAGCGTGCGCCAAGATCCAGGCGATTCTCACGGCCGAGCACTGCCGCCGCGAACGCGTATTTCCGAAAATCACACAATGGATAGATGGGGTGAACTAAACATGCTGTATCCTTCAATCGACAAGCTGCTCGACAAAGTCGACAGCAAATATTCGCTGGTGGTTGCTGCAGCCAAAAGAGCGCGACTGCTGCGCGACGGAGCCAAATCCGACCTGCGCGCGCCGAAAGCGCACAAATACGTAGGCGTAGCGCTGGAAGAGCTTTACGGAGACTACATCTCCTACGAGAAAATTCAGTATCAGGAAATCGTGAAATAAACCTTACTGACAACCCTTAGCGGTTGTTATTTTTTTCCGGCCGAATCCGTATGCAGGTACATGGCCGCAGCCGGGAGCCAGACGCTTGAAGGAGGATGAACATGGGGAAGCTGCAGGGGAAAACGATTGTGCTCGGCGTGTGCGGCGGCATTGCCGCTTACAAGGCTGCGGCGCTGACAAGCAAGCTGACGCAGGCCGGAGCCGACGTACGCGTCATCATGACCGAATCGGCGGTCCAATTCGTTGCACCGCTGACGTTCCAGACGCTTTCGCGGAATCCGGTATTTGTAGATACGTTTGATGAAAGAGACGCAGCGGTCGTGTCGCATATCGATTTGGCCGACAGCGCTGACCTGATCGTTGTAGCTCCGGCTACCGCCAACATGATCGCCAAGCTGGCGCTGGGGCTGGCCGATGATATGCTGAGCACGACGCTGCTGGCCACGGAAGCTCCCGTCTGGGTCGCTCCGGCGATGAACGTGCATATGTACGCCCATCCGGCCGTTCAGCTCAATATGCAGACGCTGGCCGGGCGCGGTGTGCACTTCATCGAGCCGGGGGAAGGGCAGCTGGCCTGCGGGTATGTCGGCAAGGGACGTTTGGCCGAGCCGGAGGAGATCGCTGCAGTGATCGAGCGCTTTTTTGCCGGTGCGGGCTGTCTGGCCGGACGCCACGTGCTGGTGACAGCCGGCGGCACAGTCGAGCGGATCGATCCGGTTCGCTACATTAGCAACGATTCCTCGGGAAAAATGGGCTATGCCATCGCCGAGGAAGCGGCGCGGATGGGCGCGACCGTGACGCTGGTTTCCGCGCCGACCGCGCTGCCCTGCCCGCCGGGGGTGCGGCTGGTGCCGGTGCAATCGGCGCTCGACATGCGCGAAGCCGTGCTGGAGCGGCTGCCGCACAGCGACCTGGTCGTCAAGGCAGCGGCCGTGGCCGACTACCGGCCGGCGACAGCGGCAGAGCGCAAGCTCAAAAAGCAAAGCGAAACCATGACGCTGGAGCTGGTCAAAAATCCCGATATTTTGCAGGAAATCGGAGAATGCAAGACCGGACAGTTCGTCATCGGCTTTGCTGCGGAAACGAACGACGTCGACCAACATGCAATGGACAAGCTTCAGCGCAAAAATTGCGATTTGCTGGTGGCCAACGACGTTTCGCAGGCTGGAGCCGGGTTTGGCGTCGATACGAACATTGTGCGCATATTTGACCGCAGCGGCATGGTCGAGGCGCTGCCAATCCAAAGCAAAAAGGAAGTGGCACGCCGGCTGCTGGAGCTGGCAGCAAGCCGCATGGCGGCCGTCGGTGCCGCTGCGGAGCCAGAAGGGGAGCTGTAATGTTTGCCAAAGTCATCGTAGATATTCCGTCCAAGCAAACGAATCGCCCCTTTGATTACAAGGTGCCGCTTCAGCTGCGCCGCTGGGTCGAGGTCGGCTGCCGGGTTGGCGTGCCGTTCGGTCCCCGGACGCTTCAGGGCTTTGTCGTCGGCGTTAGCGAAACGAGCGAGCTGGACGGCGCGCGCGTGAAGCCGATTCAAAGCGTGCTGGACCCGGTCCCTCCGCTGACGCCCGAGCTGGTGGAGCTGGCCCGCTGGATCAGCCGGACGTATTTGTGCCATGAAATCAGCGCTTTGCAGGCGATGCTGCCAGGCGCGCTTAAAGCGAAATACGAGCGGATGATCGGATTGGGGAGCGAGCAAGACAACAGCAGCGGGCAGGAGGAGCTGATTCTCGGCGAGCAGGGGGCGATTATCGATTTTGTCCGCAGCCGGGAAGCGGTGCCGTTCGAAGCGCTGATGGAGCGTTTTCCGCAGGAGGGCTCGCTGGTCAAGGAGCTGATCGCCGGCGGTATGCTGACCGAGGTACAGGTGGTCAAGGATCGGATGAGCGCCAAAAAAGTGCTGACGGTGTTCCCCGCAGACCCTGTGCGAATGGAGCAGGTGTTGGCAACGCTGCCCGGCCGTTCGCACAAGCAAAAGGAAGTGCTAGCGTATTTGCTGGCCAATCCCGCTCCCGTGCGGCTGACCGAGCTGATGGAGCGCGCGCTGGTCGGAGCCAGCACGGTCAAAAGCCTGGCGGCCAGCGGAGCGCTGGCGGTGCGCGAAACCGAGGTGCTGCGCGATCCGTATGCCGGGCGTTCATTCGCCCGCACCTCGGCGCTGCCGCTGACCCCCGAGCAAACGGGCGTGTTCGCTGCGATTCAAAGCGCCGTTGCCGAGCAGCGGCATGAGGTGTTCCTGCTCCACGGCGTCACGGGCAGCGGTAAAACCGAGGTGTACCTGCAATCGATTCAGCAGGCGCTTGATCAAGGGCGCGAAGCGATCGTGCTTGTGCCGGAAATTTCCCTGACGCCGCAGATGGTCGAGCGGTTTAAAGGCCGTTTCGGCGATCAAGTGGCCGTGCTGCACAGTCGGCTGTCGCAGGGCGAGCGCTACGACGAGTGGCGCAAGATTATGCGGCGGATGGTCAAGGTCGTCATCGGCGCGCGCTCGGCGATTTTTGCGCCTTTTACGCGGATCGGCCTGATCATTATCGATGAAGAGCATGAATCCTCCTACAAGCAGGAGGAAAGCCCTAAATATCATGCGCGGGAAATTGCGGTACGCCGCGCCCGGCATCATGCAGCGGCCGTTGTGCTCGGCTCGGCGACGCCGTCGCTGGAAAGCTTGCAGCGGACGCGAACCGCGCCGGAGCCGGGCGAAGCCCCGTACCGGCTGTTGACGATGCGCGAGCGCGTGGCCGGCCGGCCTTTGCCGCCGGTCCGCATTGTGGACATGCGCGAAGAGCTGAAGGGCGGCAACCGCTCGATGTTCAGCCGCCCGCTGTATAAAGCGATTGAAGAACGGTTACACAAGAAGGAACAGACCGTTTTACTGCTGAATCGCCGGGGCTATGCGACCTTTGTCATGTGCCGAACCTGCGGCTTCGTAGCAACGTGCCCGCATTGCGACATTTCGCTGACCTATCATCAAAGCACGCGGATGCTGCGCTGTCATTACTGCGGGTATGCCGAGCGTGAGGTTCACGAATGCCCGAGCTGCGCTTCGGAGCATATCCGTCATTTCGGCACAGGGACGCAGCGGGTCGAGGAGGAGCTGAGCCGGCTGTTTCCCGGCATCCGCGTCATTCGAATGGACGTGGATACGACGACGGAAAAAGGCTCGCACGAAAAGTGGCTGACGATGTTTGCCAACAAGCAGGCGGATGTGCTGCTGGGCACGCAAATGGTCGCCAAGGGGCTCGATTTTCCCGATGTGACGCTGGTTGGAGTCATTGCTGCCGATACGGTGCTGAATCTGCCCGATTTCCGCTCCGCAGAGCGGACGTTCCAGCTATTGACGCAGGTCGCCGGGCGCGCAGGCCGCCACGACAAGCCGGGTGAAGTATTCGTGCAGACGTATACGCCGGAGCATTACAGCGTGTTGTGCGCCAGCCGCCACGATTATGGCGATTTTGCCGTGCAGGAGCTGGCCATTCGCGCGCAGCAAGGCTATCCGCCGTTTCAGCGGCTCATTCTGATCACGTTTTCCCATGAGCAGGTGCCGATGCTCATTCGCTTGGCCGAGGCGTTTGCGCTGCGACTGCGGGAGCTGGCGCGGGCGATGACGGAAGCCGACGGCCAGAGAGCTACCGGACACGGAGCGGGTGCGGGAGCCGGCGGCCAGCGGGCAGGAGCGGGAGCCGGCAACCGGATGGCGGACATGCCGGAGGGGTTGACGGTTCTGGGGCCTGTCGCATCGCCCTTGTCGCGAATCAAGGATAGATATCGGTTCCAATGCGTGGTAAAATATCGGGGGGACGTTCCGGCTCCCGAGCTTGTGGCCCAGGCCATGACGCTGTTCGAGGAGCAATCGGCGAAAGAAAAGCTGCAAATCAGCGTGGACGTTGATCCGCAATATTTGATGTAACGGTTCATTTTTATATACAAACCAAGAGGCAGGTGCACGAGCATGGCAATTCGCATTATCGTAAAGGACCCGGACCCGGTGCTGCGGGAGGAAGCGATTACGGTCACCAAGTTTAACTCCAATCTCCACAAGCTGCTGGACGATATGGCCGAGACGATGTACGACGCAAACGGCGTTGGTCTGGCCGCTCCGCAGATTGGTATTCTGAAAAGGGTGATTGTGATGGACGTCGGCAACGAGCTGGGGCTGATCGAGCTGGTCAATCCGGAGGTTGTCGAGAAAAACGGCGAGCAGACCGGCCCGGAAGGATGCCTGAGCATTCCCGGCCTGCAGGGCGACGTGACGCGTCCGATGTACGTAAAGGCGAAGGGGCAGGACCGCAACGGCAATGAGGTTTTCGTGGAAGGGACCGAGCTGCTGGCCCGCTGCATCATGCACGAAATCGATCATTTGAACGGTGTGCTGTATACCGATCTCGCTTTGCGCGTATACGACGTTCAGGAAGCGGAAGAGGAAGAAGAAGCGTGAAGATTGTTTTTATGGGTACGCCGGAGTTTGCCGTCCCGTCGCTGCAGGCGTTGCTCGTCGAAGGCTACGACGTTGCGGCTGTCGTCACGCAGCCCGACCGGCCCAAGGGACGCAAGCGCGTGCTGACACCGCCGCCAGTCAAGCTGGAAGCGGAGCGGCACGGCATTCCCGTGCTGCAGCCGGAGAAGCTGCGCCACCCCGATGCGGTCGAAGCGCTGCGGCAGCTTGCGCCCGACCTGATCGTCACGGCGGCATACGGGCAAATTTTGCCCAAATCGGTGCTGGAGCTGCCCAAGCTCGGCTGCATCAATATTCACGCCTCGCTCCTGCCCAAATACCGGGGCGGTGCGCCGATTCATTATGCGGTGATGCGCGGTGAAGCGGTAACGGGTGTCACGATCATGTATATGGCTGAAGGGCTGGATACGGGTGATATGCTGAGCAGGGTCGAGGTGCCGATTGGCGACGACGATACGACGGGCTCGATGTTCGTCAAGCTGAGCGAGGCCGGGGCCGGTCTGCTCAAGCGGACGCTGCCGGATTTGCTGGCCGGTCGGCTGGAGGCGGTGCCGCAAAATGAAGCGGAAGCGGTGTATTCGCCAAATATCAAGCGCGAGGATGAGCTGATCGATTGGTCGGCGCCGGCGCTGACGATTTTTAATCAGGTGCGCGGTTTAAATCCGTTTCCGGGCGCATATACGTTATGGAATGGCGAAGTGTTCAAAATTTGGGCCTGCGCCAAGCCGCAAGGGACATCTTCCGGCGTCGCGGCGTCACGGCAGGAGGACGCCAAACGTCCGGGCACGGTGCTGCAGGGCGGCGCCTCGGGTATTGAGGTGATGACCGGCGACGGCACGCTTTGGCTGACCAGCGTGCAGCCTGCCGGCAAAAAGGCGATGGACGCCGCCGAGCTGGCGCGCGGCAAGACGCTGGCTCCCGGCACGGTGCTTGGCTCCTGATCATCCTTGCGCCGGCCCCGCTGATCTGATGAGGCGAGCGGGGCGTCCGGCGCTTATTCTACATAAAGACGAGGTATTCGCATTGGCAGCACAATCCGATAATCGCCCGCAACGCGGGAAGCCCGGGACGGCCACGCCGCCGGGCGCACAACGAAAAAAACGGACCACAAGCGCCACGAACAGCGGCGCTCCTTTGCGTTCTGCGCGCGAGGCCGCGCTCGACGTGCTGGTTCGCGTCGAGGAGCAGTCGGCGTACAGCAACCTGCTGCTGCATCAGACGCTGCAGCGGGCCGCTTTGCCGCGCGCCGACGCGGCGCTGGCGACGGAGCTCGTCTACGGCACAATCGGGCGTCAGAACACGCTCGATTATTATTTGACGCGCTTCGTCGCCAAGGGCCTGCACAAGCTGGAGCCTTGGGTCCGCTGTCTGCTGCGGCTCAGCGTGTATCAGCTTGTGTATTTGCAGCGCATCCCCGACCATGCGGCCGTCAGCGAGGCGGTGAACATCGCCAAGCGTCGCGGACATGCCGGTATTTCGGGGATGGTCAACGGCGTGCTGCGCAGCGTTGTGCGCAGCAAAGCCGAGCTTACGCTGCCGGCGGGGCTCGGGGACACGGCGCGCATCGCGCTGGCTGAGTCCCACCCCGAATGGCTCGTGCAGCGCTGGGTGCGGCAGTTTGGCGCAGCCACGGCCGAAGCGATCTGCGCGGCGAACAATGAGCCGCCGCCGGTCAGCTTGCGCGCGAACGTCTTGCGGGGCAGCCGCGCGCAATTGGTTGACGCGCTGGCCGCCGACGGCGTGCGCGCGGAGCCGTCCGCGCTCGCGCCCAGCGGCGTGCGCGTGATGGGCGCGGGCAATATGGCGCTTGACCCGCGCTTTCGCGCCGGCCTGTATTCGATCCAGGACGAAAGCTCGATGCTGGTCGCCGAGGCGCTGGAGCCTTTGCCGGGCATGCGCGTGCTCGACTGCTGCGCCGCGCCCGGCGGCAAGACGGCGCATATCGCCGAGAAGATGGCCAATCGCGGTGAAATCTGGGCGTGCGATCTGCACGAGCACAAGCGCCAGCTGATCGAGGAGCAGGCGCAGCGGCTGGGCCTGCAATCGATCCGCACGCTGACATTGGACGCCGTCAAGCTGGCCGGACATTTCGAGCCCGGCTCGTTTGACCGCATCCTGCTCGACTCTCCATGCTCCGGCTTTGGCGTGATCCGCCGCAAGCCGGACCTGAAATGGGCCAAGCAGGAAGCGGACATTGCCGGCATCGCCGAGCTGCAGCGCGAGCTGCTCAGCAGCGTGCAAAGCTTGCTGGCGCCGGGCGGCGTGCTCGTCTACAGCACCTGCACGCTGGAAAGCGCCGAAAACGAAGAGCAGGTGCGGCGTTTTCTTGAGGCGCACGACGATTTTGCGCTGGAGCCGCTGCCTGCCGCTGCGTTCGCGGCTCTGGGCGAGCAGGCCGCTTCGGGCATGGTCAGCATTTTGCCGCAGCAGTTCGGCTCCGACGGATTTTTTATCGCCAGATTGCGCAAGCGGGCGTAAACGTCGCTGCTCCGCCTATTGCGCGGAAAGTGTGTTCGCGCGCCGTTTGTGCTAAAATAGACAAGATTGGCAGATTAGCAAAAACATCCATACGTACGGGTTGGGATAAACGATGAAACCTTTTGTTTATGATTTAAATTGGGAACAATGGCAGGAATGGGTCAAGGAGAACGGCGAAGCGGGCTTCCGCGCCGGGCAAATTTTCGACTGGCTGTACGTCAAGCGCGTGGCCAGCTTCGAGGAGATGTCCAACCTGCCGAAAGCGCTGCGCGAGAAGCTGACGGCGCAGTTTGAATTTGTGACCCTGACGGAAATCGCCAAATACGAATCGCAGGACGGTACGGTGAAGTTCCTGTTCGAGCTTGCCGATAAAAACGCGATTGAAACCGTGGTCATGAAGCACAATTACGGCAACAGCATTTGCGTGACGACACAGGTCGGCTGCCGCGTCGGCTGTACGTTTTGCGCCTCGACGCTCGGCGGTTTGAAGCGCGATCTGCGGGCCGGCGAAATCGTCGCCCAGGTGGTCTGGGCGCAGCGTTTGCTGGATCAGGCGAATGAGAGAATCAGCTCCATCGTCATTATGGGCATCGGCGAGCCGTTCGAGAATTACGAGGCGACGATGAATTTCCTGCGGCTGATGATTCATCCTAAGGGGTTGAACATCGGGCAGCGTCATATTACGGTGTCGACGAGCGGAATTGTGCCGAATATTTACAAGTTCGCCGATGAGAATTTGCAGGTTAATCTGGCCATTTCGATTCATGCGCCGAACGACGCGTTGCGCTCGAAGCTGATGCCGGTCAACCGCCGGTTTCCTTTTGCCGACCTGATCGAAGCCTGCAAATACTACACGGCCAAAACGGGCCGGCGGATCACGTTCGAATACGCCCTTATGGGCGAGGTCAACGATCAGCCCGAGCATGCGGAGGAGCTGGCCGCGGTGCTGCGCGAGCTGCCGCTGAGCCACGTGAACCTCATTCCGGTCAATTTCGTGGCCGAGCGCGATTTCAAGCGGACGCCGCGCGACGATATTTTTACGTTTCAGCGCATTTTGGAAAAGGGCAAAATCAACGCGACCATTCGCCGCGAGCAGGGCAGCGATATCGCGGCCGCCTGCGGGCAGCTTAGGGCCAAGCATATGGATCGCAAGTAAGCAAGTGGGGTGAAGTCGGATGAAGATGGTGAGCCGTACCGATATCGGCAAAGTGCGCTTGGTGAATGAAGACCGCGCCGCGGTGCAGCCGGAGCTAAACGGTTTGGGGCTGGCAATCGTCGCGGACGGCATGGGCGGTCATCAAGCCGGCGATTTGGCCAGCCAGATGGCGGTAGAAACCATACAGGCCGAGCTGCAGTCGATTCATGGCAACATGCCGGTCAGCGATTGCAAGGAGGCCGTGCGCGCTGCAATCGAACGGGCGAACGAAAACATCTACGAATTTGCATCGCAACGCGAAAATTACTACGGCATGGGCACGACGGTCGTCGTGGCGCTGGCGTCCCGTGAGCTGCTGATGATTGGCCATATCGGCGACAGCCGTGCTTACAAAATTAACGCCGGCGGCGTGCTGCAGCTAACCGAGGACCATTCGCTCGTCAACGAGCTGGTCAAAAACGGCCAGATTACCGCAGAGGAAGCGGAGCATCACCCGCGGCGCAATGTGCTGACGCGGGCGCTAGGCACCGAGCCGGGCGTCGAGGTCGATCTGCATGAATACGCCTGGCAGAAGGGCGATACGATTCTGTTATGTACAGACGGCTTGAGCGGGCTGGTCGATGCGCAGCGGATCGGCGAGATTGTTCGCGCCCATCCGGATATGGAGCAGGCGGCGCAGGCGCTGATTGACAGCGCGCTGGACGCGGGCGGCGACGACAATGTCACGGTCATTTTATTTGCGCACAAACGGGATGCGGACAACGGAAGGGGTGATGAGCTTTGATCGGCAGAAAACTCGGCGGCAGGTATGAAATCCTGGAGCGAATCGGCGGCGGCGGCATGGCCTTGGTCTATAAAGGGCACGATGTGCTGCTCAACCGCAAGGTGGCGGTCAAGGTGCTGCGCCAGCAATACGTGCACGACGAAGAATTCATCCGGCGTTTCCGCAGGGAGGCGCAAGCGGCCGCTTCGCTGTCGCACCCGAACGTCGTCAGCATTTACGATGTCGGCCAAGAGGGCGACGTGCATTACATTGTCATGGAATATGTGGAGGGCACGACGCTTAACGATTTGATCAAGGAACGGGCTCCGCTGCAGGTGGAAGAGGCTGTCCATTACGCCAGCCAGATCGCCGACGCGCTCGATCATGCGCACCATAATGAAATCATTCACCGCGACATCAAGCCGCACAACATCCTGATCGGCAAAAACGGCCGGGTCAAGGTGACCGATTTCGGCATCGCCCGCGCTGCCACGTCTTCGACGATTACACAAACCGGCTCGGTGGTCGGTTCGGTGCATTATTTTTCGCCAGAGCATGCCAAAGGCACGAATACGGGCCAAAAATCCGATTTGTATTCGCTGGGCATCGTCATGTACCAGATGCTGACCGCGCGGCTGCCGTTTCTCGGCGAAAGCCCGATCAGCGTTGCGCTCAAGCATCTGCAGGAGGATGTTGAGGAGCCGCGCAAGGTCAATCCGCTCATTCCGCAAAGCGTGGAAAATATTATTTTGAAGGCGATGCGCAAAAAGCCCGAGGAGCGCTACCAATCGGCCAAGCAGATGATGGAGGATTTGGATACCTGTCTGACCCCGGGCCGCCGCAACGAGGCGAAGGTGACGTTCTGGGACGCCGACGGCATGGACGATGAGCGGACGCTGGTCATGCCGGCAATTCGGCCGAATCAGCTCGGCGAATCGTTCGAAGAGGACGAAAAGCCGGTCTGGCGCGGCGAGCCGCCTAAGAAAAATGGCTGGATCAAGCCGACCGTGTGGATTGTCGCTTTGCTGATCGTGCTGGGCGGCATGTGGTATGCTGTCGGCTTTGTCAAGCAGAAGCTGATTATTGAAACGGTTGACGTGCCGAATGTCGTCAATATGCCGCTGGATGCGGCGCAGGAAAAGCTGCGTGCGGTCAAGCTGGATTCAACGGTTGTGCCCGAGGACAGCAAGCTGGACAAAGACACGGTCATTCGTCAGGACCCGACCGCAATGAAGCTGAATGTCGGCACGAAGGTGACGTTGTATGTCAGCAAAGGGCCGGCCAAGCTGAAAATGGACGATTACGTCGGCATGTCGCTCAAGGACGTCAAGCTCAAGCTTCAGGCGTTGGGTCTGAAGGATGAGCAAATTTCGATCAAGCAAATGTTTACCGACGAGGCGCCGGATACGATTTTGCAGCAAAAGCCGGAGGCAGGCGAAGAGTTCGAGCTGGAGACAGCCAGCATCAGCTTCAATGTCAGCAAGGGGCGGGAGACGTTCAAAATGCCGGACCTCGTCGGTCTGACCGAAGCGGAAGCCAAAGCCAAGCTCGGCGTGCTGAGCCTCAAGCTGCCGGCCAGCGGCATTACCCGTGAGAAGAGCTACAAGCAGCCGAAAGGCAAGGTCATCAAGCAATTCCCTTATGAATACAATGACGAGGTTTCGCCGGGGGCAGAGGTCAGCCTGATTATCAGTGACGGCTTGCCGGAAGAGGCGGGCGAGCTGATCGTCAGCGTGCCGCTTCATCCGTCTGCGGACGGCAAAGCGTCGGATTTCAAAATCGTGGTCAGCGACGCGCAATACGATAACTTCGATTACAAGTCGGAAACGGTGAGCAAGGACGAAACCGTCGACGTCAAGGTGATTGTCGCGCCGGACAAAAAAGCCGTCATTCTCGTCAAGGAAGGCGATCAGCTCGTCAATTCGATTACGCGGACGTATCAGGATTATCTGGATCAAAAGAACGGCAAGACGGCCGTAGAGAATGAATCGTCTGCGAGCCCGACGCCTAAGCCGGGCGGCAAGTCGGATGGGGCCATTCCCGCAGGCGGCAACGCTCCGGCAGGTCCCGGCGGCGGACCGGGTAAAACGACAGGCGGAGGCGCAAATTAATGCCTCAAGGTAGCATCGTTAAAGCGCTTAGCGGATATTATTACGTGCTGCCCGAAGGGCAGCGACTGCAGGACGGCGGGCTTGTTCAATGCCGGGCCCGCGGGGTGTTTAAAAAGAAAGGCATCACGCCGCTGGTCGGCGACGATGTGCAATTCGAGCTGACGGAAAACGGAGAAGGCACGGTCACGGAAATCAAGCCGCGCTTCTCCGAGCTGATCCGGCCGCCGATCGCCAATGTGAGGCTGGCGGCGCTCGTTTTTGCCGTTGCCGAACCAACGCTCAATCTGCAGCTATTGGACAAGTTTCTCGTCCATATCGAGAAATCGGGGCTGGACGCGCTGCTGATTTTTACCAAAAGCGATCTGTTGGTCGCGGACGGCGAAGCCGGCGGCGGAAGCGGCGCGATGGCCGCGTCCGAGCTGGAACGCATTTGCGCGCTTTATGCGGGTATCGGCTATAGGGTCGTGACGACGAGCTCGCGGGTGCAGGAAGGCATTCCGGCAGTCCTTGAGCATTTGGGCGGGACAATCAGTGTGTTTGCTGGACAATCGGGCGTCGGCAAATCGTCGCTGCTCAACGCGATGATCAGCGGGTTGGAGCTGGAAACGAACGCGATCAGCCAGAGGCTGGGCCGCGGCAAGCATACGACGCGCCATGTCGAGCTGCTGCCGTTGGACGGCGGCGGCTATGTGGCCGATACGCCGGGCTTCAGCCAGCTGGACTTTGTCGAGCTGGAGGTGGAGAATCTCGGCGCTTGCTTCCGCGAATTCGCCCAACCAGCCGAGACCTGTCGCTTCCGCGGCTGTCTGCATCTGCA
The DNA here is from genome assembly GCF_004514475.2 of Paenibacillus athensensis. Lineage (GTDB taxonomy): Bacteria > Bacillota > Bacilli > Paenibacillales > NBRC-103111 > Paenibacillus_AL > Paenibacillus_AL athensensis. The sequence goes on along the minus strand of NZ_MYFO02000001.1, from coordinate 748,624 downwards.
CGAGCCGGGCTGCAAAGTACGCGAAGAGGTGGAGCAGGGCGGAATCGCCCGGTCGCGATATGAGCATTACATTACGTTTCTCGCGGAAATGAAGGATAAAAAGAGGAGGTATTGATCGATGGTCTATGTAGCTCCTTCGATTTTGTCTGCAAATTTCGCCAGGCTTGGCGAGGAAATAGCTGAGGTGGAGCGCAGCGGCGCGGACTGGATTCATTTTGACGTGATGGACGGGCATTTCGTGCCGAACATTACGATCGGCGCGCCGGTGCTGGCTGCGATTCGTCCATTGACGAAGCTGCCGATCGACGTGCATTTGATGATCGAGCAGCCGGAGCGGTATATTCCCGACTTTGTGAAAGCGGGCGCGGACCTGATTTCCGTTCATGTCGAAGCGTGTACGCACCTTCACCGGACGCTGCACTTGATTAAATCAGGCGGCGTGCGCGCCGGAGTCGTGCTGAACCCGGCAACGCCGCTGGCGATGATCGAGCACGTTCTGGACGAAGCGCTTGATCTCGTACTGATCATGACGATCAATCCCGGTTTTGGCGGTCAGGCGTTTATTCCCGGCATGCTCGGCAAAATTCGCGCGCTGCGCGACATGGCCGACGAACGCGGTTTAAGCGGTCTGCATATTGAAGTAGACGGCGGCATCAACGAAACAACGGCCCGTCAGGTTGAAGCGGCCGGAGCGGACGTGCTGGTAGCTGGAACTGCCGTATTCGGCCAGCAGGACCGCGCAGAAGCGATCCGGCGAATTCGCGGGTGAAAGGAAGCGGCGATCATGAGGCTTTTATGGTTGTTCGTCTACAGCGTGCTGGTCGGTATTTTGCTCACGCTGTATGCGAGCTTGCACGATTTTTCCAAGTTCCTGTTCTCGATCGGAGCCGTTTATGCCGGTATCCGCTTCTTTCGCCGCTTTGATCAGACGAGCTTGCGGGTTTGGTTTATTTTACTCTCGATCCTTTTTTATTTCGTTTTTCGGATGGCAGTCGCGTTTTATCCTCATATCTGAGCATATCTGAATGGGATGTGCATACATATGGTTACAAGAGTCAAGCGCTCTTGTAGCCTTTTTTTGTGCAAGAGCAGCCTCCGGCGCCGGCTTTGATGTTTTAGTGAACGTTTTGACGGTCCGGGCATATACTGTGGTAACGAGGCGAGGGTTGCATGGCGCAATCAGTGAAGGAGGGGTAGAGGATGAAGTTTTACACAATCAAGCTACCGAAGTTTCTGGGTGGTGTCGTAAAGGCCATGCTCAATACGTTTAGTAAAAATTAATAGCGCAGCATGCAAAAAAAGCACCGTAAGGTGCTTTTTGTCTATGCGCGATTCAACTATACGCGAGTGACTTTGCCGGATTTCAGCGCGCGTGCACTTACGTAGACACGTTTCGGTTTTCCATCAACGAGGATGCGAACCTTTTGAACGTTAACGCCCCAAGTGCGTTTGTTTTTGTTGTTGGCGTGAGACACGTGGTTGCCAGTGCCTGGGCTTTTGCCAGTGATAAAGCATTTACGGGACATGTTTGACACCTCCTTCGGCAGTATACAAAGCAGCCTGGGTGGCAAGCCTAAAGCTTGACATGACAGCTTTCCTCAAAATTACCATTGCTTGCATCGACGCAAAATCAGCCGATAAAAACACACTTAGATATAATAGCATAGGCTTCCGTCGCTAGTCAACGAATTCGCCGCTTTTTTACCGTTTATTTATTGTTGCCGTTATAGTACAATGAAGATTAGTCCAAAGACCCTTACATAAGGAGCTGTTGATATGCCTATCGAACTGAAAACCGAATACGGCAAGGTGTTCGTCACCCAGGAAGTGATTGCTACGCTGGCGGGATCGGCGGCCCTCGATTGCTACGGGCTTGTCGGCATGGCTTCGCGCAAGCAGCTCAAGGACGGCATTGCCGAGCTGCTCGGCCGCGACAATTTGACGCGCGGTGTCGAAGTGCGCCGGGACAAGGACCGGCTGGAGATTGACATGTACATTATTGTCAGCTATGGAACGAAGATTTCCGTAGTCGCGGGCAACGTGCAAACGAAAATCAAATACGTAATGAACGAAGTGATCGGCGTTCATGTTGATCAAGTCAATATATATGTGCAGGGCGTTCGCGTAGCCAAGTAGAGGCCTGACACCAGGGAGGAGAATACGCTTTGAGTAAGCGCTTTATTTCAGTGAATGGAACTGACTTCGCAGCTATGGTCTTTGCTGGTGCGGATAATCTGCGCGACCAAGCGGACAAGGTTAACGGGCTGAATGTGTTTCCCGTACCGGACGGAGATACCGGCACCAATATGAATCTGACGTTTGCTTCCGGCGTGGAGGAATTGAAGAAGAAGCCGTCCGCTCATCTGGGAAAAGCTGCCGATGCGTTGTCGAAGGGATTGCTGATGGGCGCGCGGGGCAATTCCGGCGTGATCCTTTCACAGCTGTTCCGCGGCTTTGCCAAGCACGTTCACGATTTGGAAGAAGCGAACGCCCAGCAGTTTGCCCAGGCACTGCAGACAGGCGTCGAGACGGCGTACAAAGCGGTTGTCAAGCCCGTTGAAGGCACGATTCTTACCGTATCCAAGGAAGCGGCCAAGCACGCGCTCCAAGTCAAACGGACAGCCGATGTGCTGGAACTGATGCAGGAGGTGCTCGGCAAGGCGAAGGAAGCGTTGCTGCGTACGCCAGACCAGCTGCCGGTGCTGAAGCAGGTCGGCGTCGTAGACGCAGGCGGACAAGGTCTTGTGCACGTGTACGAGGGCTTTGTGGCTGCACTGCGCCGCGGCGGAGCGTATGCGTACGGGGCGGAAACGGCAGAGGACGACGGCATTCTTGACGCGCCGTTCGAGCTGGCCGTACCGTCTGCTGCAATGGCAGCGGCACCTGAGACGCTGGAGCTGGCCAAAGCCGCTCATGCGGCGTCGCGGCCGGCGCAGGCGCAGCTGGCGACGGAGGACATCGAATTCGGCTACTGCACCGAATTTATGCTGACCGTGGTACCCGGCAAGACGAAGGGGCAGACGTTCGAGGAGAGCGCTTTCCGGGCCAGACTCGGCGAGCTTGGCGATTCGCTGCTCGTCGTTGCCGACGAAGGTCTGGTAAAGGTGCATATCCACGCCGAATATCCGGGCGAAGTGATGAACGAGGCGATGAAATTCGGCGATTTGAGCCGGATCAAAATTGAAAATATGCGTGATCAGCATTCGCACATACTTGAGGAGCACGGCGCCGCCATGCCTGCGCGCCCCCAGGCAGCCGCAGCGTCTGCAAAGCCTGCTCCGCGTCCTGCGGCCAAGCGGTACGGCATGGTAGCTGTGGCAATCGGCGAAGGCATCACGGACATTATGACAAGCGTTGGCGTTGACGTGGTGTTGTCCGGCGGCCAGACCATGAATCCGAGCACCGAGGATATCGTGAAGGCGGTTGCACGCATCGACGCCGAGACGATTTTCGTGCTTCCCAACAACTCGAACATTATTTTGGCCGCGCAGCAAGCGGCTGGATTGATCGAGAACAAGCAGCTGATCGTCATTCCGACCAAATCGATTCCGCAGGGTCTGGCCGCTATCGTGGCGTTCCAGGACAAAGCGGATGCAGCTGTGAACGAAAGCGCAATGAATGCAGCGATCAAGCGAATCAAGTCCGGCCAGGTGACGTTTGCTGTGCGCGATACGAGCATGGACGGCATTGAAATCAAAATGGGACATTGTATTGGCATCGAAGACGGAACGATTGTTTGCTCGCTGCCGGGACTGATGGATGCCAGCAAGAAGCTGCTGCAGGAAATGGTCGAGGAAGGCGACGAGTTGGTTACGATCCTGACCGGCGTGGACGCAAAACCCGATGAGACTGAGGAGCTGTGCGCGTTCATCGGCGAGATGTATCCGGGCATGGATATCGAGCTGCATCCGGGCGGACAGCCGCTCTATCCGTATATTTTTTCCGTTGAATAAGGACGAGGCGAAGCGGTCGCCATTTAGATGAGGAGTGGAAGCGGATTGGGCAAAGTACGCATCGTAACCGACAGCACAGCGGATATTCCGGCTGAGGTTCGCGAGGAGCTGGGCATTGAAATGGTGCCGCTCAACATACATTTCGGCAGCGAAACCTTTTTGGATACAGTCACGCTCACGTCGGAGCATTTTTACGAAAAGCTGCAATCGTCAGGCGTGTTTCCGAAAACATCGCAGCCGTCTCCGGCTGAATTTTTGGCTGTTTATGAGCGCTTGACGGCCGAGTCCGACGTGGAGGTCATTTCCATTCACCTGGCTTCGGTGCTGAGCGGCACGTACCAGTCGGCGGTTTTGGCTGCATCGATGCTCGAATCCGCCAAGGTGCACGTCGTGGACTCCCGTTCGGCGTCTTACGGAATCGGCGCGCTCGTCGTGGCTGCTGCGGAAGCGGCGCGAGAGGGACAAAGCGTAGAGCAAATTGTGCAATTAATCGAGCGGATGCGTGAGAACTTTTATATTTATTTTCTGGTCGATACGCTCGAATTTTTGCAAAAAGGCGGAAGAATCGGCAAAGCCTCTGCGCTGCTAGGCTCGCTGCTGAACATTAAACCGATTCTCTCGATCGATCCCGAGGGCGAGGTCGCTGCAGTGGATAAGGTGCGCGGACACAAAAAGGCGATGGCCCGGATCGTTGAGCTGCTGGAACAGGATATTGCCGGAAGGCCGATCCGCCTGTATATTGCCCATGCCAACAACCTGGAGGGCGCCGATCAGCTGCGTGATGCCCTGACCGAGCGCTTTCAGGTGCGCGCCGCCGCTTACATTGCGCTGGGGCCGGTCATCGGCGCGCATGCCGGTCCGGGGACGATCGCTGCATTCGTCAGCACGGATTGAGCAGATGGATGTAAGCCGGATACAAGTACGCGAGGTCCATGGAGTCGGCGCTCAAAAGGCGGCTGAGCTGAACTCCATGGGCATTTTTTCCGTTATGGATTTGTTGGAATATGTGCCGTTTCGCTATGAGGATTATACGGTGCGTGATCTGACAGGGGTAAAGGACGGCGACCGGATTACGATTCAAGGCACGATTATCGGCGAGCCTGTGCTGCAGCGGTATGGCGGCAAGTCTCGGCTGTCGTGCAAGGTTATGGTCGATACGTTCCTCGTGACGGCGGTTTGGTTCAACCGCCATTTCCTGAAAGAGAAGCTGCGCGTCCAGCAGGAGATTATGCTGACGGGCAAATGGGACGGCAAGCGCATGCAGATGACGGTCTCCGACTCGGAATTTCCCGGTCAGGCGGAATCGAAGCAAGGGACGGTGCAGCCGGTGTATTCGGTTGCCGGTTCCATCACGCAGAAATGGATGCGCAAGACGATGCAGCAAGCCTTGCAGCAATATGGCGCGATGATTGGCGAGGTGCTGCCCGAAGCGCTCGTTCGCCGTTACGACTTGATGCCGCGCGGCAAAGCGCTGGCGGTCATTCATCAACCGGCCGGCGTAGAGGAAGGCAAGCAGGCGCGGCGGCGCATGGTGTATGAGGAGCTGTTTTTGTTCCAGCTCAAGCTGCAGGCGTACCGCGCGGTGACGCGCAGTCGGGCTGACGGACTGGCGCAGGCAGTCGATTTGCCGGCGGTTCGTGCGTTCGTGCGGGCGCTGCCTTTTCAGCTTACTGAATCGCAAAAGCGGGTGATCGGCGAGATATTGCATGACATGCAGCAGCCTTACTGCATGAATCGGCTGCTGCAAGGCGATGTTGGCGCCGGTAAGACGGTGGTAGCGGCGGCTGCGCTGTATGCGACGGTCAAAGCGGGCTGTCAGGGCGCGCTGATGGTGCCGACGGAAATTTTGGCCGAGCAGCACAAGCGCTCTCTGGAGCAGCTTTATGCGCCGTATGGGCTGCAGGTGGCCTTGTTGACGGGCAGCTCCACCGACAGACAACGCCGCGAGCTGCTGGCTTCGTTGCAGATGGGTTTGACCGATGTGATTGTCGGTACGCATGCGCTGATTCAAGATGATGTCGTCTTTCGTCAGCTTGGTCTGGTCGTGACTGACGAGCAGCATCGCTTTGGCGTCAACCAGCGCAGCGTGCTGCGGCGCAAGGGAATGAATCCCGATGTGCTGACGATGACGGCGACGCCGATTCCGCGGACGTTGGCCATCACCGCGTTTGGCGATATGGACGTATCGACCTTGCGGGAGCTGCCCAAGGGGCGCAAGACGATCCAGACGTTCTGGGTCAAGCATTCGATGCTGGAGCGGGTACTCGGATTTATCGAAAAAGAAGCCGCTGCCGGCCGGCAATCGTACATCATTTGTCCGCTGATCGAGGAATCGGACAAGCTGGATGTGCAAAACGCCATCGATGTCCATATTCAGTTGCAGCAGCATTTCCCGCAGCTGCGCGTCGGCTTGCTTCACGGGCGGATGAGCACGCAGGAAAAGGATGCTGTGATGCGCGAGTTCAAAGACGGCGAGTTGGCGGCGCTCGTGTCGACCACGGTTATTGAAGTCGGCGTTGATGTACCCAATGCGACACTGATGGTCGTCTACGACGCCGACCGTTTCGGGCTGTCGCAGCTGCACCAGCTGCGCGGACGCGTCGGACGCGGGGAGCATCAATCGTATTGCGTGCTCATTGCCGATCCGAAAACGGAAGTCGGCAAGGAACGGATGAAGGCGATGACGGATACGGCGGACGGCTTCGAGATCGCCCGGCGCGATCTGGAGCTGCGCGGTCCGGGCGATTTTTTCGGCACAAAGCAAAGCGGGCTGCCGGAATTCCGGATCGCCGATCTGATGAGCGATTTCGAGACGATGGAGCAGGCGCGCGACGACGCGGCCGAGCTGGTGGCGGATTCGGCGTTTTGGACCGGGGCCGCGTACATGCCGCTGCGTGTGTTTTTGCAGAAGGAGCATGTGTTTGATAGCGAGGTGTTGGACTGACGGGCGGCAGATGGGGGGGGCTTTCGGCGCATCCGGGCCTTATCAGGGTGCGGCGGGAGACGAACGAAGGCGAATCTGCTTGCAGGTTCTTCCACAGGGGCTGGAGAGCTTGAAACGCGGAAGATACCGCGCTTGCCATTCTTAGAGATTCGCGACAGGTCGGTCTGCTTCACCGCTGGGCGCAATAAAAAGGCTGTTCCACGACCGGCAGGACGCCGGTGCTGTGGAACAGCCTTTTTGCTTGAAAGCTTGCCGGTTTATTCGCCGGACAAGCTGTTTTCCTTCAAAATGACATCGTGCGCGCCGCCTTCGACGATGCTGGTTGCCGAGACCAGCGTGATGCGCGCCGTACGCTGCAGCTGCTCGACGGTCAGGGAACCGCAGTTGCACATGGTCGATTTGATTTTGCTGATGGTTTTGTCGAGATTTTCCTGCAGGCCTCCGGCGTAAGGCACGTAAGAGTCCACACCTTCCTCGAACACGAGACCTTGCTTGCCGCCGGTGTCGTAGCGCTGCCAGTTGCGGGCCCGGTTCGAGCCTTCGCCCCAGAATTCTTTAACAAAGTTGTTGCCTACTTTCAGCTTACGCGTCGGGCTTTCGTCAAAGCGGGCAAAGTAGCGCCCCATCATCACAAAATCAGCGCCCATTGCCAGCGCCAGCGTAATGTGGTAGTCATGCACAATGCCGCCATCGGAGCAAATCGGCACATAGATGCCGGTTTCTTCGAAGTATTGCTGCCGCGCTTCCGCCACTTCGATGACCGCCGACGCCTGGCCGCGGCCGATTCCCTTTTGCTCACGCGTGATGCAAATGGAGCCGCCGCCGATGCCGACTTTGACGAAGTCGGCGCCCGCATCGACCAAATAGCGGAAGCCTTCGCGATCAACGACGTTGCCTGCACCGATCTTAACGTCGAAATGGGCTTTTACATATTCAATCGTTTCACGCTGCCATTCCGTGTAGCCGTCAGAGGAGTCGATCACCAGCGCGTCTACGCCCGCTTCTACCAGCGCAGCTACGCGTTCCTTGTAATCCTTCGTGTTGATTCCGGCGCCGACGATGTAGCTTTTGTTGGCGTCGAGCAGCTCGGTCGGGTTGTTTTTGTGTGCGTCATAATCCTTGCGGAAGACGAGGTAATCCAAATGACCGTTATCGTCGACAATCGGCAAGCAATTGAGTTTATGCTCCCAGATCAGATCATTGGCTTCGGACAAGGAAATGCCCGATTGGCCATAAATGAGCGAAGCAAATGGCGTCATGAACTCGCCGACCGGCTTGTCCGCTGCGTCGCGGCTGACCCGGTAATCGCGGCTGGTCACGATGCCGAGCAAACGGCCTTTGGGCGTGCCGTCGTGCGTCACTGCGGCCGTCGAGTGGCCGGTCCGCTCTTTGAGCTCCAGGACATCCTTTAACGTATGCTCGGGCGTCAAATTGGAACGGCTGACGACAAAGCCGGCTTTGTAGCCTTTGGCTTTGCGCACCATGTCCGCTTGGCTTTCGATCGGCTGCGAACCGAAAATAAAGGAAATGCCGCCGGCGCGAGCGAGCGCTACAGCCATGTTGTCGTCGGAGACGGATTGCATGACAGCCGAAGAGAACGGAATATTCAGCGACAGGGCCGGCTCCTCACCGCGGGAAAATTTGCAAAGCGGGGTTTTAAGACTGACGCGGTCGGGCGTACACGTCTTGGAAGTCAAATTGGGCAGCAGCAGAAATTCGCTAAACGTTCGGGACGGTTCCGAATAATAAAAAGCCATGGGGGCGTGACCTCCGGTTTTGGGTAAATTTTAACAAGCATACCACAGGTTCGCGGGCGCTGGCAATGGTAGTTTATGGACTAACGTCCACTCGAACGCTATGTTATAATGATAGAATTTGAGTTTCATAATTATTGGAGGAGCAAGGAGTGACATCAATGAAGCAACGCATTGCGATCGATATGGATGAAGTGATTGCCGATATGGTCTCGAAGCATTTGCAGATGTATAATCAGCATTTTGGACAATCGTTGACCAAGCGCGATTTGCATGGCGTCAAGCTGCGCAAATTCGTCCCTGCCGAGCAGGTTCCGCTGTTGACGGAGTGGATTTATGCCGCCGATTTTTTTCGCGATCTGGCAGTAATGCCGGGCAGCCAGGAGGTGGTGCAGGCACTGATGGAGCGCTACGAGATTTTTATTACAACTGCGGCAATGGAGTATCCGACTTCTTTTCCGGCCAAGTATGCTTGGCTGAAGGAGCATTTTCCGTTTATTCCCGATTCACATCTGGTGTTTTGCGGAGACAAAAGTATTGTGCACGCTGATTTTTTGATCGACGATAACGCGCGTCATTTTCCGGGCTTTAGCGGAAAAGGCATATTGTTCAGCGCGCCGCACAATATGCTGGAAACCGCGTACACCCGCGTGAACGATTGGCAGGAAGTAGCCCGGATGTTTTTACAGGGCGAACCGTCACGTTCGTAGTTTGTGGATAAATATGGAAGATTAGACACAGTCATTTTTTAACACAAAAGGCGTTCGCTATGTTATGCTTTTATAGCATTCTACTAAAATTGGTTGAAAGAGGAGAAGATTGAAGCATGCAGAAAAGAAAGTTCCATACGTGGGCGTGCGCTTGCGCCCTGCTGCTGGCTGTGCTGTTGACGGGCTGCCAGGCCGTGCAAGGGCTGGATATCGGACAAGTGCTGGTCAATGCGTCCGCTCACCAGTCCAATGAGACTCAGGGTACAATGCAGATCGAATTTGTTCCCGCCGAAGATAGCGAGTGGGGAGCCGGTAACCCGCTGGCCGAATTGTTCAAACAGATTACGATAGACGTCCATTCGGCTAAAACCGAAGATTTCGATCATATGTCAATGGATGCCGATCTGGTGTACAGCAAAGGAAAAATTCCGTTCCGGCTCGTATTGGACGGTGACGATTACATCATCGATGTGAAAGGCTCCAAAAAGCCGATTGTCGTGAAAACGAATCGCACACCCGATGACGCTGCCAATACTGCAGCCCAAATGCTGAGCGCTCATCTGGAAGAGACGCTGCGCAGCAAATATGCGGAGCTGGTTCCCGCTACGTACAAGCTGTTTACTGATCACGCGCCAAATCCGGCTACGGTGAGTGTGACGCAAGTGAGCGAACAGATACACGGCGAGACGCTGGCGCTGGACAAACTGCATGCAGAAGTAAACGGCACGGAGCTGACAGATTTGCTGAAGGGCTTTCTGACCAGCCTGCTGGCCGATAAGGAAGGTCTCAAAGCGTTTATCGGTCAAATGTATGATGCCTTGATGCCGGTTTTTAAAGAATTCATGGATAACAACAATAAAGAGTTGCAGGAGGATCTGTCGGTATACACGGCCAATCCGTCGCTTGCTGAAGGCATGCAGCTGATACAGGCGTATATGGACAACAAAACGCTGGTGGTGGAATTTCTGTACACGACGCTTTCCCACTTCCTGCAAAAAGCGGTCGACCAGCTTGACACAGCACTGGCCGACGGTCTTGCAGCCAAGGGCTATGACGCACTGCTGAGCGAGCAGGCTTATCTCAAGCTTGATTTGTTCATTGACAGCAGCAAGCTTATTCGTAAAGAAACGTTCGATCTGCAAATTCCGCTTGACGGAGCCGAAGGTTTGTCTGCGATCAAAATGAGCGGCTCGATGGATATCTGGAATATCGGTCAAGCGGTGAAGGCCGATTCGATTAATACGTCGAACGGAACGCTCGATATCGATAGCGTAGCTTCGCTAAACGGCTACGAGCTGCTCAACAACTTTGACAAGCAATCGGATTTGTACAAGCTTTTGAAGGATGATCTGCACGTTGCGAAAAAGGAAATTTATTTGTTCATCGAAGATGACGACAGTTATTCGTCCGAATACGATGCTTCGCATCCTTATGTGAATGAGGATGAAGTGTCGATGGTTGCGGCTCGCGATATCGCCGAGCGTATGGGCGGCAAAGCTGAGTGGAATGAAGCGACGCGCGTCGTTTCCATTCATGACGAGTGGACGGATACAGACGTGGAGCTGACTATAGGCAGCCGCACGGCGCTAGTCAACGGCGAGGAAGTGATGCTGGACAGTCCGGCAGTCATCAAAAACGGCACGACGTTCGTGCCGCTGCGCTTCATTGCCGAAGCGCTTGGGGCAAGCGTGGAGTGGAATGGCGAATATCGCATGGTAACGATCACGCGGGACTAGGATGCGAATGAAGATATCGTAAAAGAGAAGGCGCTGCTTACGGTCTTGTACCGTCTTGCGGCGTCTTTTTGCCGTTCTGTTCCTGAAAAATAGCATGTATATGCTGGCCGATCCGCGCGCCGATCTCGGCCCGGGCGATATCCCGGAGCAGCGTCAAACGGTCTTCGTAGCCTCGGCACACAAGGCGATAATGAATAGCCCCGTCCAGATGTTCTTCCTCGCGGATGTGAATGTGCCGCTCTTTGAGCGTGCGTTTGACTTGTGCGAGCTCGTCATACAGACGGTTCAGCAAAATTTGCGTCGCGTTGATATATAAAGTCTTGAGCGGATAACTGGACGACTCCATGCCACGTCCGTTCGATTCCACAATGCCGATCATCATCGGCAGCAGCACGCAGCTGCGCACCAGACGCAAATCCTCTTGCGTGGGCAGATGAGCCCGTATGCCGTGCTCGTGGTCGGGCAGCTGCCGTTCCAGCAACGCGGCCTTATGTTCATGAAGCATCATCTTGCTTGATTCCCACAGTCCGTTGCCCTGCAGCTTTTTGCTCATTTGTCATGACCTCCGATTTTGTCCAAACGCGTGTGGAATTGACTGCTCTCCAGCAGGGTAGAGGCGCGAGCGATAACGCCGCTGCCATATTTGGTCTTCAAATCATCAGTTACTCGCTCCAGCTCCCGCAGGCGTGGCCGGTCATCAAACATCGTCAGCTGGTAACCGCGGTCTTCGCTCAGTCCGGACAGCGCAACGGCTGCTCCGCGGATCGGACTTCCATCCCAGATTTTGTCGAAAAGCCGGATCGCCGCTTGAAATACCTCGCCGGCAGAGCTGGTGCCGTCCAGCAGCTTCACCTGACGGTAAAAGCTGGAAGATTTTCCTTCCGCTTCGCTTTGCGCGCCTACGGAAACGACATTCCCGATAAAACGGCGCGCCCGGCAGCGGCGGCATACCTCCTCGCACAGCTCCAGCAAAATTGTCTCGATATCGCGGCGCTTGGCATATTCGCGCGGCAGTGTAATGTGGTGTCCGATCGCGTGCTGTGAGGTGCGGACGCGTGGCGTCACCGGGCTGTCGTCCAAGCCGTTCGCGGTACGCCACAGCACTTCGGCTTGGACGTTGCTGCTGCGTCCAAGCCTGGCGCGCAGCTTGTCCTTCAGCCGCGGCAGCGGCATGCCGGCCACGTCACCGATCGTCTGCAGCCCCATTGCCGTCAAATGGCCGGCCATTCGCGGGCCGACGCCGAACATGCCGCGTACAGGCTGCGGCCACAGCGTATCAGGGATGAGGTCGGGACGAAGCGTATACAAGCCGTCGGCCCGTTTCTTGGCAAACAAATCGCACGCCATCTTCGCCAGCACCTTCGTGGGTCCGATGCCGATGCGCGTCCAGACGCCGGTCTGAAGTAGCACGCGCTGCTGAATATGGCTGGCAATCGCCTCTGGCGAACCACCCCACAACGAAAGCGAGCCGCTCAGGTCAAGGAATTGCTCATCGATGCTATACGGTTCGACGAGCTCGGTGAATTGCTCGAAAATGCCGGTAATCAGCAAGGAAATATTGATATAAGTTTGCATGCGCGGCGGAACGATGACGAGCTCCGGGCATTTGGCCAGTGCAGCTCCCAGCCGCTCGGTGGTCGAAATGCCAAAGGTTTTGGCGATCGGACAGGCGGCGAGAATCAAACCGCTTGCTTTGGACGGCTCGCTGGCGACGACCAGCGGACGCTTCGCATAAGCGGGATTTGCGGCTTTCTCCACGCTGGCGTAAAACGATTCGCAGTCAGCCAGCAGGATGACGCGATTACGATTCGATGGGCTCATAGCTCGGACATCCTCCGTGCGGTGGTTTGCATGAATTATAGTGATTTTTTTGAAAAAAAGCGAACTCTTGTTCCTGTTTTCAGGATACACGAACGCGCATTCGGTTTCAAGGGGCGGCGCGATTATTTTTTTGGTATAATAGAAAAAGGAGGGATGCGACATGTGCGGACGTTACACAATTGGTGTGCCGCTGGAGGAATTGATGCTGCGTTATCATATCGATGTGACGGGCATCCGTTTTTTTGCGCCCCGTTATAATGTAGCGCCGGGACAACTCGTACCCGCGGTGCTCCACGACGGAAGCCGGTATCGGCTCGGAGAGCTGCGCTGGGGGTTGATCCCCGAGTGGGCGGAGGACGAAAAAATAGCTTACCGGACGTTGAACGCCCGGGCCGAAACGATTGCCGACAAGCCTGCGTTCCGCGGGCCCTTTCGGCGAAAACGCTGCGTGCTTCCAGCGGATTCCTTCTATGAGTGGAAGGCGACGGGACGAAGCAAGCAACCGATGCGTCTTATGCTCAAAAGCGGCGAGCTGTTCGGTATGGCCGGCTTATATGACACATGGGTGTCTCCCGACGGTACGAAGGTGTCGACTTGTACCGTAATTACAACGACTCCCAACGAGTTGGTCGCAGACATTCACGACCGGATGCCTGTCATTTTGCGGCCTGAAGACGAAGCGCTGTGGCTCGATCGCAGCGTGAGCGCTCCCGGCGAGCTAAGTGGGCTGCTGCGGCCTTACCCGGCAGCGGAGATGAAAGCCTACCCGGTGTCAGCCCGTGTAGGCAATGCGCGTCATGACGACCCGGCTTGCGCCGAGGAAATCCGGCTGCTGCTGTGAACGGCTTGCGGCAAAAAAAGCAACCGGCAACGGCTATTATCCGTACATATGAGGTAGAACTAATTCCATAAACGGGAGCATGATGCATGAGAAGACGTTTTGCTGTGACGCTGGCGGTCATTTTGACCATCGTCAGCTTGATTAATGCGCTGATTGGCTGGAACGGGCGCGTATTTTTGCAGGAGCTGTTCGGCAACGTTCACGACGGAATCTATTGGACCTGCATTGGCGTGCTGGCGTTTGCGTACTTTTTTGCGCGGTTTGCGCATCGCATTTTGCCAGGTCCTTTGGCGATTGTATTGAAGCTGGCGGGCAGCTATTGGCTGGTCGTTGTGCTGTACGGCTTGCTGCTGCTGCCGATTGTTGACGTGCTGGCTGTGCTGCTGGCCGTCGGAGGCGTGGACAAGTCCGTCTATGTGCCCGTGCTCGGCTGGGCATTTCTTGCCGTTTTACTGGCGATTTTGATCAAAGGCTCCTACAACGCCTGGTCGCCGATCGTACGCCGCTACGAATTTACCGTCTCCAAGCCGGTTCCGGGACGCCGGACGTTGCGCGTCGCAGTCGCTTCCGATTTGCATTTGGGGACTGTGGTGCGGAAAAAGCATTTGCAGCGCCTGGTTCGTCAGGCGGCTGCGCTGAAGCCGGATCTGATTTTGCTGCCCGGCGATATTATTGATGACGAGATTGCGCCGTTTATTCGGCAGAATATGGCCGAAACGATGCGCGGCTTGCAGGCTCCGCTCGGCGTATATGCTTCGCTTGGCAACCATGAATACATCGGCGGACATGTGGAGACGTTTCATGAGCAGATGACGTTAAGCGGCGTCCGGCTGCTGATGGACGAGGCCGTGTGCGTCGAGGACGCTTTCTATATCGTCGGACGCAAGGATGCGGCGGCTTCCGGATTCGCGGACGGGCGCAAGGAGCTGGCCGAGCTGCTTGCCGGTCTGGACCCGAGCAAGCCGATTATCGTGCTGGACCACCAGCCGCGCCAATACGACAAAGCGGTAGCGGCGGGGGTTGACGTATTGCTCAGCGGACATACGCACCGCGGTCAAATGGCGCCGGGCAACCTGATTACGCGCAGACTGTTCGAGCTCGATTGGGGCTATTTGCGCAAAAAGCAGCTTAACGCCGTCGTCTCGTCCGGCTTTGGAAGCTGGGGACCGCCGGTGAGGATCGGCAGCCGCTGCGAAATCGTCGAACTGGTCATTCATTTTGAAAGTCATTCATAAGGAGAGACAAGAGTCATGAAGGAAGACAAGCGTAACATCATTACGCCCAAGGAGGCCGCTGCTGCGATGATGCAGATGACGATGCGCAGCGCAGAACACGGCTGGCCGGCGGTAAAACCGACGTTTGCGGCTTATGTGCCGGACGCGGTATTGTCCGAGGCGCAGGAGGATGATTTGCTCAAGGAAGCATATATCGCGGCATTGGCGCTGGAGGTTTATTGTATTCCGCATGCCTTCGAGACGGATATCGCCGCCCAGGTGGGCCAGGGTATGGACGCCATTATGAGCTCGGAGCATTTTGCTGCGCACCGGCTGGCTGAACCGATTTGCGCGGTGTATGCGCCCCGGCTGCAGATGACGGAGGCAAACGCGGTGAAGGCGGAAGCTCAGGGAGGCGATTTGGCAATGGCGCTGCTGGCCTGCGCAGTGGACATTTTGTATGCCCGTTTGCCTCTCCCGCTCAAGCCGGAGCAGGCCGAGGGCAGCTTGCTGCAGTTCAAGCTGATGCAATATGTATCGGGAATGATTGGCAAGTGGCCGCTTTTGTTACAGCGTTTTGACGTTGCCAATGAAGAGGATGCAGCCAGAGGAGGAGCAGGAGCATGACAACTCAACCGATCCCAGTATTTATTCTTTCCGGCTTTCTGGGCAGCGGAAAAACGACACTGCTTGCGCAAGCGCTGGAGCACGTCAAGCGTTCCGGCCGCGTCCCGGCGGTTGTAATGAACGAGATCGGCGAGATCAACCTCGACGGTCAATTGCTGGACGGAAGCGTGCCGACTGCGGAAATGCTCAGCGGTTGTATCTGCTGCTCCATCCGCGGCGATTTCGGCATGAAGCTGCGCGAGCTGGTGTTAAACGAGCGGCCAGGGCTTGTGTTTATCGAAGCGACGGGCGTTGCCAACCCGCTGGAAATCATCGACGAGGTGACCGATGCTTCCTTACTGCTGCCGATTGATCTCAAGGCCGTCCTTACGGTTGTCGATACGCCGCATCTGTTGGAGCTGGACCGGACAAGCCGCGGCAAAACCTTCCGGCTGATGCAGGAGCAAATCCGCTGCGCCAATGTGCTTGTGCTGAACAAAATCAGCAAGCTGCCGGCTGCGGAAGCCGATGAAGCCGAAGCGCTTGTGTGCGGCTGGAATGCGCATGCGAGCGTGGAACGGGCCGATTACGCCCGCATCGATCTGGAGCTGCTGGACAGGCTTGAGGCGGCCGGGGAAGCCGGCGATGCGACGTTGTCGGCGCAAAAGGCGGACAGCGAAGGAACAGCGGCTCCGGCGGTCGGCACGCGTGAACGCAGCTCTGCGCAGACGGGGGGAACCGCGTCCGGGGCCGGGGCGGCAGCTTTGGCCTGCGGATGCGGGACAGATGAGCATGCGCACGAGCCGGGCTGCGGGCATGATCACGGGCATGCCGGGCACAAGCAGCAGGAGCATCTGCATCCAACGCACGATCATGTGATGGCGTATACGCATTATTTTGCCAACGCGGTGGACAGTCAAGCCTTTGAAAATTTCGTTGCTGCGCTGCCGCAGGAGGTATATCGGGCCAAGGGGATCCTCCACTTCACGGATACGTCCAGCCGGTTTATGTTTCAATATGCCTACCGGGAAATGGATTTTGTAAAAATCACGCCGCAAGGCGATGTGCCCGACGTTGCTGTATTTATCGGCGAGCATTTTTCCCGATCGGCAATCCGTGACGCGCTGCTGGCGCTGGAAGCGGCCGGTACTCCGCAGGGGCAGTAAGCCGGGGCCAGATCAGGTACCTTGACGAAACCTGCCGGTTTACGGCACTATATAAGGAAAGAACAATTCGACCTTTAGAGGAGTAATGCACGTGGCTACCCATTCACAGAACGTTCAGCAGATGCTCCAGCTCATGTCGCAAAAGGGCTGGCGGATCACGGAGCAGCGCCGCAGTCTGGCTGCCTTGTTCGCCAAGTCCGAGGGATATTTGTCGCCCAAGGACGTATATGATCATATGAAGGAGCAGTATCCGGGCGTGAGCTTTGATACGGTGTACCGCAATTTGCGGCTGTTAAGCGAGATGGGCGTGCTGGAGCAGTTTCATCTGGCCGACGGGTTGAAGTTCAAGGCGAGCTGCCTGTCGCATCATCATCATCATCTGATTTGCATGAATTGCGAGAAGACGGTTACTTTTGAATTTTGTCCGATGTCGCTCGTCAAGGGACTGCCGGACAGCTTTGAAGTCGTCAATCATCGCTTTGAGATATTCGGTTATTGTGCGGATTGCAAGCGCGGGAACAAGGAAGCTTCGGCGCTGCAATAAGCCGCAAGGCAACAAGGCAATCGAGGTTGGCCGCGGGCGGGTCCCGCGGTTTTTTTTGATGTTTGGGCGAAAAAAATCCCCCGACCTGTCTGCGCGTTAGGCGTAGGCAAGCCGCGGGAGACTGTACGGTCCGGTTTCCGTAAGCATCCCGCCTGAGGGATGCGCTTCGGCGTCGGGACGCATGCAGGCGGTACGGAAGTGGCGTTCGCGACAAGGCCGTCGCACACGTTAAGCATCCTTTGGCTGCCTTGTCGGTCGTCGGACTGAGGTCGGACCACAAGGCGCGTTAATCGGCTTAGCGGCTTTTGGGCACCTGCAGCAGCTCCGGTACGGTCACGAAGGTATAGCCCGAGCTTTTCAGCTTGTTGATCAAGGGGCCAAGCGCTTGCACGGTGCCCGACAAATCCTGGGTCGAAGCGCCGCCGGAATGCTGAAGAATAATCGAGCCCGGCTTTGTTTGACGCAAAATGTTGCTGAGCACCTGATCGGCCTTCAACGATTTCCAATCGAGCGAGTCGACATTCCAGTTGACGATCAGATAATGGCGCTCCGATACCCATTTGACCTGTTCCTCGTTGATGGCCCCGTAGGGCGGCCGGATCAGGCGCGGGGCGTAGCCGGTCAACTGCTGGAGAACGGCTTCTGTGTTCTCGATCTGGCTTTGAAATTTATCCACAGTCAGCTTGGGCAAGTTGGCGTGGCTGTAGGAATGGTTGCCGACGACATGACCCTCGCGCACCATGCGCCGCACGAGCGCCGGGCGTTCGCTGGCTTGAGACCCGAGCACGAAAAACGTCGCTTTGACGCCGTTCTCACGCAATACGTCGAGCACCTGCGGCGTAAACCGCTCATCGGGGCCGTCGTCAAACGTCAGCGCGATTTTTTTCTCGCGGGAAGGCCCGCTGACCTTGAAGATGTCCGGGTACTTGCGCACGAGCTCAGCCAGCGACAGCTTGCGCTGCAAGCCCCCTGCCTGCGCCTGACTATGGCTGCGATGAACGGGCAGCGACGGCTTTTTGCTTTTGTCCGGCTGTGGAGTCCTGGCCGTCGCTTTATCTTGTGTTTGCGCAGTCGCCGCGGCCGGCTTGCCCGGGCTAACGGTTGGCGACGGCTGTGCTGACGGAACGGGCGTCGCCTGCCCCGCCGCCCGTGCTTGCGGCGCGCCGCCGAACGGCGAAGCTTCTGCCGTTAACAGGCTCTTGTCTTGATCCCGACCGACGCTTTGGGTCTTATCTTGCGTCTTTGCCGGCGGCAGTGCTGCGGCGGGCTCCTCGTCCAACGCGGCGCTGCCGGCTTCGGCGCGTTGCGGTTGCTCCGGACCAGCGCTGCAGCCAGCGAGCAGCAAGCAGCTTATCATAACAGACAACAGCCATTTGTACATGAAGCATCCCCCTAAAGCAAGTGATAGGCTTTAGGGTTTGCCGGATGCTGGGCGAATATCTATGGAAATACGTGGAACGTGGATGGTTGCGGTGCCACGGCCGTACAGCGCGCGGTCCGGCACCCCAGAGCCCGGCTCCGGGCGCAAGGTGGCGGTCAAACTCATCTTGCGGAGCAGCCGACCGGCCTACGTGAAGCGATAGGCAAAGGTAGCCAAAATATACGTCGAGAACCCGGCCGCCCCGATCAGCCAGCCAATCGTAAACCAGCGCCAAAAGCGAATTTGCAGCGGCTTATACAGCCAAGTGAGCAAAATGCCAACAATCGGCAGACCGATCATCAAGCCCCAGCCGAAGCTGCCCCAAAATTGCAGCGCGCCGAATAACAGCACCCACAGCGGTCCGGCCAGCAGTCCGGCGATACATCCAAAGCTGCGCATAAACAATCCCCTTTCTATCGTCCGTTGGCAGCGAATGCAACGTTTACACACTGCGCGGCTTGAAGCCCCGCTGCCCGGTTATTTCATTAGACGCGGCGAAACGCCGCAATGTTTCCGTCGTATTTACGGGGCGGCCGATTTTTTTGCGGATTGTCCGTTCAGAAGCGCTTTATCGTCGGTTCCCCTGCTTCAAGTTTGTAACCGTTTCCTTGCAGTTCGAAGCAGGCAGGCTGCGACATCCGTGGTGTTGTCAGGTTATTTTACGCGAAAAACTCGACATCGGCAGGCAAAGCATGTAAGTTAATATCATTACTAGGCAAAGGGAGGGAGCCGGGATGACGCGACCGCGCATCGTGGTGGCAGGCAGCTTGAATATGGATCTGGTCGTCAGTACCGACCGGATGCCGCGGATCGGCGAGACGATCACGGGGCGGCACATCGACTATATTCCCGGCGGAAAAGGCGCCAATCAGGCGGTAGGCTGCGCCAGACTCGGCGCAGACACCAGCCTGATCGGCGTTGTCGGAACTGACGCCTTCGGGGCGCAAATCGTACAGGCGCTGGAGCGCGAAGGCGTCGGCCTGCCGCATGTCGAACGCACCGCCGATGCGCCAACCGGCACCGCAACCATTGTGCGCACGCCGGAGGATAATTGCATTATCGTCGTGCCGGGGGCCAACGCTCACTGCTCGCCGGAGCAAATGGACCGCGCACGCGCGCTGCTCGGACAAGCCGACGCTTTGCTCGTGCAGCTGGAAATTCCGGCCGCAGCGGTGGCTGCTGCCGTTGAAGCGGCAGCGTCGCAAGGCGTACGCGTGATCGTCAATCCGGCTCCCGCCCGGCGCTTGCCAGCCGAGCTGCTGCGGCGGATTGACGTGCTGACGCCCAACGAAACGGAGCTGGAGACGCTCACCGGCGAGCCGGTCGAGCAGCTGTCGTCCGCAGGGCTGGCACGCGTGCTCGCGGCATGGGAAGCCGAATACGGCCATCGCGTGATTGTAACGCAGGGCCGGCACGGCTGCAGCTTTCTCGATGCGGGACGGCTGGTCAACGTGCCGGCACCGCAGGCGGAGGCCGTAGACACGACGGGAGCGGGCGACGCGTTTAATGCCGCGCTGGCGTTAGCGCTCTGCGAAGGGCGCGCTTTCGCCGATGCTGCAGCCTTTGCCGTAACGGCCGCTTCGCTGTCCGTGACGCGCTTCGGCGCGCAAGCGGGCATGCCGACGCGGGCCGAGGTTGAAGCGGCCGTGGGACGGAACGATTTTGAACATGAACAGGGAGAGGGTCGCAAATGAGTAATTATATCGTTGCGCTGGTGCTGGGGATTCTGGTGCTGGCGGGATTGACGTACATGAACCTGCGCCGACTGAAAAACTCGAAGGCCGATTTACGGCAGTTGAAAAAGCGCACCTTGCTCGGCACGGTGGTGGCGTTGGCGCTGTTTGTCATTCAGCTGCTTTTTCGCCAGGGCGAGCTGGGGTATTTGCTGTTTTTCGGCGTAATGACGCTGTTCATGGCGGCGCATTATATCGGGGTGCTGTATTATTCGAAGAAGCGCGGCTTTTAGGCCGCGTTTTTTTGTTGCTTGCAGCGAGCGGCAAAGAAGTGCAAAATTAAACGGCGACTGCTTGCGCAGCCGCCTCATGGGAGAGGAGAAACCGGACGAAGAGCTTATGGGGAAACGTAAGTCTTCTCCGCGGTTGTCTACGACATTTTGTGATGTCGATAATTTAAGTGTGGCCGGAGTTGGGCCATTATATACCTGCAAAGGGAAAAATTTTTGTATCGGGTTTTCGGTTGTGGTACGATATCAGATGTGAGAAAGAGAATGAGCCAGCAGGAAGGATTTTGAAGGAGCATGAGAGTCATTGCAGGCACAGCTCGCGGCCGGGGCCTGAAGGCCGTTCCGGGCATGAGCACGCGTCCGACCACCGATAAGGTGAAGGAAGCGCTGTTCAGTATGATCGGCCCGTTCTTCGACGGGGGCGAGGCGCTGGACTTGTTCGCCGGTACAGGCGGGCTGGGGATTGAAGCGTTAAGCCGCGGCATGAGCAGGGCGGTTTTTATCGATATGGAGAAGAAAAGCATCGACACGGTGCTGCATAATTTACAGGCGACCGGGTTGAAGGAGCAGGCCGAGGTGTACCGCAACGACGCGTTCCGCGCGCTGAAAGCGTTAGCCAAGCGGGAGAAGCGGTTTGCGCTCGTATTTCTCGATCCGCCTTACCGCATGAAGGTGATCGCCGAATTGCTGGAATCGCTGGAGTCGCTGCAGCTGCTCGCCGACGATGCCGTTATCGTTGTGGAGCACGACGCAGAGGACTGGCTGGAGGAAGCAGCGGGGGCTTTGCGCCAACGCCGCCGGGTGGCATACGGCGATACGGCGCTGACGATCTACGAGACCACTCGGGAGCCGAATGTAGGGAGTGAGTAGGATGAAAAATCATGATCACGGCATTACGATTGCCGTCTATCCGGGCAGCTTCGATCCGGTGACGAACGGGCATCTCGATATTATTCACCGCGCGGCCAAGGTGTTTGACAAGCTGATTGTGGCCGTCCTCAACAACTCTTCGAAAAATCCGCTATTTTCGCTGGAGGAGCGTATGGCGCTGATTCAGCAGGTGACGCGCGATTTGCCGAATGTGGAGGTCGACAGCTTCCGCGACTTGCTCGTGAACTATATGAAGCTGAAAAATGTCAATCTGATCGTTCGCGGCCTGCGGGCCGTATCCGATTTTGAATACGAGCTGCAGATGGCGTCTACGAACCATAAGCTGAATGAGGATGTGGAGACGTTTTTTATGACGTCCAAGCCGAAATATTCGTATTTGAGTTCGAGTATCGTCAAGGAAATCGCCCGCTTTCACGGGCCAGTCGGCGATTTGGTGCCGCCAGAGGTGGAAGAGGCGCTGAAGCTGAAATATCCGGTATCGCTCTAAAAAGCAAGCCGCCGCGTCACTCCGCGCGCGGACCGCGGCTGCGCCGGCGCAAGCCGTGCAGCGCCAGCGAAGCCAGCAGCAGCGCGCCGGTGACGAGCGCGAGCGCCAGCGGCCAGCCGTAAGCCGCCGCGGCTTGCGCCGCAGCCAGCGCGGCGTCGGCGGTCAGGCCCGCGCCGGTCCTGCCGGCAGCGCCAAGCGGCGCGAGGCTCGGCGTGGCGCCGCTCCACAGCGGCGCGAGCGGCCGGGCGAGCAGCAGCGTCAGCGCGAAGGCGAGGCCGGCGTGCACGCAGCGGGCGAGCAGGAACGGCGCGTAGCGGACGTCCGTGCGGTGCAGCAGCCCGGCGACTTGGGCGTGCGCCGACAAGCCGCCCCAGCCGAGCGCCGCGCCGATCAGCGCGAGTAGCGCAGCGGGCGGCAGGCCGCCGGCTTGGCTGAGCGCATAGCTGCCGAGGTGGACGTCGAGGGCGCTTTGCACCCAAGCGGACGCGTCCACGGCTTCGGCTGCGCCCAGCAGCCCGGCGAGCGACCGGCCCAGCAAGCCGACGGCAGCGGTCAGGCGCACCGACGCTGCGACGTGGGCAAGGACGGCGAATATCATCATGTAGCCGCCGACCAGCATTAGCGTCTGCACCGACGACACGACGGCGTCGCCGAGCAGCTTGCCGAAGGCCCGGCCGTCGCGCACGTAGGCGGCGCGCATCGCGCGGAGCGCCTGGCGGATCAGCGACGCGCCGTCGGCGTCGTCCGCAGCGCGGCTTGGCGGCGCGAGCAGACCGCCGTCCGCCATCGCGCTGCCAGCGTCGTTCGCCGCGCCTTGCCGCGTTGCGCCAGGTCGGCGAACGCGCAGCAGCACGCCGGTCAGCAGCGCAGCGGCGTAGTGCACGACAGCGAGCGCCAAGCCGAGCCTGGCGCTGTGCAAAAAGCCGGCGCCGACGACGCCGACAAGAAATATCGGGCTGCACACGTGCGACAGGGCAGCCAGCCGCTCCGCTTCACGGCGGGTGATCAGCTGCTTTTCGCGTAAATCTGCGGTAATTTTCGCCCCGGCGGGAAAGCCTATGACCAGACCTGACGCCAAGGCCCAGCCGGCGAAGCCGGACAGGCCGAATACCCGGCGCATCAAGGGGGTCATCAGCGTGCCGAGGGCATGAATGACGCCAAAGCCGACGAGCAGCTCGGACAAGATCAGAAAGGGCAGCAATGCCGGGAACACAAGCTTCCACCACACCGTCAGCCCTTGCAGCGAAGCTTGAAAGGCGCGGTCGGGGAAGGCGACGACGCTGGCGACCACGGCGGCGGCCAAGGCGCCGAGCAGCAGCGTCGCTGCGAAGCTGCGGCCCGGACGGGATGCGGAACGCTGCATAAGGATCACCTCATCTTCGAAATCTTGCTTACATGTGTACGCTGCCAGACAGCGGATTAGACCAAGCTTAAAGGTTCGTCCGGGCCGGCGCAAAGGCGGGTCGGATGAGCCGTCGGAAGGAGAACCGGCATGGCTGAGAACGAAGACCATCACATTCGAACAGGCTCGGGGGACAACTATCGTCCGCCGCGTCTCGGCGCTTCCCGACGTTATCTGCTGGGGGCGCTGATCGGCGTCGTCGCGTTGTATTTGCTGTTTTTCATGCAGCTTCCTTTTTTTATCTTCATGCCGGGCACAGCCGAAGCCGTGGGTCCGATGGTGCAGGTGAAAGCAGGTGCGGACGCAGAGACCGGCTCGCTGATGCTGACGACGGTGCGTGTCGCCGACGCCAACGTGTTGAATTATACGGCTGCCCTGTTCAACAAATATCAGGAGATCCAGCGCAAGGAAAGCGTATTTCGCGAGGGGGAAAGCGAAAGCGAATATTCGCAGCGTCAGGAATACGTCATGCTGACCTCGCAGGCCAGCGCGATTCAAGCGGCGTATCGCAAAGCCGGAGTTCCCTTCCATATCAGGCACGAGGGCGTCATGGTGCTCAAAACCGTTGCGGGCATGCCCGGCGAGAAGGTATTCAAGCCCGGCGACGTCCTGCTGCAGGTTGATGATAAGCCGATTGGCGAATCCAATGAGCTGATCGACTACGTATCGGGGAAAAAGGCCGGCGATCAGGTTAAGCTGTCGTTCAAGCGCGGCGACAACGTGTACAGCCGGACGTTGGCGCTGCAGCTGCTGCCGCAGGAAGCCGGCGATACCTCGGCTCCGCGCGCCGGTCTGGGCGTTGTGCCTGCCGATATGCAGGCTGTCGCCGCCGACGATGCGCAAAAGCAGATCACGATTCAGGCCGGTGAAATCGGCGGTCCTTCGGCGGGCTTGATGTTTTCGCTGGAGATTTACAATCAGCTGACGCCGGGCGACATTACGAAGGGCCATCGCATCGCCGGAACAGGGACGATTGAAGCCGACGGCACCGTTGGGGTGATCGGCGGCATTCAGCACAAAATCGTCGCTGCCGACAAGGCCGGAGCGGAAATCTTTTTTGCCCCCAAAGACTTGACGCTGGCGGATGGCACGCAAATTCGCAACTATTCCGATGCAGTAGCACGGGCCAAGGAAATCGGCTCGAAGATGAAAATTGTCGAAGTGTCGACGATGGACGACGCGCTGCGTTATTTACAGGAGCTTCCGGCCCCGTAAGGCCGGTTTCACCAGCGATTCTCATTTCTTGTATTGACAAAATGCGAGTGAACTGGATATAATAATCTTTGTTTGTTTGGGGTGAATATGATGCGGCTTCATCTGAAGGATCTGGTTCAAAAAGGGCACGCGGTTCAGCTGCAAGAGGACATGCCGCTGGACGCCGCATTCGCCGGCCGTTCGGACATTGTCGCTCATGGACCCGTGCACGTCGAGCTTCATGCGCAGCATGAAGACGGAATCGTCAAAGTCGGCGGCACGCTGGCGGTCGATCTGGAGCTCAGCTGCTCGCGTTGCTTGTCGCATGTCCGGCAAAAGCTGGAGCTGCCGTTCCAGGAGGGCTTTGCCCTGCAGCCGGTTGCAGGCGCCGACCCGGAGGAAGACATTCATGTCGTCAACGAGGACACGGTGGAGCTTGCACCCTTTATCGAAGAAAACGTCGTAGTGGGATTGCCTTACATATCGCTTTGCCAGGATGATTGTCAAGGATTGTGTCCCGTATGCGGCGCCAACCGCAATCAGCACGATTGCGGCTGTAAGCAGGAGAAGATCGATCCTCGCCTCGCGGGGCTCGCTGATTTCTTTAAAGAGCAGTAAGCAAGTTGAATTAGTTGAAGGAGGTGGGAACATGGCAGTACCTCAACGAAGAACGTCCAAGACACGTCGCGACAAGCGCCGTACTCACTTTAAATTGGCAGTGCCGGGCATGGTGAAATGCGACCAATGCGGCGAGCTGAAGCTGGCGCACCGCGTTTGCAAAACTTGCGGTTCGTACAAAGGAAGAGAGATCGTAAAAGCATAGTTTTATCGATAGTACTTCATCATCGGTGAGGTGCTATTTTTTTTGTGCATTTCCCTTTCCTTTTATCCGTAAATTTAATATACTACAACTTAGTATCTGGTAATAAGATGAGATATAACAGGATTTTAGGGACAAGGTGGTGCTTGTCATCGAACGTCTTCCTAAGCGTCAGCGTCAGCAGCAATTGATGCAAGCGATAGAAGCGAACCCGTTTATGACCGATGAGGAACTGATGCGCACCTTCGGCGTCAGCATACAGACGGTTCGTCTGGACCGGCTGGAGCTGGGCATTCCCGAGCTGCGCGAGCGGTTGAAGCACATGGCCGCCAAAACGTACGATCAGGTACGCTCGCTGCCGATTGACGAGGTCATCGGCGAGGTGATCGACATTCAGCTCGATCAGAGCGGTATCTCCATTTTTGAAATCAGGGAAGAGCATGTATTTTCCAGGACGAAAATCGCGCGCGGCCACCACGTCTTCTCGCAGGCGAACTCGCTGGCGGTAGCGGTGATCGACGATCCGATCGCGTTGACGGCATCGGCGGACATCCGGTTCGTGCGTTCGGTGCGGCTCGGTGAGAAATGTATCGCCAAGGCGTACGTACGCTCGATCTCCAAGGGCAAGGCCCGGGTCGAGGTGTTTTCCTACGTCGGCGACGAAGTGGTGTTTCGCGGCAATTTCATCATCTTTCATTCTAAAAAGGAACAGGCATAAAAGAGGAGGCGCTTCATGCGGATAGCGATTGACGCGATGGGCGGCGATCACGCCCCTAAGGTCATTGTGGAGGGGGCGCTGGCTGCGGCCAAGGAATGGAGCGATGTCCGGATCGTTCTGGTCGGCGACAGCGCCGCGATCGAAGCGCATTTGGGCGAGCAGCGTCCGGAGAACCTGACGGTTCTTCATACAAGCGAAGTGATTGCGGCTGACGACGAGCCGGTGAAGGCCGTACGTCGCAAGAAGGACGCATCGATGGTAGTCGCCGGACGATTGGTCCGCGAGAAACAGGCGGAAGCGATGATTTCTGCAGGCAATACCGGCGCGCTGATGACGACGGGACTGCTGGTCGTCGGCCGCATTGACGGCATCGAGCGACCGGCGCTGGCGCCGATGATTCCGACAATGGACGGCAGCGGCGTGCTGGCGCTCGATCTGGGCGCCAATATGGACGCGACGGCGGAGCAGCTTCGCCAGTATGCGGTGATGGGGAGCATCTACCGCGCCAAGGTACACGGTATCAAGGAGCCGCGCGTCGGCTTGCTGAACGTCGGCACGGAAGCGATGAAGGGGAATGAATTGACAAAGGCGGCATATCCTTTATTAGAGACAGCCCCGGTTCGCTTCATTGGCAATGTAGAGTCGCGCGACGTGCTCAGAGCGGAATGCGATGTCATCGTCTGCGATGGCTTCGTGGGCAATATTATGCTCAAGACGTTGGAAGGAGCGGCATCAGCGATATTTTCCACGCTCCGCAAGGAGTTTACGAAAACGTTGTGGACCAAGCTGGCCGCCTTGATTTTAAAACCGGGTTTGACCCAATTCCGCAAAAAGCTGGATTACTCGGAGCACGGCGCAGCACCGCTGCTGGGCATCGACGGACTCGTGCTGAAAAGCCACGGCTCCTCCGACGCCAACGCGATCAAAAATGCGGTCAGACAAGCCCGTATCGCTTTGCAAAACGACTTGGTGGGAGCCATATCTGCGGAAATCAGTCAGGGGAAGTGAGTGGACAACATGAAATTAACACCTGTCGGTGTACTCGGCTCGGGCAAATATGTGCCGGAGCGCATATTGACCAATCAAGAGCTGGAAACGATGGTAGAAACGAACGACGAATGGATTGTCAGCCGCACCGGCATTCGCGAACGGCGAATTGCCGCACCGGGACAAGCTACGTCGGATTTGGCCTATGAGGCGTCGCTGATCGCCTTGAAAAACGCGGGATTGACAGCGGAGGATATCGACCTGATCGTTGTCGCGACGATTACGCCGGATATGGCGTTCCCGTCGACGGCCTGCATCTTGCAGGACAAGCTGGGCGCCAAGCGCGCTGCGGCCTTCGACTTGTCGGCGGCTTGCTCCGGGTTCATTTACAGCTTGGCCAATGCCGCCAACTTTATTGCCACCGGCATTTATAAATACGCGCTGGTCATCGGCGCAGACGCGCTGTCGACGATTACCGACTACACCGACCGCAATACGTGCGTGCTGTTCGGCGACGGCGCGGGAGCCGTGGTCATCGGCGCGGTTCCGGAAGGTCGCGGGTTCAAATCGTTCGAGCTGGGCGCGGATGGAGCGGGCGGCGAGCTGCTCAAAATTTCCGGCGGCGGCTCGCGCAACCCGGCGACACACGATACCGTTGATCAACGCCTGCATTATATTTATATGGCTGGCTCGGAAGTGTTCAAATTTGCCGTGCGCATTATGGGCAGCGCTGCGGAAGAGGCGCTGCGCAAAGCCGGAATGAGCAAAAACGACATCGATTTGCTCATTCCGCATCAAGCGAATAACCGGATCATTCAATCGGCGCTCAGCAAGCTGGATCTGACCGAAGACAAGTGCATGATCAACGTGCACCGCTACGGCAATATGTCGGCGGCGTCGATTCCGGTAGCTTTGGCCGAGGCGGTCGAGGAAGGCCGCGTGCGCGAAGGCGACTGCCTGCTGCTGGTCGGCTTTGGCGGCGGCTTGACGTGGGGCGCTTCGACGCTGATCTGGTAACGATAAGGGAGGACATGACGAATGGGTAAAATCGCATTTGTGTTTCCGGGCCAAGGCTCGCAAACCGTCGGCATGGGCCGCGATCTGTATGAGCAGGACGCGGCGGCCAGAGGGTATTTCGACCGCGCCGACGCAGCGCTGGGCTTCAAGCTATCGGAGCTGATTTTCGGCGGTCCGGAAGCGGAGCTCAAGCTGACGGTCAACACGCAGCCGGCGCTGCTGACGACGAGCGTGGCGTTCCTTGAGGCGTTTGCGGCAGCCGGCGTCAAGCCGGATTTCGTGGCCGGACATAGCCTCGGCGAATACAGCGCGCTTGTTGCAGCCGGCGTGCTCGGCTTTGAGGACGCGGTCCGCACGGTGCGGGCGCGCGGCGAATTTATGGAACAGGCCGTTCCCGGCGGCCTGGGCGCAATGGCGGCGGTGCTCGGCGCTGAACGTGCGGCGCTGGCTGCGCTGTGCGCAGACATCAGCGCAGCGGGTCACGTCGTCGAGCTCGCCAACGTGAACTGCCCGGGACAAATCGTCGTCTCGGGCAGCAGGGAAGGCGTCGCCGCCGTCGGCGAGCGCGGCAAGGAAGCGGGAGCCAAACGGGTCATTCCGCTGGAGGTCAGCGGAC
This sequence comes from Paenibacillus athensensis, assembly GCF_004514475.2. Lineage (GTDB taxonomy): Bacteria > Bacillota > Bacilli > Paenibacillales > NBRC-103111 > Paenibacillus_AL > Paenibacillus_AL athensensis. The sequence continues at coordinate 719,820 of NZ_MYFO02000001.1, read as the reverse complement.
CGTTCCACTCCTCGCTGATGAAGCCCGCTTCCGAACGGCTTGCGGCTACGCTGGCGGCGGTGCCGATGAGCCCGGCAGCGGTGCCGGTTGTCGCCAACGTAACGGCGCGCCCGGTCACAGAGCCCGCCGAAATCAGCCGTCTGCTCGTCGAGCAGGTGTATTCTCCGGTATTGTGGGAAGACACGATCGCTTATCTGATCGGCGAAGGCGTCGACACGTTCGTCGAGCTTGGCTCGGGCACCGTGCTGGCCGGTCTGATCAAGAAGGTTGACAAAAACGCGCGCGTAGTGTCTGTCGGCACGGTGGAGACGCTGAACAGCTTCAAGCTGCACGTATAAGCAGCATCAAGGGGATACGAGAGATTAACTTGGATCAGAGAGGAGATTGGTTATGACGCTATCAGGAAAAGCGGCGCTGGTCACTGGCGCTTCGCGCGGCATTGGCCGCGCCATCGCCCTGCATCTGGCAGAATGCGGAGCCGACGTCGCCGTGAACTATGCCGGCAGCGAAGCGGCCGCACAAGAGGTGGTCGATCAGATTACAGCGATGGGCCGCAAGGCCATCAAGCTGCAGGCCGACGTCAGTCGTTTTGCAGAAGCGGAAAGTCTGGTCAAGCAAACGATCGAAGCGTTCGGCAAAATCGATATTCTCGTGAATAATGCGGGGATAACTAGAGATAATTTAATCATCCGCATGAAGGAAGAGGAGTTCGATGAGGTTATTGCAACCAACCTCAAGGGCGTCTTTAACTGCTGCAAAGCTGTTACCCGTGAAATGATGCGTCAGCGTTCGGGGCGGATCATCAATATTTCGTCGATTTCCGGCGCAATGGGCAATGCGGGTCAGGTCAACTACGCGTCGGCGAAAGCCGGGACGTTCGGCTTGACCAAATCGCTGGCGAAGGAGCTGGCGGCCCGCAATATTACCGTCAACTGCGTGGCGCCCGGTTTTATCGAAACCGATATGACGGACAAGCTGCCTGAATCTATGCGCGAGCAACTGTTCAAGGAGATTCCGATGGCCCGCTTCGGCAAGCCCGAAGATATTGCCAAGGCTGTCCGCTTCCTCGCATCCGAGGATGCTTCTTATATGACCGGCCAGACGATTCATGTGGACGGCGGCATGTATATGTAAAACCGGCCGGCAAGGCGCGGTTTGCTCCTCAGCACATGAGCGGAGCGCTGCTGCCGAATCCGCCCGATTATCGCGACAATTGCCTACTGGCATTCTGTCCGAGATTCTCGTATAATACCAAAGAGGAGGTGAACCGGATGTCCGACGTTTTGGATCGTGTTAAGAAAATCGTAGTCGACCGTCTTGGGGTTGAAGAGTCTGAAGTCAACCTTGAAGCTTCTTTTAAAGAAGATTTAGGAGCTGATTCTCTCGATGTAGTAGAATTGGTTATGGAATTAGAAGATGAGTTCGATTTGGAAATCTCCGACGATGATGCCGAGAAGATTACTACTGTGGGAGAAGTTGTGAATTACATACAATCTCATACGTAACAATCCAGCAGGTCCCGTTCTAATCAAGACGGGACTTCTCTCCATCTTCGCCTTGGCGAACATATGACGTTTTCAGATATAAAGGTGGGTACATACATGAACAGAGTCGTTATTACCGGAATGGGCGTTGTGACTGCGCTTGGTCAAGATTTGGAAACGTTCTGGAGCAACCTGACGGCGGGCAAATCCGGCGTCAGCCTGATCGAGAGCTTTGACGTCAGCGAATACCCTACGCAAATCGCAGCATCCGTGAAGGATTTCAACATTGAGCAATATGTGGACCGCAAGGAAGCCCGCCGCATGGACCGCTTCGTACAGTTTGCCGTTGTGGCGGCGATCAAGGCGCTGGAGAACGCGAACCTGAACGTGCAGGAAGATGCTGATCCCGAGCGGGTTGGCGTCTCCGTAGGCTCCGGCATCGGCGGCTTGTCGACGTGGGAGGAGCAGCATCGCACGCTGCTGGAGAAAGGACCTAAGCGGGTCAGCCCGTTTTTTATACCGATGATGATTGCCAACATGGCTTCGGGCCAGGTGTCAATGGTGACGGGCGCCAAGGGGCCGAACAGCACGGCTGTGACCGCTTGCGCGACCGGCACGCATTCCATCGGCGATTCGTACAAAATGATTCAACGCGGCGACGCCGACGTGATGATTTGCGGCGGCGCCGAAGCGACGATTACGCCGATTGGCGTAGCCGGATTTTGCGCGCTGCGCGCGATGTCCACGCGCAATGACGATCCCGAGCGCGCCAGCCGCCCGTTTGATACGGACCGCGACGGCTTCGTCATGGGCGAAGGTGCAGGCATTCTGATTCTCGAATCGCTGGAGCATGCCCAGAAGCGCGGCGCGCGCATTTACGCCGAGGTTATCGGCTACGGAATGAGCGGCGACGCGTATCACATGACCGATCCCGATCCGGACGGCGCGGCGCGCTGCATGGCGCGGGCGATCAAGGATTCTGGCGTTGCGCCTGAAGAGATTCACTACATCAACGCGCATGGCACGTCCACGCATGTGGGCGACCGTTCGGAAACGACCGCAATCAAAAAAGCGCTGGGCGAGCATGCTTACAAGGTTGCCGTCAGCTCGACCAAATCGATGACCGGCCATCTGCTCGGCGCAGCGGGCGGCGTCGAAGCGGTCATCTGCGGATTAACGCTGCAAAACGGCGTCATTCCGCCGACAATCAATCTGGATAATGTCGATCCTGAATGCGATCTTGACTATGTGCCGAACACAGCGCGTCAAGCCGACGTGAAGGTGGCCATGTCCAACTCCTTCGGCTTTGGCGGTCATAACGCGACCATCGTACTGAAAAAGTACGAGGCTTGATTCGCACTCCCGCGACCGACACGAGCAATAACACGCACTTGGGGTGGTGAAGGACCGTTATGAACCGGGATCTGAAAGAGCTGCAAGCTCGAATCGGCATTGCTTTTCGCCGGACGGAGCTGCTGCGGCAGGCTTTTACGCATTCATCATATGTCAATGAGCACCGGATTGCGGGCCATAAGGATAACGAGCGTTTGGAATTTCTGGGCGATGCGGTGCTGGAGCTAACCGTTTCCGAGTTTTTATATGAAACGTATCCCGGCCGCTCGGAAGGGGAGCTGACCAAGCTTCGCGCTTCGATTGTTTGCGAGCCGTCGCTGGTCACCTTTGCGGAGAGATTGGATTTCGGCGCGTTTGTGCTGCTGGGCAAAGGCGAGGAAATGACCGGCGGCCGCTCCCGGCCCGCGCTGCTGGCCGATGTATTCGAATCGTTCGTCGGGGCGTTGTATCTGGATCAGGGCCTTGACAGTGTCAAGGCGTTCCTGAAAGCGCATATGTTTGCTACGCTGTCGGGTGAAGGCAAGCAGCTTGTCGTCGATTACAAGACCCAGCTTCAGGAATATACCCAGCATCATGGCTTGGGCTTGCTGGAGTATCGGATTGTCGATGAGAGGGGCCCGGCTCACGAACGGGAATTTATCGCCGAGGTGCATATGGACGCCGAATTGCTTGGCGCAGGCTCCGGTCGCTCCAAGAAGGAAGCGGAGCAGCAGGCGGCTTCCCGCGCCTTGGCCAAGCTGAACGTGCGCGTGGAGCGCTGAGCGCAAGTGAGGACGGCCGATGAGGTCCGGCATAGAGTTGAAGGAAAAGGCGGCTGAGGCTGCCTTTTTCTTGCATTCAGGCAGGCTGCGGGCCTGCCGGACGAACGCCGGAACGACGCGTGGGCGCTGTGGCGTGCTTGACCGGACGGGCCGCGTGCGGGCAGGCTTTTTCAAGGTGGGAGCCCTGACAGGGACTCTCTATTTGCCGGGGGTTATGGTACAATAAGGCTTGAGGTGAGAGCATGTTTTTGAAACGGATTGAATTATCCGGTTTTAAATCGTTTGCGGACCGAACCGAGCTGGAATTCGTGCGCGGCATTACGGCCGTCGTAGGACCAAACGGGAGCGGCAAAAGCAATATTTCCGACGGCATCCGCTGGGTGCTCGGCGAGCAAAGCGCCAAATCGCTGCGCGGGGGCAAGATGGAAGACGTCATCTTCGCGGGAAGCGATGCGCGCAAGGCGGTCAACTATGGGGAAGTGTCGCTGACGCTGGACAACAGCTCGCAGGCGCTGCCGCTCGATTTTCACGAGGTCACGGTTACGCGCAGGGTGCACCGCAGCGGGGACAGCGAATATTTGATCAACAAGCAGCCCTGCCGCCTCAAGGACATCACGGAGCTGTTCATGGATACGGGCATCGGCAAAGAGGCCTATTCCATTATCGGCCAAGGCCGGATCGAGGAAATTTTGAGTACGAAATCGGAGGATCGCCGGGGAATTTTTGAAGAAGCCTCGGGGATTGTCAAATATAAATCGCGCAAGCGTGAGGCCGAGAAGAAGCTGGCTGACACGGAGCAGAATTTGCTGCGGATTCATGACCTGGTCTCGGAGCTGGAGGATCAGATCGAGCCTTTGCGTGAGCAGGCCGAGAAGGCGTTGCGCTACAAAGAGCTGCGCGAGCGGTTGAAAACGAGCGAAATCGCGATGTACGTCCATCAAATCGACCAGATTTACGTGTCGTGGACGGAAGCGACGCAAAAGCTGGAGCTGCTGCAAAAGGAGCAGACGGAGCTGGCGACAATCGTCAATCAGCATGACGCGCATCTGGAGAAGCACCGCTGGGAAAGCCGCAGGCTTGAAGAGGAGCTGGAACAGCTGCAAGGAACGCTGCTGACGCTGAGCGAGGAGCTGGAGAAATGCGAGGGGCACGGCGAGGTGCTCAAGGAGCGGAGCAAAAACTACGCGGCCAACCGCCAGCAATTGGCGACGACCCTCGCGCTGCAGGAGCAGCGGAGGCTCGATAAGGAAGCGGAGCTGGGCGAGCTGCGCGAAAGCATCATACGCATCGGCGCGTCGCTGTTTGAGTATCAGGCCCGTCTGGCGGCAGAAGAGGAACGGCTGCTTGGCGTGAACGGCGGCATCAGCTCGGCTCCCGAGGATCAGCTCAAGGGCGAGCTGCTGGAGACGCTGAACAGGATGGCGCAGGCGCGCAACGAGATTCGTTATGCCGAGCAGCAGACGGAGAGCTTGGCCCGCCGGCTGGAGCGGCTGGCGGACGAGCGCTTGAAATGGTCGGAGCAGCAGGAGAAAATCGTCAAGCGCAAGGCGGAGCTGACTGCGAAGCTGGAAGCGGCGCTGCAGGCGATCGACGAGATTCGAACGTCCTATGCGGAGAAATCGCAAAGCCTCAAGGATAAGCAAAGCCTGCTCGACGAGGCGCTGGTCACGGTGCGCAAGTGGGAGCAGAAGCTCGATGCGCTGACCTCGCGCCGCGATACGATGAAGGAGATGGCCGACGATTACGACGGCTTCATGCACGGCGTCAAGGAAGTGCTCAAAGCGAAGAAGCGTCAGGATTTGCGCGGCATTCGCGGCGCGGTGGCGGAGCTGGTCAAGGTGCCGGCGAACGTCGAGGTCGCGATTGAAACGGCGCTGGGCGCTGCGCTGCAGAACATCGTCGTTGAAACCGAAGCGCATGGCCGCGAAGCGATTGCGTTTCTGAAAAAACGGCAGCTCGGGCGCGCGACCTTCCTGCCGCTGGACGTGATCCGCGGCCGCTTTGTGCCCGAGCACGAGCAGGGCGCGCTGCGCGCGTCGCGCGGCTTCGTCGGCATTGCCGTCGAGCTGGTGTCGTTCGAGCCGGAGTACAAGAATATCGCTGCCAGCTTGCTCGGCAATGTGATCATTGCCGAGACGCTGGAGGACGCGAACCATATTGCCGCCAAGGGGCAATACCGTTATCGCGTCGTGACGCTGGAGGGCGATATCGTCAATCCGGGCGGCTCGATGACCGGCGGCAGCTTGCAGAAGAAGACGACGAGCCTGCTCGGCCGCCAGCGGCAGATCGAGGAGCTGGACGGCGAGATCCGCGCGTCGGAGAGCCAGCTTGGCGGCTTGAAGGATAAGGCGGGCGGGCTGAAGCGCGACATCGCCGCCGACATGCACGCCGTCGAGCAGCTGCGCCAGTTGGGCGAGCAGAAGCGCATCGAGGAGCAGCAGGCGCGGGCCGAGCTGAATCCGCTGGAAGCGGAAAGCCGCACGGTCGAGGAGCAGCTGTCGCTCGACGGGCAGGACCGCGCGGCGCTGGAGCAGGAGCGGGCCGACTATGCGGCGAAGAAGCTCGAAGCGGAAGCGGCGCTCGCCCGGCTGCAGGAGGAGGAAGCTTCCTTGCAGCAGGCGATCCGCGAGGCGGAGCTGTCGCGTAAGGCGAGCGAATCGGCCAAGGAGGAGCTGCAGACGCAGTTGACCGATTTGAAGGTACAGGTCGCTTCGCTGCAGCAGGAGAAGCTGTCGCTGCAGGACCAGCAGCGCCGGCAGCAGCAGGACCTCGCCGAAGCGGGACAGGAAACGGCGGCCAGCCGTGCGCTGCTCGCGCAGCTGGAGCAGGATATGGCAGCGCTCGCCGAGGAGTCCGTGCAGCAGATCGAGCAGCTGAACGATTTGAAGCTGCGGCGGTTGCGATGCGCAGAGGAGATCGACTTCAAGCGGGCGGCGCGGGCCGAATGGCAGCGCCAACTGGAGCTGGAGGAGAGCCAGACGCGCGAGCAGCGGATGCAGCTCAAGCAGGTCGAAGAGCAGCTGCACCAGACCGAGGTGCGGGTGACGCGGCTGGACGTGGAGCTGGAGAATCTGCTCAAGAAGCTGGCCGAGGAATATGAACTGAGCTACGAGCTGGCCAAGGAGCGTTATCCGGTGCCGGAGGATGTGCTTGGCACGCAAAACAAGGTGCGCGAGCTAAAGCGGGAAATCGCTTCGCTTGGCGACGTGAACCTCGGCGCGATTGAGGAATATGCTCGCGTGTCGGAGCGTTACGAATTTCTGAGCGCGCAGAAGGACGATTTGATTGAAGCGAAAACAACGCTGTATCAGGTCATCCGTGAGATGGACCAGGAGATGTCCAAGCGCTTCAAGTCGACATTCGACGCGATCCGCTCGCATTTCGTCGTCGTGTTCGCCAAGCTGTTCGGCGGCGGCCGGGCCGATTTGATCTTGTCCGAGCCGGACAATATGCTCGACACCGGCATTGAAATCGTCGCCCAGCCGCCGGGCAAAAAGCTGCAAAACCTGCAGCTGCTCTCTGGCGGCGAACGCGCGCTGACGGCGATTGCGCTGCTGTTTGCGATCATTCGCGTCAAGCCGGTGCCGTTTTGCGTGCTGGATGAGGTCGAGGCGGCGTTGGATGAAGCGAACGTTTCGCGGTTCGCCGAATATTTGCGCGAGTTTTCCGAGTCGACGCAGTTCATTGTGGTCACGCACCGCAAGGGAACGATGGAGGAAGCCGATGTGCTGTATGGCGTGACCATGCAGGAGGGCGGCGTGTCCAAGCTCGTTTCGGTTCGTCTGGAGGACGAAGAAGCCGTCGTCTCGGCGTAGGCGAGGTGCTGGCGCGCTTTCGCAGGCGTTCGCCAGAGCGGGGCGTTCGGGGCTTGAGACTCAGCCGGGCTTGCAGGCCGGACAGCGCGATGTCTCGCGTTCTCTGGTCTGGCGGTTCATTTTTCGTATGGCCGCTTGATTGCAGCGGCCTGCGCTTGTTTGACTCATAGAGGTTGGCAGTACCCCGACAGAGAATGGGTGGATTGGATAGAGGAGGACGTACATGAGTTTTTTTAAACGTTTAAAAGAGAGCATTTCCAGCAAAGCCGAAGCGGTAACGAGCAAGTTCAAGGAAGGCTTGGCCAAGACGCGCGATGCGTTTGTCGAGCGTGTAGACGATCTGTTCAGCCGTCGGAAGAAGATCGATGAGGATTTCTATGAGGAGCTGGAGGAAATTCTGATTGGCGCCGACGTGGGCGTGAACACGATGCTCAAGCTGATCGACACGCTGCGCGCCGAGGTGAAGAAACGGAAGATCGAGAATCCGAGCGAGCTTCAGCCGATCCTTTCGGAGAAGCTGATCGAGCTGCTCAAGGGCGACGAGCAAAGCGGTATGAATCTGAATCCGAATGGCTTGTCGATCATCCTGTTCGTTGGCGTCAACGGTGTTGGCAAAACGACGACGATCGGCAAGATGGCCCATATGTACAAGTCGCAGGGTAAAAAGGTGCTGATGGCGGCCGGAGACACATTCCGTGCTGGCGCCATCGAGCAGCTGGAGACGTGGGGCGAGCGCGTTGGCGTTGATGTGATCAAGCAGCAGTCGGGCTCCGACCCGGCTGCCGTAATGTTTGATGCGGTGCAGGCTGCCAAAACGCGCGGCGTCGACATCCTGCTGTGCGACACGGCCGGTCGGCTGCAAAACAAGGTCAATCTGATGGAAGAGCTGAACAAGATTTACCGCGTCATTCAGCGCGAGGTGCCGGACGCGCCGCACGAGGTGCTGCTGGTGCTTGACGCGACGACGGGGCAAAATGCGCTCAGCCAAGCCAAGCTGTTCGGCGACAAAACCGGACTGACGGGCCTGGTGCTGACCAAGCTGGACGGCACGGCCAAGGGCGGCATCGTGGTCGCGATTCGCCAGGAGCTACACCTGCCGGTGAAATTCGTCGGACTGGGCGAAAAAATGGACGATCTGCAGCAGTTTGACTCCGATCAGTTCGTAAACGCCCTGTTCACGAAATGGGTCAGCGAGCAAAAAGAAGAAGTTGAGCAATAGGAAGGAGAAATTTATGAATTCGCCTTCGCAGAACTACAACAATCACAAAAGATTGCATCCTCTATATCACGGCGCGCTGCTGCTGTTGACGCTGGCCTCCGATGTCGTCGCTGTGGTCAATGCCGTGCGCGCGTGGAACGCCGGCTCCGGCGAGCTGACCGCGGCGCTGCTTGTGCTGATGGCGGCAACGCTAAGCGTGCTGCTTATGCTGGTGCGCACCTACCCCATCAAGGTGCAGGACCGCGTGATCCGCGCCGAGGAGCAGCTGCGGCACTACATGCTGACGCAAAAGCCGCTTGATCCGCGTCTGACGCTGCCGCAAGTGATTGCGCTGCGGTTTGCCTCCGACGCGGAATTCCCGGCTTTGTGCGCCAAAGCGGCCGCCGAAGGGCTGTCGCCGCAAGCGATCAAGACGGCCGTGAAGGCGTGGCGCGCAGATACGCACCGCGTGTAGCCCGGCCCGCTGCGGGCTTGAACGCTGCGAGCGCGCTTTCTCCGGCTGGAGCTGCTGACAAGGTAAAGGCCTTGACATCGCTTTGAAAATTCAGTATGATAAACAAGGCTGAACGGCTGTCAAGTATTTGACCTTTACGGAGGTGGCTTTTGTGCCGGAAGATCAGGTGCTGGAGAAGACGAATCGAATCAATGCGCTTTTTGACTTCTACGAACCGTTGTTGACGGAGAAGCAGCGCACGTTTTTACGGCTGTATTTTCACGATGATTATTCACTGGGCGAAATCGCCGAGAATTTCGATATTAGCCGTCAGGCTGTGTACGAGCATATTAAACGCGCCGAGCTGGTGCTGCACGATTACGAAGATAAGCTCGGGCTGCAACAAAAGCATGAGTCGCGCATCAGGTTGCGCGAGGAGCTGACGCTGGCGCTTGCAGGTAGCGCGCCGGAGCTGCTGGCGCGAACAGGAGCGCTATTGGATCAGCTGATCGATTTGGATTAAAGGACGAGGAGGCGGCACGCATGGCATTTGAAGGATTGGCCAGCAGGCTGCAGAATGTGTTCGGCAAGCTGCGCACCAAGGGCAAGCTGTCCGAAGATGATGTAAATGAAGCGCTGCGCGAGGTTCGTCTCGCAATGCTCGAAGCCGACGTCAACTTCAAGGTCGTGAAGGACTTCGTCGCCAAGGTGAAGGAACGGGCGATCGGTCAGGAGGTCATGAAGTCGTTTACGCCCGGCATGGTCGTCGTCGACATCGTCAACAAAGAGCTGACCGCTTTGATGGGCGGCACGCAAAGCAAGCTGGCCCGCTCGAATCGGCCGCCGACGGTCATTATGATGGCCGGTTTGCAGGGCGCGGGCAAGACGACGACGTCCGGCAAGCTGGCGAAGCTGCTGCAAAAGGACAATCACCGGCCGCTGCTCGTTGCCGGCGATATTTACCGTCCGGCTGCGATCAAGCAGCTGCAGGTGCTCGGCGAGCAGCTCAAGGTGCCGGTATTTTCGCTGGGCGACAAGGTCAGTCCGGTGGAGATTGCCAAGGCCGGTCTGGAGCACGCCAAGGAGCACGGCAACGATTATGTGATTATCGATACCGCAGGTCGCCTGCATATCGACGAAAGCTTGATGGAGGAGCTCAAGCAGGTTAGCGCGGCGGTCAATCCCGACGAGATTCTGCTTGTTGTCGATGCGATGACCGGCCAGGACGCCGTCAACGTCGCCGAAAGCTTCCACAAGCAGCTGGAGCTGACGGGCGTTGTGCTGACCAAGCTTGACGGCGATACGCGCGGCGGCGCCGCGTTGTCGGTCAAGGCCGTAACCGGCTGCCCGATCAAGTTCGCGGCGATGGGCGAGAAGCTCGATGCGCTGGAACCTTTTTACCCCGATCGGATGGCTTCGCGGATTCTGGGTATGGGCGACGTGCTGTCGCTGATTGAAAAGGCGCAAGCGAACATCGACGCGGATAAGGCGAAAGAGATGGAGCGCAAAATGCGCAACGCCGAATTCACCTTTGACGATTTCCTGGAGCAGATGGAGCAGGTCAAGAAGCTTGGACCGCTGGACCAAATTCTGGACATGCTGCCGGGTGCGGGCAAGCTCAAGGGCATGAAGGATTTGAAGGTTGACGACAAGCAAATGGCGCGGGTCGAAGCAATCGTCAAATCGATGACGAAGGCCGAGAAGCAGAAGCCGGAGCTGTTGAACGCCAACCGCCGCAAGCGGATTGCGCTGGGCAGCGGCAACTCGATCCAGGACGTGAACCGCTTTATCAAGCAATTTGAGGATATGCGCAAGATGATGAAGCAATTTTCCGGCATGATGGGGCCCAAGGGCGCCAAAGGGATTAAGAAGCTGGGCAAAGGCTTCAAGTTCCCGTTCTAGTCCAATTGTGCTTGGCGCTTGCGCCGTACTAATAACTGTTTTTATTCTATGTAGGAGGTGATTTTTCATGGCAGTACGTATTCGTCTGAAGCGTATGGGTGCTCACAAGGCTCCTTTTTACCGCGTTGTGGTTTCGGATTCCCGTTCCCCGCGTGACGGCCGCTTTATCGAGGAAATCGGTATCTACAATCCAGTCGCTCAACCGGCGGTTGTAAATATTGATGAAGAGAAGGCGCTGAAATGGCTCCAAAACGGAGCACAGCCTTCCGATACCGTTCGCAGTCTGTTTAGTAAAAAAGGTCTGATGACCAAATTTCACGAGCTGAGACAACAGAAGTAATCTGTTTTCTTTCGGAGGGTGAGTTCATGAAAGATCTTATCACCGTTATTGCTAAGGCTCTTGTCGATCATCCTGACGAAGTGCGTGTCGCCGTTGTGGAGAAGGAGGACAAGGTGGAATACCGGCTTTCCGTTCACCCCGACGATGTCGGTAAGGTGATTGGCAAGCAAGGCAAAATCGCCAAGTCGCTTCGCACGGTTGTCACGTCAGCAGCAGTGAAAGAAAGCAAACGCGTTACTGTAGAAATTGTGTCATAGAGGGAAGGGTTAGGAGACACATCCTAACCTTTTTCTTGTATTTTGATCGTTGGAGGCCAGTGCAGGGATGATGAATGAGAAGCTGTTTACCGTAGGAAAAGTGGTCAATACGCACGGCATTCGCGGCGAGCTGAAAATCGTGCCGGAAACGGATTTTGCCGAGGAGCGCTTCCAGCCCGGAAGCCCGCTTGTGATCGTCGACGCCCAAAACAAGCAAACGCCGGTGACGGTGCAAGCCGCCCGCTTACATAAAAACATGTACATCATCAAGTTTACGCAATTTGACAACATTAACGACGTTGAGAAATATAAGGGCACGCTGCTGAAAATCGAAGAGAAATTCCAGCGTCCGCTGGAGGAAGGCGAATACTACCACCATCAGATTCTCGGCTGCAAGGTCGTGGATGAGGACGGTCATGAGCTGGGGCTGATCAAAGAAATTTTGACGCCTGGGGCCAATGACGTCTGGGTTGTGGGACTGCCCAAGGGCAAGCAACTGCTGCTGCCGGTGATCGATGATGTCGTGCTTGATGTGAACGTGGCGGGCAAGCTCATTCGCGTGCATGTGCTGGAAGGGCTGCTCGAATGAGAATTGATGTGTTGACGTTGTTTCCCGAGATGTTTGCAGGCGTATTTGGATCAAGCATTTTGGGAAAAGCGCGTGAAAAGGGCATTGTCAGCTTGCATACGGTCAATTTCCGCGACTATTCGACGAATAAGCATCATACGGTCGACGATGCGCCCTATGGCGGAGGTGGAGGGATGGTGCTCAAACCGGAGCCGATCTTCGGCGCGGTCGAAGCGCTGACATCTGCCGAAGCTGTGGTGAAGCCGCGGATTATATTGATGTGTCCGCAAGGGCAGCCGTTCTCGCAAGCGAAAGCCGAGGAGCTGGCTGCCGAGAAGCATCTTGTGTTTATTTGCGGTCATTACGAGGGGTACGACGAGCGAATTCGCGAGCATCTTGTGACCGACGAGCTGTCGATTGGCGATTATGTGCTGACTGGCGGCGAGCTGCCGGCTATGGTCGTCATTGACAGCGTTGTGCGGCTGCTTCCCGGCGTGCTTGGCAACGAGCTTTCGGCGGTGACCGATTCCTTCAGCACCGGCTTGCTGGAATATCCGCATTATACGCGGCCGGTCAAGTTCCGCGATTGGGAGGTGCCGGAGGTGCTGCTCTCCGGGCATCATGTGAACGTCGACAAATGGCGCCGTCAAATGGCGCTGCGGCGAACGCTGGAGCGCCGGCCGGATCTGTTGTCCGGACGCGAGCTGTCCAAGGAGGAACGGCTGTGGCAGGAGCAGTGGCAGCGCGAGCAGGCCGAGCGTGCACAACGCGAAGCGCAGGGCAAAGCGCGCGAGGGTGCCGCTTCAGACGGCGCGGTGGAGACACACAAAGAAGCAGGGTCCTAAGACCTGCTTTTTTTGTTCTACTTTTCAGCCGGTCGCTGCGGAATATTTTGACAATAATCGCGTCTTCGTAGTATAATAGTCCTATCCAATCAGGCATATCTCGATAGGGAGATGATGTTATGCAGAAGAGCTTTTTCGATGAACTGCACAAAATGAGTCATGAAGATGAAATGCGTTCCAAAGTGCTGATGCACGGTCTGAAGCGGATGCTGGACGAAAAGAAGGAACAAACCTTGGTCGATAAACTTTTTAAAAAGAAACATAAAGTTCAGCCGCATGGCTGGAATAAAGCTCTCTGACGGTAACGTCGGGGAGCTTTTTTGATGTGCGGGCTTTTTTTACATCAATGATTAAAATTCACCAAATAGGTGAATCCTAGATTCAGGTTTCCTTGCAGTCCGTCATCTTTTTACGGTTGACCCCCGATCGTAAAGCGCGGAGTCTTGTAAGACATTTGAAAATCCTTGCCAATATGCGGCTTTGTATGATATTATATTATCTGTTGTGAATCTGGTGGTCCTCTGCGCTGAACAACGAGTTTGTCACCTTATGCATGCGCCATGAACACCTGTGTGGAAGGAGGGAGTCAACTATGAATCTGATCCAAGAGATTACTAAGGAGCAACTCCGTGCGGATATTCCAACTTTTCGTCCGGGCGATACGCTGAAAGTACACGTGAAAGTTATCGAGGGTTCGCGCGAGCGGATTCAGCTGTTCGAAGGTGTTGTTATTAAACGCCGCGGCGGCGGAATCAGCGAAACGTTTACCGTTCGTAAAATTTCTTACGGTGTTGGCGTGGAAAGAACGTTCCCTGTTCATTCTCCGAAGATTGACAAGATTGAAGTGGCTCGCCGTGGTAAAGTTCGTCGTGCGAAACTTTATTATCTGCGTGGTCTTCGCGGTAAAGCAGCGAGAATTCAAGAAATCCGATAAGAGACCGGGGGGCTTGTTTATACAAGTCCCTTTTTCATTTGTTTCAAGTACATAGTCTTATTGTGAAACGAGGCGCATGGGCATGGAGCATAAAGATCAGGACGAACAGAAGGCTGACGCGCCGCGTCCCTCCGAGGTGCTGAAGAAGGAAGGCTGGGAATGGGTCAAAGCGCTGGGGATAGCCGCTGTGCTCGTCCTTATTATCCGCTGGTGGCTGTTTACGCCGTTCATTGTGGACGGTATATCGATGGAGCCCAATTTTTTTACGGGCGAGCGGCTGATCGTGAACAAAATTTTATATGACATCCGCAAGCCTAAGCGCGATGAGGTTATTGTATTCCTCGCGCCGGAGGGCAAGGATTACATTAAACGCGTGGTTGCGCTGCCGGGCGAGACGGTTCGCGTCGAAGGCGACCATGTGTATGTGAACGGGACGGAGCTGGATCAGCCTTATTTAAAGGAAGCGATCGAGCAGGCGCATCAGGATGGGCGTAATTACAACGACAAGGATTTTCCCGAAACGAAGGTGCCGGAAGGCGCGGTGTTCGTGATGGGCGACAATCGCTCGCACAGCTCGGACAGCCGTGAGCCCAGCGTCGGGTTTGCTACATACAAGCAAATAGCCGGACGCGCGGAGTTTATTTTCTGGCCGCTGAACAAGCTGGGGTTTATCCATTTTTGAGGTGACATCATTTCATGACGATACAATGGTTTCCCGGCCACATGACCAAGGCCCGCAGGCAAATCGAAGATAAGCTCAAGCTGATTGACGTCGTAATCGAGCTGCTGGACGCTCGCGTTCCGCTATCCAGCCGAAACCCGATGGTCGACGAGATTTTGCGCGGCAAGCCGCGGATGGTGCTGCTGAACAAGGCCGATCTGGCCGATCCGGCAGCAACTGCGGAATGGGTGCGTTATTTCGCCGATCAGGGGCTCAAGGCGCTGCCGGTGGATGCCGCCAGCGGCACTGGCGTCAAAGAGATTTTGCCGCGAGTCAAAGAGCTGTGGGCGGACAAAATTGCCAGTCAGCTGCGCAAGGGCATCAATCCGCGTGCGGTGCGCGCGTTGATCGTTGGTATTCCGAATGTCGGCAAGTCGACGCTGATTAACCAACTGGCCGGTAAAAAAATCGCCGCTACGGGCGATAGGCCTGGCGTAACGAAAGGCCAGCAATGGATCAAGGTCGGCTCCGAGATGGATTTGCTTGATACGCCGGGGATTTTGTGGCCGAAGTTTGAGGATCAGCAGGTAGGTATGCGGCTGGCTGCTACCGGCGCGATCAAGGAAGAATTGCTGCATATGGACGAAGTTGCGTTCTTTACAATCAAGGAGTTGATCGTTCATTACCCGGAGGCGCTGCGCGAACGATTCGGTATCGCCGAGCTGCCGCGCGAGCTGGACGAGCCGGACGGCATTGTCGGCGTAATGGAGGCGGTTGGCCGCAAGCGCGGCGCGGTCGTGAGCGGCGGGCGGATCGATCTGGACAAAGCATCGCTGATTATTGTGCGCGAATTGCGCGCCGGCAAGCTGGGACGGATCAGTCTGGAGCGTCCGGCGGATTTTGGCTGAAGCCGGTGTTTCAGATCGGCCCGCCGGGCTCGAGTATTGTTGAACCTTGATGTGTCGATTGCTGCTGCTTAGGTACAGGTGTCATCTACGGATGAAGCCTGTACCTTTTCTATTTTTAAACTAAATACTAGATTTTAAAGAAATTTAGGATAAAATAATAATTTGTTAGCATAAATTAGTACAATAAATGATAAAAAAATGCAATGTAAATCTGAATTTTTTTCCATATAATCAGTTTTTGTAAGCGATTACAATCTGGGTGAAGGAGGGCGAATGCCAGATGGAGAGGAAGGAGGGAATTCGGATCGGTTTGTCGTTGATGTAAGCAAGTTTGTTGGATTGTGCAGAGGATGATGTATTCCATTACGAAAAAAGGATGTGTTTATTGGTGAAGCTGAATAGGCTGATAGTTCCAATGGTAAGTTTTCTTTTGCTGATCTCCACGTTGATTTGGGGGGCGGGTGCGGATACGGGTCGTGCTTATGCGGCTTCGGGCGGTTTTGTGGCGAAAAGCGGAACGCAATTTATGCTGGACGGCAAGCCTTTTTATTATGCGGGAACGAATAACTATTATTTGATGTATAAACCGCAAAATATGATCGATAGCGTGCTGCAAAGCTCCAGCAGCATGGGCCTCAAGGTGATTCGGATGTGGGGCTTTATGGACGGATCGTCCACGCATGACGGGTATGCGATCCAAACAAGTCTCGGTCAATATAATGAAAGTGGATTCAGCCAAATCGATTATACGATTTATAAAGGTAAGCAGCTCGGACTGAAGTTCGTGATCCCTTTCGTCAACTACTGGTCGGATTTCGGCGGTATGCCCCAGTATGCGCAGTGGCTCGGTTTGAGCAAACCGACGGATTTTTATACCTCCTCGGCAGCCAAGACGGCGTATAAAAACTATGTGAGTTATTTCTTGAATCGCGTCAATCCGTATACGGGTGTGAAATACAAGGACGAGCCGGCGGTAATGGCTTGGCAGCTCGCCAACGAACCGCGCAATCCGGACGACACGACTGGCAACACGCTGGTAGCGTGGGCGAATGAAATGAGCACATTCATTAAAGCCAATGACGCCAATCATCTGGTGTCGGTGGGGGACGAAGGCTTTTACAATGACGGTCCGAATGCCCCCGAATATACCCGCAGAGGCAGCGAAGGCGTGGATTGGAAGCGCTTAACGGCTTTGCCTAACATCGATTACGGTTCCGTACACTTGTATCCCGATTCATGGGGAACGGGTGGAGATGCCGCTACATGGGGCAATACCTGGATTTCCGATCACATTCGCGACGGGCATGCCCTGAATAAGCCGGTGGCGATTGAAGAATTCGGTCTTTCGGACGCTGCGAAGCGCTTGACCGTGTATCCGTCCTGGTTGAATACGATTGTGTCGCAAAACGGAGACGGCAGCAATGTGTGGATGTTGTCTGGCGTCACAGAGGATGGCAGCAGCTACTATCCGAACTACGACGGCTATCAATTCCATTATCCGGGTGATGTAGCGACGCTGATCGCCAATCATGCGGCTGTGATGAACGCCAAATCCGGGCAGTCGAGCACGCCGACGCCAACGTCTTCAGCCACGCCAACACCGACACCGACGGCTACGCCGACACCAACGCCCACGCCGACAGCGAGCGGGGTGATCGACAATTTTGACAGCTATAGTTCGAATACCGCTCTGCAATCGGCTTACAGCCGGAATACGAACGGGAACGCGTTGACGCTGACGCTGGATACGACGAATAAAAACGGCGGAACGAGCGGGATGAAGCTTGCGTATACAGTGGGCAATCCGAATTATGCGGGCGTGACGCGTTCGCTGAGCAGCGCCAACTGGAGCACGGGTACAGGGCTTTCGTTCTGGCTGAAGCCGGACGGCTCGAACCGGACGCTGGTGGTGCAGTTCCAGGAAAGCAGCGGAGAATATTGGGAAACGACCCTAACCTTGTCCGGCACGACCGCAAGTGTGATCAGCTTGCCGTTCGCATCGTTCCATCATCCCGGCTGGTACAGCGGAGGAAATAACGTTGTGGATGCCGGATCAATTGCGAATTATTCGTTTTATGTGAATCAAGATGCGGGTTCGGCCGGCAGCAGCAGCATTTATATCGACTCGCTGGCGCTTGGCGGTTCGACGCCAACGGCAACACCGACGGCAACACCGACGGCCACGCCGACAGCGACGCCAACAGCGACGCCAACGGCCACGCCGACAGCGACGCCAACAGCGACGCCAACGGCAACACCAACGGCTACGCCGACAGCAACACCGACGGTTGCCATCGACAATTTTGACAGCTATAGCTCGAATACCGCTCTGCAATCGGCTTACAGCCGGAATACGAACGGGAACGCGTTGACGCTGACGCTGGATACGACGAATAAAAACGGTGGAACAAACGGGATGAAGCTTGCGTACACAGTGGGCAATCCGAATTATGCGGGCGTGACGCGTTCGCTGAGCAGCGCGAATTGGAGCGCGGGTACAGGGCTTTCGTTCTGGTTGAAGCCGGACGGCTCGAACCGGACGCTGGTGGTGCAGTTCCAGGAAAGCGGCGGAGAATATTGGGAAACGACCCTAACCTTGTCCGGCACGACCGCAAGCGTGATCAGCTTGCCGTTCGCATCGTTCCATCATCCCGGCTGGTACAGCGGGGGCAATAACATAGTGGATGCCGGAGCCATTGCCAACTATTCATTTTATGTGAATCAGGACGCAGGTTCAGCTGGCAGCAGCAGCATTTATTTGGATTCGTTTGCGTTGAATGCTCCGGCCTCTACACCGACGCCTACGCCTACATCAACGCCAACCCCTACACCGACAACAACAACCACGCCGACGCCGACAACAACGCCGGGCTCCGGCAGCGGTTTCGTACAGCGGTCGGGCACCCAATTTACGCTCGACGGCAAGCCTTATTATTTTGCGGGTACAAATGGATATGATTTCTTTACTTTCGGAGACGGAGGAAGCACCTCCAGCGATCAGGCGATTGAAACCGCCTACATGGACAAGGCGAGAATCGACGCGCATATGGCAAGACTGGCAGCGGACGGCGTGAAGGTCGTAAGGCTGTGGGGCTTCAGTCACGAAAGCTGGCACGGCTTTGAAACGGCCAAAGGCGTGTACAATGAACCGGAATTCCGATTGTTCGACTATATTGTGCTGTCGGCCAAAAATCACAACATCAAGCTGCAGGTCGTGTTTGAGAATTATTGGGAAGCGTATGGCGGCATCGACAAACGTCTTTCGTGGGAAGGTTTGAGCGGAGGCAGTCATGCGGCGCGCGCGCAATTTTTCGATAAAACCAAATGTCCGGGCTGCTTCCAGCAGTACAAAGATTACGTCGCCCATATGGTGAACCGGGTTAATCATTACACGGGGGTAAAATATAGCGAAGATCCGACGATTTTTGCCTGGGAGCTGATGAACGAGCCCCGCTTTCAAGATGCCGGGGAAAATACGACGGGCGTGACGCTGCGCAAGTGGGTTGACGAAATGGGCGCGTATGTCAAATCGCTGGATGCCCATCACCTGCTGACGGTTGGTTTGGAAGGACACGGCACAAGCTACGGCTTTGGCGGAGACGAAGGAAATCCTTTTGTTTACATCCATCAATCGCCATATATTGATTTTACAACCGCGCATCCTTATCCGACGGAATATTGGGCAAATTTGAGCCTGCAGCAAACTTCCAATCTGATTCATCAATATGTAAGCGATTCTCACAATCTGGTCGGCAAGCCTTTCGTGATGGCGGAATTCAACGTATCCAATGTGGATCGGACGTTGTGGTGGAGTACGATTTACCAGGCATTGGAGCAGTCGGGAGCGGACGGCAGCGAGTTCTGGTGGTACGAGGATCACAATGTCGACGGCACGTACGGCGTCCTACCGGGAGCGGCGGAACTGCAAGTATTCAGACAGCATGCGCAGACGATGCAGGCGAAGAGCAACTAATTTGTAGTAGCAATGAGCCATTGCCAACGGAGTCGGTTGTGGGAAGGGGAGCGTCCAGGCGCTCTCCTTTTTGCTGCGCAGAAGCCGGCTTGCTGGTCAACGGGGCGTAGACCCTGTTCGGCATTTTTTTTGCAAATAGTGCGGAAAAGACTGTGAATTTGTCGTCTAGCATTTTTTTACAATTTTTTTATTCCAAAATATGATAATTATTGCTATACTGGTAAGGGCATCGGATGGCTAAAGAATCCATTTTTTCCAAAGAAATCTATCGTCCGTTGTCATGTTTGCAAGCATGCAAGGTCGGCACTTATCGAAACAGCGGAAGGAAAACAAGTTGAAAAAGGAGATTGAGAAATGAATCGAACGTTGCATTTTGAACTGGTGGCCGGTTCAACAAACGGGTCGCAGCTAACGCTGCATGTAGGTCTTCACAAGCATGAACTGAAGACGCATACGGAACAGTCGCTTCGCGAAGCCGCTCTTGCCAACAAAGCTTTGGCACACATCCCCGAACAGCACCGCACGAGATTCACTCACTACGTTGAAATTCCTGAAGACCACTTGCCGACTGATCGTTTGACGCGCATCCGCGTTACTTCTCCCGATGACAACCCGGATATTTATCTCCCCAAGCTGCATCACCTTGCCTTTCATGTTCCCAAGCAGCACCGCCACAAGCATATTCAGAAAAAGCTGGCGGCCAATCCGCTGCACCTTCACCCTAAACTGACAAGCCTCGGTGCGGAACCGCTGACTACTCAGGACGCCTTGCAGATTAACCTCGATGCAGAAAACCTGCAAAGCCCCTGGGACATTGCCGTCGCCATTCTGTTCCACTATCCCGAGCTCGCCACCAATAAGCCTTATACCGCCAATATCGTCATGAACGATCATATTGCGCCACCGCAGAATATCAATCCCACTCAATATAATCAGGTCTACAATTTGGCTACGCAAATCAGCAAACAGGGCCCTGCTTCGTCTTCTGGCGGCTGGGCAAAGATTACAAGTTCGGTCGACCAATACGGGCAGCCGCTGACCTATGGCTATGATCTGGGCACGCGCAAAGCCGGCGATCCGATCTACGTATACAGCTGGTCGGACATGACCGTGCAAAACGCTACGTCGCCGATGACCGGAGCCATGCAGACCGCGAGCAACGATACATCGCTGCAAAATCAGACCTGGACCGTGAATCAGGGCAAAAGCGCTTACGAACAAAGCGGGGGCACAGAGAGCAGCGCGGTCAATAAATCGTTCGCAGCGCCGCGTGCCGTATTTGCCGAAACAGGCTCTACATTCAAGTGGACGGTTAAGGAAGAAACGCCGAACCACGGTCTGAGCGTATACGCCGATACGATCAGCTTTAACTCGGACAACACGTTTTCCATTCAGGTGAAAAATACGTATTTGCGCTCCTTGACGGCGTACGCGGAGTTTTTTAATGAAAACGGCGATGTCATCAGCAATCCGCAGGGCTGGCAAGAACAACTGCCGTCTTCGATTTCGAGCTGGTTTGAAAACGATCAGAAAAAGTTTATTTCCAGTGTTTCGGCTGTCAACACAATTCTCGGCATTCCGATGCCAACCGATCCGACCACGCTTTCCTTTGTGTTTCCTGACGATGCGGCCAGCCTGAAGCTGATGTTCGGTTGTCTGGGCACCTCGAAATGGGACGGCACGGTCGATCCGTCGGGTGCGCTGTTGACCGGGGTGTTCCAATATGGCATTCCGTCGATTTTCCTTGTCGCCGGAGCGGCGATTACGAGCACGAAATGGTTCAGTGATTTTGTTGCCGATATCGAGAATGTGATCGCAACGCTGGCCGTAGCGTTTCCGATTGTGGGCGGGGGCGTGGCAACGGCAGCTGCATTAGGCAACACGAAATCGGTGCTGTTTACGTTTGCCGATGCGATGGCCGGTATTTTGTTAGCCAAGGGGCTGGAGAAGCTTGCTTTGTATGTGACCGAGCAAATTACAGTAGCGGAGCTGGAGGATAACGTGCCATTCGTGGGCTGGGCGCTGCGCGCAGCCAATATGGCGATTGATTTCGCGGAAATGGCAGTAACGACCGGAGAACTGCTCTCTTCGCCGGCTACGCTGACGGTAGATATTTCGCGGGCGATGGATCTGAATTTCACCCTTCATCCAGATCCGGCGCACGGCGAGCCTGGACATCCGGAAACAGCGGTATGGCCGGCAGTTTCCGACCATTACCAGGTGACGGTGCAATACCAAGGGGGCACGAATTTCGTGCTCAAAGGCAAAATGCCGGAAGTCACGTCGAATACCCCGCTGCAGTTAACATTCTCCAACCTGCCGGTGGGCGGTACGATTCAGATTATCGCGGGCATCTATTCGACAAGCGGCTGGCTTTGCGGCAAGTATCAAACCGACTGGATGCCGGCATTCCCGGATGAGGGCTCGACGTCGCTCTCGCTGGAAGGCAATATTACGGAAATTCTCGTTCCGCTGACACAAGACACCCAATACGATTATAAAGAGAAAATCGTGTATGATGCCACGAGCGGTAAACACATCTGGCATGCCGGCGATTTGCCAACGGCAACGCGGGGCAATCTCGATTGCAGCAGTGGCGGCCATTTTATTTGCAACCCGGTCGACATCACGTTGAACGGACAAGCCTTCCAAATCGGTTACGCCTGGAGCTCATCGGGTCAAAACTATGTTTGTCAAAACGTCTCGGTGTTGGCAGATCCGCAATCCAGATACAAAATGTCCGAGGTGCAATTTACGGTGCAGCCTTATATTGCCTATGACGATTTTGGCGTGCAGCCGGCGGAAGGCGAGCAGCAGCAGGTCAGCAAAAACAACTTTATTCTGGATACGCGCAATAATCAGTTGAACTTGCGTCAAGTGAATTTGGAGGACGGTTCAAACGGCTTTGGCTTGAACGATCCGAATTTGAAGAGCTGGGGCCGGTTCAATCTGGGCAACATGGACGCTATGGTGGTACATCCGAACGGAGCGGTTATCGGGGTTAGCTGGAAGGATAGCAAGATGGAGATTTTGCAAATTCCAAACGAAGGCACCGACGACGCGCATGCTCCCGATGCGCAGATGGTTTCGGGCCTCGGCGTCCGGCAGGGACTGCTGCAAGGGCCAAAGGCGATTTCAGTGACACCGGACGGCCGCGTGCTGATTCTGGAAACGCTGAATAAACGAATTCAATCCTTCGATACCAAGGGCAATCCGGTGGCGAGCTTCCTAGGCGAGCGGTTGTTTTCGCTGGATGCAGCTGAATATGCGCCCGATCTCGATAACGGCGTCTTCTCGGAGGCGCTGCAATTGCAGTTCCAAAGTCACGGCTTGACCCATATTTTTGATCTGAGCACTTCGTTGGTCGGTGACCTTGATCAAGGCGTTCTTTCCGACGCGATTATTAATGCGTTTGCGAACGAAGGCGTGTACTTGTCTTATGACAGCACGCAGATGGACAACCATCAGATCAGCTCTTATGTCACCGTCGTCGCTGCGGGGGCGGAATGGAATATTACTGATCCTACCCGTAACGCGGTCTACGATATTCGCAAAAACAACGATGCGCTGAATGTTTACGATGTGCTGAACAATGTAACGGTCGATGTTCGCGCGCAAGGCAGCATTTGGGTAGTTGAGGACTGGAACGGCGCGCAATCGTATTACATTGCTCAAGATGAAGTCAACAGCCAGCTTTTGAACGTAAACCGTTATTTATCCTATATGGCATTGTACAATCCGGACAATCGGACCGATATCACCTATCTGGATGTGGCGGTAGAGGCAAAGGGATATATATATGTGCTTGCCTATGTCGGCAGCGGGAACAGTCCTAGCGACTATACCTTGGACATTTACGAGCCGGACGGCACGTTCCTCGTGCGGACGCCGGATTCGCGGATGCAGCCAACCAATCCGCAATACGTTAGTGCGGCGCGTCTGGTCGTCGATGTATGGCGCAACGTCTACACGCTGAACTATGAGCCGATTATCGGACCGAACAATACAACGGAACCGTCCATCAGCCATTGGGTGCCGACGCCGCCGCTGTTTGATCTGGATTTGAGCCAGCAAGCGGATTTCGACAGCGGCTACGTTGCGGCCGTACAGGCGGATTTCGCCGCCAACGGTATCACGTTAGCCAATCCGACGCAAATCGTCACGGTCAGCGCAAGCGGTTATTGGACGGTTAGCGACCCGACGCAAACCTTTGATGTCATCCGCAGCGGATCGAACCTTGAGGTCTATTCGATTCCGGTTGCATAAGAACAATCAGGCCAGTCGTCACTCCGGCGTATCGCGTTTGCAGCGTAACGCCGGGTGAACGCTGTGCTTTATATGGGAGGCAATAAAATGGGGAATTTGTATAATCAAACGCTGCAGCAGCTTGGCTTGAGCGAAGCCGAGGTGCACAAGGGGACGCTGCGGACAGGCGATATGAACGGTCCGTGTTATTTGTCCAGTAATTCCCGATATGCTTCGGCTATTGCCGCCAAGTCTATCGTCATTCAGAGCGTCGCTGATTTGCAGGCGATTGTCGGCGGGCTCGGCAACGGCAATTTGAACACAGAGGTGCCGCAGCCGTGGCCAGAGACGAAGAGCGGATTATCGGCGGAGGATTTTAACGAAGCCGACGACCGGAGCGTTTACGCAGCCTTGCGAGCGATGCTCGGCGGGCGGGCCGCTGAGGTGCAGAGCTACGCCGATGCAGTCAACCAGCGTTATTTTCCAATGAGAGCGAACGTGTATGCGGTTGAAAATATTGTCGTGACCAAAGACAATCCGCTGATTATCGAGCCGGATGGGCATGACCCGGTGCCGGTCGTTTGCGATACGCTCACCTTGGAGCCTGGCGGACAAATCATTTGTAACGCTCCGGTCATCATGACAGTTAATACCTTTATCAAAAACTAATAAAAAAATATGAACGGACCGCTGATGGTCCCAGGGAGGATTTACGATGAATACACAACAAATTCGCACGCAATTTATGAGCCGCTTTCAAATTTCCGACGATATTGTTCACAAAGAGACGATTACAACAGCCAACGGGGCGACTTACATTTCAGCACATCCGGATGACCAGTCCGTCGTGAAACCGACGTTTGTGACCATTCCGAGCATCGACGATTTTAAAGAGTTCGGGGGCAATCCGGATGAGCTGTATGCGACCAACCAGCTTTCCGTTCATCATGCACCGCTGACCGAGTGGAATGCCAGCCGGACAGAGGTTCCGTATTCGGAGCTGACGACGCAGGAAAAAGCGGATCTGTGCCATGCCTACCAGACTTACATTTATGGCCATTCGCAAACAGTCC
Source organism: Paenibacillus athensensis (assembly GCF_004514475.2). Taxonomy (GTDB): domain Bacteria; phylum Bacillota; class Bacilli; order Paenibacillales; family NBRC-103111; genus Paenibacillus_AL; species Paenibacillus_AL athensensis. Next base: position 695,049 of record NZ_MYFO02000001.1, on the reverse strand, counting down.
AATCGTACAAGGAAGCACTGCAAAAGCATTATTTCCCGACACAGCTGGCTGTCATGGCCGCACAGGACGTTGTCGTGACGCCGGGCAATCCGCTGATTCTTGCCGGTAATGGAGATCAGCCGACCACATTCAGCTTCGGGACGATTACGATCCAGCCCGGCGGACAAATCATCAGCCAAGCGAACGCGACTCTGCTGGTCGACAATCTCGTTCAGCAAACAAGCGCAGCGCTGGATCAGGAGCAGCCGATGAACAATTTTGTCAGCTTGGGAGCGGACGGTCAGAACGGCGCTGCAGGCGGCAACGGAGGTAATGGCAATCCGGGATCCCAAGGCAGCTCCGGCTCCGACGGCAAAAGCTCGTGCGACACGCAAGCCGGTCAAGGAAACACAGGCGGAACCGGCAACGGCGGGTCCAACGGCGGCAACGGTTCGCGCGGTTCGGACTCTCAAGTCGTGCGGGCGACGCTGACTGTGGTGGAAGGACCTGTTACGTTAATGTCGTGCGGCGGTAACGGCGGTACAGGTGGCACGGGCGGCAACGGCGGCGCAGGTGGCGTAGGCGGTAACGGCGGCAGCGCCACAACCTATTGCAGCGCAGGTTCGCAGGGCAAAGGCGGTCAAGGCGGTGCCGGAGGCAATGGCGGAACCGGCGGGGATGCTGGTAATGGCCAAAACATCTACTTTACGTACCAGACATTGGGAGATAACGGCTCCGTTTCGCTGGGCGTGCCTACGAAGGGACAAGGCGGCCAAGGCGGAGCAGCCGGCAACGGCGGCAACGGCGGTCAAGGCAATCCGAACGGGGGAGGCGGCGCGGCAGGTACGCCGGGCGTGAACGGCAACAACGGAACGAACGGTACCGTTTATATCAATAACGTGCCTCAAGGCTAATTATTATTTATAAGGGAGGCTTGCGGTAATGAGCGTTAATTACGATATCATCATTCAGGGCGCGAATGGTCAAGACGGTTCGAGCGGCGCAAACGGCGAGAACGCGGCAGCCAACGGCGCAAATGGCCAGAATGGCAGCTACGACAAGACGGATACTCCGAACTGCACGCCAGCTACGAACGGTCAACCCGGAACGAACGCTCCGACCTCAGGCGCGGCCGGGGCACAGGGTGGAGCGGGCATGAGCGCTTCCGATTTCGTGCTGCGCTGCCAATCGATCCAGTCGCAATCGATCCTGACGATTTACAGCGCCGGAGGCAACGGTGGAAGCGGTGGCAATGGCGGCAACGGCGGCAATGGCAGCAACGGCGGGAATGCCGGCCAGCAGGCGTCAAAGTGCTCCAGCTCGCTGCCGCCGGCACAAGGCGGTAACGGCGGCAACGGGAGCAACGGCGGCAATGGCGGCAACGGCGGCAATGGCGGAGACGGCGGCGTGATTTCCGTGCAATATGTGACTTCGACTCTGCAAATACCGGCGATGGGGCAGTCGATCGGTGGAATGGGAGGCATGGGCGGTACGGCGGGAGTCGGCGGCGTGGGCGGCCAAGGCGGCGCGAATGGCATCGTATCCGGGCAAAACCCAAGCAGTGCCGAACCCGGAGCCAGTGGTACGGCAGGAACCCCGGGTACTTCGGGACAAACAGGCAAAAACGGTACGGTTTCCATTCATTCAGTTGATTCAATCTAACTAGCGGCAGGAGGTCATTGGATGCCCGCGGATTCTATGGTTTTTATCGGAAAATGGACGTTCAGCAATACAGGGGTCAATACGTTTTTAAGCCTGGATGAGTCCAGCGGTCAGCTCGTGGGTGTTTCCACGAGCTCCGCCGGTTCCGATCAGCGCTTTAATGCTTACGGTGACAAAACCAGCGGATTCTGGCTGCAGGCAGCTAACGGCAAATATATTGTATACAACGGCAGCGCTTATGTGTCCAGTGAACAGCGCAGCGGGAACCCCGCTACATTTACGCTTGTGACAAGCGGAAGCAATGTTTATTTGGCAGAGCAGTCTTCCGGATCGACGTATTATGTCAATATGGACGGTACTGCCGTCAACCGGGTGTCGTCAAGCAATCCGCCCGCGACCACGCTGCTGGTTCAAGTCAGTATTACGCCGGGACTTGCGCAAATCCAGCAAGCTTCCGTGCTGCATTCCGCAGACTTGACCTGGGTTTATATGGAATCGGCCGATTTGAGTTATGTGGATTTTTCAGGTTCAAATTTGACGCATGCCGATTTGAGCCATGCCAATTTGTTTGAAGCGACGCTTCAGGGAACGGATACGATTTTGTCGCAGGCTGTTTTTGCAAACGCGCAGATGAATTATACCATCATGCCGAACTGCACAGCGACAGGCGCCGATTTTTCCAATGCAGTCATGAAATTTGTAGTGCTTTCGGACGCGAATTTATCCTCAAGCACCTTTATTGGCACTAACCTGACCGACGCTTCGCTCGATAGCGCCAATTTGACGGGGGCATCGATGGCTAACGTCAATTTGTACGGCGCCATTGTCATCGGCACGAACTTTACGCAGGCCGATTTAAGCGGAGCGAATTTGCTGCTGGCTAATATCGACAGCTTTCATATTCCCGGAGCTACGTTAAGCGGAGCGAACCTCAATAATCAAGATTTGACGAGAGCGGAAATCGACGCGCATACGAATTTTACGAGTGCAAGCATGCAAAATGTGCGATTAAACAACTGCGCTTTGAACGGCGTGACATTCACGCACGCGGACTTAACCGGAGCGTTGTTTGACGGAAGCGATCTGACTGGGGCTGATCTCAGCTTTGCTACCTTGACCAATGCTTCGCTGAAAAACGGCGTCAAGCTGTTCAGTGCAAGTTTATCCAATTCCACGCTTACTGGCGCCAATTTGACCGGCGCGCAGCTTGGCGCCAAACAGGAGGCTTTTACACTGAGCACCTCGCTGGTGACAGATCTCGATAGCGGGGCGATTACGCCGGCTATTCAGCAAGCATTTCAAGCGGCCGGTCATCCATTGTCGCCTGCAGCTACGCTGACGGTGCGGATTCCCGGACAAAACTGGGTGATTACAGACGTCAATACGGTATATACAATTACGAACGACGGCACTCAATTAAACGTGTGGATGTATGACTCCAGCAACGATGCAGCCGTGTTGGCGGGTGCTTATATGCCTAATGCCATCTTCACTGACGCCAACTTGTATGCGGTGAATATGTCCGGCGTCAACTGGTACGGCGATGCGGCGAAAGCCGATAATGCGGATCTGGAGGAAGCGGATCTGGCGAACGCCAACCTGGCGAGCATGGATTTGTCGCAAGCGCGTATGTTCGGCTGCAATCTCGACTCGGCCAATCTGATCGGCACGATCATGAATGGAGCCAGCTTAACGCCTTCTTTTAATAAGAAGCAGGCTTCGCTCGCTTTTTCCAATATGCAAGGCACGTCCTTCCAGCAGGCGCGGTTGCAGGATACAGTTCTGACCAATGCCGCAGTTTCACTGAATGAAGGTCCGTTTTTCTCCTTGCCGTCCTCTTATGCGTCCAGTCTGGACAGTCAGACGATTTCATCGGATTTGCGCAGTCAGTTTGCCGCCAATAATTACCCGCTTGCTTCCAACGCTACGGTTCAAGTCGTTACGCTAGGCACGTATTGGACGATTACGAATACGGGAGATACGATTTATCCGATTTATACCATTGTAAAAATTGGTACGACGCTGTATGTATCGGGCGGCCCGATTGGCGTCCATTTGTTTGACTTGCCGGGCACGATGACTACCGAGTTCAATCAGCAGATTTTGGGACAGGATATTCAGACGGCCTTCAGCAATAACGGGTATCCGCTGTTATCTTCCGCCAAGATTGATCAGGTCATTATTCCCGACCACAAATGGCATATGACGAATATCAGTACGGATACGACACAGCTGCAGAAAGGTTATGTTGAATTTTATGTCATCAGCAATGCCGACGGTATGTTACATGTTTACGGCTCCGTATTGATGGTGATTCGCCCGGACTCCACGGGTACGCTGGAGCAGGTGCGCTTCGCGCTGGCAACGACGCAAATGACGCAGGATGTGATGGATGGCACGACAACCTGCCCGAATGGGCAAAAGCTGTCGCAATATTTGAACCAAACTCCACCGCAGCATTTGACGTGGGAGCAAATGATGACGGCGGCTACACCGCCCAAACCGCCATCCTGCGTGCCTGATCCTTGGCATTGGTGCTAAAGAAGCGATTCGAGGCGAGTATACAGGAGGGAACCTTATGACAAGTCAAAGCGGACCGTCGCCGATGGATTATGCCGTCGCGCTGACAGGGGCGCATCCGGAGCTGTCGTCTCCCGATCCGGCGCTCAGTGCCGTCGTGGTCGGCTATATCAACAGTCAATCCAATCCGCTTTACAATCTGGGTACTTCGATCAGTCAGCAGGGACCGGCGACGGTTTCCGGAGGGTGGGCGACGCTTGTGCAAGCCGGTACGCTGGGGACAAGTCCGGTATACCAATACAATTTGTCGGCGACGACGCTGAACGCTGCCGGGCCGCTGATTCAAGGCACGCTGCAATTGGTCAAGCAGGATAACGCTTTGGAAAACAAGCTGTGGGCTGTGCAGGCAGGCAGCAGCGGTTCCTATCAGCCGGTGACGCCGCCGCTTGCCGGCTATACCTGGACGGCAAATCAGTTTGATGCACAATACGGAATGGCGATCGTCTCACTTAGCGTGAATACGCAAACGCTGGAGGTCCAGGCGGTTTTAGAAAATGTGTATCCCGCATTTTACAGTGTATATGTCGAGTTTTTGGATGAGAATGGAGCGATGCTGCGGCCGGACAACTGGACGTCACGTTTACCCCAAAATTCGCCGTTGGAGACGGAAACGATGAAGTTCGCCGGTTTGTTAGCTCCAACCTTGATGATCGAGGGGATGCAAGCGGGTGCTTCTGCCATCACGATCGGTTTTACTGCGCCTTCTGGCACCGCGTCTGTGCGCTGGACATTCGGAACGCTGGGAGCGCTTGGCTGGAATGCCGTTGCAAGTCCGCTGCCGTGGCTGGTATCGGCAGTGCTGGGGTATGCCGTGCCGTGGATCATGAAGTCGGCAGGCAATTTTACCACGCCGGACTGGTACAACAGTCTGACGACCGACGTCAAGGTTCTAAACGAACTGATGGGGGCTGCAGCAGCTTTGACCCAGGCGCAATCGGCGCAAGAGGCCATTGATCAATTAAGCGCAAGTATCGGAACGCTGCTGTTCGGCGGGTCTCTACCGAATTTGCTAAAAAAGCTGCGCAATGCCTATGACGACAATGCGTTGATTCAAGCGGCGCAGGGGATCAACTGGCCGCTATCCGGCTTTGCCTCGACCTTGCAAACAGGTGTGGTTAGCGGCATCGTCGAAACGCTGTCCGTACCGGCTGTTTTTTCGCAAACGACCAGCATGCAATTGATTGTGTCTTCGGCGGTTCAAGTTGTTCCGGACCCGCGACATGGGGCTTGGCCGCTGACAGCGGTGCGCTACGAGCTGCACTGGCAGGGTAACGGACAATCCCGTTCGGCGACAGATGAGATGCAGGGGTTATGGACTGAATCGCCGCTGGCGGCGGATTTTGCCAATGTTCCGCGCGAGGCTTGCGTAACGGCAGCGATTACGGTGTATGATTCTGCGGGGGCCGTTGTTGGACAGGGGACAGCTCAAGGTACAGCGGCAGTTCCTTTGGTCTTAACATTAAGCGAAGCGGCATCGACAGCGTCAGACGGTTATCGGCCGGCGATGCAGCTTGCGTATGATCCGCAAACCGGGTACAGCTGGCAGCCTGCGGCAAGCATGGGAACAGCCACGCTGGCCAATCTGGATTGCAGCAACGTCGGAACGCATCTATGCCAATTAACGGGCCTTTCTCTGAACGTCGCGGATAATACGCTGTTGTTTGGCTGGAGAGCTTCGGGTACGCAAGCATCGCCTTGCTCAGCAGGGGGCTCCAGCGGTCAGCAGCTGTATCGTCTGGAGGCCATTTCGATTTCTTCCAATCCGGGAATTGCGCTAAATCCGCCGTCATGCGGCTTTTATACGTTTACAACCTTGGCTGCGGGGGATGAAGCGAGCGATAATTTGTTTTTTGATACGCGAACGGCGCCCTTTGCGCTGCGCGACATGAAGCTGGGCGAAGCCGGGGCGTTTGAGTTTCCGACAGGTCGCTCGCGCGGATATTTGACACTGAGCACAGTCAGCGATCTGGCCGTACATCCGGCGGGCTTTGCTGCAGCCGTGAGCGCTTCGGCCAATATGCTGCAAATCGTCCAACTTAGCGATCAGCCGGTTGCCGATGCAGCTGCGCCAGGTCCATACGCTATTGGAGGAACGGGCACGAGAGCGGGTTTGCTGCAGCAGCCGGTCGCTGTCGAGGTCGCGCCTGACGGGGGACTGCTTGTGCTGGAGGCCGGAAACAGAAGGCTGCAGGCGTTCGATATTTACGGCAATAATTATAACTATTTCGGTTCGTCGCCTTGTTTGACGTTGCGGCAGGACGCGAGCGTGCATTACCTGGATCTGGCTGTGGACGGGGGCGGTCGCTTGTATGTGCTTTCCTATAAGGGGAGCGGCGCTCAGACGAGCGATTACAGTCTGGATGTGTACGATGCGGACGGTACGTTGTTATCGACGACCGTCAATGTCAATGCAGCCAAAATCGCTGTGGATGCTTGGAATAACCTTTACGCGTCAGGTTATAGTCTGGTGCAGGGAGCCGGCGGCGACGTCAGCCCTGTGATTGGCGTATGGACGCCAACGGCGACAACATAAGAGGAAGGAAGGTTCGAACGCATGTCAAAGCAAATTTGGCCAAAGCCAGCAACCGCTTCGGCGCGAGCAAGGGAAGAGGACATTGCGATTGTGGGCATCGGCTGCAGGTTTCCGGGAGGCGTCAAAGGACCTGACGATTTTTGGGAGCTGCTCAAGCAAGGTCGCGATGCGATTGTGGAGGTGCCGGCCGAACGCTGGCGCATGTCGGATTTCTACCATCCGGACCGTGAAAAGCCGGGCAAAATGGTCACGCGATACGGCGGTTTTATTGACGGTATCGATCAGTTTGATCCGGAATTTTTTGGTATTTCTCCGCATGAAGCTCACCATATGGACCCGCAGCAGCGCCATTTGCTGGAGGTGACCTGGGAGGCGCTGGAGGACGGCGGCCTGCAGCCCAGGCAGCTTCGTGGTCGCGATGTCGGCGTGTTTATCGGCGCGTTTGCTCTGGACTACCATGCCCTGCAGTTCGGCGATCCGTATCAGCGCGATGCCGGTCCTTATACGGCGGCCAGCAGCATGACCACGATGATTTCGAACCGGATTTCATACATTTACGATTTTCGCGGCCCCTCGATGACTGTCGATACGGCCTGCTCCTCCTCGCTCGTTTCGCTGCATTTGGCCTGTGAAAGCTTGCGCAAGGGAGAAAGCGAAGTAGCTCTGGCTGGCGGGGTAGTATTGATTTTTACACCTCAATATACACTGGTGGAGAGCCGGGGTGGCTTTTTGTCGCCGGACGGGCGCTGCAAGACCTTCGACGCTTCAGCGAACGGTTACGTGCGCGGCGAAGGCGTTGGCGTCGTTGTCTTGAAGCGGCTGTCGGACGCGCTTGCTGCGGGCGATCCGATTCAAGCGGTCATTATGGCCAGTGGAGTCAATCAGGACGGACATACGGTGGGCATTACAGTACCCAGCTCCGAGGCTCAGGAAAAGCTGATTCGCGAAACGCTGGCCAGGAGCGGATTGGCTGCGTCGGACGTTCATTATGTGGAGGCTCACGGGACGGGCACACCCGTTGGCGATCCGATTGAAGCGCGAGCGATTGCGGCGGCATACAGCGAACGGTCGGACGCAACGCCCGATCTCGTAGTCGGCTCCTGCAAAACCAATATCGGTCATACCGAGTCGGCGGCAGGTGTCGCTGGACTGATCAAGACGGTGCTGGCGCTGCGGCATCGGCAAATCCCCGGCAATTTGCACTTTCAGGATCCGAATCCGGCGATTCCGTTTGCGGCATGGAAGCTGCGCGTGCCAACGGCGCTGGAGCCGTGGCCTGTGGACTCAGGCGTGGCGGCAGCTGCCGTCAACTCGTTTGGATACGGCGGTACGAATGCGCACGTAATCGTTCGTGAAGCGACTTGCGAGGAAGCGGCCGGCTGCGCTGCTGCAAGCGATGTGAAGGCTGGGATAACGGCTGCCGAGCTAACGGCGGCAGCCGTGGCGGAAGCATCGGGGAGCGCAATGGCGCATGCCGCCGCTGATGACGCGGTTCATGCAGCGCTTGGCGCAGAGTCAGCCGCTTCCGGTAAGGGGTTGGCGAGAAGCGGGCAGCCCGCTGAACCTGCAGCTGCCTCTGTCCGCATCGAAGCTGCGTTGGCGGATCATTCGGCAAGCGGACTCGCTTCGTCGACAACAGCCGGTGCGGCGGGCATGGAGCCGAAATTAGCGCTGCCCAAAAACCGAGATGCGGCAGCGGCAGCTTTGATCGCTTCGCCGGCCCGCTCGTATTTGCTGCCGATTTCGGCGCGCAGGGCAGAGGGCCTATCGCGGCTTGCAGCAGCCTATAAGCAGGCGCTGCAGGCAGCGGGCGTTCAGTCGGAGACCGGCAGCGATGTGCTTGCCGATTTGCTCTGGAGCGCCGGCAGCCGTCGCGAGCACCACAGGCAGCGGCAAGCGTTTGTCGGCCGCGATAGCGCCGGGCTGCTGCAGGTGATGGAGGCATCGCTGCAGGAGCAAGGCTCCACCAACAGCGCCAGCGGGAAAGCGGCAGCCGTCCGGCCCAAGCTCGTATGGGTATTCTCGGGCATGGGCCCGCAATGGTACGGCATGGGCCGACAGCTGCTGCAGCTGGAGCCGGTATTTGCTGCGGAGCTGGCGCGCTGCGACCGTTTGTTTGCCGAGCTGGCCGGCTGGTCCATGCTGGCTGAGCTGCACAAAAGCGAAGCGGACAGTCTGATGGACGAAACAGGCGTGTCCATGCCGATCAGCTTCGCCTTGCAAGTGGCGCTGGCTGCGCTCTGGCGTTCGTGGGGCATCGTCCCCGAAGCCATCGTCGGTCACAGCGCCGGTGAAGTGGCCGCTTTCTATGAAGCGGGCGTGTATTCGCTGGACGACGCGCTGCGCGTCGTCTACCACCGCAGCCGGCTGCTGCAGCGGCTAAGCGGGATGGGCGGCATGGCTGCCGTCGGCGCGGGCGAAGCAGCGGCAGCGGCGCTGCTGGACGGGGAGCAGGAGAGTGTATGCATTGCCGCCATCAACAGTCCGGCTTCAGTAACGCTGGCCGGCGATGCCGAGGCGCTGGAGCGAGTTTTGCAAAAAGCGGCGGGCTTGTCTTATTTTTGCAGAAAGCTGAAGGTGCAGGCTCCTTTTCACAGCCATTACATGGAGTCGATCAAGGATGAGCTGCTGGGCAGTCTGGAAGGGATTCCGGCAAACGAGCCAAAGCTGCCGCTCTATTCGACGGTTACGGGGGTACAGGTGGACGGCGCTTCGACCGATGCGGCATATTGGTGGGGCAACGTCAGGCAGGCCGTGCGCTTCGCTCCGGTCATAGAAAACCTGGCAGATTCGGGCTATGAGGTTTTCTTGGAAATTGGCGCGCACCCGGTATTGACGGGAGCTTTGCTGGAATGCTTTGGCGAGCGAACCGCGCTGGCAGTGGCGTCGATTCGCCGCAAGGAAGACGAGCACGAAGCCATGCTTCGTTCGTTGGCCGAGCTATATGTGTGGGGAATTGAGCCGGACTGGCGGGCGCTGTATCCGCATGCCCGTTGGCGCAAGCTGCCGTCCTATCCGTGGCAGCAGACGACTTTTTGGCACGAGCCGGATTTCATTCGCCATATTCGCCTCGGTCATCGCGATCATCCGCTGCTGGGCCGCCCGCTGCTCGGAGCGATGCCGGCCTGGGAGGGAGAAGTCAGCCTGATTCGATTTCCGTATCTGCGCGATCATCGGGTGCTCGGACAGACGATCTTTCCGGCAGCGGGTTATGTGGAAGCGACAATGGGCGCGCTGGAAGCCGCTGTGGGAGCGGGCAGCTATGCGCTGGAGCAGATCGAGCTGCATCGCAGCCTGACGCTGCCTCAGTCGACCTCGGTTGTGCTGACGCAGCATTATTTGGATGTAAACAAAGGCACGTTCCACATTTTTGCCGGAGGGGACGCGGCGGGAAGTCCGTATACGCTCCACGCCTCTGGACAGGTACGTCAGCTGCAGCCGGGCTTGAAGCATGCCAACGTAGATCTGGCGGCCGCTCGGGAGCAGATGCCGCGTCGCATGGAACGCGATCAAGCCTATCGGATTTTGCGCAATATGGGATTCGACTACGGGCCGGGCTTTCAGGGCATCTCGGAGGTATATCTGGGCGAAGACGAGGCATGGGCGGAGATTCGTCTGGAAATGTCCATAGAGGAAGCAGCAGGTTATAACTTTCACCCCCGCTGGATGGACGCTTGCTTCCAGACGCTGCTGGCAGCGGAATTTCCGAAGGAGGGCGAGACGCCCGTGGAGTCGCAAGAGGAGTTCCGCATTCCGGTGAGGATCGGGCAAGTGCGCTATTACCGACGTCCCTCCGGTACGCTGTGGGCACATAGCCGGGTCAGCAAGCGCAATTCGCGAATCACGCAAGGCGATCTGCGGATTTATGACGCTTCCGGCCGGATTGTAGCCGAGTTTCTCGATTTTGTGAAACAAACAGTGGATGCTGGCGCGGGGAAAATCGCCGGAAGCCAGCTGAAGCGCTGGTTCTACGAGCCGCAGTGGCAAGCCGCGTCTCCGCCGCAAGAAGAGCAGCGGAGAACCCGACGCGATGTCTGGTTGTTTCTCGGCGATGCGTCGGGCATGGCCAAAGCAGCGGCGTCGCAGCTATACGATCGGGACTTTGAAGCTTATCTGGCAGAGCCGGTATTCGGCGGCAATTACAAATTTACAGCTGCGACGACCGGAACGCAGCTTGATCCGCGCAAGCCGGCTCATTACGATATGCTGATCAACGATGCGCTGCATGCCTTTGGCGGGAGACTTCGCGGCATTGTGCATGTCTGGAATTTGGACGTGCCGTCGGTCGATCTTATGGATAAGCCGGAGAACGCGCATTGGGAAAAAATCCGGACGCTTGGTTGCCATTCGCTGCTGTATACGATGCAGAGCGTAGCCAGACGGCACGTTCCGCTGCGAGTCTGGTGCGTAACGCACGGTGCACAGCAGGGAGCAGGCTTCGACAGCAAGCCGTCAAGCGGAGAAGGCGTTGCCGAAGCGCAAGCCATTTTTCAAGCCGCGGCTTGGGGATTGGGCCGGGCTATCGGGCAGCAGGAGTATCGCGGCTACTGGGGAGCGAATATCGATCTTGATCCGGCAGCAGATGCAGGTTCGTCTGCTCGCCAGCTTGTCGACGAACTCGTAAGCGGCCGAGAAGCTGCTGTAGAGGATCAAATCGCTTACCGGAACGGGCAGCGTTATGTTCTGCGTATGCAGATGGCATCTGCGGTCACGGCCGGCGCGCTGCCCATGCGCTGCCGGCCGGAAGGGGCCTATCTCGTTACAGGCGCTTTTGGCGCGCTGGGGCGGGAAGCGGCGCGCTTGCTGGCGGAACGAGGGGCGCGGCGCTTGCTGCTGCTTGGGCGCAGCGGGTTGCCCGAGCGTCGTGACTGGACGCTGCTGCAAACGGACTGCGCGGAAGCGGAGCGCGTCGCATTCGTGCGCGAGCTGGAAGCTGCTGGGGTGGATGTGCAGGTAGTTCGTCTGGATGTGGCTGACGAAGCAGCGTTGCATGCCTATATCGACGCTTACACGCTCAACGGAAACCCGCCGATTTGCGGCGTCATTCACAGTGCCGGAACGCTCAAGGACACGCTGCTGGCACAAATGGATGCGGCCGGCTTTGACGAGGCTTACGATCCCAAAGTCAAGGGGGCATGGGGGCTGCATCGGGCTTTGATTGATCAGCCGCTGGAATTTTTCATCCTGTATTCCTCCCTTGCCGCGCTGCTGCCGCCGCCGGGTCAAGGCAATTACGCCGCAGGCAACGCGTTTATGGATGCACTGGCATTCCATCGTCGGTCGCTCGGTCTGCCAGCCATGAGCATTAACTGGGGACCGTGGTCGGAAGGAATGGTGGACCGGCTCAATTTGACGGCGCATTTTCAGGAAAACGGCATCGACTGTATCCGGCCGGGCGAAGGCCGGCATTTGCTGGAGCATTTGAGCGGTCAGGATTGCGCTCAGGTTGCGGTGCTTTCTGCGGAATGGCGGGCTGTACGCAGATTGTATCCCGATATTGCGCTGTTGAACCTGTTGGATCAACAGGAGGGAGCCGCAACTGCGGATTCCACTTCAGGCGGAATCGACTGGCTGGAGCTGCTGCAACCGCTGGAGGAAGCGGAGCGCCAAAGATTGGTAGCGGATCGGTTCGCCGGAATTGTCGCCGAATTGCTGCATTTTGAAGCCAATGCGCTTGATACAAGCAAATCGCTGCCGGAAATCGGGCTCGATTCGATGATGGCGATCAAGCTGCGCAACCGACTGCTGAGCGAATTTACCCAAGCGCCGATGGTGGGCGATTTACTGAGCGGGCTATCCATCAGCGGGCTTGGATGTCGGCTTACCGACCAATTGACGGAACGGTTGCAGCCGGAGCGCGAAGCGGAAGCAAGCCTCGCATAGCGGCTGCAGAACAGACCTCGAAAGTCCTGATGTCGGTGGAAAGCATTTCCGCCGTGACCGAGGGAGCAGCGGCCAGCAGCGAAGAAACAGCGTCTGGGGTGCAGTCGCTGGCCAATCCGGCTGAAGATTCGGCCAGACGGTATCTATTTTTAAAGTAAACAAATTTCCTATTTCTTTTCATAAAGCGCTGAGGCTGCCGCATTGGCAGCCTTTTTGCTTGCCCGAGCGGCGTGTCCGGATGCCGGCGATGTGTGAAGCTTGTAAGGAAATTGGCTGCATGCATTCAACAAAACGCCGCTTTCTTTTATAATGGAAGGAGGAGGGGGACATCACAATGCTGGATGAGGAAAAGCAGTTATGGGAACGCGGCCTGACGCACATAGCCGGAATCGACGAGGTGGGGCGCGGCTGCTTGTTTGGCGATGTGGTAGCCGCGGCGGTCGTTTTACCCGCAGGTTTGGTGCTCCCAGACGTAAATGATTCGAAAAAGCTGTCGGAAAAAAAGCGCGAACAGCTGTACGAGCAGATTATGGAGGAAGCTGTTGCGGTGGGTCTGGGCATCGTCAGCGTGGCGGAGATCGAGCGTCTTAATATCAAGCAAGCGGCGCGGCTGGCGATGAAGCAGGCTGTAGAAGCGCTTGAGGTACCGCCGGACTTTTTGCTGGTGGATGCGGAAAAGGTCGATGTCAATGTGCCGCAGCTGGCGCTTGTGCACGGAGACGCCCGCTCGCAGTCGATTGCCGCTGCGTCGATTATCGCGAAGGTTACGCGCGACCGGATGTGCGAGACGTGGGATCGCGAATACCCCGTCTACGGTCTTGCCGTCCATAAAGGCTATGGCACCAAGCGCCATCGCGAAATGCTGCTCCGTCACGGGCCGACGCCGCTGCACCGCAAATTGTTTATCCGCAACATCATGGCGGAGGCCGAGCAGCAGGAGCAGCAGGAGCAGCAGTTGCAGCTGGATTGGGGCGATACGGTTTAACAAAACGGGGTGCGTGTGCCGATAACATACATAACAGATTTGAAGCGATGGGGTGAACGGGATGAACATCAGCGGACTTATTCGCAATTTGATCGGCGATTTGCAGGCGTCCGACTCGAAGGTGCTGGAATTGAAGGTCGGGCAAGTGGTGCGCGGTGTTGTGCTGCAACTGCTCAGCGATCAGGACGCGCTGATCAATATTAACGGCACGCAGGTGCGGGCCAAGCTGGAAACGCCGCTGAAGATGGGCGATGTGACGATGCTGCAGGTGCAGCCGGAATCAAGCGGCGGGCAGGTCGTGCTCAAGCCGCTGCAGGCGTCCGGTGTGCAAATTGCCGACGAGTCTTTGGGCGATTTGCTTAAAACGTTTACGCTCAAGGATACCCCGGGCAACCGCCAGCTTGTGCAGCAGCTCCAGCAGGAGGGCGTGCCGCTGACCAAGGAGACGGCGCAAGCGTTTGCTGGTGTGATGCATGAAGCGCCGGAGGGAGCGGGCAAGGAGCAATGGCTGCAGGCCGCGGCGTTGGCTTTCAAAAAAGGGCTGCCGCTCACGCCGGAGACGGTTGGCGCTTTGCGCCAGGCGACGAGCGGCGCGCCGATGGGCGACGTGCTGGAACGGCTGGAGCAGCAGGCCGCGGCGCTGCTCAAGGAGCAGCCGGAGCACGCCGCGGCACCGACGCTGACGCAGCTTGCGGCTGCGCTGAAGGAGCTGCGCAGCGCCGCCGGCGCCGCGTGGACCGCGCGCGCGCCCCAGCCTGCGGAGGGCGCGGCGCAACCCGCGCCTCCAGCTTCGCCGGAGGAGGCGCCAGCCCCGGCCGCCGCGGCGCAGCAGCGGCCGACGGCTCCAGGCGCGGCCCCGCAGGCCGCCGCGCCCCAGCCCGCAGCCGGCTCCGCGCCGGCTGCCAGCGGCTCCGCCGCCGCAGGCTCCGCCAGCGCCCCGGGCGCTGGCGCCTCGGCGGCGGAGCCGGAAGCCGCCCCCGACCCGGGGGCGGCAACGTCCCGCCCGCTCGCGGCAGGAGCCGCGCAGGCGGGCGAAGCCACGGCGCGCGCGGGCCGCGGCGCGCCGGCAACCGGCGGCGAACCAGCGCCACGGGCGGGTTCGCCGGAGGAGCCGCCGATGCCTGATTCCGGGCAGGCATCGGCGGCAGAGCGCGAAGCGGCGCGGCACGCCGCCGCTTCGCGCGAGCCGGCCCGCGGCGCTGCGGAAGCCGCGGGCGCGAAGGCAGCGCCGCCGGAGCCGGACGGCAGCTGGCTGGGGCGGCTGCTCAAGGCCGTCGGCGTCGAACACGAGCACCAGCTCGCGAAGTTCGCCGGACGGCCCGACGCCGGGCCCGAGCGCCAGCTAAAGGAGGCGCTGGAGCTGCCGCTGAGCGTGCAGCTCAGCCCCGGCGACACGCCCGACGACGCCGCACGGCCCGCGGCCGATTCGCTCAAAAGCCTGCTGCTTCAGCTGACGTCGGCCGACGATGTGCCGGCTGCGCTCAAAGACACGGCGCAGCAAGCGCTGCAGCAGGTAACCGGCCAGCAGCTGCTGCTGACGAACGATAAAGCGGCGATGTTTTCACATATCACCATGTTCATTCCGTTCATGGACGGCAGCGGCCAGCAGTCGGCCGCCGTGCATATCCAGTCACGCAAGGGCAAGCGCGGCGAAATGGACGCCGACAACTGCCGCCTGCTGTTTGACTTGCAGATGAAGGCGATGGGCAGCACGCTGGTAGATGTGCAGGTTGTCAACCGCATCGTCAGCTTGCATGTGCACAACGACCATCCGGCCGTCGCTGAGCTGATCGAGGGCGCGCGCGACGAGGTGGCGGCGGCCATGAACAAGGCCGGCTTCCAGTTTCTGTCGCTGAAATGCTCGCCGTTCCCCGAGCTGCGGACCGCCAAGGAAGCGGATGCGGCGCCGGGACGCTTGGCTGACGGAGCCAAAGTCGACCCGCGTTCCTTTTATCAGCCCAAGCCCTACAAGGGGGTGGATTATCGCGCATGAAGGAACGTGAGCAGCCGCACAATCCGCTGAAAAAAGCCGTCGCGCTGCGCTATGCGCCGGAGCAGCAAAAAGCCCCGATGGTCATCGCCAAGGGCAAGGGGCATATGGCTGATACGATTTTGCAAAAAGCCAAGGAGCACGGCATTCCCGTACAAGAGGACGCTTCGCTGGTCGAAGTGCTCTCCAAGCTGGAGCTGGAGCAGGAAATTCCGCCCGAGCTGTATCAACTGGTCGCCGAGGTGCTCAGCTTTATTTACCGCTCGGATAATCGGATGCGGGGCCGCCCGTAAGCGGAGGTCCTGCCGAAAGGAGGGAGCGCGCATTCGCAACACGTTGCATCTGGAGCTGGGCAGGCAGGGCGAATCATGGGCCGCTGCCTACTTGGAGGAGATCGGCTACACGATTGTCGAGCGCAATTGGCGCTGCCGTTCGGGCGAAATCGATTTGATTGCCGAGTTGGGCGAGCTGATCGTTTTCGTAGAGGTTCGCACGCGCCGCAGCACCGGGCGCTTCGGCTTGGCCAAGGAATCGGTCAATGCCCGCAAGCAGCTGAAAATCCGCCAAACGGCGCAGGTTTATTTGCACCGGACGGCGCTACACGAACGTCATGTGCGTTTCGACGTCGTTTCCATTGAAATGGACGGGGCCGACAATCGGCCGGTTATCGAGCATCTGCCCGCAGCGTTTTAAGTAAAAACGCCACCGGACAGATGCTTTTTTTTTGGCTTAGGGTGGGCATGTCCCGCCCGTCTTAGCTCATACGGCTTGGCCTGCCCGTCTACGCCTGCCCGACTACGCCTGCCCGTCTACGCCTGCCCGACTACGCCTGCCCGACTACGCCTGCCCGTCTACGCCCGCCCGTCTACACCAGCCCGTCTACGCCTGCCCGTCTACGCCTGCCCGTCTACGCCTGCCCGTCTACGCCTGCCCGTCTACGCCCGCCCGTCTACGCCCGCCCGTCTACGCCTGTCCGTCTACGCCTGTCCGTCTACGCCTGTCCGTCTACGCCTGTCCGTCTACGCCTGTCCGTCTACGCCTGTCCGTCTACGCCTGTCCGTCTACGCCTGTCCGTCTACGCCCGCCCGTCTACGCCTGCCCGTCTACACCCGCCCGTCTACGCCCGCCCGTCTACACCCGCCCGGCTTCACCCACCGGGCGCGCCCATCTCTTTCCGGCAGCCGCTCCTCACAAGGCGTGCGGCAGCAGCCGTTTGTCGAGCGAGCGGTATTGAATCGCTTCCGCGACATGCGCGGGCTGAATATCGGCGCTGTCCTCCAGATCGGCGATGGTGCGGGCCAGGCGCAGAACCCGGTCGAAGGCGCGCGCGCTCAGGCCCAGCGCGGCAAAAGCGGCTTCGAGCAGCGCTGCGCTTTCCGTTGACAAGCGGCAAACGCGATGCAGCAGCTGGCCGCTCAGCTCGGCGTTGCAGGACAAGCCGCGCCCGGCATAACGCTGCTGCTGGCGCTCGTGCGCTTGCATGACGAAGCCCTCATGGCGCTTGACGAGAGGGCGTCTGCCGGCTGCTTGAGCTGCTCATAGGTCGGCTTGGGCACCTCGACGTGCAGATCAATCCGATCGAGCAAGGGACCGGATATTTTTGCACGGTACTGGACAATTTTCAGCGGCGTGCAGGTGCAGCGCTGCGTGTCGGTATCGCTTCCATAATAACCGCACGGACACGGGTTAAAAGCGGCAACCAGCACGAGCTGGGCTGGGAACGTGCATACCGCCCGCGCCCGGCCGATCGTAACGGCCCGTTCCTCCAGCGGCTGGCGCAGCGCCTCCAGCGCCGCTCGCGAATACTCGGGCAGCTCGTCCAGAAACAGCACGCCCCGGTGCGCCAAACTGACTTCGCCGGGCTTGGGCAAACTGCCCCCGCCTACGAGTGCTGCCGGCGATATCGTATGATGCGGCGCGCGAAACGGGCGGCTGCGCATAAGCGTTGCGCCGGAGCCAAGCTTGCCGGAGGCGCTGTATATGTTCGTTACCTCCAGCGCCTCCTCATCGGACATGGCCGGGAGAATGCTTGGCAGCCGTTTGGCCAGCATCGTTTTGCCTGTGCCGGGCGGACCGATCAAGGCGATGTTATGCCTGCCGGCGGCGGCCAGCATCATCGCCCGCTTGACGGCATACTGGCCGCTGACCTCGGCGTAGTCGTCGGCCGTCTCTGCGCCCGCTCCGCAACGGGCCGCAAAGTCGCAGGCCGACGAATCGCCGGATGGCACTGCCGCAGCCGCCAGCGCGGCGATCCGATCGCCCGGCCGCAGCCGCAAATCGGCCAGACTGGCGAGGCCCAGCACCTCCAGGCCGCCGATCAGCCGGGCTTCCGCACAGCTTGCCGCCGGCAGCACGATCCGGCTGCGGCCCGCCCGTCGAGCGGCATCGGCCATCGGCAGCACGCCGGGAACGGGCCGCAGCGCGCCGTCTAGCGCCAGCTCGCCGATCAGCAAGCCGCGTTCGGTCCACGCCGGGTCGATTTGCCCGCTGGCCAGCAACACCCCGGCGGCAATCGCCAGATCAAACGCCGTGCCTTCCTTGCGCAAATCGGCCGGCGCGAGATTCACCGTGATGCGGTCCATCGGGAACTTGTAGCCGCAATTACGAATGGCTGCCCGCACCCGCTCCACCGCTTCACGGATCGCCGAGTCGGGCAAACCGACCAGGTTGATCTGGGGGAGGCCGCTGGCGATATCCACCTCCACTTCAATGATGCGCCCCTCGATGCCCTGCAGGCAAGCGCCGCTTACTTTTCCATACATAACAAAAAACACCCTCCTCCGTGGTATACAGGCCAACGTCCTTCCCGGACAGGCCATGCGCGGATTCAAGGTGCTTCCTTTGTCATCCCGAGCAAGATGCGGTCCATGCCGCTTCTCTCCTTATTATCCTAAAACGGATCGCAGCCAATTGCAAATTGCTGCAAGCGCTGGAAAGGTGTGAAACATATCCATGTTGCGCATACTGGATAACGAGGTGATGATCGATGCAGGACAAACCGTATTTCTGTCCGAACTGCCGTTCCAACCGCATCAAATTCAGCGTCATTACAAGCTATTCGCAAATGTTTCTCAAGGACGCGCTGAGCGGGACCGTCAAAGAAGTTCAAGAGCCGAATCCGATTGCCGAGCAGGAGCCGACGATCCAGTGCCTTGTCTGCCATTTTACGGGCAACGAGCTGCGTTTTATCAAGCAGGCCGAGCGCGAGCCGCGACCGGGAGCGTCGACGACCCCGTCCGTGTACTGATGCGCTTTTGCGGGCGTCAGGTCCATTTTCCCTGAGTGAAAATGGGCCTTTTTCCTGTGGTGAAGTGCTGATAGGGAAAGTTTTTCAAGGTGAAAGGAAACTTCTACTGCTTTTCAGAAAAAAATAAGGAAACTGTCGACAATAAATGATACAATGGTTAGGGCTTGTGAAGAAGTGTGATAC
Source organism: Paenibacillus athensensis (assembly GCF_004514475.2). Lineage (GTDB taxonomy): Bacteria > Bacillota > Bacilli > Paenibacillales > NBRC-103111 > Paenibacillus_AL > Paenibacillus_AL athensensis. The sequence continues at coordinate 676,007 of NZ_MYFO02000001.1, read as the reverse complement.
TAAGCGCGGCAAGCGGCTTGATCGGTGCCGCCAATTCGCATTTTTTCCTCAATAGCACGTACAGAAAGTCCATACTGATAGGAGGATTTTAGGGAATGAATATCCATGAGTACCAAGGCAAAGAAGTCCTGAGACAGTACGGAGTCAGTGTTCCTAACGGCAAAGTGGCTTTTACCGTTGACGAAGCGGTTGAAGCGGCGAAAGAGCTGGGCACGGCTGTCGTTGTCGTCAAGGCGCAAATCCATGCCGGAGGCCGCGGTAAAGCGGGCGGCGTTAAAGTGGCCAAAAGCCTCGATGAAGTGCGTACATATGCATCGGACATTCTCGGCAAAGTGCTGGTCACGCACCAGACCGGACCGGAAGGCAAAGAAGTCAAACGCCTGTTGATTGAACAAGGCTGCGATATTAAGAAAGAATATTACGTGGGCGTTGTCGTGGATCGGGCGACCGGCTGCGTAGTTATGATGGCTTCGGAAGAAGGCGGCACGGAAATCGAAGAGGTGGCTGCGCATTCCCCGGAGAAAATTTTCAAAGAAGTGATCGACCCGGCCGTTGGCCTGCAGCCGTTCCAGGCGCGCAAGCTGGCTTATGCGATCAACATCCCGAATGAGCTGGTCGGCAAAGCCGTGCAATTCATGACGGCGCTGTACCGCGCTTTTGTGGAAAAAGACTGCTCGATCGCCGAGATCAACCCGCTGGTCGTGACGGGTGACGGCAACGTCATGGCGCTTGACGCCAAGCTGAACTTCGATTCCAACGCGCTTTACCGCCACAAGGACATCGTGGAGCTGCGCGACCTGGAAGAAGAGGACGAGAAAGAAATTCAAGCGTCCAAATTCGATCTGAGCTACATTGCGCTTGACGGCAACATCGGTTGCATGGTCAACGGCGCGGGACTTGCGATGGCGACGATGGACATTATCAAATATTACGGCGGCGAGCCGGCCAACTTCCTCGACGTAGGGGGCGGCGCTACGAAAGAGAAAGTGACGGAAGCGTTCAAAATCATCTTGTCCGACGCGCAGGTGAAGGGCATTTTCGTTAATATTTTCGGCGGCATCATGCGTTGTGACGTCATCGCGGAAGGCGTTGTTGCGGCAGCGAAGGAGCTGGGCTTGACCCGTCCGCTCGTCGTTCGTCTTGAAGGCACCAATGTCGAGCTGGGCAAAAAAATTCTCGGCGAATCCGGCCTGAACATTGTGGCGGCAGATTCGATGTCCGACGGCGCGCAAAAAATCGTGGCGCTGGTGAAGTAGCATTTCGCGCGGTTTCCAACAACAATTAAGGGATGTGAACAATCAATCATGAGTATTTTGATCAATAAAAACACGAAAGTGATTACTCAAAATATGACGGGTAAAACGGGGATGTTCCATACCAAGGGCGGCCTCGATTACGGCACGCAAATGGTAGCGGGCGCAACTCCCGGCAAAGGCGGCACAACGGTTGATTTTGAACTGGAAAACGGTTCGACCGTCCAGCTCCCGGTCTACAACACGGTAAGCGAAGCGAAAGCGGCTACAGGCGCGAACGCCTCTGTTATTTACGTACCGCCGGCTGGCGCAGCCGATGCGATCATGGAAGCCGTTGACGCCGATCTCGATCTGGTCATCTGCATCACCGAAGGTATTCCGGTGCTCGACATGGTCAAAGTAAAGCGTTACATGGAAGGCAAAAGAACGATCCTGATCGGACCGAACTGTCCGGGCGTTATCACGCCGGGCGAATGCAAAATCGGCATCATGCCGGGCTACATCCACACGCCGGGCCATGTAGGCGTCGTTTCCCGCTCGGGAACACTGACGTATGAAGCGGTTCATCAGCTGACTACGCGCGGCATCGGCCAATCGTCGGCTGTCGGCATCGGCGGCGACCCGGTGAAGGGCTCGGAATTTATCGACATTTTGCGTATGTTTAATGAAGATCCGGATACGTATGCCGTGATCATGATCGGTGAAATCGGCGGTACGGCGGAAGAAGAAGCGGCGGAGTGGATCGCAGCGAACATGACGAAGCCCGTAGTCGGCTTCATCGGCGGCCAAACGGCGCCTCCGGGCAAACGGATGGGACATGCCGGCGCCATCATCTCCGGCGGCAAAGGCACAGCGGCGGAGAAAGTCGCTACGCTGGAGCGCTGCGGCATCAAGGTCGCGCCTACGCCTTCGGAAATGGGCTCGACGCTGGTCAGCGTGCTCGAAGAAAAAGGGCTGCTCGACACATGCATCACCAAAAAATAAGCTATATATAATGAAGGTAAGCAACCTTTCATTTCTCCTGTCGGGAGAGGTGGAAGGTTTTTTTTATGAAAAAAGGGGGCGGAACTGATGGAGCAACGGGATATTTTGTTTGGATTGCACGAATTGGAGGGTATAGGTTGGAAAACGATTCATACCTTATCTACGCGGCTGAGGCATTGGCCCGATGCGCTCTGCGTCGGTGCAGCGGAGCTGCTGTCGCTGGGGCTGCGCCCCGATGCGGCGGAGCGGGTGACCAGCGGCTTGAATGCCGACTTTATTGCGCGTCGCCGCGAGCTGTACCGCCAGCATTCGATCGGTTTCGTCACCTTTGTCGACGACGAGTATCCGCTGCTGCTCAAGGAAACGGCACAGCCGCCTTGGGTGCTTTACTATAAAGGAAATCCGGCACTCATAAATCGTCCGCTTCTGGGCATTGTAGGAACAAGAACACCGACAGCTTATGGAAAAAAGGTCGCCGAGGACCTGGCCTGCGGCTTGTCGCGGGCCGGCTTTGGCGTCGTCAGCGGTCTGGCGCGCGGTATCGACAGCAAGGCGCACATCGGCGGACTGCGTGGACCCGGCTCCAGCATCGGCGTGCTTGGCTGCGCCATCGACAGCGTGTATCCGCGTGAAAATGCGGCCTTGTACGCCGAGCTTGCGCAAAAAGGGTTGATCCTGTCGGAGTATCCCATCGGCACGAAGATGCATCCCGGCTTGTTTCCGCAGCGCAACCGGATTATTGCCGGTTTGTCCTTGGGCATTGTCGTCGTGGAAGCGGCCAAGGGCAGCGGTTCGCTGATTACGGCTAGCGTTGCTCTTGACGAATCACGCGACGTCTGGGCGGTGCCGGGGCCGGTCACTTCGCCGAACAGCGAAGCGGCGCTTGCGCTGCTCAAGGAGGGAGCGCGGCTGGCGACGTGCAGCGGGGACTTGATTGAGGAGTATAGCGGCTGGCTGGCCGACGCGGCTGCAGCGTCGTCGCAGGAGCCGTCTTCACAGCCGGAGCTGACGGCCGAGGAACGGCAAATTGTAGATCTGCTGTCCTATGAGCCGGTCACAATCGACGATCTGCTGGAGCGAAGTCAATTTACGTTTGGACATTTGCAGTCAGTTCTGCTATCCTTGCTATTGACAAGAACAATTAAGCAGTTACCCGGTTCATCTTATATATTGGCATAGGGTTAGGAGAATACGAGGGGAGGATGGACGAGCTATGGCGGATTCTCTGGTCATTGTCGAGTCACCTGCAAAAGCAAAAACCATCGGTAAATACTTGGGCAGCAAATATATCGTAAAAGCCTCGATGGGCCATATCCGGGACCTTCCTAAAAGCCAGATCGGCGTTGAAGTGGAACGTAACTTTGAGCCCAAATACATAACGATTCGCGGCAAAGGCTCCGTGCTCAAGGAATTGAAAGATGCGAGCAAAAAAGTCAAGAAAATATATCTCGCAGCTGACCCGGATCGCGAAGGCGAAGCGATTGCTTGGCATTTGGCGCATTATCTGGATCTCGGCGAAGAAGAAGCTTGCCGCGTCGTGTTTAACGAAATCACAAAGGATGCCGTGAAGGACGCGTTCAAAACGCCGCGCCGGATCAATCAGGATCTGGTTAACGCCCAGCAGGCGCGCCGCATCCTTGACCGGCTTGTGGGCTACAAAATCAGTCCGCTGCTGTGGAAGAAGGTCAAGAAGGGACTGTCCGCAGGCCGCGTGCAATCCGTAGCCGTCAAGCTCGTCATGGATCGGGAGAACGAGATCAAGGCGTTTGAGCCGGAAGAGTACTGGTCGATTACCGTGCTGCTGGAAGCGTCCAAAGGTGTGTTCGAAGCGAAATATTACAGCATTCGCGGCGAGAAGAAGGAGCTTCACTCCGAAGCGGACGTTCAGGAAGTGCTGGCTGCAATGGGCAGCGGCGCGTTCGTGGTACAGGAGGTTAAGGAGAAGGAGCGGCACCGCAATCCGTCGCCGCCGTTCATCACCAGTTCCTTGCAGCAGGAAGCCGCAAGAAAACTGAATTTTCGCGCTTCGAAGACGATGTCGGTTGCACAGCAGCTTTATGAGGGTATCGATCTGGGAAAAGAAGGCACGGTTGGTTTAATTACGTACATGCGTACGGACTCGACGCGTATCTCGCCTGTGGCTCAGGAAGAAGCGAAGGAGTTTATCATCGGTAAATACGGCACTGCCTATTACCCGGAAACACCGCGACAATATACGAAAAAAGGCGCGAACGCCCAGGATGCGCATGAGGGCATTCGGCCGACCTCGGTGCTGCGCGAGCCCGATCAGGTCAAGGAGTTTCTGAGCCGCGATCAATTCCGGCTGTATAAGCTGGTCTGGGAGCGGTTCGTGTCGAGTCAAATGTCGTCTGCTGTGCTGGATACGATGACCGTCGATATGGCGGCTGGCGAGACGATCTTCCGCGCAGCTGGCTCGAAGATGAAATTTCCCGGCTTCATGAAGGTTTACGTCGAAGGCAACGACGACGGCACGACCGAGGAAGAGAAGCTGCTGCCGCCGCTTGCGCACGGGGACCGTCTCAACCAGACGAGCATCGAGCCCAAGCAGCATTTTACGCAGCCGCCTCCGCGGTATACGGAAGCCCGGCTGGTGCGGGTGCTGGAGGAAATGGGCATCGGCCGTCCGAGCACGTACGCTCCGACGCTGGAGACAATCCAAAAGCGCGGCTACGTGGCGATTGAAGAGAAGAAATTCGTTCCGACGGAGCTTGGCGAGCTGGTCATCCAGCTGATGAATGAATTTTTCCCGGAAATCCTCGACGTGGAATTTACGGCGCATATGGAAGAAGAGCTCGACTTTGTCGAAGAAGGCAAAGAGGATTGGGTCAAGGTGCTTGACTCGTTCTACACGTCCTTCGAAAAGCGGCTTGAATTTGCAGAAGAAGAAATGAAGGAAGTCGAAATTCAGGACGAGGTTTCCGATGAGCTGTGTGAGAAATGCGGCAAGCCGCTCGTGTATAAAATGGGCCGCTTCGGCAAATTTCTGGCTTGCTCCGGATTTCCCGATTGCCGCAATACCAAGCCCATCGTCAAGGACATCGGCGTAACGTGCCCAACCTGCAAAACGGGCAAAATCGTCGAACGCCGCAGCAAGAAAGGACGCGTCTTCTATGGCTGCGACCGCTACCCGGAATGCGAATTCGTATCCTGGGATAAGCCGGTTGAGAAGCCTTGTCCAAAATGCCATTCGATGCTGATTGAAAAGCGCACCAAAAATGGAGCGAATCTGCAATGCATCGCTTGTGATTTTAAAGAAGAAGTCCAGGATGAAGCTCAAGATGAAGCGAAAGATTAGAGGTGTTCCGTTTTGCCGCAAGTCCCGAATGTAACCGTCATCGGCGCAGGTCTGGCCGGCAGTGAAGCCGCTTGGCAAATTGCCAGACAAGGCGTGCCGGTGACCTTGTACGAAATGCGTCCCGTCCGCAAAACGCCGGCGCATATTACCGATCAATTTGCCGAGCTGGTATGCAGCAACTCGCTGCGCGCCAACGGGCTGAGCAACGCTGTAGGCGTGCTCAAGGAAGAGATGCGGCGGCTGGATTCGCTTATTCTCGCTTGCGCCGACAAGCATGCCGTTCCGGCGGGAGGGGCGCTTGCCGTCGACCGCGACGGCTTTTCCCAGGAAGTGACGCAGACGTTGAAGAATCATCCGCTGATTGAAGTGGTCAACGCGGAGATGCCGAATTTGCCCGAAGGCATTACCGTAGTCGCTTCGGGACCGCTGACATCGCCGTCGCTTTCGGCGGAGCTCAAGGAGCTGATGGGCGAGGAGTATTTGTACTTCTACGATGCCGCTGCTCCAATCGTCGAGAAAGACTCGATCGATATGAGCAAGGTGTACCTGGCGTCGCGTTATGATAAAGGCGAAGCCGCTTACTTGAACTGTCCGATGAGCGAAGCCGAGTTCGATGCGTTTTATGAAGCGCTGACGACGGCCGAGGTCGCCGAGCTGAAAGAGTTCGAAAAGGAAATTTATTTCGAAGGCTGCATGCCGATCGAAGTGATGGCCAAACGTGGCAAGCAAACGGTGCTGTTCGGGCCGATGAAGCCGGTTGGCTTGGTGAACCCGCATACGGGCGAGCTGCCGCACGCCGTCGTCCAGCTGCGGCAGGATAACGCCGCCGGCACGCTGTATAATCTGGTCGGGTTTCAGACGCATTTGAAATGGGGCGAGCAGAAGCGCGTGCTTTCGCTCATTCCAGGACTCGAAAACGCGGAATTCGTCCGCTACGGCGTCATGCATCGCAATACCTTTATCAACTCGCCCAAGCTGCTGGAGCCGACCTATCAGTTCAAGCGTCGCGAGAACCTGTTTTTTGCCGGACAAATGACGGGTGTTGAAGGCTATGTCGAATCGGCGGCGTCAGGTCTGATCGCCGGCATTAACGCCGGTCGCTACGCCAAAGGCTTGTCGTGTGTCGTCGCTCCACCGGAAACGACGCTAGGCAGCATGGCGCATTACATTACGACAGCCGATTTCAAGCATTTTCAGCCGATGAATGCCAATTTCGGTCTGCTGCCGCCGCTCGGAGAACGGGTTCGCAGCAAAAAACAAAAAAACGAGCTGCTCGCCAATCGGGCGCTTGAGAATATTCAGAATTTTTCACAAAACCTACACAATTAAACTTGTAAGGTCTGATTGGGCTGTGTTACGATTAGGATGCTTTGCGGCACGGCCTATTGGATTTCTTCCTTTCGAACCTTTATACGACCTTTCGAAGCAGCAACCAAACCGCGGATTTGGTGCTGTTTCTCATTTATCCGTCCCGTATCCCAAGCATCCATATATGAATGAAGAGGTGAACTCGATGGAACCGATGAATATGTCGTTTCACGCCACGACGATTTTTGCGATTCGCACCGGCGGCAAAGGCGCGATTGCCGGAGACGGTCAGGTCACGTTCGGCAACAGCATGATTATGAAGGGCAGCGCCAAGAAGGTACGGCGTTTGTATAGAGGCAAAGTCGTTGCGGGGTTTGCCGGTTCGGTGGCCGACGCGATCACGCTGTTCGAGAAGTTTGAGGGCAAGCTGGAGGAGCATCACGGCAATCTGCAGCGGGCAGCCGTGGAAATGACAAAGGATTGGCGTCAGGATCGGGTGCTGCGCCGGCTGGAGGCGATGATGATCGTGATGGACGCGAGCGGGCTTTTGCTTTTGTCAGGCAATGGCGAAATCATCGAGCCTGACGACGGCATCTTGGCGATTGGCTCCGGAGGCAGCTTTGCATTGGCCGCCGGACGTGCGCTGCATCGTCACGCTCCGCATCTGAGCGCAAAGGAAATCGCCCATGCCGCATTGACGACGGCAGCCGAAATTTGTGTGTTTACAAATCATAATATTATAGTAGAAGAGATAGAATAGCATCATGACAGCGGAAGGCTTGAACCTGATCTGAGGGAGGATGTTAGCGATGAACAACGGCTCTCTAACGCCAAAGCAAATTGTGCAGGAGCTTGACCGTTATATAGTCGGGCAAAAGAAAGCGAAAAAATCGGTGGCGATTGCGCTGCGCAACCGCTACCGCCGCAGCTTGCTCGACGAGGCGCTGCGCGATGAGATCGTGCCGAAAAACATTTTGATGATCGGGCCTACAGGCGTGGGCAAGACGGAAATTGCCCGCCGGCTGGCGAAGCTCGTTCAAGCGCCATTCGTTAAGGTCGAAGCGACGAAATTTACCGAGGTCGGTTACGTGGGCCGCGATGTGGAGTCGATGGTTCGCGATCTGGTCGAGACTTCGATTCGCATGGTGAAAGCGGAACGGACCGAGAAGGTCAAGGATCGCGCCGAGAAGCTGGCGAACGAGCGGCTTGTCCATATTTTGGTGCCGCAGCCTGCCCGCGCCAAATCGCAGCGCAACCCGCTGGAGATGCTGTTCGGCGGCCAGCAGCAGCAACAGGAGCAGGAAGAGCAGCAGGCCGATCCGTCGCTCGCTGCGCGCCGTACCCAGGTTGCCGAGCAGCTTGCTGCGGGACAATTGGAAAAGGAAATCGTGGAAATCGAGGTTGAAGATACATCGCCATCGATGCTTGACATGCTGGCCGGCCAGGGCGGCAACGAGCAAATGGGCATGAACATGCAGGAAATGTTCGGCAATCTGATGCCCAAGCGCACCAAAAAGCGCAAGCTGTCCGTCAAGGAAGCCCGTAAGGTGCTGACGCAGGAAGAAGCGCAGCGGTTGATCGATATGGACGATGTGATTGCGGAATCGGTCAGACGCGCCGAGCAGCATGGGATTATTTTCATCGACGAGATCGACAAGATTGCCAGCGGCTCCGGTCGAAGCGGTGGTCCCGACGTTTCCCGCGAAGGCGTGCAACGCGATATTTTGCCGATCGTCGAAGGCTCTACGGTCGTGACCAAATACGGTCCGGTGAAAACCGATTATGTGCTCTTTGTCGCCGCCGGCGCTTTTCACGTTTCCAAGCCGTCCGACCTGATCCCCGAGCTGCAGGGCCGCTTTCCGATCCGGGTCGAGCTGAGCAGCCTGACGCACGAGGATTTCGTGCTTATTCTCAAGGAGCCGAAAAATGCGCTCACCAAGCAATACACCGCGCTGCTGCAAACCGAAGGCATAACTGTGGAGTTCGCTGACGAAGCCATTCACGAAATTGCCCGAATTGCAGTCGAGGTAAACCAGAATACCGAAAATATCGGCGCGCGGCGCTTGCATACCATTTTGGAAAAGCTGCTGGAGGATCTGTCGTTCGAGGCTCCGGAAATTACGCTGGAGCGGATTGTGATCAATCCCGAGTATGTGCGGGAGAAGCTCAGCGACATCGTGCAGAACCGCGATCTGAGCCAGTATATTTTATAACAAGTCGTGTGCCGTGTAGGAGGAAGTTCCCATGACGTTACTAAACAAAACGAGAAGGCTGAACCGCCTGCTCCAGAAGGAGGCAGGTAACGCCGTCAGCTTTATGGATATGGCCGAGGTGCTGCGCGACATCGTTAGTGCCAACATTTACGTCGTCAGCCGCAAAGGCAAGATTCTGGGCTATGCGCTGAATCATGAGTTGATTGCTTCCGAGCTCAATCGGGCGATATTGCAAGACCGCCGCTTCACCGCTGAGTCGAATGCCGTGCTGCTCAAGATCGAGGAAACGACCTCCAATCTGGAGCAGGAGAGCCCCTACTACTACTTCATGGAGCAAATGAAGCCAGTATTCGACTATACGTATATGACCATTGTCCCGATTATCGGCGGCGGCGACCGATTGGGTACGCTTGTGCTGACGCGCAGCAACAGCCCGTTCGTGGACGACGATCTAGTGTTGGCCGAATATGGCTCGACCGTGGTAGCGATGGAAATCTTGCGTGAGCGCGCCGAGGAGATCGAGGTGGAAGCCCGCAGCAAAGCAGTCGTTCAAGTGGCGATTGGTTCGCTGTCATTCAGCGAGATGGAAGCGGTTGAGCATATTTTTGAGGAGCTGGAAGGCAAGGAAGGGCTACTGGTCGCCAGCAAAATCGCCGATCGCGTCGGCATTACCCGTTCCGTGATCGTCAATGCGCTGCGCAAGCTGGAAAGCGCCGGAGTCATTGAAACGCGTTCGCTGGGCATGAAGGGCACGTATATCCGCATTCTGAACGACCAGTTGATTGTGGGTATCGAACAATTGAAAACCAAGCTGTAACCATAGCATTTACGCCGAAAAAATGGTACGTGAAAGAAGCCCTGCTCTGGAAAAAAGATAGGGCTTTTTTCTTATTGTAACTTCATGTATTATCTTTCATGATAGGAACTAACAAGAGTCGGCGTTACATATTTCAACATTCTGGCTGATCTTGCAAATTTTTTAGTCAAAAAAAATGTCGAACGCAGAAGGAGAAATGCCTTCAGTTGTGGAATAAGAAAACAACCATATCTGTGGAAAGTGGGTAAAAAGTATGTTTTTATGGAATAAGCCCGGTTTCAATCTCATGGAGCGGTCTTTGGATGCCTCTGCGCTTCGACAAAAAGTTGTTGCCAACAACATAGCGAACGTGGATACTCCGTACTTCAAACGTTCAGATGTCATGTTTGAAGAAGTGCTCCAAAACGAGATGAATCCGTCCACTCCTTCTATAGAAGGTTATCGGACAGATCCACGTCACTTTTTTATAGGAAATTCGACAAATACTGTGACGCCGGAAATCAAAACCGATGAAAACTCGACGATCAATAACAACATGAACAACGTGGATATCGATTATGAAATGTCGCTCATGGCGAAAAACCAACTGAAATATAATGTACTCGTTCAGCAAATGAACAGCGAGTTCAAAAAAATGCACACAGTGCTGGGAGGTAGATAATCATGAGGCTTACCAACGGCTTTGATATCAGTTCCTCGGCTCTGACCGCGCAGCGGCTGCGCATGGATGTCATTTCCTCGAACATCGCCAATGCGGATACGACCCGCGCCAAGTTTGTCAACGGCAAATGGGTGCCGTATACGCGCAAGCTCGTCTCGTTTGAAACGAAAGCACAGCCGACGTTTGCGCAAACGCTGCAGTCTGCTATGGCGGATGGCACGGGCGAAGGCGTGCGCGTGAGTAAAATTTTCGACGATTCCGCTCCGCTGAAGCAGGTTTATAATCCCACGCATCCGGACGCTGATGAAAACGGCTTCGTCATGATGCCGAACGTCGACGTGCTCAAGGAAATGGTGGATATGATCTCCGCAACCCGTTCCTATGAAGCCAACGTCACTGCCTTGAACGCATCGAAAGCGATGATTACAAAAGCGCTGGAAATCGGAAAATAACTTAAATAATGCGTGGAGGGATATTTCGTGATCGACAAAATCAGTTACAGCCCGATGAACATCATGAGCTCGATTCAACCCAAGGACAATGCAGGGGACGGCGCCGCTACCGTAGGCAAAAAATTCGGAGCATTTCTGAGCGATGCCATTAATAATCTGAATCAGCAGCAGCAAACGGTCGATCAACTTAACGAAAGCTTCGTGAAGGGCGAATTGTCCGACGTACACCAGCTGACGATTGCTTCGGAGAAGGCCTCCATCGGCTTGGAGCTAACGGTTCAAGTGAGAAACAAGGTCATTGAAGCGTATCAAGACATTATGCGAATGCAGCTGTAATCGCTTTGCTGCGTAACTTTGGTTTAATGAGGTGACAAGGTGAACGAGACCCTGCTCCAATATTGGAACAATGTGAAACAATATTGGAATCGATACAGTAGAACTACGAAGATCACTTTCATAGCCACAGTTGTCTTATTAGTTCTTACAGCTGCTATCATTAGCTTTAACTTATCCAAAACGGAATATTCATTGGCATTCACTGATTTGCAGCCGAGCGATGCGGCATCGATCAAATCGTATCTGGATACGGCCAAGATTCCGTATATTCTCAGTCCCGACGGCAAGAGCATCCAGGTGCCGACCAATCAAGTCGCCAATGTCAAGCTGGAGGTTGAATCGCAGGGCTTGAATCAGAACGGTTCCCTCGGATTTGGCGCATTCAGCGACAGCAGTTCGTTTGGCATCACCGACAATGAATTCAAGGTGAAATATGTCAACGCTGTGCAAGGCGAGCTCCAGCAATTAATTAACTCCAATCAAGCGATCAGCAGCTCCAAGGTGCTGATTTCCTTGCCGGAGGACGGTCCATTCCTCAAGCAGCAGGAGGAGCAGGCGACGGCTTCCGTCGTTTTGCAGATCAAGCCCGGATATGCGCTGGATCAAGCGAAGGTCGATACGATTTACAATCTCGTTTCTCACAGTGTGAAGAACCTGCCGCTGGAGAACATTACCATCTCCAATCAATATGGCGAAAGCCTTGTTTCTTCGAAATTGGGTGGCGGAGCGGCTTCTTCCAACGTCGTCAGCAGCCAATTCGACATTAACAATGAATTCCGCAACGATCTGCAGAAAAATATTACGAACATGCTCGGCACGATGCTTGGTCGTGACAAGGTGATCGTCAGCGTCTTTTCGACCATGAACTTCGATCAAAAGAAAACGAAAGAGCAATTGGTGACCGCTCCGAATCAGGTGGATCAGAAAGGTCTGGAGATTTCCTTGCAGGAAGCCTCCAAATCGTATCAAAATGATGGAGCTACCGATGCGGGAGGCGTTCCGGGAACCGGCACGACCGATGTTCCGGGCTATCCGGGCTCCAGCAGCTCAGGTAAATCGACTTCCGAAGAGAACAGCAAAACGGTTAATTACGAAGTTAACCGCATTACGAACGATATCGTATCCACGCCGTTCGTCGTCAAGGATTTGAGCATTAACGTCGGCATCGAGCCTCCTGTCAAGGACGATCCAACCTCGCTGACCGACGATACGAAAGCAGCGATTCAGAACGCCCTCGTCAACATTGTTCGAGCGGCGCTTGCTGATAATCAAACTACCTACACAGACGAAGAAATTGCCAAAAAGGTTACCGTTATTGCCCATTCATTTGTGCGACCAGCGGATGTAGCCTCGTCGAATACATCCAAGTATTTGACATACGGAGCGTTGGCTCTGGCAGCTCTGGCGGTAGGCGTCATCGGAGGTCTCGTGCTCAGACGGCGCAGAAAAGCGGCGCAGGAGCTGGAGGAGGAGCTGGCGGCTCCAGCCAAGGTAGAATTGCCTACCATCGATATCGAGAATGTATCTAATGACAATCAGGTGCGCAAACAGTTGGAGACACTTGCAAAAAAACGGCCAGAGGATTTTGTCAACCTGCTGCGCACTTGGTTAGTAGACGAATAGAGGTGCACCTGTGTGGCTAAAGCTGCTCAACAAGGGTTAACCGGACGTCAAAAGGCAGCCATTCTTTTGATCAGTTTAGGTCCTGAAGTATCCGCTCAAATATTCAAGCATTTGCGGGAGGAAGAAATCGAGCAGTTGACCTTGGAGATTGCCAATGTCAGAAAGGTAGATTCCATCGAGAAGGAGTCGATCCTCTCGGAGTTTCACCAAATATGTCTGGCTCAGGAATTTATCTCGCAAGGCGGTATCGCTTATGCCAAAGATATTTTGGAAAAAGCGCTTGGCTCGCAGAAGGCTCTCGACATTATTAACCGGTTGACCGCAACGTTGCAGGTTCGACCGTTTGATTTTGCCCGAAAAGCCGATCCCGCTCAAATTTTAAACTTTATTCAAAATGAAAACTCGCAGACGATTGCGCTCGTGCTTTCGTATTTGCAGTCTGATCAGGCTTCGATCATCCTCTCGGCTTTGCCGCAAGAGAAGCAGGCCGATGTCGCCAAGCGGATCGCGTTGATGGATAGCACGTCACCTGAAGTCATCAGTCAGGTTGAGCGCGTGCTCGAGCAGAAGCTTTCCGCAACGGTAACGCAAGACTACACGAATGCCGGCGGTATTTCGGCGATCGTACAGATTCTGAATGGCGTCGACCGCGGTACCGAACGGACGATTCTCGATTCTTTGGAGATTCAGGATCCTGAACTCGCCGAAGAAATCAAAAAGCGGATGTTCGTCTTCGAAGATATCGTCAACATCGACAACCGTTCGATCCAGCGGATCATTCGCGATATCGAAAATGCGGATTTGCAGCTTGCGCTCAAGGTGGCCAGCGAAGAAGTACGCGAAGCGATTTTCAAAAATATGTCCAAACGGATGGCCGAAACCTTCAAGGAAGAAATGGAATTTATGGGTCCGGTGCGGCTGCGTGATGTTGAAGAAGCGCAAACCCGTATCGTGGCAACGATTCGCCGCTTAGAAGAATCCGGTGAGATCATTATTGCCCGCGGTGGAGGAGATGATATTATTGTCTAACGTCATCAAATCTTTTGCCTATTTACCATTAAACGAATTGAAGCTGCTTGAAACGATGACGCCCCTGCAATTAATGAAAGCCGGTCTGTTGCAGCCGGAAGATGCGCTGGATCAGCTTTCTCCCGAGCAGCAAGTGGAGCTGCAGGAAGCGAACTCGTTGAAGGATCAAATCCTCAAGGACGCCGAAACCTTTGCCGACGAGCAGATCCAGCAGGCGATGCACGAGGTTACGGAGCTGCGTGAAGCTGCGCAAAACGATATTGCCCAGTGGTGGCAGGAACGTCGCAGTGAAGACGAAGCGCATATTCAGGAAGCTCGACAATTGGGCTACGAGGAAGGCTACGCGCAAGGCATGCAGGAAGCTGCGGAATCACTTCGCATGGAGTATAGCGACATGCTGCTGGAAGCGCGTTCGATTCTGGAGCAAGCCTATACGCTCAAGCAGCAAATCATCCAGGAATCCGAGCCTTTTCTGATCGAGCTGAGCACTTCCATCGCCGAAAAGATCATTGGACGCCAACTGACGCTGGAGCCGGAATGGATTGTGGAACTAATTCGGAAGGTGCTTTCGCGTCGTCGCGAGAAAGGTATTATTACGTTGTGTGTGGCGCCGTCGCAGTTTTCCTACATTCAGGATGCCCGCGAAGAGCTGTTGACATCCATTGACTCGCAAGCCGAATTGGAAATCATCCCGGACGCTTCCGTTCAGGATCAGGGCTGTGTCATTCGCTCCTCATTCGGCAGCATCGACGCACGCATTGATACGCAGCTCAAGGAAATCAAATCGGCCCTGCAGCAAGTGGCCCAGCAAAGCGAAGGTGCATAAAGGATGAACTTTCCGCTTCCGAAAGCCGATAAATATAGAGAGCACCTTCATCAGATCGATCCAATCCGCGTTAACGGCAAGGTAACCCAAGTGATCGGGCTGACTGTCGAATCGGAAGGACCTGATGTCAGCATCGGCGATTTGTGTTATATTTATCCGCTGAAATCGAGCAAGCCGCTCAAGGCGGAGGTAGTTGGCTTTCGCAGCAACAAGGTCATTTTGATGCCGCTTGGCGAGCTTGATGCGATTGGACCTGGCTGCGATGTTGTCGGCACAGGGAAACCGCTTACGGTGCAGGTGGGCCACGAGCTGCTAGGCAAGGTGCTGGACGGGCTTGGACAGCCGCTCGACGGATCGTTCCTGCCATCGCGGATGTCGCAGTATTCCACGAACAATACGCCCAGCAATCCGCTTACCCGGCCGCGGGTGCTGAATCCGATTAGTGTCGGCGTACGCTGCATCGATGGATTGCTTACGATCGGCAAGGGACAGCGCGTCGGTATTTTTGCCGGCTCTGGCGTAGGGAAAAGTACGCTGATGGGCATGATTGCCCGCAACACTTCGGCTGACGTCAACGTCATAGCTCTGATCGGCGAGCGCGGGCGCGAGGTGCTTGATTTTATTGAACGTGATTTGGGTCCCGAAGGGTTGGCCCGATCGGTTGTGATTGTCGCTACGTCGGACCAGCCGGCGCTGATCCGGATTAAAGGCGCGATGATTGCTACCAGTATCGCCGAGTATTTTCGCGACCGCGGTTTGAATGTCATGATGATGATGGATTCGGTTACCCGTTTTGCAATGGCGCAAAGAGAAGTCGGTTTGGCCGTTGGCGAGCCCCCGGCTACGCGCGGCTACACACCTTCGGTATTTGCCATGCTTCCACGGCTTCTGGAGCGGTCGGGCACCGGCCCGAAAGGCTCTATCACAGCTTTTTACACCGTGCTCGTAGACGGCGACGACATGAACGAGCCGATTGCGGATGCGGTTCGCGGCATTCTGGACGGACACATTGTGTTGAACCGGAATCTCGCCAACAAAGGCCATTATCCGGCTATTGACGTATTGGCCAGCGTGAGCCGCGTCATGAAAGAAATTGTTCCCTTTGAACATATGGAGGCCGCCGATCAACTCAAACGGCTCCTCTCTATATATAAAAGTTCGGAAGACCTGATCAATATCGGGGCGTATCAACGGGGATCCAATCCGGATATCGATTTGGCTTTGCAGTATATCGGCGCCGTTTGGGATTACACGAAGCAGCGAACCTCCGAGAAGCTGACTTTTGATGAAGCGCAGCAGCGGCTGATTCAAGAATTTTACAAGGGATGAGGGACTCTGAATGAAATTCCAGTATTCCTTTCAGCAGATTGTGGATTTGAAAAACAATCAACGGACGCAAGCCGAATGGGTGCTGTCCGAGGCGCTTGGCAAGCTTCGCAGCGAAGAGACGAATTTGCAGGATCTTTTCGAGCGGAAGGCTGAGCTTCACGAGCAAATCCATCAGGTATCGGCAACCTCTGTCACTATTTCGCAAATGCTGCTTCTGCAAAATTATATGGATCATCTGGATCAGCAAATCGTTCGCAAGCACGAGGATATCCAAATGGCCCAGCAGGTCGTCGAAGTGAAGCAGGTGGTGCTCTCCGAGCGGATGAGGGATGAAGAAGTCTGGAATAAAGCCCGCGACAAGGCATTTGATCAGCATCGAGCTTTTGTCGCCAAAAAAGAGCAGGAATCGCTCGACGAAATGGCAACGAACCGATTCAGACGATTGTCTTGATCACATCGATTACGCAATAAAAGGGGGGAGAAGCAATGGCCGATTCAAGCATGGAAGGTTCTTCCTACAGCGCGTTGGAGCGTTTTCTGATCTGGTTCGTGATTCCGTTCGTTTTTACCGCCGTGCTGTTGGGCGTGCTGCTCTCGATCTTTGACTACGATATCAAAAGCAACGTTCAGCGAGCGCTGCATAACATTCCGCTTGTCGGCAGCATTGTCCCTGCTCCAGTTGAAAAGCCCGCTGCTGTTGACGGCAGTACAGCAACGCCAACTTCATCGGATCAGGTCGCGAAGGCGAAGGACGACGAAATTGCCCGGCTGAACGCCAAGGTGACGGAGCTGCAGACGGCTCTACAGCAAGCGGATGCGACGGTGGCGAGCAAAGACCAATCGCTGAAAGACGCGGAAGCCAAACAGGCCGATCTGGAGGAAAAGCTCAAGGATAAGACGCAGACGCAAGCCGAATACGACAATCAGGTAGCCCAATTGGCCGGTATTTATGCCAATATGTCGCCGAGCAAAGCGGCGCCGATCATCCAGAATCTTACTACCAAAGAGATGGTGCTCGTATTCAATAAAATGAAGTCGGATGCGCGCAGCGCGATTTTGGAGAAAATGGACCCCAAGATAGCGGCAGAAGCGTCGATCATGATGAAGGATGTTGTGCCGGTTCGCGATCAGGAAATCGCCGCCTTGCAGGAAAGGCTGACTGTGAACAACGCCGCGACGGCAACCGCGAAAACGCAAGGCGTCAGCAAAACCGACTTGGGCCAGACATTCGCCAATATGACGCCAAAAAGCGCAGCCAGCGTATTGCTGGAAATGTATGCGGCTTCGCCGGATAAAGCGATTTCCATTCTGAGTTCGATGGACAATGCGTCCCGTTCCAAGGTAATGTCTTCGTTGGCGGACGCTTCCAAAGAGACAGCAGCAGCGATTGCCGCCAAGCTGGCTCAATAAAGCTTCATACTCCACGAAAGGAGGTGAAACCAAGATGGACGTACAAATGCCGGTTACACCCCCTGCAGCTTCCGCTTCCGGCGGCGCACAAGCAGGGAAAACGAATACGGCCGACGCTGCCTCTACCGTTCAAGACGCAGGGACTGCTCCCGCGTTTACGAAGGTGCTTCAGGGTCAAATGCAATCCGGCAATAGCGACACGACAGACGCATCCGATCCTGCGCTGACGCTTGCAGGTCTTCTGCAAATGCTGCAGGCGTTGACCATGCCGATGCAGCAAGCGACTGCTTCCGACGCTTCGCAAGGCGACGATCAGGCGCTGCCCGAGCTGCTGCTGCAAGCGATGAACAGCACGCCGGGGCTGGCTGACAAGCTGCTCCAGGATCCCGCCATGCAGCAATGGTTTGCACAAGCGCAAGAGCTGCTCGCTGCAATGATGGGTGCAAGCTCCAATCCGGCTTCTACGAACGTTGTAACGCCGAATGCTGCTTCGAATGCTTCGCCTGTCCTGCAAGCGCAGCAGACGCTGCTGACCTTGACGTCGCTGCTGAAGCAACAGCCCGACAATCCGGTTCTGCAATATCTCTCGCAACAATTGCAGCAAGCCGTTCAGCCGCTCGCTCCTGAGCTTGCTAACAGCTTCGCGCAAGTGTTGAACGCGGCCGGAGCTCAGCAGCAAGTGGTCGAAGATGACGTCGATACTGATGCAGTTGCACAGATCAAGCCGCATGAAGAGCAAGCGAAAGGAACGAATGTTCACGCCGCTGGCCGACATGCCGCTGCCAAGCACGCTGCCGCAGCAAATCAGGAACAAGCCGTTGTCGTTGAAGACGCTGCTGCACCGAGCGCCAAAGCTCAACTGGAGACGCTTGCTGCCCGCAATGGCATTTCGTCTGCAGCCGTATCCGACAAACCGTCTCAGGCTGACGCCACTCAAGCGACTGCTCCTGAGGTTGCTACTGCGGATTCCGTTTCTGTACCTAACGCGACCGTTGTTGTCGAAGCTCCGAAAACCGTTTCCGTACATGAAATGATGAAAACTCCGCCGCAGCCGATTCAAGCAAGTCAATTTACGCAGGATATGACGCAATATGTATTGAAAAGCATGAAGATCACGTTAACAGAAGGTATTTCGGAAGCCAAGCTTTCGTTGTTTCCGAAAAATCTCGGTCATGTGGACGTGAAAATTACGATGCACGAAGGCCAACTGATCGCGCAGTTTGCAGCCGACACGCTTGCCGGCAAGCAAATGCTCGAAAGCCAGCTTCCTCAGCTCCGCCAAGCGCTGCAAAGTCAAGGCTTGCAGGTTGAAAAGCTGGAGGTTACGCAGAGCCAGAATATGCAATCGGGCATGTTCCAGGATCAGCGTCACCAGCAGTCCTCCGGACAGACATTCCGCCAAAACAAAAGCCGCTCGGGCAACTACGAGCAAGACGCTGATTTCGTTCAGGAAATCGCAAGCGCCGCGGCAGAGGCCAGAACTACTGTTTATGGCAACTCCTTTGACGTTACGGCCTAAAGACGGCCAACGAGCAGATCAGCGGGAGGTGAAACTATGGCAACAAACCCGGTTGTCGGCAATGTTTCCGACATCATTAACACCAACAAGAATGCTCAGTCCAAGCAGAAGGATAATAATAGCTTGGGCAAAGACGATTTCTTGAAAATATTGATCACCCAGCTGAAGAATCAGGATCCGACGCAACCGTTGCAGGACCGTGAGTTTATTGCTCAAATGGCGCAATTTACTTCGGTAGAGCAGTTGACGAACATGGCGAATGAAATGAAATCGCTGCGTCAATCGCTGGGCATGGCTTCCAGTCTGATCGGCAAATCGATCAGTTGGCTGGCTACAGACGGAAGCACCAAGTCGGGAATCGTCGATTCCATTACCTTCAAGGATGGGAATCAGTATGCTAACGTGGAAGGAGAGGAAATTTCTCTGGACCAGCTCTCGAAAATCGAGAACCCCGGAGAATCCCAATGACGGAGCGAATATCGATAGGGCAGCTTTATCCTAATGCAGTTCCTCCGGCGTCGACGAGACGAACATCCATACAGCAGCCCGCAGCGGCTTCTGGCAAACCGACCTTTCAGCAATTGCTTCAGGATCACATCGTTCGAATCAGTCATCATGCAGAGGTTCGACTCAAAGAACGCGGCATTACGCTTCAACCTGAGCAGCTTGCCAAGCTGGGCTCGGCTATTGACAAGGCTTCCGCCAAAGGCGCAAAGGATGCGCTCATGCTGATGAACGGCACGGCGCTGATTGTGAATGTGCCTAACCGCACCGTCGTGACGGCGTTGGACGGCAATTCCATGAAGGAACACGTATTTACGCAAATTGATAGTGCAGTTATTATTTCTTGACAGGCTGGCCCGTGAAGGAAGCCTAGAGTCGCCGAACGATCGACGCGGCTCACATGTACTTACACTAAATTAATGAAGCGGAGGAAACTCAATGCTTAGATCTCTTTACTCGGGCGTTTCCGGTATGCGCGGCTTCCAAACCAAACTCGACGTAATCGGCAACAACATTGCAAACGTCAACACTGTCGGCTTCAAGGGCGGACGGGTGATGTTCAAGGATATTTTGAGCCAAACGGTAGCCGGTGTCAGCGCACCTGACGATCAGCGCGGCGGCGTGAACTCGAAGCAGGTTGGCCTCGGCGTCAGCTTGGGATCCATTGATACCGTATTTACACCGGGCAGCGCGATGACGACCAACGTGCCGACCGACCTGCGGATCGATGGCGACGGCTTCTTCGCCGTAGGCACGACGGATCAAACCGATACGCCTTATCTGACAAGAGCAGGCAACTTTACGCTGGACTCGGCGCGCAACCTCGTCAATGCCGATGGCTTGCACGTAATGGGCGTCGATGGCGCTCCGATTCAATTGAGCGAAGACGTCATCGCCTTCTCGATTTCTCAGAACGGCGATATCATCGGCGTTGACGCCGAAGGCGCATCAGCTCCC
Organism: Paenibacillus athensensis; assembly: GCF_004514475.2. Classification (GTDB taxonomy): domain Bacteria; phylum Bacillota; class Bacilli; order Paenibacillales; family NBRC-103111; genus Paenibacillus_AL; species Paenibacillus_AL athensensis. The sequence continues at coordinate 655,470 of NZ_MYFO02000001.1, read as the reverse complement.
ACCGGACAAAAAATCGCGGTGGTCAAAGTGACCAATCCGGCTGGTTTGGAGAAGCTTGGCGGCAACCTGTACCGCATGACGCCAAACGCCAATGCCGACTCCGCAATTGAGCTGGTTAGCCCGGCAGACGCTGCAGCGGGTACTGGCGCACTCATTTCCGGTCAGCTGGAAATGTCCAACGTAGACCTGACGGGAGAGTTTACGGAAATGATCGTCGCCCAGCGCGGCTTCCAAGCGAACTCCCGCATTATCACGACTTCCGACGAGGTGCTTCAAGAGGTTGTCAACCTGAAGCGTTAATGATCGATAAGAAGGGGGAGTGAACCTCCCCCTACTCTTTTTGCAGGAGGAGAAAGATGATTTCTCTCACTCGACTGAACGGCAAGCCCATTGTCGTCAACGCGCTTTTGATTGAATCGTTAGAAGAAACCCCGGACACCATGATTACGCTCACGACAGGGAAGAAAATAACCGTTCTCGAAAAGGGAGCAATTGTGGTAAGCTTAGTGCAAACCTACTTGCAGGGGATCGGTTTGACTCGGGCAACAATAAAGTCCATGGATACGGAGGGCTCGTAGTGTTCAAGAACAAAGTTTTTATACTCGTCGTTTCCATTCTGATCGCCATTACACTGATCCTGACAGCGGCCTTTGTGTTGTGGAACTTTATGGAGAAGAGCACTGCCTCAAGCGACCCGACCAAGCAAGCAGAGGAAGCGGTAGCTTCCGTGAAACCGACGAAACCGCCGACGGCCGAAGAGGTCAAAGCGAATACCGCGATCATTAAAGACATTGCGACGAATCTCGCCACAAGCGGAAGCGTTGTTAAAATCAGCTTTGCCTTTGAGCTTGAGGATTCAGATGCCAAAACAGAGTTCGACAGCCTGCTGGATTCAGCTGTAAAGGGCACAATTGTTCAGGTGCTGAACGATACGACTCTGGAGCAGATCCAGGGCAGCAAAGGCTCGGATACGCTGACGTCCACCCTGATGAACAAAATCAATCCGTTACTGCAAAAAGGGAAGATCCGGCAAATCTGGATTACCGACAAAGTGTTCAACTAGCTGGCTTTGTGAAGTTGCTTTAAGGGGGTGACGCTAATGGTTGATGTATTATCACAAAATGAGATCGACGCCTTGCTTGCTGCGCTGTCTTCCGGAGAAATGGATGCCGAGGAGCTCAAAAAGGAAGAGACGCAGAAGAAGGTCAGGGCTTATGATTTCAAGAGAGCGGTTCGGTTCTCCAAGGATCATATCCGCAGCTTGACCCGTATTCACGAGAACTTCGCCCGCTATTTGACGACGTATTTTTCCGCCCAGCTGCGGACTTTCGTACAAATCAACGTCGTTCAGGTTGAGCAGCTGCCCTATGACGAATTTATTCGGTCGATCCCGAAAATGACCATTTTGAACATCTTTGAAGCCGAGCCTTTAGAGGGTCGAATGGTGCTGGAGGTTCATCCCAACGTTGCTTTTGCTATGCTGGACCGGCTTTTGGGAGGGTCGGGCACGTCGCCGACCAAGATCAATGCGTTAACCGAGATTGAAACGATTGTCATGGAGCGTATTTTCAGCAGAGCCTTCGACAGCTTGCAGGAGGCTTGGAAAACGGTCGTCGATCTGGCGCCGCGGCTGGAAGCGCTGGAAACGAATCCGCAGTTTATGCAGATCGTATCGCCCAACGAAACCATTGCGCTGATTTCACTAAGCACCAAAATTGGCGATACGACCGGGATGATCAACCTTTGTATCCCGCATGTCGTCATCGAACCGATTATGCCGCGGCTGTCAGTGCATCATTGGTTTGTTTCCCAGAAGAAAACGAGAGCGCCCGAAGAAGTCGACGCGCTGCAATCGCGATTGGAAAAAGCGAAGCTGCCGCTGATTGCAGAGCTGGGCCAGTCCGAAATTTCCGTTCGCGAATTTTTAAGTCTGGCGGCCGGCGATGTTATTCCGCTGCACAAATCCGTTGAAGACCCGCTTCAAGTCAAAGTTGGCGAGAAGCTGAAATATCTCGGAAGTCCTGGAACCGTGAGAGGGAAAATGGCCGTTCAAATTACCGATATCGTACACGAAGGAGAAGAAGAGAATGACGAATAACAAAGATTATTTGTCGCAGGAAGAAATCGACGCCCTGCTGCGGCAAACGTCGGATGACAGTTCCGCATCTTCGACTCAAGGGCCGCCCCGCGTAGAAGATTACTTGTCTTCTCTGGAGCAGGACGCCCTTGGCGAAATTGGCAATATCACCTTCGGCAGTGCAGCAACGGCGTTGTCTACGCTTCTGGGCAAAAAGGTCGATATTACGACACCCAAGGTTTCCGTCATTGCCAAAGAGGAGCTGCAAGCGGAGTTTCCCAAGCCGCATGTCGCGGTTCACGTCAACTATGTGGACGGCTTTGACGGCATCAACCTTCTCGTCATTAAAGTCCGCGACGCACAAGTGATTGCTGATCTGATGATGGGGGGCGACGGAACCGGCGAGTTCGCCGATTTGACGGAGATTCACATAAGCGCCGTTCAGGAAGCGATGAATCAGATGATGGGTTCGTCGGCTACTTCCATGTCCACAATCTTTAATCGATTCGTCAATATTTCTCCTCCCGGCATCGATATTCTGAATTTACCGCAAGGAGAAGGAAAATTACCCAACGAAGACGTATTTATTAAGATATCGTTCCGACTGACGATTGGCGACCTTATTGATTCCAACATCATGCAGCTGCTTCCCGTCACTTTCGCAAGGGATATGGTGTCGATTTTGCTTGGTGGAGCCGGTGATTCCGCTCCCGCACCGGCGCCAGCCGCTCCTGCACCATCTGCGCCGCCGCGTCAAGAGTCGCATCAAGCGCCACCTGCAGCAGCACCGATGGCCCCGCCAGCGTACGAGCAGCCGCCAGCGGCTTATCAGCAACCGCCTGCCGCTTATCAGCAGCCGATGTATGAACAGCCGATGTACCAGCAGCCGCCTATGTATCAACAGCAGCCTCCAATGGCTCCGCCGCCGATGTATCCGCCGCAACAGCCGATGTATCAGCAGCCGCCTGCAAACTACGGCATGCCTAACCGCAATGTAAACGTACAGCCGGTGCAATTCGGCAATTTGCAATCGGGCGGGATGGCGCATGCGGACGACTCGAACCTTAATTTACTACTGGATATCCCTTTAAAGGTCACAGTAGAATTAGGTAGAACGCATAAGGTCATCAAAGACATCTTGGAGCTTTCCCAAGGTTCCATTATCGAGCTGGATAAGCTGGCCGGCGAGCCGGTGGACATCTTGGTGAACAATAAGCTGATTGCCAAAGGCGAAGTCGTCGTCATCGATGAAAACTTCGGGGTTCGCGTCACTGATATTGTGAATCAGTGGGAACGAATTCAGAAGTTACAATAACTTATTATCCTAGGAGGACTGTTTACTAATGGCTAACCGAATTCTTATTGTTGATGATGCAGCATTTATGCGTATGATGATCCGTGATATTTTGACCAAAAATGGATATGAGGTATGCGGTGAAGCCAATGACGGCAATCAAGCTGTGGAAAGATACAAAGAACTGAAGCCGGATCTGATCACAATGGATATCACGATGCCGGAAATGGACGGTATTGCTGCTTTGAAGGAAATTAAGAAGCTGGACGGCAACGCCAAAGTCATCATGTGTTCCGCGATGGGCCAGCAAGCAATGGTTATCGACGCGATTCAAGCCGGTGCAAAGGACTTTATCGTAAAACCGTTCCAAGCGGACCGCGTTATCGAAGCGATTAAAAAGACTCTGGGTTAACCGCCCGTATTTCGGCCTGAGTCTTACATAAACCGAAAGGGATGTGGACCTTGACAAGACTCAAAGCCAAATGGCCGTTTTCATTGTCGCTTTTGTTTGCAGCATCGCTGGCCCACGGGGCCGTCAGTTGGGCCGCCGAGGGCGAATCTGGCACTGCTACGCCGGATTTGCCGGCGATGAGCACGATGGACTCCTTGCAGATGATCGGCAAGGTCATCCTGTTTCTCATCTTGATTATTGCCTTGTTTTTTGTTTTGATCCGTTTTCTCGGCCGCAGAAACCAAAGCTCTTTTTTCGGCAAGCCGATTCGATCACTGGGAGGGGTTCCGCTCGGTCAGAACAAATCGATCCAGGTCGTGGAAATCGGCCACTCGCTGCTGATCGTTGGCGTCGGCGACAATATTCAGCTGCTGGATAAAATCAATGACGCCGAAGAGGTCGCGTATGTGACCGCGCTGCTGACCGTGGATGACGGAGAAGCAAACGGGCTGCTAACGATGGGCAAATGGCTTGGCAAGCTGTCTCAGCGCAAAAAAGACGTGGAGGAGGATGTCGAAATTACTTCTTCATTCCAAAACGTATTTCGCGACAAGCTCAACAAGGTGTCGAACCGCAACAAAAATGTTGAGCAATGGCTGGCAGATCAAAACCAAAAAGATCGGTTGAATGACGAATGAAGAATTATAAATGGGCACTGATTCCGTTGCTTCTTGTGATGTCGGTTTTCCTGCTGTCTGCAACTGCGTGGGCGGCCGATCCATTGCCGACCACCGATCCGATCCCGGGCGTCAGTGTCAACATCGGCTCCGGCGGAACGGCGGGAGCGTCCAGCACAGTTTCCATTCTGCTGCTGCTGACCATTCTCAGCCTGGCGCCATCGATTCTTGTGCTGATGACCAGCTTTACGCGGATCGTTATCGTGCTGGGGTTCGTCCGAACATCGCTGGGAACGCAGCAAATGCCGCCGAATCAAGTGTTGATTGGTCTTGCGCTTTTTCTGACGTTCTTCATCATGTCGCCGACCTTGAGCGAAATCAATCAGGCAGCGCTTCAGCCGTACCTGAAAGGCTCCATTACACAAACGGCTGCGCTGCAGCAAGCGGCAACGCCGATTAAAAAATTTATGTTCAGTCATACGCGTGAGAAGGATCTAAAGCTTTTCCTGGACTATACGAAAGCGCCGAAGCCATCGGGAGTCGACGATATTTCCTTGACCACGCTCGTCCCCGCCTATGCGATTAGCGAATTGAAATCGGCGTTTCAAATGGGCTTTATGATTTTTATTCCGTTTCTCGTCATTGATATGGTTGTCTCCAGTACCCTGATGGCTATGGGCATGATGATGCTACCGCCGGTAATGATTTCGTTACCCTTCAAAATATTGCTGTTCATTCTCGTGGACGGCTGGTATCTGGTTGTGAAGTCATTGCTGATCAGCTATAGTACATGATCCCAAAGCGGAGGTCACTAAACATGGGTTCGGAATTCGTTATACGTATTGCCGGCGAAGCCGTATACACGGTGCTTAAAGCAAGCGCTCCGATGCTGGTCATCGGTTTGATCGTCGGTTTGCTCATCAGTATTTTTCAGGCAACGACGCAAATTCAAGAGCAGACGCTGGCGTTTGTTCCGAAAATTGTCGCTGTACTGCTGTCGATTTTGATTTTTGGTCCGTGGATTTTGAATACGCTTGTTGACTTCACCTACAATTTGCTGAACAACCTTTACAAATTTGTCGGTTAGGTTGTGAGCGAAATGGAACTCTTTTTTCAATTTTGGCCTACACTTCTGCTTGTTTTTTGTCGAATCACATCGTTCTTTGTCGTGGTGCCCATCCTATCCGCCAAAAACGTGCCGAATACGATGAAAATTGGCTTATCCGTTTTTTTGTCGCTGATTGCCTTTACCGGAATGGGCGCCGAACAGGCGGTTACGTTCGACACGCAGTATCTGCTGCTGGTGATCCGCGAGATTCTGATCGGCGTCTTGTTGGGATTCATTTCGTATCTGTTTTTCACGATTGTGCAGATTGCCGGCTCATTCATGGATCTGCAGATGGGGCTCAGCATTGCCAACGTCATCGATCCGCTGACGGGCGTTTCATCTCCGATGATGGGCAATCTGAAATACATGATCGCCATGCTGCTGTTTTTGTCATTCGACGGTCATCATTTTCTGATTCGGGCAATATTGGACAGCTATCAGTGGGTGCCGCTGAACAATGAATTGTTTGCTCGCATCTATGGCGGACAAATTTCCGATTTTTTGTTCAAATCGTTTTCCACGATGTTTTACCTGGCGTTTCAGCTGGCGGCTCCCGTCGTCGCGGCGATGTTTTTGACCGACCTCGGCTTGGGCCTGTTAACGCGGGTTGCGCCGCAATTCAATATCTTTGTTGTAGGCGTTCCCTTGAAATTGATTCTCGGCTTTTTGATGCTGGTGCTCTTGTTTCCAGAACTGCTGTCGCTGTTTAGCGGTTTGTTCCAATCGATGTTCAAAACGATGGAGCAGCTGCTGCAAATCATTTCAGGCACGCAGCAAACCCCGCCGTAGGCAGGAGGAGTCCCGTGGTACCGTATCGCTTGCAGCTTGATTTACAGTTATTCGCCGGCGAAAAAACCGAACCGGCCACGCCAAAGAAAAGGCAGGAGGCCCGTAAAAAGGGCCAGGTCGCCAAAAGCGCCGATTTGCCTGCTGCATTTATTTTATTTTTTTCATTTTTGCTGTTTCTCATGTTTGGCGGTTATATGAAGGAAAGGACCGTGAAGCTGTTTCAGCACGTGCTGCAAAATCAGCTGACGATGGATGTTACGGTCGGCAACGTGCGAACGCTGTTTGCGGACTTGGTAATGCAGGGGCTGCAGCTGCTGGCGCCGATGTTTATTTTAACCGTCGTTATTGCGGTATTGGCCAACTATTTGCAAATCGGCTTGATGTTTACCGGCGAGCCGCTGATGATGAAATTCAGCAAGATCAATCCGATTGAAGGCTTCAAGCGCATGTTTTCGATGCGAACGCTGATCGACTTCTTGAAGTCGACGCTCAAGCTGCTTGTCATCGGTTACGTCGTCTACACGACGCTATGGGGCGCCAAAACGAAGATGCTGGTGCTCGGACATACGCCCCTGGAGCACTCCTTTTCCTACATTGCTTCCATAACGCTTTCATTAGGCGTTAAAATCGGACTCATTCTCGTCGTGATTGCGATTTTCGATTACATTTACCAGAAGTACGAATTCGAGAAAAGCATCAAGATGTCCAAGCAGGATATCAAGGATGAATATAAGAAAAGCGAGGGCGACCCGCTTATTAAAGGCAAGATTCGCGAACGGCAACGCCGTATGGCGATGCAGCGGATGATGCAGGAGATTCCCAAGGCGGACGTGGTCATTACGAACCCGACGCACTACGCAGTGGCCATTCAATACGATGCCGGCCGCATGCAAGCGCCCACGGTGTTAGGCAAAGGAACCGATTTTATCGCCCTGAAAATCAGGGAAACCGCCAAACAGCATGGCGTTATGATTATGGAAAACAAGCCGCTAGCGCGGGCGCTCTACGCACAGGTCGAGATTGGGGAGTCGATTCCCGCCGAGCTGTTCCAAGCCGTTGCCGAAGTGCTGGCCTACGTATATAAAGTGAAGGGACGCTCCAGTTAATTGCAGGAGAGAGGAGGTACATCCGGATGAAAATGAAAGATTTGATCGTTCTCGTAGGCGTGATCGGGATCGTGCTGATGATGGTTGTACCGATACCGACTCCGCTGCTCGATTTTTTACTGATCATTAATATTTCCATTGCCCTGATGATTATCCTGGTCGGCATGAATACGCAGGAGGCGCTGCAATTTTCCATTTTCCCCTCCTTGCTGCTCGTGACGACTTTGTTCAGGTTGGCGCTAAACGTCTCTACGACCCGGAACATTCTGGCTCATGCCGAAGCCGGCAACGTGGTCAGAACCTTTGGTTCCTTCGTCGCTCAAGGCAATATCGTCGTGGGCTTCGTCGTGTTCCTGATTCTCGTATTGGTGCAGTTTATCGTTATCACCAAAGGTTCTGAGCGTGTTGCCGAGGTAGCGGCACGGTTTACCTTGGATGCTATGCCCGGCAAGCAGATGAGTATCGACGCCGACCTGAACGCCGGCTTGATCAATGAGCAGCAGGCCAGAGAGCGCCGGCAGAAGATTGAGCGCGAAGCGGATTTTTACGGCGCGATGGACGGTGCAAGTAAATTCGTCAAAGGCGATGCCATCGCCGGCATTATTATTCTGATCATTAACGTGCTCGGCGGTTTGATTATCGGGGTCACGATGAAGGGCATGTCGTTTGGTGAGGCTGGACAGACGTTTTCCGTACTGACGATCGGCGACGGTCTGGTCAGCCAAATCCCGGCGCTGTTGATTTCAACCGCGGCGGGCATTATCGTGACCCGGGCTTCCTCAGAAGGCAACCTCGGTCACGACATCACTTCCCAGATTACGGCGCAGCCCAAGCTGCTTTATATCGTAGCAGGTACCCTGGCGCTGCTCGGAACCTTTACGCCGATCCATTGGTATACGACGTATCCGATCGGCGCCTTGCTTGCGTTTGCGGCCTACCGGATGCAGATGAATTTGCGGCGCAAGGCCGTGCAGGATGAACAGTTGGTTGAGGAGCAGCAAATCGAGGAAGTACGCAGCCCCGAAAGTGTCATCAGCTTGCTGCAGGTCGATCCGATTGAATTCGAGTTCGGCTATGGTCTGATCCCGCTGGCCGATTCCCAGCAAGGCGGCGATCTGCTCGACCGCATCATTCTGATTCGCCGCCAATGCGCGCTTGAGCTTGGCGTGGTTGTGCCCGTGATTCGAATTCGCGATAATATTCAGCTTCGACCGAATGAATATATCATCAAAATTAAAGGCAATACGGTCGCTCGCGGCGAATTGTTACTTAATCACTATTTGGCGATGAGTCCGGGCTTTGACGATGATTCCGTTTCCGGCATCGAGACGACAGAGCCGGCCTTTGGTCTTCCGGCGATCTGGGTAGACGAAGCGACGAAGGAGCGCGCAGAGCTGTCCGGCTATACCGTAGTTGATCCGCCGTCTGTAGTTGCCACGCATCTGACCGAGGTTATCAAACGTCACGCTCACGAGCTTCTCGGCCGTCAAGAGACGAAAGCGCTTATTGAAAACGTCAAAGAAGCGTATCCGGCGCTGGTCGACGATTTGATCCCGTCAGTGCTGAATATCGGCGATGTGCAGAAGGTGCTGTCGAAGCTGCTGCGGGAGAAAATTTCCGTGCGCGATCTCGTGACGATTCTCGAGACGCTGGCCGACTACGGCTCTTATACGAAGGATCCGGAAATTTTGACCGAATATGTTCGTCAGGCGCTGTCGCGGCAAATTACGCAGCAATATACGGCTACAGGCGACTCGCTCAAGGTGATTACGGTTGGGCCTTCGGTTGAGAAAAAAATTGCCGAGTCCGTGCAGCAATCTGATCAAGGCAGCTATCTTGCGCTTGATCCGTCTTCATCACAAATTATTTTCCACCGCGTTAGCGAGCAGATTTCGAAGCTGATTCAATCCGGGCAGCAGCCGGTCATTCTGACGTCGCCGACGATCCGCATGTACTTGCGACAACTGCTGGAGCGGACGATGCAGGATGTTCCGGTGCTTTCTTACAGCGAATTGGAGCCAAGCGTTGAAATTCAAAGCATGGGGGTAGTCAATTTATGAGAGTAAAACGATACGTGGTTGATTCCATGCCTGATGCGCTGCAAAAAATTCGCTCGGATCTGGGAAAAGACGCGGTGATTTTAAATACGAAGGAAATCCGTTCCGGCGGTTTTCTCGGGCTGTTCGGCAAGAAGCGGATCGAAGTCATTGCAGCGACTGATTCGAGCTCCGGTGCAGCCGCTTCACAAGCCAAACCATCGCCGCTCAAGCCGATCGTCCCGCAGCAGCGTCCCGCGGCTGTGGCGACCTTGGATCAAGAGCGGCGTTCGGATTTTCCCGACGTGCCAGATGTGCTGATTCCGGTGAAAAAGGAGCCGGCCGCCCCCCCGGTACTGGCCAAGGAGCCGGTTCCGGCGCCGTCGGCTTTCGCCGCGGTATACGCTGCAGCCCAACAGGCTTCGACCCCTACGCAGTCGTCCGGCACCACGGCGCAGACCGCGGTCGCGACCGCTGCCGTGGCAGCCAAGCCGAAAGAGGAGCTGCTGCTTGAAGAAATCAAGCAGATGAAGGAAATGATGCGCAAGCTGACGTTGTCAGCGAATGCGATTCCGGAGCTCCCGGAGCCCTTGCAACGGCTGGAGCGCCGGCTGCTCGATCAAGAGGTGGACGTTGCGCTTGTCGAGTCGCTGATCGCGCAGGTGCAGCAGGAGGCTGCCGAGCTGGAGGAGCCGATTACCGATGAGGCGGTGCAAAGCTCGATTCGTCGCCAACTGCGCGAGCTGCTGGTCACCGGAGCGAACAAGCGCATATCTACCGAGACGCGCGTCGTTCATTTCGTCGGCCCGACTGGCGTCGGCAAAACAACGACGATTGCCAAGCTGGCCGCGGAGCAGGTGCTCAAGTTTCAGCGTAAAGTAGGCTTTATTACTTCCGATACGTACCGGATTGCCGCAATCGAGCAGTTGAAAACGTACGCCACGATTTTGAATGTACCGATAGAGGTCGTTTTTTCACCGCAGGATCTGGCGAAGGCATTTCATCAGCTGGAAGGCTGCGACGTGATTTTTATGGATACGGCCGGTCGCAATTTCCGCAATGAAATGTACGTGTCCGAGCTGAATGCACTGCTCAAAACGCAAGGACAAAGCGAAACGATTCTCGTGCTCAGCCTGACGACCAAATACAAGGATATGCGGGCGATCACGAACAATTTTAATAAATTCAAGCTGGATAAGGTATTGTTCACCAAGATGGACGAAACCGATTCATATGGTTCGATCCTGAATTTGATTCATGACTTCTCGTTGCAGCTTTCCTACGTTACGAACGGTCAAAGCGTCCCGGACGATATTTCCGAGATCGACGAAAAGCAAATCATTGATCTGTTATTGGAGGATCGAGATCATGACTGATCAAGCACAGGGGTTGCGGAACCTGGTACAAATCCAGAGTGAAAAAGGGACGAAGGCCACCAGGGTCATCACCGTAACCAGCGGCAAGGGAGGCGTCGGCAAGTCCAATTTCACGCTGAACTTTGCGCTCACGCTGCAGGCTCAGGGCTACAAGGTGCTCGTATTCGACGCCGACATTGGTCTGGCCAACATCGACGTGTTGATGGGGATTTCGTCCAAATACAATCTGTATCACCTGCTGAAACGGCAGAAGACGATCTGGGAGATTATCCAGAAGGGCTACAACGATCTGGAGTTTATCGCCGGAGGGTCTGGCTTCAACGACTTGCTGCGGTTGACCGAAGAGGAGCTCGATTATTTCGCCGAGCAGGTGTTGCAGCTGAACGGCTACGTCGATTTTATTATTTTTGACACGGGCGCCGGTCTCTCTAAAGAGACCTTGAAGTTTATCCTGGCCGCCGAAGAAACCATTGTTGTTACGACACCGGAGCCAACCTCGATAACGGACGCCTACGCGATTATCAAAATGGTCAACTCGATGGGCCATCAGGTTCCGTTCCGGCTGGTGATCAACCGCGTGACCGATTTGAAGGAAGGCAAGCAAACCGCCGACAAAATCAGCTTGGTCGCCAAGCAGTTCCTGCAGTTGGATATTCCGACGCTTGGCTACGTCGATGACGATAACAGCGTTTCTAAAGCGGTGAAAAAGCAAATTCCCTTTACGGTTGCTTTTCCGAATTCCTCGGCCTCGCGCGGTATTCAGGATTTAGTGACCCGCTTCATCAGCGGGCAGGAGCCGACGGAAGCCGCATCTGCGGCAGGGGTCAAGAGCTTTTTAAACAAGATGATGAAGCTGCTCAAATAAACAATTTGGCAACGTCCGGTCGCCACCGACCGCTATTCTGCACATAAAGGGAGGGAAACAGCATGGCGTCATATAACATACTCGTAGTCGACGACTCCGTCTTTATGCGCAAAATTATTAGCGATCTGATCTCGGAAGATCCGCAATTTCGCATTGTCGGAACGGCCAAGAACGGCAGAGAAGCCGTCGAACAAGTCAAACTGCTGCGGCCGGACGCTGTGACTATGGACGTTGAAATGCCGGAAATGAACGGCTTGGACGCGCTCCAGCGCATCATGGCCGAGCAGCCGACGCCGGTCGTCATGCTGAGCTCGTTGACGCAAGAAGGGGCGCTGGAGACGATTCGCGCGCTGGAGCTGGGAGCCATTGATTTTATTCGCAAGCCGTCGGGTTCGATTTCGCTCGATTTGTATAAAGTGAAGCTGCTGCTGCACGAGAAGCTGGGGATTGCCGTGAAATCCAAGCTGCGGGCGTCACTACCGGCAGCGACGCCGAGACCTCCCCTAAAGCCGCGAGCGCCGTTGCCCGGCGCCGCTGCGATGAAGCCGCCGGACGCAAAAGCGGGACCGCGGCCGGAGGGAGCCACTCATTTCGAGCATCTGGTAGCCATCGGCACCTCTACGGGGGGGCCCAAGGCGCTGCATCAAGTGATCTCGCAGGTTCCCCAGGGCTTTCCCGCACCGATTCTGATCGTGCAGCATATGCCGCCGAATTTCACGAAATCGCTGGCGCAGCGGCTGAACGATATTTCACAGATTCAGGTGGTTGAAGCGCAGGAGGGCGACGTGCTGCAAACCGCCAAGGCTTATGTAGCTCCGGGCGGCTGGCACATGACCGTTTACCGTGATTCGTCGAGAACGTACCGGATTCGGCTGAACAAGGAAGATCCCCGTTCCGGACACCGCCCCTCCGTGGATGTCATGTTTGAATCCCTGCTTGCTTTTAACGAATTGAAAAGGCATATCGTTCTGATGACCGGTATGGGCAGCGATGGAGCCAGAGGGATGCTCGCGCTGAAGGAAGCGGGCGCGGTGACGACGATTGCGGAATCGGAAGATACGTGCGTCGTGTACGGAATGCCGCGTTCGGCTGTCGAGCTGAAAGCCGCGATGCATATTCTTCCGCAGCAGGACATTACGCCTAAGCTGGTGCAGGCTGTATTACCTTGAGAACAACCGTGATAAGCAGGTTACATAACGACCCCTATGGAGGTGTATGGATTTGGAACTGAATCAATATTTATCCATGTTTATCGACGAATCCAAAGAGCATTTGCAGGCGATGAATGAGAACCTGCTGAGCCTGGAAAGCAATCCGCAGGATATTGCTATCGTTGCCAATATTTTTCGTTCGGCGCACACCTTGAAAGGCATGTCCGCCACGATGGGTTTTGAAGATATTGCCGCGCTTACGCATGAAATGGAAAACGTGCTTGATTTGGTGCGCAACAGCAAGCTGGCGATGAATCCGTTTATTTTTGATTGCGTGTTCAAAAGTCTCGATTCGCTCGAATCGATGGTCGAAGACATCATCCAGGGGGGCACCGGCAAAGCGGATGTGTCGCAAATTGTCGCTGCGCTGCGTTCGATTGTGACGGGCGATTACGAGAAGCCCGCCGCAGGTGCAGGCGCTGCTCCGGCAGCGGCGAAAAAAGAATCCGTCAAGGGCATTGAGGTTGACGAGTTCCAATATTCGATTTTGCAGCAGTCGATCGATTCCGGTTTTCACGTCTTTTATATTGAGGTTACGGTTCGCGAGGATTGCGTGCTGAAAGCGGCGCGCGCCTATATGGTTTTCGATCAGCTGTACCAGAACGGAGAAATCGTCAAATCGACGCCTTCGGTTCAAGAAATCGAGCAGGAGAAATTCGATCGCTCGTTTTCGGTCTATTACATCTCCCGGATCGATCAGGAATCGCTCGATAAGCTAATTGCCAGCGTATCCGAGATTCAGCCTCCGCTGATCATGGCTGTAGACAAAGCCTCGCTGGAGGAAATGACCCGCTCGAAGGCCGAAGCGGAAGCCGCTTCCGCTTCCAAGGAGATTGCCCCGGCGGCTCCTGCAGCTCCGGCTCCGGTTGCGGCGCCGAAAGCGGAGGCCGCAGCTCCGGCCCGTCCGGCTGCCGGCGGTGGAGCTCCGGTGGCCAACCGGACGATTCGCGTCGACATCGAGCGTCTTGATGCGTTGATGAACCTGTTCAGCGAGCTGCTGATCGACCGCGTCAGACTCGAGCAGCTGGCCAGCGAGGTCAAACGCAGTGAGCTGACGGAAACGGTCGAGCATATGTCGCGCGTCAGCAGCGATTTGCAAAATATCGTCTTGAAGCTGCGCATGGTGCCGGTGGACTCGGTATTCAACCGCTTCCCGCGGATGATTCGCGATTTGGCGAAGTCGCTCGACAAGAAGGTCGACTTGATCATTACCGGCGCGGAAACCGAGCTTGACCGCACCGTCATCGACGAAATTGGCGATCCGCTCGTCCATCTGCTGCGTAATGCGGTCGACCACGGCATTGAGCCGATTACCGACCGGATTGCTGCAGGTAAAAGCGAAACGGGCACGATTCATCTGCGCGCCTTTCACAGCGGCAACCACGTCTTTATCGAAATCGAAGAGGACGGCCGAGGCATCAACCGCGAGAAGGTGCTCAAGACAGCGCTCAAGAATAATCTGGTTACACCGGAGCAAGCAGCCAAGCTGAGCGATAACGAGGTATACCAGCTGCTGTTCGAATCGGGCTTCAGCACAGCGGATAAAATTTCGGATATCTCGGGCCGCGGCGTCGGGCTGGATGTCGTCAAAACGAAAATTCAAATGCTCGGCGGACACGTCCAGGTCGACTCCAAGCTGGGCCAGGGCAGTAAATTTTCGGTTCAGCTCCCGCTGACGCTGTCGATCATTTCGGCTATGCTGGTGAAGCTGGGCAGCGAGAAGTATGCGATTCCGCTCTCGTCCATTGTGGAAACGGCGGCTATCCAGCGCAGCCAAATCCGCAATATTCACGGCAACAAAATGATCGATTACCGCAAATCGGTTATTCCGCTCGTCTCGTTGAGCCACTTGTTCGACATTCCCGATTACAACGAAGACAATGAGGAAGAGACGGAAATTGTCGTCGTACGCAAAGGCGACAAGCAAGTTGCTCTCATGGTCGACGAGTTTATCGGTCAGCAGGAGATTGTCTTGAAGTCGCTGGGCAAATATTTAACCGGCATGTTCGCGATTTCCGGCGCGACGATTCTCGGGGACGGTCAAGTGGCCTTGATTATCGATCCGAACGCATTGATCAAGTAATCATTCCATTACCAGGAGGTATTTACGATGGGAGAAGAAAAAAAGGTAATCGTGTTCGCGCTGGGAACGGAAGAGTACGGCGTTGAAGTGGAGAAAGTCAGAACGATTGAAAGAATGCAACCTTTGACCCGCGTGCCCAAAGCCGCAGATTTCATTAAAGGCGTGATCAACCTCCGAGGCGTGGTCATTCCCATCATCGATCTGCGCGCGCGCTTTGGCCTCAGCCAAGCGGAATATACAGACGCTACGCGGATGATCATTGTGTCGCAAGGCGAATACGAGGTCGGCTTGATCGTCGATTCGGCCAACGACGTTATTGATCTGGATACCGATAACATCGACAACCCGCCGGAAATCGTCGGCGGCATCAAAGCCAAATATCTCGACGGCATTGCCCGGATCGGCGACGATCGGCTGCTCGTGCTGCTGAATCTGGAGCAGGTGCTTGAAAAGCACGAGATCCAACAATTGGAAAGAATCGAGGACTAGAATCGTGGACGTGTTCAAAAATCTCGAAGACTTCCAGATGGACGTCCTCAAGGAAGTAGGCAACATCGGCGCGGGGCATGCAGCTACCGCGCTGTCCACGCTTTTGGATAAGCCGATCGATATGCTCGTGCCCAAGGTGCGGATGATGCCGTTTGAAGAAATTTGCGAAAGCGTCGGCGGCGCCGAAACGGTCGTATTGGCGATTTTCCTGCGAGTGGAGGGCGATGCGCCCGGCAATATGTTTTTCATCCTGCATCTGGAGTCGGCGAAAAACATGCTGCACAATCTGGTGGGCCTGGAGATCGCGCACGACGAGGCGTATTCCGAGCTTGAGCTTTCGGCGCTCAATGAAATCGGCAACATCTTGGCCGGCTCTTATCTGTCTTCGCTGGCCGATTTTACCCGCCTGAACATGTCGCCGACCGTGCCGTCGCTGGCCATTGACATGGCCGGCGCGATTCTCAGCTTCGGCTTGCTGCAGTTCGGAGAAATGGGCGATCAGGCGCTGTTGATCGATACGAAGTTTTTGGAAGGGGAAAATGAAGTACAGGGGCATTTTTTCCTTATCCCCGATCCGGAATCGTTTGGTAAAATTTTCACAGCCCTGGGAGTAGAGGCTCCATGATTCAAGACAACCTGATCAAGGTCGGGATGGCTGATCTGAATGTCGCTCATATGACCGGCGTTCTAAAGACAACAGGACTCGGCTCTTGCGTAGGCGTCACCCTGTACGACAGCCGCGTGAAAGTCGCCGGGATGGCTCATGTCATGCTGCCCTCCTCGGAAATCGCCCGGGAAGGCTCGCTGAATATCGCCAAGTATGCAGACACGGCCATACCGGAGCTGATCAGCCGAATGGAGAAGCTTGGCGCACACGTCAGCCGCTTGGAAGCGAAGCTGGCCGGCGGCGCTCAGATGTTTGCATTTGCGGGAAATCATGATACGATGAGGATAGGACCTAGAAATGTAGAATCCTGTAAGGAAATGCTGAAAAAATACAATATTCCAGTTAAAGCTGAGGATACAGGCGCCAATTTCGGCCGCACCATCGAATTCGATTGCGAAACAGGGGTGCTGTCGATCCGCAGCGTACAACAAGGAGTCAAGGAATTATAAACCATGATAGGAACCTTGCGAATAAATGGGATCGTTGCCGCCCTGGCCGGACTGTTTACGTTTGCGCTTTCCGTAGGAAACAATTTATTTTTGACGACATGCTTGAAAAGCTTTTACAGCTTTGCCATCGTGTTCGTCCTGACGTTCGGGTTTAGATGGGTGATGGGTGCTGTGGCCGGTATGGACCGGGCCGCTGCCAATCCGGATAAAGCCGACGACGGAGCGGCACCGCATGTGGGCGGACAGCTTGACTTGGCGACGCCCGAAGATGATGAAGCTACACGCCAGATGCTCAAGCAGATGCCGGGTCAGGAAGACCCGCAAGCCGGCACCGGCGAAACCCAGTTTTCACCGCTGAATCCGCCCAAATTGGTCACCAAGAACAACCTGGACCCCGAACAACTCGCTGGTGCATTAAGGCGTCTGTCAGAAGATTAAGGATGGTGAAACGTAAGCCATGATCGAACAAAAGCAATCTCAATTGGCCCATCTCGAGCTCTGGAAGCAGTGGAAGGAGCAGGCTTGGTTGCCGGCCAAGCAGGCTTTGATCGAAGCGTATTTGCCACTGGTCGACTATGTATCCGGCCGTTTGGCTATCGGGCTGCCTAAGACAGTCTCTAGGGACGATCTGAGCAGCTACGGCGTAATGGGTTTGATTGACGCTGTCGAGAAGTTCGATTACGCACGCGGTCTGCAGTTCGAAACGTATGCATCATGGCGCATTCGCGGCGCGATTATCGACGGTCTTCGCCAAGGGGATTGGGTGCCGCGCTCTGTTCGCGAAAAAGCGAAGAAGATTGAGGACGCTTACCAGAAGCTCGAGCAGCATTATTTACGTTCGGTGACGGATGCGGAGATCAGCGAATATTTGCAGGTCAGCGAGCAGGATTTTCAGCATATGCTCCAGGATATCGCGATTACGACCATCTGTTCGATTGACGACCCGATCCGCGAGGAGGATTCAGAAACCCGGCTTTCCTTGCTCGTCGACGAAAAAGCGAAAAATCCTGAATACAAGGTCAATGAGTTTTTTCTGAAGGAATCCTTGGCCAAAGCGATTGAACGACTGACCGAAAAAGAGCGCACCGTCGTTTCCCTGTTTTATTACGAAGAGCTTTCCCTGAGCGAGATTGCGGAAGTGATGAATTTATCCCCTTCCCGTATTTCCCAATTGCATTCCAAGGCCATTCTCCGCTTAAAGGGCGTGCTGGGCCGTTTTAAAGTGCAGTTGTTTCAAGATACTTAAAGTTATGGGTCGCGAAAGGTGGTATGTCCAATGAATGAACGGAGCATGCCTTTGGATTATTACATCACGATTTCCTTATCTGACGACAAGCTGACGGCGTTTTTGCTGATCAGCAATGCCGATGAATCCTTCACCGTGCGTTTCGATCAGTTGGAAGACTTGCTGCGAGCCAATCAGATCGTGCATGGCGTCGATACGGCGCAGCTGGCGCTGATTGCGGCAGATCCAAAGCCCTATTTTTACCAAAAGATTGTTATAGCCACAGGCACGAGGCCCATTGATGGCCAAAACGGCTATATCCGTTATGTCTACGATTTGGAGAATGATACGAAAAAGCCGCTCGAGCTGGAAGACGGCACCGTGAACTATAAAGAAGTCATTTCTTTGAACAATGTGAAAAAAGGCCAACTGATCGGTCAGCGATTCCTAGCGACAGAAGGTACGCCGGGCCGCGCCGTTACCGGTGAAGTGCTGTATGCCAAATCCGGTAAGGAAGCCCGCTTTAAAATAGGCAAAAACGTCATTACCGATCCGGAGCAGATGGCGATGTATGCCGCAATGGACGGAATGGTCGTCAAAACGGACCGCGACAAGGTCAACGTGTTTCCGGTCTATGAAATTAACGGCAATGTCGATTACAATATCGGCAACATCGATTTTATCGGCACAGTCGTCGTGCGCGGCAACGTGCTGCCCGGCTTTAAGATTCGCGCATCCGGCGATATCCGCGTGACCGGCGGCGTCGAAGCGGCGGAACTGGAAGCTGAAGGCTCGATTGAGATTAGCGCAGGCATTGTCGGGCAAAATAAAGCGCATGTCAAAGCGGGAAAAAACGTGAAAAGCTCGTTTATTCAAGATGCGGTGGTAGAAGCGGGGGAAGAAATTACGGTTTCGCAAAGCATCATGCACTCCACAATTCGCGCAGGCCGCGCCGTCAACTGCAAAGGGACGAAGGGGTTGATTGTGGGAGGTACGGTGCAGGCAGGTGAGCGGGTGACGGCCCGGACGATCGGCAACGCAATGGCGACGACCACATCGATTGAAGTTGGCGTCGCGCCGGAGCTGCGCAACGAGATGATTCAGCTGAGAGGTCAGCTCAAGCTGAATATGGAGAACCTGGAGAAAACCGACAAGGCGCTGGCGCTGCTTGATCAGCTGGCCGCCATCGGACAGCTCGGGGCCGACAAGGTCGCCATGCGCATCAAGCTAAATCATACCCGCAAGCAAACCTTCGAGGAGCAAAGCGCCATCAAGGACCGTATTCTGGAAATTGAGAAATCGCTGGAAGAAACCGAGCGGGCGAAGGTCGAAGTGATCTCCGCCATCTATGGAGGAGCCAAAATCGTCATCGGCCGCTATACGAAATTTATCAAGGATCAAACGAGCCGCATGACATTTTATTTGAGTGAAGGCGATATCGCGATGTCTGCATACGTGTAAAACGAAATCGATGGAAGGGGATGTTCCCCATGAGTATGAAATCGGTTGATTTGCAGTTCGCTTTGCACAAAAACGATGAAGCGGGCTTGCGTCAAAATCAGCTGGCGCAAAAAATGCGTCAGGATGAAGCGTTGCTGGAGAACCAGGCCGTGCAGGAGACGGAGCGCGAAAGCCGGCGCAGCGCCAAGGTTGAGCAAAGCGGCGCTTCCGGCATACGCAGCGACGACAAGCCCAAACAAGATCAAAGAAACAACGGCAAGCCGCGCAAGGGGCGGGCTGAGGAGTCAGGCGCGCGGACAGCAACGGCGCAGGCCCCCGACCACCCTTACAAGGGGCATCATATCGACTTGTCGTTGTAATGAAAATAGGTGAAGCCGTATGACGATGCATCCCTGGATGTACGTGGTGCTGCTCGGTCTCGTGTTCCTCGTCTATGCACGGTTTTTGCCCAAGGCTCAGGCCGAAGTGGCCAAAACGAATGTCGTGCAGGAGATCGAAGAGACGATCGAGCATTTTGCCGCAGAGATGGACGAGCAAAATCAGGCGATTCTCGATTTGTTTTCTCGCACCAAAAGCGATTACGAGGTAGAGCTGGCCAAGCTGGCCGGCCGACTGGAATCGCTGGAGAAACAGAAGTCGGAGCTTTCGCACGAGTTGCAGAATATGCAGATCCGCCAGCAGATCAGTCTGCAGGCTCCCGCTGTACAGACGGGACTGCCCAAGGCAGAGGATTTGCCGGTCAAGCTGCAGGCCGTTGCAGCTGCCGCGCCGTCGCCCGCGGTTCAGCCGGAGGAGGTTCGCCCCGAGTCGGCGGCAGAAGTGCAGCCGCAGCCCGAATCATTTGCGTCGGGCATGAAGACGAGGTACGCCGAGCTGTTCCGCTTGCATGAACAAGGCAAAGGCGTGGAAATCATCGCCAAAAAGCTGGGGATGAACAAGGGCGAGGTCAATCTGATCCTTCAGTTGGCCAGACAGGAGGAACGCTCGCGTGTTTAAGAACAGAGCTTACGTCATGGGCCTTGGCGCCGGAATTATTAGTGGCGCCCTGCTGCTGCAGGTCATGACCGTGGCGCAAAGCCCTGCGCCGCAGCAGCCGACGTCCAGCTCCGCGCCGCTCGACGAACTGGATCCGCAGAAGCTGAAGGAACAAGCGGCCAAATACTTTCAGGTATTTGAGAAGGACGAGAAAGTGTATACGCAAGCCGATCTGGATAAGCTGCTGCAGGCAGAGAAGGACAAGCAAGCCGCAGCGACGCCGACCGCTCAAGAGCCGGTCAAGCGTACGATCGTCTATGTGCAGCCGGATTTGACCGCAACCAGCGTATCCGAGTTGCTGTACCGGGCCGGCATTATCGTTGATCGCAATGCGTTTGAGGATGAGCTGCGCAAGCAGGGAGCGACCAGCAAAATTCAGGTGGGCTATCACGTCTTTGAAGGGGCACCGGACGTACAGACGGTCATTGACAATTTGATTACGCGGCAATAAGAGCAGGCCCTCTTCGATCAAGATGGCCTGTTTTTCATTTCAGCGAGGCTGCGCAAATAGCGCGAAAGCCGCGATGCAAGCATGTTCGTCAAGGTGTTGCATACGTATGTGAGTTATGGTATATTTATTCTCGGTGTTAAAAACACACGCCAGTCAATTTGCATAATGGTGCTTGCGTAGCGCAAGTGTTGTGCAAAGATGCGACAGGCGGCGGAAAACACAAAACCACGTATAGAGGAGGAATTGGAGATGGCAGTCATTTCCATGAAACAGCTTCTGGAAGCTGGGGTACACTTCGGTCATCAAACGCGCCGTTGGAACCCGAAAATGGACAAATACATCTTCACAGAAAGAAACGGCATTTACATTATCGACCTGCAAAAAACGGTGAAAAAAGTTGAGGAAGCTTACAACTTTGTTAAATCCGTTGCAGAAGAAAATGGCACGATTCTTTTTGTAGGTACGAAAAAACAAGCGCAGGATTCCGTTGCGGAAGAAGCGGAACGTTGCGGTATGTACTATATCAACCAACGTTGGCTCGGCGGCACGCTGACCAACTTTCAAACGATCCAAAAACGGATCGACCGTTTGAAACAGCTGGAGAAATGGGAAGAAGACGGCACGTTCGAAGTGCTACCTAAAAAAGAAGTTATCATTCTCCGCAAAGAAAAAGACCGTCTGGAGAAATTCCTCGGCGGCATCAAGGGCATGAGAGGCCTGCCTAGCGCCCTGTTCGTGATCGATCCTCGCAAAGAGCGCATCGCTGTAGCGGAAGCTCGCAAGCTGGGTATCCCAATCGTAGGTATCGTTGATACGAACTGCGATCCGGACGAAATCGACTATGTGATTCCGGGCAACGACGACGCGATTCGCGCAGTGAAATTGCTGACTGCCAAAATCGCTGATGCTGTTATCGAAGCGCATCAAGGCGAACAAACGACAGCTTAACATGTGTGCATGGAGAAGGGTGGTTGGAAGGTGTAACAGCCTGTCACCACCCTTTTTTTAAAGAGTAGGGACAATTAAATTCCAATACGGGAGGTTTTTTCAAAATGGCAGTTACAGCAGCACAAGTCAAAGAATTGCGCGAAAAAACAGGCGCTGGTATGTTGGATTGCAAAAAAGCGCTGGAGGAAGCAAACGGTGATATCGCGAAAGCAGGCGAGCTGCTCCGCGAGAAAGGTTTGGCTGCTGCCGCTAACAAAGCAGGCCGCATCGCTACAGAAGGCGCTGTAGAATCGTACATCCATGCCGGCGGTAAAGTTGGCGTTCTGGTTGAGATCAACTGTGAAACCGACTTCGTAGGCAAAACCGATCAATTCAAATCGTTCTGCCGCGACATCGCGATGCATATCGCTGCAGCAAGCCCATCCTACGTTCGCCGCGACGAAGTTCCTGCAGAAGCGTTGGAGAAAGAAAAAGAAATTTTGCGCAACCAAGCGCTGAACGAAGGCAAACCGGAAAAAATCGTCGACAAGATGGTCGAAGGCCGGATCGGCAAATACTACGAAGAGTACTGCTTGATGGAGCAGCCTTTCGTGAAAGACCCTGACAAAACGATTGAGCAGCTGCTCAACGAAAAAATCGCCACAATTGGCGAAAACATTTCGATCCGTCGTTTCGTGCGTTTCGCGCTCGGCGAAGGACTTGAGAAGAAACAAGAAAACTTCGCTGAAGAAGTGATGTCTCAAGTAAAACTTTAATCATAGGCTAGACAGAAGAATGGAACACATCGTGTTCCTTCTTTTTTAGCCGCAAGACGGCAAGGGAGCGGTCAGGGAAACGGAGGTTTGTACAAGTTGGAGCAGCAGCCATATTATAAAAGAGTCATTTTGAAATTGAGCGGCGAAGCGTTGTCTGGGCAATTGGGCTACGGCATCGATTCGGAGGTCATTACGTCGATTGCCAATCAGGTGAAGGATGTCGTCGACTTGAAGGTCGAGGTGGCAGTCGTCGTTGGCGGCGGCAACATTTGGAGAGGCATCGCCGGCAGCGCCAAAGGCATCGATCGGGCGACAGCCGACTATATGGGCATGCTGGCAACGGTGATGAATTCACTGGCACTACAGGACGCATTGGAAACGATTGGCGTGCCGACGCGCGTGCAGTCGTCGATTACGATGCAGCAGGTGGCCGAGCCGTACATACGCCGCAGAGCGATTCGCCATTTAGAAAAAGGCCGCGTGGTCATTTTCGCCGCAGGCACCGGGAATCCGTATTTCTCCACGGATACAACAGCCGCGCTGCGCGCAGCGGAAATCGAAGCCGAAGTCATTTTGATGGCCAAAAATAAAGTTGACGGCGTGTATTCGGCGGACCCGTTCAAGGACCCGAATGCCGTCAAATACGAAAGCTTAACGTATCTGGATGTCATCAGCAACAATCTGGGCGTCATGGACTCCACCGCTTCTTCCCTTTGCATGGATAACAACATTCCGTTGGTGGTGTTTTCGATTACGGAGAAGGGGAATATCAAGCGCGTAGTTCTTGGCGAGAAAATCGGGACGACTGTAAGAGGGAGTGTGTAATTCATGCCGCAATCCGTTAAAAAGAACGCCGAAGACCGCATGGAGAAAGCGATTGGCGCATTGAAGCGCGACTTGTCCACGCTGCGCGCCGGCCGGGCGACGCCTGCGCTGCTGGACCGCATACAAGTGGAATATTACGGCGCAATGACGCCGGTGAACCAATTAGCCAATCTGAACACGCCGGATTCGCGAACACTGCTGATCCAGCCGTGGGACAAAAGCTCAATGGGCGCGATTGAAAAAGCGATCATGAAATCCGATCTCGGCTTGACGCCGACCAACGACGGTACGGTCATCCGCATCGTCATCCCGGCTTTGACCGAGGAACGCCGCGTCGAGTTGGTCAAGACGACCAAAAAATTTGGCGAAGAGGCCAAAGTAGCGATCCGCAACATTCGTCGCGACGCTAATGATGAAATCAAAAAGCTGGAAAAGTCGGGCATCTCGGAGGACGAGTCCCGTCGTCATCAAGACGATATCCAGAAGTTTACCGATAAATTTATTGCCGAAGTGGAAAAGGTACTTGCCGCAAAAGAAAAAGAAATTATGGAAGTATAAGTTAGAGCTAGCCCCCCGGGCATTCGCTGGGGGCTTTTCATCTTTTACGGAGATGGAGGAACGAGCATGCTCAAACCATTCAAGAAATGGCTCGGGGGCACTTCAGAGGAAGCGACTCGCTCCGGACTGTCCGGCATCGATTTGAACAACGTGCCGGAGCATGTGGCAATCATTATGGACGGCAATGGTCGCTGGGCCAGACAACGCGGCTTGCCGCGCGTAGCCGGCCACCATTCCGGTATGAAAAACGTCAAGAAAATTACAATGGCGGCCAACGGTCTGGGCATCAAGGCGCTGACCATGTACGCATTCTCAACGGAGAACTGGAAGCGACCCAAGGAAGAGGTTGAATTCCTGATGAAGCTTCCGCAGGAATTTTTTCCGCTGGAGATTAATGAGCTGATCGCGAACAACGTGCGCATACGCATGACTGGCTGGTCCGAAGGGCTGCCGGACTACACGCTGAATGCGATCGAAGATGCCATTGAGCGGACGAAGGAGAACGACGGTCTGATTCTCAATTTTGCGTTGAATTACGGCAGCCGCAAAGAAATGCTTTCCGGCGTGCAAGACATCATCCGGGATGTGCAGAGCGGGAAGCTGCAGGCGCAGGAGCTTACGGAAGAGAGGTTTTCCCAGTATCTGCTAACCTCTGATTTACCGGACCCGGATTTATTGATTCGCACGAGCGGCGAGCTGCGGATTAGCAATTTTTTGCTGTGGCAGCTGGCGTATTCCGAGCTGTGGTTTACGGAGGCGTATTGGCCGGAATTTACCGAGGAATTGTTTTATCAGGCGATTGCCGAATACCAGCGCAGAGCCAGAAGGTACGGAGGCGTCTAGTCGAGGAGGAATCAGGGTGAAGCAGCGGATCGTCACCGGAGTGATTGCCGGAATTGTTTTCTTAACTTTATTGATATTGGGCGGCTACAGCTATGCGGCGCTGATCGTGCTGCTGGCCATCGTCGGCTACGGCGAATACGTGCGTATGAACGGGTATTCCGCGCATAAGATTACAGCTGCGATTGGGCTCGTCGCCACGCTGCTGCTGGCAGTGCCCTGGTCGAGCTTCGGAATTCCGCTGCTGGAGAAGCTGGATACGGCGGCGCTGATTTGGATCGCCATGCTTGCGCTTCTGTTCATCACGGTCGCTTCCAAAAATGCAGTAACGATCGATAAAGCGGCTGTGCTGCTGCTGGGCATCGTATATATGGGCTTTGGTTTTCATTATATGATCGAGACGAGGCTTCCGGAGCACGGCTTGTTTTGGACAATGCTGGTATTCGTCTGCATTTGGGCGACCGATTCCGGCGCTTATTTCGTTGGCTCGCTGATTGGCAAACATCCGTTGTGGCCGCAAATCAGTCCCAAGAAATCCATCGAAGGCGCGTTGGGCGGCATTGTGATTTCCGTAGTCGCTGCCTGCGTGTTCGCTTGGAGCCAGCCGGAGCTGCTGACGTTTGGTCGCGCGGTTGGTTTTGGCGTGTTGATTGGCATTGTCGGGCAAATCGGCGATTTGATCCAGTCGGCCTACAAACGGGTGAAGGGGATCAAGGATACCGGAGCAATTTTGCCGGGACATGGCGGCGTGCTGGATCGCGTGGACAGCTGGCTGATCGTGTTTCCTTTTTTACATGTATTTGGCTTGCTTTCGTAATCAGATATACATATTGGCTGAAGGACGGTACAGGTTATGAGCAAACGCATCGCGATCCTTGGCTCGACCGGCTCGATTGGCACGCAAACGCTCGATGTCGTGCGTCATCATCCGGAGCAGTTTACGATTGAAGCGTTGGCCGGAGGTTATAACGTCGAGCTGCTGGCCCGGCAGATTGCCGAGTTTCGTCCCAAGCTGGCGGTTGTAGCGACGGCGGAAGCGGCCCGTGAGCTGGCTGCGCTGGTGTCCGCAGATACCAAGGTGCTGTGTGGCGAAGAAGGACTGCTGGAAGCGGCCGCTGGCACCGAAGCCCAGATCGTCGTCACGGCGCTGGTCGGCAGTCAGGGGCTGCGCCCTACGCTGGCTGCCATTGAAGCCGGCAAGCACATTGGCTTGGCGAATAAGGAAACGCTGGTAAGCGCGGGCGCGATTGTCACGGAAGCGGCTCGTCGCAAAGGCGTTGCTTTGCTGCCGATCGACAGCGAGCATTCGGCGATTTTTCAATGCCTGAATGGGGAAAATCGCGCCGAGATTAGCCGGATTACGCTGACAGCGTCGGGCGGCTCGTTTCGGGACAAAAGCCGGGCCGAGCTGGAAGGTGTGACCGTCGAGCAGGCGCTGGCCCATCCGAATTGGTCGATGGGGGCCAAAATTACGATCGATTCGGCGACGATGGTCAACAAAGGGCTTGAGGTGATTGAAGCTCATTGGCTGTTCGGACTGCCGTATGACCGCATCGAGGTGCTGATACACCCGGAAAGCGTCATCCATTCGTATGTGGAGTTCGCCGACAACAGTGTGATTGCGCAGCTCGGCAATCCCGATATGCGGATTCCGATTCAATATGCGCTGACGTATCCGCAGCGCTTGTCGACGCCGACGGCGCCGCTTGATCTAGCGGCGATCGGCAGGCTGCATTTTCGCGCGATGGATTTCGAACGGTTTCCCTGTCTGCGGCTGGCATATGCTTGCGGTCGGCAGGGAGGCACAGCGCCCACCGTATTCAATGCAGCGAACGAGGTGGCGGTGGCACGGTTTTTACGCGGCGAGATCGCATTTTTGCAAATTGAACGCATCATCGAAGAGGCGCTGGCGGCCCATCAAATGGTGTCCCGGCCTGCGCTGGAGGACATCCATGCCGCAGACGCCTGGGCGCGCGGCGTTGCCGCCGGACTGTCCGTTTCGAAGCTGTAAAGGGAGCCGTGGCCGGTCGATGCGGCTTCCGCTCCTTTTTCCTATCGGTAAGCGTCTAAACCTGTCTCCTTTGCCGTATACTTGTGCATGGAGGGATAGCTTGTATTCCGCCATTCAATAATGGTAATCTAAAAGCAGATTTCCTTGCGAAAGCTCAAAGGAGGAAGGTACGCATTGTCAGCAATTGAGATCGGACTGAAAGTGGTATTGTTGTTTTTTGTGCTGGTGACGATCCATGAGTGGGGGCATTTTTATTTCGCCAAACGGGCGGGCATTCTGGTCAGGGAGTTCGCCATTGGCTTCGGCCCCAAGCTGTTTTCATATAAAAAAGGGGAGACCCGCTATACGCTGCGGCTGTTGCCTATTGGCGGCTTCGTGCGCATGGCCGGAGAGGACCCGGAAATCGTGCAGGTCAACCCCGGACAGACGATTGCGGTACAGTTGAATCGGCAAGAGCAGGTGACCCATCTGTATTTGGATCAGCTGGACAGCCGGGCGCAGGCGATTGTCGGCGTGGTCGAGCAGATCGATTTGGAAAAAAAACTGCAGGTGAGCCTGGAGGTAGACGGGGAGCGGGCGACGTTTGCCGTGCATCCGCAGGCGCATATGGTTGCCAAGGGCAATGAAACGCAGATTGCGCCGTATAACCGGCAATTCGGCAGCAAATCGGTCGGACAGCGCTCCCTGGCGATTGTGATGGGGCCGGTGATGAATTTTCTGCTGGCGATTGCGCTGTTTTTTATTCTGGTGATTATTTCCGGTGTTTTGACCAACGTCAAGCTGGATCAGGTGAATGCCGACAAGGCCGGAGACAAAGCCGGTCTGAAGCCGGGCGATATTGTGATTTCCATTAATAATGAATTGATCGGCGACGACCGCAGCAAGCTGGTCACGCTGATTCAGCAGTCCGCAGGCAAAGAGATGACCTGGGTGGTTAACCGGAGCGGCAGTCCGCTGACGCTTCAAGTAACGCCGGAGGACGAGTCGGGAGCCGGCAAGCTGGGCATTGTCATTACCGGAGACCGGCGCAATGCTACGTTGTCCGAGGTGTTCAAGGGCACTTACGAGCAAGTCGTCGGCACGACGATTGGCATTATCAGCGGCTTGCAGAAGCTGGTTACGCTCAATTTCAAGCTGGACGATCTGGGCGGACCGTTGCGTACGGCACAGGTTTCGGTCGAGTTCGCGAAGATGGGCATGGATGCGCTGATCTCGTGGGCGGCTACGCTAAGCTTGTACCTCGGCATCTTCAACCTGCTGCCGATTCCGGCGCTGGACGGCAGCCGTCTGTTATTTATGGGCGTTGAGGCGCTGCGCGGCAAGCCGATTGATCCGAATCGCGAAAGCATGGTGCATTTTGTCGGCTTTGCTTTGCTGATGGTGCTGATGGTCGCGGTAACGTATAACGATATTTTACGCTTGATTAAAGGGTAGTTTATGTAGGAGGTCGCACATGTCGAACGATAAGCAGTTTGTCAAAGAAATTACCCCACAAGGGGAGGATTTCTCCCGTTGGTATATTGATACGATTAAGAAAGCGGACCTGATGAGCTATTCGCCGGTGCGGGGCTGCATCGTGTTCAAGCCGGACGGCTATGAGATCTGGGAGAACATCCAGCGCGAGCTGGACGCCCGCTTCAAGGCGACGGGCCATCGCAACGCGTATTTTCCGCTGTTTATTCCGGAGAGCTTTTTCCAAAAGGAGAAAGAGCACGTCGAAGGCTTTAATCCGGAGCTGCCTTGGGTCACGGAGGCGGGCGGCGAGAAGCTGGAGGAGCGTCTGGCGATTCGTCCGACCTCGGAAACGATGATTGGGCATATGTATGCCGAGTGGATCAATTCCTACCGCGATCTGCCGCTGCTGATCAACCAATGGGCCAATGTGGTCCGCTGGGAGAAAAAAACACAGCCGTTCCTGCGCACGAGCGAATTCTTGTGGCAGGAAGGCCATACGGCGCATGAGGATGAAGCGGATGCGCGCCGCGAGACGATGCAAATGCTGGAGGTGTACCGCGATTTTGCCGAAAATTTCCTGGCGATTCCGGTGATCGTCGGTCAGAAGACGCCGTCCGAGAAATTCGCTGGCGCAGTCGACACCTATTCCATTGAAGCGATGATGAAGGACGGCAAAGCCGTGCAAGCCGGCACGTCGCATTATTTGGGCACCAACTTCGCCGTGGCCTTCGATATCAAGTTCCTCGACCGGGAGAACCAGCATCAGTTTGCGCATACGACATCGTGGGGAGTGAGCACGCGGTTGATCGGCGCGTTGATCATGGTGCACGGCGACGACCGCGGCCTGGTGCTGCCGCCTAAGGTGGCTCCTACCCAGGTCGTATTGATCCCGATCGGACCGCCCAAGACGAGAGAGCAAGTTGTCGGACGGGTGGACGAGCTGTTTGCACAGCTCAAGGCCGCAGGGGTCCGCGCCAAAGTGGACGACCGGACGGACCAAAGCCCGGGCTGGAAGTTTAACGAATACGAAATGCGCGGTGTGCCGATTCGCGTTGAGCTCGGACCACGCGACATGGAGAACGGTCAGGTCGTGCTCGTATCACGGGTCAGCGGTGAAAAGAAAAGCGTAGCGCAAGCCGATTTCGTGCAAGAAGTGCAAAAGATGCTTGCCGAGATTCATCAGCAGATGTATGATAAAGCGAAGCAGTTCCGCGACGAGCGGCTGGCTGCTGTCGATACGCTGGACGAGTTCAAGACGTTCCTCGAAGGCAAGCGCGGTTTTGCGCTGGCCGGCTGGTGCGGCTCGGACGCTTGCGAAGCGCAGGTGAAGGAAGAGACGGGGGCGACCAGCCGGAACATTCCGTTCTCGCCGTCCGAAACGAAGCCGACGTGCTTCGTGTGCGGAGAAACCGCCAAACATACGGTTGTTTACGGCCGAAGCTATTAATAGATACTAAACTCAGGGCAAACGGAACGCTTCATCTCCTTTGCCCTTCGTATTTTTGCAAGGAGGTTGGGCATGAGCAGTTTGTCAGACAAACGACAGCGCTTCGAGCTGCTGATGAAGCAAGCGGACATTGCGGACCATGTCGTGCAGACCTATTTCGCGCAAGGGCACATCGAACGGGTGGAGTGCAGCCGGAAAAATCGCGAGTGGACGTTCCATCTGGTGAATCCCGCGCTGGTGCCGCTTGCGGTGTACCGCGACCTGTGCCGGACGATTCAGGAAAAGTTCGCGCATATCGCCAAAATCCGCTTTATGTGGCATTACGAGCAAGCGGCGCCGGAGGCGCTTGTCACCGAGTATTGGAGCTTGTTCATTGAATGGCTGCAGCGGGAAGCGGCTACGGTTAACGGCTGGATGACCAAGGCGCGAGCGGAAGTGAAGGACCACACGCTGACGCTGGTGATGCTCGATCAGATCGGGCTGGAGCTGGCGAAGCGGAAAAATATCGACCAGTTCGTACGCACTTTTTTTCATACTTATTTTAAAACCGAGTTGTCGGTCAAATTTGCCGTAGGCGAATCCAGCGAGGTGGAAGCGGCCTACGAAAGCTTCGCCAAGAAGATCGAGCAGGAAGAGAAAACCGTTACACAGGAAATCATGATGTCGATCGAGCAGGAGGAAGAAGCATCTGCGCTGCCGGAAGCGGAGCTGAGGCTGATGGTGGGCTATGAAATCAAGGAGCCTGCCGTACCGTTGCAAAACATCCAGGAGGAAGAGAAAAAGGTGACGGTGCAAGGCACTGTTTTCGGCCTCGATGTGAAGGAATTGCGCAACGGCAGCACGCTGTTTACGTTTAATCTGACCGATTTCACCGATTCGATTGCCGTGAAGGTGTTTGGCAAGTCGAAGGAAGACGTCAAGGTGCTTGGCCTGCTCAATAACGGCACGTGGATCAAGGCGCGCGGCAAGGTGGAATACGACAGGTTCATGCAGGTTCCCGAACTGGTCATGATTCCTAACGATATCAACGAGGTGGCTGCTCCGCGCGAGCGGATGGACGACGCCGAAGAGAAGCGGGTCGAATTCCATTTGCATACGGCGATGAGCACGATGGACGGACTGCCGCCGGTCGATCAATACATCAAGCTGGCCGCGAAGTGGGGACACAAAGCGATTGCGATTACCGACCACAGCAATATTCAATGCTACCCGGAAGCGGGCAAAGCCGCCAAAAAACACGGCATCAAGGTCATCTATGGCCTGGAAGCCAACGTGGTCAACGATTCGGTACCGATTGTGATGAATCCGCTCGATCTGGATTTGAAGGCTGCGGAATATGTCGTTTTTGATATCGAGACAACGGGGTTGTCGGTGACAAATAACAAAATCATCGAGCTGGCGGGCGTCAAAATGCAGCTGGGCAAGGAGATCGGCCGATTCTCCACCTTTATTAATCCGCATGAACGCATTCCTTATAATATCCAACAGCTGACCAATATTAATGACGATATGGTCAAAGACGCTCCCGAGCTAGCCGAGCAGCTGCCCAAGTTCATCGAATTCGTCGGCGACGCCGTACTCGTCGCTCATAATGCCCGCTTCGATATGGGCTTTATCCAAGCGAATCTCAAGCAATTGGGCATGCCGGAGCTGGGCAATGCCGTGCTCGACACGCTGGAGCTGGCGCGCCTGTTGTTCCCGTCGATGAAAAATCACCGTCTGAACACGTTGTCCGACAAGTTCAAGGTCAGTCTCGACAATCATCACCGGGCGATTGACGACTCGATTGCGCTCGGACATGTGCTGTTCCATCTGATTAATGAAGCGTATGACCGTCACATGCACTCGCTGGCCCGACTGAACGATTATGTGGGCAAGGATTTAAGCAATCAGCGGCCATTCCACTGCTGTATCTATGCGCTCGACGACGTGGGCAAAAAGAATCTGTTCAAGCTGATTTCGCTTTCGCACACCGAATACTTCCACCGCGTCGCCTGCATTCCGAAAAGCAAGCTGGTCGAGCTTCGCGCAGGGCTGCTAATTGCTTCCGGCTGCGAACGCGGCGAGTTTTACGAAGCTGTGCTCAACAAATCGCTGGAGGAGGCCGAGCAGGTCGCCCATTTCTATGACGTGCTGGAAATTCAGCCGGTCAGCTACAACTTGCACCTGGTGGACCGCGGTTTGGTCGCAAGCCGTGCCGATCTGGAAAATGCCGTACGCCGGATTATCGAGATCGGCGACAAGCTGGGCAAGCCGGTCATCGCAACGGGCAACGCTCATTACTTGCATCCGCGCGACAAGCTGTGCCGGGACATTACGATTCACGGCATTACCGGCTTTAGCCCGCTCAAGGATATGAAAAAGCCGGACGCGCATTTCCGCACGACCAAGGAGATGCTGGCCGAATTTCAGTTCCTTGGCGACGAGCGGGCTCACGAGGTCGTCGTGCGCAATCCCAACGAGCTGGCCGATCGCTTTGCGGCGATCCAGTTGTTCCCGGACAAGCTGTTTACGCCGATCATTGAAGGGGCCGACGACGAAATTCGCAATACCTGCTACGAGACGGCCAAATCGATCTATGGCGATGAGCTGCCGGAGGTTGTGACGGCGCGGCTGGAAAAAGAGCTGGTGCCGATTATCAAATACGGTTTCTCGGCCAACTATTTGATCTCCGAACGGCTGGTCAAGAAATCGAATGAAGACGGCTATCTCGTCGGCTCGCGGGGTTCGGTCGGCTCATCGGTCGTGGCGATGATGCTTGGTATTTCCGAGGTCAATCCGCTTCCGCCGCACTATATTTGCTATTCCTGCAAATTCAGTGAGTGGTTTACCGACGGCAGCGTACCGAGCGGCTTCGACTTGCCGAACAAGGAATGCCCGCGCTGCGGCGGACCGCTCAAGGGCGACGGTCACGACATTCCGTTCGAGACGTTCCTTGGCTTCAAGGGCGATAAGGTTCCCGATATCGACTTGAATTTCTCCGGCGAATATCAGCCGGTAGCGCATAACTACACGAAGGTGCTGTTCGGTGAGAAAAACGTATTTCGCGCCGGCACGATCGGTACGGTCGCTGAGAAAACCGCCTTCGGCTTCGTAAAGAAATTTGAGGAAGAAAACGGTCACAAGTGGCGCGGCGCCGAGGTGAATCGTTTGGCAGCAGGCTGCACGGGCGTCAAGCGAAGCACCGGCCAGCATCCCGGCGGGATTGTCGTTGTGCCCGACTATATCGAAGTAGACGACATTACGCCGGTGCAGTATCCGGCCGACGATACGAGCGCAGACTGGAAGACGACGCATTTCGATTATCACGCTTTCGACGCCAACCTGCTCAAGCTTGATATTCTCGGACACGACGATCCGACGATGATGCGGATGCTGCAGGATTTGACGGGGATTGATCCGACGACGATTCCGATGAACGATCCCAAGGTGATGAGCATTTTCCACTCGACTTCGGCGCTGGGCGTCGCTCCCGACAAAATTCGCTCGCCTGTCGCTACCTACGGCGTGCCGGAGATGGGCACCAAATTCGTCCGTCAAATGCTGCAGGAAACACAGCCGAGCTCCTTTGCCGACTTGCTGCAAATTTCCGGTCTTTCGCACGGAACCGGCGTCTGGCTGGGCAATGCGCAGGAACTGATCAAAAAAGGCATCTGCAACATCAAGACCGTGATCGGCTGTCGCGACGACATCATGCTGTACCTGATCTACAAAGCGGGCATGGATGCCGGCCTGGCCTTCAAGATCACGGAAAGCGTGCGGAAGGGCAAAGGCTTGACGGACGAGTGGAAGGAAGAAATGAAGCGCTGCAACGTGCCGGCCTGGTACATCGATTCCTGCGAAAAGATCGAGTACATGTTTCCGAAGGCGCATGCAGCCGCTTACGTTATTTCCGCCGTACGAACCGCCTATTTCAAGGTCTATCATCCGATTGCGTATTATGCGACTTATTTCAGCGTGCGCGCGACCGATTTCGATCTGGAGCTGCTTTGTCAGGGCTACGACGCGATCCTCAAGCGGCTAATCGAGATTGAGGAGAAGGGCTTCCAGGCGCTGCCCAAGGAAAAAGCGATGATTTCGATTCTCGAAATGGCGCTGGAAATGACGGCGCGCGGCTTCAGCTTCAAGCCGATCGACTTGTACCGCTCCGATGCGACGCGCTTTCTCATTGAAGGCGACTCGCTCATTCCGCCGTTTGCTGCGATGCAGGGCATCGGCGAAAGTGCAGCGAAAAATATTGCTGCGGCCAAGGAAGCCGGAGACTTCCTTTCTATTGAAGATTTCCAGAATCGTTCCAAGGCGTCGAAGACGATTGTCGAGCTTTTGGCTTCGATGGGCTGCTTCCGCGGTTTGCCCGAATCCAACCAGCTATCGCTGTTTTAGCGCGATTTTGCATGGAAATCAAGGAAATTATCAGTTGAAAAGCTGACATGATATATGGTATAATTTTTTTGGCAATAATGAGGATATCATCTTGTGAACTAAGAGTGGGGAAACCCACTCTTTACATTTTGATATGGGGTTTTTGGCCATACGATCGGCGGAAGCATTCACTAGGAGGGCGGAACAAACCGTGGTTACGCAAGCGCACATCAAATCCATTGTCGAGCAAATGCTGAATGAATTCATGGAGCAAAATGGGTTTGAGCTCGTGGATATCGAATATGTGAAAGAAGGCAGCAACTGGTTCCTGCGCGTTTATGCAGATAAAGAAGGCGGGATTGATATAGACGATTGCGGCCGGATCAGCGAATTTTTGAGCGTGCAGCTCGATGAGAAGGATCCGATTTCCGAAGCTTATTTCCTTGAGGTATCCTCGCCGGGCGCGGAGCGTCCGCTCAAAAAGCCGCAGGATTTCGAAAAAGCGACGGGCAGCAACGTATTCATCACGACGTACGAGTCGATTGACGGCGCGAAGGAATTCGAGGGGCAGCTCGTTTCTTTCGACGGACAGGAGCTTGTCGTGCAAGCAGGTAAAAAATCGAGCACGATTGCGCTTGCCAAAGTTGCCAGCGCCAGACTGGCCATCATTTTTTAATTGCCGTACCAATCGAAAGGGGGAACTCGGTTCAAATGAACATGGATTTTATCGAAGCGCTGTCGGAGATCGAGCGTGAAAAGGGCATTTCCAAGGAATTGCTGATCGATGCGATCGAAGCGGCGATGATTTCCAGCTACAAACGCAACTTCAACACGGCCCAAAACGTCCGCGTCGATATTAACCGCCAGACGGGTTTGATTAAGGTATATGCGCGCAAGACGGTTGTGGAGGAAGTGCTTGATCCGCGGATGGAGATTTCGCTCCACGCAGCGCGGGAAATGAATCAGAATTATCAGCTTGACGATATCGTCGAAATTGAAGTGACGCCGCGCGATTTCGGCCGGATCGCCGCACAGACGGCCAAGCAGGTCGTGACACAGCGGATTCGCGAAGCCGAGCGCGGACTCATCTACAATGCTTTTATCGATAAGGAAGAAGATATCGTTACCGGCATCTTGCAGCGTCAGGATCAGCGCAATATTTTTGTCGACTTGGGCAAGGTGGAAGCGGTGCTGCCGTTGACCGAGCTGATGCCAACCGACAAGTTCAAGCAGGGAGACCGCGTCAAGGCGTACATCACGAAGGTCGAGAACACGACGAAGGGGCCACAGATCATTTTGTCGCGTACGCATCCCGGCCTCCTGAAGCGCCTTTTTGAGCTTGAAGTGCCGGAAATTTTTGACGGCGTGGTCGAAATTCGTTCTGTGGCGCGCGAAGCGGGCTTCCGCTCGAAGATCGCCGTGCATTCCCGTAACGCCGAGGTCGATCCGGTAGGCTCTTGCGTAGGTCCTAAGGGCATGCGCGTTCAGACCATCGTGAGCGAGCTGCGGGGCGAGAAGATCGATATCGTCCGCTGGATGGAAAGCGTCGAGGACTATGTTGCCAATGCGCTCAGCCCTTCGAAGGTGCTGGAGGTGCAGGTACACGAAAATGAGAAGATGGCACGCGTTATCGTACCGGATTACCAGCTGTCGCTGGCGATTGGCATCAAGGGCCAGAACGCTCGTCTGGCCGCCAAGCTGACCGGCTGGAAAATCGATATCAAAAGCGAAACGCAAGCGGAGCAGGAATTCGGAAGACCTAGAACGTACTCCGAAGAGATGCATCAGGACTCCGTCAGTATCGACTAGGATATCCAAGCTGGGAACAAGGGGTGAGCGGACATGAAGCAAAAGAAGATCCCTCTGCGCAAATGCGTTGCTTGTCAGGAGATGATGCCCAAGAGGGAGCTAATCCGCGTTGTCAGAACGCCTGAGGATGAAATCCTGATCGACCTGAAAGGGAAAAAATCCGGGCGCGGCGCTTACCTGTGTGGCAAGCTCATCTGCTTTAAGCTGGCCAAGAAAAGCAAGGCGCTGGACAGAGCCCTCGGCCGTCCCGTCAGCTCGGATATTTACGATCAGCTTGAGCAGGATTTCATTCGGGTCGAAGACGAGTTCATCTCTGCGAAAGAGGAGATGGCGGAGGATGGACAATAAATTCAAGTCCCATCTGGGACTGGCGATGCGGGCGGGCAAGCTTGTCACCGGCGACGAAGGCGTGCTGAAGGCGATTCGCTCCGGCGAAGCCCAGCTGGTCATTCTAGCTGCGGACGCCTCCGAAAACGCCCGCAAGAAGTATCGGGACAAGTGCTCGTTTTACGGCGTCGAGCTAATGGAAGCGGGCACGAAGGCTGAATTGGGCAGCAGTATCGGCAAAGAATTGCGAGTCATCGTTGGCGTACTGGACAAAGGCTTCGCGCAGATGCTGCGCCAGGCAAACCCTCCGGAGGTGAAGAAGTTTGACGAATAATCAGGACAATAAAGATAAAGATAAACTTCGCGTTTACGAATATGCCAAGTCGTTGAACATGAGCAGCAAGGAAATTATCACCATTTTGAAGCGTTTGAACATCCCGGTTAACAACCACATGAGCGTTATGGAGAATGAAGCGGTAAGCAGTGTGGAAAAATTTTTTCGCGATATTAAAGCGAATGCAGCCGCCAAGCGCGCGGCTACGGACGGAGGACAAGTGAGTTCATCTACGACGAATCAGAAACCAACAGGCGGTCAGCAGCAATCCGAAGCGAAAGCTTCCGGCGGTTCCGCAACGCGACCAGCATCCCAGCAAGGCGGGGGACAGGCGTCGCGCTCTTCGCAGCAAGGCGGCGGCAATCCGCGGCAAGGGTCTCAACAAGGCGGAACTCGACGTTCCGACGATCAATATGTAGCAAGCCGGCCGGCTCAACAGCGCGACCAGCGCTCCGGTCAGGGACAGGGCGGCGGTCAAGGTCCGCGCTCGAATGATCAACGCAGCGGCGCTCCGCGCTCCGGCGATTCGCGTCCGCCGTATCGGCAAGGCGGCCAAGGTCAAGGCCAAGGCCAAGGCGGCAATCGCCCTCCAGGCCAGGGCGGCGGCAATCGTCCGGCCGGTCAGGGTCAAGGCCAGGGCGGCGGTCAAAATCGCAGCGGCGGCAACTTCAGTAGCGGCGGCCAGCGCTCGGGGCAAGCTCCGGCGGCATCGGCACCAAGCGGCGGCGGCGGTCGTACAGGCGGCGGTCAGAACCGCAGCTCCGACTTCAACAACCGTTCCTCGCAGCACCGCAGCTCGCATCAAAGCGGACGTCCGGTCGTGCAGGAAGTGAAGCCGCAATTCCACGTCGGCGCCTCGGCGCAGGAGATTGACGAAGCGGCAGCGAAAGCTGGCGTCAAAACGACCAAGAAAACGAAACCGACGCCTAAGCGGTTCGACGATAACAAACCGGGCGCAGGCAGAGGGCCAGGCGGCAACAATCGCGGCGGCAACAATCGCGGCAACAACCGTGGACGCTATCAGCAGCAACCGATGGTCAAAAAAGAAAAAATCGACAACACGCCAAAGAAAATTATCGTGCGCGGCACGATGACGGTAGGCGAAGTTGCCAAGCTTTTGCATAAAGACGCTTCCGAGGTCATCAAAAAGCTGTTGTTCCTCGGTGTGATGGCTACAATCAACCAAGAGCTTGATCTCGACTCGATCCAACTGATCTCCAGCGAATTCGGCGTCGAAGTGGAAATCAAAATCAAAGTCGAAGAAGACCGTTTTGAAACGATGGAAGAAATCGATGACGAAGCGGATCTGCTCGAGCGTCCTCCGGTTGTAACGATCATGGGTCACGTCGACCACGGTAAAACAACGCTGCTCGACGCCATTCGCCATACGAACGTTACGGAAGGCGAAGCCGGCGGTATCACGCAGCATATCGGCGCTTATCAGGTGGAAGTCAACCATAAGAAAATTACGTTCCTCGATACGCCGGGCCACGAAGCGTTCACAACAATGCGTGCCCGCGGCGCACAGGTCACCGACATTACGATCATCGTCGTTGCAGCCGATGACGGCGTGATGCCGCAAACGGTGGAAGCGATCAGCCATGCCAAAGCGGCCGGCTGTCCGATCATCGTCGCTGTGAACAAAATCGACAAGCCGGGCGCAGAACCGGACAAAATCAAGCAGGCGTTGACCACTTACGAGCTGGTGCCAGAAGAGTGGGGCGGCGACACGATTTTCTGCGAAATTTCCGCGAAGCAGCGCATCGGTCTGGAAAACCTGCTGGAAATGATTTTGCTCGTAGCCGAGGTTCAGGAGTACAAAGCGAATCCGAATAAACGGGCGAGAGGTACGGTTATCGAAGCCGAGCTTGATAAAGGCCGCGGTCCGGTAGCACGCATTCTCATCCAGCACGGTACGTTGAAGGTCGGCGACAGCTTCGTAGCCGGCGTATGCTTTGGTCGCGTCAGAGCGATGGTTAACGACAAAGGCAAACGCCTCAAGGAAGCGGGACCGTCGACACCGGTCGAAATTACCGGCTTGACCGAAGTTCCGCAAGCAGGCGATCCGTTCCTCGCTTACGAAGACGAGCGCAAAGCCAGAGACATCGCCGAGAAGCGGGCAATCTCGCTCCGTCAATCGGAAATGGGCGCTAACGCGCGCGTTACGCTGGACGATCTGTATAAACATATCAAAGACGGCGAGATTAAAGATCTGAACGTCATCATCAAAGGCGACGTACAGGGCTCCGTTGAAGCGCTGAAAGGCTCGCTGGAAAAAATCGAAGTCGAAGGCGCACGCGTCAAAATCATTCATAACGGTGTCGGCGCTATTACCGAATCCGATATTATTTTGGCCTCGGCTTCCAACGCGATCATCATTGGCTTTAACGTTCGTCCGGAGCCGGCTGCGATGGCGACGGCCGATCAAGAGAAAGTCGATATTCGCTTGCACCGCATCATTTACAACGTCATCGAGGAAATCGAGCAGGCGATGAAGGGCATGCTGGATCCGATTTTCAAGGAAACCATCATTGGCCGCGCCGAAGTGCGTAACGTGTTCAAGATTACAGGCGCTGGCGTCATCGCCGGTTGTATGATTGTGAACGGTAAAATTTCCCGCAACGCCGAAGCGCGTCTGATTCGCGGCGGCATTGTCGTGCACGAAGGCAAGGTCGATTCCCTGAAACGATTCAAGGACGACGTCAAGGAAGTGGCTCAAGGCTACGAATGTGGTATATCTCTGGAGCGTTATAATGATATTAAAGAAGGGGACGTTATCGAAGCCTTCATCATGGAAACCGTTGAGAGGTGATCACACATGGCAAGAGTTCGCGTAGGACGTGTAGGCGAGCAGATTAAAAAGGAATTGAGCCAGATCATTCAATCCGAGCTCAAGGACCCGCGGATCGGATTTCTGACCGTGACTGGTGTCGATGTGACGAATGACTTGTCGCTGGCCCGCGTGTTTCTCAGCGTGATGGGCACTGACGAGCAGAAAGAAGCGACGCTCAAGGCGCTCGCTTCCGGCACCGGCTACATCCGCTCGGAGCTTGGCAAGCGCATCCGCTTGCGCAAAATTCCCGAGCTGCAGTTCAAGTTTGACGCTTCGATTGATTATGGCAGCCGCATCGACAGCTTGCTGCATCAGCTCAATGCGGAAGGGAATCAAAGTCAATGATACAAGCAGCAGACTACAAGCAGCAGCTGGAAACAGCTGCTGCCTTTATCAGAGAGCACAATGAATTTCTGGTCGTAGCCCACATCCAGCCGGATGGGGATGCGGCCGGTTCTACATATGGGATGGGTCTTTTGCTGAAGCAGCTTGGGAAAAGTTTCACAATGATTAATGAAGGGCCTATGCCGGCCAAATTCGACTTTTTGACAGGCAGTGCCGATGTGGTCGATTTCAGTGCAGCTGCGCCTTCGCGGCTGTTTGGACAGGCGATTGTCGTCGATTGCTCCGATTTTTCGCGGATCGGTCAGGTGCAGTCGCTGCTGACGGCAGATGCCCAAGTGCTTAATCTGGATCATCATGCTACCAATGACGGCTTCGGCACGCTGCAGCTGGTCAAGCCGGATGCTGCGGCGGCCGTGCAAATTATATACGATTTGGCTATGGAATTGGGTATCGAGCCCACGCTCGAATTCGGCACTTGCATTTACAACGGCCTGTTAACCGATACGGGCGGTTTTCGTTATTCCAACACGACGCCGCAAGTGATGCAGCTGGCGGCTTCGCTGCTGGCGCTTGGCGTTAACGGAGCCGAAATCGCCGAGCGGGTGCTGGAGCGGTTGAGCTATCCGCAAATGGCGCTGCTGCAATCGGCACTGCCGACGCTTGCCTATGCTCACGATCGCCGCGTAGCCTGGTTGTCGGTCAGTCTCGCCGATTTGACGGCTACTGGCGCTTCCGGCGAAGACCTGGACGGACTTGTCAATTATGCAAGGAATGTTGAGGGCGTCGAAGTCGGCATGCTGTTTAAGGAAAAAGCGCCCGGCGTGATCAAGATCAGCTTGCGCTCGGCCGGACTTGTCGACGTCGCGCAGCTGGCGCTTTCGCTCGGCGGCGGCGGCCACGTTCGCGCTGCGGGCTGTACGTTAAGCGGTACGCTGGAGGAAGCTGCAGCGAAAATGGTCGAGGAAGTAGGGAAGCTGCTGCCATGACGTTAGAAGGCGTATTGCCGGTATGGAAGCCGGCAGGCTTTACCTCTCACGATGTCGTCGCCAAGGCGCGTCGCATTCTGGGCATCAAGCGGATCGGACACACCGGCACGCTCGACCCGCAGGTGACCGGCGTGCTGCCGCTTTGCATTGGCCGGGCAACGCGGATGGTCGAGTACATTCAGGAGCTGCCCAAGCAATATGAGGCGCTGCTGGTGTTTGGCGTTGCAACCGATACGCAGGATTGGACGGGCGAGGTTGTGCAGACTTGCAGCGACGTGCGGCTGACCGAGGCGCAGGTACGCGAGGCGCTGGCGGCGTTTGTCGGCGAAATCGAGCAGGTGCCGCCGATGTATTCGGCGGTCAAGGTTGACGGCAAACGGCTGTATGAGCTGGCCCGCGAAGGCGTCGAGATCGAGCGCAAAGCGCGAAAGGCGACGATTCACGAGATCGAGGTGCTGGATATTGATGTCTTGCTGCCGCAGCCCGAGGTGCGATTTCGCGTAACGTGCTCGAAGGGCACCTACATTCGTACCCTTTGCGTGGATATCGGCTCGGCGCTTGGTTATCCGGCGGTGATGAAGCAGCTTGTGCGCACGGCGACTGGACGCATCCGCGAGCCGCAGTGCCTGACGCTGGAGCAAATCGCCGAGCGCCACGCTGCCGGCAGCTTGCAAGCGAGCCTGATTCCGATGGATCAAGCGATTGCTCATCTGCCAGCTGTTCGTCTGGCGCCGCGCCAGGCCGAGCATGCTCTGCAGGGCAAAACGATCGGCGTCCAGACGCCCCCGGCAGCGAATGCTGACACGTCGGAACCGACGCTGGTTCGCGTTTACGCCGACGCGGACGAGCGTTTTCTCGGGTTGTTTACATGGGACAGCGACGGGCAACGTCTCGTTCCGGCCAAGGTTTTTTTGTAAGATCAGGTGCTTTTTGAATGGGTAGGTGACACTTGCATTTTATGGACATCATTCCGCTATCATATCCCGTCGATTGGAGCGCAGTTTCGGCTGGCGGGGATAAACAGGTGCTGGCAATCGGCGATTTTGACGGGGTTCACCTCGGACATCGGGAAGTGATCGGCCGTGCGTTACGGACAGCAGGGCATCAGGGGCTTCCGGCTGCAATCATGACGTTCCATCCGCATCCGCGTTCGGTGATGGGGCAGGACAAATACGACAATTTGCTGACGCCGCTGGAAAGCAAAATGGAGCTGTTCCGCAGTCTTGGCATCAGCCGCACGTATGTGGTTACCTTTGACGATTCGCTGATGCATGTAAGCCCGCAGCAGTTCGTGGATGAGGTGCTGGTGCCGCTTGGCGTCGAAAGCGTCGTAGTCGGCTTTGATTTTACATTCGGCTACCAGGGCAAAGGTAATCCCGACTCGCTGTGCGAGCTGGCTCACGGCAAGTTTGCTGTAGAGGTTGTACGTCCCTATTATATGGACGGGGCGAAGGTCAGCAGCACCTCCGTGCGAGAGGCCCTGCAGCAAGGCGACGTTCCGGCGGCCAGTCGGCTCCTCGGCCGACCGTACAGCTTATCGGGCAAAGTCGTCGGCGGCTTTCAGCGCGGCCGGACGATCGGGTTTCCGACTGCCAATCTCGATCCGATTGCCTGCTCCGTCGTCCCGGCCAACGGCGTCTATGCGATTAAAGCGCACGTCCAAGGACGGATGTACAAGGGTGTCATGAACATCGGCGTCAAGCCGACGTTTGAGACCGGCGAGCTCAAGCGGACGCTGGAGGCGCATCTGTTTGATTTTGCCGGCGATATTTACGGGGAAACCGTCAAGGTGGAGCTGATCGCGTATTTGCGCGAGGAGCGTAAGTTCGGTTCCATCGACGAGCTGGTGGCGCAAATTCGCCGCGACGCCGAGGCATCGAAGGCCGCTTTGTAAGCGATCGGAAAATTTTTCATCGCTCCTTTTCTTTTTGCATCAGGATGTGCTATACTAAAAGGCGTGTCTGGGAGCCGCTTGTCGGTGGCCGGACGCAAACCTTGGCTTGGATTCACGCATTCACCGGCGTTTTCGAGGCTATAGGGGATATTTTCTTATGGAACAGGAGGTGAACGAGGATGGCATTGACTCAAGAGCGTAAAACGCAACTGATTCAAACGCACAAGGTACACGACACCGATACAGGGTCCCCTGAGGTGCAAGTCGCTATCCTTACGGAAAACATTGTCAACCTGACAAACCACTTGCGGACGCACAAGAAAGATCATCATTCGCGCCGCGGTTTGCTCAAAATGGTCGGACAACGCCGTAAGCTGCTGACG
The DNA here is from genome assembly GCF_004514475.2 of Paenibacillus athensensis. Classification (GTDB taxonomy): domain Bacteria; phylum Bacillota; class Bacilli; order Paenibacillales; family NBRC-103111; genus Paenibacillus_AL; species Paenibacillus_AL athensensis. Next base: position 612,568 of record NZ_MYFO02000001.1, on the reverse strand, counting down.
TACCTGAAGAACAAAGACGTGAAACGTTACAGCGCGCTGATCGAAAAGCTCGGCCTGCGCCGATAACAGCGACACCGGGAAGCAACCTGTTGCTCCTTGGCCGGATCTCTTTCAAGAGAAGGCGGCGAAGAGCGGCAACGTGGTTGCTTTTCTTGTATTTTTAAAACCCGAAAAGAAGGAAATACTAGGTAAGGCGCAGAACTATAGAACGATTGGGCTTCCGGCAAGATTTGGATACATACAATGAACAAGCGAACATTTTAAGGAGGGAAACATGGAAAAACAGGTGCAATTCGACCTTGGCGGCCGACCGTTCGTGCTCGAAACGGGACGTCTGGCCAAGCAAGCCAATGCAGCCGTTACCGCCCGTTATGGCGATACGGTTGTGCTCTGTACAGTGACGGCTTCCAGCGAGCCGAAGGATCTCGATTTCTTTCCGCTGACTGTGAACTATGAAGAAAGATTGTATTCCGTAGGGAAAATTCCCGGCGGCTTTATTAAACGCGAGGGCCGTCCCAGCGAGAAAGCGATTCTGGCGAGCCGGTTGACCGACCGTCCGATTCGTCCGTTATTCCCGGAAGGATTCCGTAACGACGTACAAATCGTATCGATTGTCATGAGTGTTGATCAGGAATGCTCGCCGGAGATTACAGCCATGATCGGGACGTCCGCTGCGCTGAGCATTTCCGACGTGCCGTTTAACGGACCGATCGGCGGCGTGATTGTGGGCCGTGTCGATGGGCAGCTCGTCATTAACCCGACGACCGAGCAGGCGGAGAAAAGCGATCTGCATCTCGTCGTAGCCGGTACGAAAGACGCGATTATGATGGTGGAAGCCGGTGCGGATGAAGTGCCGGAGGAAGTCATGCTGGAAGCGATCATGTTCGGACATGACGAAATCCGCAAAATCGTCGCGCAAATCGAAGCGCTGACTGCGGAAGCCGGCAAACCGAAGATGGAAGTCAAGCTGCATGCCGTTGACGCGGAAGTTAGCGCGGCTGTGCGCGCTTTGGCCCAGGACAAGCTGGTTGAAGCGATTAAAATTCCTGAAAAGCATGCTCGCCAGGAAGCGATTGACGCCGTCAACGCCGAAGCGGTCGAACATTTCACGAACGTATACGCGGAAACGCCGGATTTGATGGACGATGTCAAGGAAACGCTTTACGATATCGTCAAGGAAGAAGTGCGCCGCTTGATCACGCACGACAAAGTCAGACCGGACGGCCGTAAGCTTGAAGAAATTCGTCCGATCGAATGCGACATCAACCTGCTGCCGCGGACGCACGGCTCCGGCTTGTTCACGCGCGGTCAAACGCAGGCGCTGAGCATTTGTACGCTGGGTGCGCTCGGCGACGTGCAAATTCTGGACGGACTTGATCTGACGGAAAGCAAGCGTTTCATGCATCATTACAACTTCCCGCCGTTCAGCGTCGGCGAAGCCAGACCGCTCCGTCCGCCGGGACGCCGCGAAATTGGTCATGGCGCGTTGGGCGAACGTGCGCTGGAAGCGATCATTCCGTCGGAGGTCGATTTCCCGTACACGATTCGTCTCGTATCCGAGGTGCTGGAATCGAACGGCTCGACGTCGCAGGCGAGCATTTGCGCAAGCACGTTGGCGCTGATGGACGCAGGCGTTCCGATCAAAGCGCCGGTTGCGGGCATCGCGATGGGCTTGATCAAGGACGGCGATCATTTCTCGATTTTGTCCGACATTCAAGGGATGGAAGACCATCTCGGCGATATGGACTTCAAGGTAGCCGGCACGGCCAAAGGCGTAACCGCGCTGCAAATGGATATCAAAATCGACGGTATCAGCCGCAGTATTCTGGAGCAATCGCTCGCGCAAGCGAAGGAAGGCCGGATGTTCATTTTGAACAAAATGCTGTCGCGCATTGCCGAGCCGAAAACATCGCTGTCGCCGTATGCGCCTAAAATCATTACGATGCAGATCAATCCGGACAAAATCCGCGATGTGATTGGCGCAGGTGGCAAAATCATCAACAAAATTATTGAAGAAACCGGCGTAAAAATCGATATCGAGCAGGACGGCCGCGTCTTCATCGCTTCCTCCAATCAAGAGATGAACGAAAAAGCCCGCTCGATTATCGAAGGCATCGTTCGCGAAGTGATCGTCGGCGAAACGTACCTGGGCACGGTCAAGCGGATCGAGAAGTTTGGCGCATTCGTAGAAATTTTGCCAGGTAAAGAGGGTCTGGTGCACATCTCGCAGCTGTCGACTGAGCGTGTAGCCAAAGTTGAAGATGTCGTGGCACTCGGCGACCAGATTACGGTCAAAGTTACGGAGATCGACCAGCAAGGCCGCGTCAACCTGTCGCGCAAAGCAACGCTTGTTTCACAAGTACCGGCGCAAACGTAGAACCATACGGGAGCGCCCGCTTCCTTCATAAGCAAGACCAAGGAAAGAGTCAGATTTCGTCTGTCTCTTTTTTGTTTGCCGCCTGGCTGCCGGTTGTTCTAGTCTTGTCCGCTCACGCATAAGCTTACAACAGTGAAGAGGGGGGACGGGCATGAGAATACGCAAATTGGCGCTGCTGGGCGGGAGTCTGGCCGCGATGTTGATTGTGCTGCAGACGACGCCGGGCATTCGCACGTATATCGAAGCGGTCCAGACGGGACGTGCGTCCTACACAGCGGCTGTGTGGCCGGATGACGACGAAGCGGCGATGCCCGTATTCGCGTCCGGTGAAGCCGTGGCGCTGACAAAAGCAGACAGCGTGCTGCTGGAGACCATCAGGGAGGAAGCCGCCAAACGTCGGATCGCGCCGATTGACGCCAAGCTGGATCCGGTGTGGAAAGCGATTCCGGGCTACAACGGCCTGGAGGTCGACGTCGATGAGACGTTTCGGCTGGCCCAGCAGCGTTTGCTGCCTGGCGCCATTTCTTATGTAATGAAAGAAACCGAGCCCAAGGTGCAGCTGAAGGATTTGGGCGCTGTGCCCGTTTATCGCGGCAATCCGCACAAGCCGATGGCCAGCTTGATGATCAACGTCGCTTGGGGCAACGAATATTTGCCATCGATTCTGGAGACGCTGCGCAAGGAAGGCGTGCACGCCACTTTTTTCCTCGACGGAATGTGGCTGAATAAAAACGCGGAAGCCGCGAAGCAAATTCTCAGCGCAGGCCATGAGCTTTCCAACCATGCTTATTCGCATAAGGATATGCGGACGATCAGCCGCAGCAAGACAATTGAAGAAATTACCAAGACCGAAACGCTGCTGAAAAAGCTGGGAGTCGCCAACACGCTGTTTGCGCCGCCATCGGGCTACTTCAATGAGATGACGGTGCAGGTGGCTTCAGACATGAAGCTGCAAACCGTGCTGTGGACGCTCGACACAGTGGATTGGAAAAAACCGCAGCCGTCGTGGATCATCGATCGCATTGCAAAAAACGTCGAACCCGGCTCGCTCATCCTGATGCATCCGACCGAATCGTCAAGCCGGGCACTGCCCAGCATGATTCAGGCGATCAAAAGTAAAGGGCTGCAGTTAGGAACAGTCAGCGAGCTGCTGTCGTCCAACCGCGTGACAGAGCCGACCAAGGCGGGAAGTTGAGTCAGCCGAGCATTTTTGTTAGACTGGTAAAGATGCAACGACATCCGCGTGAATGGGCGCAGCATTCGAGGAGGAACCCTGATGAATATATATCGCTTACCAAACGGATTGCGCGTAATCCTGGAGCAAATTCCGACTTTCCGCTCCGTTTCCTTCGGAATCTGGGTCAAGACGGGTTCTCGGAATGAACAGCCGCAAGACAACGGCATTTCCCACTTCATCGAGCATATGCTGTTCAAGGGCACGGAACGCCATTCGGCGAAGGATATTGCGGAAATTTTCGACGGCATCGGCGGCAATGTCAACGCCTTTACCTCGAAGGAGTACACGTGCTATTACGCCAAAGTCCTGGACGAACATCTGCCCTTGGCGATGGACGTACTGGCCGATATGTTTTTCAACTCCACGTTCGACGAAGAGGAGCTGGAGAAAGAGAAAAACGTCATTTTCGAAGAGATTTCGATGTATGAAGATACGCCGGACGATCTGGTCCACGATCTGGTAGCCAAAGCGGCCTACGGCACTCACCCGCTCGGCTATACGATCCTTGGCACCGAGGATAATCTGACGCGCATGCAGCCGGACGATTTGCGCAATTATATGAAACAATTTTACAACACCGGCAACATCGTGATTTCGCTGGCCGGCAATATCGGGGACGGCGTTCGCGAGCTGATCGAGTCTCACTTCGGCGGGTTCACCAATGCCGGGGCGGAGTCGGACTACGTTGAGCCGGATTTTCTCGGTGAACTGATTTTCCATCAAAAGAAAACCGAGCAAAACCACATTTGCTTGTCGCTTCCGGGACTATCGATGCACGCCGACAATCTGTATTCGATGGTGTTGCTGAACAATGCCATCGGCGGCGGTATGAGCTCGCGGCTTTTTCAGGAAATTCGCGAAAAAAGAGGACTGGCTTATTCCGTTTATTCGTATCATTCCTCGCATATTGATAGCGGCATGTTTACGATTTATACGGGTACCGCGCCCAAGCAAACCGATGAAGTGTTAAAGGTGACGCTGGAGCTGCTGCACGAAATCGCCCACAAGGGCATGACCGACGCCGAGCTGACCAAAGGTAAAGAGCAGCTCAAGGGCAGCCTGATTCTCAGCCTCGAAAGCACCAGCAGCCGGATGAACCGGCTTGGCAAAAACGAGCTGATGACCGGCAAGCACTATACGCTGGATGAAATGATTGCCCGCATTGAAAGCGTGCAAATGGAGCATATTCGCGAATTGACCGCCAAGCTGTTTGCTTCGCCGTTCGCGCTGGCGATGGTCGGAAACGCCGACGACGCCTTGAAATCGTTCAGGAGGGATCAGCTTGTCATCCGTTAGTTATATCGTCGAATTCATCAAGCTGTCGGGCCATGAAGACGTGCCTGTGCCGCAAAAAATGTCCGCTGCCGCCAGCGGCTACGATCTGCACGCCGCCGTCGGCGAGCCGGTCGTCCTGCAGCCGGGCGAACGCCAGCTCATTCCGACGGGCTTCGCGCTGGCGATGCCGGTCGAGCTGGAGGCGCAGATCCGCCCGCGCAGCGGTCTGGCCTACAAGCATGGCATCACCACGCTCAATTCACCCGGCACGATCGACGCCGATTACCGCGGCGAAGTGAAAGTGCTGCTGATCAATCACGGGCAAGAGCCGTTTACGATTCAGCGCGGCGAGCGAATCGCCCAGATGGTCTTCCAGCTTGTGCCGCAAACCGAGCTGCGCGAAGTGGCGGAGCTGTCCGATACCGTGCGCGGCTCCGGCGGCTTCGGACATACGGGCCGTTGATCCGGTCCTCACGCAGACTCAAGCAAGAACCTTCCATGACCCAGGTCGTGGAAGGTTTTTTTATATTCCGTTCCCTTTTTCACATCAGCTGTTCCGAAATTGCACCTGCGGTCGGTTTGCGGGTTGCCGCTGTGCGGTCGTCACCCATTTTTAGGCGCAAGCATACTATAACGTATCGATACGAACCGAGAAAGGGGTGCAAGAAGGAATGCTTACTGGAATTTCGGTTGCTTTTATAGGCGGCGACGCCCGGCAGCTCGAAGTGATTCAGAAATTTACCGAGTTGGATGCGACCGTTACCTTGATCGGCTTCGATAATTTGGGAAGACCGTTCAGCGGGGTGACGCAAGCGAAGCTGAAGCCCGAGCTGCTCAGTGGGATGGATGCGCTGGTGCTGCCGGCCGTAGGTACCGACGATAGCGGACAGATCGATTCGATTTTTTCCACAGAGGAAATGGTGCTCGGCGACGAGCATGTGGCCGCGCTTCCCAAACATGCCAAGGTGTACACAGGAATGGCCAAAAGCTACCTGAAACGCCTGTGCGCAGCTCATCAGATTGAGCTGGTCGAACTGTTTGACCGCGACGACGTGGCTATCTACAACTCGATTCCGACTGCCGAAGGCGCTTTGATGATGGCGATTCAAAACACGGACATTACGATTCACGGGTCGGTGAGCATGGTGCTTGGCTTTGGCCGCACTGGCTTCACGATGGCTAAAACCTTGCAGGGATTGGGCTCGACCGTCAAGGTCGGCGTGCGCAAACCGGAGCATTTTGCCCGCGCTTGGGAAATGGGTTTTCAACCGTTTTATACGAGAGATTTGTACCCGGAAGTGGGCAATATTGACTTGCTTTTTAACACAATTCCGACTATGATAGTCACAGCGCAAGTTATTACCAATATCCCACATCGCGCGGTGATCATCGATTTGGCCTCCAAACCCGGCGGAACGGACTTCCGTTTTGCGGAGAAGCGGGGCGTCAAAGCGATGCTCGCGCCCGGTTTGCCTGGCATTGTCGCACCGAAAACAGCTGGCCGTATCATGGCGAACGTCCTGAGCCAGCTTATTGAGGAAGACTTCAAAGACAGGAGCGATGTGGAATGAATTGGCAGGGGAAAACAGTCGGTTACGCGTTAACCGGCTCTCATTGTACGTTGGAAGAAGTTATGCCGCAAATTCAGAGATTCGTAGACGGGGGAGCAAACGTCGTCCCGATCGTTTCGAATTCGATCCTCACAACCGATACTCGCTTCGGCAAATCGGCGGATTGGCAGAAGCAGTTACGCGATATAACCGGCAATGATATTATTTCTACTATTGTAGATGCGGAACCGCTCGGCCCGTCGAAGCTGCTGGATGTGATGGTCATTGCGCCATGCACGGGCAATACGACGAGCAAGCTGGCCAACGCATTGACGGAAAGCCCGGTGCTGATGGCGGCTAAAGCGCAAATGCGCAACCAGCGCCCCCTTGTGCTGGCCATTTCCACCAATGACGGCTTGGGACTGAACGCAACGAACATCGCCAAGCTGCTGATCACCAAAAATATTTATTTCGTGCCCTTTGGTCAAGACGCGCCGGGAGCGAAGCCCAATTCCCTGGTCGCCCGCATGGACTTGATCAAGGAAACCTGCGAAGCTGCTCTGGAAGGCCGGCAGCTGCAGCCGATGATTATTGAGAGATTTCAATATTAATAGCTTTACGCACATCATAACAGGGGAGAGGACAGAGCTATGTCGAACCAAAAACTATTTAACGTCGCAGTTGTCGGCGCTACCGGCGCCGTAGGAGAACAAATTATTCGTTTACTGGATGAGCGGAATTTCCCCCTGAAGGAATTGAAGCTGCTTTCCTCGGCCCGTTCGGCCGGAAGCAAGATTTTGTTTAAGGGCCGCGAGCTGACGGTGGAGGAAGCGACGCCGTCCAGCTTTGAGGGCATCGATATCGCGTTGTTCAGCGCCGGAGGAGACGTATCCAAGGCGCTGGCTCCGCATGCGGTCCAAGCAGGCACCATTTGCATCGACAACACGAGCGCTTACCGCATGGATCCGGAAACGCCGCTGGTCGTGCCGGAAGTCAACGTCGACAAAATCAACGAACACAAGGGCATTATCGCCAATCCGAACTGCTCGACGATTCAAATGGTCGCTGCGTTGAAGCCGCTGTATGATCGCTTTGGCATTTCGCGCATCATCGTATCCACCTACCAGGCCGTATCCGGCGCGGGAGCGAAAGCGATTCAGGAAATGCTCAGACAGTCGAAGGAAGTGCTGGAAGGCCGCGAAGCGAATCCTGATATTTTGCCGGTCGGCTCGCTGCCGGTGAAGCATCAGATCGCCTTCAACGCGATTCCGCAAATCGACAAGTTTCATGAGAACGGCTTTACCAACGAAGAAATGAAAATGATTCTCGAAACGAAAAAAATTATGGGCGACGATTCGATCGACGTTACGGCTACTTGCGTGCGTATCCCGGTCGTCTACGGCCACTCCGAATCCGTTTACGTCGAGCTGAAAAGCGACTTCGATCTGGAAGAAGTCAAACAGCTGCTCGCCGACGCGCCCGGTATTGTGCTATGCGACAATCCGCAGGAGCAGCAATATCCGCTGGCTACCGACGCCGCCGGCAAGCTGGAGACGTTCGTCGGCCGCGTTCGCCGCGATTTGGGCAACCCTCGCGCATTGAACATGTGGATCGTTTCGGATAATCTGCTCAAGGGCGCAGCGTGGAATGCCGTGCAAATTGCCGAATATATTGCTATAGAACAATAATGGCGCTGCCGCTTAGGCAAGCGGCGGGGCGTGAATATGGGGGAAGCACTCATGCGAATTCTCGTGCAGAAATTTGGGGGTACTTCGCTTTCCACCGTTCAAGCCAGAGGTCACGTCATCGATCATATCAAAGACGCGCTAGCGGAAGCATATCAATTGGTAGTTGTCGTTTCAGCGATGGGAAGAAAAGGCGAGCCTTACGCAACGGATACGCTGCTGGAGCTCGTCAAGGACAGTGAAGACCGGCTTCCGGCGCGGGAGCGGGATTTGCTGCTGGGCTGCGGAGAGATGATTTCCGCAGTTCAGCTATGCAGCCTGCTCGCGTCGGAGGGCATTTCATCGACCGTATTGACCGGCGGACAGGCGGGCGTCCAGACGAACGAAACGTTTGGCAACGCGCAAATTTTGTCGATCCAGCCAAGTCGTATTCTGGAGCTGCTGGAACGCGGTCAAGTGGTTATCGTCACAGGCTTCCAGGGAGTTACAAGCAAGCAGGAGCTGACCACGCTCGGACGTGGGGGCAGCGATACGTCCGCGACGGCGCTAGGCGCAGCGCTGCAGGCAGAAGCGGTCGATATTTTTACCGATGTTGACGGCATTCTGACCGCCGATCCGCGGATTGTCGAAGACGCTCGTCCTTTAGCGTGTGTCAGCTTCGGCGAAATTTGCAATATGGCGCACAACGGCGCCAAAGTGATTCATCCACGCGCCGTCGAGGTCGCGATGCAAGCGAACATTCCGATTCGCGTGCGCTCCACCTTTTCCAAAAGCAAGGGGACGCTCGTCGCTGCGGAAGGAGCTGGCGCCGATGCCAGCACGGTAAAGGATCGGCACGTTACAGGCATTGCCCAATTTACGAATATTACGCAAATTTATGTCGCCGCCACCGAAGGGCATTTTGACCTGCAGCTCAAGGTGTTCAAAACGATGGCGCTGCATCAAATCAGCGTTGATTTTATTAATGTGAATCCGTCCGGCGTTACGTATACCGTATTTGACCACGAAGCCGATAAAGCGGTGAAGCTGCTCAAGGAACAGGGCTATGAGCCCCGGACGTTAAGCGGCTGCGCCAAAGTATCAATCATCGGCGGTGGGATGAACGGGGTGCCCGGCATCATGGCGCACATTGTCGAAGCGCTCACGGAAGAAGACATCGCGATTTTGCAATCGGCCGATTCCAATACGACCATTTGGGTGCTTGTCCACGGCAAGGACATGATCGGTGCGGTCAGAGCGCTGCATCAGCGATTTCACTTGCACAAGTAAAATTTAGTACATGTAGGAGGCGTGTTACGGTGGATTTCGGAAGAGTAGTCACAGCGATGGTGACCCCGTTTGACGAGCGGCTGCAAGTCAATTGGAGCCAAGTGGAGCCACTGATCCAATATTTGATCGAGGAGCAGCAAACGGATAGCCTCGTGATTTGCGGCACGACGGGAGAATCGCCGACGTTGACCGAAGAGGAGAAGCTGCAGCTCATCGAAGCCGCCGTACGTTACGCCCGCGGTCGCTGCAAAATTATTGCAGGCACAGGCAGCAACGACACAGCGCATACGATTCATTTTTCGCAAAAGGTGGAGAAACTGGGCGTCGACGCTTTGCTGGTCGTAACCCCTTATTATAACCGTCCGTCACAGGAAGGGCTGTATCAGCACTATAAAGCGGTTGCTGAAGCGGTCAGCCTGCCGATTATGCTGTATAACGTACCTGGCCGCACCGGCGTCAATCTCGATGCCGATACGACGCTTCGCTTGGCGGCACTGCCCAATATCGTGGCGACAAAGGACTGCGCCGGCATTGATCAGCTGACGCGCATTCTCAATGGCGCTCCCGAGGGTTTTGTCGTGTACAGCGGCGAAGACAGCCATACACTGGCAGCGCTGGCGATCGGCTGTCACGGCATTGTCAGCGTGGCGAGCCATGTGATTGGAAAAGAGATGCAATCTATGATAAAGTATTACCTAGAAGGTAACATACAGCAAGCGGGAGAACTGCATCGTAAGCTGCACCCGGTATTTACCGGCATTTTCCGTGTACCAAGCCCTGCGCCGATCAAGCATGCCTTGGCTCTGAAAGGCGTTCATACGGGAGGCGTAAGACTGCCGCTAGTTCCGGTATCCGAGCAAGAAGGACAATTCATCCAATCTCTTTTTGAATGATAACGCCTAAAGGATCGGTGCCTCCGGCATCGGTTTTCTTTTTTTGGGGACACTAGCGCTCATGGTAGTCGACTTGTGTTTGCTGTTTTTCATCATGTATAATGGTGGCAAGTGACTGGTTCGGTTTCATCATTTAAAAATTCGTCGTCAAACTATCGAAGGAGGAATAAGCTTGTCTAAGAAAAATCAAGACAAACTGTTGATTTTTGCCCTTGGCGGCGTGGGCGAAATCGGTAAAAATATGTATGTGGTGCAATACGCCAACGATATCGTCGTAATTGATAGCGGTTTAAAATTTCCTGAAGAGGACATGCTGGGCATTGATATCGTGATTCCCGATATCGGCTACCTGACGGAGAATCGCGACAAAGTCCGCGGAATCCTGCTGACTCACGGTCATGAGGACCACATCGGCGGCTTGCCGTATGTGCTCAAGCATCTGAATGTTCCGGTGTACGGCACGAAGCTGACGCTTGGCCTTGTGGAAACGAAGCTGAAGGAAGCCAACCTGCTGGGCGAAACGAAACGGATTCTGATCAATGCGGATTCCGTGCTGAATCTGGGTACGATTACGGCTTCGTTCTTCAAGACGAACCACAGTATTCCGGATTCGGTCGGGGTGGCGCTGGAGACGCCGGAAGGCACTGTTGTGCATACGGGCGACTTCAAGTTTGATCAGACGCCGGTCAACGACCAATACGCCGATCTGCATCGGATGGCTGAAATCGGCAAAAAGGGCGTTCTGGCGCTTTTGTCGGACAGCACGAATGCCGAACGTCCGGGCTACACCGGCTCGGAGCGCAGCGTAGGCGTCCAGATCGAGGAAGTGTTTCGTAAAGCGAAGCAGCGCGTCGTTATCGCCACGTTCGCTTCGAACATTCACCGTATTCAGCAGGTGTTCGATGCCGCAGAAGTTACCCGCCGTAAGGTAACGGTCATTGGCCGCAGTATGGTCAACGTCGTCAGCATCGCCAGCGAGCTTGGCTATTTGCACATTCCTGACGGCATGCTGATTGAACCGGAGGAAGTGAACAAGCTGGCTGCCGACCGCGTCGTCATTTTGTCGACCGGCAGTCAAGGCGAGCCGATGTCCGCGCTGACACGCATGGCGCGTTCGACGCACCGCAAAGTGGACATCCTTCCGGGAGATACCGTGATTATCGCAGCGACTCCGATTCCGGGCAACGAGCGTTATGTCGGCCGTACAGTCGACGAGCTGTTCCGCATCGGCGCCAATGTGATTTACGGTCCGGGTTCGATTACTGGGGTACACGTCTCCGGTCACGGCAGTCAGGAAGAGCTGAAGCTGATGTTGAACATCATGAAGCCGAAGTATTTTATCCCGATTCACGGGGAGTACCGGATGCTTCGTCAGCACGGGTTGCTGGCTGAATCGGTCGGTATTGCAAAAGAGGATATTTTTATCCTCGATATCGGCGATACGGTTGAGGTTCAAAGCGGCGTAGCCCGCAAAGGCTCGAAGGTTCAGGGCGGCAACATCCTGATCGACGGTCTTGGCGTCGGCGATGTCGGCAACATCGTGTTGCGTGACCGCAAGCTGTTGTCGCAAGACGGCATTCTTGTTGTCGTGGTGACGCTCAGCAAGCAGGACGGAGCGATTCTGTCCGGTCCGGATATCATTTCGCGCGGTTTCGTATATGTCAGAGAATCCGAAGGATTGCTGGAGGAAGCCAATCGCATTGTAACGAATACGTTAACGAGATTAATGAATGAAAATGTCAACGAATGGGCCTCCTTGAAAACACATGTCAAGGATGCGCTTGGACGATTTTTATATGAGCAAACCAGAAGAAGACCGATGATTCTTCCGATCATCATGGAAGTGTAATCGTGCACTAGTCACTTGAACCTTTGCAATAGAAGGCTCTCTCCGACGACGGGGAGGGCCTTTTTCAATGGGCGGGGGGAGGCCCGCGGCGTCACAGATGATTTCCGTGAACGCTTCGGTGCATGAAACGGAAGCCGACTATTCATACTATGGGAGATTATGAATAGGGAGGAAAGCCAATGGGAGCGCCAGAGCAACCTAAGCAGCAGGAACCGGGGACAGAGGAAATGAAGCGGAATCCGACGTTGGATAATATCCAGCAGTTGGGCCAAGTGAACACACCGTCAGGTGAATCGAACTTATTTTGCTTAACGATTATCGGACAGGTGGAGGGGCACATGGTGCTGCCGCCGCAAAACAAAACGACCAAATACGAGCATATTATTCCGCAGCTGGTGGCGGCTGAGCAAAATCCGAAAATCGAAGGCGTGCTGATTATCCTCAATACAGTTGGGGGCGATGTGGAAGCGGGATTGGCTATTGCCGAAATGATTTCGACCTTGTCCAAGCCTACCGTCACGCTGGTGCTCGGTGGAGGGCACAGCATCGGGGTTCCTATTGCTGTATCGGCCAATCACTCGATTATTGCCGAAACGGCGACCATGACGATTCATCCGATTCGTTTGAACGGTCTGGTCATCGGCGTACCGCAAACATTTGAATATCTGGATAAAATGCAGGAACGGGTTGTGCGCTTTGTGACCCGCCATTCGCAGGTGAGCGAGGAGAAGTTCAAGGAGCTGATGTTCACGACCGGCGAGTTGACCCGCGATATCGGGACAACGGTCATCGGCAGCGACGCCGTCAAGCACGGCTTGATCAATCAGGTCGGGGGCGTCGGCGAAGCAATCAAGGAGCTGAACCGGAGAATCGAGGAGCGCAAGCAGCAGATGAACGGAGGGTATGTGCAATGATCCATTATTCGGTCGTGCCGCTGGAGGCAGTGTTTGACGGAATGGAGCGCTTTTCTCCGTCCTACATCGATATTGAGCATGGAGGCGTCACGATGCAGGTGGAGCCGCTTAACGGCTACCAAGCGCGAATTGTACGCCTGACGAGCGGCAATCCGCAGCATTATCTGGACGGGCGGTATGCGCCCGGCTCGATCATCGACTTTTCACCTGCGTTGTAGTTGCGCCTTGCCGGCTGCGCTGCGGAAGTGCTTGTACCTCCCCCTGCCAAACTATGGTATAATACATACTTGGGGGTGACAGCGTGGCGAAACGCAAGAAAAAAAGCAAGGCGCTCAAAACGAGCCTGCTCTTCGAGCTATACGGTATTGTGATCCTTATCTTTTGCATCATTGCGTTGGCACAGCAAGGCCGCGTAGGGATGTCGCTGATGTATTTGTTTCGCTTTTTTGTCGGCACCTGGGATATAGTGGTGCCATTGTTTTTCATATATGTGGCCTTGTTCGCGATGATCAAGCGGGAGTGGCCGCCACTGAGAACAGCCAAGAAAACCGGGCTGCTGTTGTTTGTGCTCGGGCTTCTGATCAAAAATCACATCGATCTGTTCGCCCAGTTGTATCCGGACGGCGATTACAGCGCAGGAACGGTTTTCTCGGCAAGCTGGAGGGCTATGATGGACGGGCTGCAGCCGACAGAAGCCGGCGCCGATACGCTGCGTCATGGCGTTGGCGGGGGGATGATCGGCGCGCTGCTGTACAGCTGCCTGTATTTTCTTTTTGATAATCTGGGCGCGCGGCTTATTCAATATGCGTTGTTTGCGATCGGATTTATTTTGGCCACCGGGATTTCGTATGTAGATGCGGGCAATATGGTGCGCGGCCGCTTCAAGAACGTCGGGGCAGGGTTCAAGACGCGTTTGAAGGATTGGCTGCAGGACCGCAACGCCAGAGCGGGCGCAGCAACTTCGGCCAAACCGGACCGGGCGTCCGGCAAGCCGGTGAAGCCAGCGTTCGTACCGATGGACGATGACGAATTTGATGAAGAGTCGTTCGAGCCAGTGCCGAAAGCCAAAAAGTCGCCGCTGTTCATGCAGCTGCTCCAGCCGCTCAAGGAGGCGCGCAAGGGCAAAGCGGCGGAAAGGCAGGCGGAAGCGCCGAGCCCCGAGCCGGATGAAGAGGAAGCCGAAGAGCAGGTGGTGTATAAGGCGCCTGCTCCCGTGCGAACGAAGCGGCAGCCGCAAGCGGCTGCGGCACCCGCGCCGGCGCAACAGCCGGACGAGACTGGCGATGACCAGCAGCCGGTCATTCCGATCATCCGCGACTTTCAGGAGCAGGTGCAGCAGGAGCTGCAAATGGCGCCTCCCGCACCTGCGGCTGTACAAGCGGTGAAGCCTGCTGCTGCAATGCCGGCCGCCAAACCTGCGGAAGCAGCGTCTGACGAGGTTGGCGCGATGGAATTCGCTCATGAGGCTTCGACCGAATCCGTTGCCGCCCAGCCTTACGAAATTCCGTCGCTGGAATTGCTGGCCCGACCGGCAGCGGGTAAGGGCGGAGAAATGTCGGATTACAAAGCGAATGCCCGCAAGCTGGAAGCGACCATGGAAAGCTTCGGAGTGCGCGCCAAGGTGCTGGAAGTGGTGCGTGGTCCTGCAGTCACGCGCTACGAAATTCAGCCTGACGTCGGCGTCAAGGTCAGCCGGATCGTCAGCCTGACTGACGATATCGCGCTGGCGCTGGCTGCCAAGGATATTCGGATGGAAGCGCCGATTCCGGGCAAATCGGCCATCGGCATTGAGGTGCCGAATCTGGAGGTATCGGTCGTTACGATGCGCGAAGTGATGGAAACGCCGGCGTTTCAAGATTCAGCTTCGCGCCTGTCGATTACGCTGGGCCGCGATATTTCCGGCCAGCCGATCGTCGGCAATCTGGCGCGCATGCCGCACTTGCTCGTAGCTGGAGCTACCGGCTCAGGCAAATCCGTTTGTATTAACGGCATCATTACGAGCATTTTGTACAAAGCCAAACCGAACGAAGTGAAGTTTTTGATGATTGACCCTAAGATGGTCGAGCTGAACGTTTATAACGGCATTCCGCATTTGCTCGCGCCGGTCGTGACCGATCCGCGCCGCGCTTCGCTGGCGTTGAAGAAGATCGTAGTGGAGATGGAAAAACGGTACGAGCTGTTCTCCAAAAGCGGCACGCGCAATATCGAAGGCTATAACGCCATGCTCTCGGAAACCGGCACTGCCGCGCCTTTGCCTTATTATGTCGTGATTGTCGACGAGCTTGCCGACTTGATGATGGTCGCGGCCAACGACGTGGAGGACTCGATTTGCCGGTTGGCGCAAATGGCGCGCGCGGCGGGCATTCATTTGATCATCGCCACGCAGCGGCCGTCCGTGGACGTGATAACCGGCGTCATCAAGGCGAATATCCCGTCGCGGATTGCCTTCGGCGTTTCTTCTCAGGTCGATTCGCGAACGATTCTCGATATGGTCGGGGCCGAAAAGCTGCTCGGACGCGGCGATATGCTGTATTTGCCGGTAGGCGCTTCCAAGCCGGTGCGCGTGCAAGGCGCCTTTTTGTCGGATCAGGAGGTCGAAGCAGTCGTAACGTTTGTCCGCACGCAGGAGCAGGCCAATTATCAGGAGGAAATGGTGCCGCAGATCGAAGAGGCGTCAGACCAGGCTCCGGAATTCGAGGACGAGCTGTACGATCAGGCCGTGCAAATCGTGCTTGAGGCCAAGCAGGCTTCGGTATCGCTGCTCCAGCGCCGTATGCGCGTCGGCTATACCCGCGCAGCGCGACTAATTGATTCGATGGAAGCCAAGGGCGTTGTAGGCCCTTACGAGGGCAGCAAGCCGCGTGAGGTGCTCATGTCGATCGAACAGTATCATCACAACCGCATCAGCTCCTAAAAGGCCGGTGAAAAACCAGTGTCCTCGGTCGATAGCGATTTCCACTCGCTGTTGTAGCCGGATTTCTCGATGGAAGGACCCCGTTTGGGGTGAAAATCCGTCTACGAAGGCGACCGCTGACGCTGTTCCAACTCCCTATCGGCTTTCCGGCCACTTTTTCACCGGACTTCTAAGCCGCAGCGCTTACGCTGATCGAACATCCCGCACTCCCGATACCGGGAGTGTTTTTCTTTTGCATAATCGCCGTCGCCCTTTCTCATACTAAACAATAAATGTAGTTACTCGCAAAGAAAGGTTGAGAAGGGGAATGAATAAACGACTTATTGTGATTACGTTTTGCATCGTTTTTGTGCTCTTTGCAGCTTTTCAGTTGAAAAATCGCTATGACGGCAAAACCGAGCAAACCTTTGGATCGACGGCCATTCATTACGGCGCTGAAGGCGGCGATGTGTATGAGCTGCAGGGCCGGTTGAAGTTTATCGGCTTCTACGGGGGCAATATCGACGGCGATTTTGGCTACCGGACGTTGACGGCGGTCAAACGGTTTCAAGGTGAATTCGGGATGACTGTTGACGGCGTAGTCGGTCCGAAAACAAAGCTGAAGCTGTGGGAGGCCACGAAAAACTGGGCGCCTTCCGGCACATCGGGCACAAGCGGTGGCAGCTCCGGTGGCGGAGCCAGCAGCGGCGGCTCGCAGCAATCGTCGTCCGAGCTCGCGCCGGCGAACAATCTGGGCTTGTCCGCGCAGGATCTCAAGCTGATGGCCAACGCAGTATACGGCGAATCGCGCGGTGAGCCTTATATCGGACAAGTGGCTGTAGCGGCAGTCATCTTGAACCGGGTCAAATCGGCAAGCTTCCCGAACACGGTGTCGGGCGTGATTTTTCAGCCGGGGGCGTTTACGGCCGTGGCCGACGGACAAATTTGGCTGACGCCGAATGAATCCGCGGCGAAGGCGGTCAACGATGCCGTGAACGGCTGGGACCCGACGGGAGGCTGTATTTATTATTTTAATCCGGCAACGGCCACGTCGAAATGGATTTGGAGCCGCCCGCAGGTGAAAACGATCGGCAAGCACATTTTTTGCAAATAAATAAGCCTGTCAGGAGAAGGAGCCGGTTCGGTTGCTTCTCCTGTTTGTATAAGAATATAATGGAAACATATCTTGAAAGCAGGAAGGGAGAACAGATCCTTTGAAGCACATACAATTCGAGCGGAGCACATGGAACCGCATCCGGCTGCACGTGCTGCCGACCGATCAATTCAAAACGTTTGCCATTTCCGTTTATATCGGCCGGCCTTTGTCCGAAGAGACCGTGACATCGACGGCACTGACGCCGTTTGTGCTGCGCAGGGGGACGCAGCTGTACCCCGAGACGCGAATGTTCCGCGAGAAGCTCGACGATTTGTACGGCGCGGGCTTCGGCTTTGACATTTACAAGCGCGGCGATTACCAGATTGTGCAGCTGCGCATGGACATCATTAATGACCGCTTCGTCGCTGCGGGTGAATCGCTGTTGAAGCAAGGGCTGGAGTTCGTCGGCGAGACGTTGACCCGCCCGGCCAAGGAAGAGGGCGTGTTCCGAAGCAAATATGTCGATGCCGAGAAATTGACGCTGCAAAAGCGGATCGAAGCGGTGATCAACGACAAGATCCGCTATGCGGCCGAGCGCTGTATGGAGGAAATGTGCCGCGACGAGCCGTATCGCTTGCACGCGCTGGGCGAAATCAAGGATTTGGCCGACATGACGCCGGAAACGCTGTACGCCCGCTACGAGGAGTGGCTGCGAACAGCTCCGATCGATGTCTACGTCGTAGGGCGTACGACGCTGGCCGAGGTGCAGGCGATTGTCGAGCAGTCGTTTTCGCTGGAGTCACGCTCGCAGGAGATCGGCTATGCCGTCACAGCGGCGAAGCCGGCGCGTCCCGAGACGCAAACGGTCATTGATCGGCTTGACGTCAAGCAAGGGAAGCTGAATATGGGGCTGCGCACATCGATTACTTACGGTGATGACCGCTATCCGGCGGCGTTGATGTACAACGGCGTGCTCGGCGGCTATCCGCATTCCAAGCTGTTTACCAATGTGCGGGAGAAAGCCAGCCTTGCCTACTATGCTTCCTCGCGTTACGACGGACATAAAGGGATCGTCAGCATTCAATCGGGCATTCAGATCGAGCATTACGAAAAGGCCGTAGCCATCATCCGCGAGCAGCTGGCGGCGCTGGCGCAAGGCGAGATCAGCCAAACGGAGCTGAGCCAGACCAAAGCTATGATCTCCAATCAACTGCGCGAAATGCAGGATTCGGCCTTTGAGCTGATTGCCTTTGACTTTAACGCGATTTTATCCGGCAAGACGCGCACGGTGCCCGAGCTGATCGAAGCGGTAGCGGCGGTGGATGCAGCGGCGATTGCCGATGCAGCGGGCAGCGTGAAGCTCGATACGATTTATTTTTTGCGTGACAAGAAGGGAGAGTAAGCCATGAATGCCATTCCTTACTCACAGTTGAACGAAACGTTATATCACGAACGGCTGCCTAACGGACTGGACGTTTACATATTGCCCAAGGAAGGCTTCCAGAAGACCTATGCCACGTTTTCGACCCAATACGGCTCGATCGATAATCATTTCCGGGTAGAGGGCGGGGAAGAACTCAAGGTTCCGGACGGCATCGCGCATTTTCTGGAGCACAAGATGTTTGAAGAGCCGGACGGGGACGTGTTCTCGCGTTTTGCTTCGCACGGCGCATCGGCGAATGCTTTTACCAGCTTTGACCGCACGGCTTATTTGTTTTCCTCGACCGAGCATATCGTTGAAAATTTAATGACATTAATTAATTTTGTGCAAAATCCGCATTTTACCGACGAGAACGTGGAAAAAGAAAAAGGCATCATCGGCGAAGAAATCCAGATGTATCAGGACAATGCCGACTGGCGGTGTTATTTTGGTCTGATCGAGGCGCTGTATGCAGCGCATCCGGTGCATATTGATATTGCCGGCACGGTGGATTCGATTGCTTTGATTACAAAGGAAACGTTATATGCATGTTACCGGACGTTTTATCATCCCAGCAATATGAGCTTGTTCGTGGTGGGCGGCGTCGAGCCCGAGCAGGTGATGCAGGCGGTGCGCGACAATCAGGCGGCGAAAACGTTCAGCGCGCAGGGCCGCATCGAGCGTTTCTTTCCGGCCGAGCCGGAAACCGTCAACGAGGAGTTACGGCTGACCCATTTGCCGGTTTCACTGCCCAAATGCCTGTTCGGCTTCAAGGAGCAGCCTCCGGAAGCAGAAGGCCGACTGCTGCTCAAGCGCGAGCTGACGACGAAGCTGGTGCTGGATATTTTGTTCAGCGCAAGCTCGGCGCTCTATCAGGAGCTGTATGACGAGCAGCTGATCTCCGATAATTTCGGTCATGAATACAATTGCAGCGTTGACTATGCGTATTCGATGCTGGGCGGCGACACGCCGGACCCGGAACGGCTGGTGGCCAGCGTGCGGGAGAAAGTGGAAGCGCTCAAGCCGGGCGGACTGGAAGCCGCAACGTTCGAGCGGAGCCGCAAGAAGAAAATCGGCGGTTTTCTGCGCATGCTCAATTCTCCGGAATCGATCGCCAACGAGTTCACGAAATATCGGTTCAAGGGAATTGATTTATTTGATATATTGGCCGTTTATGAAAGCATCACGCTGGACGATGTCAACGCGCGCTTCCGCGAGCATTTTGACTGGAGCCGCTTGGCGGTTTCGGTCGTAAGGAGTCCTGAGCAGGCATGAGTCCCGGAAAGCCGTTTACGGAACAGACGGTGCTGATCACCGGAGCGAGCCGCGGGATCGGCGCGGCGATTGCCGAGCGCTTTGCTTCGGTAGGCATGAACGTGGTCATTCATTATCGCCAGTCGCATGAAGCTGCGAATCAGGTAGCCCGGGCCTGTATGCGGCACGGCGCCAAGGTGTTGACCATTTCGGCCGACATCCGTTCGCGAGAGCAGATCGTGCGAATGAAAGAAAAGCTGGAGCAGCGCGGAATGGTTCCCGATATCGTCGTCAATAATGCTGGCATTGCGCACTACGGCCTGCTCGCCGACGTGACCGAAACCGAGTGGGATCAGGTGATGGCGGTCAACCTGAAAGGTTCCTTTTTATGTACGCAGGTGTTCATGGAAGAGATGGTTCGTCAGAAATACGGGCGCATTATTAATGTTTCGTCCATATGGGGCATATCCGGCGCTTCCTGCGAGGTGATCTATTCGACGGCGAAGGGCGGCATCAACGCTTTTACGAAGGCGCTGGCCAAGGAGCTGGCTCCTTCCGGCGTGACGGTGAACGCTGTAGCGCCTGGAGCGGTCGATACGGAGATGATGGCCGGTTTCGCGGAATCGGAAAAAGCCGAGCTGAAAAATGAAATTCCCGTCGGCCGCTTTGCGCTGCCCGATGAGATCGCTTCGCTCGTTTACTTTCTCGCTTTGCCCGAATCCGGATACATTACCGGACAGATCATCAGTCCGAACGGCGGATGGTTAACGTAGTTAATTAAAAGGTAAGCCGGTCTCTTCCGCATTTACCAACTGTTTGTCGGTGGCGCTGCAGCATATTTCTTGATCAAGAAGCTAATATTACAACCGTAATAAACACTTCTCGAAATTCAAAGGAGGCTTACTGCAATGGCTACAGTACTCAAGGTATTCGACAAATGGAAAGAGTTTCTCGCCGAGCGCGTCAGCCAAGCGGAGCGGGCAGGCATGAGCGAAGAGACGATCAGCAAGCTTGCTTTCCAGATCGGTGAATTTCTGTCCGACAAGGTCGACCCGGAGAACGTGCAGGAACGCGTGCTGAAAGAGCTCTGGGACGCAGGCAACGATGAAGAGAAAAAGACATTGGCGCGTCTGATGGTAAAATTAGTGGACAAAGCCTGATAACCGAACTACAATTTGTATAGCAAATTGGGCGAAGCCTCCTTCACGGGGGGCTTTTGCCTGCTTACCGAGAAAGGACCGATCATGCGTATCGTGCGAATTGCTTTTGCTCTTATCAGCGTAGTTCTCTGTGCAGCCGGCTGCGGGACGCGCGGCGTTCCGGCCATTACCCAGGCCCAGCTTGACGCCAAGCTGTCGGTGCTGGTGGTGACCCCAGTAGGGCTCAGCGACACGGCCGGACAGGAAATCGCAGCCGCTTTGCAAGATTGGCGCAAGGAGCATCAAATTGCGTTTGAATGGCTGCCGAATGTGACTGCGTGGGATCAGACGCTGGAAAATAAACTGCATACCCGAACTTATGATTACATATACGTTATCGGCAATGATCTTTTGCCTGCTGCGGCGCAAAGCGCCGAGAGCGACACGGCGAAGCGGAAGTGGACGCTGCTGCAAGACAAGCTGACGGGAAGCGGATCGTTGCCAGCCGCGACGGATAAAACGGAAGTCTTGCGCATTGATCCCCAGCAGATTGACCGCCTCAAAAGCGATTGGGTGCTCAATCTGCTCGCGCAGCACCTATCCGTGGAATGGGTAACTACAGCCGCGTACCCGATTCCTTCGCAATGGGCGCCGTCCGAGGAAGCCGATCATGTCGTGCTGCTCGACAATAATCCCGAATGGCTGAATCAGATTGCTTTTCAAAAAAATCAGCATGGCTCGGCCTGGATCGTTTTCTACGCGCCGGTCGATGCAGCAACCGTAAGCAAAGCGCGTACGCTCGGCGCTTCAGTCATGGATCTGTCCGGGGCGCTTTCAGCTGAGCTGAACTGGAAGGAAGTACTGGCCGAAAGGCTCGATGCGATGCTGCAGCATACGTGGCACGGCGGAGAAGCGGCCTATTCGGCGAAGGAATTGAAGCAATTGACCTTCCAGTCTCCTTGATTTGGAGCCAAAGCGGGAAAAATATTGCTCTTTATCGTCATCGCAGGAGGAATTTGCCGAATATTGTAGAAATGTTGTGTAGTAAATGTTTGGATTTACCGACCAAATCAATGAGGTGGAACGAGTGGACGTCAAAGAATGGTACATGGAATACAAAATTCATAAAAACCGTCCCGGACTTTTGGGTGACATTGCTTCCTTGATGGGGATGCTCGATATTAATATTGTGACGATCAACGGCGTCGAGGACAGGACCCGCGGCATGCTGCTGCAGACCAACGACGAAGAAAAAATCGATCTGATGGGTAAAATGCTGCGAAAAGTAGATAATATTACTATTACAGCGCTGCGTCCGCCCAAGCTGGTCGATATATTAGCCGTGCGGCACGGCCGTTACATCGAACGCGATTCCGACGATCGCAAAACGTTCCGCTTCACGCGCGACGAGCTGGGATTGCTGGTTGATTTTCTCGGCGAAATCTTCAAGCGCGAGGGCAATCAGGTCGTAGGGCTCAGAGGCATGCCGCGCGTCGGCAAAACGGAATCGATCATCGCCGGCAGCGTATGCTCCAACAAGCGCTGGACGTTCGTATCGTCAACGCTGCTGCGGCAAACGGTGCGCAGCCAGCTGTCCGAGGACGAATTTACGCCGAATAACGTCTTTATTATCGACGGCA
The DNA here is from genome assembly GCF_004514475.2 of Paenibacillus athensensis. Lineage (GTDB taxonomy): Bacteria > Bacillota > Bacilli > Paenibacillales > NBRC-103111 > Paenibacillus_AL > Paenibacillus_AL athensensis. Next base: position 590,077 of record NZ_MYFO02000001.1, on the reverse strand, counting down.
TCGTATCCACGATTCGCTCGAACGAAAAGCACTACAGCTTGCTGCAGGAGATTATGGCCATGCCGTCAACGAAGGTGATCGAGCATCCGGACATTTTTATCCGTGAATCCGACTATACCTACAACGACTTTGACTATATTATCGAGCTGCGGAACAGTCCGGACGAAGAAATCAATTACGATGCGTTCACGAATAACATGGAACCATTTTAGCCTGCAAGACGTCAACATAATAAAACCTTTGGGAGGTGACAACCGTGTCCGATCTAGGCCAAATCCTGCGCAAGGCGCGAATGGACGCCAAAATATCGCTGGATGACCTGCAGGAATCTACGAAAATTCGCAAGCGCTATCTGGAAGCGATTGAAGAAGGCAACTACAAGGTGCTGCCGGGCAGCTTTTACGTTCGCGCATTTATAAAAAGCTACGCAGAAGCCGTGGGACTGGACCCTACGGAAGTGCTGAAGATGTACGAGACGACGAATCCCTCCCCGACGACGGAGCAGCCGGCAGTCGAAACGATCCGCAAGAAGCGGGCGAGCTCCCGCCATACGGACAAGATGAGCCGCTGGGCGTCGGGCTCGATGATGATTGCGTTTGTCGTGCTGATCCTTGGCGTTGTTTATTATTTTGCCTATCAGAATTACAAGGGGACGCCGGCTGAGGATAATCCGGCCCAGACGCAATCTCCGCGCATTACCGACCGTACGGATTCGTCGCCGGGCGTCACCGGCAGTTCGACCGCGAGCGGGACGAATCAGGGTGAGACGCTGCCCAGCACCGCGCCGACAGCTACGCCAACCCCGTCTCCGACGCCGACGCCAGCGGTTTCCGTGCAATTCGTCAGCAGCGAGAAAAACGTCGATACCTACGCCGTAACCGGCAGCGACAAGCTGAATATCCAGCTGAAAATCACCGGCGCCCAGTGCTGGATTCAAGTGGATGCGCTGACGGCCGATAACAAGCGGGTTATGCAAAAGCAAAAGCTGTACAAAAACGGCGACAGCGATTCGTTCGAGCTCGACAGCTCGGCTTATCTGAACATCGGTGCAGCAAGCACCGTGGAGCTGAACGTCAACGGCGTTGTGGTCACCGTCGGCGACACGCCAAATCCGAAGAAGGTGCGGCTGAACCTGCAAAAAAGCTAGCTTTTTGGCGCATCCTGCGCTTTCCCGGGCAATGAATTCGATGAAGCATCCTGCGCTCCTGAAGGGCCGGGATGTTTCTTTTTGCCCATCTACCTGCTATAATGCTAGTGTAATTTATGGAAAGGGGAATCGTCCCATGAGTTCGGAAAGCTCGTTTGATATCGTATCCAAGGTGGATATGCAGGAAATGAACAATGCCATCCAGCAGGCGGTCAAAGAGATCGAAACCCGCTTTGATTTTAAAGGCAGCAAGAGCAGCATCAGTCTGGAAAAGGAGCAGCTTGTCGTTGTGTCCGACGATGAGTTCAAGCTGCAGAACGTGCTCGACATTTTGTACAGCAAGATGACCAAGCGCGGCATTTCGATCAAAAATCTCGACCACAGCAAGGTGGAGCCGGCAGCTTCGTCAACGGTGCGGCAAAAGATCGGACTGAAGGTGGGCATTGATCAGGACAACGCGAAAAAAATCAACATTCTGATCCGTGATTCCAAGCTCAAGGTCAAAAGCCAGATTCAGGGCGACCAGATTCGCGTGACCGGCAAAAGCCGCGACGACCTGCAAGCGATTATTGCCTTGCTTCGCAAAAGCGATATCCCGCTCGATCTGCAATTTGTCAATATGCGCTAAGCTGAAAATGCCTGTTTTTGGCTGTCAGGTCCCCCGAAATCGGGGGATTTTGTTGTTTTGACACCCTATAGGCCTTGTATTATACTTGTATGGAATGGTTTAGAGGATTATTGGGGGTTTGTGTAAATGACGGAAAAAGTGAAGGTCGTCACGCTCGGCTGTGAAAAGAACCTGGTCGATTCGGAAATTATGGCGGGTCTGATCCACGGTCGCGGATTTCAGCTGGTTGACCATAAAGAAGACGCAACTGTGATCATTGTAAATACGTGCGGCTTTATCGACGCGGCCAAGGAAGAATCGGTCAATACGATTCTCGATATGGCTGAATTGAAGCAAACGGCAAATTTGAAAGCGCTGATTGTTTCGGGCTGTCTGACGCAGCGCTACAAGAAAGAGCTGATGGAGGAAATGCCGGAGATTGACGGCATCGTCGGCACGGGCGATTTTGACAAAATCAATCAGATCGTCGACGAGGCGCTGCGCGGCAAAAAGCCGGTGCTTGTCGGCAATCCGGTGTTTAACTACGATGCAGACCTGCCGCGCCAGGTAACGACCCCGCGCTATACGGCTTACGTGAAAATCGCCGAGGGCTGCGACAACGCCTGTACGTTCTGCAGCATTCCGATCATGCGCGGCAAGTTCCGCAGCCGAAGCATGGAATCGGTCATTTCCGAGGTGACCCAGCTGGCGAATCAAGGCGTGAAGGAGATCAGCCTGATCGCGCAGGATTCCACGAATTACGGCACCGATCTGTACGACGGCTTTATGCTGCCGACGCTGCTGCACAAGGTGAGCGAAGTGCCGGGCATCGAGTGGGTGCGCCTGCATTATGCGTATCCGGGCTTTTTTACCGATGAACTGATCGAAGCGATAGCTAGCAATCCCAAGGTTTGCAAATATATCGATATGCCCTTGCAGCACAGCGAGGACCGCATCCTGAAGCTTATGCGCCGTCCGGGTCGGCAAAAGGATACGCGTGAGCTCGTCCGCAAAATCCGCGAGCGCATTCCGCAGGTCGCTTTGCGCACGTCGCTGATTGTTGGCTTTCCGGGAGAAACCGACGAGGATTTCGAGAATTTGAAGCAATTCGTGCAGGACATGCAATTTGACCGTCTCGGCGTCTTCGCCTATTCGCAGGAGGAAGACACGCCGGCGTCCCGTTTGCCGGATCAGGTTCCGGACGACGTGAAGGAATTCCGGGCCAATACGCTGATGGAAATTCAACGCGGCATATCGAATCTGCGCGGCGGCAATCGCATCGGGCAGGAAATTGACGTGCTGATCGAACGTTATGACGGCCGCAGCGACGTCTACGTCGGGCGCTCGCAATACGACGCTCCCGAGATCGACGGCGAAGTATTTGTCGCTAACGCCCGCCTGAATATCGGGGAACTGGCGCGCGTGCGGATTACGCACTCGTTTGAGTTCGACTTTTCCGGGGAGGTCATTGCATGAACCTGGCCAATCGGATTACGCTGGCGAGGATCTTCCTGGTCCCGATCATTATGTTTTTCCTGTTGATCAAGGTTCCTTTTCCGCATATCCGGATCGAGGAATTCAGCATTACCTACAATCAGATCATTGCTGCGCTGATTTTCATTATCGCGGCCAGCACGGACAGTCTGGACGGATATATCGCCCGCAAACGCAAGCTGGTGACGAATCTGGGCAAGCTGCTTGACCCGCTGGCCGACAAGCTGCTTGTAACGGCGGTGCTGGTGTCACTGGTGGAAATGGATAAGCTGGATGCCTGGATTGTGATCGTGATTATCAGCCGCGAGTGGGCCGTGACGGGATTGCGCCAAATCGCGTTGCTGGAAGGCGCGGTTATGGCCGCCAGCAAATGGGGCAAAGCCAAAACAGCCGCTCAGATTACCGCTATTATCGCTTTGCTGATCAATAATTTTCCGTTTACGTTTGTCGATATTCCGTTTGATCTGATTGCCAGCTGGCTGGCCGCGATCATTACCGTGTATTCGGGGATTGAATATTTTGTAAAGAACAAGCATGTTATAGATTTCTCGGAAAAAACACAGTAGGGCGACCTCGTGTTTTTTCTTTTTCGCCAATAAGCATTCGGGGGGCCACTGAAACCATGAAAGCGGAAATTATTGCCGTAGGCACCGAGCTGCTGCTCGGACAAATTGTAAATACGAACGCGCAGTTTCTGTCGCGCGAATGCGCTGCGCTGGGCATCGACATGTATTATCAGACCGTTGTCGGCGACAACGGGGAGCGGCTGCTCGGCGCGCTCAAGCTGGCGGCGTCCCGTGCCGATCTGGTCATCTGTACGGGCGGTCTGGGACCGACGCAGGACGATTTGACCAAGGATGTGCTGGCCGGCTATATCGGTCGCCCGCTCGTGCTTCATGAGCCGTCCATGACGAAGATTAGCGAGCTGTTCAGCTCGCGGGGCATCCCGATGGTCGAAAGCAACGTCCGGCAGGCGCTGATGCCCGAGGGCAGCGAGCCGCTGGCCAACACGACCGGGCTGGCCGTCGGCGTCGCCGTGACCTACGAAGGCACGCATTTCATTTTGCTGCCGGGACCGCCGCGCGAGATGAAGCCGATGTTCATTGACGGGGCCGTGCCTTGGCTGCGTTCGCTGATGTCCGGTGAGGTGCCGCTGTATTCGAAAATGCTCAAGTTTGCCGGCATCGGCGAATCGTCGCTGGAGCACGAGCTGATCGATCTGATCGACGGGCAAAGCGATCCGACGATTGCGCCGTACGCCAAGGAAGGCGAAGTGACGATTCGCTTGACGACGCGGGCGCATACGGCCGATGAGGGCGAGCGCAAGCTTGCGGCTACGGAAGCGGAGATTCGCAGGCGGGTGGGCGCTTTTTTGTATGCGGTGGAAGATGTGCCGCTGGAAGCGATCATCGTCCGTCTGTTGACCGAGCGCGGGTGGAAGCTGGCGGCTGCTGAAAGCTGTACGGGCGGGCTGCTGAGCGACATGCTTACGGCGATTCCCGGCAGCTCGGCGGCGTATGCCGGCGGAGTGGTCTGTTATACGAACGCGGTCAAGCATCAGGTGCTCGGCGTGCCGCTGGAGACGCTTGAGGGAGCGGACGCCCCGGGCGCAGTCAGCGCGGAATGCGCCGAACTGCTGGCGCAAGGCGTATTGCGGCTGACGGGCAGCGATGCGGCTGTTTCGATCACCGGCGTGGCCGGTCCGGCATCGTCGGAGGGCAAGCCCGTGGGGCTCGTTTACGTCGGCCTGGCACGCAAGGGCGGATCGACGCAAACATTCCGGCTGCAGCTGTCCGGCAATCGGGAAACGATCAAGCTGCGCGCAGCCAGGCAGGCGTTCTATCGGCTGTGGGAGATGTTGAAAGAGACGGAGAAATAAACTATAATAGAGAGGTTAACGGAAGAACCGTAGCAAAGCGATAACTTTGTTACGGTTTTTTGTTTGCCGGAGAAAAAACGAATGTATGTTCGAAAAAAGGCTTGGCAAAGCTGTGAAAACAAGTTATCATAGTACTATAAATGATAAAAGGAAGTGAGTTTTTTGACAGATCGTCGCGCGGCATTGGAAATGGCGTTACGCCAGATTGAAAAACAATTCGGAAAAGGCTCCATCATGAAGCTTGGAGAATCTACACATATGCAGGTTGAAACGATTTCGAGCGGCTCCTTGGCTTTGGATATTGCCCTCGGCGTCGGCGGGTTCCCCCGCGGAAGAATTGTTGAAGTATACGGTCCGGAATCGTCCGGTAAAACGACCGTGGCGCTGCATGCGATCGCTGAAGTGCAGCGGGTTGGCGGACAAGCAGCGTTTATCGACGCCGAGCATGCGCTCGATCCGCTGTACGCGAGCAAGCTGGGCATCAACATCGACGAGCTGCTGCTGTCGCAGCCGGATACCGGCGAGCAGGCGCTCGAAATCGCCGAAGCACTCGTGCGCAGCGGCGCAGTAGACATTATCGTCATTGACTCTGTTGCGGCGCTTGTGCCTAAAGCAGAGATCGAAGGCGAGATGGGCGATTCCCACGTCGGCTTGCAGGCCCGCTTGATGTCGCAAGCGCTGCGCAAGCTGTCCGGCGCGATCAACAAGTCGAAGGTGATCGCGATTTTCATCAACCAGCTGCGCGAGAAGGTCGGCGTAATGTTCGGTAACCCTGAGACAACGCCGGGCGGACGCGCGCTGAAATTTTACTCCTCCGTTCGTTTGGAGGTACGTCGTGTGGAAACGATCAAGCAAGGCAATGATATGGTCGGCAACCGGACCAAGATCAAAGTCGTCAAGAACAAGGTCGCTCCACCGTTCAAGCAAGCGGACATCGACATCATGTACGGCGAAGGCATTTCCCGCGAAGGCAGCATTGTCGATATTGCCACCGAGATGGACATTATCAATAAAAGCGGCGCCTGGTATTCCTTCAACAACGAGCGCCTCGGTCAAGGTCGTGAGAATGCCAAGCAGTTCCTCAAAGAAAACAAGGAAATTGCCGAGACGATCGAGCGTAAGGTTCGCGAGTCGAGCAACTTGCTCAAGGTGGTCGGACCAAACACCGACGACGAGGAAGAAGACGAAGCCGCAGTGGCTTTTGAATAATTGAACAAAAAGCGCCAGCACCTTTTCCTTTGTGGAAGGTGCTTTCGTTTGTACAGAAGGAGCTGTGAAGATTGAACGAACCGGAGACCTCCGCTGTCGGGCTGATTACAAGCGTCGAGACGCAGAAGCGCAGCAAGCGGCGTTTTAATATTTTTATCGATGAGGCGTTTGCTTTTTCGGTCCACGAGGACATCATGGTCAAGCATCGCTTGCTCAAGGGCGAATATATCGATCCCAAACGCACGGCAGAGGTGTTGGGCGATGAAGAGCGTCATGAGGTGTATATGCGGGCGCTGAGGCTGATCGGACGTCGTCCGCATGCGCGCAAGGAGCTGGAGCGCAAGCTCAAGGAACGCGGGTACGAAGCGGAGCTGATTGACTGGGCATGTAGCAGGCTGCAGGCGGAGCATTATCTCGATGATGAAGCGTTTGCCCGCCAGGTGACCGAACAGCGTATTTACAGCCAGCGCAAAGGGCGGAATCTCGTGAAGGAGGAGCTGCGGCAGAAGGGCGTCGCCAAAGAGCTGGTGCAAGAAGCGCTGGGCGCCGTCGATCCCGAAGAGGAGCTTGCCGGAGCGCTCAAAATAGCTGAAACGAAATGGCGGCAAACAGGCGGAAGCTTTATGGACCGCAAGCGCAAAACAGCAGCGTTCCTGATGCGCCGCGGCTATACGGGCAATATCGTCAGCAAGGCGTTGGCTCAGATCGCCGTGAAAACGGACACGGATGAGGCCGGAGGCGAGGAAGACGAAGTCATGTTCGAAGATTATTAACGACATTAATAATAATTGATTAATGGGGTTAATAATGCGCGATGCATCCTTTGTTTTCCAATTATTTGCCATGCAAACCCATGCAACAAATACCCACTCCCTTGACAAGCTTCTTTGACAAAAGCTAAAATAAATAATGTATATTTTCATAAATACCATGATTGCCGCATTCGGCGGTTATGGAGACAGTTGTAGAAAACGCCAATTTGTACGCTGTCGATTTATGAACTGTGCCGCACAATTTATTGCGTTGTGCGCTTTCATTTATTTTGAGCCGCAGGCGGCGGTCTGCGGGATGCAACACCTGCCCAAACAATGAAAATCGGATTAAAAAACCGAACAAATCCCAAGCTAACACCTTGGAGGAAATGACGAGGAGGTGAAAGGATGAATCCTATCATCTGGATCGCGATCATTCTCGTTGTTGGCGTTCTAGGCTTAGGGATTGGTTATTTTATCCGCAAATCTCTTGCAGAAGCGAAAATTTCCAGTGCGGAGCAGGCGGCTGAGCAAATTGTCGAGGCTGCCAGGAAAGAAGCAGAAGCCCTGAAGAAAGAAACGGTTCTGGAAGCAAAGGACGAAGTGCATAAGCTGAGGTCCGAAGCTGAAAAAGACATTCGTGAACGTCGCAATGAAACTCAACGACAAGAACGACGATTGTTGCAAAAAGAGGAATCGCTGGATAAAAAATTAGAATCTCTTGAGCGCAAAGAAGAGCAAGTGGCCAACAAGGAGAAGCGCATCGAAGATACACAAAATCAAATCGATCAGCTTTATAAAAGCCAGGTGTCGGAGCTGGAGCGTATTTCCGGCATGACCATGGACGAAGCGAAAACGATCATTTTGACCAATGTCGAACAGGAAGTTCGTCATGAAACCGCTCAGTTGATCAAGGAAATTGAGCAGCAGGCCAAAGAAGAAGGCGACAAAAAGGCGAGAGAAATCATCACGCTTGCCATTCAGCGCTGCGCGGCCGATCACGTAGCGGAAACGACAGTTTCGGTCGTTACGCTGCCTAACGAAGAAATGAAAGGCCGGATTATCGGACGCGAAGGACGGAACATCCGCGCTCTGGAGACATTGACGGGGATCGACCTCATCATTGACGATACGCCGGAAGCGGTTATTCTGTCGGGCTTTGATCCGATTCGCCGCGAAATCGCCCGTACCTCTTTGGAGAAACTGGTTGCGGACGGACGCATTCACCCTGCGCGCATTGAGGAAATGGTCGAGAAATCGCGCAAGGAAGTCGACGAACGAATTCGCGAATACGGGGAGCAGGCTACGTTTGAAGTAGGCGTACACGGTCTGCATCCGGATTTGATTAAAATTCTGGGACGACTCAAATTCAGAACAAGCTACGGACAAAACGTACTCAAGCATTCGATGGAAGTAGCTTACTTGGCCGGTCTGATGGCAGGAGAGCTCGGCGAAGACGTAACTTTGGCGAAACGTGCCGGGCTGCTGCATGATATCGGCAAAGCGCTGGATCATGAAGTGGAGGGATCTCACGTCGAAATCGGCGTGGAGATCGGCAAGAAATACAAGGAGCACCCGGTGGTCATCAACAGTATCGCCTCACACCACGGCGATGTCGAAGCGACCTCGGTCATTGCGATGCTCGTCGGCGCAGCGGATGCTTTATCCGCAGCACGTCCGGGAGCGCGCAGAGAGACGCTGGAAACGTACATCAAGCGTCTGGAGAAGCTCGAAGAGATTTCCGAATCGTTCGACGGTGTCGAAAAGTCCTATGCGATTCAAGCAGGACGCGAGGTTCGGGTCATGGTACAGCCCGAAAAGGTCGACGACACGGAAGCGTTCCGCTTGGCCCGCGATATTACCAAGAAAATCGAAGGCGAACTCGATTATCCCGGTCATATCAAGGTTACGGTCATTCGCGAAACGAGAGCAGTCGAATACGCAAAATAATAGCGTTATTGTTGAAAAGTGGCTCTTGCAGCCACTTTTCCTATTTCATGTGCAGAATTGAGGGTTTAAACGAAATGAAAATTGTGTTTATCGGAGATATTGTCGGCTCCGTTGGCCGTAAGGCGCTGAAGGCGATGCTGCCGAAGCTGAAGCATGCGCACCCGAATGCGGTATTTATCGCCAACGGGGAAAACGCCGCGGCCGGAAGAGGCATTACAGCGGCCATCGCCAGAGAGTTTTACGATTGGGGCATTCATGGCTTGACGATGGGCAACCATACGTGGGACCAGAAAGAAATTTTTGATTTCATCGACGATGATGAGCGGATGGTTCGTCCGGCCAATTTTCCCCCAGGCACGCCAGGGCGCGGCCATACCGTGATCAAGGTCAAGGACAAGGAGCTGGTCATTGTGAACCTGCAGGGCCGAACGTTCCTGCCGCCGATTGACTGTCCGTTCCGCAAGGCCGATGAAATTGTCGAAGCGCTCAAGAAAAAATACAAATATGTGCTGGTCGATTTCCATGCCGAAGCGACTTCCGAGAAAATTGCAATGGGCTGGCATCTGGACGGGCGCGTCTCGGCGGTCGTAGGTACGCATACCCATGTGCAAACGAACGACAATCGCGTGCTGCCCGGGGGCACGGCCTATGTGACCGATGTCGGCATGACGGGGCCGCGCGACGGTATTCTCGGAATGGAGCGCCTTGCTGTGCTGCAGAAGTTCAAGACGCAGCTCCCGGTTCGTTTTGTCACGGATGAAGGAAAATGGCATCTGAACGCCGTCGTGATTGAGCTGCACGACACCGGATTAGCGAAGAATATTCAACTGGTGCGCTTTGACGAAGATCAAGTTTGGTTTGATTAACGCAAAATTCAAAATATTTAGAATCTTCTATTTTCCTTGGGAGGAATTAATGTTTAATTCCGCGAATATGATGGTTACTGGAATCTATCCATCATTCCCGAGGAGGTACTTTCATGGAAGTATTAAAAGTTTCAGCAAAATCCAATCCAAACTCCGTAGCAGGCGCACTGGCAGGCGTGTTGCGCGAGCGTGGAGCAGCGGAGCTTCAGGCTATTGGCGCAGGCGCCTTGAATCAGGCCATCAAAGCGGTAGCGATCGCACGAGGATTTGTTGCGCCTAGTGGGGTTGACCTTATCTGTGTTCCAGCGTTTACCGATATCGTGATCGACGGGGAAGATCGGACGGCCATCAAGCTGATTGTAGAACCGCGGTAATAGAGCTTTACATAAAGGCATAACCCACACCTGTTTACCTTGTAGACAGGTTTTTTTACGGCCTTATTCCGCCAAAGGAGGAGATTTTTTTTGTACAGGACGATTATTGACGGGCATTGCGATGCGCTTGCGAAGCTATACGCCCAGCCGGAGCTTGATTTTTACAAGGAGGAGCAGGAGCTCGATGTCAGCTGGCCACGGCTGCGGCGTGCAGGCGTCAGCGTGCAATTTTTTGCCATCTATGTGTCGGAGTCGCTGGGAACGCCGCGGTTTGAGCATGTGCTGCACATGATCGATACGTTTCATCGCAAAGTGAACCGCAAGGAGCATGTCGTGTTCATCCGCGATGCGGACGACCTGTTGGAAGCCGAGCAAAGCGGCAGACTGGGCGCGCTGCTGACGCTGGAAGGGGTGGACGCGCTTGGCGGCGATTTGGCCTATGTGCGCTTGTTGTATCATTTGGGTGTGCGCAGCGTCGGTATTACGTGGAATCATGCCAATTGGGCAGCAGACGGCGTGATGGAGCCGCGCAAGGGCGGTTTTACGGTGAAAGGCAGACAGCTGGTAAAACAATTGGATCGCTTGGGCATACTAATCGATGTGTCGCATTTGTCGGTGCAAGGCTTTTGGGAGCTGACCGAGCTTTATGAAAAGCCGTTTATCGCTTCGCACTCCAATACGTGCGAGCACTGCGCCCATCCAAGAAATTTATCGAATGAGCAGCTTGCAGCGATAATTGACCGCGGCGGGCAAATCGGCTTGACGTTCGTTCCTTATTTTGTGCGTACCGGTGAACAAGCCGCCATCAGCGACCTGCTGCGGCATCTGGATCACGTTTGTTCGCTTGGCGGCGAAGGCAACGTCGGATTTGGCTCGGATTTTGACGGAATTGAACAATGGGTGACAGGGCTGGAGCATGCCGGCTGTTATGAAAATATTATTGAAGCTTTATGCAAAAACTACAGCGAGGAGCAGGTGCAGCGATTTTTGCATGGAAACTGGCGACGCTTTTTGATCGAAAATTTACCGCAGCGCTGAAAGAAACAATCGAATTGTGATATGAGTTTCATCTAAAAAAACTATGTTTTAGAATCGATCAAAACCCTTGCATTTTAATTGGTAAAGGCATAAAATTTGTGTGACAACTGAAAGAATTATTTTATTACTTTCTATAAGAACGTGCAGCTTGCCAATTGTTGTCTTTCAGCAGCTACCATCAAAAGGAGTGGACGTAGGGTGATTAGTCAGTTATCTTGGAAAATCGGAGGTCAGCAGGGGGAAGGGGTCGAAAGTACGGACCGTATTTTCTCCACAGCGCTGAACCGTCTCGGTTATTATTTGTATGGTTATCGTCATTTCTCCTCGCGGATTAAGGGGGGACATACAAATAACAAGATTCGCATCAGCACCAAGCCGATCCGTGCGATTTCCGACGATTTGGACATTCTGGTCGCTTTCGACCAGGAGAGCATCGATTTCAACGCGCACGAGCTTCGCGAGAACGGAGTCATCGTTGCTGACGCCAAGTTCAACCCGGTTTTGCCTGAAGGCATTCAAGCGCGTTTGTTCCCGGTACCGATCACGGCAATTGCCGAAGAATTAGGCACTTCCCTGTTCAAGAATATGGCCGCTTCGGGCGCTTCCTGGGCACTGCTTGGCCTGCCGCTCGACGTGTTTAATAAAGCAGTTGAAGAAGAGTTCGGCCGCAAGGGCGCGGCTGTTGTAGAGAAAAATATCGAAGCTGTGCGCAAAGGCGCCGAGTCGGTGCTGAATCTGGCCGGCGGTCCGCTGCCGGAATTCCAGCTGGAGCCTGCCGACGGCAAGCAAAAGCTGTTCATGATCGGTAACGATGCCATCGCGCTGGGTGCAGTCGCTGCGGGCTGCCGCTTTATGCCGGCATATCCGATTACGCCTGCTTCGGAAATTATGGAATACCTGATCAAAGCGCTGCCGAAATTCGGCGGCACGGTCATCCAGACCGAAGACGAAATCGCAGCTTGTACGATGGCCATCGGCGCCAACTACGGCGGCGTGCGCGCGCTGACGGCTTCGGCAGGTCCCGGCCTGTCGCTGATGATGGAAGCGATCGGTTTGGCCGGTATGACGGAAACGCCGGTCGTGATCGTCGATACGCAGCGCGGCGGTCCAAGCACAGGCTTGCCTACCAAGCAAGAGCAATCCGACCTGAACGCGATGATTTACGGCACGCACGGTGAAATCCCGAAAATCGTCCTGTCGCCAAGCACGATCGAAGAGTGCTTCTACGACACGATTGAGTCGTTTAACCTCGCTGAAAAATATCAATGTCCGGTTATTCTGATGACCGACCTGCAGCTTTCCCTCGGCAAGCAATCCGCCGAGCAGCTGGATTACAACCGCATCGTGATCGATCGCGGCGCGCTGGTGAATGAGCCTGCGGCTCCGGGCGAGAACCAGCTGTTCAAGCGCTACGAATTTACGGCGGACGGCATTTCGCCGCGCGTCGTTCCGGGCGTGAAACACGGCATTCACCACGTTACGGGTGTTGAGCACGATCAAACGGGCCGTCCTTCGGAAAGCACCGATAACCGTCAGAAGATGATGGATAAGCGGATGCAAAAAATGAACAGCGTCGCTGCGACTGTGACTGACGCAATCAAAGTTGACGCGCCACACGAAGCGCCGGATCTGCTGATCATCGGCATGGGCTCCACGGGCGGCACGATTGACGAAGCCAGAAGCCGTATTGCCAAGGAAGGCATCAAAACAAATCACGCTACGGTTCGCTTGATCCATCCGTTCCCGGCTGAGCAGCTCAAGCCTTACGTTGAGAAAGCCAAAGTCGTTGTCGTTGTGGAAAACAACGCCACAGGCCAATTGGCCGATCAAATCAAGCTGCATGTCGGATTCGCCGACAAAATTAAAAACGTGCTCAAATACAACGGCAATCCGTTCTTGCCGGCCGAGATCGAACAAAAATGTAAGGAGCTGACCCTGGCATGGCAACATTAAAAGATTTCCGCAACAACGTAAAACCTAACTGGTGTCCGGGATGCGGTGACTTCTCCGTCCAAGCGGCGATTCAAAGAGCGGCTGCCAACGTCGGTCTGGAGCCGGAAGGTCTGGCTGTCGTCTCCGGGATCGGTTGCTCCGGCCGGATTTCGGGCTACATTAACGCCTACGGCTTCCACGGCGTTCACGGACGTTCGCTGCCGATTGCCCAAGGGCTCAAAATGGCCAACCGCGATCTGACCGTCATCGCAGCGGGCGGCGACGGCGACGGCTTCGCGATCGGCATGGGCCACACGGTGCATGCGATCCGCCGCAACATCAACATCACGTACATCGTCATGGATAACCAGATTTACGGCTTGACGAAAGGGCAGACGTCCCCGCGCAGTGCTGAGGGCTTCAAAACGAAGAGTACGCCGCAAGGCTCGATTGAATCGGCGCTGTCGCCGCTTGAGGTCGCAATGGCTGCCGGCGCTACATTCGTGGCGCAATCGTTCTCCAGCAACCTGAAGCAGCTGACGCATGTGATCGAAGAAGGCATCAAGCATGAAGGCTTCTCGCTGATTAACGTGTTCAGCCCGTGCGTGACCTTCAACAAAGTCAATACGTATGACTGGTTTAAAGAAAATATCGTCGATCTGGATGAGATCGCCGATTACGATTCGACCAACCGCGTGATGGCGATGACGAAAATCATGGAAACGCACAGCATGCTGACTGGCATTATTTATCAGGATCAGAACAAAAAAAGCTACGAAAGCCTGGTACCGAATTTTGCACAAGAAGGCTTGAACAAGCAAAATATGAAAATTTCCGAAGCGGAATTCGAAAAACTGCTCGCGGAATTCAAATAATCGCTGCAGGGCATAGGGATGCGAATCCGTATGCCCTTTTTTCTGCACGGCTATACTGGAAATAGACCACCAACCGAGATGAGAGCGAGGAATACAAGATGAAGCAAGTACCTGTAGGCGTATCGGCTCGCCACGTTCATTTGTCGCCTGAGCATATTGAGGCTTTGTTTGGAAAAGGTTATGAGCTGAACGTATTGAAGCCGCTGTCCCAGCCCGGACAGTTCGCAGCCGAGGAGACGGTTGCGGTGATCGGACCTAAAGGCCGATTTGACAAAGTGCGCATTCTGGGTCCGGCGCGCAGCCGTTCCCAGGTGGAGGTTTCCCGCACCGATGCGTTCAGCCTTGGCATCAGCCCGCCGGTTCGCGAATCCGGCCACATCGAAGGCACGCCGGGCTTGCGGCTGGCCGGTCCCAACGGCGAGGTCGAGCTGACACAAGGCGTCATTGTAGCGGCGCGTCATATTCATTTTCACACGTCCGACGCCGAACGCTGGGGAATTGCCGACCAGCAGCGGCTGCGCGTGAAGGTGCAGGGCGAGCGGCCGGTTATTTTTGAAGATGTGATTGCCCGCGTTTCGGCGGATTTTGCGCTGGATATGCATATCGATACCGACGAGGGGAACGCGGCAGGGGTCAAGACGGGCGAAGTCGCCGAAATTCTGGATTGACAGACGTTCGGCATCCGGCAGATTTCACCAATACGCCATTTTCCTTTTGAACTATCCGGCCCGGTAATGCTATAATAAACTTTACATGTGTACATGCTTGGATCGATGTATAGGAGGAAGGTAAAGTGGCTAACCAAGTGAAATCCGAGAAGGATTATTCCCAATATTTTCAACCTCCTTCACTGACAGACGCCAAAAAACGCGGAAAAGAAGAAATCGCCGTTCATTATGATTTTATGATTCCCGAGGATATGCAGGGGTTCGGCAACGATAAATTTTACATGATTCGCACATATGGATGTCAGATGAATGAGCACGATACGGAAGTGATGAAGGGCCTGTTTGAGCAAATGGGCTATCAAGCGACCGAAGATAAAGAGCAGGCCGACGTGATTTTGCTGAACACGTGCGCGATTCGCGAGAATGCCGAGGACAAGGTGTTCGGCGAGCTGGGCCACTTGAAGGGTCTCAAGGCGCAGAAGCCCGGCTTGATTCTGGGCGTGTGCGGCTGCATGTCGCAGGAGGAAGCAGTCGTCAATCGCATTATGCAAAAGCATGCGTTTGTCGATTTGATTTTTGGTACGCACAATATTCACCGTCTCCCGGCGCTGCTCAAGGATGCCGCGTTCAACAAGGAAATGGTGATCGAGGTGTGGTCAAAGGAAGGCGACATCATCGAGAACTTGCCCAAGAAGCGGGAAGGCATTCGCGCTTGGGTGAACATCATGTACGGCTGCGACAAGTTCTGCACCTATTGCATCGTGCCGTATACGCGCGGCAAGGAACGAAGCCGCCGTCCGCAGGACGTGCTGGCCGAGGTGCGCGAGCTGGCGCGCCAGGGTTTTCAGGAGATTACGCTGCTGGGGCAAAATGTGAACGCCTACGGCAAGGATTTCGACGATATCGACTACAAGTTCGGCGATTTGATGGACGACATCCGTAAAATCGACGTGCCGCGGATTCGTTTTACGACCTCGCATCCACGCGATTTTGACGATCATTTGATCGAGGTGCTGGCCAAACGCGGCAACCTGGTGGAGCATATTCATCTGCCGGTCCAGTCGGGCAGCAGCGAGGTGCTCAAGAAAATGAGCCGCAAGTATAACCGCGAGCATTATTTAGAGCTTGTCGGCAAAATCAAATCGGCGATTCCCGACGTCGTGCTGACGACAGATATTATCGTTGGATTTCCGGGCGAAACGGACGAGCAGTTCGAGGATACGCTCTCCTTGGTGCGCGAGGTTGGCTACGATATGGCGTTTACGTTCATATATTCACCGCGGGAAGGAACGCCTGCTGCGGAAATGGAAGATAACGTGCCGATGGAGGTCAAAAAGACCCGTTTGTACCGCTTGAACGAAGCGTTGAATGAATACAGCAAGGCTAGCAACGAACGGCTGAACGGGCAAATCGTCGAGGTGCTTGTGGAAGGCGAAAGCAAGAATAATCCGGACGTGCTGTCAGGACGCACGCGGACGAACAAGCTGATCCATTTCACAGCTTCGAAGGACCTGATCGGCAAGATGGCGTATGTCAAGGTCACGCATGCGCAGACGTGGGTGCTGAAGGGTGAAATCGTGCCTGAGCCGCTGCAAATGTCGATGTAGTTTACAAACAGGAGAGTGTTAATCATGTCGGAGCATCATCACCATCATCATGGAAACGAACCGCATGCTTTTGAAATGGAGCATTTTACGAATACCGAGCTGATTGTGCGCGAGGACATTTTGAGCAAGGCGAAGGAGCTGGCCGAGCTGCTGACAACCTCCAGCGAAGTTCAGTTCTACCAGCAGGCGGAAAAGCAAATCAGCTCGAATGAGCACATTCAAGGGCTGATTGCGCAAATTAAAAAGAAGCAGAAAGAAATCGTGGCTTTTGAAAAGTTTCAAAACGCCAAAATGGTGGAGAAAATCGAAAAGGAAATCGACACGCTGCAAGATGAGCTTGACGGAATTCCGGTTGTCAGCGAATTCAAGCAAACGCAAGCCGATATCAATTACTTGCTGCAGTTGGTGATGTCGGTCATTCGCGATACGATATCCGATAAAATTAACGTAGAAGCAGGCACAGCGACCGCTCCGGGCGGCTGCAGCGAGTAGAGCAGTTCCCATCGCCGTTCATCAGGCTTTATGGCCGGGAGCGGCGATTTGTGCGAAAGGAGAGGAACCGGCATGATTACCGTCAGAAGCTTGAGCAAAATGTACCCTCCCGATCAGCGGGTGCTCTCGCAGATCAGCTTTCAGGTTGATCAAGGAGAGTTCGTTGCCGTGATCGGCGGCAGCGGCAGCGGCAAGACGACGCTGCTGCGCTGTATGGCGCACAAGGAAGCATGGACGGCGGGACAGCTGATTTATCACGGTCGCGATTGGTCGTCCCCTGGGCTGTTCAAACGCTGGCAGCTCGCCAAGGACTTTGCATTTCTGGATGAAAAGCCGGCGCTGAGCCGGAATAAAAATGCGATTAAAAATGTGCTGCAGGGCCGTCTTTATCAAGCCCCGTTGCGCATGCTGACCGGCACGCTTGGACGCGACGCGCATGTGATCGGCATGGATTATTTGCAGCAAGTCGGCTTGCTGGACAAAGGGGAGCAAAAGGTCGGGCAGCTGAGCGGAGGCGAGCAGCAGCGGGTAGCGATTGCGCGTGCGCTGGTTCACGGCGCCAAGGTGCTGGTTGCCGATGAGCCGGTTACCGGACTGGACCCGAAAGCCACAGAAGCGATTCTGCAGGATTTCCGCAAGCTGTGCAGCGAACGTCAAATGACCGTCATCGCGACGCTGCATCAATTGGAGCTGGCGGAACGGTTTGCGACGCGGATTTGGGGAGTCCGCGACGGCAAGATCGTACTGGATATTCCGGCCAGAAGATTGACGTATGGCGAAAGACAGCTGGTGTTCGGCGAAGCATGATCGGCGTTTTGTTTATTTGCTTGGGCAATATCTGCCGTTCCCCGATGGCGGAGGCCGTGTTTCGCGATAAGGTCCGGAAGGCCGGTCTGACTGCACAGATCCGCACCGATTCGGCCGGTACGGGCGACTGGCACGCGGGCGAGAAGCCGCATCACGGGACGCGCGGCATTCTGGACCGCTATGGCGTTGACTACAGCGGGATTCGCGCCCGTCAGGTGAAGCGCGACGATTTTGGCGATTTTCAGTATTTGATTGCCATGGACGACAGCAACGTTCGTAACCTGCTGTCGTTTGCGCCGGACCGCGACAGCCATGCGACAGTGCGCAGATTGCTTGACTTTGCGCCTGATCGTAAGGAGCGCAATGTGCCCGACCCGTATTACACCGGCAATTTCGATGAGGTGTACGAAATGGTGGAGGCATGCTGCACGCAACTGCTTGCCTTTATTCGCGAAAGGGAGGGGCTGTAGCCGGCTGAACGCGGCTGGCGGCAACTCAAAAAAGCAACCGGGTGATTACGCCCGATTGCTTTTTGGTTTGTACGGTTCACAGGGATGTCAAACCCGTTTGCGCCGCGCATTCATAGATGGCGCGCAGCATCTGCTCACGGATCGGAATGATCATATCGATCGCGCCCAGCCTGAAGATGCCGCTGCGGTTATGCATCGTCGCTGCTGCTACGTACAGCTTGTAATGAGCCGAGCCTGGCGACAGCGTGGCCGATTCCTGATTCGCGAAGCGGGAATTGACAAAGCTGATTTTCTTCAATCCGGTACTGTCGTAAGGAACGATGCTTATAATATCTTCAAGCTTCATGTAATAGTTGACGTGGGGCTTGTGCAATACGAGCTCTTTGGTGGATACGGTCAATCCGTAATCCCGTTTCTTGTGCGACATCTTCAGCTCGCCTTCAAGCGATTTGATCTGGATAAAGTCCGGATTCAAGACCAGCCCTCCTTCCCAGCATCTGACGAACGCTTCATTTGAGTTGTTCTATCAGAATACCATAGTTTGAAAGGCTTGTTAAGCGGATTCCCCGTCAAATTGCAGGGTGCAAAGCGTGCCTTTGCCGGGCTGGCTCGTAAATTTGATGCTGCCGCCCATCGTTTTGACCAGACCAAGCACCACGACCAGTCCCAGTCCGGTGCCGTGCTGCTTGGTTGTTTTGAAAGGAACGCCAAGCGAATGGATTTGCGCCTTGCTCATTCCAACGCCGGTATCGCAGATCATAATATGGACTTTATCGTCGACCTGCTGGGTTTTAATCGTCAACTTGCCTCCTTCGGGCATCGATTCAATGGCATTTTTGATCAGATTCATCAGGCATTGCCGCAGCTTCTTCGATTCGGCGCGAATATACACAGGTCCGGCAGCATGAAACTGCAGATGGACCGCAATGCGCGCTTCGTGCGCCATCGGGGTGATGAAGCGGGTGACGGAGCCGAGCTCCTCACATACGTCGAGCAGCACGCGCTGATCGGTGGCAGGCTTGGCATAATTCAAATAATCGGTGATGATGGCATTCGCTTGGTCGATGCCGCTCAGAGCCAGCGCTATATAACGCTTGCGGTCTTCTTCGGAAAATTCCATGCGCTCCATCATTTGCAAAAAGCCGCGCGTTGTCGTAAGCGGATTGCGAATCTCGTGCGAAACGGATGCGGCGAGCTGCCCGACCATGCGGTCCTTTTCCAGCTGGAACAGCTTTTCGCGGCTCAATTCATGCTTCTGTACCTGGTGGCAGGCATACATCACGATGCAACTGCTCAGAAAGGAGCCGGTGAGAATAATCGCCGAGCGTTCGGGGCTTGCGGCGTTGATGCTTTGCTCGATTGTCCAGTACATGCCGGTATAAGCAGACAGTAGGGCGATGCCGAAAATTTGCTTGGCCCACAACGAATCATGATTCATCTTGCGCTTGGCATACAGGCCGGCAGCAAGGATGAGGGCGCTTGCCAGCAGCGTGGGCAGCGGTGGATTGTTCATAAAGACGACGCTGCCGACATTAAACGCGAGCCAGGTCGCAATGGCGGGCAAGCTGCCTTCGGTCAGCAGCGCGACGCTGATCGAAATCGGGGTCAGCTGCAGCGTGTAGATCAGCGGATCGTGACCGCCTTCGTTCAAATACAATGCGGAGAGGCCCAGCAGGATGATGAGGAACAGCAGCTTGCGCATCGCATCGGTCTGAACGAGAACCGGCGTCAGGATCAAATACATCAACATGGCGCTTAATATGTATAAAAGGCCTTGCAGCTCATGATAAACGACTGAATGGAGCAAATATGTACCATCCTTTCCACCCGCTCGACAGAAGCTGTGTTTTTTCTACATTATCTCACAAAATGGGAGTAGTTCAAGTAATGCGCTACATTTTGTTTCATAAAGATTTGACAAAGATCGAATCAAATCTTGTTTAGCCACTGGGGGCACCTTTGCCGGCTTGCGGATAATTCCAGAGACAATCGGCTTTAGGCGCAGTATAATAAGAGCATATATGTCTGCAAGCGGTTACATTACGCTTCGCTGGAGCCGGAAGGGAGCGAGGGTCCATGAAGGTATGCCCACATGTGCGCGGAGTCGTATTCGATCCGCTGGCGGAAGGATTTGTCGACATTTGCGATAGCTGCAAAGACGAATGCATGGCGGAAACGGAGGGAAATGAAGGGCGGGAAGACGCTCATGGCTTTTATTTGGGCAGCTGCGGCCTGATCATCGACTATCTTCTCTAGTTTCATTAGGCAAAAAACTGTTGCTTAGCTCGAATTTATTGATACAATGATAGTAGCTACAGTTTTGTTCTTATTCTAATTAACGGTACCTCATTTTTGAAAGGAGACATTGAATGGTTACTTTGCCCAAAATTAACGATCTCGGCTTTTTTGAGATAAGACTTGAATCCATTGGCGGTCTCGGCGCGAACCTGGCGGGTAAAATGCTTGCCGAAGCGGGGGTTGTAGGGGTTGGGCTCAACGGGGTAAGCTTCTCTTCCTATGGTTCCGAGAAAAAAGGCTCGGCCGTGAAGGCGCATATCCGTTTTTGCGATATGGAAACGAACATCCGCGATACTTCGCCGGTTGAGCGCCCGCACGTTGTGGGGGTATTCCACGAGTCACTTTCAAAAACTGTAAACGTTATCAGTGGAATCTACGAAGATAGCACGGTGCTGGTGAACTCGACGAAAACGCCGGACGAGCTGAAGGAAAAGATGAAGCTCAAGGGCGGCACCATTGCCGTCGTCGACGCCATCGGCATTTCCCTGGAAGAAAAGAACAGGGTCAACATGGCGATGCTGGGCGCTTTGTTCCGGCTGTGCGATTTCCTTGATCCTGAAGTCATGAAGGGTGTTATCCGCAAATCGTTGGAGAAAAAATACCCGCAAGCGGTAGCTCCGGCGCTGCGTACGTTCGACCGCGGCTACAGCGAGGTGCAGTTCCAGACCTACGCGCTGCCCGAGGGCGAATCGATGCCTGAATTTGTGCGCATGGACACGCCTGTGCTCGGTTTTGAAACGCAACCAATGGGCGGCGTCATCACGAATCCCGGCAACAGCATCCTGAAGGATCTCAGCATTTCCCGCGCGGGCATGATGCCGCATTTCCATGAAGATAAATGTATTCATTGCGCCTCCTGCGACAACGTTTGCCCGGATTTCTGCTTTGTGTGGGATGAGCAGGCCGACAAGAAAGGCCGTCCGCAAATGTTCCTGCAAGGTATTGATTATCAATACTGCAAGGGCTGTCTGAAATGCGTGATGGCTTGTCCGACGGAAGCTTTGACCAGCGCTCGCGAAGAAGAAGGCTATGCGGATGCGAACCGCATGCCGCACCGTTTTGATTTGGCGATTAACGCCTGATAAAGAAAAAAATGGGAGAAGGGTGGATACACACGCATGGCCATTGATGTCAAAAAGGAATTGGGTCAAGCCAAGATTGAGCAGCGCATCGTCTATGAGTCCGGCAACGAGATGGCTGCTTATGCGGCGCATCAAATCAATTATCATATTATGGGCTATTTTCCGATTTCTCCGTCCACGGAGGTTGCCCAATTTCTCGATCTGATGAAAACGAACGGACAGCATGACATCGTGCTGATTCCGGCCGACGGCGAGCACGGCTCCGCCGGCGTATGCTACGGCGCGTCGACAGCCGGAGGCCGCGTATTCAACGCGACAAGCGCCAACGGCTATCTGTACATGCTGGAGCAAATGCCAGTACAATCCGGTACCCGTTTTCCGATGGTTTTGAATCTGGTATGCCGTTCCGTCTCGGGACCGCTGGACATTCACGGCGACCATTCCGACTTGTATTACGCGCTGAATACGGGCTGGCCGATTCTGATGTGCCGCGATCCGCAGGCGGTTTATGATATGAACATTATGGCGTTGAAGCTGGCTGAAGACCCGGCGGTTCGTTTGCCGGTCATGGTCGCTTCCGACGGCTATTTCACTTCGCACCAAAAACGTCGTGTACAGACGTTCGCACACCGCGCGGACGTGCAGGCTTTTGTCGGCGAGAAGCCGCAAGGGTTCCCGGACACGCTTGACCGCAACAATCCGATTACGGTCGGTCCTTACATGAACGAACCGGACTATATCAATAACTGCTACCAGCAATCGGTGGCGATGTACAATGCGGAGGAAGTGTTCGACCGCATCCGCCAGGAATATGCGGACTTGACCGGACGCGATTATCCGATTCTCGACCTGTACCGCATGGAAGACGCCGAGGTGGCGGTTTTCCTGATGAACTCGGCTTCCGAAATTATCAAGGACGTCGTCGACCAACTGCGTGAGAAGGGCATCAAAGCCGGCTCGATCGCGCCGAACATGATCCGTCCGTTCCCGGCCAAGCAAATCGCCGAAGCGCTGAAAAACGTCAAAGCGATTACGGTCGGCGACCGCGCCGATTCGTACGGCGGCCACGGCGGCAACATGGTTAACGAGATCAAAGCGGCCCTGTTCACGCATGGCAACCGCGACACGCTCGTCATCAGCCGGATTTACGGCTTAGGCGGCAAAGACTTCTATGCCGAAGACGGCCATAACATGTTCCAGTTCGCTATCGATGCGATGAACGCCGGCAAGGTCGAAGTTCCGTTCGACTATTACGGCCACACGCCAGGCGACCCGAATAAAGCGCCGAAGCGCGTACTCAATCCGATGAAATTCGAGGAATTGAAGACGGGGCTGATTACAGTGAAGCCGGATGAAGAAACCGGCAAGCTGAACGTCCGCATTCCGCCGCTGCGCGCGCTGACGAAGAAGCCTAAGCGGATCGCTCCAGGGCATGGCGCATGTCCGGGCTGCGGTATTTTCTCCGGTCTGGAGCTGTTCTTCAAGGGGATTGAAGGCGACATCGTTGCGCTGTTCCACACCGGCTGCGCAATGGTTGTGACAACCGGCTATCCGTATTCCGCCCACAAAGCGACTTACATTCACAACCTGTTCCAAAACGGTGCCGCGACATTGTCCGGCGTCGTCGAAATGTTCTGGGAGCGCAAGCGTCGCGGCGAGCTTGACGCGTACAATTTGCAGGACGATTTTACGTTCGTCATGATTACCGGCGACGGCGGCATGGACATCGGCATGGGACCTGCCATTGGCGCTGCGCTGCGCAATCATAAAATGATCATTCTGGAATACGATAACGAGGGCTACATGAACACAGGCGCTCAGCTGTCGTATTCGACGCCGCTCGGTCACAGAACGTCGACGTCCAACGTCGGCGCGAAGCAAGGCGGTAAAGTGTTCCATCATAAAGATACGGCACAAATCATGGCCGCTACGCATATTCCGTATGTGTTTACAGGCTCGGAGGCGTATCCGCAGGACTTGGTTAAAAAAGCAGCCAAAGCCCAGTGGTATGCGCAGCATGAAGGTCTTGTGTACGGCAAAATCCTGATTACGTGTCCGCTCAACTGGCTTTCCGAGGATCAGGACGGCACGAACATCATCGGTGCGGCTGTCGACTCCTGTTTCTTCCCGCTTTACGAGGTTGAACACGGCGTGACCACGCTGACTTACAACCCGGAAGAAAAGAACAAAAAGATTCCGCTGTCCGACTGGTTGAAAACGATGGGCAAAACGAAGCATATGACGAAGCCGGAATATGCCGAATCGCTCAAATCGTTCGAGCACGAAGTCGAACGCCGCTGGAACATTTTGAAAGCGAAGCACGAGAACGAATACCTGTAACAATCGTCTCAAGGCACATGACCTCCAATCCCGGGCAAACGCACGGGGCTGGAGGTTTCATTTTGATGATGGAGGAACTACCCATGCCATTTGTCTTACATCATGCCGGCAGCGGGCAAATCTATACCTGCATGCTGGTCAACAACTATCGGCTGCCCTATTACGGCGTGAAATTCTGGGAAAGCGAAGCTGAGGCGACCGAGCAGGCGTCCGGTTTTTTGACTGCGCAAGGCATCGACGATCCGGCGCCGTGGCTCGTGCTGGAGCTTACGGAGCAGCAAATGAAAATAGGTAATGTGCGCTTGAAAAACGATCCGGGTCTGATGTTGTTCTGGGGAAGCGACGGCAAGCCGGACATCCGCAAAATCCCAAATTGACAATATCTCACAGCGGGTCAATAGGCAGGACGATACCATTTTTTTGCGTGCAGAAACAGCACAAAACGCCTATTTTCGACAGGTACCCCCTCAAACTATAATAAAGCTACGAACAGCCATTCATTTCACAACGCGAGAAAGGCAAACCGGATGAAAATCCGCGACGCAAAGCTAGAGGGGCTTCTGACGCCGGCATCATGGCGTCTTGCCAGCCAGCTGCCGAAGGTGAGGTTTCCTGCAAAGGATGACCGTGCCGCGGCACGCGTCATCCTTTTTCCAAATCATGGAGGTGAAGCGGACACATTATCTTTTGTACCAATTTTTGCACATCGTCGGAAGTCGGTCTTTCATTCTTAACAGCAGGATTAACTTACATAATCGGAGGTAAAGACGATGAAAAAATGGGCTTTGGTTACTGGGATGCTGCTGCTGGTATTGTGCGCGCTCGTTCCTGCGGCAGCTTTTGCCGAGGATGGCGTAACAACGAAAGCGGTGATTCAAGCGAGCGTCAGCTTCCGCGATCAGCCGACCACGTCAAGCAATGTCATGCGTTATCTGAAAACGGGTGAAACGGTGACCGTGCTAGACTGGCCGAATCCGAACTGGCTGTACGTGCAGGATGCGCAAGGCGTAACCGGATATGTGTCCTCCAGCTCCAAATACATAGCAATGTCGAGCAATGCAAAAGTAATTTATGGCGTTAATTTACGCACGCTGCCAACAACCGACGGCTCCAAGGTCATTCGGATGTTGAGCAAGGGTGAAGAAGTATATGTGGTGGAACAGGTGAATGACAGCTGGTACAAGGTGCAGGATCAGGCTGGCGCGGTTGGTTACGTCAGCAGCAGCAGCAAGTACCTGGTAACCGATTTCAGCGTCGCCAAGCCGGTGCTTCCGCTGTCTGACCGGATTGAAGCCGTGATTGCCGCAGCAGGCGCTTACATGGGTACGCCGTATGAATTTGGTTCCACCCGTTACGACAAGACGACATTTGATTGCTCGGATCTGGTTCTGCAGGCAATCTGGGATGCGACAAGAACGACAATTCCAAGCGATTCCTCAGCTCAAGGCAATTACGTTCGATCACTGGGACCGATTTCCACGGACTGGTCGAAGCTCAAGCGTGGTGACCTGATGTTCTTCAGTTCCTACAAAGGCTCGAAGGCTTCTGACTACGCCGGAACGAATCCGCTGACTGAAGAAATTACGCATGTGGGCATTTATCTCGGCAACGGCATGATGCTGCACACGTATTCGCCGGAATCCGGCGGCGTCCGCATCGATTCCATTGCCGGCAAGCAATGGGACAACCGCTTCCTCTACGGCGGCAGCGCTTTGCAATAATTCAGGTTCGAACCCGGCGGCAATCGCCATATACTGATCATAAGGCAGGCCCTATTTCCGGAAAGATAGGAGAACCTTATGAAAAGACAGACACAGTGGACACCGGTAAACGAGCTGGAATTTCGCAGCAAAACGGAAAGCGGTTTGACCTTGCACAAGGTGTTCGAACGGATTGTGCGCTTTATGAAGCTGACGCCTTGCGCGAGATACAAGCTGATGATCGGCACCGATTGTCAGGTTCATCCGGGACATACGAAGTTTATCACAGGCGTGGTCATTCAACGAATGGGAGCGGGCGCTTGGGCGTGCTACCGTCAGGTGGTATGGCCGCGAACGGTCGTATCCATCCAGGAAAAGCTGTCGGCCGAGACGGATTACAGCGAAGAGATTGCTTTGTTTTTTGATCGGCAACGGCGCAGCAAGCTGGAAGAGATCGTGTTGCCGTTCCGGTACGAAGGTGCGGCGCTGGAGCTGTTCATTCATATCGATGCCGGCTCCGACACGTTGCGCAACCGGACGGCGGCTTTCGTCGAGGAGATGGCCGGACGGGTGGAATCGTTAGGTATGGTACCCGTTATCAAGCCGGACGCTTACGTGGCATCCGCTTATGCCAACCGCCATTCGAAGAAGCCGTTTACCGGCGTGTTCGCTGCAAGGAAGCTCGAACAGCGGCCGCTCTAGCTGCCCGATCCGCTCCAATAGCCGCCCCTTTCGCCAGCGAAGCGAGTTCGCTAGCGGAAGTGGCGGTTTTTTGCTCCGATTGACGGCATGTCGCTTTGCAAAAGAAGGATTTTACGTCACAATAGAGAATACCTGCATGGAGTTCATAAAAAGGGAGGTTTCACCGTGTCCCGCACGTTTGTGATTGAAGCTGTGATGCTGGCCGTACACGGACAATTGCTGCTGCCGGCCAGCCCTGTCGAATATATAATTCCTTACTCGACCATTCAGGAGCTGTACGAGCTTCAGGATACGAACGAGCCGCTGATGATGGAGTCTCAAGAAGACGAGCATGTCAAAGGAATTATTCGCGAGCTGATTGCTTTTTTCGAAGAGCCGCTGAATAAAAAGAAAATCGAGCGGGCACTGCAGGTTCCTTGGCGTAAAAGTCCGCCGCTGCCGATCAACGAGCATGTAACCTTGACGATCATTTATGCGCTGGACCAAGCGGAATATGGTGAGCTGTTCGATCCGATCGAAACGGAGCTGATTGTGACGGCGAATCGTGAGCAAACGGCGCTGCTGACCGACCAATTGGAATTTCTCGACCGTCTGCTTGAGGCGTCTGTGCCGGTAGAAGCGTATGATGTCGAGGATTTTGAGTTTGCTGTCGAGGGAGATTTTCAGGTGTAGCGGCAGGGTCAAGATCTGATGTAACCGGACCGAAAGAGAGGTCCGGTTTTGTTTTGCCCGGAATAGAAAGCGCCCACTTGCGCAACTTTTGGACTAGTCCGGTCTTGCCGGTTCACGTATAATAGAAGATGAGGTAATGGGCCATTGCTGGCGAAATTGACAGAAGGAAGGTGAGCAGATGCAAAGCACATTACGCAAGAAAAAAAGCTCCGCGCCGCAAGCGAGTGCGCCTTCCGTCAAGCCGGTCGAGCAAACGGAGGTTCAAGGAGCGGTTCAATTGCAGCGTACGATCGGCAATCGGCAAACCGGGGAGCTGATCCGGGAGCACGGACCATTGGCGGTACTGCAAGGCGGCGGAGTCGCAAGCCGGGTTCAGCCTAAGCTGCGGCCGAGCGCCAAGACGTCCGGACCGCGGATTCAACGGGCGCCGGATGTGGTGGATTTTGCCGATGCCGACGCTGCAGAGAAATGGTATAACGACGAGAAAGGTGAGCTGGAAGCGAACCCGCTGCGTAAAACGCGGTTGCAGAAGGCGACGGAGTATTTTTTGGAATCGGTCGGCATGTGGAAGGATTACGAAGCGCAGGAATTGACGGCCAAGGAGTACCAGCAGGATTTGATCAAGAAGTACAAGCTGGCCTTGAAGCTGGAGGAGCTTGAAGGAGCAGTCAACACCCAGATCAATGGCGTCAAGGATAAAGCTGCTCCGCTGAAGGAAATCGTCGAGATCATCAAGCCGGGCTCCTGGCTGCGCAGCTATGCGACCGAAGAGCAAATTGGGACGATGAACACCATTAAAGACAATTTCAATCCGGCGATTTCATCGCGCCAATTATATATTCAGAAATTGCAGCCCATTCTCAAAAAAGTGACAGATGTTACGGATATCCAGGAGTTTGTCTGGACTCCCTTTTTCAATCAGATCAAAGAGGATATCGCCAAGGCCAAGGAAGAGGCCCCGCTGTCGGCTTTTAACGAGGGTTACAAAGAAGATGCCGCGAACTTGAAAATAGCGCTGGAGAATCAGGCGAAGGACAGAATCAAAACGAAGCTGGAAGCAGCGCGGGACGACGGGGCCAAGCTGCTCGACGTCGAAGGGGCCGTGCCGGAGGTCGTGACGGCGGTGTTCAAAAAGGAGCTGGCTTCCGACCAGGTCGATACGCTGATTACAAAGGCGCTGGAGATTCAGCATAATCCGGGCAAGGACATTTGGCTGCGCAAGGTCGTAGGGCTTGCGCCTGGCTTGGGCGGCGCCTACATGAAAAATATCGCGAAAATCGATAACAAGGATACGCACGTGACCCGTTATGCCGACGGGGTACCGGACAAGCCTTCGGTGCTGCTTGGCGGAGTGACGCTGAAAAACGATATTCTCGGCAACGGGGTTACGGCGTTTCATGTCACGATTGAAACCGGCGGCGCTTCGCATGAGAAGCCGCATGCGTACCGGGGCGGCATCACACTGACGCGCTGGAACCTGTACCCGCAAGGAGGCAGCGGTTTTGCCAATGCAGGCGACCTGCAAACAGCTCTGGAGAACAGCTTGGCTCATCAGGTGACGCAAGCAGAAAATGCGATTGACACGGCCCGGACGAATAAAGGCAAAGGGCTGCAGACGCAAGCTGTAAGAGGCTGGCTGAAAAATTAGCTGCGTGCTGCAAAGAGCTTCATAGTAGGGAGTACCATTACGTGTTGTCTACGCGTAAGATCTGGACCGATGCCGGCGTTTTGTAGGAAACGTCGGTTTTTTGCTGAACGGCGGACTATTCCCGAGCCTGTTTTTTACGTATAATTGGTTATATGGACAATTCTGGAACGTAAAAATATGCTGCAAAGGAATGTGATTCTGCGCTATGACCGTTCATAAAGAGGTGTCTTCCTCTACGCCCGGATGGCAAGCTGCTGTTAACGAGCCCGTTCGACGGGAGCTTGCTACAGACCGAATGCCAGCGCCAGCCAGCCCTGTGACGTATTTGCAAAGAACGTTGGGAAATAAGCAAATGGAACAAATGGTCAAAACGAGCTTGTCCGACAGAGGCTTAGTCCAGCGTCAGGCTAACGCAGCGGCTTTCATGCTGCCTGCACGGTCGTTGAGTGCAGCTCCAGCCGTGCGGATCCAAAGGACGGAGGGAGATTTTGACGATGTCAGTGAAGCCGAAGAATGGTTTGCGGGCAAGAAGAACGAGTTTGAGGAGAATCCCTTACGAAAAGCGCGGCTCCAGCCGTTCATTGAATATTTTCAAGATGCTGTCAGCCAGTGGAAGGATTACGCGGCACAGAAAGCGAATGTCGATGAGTGCAGCGCTGAGCTGATCAAGTATCTTCGAATTTGCATAAAGTTGGAGGAAATGTCAGGGCAGATCGAAAGCAAAATAACAAAGGTCAACACAAAAAGCGCTCCGTTAAAAGAAGTCGTCACCGATTTTAAGCCGGATTCCTGGCTGCGCAGCTATGCGGACGCGGGAGAAAAAGCCACCATGACTACGATACACGACAATTTTAATCCGGCGTCTTCGTCTCGCGATTCGTTCGTGCAGCGCCTGCAGCCGCTACTGGCGTCTATAGCCGAAATTACGGAATTACGCGACTTTGATGTAAAGGAATTTCGAAAAAATCTGACTTCACAAATCGAAAACATTCAAATGGAGGTTCCTTTAGCCAATTTTAACGAGGACTACAAAGATCAGGCAGCAGTATTGAAGACGACTCTGGACAATAAAGCCAAAACGTCGATACAGACGAAGCTCGAAGCGGCCGTGGCCGATAACAATCGGCTGCTGGATGTGGAAGGCGCCGTTGACGAAATTGTAACGGTATTATTTGAAAAGCAGCTCAAGCCTGCGCAGGTCGATACGTACATCGCCAGCGCCTTGACTTTGCAGCATGCGCCCGATAAAGATATTTGGCTGAGAAAGGTGCTACGACTTGCTCCCGGTCACGGTGGTGCGTATATGCGAAATATTGCCCAAATCGATAATTTCCCAGCGCATGTAACGCGTTATGCAAACGGCATACCCGATAATCCTTCGGTCAACACCGGCGCTGTGACGTTGAAAAACGATCTTCTGGGCAACGGACTCACGGCGTTCCACGTTACCATTGAAACGGGCGCCGCTGCGGACCGTAGGCCGCATGCTTATCGGGGCGGCATAACACTGGCGCGTTGGGATATGTATCCACAGGCCAAAAGCGGCTTTCACAATGGATTTCAACTTGAGCATGCTCTGGAGACAACGCGGGATTTGGAAGTGGCCAATTCCGAGGGCTGGATTGACAATGCCAGAAACAGCAAAGGCAAAGGGTTGCAGAAAAACGCGGTCAAAAATAAATTGAAAAATTAAAAGCGAAAACGTACAGGGACCGGGATCGGGCTACAGCGGGAGCTTATTAAGTATACATAAATAAAATGATGTAAACAAAAGGTGGGTTATGTCTCTTCGAGTGGAAAATCAACAGCTCGCTTCACTTCTTGCGGCGTGGCTTCCAGGCATTCCTTTTACGCTGCGCATCGGCGGTCAAGGAATGAACAATACGACCCGCTTCGTGGAAGCGGAAGACGGGCGCACCTATGTGCTGCGGGTGTATAACACCCACCGCGATGCCGATAAGGTGCGCTTCGAGCATGAGACGCTGCTGGCCTTGGCCGACCAGCGTCTCGGATTTGACGTGCCGCGCCCGCTGGAAGCGGCGGGGGGCGGCACGTTTGTTCGCTGCAGCGAAACGGGCAAGCTGGCGGCACTGTTCGTCTGCCTGCCAGGTTGCAGCCCGGAACGGCTGCAGCCGGATACGTGGCGGCAGCTGGCGGAAGCCGCCGCCACGTTGTCGGTAGCGCTGCGCAGGGTGCAGCCCGCAGCGCCAGCGGCGTATCGGCCGTACTACGAGCTCGGGGAAACGCACCCGAGCTGTCCGCTTCCGGCCGTGGCCGCGTGGTGCGAACGGCCGCCGGCCGCGTTCGCACAGTTGGAAGCCGAGCTGCAGGCGCTGGCTCGGCAGGTGGCGGCGTTTGCGGAGCAAGCCGCTGGGCTGCGCGAGCTGCCGCATCAGCTCGTGCACGGCGATTTGAACGCCTCGAACCTGCTCGTGGACGAGCGCGGGCGGCTGTGCGCGCTGCTCGACTTCGAGTTCGTGACGTATGATGTGCGCGTGATGGAGCTGGCGGTGCTGCTGTCTGATCTGCTGGTTCCCGCCCAGGCCCCGGAGGGGGACGAGGAAGCGATGTGGCAGACAGCCGAAGCCTGCATCCGCGCCTTCAGCGAACGCGCCGGTCTGACAGCAGAAGAGCTGAGCAAGCTGCCGCTGTTGGTCGCACTGCGGCGGCTGGATGTGTTCATTCATTTTCTGGGCCGGTATCTGGACGGGACAGACGAAGCAGGTGATCTGCAGCGTATTATTGCCTCTTCGGCCAAGCGGCTTACTTGGCTTGACAGCCGGACGGATCGGCTGCGGGCAGCGATCTCAAGCGCACGAGATTTCTCGGCTGGCTGAAAAATGCGGCGAAATCAGATGCGGACCGGAAGCTACTAACGCCAGGGTAACTAATGCAAATTCATTTCAGTCCTTTTATTGGCAGCGGACTTGGCCTATACTAAGCTTTGTGACGAATGACCGAGTCAGTCGGTCTTTGAAGGAGGATAAGTACATGGTATATCAAGCGAACCCAACACGATACGCAGAAATGAAATATAACCGCGTCGGCCGTTCCGGTCTGAAGCTGCCGGCGATTTCACTCGGCTTGTGGCACAATTTTGGCGGTGTCGACTTGCACGAGAACGGCAGAGCGATGCTGCTGCGCGCATTTGACCTGGGCATCACGCATTTCGATTTGGCCAACAACTACGGGCCGCCGCCAGGCTCGGCCGAGGAAATGCTTGGCAAGGTGCTCAAGTCGGACCTCGCGCCGTACCGCGATCAGCTCGTCATTTCAACCAAAGCCGGCTATTACATGTGGGAAGGCCCGTATGGCGAGTGGGGCTCGCGCAAATATCTGGTATCCAGTCTCGACCAAAGCCTAAAACGCATGGGGCTGGAGTATGTCGATATTTTCTACTCCCACCGTCCAGACCCGGAGACGCCGCTGGAAGAAACGATGGGCGCGCTGGATCAGATCGTCCGCTCGGGCAAAGCGCTGTATGTCGGCATTTCCAACTATTCGGCCGAGCAAACGGCGCAAGCGATTGAAATTTTGAACGCGCTTGGCACACCGTTGCTCATTCATCAGCCGGCTTACAACATGTTCCATCGCTGGATTGAAGACGGTCTGCAGGATGTACTGGCGCAAAACGGCGTGGGTACGATTGCATTTTCGCCGCTGGCGCAAGGCGTGCTGACAAATCGTTATCTCAACGGGGTACCCAGCGATTCGCGCGCGGGGGGTTCCAGTGTGTTTCTGAACAGCAAGGATTTGACGGATGACAAAATCGGCAAAGCGATCAAGCTCAACGAAATCGCCGCCCGTCGCGGTCAAAGCCTGGCCCAGCTGGCGCTGGCCTGGGTGCTGCGCGAGGAGCGCGTCACGTCGGTGCTGATCGGCGCAAGCAAGGTGTCGCAAATCGAAGATAACGTGGAGACGATCCGCCGTTTGGATTTCGCCCCGGAAGAGCTGGCTGAAATTGAAGAAATCCTGAAGTAGATCCTTCAGGATTCCATACGGCGGTCGATCGCTTCGGCCATCGTTTTGTCGGTCAGGTGCGCATAAATTTGCGTCGTTTCCGGCGAGGCGTGGCCGAGCTGCTCTTGCGTTTTATACAGATCATTGCGCAGATAATAGTCGGTGGCGAAGGAATGCCGCAGCTTGTGGACGGACAAATACGGCTTGCCGAATCGCTTGGCGTATTTGACGACCATTTCCTGAATCGCCCGCTTGGTCATGCGTTCGCCTTCTTTTTTGCCATTGGCTATGGCAAGGAAGAGGGCTTTTTCGCGTTTGGCCGGCTTGTAGCGGGATTGGCGCAGGGCCAGATATTCGTTCAGGGCGGCAATGGCATCATGGCGGAAGTAAACTGGCGTTTTGAACGTGTCGTCGTTTTTACCTTTTCGATATACATAGGTCAGCTTGCGTTTGAGGTCGATATCGTCGACATTCAAATTGAATACCTCGGAGACGCGCAGGCCCGAATTGAGCACAAGATTGACGATGCAGGCATCGCGCACCTTATTGATTTCATAGGCGTACAGCGCCTGCTTGTTGCCTGCGACGTCGGCTTCATAGCCGCCATTGCGAATATAATCAATAAATTCGGCGATTTCCTGCTCCTGCAGCAGCTTGCCCTCCAGCCGCGCAGCGGAATCCTTGGGCTTGTGCGCCCGTTTGATCTCGACCTTGGCCATCACATTGCGCTTGAGCAGCGGATACAGGTTATCGTCTTCGGCGATTTGACTTAAATAATGGAACAGCGAACGCAGCGAGGAGAGCTTGCGGTTGATTGTCGTTTTGACATTGGCCTGCTCGCGCCGCGTCGCCAGAAACATGCGAAAATTGTCGACGCTGTCCATGCGCAGCTTTTCCAAATCCTCAATCGGCACCTGCGAAATGCGATCTGCGGACGAGAGCCCTTCCGCGAGCATCCACGAGAAAAACGTATCGTAATCGCGCACGTACTCCAGCAGCGAAGAGGGCGAGAGGTCGGGGAGCTTGTAATTGATGAATTTTTCCACGTACCAGGGCATGGCCGGCAATTTCTTGTCCAGCTCCTGACGGTCTTTTACTTTAATAATATTCACCGGGCGGCACCTGCCTTTATCAGCCTTTACAGGTGTAAGTATACCAGTCCGCACAGGAAAAGCATAGATTGCGTGAATTGTTAACATAAAAATAATTATGTCATCACTATCACGAAGGCCCTAGAAATTAATCGTGAATTTGTGACGCCATGCACAGTTTTTTATGCCCGCACCAAGTATAATCAAGAGAGATCAGAACTATATGGAGAGATGAAACATGCAAACTTTACAATTGAATTGCCGGACCTGTGAGTTCTTCATGAACGGAACGTGCGTGAATCCGAAGTCGGAAATCGGTTTTAATCAGCTGATCGAACGTATGACGGATGAAGGAAGGTCCTGCTGGTCGATATCCTTGAATTATTTTTCCGTGTTGGTGGGCACGCTACCGCTGAAGGAACAGCGGATGATGGCGGACATGGACGATATTACCGTCTATGAGCTGCTGGAGCGAGTCGAAACGGGTTCATGGGGCCGGGATGTACTCAGACGGATTGAAAGCCGCACCGTTACAATGTCGTCGCAATCGCCGATGCCGTTGTATCCTTCTTTTGGCGCATTTTTGTAGATTTTGTTTAGTGCAGGGAAAGCCTGATTTGGAAGCGGGACCTATATGCGTGAGTCGGAAGCGATTTGCTTTTCCGGCTTGCGCATTTTGCTTTTAGCCAGCTGTGTTTGGCCGGGCGGGGAGGCACGCTTTTGTTGCGGTGAAGGCAGCCGGGGCCGGGGCGGAAGGTTGGGTTCGTAGTATGGGTTTGACATCGATTAAAAATTTTTGTAATATACAAGGTACAACAGAGGTTGATCGCTGGCCAGCATCAATATATAGGCAAGATGGGCTTGAAAGCGTTTACTGACGGTTCCCGCCCCGGTTTTTCACATGTAAAAGGAGGAAGATGTTGTCGATGTCCAACTTGGGGAAATTTACAAAAAATACGGCGATTGTCGCCAGCGCAGCGGTTGTAGTAGGTGCAACTGGGCTTGTTACTGGCGCCGAAGCTTCAAAATCGGGTGTCGTTTCGTATGTGTACGGGACGGTCACAGTAACGAAAGTGTCAACAGGCAAATCTTCCACGCCTTTCGTCGGGCTGAGCCTGTACGAAGGAGACAAAGTCGTTACCGGCAACGGAACGCTGACTTACAAAATCAACAATCAAGGCGACACGTACACTGTGCTCCCTTATACGACGCATACTGTACCAAAGCCGGCTAATAACTGCGGCGAGTTTTGTCTGGAAACGCCGACGGCGATTATGGGCGTTCGCGGCTAGCTCGATTGTGATTGGCAGGTTCATGCGCCCCTCATGCCATTTGGCATGGGGGGCTATTCTTACACAAAGGAGTATCGTTGACGTGCATATTGTTCATCTGAGCGCCCCGGGACGCTTCCCTACGGTCATTCATGATCCGGGCATGTGGCGGCATTTGCTGGATACAACGCCACATAAGGTGGAGCGCTGCAATATCAATCCGCGCTGGTGGGAGGTTATCCTCGACCCAACGACGAATACCTGGCTTGGCGTCTGTGACGAGCAGCTTTCTGCAAGCGCTCGGGAAGCTGCGACGGCGTTAGCCGATTTGTGTGATTCCCGCGTATACAAGGAATTTATTGATTATCGGCAAGCCGTGCACGCTGTCGTCCGGCATTTGGAGCTGCTGCAGCAAGCGCAGCCGGAGCTGATCTTCAACCTGATTGCCGGAGCGATTGTTTACGACGTTAATTATCATGACAGCCGTTCGCTGGTCGAGTATGCGTACCGACAGACGGTGTTGTCGCGCTCGATCGAATTGGCTCTGGATATCGTGCCTGCCAAGTTTGACGCCCTGCTTGTGTCCGTCGCCTCGTCGGAGGAGCTGCTGAACGCGTTGATTTGTGTCCGTTTGCTCAAGGAACGGGTGCCCGGTCTGTACGCGTGTCTGATCGATCACGGTTATGAAAATTATTCCCTGCACGCCCATATGGCGAGCTTGCAGCGCAGCGGGCAGCTGGAACGATTGTTCGACAGCGTCATTGCGTCGCGCGACGACCGCGATGTGCTGGTGCCGCTGCTTGTTGAGGAGCTGGCGCAAGGGCGTCGCGCATCCGGTTATCTGACCAGAGCCGATTTGGCCGACGCCGATTACAAGCTGAGCCCCAAGCGTTATGCTGCCCCGGAACGAACGCGCCTTTTTTCGCCGGAGCCTGTATTATGGACAAGAATCAGCGAAAGAAGATGTTATTGGAGCAAGTGCACGTTCTGTACGCAAAATGCCAAATATGAAAGTTCGCTCGTTCCTTTGCGCAGTGAAGTGGAGCCGGCGGTGCAGCGGCTTGCGGCGTATGTCGAAGCGGGATACGAAACGTTTATTTTTGCGGATGAAGCGTTATCGCCGGCCATGCTGCGAACGTTATGCGAGGTATTGATCGAGCGCAAGCTGCGCATTCGCTGGGCGTGCCGCTCGAAGCTGGAGCTGGCGCATACGCGCGAGCTGTTCGAGCTGCTGCGGGAAGCGGGCTGTTATGAGGTGCTGTTCGGACTGGAGTCGATCGTGCCCCGGATTCAAAAGCTGATGGACAAGTACACGCCCGGTCTTGACGAAGCGGCTGTGCGCCGGATTTTGGGCTATGCGCGAGACGCGGGAGTCGGATTGCACATGAATCTGATCGGCGGGTTTCCCGGCGAGCAGTTGGAAGAGCTGGAGACATCGGTCGAATTCCTGATTTCGGCTGTTCGGGAGATCGATAACGTCACGTTTTTGTTAAACCGGTTTACTGTATTTCCCGATACGCCAGTACAGCGGCAGCCTGCGGCATTTGGTTTGCGGCTGCATCCGCCGGAAGGCGATATGCCCTCCTATTATCCGTATTCGTTTGCCGAGGAGATCGCAGAGGCATCGCTGCGGACGCATCGAGCGATTGAAGACTATACGGCGGTTTTGCTCAACGAGCTTGGGTGGCTGCGCTTTGGCGCCGGGGGAGGCATGGACCCGACGGTGTATTTGTATTTTGCGACCGGACACGGAGCGATATTGAAAAAGCAGGCGGGGCATTTTTTTCAAAATCCTGCACAGGCTTTGCAGCCGTAGTCATGCGGACAGGAGGTTATTATGCGAATATTTGTAACCGGGGCTTCCGGCAATATCGGACGCGCGGTGGTAGAGGAATTGCTGCGGCAGCATCATGAGCCGGTCTGTCTCGTGCGCAGAGATGTGATGCTACCCGGCTGTTCGCTCGTATACGGCGATCTGGCGCAGGCTCGCGAGCTGGACAAGGAGCTGGGCAAGGCCGAAGCAGTCATCCATTTGGCGAGTCCGCGTTCGACAGAGCGCGAGCAGGTGGTGGCTGAAGATATATTGGGGACGGGGCAACTGCTGGACCTGTGGCGTCGGGGGCCGTTTGTGCTGGCCAGCAGCCAAACCGTGTACGGTATTCCCCAGGAGGTGCTCAGGGAGGGCGCGAGCACCGACCCAGGCAGCTGGTATGATCTGGGGAAAATTTGCAACGAGCATCAGCTGGCGATGGCAGCTGCGCAGGGAGCAAAAGGAGCTGCGCCCAAAACAGGAATCAGCTTGCGCATTCCGCTGCTGTACGGAACCGGCAAGGGGCGGTTCAATCGACAATATTTGTTGTATGTGTACCAGCATTGCAAGCGCAACGGCGTCTTTTACTTCGATTCGGAGGAGGGGCTGGAAACATACGGCTCGTCGTTTATCGGAGAAGCGGATTGCGGCCGCGCTTTTGCTGCTGCGCTTGATGTGCAGCAATCGGGCGTGTACAATGTGGCGAGCGGATTTTGCACGTGGAAAACGTTGATTGAACAAATCAACCGCTGGGCCGGCACCCGGGCCCGGTGGGCTGTACGCCGCGCAGGCGGTCCGCAGCCGGACGAATTTCGACTTCCGCAATCCGTATCGCTGCTGGATACGACGCGATTTAACGGCATCGCGAAATTTGCGCCCGCCGATTCCGTCGAGGCCATACTTGAAGAGTATATCGGCTTGGACCCGTATCTGGAGCGGCCGGGCAGCCGGGTATGATACGGCTTGTGTTTGCTCGGAGGTTTGCTTGCGCTGGCTACAGGCGAGCGCGGTTTATTTGTATCTCGAATGCGACAACGACAAAAGGCAGGTTACCTGGTAACGTGCTTTTTTGTGATTTTTATCGATTTTACGGATGGACACAATGGCAAACCTCCACTAAATCGCTATAATGAAAGTAAGCAGAGACGATCAACAGCATCGGGCCGGCTGCGTCAAGTCGGATAGTGGAAGGGGTAACGCTAATGAAGGATCGGCTCCTTTCTGTAGTGGAAATCATGAAATATGAATGGTCCCGGCAGGTGCACGCAAATTCGTTTCTTTATTTCAGCAAGCTGCGGGAAACCGAACCGGCTGCTGTGCAGATCGAGCGGATTACCCATGCGATAACGCTGCATCCCACGGATGCCCAGGCGTATTACTTTCGCGGGCTGGCGTTGTATGACAGCTCCTCGTATGACCGGGCGGCGGCTGATTTTACGCGTTGCTTGCGGCTGGACCCCGGGATGCGGCATGTGATTAATTGCCGGGGGATGTGCTATTACCTGCTCGGCGATTACGACCGGGCTTTGGCTGATTTCGAGTGTTCAAACAGCGCGGATGTGTGCAACATGTTCGCTTATCGCGCCGATATTTACAGTCGCAAGGGTGATGTGGAGCGGGCGCTGGCCGATTTGTTGCGGGCACTGGAGCTGGAGCCGGAGCATCCGGATCTGATTTACCGGCTCGGCCGGCTGCATGCGGAAGCGGGGCGTTATGAGCAGGTGCTGGCGTCGATGGACCGGCTGCTGGCGTATCATCCGGCATCGGCTCGGGCGTATGGGCTGCGCGGCGAAGCGTGCCTGCGGCTGGGGCGGGATGAAGCGGCGCTGCTCGATTTAACCCGCTCGCTTGAGCTGGCGCCTGAAGACAGCCGCTATGCGTATTGCCGGGGCGTGGCCCATTTCCGGCTGCGGCGTTATGAAGCTGCGCTGGCCGATTTCCAGCAGGCGTTTGAACTTGGCTATGCGCCATTAACCCGGCTGCTGCTGTATATGGGGCGCACGGAGCTAGCGCTGAAGCACGCGCGCGCTGCGCTGGAGCGGCTGAACACGGCCGAGCGGCAGCTGAAAACGGATGCGCGGCTGTATTATTTTCGCAGTCAGGCCCACAAGGAGCTGGGCGATTTTGTCAGCTATAAATTGGATTTGCAGCGGGCGCGTCATTTGAATGCGCGGATCGACCAGGAAGCGTATGCGATGGACGAGCAAGAGCTGTAGAGCCGCCGGACAGGAAACCTCGCAAGAGGTTTTTTGTTGTTTTTAAAATAAACCATTGGATAATTAGTTCTTTCGGCCTATATCAAATGTGTGAGATCACACATACCTCGCGGAAGTTTTTTGTTACAATGGGAACCGTTGTTTAGAAAGTTCCGATACGGAGAGGAGACAAACGATGTCTGGTTTTGAAAAAAAGAAAAAAGGACGCTGGCCGGCGCTGATGCTGGCTGCGGTCCTGCTGCTCGGCAGCATGGGGCTGAGCGGAACGCACGCTTCCGCAGACGATACGGCTCCCGCAGTCGTGACGACGGCTGCAGTCAGCGCGAGATCGGTCGATGCAGGAGGCTCTGCGTCAGTGACGGTCCAGATCGATATGGAGCAAGCGGCTGATTTGCTGGTTGATGTGGAAATTTTTGATCCGCAGATGAACAAGGTGCATCAAGCTTTTATCGATAACATCGCGGTGGAAGCGGGCGTGACCCGTTCGCTGCCATTTACGTGGCAGGTTCCGGCCCAAGCGGCGGTAGGAACGTATACCATCAGCATCGGAATTTTCGGGGCGGGCTGGAACGGCATGTACGACTGGCACGCCGGAGCGGCGACGTTTCAGGTCGGCGCCGGCAATGGCGGCGGCAATTCGGGAGGAGACGGCGGTGGCAATCCGACGCTGCCGGCTCCCGGCGGGCTGACTGCTGCAGCGGCCAGCGATGCCGTTGCACTGAGCTGGAACGCGGTCAGCGGCGCGACCGGCTACGAGGTGGAAGCCGACGGCACGGTCGCGGCACAGGTGGCCGATGCGGCATATACGCACAGCGGGCTGACGCCGGACACAGCGCACAGCTATCGCGTACGCGCTGTCGACGCCGGCGGTCCCGGAGCCTGGTCGGCTCCGCTGGCTGTGCGGACGGCGCTCGCGCCGGGCAGCTCGCCGGTCAAGATGACGGTGAAGACGGGCACGAGCGCAAGCACGCAAATGATCAGTCCCGAATTCGAGTTTTACAACATCACGGGACAGCCGATTGCGCTGAATACGCTCAAGCTGCGCTACTACTTCACCATCAATGGCGAGAAGCCGCTGGCGATCGGCTTTTGGGCCACGACAGCTGCTGCGAATGTGACGACGCGGTTCGTCAAAATGCCGATTCCTTCAGCCGCCGCCGACTATTATCTGGAAATCGGCTTTACTGAGGGGGCGGGCCAACTGAACCCCGGGGCGAAAGCAGGCGTATACACGTGGATCAACAAGGAGGGCTGGACCTCTTTTACGCAAACGGATGACTTTTCGTTTATCAACAGCGCGACTTATGCCGAAACGAGCCGCACGCCGGTGTATATGAACGGTACGCTCGTTGGCGGCAGCGAGCCGGAGCTGCTGGATATCCCGGCTTTTCCGGTGAATGTTGCTGCAGTGCCGGCTGACACCAGCGTCACCTTGAGCTGGGATGCGGTGGCTGGTGCAGACAGCTATGAGGTGCTGGCCGACGGGACGCTGAATGAGAATGTGCAGACCGCTGCGTTCACCGATGCTTATCTCAAATCGGGCACGCGCCATACGTATCAGGTGCGCAGCCGCAAGGGCGCGAATGTCAGCTTGTGGAGTCAACCTTTGACTGTCAAAACGACCGGCCAGCAAAACCTGCCCGCTCCGATCAATGTTCGGGCGACGACGGGCGAACAGCAAATTGCGCTGAGCTGGAATGCGGTGCCCGAAGAGATCACCGGCTATGAGCTGGAGGTCGACGGTCAATTGGTGGATAACGGACTGGCAACAAGCTATATGCATAGCGGCTTGACTGGCGGCACCTCCCATACGTATCGCGTTCGGGCGAAGGACGGCGCGACGTCCGGCGTCTGGAGCGAGCTGCTCCGGTTGAACACGGTGTTCACGCCAAGCGGTCCGTTCAACGTATCGTTCACCGTGGATCCGGAAGCGGAACGTGCGCCGATCAGTCCTTACATTTACGGAACGAATGACGATTTGACCGATACCGAAGGCTTTACGGCCCGCCGGATCGGCGGCAACAGGCTGTCGACGTACAACTGGGAAAACAATGCTTCCAATGCCGGAACGGACTGGATGCAATCGAGCGATGGCTTTGTGCCGTGGTACTATGGCGGAGTTCCGACGTCGGATGTCGGCATTCCCGGCATCGGCATCACCGCTTTTCACGAGAAATCGCTGCAAAAACAGGCGTATTCGCTGATTACGCTGCCAACTGCCGGTTACGTTGCCAACGACCTGAACGGTCCGGTCGACGCTTCCGAGAAGGCGCCTTCGAGCCGCTGGGTGGAAGTGAAGCCGGCTAAAGGTGCGCCGTTCAGTCTGACGCCTGATTTGAACGATAATGTTGTATACGAGGATGAGCTGGTTAACCTGCTCGTCAGCAAGTTCGGCGATGCGACCTCGCCGACAGGCATTCACGGTTATGAAATCGACAATGAACCGGGCTTATGGAACGATACGCATCCGCTGATGCATCCGAACAAACCGGGCAGCGCCGAAGTATTGAACAAAGGCATTGCGCTGGCCAAAGCCGTGAAAGCTGTTGACCCGGCTGCGGAAATGTTCGGTCCGGTCAGCTATGGCTTGAGCGAAATGCTCAACATGCAGGCTTCTGACGACTGGAACACGGTCAAGGGCAATTATGCCTGGTATGTCGACTACTACCTCGATAAAATGCGCGTTGAATCGCAAAAAGAAGGCAAGCGCCTGCTCGATGTGTTCGATTTGCACTGGTATCCGGAAATTAGCGGCGGTGGCATCCGCATCACGCGCAGCGACGCCAATGACAATATCGAAGCGAACAAAGCGCGCATTCAAGCGCCGCGTTCGTTGTGGGACCCCAGCTTCACGGAAAACAGCTGGATTGGCACTTGGTACAGCGCGTTCCTGCCGCTGATTCCGCGGATGCAGCAATCGATTGACGCCTTCAATCCGGGGACGAAGCTGGCGATTACGGAATACAATTACGGTGGGGAAAGCCATGTATCCGGAGGGATGGCCACTGCCGACGTGCTGGGGATTTTCGGCAAATACGGCGTCTATCTGGGCAGCTACTGGAAAATGGTCAACAATACTTCGGCTGCGCCGTATACGTCGGCTGCGTTCAAAATTTACAACAATTACGACGGCTCCGGCGCCAAATACGGCGATACGAAAGTAAAAGCCGATACGTCGGACATCGATAACAGCTCGATCTACGGCTCGGTGTTCAAGGATAGCAACAACAAGCTGCATCTGATTGTGATCAATAAAAACTACGATTATCCGATGACGGCGCAGCTGCAAATTGGAGGCAGCCAGACGTACACGTCGGGCCGCGTCTGGGCGTTCGATCAAAGCAGCCCAACGATCACGGAGCGCGCGCCGATTACGGCGATTAGCGGCAACCAGCTCAATTATGAAATTCCGCCGCTGACGGTTTGTCATATCGTGCTTGACGCCCAACCGTAAGCAAATCGCTCTTTGCACAATCCCCGATGCCGGAAGGCGGTCGGGGATTGTTTGCTTTTGGCAGCAAGGAAAAGGAATTATGTATACATAACTTATATTATGTAATCTTATAATGAAAAGGATGTTCAGCCCATTGTCATGGCCCTATAATAGAAGAAACGAAAACAAATTGGCGAGGAACGATCGGGGATGCGAAGTGGAGCAATACGCAAGCTGGCGTGTTACGGGATTGGCTTGGCAATAGCGTGGTCCGGGCTTCTTTGTTCTTATTTGACCGGCACCCTGGAGCTGGAGACGATGCTTTTTGCGGTGGCGGCTGCAGGCTTGCTTGCAGGCCGTTTGCTGGAGCTGGTCGACCGGAAGCGGGCGGGTCAGTTGGAGGGCTGGCGACTGGGCAGCGATCAGGAAACGCTGCTGGTGGCGGCCTTGGCGTTAGCTTTGCTGATAATAGCAAGCTGGTAGCAGGAAGAACGCCGGGGAGCGAATATTCGGCCTATGCGTGCGACAGGCTGTTGGGACATCTGGGCGAGCTATTATGCTGATGTCCTTTTCGCGTTATAATAGAAGAATCTTGCAAGCGAAGGGACGAGTTTCTGTGCAACGAGCAACCCTTAGACATGGTCCGGGCTGGACAATCTGGACGATCCGTTCTGTGCTGCTGCTGGCCATCCTCTGTCTGCTGCCGATTTCCGTCGCGGGTGCGGGTGCTTCTATCGATGCGGGGGATAAGCTGCGGGCATCCGGTGCTGCTATTCAGACCTTGCACGAAGGCTGGCAAATGCGCAAGGGCGATTCGCCTGTCGATGCGAATGGCGTTCCGGTCTGGATCAGGGACGACTGGCAAACGGCACCGCAAGCTAGCATAGCTGACGCCTCGATGCTGTGGTACAAAATCGTGCTGCCGGAGCGGCTGGAGGCCGATTCCGTGCTCGTTTTGGAGGATTTTTATCAAGTATTTGCTGTATACGCAGATCAGCGGCTGTTATACCAGCGCGGTGAGTTTAATGGACGTAAGCAATTTTACAGCGACCGCTGGACGATGATCGCTTTGCCGGCGGAATTGGCGGACAAGC
The DNA here is from genome assembly GCF_004514475.2 of Paenibacillus athensensis. Taxonomy (GTDB): domain Bacteria; phylum Bacillota; class Bacilli; order Paenibacillales; family NBRC-103111; genus Paenibacillus_AL; species Paenibacillus_AL athensensis. The sequence continues at coordinate 546,593 of NZ_MYFO02000001.1, read as the reverse complement.
CCTTATATATTCGGATTTACGGCATGCCTTATGAGCAGGCCAGCATTCGGTTTCATCCGTTTGTGGGTGCGCGAGCCGAGGTGATCCGCGCTTTTATTGCAGAGGGCTGGTTATTGTGCGTGTTTGCGTTGTTTTTTGCTTTTATCGCATTGGCCGGATTGTTGTTTTTTGTGTTTTTTCCGCGTAATCAAGCTTACGGTTATTTGTCTTTGCTGGCGGGTTGTGCCGCGCTCTGGGTATTTTCGTATACCGATATCAGTCTGTTGATGATCGATGCGCCAATAGCGCTTCATTTTATTTATTATCTGGTTTATCATGTGATGATTGTTGCTGCCTATGGTTTTTTTCAAGCGCTGCATACGTTTGGAGATCGGGCGGAACGACATTTGGTATGGGGACGGCGCGCGTATTATATCGTCACGGCTTATGCGGTAGTTGTGAATGTTGAGCTCGCGGAAGCTTCCGCTGCCTATATGCTTGTGATGCTGCTGGCGCTGGCCGCGCTTGTGCATGTATTTGCGGTAATCGGCTATTCGGCGCTGCGGAGTCGGCTGCCGGAGGCACGAATGGTCTTTGCGGCTTCGTTGGTGCTTGTTGCGATTGGCATGATCGATTTGTATCAGGTGATGTTTGGCGTCTCGTTTCGCTGGCAAATGCACTTGTTCCGCGGGCAGCCGTTATTTCCGCTGGGCTATCTGGTGTTTATCGGCGCGCTGGCCTGGATTCTGGTTCGACGGATCATGGACAACCAGCGGCAGCTGAAGCGGTACTCGCAGGAGCTGGCGGCAAGCACGCAAGCTTTGCAAAAACTGGATCGGCTCAAGGATGATTTTCTGGCGAATACCTCACATGAGCTGCGGACGCCGCTGAATGGCATGATCGGGATTGCCGATTCGTTGCTGGACGGAGCGGGCGGGCCGGTCACAGAGCCGTTGCAGCGCAATTTACGGATGATTGTGAACAGCGGCCGCCGGCTGCTCCATTTGGTCAACGATATCCTGGATTTTTCGCAGCTCAAGCATCAAGCAATGGCCCTGCAGCTCAAACCGATGCGTCTGCAGGAAGCTGTCGAGCTGGCCCTGGAGGTGGTCAAGCCGCTCGTCGGGAGCAAGATGTTAACGTTAGCCTGTGAGATCGCGCCTGATCTGCCGCCAGTTGTTGCGGATGAAAACCGGCTGCAGCAGATTTTATATAATCTGCTCGGCAATGCGATCAAATTTACGGAGTCGGGCTCGGTCGTTCTCAGTGCAGTAAAGCATGACGGCTTTGCGGAAATTGCAGTGACCGATACGGGGATCGGGCTGGCCGCCGATCAGACGGACATGATTTTTCAAATGTTCCAGCAAGCTGGAGCGTCCATCTCACGGGAGTATGGAGGAACCGGGCTGGGTTTATCCATTACGAAGCAGCTTGTGGAGCTGCATGGCGGACAGATTTGGGTTAAGCATACGGAAGGCCAACGCGGCGCCACGTTTTGCTTTACGCTGCCACTGGCTGAGCAGGCTGACTTGCCGCCTGAATATGCGGGTGAACGCACGTATGTTCCTGCTGCAGCCATCGCCAGCGAAACGGCACCCGTCGCTTGGACGGCAGCGGAGCCGGATCACGGGGATACGGCGGCGGTGATATCGATTCTCGTGGTCGACGACGAGCCTGTGAACGTGCAGGTGCTGATCAATTATTTGACCCTGCAGCATTATGAAGTGACCTATGCCCAAAGCGGCGCAGAGGCGCTTGAACGGCTGGCGGACGGCCCCAAGCCCGATCTGGTTCTGCTCGACCTGATGATGCCCAAGCTCACCGGGCTCGATGTATGCCGGACGATTCGCCGCACGTACGATGTGAACGAGCTGCCGATTATTTTGCTGACTGCCCAGAATGCGGATAAGGGGGTGCTGCAAGCTTTTGCTGCCGGCGCAAATGATTATTTGACCAAGCCGTTTGCCAAAGAGGAGCTGCTGGCCCGGGTGCAGACTCATGCGCGAGTCGCGGCCGCTTCCGAGGAGATGCGGGCGATCAAGGAAGCGGTGCAGGTCGGCGCCGGCCATCTGCGCCATGCGATGAAAAACGATTTGGGCGCCATTCGCTTGTTCTCCGAGAAAATTCAGGAGTTCGCCGTGCGCAGCGCAGCCGAAGGTTTGATCAGGGACAGTGGCATCATTATCAAGCGCAGCAGCCATTTGATGGAAATGATGAAGCGGGTGAATGTGCTGACCTCCGATATCGAGCTACTGCCGGAGCGGGGCGATGCGATCAAGCTGGTGCGAACGGTGCTTGCCGCCTTTGAGCCGTTGTTGGCTAAATTGGACATTCGGCTGCTGCTGGACGAATCGGACCCAACGCCGCTGCTGCTGGATTTCGATCCCGTCCATATGGAGGAAGTTATTCATAATCTGGTGCAAAATGCGATGGAGGCCATGCCTGACGGCGGCGAGCTGCGCGTAACAGCGATTCGGCTGCCCGATGCCGACCTGCTGCAATTTGCCGATACGGGCGAAGGTATTCCCAGCGAGCATCTGCCCCACGTACGCGAAATGCTGTACTCGACCAAGTCGGGCGAGCAGCATTTTGGCTTCGGCTTGCACTATTGCGAACGGGTTATCAACAAGCACGGCGGCTCGCTGCATATTAGCAGCCGGGAGGGCGTCGGGACGACGGTCACGCTGCGCTTTGCCCGGGCAGATGAGGGAAGGGAGGAACAGAATGAGCCGACAAATTCGCGTGCTTCTGGTTGAAGACGACGAGGATTGGATAGAGGGGATTCGCTGGATGATTGAAAAAGCCGACGACCTGGTGTTCCTCGGCGCAGCTCGCGATCGTACAGCCGCGCTCCAACTGATCCAGCTGCTGGATGTCGATGTCGTGCTGCTCGATATTATGCTGGACCAAAGGCCGGACGGCATTTCCTTGATCAGCGACATGCTGGAGCTGCGTCCCGACGCCAAGCTGATCATGCTGTCTTCTATGGAGGACGGGGCGTGGGTAAGCGAAGCTTTTTTGTGGGGCGCTCATAATTATATTGTCAAGTCCAGCGATTATCACGATATTCCGCAGGCGATTCGCCAAGCGTATCGCGACGATGCGGGCATACATCCTTCTTCGGCGCGGATCGTCCGCTCCGAGTTTATGCGCATCCATCGCGAGCGGATGAACAAGCTGCTGACGGCACAGGAGAAACGGCTGCTCGGTCTGGTTGCCGAGGGCCGGTCCACGGCGCAGATTCTGGAGCTGCTGCAGATTGAGGAGCATTCGCTGGCCAATCATATCACGAATATTAACAAAAAGCTGGGCACGAAAAACCGCAAGGAAGCCGCCCAATTCGCCCAACGCAAGGGCTTGCTTGACGAAGCGGAACCGTCCTAGATCATATCCTGCGGGTGCCGCAGCAAGGAAAAACTCCTATACCGGTTATAGGAGTTTTTAGTTTGGTTCCAGGCATGAATTAAGGGTACAACGGGCAGCGATTTATCGGTATAGTAAACGTATAAGAGGGGGAATAAGAGAATGAAACTTCACTGGACGAGACCTATCTTATTGTGGGCCGGGCTGATCCTGCTGTACGCAGCTGCACAGTTCACGGTGCATACGTGGTTGATTCAATACTGAAGGTGGTGCCACAATGACATTTTTGTTTTTTGTCGGCTTTAATCTGCTATGGATGTGGGCGTTTGGCGCAACGTTGGTATGCTTGTATTTGCTGAAATATAAAGCTCCGGGCTCGTGAGCTTTTTTTTATTTTATAAATCCAGACCAAATCTCTTTAATTCGATAAAAATCCCCTTTAATCGTTCCCCTTTTTCCGTTAACGTATATTCCACGCGCGGCGGAACCTCCGGAAATACCCTGCGCTCCACAACGCCATGAGTCTCCAACTCCTTCAGCCTGAGCGAGAGGGTTTTGGGGCTTATCCCCTCCATCGATTTCAGCAGATCGCTGAATCGCAGCGTTCCTTCAATAAGCAGGTCGCGAATAATGAGAAACGTCCACTTGGTCCCGATCACGTCAAGCGTTTTGGCAATGGGACAAGGCTCGCCGGGAGTTCCTTTTGTCAATTCTATGGGCTCAAGCATACTCATCGGCATAGCCTCCAACCGAATTTTTTTCTGATGGAGCTTATTGTATCACAATAGTATCATTTCGGAAACTATATGAAAAAAACATCACTACTTCCCTAAATGAAATTACTGTATATATAATAGCAGGGTAAGATTAACGCAAAGCCAATCAGAAAAAGGATGGAGGTCATCTCATGTTACACAATCAAAGAGTGGTCATTATCGGCGGAAGCTCCGGTATCGGCTTGGAGACAGCCAAGCAAGCGATGGAGCGCGGGGCGGAAGTGGTCATCGCCAGCCGTTCTGAAGAGAAATTACAACAAGCGAAAGAGAAGCTGCAGGGCCCAATAACCGCGGTTCAGCTGGATATGACTGACGAGGCGCAAGTGCAAGCTTTTTTTGAAAAAATCGGTCGTTTCGATCATCTGGTCGTTAGCGCCGCTGAAACATCGGGCGGTTCGTTCCTGCATACGGATTCCGCCCAAGCCCGGACATTGTTTGAAAACAAATTCTGGGGCCAATATTATGCAGCGAAATATGGCGCACCCTGCATTTCGCCGCTCGGTTCGATCACCTTATTCTCAGGTGTTGTTGCTTACAAAGCAATGGCCGGTTCATCGGTACTTGGCGCAGTGAATGCTGCCGTATCGAATCTTGGCCAGACGCTGGCTCTGGAGCTGGCGCCGATCCGAGTGAATATCATCTCACCCGGTATTATCGATACGCCTTCACGCAGCAAGATGGCCGCAGACGCCCGCGAGCAATTTTATGCAACCGTGGCCGGCAAGCTCCCGGTGAAACGAGTGGGACAAGCGGAAGACGTCGCGCAAAGCGTGTTATATGTGATCGAAAATAGCTTTGTGACCGGAACCGTGCTGCATGTGGAAGGCGGCCACACTTTAATTTAGATCGCCGTCCTATTGAGGTTGTCCGTTTCATTGCATATAATGAAGGTACTGCCCCTCGGGGCGATCGTTATGGGAGGCCGCAATGAACGAGACCGCATTTGACGAACCCTTATTTGCAAGCTTGAAGCCGGGCTTAACCTCGTTTTGTTACCGTATGTTAGGCTCCATGGACGATGCGGATGATGCCGTTCAGGAGACGAGCATTCGAGTCTGGCAGAGCTGGAGCACGTTCCGACAAGATTCCTCGTTTAAAACCTGGGTCTATCGGATCGCCTCCAATCTGTGCCTGGACAAGCTGCGGCAATCCAAACGCCGCGCGCTCCCTGTGGATTTGTTCGATCCGGCTGGCGCTATCGTCGAGCCGCGCAACACGTTGCCGGACTCTGCCTGGATCTGGCCGTCTCCCGACTTTGGGGGCAATCCGGAGGATCGGCTCGTCCGCAAGGATACCCTTAAATTGTGCTTCATCGCTCTTTTGCAGACCTTGCCTCCGCGGCAACGCGCGGTGCTTATTTTGAAGGATGTATTTGAATGGTCCTCCAAGCAGATCGCGGAAACGTTGGCGATGTCGCCGGCCGCAGTGAACAGTGCCCTGCAACGAGCCCGGGAGACGATGGATCGGGCGCAGCTACGCTCGGATGAGCTTAGCAGCATGGACGTTCAACCGGAGCAGCAGCTGCTGGCCCGATATGTGGAGGCCTTCGAGCAATTCGATATTGCTGCGCTCGTCGCGTTGTTCCACGAGGAAGGCTGCATGTCGATGCCGCCCTTCGAGATGTGGATTCGCGGCAAGGAAGATTTGTCCGCCTTTTATTCGCTTACCCGCTGGCATTGCGAAGGTTCGCGATTTGTACCCGTTGCGGTGAATGGCGGTTATCCGGCTTTGGCCCAGTATATGCCGGACAAAGAGATGGGCTCTGGCCTGGTCCCCTGGGGCATCCATGTCATCGAAACCAAAGAAAATCAAATCCTGCACGTTCAAAACTTCATTCATACGCCATTATTTTCGCGATTTGGGCTGCCTGAGCGAATAGACCGATGAATTTCGTCATTGGTTTACGTCTATATGATTGAAAGTAACCAAACGACGAATAGGATGAAAGAGGTGTCGATTTAAAATGGAAACCAATCAACCGACGAAAGTAACCGTACAAGCCGTCATTCAAGCCCCTGTCGAGAAGGTATGGCGCTATTGGAGCGAGCCGGAGCACATCACAAAGTGGAATCAAGCGTCCGAGGACTGGCATGCGCCGAGAGCCGAAAACGACCTGCGGGTCGGCGGCAAGTTTGTGACACGGATGGAAGCGAAGGATGGCAGCATGGGCTTTGAGTTTGGCGGTGTCTACGATGTCGTGAATCGGCATGAGGCGATTGGCTACGCCATGGAAGACGGAAGAAGAGTTGATATTACTTTCGTTGATCAAGGCAATGAGACGGAGGTCATTGAAACGTTCGACGCGGAAAACTCCAATCCCGTCGAGTTCCAGCAAGCAGGCTGGCAAGCCATCCTGAACAATTTCAAAGCCTATACCGAACAAAACTAATCACGAAGAAGACGCTGGGGAAGATGCCCGGCGTCTTTCTTTTTAAACCTTATTGCGAGCGTGCGTTCCGATAGCCTTAACCTTGTGCCGCATCTGTATTCATATAGTTAATGGCCCACAGGTGGCCGTCCAGGTCGACGAAGCCCCAATGATACATGAACCCATGATCTTCAGGATCAGCGTGCAATTTTCCGCCCAAGGCGAGCGCGGTATTGACGATTTCGTCGACTTTTTCCCGGCTTTCAAAGGCCAAGGCGATCGTCATCTGCGCATATTTGCTTGTATCGACGGATTCCTTCTCCGTGAGCGTCTTAAAAAATGCTTGATCGATCAGCATGACCTGCAGATTGTCGCTGATCACGATAGCCACCGAAGTCTCGTTATCGGGATATTGCGGATTGAGCGCGAAGCCGAGTCCGGTAAAGAATGCTTTCGATTGTTCTACGTTTTTTACAGGCAGGTTGAAGCTTGTGAATGTGGACGTTAATGCCATTTTCAAAACACCTCTTCGTCGAATTAGTTTGTGTTCATTTTGTGTCTTCGTTTATATAGACGACAGCCGGTCCGGGAATTCATCGGTGTTCTGGATGGTGACCACATTGTAAAAAGTCGAAGTACATAGAAAAACATACGTGACTTCGACTTGACTTTAAGATATTTATTTTTGTCGTTTATGGAAAGCCGCAATCTGCTTAATCCTACGATAAGTGCTCGTTTCATTTCGAAACAATCCATGAGCGGGAACAGTGGGATTAATTTCGATGAACCATACCTTACCATCCTTATCAATCGCCAGATCATATCCGATCTGCCAATCGTATCTGCTTTTACTATAGATACGTGTACATACCTTCGCCAGCCGTATCATTTCATTTTTTTTCTCTGAAGCTCTCGCCCCTGTAAGGCCCAATGACTTTTGTAAAGCGTGATCAATAGACATTACATATCCTTTTCCCCTGGCGACATTGGTTATAACGCTTTGGTTTCCTGCTACTTTTGCAATCATGCCTATATATTTCCATCGCTTTAACTGATCTCTCATCATCATGAGGCGAATATCAAAGGGGCGTCCATCGACCTTGGCGAGATGAATAGCCTGTTGAACAATGTGCGGATTCTTTTTTAGGCCTAATTGTTTCGATAGGGAACGGACAGAATTGGCGGTTCTAGGCGTTCCTTTTTCTTTTACATAATAGATCAAGGCCCCTTTTTTCCAGGCTTTCGTTACGCCGATCCCACGTCCTCCTCCATTAGGTTTAATGAATATGGCAGGGTAACGCTCCAGATACCATGCAATTTGGGGTTCTCTGCCCCTCGCGGTATCCGGCAAATACGCTCTTAACTGGGACACCTTCTTAAATGTACGATGAAAATTAATTTTACTCACAGAACATTCCACCCTCATTTTTTCATTATCGAAGCCTTGATTCAGACCTGCCTAGGGCATTGGCGATACACAAACCTAACATATGAATGACTTTGGCTCCTAGAAACGGATAGTCATCTATTCTTGAATAATTATTGAGCTTCTGTCCATTTTTTTTTCATGACAAAATCCCCCTTATGCTTTCACGCGCTCCCATCATACCATGACGGGTTTTGCCGAGTGTCTACTTAAAGAGGATAATTTTAGCGGTAATCTCAATATTACTTTGAGCGAGCTGCGAGCTGAGCTGATTTAATGGGAATGTATTAGAGGATGAAGCACGCAAACTTGGGCAAAAAGCTTCGCACGGGTGTTTCCGTCTAAGCGTTCCAGATGCAAAAGGGATTTACGAAAATATTCCGGTAAAAACAAAAGTAGTCATTCACGATTAATGGCATTTTTGACTTGAAAATATACCCTTGTTTTGCAAATTTGGCATTGCGCTGCTTACTTGACTAACATAAAAATATCCTTCACTATACATATATATAAAAGCGAAGAGGGTATGATAAATGTCAGAAAAAACAACGGTCAAAGAGATGATTGATAGTATGGTTAGGCATGGCTGGAGGATTACAGAGCAGAGGCGAACGTTAGCTGAAATTTTCTCCAAATCAGACGGTTACTTATCGCCTAAATACGTATATGATCAAATGGTTCTGGACTATCCCAGTGTTAGTTTCGATACTGTATACCGAAATTTACGCTTATTGAGCGATATGGGTGCTTTGGAGCAGTTTTATTTTATGGAGGGTGGTTTGAAATTCCGCGCCAGCTGCGTGCATCATCATCACCATCATTTGATCTGCACCAATTGTGAAAAAACGCTTACATTTGATTATTGTCCGATGGAACAAGCGCTGCAGCTTCCTGGCAATTTTAAGATTGTCAGTCATCGATTTGAAGTGTATGGCATTTGTGAAGAGTGCCGGAATTAGGGGGATAGTTACTTGATCAAAGGGTTAATTCAACAGTCCATCAATAGGGTTGTGGATTATCTCTTTTTTTGAAGTATTGACATTAGAAATAAAACAAGATATATTTTACGATGTAATATGTAATGTTTACTATTTGAGAAAAGCGATAAACTTTAAGATATATTCGATAACGAATAAGAATATAATTGAATGATTGTTTATATCATTTAAGCGTAAAAATTACATTCATTAATCGTAATTATTACTTGACACGTGATATGATGAAGGGATCTGAGAAGATGCTAGTTGCCTCAATGAAAGAGGTTGAATACGGCTATGGCGAAACGCCTTGCATTCAAGATGCGAATGTAGAGATTCAATCAGGCGAATTTGTTGCGGTGACAGGGCCGAATGGAGCTTCAAAGTCAACACTGCTTAAGCTGTTATTGGGCCTATATACGCCTTGGAAAGGCAACGTTTATTTATCAGCTAAGAATAGTGATGGGAACAAGCTCAGAGTTGGTTACGTTTCTCAACAAATCGCTGCTTTTAACAGTGGATTTCCCAGCACGATTCTTGAGTTTGTAAAATCAGGAAGAGCAGCCCGAGGTTCTTGGTTCCGCAGGTTACAAAAGGAAGATATGGATCAGACAGAGAAGGCATTACGGCAGGTAGGGATGTGGGGATTACGTGATCGGAAGATTGGGGAGCTATCCGGTGGACAGAAACAACGGATCTGTATTGCACGAGCTCTTGCTCAAGAACCGGACTTGCTAGTATTAGACGAGCCCACAACGGGAATGGATCAAGAAAGTCGTATGGGCTTCTACGCACTCATGAATCATCAAGTAAAGGAACACGGAAGAACGGTAATCATGGTTACTCACAGCTTATCTGAAGTAAAACCCTACCTGGATCGAATCATTGAGCTGGAACGAAAGGAGGAAGGCGGATGGAAATGTTGCACTACGACTTCATGCAGCGGGCATTTTGTGCCGGTGGGCTAATCGCACTTCTAGCTTCTGTGCTTGGCGTATACCTTATGCTGCGACGGCAAGCCTTAATGGCTGACATGCTTTCCCATGTTTCTCTTGCGGGCGTAGCTGGCGGAGCCTACTTGCACATGAATCCTACCCTAACCGGATTTGTTGTAGCGACGTTAGGTGCGGTGGCAGTGGAATACGTCAGAAGATCTTATAAGACATACAGTGAAATCTCAGTAGCTATCATCATGGTCGGTGGTTTATCGACTGCGGTGGTACTCATGAATCTTAATCAAAGCATTAACAAGGGCTTTTCCGCCTACCTCTTTGGTTCCGTAGTGGCTGTTAATCAGACCGAGTTGATTCTTATGTTTGCTGTTGCAATGATAGGCGGAACGTTTTTCTTTGTCTTCCGGCGGCCGCTTTATCAAATCACATTCGATGAGGATACCGCTAAAACAAGCGGACTGCCGGTTTCATGGATATCCCTTGGGTTTAGTGTGATAACTGGCATGATTGTCTCGGCGGCGATGCCAATTGTAGGTGTTTTACTCGTATCTGCACTAGTTGTACTTCCAGCTGCATTAGCTATTCGCATTGCTTCAAGCTTTTATTCAGCCATATTTATCGCTATGGGAATTGGACTTCTCGGCGTATTCTCTGGTCTGACGGCATCCTATCAGCTGAGTACACCACCTGGAGGAACAATCGCTCTTTTGCTGCTGTTTTTCCTTATTGCCGGCATTAGCTTAAAGAAGGCTTTAGTTAAATGGGGAAAAGTAAGAAATTCAAAAAGTTTGGAAGGGGAAGTTGCCCCTATCAATAGCATGCCTGGTTTGTCCGAATAATGCCCGCTTTCACATCCATTATTATATTTTTAGGAGGATTAAATTAAAATGAAAAAAACATGGGTTGCACAATCTCTCGCATTTACAGCTTTATCTGCCGTTCTATTATCAGGGTGTTCCGCGGGGTCGTCCCCAGCTAGCACAAATCCTGCTGCAGGTAGTGCGTCCAAATTAAAAGTCGTAACCACTTTTTATCCGATGTATGAATTCACCAAGCAGGTTGCCGGGGATCATGCCGATGTGATTGGACTTATTCCGGCAGGAGCTGAGCCGCATGATTGGGAGCCTAGCGCAAAGGATATGGCGCAGCTTAAGGATGCGAACCTATTCGTTTATAATGGGATCGTAGAAGGTTGGGCCGAGAAAGCACTGGAAAGCACACCTAACGATAAGCGTGTTGTTGTGGAAGCCAGCAAAGGTTTAGATCTTATGGAAGGCTTACCTGAAGAGGAAGAAGAGGCTGAGCATGACAAACAAGAAGAGGGTGGCAAGATTCTTGATCCTCATGTGTGGCTTGATCCGACACTAGCTCAGAAAGAAGTTGCAGCCATACAAGCAGGATTAACAAAAGCCGATCCCGCCCACAAAGATGACTACCAGAAGAATGCAGATGCATACATGGCTAAGTTAAAAAAATTGGACGAGGCTTTTAAATCAGATCTGAAAAATGTAAAATCCAAAGATTTCGTAACACAGCACGCGGCGTTCGGCTACTTGGCCAAGGACTACGGTTTAAAACAAGTTCCAATCTCCGGCTTATCTCCAGAACAAGAGCCGTCACCGGAAAAAATGGCGGAAGTAATAAAATTCGCCAAAGAAAATCAAGTGAAAACGATTTTCTTTGAAACATTGGTTGATCCTAAGATTGCGCAAACCATTGCCAAGGAAATTGGTGCGAAAACGGATGTACTGAATCCAATCGAAGGCTTGACCGACGACGATAAAAAGAATAACCTTGATTATATTGGCATTATGGAGAACAATTTAAAAGCTCTGAAGAAAGCATTAAATGAATAAAATGATAATAAAGTGAGTAAACTGTTGCTTGTAATCGTAAAAGTTACAACTAAAAGCAAACCTTGGTTTGCTTTTTATCCTCCGATAAAAGCGTAATAATTACAACTAATAGAGGTGTCTTGCATGTTAACATCAGAAAAGAAAATACCAGTAACCGTCTTAAGCGGTTATTTGGGAGCAGGGAAAACGACCTTGCTTAACCATGTTTTAAACAATCGCGATGGTCTAAGAGTAGCGGTTATCGTCAATGATTTAAGCGAAGTGAATATCGATGCAGACCTTATTCGAGATGGCAGCGGAATTTCAAGAACGAGTCAATCTCTTGTGGAAATGTCCAATGGCTGCATCTGTTGTACGCTTCGGGAAGACTTGCTTAAGGAAGTCGAGAAGCTAGCCAAAGAAGATAAGTTTGATTACATCTTGATTGAATCAACGGGTGTTGGCGAACCACTGCCAGTGGCACAAACATTTACATACATCGATGAGGAACAAGGTATCGATCTTTCCCAGTTCTGTCGTTTGGATTGTATGGTGACGGTTGTAGATGCTTATCGTTTTTGGCATGATTATGCTTCCGGAGAGACGCTGCTCGATCGCAGCCAAGCTGTCGATGAGAACGACACGAGGGATGTCGTTGATTTGCTCATAGATCAAATCGAGTTTTGTGATGTGCTTATTTTGAACAAATGCGATATGGTAAGTGAAGAAGATCTGAAGGAATTGGAGGGTGTGCTTCGCTCGCTGCAGCCAAGAGCCAAGCTGATTCGCTCTGTACATGGGCGAGTAGCCCCTGCGGATATTTTGAACACGCATTTGTTCGACTTCGACGAAGCAAGTACATCAGCAGGTTGGATGAAAGAAATGGAGAAAGAAGCACATACGCCTGAAACGGAAGAATACGGGATAGGTTCTTTTGTCTATGAGCGAGTGAAGCCGTTTCATCCAGTACGATTAATGCAGTGGATGGAGGATTGGCCGGCGGAAATCGTAAGAGCGAAAGGAATCATGTGGTTGTCTACGCGAAACGATTTTGCTCAAAATATGAGTCAAGCTGGGCCCTCTATACGTTTCGGACCCGCAGGCTATTGGGTCGCTGCGCTCCCGGAAGCAGAGAAGCAGGCTGTTCTCCTAGAAGATGCTGATCAAATCAAGCATTGGGATGAGACTTACGGCGATCGGATCAATAAAATCGTGTTTATCGGCATGGACATGGATAAGAATGAGATCATTCAATCCCTGGATGCTTGCTTATTGACGGATACGGAGATGCAGGAAGACTGGACCCAATATGAGGACATTCTGCCCAATGCAGCAATGGAAGAAGTAGCGGTAGGCTAATTACAAACAGGAGGTGAATCCCATGAGAGTTGTCGTTACATTAGCTTGTACAGAGACCGGTGATCGTAATTATACAACAACAAAGAATAAGAGAAATCAACCGGCTCGATTGGAACTGCGCAAGTATTGCCCACGTCTGAAGCGTTATACGCTTCATCGTGAAACGCGCTAATCTTACTATTCATAAGGGAGGTTGGGCTGATGAGCCCTGCCTTCTTTTGCAAATAGGGTCAAATTACAGGTGTTGAGGAATGTGCACATGTCAAAATTGAACGTTAATGGATCCGATGAGATTATACTGAGCAGACACTCAGAAGCACAGTGGAATCGACGAGAGCAGGAGCTAGTAAGATGGACTTCAAACGTCAAGCTACGTAGACGTCCGAAACAAACCATGCTGCTGGATCAGGTGCATGTCGATGCTGAACTTCATAAAGCGCTTTGGCTGTTAAACCAAAAGCAGGTCAAGACGGAATATTCCTGTGCGGGAGTCAGTGTACTGGATGAGCCCGAAGATCACTCCCTATATGCCTATTTAACCATATGCGCTTCCAAGGAAGCAGATCACTTTGTTCAATTAGCCATGATGAGGATGAAACATCGTCTGATGGTCACTTATGAACCTGAACGCAACAGGTACGATTTATCTTCCTTTTACATAGGTCATAACCGGTCATTTTGTCTACTGCTGGAGAGAAGTGCTGACTTATTTAACAATATAGAACGCAGTAGGAACGAAGGAGTTAAGTAAAGATGAATAAAAACAGTAAGAACTACAATCGAATGCCCAAGTCCAAAGGGATTGAAACCGCCACAGTGTATTCACCAATGGAATGTGCAAAGAAAATCAAACATATGGTTTTGCAAGAGAGCAATCGACAAATCATTGATGAATTTCTTATCATTCAAGGGATGAAAGAGAAGTTTATGGAAGCTGACGTTTCGATTCCAAACAAAATCGTCATGTTCGGTCCACCAGGTACAGGTAAAACCTTGACAGCTTTTTATTTAGCCCATAAATTGAATTTGCCACTGATTGTGGTTCGTTTGGATGCGATTATTCATAGTCATCTGGGTGAAACGGCGAGCAACATTAGGAAAATTTTTGAGTTTGCCAAAGCTGCGACCTGTGTTCTGTTTCTAGATGAGTTTGATGCCATCGCCAGGGCACGAGATGCTATCGATGAGGTCAAAGAAATGGCGCGCGTTGTGAATACGCTCCTGCAATGTTTGGATGAGTTCCAAGGTGACAGTACCTTTATCGCCGCGACGAATCTGGAGGAAGAATTAGACAATGCGGTATGGCGCCGTTTTGATACAAGGATGACGTATGGCCTTCCGGGACTAGCGGAGCTCAAGCAGTTTTTGATCAATTTGCTTGGAGAATCGGAATCAAGCCTGCAAGTTATTGAACAGTCAACCCCGATTCTCCGCGGATGCAGCTTCGCGGATATTGAGCAAATTATCCTCAAGGCTAAACGCAAAGTGATTATTGAAGACAGCGAAATGAGCTATGAGAAAATTGCCGACGCTTATAAGGCCTACAATCCTAAAGCACAGCAAGGAGATTTTGAGATGAGCAGTCGTACCACCGGGAATGAGGAAGATCAGCTGGTTTGGAATTAGATGTAAACGATTATAGTTTCTATAGTCGCGCCTTTTAATCGTAATAATTACATTTTAATCAAACGAGGTGTGTAAATGAAATCATGTGATTGCATCATCGCAGGAGCAGGTTGACCTCCGAGTACAATGTGGTCGATTTGCCTGGCATTCGCATGAAAAAGGTATTATTTTCTCTATTTTGCGTATGCTCGTCAAATCTTCTGCGTTAAGTGTATTATGCCTTGCAGGGTTGATCTAATACAAAATGGGAGCGTGCAAAACGATGAAAAACGTTATAGCTGAAAGTGAACGAATTCCGGTTACCGTGTTAAGCGGATATTTGGGTGCCGGCAAAACGACTGTACTTAATCATGTACTGAATAATCGCGAGGGCTTGAAGGTAGCGGTCATTGTCAATGATCTGAGTGAGGTTAATATCGATGCTGATTTGATTCGTGAAGGCGGGGGACTAAGCCGCACCGAGGAAAAGCTCGTGGAAATGTCTAATGGCTGCATTTGCTGCACACTTCGCGATGATCTGCTGAAGGAAGTCGAGCGGCTAGCGCTGGAGAAGAGATTCGATTACATTCTCATTGAATCGACCGGCGTGGGAGAACCTGTTCCTGTCGCGCAAACCTTCACCTATGTAGATGAAGAGAACGAGATCGATCTGGCGAGGCTGACTAGACTGGATTGTATGGTAACCGTTGTTGATGCCTATCACTTCTGGCAGGACTATCATACGCGTGATACTCTGAAGGACCGCGGACAGGAAGCAGGAAGTGATGATGATAGAAGAGTGGTTCAGCTGCTGACAGAGCAAGTAGAGTTCTGTGATGTGCTGATTGTAAATAAATGCGATATGGTGACAGAGGCTGAGCTTGAAAAACTGCAGAAGGCTTTAAAGGGCTTGCAGCCCAAAGCTAAGCTTATTCGAACAACTCATGGTCAAGTGAATCCAAAGGAAATCCTGAACACCCACTTATTCGACTTTGAGGCGGCGAGTCAATCGGCAGGCTGGATTCAGGAGCTGCAAAAGGAGGCGCATACCCCGGAAACAGAAGAATATGGCATCTCCTCCTTTGTCTATACGCGCAAAATCCCCTTTCATCCTGAGCGATTCTCCAAATGGTTGGCTGCATGGCCGAAATCGGTTGTTCGATCTAAAGGGTTAATCTGGTTGGCTACGCGGAACAATACGGCGCTTTCCTTCAGTCAAGCTGGTGTTTCCAAACAGCTGTCACCAGCAGGCCTGTGGGTAGCTGTGTTATCGCCTGAAGAACGATTCATGCATTTCGGAGAAGACTATCCGAAATCCCCCGATTGGGATGAGACTTGGGGAGATCGAGTGACCAAGCTTGTTTTAATCGGTATCGAGATGAATCGAGATGAAATTACGCGCACCTTGGATGAAGTGTTGTTAACAGCCGAAGAGATGAACATGAACTGGAGGGTATTCAAGGATCCATTTCCTACTTTTAAATAAAATGGTTAATTATAAATGATTGACACTGGATAAGTATGTATAGTATATTCTGTTTAATTGTAATTTTTACAATTAAAATGGATGTGGATTGTTATTTATACTTGATGATGAGGGGAGCCAGAAAGCAAACAGTAGCACCATAATTGAGAATGAATACTATTATTAAGTGTTGGAGGTTGTTATGGCACATATTTTGATGATTGAGAGCTGGGTGGGGGCTAGCGGTAATTTATTGCCGCCACTCCTGAAGTCAATGGGACACACGTACACTTTTGTTACTCGCAAGCCGGGGCATTATGACAGTGGATTTGGTACAGAGAAGCATCCCGTTCTGAGATATGCCGACGCGGTTCTCGTTACGGAGACGAATGACTGTGAAGGTTTGATTGAATTCCTGCGACCCTATCCATTTGATGGCGTTATTACAGTCTGTGACTATTACATTGAAATCGTGAGAGAAGTAGCTAAAGCGTTTCATCTGCCATCCCCTTTCCCCAATGAAGTGAAAACGGTACGCCAGAAGCATCTTATGCGACAAGCGCTTGACCGTGCTGATCTGGCAAACCCGAACTATCGGCTTGCACATCGTTGGGAGGAAGTCGAACAGGCTGCGAAGGAAATTGGGTATCCGCTAGTTGTAAAGCCTGTAGACCTTGCATCTAGCGCCTTTGTCAGCCTCATCCAAAGCCCCGAGGAATTACGAAAAGCTTATGATGCGCTTGAAGCTTTTCCGCTTAATTTTCGAGACCAAGAGAGAGAATGCACCTATCTTCTTGAGGCGTATATGAGCGGAGAGGAGGTCAGTGTGGAGAGTGTTTCCTATAATGGCGAGACCACAATAATCGGCATTACGGACAAATCCATTACAGGAACCCCTTACTTTATCGAAAATGGTCACATGTTCCCGGCAAAGTTGGAAGAGGGGATGTATGAGGATGTAACGAGATTTGTACGTGATGCACTTCAAGCAGTTGGCTTCGATCACGGGATTGCCCATACCGAAGTGAAGCTCACGGTCGATGGCCCTAGAATTGTTGAGATCAATCCCAGAACGGCTGGCAATTATATTGTGGAACTCATTGAACGCGTAACGGGCTTAGATTTACTCCAAGCCTTTGTTGAACTCTCTTTGGGCATAAAGCCTGCTTTAGCCCGAAAAGATCGTGGAATCATCAGTGCTGCTGCGCTGTTTCTCGTTCCCCCGCAGTGCGGTACCATTACGCACGTCCAAGGAATAGAATCTCTCGCGTCGGATGAACACATTGCCCGCTACAAGATGGAGGATTTTATCGGTAAGTCCGTTGAGACTCCTATTGATAATGCTTGCTACTTGGGCCACGTGATCTCGCAAGACACGGAAGGTCTTAATGCCAGGCACTATGGCGAAGAAGCGCTTAAACGAATTATCTTGGGTTTCGATCCTATAAAGGAGTGATTCATCTGCAAACGCAAGCTCAATTGACCGTAACAAATTTACGACAAGCTATACTAGAGGGTAAACTTGGCCCCAAGCCTGATACATTGCCCGTAACCGGATCCTCCTATATTTATCAGACTACACAATTTCCATCCTCTACGACCAAATATCACAATTATTATTTACTGCTAAGAGTAGAATCTTATTTCGGAGCCTGCTCGCATACCTCCGCCCAGTTGAATATGGAAGTAGCAGCTGAGTTTTCAGGGCTTTTCCTGGATGCTGTTTTACAAGATGAGAGGCTGCCCGCACAAATTGCAGCGATGGATGCGTACTTGGGCGTCATCTATCCACACAAATCGAATTGCACGAAGGTGGTTGAGCTTTCGGCGGGAACTCCTATTCAGAAAGCCAAACAGCGTGATGCGCTGATTGCGCAGGTTGCTGATATTCAAACCTCACAAAAAGTTGCGCTTATCGGTGTGGTCAACCCCTTGGTAGAAGCCATTCAGGAACGAGGGGGAGTCTGTTTGCCTTGTGACCTGCAGATGGAAAAGACACAAGCGGGACACGTTGTTGAGAAGGACATGAACATCGTGCTGGATCAGGCCGACAGTGTCATTTGCACAGCGATGACGTTAAGCAATGGCACGTTTGACCTTATCCTTGAGCGTGTCAGAGAAAGGCAGATCCCATTAACCGTCTATGCCCAAACGGGAAGTGCCGTAGTAGCTCAATTCATGAATAATGGCGTGACGGCGCTAATTGCTGAACCCTTCCCCTTCACGCAGTTCAGCGGCTCATCCTCTGAGCTGTATTGTTACACCAGCAACAAGGGAAAGGAAGAAACGGATGCATATTAAAACGGATACCGATAACTTTTTACATACGAATCCTTCGCTTTACCTGGTATTTAACGGGGAGCATGACCAAAGTATGGCCCAATTTATACATAAGCTTTTGATTGAATATAAGGTAGGGAAGAGAGTGCTGGATATCGGTTCGGGACCTGGGCGCGAGGTGGCGTATCTGAATCGTGCCGGTTATGAGGCTGTGGGTCTGGATAACTCTGAAGAGATGCTTTCCTGGGCAAAAGATCACTATCCTGACTTGTCCTTCGTCTATGGGAATCAGTCTGACTTTTCACTTAAGCAACAGTTTGACGCTCTTTATTGCGTGGGAAGCACGTTTTTGTACAATTTCACCAACGAGGAGGTACTCGCAAGTTTACAGTGTTTTCGCAAGCATCTTCATACGGGGGGATTGCTGTACCTGGATATGCGAAATGCGGCCTTTTTCCTGACCCCAGAGGGACAGCGATGGCTGACCGAAGATCTCGTAGAGCAGAGAAAAGTAAACGATACGGTTGTATCCCTGCAAACACGCTTTAGCATCGACCTGCCGAATCAAATGCTCGAGCGGGATTATCGCTGGACCATCGAAGGCCAAACCCCCATTGTCGAACATCTGAGACATCGTCTTCTATTCCCTCAAGAATTCGTACAATATCTTACATCAAGCGGTTTTCGCCTTCTGCAGCTATTTGATAAACCGGCCCCCCATATTGACACCTATGATCCGGAAAGTCCTTTCATTTATAGCCAAAGCTTGCGAGGAAGACGCATGCAGGTCATTGCACAAGCCATCTAGGAGGAACATAAAAATTATACGTTATGGACAAAGGAGTTTGTGAGACGTCGATGAAAAAGCTATTATTGATCCTTTTCGTAGGTGCAATCATGACAGTAATGGGGTGCACGAATAAAACGGGTACACCAAGCGGCACGGCAACCAGTACAGCAACCAGTATGGCAGTCAGTACAACTGACCCAGCGATGAATAAAGAGCTCAATGTGGCAGCGCAAGACATTGCCGCAAGCTTGGACCCCGTGAAGCCGCTTACGTCCAGCTATTTAAGAGGCATAGGGGCCGGTGAAGCACTGTTTAGAGTCAATGCGAAGGGAGCGATCGAACCCTCTCTGGCAGAAAGCGCCAAAGAAATCGATCCGACGACATGGGAAATTAAATTAAGACCGAAAGCGAGCTTCTGGAGTGGAAAAGCCGTTGATGCCGCTGCCGTAATCGCCTCGCTGGAACGCTCGAGATCCCTGGATCTGACGGCGAAGCCATACTTGGATGACTTAACCTTCTCGAAGGTGGACGATTTCACGATCGGTGTGAAGACCAAGCGCAGCCATCTGCAAGTGCCGCTGAATCTTTCTTACTATCAGACCTTGATTGTTAATGCCGATGCCAAACAGGATTCTGTAGATACGATGGATCTTTCCGGTATGTATAAAGTGGTTGAATTTGTCCCTAAACAAAAAATGGTGCTGGAGCTGAATAAAAACTATTGGGGGAAAGCTCCCGTCATCCCAAGGATTGTTTATCAAGCGATCAGCGATGAGCAAACGAGGGTGCTGTCCGCATTAAGCGGAAAAAGCCAGGTGGTCTTAAATATACCAGCAACAAGCTTGGCTCAATTCAAAGATAATAAAGAGGTCCGGTTATCGGCTACGCCGGCGGCTAATACGCAAACGATTTATTTGAATCTGAACAAACCTCAGTTCGCCGATGTGAAAGTCAGGCAGGCTCTATCCTGGGCGCTAGATCGAAGTGAACTCGTCGTGCTTGCAGCAGAGGGGCAAAGTACACCGATTACGACATGGCTAAGCTCCAACCCGGCTTACCAAGAAGCCAGAAATGCCGTATACACGAAGACGGACCTGGACAAAGCAGGGCAGCTGTTGGATGAGGCGGGATGGAAAAAAGGTTCGGATGGCATTCGAACGAAGGACGGCAATCCTTTAACCCTGCGATTGATGACTTGGGGTGGCGATAAGGCTTTAGGTGAAGCTTTGCAAAGCCAATGGACCAAGATCGGAATCAAGGCTAGTGTTCAGCATGGGGATTACAGTTTAATCGAAACGGCTCGGAAATCGGGTGACTGGGACGCTTCTATTGAGGCATGGAACACGTTCGGAGATGAATATGCGCTGCTAAAAGGTCAATTTGCGCCAGAAGGAAGCGCAAACTTTGGCGGATACAAGGATGAAGAAACAAATAAATTGCTGGCGCAATTGGCCGAAGCCCCGGATCAGGCTGCACGTCATGAGTTGGCCCTCAAAATCAATGAGCGAGTCGCGCTGCAAGCCCCTGTCATTAGTTTATTCCCGCGTCCGCAAATTTCAGCGGTAAGTAAATCGCTTCAAGGCTTCGAAGATCATTTCAGACAATATGAGAATGTGGTGAATGCCAACTTGACCATAAGCTCCCAATAGGCAGGTATCCGAATGCTGAAGGTCATACTGAAAAAATTGTTAGAAGCTTTGCTCACGCTGCTATGTGCAACGATTCTTATTTTTGCCTTGATTCGTATGGCTCCGGGCGATCCGGTGGAACTGTTTCTAGGGCATCCTGCAGAGGCGGCTTTGGATAAACAGGCCTATGAGGACAAAGCAGCTGAGATGCGCGAGCAATTGGGGCTGGATCAGAACATGGCCGTTCAATATGCGGCATGGATTGGGCGGGTGCTGCAATTTGACTTGGGTACATCCATCCAAACAGGGGGGCAGGTTGTCGCAGAAATTGCCCAAAGACTCCCGGCAACGGCCATGCTAGCCTTCGTTGCTCTACTCATTCAAGTCGTGCTGGGATTGTTTTTTGGGGCAGTTTCAGCGATTAAATCGGGGGGACCGACCGATCATGTCATTCGTCTTGCGTGCGTGGCTATGGCTTCGATACCTGCTTTTGTCGTTGGGCTTTTCCTGTTATCCTTCTTTGCCGTAACCGTGGGTGTTTATGAAATAAGTAGTGAAGTTAACGCGGGAAGACTATGGCTTCCCGCATTAACTTTAGGTTGTATGGGTGCACCGCAATTCATACGAATGATGCGAGCTAATATGCTGTCCGAGTTTGGTCAAATCTACATCCTCTCTGCTCAAGCCAGAGGGCTGGATCGCAAGAGGGTCGTCAGGCATGCCTTGCAAAATGCGCTGCTGCCTATCATTACCATGATTGCCCTTTCCCTGACGGGGCTTCTGAGCGGCGCTGTGGTCACGGAAAGCATTTTTTCATGGCCTGGCATTGGCAAATATGCCCTTGACAGTATTTTGCTGAAAGATTATCCGGTTATTCAGGGGTATGCGTTGATTATAGTAGCGTTAGTGATCTTCATTCATTTATTCGTTGATGTTGTGTATGCGTTGGTAGATCCTCGAATCCAACGAAAAGGAGAAGCAAGCGTTGAAGAAGTTGCGTAGCATCAAAAGTCCGATCAGCTTGATTGTTGGAATCGTTATTTTAAGTATGTTGGCCATACTCATCTTGGGTGCGCCCTTATTTACTTCTTATGATCCTTTAAAACAGAGTGTGAGCGAGCGACTGGAGAAACCAAGCTTTGAGCACCCCATGGGCACGGATCGATTTGGCCGCGATGTGTTCGCTCGAACGCTTTACGGAGGAAAAACGACCTTGGTATCTTCCATGATGGCTTTAAGTACGGCCCTCTTGGCTGGACTTTTGGTTGGCCTTATAGCCGGTTTGTTTCATGGCTCTATCGTTGATAGCATCCTGATGCGGCTTATTGATGTGCTGTTAGCCTTTCCTTTTATGGTGCTCGCCATGGTCATTGCCGGTTTATTCGGCACAAGCTTGGTTCATCTTCTAATAGCTGTAGTTTCTGTATGGTGGGTCTCCTTTGCGCGTTTAACCCGGAGTGTAGTTTTGCATGCCAAGAGTGAAACCTCCTTTGCAGCGGCCAGAATACTCGGAGCCAGAACGCGGACAATTATTTTTCGCGAATTACTTCCTAAAGCGATAAGTCCGGTTCTCATCTTGGCTACTTTTGAGCTGGGCAGCCTGATTTTATCCATTGCGGCACTATCTTTTCTTGGATTAGGATCACAGCCTCCTACGCCTGAATGGGGCAGCATGCTGGCGGATGGGCGAGCGCATTTCATGCAAGCCCCGCATATTTTGATCGGACCTGTTCTGTTTATCGTTCTTACCGTCTTTGCCTTTAATTTGATTGGTGAGGGATTGCGAGACCGGTTAGATCCTTATGAAAAATTGGAGCTGTAGCCAGGCCCATGCTTACTGAGCTGGTATTGCTTCGCAAAGGGAGGAGTATACATGCTGGAAAGACAAAGTGAGGCGATCCTGCAGGTTCGAAATTTACAAGTGACTTACAGGCAAAACCAAGCCACAATTGCCGTTCTGGATCAGCTTGGATTTGATATGACAAAAGGCGAAATCCTCGCCCTTTTAGGGGAGAGCGGTTCCGGAAAATCAACGATTGCCAAGGCGGTTACAGGGCTGCTTCCGCCTTCTGCGAATATCGCTAGCGGAACCCTGCAGATTGGCTCCACATGGCATGTGGATATGACAATTAAATCTAAAGTGTGGGATCAGATTCGTGGAAGAGGCATCTCCATGCTTTTTCAGGATGCCCAGCTGGCGCTTAACCCGGTTCTTAAAATAAAAGAAAATTTCAAAGAAATTCTTCTCTTTCACCGCATGGCTGCTAAGGATGAAGTCATGTCGATCGCGGTAAAAATGCTGAGCATGCTTAATTTCACAGAAGCGCAAAGTAAAAGCATTCTGGAGTGTTATCCCTTTGAGCTTAGTGGCGGCATGTGTCAGCGCGTCTGCCTTGCGCTTGCGCTATGTCTGAAGCCATCCGTCCTTATTGCAGACGAACCTACGTCAGCGTTAGATACGGTGAGTCAAAAAGAAGTGCTTGATTTATTAAAAAAGATGCAGGCAGAGCTGGGTTTAACCATTCTTTTGATTACCCATGATATCGCAGTGGCGAATGCGATAAGCAATAGAGTAATCGTATTGAATAAAGGAATCATTGAAGAAGAAGGCAATACCAGTGCCGTATTGTCGAAGCCTCGAACCGCTTATACAAAGCAATTGCTCGCTTCCCGTCTTCAAATCGTAAAGCCTTCTAATGATCGTGCTGAACTGCTGCGTCATAGCGAGCCTCTACTCCAGATTCGCAAGTTGGAGAAGACTTTTCATTCAAAGAAATGTGTATTACACGATATCGATCTTACATTAAATAGCAGGGAAATCTTGGGTATATTGGGGCAGAGCGGTTGCGGCAAATCAACGTTAGCCAAATGTATCGTCGGATTGGAGTCTCCAAGCGGTGGAAGTGTGTTGTACCGCGGGGACCATATTAACCGAATACAAGGCAAGTATAGACGGGAGATGAGTAGGAAAATTCAATTGGTCTTCCAAGATGCCCGAGCTAGTCTTCACCCGGGGCGCAGTGCGCTCGAGTTGGTCCAAGAACCATTGCAATACTTGCAGATCGGAACCAGGAAAGAACGAAAAGAGCAGGCAACTTATTATCTGAATGAAGTGGGCATTACCGGCGATCTTCTCAACAGGAGGCCTCCTCAGTTAAGTACTGGACAATGTCAGCGCATTGCGATTGCTAGAGCGTTGGTGCTGGAGCCGGAAGTGCTGATCTGTGATGAGGCGGTATCTGCCCTGGACATGAGCGTACGAGCGCAGATCTTGGCCTTGCTCCAACGTCTGCATCAGCAGTTTGACTTCGCCATTCTGATGATATCACACGATATTCATGTTCTGCGCAACTTTTGCCATCATATCGCTTTGATGAATAATGGAAGCATTAGTGAAACTAAGTGCCCTAGCGAGCTGCTTCATGAAAGCAGTCAACCGCATACGCAATTGCTGCTCAAATGTGCAGGTGATCTGGAACAGCGTCTTTATGAAGGAAGGATGGTTAAGCTATGATCGCCAGTATTCTGGAGACAATTGGCAATACACCGCTCATCACGATACCTAACAGTAATAAAGCGAATGAAGGCCAAGTCTTGTTGAAATATGAACGCTACAATCCCGGAGGAAGCATTAAGGATCGCGCTGCGATGTATCTAGTTACTGAAGCTGAGCGCAGAGGATTGTTAAAGCCTGGAGGCACCATCATTGAGTCTTCAAGCGGGAATTTTGGCATTTCCCTTGCCATGATTGGTGCTGCTAGAGGCTACCGTGTCATCGTATTGGTTGATCCCAAGACAACGAATGCTAATCTGGCGCTGTTGAAAGGGTTCGGGGCCGAGGTTATTGTGGTAACCGAGCAAGATGACAGTGGCAGCTATCACAAAACAAGAATTTCGCTTGCCAACAGGCTGGCCAAAGAGATCCCGAATTGTTATCGTCCTGACCAGTGCTTTAATCTGCTTAACAGTGAAGCTCATTTTAAAAGCACGGCGCGTGAAATCCTGAATAATTGCCCATCTGACCTGGCTGTAGTTATCGCAGCCGTTAGTACGGGCGGGCAGCTAGGCGGCATTTCCAAGTACCTCAAAACCTTTGCGCCGGATGTGCAAATCATCGGTGTGGACGCAGTTGGTTCTGCCATTTTTGGTGGTCATATGGATTCCTATCGTATACCCGGGGTAGGTCTTGGTTGGACACCGATTAATCTGAACATGGACTATATTGACCGTACTTATAAAGTGACGGATGAGCAGGCTTTTCTCACAGCCCGTGCCTTTGCTCGTCATGAGGGCATCCTTATGGGTCCCTCTAGCGGCGCTTGTGCACTGGTTGCTCTCCATGTTGCGCAAGAACTTACGCCGAATCAGCGCATTGTCTGCATGATTGCCGATGGGGGGGAACGTTATATCCAAACCTTGTTTAATGATGACTGGATGGAAGAGCAAGGCTTTGCGACGTTGGCAGATATGGAAACCATTCGCACGATGGCTTGGCAGCTGCAGCCTTGGAGTGTAAACCCTGCTGACCATGCCAATCACAGATCAGACCTGATTCAAAGTCTGGAAGTTCCCGATTCTACTTTGCATATGAATGCCGAGGCACAGCAACGAGCGGACTTTAGTCAAGGGAGTTCCATTTATATGGACTGAGGGAAGCAGAATTCAGAAGAAAAAATGAGGGGAATGTACAAATGGACCAAGAAACAGCGTATCGCATAGTGCCAGCAGACAGCGACAGGATTGACGAGATTAAAAGCTTTGTATTAACGGTGATGAGCGATTTATACCCGCAAGGTACTTATTATGAGGATCCGCATGATCTGGCATTCTTTGACGAAGTGTATATTCAGCCTTCCAATGCCCTGTTTTTGATTACCACAGATGCAAGTGGCCAAATCATAGGCACAGCTGCCGTCAGACCGTATGACAGACGATTTCCCGAAGTGGAAGCCGCATTCGGGCGCGAGCCGGTTTGTGAAATCGTCAAGTTTTATATTCATTCGGATCATCGGAAAAAGGGAATCGGAAGTCGTCTCTATGCGATCGCCGAGCATTTTGCAAGAGAAGCTGGTTATAAGATGAGCTATTTGCATACGTCCACTTTCTTGCCGGGCGGTTATCCATTCTGGAAGTCTCGCGGGTACGTCGAATACTATTGGGAATCAGAAACCGTTGTGCACATGAGCAAAAATTTTCAATAGCAGGAGGTAAGGGCCCATGAACCAAGAAGGTATTAGCAGCCAAATACTCAAACATTATCATTTGGTTGATAAAGGAAGAGAAGATGCATCGTTGAGCATTCAACTTTCGAGATTAAAAAGTAAGACCACGCTTCAAGATTTCCTGCATAAGCTGATGCCTTTTATACATACAAACAATCCTGTGGTGGCTGCTACACATTTTATGAGCTGGTTTGGCAGTGTCTGTGCGGCTTTCCAGGCGGGAATCTCTCTAACCGATGCCGCTTTGGATGTGAGACTTGCTAATCTCTCATTTCAGCTTTATTTTGAAGGAAATCAACGAAAGACATCATTTGTTCTTCATGTTCAGGATCCCTTCAGCACGCTGAAATCAGATGAGAACCGTTCTGCATGGCGTACAAGCATCTTAAATGAATTTTATAGCCAGGAAGTGAAGCCGCTGATCTTATCTCTGGTTACCGTCAGCGGTGCAACCGCGAATCAGCTCTGGGCGCAATTTACAACGAGGCTGCACAATGAAAAGGACATCTTGCTCGAACAGAATTCAGCTGCCCGGAAAGATACGATATTGGCTGATTTTGATGCGCTTTTGAACGAGTTAGATTTGGAATCCTTAGGTTTGGTTAGAAATCCATTCAACGTTTCGTTCCGCTTCATTCCACACCTTACAGAAGAAGAGCAGCAAATCCGCCAAAGAGCAACGTGCTGTTTAGCTTATGAGACGGACACAGGCAAGGGATTTTGTTACAGTTGTCCTAAAATGAGTGAACAGGAGCGAGAAGCCAGACGTGAGGCAGTTCGAGCAGGTTAAAAGCATCTTTTCAAATCGTAATATTTACATTTAAATTTGAGGGGATCAACATAAAAGTTGAATTAAACTAAGGTCGCCATCTGGCGACCTTTTCTCATCAGCTGAAGGAGTTTTCGCAATGTGTATTCTAACGGGGCCATTCAAGATGAACGGGAGATCGTAACTCCGGCGATAGCGCGACTAAGAATCGCAGCGGAGCCAATATCCTCAGCAAAACTTAAATATCGAAAGACTTCGCCAAAATTCGGTGTTCGTGTATCTGAAACAGTCACAATCATACATCGAACCGTAGCTGGGGATTCTTGGCGATGGAGCTCTACAGATGTTAACATCGTTAACTACCTCCCACTCAAATAAAAAACGCTGGCTTATGCCTTGGTATATGATACTCTAGCGATAGCATCATGCAAGTGAATGGACTCCTCGTTTCTGCATTCCACCGTAAATGACCTCACGCTGTCCATCTCGTATAAATCAGCTGCAACAAGTCTGACCATGTCCTCGACAAAACGGGGGTTTTCATATGCTTTCTCGGTTACTGCTTTCTCATCGGGACGTTTCAAGATCGGAAATAAGGCGCTGCTGGCATTGGACTCGGCGGCACTTAGCAGCAGCACTTTCCAGTCACCTTCAAAATCAGCATGAAGTTCAACGGATATCGTCACGATACCTCGCTGATTATGAGCGCTATACTCGCTAATTTCCTTGGAGCAGGGGCATAAAGTGGCTACAGCAACTTGAAGTCCAACATTCGTAAACAACTGACCTTGCTGGTATGTCATTTGAACCGTTGCCTGAGCATGGTTAAGTCCTTTTAAATTCATCACAGGCGAGGCTGTTTCATAGAACCACGGAAAGGAAAGTTTAATTTCGGCTTTATCTTGATTCATTCTCACTGCCAATTCTTTGGTGAACTTGGCAAGCGTAGCAAGTTCCGTTGACCAGCCTTCTTGACGGTATACTTCCAGTTGTTCCGTCAAACGGCTCATATTGATCCCCTTGGCTTCCCGATGCAGGCTTGTAGTCAATTGCAGGGACGCTACTGTTGTTTGCTCGATGGGTTCGATATCGGAATAGACTGTGATCGGATGTTGCACCTGACAGATCCCCACGCTATCCAGCTGAAACAGATAATCATGAGGGGTATTCTGCAAATCTGCCATTTCCGCTTTGGTTGTCGGTTTGGTTCCTTGAATGGGGTCCACAGAGCCGAATCGCTTGTGACGTTCTATTTTTGAAGGAAGATTGATGATTGGTTTGTCATTCATGGAATAAATGGACTCCTTTTGCAGATGAGATCATGGGTATGTTTTGTCTAGCTGCTTACTGAATTTGAAGGGCCTTTTGCAAGGCTTGCCAGCCCATGAGTGCGCAATTATGTCGAGCTCTTAAGGCATGTACGCCAGAGAGGGAGGCCGCATCCTCGAGCAAGTCTATATCCTCAGGATTCCCGTCTTTTATCATCTTGGTGAACTGAGTGATCAGCACTTGTACTTCCGTTAGAGATTTCCCTTTTACGAGTTCGGTCATCATGGAGCAGGAGGCCATACTAATCGAGCAGCCTTCGCCTTCGAAACGAATGTCGTGAATACGATCTTCTCCAACATCCAGATAGAGAACCATCACATCACCACAGGTTGGATTTTTATAAGCTAACCGAACCGTCCCTTCAGGCAATTTCCCTTTGTTCCTGGGGTTCCTGTAATGATCCATAACCATCTTTCGATAGAGTTCATCCAGCACTGGACAACCCCCCTTTACTTCTTTCTTTATGTAACATAAAACCCTCGTAACTAGTCCAGATGCCTGAAGCGGCAAGCAGACAGATTAGAGGGTAGAGGGAGAGATTAGTCAGCGACACATGCTGCAAACTGTTCGCGAAACCATGCTTCATCCAAGTTGCGCCCAATGATGACAAATTCATTATGAGGGGTTTCTGTCGCTTTCCATTCCCGATCAGGCGCCGAGGTAAAAAGCATATGAATACCTTGGAAAATAACGCGTTGTTTCACACCCTTGATGTGTAACACGCCTTTGTATCTGAATGTATCCGTACCATGCTCCGACAACCATACTTGTAGAAATCGTTCCATTTTCATCAAATCAAGCGGACGCTCTTCACGGAAGAACAGCGATGTGACCTCATCGTCGTGCTCATGCGCTTCTTCTTCAAGGAAGCCGGGATCAATTTCCAGCTTTTTCTCTAAGTCAAATGCGCCAATTCCTAAGATATGGTTGATATCGATCCGGGACTGTTGCGTGCGATAGATCTTGGCTGCGCCATTCATAGATTTCAGTCGAATTTCCAATTTGGCAGCATCTTCCTCAGAAACGAGGTCGATTTTGTTAAGGAGAAGGACATCGGCAAAAGCAACCTGCTCCTGGGCCTCATGTCCATCGTCTAAATGCTGTCCGGCATGCTTGGCGTCAACGACGGTAACAATCGCATCGAGTTTATACATATCGGCTACTTCTTCATCTACAAAAAAGGTTTGGGCAACCGGTGCTGGATCAGCTAATCCCGTCGTCTCGATGAGGACACGATCAAATTCGACTTTCTTACTGCCAGCAGCACCTTCTCTGGCGAACATCAAGTCACCGAGAATGCGAATCAGGTCACCCCGAACCGTGCAGCAAATACAGCCGTTGTTCATCTCGAAAATTTCTTCATCAGCGCCAACAACGAGCTGATTGTCAATGCCAACTTCACCAAATTCATTTACGATAACAGCAATTTTCTGTCCATGATTTGCGGTAAGCACATGATTAAGCAGGGTTGTTTTTCCAGCGCCTAGAAATCCGGTAAGAATGGTAACGGGAATTCGTGGATCGGAGACTTGTTCAGTTTTTGACATGGTTCACACTCCTTAATTGTAAATATTACAATTATAAATTATAAAATGTCTTCTGGTTAATGTCAAATAAGATCATTTCAAACTGAAATTCCATGCCAAATTGCAGACGTTGTTCATTCATTTCGATACCCATGAGGACTACATATGGTGTTCCTGAATAGAAGATAGGTTTTCCTTCCATATTCATAGACTACCGAAAAGATTACATTTAAAAGTAAAATTTACGACTAACTTAAATGTACGATAGGTGGAATGCCAGGAGCAAATGTAAAACTCTTGACACAAAGCGAGGAAAAAGATATATTTTTCAACAAATTAATTGTAATTATTACGTTAAAAGGGGCGTAAACATGAACAAAACCATTCCCATATATTTATTGTCCGGTTTTTTGGGCAGCGGCAAGACAACTTTATTAAACAATCTATTAGACTACTGCAAGGAATCGGGTCTCAAGCCGGCAGTCATTATGAATGAAATTGGCGATATCAATATAGATGGACAAGTGATTGATATCGAAATTCCGATGGCAGAAATGCTGAGCGGCTGTATATGCTGTACCATCAGCGGGGATCTTGGAGCGACAATTCTAGACCTTTGCCGCACCTATAGTCCTGATGTCATCATTATTGAATCTACAGGAGTAGCGAATCCGATAGAGGTCATCGATAGCATAACAGAAAGCTCCCTACTGACTGAGGTGGAGCTTAAAACCATTGTGACGGTAGTAAACATCAAGTATTTGCTTGAATTGAATGCCGCGGGTACGCGAAGAACACTGCGATTGATGGAAGATCAAATTCGATGTGCCGGCTGGCTCATATTGAACAAAGCAGATCAAGTTACTCCGGATGAACTACGGCAAGCTGAGCAAATTGTTAGACGATTGAACGCGTATGCGGCTATTAAGGCTACCGTACATTGTATAGGGAGTCTTGACTTCATGAATGTGGAACTAACAGAGGATACTTCCTACCAAAGGAGAGAACGACAGGCGGAACAGGTGATATTTGACAAGGACAAAGAGGAACACGTCCATAGCAGCGGATGTGACCACCATCATCATAGTCACGACGATCAACATACACACAGCCATGATCATCATGGCGTTCAACATCATCATTCCTATGATCATGTCATGGTGTATACCCATTATTTTCAAGCTCCGATCGACAGGGACGAATTTGAGCATTTCATCAGCCTTTTGCCGAAGGAAGTGTACCGGGCCAAAGGGATATTAACGTTTGCCAATGAAGATCAACCCCATTTGTTTCAATACGCTTATCGAGAGCTAGAAATAGTGAAGCTCAGACCTAGAGCAGAAATTCCTAATGTAGCTGTTTTTATAGGTGAAAATTTCTCCCAAGAAGAAGTGATAGCTGCCATACAGGAAAAGTTGCTTGTTTAAGGTTTGACGAAACAGTGAATGGCTGTTAAGATTAACTAAATGTAATAATTACGTTTAGTTAATTTTTCATGCTTATTAATCGTAAATTTTACAATAATTTTATCGGAGGCAGCATAACAGTGATTGACCATAATAGTTCAGAAAGTATGATTCAAGCGATGTCATCCAAAGGTTTACGGATTACAGAGCAACGACGTACACTAGCTCGCTTGTTTGCTGATGCAGTTGGCTTTCTTAATCCCAAAGATGTGTACCTTGGATTGGCATTGAAGCATCCTGGTCTAAGCTATGATACCGTCTATCGAAATTTGAGAATATTACAAGAAATGGGCATATTGGAGCAATTCCTCTTCGAGGACGGCGTGAAATTCAGAATGGGATGTTACGGAAGACATCATCATCACCATCATATGATTTGTCTGGATTGCCACACCATTATTCCGTTAGAGTTCTGTCCTATGCATAATATGGAGATACCGGATACATTTCAGATCGTAAGGCATAGCTTTGAAGTATATGGGTATTGTGAGAAATGCAGAAAACAAGACTTGGCAACACAAGTGGTATCGGCGTAGTCAGGATCGAACAGTTAAAAGACGTACAGTCCGCGTATTCAAGGAAACTGTTTCAGATGATTATTACGTAGCGATAAAGCAAAGAGCATTATTAAATAGAAGTGGGGAAGGAGCAATCATTTTGAGAGGAGCTTTGTCGTGGCCTTTTTTGCGGCTATATGTATTGACGATTTTGTACTTTAGCGCTAACTCCATATTGAATGTCATCATTCCTTTGAAAGGCGAATCACTAGGAGCTACGAATACGACGATCGGGATCATTATGGGGGCGTATTTGTTTACAACGATGTTGTTTCGGCCGTGGGCAGGCCAAATGATTCATAAATACGGGGCAATTAAAGTTTTGCGCACAATTCTTGCTATTAATGGATTCGCTCTCATAATATACACCTTATCTGGATTGGAGGGCTATTTCGTTGCTCGTATATTGCAAGGCGTGTGCACGGCTTTTTTCTCCATGACCTTACAGTTGGGCATTATCGACGCACTTCCGGATAAGGATCGTTCACAAGGAATTTCGTTGTACTCCTTATGTGCTTCGATACCGGGAATTATTGGTCCTTTACTGGCTATAGGTATTTGGCAAACAGGGGATATGAATGTTTTTACAGCTGGTATGTTTGGAATTGCCATTCTAACAGGAATAGTGGGCTATAGTGCCAAAATGGACAAAAAGGGGGCGGAGCCTAATTCCAGTCCGTCAGGGCAGCATACAACGATGCTTCAGTCTTTCAGCCAACTGGTCAAAAACCCGCATTTATTCAAATGCAGTATGTTGATGCTGATGGCTTCCCTGGTTTTTGGAGCGGTGACAACTTTTATACCGCTATACGCGCCTCAAATTGAAGGCGGCCATGCAGCCATTTATCTCATGATACAAGCAGGGACGGTCGTCGTTGCCCGGTTTGTGTTGAGAAAGAAAATCCCCTCCGATGGCAAATGGCATTCAACTTTTATCATGTCAATGATGCTTATTGTAGCTGTAGCGGCTCAAAGTGTAAGCTTTTCTGCAATGGGAGGAGCTGTATTTTTCTATGTCGGCGCCCTTCTAATGGGGATTGCTCAGGCAGTCCTCTATCCTACGTTAACCACGTATCTGACTTTTGTATTGCCGCAGATGAATCGTAATGTGTTAGTTGGCTTATTTATTGCCATGGCTGACTTGGGTGTATCTCTAGGCGGAGTCATTATGGGCCCGGTCGCGGACCTTTCCTCCTATTCATTTATGTATATGATATGCGCCATTCTAGGCGTACTGATGATCCTGTTTGCCTACGAAAGAAACAAGGTAGTTGGTGGACTAAAAGACATTTAATCTTTGAAGGAACTTGAACTTATGGAGCGTTACCAAAAGGATGAGCGTTATGAAGGCTAGATATATGCAATTGGCAAAGATATCTACGCAAGATCAAAAGCAGCAGGGGATGCACAGCGTACCGTCCTGCTGCTTTTTTGTGATTCAAACGATTGTCCTTAGAAATCAAATTGTTAACCTGTTGCATGAAAAAGCAGAACGATCCAATCTATGGCGAGTCGTGATATGCACTGTGAGATCAGTTCGAAAGGCATGAGATGTAAAGCGACATTTAAAGGGAGTAGTTTATTGTCACGGCTCAATGATATTTGACTACTCCATTTAAAAGGTATTGACATTAATTTGGCATTATCCACCGTTGCGGTGAAATTTCGCACCGTTTAAGAAAATGACAATCATCACCAACCTGTACCCTTGAGCAGTATTAGTTTCTTTTGTACCGATTACAGCATATACAAAGACATCGCGTCCTGGAGTGCTACGATAAAAATGCAGTCGAAAAATATTCTCGTAAATGATACCGTCGTGCAAATCTTGTGAGCTTATTGAAGAACAACAAGCAGGTCTTCTAATGCGGTTTTGCATTTTTGCGAATCCGGCTTGGATGCCCGAAGTTGTTTCAAAACATGATCGATGGCGCCGTCGACTTCATTCCACTTCGTCTTATTTTTAGGTTTCAGTTTACTTTGCGAACTATCCCAATCATGTTCCAAGTCGGCGACGCGCGTCTTTGCCGCGGGCAGCTTGTCGGCGTTCACAAGATTGAGCGTGTCTTCCGTAATCGAACGGAAGTTAGATAAATCACCCAGCGAATCACTGGGACTGACGGAACCGGACGTTTCCACCTGCGTTGCCGCACTGTCAATGCGATCTTGACGCCAATAATACCCTGCTCCTCCGGCAATAACAAGCACACTTAGAACGACAGCAACTTGAACAAATGGAGTTTTATTCGTTTCGACGG
Organism: Paenibacillus athensensis; assembly: GCF_004514475.2. Taxonomy (GTDB): domain Bacteria; phylum Bacillota; class Bacilli; order Paenibacillales; family NBRC-103111; genus Paenibacillus_AL; species Paenibacillus_AL athensensis. Next base: position 512,662 of record NZ_MYFO02000001.1, on the reverse strand, counting down.
ACCGTACAACAGCTGAGGATTCAATGACATCACGTTTCGTAATAGACAGGAATATGACAATCAACGCGATGGCCGCAACGAAAACTGCGCTAGTGATTGTTGCCCCCAAATCTAATCCTCCATATTCCTTGGGCTGAGAGAGGTAATCGCCAATAGAAGCACCAAGTGGTCGAGTCGAAACATACACGATCCAGAAGGTTAAGACGGCATTCAAACCAAGACGCCAAGCGAGCGCCATGCAAGCGACAACAAGAATAACGATAAGACCAGTGCCAAGATACCCTAGAGCCAAGCTCTCTGCCATGAGGTCACCAACGGCTGTTCCCAAGGCAAAAGTAAAAAGAATGATGAGCCAATAAAAAGCTTCTCTTGACCTGGTGACAATAGAATGAATGGAAAGAGTTTTCTCCTTTTTAAACCACAGTGAAAAGAGCAGTATTAAAACGACACTAAAACCAAGTGTGCTTATTTCAAGCGGCACGCCGATGTTATCTGTCAAATTGTCAGTCACAAGTGTTCCAAAGATACTGATCAAGAATACGGACAGCCAATAGATGACAGGAATATATTGGTGTGCTCTGAATTGCATGAATAGCACAAATACCAAAAGTACACCAACGACGAGCGAAGTAACGGACAGACCCAAACCTAAGGTTACATTGAGAAAATCAGCTGCAGTTTCTCCTACGGTTGTACATAATACTTTGATGATCCAAAAGTAGATGGTGACCTCTGGGACTTTGCTTAACAACTGCTTGAAGTCTTTTGCAGGGGCAGTATTCATTTTACAACTCCTTCACCTGTAATATTTCTTACTGTAGGGGTTGTACATTAAAAATCCATGAGATTTATGTAACGGGTTCGATCTTTTTTCTTTCTCATCATTTTTTCATGTCGTGCATGTAGAGTAGGTGGTATGCAAACGAGGTTGGCTGCTATGAAGGAAGGCTGTTTTTCATACATTCAACCCAGTTGTATTTTTCGCACGGGTCATTTCCGTTGTGCAACATGCGATCTCGATTCCTGTGGGCATCGCGAAGATGAATATATGGAAATTCAGCTTGTACACGTTACTTGCAAGCTTGCCTTGGTCAACCATTTTTATTAAAATTGGCATGCAGCTGGCGGAAACTGGGGATGTCAAAGGTCAATCGCATGCATTCCAAGTGGAAAAACTTGTAAAGGAGACCTCATGAAGCAAATATTAATCATTGAAGACGAAAAAAGTTTAGTTCGATTCATACAGCTCGAATTGGAGCATGAGCATTTCTTTGTGCAGGCCGCCTACGACGGTAGGAGCGGCATAGAGCTTGCGCTGCAGCAGGATTGGGATTTAATTTTGTTGGACGTTATGCTGCCGTTTGTGAATGGAATTGAGGTTTGCCGTCAGCTGCGTACGGCCAAGAAAACGCCCATCATCATGATCACAGCACGGGATCGGTTATCAGATCGGATATTGGGACTGGATAGTGGAGCTGACGATTATATTTCGAAGCCTTTTGCCATTGAAGAGCTGCTCGCTCGGATGCGTGCACTGTTCCGCAGAGTCGATACGCAAGAAGCCTTTCCCCATTCTACATTAACGTTTCGTCATATCCGGGTTGATGTGGAAGCGAGAATGGTATACAAGGAGCAGCAAATCATCGATTTAACCAGACGGGAGTTGGATTTGTTGGTGATGTTTTTGAAGCACCCGAACTTGGTTTTGACCAGAGATATGCTGTTGGATCATGTATGGGGCTACGATTCGCAAGTAGAAACGAACGTCGTGGATGTGTATGTAAGATACTTGAGAAATAAGCTGGACAAGCCAGAAGGAGAGAGCTTCATTCAAACAGTGCGCGGGATTGGTTACGTGATGCGATGATGACAACACTTCGGAATTGGATCAAACGGCTGCCGATTAAATGGAAGCTCATGTTAGGGGCGACTTGTCTGATTTTTATCCTGTTTGCTTCGTATAATTTTGCGCAGTATTTGGTGCTGAAGCAGTGGATGCTCAAGCAGGAAAAAACGGCTCTGCAAATGGCAATGGGGCAAGTGGAGCAGCGAATTCAAGATAAAGGGCTAACAACGGACACTGTCCAGAGTGCTGAAACGCAAGCGTTCTTGAAATCGATCATGGGACAAAATGAAATGATCCGTATTATCGATTCGTCGGGTAATCCATTGGTTGTTGTGACGAATCGGTTTCATGCGGACTGGCTGGCGCCACGCGTCGTGAGTGAACCACAGTCGGGTGAAACAGGTTATAACGAAGAACATATATTAGTTAACCGAACCCCGTATCCCGGTCTTGGAACTATTGAAGTCGCCAGCAATTTGGAAACATTCGATCATTTTAGTCAAACGCTACTCTGGGTGATGGGCATTGGCTTTCTTGTAGCGACTGGGATCAGCGCGATAAGCGGTCTGACGATTGCGCGGCAGTTCATGCGGCCGATCCGAGCTTTATCCGATGCCATACGGAATGTGAAGAGGAACGGACTGCGCGAACGCGTGGCGACACTTGAAAACGGCGATGAATTATTTAATTTGGCACAGTTGTTTAATGATCTTATGGATCAGTTGGAAGCTTCGTTTCGCAAGCAAAAGCAGTTCGTTGAAGATGCTTCCCACGAGCTCCGGACCCCAATTACGATTCTGGATGGCCATCTGTCTTTGCTGAACCGATGGGGAAAAGACGATCCGGCTGTGCTTGAAGAATCCATAGAAGCGTCCGTTCATGAAATACGCAGACTCAAGGGCATCACTGAGCAATTATTAACATTAACGAAATTGGAGTCCCGGCCGATTCTGGAGGCCCTTGAGCTTATCCAGCTAGAGCCACTCGTTGCGCAAACAGTCAAAAGAATGGAGGCATTGCATCCGGAAGTTTTGTTCGCCGTTCATTCATGCGATTTGGAAGACGTTTCATTGGCCGTAAGTTCGTTGCAATTGGAACAAGTTTTGCTGATCGTACTGGATAACGCCGTTAAATATTCGACGGAAGTCAAACGAATTGAGGTGGAATTGCGCCGCGAGAACGGGGAGGCAGCCGTAACCGTTCAAGACCACGGGATCGGTATTCCAGCCGAAGATTTGCCCTCTATTTTCGACCGATTTTATCGCGTAGATAAGGCTCGCAACCGGGAGATCGGCGGTACGGGGCTCGGGCTGGCGATCGCGAAGCAAATCGTGCAAAACTATCGAGGCGTTATGACGGTTGACAGCACAGAAAATAAGGGAACGAAAGTTACAATTACGTTGCCGATTTCTTAATCTCTCATGAGATTTTCATTTTCCTTTTGTAAAGTGAATGTACGCCGTACTTCTTTGCGCGGTGATCAGACCACAAAAGGATGATGAATATGGACCTCAATGAAATCGATTATCAGCTATTTAGCCAAATGAATGCGTGGGGAGACGCGATCCCCATGTTAAATCCCTTGATGCGCTTCTTTGCACAGGATGGGGAATACGTATTTTTTGCAGGCATGCTTATTTATTGGTTTTCCAGACGAGCAACGACTCGTAACATGGTGGTCGAGGCTGTGTTGTCCGCCTGCATCGCGCTCGGAGCCAGCGGCTTGCTTGGCCATTTCTTTTACCGGGATCGGCCGTTTGTTACTCATCATGTGCTCCAGCTTGTCGCGCACTCGGCTAATGCTTCATTCCCTAGCGATCACGCAACCGGAGCCTTTGCGATTGCGACTGCGTTCTGCCTGTATCGGAAAAAGGGCTCAGCACTTTGGCTAACGCTTGCCGGAGGTATCGCCTTCTCTCGCGTATGGGTGGGTGTCCATTATCCGATAGATGTTTTCGCAGGCGCAGTACTAGGCATGGTTACTGCTGTCGGTGTCCACCAGCTATTGCAACGTTCCGACCGAATGAAGAAATTGATCGTATTCTGCATAGGCATCTATGAAACACTTGAAGGAAAAGTGTGGTCACGCACAAATCAATCCTTAAATAAATGAAAAACTTCCTGAACGGCTATCCGTCAAGTAGCTGGAACATATAAAGGAAATCGTAAGCGGTCTTTATCCTGAATTACTGGGATACGAGGCCGCTTTATTGTTATTGAACTGGATCAAGCTGGAAGAAAAATCAATAAAACATCCACATCAGCAATCCCTACCTATGATGAGGCGAGTTAAGAAAAATTTAAGAAGCACTTCACTGGGGTTTCATTTTTTCCGCCTATGATGACATTGAAAGGCCTAATTCAAGTATTCAGGAGGAGAAGCAATGAAAAAGAAATGGATCGTACTCGGCGGAGCACTTGGACTCAGCAGCATCGTAATGGTGGCGACGGGGATTGGCGCCATGGCAAGCGCTTCTGGCTATGACGCCTACAAATCAGCATTGAAAACAACAAAATCTCTGCAAAATGTGACCATTCAAGCATCTGCGGCGCTACAGGACAACGCCAAGGCGCTCGCCAACGCTAGCGGTGAATTCAAAGTCGACACTAGCAACGACAGCGCTAGCGGACACGCCGACTTCACCGTTAACGGCGCGCAGCAGTCGGTCAGCTTCTACAAACAAGCTAAGCAGACAGTGCTCAAGGCGGGATACAGTGATGTTTATTATGTGGAGCAAGAGGGTAAAGGCAAGCGCGACAAGGCGGAAAATCCGGCGGACGCTCAATTCTCTGCACAAATCGAAACCGTCATCGATGCACTTGTGGGCAACTTGAAGGATTACGTGGCAGTTAATCCGCAAACAGATGGCTCCAAAGAAATTTCACTGCAACTGACCAACCCGCAAATTCCGGCAGTGGTCAATGCGATTGCTCCAATTGTCATCAAGGAAGTGACGAAACAAGAGCATGATGGCGAACAAAACGACGATCAGGAAAAGGGTCAGCTACCTTTTAAAGAAGATATCTTTAAAGACGCGCTGCCGCAACTGACGCAGGATATCAAAATTGAACAGGTTACTGTCAAAGCGAAGTTGAACACAACAAATTACATTGAGCACCAGGAAGCCGATCTTACGGTATCAGGCAAAGATGACGGCGGCACCGTCCATCAGGTGACGCTGCACGTGCAGGCGGATTTGTCGAAATATAACAGCACGACGCCAGATACGATCGACTTGACCGGCAAAACCGTTCAGACATTGGCCAAACACGGCCACGGTCACGGTCATAATGAGGACAGCGAGTCAACAGAAAATTAACGTCAGGAAATAGGCCAGTGGGCAGACTGTCGCGTATAGCCTGTCCACTCCCTGAATCAATGACAAGAGGAGGCGTTCATCTTGGAGACGATAGTGGAAACCAAGCAACTCGGAAAATCATATCCCAATCGCCGCGGCATTCGGGATGTCAGCCTGCAGCTGTTCGCGGGCGACGTATACGGCTTGCTCGGGCCGAATGGGGCGGGGAAGACAACCTTTTTGAAGCTGATCACCGGTTTGCTGCGACCGGATCGGGGAACAGTACAGCTGTTCGGTGTCGATATCGCCGACGATTTTGCCCGGGCCATACGGAATGTTGGTTGTATGATCGAATCAGCCGATTTTTACGATTTTCTGACAGCCCGACATTATTTGCAAATGGTGGCACGGTTTTATCCGGATGTTACGGACAAGGCGATCGATGAGATGTTGGAGCAAGTGGGACTTAACAAAGTGCGGTCAGAAAAAATCCGTGGCTTTTCCACTGGAATGAAGCAAAAGCTTGCGTTAGCTGCCGCAATGCTCCCCAAGCCTCGATTAGTTATTCTCGACGAGCCTACGAACGGCATGGACATTGAGGGTACAGTGATGTTTCGCAAGCTGGTACAAGAATTTGCATCTCGAAACGAAACCTCCTTCCTGATCTCAAGCCATATGATTCATGAGCTGGAGCAGCTTTGTAACCGGATTGGTATTTTGGCGCAAGGTAAGCTGCAGTGTGAAGGAAACGTATCGGCTCTGCTGCAAAGCGGCCAGTCGTTGGAGTCCTTCTATATTGACCAACTGGAGTGGATGAAGAAGGAGGCCGAACATGTGGAAAGCTAGTTATTTGAACGAATGGTCTCTGATGTGGCACCGTAAAAAAATGATCGCATTCGCCGTTACCTCGACGGTCCTGCCGATTGTACTTGCCGTTTCGCTGCAAGCCTTGCAACCGTTTCTTGGCCTGCTGGCGGTCGGGTCTTCGTTCCCAATCGAATTGCTGTCCATCTACACAGGCATTTGGATTCCGCTGTTCCTTTTAACTGTCATCGGCGATTTGTTTCCGCACGAATATGCGTCGCGCACGCTTAAACTGGCGCTGCTACGGCCGAATTCGCGGCTACACGTGTTCGTGGCCAAGGCTGCTGTGTTGGGAACGGCGGTTGGCGGGCTATTGGCTGTATTAGCCGTGGTCACATTGTTGTGTAGCTTGTTTGCCGGTATACCGACCAATGGAGCAGACTTGTGGAGCATGCTTAAAGCATACACCGCCGCTTTTGTTGCAATGCTCGCACTTTCCGCGGTATTTGTCTTTGCTGCCCAGTTTTTCAAATCCGCCGGCGGCTTCATGGTATTTGCTCTCATCCTGTATGCCTTGGCGAAACTAGCCCCGTTTCTATCCAGCACCTTCGCCGCTTTTTCGCCGACTGCCTATACAGATTGGCATATGCTTTGGCTGAGCTCGACGGTGCCTGCAGGTCGGCTGCTGACAGCCGGAGCGTTCCTCTTATCTAGTTGCCTTTTCTTTTTTTCGCTAGGTTACTATAAATTTGAAAGAAAAGAAGTCTAACCAAGCGGAGACTACGTGCATGTCGATTCGGCTCAAGCTGCTGTTTTCTTATGCCGCAATGCTGGTCGTCTCGCTAGTGATCATGGTGATTACGCCGGCTTTGTTGATCGTTGTGTTCCGCGCGACGATCACAGTCTTTGCCAGCAATGGGCAGGACGGGAGAGTGACTGTGCATATCCGAAGGTTGCTGGGAGATGGCCATCCGAAAACTAAGTTCTTTGAAACGGTATGGGGGGGGCTACCGGCAATGTTGTCAACTTATAGTAGAGGTAAAATTGAAAAAAACGGGAACGAACTGTTACGGCGATTTGGCGAAACGAAAGAAACATTGAGCATATGCTGAGTTTGCAATCGTTATCTATTCGAAATCTGATTCTGAATACAACAAGTCCGGATGAGATCGTCACGATTGAAATCACGAAGGCAACTGAAACAGCAAGACGTCCAGGAACCAAGATTCAATTACGCGTAATAAAAGTGGAGTTACCTACGGGCGAGATCGAAACGCTTTTGACTATAAAGCTCGATTGTCCATATAGCACTTATTTAAAAATGAACTTTAATTTTTGCGACACAATCATAGCAGGTTTCTTAGATCAAACCGAGTATGTTTGTGTCGTAATTTTGATGGACATCAAACGTATTTTGAAAGCAGGTCGCTAGACAGAAATTTGCGGCTTTTGTAACGTGAGCTATTTGTCATCATTACTACTTCACAAAACCCGTATTTTGTACATATATATATAACAAAGCCGCGCCACTGCTGGACTTTGCTGCAGCTGTTAAGCGACAATAAAGTACTCCTTTAATTGACATTAGAATAGGGCCATCAAAATAAAAATATGTTTGTGACACTAAAAAGGTATCCGTCGATTTGCTGTGAACGCAATTGTTTTATTCTTTAGGGGCACTTTAATGTCAAATTTAATCAGCAAGGACAGTGGCTTATGTAATGGAACTATTTTAATGTCAATTACCGTGAATGATGCTATTTTAATGTCGCCATTTCTTGATTAGGGATATTTTAATGTCGCTACTGTTTCACTTTTCTCCAGCAACCTCATCCATCCTATCGACGGCTTGCTTTAATTCATCGTTTGTAAGATGTGTGTAAATCATCGTTGTTTGAACTGCAGAATGCCCAAGTTGATTTCTGAGTTTGGGCACATCATTGTTCTCCTGATGATACCTCGTTGCGAATGAATGACGAAGCGTATGAACTGTCAAGGACGGTCTTCCGTTTGCCACTGCATATTTTTCAACCATTTTTTCAATTGAACGTGGGGTTAACCTCCTGGTCTTCCCCGTTGGCCCGATAGCAGCTGCAACAAACAGAGCCTTGTTATTTTTGTCTATGCTATACCGGCTCTCTCTGATCGTGAGATATTCTTTTAGATCATGCAACGCCTGCTCGCTAAAAAATACATATTGTTCTTTATTTCCCTTTCTAATCACCCGGATGCAACATTTCTTCAAATCTAGATCCTGAGTGTCACAGCCGGCGATCTCCGATAATCGTAACCCAGATCCAAGTATTAATGAGATGATTGCGGTGTCTCTTTCCCGGTTTTTTTGATGAAAATTATATATTTTTTTATTTTTTCTGTATATTTCTCCGTAATCGTGTGCTACAAATAGCCTGAATTGTTCAAACTCGTCTCCCTTTAAAATTTTCCCTCCAATTCGATTGGCTATGGTTTCCTGATCCTCTTTTATTGAGTTCAGTTCGATTTTCGCCATTACGTTACGTTCTATATACGGTTTTAGATCCCTAGTCTCAGCTTGATTTTGTAGATAGCCGAATAAAGACTTTAGTGCAGACAATTTACGATTTACAGTTAATTTTGAGTTATCTAACTCTAAATCTAAGTAGTTTAAAAAATCCTCTACTTGCTGTGTGGTCAAAGTCTCCAGCACGGTCAATGGGATCTCCAACATCGCTCCTTCGAAATGCTTTTCTTTGGTCAGCCACTCAAGGAAGATGATGTAATCGTGGCAATAATTTAATAATGTTGCAGCTGAAAGCTTCCTCCGTTTTTTTGCAACATATTCTTTGATAAACCAAGGTAGATTTGTAAGCTTTTCATTTATTCGTCGATTGAGCTTCTGCCTGCTTTCAAAATCCACGAGCATCCCCTCCGCCGATCTTATATTATCCCTGATTATACCTTTTGAGTAAAACTTCGTCAAATTTATATTTTACGTAATTTTTGAAACGTTGATCAAATGACAAGAACTCAGTGGGCGTTTGATACCCGATCGACGAATGAATGCGCGCGTTGTTGTAAAAAACTTCAATGTACTCGAAAATGCTTCGCTGAGCCTCCGCATGGGGTTGCGTATTTATTCAAATAGATCAACTCTTTTTTGATGATACTGTGAAAGGATTCAATACAAGCGTTATCGTTGCCTTTGCGGGCCATGCTGCCGGTCATGAAGTAAACCTGAAGCAACTCCTGGTACTCGTGTGCGACATACTGATTGCCACGGTCGGAATGGTGTAAGACCGCACCATCGGGACGCTGACGACCGTAATCCTGTCGCAGCGCCTGCAACACCAACTCCTTGGTTATGTGGTCTCTCGTGTACCAGCCGACGATTTTGCGGGAGTACAAGTCCATTAGCTCGCCAAGTACAGCCAGCCTTCCTGAGATCGTCACTCCTTGCTGATGGAGCTTCTCGGTGACCTTGGGACTGCCATAGAGCTGACGGGGATTCCTCGTAGACTTCCTTGACCTGATCCGTTCATTCTCTATGTTGGCGAGTCCGAATGTCACCATACAATTCTTCAAAAACTTTTTTGAGTACCTCACCACGAAATCAAGGGCAACTCCGGCTATCCTTAAACTGCATTAAACCTGATACACTTTATTAACGACATCTAGCACTTTGACTTTACCTTCAAAAAGGTATTCATAACCTTGTTGCTCAGCATCTTCCCCAGCCCAGTATTTTCTTGCTTGTTCATGATTAAATTCTTGGCTGTTTGTATTTAATCGAACGAATTTTTCATTAGTTTTGTGAATTATTCCTGTAAGAGCGAGTTTGTAAATACTTGCTTCGTCTGCATTCCCTAGTAACGGTAACCAATACTTAATCCCTTCTTTATCCGTTACAAATAAGCACCTGAACCTTGATGGCAATTTATTATTAATTCTAACCCTTTCGTATTCAAAAATATATTCCCTAGTTTTTGTAATGTATTCTCTCCATACATTGCTAATATCTTGGAGGAAACGGCGATCCATTTTATCTAGTGGTTTTCCCTGCAATTTAAGTATAACCGATTCAAAATTTAGCTCAGGATCAATTTTATAATCAGTAGAATAACGACTTTCCATAAACTTATTTTGAATCTTTCCAATTTCAATGACATCACCGACATTCCAGTTATCCCTATCTCCCCAGCGTTTATTTCTTTGAATGTGGTAGTATTCTGCTTCATTGACATATTGCACAAATATCACTCCTACTTAAAAAACTATTCTTCATTGTTTTTATATTTCCTCACAGGATTCTACACACTCTCTTATTTCGAGATTAATGTGCTTGTTTAAGAGTAGCGGCAATTTCTCTCCGTGGACCGACAACAGACAAATCTGATCTCCATCTATGATGATATCAGAATACCCCCCTTTGTAATAATGGACATAGGAGTGATGATATGAACATAAACAAAGGGCGTTTAAATAATGATCTAACGTCTCGACATCAGCAGCTGTCTCCGCCGTTCCGAGCGGGGTCACATGGTGGACTTCGCAATAATAAGTACCGTCATCTTTTTCGATGCGAGGAATTAAGGGAAGATCTGTACCGCAAATCTGGCAATGGTAGTCATAAAGTTTTTTGAGCAGTGTCACCATTTTTTTGTTTCTTGCAATCCGTTCATCAGAGCCTATTTCATATTGAGAATCCGACTGTAGTTCTTTTAGTTTCTCTAAAATCGCGCCTGCAATCCCAAAACGAGATCGGTATTCTTCTTTATTAAGCCTTTCTAAGCCGATTCTTTCTAAAAACGTTTGAATGGTTTCGTAGCGGCCTCGTAAGAAGTGGTATAACGCCCGATAAAGTCCGCCGTCCGAAGGCAAGTAAACAAACCCATCAAACGATTGTTCCTTTATAAGTTCCTCATATCTTACCAAATGCCGTTGGTGTTCAGAAGCAAAATCACGATGTCTCCATTGAAACCCAAGTATTTCAGCATATTCCTGCGCACTCATCCCAAACTCCCTTGCACGCCTCGCCAGACCTGTTTGAGCGCTAGACCGGTGAGGAACCCGGAGAACCCCGTCGCTTCCTACATAGGGCAATAATCTATTAAACCAATCTTCATCTGTCAACACTCTTCCATCAATAATAGGATGGATACCAAGTTCCTCTAAATACTCTTCAAATTCAATTCCACGATTGTAGCAGTAGTATCTTATGTTCAGAGTGCTGTCATTTGAGGTTGGACGAAAATACAACTGGTTAACCACGCTCACTTGTTCAAAAGCACGACGATGATCATGATTCACTTCACTGAACCGATTCCGATCCTTTGATGCGAGCAATTGAAGTATTTCGTGATCAAAATCGAAATGAAACCTGATCGATTCGACGTTTCGATGTAAAAATACAGGTCCTTTTGGTGAAGCGGTTAATATCGCAATACTGTTGTCGTCATATTCAAAAACATAAAGGTCCTCTTCGATCATGATTTGTATAATGAGTCGTTCTTCGTCAGTAAGTCCGGATGCCCTCCAGTCTCGTCCTCCCTGTGTAGCTTCGTGTAGACGCTGGGAAACTCGCTGCCGGGAAATACCAATCAACTGAGCTATTACAGTTTGGTTGATATCTTCGAAATTTTCAATCAGATAATGAACCGAGGCAAAATCAAAATCGTTCACCACGTTATTGCCTGCGCTTCTACGTATGTAATCAAATCCAAGAGAGCGGACATACTCCTCTAAACCAACTCCTGGATGGTTTTCCTTGAGATATCCGTATATGACACTGTAAAACGAACGATCTTTCCCGCTTAGCCCATCTACAATTTTGTTAGGATACAAATATGTGAGCCGATCACGTATGATTTGTGAATCACTATCCATATCTCACACCCCCATTTCCCCCATGTTCATAACCGTACTCGCTGACGTCGTTCTTCTTCCTTAATCGTAGCGAATGTTCGGCGTTGTCTTGGTCTTCAACTCATAACTCAAGTGCCTGTCCAAATCCACCTCGAGCATCTCTTGGATTCCGTAAATAGATTCTTCAAAGGCGTCCTGAGCATCTTGAGCCGTCACCCCAGCTTATTCTCCTTGATGAACGCTCGCAGTTGCTCTTTGTTCCACAAGAATGTTCGGCTTTGATTTTATCATCATTTAGCCTAAAATTACTTTTGCTTTTTAATAAATACTAGACTTTGCAAAGCAATAAAATATATTTTATTCTTGTGATGCTTTTTTATTAACAAAATAACATCTACCAATATTCTTATCAATGACGCAGAGACAATAAACGGCAACGACATTGCTTGAAAATTAATTAAGAACTTACTCTTAACATCAGCAAATGAAAGTGCCTTATACGATGCAAAGACATTTAGAAATCCAGAAAAATCCCCCAGAGTACTGCTTAAGTTAGCATAAATCCCAACCCATGCCAAAACTAATATAAAAAATAGTCTCACCAAATCCAGTGATATTTTAACATTGTCAAGAAAAGCTTCGTCCAGTTTATATTTTAACAAAAGAACATAAAAATATAATAAACAAACAATAAAAGTAATAACAAGCATTGTAATCATGTGAATTTTAAATGAAGCCGCAATAAAATAAGCAATACACGCTGGTATTGAAAAAAATGTATAGTATGCCATAAATAATATGTTCTTACTTAATAAAATTCTTATATTTAAAAGAAATAAAACTGGTCCAAGAAAAACAAGCACCATAAATGCTTCATGCATCTTTGATGGTCCAAACATTACCCCAAATACAAGCAGTTCAAAAAACATAAGTTGGAGGAATTGTACTCTCCCTTGAATAAGTATTTTAGCGAGCCTTTTACAATAATATTTGATATTTGTGAACATCTGATTCTCCTATGTAAAATGGTTTCAACATGCTGCAGAAACCGTACCGCCTACAGATGATTTATTTTGTAATTTTCGTTCAACAAGCCCTAAAACTACACATATGCTCCTTGGTGCGACCTCAAACATTATTGATTATCTGCGACTCACATGAATTCTTTCTTGATGAGAAATTGCTTTTTTTGGATAACTGCCTTATAACGTCCAACTTCCATTATTGAAAACTAAAATTTGCGTATTGGGAGAAAGTTCATTTAAAATGGTTAAAATTTGCTCTTTATGAGGTTCGTCTAGCTTTGAATCTATTTGTACGAGTGATATTGGCGGCTTTGCAACAGTCATGCATGCTGTCCAAAATGCCCAGCCAACAGCATTTCTTTCCTCAAGGCTCATTGAATCAGGCAGACCATCGATAGAAATTCCCGATATTAGGGGTATATTCAAGTCCAAAACTAACTTTGCAGACTTACCGGTCCAATGTCTCATTTGTTGAATGAAAACTTGATTTAGTCGTTGAAACTCTGTCTCTATAAGCAACACAACTTCACCTTGAAGTTCTGCATGTTCTTTTTCCATACGTTCGAGCGACTCTCGAAATGTATTATACTCTTCAATTATAGAATCGCGTCGATGTTGAATTTTTTTTATGTATTCGACTTGGTTTTCAGGCCAATCGATTGATGCTTTATTATTTGAGGTATAGAGTTGTTTAGACAAATCCTTTAGCTGCTTCTCCATCCATTCCATTTCAAACTTTTTATCCCAAATACTTTTTGACTGTAAAGAAAGCTTTTTCATTTTCTTTTTAACACCAAGAGGGATGTCCCATAGTCGTCTGCGAATTTCTGGAGCTAAATCTACAAATCTTTTTCGATCATAGCTCCCCCAAACAGAAATACTTTCTACACTAATTTGCTTATCAAGCAAATTTTTGATATCAGTCAATCTACACGGCAACCAGTTAATTAAATATTCACTTTCACCAGAACGAAAATATCTGCGTCTAATATGAATTGAAGTTGATCCATCATAAATAGTTTCAGCATGTTCAATTTTAATATTGGCTTCGTTGTAAGCGTGTTCGTCACAAATCATTTCAACAAGTTTATTACAATCAAGATTGCGCACTCTGGTTTCCATTAGCGCGAAGCGAAATATATTAAATAAATCCGAACTGTCGTTGCCTGTGAAAACTTGTAAGCCTATATTTGCACATTCAATAACTGTACGATCGGGAAACGATTTAAAGCCATGTAATTCTAAATGTTTGAGATGCATAGGACCATTCTCCTTACTCCAGTAACAAATTTGACCGTAGCCAATACTCATCTTCGATAACGTCAGTGGCGTGGGCCGCCGCGTCAGTGAGCATGTGCGACTTGCCGACGGCTTCCAGCTCACCTTCTGCAATCCGTACGCCTGCCATGAACGGCGCAATCTTGTGCTCTACGGTCCGGTGGGTTCCGGCAAGAGGCACCTGGCTATTGAGACGGGGCTTCGCGCCTGTGAGTTCGGCATGATGGTGAAGTTCAACACGTTGCTGATCTGGTGATACGATTGACCGGCGTCGTTATCAAGTCCTGTGTCTTGATCAGATCCATCAAATTTTGATTTTTTGCATATTATTGTTAGTCATAAAGGAAATCCAATTGTTGTAATTGCCTATTTACTTCCGTGTTATACTGTCGCCCCACCTCTGAAATTAAATGAAGATTTTTCTTTGATCTTGAGCAAATCACATAAAGTAACTTCTTTGAAGATCTTTCAGAAGCTTGAATGTCGTTCCTTAATGAATAGTGGGGAATATATCCTTCGAGTAATCCAAATGCAATTACTGTAGTAAACTCCTCACCTTTGACTCCTTGGCATGTATTTACAACCACCCCTTTGTGTTGCTTAAACATATTTTTAAAACTTTTTATTTCTTGGGTTTCTTGGTTAAGTTCTCGTTGTATCCTCTGTCTCAATCCACTAAAGAACGCCGCATGATGTTGCTCTAGATTCGGATGTTCCGTTATTGTGATATTTATTTTATTCAGAAATTCATTGAATGACTCTCTTAAAAACAGTTCTCCATCTACTTGCTCAGAGTGTATGGAGTTTATGATTTTAAGAAGTTCCCTTGATTGCAAGTCAAGTTGATTGCCGGTAAATTGATTAATTTCTCGAACTACTTCATTTGCCCAGCGAACACGATTCAGATATAAACTTGGCAGAGGTTCAGTCAAAAATAATCGTGCAACTTTAAACCAAAAGTTTTCGGGTCGTCTAGGTAGGGGTGATAGTCCTGGTGCATCAAAATCAATATGTGGTAAGATTGCCTTTAATCTTCTCGCCATGGGGATTAACAACATCCATTGAGGAGCAATTACGCATATTTCATGCATAGGTACTCCAGATTGAATATTTCGATCAATTATTTGCGCAATTTCTTCTGTCACTGATTCAACTTCAATACTTGAATTAAAAGTAATTTCTCCATGATCGTTGGCACTTTCACCCAATGCGGTTATTTCAATGTCAGTAAGCTGAAAATTTCGATATAGATCAATAATTCTTTGAGACGATCTATAATTTCCTGACAAGTTACAGTGTGTAATTGCATAACCACCGATTTCCTCAGAAATCTCTTCTAATGATTTAGCAACACCCCCTAGAGTATCAAATATTGCTTGATCGGGATCACCTACAAACAGTACCTTCGTCCGTCCTTGGCCTAATCGAATGATCTGGCCAAGGATCCCGTACTGTAAATCTTGTGTATCCTGATACTCATCAACAAATATCCTTGAGAATAGCGCTGACAATGTAGTTGCAATTTCCGGCCGCTCAATAATAATTCGATATGCAATATACAGAATCATATCAAAATCAATGAGCTTGTTACGATCGAGGTAAGAATGATAACGAGCGATGATTTGTCTTTTATTCGAAGAGGCATTAACCACGTCACCATTGCGATTAAATTTTGTATTAACTTCTTCAAAATACCTATATCCATAATCAGACTTTAATTGTGTCAAAAGAGTATCTTGCCGATGTTCATCAATAACGGTAAAACCATCTTTCACTTTATCGTGATAGCCTGCATAGGGTTTAATGATCCATTCTAAACCAAAAGCATGTATTGTACCGGTCCATAATTGATTTGTTTCAATATTCATTAAGTCAATTCTTTTTTGTATTTCATCTGCAGCACGATTTGTAAACGTCAGTGCAATTAAGTATTTCTTTGGTTCAATACTTGCAAGCTCATACGCGATTTTTTGAGTCAGGGTTCTTGTCTTCCCACTCCCTGGGCACGCTGTGACTAAAATATTGCCATCCAAATCAATAACTCTCTGTTGTTCAGAATTAAGCTGCATACTATAACCCCATCTTAGTTAGCAGTAGTGTTAGTTGATCATCTCTTAATTCCTCTTTATAAGCGTTCATATATTCACGTATATATGTGGAGTAATCAAGGTTCTGTTCCTTTAAACACTCCTTTATATCAAATACAGTTTGAAACGACTCCGAATCAAAATCCCCCTCTATTGCTGATTTAATTCTGAAATCAGCCATCTTTTCAAAATGGCGGTCGGACAAATGAGTGCAAGTAAAAGAAACGGCTTCCATTATATAATCTGGAATATTGGTTAGATAGAATAATTCTTCAGCAACCAGTAGAGCAAACCAGCCCTTTCCTTCCTTTTTAGCAAGTCGCAGAATTTCGACTCCGGAAACACTTACATTCGAGTCATCTAAACGCTTGCTTGATCTTGTACGATCGACCTCCCTTTCATAGATATGTTCAAGGCAGTTTTTAATCTCAAATGAATTACTACTCAATAAAAAATCTACTTCAAAAGTATAGTTTGCGAAAAATGGTGTTACCCACGTATTATTTTGGAATTTAGCTATTAACTCTGTTTGTCTTAGTGCACCTGACTCTTGAGATGCACGACATTTCTTCTGGGCGAGGGAATCCATGGTTGCATCATCCGGTAATGATATTACAGATTGGTCAAGGTCCGTAATGATTGCGCATCGCCTTTGAATTCTTTCTTCATGATACAAATTGGCAATATGTTTAAAAACAGTGCTACTCACACTAACCAAGCTAATTCCAATTTCATCTAGACTAATATCAAATACAGCCTTAAACATAGCAGGGATCAGGATCAGCTCTGCATCCCCCTCTACAAGAATCACACTTTTTGCAAAAAGGACCGTTGACCTAACAGCATCTAGATATCTTTCAATTCTTTTGCATTCATCTTCACCCAATCCGTTACTTGGCTGAAAAACGGCTGCTTCGTGTTTTCGTTTTGCCAAAATATTAACCGATCGTATTTTATTGGCTGCTGAAATATGTGTAGAATGGGTGGAAATAATAACTTGTGTATTTTGATAACTTGATTTCTCAAACAGAGTTTTTTGAATATGGGTATGGATATGTGCTTCAGGTTCTTCAATTAATAAAAAGTGAGCTACTTTGCTCGTCGATATTTTTAATTCATATTCAAGTAATTTGAGACTAATATAAATTAGATTTGCGCCTCCTAAGCTTAACTCACTTAGTTGACCTTGGTAACCATCATCATCCGAATCACCAACCCATAAAGTAAGAGATTGGAGCAGTTTCTCTAGATCGGATGGCAGCTGCGATTTGATGTCGATTACTGGCGAGTAGGTAATGCCGACCGTATTCTGTAGTGTAGTTCTAATTCTGTCCTTCATTTGTTGTACTTCATCCAAAGTACTAATTGTAGAATTAAGTGCAGTTACTTGGTCCAGTATATGCGTTCCCTCAATACCATCACTCATCCCTCGCAATAAATTGAGCAATGGATTATTTTTAATATTACGAAGTTCAAATACAGCATCTCGTAAGGCTTTTATATACGTACAGCTTACTTCGTTATATAAGGAAAATCTGTTTGCAGTAACTCCAAGAAGATCTTGAGCTTCAATTGCTGGATCTGGAAAAATAATACGATCAAAATCCCCTACAAAACGCTTATATACGGCATCATCACTAAAATTAGCCGTACTTCTACAAGAAATTACTACTTCATAATGTTCAATCGAGATTCCTGATAATATCGCGTTTAGTTCGGCACGAGCTCCGCCGTTATTAGTTAGTTCAAAAAGCCTTTGCCTGATTGCTTTCTGAGGGCGGAAATACATAGAATATGTGCCTCTAGATGAGCCATCCATATGTCGAATGCCGTGTGCAAGGTTTTGAACTCCTTCGCTTGCATCCAATTCGGCGAATTCCATATTAATAATAATCCAATGACCTTTCCAACTGTGGGGGATCGCTCGATTAAAATCACTTTCAGTAAACTTTATCGATCTTGGAAGTTCGTCATCTAAAAGTAATCTCATTGCAAAAAATACGTTAGTTTTACCCGAACCATTTTCACCAATGAGTGTATTTACACCATCGGTAAAATGAAAGGATGCATTTTGAAAGTTTCTAAAATTTCGAATATCGATACGGGAAATATACAATGCTGATCCACCTCAAATATGTTTTTTCTTATTAAGCCAAATGCTTTAATTTTGAGTGCCTTAATGCTGTATACTTGCGTCCCGCAGTTTTTCTCAAATTGTCAGAAAAAGGATCCCCAAAAAAGTCAGCAATGTTTTCAGACAGTGTGATACCGTTATTGAACAATGCAAATTTAGCGCCTCGCTGGCGGCATCCCTTCCCCTCTAGTCCATAACCGTTTCTTCGAACCAAGCGGCCAGCTCCCGATAGAGCTCATCCTGGCCGGTAATAAGACCATCTTCGATGTTAGGGAATAACTGGATGTACAGAAGCGGCTGCTCATCATGAAACACTTCGGCATCATCGTCTTTGCTGTATAAGCAAATAACACGGTGTACGACGGAACTCCGACGGTTTCGGCTCGTTGTATTTTGTCCGGCGTAGTTGATGTTTAAATACTTGGACAGTTGGGTGGACACCTCGTTCGTATAAGACTGATTATATAACGATTTGTATTTTCGGTGTTTGGCATCCATGGCAACAGAAGACAGCAAAAATGGGTCGTTTCCTTTTTGATACAAGTCAAGACGAATGTCTGGCTGGATCACTTGACGTGAGAAAAAAAAGTCTCCTGCACGAAGTGCGTCCTCCCGAAGGTCCACCACCCGGTCATACCAGGCATGAATGATGTACTCCTCGTTTTCCAACACCAGTTGGGTGCCAGAGCGCAGCTCACGCAGTTGGTCCAGAGCGGTCTGCGAAGACGCCCGAAACCCCATTCGCTTTAGAATCTCCACCACCTGGAAATAAGCAAACTGCTCGTACACCTTCCAGGTTGGTTTTAAGACACGGACAATGTGCCTGGTCGACTCTCGGCCGTGCAGCACCCGTCTCCCTTCTTCAACCCATTCGCTAATGGTCCGGTAATGTCGTTCTTTTAAGGGCGGTTTGTGATGACCGCGGGGAATATCCTTGAAGTCAGTGGACACCAAAATATAAATAAGCCGGCCGATCATCTGTTGGACGGTCTCGTGCCAACGAGACAATACGCCAACTTCCCTTTGTGCTATGGTAATTTCGGTAGCCAGTCGATGAATGCGGCCATTCATGGAATTTTGGGCTTCAGAGGAAATGTCGCGGGCATTATAGTACTGCTGTTTGCGTATTTCGCTGGCCCTTTTTTCTTCTTCTTTTTTGGCCATAACAGCCAATGACTGGGTTAAGTCGGTTTCAATGGCAGCTCCCACGGATAAGAGAACATTCTTCCAAGTCAACAGTACATGCTTCATCCACCGGTTTGCCGGAAGATCCATAGTCAGCCGTTTTTTCTTGTTCACTTCCACTGCATGTCCTCGGACTTCCTTCATCCGTAGGCTTTTTTGATCCTGCTTTTCTTGATATGGCCCCGCTTTGTATGACGTTTCAATGACGGATAGCGGATTTCGCTCTATTTGCATAAGGCTTGCGTTCAAGAGTTCTTTTTCGTTAATGAGACGAAGCACATAATCATAATAGGACTTGGCTTTGAGTATTTCATGCTCTTGGCTTGTGGAGGTTTGGGTATAAATCAAGTCATAAATCATGCCCTCGATTTCCTGCTCCAATAAATGATGCATGTGTTGCACCTGCTCTGGGGACAAATGGATGGGGCAAACCAATATGCCTGATCCATACACATCTTGGCCTATGTGAACTTCTAGAAAATATACCCCGAGACGCCACGGGAATTCATCTCTGGAATTCGGCATGAACACATATTCATAATAATCCAGAGTCGTCCCCGGGATCGTAATTTTTTTTTGTTTTCCGAACTCATCATAGGTGCTCGATTCCAGCACCACTTTTGCCCCACCAGGCAAGCATCCAGACTTGGCATACAATCGGATACCGAGAGGAATGTTTTCTTTAACCGAAGTGAAGTGAGAAAAAGAGGCCGGCATCTGGTGTGGCGCCCAAAAGTACAACGCCTTTTGAGCATCATTTGAAGATCGGCTCGTAAAAAACTCCAGGACAAAAGGAACGTCTTCGGCATTATAGTACATAACCGTTCCTCGTCAGTTCCTTGGCTTTCTGCTTTAGAAAGGCCAGAGAAGAGTTGAATCCATCTTCCCCTTCTACTTCCTCCATTAAAAGACGCCCGATATAACCTACATGATAACGGTTTTCTGCATCAAAATATCCGATCAAGTCCTGCACCTGCTCCCGGTGGCCACGGATTTTGGTCAAAATTCGTTGTTTGACCTGGTAATCCAGCGCCGTATTACGAGTGATCAAAGCATTGCCGTCGGCATCGCTAGGGATATTGGCCAAATATTTTCCAATCCCCTTGTAGATCCGGAAACTGACCCCAATCTGGGCATCGTATTCTTGCATGGTGTCGTGAAGGCGGTCCAACAACAGGATTTCAGGTTCCTCCATACCGCCACCTACTTTGGTCCAGTCGGTAATGTAAAGGCTACGGGTAACAGGAGTTGTCGTATTGATATCCTCGCGGCTTTCTTCTTTAGGCACCGATGCCTCACCGAAGGTCAGCTTTTGAAGGAAAATCACATTGGTTCGGTCCAGCATTCGATTTGAGAAATCTTTAGTGGTTTCGTCAAAATTTGCGGTACCGACAAACAACACATTATCGCGAACCGGAATACACCCCTTTGGAAGCGGTTTATTGTGGCAAATGGCTCCTTGGCTGTAAATTCGCAGCTCCCTCTGATCTTTGGGCAGCTCCAGCAAGGAAATGAATGGAGCAAAGTAGTGCTCCACCTGCCCTAAATTCATCTCGTCAAACAGAACCATAAATAGCTCGTTGGTGTGCTTGCTGGCCCGTTCCAAAAACGATACCAGTCCAGTTTCACTCTCCATGAACAGGCCCATTTGAGGGTTTAAATAACCCAATATATCTGACGGTTCCGTATACGAAGGAGAGATGGGAATGTACAGCAGATTTTCGTCCTTTTTTAATTTCAGGGCGTCGGCGTATAAAAGGGCTAATCGAGTTTTCCCGGTACCGCTCATACCACCCAGAACGGCCATTCCGCCGGTTTTCAGCGAGGTGTGCAAGTTAATCAAATCCTCTTCCGGATAAACCAACTCCGCTTCTTGGGCCAGCTTTTTCAATCGGGCAATAAACTCCATCTCTGTAAGGTTGCTCGGGGTTTGATCGGGCTGAGCTTGCTTTTTTTCATCTTTTTTAGGCTGCTCCTGCTGGAACAGTGATACGCCTTTCTTCTCCAACGTGTCCCGTAGCTCTGCAGCGTAATTGTCTGTAATAAAGCCTATATCCCGGTAAGCGCATTTTAATTTGCTCCAGAAATCATCCAGATCGGTCAAGGCAACCCGTTTAATCCCGTTGGGTTTAACAGCGTAGTAGATGGTCATGTTTACCTCACTGCCTATTATGCTGTCTTGGTCCGGAATGTAGTACAAATAGCCGTCACACAGTATAAATTCCGGCGTCTCCATATGATTTGGGTAATCCGGTAATGTAATCGGGGTCCCTTCCATAAGCGCCTTTTCAAAGCGTACGGAGGGCACCCCTTTTTTCGCTTGGGGGACTGGAATATAATAGTTGGCTTCCTGTTTGTCCTCGGAAACCATCACTATATCAAAATTGTAATGGTACAAGTGGCTAGAGTTATCGTGTCGGTGGTTCAACTTAGGTTTAATGAGGATGAGCTTGTTCTCCAGGTGTTCTCGTAAAAAGGTGATTTTGTCCTGCTGTTCGTAATATTTAATCGTTTGAAGGTGCCGGACGTTACGGTCGTCAAAGGAAACATAGCACTCTTTGGCATGTTTACCGACATCTTTAATGGGTTTAGGTTCATCTACAAGAGTCTGCAGATAAAATACAATGTCGCTGCCGTTGCGCTGGTTGCGGGCTACGCTTTTTCGTTCCGTGCCCAATCCCGGAATGTACTGCGTCTCACTGTCGTCAGCAAGCCTTGCCAAGATATAACAGCTGCTTAATTCACGCATCGTTTTGGGGTTTATCATCGTTATTCCTCCGTCACACTGTCCTTTAGGTTCGTTGCGTATCCCAGTATCAGTTCGGCGTCATCCGTAAACTCTTCGTAAGTAATCCCACGACTCTTAAAAAAGTGTCGCAGTTCTATCCACTCTTTTGAGTTGGTAAACAGGCTGCGGTCCACAAATATGGTTTTATTTTGTAAAATCTCCGGTTTCATTTCGATATGATGGAGCAACTGGGCTTTCGAATAAATCAGTCCACGAAATAGCTCCTGCAAACAGGGGTCCAGATGTTCCGTCACAATGAATGCATCACTCGTATGGGGCAAGAAGGTTTCCCATAACACTTTATACCCGGCAAACAACTCGATTTGCTGCGAGAGCTTTTGGATATGCTCACTAGTCTGCTCAAGGGAAACAAGTTTGGCCGTCTCTGCTGCGGCAGTTTCATTTTCTGCTTTTTTTAGCTGCTGTTTCATGTGATCCAAGACTGATAGCATATCTGCTTTTTGTTGTTCTGTCTCACTGAGCGTTCTCTTTAGACTCTGAATAGATTCTAACATGACAATGCTCTTATGCCCTTCGCTCTGCAGCAAACCTTTCAATTCTCCTGCTTCCTGCTGGTTTGAAAGAAGGGTTTCGATGCAATATGCGAATACCCCTTGTGCCAGCTGAGGGTAATCGGGCAGTAGAGCCAGCTGCCCTAAAAACCGTTCCTCTGCCGCTTTTAGTCCGTTTACAGCCAGTAGTTTGGATACCCCGTCCGGTTTTTCTTGTAACAGGTCCTTTATCGAAGCATAACGTGCTTCCCAGCCTGCCCATGCCACGAAGTCCATATAGTGTGCCATGGAAGGCATCTGCAGTTGATATTGGAGCTGTTCGATGATCTGGCTTTCATTCACCGCATAGATGCCGGCAAACAGATCCGTCTTGTTTAGTGCATTTTGGACGAGCTTATCGTAATGGGTGGTGTACGTTTCTCGGTATTGATCATACAACAGGGCCAATTTCTGATAGGGCCGCCAGTTTCCGTCGGATACCAATACTGACATAAACGCTTCGTAGTCGTCAACTGGTAAAGTACTTTGTTCCTTTCTCGCATCTGCTGCCAATTCTTCGTAAAAAATATCCAAGGGTATCGCATTAGGACTATTCTTTAAGCGCTTCTTCTTGCCAATGCCGCTTCGCAAGGAACTTCCTACAAGCCCCCGGAGTTGTTCCACCGGACGGCTCGCTAAACTGCTGATCCGAAAGCCGTCAACCGATAAATTGAGTACTGTACAAATATGAACCAGATCGGTCTTTAGTAGGATTTTTGGAAGCCACTCACTCTCATGCATATCTCTACCTCCCTCCCATAAGTCTACCAATTTCGGCGGATTTCGACAATGAATAAATCCCAGCTTAGCCGAGGACTACGAGGCGGAAAAGCAATGATATAGCTCTGTAAGGGGTAGGCAGGTTATCGGAATTGGGATAATGTCCTTGTCAAAATCGGGAATGAGATAAAGTTCTTATCATTGGATTTTGACAATAACCTTATCCCATAAATAAAAAAAGCCGCGATTTACGCAGCAATTAATGGGATCATGTTCTTGTCACCCGACAGTGTTGTTATTACAACGACGACATTTTAGCAGGAAGTCAACCGATTATTACGTTCGATTGGTGCTTCTTGACGACTGTAGGTTCAAACTCGCTGAGGCGATCACGAGGGACGATAATCTCTTACTCACCGTACTCACTCACGACGGTTTTCTTGCGTTTCCCATAGCTGCTGTTCAGCCTGGTCTTGTCTTTAACTTCATGCTTCTTGAAACCCAGATGCGTGTCTAGCGCCCCTACAGCATCTATTGCAACGTCGCGGCAACAGGTCTTTCAATGCGTTCTGCGCAACCTGCGCCGTCACTAGTTAGAAATTTAATCTTCGCCGCTATACTCAAATGCGATTCGTCAATTAGTTTGGTCTTGTCATATCCCAATATAACTGTGCCAATTTCCCGTTCAGATTTTAACATAAAATTAATAGCGGAATTGTAAGCAATAATGAGATCAGCATTAAATGAAATAGAACGCCAAAAAAGACCATTAATAAACAAACAGGAAGCCCATATAAGAAAAAACCACCTAAACTTAGAAATTTAAATATATGAATGAGTGACACTTGTTTTTCTATGATTTCATGAATGGGAGTTGTAACATTTTTAGGTATTTCAATTTTCGTTTCTAAAGTTGCATTTTTTGCATTAACATTGCCATCTTTAATAGAACGTACTTTTACTCTTAAGATGATTAAGCAGGGATACTTCACTTCAGATTTTCTAAGTGATTCAAAAATAACTTCAATATCCTTAGACTCTTGAGATTTAATAAAATACTCATACACATCGCTTACCTGTATTATCCTTTCGGTTTCAACCGATTGATCTCTAACAAATAACTGAATATTATTTTTCAATCCACGATTTATCTTCTTTTTTAACCCGTCTTCAAAATTCTCACCATCAACTTGATTTTCTTCTTTCTTAGCATCAGGCTTAATAAGCTGCACAGTTTTATCTGAATCCCCTATATTTGATAACTTGAAGATGATTTTTGTGATTTTCCGAGGTATAACCAGCACTTCTTTAAGCTCTAACTTTATCTCTTGGTCAACGTTTTTTCCTTTTTGCCCGCTTAAGTATATGGAATCCAATAATATAGAGCCACTATACCATTGTTCCCGAAGGTTTTTGGGAATTAGAAGCAGCCTACCTATTTTAAGAAACCTTGCTTTTCTTAGGGATAGAAGATCAGACATTCCTTCAGGGAATAAAAACAAGCTTCGATTATTTAGAATTCCACTTTCGTTAAAAGATTTTAGAATAGTGAAACCCGTTTTTGTCTTTATGAATAACCTTCTCCCTTTTTTCCAAAGTTTCAAACACGTTTTAAGAGTAGATTTGAATAAAAAGAAAACAATCATCAAAGCTATGTAGCCAAATAGAAGATAAAGAATAACATCTTTCGTATCTTCACTCATCGAATCAATCCAATGCCTTACTTTTAATATTTGATCCTCTAACCACTCAAGCATCCTATCCCTCCATAAAAACTAGTCCTAGACCGTTTTTTGAACTTACGTTCTCCGTTAGCTTAAAAATGCTCAATTGGATTAAAAGGCTCCCCTATCATCATCCATCATGTTTTCCTCCACCTCATCGACGGGTCATTGACATCTAGTTGAAGATAAACAACATACGGATAGGAACTTTCGATTCGAATGCCATCTCCCCGCTTGTAGCCCCCGTCGGAACCGTGTTGATGCTTGATATCAATTACCACTTATTTGGACATCAATATGCCAATTGTGGCTGATGAGATCGCTTCATGCAGAAGAAGTCTTTCTAAGCTCCACATTAGACTCAGAGGTTAACTGGTACTAATGTATTTTAGCATGTTGCTCAAAAGTGGTAAAAGCTAAATCGTTATTTCTTCCAAAGCTCGAACCCTAATAAATGTTTATCCAGCTCCTCCCCAGCAATCTCCATGATCGTTGCTCTTTCAAGGCATTCTGGGCATCCTGCCCGGCTTTGAGCAAGTCTAAGAGCTTACAGATCTAGAACTATCTTTTTAAACGGAAAATGCCATTTGATGATGAGGTGTATGCCGAACATTATAACTATATAAGTAGATATTTGGCCAAATCCTTGTATTAATGCTTCTGCCGATTTCAACAGCAAGACCTGCTGGCCCGCTATAAAACAAATGAATTTCTTTATATCGTTTTTGTTGGGTCTGCTGCTCAATCAAGTTGTTAAATTCCTTTCGAATAGCCAGTACATCCTCGCGGTAAAGCACTCGATTGATACCTGGATTTTGTATACTAATGTCCAATAGATCATATTCAAAATGAGCAACTTCATTTATATCTTGGATATCGGTAAGTATTAAACTGATCATGCAAAATGAAATAGCGGCGGTCTAGGACTCGAAAATAAAGTCTTAGACTACCGCTGTCTTCTGAAATAACATATTTGACAATAAAAGCGGCAACCCGGAAAACATTCCTAGACTGCTGCCACTTTACTTGGTTTCTGAGTGCCGATCAATGATTTTACCAATGATCGTTTCACAAAGAACCAGCAATTGATTCGTCAAATTTCTCAATTTCTCCTTCTCGGCCTCACCCAAATTTTTAGCGTGAAACAATCCATTCCGAATGCTTAGCCAACCTTCGACCACTGTATCCGTGATTTCATACTGAATCGCACCTTTTTTGATTTCTTTAATCCCAAAGTAGTCTTTCAGAATTAGTACAAGTTTGGCCGAACGAGGCTTATCCGTCATATTTTTTACCGCATTTGAAACGATGCTGCCGATTCTTAATCGGTAGTCTTTGTTCGATGTGTGTGTTTGAATTATGGCATTAAATGATTCTACGATCTGTTTCGCTTGATCTGGTTGAAATACTTTTTTAGCCTCGATCAATTGAGAATAGTCTCTTTCAAGTGATTCAATAATAATAAAGAGATTAAAAAATTTGCTGATATAATCTTGGAATCCGAGTGCCCGATAAAAACTGTTCAACATAAAATTCACATCTGTATCGTTGGCAGCAGCCCTATAGATTTGCGGAAAGGTTGAGGTTTGAAAGGTTGCTGTGAGGACGCTATGGGCAGAATCAATAAACAGAATGCTACTCTGTAGATGAATGGTAACATTCCCATCCGCATCAATCTCTTTGCGAAACTTTTGTGTAAATTCGTCATACTTTTTATAATTGTATTCCGTCACTATAATGTTTCGCGGGTTGAACCCTAGCTGTGTATGAAATCGGTGCTGGTTGTCATTTTGCTGTTGAATCATGAATGATAAAGCTGGGACATAGTGGTTGAGTAATTTCGTAGCCAAATCAACAGCATAATTCTTATTATCCGCAAACATGTTGGAGACTTCAAAAAAGACATTGTTTTCTCTTTCGATTACTTCGATAGTGCAGGTTTCACTCGTCTTAAAATCCCCTTTTGTAATCACCAGTGTTAATGTGTCTGTTATCTGCTCCGCGAATCTGATTACAAGGTCAGTCGTAAAATCAGGTTCGTCCAGGAATCCCATCCGAGTATAGTCGAGTGGTACAGATAAGTTGTACATCTTCATACCAAGTTCCTCCACTTTGATTTGCATATTCGATGACTCATACACCGTGGCATGACTCTATATACAAGTCCACTATGGTTATCAGTTTCATTATAACATACCCAATATTTCCACATTAGTATATTGCTTTATTTCCCAGTTTAATAGTTTATTTTCTTCTGGCATCCACATGAGTTTACTCATTAATAGCCACCAACAAAGGCCGGAAGGAAGTTTCGGTACCTTTCTTTCGTCTGGATCGAATGGTTGTATAAGGGCATTGCAAGTCCATTCTCAACCCGTTATTATCTGGAATAGGCCAATAAATTTCCATATCCTCTGCCCTGTTATATGGGAAATGCATAATAAAAAAATCTTCAGGCTTATAAAGAAGATTATATTTTTTCGGAAGTTCCTGTTTAGGTGCACATTCGTTTGCAACGTGTAACCAATTCTTAAAATGCGCATAGGCCAACCGCGCTATTATGTGATTTAATACCCATCTGAGGTGATGAAATTTACGTGGGTGAAAAATTGGATATTTCTTTAGCAACAGATCCACGATATTTCTTAAAAAACTTCCATCTTGCTCTTCCCCGAACTCAAGTAATTGCAAATCACCCATTTTATAGGTTGGATTATCAACGTCGTAATAATGGGGAATCTTGTACATCGACATTTTCCAAAAAGCAAATGCAAAGGCGTAGGGACATATCGGGGGAAGCGATTCATTTTCTTCTTTTGTAACCCGAACAAGACGATGGATGCATGTCTTATGATCCTTTAATAGTGTTTTTCTTAGGTGATTTTCAATAGAGTGGATGATATTTTGCGCAGATTTCCCTAGTTCTTTGGTAATTGCTTTTGTTTCAAGCCCGCTATATCTTGAAGTTAATTGGAATACACCTGTTATGGGAGACCATTCCTTTGCATCATCATACTGTTCCCGCCTCATTAAGTTCGTAGGTTTGGGGCATGGATGTGTTGCTTTGCCAAGCTGATCGTATGGATATTTCGGGTCTGAAACTTTCAGGAATAACTGGATACCATCATCTAGCTGGTCTAAATCGACCAAATCGCAAAAAACTACGTTCTCTAATCGGTTCCTTTGCGAAAGATTGAGATGCAGGCAATCTAACACAAGATTATTGACGATTTTTGAATGATGGTTTTTCCATTGCGCTGTGAAAGATGCAGGGTCCCAGGAAACGAGTATATGATCACACTTGCAGTAATAGGGGCCTGCTGACTTCTTCACCAGTAATTCGTAGGGAATTGGTTCTTGGCACGATGGGCATGCCGTAATAAGAGGGGTACAGTGAAACGGGCAAATCGTGATCAGTTTGATCTGATGTAGGATACTGTGATATCCGTTTTGAAGACATTGGGGACAATAACATAAGTAACTTCGTAGAAAATGCCGATTGATGGACTTCGGTTTCATCGCCCTTTGTGGTTCGCCCAACGTTCCAAATAGTGTGTGTATGGATGAGAGATTAATTTGGTCCATGTTTATTTGCATTTCGGCTTGTATTTTGTCCTCATCTACAACAGTTACTTCATATAAATCTCTATGTAATTTGGTAAACGCGAGTTTCTTTGTATCATGTTTACCAAATAATTGTACAAAGTCCCAACTGCTCGCGCTGTTCGCAAATTTAAATTTTTCAACGATACTCCAAAAAGATTCAAACTCTTGTATCCAGTTAGAATTCCAAGCGAAGTGTTTCGATACTCCATGATTGGAATGAAGCGTATTCACGTATAGATCCTCCTCTTCCAACTACAACATTTCCATAAAAATCTCATTTTCAATATAACCGGACTTACGAATAGCCTCGATCCAATTGATTTTTGTAAGAAATTCCTGATCCAATCCGTTTACTCCAAATTTCTTTAATATGTATTCGATGGTTAATGTTAAGTATTGCATAGGGATTTCCATATTTTTATGTAGGCCGGCTTCTGCTCTTAACTCTTTGAAAATATCTAGTAAATCCACCGCGTAGGATTTCAATCTGAAGCCATTCAAATAAGCTTGAGGGAAAAAGTATTTGGTAGGGGACCAGCCACTGCCAGCAGGGTATTCAGATGTTATATCGTATCCATCCAGTAAAGTTTCCAATTCGGATAACGTCTTTAAGCCTGAAAATTTGTACTCATGAACCATAAATCTTCCGACTATTTGGGCCTTTTTTGATGCTAGAAATGCTGTTCGTTGATGTACGAGCTCCTCTTGCCCTACCAAAATGATTGTTAAACTCACAGCAGCTAATTCGAGTCTGTTATAAATGTCCATTAATATTTTGTATTCAAGTTCCAGAAGGCTTTGTGCATCATCAATAAATAATAAGACCCGATTTGTTCCGGAACTTTGGGCCTTTTCAATAAAATATTTGATCAATCGATTACTTTTCATGGGGACTTTTCCCGCAAAGGGTAATCCATGGCCTACGGACACCAATAAGTCTTCATAGAATTTATTTTCGTTGGCTTGCTTTTTACCTTGTTCACAACTGTAATGAAAGATAGGGAGATTATCCCCAAAATCGAGCGGTAGTGCATGCTTTAAATATCTAACTGCGTACGTTTTTCCTAACCGCGGCCGTCCGTAAGCCATTCCCCCTGGCGCTCTGTTTTCCACCCATTGTTTAATTTCATCATACATTTTGGCTATTTCATCAGTCCCGATCGTGTACCTTCTCTCTTCGATGGGATGGCACCCCGAAGGGATTAAAGGTCGTTCATGTTCATTCAGAACGATTTCCACTGTTTCCACCAGCCCTCATACTAATGGAATATTGTCTTAAATATCCTTTTCGTTTTTATTTCTTCTGATTCTGTAAGGGGCGAGGAATGTTTTTTAGGCTCGCGCTGCAGGTCTCCAGGGAGTTGGGTAGAGGCAGGTTCTTTCTGCTCCCAATGATCTAACCTTCGATTTAATTGTGCCAAAAGGCTGCGAGCGGATTTATTCGTTTTTGCCTTCGCTTTGATATGCTGTCGAAAAACACTCATAGGGTCATCATATTTTGTAAAAAAGATCTCTCGTTTTTCTTTAGCTCTAAGTATTGCTTTTCGCTCCCTGAGGGTATGGGGGCTTATCCCCCAATGTCCGGCAGCTGTCAGATATCCAAGGTCGCTGCCATCTTTTAAAAATACTCGAATCGCTCGAAGATCCTCTACGTTCACTACCAGCGTTAATTGGCTACCAATAAGGTTTGGAGAACGCGATAAAACTTCACTACGGTAATCGACACCGAAAAAATGGATCAAGGGACGTTTACCTTTCGTTATACTGCCTTGAACGGTGCGTGTCGTTTGTATCGTAAGGAAAGACGCTTCCTTTCTTTTATCTGGCTCCATTACACGTGGCTCCATTCCCCTTGCTATTCGCTGTCTCATCAATTCTAGTGGTGTAAAATTATTGATCCCGCCGTGTGGTATGCCATTATAGTCAGAAATAAGGACTTCCGTGATTTCCTCTAGCTCATCGATGGAGATGTTGAATTTCTTCGCTTGTTTTTCTGGATTATTTCTTAAAGGGTCCGAGGGATTACTTCCAGTCGTAGTTATTGTCTTGTGGTATCCTCGATCTTCTAGGGTTCGGAAAAATCTCTCTATGATTCCCCTCTTTTCTGGAAAACCAACAGGACCAGGATTTACTCTACATTCTACAATATGATGCAAACGATCTTTCACCATTTTTGAAAGGTTCGATTTTCCGTTATCAAAACTGAGTTCATCCCATAATCCCCACTCTGCCTCTGGAATCACTGAAGATGGAAACCCCCCACTTTCTAAATACGTAAGTCCAGAAATCGTCAATTCTCTTTTTGTATGAGGAACCACGGCGTCTTTTATGCACAAGAGAACATCATCTGCAGTGTATTCTTTGTTCAGACTTAAATGTTTGCCTAGAACTGCACGTGTAGCTTCATCGATAATAATCAACAACCATACCCGGTCAAGAATTTCCGTGATCGTATCTCCTTCAAGTGTAGTAAATGTAATTGAGAATAGGGCGTCGATACGGTGTCCATCAAACTGAACCCTTTGATATGGCCTGACTATCATGGGCGATTGCAGGTCAACATTGTCATGCATTAATTTAGAGCGCCTAGCTGCTTCCTTGCCATAACTTTTGGCTGCTGCACTAAAATGAATATTTTTAAGACTTTTCAAATATCTATAAAGCGATCTTTTTCCCATATCTTTTGTATTAAAGGGGTAATCTTGTAATCCTATTCCCGATTTTTTACATAAATCAACAAAGTGTCGATGAATGAGATTTCCCTTGACGATAGGAATCTCGTCAATAATAATTCTGCGCTGTAGAAAAGCTTTATCTATTTGTTCTTTGATATGAGGATTGGTGTCAAGTAATTTGGAAAAGGCTCCGTTCAACCCCTTAGTCGTTGTGCTGGCTCCTGGAGCACGAGTGGTAGATGCCTTTCTGTAATATTCAGAGATTCTTTTTTTGGGTATTATCGCTCGGAATCCCCAGATTAATCCTGTTGCTCCATCTACTTCAAAGCATCTTCGGATAAAGCGTCGTAGCTCTTTTGCGGAAATTTGTGTTTGCTCATAAATTTCACTATTTTTATGGCCGCGTAGATACATCAAGATAGCCTTTTCCCTTTTCTCATAGATCTCCAGATTCTCATTGGAAAGTAAAGTTTTATTCACAGTTGGCCAATATTCGGGATTAAGATTCTGTTCATCGATTCTTAAATCCTCAAGAAGACGTTTCATTGCCATTAAGAAACACCTCCGTATGGTGGCCGATAGGAATTTGGTCAATATTACTATTCAGAAGGCCTTCGACCATTAATGTAAAGATGAGTCTTCTTACTTTTTCTTTTTGAAAGGAATGCAGTTCATTCTCAATCTGACGTACGTTCGTACATCCGTTGTTGATTTTGTATTTAATAGCCTTTACGACGGTCTCATCCATGTTGGAAAATGCGGATTCCCTTATATAGGGTAACAATAGCTTCTTGTTTTCCAATAGTATTGGATTGCTTCTAATTTCATTTTCCCGTTTCATACTGTACAAATAACGATGTTCTTGACACCACTGTTCTTGAGATTTAACCTTCTCTACTGCGCTGGCGTTCCTACGTTTATGGTGAGTATCCATCTCGTAAGAGTAATGTACGGCAACAAATTCTTCTGCGCCGTCTCTCCTCTTAATCCACATATCAAATACGGACTTAATAGGCTTACCATCAAAAAAATGGATAATTTCTCGAGGTTTTTCACAGAAGGTTTGAACCAATGGGTCTGTTTCAATTAAAACCCAATGATCATATTCTAAATCACCCTGTAATCGAACCTCCCTTCGGATCTTTTTGCTATATACATGCCACCTATTGCTTGCTAAATTTTCTTTAGTAACTGGAGTATACATCCAAACACCTCAATAAAATAACTAGGATAAAACACCATATTATTACATTATTTGCTATTATAATACCATATATTTGAATTTGATCCAATATATATTTCGACGAATTCAATTGTTGGGTGAAAGTTAAATTATTGAGAAATAATTCCACACCCAAATCAATGAGATTTTATATAATGAAAATAGGAGGTCGATTTATTGTCAACGGAATGAGACAATAATGACCCCCATACAATAGTATGCACATATGTTTTTTCAAATAGTTTGATGACAGCTATTCAAAATCATCTCCACATATAGCCGATGGAATCAGCATAACGCCCTCTGTTCTCCGCCCATGTAGCCTACAGATTCGCACTCTTCCCAGCGATCGCTGCAAGATGCCGGCGATCATGCGCGTCAGCCTGCTTACTTCGCCCCGTTATTACCGCGCTGCACAATAATTTGGCCTTTCTTTGCGCTCAGAAAGCAGCATTGTAACAGCATCGCCCATTTGATCATCTTGGGTATCTGCTTGCTTCCAACAACTGCTCAGTAACCGCGTTTATCCTTCTCCCTTATTCATACCGCAAGCTCAACGGATACCACGGTCCACAGCAGGCATAACATTGCAAGCAACACGCTTCTCGCGGGCAGCTTGGTTTACTCGCCCCATCTGTAATATTCCTGCTCGAGAATCGAGCCTCCACCCATTTTTACGGTGTAAAACACTCCATCTAATTCCGCGTGATTGATATGTAAATATATCCAAGCAAAAGAGGACGATTCAATTACCTTGAATGGTCCTCTTTTATGATCAACTAATCATTAATTCTGTGATTTCTTGCGATAACGCACGGGAGCCGGTTAACCCTTTAATGAATCTTAAAGGTCCAGTGACAGACCAATCAATTTCTTTAAGCTTATTTACGGATTTAATGAGCGTTGAATCGATTGTTTTTTTATTGTTGCTCATATGTCTGGAGAGCACGTTCCCTGCCGCAATAGACAGGGCATCCATACAAACGATATGTGTCAGCCTGTGTCCCGAGTAATCCAGCCATTCTGATGATAACGTTTCTTTAATGGCCGTGAAGTATTTCAGCGCAATGTTCAGTTTCTCTTCTTTAGAGAGCACAGCTAACTGTTCATCTTTAAAAAGAAAATGCAGGGTACGATACAGGTTCTGCAGCGTAATATGCCTACCCTTAACGCGTTTTCCAATAATACTGCCGATAAGCAGAAAAGGGCTCTCTTTGCGCATCAATAATTCTGTAGCGACCCAGCTAAGATCGTCCGTGTCTCTTCGAAGATACTTGCTTAAGGAGGGACCGATCCCCTTCGCTTTCGTGTTTATCGTATCGAACAGTTTAATTTCTTCATCATCATCAAGCGCATGGAACGCCAAAAACGGAATGGTGATATCGGAATTCGTTTCTTGAACATATTTTTTGATACCACCCAATCTATGCTGCCCATCCATGAGGGAAGCTTTCCCTTTGCAAATAAGTCTTCCAAAGTTAGGTCTCAGCTTGTCGTAGCTGGTAAATTCCCAATTCCCACAGGCATTGAGCAGTACGGGAGTAAATAACGCATCTTCCCCCTTAGACAAATACACTGCGAAGTCATGGCACCGTTTGGGATCGACAGGTCGTTGATAGCCTTTACCGTTAGGGTCATCATACGGCTTTACAAATGTTATATGTAAGGCGATGGCCGCGGGTAAGTAGCTCTGGTAAGCAACTTTACCCCGCATTTTATACTGCAGGACATTTTCAATCACATAATTGATAGGTAAATTATCCATCGTGGTGTCATCTCCATGAAGTTTGTCATTTTCAATTATAGAACTTATAAGTTCTATAATCAATGGAATTTATAGTTAGGTAGTCTGTATATCATGCATTCATTTGCCTAATGTATAAGCTAGGTGGTGATAATATTTGGCCAGCTTGGCAAAGTTAGTCGGTGAAAGAATTAGACAACTACGTAAGGAACAAAAATTGAGTCAAGAGGAACTTGGTGAACTAGCTCAATTGCAGAGTTCTTATATCGGGGGCGTAGAGCGCGGGGAACGTAACGTTTCGTTAGAAACTCTGGAGAAGATCATTCAAGCATTCAATATTTCTTTTTTCGAATTTTTTAGGTTCGGCGAGATTGGCTTATCGGACAAGCTTTCTAAAGAAGAATTAATTGAGGTTTTCAGCGATAAGCTCTACAATAGCGATTTTTCAGATGTCATGAAAATTTTCGAAATTTATAAAATCCTACAAAGAGGCAAGGAATGATGACGATCATGATCCTTTGCCTCTTTTTCATTTTTGAATTCATGTTGAACGATGAAGTCGTATTCATAATCTCGGTTTACTTAACAATTATTCAGGTAGCTTTTCTAAAAGCTTTTTCGCATTGTATCTTATATTGGCACACCCTTGCAGAAGCTCTCTGGCAATTGTCTTTGCCTCTAAATCCTCCAAATTCAAGCACAGATAATAGGCGATTTGGGCGAAAATATCATAGTTGGCCCAACCTCCGTATCCTGTTGCCTCGGAATAATTACGGATAATTGATTGCAGTATTTTGATTTGGTATCCAACCTCGAATTTCAAAATCATTTGCCAAAAGGATGACAGTTTATGATCGACTATAAACTTGCTGATCCTTTCCGTATCGACTAAATCCATAATATATTGATGCACCTGTACATCATAATGATTATTCAGAATGTTGTTAATTACAGACTGCTTATCTTCAATTTGGGCTTGATTCTTTAGAATGCGATCTACTTCATTTTTAACGAGTTGAGCTGAAGCATATCGCAGATCCTTGTTTCGGGAAGTGCAACGCTCGACCACTGTTTTAAAAATGTGATTAGAGTCAGCCGCATGGTGCGTGAACACATAATCGATGATCTTACCGATCGAATAAATATCACTTTTTTGATCGAGCTTTGTAAAATCGTTCATGGCCAGCGGATCAACGAATACGTGATTGTTTTTCTCCGTAACTGATGATTTCATACTCCGTTCGATAGACAAATCTTTACTTAAACCAAAATCGGCTATGACATAATCATTACCTATCTTCAGGATATTTCCCAAGTGTAAATCTCTATGAATAATCGTTTTTTTATGTGCAAACGCCATTCCCGTTAAGATGTCCATAACGATTTTTAATCTCTCTTCAAAAGGCAAATCCATTTCATCTTCCAAGTGTCTATAAAGATTTTTTTCGCATTCTTCCATATGATAAGAATGACTATCCGGATCAAAGTCAAAAACATTTAATATTGCGGGACATCCATGAAGCTTTTGTGTATTTTCAAACTCATACTTCATACGATGTTTTAAATTTTCGTCGTTCTGATGTACGAGTTTTAATTCCTTTCTTAAAATTCCGTTTTTAACACGAACGATGTTACAGTACGAACCCGAGTCAAGGATGTCATCTGCTATTACAGTAATAAATCCAGCTTCAGGATTAATCACTTTTACATGATCCCTTTTTAAAACTTTAGTAACCATTTCAATCATATGATTGCTTTGATCTTTATAAATTGTACTAAGTTTAAGGAGATTCAGTATATTTTCTATAATTTTTAGGCATTGATCGGCTGGAAGAGCCTCATACTGCTTCGTCAAATATTTGTTCTCTACAAAACCAAAACCACCATTATGGTCAAAAAAGTCATTAATATCTAAGTAATCAACACACAGCACAGAATTTTCAAAATACCAATCGAGAAGCAGACCGTAGTAGTTCCAACCTGAATCTGATGTTTTATCCCCCCACAAATTCTTATCAAAGTAGTCTAGTATCTTTACATAATTTTGCTCTGAAAGCATGGTTGTTTCCACCTTAGATAATGATGTGATCCAAGCCAGAGAATATCTTCGCTTGATCGGAGTTGCAAATGAACACCATTCAAGTTAACGATTCTTGTTCAATGATATTACCGATGTACATAAAGAGTGCAGCTATCAACTCAATTAAAAATTTTGCATCGCTTCTAATCGGATCAAAACCTCGTGGAAAAAAACTCCTGTACTTAACGCGCACGGAGAAATAATTTATTATTGAAAATTCTATAAACTACTTCTTGGGTCCATGCATTCTCATGCCACACTCATATTGATCCTTGCATACCAATTTAATTTCCGCAACCTCTTTTTCACCGTCGTCAAGAATTACCTTTTTATACTCAATCTCTTTTTTATTTTTGTTTCCGCACGCAAAACATTCTTCAGCCATTTCATTCATTCCCCTATATTTTCATATACATAAATTTTACCATACACCATATTGACCAGCCTACAACTTTATTTAACGGGGACACGACATAGTACTGGCGGCAAGGAAATGCTTCAAATTCAGAACTTACGGCAAAAATATGCTTCATAATTGAATTTGTTGGAATGAAAATAGCCTAAAATTAAATGATTTTAGGCAATAAATTGATTCAAATTGTGGCA
The DNA here is from genome assembly GCF_004514475.2 of Paenibacillus athensensis. Taxonomy (GTDB): domain Bacteria; phylum Bacillota; class Bacilli; order Paenibacillales; family NBRC-103111; genus Paenibacillus_AL; species Paenibacillus_AL athensensis. The sequence continues at coordinate 475,447 of NZ_MYFO02000001.1, read as the reverse complement.
AAGAAATAGTTCAAGTCACATTAGTGGAATGATTTCAAAATATAATGACAAATATGAGCCGAAAGTGCCTCGGCCGGCATGAATCTTTTCTGAGTCGAGTTTTACGATAAAAGTATTTTGACCATGATCAGACCATGGTTTGAGATACCACTCATTAATCAATTCTAACCCCCACCTTAACCTATTAAGCGAATTTTCTAATATCTTCCTGCTTAACGTGTGCAAGTGCTCCAACGGCTATTTTTTCCAAGTGGGCACTTTGGAAGACACGGTCATCGGAATTTTGTTCACCCTAATGCTTTCCGTAGTGGCTTATGCTGAATTCCTCGATTTGGACAATGTAATCATAAATCCTATCTGCACGATTGCTGCGAAAGCAGTTAGTTGGGGTTGAATTAGATAAGCAATCAACGGACACAAAATAATAATAGTTATGTATGCCCACGGCTTAAACCCCAGACCACGAATCCATCTGTTTTCAATGAGAATGTTTATCATTGAAAGAGACAATACAAGCGAAAGCATTCCAGATGTCCAACTGGCCGTTACATTTAACTTTCCCCAAAAAGAATTTTCCTGTAGATAAGTTGAGTAATTAACGGCTATTAAAATCAGTAATATGGAGATAGAAATTAATGGTGCTAATGGCCTGCAGATTTTCTTAATATAAGAAGAAATTTGATCTATAAGTAAAGGTTTTTCCCCGAATGTAGAGATCTGGTCTACTCTATCGCAGGTTAATTTCCTTAATGTAGCAAGGGTTGAATCTGAACGATTTTCGTAAAATAATCGAACTTTTTGTTTATGTTCCGTAGAAAGGTAACAGTAGCATTCTCCAAGCTTTTCTACTAGTTTGTCCTGCGCTATAAGATCTTTTGTACCTTTTTCATATATAGCTATAGCTGCTTCGAGCTTGGCCAACAGCTCCCCTTCTTTGATTTTTATTGGTTGAGTTTGTTTATCATTTTCTGAATATAAGTTCAAAAAAGTTTTATATAGAAAGGCTCCCAGACCGATCAAAAAAGTGATTATAAATTTTGTTGCAGGATCTAAATTAATTATTTGAATATATACTTCATGTAGTTTCAATATAAATTCCATCCTCCCAAATTTTTGTCATTAATATTTATAAATTTTACTTCAAAATACATATTATGTACATCACGTGAGTTAGACATAGTATAATATAGGATAAAATGATTATTGAGGTGATCGCCTTGTCTGATATTAAAAACAAAAGCCACTTTGATAAAAAGGATATTCAAACTCATTTAAAACATATTTTGCTTGAGGATTATCTTAAGAATTGGAGTCAAGTTTTTGCGAACGCCTCAATTGGTTCGAAAATTAAAAGAGTTAACTTTGTAGATGGGTTTGCCGGCCGGGGATATTTTGACGATGGAAATATCGGTTCTCCACAGATCGCAATGAATAGACTATTAAACTTTCAAAACTTCCTGCAAAATGAATACGGAAATGACTTGAAATTTAATATTTATAATGTCGAATACGACTCTGGATATTTTCAAGAACTGAATAATATTAAGAACCAATCCCGTCTTTCACATCAAATTAAAAATTATTTAGGGAAATTTGAAGATCATTTGGATACTTTAATTACCTCTACAAAAGGTAGTCCCTCATTATATTTTATTGATCCTTTTGGGTACAAAGGCGTATTAATGGAGAATATGCAAAAGATAATTGAGCAACCTTCTCATGAGATATTAATCAATGTAATGAGTTATTCAATTGTGCGGAATGTTACTATTCAATCTAATGAAAAAGAGTTGTGTAAATTCTTTGGAGTAGACACTCTTCCACCTGATATTCCAGAATATCTGAAATTAGCTTCGAAAGATCCTAGCAGCTCCAAGCAGCACTTCGGAAATTTATTAAAGCTTGAGGATAACATTATTGAATTCTATAAAAAGCAAATAAAAAAAGGACAACCTGGCACATATACACTCAGTAAAAGAATACATAGTCAAATAAACAATAATATTTATTTTCATCTCGTGTTTGTTACAAGGAATCGTAAAGGGTTAATTGAAATGAAAAAATCAATGGTGGAATTTGAAAAAAAGAGAAAACAAGCTGAGGATCATTATATTATTCAAAATAAGCTGGGGGGTTATATTTTTAACAATGATTTATTTTCTGATGATATCCAACAGTTTTCTTACGAGTATAGAGATTTCGTAGGAGATTTCATCGACAATTTTAATAAAATCCCGACTACTTATGCAACTATTATAGATTTCTACTTGCAGAATACTCCCTTACCGTTTAAATCTGAAGAAGATAACAAATCAATTTATGATTTTTCAAAAAAGCTATTTTCCAATAATATATATATTAGATCGACAAATAAAGCATTTATGAATACTAAACATGATGCTGAAAATAATATTATCCATTCAAATTTACCTTTGGCCTATCTCGATCAATTATTCGATGACAAGGACGATGGAGGACAATTGGAGTTATTTTAATCCTCCCGCTGAAGTTGTTCAACTGTGTTATACTTACTACTGAGGAGGGAACAATATGGCAACATATTCAAGTATAGAATGGACTGAAGCTACTTGGAATCCGGTCACAGGCTGTACTAAAATATCTGAAGGATGCCGGAACTGTTATGCAGCTACCATGGCCCGTCGTCTCCACGCTATGGGAAACCCTCGATATCAAGATGGATTTAATCTAACTTTACATCATGATCTCATAGAGCTTCCACTTACATGGAGAAAACCGCGACGAATCTTTGTTAATTCTATGTCTGATCTATTTCATCAAGATGTTCCATTAGACTTCATCCAGAGGGTATTCGAAACAATGGAACAGGCACATTGGCATACCTTTCAGATCCTAACTAAACGATCTGATCGGTTACTTGAATTATCAGAACATCTCCCTTGGCCACCAAATATTTGGCAGGGAGTTAGTGTGGAAAATAATCAAGTTGTTTATCGGATAGATCATTTACGGAATACACCTGCTGCAGTTAAGTTTCTCTCCATCGAACCTCTAATTGGTCCAATCGATGAACTGAATCTTGACGGTATACATTGGGTTATTGTTGGTGGGGAATCTGGCTTTGGCGCTAGACCAATGAATGAAGAATGGGTAGTTTCCATTAAGAATCAATGCATGAACCAAAACGTTGCTTTCTTTTTTAAACAATGGGGGGGCGTGCAAAAGCATAGAACGGGTCGGCTCTTAGAAGGTCGAACGTGGGATGATTATCCTGAAATAATAAATCGCGAAATTTTAATTTAGTTCTACCCATCATATCTGATTGAGGTCCTTGAAGCTCCCGAGGGCCTTTTTTGGTTTTTTACGGGTTTATTTGTGTCACAAACCATAGAACACAAGGCAACTGCATTTAGAGTAGCCGCCATCACTTGCTCTGCTCAATGCGGGGACGTGATCCTTGTTTTTTTATGGACACGATGTCTTTGTATGTGCTGTAATCGGTACAAAAGAAACTAATACTGCTCAAGGGTACAAGTTGGTGGTGATTGTCATTTTTCTTAAACGGTGTAAAATTTCACCGCAACGGTGGATAATGCCAAATTAATGTCAATAACTTTTAAAGGGAGTAGTCTAATGTCATTGAGATGTGACAATAAACTACTCCCTTTAAAGTTAAAAACCTTGATAAATCAAGGGATTTAATGATCCTATTTTATTGTCGCTTTACAGCAGCTGCTGTTGTTGCTTCTTCTTGTTGTTGGTCCTGTAAGGCTGAACTTTGTTTATTGTATTGATTTGTTGTTTTAATTGTTTCTTATGTGTAGTGATTGTTTACTTAGCTTTATTTATGAATTGAATTAGCTGTGCGTAATTGTTAGTTCTACAACTGTCTATACAACTCAATTGGTTTCTAAAAACACAAAAAATCCTTCGAAATTAACGAAGGATTTTTTGTTCTAATAACTCACGATTGATCCAGCCATTTCGGCCGAAATCATCTGATCATCAAGCCCAAGTCGTTTTTATAAACTTGTTCAAACTTACTGTAAAATTACCAATCATTCATTTAATCATTCATTTCATCTGTTTTGGTCCCTACTTTAAATTACAATGAGAATAATTCTCATCATTCTGCTGCAAGTTATTTCCGCCCGATTTTATATGACACCATTTAGTGTCTAATTAAAATATAATCGACAATAGATGTTATGTCAACACTATTTTTCCATTTTTTTTGCTCGAATATTTATTTTTTTCGTTTCATTCGGTTAACGACAGCCAACACTTCATGAATTCTTGGCAATTCCAGCCAGCGTTCGAAGCCGGGGAAAAAGGACGAAAAAACCGCGTCGGGACCCTCTCTCTTCATGTCTTCAAGCGTTTTTTCAATTTGTTCACGAAGCACGGCTCGCCGCCCCTGGTTGGCTATCGCGATTTTTCGAAGCAAAAAAGCAATGGCTGCCAGTTGAGCTTGCGAGTTGATATTGTAAAGCCCGCGGATATCCATTTGTTGATCACCGATGGTGATGTAGCCCATCGTGGAAACGGCTAGCTGTTCGGTACCGCTGTTTTGAGGATAGCTGGAAAAAAGCTGGGTTGTCATGCTTCTTTCGATTTCCCATTGAGTCCAAGCGATACGTTCGCGTGGCTGATCCTGCTCGCATAAAAGCCGGGCTTCCAACGTGACGTTGATTGGCGCATAATTGTCCATCAGTATGATTTGATCGGCCACGGCCAGAAATTCACCGCTCCCTCCGATGACCAAAACGGAAGATACGCCAATGGCTTCATGCAGCTCCCGGACGCGTTCGGTAAAAGGCGTAATCGGCTCGCGTTTGATTAATGAGCGCATTTTCATATCCTGAATCATAAAATTCGTTGCACTTCTGTCTTCGTCAATCAGCAGCAGCTTGCAGCCCATGTCGATGGCTTCCATAATATTCGCGGCTTGCGAGGTGGAGCCAGAGGCGTAGCTCGTGGAAAATTCGGCTGCCGAGCCCTGGGGAATCCATTTGATAAACGGCGTAATGTTGATGTTCTGAATGGACCGGCCTTCCTCTGCCGCAATCTCCATTGCAGTGGGATCGGTAATGACCAATTCGCGTCCGTCGCCCAGGATGTGATTGTAAATTCCTGCATTCAGCGCATCCAGCAATGTGCTTTTGCCAGAATAGCCGCCGCCGGTGATCACAGTTACCCCTTTTTTGATCCCCATTCCCCGCACCCCGCTTATTTCAATTTCCATGTCTTCCGGGGATGTAAACGGCAAGGCGTCCTCCAGTGGACCGCTGTTGTCTTGATTTCGCGGCAGGATGCTGCCATTAGCCACAAACGCGCAATACGGACTGGACTGCAGCCACTCGCGAATCCGATTTTGTGTGTCTGCCAATTCATAGGCAGCATGCAGCCGGTTCAGATCAAAGTCGGCAATAAACGCCTCGACTTCCTTGGGCAGCATTTTGCAGAGCATGCGCATGGCTTTATCGTTATTTTTGAACGGAAGCTGCGCGGTTATCATCAGGCACACATACGGTTTTTCCGAAATGATGTCGACATAAGCAGCATTGCGCTGGAGCACCGCGTTGGTGGGCTGGAAGCAATAGAAAGCCCCATTTTCTTTGTCCGATCGCGAGCGGTTAGCTAGCGCTTGATTCAAGGACCGGGAATGAGCTACCCATTGCCTGCAAGCAAAGTCCGCGAGAACCAGCGGGTTCCTGTCGTCCTCCAGATGGAGACGGTCAAACGGTATGCGGATGGTGATACAAGGCTTATCCAGCGTGAGCTTATGCGTCCGCTCGATGTGATAGGCGACATCGTCGTTCCAATAGGTGGGGTCAGAGACCATCCCTCCTTGGTCGTAATAAGCCCCTTCATAAATCAAGCTGTAAGAGGATTGGCCGGACTGCATGGTGCGGAAATATTGAGCGAGTCTTTTCACAAAGCATCTTCCTTTCCAAAGTATGGGCACAAAAAAACAGCCACTCCAGAGTGGCTGCTACAGATCGGCGCGAAGAAGCGGAATCGCTCCTTCTGCCAGTCATCAACAAAGAAAAGCCCTGAGAGTAAGCTTACCCCCAGAGCCTGATATTTGGCAAAACATAACTACGCAGCAAGATGAGGATAAGACATATACGGTTGTGTGAACATGGTCCTCACCTCATTTGAATGAATTTGTTTGACAGGTTGATCATAGCATGCCCCGCTGCCCCGGGGAAGGGAAAGAATCATTATAATCAACTACGTCGCCGACGGCGGCAGACGTGCCGAAAGGCTATAAACGCAATCTCACCATAAACAGGATATATAAAATACATGGCAATCCCGCCACAGACAGGAGCGTAATTACCGTACGCACTCTCTTCTCGCTGCGACATAGACGCTTTAATAGCATGTAGCCCAATAGACCAAGCCATCCGCCCAAGGTGTTTAACAGGATGTCGTCGATGTCCGCCGTTCCGAGCGCGAGCAATCCTTGAATGAATTCAACAGCCACACTTGTCAGCAGCAGGATCAGCAGATTGGCGCGCATACGTTTGTCTCTTCTGAATAGCGGGATATACATCCCCAGAGGAAAAAAGATCATCATATTGCCCGCTACATTACTGAAGGCGAATTGTTGAAGTGTCTCTGAATCGCCGCGCACGTATTCCAGGATACTGGACAAAGGGATCAGATTGACAGAACGGGTCCATGTTCGTTCACTGTGGAACAGCTCCGCGTATGAAATTCGCGATAAAAACAATAATTTCATCAGAAAAATCAAATAACATATAAAAATACCGTACAGCAAGACAGTTTCAATTCGTGCTCGTATTTTCATTTTAGATGAAATTATGAACGACGATCAAGGCAACGGCGATCAGGGTAATGATGAAAGCGGGCACAGCCTGTCCGATCGGATGTTTGACTCTGAAGTGCGACAAGCACGCCACCAGCATAGTTACGCCGATCCACACGCCTGCCCACGCCGCTATGGCGGGATGCCAGTAGCCGATGACGAGTCCGGCTGCCCCGATCAATTGTACGATGCCAGTCACGACGCGAAACCATTGCGGCAATTGGATCGAGTTGAACATGTCCACATGATTTTTCGCTCCGGCCAGCTTGCTGGCGCCTGCAAACGTCATCGTCAGCAGCAGAAAGCTTTGCAGAACAATAAAAATGATAGGCATAGAAATCCCCTTTCGTTTGACCCTCGTGTCTTGCGGTTTGGCTTTGATTTAATTGGACACTATTTGGTGTCTGAATGAATTATATGACACCTTTGGGTGTCGTGTCAAACGCTTTTTCGGGGCCGCGATCAGATGCAACGCCCAAGACAGCTTGGCGTGGCTGCCGGCTGCCTTGAGCAAGGAAATTAAGTCAAATATTTGCCTGTAATCGATTGCTGCGCTTCAACGATTTGCGCCGGCGTGCCTTCAAAGACGACTTGCCCACCCTTGCTGCCTCCGTCCGGCCCCATATCGATGATCCAGTCCGCTTGGCTGATCACGTCGAGGTTATGCTCGATCACGATCACGGTATTGCCGGCATCCACCAGCCGGTTCATGATTTCCAGCAAATGCCCGATATCGGACATATGCAGGCCGGTCGTCGGCTCGTCCATCACGTAGATGCTGCCGTTCTTGTGCAGCTCGCTCGCCAGCTTGATTCGCTGGCATTCCCCGCCCGACAGGGTGCTAAGCGGCTGACCGAGCGTGATGTAGTTCAGCCCGACGTCGCTCATCGCCTGCAGCTTGCGTACCACCTCTTTGAGCTGGAAAAATTCCAGAGCCTGCTCGACCGTCATCGCCAGCACATCGGCAATTGATTTGCCGTTCAGCTTGAAGGCCAGCACTTCTTCCTTGAACCGCCGGCCTTCGCATACCTCGCACGGCAGCTTTACGCTGTCGAGGAAGGCCAGGTCCGTATACACAACGCCTAATCCCTGACAGTTCTCGCAGGCTCCCTTGGAATTAAAGCTGAACAAGCCTTGATTGACCTTGTTTGCAGAAGCGAATGCCTTGCGTACATCATCCATGATCCCGGTATACGTTGCCGGATTCGAGCGCGTTGACACGCCTACGGCAGATTGATCGATGACGATGGCTTCGGGATGCTGACTGAGGAAAATTTCGTTAATCAACGTGCTTTTACCCGAACCGGCAACTCCTGTAACGACAGTCAGGACGCCCGTTGGAATATCAACGTTGACATCCTTGAGGTTGTGCAGAGATGCCTTGCGAATCGCCAGCTTGCCCGCAGGCTGTCTGACGTTGGTCTTCAATTGCAGCGGCCGCTTCATAAATGAGCCGGTCAGCGTGCCGGATTCCAGCAAGCGCTCAAAGCTGCCCTCGAACACAATCGTTCCGCCGCGGCTTCCGGCATGAGGACCGACATCGACGATGTGGTCGGCCAGCTTGATCACATCGGGATCGTGTTCGACGACAATAACGGTATTGCCCTTATCGCGCAGCTTTTGCAGCAAGCCGTTCAAGCGATGTACATCGCGCGGATGCAGGCCGACGCTGGGTTCATCGAAGATGTAGGTCACATCGACCAGACTGCCGCTCAGGTGCTTGACCATTTTGACGCGCTGCGATTCGCCGCCCGACAACGTATCGGTTTCCCGGTCCAGCGTCAAATAATCCAGCCCGATGTCGACCAGGTGCTGCAGCCGCTCGGCCAGCGATTTGACGATGGGCGCTGCGTTGGGATCGTCGATTTCCCGGACGACGCGGATCAACTGCCCGACCTCCATCGCGGCCAGCTCGGCAATGTTGCGGCCGTTGATTTTGCAGCCTAGCGCTGCTTGGCTGAGTCTGGCGCCGCGGCAGCTCGAGCACGGCCCTTCGGACAAGTAAGGCGCCACGTTTTTTTGCGTTCGCTCAGACATGGTTTTGAGGTCGCGTTTGATATATTTATTCGTGAATTTCTCAATGCAGCCTTCAACGGTAATATTGACTCCTTTGCCGCCGAACTGCACCTCGACCTTTTTCGCTTTGCCGTACAGCAGCTGCTCCAGCTCTTCAGTCGAGTAATCGCTGAGCTTTTTGTCGACATCAAAATCTCCCGACTGGACGAGCATCGACCAATCGAAGCCGCCCACTCCGTAGTCAGGCAGCATGATGGCTCCTTCATTCATCGACTTGGAGAGGTCCAGCGCTTTGCTCATGTCCACCCCCAGCCTGCGGCCCAGGCCGCTGCATTCCGGGCACATGCCTTGCGGGTCGTTAAAGGAGAACAGGTTGACAGGTCCAACGTGCGGCTGACCGATGCGGGAGAAAAGCAGTCGCAGGATCGGCGAGATATCGGTAATCGTTCCCATCGTAGAATGAGAACCGCCGCCCAGCCGTTTCTGGTCGACGATGACGGCCATGCTCAGATTTTCGATGGCATCGGCATCGGGCTGCGGATAGCGGGGCAAAAAATTACGCACGAACATGCTGAAATTTTCGTTCAGCAGTCGCTGCGATTCGGACGCGATGGTATCAAAGACGATCGATGATTTGCCTGAACCGGATACACCCGTGAAGATGGTAATCTTTCGCTTGGGAATACGCAAGGACACGTTTTTGAGATTATTTTCTCTGGCGCCGGAGATGACGATGTATTCCTGATTCGTTTCGTTCATGCCCACAATCCTTTCATTCGTTATTATTGCGCTTTATATCCACATTGTACCATTGCTTGGGCGGAAAACAGAATAGTTATCGCAAGGCGCGCGAACGGATCTAAGCCGGCTGCATCGAATGGGCAGCCGGCTTAGATCCGTTCACTATGCGGTTATTGCTCCAACGCTTGTTCAAACCGGCCGAACCATTGGCCCCAGCCGTATCGGGCGCCTTCCAGACCTTGTGCAGTTGAGAAGCCGGTTTGTTCTAAGTGAAGATTGATTTTGCCATCCCCTGTCTCCTGCAGCGTCCAGGTGACCGTATGCTCTTCTCCCCCGCTGGCGAACGTGTAGGACAGACGGTTGGGTTCTTCCACGACGAGCACTTCACCGGAAACGACGCCGTCCCACCATTCGGTCGGTTCGGTGCGGAACTGGAAGCGATGTCCGACAACCGGCTTAAAATCGTTGGCCATGATCCACTTGGCCAGCTTGCCGGAATCGGTTAAAGCCGACCATGCTTTTTCAATTGACGTTGTGTACTGAAAATCCATCGATAATGCTGAACTCATCCTTGATTTCCTCCTCGAAGCGTCCGATTCTGCTCCAATATGATAGGTGCACGTATTAGACACCATTTGGTGACATTTCGATTATATGACACCTTATGGTGTCGTGTCAATCCCGTAAATCAACTTGCGGAGGAGCCGACAAAAAAAGCCACATCGCTGTGGCTTACTGCTTGCTGTCCACCTGCCGTCAGCGGGACAAGCAATAGAACAAGATCGCTTGCTGCACGTACATGAGCGGTTTTTTGAACGCATACCCGACAAAATAATCAGACGCGACAGCGTCTTCACTGACCTCGGCGCCGCGAAAAAACGGCGGACACGGATTCAGCAAAGCGTGGGGCTTGGCCAGCTTCATCCGATCGTGCGTAATCTGATAACGGCTGAGGTAGTCTTCGGTGAGGAACGATTGCGGCAGCGAATCGGTCAATACGATATCGCTGATGGCCAGCGCCGCGTCGAGGTCGGTCCGGAACGTATAGCTGGCGGACGGCTCGGCCAGCTCCTCGCCTGCTTGGCACACATGGTTGAAGCGCAGCCCGAGCACTTGCGCGATGTCGGCCCACGAACGGGCGATGTTGCCGGCCGGACCTACAAACGTGTACGTCAGCTCCCGATAGTCGGCTCTCAGCTGACTGATCGCATACAAATCGGCGAGAATTTCGCACGGATGGTTGTGTGCGCTCATCGCGTTGATCACGGGAACGGGCGAATGCGCAGCCATTTCCTGCATGACAGCGAAATCGTTGTGCCTGACGACGATGCCGTCGGCCCAGTTGGCGAGATAAGCAACGGTATCCTGCAGTTGCTCTGCGCGATCCAGCGTCTCCGGCGGAAACAAGGTGCACGCCCCGCCTTGACTGCGAATGCCTTGCTCAAAGGTCAGCCGCGTCCGTACGCTCGTGGCCGGAAAAAACAACGCGAAATGCTTGCCCTCCAGCAGCGGTCCCGCTTCACTCAGCTGCAGCCTCTGCGCCCATGCGAACAGCTCGGCGATCTGCTGTGGCGTCAGATGCTTGAGCTCAATCAGATGCATAAAGTTCTCATCTCCTTATGGTTTAGGCGGTCACCCGGTCCGGTTTATCCGCGGCCAGCAAAAGGAACATCGGCCGGCGAGCCTCCTCCCGCCATGCCGGGTTACTGTCCAGATTAGCCGGTGTCGGCTGCAGCTCCGACAACTGACGCAGACGGAAGCCGCTAGCCAGCAGCGTATTGAGGTATGTCGCAACGGTTCGGTGATATTTAATGACATTAAGGACCAGGAAATGGGCCTGACGAGCCCCTTCGTGGTGGTAGTCGTCAACCGGCCAGTGCAGCTTTTCGCCCTGCGGGCCGTAGTGCCAGTCCTGAGCAGCCAACGCGGTAAAAATCGGGTGCTCCACCGAGAACACGAACGAGCCGCCCGGCGTCAGATTCCGGTATACGTTCCGGCAAACGGCAGCAAAATCCTCCACATAATGCAGCGTCAGCGAACTGATCGCCACATCGAACTCCTCATCGGCAAAATTGATATCCTCGACGGCCAACTGCCGATACGCCACTTGCGGATCATCCGTCATCGCGCGGGCGCGTTCGAGCATATTCGCCGACAGGTCTATGCCGACAACCCGTCGCGCCTGCTGCTCGCGGGCATACCGGCAGTGCCAGCCGAAGCCGCAGCCGAGGTCCAGCACGGCTTTGTTCTGCAGGTCAGGTAATAAAGAACGGAAGGTCTCCCATTCACCAGCCGCCGACAATCCGCCAACGGAACGAGGCATCTCACTATATTTGCCAAAAAACTCCGCTTCGTCATATTTGTTCTGTTTCATTCGCAACGCGCTCCTTTCCATGAAAAAACGGCCAATGGCTTGGCCGTCTTGAAAAGCGATCTTGGCTATTCAACGTTATGATACACTTGCTGCACGTCCTCAAGATCCTCCAGCGCGTCGATCAGCTTGGCGAATTGTGTTTGGCTGTCATCCGGCAGGCTAACGTAGTTTTGCGCCAGCATCGTAACCTCGGCAATGGCGAAATCCTGAATGTTCGCTTGCTTGAACGCTTCCTGGACGGCGTGAAATTGTTCCGGATCGGCATGAACCAGCACGATGTCGTCTTCCTCGACAATGTCGCGCACATCGACGTCGGCTTCCAGTAAAATTTCCATGACCTCGTCCATGCTTTTATCTTCAAGGCCGATAACGGCGGTCTGGTCAAACATATAAGCGACAGAGCCGTTCACACCCATGTTGCCGCCATTTTTGCTGAACGCCGCGCGCACGCTTGATGCGGTCCGGTTGACGTTGTTCGTCAGCGTGTCAACGATGACCATTGCGCCGTTTGGTCCGAAGCCCTCATAGCGCAGCTCCTCGTAAATTTCATCGGCGTTGCCCTTGGCTTTGTCGAGCGCGCGGTCGATGATCGCCCGGGGGACGTTATACGTCTTGGCCCGCTCCAGCACGACCTTCAAGGCGCGGTTTGCTTCCGGGTCCGGCTCGCCCTTCCGGGCGGCGACATAAATTTCAAGACCGAATTTGGCGTAAATCCGGCTCGTGTTGGCGTCTTTCGATGCTTTTTTTTCCTTAATGTTATTCCACTTACGACCCACAATTGATCCTACTTTCTGTTTGGATTTTATTACTCATCATACCATAATCGCGTGCAAATAGCATGCTAACCCTCCAGCACGTCGGCGCCCAGCGCCTCGGCTGCAGCCCGCATCACCGGAAGTACGGCGGGATTTGTTCCCGAAACATACAGGTCTCCCTGATAGTGACGAAACGGAATTTGCGTCCCGTTGTGGTTCCACAGGAAAAAATCCCCTTCAATCGACATCGTGGTCGAGCCGGTGACGGTATAGACGCGACTGTACACAAAATCGGGCTTGTCGGCAAAATACTGCTGGCACTCCTCCAGCGTAATGACGGGCGCGGCAGAAGCAGGCTCCGACAAAGCGCGCGTCAGCCGATAGCGTTGAATCGTCATGGCGTCCTCTCCTTGCTTGTTACAGGCTATCTATCATCTTACCACGATCCGTAAAAAGGAAAAAGACTGATATCCGCAAAGGATACCAGTCTTGGGTGTTGCTGTCTGCGAATTAGCAGCAGCCGACTTGCCAGGAGCCTTGGCCCGGGCAGGATTTGAAGTATGCACGGGAAACCGGGCATGCGCCGAAAGAGCAGTAGTAGCTACACATGAATGTTCACCTCCTTTCATAAGACAAGATGTGCATTTTATTGATACCATTCCGCTTGCGTGCGGAACATGTGGGCGTAGACGCCGTCGAGCTTCATCAGCTCTTCGTGACTGCCCTGCTCGTGGAGCGTACCGTCCTTGAGCACCAGAATGCGGTCGGCGGCGCGACAGATTCCCAAGCGATGCGAGATGAAAAACGCGGTTTTGCCGGCGGATAACTCGGCGATCCGTTCGAAAAGCTGGGCTTCGGCCAATGGATCAAGCGCCGAGGTCGGTTCGTCAAATACGAGAATATCAGAATCGCGGAAAAAGGCCCGGCTGATGGCAACCTTCTGCCATTGGCCGTAAGACAGCTCGTGGCCGCCAAAAAATTTGTAGCCCAGCTCGGTATCGAGCCCGCCGGGCAGCTCGTCGAGAAATTCGTCGACGCCCGATTGGGCAGCCGCAGTTTGCAGCCGGGCTTCGTCATGCAGCCATTCGATGCGGCCCAGCCCGATATTCTCGCGAAGCGTCAAATGGTATTGAACGAAATCCTGAAAGATGGCCGTTACATGCTCGCGCAGCTCGTTGGGATCGACGCGTTCAAGCGGTACGCCGTCGTAGGTGATCGTTCCACCCGTTGCCGGGTATAGCCCGAGCAGGCACTTGATCAGCGTGCTTTTGCCGGCGCCGTTCTCTCCGACGATGGCGATGGTCTCGCCTGCTGCGACCTCAAAGGAAATGTCCTGCAGCGCGGCATGATCGCGGCCGGGATAGCCAAACGACAAGCCGCTGACTGATATGCCTTGCGAGATGTGTGCCGGAAGCGGCAAAGCGGGCAGCTCGCTGGCCGATACAGGCTCCTCTTCCTTCATCGCAAGAAATTGGAACAAATCGTTCGTATACAGCGATTCCTCGTAAATACCGGCCATGTAAGAAGCTGTCAGCTTCAAGCTCGCCTGTACCGAAAAAATCGTTTGCAGCAAGGCAACGAAACCGGCAATGGTCATGGCGCCCGTTGCAGTCAGGCGCAGCAGCAGCCCACCGATCAGCGTCATGATCACGAGTGTGATCGCGTTGACGGCGATTTTGAACAGCGACATTTTGCGCTCCAGCTGCAGCTGCTCCTCGCCATTTCGCAAGATGTAGGTTCGCCACTGGTTCAAGAAGTAGTCGGATAAGCCGAAAATGCGTACTTCCTTCGCCCACTCGCGCTCCGAGAGCAAAGATGTCAAATAGCTCGCCCGGCGCTTGACCGGCGTTTGTCGCATCACCTGAGCGACCTTGAAGCTGCTTTCTTTGATGTCCACGTACACGGAGGGAACGATGAACAGCAGCACTCCGCACGCCAGCAGCCAATGGAAGCCGAACAGGACGACGAAAAATCCGCCAATCGTCACCACGCTTTTCAAAATTTGCAAAAACGATTGGAAAAATTGCAAGCCCCGGTGCTCCAGACCGGATGAAACGCGCTGCAGCAAGTCGAAGAATTCATGTTGTTCAAAATGCAGCAGCGACAAGCGCGCCGATTTGGCTGCGACCTCCTGCCCGAAATAGAGCAGCGCGGCAATTTTGATGCGGCTGACGAGCAGCTCGCCCGCCACTTCCAGCACCACCTGGAGCAAGAGCAGCAGCAACTGAATCAGCAGGACGATCAGGGCCGGCTCCAGCTGGGACATCCCTTCCTGCAGCACGCGTTCGGCGCGCTGGACCAGCGCCATCGTGACGTAAATTTGCCCGACCGGAATGCCGGCTGCGGCGATTTGCACGACGCTTAGCAGCAGCATGGTCCACGGGGTCTGACGGAAGAGCAAACCCAGCATTCGCGTCATTACCGCGAGCGTCAATCGTGTTTGATGCCAGATGAGTTTCATCGAATCCGCCATATCCGCTGCCGTTACCCGGCCTTGGACAAGCCGCGTTTTTTGCCCTTCTCGCTTTTGTGTCCGGTGATAGGCGTTGCCAGCATGTCCAGATTGGCTTCATCGTTAATATTTCCTTTGTAGACGACAACGCCGGCTTCATTCAGCGCATAGCCAAACGGGAACATATTCGTCTGAAACAATGCGATATCCGACACATTGCAGGCAATGACGTTCAGCTTTAGCTGATACTTCTCGGCGTTTTGCCGGGCTTGTCCTTCCTGTTCCTCAAACAGCATGACGTTGATCGGAATCTCGGGATGCTTTTCCTGAAACCGATGCAAATGTGGGTACAGCATTTCGCAGGTGCCGCAGTCGAACAGCGAGAAAATAACGAGGGCATTGCTGAAATTCGGTTGTTCGCCTTTGAGCGTCAAGCGGCCGTCGTTGGGGAACGGCATCCCTTTGGGCAGCCCCGCATCGCTGTTGTTCAGCTCGTTCGATGCGATCATGGCCGGTTTCTTCTTTAACAAAAAGACGCAGGCGACAGTCAGCATAATCGTCCATAACCATAAAATCAGATAGGATACAAAAAATACCAGTGACACGACAAGTCCTCCTTTATTCGGTTCGTGTGGGCATCATCAGCCGGGTTATATAGGACGCGGCGGCATATAAGCCAACCACGCCGATCCAGCACAAGCCGCATAAAATCAATTCCTGAGCCGGCAGGCTGTCAAGCGCTGCCGGCGGCCCCGCCCAGGTGAGCGCGCCGTTCATGGTCAGCAAGACAGCGATGCGCACCGCGGTTCCCCAGCCCAGATGCTCTTCCATAAATTGGCCGAAGCAACTGCACCGGATTTTCTGCTTGCTGCCCAGCGCGACGATGACGGCATATGCGAAGCCTGCTGTCAAAGCAAGCGCCAGCAATTGCCCGGCCCTGAGCGTAGACGGCCACAGCAGCAGCGCAGCGGCGGCAATCTCCAGCAGCGGAACGAGCCAAGCGCCCGCCGCGCTAAGCGGCTTGGGGATGCCGACCGCCTGCAGCGTATGTTTCATCGCGGAAGGCGCCAGCAGCTTCAACACGCCGGTAAGGCCGAATATGAAAGCGAATCCGATTTGTATAAAGCTTGTTGCGTTCATAGCGTCCCTCCCTTGCTCGTATCGTGCCTTGTTGCTTTGCTTGACTTGATAGCTTGATTATAGTGAATACGTCTGATCGTTTCTATAATTGGAATTTTGAGTAAAAGTAGATATTGACAGCTATAAAAACTATATGATATCCATTTTTTTGACGATGGACACCAGCTCCTTGGTCAGCAGCTTTTTGGCTCGCACAGCCGCCAGATAAGGCAATTGGCTTTTCAGCGCCGTCGACACCTTGTACACCTCATTGCTGATGGATTGCTCGGTGTAATGAAGCTTTTCAGCGATTTGTTTCTTGTCGTAGCCTTTTTCAAGCAGCTTGAGAATGGTAATTTGCCGTTCCGTAATCTGCGCGGCGAGCGCTTCCTTGTTGGTTTCGGTTAGCTTGCGAACCAGCACGCCGGCTGTGGAATGATGAATGCTGGAACGGCCGGCATAGGCGGAGCGGACCGCTTCGGGAATATCTCCGCAATACATTTTGGCGATGCAGTTGACCGCTTTGCCGTACGTCATGGCATGAAGTACGATTTCCTCGTCGTTTAAATTCGACATAAAGATCGTGCGAATCCCTTGATTCAGGCTATGAACCTCGATTGACACATCGATACCAACATAACTTCCGCAGGTTGGCAGCAGATCGAGCAGTACAACATCCACTCGGTTCTGGCGACATCGTCCAATCACCTCTTGACCGCACACGACATCGACCACCTGCAGGCCAGGCTCCCGCTGCAGCCGTTCGGCCATATAGCGGCCAAAGGCCGCATCCTCTTCACCAATCAGCACATGAATGCTCACATTGATCCTCCTCGTTCGTGGAGCTGTTGAGCGGTATGTGGCGCATGAACGTTCCCGGGGCCGGGGAGGCTCAGCAGCCCCGCTCACCTGAAACTGAAAAAGCCGCCCCATGCTGTGCACATCAGGCGGCTTGTCTGCTTGTACTACAGGCCGCCGCCGTAATCTGCGTTGCCTGACATCATGATTCCCCTCGCTTTCCGGTCAATTGGCCCTCCGTGAAACAGGTATCCCTGCCATTATAAGAAGTGCGGCACCGGACGGCGATGTCGTTTGTTATGCCGATCATGTGTAAAAATACAAAAAAATGGAGAGCTTAGGCGCTCTCCATTTCACTTGTGGCGGTTTTTGTCGAATCAAGGGTATTTGGGTGCGGCATCACCCGCAGGTTTCATCGATGCGCAAAAAGGTATAGCCCCGCTGCCGGCTTTCATCCAGCACGTCCCGCAACGCCTCCAGCATATACGCAGGCGCGTCGCGCTCGGCACCAAGCGTCTGGCCGCTGTCGTGCAGCACGAGCACGTCGCCGTTTTTCAGCTTCGTAAGCAGCTTGGCGCGCAGCTGATCCTTCCCGCCGCGGCAGCGCCAATCGCCGACCATGAGCGACCAGAGCACAAGTCGGAAGCGCTTGAGCAGCAGCAGATCAAACACATTGATGACGCCCCAAGGCGGACGATAGTGCACAGGAGCCGCTCCGGTCAGCCGCTCGATGATCTGCGCGGTTTTTTCCAGCTGTCGTCGGACTCTCCGCGGGGTAAGCAAAGCGTTCGTCCAATGCTCGTAATTATGAATGCCGATGAGATGACCTTCCCGATGCATGCGCCGGATCAGCTCCGGATGCTGGCTTGCCTTGCTGCCCAGCACGAAAAAAGTGGCCTTGATCTGATGCCGCCGCAGCAGATCGAGCAGCTGCGGCGTGTGCGCAGGATCGGGACCGTCGTCGAAGGTTAGGGCAATGCCAGCCCGGCTCTGCCCTCTGGGGGGCACGCCGAATTTACACAAGCGCACGATCAGCGTCGGCAGCAGCGTGTAGACGGAAAAGAAAATAGCGGCGAATCCGCCAAGCTTCAACCAGGAAAAAGAAAGGATCATGACGGCCTCCTTATCGCTTGAGATCACAACCAGGTATATACAGCCGGGTACCCACAAGATATGACGACAAGTCGAGCGCTGATCCCTTCATATTGGGCCTGAAAATTGCGAGCGGTTTATCCGCGCGTGGCTGCGCGAATGTCTGACGGCGTGCTGCCGGTTTGTTTTTTGACCAGCCGGGCCAGATGGAACGTCGTTTTGAAGCCGCAGCGATCGGCGATTTCCGTCATCGACAGCCCGGTTTGCGCCAGCAGCTCCACTGCGCGATCAACGCGGTACCGCCACACGTAACGCATCGGCGTCGTGTCGTCGTGTTGCCGGAACAAGCGCACCAGATGCTCGGCGGAGACACCGGCCCTCTCGGCCAGGTGCTGGAGCTGCAACTCGTCGGCATAGCGCTCCTGTACGAGCTGCTTGGCGAGCGCGACGGACGGATGGGCGGCAGATGCCCCGGCGCGGCCTGTTTGCGCTGCAAACAGCTGCAACGCCGCATAGCCCAGCGAACGCATGACTTCGCTTTCGTCCGTATGCTCGGGCTTGAGCGCCAGCATCAGATCGGTCAGACGATTCAGCTCATCGGGAATCGGCGTCCAAACCGGTGGCCCCGCGTCAGGACTCGCGTCGTCACAATCTATAGCCGCAGGCAGCAGCTGTATCGCGATCCAGCGATGCCAGGTGTTCTGGTGCTCGGCAAAGCGGAACGACTCCTGATGGCCGGGTCGCAGCAGGATTGCATATCCGGGTTTGATCGGATAGGCTTCTCCGTCTACCGTGACGGTCATCTCGCCGGCATGAAGCAGCACCAGCTGATAATCCTGCTGCCAGCGCGGGCCGTAGCGGCCGCCAGGGGGATAGATCACGGTGCCGGCGTGGCAGCCGCGAACGCACGGATAAGCCGGCAACGCTGCGTCCTTGCGCATCGCGCACCACTCCTTTTCCTGAGTTAAGCTTGCCCTGATTAATACAACGGATATTTGACGCGCAGGTCCTCCCGTTGGGTGACGAACGAATCCTCGCGGATATAATGGCAGACGTACGACCGCCGCCAGCGATCCTTGCTGCGATTTTTGGTCGAGGAATGGATCAGCAGCTCGCTGAAGAACAAGATATCGCCTTTCTCCATCTCCACCGGAATTTGCCGGGTCAGATCGGCTCCTTCCGTTTGTTCGGTCCACGGCTCGTGTTCTTCGATGTTGGTCACGGCGCCGTGCGGCAGCAAGCCGAGCTTATGTGTGCCCGGAATGACCCACAGACAGCCGTTTTCCGTATCGATGCGTTCTTCCATCGCGATCCAGGCAGCAATCATCGTCATCGGATCGTTTTTGATATAATAGTAGTCCTGATGCGCAGCTTGCCCGGGCGAGCCCGGCTCTTTATAAAAGTACATGCTTTGCACGCAATTGGCTTCCCGGCCCATTAACTGGGCCAGCGTACCGCGAATGATCGGCAGCTTCATTAATTGACGCGAAAAGCTGTCATGCTTGTGAGGATTGAACAAGCGCAGCGAAAATTTTTTGTGCGGATCGCATGCGGCCCATTCCGGCACCTCGGCTTGCTCGCGAATGTCGTAAATGTGGTTGTTGAACGCATCGATCAGATCGGCGCTTGCGCCTTGCTTGATCAGCAAATAGCCGTCTGTGCAGAATTGCTCGTATTGCGCGGCGGTAATTGGCGACAATCGGTAGTCTTTGGCCGTTTGCATCGGTGGAGTGCCCCTTTCGCTTGAGCGGTATGTGAGAAGCGGATATCTCAAGCATACGGCCTGCAAGCCCCTCGGACAATGGCTGCAATTAGCGCCTTTGTGTCTCCACTTGATCTTTGCCTTCAAACGGATGACATCGCCTGCTCAACGCAAGCCTGACAGCCGCGCCGTCCGGCATATCAAAGCGTAACCGCTTCATTCGTGGACCATAAAGCAAGCAGCCCGTGTGCGACGGCTTCCTCGCGGTCGGCCAGCTCCAGCAGTCGGGTGCTAATGTGCTGCAGCTGCGGAGCGGGATTTTTCATTTTGCTGCTTTTGACGAACATTTGCTTGACCACTTCCCATTGATCGGCGACGTGCCGCAGCTCGCCCAGCAACTGCCGGACCTCTTCCCCCGGCTCGTCGCCGAAAATCATGCTGATGCAGTCCGTATAGCGGTAAATAAACCGTTTACGCTCGTACACATGCCGGATGACCGGCGCCAATTCAATATTGGCGAATTGCTTGATTTCACAGTCTACATCAAAATAGGCACCAACCGCGCGAGCAAAGCAACGCACCTGGCCAAAGACGTCGAGACGGAGCACTTCGCGAACCGACGCAGCGGCGATTTCTTGCGGTTCCGTTTGCGGCGCGGCCGGCTCGGTAATGTCGAACGTATGGACGCTGGGCAGCTCACGCGGCATGGAGCCGTTGATATATTGCTCAAAGCTGAGCACTTGATCCATTTTTTCATAAAACGTGTCCGTACAGTAAAAAATCTCCCGCTCCTCGTCCATGCCGGTGACAATAAAAAAGTGCGGGCGTGAAAATATCTGGTAGCCGTCGTCCCACGGGCACCAATAGGAATCGATTACCGACATCGCCGGTTTGTTTTGTCGGAGCTCGCGCTGCAGTAAAGCGATGCGCTCCTGGGGATCATTGGTCCGGTGCGGTGTCATTCGCACGCCGACGTAACGGTCGAGCATATCGAATTTGGAACGCCAGTTGTACGTAATCAACTCCGAAATTCGCTCACGCGTGCCAATCATCGCTTCGTCAAAGCCAAATTGCCAGCTGTTAACGTCCATCCAGCGGTAGTCGCGGTTTAACCAGCCGATAACCGAAATGTAGCATCCTTCAAAACAATCCCACCTGACATCGTCTTTTTTTGGACTTATGTGCAGCACGCCCAACACCTCACCATGAAAGTTTAAGTAAGTCATGAAACATGTGTTCCCTTTTCGGGAATGTAGCTTACTATTTCGACGGTGTTGAAACGATTCCTGTCGGACAAATCGCAATAATAGAAAATTATCCCAATATAAGAGAAACTTATCCATGTCGGGACAAAAAAAGAAGGAAAACCGGCTGGTTTTCCTTGTGAATCCTCGCATCGTTAGGTCGGGGAATCCGGCTGGGCGCCGGGCTTGGGTCCAAACCGGCGGATGGAGCGAACGCGAGCGCGCTCGATCTCGACTGCGCGGCTGCGCGGCTCGGCCGTGGTAACCAGGGTGTCCATCAAGCGGCGAGCGGCTGCGGCCACCTCCTGCACGGCTTGATGGAAGGCGGCTTCATTGGCTTTCGAAGGTGCAGTAAAGCCGGAGATTTTACGCACAAACTGCAGGGCTGCCGCTTCGATATCGGCCTCGCTGGCCGGAGGATCAAAGTTGAACAAGGGCTTGATACTGCGACACATGGGAGATTCTCCTTATCTGTAGCTAAATTAGGCAGGTTTGCTGGCTGTCCGCGGCATTTGTCTGCCGAAGGACGTCAAGTAATACACGGCGCTGCCGATGACGACAAAGGCCAGCAGCAGAATCAAATTACCGTAAACCCATAGCCCGGAGTCGGAAAGCAGCGGGTGTAGCGGAAAATCGAGCAGCTTCTTTTCCATCGTTTTGGCGACGAGCGCGGTAACGACAGCTCCGGAAATGATTGAAGTCATATTAAACAAGCCCATTCCGACGCCTATTTGCTCCATCGGCAAAATTTGCGTGACGCTTTCCGTCAAAGCGGTTTGCACGAAGGAAAATCCGATATACATCAGAACGAGCGCTTCGCCCAAATACCACACCCACAGGCCGATGGCCGACGATTGCATCAGCAGGCTGAGCGCAACGAGTCCAAGCCCGAGGTACACAACGAAGTGGCTTCCCCGCTTGACGGTCAAGCGGCCGGCAATCCCGCCGAAGATGACGGCGCTGAACGCCCCCGGAAACATAATCAGACCGATATCGTCGGTTTCCAGTCCATAGACGTGACGGAGCATCAGCGGAATGACAAACATGACAGACATGACGGTGCCGAAAATCAGAAAGCCAATCAGCAGCGCGCTGCGATAAAGCGGATTTTTGAATAGCGACGGATCCACGAACGGTTCCTTGGCGCGGCGGATGTGGACAATGAACACAAGCAGCGCGGCGAGCGCGCCGACCAGATACAGCCAGCTGCCTTCGCTTGTGAATAAAACGAGCGTCGTCACCACGACTCCAAGCAGCGCAGCGCCGAGCATGTCCAGCGTACCCGTACCGCGCTGTTCATCAGGCAGCAGCTTGCGGAAATAAGGTATAGCGATTACGACTGGCAGCGGAATCAGGAACAAATACGTCCAGTGCAGCGAACCGGCAATGTATCCGCCCAGCACGGGACCGATGCCGACAGCAAATGAAGCAATGGACGTGATGATACCGAACATTTTGCCGCGCTCCTCTTGGGTGAAAAAGCGCGCCACCATAACGAAAACGAGCGCCGGGATCGCCGATCCGCCCGCTCCCTGGATCGCTCTGCTCAAGATGACGCCCGGATACCAGCTTTGCAGCGCGAAGCCAAGCACCGACCCGATGCAGTATACGCTGATGCCAATCGTGATCAGATGTTTGATGCTGAACATATCGGACAGCTTGCCGAAGATGACCGTGCCCATACCGAAAACAATGAAAAAAATCGTCACCACCCAGCTGACCTGCGAAGCGGACAACTGAAATTCCTCTGCAATATTGGGCGTTGACACGTTGAAAACCGATTCGTTCAAAACAGCGAAAAAGATCACAAAGTAAATCCAAACGACGCTTTTCTTGATCGTTGTATGCTCGATGACGGAGGTGCTGCCATTGCTGCTTGTACCGGGATTCATAATAAAAGGTTCTTCCTTCCTCTTCTGGTATACGTGCGCGCAAGTCGCGCGCTACCCTCGTATTGTAGCATCTGCGGAAAGCCGCGATTTCTTATCGATTGCTATTCGCGCATTCTACGGAGGAAGTTGTTCATCAGCAGCGGCAAAGAAATGAGGATCGGCGGATCGTCCGCGCGCGGCTCGAACAGCTCCACGCGCAGCGGCGGTACGGGATGACCGGATGCCACGACAATCGGTTCC
Organism: Paenibacillus athensensis; assembly: GCF_004514475.2. Lineage (GTDB taxonomy): Bacteria > Bacillota > Bacilli > Paenibacillales > NBRC-103111 > Paenibacillus_AL > Paenibacillus_AL athensensis. The sequence goes on along the minus strand of NZ_MYFO02000001.1, from coordinate 452,205 downwards.
TTGCTCCGCGTGCGCAGCGTCGTTTGCGGCAGCAGCACGTCCAGCGCCTTCGAGCCCCATGATATCGAGGTTGCCATCAAATAATAGATACCCGGCTTTACGTTGGTAAAGGCAAAGGAGTCCAGCGACGATACCAGCGTTCCGTAAAGCGGGAATCCTTCGGGGATCGGCTTGGCGAACAAGCCGACCAGCACGACGCCTTCAAAGGGCGCCGCGGCGTGCAGCGTGCCTGTGACGATCCCGCAGAGCGGTGAGCGCTGCTGCGGCGTCTGCCAGCGGGTGAGCTTTTGCAGCGCGCTCAAATGACGATCGGCCTGCTGAGCCGACTGGCGAAATTCGGCAGGGCTGACGCCGACCCGTTCCTTGAAGCGCGTAGTGAACGTTCCGAGGCTTTGCTGGCCGATCTCAAGTCCGATGTCGCGGATGTTCAGATTCGTCTGCAGCAGCAAATCCTTTGCTTTCTGCAAACGCATGGCCGACACGTAATAAAGCGGCGAAAGCCCGATACGTTCCTTGAAAATTCGCGCAAAATGATATTGGCTGTAACCGGCAAAGCTGGCCAGGTGGGCAAGCGGCAGCGGCTCGTAGATATTGTGTTGAATATAATCGATTAACGCGTCAATTTCCGGATACCGCTCCGCCAACGCCGCACCTTCCTTTTCATTCATCGAGCCGGGATATGTTCTGTTTATATTTTAAGAACGTTTGTTCGATTCATGATAGCATAACGGGCGTTTTTTTGCAAAGTCTGGAAATCAGGCCCATTCAGGCGGACCGGGAGGTCCGACAGGCCCCAGCGGCCCCGGAATTTCATCGGCCAACCGACCGCCTCCGCTGTAGCGGCTGCGCAGCTCCAGATACAGCTCTGCTTTGGTTGCATTTACATAAGGCAGCACGAACACAATGCCAACCAACAGCGCCAGCAGGCCAAGCAGATACCAGCCGATAAAGGAAAGATCGAGCACAAACATCCGCCATTTGTGCCCGCGGGTTAACTGCATGCTGATTTTCAGCGCCCTTTTGGCTCCGACCTGGGGATCGTCGGCCAGAATGTAAGGCACCATGCTGTAGGCGTATGATTTTACAAAATAAGGGATAACCAAGGCCAGAAACCATAAAAAGCTCCATAACGCTCGCCACAGCATGGCCCTGACAATGGTCATATACCGGCTGCCGCCAAACGCGTAAACCAGATGCCGCAGATCGTCGTCGCCCTGCGCAGCCTGCTTGAAATACTGGCGCACGCCTACTTCAAACGGAGCACATAGCAGAAACCGCCAAGCCAGCCACACGACAAAAAAGATCAGAAATGCAATCCCCACAAAGACAAGCACAAAGATAAGTTCCGCGGCTCCCATTTGCGATAGCCCCAAATCGCTGCCTTTGCCGCCGCCTGTCGACGCTCGGTAAGAGCAGCTTCCCGTAATTACAAGCAAAATGATGCTTGCCAAAAATCCCTTCCAATAAGATGTCCGCAGCGTGTGCCAAGCTCGTGCCTTCAAATCGGCGCGTGTCCACATAGGCATTCCTCCTTGATGAGCGGTATGTTCTCTTATAGCTAATTGTAATGTAATATATGACAATTTCTACAGTTTTATCTTAATTCGTCTCTAGCGCAAGCCGCCGTCTGGCGTCTGTCATCCGCTGAGCCAATTCATCCAATTGCGTGCGAATCAAAATCGCTTCGCGATACGCAGCCGGCATCTGCTCGAAGCCGTAATAAACGCCGGCCAAGCCGCCGGCAATCGCGGCAATCGTATCGGAGTCCCCTCCCCCGTTGGCAGCTCGCTGCACCGTGTCGGCAAACGAGCTGCCCCGGCTGAGGTGATGGACCGCCCAAGATAAGCTGTGCACGACATAACCGCTCGGCTCACAAGCCGGCTCCTGCTCTGGATATGCGGCGAATGGCGTGGCAGCAAGCTCAATATCCAACGCGCGATGCAAATCTTCACCCTGAAGAAGCCGATAGGCGATCCGGTTGTAGAGGATGCAGATGTCGTTGCAAAGCTCGTCATAGTGCGTCATTTTGGACTGCAAGCGGGACACACGTTCCACTTCCTCGAGATCAGGGTAAATCAGCGCAACCGGCAGACAGCGCATTAACGAGCCATTTCCCGCACTTTGCCCCAAATCCTGATCAGCCAGAAAAGAAGCGGCGAACCAATTGCCCTCGTAGGTGGCCAGCACGCGGCGGATAATATTGCCGATATCCTTGGGATTGCTTTTATACCAATGTAAAAAGCGATCGCCGATCGCAGCAACCGGATCTGCCGGATTTGCCAGAATGCCCTCGGCGACGCATAACGTCATCTGCGTGTCGTCTGTGACCTCGCCCGGCGCCAGCTGCCAAACGCCGCCCCCGACAATTTCGGTCAAATAGCCGTACTGACGCTTGATTTCCCCCGCGCTCATAAATTCTGTCGTGCCGCCCAGCGCGTCGCCGACAGCGACGCCGTACAAACCGCCTTTGATGCGATCCAGCATGTCCAGCATGAAATTCCCCTCTTTCCCGATGCGACCGTCCGGTCTTGGATCAGCTTCCCGGCACTAACGCACCGCATGAACGGTCTCTTTCAGTTCCAGCTTATCACGCAGCAGCGCAAAAAGCCCGCTTTCGCGGGCAACATTGGCTTTATTCGTGTCCCGACGGCGGAGCCAGCTCCACAAGCTTGGTGGCCACACTGTGGCAAAAGCGGCTGTCGTGCTCGACAAATAGCAGCGTCGGCGCGCTTTCCAGCAGCAGCTCCTCGATTTGCATGCGCGAGATGACATCAATAAAATTGAGCGGTTCATCCCATACGTGCAGGTGCGCCTGCTCACACAGGCTTCGGGCCAGCAGCACCTTCTTTTTTTGTCCGCCACTAAACGACGCCATGTCTTTCTCGAACTGCACCCGGGCAAAATCCAGCTTGCGCAGGATCGCTTTAAACCGGCTTTCGTCAATTCCGAATTGCCGCGCGTAGTCGGTTAAGCTGCCGTGCAAATGCGAGGTATCCTGCGAGACGTAGGAAATCTTCAGCCGGCTGGCCAGCCTCAGCGTGCCTCCATAGGCCAGCGGTTCTCCGCAGATCAGCTTCAGCACGCTCGATTTGCCCGCACCGTTCGGGCCTATGAGCGCAACGCGGTCCCCACGCTCTATCGTGAAGCTGATGCCGGCGCAGGCCGTAAGTCCCCCGTAAGCAATTGCCACGCGCTCAAGCTCCACAAAGCGGTTCGTGTGATGCGCAAGCTGGACGATTTTCAGACTGTCGGCTTCCTCGACGTTATGGAGCAGCCCGGATTTCTCCTCGATCGCAGCGTGCTGCCGCTTCTCCAGTGACTTCGAGCGCTTCATCATTTTAGCCGCCTTGTGGCCGATGTAGCCTTTATCCACCTTGGAGCCGGAGTTGCGCGAGCCGTTTTTGGTTTTCTCGACTTCATCCGACCAGTCGCTCGTCCGGCGGGCGGCTTCGTCCAGCCGCTTGATGTCTTTGCGCAGCTTGGCATTTTCAGCCAGCTCGTATTGGTCCTGCCGCTCCTTGTTCACCAGCCACTCCGAGAAATTGCCCTTCTGGATCTCCAGATTCGTCTTATTGATCGCCAGAATGTGGTCGACGCAGCGATCAAGAAATTCGCGGTCGTGCGAGACCAGAATAAATCCGCGCTTGCTCCGCAAATAATCGGCAACCAGTCTTCGGGCGTGAAGATCAAGATGGTTAGTCGGTTCGTCGATCAACAGGAAATGATGCTCTTTCAAAAATAAAGCCGCCAGCAGCAGCTTGGTCTGCTCGCCATTGGACAACGTCGCGAACGGTCGTTCGAGCGTGTCGTCAGCCATTTGCAGAAGATTGAGCTCGCGTTCAATCTCCCACATCTGGGCATCCGGCGCAATGCGCTGCGCTACCTCGCGCGTCGGCAGCCGGCTGTCCGGCACCGTATAAGGAAAATAGTCAAAGCTCACCTGAGCAGTAATATGTCCGCTATACGCATATTTGCCTTGCAGCAGCTGGAGAAACGTCGTTTTCCCCCGCCCGTTGCGTCCCGTGAAGCCGAGCCTCCAGTCCGTATCGATCTGAAAGCTCGTATCTTCGAAAACAGGATCATAGCTGCCCGGATAAGCAAACGTCAAATTCGTGATTTTAATTAATGACATAAAATATCCTCCGCTGTAAGCAAAAAAAGCCGCAGGAATGGCTTCCCGCAGCTCGATTTATTCCAACAGTTAGCCCTCCTCGCCAAGCGAAGCGGGTCCTTGCCTATCGGTATGTCCAAGCGGGAAGCCTATGAAATTTTCCTGCGCACCAAGAGATAAAACAGACGCAAATACGCGTCCTGCCGTTTTATATTCTCCGATTAGCAAGAAAAATCCATTATACCGCTCAGCTCCTGTCCTCAGTGGATCGCGCTTGAAGATCAGCGCACTGTAAGATTAACCTGTGCGCCGCCTGTTGGCAATGGAAAAAACAACTATAGCTGAATCTTCCGACATCGGGGCCAAAAAAAGACAATCCTGTCGCCCGCAAGCTGAGGATTGTCTTTCGCGCTAATTCGCGGCCGCTCCCGACTCGGAACCGGCATCAGCATTGGCCGGCGGATTCGGATTGTTTGAATCGCTGCCGTTGGCTTTGCCGCCGCCTTGCTGCTGGCGTTGCCCGCCTCCCTGCTGGAAGCGCTGGCGTCCGCCAGGCTGACCGTTCATGCCGCCTTCGCCCGGTCCCTGGCGCATTTGGCCATTGTTGAACTGGCCGTTAAATTTGCTGAAATCGGGGTGAACCATCTGCCCGCCCAGATGACCCGTGTAAGACACCAGCACAACGCCGATCAGCGCTCCGACCAAATATACCCAATTGCGTCCGAGCTCCAGCTTGCTGCGCCACAGCAGGCCGATGCGAATCAGCGTGAGCACGATGAAGAAAAACATGGTGATTTTTCCATACAGCTCGTGCTGCGGAAACAGCGGATTACGCTCGTTCTCCGGGCCGGTGATGACGGCGGCGATCGCTCCAAGCGTCCCGATGATCAGACAAAGCAGACCGGCGATGTGCCACTGCTCTTTCTTCAGAATCTTGGCGACCAGATCGAAGAGGAAGCTGAACAGCAGCATCGCAATCGGGACATGAATCACCAAAAAGTGCAAATTTTTAACTATGTAGCTCACCGGACTCCCCCACCTTGACCAATTTCCGTTGCCCTCTCAGTGTAATTGGCAATTATGAAGGGAATATGAAGGAAAATTTAAAATTAGCTTAAAATAGATATGATTACATAACTAAAATTATGTTAACTAATTCGCGGATTTTGTTGCCGCGGCTTGATCCGCTATGGAGCGGCTTCGCGACCAGATAACGACAGGAATGAGCAGCAGCGACAAACCGCCGCCGGCCAGCGATAGCATCGCATAGCTGGTCTGTGCGACGACCATTCCTGAGAATGCGCCGCCTGCGGCTCCGGCCAGCGCCACTAATACGTCGATGGTCCCCTGCGTCTTGGCGCGCGTCGCGGGCGTTGTCGCATCTACGATAATCGCGGTACCGCTGATCAAGCCCAAATTCCAGCCGATTCCGAGCAGCGAGAGCGCGATTACCAGCACCGGCATCGAGTCCGGCGGAGCCGCAGCCGCTGTAACGCCTGCAAGCAATAATACGCCTCCGGATGCAATCGACATCGTCTTGCGGCCGATTTTGTCAATCAGCACGCCTGTGACCAGCGACGGCAAATACATCGAGCCGATATGCACGCCAATGACGAAGCCGACCTCCGCCAGACTGTGGCCGTGATGCTTCATATGGATTGGCGTCATGGTCATAATGGCAATCATCACAATTTGCGTTAAAACCATCACTGTAGCGCCGACAAGCAGCCCGCTGCTACCGCTCGTTCGCGGCGCAGGCTCTGGCGCCGACCCTGCTGCGGGTTGTACAGCTTGCCGGGCTTCGAAGATCGCTCTGGCTACGAGATACGGATCCGGCCGCAAAAACAGGACAAAAACGACTCCCGCCAGCAGATAAGCCGCTGCAGCGAGGATAAACGGTCCGGCCAGCGCAGGAATTCCGAGGGCAGCGGCCAAGCTGCCGGTGGCTGCGACTGTATTGGGGCCGGCAACCGCGCCGAGTGTGGTGGATACCATTGCCATACTGATGGCTTTGGCCCGCTGATTCGGCTGAGCCAAATCGGCTCCGGCATAACGCGCCTGCAGGTTCGTGGCCGCTCCTGCACCGTAAACAAGCAGCGAGACGAACAATAAGGTAACGTTGCTGCTGAGGGCCGCTGCGATAATGCCTAAAGCGCCAAGTCCGCCAGTCAAAAATCCGGTAGCCAGACCGAGCCGGCGTCCGGCACGTTGCGTCAGCCGGCCCACCAGCCAGGCCGCTCCGGCCGAACCGAGCGTAAGCAAGGCGGCGGGAACGCCGGTAAAGCTTTCCGAGCCCAGCATCTCCTGGGCCAAAAGAGCCCCGACCGTAACGCCTGCGGCCAGACCCGCGCCCCCGAAAATTTGCGACATGACGACGATCCATAAGGTGCGCTTATACAATCTCTTTTGCAGCTCGGGTGAATCTGTGTATCGTTGAAACCTGTTGACCGGTGTACCGGATTCATGACTCATTGCCTTCGAGCCGCCCTTCCTGTCTATACCTCGTCTTTGGTTCGGCGTAAAAAAGACGCAGTCCCGGCCTTTCGTTCGGGGGTGCGTCCTCAATCCGCGTATGCGTCACGGAACGGCGTTAATCCAGCATGCTCAAATAAGCGCCGTAGCCCTCTTTCTCCATCTCCGCCTTGGGCACGAAGCGCAGCGCGGCGGAATTGATGCAATAGCGCAGCCCGTTTGGTCCGGGACCGTCCGTAAACACATGCCCCAGATGCGAATCGGCATCCAGGCTGCGGACCTCGGTCCGTACCATGAAATGGCTCAGGTCCTGCTTCTCGACAACAAAGCCGTTGACCAGCGGTTGGGTGAAGCTTGGCCAGCCGCAGCCCGAGTCGAATTTGTCCCGCGAGCTGAACAGCGGTTCGCCGGAGACAATATCCACATAAATGCCTTCCTCGTGGTGGTCCCAGAACTCGTTCTGGAACGGCCGTTCGGTCGCATTGTTTTGCGTCACCTCGTATTGCAGCGGGGTCAGCTTTTTCCGGCGCTCCTCTTTGTCCTTATCGGTATTCCAATGCGAAGCGATGAACGCGTCGCGTCCCGAGCCCTTGCGGTACATTTTGTAGCGCAGCGGGTTTTTGTGATGGTAGCCCTGGTGATAGTCCTCAGCCGGATAAAACGGGCCTGCCGGGACGATTTCCGTAGCAATCGGCCGGTTGAATCGTTTGCTCAGCTCCAAATCGTTGCGGGACGCCTCCGCCAGCTTGCGCTGTTCTTCACTATGGTAAAAAATCGCCGGTCGATACGACGAGCCCCGGTCATGAAACTGCCCGCCTGCATCGGTCGGATCAATTTGCCGCCAGAACAGCTGCAGCAGCTTGGCATAGGGGAAAACATCGGGATCAAACGTAATTTGCACCGCTTCGGCGTGCCCGGTCGTTTCCGAGCAAACCTCCTGATAAGTCGGGTTTTCCGTATGTCCGCCGGTGTAGCCGGACTCTACCTGAAGGATCCCCGGCAACTGCTCGAACGGGGTCACCATACACCAAAAACAGCCTCCGGCGAACGTCGCCAGCTCCCGCCGCGGTTTGTCCTGAATCTGCTCTTCCATCCTGCTCACCGATCCTTTCACATTTAGAGGTATGTTCACAGCTCCATCATAGCAGAATCCGCCGTCTGCTGCCAAAAACAGCTGTTCTGCCCTGCCTGCGGGAAAAAGACCCTGCCCGCCACAGCCAATGGCAGACAAGGTCTTATACGGAGGTCGTTAGGGCTAGCTGCTGTTGCTGCGCTGCGGGCTAATCGATGATCAGATCGTCGGCAAATTGCCGCAGTACAGCCGCTTGGCGGTCGACGAGCCTGTGACTGCGCTCAAGCGCCACGCCCCAATTGGCCTTGTAGGCCCGCAGTCCATTTTTGTAAAAGCCGAGCAAGTGCTTTTGCCATTCCTGCTCTTCCGCAGCGAACGTCTCCAGCCACGCATCGGCACTGGAACGCAGCGCCGACGTATTTTCGCGCACGATCTGCTGCAGATAGGCCCACTGATGCATCACCGTGCCGATACGCAAGCAGTAATAAAGCTCCTTGCACGTTTGTGTGAACGTGGCGTCATCCAGCTCAGGCACGGTGGTCAGCCGCTCGAAAAACGAACGGTACGCCGCCAAGCCTTGCGCATTGCCCCACTCGCCGACCGAACCGCCGAGAAAGCGTCCGATGCCGTCGCGGACATAAGCAATCGGGGTCGGTTCGTTAACCGATGGCTCGTCGGCATCGGCCCATTCGCCTGCTGCGTGCGGCCCTTCCAGATAAGTGAGCCCGTACATCCCGGCGAGCAACGAACTGAGCGGCGCTGGTCCCTGATACGTATGGACGGTTCCCCCGATGTCGAGCAGGAACGAATCGATCACATACGCCGTGTCCCGGGCCAGATCGATGCCGTAGATGCCGATTACGTGCGGACGGCTCGGATTGTCGCGGTATACCTGATGGTAGGTCAGGCAGCCGCTGTGCGCGAACAGCAGCGCGAGCCGTCCGGCAGCAAGCTCGCGGGCGATATCTTCGGCCACAGCCAGCCGTGCGGCTGGCTCGGGAACGCCGAAATGATAACGCGTCCGCACGGGGCCCAGCGCGGCGAACTGGCGCATCATCGCGTCGCCGGAGCGGCCGATCCAGTAAGGACGCGACAGCGGCAAGTATTCGACATTCATGCCGTCGCAGCGGAAATAAATGTCCGCCTCAGACAGCCGGATGCCAAAGCCGGCGGCGAGCAGATTGCGCAAGCTGGCAAACAGACAATGTGCGCCCGCTTCAATGCGCATTTGCGGAATAATGATCTGCATATGAAAGCTCCTCCTACACGGCTGTCAGGTGTTTTACGGCCAGTTTTTCCAGCTTTTCCAACGTATTCACACTATCAAGCAGCAAATCGTCCTCTTCAACGATAAAGCCGTATTCGTTTTCCAGGGCGACGACGAGCTCCATCGCCGAAATCGAGCTGAGGCCAAGACCTCGCAAGTCGGTGTCCGGCGTCAGCGTCTCGACGGCAGCGCTGTCGAGCTGCAGAACGCCGGCGGCGAGCCGGCGCAGCGTTTCCATCGTTACAGCCATCAGGTTCACCTGCCCTTTCCCGCTAAAGCGTTAGCTGCTGGCGCTCGTATAGCTGCGAATCGCCAGCTTCCAGACACCCCGCACCACCAGCAGGAACAGCACCGGAGCCAGCAGTCCCCAAATCAGGTGAGCGGTATCGAGCTGCTGGAGCACGTAAAGCGGTGATAAATTCGTAATCAGAAAGATCGGAATGACGAAGGTGCCTGCCCGCTGAATCGTTTTGTGATAAATCGCCATCGGCATTTGATTGAAATCGAACATGGCGTTGGACAAATCGTTGACCCCGCCTGTCTTGATCGTCCAGAAGGCAATCAGCTGCGGCAGCAGGAACACCGAATATGTCAGCGCCAGTCCGATGAGAATAAAGCCGGCGAAGCCGATGACATGACCGGCCGTTAACGGCACGCCTGCTTTGTGCCAGCCGTAAGCGACCATGATCAAGCCGCCGATGACGTTCGGCACGGCCAAACCGATGTCGATCGTGCGCAGCGTGGACATAAATTGCAGCGAGATCGGACGCGTCATCATGATATCGAGCGTTCCGGTACGTACGTGCTCGGGCAACTGGACGAAATTGTTGTAAAAAAACGTCGAATAAAGGCCAGCCATAATCGTATAGACGCCGACGAACAGCAAAATCTGATCGGGCGACACACCGTTAATTTGCACGCCGATGCGATAAATGACATACACGTAGCTGAGCTTGATGCACAGAAAACCAAGTTCAATCAACATCCCGAACAGGAAGTTGACCCGGTATTCCATCATCGAGATGATGCTGTTTTTCATGAACAAGCCGTAAATGTGCGCGTAACGTCTGCATTCCTTCCACCAGAGCCGCATGGGTTATCCTCCCGCCGATTCATATTTGCGCATGCCGACCCGCCAGAGCGCCACCGAGACGCCGTATAACGCGATGATCCAAACCACCTGGATCAGCAGGCCGGGGAGCAGCTCGCCGGGAGCGAGCTTGCCCAGCAGCACATGAACCGGAAAAAAGACGATGTACTTGAACGGCAGCACGTTCAGCACGGCTTGGGCGCCGGCTCCGAACATGTCCAGCGGAAAGATGCCGCCGCTCGCCACATTGGCCAGCAGGCTGAACGTGAGGAATACGCCCCACACCTCAACCATCCAGAACGCAATCATGCTCAGATTGTAGTAGATGAGAAAATTGATCGCGACCGCGAGTACAAGCGCCAGCAGCGCTGCAGCGAACCGGGCGGCGTCCCAGACGATGACGCTGTGCATAATCGCGACGGCCACGGCAATGATGCAGCCGATCACCGTAACGTGCATTAGCTTTTCGCCAAGAAACGAGCACAGACGGAAGGCAAAATAATGAATCGGCTGCACGACGAACTTGCTCAACTGGCCGTTTTTGACATCGCCGGCAATTTCATATTCGAAGCCTGTCGCCACCATTCTGGAGAACAAAGCAGCCAGCACGGCATAAGCGACAGCTTCGCCCTGCGTGTAACCAAACACGCCACCCTCTCCCGTACTGCGGAAAATCGCGTGCCAGAGGAAAATTTGAATCAAGATCGGAAACAGGCAGCTCAGCAGGCCAAGCAGGAAGTTGACCCGGTATTCCATCGAGCTTTGCAGGCCCATGCCCATCGTTTTGGCGTATTTCCTCCAGCCTCTCATACGAGGACCGCGTCCTTTTGATACAGCTGGGCGATGCCTTCTTCAATCGAAATATCCTCGATGTTGAAATCGAGAACCGGCAGCTGGTCCAGAATCGCTTTGGAAATTTCCTTCACCCGCGCCTTCTCGACCTCCAAGCAAGCTTCCAGCCCGTTATGCTCGCGCACAGTGCCGAAGCGTTCCAGCTCGCGAACCGGCGTTTCGGCGGACAGCTTGATTTTGACGATTTTTTTCTGGTCCAGCAGCTCGTTCACCCGCGCCAGATCGCCATCGTAGGCGACTTTGCCGCTGTTGATGATAATTGTGCGCTTGCACAGATTTTCAATATCGTTCATGTAGTGGCTGGTCAGCACAATCGTCGTTTTTCGCTGCTGGTTATAATATTTCAAAAAGTCGCGGATTTTGCGCTGCGATAAAATATCGAGGCCGATGGTCGGCTCATCGAGAAACAGCACCTGCGGGCTGTGCAGCAGCGCTGCGATCAGCTCCAGCTTCATCCGTTCGCCAAGCGACAGCCGGCGGACCTGAACGTTCAGCAGCTCCGTTACGTCCAGCAGCTCGGCCAGCTCCTGCACGGTCAGCTGAAACTGTTTATCCTCCACCTCATAGATGTGCTTGTTCAGATGCAGCGATTCGTTGGCGGGCAAATCCCACCAGAGCTGGCTTTTTTGCCCCATGACGATCGAGAACTGCCGCTTGAACGCTTTTTTGCGCTCCCAGGGCACATAATCGAGCACGGTGGCATGACCGCCGGTCGGAAACAGGATGCCGGTCAGCATCTTTAACGTCGTGGTCTTCCCTGCCCCGTTCGGCCCGAGGAAGCCGACGATTTCGCCCTTGGCGATTTCGAAGCTGACATCCCTGACGGCTTCCTTCACCAGCATGTGCCGGTGAAACAGGTTGCGAATCGAGTTTTTCAGACCGACTTCCTTTTTGTAGTATTGAAACGATTTCGATAATTGTTGTACGACGATAGCCGACACGTTACACCGTCATCCTTTCCGAGCCGGGGCTTACACCGGCTGCTGGGCAGATTGATAAATCAGCTCCTGAAGGCGAATACGCTCCAGGGAAGCTGTGAGAGGCACATTGTCCCGTATGCCGTCCAGCACGTCGCTGAAAAACAGCAGTTGGTTTTGATAATAATGCTGCGGCGGCGACACCCATTTGCTCGTTGCGCCGGTGGTCCGGTCCTCGATCTTGAGCGTAATGGCGTATGGGCCGAGATTGGCGCGGAAAAAATCGACAACCGTTACAGTGGCAGCTTCGAAATGCAGCGTATGCGACGCCTTGTAGGCCTGCTCGAACGAAGTCGTCAGCCTGGCGGTCAGACCGCTTTCGTAGCGCAGCTCGGTATCGAACGTCCAGTCGCAGCCATTCAGACCGGCAAAAGCCGAGCGCCCCTCGTAAGCAACGGGCTCCAGCCCGACCGTGCTTTGCAGAAACTGCAGCCAATAGCAGCCGAGATCGTAGAACGAGCCGCCGCCCTTTTCCGGGAAGCTGCGGTAGTTGCCCTCGAACGACGCCTTGGGCGTAAAGCTGATGCGCGAGTCGATTTCACGCAACGCGCCATAGGTGCTGTCCGCCACCCATTGACGCACCTGCTCCTGCCACGGATGGTGCTGCACCATCAGCGCCTCGAGCACGTGCACGCGCCCCTTGCGGGCTGCTTCGACAATGCGTTCGGCTTCCCCGCTGGTCAGGCACAACGGCTTTTCGACCATGACGTGCTTGCCCGCTTCAATCGCCTTGATCGTCCATTCCGCATGCAGCTCGTTGCTGAGCAAAATGTAGACGAAATCGATCTCATCGCTGGCCAGCAGCGCTTCTGCGCTGTCGAACACCACCGGAATGCCGTATTCGGCGGCATAGGCCTCCGCCTTGCTGCGCGTCCGGTTGGCGCAGCCATATACGTGCAGATGCGGGATGTCCTTGACCGGATCCAGCAGCACGCGCGGCAGAATCGCCGCGCAGCCGATAACGCCGATGCGTTTGTTGGTCCGCTGGATCATGGTCTAAATCCCGTGCAAATACAGCACGCTGCATTTGGAGCAGGCCGGCGTCAAGCCTTCGACGTTGATGATTTCGCGAATCCGGTCGTATTCGTCGGAATCCCAAATCGTCTGCAAGCTTTGCTCCTTTAAATTACCGACGGTAAATTCGGAGAAAAACTTGCAGGCCGTCACATCGCCGGTCGGCAAAATATCCACGCGCGTGGACAGCGCCATGCACGTCGTCGCGCAGCGGCTTGTCATCGCTTCGCCTTGCACGAACTGCTGGATTTCGTCGTAGTCGAGGCCCGGCTGGTAACGGACGCGAATGTTCCAGACGCGATCGTTGATGCGCTGCAGCTCGCTGACGAGCTTTTCGACATGCGCCGGATTCATTTGATACTTGAAGGCGTGCCACGAGCTGATATGGCTTTCATCGAGCTTGCGCAGCCAATCGAACTTGTCGGCAAAATACGTATCCATCTGCTGCGACGTTTCCTTCGAAATATACCACGGGAAGCACATAATCACCAGATCGAGCTTGAGCGATTCGAAATATTCCAGCAGCTCATACAGCTTGGGGATCATGCTGTCGTTAATGACGGAATGCACCGAAATCCGCCCTTTGTAAATGCCTTGCTCGCGCAGCTCGACGAGCCGCTCGATTTGCTGCATCGTCTTGGCGAAGGTGCCTTTGCCGCGAATGAAATCGTGCTCGGCTTCCATGCCCTCCACAGCAATCAGCAGCTCCAGCGTCGGGGAAATCTTGATGATCCCGTCCAGATACTTGTCCAGCAGCAGGCCGTTGCTGCAAATGGTCATTTCGCGCGGATCGGCAGCCAGCATGTCGATGATCTGATCGAACTGCTTGTGGAACATCGGCTCGCCGCCCCACAAATACAAGCGGGACTTGATCGACGACGTCTCTTCCATAATGCGGCGGAATACGTCGAGATCGATGTCCTTATTTTGTTCTTCCTTCTCCATATTCTGGTGATAGCCGTCTTCATTCCACTGGAAGCAGTGAATGCAGCGCAGGTTGCAGCGGTTCGTCAGCTTGATGCCGATGGACTCGGGAATGGGTGTGCGATACTTCGGATTTTTGACGCGCTCCCGGTAAGGAACGGCCATGTTTCTCATCGTGCGCTTCATCAGCTCAAACGCTTTATCGTCAATCGCGATACTGCTTTTCGGTTGCATAAATTCACCTCTTCTGGATTTTAGGCTTGCTGGAGCAGCGTGTCCAAATATAGCGGATACAGCGTGCGATGCGCGAGCAGCGCTTGGTGCAGCGATTCCAGCAGCTCGGGGGCATAGCCGCTTTGCTGCCAGGTTTCATACGAAACGCCAAAGCCCAGACGAATCCACAAATCGGCGTTTTTCTGCTCGTGCGGACCAAACGGGTCGAGAAAAACGATCGGCGTCGCCGACGAAAGCGAATCAATCAGCGTCGCGCCTCCTGGCTTGCTGATGACAGCCTTTGCCTGACGGATGACGTCATACAGGCGGTGATGACTGCTTTGGCTGGTGAATTCCGGCGTTTGACCGGGAACAATCTGACCGAATTTCGGAAAAATATAGGCGCCCGCTTCAGGATCCTTCTCCCACGCTTCCCAAGCGGGATCGTTCATATAATAGCGATTCGATTCGGAGAGCTTTGCTTCGTCGGCATGGGCGATGACGATGTCGAGCCCGTAGGCGCGGCTTTCCAGCTCCTCCGCTTTGCTTAAATACGTGCCCATGCCCCATCCGCCGCCATGCAGCACCAGACGAGGCTCGCGGGCTTCATACGGTACAACCGGCTCGCCGGATACAGGGATGCGCAGCCGTACGTCTTGCGCCTCGGCATCGAACAGCCACACCTCGCGATAGCGCGCGGCATAGTCCGGCACGAACCGCTTGATGCCCTTCCACGACGGCGAAAGTCCGGCATCGACGTACAGCAGGTCGGCATTCAGCCCCGCCCCGCCCAGACGCTCGCGATACATATCGATCACGTAGACCCAATGACCGGAAAAAATGATGAAATCGCGCCGCTCCTCCTGCTGCCAGCGGTCCAGCAGCTTTTCCACGGCGGGAAAATCGATGCTGGAGCGGATATCGGTCGGCATCTTTTGCGCCACCAGGGCGACCGCGAAATTCTCGTGATAGTCCTGGCGGTTGGCAGCGATCCGCTCTTTTTTGTCCGCCACGATATATTGCTCGAACACGACGACTTCTGCGTTCACGCCGCGCTCCTGCAGCTGCCGCTCAAGGAGCAGCGCCGGGATATAAAAGCCAAGGCCAAAGCCGGAGCTTAGAATGGTAATCGTTTTGGACAATCGGGACACCGCCTTCGTCATGAAATGGAAGCTCCGACAGAGCTTCGTTCAGTTCATCACTTGCAAAAACAATGGATGGAAAATGCGGCCAAGCCTTGCGGCCAGTTCAGTCCGCTCGGCAGCGTCGCGTCCGATAACGGAGACGTACAAACGTCCCTTGTACGGCTTATCGGCCCGGCGGTTGATGGTCAGCGTATTGGCCGTCAGCGGCAGGATGCCGCTCGTCTGACCGGGGCGGAACAGCAGTCCGGAACGCTCCATCTCATCCAGCACGTCCTCAAAGCGCAGCGACTCGTTGGCGCACGACAGCGAATAATAACGCAGATTGCCGACGACGCCGTGCGGCTGCAGATAGCGGTCGATGTGATGCTTGATCAGGCTCATCGATTTGCGGGCGTTAATTTCGATCATCGGCACCAGCACGCCATTTGTCAGCTGCATCGAATCGATACAGACGTGTCCGAAATAGCCGTCGCGATAAAGCTCGCGGCCAATCGACTTCATCAGATCGAAGTAGCCCTCGCGCTCCAGCAGCTCGATAAATTCCGGCTCCGGCGTGTACGACTCCTGGTAAGCAAACTCGTCGTTAGCCAGCTTTTGCAGCGACAGGATGCTCACTTCGCCTGCCGGGTCGATATGGAACTGGCAGGAAAAATCGCATGATTTTTGCAGATAAGGCTCGATGATGAATTCGGTGGACTTGCCTTTTTTCTCCTGCATGTCCGTGTAGGAAACAACGCGCTCAAGAATGCCTGGCGCGTCGATCAGCAAATTGCCTTTGCCGGAAACGCCGTAATTGTCTTTAATAAGGAACGGACCATCGGCCAGCAGCTTGCTGCCGGTTGCCTGCAGCTCGGCCGCGCTGCCGACGATCAGGCTGCTGTTCGGCAACCCGACGCGCGCTTTCATATGCGTCGAATAGGCTTTCGTATTCACCCGGCGGATGACGTCCATGTCCGGAATCCGGCAGCGCAGCCCGTGGCGCTCGCTGGCGTCGCGGATATACGGGATGGCGGCAAAGGCTTCCAGCTCGCTGCCAGGCGTTATGATATCGCTAAACGCCTGCGGCTCGGCTTCCGCCAGCAGCTGGAGCATGCATTTCTGCCGCTGCTCCAGTTGGCCGTCAAGATCGGTGCGGTTGCTGCGAAAACCGAAACCGATTTCGGATAAGTAGCTGCGATGGGCCGGATGGAGCGCCTTGCGCGTAATCAGCGTATCTTCCGGCCGGCAAAACGCAAACAGCAGCTCGTCCATCGTCGAAACGATGCGCAGGTTCTCCGGATCGGCCAGTCCCGGCAGCTTGGACAGCTCCGGGTCCCGCCAAAATTGCTCGGCGTCGAACGTACCGCAATGGAGCCGGCCCGGTACTTGCTCGGTCATGAGTTGACGCTCTCGCTCAGGGCCGGGTTGTTTTGGCGAATGTACGCGCAGAAATGATCGATGGAATCGAGATGGTTCATGTCGAATTCGTCGAAATCAATTTGTACGCCGAATTCGTCCTCCACCTGCAAAATGAAATGAACGATCTGCAGGGACTCCATGCCCGACTCGTGCAAAATGCTGGAAGCGCCCGTTAGTTTGTTGACCAGCTCGGGGTCCTTTTTAATGTCGCTGATCATTTGGATAATTCTTTCTTTCATCAATCTCACTCCTTTTATGTGTGTGTGACAAGTCCAATCCTCATCTATGGGAACTAGCATGGACTTCAACGGGAGGCGGCGCAAAGCTGTAGGCGTGCAGGTTGCCGTCATATACGAGAAGCTCTTTATTCAAATAGCCGTGCGCGCCGCTGGCATAGGACGGAATGACCAGCCTGCGGGTGAATACGTTGCGCACGAACAAATCAGGATGGCTGGCTGCGACAATAAGCAGCTTATCGGCCGGATGCAGCGGGTTGTTCTGAATAAACTGAACGAGATAAGGCGCCTCGCGGCTTTGCGCATCCCATCTGCATCCGTCAACGGTCAATTGAACCTTCAGCTTGCTGGAAATAGCCGCCAGATAGTCGTGATCATCAGGATCGCAGGCAAAGACGATCACATGACAACCCGCCGTTGCTTCGGGCGTCAGCTCGTCTGCGCCGACAATCGGATAGCTGACATAAATGTCGGGGTCCCACGAAGCGGTGTGCGGACGGGCGTATTGGTCGGCTGCGCGTCGCAGCTGGCGTTCTTCCTCGGCGGAGCGAAACCTGCTCGGCAGCACGATGATCACGGGCTTCGTATAAATTTGCAGCAGGCCCATGCTCAGCGGCTCGCTGAAGCTGACCGGCGGCGGAGCGTCGCATTCGCCCGCACCCCAGCCGTTGGAGCTTTGGCGCAACACGAGCTGCTGCGCGTTCGCTGCACAAGAGCCGGCCGGCTGGCCGTTGACGAGAATGTCAAACCGCTCGCTACCGTTGCTGCTGTCCAGCAGCGTAAGGGGCACGGATAAAACGATTTCCTCGACGTTGTGCAAAACCAGCTCCAGCTGCGAAGGGCCGGTCACGGCCGCTTCCGCCTGCGCGAAGGCGCAGCCCGGCGTAAAGCGGGTCATTTCGAGCCAATAGATGTGCCGGTGATGCGGCTTGTCCGTGCGGTAGAACAGCTCGGCGGGCTCCTGCGGCGTTCTGTGACCGAGCAGCCAGTTGACAGCTGACGGATGATGATGGAAATAAAGCGTATCCCAATGGCCGGAGCCGGGCTCCAGCATGGCGGTGTAGGTGAAGCCGGCCAGCGCTGCTGTCGGCGCCTCGAACGCGGAAGCAAGCAAAAAATCGCGCGCTCCGCAAACGTTCAGCACCGCGACATGCCGCAGATTGCCCAGCTTGTCGGCGGCCGCTCCGCCGCCGTATACGGCAATCGAAGCAAAGCGGTGCGGATACGCTTGCGCCATCGCCCATGCGGCATAGCCGCCGTTCGAATAGCCGGAGAGGCTGATCCGGCTCTCGTCGACGCGAAAGCGCGTGCATACCTGGCTGAGCGCTTCGAGAAACGCGGCTTCGCCGATGTAACTGCCGAGCGTGACGCCCCGGCAAGATACCGTCGCGACGATCGCGTCTTCATCGAGCTGGCCGCGAAACCGCTCGGCGAGCGTTGCCGCGTCCAACTCGTGGCGGCCGACCGGCAGCAGCACGACGAGCGGATAGCGCCGCTGCGGCTCGTCGCCGTAGCGCTCGGGCAGCAGCACGCTGTAGCGTTCGGTCTGCCCGTCCAGCGCCGAGCGGAAAAACAGCTCGGCGGCTCCCCGCCGCTCCAGCGTCTGCTGCCAGCCGATGCCACTCGCGGCATCGGCCAGACCGGCGCTGAGCGCGCTGCAGACCGCGTCGAGCTGCTGCAGCTGCTCTGCGGCGATGCCGGCGTCTGCGTCCGCGCCCAGCGCGCCGGCGTGCGCCAGCAGCTGCTCGAGCTGCCAGCGGTCGTCGCCGTCGAGCCGCCCGGCGGCGGCCAGCGCATCCAGCCGGCTGGCGGCGTCGGCGAGCCAGCGCTTGGGCGAGCGCGCCAGCAGCAGCGCGTCGGTGCGCTGCCGGCCGCCGTCCACGTCGGCGTACGTCAGCTGCAGGCGCAGCAGAAACGACGTCTCGCCGGGAAGCGCAACGCGCAGCTCGCCGACCGGCACGGCTGCTGTAGCGCCAAGCGCGCTGGTCATGCGGTGCAGCGGCTTGCCTCGCTCGTCGCAGACGGTGACGGCAACGGGCGCGCCCGTTGCCAGCTTCGTCCAGTCGCGCGGCAGCAGCTGCCAGCGGTGCAGCCGCTCATCGGGGCGTCCGGCATGCGGGCGGACCACCGCAGCGTGACGGTCTGTCCAGCGCGCCAGATACGGCCCGATCAGCTCGG
The DNA here is from genome assembly GCF_004514475.2 of Paenibacillus athensensis. GTDB lineage: Bacteria > Bacillota > Bacilli > Paenibacillales > NBRC-103111 > Paenibacillus_AL > Paenibacillus_AL athensensis. The sequence goes on along the minus strand of NZ_MYFO02000001.1, from coordinate 433,256 downwards.
GACACGCCTGCAGGTCCGCTTGCGTATCGCTGATGCGCAGCGAGCGCACCTTGGGCAGCGCGTCAAGCTCCATGACGAGCGGATGCACGCCGGGAGCCAGCCGGCAGCGGAACGGGCCGGAACGATGATAGACGAGCTGTCCGTCGATCCAGATTTTACCTTCGATCTGGAAGGTGCGAAAGCTGACGTCCCGGCTTTCCGTGCAGCGAAGCGCGGCGACCAGAAACAGCCGCTCCCCGTCGCCTGGCCGGTAATCGTCCAAGATCAGCTCATCGGTATCGGGGTCGATCCGCTCGACAAGCCGACGCGGGCACACCTGCCCGCCTTGCAGCACAACGGCGTCCGTCTCGTGGAACGCCGCCGGGTCCGTCTGAAAAATGTTACGCAAATCCGAATTGAAGCGGTCGTTCGTTGCGGGATTGGGCACGGGGCCGAGTACGCAGGCGGCATGAAGCCGAACAGGCTGACGATTCAAGTCGACGGTTACATTTTCCAAGCGAATATACGTATAAATTCCCTCCTTTTCCTCTATGAAAATAGTTGTCATGACTATACTTTTTTTCATTATAATAGCATTTATTTTAAGATTTCAACAACATTCTCGATTTGTTTCCTAATTGTAACAGAAAAGAAATCGGGAAAAATCGCCAATTTTGCAGAACCGTGTCGTCCACGCTTTTCTCGCGTTGCTTTGTCGCATCAAGCCGTCAAAAAAGGAAGGCCCGACGGACCTTCCCTTCTCGCTTTCCACGCATGTTTCATGGTGCGGGCGCGTTATGCGGTTGGCGGCTGCTTGAAGGCCGCTGCCTGATGCATCTGGGTGAATGCAGCGAATTCGGGGACCGGCATCGGCTTGCCGATCAGGAAGCCTTGGGCAAAGTCGCAGCGCAGCTGCTGCAGGCTTCGCAGCTGATCCAGGTCCTCTACGCCTTCGGCAACAACCGTCAGGCCAAGGCTGTGGGTCATCGCAATGATCGCTTTGACAATCGCTGCGTCGTCGCTGTCCTCCGTCATGTCGCGGATGAACGATTTGTCGATTTTGATCGCGTGGATCGGAAGCCGCTTGACCAGCGCCAGCGACGAATAGCCGGTGCCAAAATCGTCGAGCGCAATCTGCAGGCCCAGCTTGACCAGCTGCTGCAGCTTGTGTTCGCTTCCCTCCATGTCGCCAATCGCCATCGTCTCGGTAATTTCCAGGCACATCCATTCCGGCCCAACGCCTGTCTCCTTCAGCGTTCTGCGCACCTGCTCGACAAAATCGGGATGCCGGAACTGCTGGGCGGAAATATTTACCGACATGACCAGCGGCGCCCGGCCCTCCTCCTGCCACGCCTTGACTTGCCGGCAGGCCTCCTGCAGCACCCACGTGCCGATCGGGACGATCAGCCCCATTTCCTCGGCCAGCGGAATGAACTCCATCGGCGGGACGAGCCCCCGCTCGGGCGAATGCCAGCGCAGCAAGGCTTCGGCGCCGAATAGCCGGCCGCTGTGCAACGCGATTTGCGGCTGATAGTGCAGCGTCAGCTCTCCGCGCTCCAGCGCCTTGCGCAGCCCCGCCTCCAGCGTAAACCGTTTGACAGCTTTCGAGCTGAGCTCATCCGTGTACATCTGCAGCAAGCCGCCGCCGTTTTCCTTGGCGGTATACATGGCGATGTCGGCGTATTTGATCAGCGCTTCGGCGTCAACGGCATGGTCGGGGTACAAGCTGGCGCCGATGCTGCCGACTGCGCGCAGCTCTTGACCGCCCAGCACGAACGGCTCGTTCAGGCTGTCCATGATGCGGCCGGCAATCGGCCAGATTTCGCCCGCGTCGCGCAGCTGCGGCAGCAGGACGATAAATTCATCCCCGCCAAGCCGGGCTACGGTATCGCTGTCGCGGACGCAAGCCCGCAGCTTCTGGGCGATATGCTGCAGCATCCGGTCGCCGAACTGATGGCCGAGCGCGTCGTTGATATCCTTGAAGCGGTCGAGATCGATCAGCAGAACAGCCAGCTTGATCCGCGCGCGGTCGGCTTCGTTCATGGCCTCTTCCAGCCGCTGGTGGAAATGCGCCCGGTTCGGCAGCCCGGTCAAGCTGTCATGCTCGGCGATAAAGCGGATGTGCCGGAACAGCGATTCGCGCTCCAAATGCGTCGCGAGAATGGTGTAGCTGTGCCGGCTGATATCGGCAAAGGTGATCAGGTTAAGCGGGTGGAACGGCCCGACCAACGCGAGAAAGCCCCATTCCAGCTGATCGGACACGAGCGGGTGCACCACCGCGTAATCGTCCCGTCCTTCCCCGGTGTTCACCGGCAAAAATTCCGGCGGCGGGAACGCCTCGGCTGGGTAGCGCGCGCCGAGCTCCGGCAGCGGATCGCCCCGCGTGCTGAACACCTGCTTGACGACGAGCTGCCTTTGACCGTGAACGTCCGTGTCCCAAAGCGCCATGATGCCGCGATGACATTCGTTCCAGTACAGCTTGGAAATATGCATATGCTCGCCGGTGCTCGCTTGCACCAGCCCTTTGATCAAATGGTAATTGTTGGTGAACATTTGATTCAGCGCTTCGCGCTGTTCGGCAATCAGCGTTTCGTACGCTTCGAAGCTGTCGGCTGTCCGCGCCGGCGTCAGCGCGCAGCCGCAGGAGCTGCGGTGCACGAGCCGCCCCGGGAGCCGCTGGATGCGCTCGGCGGGTCGGCGTCCGGCAATCAGCGCCAACAGCTCATCGATGGCTCGCTGGGCGAGCTCGACTACCGGGTACTCGATAGTCGTAAGCGGCGGCTGATGGGTTGCAGCCAATGCGATGTTGTCAAAGCCAGTGACGGCAAGCTCTCCAGGCAGCTGTCGGCCCGTCTGGCGAAGCGTATCGATGAGTCCGAGCGCGTTCATGTCGGTTCCAGCCGCTACGGCGGTAATGGCGGTGCCCAGCTCGTTGATCCGCTGGGCCGCCTCGGCGCCGCCGGTAAACAGATTGTCCGGCACGTTGATGATCAGTTCGTCGCGCAGCGGGATGCCGTGTTCGGCCAGCGCGTCCCGATACCCGTCGAACCGTTCGGCCAGCTCGGCTTCACGCAGCTGCCCGACGAAAGCGATATTACGGTGGCCGTGGGCAATCAAATGCAGCACCGCTTCCTTCATGCCCTGGCGGTTGTCCATGCGCACATGGCACCAAGGCACCTCGCTGCGGTAATGCGCGAGGCCCACGATGGGCTTGCCGGAGCGCTTCAGCTGGCGAAGGACGCTGTCGGACACCGTATCCAGCACGACAAGCCAGCCGTCGGTCACGTCCTGCGATACCGGATCGCGGATCGTAAAATCCGGCCGATGCTCGATCATCGTATGCAAGGCAAGCAGCTGGCCGCCTTGCTTCCGCACGGCGCTATGCACGATCTCGATGATTTTTCCGAAATATTCGCCGTCCAGATGAGGCGCCATTACACCGATGCGGAATTCGTTAGCCATCGCTTCCCCTGCCTTCTCGTTTTGTCAAAATTCCCTGTGTCCTGCAAAGAAAAATCGCTACTATGATCATTCCCCGCGTTGCCTGCAATCTCCTGCCTTAATGATGCGAAGACATTCTGTTTAGCGGCGGGCGCTTGTACTCGAGGGACAATCGAGGAGGGCAAGTATCCAAGCCATCGTGCAAATGCCGTCATATACAATAATGTCAGAAAAAACTTCCGCCTATGAGGTGATTCGCATGTCATGTCCAAAATGTCCGGCCCGTCAGGTTGTCGATCCTCCAAACGTCGTATTCCGGGACTACTATCATCCGCAAATCGTTGAGGTTATTCATCCGATTGAAATTGTCAACCGGCATCATTGCGTTCCTGTACCCTGTCATGTATACACCGTAACGGAACGCGACGAATTTTGCGGCGAAGCGCTTCCCGGCGACGCCGTTGTGCAATCGGTGAGAACCAAAGCCACAGCACGGACGAAAGCTCGCCGCCGCTAACCCGATCATGGAAGCCTTGCGTTGCCTCGCCCCGAACGACCGGGGGTGGCGCCAAGGCTTCCCTTCATTTATTAAGGCGGCCTCCGTCTTGCTGCTGGGCGTCATGGTCGTGCAGCTTGGGTAGATCGAGTACCCGCGGGGGTAACTTTGGGCTGCAATCGGCTATTTGCTTTTGTACGCGTCGGGCGCTGACGGCAGTCGAAGCGGCGCTGGAGACCTGGACGCAGCTGGTCTGGTAATGTCCATTGGACTTGGTGGTGCTCGTACGGGTCGTACGGGTCAATTCGTCAGCAACACGCCGCCGGATTCCTCTGCCAGATGCTTGGCCTTCGGGCCGGGAAGCGGACTTTTTGGTCATTGCAATTGCCCTGGGGCTGGCATATAATTTAACTAACGCGCGTTCGCGCCGAAGGAGGAAATCATGCGCAGCGAAGATATTGCCAAGCTGGCCGGGGTATCCAGAAGCACGGTTTCACGCGTCATTAACAACTATCCCGACATTCCGCAGAAAACGCGGGACAAAGTGCTGAAAATTATCGAGCAGTACCACTACGAGCCGAATACCTCCGCTCGCGTGCTGGCCGGTAAGGGCACGAACACCATCGGCTTCTTCGTCGTCAGTTTGGCCGAGCAGCATAACGTCAACCGGATTTATCAGAACAACTACTTCGCCCCGTTCGTCGACGCCGTCATCGATACCGCCAACGCCGCCGGCTACTATGTGCTCGTGCATACGGTGTACTCCAAAGAGGATTTTGTCAAGGTCAAGCAGGCTTTCTTGCAAAAACGCATTGACGGCGGCATCATCGTCGGCACGCAGAAGGACATCGATACCGTGCGGGATATCGGCGGGCTGGGCATGCCGCTCGTCTTGATCGATTACGACATCGGCGAAATTATGGAGCACCATCTCGATCAGAATCATCTGGCGATTGTCAATTCGAAGGATTATGAAGGCGCTACCGCGGCGATGGAATACCTGATCGGTCTCGGTCATCGCGAGATCGGCTTTATCGCAGGCCGCCTGACGACCTTTTCCGGCCGCCAGCGCGCCAAGGCTTACGAAGACGCGCTGCAGCGCCACGGGCTGCCGGTGGAGGAGGCGTTCCGGCTCAAGGGCGAGTTCCTGAAGCAGAACGCTTACGACGAAGCGATTCGCTTGATTCGGAGCGGGCGGCTGCCGACGGCGATTTTTTCCGCCAATGACGATATGGCGATTGCGGCGATGGAAGCGCTGAAGGAGCACGGGGTACGCGTGCCTGACGACGTTTCGGTCATCGGCTTTGACGATGTGCCTGTCGCCTCACAGATCGTGCCCAGTTTAAGCTCGGTCCGCCTCCCTATCTACGACATGTCCAGGGAAGCGGTCAACAAGATTGTCGGCATGTGCGAAGCGGGCTTGAGCTCCTTTGGCACGTCGAGCTTTCCGACGCAGCTGATTCAGCGCGATTCGTGCCGCAGCTTGCGCTAAAGCCGTTGGTTTTGCCGGAACAGTGAGGATGCGGCCCCTCACGGGGCTTTCCTAACGCGCGTTAGTCAAAACGTGCGATATATTCTTTTATTTTCCCATTTTGAAAGGAGACTTTCGCAAATGAAATTCGGTTATTTTGATGACGCCAGCAAAGAGTATGTCATCAGCACCCCGCAAACTCCCTACCCGTGGATCAACTACTTGGGGAACGAGAAGTTTTTTGGCCTGATCTCCAATACTGCCGGCGGTTATTGCTTCTACCGCGACGCCCGCCTGCGCCGTCTCACCCGCTATCGCTATAACAATGTGCCGATCGATCACGGCGGCCGCTATTTCTATGTTCACGACGAAGGCGACTTCTGGACGCCGGGCTGGATGCCGGTCAAACGCGACCTCGATTCCTATGAATGCCGCCACGGCCTTGGCTACACGTCGATTACCGGCGAACGCAACGGACTGAAAGTCAATCAACTGGCCTTTATTCCATTGAATTATAACGGCGAAGTCTATCAAGTGACGGTCACGAACACGTCCGCGGCTGCCAAACAAGCGAAGCTGTTCTCCTTTATTGAATTTTGCTTGTGGAACGCCCATGACGACATGACCAACTTCCAACGCAACCTGAGCACGGGCGAAGTCGAAGTCAAGGATTCCGTCATTTACCATAAAACCGAATACCGCGAGCGCCGCGATCACTTCTCCTTCTATTCGGTCAACGCGCCGATCGACGGCTTCGATACGGACCGCGAATCGTTCCTGGGTCTTTATAACGGCTTCGATCATCCGCAAGTTGTCGCTGCCGGTCAGTCCTCCAACTCCGTCGCCAGCGGCTGGTCGCCGATCGCTTCGCATTGCCTCAACCTGAATCTCGCTCCGGGCGAATCAAAAACGTTCGTGTTCGTGCTCGGTTATGTGGAGAATCCGGAAGAAGAGAAATGGGAAGCGCTCGACGTGATCAACAAAACACGCGCCTTGGCGATGATCGAGCAGTTCGCCACCCCGGCCGACGTGCAAAAAGCGCTGGATGAGCTGAGCGCCTACTGGAATCAGCTGCTGTCCAAATATACCATTGAAAGCTCCGACGAGAAGCTGAACCGTATGGTGAACATCTGGAATCCGTACCAATGTATGGTGACGTTCAACATGTCGCGTTCCGCGTCGTATTTCGAATCCGGCATCGGCCGTGGCATGGGCTTCCGCGACTCCAACCAGGATTTGCTCGGCTTTGTGCATCAAATTCCGGAGCGCGCCCGCGAGCGGATCATCGACATCGCCTCGACGCAATTCGAGGACGGCAGCGCTTATCACCAATACCAGCCTTTGACCAAAAAAGGAAACCATGAAGTTGGCGGCGGCTTTAACGACGATCCGCTGTGGCTCATTCTCGGCACGGCTGCGTACATCAAGGAAACAGGTGACTTCAGCATTTTGGACGAAGAAGTGCCATTTGACTGCAACCCGGACAAAACCGGCTCGCTGTTCGAGCATTTGACACGTTCCTTCTATCACGTCATCCACAATCTCGGCCCGCATGGCTTGCCGCTGATTGGCCGCGCCGACTGGAACGACTGCTTGAACCTCAACTGCTTCTCCAAAGAACCGGGCGAATCGTTCCAAACGACGCAAAATATCGAAGGCCGCGTCGCTGAATCCGTCTTTATCGCCGGCCTGTTCGTGTTCGTCGGACCGGATTACGTTGAGCTGTGCAAACGCCGCGGCTTGACCGAAGAAGCGGACAAAGCGCAGGCATTTATCGAGCAAATGCGCGAAACGACGATGAAGCACGGCTTCGACGGTGACTGGTTCCTGCGCGCCTACGACCATTACGGCAGCAAAATCGGCAGCAAGGAAAACGCCGAGGGGCAAATCTTCATCGAGCCGCAAGGCTTCTGCGTCATGGCCGGCATCGGCGTCGAGGAAGGCGCAGCCGAGCGTGCATTGAACGCCGTTCAAGAGCGTCTGGAAACGCCGTACGGCATCGTGCTGCAAAATCCGCCGTATTCCAAATATTATCTGAATCTCGGCGAAATCTCCTCCTACCCGCCGGGATATAAAGAAAATGCCGGTATTTTCTGCCACAACAACCCGTGGATCATGATTGCCGAAACCGTGCTGGGCCGCGGCGACCGCGCATTTGAGCTGTACAAAAAAATCGCGCCGGCTTATCTCGAAGAGATCAGCGAAATTCATCGCATGGAGCCTTACGTCTATGCGCAAATGATCGCTGGCAAAGACGCTGTCCGCCAAGGCGAAGCGAAAAACTCCTGGTTGACCGGCACGGCCGCTTGGAACTTCGTCGCCATTACGCAAGCGATTCTCGGCATTCAGCCGGAATTTGACGGTTTGCGCGTCAACCCGTGCATTCCGCAGGACTGGGAAGGCTTTACGATCAGCCGCACCTACCGCGGCGATACGTACCGCATCCGCGTGACGAATCCGAATCGCGTGAACAAAGGCGTAGCCAGCGTGACTGTTGACGGCAAAGCAATTGAAGGCAACGTGCTGCCGGTGTTCGGCGACGGCGCAACGCATGAAGTTGAGGTTGTGCTCGGTTAACGCGAGCTTACGGAATAATTGGCATCCCCTTATCGTAAAACGGTTTCCGTCGACGGCGGAGCCGTTTTTCTTTGCTTTTGTTGCGAAAAAAAGCCCCGGTCCTCCCCGTTATCCGACGGAAAAGTACCGAAGCCATGTAAAGCATTGCCTTTCAGGAACGGCTTTGAGCCAGCCATTGCTGAAATAAAAACAATTCCTCTCGCCGCGGAATTTGTACGGTTATTCCATCCTCCAGCGTCAGTTCCTCCAACTGGCAGAAGAGTGGCAACAAGCCAATGCGCAGCTCCCACTCTTTCACTTCGCGCAGCGGTGGTAGTTGAGCCTCGTTCGGATGCCAGGCCGTCAGCGGCAGCGGAATGCGGGCTTGTCCTTGCAGCGTCTGACCTGGCTCCAGCAGCCGGGCGGCAGGAAGAAGCTCGTAGGCTACCTCGGATATCGGCGGAGAGACGTAACCGCGGCTGAGCACCAGCTTGTGCGGCTGCTCCTTGCCAGCAAGTCGAATCATCGCTTGCGGCGCTTCGGCAAAGCCTTGTCCGGCGGCAAATACGATCACCTTGTCAAGCACATGCACAGATGTCCTTCCTGTGTGGCTCAGCTCATAATGAATCAGAAGCTGGTCTTCCGTTTGCTCCATCCGCCAATTCCATTCTACCGCTTTCGCAATCTCCCCCGCTTCCATCTGCTGTTGTTTGATTTGTTCGATCCGGGCGCTGCGATCCATCCAGATTTCCTCCTGACGATTTATAAATAAGAGCCGCGGTGCTTGTACTTATCTTCTTCCGTTGAATTGCCATAGACCAAATCCCGATGGTATTGGCGATATTTGTTTTCCGTAACCTCGTCATCCTTGAACGTGCCTAAACCAACCGTTGCGTGTTCTTCTCTTTTGACACCGATATCTTTAAATTTGAGATCGTCTTGAGACAAAACATCGACCAGATCAATTTTGTCGTCAGACTTTTTCTTTTTGCCTTCAAAGCTATGATAGGCGTGGGTTAATTCATGAAATAACGCAGTGTCGCTGGTCGTTGATACGTTGCCATCGTGCAAAGGCAAATCGATACTTGCGCCCGCCGTGTAAAATACATTGCTGCTGGAGCCTGTCCCATCGGACGAGGTCGTATCGTCGAGGCTCTGATGATGCGCCTTCATCGGATCTGTCGACTTGCCGAGCGTCAAATCGAGGGTGCCTGACTTGCCACCGCTGCCAAGCAATTTCATCAGCTTGCGTCCGTTCGGCACTTGCAATATTTTGGCAATGTCATCGAGGGCTTTTCCTTTGAAATCCTCTGAATCTACATCGTTCATTGCGCTATCCGTAATTGTATCGCCCGAGCGGTCGCGCTGCTGATCGGATATTTTGAAATGGCTTTTCCCTTCGCGAATATTGCTATACAGATCGGTAATTTCTCCAAATTCCTTGTGGGAAACCTGGTTGGGTGCACCCGTCAGGAAATCCAGCTGATCGGTCACGTCGAACATCGATTTCAGCTTATTTTTGTCGTCTTCCCGATCCAGCAGCCGCTTGCGCTCCACGTTCAGCCGGGTTTTGAGCTGGTCGTACGCTTCCTTGGTTATCACTCGCTTTTGTGTCTGATTGATCCATTTTTTGCATGCCGTGTGCCACTCTTCGTTTTTGGTGCCCAGTGCCGGCGTGGTTGCCATAAACCCTTGAAAGGCCTCGTCGATGCGCGTCAGGTCGTAGGATTGACTCAATACGGCGCTCTGATATTCCAGATCGCTGATGCTGAACCCGCTGAATGAATTTCCGTTGAATGTGCTTTGATACAAGCTTTCCGTCGGATCGCCGTTGCCGAATTTTTCTTTGACGATTGCCGGCATCAGACCTAATGCCTCCTGATAGATTTCAAATTTCAAGTTTTGCATGCCCTCGAGCTGTTTTTTATGCTCGGAAATGGTTGAGCTGCATAGTTTATAAATCTTTAATAGCTTGGTCACTTCTACAGATGGGGTGCCAAGCGAATTTTCGTAATCGGTTAACGCTTTCACGATGTCGGTAAGTTTGGATTCCGAGCCCAAAAAATGCGGTTTGGGAATCGTCGTGTTCGTGTTGAATTGATCGGCGGACGTGCTCAGCCTGCGCTGAATAACCATCGAACCGGGTCCAGGGTGGGTCGGAGAAGAGTCTGAGTTCGACTGCTGACGCTGCGCAAGCAGCGAAGCGGTTAGCCGATTGCCCAAGGAACGTTGCAACTGCAGAATCCCCGGTACGGAAGCGGATTGCTGCTGAAGCCTGCCGCTTAGCGAGCTGCCCGGGGCTGTTGGCTGCCAAGTCTGCGTTGAATCGCGCTCATGCGCGGGAATTTTATCGGCAGCAGCAGGCTCTGCCGCAGGGGTAGCCGCTTTTTTTTGAATTTTGGGAATCTTGGGAGCATGCGTTTTCATTACTGAACCTCCAGGCGAGGATTGGGCATGATCGGGGTTATTGTGTGCCGGGAATTGACTTCCAAGCCCTAATTAAGTATGTCACAATTTCTCAGATATTGAAATAGACTTCGTCAATTCCTTTTTGCATTGGCAAAGACAATTGGAATGAGAACAAAGGTGTGATATAGTCATTAAATAGAACACATGTTCGATTCAATTTGCGGCTGAGTGCTTGGCCAATTCAGGGGGAACTATGCAATGACCAGCAAACGCTCGATTCGCTACGAACCGCTTTCCTGTAAAACGATTCTGAATGAAGTCAAAGCTCCCTCCATGCCCTTCTCGCGTTCGCTGAATCCGTATCGCGGCTGCCAGCACGGCTGCAGCTTTTGCTATGCGCGTTCGACGCATTCGTTTCTTGGTATGGAAACGGACGATACGTTCCAGAACCATATTATGATCAAGGAAAATGCCGCTGCTGCTCTGGAGCTCCAGCTTCAGACATTGTCCCGCTCAAGGCGCGGACTGGCCGCACTTGGCACCATAGCGATCGGCACGGCGACCGATCCGTACCAGCCGATCGAAGGCACATGGAAGCTGACGCGGCAATGTCTGGAGGTGCTGCAAGCGTACGGCGTACCTTACAGCATCACGACCCGCTCCCCGCTCATTTTGCGCGACCTCGATATTTTGCGCCGTTCGCCGGGCTGTTCGGTCAACATTAGCGTCAACACGCTGCAGGCCGGCTTGTGGTCGCGGTTGGAGCCGTCTACGCCTCCGCCGGGCAAAAGGCTAGAAACGGTACGCGAGCTGGCGGACAACGGTATTCGCGTCGGCGTTTTTATGGCACCGCTGCTGCCTTATTTGTCGGACGGAGACGACGATATTCGCAACGTTATCGAGCAAGCGGCCTGTCATCGTGCGGGTTTCGTCGCTCCGTCGTTTTTGCGGCTCAGCACTTCAGCGGTCAAGGTGTGGTTTTTTCAGACGCTGCAAGCTGCGTTCCCGCATCTGGTGGAGGCTTATGCCGAGTTGTATGTAGGCGGCACCGGCTCGCTCCCTCCGGCCTACAAAGAGCGGCGTATGCCGTTTATCCGGGCCGAGCTGGCACGCTGCGGCTTTGACCCGGAGCCTTCGGCGATGCGCGGACCTTCTCACGCCCGGCCGCAAGCAGCTGCAAATGAAGCGTCGGATGCGCAGCCGGTTCAGCTGTCGCTATTTTGAATGTGGTGAAGAAGATTTTGTATAACCGGAGTGAGACAGTCGACCGGAGTGATAATGGCTTGGCTGTTTTCTTTTGCAATTTCGTCTGCAGCGCCGCTCATCGATAATTGCGCAGCAATGACTCGTTTGTCCGCTTCAGCAGCAAGCAGTTGCTTGATGTATCGGTTAACAAGCTGGAGATAAGCATGCTTTTCGCCGAGCATAAGCAACTCGAAAGAGTGAGGAATGATGCGTGTTTCAGGAAGTTGGAAGCTTTGATTTCGCTGTTTCGCAAATGCTTGCAATCGTTTCATGGTGGCATCAACCGTAGACGGATTGGTGAAAACCAGAATTTGCGGCTTTGTCGAGGAGCAGATGTTTGCGAAAAGCGGATCGTCAATTTTTATTAGAGGAATCGGCATATGTATTTTGCTTTCCTCCAGTAGCGCAATATATTGCGTGCAAGTAATCAGAAGGGCATCGGCTTTTGTTTGAATGATCCATTCAAGCTGATCTTTCATTCGATGTCGAGCTTCTTTCAGCGTAAAGCCCGGATCATGATTCATCCGATGGATCAAGCCGGGGTCTACGTAATGGATGAGCTCGCAGTCTTGCACAGCGCTGGCCGCCTTTTGGATATATTCAATATTTGAATAATGGGCATGAAGGCATGCTAATTTCATGTGAGCCTCCTCCTCTGGATTACCCGCTGCTCAGCCGTTCTTCATAAAGCCGATAGTTCTCTTCATAAAGTACTGTATCTCAGAACAAGAGCAAATAGATTTTGAAAATGCTTCCGTAGGGTAGCAAGCAAGTGCTCTATTGAGAGTACTTTTGTCCAGCGAAGGTCCTTTAATATCGATCAACCCGAAGATGATCTGGATAACGAAATAGTTGCAAAAATTTCAAATGATATTTGGAGTGTAAAAAACAAACGCCAAATTATCTTTGCAAGCCATAACGCTAATTTAGTTGTAAATGGCGATGCTGAACTGGTCCTACAGTTTGGTTATACAACAAATGATGACCAATCATCAGGAGAAATAAAAAATATTGGATCGATTGATAATTTTGAAATCAAAGAAGCAATTAAATCAATAATGGAAGGTGGGGAGCGAGCCTTTAAATTGCGTATTGAGAAATATGGGTTCTAAATTGATGAAGATATAAACTTCTTCTATGACTAATGAAGTGATCCTTGCCGCATACGACAAGGCTTACTTCATTTAACAGTAAACAGCACTACCGCTACTAAAGTTACGAACTTTAACATAATAGGTGCTTCCAGATGCAAGATAACTGAGGTATTCACTCTTTCTTTACTCCGACACGCCGTACCGATTCAGAACATGCTTCACTTTCTCACTACCCCATGCCCGATCTGGAAGTTGAGCCCCTGCTTCGATTAGGATCTCCACAACCGCAGCATAATCTCCTTTCGGATTTTGAATATGAACCGATCCCCAGATACCGCTATTCATTGGCGTCGCCCCGAATCCATTTTGCATTTCCAAAGACGCACCGTGTTCAATTAGCATGCGGACGATATCCAAGTCCCCTTGTCCTGCGGCATGATGAAGGGCTGTCGACGAATGGGCATTGCGGCGTACATCCACATTAAATCCAGCATCCAGCATGAGTCGCACTGCATCCGCTTTATGAACCCAGGCTGCATCGGTTATTAAACTCTGGTCTTCCTGCGGCAGAGATTGGACAATCCCAGGATATGCCCTTAATAAGGTATGCACGGCTTCGGTATCCGCACGCATACATGCAAGCAGAAATTTCTGTTCAATTGAACTATACCGCAGCATGAGCTCTACAATAGCTTCATGACCCAAGCTTTCCGCTAGAAAGATCGGCTTCGCAGCCTCACCGATATGGTAAGCATAGATATGACCTCCAGGAGCAGTAAACCCCTCTTTCCCCACCTGTGCCTGAAGGGCTTTCGAATCCTTAGTCAATATTGTACCGACGAGTTCGGTATCTCCAAGCTTGCATGCCATGAAGATATCCGTCTGGGCGCCGCGTTCGATCAAATGCCTGCATTTGATCGCGTTATTGACCGCATATTGCGCCGGAGTACTGTTATGGTCAATATCCCGCATGTCGATGTCCGCCCCCTGATCGAGCAGGAAATCGATGACCTCCGTTGAAACAGCGTAATGCAATGGTACTTGACCATCCGGACCGCGCTGATTGACAATGTTTGGATCCTCCTCCATCATCTTTTGCAGGATATCCAGCATTCCCAACGCAGCTGCAGCATGCGGATCGACACGGGCTCCCCGCTCAATAAGGTAACGGGATAAGTCATGATGGTCATGATGCAGAACACCAAATCCTCCCGCCCACCAGCTACTTTTAGCGTTGACGTCCGCCCCGTAATGTAGCAATACGTCAACCAATTGGCGGTTATCTCTATTTGCAGCATTTACAATCGCCGGCGTGTCAAAAGCAAACCATGGTTCATCAATCCGTGCGACAAGCGATGGATGCCTTTGCAATAAGCGACTTGTTGCTTCCGGGTCTTTATCATTAACTGCTTGTTTGAACTGTTCAATGACCATCGCTTCCGGCTCACTCCTCGATAGATTGGAATTATTGTTCGGATCGGTCATAACATTATCACTCCTGTTAAAGGATGCTGGTTGGGGACGCATTGCCGGCGAGAAAATAAAGAAAGGCAGCCCGCTAAAAATACAGTCGACTTTTGAAATATCTTCATCCCAACAAACGAATGCGACTTCACGCACATATTGCAGTTGTTCGGCAGTCTCCAGCACGCTCTCAACGGCGATTTGCGCGGCTAACGGCTTGGGAAAACGGTAAATGCCCGTGCTGATATTCGGAAAAGCGATGCGGGTCCACTGTCGTCCCTTCTACCCGATGTTGTATCCATGATACGACTCCTTGTTTGTTTTTCTCACATTAACCGACTTATTCCGGCTTATAACCCCCGTAAGCACGGTAGATGGCTTGCAGTTTGTCAGCGGGAATAACCTTAGGTGTGCCTGCGGATTTGGCCAGCAAATAAATTTTTGCCGTTTCCTCCAGTACCGCAGCGCATTGCAGCGCCGAAGCAAGGTCCTTGCCGACGGCCACTGCGCCGTGGTTGCACAGCAGGACGGCATTCATGGAGCCGCAAGCAGCAACAGCAGCTTCTGCGAGCTGTTTCGTCCCGAACGTGACATAAGGCGCCACAGGTACGGCGCCGCCAAGAATGTGCACCGCTTCCGCCAAAATAGCGGGAATTTCTTCGCCCAAGACAGCTGCAGCCGTTGCATAAGGCGAATGCGTATGGATGACAGCGCCCACATCGGGGCGACTGCGGTAAAACAGCGTATGCAAAGCCCATTCGCTCGACGGCTTGCGATGCCCCCAGATTCGCTCGCCATCGGCGTTAATGCCAACGACATCATCGGCAGTCATCGATAAATACGAGGTGGCGCTTGGCGTAATGGCAAATGTCGAGGCATCGACACGCACGCTGACATTGCCGTTCGTTCCTGTTGTCAGCCCGGCTTCATACATCCGGCGGGCGGTTTCAACAACTTCCTGCTGCTGCCGCAAGATCGGTTCCTCCTCCAAAAAAAGGCTTTAGACGCAAATTAGTTTATGGGATTAATAATTAACTCTACTAATTTTTTAGAATTTCTTGTTTGATTTTTTCAATACCCGCCCACATATCGCCTTCTCGGTCAAAAATCACGGAAATCGGCACGTCGCAGTTGGTCTCGCGCAGCACAGCCAGCAGGCGTGCGAAATCTTCCGTGTCCAGCTCCCCGTTCTCATCGTACGCCGGTTTGGCGTGAATAGAATGGGCCAAAGGAGCGCCGTATGCAATTCCGGAGAGCTTCTCTTCAAAGTGTAAATTACCGAAATCAACAATCGTGCGGAAGCCGGGCTCCATCGTGTCCATCACGCGGGTCCAGCTCTCCAACGTAGAAGTCAATTCGCGGAAATTTTCCGTCACAATCTCGACGCCCAGCTGCGCTGCGGCTTGCTGCAGCTGGCGAAGGGCTTCGCCACAGCGCTGAGTAGCTTCAACGTCTCCGGCAGGCTGCTCTCCGGCCACGATACGGATCGCGCGTGCGCCTGATTTGGCGGCAATTTCCACCCACTCTGTCAAGTAACGGATGTCGGAGGCTCGGCGTTCCTCATCTGGAGAAGAGATATCGCCGTAATCGACCAGCAGCGTATGGAACACGATATCCGCAGCAAGAAATGCTTGCTTTAATTCTCTCAAGTATTCGTCCGTGGTCGAGGGAAAATGAAAATGACACAACTCTAAATAACGCAACCCGCGCCGCGCCGCTTCCTGCGGCAATGCAAGCAGCTCCAGCTCCTGCGGCTGGTCTTGAATATGCGTATCCTGCCGCTTGGTCTCGGTGTTCCAATAGGTCCAGCGTAACGGGCCAAGGCAGCGGTGCAGACTCCAGCTGCTGATGGATAAACGATTTGCCAACATCAACAATCACTCCGGTATTCAGAATAGTAGACAAACAGCACTCCCCAGGTTATTTGTGGGTGCGCCAATCGAGCTTGCTTGTATTAAGCAGGTGTTCGAAGTCGTTTTCCAGGCGTTTTTCTTCAGCTTTGCGCGCAGCTTCGGCCGATTTACGGCTTTCTTCGCGGCGGTTTGCCTCCTCCGCCTTCCAAGCCGCCGCTTGGGCGTTCAGTTTGGCCGCAACCTCGGGGCGCAGCAGCTCCTTTAAGCTGGCTCCGGCCGGCTCGGCTGCGGCGCTTGTTTTGGCTGTTGACGGTGTATGTGCTTTTTTCTTGGTCATAGGGTTCACTCCCGTGTTGAAAGGTTTCATAGGTTAATGGATTCGCAGGGCTTGCGATACCCCGATTACCCGTTCATTTCGGTTACGGCGGCTTGGGCGGCTGCAATCGCTGCTTCCCAGCGCTGCTTCATCCGTTCGCGCGCTGCGGCATCGCGGAGCTTCTCTTGATGAAAGCTAAGTGTGGTTTTGTCTTCGGCGGCGGCCAGCAAACGAATTTGTACCGTAGAGGGCGCAAGCCAGCCTGGCGGCTGCCAAGTCAAGCGGAGCTGCTCCTGCAATTTGACGACGCGTACCTCTCCTGTGACGCCTTCCTCTGTTTCATAGCGTAAACCGCTTTCCAGCGGCAGCTCATCCAGCTCGCCAAGCCAATGTCCGAGGCCCTGCCGCGAAAGCAGCCAATTCCACAACTGCTCGCGGGTAGCGGCCAGCGTTTTTCTGACACCGATTTGAAAGCCTGCCGCAGCAGTTTGTCCGGTTATTCGTTCCGTCACCATGGATAACCTCCTGACGTAAAAAGAGTATCTAATCCCAAGGATGCTGCACGGTTAAAAATCCTGCGAATTTCTTGCTTTCTGTGCGGCGGAGCCGGCGCATTTCGGCGCGATGCGGAGCGGTTTCGTGCAGCTTTTTCTCTTCTTCGGTTTCCGGCAGAACATTGGGCACGGCAACCGGCCTTTTGTTATCGTCAAGCGCGACAAACGTCAAAAACGACGTTGCGGCAATCGCCCGCGTACCGCTTAACAGATCCTCTTTTATCACCTTGACGAATACTTCCATCGACGAGTTGCCCGTCCAGGTAACAAACGATTCCAGACACACTGAATCCGTTGGTCGAATGGGCAGCAAGAAGTCTACAGAGTCTGTGGAGGCGGTGACGACCGAACGGCGGCAATGCTTGGTAGCGGCGATCGAAGCGATATCGTCGATATAAGCCATCAGCTTCCCGCCGAACAGCGTATGATGGTTGTTCACATCGGGCGGAAACACCCTGGAGGTTTTATAACAACGAGATTCGCGTGAAAATCGGGATTCCATCGGTTTTTCTACCTTTCGTTGGCGAAATAATGCGGTTCCACGGCTTGTCCGGGTCCCTCGATTTATTGTATATGAAGGCAGGGCATATTTGCAAAAAAAGATGCGCCAGACCTGGTGTCCGGGAGGGCGTGAAATTTTTTCACCCTCCCCAACCTTTCGAATCCAGATTTATAATAAATTGACGAATCAGGAAGGGGTGTATCGATGTCGAATGTTCGCAATCGCCGTCTTACCGGCTGGCTGTTTGCAATTGGCAGCGCTTTATTTTTGTTATTTGAACTGTATTTGCTGCCCCAAGCGACTGCAACGCTCAATCAATACGGCGGCGCAGGTCCGCTCGACTTGCTGTTTGGCTATGGTCCGCAGAAGGTAAATGAGATCTTTACCGCACTGGGAGCAGACGGACGTCAAGCCTACCGCACAGTTGAGCTATCGCTTGACCTGCTGTTTCCGCTTAGCTATACGTTGTGGTTCGCTTCATGGATGGCACTTGCGTATGGAAGCAGCCGCAGCTATCGATGGCTGCGCTGGACGGCATTTGCGCCGATTGTTTTTGATCTGGCCGAGAATGCCGGCATTGTCGGGATGCTTGCAGCCTATCCCGAGCCAAGCGCGCTGCTTGTGCGCTACGCCAGCGTATGCACCACGCTGAAATGGTGCGGCTTTGCTTTCGTGATGCTGGTGCTGCTGGGCGGAAGCATCGCAGCGGGCATACGCCGGCTTCAGCGGCGGGGGCAAACGAACAAAGCAGCTTGACGAATCGTTTCCTAATGTAAAGAAAGGATGAACCCGCTGCCGGGACATCCTTTTTTCTTTGCTTAACGGATCCGATACGGTCCAAGTCCCGACTCATAGGCGGCGATGATACGGTCCAAGTTCTCGTTCCAGCCTGCATCGACCGTGCAGCGCTCGGGATGACGCTCGAACCAGGCAACCGTCCGTCGAATGCCTTCTGCAAACGGCACCGTAGCTCTGAAATCTGGCACCACGCTTTTGATTTTGCTGTTGTCAAAAACGCCGCTTACTGCCTTGTCCCCCAGCAGGTTGCCGACAGCCTCTTCATCAAACGAGCAAATTGCTTCCGAGGAAATATGCACAAACGGCGGCTCGGCGCCTGCTGCATCGGCAATCGCTTGGTAGATCTGATTCCACGTCAGCACTTCATCGGATGTAATATGGTAGGCTTCACCGATCGTTTGCGGATGGCCCAGCAACCCGACGAACCCCTTGGCAAAATCGCTATTGTGCGTCATCGTCCACAGCGAAGCGCCGTCGCCATGCACAATGATCGGACTACCGCGGCGCATCCGGTCGATGATCGACCACGGATGATGCCAGCTGTTCAGCGCCGCGGGAATCATCGTGTCGCCATAGGTGAAGGACGGTCGGACAATGGTCACCGGGAAGCCGCTTGCTGCATAAGCGTCCATCAGCAGCAGCTCACAGGCGATTTTGTCGCGGGAATATTGCCAATACGGATTGACCAGCGGCGTCTGCTCGGTAATGATGTAGTGCTGTAGTGGCTTCTGGTAGGCGGAAGCGGAACTGATAAATACGAATTGCTTCGTCCGCCCGCTGAACAGCTCGATATCCAGCTGCACATGCTCAGGCGTAAAAGCGATCCAGTCGACGACGACGTCGAATTCGCTGCCCTGAAGCGCGGCGGCAGCGGCTTCCCGGTCGCGAATGTCGCCGACCAGCACCTTGGCCCCTTGCGGCACAAATTCGCTGCGTCCTCCCCGATTGAACAATACAAGCTCGTGGCCCTGCTCAACGGCATAACGGGACACAGCTTCACTGATCAGGCCGGTTCCGCCGATAAATAAAAGCTTCATGCGGGATAGTCTCTCCTTTAGCTAAAGAAGCGTGGAAGTATGGTTTCGGATAACGTTTTCCTACTCTCTCTACATACATTCGCCGCATTGGCGCCACTTCCTCTTTTTTCCCGTTCGTAATCAGTCGCGAAAAGCAATCCAGCCTTCAAACAGCAGTTCGCGGAAAAACGGCGAATACACGCTAAAGCCAACTTCGCGCAGCAGCTCCTCAATCCGCGACGAGGGCACAAGCGCCATCTCGCCTTCGGCTTTGTGCAGCAGCGCCTCCGCCTCCAGCCCGCTCATGCCGTCATACATGAGCCGCATCGCCAGCGCGCGCCGCATCACGCGGTACGCGTCGCTGTCCCGCGCGCCTGCGGCGCTCACCAGCAGCAACGCCCCCCCGCTTTTCAAGCGGGCGGCTAGCTGCTGGAGCAACCCCAGCTTGCCGCCGTCATCCGGCAAGAAATGCAGCACGAGCAGACAGGCAGCGCCGTCGAAGACGGCCTGCTCCTCCAGCTCGTGAACATACCCCTGCAGCAGCTTCACGCGCTGCTGCAGACCGGCGCGCTCCAGCTTGCGCCGGGCGAATTCCAGCATCTGACCGCTGGGGTCGATGCCGGTAAACCGCCAGCCCGTCTGCCGGCTGCCCAACGTACACAGCTCCATGCCGCCGCCCGCTCCGGCCACCAGCACATTCGCTTCGGACGGCAGCGCTGCGCCGAGCAGCGCGCAAGCCGCTTCGTGCATATGCTCGTAAGACGGGAAGACCCGGCGGATCAGTGCATCGTACGTTTGGCCATAGTCGGCCTCAAAATCAAAAAAAGCGAAGTCGTTCATCATCAAGCCCCTTTCAAGTTGGAAAGCCGATAAGCCTGTTCACGCCTCGATGATCGCTACGGGCCGGGCCCACCCGGCGCTGCCCTTTTCAACCTTGACCGGGAAGCAAACGACTTGAAAGCCGAAGCGCTGCGGAATCCGGTCGAGATTGGCCAATTTCTCGATCTGGCAATATTCCTTGTCGATACCGACATAATGAGCGGCCCACAACACGCCTTCGCGCGGCTCGCGCCGATAATCGGCCGCTTGCAGCGGCAGCGGAATGTCCCAACCCCAGCCGTCTGTGCCCATCACCTTGATGCCTTGATCGATCAGCCAGCAGGTCGCTTGCGCGGACACGCCGACATGCATCATCGGGTAACGCTCCTCGTACATATATTTATCGGCGTCGCTGCGCACAAGCACGATATCCAGCGGCTTGAGCGCATAGCCCATCTCTTCGAGCTGTTGCTGAAAATCGTCTACCGTCGCTTCGTAGCCCGGCGGTTTCCCGGTAAAATCAAACAGCACGCCGTTGCCGAAAAACCATTCGAGCGGCAGCTCGTCGATCGTCCGCGCGGGCTTGCCCTCCGAGGTCGGCCAGTAGTGCCACGGTGCATCAACGTGGGTGCCGGTATGCGTGTTCAGCGTGACGGTTTCGGTCGCCCAAGCCTGGGACTCGGGAAAGTTGTGCGGCTCCAGCTGGAGCGCAGCCGCCGCCTGCAAAGCGCCGTCCTTGTGGGAGGCATAATGTACGTGAGCCGGGATCGGCTCGCGCACTCGCGGTGTGATCGGGACGCTTAAATCGATAAAAGTTTTCATCAAATTCGGATCTCCTCTGTTGTCATTGCTGGTTTGTTGTCCATGCCGGATTGGCTGACTGCGTAACGAACCTCTGCCCGATTGTGCATCAGCAGCTCTTCGCCGAGCACCTCGCCGCTTGCGGCATCCAGCGTCAGCCGCCAAATTTCATTTTCCCTGTACCAACGGGAGCCTACCTGTTCAAAATGATGTCCCCGCTCCTCGATCCGGTACAGAGCCTGCAGCGGACAATCGCTGGTCAGGCTGCCGACAAGAAATTCATCGGTCAGCTGTGTGTGCAGCTGAAACGTCGCCGCCGTGCCGTTATAAAACCGCAAGTCGACATAATTATAAAAAATGCTCGTTCCGCTGCCGAACGGGACCGTACGCCCGTGGTCCGGAAACAGATCGAAGCTGTGATGGTGACGTTCGACGACCGTCAGCGGCGTATGCAAAGCCAGCCAGAACAATAGGTTGGCCAGCTGGCACAAGCCCCCGCCAACGGCGGTTACGGCTTCTCCGTTGGCGAGGGCCAGCCCCTTCAAGTAGCCTTTGGCTGCGGTCGGCCGTCCGATAAGCTTCCAAAGCGAGAAGGTTTCCCCCGGCCGAATTACGACGCCGTCAATAAGCGGCATACATAAGCCGAGATTGACGATCTTGTTCTCTTGAAGCTGCGGATCGCTGCCCGCCAGATGCCGGCGCAGCAGCGATTTATGCTTCTTGTACACGTAAGGCAGCGGCTCCTGCCTGTGACTGGCAAAGCGCAGCCCGCCCGTCGCGTCCGCCCAGCGGCGTTTCCACTGAAGCTGCTGCACGCGTACGCGGTACAAGATCGGAAATCGCCGGGCTAGTGTTCTTGTGAACATGCGAATCAGCTCTCCTAAGTCATGCGGAATTGTCGCATGAAACTAGAGCGCCATTGTCGAAGCGCCGTCGCCGTACTCCGGCTGTTGACAACGTTCGTTGAGCAGCCGGATGTTGCCGGCGATATCGCCGGATTCGCGCAGCCGCACCCAGAGCGCGAGCAGCTTGCCCAGCAGCGTGCGCGGATGCGCAACCCTCCGGCCAAGCCGCGCCACTTCGCGGTCGCGCTCGCGAATATGCTGATTGCGCTGCGACACCGGCATCGCATTCAGCGATTTGGCAAAGCTCCAGGCACATTCGCGGGCTTTTTCCATGCTGAAATGGATGATGGCTTGCGAAGTTGGCGGGTGCAAGCGGTCGAGCATGCCGATAGCCGGAGAAATGACGTCCAGATCATGACTTACCTCATAGACGAGTGAAGCCAGCACCTGGTTCATCAGGGTAAAATCGCTATATAGCTCGGGAAAATGCAAGCCCTCGCCCGTCTGGGCGGCGGCGATGCCGAGATCGAGATTGATGTGCGCGTTCATCCCTAGCAGCAGATGCTGCAGCACCAGCGGCTTGCGGTACCGGGCGGCCTGAAAAGCCGCATGCCAGCTCCGGCTGACCGGCTCGTGATGCAAATACCCGTTCAGCGCATCGAGGTAGCGATTGGCAAAGATGACATCCATCCGCTCCATCCGCGCTCCGTCTTCGAACAGCCCCCTGGCGATTCCCGCCTTGACCTCGATGGTTACCATGCGATAGAGCGAAGCGAAATACCCAAGCCTGTCGGCTTTTTTGACGCAGCGGGCGATGAACTCGTCCATTTGATCGATCACACCGTCGATCGTGGCCGCACGGCCATAACTGGGCTCTACAGCTCCCATTCATTCAGCTCCTTGACGGTTTTCCCATATTATACCATGTAATCGCGCAAATTGGCAGTAGGTAGGGCATAAAAAAAGCCTGCCCGTTCGTTCCCGGTTGTCCGGGCGAATCAGGCAAGCTCGCTTGCATGTCCAGCTTATTCAGCGGCCGGCGGCGTGAACACACGCTGCGCAAACTCCGCGTCGAGCATAAAGAAGGCGTTGCTGTCGTGATCGATCCGCTTGAGCTTGTGAATGATGCTGTCAAACATCGCTTCTTCCTCCACCTGCTCGTCGATGAACCATTTCAGGAACTGCATCGTCGCATGCTCCCGGTCGTTCAGGGCCAAGTCGGACAGATGGTAGATGCGGCGGGTCACTTCCTGTTCGTGCTTATAGGCATGCTCGAACGCATCGAGCACGGATTCGTATTCATTCAGCGGATCGTCCATCCCTTTGAGCGTAACGCGGCGGCCGCGGTCATTTAAATATTTGTAAATTTTCATCGCATGAAATTTCTCTTCTTCGGCTTGAACCATAAAGAAGTTGGCAAACCCGTCCAGGCTTTCTCCCGAGCAATAGCCGGCAATCGCCAGATAGACGTGTGCCGAATAAAATTCGTAGTTCATTTGTTCATTTAAAGCTTCTACCAGCGCTTCGTTCAGCATTGCAGCACACACCTCTCTTTTTGTCGTTAAGTTTACCAAAAAAAGCCGGGAGAATACAAGAGGGCAATTAAAAGAAGAAGCACGTCCGCGGTTACATCACCGGTACGCGCTCCTCCGAGGCGGCAGCAATCAGTTCTTTGAGCTGCATATACAGCGCGTCTGCCGATTCCGCACAGAGCACCTCTTTTTTGCCGACCATCACGATGCATTGCTTTTTACAGAGCTTGCAATTGCTCAGACAGTCCTTTTTCTTTTGCTTCAGCTCGGGGTGTTCCGACTTCAGCGTTTTATAAATCGACTTGGAGCCGAATTTTTCATTCCTGCAGCAGTATTTGATCGTCCTCATCGAAGCGTATCTCCTCCTGCAAAGCTTGTTAAAATCACATTCTTAATAATAATGAGAATCATTATCGTTGTCAATAAAAAAACAAAAAAAAGACACTGCAATCGGTTGCAGTGCCACTTGGTCACGATAC
Source organism: Paenibacillus athensensis (assembly GCF_004514475.2). GTDB lineage: Bacteria > Bacillota > Bacilli > Paenibacillales > NBRC-103111 > Paenibacillus_AL > Paenibacillus_AL athensensis. The sequence goes on along the minus strand of NZ_MYFO02000001.1, from coordinate 409,586 downwards.
TTTTTCCTTGGATTCCGTCTTCCAGGTAAAACTGAAATTTCGGATCAAGTAATAGCCGCCGTTGATGCGAACGCTCTCATGATCCATCTTTTCGATCAGTCCCTGCTCCAGCAGGCTGCCGTCCAGCCAAACCCCCACCATTTTCCGCCGCCCCATCGCTTCGTACAAGCTGATCAAATTCAAGTATCCGTTCATCGGCTTCACCCATTTCAAAATTGTTACTTTAAGCTTACGACGGGCGTGTTAGGAATGTTTTAGCCGGATTTTAGCATTGTTTGAGTTTCGGGGAAAAAAGAGCCGCCCGGCAATCCCGCCGGCGCGGTCTGCCGCTTATGCAAGCTCCCGTTCAAAATGCTTGAACCGTGTGCCTTGAAAGGTAAGCTGTCCCCGGTCGCCTTCGGCCAGCAAGCCGAAGGTTTTGGCCGGAACGCCGAGCTCGACCCGGCGCAGGTCAGCAAACTCAAAGGTCGCATAGTAGCTTGTGCTGGCGCTGCTGTCTCCCGACCCGCCCCACACCTCGGTACGCTTGGCGACGATCACGGCGGCTGCGGTCATTTGCGGTGCCGCGTTGTTGGCGCTCCACGTCCGCAAGCCGCCTCCGATGGAAACAACGACTACCGTAATGAAAATAATCACAAACAAGATGATGCCTGCCATCATGGCTGTGGGCATTCCGCCCCAAAACGAAGGTTCCGAATACAATGCCAATCCCTCCTTGAGCTGACGCTCGCTCAATATGCTGTAGCTTTAATCTTACGCGATTTGCACAGGAGCCCGCAAGCCGTCCGGGCGGCTGACTTGCGGCTAGCGCGTTTCGGACCGGGGCTGCAGCACGCGGACGATTTGCTGCGGCACGCGCCGATTCTCGGCTGGATATCCGAGTGCGGCGTTGATCAGCCGGCAGCCTTGGCGCACATAATCGGCGCGGGCATGCACATGGCCGAAGCACCAGATTTTGCCCGCCGCCCGCTTGAGCAGCGCAGCGCCGTCAAAATAATAAAAGCTTGTGGTCAGCTCCAGCTTGCGCGCTGACGGCACATGACTCCAATCGGGCGAAAAGTGCGTCAGCACGACGTCACAGCGATCCAGCACCTGCTCCAGATGCGCTTTTTCCCGTTTAAACATGTCCAGCGTCAATCTCGGCCTGCCCTTGATCAGCACCGCGTCGTTGGACACGGAGCGCCAATGCTCAAAGATGGCGTCATAGCTGGAATTAAGGACCTGCAGCCCGTATTGCAGATCATACCACATGCCGCAGCCGCCGTAAGTGACGCCACCAATCGTTTCGGTTGTCCCCTCCAGATAGGAGACTTGCGGCAGCTGGGAGGCCAGTCGTTTCATTTCGTTCAGGCGTTCGATCGAGTCGTGGCCGTATCGATGCGAAATCGAGCGCGTTTCCAAATAGTAGTCGTGATTGCCGGGCACCAGCAGGATGTGCGCGTAATGCTCCTTCAGCAGCTTGAGCAAAATGTAGTTTTGTCGATTATGGTGACCGAGGTCGCCGCCGATCAGCAACGTATCGCAGGGCGTTTCCGGTAAAATCGCTTCGACAAATTTTTCGATGTTCCGCTTCAATTTGAGGACGTCGCCTTCGTTTTTAATCCAAAAATCGAGATGGATATCCGAAATAAGATCAAATTGAATCATGGCGGCTCCTTTCCGTCATCGGGGCCGGCGTGGAACCGCGTGTGCGGTCCGGCCCGACTGCAGGTTATCTTCTATCATAGTAGATTCGGCCTGACACGGCGAGCGTTTTGTGAAAAAAAGCGGTCCGGCCCAGTCGGCAACAGCGGCAAAAGCAAAAAGACAGCAGTCTGCAAAGGACCGCTGTCCGGCGCTGCTTAGGTAGCAGCCCATTTCGCAGGAAGACCACCGGGCCGTGGCCGACAACCGACTGACGATCACCGGCAAACCGGCAAACCGGAAAGCGCTGACGGCTTGCACCCTACCGGCAAGATGGCCGCAAGCCGGCTTATAGCGTGAACGCAAGGATCAAGCGCCGGTCAGGCGCGAAGCTCCGCGAGCCGCTGCGCCCGCTGCTCGTCGTTCAGCTTGGGGCAGGTGTAACAGTACGTTCCGCCATCTGTTTTGTAATACAGGCAGCAAGCCGCCTTCAACGGAATTTGTTCGGCGGGGTTTTTCACGTCCTCGACAAACCGCAGCTTGACGGCAAACGGATTGGTCTTACGGCCAAACGTTTCGGAAGCGAGCTCTTCGGTCAAAAAGCGGTAGTCGCTTCGGATGCGCGCCTGCAGCACGCTATCGCCGTCTGCGGTTTGCAGCGCGTCCTGCAAGTAATAATAGCCGCCGATCACAAGCTGGCTCCATAGCTGTCCGGCGGAAATGCCCGCTGCTTGCGACATCGCGTCAATCAATGGCCGCAGCGTCTGGCCGTATAGCGCCTCAAGACGAATTTGCCGCCAGTGCCGGCGTTCGTCGATGCGGGTCGGCCCCGGTTCGCTTTGCGGCTTGTCAAGCTGCAGGATCGGATACCGACGGCCCCCCTGCTCGACAAGTCGCACGGTCAGCCGGTCCAACGTCAGCGGCAGCGCCTCGTTCCATATCGACATGGCGTATTGAAACGAAAGTGCGGCTGCACGCAAAAATCCGCTGAAATACGTCGCAGCGACTTGCGTTTCCTGTGCGCGGATTATGGATGCGTAGGTTTCCAGCCAGCGGCGCATAGCTTCGGGGTCGGTCAGCTCGCCCGCTTGCAGCTCCAGCTCAGACGCGCCCTGCCATTCCGTATGCAGCTGCAGGCGCAAAGCCAGCTTGCTCCAATCGATTGGCGATGCAGAAGACGGCATTAAAGTCATCACAGCTCCACCTTTACTTGTTTATATAATGAGAATGATTATTAAATGGTTGATAATGATTCTCATTATAGATCAGCGCGGGCTCGTCTGTCAAACGTTCTGCGGCTTTCTGCTGCTATTCGCCCCACAAGGTTGGCTTGGCGACCATGAACCACATCATCGACAACGTGATCAGCAAATAAGCAATGACGGCGCGCTGCAGCTTGTCGACCAGCTCGTTGCGATGGTCATGCGGGGCGGCCAGCCGGCGAACGAGCGGTGAAAAGGCGCGAGCGATGAAATACAGCGACAGCACCATAATCAGCACGGTCATGACGATCCACGGCGTTTTCCACGTCCAGCCCGTCAGCCAGGTTAAGGCGATGCCTGTAGCGACAAGCACATGGCCCGCATGCTTGGTCAGCCGGACCGTAAAGCGAAAGGCGTCGAGATGATCGGCAAGCGCGGTTTCTTCGGCCTTGCGCAGCTTGGCGAGCAGCGGAAACAGCACAAAATAAGGGCCGATGCTGGCGATAACGCTAAAAATATGAAGATACAACAGCAAAGCATACCACGACACTCGTTTTCTCCTCCCTTCTTGCGAGCTGCGAGAAAAAAGGCAGTATGGAGAAGTCGCTCCATACTGCCGACGCCGGTTATTCGGCCAGACTGAATTCGTGAACCCAGACCTTCATTTGCGGCAGCCAGGGCATGCCCGGATGAATGGACAAAATGCTTTCTTTGTACGCCTCTACGTTGTCGAAGCCTTCCGCTGCGGCATCGGCATCGCTCAGCTCACCCAGCGATTGCTGATAAACGTTGGAAACCTTGAATTTCTTGCCTTCAAGCTCCATGATTTCATCGATATCGGCATAACGGCCGTTGCGGCGGCAAGCCGTTTTTCGGCCAGCCAGAACTTTGGCGACTTCGGCTTCTTTAGTGACGAGCCGGTCGATACTGCACGTTTTTGGTGGCAGTGTTTCGTTTGTGCTCACTTGAAAATCCCTCCTTTAGCGTATCCATTATAGCGCAGCCGCGGGGTCATGTCGATTTTGCCGGGCAGCGTGGAGCATCTGCGTAAAAAAAAAGCCAAGGCGCCGGCTATTCGCGCAGCGCCTCTTTGAGCTTGCTGGACATGCCGGAGGCCGGGCGCGACTGTGCGCGCACCAGCCCGCGCAGCCGCTGCAGCTCGCTATGCAGGTGGTCGTAATCGGCGAGCAGCCGGCTGATTTCGCCGACGTCGGCGGTAAACGCCGCTTGCCCGGCAGCTTCCAGGCGCAGCAGCTCGGCTCGTAGCTGATCGTAACGGTTGTCGCTCATTACGCCAGCTCCACGGCATACAAACGGCTGGACGCCTCCCACACCTCGCCCGGCTTCAGCGAGACAAGTCCGGTTTGCTCGGCGGGCAGCGCCACGCTTGGCGCATTGACGAGATTGAGCTGCGGCTCCGGACAGAAGAAGCCCTCTGTCGCGTTATTGTTCCAGATCATCCACATTTTGAATGCGGTTCCGGTGTCGTAAATGAGCTTGATGTTGTTTTTGGCATCGGTCAGCTCCATGCGGTTTGAGCCGTTCTGCGCTTGCGCGGTGTAGTGGTTGTCCATCGGCGCCCAGAACGGCGACAGACCTTCGCCCTTCATCTTCGCCTCCTCGTCGGTAAGCGCTTGATGGTTGCCGGTTGGCAGCATGCGTTCGCTCAGCTCCCAACGCTGGCCAATCGTCAGCCGGAAGCGGTAATCTGCAGCGGTCGCATTGTCGGCAAACGGCGCATTGATAGCCGTGTGGAAAGCGAGCAGACACGGCATCTCATCTTTTCCTTCATTATGTACCGTCACCTGCTGATGCAGGCCAAGCGAGCTGAGCGTATAAATCAGCCGGATCGTAAAGTCATGCGGCAAATGCTCGTAGACCGAATGGCCCTTGCGGACGCGCAGCGCCAGCGTGACGCGGCTCGCTTCGGCATCGGCTGAATACGCCTCGACGGCCCAAGGGATGTAGTGGACAAAGCCATGAATGTGATTGCCCGTCGCTTCCTCGTTGACCGGCAGCTCGTACACCTTGCCGTTCCAGGGCAGCTTGCCGTCTTCATAGCGGTTGGGCGGGAATAGGATCGGGATGCCGTGAATGACCGGCGCCGCCTTGAAGCCTTCGAACTCCTCGGCAGTCGGTTCATGCAGGAACCGATAGCCTTTTGTGATGTCGCGCAGCGCGATCAGGTTTGCGCCGACGTTGGGCAGTACGGCCGCTTCATAGCTTCCGGCGCGCAGCCAGATCGCCGTCTCGCCTTGATAATCGCCTTCAAAAGCTGCTGTGGAATAAGTCATAAATGCCTCCTGTGCGGTCAAAAATGGATGGCCGTCGGCGCAGGGTTCTCCGTCGGCCTTGTATGTGTTCATGCGTTCATGCGCTTACGCTGAGCGTATTATAGCATTGTCCGCGTTTCGTGTATAGACGCGCGTTCAGGCGGTGCTTCAAGGGGAATCCGGTGTGAATTCTCCCCCAATTCGAATGGCGGCGTAGATGCCTTGACGGCTGCGACCCGCAGCTTGCTGCTGAATCTGCCGTCTGCCACCTGCTTTCTGCGGTCACCTCCGGCAGCGTGAGTCTGCCTGGTTTACGTCTGCATTTGTGCGGTTGCTGCGCTTTGCGGTACGGCTGCGATCCGCAGCTTGCTGCTAATCTGAGGTCTGCCGTCACCCCCGGTAGCATGAGCCTTCTTGGCCTCCGTCCGCTTTTGCGCGCCTACCGGCTACTTGACCAGTGTGTTTTCCGCTGCTTCGACCAGCCGGTCGAACAGCTCGTCGTCTTCCTCCAGCATGTCTTCGACAGCCAGAATATCCTCCTCCCGACCGGATTGCTGTAAAAAGTGCAGCCCGTAGCTCCACTCCTTGCGGTTGGTGCTGTGCAAGGTCATTTCATAGGGCATCTCATGCCCTTCGACGCGAAATTCGACCTGCCCGACGTAGCCGTCTCCTTTAGTAAAGCTCATGCTTGCGCGCTGGATCTCAATCATGCTGTTTCCTCCCTGTTATTCATTGTTTGATTGATCGTCGTCTTATTGATCGATTTCTTTCTCATCGTTGTCTTTCTCGGCCAGCCACAGCTTGACCGCATCGAGCGTTATGTCGAGATTGCTTTTGGTTCCTTGTATGTAAGGCGCGTGATCGCGAAAATAATCGGCATGGCCGCCGACGATCGGCACGACGGTCACACATCCAGGCGCGCGGGCCGCAGCGCTCCAGCGCGGAACGCCGGAACGCCCGCGTATCCAGCCGCCCCACCCGCCGAGTCGGGTGATCGGATCGATGCGCCCGCTATGGATACCGACCGCGCGGATGAACAGCGTGCGAGCTGTCAGCCAGCGGGGCACGGCGCATCTCGGCGAGCCGATCTGCACGACGCCGCGCGGCGTGATGCCCTGGCGGCGCAGCAGCTCGGCCGCGCGGACGCAGGCCACGCCGCCGCCGCTGTGGCCGATCAGCAGCGGCCGCGGCGATCCCGCCGGGCAGCGCTCGGCCGTGCGGACGGCGAGCCAATCGGCGCCTCGGGTCGCGGCGGCAAAGGCGGCTGCGGCGGTCCGTACGGGCGGCAGCCACCAGTCGCGGGCCAGCTCGCGCACTTGGGCCGCTTTGCCGCGTGCCCAGTCGCCGTAAGGATACGCGACCTCAGGCGCAAGGGCGACGCCGTCGGGCAGCAGCTCCGCGCCGAGCCGTTCGGCGAGGCGGTCGAGGAACTGCGGCGACGTGGCGATACCGGCAGCGATCATCACCGGAACCGCTCTCATACGCGCGGCTTCGCTCTGCTGGTCGGTTGGGCGATCAGCGGATCATCCGGCCAATAGTGCTTGGGGTAGCGGCCCTTGAGGTCCTTCTTGACCTCAAAATAAGCATGACGCCAAAAGCTCGCCAAATCGCGCGTCACCTGCACGGGCCGCTGCGCCGGCGACAGCAGATGAATCGTCAGCGGCATGCGGCCCCCGCCGATGCGCGGCGTGTCCAGCAGGCCGAACATTTCCTGCAGCCGCACGGACAAGGCCGGAGCCTCCGGATCGCTGTAGTCGACCGGAATGCGCGAGCCGCTGGGCACCTGGATGTGGGTCGGGGCCCACTCGCCAAGCTTGCGGCGTTGCTCCCACGGCAGCAGCTCTTCCAGCAGGCCGTGCAGCGGAAGCCGCTGCAGGTCGCTGCGGCTGCGGCAGCCGCTCAGGTGCGGCAGCAGCCACTGCTCCAGCCCCGCAAGCAGCGCTTCGTCGCTCAGGTCCGGCCACGAGGTGTCGAGCCTGTGCAGGAAGACGACGCGCTCTTGCAGCTGGCGCGCGGCACGCGACCACGGCAGCAGCGCGAGGCCGCTGGCGCGCACGCCGCCCAGCAGCGCCGCGGCGACCTCCTCCGCGTCGGGGGCGGCCAGCGGCGTATCGAGCAGCGTCAGCGCGCCGAGCTTGACGCGGCGGCGCGCTTTGACGCTTTCGCCGGCTGCGTCCCAGCGGACGTCGCGCTCTTCGGCGAGCTGCGCCGCGGCGTGGCGCAGCAGCTCGTGCTCGGCAATCGGCGCAGCCAGCTCGATGCGGCTGTCCGCGCCGTGATCGTCGAGCTCGGCGCAGACGAGAAACCGCTCGCCGGACAGCAACTGCTTGTCCGCCAGCGCCGCGCCGCGGCCGCTGCTGAGCAGGAAGCGGCCGTCGGCGCGCAGCATCGCGATCCGGTCCGGATACGCGTACAGCAGCAGCGCGCCGCAATCGTCGGCGCGGCTCCCGCCGGCGTTGCCGGCTGCGGCGCGGATGCCCAGCGCCTGCTGCCACGACTTGGCTTCGGCCAGCACCCGCTTGGCCAGCGCCAAGTCCACGCCGCCGTCCGGCTGCGCCCCCGGCCTCGCCGCGTCGCGTAGCGCGGCCAGCCGCGTGCGCAAATCGGCGTCGCGCCGCGCTTCGCCGCGCAGCAGATCGCGCTCGCTGAGCAGCGCCGCCAGCTCGCACGCCGTGGCGCCGAGGCCGAGCGCGCGGGCTTGCACGAGCATGTGCGCAAGCCGCGGGTGCGCGCCGAGGCCGGCCAGCTCGCGGCCGTGCGCGGTCAAGGCGCCGTCTGCTCCCAGCGCGCCGAGCTGCGTCAGCAGCGTGCGCGCCTGGGCATAGGCGGCCTCCGGCGGCGGGTCGAGCCAGAGCAGCTCGCCCGGATCGGCGCCCCATGCCGCCAGCTCCAGCGCCAATGGCGCGAGATCCGCTTCGCGGATTTCCGGCGTGCGGTTCGGCGCGAGTCGGCGGTGCTCGGCCTCGGTCCACAGCCGGTAGCACACGCCCGGGCCAAGTCGTCCCGCCCGGCCGCGCCGCTGGTCGGCTGACGCCTGCGCCACCGGCACCGTATCAAGCCGCGTCATGCCCGTGCGCGGCGAAAAGCGCGGCACGCGCATCAGGCCGCTGTCGACAACGATGCTGACGCCTTCCACTGTGAGGCTGGTCTCGGCGATGGAAGTCGCCAGCACGATTTTGCGCACGCCCGGCCGGCCTGGCGCCAGCGCCCGATCCTGCGCCTCTTGCGGCATACTGCCGTAAAGCGGCGCAATCTCGAACGTCTCTTCGGCGCGGACATTTGGCGTCGCGCCTGCTGCCAATCCCTTGGCCGCTTCCGTTTCGGTCGCCTTACCCGTCGCTGACGCATTCGTTCCTGCGCCTGCTGTTCCTGCATCACCGCCCGCGTCCGGCTTCGCCCCTGCCCCCGACCGCATCCCTGTTTCCCCATTTATTCCGCCGCTCGCGCTTGCGCTCGTTCCCGGGTCTGCTCCTCTTCCCATTCCGCTGCCGGCTCCTTGAGTGCCGGCAGCGCCCGCTCCGCCCATTCGGCGCAGCTCGCCGAGCAGCCGTTCGACCTTGCGGATTTCCGCCGCGCCCGGCAAAAAGACCAGCACATTGCCGCTATGCGCAGCTAACGCCCGGCGAATCGTCCGCACGACGGCCAGCTCCATACGCTCACTGCCGGAGGTCTGTTCCGCGTACACGGTTTCGACCGGGAAGGAGCGCCCCTCGCTGCGAATAATCGGCGCGCCGTCCAACAGCGCCGCAACGGGCTCGGCTTCCAGCGTCGCCGACATGACGACCAGCCGCAGCTCCTCGCGCAGCAGCAGCTGCGACTGACGGCAAAGCGCCAGCCCCAGATCGGCATGAATGCTCCGTTCATGAAATTCATCGAACAGCACGACGCCGATGTCCTCAAGCGACGGATCGGCTTGCAGCATGCGCGTCAGAACGCCTTCCGTTACGACCTCGATGCGCGTGTCCGGTCCGATCCGGGTGTCATGCTTGACGCGATAGCCGACCGTCTGGCCAACACGCTCGCCCAGCAAAGCCGCCATATAACCGGCCGCTGCCCGGGCCGCAAGCCGCCGCGGCTCCAGCATCACAATGCGTTTGCCGGCCAGCCACGGCTCGCCGAGCAGCGCGAGCGGCACACGGGTCGTTTTGCCCGCTCCAGGCGGAGCAACAAGCACGGCGCACGAGCTTTGCCGCAATGCGGCAAGCAGCTCCGGCAGCGCCGCTTCAATAGGTAAAGCCATCAGCGTGCCTCCTTTCCGCGTTTCGCTTTTAGATCATTAACATCATTAATAATTAATGGTGAAAATTGTCGAATCCGGCCGATTTCATCGGCTTATTGCCAACTTTGCTAGCAAACGATGCCATCTGCGGCCTGATCGTGTATACTAGACAGGAATTGTGTATAAAAGGAGAATGTATCATGAACGTCCATGAAGCAATTACCCGTCACTCCACTTCGCAGCACCTGCATTTGGCCCGGTTTCAGGAGCTGGACGAGCAGCGCGAGCAGGCGATTGAGGCTTGCGTCGATTTGTGCCGTCGCGGCCTGCCTTTTACGGTTGATGCGATTAATGAAGCTACCGCACGCATTCACGCCCACGCCAAAGCCGGGATCTCTCCGCTGCGGCCGTTCGTCACCGAGCAAATGGTGCGCGACTACGTCGAGCGTTCGTAGAGGAGCTTGCACATATGGGAGTGTTTACTTTTCTTTCACTGCTTGTGATCGGTTCGATTTTCAGCACCGGCTGTTTGTTGTTTTTCAAACGCAAGCCGGCGTTCGGAGCCGTCTTTGTCCTGTTGTCCGTCGCTTGCTACATTGCTTATGTCGTCATCGCTACCCGCTATTTTGCGTAAAGGGCTTGGACGATGAACGGACGGCAAACCGCGGAGTGAAGCTCGCGCGGTTTTTTGTCGTTTCCGGCAACTGCTCCGTGAAACGAAATCCGGTTTTATCGCATCTGCGCGCAGCTTCCGTCTTAAGCCCCGGCGTCGGCCAGCGCCAGCATCGCGTCGATGCCTGCAAAAAGCATTTCATAATACGCCGCAGGATGCGGCACCAGCTCACTGCGCCCGATCCGGCGCTCCAGTGAGCAACGACTGCCTCTTTCGTCTACGACGAAGCCCTGGGCCTCGATCTGCTCCGCCTCTCCCGCGATCAAGCGGCGAAACGCATCCAGCGGCACCGTGAAAAGCCCGCTGACCTCACCTTTTTGAACCGTATAGGCCGCAAGCGGCTGCTCGCAGATCAGCGCAAACACATGGCAAAACTCCCGGTCGATCAAATCGCCGATGACGTCCTCTTCGGCAATAACGCCGCACGGCCAGAGCTGTTCGAACGCTACGCTTAATCCCAGCTCCTCTTCGAGCTCCCGCGCGCCGTCCGCGACGTCTTCGCCTGCCTGCAAATGTCCAGCACACGAGATATCGAGCAAATCGGGAAACGTGTCCTTGTCGGGATGACGCAGCTGTAAAAGCAGTCTGGGAACGCCGTTTGCCCGGCTGACAATCCAGCATTGAAACGTGCGGTGCCAGAACCCCTGCGCATGGACCTGCGAACGCGGCGCGGTGCCGAGCCAGCGGCCCCCGCTGTCATAAATATCAAAAAGCTCCAAGTCCGCCACTGCCTGACTCCCCTCGCCCTGATTGGCTTTATTCACCAGTATATCACCGAAACGTGTAGCGACAAAGCCGCAAAAACCTGCAAGCAGTCGACGGCGGCCAATTTTCATCAGCCGCGCCGGAGTGCTTTTCGCTGTATGCAAAAAGCACCCCGCAGGGTGCTTTGGTCGCCGGATAACCGGCAGCTTGTCCCTTACACGCCTTCGTGCTGGACAAAATCAATTTCCAGGAACCGGCTGACTTGCTTCAGCCAAATTTCCGTCACATAGGTTTGATGGACCGGATGCGCATTGTAGGCGTCATAAGCGGCCTGATCGGCAAACACCATCGAAAAACCGTAATCGTAATCGTTTTTGGCGCTCACCTGACGAAATACCTCGAATTGCTGAACGCCGGGAATCGGGGCCAGCTCAGCCTTGCTTTCCCGTAAAAACGTCTCGGCCTCCGCATTGTCTTTGCCGGCATGCAGATTAAAAATGACCATGTGCTTGATGCTCATGCTTACACGCTCCTTTGTCGTCGATAGTTACCTACGTCATTATACCGAAAAACACGCGTTCACAGAAGCACTGAAAATAGCTGCATCAAGTTACCTTGAGGTAAGTAAGGCCGGTTGCCTGCGGCTTGGCCGTATAAAAAGCGCTCCCCCCGCACAAGCTAAAGCCGCAGCGCATCCTGTGCAAAGGGGGGCAACCATCGATGGAAAATAAGAAGCATGCCGGCAACTATACGGGTACTGCCAACATGAAAGCGGAAAATCAGGACCTGGAGTTCGTCAACGACGAGCTGGAAAACGCGCCGAATACGTCGGCCGTCAACTTGGCCAAGGACGATTTGAACGAAGGCAACGAGCAACAAACGTTACAGCAATCGTAATCGGCCTGCGGAAAACGCGGGGCTGCCGGAGCACGCGGCGGTCGCCGCGTTTTTTGCGTGCTATGCCTGGATTTCGGCGTTTTCGTCCTGTCTGGATCGGCATCTGTGGAGCGCAAGTTCCGTTGTCCCGGCCTCGCTGCCTCGCTGCGGGCAAGCTGCTTTACCAATAAAGCCCAGTAGCGGCCCGCGCTTGGATTCCAGAGGCCCAGCTATTCGCCGACAACAAAGCCTACCCGGCGTTGATGGCTTTCTTCCGGCTCCCAGCGCTGCCGGGCGTCTTTACGCAAATCCTGCTGGAATCGGGCAATGAGCGGTTCGAGCTCCTGCGTTTGACCGTAACGCGCTTGCATGGCCACCATCATATACAGCTCGCCCAGCTGCGCAAGCGACAGGTCTTTTGCTTGTCGGGCAATGCGCTCAACCTCGCTGCGTGAAACCAGCTCGTCGAGCTTGCGGTGCAGCAGGTACGCCAGCCGCAGCTCCTCATCGGGACGCTGGATTTGATAGGCGCGGTCAAACCGTCCGGCGCGGTTCATCAGGGCCGGGTCGATCCGTTCCGGATAATTGGTCGTGCCGATCAGGAAGATGCCTTCCGGCGAGTCCGCACCATCCAGCGTATTGAGAAAAAAGGAACGAGCCGACTCCGGCATCGAGTCGATATCCTCGATCACAAGCGCCATCGGCGCCATTTTGGCCGCGGCTGTAAATACCTCCTTAATCGAGCTGCTTTCCGTATGTTCGGTAATTTGCCAGTAGGCAACCGGCGCGTCGATGCTGGCGGCAATGGATTTGACGAGCGTCGTTTTGCCGTTGCCCGGCTGACCGTACAGCAGAATGCCCCTCTTGTGCGGCAGACCGTAACGGGTATAAAACTCGCGATCCTCCGCAAAAAACTCGTCGAGCGAACGGAAAATTTGCTCCTTCATGTCTCCGGCGATGAATACATGCTCGCGGGCTACGGCATGCGCCAGCTTGATTTTGCTGCGTTTCAGACCGTACGCCGTGTCGGTAAACATCGTTGCCGTCTGGCGGTCGCTTTCCCGCTGGCTGTCTTGTACATATTGCAAAAATGCGCGGATAGCCGCTTCATCCGGTGCGAAAATAAAGCTTTGATCATAGTCGCTGTGGCTTTGGAACACGGGAGCCTTCGCCAAGCCCACCCGGAACGCCGGGTAATAAAACAGCGAGTTGCGGATGGCCGGCCTCAAGGTGATCTCCGGTGTGTTCGTACCACTGCGCAGCAGAAATGTGTCTGCTTCCACTTCGGCAAAAATTTGTGCCAGCCGCTCCACCTGCGGCTGCGGCCGGCACAGGTCCTCCTGCAACGTATGCCAGATCTCGTCTCCCCCCTGTTCGTCAAGAAACAGGCGGAAGTCGCAATCGGCGGCTTGATGCAGGGTGCGGAGCATTTGGTGCAGAACGACAGCATAATCGCGGTAATGCGGCAACTGCTGCCCCAAGGATTCGGTATAACGGAATAAAATGTTCATCTAAACACCTTTCACGACAGCAAGCGGCCGGCAGCGAGCCACTACATCGGCAAGACCTGCGCCAGTCACGCTGTCAATAATTTGATCTACATCCTTATAAGCTTGCGGGCATTCATCGAGGATCGATTCCAGCGCCCGCTGGTTGACGATAATTTCGTTGTCGGTGCCGACGCCAAGCGCGGCGGCGAACTGCTCGACGCTGATCAGCCTTTTGGTCGCGCTGCGCGAGCGCAGGCGGCCGGCGCCGTGGCAGATGGAATAGTAGTTGCTTTGCCCCGCCTGCTTGCCGACCATGATGAAGGAAGCTGTACCCATCGAGCCTGGAATAAGCGCGGGATGGCCGGTAGCCGCATACGGGCCGGGATTGTCCGGATGGCCGGCCGGCAGCGCCCGGGTCGCGCCTTTGCGGTGGACGAGCATCCGCCTTCCCTCATGCTCTTCCTCCAGCGCGTAGTTGTGCATCAGATCGTATAGCACCGGCATCTGGAATTTGCCGCCGAATACGAGGCTGAACGCTTCATGCACGCTGTAAGCGATCATATGGCGGTTGGCTACGGCATAATTCAGCGCGGAGTACATGCGCGCCAGATACATGCGCCCGACGTCGCTGTCGATGGGAGCAAACAGCAGCTTCGGATCGCGACTGGCCAGCTTGTGCGCCCGCATGTATTTGATAAAGGCGGCGCGCGCATCGCTGCCGATCAAGCCGCCCCATGCGCGCGAACCTGAGTGAATCATAACGACGACCTGTCCGTCGAACAATCCCCATTGCCGGGCCAGCTCGCGCTGCTCTGCCACAATCTCGACCGTCTGGATTTCGCAGAAATGGTTGCCGCTTCCGAGCGTGCCGAGCTGCCTGTGGCCGCGATGCCAGAACTTATCGGGCAAGCGCTCCAGAAATTCGCGGTCAAAGCTGAATTTGGCGTGCTCGACATGGCTGAGAGAGGTGGATTTTTTCGGCGTGTACACGTCCGGCATGTATTTCCTCGGCAAGCCATGCAACCCTTTGACGACGACATCCTCCAGCCGGATGTCCGACCATTCGCCGCGCCGCCGGTCTTCAGCGGGCAGCCGCTTGCCGATTTCCTTGACCAGCTTGCGGCGAAGCTGCGGATCGCGCAGCTCCTCGGCATGCAGATTCGTCCTGTGCACGCGCATGCCGCAGCCGATATCGGAGCCGACGATGGAGGGCGATATGTATCCGTCAGCCATGTCCCAGACGGCTGTTGTGCCGATGCACGTCCCTTCGCCGACATGGACGTCGGGCGTGTAGCTCATGTAGCGGTGATGAGGAATTTGCAGGTTGTTGTCGGCCATTTCAAAGATCCGGCCTTCCAAGCTGTTGTAAATAATTTCATTGGCATATACGTGCAGATCGCCGTTTGGCAGCTGCAAGCGGATATGATTGTTGTAAAGCGATGAATTGTTCATATAAGATCTGGTTCCTCTCGATTTATGGATATAACAAAAAAACCACGAGCCTTCATCGGCCGTGGTTGAACGATTTCATATGCGTAAGCCTGTGCATGCGCAGCTAGCGGCGCGGATCGGCAGTCAGCCGACTTCCCGCGCTGCCGAATCGTTGCTCGGTCAGTCCGATGGAAATGAAATAAACAGGTTCAAGCAGTGTAAGCATCGTCACGGTCGTCGACCTCCTTGGGGTTAAAGTTTGTGTTATCCAGACAACAACGTAATATTACCTGCTGTCAGAGTAAATTGTCAATAATTTTGATAAAAAATAATGTTTGAGTATATAAAAAAAATCTATTGATTTTCATGGTAACCAAGTAGCGGATGCGGTAGTATGGGGGTGATACGTGTTAGGTCAGGAGGTTGATTCGCATGGAAAACGTCATCGTCATCGGCGCAGGCCCTTGCGGTTTGGCTGCTGCCGTTGCGCTGCAGCGGGCCGGGCTTTCCCCGCTTGTGATTGAGAAGCATAATATCGTGCATTCGATTTATTTGTATCCGACGTTTTTGCAATTTTTCAGTACGGCCGAGCTGCTTGAAATCGGCGAATATCCGTTTGTGAGCCCGCACGACAAGCCTTATCGGCAGGAAGCGCTGGTCTATTACCGCGAGGTGGCGCGGCGCGAGCAGCTGCGGATTCACGCTTACGAGGAGGCGTTGCTGCTGGAACGGCGCGCAGAAGGCGGCTACATTGTGCATACGGCCGACCGCTTCGCGCGGCCCCATACATACGAGGCGCGGCATGTCGTCGTCGCCACGGGGTATTTTGACCAACCGAACTGGCTGGGCATTCCCGGCGAAGAGCTGTCCAAGGTGTCCCATTATTACCGTGAAGCTCACCCGTATACAGGCACAAAGGTGGCGATTATCGGCGGCAGCAATTCAGCAGTCGATGCGGCTATGGACCTTTTGCGCGCCGGCGCCGAAGTGACGGTTGTTTATCGGGGCGCGGGCTATTCGCCGAGCATCAAGCCGTGGGTGCGGCCGCTTTTTGAAAGCATGGTCAACAAGGGGCGTATCCGCCTGCTGCTGGAGTCGCAAGTCGAACAGATCGGCGAAACGTTCGTTCGCGTTCGCGGCCGTGACGGCGGCTGTCTGGAGCTGGATAACGATTTCGTGCTTGCGTTGACCGGATTTCGCCCGGAACGCAAGCTGCTGAGCGATGCAGGCGTCGGCATCGACGAGGAGCGCGGCACGCCGGTGTACGATCCAGACACGATGGAAACCGATGTTCCGGGCTTGTATGTTGCCGGCGTTGTGGCCTCGGCCAAAGAAGACGCCAACGAAATTTTCATCGAAACGGGCCGTCTGCACGGCTTGCGCATTGCCGGGCATATCGCGGGGAAATAGTCGCGCGGCGCAATTGAAAAAATCGGGATTTTATCGGACAAACTCTTCCATTAAGAACAAATGTTTGGTATACTAAAGTTACATTCAAACACATGTTCTCAAGACGAAGGAGGTTGTTACCCGATGAATACAAGTCACAATTACCGCTTTATCGAACGCGATTATTGGTACAAGAAAGCATCCAGCGGCGGCAATCTCCCACCGTCGCAGATTGACGACATGCTCGACCGAACAGATTTGCCTTATTGCGATCTGACGTTTAAATTTTTCGACGACGGTTCCTTGCTCATTGTCGACAACGATACGAATCAGCATCTGCAGCCGCGGGATTTGACCGGCGCTGCCTTTGATTTCTACGTGCGCAAGCGAATTGAGCAAATTCGCTCCAATTTGCTGGAGAAGCAACTGCAGTACGCATGAGCCAACTAAAAAACGCAGCGTGGTCCGTCCTTACGGCGGAGCAAACTGCGTTTTTTATTTATCGCTTGATTTGGCCCGCCCAACAACCCGGCAAAGCAATTTTCTTTCGTGGCTCTGCGCTTCACATCTGCGGCATGCCGGCTCGGCCTTCTCCCTGTCCTTGTCTTCAAACGCCAAGCCCCTCTTCGCTGCTGCAAGCCTTGAGCCGCTAGGAGATAAAGCTTGCAGCAGGGCGCCGGTCTGAGGGCTTCCTAAAGGGCGTAGAAACGCTTTGTATTGGCGTAGAGCGCCTCCGCTGCGGCTTCGACAGACAGCTCCTTAATGGCGGCAATTTGTTCGATCGCCCCCAGGACCATCGCCGGCTCGGTCAGCGGCCGGGCATAAGCGCCTTCGTAGGCCCAAGGTCCGTCGGTTTCCACCATCATCAGCTCCAGCGGGTAGATGCGGACCAATTCGCGGATTTCCGGCTCATTGTGGACATCGGGCGTGATCGAAATGAAGTAGCCGGCTGCGATCATTCGCCGCACGGTTTCCAGCGGGCCCTTGAACCAATGAAAATGCGCTTTGCTTACGCCTCTTTGCTCCAACAGATCGCAGACAAGAGCTGCATCCTCGTAGACAGCGTGCAGCACGACAGGCTTGTTGAGCTCTTTCGCCAGCTGCAGCTGCTTGTCCAGCAGCTCCACATAGGGAGCGAGCTCGAACGGCTCGTTTTTGCTTTCCGCTTCCTTCCTGCTGTAATACGGCAGGCCAATCTCGCCAATCGCTGCCGCTTCAGCGGCGTTGGCGGTCATCCACGCCAGCAGCTCGTTAAGCTCCGCTTCAGCGGGAACGGCCTGCTCGGGGTGATAGCCGTATGCAGCGACTACACGTCCCGGATAGCGATGCTTCCACGCTTGTGTGGTGCGGCACGACGTCAAATGGAGCGATACGGCGATCACCGCTTCGACGCCGGTCTGCGGGAGGCGCTCCAGAATGCCGGCGATGTCGGCTTCGTTATAGAGATCGAGATGAATATGAGCGTCAATGGCTGGCATGGCTAATCTCCTCCTTACGTAAAAGCGCATACAGCTCGCTGCGCAGCCGGCCAAACGCCGGATCGCTCAGCACGTCCTCGCGGCGCGGGCGGGCGAACGGCACAACGATTTCGCGCAGCACCTTGGCCGGCTTGTCGGAAAGCACATAGATCCGGTCTGACATATACAGCGCTTCGTCGATGCTGTGCGTAACGAGCAGCACGGCTCGCTTGCTCGTTTCCCACAGATCGAGCAGCCAGCTCTGCATCTGCGTCCGCGTCAACGCGTCGAGCGCGCCAAACGGCTCGTCCAGACAGAGCAGCCGGTGCGGGCCGAGCATGGCGCGCACGAACGATACGCGCTGCTGCATGCCGCCGGAAAGCGCATGCGGATACTCGCGTTCGAAGCCGCCTAGCCCGGCCTTCGCCAGCCACTCGCGCGCGAGCGCCTTGTCCTTGACCGTCACCGGACCGGCGACTTCCCGCGCCAGCAGCGCATTGGCTTCGACGCTGCGCCACGGCAGCAGCGCCGGCTGCTGCGGCATATAGCCGACAAGTCCGCGTCGGCCGTTAATGCGCTGACCGTCCAGCCGCACCTCACCGGCGTCCGGCTCGTACAAGCCGCCGATCAGGTGGAACAGCGTGCTTTTGCCGCTGCCCGAAGGTCCGATCAGCGAGACGAATTCGCCTTCGTCTACATGCAGCGTTACGCCGCCGAGCACGTTGACGGTTTGCGTTGCGCCGGCAAAGCCCATTTCAATTCCATTCAGCTCCAGTTTGCTCACGGCAAGCCTCCTCCCTGCTTCGCTAGCGTTTGACATTCCAACGGATTACGCGCTTTTCCAGCCAGACGATCAACCTCCAAAACGATAAACTTAACGCGATGATGATGACAATGGCAATAAACTCCCGATCGACCCGATAGCTCGATTTTTGCAAAATCATATAATACCCGAGACCTTCCGAACCGCCAAGCCATTCGGCGATAACGGCGCCCATGACGCTGTAGGTGGCGGAAATTTTCAATCCCGAGAAGACGAACGGCAGCGCATAAGGCAGCTCCAGCTTGGCGAACAGCTGATATTTGCCTGCGCCGAGCATTTGCATATAATTATAGGCCGTGCGATCGGTACGCGCGAAGCCGTCGAGCGTGCTCATGCAAACAGGGAAAAAGCAGACGAGCACAATCAGAATCAGCTTGGGCAGCAGTCCGAACCCGAACCAGATGATCAATAGCGGTCCGATGGCAATGGTCGGCACGTTCTGGCTGACGATTAACAGCGGATAAAGCGCCGCTTTGAGCAGCGGAGCCAGATGCAGCAAGCAGGCCAGCGCAATGCCGATGCCGGCGCCCAGCACAAAGCCCAGCAGCACAATGCGTACAGTCGCTGCTGTATGCATGCCGATGCGAGGCAACGCATTTGACGCCTCGGCGATGATTTGCAGTGGGCTGGGCAGCAGCCAGCCCTCCACCCAGCCGCACGATACGGCAAGCTGCCATACAAGCAGCAGAAGGATGACCGCGCTTACCGGCGGCCATCCTGCTTGAATCCACTTTTTGAGCTTCACGGACGATATTTCTCCGTCAGCTTGTCCATCGACGCGCCGGCGGGGTTGAAATAAATTTTGACCTGCGAAATGACGCTGGGGCTGCCCATCGCAATCATGGCGTCGTTCATCTGCTCGATGATGCCAAGCAGCACGCTCAATTCGCCTTCCATCGTTGTCTCCAGCGGGCTGACCAAATACTTCACGCCCGATTGGGCGATCACTTCAATCGCCCGGTCTACGTAAGGGATGATATCGTCATTATTTTTCGTTTTCGGCAAAATCTGAATGCTGACCAAAGCATTAGCCAATCGTAACCCCTCCTTCACTGATCGTGCAACGCTCCGCTACTTGGAGCCTGGCAGGAAATCGTTTGTAAACGCCGCTTGCGCGTCGAGCTTTTTGTCCAGCAGCTTGTGCTCCAGCATCCAGTCGGCATAGCCTTCCCAGACGCTTTGCTTTTGCTCGCCCCAGCGCGGCGCATCGTCCTTGTAACGCGGGCTGAGCCATTTCTGGCTGGCGACGACGAGCTTCGGATCCAGATCGGGCACGGCTTTGATCAAAATATTTGCGGCCTCCTCCGGCTTGTCGATCGCGAACTGGTAGCCTTTGGCGGCACCGGCGACGAACGCTTTGACGATCTCCGGCTTGTCCTTGATCATCTTCTCGCTTGTAGCCAGCACCGGCGTATAATAATCCAGCTTGTCCGAATATTGGTTCAAATAAATCATGTTGGTCGGCTCGTTGCGCAGCTCGGCGTCGATGCCTGTCCAGGCGTAATAAATCCAGGCAAAATCAATGTCGCGTTTGACAGCGGTGAAATAGTCGGCTTCACCGATGTTGACGATTTTCACCTTGGACGGGTCGGCGTTCTCGGCTTGCATCAGCGATTCAATCATCGCATTTTCCGCGGGGGAGCCCCAGCCGCCATAGGTTTTGCCAACGAAATCCTTGGGCGTTTTGATATTCTTGCCCGCCGGGGAAGCAAAGCCCGAGGTATTATGCTGGATAACAGCGGCCAGCGACACAATCGGCACGCCTTGAATGCGGCCTTGGGTAATGCCCTCCTGATAGCTGACGCCAAATTCGGCCGCTCCGCTGGCCACCATCGCATCGGCGCCGCTTTCGCCTGGCTGCACGATCTCGACGTTCAAGCCTTCCTGTTCAAAAAATCCCTGATCCTTGGCGACATACAGCCCGGTATGGTTCGTGTTTGGCGTCCAGTCCAGCACGACCTTTACGTTCGTCAGCGGCTTGGCCGCTTCCTTGGTTGCTGCTGGCTGTGCAGAAGCGCCTGGCGATGACGAAGCTTCGCCGCCTGCTTGCGAGCAGCCAGACGCGATCAGGCCCAAGCTGAGCAGCAGCGCCGGTGCAATTCGATTCCATTTCATTGTGTACAGTCTCTCCCCTCATGTTCGAACCCAAACGAAAAGCCCCCGGTTCGCGGGAGCGCAGCAGCTTGCGCAAAACAAAAATCCGTTCAGGAATTACCCGAACGGATGGTTCATTCGTGCACATTCTCTAGCTGGCATTATCCAGACAGATTCTGACGGTCAGCGGATTCATCCGCACTCTCAGCCTGATTCTCAAGCTCCCGTGGGCTTATTTGGTTTGTTATTACCATACACTATACGTGGCGGGAAATCAATGGCTTCCCGCATATTTTCCGCGTTCGTTCGACACCGCCCGTCTCAGCACGCCGGCAGCCGGCTATCCTCCGAGCCATTCCTTGAGCCGTCCGGTAAGCCGGCTTGCGTCGCTGTAGCCCAGCTCATACAGCTGCTGCAGCTTATCTTTGTTTTTCTCCATGCGGCCGACCAGTGGATTGACCGACGGTCGAATGACCAGCGCTTGTCCCGATTGTTCCAGGCTGTCGATCAGCTCCAGCGTGCCGTTGTAAATCTCGCTGCGGCTGATCAGCACATCGAGCAGTCCGTTATAGCGCGGATAGACCGTTTTGGCCAGCCAGCGCTGCTTGAACGGCCGTTTGCGGTAGCCCGCTTCCTTGGTCAAAATAATCAGATGCCGTTTGTTGCCGTCCCGGATCGATTTCTGCACCGGAATCGGATCGACCAGCCCCCCGTCGAACAAGATGCGCTCCTGAAACCGGATCGGCTCGGATACAAACGGTAAGCTGCTGGAGGCTTGTACAATTTGCATCGTCCGTTCGCCCAGCTCCTGCTTCGTATAATAAACCGCTTCTCCGGTAAAAGCGTCCGTCGTCCCGATGGCAAACTGCTGCGGCGAATCGTAGAAAGCCTGATAATCAAACAATTCCAGCTGGTTGGGCAGCAGGTTAAAAATAAAATCCATACCGAAAATGCTCTTGTAACGAATCAAGTTGCGATAGCTCAAATAACGGGAATCGTGAATGTACCCGATCGTGACCTTGTGATTGCGCCCGCGCTGGCGCGAAATATAGGAGGTGGCGTTGCAGGCACCGGCTGACACGCCCACGACATACGGAAAATATATGTTTTGATCCATTAGAAAGTCCAGTACGCCGGCTGTATATACGCCTCTCATACCTCCGCCTTCCAACACGAGTCCGACATCGTTCATGACTAACACCATCTTCCCTTCCTATCTCCTCAAAATGCTCCGGCCCCTCCAATAGCATACAGGAAATGGCTGCGAAAATAAATGTCGGATTCTCCGTATTTCGACAGCGGCAGCGCGCATCAGCGTCGGCGGACCTAGCTGCGGGCCGAGCGCTGCGGGGCAAACACTTTATCTTCTTCCAACCACTTTTGCAGCAGAAATAAATCGACAATCCACCAAATCGATGTCACCAGCAGTCCCACAAAGCTCAGCGACAGCACCAGCTGGGCGATCGCAGTTCTGGGCTTGTCCATATAAAAGCGGAGACCGCCGAACCACCCCAAGAAATACCATATCAGCAGCGCTTTTTTACGACTTTTGCCCTGCATCTGTTGCTTCATCGTTCCCTGCTCCCCTACATAAAAAGTTCTCGTCTTGTAAAAGAGTACCACAGGCTGCTTGCTGCAAACAAGCAAAAAGCCCCGTGCGGGGCTTTGCGGAGCTACTGCTCGTTTTTGCTGATGTTGTTAAGGCTTGGCGGGAAAGAATCGGCTTTGTGCGGCTGCAGCGTCTGGCTTTCTTCCTTGAAGCTGCTTTTGTTTTGCTGGTTGTCCTTTTTGTCGGCGCGGTTGTTTGGCATAGGCTCACCTCCGTTGCTGCCGCTTAGTATGAGATGGTTATTGCCCTTTTATCCCGCTTGCGCCGCTGCTTCAGGACGGATTTTCTTTGTACATCTCCTTGATGGCCAGAAATTCGTCGAGATGGTTGAGAAACAAATCGACAATCGCCGGATCGAAGTGCCGGCCGCGCTCTTCCTGGAGCAGTGCTAGCACGCGGTCGAGCTCCCACGCTTTTTTGTACACCCGGTCGCTGCATAAGGCGTCAAATACGTCGGCCAGCGCTGTAATCCGCCCGTACAAATGAATGTCCTCTCCCTTGAGCCCTTGCGGATACCCGCTTCCGTCAAATTTCTCGTGATGCTGGCGGGCAATGATTGCAGCAGCCGTCAGCACCTGCTTGTTGGAGTGCTTGAGCATCTCGTAGCCGATGGCGGCATGCGTCTTCATCGTCGCAAACTCTTCCTCCGTCAGCTTGCCGGGCTTATTGAGAATTGCATCGGGAATGCCTACCTTGCCGACATCATGCATCGGCGATGCCAGCCGGATCACTTCGGCCTCCGATTCGGGCAAGCCGTATTTCAAAGCCAGCAGCCGCGAATATTCAGCGACGCGCTTGACATGATGGCCGGTTTCCTTGGAACGGGTTTCCGTAATTTCACCCATTGTGAAAATAATTTCCTTTTGCGTACTTTCCAGCTCTTCGTTCAAATACAAATTCTCGAAGGCGACCGAGACGTTGGCGCAATAAATGTCAATGAGATAACGCTCCCATTCGCCGAGCTGCTGGAAGCCGTCCATATAGACCACATTTTCGACGCCCATTTTGCTTTGAAAATAAATGACGACGCAGTCGGAGCTGTAGCAGCTGGCTTTCGTCTGAAATGCCCGCTCAATCGCTTCCATAACTGCCGGAGGCGCGACCTCGCGCGCTTTGCGGTCGCTTTGGCAGGCATAGTCACCGCTGGCTGCGAGGATATAGATGTCTTCCTGGCCGCGGGTGACGGCAAGTCCGCAATGCAGCGCGCTTTGGCTGACGCCGACAATCGACGTCATTTGCAGCAGCACGCCGGAGGCGAATTTTTTCATCGATTGCAGCTCAAACAGCGCAGCCGACGATTTGATAATTTCCTCCAGGCCAAGCCGGCTTCTCTCGATCGTTCGAATATCGCGGTACGAGCGGAGCGACGAAACGACCGTGGTGAACAGCTTTTGCGAGGTTAATTCGGTTTTTTCCTTGTAATCGTTGATGTCGTAGTTCATGATAATCGTCTGCTCGGGAGCTTGTCCGGGCTGGCCGGTGCGCAAAATGATACGGATCGCGCGGTTATTCAGCTCTTCGCGGATATATTTGACGATCTGCAGGCCGGAATCGTCCTGCTCCATGACGACATCGAGCAGGATCAAAGCGGCGTCAGGATGATCGTGCAGTAGCTTTTTCGCTTCTTGAGCCGAATAGGCGCTGTGGAAGATCAGCCTTTTGCCATCGAATTCAAAATCGTGCAGCACCATGCGGGTGACTTGATGAATCTGCTTTTCGTCGTCGACCAGCAGCACCTTCCAGACGCCCTTGTCGGCGCGGTCGCTTGGCTCGAACGCTGTTGCATCCTCGTCGGCAAACAGCAGCGTATCTTCTTCATCGGCAAACAACAGCTCGTCGTCAGGCGAATCGTTGACATTAGACATGGGCGGGTTCCTCCTCCTTCGGGAAATCGATATCAAACAGCGTTCCTTTGCCAACCGTGCTCGTGCACGTAATCGAGCCGCCCAGCGATTGAGTCACCAGATTGTACACGATGTTCATGCCAAGTCCGGTGCCGCCGCGCGCACGGCTGGTCGTAAAAAACGGGTCGAAAATTTTGTCCAGCACGTCCTGCTTCATCCCCCGGCCGTCATCGGCGTATACGAGATGAACCCGATCTTGCGTCAGCTGCACGCGGATCGTCAGATTGCCTTCTTCCTCCGGGTCAAAGGCGTGATTCAGCGAATTCATGACCAGATTGGTGACGATTTGCGACACCGCGCCGGGATACGTATAAACGGTCAGGTTGTCGGGACATTGCAGTGTGACCCGCTGCTTGGTTTTTTTGATCGTCGGCTTGAGGCTGATAATGATTTCCCGCAGATATTCGCTGAGCTGGATCGTCCGTTTGACCTCGACGCTCTGATCGACGGAAATTTGCTTGAAGCTGCGGATCAGCGCCGATGCGCGCTGCAGATTGGCTTGCACCATATCGTTCGTTTCCTTGACCGTCGCCAGAAAATGCTCCAGATCGGATTTTTTCATTTTCCCGCCGGCAAACAGCTCGGCGAATTCCTTCGTTTTTTGCTCCAGATAGGAAACAGCGGTCACGCCGATGCCGATCGGGGTATTGATTTCATGCGAAACGCCGGCGACCAGACTGCCCAGCGCTCCCATCTTCTCCGACTGAACCAGCTGAGCCTGCGTATGCTGCAGGGTATCGAGCGCCAGCTGCAGCTCGCGGTAACGATCTTTGAGGTTCGTCACCATATCGTTGAAGGCGTCGGATACCTCTTCGATTTCCGGCGACGCTACGAATGCCAGACGCGGCAGCGCCTCTCCCTGCTTGACGAGCACCGCGGCTTGACGCAGCTTGGTCAGCGGCACGATGACGATTTGCCGGATGATCAGCCAGAGTAGAATCAGCAGCAGGCCCGCGGAGACGGCCCCGACAATCACGTTGCTGGTCACACGGCGTTTGAGGAGCGCGGCTTCCTCGGCGTTGTCAAACAGCACCTCGACGGCGCCGACAACCTGGCCGTCCTCCAGCAGCGGCGCGATGAGCCGGATCGTCGGAATGCCGCGTATGTTCATGGGCAGCCGATCGACAAGCGTCGTGTCCTGCTCGGGCAGCCGCACCTCGTCCGGAGCAAGCGAGCGGTTGATTTCATTGCGATTGGAGGAAGCCAGAATGAGTCCGTCTTTGTTATAAAGCTTTAGCGCAAGCACGCGCCTGTTTTTATACTTGATGTAATCAAAAATCTGCTGGACGTCCTGTACCGAACGCGATTCCTCGTACCGGCCGTTGATCGCGATGGTCATGCCGCTGATTTGGCTGACGTTGGCTTGCTTGACCGCATTGTTCAAGCTCATCGTATCCGCGCCCATGATGATGGACAACATGAGCAGCGTCGTGACGGTGACCATGAGCACGATCCTTTTTTGCAAACTGGTTCTTGTATGAAAGACTCGCACGCGCTCCCCTACTTTACTTCAAAATCGATCGATTGGCTGACGTCATACGGGGTGTGATCGTTATTGTGCAGCGACAGCTTGACGTTATGCGGGCCTTGGGACAGGTCGGTCAGCTCGGTATGGTCCTCGGTCACGATGATATTCTCGCCGTTGTCGACGGACATATGAATATGGCCTTCGCCGGGCACGCGCTCCTGATTGTAGTGCTCTTTGGAAATAATGAGATCGGTCTTGATGGCGATTGCAGCCGTCGTGCCATTCACGGTGACGGTTGCCTCAAGATACGGCTTCTTCTCTCCGGCCTGAGTGCCATTGGTTGGTGTGCTGCTGCAGCCTGTCAGTATGGTCAATCCGCAGGTCAGGATGCAAATCGCGGAAATCCATTTCATTTGGAACATCTCCTTGTCGTTTTGTAAATCGGCAGACTGCATGCGCAGATGATTAGATGATTATTAGCTTAAAAAGAATCGTCCGATTTGTCCATCCTCTTGTTGATTCGCGGCATCTCGGCAAAATCCCTGCGCAATCTGCGCCAAAGCGCAAGTCGTTGCTGTCGAATCTGCGGAGCCGGGGGCGGATTTTGCGCTTGCCCGGGAAATAGCCGGTTTTTCGGGAAATGGTGCATGATTTGCTCCCTTTTGGCGCAATGTAGTAAGGTAATGCCCGACATCATGACAATGACGTGAGGAGGAAGCGCCGATGGTCGATACCCGACAGCATCAGCAGCCGCTGCAGCATGCGCTGGACGCGGCCGAGCATGCGATTCTGCTCGCTCAGGAAGCGGAGCGCAAACTGCAGGCGGCCATGACACAAGCCGATCCGCAGGCGATTGCTTCGGCCCAAGCCGAGCTCGGTCACGCCAAACGGCAGGTTGCCGATGCCAACAGCCAGCTGGACGCCTACAATAAGGAGCCATACGCGCAGCAAATCAAACAGACGCTTGAGCAGCTGCATCAGGCCGCCCAGGATCTGGACGTCAACCAAGCCAAATCCACGACGCCCAAGCAGATTCGGTAACAGCTACACGGTGAAAAAGCGGTCGCTTTGCGATCGTTTTTTTCGTATTTGCAGGCGGTACAAGATTCATTCAGACGCCCGCAGCGCCGGTGCGGAATCCGTTTTCACTTTATGAAGATTATGTTAAACTGAGTGAGTGGCTTAATCAAGTAATGCGGGGAGGCTTAGGGGCGCATGCTCGTGATCGGTATTGCCGGCGGCACCGGGTCGGGAAAAACAACGGTGGCCCGTTCGATTATGGACAGGCTGGGACCAGCGCAAGTTACGCTGATCTCTCAAGACAATTATTATGCGAACCGCGACGGGCTGACGCTTGAGCAGCGCGAGCGGATTAATTACGACCACCCGAACGCTTTTGAAAATGAGCTGCTGCTTGCTCATTTGCAGGAGCTGCGCGCCGGGCGCAGCGTGGAAATTCCCGTGTATGACTTTTCCCGGCATCTGCGCGCCGGTCACACGATCCGGATCGAGGTCAAGCCTGTCGTCGTAATCGAAGGCATCCACGTGTTGACTGATGCAGCGCTGCGGCAGGCGCTGGATGTCAAGGTTTTCGTCGATACGGATCCGGATATCCGCATTTTGCGCCGGGTGGCCCGGGATATCGAAGAGCGCGGCCGGACGTTTCATTCGGTGTTCGAGCAATACGTGACCACGGTAAAGCCGATGCATGACGCTTTTATTGAGCCGTCGAAGAAATACGCCGACATCATTATTCCCGAAGGCGGGCAAAACGAAATCGGCATCTGCATGTTGACTTCATTGACTGAGCGGCTGCTTGATGATCGGGCTGCGCAGCTGACCTGAACGCTTTTTTCCATACCGACATAGCTGGCGGCCCTGGCTCCTGCATAAGCAGAAGTCAGGGCCGCTTTCTGTTGGCGTGCGTCTGTCCGGCAAAGGGATGATCAGGAATGCAAGGGCTCCCCCGGCAGGATCAGCTCCCAACGATGGCTCCACGCTTCCAGCTTGGGGTGCAGCGGGACATGGAATCGCGGAACAATCAGCAGCCGCAGCTCCTTGATCCATTCCTGAAAGCTCGGATACGTCACGAACAAATTGGCATAACGGTCGCTTAAAGCCAGAAAAAACGGACCGTGATGTTTTTCGGTCAAAAAGCGCAGCGAGGTGTCCAGCGGCGTATATTTTTTGCGCTTGCCCTCCCATTGATCGAGCTCGACGGGAATCGGAAGCGCACAAGCTTCGATGGTTGTTTGCAGCTGTTTGACGCGGCTGTAGAATGGACTCGCGCAAGCTATGCCCATGCGACGCAACGTTTCTTCATGCTGCGGATACAGCACCACGCGTGCGAATTTGCGCGATGCGGCCCAAGCAACCAGCGCAAGGACCTCCTCTTCCGTCCAATCCTCGAACGTTTCAAACACGAACAAGCATCCCCGGCGCGACGCCTTGGGCGGTTCGTAGCCGAAAGGCACCTTTTCTTGACGGTGAGCCATAGCGTTTCACTCCCCTTTCATGCAGCAGCGCTTCGTTTCGTTTTGGTTAGGTTCCGCAATCGCGGCGTTCTCCATTCAACCCGGCGCTCGGACTTTACGCTATTGATTCGATGGCGGGTCGGGAAAACCCTGCAAGATGGCGTTACCCGCCGCGCTGGTGCTTGTACTGTACAGAACCCTGGAACCCCGGAACCCCCTCCCATCCTTTCCGGGCGGTTGTCCTGATTCGCTTCCGTTCGGCGGTTTGGCTATAATAAAGGCATCCTGCCATCCACAGACAAGGAGCTGAGAAGCAGCCTATGAGAGATCCGCGTCTTCAAACGTTCGCCCGCAACATCATCCGTTATTCCGTCGATTTGCAGCCCGGTGAAAATATTCTGATCGAGCTGATCGGCGTCCCCGATCCGGAAGTCGGCAAATGCCTGATTGAAGAGGCCTATGCAGCCGGCGGCCGACCGTTCCTGGAGCTGCGACACCCCTCCCTTACCCGCAGCCTGCAGCTGCAAGGCAGCGCGGAGCAATTCGCCCAATGGGCCGAATTCGAGCTGACGCGCATGCGCGAAATGCACGCATACGTTGCGATTCGCAGCGGAGACAACGTGACCGAGCTCGCCGACGTGCCGGAGAGCCAGATGAAGCTGTATGCAACTTATGTTCAGCGGCCGGTGTTCGCCCGACGCATCAATCATACAAAATGGTGCGTCATGCGCTATCCGAACGCATCGATGGCGCAATTGTCCGGCACGAGTACGGAAGCGTTCGAGGATTTTTATTTTCAAGTGTGCAATCTGGATTATAGCAAAATGGCTGCGGCGATGGAGCCGCTGGTGGCGCTGATGAACCGCACTGACCGGGTACGGCTCGTCGCTCCGGGAACCGACCTGTCGTTCTCGATCAAGGATATTCCCGCCGTGCCTTGCTCCGGACGCCGCAACATCCCCGACGGCGAAGTGTACACCGCTCCGGTCAAGGATTCCGTGAACGGAGTCATTCGCTACAATACGCCAACGATTTATGCCGGCACGTCGTTCGAGCAGATCGAGCTGCGCTTTGCAAATGGGCGGATTGTCGAAGCGACGGGCAGCAACACGAAGCGGCTGAACGAAATTCTCGATACGGACGAAGGCGCGCGGTATATCGGCGAATTCGCGATCGGTGTCAATCCCTATATTCAACACCCGATGAAGGACATTTTGTTTGATGAAAAAATCGACGGCAGCCTCCACTTTACTCCCGGTCAGGCGTACGAAACTGCGGACAATACGAACCGCTCCTCGGTACATTGGGATATGGTGCTGATCCAGCGGCCCGAATACGGCGGCGGCGATATTTATTTTGACGACGTGCTGGTGCGCCGGGACGGACGTTTTGTTCTGCCGGAGCTGGAAGGGCTGAATCCCGAACGGTTGAAGTAGAATGAAAGCTGCGCAAGGCGCTGATTGTCCGATGACCAAGGAACGAAAATCCGGTCGTTGGCGGAGCGAAGCGGCTGGCAAATGATCCCGCGTATGTCCCTTTCACCGCTCGCACAAGCTGTGTAGCGACGGGAGGTGAATCACGATGAGCGGCCGAAACAACCATCCGAAAAACAACGGTCCTGCCGCCAGCCCTTCCCGGCTTGATCAGTTCGGGGAAAAAGCGGAAGAGCAGGAAAAACAGGAAAGCAAACGCCGAAATAAGCCCGGCGGCTGCTGACAAAATGTTGCTGAACGGGCTTGCGGCAGCTCCCGATGAGAAGGTCTCGTTCGGATAGCGACGATGCCGCAGCTGCCGACAAATACCCCCAATCGCTCGTGTATCGCGGGCGGTTGGGGGTATTTAATGTGGTTAACTTTATTCGCCGGCCGACTGTTGCGCACTGGTGAACGCTACAGAATGCGCTCACCGAACAGCGAAGCGATCAGGGAAACGGCGATTTGCGCCGTTTGGTTGCAGTGGTCGAGGATCGGGTTCACCTCGACGAACTCGGCGCTCACCAGCCGGCCCGATTCGCAAAGCAGCTCCATCGCCAGATAGCTCTCCCGGCAGGTGAGCCCGCCCGGCACCGGCGTCCCGACGCCAGGCGCCGCAGCCGGATCGAGCCCATCGAGGTCGAGGCTCAGATGAATGCCGCTCGTGCCGCGAGACACGCGATCGATCGCCTGCTCCATGACGCTGGCCATGCCGAGCCGGTCGATTTCGTGCATCGTGAACACGAGGATGCCCTGTCGCCGGAGAAAGTCGCGTTCTCCGGCATCCAGCGAGCGCGCGCCGACGATGGCGACGTGCTCGGGGCGCAGCGCGGACGCGGCCCCGCCGACCGCGGTCAGCCGCGGGTCGCCGAAGCCAAGCGCCACGGCCAGCGACATGCCGTGGATGTTGCCGGACGGCGACGTGTCGGCGGTGTTGACATCGCCGTGCGAGTCAAACCAGATGACGCCGAGCGCCGGATGGCGGCGGCGCATCCCGGCGAGTGTGCCGATGGCGATGCTGTGATCGCCGCCGAGCACCAGCGGAAAGCGTCCGGCTTGCTGCGACGCTTCTACGGACCGGCACAGCTCGGCGTTGACCTTGGCGATTTCGTCGACATATTTGAGCTTGTCGGCGCTCGCAGCCGTCGGCTGCCGCCGCACGGACAAATCGCCCTCGTCGTGGACGCGGTAGCCGAGCTGGGCGAGCCGCCGTTCCAATCCGGCGCAGCGAATCGCGCTGGGCCCCATATCGACGCCGCGACGGTCCGCGCCGAGATCCATCGGCACCCCGATCACGGCGATGTCCGGGTATTGCTGCGGATTCATCCTGCAGCACCTCCTTGTGAGCGGCTATTTGCCGAGAATGGCTTTTAGCGCAAGCATCAGATTGGCCGGACGCTCGGCGATCCGCCGGGTAAAGTACGGATACCAGCAATCGCCAAATGGCGTATAGATGCGGACGCGGTATCCGTCATCGACCAGCTCTTGCTGCAAACGGCTTGCCACGCCGTATAACAGCTGGAATTCGAAGCGGTCCCGGGAAATGCCGGCTTCGTCGGCGTATCGCCGGAGCGGATCGATCATGCCCCGGTCATGGGTGGCGATGGCGGTATAGCTGCCGCTCTCCATATGCAGTCTGGCCAGCCGGATGTAGTTGCTCTCGATATCCTTGCGCCGCGTATAGGCTACATCGGACGTCATCCGGTAAGCGCCTTTGACGATGCGCAAATTGGCCCCGAGCCGTCCAAGATCGCGAACATCGGCCAATGAGCGGTACAGGCAGGATTGAAGCACAAGGCCAATCGTCCGCGGGCCGAATTCCTCCAGCAGTCTGCGGAACAACCGCACGGTAAGCTCGGTGATGCCGGAATCCTCCATATCAATCCGGATAAAAAGTCCGCGCGATTGGGCTTCGCGGCAAAGCCCGCGCATCAGCTCCAGACAGTAGCCGAAGTCCATGCACAGACCAAGCTGAGTCAGCTTGACGGACACGTGCGAGTCCAGCCGAAGCTCGCAGATGGCCTGTAAGGCAGCGGCGATCCGGCTGGCCGCTGTTTGCGCCTGCTCCGTTTCATAGACATGCTCGCCGAGCAAATCGAGCGTAGCCGCCAGCTTGCGACTATTGAGAGCCTGAACCGGCGCAACCGCCGCCTCCAGGTTCGGTCCGGCGACAAACCGGCTAACGCCCAGACGATCGCCGTTTCGCTCGAACCAGCTGCGGACGCCGGGTCTGCCCGCTGCGGACAAAATCCGGCTGCGCAAAAAAGCGTCGAACGCCATACGGCTCACCCCCTTATCTTAGGGATCAACTTGCGCGCAGGCTTCGCTGGAACACAGCGAACGAGCGGTAGCGCGCTTACAGCAGTTCCGATACGAGCTTGAGCTGAGTGAACAGCTGCAGGTAATCCGGTCCTCCGGCTTTGGAGTCGGTGCCGGACATGTTAAAGCCGCCGAACGGATGGGCGCCGACGACGGCGCCTGTGCATTTGCGGTTGATGTACAAATTGCCGACATGAAACTCGCGAATCGCTGCTTCGACGGCTGCCCGGCTGCGCGTATACACGCTTCCTGTCAGCCCGTAGTCGGTATCGTTAGCTATGCGCAGCGCCTCGGTCCAGTCGCGCGCCTTGGCGAACGCAAGCACCGGACCGAAAATCTCTTCCTGCATGAGCCGCGCATCGGGCGCAACATCGGCAACCAGGGTCGGCTGAACGAAAAATCCCGTTCCCTCGAGCAGTTGTCCTCCGGCCACGACCCGCCCTTCCTGCGGAGCGAGCGCCAGATAGCCGGCGATTTTGCGTTGGCTGCTTTCGTCAATCACGGGGCCGGTATAGACGTGCGGATCGCGGACATCGCCGACAGTCAGCTTGGCGGTCAGCGCCGTACAGCGCTCCAGCAGCTCGTCGTAAACTGCTTCGTGAACGATGGCGCGCGAGCAAGCCGAGCATTTTTGCCCGGAGTAGCCGAAGGCCGAAGCCACGATCCCGGCTGCAGCTAATTCAAGATCGGCGTCGGCGTTGACCACGATGCCGTCCTTGCCGCCCATCTCGGCGACGTAGCGCTTGAGCCATTTTTGCCCGGGCGTCAGCTGTGCCGCCAGGCCGGCGATGTGCACGCCGACATCGCGCGAGCCTGTAAACGAAACAAAGCGCGTCAGCGGGTGCGTGACGAGGTAGTCGCCAATTTCGCTGCCGCTGCCCGGCAGCAGCTGCACGACGCCGTCCGGGAGCCCTGCCTCCTCCAGCAGCTCCTGCCATTTGGCAGCAATAATCGGCGTGGCGCTGGCCGGCTTGACAACGACCGTATTGCCGGCAACGACGGCGGCCATCGACATGCCGACGAGAATCGCCAGCGGGAAATTCCACGGCGCGATGATGACGCCGACGCCTAAAGGTAGATAGCTAAGCCGATTGTTCTCGCCGGGCAGCGCCACCAGCTCGGCGGCGGCGCGCAGCTCCAGCTGCAGCGCCTGCCGGGCGTAGTATTCAAGGAAGTCGATCGCTTCGGCCGTATCGGCGTCGGCTTCGCCGCGGCTTTTGCCGGCTTCCAGCAGCAGCCACGCCGAGAACTCGTGCTTGCGCCGCCGCAGCAGCGCCGCAGCCTTGAGCAGCAGGTCGGCGCGGAACTGCGGGGTTCGCCGCGACCAGTCGGCATACGCGCGATTTGCGGCGAGCAGCGCCTGCTCGGCCAGCGCTGCGTCGGCTTGAGCGGACAAGCCGACCGTCTCGTCCCTAGCGCTCGGGTTGATCGAGCGAAGCCGCCGCTCTGTCATGATGCGCCGGCCGCCAATGACCAGAGGCGTTTCGACGCCCAATTGGCGCTCTACGGCAGCCAAGGCTGTGTCAAACGCCGCAGCGGCGTCGGCGCTGCGGAAGTCGGTTAACGGTTCGGGCCTGTAAGGAATCATCCGCATCCCTCCTAAGCTTGATTGAGAATAGGCACGAGCCGTTCCAGCGCCCACGCCGCGTCGGCGTCGCTGAGCACGAGCGGCGGAGCCAGACGCACTGTATGCACGTGCGTATCCTTCGTCAGCAGCCCGGCGGCCAGCAGGCGCTCGCACATCGGCCGGGCCGGCTCCGCCAGCTCGATGCCGATGAAGAGCCCCCGCCCGCGCACCTCGC
Source organism: Paenibacillus athensensis (assembly GCF_004514475.2). Taxonomy (GTDB): domain Bacteria; phylum Bacillota; class Bacilli; order Paenibacillales; family NBRC-103111; genus Paenibacillus_AL; species Paenibacillus_AL athensensis. The sequence continues at coordinate 376,283 of NZ_MYFO02000001.1, read as the reverse complement.
GAATGCGCGGGTGGGTCAGCTCGCGGCGCAGCTTTGCCAGCAGCGCCGCGCCCAGCTCGGCCGAGCGCTCGCACAGCCGCTCGTCAAGCAGCGCCTGCACGGCGGCAGCCGACACCGCGCAGGCGAGCGGATTGCCGCCGAACGTGGAGCCGTGCGAGCCAGGCTCCAGCACGTCAAGCACGGCGGCATCGCCGCAAACGGCGGAGATCGGCAGCACGCCGCCGCCAAGCGCCTTGCCGAGCACATACAGATCCGGCGTGACGCCCTCCCACTGGCAAGCGAACAGCTTGCCGGTGCGTCCCAGTCCGGTCTGGATTTCATCGGCAATCAGCAGTGCGCCGTGCGCCCGGCAAAGCGCCTCCGCCTCGCGCAGATAACCGTCCGGCGGCAGCCGGATGCCGGCCTCGCCCTGAATCGGCTCGACGAGAAACGCCGCTGTGTTTGGGGTCAGCGCTTGTGCCAGCGCCGCTGCGTCGCCGTAAGGAACCATGCGAAAACCCGGCGTAAAAGGGCCAAAGCTCCGCTTATACTCCGGGTTCGATGAGAATGACGTAACACTCAAGGTTCTGCCGTGAAAATTGCCTTCACACACGATAATTTCCGCCAGCTCGGACGGTATGCCCTTCACTTCATAGGCCCAGCGCCGGGCTATTTTTATCGCGCTTTCCACGGCTTCGGCTCCGGTATTCATCGGCAAAATGCGGCCTTTGCCGGTCAGTCCGGACATCAGCACCAGCCACGGGCCAAGCTGGGCATCATAGAACGCCCGCGACGTCAGCGTCACGCAGTCAGCCTGACGCCGCAACGCGTCGATAACGCGCGGATGGCGGTGACCCAGGTTGAGCGCCGAATATGCGCTTAGCATATCGAGATACCGTCGCCCCTCTGCGTCCTCGACCCATGCGCCCGCCGCGCTTGTGACGGCTACCGGCAGCGGCGCATAGTTATGCGCGCCGTACTGTTCGGTTAGCCGGATCGATTCCTCCGTCGGCTGCATCGTCATCACCCCCGTTCTTCTATATGTACGAACGGAAATGACGTTGTATGCTTGCGCTTGCGGCAAGCGCGTCCCTGCGTCCGGCTGGCTCGGCAATGCGCTCCGGTTTCGCCCCCGCCTCGTGCAATCGGCCGCGGCTTGGCCAGGCGCCTAGTCCTAACCGCTCGCCCACTCTGCGCTCCCTTTGCCGCGGCCCCGCCCGCAACCTCTGCGCTGCGCCCACGAGCTCTGCTCTGCGTCTGCGCTCCCCCGCCCGGCGCCTTGTCGCAGTCCGAGCGCTCCACTGTCGCCCGCTCGCTCCACCCCTGCGTCAGCTGCCCTGCTACTCGTCCCTGTCGGCGCTCAGCCGCTCCAGCACCTCGTGCAAATCGTCGGGGCGCAGCAGCTCGATCGGCGACACGCCTTTTTCAAAATGCAAATAGTCTCCGGCGAGCAGCACGAAATAGCGGTCTCCCTGTCTGGCGATGTGCAGTTGACGGCCAAAATCGGCGAGTTGGGCGCGCACGGTCATATGATCGAGCTTCAGCCGCAGCTCCAGATCAGGCTTCTGCTCAACGAGATACGATGCAGCTTCCATCACCTGCACCGGCGTCCACTTCTCCTGCAGCTCGCGCTTGTCGCTGGCCGCCCACATTTCAATGTCGCGCTCCTCGCGCTCCCGTTCCTCTGGCAGATGAGCGTATTGTTCATCCAGCTGCTGATGCACAAGTCCCAGAACCTGATGCTGCAAAATTTCCGGCATCGATTTCTCGTATTCGACAAATTTGAGAAAATCCTCGAAGTAACGGGCGTGCGAGGACTGGTGGATCTTGAGCTCTGCTTCCTCCAGCATCCCTTCCTCCGGCATGTAGGGATATTGAATCGACTTCATGTTCTTGGCGTTAATCGCCATTTCCACCTGATTCAACAGGCTGCGCTCATCGGTAATGCGGGCGATTTTCGGCTCAAAATCGCATTTGAGAATAAAAACAAACGGATCGTCGAAATATTGATTCAGCTTGGCGCTGGCAACAATAAAAACACCGCCCCGCACGGCGCTTGTATGCAAATAAGCGTTCAGCACCTCGTCGGCCACATTCAGAAACGATTGCTTATCCGGGGCAAAACGCAGCTTGGCGAACCAGTTGAAGTTCGGATTGCTTTCCAGCGGAAAGCCTTCTTCGAGGGCAAATCGCCCGATTTTTGTCGGAACCTGCTCGACGCGCGGGTTGCGTTCGACCTTGCGTTTGGCAATTCGCGCAAATTCGCCGTCCAAAAATTGCTGTAGCGCGCTTTCCTCGTAATCCGCTTCATCCATCGTCTGAAAGTGCTTGTAGGTTTTTGAAGAAGCTTCGTCCTGTATGACAAAAAAAGATAAAAACTGCACGGAAAATTTCATGTTGGGCTCCTTGATCTGGGCATAGGATTAACAAGACACCCAACGATTGTACTGCACAAATGAGCGCCTGTCAGCCAATCCGATGTAAATTTACAAAAAATGCGAATGTTTGCGTGATAACCTTCCGCGTCGCGATGTCATACATAATGAGCTCGATATTGACCACAAATTAAAATTACAGGGGTGCACATAATGATTTACGGAACTAAGCTGCTGGACACCGATACTGAACTATTTGCCGCCGCGCTTTCGCAAACATCTGTTTACGTATGGTCGCTTGACACCTATGGCGTTTTTTTCCAGGTCGGTACCGGCATTATTGAGAAGTTTACCCCGGACTACGTCCGTGTGCGCAGCGAGCAGGAGCCGGGCAAACGGATTCTCTATCCCCGCGAATCTTGCGAATTCAGCATTCGCTCCGTGTAAAAAGCAAAAGTCAGGTGCGGCCAGCCCAATCGCCGCGTCCCCGACTCTTTATGTTTATGAAGCCCGATCCCGAAAGCTCCCGCCGGCTGGCTTGCCCCCCGGTTGCGGAGCTTTTGGTCTATGCTCCCGGCCTATTTACAGGGCGAACGGCCCGGCCGCTGTCAGCGGCTCTGGATTCGAGCGGGTCTCCGTTTTGCGCTTCTCCTGGCCCCGTCCGAATGGCGGCTGTACAGCCGTATGGCCTGCAGCTTCCAAATCCAGCTGTACGGGCAAAAGAACGTCAATCGTCGTGCCGACGCCGATTTCGCTTTCAATGTGCATGGTGCCCTTGTGCGCTTCGACGATTTTGAAGCACATCATCAGTCCCAGCCCGGTCCCCTTCTCCTTGGTCGTATAAAACGGTTCTCCAAGCTGCCGCACCCGTTCGTCAGGAATCCCGCAGCCGTTGTCGCGCGTGCGCACGCGTATATGCGACGCATCCTGCATGGACACGGCCAGCCGGATGATACCTCCCTTCTGGATCGCTTCAATGGCGTTTTTCACCAGATTGATAAACAGCTGCTTGAGATGCTTTTCCGAGCAAATCAATTCGGGAATGGCTTCCTCGATCTCCAGACTCAGCTCGACGTTGCATAACAGCGCCTGGGTTTCCAGCAGCGCAATGACCGACTGCAAAATATTGGCAAGGCTGCTGCGCTTGTATTGAATCGCTTCGGGCTTGGCAATGACGAGGAACTCGCTGACGATAAAGTTGATCCGATCCAGCTCGGACAGCATAATTTCAAAATAATACTGCTTGCTTTGCATTTCGTTTTGCAGCAGCTGCAAGAAACCGCGCAGCGAGGTCAGCGGATTGCGGATTTCGTGAGCCAGTCCGGCAGCGAGCTGACCAGCTACGGACAGCTTGTCCGATTTGCGCAGCAGCTCCTCGGTTCGCTTGCGTTCGGTAATGTCGCGCGTTATACCGGCAAAGGCGATAATGTCGCCTTCCTCGTTTTTGATCGGCGTCTTGGTCACACTGACGTTGATAATCGATCCGTCTTTGCGCTCGCGTACGGTTTCCAGCGCGGAAATTTGCCGTCCTTCACGCAGGCTCGTGTAAATTTCCAACCGTTGCTCCTCCAGAAAGGACGGGTAAATCGGCAGCCGCCGGCCAATCAGCTCCTCTGCCTTCCAGCCGAAAACACGCTCGTAAGCCGCATTGACCGACAGCACCCGCTCCTGCACGTCCGTCACGCAAATCGCATCGGTCGTGTTGTTAATAAATGATTCCAGCAGCTCCTTCGTCTCGCACAGCTCGACCTCCATCCGCTTGCGTTCGGTAATGTCCACCGAGGAGCCGATCACCTCGAATACGTAGCCCCGCTCGCTGATCGGACGCAGCGATGTCAGATATGTAATACTGCGAAACGTCGTTTCGTACATCACATTTTCTTCCCCGTTCCAGGCACGGCGGTAATAGCTGTCCATCGTCGACGCCAGCGGCTCGGGCCAAATTTGCTGCAAGCTGTTGCCAAGCATATCGCCCGGCTTATACCCGAGCCGATGCAGCAGCTCTCCGTCGCATAACGTATGTATGAATTCGTCCTGAATCAGCCGAAATTTGAAGGTCATGCCCTGCTGGCGGCGCAGGGTCTCGCGCAAATCCTGCTGAGCGATGCGCAAGGATTCGCGGTCCTTGTTATGCTGGGTGATGTCTCTGGCGATGATGTAGACGCCTTCCATCGTATCGTTCACAATGATCGGCACGTTTTTAAGGCCGAGATCGATGATATCGCCGTTTTTGTGCTCTACCTGCAGCATATAATTGTCCGTTTCCAGCAAAAACCAGCAGGCTTCCGCTCCTTCGATGTCCGTTTTATTGAAAAAACGGTTGATCGTATAGCCGGCCATTTCAAGCTCCGTATAGCCAAGGATGCGTTCCATCGCCGGATTCAAGCTGACGATCAAGCCGTTCATGTCGCAGGTGAGAATACCGGCGGGATTGTGCGCAATCAGCGATTTGTAGCGCTGCTCGCTTTCAGCCAGCCGCTGCTCCATCAGCTTTCGCTGGGAAATGTCCTTGATTTGCGCGACATAATACAGCGGACTGCCAAATGTATCGCGCACCAGCGACATGCTGAGCTCGGCCATGACAACGGCGCCGCTTTTATGGGCAAAGCGTTTTTCGAGCTGGTATGATTCAATGGTTCCGCTCAGCAGCTGCTCCATGCAGGTTTTGTGATGCTCGACGTCCTCAGCCAAGGAGATGTCGTGAATGTTCGTATACAGCAGTTCGTCTCGGGAATAGCCGGTAATGGCGCTGAAGCAGCTGTTCACCCGAATCCACAGTCCGTCGATCGAGATGAGCGCCATGCCGATGGCGGCGTATTCGAAGGCTGCGCCAAACATAGGCTCACTGCCGCGAAGCGGCCCGGCGGTCGGCTGCGGGATCGTGCTTGTCCTCAAATCGGGAGATTGGTTCATCATCGTTTCCTCCATCTGTTCAAAGCTTGCCGAATCTGCAAGAGCTATTCCATAATCATTCGACATCTCCTAAAAAATTCCTTCTGCCGTTCCCGTCAGCCGTTGCGACCGGGTGAAAGCTGATGAGGCCCGTTGCCAGCGGCCGGCTTTATGCTACAATATAGCTTGCAGATCAACTTGCACACCGGCTCAGGCCGCTGACAGGAGGACGGCGCATGCCAAATATTTGGACGCATTTGATTTTCGGAGAAGAACTGGTCGGGCAAGCGGGCTTGTCGGGGATGCTCGGCGATAGCAACCTGCAGCGCGTGTTCCGCATGGGCTGCCAGGGACCGGATTTTCTGTTTTATCACCGCTTTTTGCCCTGGCAAAAGGGAAAGGGCCTCCCGGCGCTTGGCAGCGCGATGCACGCGGAAGCCTGCGGTCCGTACGTGCTGGAGCTGCTTCAGCAGCTGCAGGGCCGCCCGCTGTATAATCCGGCCGTAGTCTTTGCGCTCGGCTTTATTACGCATCATATTCTGGATCGCAACATGCACCCGTACATTTTTTATAAATCGGGATTCAAAAAATGGAATCATCAGCGCTTTGAAATTGCTGTAGATACGCTTGTCGTTCGCGCCAGGCTCGGCTTGGAAACGTGGAAAACGCCCGTCTGGAAGCTGCTCGATGCCGGTCCCGCACTGCCGCTTGGCCTGGCCGCCGCGATGAATACCGCTGCGCACAAGCTTTATCCGCAGCTGGCGGCGGGGCTGACTGAAGCGGACTGGAACGAGGCGTACCGCGACATGCTTCGCGCGCAGCGGCTGTTTCACGATCCGCATGGCGTCAAGCGGGCGCTGACTTTCGGCTATATCGCCCCGCTGGTGTATACGAGAAAGCTGCCTGGTCTGGATTACCTGAACGAATCCCGTAGCGTCTGGAACTGTCCGACCTCGCAGGACGAGGTGTACGACAGCAGCATATGGGATTTATGGGATCGGGCGCTGGCCGACGGGCGGACGGTGCTGGAGCAGGCGGTGCGGGCGCTGCAAAGCGGCAAGCCGGTAGCAGATACGGATTACGAGCCGTTCATGCAAGCGCTTGGCAACCGCTCTTACGAAACGGGTAAACCCTGCGAAAGCGGCGCACGCATCGTCTATGTCAATCCGATTCTGTGAAGCTCTCTTTACTTTCTTTTACTATAGCAAAAATTTCCATAAATTGGCAAGGCGCAGGCTTGAAAAAAACATCAAGCTGCGCCTTTTTTTTGCGCTTTTTTCAGTTTTTGCACCGTCTGCGGCGCGGTATGGGCGAGCTCGCCTCATCTTTACCCTTGAACTGCGGGCTGTATATCCTCGATCTGCCAATCAATCGGCTCGCTGCCCAGCTCCAGCAAATAAGCATTGGCGCGAGAAAACGGCTTGCTGCCGAAAAATCCCCGATACGCCGACAGCGGACTCGGATGCGGCGATTTGATGACGCGGTGACGCGCGGTGTCGATCAAGCCGAGCTTGTTTTGCGCGTTGCTGCCCCATAGCAGAAATACAACGGGGCGCTCCCGCTCGTTCAGCAGGCTGATCACCCGATCGGTGAACGTTTCCCAGCCTTTGCCCTTATGCGAATTGGCGGAATCCTTGCGCACGCTGAGCACCGTATTCAGCAGCAGGACGCCCTGCTCGGCCCATTTGACCAAATAGCCGTTATTCGGCACGCGGCAGCCGAGATCGCTTTGCAGCTCCTGAAACATATTTTGCAGCGACGGCGGCGTCGGGACGCCGGGCTTGACCGAAAAGCTCAAGCCATGCGCCTGCCCGGGACCGTGATACGGGTCTTGTCCGAGAATGACAACCTTTGTGTCAGCATAGGAGGTGTAATGAAGCGCGTTAAACAAATCGAATTTGTCGGGATATACGGTCCCCTCATTGTATTCGTCCACAAGAAAGCGCCGCAGCGCCAAATAATAAGGCTTCTGGAATTCCGCTTCGAGCAGCGGCGCCCAGTCGTTTTTCAGAATCGTCATAAACGTCACGTCTCTCCTTATTGCTTGTTTCAGGCCTCACGTCTCTGCGCCCAGTGCGCCTGTAGCCGGATCGGTCAGCACAATACGGCCCTCGGCCGCTGTGCCGTCCGGCAGCGTCAGCTTCAGCTTGGCCGTCCGGCCCTTCTCGGCCAGCGCCTTCACCTGGGCGTCCGTCAGCTGGCGGCCGAAGCTTTCCTTCCAGATAACGAAGCCGCAGCCTTCCTTGTAATGCGAGCAGCCGTAGCCCTTGCGGCCCATAAACAGCGAGCCCCCGCAGCCCGGCCGGGGGCAAGCGGCCACGACCGGCGCTCCGCCCGCCGTCGTGGCTGCAGCCGCCTCGCGCTTCGCGCCGCGAGGCTTGGCCGCCGTGGCGGCTGCCGTGCGGCCGCCCCCGGAGCCGGCGCTGACGGCCGGGGACGCGGCTTCGCCGTCCGTCCCCTTGCCGCGGGCAGCGCCCTTGCCCCGCGGCTTTGCCGCCGCGGGCGCAGCCCCCTCGAAAGCGGTCTTCGCCGCTTTCGGCTGCCTTCTGACCTTGTCGACGATCAAGGTCGCAAACCGCTTCACGTTGTACATGAACTGCTCGTCCGAAGCGCTGCCGCGCGAAATTTCATTGAGCCTGCGCTCCCACTGGCCGGTCATTTCCGGCGAAGTGAGCAGCTCAATCCCCGCGCCGCGGATCAGCTCGACGGCCGTTCGCCCCTTTTGCGTGATGACGATTTTTTTACCCTGCATATCGATGTAGCCGACCTTCTTCAGCCGCTCGATCGTCGCCGCGCGCGTCGCCGGCGTGCCCAGCCCGGAATCCTTCATCACGTCGCGCAGCTCCTCGTCCTCGATCTGCTTGCCGGCGCTTTCCATCGCCTTGAGCAGCGTGCCCTCCGTATATGACTTGGGCGGCTGCGTATCCTTCTCCTTGACGATGGCATCGCTGCACACCGCCGCCAGCTGCGCCTGCACGGCAAACGGCTCGTTGACCTCGATTTCCTCGTCCTCTTCGTCGTCCTTGCCCTTGCCGCCCTTCGGCTTCTCCTTCTTCTGATCGGCGTACAGCACCTTCCAGCCCAAGCGCAGCAGCTCCTTGACCGTTGTCTTGAACAGCTCCTGCTCGACCTCGGTCATCACCGTATGCACCTTGTACTCCGCGGGCGGATAAAATTGCGATAGAAAGCGGCGCACAATCAAATCGTACAGCTTCATTTCGTCGGGCGTCAGCCCGCTGGCCTTGCGGTTGGTCGGCAAAATCGCATGATGGTCTTCAACCTTGGCCGGATTGCAGATGTATTTGTTGTTTTTGTGAACGAGTCCACGGTCCGCGCCCTTGACCCATTCGTCATAAGCCGTCCCCTGCAAAGCCGACAGCGCGCGATGCATTTCGGGAATGTTTTGCTCGGTCACGTAGTTGGAGTTTGTCCGCGGATACGAAATGACCTTGTGCTTCTCGTACAGCGCTTGCGCGGTGTCGAGCGTTTTTTTGGCGGAAAAGCCGAACTTGCCGTTCGCTTCGCGCTGCAGCAGCGTCAAATCGTACAGCTTGAACGGATATTCCTTCGTGTCTTTCACTTCATAGCTGGCGATGCCCGCCGGCTTGCCCTTCACCTTGGCGGCCAGCGCGTCGGCTTTGGTCCGGTCGGTCATCCGTTCGCCCTGCCACATCCCCTTGTAGGTCGTTTCTTCCTGGGTAAAATGGCCTTCCAGCTCAAAAAACTTCAGCGACGTAAACGCCTCGATCTGTTTCTGCCGGTCGTAAATTAGCGCCAGCACCGGCGTCTGTACCCGTCCCACAGACAGCAGCACGTTATGCCGCGTTGTAAAGGCGCGCGAGCCGTTCATCCCGATCAGCCAGTCGGCTTCGCTGCGCGAACGCGCCGCCCGCGTCAGATTGTCGTATTCCGCGCCGTCCTTCATCGTCTCGAAGCCGCGTTTGATCGTTTCGCCCGTCAAATCGGAAATCCACAGTCGTTTGACCGGATGACGCAGCCCGAGATGACGCTGGATCAAGGAAAAAATATGCTGGCCCTCGCGCCCGGCGTCGCAAGCATTGACCAGCCGGTCGCAGCGCTTGGCGAGCTCATCGATCACCTTGAGTTGATCGAAGGTGCGCGGATTCGGAACCAGCCGGAATTCCTCGGGAATGATCGGGAGGTGCTCGATGCTCCATTTTTTATATTTATCGTCGTATTGGTCCGGCTCGGCGAGCTCGATCAGATGACCGATGGCCCACGTAATAATGTAGTCCTGGCCCTCCAGATAAGCGCGCTTATTGACCGCCTTCGGCTCGATGGCCGCGGCGATATTGCGGCCCATATCCGGTTTTTCGGCAATTACCAAAGTTTTCACATGCAACCCTCTTGTCGATCATGCTATGGATTCGTAACAAGTCTGTATTCGCGCCGTAACCGGCAAAATCCTGCTTGCCGTCGGCTGCCGCCCTCTTGCGCTTCGCCAACCGCGCTTGCGGGCTACTCGTCGAACTGTCCGCTGACCCGTCCGGTACGGCGGTCAACCTGCAGCCAGTCGAGCGTGGCCGTATGCTCGTCGGTTGCATTATTGCGCACATCCTCGTAGATATGAATGACTACGGTGTCTGCGTCGCTATGGTCGACTTCGCTTTTGAAAATCGAGCCGATATTGCTTGCATCGCGGCGATCGACCGCAACTGACGTCGTATTCGCATGGCCGGTAGCAATATAAAAGGCCTCCTGCTCGCTAAGCGGCTGGCCGCCGTCATCGTCAGGCAGCGCTTCGCCGCTGTCGCGGCGGATGATTAGCGTCTCGATGAAGCGCAAATATTCGTCGCGCCGCAGCGCGGCATATTGCGTGTCGGCGTCGAAGCCGTATGCGGCCAGCTTGGGCCCGAGCGCCTTGCGCGTAATGTCGCTGACGTCGCCGAGCGGCACGAACGCACCGGGTGCCGGACCGTGCAGCACAATCGCTTCCCAGAAATAATCGGGTTGGTCCGCAGCTCCCTTGAACCGCATCAGCACAAGCTTCTGCTCCTTGTCGTTAAGGGCGATTACGGCGGCTTCCAGACCTTCCTTGCGGAAGTCGGCAGGGACATGAGCGGCTTCCGTCAGCTTCGTCCAATAGGGCGACAGGCTTCGTGGCTGTGCCGACAGGTAGTACACGCCCTTAGGCTCGGCGTTCATGCCGCCGTAGCCGAGATCGGGGTAGTCGATGGTCAGGCTGCCTGCTGCAAACGATGCCGTAACGTCGGGATACTGCTCCCGGTCCACGGCCGTGTAAATGCCGTTGACAAGCCGGAAATCACTATCAATGTCCCCGATGTTGTGGGCGAAGCCCCAAGTGACCCAAACGTGAATATGGTACAAGCCGCCGCCCTTGTCCGTGACTTCCGCTTGGCGGACATTCAAGTCGCTGGCTGCCGCGCCGCTATAGATGCCAGCCATCGGCGCGCCGGACGCTTCGGGCGGCTTGGCGCTGGGCGCAGCCGTCTGCTTGGCTGGCGGATCCGCAGAAGGCGGCGCTGTCGTCGCCGGAGCGGCGGAAACTGTAGTCGTCGCCTGCGGAGACGATGTCGCAAGGGGGGTTGCTGTTGCTGTTGCTGTTGCTGTTGCTGTTGCTGTTGCTGTTGCTGTTGCGGGTGCCGGCGTCTCCTGCTGCGCCTGACAGCCGCATACAGCGGCCAGCGCCAGCAGCAGCGCCCAGGTTTTTGTCATGTGCATACGCGGATGCTCCTTCTCGGCTGCTTCTATCATGGGCCATGCCCGGTGCGAATATGTTAGAACAATGAATGTCGGGCCTCGTTTCGAGTCTCGCAAACGGAGGGATGAAAATGGCGGTTTCTTATATGGATTTCAGCTCGCCTTACGTGCAATTTTTCAGCGATGTGAGTCACAATCGATTCTACACGAAAGATCAGGCGAATTATATCAACATACTCGGCGTCCGGCAGCTGAATACGCTGGGCAACCAGTCGCTGCTCGATATTTTTCTCAGTCCGGGCAACGTTGTTGAGCCGCACCTTCACCAGAATGCAACCGAGCTTGTGTATGGCGTCAGCGGGGCCATGACTATCTCGATTCTGAATCCGTTCACCAGTCAGATCGTCAATCAGACGCTGCTGCCCCAGCAGGCCGTGAGCATTCCTCAGGGCTGGATTCACTGGGAGGTGGCCACGGAAGACAATACGCATGTGCTGGCGATATTCGACGCGCCCGCGCCTGAGTACATCGCCATCTCCGATTTCCTGCGCTTGGCCCCGCGTAACGCTCTGGCCCACATTTATTGCCTCAATGAAGCCCAAATCCGCGAAGCGCTTGCGCCGCTGACCGAATCGGCGCTGATCGCTCCGCCGGCAAGCTGTACCGCGTGCCATCAGGCACAGCACTGGCCGTCGCCGGCTGTCCCGGAGCCGCGCAGCGCCCCTGCCGCGCCGTATGCCGCGGTCGGGGATTTGAATGCGCCGTATGCCGCGCCGCCGGTTCGGCCGTCTGGCGCATCTTCAGGCGTCGCGCGGCCGACGATCGGCAACGGCCTCAACTACGGGCAGCCGTGAGCTGCGGCGACGGCTGCGGCTTACGCATGCCGATGCATCAGACGGCCGCATAGATTGACGCCTCGCGGCACACGGCCCGTCGCTTACTCGCCACGACCACGCAGTCCGGCGGCCCCGGCGGCTTTCTTCCGGAGCGAGCGGCAGCCTTCATACGGACTGAGCTTCAGCTTTTGTCGTCGTAAAACGTATGCCAGGCGCGCAGTTCCACTCCCAGCTCGATCAATCCGTAAGAATATCGCGGCTGCCGGCGCTTGTCCGTCGGCGAGCCGGGATTGAACAGCTTCATGCCGGCGATGTCTTGCAGGAACGGAATATGTGAATGCCCGAACACAACGATGTCCGGTTTCTCCGCCAGGAAAGTGTCGCGCGCGCGCTCCTCCGTCGTTTTGCGGAAGCCGTCGCCGTGGACGAGCCCGATCCGCGCGCCGCCGATGTTCAGCAGCTTGCTTCGGCCAAAGCGCGCAATCAGCTCCGCGCCGTCGTTGTTGCCGGCCACCGCCTCGACCGGGGCGATTTGCTCGACGAGCCCGACAACGTGCGGGCTGATCCAGTCGCCGGCGTGTAAAATCAGCGATACGCCTTCGAGTCCCTTCAATAAAGCGTCGGGCAGCTTCTCCGCCCGCGCCGATAAATGTGTATCGGCAATAACGCCAATGCGCATGAGCCGCACTCCTTTATTTTCGATCCAAGCTGACAGATCAAGTGATGTTTTATCAGCATACCATAATCGGCAGAACGCGCCTATAGTTCCCGCGATTCGATGTTTGGGTGGCAATTTGATACAATTATGTATAGCCCCATTCATTTTACAGAAGGAGTCGCTGCCGATGAAGGAAACGATTGCCATTCAAAATAAATTGCGAGAAGCGGCCAGTCATCTGGAGAAACGCTTCATGGAGCGCGAGGAGCTGATTCGCCTGCTGCTGTTGGCGCTGATGAGCGGCGAGCACATTCTGCTCGTCGGGCCTCCCGGCTCGGCCAAGTCGCAGCTGGCCCGCGCCGCTTCACAGCTGTTCGGCGCCGATATCGGCTTCGATTATTTGCTGACCCGGTTTACAACGCCGGACGAGCTGTTCGGGCCGGTATCGCTGCAAAAGCTCAAGGAGGATCAATACGTCCGGCAGACGGACGGGTATTTACCGACGGCGCGGTTTGCTTTTCTCGATGAAATCTTCAAAGCGAACAGTGCGATTTTGAACTCGCTGCTGTCGATATTGAATGAACGGGTGTTTTTTAACGGAAAGCTCAAGCAAGAGGTTCCCCTGCTGTTTTTGATGGCCGCTTCTAATGAACTGCCTGAAGACAACGAGCAGCTGGCTGCGTTGTACGACCGCTTCCTGTTCCGCTACGAGGTCGAATACGTCAAGCAAATCGCCAGCTTCGAGCTGATGTTTCAAGCCCCCTCTTCCCCGCCGCCGGCGTTGTTTACGCCCGAGCTGGTCCGCCAGGTCCGCTATGCGGCCGAGGAGGTGACGATTCCCGAATCGATCGTCTATATGATGTTCCAGCTGAAAACAGCGATGGAAGCCAAGGAATACGTCATTTCCGACCGGCGCTGGCACAAGATCGGCCATGTCTGGAAGGTGTCTGCGGCGATTCACGGCCGCACCGAGGTCGGCGCTTGGGATACGGTGCTGACGCCGCACATGCTGTGGGATTTTCCCGAGGATTTGCCGGAGCTTGCCGGGTTGTTCGATGGGGTTTTTCAGGAGCTGCTGAAACGGGAAATGGAACAGGAGCTGCCGCTGTCCCGCTATCAGCAAACGACGCAAAAATGGCTCGACAAGGTTGACGAGCTGCACGCCTTCCAGTTCAAGCGCGAGGTTGGCGGTTCGTTGAACAAGGACGCGGCGGAGCGGCTCAAGGCTTCGCTGGAGACATGCCGGTCGGAGCTGGAGGAGACGGCGCGCTCGCTGCGCGGCAGGCTGATCGCTTGGCAGGAAAAGGAAAAGCAGCTGCCGCAGTGGGTTGCGGGTCAAAGCGTGTTTGTGCTCCATCCGGATTTGTATGCGGTCAAATTTACGCATTTGCGCATTCAGGGCGAACGGCAGCTGCAAGCTGTACAGGGGCTGTACCGCACGTTGTTCGATAAGGAAATTCCCGGCATCCACTACGATTACACGCTGTAAGAAGGGCGGTCGTCATGATCATTCGGAGCACGCGCGTTGACCGCTATGTGTTTGAAGGCTATGTCCACTCCTCCCGCGTGGCGCAGGAATGGATGCGTGAAGCGGCCCGGCAGGCGCCGTGGTTCGGGCTGGAGCTGTTTGCCGATTTTTTCATGTGCTTTTATTTGGTGAAGCCGGAGCCGGACGGCGGCTCGGAGGATGCGCCCTTCCACCGCTGGCTGGTGCTGACGCTGCTCAAGCAGCACTTCTATATGACGATTCATCCGCGAACGGTCGGACAGGTCAATGCTTCCTTCAAAACAGCGCTCAAGGCGCTGATGTGGCTGGCCGAATCGTATGAAGCCGAGACGTTGCGGCGCAGCAAGGAGCAGCGGCAGCTCGGGATCGGCCTCGATCAAAAGCAGATGACCAGCGGCGCCGAAGCGGCGACCGTCAGCGACGCGTTGACGGACAAGCAGCTGGAAAAGCTAAGGCTTGTCGGTTATACGCTGCAAATGGGCAAAAAAACCGTCGAGGACAAGCAAGCTGAAGCCGACTCCCGCCCGCTTGTCGCTGAAGAAATCCGCGCTTTGCGCGAGCGCATCCGCGAGCTGCAGGAGCAAATGCGCACGGAATTCATGAAGCGTGACAAGCTCAAGACCAGGCTCCGCAAGGCCGAGGAGGAGCTGGAGCGGCGCGAGCGGCAGATGGCGCGGATGACGGAGCGTGAAGCGGCGGCGATGCAAGCGATTGAAGACGAGCTTGGCGACTGGCTGAGCCGTTCGCTGAAGGCGTCGCTGTCCGTCGAGGACGCCGACAGCTTCGACGTGCACGCGCTGATGCAGATTAGCCAGCGGCTGGCCAACCGCCGCTGGGGCAGCGAGCTGGGCAAGCTGCGCCGCCAGACGTTCGAGCAATATATGCTGTGGGTAGACAAGCTCAAGCGCAGCAAGGATTTGCTGGCGTTTTTGCAGGAGGTCGGCCGCACTGTCCACCGGCTCAAGGTGAAGCGCCGCCAAATACGCACTTCCTACACGCCTGAGGCGTTTGACGATTTGCGGCAGTCCGGGGATATCGCCTACCTGCTGCCCAGTGAAGCCAGTTTGCTGGCCGACGACGATTTCGAGCCGTATTTTCTGGTGAAATGGCTGGAACGCAAGCTGATGACCTACAGCGTCAGCGGCGTCGACGAGCAGCCGCAAACGGGTCCTGTCATCTGCATGCTCGACACGTCGCATTCGATGCGCGGCGCGAAGCTGCGGCTGGCCCAGCTGTTTGTCGCAACGTTCGCTTCGTTTGCGTTGCTGGAGCGGCGCGATTTCGCGCTGCTGCTGTTCGGCGCCAAGGGCGAGCTGATCGAGCATGTGCTGTACCATAAACGCCCGGATTGGGAGCGTTTTTACGGGTTTGCGCAGCTTGCTTTCGGCGGCGGCACGTTTTTTGATGCGCCCATCCGCCGCGGCATCGAGCTGGTGCGGACGAGCAGCCGCTTTGCCGGCGCCGACTTCGTGATGGTGACCGACGGCGTCGGGCAAATTACGCCGCCGGTCCGCGAGGAGCTTGCCGAGTTGGGCGCGCGCCAGCACGTGCGGTTGCATACGCTGATTGTCGGCTCGGCGCGCCAGCATCTGGCGCAGCGCTACGACATTCTCGGCGTGTCGCACGAGGTGCGCTTTGCGGCGGCTTGGGATACGCAGGATGCAGCCAAGGACGAGCTGCTGCTCGACGTCTTCGCTTCTGCCAGCGGTGTCCGACCGCGTTAAAGCAGCAGCGACGCGCACGTCGAGCGGCTCGTGGCTGCCGGTCCGTATGCCTGATCTGCTCGCGGTGCGCGGGTCGATCATTGCGCTTCCCCGCCCAGCTGTCCGCTCATGCAGCGCGCTCTGACAGCCGTGCGCTGCCGGCAATCCGGGGCTGCGCGGGCAAGCTGCCCACGGCGCGAAAGACCAGCTAGCGGCGCAGGTTTTCCATTACGACACGATTTGATGTACACTATTGAAAAAAGGAAATTTCAAGGAGGTTTTTTGCAGATGAATAACAAGCAACTGGAACGTATTCGTACAGGTCAGGGCTTCATTGCAGCGCTCGACCAAAGCGGCGGCAGTACGCCAAAGGCGCTGCAGCAATATGGCATCGAGTCGGACCGCTACAACGGGGATGAAGAAATGTACGCTCTTGTTCACGCGATGCGCACGCGCATCATCAAAAGCCCTGCATTTGATGCCCAATACATTCTCGGCGCAATTTTGTTCGAGAACACGATGGACCGGCAGATCGACGGGTTGTTTACAGCCGATTATTTGTGGGAGCAAAAAGGTATCGTGCCCTTCTTGAAGGTCGACAAAGGCCTTGCGGATCAAGAAAACGGCGTGCAATTGCTCAAGCCGATGCCGGAGCTGGACGATTTGCTGCAGCGTGCGGTTCAGCGCAACGTATTTGGCACGAAGATGCGTTCCGTCATCCACGAAGCGAATCCGGAAGGCATTCGCCAGGTCGTGGAGCAGCAATTCGAGCTGGGCAAGCAAATTTGGGCAGCCGGTCTTGTCCCGATCATCGAGCCGGAAGTCGACATCCACAGCGCCGACAAGCTGGAATCGGAGCGGCTCTTGAAAGCCGAAATCCTCAAGCAGCTGGCTGCGCTTGAGCCCGATGTCACCGTCATGCTCAAGCTTTCAATTCCGAGCGAGGATAATTTCTACCGCGAGCTGATGGACGAGCCGCATGTGGCCCGCGTTGTCGCTCTTTCCGGCGGCTACGAGCGCGAAGAAGCCAATGAGCTGCTGGCCCGCAATCATGGCTTGATTGCCAGCTTCTCCCGCGCATTGGCGGAGGGCTTGTCCGATCAGCAATCGGACGAGCAATTCAACGAGCTGCTGAGCGGCACGATCCGCTCGATTTATGAGGCGTCGATTACCTGATCAGAACCGTATTTCCGGCCCGCGCTCAATGGCGCGGGCTTTTGCGCGTTTTTGCGCGGCTTGCGGCCGGTTCTCCACGCGCACAGCTTGGCCCACAGCCTGCAAGCGCGTTTGTTGCGGCAGTTCTTCGCCCTCTGAGGGCAACGTCTGCTTGAACAACAACAACAGCGGCAGCCCGGAAGGAAATGCTTCGCTTCCTGGACTGCCGCTGCTTGGGCATTTATTACTTATTGATCTTGATCGATGCGTCTAACCGTCTGTCGGAGATTCACGGGCAGCGGGTTTGCCGACCGGCAAATCCGTCACAGCCGGTTCAACGCCCCGTCAGCTCCTTGATCGTAAGGAGTGACACGCCGGTCTGATGGTAAACCTCCATCAGTGACGCCCGCGGATGAGCGAGTACATACGCTTTCACCTTGCGCGAATCGTCCAGCAAAAGCTGCGAGCAGGATTTGCAGCGTTTTTCGTAAGCGGTGAGAAATATTCGGCCGCATTGGATACAGTTGCAAAGCGACATGCGTCTCGCCCCCCGTCCGTCTGACTTCTTTGCTAGAAGCATTCGACGGCGATTGGCGGTTTCAGGGGGTCGCTTGCAAAATCTGTGCGAGCAGCGCCGGTTCATCGGCTTGCGGCCAGTCGCGCCCGTCCCGCCAGCGCAAAGCGAACGCTTCATAACGTACGCGTTCAGGGGCTTCCGGGCCCAGCGGGCCGAAGTAGCGCTCGATAGCTGCGGCTTGCGATTCGTGCGCGCGCAGAGCGGCGGCTTTCATCGGCCAATCGGGCGCGGTGTCGAGCTGCAGGGCCGGCTGAACGTCTGTCTCGCGCAGCGCGCCGGCGTAGATCTGATACAGCTCACGCACGCAAGGGCAGCGGCCGGACACTACAGCAGCCGTTGCCGCTGCGGAAATCGCTCGATGGTCGGGATGCCCGTTGCCGCCGTCAGCGGGAAACGTCACGACAATTTGCGCGTCCGTGGCGTTGACAAATGCCGCAACGTCTTCCGCGAGCGTCTCGCGGTCGACCTCGGCCAGCTTGCCGTCGGGCCGGCGCAGGTAGTCGACGCGCGACACGCCGAGAATTGCCGCTGCCCGGGCCATCTCCGCTTCCCTGCGCACGCCGAGCTCGGCTGGCGACAGCTCTGCAAACGGACCGTTGCGTCCGGCGTCGCCGCTCGTCGCCAGCAGCAGCGCCGACTGCGCCCCACGGTCCGCGAGACGGCGAATCAGCGCTGCGCTCAAAAACGTTTCGTCATCAGGATGCGCATAAACAAAGGCGATGGATGCAGCCCTCATCGGC
Organism: Paenibacillus athensensis; assembly: GCF_004514475.2. GTDB lineage: Bacteria > Bacillota > Bacilli > Paenibacillales > NBRC-103111 > Paenibacillus_AL > Paenibacillus_AL athensensis. The sequence goes on along the minus strand of NZ_MYFO02000001.1, from coordinate 358,179 downwards.
TCCTTCCCCTTTTACGGACTGCTCGGGCCAGACGACGCGCTTGATCCGGCTGCGCCGCTGCCTAGAGAATTCAAGTCAATGAATGGCGTAGCGCCGCCGGTAACGGTCGGCAGCCGTCCGTCCCATTTTTCCAGCGCCTTCTCCTGCACCTCGATCTGCTTGAGCTGGACGAGCTCGGGCGTGACCTCTAGCTTTTTGAGCTTGAGCGACTCGGCTTCGGCTTGCGCCTGCGCGACCTTTTGCTGCGCTTCGATCTGCACGCGCTTCAAATCGTTTTCTGCCTTGAGCGCCTGCTGCTGCGCGACCTGCTTCGCTTCAATCGACTGGTTGAACGCATCGGAGAATTTGAAGTTGACGATGTTGATGTCGTTGACGACAAGATCATATTTCAGCATCCGTTTGGTCAGCGCGTCATGAATTTCCGTCGCGACGACGTCGCGCTTGGCGATCAGATCTTCGGCGGCATAGCGTGCCGTCACTTCCTTGACGATTTCCTGAATGGCCGGGGAAATAATAACTGCGTCGAAATTGCCGCCGATATTGTTCATCAAATTGTAGGCCGACGCCTTGTTGATCGAATAGTTGACGGCGACGTGCGTCGATACCGGCTGCAAATCCTTGGACGACGCCGAGGTGTCCGACTCGGCCTTGGTGACTTGCGTATTGACCTGAATAATCGACTGCACGAACGGAATTTTGATGTGCACCCCCGGATTCAGCACCTCGTCAGTCAGCTTGCCGAACGTTTTGTACAAGCCGACATTGCCGTACTGTACGGTAGAAAAGCTGTTGACGGCGACAATCAGTACGACCAGTCCAATCGCGGCTGACGTGATGATCCGTCCGACCGGCGCCTTTCGCGGTATTTTCGCGTTTAATGGAGTTTCCATATTCGCTCCCCTCTCCCTGATCGGGCTCAAGATTACATGATCATTGTAGCATATTGGTGACATGTTTGTTTCATGCGACAAATATAGCCGGAAACGCCGGATTTTTCCGGCGCTCCTTCCACCTGCAAGCGCAAAGCTCGGGGTTAAGGCAGCAGTGCTTCAATGTCGGCGGCGATGGCGGCAGGCTCGGTGGGCGCGCTGTATCGCCTCACCACATGGCCTTCGGCGTCGATCAGGAATTTGACGAAATTCCATTCAATATCGCCGGTACGGTAAGGCTCGGGCGCATGATTGACCAGATACGTGTACAGCGGGTGCGCATGGTCGCCCTTCACATCGATTTTGGAAAACAGGGGGAAACTGACTTTGTAGTTCAGCTCGCAAAAGCTTTTGATCTCCTCATCGGTTCCCGGCTCTTGGCCGGCAAACTGGTTGCACGGAAAGCCCAGCACGGTAAAGCCCCGATCGGCGTACTGCTCATAAAGCTCCTGAAGCCCCTTGTAATGCGGCGTCAAGCCGCAGGCGCTGGCCGTATTGACGATCAGCAGCACCTTGCCCTTGTAATCGGCCAGCGATTGGCTCCCGCCGTCGATGGTCGTTACAGTAAAATCGTACACAGACATCGTTTCGTCTCCTTTTTCACAGTTCATAAAATAGGCGTCAAGCTCGCTTCCATTATAACATGCCCGCTGCCCGGTCCCCAAGCGCTGCAGGAAAAAGTTGCCTGTGGCTGCCCTCTATGCTATAGTTGTTATTCTGTCTTTTCAAAAGATCCTTATATGAGCAATCTTAGGAGGTAACTGATCTTGGACACAAAGACTCAAAGTGCCTATCAAGAGGAATTGCAGCAATTGGAAGCGACCGGCCGTGAAATCGACCGGCGATTGGCCGAGCTGAATGCCGCGCCCGTCTATCACGGGACGGATTTAACTGAGCAGGTGCTCGAATCGGTGCGCGAGCATAGCCGGCGCAGCTTGAGCAAAGCCGTCGAGGAGCCGTATTTCGGCCGGCTGGATTTCGCCGAGGAAGGCGCGGGCGAGCCGTCGCCGCTGTATATCGGCAAAGCCGGCGTCGAAGACGAACGGACGGGCAAGCTGCTGGTCGTCGATTGGCGGGCTCCGGTCGCCAGCTTGTTTTATTCATTTACCGGCGGTCTGGACCCGGCCTCCTACGAATCCCCGGACGGCGAAGTGGCCGGGCTCGTCTATTTAAAGCGCAATCTGGTTATTCGCAAAAAGATTTTGCAGCGGGTTGTCGACACGTTCGACCGCAGCGGCGATTCGCTTGGCGCACACGATGAATTTCTGCTCTACCGGCTGGGAGAAAACAAGGATAACAAGCTGCGGGACATCGTCTCCACGATTCAGGCCGAGCAGGACCGCATTATCCGCGCTGGCAAAAATACAGCACTTTTCATACAGGGCGTTGCCGGCAGCGGTAAAACGACGGTGGCGCTGCATCGGCTCGCCTATTTGCTCTATCAGTACCGCGAGCAGGTACGTGCCGAACGGATGATTATTTTTGCCCCGAACCGGATGTTTCTGGACTATATTTCCGGCGTCTTGCCCGAGCTGGGCGTCGGCAGCATTCAGCAAAGCACGTTCACGGATTGGGCGCTGGAGCTGCTTGAGCACGAGGTCAAGCTGGCCGATCCGGCGCAGTCGCTGGCCGTCTGGTTTGCCGAAAGCAGCAAGCGCCCGCCGCTCGACGATACGGCCCCGGGCCGCTTCAAGGGTTCGATCGTTTTTCGCGATCTCGTGGAGCGCTGCCTGGACCTGTTCGAAGCCGCTTATGCACCGGAGAGCGATTTCACGCCTTGGGAGGGCGCAAGACTGAAGCTGGCGACGATCCGCGACTGGTTTTTCGTGGAGAATCGCCACTATCCGCTGGCCAAGCGCCGCGAGCGCGTCGCGGCCCGCATCAAACGCTGGCTGGAGATGGAGCTGGATAAAATCAGGGAAGCTTCGCGCAAGAAGGAATTGAAGAAAAAAGCTTCTGCCCGACTGCGCGCCTATTTGCAGGCTTGGCCGGAGGTGACGCCGCTTAGCTTTTATAAGCTGCTGTTTGACAGCAGCGGACGCCCGGCCAGCTTGCCGGCTGAGCTGTTCGCCGCTATTCCGCCCGAGCTTGCCGCAGCTACGGCCAAGGGGCTGAAAAAGAAGCTGGCGGCTTTGGAGGATCTCGCTCCCCTTGTTTACATTCATACCCGTCTGCACGGAATTTCCGCTGACGCAATGTTCGATCATACGGTGATCGACGAAGCGCAGGATTTTTCGCCCTTTCAGGTGTCCGTGCTCGACCAATACACGCGAAATCAGTCGTTTACGATTCTTGGCGATTTGAGCCAAGGGATTCACGCCTATCAGGGCATCGTTGCCTGGAGCGAATTTCTCGATTTGTTTGCCGGCCGGGAAAGCGGTTATTTCGAGCTGGAACGCAGCTACCGTTCGACAATGGAAATTATTCAGTTTGCGAACGGCGTGTTGCAGCGCGGCGTAGATCGCCCGCTGCTCGCCGTACCGGTATTCCGAAGCGGCGATCCGGTCCGCCTGCTCGTCTCGCCGTCGGGTGAACGGCTTGATGCGCTGCTTTATGCCGTTCAGCGGCTGCGCGCTGGCAGCGCTTCGACGATTGCCGTCATGGCCCGCACGGAAAAACAATGCGAGGAGATCAGCGCCTGTCTGGCCGCGGCCGGCATTGAGGCGAACCTGATCACAGCGGCGCATCGCGAATACCGCGGCGGCTTGTCCGTCCTCCCGGTATATTTGGCCAAGGGGCTGGAGTTTGATGCAGTGCTGCTGGCCGATGTGACGGCGCGCGGCTATGCATTAAATCTGCTGGACACCAAGCTGCTGTACGTCGGATGCACGCGGGCTTTGCACGAGCTGTGGCTGGTCGCTGCCGGCGAGTTGTCGCCGCTGGTCCACACGGCGGACTGTGTGCAGGAGCCTTGGCCGGCGGCGTTGTAGGCTGCCGTGGCGAAATGCACCATGAATGAAGGGCTCTCCCTTCCCTTGCCGTCTAATTAGTCAGGACCGTGTTCAACGGCCGGAAAGAAGGAAAGGTCATGGAATACACACTCCGCGAGGAAAAAGCAAACGCGATTACGCACGGGCTCGGCGTTCCGCTAAGCGCAGCGGCTCTGGCCGCGTTGACCTTACAAGCGGCGCTGGGCGGCGACGGCTGGCACCTGGCCGGGGCGATTGTGTTCGGCGCAGCGCTGCTGCTGCTTTACGTATGCTCCACCCTGCTGCACAGCATGCGCAACCCACGGCTGAAGGACGTGTTCGAAGTGCTGGATCACGCGGCGATATATGTGCTGATTGCCGGAACCTATACGCCGTTTTTGCTGGTGACGCTGCGCGGGCCGCTGGGGTGGAGCTTTTTTGGCGTCATCTGGGGTCTGGCCGCAACGGGCATTGTGCTCAAGCTGTTTTATGTCAAACGATTTGTGCTGCTGTCGACGCTGGCCTACATTGCGATGGGCTGGCTGATCGTACTGGCGTTCAAGCCGCTGGTGGCGGGCTTGCCTACGGGCGGTATCGCCTGGCTGGTCGCCGGCGGGATTTTGTACACGTTTGGCAGCTTGTTTTATGTATGGCGCCGCGTCCCGCATCATCACGCTGTCTGGCACGTTTTTGTGCTGGCGGGCAGCGCTGCGCATTTTATCGCGATTTATTGCTACGTTTGAAAAGTATCGACACCAAAAAAGCACGTCGGGTCCGCTTCAGGAGCCTTGCGTGCTTTTGTGCTGTTTACAGCCGGCCAAGCAGCCGCCTTAGCAGCTCGTCGGGTAACGCTTGTGCGAGCCGGTCGGCAATGGCCGCATAGCCCAACTGATTCGGATGAATGTAGTCTTCGGATAAGTAGTCGCCCGTTCGCCCTTCGAATGCCCGCTTGATCTGAACGACGCGGACGTGCGGCTTGCGCAGCTTGCGCAAAAACAGGTTAAACCGCCCCACCCAATAAGCGGCATCCGCGACCTGCGGCAGCGGGTCGTACAAGCCGATCAGCACGATCAGGCGCGGCTGGGCGGGCGAATTGCGCAAGCTTTCGATGCGGGCGAGCAGCTTGGCGTAGTTAACGGCATACGTGTGCAGCGCATGCTTCAAATGATCGGTATTATTGCTGTAAAAATAAGGGATGGCCGCTTGGATCAAATCGTTGCCCCCAGCCGTCACGGTAATCAGGCTGGCTTCTTTGATTTGCTCCTGCAGCTTGGGGTCATTCTCCAGCGTCGCCAGCTGCTGGCCGGTTGTCGCGCCGGTTCTGCCGGCATTCACCAGCTGCACAGGCGTCTTGAGCGCTTGCTCCGCCTGCTTGCGAAATAGCGGTACGAAGCCTCCGCCCGGCGGCGCGCCGTAGCCTACGGTTAATGAATCTCCCCACGCGACATAATGGATCGTCTTCTCCACCGTAATCCTCTCCCCGAAGCTGTGACGTAGTACCAGTGTATGCAGGAGCGCCCAGATTGGGAATGTCCGGGTCGAGTTAGCCGCGGAAATTTTTCACGTGCTGCTCAAACCACTCCCGCCAGCTTTCGTGAGTTGCGTCCAGCACAAAGCGCTGCAGCTTGCTTCCCAAACTGCCGGCCGCCTGCCCGCCGAGCACAAAGCGCAGCCTTGGAAACTTCCGGGTTAATCCTTCAATGATTTGCAAGCAATCCGCCACGCTTTCTTCGCGCGTCACGGAGATGCTGACGATGGAAATGTCCTTGGCGGCAATCAGCTCGACCAGTCCGTCGAACGGCGTGTCCGGTCCCAAATAGAGCACCTCGACATGGTTCTGTCGCAGAAATAACGTGAACAGCAGCAGCCCGATCTGATGATGCTCGCCCGGCGGGCAAAACGCCAGCACATGCGGCAGCGCCGGGTCAACGGGAAAGAGACGGAAAAATTGGAAAAATCGCTGGGTGACGAATTGACTGACCAGATGCTCCTGCGCGACGCTAAGCCGTCCGCCCTCCCAATCCTCGCCAACGCGCCGCATCAGCGGAGCGAGCACTTGAATAAACAGCTCCTGATAGGCAAACATCGAAAAGCCGATTTCAAGCAGCCGATTCGCTTCATCGACGCGAAACGCGGCCAGCGCTTCGTAGAGCTGTTGGATCAGCTTTTCAAAGGAAAGGGCAGGCTGCGGCTGTGACTTCCGCGGAGGCGTTCCTTGCTCGCGTCTCTGCTTGCTTTCCCTTAGCTGCTGCACAGCCTGGCTAATAGTGATGCCTTGCAGCTCGGTTTGCTGCTTGAGCCAGCGCAAATCTTCGATGTCGCTTTCCGAGTAAAGCCGGTAACCGCTTTTGGAACGCAGCGGCGACACTGCCCCATAGCGCATTTCCCAGGCACGGATTGTCGTTGCGGGAATGTGGGTCATAGTTGAAACTGCCTTGATGTTGTACATTCGCTTCAAGCTTCTCCTTCCGGCTTTAACCATTTACGATAATTTCCTGATCTTGCTTATTATAGACTGTTTTGGAGTTAAATTCTACGAATATTGTACAAAGATTGTACAGAGTTGATAAAAAAAAGCCCGCCGATAAGGGAGGCTTCCGGGTCGCCTATGTGGATCGGGCGCAAGCCGTTCATGCCGCGAAGCCGTAAATGCGCCCCCCTCATAAGCCGGATCGGTCAGACGGCGGAGCCAGCACAGCGCGGGAGCGACAGCGCTTTTTTGAATCAAAGCCCGTTACTTCCGCTGTTCCCGGACGTTAGCCGGCACAGCGAACGTGTCGTACGCGCCATCCTCCCCGATGGCCAGTGCGTTGAGCTGCAGCCCGCTGGAGCAGCCGCCGTCCACGCCGATTTTGTCGCCTCCGAACCAAATATCGGGTTTGCCGTGCAAATCGACCGTTTTGGTATGGCCGAACACGACGACTTTGGCCACATGCGTCGGGTGGCGATAAAATGATTCCTTGATATACATAAACTGCCGGACGGGCTGCCTGCGCCAATCCGGATAAGCCGGATCGAGTCCCGCATGTACAAAAATATGGTTAGGTCCCTCAAAATAGTAAGGCAAGCCCTGTAAAAAGGCGATATGCTCGGCGTAATCGGTTTGCAGCGTGCGCCGCAGATCGGGCAACCGCTCGCTCAGCTCGCGTTCATTCGACAGATCGTCCTCCAGATAGCTTTGAGCCGTCGCTTTGCCGCCGTGCTGCATGAACTTGGCAACAGCCGCTGTGTCCTTGCTGCGCGCAATATCCAGCAGCCGCTGATCGTGATTGCCGCGCAGCGCGACCACGCCTTCCTGGCGGACCATGCGCCGCACCAGATCGACGACTTCCTTGCTCTGCGGGCCCTTATCGACAAAGTCGCCCAGCAGAATGAGCTGGTCGTGCTGCGGGTCGTAGCCGCAACGCGCAAGCAGCGCCCGGAAGGGCTGCAAGCAGCCGTGAATATCGCTGATCACCAGCGTTCTTTGTTTTTTCTTCATAAGCGCTTCGCCCTTTCTCTTCAGATGCCGGTTTCCCCTGCTCAGGCTTGCAAAAATCGCTGAAAATCGCCAAAAGGCAGCGGTTTGGCAATGTAGTAGCCTTGGACGAGGCTGCACGCCATTTCGCGGATAATCTCGTATTGCTCTTCGGTTTCTATGCCTTCGGCGCAGCTTTCCAGCTTCAAGCCGCGGGTAAGTCCGACGATTGTGCTGAAAATCGCCCGGTTGGCGTCTTGTTGGGCCATGTCCTTGACGAAGGAGCGATCGATTTTGATCCGATGTAGAGGCAGCATCTTCAACAGCGACAGCGAAGAGTTGCCTGTGCCGAAATCGTCAAGCGCGATTTTGATGCCGCAGTCCATCAGGCAACGCAGCTGCCGAATGGTCAATTCCAGATTCTGAATGGCTGCCGTTTCGGTCAGCTCCAGACAGAGCAGGTGCGGCGGCAGGCCGCTTTCCTCCACAATCTCCCTCACCCGGCTGACAAAATCCGCCTCCATGAAATCGAGCGCCGAAATATTGACTGACACCAGCATCGGGGCAAACCCGGCATCCAGCAGCCGTTTATTGTCCAGACACGCAGTACGGAGTACCCAAGCTGTGATGGCATTAATCAGGCCGGTTTCTTCGGCCAACGGGATAAAGCTCATTGGCGGGACCGCGCCGAGCTCCGGCGAGAACCAGCGAATCAGCGCCTCCATGCCGATCACCTGCTCGCCCTTGACATCGTATTGCGGCTGGTAATACAATTCGAATTCGCCAGAATCAAGCGCGCCGCGCAGGCAATTCTCCATGCGGAGCTTGTCCCGCGATACGACGCTCATCTGCTCACGGTAAATCTGGATGCGGTTTTTACCGGTGCTTTTCGCCTCGTACATGGCAATGTCGGCATTGCGCACCAGCGTCTCGTGATCTTGGCCGTGCTCCGGATACAAGCTCACGCCCATGCTGCAGGTGACGTGAACGGAGTGGCCATTCAGCATATGACGCGTGCTGAGGGCGGCGAAGATGCGTTCGGCAATCCGCAGCGGCTCCTGCGGATCGGTTACATACGGGCAAAGCAAGATGAACTCGTCGCCGCCAAGCCGGGCAACGGTATCCTCCGGCCGCAGCTGCTCCGTAATAATGGCCGCAACGCGTTGCAGCAGCAAGTCGCCCGCCGTATGACCAAGGCTGTCGTTGATCAGCTTGAATCGGTCGAGATCGAGCAGCATCAAGGCAAATGAAGCCCCGGTGCGCTCGATTTGCTTGTCGATACGCTCATTGAAATAACGGCGGTTGGGCAGATCGGTCAGCGCGTCGTGATAGGCGATGTAACGGATGCGCTCTTCCGCTTCCTTGCGCTCGGTGATATCGCGAATAGATCCGATCATCCGCACGGGCTGCTTGTCTGCGTCGCGCACGACTTCACCGGCGGCTTCGACCCAAATGTACGACTGTTCATCGCTGAGCAGCCGAAATTCCGTATGAAACGGCTCGTTGTCGGACAAGTGCAGGTTAAACTGCTCCTGCAGCCCTTCGATATCATCAGCATGAATCCGCCCGAAAAAATCGCGAGTGGTCATCGTCGTATCTCCGCCCGTGCTGAGCATGCGCAGGATTTTACGATTCCACGCTATCGTATTGGAAGCCAGATCCCAGTCAAAAATGCCGTCGTTCGTCGTTGAAGAAACAATCTCCAGCCGGGTTTCGCGTTCGCGCGCATTTTCGTACATCACTTCGCGCTCCAGCGCGTAAGCGAGCAAATCGAGACTATGCGTCATCGTATCGTATTGATAATTGCTGGTGCGGTTTTTGTCGTTCACCTTGCCGATCAGCAGGATAAAGCCCCAATTGCGAGCTTCCGTGCGAATTGTGTAGATCGACAAGACCTCTTCGTCGGTCAGCATATCGTAGACGGAAGACGGCGGGAAGGTGCCTTCCTCGTACAGCTCTCCTTTTTGCAGCACCGGCTCCATTTTTTTACTGTAAACGCTCTCAACCTGCAGCCGTCCTTCTGCGGACCATAACGCCAAACAGCCCCATGTATATTCCGTTGACGACAGCCAGGACAAATCCTTGATATTCTGGGAATTGGCCTTGACCAGATCGCGTCCGATCTGATGATTGCGCTGGATGACGCTCGACAGGTAGTCGATCGTCTCCAATCCGTTCTGGTGAATCTCGACCAGTCCTTCGCTCGGATTGACCGGCTCGCAGCCGCAGGAATGGCGCAGCACCAGCGAAGCGGTTTCAGAGAAAATGTGCCGCGCCCCCGCTGTAGGCAGCCCTTCGATCTCCTCCAGCAGGCGGGACGCCATCCGCATGCCGCGCCCGAACAGCGGCTGATTGACCGACGATAGTGAAATACGGCGGGCCAGATCCAGATTGTCGAAGCCGATGACGGCGATGTCCTCTGGGACCCTCTTGCCCCAGCGCCGCAGCACGTCCATCAAGCCGATGGCGACCATATCGGAACTGGCGGTCACTGCCGTGAGCGGGAAGCCGCGACGGCGCATTTCTGCAGCAGCCGCGACGCCGCTCTCTTCCCACAAGCTGTCGACTTCGTAAATGCGGATCGGATCAACGGGAATGCCGTGCTCTTCCAGCGCGCGAATGTAGCCATGAAAGCGATCGACGCTCTCCGGATTGATTTTTGTATAAATGCAAGCGATTTCGCGATGTCCGTGCTCAATCAGATGTTTGGTCGTCATATACCCACCCAGCACGTTGTCCAGCAAAAAAGTGGTCGCTGCGCCGAAATCGCTCAGATTGGGCGTGCAGATGATCGGCTTTTGCATCAGCTCAATTCGCTTGACGTATTCCTTGTCGGTTACCGCGTTGAGGATGATGATCCAGCCGTCGATATAGTCCGCGGCCAAATGCCATTGATAGGTTACCTTGGACATGATGGAATCCATCGTTTGAATCAGCACGAGATTGGCATGCTGCTCTACCGCGATTTGATGGATGCCCTGGAGAATGCCGTTGAAGTAAAAACCGTCCAGCAACGGGCTCAAAACGCCGATTGTCCGTTTTTTCATTGTGCTGCTCTCACCCTCTTTTGAGCATCTGAACCTTCCGATAGCTTAATTACTTCGCAGCCCAAAGAGAATTTCCCTGCTTGCAAAGGTATGTAAGTGCAAAATTTTGCATAAAACCAATCGCGGCTACAGCGAAGCCGTGTTTCTCGCCATCGTCTGGCGTACGAGCGGCGCTTCGGCTGCAAAGCTTTCGATTCGCTCCTTCTCGCTTGGCGTCAGCTGAAATTCGCAGTCGCAGCCCCCATCCTGCACGACGAGCTGAACCGGCTCGCCCTGCCGGGTGCAAATAAGCAGCACGCCCGGGTCCTCCAGCTCTTCCGGCAGCGGAGCGTCCGGTTCCTGAATCAGACGGAGGTAAATATCCAGCCACTGACCGCGCGTCTCCACCTCCATGACCTGCAGGGAAAAGCGGTGCTCTGCTGGCTCTTGTCCATATTTCATCATCGCGAATCGACTCCTTTGTTGTGAGTTCAGGTGTTGCCTGCCGCTTTAACGGCTCGTGCATGCGTTGCTAAACAGCCGATCTTATGGCAGTTTGCCGCCGAATCGACTACAATAGGAACTAAATTACCGTAGCAAGGAGCTGGCAGCATGAAATCGACCATTTTCGAGACAATCGACCGGCACGCGGAACGGTTCAAAGCCATTTCCCGCTTTATCGGCGCAAATCCGGAGCTCGGGCATGAGGAGTTTCTGGCCGCGGCCCGATTAACCGATGAACTGGCTGAACACGGTTTTACAGTGGAGCGCGGCATTCTGGGTATAGAAACGTCGTTTATCGCGACCTACGATTCCGGCAAGCCGGGACCTGTCGTCGCTTTTTTGGCGGAATACGATGCGCTTCCGGAGCTTGGCCATGCCTGTGGTCATCATTTGATTTGCATGATGAGTATCGGGGCTGCGGTCGGATTAAAGTCGGTGATCGGGCAAACCGGCGGCAGCTTGCGCGTCTATGGCACGCCGGCCGAAGAGACGAAGGGCGCCAAGGTGCCGATGGCCGAGGCCGGGCTGTTCGACGATGTCGACATTGCGCTGATGGCCCATCCGTTCTACCGCTATGAGCGGTCTGGCAGCTCGCTGGCTATGGATGCGCTGCAGTTTGAATTTTTCGGCCGGGCGGCTCATGCGGCAGCCAATCCCGAAGAAGGCGTCAATGCGCTGGATGCGGTGCTGCAGCTGTTTAACGGGCTGAATGCGCTGCGCCAGCAATTGCAGCCTGACGCCCGCGTTCACGGGATTATCAACAGCGGTGGTCAAGCGCCCAATATCATTCCCGATTATGCGTCGGCGCAGTTCTACGTGCGTTCTGCCTCCCGCGCTTATACGGACCTTGTAGCCCGCAAGGTCAAAGCCTGCGCTGAGGGCGCAGCGCTGCAAACCGGCTGTACGCTGCAGATTTCCAATTATGAATATTCGTATGACGAGCTGCGGACGAATGAAACGTTATCTGCGGCGTTTACCCGCAATCTGGAGGCTTTGGGCATTCCGGCTGCGGACATTGCCGACGGGAATGATCACGGCTCGCTCGACTTGGGCAACGTCTCGACGCGCTGTGCGACCATCCATCCGTTTGTGCGCACCGTAGGCGAGCGGCATTCGCTGCATACGCGCGAGTTTCGCGATTTGGCGCAGCAGGAGCCGGCGCTCGACAACATGATTTTGACGGCCAAAGCTTTGGCCGGTACGGCCTGCGACGTGCTCTGCGACCCGGGGCTTCTCGCAGCGGTGCGCGCGGAGTTTGCAGCGATGACGGGCCAAAGCGGCAGCTGAACCGGCGGGCGCGGCTCAGTCGGTCTGGCGCAGCGGCTCTGCCGCAGGCTCCTGCTTGGCCGAGCCTGCCGGCGTCGGCTCCTCCCCTTCGCTGCTGCGCAGAAAGAAGGCCACGCCAACCAGCAGGATGGCGCCGGCTCCCAACTGCAGCAGCGTAATTCGCTCGCCGAGCAACATATACGCCAGCAGCGTTGCGCCAAGCGGCTCGCCGAGCACGATCATTGACACGGAGGCCGTTTTCATATATTTGAGCAGCCAGTTGAAAATATAATGCCCGAAGACGGTCGGCACAATGGCCAGCAGCAGGAAGTTGCCCCATTCCCGGGCCGGATAGCCAAGCAGTGGCGAGCCGAGGGCGAGATTGTAGACCAGCAGCACCCCGCCCGCATACAGAAAGACAAAGAAGCTGTAGACAAACGCGGAGATGCGGGCGCGCAGGCTTTTGCCAAGCAGCATATGGACGGCTACCGCGACCGTGCTGAGAAAGGAAAGCAGGTCGCCGTGCAGCGCGCTGCCGGAAAAGCGGAAATCGCCCCAGCCGATGCAGATCGCGCCGATAATCGCCACCGTCATGCTGATTTGCGCCACGAAGCCGGTTTTTTGCCGGAACAGCATATACGCCCCGATCGTTACCAGAATCGGTTCCAGCGTCAGAATTGCCGTCGAGCTGGCCACCGTCGTGTAATTCAGCGAATCCATCCAGAACATGAAGTGCAGACCTAGTCCCGCCCCCGAAGCGGCAAGCTTGAAGCTGTCAAGCAGACGCAAGCTGCGCATCTCCGGTATAAACCGCCAAATGAACGGCAGCATGCATACATTGGTCAGCAGTAAGCGGTACATGGCGATGATGGAGGCCGGGGCCTCCGACCAGCGCACGAAAATCGCGGAGAACGAAATAGCGATCATGCCGATGACGACCAGATAGGGAATCCAAAGCTGCGGCTTATCTTGTGCGCTCACGCGAATCTCTCCCGAAATAGTTCAAATTGGTATGCTAACGTCTTAGTATAACGAAGGCTGAACAGGTTTGCCAAGCCTATTTTTTTCAAAAAAACATGCGGCGATCTCACCGCAATCGAAGGAGGTATCCATGATGACGCGTCCCTGGCCCGTTCCCTCACGTCCGTGGGTCATGAAGCAGGTCTGGGAGGATTTGCTGTTTGCGCATTGGCCGCTAGCGCCAGCCGCACTGGCGTCGAGAATTCCGGCAGAGCTTGAGCTTGATCTCTTTGAAGGACAAGCGTGGCTCGCCGTCGTGCCGTTTCGCATGAGCGGGGTTACGGCGCGCGGCATCCCTCCTCTGCCGGGCCTCTCGGCGTTCCCTGAGCTGAACTTGCGCACATACGTGACGCGGGACGGCAAGCCGGGCGTCTATTTTTTTACGCTCGACGCGCAGAGCCGGCTGGCTGTGGAAGCAGCTCGCGCGTGGTTCCATCTGCCTTACGTCTACGCGGCGATGAGCGCGGAGCCGCTGGACGACGGCGGCGTCGGCTACGTGTGCGAACGCCGCGACCGGCGCGCCGCCAAGGCCCATTTTGCCGCCGAATACAGGCCGGTGTCGGACATCTTCCACGCCGAGCCCGGCACGCTGGCGTATTGGCTGACCGAGCGCTATTGCCTGTACGCCGTTGACGCCGGCGGACGCATCTATCGCGGCGAAATCGACCATGAGCCGTGGCCGCTGCAGGTAGCGCAAGCGGCGATTCACAGCAGCACGATTGCCGAAGCCTCGGGCTTTACGCTGGGCGGCGAAGCTCCGCTGCTCCATTTTGCCCGCAGACTCCCGGTGCGCATCTGGCCGCTGGAACGCTGCAAATAGCCGGAAATGACAAAATAAATCGGCGCTATGCGGCAAAATGCTGCCCTTTGCCAACGTTTTCATATATAATAGTGGTTAACGAGTTATTCGAATCGGAGGTTACCCCATTGTCAGACCGCATCGTACAATTGGAACAAGAATTGCATTTCAGCAAAGAGATGGTCGAGGCGTTCGCCCAGCAATCGGGTCTGGCCTTCGTTGTCTGCGACCTTGAGCATCGTGTCCAATATATCAACCAATCGTTTGCCCTGTTGTTCGGCTGGTCCGGTCCGGAGCTGTACGGCCGCCTGCTGCCGGTGATTGCCGAAGCCCGGCTGACTGCATACGGTCAGACGCTGCTTGACAGCGGCTGGGAGACCGCCGAGCTTGACGAGCTGCAATTGCGCAAGGACGGCTCGACAGTGCCGACAAGGGCGTCGGTGCGGCCGATTCGCCAGCCTGACGGGCTCATTGCGGCCTATGCCGTTATTATTCGCGATCTGAGCGAGCGCCGCTTGGCCGAGCGCCGGCTGCGGGAAAGCGAGCAGCAGTTTAAATCGCTGTTCGAGAACAATCCCGACGGCATCATTTCCATTGATCTGGCCGGGCAGCTGACAGGGGCCAATCCCGCAACGCAAAAAATATGCGGCTATGCCGAGCACGAACTGCGCAGCAGATCGCTGGCATCGCTATGCGTGCCGGAGCACCTCGATCTGATGATCCAGAAGCTGGAGCGCACGATGCGCGGCCGGCCGCAAAATTTTGAAGCCGCGATCATTCACAAAAACGGCGCGCGCGTCGAGCTGCAAATCATCCTCGTGCCGATTTCTACGGACGGCGAAATCAGCGGCGTCTTTTGCATAGCCAAAAATATTACCCACCGCAAGCAAGCGGAAGATTTGATTCAATACATGGCCTATTACGACGCCTTGACCGATCTGCCGAACCGCCGCATGTTCGAGCGCCAGGTATCGGAGCAAATGAACGAGGCCGACCGGACTCACACGCAAATTGCCGTGTTGTTCATGGACATGGACGGGTTCAAAATCATCAACGACACGTTAGGCCACGCTGTTGGCGATTCCGTGCTCAAGCAGGTCGCGCAGCGGCTGAAAGCTAGCATTCGCGAGCTGGACACCGTTGCGCGCATGGGCGGCGACGAATTCATCGTGTGCTTGCCGCAGATCAAGCAGCGCGAAGACGCCTCCCCGATTGCCGACCGCATCCTGCTGGAGCTGCGCAAGCCCTTTATTATCCAGGGCAACGAGCATTATCTGTCGGCCAGCATCGGCATGGCCTTCTACCCCGAAGACGGCGTGAACGCCGAGGACCTGATCCGTCGTGCCGATATTGCGCTGTACAAGGTCAAGGAGCAGGGCAAAAACCATATTCGCTCCTATGCGGCCAGCATGAACGAAGAGGCGCTGCGCCGCCAGCAGACAGAACGCGAGCTGCACAAAGCGCTGGAGCATGACGAATTTGTCGTCCATTACCAGCCGCAAATCGACGTCAATACGAATACGATTACCGGCATGGAGGCGCTTGTCCGCTGGCAGCACCCGACGCGCGGCTTGCTCTATCCCGGCGATTTCATCTCGATTGCCGAAGAAACCGGATTGATTGTCGCCATCGGCGAACGCGTGCTGGAAGCGGCCTGCCGCCAGTGTCGCGAATGGCACGACAACGGCTACGCCGGTTTGCGCGTCGCGGTCAACCTGTCGCAAATCCAGTTGCGCCAGGATGCGCTCGTGGGTACGGTGCGCGAGGTGTTGGAGCGGACGCAATTGAACGCGGCGTCTCTGGAGCTGGAAATTACCGAAAGCGTTGCGATGCATAACGCTGAGCTGGTTGTTGCCAAGCTGCATGAGCTGGTTGCGCTGGGTGTGCAAATTTCCATTGACGATTTCGGTACCGGCTTCTCTTCGCTCAGCTATTTGAGCAAGTTCCCGATTCATCGGCTGAAAATCGACCGCTCGTTCATCACGAACATAACGAACCGTTCCGAATCGGCCATCGTCGCTTCGATTGTCAAGCTTGCGCACAATCTGAATCTAGGCGTCATTGTCGAAGGCGTGGAAACCGAGCTGCAAAAAGACGAGCTGCCCAAGCTCGGCTGTCATGAAATGCAGGGCTACCTGTTCAGCAGGCCGGTGCCGCCGCACATGTTTGTGCCGATGCTGGAAAAAGGGCTGCGTTGATACATAAAAAAGCCTCCGCCCGATTGGCTTCGGGAAACGGAGGCTTTTTGCTGCGGTCAGTCGAGTACGGCCGAAATGTGCTTGGACGTTACCGACCAATGCGACGTATTCCAGACCGCTTCTTTATTTTTGAAATACAAAATTTGCGGCGATGCGTGTTTGATGCCCAAATCCTCGGCGATCTGGTTCGACACCGGCCGGGTTTCAATCACCTTGACCATATAGTAATCGAGCGCTTCATTCGGCTTACCGGCCAAATACTCCTCATATTCCTCCAGCGCATTGGCGCTGACCGGACAGGTTGTGCTGTGCTTGAGCACGACAGCCGGCTTCTCGGACGAACGCTCCAGCACCTGCTGCCACTCTTCGAGCGACGTAAGCTCTCTCCACTGGGACATAACGCACCTTCCTTTTCTGCTCTAATTTAGAACTATTATAAATAAACCACAAGCATTATGCAACCTGACTTTCCCCTTACGCATTCTCACATCAGCAAATATCGGGCAAGCGTCGCAGCAGCCGCTCGATCGAGCGGTTCGCTTCGCGCAGCACAGTCGCTTTATCCAGCGTCAGCACTACGCCGTTCTCCATCACGACGCGTCCGTCGATGATCGTCATGACGACATCGGCGCGCGTCGCGGAATAAACGAGCCGGCCGTAAATATCGACCTGCGCGGACGGATACGTGTGGTAATCGTTTAAATCGAGCAACACCAGATCGGCTTTTTTGCCCGGTTCGATGCTGCCGATATCCCGTTCCAGCCCCATCACCTCCGCTCCTCCGCGCGTGGCCATGCGGAACACGGTTTTCGCTTCCATCGTCCGCGGTCCATGCTGCACCTTCTGGATGTGCGAAGCCAGCCGCATCTCGTGGAACATATCAAGATTGTTGTTGCAAGGCGCGCCGTCAGCGCCAAGGCTCAGCGCAATATCGCGTGTCAGCAGCTCGGGAATGGCGGCGATGCCCGAAGCCAGCTTCAGATTGGAGCCGGGACAATGACTGACTTTGACGCGGTCGCGGCGCAAAATCTCTTTTTCCTCTTCATCCAGCCAGATGCAATGGGCCAAAATCAAATCCGGGCTCGTCAGCCCCAAATGCGCCAGATAGGCGATATTGCGTTTGCCGCGCTGCGCTTCGACGATTTCGATTTCCTTGCGGTTTTCCGAGGCGTGCGTATGCACCTTGACGCCGTAATGGCGCGAGCGCTCGCGCACCTGGAGCAGCAGCTCCTCTGTGCAGGAGATGACAAATCGCGGGCAAAACGCATACTGCAGCCGTCCGTTGGCATAGCCGTGCCATTTTTCCAGCAGCCGGACGCTTTCGTCCACGGAGTCTTGCGTCTGTTCACGCAGTGCCAGCGGCACCTCGGTTCCAAAATCCATCATCACCTTGCCGGAAATGGCCCGGATACCGCTTTGCGCCATCGCCTGAAAGGCGTAATCCGTATGGTGTACGGTTTCCATGTCGACAATCGCCGTCGTACCGCTGCGGATCAGCTCGCCCAACCCCAGCAGCGCCGAATAGTAGACGGACTCCTCGTCATGCGCCGCCTCCAGCGGCCAAATCCGCTTGCTGAGCCAATCGAGCAGCTCCAGATCGTCCGCTTGTCCGCGAAACAGCGTCTGACACAAATGAATGTGCGTTTGAATGAGACCGGGAATCAGCACCTTGCCCGCCGCTTCGATGATCCGGTCGTCCGGCTGCGGAGCAACCGGCGTTCCGACATGCACGATCCGGTCGTTCTCGATCCGGACATCGCCGAACAGGATGTCCTCCCTGTCGTTCATGGTCACGATTTGCGCGCCGCGAATATACAATCCACCCATAACTCGTCCCCCCCATTTCCTGCCAAACCTGTTTCCTCTAGTATACGCCGGAACCGCGGACATTCATAACCAAGCGTTTGCCGGCATTCGCCAAACGTGTTTTGCGGCTGGTATAATGGAAAAAATCACCTGAACACTCATTCAGGCAAGGAGCGTTGTCATCGTGTTTTCACCTTTACAATCGTTAAGCCGGCGTTCATTTTTGAAGCGCGCCGCGCTCTGGGGCGGTTCGTTTCTGGCATCGGGCGGCGCTGCGGGCAGCTATGCCGCGTACGTCGAGCCGCGCTGGATCGAAACGATCGAGCAACGCGTGCAGCTGCGCGGGCTGCCGCAGGCGTTTGCCGGCAAACGGATCGTCCATATCAGCGACATCCACCTTGGCTTCCATATGACGCTGCGCGAGCTGCAGGCGATTGCTGGGCGCGTGCAGCGCCTGCAGCCGGATATGCTCGTTTTTACCGGCGATTTGTTTGATTCCTGGATTAGCGAGGACCCGCAGGCAACTGCGGCTGATCTGGCCGCTTTGGAGGCGCCGCTGGGCAAGTGGGCTGTGTTGGGCAATCACGATACGTATGCCGGGCTCGAAGACACCAAGCGCATTTTGCAAGCGGGCGGCTTTACCGTACTCGACAATGCGCATGCGCTCGTCCGCCTCGGTGCGGATACGCTCGTAGTGGCCGGCGTCGCCGATATGTGGACCGGCTACCCCGATCTGCAGCGGGCGCTGGACGGCGCCGATCCGCAGCTGTGCACGCTGCTGCTGTCGCATTGCGCTAACTTTGCCGACGAGGCTGCGGCCCGACCGGAAATTGCTTTGCAATTATCCGGCCACAGCCACGGCGGCCAGATCCGCTTGCCCCTGCTCGGCGCGGTTGAAACGCCGCCTTACGGCGACAAATACGTCAGCGGCCTGCATACGGCAGCGAATTCGCAACTGCTCGTCTACACGACGCGCGGACTGGGCATGACGCTGCTGCCGTTTCGTTTCCTGTGCCGACCGGAAATAACTGTGCTGACGCTGGATAGCAAACAAGCCTGACCGCTTCCGGTCAGGCTTTCGGCGTTTGCCGGTCAATCGTTGACGGCGGAAGGCAATCCGCAGCGAGCTTCAACGCATAAACAACGCGCCGATGACCAGCCCCCCAGCGATGCCCCACACCGAGCTGATGCCGAAATACTGCACCATCACAAAATAGCCGGCCGCAATCAAAAACGGCAAAAATTTCACGGGCCCGTCGACGGGCTGCACGGCATATTTGACGAAATCGTAAGCGAGCAGCGCCAGCATGACAAAAATCACCGGCTGCACGCCGCGAATCATGCCCTTGATGACCGGATTGCCCGACAATTTGCTCATCAAACCGACGAGCAGCACCATCAGCAGCGCCGTCGGCAGCACAACGGCAACGATTGCGACAAGCGCTCCCGGCCAGCCGGCCACCTTAAAGCCGATATAAGCGGCCAGCTTGGTCGCAATCGGCCCGGGAAGCGCGTTGCCAAACGCCAGCGCTTGTCCGAATTCCTCCTTGTTCATCCATGCAAACTTGCCCACCGCTTCGTGCTCGTACAGCGGAATAATCGACGGCCCGCCGCCATAGCCGAGCATGGTTGAGCGGCCGAAGCCGACAAACAATTCCCACAGCTTTGCCCACATCGTAGTTTCCCTCTTCCTTGTCGCTGCTTGGTTATGAATCTGACGAAAATTGTAACATACGGCGGCGCGCGCTCCAAGCGGCGTTTCGCCGAGCCAAGCGCTGGCCGAAGGCGGCGGGGACGAACGCACACCAAGCCCGCCAGCCGGGACCTGCGTCGTCCTAAAGCTGCGGGCTTGCTGTGTGTCAGATGATCCAGGAACATGTGTACCTGGATCAAATCACCCGGAACGAGCCGCTTCCGAGCGTTCCTAGCCGACCTTCGCCGTCAGTCACCCGGCCGAGCGTCGTCATCATTTTCCGCGATTGGTGCAGCAGCTCTGCCGTAACGATGAGCGGCCCTTCATAAAGCGGCGCCACGAACTGGACGTTCAGGTTGGTCGTAACGACCTTTTCTCCGGGCCGAGCCAGCATCACAATAATGCCCATTGCGTTATCAAGCAGCGACGATAATACGCCGCCGTTGACGAGCCCGATCAGGTTCAAATGATGCCGTCCCGCCGTAAGCCCGACGACAACGCGCCGATCCTCCAGCCGAATCAGCTCGCAGCCCAAATAGTCCCAGAAGGTTCCTTTTGCGGCCTGTACCAGCTGCTGCAGCTGCGCCTGCCTGGCTTGCTCCCGATCCTCCTCCATGCCTGCCTCCTTTCCCTCTGCGGCGAAGCGGCACATGGCTCGCACCTGCAAAAACTGCGCGCTGCTGAGCGCGCAGTGCGCAGCGCATTCGCCTGACCAAGTGCCAAGTGCCATGTGCCATGTGCCGCCGAGCGCCGTCCGAGCGCGGCTTGCCAAACGCAAAAGCTCCGGCAGCGCTGCCCTGCAAGCAGCATCAGGACGGCTCCACGGAAGACTCGTCTTCCAACAGCTTGCGCCGCAGCACTTTACCGATCATCGTCTTGGGCAGCGAGGAACGAAACGCCACCAGGCGCGGCACCTTGTAGGCAGCCAGACGCTCCCGGCACCAGTCGATAACGTCCTGCTCCGTCAAGCTCATGCCGGGCTTTACGACAATAAAGGCTTTCACCGTTTCGCCCCGATAAGCGTCCGGCACACCGGCGACAGCGGCTTCCTGCACAGCCGGATGCTCAAACAGCACCTCCTCGACCTCGCGCGGATAAATGTTAAAGCCGCCGGCGATAATGAGATCCTTTCTGCGGTCGACAATCGTAAAATAGCCGTCTTCGTCCATACTGGCCATGTCGCCGGTATGCAGCCAGCCGTCCTTGAGCACGGCGGCGGTTTCCTCCGGCCGCTGCCAATAGCCGAGCATGACCTGCGGTCCTTTGACCAGCAGCTCGCCGATTTGCCCGGGCGGCAGCGTTTCGCCCGTCTCGATATCGACGATGCGCGCGTCGGTGTCGGGCGTCGGGATGCCAATCGTGCCGATTTTGCGCCGGCCCCAGATCGGGTTGACATGCGTCACCGGCGACGCCTCCGTCAGCCCGTAGCCCTCGATCAGCCGCCCGTCGGTCAGCGCCTCAAAGCGCTCCTGCACCTCTTGGGGCAGCGGAGCCGAACCGCTGACGCACACCTCGATGGAGGCAAGCGGATATTGCTTGACGCGCGGATGATGGATCAGCGCAATGTACATGGTCGGCGCGCCGGGAAAAATCGTCGGCTGCAGCCGGGCAATCGTTTGCAGCACCGGCTCCGTTTCAAAGCGCGGCAGCAAAATCAGCATGGCGCCCGAAAGCACCGACTGGTGCAGCAGCACGGTCAAGCCAAACACATGAAAAATCGGCAGAACCCCGAGATATGTTTCCCGGCCTTCGCGGCTGCGGTAAAACCAGCTTAAATTTTGATACGTATTGGCCAGCAAATTGTAATGCGTCAGCATGACGCCCTTGGCTGTCCCCGTTGTGCCGCCCGTATATTGCAGCAGCGCGATATCCCGCTCGGCGTCGACTTCGGCGCATGCCGGCGTCGGGGCGGCGGCCCGCAGCCACTTGCGCAGGGAGACTATGCCGGGATCATTGTCGGGGATCAGCGGAGGCTTTTCACCATCCTTGCGCAGCTTGAGCCGGTACAGCGCGCTTTTGGGGAAGGGCAAATCGTCGGCAATCCCGGCAACGAGCACATGCCGCAGCGCCGTTTGCCTGCGAATGCCCTCCACTCGTGCATATAGCTGATCGAGCGTCACCAGCGCTACGGCCCCGGAATCGCGCAGCTGATGCAGCAGCTCCCGTTCCTTGTACAGCGGATTCGTCTGCACGACGATGGCGCCAGCCAGCAAAGCGCCGAAATGCGCGATGACGGCGGACGGACAGTTCGGCAGCATGATCGCGACCCGCTCGCCTCGCGCGACGCCCAGTGAAGCAAGGCCGGAGGCGAAGCGGTATGCGAGTTCGAGCAGCGCTGCATACGTGATTTTTTTGCCCATAAAATACAGTGCGGGCCTGCGCGGAAATTTTTCTGCGGCATCGATCAGCAGCCGGGCCAGATTGTGCTTGGGATAGTTGTACGTCGAGGCGACCTCCTGCGGGTAGTGGCGCAGCCAGATTTTCCCGGTTTCCTCCATAGGAACCGTCCCTCCCGTCCCGATCGTCTTCTTCCTACACGGTGTACGCTTCGCTTTCGCTGACGTGTGCTGCGACCAGACGCTTGAGCGCCACCGTATCGGCCGGCGTGCGCCGGGTCAGCTTGCGGACGACCGCCAGCTGCGTGCGCAGCGCATCTCCCTGCTCGAGCGCAGCCAGCGTTTGTCTGGCGCTGCTCTCCATGCGCTCAAACGCTTCATGGATGTAAACCGTCGTCATTTCGGCAAAAAAGCGCGCCTTCTCCTCGCCGAAGCGTTCCAGCCGCTTGAGCGTGCGCTGCAGAGCGCTTTCGCAGGCATACAGCTCGATCATCATGTCGGCAAGGGCCGCCAGCACCTCCTGCTGCCGCTCCAGCGCCGCTCCATGCCGCTGCACAGCCAAGCCGCCAACGAGCAGGAACAGCTTTTTTCCGGCAGCGAGCAGCTGCTTTTCTTGAGCCAGTGTGCCTTCGGGGCCGGCAGCCGCCGGTACGAGCGCGAGCAGCTCGGCTTGCAGCTCCTGAGCCTTCTGCAGCAGCGGAAGCTCG
This sequence comes from Paenibacillus athensensis, assembly GCF_004514475.2. Classification (GTDB taxonomy): domain Bacteria; phylum Bacillota; class Bacilli; order Paenibacillales; family NBRC-103111; genus Paenibacillus_AL; species Paenibacillus_AL athensensis. Next base: position 335,529 of record NZ_MYFO02000001.1, on the reverse strand, counting down.
CCCTTGAGCGCTTTTTTCAGCAGCGTGCCGGGGATCAGCAGCCGATTGATTTCATTCGTGCCTTCAAAAATCCGGTTGATCCGCGAATCGCGATAGATCCGCTCGATGCGGTATTCCTGAATGTAGCCGCAGCCGCCGTGTATTTGCACGCCTTCGTCGGCAATCCGGTCCAGCGCCTCGGAAGCAAATACCTTATTGATCGAGCATTCAATCGCGTATTCGCCAATCGCCCGGGCCGCCTGCTGGCCGGCGTCGGGAGCCGTGTAGTCGATGCCGCTTAGCGCGTCGTCCATCAAGCCGGCGGTGCGGTACACCATGCTCTCCAGCACAAAGGTGCGAATCTGCATATCGGCCAGCTTGGCGGCCACGAGCGGAAACCGGGCAATCCGCGTGCCGAACTGCTTGCGCTGATTGGCAAAACGGGCCGAGAGCGCAATCGCTTCCTTGGCGGCCCCAAGACAGCCCGCCGCCAGCTTGAAGCGGCCGATGTTCAGAATATTGAAAGCAATCAGATGGCCTTTGCCGATTTGCCCGAGCAGCCGGTCTGCGGGAACGGGAGCGTCATCGAAAAACAACGGACGCGTCGATGAGCCCTTGATGCCCATTTTTTTCTCCTCGGGTCCAAAGGTAAAGCCCGGCGTATCGCGTTCGACGATAAAAGCGCTGAAATCCGCGCCGTTGATTTTGGCGTACACGATAAACAGGTCGGCGAAGCCGGCATTCGTTATATACAGCTTGGAGCCGTTCAAAATGTAGTGACTGCCGTCCTCGCTGAGTCGGGCCGTCGTTTTCGCGCCGAGCGCGTCCGAGCCGGAGGACGGCTCCGTCAGACAATACGCGGCGATTTTCGTGCCGGCCGCCAGCTCGGGCAGGTAACGTTCCTTTTGCTCCACATTGCCGAAAAACACAATCGGCAGCGTGCCGATGCCGACATGCGCGCCGACCGACAGTGCAAACGAAGACGCGGAAGCCAACGTCTCGCTGATCAGCGTCGAACTGATCTTGTCAAGGCCCAGCCCACCGTAAGCGTCGGGGACATCGGCGCCAAGCAAGCCGAGCTCGCCGGCTTTGCGCATCAAGCTGACTGTCAGTTCGTAGTCAAGCCCCTCCAGACGTTCATCGTGCGGCAGCACCTCGGCGTCGACAAACTGGCGCGTCGTTTCGGCCATCAGCCGCTGCTCGGCCGTCAAATCCTCGGGCGTGGTGACGGCCCCCGGTTCCATGTCGGCGAACACAAAGCTGCCTCCGACGATTTTTCCTGCGTTCATGGTCTCTCCTCCTCAGCTATACGGTGTTGCGGCTGATCGTCGCTTGCAGCGGGAAATACCTCGAATACGCCGGCTGCGCCCATGCCGCCCCCGACGCACATCGAGACCACGCCAATGCCGCCGCCCCGCCTCCGCAGCTCATAAATCAAGCTGGCTGTCAGCTTCGCGCCGGTGCAGCCGAGCGGGTGGCCAAGCGCAATCGCTCCGCCGTTGACATTGACGCGCGCTTCGTCAAGCTCCAGCTCGCGGATCACGTGGACGCATTGCGAAGCAAACGCTTCGTTGATTTCGTACAGATCGACCTGATCGCGATTCAAGCCGGCCAGGCGCAGCGCGCGCGGAATCGCCTGCACCGGGCCGACGCCCATCAGCTCGGGCTCGACGCCGGCCAGCGCAAAGGCGCGCAGCGCTGCCAGCGGCTGCAGCCCGAGCGCCTCGGCCTTGCGGCGGCTCATCACGACGGCGGCGGCGGCGCCGTCCGACATTTGCGAGGCGTTGCCGGCTGTGACCGTGCCGCCGAGGCTGAACGCGGGCTTGAGCCGGGCCAGGCCCGCAAGCGTTGTGTCCGGACGCACGCCTTCGTCCGTATCGAACTGCAGCGGCCGGGCCCAGGGACGGCCGCTGGCATCCACACCGCGACGCACGGCAGCCACCGGCACGATTTCGTCGCGGAAGCGGTTCGCGCGCAAGGCTTCGGCGGCCTTGCGGTGGCTGGCCAGCGCGAAGGCGTCCTGGTCTTCGCGCGTAATGCCGAAGCGCCGGGCGACCGCTTCGGCGGTGTGGCCCATGCCCATGTACAGCTCGGGCATGGTCTGCACCAGCTGCGGATGCGGTGAGAGCTTGAAGCCGGCCATCGGCACGTGGCTCATGCTCTCGACGCCTCCGGCGACAATCGCCTCCGCCTGCCCCAGCGCGATGCGCTCCGCCGCAAACGCGATCGCCTGCAGCCCGGAGGCGCAAAAACGATTGACCGTGATCGCCGGCACGGTCACGGGCAAGCCCGCATACAGCGCCATCGTGCGGGCGAAGTTCAAACCCTGCTCGCCCTCGGGCATCGCGCAGCCGATAATCACATCGTCGATCTCGGCCGGGGCGAGTCCCGGCGCCCGGCGCAGCGCTTCCTCCAGCACCGTGCGCCCGAGATCCTCGGCGCGCGTATCGGCCAGCGCTCCCTTGCGCGACTTGCCGACGGCTGTACGCGTAATTGAGACAATGACAGCGTCTTCCACAACGATCCCTCCTTAATTGCGCAGCGGCTTGCCCTTGGTCAGCATATGGAGCATGCGCTGCTGGGTCAGCGGCTCGCCGCACAGACTGAGAAACGCCTCGCGCTCCAGATCGAGCAAATATTGCTCGCTGACCAGCGTCCCGGCGGGCGCGTCGCCGCCGGCGAGCACGTGCGCCAGCTTGCCGGCGATTTTATGATCGTGCGCGCTGATGTAGCCGCCGTGCAGCAGCGTGTTCGCGCCGAGCTGGAGCACGGCTTTGCCCGGCGCGCCAACGACGCGCACCAGCGCGCCTTGCGGCAGGCTTGTGGACGACGCGCTTGCGGCTTTCGTCCCGCTGCCTGCACCCGTGGCCTCCCCCCTTGGCGTCCCGCCGGTTCCGCCTGCCGAATCAGCGTCCGCAGCATCGCCAGGCTGTGCCGCACGCGTCCTGGGTCCCGTCTGCGCCGCGTCCGGCCAGCGCCCGGCTGCGGCCGGCAAGCCGGCCCCGACCGTCGCCAGCCCGGCGGCTTGCTCCAGCCGCAGCACCGCTTGCTTGGCAGCGCCGAAACGCCGCTCATGGCGCAGCACGACGGCGTCGTGCGGCTGCAGCAGGCCAAGCCGGGCCGCGTCAAACGCGCTCGTCGACACTTTGGCCATGCCGATCGTCTCAAACGCCGCGTTGATCAGCGGCTGCAGGTCGCTGTCCGGCTCCGGCAGCCTGAGGCTGGCCCGCAGCGCCAGCTCCTTGCAGCCGCCGCCCGCGGGAATCAAGCCGACGCCAGCCTCGACGAGCCCCAAATACGTCTCCGCCGAGCAGACGAGCTGGTCAGCCGGCAGGCACATCTCTACGCCGCCGCCCAGCGTCATGCCGTGCGGAGCGGCAACGACCGGCTTTTCCAGCCCCTTGAGCGCCGTCGTCGCCGTCTGAAACAAACGGATGATGGCATCGACTTCCTCCCACTCGCCGTCCTGGGCCTCCATCAACAGCAGCATGAGGTTCGCGCCGACGCAAAAATGCCGCCCTTCATTAGCAAGCACCAGTCCGCGATAGCTGCGGCGCACCTCGTCGACGCTCGCCTGCACCATCGCGAGAATATCGGCGCCAATCGCGTTATTCGGCGAATGAAACTCCAGACACGCCACATCGTCGCCCAAATCGATCAAGCTGGCTCCGCCATTGCTGCGAATCACCCGGCCCTGCTCCTTCAGCGCCGCCAGCGAAATCAGCTCGGGATCCTCCTCCAGCCGCTGCTGCCGGCCCTCCACTGCCGCGTACAAAGCGCCGTCGCGCCGTTCATACAAGCTCTCCCGGCCGCCGTCAAGCCACGATTTCACCCATTGAGGCACCGTATCGCCTTCGCTTTCCATGCGTTCGACGGTTCGGCGCAAGCCGATGGCATCCCAAAGCTCGAACGGTCCCAGCTCCCAGTTGAAGCCCCATCTCATCGCCCGATCCACCTCGACAATCGAATCGGCGATCTCCTCCAGCGTGGCGGCGGCATACAGCAGCAGCGGCTTGAGCAGCCGCCATGCCAGCTCGGCATAGCGGTCGCGATCGGCCAGCAGCGCACGCAGCCTGGCAGCCGCGCCCTTCGCCTGACGCGCTGCTTCCAGCGACGGCGACGTCACCTTGCGCGCCGGAGCATACGTCAGCGTCGCACTATCCAACGCTTCGATGACCGTACCGTCCCGAGTCTGCGTCTTGCGATAAAAGCCCTGGCCGCTTTTTTCTCCCAGCCAGCCCCGCTCGACGAGCCGCGCCAGCAGCGGCGACGGCGCAAACACCGCCCGCTCGGCCGGGTCCTTCGTCTGGCTGTACACGTTGTCGGCGACGCGAACCATCGTGTCGAGCCCGACGAGATCAAGCGTGCGGAAGGTCGCGCTTTTCGGGCGGCCGAGCGCAGGTCCGGTTACGGCGTCGATCTCCTCGATGCTGCAGCCGCTGGCTTCCATCTCGCGCAGCGTTGCCAGCAAGCCGAACGTGCCGATGCGGTTGGCGATAAAATTCGGCGTATCGCGGGCAACGACGACGCCCTTGCCCAGCCGTTCCGCAGCAAATGCGGCCATATCGCGCACAAGCTCAGGTGATGTCTGCGGTCCGGGAATAATTTCCAGCAGCTTCATATAACGCGGCGGATTGAAAAAATGCGTGCCGAGAAAAGCTGCAGCGAACTCGGCGCTGCGCCCCTCGGCCATCGCGGTGATCGAGACGCCCGACGTGTTGGAAGACACGACGGCGTCCGGCGCGCGCACCTGCTCGATGCGGGCCAGCAGCTCGCGTTTGACTGGCAGGCTTTCCACGATCGCTTCAATGATCCAGTCGGCGCCGCTCAGCTTGTGCCAGTCGTCTTCGACGTTGCCCGGCACGATGCGCTCGGTGAAGGCGTCGCTGTACAGCGGCGCTGGCTTCGCCTTGGCCAACCCGGCAATCGCTTGCCGGGCCAGCCGGCTGCGGACGGCGGGATCGGCAAGCGTCAGCCCGGCCGCCTCCTCTGCCGACGTCAGCGCAGCAGGCACAAGATCAAGCAGCAGGCACGTTACGCCTGCATTCGCCAAATGGGCGGCTATGCCGGAGCCCATCACTCCGGAGCCGATGACGGCGGCGGTGCGAATGTTTTTCATCGCTTCTCCTCAACCTCCTGTCTTGTCGGGACCCCATACGGACAGCGCCAGCAGCTCGGCGATATCGCGCACGGGTATGGCGGTATCCCCGCCGGCTTGCCGCGTGCCGTCTTCCAGCATCGTCAGGCAATACGGACAGGCGGAGCCGATCAGCGTCGGCTCGGCGGTCAGCAGCTGCGCCGTACGCGCTTCATTCACCCGCACGCCGCTCCGCTCCTCCATCCACATCAGACCGCCCCCGGCCCCACAGCACATGCTGTGCTCGCGCGAGCGGGGCTGTTCGACCTGCCGAACGCCGGGAATCGCCTGCAATATCGCCCGCGGCGGGTCGTACATTCCGTTGTAGCGGCCCAAATAACACGAATCGTGATAGACGATCCGCTCGTCAAGCGGATGCTGCGGACGCAGCTTGCCTTCGGCGACGAGCCGGGCCAGCAGCTCGCTGTGATGCAGCACCTCGGCGGTCAGCCCGAAGTCGGGATATTCGTTGCGCATCGTATGCAGCGTGTGCGGGCACGCCGTAACAATTGTGCGGACGCCGTAGCGCTCGAACATGGCGATATTGTCGGCGCAGAGCTGCTGGAACAAAAACTCGTTGCCCATGCGGCGGGCGGTATCACCGGAATTTTTTTCCTCATTGCCGAGAGTGGCGAAATTGACGCCGGCTTCGCGCAGCAAGCGGACGAGGGCCAAGGTAATCTTACGGCTGCGCCGGTCATAGGAGCCCATCGAGCCGACGAACAGCAGCACGTCAAAATCGGGATTTTCCCGCACCGTCGGCACGCGCAGCTCGCCGTAAGGCTCAAGCTCAAGCTGCCAATCGGCGCGCGCCGACCGGCTCAAGCCCCACGGATTGCCCTGCCGCTCGATGTTTTGCAGCGCGCGCTGCGCTTCGGCTGGCATGGAGCCTTCGGTCAGTACCAAATAACGGCGCAAATCGACGATTTTGTCGACATGCTCGTTGCCGACCGGACACATTTCTTCGCAGTTGCGGCACGTCGTGCAGGCCCATAGCTCCTCTTCGCTGATTATGCCGCCAGCCAGCGGTGGCCGTTCTTCGGGTTCGGCTCCCTTCACTGACACCTCCGGACGATCTCCGTCCTCCACCACCCAAGCTTGGGCTGACGGACGCCGTGCCGCCTGCTCCTCGCCGACCGCGGTCAAATGATCACGCAGCTTGATGATCAGATGCATCGGCGACAGCAGCTTGCCGGTCGCATTGGCGGGACACACGCTCGTGCAGCGGCCGCACTCCACGCAAGCGTACAGGTCCAACAGCTGTTTTTGCGTAAAATGCTCGATCCGCGCCGCGCCGAAGCTTTCCACTTCTTCCGTCTCCAGGTCCAGCTTGCTCAGCTTGCCCGGCGGATCTGTGCGTCCGAGCCACAAATTGATCGGCGCTGTAAGAATGTGAAAATGCTTCGACTGCGGCACATACACCAAAAACGACAGCAGCACAAGCAAATGCGCCCACCAGGCGATTTCAAAGCCGGTGTGCGCCGCGGCCTGCGGCCAGTCGCCCAATGCCGCTGCCAGCAGCGACGAAACCGGAGCCAGCCCCGACGCCGGACGCACCTCCTCCAGCCGCGCAAATGCCAGTGCAAACAGGACCGACAGCATCAGCAGCACGATAAAAAACAGCACGATGCTTGGCTTCCAGCCGCGCTTGAGCCGCGCCAGCTTTTCGATGTATCTGCGGTAGCCGGCGTAAGCGGCGGCTGCGATGATCAGCACCGCCGTCAGCTCCTGGATCAGACCGAAGACCTCATAGCCGGGCAGCGGCAGCCCTCGCCCGGTTAAGCCCTTGGCCAGCAGATCGAGCGCACCGAGCTGCACAATCAGGAAGCCGTACAGCAGTACGATGTGCATCACACCGCTTTTCGGATCGTGGAGCAGCCGGGATTGCCCCAGCCCCTCCACCAGCAGAGTACGCCAGCCCTGTGCGGCTTTCCGTTTTCGTTCAACCGGACGTCCGAGCCGCACATTGGCGAAACGGCGCTGCACGATCCGCGCGAACAGGAACACGGCATACCCGGTGACCAGCAAAAACAGTACGAATTGCATCAAAGCGGCGCTCATGACGCATCCCCCCTTCTTCGGCGACTCGCCGCATCTGTACCGCCGCTGTATGCCTGTGCGGCGTGCTCTTTCAAAGCGCCGCAAAAGCAGGCTGTGCGGCGACAATCAGCCGAACGCATGCGCTTTCAACGGCACTTGCAATGAATTCGCCGACTGCGCCATATACATAGATTGATCATTCGCTCCGGTAAGGAAGCGCCGTTGTTGTTCATGTATATTCCGAAGGGGGCTTATCCTATGGACATTTTTGTGCTGATCAAGCAAACATTTGACACAGAGGAGAAAATTGCGCTGAACAACGGCGCGATTAACGAGGAGCAGGCCAAATGGATCATCAATCCGTACGATGAATACGCCATCGAAGAAGCGCTGCGGCTGCGCGACCGCTTCGGCGGCCGCGTGACGGCGCTGTCGGTCGGTCCAGAGCGCGTTGTCGATGCGTTGCGCACAGCGCTGGCGCTTGGCGCGGACGAAGCGGCGCTCATTGACGGTGAGCCGTTTGGCGGCGATGAGTACGGCATATCGCTGGCGCTGGCTGCCTATTTGCGGCAGCGATCGTATGACCTGGTGCTCGGCGGCTTTTTCTCCGTCGATAACGGCGCAGGCCAGGTCGCAGTGCGGCTGGCTGCGCTGCTCGATATTCCGCATGCGGCAGCGGTCACGCAGCTCGATGTTAAGGACGGGGTCGCATTGGCCGTGCGCGACGCCGAAGGCGATCACGAGCGCTTCGAGCTGCCCCTGCCGGCGCTGATTACAGCGCAGCAGGGCTTGAACGAGCCGCGTTATCCGTCGCTGCCGGGCATTATGAAGGCGAAAAAAAAGCCGCTGCAGCGACTGGGTGCGGATGAGCTAGGCTTGACGCCGCCTCCGCCCAAGACCGCGCGCCTAGCGCTGTTTGCGCCGCCGCCTCGCGCGGCCGGACAGCGGCTGGAGGGCGACGCTGCGGCCCAAGCCGCGGCGCTGGCGCTGGCGCTGCGCAGCGATGCGCGCACGCGGACGCTGCTGCAATAGCTGGCGCTGCCGGAAGACCGCCGATACAGCAGATTAGTGCGCAGATCCGGCGCAACGCCTTATGCTTGGTGGCGGTTGATTGTGGTTGATGCAGCGGGGCCGCTTGCTTGGGCGGTTAACTCCCGCTGCGAAGAGGATGGCAGTACGATCATTCGGCTTGTTGGCCCGGTGTCGTACAGGAGATTGGAGCGGCGAGATGGCGGGACCGCGAAGGCATGCATGTCGCGCTCCCGCCATCCCGCCGATGAAACCGGATCATTTGAGAATATGGAGGGATGGCGATGAGCAAAACGTGGTTGGTAGCCGCCGAGCTGCGGGGCGGGAAGCTTCGTCAGGTGACGCTGGAGGCGCTTGCGGCGGCGCGATTATGCGCAGCGGAAGGCGATGTCGTCGCGGCGGCGCTGCTCGGACCGGCCGGCTCCCGCAAGCATGCGGGCGAGCTGGCCGAGGCCGGCGCCGAGCGGGTGTACGTGGTCGAGCACGAACGGCTCGCTGTCTACAGCCCGGAGGCGCAGACCGCGGCGCTGCGCGCCGTGCTCGAGGTCGTGCAGCCGCAGGCGCAAGCGCTGCTGCTCGGCCATACGGCGGCGGGCCGCGATATCGCGCCGCTGCTCGCCGGACAGCTGGGGCTCGGGCTGCTGTCCGACGTCACCGCGCTGGCCCGCGAGGATTGGCGCGCGCTGTTTACAAGACCGCTGTACGCCGGGAAAGCGTACGAGGTCAAAGCGTTTACGGACGCCGACGATCTGTGGATCGTCACCTTGCGTCCGGGCAATCTGGCGGCGGCTCCCGCTGACGCCGCCGCCGCTTCGGGCGACGTGATCGACGTCGCCTTCGAGCCGCCTTCCCTGCGTGCCGTCGTCAGGGAAGTGGTGCGGCGGGCCGCCGGGGCTATCGATTTGGCCGAAGCCCAAATCGTCGTTTCCGGCGGCCGGGGCGTGCGCAGCGCCGAAGGCTTCCGCCCGCTCGAAGAGCTGGCGGCGGCGCTCGGCGGCGCTGTGGGGGCGTCGCGCGGGGCCTGCGACGCCGGTTACTGCGACTACGCGCTGCAGATCGGGCAGACGGGCAAGGTCGTCACCCCGGTGCTGTATATCGCGTGCGGCATCAGCGGCGCCATTCAGCATCTCGCCGGGATGAGCGGCTCCAAGGTCATCGTGGCGATTAACAAGGACCCGGAGGCGGCGATTTTTCAAGTCGCCGATTACGGCATCGTTGGCGACTTGTTCGAGGTTGTGCCGCTGCTGACGGAAGCGCTGCTGGCCGGACGCCAAGCCGGAGCCTGACGGACAGGCGCGGAACGGCAACGGCATCAACCCGCGTGCGCTGGCTTGATTTGCAAAAGGCGCTAGTCTCCGAAACAGCAAAAGGCGTTCTCCTGAACTTCCAGGGAACGCCTTTTCCATCTCATCTTTAAGTGTCACGCGTTCGGCATCGGTCCAAGTCAGTCCGTCCCTTCCCTGTGCCGCTTCTGCGATTACCGCAATGAACGCTGCTTGGCTAAACGCACTCTGCTTGCCGCTTCGCTGTCTGCGCATCCAGCCAGCTTAGCAAATCGGCCGTCACCTCGGCGCGATTCGTTTCATTCAGCATTTCATGCCGCCCCTGCGGGTACAGCTTGCTGCTGACCTCAGTCAGTCCAAGCCGGGCGTACATGCCGAGCAGTTGCTGCACTCCGCGGCCCATGCCGCCAACCGGATCGCGATCCCCGCCAAAGACATAGAGCGGAAGCTGCTTGGGGATGCGCGCCATGTTGGACGGACGATGAATTTCGGCGAGTCCACGCAGAAAATCCCGGAAAAACAACGCGCAAAAAACCGCGCCGCAATACGGATTGCGGATGTACGCATCGACTTCGGCAGCGTCCCGGCTTAACCAGTCAAACGCTGTGCGATTCGGTCGAAAGGGCCGGTTATAGCCCCCGAAGGTCAAGGTGTTCAGCAGCTTGCTGCGATGCTTGCCACCGCGCAGCTTCGCTTCGGCTGCAGCGATCCAGATGCCGGCGAACAGCTGTGGGCCCTGCTTGCCATTCGTGCCGGACAACACGACGCCGTCGGCAAGGGCCGGGTAACGGTACATCAGCTGCTGGGCGATAAACGAGCCCATGCTGTGACCAAGCACGTAAAGCGGCTGCTGCGGATGCTCCCGACGAGCCAGCTGTTCCATCAGCAGCGCTACCGTATCGGTCATTTGCGCGAATCCGTCCGGCCCCAGGATTCCGACGCGCTCTACCGCACCTGCCGTACGCCCGTGTCCCGGCAAATCGCAGGCATATACGGCGTAGCCGCGCGCCGTCAGCTCAGCGGCCAGCCGCGCATAACGTTCGGCGGCTTCAGCCAGTCCGTGAATGATTTGCACCACGCCTTGCACCTTTATGTCTGGGTCCGGCTGCCAGCTATAAACAAAAATTTCATTTTCTTGTGCATTCCTGATTCGATGGTGGCGTTCCTGCATGCAGCGTCCTCCGTTTTCTGATTGGCTTTCTTTCAGTATACGCCGAATCCGTCTCAAGAAAAAAGCTTTCTTCCCTGGAGAGCAGGAAAGAAAGCTTCACTCGCAGCTGGCCCGCCGTAGCCATTTTCTGTGGCGGCGGGTCGTTCCGCCTCTTCCCGACCGGCTTTTTGCCGCGGAATCACGCGTTGCCGACAAGGCGGTACACATCGAATTTGCAACGGCCGACGTTGCGCTTAGAAAGCTGCTCTCCGTTCAGAGCTTGCCCGGTTGGGCGCGCTAGGCTTTGCCGCCGGCTTTTTTCGCCGGCTTGACCGCTTGCAGCTGCGGCTGCGCCGCTTCGAACCGCTTGCGCTCCGTGCGGTCGATTTGCGCGATTTTCCCGTCATGCACCACGATTTGCACGGAGCCGTATTCCAGCCCGTTCACCATTTGCTTGATCCGGTCGATCCACATTTCATCCAGTTCCAACGGTTTTGCCATAAAGCTTTCCTCTCTTTCGCCTATTAGGATCAAGCTGCGCCAACGGGCAGGCGGCTTGTCAAATCGTCCAGTCGTTCCAGTCCCGTTTCCGTCTTTCGAGTGCTTGCAGCCAATCGGCGGTTTTGCCGATCAGCGAAGTCGTATGTGTATGGTTGGAATACGTATGATCGGCTTGAAAAATCAGTTCCAGATCGCAGCCGCCCTCGCGGCGCTGCCAGAACATGGTCTGGTACAGCGGCGCGTAATCGACCGGAATGATGCTGTCCGCCGTGCCGTGCAGGACCAGCACATCGCCTTTGAATTTGCGCAACTGGTCGAGCGGCTGATGACGGGCCAGCGAATCGAAAAACCGGCTGCTCAACTCGTAGCCGCTGTGATCGATCGTGCCGCCGACGGGAAGGCGCTCATATTCGCTTTTGCCGACAATGCGCACGATGTCGCTGTGCGGGTAAGCGACAGCCGACCACAGCACGAGCGATTTGACGCGAGAATCACGGGCAGCCGTCAGCACAGCGGTTGCGCCGCCGAGGCTGTGACCGAGCAGCGTCACTCGCGACAGATCGACGCAATCGATCGTCAGCGCGTAATCGATAACGCGACGCGTCTGCTCAATCAATGAGTCAAGTCCTCCGGCTCCGTATTCGCCAGTGCTTTCCCCGCAGCCGCCGTAATCGAAGCGAAGCACGAGAAAGCCCTGCCCGGCCAGGGCGCGCGCCGCTTTGACGAACAGCCGGTCCACGCCAATGCGGCTGCCAATAAAGCCGTGACAGATGATAACGAGCGGCCAGCGCTGGCAGTCGCGGTCCGGCTTGCCGACCTCGACGGGGGGATAGTGCAGCGTGGCGGCCAGCTCGGCGCTGTCGCTCTGAATCGTGATGGTATGTTCCATAGGGCAGGTTCCTTTCTGCATAAGCTTGCTCCGCGGTCGGATTTAGAAGCACGGTGAAAATGAAGTCGCCTGCGGGCGGTATGAGCTTTCACTCGTGGTTGCAGCCCGTCGGCAGCTTTTTCTTCACTACGCTGTTAGAAGTCCGGTGAAAACCAGTGTTCTCCGGTCGATAGCGGTTTCCACTCGCTGTTGTAGCCGGATTGTTCGATGGAATGACCCCGTTTGGGGTGAAAATTCGTCGACAAAGGCGACCGCTGACGCTGTCCCAACTCCCTATCGACTCTCCGGCCACTTGTTCACCGGACTTTTAGATGTGCACGGGCAGCGGATCGAATTTCAGCGCGTTCTCCAGCATGGCCGTGCCGCTGTCGTTAAAGGTGTAGATGCGGTGAATCAGCACTCGAATTTCGTCGCCCGGCTTCAGCGGCTCTTGCTCCAGTGAGCGGTAGCCAAACACGCGGCGTCCTGCGGTTTCGGCTTCCACCTGCCAGCTTGTGCCGCGAAAAAATACGTTGCGTACGACGCCCGGCTGGGCCGCGGAAGGATGCGAGAGCTCCCGCTCAAAGCCGATATCGACGAATTCCGGCCGCAAAATCGCTTGTACATCGGCAGCCGCCGCTTCAAAGCCGCGCAGCCCGGCGATGTTATCGAGCAGATTCGATTCGCCGATAAATCCGGCCACAAACGAAGTTTGCGGATGCTGGTAAATGTCCAGCGGCGAGCCTTTTTGTTCCAGACGGCCCTGATTGATAATCATGATTTCATCGGCAACCTCAACCGCCTCGTCCTGATCGTGCGTTACGAAAATCGTCGTGATGCCGACGCGACCGATCATGTCGCGCAGCCAGCCGCGCAGCTCCTTGCGCACCTTGGCGTCAATCGCCGCGAACGGCTCGTCAAGCAGCAGCAGCTGCGGATTCGGCGCCAGTGCCCGGGCAAACGCCACGCGCTGGCGCTGGCCGCCGGACAGCTGGTGCGGCAGGCGGTTTTCCAAACCGGCCAGGCCCGTCAGCTCAAGCAGCTCGGCGACGCGCTGCCGGATCGCTTCCTTGCGCTCCTTCTGCACCTCCAGCCCGAAGGCGACGTTGTCAAACACGTTCATATGCTTGAACAACGCATAGTTCTGAAACACGAAGCCGATATGACGCTTTTGCGGGCTCAAATCGTTCACGCGTTCCCCGTTAAAATAAATATCGCCGGAATCCGGCTGCTCCAGACCGGCCAGCATCCGCAAAATCGTCGTTTTGCCGCCGCCGCTGGGCCCGAGAAAGCCGATCAGCTTCCCCTTCCCGATGTCAAAGCTGACATCCTTGGAGGCTTGATACGGGCCAAAATTTTTCCGTAAATTTCGCACTGAGATGTGCATACTCCTCATTCCCCGCTTTCCGCATGCTCTTGGTTATTGACGCCGGGCGCAGCTTGGTTGGCGGCTTGACCTGCAGATGGCGCAATCGCATCCACAAGTGTCTCCGGCGGTCCGGTCGATTTATAAATAATTCCGATATGAATACTAAGAATTATTGATAAACGTATCTTAGCATCGCTTCCGCACAGCTGTCAATGCTCTTTTTGCCAAAATTCGCATGAAAATAGCCCGATTGTTCACAAGCTGTATCCGGTCGATTTCATAAAAAAAGCCGGCCCCCCGTTTACACGGAAAACCGGCTGTTGCTGTCCGCACCGCGCGCGACTCCCGGAGCGCTGTTCCGGCCGTACGGCGGCTGTCAAATCATCGAAGGTGTTGCCTGCCCGGCCTCTGCGTCTAACGGTTGTCGCCGTCGAGCAGATTGCCGAGACCGCCGAGAATGCTGCCTTCCTCTTTACGCCCGCCCGCTCGCGAAGCCGAGACGATCCGGTCGGCCAAACGGCTGAACGGCAGCGATTGAATCCAGACGCGCCCCGGACCGCGCAGCGTAGCGAAGAACAGGCCTTCGCCGCCAAAAAGCGCCGTTTTGACGCCTTTGACCATTTCGATATCGTACTGTACGTCTTGCGTCATCGCCACCAGACAGCCGGTATCGATGCGCAGCGTCTCGCCAGGGCGCAGCACCTTCTCGCAGATCGCGCCGCCGGCATGAACGAAGGCCAATCCGTCGCCTTCAATTTTTTGCATGATAAAGCCTTCCCCGCCGAAAAAACCGACCCCCAGCTTGCGCTGGAATTCGATGCCGATGGAAACGCCCTTGGCTGCGCAGAGGAATGAATCCTTTTGACAAATCAGCTTGCCGCCAAGCATTTGCAGGTCCATCGGTAAAATTTTGCCGGGATACGGCGCAGCGAAAGTCACGCGTTCCTTGCCGTTGTAGCTGCGGTTCGTAAACACGGTCATAAACAGGCTTTCTCCCGTCAACAGCCGTTTGCCGCGCCGAGCAGCTTGCCCATAAAGCCGCCCTGATTGCCGCTGCTGCCGTCGCCGAAAATCGTCTCCATCTGGATATTCATTTCCATCATCATCAAGCTGCCGGCTTCCGCCACCACGCTTTCGCCCGGATCCAGCTCAATTTCGACATACTGCATTTCGTTACCGTAAATGGCATAGTCGATTTCGTGTGCGTTCATTTGCGAATCCCTCCTTTATCGGCTTGCGCCGTTGGATCGGCCCGTCGTTTGGAGATGACCGTGGACCTAGTACAGCGTCTGACGCTCGGCTTTGCGCAGCTTGCGCGCCTCATAGCGGGCTTGAGCCGTTTCGAACAGTCGTTTCTCCTCGTCCGTTTCCGGCAGCACTGCAGGCACCGGGCATGGTTGGCCCTTCTCGTCCAGGGCGACAAACGTCAAATACGACGTTGCCGTCAGTTTTTTTTCGCCGGTGAACAAATTCTCGGACTCCACCTTAACATAAACCTCCATAGAGCTGCGATGCGACCAGGTGACAAACGCCTCCAGCTGAATCGCTTCGCCCAAACGGACCGGAGCCAGAAAATCAAGGCTGTCGCTCGAAGCCGTCACCACAGCTCTGCGCGAATGGCGCATGCTGGCAATCGTCGCCACCTTGTCGATAAAATGCATAACGCGCCCGCCGAACACAGTTTCGTGGTAGTTGGTATCAGAAGGGAAAATAATTTCGGTTAACACAGTTCTGGACAGTCGTGCTGGCTTATCTTGCAAGGCGTATTCCTCCCGGCTGTATCTTAAAAATAATGCAGCTGCAGCGCTTCGGCTGCTTGTTTGGCGCGTGCGCGCGCTTCTTCCACCGTTCCGGCGCTGGACAGCGCCACCGCCATTCGGCGACCGGCGAGCGTGTTCGGCTTGCCGAAAATCCGCACCTGTGTGTGGGGCACGGACAACGCTTGCTCCAGTCCGCCAATCGCGTAATCGGCGTGCTCGCGGTCAGCCTTCAGCGTATAGCTGGCCCCCGGCGTCAAAAGGCGAATGTCGGGGATCGGCAGGCCGAGAATCGCCCGCGCATGCAGCGCGAACTCGGATAAATCCTGCGTCGCCATCGTCACCATGCCCGTATCGTGCGGACGCGGCGACACTTCGCTGAAAACCACGCCCTTGGCCGTCAAAAACAACTCGACGCCGTAAATCCCGTACCCGCCGAGCGCTTCGGTAATCGTGCCGGCAATATGCTGCGCTTCGGCGATTTGCGCCTCGCTCATGCCGTGCGGCTGCCACGATTCGATATAGTCGCCGTCCTTCTGGATGTGGCCGATCGGCTGGCAGTAGCTGGTGCCGGACACCGAGCGAACCGTCAGCAGCGTAATTTCCGAATCAAAATGGATGAACTCCTCAACGATGACGCGCGCTTTTTTGGCGCGGCCGCCTTCCATTGCGTAGTTCCACGATGCCTCCACGCCCTCCGGCGTGCGGCAGACGCTTTGTCCTTTGCCGGAAGAGCTCATGATCGGCTTGATCACGCACGGCGTGCCGATAGCGGCCACAGCCTCCCGCAGCTCGTCCAGACTGTCGGCAAACGCATAACGCGCCGTCGGCAGGCCCAACGTCTCGGCGGCAAGCCGGCGGATGCCCTCGCGGTCCATCGTCAGGCGCGACGCCGTCGCGGTCGGAATGACGCGAAAGCCTTCCTGTTCCAGCTCGACGAGCGTCTCGGTAGCGATCGCTTCGATTTCCGGCACGATCAGGTCCGGCTTTTCCTCTTCGATCAAGCGGCGCAGACGTTCCCCGTCCAGCATGTCGATGACGTGGCTGCGGTGAGCTACCTGCATCGCCGGCGCGCCGGCATAGCGGTCCACGGCAATCGTTTCGATCCCCAGCCGTTGCGCCTCGATCACAACTTCCTTGCCGAGCTCGCCCGAGCCAAGCAAGAGCAGCTTGCGGGCTTTCGGGGATAAGGGTGCTCCGTACATGTTCTGTCTCCTCCTGTGTAAGTCGCTTCCAGCATTTCACTGCTCTATTGTAAAGGATTTTGCCGTCAAAAGATAGATTTGAGCAGCAGCTTGCGCAAAATCGGCGCGAGCCGGCCGGGCAGCTCCGCCAGCTCCGGGACGACGACGCTGCCGCGCCCGTAGATGCTTTGCATCGCCGCGCGTTCGGTTTCGTGCACCTCGCCGCCGCTGCCGAGAAACACGCTGACGACGTCGATGCCGCGGCGGCGGGCCTCACTGACTGCGGCATGCGTATCGACGATCCCACTTTCGTGATAGTCGGCTGCCGAGGGCTCGCCGTCGGAGAACACCAGCAGCACACGCTGACGCTCGGGCCGCTGGAGCAGGCGCGCCGTCATCAGGCGGATCGCAAAGCCATCGCGATTGTCCTGCTGCGGCGCCAGCTGCATAATCGCCGCGCCGCGGCCCGGCAGCAGCGAGCGGGCGAAGTCGACGGCGATCCGGAAGCAGCTTGGCGCTTCCTGCGCGGTGACGCGGTCGGCGTCTTCCCAGAAGCCGACGATTTCATGGGCGATAGCGAGGCTCCTGAGCGCTTCGTGAAACAGCGTCAAACCGAGCTTCGTCGCCTCCATTTTGTCCTGCATCGACGCCGAGCAGTCGACGAGCAGCGTCAGCGCTGCGTCGAGCCGGGGCGTCGGGCTGAGCTTTTTGCTGAAGAGGCGCGGCACCTCTTCGGTGACGATGCGGGTCAAGCGCTTGTCGAGCCGCCCGAACGGGCGGTCGGCGCGCGGCGCGACCCGCCGCTGCTCCAGCGAGCGGCGAATCGCTCGCTGCAACTGGCGCGTGAAGGGCAGCACGCGCTCGCGCATCCGCCCGTAAGCCGCCGTCTCCTCCGGCGACGGCTTCACGGGCGCGAGCCACGCCGCGGTGAGCCGCGCGGCGTTCGGGCTGGCGGCGACGCCCGGCTGCGGGCCCGGCAGGTCGCCGCGATAGCGGCGCTCCGCAGCGGCGCCGCTTTGTCCGGCGCGGCGCGAGCGGCCCTGCGCCGGCGTCAGCGCCCGCGCGGCGTCCGTGGCATCGCCCGCGCGCGGCGCGCCCCCGAACGCGTCTGCCGGCCGGCCGCGTTCCAGCTCGAACCGCAGCGGCCCGGGGCTGCGGTCGGCGCTTTCGCGGCTCCACATCGGGAGCCGCTCGCCCTCCAGGCGGCCAGCCGGGCCGGCCGCCTTGTCGCTACCGCCGGCGTCGGCCAAGGGCCTCGCCGGCGGCAGCGGGCCGCGATAGCCCGCCGGAAGCGGCGCCGCCGTGCCGGAGCCCGGCGACGTCGCGAACAGCGGGGCGGCGGCATCGCGGCCGAGCCGGTACGCGAGCGCTGCCGTCAGCTCGCGGCACAGCGCGGCGGCTTCGCCGGTCGACGCCGCCGCTTCGAGGCGCTCCAGCAGCGCGGGCAGCGGCTGCAAGAGCGCCCGCAGCTCGCCAAGCGCCTCCAGCTCCGCTGCGCTGGCGTCGGCCGCGGCTGCCGCATCGACCGTCAGCGCCGCGCTGCCGGTAAACCAGCCGTAAACGAGCAGCAGCAGCGCCTCGGCGTATTCGCGTTTACGGATATAGCCGCGCAGCGGATGCCGGTAATAGGCGGCATAAGCCTCGTGGCGCTGAGCGAACACGCGCGCCATCCCCGGCCGCTGCTCGCGGCAGATGCGCGTAAGCCGCATGTCCTCGCCGAGCGCAAACAGCTGGCGGGCCAGCACGGGCAGCGGCCCGCTTTCGCTTTCTGCCATAAACGTCGCGATCGCCGCTGCATCGGAAAACCACGCGCTGCCGAACGCGCGCAAATAAACGTCGCTTTTCCATCCGGCAGCGCGTACGCCAGGGGGTAGATCGCGCCAGAACTGGCTGACGGTTAACACGCCGGCCGCTTCGTCATACAGGGCGTGAAAGCCGGTTTCCACCCGGATGTCGCGGCGTCGGCTCAGCAGCTTGGCCAAATCCTCCAGCTGCATATGCAAAAGCGCGTCCTTGGTATCCTGCAGCAGATTCACTTTGCCGACGAACATCGCTAGAACAGCGTCTCCGCCGCATGCTGCACCGCGCTTTTCTCCCGCTCGTCCTCCAGCTTGCCGGCAATCGCCCGCGCCACGGCGCGCTGCGGCGGGATGTGCACGGCCAAATCGCAGGCATCCAGCAGCGCCCGGATCGAACCGGCTTCATCCGGCAGCTGGCCCATTTCGATCAGCGCCAGCAGATCGGCCGACAGCTGCACGAACCGCTGCAGCAGCCGTTCGTCGCGCAGCCCGGACTGGCGGCGCAGCAGCGTCAGCAGCGCTTCGCCCTGCAAATATGGCACTTCAATCGTCACAAAGCGGTTTTTCAGCGCTTCGTTCAGCGGCGTCGTGCCGATGTAGCCTTCGTTAATCGCGGCGATGACGCGGAAATCCGCGCCGGCCTCCACCGTTTCGCCCGTAAACGGATTGGTCAGCGAACGGCGGTGATCCAGCACCCCGTTAATGATCGGCAGCGTCTCCGGCTTGGCCATGTTGACCTCGTCGATATACAGAAATTCGCCTTTCGTCATCGCCCGCACGAACGGTCCCGGCACAAATTCAATCAGCGCCTCGCCCTGATCATTGCGGGTCAGTGTCTTGAAGCCAAGCAGCGCTTCGGCATCGAGATCGACCGAGCAGTTGACCACGTGCAGCGGCTGCGCAAACAAGCTCGCCAAATATTCGGCCAGCTTCGTTTTACCCGATCCTGTCGGGCCTTTAAGCAATACGTTTTTTCCTAAAAATAAGGCGATGACCGCATCGGTCACAATCGCATCGTCGGGCGCTTCATAGGCCGGCAGCGGCTGGCCCGGATCGCGGCGCGGCGCGCGGGCTTCTTTGTCCTCCAGCGCTTTGCGGATTTCTTCTGGCAGCTTCAAGCTGTGCATGGCAATCGTTCTTCCCTTCCCTGGCAGCTCATTCCTCTCTACTATCGGCCACGACGCCTGTGAAGTCAAGCGCCTTGCACCCGTGAGCCCCCGGCCGTCGGCTTCAGCCGAATTCGTCGATCACCGCATGAGAATAGAACTGCATGGCCGCGCCGCACGCCGGACAGGCCGCCACCCGTCCCGCGGCATTGAGCATTTGCGCTACGCTGTAGGAAGAAGCGTAATCGATCGCTTGCACCACATCCTCTTTATGTATGTAATCGCAGCCGCGCGCGCTGCAATAAGCCCGGACCTTGAAGCGGCTACTCATCGCCGCGCTCCGGAAAATCGAGATTCAAAATGACCGTATACACATCACTTTTGCGCGGAATCACCTGCGCCACCTCGACATACGGCGTCCGGTACTGGTTTTCCGCTTCGTCCACCAGATCGCCGAGCACCTCGCTCAAATCATCGTTTTCCTCCAGCTTGATTTCGGCAAAATATTGCTTGATCATCGTTGCCCTCCTCCTTGATTCATGTTCGCAGCGCAGTCGGCGTGCTTCGCTCTATCTTCGCGGCCCCAGCCGCGCAGGGCCGGGCAAATACGCGAGCACCCCCGGACACAACGCCCGAGGGTGCAAATGGATGCCTAGTGGCGCTGGTACGGATTCATCGCCGGATTGGCGAATGCTTGGCTTTGCTGGCTGATCATCATCGATTGCGATTGAACGATTTGCTCCAACTGCGCGGTGATTTGCAGACATTGCTCCATTTTTTGCAGCGCCAGGTTATGCCCTTGCAGCGTTTGTTGAATGATTTGCGCCGCTACATGCTCGCGCTGAGCAATTTGCTCCAGCTGCTGCGTATTTTGCTGCTCTTGCTGAAGCAGCTGCTGATACATCGAATTGGCTTGTTGGGTTTGCTGAATCAGCTGAGAAATGATTTGCTGGCATTCTTTGATTTGCTGCGTAACTTGATACATCGGGTGGTGTCCTCCTCAAAGTTAGTGGCGCTCCGGGCGCCGAAGCTTATTATGCCTAACGGCTTTTGTTCTATGCTTATTATTTTGCCGGAGGCAGCAGCCGGTTTTGTCCGTTGCCGTAGCCCGGGAACACATAACGCACCATCGTGTTGAATTCGTTCATAAACAAGTCGGAGCTTGCGCCTTGATGCTGGCGGGCGTCATAATACAACATCCGGCTGACAAAATGCGGATTGGTCGAAATAAACACATTCGCTGCGGGGTAAGCCGCATGCACGGCTTGCTGGATGGCTGCCGTCGTCTCTTTGTTCAGCGGCTTGCTGGACGTCCAGTCCATCTGCGCCCCGGCCCCACTGCCAAACAGGCCTGCGCCCATCATCGGATCGTTCGTTTGCGCCAGCGAGCGCGATTCGGCCGACATCGCCTGCATCCCGCCCGCGTCAACAGCGACATAAATGCCTCCGTCGCTAACGGCGACAGCCGTCGAGCCCGTATGCGCGCTTTGCTTAATGCTGTCGGCGAGCGCGCGGCTCATCGTCAGCCCGTGATTGCGGTGCGCCGCGGTGCTGTCAATCGTTGTGCTGGACTGCGGCGGCGTTGCCGTCGGAGCCAGCGACTTTGCTCCCAGCGTTGCGTTCTCATTGTTGCGGCTGTCCACATCCCAATCGGACATATTCGGCTGCATGCCTTGAGACTGCTTGGGCGACGCCTGCGAGCAAGCCGTCAATCCGACCATCGCCGCTGCGACCAGCAGGCATCCGAGCCGTACGCTCCATGTTTTTTTGATCTCATTCATCGGGAATGTCCTCCTTTCTGTAGCAGCAATCCTCTTTCTAGCGGCCTTCGTCCGCCGGTTCATCTGCCGCAGTTGGTTCGTTCGCATAAGCAATCAGCGCAACCGGCTGTCCCAGCTCCTGCTGCAGCTGGCGCTCCAATTGCCGGATGTCGTTGAGCAGATCCTGACGCTGCTGCAAATCGGCTACCGTATACATAGCATGCAAGCTCCTTCCTTCTTGGGCTCAGCTTTACTATGCTCCAAAACGGCTGTTTTTTTGCAAGCCGAACAGCCCCCTACGCAAGGATTGCGGGGGCTGACGGAAGTGTCGGGGCTGCTGGTCGAGGTTGCCCTACAGCCCGGACAGCTTGCTTCACGGTGTGTTTTCAGAACGCAAGATGCCTGCCGGTGCTTTTGAACCCTCCGTCCTACTAACAAAGCGCCAAACAAGGCTCTGCTCAACATTCCCAAGCACGGATTGACAGCCGCTGTCCGGCCGGCCACCTGCTTATCGGGGTCGCGCGCGGTGCGGAACGCCAAAAAAACCTGCGGCCCCAATGGCACACAGGTTGCTTTGCTTGTTTTATCGCTTCATCAAGGCTCGTTGCGGCGCATCCGGTCCAACTCGTCCATCAGCTTGCCGACTTCTTCGGCATTCAGGCTGCCGGCTTCGCGAAACTGCCGCAGCTTGTCCATCAGCTCCCGGGCGATGGCCTGGTCGCGCTCGGCTTCCAGCTCACCTGAGGGGTCAAACCAAATGTAAAAGCCCTCGGGGCCGTTGCGCAAAAAAGGCTCTCGCCAATGCTGCGGATACGTATACGGCTGCTCGCCGAACACCAGCCCCAGCACGTCGTCTGTTTCCAGAGGCAACAGCTGGTGAAACACTTCAGGCTCGCCGCCAGCGCTCAGATCGCGATGGAGATACGAATAATGCAGAAAATGCTCGCCGGTTGCCGTATCCTTGGACACCTCATAGCGCTCCAGCTCGCCATCTGCAAGCTCCTTGACGGACGCGATGCGCTGTTGCAGCGTTTCCCAGGCGATTTTGCGCTGTTGCTTAAACGAAACCGCTTCTTCACTCATGCGAATCACCTCACGGATTATCGTTATCGCTCAGGATTCCCGGGAGCGGCGCTCCCGGTCCGGCGGGTTTACGGCGTGGCGCAAGGAACGCCGCGGCAGCTTCCATTTGTTGACGACGGACAGCATACGCAGGAACACAATCAGGCTAAACAGCACGAGCAGCTCCCACGTGCCCTGCGACCAGCCCAAACCGACCACCGCGCCGGCGAGCATGCCCCATACGGCATAAATCTCGTCCTTGAGCACAAGCGGCTTGCGCCCGGCCAGCACATCGCGCACCATGCCCCCGCCAATGCCTGTGAGCACGGCAGCGACGATGACTGCGCTCAGCGGATGGCCCATATTGGTGGCGTATACGGCGCCTTGAATCGAAAACGCCGCCAAGCCAATCGCGTCGAAAAACGCTTCCCACGTCTTCCATAGCCTCAGCCAGCGCACCGGCAAAATGAACGCCAGCGTCATCGCAAACAACGCAATCTGAAAATAGATGCCTTGCTCCCAAAGCGTCGTCACCGGCTTGCCGATCAGCAGGTTGCGGATGACGCCGCCGCCAAACGCCGTGACCAGCCCGAGCACATAGACACCGAGAATATCGTATTCCTCTTCCATCGCGACGATCGCGCCGCTCACGGCAAATGCGATGGTTCCGATAATGCTTAACAGCTCCCAGTCCACTTGCTGCTGCCCCCGTCTCTTAGATGTCCCAGTCGAGCTTGACTTCGTTGCCGGTGCGCGACGAACGATAGATCGCATCCAGAATCAGATTGTTCGTATAGCCGGTCATGACCGAGGTCAGCGGCTGCGTGCCGTTTTGAATGCAGGAAATAAAATGCTTCGCCATCCGCACGCGCGAGCCTTCATCGTTATCCGGCACCGACAGGTTGATGTCGGCCGGCTGGTCGAACAGCTCGGCAAACAGCTTGCCCTTGCCGCCGCGGATCATCGCGCCGCCTTCGGAGCCGAGCAGCTGCACGCAAGGCTCGTTGTCCGTATCGACCAGAGCAGCCCAGCTGACGTCGAGCGACAGCGTCGCGCCGTTGTCCAGCTTGATCATGGCCGTCGCCAAATCCTCGACATCATATTTGCCCGTCCAGTTGGGCGTTCCCCACGTGCCGATGCCCTTGCGGCGTGGCCCGAACTCGGCGTAAGTAGCTCCGTACACCGAAATCGGTTTGGCGTTGCCCATCAGATAGAGGGACAAGTCGAGCATATGCACGCCGAGATCGATCAGCGGTCCGCCGCCCGACTTATCCATCTGCGTAAACCAGGTGCCCCAGCCCGGGATGCCCTTGCGGCGGACCCAGCTCGCTTTGGCGTGATAAATATTGCCAAGCGCGCCCTTCTCCACCTGCTGCTTGATCAGCAGGCTCAGCGCCTCCCAGCGCAACTGGTGCGGAATCATCAGCACCTTGCCGGCCTTGCGTTCGGCTTCGACGATTTGCTTGGCGGATTCGAGATTGATCGCCATCGGTTTTTCCAGCATGACGTGCTTACCGGCCTCCAGCGCTTCAACAGCAAGCGGCGCGTGCCATTCGTTGGAAACCGCAACGACGACGGCGTCCAGCTCGGAATCAGCGATCAGCTTGTGCGCATCTTCATACACGCGGGCGATTCCATGTTCCTTCGCTCGTTGCTCGGCCAGCGGCAAATACACGTCCGTGACGGCTGTGACCTCGGCTTCCTTGACCTGCTTCAAAACTTCCATATGTACATTTCCGATATTGCCGGCACCGATAATGCCGATTCTGATTGGCTTTTGCGAAGTCATAATTAGGAAAACCCCCATCGAAAATAAGTAGTAGCTTTCAACCTCTCTTATTATATGCTTCGACTTCATAGGCCGCAACCGTCTTTGCTTCCTCCTTTTACGACAAAAAGCGAAATTTCCTGACACTTTCTTAATAGATCAGTCAATCAAATCTAACATTTTGCGGTTACTATATAAGAGAATCAAGTTGAAGGAGGGATGGGTCATGCAAATGATAACCATTAAATTCAAGGATAAAATAATCCCCGTGCTCAACTACTCGCAAAAATCGTCTCACCTGCAAATGCTGCACGCCAAGCTGCGCGAACAAGAACTGAATTTCGAATTTCGCAAAAAGCTCAAAATGATTACGCTGATCGAAATTATCGGCGACGTCGCCATTTTTAAATACCACGACGGCACCAAGCTGTATCTGGAAGTTTCCTGAAGCCTATGGCGATTCGCTCGGGAAGTACTCCTTGCTTAGCTGCTCCAGCTCTTGAAGAGAGCGCTCAGACCATCTCTGCATATTCGACAGCTCCGCGATTTGCGCGGCAAGCGCTCTTTTCAATGATTCCCGATAGTCCGGCACCGTACCGCTGTACGATTTGATCGAGCCGACCGGCATCAATGCGATTTCCTGATGACTTAGCGCCCGTCGCTGATGAAAAAACGACACAGCTCCGTCCATTGGCTGATGCAAATCGCCTTGCGTCGGATGCTCGGCCACCGCAAGCACCTTGACCGCCGCTTTCATCGGACTGGTCATCTCCACAATCTCACCGATGTACACTCCTGTTTTGTAGGCTGCCGTTACCAGCTCTCCCGCCTGCCATTGATTCATGTCCGCGTCCACTCCTTTATTCCTTTATTTTTAAAAATTCCGACAGCCGCAAATCCAATGCGTCCACCGATTGCACGCTGTAGATCAGCGCCTGGGGATTTCCGCCGCGTACGGCTGCAATGCAAGGCACGCTGCGAATTTGCCACGTCGCGGCCAGCTCGGGCATGAAATTGATGTTGCCTTTGAACAGCGGCAAGTTCGGCCGCATCGCTTCGATCACCTGCAGCATACGCTCGGCCACCTTGCAGGTGCCGCACAGCGGCGTATAAATAAATACGGCAAAGCTGCTGCCGTCATGTTCCGTCTGCTCCGTGCGCTCCAGCAGCTCGCGTTGCGTCCATTCGCGCATGTCAGCCCTCCCGCCTGTCGAGCATCAGCAGGCTTTGCGCCGCGCAATCGAGCAGCTCCGGCAAATCGCCGATGTGGCTTTCATCGACCTTGCGGCCAAACTGCAAGCGGATATCGTTCACATACGATGCCGGCGTCAACGCTTGCGCTTCGGCGTATGCAAACGAAAGCCGCTGCTCGATCGACGGGCGGTTGCCCCAAATGAGCTGCAGCCTGCGGGCGATGTCCGGACATTCGCGCTGCGGCTCGCGCACCGGCGTCGTAAACCGCACCTCCATCGTGCAGCCCGGCGCGGCACCCGGATGTTCCATAATCTCCGCAGCCAAATCGTTCAGATGCGCGTACAGTTCGATGCGTGCGCGGCTTGGCTGCTCCGGCCCGCAAGCAAATTCAATCGCGTAATGGCGCGACATCGAGCTCAGGTCGATCCGGTCGCAGCGCTGTGTCACAAGGATGGCGCCCTCCATGTCCAGATCGTACACAGCGCCCTCCAGCACGACCTTCATATTATCATAAATCGTCGGATCGAACATTCGGGTCGTCCCCTTCTTTCCTCTTTGCTTCGATTCGATTATACTATAATCATATTACGTAAAGAAGGTGTTCCGATTGTCAGACAAGCCTGTTGATCAACCTGAAGAGCAAGGGCCTAAGAAGGTCAGCCTGGCCGATGCGATCAAGCAAAAGCTGGCGCAGAAGCAAGCCGAGCAAGCCGCACAAAAAGCGAATCTTAAGCACGGCGGCGGCGGCAACCAGTCGATGAAAAGCCAAATGACCAAGAAAGTCAACAATCAGCGCCGCCGGACAGGCGGAAGCTAAATTTTAAGCAAACCAAAGGCGCCCAGCGGACGATATTGCGATCCCGGGCGCCTTTTGCATGCGTGCAGCCGCTTATACGTATAGCTGCTCGCGTTGTCTTTTTACATCTTCGCTGTCCAGATATTCGTCGTACGTCATCATTTTGTCGATGAGGCCGTTTGGCGTAATTTCCATGACCCGATTGGCAATCGTTTGAATGAACTGATGGTCGTGCGAGACGAACAAAATCGTACCGTCAAAATCAACCAGTCCGTTGTTCAGCGCCGTGATCGATTCGAGGTCGAGATGGTTCGTCGGCTCGTCGAGAATCAGCACGTTAGCGCCGGTGAGCATCATTTTGGAGAACATACAGCGCACCTTTTCGCCCCCGGAGAGCACATTTGCTTTTTTCAGCGCTTCTTCGCCGGAGAACAACATGCGGCCAAGGAAGCCGCGCAGGAACGATTCATCCTGATCCTTGGAATATTGGCGCAGCCAGTCGACAAGGTTAAGATCCACGTCGAAATATTCCTGGCTATCCTTTGGAAAATAGGCCTGCGTGGTCGTTACGCCCCACGAATACGAGCCTTGGTCGGCTTCCAGCTCGCCCATGACGATTTTGAACAGCGTCGTTTTTGCCAAGCCGTCCGGACCGACGAAAGCGATTTTGTCGCCTTTGTTGACCGTGAACGTCAGATTGTTTAGCACCTGCACGCCTTCAACGGACTTGGACAGTCCTTCAACTGCAAGCAGCTGCTTGCCGGCTTCGCGCTCCGGTTTGAAATGAATAAACGGATATTTACGGTTCGACGGACGGATGTCCTCCAGCGTAAGCTTTTCAAGCTGCTTTTTCCGCGAGGTGGCTTGCTTCGATTTCGAGGCGTTGGCGCTAAAACGGGCAATAAACGCTTCCAGCTCCTTGCGCTTTTCTTCGGTTTTTTTGTTCGCGTCGCGTGTCAGCTTGAGCGCCAGTTGGCTCGATTCGTACCAGAAGTCGTAGTTGCCGACGTACAACTGAATTTTGCCGAAGTCGATGTCGGCGATGTGCGTACACACTTGGTTCAGGAAGTGCCGGTCATGGGATACGACGATGACGGTGCCTTCAAAGCGCGACAGAAAATGCTCCAACCAGCGGATCGATTCCAAATTCAAATGGTTGGTTGGCTCGTCAAGCAGCAGAATGTTCGGGTTGCCGAACAAGGCTTGCGCAAGCAGCACACGGACCTTTTCGTTGCCGTCGAGATCTCTCATCTTGGTGTCGTGCAGCGAGGTCGGAATGCCAAGACCAATCAAAAGCTCGGCTGCGTCGGATTCGGCCTGCCAGCCGTCCAGCTCCTGGAAATCGCCCTCCAGTTCGGCTGCTCTCATGCCGTCTTCTTCGGAGAAATCGGCTTTGGCGTATAGCGCGTCCTTCTCCTCCATAATTTTGTACAAGCGGGCATGCCCCATGATGACGGTTTTGAGCACTTCGAAGTCGTCGAATTCAAAATGGTTCTGTTTGAGCACGGCCATACGCTCAGTAGGCGGAATGCTGACATCGCCTTTGTTCGGCTCGATTTCGCCGGCCAAAATTTTCAGAAACGTCGATTTGCCGGCGCCGTTGGCGCCGATCAGGCCGTAGCAGTTGCCCGGCGTGAATTTGATGTTGACGTCTTCGAAAAGCGCACGTTTGCCGTAGCGAAGCGTCACATTGGATACGGTAATCATAGAGGGAAAATACCTGCCTTTGTAAGTAGTCTGTTACCTATTATATCATAATTTACTTCTTTCAATCTCTTCTACCAATTCGGATAAATACGACCACCGCTCCACGGCCCCGTCGAGCTCGGCTTGCGTCGCTTGCTCCTCTTCATACAAAGTCCGCACCTTGTCAAAATCGCTGCCCGCGCTTTCGATCTGCGCCTTGAGCCCGGCTATTCGTTCCTCCAGCGCGCCGATGCGGCCTTCGATTTCGTCCCATTCTTTCTGCTCCTTGAAGGTGAGCTTTTTGGGACGCGCGGACGGCTGGCTTTGGGACTGGCTTGAGCCGCTTCCTCCGGCCGCTTGCTGCTGAGCTGCGGATACCGCTGGCTTCAACGCAGCCTTGCGCTGCTGCTCCGCTTCCTCCTGCTGACGCTTCTCCTCCAGATAGTCGGAGTAGTTGCCGAAATACGGCGTCAGCGCCCCGCTGCCTTCAAACGCAAACAAATGCTCGGCCGTACGGTCAAGAAAGTAGCGGTCGTGGGATACGGTAATGACGGCGCCCGGAAAATATTCCAGATAGTCTTCGAGAATCGTCAGCGTTTGCAGGTCGAGATCGTTGGTCGGCTCGTCAAGCAGCAGCACGTTCGGTTCGCCCATCAGCGTGCGCAAGAGGTAAAGACGCCGCCGTTCGCCGCCGGACAGCCGTTCGATCGGCGTCCATTGCAATGCTGGCGAGAACAGGAACCGTTCCAGCATTTGCGCAGCGGAAATCAGCTCGCCGTCAGCGGTGCGGATTTGCTCCGCGACTTCCTTGATGTATTCGATCACGCGCATTTTGCCGTCCATCTCGACGTTTTCCTGGGTATAATAGGCCAGCTTGACCGTTTGGCCGGTTTCGATGGTGCCGCTGTCGGGCTGAAGACGCCCGGCGAGCAGGTTCAGCAGCGTCGATTTGCCGCTGCCGTTCGGACCGATAATGCCCAGCCGGTCGCCTGGCATGACGATGTAGCTGAAATCGCGGATCAGCGCGCGGTCGCCGTAGCTTTTGCTGACATGCTCCAGCTCCAGCACCTTTTTACCGAGCCGGCTGCCCGCCAGCGCCATGTCGAGCTTGTCGGCCGGGCCGTCGAGCTTGCGGTCGCGCAGCTCCTCGGCGCGCTGCACTCGCGCTTTTTGCTTGGTCGTGCGCGCCTTGGCTCCGCGTCGCAGCCAAGCCAGCTCGCGCCGCAACAGGTTTTGCCGCTTGTCTTCGCTGGCCGCTTCCGATTCCATGCGCTCGGCTTTCTTCTCCAGAAACGCTTCGTAGTTGCCTTCATAGCTGTACAGCTTGCCGCGGTCCAGCTCCAGCATGCGGTTTGTCACGCGCTCCAGGAAATAGCGGTCGTGCGTGACCAGCAGCAAGGCGCCCTTCCACTTGCTGAGGAATTCCTCCAGCCACATCGCGGTTTCATTGTCGATGTGGTTCGTCGGCTCGTCGAGGATAAGCAGATCCGCGGGCTGGATTAGCACGCGCGCCATCGCGACGCGCTTGCGCTGCCCGCCGGACAGCTGGCCGACGGGCTTGTCGAACTCGGCGATGCCGAGCCGCGTGAGCACCGTTTTGGCGACGGTGCCGGCTTCCCACGCGCCGAGACTGTCCATGCGCTGCTGGACCTTGAACAGCCGCGCCTGCTTCTCCGAGCTGGACGGCTCCGCCTCCAGCTCGGCCAGCGCCCGCTCATGGTCGCGCAGCGCCTGCATGAGCGGCGAGCTGCCGTGGAATACTTGCTCCAGCACCGTAGAGTCCGGTTCGAACTCCGGGTTTTGCGGCAAATATTCCACGCGGAAATGGTTCGCGTGCACCAGCTTGCCTCGATCCGGGGTCTCCAGCCCTGCCAGCAGCTGCAGCAGGGTCGATTTGCCGGTGCCGTTTACGCCGATCAGCCCGATACGCTCCTTTTCGTTCAGCGTGAACGAAATATCGTCGAACAAAACCTTGTCGCCGTAGCTTTTGGAAATGTTTTGTACGCTTAAAATATTCATATGCCGTTATCCTCCCGGCCGCCTCTTGTGCAGGCCGTTTTTTCATTCCTCCGCATGCGTAATATAAGCGGCCAGCAGGCGCGCGGTTCCCATGACGGCGTCAATATGCGTGCGCTCCATGCCGTGTGAAGCATGAACGCCTGGCCCAAGCAGCGCTGCGCGAATATCGCGTCCGCCGCGCAATGCGGCCGATGCGTCCGAGCCGTATCGCGGATAAATGTCGACGGCGTAGCGGATGCCCTCGCGCTCGGCCAGTCGGATCAGCTGCGAAGTCATGCCGTAATCGTAAGGTCCGGAGGAGTCCTTGGCGCAGATCGAGACGCCTTCCTCATTGCCGCTCAAATCGTCGCCGAGCGCGCCCATGTCGACGGCCAGCAGCTCTTGAATGTCCTCCGGGATATATGCCGAGCCATGCCCCACCTCTTCATACGTCGAGAAAAACAGCTTGACCGTACAAATGGGCTCGGCCTGCGCTTCGCGTAGCCCTGCAAGCAGTCCAAGCACAGCGGCGACAGCGGCTTTATCGTCCAGATGTCGCGATTTGACATAGCCGTTCGGCAGCAAGCGGACGCGTGGATCAAACGATATGAAATCGCCGACGCGGATGCCCAGCGCCTCGGCATCCGCTTTGGAGCGTACAGACTCGTCGATGCGCACCTCCATGTTCGCTTCTTCGCGCTTTTGCTCGCGCGCATCGTCGTACACGTGCACAGACGGATGCGTCGGCAAAATCGTCCCTTCGTATTCGCCACCATCGCGCGTATGGATACGGCAATATTCGTTTTCCACAGAGCCCATCATATAGCCGCCGAGAGGCGTCATTCGCAGCCGGCCGTCGGCTTTGATCGAACGAACCATCGCGCCCAGCGTATCGACATGCGCGGAAATGCCGACAACCCGGCTGGCGTCCGCGCCGGGAATCGTGACAACGCCGCAGCCCTTGTTCGTATACGCCATGACATACCCGAGCTGTGCGAGCTGCTCCTCCAGCTTGCGCATGATCTCGTGCGTATAGCCGGTCGGGCTTGGCGTCCGCAGCAGCAAATCGAGCATTTCCATCACGTAAGCCTGATCGATCGCGATCATCAAAAACGGCCCCTCCCTTCAGCCCGCAAGGCGTCCCCATGCGGGAATCCGCCTGAACAGGCAAAAACAGTGCAGCCTCTTAAATAAGGATACTACACTGTTTTCATACGTTTTTCAAACGATTAACTTTCAAAATCGACGCAAACGGAACTCCCGTCCAGCACCGTTTTCATATGCGCTTTAACCTGCTCGTGCACCGGATGCGTATCATAAACATGCAAATCCTCCAGCGAGTCGAACTTCGTAATCAGCGCGATATCGTAGGAACGTGCGGCATGCAGCACATCCGTTCCAACCTCGATATGCCGCAGCACCTCAATCTTGCCCTCCATATCGGCAAGCACCTTGCGCGTAACCTCAATCGCTTCTGGACTGCGGTCCTTGAGCTTGAACAACACAATATGTGTCAGCAAAACCCGTTCCTCCTTCTATTGCCGTACCTTCTGATTCGTCGACCAGGACTCGACATCCCATACCTTGGTCACCCAGCCCTCATAAAAATCCGGCTCGTGACATACGAGCAGCACGGTGCCCTTGTACTCCTTCAAGGCGCGCTGCAGCTCTTCTTTGGCGACAACGTCCAAATGGTTCGTCGGCTCGTCAAACAGCAGCCAGTTGCTTTCCCGCATCAGCAGCTTGCACAGCCGCACCTTCGCTTGCTCGCCGCCGCTCAGCATGCTCAGCGGCCGTGTAATATGCTCGTTGGTCAAGCCGCAGCGGGCCAGCGCCGCGCGTACCTCATGCTGGTTCATATGCGAATATTCGTTCCATACGTCGTCAATCGGCGTAATATTGCCGGCTTTGACCTCCTGCTCAAAATAAGCGGGGAACAAAAAGTCGCCGCGGTACGTTTTGCCGCTGTAAGGCTGGATTTTGCCCAAAATCGTTTTGAGCAGCGTCGATTTGCCCACGCCGTTGCAGCCGACAATGGCAATTTTCTCGCCGCGTTCAATGGAAACGCTCATCTGCGGCAGCAGCGGCCGGTCATAGCCGATTTCCATTTTTTCCGCTTCAAAAACAATCCGTCCGCTAGCTCGCGATTCCTTGAACACAAACGTCGGCTTGGCCGCTGTCTCCGGACGATCGATCCGATCGATGCGCTCCAGCTGCTTCTGGCGGCTTTTCGCCCGTCCTGAGGTCGAATACCGCGCTTTGTTGCGCTGGATGAAATCCTCCTGCTGCTTGATATATTCCTGCTGCTTTTCATAAGCATCGATATGCTGGTTTTTGTTGATTTCAGCCATCTGCAAAAATTTCTCATAATTCGCCGTATACCGGGTCAGCTTGGAAAATTCCAGATGGTAAATGACATTGACCACCTGGTTCATGAACTCCGTATCATGGGAAATGAGCATGAAGGCAAACGGATATTCCTGCAAATAGTTTTTCAACCATTCGATGTGCTCAACATCCAGATAGTTCGTCGGCTCGTCCAGCAGCAGCACGGTCGGCTTTTCCAGCAGCAGCTTGGCCAGTAGCACCTTGGTGCGCTGACCGCCGCTCAGCGTCGCGACATCGCGCTCCAGACCGATCGCGTTCAGGCCCAGACCATTGGCCATCTCCTCAACCTTGACATCGAGCAAATAAAAGCCGCTCGCATCCAGACGCTCCTGAATTTCTCCCATCTGTTCCAGCAAAAGCTCCAGCTCCTCGGGGGAAGCCTCGCTCATTTTTTCCGTAATCGCGAGCATTTCCTGCTCTTGCTCATACAGCGGCAAAAATGCGTCGCGCAGCACGTCGCGCACCGTCTTGCCCGGCGTCAGCTTGGAGTGCTGGTCGAGATAGCCGTAGTGAACGCGCGGCGTCCATTCGACTTTCCCATCATCCTTGAGCACCTGTCCGGTCAATATATTCATTAGCGTAGATTTGCCTACACCGTTAGCGCCTACAAGACCGACACGCTCACCGGCCAGCAAACGAAACGAAACATTTTTAAACAATACCCGCCCGCCAAAACTATGGCTGACGTCTTCGACTGTCAACAGACTCATATCGTCAATCCAAACTCCCGTCTCTACGAAGTTAATCGCCTTTTCGCGACGTCTTATTATACCACTTGCGCCAGCGGACGGGAAATAAAAAAATGACGCTGCTGGATAAAAATCAGGCCAGACCGCCGGACTGCGGATGCCATCGCTTACACGGGCAGCGGGTGATACCATAAAGCGACCGCAGCGCCGGGCAGCACGGCGTACATGAACGGGAAGCGAATGCTGCTCATTTGCCTGAAATCGCGCAACCGCAGCCTGTTTTCGCGCAAGCAAAACGAAATTGCCCAATAGGTCATTGTACAAGCAAGCTGCAGCGTCATTTTCCGAAACAGCGCAATCAGCAGCCCGATCAAGCCGGCAAGCAACAAGGAATAAAGTACACACTGGAATACAAATACGGTGCCCATCATTGCCCCGATACCGGCAAACAGCTTTACGTCGCCCGCGCCCAAAGCGCCGGCCGCATACAAGCCCACCAGCAGCGCGAAGCCGGTTGCCAGCCCCATTCCCGCAAACCAAAGTCCCGGCCACCCTTCGCTGATCAAGTGCCAGGAAACGCCGGACAAAGCAGCAAATGCCGTCAATTCATTCGGAATGATCATTTTACGCACATCGGTAATAAAAGCTACGATAACAACGGCCGCAAACAAAATAACCAAACCCTCCTCCTCTCTACACACCCGTCCAGGCGCGTTCCATCGCTCTTTTTTTAAGCATCCACGTGCGGCTAAAAAATGGAATTCGCAAATCGAATTGCACCTCCGCTTCAATCATCAGGTACGGGGCTTTGTTTTCCGATAAATCCGGCAGTTGATAGCCGATGACATGAAACTGGCTGGCGCGGATTAGCCTAGGATTGCAGTATGCATACACCAATGTGGTCAAATCAGTCAGATTTTGCGGCAAAAGCTGATCGCTGTCCTGCTGAGCCAGCTCTATGCGCCACAGATCAAGCAGTTCGTCCGACACATAGGCTTCATAGCCGGCGGCAAAAACACCAGGCTGCAGTGCCAACGCTCTGGCTTCTCTTATACGGCGCTGGGCTTCGGCAACTGATGGAGCAGGGTTCTGCTGCGCTTGGGCTTGGTGCAGCAGCGCCAGCGGATGCAACTGAGCGGCAAGCGATTTAACCGCCTCGTTTGTAGCGGAACGCAGCGCCAGCTCAGTCCGGCTCACATGAATCAGCTCGATCATCGCCAGCAAGAACGCGAGCGCAAGCGGCAGCAGCAGCGCAGCCTCCAATACAATACCGCCGTCCCTTCGGGCGCAAAATCGCAGCATCCTGCAGACGCCTCCTCTCTTTATCTGGCGATCAAGCTTGCGATATCAATACGACCAAATGGCTGTGCTGGAAATGACGCACCTCTGATTGCGAAGCTCGCAGCCCAGCAGCCGGGAGCCAAACGGCAGTTGCGCGAAAGCAGGTACAAACCATAGGCGGATGCTGCTTTGCGCTGTGCTCTCGAAGCAGGCGGATGCTTGCCGCAGATCCAGCCCTGTATTCAGCTCCAGCAGCGCTTGAATGCGTGCCAACGTTTTTGTTTGGCTGCTATGCACGAGTAAAAAAATCCGCAAGTAATCGTTATAGCTCAGTTGGATTACATGGAATGGCTTGTTTTCGAAAAAAGGAACAGCTTGTCCATCAATAAGCAGCTTCATATCGGCTGCGGCTTGCTTCGCGCCTTCTGCGCTTGCAGCGAGCAACACCAGCATCGGCGAACCGAGCTGCAGATCGGCCGGGTCCGGCTGCAGCAAAGCCTCGACGGTACGCACGGCCAGACGCAGCGAAAACATTTCGACATACGCAGCAGACAGATTTGCTCCGCAGCCGGAAAACCCGTACAGCACATACTCCGCTTCCTGTCCAACCAAACGGCGGTTCGAAAAATCGCTCTTTGCGGTACGGCTGCTAAATACCGTCAGCACATATTCATGAATCCAGATATCATCGCGTAGCTCCTCTGCCGCTGCAGCCAGCAGCGAATCCAGCAATTGCAGCGCACCGAGACTAAACGCTTCCGGCTGATTCCATTCAAAGGCGGCAAGACCGCCGATGTCTGAATCTTGCCCGTTCAAGCTGCGGTATTTTTGATAGAGTCCTTGCTCCTCTGCCGGACCGCTCATCTGCAGATGACGGTACGCGTCATTAAAGCCGTCCTTCCCAGCGGCACAGCCGGGCGGTTCCGCAAGTGAATCGACTTGCATGAAATCGGCTTGGATGCTTGCTTTTACTTGCCGCCGGCGGGCATCGGCAGCCTTGAGCAGCTGCTGGCGCGCACGATCAGCCTGGGAATTGACTTCATGCCAGCGCGTTCCTTCCATCGTTAGTGCAGCCAATCGTTGTCCGGCCTGCTCAAGCCGGTCCGGGGATAGCCCGTCCCAGTAAGTGCCAACCGCTGCAAGC
The DNA here is from genome assembly GCF_004514475.2 of Paenibacillus athensensis. Classification (GTDB taxonomy): domain Bacteria; phylum Bacillota; class Bacilli; order Paenibacillales; family NBRC-103111; genus Paenibacillus_AL; species Paenibacillus_AL athensensis. The sequence goes on along the minus strand of NZ_MYFO02000001.1, from coordinate 300,561 downwards.
CTGGTGACAAGCGATGCGAGCGCATCTTCAGCCTCACGTAAATCAAAGGCTCCGTAAAGCGGGACGGCATCCAGCACTCCTTCCACCGGCAGCAAGGAAGGAAGCAACTGCTTGCGGGCATCCGCAAGCGCAGTCTGCAGGCGCTCGTTTGCCAGCTGTGCGCGCATCGTCAGCTCGGCAGCTGCTCGCAATTGCTCCTGCTGACGTCCGGAGCTTTGCGACAGCAGGCTTCGCGCCCGGGCATGCAGCACGTACAGCGCTTCACGCTCCTCCGGCTCATCAGCGGCTTGTTGAAGCAGTGCCGACTGCTGCTGCAGCGCAGCAACATCGTCTTGCCACAGCTTATAGAGCGCCTCCAGACTTGCCCATGCTTCGTCCCCTGCTGCGTTCCGCTGATCAAGCAGCTTGTCCAGCGCCTTGATGGCGCGCCCTAGCTTGACCCCGTCAGCCAGCGGAGCCGAAGCTTCAACCGGCCGCAGCGCACTGCCCACATAGCGCTCAAACGACAGCGGCGCTTGCCACTTCACCGCTTCCAGCAGCTGCCGGCGCAAGATAAGCTGACTCGCCAGCGAGTATACCGGCGTTAGGCGGGCGCGGCCGTTCTCCAGCGAAGTGTCGATCAAAGGCAGACCGCCTTGCACGCTCCCGGACAGGTTGGCGGACATGATTGCGCTTAGCTCTTGCTGCGCCGAATTTGCGCTGGCGGTCATCCCCCAGAGCCCGAAGGTTTGCAAGCTGCGGTCATATCCGGCCATCACCGAACGCAAGCCGGCCTTGAGCGCGGTTTCACTTTCATTTGTTGCCAGCCTGATTCTCGCCAAGTCGATCAACAGACCGGCTATCATCAATAGCGGGATGATCAAGATCAGCATATAGACAGTTATCGTTCCATGCTGAGCGCGCAACAATTTCAACGCATCACCCCTTTTAACGGTTATGGATGAATCACGACGGCGATGCCGACTGCTGCCAAATCCCGGCGAAGCGCAGCGGAGGGAAGCTGAACGGGATGAAAAAAATGCCAGACGATTCCATTGATTGCTTGGCCGCTTTGCAGGAGCGATGCGTCTTTGACCAGCTGCACGCTGCGCAGCTGCTTTTCGCTAAAGGTGTAAAAAGCCATGTGCGCGATTCCCGCTTGCGCGTCAAACGCATCAGCAACGCGGCGTTGATCGCCGGAAACGGTCAGCACACGCTGCTCGCCCGCAACGAGCTTTCGCAAATAAGCGGCGGCTTGCGCCTCAGAACGAATGAAAGGCGTTTCGTCGGCCAAAGATTTGCCAGGCTCCACCCAAAGACGCTTGGCCGCCTCCAGCGTCAGCGATGCCGGCAGCTGAGGAACATAAGTGCGGTTCATATCGATCAAGCGGATCAGCTCTACCGGGTCCACCACATGCGCTGTACCTTGCCCGGACAGATCATTGCGTCCTACAAGCTGATCGATGTTTTTCGAGAGCGGAAACCGTGTGTGCAAGCTCACGACAACGGTCCGCTGCTGCAAGCCGGCGTTTCGATATAGCACGTTCCCCGCCATGCCCGCAGGTGCGACGAGCATTGCTGCTCTAGCCAGCTTTGCCGCTGGCAAGGCCATAGGCGTGGGCAGCGTGGCTGCCGGCAGCTCCATCTGCAGAGTTAGTGCCGTCCCCAGAGAGCGACCGAACGGATCATCTGCCAGATCATCTGTCCAGCGCCAGTACAAGCCATCGCTCACAGCCGGATCGAAACGACCGGCAAGCAGGTCTTTAGCGCTGCTATTCCACGCATAGGCCAGCCGTTCGGCAGCAGTTTGCGCCAACGCTCCCGCCTCCCATTGCTTGTAGATCCCCAAGCCGCCAAACACCACGGCAAGCGTCAGCAGCAATAAGATCGGCATCATAAGTCCCGTTTCCAGCAGGATACGTCCGTCCTTGCTACAGAAAAAACGGCAAGCTGTCTTAATGAGCCGGTTCACAGCTCACGGTCGGTCCCGGCACACACACGGGCACGCTGCCGTTGTTTTGCAGATCGCTGTTGGCGTCGCCAAGCAGCTTTTGAAACCACGCTAAAATCCATTTACGAAAAACAATCGCAATCGCTACCAGCACTGCAATAATCAACAGCATTTCCAGCGTTCCCAAACCGTCTTCTTCTTTAAAAAAACGCACGGCTGTCGCATATTTCGCCATAGGCTTTGCTCCCTTCTATCCCTTTGCATGGCCAAGTCGAACCGATTCGCCCTGCCCTTCATATTTGTCCAGCGCTTCGAACATCATCGCTGCGTACAATTGGTGAACCCGCTGGGCAAACGGACTGTCCGCGAAATTCGCTTCGGTTGGCTCCGCGTTTTTCCACTGCGGCATATAGGGCAATATACCGCTAATCGGCACATCGTGCCGCTCAAATTCGTTAAAGCATTCGCCCATAAACTGATTGACGACAAAACGCACATTTTTTAGTGGCGGCAGCAGCTTGCGGTAGGTTCCGGTTTTGTGCAGACAGCTGAAATCGTCAAGCACAAGCCACCAGACGGCGTCGCTCATGTCTAATGCCGTCCGCACGCGCGGGTGCAGCGAGCTGTCCGTATCCACGATGATGCATTCATAGCTGTTCAAAGCGAGCAGCGCTTCCAACAAGCAGCGTACCTCCTGCCCGCCGACGTCGAACGAGCTTTTCACAGCGGCCGACGGCGCTATAAAGTCGATGCCCAGCAGCGGTGCATGCGACTTCATGCGCTCCAGTTGTACCGCTAATTGACCTGGCGGCATTTGCGCAGCCAGCTGCATCAGCTCCGTATAACGGGACGGCTGTTCGCCGTGCAGCTGACGGTCAATCGCAGCTGAAGGCTCGAAGCCGAGATAAAACACGCGCTGCCCGCGAAAAGCCAGCCATTGCGCCACATGCAGCGCCGTGGTCGTTTTCCCGCTGCCTCCGACTGCTGAATACACCGTCAATATTTGACTCCGATGCACAGGAACGGCGACGGCCTTTCCCGGAGCCTGTTCAAAATACGCAAGCAGCTCACCGACGATTTCATGCAACGGCCTGAACTTGTACAGCACAAGCAAGCCCTCATCGCTACCGCAGCCGGCAAACGATTCGCTAATTACCGCTGCACGGACATCGGCGCATACCTTGCGTGCCAAATGATAAAATTCGTCGGAAACCGCCAGCATTATTTGACCGCGGTTCCCCGCTCCGGCCAACCACAGCTCGACCTGTTCCATTCGTGTAAAGAGGCGCACCCGCACGCGGGCAGCGAACTCAGGGCGTTCCGCGCACAGGGCCAATCTTTCTCCATACAGCTCGTCCTCGTCGAGCAGCAGCAGCTCTATTTTGCCCATACAAGCCTCCTTATTGGTGATAAAATTCCACTAACAATGCGGCGGCAAGCCATACACCTGCCAGCAGCGCCGCTGCGGTTGCGATCAGCGTCCGTTGTTCCTGCTTCATATCTCCCTCCTTGGCAAACAAAAAAAGCACGCGCCGAGCCGGAACATGCAGTTCCGATTCAGCGGTGCTTCCGCTTGTTTGATTGAATTACCTCAAGTATAACATAATAAAATGGAAATTCAACCTTTTTTTACTATTTTCTCGGCCGTTGATCCTCTACCACAGCTTCTGCAAATACAAGGTCAGTTCTTCACGATTGTGAAAAAGCTGCTTGGCCTGCACCAGTTGCAGCCGATTCTCAAACGTTTCCAGCAGCTCGCGCACGGTCTGAAACGGTTTTTTGTGCATCAGCTTGACCGTGATGATCGCGGTGCCGCCAGGCTTGAGCGCATCCAGCAAATCGAGCACGAGCCGGCCCATCTGGCGCGGACTCCAGCTCATGTCACAGACAAGCAGATCGAACTCGCCGCTTTTAAGCTTGACCTCGGCAGCATTTTTGCGGTGAATCGTCAGCTGCGGGTGGCGCACCAGACTCGGATGCATCGCAGCCGGATCAATGGCCGTGACCTTCATTCCTTTTTCCAGCAAAAAAGAAGTCCAGCCGCCCGGTGCTGCGCCGACGTCAAGCGCATGGCGGAAACGGCCAAAATCGAGCGCAAACCGCTGCTCGGCTTCCAGCAGCTTGAATTTGGCCCGCGATATTTGATCGTCTTCCTTATGGAAGCGGATCGCGCCGCCCGACCAGTCGGACAAGTTCGCCGCAGGCGTGGAAAGGCCCGCATACAGCTTGTCTCCGCAAGCAAATACGGACACGATCCGCTGCGCTTGCTGAACAACCGGCTCGGCTCCGTATACCGTCTTGAGCGTTTCATCGAGCGCCGACTTCACAGCAAACGGCGTATAAGGCACATTGGCTTTTTCGTCCTTGCGCATTTGCACGGCTACACGCTCGCCCTGACCAAACGTTCTGCTTTCTGCCAACCAGCGTTGAAGCGCGTGCAAGTCGTCGTCCGTGCGCGTCAGCTCCCATACCCGGTCCACCGGCTGCACATGGCGCAAAAACATCGGTTCCTGCCGGCCGATTGCCCCCAGCAGCTCCTCTGTCGTCCCTTCCGCTTCACACAAAAATATTTCAGTCGGCACCAGCGCGACAAAACGCGCCGAAGGCACCAGCCGCCGGATTTCCTCTTGCGCATATTGGGCAAATCCGCGATTCGCCGTCCCGATACAGGTTGCTTTTGTCATCATCGCTGCTTCCTTTTCTCCACCAATCAAGATTGAACCACTTTCATCCACGGACGGTCCTGAAACCATTCCAATTGCACCTCGACTTCAAAAGCCTGGCGCAGATGCGCGGTTGTGAGCACCTCGGCCTTGGGACCGGCAGCAATAATCCGGCCTTGCTCGATAATCGCCACGTGCGTAAATAACGGGATAATTTCCTCCAAATGATGGGTCACATACACCACGGTCATTTGTTGCTTGCTCAAATTGTTAACGTCCTGCAAAAAGCGCTCGCGCTCGTACAAATCAAGACCGGCCGCAGGCTCGTCCAAAATCAAAATAGCCGGCGCCATCATCAGCGAGCGGGCCAGCATCACCTTTTTGCGTTCGCCTTGCGACAACGTGCCCAGCGGCTGCCCGGCCAAGTGGCCGATGCGCACCTGATTCAGCATGTTCAGCGCCTTGTCTTTGACCGCCTGCGGAATTTCCTGATAAAAACGCAAAAAAGCGTATTCGCCCGTCGCCACAACCTCCCACACCGGATCGGACAAATTCAGCTTTTCCATCAGCGATTGGCTGATATAACCGATGCGCTTGCGCACTTCGCGCACATCGCATTGACCGTATCGGTTACCGAGCACCTCCACCTTGCCGCTGGACGGGAACTCATAGCCGTTCATCAGCTCCAGCAGCGTCGTTTTGCCCGAGCCGTTGCGTCCAAGCAGCACCCAATGCTCGCCTTCCTGAATATGTAGCTCGACATCCTGCAAAATATGCCGGTCGCCGCGAATAAAATGAATATCCGATAAATGAATCACGCTGCACCTCTCCTTTTTTCCTGCAAAAAGCCTGCGGCTATTCGGCCCGGGCCAGCTCCCGCAGCAGCTCTTCGGGCACAGGCGTCGCCTGAAGCTGCATGGTCTCGGGCTTGGCTGCATACAGCATCTGGTACATGCGCATACGCGCTTCCCTGCTTGACGAATGCAAATAGAGCCGCTTCGGGAACCGCCGCTCGGCGATCAGCCAGCGCACAACGTCCATGCCGGATTCCGCCGGGTCGCCCAAATCATGATCCAGCGATAGCACGTCGACCTCGCATTCGGCCAGCAGCAGTTGGCATTCCCCAACGTTTTTGGCCCACACAAAGCCGCGCGGACACGGACGCAAATCGTCCAAAAAAACATGAATCATTGGCTCCGCGCCCCTCTCCGATTAATCTGGCCTTTGCCGTCGGCCGCGACGCGGCGTTCCGCTCAACCAGCGGTACGTATGGCCTAACCTCTGTTATACAGACGGCACTCCCCCTAGGGGGCCGGTTCAAACCACAGCTTGCGCTTAACGTTCCGGCTGCTTGGAGGTTAACACCACGCCTTCTGCCAACGCCTTGACCCGCGCGATTTCCGCGCGATGCGTGCCGTCCGTCCCCGGCGCTGTTTCCATCACAATCGGGATGCTGCGAAAATAAACGGAATGCAGCAGCTCGGCAAATGCGCGCTCGCCCACTTCACCCGTCCCGATTCCGGCATGGCGATCGCGACGCGAACCGGCCCCGTACAACGAGTCGTTCAAATGAACGGCGTGGACATGCTGAAAATAACCAAGCGCCCCGCCGCGTTCCGCAAGCTCTGGCCAGTTGCCGCTCCACAGCCCGCTGGCAAACGCATGACACGTATCAAAGCAAAAGCCGATGCGCTCCGGCTCCTCGCACAGCTTGCGAACCTGAACGAACTCCTCCATAGCCGTGCCGAGATGGCCGCGTTCGCCGGCTTGATTTTCCAACAGCAGCAAACAGCGGCCCTGCCAGCCGCCTAGCGCCTGATTGATCAATTGTATTATATTTTTATAACCTTGTAACGGGTCTTTTCCAAGATATTTGCCAAAATGCACCACCAACCCGACCGAGCCGCACGCTTCGGCAATCGTCAGGGCGCTGATCAGTACAGTCCGCATCAGCTCGCGTTGTTCCGCGTCGGCGGCAGGATTAAGCGCATACGGGGCATGTCCGATCGACAGCAATCCGTGTTCGCGGCAAAAAGCAGCGCATGCTGCCGCATCGCGTTCGTTAAGCGATTTCGTCCGCAGGGCGCGCGGATTCATCGGAAAATATTGAAAAGCGCTGGCGCCGGCCTGCAGTGCCGCTTTGGCTGCGCCCAAATACCCCGCTTTTGTGCTGACATGGGCTCCGATAAACATCGTCATCGGCCCCCTAGTGCTGACAAGCCGAACAATAAAAGCTTTTTTTCGAAGAGATCTCGTCTTTGACAATCGGGGCTCCGCAGCGCGGGCACGGCTCACCCTCACGATCATAGACGCGGCATAGCGGATCGAAGCCTCCGGTCAGCGTATCACCCGCATAAAGCGGCATGTCCATGTAGCCGCCGCAGCGCGTCGCTTCGCGCAATACGGTGCCAATGGAGGCGTACAAGCGGCTTGTCTCCTCCGGATGAAGATCGGGCAAACGACGGGCCGGCAGCAGCGCTGCGGCAAAACAAATTTCGTCGGAATAGCAGTTCCCGATGCCCGACAGAAACGTTTGATCAACGAGCGACGCTTTCAAATTGGCTTTGCGGCCCGCCAGCACGGACTGGAACCGTTCAAACGTGAATTGCGGCGACAATGGCTCAGGGCCAAGCTTGGCCAGCAGCCGCTCCGCTTCCTCCGGGGTATGCAGATGTAAATAGCCGAGCCGCAGTCCGATAAAATACAAGGCGGTTTCGCCAAAACGCAACACGACCTGTGTGGTCCGCTGCGGCTTCTGCGCTTCAGTGCCGTAAAATATCGAACCGCCGAGCATCAAATGCAACAGCAGCACCGGACCGCTGTCAAGGTGGAACAGTAAATGCTTGGCCCGCCGCTCCAGCGCTGTGATCCGCGCGCCAGCGACGGCTTGGGCAAACTGCTCCGGCGTGACGTTGATTGACTTCTCACGCGTAATCAGTACGTCGCTGATCGTGCGGCCGCCGATCCGCGGCGCCAGTTGGTGAAGATAGGTTTCCATCTCGGGAAGCTCGGGCATACGGGACACTCCTTGCCGTTTTTACCTTGTATGTCCACTTCCCCGTACATGTAAACCAACAGCCGGCCAAGCGGCTGTCGCAGCGACCCCTGCGGCAGCGAACGGGTTTGACTGCTGTCTTGTGGTTCCGGTATCGCGTTTCAGGAGTGACTACCGTTGTTCGAAGCAAAGCGAGCAGCATCGTGCAGCATGCCAAGAAACAAACAGCGTCCAAATGTGCAAACGAGGCTTGCTGCGACGTAGAGCAAGGACGAATCTGTAACCCACCCCGCGTCGTAGAGCTGTCAAGCGAACAGGCAGCGGTTCAGATCAAGCTGTCCATCGCGTAAACGAGCTTGCTGCGACGTAGAGCGAGGACGCATCTGTAACCCGCCCGCGTCGTAGAGCTGTCAAGCGAACAGGCAGCGGTTCAGATCAAGCTGTCCATCGCGTAAACGGGCTTGCTGCGGCGCGGTTTGGCCGTTCGAGCTGGCGACGCGCCCCCGGCCTGCTCGTCCGGCACGGTGATTCCTGCGGTGTTGTCGCCGCAAAGCGGATCGGCAGCTTGATTAGACCGCTTCCCAGCCGGATTTGCTGGCAGCGGCGTTCCCTGCGGCGCACCTTGCCGATCGTCAATCGCTGGACCGCCATTGGATATGTCAAGCATTTGCCCATTGCTGGCGCCGACTGCCGGTCTGCGTGCCGGTTTGCCGCTGCGTACAGCGAGCTTGTCGAGCTTTTTCCTCAGCCGCTCCAGCCGTTTGCGTAGCGCCGCTTCTTCCTCCGCCAGCTTCGACCGATCGCCCCGCTGCAAGGTGCGGCGGCGTTGCAGCCGCTGCCAAGCCTCGTCCGCGTAATGAAGCGCAAGGCGAAGCTGTTTCTCGCGATGCTCATAATGCATGGACAGCTCAATGTAGGGCTCAAGCGCAATCCCAAGTCCGCCGCCGCCCGTTTGCACATACCGCTGCCATAGGGCAGCAGCCCGCTCGTATGCTCCCGCCTTTTTGTAGAATCCAGCGAGCAGCAGCAGCGTTTTGGCGTGAATCGCCGCTTGATCATCTGTCTCGCAGACTGGCATCAAACCTTCTTCACAACCGGCTGGGGAATCTGTATTTGCTCCCAAGCGGCTGTACAAGTAATCCAGAACGTACCGCGACAGCTCGGACCGCCCCATTTTGTCCAGCCAAGCGCCCGTGCGGTACAGCTCGTCTGCGCCCATGCCGCCCAGTTCATTGGAGACCTGTTCCTCTCCGCCGCTGCCCGTAAAATGACCGCCCAGCCATTTGCCCAAATGAATCGCCAGCGCAGCCATCGATACAATATCGTGTTCGTTATGGATGAATACGCCCTCCAGTACAGCAGGGTCCTTATCGGCCAAATATTGAAAATAGAGCGCAGGCGCCATCGAACCCGGCACGTCGTTCAGCCGTTCAAAGCCGAGCCGCCCTTCCTCCACGCTGCTGAGCCTGCAGGAAGGCAGCACATACCGCCACAAGCTGCGCGACGGATACAAAAAGTCAAGCTGCTCCAGCTCGCTGTCGTCCAGCTCCAGCCGGTTCAGCACGAACCGGCTTTGCACAATCGGCCAATCGAACGTTCGGCCATTGTAGGAAACCATATGCGTAAACCGGCCCATCAACGCCTGCAAATAACGCAGCATGGCGACTTCTTCAGCCGGATTACGCATCAGCAGCTGCTCGACGACAAACGTGTCGAGCTCGACATAGCCGATCCCCACCATGAAGGGGACGTTGCCGGCCCCGACACCGAGCCCCGTCGTCTCGGTGTCGAAAAACAACAGCGATTCCGCGCGCACCGCCGGCGCGTCATCGCTGCCAAATGCGGACAGCTCCGCCGCCACATCGGCCAGCTCGCGCAGCCGATGCCGGCCGTGCCGGCTGTCCGGCCCATACGCGCGTCGCCGACGCACGAACGAGCCCCACGGGCTCGTATACAGCTCGGCGCCGACGCGCGCCCACTCGCCGCCGTCGTCCGGCGGCGGCGCAAGTTGCGGCTTGTCCGCTTCCTCCGATTTGTGGAAGCGGACAAGCCGTTCCCGAAGGCGGCTCATCGCGCACCGCCTTCGAGTTGGCCGAGCAGCTCCGTGGCGAGCTGCTTGCCGAGCAGCCCGACCTCTTCGATCGGCCCTACACACGCCGGGCAGCCGCTCAGGCAGCTGCACCCGGCAATCAGCTCGCGCGCTTCGCGCAACAGCGCGCCGTGCACGTCATACAGCCGCTCGCTCAAGCCTACGCCGCCCGGGTATCGGTCGTAGAAGAAGATCGTCGGCTGCTTGTTATGCACCGCCCGCACCTGCGGCACGACCCGGATATCAAACGGATCGCACATCAAATGCAGCGGCGCGATGCGCACAAGCACGTTGGCAAGCCCGAGCAGCGCAAACTGCAAATCGTTGGCCGAACGCCCCGCGGTCATCTCCTCGTTGAGCGTGAACCAATACGAGCTTGTGTGCAGCTCCTCCTCCGGCAAATGAATCGGTCCGGAGCCGATATTTTCGTGCGTGCGCAAGCGAATTTTTTTGAAAATCGTCGGTTGCGCGTTCACCGTCACCTCGCCCAACTGACGCTGCAAGCCGCCAAGCATCTCCTCGCGGTGCACATGCAGCACCTTGAGCTGCACGGCCATGCTGGCGTCGGTGAAATAATCAACGTCAACCTGCCGGACGTAAGCCTTTTTTTCCTCATAATCGAGCTTCTCGACCTGAAATTGCACGCCTTCATGAATGTATATCGCTTCCTCGTGAATCAGCGTCGGCGCGCTGAATCGGTCGCATTCGCCAATGACCCGGCTGCCGCTGGTCAGATCGATAATAACGAAGTTTTCCTGCGCTGCCGAACGCAAGCTGATGTTGTGGGCCGGGAACGACTGCTCCATCCAATACCAACGGTCCTGAACCTGATGCAGCACGCGCTCCTCGGTCAAAAACTCCAAAATATCGCGCAGCGGCTCTTCGCCGAACTTCTCGTCCATCTCAAAGGGCAGCTCATAGGCCGCGCATTTCACATGATCGACAAGAATAATCAGATTATCCGGATGAATCAACGCCTGCTCGGGCGGCCGCTCGAAAAAATAACGCGGATTCTGGATCAAATATTGATCCAGCGGGTTGCTGCTGGCGACGAGAATCGTCAGCGAGCTTTCCTGGCGTCGTCCGGCCCGCCCCGACTGCTGCCACGTGCTGGCGATTGTGCCGGGATAGCCATTCAATACACAGGCCTGCAGCTGGCCGATATCGATGCCCAGCTCCAGCGCGTTCGTGCTGACGACACCGCGGATTTCCCCGCTGCGCAAGCCCCGTTCAATTTCCCGGCGCAGCTTGGGCAAATAACCGCCCCGATAGCCGCGAATCGATTTGCTGCCCAGCTCGTTGCGCACCAGCTCCTGCAAATAGGTAAGCAAAATTTCCACGCGAACCCGGCTGCGTGCGAACACAATCGTTTGGATACCGTTCTTGAGCAGCGCGGCCGCCAGCTTGCGCGTTTCCAGCACGGAGCTGCGGCGAATGCCCAGCTGCCGGTTAACGACGGGAGGATTGTAAAACACAAAATGCTTCTCCCCCGACGGCGCTCCGTTCTCGTCGACCAACGACACCTGCTCGCCGATCAGCCGTTCCGCGTGCTCCTTGGGGTTATCGATCGTCGCCGACGCGCAAATAAATTGCGGATTGGAGCCGTAAAACCGGCAAATCCGCTTCAGACGCCGAATCACGTTGGCCACATGGCTGCCGAACACGCCGCGATACGAATGAACCTCGTCGATGACAATGTAGGCCAGATTTTCAAACAGCTTGACCCATTTCGTATGGTGCGGCAAAATCGCCGAATGCAGCATATCGGGATTGGTCACCACGATGTGGCCGGCGTTGCGGATCGCTTGACGGACAGCCGGCGGCGTATCGCCATCATAGGTATGAGATTTGATATCGGCCCCCATCGCTTCAACCACTTGATGCAGCTCGGCGACCTGATCCTGCGCGAGCGCCTTTGTCGGAAACAGGTACAACGCCCGGGCGCTGTCCTGCTCCAGCACCTTTTGCAGCACGGGCAGGTTATAGCAAAGCGTTTTGCCGGATGCCGTTGGCGTGACGGTCACCACATGGCGTCCGCTCACCGCTTCCTCCAAGGATCGGGCCTGATGCGTATATAAACGGGTAATCCCCTTGCTTGCCAGCGCTTCGCGAATGCTTTCGTGCAGGCCGGCGGGAAAAGCAGCCAGCTTGGCTTCGCGCGGCGGGATGGTGTGCCAGTAGGTAACCTGAGACATGATTTCCGGCGTACGGCGAATCCACTCGATCATTTCAGACATCGAAGACAGTTTGCCGGTTAACGGGTTCATCGTTCGACGCTCCTTCATGCGTACTTTCTTCTTATTGTACAGAATATACGTTCGCCCGGCAACGAAAAAAAGACGCAGTTCGCGAACTGCGCCGCCGATGCCTTTCCGCAATACGCGCTTGCGCGCACACGGGCTGGAAGCATAGGCCAAAGACTTTGACAATGGCGTTACAGCAAATCGGAGGAATCGTCGTAATCGTAACGGATGCCGTCAAGCTCACCGCTGACGACCGAAGCCGGCACATCAAGTGCAAGATCGGCATTTTCCTTCAGCTTGCCCAGCACCTCGCGGTAATCGCGGACCCGGCTCGATTCTTTTTCACTGCCGATCGCCGCCTGCAAGGCTCTTTCTATAATGCTGATGTCCTGACTGGTAAAATTCATCGCCCAACACCCCTTCATCCAGATTTGCCAATATATAGCTTGCCCGTAAGTATTCATGTTCATGCAAGCAGGCAAACTTCGTATTCCGGCGATTTTTCGGGTACAATGGTAAAAAAAACGGCACTCGTCGTCTATGAGAACGATCGAACCGTAAGGAGGCGTTGACCATGAACAACCATCACGGCATTTCCCCTGAAGTTGAAGCAGCCCGACAACCCGAACACGAAATTCATCCGCAATTTCTGACTCGCTGGTCGCCGCGCTCCTTTTCCGATCAAGAGGTAACAGAGGAAACACTGCTTAGCCTGTTTGAAGCCGCACGGTGGGCTCCGTCGGGCAGCAATTTGCAGCCTTGGCGTTTTATCGTCGCCCGCACTGCCGAAGAGCGAGCAAGCTTCCATTCATTTATCGTGCCGGCCAACCGCGAATGGTGCGAAAAAGCGCCTGTGCTGACGCTGCTGATTTCTCACAAGCTTGGCCATAACGATGCCCTGAATCCCGCGCATGCTTTTGATGCCGGTACCGCTTGGGGCTACCTCGCGCTGGAAGCTGCCAATCAAGGGCTGATTACCCATGCAATGGGCGGTTTTGAGCGTCAGCAGGCCCGTGAAGCTCTGCAGATCCCCGACGATTATGAGCTTCACGCCGTCATCGCCATCGGCTACCGCGGTCCCAAGGAAGCGCTGGCTGAGAAATTCCAGGCTCGCGAGCTGCCCTCCGGCCGCAGACAGCTATCGGAATCGTTGTTCGCTGGCCGTTTCGGTCAACCTTATACTTTAGACGCAAATCAATAAAATCGCCCTGCAAGAAATAACCCCGAAAGCGCTCGTCAGAGCCCTATCGGGGTTATTTGATTTACGTTATAATGCTAGCAGGAGGATGATCCCGCATGGCGATTTTTATGCTGCTGGCGATTGTCGGTTTTTTGACCGCCATGACGCTGATAATGCTTTCTTTTACCAAATGGGCTCAGGAGAATGCGCCCTGGCTCTCCAGTTTATACATTTATATCGCAATAGGAGCCCTTATCGGCTTGTCTTTGTATGTGATTGCTGCGTATGTGTTCCGCCACTATCACCCCGAAATTCCGGTTTTGCTCGAATAGTCACCCGTTTAAGAGCCCCAGTTATCGAACGTGACGATCGGATTGCTCCCGACGTTGCCCGCGGTGCCGCCCGGCGGGTTGTAGTTAAGCACGATCGGGTAGGTCATATAGCTTGGCATTGTCACCCCGACAGGTGTAGTGATCCCTCCAAAGCTCGGTTTGGGAGTGCTGCCCATATCGACAAAACTGATTTGACCTTCCGAACCAATAAATCCGGCAACGGAGAGTTTATTAATATATTTAAAGTTCAGCTCGCCCTTCGATAAAAACGTCCCGCCAATCGCCAATGTTCCGATTGTTCCCGTCATATTTGTTGAACCCGCATACACCGAACCGCTGACCGATAGTCCTGCGATATAAGGCCACGTCAACTGGCCCGGCGCATAAATGGAGCCGCCCATCGTAAAATTGCCTGTACTGCCATTGTTAAAAGTAACGTTGCGGCCCGAGCTTACGCTACCTGTCATGTGCAAGTTATCCACATAGTTAACGGTAATATCATTTCCAGCGAGCATACTGCCACTGCCGGTAATATTGGACGTTGTGATCGTATTGCGCAGATTGATATCTACCGCTGCACTCAGGCTACCGTTCAGCGTCAACGTTCCGATCGAAAACATTCGGAGGCTGCCGCCACTTATGATTGAACCAGCCGGCATCGTCAATTGTCCGACATTTTGATTAAAATCCACATCGCCCATCGAGCTGACATTGCCGCCTACCGTAAATTTATTAATCGAAGCGTTGAAGGAAATCGAATCTCTGGCCTTCAAGCTTTTAGCCACGGAAATTTCACCGACGCTGCCGTTAAATGTCAACGTTTTGGCGCTGATTTCTCCGCTGCTCACAATCAGCTTGCTTCCCTGACCGACCGTATAGGTTTGGGAAGCAAGTATCGATCCGCCAACGGTCATATCGTTATTAAAGCTGGCCATTGTAATGTTGGAGGTACTTGTAAGACTGCCGCCGATGTCGATTTTGCTGGCACCTCCCGGCATGCTGAAACCGCTGCTTCCGCCTGTCATTATACTGCCCGTAACTTTTAAATTATTGATATAGTTGCTGAAATTAATATTGCCTCCAGCAATCAGATTACCGTTGATCGTGATATCTTGAAAGTCCTGAAAATTGATGTCGCCTGCACTAATCAGATCGCCATTAATCACAAGCGTTGAATTGGAATTTCCCCCGCCCCATTTTACGGAGATATTCCCTTGTGCTGCAGCCCCGTTTCGATTGTTATTAATGTTTAATGCTCCCGGTGCCAGCGTATAATTCGACAACGGCGGGCTCGGAGCCGGCGTCAACGCTTCCGGCGTCAGCGGCTGCGGCCGTGCCGCTACTTGAGCGTCGAAATAGGCATTGAACTGATTGTTGTACTCAGCCCCGGTAATCGCTTGCTGCGGTGCATTTTTCGGTGTAGACGAGCTGCCGTCCTGCAGCTTGTTCGTCACCATCGACTGATTCGGCACCACGGCATTAATGCCGAAAATCGAATTGGTATTGTACGCATACGGATTTGTGTTGGCGCTGCCGGGATCGACCTTAAAACGCAGCTTCGAGCTTTGCGTTCGGGATCGATTGCTGAACGTATATGCTACTGTCGTCGTCTGCTCTGTTGCGAACAACGACTGGCCGTTCACCACGGTCCGCGTATTTTGCAGGTTGCTCAATGTAAGCGGCAGATTATTAACCCGCAACTGTTTGTTATTAATCGCTGTGACCAACGTATTGATCGTGGCTTCGTTCATGCGAATTTGCGACGTGTTGATCGCTTCGGTCAGCGCCCGCTTCAAAATGGCTGAGCCCGACTCTGCGGCATAGTAGGCTTTTTCGCCTTCGGCATTGCGCGTTGCGTTGGTCGCGCCCTGATTGACAAACATCAGCAGCGGGACGGTAATCATGGAAAGCAGCAGCACCAGATAGGTGACGCTTGCCAGTGCGGAACCCCGTTCGTTTTTCATGTATTCCATCGTTTACCCTTCCCTCCTGTGATGTTTTGGGCTATATTAATTTTATAACGAAATCAAGAAAATTACGACAGGGCGTGAGCGATTTGCGGAATCAAAAAGGTCTTACTTTGCTTGAAGTTTTGGCGGCAGTCGCCATTTTGTCCGGAGTCGTCATTACGGTTGCCGCGCTGATCAACAGCAGCGTGACCAGCGCCACGCGGGAGCAACGCAAGGATATTTCTGTGGATCTGGCCAAAACCGTGCTGGAAGAAATTAAGCGCACGCTCAAAAATACGGCTTTGAATTCGACAACGATTACGACATTAAATGCCAGACCCGCCAACGCGGTGATCAATCTGGCCAATCTGCGCCAAGCCGTATCCGCAAAAACCGATATTGCGACCTTTGCCTTTACCGATAGCGGCAATCATACGTATCAAATCATCGTCAGCAATATGCCGTTTACCGGCACAAATAACACGCTGGCTATCACCGACCCGACCGATTCGAGCAAATCGCTTAACTTTAACATTCAGGACTACTTTTCCATCGTTCAGGTCCAAGTCACCCAGCCGCAATTACGCGTCAACTACGTGCTGCAAAGCTATATTGAGAAAAAGTGAGGCGGGCGACCATGCGGATATCCAATCAAAAAGGCTTCACCTTAATCGAGCTGCTGGCCGCAATTTCGCTGATGGCCATTGTGATGGGCCTGATCTTCACGATTCTCCAATCGACCAGCCGCAGCTTCAGCACAATCAGCACGCGGGAGAGCTCGCAGGAGCGCGCCCGGCAAATCGCCGAGCAAATTACGACTGAAGTGCGGCGGGCGCCGCATATCGTCAGTCAAACCGTGAATAACGGCACGATGCTGAATTTGGCCGAATCCAGCGGCGACTATATGCGCCTGAGGTTCGACGCTGCGAATCATACCTTGAGCAAGGAACTTCGCCGCGGAGCGACAGCGGCCGTTGTTACCCCGATGGCTACCAATGTCAGCAATGTGACAGTCGATCTGGCGAATTCGTATTCCGTTACCGTAAACAGCGTCCCTTTTACCACCTACAGCAAAATTACGCTCAATATCGTGTTCACGCTGCCCCGCAATCAAACCTCGACCTATAGCACGGTCATCTACGTGCCTACTTGGAACCAATAGCCGCCGGTGAGTCGGACAGCTTCGCTTTCAGCATGGCGTTCAGCACAGCGACATTATCGGCATAAATGGACGTGGCGATGTAATAGTCGTCCATTTTTTTGTTCTTCCAGCCGCTCTGAATCAATACAATCGCCGATTTGATTTTATCGATCGTTTCCGCCATATCGTAGTCCTGCATATTGGTCGCCAATTGATACAACGCCTGATAGCGGTCCACGTAGCCGCGCATCGCGCTCGTATTGTCGTTTTTAATGCTGGTTGTCATATCTTTGATCAGCCTGTTGTTTTCCAGCGCAATGTATTGATACAGTCCTTTGGTGGCTGCCATGCCGAAGGCGTTTGTCGTATCGTCGAGGAAATTGAGATTAACTGCGCGATTCTGATCGTCCCATTCCACTTTTGCGCCGAGCATTTCCGACAGATTGCGCAGCGGCACGTACACCGAGCCGTCGTAAATGATCGAATCCTGGCTTAAATACGACATTTGGCCGTTGACGGCAATGTTGACGCGTTCCATATACACCTCAATCGTGCGGAACTGCCCCTGCGCCCACGCGGACCCTCCAAATGCCAAAAAGCTCATGAGCGCCAACGCGGCGGCAAGCTTCGTTTTCTTCTTCATGGTTTGTCCCCCTGTCCCGCCTTGCCCATTTCTTTCAGTAGTTTGTTAAACGTATTTTCCACCGAGGTAGGATCGGTGCGTTTTCCGGTTGGTCCCAACTCCACCGGGGGCAGCTCCTGCAGCTTGCCGTCATAGGAGGGTACGGAATACACGCTCAAATTTAAAGTAGCTTGAATATACGAGATGTCGTTAAAAGAGTTATTCAGCTTTTCAGCCAAATTGGCGCCGCCATTATTGCTATCCGCCGCCGTACTTTTCACATTCGTATCCAACTGCCAGCTCGTTAGGCGAATATAACGTTCGCTTTGGTTCAGCTTCTCCAAAAAGTGAATCATTCCATGATACTCTCCCGTAAATACAACTGTCAGCTTGTCTTCCACAATCGGATTCGCCTGACCGGATGGATTCGGCGCTGCCGAAGCTGCCGGGACGTCGGTGCTGACGCTTGAGGAATCGGACGGGAGCGCTCCGCCAGAAAGCAGTCCGGATAACGAATCGTTTGACGTTTTGTTATCGCCGAATTTGACAGAATTCAGCGTAACCTTGGCGTCTTTTTCCATCGATTTGAGACTGAGCAGCAAGCGGGCAACCTCCGGCTTCGTCGGCACCTGCTTGACCAGATCGAGAATTTGCTCGTCCGTCACCTTAAGCGGATTCGGTCTGCTTTGAATGCTTATCTTTTGCTGCTGAAGATTGGCTAAATCGTGATTTAAGGAACGTTCCTTCGTCCAGGCCGGCACCACCAGCCAGACGAGCACCAGCGTATTCACCAGCAAGCCGACGGCCATTGCTGCGATTAAAATCGCATAGCGGCTTTTCAGCCGGTCGACAAACCTTTTCCAGCTCTCTTTATTCATACGCTCCCTACTTCTCCTGGTTTGGATTCTGGTTTGGATTCGCCAAGCTTAACTCCAGCTCAACCTTGTAAAATAGCACATTGGACTTATTCAACGTTTGGTTTAAATCATCGAATTCGGCTTTCGTTTTGGCATATTCCTCGGCAATTTTCGGATCGATATCCGAGCTTACAGGCGCCTGGTAGGTTCGATCGGGTAAATTCAGGTTTAATTTTTCATTCACATATTTTTGCTGCAAGGTGTAGATAAACTGATTCAGCAGCGCCTGGGATTCATCCTCGGCCTGCGGGAGCTGATTTTCCAACGCTTTGGAGAAGATGTCCTTGCCGCTGTTGGCTACATCCAGCGTGGGGGCTGCTGCGCCAGACGAACTGCTGCCTGTCGAAGTCCCGGAGGAGCTTGAAGCATTGGACTGCGTCAAGTCAGTCACTTTCTCAACACGGGATATGCTTTTCACGCTAACCTTGCTGGCAACCCCCGATTGCTGCAAGCGAATTACGTAATAGGCGGCATCCTCCATTTTACCGAATTCCATCGATAAGCTGACTTGACCGGCGTCCTGCGTCTGATTGCTGGTCGGCGTTGCTCCAGTTGCAGCTTGGGCGGTTGGCGAGGCTTGCGCGCCAGCCTGCTGCGTCGAAGACGACGCTTCCATTTTAGCCGTGACGATCCTTGCTGCTTCCGGCAAATTGTTTGTCAGGATGTCAAAGAATGGAATCCAATCCCGGCCTTGTTTTTTAAGCTGGCTAACTTGTTTGTTCAGCTCCTGGTATTGCTTGGTCTGCGGATCAATCGTCTTTTGCTTCATCAGCCGCGCCATATTGGCATTTTCCAGCGCCATCGATTGCTCGATGCCATTCGCTTTTTCGGTCAGACGCAGCTGCACGTAAAGCATGGTCCCTGCTGTTCCCGCAAAGAAAACGGCTGTGGCGGCAAGTGTCGGCAAGAAAATTTGCTGGATGCGCGGTATTTTGGGAAGCAGGTTGATGTTTTTCATACTTCGGACCCCCTAAGTGCAAGCCCCAAAGGAACGGCGTAATACGGATCGAGCTGGCGAATCCCGCCATGCAGCCCGTACAGCTCATCGGAGTGGAACAAGCGGACATCCACCGTCAACCGCTCAGCGAGCGAATCGCGAATATCGGTTAACCGCTCCACGTCCCCGGATAAAAGCAAGCCGTCAAATTCCTGATTGCGGTTGTTCAACGTATAGCGATAAAAATTCATCAGCCGCTCCAGCTCATGCGCCAGCTCGCTGCAATTGTTGCGAAAGTCGATGTCGGGATCGGCAAATTCGGCGAAAAGCGTATCCAAATTACTCAGCATCGAGGTATCGACCGCTGGAGTCACCGCTGCATTGGAAGCGAAGTTAAGCGGGACGCTGCGGGTAATTTTTAACTGATCGCCTTGAAAAATGCTTAAATCACAAGCCGTTTCATTGACATCCACGAGTAAAAATGCGCCCTTCATCTCCTGCAACGGCAAACCGGAATGGAATAACCGTAACAGCGAAAACGCTTTGATCTCCATGCTCGACAGCTTGATATTGGCCGATTGCAGCACTTCTGAATATTCATTAATCAGCTCCTGCGGAGCAGCTACCAGCATGACGTCGCATTGCTGCAGCTGCTGTGTCGGCTGGTCGTCGGCTTCCGGCTCATCGAATAAGCTCTTTCCGCCGCCCAAACCGAAATTGTCTTCTTTCGCGCTTGCTGCTTGCTTCATGGCTGCTTCCAGCTCCTGCGCGTTTTTCTTTTTGTTTGCTTTACCGGCCGACGAACGCTTAGGCCCTGCGGTGTGATTGCTCCCGTTTAATTTGACGAAATCGTAATAGGGCTGCTCAAAAGGCAAATGAATCTGATGCTTGACCTCAAAGTCGACCAGCTTGCCCAGATCCCGTTCGTTAATATCCGGCAGCTTGAGAAATCTGACCATCACCAACTGGCTCGGCAGCACTGTATGAATATGCTTGGGAACGCTGTCGAGTCGGGTCATCATCGTTTGCAGTGTCTGAATCACCTTGAGCGGCTCCTTGATCCGCCCTTCCTCAACCGTACCGGCCGGCAGCGGCTCGGATAAATAATTATGAATAAGCGGAGCTTTTCCGCGGTATAGGCGTATGTGCGTCATCTTGATTTTGGCATCGGTAATCTCAATTCCCAAGGAGGAACGGTCCGGTTTCAGTGCCTGTAGCAGGGAAGCGATCGGATTGGGCATACCTGAAGCGCTCCTTTCATGGAATGGATGAACGTGGATCGAGATGAAGGTTTTTATAACAAGGAAATGTACCACTGAATCAGCGAATCGCCGAATAAGTAAGCAAACAGGGAACCTGCAGCGAGAAACGGTCCGAACGGAATATAGTTCTCCGCTTCGGCTTCTGTCGCTTCAACGGCGGTGCGGGAACGCCAGCGTATCCAAAGTCCATAAAGCGTGCCCAGCAGACTGGCTATAAATAAACTGAGCAAAATAAGTTTGATACCGACAATAAGCCCTATAAAAGCAAATAATTTGACATCGCCCCCGCCCATTCCTTCTTTTCGCAGCAAGATGAGGCTAAGCCAGCCAATGGCAAATAAAATACCTCCGCCAATGAAAAAAGCAATTGGGTAATTCCACCAAGGCAGCGGATGAATGAACACCCGCAATACAATAGCGATGCCAATGCCCGTGAACACAACCTTGTCAGGAATGATCAGGCTATCGAGGTCGGTTTGAATGATGACAATCAGTATGGACACGAACAATAACGACACCAGCAATTCAAGCTGCAGGCCAAAGTGATAGCCGCACAAAGCAAAAATCAGCGCAGTGATCAGTTCATAGACGGCATAACGTGCGGAAAAAGAGCTCCGGCAATATCGGCAGCGTCCGCGCAGCAGCATATAGCTGAGGACCGGAATCAAGTCGAGCCAGATGAGCTGGTGCTTGCAGTTGGGACAATGCGACGGCGGTCGGACGACCGACTTTCCTTGCGGAACGCGCAGTGCCACGACGTTGAGAAAGCTGCCGATGAGCAGGCCGAGAATAAGCAGCACGGCTGCAAGCAGACCCGGATAAACACGAAAAAGCTCCTCGTACATTTCAATCATCGCTGGCATAACTCGCTCCTTTGGCATGAGTAAGAAAGGTAACTCGCGTGGAGTTACCTTTCTGTTTGCTAAAATTTCAAATTGCTCTGCTTATGGGGTAGCAGCCGAGACGCTTACAGAGTAGGTATTAGTTGCAGCTGAATAAGTGATAACAAAAAATCTGCCCGCACCTGTTTGTTGAACAGTTGGAACGTTCGCCAAGTATCCTTCATCATGCAAAGCATTCAAAGCAGCTGTAGATGCAGCAGAATCAGCTCCTACGCGTGTCGTAACGCCAGTATCCATCAAATACCGCGACAACGCATCTTGAATGACCTGAACGGACGTATTATCCGTATTTACCCGAGAGCTATTAAATCCCCGCGTCACCGCCACACCAGCCACAGCGGCCAAAATGCCGAGAATAACGACAACGGCCAAAAGCTCGATCAGCGTCATACCCTTTTGATTTCTCTTCAGTCTGAAACGTGTTTTCATAATCGATTGCATGATTCATTTCCCCTCTCATTTTATTCAAAGCATATATGATTTAACTGCGTTAAATCCGTTGGGATTAATGAAGATTTTCCATCAATTTGAACGACGGCAGCATGACCGCAAGCACAATCGTACCGACAATAACCGCCAACACGAGAATCATAATCGGCTCCAGCAGCGCCTTCAGCCGGTCGGCCATCGCGTCGACGTCGGCTTCATAGAAATCCGCGACCTTTTCCAGCATCGTGTCGAGCGCGCCGGTTCGTTCGCCGACAGCCAGCATTTGCACAACCATTGGCGGGAACAGCCACGAGTTGCGGAACGGCTCGGCGATCGAGCTGCCGCTGCGCAATCCCTCGCGCGATTCGAGAATCAGGCGGGCCAGCACCTGGTTGCCGACGACATTGGACACAATGGTCATCATTTGCAGCATCGGAATCGCAGCGGCAAACAGCGAGCAGAACGTCCGGCTAAAGCGCGACAACGCCTGCTTGTGCCACAGCTTGCCAAACACGGGAACCTTGAGCTTGACCAGATCGAGATAATAGACGCCTTTCGGCGATTTTTTGATCAGTGCCAGCGCAATGGGCGGAATAAACAATCCCACAATGACGAAATACCAGAATTGCTTCATCCAGTCGCTGATCGCGATCACGATCCGTGTCGGCAGCGGCAGCTCCAAGCCCATCGTGGCAAAATTGCCGACCAGCTTCGGTACGACAAACACCATCAAAATAATAACGACGATCACAGTGACGACGGCCATAATCGCCGGGTATACCATCGCAGACTTGACCTTTTGCTTCGTGTAATACTCTTTCTCGTAAAAAACCGCCAAACGCGCCAGCATTTCATCAAGATTGCCGCTTGCTTCACCGGCCCGGATCATATTGATAAAAATCCCGGAAAAGACGCTCGGATATTTGGCGGCCGCCATCGAAAACTGTGTTCCCTGCTGCATTTCCTCGGCCACGCCGAGCAGCACCTTTTTGAACTCCTTGCCTTCGGTTTGTTCTCCAAGCACGCGCACGGCCTCGACCATGTTGATGCCGGCTTTGTACAGCGTAGCAAGCTGCCGGCAAAACACGGTAAAATGCTCGTGCTTCACCCGCGGCCCACCAAAGCTTAAATCGCGGTGCAAAAGGCTTTGGCTCAAGTCAAGCAGGTTCAAAATCCACAGGCCCTTCGCTTTCAGCTCATCAGTGGCCGATTGAAAGGTAGGCGCCTCCAGTGTTCCTTGCGAGTAATTTCCGTAGTCGTCTACAACCTGATATTTGAACTTCGGCACCGTGCTCACCTCCATGCCGCATGAAAAACCGTATGACCAGCGATTCGTTTATGAACCTCGCGAACCCACCCAAATCTACTGCAATTCCGCAAAGCCAAACAAGGCTTCCTTCGCCGACTCTACAGAAATACGCCGCTGCTGCAAAAGCTCGCGCAGCGCCATCTCCATCGTCTGCATGCCCTGTGCCTTGCCGGTTTGCATCACCGAACGAATCTGGTGCACCTTCTCCGAACGGATCAGGTTAGCAACCGCCGGCGTGTTAACCAGCACTTCGATGGCGGCTGCGCGGCCGCTGCCATCGGTTGTCGGCAACAGCCGCTGCGCCATCACGCCAAGCAGCACCGAAGCGAGCTGGACGCGCACTTGCTGCTGGGCCTCCGACGGGAAGACGTCGATGATCCGGTCGATCGTCTGCGGTGCATCTGCCGTATGCAGCGTGCCGAACACGAGATGCCCGGTCTCGGCTGCTGTAATCGCAATGCTGATCGTCTCCAGATCGCGCATTTCGCCGACAAGAATGACGTCGGGGTCCTGGCGCAGCGCAGCCCGCAAGCCGGAGGAGAACGATTCGGTATCGACGCCGATCTCGCGTTGATTCACGATGCAGGATTTGTGCGGATGCACAAATTCAATCGGATCCTCCAGCGTAATAATATGATCGCTTCGCGACCTGTTGATATAATCGAGAATCGCCGCGAGCGTCGTCGATTTGCCGCTGCCCGTCGGCCCCGTGACCAGCAGCAGCCCTTGCGGCTTCCGGGCGAACTCCTCGGCAATCGGTGGCAAGCCCAGCACTTCCATCGCCGGAATCTTGCTTGGGATAAGTCGGATCGTCAGGCTGACGTTGCCCTTTTGCTTGTAGGCATTCACCCGGTAGCGCGAAACATCAGGAATGCCGTAAGACAGGTCCATATCGCCTTTTTCCAAAAAAATCTCATATTGCTCGCTGGTCATCAGCTCTTTGGCCATTTCCAGCGTCTGCAGCGGCGTGAGCGGCTGATCGTTCACCGGCTTCAAATCGCCGTGAATCCGGAACATCACCGGCGAGTTGACGGTAATATGAATATCGGAAGCTTTGCGCTCTTGCGCCAGCCTCATCAGGTCGAGGATCGACACGGGCTTTCGTCCCTTCTGTCCAGCTTATGTATCGTTTGTGACTATTATATCGCAAAAAGTCACAAAAAGGTATAAATTCGTAGTTAATTCGAACTATTTGTACAGGGTCGATGCTCACATTTTTGCCGGAGAACAGTACCTGTACAACGCCCCGCCAGTTGTATAAGAACGCTTACACGTCTTTGCCGGTAACGCGGAAAATTTCCGCCATTGTCGTATGTCCGGCAATGACCTTGCTCAAGCCGTCCTTGACCAGCGGCACAAGCCCACGGCTGATGGCGTAATTCCGGTAATCGCTGTCCGACCGTTTTTGCAAAATCATCGAGCGCAGCGTATCGTCAATCGTCAGCACCTCGTGGATCGCCAAGCGTCCCTTGTAACCGCTGCGACCGCATTCCCCGCAGCCACGGCCGCGCCGCAGCGTTTCCACGGCTTCGTGGCCGTGCTCATGCAGCAGCTCCTTCTCTTCGGCAGTTGGCGTATAGGTCGTGGCGCATCCCGGACAAATCCGCCGGACGAGCCGCTGCGCGACGATACAATTGACGGACGAGGAAACGAGGAACGGCTCTACGCCCATGTCGATCAGACGGGTAATCGAGTTGACGGCGCTGTTCGTATGCAAGGTGCTTAGTACCAAGTGTCCGGTCATCGCCGCCCGCACGGCAATTTCTGCCGTTTCCACGTCGCGGATCTCGCCGACCATGACGATGTTCGGGTCCTGACGCAGCATCGCGCGCAGCCCTTTGGCAAACGTCAAGCCGGTCACGGGATTGACCTGCACCTGATTGATGCCTTGAAGCTGATACTCCACCGGGTCCTCTACGGTGATGATATTGACCTCGTCATTGTTCAGGCGCGACAAAGCCGAATACAACGTCGTTGTTTTGCCGCTGCCCGTAGGCCCCGTAATCAAAACTACGCCGTGCGCGCCGTTAATCCCTTTTTGAAACAACATCAGGTTATGTTCGGACAAGCCAAGCTTCTCGATTTCCGTCAGCGAGCTGCCCAGATCGAGAATCCGCATGACCACCTTTTCGCCGTGAATCGTCGGCAACGTGGAAATCCGCACGTCAACCTTGCGAAACTCTACGTCCATCTCTACCCGGCCGTCTTGCGGCAACCGGCGTTCGGCCACGTTCATATTCGCCATGATTTTCACCCGCGCGATAATGACGCTTTGCATATGCGGCGGCAGCGAGCGTTCGGTCCGCATCACACCATCCACCCTGTAACGTATACGCAAGCTATCCTCTTGCGGATCAATATGAATGTCGCTGGCCCCGATTTGAATCGCTTGAATAATGATCTGGTTGACCGTTTTGACGACGGGCGAATCGTCTTCCTCCGCTTGCGGCTTTACTTCCTCCGCCTCGCGGGTGTTCAGATTTTGCATGATCTGGTCGACCGATTCCTGCAAGCCGTAGTAGCGCTTGATTGCGCGTTGCAGCTCGTCCTTGGAAGCAATCGTCGGCTCAATGCGGAAGCCGGTCGTCATGCGCAGCTCGTCGATGGCGAAATAATCCAGCGGGTCGGCCATCGCCAGCACCAGCTTGTTGCCTTCGGTACGGATCGGCAGCACCTGATGCTGCTCGGCCAGCCGCTGCGGGATGATATTGATGATTTTTTGATCGATTTTCTGGCGGAACAGCTGGATGTGCGGAATGCCAAGCTGGAATTCCAGCACTTCAATGAGCTGCTGCTCCGTGATATAATTGCGCGTAATCAACACGTCGCCAAGCCGCATTTTCAGCTCTTTTTGCTCCCTTAACGCATTTTGCAGCTGCTCTTCCGAAATGAGCCCCGACTCTACCAGCAAGTCTCCGATTCTTTTACGAGGAGCCATCGGCTCTACACCCCCATTTGCGATGAAAACAAAAAAAACCTTTTTCCCATTACAAAAAAGGTCGGTTGCACTACTTGCTCCAGGCTTCCCAAGTGCCCATATACAGGCAGCCCTTCAACGCATTCCTGAAATTCATGTCTATTTTCGGTTCATTCGACTACCTGCCTTAATTAAATCACACAGTCGTTTCAACGGTCAATGCAAGTTTTTCGCTTTCCTTGGAAAACGGCTTCCCAAACGGACACTCCAGGCTCGTCGTACCCGTTCTTGATCGTCCCCAGGCGACAAAACCGATCCGGCCGCTTCGTTGTCCGGTCCGGCTGCCGGTTCCCAGCGCTCCTCGGCGTTAAACCAATAGAACCATTCGGCGGGCGTCTGGCGGACTACCTTTTCCATAAAAGCGTGCAGCAGGTCGTTCGCTGCCCGGCGCTCATGGCGGGCAAATTGTTCATGCAGCTTCAGCGGCGGCTCGAACACGAGCCGATGCCGGCTACAACGCCAGCCGGGCAGACGTTGCCCGTAGAACGGCACGACCGGGGTGCCCAGCTCCAGCGCCAGCATCGCCGCTCCCTCCGGTGCGCGCGTATCGCGCCCGAACCAGCGAACCGGCGGGAAGGACGGGCGCCAGAAGTCGCCGAGCAGAAACACGACTCCGCCGTCGGACAAATGACGCTTGAGCGCACGATAAAGCGCCAGCGGCGGCGTATCGTCATAATCGAGCCCCGGGCAGCCCAGCGCTTGGAACCTCACATAAAGTGGACGCAGCTCCGCGCTGCCGGCAGTCGCCACCGTCAGACACGAATAACGACGGGTCAAATACCAGTAATAGTAAAAAAAATTGCCGACATGCGGCGTATATACGATTGCGCCCCGCCCGGCAGCCAGCGCCTGCCCCAAGTGCTGCTCGCCCTCGACCTGAAAGCGCCGGCCGGCCGTGTGCGGCAGACTATCGGCTTCGACCACGATTTCCAGCAGCGTCAGCAGCAGATTGGTCAAGTAGTTGCGGCTGAGTTGTGCCAGCTCCCGCGGCGACGTCGGACCAAGCAGCGCAGTCAGATTGGCGGCGATCCGTCGGCGCAACGGCTGTCCGCAGACGCGATAAAGCGCCATGCCGGACAGACGTCCGAGCCCATAGACGAAGGGACGCGGCAACAACCTAAACACGCGGTTCAAGCGCTTGACGGCGGGCTCGCTTTGGGTCAGCTTGCCGATCCAGTCGTACATTACGCTTCCCTCCGTCCCGCATCGTCTTGCATAAACCGTTTTTTGTACCGTGCAGTAACCTGATCCTTGTGCAGAACAATGAAGAAATCAACCGTATCGAACAGCGCATCGTAAGCCGGCTCTCCACCGATTTGCGCGCCCAGCCACTGATAGCCCTTCAGCAGCGGCGGCAACTTGCGGAACAGCTCTTTTTCCGTCCATTCACCAGCAAGCTCAGCGAGACCGTCGATGCGGTGCGAAGGCAGCGGCCGGATGCCGAAGCGGTCGGTCAGCACCCCTTTGCGGCGCAGCAGCGTGTAAATGGCATTCAGCTCGTCTTGATTCGCCGGATGGATGCTGGCGCAACCGATCAAATACTCGCAACGGCAGCTCGACAAATACGCAGCAATGCCTTCCCACAGCAGATTAATCGTTTTGCCGCCGCGATACGCCGGCGCTATACAGCTTCGCCCCAGCTCCAGCGTCGTCAGCTGATGACGCGCAAACGGCCCGAAATCGAATTCGGTCTGCGAATAGAACCCGATACCGGCCGCGGCACGATCACCGGTCAGCAGCCGGTACGTGCCGACTACCGCTTCCGTATCCAGATCCTTGACGATCAAATGATCGCAAAAAGCGTCATACGCATCGGTCTCCAATCCGTCATTCCGCAGCAGTCTCATATTTCTTTCTTCCTCGGCAAAAACACGGTAACGCAAGCGTTGCGCTTGCTCAATGTCTTCGGGAGTTCTGGCGAGCGATACTGCCAAACGGGAAATTTGCGGCGCTGCGCCCAAGGTTGTCATGTTCATGCTCCACACACCTTCCACCGGAAATGGTTGCTGCACGCTGGCTTTGCATTTCTCCAACTAGCTCAAGGGTAGCAGACGATGATTAAGCGCAGATTTTCGCGTTGTAAATATTTTGTAAGGAACGACGCTTCGGGATATGAAAAAAGCCGCCCCTCCGCGCGGCGTTCGCAGTGTGGGGGCAGCTTTACGGCGGCAGGGCGGCCGTCAATGACCGTGATGGCGCAGCCAAATATAAATCGGGATAAACAGCAAGGCGGTCACGATACCGCTCACGCCCATCGCCAATCCCGCAAAGCTGCCGCGCAGCTCCGAGTCGCGCAGCATCCGGCCGGTGCCGATGCCGTGCGCAGCAACGCCGACGGCAAGTCCGACGGCAACGTCGTCCTTGATGCGCAGCCAGCCGAGCACGCGGGCGCCGACCATGCTGCCGAACAATCCGGTCAACACGGTGAGCGTGGCGGTCAGCTCGGGAATGCCCCCTAGCCGCCGCGAAATTTCAATCGCGATCGGCGAGCTGACCGATTTGGGCAGCATCGACAGCACCAGCTCGGCGCTGCCGCCAAGCAGCCCGACCAGGGCTGCGGCTCCGACGATGCCGGTTACGCATCCGGCCAGCAGCGCGGCTGCCAGTGTGACGAGATGTCGGCGAATCAGCGCAGCGTGCTTGTAGATTGGCACACCGAGCGCTACGGTGGCCGGTCCGAGCAGCAGCGTCAGCAGCGAAGCTCCCTTGGCGTAAGCTTCATAGGGAATATGAAAACCCAGAAGCACGACAATCAAGCAGCCGGAGCCGGTAAACAGCGGATGCAGCCAGCCCCAGCGCTGCTGCAGCAGATTGGCTGCGGCATAGGCGATCACGCTGAGCGCAAAGCCGAACAACGGATTGCTGATGAATTCATTCGGCATCTTGTTGGGCCTCCTCCAGCGCCGTCATCGGTCCGACGCTTCGTTTCCGCAGCGTCGACGCCGTCCAGCCCGTAACGACAAGCACTGCTGTCGTCGTTCCGACCACGCCGCCCAGCACGGCAAGCCATTGCGCGCCCAGCAGCGGAAACAACGCTACACTGCCGACAACAAACGGCATGAAGTAAAGCAGCATATGGCGGGTCAGCCAAGTCGCCGCCGTTTCCACCCATTCCAGCTTGACCACTTTGGCAAACAAGGCGACCGTAAATAAAACAAGCCCAATCACATTGCCGGGCAGCGGCACGTGCAGGCTTGTCTGCAGCCAGACGCCTATCAGATTAAAAGCAAGTAAAATGGCGAATCCGAGCATTGCTCCTCCATCCGGTCCGTTCCGCAGGTTGCGGCTGCACCGTTAACCGTGGAACTTGTCCTTGTTCCGCGAGCGGAATATTTCCTTGAACAGCACGTAAATCAGCGTGGACATAAATACGGAGATCAGCACCTCCGCTGCTGAAAACTCCACAGCGCTTCCCCTCCTTGCATGCGGCATGGTTACAGGTATACCTATTGTATGCCGCAGGAGGGGAAAACTTGCCGCGCCGCTTAACGCGCGACTTTTTTGGCGATTTCGTAGCTCCAGAAATCGCGGGCCAGATGGCTGTCGGGATGCAGCGCCCGGGCTTCCTCCAGAAGCCGGTCGGCCTCGTCAGCCTGATACCGCGAGCTGATATGCGTCAGAATCAGCGCGGAAGCGCCGGCCTGCTGCGCCGTGCGGGCCGCATCGGCACTCGTGGCGTGGTCGAACGCCGCGGCCAGCTCTTGCTTGTCCATGCCAAACGTGGCTTCATGGACAAGCACATCGGCGGCGCGGGCGAGCCGCACCGCGCCGGCGCAATAGCGCGTGTCGCCGAGCACGGTGACGACACGCCCGGGAATCGGCGCCCCGACGAAGTCGGCGCCGCACAGCACGCGACCGTCGTCCAGCGTGACGGTCGCGCCGCTCTTGAGCCGGCCGTACAGCGGCCCGGCCGGCACGCCCGCGGCCCGCAGCTTGTCCAGCTGCAGCGGGCCGGTCTGCGGCTTCTCCGCAACGCGGTAGCCGAAGCATTCGATGCGGTGTTCGAGCCGCGCCGCTTCAACCGTGAACTGCTCGTCCTCAAACAGCAGCCCCTCCTCGGCGATTTCCACAATCTCCAGCGGATAACCGAGGTGGCTTTCACTGACGGACAGCGCCGTTTCAATAAATCGCCGTACGCCCTTCGGCCCGTATACCGTCAGCGGTGTGTCGCCACCCAGATGCGAGCGGCTGGAGAGCAGCCCCGGCAGCCCGAAGAGATGGTCGCCGTGCAAATGCGTAATGAACAGCTTTTCCAGCTTGCCGGGCTTGACCGGCGACTGCAAAGCCTGGTGCTGCGTCGCTTCGCCGCAATCAAACATCCAGAAAACGCCCCGCTCGTCCAGCAGGTTCAGCGCAATCGCTGTCACATTCCGTTGTTTGGACGGCATGCCTGCTCCCGTTCCAAGAAAATACAGCTCCATCGTCCTCACCCTTTCCTCTTGCAAATCCTATAAGAATCGCGGCCCCAAGTCAACTTCGGACCATTCCGCAACACGGGCGGCTCCGGATCGCGGGAGCGGCAGTACGATGCTGTCCGCTCTGTCAAGAGTAACAAACCGGCGAATTGCTCAAGCTAGAGAGGAACCATCATTCCCCCCATTCAGCAGGAGGCCCCATGAAAGCTGTTACCTATCAAGGCTTTAATGACGTCAAAGTCAGTCAGGTTCAGGACCCGTCGATCGAAAAACCCGACGATATCATCATCCGCATCACATCAACGGCCATCTGCGGCTCGGATTTGCACTTGGTCCACGGGCTGATCCCCAATCTGCCCCATGACTTTATTATCGGCCATGAGCCGATGGGCATTGTGGAAGAGGTTGGCGCCGATGTCACTCGCGTCAAAAAGGGCGACCGCGTTGTCATCCCGTTCAACGTCGCCTGCGGCCAATGCTTTTATTGTACGCACCAGCTCGAAAGCCAATGCGACAACAGCAACCCGCACGGCGATGCCGGGGGCTACCTCGGCTACAGCGAAACGTTCGGCGGCTACGCTGGCGGTCAAGCCGAGCTGCTACGTGTGCCTTACGCCAATTTCGGCCCGCTTGTCATCCCCGAAAGCTGCGAATTGGAGGACGAGCAGGTGCTGTTCCTCTCCGACATTGCCCCGACCGCCTACTGGGGCGTCGACAATAGCGGCGTCAAGCCGGGCGACACCGTGATTATTCTCGGCTGCGGCCCGGTCGGCCTGCTTGCGCAAAAATTCGCTTGGCTCAAAGGGGCCAAACGCGTTATCGCCGTCGATTTCGTCGACTACCGCCTGGAGCATGCCCGTCAAGTGAATCGGGTCGAAACGTTCAACCTGGAACAACACGATCATTTGGGACAACATCTCAAGGAAATTACCGGCGGCGGCGCTGACGTGGTCATCGATTGCGTGGGATTGGACGGCAAAATGACGGTCATGGAAAAAATCGAAACCGCGCTCATGCTCCAGGGCGGCGCTTTGGGCGCGATCACGATGGCTGCTCAATGCGTGCGCAAGGGCGGCACGATCCAACTCGTCGGCGTGTATGGCCTGAGATACAACGCCTTCCCCCTCGGGGATTTGTTTGCCCGCAACATTACGCTGAAAATGGGACAAGCTCCTGTCATCCACTATATGCCCGAGCTGCTGCGCATGGTCGTCGACGGACGCTTCGATCCGACTGACATCATTACGCATCGGCTGCCGCTGAATCAAGCCGTGCACGGTTACGAGCTGTTTGATAAAAAAGCCGACGGCTGCATCAAGGTCGTGCTCAAGCCATAGACGGCTGCGCCGCCAAGCGACCGGATTGGCGTCTTGCCTGTCGCGCCGCACGTCGAAGCTTCTGCAATCCGCGGCACAGGCCTCAAGAGCTTGACCCGCAGGGCAGCGGTTTTCCGGTATGACCAGTCCCTCCACCGCGAAACGGATTCCAGCTTCGCTCGTTCCCTGTCCCGCGCAGCGCCTTTCGTGCTCGCGCGTCCCTCCACCGCGCAAAGGCTTTTTCATTCCCTCCGCCGCGCGCAAAAGGCTTCGCCCGAATGAACAACCATACGGGCGAAGCCTTTTTGCCGTTTACTGGTCCCCCCTGCGGCAGCGCCATACAGCGCGTTGACGCAGCGCTCCGTCAGCCGCCTCCAGTCTTGGGCACAAAACCTGTCCTCGGCGCGCCAAGACGCGCACATTCAGCCAGCTGCCCGCACAAGCCAGCCGCAGGTCGGCACGACCCACATCTGCCGGCTAGACTTTATCGACGTTAAAGTAACGGGCCTCCGGATGGGCAAACACAATCGCCGACACCGACGCTTCCGGCTCCATCATAAACGATTCCGTCAACTCAACCCCGATGTCCTCGGGCTTGAGCAAAGCAAACAGTTGCGCCTGATCGTCCAGATTCGGACACGCCGGGTAGCCGAACGAAAACCGCTGGCCGATATATTTGGCTCCGAAACGCTTCTGCATCGTCATATCCGGGGCGTCGGGAATGCCCCATACATCACGCATAATGTGATGGATCCGCTCGGCGAACCCTTCCGCAACCTCCAGCGCCGTCGCCTGCAACGCATGCGACTTCAAATAATCGCCCTTGTCGCGCCATTCCTTGGCCAATTCGTTGATGCCATGCCCGGCGGTCACGAGCAGGAAGCCGACGTAATCCATTTGCCCGCTGTCCACCGGCTTCAAGTAATCCGCCAGACACATAAACGGCTCCGTCTCCTGCCGCGGGAACGTAAACGTCTGCAGTACCTTGCTGTGATCGTCGGGATCGTACACAATCACGTCGTTGCCGCTGGACTGCGCCGGGAAGAAGCGGTACATCCCATGCGCCGTAATAATCCGGTTTTTTTGCGCTTCATACAAAATCGAATCCACGGTATCCTTCAATTGCAAAGCTTTCGGGTCGCTGCTGCCCAGCAGCTGCTCCACTTTGCCCTTGAGCCCGAGATGATGCCCGAGCAGCATTTGCATATTGACATATGGCATAATATGGCTGATCGGGTAATCGCGCAGCACATGGCGCTCCAGATCCGGGGGCGTCTGCACCGGCACGTCGCGGGAGATCGCCGAACGCATGATGACGTTGCTTTTGGGCTTCTGGTCTTTTTTGCCGGATTCCATCACATCGGACTCCATGCTTTCGCGCAGCTCCTGTACAAGACGTTCCCGCTGACCTGGATCGCTCAGCTTGTTGGCGATATCCAGACCGTCCATCGCATCTTTGGCATACAACACCATGCCTTCGTATTCAGGCGCAATCCGCGTCCGCGTAAACTTGCGCGTCAACGCCGCGCCGCCGACAAGAATCGGCACATCTACACCGGCTGTGCGCAAATCCTGCGCCGTTACGACCATTTGCTGCGCCGACTTCACGAGCAGACCGGACAAGCCGATCGCATCCGGCTTTTCCTTGCGGAACGCTTCAATCAATTGCTCCGGCGGCACCTTGATGCCCAGATTGACGATATGGTAGCCGTTATTGGACAAAATAATTTCCACCAGGTTTTTGCCGATATCGTGCACGTCGCCTTTGACCGTCGCCAGCAGGATTTTACCTTTAACCGCCGACTCCGATTTCTCCATGAACGGCTCCAGATACGATACCGACGCCTTCATCACCTCGGCGCTTTGCAAAACCTCGGCCACGATCAGCTCATTGTTGTTAAACAGTCGGCCAACCTCCTCCATGCCCTTCATCAGCGGCCCGTTAATGATTTCCAACGGCGCATATTTGGTCATGGCTTCGTCGAGATCGGGAATCAGCCCTTCCTTCGTCCCTTCTACGACATAGGAAGCCAGCCGCTCTTCCAGCGAAAGGTTGGAGATTTTCTCTTTCTTCTCGACCTTCTTCTCCCGAAAATGAGCGACGAACTGCGCCAGCGTATCGTCATTGGTATGATAAATCAGCTCTTCGGCCAGTTGCCGTTCCGCTTCAGGAATCGACGCATAGCGCTCCAGCTTTTCTGTATTCACGATCGCGTAATCAAGCCCGGCTTTTGTACAATGGTACAAATAAACGGAGTTCAGCACCTCGCGACCCGCGTCCGGCAAACCGAACGAAATGTTGCTGAGGCCGAGAATCGTTTTGCAAGCCGGATATTTCTCTTTGATCATGCGGATGCCTTCAATCGTTTCGACGGCCGAGCCGATATACTGCGGATCGCCGGAGCCGACCGGGAACATGTTCGGGTCAAAAATAATATCTTCGGCATTCATCCCGTATTTGCCGGTCAGCAGCTCGTATGCGCGCGTTGCCACTTCCATTTTCGCTTCGCGGGAAACGGCTTGTCCCCGTTCGTCGATCAGGATGCAAACCACGGCAGCGCCGTAACGGTGAATCAACGGCAGGATGCTTTGGAACTTCGATTCGCCGTCTTCAAGGTTGATCGAGTTGATAATCGCCTTGCCTTGCGAATATTTCAGTCCGAGCTCGATGATGTGATCGTAGGTCGAGTCGATCATCAGCGGAACCTTGACCTTTTTGACCACATATTGCAAAAAGTTCTCCATCGCATACGCTTCGTCGATGTCCGTATCCTGCAGGTTGATGTCGATGACATGAGCCCCGTTTTTGACCTGCGCGCGGGCGATTTCCGAGCCTTCCTCGAACTTGCCTTCCTTGATCAGACGCTTGAATTTGCGCGAGCCGGAAATATTCGTCCGTTCGCCGACCATGATCGGACGATTATCCTGCTCAATGTAGACCGTCTCGATGCCGGATACCGCTGCGGGATGGTCGCCGTATTCCTGCCGCGGCTGATAACCTGCCAGTACTTCGGCCATTGCCTGAATATGATCGGGTGTCGTGCCGCAGCAGCCGCCGGCGATGTTCAGCCAGCCGTTTTGAGCAAAATCGGCCATTTTCTTCGCCAGCGATTCCGGCGATTCGTGATAATGACCGTTTTCGTCCGGCAAGCCGGCGTTCGGATAGCAGCTGATGGCCGTTTTGGCAATGCCCGACAAGGTGCGGATATGGTCGCGCATGAATTCCGGTCCGGTCGCACAGTTCAGACCAATCGAAATCGGCTGCAAATGCTCCAGCGAGATGTAGAACGATTCGATATTTTGGCCGGCCAGCGTTGTACCCATCGGTTCAATTGTACCGGAAATCATAATCGGCAGCGTGACGCCCAACGTATCGAAGGCGCGGCGAATACCGATGCTGCCTGCCTTCACGTTCAACGTATCCTGCGAGGTTTCCAGCAGCAGCGCATCGACACCGGCTTCGATCAGCGCCAGCGCCTGCTCGTAGTAGCTTGTCTCCAATTGCTCGAACGTGACGCCGCCGGTGACGGATAACGTCTTGGTCGTCGGTCCCATCGCCCCGGCCACATAACGCGGCCATTCCGGCGTCGAATATTTGTCCGCAGCAGCAATCGCCAGCTTGGCGGCAGCCAGATTAAGCTCGCGGTGCCGGTCCTGTAAATCGTATTCGGCCAATACCACACTGGTCGAACCGAACGTATTCGTTTCTATAATGTCGGCTCCTGCCGCAAAATACTTTTCATGAATGTTCTGAATCACATCGGGACGCGTCAATACAAGCATTTCGTTACAGCCGTCGAGCTCTTCGCCGCCAAAATCGTCCGGGGTCAAATTCTCCTGCTGAATCATCGTGCCCATCGCGCCGTCGAGAATCATAATTTTTTTCTTCAGCTGTTCCTGAATGGGGGGTTTACTCATTTTTTGTCTTCCTTTCACTGGTGCAACGCCGAATTTCACGCACGCTTCATCAAAATAAGTTAACATTTAGTGTATCAGAATCCAGCCTGCAAGGGAAGATTGTAAAATATCAATTTTACCTATGGATTTTATCGGAATTTGTGAGGACACTCCATCGACAGCCGCGGGCTTTTCCACTATAATACAAGTAACTTTACCGATGAAAGAGGGATTATTGGCAATGGCACAAATCCGCATTCGCAATACGAACGAGCGCATTGAAGACGAAGCGCAGGTCAAAGCTTTTCTCGAAAGTCAAGAAGTCGTCTACGAGCATTGGAACATGGAGAAGCTGCCGGCCGAGCTGCGCGAGAAATTCGTGCTGAGCGATGAAGAAAAGGCACAAATTACGAGCATCTACGATCCGGAAATCCGCGATCTCGCCGCTCGCCGCGGGTATGAAATCTGGGATGTGATTTCCTTGTCCGACGCTACGCCGAATATCGAAGAGCTGCTCAAGAAGTTCGAGCAGGTCCATACGCATACCGAAGATGAAATCCGCGCCATCGTGGCCGGCAAAGGCATCTTTATCATTAAAGGCAAGGACGAGGTCGGTTATTTCGACGTCGAGCTGGAGGCCGGCGATGTCATCTCCGTTCCGGAAAATACGAATCACTTCTTCACGCTGATGGAAAACCGTCAAATCGTGGCTGTCCGCTTGTTTATCGAAAAAGACGGCTGGATCGCTTACAATGTTGACGACCCGGCGTTCGTAAAAGCATAACGCTTTTACGCCCCATTCAAAAACCCGGCTGCCGCCAAGGAACCTCCGTTCCACTTGCGCAACCGGGTTTTTTATCGTTGATATCAGCGGCTCGCCGCCGGCAAATCGCTTGTAGACAGGCTGGCGATAATCGGCAAAATCTCCTGCAGTCGCGATACTTCGTATGCCGGTACGATTTCGTCGCTGCGTTGGACCTGATGGTGATTGATCCAAATATTGCGCATGCCGATGCTGCCTGAGCCAAGGATGTCGGTGGTCAGCTTATCGCCGATCATGATGCAATCTTCTGCGGCCAGATCAAGCAGTGACAACGCATGGCGGAAAATCGATGCGGCCGGCTTACCTTCGCCGAACTCGCCGGAAATGACGATATGGTCAAAATATCCGGGAATGTCGGGCACTCCCGCCAGCTTTTCCTTTTGCAAATCGGGCGAACCGTTTGTCAGCAAAAGCAGCTTGTATTGGCCCTTCAACGCGTCGAGCACGCGAAAGGTCTCTTCATATACCAGCGGACGCTTGCGCCGTTCGGCTGCAAACCGTTCGCCAAGCTCGCGGCCCAGCTCCGGATCGTCTACGCCTAGCGCTGCAAGTCCTTTTGTCCAGGAAGCCGAGCGGTAAGCAGGCGCAAATTGCTCCAGCTTGCGGAACTCCTCCTGATGGCCGGACGTAAAGTTGGCCCACAATCCCTCAAAGGGGTTAATACCGATCATTTTGGTAAAAGGAAACGCTTCATGCGCTTCATATAACGCGCGCGCTTCGCGGCGGACTGCCGCTTCCAGCTCCTTGGGTTCGACACCCGCACGACGGGCTGCTTCCTCGCAAGTGGCTGTAAACGCTTCCTCTACACTGCGTTCATCCCACAATAATGTGTCATCCAAATCAAACCATATGGCCTTCAACGTCATGTTCCCGTTCCCCTTTTATGCGCTTTAATCGTGTTCTTTCATCTATGTGAAGCTACGACGGCTCCTCATCCGTAAACTTGATGGAATCCAGCTGTACCTTGAGCGCACTGCGGAATGACTCAATATATTTTTTCCGCAATTCATTGCGCTCCTCGATTTCTTCGTCCGTCAGGCCCTTGGTTTTGGCTTTGCGCGCGAGTTCGTTAATACGCTGAATACTCTGCTCAATACTGTCGCTCATAGAATCCTCCTTGCCTTGCAATATGAGTATAACTTTGCCATCCCGCCCCGTGAAAGTCAAGCACATACCGCCACAGGAACATTTGTTCCATATAGATGATTTGCCGCATTCCGCCAGTGTGAAACGGACTGCTCCTGTTCTCCAAGTATATGAACAAAAAATGCAAAAAAGGCTCCTCTACTGTAAGTTCAGTAGAAAAGCCTTACTTTCAGCATAAGACAGTCCGCCTTGACTAGCGGCTTAGCTGCATAAAAAATACTATTTAAGGAAGCAACAGCACTTGCCCTTCATAGAGCACGCTGCTGTCCAAATGATTGAAAGCCTTAATCTTTGCAATATAAGAACGAATGTTCGAATCTTGATCCAAGCGATCCTGAGCGATGCTCCATAGCGTGTCTCCTCGTTCTACCGTCAGCTTTACAGGCTCTTCAAAAGCCGCTCCGGCCGAAGCCGTGTTGTCCACGTTCGGCAATTCATTGCTGCTGCCGGCATAAGCCTTCACAATGGCGCCGCAAGAAAGCAAAATTAAAAGAACAACAAAAACAGCCATAAAACGCAGCGGTTTGCCAAAAAACAGCGATAATTTATGAAAAGCAGACTTGCTGACAGACAGCTTCACCTGCTGTGGCGCACGTTGTACAGAAGCTTCAGAATACGCGATATACATTCTCATCATCTCCCAAACATTTGTTCTGATTTTAGATTATCACGAACAAGCGTTTGCGTCAAGAGCATGTTCGAACTTATGTTTGTACGAACTCCGGTTCTGTGTTATACTCGTTGTAATGATTCCCATATTGGAGTGATAACCATTGAGTAAAATATCGCAGCGCCAGCAGGCCATTTTGGAATTTATTAAAAATGAAGTGAAAGATAAGGGCTATCCACCTTCCGTACGCGAAATCGGCGAAGCCGTAGGACTTGCTTCCAGCTCCACTGTACACGGGCATCTGGAGCGGCTGGAGAAGAAAGGGATGATTCGCCGCGACCCCACCAAGCCCCGCGCCATCGAGATTTTGGGCGAAGACGTCGCTTCCTCCCACTTCGCGCTTTCCGTAGCACGCGTACCCTTGATCGGCAAGGTCACGGCCGGCGTACCGATTATGGCCACAGAGAACATCGAGGACTACTTCCCGCTGCCATCGCATTATGTCGGCGACAACAACGTGTTCATGCTCAGCGTCATCGGCGACAGCATGATTGATGCTGGCATCCACAACGGCGACTACGTGATCGTCAAGCAGCAGCAGACGGCTGACAACGGCGATATCGTCGTAGCCATGACCGAAGATGACGAAGCGACAGTCAAGCGTTTCTTCAAGGAGCGCGACCACATCCGCCTGCAGCCGGAGAATCCGGCTTTGGAGCCGATTCGCCTCAAGCATGTGACTATTCTCGGACGCGTTATTGGATTGTTCCGCGATATTTATTAGAAAAAGGAACTGCACCCCGGCAAGTACGGGAAAGCAGTTCCTTTTTTCGTGATCCGTTTGTTGTCCGCTTTACTGCGCCAACCGCTGCACCGTTCCGCCCGAATTGGCCGCATTGCCTGTATTGTTCAAAATATGCGTGATTTCCCCTGTTCCGCCAAGTGACACGGTCGTCATATTATGAAACTTCACACCGCTTACGCTCGGAGCTTCAATCGCACTTTGCAGCTTCACACTGGGATTGGAGCTAAAGTAACAGTAGATGCCCAACCCCCACGCCTCATGGCTGGTAACCGAGCTTGCTACCTTATAGGAAGCATAGCCGTTAACCGTGCCGTTCATCCAGCTGCTCTGATTCGGTACATCGTAAGGAATTTCGCTTTGATAAAAATAGACACGCCCGCCGTTACCGTTCCACAGCGTTTGATACTGGTGGTAATGCTCCACGAACAAGCCGTAGATCGTCACATTCGCTCCGTTTACGATCAGACCGTTTTTCGTCGTGTTTGTATTCCAGCCTACGCCATAGGAATGATCGGCGCGCCAGATCCAGAAATGGTCGCCGATGACGTTGCTGCTGTTGATGCGAAGGCTGACGTCAGCCTTTCCGACTGCTGCGCCGCCAACGCGGAAAAACAAATCGTGCAGCGATGTCGGATTGGACGCATGGCTGGCCGAGCTGCCGCTTGGTCCGACCTCCAGCAAAATCGGCGAATTGACCGTACCCGCGTCAAAAAGCAACCCTGCTACCTTGACTCCGTCCACATCGGCAATCGACATGGCATTGACCCCGTTGTCGGGAATGAGCGTCGCCAGCCCCAAGCCAAGCACTACTGTATTGGCATTTGTGATGCGAAGCGTATCGTTCAGGTGATAAATGCCGGGTGTAAACAGCACATGCTTCCCTTGGCTCAATGCCGCATTGATCGTGGACGCCGTGTCCACGCCCGACTTGGCAATGTAGAACTGATCAATCGGAATCGATTGTCCGGCAGTCGTGCCGCTTGACCAGGTCGTGCCCTGAGTATTGGTCGTCAGCGCCGGGACGAATACGCTATAATTGCCGCCACTGTCTATAGTCAAAAACGGCTTTTCGCGTACGGTCGGCGTTTGACTGACGACGGTATGCGGCGGATTCGGCCAGGATGCGCCGGATGGCGCGCCGTTTACGCCAAGGAATACCATATTCCAGTTGGAGCCCGCCCAGCTGCCGAACTGCGAGTTACGCGAAAACCACTGCTGCTGCCCGCCGGAGTTCACTTGATTATCAATCTTTGAGTCGGAAATAAACCCTCCGCTCGACCAGCCGCCGTCATCCAGCGCCAAATTGCCGCGAATGTGCATCCGCCGAAACGGCGCTGCTTGCGATACGGCCCAGCGGTTCGTTCCGCCCGACGGCGTCACCGAAAGATTTTCCGCTGCCCGCCAGAAATTTTGCGTGGCGTTACCTTGAAACCAATCCGCTTCCGCATGCACCGCTCCATTAATCGTTACATCGTCCGGCGACATGCCGAGTCCCAGTACCTGCGTATAAAAGCCCACATTCACATCCACGTTGTATGTGCCCGGCTTAAACACAAGCGCATAGCGATTGGTGCCGAACTGGTTGGACTCCTGTTGGCTGAACACGCTGTTCAACTGACTCTGAATGCTGGAGGCCGACATCGATGGGCTGAAAATTTTCACATTCGGTCCAAAATCGGGAGCCGTTCCCGGCGTTGGCGTCGGCGTGGCCGAAGGCGTCGGCGTTGGCGTTGGTGTGGTTAGTTGAACCAGCTGCCATCTGCGTGCCGCAGTAGCCGTATTTCCCCAAATTTGCACATTGGTGCCGTCGGAGGTTCCCGCACTGACGACATCGAGCGCTTTACCGGCATTTTGATTCAACAGCAAATACGTGCCGTCGCCGTTGCTGTTGATCGACCATTTTTGCGCGCCTGTCCCGTTGCTCGTATAAATCTGAACGTTCGAGCCGTCAGCGGTCCCGGCCGCGGCCACATCTAGCGCTTTACCGCTACCGACATTGATCAGGGTATACGTGCCGTCGCTATTGGAGTTCGTTTGCCACTGCTGGGCTGCCGAACCGTTATCCGTCCATATTTGCACATTCGTTCCGTCCGTCGTGCCTGCGCTGGCCACATCGAGCGCCTTGCCGCTGTTCGGATTAATCAGCTTATAGATCCCTCCCGCAACAATGACGCCGGGTGTGGGCGTAGGCGTCGGTGTAGGAGCAACGGATGTGAAATTGAGCCAATTAACATTAAAGCCGGTCGTTGCTGCATACAAACGCAAGGTTTGCGCACCCGCAATCAGACTCGCGTTG
Organism: Paenibacillus athensensis; assembly: GCF_004514475.2. GTDB lineage: Bacteria > Bacillota > Bacilli > Paenibacillales > NBRC-103111 > Paenibacillus_AL > Paenibacillus_AL athensensis. Next base: position 259,376 of record NZ_MYFO02000001.1, on the reverse strand, counting down.
ACACTGACCGTCGTCCATGTCTGCCAGCCGCCGGTGTTGGGGATATTGGCTGTTGCCAATACGGTCCCTCCTGCATTGCGCAGCTGCAGCTGCTGCCCGCTGTTGGGCGAAGCGACCCGGAAATCGACTGTATAAGTGCCCGCCGCCTGCACATTCACGGCGTAATCCATCCAATCGCCCGCATCCAGCCAGCCTACGTTCAACCCGCCGCCTGTATCGCTCGTCGCCTCCGTCTGAACGCCATTCATTGCGCTCCAATTTTCCGCCTCAACTTTACCGGGCACATTGACCGTCGCTGCTTCGGCCGCCGGCGGCTCCCAGGATAAACTCGTTAACACCGTCATAATCGCCAGCAAACAAACCCAAAGCGGCTTATAGGCTACCCGTCGTACTTTCATTTGCATAACTAACCTCCTTAATGGTATACCGCCGGATTTGACCGACGGCCGCTATGATAGCGCTCTCATTTTTCTGAAAATTAACTGAAATGCTCGCTGTTGTTCGCACACCTCCATTTTTTGAAATCGATTTCATTTATGTGAAGCAACTACGATCGTGAAATCGATTACATCAATTTATTAAAAAAAGTGAGCCACAGACGCGCCAGCGAGCTCGCTGTGCGCACCTGTGATTCAACTTCTCTGATCGTATCTTATTTCCCTTTATTATGCAATACCTATACCGTCGATCCGCTGGCCCAGCCCCGGATTACATCGGCGAGCGGAGTCACCGGACGGCCAAGCAGCTGCGGCAAATGCTCGCTGACTACCTCCAACGCCCCTTGACGAATAGCCGTTTGCATCTGTGCCAGCATCTGTGCAACGCCATCGGGAAGTCCGTTTTCTGTCAAAAGCGCGGCATACGTGTTGCTGTCCAGATTTTGTACAGCCACCTCTTTGCCGATAACTTGCGCTAGCTCCTCAGCAAACTGCTCATTCGTCCGCAGAGGTCCCGACAATTCATAAATGGTGTGCTCGTGTCCTTCACCCGTCAACACCGCTGCTGCGGCTTGCGCGTAATCGCAACGCGCGGCCCATCCGACTCGGCCGGCTCCAGCTGCAGTTATCCAGGGTGCTCCTGCAAGCACGGCCTGCACAACCGTCGCTTCATTTTCTGCGTACCAGTTATTGCGCAGGAACGAATACGGAATACCGCTTGCGCGAATGGCTGCTTCTGCCGCCCGGTGTACCGGTGCCAAAAATAACGGGCTGTCGTCAACGCCTGCCAGGCTTGTATAGGCGATGAAGCCGACTTTGGCCTGTTGGGCGGCTTCAATGGCTGCCGCGTGCTGGCGAATGCGGGTATCGTTATCCCCTTGGGACGAAATCAGCAACAGGCGGTCCACTCCGGAAAATGCCTGTTCCAATGTCTCCGGCCGGTCAAAGTCTCCCTCACGCACCTCCACACCGCGCGCAGCCAGATGCGCCGCTTTGTGCGAATCACGTACGCTAACCGCGATTTGTTGCGCCGGTGTTAGCGCCAGCAAGCTTTTCACGACCTGATCTCCCAATTGCCCCGTTGCACCTGTCACCAAAATCTTCATTGCCATCAACCTCCATTATTATAATAGAAAGTGTTATAACTATATTAGTTACAACTGGTATATAAGAAAAACTCCAGCTGGAGTTAATCGCCAACACCCGCTCGCGTTAACGCCTTTCGGCGATATCACACGAGCCTGCTTGCATGTTCTTACAAAGGACTCAGGTGAATTTCGCAACCAGCTCCTGCAGTGTAACCTGTTGCAGTCGTTGCTCCAGCGCCCTCTGCGCTTCCTGCAATTCGCTGCGCAGGGCGCCTTCGATATTGCGACCCACGGGGCAATTCATATTGGGTTCGCCGTGAATATGAAATAAGCCGCCGGCCTCCGCCACTTCTACCGCCCGGTAGATATCAAGCAGCGTAATTTCTCTGATGTCTTTCATTAAAGTTGCCCCGCCAACCCCGGGACGAACCGCAATAAGCCCCGCCTTCTTCAGATTGGCCATGATCCGTCTGACGATAACCGGATTTGTGTTAATGCTCCCCGCCATATAATCGCCGGTACAAAGCTGCGAGGAAGTAACCGCGATCAGCGATAAAATATGTACTGCAATCGAAAATTTGCTGCTGATTTGCTTCATCCATGATCACCTGCCGTTGTAACCATTCTAGTTACTTCTTGTTTGCTTGTCAAGCTTTCAAGCACCTATCTCTCTTACCAGATGCAAACACTTTGGTAAATTTAGGAATAAAGACTCATATATAAGATGCCCATTTCACTGAAATAGTTTCAAAGTCCTGTAATTTATATAGTAAATTCAGTCATAATCCCTTATAATATCCTTAAAAAGTGGTTTGATCCAAGAACAGGAGCGTGGCGCCGTGCACCAAGCAGCAAGCTCTTCCCGTTTCGCCAATCATACGGCCCCGCAACCGGAGCGCCAGTCGGAGTCTGTCGCGGAAGTCGCCGGTGAATCTGCTTTCTCAGGCAACCGGATGCCTGTCGTGACTCCCGGTAATGCAGCGGTCCTGCAAAGAGCCGTTGGCAATCGCGCAGTGGCCGACATGCTGCAGCAGCAATCCCCAGTGGCCAAAGGCCCTGCATCCGAACCGCACAGATCCAAGCCCGCGCTGCAGCGCAAATCTGCTGACGACGGACATCATGCCGAGAGCATGAGCGCCAATAACGCACGAACAAAAGCCGTAACCTGGGCCCACGGTCGTCAGCAGATTCAGCGCGTGCTGCGCCCTTTTGATACCGAATACAAGGATGTCGAAAAGATAGCTGCCTACCGCGACCGTATTACGCGCTTTGCCGCCGAGGTCGATCGCTTCGTCACGCAAGCGCGTGAAGAATCCGTGCAATGGCACAGCTTCGACGGCAATCCCAATGCGCACCTGCAGAACTGGTTCGCCATCGCTGACGCGTATCTTCGTGATCCGGATACCCAGCCCGATCTGATTCATGCCCGCTTCGGTTATGCCATTGAAACGCTTGCTTGTCAGCGAATCGGCAATTTTGAAGGACTTACCGTCGAAATGCAATATGCCGAGGGCCACACCCGCCCCGACATCGTGGTATTTGACGGTGACTTTCAGGTAGCATGGCTCGACATCACCAGCTCGCAATCCGCCGGCCACATTCAGGGCAAAAGCGGTGCAGGTTGGAAAAAGCGTCCGTTTGTTTATGAGATATTGTACAATCCCTTGAATATGCAAGAAATTCTTGAAGCGACCAACGACGATTACTACGTTGAATACGGACAATTCATGAAAGCGGAGCATCACATCGAGCTGGAGGAAAGGCAGAAAAAGCAAGAAGAATTTCGTGGAAAATTCACCGATTTTCAAACGACGCAAGGCTGGAACGATACGTCCGGCAACTCGCTGAATAAACGCACGGCGACGCAAAACTTTTTATTTTCACAATTTCCGGCTGAAGAGGATGAAGAAGTCAAATCAACCGATCGGTTCAAAAAAATGCCGTCAGCGCGCGGCGCCCTGAATTATTTACAAATTAACGACGGGCCGTTCGGGTTCAATCGCGGCGACGTCTCCAGCAACAGCTCTGCCATCAAAGCATTGATCGACCAAGAAGCGGCCCCCTCTATCGAGCATCGCAAGACGGAGCTGGTCGCTAACAAAAATAAAGAGCTGATGGATCAGTTGAAGCACTTTGAGCATATTCCGCTGGTTCAGTCCTTTATGGACAGGCTGCTTGACGGCTGGGCCGATCGCGATACTGCCAAAACCGGCATGCTGCTGAAACAGGCTCTGGAGGACCTTAACGGACTCAACGATTTGCAGAATGACGTCCGGCAGCTGATCCAACAGCAAGGAGACTGGCGTGTCAAGCAAGTACTGGACACCATCGAAGAAATTCGCGGTGCCTTCCCTACTCAAGCGATATTCAGCGATCTCGGCGACTGGCGGCGTAAGGTGAAGCTGGTTCATAAGCGAGCGCGGCTTGTCTATAGCATCCTCGAGATGCAGCTTACTTTCATCCATTACATGAAAGCCAAAAAATACAACATGTTTAACTGGCCGCGCGAAGTCGGCCGAATCGCGACGGTTCTGAGCGACGAATTCCCGCAAGACGAAAGCATCGTGAAGGCCGCCCAACAATGGATGGCACAAAACCCGGTTCAGAGCGGCCCCGTAGATGAAGAAGTGAAAATGAATGAAGAACCTCCACGCGATATCCAGCCAGAAGATTTCGGCGGTGCTGGCGGTTTGGGCGGATTCGGCGGCTTGGTAAATGCCGGAGGCTTTGGCGATTTGGGACAAAACCTCAATCCTACGGTACTGAATGGTCCGCAGCCCGGTCATTACCCGCATGTTGATCTGGGCGGCACGCAAAGAATGGGCATCAACGAAGAGCTCTAGCTTGTCATACAAACAAACGCCCTGCCGGTGGCATGTATTCATGCGCGCTGACAGGGCGTTCTTTAGCAGGCCTATGTTCAAGTAGACGATAGGCTCGCTATCGTTAATATCGCTTAATGTGCCGGAGACAGTCAACGTACTGCGACGAGTTGTATCAGGGAGATTGTCGAGCTTCAGCGTCGGCCCTACCACAGTCAGTATGATGACTTCTTTATCACAGTCTTTTTACATCATCAGGCTTTCGATAAACAGAAAAAAACCCCAACGCCTGGCGTCGAGGATCGATGAATACAAATAGGCATGGCCTGTTGCAACCCTTCGTCAAACATGTACGACGACAAGGCAGACAACGGCCAAGCGCCTCTCCCGCGAAGGTCCCTACCGTATGCTCCCTCCGGTATTGGCGCCGCATAAAGCGGGCGTTTCGCATTCCGCAGAGCGAACCGGGTCCTGCTTGACCCGCTGCTCGATATAGCGTCCTACTTCTTCCGTCGACGCTCCTTGATGCAGCATCCTTTTGATTGCCAAAATTTCCTCAACCGTCTGCTCGATGTTCATGGAATCCCCTTTCTGCGCTTGCGTGCATTTGCGTCCGAACGCAAATATATTTGCGTCCGAGCGTAACTCTACTATACACATAAAAGGGAATGAATGGTATGTACAGAAAGGTATACCTTTTCAGTTGTTGACAGGAAATACAAAGTGTGTTAAATAAAATAGCTGCCCCACCAAGTGGAAGCAGCTAGGATTTGCAATACAGCTCGTGTGCGGTTCTTGAAACCGTAACTTTACTGCCATCTGTGAAATAAGCTTCATACTTGCCGAACACCTTTTTCTTGCTCCAGCTCGCAATCTTGCTCATATTCACAATCGTGCCCGAATCCACCCGCGCAAAACCGAATTGGGCGAGAAATCTGGACGCTGAATCAATGGGGCCCATCATCTCCCACTCCAGCTCTTGATGGCGATCCGTATGGACGAACAAGGCGTATTTGGCCACCTTGTAGACATAGAGCACTTGATCTTTCGGAATATCCAGCGGATCTCCCTTGTCGTCCAGACAGTTAAACAGCATGGTTACTGCAGTTCCAGCGGAAGCTGCTTATCTCCGATGGATCCTTTGAAGAACAGGAAATAAAGGATGAAGACCAAAGTAAACGAAGCGAGATAAACATGCGTTTTGGCTTCGCCGATATAGTTTGCATATCTTTCCATAAAATCACCTCCTCTCATGGGGCAGCAATAGCAGAGCCTGCGCCGCAAAGCTGACGGCTGCCTGATCGCTGAGCCAAATCAGATTCAACCCGACGATCAGCCCGGAAAAAAATTTCATATATCGGTACATATACACCGGCACGCCAGTCACATTCCGCGGAGCTCGCCACAGCACCAGCAGCAGCGCCGCTGTATTGACAGCTCCTGTTGCTGCAAGCGGCAGCTCCACAAAGCCAATGGCAACGAACAAAGCGACAGTAACGGCCCAGCACAACGTTAACGAGCGAAAATGAAAGCCTCCGGAAAAAGCCCGCAACGCGAAAAAGCAAACCATCGCCACCATCGCCTGTCCATATTTTCCCCACATCGCGCCCAGCAGCGCCGTAGACAAAATGACGCCGATCATGTTGATGCCGACGGCCAGCCGGTATTCGGCCAGTTGCTCGCTCATCTCCCGCCTGATCCACCCTACTCTGGAAAGCCTGCGCGCCACTACGTCGATCGGATCTCTCATTGTGCACTCTCCCTCTTGCGGGATACAACAATCAGCAAAAACAACGCAAGCAGCGCACTCGGCACAATAATATACACATGCTGATAGTAATTCATTACCCAATACATGGTGCTGGCCAGAATCAGCGCAGCCAGCACGTTTAACGCCGAAATCACGCGCTGCACATTGGAAGCCAGCTCTTTCTTGCGGTCATGCGGCGGTACAGAAATATATGAAAAACCGTAACCTCCGTAATACAGCGCCAGACAAATCAGCAAACTGACAAGATGTGTGCAAATTTGTATCAGATATGTGCCTGCTCCCTGAGTAATTTGCGCATCCGCCATGTTGACCATATTCGTAACCAGCAGCAGGGCATAAACGACATTTTGCGTCGAGACGAAAGCCAGATAACCGACTGTCGCGAGCGTAAATGCCCGGTTCCAGCGCACCCGGAATAGCAATTTGAGCGAAAGAATGACAAGACCGTACTGAACCGTCGCGTCCCAGTCAGCCCATTGGAACACGACGCGGTCGACCCAGGAAATAATGCTCAGCGTCAGCGCAATCGCCGCTATTTCCCTGGCGTAGCCCCAAAACGGCCAACGGTAGATTTTGAAAAGAAACGCAAACACGACCACGATATCCAAAAAACCAAGCGCGACGTACAGCACGGTATTCATGATTTCCCCCACATTTTACTTTCTTTCCCTCTACAATAACACTATGGAAGTTTTCATTTCTACAGATTTTGCAGATTGTCGAAATTTAAAAAATATTGGCTAGCAAATATGGGATTAATAGGATTATAACGCAGTTAACTGGTCTTGTCTTATATAAAAAAAAGGCTAACCCTGAGCTGCAGGTTGGCCTGAACATACAAAGACGCCCTTGCGGGCGTCAGCAATCAGTCGGTCACCTGACCGTTTACGGAAGTCGGGAACGCATCCTCGACGGTCGCGCGATCCGCCTCTTTCATTTCCAGAACTTCCTGTTCCTCAGGAAGCAGCTGTTCGTCGTTGGACATGGACAATCACCTCCTGCTCATTCGTTCGCCGCGAGCGGAGCATTTCCCTGCTTATTCCTTCGGAGATGGATCCAGCTGCCAAGGAGCAGGCTGGCCCTATGGCCCGCCTGTTCCGCAGCCGCACCTGCGACAGATCAGTTTTGCCAATTCAACGTGTAGGTAGACGTCCCTCCGGCGATGTAGGGCACGGTCCAGCTGTGGTTGCCGCCATTCTCCCACGTGACGGCGCCGGACGATGTTTTCTTGATCGCCTTGAAGCTGTAAGCGTGCGACGCCCCAAGATTAAACGTGGCTTTCCATACGCCGCCGCCGACATTGGTCGCCGGGATGGCAAAGCCCGTATTCCATGCCCCGAACTCCATCCGGTCGCCGATCAGGTAGACGCTTTGGCCCGCCGCTGGATTCGCGCCATTAATGGTTACCGTCACCTTCTGCGGCTGCAGCGCCAGCGCCTGCGTGAACGGACTCAGCTCTGCAGTAGCCGCGCCGCTTGGGGTTACGACATTTTCCAGCCGCAGCAGGGCAAAGCCGTCGAAGCCGTAGTTGAACGTGTTAAAGGCTGCGCTATTGTACAACGCCGAGTTGCCGCTGATTGCCAGCGCATTTTCCGCGTCATGCGGCACGCCCTTTTGCAAACACAAGCCCGCGACATACTGTACAAGCGCCTGCGGCTGGCTGTAGTACGGATACCCGGCGTTGTCCTGCAGCTCCAGCGCTGTGAAGGCCAGATCGACATTGCTGGTCTTGTACTGGTCGATCATTGTCGAGTAGTTGTACAGACCCGCTGTATTTTCGGCTTCATGCGGCACCGAAGGGTTGTTGTATTGCCAATGGATGCCCGGCATCTTGGCCCCCAAGCGCACACCGAACGTATCCAGCGCCGGATGAGCCTTGGCCATTACATTGCTCATATGCGTCGTCAGCACGCCTTGATACCATGTCAAAAAGTCCTTGCCGTACGTAATCGTATACCCCCCTGTGTTAAAAAAGCTATCTCCGTTCGAAGGCGGCATGACTTGATTGAAGCCGCTTAGCGACGTTCCCCAAGCGCTGTTCAACGCGCCAATCGTGCTGTATTTGGCTTGCATGGCGCTCTGGAAGCTCGCGATGGCCGGGCCGGAATACGCCTGGAGCTTGCCGCGTCCCGGATAAGTCCAGCCGTCAGCAGCGTTGTAGCTCGGATAGCGCAGCTCGCCGGCCGGGCCGAGTCCGATATAGATTTTATAAAACGAACCCTGAAACGCGCTCATGTTGGCTGCAAACGATTTGAACGCCTCATCGTACAGCGTGTATGCCGTCGTGAAATAAGGAGCGACGTATTCGTTGTTGTAGTAGCCGGTCTCGGACTTGTATTGCATTTGATCCTGTGTGCCCAGCGACCAGACCCAGCTCGGAACCGGAAAATTGCAATTGTCGCCAACGTTGCCGCCGCACTGGTGAAAAGAGAAAATCGGCGCAATGAGCAATCCGGCGTTTTTGATGTGGGTAAACACATTCTGATAATAGCTCCAGTTGAACTGATTGCGCGTCGTCGGCTCAAAATGGTTCCACCACATGTCAACCTCTACGACCTTGACGCCATAGTTCTTCAAGGTTGTCAGCTGCGCGTCAAAAGCATTGAAATCGGTGATATCCGGCAAATTAAGCATAACGGACACCTTGTAGCCGCTATCGACCGCCGCTTCTCCCCTGACGGCACAACCGAGCAGCAGCGCCGCTGCGAGCAGCACCATCGCCAGCCAGCGGGCCGGCTTGAATCTCCAAACATGAACCTGATTCATAAATTCCCTCCTTTGGATTAAGAAACATGCTCATTGTAATTTTCTGCAAGTCTCTCGCACACTGATATTGTTGACGTAGCGGGAGGAATTTATTGACCACATGTCAAGCGATGGACCTGTTGCGTCAATCCCCTATCAGCGCATTAAAAAAAGCCGATCCCGATCGATCAGCTTCATATATAGCTTTGCCTATAGCTCCTGTTCGCGAAACGTCTCCCTTAGCAAGTACGCGCTGCTTGGCTGCGGATGATCCATAAATGCGCCAAACAGCTCCAGCGCTTCTTCCCATGTCAGCAGCTCGTTGGTGAACGCCTGGATCATCCCCGCACTGTAACGCACCTTGACAGGGAAAAGGGTCGATTTCTTCCGCCCGACCACATAATGACGGAACGCCTCCCCTTCTCCGATCCGATATTCGACAATCATCCGGCTGGCCCCGCCTCTGGCCTGCAAACAAGCAGATTCGCCAACAGTAAGCTCGCAAAAGGAGTGCGTACGCGCGTCCATCTGCTGCAAATATCGTTCGATGAAGTCAATCGCCGGCTCGTATACAATCAGAGGACAGTTGTCGATTTCATAGCGAAATTCCCCGACCATCGCTACACCAAATCCTTGGCTTCGCCGATTTCGATCACAAACACCCGACCTTGCGGCAGAGCGTGAAACGTCGTCGATGCAATATTGCCCCGTATTTTAAAATGATTGCTGCCATTGATAAAATGCGGGAACACGGCATGTGTGGACTTGGCCAGCAAGCCGGCTTCGTCTTCGGTAAGCTCGACTTCGCTGCTGCGCGCTTCCCCGTTGATCCAATATTTGAAAATGACTTTCATAGACAGTCCTCCCGCAAAAAAAGAATGGTAATTTTAGTATACACCATTCATTTTTTCCTGTTCAACGGCTGATTGCTGAGAACATCGGGCGGGAAGCCCCTCGACGTGCCTAGTTCTATAAAAAAATAGTACTTATTTCCCAGCGAAGGCTGTGATATTTTGTAAATGCCCTCACGCAAGGGACAACCATCCTATGGCCCAAAAGGAGCTGTCGTCATGAAAGTATGGAAAGGCGTGCCTGCTGTCATTGTATTCGGTGTGTGCATCATTGTCGGCTATTATTTGTATTCTCTCTTGTGCGTCAATCTGATCGCCAAATTCGATTTCAAGCAGGAAGTGAGCACGACGATCGAAACCGCGCCTGCGCTTGACGACAACGGATCGGCGCGCTCCGGGCCCGGTCCGGGCTAACGGCTGGCAGCCGGATATTTGAGCTTGCCTGCATTATTCAATTGAACGTCCACGCGTATGTCCGCAAGCGAGTCCGGCATCAGCTTCAAGTTCCCCTCCCGCTTCAATCGCTTCCACTCTTTATTGTTCGTCCTGTAGAGCGTATGCTGCAGCTGGAGCAAATCGCTATTGATTTGCAGCCCGTTTACGAATGTTTCGCGAATTTCGTTGCGCACCCGCGCAGCGACTTCAGCTTCCAGCTCCGTTTCCTTGATCGCGCGGACGATATCGCTGATATTGCCTGACAGCTTGACGCTGACCTCGTAAGCCGCGGAATTCCCCTTCACGATAGGCCGAATTTGAATCTTTGGCGCTTCCAGCGACACGGCAGCTTCCGGCTGTCCGTCCCGATACACAACCAGCGGACTGCGGCTCGTTTTGGGGTCGATCCAACGTAAACCGATCAGCTTCCGTTCGCTGAGCCAGCCTTGATACTGCCCGTCCTGATAGACGAACGCACCATTGATATCAAGCACTTCATGCGGGCTCGTGTCCTGCTTCCACCGCTCGGCCGTGGCTCTTATCGAGGGCAGCAGCACCACTTGATCCGGTTCATTATAATTCGTGATAAATTCACGCGACGTAATTGGAGTGATTGTTGATTTCTGCCGATAGCTTTCCATCGGCTGGTGCAGCAGAGAAATGATCGGAGACAAATGAAACAACGGCGTAACCGCAAAAAGCTTGTCAATCGGCATCGTTGTACCGAATACCCACGGCGTAAAGCGCAACTCATAATAACGGTTTTGCAGCTCCTGAATATCGCGCAGTCCTTTGTTCATAACACGTTCACTTACAACAATCGAGCTGACCTGACCGTAAAATACGCGCACCTGTGAAGTTTGATACAGGTCATTGACGGCTTCGATGACCGTAGCGCCCTTCCCTGTGCCCACCCAGACCGGAACATGCTGCGAGGGCTTGCCCGATTCGACCTTGGCCACGGAAATAAAATCCAGCATCTGCACATAAACCCGATATTCGTTGTCGGCATAATCGAATCCGATGCTGGTGACATAGTTCATATCCTGAATGTTTTTGATGTCCCAGCAGCCAGTCAAGAGCAGCAAGGCGGTCAAGGAAAGCGTAACAGCCGCCAATCGTTTGCTCCGTCTCACTTGGACCCTCCTCTGCGCGTAGCATCTTTGGGTCTTAATATGCTCGGCCGCTTATCGATGGAAAACCATGACTTTCGGGTAATGGCTGACATGAAATCCGTCCACGTGATCGGCGAAAGCGGAGCCAAATACGGTACGCCAAACGACTCCAGCCGCGACAGGTACACCACAATCGCAATGGTCGAAATCATGAACCCGTACATGCCCAGCACCGACGAGCAAATAAGCACGAAATAACGGATCAGGCTGACCGAGCCTACCAGCGACTGATTGACCAGCGTAAAGCTTGATACTGCCGTAACGGCAGATACGACAAGCAGCGTCGTGGACGCAAGTCCGGCACGGATTGCCGCATCGCCGACGACGATGCCGCCAACAACCGCAACCGTTTGTCCCACTGCCTTGGGCAGCCGTTCGCCTGCCTCGCGGAACAGCTCGAACATCGTAATCATCATAACAGCCTCCAGCGGCCCCGGCAGCGGCAAGCCAATGCGCGACAACGAAATAGTCGCTACGAGCGGATACGGAATTTGCTCGACGTTAAACGCGGTAAGCGCGGTCCAGAAGCCGGGCAGCAGCAAGGACAATACGAGACCGATGAGCCGCAGCAAAATGCCCAGACTGGCATAATAAAACGGGAAATAGGCGTCTTCCGGCGATTTGAGCAATAAAGTCAAATTGGCCGGACCGATGATGGCATTGGGCGACGTATCGGCGATGACAACAAAACGCCCGTGCACAAGACTATCCGCAGCATAATCGGGCCGGCCGGTGAAATCGAGCAGAGGGAATAAGGAGCCTGAATAGTCGGCGATCATTTTTTCCAGCTGGCTGCTGCCCAGAATCGCGTCGATTTCAATTTTTTGCAGCCGCTCCCTGACCTCTTGGATGATATCTGCAGAAGCAATATCCTGGATATACAGCAGCGCCACCTTGCTGTTACTGCGTTTGCCCACCCGAAACTGCTCATAACACAGCGATTTGGTCGGCAGCCGCTTACGGATTAGCGCCACGTTCGCGGCCAGTTCTTCCACAAAGCCGTCCTTCGGCCCCTTGATCGAAACCTCCGTATTCGATTCGGACGGCTCCCGACGCGGCGGCTTGGACAAATCCATCGAGTACAGCAGCTGCGTCTGCTCCACGTAAACGAGCAGTTGACCGGAAAAAATGTGCGACACGATGTCCTGCTCGTCGTCCAGCCGGATCAGCTCCAGCTTTTTATCCAGATCGATCAAAGATTCGGAGGAGCTGAGGATGGCGCCCAAGCGCGGCAGCACGAATTGATTGACTTGCATCGTTTCGGTCAGCCCGGTGCAATAAATCAGTTCTATCACGTGGGGAGACTCTTCGGAACCCAGCTTGAATTGGTCGATTTTGACATCGGCGCAATTGAAGAACAGCTGCTCCAGCCTTTTCTTATCCCACGGCCCGTTCTCCGATTCGTTCGTAACCGTGTTGGCAGGATGCTGAGGCGGCTTTTTTTCGTTACGCGCTTTCCACAGCTGATTCAGCTTCAAGACATTTCCCCCTTGTGGCCCCGGATGAGTGCAAGCACGAACAATAGCAGCAGCAATGCGGTCATGACGGTCAATGCCGCGGGCAAATACACACTTTGCATAAACTGTAAATACTGCATATCGCTTATCGGCAGCTCGACCAAGGCGATAAGTGTCAAGCCCAGCCCGCAAAACCACACCATCCTCCGCTTGCTACCGCCTCCCGAGAGCAAATCGACCAGCAGCAGCAACGCGGTCGAGATCCGCACAAATGCCCCCGATAACCATTGATAGATGGACAAGAAATCCAGATGCCGGATATATTGGCCGACACTGACGAGCCGCCACTCCTCATAGGCCGGATATCGCAGCTTGGCCGCTTCTACAGGACCGAATTCGGCAATGGCTCCGGTCAGCGGGCCAAAGACGAGCATGACGAGAAAAACAGCCAACAGAAGCAACGACCAAAGCGGAATTTTCTTTTTTAATTGATGCTGAAAAAGCAGCAAGATGATGATTTCCACCAGGCCCCCGCCCACATAGACTGTCCCTTGCAGCAGAGGCTGAACACCTTGCTCCATGACAGGAAAGAGAAGATGATAGTTTTTGACCGGCAAATTGGCGCTGAGCACAAAATCCCCGAATACAATGACGAACGGCAGCAAAATGCCGGCGCAAATGGCAATCGAGCGCAACCCGGCATGAGCGGCATAGCAGCAAAGCATCAGCAGCGTGACCGACAGAATCCACTGCGGCGTTCGAGGCAAATAGGACGTATGGGTCCACATCGCCGTATCCTTCATCGTCAACGTACAAATCAGAAATAAATAGACGATAAAACAAGCCCGCACCGCGCCGCTGATCCATTTGCCGCAGTGAGTCTGCAGCCACGGGAAAAACGCCTGCTGGTTCGTACGCCTCATGATGATAAACAAGATGCCCGTCCAGACCAGATACAGCGGGATGATCGCCAATACGCTAAGCCATGCATCCCGATGTGCCGCTTGGAGCAGGGGCGGAATGACCATCACATGGTTCATCAGCCCCGTTGCCAATATGATGATGCTAAAAGCTGGGATCGTACCGATGGCAGCGCCTGATTTTCCGATCATAGTGGTATCCCCGCGAGCTGTTGGATTGGTGTACGTCACGCCAAAGAAGAGCGTGTCAGAGTTATGATTACCCATATATGGAATTTTTATTAAATAAAGCCCGGAGGCGATAGAAGCGTCATCGCAAGCCAGGCAAATCTTCAAGCAATCCGGCAGGCGGGTCCCATTCCCACAGGCTCAGGCGTCCTTTGACCTTGGACGGTCGAACGGGCGTAACCTCGCGCAGTTCCCAAGCGTAACGTCCTGCGGCGTAATCGCCGAAGCGGTATTCGTTGCCGTCAACGGCAACGGTGTCTGCGCCAAAGCGCTCCAGCCAAGCCCGACCGTCTTTGTCGGCAGCAACCCGCAAACAGTCGACCAGCTGACAGGTCGCAATGACGGCGCCGAGCGGCAGCGTCTTGGCCGTAAACCCGTATTGCTGCAACATCGTCGCAATCGGCTCTTGCCGGCAAGCGAGCTGATCAAGCGTTTGTCCGGCGTGAATAGCCAGCACTCCCCGATGTGCGGTTTGCCATGAGCGGGTTTCATACCGCTTTTCCCCCAGAGCGATTAGCGTCGCCCAGGGTTGGCGGATCGTGATGACTTTCAACGCGTTCTCCCTCGTTTCTTCCTGTGTGTATGAATCAAAAAAGGGCGGAACGAAGCTCGCAGCCCTATCGTTACCGACATGGCGCTCGCGGTCGTTCCGCCCTTCCTGATTATCGCTTCGCCGCTGACCGGCGCAGACTTTTTAATACAACGTCAAATACTGATCGCGCTCCCAAGCGTGAACTTGGGTCCGATACATATCCCATTCGATTTCTTTCAGCTCGTAGAAATGCGCCAGCGCGTGCTCGCCGAGACAGTCGCAGACGACTTCATCGCGGATCAGCTCATCCAGCGCTTGCTTGAGATTAAGCGGCAAGCTCGGAATGCCCTGCTCCTCGCGCTCTTCCTCTGTCATAACATAGATGTTGCGGTCGGTTGGCGGCGGCAGCTGCATTTTGTTCTTGATGCCGTCAAGTCCGGCAGCCAGCATCACGGCAAGCGCCAAATACGGGTTCGCCGCCGGGTCCGGGTTGCGCACCTCGACGCGCGTGCTGAGGCCGCGAGACGCCGGAATGCGGATCATCGGGCTGCGGTTGCTCGCCGACCAAGCCACGTAGCAAGGCGCTTCATAGCCGGGAACAAGACGTTTATACGAATTGACGGTCGGGTTGGTGATCGCAGCAAACGAACGGGCATGGCGCAATACACCTGCCATATAATGTCTGGCTACGTTACTCAGACCTAACTTGTCGCTCTCATCGTAAAATGCATTGACGTTGCCCTTGAAAAGCGATTGGTGACAATGCATCCCCGAACCGTTCATGCCGAACAACGGCTTGGGCATGAAGGTTGCATGCAGACCGTGCTGTCTGGCGATCGTTTTGACAACCAGCTTGAACGTCTGGATTTGGTCGGCCGCTTTGATGGCATCGGCGTATTTAAAGTCGATTTCATGCTGGCCCGGCGCAACCTCATGATGCGAAGCTTCGATCTCGAAGCCCATTTCTTCCAGCGTCAACACGATATCGCGGCGGCAGTTCTCGCCAAGGTCCATCGGAGCAAGGTCAAAGTAGCCCCCTTGGTCGTTCAGTTCCATCGTCGGATTGCCTTTATCGTCGGTTTTGAACAGGAAAAATTCCGGTTCCGGTCCAACGTTCATAGCTGTGAAGCCCATTTCTTCCGCTTGCTTGAGCGCATTTTTCAAAATGCCGCGCGGGTCGCCCGGGAACGGACGGCCGTCCGGGAGGTAGATGTCGCAGATCAGCCGCGCCACTTTGCCTTCGGTAAACCAAGGAAAAATGACCCAGGTGCTCAGATCGGGATACAGATACATGTCGGATTCTTCGATGCGCACGTAGCCTTCAATGGAAGAGCCGTCGAACATCATTTTGTTGTCGAGCGCCTTCTCCAGCTGACTGAAAGGAATTTCCACATTCTTGATGCTACCCATCAGGTCGGTAAACTGCAGGCGGATGAAGTTGACCTTCTCCTCCTTGGCAATGCGCAAAATATCTTCTTTCGTGTAATTATTGGTGTAGCCCACGAACATTCTCCTTTCTTCTCAAAACCGTGAGTTTAGTGAAAAAACCGGGAAAGCTCGCCTTGGATAAGGGAAACCTGACCTGGCCGCTTGCCTCCGCCGATCAGCTGCTGCTTGAGCATCTTGTGCAGCTGGGAATCGGTGAGCTCCTTGCGCTTGACCTCTGTGTGCTCGTTGATAACGGTTGCATCTTCGGAATCCTTGGACACCGGCAAAAGCACCTGCTTGATGCCCGCAATGTTGACGCCCTTCTCGATCAAATCCTTGATCTCCAGCAACCGCTCCACGTCATTGAATGAATAGAGCCTCTGATTGCCCGAGGTTCTTGCCGGAATGACCAGCTCGTGTTGTTCGTAATAGCGGATTTGCCGTGCGGTCAAATCGGTTAGCTTCATGACGATTCCAATAGGAAACAGCGCCATATTTCTGCGTATTTCATCGCTCATGACTCATCACTCCTGGTCAGTAACTGCCTGCTTTTATTGTACCTTTCCGATAAAAACATGTCAAGGAGTGTTAGGTTTGTTTACAGTTTTGCAAAATCAAATCAGCCCTGCCGTTTCCATATGCTGCAGCGCTGTCATGACGCCCAGCTTGCAGTGCGAATACGTCAAGCCGCCTTGCATGTAGGCAATATACGGCTCGCGGATCGGCGCGTCGGCTGACAGCTCCAGGCTGCCGCCTTGAATGAACGTCCCGGCGGCCATGATGACCGGATGCTCGTAGCCGGGCATATCCCACGGCTCGGGCACGACGTGCGCATCGACCGCTGCGGCCCGCTGAATGCCCTGCACGAAGGTGATCAGGTGCTGCGCGGAAGTGAAGCGGATGGCCTGAATCAGATCGGTGCGCGGATCGTCCCAGCGCGGATGGCTGATAAAGCCGAGCTCCTCAAAGACGGCGGCGGCGAAAGCGGCTCCCTTGAGCGCTTGACCGACAAGGTGCGGGGCCAGGAACAGCCCCTGATACATCGCGCGCGTCGCCCCCAGCATCGCGCCCACCTCACCGCCGATGCCCGGCGCGGTCATCCGGTACGCGGCCAGCTCAACCAGGTCGCGGCGTCCGGCGATATAGCCGCCGCTGGGCGCAATGCCGCCGCCGGGATTTTTGATCAGCGAGCCCGCGATCAGATCAGCGCCCGCCGCCGTCGGCTCCTCGGCTTCGGTAAACTCGCCGTAGCAGTTGTCGACGAAGACGATCGCATCGGGCCGCGCTTCCTTGACGAAGCGGACCATTTCGCCGATCTGCGCGACGGTGAACGACGGGCGCCAGTCATAGCCGCGCGAGCGCTGAATGCCGATCACCTTGGTGTTCGGCTGCAGGGCGGCGGCGATGCCGGCCCAGTCCGGCTCGCCCGATTCGGTCAGCGCCACTTCGCTGTAGGCGATGCCGAAGTCCTGCAGCGAGCCGGTGCCGTCGCCGGGCTTGCCGATGACTTTGTGCAGCGTATCATACGGCCGGCCCGTAATGTACAGCAGGTGATCGCCCGGACGCAGCACGCCAAACAACGCGGTGCCGATCGTATGCGTGCCGGAAGCAAAATGCGGCCGCACGAGCGCCGCTTCCGCGCCCAGCGCATCGGCATAGACCAGATCGAGCACCTCTCGGCCGCGATCGTTGTAGCCGTAGCCCGTGGAACCGGCAAAATGATAATCGCTGACCTTGTGCTTTTGAAAGGCGGCAATGACCTTCCATTGATTGCGGTCGATCGTCCGCTCGATCCGGCGCACGGCCGGCTCGATCCGGCGTTCGGCGCTGTCCATCAGCGCCGTTAGTTTCTCCCCGAATTCCATACCTAGAAGCTCTCTCCCTTGTCTTCCTGTCCGTACTGCTGCTTGTGCTGATCGTAGGCGGCCAGCAAATAGCCCATTTTGGCATAATCGTCTTTGTTAACCCGCACTTGAAACAGCATCTCCTCGCCGTCGACTTCATTCTCCAGCACATCGCCGATCCGGTACACGAGCGAAATCAGCTCGCCCTTGTCGGCGGGAATGCGAAATGTCAGCCGCTCGCCCATCAGCTTGTCCTGCACAGCCAAACGCAAGCGCTGCAAATCGTCTTCGCGGTAGGCGCTCATTTTGATAAAATCGCCTTCGGCAAACAGCATCGCCTGCTGCTCGTCGGGCAGCAGATCGATTTTGTTAAACACCGTCAGTTGCTCCTGCCGATGCGCGCCCAGCTCCTCAAGCACCTCGGCGACGACGCGCATTTGCTCGTTGCGCATCTCGGTCGAGCTGTCGACGACGTGGAGAATCAGATCGGCTTCGTTCGCTTCCTCCAACGTCGCGCGGAATGCCGCTACCAGATCGTGCGGCAGGTTCTGGATGAAGCCGACGGTGTCGGTCAGCACGATCTCCTTGCCGCTGGGCAGCGTCAGCGTGCGCGAGGTCGGATCGAGCGTAGCGAACAGCTGATTCTCCACATAAACGTCGGCGTTCGTCAGTTGGCGCAGCAGCGTCGACTTGCCGGCATTGGTGTAGCCGACCAGCGCGACCTGAAACACGCCGGATTTCTTGCGGCGCTCGCGATGCAGCTTGCGGTGTCGAACGACCTCCTCCAGCTGCGCTTTGAGCTCGCCGATCCGCTCGCGGATATGGCGGCGGTCGGTTTCCAGCTTCGTCTCGCCGGGACCGCGCGTACCAATACCGCCGCCAAGCCGCGACAGGTTCTTGCCCTGCCCGGACAGCCGCGGCAGCAGGTAGCTCAGCTGGGCCAGCTCGACCTGAATGATCCCCTCGCGCGTCTTGGCGCGCTGGGCAAAAATATCCAGAATCAGCTGCGTGCGGTCGATGATCTTGGCATCCAGCGCTTCTTCCAGATTGCGCACCTGTGCCCCGGACAGCTCCTGATCGAAAATCGCCGTATTCGCGCCGAGCTCTTCCATCAGCGCCCGCAGCTCTTCCACCTTGCCTTTGCCGATAAACCATTTGGTATCGGCCGATTCTTTATTTTGCGTCATGGTCGCCAGTACTTCCACGCCGGCGGTTTCCGCCAGCTGGACAAGCTCCTGGAGCGAATATTCAGCGAGCGCTTCCCGCTTCTTCTGCTCCTGTGTCACCAGACTAACCAGAATGGCGCGGTCCATCTTTTCATTGTCAACGACGTGTGTGGTCGGTTTCATCGATTGTGATTTTCTCCTTACAAATGGAAGGTTGGGCCAAGCCCACCCCCATTGTGTATCAAATAACCGGGAAAGTCAATTTGCTACAGCTATAGCTGCAGCAGCTGCAACAAACACCCGAGAACAGGTCCGGCGCTCCCGTCCGCAAAACCTGGCGCGCCGACGATTGCCGCGCAGGCCGTCCCATAAAAAAACAGGCCCGCTCCGAATGCTCATACATCCGTCAGCGAGGCCCGCTATTGAAGCGCCCGCGGAGCCGCTGCTTCCGCCAGCGGCAGGACCGCGGTCCGCACGTGCTTATCTTTCATGGGCATATTGAGCCGCATCCATCGTCTTGAACACTTCTGCGGTATGCCGAAAATCATGTTCATCCAGCAGCCCGGCCACGATAATCTCGTTCACGCCTGCTTCGACGTATTGACCGATGTACTGCGACACTTGCTCGTAATCGCCAACGAGAATCGGATTGTTGGCGATGCCGCTGGCAAAGCCGCCCATCCAGAACACTTCGTCGCGGTTGTCCGACGCCAGAGTCAGCTCGGCCATCTGCCGCAGCCAGACGGACTCCGATTTGGCCTTCATCTTGGTGGCCATCTTGCCCGTTGCGCTGACCGGGAAGCGACGGTGCGCCTCCATCCACGCTTCCTCTTTCGTCTCGCGGGCGATGACGCCGATTTTGATTCCGGAACGCAGATGCGGCAGGTGACGAATGCCGTTCGTCAGCTCGCGGTACTCCGGAACCGGTCCCGGATGGGTCATGAACAAATCGGCCTGCTGCAAAGCGACCTCCATGCTCGCTGCCGAGGAGCCGGCTACGAACAAGGTCGGCATCAGCTCCGGTTCCAGCTCCGGATACAGCTGCAAGCCGTTGTATTTGTAGTAATCGCCGGCAAAATAAACCGGCCCCGCCGTCGACAGAATCAGCTTGAGCACGTGCATGTACTCAGCCAGACGAACGTAACGCTCGTCGTGCGACAACGTCTCCTGAACCTGCTCAAGCTCGCTTTTGGCTGCGCCTGTAATCATGTTGAGGATGACCCTGCGCCCGTAAAGACGCGCGATCGTCTGCACCATCTTGGCCGCTTCCAGCGGGCTGCAATAGTTCGGCTGCACGGCGATGATCGGCGAGAGCCGCTTGGTGCGCTGAATGATCCACGTGCCGAGCACAAACGGATCCATCATTTGAAAATTGAAGTGCGACAGCACCCCGTTATATTGAAAAGCGTCTGCATGTTGCGCAATGCGGGCGATAGTATCCATCGGCACTTGTTCGTTACGGCTGTTGTTGGGCAAATTGCAATGCAATTTGTAAGCGTATTTCATCTTTACACCCTCCTGTGGCTTTTCGCCGGCACAAGCTTGCGCGGTAAGCATTCTCGGGTTCACCGATCGTGGAGGCTTCAGTCTTGTTCGTAAGTGGCGTTAAGCGATAGCAATGCTCACAGGGTAAGCTGCTGGCGGCAGCAATTTGATCACATCGAGCGGTTCGCCGTTCGACGGTAGTTGCAGGAAACGGACGACGGACGCACTTGCATGAACGACTCCGGCATGCCGGGCGTTCCCGCTGCGGCACAACGCTACAACAGATCGTTTTTGACCGCAAAAACGACCAATTCGACCCGGTCCCGCAAATTTTGCTTGCGAAGAATGGTCGAAATCGTATTTTTCACGGTGCCTACGGACAGAAATAAGCTTTTGGCAATCTCGCTGTTCTCCTTGCCTTGGGAAACGTGCTTGATAATCATAAGCTCCCGTTCGGTAAAATGGAACGTCCAGGAAGCTTTGGCTTCCTCCTGGCGGGATTGGTGATATCCCGGAGCAAAGCGGATGAAATCGGCCATCACGTCTTTATGCATGACGCTCAAACCGAGCGCGGCGCTTTTGACCGTCATCAGCAGCTCTTGCGGATGGATCGTCTTCAGCATGTACCCCCGTGCGCCGGCATTCATCGCCCGGATCACGGTATCGATTTCTCTGCTCTCGGTCAGCACCACGACGCGCACATCGGGAAACTCGCGCTGCAGCTGCCCCAGCAGCAGCCAGCCGTCGCAGCCGGACATCTGCACATCCAGAATCAGCACGTCAGGCTCGTCCTGCCGGCAAATGCGCAGCGTATCCTCCAGGGTAAACGCGCAGCCCGCGATCCGAACGTCGGGATCTTTTTCCAGCATAAATTTGATGCCTTCGCTCACCAGCATTTGGCCATCGACCAGCGCCACCTTGATCATAAATGCCTCCTCGCTTGCTTGATGAAAGACGCGCGCCCATGCTGGAGCAGGTTGCCATGAAGCGATTATGCTTTTGTCGCGGAACGTCGTAACAGGTCTGGCAACAGCAAGTGCGGGATGCCTGCGTGGCCCCTCGCCTCTGTCGGCTCTCTTCATTTCCTCCTTTGCACGAATGAAGTCGTACTACGATGAAACCGATATCACCTTCCCAGACGCCAAGTTGTTCGTAAGCGGATACTTCTTTATTTTACCACGGGAAAATAAGCTTTTTTAGTAGGTATGGAAAATAAATACCCAGTTTTGCAGTAATTGTTACAATTTTTTAAAAATTTCATTGTTAAGCAGGATTTTCGCAAAAGAAAAACGACCCTTGGCAGGATCGTTTACACTCGAAGACAGCTATGTGCAGCGCCGCCGCAGAGGCGCCATTTCCTCATCCGCTTCCTTCATATAATCCCGGATCAGCCGCAGGTAGTCGTAGGACGCCTGCAAATGCTCAAGGGAGGGCTGGCAGCGAGCCCCGCCACCGCCCAGCACGGACCATACCTCGATCGATTGCGGCAAACGGCCGAAGGCGTGATAGCCAAGCAGCGTCGCCAAATGGAAAAAGCTTTCGTTCTCCTGAGGCCGGGCCTCCATGACAAACCTGTGGATGCGAAACTCGCCTGCCGCTTCCTTTTCGCCGCCCCAGAGCAGCTGCAGGTTGAGCGAAAGATCTACGTTCAGCGGACTGATGTGCGTTTGTATAGTTTCAAAAAGCAGCAGCGGGCCGGCCTGCTCTTGCCGGCTTGCGGCATAACGAACGAGCGCTTGAACGGCGCACCGCTTCACATGATGATAATGCTCACGTGAAGCGAATTTGTACCCGCGGTTGGTCCAGCGCCTTTCGATCAGTGCTTCCACGCGCGCGGCTGTGCGCGCCTCGGGCGGCAGGCTGAACAAATCGTTCAGCGCATGGCTTACGCCGTATAAAGCGAGCTGTCGCCAATCGACGTCGCTGGCTGCGCGCTGGCTGCCAGCCCCTCCATTTTTCATCATCGCTTCCAGCCGGTAATCCTCAATAACCTCCATCGCCGCCAACGCCTCCATCGTCCGTTTGAATCCTGCCTGCTTGCCGCCTCGCCGCTTTCGGCGAGCGATTAATTCGTCACGGCCACCTGAGCCGCAAAGCTCGTGCCAAACGCCTTGCACAGCTCCAGATCGTCCGGCGACGGGCTCAGCTCGATTTTCAGCCCTTCCAGCGCCTTCACGGCTCCGCGTTCCGTTATTTTCTCCTCCAGAATCCTGATGGCTGCTCCATAATGGCGGTAGGACGAGTCGGCCGAGCCGAAAACAGCGCCTTTCATCCCCTGCAAATCAACCTCGTCCAGTTCCTCGTAAAAATCGAGAAATTCATCGGGCAAATCTCCGTCGCCCCATGTATAGGCACCCAGCAGAAAGCCGTCGTAGTTCTGTAATTTTGCGGCATGGGCGTCCAGCACCGAGACGAGCACAGGCTCGACTCCGGCTTCACGCAGCCCGGCGGCCACCGCTTCGGCCATCTCTTCTGTGTTTCCAGTCATGCTTGCGTATACAACAATTACTTGCGTCACAGGTATCCTCCTTGATCTCCATCCATATGATCAGCGGCTTGCAGTTAGCCAATCGGCATCGTCTGCACGCCTTGAAATAAAGTAGCCATATACAATTGATGCACGTCCACATCGGCGTCCGTGACGGGCAAGCCCAGCTTCACCGAAAATAGCGTAATGTCTTCATACAGACGTCCGATGCGGAATAAGCCGTGATCGGTGCACGCATAAACGCGCCCCTGCCGGGTAACCAGCGAAAAAACGAATAAATTGGGGTAGTTCACTTTCGTGAAGCCTCCGCGCTTGTTGCCGACGAGCAGCTCGCCCTTCTCGGTTGTGCCTAGCAAAAAGCCGTGATACACAGCCAGACTTGTAATCGCGGTCTCCAATTTATGCTCGCTCCACTCGCACGTATAGCGGTCGTAGACGGCAATGCCGTCATCCAGAGCCAAAATGATAAATTCCGGCACATATAGCACATCGTAGACGGCCGACTGGGCATGGGAGGCGGGCTCCCACATGCCATGCTTGCGCACCCACAGCCCGTATGCCGTTCCAGCGAGCGCCGAGCGGCCGAATTCGAGAAACTGATAACAGGTGACCTCCAAATCCGTCATCCGCCAACTGCCGTCTTCGGCCAGCTGCAGCAGTCCCTTGTTCGTACACGCATAAGCGCGGTTATCGTAAAGATGAAGACGATTCGTATGCATATCGCTGTCCCAGCCGTCGCC
The DNA here is from genome assembly GCF_004514475.2 of Paenibacillus athensensis. GTDB lineage: Bacteria > Bacillota > Bacilli > Paenibacillales > NBRC-103111 > Paenibacillus_AL > Paenibacillus_AL athensensis. The sequence goes on along the minus strand of NZ_MYFO02000001.1, from coordinate 235,764 downwards.
CAGCCGCTGCCACGTATCTTGACCGACCGGCTTTCGCCACACGCCCCGGCCGAGCGATGCGGCCAGCAGCGTGGAATCGGCTTGCACCTTCACGGAGGAATAATGAAACAGAAAGCGCTCCTTGACTTCCTTCGACATGTCGCGTACCTCCTCGTTGGTATGTGAGCTACCCTCATTTTAATTGATAATGATTATCATTGTCAATTAAAATGTAAAAAAAGACAGCGCCGCGTTCCTGGAACGGGCCTCTGTCTGGTAAGAACGTATTTGGCGCTGCCGGTCGGCTGTTGAATGCCGGTCAGGCTGCTAAGCGCCGAACTGCGCTTGATGCAGCCGGCTGTAGATGCCGCCGGAGGTCACAAGCTCCTCGTGACCGCCTTGCTCGGCGATGCCGTCTGCCGTTACGACAACGATCCTGTCGGCATTGCGAATCGTCGCCAGCCGGTGAGCGATTACAAGCGTTGTGCGCCCTGCCGACAGCTCGGCCAGCGACTGCTGAATCGCCGCTTCCGTCTCGGTGTCGAGCGCCGAGGTCGCTTCGTCGAGAATAAGAATCGGCGGGTTTTTCAGAAACATCCGGGCAATGGCCAAGCGCTGCTTTTGTCCGCCGGACAGCTTCACACCGCGCTCGCCGACAATCGTATCCAGGCCATCCGGCAGCGAACGGATAAAATCGTCCAGCCGCGCCCGCCGGGCCGCCTCCCACAGCTCGTCTTCACCCGCGCCCAGCTTCCCGTAGCCGATATTCTCGCGGATGGTGCCGCCGAACAAAAACACATCCTGCTGCACGATGCCGATCTGCCGGCGCAGCGCAGCAAGCTGTACATTGCGGATATCAAGCCCGTCTACGGTAATCCGGCCTGCCTGTACCTCATAAAAGCGCGGCAGCAGGCTGCACAGCGTTGTTTTGCCCGCACCGGACGGCCCAACAAACGCTACCGTCTCGCCGGCCCGTATAGTCAGGTCGATGCCCGACAGCACATCGCCTTCCCCTTCATAGCCAAACTTCACACCCTCGTAGCGAATATCGCCATTGACCTTATCCAGCTCCACCGCACCCGGCGTATCAGCCACATCCGGCGCCGTATCGAGCAGCTCGATATACCGTTTGAAGCCGGCGATGCCCTTCGGATAGCTTTCGATGATCGCGTTGATTTTCTCGACAGGCCGAAAAAACACATTGGTCAGCAGCAAAAAGCCGATAAAGCCGCCATACGTCAGCTCGCCGCGAATAACAAAATACGTTCCGCACAGCATCACAAACAAGGTGACGAAGCGCATCAGCATATAGCTGATCGACGAGTTCAAGGCCATGATTTTATAAGAGAGCAGCTTGCTAAGCCTGAAGCGGCTGTTGTTTTCTTCGAATTGCGTTTCCTCGTGGCGTTCGTTGGCAAAAGCCTGCACGACGCGGATGCCGCCGACATTGTCTTCGATCCGCGCGCTAAAGTCGGCGATATCGCCGAACAGCCGGTGAAACGCCCCGGTCATGCGGCGGTTAAAGTAGATAGCCAGCCAGAAAATAAATGGAATAATAATGAAGGTCAGCACCGCCAGCTTCCAATTGATCGCCAGCATGAGCGCAAACGAGCCGATCAGTGTCATGACAGCAATGAACAAATCCTCGGGCCCATGATGGGCCACCTCGCCAATTTCCATCAAATCGCTCGTCAGCCGCGAAATCAGATGGCCGGTTTTATTGTTGTCAAAAAAGCGGAAGCTCAGCTTCTGCACGTGCGCAAACAGCTTTCTGCGCATATCCGTTTCAATATTGATGCCCAGCATATGTCCCCAATACGTCACAACGTATTGCATGAAGGAGCTGAATACATACATCGCCAGCAGGGCGGCGCAAGCGGCGAGAATCCATTTCCAGTTGCCCTGCGGCAGCAGCTTGTCGACAAATTGATTGACCGCAAGCGGAAAGCCCAGCTCCAGCAAGCCCGCAAACACCGCACAGCCGAAATCCAGAAAAAACAGCCGCCGGTAGGGTTCATAATAAGACATAAATCGGCGTATCATTTTTGCTTCCACCTCTCCAACTCCGTAAACGTATTGAAACTGAAAATCATTCTCATTATGTCAAAATTATTGCGCTTCGTCTACCCTTAATTTACTGCCCGTTCTCGGGTAAAATAAAACGCCCCTTCGCTCAGCTTGCGCGCACGCGCAAGCTGATGAAGGAGCTTAGGGTCATTCATGAAGCGGGGGGCGTTAGCTGCCCGCGACCGCATCGCCGGTGTGCGCTTTGGCAAAAGCATCGGCTGCGGCGCACACATAATACGCCAGACCGACCTGTTGCGATTCCAGCATATCGCGGTGAAAATCGTCCGCGAGGAAGAAACGGCATTGCGCAGCGAAGTCGGCTGCCGTCGTCGCGTGGCCAAAGCCGTTCAACGCAGCGAGATGGCTGGCAATCAGCGCCGCTGCGGCTTCGCTGCCGGCCGCGCATTTGCGCCGCAGCCCGTCCGCCATGCCGTCCATGAAGCGCTTCGCCTCGCGGGCCATCTCGTTCATCGCTGCCGCATCCAGCGCTTCGGCCGCTTTGTCGTCGAGCAGCTCAAAGCCGTACTGCTCGCGCAGATACTGCCGCTGCGGCTCCAGCGCTGCGCGCCATTGCGCGGCGCTGGCGAAGCCGCGAAACAGCTCCGCCTCTGGAAGCGGCTCGCCGGCCAGCTCGCCCGCAAGCGTCAGCTCCAGCGTGCGTACAAGCCCGTGCAGCCGCTCGGCGCGCGCGGCCAGCCGTTCCCGCTGGTCGCGTAAGATCGCCGTCCGGTCCGGCTGCCCGTCGAGCAGCTGCTTGATTTCGTCCAGCGAGAAATCCAGCTCGCGGTAAAACAAAATCTCCTGCAGCCGCTCCAGCTCGCGCGAGCCGTAGAGCCGGTAGCCGGCCTCGCTGATTTCGCGCGGCGCCAGCAGCCCGATTTTGTGATAATGATGCAAGGTTTTGACAGTCGCCCCGGACAACTCGGCAACTTCTTTTACTGTATAGAACATGGAACTCCCTCCCTTTCCTGTTCAGCGTAAAGCCTCCTCCAAGGGGAGAGTCAAGGCCCTGTTTTTAACAGGGATTCGTCTTGCTTCGACGGCTCGCCGGGACGCCAGGCCCATACGTATTTGTCCAATTGCAGCCAATTCCGCTATACTGGAGACAAGCTTTTCCATCGCCGCCATTAGGCCGATTAATCTGAAAGCAAGGAGGAATCCCCACATGGAGCATGGCAACGGCTCGCTGACCAGTCTGATGCTGGTTGTGTCCTTGTCTTTTCTGGTCCCGATTCTATTGTATCAGCTGCGCCTGCGGCTTGTCCCCGTCGTCGTGGCTGAAATTGTCGCCGGCGTCATTATCGGCAAAAGCGGGTTCAATCTCGTGAGCGACGACCCGTGGCTGGAGCTATTGTCCCTGCTTGGATTCATTTATTTGATGTTCCTTAGCGGGCTTGAAATTGATTTCTCCTCCTTCACCCCCACCCGAAGCCGGGACGGCGCCAAATCCGGCGATTCGACGTTCGCTGTCGCGATTGCCATTTTTATCGGCATCTTCGCCATGTCCGGGCTGCTGGCCTGGCTGCTGATGCTGACCGGACTCGTCAGCCGCGTCTTCCTGACCACGCTGATTATCGGCACCGTATCGCTGGGCGTCGTCGTTCCGGTGCTCAAGGAGCGCAAGATGCTGAACACGCGCCTCGGACAGACGCTGCTGCTGGTGACGGTGCTGGCCGACTTTTTTACGATGATTTTGCTCGCCTTCTATGTCAGCTATCTGTCGCGCAACTTGTCCAAAATGCTGCTGCTCCTGCTGTTTTTCCTGCTGGTCGTCGTCATCTACCGCTTCGTCAAGCGGTTGGCTGCCGGCAAGGTGTTCCAGGTGCTGAGCGAAAGCACGATCCAATTCGGCACGCGGGCGATTTTCGCCTTGATGCTGGCCATCGTGTTCCTGTCGGAAAGCCTGGGGGCCGAGAATATTCTGGGCGCGTTCCTCGCCGGGGTGATCGTCTCCCTGCTGCGGCCTAAGAAAGCGTTTGTACACCAGCTTGAATCGTTTGGCTACGGCTTTTTGATCCCGATTTTTTTCGTGATGGTCGGGGCCGGCCTCGAGCTGAAGACCATTTTTACCGATGCCAAAATGGTGCTGATGATTCCGCTGCTATTGATCGTCATGTTCCTGGCCAAAATCGTGCCGATGGCGCTGCTGCGCCGCTGGTACAGCTGGAAGGACGTGCTCAGCTCCGGCGTGCTGCTGTCGTCGAAGCTCAGCCTCGTCATCGCCGCTGCGACGCTGGCGCTTGAATTGGGCATCATCAAGGAATCGCTGCACGGAGCGCTCATTCTCGTGGCGCTGCTCAGCTGCCTGATCTTCCCCGTGCTTTACAGCAAACTGTCGCCGAAGCCTGCGCCGCGCAAGCCGGTCGTCGCCGTGATCGGCATGAACCACATCTCGACGCCGGTCGTGCAGGACCTGCTGCGCGAGGACATGTACGATCTGCGCGTCTACACCGCATCGGAAGCCGCCTTCGGCCTGCTCGGCGAAGAAGCCGCTGCGCGCACCGTCAAGCTCGGCGCGCTCAATGCCGAGCAGCTGAAGCAGCAGGGCGCGTTCAGCGCCGACATCGTCGTGCTGGCGACCGGCGACGACGAGCTGAACCTGGCGCTCGCCTCGTTCCTCTCGCCGGGCGAGGGCCAACGCGTGCTGGTGCGACTGGAATCGCCGCAAGGCCAAAAGCAGCTCGCCGACCGCGGCTTCGAGGTGTTCTCGACGCTGTATGCGGCCCGGACCGTGCTGCGCGCGCTGATCGACAGTCCCGGCGCCCTCAAGCTGTTGGCCGAGCAGGACGAAATGATTTACGAAATCGAAATCGGCCGCTTGCCGTTCCGCTCCACCCTGCTGCGCCAGCTGTCGCTGCAGAACATCCTGATCCTGCGCGTATTCCGCGGGCAATCGCATCTGATCCCGCACGGCAACACCGAGCTGCGCCTTGGCGACCGGCTGCTGGTCAGCGGCGATGTCCAGCACGTTGAAGCGTTCCGCCAATCGGTCACCTAGCGCGGACAGCTCATGAACGAACGGGCGCGCAGAAGGTCTGGCGGGCGGTTGACCGTCCGGCAATCGCGGTGCGATCCCTTCCACCTTGCGGGTGCCGCAAGGCAAGCGGACTGACCGCAGCGGGGGCGGTACTCTTCGCTTGCGGGCGAGACCCCGGCAGCCGCGTTATGGATGCCCCGCTGTGGAAACCGCGCCGCGATCCCGCCCAGCCCTTCACAGCCGGGTCAGCTCCTCCACCGCCCGCAGCATATCGCGAACCTCGTAGTCGGCTTCGGCCACGCGGACGTTCCCCAGCGCCTCGCCGCCCACAATCAACAGGGCGGCAGGCGCCTTGCGCTTGAGCTCTTGCACCGCTTTGCGCAGCCTGGGGATGTCCGCTTTTTTGCGCGCAAAAATCGCGGCGCTGCGTATGGCATGTTTGTCCATAAATGCCAGCAAATCATCGGCGGGAACCGGCTCCGCGACGGTGTACACCGTCCAGCCGTTCGCCCGCAACATATCGCCCAGCATGTGCATGTGCAGCGATTCGCCGTAGCCGGCCGAGGTCAGCACCAGCTTGCGCCCGGATGGCTGCTCCTGCGAGTAAGCTCCGGCAATGGCCCGCATCACCTCGCGGGTGACCATGACCGCCACTTGCACCTCGGCCACCGTAATTTCGCCGGCCGAACGGCGGGCGCGCACCGCCTGCATTGCCTTGGCGATCAGCTCGACGTACACCTCTTCGATGCGCCGGCCGTCGGACAGCTTCTCCAGCGCCGCCAGCGCTTGCTCCGTCTCGCCGCTCAGCAGCGCGGCCACATAGCGGTCCCAAGCCGTCGGGCCGCTAGTCCGGTCCGTGCTGTACCCGACGAGCCGCTTGACGGCAAGCTCGCCGCGTCGCGGCAGCTCCAGCGCCTTGCCGCGGCCGTCGATCTGCACAAGCGGCAAATGCGGGCAGCTGCGATTATGATGCAGAATCGTCGCATAACGTCCGTCGGTCAGCTCGACGCGAGCCTGCAGCGGATACACGCCAAGCCCCTCCATCAGCCTGTGCAGCCAATCGGCATCGTATTGCACCTCTGTCTTGAGCAAGATGGCGATGGCATCACTGGCCGCCAGCGGAGCCCTGTACGGCCGTTCAAGCGTCAGCGCGGAATAGACGTCGGCGACCATTGCCACGCGTACAGCTTCGCTCAAGTCGACCGCTCGCTTGCCCGCCGGATAGCCGCTGCCGTCGAGCCGTTCGTGATGGCTGCCGATCAGCTCCAGCGCCACTTCTCCGGCAAACTGCACATGCTCGCCGACAAAGGCCGCTCCCAGCTGCGTATGCCGCTGAATCCGCGCGTATTCGCCCGTCGTCAGCCGGGTATTTTTCCGCAAAATCGCTTGATCGATCTCCAGCTTGCCGATGTCGTGCAGCAGCAGCCCTTTATAAAAGGCGAAATCCTCGTTCCGTCCCTTGAGTAAACAACCAAGCACATATACATCAAACGAATGCCAATAGCTGTAAACATCCCATGATTTCAATTGCAGCAGCGCGCCGTAAACCGTCGGATCGGTATGCATGACGCGGACAAACAGCTGTTTGAGCTCTTGAACCTCTGTGGCGGAGCGCCAGGCACGACCGTAGCGCTGCTCGTTGTACACGCGTCTGAAGCTGTCGGCAAACAACTGCTCGTACCGTGCATGCCAATGGGCCGAATGCCATTGCGGCCGGGTATCCGTGGAACCGACGGCGGGTTCGCCCGCTTGGCTATTATGCTGGCGGGGATCTTCTTTTTTCAAAGCGCTCCCTCCTGCTTGTCTCAGCTTTGTATCGCTTATCAGTATACGGCTGCGCGGTCGGTTTGGTGCGGGCCTTGCGGCTGACTTGGCGCGGCAGCCTAAGTCTGATGCAATTGACACCTTGCGTTGAAATATGTAAAATTTAAGAAAAAAAGGATGATATCTTCTAAAATAAGAATCGTTCGCCCTAGGAGGTCTCCCCCATCCGTACGAAGCAACTCGATCTGAACCCGCATCCGCCGCTGATCTGCTATTCATCGCATGCCAAAGCGCTTTCTATTTTATCGACCACCGACACGTATTTGCCTTGGTTTCACAGCAACTACTACCAGCTTTGCTCCAAGCTGGATTTTGCGGTGGAGGACGACGTGCCGCTGGATTTTTTTATCGCGATCAAGCAGGATTATCAGTATTATTTGAACAATCCGTTTTTGTTTACGCAAACGATCCGCAAGGACACGCTGGATGCCGGCTCCGTCGTCGGGACATTCAAGCGCTATCTCGATCTGGGCTATTACATCGATACGTATTTGAACGAGCAGTACGTGCCTTTCCGCGAAGCCTTTAAGCGCAACCAGCCTTATTATCACGATAATTTGCTTTACGGGTACGACGAGCAGCAAGGGTGCTTTCAGCTTGCCGGCTATTCGCCAGACGGTAAATACGTCACCGGGACGATCTCTTTCGACGCGCTGGAGACGGCGTACCGGACCTGCCCTGCGGAGAAATATTACAAAAACCTGTATTTATATCATTTGGCCGAGCTGCGGGACGGCTCGCCGATTCGCTCCTACCGCTTTGACAGCGGGCGCGTTTACGCCGCTCTGTTTGATTATTTGCACGCCCGTAACTCCTCGGCGGACTTTGCGCTGTTCGCCAACCCGGCCGAGCATCTGGCGTTCGGCTTCGATTGCTACGAGAACGTTATACAAAATCTGGCCAAGCCGGGCCTCGGAGCAGACCTGCGGCCGATCTACACCCTGTACGAGCACAAAAAGCTGCTCTGCGACCACGCCCGCTATTTGCAGGTGGCCGGATGCCTGCGGCCTAACGATTATGACGCCCTGTCGCCTCTGCTCTCGCAATCGCTGGCGCTGGCGCGAGCGGCCTTGTTGATTCAGATCAAAAACACGGTGTCCGCTGCCAATAACGATCCCGCTTTGTTTGGCAAAATTCAGGAGCTTGCCCGGCATGAACGGCCGGTGATCCAGCGGCTGCTGCAAGCGCTCATCGTGGACGAGCCTGCTGCAGCAACTAACGGATAGTCCAAGCAAGCCTTGCCGCAGCGCACAGCCCGAGCGTCTCACAAGGACCTAGCCTGCTTGACCTGGCGGCATGCCGTACAGTCTGGCAGGCCAGCCGCATTAACGCCGCTGCCTGCCGTGGCGCTCGATGCGATCTAACACATACGCCGCATAACGAAGCGGCATTTCGTAGATCCGCTCGTACGCTTCGCGCATGCCGGCTTCGGCGAAGGCCATACGCTGGTGCCGCCCGTTCATTTCGATGAAGCTGACGCGACCGTCCCGGTCGACGCCTACATCGAGCCCGAGATCGGCAAGCAGCGGCAGCCGCTGACCGAGCCGCCTGGCAATGGCCAGCGACACGCGGTGCACTTCGGCCATCGCTGCGGCCGGATTGGCTACGCCGGTGCGCAGCAGCGTCTCTCCCGGCAGCGACGTGCCGCCACGGGCAATATTGGTAATGTGGCTTCCAGCCGCCGCCCGTTTGCCGAGCACGCCCGTGACCTTCCAGAACCCCGTGCCGTCGCGCTGCACTGCGACGCGCAGATCAAAAGGACGTCCCTCGCTGCTAGCCAGCGGAATCGCCTCCTGGATCAGATAGCTCCGCCCGCAAATCTTGCGGCGCACCCAAGCCTCTGCTGCCGATGCGCTGGCCAGCTCCTGCCTGTTGTCGCCCCACTGCAGCTTCCAGCGGCCAGTATCCGGTATCGGCGTCAGCTTAACGATGCCCCTGCCGACTGTGCCGTCAAGCGGCTTGAGATACACCGTCAGGCCGCTGCGCATCGCCTTGGCCAAGCGCTGCGCCGAATAGGGCCAGGTCGCCGGCAAATACGGCCGCAGCTCTTTATAAGCGGCCAGCAGGCGATGGATATACAGCTTGCTGTAACGATTATCGCCATTAAATACGGTGCTAGACGCCTGCAGCCGACGCATGCGCCGTTTCCCCGCTGTCGTGCCGATCAAGGTGCGGTTATGCGTAACGGGCGGAATGGCCGCCTTCACCTGGCGATAACGCCCGTTCTGCAGAATACGTCCCGTCACGTATCCCCGTCTGAGCTCTCCCAAAGTGAAATATAGCAACGTCAGCCCCAGCTTGCGCGCGCTCCGGTCGTACAGCCCGACATCCTCTTGTCCTGTCTCTTTACGCGGCAAGGCCCGATAGGTTTGCGGGTCCAGCAAAATGCCGATTGTCCGTTCCATCTCCGACCTCCCTGCATCGTCATGGAGCACGTCTTTATCACGTTTCAGTGTATCCGGTTGCGGCTTGTCCGGCCACGGCGCTTGCCCGGTTCGCCCAATCGGACAACAAAAAACTACCCTCCTTCGCATACGCGAACAAAAGGGTAGCTGAGTTGTCTGTTATTGGCTGAAACGTCTATGTGCATGCGATGCAACTTCCTTGTGCAACGTCTTGCAAACGTCGTTATCCTTCCAGCAGCGCTTGGCCCAAATACTGGCCTTCGCGCAAGCCGCCGGGACACGCAAACATCGCGCTGGCAATATGGGAGGTGTATTCATTCAGCTTATCCTGATTTTGCATCAATCGCAACATCGGAATAAACTGTTCGTCGGGATTGCGCTGAAAGCTGATAAACAGCAAACCGGCGTTAACGTTGCCGGTACGCGGGTCTACGCCATCGGTATACGAATACGCCCGCCGATGAATCTGCTGCTTGGAGTCCTTGGCCAGCCGGACATGCGAATCGGCCGGAAGCTTGCTGACATCGACCGTATCGAATTCGCCCGCCATCCCGAATGCGGCTCCAGACTCCTTGCGCCGGCCAAACGTCGCTTCCTGATCGTCCATTGAAGTGCGATCCCACGTCTCCAGCAGCATGCGAATTTTGCGATAGGCCATGTAGGTGCCGCCCTGCAGCCAAGCCGGCTCGTCGGTACCGGCCCAGAGCACTTGCTTGAAGCCGTCTTCGGTCTGGTGCAAGCCGTTGGCCGTTCCATCCTTGAAGCCGAACAAATTTCGCGGCGTCGTTCCCGATTTGGCGCTGATGAAGCCCTCCTGCATCCATTTAAGCGTCGCGCTTCCTGTCGACAAACGGATCAGGTTGCGTACAGCGTGGAACGCGACCTGCTGGTCCTCTGCGCATACCTGCACACACACGTCGCCTCCGGAGATGGACGGATCCAGATTTTCCCGCGGCATGCGAGGAATGTCGCGTAAATATTTGGGCGCCAGATGAGCAATCCCATAGCGATCCTTGCCGTTTTCTTCAAAGAAGCTGGCGCCAAAGCCGAACGTTACCGTCAGCTTGGCCGCTGGCAAATCTAGCGTTTCTCCCGTGTCGCTTGGCGGCAGCAGCGGATTGTCGCCTGACTTCATCGTACCGCCGTTCGTGCTTAAATCGCTGAACTTCGTCCATTCGCGAAATAGCTTGATGACGCCGGCGCGATCCGTCGCCGTCATCCGGAACGCAGCCAAATACATGTACGTCTGCTGGGGCGTGACAATGCCCGCCTGGTTGACGCCGTACATCGAAATACGATCGCCTTCCGCTGCGCTGGCCGTGCCGGCTGGCGACGTTTTTTTGCCCACGCCCATCACCGCGCCGACACCGACGGCGCCAAGCGCCAAACCGACGCCTGCTACTGCCGAGGTTTTCAAAAAATCGCGGCGCGATACGCCATTTTGCTTAGGCTGCTGTTCCATTCAAGATCTCCCCCGTATATTAGAGAATTGATGCCGTTTGGGTCATCAACGTCGACAGCTGGCTCAGCTGATCGCTCAGCTCGCGGATTTGCTCGGTCGTCAGCTTGTCGTAAGTTACGTATTGACCGTCTTTTTGATAGGTCATAAGCTTTTGCTCCATCAGTTGGAACTGCTTGTCGATTTGTGCGCCCAGATCCGGATTTTTTTCGTTCAAGGCAGGAATAATAGCCAGATAAACCGCTTTGGAGCCTTCTACGTTGCCGGCAAGATCAACCAGATCGATATGCGAGTAAAGCTCTTCTTCGCCAGTGATTTTGGAAGTGGCCGCTTCGTTCAGCAGCTCCATCGCGCCTGCAACCATCGCTTTAGGCTCCAGCTTGAGCGACTTGACCTGCGCCTGCAAAGCCTGCACGTCCTGCAGCAGCTGATCGGCGTATTTGTCCTGGCCGTCCAGCTTGTTGTCGAGCCACAGCGCTTTCTCGATGCGGTGGAAGCCGGTCCAGTCCGCTTCGTTCTCGACGTCGGCCAGCCGGGCGTCGATTTTCGGATCGAGTTCACCGATGCTTTCTGCGATCGGTTCAATATTTTCGTAATACAAACGCGCTTTGATATATTCGTTTTTCGCCAAATCGGCATTGCCGGCTTTCACGGCATCGGCAAATGTTTTCGTTTGCGCATACAGCTTGTCAACCTGCTCGATTACATACGCCTGATAGCCCTCAACCGCTTTGTTCAACAGCTCGGATGTATTGCCGGTCGTTTCTTTGGCGTTTTGCAGCTTGGTCAGCGCGCCGACGAGCTGGTCAGCCGTCGTTTTCAACGCGTCGAAATCTATTTTATCATAAGCCGAAGCCGAATAGATCGGCATTTCATATTTTTCCACGTCGGTGTATTCCAGCGGAAACTTTTGTCGAACGACGCTTTCATAGGACAACCAGATATCGTTGATCGATTTGCCCAATTTTTTGACATCCTCGGCATTTTTTTGACCGATGGCATCTTGCAGCTTTTTCGTTTCGGCGAGCATGTTCGTTGTGCCCGTCTGAATCGGGTTTTGCTCGGAAGCGGCCGGCTGCTGCGTTTGGGCAGCGGCTGGGGACGGGGACGGCGAAGCGGTTGTTGCGGCATCTTGACCGCAAGCACTCAAGATCAATACTGCGGCTAGCGACACGCAGCCGACGGCTAATGTTTTTTTCACGATGATTTCCTCCATGTCTCTCTATTTTACATTTGATTTCTATGAACCACACTTATAAACAGATGTTATACCTGCAAGCGGCTTTGCAAACTGACTCTGCGGCGTTTCGCCGTCTGCTGCGCCAAAATAATGGTCAGACCGGCGAGCAGGAACACCAGCTGCGGCAGCGTGCTGTACCAGGACGGATACAGGCTTAGTGCGCTGTAATCCGGTAAATAATCGTGAACGGTTGCCGGGAGTACGCCGCCCATCTGCAGGCTGTGAATGCCCGAGCCCATGAATTTGAAACACAGGTAAAAGACGATGACGCTCGATACGAGGAAAAACGGACGGATCGGCAAGCGCGAGCCTGCTTTGATCATGATTACTGCAAGCAGCGCAAGCACGCCGAACCCGGCAGCGATGCCGGCGGCCAGCTCCAGACCGGACATTTTGCCTGCCATTCCGATCAGGAAAATGACCGTCTCCAGCCCTTCGCGCACGATGGCGAAAAACGCAAGCAGCGCCAGCGACATCATGCGACCGCCGGTAAGCGCCGCACGGCTTTTGGACTCCAGATACTGCTTCCAGCGCTTCGTATCGGCATTGCGATGCAGCCAGTAGCTGACGTACAGCAGCAGAAAGCTGGCAAACACGCCGGTCCAGCCGTTAATCAGCGAGTTGTTGCGGCCGAATGCTGTTGACGACAGGAGGAACGCGACCACAAAGCCCACACCGAGGCATACCAGAATGCCTGCGGACGAACCGCCGACCACCCAGCGGCGGGCAGCGGCAGAGCCGGCTCTTTTGGCATACATCAGCAGCGCGCCGACCACCAGCAGCCCTTCCACACCCTCGCGAATCGGAATCAGCGCAGCGTCCCACCAGGAATATTGCGCGTCGGTATACGGCGTCAAAGAATCGATCATTCGCTTGGCCACGCCAACGGCTTGCGGGCGCTGGTCGGCATTGGCCGTATAAGCGTCCAGCAATACAAGATCGCGCTCTGCGTCACTGTAAACCGCTTGCGATTGGCTGACGACGTCGCCTTCAACGGCGAGCCACTGCTGCTGCAGCTGCTTGATCGCAGCGCCGGCCTGCTCCCAGTTTTGTGCTTCCAGCAGCTGACGGGTTTGCTCCAGCTTTTGCACATAAATCGCCAGCGTCATTTTCGTTTGTCCGGTATTGTCCGTGTAAGCGCCGTCCCGGTAATTGATCAGCGCAGCCTCCAGCAGCTTCGTTTCCTCCAGCGCTTTGGCATTGTCCTGCCCCACGAGCGCGAGCGAAACGGCGGCAATTCTGCGGTCGATCTCCGAGGAAACATTCAACGAATCGGCTTTGACCGCCTGCTTGTTGGCTGTCCACCACTTCTTGATTGGAGCAAATGCCGCGCTCGCTTGACTGGCGTCTGCCTGGGACAATGCGGCTTTCATTTCGGACGTATGTATAACTGCTGTTGCGAGCTCTTCCTTGGAAACCGAATCGGCGGCATAAGTCATGGAGCCAAATGCCAGCAACAGACCGACCGCCAGCAGCAGCGCGATGACGCTTCGCCGGGTTGCGCCTTTCATCCTACCATCTCCCTCGTAGATGTACATCTGTGTTCCGCAGCAAAATATGATAATGAGAATTATTATCAACGATTCGTTAATTATTATAGGTATTATGTTCTGTACTGTCAATGTGATTTTGTGGGAAAATCCACGTTTTCATGTGATGAATCCGGCAATTGTGACAAAAAAAGAACACATTTCCCGACAGCCTCAAGCTGCCGGCAAACGTGCCCGCTTCTGTTCCATCTGTTTGGCTTTAGCTACCCTTCTCCAGAGGCGATTTATCCTCGCTCCGCTGATGTCGGCCCGCTTGTTGTCCGTACGGCGGAGGCCGCAAGGCTGCAGGAAGGGCAGCTCCCCCGTCATACCTGCCCAGCGCTGTAAATCGTCAGGCCGGTTTTGCCGTTTATTTCACCTTCAAATCGTCGGGACGAATCGACATCAGCTCTTGCTTCGACGGTGTCGTCACGTATTGGCTCAGCAAGCGAACAGCTTGGTGCCGCATCGACTTTTCCAGCATGTTCCGCACATAACGCGCATTGCTGAACGTCCGCCAGCTGGCGGCCTTTTCCTCGGCCAGATGCTGCTTGAGCTTCATCAGCGTCTGCGGCAGCAAGGTGTACTCGCGCTCCTTGGCCATCAGCTCCGTTATTTGCAGCAGCTGATCGATGTTGTAATCTTCAAAATCAACCTGGATCGGGAACCGGGAAGGCAAACCGGGATTCGTTGCCAAAAACTGCTCCATTTCCTCCGGGTATCCGGCCAAGATGAGAATGAAGTCGTTTTTCCTGTCCTCCATTCCCTTCACCAGTGCGTCAATCGATTCCTTGCCAAAATCCTTGTCGCCGCCACGAGCCAGACTGTACGCCTCGTCGATGAACAAAATGCCGCCCATCGCTTTTTTCATCAGCTCCCGGGTTTTCAGCGCCGTATGACCGATATATTCTCCAACCAAGTCCGCACGTTCTACCTCGATAAAATGCCCTTTGCTGAGCACGCCCATCGCGTGAAACATCCGGCCCATCAGACGAGCCACCGTCGTTTTCCCGGTTCCCGGGCTGCCTTTAAAAATCATATGATACACATGCGAATTGCTGAGCAGCCCAGCTTCCGTCCGGTACTGGGAAATTTGCAGCAGCGCGTAGATTTCGTGCACAAGCTCCTTCACATTATCCAGACCGACCAATTGATGAAGCTCTTTGAAAATGTCGGACAACGGCCCTTCCTGAGGCGTTCGTTTCCCTGAAGGCTGTGGCTCCGCATCGCTGAGCGGCATGGCGGGAGACTCCGGCTGACGCAGCACGATGTTGATCTGTCTCGAAGGCAGGCTTCGACCACTCATGAGGATCACCTCGTTTACTTGATGGTTGTTACCACAATATACGCAGGAGCCCAGAAAGCGTGAAAGGCGTCCAGCGCCAGTCAGCTCGGGATTCTCGTATGTCGCAGATGGATCGGCGGCCGAAACTTCTTGTACCCCAATAGTTCATGTTACGCTTGGCGCAGAAGCTTTATGTATGGGCAAGGCTGGCATACCCCCGACCCACACGACAAAAAACCGGCCTTCGCCCACCTTCTCAGGGGAAAACCGGTTGATTTGCTGGTACTAGGGAAAGGCAGCGGTAGGTAGGGAGCGGCGCGAAGACGCTTTTACAAACTCACCCAATCGGGGAGTCGATACCCGCGTTCCTTCATATAAAACTCACTTTTGTGCGCCGAGATTTGCCGCGCCTTGGCAAGCTGGGTCAGCGAAAGCTCAATCTGCTGTTCCCGGAACAGCGTCTCTGCCAATTTCAGATGGAAGGTAATCATTAATTCGTCGATTCGTTCGGGCTCCCGAAAGCGTCGCTCTCTGGACTGGGCAATGCGCAAAGCTGATCTGAACCCCCATTCGTCTACCCGTGCCTTTTCTGCATAAAAATCAGCTACCCGCGCGCGCGATGCAGATGCCAGCTGCTGCGGAATCCGATAGCTGCAAGGAATCGCTTGGGCATAATAATATTCATTGCCGGCCGCAGCATATTGCATCCAGGTAAAAAAATCCTCCGACACATGCTCAGCAGGAAAAGGATGCTCGGCAGCCAGCTCTGTGCGCACCGCAGTGGCTGATGTCAAATTTGTATACCCCTTGCGTGTGCCCATGTCAATCCACGCATGCGGACCAGATATCGGATCATTGTCATGGCTCTCCAAAATTTCCAGAATAGACGGCGTTAATTTCATCGGGTCCACCACAGCGCCGTGCTCATCAACAACTTCAAAGGAAGAATAAATCACATCTACTTCGGGACGCTGTGCAAATATAGCTCGTACCGTCTCAAGACGCCGGGGGTGGCAAAGATCATCGGCATCGATATACAGAATAAACGGTGCTCCAATCCGCTTCGCCCAGGCAACGCCGGCGTTGCGGCTTTGTCCCGGTCCGATATTCACTGGATTCCAAAGAATATGGATATTGTCAGGGTGCGTTTCCTGCAGCTCGCGCAAGTAGCGTCTTCCGCTTTCATCCGGAGAAGCATCGTCAATGATAATCAGGCTCCAACAAGTATCCGTCTGGGCAAATATTCCCTTCAACGCTTCTTCCAGTGAGTATTTGCTTGCAGCGAAATCACGCGTCCAATGAGGCAT
The DNA here is from genome assembly GCF_004514475.2 of Paenibacillus athensensis. Taxonomy (GTDB): domain Bacteria; phylum Bacillota; class Bacilli; order Paenibacillales; family NBRC-103111; genus Paenibacillus_AL; species Paenibacillus_AL athensensis. The sequence continues at coordinate 219,692 of NZ_MYFO02000001.1, read as the reverse complement.
TACGAAAGCAGCTCGTTCCTTGTGCATCGGCTTGCTCCTCTCAATGAATGTGATAAAATATTGCTTATTCACTGATATTATCATATATTTATATTTTTTAGCAGATGTAAACAAGGAAAAAACAGTCAAAATCGCCGCCTGACGGGAAAATATGCCCTCAGCTTCGCTTTTTCGCTGTTTTATGCCGAATTGTCGCAGAATGCTTGTATTTCGTGTCAGTTTATGCGCTTGCCCGGGAAATGAGTGATCGGATTGCAGCAGGTGTACGGGTGCTCGCTTACATGGCGCAACCATGCCCTGTTAAGGGGTCAACCGACAACGCGCCATGACCGCAACAACCTAGGAGGAGGAGGATTCATGAGAACCGAACGCGAGATGCTGGATGTGATTTTGGGAACTGCTCAAGCCGATGAACGAATCCGAGCAGTTATGATGAATGGATCGCGGGTTAATCCGCATGTGCCCGCAGACTGGCTGCGGGACTACGATATCGTCTATTTCGTAACCGAAATCGAAGCAATGAAGCAGATCAGGAGCTGGATTGAAGTGTTCGGCAAGCCGATCATTATGCAAACGCCGGATGAAGGCGCTTTGTTCAACTCCACACGTCCGGCATTCGCTTTTTTGATGCTGTTCCAAGACGGCAATCGTCTGGATCTGACGTTGTTTCCACTGGAACGGATGTCTGAATGGCAACCGGATAGCTTGAGCAAGCTTCTGCTTGATAAGGACGGTCGTTTTGAGCCGCTGCCGGCTCCCTCGGATCGCGACTACCTGACGCGTCCCCCAAGCGCTGCTGAATTTACAGATTGCTGCAATGAATTTTGGTGGGTCTGTACGTATACGGCTAAAGCGCTCTGGCGTGAAGAGCTTGTTTATGCCAAATATACGCTTGACGTTCCGATCAGACGGATGCTGACGCTGATGCTGCAATGGCAGCTCGGCGCCGCCAGCGGCTTTACATGCAATCCAGGTAAAGAAGGCCGATTTTTTCGCAATCTGCTCGCTCCGGCAAGGTGGGAAATGCTCATGCGCACGTATTCAGACGCTCAGCCCGAGGCGATATGGAAATCGCTGTTGATCATGGGCGAGCTGTTTCGCGAAGTTGCCGCCGAGGTAGCGGCGTGGATCGGCTGCCGCTACGATACCGGGCAAGATGCGCAGGTGACGGACTACTTACAACGGATGAGACACTTGCCCAAGGATGCCACACAGCTGTAACTTATCGAAACGCTTCTTCAAAAACATCGACAACTTCCCGGCTGTCATAAGGCTTGCTGCGATGAAAGGCACAAGCGCGAATATGCTGCAAACGCGGCAGGACAATCAGCTTGACCAGCAGCGGGTCTGCCCCGAGCTCGGGCAGCAGCTGGCTCGGCTCAACAGGCGGATCGATCAGGATGATTTTTTGAGCAATATTGGGCTCCTGGAAGGCTGAAATCGTTTGCTTTAACAAAGCATTGCCGCGATGACTGCAATCGGTGATGAAATGCACGGCCAACGCCGACGGTGAAAGCTGCTGCAGCAAATCCGTCTGTCCGGCGTCGAGGATCACATGAATGTGCGCGTAGTAATTCAAACGCATTTTCAGCTCGGCAACGATCGTTTCAACGCGTTCGACGTCCGAAACATCCCCTTCGATACATACCAAGGGCTCTTCGATCCGATTTTGTAAAAAATGATCCAAGCTTACCGGCTCCACTCCGTATTGCCGCAGCTTCGAGTTTCCGGTCAAATCAAGCAGCAGCGTATTTTGCCGCCGGGCCGCTACTCCCGACCATGTCAGCGCAGTCGCGGTTCGTCCGGTGTCGGCCGGACCTACGAATAGGCGGATGGCGTTTTTGATTACGTTGTCGACAATCACCACATCCTCGACACGCTGGGCGCGCAGCAGCTGGATCAATTTTTGCTGATATTCGATGATCACGGCGTCTTCTTCGCAAAGCTTGAATACCAAATTAATCAAACTTTTCAGCTTGTCTTCCATGATGGACAGCGATATGCGGTTTTGCTGTAAATCGCCGATCAATCGAACGGTTACGGCCGATATATTTTGCGGCTGGAACATCGTGTGCGTCGGCTTCAAAATCTCGTTCAAGTAGGCATTCTCCGAAGGGAGACCTTGCTCCACTTCCTTGAGCACCTCGGCCACACTGCGGTCCATCGCTTTATACACCTCAATAATATCCTTGGACAATTCCATCAGATCCATTTGCAGCGCAAGCCGGGAATCGATCAAAGCCTGCAGCTTGCCGTGATCTTCGAACACTTCCTTAACCGAAGCGACTTTATCCAAAGCCTCCCGTATTGTGTGTATACGCGTCTCAACGGTGGCTTCTGCCGCCTGAACGATCGCGGTCATTACCGAGCTAAGCTTCTCGGCAATGATACTGCCCTCGATCCCTTTGTAAGCCGCACGGTCAACCGCCAGCTGCCGGATCTGCGCAAACCGGACCTCTGCCGGGATATGCGCGCTTTTAAAAATATCCATCATTTGACGATCCAGCGTCTCCAGCATATTGATGACGCCAGCATATTGCGTATTTTCCTGCACCAACTCGTTGGCCAGCAATTGGGTATCCAGCGCATCACGCATAAAGTTGAAATCGGCATACCGTCCCATTTCCAGCACCCGCTGCTCAAGCGCTTTTGCCTGATGAACGACAGGCGTCTCCAGCGTGGCCGCAGCCTCGGAACCCGCATTAGATAGCAGGACCGTCTCTTCGAATGAACGCTGCTCGCTCGCTTTCAAGCCAACGTCTGCTCTTTCTTCAGCAGCTTGAGTTGACTCCACAGGCGGCTGAAATGCCCGTTCATCGGCCGATGCGAGCACGCGATGGTCGCCACCGATCCGCTGCGCTTCCATCACCTGCTCCACACCCGCTTGAATCGATTGCGGCGTCACTTTATCGACTTTGATTTTATGAACATCGCCGCTGATCAGCTCGGCTTCCTTATCCTTTTGATAAAAGAAAAGCACTTTGATGTCCGGATGTTTTTTCTTGATGGCGGTATCCAGCAATCTGCCTAATGCTCCGACCAAATCCTTTGGACCCAATACAATAGCATCCATGTTGGAAACAGCCGGCGGCACCGGCAGCGCCTCGATCATTTTATTGACGTTGGTTTGAAACGCGCGGTCGCCAAATCCTTTTTTGGCAAACGGCCCCAGCGAAGCCCCATAAATCATAATGTGCCCTCCTTAAAATTTTCCTTTATAGTCTTTAAAAAACTGCAAATTCAATTGCGCGTTCCGGTCATGATTGTAGACGTAAGGATAATAGTAGCCCTCTACAGCTTTCGTTTGCTTCATAAATTGCTCATCCAGACCATAAGCCGCTTGTATGAACTCATAGAGATGATCAAGGTAGACTGCCGACGCGTCGAACGTCTTTTTCTCAATTCCCGAGGCACCGTTCGGCGGAGTCGCAGCAATCTGCTTAATCTCCTTGTAATCCGCGTTAAGCAATTGATTCAAATACTGGCGCTTCTCAGCCATTGGCAAGCTCTGAACCTTCAGTTGCTCCGTCAGCTCGGCAATCGTTTTTTCACGCTCCTGCAGGATCAGCTGCATTTGCTCCAGCTTGGGGTCCGGGAGTGCGACCGCAGTTGTTTCGGGCGGCTGTTTATCGCCGCTCAACCGTTGACCGCCGCTTCCTGTCCATACCGCATACGCCAACAGCCCGGCCAAAATGACAATACCGAGCAGCGCAACAAGCTGAAGCTGACGTTTGCGCACTCGCGTACCCAAGAACTGCTCGAGCTCGCTGCTTGGCTTTTCCGGTATTGGAGGGCCAAGCTCGCGGACAGCAAGCTGCTTGTCCAGTGAACGTATAGCAATATCGACCTCCAGCGCCAAGGCGGAGTGCGGATTCAGCAGCCGAATCGTATGATACAGCTCCTTCGCAGCCCCGAGCTTGCCTTCCGCTTCAAAATGTTGTGCATGCTGAAGCAAAGTCGCATTTACATCTTCATCCACTTGGCCGGCTGGGGCAGTATGCGCAGCTACGGCTTGCGGCTTGACTGGCCCGATTGTCTCCAGACGCTGCAGCGCAGACAACCACTCGCTAAAGGTCGGGCATTGATGAAGCTCCGTGCTGGTCCAGGCCCGTTCCAGCAACGTGCCAAATCCCTCTCCCCAGCTTGCGCGAAGCGCTTCGCGCAAATACTCGTATCGGTCGCAGCGTGTTTGCAGCTCCGCAGGCGCAAAGTAGCTTTCACCCCACGCATGGGCAAAGAAAGATTCTGTGCATGCAGCCAGCATTTCACTGATCAGGATGGCCCCGGAGAAACGATCCGCATGCGGTCCCCACAGTCCGGCGGTCGTAGCCGTTTGCGGCGCATAACCGGGTGATCCTGCAGGGACATGCTCCGGCCGCTCCAGTTGAGCTGCATAAAGCTGTTCCAGATCGATGAGCTGAATGGAGCCACTCTTACCCGACGCTGCTTCGCCAGGCAGCATACCGGATAAAATTACGTTCGGCCCGGACAAGTCACAATGCGCCATTTGCCGCTGCTCCATGCCAGCCAATACCTCAGCCAATGCAAGCGCGTAGCGAAAGCTGACCGGCCGGCCAAGCGTCTCCTCCCCCAGCATGACATCCATCCAGGTAATGCCTTCAATCCACGGCATCACCACAGCATACAGCAGGTCAGGCTCCTGCCCCAGCTGTTCGGTATTGTTTTGTGGCGTCACCACCAGACGTTCACAAGCGGTTAAACCTTTTAAACCGGCATGCTTGGCTAACTGCTGGGTTTGAAAAACCATTGACGCATTCACAAACTTCGACCGGAAGACTTTCATTGCTTTTTTTTGCCGTTTGTCCTGGGTATACAACAAGTACACGATGCCTTGACGACCTTCTTGCCCATAGGGAACTCCTGGCGCAAGCGGATGCTCGCCAACCACATAATTAATGCCGTTAATTGTCAAACGGGTATGTACTTCAGGCCGAAAGCCCATCGTTTGTTCTCTCCTTCAAGGAAACAGATTTAGCTCTATGTTCGTTCCGGGAACGCCCAACGAACATGAACAACTGACATGTCGTCGCTGGAAGGATCCATCGCTTCCCGTTTCAATGCAGTCTTCAGACCGTCTTTGGAAACGGACGCAAGTCCGTCCAATGTCTGCAGCCCGTCCGAATATAACAAGACACCGCCGCTTTCCTGCCCGTTATTCAAGGATTGGCAAACCACGCGGGGCGCACCGCCGACAGGTCCCATTGCGCTATTCCATTGCTGGTTCGTATTCAAGCGTTCCCCCAATTGCTCGGAACACTCAGCGCCGTCCTTCCACAGCCGCAGCCGCACATCTCCATGCCACGCCAATACAAGTCGTCCGTTAGGAAAAAGATCATTGGGACGATCCAGTCGACCGCAAGCAAACATGGCGCCGCTGCCTTTCTGTTTTTTGGCCAACAAAACCTCTCGCAACATGCCCCTTATGGTTTCAGGAATGACGTGCTCCTGAAGCGCTATGGTCGCATCGCTCGCTTTTTCAATCAAGAATCGAGTCAGTCTGCTCTGCAGCTCATTTTCCGGCAAGGAAAGCCGGGCTAGCTCCTGGAGCCACTCAATTAAAGCATTGCCGAGAAAGCGCGCTGCAAAGTCGCCGAAGTAAGACATGCTGATTCCGTCGCAAACTACAAAGCACAAGCTGTTCTCATCCTCCAACAGCGACACGTAATCTTGTCCGTCATCGCCGCCTTCCCTGGACTCCGCAGAACGCGAATAGCCATAGTGGTATATCCATTCGACACCGGCTGCTTCCTGAATATCCGTTTCTTGCGATTGCGGAAGCTGTATTCTTACACTCGCCATATTAGCGGATCGGCGTAGCCGCAGACATTTGAAAGCCTAACGACACCAGCTCAGGATGAGTTCCCGGAAACATCATCAGCGAACCTGGTTCCAGCCGGTAGTTCGCTTCCAGCATCATTTCCCGATAGCTTTCCGGAATCGGCGACGACATGCGCCTGAGCTTGGAGCCGTATTCGTCAAGCATCGGCGTGTGCATCCCGACGCCAGGCCAACGTTTGGGCTGCGTAACGGCTTGTTCGAGCACCTCATCCGAGATAAATATATTTTCCACCAGCACACTCCCGTCCTTGACTGTCATTGCGCGAATCCGTTCCACTATCGGCTGCGGGTCCTCCCCGGTATACACACCGTCAGTCATATGGCAAACGAGCGGCGCGGGACAGTCCTGCATATTGGGCAGTTCAGCTTTTAGCAGCTTTTCAGCATACAAAAATGCTTTGGCGGTATCCGTAAAACGATAGGTTTCAAGCACGGGCAGCTCTCCCGTATTCATCAACTGATCGATTTTTTTTACACCACCTGACAGATCGTAGACCTCGTCGCTATAGGCCAGCAGCGCAATGCGATAGCGCGAAGAAATGCGGCTGCCCTTCGTGGATCGAAAAACCATTTGCCGCAAAGCGCTGTGCAGCGCATCGCGAACAATGTCAATGCGCCGTTTATTTCCCTGCAAAATCCCCATAGAGCCGCTTGCATCGAGTAAATACACGATCAGGGCCGGATTGCTTTGCGTAGCTTGGGTCGTGTACGGCGCTCCGGATGCAGCAATTGCCGGTGCAAGCTTTGCTTGAGTCTCTGGAACCGACGGCTGTACAAACGGTTCGGGCTGCGCCGGTTGGATAACTGCCGGCTCGATCTTCGTCGCCGACATCGCATTTCGTTGCATCATCGGATTAATAAACAGCGTTCGGGTAACTTGAAGGTTCGGATAAACGACAGGCTCTGAGCCGGGAAGTCCCGTATTCGCAGCGAACGAACGCAGTTGCTCCCGCAATTCGCCCATTCGTTGAAAGCGGCGATTGGGGTCCTGCTCCAATGCTTTGGAGACCACTTGCTGCAAAGACTCCGGCAAATGTGATAAAGCAGCCCCCACAGCGGTATAGTGCTGAAAGACGTATTTACCCTCTGTCAGCAAATAGAAGAGCAGCGCCCCCACTCCGTAAACATCCGTTCGCTGGTCAGTCTGCTTCTGCTCGAATTGCTCGGGAGCCGCAAAAGCAATCGTTCCCATCTGCACGGTATCGGCAAACTTGCCTTGATCGTAGCTGCGGGCAATGCCAAAATCAATTAATTGAACATTATCGTGCACATCGACCATCATATTTGACGGCTTGATATCGCGAAAAATAATTGGTTTGGCCTGAGCATGCAAATACATTAAAATATCGCATAGCTGCTGCACATATTTAATGATTTTCTCTAGCGGCATTTGCCGGGAGCAGCTTTCAAAGCGCTCTTGCAGCGTCATGCCAGAAATATATTCCATCACCAGATAGCAGCGCCCCTCGGCATCCGGCTCAAAGTAATCCGTAATTTTGGGTATATAAGGATGGGAAAGCCCCGTCAGCAATCGAGCCTCTTCCAGAAATGTCGCGGTATTATCAAGGCGGTTAATTTCTTTGACAGCCCACATCTTGCCATTCAGCTTGGCATCTTTCACCAAATAAACGTTGCCCATCCCCCCTTTGGCAATCAGTGAATCCACTTCATAGCGGTTTCCCAACACAAAACCAGGTTCCAGCAAATCGGCCACGGCTCCCCTCAGGTAACATCCTGTATGCTACACGCGATACTGCAGCTGCGAGCGGATTCCGCTATATTTATCCGCCAGCCTTAACAGTTTGCCTGCACATATTTCAGCACCTATTCCTTTTATGCGCTGTAGCTCCGCGGCCATTTGCTGCAATTCGCGTACTACATTATCCAGGTCCCTCATAATGGCTTCCTTCTCTGCATAAGCCTGTGCATTCATAACAAAGCCCCCTTCTGCAGCTAAAATGCGTATGCCTGTTGAACGATGCTTCGTTCACATTGCTCCAATCGATCAGCGGCGTCGTTCACATAGTCCTGACATCTCCTCAAATCAGAATCGTATCCGATCCGCAGATCCAGTAGAATGACCGAACCTTTATCCTCCCAATCCACCAGCTTTCTTAGTGTATTCATGCGATCGTCGATCCAGCCAAGCCTTTGCTGCAAACGACTCAGCCGCTCTCCAATCGTTCTAAGATCCGAAATGCTGGCATCAAGCGCCTCTTCCGCATAGACGGCTTTGGAGGAGCCCCATAAGCTTTTAATGCCATTAATTAACCCTTTCACCGTATGCTCGACTTGCTGAAGGGCTTTTTCTTTAAACTGCTGCAGCGTATGCCGCAAAACAACCACGGAGCGGCTAGCGGCTGCAATAGCTCCTTCAACAAATACCTTTGCGTGTTCATACAGTTCAATAGCGGATTGCTGGGCAAATTGATAGGCATTTTGTAGTGCAGGTACGACAACAAACTTGACAAGCTCCGGCACAATCGCCCAAACGAGCACATCTGCGACAAGTGCGATCATTTCCGGTCCGAAAAATACAAAGCCTGCCAGCGTAAGACCCGCTGCCGCAATATCGACATGATCGATACGCCCGTTCCAAATGGCGAAGATGGCATCAACCATACCTTCCAGCATTGGGGCCGGAAGCGTTTGTAATCGTTGTGTGAAATCCGATACTACCTGACAGCCGATATCTTTTTCTTGATGATCTGAACGCTTGAAGCGGCCGTTTTCGATTTGCAAAAAGTCAAGCGCATGATTATCCTTAATATTTTGCGCTTTCTTGTCTTTGGCCGTCGTATCAATGATAATCGGTATTGTCGGATTATACATGATCGAGGATACAAGATCGTATTTGTTCTGAAATTCCTGGATTCGCCCGCGCATGGCCTCCGTCACCGCCTGATGCGCCTGAATGAATTCCTTATTAAACCCAGGCGCGTTGAAGGTTTGCGTACTTGCAATCGCATCGCGTATATGCGGATCAGCCGTCAGCGTCGCATACAGCGCCAGGTTGCCGCCTAGCGAATGGCCCGTTATGGTTATACTGCCATACTCCTTCATTGCCGGATCTGCCATATAGGCTTCGGCATCCTTTTGCTGTACAGTTTGCCGGGCATAAACGGACGATGCGTTGTTTTGCCAATCATTGCGATATTCGAGCTTCGCCATATCTTCACTTCCGCGAAAGGCGACGACCGCTTCTCCAGGCTCGGGCTCAAACGTATACGCTACAAAACCCGTCGTTGCATTGTTGTCCTGCATTCGGGAAACCTTCCAATTGAAGTATCGGGAGCCAGGATCGGAAATTTCAGTAATTACCCGCTGAAACTCTTCAAACTGCCCTTCGCTTGCAAAGCGATCCTTGAGCTGCTCCATTTCCTCAGGTTTGGTCTTATAATAGCTGGTAAGATCGCCGACAGTGAGATTGCCTTCCGTGTAATTCTTGTACAGCCGGCTTCCTTGAAAAACATCCAAGTAAGCCAATTTCGATAATACCCAAGCGTCCAATTCGGTGACTTGCATGCTGTAGATCACCCTCCCTCCGCAATATTATTGCCGGTCATATCAATCGCTTTCCGATAGGCTGTGAAACTTTTCAATAATCTCGTTCAGTGAATATTTCTTTTGCCCTTCCACGACTTCCGTAAAGCCCTTACTAAAACAATTTTCCTTTTGTGCATAAAAGACCATAGGGTCTTTCTCTTTACTGTAATTTGCAGCTACCGATTGAAAGGCAGCAGGTTTCAAGTAGTAGACATCGACATACAGATCATCCATGCCCATTTGTAATCCTGCATCGGCCATCTGATCGATCAACGGCGCTGCTGCGGCAGGCACGGCGGGCCCCCCGGCATCAAGAAAAATGTTTGCTACCACATAAGTCCTCTTTTTTTTCACATAATCGCTCACACTCATGTCTTTGTCATTCAAATCGGTATCCGGAAACGATAAACCACCGTTGGTCAGATAGCTTTTAACCCAAGCAGGTTTTTGAAAAATCACCTGGGCGCGCTCTGCCAATTGCTGATCCAGCTTTTCCGCCATGATCACATTCATATAGCTGTCCCAAACTTTATCCAGATCTTTCGAAATTTCTACTTGAAACTTACGATCAGGGTGACCTTCCGGATAAACCTCAGCCTTGAGCGTATTCGTGGTTAACGTCCCGTAGCCTCCGCCAATCGTATCTACAACAAAGGTTTCGCCGTACTTGAGCTGCAAATAATCAACCATTTTCTTCGCTGCCGCTGCATCTTTATTTCCGCAAGCGGCCAATGCGAGCATCGATGCCATACTCATGATGGCCAACACCACCTTCACTGCTTTTTTCATCATTCCAACCCCTGTCATTTGCCCGTGGCTGTTGTTTGGTCTATCGGCTTTCTCGCCTTATCATCACATGAATTTCCCAATCAGGCAAGTCATTCCAGCAGATTCTGCACGGGCGGCAACCACAAACACTTTTTACAACAAAAGTAACTTGGAGCCATTTTGCAAACCGGCCTCCTGAGCAGTCAACTTCACATCCAGCACACTTCCAGAGACACGGTCGCACAATACCGTATCCGCTGCTGCTGCAAAATACCCCTCGGACAAATCGACAATCGCTCTCGTCAGCAGTTGTTCAATTTCGTAAAGCTTCCCGTAAAGCGGGATAAACACGTCGTAATGCTGATTCACTGCCGGCACAAACAGCTCGATCATAATTTTATCCATCTTCTCCTACCTCCGTCTGATCGGTTACGGACACCAGCAGCTTGGTCAAGACGGGTTGACCCTTGCGCACGACATATCCGAACCCTGGCGCAAGCTCCTGATAAAGCTCGCTGGACGTTTTGGCCAGTCGTAGCTGGTACTGATCAGCAATGCCGTTCCCCACCCAAATGCCGTCGTTGGTCGATACCTTGCTCTTAAACCACGCTTCGAAGGACACCGACGAAAAGCCCGATACCGTATCCGCCAAAATGAACACCACTTGGTAGGCCGCTTCGCCTTTTTCCAAAAGCACCTTCAGTTTATCCCTGCCGTCATCCGACAAGCTGGACAACAGTGAGGTTAACGACTGCACGATACACACCTGCTTTTCAAATTCGGGAGCGGGCTGTCCGCCGGCAATCGCATCCTTATAGGCATTATTGCGTGTGACCAGCGTGGAAAACAGCTCCACAACGCTAGCTTCCAGATCATCCGGCCTCACGACTCGGCGATATGCCGCATCCTCATCCTTGTTAAACCGATTATCAGGGTCCAAAACCAGCACGCTGGCGCGATTTCTAGCTGCAAATGCCTCGGACAAGCCTTGTAGAAAGCTCGATTTTTCAGCGGCTTGCGACATCACCACGTGAACATAGCTTTGCTCAAAATCGCAAGAGCTGATCTGCAGGCTCGCTTTTTCAATACCAACGGGCAATGCAGCTTCCGAACGCTTCAGTTCATTCATCAGGTACTCGGTATCAACCCTGTCGGGCAAAATGGGAATACGAGGCGCGGGCGATCCGCTCCACTGCGCCGCACAGTCCGAGCTGAACGTTCGCACGGCTTCGAAAACGCGCTCCGGCTGTTCATGGACATGCGCCGTTTGGAACTCGTAGACACTGTCTGTTTTGAAAATGCCTCTGCCCTTGAATTTGGATGGAAACAGCCCCTCCACATTGCCCAAAACACTGCTATAGTCCGACGGATCATTTAATTGCAGCACATAAAGCTGTTTGAAATTTTGCAAAATCCGGTATCGAACCGCCCCTGTATTCAGAGCAGTCAACACAAAATACACCCCGTACTTCAAGCCCTCACGCGATAAAAAAGCCATCGTGTCCTCAAGCTCTCCAAACGTTTCTGCAAACGCGGAGAAGTTATGAATAATGACCACAATAGCTGCTGCTCCTTGAGGCGACGATTGGACATATGAATGATAATCGCCTCCGTAATCGGCAAATCGTTTTTTGCGAACGACAAGCTCCTTTTGCAGCATTTTAAACAAATTGGCAACCTTTTCAGCTTCATGCGCAAGCAGCACATCGCCGACATGCGGCGCTTTGGCAAAAGCTCGCAAAGTTTCCGAAGCAAAATCTAACGCGTAAATATTTACTTCATCCGGCGTATGCTCTGTCATCAGACTGTGCATGAGCGTAGTTACAAATGTTGTTTTACCGCTCCCGGCCGCTCCATAAATAACCGCATTGCCTTCACGGCTCAACGGAAAGCGCATGACATGCTGACTCTGGCTGGCCGGGTTATCCACTTCCCCCACGATCGGATCAAGCTCGTAGCGGCCCTTCATCGCCTGTCCGTATTTGGCCCGCAACCCTGCCAGATGAATCAAGCCGGGAATCGGTTCGAGCCACATCGGACGTACCTTGATGTGCTCTTCATCGGCAATGCTTTTTAAATAGCAATTAATTTCATCAATCTGTTTGGGCGGATTGCGAACGATTCGGCGATTGTCGGCTTTGACTTGCTTCAAAACACGCCCCAGGTTGTCCACGACAGCAATTTGCGCTTCCTTTTTCCGTTCTGCCCGATCGGATGGCTCATAGGGAGCTCCCGCCCATCCCGATTGGCCGAGGGCGAACAATTCGTTAAAGCCTACCTGAACGTAGTAGCGGCCCGTAACCGAAAGATTGGCTGCATCCGGTCTTTTAATCATATCCATGCTGTCGGCTTTCTCCTGTACCTTCAAACAAATGCGGAACCTGCTGTTACTCCAAATCTGGTCGTCGACAACACCGGACGGCTTTTGAGTAGCCAAAATCAAATGCACGCCTAGGCTGCGACCGATCCGGGCTGCGCTGACCAGCTGCGTCATAAACTCCGGCTGCTGTGTTTTCAGCTCAGCAAACTCATCGGAGATGATAAACAGATGCTGAAGCGGCTCGTCCACCCGGCCTTCGCGGAAAAGCTTTTGGTACTTGTAAATATCCATGTTGCTGATCGTCAAGCGCTTGCTCGTTTCGCTAAAAATAGCTTGTCGCCGTTTCAATTCACTTTGAATTGAAATCAGCGAACGTTTTACCGAAGCTCCGTCCAGATTCGTAATCGTACCCGCCAAGTGCGGCAAATCAAGAAATGCGTTCGCCATCCCGCCGCCCTTGTAGTCAATCAAAATAAACGCTACTTCATGCGGATGATAATTCACAGCCAATGACAAAATAAACGTCATAATAAATTCGCTTTTGCCCGAACCTGTCATCCCGGCAATCAGGCCATGCGGACCATGAAACTTTTCATGCAAATCCAGAAAAAACCATTCCCCTCCCGGGTCCACGCCGATTGGAGTCTGCAGCGAAAGCGTAGGATCGTTTTCTTTCCAGCGCGTAAGAGCATTCAAGTGTTCAATCTTGCCCACGCCAAACATTTCGAGAAAAGTCAAGGTTTGCGGCAGTGTATATGCCGTTTCCGCTGAATCCAATTCAATATTGGCCAGAGCGACGGCCAGCTCCATTTCCCCGCCGGGAGCACAACGGTCCGGCATAAAGGACTGCGTATGCGCCGACGTATCGTTTTTATCATAAATTTTGGCGGTTCCGCCTTGAAAATCAATCACCCAAGAGCATTCCTTGGGAAGCTGCATCAGCTCTTCATACACATTGATCAAACTGATACCTATGTTTTTCTTTTGCTTGAGCAGTTGGCTTAATGCTTCGGCTTTCAATGCCAGATGCTTGTCCAAGGCTATAATCAGATAATAGGGTGAAACGTCTCTTAATTCTTCCTCCCTCAGCTGGTCGCGACTGGCCATCTCCCTTTCCAGAAAGGCAGAAAGCTCCTTGACTTCATTGACCGTCGTAGCGAGAAATCTTACGGATTTATCTTCATTCCAGACGTGCGGTAGCCATTTGACAAACTCCCACATATCGTATTCTTTTCGATCGAATATAAAAACCAGCTTGAGCTCGTCGTAGCTATGCAAGGCTGTCAATTGAAAGATCAGACCTTTAACAAACGCGGCTACTTCCTCCCGGTTGCCAATCATCCCGCTTACCCAATGATCAATCAGTGAAAAAGAAACCGGCACCTGGTGCAACAGTTTTGGCTCCACGGCCAGTTGATTCAGTTCATCTTGTAAACTGTCATCATCCATTGAAAAACGTTTGGGCGGATGCTTGACTTCAATAGAAAGCGGCAAGGTGCCCAAACCGAGCCTAACCTTGAGAAAATCATTCTGCCGGCGCGTACGCTCCCACAAATTGCGTTCTCTCGTCTTTATTCTGTTCATGCATTGGTCCAACGTCACATGATTTTCATGCAAAATGCTGCTTTGTTTGTCGGATTCCGCGGCGATTTCTTTGCGTATCCCTTCCAGATAGTTCATATATTTCAGCTTGCGCGTTTTCTCGCGCTGCTTGCGTTTGCGGTCTTCGTATTTCCGGGACATGATCGGCCAAAAAATGGTACCCAGCAGCATGCTGGAGGACATGACGATCATCGGCATCGCCTTCATCATACTGCCTCCGGAGCCCAATACATTTTGTACGGCTACAAGCCCGGTAAATGCTGAAGCCATGCCCATTGTCAATGAAGGCCCAAGAAGCAGCACTAACGGCATCGGGTCCTGATTCCCCAACGCTGGCGGTGCATCAATCGTCAATTCCGGCCGATCAATTTCCCTCTTAAACCGTGGAGAGCGGTAAAACAACCTTACCTCCTGCTGCTCCGGTTCGTCATCATCGGAAGCTAACGGGGCTGCAGGCTTGACAAAGGGCACCAGAAGTTCTTGTTTGTATCGAACTTGTCCGTCGGGATTGTTCAAGGCAATATAGCCATTTCCAATGATCAGCTTGAGACCTACGATGGAAATAACGTCGCTGGGCGCTACTGCCTTGGCGTTGATTTTGATTCCATTGACAAACGTTCCGTTCGAGCTGCCACAATCCTGAATGGTCATCCCTGCTGGAGTTACATGCAATTCCGCATGGAGTGAAGAGGCGTATTTGTTGCCGTATTGAATATCGCATCCTTCCACACGGCCAATTTTGAATCGCCCAGCTGAAGGCAAGCGGAATTTTCGAAACAGCTTGCGGTCTTCAGTAATCGGGTCCGTGTATAACACTACGGTTTCATCGGTTTTTCGCAAATGAATATGATAAATCGCTTGCGGTTCCAATACAAGCTCTTTGATCTTGTCCTGACCGCTATCGAGAATCGCAGCGTTCCGGTTTGATTTGAGGACCCATCGTCCGTCCATTCCTTCGACGCTAATGACCTGTTCCTCGTCTCCATGTGCATTCAATTGCGTAACCCAATACTGGCCTTTTTTCTTTTCAGGCAGCACACATGTATACAACACACTGTCCTTCAGCAGCGAAAGCTGCATATAGATCCCCCTTTACTGCGCACGCAGCGGCTCGGTAACTTGTTTGATGATAAAACCGTGAGTATGGCAGGTAATGGTCCACAATTCCACCATATCGTCGCCTAAAGCCACGCGAATACCTTTTTTCATAACAATCGGCTTATGAACGAGCTCTTTGCGGACGACAAGCTCCGAGCCGTTTTGCGTGACGATACTCCAACTGCGATGACGAAACCGGCGGGTACCGAACATTTTGGGCGGCTTTTGATAAATGGCTTCCATAATCTCATTACATACCAGGTTTGTCGCATACCGACTGAAAAAACGAATTTCTAGCGTTTCATGCGTTAATATATACGCATCATCAGCCTTTTCCAAAAAATGCAGGAGTTCTCCGGTTACCGCTTGCGGTATCTCTGACGCCTGCTCCTTCTCTTGTGACCGGGCAGCATAATAGAACAAGAATAAAACCAACATTCCCGCAAATAGAGCTGCTGTGCCGATATACATCATCTGTAAATTCACCCGCTTTGCGAGGTTGGTCAACGAACATACAAAATTACACGTTTTTGTCTCTTTCGGTTATAATGGACCATACAACAAGCCCCGTTGAAAGGAGATTTCACTTCATTGAAAACAAAAGAAATGACCGCGGCGCAATTCGCCGCACAGTTCGGCTCCGAAGCCGTAAAGCCGGGGGCATTCTCCTATTTTATGTGTGAAAACGGCTTGGGACTGATCCGCAATAACGCCGACCGTTCAATTGAGATTGTACAGCCTCCCCATCATGAAATCGGCGAACTTTCCCCTGAGGAGGAATTACAGTTGCTTGCGCTGGTCTGCGGCGATTTTGCAACCGATGTCGACATGCCTCCAAGTGAAACCGTTTTTGATTTCGAACAGCGTGAACGATCTTCCCGTCGTACGTTGGGCACAATCTGGATGTCTTTTTTCGTAATCATTCTCGTGCTGATGGTCATTCTTGCTTACAACTATTGGCTGTAAAAGATTTACTTGCGCAAGCGTTTGTCAGCCGTAAACAGTGGATTCGCCCCGTCCGTTCTTTCCTTGTTCAGCTTCTCTTTCGCTTGTTGAGCCGCACCGGCCAGCTTGGTGTCAATAAACTTGCTCATGTGGTGCAAGGTATCCTTTAATACATCGATGGCCAAGCCAAAATTGGCAATGGCCGTTTTCGTCGTATCCCCCATTTCACCTGACAAACGGCTTTGAAAAGCCGGATCGTTCAGCTTGGTCAGCTCTTGATAAATCGTTTGCATACTATTGGCAGCTTGCTGCTCGAAACGACGACTTTCAAAATAAATCGAATCCAGTTGCTTGGGATCCAGCATTTTGCCTTTGCCTCCCATACATCTACCCCTCCTTGGACACTTGCCATTTATTCAACATTTCATCGACAGTCTCAACCAGCTTGGCAAATTCCTTGGTCAAACTGGCATATTTATCCTCAAGCATTTTAATAAAAGTCAAATCGCTGCTCGCAGCCGCATCGGCGTAAACTTGGCGTAAATGAGATACACCGGCATGCAGACCTTGCAATTCAAGCGCGATCGCTTCCATTGAGCGGTACGCCTGCTCCTGATCGATGCTTACCGTCTCGTTCATACAATTCCCTCCTTATACGGATCCGGGCTATTCATCCCAAATAAAATTCATTTTCCGACTGTAGCCAATCATGCGTTCAGCCAACAACAAGCTGCATAATGGCGGCAAGAGGATCGCCCATACTACCCATCTGCGCCGATCAAGCATTGCGCACAGATCCCAATTCAACTGCAGCTCCACGATATACAACACAACTGCAATAAGGAACCCAGCCATGCATGTCAGTTCGAAGGGATTAAGCCGCACATAAGCTTGTATCGTTGACAATAGACCTTCTCCCGCCAGCGGCATAGAAGCGAGTATGCCTAATAAGAGTATCAACGCGCCCCAACTCGCCCATGAAGCTTTGCCGTATACGGCACGTTTGATCATGTACGTGTTTACTACAGGTAAGTAGTAAGATAAGGTTCGGAAAAAACCTCCTGCATGACTTGCTGAAAACCTCCGGCAGATCACTAAGGCAAGCCTTCCCTTGGGCAACAGACAGATGATCAACAGCAGCGCTCCTGCAAGTCCGATTTGTATGTTCCATAACGACATGTTTCCGCCCTCGTTTCTGTTAACGGCTTATTTGAGCAAGTTGCGAGTGGCTGTACGCTCAGCTTCGGCCAATGACTCCGCCGAAACAACCGGAAGCCTGCCGGTTGTTTCCTGGGCGCGAGCTGAAGAAGGTGGCCAGTCCGTAGGTCCGGAAAGCTCAGCTACCGAGCTCCACGTGGCCGGCAGTGCTTGCGCATCGTGTTGTTCCACGTGAGTGTCTCCGGGTTCCTGCATGGATCTTGGCTGTTGCGGCAAGAGGCCGTAGCGTTCCTTGTAGGGAATGGCTGTAGCAAAAAAACGATCCCAAGCCAGCTCATATTCCTCACGTATGGACAACGAAAAAGAAACGCTGCGTCGAATTTCTGGCGGCTTGACAACAAAATTACGAACATGAATCATGGCCGTAATCACATGCAGCACTCCACAAACCACTTCAAATTCAGGCTCAACCGGACCTTCAACCAGACAAAGATACGGAGCCAAAATATGGAGCGGTTTGGGGGCTTGCTCATAAAACCATTTGGCCGTCTCCTCATTCAGCGGTGAGCCGCCGACCTCTGTGCGCAGCGTATGAAATTCTGGGTATCGGTCAGCCAATACAACGGCCTGCTCGTACACATCGCGATGAATATAGATGTACATGTCATTTTTAGCCAAAACCAGCGTATTGATTGTGACCGGCAAGTATCGTTCCTTGGAAGCAACTATCATTTCTCTCACATCCTTTCTTAATTCAAGTGTGCGGAACAAAGAGGGCAGGATCTACTGCTTGTCCGTTAATAAACACGCCGAAATGCAAATGAGCTCCCGTGCTTTGCGTTCCTGTATTTCCGGATTTGGCTATCGGCTCATATTGCTGGAGTACTTGTCCAGGTGTTACTTGGATACTGGACAAATGTCCATAGAGGGTTTTGATCCCTTGCCCATGATCAAGAACAATATAATTGCCGATCTCGGTGTTACTTGAAGCTTCTTCCACTTTTCCATTGAACGCAGCCAACACAGTAGTACCCTCGGGAGCACGCAAGTCCATTCCTTTGTGAAAACTCATCTCGGTCCTCGTAACAGGATCAAGACGGATGCCAAACCCTGAAGTCATCTGTGCCTCAATCACTAGAGGGGATCTGAAATGTGTAATCTCACCAAGCTCCGGTTGAACAAGCGCTTTCTCATACTTGCTGCGCTGCGCGTTTACCTGGGCGCTCAGATTACGAAGCTGCTTTTTGTCTTGTTCCGGTTCAGACGGCCGGACAGCGGGCGTATATTGATCCGCAAGCTTGTTCCTCTCCCTCATCTTGGCAGCTAGTGAATCGGCAGTGGTCCGATACTCAGCATCCAACTCCAATATAAATGAAACCTCTCTCGATTTAGCCTGCTCCATCCTCTGTTGAACCTGTGCCAGCTCATCCGACAGCTGGTATATTTGTAAATCCAATGCGGACAATTGTTCCTTGGCATACACATCGTATACCTCGGCCGCAGCATTGAGCATCGCATTCGTATTAACGGTTTTGGCTACCTGATAATAGGCGTTCTCGATCAGGACCAATTTTTTGCCTTCTTCAGCAGCGTTATCGACTGCAACGCCGTACTTATTCAGCAATACAGCCGCATCTTCGGCGTAAGCTTGATTGTTAAGAAGCAGCCATAAGCTGCAAATTGCGATGATTGTCAAAATCGCTTTCTTTCGCACGTCCTTCACCTTCTTCAATCGGGACACCTATGGTTAAGAGAAGGGCAAAATCGGAATTTTACCCTTCTGCTTATTCCAGCTTACTTAAATTGGCCGGCATTGTTATTGATTGCCGTCTCCGCTTCGTTGTAATTCGTAACGGTGTTGTTCAAAAACCTTACATACGAGTCGATAATTTCTTTGTATTCCTTAAAACGCTCTTCCAGGCCGTTGAATTTCTTCTGGATGGTGTCAGCTGCATCACTGTTCCACGTCGATGTTAAGCTGTTCATTTCTTTTTTAATATCGTACAGCTTCGTATCGAGCTTGCTGTTCAATTCGCCGATCGATTTAGCCGTAGCGGAAACGACATCGAGTGTAATACTGATCCCTTCAATAGTTGCCATGATAAAATCCCTCCTTAAAAATTAATTGGTCAGTTTTTTAACTGCATTGATCGTTTCTGTTTGCGTGCGCTTGTAAGTCGCTGCACTGGTAGTCAAAAATTCGGCATACTGCGTCATCAGCGTCATCATGTTCTGAAAATCTTCCCGGAATCCTTCGATTTGCGCTACGAAAGCCTGATTGTCGACGCCGTCCCAGCCCGCTTTCAAACCGCCGACCTCACTGTACAATTTCTCATACAGCGATTTGTAATCATCCGCTTGTGCAGTCATTTGTTTGGCTGCAGCCTCCAGCTTCACCGGATCGACCACGATTTTTCTTCCCATATTGTTGAAACCCCTTCCTGAAAATAAATTATATTAAGTTCCGTGCCCGGCGCTTTATAAAGCAGCAGGACAGAATCATTAATATCCGAAAGTCGGATGTTTTGCGTTAAAACAGCTTTTGTTGCTTGCTCAAAAGCTCTTGCAACAAGCGCTGCTGGCGAGCCCGTTCCTCTGCGGCCCTGACTTCCTCTTCATGCTTGATCTCCAAGGCCACTGCATATACGTCACTGCCTATCGAGCTTAAAGAACTCGAACAAACAGAAAGCTCGTTTAACATTTGTGTAATGGCAGCATTGATATACGTCATTTCATCCGCTTGCCAAGCCTGATTCAAATTCACACGAAGCGATTCCAAATTACGATATACTTCATTAAGCGTACTGGCATATTGACTTAACCGATTGGCTTGTGAACGCGCTGCTTCTACATTGATTCCCACCAAATATCGCCCTCCAGATCCGTATAATCATTTATTTTGGGTTATATAATTAAAATCATAGTTATACTGATCAAGCGCAGCTTCTTTCGGAGTCTCGAACACTTTCTCTATGGCTTGGTTGTCCATAATGCTTGTTGGCGGCGCCTCATCGGCATAAGCGTAATATTTAGTCAAGTTTCGCCTATATCCGACAAGCATGCGCGTTGAATCGATTCTTGAACCGGACACGCTAAATCCGCTGATCGGTTTTGCGGTTGAAAGCGTCAAGTTTTGCAAAAGCACCAGAAAACTGGGACCCTCAATAGAGTTAACGCCACTAAAGGTGGTCAGCTGACTTGGAATATAAAACGCATGATGCCAGTTCGGATTGTTAGCATTAATTCGATTGATCGTGCTGGCCATATCGTTAGAAACGAGAGTCGTTATATGGTTTCGAGCTTGCATTTTGCTCATCGGTCCCGCAGCTGTCGGCGGTAAACCAGGCTGCTTTACAAGATCCGAGCCGTTTAAGGCAAGTGTATATTCCAGCCCCATATTAAGCGCATAGCTGGTCGAACCAAATGTATAGGTATAGGGCAGCTTCATACCAAAAACAACATCCCAATCGACATCTTCACCAGCAGCGCCGGCAGAATAATTGTCAGGGTAATTGCCCCCACCGTTCGATACGAGCTGCGGAGAAGCCAGATAATACCCGTCAAATCCGGCAACAGCGGCGACGGGGATATAATCTTTGATCAGCGCTTTGTTAGCAGCTGTCGGCTGAAGATCATAGTTAAAACAAAAGACATCAAGGAAGGTGTCCAACGCCAGATTGGGATCTACGGTTACCGATTTGGTGTCTGTATAATCCATGTTGAGTCTTCCGGTTTTCAACATGGCCATTGAACCGGCATCAGTGGCATAGTCAATCGCATAACTCAGCTTTAACTGCTCGATTTCATTTTTTTCTTTGTCCGCATACTTCAACAATCCGATAATCAGCGAAGCAAAAAACAGCACTGCGACGATATTTACAATTCCAAAAGTTCTATTCATGTCGCCTACTTTCTCACCATGCCGGCCAGCGTCTGATCGAATTTGGGCGGGGTCAGGTGTAGAAGACGGTATTGAATCCGCTGTGATCCCGTGTAGTCAATGGCTTTCACGGTTACCTTGATAATGTCTCCTTCGTTCCATGTCTGCGTATCGTCAGTAAGCACATAAGACGTATACGTGCCGCTGCCGCCGTCGGGATTGACTACCTTCATATACCTTTTGACCGTCGCATCCATCGAAACACCATAAGAGGAAACGCCCAAATAAAAATCCGACAAATCCAGAGGTGATAATCTTCCATTGTCACACACTTTGTTAATCAGATTGGTCATTTCATTTAACACGCTGCGGTTCATGGTTAAATCCTTGCTCATCGTATTGATAATCAACGGACCGCCGGCCAATATCACAAACGCCATGAAAACACCGATGATTTTATTGATAATATCGCTCATCACTTAGCTCCCTTGCTAGGCTCGCGCCAAATGCGCTTCTTCGATAGCGTACAGTATATTTCTCAGCAGTACGCCATAATAAATCGTTTCTGTTCCGGCCGTATTTTTGTATCTTATCAAGGAAATAACCAATCCTTTGCTATGCCGCTTTGGAATGCCATACAGATTGTGATCATATTTGGATTGCGGATCCAGATAAGCAAATATTGTTTCCGCCTCCTTGCCGCGGGCACAAGCCGGATCGTCAACAATCACATACGTGCCTTTGCGAAATGAAGGAATTAACCAGCCAAATAGTCGCATTTCTGATCCTCCTCAGGCGAAGCGGGTTTAGGCTTCAAATCGGCATTCCAGAATCTCATACCGCTGGGTCCAACAAACAATTGCAGCCTTGAACAAGCGTTCAAATTAGCGGGTAGCAAGCTTTTGGCCGTTTGTAAAGCCGATCCTTTGTCACTCAAAAAATTCTCATCCAAGGCAACGCTCATCTGCTTTCCGGAAAAATCCAGACGCAGCTGTCTTGGCTGCGGTGTGTAGGCATCCGCAACCACCATCATCATTAAAAGATCGGCTACTGTTCGCTCGGGGGCCACAGGGACAATCTCACTCTCCGTGTTAAGTGCCGTCTTCTCAATCTGTACATCGAACCCTCCGACATCACCCTTAAAAAAAGGAATCGCACAATAGACCATGATCGGTGTGAAAACGGCCAATACCATGACGAGCGTAATCAAATCAAATGCATCGTCGGTTTCATTCAACGCTTATTCCTCCTTTACGGTCACGTCATACATCTGCAGGTAGGGAGTTATCCCCAAACGAACCTTAGTATGAAAAAGCTTGGTCAAGTCTGCTGATCCTGTAATCGGTACGACGATATCTTGACCGTACACATCCTTGGTGGAAACAGAACCGGAAATGGAGTGAATCGCGTCTACATTGCGTTCAAGAATAATAAAAGCCGAAGAAGCGGGAATCGGACCGTAAGCGGCGGCTTCTACCAATTCTGTGGCATACGTTTCAGCTTGCGTATCAGCAATGGAATCCACTTGAGCACGTTTGAAATTTTGCGCCGGTATCGCGAAGAAAATCAGCACGCCCAGCGTAAAAGCAACGACCATTAATTGAATTGCCAGATGTACACTGGAGCGAACCTCATTGTCCATAGCTATGGCCTCCTGAATTCAATACGGATGATCGCCCCGTTCGCATCTTTAATTAACTTGGAGTCATAACGAGCAGTGACTGGAAACTTATTTTCATCTGCAGTTAAAGCTTTTGTAGAAAAATTTGCGGCTGAAGTACTTTTTGTAAACTTGATGGAAAAATCGTCCGTGACTCCCGGCTGCTTGTCCACCCAAATCTCCGGGTTGCCCCGCGATTCGGCAATTGCAGAAATGACATCTTGAGCGTACAAATTTTTGGTACCGTCAAATTGTTCGTATTTTCGATACTCCTTGACAATGGCAATCGCATTGTCATCCGTCTGCTGGATCGCCGCACCTTGCCTGGCAAACGACCCCAATACAGCAATCAATGCGAGTACCAATGCTGCCGCCATTGCGCTTATACTCGCCCATAAAGCTGCAGGCCATTCGTTCATTATCGATCATCCCCTTATCTGTCATTAAGGTTTCGAGCTCTATCCGATCCGCAATAGGCAATCCTTACCCATTGCGGATGTTAACAACAAGAAACCTATGGTTATTGTTGTGTAAAGCAGATTCCTACGATTGTTCCCGTCGAATCCTTGATCAATTCCGCAAGGAATTTCGCGGTAGGACGGACATACGTAGCCTTACCTGTCTCCGTTAGCGGAAGATAGTTCATGTTGAATTTAATCGGGGTATCCTTAAACCCTTTTTCATACCATGAGTTTCCACCTGACTTTGCATATTGATCGGTCGCGAATATTCTGGAGCCTGATGAAGTTTCAGTGCTTCCTTCCAAAATTGCTCCATAGTTATAACCTTTGCCTGTAGGTGTAGTAGCTGCGCCTGGGAAATTAGAACTCGTGGTAATGGTAATCGTCCCCACCGGCCGGCCTTCAAACAGCTTGATCGCAGAGACGACCTGCGTACCCGACAAAATCTTCTGATCGTAGTCGTCAAACTGCGCCAATGACATGGAATCCATCGAGTTTTGTACCGTCGTGATCCCCTGATTCGTCGTTCCCCGCGTAAAGCCGAGAATAACGAAAATAACTGAAATAATAACCCCAATGACAATTAATGCAATCGCTATCCTTGCGCCTGATCCCAATTCGCCTTCCATTGATTGTTCACTCCTTAAATAGTTTTAGGTTCATCAGCTTCACTACTTGCTGAAAGCATCCGTCTGCTTACGCAACGGGGCTCACCATTCACCTCCCTTGTCGTCCGAATACGAATACGCAAGACCCTGTAATCAGCAAAACAAGCAGCACGCATATCGCGATCCAAGGAACACTCGCCAAAAACGATCACCTCCCACGCAGAGTTTCAGCTTTGTTCTCTAATGCTTGACGTTAGCTAGCGCTGCCATGAATTCCTTGAAGCCCAAAATACCAAGCGGCATCAGAATGTATAACAGGGCTGTAAGTACAAGCGGCGCCATAGCAAGCGGGCTAACCATCGATCTTTTTTTGTTCAGCGTGGTGTTTTGGGAAATTTCTCGAATCCGCATGACATGATCGCGTTCCGTCACCAGATCGCTAAATGCCTCACCCAGCGTAATCTGATGGATAGTCAGAATCAGCTTGTCCACCATCCGTTTAAAGCCCGGCAGCACTGCTTTTGATTTCAACCGATTTAACGCAAGATCGGGATTCGACGGGTACTCATGGTAAGCATCAAGAATCGCGTTCTTATGGACCCTGCTTTGACGCTCCAGCCAGTACAACGTCTCCAGCGTATCGGTTGACGTATTCATCAAAATTGAAATGATCGTTTGCAGTTGGAGTACATCCTCTTCACTTTCCGTTTTCAGCAGCCACGCTCTGCCCTTGAGCAGCAATTCAGGCACATGCGCAAAAGCCAAACTGACCAGAAAAGCAGTCAGCAGCATCCACCACTTAAACGAAGCATTATGATAGCTAACGTATTTCTCCTTGAGCCGCTTTACCTGTGCATCTTGGTCAAAAGCCTGAAGCTTGGGCAAATTGGCTTTAACAAAATCTTTGGTTTCGTTATCGCTAGGCAGCGTCGGCTTGGCGAGATAAATGTCGTCCATCTTCTTGCGAACGGCAATATCATGGGCAGTCAGCTTTTCACCGCCAACCAGCGACACTTCCTTTACGTTCGCGTAAACAAACTGTTTACCCAAATGTACGGCAAAAAACATACACACCAATGTCAATGCAAAAGCTGTTGCTGCATACAGCAGTTTGCTGCCGTACATATGCCTTAAATCCGTCATGCTTAGTGCGCCTTTGATCATACGCTGCTTTTTCGCTTTTTTGAATTGCCGCTTGGGCATCACGTCACGAATCAGAGCAGCAAACCAGCTCATCTGCAAAAGTCGGACAACAACGGGATTGCGATCGTCTTTTTTGACGGAAACGGCGCTATTGATTTTGACGATGACGATGTAACCGATGATCGAAGCCAGCAATATGACCGTTCGCGAAATATAGCCGATAGCTCCGTTGTAAATAACCGAAGTACCGGGGATAATGGAAGAGAAAAATCGTTCAATCACACCGATGGCCATCAACGGCGCTACCGGCAAATATTCCAGCATGCCAAAGCGAGCCTTCTGCATCGAAATCCGACGAATTTCCAAGTTGACCTCATCAGCCATCATGCCCATTGCCTGCAAAAAATTGGATGAACCGTCCCGCAGCTTCGTATCACCGGAATTGTTCAGGATATAGCAGACGCCAGCCAATGTACATAGCAGCCGGAAAGGCGTTGTTGCGTAAAATTCATCGAGCCTGCTTTTGCCGTCTACGTCGGTAAGTATCAGATAGATGTCCTCAAACGCCCGATGCAGCTCGGAGCCGGTATCCGTTTCCGCAACAGCTTGCGGAATGGAGTTCAAACGCAAATAATTTTGTCGCAGTGCAGATAGCGCCATCGACAGCTGCTTGAGCAGCTTGAAGTGAACGCTGTCAATCTGCTTGTCCACCAGCACCGTATTCACAAGCACGGCATAAAACAATACCAATAATGTGGAAAACAGATCGCGAAAAATAATGGCCCCGGCAATCACCAACACGGACGATGATATCATTGCGATTCCATACACACGCACCGAGTACACTTTTATTTCCTGAACCGTGTACACGGATAGCTCCGCAACGCGGTTTTTAACCTTGCGATAGCTGCCTCTTGTCAAGAAAAATTCGTCGAGAAATTTGCTCCAGCGGAAATATGTAGATAAAGAGATCAAACCTTTGTGCTTCTTGACCATGCCTTTACGCGCTCTTGCTTTTTTCTTGTCAGTGATGACAATCATGGTGACACCAAACAAGGCGGTAAAGATAATGCCGATCAGTAAAAAAATCATGGGATATCCGCTCCTCGTCTAAAGCCTCCAGTTATCCAAAATAAAACGTTTGAATTCCGTCACCTGATCCGTCGGCATGACCTCCAGCATTTTTTGCGTCAGTTCGGTCGTAAACCATTCACAGGTTTCATAGGTGTCCGTTTCAAGGTTGTACTTTAGAATATCGCGGGTCGTAAACGATTGGCGGTCGGTTTGCCGGGTGTAATATTCCTTGGTTATTTCATTCATTGAATGAAGCGGATTATTCGGGTCATAGTCAGGATAAGGCACACTGACATCCAGCTTGACGATTTCCGAAACACGTTCGATATAACGGCGACCGTCTGTCGTATAGTTCAAATGCACATCGACGCGAATGACGTCAATTACCTGCTGCTCAGCCGTAATCATGTTGCCGGTAAACCCGCCTGCATTGACGAGCGAGTTACGAATCGCATAAACGAGCTGCTCGGCTCTGTTGGCATGATGCGAAAAGATGGTAAAGATCGAAGCCACCTGACCCATTTGAATCATCCGCGCAGCGATTGCGTCTGTCGCAACCTCACCGACAATCGAGACGGCCGCATCCGATTTTTTCAAGGCGTCCTGCAACTCAGCAGCAGACACGAATTCCGTTTCCTGGACGGATAAAATATTCCGTTCCGGATACAGCTCCCGCAGATACATTTCCGGGGCCATTTCCAGTACGCGCATCGTGTAACGCGGATCGATGTACTTGACTGCTGCAGTCATCATCACGGTTTTACCCGCGCCTTGCCGTCCGGTAAAGCCGCAGGTCACCTGCCCCATCATCAAATACTTGACCATGTTGATCGCCAAATGCGCATTATGGACATAGGGCTTGGCAATCAACGCCGGCAACGAGGAGTCGCTCAAAGTAAACTTGCGGACAAAGACGGCCCAATATTCGGCTGCGGGCGGCCGCATGGCCAATACACGTGATTTGTCATACATGGTGTTGACCAGATAGCCACGCTTCTCTGTGAGCGGGCCCGGATTGTTGTAGCGGCAGAGCAGCTGCACAACGCGCCGCAGCTCCTCTTCAGAATGAAAGGTTAAAAATCGCAAATGGATATACCTTCCATTAAAGTACAGCCATACCGAGCGCGGGGCCTTCATAATCTTCTTGTCCTTGTTTAATAAAGCGCTCAAAATCGAACCCGACGTGCCGCAGTTAAAGCCGTTAATGTTCATCTCGCGCAGCGTATCAATAACTCCGAAGCCCTTGTAACGCTGGTAAATCAATACCGACATTAAATCAAGCATGACGTGATAAGTTAATTCAAATTGCTTCTCCGCATAAATCATGTCGATATCTTCATTGGTGATCAAGTAAGACGCTTGCGTTTTGTCCTCAATTTCGAACCTTTCTCTGGCCAACTGGTATTCATTGATCATCTCGGCAAGTGCGTCTTTACCGCATTTCTTCTTATAGAAATACATCAGGATTTCGAACTTGACCCGGGGCTCCAAATAGTTGCCACGAAAATCGTATACCTGTAAAATCGCTTCTTCGGTCTTCAGCAAGTCGGCAATGATGCTCCGGATCAAATCTTGAACAATCAGCTTCGCTGAATCAATGCCGTAAACGCAATTTTGCATGGCGTCTTGAATACGTGCCTTCCGTTTGTACATCGATTCAAATTCTTCATCAGCCATGCCGGCAAAATTCTCATCCTTGAGTAAATCGGCCAGGCTGTATTTCACGATTTCCAGCAGCCTGTCCATAGTCAGCTTGTCCGATTGCTCAATATCAGGCCGTTCGCGCTTTGCTTTCATATACAAAAACATCACGATTGCCGCAATCCCCAGCAAGGTGACAAGCATGAGCCAGGCATTTGTACTCACCATGCGTTCCTCCTTTCCAAGCGATGAATCATCGCTGAGCTACTGGGGCCAGGCTGTCTTACGCCCCAGATTGGCAAGTACTGTCATCAAGCATTCTTTGAGATCGTTATTGAGTTCTATTACGCGAGGGTCCTTTTTTAAGATATAAGGTAAAATCGTTTGAAGCTTGCCTTGATTGCTTGTTTTTTTAATAAAAGGATTATAGCTGATCTTCGCACAGCGCCGGTGGCGCAATCCCATTCGCTTGGTCGTATCGCGAAATGCTTCGACATAAGGATCATATTGATTAAAGATGAAAACGAGCCCTTTGTTATTGACATATTCCATAACTCCGGCGGTTTCCCAATACTTCAGCTTTTTGCCAATGTCACGGGATTGTGTCAGCACCATCACGACCAAATCGGATTGGTCGATCACGGCGCGCGTAATATCGTCGTAAATTTCCGTGGCCACATCGGTAATGACAATTTCATGATGCAAATTTTCAATGACGAATTTGAGCAGCTTGCTGTTATCTTCGTCAGATATGGTCTCCGATGCCGTATCGATAATTTGCAAGTTCGGCACTCCCGGAACTTTGATGCAATAATCGGAAATTTCTTCTCCGGAGATAGCGTGCGCCTCCAGCAGCTTGATTACCTGCGTCAGATTGCGGGTCTTATCCTCAAACGGCTTTAAACCGAGGCAGCCGGTAATCGATTGATTATCGTTGCCTGTATACGTCAAGCATGTCCGATAATTTTGTGTTTGGGCCAACGCCAGCGCGAGCAATACGCTTACTGTCGTTCCGCCTTGCCGGCGGTCTGGAGATATCACGGAAATCTTCATCGCGACCACCTCCGGTTCAAAATCGCCAGCGCCGTCTTGGCGCTAATATTCAGAGCCGGCGCCAAATGAGCCGCCAAGCCGATATTCAGTTCCTTCGATGCGACGGGAGCAAGCACCCGGTAAGCTTCGATCTGCTCGACACTGCGCCATAGCGGCGAGAGCGGCGCTACATTGATCGCCCCTTTCTCCCGCTTGCCGTCATAGACGATTTTAACGGTTGTGTACGCGCCCAACAGCTCGATGAAACTAAGCTCATCTTCATCGGGCGGGTAGCTTTTTACGTACAAAATTAACGAAAGCTCATCAGGAATGGCATCCTGCAAATCGAAAATGACGTGTTCAAAATCATCAGCCGTATATCCGATCTCTTCAAAAATCTCATCTGGCGAAGCATCGGAGACAGCAATCATGACATTCGCCATATGCCCTTGCGACTCGCCGTTTTCCAGCAGCCTGCGATAATGGCGGTTGCCACTGAACAGCGCCACATCGCCGGTTGCCTGCAGCAGCTTGAGCAGGGCGTAAATGACCGGCCGCTTGTCTGTGTAACCATACACGCCAATTAACATTACTCTACAACACCTTTCCCTATGTTGAGCGGCATCTCCGGAGCGACTCCGCTATTGTTAGTTGTGGAGCCGGCAGAGGTCGCGCCTGTCCCTGTCTGCTGCGAGCTCTGAGGTGTTACTGGGGTTGTCTGTTCCGGCGAGCTTGCCGCAGGCGGTTGCGTGGCAGCTTGCGCCTGCGCTTCTTGCTTGCGCTTCTCCTCTGCTCCGGTATGTTCAGATACGCCGCCATTAATTTTGCCGATAACCTCTCCTCGTCCCCCGGCAAGCTTGCCGGCTTCGTCGTCTTTCAAGGCGGCTACGCCGGAATCAATCATCGTGCGCGTCGGATCATTAAGCTGGGCGTTGACTTTTTGCACAATATTCGGATCTGCGGTAATAATGGCAGCAATGTTTTTGGGAATGGCGTAGTACTGCGTTGCCGGCTTTTGCAAACCGGGCTCCAGATACTTGGCAGCATAAATGATGGAACCGTTTTGCTTTTGCAGGAAGTAATCGACAAGCGCTGCCTGATAATAATGAATTTCCTTTTCGTTCAGCTTCAGCTTGAAGGTTTCCCCGTTTATGGCCTCAATCCGCTTATGGGAGAACACAATGTAATCTTCTCCATACGGATATACAATCCGATAGTCAATGTAATCTCCAACATGCAGCCCGATCGGCAGCGTATTGGCAACAACGTCGTATTCGCGCGTCGTATCGTCAACCGGGTCCTCCATGACCAAATCTTCGCTTAACGGCGTGCCCGGACCGAGCGCAATGCGATAGTATTTGCCGACAATGGACGATGGGTCCAGAATAAAGCTTTTCGTAATCATCGATTCCGGTATTTCTCTTATCGTCAGGTCGCTTTCCTCCACCTGTTTGCCCGCTTGCATATTGGTCACGCCATCCTTGACGGTCCAGATGCCGACCAGCGGACCGATTCGATCGATCGTTGCCTGCAACGTCTTGACCTGTTGATCATAGGCCGCTTTCATTTCTTTTTGCTTGGGACCCCAAAGCAAGAAATACTGGCCAACATTCGTGCCGATGAAAAGGAGTACGATTGCGACAAGCACACCAATGGTTTTCCAATTCCATTCCATATTCATTCAAGCATCCTCCATGTACCCAAAGCCGGGTAAAATGTACGACATATTCGACAAATCTCATCTGCTTCCCCCTTGCATTACGGAGCTTCTTGCGCAGCAAACGTCTTGGGATTGGGCAGTTCGGGCTTTACATTGTCAAACACCTTCATGCTATCCTGCAAAACAATGACTCGCGCCACTACATCCTGCTTTTGCAGATAGTAGTCCAGATACGATTGCGTCCGGTAGCTGCCTATTATTCGCCAACCGTCAGCCTCAAGCGTTGCTATATACATCGCGCTTTGCCCCGGTGTTGCTTCGTAGCTGTAAGGAATGGACGGCTGAATGCCGGTATCGCCCAAACTGGTCGGATCGATCAATCCGCTGTTCGGCAGGTAGCCGAATGCCGCTGCAGCCTTCGCAGCGGGGCGCTCCATCGCTGGATGCGGCTGACCGTAAAGCTTGCGGGAATCTGACCGTTCATTCGTTTGCTCATTCACCACGTACAGCAAATCTCCTTCGAGTACTTGCTTGTAAGCTTCCCCCCGAGCAATGGCTTCTTTCATAACAACGACCGGCTTCGGTTGATAGGTATCCGAGCTTCGAGGAGCGAAAGACGCAATAGATACCGGAACGATGATAGCTGCCAGCACAAGCGCCCCACCGAGGGAAAACAACCATTTATTCAAAGCGCTTCACCGCTTCCCCGTGATAGCGAACCGTCACTCGTCCGTTGGCATCTTGCTCCACCGTCACACCAAGAGCCTGCAGAGACCGAAATACGTCCTGCCCATCCTTACGCAAGTCAATGCGAAATAATTGCTTGCCATAAGAGATAGCAAGCTGGTCGCCTTTTAATTGAAAGCTGACGTCCTCTTTGTTCGTAACGCCAAGATCCCCGGTCGGATCATGAATGGCACCGTCGGAACCGACATAGTTGGCAACCACGCTTTTCAGTGCCGGGTCGGGTCCCTTCTCGCGATGCGTCCACCAGTAACCCCCTACCCATACCAGGAGAAAAACCAATGTCCATAACGACATTTTGACCATCATGCGCCTCCTGTTCCACAACGCATATCATATATATTCGACATCATTATTAACTTCGTTCATGGGACCCTCGCGTCCCCCGCTTATTACAAATTCCCCTTTCTGCTTGAAGATCGTCACAGGTATCCCCGCGACAAGTGAAGGCAAGATCTACTTCCTGACAGCGCGTCATTTCTGCACCAACCGCAATAGTAGCATATATATTACTCGCCACTGCAAGGAGCTAAAATTTCCTGAATCTTGTCTAACTCGGCAATCATTTGTTTTTTTTCATTATACATGTGTAATATAAAATTGAAAAGGGCTGAATTTTGTCTTTTTTTGTCGATTCTAGTTATTTATCAGGAATTTTCTGGATGAATTTATAACCACATCCGCCGGTCCTTTAGCCCGGCCCAATTGTGACGCGCTATTTCCCGTAACGAATACACTGTAAAAAAACAAGCAATCTGGCCCACGGAGGTATTGCCATGAAATTGGATCTCGGCTGCGGCTCTGCCAAACAGGCCGGTTTTTTCGGCATCGACAAACGTCGTCTGCCCGACGTCGATCTCGTTTGCGATCTCGAAGCGGGCATTCCGCTGCCCGACCATTCGGCTGATCTGGTGCTTGCCTGCCGCTTGCTGCCCTACATTCGGGATTTACCCCGGCTAATGGCCGAAATTTACCGCGTTTGCACCCACCAAGCCATCGTCTGTGTGCTGGTTCCCTATGCCCGTAATCTCCGACACATGTCCAACCCGCTGCTTCATCAAAAATTCGATGAATATTCCCCAAGATACTGGACGCCGCATTTTTTTCAGCCCCCGGACGCTTCGCCCTGCCCCCCGCTCGACAGCTATGCCGAAGCCGAACCGCCCCCCTATGATTTTCGCCTGCTGCGGCAAGAATTTTTTTATGAACCCGCCTACCGTTCTCCGCTATACGAGAAAGAAGAATTAATGATACTAAAGGACCTCCAGCTGGACGTAGTCAGCGAAATCATGTTTCATTTGGTCGTGGTGAAAAAAGACATCGGCTTTGACGAGCTGGAATGGCTGTCGCGTCGCGCCTATTTCGAGCCTCCTTGCGCCGCGGAGCTTCGCGAGCCCCTCAAGGCCGCAGATTAAGGAGGCATTCGCGTCTTTTTAACCTAAAAGATCAGCTTTTTCGTTAAAAACAGGCAAATCCCTCCCGTTTCATCATATGAATAAGTGACTATTGGCAAAATCAACTGATGAATCCAGACGAGGGGGTGAAGACGATTGCTCTAGTCGTTCGCGCTACGGTTAACGCCACCGGCGCGATTACATTCACCGGCAATACGTTAGGCTTGAGCCGTTCCGCTGTAGCCGGCGTTCCGGGCACCGTGGACAGTATCGGCGCTTTTACTACGATCAACACCGCGGTTCGATACGGCACTTATCCTCTGGGGACGACCAGCCAGTATACGAGCAACAGCTCCTCCGCCATTCTGGTTCTGCCTGCGGGGAGCACCGTACTCTACGCCGAACTGATCTGGGGAGGCACGTATCTGGTCGATACGGTCAATCTGACCTCAGCCATCAACAACCCGGTGAGCCTGACTACGCCGACAGGAACGTTCAGCATCTATCCCGACAGCGCCACAGCGAACGAATTTGATCTGGGCAGCGGCTCGCTCGGCTATACACGCTCCGCCAATGTAACTACGCTGGTGCAGCAGGGCGGTGCCGGCACCTATACGACTGGCGGAGTCGTTGGCACCATTATCGTAACCGATCCGACGGTAAATCACGCTGGCTGGACGTTGGGCGTCCTCTATCAAAATCCGGCGCTGCCGTTCCGCAATATGTCGTTGCGCGCCGGAGCGGTTCTGGTGCAAGCGACCTCGGGTCCGGTAACGACCACGCTGACCGGCTTTGCCACACCGATATCCGGCACGCTGGGCGGCCGCGCCTTGTTCAGCGCACAGGAAGGCGATGCCAATCGCACCGGTGATCAGGCGCTGTTCGGACCGACCACATCTTCGCAGACGGCCTTGTCGGGACCGAACAATTTTGCCAACAACTTTTTTGCCTCCCAAATCAATAACGATCTCGGCCAGTTGGATACGACCGGCACCTTCGGCTCGCGCAATCAGACGAACGGCGCGCCCGGCACCAACATCAGTGGCGGCCGTCAGGGCTGGGATATTACTAATGTCGACATTTCCGCCAGGCTGATCAACAATCAATCGTCCGCCGTGCTTACGCTAACGACCTCGGGAGACGCTTATGTTGTCAATGCCAATGCGATTCAAATTGATATTAACGCTCCCAAAATCAACGTGGTCAAAAGCGCCAGCGCTTCCGGCTCCGTCGTCGGCGATACGATCACCTATTCCGTGACCGTCAGCAACACCGGGACTGCGAACGCGGCCAGTGTGGTCCTTTCCGATATCCTGCCCGCCTCGACCTCCTTCGTGACCGGCAGTGTGACGGTTGCAGGCGTCGCGCGTCCCACCTATAGCGTCTTGGCCGGCATTCCGCTCGGAGCATTGGCGCTGAACAGCTCAATCATCGTCACCTACCAAGCCAAAGTTGTCTCGCTGCCCTCTCCGCAAACCGTGGCGAATCAGGCCAATGCCGCGTTTACGTTCCAAAGCGTGGCTGGCGGTCCGACAATTTCGGGCGTCATTCCATCCAATACCGTTACCTTGCCTGTCTATGCGCCGGTGTTAACTATTGCCAAAAGCGCCGATACCGTCAACGCCACAGTCGGGGATACGA
Source organism: Paenibacillus athensensis (assembly GCF_004514475.2). GTDB lineage: Bacteria > Bacillota > Bacilli > Paenibacillales > NBRC-103111 > Paenibacillus_AL > Paenibacillus_AL athensensis. The sequence continues at coordinate 185,458 of NZ_MYFO02000001.1, read as the reverse complement.
TTACGTATACGCTGTCCATTGCCAATAACGGCAATATCGCCGCAACCACCACCATCACAGACAACATCCCTCCCGGCAGCAGCTTTGTCGCCGGCAGCTTTCGTATCAACGGCTCGGCAGTGCCAGGCGCCAATCCGGCTTCGGGAGTTGCCCTGGGTGCGATCGCTGCAGGCACCGCAACGACGGTCACCTTTCAGACACTGGTCAACAGCCTGCCCGCTCCGGCCACATTGACAGATCTGGCCTCGGCAGCCTATACATACACGGTCCCCGACGGGCGCACCTTTAACGGCTCGGCTTTGTCCAACAGCCTGACGATCCCAGTAACGCTGCCCAACGTTGCGGCAGCCAAATCCGTTAGTGCTGCCAGCGCAGTTGTAGGCGACACCGTGACGTATACAGTAACGATAGCGAACAACGGCGTTACTGCGATCAGCAACGTGGTGTTAACCGATCCGATCCCTGCGGGCAGCAGTCTGGTTGCCGGCAGCGTCAACGTAGGCGGAGCGCCGCGACCTGCCGCAGATCCCGCGAGCGGGATTGCGCTGGGAACATTGGCAGCCGCAGCCTCTGTGGCCGTCACCTTTCAAATCAAAATCAATGCGCTGCCGAGTCCCGCACAAATCACGAATCAGGCTTCTATCAGCTACAGCTCAGGTGCCTTCAACGGTATTGCATTATCCAACAGCGTGAGCGCGCCGGTTTTTCAGCCTGTGATCACGATCGTCAAAAGCGCCGGAGTTGCACAAGCGATTGTCGGCGACACCGTTGTCTATACGCTGACCGTAAGCAATTCCGGGAATTTGGCCGCGACGGGCATCGTTTTCGACAATATCCCCGCCGGAACGTCATTTGTCGCCGGCAGCGTGACTGTAAACGGAGCTTCTGTACCCGGCGCTTCGCCCACTGCCGGGATATCGACCGGCGTTGTCGCTGCCGGCGCCTCGGCCGTGGTTCGTTTCAGCGTTGTTGTCGACTCGCTGCCCAATCCGCCTTCGCTGTCAAATACCGGCCTTGTAAATTACGCCTATACAGCCCCGGATGGACGGAATCTTGCCGGCTCCAGCACTTCAAATACGGTCAATATACCCGTCTCAGCGCCCAATGTGACGCTCGTCAAAAGCGCCAGTCTCGCCAACGCCGCGCTGAACGACGTGATTGTCTACACCGTGGTCGCTACCAATAGCGGTGCAGCTGCGGTCAGTAATGTGCGGCTGACCGACCCGATCCCCGCCGGCACACAGCTGGTGTCAGGCAGCGTTTTGGTCGGCGGAGTCCCGCAGCCCGGCGCAGATCCAGCTTCTGGCATTGCGCTCAGCAGCATTGCGGCGGGCGGTTCCGTCACGGTGACATTTTCGCTCAAGATCGTCAGCGTTCCCACACCGCCACAGCTGGCCAACCGTGCGAGCATCAGCTTCACGTCCGGCGCTTTTTCCGGTACCTCGCTGTCCAACACGGTCACGACCCCCATCTATCAGCCGATCGTGAGCGTCGTCAAAAGCGCCTCAAGCCAAGCGCCAACGGTTGGCGATACGCTGGCCTATAAGCTGGATATCAGCAATTCGGGGAACTATCCCGCTTACATCACGGTTACGGATAACATTCCGGGCGGAACGACCTTCACTACGAACAGCGCTATCGTCGGCAGCTCGCCGCAACCCGGCACCTCACCACTCAGCGGGATTACCGTCGGTACGCTCGCGCCCGGAGAATCCGTCACGGTCAGCTTTGCGGTAACGATTGACGCCTTGCCTGCCACGCAGCGGCTCGTCAACACGGCGGCGGCCGCTTACGCGTTTACTCTGCCCGGCGGTCGCCAAATATCCGGTTCCGCAGCTTCCAACACGCTTACGCTGCCGGTTTCCGCTCCTAACGTAACCGTCGTGGAAAGCACGACCGCTGTGGATGCCGTCGCGGGCGACCGGCTCATCTATACCGCCATTGTCACAAATCGGGGTGGCAGTCCCGTCAATCAGCTCGTTTTCACCGGAATTTTGGACGCGAACACAACGTTCATTCCCGGCAGTGTCATTGTCAACGGAGCGGCTGCGCCATCGGCGAATCCGGCTTCCGGCATTCCAATCGGCAGTCTGGCTCCGAACGCTTCGACTGTCGTAACCTATGAGGTGAAACTCACAATGCCAACAACACCGCAAGTCACCAATCAGTCAACGGTCAGCTTTACTTCCGGCACTTTTTCCGGGACTTCGTCCTCCAATATTCTGGTCACACCCGTTTATCAGCCCAATATCGCTTTGCTAAAAAGTGCCAGCACTGCCAACGCAACGCTCGGCGATACGATCATTTATACGATCCATGTCAGCAATACGGGCAATATCGCCGCCTTTGTGTCGGTTACGGACCCGATCCCTGCAGGAACTACCTTTATTACCAACAGCGTCACTGTCAACGGTACGCCCCAGCCCGGAGCAGACCCTGCAGCCGGCATGGCGGCGGGTAGTCTGGCTCCAGGCGCCTCAGCCGTCGTCACATTCAGCGTACTGCTTGTGTCCTTGCCTACTCCGCAGACGCTCAATAATCAAGCAGTGGCGAATTTCGCCTTCAACCCTCCGGATGGCCGAACCGTAACCGGGACAGCTCTTTCCAATACGCTTACTCTCATGGCCTCCGCCCCCAATGTGTCCATCGTCAAATCGACTACGCGTTCCGTGACGACAGTCGGCGATACCGTACCTTACACCCTTGCCGTGACCAACGCCGGGATTGAAGATGTGACCAGCGTCGTTGTAAACGACATGCTTCCGGATAGCACCGTATTCGTTCACGGCAGCGTGAGCGTCAACGGGAGCCCTGTTCCCGGCGCAGATCCCGCTGCCGGGATTCAGATCGGCACCATCACGCCAGGCTCGACGGTTACGGTTGCATTTTCGGTTAGCGTCACCACGCTTCCCCTATCCGGCCAGCTCAGCAATCAGGCCAGCGTCAGCTACGCGTCTGGCGCTTTCTCGACGATCAGCTTCTCCGATCCAGTCGTCACCCCGGTTTTGCAGCCGATTGTCGCTGTCGCGAAAACAGCCAATACCGCCAACGCAACGCTCGGCGATACCATCGTCTACACGCTTACCGTACAAAATACCGGCAATTATGCCGCGCTCGTCGCCGTATCCGATACGATTCCGACCGGCACGACCTTTGTGCCCAACAGCGTGATCGTCAATGGCTCGCCACAGCCTGGCGCAACGCCGGATACAAGCGTCACCGTCGGCCCGCTCGCAGCAGGCGCTTCCGCGACTGTGATGTTCTCGGTCGTGCTCAGCACCTTGCCGTCCCCGCAGCAGCTCACCAATCAGGGTGTAGCGCTGTACACGTTCACGCTGCCCGACAGCCGAAGCTTCAATCGCACCGCACTGTCCAATACGGTCGTAATTCCCGCCTCGGCCCCCAATATCACCTTGGTCAAATCGGCTCCGGTCAGCGACGCGGTAGTCGGCGATACGTTCACCTACAGCGTAGTCGTAACCAATAGCGGGATTACGAATTTGACGAACGTCGTGTTCTCCGATCCTCTTCCGGCCGGAGTCGCTTTCGTACCCGGCAGTATTACGGTTGACGGTACGCCCCGCCCTTCCGGTTTGTTGACCGGGCTGTCACTCGGCACGCTTCTTCCCGGCGCTTCGACGACGGTTGCTTTCGGCGTGCTGGTAACCACGCTGCCGAATCCGGCTGTACTGAACAACCAGGCGTCGGTCAGCTTTACCAACGGAGCGTTCTCCAGCGTCAGCTTTTCCAACACACTGTCTACTCCTGTCTACCAGCCCGTCATCAATGTAGGCAAAAGCGCGAACACTGCCAACGCTACGGTTGGCGATACGATCGTTTATACGTTGACCGTCGCCAATACGGGCAATTGGGCAGCACTGGTGACCTTGACGGATTCGATTCCCGCAGGCGCTTCGTTTGTTCCGAACAGCGTGGTTGTGAACGGAGCCCCGCAGCCGGGCGCCGACCCGATCTCGGGCTTCTCCATTGGGACTCTGGCGCCGGGCAGTGCTGCCACCGTTACGCTGCAAGCGACGGTTGTCTCGCTGCCTACGCCGCAAACGTTGATCAACCAGGCGTCCGCCAGCTTCACCTTCTCGCCGCCAGACGGCCGGACGCTGACAGGCAACGCCCAGTCTAACAGCGTGACAATTCCGGTGTCATCGCCTAACGTCAGCGTCGTCAAATCGGCCAACGTTGCCGATGCTGTTTTCGGCGATTCGTTCGCGTATACGCTGGTTGTTACCAATAACGGCATCCAACCGATCAGCAGTGTCGTGCTGACCGATGCGATTCCGCAAGGAGCCACCTTCCAGCCGGGGAGTGTAGTTGTCGACGGTATCGCACGACCGGGTGCCAACCCGGCAACCGGCATTACCTTGGGCACCTTGGCCGCAGGCGGCTCCAGCACCGTCAATTTCAACATTACGGTAAGCGCAGGGGCAGCGCCGGTTCCTCTTGCCAATCAGGCCAGTGTCAGCTTCACATCTGGCGCTTTTTCCGGCATCGCGTATTCCAATACGCTCACAACGCCTGTGTATCAGCCGATTTTGCAGGTGGTCAAAAGCGCCAATACCGTTAATGCCACTGTTGGCGATACGATTGTGTATTCGCTAGCGGTGACCAATACCGGCAATCTGTCGGCTGTCGTCACATTGACCGATTCAATCCCCGCCGGTTCAACGTTCGTGCCCAACAGCGTCGTCGTCAACGGCATGTCGCAGCCGGGAGCCGATCCAACTGCAGGCATTGGCATTGGGACGGTCGCGCCTGGCTCAACAGTCACCGTGACGGTAACGCTGCAGGTCAATGTCACCAGCCTTCCGGCTTCACAGCTGCTCGTCAACCAAGCGTCCGCCAACTTTACCTTTTCGCCGCCAGACGGCCGCAGCTTGAGCGGATCGGCCGCCTCCAATACCGTGACAATTCCGGTGTCTTCGCCGGATGTCAGCGTCGTCAAAACGGCCAGCGCACTCGATGCGGTCAAAGGCGACACGATCACCTATACGATCGTAGTAACAAACCTAGGCATTGCCGCCGTAAACAACGTGGTCATGGTCGACCCCGTCCCGGCCGGAACCGCCTTCGTTGCCGGTAGCGTCACGGTCGACGCCGCAGCGCGACCCACAGATAATCCGAACATCGGCATCACGATCGGTACACTCGCTGCCGGAGCAGCGTCGACAATCACCTTCCAGGTCACCGTGTCATGATGCCGCCGTCTTCCCCGCAGGTGCAAAATCAGTCGATCGTCCGGTTCCAGAACGGAAGCGTCAGCTCCTTTACGTATTCGAATACGGTGAATACGCCTGTGCTCGATCCGCAGCTGACGGCGGTCAAAACCTCACTGACGCCCGAAGCCTTGCTGGGGCAGCCGATTGTCTACGTCGTGACCGTAACCAATAACGGCAACGTAGCCGCCGCTGTAACGGTCATCGACCCGCTGCCTGCTGGCACGGCGTTTGTGCCCAACAGCGCCTTGCTGGCGGGCGTACCCCTGGCCGGCGCCGATCCGGCGTCAGGTCTTCCGCTGGGCGTATTGCCTGCGGGCGCATCGGTCGCCGTATCGTTCCAGGTGCTGCTGCAATCGGCGCCGGGCGCGCTGCAGCTGGCCAACCAGGCGACGGCGCAGTTCGCTTTCCGCACCCCGGACGGCCGTACCGTCAACGGCGCGCTGCTGTCCAATACGCTTGTGCTCCCCGTCCGTCAGCTCAGCGTGCAGGTGGCCAAAAGCTTGGATCGCGCTTATACGTTCGTTGGCGACACCATCACGTACTCCGTCACCATTGGCAACGAAAGCGCGCTGCCGTTGGACGATGTCGTGCTGACCGATACGCTGCCCGCGGAAATGGCGTTTGTGACTGGCAGCGTTACGGTTGACCGCGTCCACTGGCCCGCCGACGCCTCCGATAACGGCATCGCGCTGGGCACGCTTGCGCCCGGAGCGGCACGCGTAGTTTCTTTTCAAGCGCGCGTGACCGCTTTCCCGCCGGACGGTCAGGTCATGAACCGGGCGCTAGTCACCTTCCGCGTCGGCGCGGGGCAGCAATCGGCGCTGTCCAACCCGGCTGTCGCTACAGTGATCGATCCGATGCTGCGCCTCGTCAAAAGCGCCGATCTAAGCGCTATAACGACCGATGAAGCGGTCCGCTATACCATTACGGCGTATAACGACGGCGAAATCGCCACAGCGGTCGTTTTAACCGACGCCATTCCGGAAGGCAGCTTGTTCGTAGCCGGCAGCTTGAGCGTCAACGGTACGTCGATGCCGGAAGCTCGCCCCGAGCAAGGCGTCACGATCGGCACGCTGGAGCCGGGCGGAAGCGCCATGCTGGCGTTCAGCGTCGCCGTACCGGAGCAGGCCGGGCGCAAGCCGCCGTTTGTGCTGGCCAATCAGGCCCAAGCGCGCTACAGCTTCGCCCTGCCCGACGGACGCCGCATCGCCGACTCGGCGCTGTCCAACACCGTGCAAATCGAGCTGCGGCTGCCGGTAATGTCCGCGCACACAGACGCCGGTCCGCCCGTGGTCGAGCCGGGCAGCATCGCAAGCATCGGGATCACGGTGCGCAATTCCGGCAATCAGGCGGTCGAAGCACTGCTGTTTGACTGGCTGCCGCAAGGAACGCGGCTCATGCCCGGAACGCTGTACGTCAACGGCGTGCAGATCGCTAACATCGATCCGGCAATGGCGACAGGATTGCCAATCGGCCTGCTCGCTGCAGACGGCAGTATCCTTATCTCCTTTGAAGCCGAGGTGCTGCACCACACGTTCCTGACAGCCATTCAGGGCCGGCCGCGCGTCGTCAGCCGCTTCACCTTGAACGGCAAGCTCCATGAGCGAACTACCTTTTCCAATGCCTACCGGCTGATTCTGGAGCACGGCGACGAATAGCGGCGGCGCGAAGCGTCTTCCTGCCGCCCAACGCCAAAAAGCGCGAGCTGATCAGGCTACAGCCTGCATGCTCGCGCTTTTTTTCTCATTTTATTCCAAAATCGCCGTCAAAATCCCGCCAAGCTCCTCCATCGCCTGCTCGGCCCGTTCGCCGGAAACCTCCAGCGTAATTTCATCATTGTGGGCAATGCCCAGCGATAAAATGCCCAGCGAGCTTTTGCCGTTCATTTTTTTCGTCTGATTTTTGATCAGAAATATTTCGCAATCCGGAAACGTCGTCGCCTTTTGGACAAACAGCTTCGTCGGACGCGCATGAAATCCGGAAGGATTCACAATCGTAAACGTTTTGCTCAACATAGCCGGCTCACTCTCCCATTCCCAATTGTTGTCGAACGGCATCGGCGATCTCCTGCGCACTATGCAGCCGCAGCAGACGCTCTGCCGTCTCGGCCCATTCCCGCTGCGACAAGCGGCCGATCAGCTCGCGCGCCGGCAGAATCGAACCTGCGCTCATGCTGAATTCATGCAGGCCAAGCCCGGCCAGCAGCGGAATCGCCAGCTCGTCGCCGGCCATTTCCCCGCACATGCCCACCCATATGCCGGCGCTTTGCGCTGCGTCAATAACCATCGCGATCAGTCGCAGCACGGACGGATGAAGCGGCTGGTACAAATACGCGACCTCCTGATTCATCCGGTCCGCCGCCATCGTATATTGAATCAAATCGTTCGTACCGATGCTGAAAAAATCAACCTCGGCCGCAAACGCATCGGCCGCCAGCGCCGCTGCCGGCACCTCGATCATCATGCCGATCTCGATATCGTCTGCAACCGGCGTTCCTTCCGCCTTCAGTCTGGCGCGCTCCTCCGCCCATATACGCTTGGCGGCCAGAAGCTCCTCGCGCACAGCAATCATCGGAAACATAATGCGCAAGCGTCCGTAGACGCTGGCGCGCAGCAGCGCGCGCAGCTGGGTGCGCAGCAGCTCCTCGTGCCGCAGGCACAGCCGCAGCGCACGCAGGCCGAGAAACGGATTCTCCTCGTCCGGCAACTTCAGATAAGGCAGCTCCTTGTCGCCGCCGATATCGAGGGTGCGAATGACCACCGGCTTCGGATTCATTTTGTCCAGCACATATTTGTAGACTTGAAACTGTTCCTCCTCGCCCGGCAGAGACGGACGTCCCATATACAGAAACTCCGTGCGGAACAGGCCAATCGCTTCGGCGCCATTGTCCAGCGCCTTTTGCACGTCCTCGATATCGCCGATATTGGCTGCCAGCTCCAGCCTCACTCCGTCGCTCGTTACCGTCGGTTCGTCGACAAGGCGGCGCAAAGCGGCGCGACGTTCGTCATAAAGCCGCTTTTTCTCCCGGTAGTCGGCCAGCTCCGCTTCATCGGGATTGATCAGAATGCGCCCTTCGAGCGCATCCAGAATAAGCAGATCGCCTGTGCGAACCGCCGCCAGCGCGCCGCTAACTCCGACGATAGCCGGAATTTCCAACGAACGGGCCATAATGGCCGAATGGGAGGTCCGGCTCCCCTTTTCTGTCATAAAGCCGCACACGCGCTCCGGGTCGAGTTGGGCCGTATCCGAAGGCGTCAAGTCATCAGCCAGCACAATCGAAGGCTCCGTCACACCGCCGAGCTCCGCGCCGCCAACGCCGCGCAACCGGTTCATCAGCCGCCGCTCCACGTCGCGAACATCGGACGCCCGCTCGCGCAGCAGCTCATTGTCCATCCCGCTCAAGATGTCGATAAACTGTCCGGCCACCTGATGCAGCGCAAACTCCGCGTTGATTCGCTCGGCGGCGATCAGCTCGACAATCGCATCAATCAGCTCGGGGTCCTCGAGAAACATCAGCTGCGCTTCGAAAATTTCCGCCTTTTTCGCATCCAGCCGGCTTTCCGTCAGCGCTCGCAGCGTCTCCAGCTCCTCCCCTGCCGCCGCGACAGCCGCCCGAAATCGCTGGGTTTCGGCTGCCGGATCGCCTGCCGCTGTTCGCTCCGGCACAAATGACTCCGGGCTGTAGCGGAACGCAGGAGCAATCGCGTATCCGCTTGATGCGGCAATGCCTTGCAAACGGTCTGTCATTCCCGCACACCTCCTTCAAGCAAGCTGCCAGCCAGCTCCTCATAGCGGCCGGCAATCAGCGCATGCAGCGGATGCGTCGCAGCCAGTCCGGTCGCCCGCGTAATCGCCGCTCCGGCCCCCTGCTCCCGCACCGCCGCTTGCAGCGCGACCGCTTCCTCGTCGCCCGGGCTGTCGAAGCGCAGCGCAGCAGCGATCGCCAGCGCCAGCGCGCGCGGCTCGACGCCCAGCGCCAGCAGCTCCAGCGCAGGCGCAACGAAGCGGTCCTGCGGCGCCAGCTTGCGCAGCGGCGAGCGGCCGACGCGCTCCACGCTGTCGTGCAAATACGGGTTGCGGAAGCGCTCGATAATTTGAGCGGCATACGCCGCATGCGCTTGCGGATCAAACCCGTATTTGCGCACGAGCAGCGTGCCCGTCTCCTCCAGCGCGCCGCGCACGGCAGCTTCCACGACCGGATCGGTCATCGCCTCGCCGATCGTCGCATGCCCGCGCAACGCGCCGACATACGCCGCGCAGCAGTGGCCGGTGTTGACCGTGAACAGCTTGCGCTCCACATACGGCGCGAGCTGGTCCACATAGGTGACGCCCTCAATGGGCGCATAACCCGGCAGCAGCTGCGAACGGTCGACGACCCATTCGAAGAAGGGCTCGACTGTCACCTCCAGCTGCTCGCCGCCCTCCTGGCGCAGCGGCACGATCCGATCGACAGCCGCGTTCGGAAACGCGATCCAGCCGGCGGTCTCTGCGACAAGCTGTGGGCTCAGCCGGCTATACACCAGTTCCAGGAGCTGCTCGCTGCCGCCGATCGTGTTCTCGCACGCGATCACATGCAGCGGTGCGCCCGGCCGCCGTGCGACCCGCAGCTCGATGCCGCGCGCCAAGGCCGGCGCGATATGCCGCAGCACGCTGACGCCAACCGCTGTCGTCACGAGGTCCGCTTCGGCAATCAGCTCGCCGACCTGCTCGATGTCGCTGCCGTTTTGCACCGCAAAGCCACTCACCGTCACGCTCTCCCGCGAAGCGCTGGCCAGCCGAACGCGATACAGCCCCTGGCTGCGCAGTAGCGACACCAGCGTTTCGTTCACATCGACGAATGTCAGCTCATAGCCCGAACGAATCAGCTGCAGCCCGATAAATCCCCGTCCGATATTGCCTGCGCCGATATGCACCGCCTTCATAGCGAACCGCCTTCAAAAATGCGCAGCATCGCTTCGGCATTGTCCGTCTTCAACAGCACGTCCAACTGATCGTCCTCGGCGCAAATCAAGGCAATTTGGGTCAATATCTCCATATGCTCATCGCCCGCGGCCGCGATGCCGACGACCAGATACGCCTTCTCGCCATCCTCATAATCGACGCCAGCGGGAATTTGCACGATGGAAATGCCGGTTGAAGCAATCAACGCCTTGGCCTCCTTCGTCCCGTGCGGAATCGCAAGTCCGCCCCCCATATAGGTGGAAACCAGCGCTTCGCGCTCCAGCATTTTATCGATATAGGCTGCCGTAACATGACCGGCGTCGACCAGCAGCTGACCGGCGAGCCGGATCGCTTCTTCCTTCGTTGCCACGTCCGCCTGCACCCTGATTGTCTCCAACGTCAAAACTCCCATAGTACGGTACTCTCCATTTCCTTTTGATTTTCTATAAAAGCAGCCAACGCCTGCGTATAATAGCGGCGAATTTCTACTTCCGTCCCGTCGGCAAGCAGACCAAGCAGCGACGGCTCCAGCAGCAACCCGCTCATCTCGCTCACAATTTCCAGCGTCGCTTTCGGCAGCTCCCACGGAGCCAGCAGCAGCAGCGCCTGATCAAGCGCATCCGTGTCAGATTGGCTTGCGGCGGGCTGAGCGCCCTCCCCGCCCTCTGCATCCGCAGCCAACCCCTCCGACGGGGCTTCCAGCGGACCGCCTACCGTACTTTCCAGACGAAACAGCGAAAAATACAGGCTTCGCACCTCTGCGCTGCGCGTATGGAACAACGCCAGACGCGTATCGGGAATGCGCTGGCTGCCGTGCCGCTCGCGCTCCAGCAGTTGGCGGACGAGCGTCTCTTCGTCTCCGACGCAGCCCTCGCGCGCTGCAACGCCAACCATATGCCGCAGCAGCTCCGACAGCGGACCGCGCGGGACCGCGTAAACGCGAAAGCCTTCGATCAGATTCAGGCTGGCGTCCAGATACGTTTTTTGCTTCTTCAGCCGGTTCAGCTGGAGGTTGGTTTTGGCCGCAGCCGCGCTGTCCGGGGCATCGCCGCGCAACGTAATCTCTTGAATAAACGCGCGCAGCTTGTCGACCTCTTCCCCCGCCAGCAGCGGACTGAGCTTGAAATATTTATCCGGCTCAATCGGCAGATCGATAGTCGACAAAATGACATCGTATTCGTGCTCCGGCAGCCGGCTTGCTTCATACCACGACGTATGGCCCAAAATATAAATTTGCGGCAGCTCCTGCTGCACGCGAATCGCCAGCAGCTTGGAGGAGCCGATGCCGCTCGTGCAGACCAGCACGGCCCGCACCGGGCGGCGGAAGCGCTTCAGCCGTTCGACCGCTGCTCCAAAATGCATCACGATGAAGCCAATCTCCTCGTCCGGCACCGCAGGTCCGGGCAGCAGCCCGCTCCCCTCCTCCCGCACCACCTGGAAGAGCGTCTCGAAATCGCGCTTGATCTGGGCGAGCAACGGGTTGCGGATGGCCTGACCGCGGACCAGCTTGCGCCAGGAGCGGGCCAAGTGGCTCGCCAGCCCTTCGCGCAGCGACGCATCGCCGCCCAGCGACAAGCCGATGCGTCTCTCGACGCGCGCGATCAGCTCGGCGGCGGGCTCCTGCATCTGCAGCTCGCCGGCGTCCAGCCCGCTGTGCCTCAACTGCTCCTTGCTTTGCAGGCAATGCGCCATGTACGCCGCTTCGGCCGGCGGCAGCGCAAGCCGCAGCTCGCGCGCCAGATGCGCGGTCAGCGCCTCCACCGAAGCGCTGGGCTCGCCGGCAGCCGCAAACGCTGCCGCTTCCGCTCCGTCAAGCGCGTTGCCGTCGCGAAGCCGCGTGACCGCCACGGCCAGCCGGATCAGCAGCTGCGTATACTCCGCTTCCGGCAGCCCCTCCAGCCAGTCGCACGATGCGCTCCACAGCGCCTGCTCGACCGCGAGCAGTTGCTGCTTGCCGGCCAGCGCGGCCAGGCGGCGGCTCGTCGGGTCCGGCGCTTGCTCGGACGCTTTGCCGAACAGGTCGGATTCGTCAAGCCGCTCCTCGACCAGCCGGCAAATCGCGCTGCGCCGCACGGCTTCCGCTCCGGCGATTTCCACCCCATAGCCGCGGCGGCGAATCAGCGTCAGCCCTTGCCCGGCAACCCAGCCTTCCAGCTCGTCGAGATCGTTGCCGATCGTCGCCATCGTCACATACAGCGACTGGGCCAGCGCATAAATTTTCAGCGGCTCGGACGATTCCAGCAGAATGCACAAAATATTGATTTTGCGCTCCTCAGCCGAATATTCGCGCGTCGGCGTTGCGTCCAGCCGTTCATGCAGCGCCTGCATCTGCTCCGCGCTGCCGTGCAGCTGTACGCCGCGCCCCGCTTTTTTACTCAATTGCAGCCCGCTTGCCGCGAGCCAAGCTTCCATTTCATCCAGCTCCCGATGAACCGTTCTCACGCTGACTTGAATCTCTCCGGCGATCTCGCCAATCGTAATTTCCTCTTTACGGTTCAACAGCAAAGCAAGGATTTGACGTTTTCTGTTCGTTACTTCCATCGCAATCTCCTCGCCGAAAAAAGGATATCACGCCGGCAGCGCCAGCGTGAGGGGGAGCGGCTACGCCAGTCGTTTGACCAGCTCGTCGTACTCCGGACTTTTCATAAAATTGTCGATGGCGATATGCTCGGCGTTCGGCGCCTGCAACCGGGCGCGGTCTGTCAGCGCCTTGTGCGTGAACACAAGATCGGCATCGGCGGGAATTTCGGTAATTGCCGTATTCATAACGGTAACCTGAACCCCGGCGTCCCTGAGCTTTTTGCGGAGCACCGAAGCGCCCATCGCACTTGAGCCCATACCGGCATCGCAAGCGAAAACAATCTTCCGCACATCGGCCGCAGCACGCACTGCGCTGGCCGAAGCCGCTGCGGGAGCGGCTTTACCGCTGTTTTTCAATTCGGACATTTTATTCTTCGCCAACTCAAGATCGTCCTCTTGCCCGGCTTTGACCGTTTTCAGCAGCAAAGAAGCGACCAGGAACGAAACGATAGCTGCAGTAACGACGCCGCTCAATACAGCCAGCAGTCCGCCTTTCGGCGCCATCGCGATATAAGCAAAGATGCTGCCCGGCGAGGGCGGCGCCACCAGTCCGGCGTGGAACAGCGAGAACGTGAAGCTGCCGGTTACGCCCCCGGCGATCACCGCGAGAATCAACCGCGGATTCATCAGAATATACGGGAAATAAATTTCATGAATACCGCCGAGAAAGTGAATGATGACCGCGCCGGGAGCCGACTGCTTGGCGGAGCCGCGTCCAACGAACCAGTAGGCCAGCAGGATGCCCAGACCCGGTCCGGGATTGGATTCGAGCATGAAAATCATCGATTTGCCCGTTTTGGCCGCATCGGCCAGCCCGATCGGGCTTAATACGCCGTGATTGATGGCGTTATTGAGAAATAAAATTTTGCCCGGCTCGATCAATATATTGGCCAGCGGCAGCAAATCCGCATCGACGAGCGCCTGCACCCCGGAAGCAAGCGCCTTGCTGATTCCGAGCACGACCGGACCGATCAGGGCGTAAGCGACCAGCGCCAGCGCGCCGCCGATGATCCCGGCAGAGAAGTTGTTGACCAGCATTTCGAAGCCGGAACGGATTTTGCCTTCAATCGACCGATCGAACTGCTTGAGCACCCATGCCGAAGAAGGACCGACGAGCATCGCGCCGAGGAACATCGGAATGTCCGCGCCGACCACCACGCCCATCGTCGCGACCGCGCCAACGACGCCGCCCCGTGCGCCGTGAATCATTTGCCCGCCGGTATAGCCGATCAGCAGCGGCAGCAGGTAGGAAATCATCGGCCCCACCAGCTTTGCCAGCGCTTCGTTCGGAATCCAGCCGGTCGGAATAAATAATGCGGTGATGAACCCCCAAGCGATAAACGCCCCGATGTTCGGCATCACCATGCCGCTCAAAAAGCGACCCAGCCGCTGCACGCGCACTCGCATGCCGCCTGCGGCTTGAACTTGATTGACTGTTGTGTTCATAAGCACCCTCCCAGGTCCATTGGTTGTCGTGTTGTTGCTAACCAAAGCGTAAATCGAAGCGCTTTCTTTTTCAATACAAGGATAACGCCGATACGACAGCAGCCTTGTTGACAACATTTCAACAAGCCGTGTTACGCACATTTGGCAGCAATCTTGTTGACGGGAGCCCGGTTGATCGGCATTGCTAACAAGCATTGTTTCCACTATTGTAAAATATATAAATAACGCACGCACGCGAATGCCGTACACACATTTTCATGGAAGCGTTATCATAATCATCCGGCTGCCTTCCACGCAAACAAAAAACAGGCGCGAACGTCCGTTGTCGTTCTGCCTGTTCTCCGGCATATCCGCTATTGTTCCTCAAGCAACTCGCCCTGTGTGTGCGGCCTGGAGCGTGTGTGGCGCTCATACTCGTCCCGCAACATGCTCATGCACACAACGTCCCAATACCGCCCTTGCCGGAACTGTCTGGCGCGCTGCCGCCCTTCTTCAACAAAACCGCAAGCCTTGTAGCTGCGGATGGCCCGCTCGTTATATTCGTAAACGTTCAGGTCCAGCCGGTGCATATTCAAGCTGTCGAACACAAAGCGCTGCATCAGCCGCATCGCCTCACGGCCATACCCTTGACCGAGCAGCTCCTTGCGCCCGATTACAATGCCAACGGTGGCGCTGCGATTTTTCCAATCCAGATGGTGGAGATCGATTTGTCCGATATAGTCAAGCGTCGTCGCCTCGGCAATCACAAAGCCCTTCATCTCGCCCGTCCCTTGCAGCATCGATGTCAAAAACGCTTCTGTCATCTCCAGCGTATGGGCGTACAAAAAAATGTCGGACAGTTGCTCCGTAATCTCGGCATCGTTCGTCCAAGCCCGCATATGCGGCAAATCCTCGCGGCGGTACTCCCTCAATACGATTCGTTCACCCGGTATGTGCGGCATACGCGCTCCCCCTCGCTCCGTTAATTGGATTTATATTACTGCTAATAGCGGAAGCTGGCAATAGCGCAAGTGATTTCTCCGTTCTCCGTCTGACAATCAAGCTCCCATATATCGAAAGTGAACAAGTCGCTGCCCAACCAATAGCTGATCGTATCCGTACCGATCCGTTGATCCGGCTTGCCTAAATAACGAATCACATCGTCCTCGCTATGCAGCGATGAGCCATATTGCCGGATAAAATCGCGCGCCTGATATTTCCGCAATTCGGGATACTGCTGCCAGTTCTCGGTCGTAAACCGGCTGTGCAACTCGTTCAGCCCGATACACAAGATCAGATACAGCAAAATGCCCGCGCAACAAACCATAACCGTACGCATCGGCCAACTCCGTCTTCGCCGGCCCCGAACGATCCATACCATCAGATACAAACTGGCCAGCAGCCATAAGGCGCAGACGAATTTCGATACGACCAGCTCCTCACTCTTCAGCCAGCGCACAGCCAGTAACGGCAGGGTGAATATCGCATACCCGCTCCCTAACAATATCGTCCAAATTTTGTTTTTCAAGTAAACTGAGCCTCCTGTCAGGATCGGGCTGCAACGCTGATCCAAGCTTGCTTCTGGTAAAAAAATAGCAGCAAAACGTTGAATTTTTATTCATTCCTTCGTATATTTATTTATACTTCCGTTCTCCCGATGATTCCCATTATTCGTTGATACACGAAAGGAGTCCGCCTTCCTTATGGTCTTGCAAATTAATAAAAAACTGCTTGGTAAAATCGATCACCTCGCCCTGCGGCTTTGGCCGGCCGAAGAAACAGAGCCGCTTGGCAGCTGGCTGCTCCGGGCATCCCGCGGAATCAGCCAGCGGGCCAATAGCGTGTTTACCGGGCCGGATTACCCGTCCGAGCCCGATTGGCTGGCCCGCATCGAGCGATTTTACGCGGCGCGCGGACTACCCGCCATCTTCCAGCTCGGCGGTGATGCGCCTGAGCAGCTTGACCGCATTCTGGAACAGATGGGATACGTCAAGGAAATTCCTTGCCTGATCCTGATCGCAGACAGCAGTCCAGCCGTTCGGCTGGCCGATGCAGCCTGGCGCAGCCGACCGCGCCCGAGCGTGGAGGTTTGCTTCAGCCCAGAGGCAAACCCAGCGTGGATCGACGCCCTCCTGCGCCTTGACGGCTTCCCGCGTGAGTCCGAATCGTTTTACCGCGGAATTGCCGAACGCATGTCCGCTCCGAAAACGTTTGTTACGCTGCTGGAGGACGACGAGCCGGTCGGGCTCGGTACGGCGGTGGCCGACGAGGGCTGGGCGGGCTTCGTGAATCTGGTCATTCGCGAAGACCGCCGCGGCTGCGGGCTCGGCCATCTGCTCGTACGCTCGCTGGCCGAATGGAGCGCGGCACACGGTGCGTCTCATTTGTATTTGCAGGTCGTTGCAAATAATGACTCAGCCATCGGCTTGTATGGCAAAAGCGGCTTTAAACCGCTTTGCGGCTACCATTATCGCATCAAGTATGATTTGACGGCCGAAGCATCATCCTAATCGGGACGACTCCCGCCCTGCGGGATTTCCAAAGGAGACTGCTCATGACTACAGCTACGCCCGTACAACCCACTTTGCCAGCCCAGCACCAGAACCGCCAGCCCGGCCTTGAAAGCGACATGAATCCGCTGCCGGTATTCGAAGACGATAGCTATAAGCCGGCGGGCAAGCTCAAGGATAAGGTCGCGATCATCAGCGGCGGGGACAGCGGCATCGGCCGCGCCATCGCCGTGGCTTACGCCAAGGAAGGTGCTGACGTCGTGCTGCTTTATTTGAACGAGCATCAGGATGCGGAGCAGACCCACAAGCTCGTAGAGGCCAAAGGCCGCCGCTGCCTGCATATTGCCGGCGATTTAGGCGATGCCGGCTTTTGCAAGCAAGCGGTGGAGCAGACGGTTCGCGAATTCGGCAAGCTGGACATTCTGGTCAACAACGCCGGCGAACAGCACCCGCAAGCCGATCTGGCAGCGATTACGCCCGAGCAGCTGGAGCGCACGTTCCGCACGAACGTATTCGCGGCATTTTACCTGACGCAAGCCGCCCTCCCGCACCTGAAGCCGGGCAGCGCGGTTATTAATACAGCTTCTATTGTTGCTTACAAAGGTCATGAGGAGCTGCTCGATTATTCGGCTACCAAAGGCGCGATGGTCGCTTTCACCCGCTCGCTTTCGCAGCAGCTTGCCGGTCGCGGCATTCGCGTCAATGGCGTCGCGCCTGGTCCGATCTGGACGCCGCTGATCCCTTCGACCTTTACCGCGGAGCAGGTTGCCGTGTTTGGCGCGGATACGCCGATGCAGCGGCCTGGACAGCCCAAGGAGCTTGCTCCAGGCTACGTTTTTCTCGCAAGCGAAGACGCCTCATACATGACCGGACAAATGCTCCACATCAACGGCGGCGTGATCGTCGGGAGCTGACGGCGCAACGCGGATGCTGCCTTACGAACGTCCCGTTCGCCTGATCTTCAGAGGTGAACCGAAGACTGCATGCGCGCAGCCCGCAAGGCAAAAAGCCCCCCGCATCGGCATTGATGCTGAGGGGCTTTGCTGTTCACAGCCGGATTGCTCCGGGAAGGACGGAGAGCATGCTTGTTGGCAGCAAGCCCAACCGATAATGCAGCTTGGTCCACTGCCACTTGCCGTAAGCCAACGTCTCGCGAGCTTCATGATACGGCATGAACAGCACCTGCGAGTCCGTTGTCGCCAGTGCCGGCTCCTCATACCCGAGCGTACGGGCTATTTCCAGCGATCGCCAGCCGTGAAAGCTATGGGTGACGATAATGGTGCTGCTCCAGCCTCGGCTCTCCATAATTCGCTTGCTGAACAGCAAATTCTCGTACGTATCTGTCGCCTCCGGCTCCAGCTCGATCCGGTCGGCAGGGACACCGACTTGCTGCAAGTAATTGCGCATGCCTTCGGCTTCTGTCAACTTCGAGCCGTTATGGTCGAGTCCGCCGCTGACAATCAAGCGGGAATACCTGCCTTCGGCATAAAGCCGTGCGGCCAAATCCAGCCGTTCTTGCAGACCCGGACTCGGCAAGTCGTGCCGCAGCGAAGCGCCAAGCACAATGCCGACATCTGCATGCTCCGGCAGCGCCGGCTGCGGCGGATGCTGGACGTGCCATTGCACATACAGCACCCATGCGAAAGCTGCGGCTGCGGCCAGCACAGCCAGCCGTAGCAGCAGCCGCAGCTTACCGCTTCGCGACCGTACGCCGGGCGAATACCTGCGGCGGCGCGAGTCTGCCAGCGGACGATTGCTGGTCTTTTTGTCAGCCATTGTTAACTCCTCTGCCCTTCCTGCAAAAAGCGGTCAACCTGCCGGAACAGCGCAGGCGCGTCTTCACTCCAGCAGATCAGGTGCTTGGAGCGTGAATACCAGTGCAGCTCGCGATCTCCGCCGAGCTTGCCGTAAATGTAACGGGCGCTTTGCGGGTGAATCACCTGATCGCGCTCACTTTGCGCAATCAGCGTCGGCACCGTTACCCGCGAAATTTCCGGCTTGAGCTGCCGCACCAGCCGCATGAACTGCCAGGTCGCGCGCAAGGGCGTCGTCTTCATTTTGCGAAAATAATCCTGATCCTGATTGCGCCAATCCTCGCGCATCACCTGCACCAGCCGCTTGGGGCTAATATAAATAACGGCCGTGTTGAGCAGCACCAGCCGCCGCACCGGATAATTGGCAGCCAAATAGGCGGCCAGCAAACCGCCCATCGAAAAGCCGACCAAATCAAAGCTGCCATAGCGCTCGCTCATCCGCGCCGCATGGCGTTCCGCAGCCGTCACCCAATCGTTCCAATGCGCCTCCTTGAGCCCTTCAGGGTCCTCTCCGTGCCACGGCAGCCTGGGCACCTCGCAAACCTCCACGCCGCTCCCCTGCAAATGCTCGGCAAGCGGCTGCACTTCAAACGGCCCTCCGGTAAAACCGTGGAACAACAGAACCGGCTTTCTTTCCAACACAGCCGCCTCCCTTCTACTCTTCTTTAATCGTAATCTTGTCAATCGTTACTTTTTCCGTCGGCTTGCTGGGCGTCGATTCTCCGCCCATTTCCACCGGCGTATCGGCGATTTTTTGCAGCGTATCCATGCCCTCCACCACTTTGCCAAAAATCGAGTAATTCGGCTGCGGATTCAGGAACGCGGCGCAATCCGGTCCGCTGCAGATGAAAAATTGACTGCCGTTCGTATTCGGGCCGGAATTGGCCATCGCCACAATGCCCGGCTCGTAGGTATGCGTCGTTTTCAGCTCGTCTTCAAACTGATAGCCCGGGCCGCCCCGGCCGGTGCCTTGGGGATCGCCGGTCTGCACCATAAACGATTTGATAATGCGATGAAAAATTACGTTATCGTAATAGCCTTGCTTGGACAGGAACACAAAATTGTTGACCGTCTTCGGCGCTTCCTTCGCGAACAGCTCAATCGTCATGTTCCCTTTGGACGTCTTCATTTCGGCTTTGTAGGTTTTGTTCGGATCAATCGTCATCTCCGGCGGCTTGCTCCACTGCTTGGGCCCGCTTTGCCCCGCCGCCGTAGCGGCCGGGCTTGCGCTTCCTCCCGCTGACGAGGTCGAGCTGCCAGCTCCGCATGCGGTCAAAACCAGCAGCGCGCACGCCGCCGCGAGCAATCCGATTGCATATCGTGTACGAATCATGGTCTATTCCTCCGTTTGGTCTGTTGTAAAAAAAGCTAGAATTACTGCTGCATCGGTTCATTCAAAAAATCCAGCGCATCCCCGTCCGCAGGTCCACCTCTGTTACCGGCCGGCTGATCACCGCCCGGCGGCTTGTGGTCGCCGGGCTTGGGATCGCCTTGCGCGGGCGGTGACGGACTTGGCGAAGGGCTTGCTCCCGGTCCTCCGTCGGGCTTGTGCGGCGTCGGCGAAGGCTTGCCGCCCGGCTTATTGCCCGGCGAAGCCGATGGAGTCGGCGTAGGCGACGCATCGCTGCCCGGCTCGCCCGGCGTCGGCGAAGGCGACGTTCCGCCCGGCAGCGCTTCATCCGCCGGAATTTGAATATCGACGACGTTGGACTTATCGCCGGGAATCGCCGTTTCCGTATTCAGCGGCACAACGTAATAATGATAGGCTTCGCCCGAGGAAACGGTCGTATCGGACACCTCCGCCGTCGGCGATTGAATCAACAGCTGACCTTCCGGCTGCTGGGCCGTTTGGCGATACACCTGATAAGCAACCTTCGTGTCGTCAAGCGGCGTCCAGGTCAGCTTGACGGACTTCGTTTCCGGCACATACACTGCGGCGAGATCGGCGACGCCGGTCGGCGGTTCGGTCAAATCGGCAACGCCTTCCGGCTTGGCAAACGCCGTCACAGGCCGTCCGGCCAGCGATTTGGACATGACCTCTTTGAAAATCGCCGCTGTACTGCCGCTGCCCACGGTCACATAATGCTTGGAATCGGTCCGGTCGAATCCTTCCCACACCGCAGCCGTCCATTCCGGCGTATAACCGACGAACCAGACGTCGCGGTCGTATTTCTCGATGCCCTTCAGATCAAGGCCCGTCGTCCCCGTCTTGCCGGCAACCGGACGATCAAACTTGGCTTTGACGCCCGTTCCGCCCGGCTCCACGACGCCCTGCAGCAGCAGCGTCAAATACCAAGCCGTTTTCGGCTGAATGACTTGTTTTTTCTCCTGCTTGTAAACCGCCACGTCGCGGCCGTCGCCGTCCTGAATTTTCAGAATCGCATGCGGCTTGATCTGCACGCCTTGGTTGGCAAATGCCGTATAGGCCGTAGCCATCTCCAGCGGCGACACGCCGTTGGTCAAGCCGCCGAGCGCAATCGCCAGATTGTTATCTTTTTTCGGATCGAGCGTAATGCCCAGCTTTTTGGCAAAATCACGGCCCTTGCTGACTCCGATTTGCTCCAGCAGCCACACCGGCGCAAGGTTATACGACTTTTTGACCGCTTCGAACATCGTCACCTGTCCGTGCGTCGTCCGGTCGTAGTTGCGCGGCGAATACGTGCCGTTGCCAAACGACGTTTGCGTATCGTCCAGCTTGGAATACGGCGTCCAGTCGCCGCTTTCCAGCGCCGGCCCGTAAGCGATAATCGGCTTGAAAGACGAGCCCGGCTGCCGTTGGCTGAAAATCCGGTTAAGTCCCTTCGTCTGATAATCGCGTCCGCCGATCAGCGCCATCAGCCCGCCGGTTTTGTGGTCGATGATGACCATCGAGCTCTGAATTTTTTGACCGTCTGCGGCGTCCTTCTGGAAAAAGGCGGGATTGGCATACGTCGTCTCCACGGTTTGCTGCGCTTTGGTGTTCATGGTCGTATGAATCCGGTAGCCCTTGGTCAGCAGCTCATCCTCGTCAATTTGGTAGACATCTTCGGCTTCCTGCACGACATAATCGATAAATGTGGCGTATTGCTTGCTGCCTGAGCCCTTAGGCGCGACGTAATCGACAGCAGCGGCTTCGGCCCGTTCGCTTTCCGTTATGTATCCCTGATCCTTCATCAATTGCAGCACGACAGCGCGGCGTTCTTTCGATTTATCCGGACTGGACAGCGGTGAATAACGCGACGGCGCTTTCGGCAGCGCAGCGAGCGTGGCCATTTCCCACAGCTTGAGCTGGCTTAAATCCGATTTGCCGAAATACACCTTGGCCGCAGCCTTAACGCCATATGCGTTGCTGCCGAAATAAATGCGGTTCAAATATTTTTCAAGAATTTCATCTTTATCGTATTTATTTTCAAGCGCGATCGCAATCGACACCTCGGTCGCTTTACGAAACGCCGTTTTTTCCGAGCTGAGAAATACGTTTTTGGCCAATTGCTGCGTAATCGTACTGCCGCCCTCGACAGCGCTCATATGCATCACGTCCTTGACGAGCGCGCGGCCAATCGACCAGAAATCGATCCCGGCATGCGATTCGAAGCGGCGATCCTCAGTAGCGATAAAGGCATTTTTCAAATTTTCCGGCACGTCCTTGATCGCGACGCTTTCGCGGTTTTCCCGGAACAGCTTGGCAACCTCTTTCTCGTCTGAATCGAAGATCAGCGTCGTCTCGGCCGTATCGAACTTGTCGATATTCTCCTCCACGATTTTGGCGCCGTTCATAATGATGACCATGTATACGCCCAGCGCGCAAATGACGCCGATAATTGCGGCAATGATCGATCCGATCAACAGCTTTTTCATACTGAAGCGCTTCTTTTTACCAGGGCCCTTGCCTTTCTTCCCCGGCTGCTTGGTGCTGCTTGCAGTTCCCATCCTCCACCGACTCCCTTGCTAGGTTCTTAGGCGCAAACGCCTTCTCAGCAAAAGAACAACCCCACAAGTAAGGTTGTTCCCATCCGTTTCTATCCAGTTAGACGCACCTGCACAATAAAAAGTTGCATGCCGCCCGGATCAGTCAGCCTACTCGGCGCCTTCCGAAGCCGCCATCAGCGAAACGGCGCGCTGCGGCGTGAAGGTCGAAATCGCATGCTTATAGACCATTTGCTGGCGGCCTTCGCTATCAATAATGATCGTGAAATTGTCAAAGGCGCGGATCAGACCTCTGATTTGAAACCCATTGGTTAAATAAACGGTTACAGGGATGCTTTCTTTACGAAGCTGGTTTAAAAAATTGTCTTGAATATTAATGGATTTATTCATCAGTAGGTCCCCCTCATTGGAATGAAACGTTTCGCGCGCGGCGTTATTTCAAGGTGATTGTGGTTGATTATATTCCATTTCTCTCGCGAACTTTCCTGCAATTATATCATGAATCCCTTCGAATTGCGCTGAAAATTTTGCCGGGTCCGTCACATCCGTCCAGTGAATATCGGCCATGTGCCGGAACCAGCTGAGCTGCCTTTTGGCAAAATGCCGCGTGTCCCGCTTCAACAAAATGACCGCTTCTTCAAAGGTTAGCTCATCTTGCAAATAGCTGGCCATCTCCTTGTAGCCAAGCCCCTGCATCGACGTTGCGTCGCGCGGAACCCCGTCGGCCAGCAGCCGTCGAACCTCGTCGATGAGTCCTGCAGCCAGCATTTGATCGATCCGCTCCTCGATCCGCTTGTACAGCAACGAGCGCTCCATCGTCAGTCCCAGCAGGCATAAGTTGTACGGCGAAGTCTTCGTCTGCGCAGCCAGACTGGCCGACAAGGTCGTCCCCGACAAATGGAACACCTCAAGCGCACGGACGACGCGGCGAATGTCGTTGGGGTGCAAACGCCCCGCGCTTTCCGGATCAACCTCGCGCAGCCGCTGATGCAGCGCATCGGCCCCAAAGCGCTCTGCGTACGACTCCTGCTCCTGGCGGAACGCCGGATCGCTGCCCACGTCCGTAAATTGAAAGTTGTAGCAAACCGATTCCACATACAGCCCGGTGCCGCCGACAATAAACGGCAGCTTGCCGCGCGAGGAAATCTCAACGATCAGCGCGCGCACGCGCTCTTGAAACTCAGCGACGGAGAACGGGTGGCGCGGATCGTGAATATCGATCAGATGGTGCGGCGTCAGCTCGCGTTCTTCAACGCTTGCTTTGGCCGTGCCGATATCCATGCCGCGGTACACCTGCATCGAATCGCCGGAAATAATCTCGCAGCCAAACCGCCGGGCAATCTCCAGGCTAAGCCGGGTTTTCCCGACAGCCGTCGGACCGACGAGCACGAGCAGAGGCGGCTTGGTCTTCGCTTCTAGCACAGTTGAATCACTCCATAGGTCGTTTTCGTGTTGGATCGCAGCACCGAGTCAAAGCCCAGCCGCGCAAATTCGCCGCTCGTGCGTTGCTCCTTGAGCACAATTCGCTTGCGGGCGACGCGCCGGGCCTGCTCCACGGCCTCGGGCGTCAGCGCAGCGATGTTGGCGTGCGTACGCAGCGGCGCGATCGAGCTCGATTCGCGAATCGGCCTGCGAAACATCGGATCGAAGTAGACGATATCCACGCTGGCGCCCGGCAGCTCGCGCAGCACGTCGAGATGGTGGGCATGCCGGACGCTGATGCGGCGCATGGCTTCCGTCATCTGCGGCAAATCCGCTTCATAAGCGGCCAGTCCCTCGCGGATCAGCATCGCCGGCACCGGCTCGCTTTCCAGCGCGGTTACGCTGCCGCTCGCACCGACGGCGCACGACAGCACAATCGCGTCCGACGCCAGCCCCGCCGTACAATCCAGCACGTGATCGCCGGGCAACGCACCGCACGCTTCAACCAGCGCATCGGGCTCGCCGCCCAGCAGCCGCTTTACGCGGATTTGCGACATGCTCGGATGAAAAAACATCGCGTCTTGATCTTCTTCATAGTACCTGATCTCGCCCTTGGCTACAAGCAGCACCGCCGGGTCGCCGTAGCTGCGCATCAGCTTCTGCAGCGAATCGCGCCGCCGCGGCGCCGGCCGGCCGCCGTATTCAGCAGCAAGCCGCTGCGCTTTGGCCTCAAGCTCGGCATCAGGATGATAGGACGTAGTCACCAGCATCGCTACATCACCCGCTTGAACATTTTTTCCAGCTCATAGGTGGAGAAGCTGACGACAATGGGCCGGCCGTGCGGGCAGGTGTATGGGTTACGGCATGCCGCGAGCCGGTCGAGCAACGCCTCCATCTCGGCTGTACGCAACGCCTGATTGGCTTTGATCGAGGCTTTGCAGGAGCAAAGAATCGCTGATTTCTCGCGCAGCTTGGCGATCTCGACGCTTTTTTTCTCGCTGAGCAGCCATTCGCACATCTCTTCGACAATCGCTTGCTCTTCCCCCGCCGGGAACCAATGCGGGTGCGCGCGGACGATAAACGTGCTGCCGCCAAACGCTTCCATGTATACGCCGGCCTGTTCCAGCAGCACCAGCTTGTCAAGGATCACCGCCGCTTCCGACGGCGTAAATTCCAGGGTAATCGGCACGAGCAGCTCTTGGCTGGCTTCGGCCGGATTGCCGAATTTTTCGTAATAATATTCATAATGAATCCGTTCGTGCGCGGCGTGCTGATCGATCAGATACAAGCCCGCGTCGTTTTGCGCGACGATGTAGGTGCCGTGCATCTGGCCGATCGGATCCAGCTGCGGAAAAGCCGGCAGCTTCGGCGCACCGCCGGCCTCGGGCAGCGCGTCGAGAAAAGCTTCATTCGCTTTTCTCGACGCCTGCGACGGCGTGCCGCCGTACGCCGGTTGGCGCTGGGGCTGCTTCCCGGTGGAAGCGCCCGCGCCGCCCGGCGCGGCTTTGGCCGCGTAGGCCGCATCGCCCTGCGGGCGATACGACGGCGCGGCCTCGCGGATGCGCGGGCCGCTTGGCAGGCCCGCGGCGAGCGGCGCTTCGCCCGGCTCCGGCGGCGCATCGGCGTCGCCGGGCAGCGGAGCGGCTGCGCCGTCAGCCTCGGCAGCCGCTGCGAAAGCGGCGTTCGGGCGCGCGCCCAGCGGGCCGCCTGCAGCGGCTGCGTCTGAGCGCTCCCGCCCGGCGGCTCCGCCGTGCTCGTCGGGCGCGCCGTTGCCGCTTTCGCCTGCGGCCCCGTAAGCGGCTGCGCTCGCAGCGCCGCCCAGCGGGCCGCCTGCGCCCGCCAAAGCCTCGCCGGCGCGCAAGCCGCTGCCTGCCGGACCGCCTGCGCCCACCGCACGATCCGCTTCCGCAGCGCTGCCCGCAGCCAGCTCCGGCGCAGCATCGGCAACGCGCGTCAGCTCCAGCTGCTCCTGCACGTAAGCGCCCTTTGCGGCGCCTGGCTTGCCTTGCGGAATCAGCACCTGGCGGCCGAGCGCGCGCTTGATTTCCGCTTCAATCAGCGCAGTCAGCTCCGCTTCCTTGCTGAAGCGCACCTCCAGCTTCGCCGGATGGACGTTCACGTCGACAAGCGACGGGTCCATCGCAATGTGCAGCACCGCAACCGGGAAGCGATTGATCGGCAGCAGCGTATGGTAGCCTTGCAGGATCGCTTGATTTAATGCAAAATTGCGCACATACCGGCCATTGACGACAGTCGACATGCCGGCGCGATTGGCGCGCGTCATTTCCGGCTTGGCAATAAAGCCCGTCATCGTATAATCGAGGCTTTCGGCAGCGACCGGAACCATCATTTTACCCGTGGCCGTGCCGTAAATCGCAGCAATGACCTGCAGCAAATCGCCGTTGCCCAACGTCTGCAGCAGCAGATTGCCGTTATGCTTGAGCGAAAAGGCGATACCCGGATGCGCCAGCGCAAGCCGGTATAAATAATCCGAGATATGGCCCAGCTCGGTTTGAATCGTCTTCATATACTTTAACCGGGCCGGCGTATTGTAAAACAGGTCGCGGACAATAACTTCCGTACCGCGCCGCGTTGCCGTCTCTTCCGCGGATTTCAAAGCGCCGCCTTCAATGACGATACGCCGCCCCAAACCGCTGTCGGATGCGCTTGTGACACATTCCAGCCGGGAAACGGAGGCGATGCTCGGCAGCGCCTCGCCGCGAAAGCCAAGCGTACGGATCGCAAACAAATCCTTGCTGGTCGCGATTTTGCTCGTCGCATGCCGCTGGAACGCCAGCTCGCAATCCTCGGTCTCCATACCCGAGCCGTTATCGGCCACGCGAATCAGCTGCAGGCCGCCCTCTTCGACCGCGATGTCGATCCGGGCGCTGCCGGCGTCCACGGCGTTTTCAACAAGCTCCTTCACGACGGAAGATGGCCGCTCCACCACCTCGCCCGCAGCGATCTGGTTGGCGATATGCTCGCTCAGCAGCTGAATTTTGCCCATACGTTATTTCCCCTTTACCGCTTGAATCGTCACTTGATCGGCGTTGTCCGAGACGTGCAGCTGCGGATACAGCCCGGCCAAATAAGCCAGGTTGATATAGCTGCCGCCGCCTTCAAGAATCAGCTTGTCCGCATCGGCAGACGAAATCGTCCGCACAACGTCTCCGTCCTTCAGCTCAACGGCGCGCTGCGCCTCGTTCCAGCTTACCGGGCTGCCGACAAGCGCCGCCAGAGCGCGAGTAGGGGCATAGACGGCTCCATCGCGGCGCAGCAGTCTCATAGAGTCAGACACGTCCACACCGTTTATCGTCACCCGATGCTTGGAAATGACGACGGAAAGATCGTCGACGCCCGCATCGTGCAGCGCCGTAATCAGCTGGGCTGCGCCTCCGTCAATAACCTGATCCGGCGTGATGCCGACCTTGTTCACCTTGTGCAGCTTGGGCGTCAAATATTCCTCAATCGTCACCTTGAGCGCGCCGCCGTCGTTCAGCTCATAAATCTGCTGCACGCTGCCCTTGCCGTAGCTGCGCATGCCGATTACCTCGGCTACGCCGTAATCCTGAAGAGCCCCGGACAACACCTCGGAGGCGCTGGCGCTGTTCTGATTGACCAGCACGTACACCGGCACGCCAAGCGAATGTCCGTTTGTGATCGCAACCGGATCGTCAACGCCGTTGCGGTCCTTCGTATGAATCAGCGTACCCGACGGCACGAACTGCTTGGCGATGCCAAGCGCCGTTTGCAGCAGGCCGCCCGGATTGTTGCGCAAATCGATAATCAGCGAGGTCAGCCCCTGAGCTTGCAAATCCCCCAACGCCGCGGCAAAATCCTCATCCGCATCGCTGGAAAAATCGCTGACCGCGATATAACCGACGCCGTTGCCGAAGCTTTTGCTCGTTACTTCCGATACGTTAAACGGCTTGCGGGTTACGTCCAGGTCCAGCTTCTGGTTGCCGCGCTGCACCGTGATGGTCACATGCGTGCCTTCATCGCCGAGAATCCGGTCGCGCGCCGAGTCCAGCGAGGTCGGATCTACCGGCGTCCCGTCGACGGCAACAATATAGTCATCGGCTTTGACACCGGCTGCTTCCGCAGCCGAGCCGGAAAACACCTCATCGATATACAGGCCCGTTTCATCCATCGCCAGACGGGCGCCCATGCCGACAAAGTCGTTTTCGAGCGAGCTTTGGAAAGCGCTCAAATCATTTTTGCTAAAATACATCGTATAGGGATCGTTCAGGCTTTTGATCATTTCCGCAATCGTCTTGCCCTTTAAGGCATCGGCTGTGACGCCGCTGACGTGCAGCGTGCCGATCAGCTCGCGAACCTGCGCCGTCGTTTCATCTTCCTGCACAGCGGCAGAAGCAGCCGTCAGAGGGGCAACAGCCAGCAGCGCGGAGACAAGCCCGAGCGTCACTTTCATTGTTGAAGCCATCTTCATTTTCATCGGTGTGGGGCCTCCTTGAATGGTTTCACTTGACAGAAACCGGATCACAAACCGCAGCCAGGAACGCTTGTGGTCCTGATCGCGGCTTCACAGCCGGCCTTAACCTTGCAGCTTTTGCTTGAGCTCATAGATCAGATTCAAGGCTGCTAGCGGCGTCATATTGATCAAATCCGCGCTTTTGAGCTGTTCGAGCACTTGCAGCTGCTTGCCTTCCGGCTTTCGCTTGCTTTTGTCGCCCTGCTGCTCGTCGGCAAACAGCGACAGTTGGACAAAGCCGCTTGCCTCGGCGGCGTCCCTAGCGCCGGAAGCGTCCGCAGGCGCCGGAGAAGCTAACTCAGCGCCAGCCGTAGCCGAGTGCAGCTTGGCAAAATCGGCTTCTGCTTCTGGCCCAGCCGTGGCAACGGGCGCGACCGGCGATGCCGGCGTTTGCCCCGCACCGCGCTCCAGCACCAGCGGCTGCGTACCCGCAGCGGACGCCGCCAGCACGCGTTCTGGCAGCGACGGCTCGCGCTGCGGCCTGCTTGCGCCCGCCGGCGAAGCATTCGCAAGCGCATCAGTCGCAGTTGGCGGCTCACTGTTCGCGCTTCCTGCGTCTGTCCTGCGCGCACCCGCGCTGGCCGTTTGAGCTAGCGCTGCAGCGCCGCCGTGCTCCTCCGGCCGATCTGCCGGACGGGCGTCAAAGCTGTGCAGCAGCTCGTACGAGCGCTGAATGATTGAGTCCGGCAAGCCGGCGATTTCCGCGCAATAGATGCCGTAGCTCGTGCTGGCCGCTCCGCGGATCAGCTTGCGCAGAAACGTAACCTGATTGCCGCTCTCTTTGACGGCCATGCAATGATTGCGCAGATGCGCAAGACTTTCCTCCAGATGCGCCAGCTCGTGAAAATGCGTCGATACGAGCGTCTTGCAGCCGACGCGGTCGTGCAAATATTCAATGACGGCCTGCGCAATCGCCATGCCCTCGCCCGTCGAGGTGCCGCGGCCGAGCTCGTCGATGATGACGAGACTGCGCGGAGTCGCTTTTTCCGTCATGATTTGTATGTCCATCATCTCGACCATAAACGTGCTTTGCCCGCCGATCAAATCGTCGGCAGCGCCGATGCGCGTGAACACGCGGTCGATAATCGGGATGCGGGCCGCACGCGCCGGCACGAAGCAGCCGATTTGCGCCATCAGGCAAATGACGGCCACCTGGCGCATGTACGTGCTTTTGCCCGCCATGTTCGGACCTGTGATCAGCAAAATCCGCCCGTCCTCGCGCTCCAGCCGCGTATCGTTAGCGATGAACGAACCGCCCTCCAGCACCGCCTCAACGACCGGATGCCGTCCTTCCTCAATCCGCAGCTCATAGCCCTCTCCAACCTCCGGCTTGCGAAAATGGCTCGCTGCGCTCACCGCGGCCAGCGATTGGTAGACGTCGGCGGTGGCGATAATTTCGGCGAGCTTTTGCAGACGCGAAATATGGCCGGAGATCCGCTCGCGCAGCTCGGTGAACAGCTCGTATTCCAAGTCGATCATTTTGTCCTGCGCCTCAAGAATGAGCGCTTCCTTCTCCTTCAGCTCCGGCGTAACGTAACGCTCGGCGTTGGCCAGCGTCTGTTTGCGCTCGTAGCGGCCTTCGGGCAGCGCGCCCATATTCGCCTTGGTCACCTCGATAAAATAGCCGAACACCTTGTTATAGCCGATTTTCAGCGACTTGATTCCGGTCGCCTCGCGTTCCTTGCGCTCCAGCTCGGCAATCCATACCTTGCCGCTTGTGCTCGCTTCGCGCAGCTGATCAAGATAGGCGTGGTAGCCCGGACGGATCATGCCGCCATCGCGTATCGATACCGGAGGCTCGTCCACGATGGCCGCTTCGATCCAGCCCATCACATCCTCGCAGCCGTCCATCTGGGCCACGAGCTTCTTGAGTGTCGCCGAACCGGACGACGCGCACGCCTCGCGCAGCAGCGGAACCTGCCTAAGCGACGCCATCAGCGCGACCATATCGCGGGCGTTTGCGTTGCCGTAGGAAATGCGCGCGACCAGCCTCTCCAGATCGTACACCTCGCGCAGCGCCAGCTTGAGATCCTCGCGAACGATCAGCTGATTGACCAGCAGCTCGACGGCTTCCAGCCGCTCGCCGATGCGCGCCGCGCTCATCAGCGGTTTTTCGATCCAGCGGCGCAAAAGACGCGCGCCCATAGCCGTCACGGTGCGGTCGAGCAGCCAGAGCAGCGAGCCCTTTTTGGCCCGCTCTCGCACGGTTTCAACCAGCTCCAGATTACGCCGGGTAAAAGGGTCCATCGTCATATACATTTCCGGCTCGTAAACGCGAATTTGCTTGACGTGGGTCAACGCCCGCTTCTGCGTCTCGCGCAAATAGCCGAGCAGCAGCGCCACGCCGCGGCGGCTGACACCGGAAAGCTCCGGCAGCGCCGGATCGCCGGCAAAGTGTGCCTCCAGCAGCTCCTCGTCGGCTGCCGACCACGGTGTCAGCACCGCAGTACGGCTCCAGCCCGCCGTGCGCGCCCCAATCGCCTCCAGCAGCTCGGCCGAGCCAATGACCTCCGACGGCATGTACACGTTCATTTCGTCGACAACCAGCTCCAGAGAATCGCCCAGCCCGGTCGTGTACAGCTCGCCTGTTGAAATATCGCAGGCTGTAAAGGCATAAGCTCCGCTCTCGTAATTCAAGGATACGATATAATTGTTGCTCGTCTCGCCCAGCAGCTTGCTATCCATCACCGTTCCGGGGGTCACAATGCGCACGATTTCCCGGCGCACGACGCCTTTCGCTTCGGCGGGGTCCTCAACCTGCTCGCATAAAGCGACTTTATAGCCCTTCTCGATCAGACGGGCAATGTAATTCTCCGCCGAGTGGTGCGGCACGCCGCACATCGGAATGCGCTCCTCCGCGCCGCCCTCGCGGCCGGTGAGCGTAATTTCCAGCTCGCGCGAAGCGTTAATCGCATCTTCGAAAAACATTTCATAGAAATCGCCGAGGCGAAAAAACAAAAAAGCGTCAGGCACCTGCGCCTTGACGGCCAGGTACTGCTGCATCATCGGGGTATATTGCGCCATGATTCTCCTCCGTCAACCTGTGGAGCTTGCGCCGCGGCAGCGCTTTCCGGCCTGCTGCCGGATCGGTCCGCCGCCGCGGGCCTGCTCGCAAAAACTTCTCTCTCATTATAGCACGAATTGCGGGGCGCACGCTTCTTTCGTCTGATAGGGTGCTATTTTCCAAGCAGGCCGAATATCGGCGCTCTCGTCCCAGGCCGCAAGCGCCAGCATGCGCCGCTTGAGCGGGGCCAGCGCCGCCGCGTGCAGCTCGTAGGCGTCAAGCAACGCCAGCTCGCTCCACAGCGCATCGACAGTGCCAAGCAGCGCCTGCTTGTCGCCGGCGTAATACGCCCGCTGCACAGATGCTTGCTGCAGCGGGAACACGGACAAGCGCGCGTAGTTGTCGGCGATCAGCGAAGCGAGCGTCAGCACGCCGCGCGCGATGGCCGGCGACGCCAGCCAGCTGGGCGGCGTCCGGTATTCGAAGCCGCCGTGGGACTGGCGGCGAAAGTCGCCGAGGAAGCCGTAGCGCGGACGCCGTCCGCGTGCCCCGGCGCCCTCGAGCAAGAGCAGCGGGAGCGCGAGATAATTGTCGAGCGCCCGCAAAAGATGCACATTCAGCTGGACGCGGCTGAAATGGATGTGGCCGCCGAGGGCGAAGCCCTTGAGCGGCATGCCGCCCGACAGCCAGGCGAGGCTGTCGTCGGGAATGGCGCGAGCGGCCAGCTGCATCGTGCGATGCAGATTGCCCGTCAGCTCGCGTGGATCGTCGCTCGGCCGCGGGCGCAGCTCGGCGAGCGGCAGAAGGATGCGATGCCCGCTTTGCACGACGGCATCGCAGCCAACGGCGCCCTCACGGGCGAAAAACCGATCCGCGGAGACGACCTTGCCCTGCGGATTCAGCAGCAGGAACTCAGGGTCGCAGCCGAGCATCGCCCGCTCCGTGCGCCGGCGCTCGCGCCGGACAGCCGCGGCATACGCCGCCAGCGCCTCGGCGTAGAGGCCGAGCAGGCGCTCGCCAAGCCGCCGGGGCTGCGCCTCGACATCGAGCACCAGCGTGTGGCCTTCGGCCAGCACGCCAAGGGTGACGATGCCGTAGTCCAGCCCGAGCGCGTAGAGCGCCTTGACGGCCTCGCGCGCGGCGCGGCGCGCATGAAAGGTCGCCCGTTCCAAGGCGACCTCGCGGTACGCGGCCGCTTCCGCGCCGGCCGGCCGCCGCGCGGCGGCGAGCAGCACGGGCTCCGCCCGCTCGAAGACGGCCAGCGTCTGCAAATGAAATACGGCTACCTTGTATTTATACGGGTACGACGCCGGCCGGCCTGCGGCATGCGAGCGGGCTGTTTTCAGCCCGTGCAGCGCCAGCAGCGGCTCCCGCTGCCCCCGGTCGGCGGCCAGCCGCACCGCCGACGCCGGCTGCAGCGTCCAAACGGTCTCGGTCGCCGGGGCCGCCGCGCCGCGGCCGCTCCCGCCGACGCTGATCGTCGGCTGCGCAGAGCTCGCCGCAGCCGCTGCTGCAGCCGCTCCCGCAGCCGCAATCGCTGTCGCGCCCGTATCCGCGGCGAATGCGCCGCCCTGCGACCGGCTCGCTTCGCCCAGTCCGGCGGCTCCGGCCGCTTGCGCTCTGCGGCGCTCGTCGGCGCCGCCTGCCTGCCCGGCTGCGCCCCAGCGCACGACGGCGTAGCCGCGCCAGTCCGGCGGCAGCGCAGCACCGTGCGCCACGCCGCTGCGCCGGCCCAGCTCCAGCGCCTCGGCTTCACCGCCATGCAGCAAAAATACGCTCATCGTTGTTCCCTCCCACTTCGCCCAAATCTGCGTATATAAACAAAAAAGAGGGCGATTGCCCTCTGCCGACCGATCGGCTTTTGCATAAACTTAAAGTATCGAAAACGAAACCGCGGTCCATCACGAAGCGATGGGTCAATCGAGTTCATCTTCCAGCAGCTCGGCGTCGAGATCCTCGAAATCTCCGTCCGCGCTGTCGTCGAAGTCGACATGCTTGTCGTCAAAGTCGTTGCAGCCGTTGCGGCATACGACGACGCACACCTTCGTTTCTGCGATCATCTCGACCTGAAACTCACGCTCGACACGAATCACGACGCTATCGCCGCTTGCGGAGACGCTTGCTTCCACACAATTGGGCTCCTGCGTGGCGATGGCGGCTACTTCGGCCGTAGCCGACTTATGTTTTTTGTCCAGATAGCTGAGCGGAACGAGTTCTACATACGATACCGTTTCTTTGGCCACATCCGTTTTGGTATTGCGGTCATACGAATACCAGATGTTGATGTCATAAGTACCCACCACCTCTACGCCTTCGCCTGCATGCACCGCTTCAAACTGGTTGTTGATGATCCAGGCGCCCAGTATGCTGGTCGGAGCAAAAGGCGGCGTGACGTTGTGACTCACGTGCGTAAATTTACGACCTTTGCCGCAGACAGCCTTCGTAATGATCTCTCTGCACTGCAAATCTTTATCTATTGACATCCTTTCAACCTCCTCCATACAATCATTCATTACAAGTGTATGCAGGACATTCGTCTAGGGTGACAACTTTCTCAGATTTATTTGCGTCTGCTGGCTCGATGAACGTTAGCCTGCTTCGGGACGTTGCTTCTTTTGCTTTTTGGCGACGGACAAATACATTTGCAGCTCGCGGGTCAGTTGGAGCAGCGCCGAACGGACCTCGAATTCAGCCCGCGTGGCGGGCAGCGCCATCTCCCTGTAACGCAGCTCCAGCTCGCGCAGCCGCTGCTCGGCCCGGCCGCTGTAGTACTCCTGACGCACATCCTCGCTCAGATCCTCCAGTACCTCGGCGACCGATTCGCCCTGCGGCAACGTTTCGTACACCTGGGCAATCAGCGCAGCCATCCGGTGAATCGACTCCAGCTGTTCGCCTCTCATATAAAAATAGACCCGCCAATAGGGATCGCCGCCGAAAAACAGCGTGTTATCCATAGACCGCTTCGCCAGCTCCGCCCCCCGTTCGATTGCGCTGCCGGCCTCCAACAGCTCGCGGCCGTCCCAAATGCTTGAATTGTCGCGCAAATGATCGGCGATCCGGAAAAAAATTTCGGAAAAATGGTGCTCGACTTGCTCCTTCAGCGCCACCAGCTTGCGGTCGGGTTTGGGCATATAGGCAATATTGATCAGCGTCGCCGTGCCAAGACCGACCAAGAGCAGCGCCACCTCGTTGCCGATCGCGGTGAGGCCTACGGTCTGGCCGACGAATAGATGGAACATGACGACCGAGCCGGTCACAGCCCCTTCGCTGATGCCAAGCCTGTAGAGCAGCGGATAGACGAGCGCGATGAACAGCCCGATCACCCACACGTGGTAGCCGAATACGCCGAAAAGCAGCCAGCCGAACGCCAGCCCGATCAGGGAAGCGGCAATGCGGAACAAGGCGCTGCGCACGCCCTTTTTCTTCGTGACCTCGATGCCGAGAATCGCCAGCAAGCCGGCCGATGCCGGTGAATGCAGCCCAAGCCAAATGGCGAGATAAATGGATATGACGACCGCAAGCGCGGTTTTCAGCACGCGAAAGCCCATAGCGACAACCCCTCTTTTGACTTACAGGATGCAATCTATGGGCTCATTATTTCATGTTCGCGTCGTGGTGGCAAGCTCTGCCAGCGCCGCTTTGCTAACCTGCACGCGCTGCTTGGCCCGCTTCTTCCGACAAGCCGTTCGCGGCGCTGTCTGACGGCCGCCATACAGCCGGCACCGCGCTCCGGGAGTCGCGCCTGGAGCGGGAAGCCGCTGAGACTGCCCATTTCTTGCCAGGTGTGCGCAGACGTGCAGGAGGGCGTGTTCAGCGCCGCCGCGTCAACTTCGCTTCCATATATACAACGGCTTGATACATCAGCGTGGCTACGACGGCAATGACGATCAGCGTGCTGAGCACGAGCGTAAAGTTGAACACCTGAAAGCCGTATACAATCAGATAGCCGAGACCGAGCTTGGAGACGAGAAACTCGCCGACAATGACGCCGACCCACGCCAGCCCGACATTGACCTTCAGCGTAGCGACAATGGCCGGGAATGAAGCGGGCAGAATCACCTTGCGAAAAATCTGGCTCCGGCTGCCGCCGAACATCCGCACGACCTTGACGTAATTGGCGTCGACTTCCTTGAACGCGCCGAACACAACCAGCGTCGTGATGATCACGGTAATTGACAGCGTTGTGGCGATAATCGACAGAAGTCCAGGTCCGAGACTGACAATGAACAAAGGCCCCAGTGCCACCTT
The DNA here is from genome assembly GCF_004514475.2 of Paenibacillus athensensis. GTDB lineage: Bacteria > Bacillota > Bacilli > Paenibacillales > NBRC-103111 > Paenibacillus_AL > Paenibacillus_AL athensensis. The sequence continues at coordinate 149,882 of NZ_MYFO02000001.1, read as the reverse complement.
GGGCATGCTGTTGAGCACGACGATATACGGATCCAGCACGCGCGACAGAAACGGCGACCACCAGATCAGCACAGCGAGCGCCGTGCCAAGCAGCGTACCGAGCGCAAAGCCGGCCACCGTCTCCAGCACCGTCGCGCCGATGTGCGGCAGCAGCGAACCGTCGAGCAGCTTCGTCCCGATCAGGGCGAAAATTTTGCTCGGGTAGCTGAACAGCAGCACGTCAATCCAGCGCAGCCGGCCAGCCGTCTCCCATAGCGCAAAGCCGGCCAGCAGAATTGCCAGCTGCGTCAAGCGCACCTGCCGCGTTTCGCGGCGACGCTGGCGGCGATGCTCGGCGCGGACGCGCTCGCGCAGCTCGCCGGTCGGATCGTTAGCCGGCATGGGCATCGCCTCCCTTGCGCTGCATCGCTTCGAATTCCTGCCACAGCTCGCGCACGAGCGGGTGGAATTCGGCGGTCTCGCGCGCCGCCAGCGGCCCGGCCTCGCGGACCGCGCGCGGCACGGCGAATTCGCGGCGCAGCCGGCCCGGGCCCGGCTCCAGCACGAGGATGCGGTCGCTCATCGCGGCCGCTTCGGCGATATCGTGCGTCACCAGCAGGGCCGTCTTGCCCGTCGCCTGCAGTGTGGCGACGATCAGCTCTTCGAGCTGCAGCTTCGTCTGATAGTCGAGCGCCGAGAATGGCTCATCAAGCAGCAGCAGCTCGGGGTCGGTCGCCAGCGTGCGCACAAGGGCGACGCGCTGGCGCATCCCGCCGGACAGCTGCGGCGGGTAGTAGCGGGCGTAGCGGACCAGCCCCATCTCATCGAGCAGGTGCCACACGTACGCCTCGCTTTGCGGACTGCGGCGGCCGCTGACCTCCAGCCCGATCACGGCATTGTCCCAGATCGTCCGCCACGGGAACAAATAATCGGTCTGGAGCATGTAGCCGACGCGCGGCGAAGGTCCGCGCACCGGCTCGCCGGCTACGGCCACCGTGCCTGCCGTCGGCGCCAGCAAGCCGGCAACCATCGATAGCAGCGTCGTCTTGCCGCAGCCGCTCGGGCCGATCAGGCTGACGAACTCGCCCGGCTGCACGGCAAAGCCGACGCGCTCCAGCGCGGTATGCGCCGAAGCTTCCGTTACATAGATATGCGTGACATAATCGACCTCCACAGCAGCGCTCATCTGCATCCCCTCCTCCTGGCTCAAGCGGCGCGGCTTACTTGTCGCCGGCGAGCGCCTTCCGGGCGAAGCTGTTGTCGACCAGCACCGACCAGGCAGCCGGCTGCTTCAGCTCGCCCGCTTGCGTCATCACATCGAGCAGATTGTTCCATTCCGCTTCGTCAACGATCGGATCGGCGGCATAGGAGCTCTGCTCCTTGTAGCGCTTGACGACGCTTTGGATGATACCCGCATCCGTGTCGGCGAAATACGGCTGCACCGCGGCCGCGATATCTTCGACGCGATGCTCGCCGACCCAGCGCTGGGCGCGATGGATAGCGTTCGTGAATTTTTGCACCGTGTCGGGATTGCGGTTGATGTAGCTTTTTTTGCTCATAAATACGGTATACGGCAAGTGCCCGCTTTCCACACCAAACGACGCCAGCACAAAGCCTTTGCCTTCCTTCTCGAAGATCGACGCCTGCGGCTCGAACAGCTGCACGTAGTCGCCAGTCCCGGACGAAAACGCTGAAGCGATGTTGGCGAAATCGATGTTCTGAATCAGCTTGAGGTCGGCTGCCGGATCGATGCCATGTTTCCTGAGCGTAAATTCGCCGGCCATTTGCGGCATGCCGCCCTTGCGTTGGCCGAGAAACGTCGTCCCCTTGAGCGTAGGCCAGTCGAAGCCCGGATCGGGCTTGCGGCCCACAAGGAAGGTGCCGTCGGTTTGCGTCAATTGGGCAAAATTGATCACCGGATCGTCCGCTCCCTGCTGGTAGACGTAAATCGACGTTTCCGAGCCGACCAGCGCCACGTCGATGCTGCCGGAGAGCAGCGCCGTCATCGTTTTATCGCCGCCCGGCGTCGTCGTCAGCTCCACATCCAGCCCCTCATCGGCAAAAAAGCCCTGCGACAGCGCCACATACTGCGGCGCGTAAAACAGTGAGCGCGTCACTTCGCCAATCCGCACCCGCGTCTTGTCTCCGCCCCCGGAGCAAGCGGGCAGCAGCGCAGCGAGCAGCAGCAGCGCCGTCAAAAGCAGCGCTGTTCGGACAGTGCTTCGTTTCATACGTATCCCTCCTATCCGCGATTGTGTTCGCGATAGGCCATTATATGCAGGAGCCCAGAGGACGGTTAACGCAGCCGGCCAGCCGGGCGGCACGCGTGTACGCCGGGACTTTGTTGCGGCCTGCCGACTGCTGCTGTTGCTTCAGCGACTGCGGCTTTCTTTTAAAAGCCTCCCGGACAAGCTTCCCGAAATAAGCTTCTCAGGCAAAAAAAAGCAAAACGGCCCTCACCGGAGGACCGTCTTGCTGGTCAGGGCCGCTACAGCTTGTAGACGGCTTCATATTTGCTGCGCAGATAATCGACGAGATAGGCCGGATTCAGCTCTTCGCCTGTCGCTTCGAGTACGATTTCGCCCGGCGTCAGCAGCTTGCCGTGCCGGTATACCTTCTCCGTCAGCCATTCCTTGATTGGCGCCAGCTCGCCGCGGGCGACCAGCGCATCCAGCTCCGGCAGCTGCTTGCGCAGCGTATGGGCGATTTGCGCCGCATACATATTGCCCAGCGCGTAGGACGGGAAGTAACCGAACGCGCCGCTGGACCAATGAACGTCCTGCAGCACGCCTTCGCTGTCCGTCTGCGGCTCAACGCCCAGATATTCCTTGTATTTGGCGTTCCACGCCGCCGGCAGGTCGGCGGTTTCCAGCTCGCCGTTGATCAGCGCCTTCTCCAGCTCGTAGCGGATCATAATGTGCAGATTGTACGTCAGCTCGTCGGCTTCGACACGAATCAGCGACGGCTCGACGCGGTTGATCGCGCGGTAGAACGCATCGGCGTCAACGTCGTCCAGCTGGCCGGGGAACGCTGCCTGCAGGTCGCCAAAATAGCGGCTCCAGAACTGCGGGCTGCGGCCGATCACATTTTCCCAGAACCGCGATTGCGACTCGTGGATGCCCATCGACGTGCCTGTGCACAGGTTGGTGCCCTCCAGCTCTTTGGCGATATTCTGCTCATATAATGCGTGGCCGCCTTCGTGAATCGTGCCGAACAGCGCCGAGCCGACGTCCTGCGGCAAATAGCGGGTCGTAATCCGCACATCGCCACGGCTGAGCGCCGTAGCAAACGGATGGACCGTTTCGTCGAGCCGTCCGGCGTCAAAATCGTAATGCATTTGCTGCAAAATATACAGGCTGAACTGCTTTTGCTTCTCCTTGGCAAAATCCTGCTGGAGAAAGCCGTGTTCCGGCTGATCGGCAGCCGCCTGCAGCCGCTGCAGCAGCGGCACGACCTGCTCGCGCAAAGCGCCGAACACGGCGTCGAGCTTCTCGACCGTCATGCCCGGCTCGTACATATCGAGCAACGTGTTGTATTTGTTGCCTTCATAGCCCCACAGCTCGATAAATTCGCGCGTTGTGGCGATAATTTTCTCCAGATAAGGCTGAAAAGCCGCGTAATCGGATTGCGCGCGCGCTTCTTCCCAGGCCGCTTCGGCCTGCGAGGTTAACACGACATAAGCCTGATACTTGTCGGCGGGAATTTTTTTGCTGCGGTCGTAATCCTTTTTGCTTTCCTGAATCATCTTGCGTTCAATCGGCGTTAGCTTGGCCAGCTCCTCTGGCTGCGTGAACCAGTCGAGATACGCGCCCATCTCGTCGGAAACCGACATGCGGAAGGTTTCGGTCGACAGCTCGCCGACGACCTCCGAACGGGCTTCGATGCCCTTTTTGGGCGCTCCGGTGCGCATGTCCCAGTAGATGAGGGCAGCTGCTTCCTCATACATTTTCATTTTGCGAATAATCGCCTTATAGCCTTCCAGTCTGGTTTGGCTGTCGGTTTGCGTGTGATTCATATGTTGACCCCTTCCACAAATTTCTAGGCTCCAACCCTCATCATACCGCTTCGCCCGCCCTGGAAGCAACTTGCCGTGCGATGTGGTACACTGGTGTTGAAGGGGGGAATGGCGATGCAAATGACGTACAGTGCGGAGGCGGCCGAGCGGCTGCAGGCTGCGGCTGGCGGCAAGGGGCTGCTGCGGCTCGTCTTCGACAGCGAGGGCTGCGGCTGCGCCATGAACGGCGTGCCGACGCTGTGGCTGGTCGACCGGCCCGAACCGGGGGATCTGGAGGCGGAATCCGCGCCGCTTGCGCTCGTGTATCGGGGCAAGGACGAAATCTTTTTTGAAGACAAGCTGTTTATCGACTACCAAGACCGGAACAAATCTTATATACTGAAGAGTAGCGGTCAGATTTACAATGCGGGTATGAGCGTGGTCGACAAAAGAGAAAATCGCTAGAGAAGCGCCGGTCTGCGCACCACGGGGGATGTCTCCACGGTCACAAGCCGGGCGCGGAATTAGACGTCACGGGAGGGAATACCTTGTCATTAATTACAGAAATTCTGGATCACAATCAGCAGTTTGTCGAGACGGAGCAGTACAAGCAGTTTCTTACTACGAAATTTCCCGACAAGCGCATGGTCATTTTGACCTGCATGGATACGCGGCTTGTCGAGCTGTTGCCCAAAGCGATGAACCTGCGCAACGGCGACGCGAAGATTGTCAAAAACGCCGGCGCAATCGTCTCGCATCCATTCGGCAGCATTATGCGCAGCATCATCGTCGCGGTGTATGAGCTTGGCGCGCACGAGGTTGTCGTTGTCGGCCACCACGGCTGCGGCATGACGGGGCTCAACTCCGAGCAGGTGCTGACCAAAGCCAAGGACCGCGGCGTTTCCGGCGACGTGCTGGATACGCTCAGCCATTCGGGCATCGATCTGGAGGGCTGGCTGACCGGATTCAATCAAGTCCAGGAAGGCATTATCAAAAGCGTTAATATGATTCGCAATCATCCTTTACTTCCGAAAAATTTGCCGGTCCACGGTCTGATTATCGATCCGGAAACCGGCAAGCTTGATATGATTGAAGACGGCTACGCCCATCTGACCAGCGGCGAGTAACCCGCTTGTGCGGGAGGCCGCAGCCAGAGCTGACCGCGCGCGGCGTCGCGGCGAAGTCCCGCACCTGAACGACCCCCCAATTGTTAGACACCATCTAACGATTGGGGGGTCGTTTTTCATAGCAGAAAACCTGAAACCATAGCCGAAAATAGAGTCACAGCTAAGCTGGAACGTAGGTCAATCTGATCACCTTCTCGCCAATTCGCTCGCTTGCCACGAGGCGCAGCGGCGGCCGCGGACCGGCGAAGTACGGTTTACCGTGACCCAACACGACTGGATGGAGATAGAGTCGGTACTCATCAACCAGGCCCAGCTCCGTTAGACTATGCGCCAGCTGAGGCCCGGCAACTTCAATTTCTCCTTCATGCTGTGCCTTCAGCTCATGGATCGCCGCTGCCAAGTCGCCCTCGATCAGCGATGCATTCGGCCCGACGGACTTTAGCGTGCTCGACACTACCCACTTCGGCTTGCTCTGCCACGCCGCTGCGTAATCCCGTTGCGAGGCATCCCATTCCAAAAGGTCTGCGTCCCAATAACGCATGCTCTCGTACATGCGGCGCCCGTATAAGCAGCCAGCCAGACTGCTAATATCGTCGATGAAATGACGGAAAAGCACGGGGTCAGGCATAGATTCTGTGAAGTCGACAAACCCGTCCAGAGATTGGTTCAATGCAAATACGATCTTTCCCATACGGATAACTCTCCTCCTTAGTTTTCATGTACATTCATCATCAGTATTACATGTCCCATTTGCAGTCTCCTTTATGTCTACATTGTATCACTCAACAGCATGTCCGAGTTCTCATGGATTGCTAATGTGGTATTAAGTCAAGATAGTAGACGCAGACAATCATGAAGCGGCGGCGTTTGACTCAAGATACCGACATTGAAACTGTTACCCCCTTCCTGACGGTGACGAGCACGCTCGCTGGGCGGACGATTTAGCCATTTGGCATTGAAGGGACTGAACATTTTAAAGATGAGCTTAACCAGTACCTCCACTAAACTAAAGGGCATGAGCCCGGTACGCTACCGAACGCATGCCCTTCAGGCTGCTTAATTAAACACTGTCTGACTTTGCGATTGGCCTGCAGCGGCCGGCGCTGGATGGAAAAGGCACGGCGCAGTGAGCGCCGACAGGGCCGGTGTAGCTTTGGCCGGCCGAGCCGGATGAACCCGCGCGTCTGCCGACTACAGCGGCATCGTTTTGATCAGGCGTTTGACCGGGCCGTCTGCAGTCGTGATTTCTTCATAGACGCGGACCGACAGGCCGGATTGCACCTGATCGCCCTTGATGCTGGAGAAGGTCACGATTTGCTCGCCGTCAATCAGCTTGCCGCTGCCGCTAAACGGCACCGACGTCGTGCTGAGCACTTCGCCGAACGGATCGACCAGATCGAAGGTCATTTTCGAGAAGGCTGAATCTACGATGACAGCGTCCTTGCGTTCAAGCGACAGGTTGAGACGCAAACGGTAAATGAAGCCGCCGCTGTTGTACGTCCAGCTCGCTGCGTAATCGTTAAACGTCACGTCAAACGGATAGAACGAGAACGGACCGTTCTCCGGCTCCTGCTGCAGCGCGACCTGGAACGCTCCGAGCGACAGATGATCCGCGTCGTAGACGCCCAGCGCCAGCTTCTCGCCCGTATCGGACGACGACATCATGTACGAGTAGCTGACCACGTAGCTGGTATTCGGCAGCAGCTGCTTGACCGCGAGCGCCTGACGCGTGCCGGCATACGTGTAGCCGGAGCCGCTGGACAGCTCAGTCGCCAGATTCGGCACGTCGATGGCCGTTGTGCCTTTGTTCGTCACTTTATATTTGGCGATGACGGTATTGTAGCCGTAATCGTCGTTTTTGTGCATGTGCAAGTCCTCCAGCGCGACCTCCAGATTGGAGTCGACGGCGTTGCTGCCGGACAGCGGCAGCGGCGAGCCGAGCGTATACGGCTTGGCTGCATCGTAAGCCGTCGCTTCGGCGTTGCTGCCGACGCCGGCCAAGCCGGCGACGAGCACCGGCAGCGCGCTGCCCTTGCCCGCGGCGGCTCCCGCTCCCGCATCAGCGGCCTGGGCGGCAGCGCTCTCCAGCACGACCAGCTGGAGAGCGTCCGTGCTGACGCCCGCCGGCACGATGCCGGAGAAGCGGTACGTCGCGCTTTCCCCCGGCGCCAAATACGCCGGGTGCGCCGAGCCGTCGCTGGCGCCGACGGCCAAAGCCCCCCGCAGCGCCTGGAACTCGGCGCTGAGCGCCGGCAGCGCGACGATGTCGCTGCCGCTGTTGCTGAGCGTCACGTTAGCCTGCACGTGCAGGCCGTCGCTCAGCTTGTTGGCCGACGCCCAGGAAGCGGCGACGGTCAGCCCTTGCGCGTCCTCGCGCGGATAAGCGGCGGCTTCGCCGACCTTCGCTTTGGCGAAGGAGCCGCCTATGCCGAGCGAGGCCAGCGTGGTCGTTTTCGCCTGTCCCTTCGGCGAAAACACGAGCGCGAGCCCGTCGGTGGACAGGCTCGCCGGCACCGACGCCTGCAGCGTCACCTGCTGGCGTGCGCCCGGGAGCAGCGTCGGCACGCCGCTGCCGGTGACGATCGCGCCGTAGAGCAGCCCGCCCGGAGCCTGGAGGTGATACTCCAGGGCGTCGGGCAGCTTGTAGCTGATCGTGCCGAGATTTTCCAGCGTCAGGTCGGTGTACACCATCCAGACGCCGTCCTTGTACACCCGGTAGCTGTTGCCCAGCTCCGCGGAAATCAGTGTATCGTCGGTCAAGGTCGTATCAATGTCCTTCATATTGAGCACGGCGGTTTGCTCCGCGCCCCCGCTGCTCTCCATCGCCGCGCCGACCGACAGCGCGCCGACCTCCTTCATGTAACCGGAAGCGCTTGTGCTCCATTCAAAGACGTCGACGGTCAGCTTCGACGCATCGACGCCGGCCGGCACGTCGGCGCTGAATTTGTACGACTGCGCCTGATGAGCCTTGACGCGCGCGCCCGCTTTTTCCGTCAGCTTGGCCTTGTAGGCAACGCCGCTCGGATCGACGACTTTGACGCCGTAGCGGTTGAAATCGACCGCGCTGCCGCTGCCGTTGTTCAACTGGAGCGCAAAACGCAAGGAAGCGGAGTCCGTATTGCCGGACAATGTTACCTGATCGAGAGAGAAATAAACCGAATCGCTAATATAAACGCCCATCTGCTCGGCGAAGGCCGCTGTCGACAGCGGCAGAACCGCAAGCCCTGCGGAAGCGATCAGCAATGCGGATCGGCCCAGCAGCCGTTTCATCGTACGCTGTGGTTTCAATGGAAGTCCTCCTTGCCTGAAGTGGATTATCGTTAATCAAAGCGCAATGCGTCAATCGGACGCAGCTTGGAGGCTTTGTTCGCCGGATACAGCCCGAATACAATGCCGACCACCACCGAAAACAGGAAGGCATACAAGCTGATATCCAGCGAAAGCTTGGTCGTCTGCTGCGGGTTGAAATGCGGCCACGCCATAGAAAGCACCACGCCGACGACCAGACCGATCAAGCCGCCGAAGCCGCTGATCACCGTCGCTTCCACCAGGAATTGCAGCAAAATGTTTTTGCGCTTGGCGCCGATCGATTTGCGGATCCCGATTTCGCGCGTCCGCTCGCTGACCGTCACCAGCATAATATTCATAATGCCGATGCCGCCGACCAGCAGGGAAATCAGCGCAACCGCGACCAGTTGGTTGGTCAGCGTATTCGTGGCTTCCGTGCGGGCGTTAAGCAGCTCATCCTGGTTGATCAGCGTAAAGCCGGTATCGCTTTTGAATTTGTAGGTCAAATATTGCTTCATCGTATCCTGCGCCTTGTAAATATCGTCCTTTGTCGGCGCTTCAATATACGTCGTGCGGATTTGCCCCAGCTTGAACGAGCGGCGGGCCGTTTCCAGCGGCACAATGACGGAATCGTCAATCGAAGCGCCGCCGATATTCGAGCCCTTCTCCTTGATCGTGCCGACCACGGTAAACACAACGCCGTCAATATTGATTTCTTCGCCCACCGGATCAAGGAAGCCGAAGAACGCTTTGGCGACTTCGCTGCCGAGCACGGCGACATTCATGCGAAACTCCTGATCGGCCGGCGACAGATTGCGTCCGGAGGCGATTTGTCCTTTGACAATTGACAGGTAGCGGTCGTTCGTGCCGATCACGTTGTATTTGTCCTGCGTGCGGTCGTACTTGATGTTTGAGCCGGCCTTCGTCATCGTCGGTGCGATCGACTGAAATTCGGGAAAGCTCTCGAAATCCATCAATTCGTCGTAATTCAGCTGCGTGGCCCGGCCGTTGCCGTTCACGTTGACCACGAGCAGGTTCGTGCCGAGGCTTTCGTATTGCTGCGCAATTTTCTCCGACGTACCTTGGCCGATCGCAACCAGCGTCACCACCGAGCTCACCCCGATAATGACACCCAGCATCGTCAAAATCGTCCGCAGCGGGTTGGCCGTAACCGTACGCAGCGCCATAGAGAACAACTCGGTTATTTTCATACCGTCACCTCGCGCTTGCCGGCTAACGCCGCATCGTTCCTGTGGTCGCCAATAATCAGCCCGTCGCGCAGCGACACGACGCGCTTGGCGTTGTCGGCAATGTGATGATCGTGCGTAATCAGCACAATCGTGTTGCCCTGCTCGTTCAGCTGCAGAATCAGCTCCAGCACCTCTTCGCCGGTGCGCGAATCCAGTGCGCCCGTTGGCTCGTCGGCGAGAATCAGCGACGGCGAAATCGCCAGCGCCCGGGCAATCGCCACCCGCTGCTGCTGGCCGCCGGACAGCTCACTAGGCTTGTGATGGCCGCGTTCTCCCATCCCCAGCAGGCTGAGCATGGAGAGCGCACGCTCCTTGCGCTCCTTCTTGGCAATGCCGGCGTAAATCATCGGCAGCTCGACGTTTTCCATCGCCGTCAGTCGGGGCAGCAGATTGAATTGCTGAAAAATAAATCCGATCTTCTGATTGCGCAGCTCGGCGAGCTGGTTATCGCTCATCCGTTCGGTGGCCACCCCATCGAGGATGTAGCTGCCGGAGGTCGGCACGTCGAGCAAGCCGATCGTATTCATGAGCGTCGATTTGCCGGAGCCGCTCGGGCCGATGATGGCGACAAAGTCGCCTTTTGCCACGGACAACGAAATGCTTTTGAGAATGTGCAGCTCTTCCGCACCGCGCTTGTAGGTTTTCGTAATCTCGCTAAGCTCGATCATATTCATGTCTGCGACTCTCCTTTCCGGCTGCGGCTATCGATTGCTGCCACCACCACCGCCACCGCCGCCGTTTCCGCCGCCGCCGACACGCGTCGCGCCGCCATTGCTATTTCCGCCGCCGAAACCGCCCGCTCCGCCTGCTCCTCCGCCGAAGCCTCCGGCTCCGCCACCAAAGCCGCCGGCCCCGCCGCCGTTTTGCTGGAACTGCTGACGCAAACGGTTCACTTCGTCCTGACTGAGATTTTGCTGGCGCTTGAGCTGCGGAATGACGACCTTGTCGCCTTCATTCAAGCCCTTCGTAATTTCGATCTGCGTTTTCGAGCGGATGCCAATTTCGATTTCATGCTGCGCCTCCACCGTGCCGTCCGGCTTCTTGAGCGAGACAAAGCGCTTGCCCTTCTGCGATTGCAGCGCCTCCGGCGGCAAATAGATCACGCCTTCTTTGTCTTGAATCAGCACCTCGGCTGTAGCCGTCATGCCATATTTCAGCTGATTGTTCGTATTTTTCGCCGCAATAACCACATCGTAGAAGGTAACGCCGTTCGTCGTCGTACCGACGGTGGACACCTGCGTGACCTCGCCGGCAATCGTCCGGCCCGGCAGCGAATCGACCTTGATCTCTGCTTTCATGCCGGTTTTGATATTCGGCAGGTCCAGCTCGTCGACCTGAATCGGCAGCTGCATGTCCTCCAGACTGGCCACGGCGCCGAACTGCGTGCCGCTGTCGACCTTGCTGCCGGCGTGATAGCTGCTCAGGACGTCGACCTTTTTGTTAACGAAATCGGTGGAAAAAATGCCGTCAAACGGTGCGACAATTTTCAGGTTATTGACTTTCTCCTGCGCGGCGTCGACCTTCAGCTTCTGACGGTCAATCGCCGATTGCTTGCTGTCCACGTCGCTTTGGATCGAATCGTTTTCGAACGTGGCGATGACTGCGCCCGCTTTGACAATATCGCCGGATTTGTAAGGCAGCTTGACGATACTGCCCGACGTATTGGCCAGCACCGAAGCCGTTTGACTATACGCGAGCTGCGCCTTGCCCTCGGAGTCGACCGAGCGTTCGCCGATCGTCACCGTGCCCAGCGCGTTCATGCCCGCGTCCATCGAGCCGTCGTTATCGATCGCCACTTCGACGTCCAGCAGCTTGCCGCCCTTGCCGTCCGATTTCGGGTCATTGCCGATGCTCTGGATCGTGCCGGTTTTCGTCAGCATAAAGCCATCCATCGTCAAATCGACCGGATCGCCCTTATGCAGCTGAACGGCGTCCTCCAGGAAAAACGGCAGCGTGACCGTCAGCTTGCTGACATTGGCAATCGTCGCCAGCTTCGTCGATTTGTTGACTGTCGAGCCAACGTCGAGATTGCCTCCGTATGTAATCTTGCCGCTGATCGGCGCTGTAGCCTGCAGGCTGCCCTCTTGCGCCAGCAGGTCGGTCATGTCGCGCTGCAGCTGCTCGTAAGCCATCTGCGCGTCCTGCAGGTCGTTCTCAAGCGTGCTGCTGGACAGCTCAATGAGCACGTCGCCCGCTTTCACCGGCTGATTTTTGACCAGATGGATCGACTTGATCGTTCCGTCAGCCGGCGCGGAGATGATTTGCGTTTCCTTGGGCTCAAATTGCGAGGTCCCGGACACCGAGGAGCGAATATTGCCCTTTTTCGCCTCCACGACCACCTCCGTCTGCTCGGCAGCCGCCGATTTCTTACCCTTGGCCAAATACAACCAGCTTCCGGCCCCGCAAATCGCTACGGCCACAATTACGATGAACCATTTGCTCCGCCACCATTTCATGTTTCGCTTTCCTCCCCAACGTTTACGGCTTTACCTTGGACTCCAGCAGCTCAATGAGCTGCTGTTCGACGCTTTTGCCCATGCCCACCGGCGGGCGCGCCCCGTCTGCGGACGCTTGGCCGCTTGTTTGCTTGCGGTTTTTAAAATCCTCGATCAGCTTGTCGCGTTCCTGCGGTGACGGGCCTGCCGCAAATCTTGCGTGGTCCCCGCTCATGCGCGCCTGCATGCCTTGCAGCAGCTGATCGCAATAGGCCCGCTGCTTGGGGCTGAGCAGCGCGACGACGCGCCCTTGCTCGGCATCGCCGACGCCGCCCGCCTCCTCGGTCTGGCGGATGAGCGGCAGCAGCGCTTCGGCCTGCTCCTTGCCAATCGCCAGCCCCGGCTGGCGGTCCAGCTTCAGCAGCGCCTGAAACAGCATCACAAGCTGCCGTTCGCTGCTGCTTTGCACCTCTGCCGGCGCATCGGCCGGGACGCTATCCGCCGACGCCGCATGGTGCGCCACGCCCGCTGCGCCGCACCCGCCGAGCAGCAGCGCCAGCGTCAGCGCCGTGCCCGCGGCCAGCGCGTTCCATCGTCGCTTCATCGCCGCCACCCCCAAACATGCACAAAAAAAATCCTGTCTCAAGGACAGGATACCGGGCAATCATGAACAATGTTTGCGGAACTTGTGAAAAAATTATGAAGAGCCTGGCAGGCTACGGGCAGCGCGGGAACGTGACGCGAAATTCCGTTCCTTCGCCCAGCCGGCTTTTGACATCGATGGAGCCCTTCATCCCCCCGACCAGGTGCTTGACAATCGTCAAGCCAAGCCCCGTGCCGAAGCTGCCGTCAGGCCGCGGACTGCGCGCCTCGTCGGCTTTGTAGAAGCGGTCCCAGATGCGTTCCAGCTCAGAGTCGGACATCCCGCTGCCCGTATCGCGCACGTACACGTGAAGCGCGTCGCCGATATCCAGAGCAACCGTAATGGCGCCACCCTCCGGCGTGAATTGAATCGCGTTGTAAATCAGATTTTGCACGATTTGCGCAAAGCGGTCCGGGTCCAGATACGCTTCGGCCTTCCCCTGCTCCGGCGGCGGCAAAATCAGCTGCATCGACAAGCCCTTGGCCCGCACCGGCTCCTGCAGCACTTCAAGGAGCGCGGCCAGCTTGTCGCGCAGCTCCAGCGGCCGCGGCCGGAACACGTCCACGCCATTCTGGATCGTCGCCAGATCGAGCAGATCGTTCACCAGCCGCTGCAGCCGCTGCACCTCCTGATCGCAAATTTGCAAATAATGCGGGTATTTCTCCGGCGGAATCACCTTGTCGTTCATCGCCACGATAAAGCCGCGCAGCGTCGTGAGCGGCGAGCGCAGCTCATGCGAGACGTTGGCGAGAAACTCCTGACGCGCCCCTTCCCATTCTTCCAGCTGCTCGACCATGAAGTTGAAGCTGGCGGCCAGCTGCCCGACCTCGTCCTGCGACGTGACCGGAATCCGTGGCGAGAAATCCCCGCCGGCCAGCTCCAGCGCCGCCCGGTTCATCTGCTGCAGCGGCCCGGCCAGCTTGCGCGAAAGCACAAACAAAATCACGCCAACCGCCACGAGCGAAAACAGCAGCGGCACCACAATGTTGATCCGTACCGCCGACAGCGCCTCGCGAATTTCGCCGACCGGCACCTGCAGGAACACGACGATTTCCTGGCCGTTGAGCTGATACGGCGCGTAGTAGGTAAACAGGTTCAGCGGAAGCTTGCCCGGGCCGGTAAAGCTGACGACCTGAAAGCCGCTTTTCCCCTTCAGTCCTTCGATAAACAACGCATCGAGCTGATGCGGCAGATTCGAGCCCTGCTGCTCCGAGGAGCCGTTCATCATCGTCCCCTTGCCGTCGACGAGCCATACCTGCCCGTTGATGCTGCGCGCCACCAGCCGCACCGTGATATTCAGCTCGCGCGTCGAGATCGAGCCCTCCTGATAGGAAGCGAGCAGACGCGACACCTCGACGAACCTTTTTTCCAGCAGCTCCTTCTGATCCTTATAAAACAAATCGGTAAAGTAATAATTCCAAAACAGCCCCAGCCCGACAAAAAACAGCACGCACGTCGCCAAAAACGACAAAAACAGCTTGATATACAAGCTTTTGAACCGGGCGGCCAGCCACTGTTTAGCCATGCGCGGTCACCTCGAAGGAATAGCCGATTCCCCACAGCGTCTGAATGCTCCAATCGTTGTGCTGACCGAGCTTCTTGCGCAAATTTTTGACGTGCGCGTCCACCGTGCGAGTGCCACCGCTGAAATCAAAGCTCCATACATAACCCAGCAAATCCTCGCGCGAAAATACCCGGGCCGGATGACTGGCCAAAAAATACAGCAGCTCCATCTCCTTGGGCGTCAGCTCAATGCGCTTGCCGTCAATCGTCACCCGGAACTGCTCCAGATCGACCAGCAGCGTGCCGATGCGCAGCTGCTTGCCTTCGGCCGGCTTGGCGCCGCCCGTTTCAGCGCCCCCCTGCAGCGTGCGCCGCAGCACCGCCTTGATCCGCGCGATCAGCTCGTTCGGATCAAACGGCTTGACGATGTAATCGTCCCCGCCGGCGTTGAAGCCGCGCAGCTTGTCAATCGACTCCCCGCGCGCGGTGAGGAAGATGATCGGCAGCCGGTTCAGCGGCTCTTCCATTGCCCGGATGCGCTCGCTCAGCTCGTAGCCGGAGGTGTCGGGCAGCATGATATCGAGAATCGCCAGCACCGGCTTCTCGCGTTTAATCGTCTCGATCACCTGTGCGCCCCGAGTCAGCACAATCGCTTTAAAGCCGTTATGCTCCAGATACAGTCGCGCAACCTCGGCGATATTCGGCTCGTCATCGACAATCAGCACTTTCTCCTCGCCGCTCATCGCGCTGCTCCCTGGTCCCGGCGCCGCTGCTTCTGCAGCTCCCGTTCCCGAATGACGCCGGAGCGGTCGCGGCGCGTGTGCTTGTGCACAAGCTCCTCGTCGGCGAGGGCGCTCGCACAGCCCCATGCCAAGCCGCGCTTGGCACAAAGCGCCTGGCACTCGGCCAGCAGCGCCGCATCGCGAATCGGCAGATCGAGATCGACGAAGGGCGCGGCTTCGC
Organism: Paenibacillus athensensis; assembly: GCF_004514475.2. Taxonomy (GTDB): domain Bacteria; phylum Bacillota; class Bacilli; order Paenibacillales; family NBRC-103111; genus Paenibacillus_AL; species Paenibacillus_AL athensensis. The sequence goes on along the minus strand of NZ_MYFO02000001.1, from coordinate 134,700 downwards.
TGCTGTCTTCCTGCAGCGCCGCAAGATGCGCCTCCAGCCGTTCGCGCAGCGCAGGAGCGTCAAGGCCAAGCTCCTCGACATGCTGCGGCTGCAAATTGACCAGCGCGCTGCCGAGCATTTTCCGCGCTCCCGCCTTGTTGTCACGCCTGTGGTGATAAAGCGCAACGGCAATCTGAATCAGCCCGACATAGGTGCGGCTGCGCGCATCGCCCGGGTGCGCCTTCCAGTATTCCTCCATCACCTCATGGCATTCGAAATAGTCGCGTTCCGCCTGAAAAAACAACAAATAATCCTTATACGCCTGCGGGTATTGTATATTCAACGCCTGACCTCCCTGCTCCGGCCATCCTGCCGGGCCCTGCGCGGTGGCGGGCAGAAGCGGCGGCCGTTCGTCTGCATCAGCTTTTGCTTTTTATGTTACCCGAAATGCGCCGGATCGTCCAACGCTGGCGCAGGATTCGTTAGGCAAATCGTTGGCGGCGGCTTGCAGTCCGTCACGCCTGGATGCAAGATGCACCCTTCTATAGCAAGCCCCACACGTGAAACGTGGTCTTTTCCCCGCAAGCGGCGCAATATTTGGCTTCTGGCTTGTTCAGCTTCGAGCAGCCACCATGCAGTGGCGACGCTTTTTTGGTGCATTTATTTTTGAGCGGGGCCCCGCAGTCGATACAGTAGTTGTCGCTATCGTCGGTAACGAAGCCGCAGCGGACGCAGACCAGCTTTTCCTTTTTCTTGTCGCTCATGGCGGTTCACTCCTTGATCCAGCTTTCCGGACGCTCGCTGCGCCCTCCCGTTATCGTATGCGAAGCGCCGCCATTGTGCCTGCCAACCGCACCGGCTTGCGGATTCCCCTGAGCGCTTACGCTTCCAGCAGCCGCTCCAACTCGCTTTTGGCAAACTGTTCGCCCATGAACACGGCCACGTCCCGCACCTCTCCCTGCGGAGCAATCTGCAGCAGCTCCCAGTTCGCCCGCTTCGTCCCTAGACCGTTTGAGAAACGCGCAAAGGCTCTTTATTATTAGTAATTATTACCATTAAAAGAGCTCGGAGGAACGTATTCATGACCCATCTCTCAACAGGCATCTACCATCACCTGCTGCAACAGCAAACAGTGTAGGTAGGTGCCTGTGGGGATCGTCGACAAGATGCTTGTCGGCGGTCCTTTTTACATGTACTACCCTTTGCCTATTTTTCATCGGTTCCGCAGCAGGAAAATCCCCCCTTTCCCCCGAATAACATGTATGATAAACCAAACATCGGAAAGGTAACCGTTCATGAGCAAATTCCAGCCCCTTCTCAGCGATGATTCCCAACGCACGGAATCGTATCAAATCGCCAATCTGTTTTATGTCGCCTTGTTCGGCGGCAGCGTAGCTTTGACCATACTCGGCATTCAGAACTGCCGGATGCTCAAAATCGCCAAACCGGCCAAGCTGCTGCTGCTGATCGGCTCCCTTCTCCTGATCGTGATCAAGCCGGTGATCGCCTACCTGATCGTCGAACGCACGCTGCCAGGCTCGTCCCTGGCTTTTTGCACGTATAAGCTGCTTGATCTTGTGCTGTTTTTGGCCTATTACCATGTTTTGAAAATCCCCTATCGCCTGCACCTCGTCTATATCGCCGAATACCGCTTGCTCAGCTACCGCGGCTTGGGCGTAGCCATCTGCCTGATTGGTCTGGCCGTCGACGTTCCGGTGCTGCTGGCGATGTATTCATAAAGGAAGGTGCGTGATGACGCTGACGCAAACGAATCGGATTCCCGCCATTGAGCATTATCTCCATATCAAACGATACCCGCGGGCTTTGGAGCTGATCGATCAGGGCTTGGCCGAACAGCCGCAGCATGCGGAGCTCCACTTTCTGGCTGCACGGGCCTATTATTGCCTCGACGAATGGGAGGAAGCGGAGACGCATCTGCAGGAAGCGTTCAAGCTTGGGTATCCCCCCACTGAAATTCATTATTTGTCCGGGCATATGTATACGGAAAGCGGTCAATGGAGCAAGGCGGAACGCGCTTTTCTCGACGGACTCCATCTGTCTCCGAATAACCCGCGGCTGCATGCCGCTTACGGCGCTCTGTTGATTCAGACCGGACACCGCCCGCAAGGGCTGGCGCTGATTCGGCAAGCCGAACGGCTTGATCCCGAGGACCCGGAGGTACTGCGGCACCGGCTTTATGGAGAGATTGCGCGAAATCACAATCAAACCAAGCTGCTGACCCTGCACAAATATATGCAGAACAGCACCGATCAGTCGAACGCCCTGATTCAAATGGGCCTCACTGCGCATTTCAGCGGCGATCACCGCACGGCCAAGGAGCATTTTCGCGACGCTTATGCCATGAATCCAACCAACTCGCGCATGCTGGACAATCTACGGCTGCTGGAATATCGCGCCAATCCGCTGCTGTTCCCGCTCAGCCTGTCGGACAAAATCGGCGGCATCCCGTTCCTCTGGTTGACGCTCGCCTGCTGTCTGCTGATCCTGCATCCGTTCTACCCCAAAGTGGCCTACGGCGGACTGATTGGCGCAGCTGCGCTGGCTCTCTATCTGTATTTGGCCAAAGCCGCCGTGCTGATTCATCAGGACGCCCGGGACTCCTCCTTGCCCTATTGGCAAGGCTGCCTCAGATCACCCGTCATTCTCAGGGTGCTGAGCGACTTTTTGCTGCTGATTGCCGTGCTGCTCATCTACATCCCCGGGGTGTGGGTGCTGATCGGCATCGCGCGCATGTTTTTGCTAAAAACAATAAGAAAAAGGGAGAATCAATGAACATGAACCGTCTACAGTGGCTCCGCCAAGTAACCGAGTGGCACCCCGATCAGGCCGAAGGCTGGTATTGGCTGGGACAGGCCTATATCGAATCGGAGGAATACGTCGCTGCGATTGTAGCTTTGACCGAAGGGCTCAAGCTCGCTTCCCCCGAGCAGAAGCCGCTGTTTCTCGACCTGCTGGCCGCCGCCGCCCAGCCTGCCGCACCCCAACCGCCGAAAGCACCGCAGGAGCAGACAACGGAACAGCCCCTAGAGCCTGCCGCTCCCGCTGCGCCGCAGACGGAAACCGAAGCTTCGCCGGCTGCTGCCCGCAGCGACCGTAGCCCTATGTTCAAGGTTATTTCCGGGCAAAAAGACGATGCCGCCGCCTCGCGGAAGCGAGCGCAGGAAGACGTCATCTCCTTCGCCGATGTCGCAGGACTGACCGATTTGAAAAAAACGATCCGCATGAAAATCGTCAGCCCTTTTTACAATCAGGGCTTGTTTTCGAAATTCCGCAAAAAAGCCGGTGGCGGCGTATTGCTCTACGGTCCTCCCGGCTGCGGCAAAACGTTTATGGCCAAAGCAACCGCCGGCGAATGCCGGGCCAAATTCATCCCGATCCACATTACCGACATCCTCGATCCATACATCGGCGTCAGCGAGCGCAACCTGCACGAGCTGTTCGCCAAAGCGCGGTCGCAAAAGCCGAGCATCGTGTTTATCGACGAGCTGGATGCGATCGGCTACGACCGGGCCAAATCCAGCTCCAACTTCCGCGGCTTGGTCGATACCTTCCTCACGGAAATGGAGGGCATCGATTCCTCCACCGATCAGGTGCTGGTCATCGGCGCGACCAATATGCCGTGGGATGTCGACAACGCCTTGAAACGTCCGGGGCGGTTTGACCGGATGATTTTTGTCGCTCCGCCCGATGAAGAGGCGCGACGGATGATTTTTGAGTTAAAGCTGAAGGATCGGCTGCATCAAGGAATCGACTTTGCTTCGCTGGCCAAGCGCAGCGAATTTTTCTCGGGCGCGGATATTGAGAACGTCTGCGAGCGTGCGGTGGAGAACGTGCTGGAGGATATTTTGGAAAGCGGTATAGAGCGGCCAATTGCCATGCGCGATATGGAGCAAGCGCTGGAAAGCATCACGGCATCCACGCTGGAATGGCTGAAAACAGCCAAAAATTACGTGCGTTATGCCAACCAAAGCGGATTGTACAACGATATCGAGGCGTATTTGCGGGTGTACGGGCGGAAGCTGTAGTAAGGAGCGAAGGTAAACAATACAGCGATGCATTGCACAACGAGTACGATCCTAGATGAACGTTTCATATGTTTTTTTCAACATGACCGATTAAAAAAGAGACGCCCTCAAAGCGTCTCCCCTTCCTCCTCACCCTCCAGCTCTCCAAGCGGGAGCCTCACCTCAAACACCGTACGCGGCACGCTGCTTTCTGCGGTAATGACGCCGCCGTGCTCGGTGACGATATTTTTGGCGATAAACAGACCAAGGCCCGTCCGGCCTTCGCGCACTGTCCGCGATTGGTCCCCGGTATAAAACATGTCAAAAATATGCGGCAGCTCCGCCGCGGGAATGCAGTCTCCGTAATTGATGATCTTCACCACAGCCATCCCCGCCTCTGCCCGCGCCCGCAAGTCGATGAACTGCCCGTCCTGCCCGTAACGAACCGCGTTGGTCAGCAAATTCTCGAACACGCGCGCCAGCAGCTCGCCGTCGGCCCGGATCGTCAGCTGCGCAGGCATATCCAGCCGGGCGATCAATTTATGCTTGTCCAAGACCGGATAAAATTCCTCCGCCAGCTGTGTCAGCAAGGCGGCCAAATCCAGCGGCTTCGGATCGAGCAGAAGCTTGCCGTAGCTGGTTCGCGTAATCTCGAACAATTCGTCGATCAGCTTCTCCAGTCGCTGCGATTTGGTGAACGCGATACGCGTATAATGGCTGATTTGCTCTGGCGTAAGCCCCTCTTCCCGCAGCAGCAAATCCAGATAACCAAGCACCGACGTCAGCGGCGTACGCAAATCATGCGCCAGATTCATGACAAGCTGCTCCTTGCTGCTTTCGGCAAAATCCCCCCGTTCCAGCGCCTGCAGCAGCTGCTCGCCGGCCCGGTTGATATCGCGCGCGATATCGCCGAATTCATCGTTGGTGGGCAGATCAATCCGGTTACGGAAGTCGCCGCTCGCCAAGCGGGCAATGCCGCGCGAAATCTCCGCCACATAGCCGGCATAACGTTCGGTAAACAGCCAGAAGAACAACACGGCCAGTGGAATAAACACCAGCAAAAAAACATTCACGTCGCCGATATTTTTGACCAAGTGACGGACGCGGGCAATTGGACTTTCAAATGGCACCGTATGGTAAAACAACTGCAGCAGCCGGTACAGCGCATATGTCACGATGCCTGCGCACAGCATGCTCAAAGCAAATAACCCAATCATCGTCAGCCGGAAGCTGCGCACCGGATTAGCCATGAAACGCGTACCCCACTCCCCAGACCGTCTTGATCCATTTACTGCGCTGGGCGTCTTCGCCAAGCTTTTTGCGCAGCGTGCGGATATGCACCATCACCGTATTGCCGCTTTCAAAATACGACTCGCCCCACACCTGCTCGAAAATATGCTCCGTGCTGAACACCTTCTTGGGGTGACTGGCCAGCAGCAGCAGGATATCGAACTCCTTTGGCGTCAGCTCGATCTGTTCTCCGTACACGAACACGCTGCGTTGCTCCGGATGGATCCGCAAGCCGCCCGCTTCCACAACCGCAGCGGTTCCCGGCGACGACTGACTGAATTGAAGCGCACGCCGCAGCTGCGCATTCACTCGCGCAACCAGCTCCATCGGATTAAACGGTTTGGTCACGTAATCGTCGGCTCCGCGGACCAGACCTGTAATTTTATCCAAATCCGACGCCCGTGCGCTGACAAAAATAATCGGAATATGCTGCTCCTCCCGGATCAGCCGCGTCACCTCGTAGCCGTCCAGCCGCGGCATCATAATATCGAGAATCGCCAGATCGACCGGCTGGGCGCGCAGCGCCTCAAGCGCCTCTTGTCCGTCTGCGGCTTTGATGCAGCGATAGCCCTCCTTGGTCAAATGCAGCTCGATCAATTCGGCGATTTCCGGCTCGTCGTCGGCAATCAGAATCGTAATCGTCTTCATCTTCCTTCACCTCGCGTCAATCGTATACCGTAACTATGACGCCGTCCATGTTGTCCCCCGACAAGGCGTAATGGCGACTCTCCGGCACGCGAATGTCGGCCAGCTCGCTGCGCGGATAATACGCAACCGTATAGTTGCGGCCTTCGCAAGTAATCGCAAGGCTGCGATGTTCCCGCAAATACGCCAAATATTCCACCAGCACCCACGACTTTTCCTGCATGATCGCACTGTGCGGCAACCCGACATAGCGAAAATGCCACGGTTCATATTGAATCCCCGTAATATCGTCTTTATTTTTCGGATAGCGCAAAATAAACCCGTACTCCCAAGCATGCTCTATCAGCCATTTGCCCTCGGGCGCGCGGCTCATTTCGCCCTGCGTTGAACCGATATCGACCGACAAGCCGAGATTATGCTCGCTGTAGCCGGCCGGCATGGCATAATCCGCCCCCATCTGGCGGTACAGCCGCTCCTGCTCCTTGTTGTCGCGATAACCGCTGCTGACCATAAAATGGTTAACGCCGCTTTCTCCGGCCGCTTCGACCATTGCCGAGAACTTGTTCAACAGGCTTGAAGGCAATTGAATGCTGTTATCCAGTACCACAAAGCCGCTTTGCTTCTCCGGGTGCTTGGACAATGCCACGATGGATGCAGCCGTCACGGCCTCCTTCGGCACCGGATGCTCCTTGTTCACCAGCAGCAGATTGCCCTGAGCGATTTGATCCGCGCTCACTTTCAGCGCCCGGCCGCTCGTCTGCTCCGGCGTAGCCGATATGTGTACGCTTAACGCCGGCTGCGGCTGCCGGCCCTCCATCGCATAGTGGCGAATCGCCCCGTAGCCAAGCAGCGCCAGCGCCGCCAATGCCAAGACCCGCTTTCTCATCAACTTTTCCTCCTACCCTTGCATCTGTCTCAAGGATACGGGCAACAGTTTAAAAAGAAACGCGGGAAATCTTTAAATTTTTCTTAAATGCCGCCTGCTTTGGGCTTTTGTGCTTTGGCTTCCTGCAGAGCCGCCTCAACGAGCAGCAGATGCAGCTGAATTTTGCGCTTCCTCGCCGCTTTGGCCGCTGCGTTGACCAGTCCAGTTATGAATAGCAATCCCGTCAACAGCATCAAGATGGCAGTATTGTCGGTAACCACTTGAAACAACTCCAAAATTTTGGGGAGTGTTTGTGCTGCTGAGGCATCCGCTGACCGGCTAACAACGCCAAACACATTGTTCGAAATGGCAAGCGCACTTCCAAGTAGAAATACACTTATCGGCAAAACAAGTTTTCCCACTAAATCCACCACCGCCGACCAGTACGACGAATCGTTATCATACGACTTCAAATAAATGTGCGTATGCAGCAGCTCTTCTTCAGAAAACCGCCTGTACGCATACAGCTCTTTGTGAAAAACCAGATTCCGCTTATAGCGCAGCGCACGGGATTTCGTCCGCCACTCGTCGTGAAATTCAAACAGAGGAGCATCGATCCTCCGCCACAGCACAATGGTTTTGCCTGCTTCATAAGCAGCGCACAGGCCCGCCACCGTCCCGGCAAGTGCCCAATACATCATATTCAACGCCGGATTCACCCGCCCCTCATCTTGCTTCTCAATAGGAATAGATTCGCTATTCTTCTGCCGCGCCATCCAGAATTTCAATATATCCGTCCGTTCCGTTCAAGCGAATCCGCTGCCCGTCCTGAATCAGCCGTGTAGCATGGTGTACGCCGACCACAGCCGCTAGGCCGTATTCGCGGGCAATCACCGCTCCGTGTGTCATCAACCCGCCGACCTCGGTGACCAGTCCCTTGATCGACACGAACAACGGCGTCCAGCTTGGATCCGTGAACGGGGTGACCAGAATATCGCCATCCTCCAAGTTCGCTTCTTCCATGTTCAAAATAACGCGCGCGCGCCCCTCGATTACCCCGGCGGATACCGCCAAGCCAACCAACGCCCCCTCCGGCAGATGCTCCCGCTGGTACCGGCCGTTGAGAATTTCCCCCTCAGAGGTCATGACCCGCGGCGGATTCAGCTTCGTATATAATTGATATTCCGCTTTGCGTCGGCTAATGAGCTGAGCATCAGCTTGACGCGTGCGCGCGACATCTTCAAGCTCCTCGAAGGTCAAATAATACATATCCTCCCTGTCGTGAAAAACACCTTCGCGAACGAGCCGCTCGGCTTCTTGCAGCAGCGCTTGCTTATAGATAAAATAGCGGCTGACCATGCCGTATTTCGGATATTCGCGATAACCGATAAAATGGCGAATCAGGTCGATGTGATGTTTGGCTTCGCGGGCCTTTTCTTCGCCGTCCGGCAGCAAACGCAGCCGTTCCAGCAGCTCTTGCTCCTTGTGACGCGCTTCCTGAAGACCTTGCTCAAATTTCCGGCGGCTCTCGCCTGGGGTAAATTGTTTGATATTGCCGAGAATTAAGGGGAGCAGCGTTGACGGTTTTTCGCTCCAGCGCGTTCTGGTCAGATCGATTTCTCCCGCACAGCGCATGCCGTATTGCTCCAAATATCCGCAAATGGCGTCGCGAACCTGCTCACCGCCCGCAAACCGCGGCAGCTCCTGCAGAAAATCTTCATCCTGCACCTGCTGCAAATACGCCACGATAGACGGGTAGGGGCGAATCACATCAGCGACATCGAGCAGCGCCAGTCCCATTTGCGACGTAATGTTGCCGGATACCGACTGGGAAAGCGGATCGGCGGCATTTTTTTCGCCCAGCCATTCGTACATCTTTTCGTTGATCCATTGGGAAGCATTCATCCCCGCGCGAATCGCTCCCGAGCTTTGCGGTTGGAACAATATGCGTTTCAATTCCTGCAAATCATCCCGGATAAAAGCAAACAAATCCGCCCCCGACTTCGTTTGAATGCTCGTCTTCAGCTCCTGAATCGACGCTTGGCTACTTTGAATCAAGTCGGCCACAATGGACGGATCGTTGACGAACGGCTCCGGCGCCGCGGCAAAATTGCGCGCGGGACCTGGCGCAACAACATCATCCGGCAGCTCCTTAATGAAATGCTCCCGATTGACAACGGTCAGCAAGGCGTCCTGGATCAGCGGATCGGATTGTCCTAACATGCGAATCATGCCTGCTCGGCTCGCAGCCGAGGCCAGAATCGGCGTGAAATCGACGAACAGCCGGCCGCCGGCGGTACGCATCCGCGCAGGAGTCGTCAACAGAAAAAACGACAGCCCCAACGGCTTCATCGCATCCGTCATCATCTGCTGATGACCGACCGACACATAAACCCGATTGTCGTCGTCATCCGCTTCGGGAATCGGAAACAACGTCGTGATCGGCCGGCTTTGCACCATATGAAATCCATCATTCGCCAAACACCACTCGATATCCTGCGGGCAGCCGAAATAAGCTTCAATTTGTCGGCCAAGGCGCGCCAGCTCGACGATTTGTTCGTCTGTCAGCACCTGCTCATGCTGCCGGGACGCATCCAGCGGCCGGGCTTCGGTCCCGCCTTCCTCGCGGCCATAGATAGCCAAAGCTTTGGCGGCAATCCGTTTCTCAACAATTCGCCCCTCGCGGACTTGATAATTGTCGGCCGAGACCACACCCGAGACCAGCGCTTCGCCCAATCCGAAGCCGGCATCGATCGACAGCAGCTTGCGATGGGACGTCACCGGGTCGGCGGTAAATAAAATCCCCGAAGCCTGCGAATCAATCATATGCTGAATAATGACCGACAAACGCACCTGACTGTGGTCGAAACCCTGTTGAATCCGGTAAATCACCGCACGGTCTGTAAAAAGGGAGGCCCAGATTAGGCCGATATGCTTCACAATCGCAGCTTGGCCGATCACATTCAAAAACGTATCCTGCTGCCCGGCAAACGACGCATGCGGCAAATCCTCGGCCGTCGCGCTGGAACGCACGGCGTAAGCGCAATCCCCGCCCAACCGGGCCAACTGCCCGGCAACCGCTTCGACAAGCGCCGCGGGTAGGATCGCTTCCCTGACAGTTGACGCAGCTCGGCGCTAATTACGCTAATGGTCTGCCGATCTTCAACCTGAAGTCGGTTCAACCGCGCCAGCCGCTCTTGATAACCGGGCAGATGCTCGACGACTTGCCGATAAGCCTCCGTCGTCACGCAAAAGCCCGCCGGCACGCGAATGCCCTTGATCCTCGCCAGCTCCCCCAGATTCAGCCCTTTACCGCCAACCAGCGAAAGCCGGTCCCGCTCTATTTCCGTTAAACCGATCACCAAAGACTTCATGCCATCACGCCTCCCAGCGAAATTTAGAAAAACCGTTGACAAGGTCTCGCCACCATGATAATATTAAGATGTAAGATGAATAAGTTATGACCATTTTAAAAAATAGTCGTAGGCCAAGTATACCATTTCAAGCTGCGATACGCAATGTCAAGGACCGGACAATCTTGTCAGGTTCTTTTTTGATGCAGCAAAAGAGACGCCTTTGCGGGCGTCCCTTCGCTCCTCTTTCTGCAGCCCCAGCAAATCCATCGTCATCGTACAGGCGACAAATTTGACGCCTTGCTCCTTTGCCAGCTCGATCAGGCGCATTATGCTTGGTGATGATATGCTGAATCAGCTTGCGACCGATCCCGCCAAAATTCATTTTCGACAGCCCCAGCTTGTTGGCCCCGCGCGGCATCATCCAGCCGAACAGCTTCTCCAGCCATCGCTTGCACACCGGCCCCGTTTTATCCTTGCGCATCGTATTCAGCCCCCATAAGGTAAAAAAGTCGTGACCTCATCGACTTTTGCATTTTCCACTTTTATTTTCTCTATTCAACCATTAAATGGTAAATGATTCCTGCGCTTCGCTGCTTGTGCTATAATCGCCTCGTAATACGTCGAGCCTTCCCGATGAAAGGAGGTGAGCATGATGAACGCATGGAAAAAAAGTATGACCGCGCTGCTGTCCTTGACGCTGGCGCTGGGCGTGAGTACGGCTGTTTTTGCCGCTGATACGAAAACGGTTTACCAAAACATCACGACATCGCAATTCGGCTATTGCGAGCAGTCGATTCCTTACAGCGACGCTGAAGGCTATTTCGGCACTCTCAACTTGATTTACTCCAATACGTATACCGTATTTAAAGTGTGTTACTACAAAGGCGAAGTCACGAAGCCGTAAGCTGGCTTGGCGTCAGACCGAAGGGCAAGGCCGTAAGGCTTGTTGGTCCGGTCAACGACGCCGCCCGGCTCAAGCCGACTCGCGCCGGTTTCGCCTTGTCCCCCCATGAATCGGGCGAGACCGGCAGAACGAGAACAAAACGGAGGCGCGCTTGCCTCCGTTTTTTGTACTGCATATCCCTAATACCGTCTTGGCCCACCTATGACGTTCCCTGCGCTAACGCCCCGATCGCGTCATCAAATACAGAAAATACGGCGCGCCGATCACGGCCACGACGATGCCCGCCGGAACCTCCGACGGCTGCAGCAGCACGCGCCCGACCGTGTCGGCTACCAGCAGCAGCAAGCCGCCCGTCAGCGCCGAAGCCAGCAGCAACGCCTGATGTCGCGGTCCGACCAGCCGCTTTGCCAGATGCGGCCCGATCAGGCCGATGAAGCCGACCGCTCTGACGACCGATACGGCCGCCCCGGCCAATACGAACACGATCACAGCACCGGCCAGCTTTACCCGTCCGCTGCGCAGATCCAATCCGCGCGCTACCTCTTCGCCCAGGCTCAGCATCGTAATCGAGCGCGACAAAGCCAACGCGCCCAGCAGTGCTGCCGCCGTCCAGGGGGACATGATTTTCAGCTGCGTCCAGCTTGTGCCGGCTACACCGCCGACATACCAGAAAGCCAGCTCCTGGCCGATCCGGTAGTGCAGCGCAATGCCTTCACTGAGCGCCGTGAGCAGCGCCGACACAGCCGCGCCTGCAAGCACAAGCCGAACCGGCGTCAGTCCGCTCTTGGCGATTGAGCCAATCCCGTATACAAGCCGAGGGCCTGCCGTACCATCGCACGCTGCGGCTCGATCCGGCGTCGCAAGCGTCGTGCTGCTTGCACAGCTGCGCTTGGATTCTAGCGCGACGCGTGAAACGGGCAAGCCGCAGCAAGCGCCGCGGGAGCTTCGCCGACGCGCTCCGGCGCGTAAGGGCTTTTTTGATAAAAATAGTTCGGCGTCACCCGCGTCTCCTTGTACGATTTGGCCCAAATCGCCGTCGTTGCCGGCGACATGGGCGGAATCAGCCATGACCAGTTGCCGTTCACCGCCCGGCCGCACGCCGCCTCCTGCTGCTCGAACAGCTGGAATTGCTCGGCCGCCGTATGATGATCGACCACGCTGACCCGAGCGGCACGGAAAGAATGCAGCACTGCGGCATTCAGCTCGACCAGCGCCCTGTCCTTCCACAGCGAGGCATGCGTGCTGGTATCCAGGCTCATAAGCTCGGCTACCCGCGGCAGCTGATCGTAACGGTTCGCATCGGCAAGATTGCGGGCGCCGATCTCCGTCTCCATATACCACCCGTTAAATGGCGCGGCCGTATAGGACAAGCCGCCGATCTCCAGCCTCATATCCGCAATAAACGGCACCGCATACCATTTCAGCCCGAGCTCTGCGAAGCCTGGCAGCTGCGGGTGCGTCAGCGGCACCTCCAGCACGCATTCCTCGGGAATCGCATACCAGCGGGGCGGCCGATCGTCCACCTGCACAACGAGCGGCAAAACATCAAACGGCCCTCCGGCGCCCTTCCAGCCGAGCGAGCGGCATACAGCCGTGAACGCAAGCGAAGCCGGATCGCCGACCAGCCCCCGCTCGGTTTCATAGCCGGCGTACCGGACAAGCTGATGGTTCCAAATCCGTATTTGCCGGCCAACGCCACGCGGCGCAAACAAGGTGATGGCCGGGCGCACCCGGCCTCCGTTGGTCGCATACCGCATATGGCGAAGCAGCGCTTCCGCGATCGCCTCCTCGCTGTCCAGTTCCCGCTCGTCGAATACCTCCAGCGTCTTCCAGAACAGCCGGCCGATACAGCGGCTGCTGTTGCGCCAAGCCATACGCGCTCCGTGCCGCGCCTCCTCTTCCGTCTGCACGTAGCTGCCGGTGAGCGCAATGCTGCGCGCTACTTCATCCAGCCGTGCCTGCAGCTCGTCCTCCCCTTTGCCCCATTCGCCATAACATTCCCGAATAAACGCTGCCGCTTGCTCCCCGATTTGCCGCTGTTCCTCCACCATAGCCCCTGTCGTCCTTCCCATCTGCTGTATTAGAGCTATTATAATATAAAAGCTCCCGCCGTTTCACATGGGACAGCGTTCTTGTCATGCGAACCGCGGACAGTCGGCGAAAACCAGCCCGGACGCCGGAAACTGCCGTCCAACCACCGGGCCGCAGACCGCTCCTTCAGCAAAATCCGGCACCAGATATGTCCGTTCCTTGCGTCTCGAACCAGTACCCTTCCAGCCCCTTCACCTTCGTCCTTGATGCCTCGGCTGCGCTTGAGCATCCGCACACCGCGCGACTCCCGGCGCGCGGTGTCGACCGTACTACGACGGCTGTCAGATTGTCGCCGCTTTCCTTTTACGCTTGAACAGCGGGGCGAGCAGCACAACGCCCACTACAAGCAAGCTGCCGCTGAGCGTGTAAACGGCTGCCAGCGAAAGCACGCTTTTCAGCACACCCGACAAAGCCATGCCGACAACCATCATGCCCATAAAAATCGGTGTAATCGCACCTCCGACCCTTCCCATGAACGACGCTTCCGTGTTGCTGACAATCAAGGTTTGAATCCCGCCCTGCACACACGGATAAAATAAGCCGCTGATCATTTGCATCGCCACGCTCAACGCAAGGCTCATCGAGAAGCCGACGACGACCGTGCAAGCTGCACTGACGGCTAGCCCCACCGCAAGCAGCGTCTGTGGACGGACCCTCTTGGCCACCGTCATCACGACAGCGCCGCCAACGAGCATCGCTGCGCCGTTTGCCATCAGCAGCCATTGCAGCAGCGTCTTGTCCTGCCCGAATCGCTCGATGACGAGCAGCAGCAGCAGCGGCTGCACAAGGCCTGCGGCAAATCCCGTGGCAGCGAGCACTCCGCTTAACGCCCGCAGCGGACCGCTGCCCATTAAATAGCGAATGCCGGCCTGCATCTCTGCGGTGAAGCTTGCGCGTTCCTGCCGCCGCTCCTCTTCAGCGTCGCGCGGCAGGCGCGACAGCACCAGCGCCGAAACGGCGAAGCAGACGAACGTCAGCGTCAGCGAGACCTGAATGCCGTAACGGGTAAACACCAGCGTGCCGATAACCGGACCCAATATGGTAAATATCGCCATCAGCGTTTGCGACAGCGCCATAACCCGCGGCAGCTGTTCGAGAGCGACGTGGCGCTTGTACAGCTTCAGCGCGGAAGGCTGGGACAGCTGGGACAAGCTGGCGGATACGAGCGTACCGAGCAGCAGCGCGTACCAGTGCCCGCCGATCAGCGCCAGCAGCACAACCAGCACGGACAACGCCGATAGTCCATCGCTCCATACCATTGCGCGCTTGGGACGCCAGCGGTCGGCCAACGTGCCGCCGATGAGCGCAAATAGAAAAATCGGCGCATATTCGACCACAGAAATGAGCGATACATACAGCGGACGATTGTGCGTGACATCCGTCACGTACAGCAGCACGGCAAAATTGCGTATCCAGACCCCGAGCTGCAAAAAGATGCGCGAACCTACAATCGTTCTTACATAACGATTGGCAAACATACGAAATCAACTCCAATTAAAAATGTTCTTTTTACTGAATTACTGGTTTTATTATTTAGTAAATAAGTAATTTAGTAAATTGACTTTTTCATCCTAACCGATCCCGTACTGTCCGTCAATCATAAATTTACTCCATCCCCGCGATACGCAGGTGTCGCTTTCGTCCCGCGAACGCCTTTCACAGCGCGGTACCGCTGTTCGGCGGCAGTTAAACCCGCCTCTTATCCACGGTCGAGAGCCGACTACTCGCGCCGGCCCGCACCGCGACAAAAAAGCTGTCCAGCAGTCAGGTTGATCTGACTAGCTGAACAGCCTCTTTGAAATGCGGGACCTCGCCCCCTGCGTCAATTTATTGCGGTTTCTAAGCCTTGACCGGACGCTTCGCGCGGCGCGAATGCCCCAAGGCATTGATTTCCCCGCCGATAATGATGATCAGCGCCGAGACATAAAACCACGTCATCAGCACGATCACGCCGCCCAAGCTGCCGTATGTCGCGCTGTAATTCGTAAAATGGTTCACGTAATACGAAAATCCCAGCGACGTCACTTGCCAGCCCAGCGCGGCGAACAAAGCGCCGGGCAGTACGCTTTTACACGTCAGACATGTATTTGGAGCGATGTAATAAATTCCCGTAAATACAATAAACAAAATCACGATATTCACGACCCAGCGCAGCGCGTTCCACGTCTGGATATGGTCAAGCGAAATATGCGTATGGATATAAAGCCACTCGCCGATCCATTCGCCGAACACGCTGAGCAGCAGCGCCGACGCAATGACAATCAGCATCCCGAGCGTCAGCATCATCGCCAGAAAACGCGAATGAATAAAGCTCCGGCGCTCGGACAGCCCGTACGCCTTGTTTACCGCCAGCACAATCGCATTCATCGCTGCGCTGGCGCTCACCAGCGACAGCACGATCCCGAACGATAACGCCCCGCCGCGTTTGACGTTCAGCAGGCTGACCACCGTATCCTCCATGCCGCGGGCCACCTCGCCGGGGATGTATTCCTTGAGCAAGCTGATGACATCCTGCGTGCCGATCGGCAAATACGCAAACAGACTCATCAAAAACAGTAAAAACGGAAAAACCGACAACAAAAAGTAATAAGAACACTGCGCGGCCAGCCCCAACGCATCGTTTTCCTGGAACTGCCTCCACCACGTCTTCCCATAGGACAGCAGCACGTTCATCGACGACACTCCTTCGCTTCACAGGCAACGCGCCTTCTTCCTGGTTAATATGGCACGCCGGTTTGAATTTTACTATAAATCTTTACACACTTTTTCGCAAAATCAAACAGGCGCTCCGCCTCCTTCCGCCTCACGGCTTGGAAACCGCGCTGCCAGCCCCGCGTCGGCAGCCGGCTCGAATCAGGAAGCCCGGGCCTCCTGCGGATTCAGCCGCAGAATCGTCCAGGCCAGGAATGTGGCAAAGCACGTCCAGAGCAAATACGGCACCAGCAGCCAGGCCGCGGCCTTGGAATACGGAATCGTAGCAACCAGCAGCAGGAAAGTCGTCACCGCCACCAGCAGCGTATCCCAGAACGCCAGCGTCAAGCTATGCAGCTTGAACTGGAAAAACGAAAATGCCTGATTCGCCACATAGTTGACAAACAGCACTGTCACATAAAAAGCCGAAGCCGTCTGAAAGCTGTCCGTCCGGTGGTAAACAATCGTCACCGACAAGGCGATCAGCGCGTACAGGATGCCCCACACCACGCCGAACAGTGGCGCCGGGGGATTCCAGGCCGGCTTGTTCAAGCTCGCATACCAAGGCCGGTCGACGGGAAACAGCACACCCGATACAGAAAACAAAGCATACACAACGAGAAAAGTGACAATCCAAGATACCATAGTACCACACCTCCAATTGGTCTTACTTTCAGTGTACTCGCCTGCGGCTGGGGACATGCAAGCTCTTGGCTGCCTGTTCCCAGACAACGGCCAGCGAGACGGACGCTGCAGGTTGTCCAGCTCCCCTTGCGGCCACGACCGCGCGACTTCAGCCGCCATACCACTGCACAGGTCTGTCAGCGGCCGCACGGCGGGCGCCGCGCTCCGGGAGTCGCCCGCCGTTGCGGAAGTCAGACGTGCCGCAGCGCATACGGCAGGCAGTCAGCGCCAGAAAATCCGGCCTCCTGCTTCGTTTTACCCCTGCCGGCAGGCTTTGAATCTGGAGCGCCCCTTCCCCCAGTGCCTGCTGCTCCTTCCCGATCACGCCAAAAAGCCGTACAGATCGCCCTGTACGGCTTGCCGCCATCACCTTACCCGTGTACGCGGGGAGGATCAGACGTCGAATTCCAGTTGTTTCTTTGCTTGCGCAATAAACTCCAGCGGGCTCGGAATCTGCTCGGCGTCGTATTCCACCGCGCCGATTTTCAGCACCAGCTCGACGCGGTATTTGGTCGCGAATTCGTCGCGATTGCGCTCATCGACGCGGCTGCGCAGTCTGTCAATCACGATGTTGGCGCCCGGGCGGTCGGTAAACAGCAGCATGCCCCACATCGGGTTATCCTTATTCAGCAAATAGAGCGAATCGTTCGTGCGGATGCTCGTTTGGTTCATTTTGGACAAATCGTGTACAGCCTCCAGCAACTGCTCCTCGCCAATCATCCGCTTGAGCTCATCCCAGTATTTCACGCTAATCACCATGAGCGTCAACGGAATCTGGTAGCGGGTGGACAGCGCCATAAACACCGTCGCATCCGTCTGGAACGACAAGGTTGTTTTCAGGCTTGTGGAAGCGTCTACGGTAGCAAGCGAAGCGTTGGCTTTATGCAATTGCTCGTTTTCGAGCTGCAACTGGCGGTTGCCCATAGTGAGCAGCCACGTAGCCACGGTAAATACCGGCGTCATAATCAGCCAGAAATAGTTCTGCGTGCCGATCAGTCCGCCAACGACCACCGTCTGGTACAGCGTGAACGTGCCGTAGCCGAAGATGAACAGGATATTCAGAATCAGTCCTGTCGTCACGGTCGTAAAATAGGTGACCACGGCAATCAGAAACGCCACGTTCAGAAAAATAATGTTCTGGATGTACAAATTCGGATTGCCTGCCGTAAACACGATGCTGATAAAGCAAGCCAAAATCAGAAGCAGGAATGCGGCGTCGGAGACGATACTGCTGCGCAGGCGGTTCATCGGCGATCCCTCCGCTTCCTGCTGTATTTACGGACCAAGAAAATCAGGGAAACAAGCACAAGCACGGCGACCAGCATCGCCGCGGCCATGAAGCCGAGCACATCCTTACGCTCCACGATGTCGCCGAGATTGGTCGACGGGGCCGCCTCCGCCTGCTTCTTGAAGCGGAAAGCCTGCACATTGCCGTCCTTGTCGGTGACCGCACCGTCGCCGAATACCTTCCAGAGCGTGCCTTCCGAGCCGATCAGCTTGGAAGCCAGATAGACGAATTCCGGGCTGCTGCCGGTGACGGCCAGCAGGCCGAAGCCGCTCTCATACGGCGAATCGATCAGTTGCAGCGTGCCGATGCGCCGGCCGTAGTTCGCTTCGATGCTCATTTTTTCATTGGACACAAAGCCCTGTCCGCTGTCGTCGTAAGAGAAATACAGCTTGTCGTTATTGTTGCGGATAACCGCATTGTCCTTGAAGCCGCCTATGGCTATGATCTCGCGACCCTTGAGCTTGACGGCATTGACTGTGTCCTCGTAATACAAGACCTCGCCCGTGTTGGTCTGGGCATACCGACCAAGCAGGTTGAACAGATTGGTCAGCGTCTGGTAAAGGTACAGATCGCGCTGCGCCGGCAGCACGACGGCGACCTGATTGTAGCTGCCGTCGCGCAACAGCGGATACGGGTAGTTATTGAACAGCAGATCGGCGCGATCCTTTGTATTGAGCTGGAGCAGCGAATCCTTTTCGATGAACGCCCACGGCATCTGCTCCTGATTTTCGATACAATTGGCGTTTTTCAACTCCAGATCGAACGCCACCTTGACCGAGAAATTGCCGCTGATGTTAAGCGTCTTGGGAATCGTCAGATCGATATGATCGCTGTCGGCCATCTCCGTGGACAGTCGCTTGCTTCCAATCGGCGTGTCATTGATCAGGATCGTGACCATCGAACGGTCAAAATCGAGATTGCGCGCATAGCGGTAATGAATCGACAGCTTGCTGGCGTCGGCAATCGAACGGTTACCCGGCAAAGAGATGAAAAACGCGCGCTCCCGGTGGCGGTCCCCGACCAGCTTGTCGCCGGATTCCGTCAACGTCAGATTGCGGCTTACGCTAACCGGCGGCGTATCGACCTCGGTGGTCGTGTCGATCTCCTTGCGATCTGCATCAATTTGCCCGAGCAGCCCCTGATTGGCGGCAAATCGCCCCGCCTTGACCAGCAGCCCGGCATCGGACGACGTGATCAGCAGCGTCGTTCTGCCCCCCAGCGATGCCAGCTGCAGCACGGCCTTATTGGCTGCGGACTCGGCGGGAATCAGCGCTTTGGCCTCATCAGGCAAATTCTCATATAGCGCAATCAGCACCACCGCCTGCTTGCCCTGCAGCGTATCGTTGCCGTAGGGCACAAGCGGCACCGGCTTGTCGCCGACCTGATTCGCTTTGGCGAAGCCGGACAGCGCGTACGTAGCCGCTTCCAATTCGGCGGGCGTAGCCGCAGCCGGAACGGCCAGGGCATTTTCACCGTTTTTGACCGTGTCCAATCCGATGAACCGGGCGTTGAAATCACGAATGCTCGTTTGCGTCGATACATCGTCGTATTGGACGTTTACACGCGACGTTTTGGCAATCTGCAGCCAGTTATCGCGGGTATCGGTCGGCAGGCAGGCATTTTCTACGACGGGCGCCGTCGTCTCCAGATGCCCCTGCACCATCAGCGTGTTCACGCCTTCGATGACATGCTCGACCGGCACAGCCAGCGTCAGCTGCTGTTCAACGGTTTCCGCCTGATCGGGCCGAAACGAATAGAACGGCACGTTATTGATATAAACCGTCACGCTGGAACGCTCGTTTTGCATCAGCTGCGATACCTTGTAATCGAGATGCAGCTCGACCGCTTTGACACTCCAATACGATTCCACTTGAAAAAATTGTTGCGTATATGTAATTCCGCCAAGCAGCGAGGTGTCGGTAAAATTCGTCTGCACCTGCTTGGGCGCTGCGGCCGGCAAGTCCTCCGCCATCGCGGCGCGCCCGCCTGCCGCTTGCAGCAGCAACAGCGCGCAGCAGACCGCCAGCCCAACTTTCCGTATGTTCATCGTCTAATCTCTCCTAGCTAAAACCGTTCGGTTTTGTACCATTTGGCTTCACGTTTAAACAGCTGGTCTTTGATATAGGCGTACATGCCGTAAGCGGCAACGACCATCCACATCTGACAATATGAAATGTACATCAGCAGAATGATCCATACGTTGGATAACCGCATTTCTCCTTTTTCCGTCACCAGCGTAATGAACGTGCCGACGACAAACAGCGTAACCGCCAGCATCCACAGGAAGGAGCTGAAGCCGGCGATGGTGGTGGCCACGTACCCGAGCGCATGGAGCACAAGCAGCAGATCGGACATCACCAGTGAAGTGAGCAGCAGGAAGTAGATCGACAGAAAATATAATATGTCGAAGCGCACCTGCCGCGCGGCCGGATCGAACAGCAGCGGAATGTTTTTGACAATGACGTAGATATTGCCCTTCGCCCAGCGGGTCCGCTGCTTGAACCATACCTTGACCGTCTGCGGCTCCTGCTCCCACGTAACGGCTTTCGGCTGAAACTTGATCCGATAGCCCATCATGTAGATGCGAAAGCTGATTTCGGTATCCTCGGCCAGCGCCTTGACGTCCCAGCCGCCGATCCGCTCCACAATCTCCCGCCGCATAATAAAGTTCGTGCCGGGAATCGTACAAAGCTTGAACAGCTTCCAGCGTCCGGCCTGCGCCATCCATTGGAACGACAGCGTCTCGACGTTGATAAAGCGCGTCAGCAGGTTGACGTCGCGATTGCGGGTGCGGAATTTGCCGATGACGGCTCCCAGCAGCGGGTCGCGGGTAATCTCCGATACGAGATACATAAGCGCTTTTTTCTCCGGGGTATTGTCAGCGTCGTAAATGGCGATCAGCTCGCCGCGGCTTTGCTTGAAGCCGAGGTTCAAGGCATTCGACTTGCCCTTGCCTCCGGTTACGGCGTCGGTATTCATGATGATCAGATTGCGCCCCTCGTATTTGCGCTGCAGCTCGCCCAGCAGCACGCTGCTGTTATCGGAGGAATTGTCGTTGATCACGATTATTTCATAGCGGTCGTGAGGATACTCCAGCGCCAGCAGCGATTCGACCGTCTGGCCGATCACGCGGCCCTCGTTATGCGCCGGCACCATAATCGTGACAAAAGGAGGGTCGCCGACGAGCGGCGGCACCTCCTTGTTTTCAATCTGGATGTAATACAGATAGCCTGCCACGATCAGGGCAACGTTAACCAGGAGGAGCGTCCATATGCAAATGACCGAAATGAGCATTAAAATATCAGAAATGGTCATAGCGCCCTCCCCGTGTGTCGATATTTTTGCCTGTAGAGGCGGTAGCCGATGATCAGGAACGCAGCGAACAATAGCAGCGTAACCAGAATCAACACGATGAAAATGTTATTTTGCACGGAAAACAGCTTTTTAAAGCTTTTTTCGTTCTCTTGTACATACGTATGCTCGGATTGAATTTCCTGAATATTGTTGTTCATCATAATCGCCGTGCCGTTAATTTGCAAATGTCCGCTGCGCGAGCCGGTTTCATTGTGCGCGGTGCGCACGGTATGCTCGCTGTTCTTGTAGTCGGCAAACGTCGACCAGTCCGCGAGCAACGACTGCATCATTGCTTCCAGCTCGCTGCGGCTTTGCGGGAACGGATACACCAGCGCCGTGTCCATCGGCAGGGGCGCAAGCGCCTGTCGCGGGGCCAGGTAAGGAGCGAGCTCGCCAGCTTTGACCGTATAGGCATTCGAAGCAAACGCGGTCGAGCTGTCCGCAGGCGAACGATACATGATCTTCTCATTGGCAAATACGATGCTGGAATCGAAAAAGCGCAATCCATCCTGCGTATAATGCTGGTCGTAGGACCAGTACATTTCCGCCCCTACCCCAAGTGGCGCGATGCCGTAGCCGGCCAGCGCGTCAAGGAATTCTTCCATCTGCGATTGCAGCACATGAACATCCTGCACGATCGTCGATGCGACGACAGGCGCGTTGACGATAATGCTGCCATTGCGCGACTGCACATGCTTGAGCGTCTCCAGATAGCGCAGCGCAGCGGGATAATCCAGGTGATCGAGCACCGGCTGAACGCTGGCGATAAACGGAATACCGGCATCGTATAAACGATCGGCCGTCTCATTAAGCAGATCGAGATCGGAGAACGGGTAAATGCCGTTCAGCAGCACATAATAATGACCGGACGCACTGACGGCAAGCCAGTCCTTCAACACATACGAAGCGGCGAGCTCGGTCAAATTGCCCTTGACCAAAAAAGGAATATAGGCGTAATTGTCCAACGCCACTCCATAGGGACTGACGCTACCGCGCATTTCCGAGCTGAATTCCCCGTAGCCGCTGCCTGCGTGTCCGACAATATAGGGAATGCCTTCGGCCGTAATCGCCGCTTGTGCGAATTGGTCGATGCGCAGGCTTAGCGTGTCCGCACCGCCCGTTTGCGCGATTTCCAGCTGCAGCTTCCGCTGCACCGGAGCCAGCGGCTGTCCCCCTACCTGCAGCAGACCGCCGCTGAAAGATTCCAGATCGGCAAGCAAAGCCTGCGGCAGCGCAGGAAGGTCGTCGGCGTTGCGTATGGCAATCAGCTTGCTGTAGGTCGAAAGGCTGCCAGACACATAACGGTCGAACGACATCACCGTCGTTTGAACGCCGAAGGCTGCGAGCAATCGCTCCAGCGCTTCGATATTGCCCGCTTTCGCCGTACCGGACGCAAGGCTGTCGTAAAGCAGGAGCACTTGCTGCGGGCGGACTTCTTCGGCCCGCGCCGTCGCGGGAAGCGGCAGCACCATAGACAAGATGACCAGCAGCAGCAAACCAACCGGCAATAACCGTCGCATCAGCATGCCTCTCCCCCCCTTATCTGCGATTAGGCCGCGAGGGCCTGCTTAGGCTCCGTCTCGGACTCTGTGTTCCACAGCCGTTTGGCGATTAAGTCGCCGACGGCGGTAAAGGTGACCAGATCAAAGGTCAACGTAAATAAAAATTCGTGTTTGGCCAAATCCGCGTCGCCTGCCCCGACAATCGAGACCACGACGCCGGAAAGCCCCATAGCGATCATCATGACGAGCAGCGGCAGCCGTATCGTATGGCGGAAGCGCCGCTGTCTGATCGCCGTAACAAAGGACGGCATATACAGTCCTACGATAATTAACGTCCAAAGGATCACAAACCCGAAGGTTTTTGGCGCAAATGCATCCTTGAGCAAGCTGTAGCCCGAGAAAAACACCGTCTGCGCGCCAAACGGCTTGCCTGCGCTTTTCTCATAATTGCCCATTGCTTTCGGCCGAATCGTAAACCCGTCGCGGGCGGCCAGGTTCAGCATTTGACCCGCTTGATCGGGATGCGCGGCATAGTATGCAAGAATCGAGCCGAAGCCGTATTTGCTATAGAACTGATTTTGCAAAAGCTCGGAATCGACGTCGGCCGGCGCGTATGGATCGTAGTACAAGCTGTCGTTCAGCACGGCAAACTGCTTGTCGATGCCAAAGCCCTCCAGCGTTTTCTCCGGATTCGTCGAACCCATCAGCACGCCGCGCGTCATAGCATGGTATTTGTTAATATTGACAAACTCCTGCGGGATGAGCGCATACGTTGCGATCCCGACGCCGATCAGCGCCAGCAGCGCCGCCGTTGTAACGATCCGGAACGTCCGCTGCGTCCGAATATAGATCAGGAAAATGCCGAGCAGGCCGGCAATGACGCCCACGGGCGCATTCTGCTGCTTGCTGGCGGTAAGAATTACGGCGCTGACAATAAAAACCGCCAGCATGGCGTAGTCGTTGAACCTTCGGCGATATAACAGCAGTCCCGACGCCAGCATCAGCATCGTCATGATCAGCACAACGCTTTCGCCGTAAAAGGAATTGAAATACGCCGTATAGCCCGTATCGCCGAACATCACCACAGCCACCGCAGCTATCGCGTATCCGGGCTTGCGACCGAGCTTCCAGGTCAGCGCCTCCACGAGCAGATAGACGGCCGCGGTATAGATCAGCAGGTATAAGGCGGATTGAAACCGAATGTCAAACACCTGCGAGCTATAGATGAGCTGGTTCAGCCAAATCGCCGCTTTAATGAACATCGATTGCGAGGAAAACAGCGTCGCGCCGTTTTCGTTAAAAAACTGGTACAGTCCGTATTCCTTGACGAAATAGCCGAGATACTGGCTGTTATAATCCGGTGCGTTGAAGTAAATGCCGTTGCTGTATAAAATCCGGAAAAAATCGCCGTTGTCGGCCATGCCGATGAAGGGCGGCGTGAACAGCGCAATCGCTGTTATCACAAACACGGCCGCCGCGGCGAGGGCGGCAGGCGAGACGCGAAGATGCGCCCTCTGCAGCCAGCGAATGCTGTTCATCTCCCGCCTCCTTCCATTCTGTTCGAAATAGTATAGCATTGGCGGATATACAAATCCTGTACAAAGCTGGCACATGGAAGCTGTTACCAAACTTAACACGTCTCACATAAGAATATCGGCTCAGGTAACAGTGTATCACATAAGTCTAAATACCTAAATAGTAATCTCGCCCAAATTAGTACATTCGATCTATTCCGATAAATGGTAGTATCCATTGTTTATTACCCGTAATTCGGGCCATTGAAACAAAAAAACGCTCCCGGTCAGCAAGCCGGGAACGTTTGATTTACTGCGCATTTTAATGACTAAGCACGTTGTTTACGCGTAACGACATCGAAGATAACGGCAATCGCGAGCACAGCGCCGCGGATCATGTACTGATAGGAGATGCCGACGCCCAGCAGGTTCATACCGCTGGAGAGCGAAGCCATGACGATCGCGCCGATGATCGAGCCCGTTACTTTACCGACGCCGCCTGCCGCGGATACGCCGCCGACATAAGCGGCTGCAATCGCGTCAAGCTCAAACAGCGTACCGGCTGTTGTCGTCGCCGATTGCAAACGTGCGGTGAACAAAATGCCGGAGAGCGCGGACAGCAGACCCATCGAACCGAAGACGATGTAGGTGATCTTTTTTACGCTGATACCGCTCAGATTCGCTGCTTCCGGGTTGCTGCCCACGGCGTAGATGTGACGTCCGAGCACGGTCGAGGTGGTCAGGAAGTGATACACCGCTACAACGATCATGACGATAATGACCGTCCAGGAGAAGCCGTTGTAACCGGCCAAAATCCAGGTGATGTAGGCAATAATCGCCGAAACGAAGATCAGCTTGACGGCGAAAATGCTGTTGGAGACGACTTCAAAATTGTACTTGAGCTTGTTGCGGCGCTTGGACAATTCACTGTAGATGTAAGCAATGATCATCAGCGCGCCGAGAATCAGTGACAGCAGATTCAAGCCGCCTACTTTGGCGATGGCTGGAATAAAGCCGTTACCGATGGCGTTGAAATGCTCGTCTTTGACGATAATCGTTCCCGTCTTCTCTGTGACACGGAGCAGCGCGCCGCGGAAAATCAACATCCCCGCCAGCGAGGCAACGAACGACGGAATGCCAAATCGGGCGACCAGCAGGCCGTTGAACAAACCAACTACGATGCCGAGCACGAGAATGATCGGAATGGTGATGTAATACGGCACGCCGGCCTGCGACAGCAGAATCGCGGC
Organism: Paenibacillus athensensis; assembly: GCF_004514475.2. GTDB lineage: Bacteria > Bacillota > Bacilli > Paenibacillales > NBRC-103111 > Paenibacillus_AL > Paenibacillus_AL athensensis. Next base: position 109,262 of record NZ_MYFO02000001.1, on the reverse strand, counting down.
AATCGCGCCCAGAAAGCCGGCGGCAAAGCCGACGGACAAGTCGATGTGCCGGATGACGATGACCAGCGTCATGCCTACGGCCAGAACGGCGATGTAGCCCGTCGCATCGATCAGGTTACTGATGTTTCGAGACGACATGAACAGTCCGTCTGTCAAAATTGAAAATACAAGCATGATGACGAACAAAGCGATATACATGCCGTAGTCCCGAATATTGTGCTTAACTAACGATTTCGCTTCGCTAAAAAATGGCACTGGCCCTTCCCCCTAATGCGTTGCAAGTTTCATAATTTTTTCTTGATCTGCTTCGTCAATGGACAGCTCGCCTTTGATCTGCCCTTCCGCCATGACATATACGCGATCGCTCATACCTAATACTTCAGTCAACTCGGAAGAGATCATAATGATGCTCATGCCTTCGCTGATCAGCTTGTTCATAATCGTGTAAATCTCAAATTTCGCCCCGACGTCAATGCCGCGCGTAGGCTCATCCAGAATGAGCAAGCTCGGGTTCACGAACAACCACTTGCCCAAAGAAACCTTCTGCTGGTTCCCGCCGCTCAGATTGCCGACAATTTGTTCGACCGAGGGCGCTTTAATGTTGAGGGATTGCTTGTAACCGTTGGCTACTTTGACTTCTTCGTTTTGATTGATGACCCCTTGTGAAGCGATGGCATGCAGGTTCGCTGCCGAAACATTCTGTTTGATATCCTGGAGCAAAAAGAGCCCGTCGCCCTTGCGGTCCTCGGTGACGTAGGCAATGCCGGCGTCAATCGCATCCTTGGGATGCTTGAACGCGCGCTTTTGTCCGTCGAGGAGCATTTCGCCTTGCAGTCTGTACAGCTTGGGATTGCCGAAAATACTTTGCGCCAACTCGGTGCGGCCCGAGCCCATCAGCCCGGCGATGCCGACGATTTCGCCTTTTCGGACATTCAGATTGACGTTCTTGACAACTTCGCGGCCCAACTCGGGATCGAATGCCGTCCAATTGCGCACTTCCAGAATGGTGCTGCCGAACTTCTTGTGCTGGCGTTTGGGATAAATGTCCTCGATCTCGCGGCCGACCATGTTCTTGATGATGACCGGCTCGGTGATCTCGCCCTTGGCGCCGTCCAGCGTACAGATCGTCTGACCGTCGCGGAGCACAGTCGCTTTGTCGGCAATCGCCGTGACTTCCTTGAGCTTATGGGAAATCATGATGCTGGCGATGCCTTGCTTTTTCAAATCGCGAAGCAGATTGAGCAGGTTGTCACTCTCTTTCTCGTTCAGCGCCGCAGTCGGCTCGTCAAGAATGAGCAGCTTGACGTTTTTGGTTAACGCCTTGGCGATTTCCACCAGCTGCTGCTTGCCGACGCCCAAATCCTTGACCAGCATCTCCGGGTTTACGTCGAGCTTGACCTTGCGCAGCATCTCTTTGGCTTGCAGAATCGTCTGATTCCAGTCGATCAGCCCGCCTCTTTTGACCTCGTTGCCTGCATAAATATTTTCGTACACCGTCAGATCGGGGAACAGCGCCAGCTCCTGATAAATGATCGCGATCCCCGCTTTTACGCTGTCGCTGATCTTGGAGAAGCTCTGTACCTGACCTTCAAACACGATATCTCCGGCATACGTGCCGTACGGATATACTCCGCTTAGCACCTTCATTAACGTCGACTTGCCAGCGCCGTTTTCACCAATCAGACAATGAATTTCACCTGCGTCAACCTTGAAGTTGACGTTGGAAAGCGCTTTAACGCCGGTGAATTCCTTGGAAATATGGTTCATTTCTAAAATGTATTTGCTCATAGTCCTAGCGCTCCTTAACCAAACAACTGTTGAATAAAGGAATAGTGATAGACATCGCTATCTATCACTATTTCCTTCCGAACTATGTGTGTTTCGACGATTACAGACCTTTGAAGTCGCTGGCTTGGTAGTAACCGGAGTCAACGAGCGCTGCTTTTACGTTAGCTTTGTCCACGACGATTACGTTCGTTTGTTTAGCTTTTACGTCCACTTTGCCGTTGTTGTAGGAACCGGTTGTTTGCGGAGTGTTGCCGTCAAGGATAACTACGGCCATACCCATAGCGTCTTTTACGAGTGTGCGAACGTCTTTGAACACGGTCATCGATTGTTTGCCGTCGATTACGTATTGGATGGAAGCTTTTTCAGCATCCTGACCTGTTACAACAAAGCTTTTGATTGCGGAGTCGGAAGCGAATACGTCGGCGATGGAACGAGCTGTACCGTCGTTTGGCGCCAGAATCGCTACGTCGCCTTTTGCGTCGGCAGCTGCTGCCGTAAGGTGCGTTTGCGCTTTGTTTTTCGCTTCGCCTGCATCCCAGTTCGTAGTAACCTGACCGATGATTTTGGACAGCTCTTCACGGGACAGTTGCGCTTTGCCTTGCAGGTTTACAGCTTCGCTGGAGTTGGCAATTTTGAATGTGCCGTCAGCGATTTTCGGTTGCAGTACTTCCCAAGCGCCTTGGAAGAACAGGAACGCGTTGTTGTCGGAAGCAGCGCCAGCGTACAGGTAGAGCGGCTCGCCTTTACCTTTGGCATGGTCAACCAGGTATTGGCCTTGTGCTTTACCAACGGCTACGCTGTCGAAGGTTACGTAGTAGTTAACAGCGTCTGTATTTGTGATCAGACGGTCGTAGGAGATAACTTGTACGCCTGCTTTTTTCGCAGCTTCTACGGAAGCGGCAGCAGCGTCGCCGTCTTGCGGGCAAATGATCAGAACTTTGATGCCTTTGGCAATCAGGGCGTCAACGTTTTCTTTTTCTTTAGCGGAGGAACCTTGGCTGAACAAAATTTCTGCGGAATACTTCGTGCCGTTGAGTGCGTCTTTGAAACGCTGCTCGTCTTGTACCCATCTTGGTTCGTCTTTCGTAGGCAATACGATACCTACATTCACTTTGCTGCCTTTGTCGCCGCAAGCCGAAACGATCACTGCAAAGATCATGACGACGAGCATAAGCGAAATCGCTTTCACGCTTTTCTTCATTGGTAAACCCCTCTCATTTGTTTTGGCTTTCGCCGGTTACAAATTGAGTATAGCACCGTATCGCGGCATTGAATGCGCTTTTATGTAGCACTTTTTTTATCCTTGCTATACTATTTTGTGTTTTTCCCGTTATGGCGTTTTTTTATACACGTCCTCGCGTTTGTGGAACCCGTCGGCGATAATTGTCGCATCGATGTTCGAGGCATCGACAGCAATCGGCTCCAGCAGAATCGACGGCACGTCGATTTTGCGATTGTTGACCGACTTGTCGGCGTAAATCGCTTCGCCCTTGGCCATCTTGACGGCGAGATCGGCCGCTGTTTCGGCCAGCTTTTCGATCGGCTTGTACACGGTCATTGTCTGCGTTCCCTCGACGATCCGCTGCGCACCGGCCAGCTCGGCGTCTTGCCCGGACACGGGAATCTTGCCGGCCAGCCCCTGCTCAGCCAATGCTTGAATGACGCCGCCTGCGGTTGCGTCATTCGCCGCCACGACCGCGTCGATGCGGTTGCTGTTGGCTGCCAGCGCCAGCCGCATGTTGTCCAGCGCGTTGACGGGCTTCCATTCCTTCGTGAACTGATCGAAGACGATGCGGATGTCGCCGCTGTTGACGAGCGGCTTGAGAATGTTCATTTGCCCTTTTTTGAACATATGGGCGTTGTTGTCGGTGTCCGCGCCTTCAATCAGCACGTAGTTGCCCTTGGGTGCTTTTTCGACCATTGCCTTGGCCTGCAGTTCACCTGCTTTCTCGTTGTCGAAGCTAACGTACAGATCGACATCCGCGCCAACGATCAGCCGGTCATAGGACATGACCTTGATGCCGGCCTTATGCGCCTTGTCGACAATGCCCGCCGCCACCTCGGCGTTATGCGGCACGACAACGAGCACGTCGACATTGCGCGAAATTAAATATTCGGCCTGCTGCATCTGCTTGGCGTCGTCGCCGTTCGCCGCTTGCACCTCGATCTGCGCGCCAAGCTGCTCAACCGCGGCCTTGAACAAATCGCGGTCCTTCTGCCAGCGCTCCTCCAGCAGCGTATCCATCGACAACCCGACCACGACCTTGCCGTCGTCGCGTCCGGCTGCGCCGGTCGCTTGCGGCGTCTGCGTGCTGCCCGGCGTCGAAACCGGCTCCTCGGCCGGTCCCGTACAGGCGCAAAGCGCCAGCAGCAGCAGCGCCGGCAGACCAGCCGCGGCGCGGCGCTTCCATGCGTTCCTTGTCACAGAAGCTCGCTCCTTCCCGAGCCGGTCTTGGCCTTCACCGGACGCAGCAGCATTTTCCGGTAATCGGTCGGCGAATGGCCGACGGCTTTTTTGAACACCCGGCTGAAATAATTCGGATCGTTGTACCCGATCTCAAACGTAATTTCCTTCAAGCTTTTGTCCGTTTCCTGCATCAGATGCTTGGCCATCTCCATGCGGCATTCGGTCAGAAAATCAATATAGTTGGTGCCGAAATGCTCCTTGAACAGCTTGCTGATATAAAAAGGATTCCGCCCGACCGTCGCCGCTACCCGCTCCAGCGACAAATCCTCGTGCGCATGCTCCTTGATGTAGAGCTTCATTCGCTGCAAAAGATCGGTTTCCATCCCGCCGGTGAGCGTCTCCGTCGTTTCCATCAATTGGCCGACCAGAAGCCGCGTCTCCGCCTTGAGCTGCAGATAAGCGCCGGCTTGTTCCTTATAATAAGGCTTGGGTACGTCAATGCCCATATCCTGAAGCATCCGCGAGACAATGATCAGCACTTCAAAAATTCGCTGCTGCGCCATTCCGGCGCTCAGCCCCGCCCCTTCGTATACGTCGATCATCTGGCCGATCTGCTCGCCCGCCGCCGCCCAATGGCCGCGCCGCACTTCCTCCAGCACATTTTTCTCCATCTCCGCGGTCAGGCTGCCCGCCGTCTCGCTCCCCTGCTGCGCCAAATCTTCATAGAGGCAGAAGCGCGCCGCCGCCGTCGTATCCGCCGACGCAAACAACGCCTCGTGATACGATTTGCGCAGCTCGCGCACATCGGGGCAAAAGCCGCCGATGCCGATGAACGGCTCGTTGCCGCCCAGCCGCCGCAGCGTCTGCACCAGCTTGCGTGCCAGCCCGACCGCGTGGTTGCGGTATGCACGTTCGCTGTCGTTGAACACGATCAATGGCAGCTGCTTGCCGGACAGCTTGCCGATCCAGCAGCGCAGCGTTGATTCATAGATCGGCTTGGTCAGCCGCGCATACAGCAGGTCCAGCTCCTCGGGGCTGACTTCCCGGTCGGCCGGCGTCGACAGCAGCACGTTCATCACGAACCCGCCGCTGGCCGAAGGCAGGCCGAGCAGCTCGATCATCTCGTCCAGATGAATCGAAGGCACGTAATCGAACAGCAGCTGCGAGACGATGTCCGCTTCGACGATCGGCACCATCTTCTGCAGCCGTTCGCGGTCCAGCCGCCGCTGCTCCAGCTCGGTGCGGGCCAGGCGGATATCGGCGGCCACCTTGCCGATCGTCTCCAGCACAACCGCGGTGCGGCTGGGCTTGAGCATATAGTCGCTGACCCCCAGCTTGATCGCTTGACGGGCAAATTCAAACGTATCAAACGCCGTCACGACGATAAACTTGATCGTATCGTTCGTTTCCTTGATTTTCTCAATCGCTTCCAGGCCGTTGATGCCCGGCATCTTGATATCCATCGTGATCAGGTCCGGCTGCAGCCGGTCGGCAGCGGCAATCGCCTCGCGGCCGTTGGCGGCATGGCCGACAACCTCGATGCCGGTTGCGCCGTCCTCGATCATTTTTTGCAACGCCATCCGTTCAATCGGTTCATCGTCTACAATCAACAAGCGAATCATGCTCTTGGCGCCCCCTTCGGCAGCTTTAATGTAATGCAAGTGCCCTTACCGGGCGCGGAGCGTATCGCGATCATCTCGTCAACGCCGTAAAACAGCTGCAGCCGATGCGTCACATTGCGCAGGCCAATGCCCGTCGAATGCCCCTTGTATTCCGCCGCTCCGCTATCCGTCAACAGACGCGCCAGCTGCTCCTCCGTCATCCCCGGTCCCGTATCCTCAATATCGACGCAAATCGCATCGGCTTCCTCCTTGACGCGCACCGTCAGCGTCCCGCCGTCCTCGGCCGGCTCAATCGCATAAATAAAAGCGTTCTCCGCCAGCGGCTGCAAAATCAGAATCGGCACCTCCACGTGCAGCGCCCGCTCGTCAATCTCGCGCACCACGCGCAGCCGGTCGCCAAAGCGCGCCTGCTGAATATGCAAATATTCCTCCAGCACCGCAATTTCGTCCTTCAGCGTCACCTTGCTGTCCATCTTGCGCAAATTGTAGCGCAGCATCCCGGCCACTGAGCTGATCAGCTCGCTCGTCTGCTCCGCCCCGGCCAAATAAGCCTCCTTCGACAGCATGTTCAATGTGTTGAACAAAAAATGCGGGTTAATCTGGCTTTGCAGGCTTTTCAGCTCGCTTTCCTTGAGCATCAGCTTATGGCGGTGCAAATCGTATTCCAGCTGCGCCTTGCTCTGGATCTCATCGATCAGATTGCCGACGCTGACGCGCATGTTATCGAGCGTTTTCGCCAAAAAGGCCATATCGTCATTGCCCTCGACGTTAATCGGATTCTCGAACCGCCCGCGCGAAATCTCACGCGCCGACTGCGTCAGCATGCGAATCGGCTCCGTCACGCTGTTGACAAAGCGATACGAGAACAGCAGCAGCAGCAGGGACACAAGCGCCAGCGTCCAAAAGCCCATCTTCTTGATGTCGCTGCTGCGCTCGATAATTTTGCGATAAAAGGCGTCATAGGTCGTCTGCTCGCCGCTAATCAGCGTCAACGTCGCTTCGGCGATATACTTGGAGATGTTCGTCGCTTCGTCAAATTCCTTGGCGGCGTTCTCTTCATCGTTATCCTTTTGGAAACGCACGGCGAGGTCCATCGTCTCCGCTTGGCTTTCCAGCATATTTTGCACATTGTCGATCCGCATGGTGTTGTCTTGATTGCGCAGCCAGTTCAACTCGGCCGCCGTATGCAGCAGCTTGCTGCTGTCGGTCTGATAGCCGGCCAGCGTCTCCAGCGTCGGCGTCATCCGGTAGTTATTAAGCGACGTCAGCGCCTGCTGGCTAAGCTGTGACGCCTGATTCATCAGCAAATAACGCTGCAAAATTTCATTGTATTTCTCCACCGTCACCTGATTGAAAATACTCATCGAAATCCAGATGATCGCCATGATGATCCAGATCATCAGCGACAGCAGCATCATTTTACTGCGGATCGTTTTCATCGGGCGTCACCCCCTTCGCCGGAAGCCGTGACGACACGAATCGGCGTGAAGTAGCTGTCATTAAGCGGCAGCTTCGTCCCGTCCAGCCAGCCCACAACCAAATCCACACTCATGCGGCCCATATCCTCATAATGCGGTGACAAGCCGGCGAGCAGCATCCCCTTGTCGATCAGCATCGTCGTCTGCGGCGAATCGTCAAACAGGAAAATCGGATACTCGTCTACACGCGAACGCGAATACACCGCCTGCACAATGCTTTCGCCCGATGCCGTCGGCAAACTGACAAACGCACTGACCTGCGGATAATGGTTCAAAATATCGTACACCTGCATATTCGGCTGCCCGGTGATCGTATCGTCCGACGCAAACACCAGCTTCATGCCGCTGTAGCGCTCCAGCACCTCGCTCAAGCCCTTGAGCCGCAAATCGTCGGCCGCCGACCCCGTCGCATTGCGAATCACGCCCACCTGACCTTGGCCCTTGAGCTGCGCAGCGATATACTCCCCGAGCACAATCCCCTCCTGGTGATGATCCGACCCGACATACGCCTTGCGCAAGCTGTGCGGCGCATCCGAATTGATCGTAATGACCGGAATGCCTCGCGACGTCGCCTTGCTGACAATACGCTCAAATTCCGGATCGTCCACGCCTTCGACGATAATCCCGTCTACTTTGGAAGCGATTGCAATATCTACCTGCTGAACCAGCTCTTCCAGATTCGAACGGTATACGCCCCAGAAATCGATCATCACCTGATGGACCTGAGCCGCTTCGCGCGCACCTTGCTGAATCTCGTTCATCATGAAGCTGCCCTGTTCCTGCGAAATGATCACAATGCGCTTCGCCTGCGCCTGCGTCATCGGCGCCCCGCCGCTCGACATGCCCAAATCGCTCTGATAGACCGTGAGCATATAATATAAGGAAAACGTCAACGCCAGACAGCTGCTGGCAATAATCGCAATCATGATGAGTCGTTTCATGCCGTTCTCCCAACCTCGCAAGCCAATTTTCCGTTATTCTATCATGATTTCGGGGATTCGGGTAGGATGAAAATGGAGGGGGAAGCGGATGGGAATATATAATCCCCAAATCTCAATATCTTTTTGTTGGCTGAGCCATTTGTCAGCATTCATTCCCAAATTTTTCTATCATTTATTAGTGAAGTTTTGTAAAATAGTAAGATCCACGCATAGGAAAATTACATTATATTATCTATTATGATCGAGATGTTGGGGAAAACGGAGGACCATCAGGTGAATAAAAGAAAAGCGATAGCTGCAATCCTTATTATTATATTTTTAAGTGGTTGTTCGACTTTGCCCAGAATCAACACTAACAGCCAACATGAGCTGTCTAATTCAGCAACAGCAGCAACGGCAAGCGAATTGGAACTCCCCCCAAAGATGAATATGGAAAACATAAAAAAAGCCTTTGCGGAATTTATCAATTATCGACTATGGTTTTATCCAAATGAAACAGAAAAACAGTTTGATTTTGCCCCCCTTGTCGGGAAAGAACTGACTGCAGAAGTTCGAGTATACACATCGGATACCCAATCTGTTTATATTCAAACAGAGCTGGGCGATTGGTTAGCCAAGATCATCTATTCAAACGGTATTGTATATGCTTCCGGCTTTATCAAGCAAGCAGACAAGGACCTTTACCCTCCAGGAAATTACGAGAATGCAGGTAATTTAATGATCAAAGTGGAATCTCCGCATAAGCCGAACTACGGCACTTCACCTCGTAAAGATAAAATGATAAAAGCAGTAGAAGAATATGCAACTGACAGGTGTCAGGATTTTGCACAAGGAACGGAGTCCGAATTATGGAAAGGTGCGAAAGTATACATCGTAGATTTTTATGAATATGAAGATGTAGTTAATGTTTGGTTTGTCAGACTCGACGGATTGGCTTCGTATGCACCTGTACAGCTAACTGAAGGGGAGCACGAATTTAACACGCAAGGAGTACAAGGCTATGACATCCCAGATATCAAAAAATTGAATAAAAAGGATGAAGATACATCCTTCTTTGAGAAACAGCTTGAAGACGCTGTGAAGCAATTCTATTGTAGCTAGATATAAAATCATAGATTTCATTGATCCCCCGGAAGGGGGATTTCGTATTTTTCATAAAGCCCCTCTTTTTTTGTCCAATCTTAATGGCTTAATTCTTAGGCTGTAGGCAAAGTTAAACTCACTTTTTAATCCAGCGAAAACATACATACCCCAACAATATAACGAAAATAATTCCCAAAATCTGATATACAGCCGTACTCAGCTCAAATTGCATCGTTTGCTTACCTCCTCCGCCTGACCGTCCTATACCCCTTAACCACACCATAAACTGTAAAAAACAAAAACGAATTCAAGAAATAAGCGCACCCCCATATCCCATAAAAAGGAAAAACGTAAAACTCCACCAAAAAGACAAGAAATATAGGAATCAGAACTTGAATCAACAGGGTCAAAAGAATCCGGAACACAGGCCGGAGGGAATTCAAATACGTTTCACAAATGAACGACAACGGCAAGATGAAAACGATCATCATGATGACTCCGACAAATGGAATAAGAATGAACTCCAGACTCCTGAACCAAGCACCATACAGCAGAATAATAATAAAAGTTGTAATCAGCGCTGTCACAATCTTGGTTTTGACTAGCTTCACATTCATATGATCCTCTTGCAGATAGCTGATTTTGATATCGCTCATCGGGCTCGCCTCCCTGAATGTATATCCCTCCGTGTTCGGTTCAACCGCCCCAGCGGATTTGTGTAATTTTCGCAGCCACGTCCTCCCAATCCGCCCAATCGGAAACAAACGACAGGATATCGTCGTAAGCCTCCACTTCTCGCAGAAACTCTTCATGATTGCCGAGCAATTTGGCCCGATCAATATAAATTAGGTCGCTCGGAACGTCAAGCGCAAGCTTCACTTGTTTGTCCATCGCACCGGCAAAAGCACGTACCGATTGCTGTAACCCAGCGACGAAGGTGCCGAAATCGACTACGTACTCCCCTTTCGCCGTCTGCCACATGGGAACGCCTTGCTCGTCGACAAAGTCGGCGATCCATCTGACGTAAAACTGTTCCCCATTTCTGAAAAAGTAAATACGGGGCGCGCCGATCAAGTAACTGGAATCCAGTCTCCGCTGGGCCACCCATTGGCTCGCTGGAACATAAATGCGGTCATAAACCTCTTCTGTTCCGTCCCACTCATGCTCCAGCCAGTCCGCCAACGTATCCAGATACGCTTCAAAATTCTCAAAAGTGCGGATGTTAGCAAACACCTCGTCGGGAATCGGTGCCAACACGTCTCTCACAATCCCGGTAAAGTCCCAAAACAGCCGGGCTAACTGATAATCCACATAGGGAAGCTGTGAAAGATATTTCTGTAGAAATTCATCACTGTAACGCAGCAATTGCACACCTTCAATGTCAAGCCAATACCAAGCGTCGGTCAGGCCGAACCAGTGCAGATAGCGCTGATTGCCTTCGCCCCAAGGCGTAATTTCTTCCAACCCTTTCAGTAAAAATTTAAACATAAGCCGGCTCCTGTTCTATCGCCACTTGGACATCTCGCTAGTTCCATGATAGTCCGTTTTTTCGTCAAAAGGAACCCGTTCCTTCAATGCAAAAGAACAAGGGAGGCCCGCATGTTTTCGCATATAAAAAAGCCCACCCCCAGCAGCTCGCACTGCCGGGAGTAAGCCCCGTTCCTTGCCCATCTTCGCCTAGTGGCGGAATTCCGTCACATTCTCCGTTGTCGCTTGCAATTGCTTGGTGATCAGCACGATCTGCCCGGCGTGGTACGCATAATGCTCGGCCACCTGCAGCAAAATCGTCCCCAGCTTGCGCGTGTAACACGGCTCCTGCTCGCTCACGCCGCGATCCTTCATCGTGAACCAGTCCTCGACGCCATAAAAAATCGTCACATCGCGTCCCAAATCGGCCGCCGTCAGCAGCGTCAAGTAGCTGCGGGCCTCCTCGCGGACGCTGCGCAGTAGCGCGACCAGTCCGTCGCGGGTATAGCTGCCGCTCATCGTAAATTCGCGCGTGCGCTCGCGGATCATTCTTTTGCCGCCGATGCCGCTAATGAAATGCTGGTGCTCGTTGCCGGCCAGATGGACGCACAGGTTGCCGACGCTGTTCATGCCCTCGCGCAGCCGCTCCCAAACCTGTTCCTCGGTCAATCGCTCCAGACACACCTCGATCCGCCGCAGCTGCGTGTCCATCGCGCCCAGTACATCGTTTATCAAATCCACCATGCCTTCAGCTCCCACCTGTTTTCCTGAATGTCCCATAAACGGGCTCTGCAAGAGTATTGTATCATATCTTGTGCAGGAAGGAAGCCAGTTGCAGGGCGCATTGCTCCTCAGCAGCAATCACCTGCTCCAGCTTGGCGAGCAGCTTGGCGGGGGCGGCGGTGCCGACGATTTTTTGGCGCTGGGCGCCGCTGCGCAGCTCGTTCCACAGCTCGACGGCGGCTTGGAACGCCTCAACGCATTCGGCTTCGACGTGCGATACCAGCTTGCTTTCGGCGTGCAGGTAGTGCAAAAATTCCAGGAAGCGGCTGCGTGCATCGATTACTTCCCGCAGGCGCTCCCACCAAACGTCGATCAGCGCCAGCACGTCAAGCTGCGTGTCCGCCAAATCGTCGCGGAACTGGCGCAAGCCGTACAGCCCGGACAAGCCGCCGTCGGGATTGCCGACGATGCGGGCGAGGCAGCGTTGAAGCTGGCTTTTGAGCACATGAGCATCTACCGCAAGCGTAGGCTTCGTCAACTCGAAGCATTGGCTGTTCCACGATTCAAAGGCTGTACGGATCTGGTCGTAGGGCAGCCAGCCGTCAAATTCCAGGAACAGGCCGCGCCGCACAAACACGTGCCGTCCCGCCTCGTCCCATTGGGTGATAATGAAATGGAAGGGGCCGTGTTCGGTTTCAAATTTGTCATGCCAAGGCAAGTAGTAGGTGTCGGCAAACGTAAAAAGACAGATGCTGCGCGACAGCGCCGGCTTGAGCACATCCAGCAGCTCGTCGGGACGATAATCGAGCTTGTCCGTCTGATACAGCCGCTTGAGATTGTCCCAGAACGGCGTCGTCGCCGCGTCCGCCAGCACGGAAAAGTCGTCCAGCGCGCGGTAATGAAAGCCCCAGTTGTCGGAAAACAGCCAATGATGCTCGACGCCATACGCCTGCATATATTCGCAAACGTGGTATTCCCGGCAATTGAGAATCAACGGATTCGTGTACATGTGCGGCTTGGCGAATTGTACGACAGCTGACATAAGTTCCCTCCTGATTATAGGTTCGAAAATTGCTCCTGCAGCGGCCGGCCGATTAACGCGCCGCGCGAGACGGCGTAGATGTCGTCGACGACCATTTGGAATTGTACGCTGCGTTTTTCGTGGCGCGCGCGTTGCTCCAGCTTGTCGCGGTGAAAGCTGCGAATCGCCGGAGACAGCGGCAGTTGGCCGCAGTCGAGCAGCCGGATCGCGCCGTCGTTATCGCGGGCGGGCAAGATGCGTCCGGCATTGTAGCGGCTTGGGGCAAAAGGAATATCGAGCGTCCCTGCCGCGAACGCCCGCACCGTGCCGACGGCCCAGTCTCCCTCGCCCAGCTCCAGTACCTTCGCGAGCAAGCAATCCGTCTCTTCCTTGATCAGCCTTACCTCCTGTTCCAGCGCCGGAGACGCCGGCAGCCGCTGGCCGCGCGTGAGCGTCGCCATCTCTTTGGTCAGCCGTGTGGCTTGCGCGTTCGCTTCCATCGTTGGGACGCCGAGCGCTTCCTGGGTCGTTTTGACGATAATTTTGGTTGCGCCGGCCAGCGACGCCGTCACCGTTCCCCAAAGAATCAGCGAGGTGGCTTGCAGCTCATCCGTCGGAAACCCGCCCATCCACTGATGGAACACGGTCGTCAGATGCACGTCGCTGTAGCCATACGTCGCCAAATACGCCGCCGCCTGCTCCTTGAGCGCCCGCAGCGCCGCCACGTCCTGCAGCAAATTGCCGCATTGTCCGTAGCCCAGCGTCAGACATTTAACGCCTTGCTCGGCGGCCAGCAGCGCTTCGAGAATCGCCACAGCATTGGACACGCAGGGCGGCACCAGCGTGCCGGTCAGCGGCCCGTAAGGCTCGCGATTGAGCCGAATGCCCATTTCCTCATATAAGCCGGTTAGCCGGTCGCAGTACTGCCAATCGAGCAGCGAGCGCTCCAGCGGCACCGACTTGGCATAGGGGATGTTGTACGAGATGCCGCCGCCCTCGTTGGAGGTCCAGCCGGACGCATAGACGATTTCCGACAGCAGCCGGGCATCGGGTGTGCCGTGCCGCGCCTCTACAGGGATCGCGACGGCTTCCTGAACGCGGCGGCAGCCCGCGACGCCGTAGTTGACAGCGGGAAAGCCGTTAAGCAGCGAGCGGCCGGCGGCTTCGCTTTCGCGAATGCCGGTTTCGCCTTCGGCGTAGCGGTTTTGGCGAGTGTAGCTGTCGATGGTGGTCGGCAGCAGATCGGCCTGCCCGGCGTCCTGCAAATGCCGCAGCAGCTTGATATGCTCGCCGAGCACGCCGACGCCCCCGCGCGGCTGGACCAGAGAGCGCCCGTCCGCTGCGGCGTCTGCCAGCTTGCGGTGAAACGATTTGGCCGCAGGCAGCCGCTTGACATAAGCGACCGCTTCGTCAAGATCGACGCCTGCGCCGGTTGGCCACGTCCGCAGCACCTCATCGCGTTTGGCCCGAAACTCCGCTTCGCTCCATTTTCGATTCCGAAGCATGCGTACTCCTTTCTGCGGCTGTGGTTAGCCGCTGCCTATATCGGCTGCATGTAAGCCTTGAGCATACGCAGCGCCTTGTTCGGATCGTGACTGGCCAGCAGGCCAAGCGCCGACAGCGCATACGACGCGTCGAGCCACAGCCGGGGCCGCTCGGGCTTGAGCGTCTGCGGGCTGGCCGGGTCATAGAGGGCGCTGCGCAAAATCGCCTCCGGCCTCCGGCTGTGCACCAGCACGCCTCCCGTGCCGAGCAGGTGCGGCGTGCGGCGCAAGTCCTTGCCGAATTGGGCATAATGAATGCCCATCGGCGTAAAGACCGACTCGATGCGCCCGGCATGGCGGTCCATCGCGATTTCCGTGGCGGCGGCAGCCAGCGCCTCGTCAAATTCTACGTCGGCCGGCGATTGCGGCACGACGTTCGTATGGCTGGACAAATAGCGGCAGCGCTCCGCCCAGTCGGTGCGGCGGATTGGCACATATTTGTCCAGCCCTCGTTCGCCGGCCGCTTCCCAGACGGCCAGCGCGCTGACGCGGGTGCCCAGGTCCCCTTCGACCGTCCGTTTGGCGAAGGGCTCCTCCAACCCGCGTTGGGTGGTCCCCGCCGCCATCGGAGCGCCGGCGCCGATGGAGTGGACGTCCGTCGTCGCGCCGCCGATGTCGACGACGACAAGCTCGCCGATGCCGGCCTCCTGCTTCGTGCCCTGCGAGAGCAGGCGGGCCGCGTGCAGCACCGCGGTCGGCGTCGGCATCAGCACATGGCCGACCCAGCGCTCGGCATCGGCCAGCCCTTTGGACTGAACGATGGTGGCCGCGAACAGCTCGCGAATGGCTTCGCGTACCGGCTCGACGTTCAGTTCGTTCACGCGCGGCAATACGTTCGGCGCCAGCCGGAAGTTCATGCCGCGCGAGTGGAAAAGCGCGGCGATGTCGTCGGCCGCGCTTTTGTTCCCGGCAACGATGACGGGGACATCCGGCACATGGTCCGCCAGCAGGCGGGCGTTGTGCAGGATGCAGGCGACGTTGCCGCCGTCGGTGCCGCCGGCCAGCAGGATGATGTCTGGCCGGATTTGCGCGATGCGGCGGATTTCGCTGCCGCTGAGCATCGCGTGGTAGACGCCGAGCATCCGCGAGCCGGCGCCAAGGGCGGCCCGCTTCGCCGCCTCGGCCGTCAGCTCGGGCACAAGGCCGATGGCGACCATTTTGAGGCCGCCGTGCGCGCTGCTGCACGCCCATTTGCGGCGGAACTTACGCGCCGCTGCGGGCAGCTGCGCCTCCAGCCGGGCGAGCGCCCGGCGGAAGCCGAGCATCATGTCGACTTGGCCGGTCGTTTCGTCCTTGGCGGCAGCAAGGATCGTCTCGGTGTCCAGATCAATCGCCGTCAGCTTCGTGTAGGTGCTGCCAAAATCGATGCACAATACCGGATCCAAGACGTCGCCTCCTACCCGGTGTCGGCTGTGGCAGCGGCTGCCACAACGACGGAGGAGGCAAAAACGGCGGCAGGCCGACGCTCGTGTTGCCGCTGCAAATCGCTCCGCAAATCAGCCACTGCTTGGGCCAACGGCACGCTCGGCGGATAGACGCGGTCAAAGCCCATCTCCTCGAATTTGAGCCGCACCTCGTCCCAATCGTGATTGCCGACCACGAGATTGCCGCCGACATATAGCAGCACGTCGGGCAAACCCGCCTCGACGCATTTGCCCTTGAGGCCCCGGCAATCGATCTCGCCATGACCGTACAGCGAAGAGACGAGAATGGCCCGCGCGTTCGTTTCGACCGCAGCGTGGATAAACTCCTCCTGCGCGCACAACACCCCGAGATTGACGACATGAAATCCGGCTTCCGTAAACGTGTGCTCCAGTATTTTATTGCCTACGGCATGACAGTCCGCTCCGATCACGCCCAATACAATTGTAACGCTCATCGCACGCCTCCCCTCTGTATGCTCGGATTGCCAGCACCCAATTTATGGTCATCTTCAAGCTATTCCCGCCGATTCCGTTCCTTCCAGCTCCTGCAGGGCTGCTTCCAGCCGAGCAACCAGCTCCGCTTCCAGCGCTGCCAGCTTCTGGACCAGCTCGAGCTGCAACGAACGCGGCTCGCGGCCCCGTTGCACGATAACATGATTGTAGCGCATCACCCTGGGCAACGCGTTCCAATCCGGCAGCAGCGCCTCGGCGCACCATGCGGCAAGCCGCTGCAAAGCGCGATGTCCTTCGCGCTCACCGAGCTTGACCAATGTATGGACAAATAAACCACGCGTGCGCGCCGCCACCCACATGTCGTTGGCGTGCTCGTACAGACGTTCATCGCCGCCGTGTTCAGCGAAGCACGACAGGATCAGCGGCCAGGCGGCCAAGCCAGAGCGCCACTCCGCCGCAGCCAGCGCCACCGGCTGCATATGCCCCTGCATACATAAAAGCGAATCGCGCAGCCTTGCCCGTGCAGCCGCCGGATCGAAATCAATCGCAGCCTCGATCGCGCCGCTCGACAATTCCCTGTTCGCCCGTGCTGCTGCAGCCTGCTCCCCTGCTGTCTGCAAGGCCGATAAGGCCGTAGATGCAGAGTCCGTTTGGCCCTCGGCCCCGGAAACCTGCGCTTCCACGCCGCGCTCATCTACGCCCGCATCCGCATCCACGTTCGCTCCGGCTGCCGCTGCTGCCTCCGCCTCATCCGCTTCAATCGCTTCAAACCACTGGAAGCGCTCAAAGCCAATCAGCGCCCTGTCCTCCAGATCGCCAAACGCCGTCTGCTCGCGCGACAGCAGCGCTTCGCCCAAATACGGGCTTGTGCCGAGCAGCCCGGCAAGCTGCGCTTCGTCGACCCAACCGCTGTATGGCGGTTGCTCGCCTTGATCGTCGACGAATTCAAACACGTCGCGCAGATGAATCCGCCGCCCGGCTTCATCCCAGCCGTCGGCGACGAACCAATGCGGCGTATGCTTGAGGCCGCAGGCCAGCGTCCACGGCAGCCGGATCGTGTCCCCGGCGATAATCACCGCACCGCTGCGGACCAGTTCGCCGACAATGCCGACGACCGCTTCCTCACGCGTCGCCGCTGTGCGGCGCACCAGTCCGTTGCGAAGCGACGTGTGATAGTGCATAAACGACAGTAGCGCGCCAGCCTCCGGCGCCGGTCGCACAGCCATAAACAGCTGCGTGCCAACAGCCAGCTCCCAGCTCACGCCCTTGCGCTGCATCACGCTGGAGATAGCCGAGGTGTAGCAGGAGAGCAAATCCCCCTTAGGCGATTGATCTCCATTGTTTCCGGCTTGAAATGTGACCTCGGGTTCAGCTTCGACTTTGGGTTGAGTCCCGTTTCCAGCTTGAGCTGCGACTTCCTCGACTTCGACGTGTGCTTTCGCTTCGACTTGAGCTCCAACTTCCCTTCGAGCTTTCGCTTTAGCTCGAGCTTCAATTTCCCTTCGAGCTTTCGCTTCGGCTTGAGCAACGTCTTTGCTCGCGGTTGCCATTTCGCGTGTAGTTGCAGTCTCCACCCCGTCTGCGCCCTCACTAGCGCCTGCTCGCGCGATCCCCGTCCCGATGCCGCGCCCGTCCTGCGTCTCAAAGCCGCTTCCTGCGGACGCCGCCTTCACGCTCCCTCCTCCTCAACAACCGGCAGCGTGCGCAGCGACGCCTGGATTTGCTCATCGCTAATGTGCACATCCTGCATATTACCGGCCATATACGACTCGTAAGCCGTCATGTCAAAATAGCCGTGCCCGCTGATCAGCGCCAAAATCGTCGGGCTCGTCCCGGCCTCGCGCGCCTTGATCGCTTCCATCACCGCGCCATGTACCGCATGGGCCGATTCCGGCGCGGGCAAAATGCCCTCTTCGCGGCAAAACAGCGCCCCGCTGTTAAAAATATCGCGCTGCTGGTACGCCACAGCCTCCAGATAACCGCGGTCGTACAAAGCGCTGACCAGCTTCGAGGTAGCGTGATAGCGCAGCCCGCCGGCGTGAATGTCCGGCGTGACGTAGTTGTGGCCGAGCGTGTACATTTTTTCCAGAGGAGTAACGCCCGAAAAATCCGTGTAATCATAGCGGTATTCCCCGCGCGAAAGCTTGGGACAAGCCGCCGGCTCCACGCTGATAAACCGCGTGCTGCGCTTGCCAGTCAGATTATCGCTCAGAAACGGCAGGGTGATCCCGCCGAAATTGCTGCCCGCTCCAAGCGACGCCACCACGACGTCCGGATAATACCCGGCCATTTCCATTTGCTGCTGCGCTTCCATGCCGATGATCGTCTGGTGCAGGATCGAATAATTTTCCCCGCTGCCGATGCAAAAGCGCGTATCCTCGCGGGAATTGGCGTCCTCCAGCGCTTCGGCAATCGCCAGCGCAATATTGCCCTTCGTCCCCGGGTCCTGCTCCAGCAGCTCGCGGCCAATCCGCGTATCCGTCGACGGACTCGCCACCACGTCTGCGCCGTACAGCTTCATCATGCTGCGGCGGTACGGCTTTTGCTGGTAGCTGATGCCGACCATGTACACCTTGCACTCCATGCCGAACATGTGGCAGGCCGCCGACAGCGCCGTCCCCCATTGGCCCGCGCCGGTGCCGGTGGTCAAGCGCTTGACGCCTGCTTTTTTATAGTAATAAGCCTGTGCGATCGCCGTATTGAGCTTGTGGCTGCCGCTGGTGTTGCCGCCTTCGTATTTGAAATAGATCCGCGCGCTTGTGCCGAGCGCCTTCTCCAGATTAACGGCCCGAAAAACAGGCGTCGGCCGCCACTGGCGGTAGGCGTTGCGCACCTCCTCGGGAATCGGCACATAGCGCATCTTGCCGATGCTTTGGCGGATAATTTCCATCGGCACCTGCATTTTGAACGCGCCATTCTCATGATTGGACACCGGCGGCGGCAAGTCCGGCGGCAGCTCGAAATCCAGATCGGCCAAAATGTTGTACCAGTGCTCCGGCATCTGCTCGGGAGCCAGATCGAAGCGGTAGCGCGGATCGCTGACTTGGGTGCCCAGTTGCATCCTATCCCCTCCCTTGCGCTTGGCAAATTTCCGCGATGTACTGGACCAGCTCGCCGACGTTGGCGAACTTGGACTGCATCAGCACGTTGTCGCCCACCTGGATATCGAGCGCATCCTCCAGCGCAATCACCGAGCGGATGAAGGTCAGCGAATCGATGCGGAAGCCGTCCGGCGTAAATTTCAGATCGTCCGTCATTTCATCTACAGTCAGAGTGGAGCGGGTTTCCTTGATAAACACTTCCTTGATGATTTTTGCGATTTCTTCTGTTGCCAACGTTTTTTCGGCCATAATAATCCTCCCCGATTCTCTTTAATCTGTTTAAAATCCCCTACAGGGGCCGCAACGCGCCGATCCCCGCCTGCTTGCCCGGCTGCAATTAGCCGTCAGCCCGGCACGCCCGCTTGCCATACAGCGCGCCCGTCGTCAGCGTAGCTCAACGCTCCGCTTGACCGCACGCCGCCGCTTTCCAGCACCCAGTCGGCAAAATATTTGATGTTGTGGTGCGCATCCATCAGCCCGGCCGCCGTCCGGCCGATGCAAGCCCGCGTCCACGCTGCGGAAGCCGTTCCGTTGCGGATCGCAAACGCCAGCGAATCGGCGTTGTGCAGCGTCTGCGGATCATCCGCCAGCCGGTCGTAAAGCGGCGCCAGCCATTCGCGGTCGTCGGCCAATGCAAATACGAGATTGTTGTAATGATCCCAATCAGCGTCGCCCGGCGAACAGCCTGTAGCCGCTTGCGGCTTGACCGGGTAATAGGCTTGAAACCAGAACTGCAGCGTCCGCTGCGTCAGCCGATCAACGGACGGCGAGAAGACGAGCCGCGCCCCGCCCTCCAGCCACAGCGGATTCTCGCACGCGCCAAGCGGCCCGGCAAATACCGGCGGCTTCTTCGTCAAGGCATCGACGGCCAGATTCCAGCGCTGCGCCAGATGCGACAGATTCGCCGGGCTCCAATCGTCGGCTTCGAGCTGTTCGATGAACCACGGCAGATGAAAGCGCCCCAGCGACATAAACCATTTCGTCTGCTCCTCGGCTCCTCTGGAGCCGGTTACGGCCCGTTCGCCCAGCACCTTGGCCGCCATAATCAAATGATCGACGAAATACGAGCGCCAAGAGCGGTGCAGCAGCACCTTCGATTCATGAATCCCGACCTTGGACAAAAAGATCGGCGGCAGCTTGGCGTATGCTTCCTCCGTGAACTGGGCCGACAGCTCCAACTGATCGAGCCCCCGTTCCCAGTAAACACGCGTTGCCAAATGCCAGATACCCATCCGGTACCACTGCGGCCAATCGAGATAATCCGGCTTGCCGATATGACCGGCATAGCCAAACACCATTGTCAGCCTCCCGCCGTCACTCCCATTAGTTCCGTGAGTGCCGTAAGCACCGGCTGAATAGTACCCGGTTTTGCCCGTTGGGGCCGGCAGCATGAACAGACAGGGATACAGGGCAATAGCCAGGTCCGGGCCAAGCAGCGCACTCAACTGCGGCGCTTCCCAATAGCGGCTCGCCCGATGCATCTCGTCGATCACCGCCGCCTCCAGCCCGAACTCCTCGTACAGCGGGGTCAACCGCTCCAGACACGCCTTGAGCAGCGCGGGGTCCTTCATCAGCTCCAGCAGCCGCGCACCAAGCTCGCGCTCCTCGGCAGCCCAGTCTGCCATATCCAGCTCCTGCAGGGCCACGCCTACCGCCCGGTAAAGACCAAGCCGCTCCAGCGCAGCTTTCAACCCGTCCATCCGTTCGTCCGGCAAGCAGCCGGCGGTGAACGCTTCGATCCGTTCGGCATCCAGCCAAGGCACACCGTGCGGCTTGACCGGACGCAGCACCTGCCACACCGCGCATAGCAGCTCGACAAACGGATGAAACGTCACCGTACAACCGGGCATCGTCGCTTGCTTGCTCATCCTTTTCGCCTCCTCACCGCACGCTCAAGCGCCGCCAGCAGCAGCTCAAAATCGCGGTCTTCTGCGTTTTCCGGCACAATAAAGCCAAGCTGCTGGCTGCAAAAAGCCTCCGTATGCACGGCAAACTGCTCGCGGTACTCCCGGAACAGCTCATGCTCGCCGTAAATGCGGCGATACGTCAAGGCCAGCCCTGGCGGCACATCGCCCGCTGCGAGCGCTGCAAACACCGGATGCTTGTACAGTGGAGCCGGGTACACCGGAGCCAGCATAAAACCCTCCTCGTTCAAAATCGCCCGCAGCTCGTCCCGGTTCAGTCCGGCTTCCTGCGGATCGACGCGCAGCACGAACCGGCTGTAGGCATGCACGCCGCCTTCCGGCGTCGCTTGCGCAGATAAGCCGGGAATACGCGCCAAGCCGTGCCGGAGCAGCGTGCTGGCTTCGCGCCGCCGCTCGTTCATCGCCGCCAGCTTGCCAAGCTGCACCCGGCCGAGCGCCGCTTCCATCTCGGTCATCGTGCATTTGCCGGCCAGATCGTAAACGAGGCCGTTTTGCGTGCCGTGCAGCCGCAGCAGCCGTCCGCGCTCGCCGACGCCGGCGTTGTCGGTAACGAGCATGCCGCCTTCGCCGGTCGTTAAATTTTTGATCTCATTAAAGCTGAAGCAGCCCGCGTCGCCGAACGAGCCGACCTGCCGACCGTCAATCATCGCTCCGGCCGCTTGGGCGCAGTCCTCGATCACATAAAGCCCGCGCTCGCGGGCAAAGGCGACAATTTCCGGCATGTCCACCGGATTGCCGAACATGTGGACAACGAGAATCGCTTTGGTGCGCGTTGTGACAAGCGGGCGGATCGTCTCCAGGCTGATATTCCATGTGGCGGGATCGATGTCGGCGAGCCGGATCAACGCCATGTTGCGCATGGCAGCGACGGCCGATGCCGCAAAGGTGTAGGCCGGCGCTATTACCTCGTCGCCATAGCCGATGCCCAGTCCGTGAAACGCCAGCTCCAGCGCCGACGTGCCGGAGCTTGTAGCCACCGCATACTGCTTGCCGGTAAAGCGGGCGAACTCGGCTTCGAAGCGCATCGTCTCGCGCCCGAAAACGACGGACAGCCGGCCGTTGTTCAGCGCTCGCGTGACGGCGTCGATTTCACCGCTGCCGTAAGGGCGGGGCGTCATCGGCGAGAATACTTCCGTTTTTTGCATAGTCTTCTCCCCTCCTGCCGCTTTACGCCCGGGCAATCAGGGCGGCGGCTTTGTTCATCAGCGGACGAACCGCTTCCAGCATATGCTCGTATTCGTCGCCGGGCTCCTCCGGCAGATCCAGCACGATGTCGGTAATGCCGGCAGCGATATAGCGCTCCAGCGCATTGCGCACTTGCTCATACGAGCCGACAAGCTTGGGCGCATCAATGCCGGTCTTTGGCGCGCCATACCAGAGAATGTCGTCATAGACGTCCGCTTCCTGGGCGAGCTGCAAATTGCTCATATGCTGGCCCGAATCGGAGCGGGTGACGAACATTCGCGAGGCCAGCCGCGATTTGCGGTTGTCGCCGTACATCCGGCGTGCCGCTTCCCAAGCTGCGGCTTCTGTCTCGCGGGCCACAATGCCGACGATCATCGCTTGCCGCAAACCGGGCCGATCCAGCCGGGCCAGCTCCTCGCGCAGCCGCTCCAGCGGCTTGGCCATCAGCAGCGACGAATCCGCCACGGCCTTTACGGTGGCCGCCGACTGCTCCGACGAGCCGGGAACGTACAAGCTGACGTTCGCTTCCGCGGGAATTGGCGGCGACAGGCTCAGCGCGGACACGCGATAAAATTCGCCGTCGCAAGACGCTTCGCCAACGAGCAGGCTGCGGATAATCTCGCAAAACTCGCGCAGCCGCCCGTGCTTGTCCGGTCCCAGCGCCGTATCGCCCAGCATCGCCACCTCCGATGGCGTGGCCCCGACGACGACGTTCAGGTCGATGCCCCGTCCGTGCATATAACAAGCGGTAGCGATTTGCCGGGCGACGGTATAGGGATGGCTGTGGAACGGCTGCACCGCCACCATCGGCCGCAATTGCGCCGTGCTGCGGAGAATTTCCGCTGCTGTCAGCCACGGGTCCAGCGAGCTGTGAAAATTGTAGATGACCATGCCGTACATGCCGTTGTGGTCGGCCCATGCCGCCTGCGCCCGGACTGCGGCGACATATTCGGAGGGCGCGATGCTTTCGCCCATCCCAAACGAAGCGGTATGGAACGGACAGACGGTAAAAAATCGAAGCTCCTTCATCCTGCATCCTCCCTGCCTGCGATGTCGGCTCCGCTGCGCCTTGCAGCGGGAGCCCCGCTTGTTCCGCATCGCGTGCGAATCCCGGAACGCGATGCCGGCCGTACTTGTTCACGTCAACCGGACCTCCCGGTCGGTCAACGCCAGCTTGCCGTTCGCCACCAGCAAGCGATCATTGCCATACATGAGCCGGGCCGAGCGCAAATCGCGGAACGTCCGCTCCAGCGGAATCGCCGGATTGTGCGCATAGCCAAAGCGCAAGCCGCCGAGCTGGACCATTTGATCAACTGCGGTAAACAGCGTTTCCGAAGCCAGCACCTTCAAATTGTTGATGTGAATATTGAACCAAGCGGCGTGAAACTCCGCAGACTCCACGCTGCAGCGCGCGCGCATGTCGTCGTATTCAGCAACGACGCGCGCCAGGTAGGCACTGACGGTATCGAGATTCAGCCGGATACGCGACAGCCGTTCGGCGAACAGCTCTGAGCTAAGGTTATAGCCCTTGCGCGTGGCCGGATTGCGAAAAATATCCAGCAGCTGCCGATACGCCGCCTTCGCTGCTCCCAGCCAACACGACGACCAGGCAATATGCCCGATCGGCACCAGCGTGCTAACGGCCATTTGCGTAAACCCGCCTTCGCTTTGCAGCAGCTGATCGGGCGGCAAAACGCCCTTGAGCGACATGCCAATCGTCTGCGTACCTTTCATTCCCATCGAGCTCCAGCCCGATCGCTGCTGAATGTCCAGCTGCTCGCGGTCGGCGAAGATCAGCACGACGTCGGACAACGGATTGTCCGTACCGGCGCGCATGCTGATCAGATAGCCGTCGCCCTGCGCGCCACCCGTTACCGTGGGCGCTTCGCGGTCGAGCACGAAATGCTCCTCCTCCTGATCGAGCGCAGACAACGCCGTGAACAGATGCCCCCCCTTCTGGTGCTCGGACGTCACCGAAGCGATGAACATCGTACCGGCGGCAACGCGCGGCAATACCCGGCGACGCAACCCCTCGGAACCGAAATGGGCCACGACGGCCGATTGCTGGGAATGCATCGCCCACACCATCGCTGTCGACAAGCAGCTACCGGCCAATATTTGCGCAATTTCGGAATATTCGGACATTGAAACGCCGAAGCCGCCGTATTCCTGCGGCACAAGAATGCCCATCAGGCCGGTGTCCCGCAAAAGCTGGAAGCTTTGTTCGGGAAACACGCCGAGCCGATCAGTCTCGGCTGCCTTTTCGGCCAGCCGGGGCGCAATTTCGGCAGCGATTCGCGCCGGATCAAGCTTGCTGGCAACGCTCATGTTCATACAGGCTTCACCCCTTATGCCGTTTGGCTTGTCATCTCCGAGAGCAGCGCCCACAGAGCGTCGGCTGTCGAGAACGTATTTTCGGTCAGCATCGTATCCGGCAGCATGATGCCTAACGCCTCTTCCAAATCAAGCAGCAGGTCGATCGAAGCCATCGAGTCGAGGCCTAGTGCCTTCAAGTCGTCGCTGCCTTTAAGCTCCTGCGTCGGCTTCAAATATTTCAGATGCCGGCGAAGCACGGCGGCAAATTGTTCATCTAGCATATGATCTCACCTCCTCCTTCACGCGCCGCAGCGTCAGCTGCGAGCATGACAGCTCTCCTTTTTCATCAACAACCAGCTCGCAGGGCGTCTCCCGACTCAAAAATCCGATCAGGCTCGCGGTCAAGCCATAAGCGCCAGCATTGGGCACAGCGACGATATCGCCGGGCTCCAGCAGCGGTACGCGCTCGTTGCGCGCCAAATAGTCAAGCGGCGTACAAAGCGGGCCGACCACATGGGCCAGCATGCCGGCCACCTCCGCTGCCGACTCCTGCGGCGGCTCTGCGTGCAGCGCCGGGCTGCCCGCAGCTGCCAGCTGCTGCCGCTTGGGCATCGCCTCGGATGCGGACGGCTGCGCGGTGCCTGGCGCCGGCCTTGGCAATCGCGCCGCTCCCCCCGGTCCTGTCCATCCCGTCGCTCCGGCAACCGCAGTCGCCGTCTCCGCGCCGGTCCTGTCGCCGGATACCTTGACCAGACCTGCGCTGATGCGCGTCAGCCGCCCCAGACCGGACATGCCGCCCAAATGATGAATACCGGCATCGAGAATTACGAACTGCTGTCCCTTGCTCATTTTCACATCCTGCACGGTGCTGTACAGCGTACCCGCTGCGCCAACCAGGTAACGCCCCGATTCGAAAGCCACGGCCGGACGGCCCTGCCGCCATTGGGGGAAATACGCCTCCAGATTCGCTTCGAGCGGCCCGCGGATCGCGGAGAAATCGTATGGCGCTCCCTCCTTGATAAACGGATGCCCGAAGCCGCCGCCAAGGTCCAATAGCTCCAGCTCGATCCGCAGCGCTGCAGCGAGCCGGTGCGCCAGCTCAATCGTCTTGGCATACATGCGCAAGAGCGATTCCGGCGTCGTCAGATTCGTGCCCATATAGATATGAAAGCCGACGATCGCGCCCCACGGACCGGGGTCCAGCTGCGCCGCCCCGCCCTCCTCCAGCAGCAGGCTGGCGTCAAAGCCGAACTGCGACGGCACGCCGGTCATCGTCAGCGGCAGATCGGGCACCGGCTCGTCCGGGTTGATCCGCAGCACAAGCCGCACCTGCCGCCGCTGACGGCTCGCTTCCTCCAGCACCTTGTCCATATCGTGGCGCGAATCGACGGAGAATTGGATCACGCCTTGCCGCAGGGCAAAGGCGATCTCCGCCGTGGTCTTGCCCGGCCCGGTATAAAGCACGTGCTGTGGCAGACAGCCGCTGTCCAGCGCCGCGCGCAGCTCGCCCGTCGACGATACCTCGGCGTGGCAGCCGAGTCCGACGAGCGTTTGGACCAGCGCCTCGTGCGGATTCGCCTTCAGCGAATAATAGACGACCGATGGCTCGGGCAGCGCCCGGCGCAGCGCTTCATGCGCTTCCCGCACGCGCGCCAGCTCGTATACGTACAGCGGGCTGCCGAATGTTTCGATCCATGTTGTGCCGCTCACCGTACGCTCAACTCCTCCGCATAGGCGATTTGCAGCCCTTTTTTGTCGGTCTTGCCGTTTGGCGTCGCCGGCAGTTCGTCCAGCACGATCACTTTGGCGGGCAGCTTGTAATCCTCCAGCCGTTCCTTGAGCTGATCGAATACGTCGTCGGCATCGAGATTCGCGCCTACGAACAGGATCGGCCCTGACTTTTCTGTGGGCGGGAGCAGCGCTGCCTGGCGGACGCCTGCAATCGTAAACGCAGCTTCCTCGACCTCAAGCACGCTGACGCGGAACCCTTTTTGCTTAAACATATCGTCAAAACGCCCGTGAAAATACAAGTAGCCGTCTTCATCCATGCTGCACAGATCACCCGTGAACAGCGTTCGCTCCAGCCCCTCGCCCCACATGCGGTATCGCTTGGCCGTCAGCTCCGGCGCGCGCCAGTAGCCAAGCATCACATGCGGTCCGCGCACGATCAGCTCGCCCTTTTCACCGGGCGGCAGCCGGTTGCCCTCCTCGTCGATAATGATGCATTCCGTATTGGGCAGCGCCCGGCCGACGGCTTCCGGCTTGAGCTTGTACTCCTCCGGCGGCATGATCGACACGCGCTTGCACTCCGTCAGCCCGAACATGACGAATACCTCGCAGCCGGGGAACAGCGCCTGCATATCTTCAATGTAGGAATGCGGCAGATGCCCGCCGGAATTCGTAATGAACCGCAGCTTGGGCAAGCCGTCGACGGCGCGTTTGCCCATTCGGATGAGCGTATGCGCGAGATTCGGCAGCACCGGCAGGCCGGTAACGCCCCAGGCGGCGAGTTTTTTGATCAAGAGAGGACCGGCGTCCTCTTGGCTGCCCAGCGCCATCGTCGCGCCGACCTGAAAGGAAAGCAGTACCTGGTAGAGCCCGTAATCGAACGAAAGCGGAAATACGTTGCCGATGACGTCCGATTCGCGCATGCCGATGCGCTGCTGGATCGCCCAAGCGGCAAAGGCCATATTTTGCTGACCGCAGACCACTGCCTTGGGACGTCCCGTGCTGCCCGAGGTGTAAATCAGACACACCGGATCGTGCGAAATGCCCGGAAATGCCGGAACCGGCTCGACGCAAGCGAGCGCTTCGTCCCAATGCGCCTCCAGCGTCAGCACCTCGGCGTACCGCTCCAGCCGCTCCTGCGCGGCCCGCTCGCGCGTCGATAAAATCAGCGTTGGCGCACTGTCTCGCAAAATATGATCCAGATTGTACGATTTCGTGTCCCAATGAATATTGACGAAAATGCCGCCGAGCCGCGAAACGGCCATATCGGTTACTATCGTCTCGATGCCGTTGGGCAAAAGCACCGCTACCCGCTCTCCGCGCTGCAGCCCCCAGCCATGCAGCCAAGCCGCCACGCGCTTGCTTTGCTCGGCCAGCTCCGCATAGGTGATCGACGCTTCATCGGTAAATACGGCGATTTTGTCCGGCACGCGCGCCGCTGCCTCATCCAGTCCGTTATGAAATAATGGAATCATCCCGACCTCCTGCTATTCATCAGAAAATGTTGTTCGAACGCCGCCGCCAGCGCCATCGGAGTCGCAAACACCTCCGGCACGAGATATTGCGGATCGAGGTCCGTGCCAAGCCGACTTTCCAGCTCCTCCAGCAAGCGGGCGATCAGCAGCGAATCGAAGCCCGGCAGCGTGGGCAGGCTTGTTGCGTCCTCCGGCGGCTCCGGCAGGCCGAACACGTCTTGGACGGCGTCCCGCACAGCAGACCGCAGTTGTTCCAACTTCATGGTTATGCTCTCCCTTCCTCAGCCGTAGGCCAGCTGCTCCTGAATCGAGCGGCGCGATATTTTCCCCGTGCTTGTTTTCGGCAGCTCCGGCAAAAAACAGATCCGTCCCGGCACCATGTACGAGCTCAGGCGGCTGCGCAAATACGAGAGCAGCTCGGCCTCGCCGAGCGCTTGTCCCGCGCGAACCACGACAAACGCGTGCAGCACATTCGTATATTCCTCATGCGGCTGGGCCAGCACGGCCGCTTCCTCCACCGCTTCGTGCGCCACAATCGCCGCTTCGACGTCGCCGAGATCGACGCGAAAGCCGCGCGTCTTGATCAGCGTATCCCGGCGTCCGTGAAAATGCAGACAGCCCGCTTCGTCCCAATGGGCGTAATCGCCGGTGCGGTACGCTTCCGTATCCATCCCGGCAATTGCGCCTGCCGGAATGCGCGTCGCCAGCGTAATGTCGGGCCGGTTAATGTAGCCGGGAAATACGCTCGCTCCCCCGGCGATCAGCTCCCCGGCGCGGCCCGGCTCGACGATCGGCTCGCCCCGCTCGTCGAGCAGCGCGATGGCGGCGTGAGCCACCGGCTCGCCGATTGGAATGTGCGGCAGCACCAAATGCTCGGCCGTTACCCGGCAAGCGGTGATGACGTTCGTCTCGACCGGGCCGTACAGGTTGTAGACGGCAGCGGACGGCAAGAGCGCGGTCAGCCGTCTGAGCGGTTCGACCGGGAACGCTTCGCCGGCGTACAGGAGCAGCCGCAGCCCGGTTAGCGGCTCTTGCTGGAGCCGGCTTTTGTTCAGCAACGCGATCAGCGCCGACGGGACGGCATACAGCACGGTGATGCGGCTGGTCTGCAAAAACAGCAGCAGCGCCTGCGGGAACAGCGCCGTTGCGCCCGGCACGGGATACAGCGCTGCGCCTTTGCCGAGGCCAACGTAAATATCGAGCACCGGCAGATCGAAGTGGAGCGGCGCGTGTACAGCTACGCGATCCTCCGGGCCGATGTCGAAATAGCCGCTGGCCCAATCGACGAACGCCGCTGCGTTGCGGTGCGTGATCATCACGCCTTTGGGCACGCCGGTGGAGCCGGACGTGTACAAAATATAGGCGAGATCATCCGGCTCCGCACGGCGTTGGTCCAGGTCCGGCGCGGCGGCGGCGGGAGCGGCGGCAGCCAAGGCAGCCGCTTCAGCGAGCGCTCCCGCTGCGGCGGGCGCAAAAGCGCCCTGGCCGGCCAAAGCAGCGAGCGCCATTAGCTGCTCGGCCTTCGCCAGCCAGACGCTGCCGGGCAGGCCGGCGCCGGCCCAGTCGGACGCGCTTGGCGCATCGGCGATCAGCGCGCCGCAGCCGGCGTCTTCGACGATGAAGCGGCGGCGGGCCAGCGGGCTGGCCGGATCGAGCGGCACGTAGGCAAGGCCAGCGCGCAGGCAAGCAAGCATCAGCGCGATCATCAGCGGCGATTTCGGCAGGTTCAGCGCCACCTTGGCGCCGGGAGCCAGCCGCGACGCCAGCAGGCCGGCCAGCGTCTCCACCCGCGCCGCCGCTTCGCGGTACGTCCAGCGCTCGCCCTCCTGCACAATCGCTGGCCGCTCGGGGTAAGTAGCTGCAGCGGCGGCAAACCGTTCGTGAATCAACAGCACGTCAACCCACCTCCTGTACGCGGGACTGCCCGAGATGGGCCAACAGTGCGTCCGCGAGCCGCGCTTCGGCCGGAGCGACGGTTTCAGCCAGCAAGGCGAGGCTGGTCGCAGGCGGCGTCTTGCCCAGCTTGACCCGGCGCAGCATCAGGTAAGCGAATTCGCTGACCTTGCGCCAGGGTGCCTCCACCTCACTGTAGAACGCAGCAGCAAAGCCGGACGGCAGCAGCTCGGGCCGCTGCGCCTCCAGATCGCTCAGCCACAGCCGATGCAGCGAGCGGGCGCGGGTTGCGAACCAGCAAGCCAGCACCAGCTGTACCGCCGTCTCCTCGCTGTCCAGCCGCGCCAAGCAGTATTCGGCGAACTGCCGGTACATGCCTGCAGCCGCGCTTGCCGCCACTGCCTCGGCATTGCCTCGCAGCAACGCGCCCAGATCCGGCTCACGCCACCCCACGTCGGGCTCGGACAACGTCAGCAGTGTGCCGGCATTGCTATTGGCCAGCCCCCACACGATCCGCTCCAGCGCCGCTGCCGGCACATAAGTCGCAAGCGGCTTCACGCCACCCCACTCCGTCTGGTTCTCATAGGCATCGACAATATGCAGCAAAGCGCCGCTGGGATCGATACCATCGATCACAAACGAATGCTCCTGATGCTCGCGGCCGAAATATGGCAGCCAGGGCATGTAATAGGCGTCGCCGAGCAGCAGAGCCGGTTCGCCGCGCGCCAGACACGCGGCCAGCTCCTCCCGATAGCTGTGCGGCGCAAGCGCCGTTCGCTCTACACGCCTGCCGGTGAACGCTTGAATCCGCTCCTCTACAGAGCGGCGGGCCAGTAGCGGCATCGCTTCCGTCCAACTGTCGCGAAATTCAAAATGCCATTCGCACGCAAACGGCGACCGCAGGTCGGCAACCTGTCGAAAATCGAGCAAAACCGCCAAATTATCCGATACGCAATCCAGAAACTCGGCATCGACGCGCGTGTATTGCAATCCCAGAACCGGAAACATGGGCCACCTCGCTTCGCTTTATTTTGACGCTGTTCGATGTTATGTATCATTGTATAATTTAACAACAATAATGATAAATACCTTAAATTGGGTAATTTTTCTTACTTGTTTGTAAATTTCAATAACTTACTTTGTAAATATAATTAACATTTTGTTAATTTTCGGTCGTTTTTTGTAATTATTACAGTGAATTTATGTCAGAATCGTGACAGATTCATTTTTGGAAGGATTCGACATTTTCCGCTCTTGTCCGGCAGCCTGTAGTGTTATATATTAAAATACAAATTTGGAAACTTGGAGGGTGATTGCGAGGTTTCAGGGAGGTTTTTGTTGGCAGTTCCCGAATCTTGATCGCATTAGGAGGGACTTTTCATGCATTTGTGGAGAAGCTTGTCTGATGTTGAGCCGCACCTGGTCTTTGGCTGGCAAACCGAAGCGGAGTCCGTCAAGTTGCCCTTTGCCGTCAAGCTTAACGGCGAGGCGCTGCGCCAAGCGCGGCAGCCGTTAGACCTCGCCCTCTCAGCCGTCCGTCAAGAGCTGGAGGAGATCCGCCGGTTTATTTTTCAGCCGCACCTGTTTATCTTCACCAATGCGCAGGGCATCGCCCTGGTGGCCTACGATCAGGGTCTGCTGGCCTCCGGAGCCGGCGATGAGGAGCTGATCGGTTGCTCCTTCGACGTGCGGCACGCCGGTATGACAGCGATTGGTCTGGCCATGAAGCTGCAGACGATCTGCGTCGTGGACGGCCGCGAGCATACGTGGGACATGCTTTGGGACCTGTCGTGCGTCTGCACGCCGATTACGGTAAACGGGGCCGTGACCGGGTATCTCAACTTTTCGTTCCCGCGTCCCTTTGACCTCACCTTTTCCATCCCGCTGCTCAAGCAGCTGGCCCGCAACATCGAAGGCGCCATCGTCCGCAGTCATCCCGAAACGCAACGCGACCGCACCTATGCGCTGTTTACTCAATTCGAGCTGACCGAACGGGAAAAACAGATCGGCTACGCCTGGCTGCGCAACGATTGCGTCGAGCATATCGCCAACGCTTGCTCGATTTCAGAGCAGACCGTACGCACCCATATCAAAAACATTTATTCCAAGACGAAAACGACCAGCAAAGGCGAATTTTTCAACAAATTTGTTTATTAAAATTTATTGACCTGTGTCTGTTTCTTCCGTTCGCTTTTTGATACGAACAATGGTACAATGTGGAAGCGGCGACTTGTCCGCAACATCCCCGTTGAGGAGTGAATGAAATGTCAGTCGATGTGTATTTGAATTTTAACGGCAACTGCCGCGAAGCGGCGGAGTATTACGCCGAGGTGTTTGAAACGGAGAAGCCCAAGTTCATGACGTTCGGCGAAACCCCGCCGAATCCGGAATATCCGCTTCCCGAAGAAGCGAAATCGCTGATCATGCACACGCGCTTGAATATCGACGGCAGCAACGTCATGTTCTCCGACGTATTCCCGGGCATGCCTTTTGTACAGGGCAGCAACATTTCGCTGGCCGTCGTCAGCAAAGACGCCGAGAAGCTGAAGCAGCAATTTGCCCGCTTGAAAGAAGGCGGCACGGTCGTCATGGACCTGCAGGAAACGTTCTGGGCCAAGCTGTACGGCAGCCTCAAAGACAAGTTCGGCATCGAATGGCAATTCAATCTCGATAGCGGCGAAAACTGGGGCTAAGAGCCGGTTTTCGCAATACAAAAAGGAGCCGCTTTACGGGCTCCTTTTTCTGACGTTCACTGGAAATTCGCGCATCTTATCCGTTCCAATCGTATCCAATAAGTAAAAAATAATTCCAACGCTCCGATTTGTTACCGAAATTTCTTGAGCACCCAACCACACCTGGACCAGCTGCTTCGCATCCTCCAGCTGGCCCAGCAGAGAAATCGGGTCCTCGCGCAGCCAATCCTCGTGAAGCACGTTGTCCGCGGCCGAGTTGCCCGCCTAGATCTGCAGGCCGCGCCCAAGCACAGGGTACCGCCGACGCTGCCGCGCCGCACCGCGCCCCGTGCCAAACCTACGCCGGCCAATGCTCCGGCCGGCGCAAACCGCGCGGCAGCTTGGTGGCTCCGTCACCAAGCGCCGCGTTCAACTGCGGCTGCGTGACGAACAAGCAGCCGGACAAATCCGCGCCGCCAAGCTGGGCGTCGCGCAGGTCGGCGCCGATCAGATCGGCGCCGCAAAGATCCGCGCCGCGCAAATCGGCCGCGATCAGCAAGCCGCCGCGCAGGAACGCGCCGGCCAGATCGGCGCCGCGCAAATTCGCGCCGACCAGATCCGCGCCGCGTCCCGGCTGCTTGCGGCGTCCCGGCGCCTGGCGCCCCTGACGCGCAGCGGCGCGCACGCGCTCGCTGACCGCGAGCAGCAGCACGTTTGTCTCCGCGCGCAAAGCCGCGACGTCGAGCGCAAGCAGCGCTTCGGGCGCTTGCTCCGTCAGCAACTCGATCCGCGCCTGCGCTTGCGCCAGCTCAGCGCCAAGCGGTGCGGCTTCCGGCCGCTCCAACGCTTCCTGCACGTACCACAGCAGCTCGTACAACGCGCACATCACGGCAAATACCTCGAACATCGTCTGCGCCGTCTCTGGCGCTGCGCGCCAGTCGCGGCCGCCAAACGTTCGCTGCGCCACCTGCTGCCCCGCACCCAAGCAGTCGTAGACCGTGCAGCCGCGGAAGCCAAGCGGCCGCAGCTGCTTGTGAACGCCGCAGCGGTAATCCGCCTGCAGGTTCGGGCACGGCTGCCCGGCAGCCTTGTCGATGGCAAAATCACTGGAAATACCAAACGCCAGCGCCGTGCAGCACAGCCCGAAGCAGCGCTCGCAATCGGCGGTCAGATGCACCGCCCGCGCCCCGCGTTCACTTGCACGCACAGGCGGCTGCCTATTATCCAGCCTGTCGTTCATTTGCTGCCCGTTCACTACAAACGCCCCTCTTTCTCCCCTGCGGCGCCTCCGCTGCGCGCTCCGGCAACACCTTTGGCAGCCGCAAATTGCATTCCTTCACTACGATCATAGCACAGGCAGCAGCCGTTTCGCAGAAAAAAGCAAGCGCAATCCGATCGACTCCTCAGGAAATTACCCTCCCGGCAACGCGCAAAAAAGAAAGACGCTTTGCCGCATCGCAAAGCGCCCCTCTTTGAATGTCAAAACTGCCGCTGCTTCCGGTTGATGTTAATTCGAAAAACGGAACTTCTCGTTCGCGCCAATCGACGTTGCGCTGGCCACGAGCGGATTCGTGCCGTTGGCGGTCACATATTTGCCGTTCGCTTCGCTTTGCAGCGATACGGTGCCGTCGCTGTTGTTGATGCGCGTGAATCGCTCGGATGCGCCAATCGTAAACGAGCTGGCCACCATTTGCGCGTTGCCGCCGGAGCCCGTCGTTACGTATTTGTCGTTGGTCAGCGCCAGCAAGGCGATTTTGCCGCTGCCGGCATCCTTGATTTCGAATTTCTCCCACGTACTGGCCGTGCCGCGATTCGCCGTCAGCAGCAGGTTATTATAGTTATCGGCGCTGACATATTGGCCGTTCGGCCCTTGCAGCGTCGTGATGCTGCGCGCTGGCAGCGTCGGGTATACACCACCGGCTCTTTGGTACACGCGCACGTAATCAACGGTGTATTTTTGCGGGAATACCGTCGAAGCATTCGGTCCACCCGGCCAGTCGCCGCCTACTGCCAGGTTCAGCAGAATGAAGAAGTTATGATCGAATACCCACGTTCTGCCGGACAGATCGTCCAGTGTGCGCGTTTGATACAATTGACCGTCAAAATACCAGCGGATGACGTTCGGCTCCCATTCGATGCCGTACGTGTGGAAATCATTGCTGAAGCCCGAGCCGTACGTATAAGACGTGCCGATGCCACCTGCGCCGTTGTAGCCCGGTCCGTGGATCGTGCCGTACACGTTGTTTGGCGTGGAGCCGACAAATTCCATAATATCGACTTCGCCGCTGTTCGGCCAGCCGACCGTCGTAATATCGTCGCCCAGCATCCAGAAGGCCGGCCAAATGCCCTGACCTTGCGGCAGCTTCGCCCGCATCTCGACCTTGCCGTACGTGAAGCTGTATTTGCCTTGTGTTTTGATCCGGCCGGACGTGTAGCTTTGACCGCCGTAGTTTTCTTTTTGCGCTTTAATCACAAGATAACGGTTGCTGGCATTGCCAGGGTCCTGCTCCAGATACACGTTATCCGTACGGTTCGTGTAGTATTCCAGCTCGTTGTTGCCGAAGCCGCCACCGCCTGTTTCATAAACCCATTTCGACGTATCAACGCCCGTACCGGCCGTTCCATTGAACTCATCGCTCCAGACGAGATTCCAGCTGCCGCCCGAACCGCCGGTATTGATCGTATACGATGCGCTGGCAACCGCAGAATCGGTCATGCCGGATTTGACGGCAATCGCCTTGATCGTTTGCGAAGAGGCGACATTGATGGCGCCGCTATACGTGGCCGAAGCGGAAGTTGGTGTCGAGCCGTCAGTCGTATACTTGATCGTTGCGCCGGAGGTCGAGCTGCTCAAGGTCACGCTTTGCGCAGACGTGTAAGTGCCGCCGCCAGGGCTGAACGTTGGCGCTGCCACTTGACCAGCCGGAGGCGTGCCTGTGCCGTACACTTCAAAATCCCACAGCGAATAGCCGTATGCCGTTGCTCTTTGCGTGCCATAAACGCGGACATATCGCGCCGTCGTCGATGTGAACGATACGTCGTCGATGCCGCCATCGCCCGTCGTTGTGGAATATACATCCGTCCACGACGTAGCATTGCTTGACACCTGAATTTGATACGCCTTGGCGTACGCCGCTTCCCAGTTCAGCTTGACGCGGCTGACCGTTTGCGCCGAGCCGAGGTCGACATAAATCCATTGCGGATCGGAAAATTGCGACGACCAGCGCGTACCGCTGTTGCCGTCTACAGCGCCGGCAGCCGCATAAGCTCCTTCATGCGACGATTCCGTCGCCGTCTTGTTCAGCGCAAGGTTCGAAGAGGAAGGCTGCGTCGAGCTCGACGTAATGCTGAACCAGTTCAGGTTCCAGCCGTTCGTCGGCGCGTAGATGCGCAGCGTCTGGCTGCCGGCCGACAGATTCACCGAAGCCGTCACCGTCTGCCACGTTTGCCAGCCACCCGTGCTGGGCACGTTGACCGTAGCGAGCGTCGTCGCTCCGCTTTTCAATTGCAGCTGCGTACCCGTGTAGGGGCTCGATACCCGGAAATCGACATTATACGTACCGGCTGTCTGCACGTTCACCGTGTAGTCCATCCAGTCACCCGCGTCGATGTAGGCAATGTCTTGCCCGCCTTCGGAGCAGGTTTCCGTCTGGATTCCGCTCATAGCGGCATAGCTTTCCGCTTCAATTTTGCCCGGATCGGCGGCCAGAACCGGCGAGACGACCCCGACGAGACTGCTCACCATCGAAGCGAGCAGCAATGATGTTAGCGCTTTCTTTTTTAACACGACAAATCCTCCTTTAAAGTTCGATTGATCTTTTCACATCTGCAAAAAAGCCTGCGATCCCTTTCTGGCAGTTGGCTGCTTGTCGCACAGCCGACCTTCTCCTCCTTTCTTCTTGTTGCGTCACGTTACATTCAAGTGAGCGCACCACCTCCTTTCATACGAAAAACCGAATGGGATAACCGCGGTATCAACCGCTTTCAGAGCCGACTTATCGGAGTTGGAGGAAGTGAGCCCTAACAGGAGAGGACCGAATCGTCAGCTGTATATTCAAGTACACAAAGCTTGACAATGAGCAAAATCAGAAGCTTGCAAGCAACACGTGGGATTAAGAAATAAATTGCATGAATTTCACGAAAATATTTTCTTTTTTATCCATTATTTTATAATTAATTTGATTACTTTTCCAATATAGCAGATAAAATGGCTTTTTGTATACGATTTCACGAAATATTTTTAAATATATCACGCAAATATTTGCATAATATATTGTTTTTATGATCATTTCGATTCAAATAAAGAAAAACATTAAGCAGAATTTTCATAAAAAAAGACCGTGACCCGTTGCAGGTCATGGCCGCGTTCATTCGGTTGTTTAGTCCAACTCCTCCCCCGAAGACGGGCGGGACCAATTCCGATATAAAGCCGATTTGCGAATATCGTATCGGGTACTTTGGATTTCTCCTGTAATCTGGATGTCGTGCAAGGTCTCCTCCTGGAGCAGCGGCGATGTTCTCGCATAGAACCGTTCGATCACCAAACGAATTTGCTCGGCGAGCAAAGGTTCACGCTGCCGATAGAAGTTCAGCGTCAGATAATGTGTAAATTTGCAGACGGCATACCCCAACAACGCATGGGAATCTTGCGATAGGTCTGTCCTTGCCAGATTGGGGTGCAGCAGCTTATTGGTCGAGTTAAGCAAGCAGGATCCCGTCAGTGACAGCGGATGCGAGAAGAGCCGGGGAACACGTATTTGAGTGGAGATGAGGATGTCGTTCATAAAAAACTGAATGCTGCGCGGCCCGGTCGCCTCGCCCAGCAAATCTATGCCGAATACCCGGAAAATGCTAGGGTCCGCAGTCATGTTCCACTCCTGATACTCGGGCTCTTTCAACCCGATATAACCGGATATCCCTTTAAAATGACTATCGACTAACGCATACACCGTCGACTCTTTTCCAAACATCCCCGCATCAAGCCGCAACCTGTCCTGCCACTTGCTCAAACCGTCGCAGCTCACCGCGACCTGGCTTCCCGCCGCTGTATCTTCGACATAAATCCAACGCTCATCCAGCAGAAAATGCGTTTCCACAAATTTCTTCAGCTTCTCTACCGAAACACCTAACGGGTTAGTGACAAAATCATAATCCAGCACAATCTCCGTACCGTGCATAAACCTCGCATCTTCTTCCGTCCGACGAACAATATATTTGCTCGACTTGTCCAGCTCCAGCTCATGCATAACCGATTCCGTGTAATGCTTGGTCTTCACGATCACGCGATCCGCCAGCATAAAGCAGGACAGAAACCCGATGCCAAAGCGACCGATCGGCTGAAAATCGTGTTGACCGAGCAAAAATTCGTCAGAGCGGTAATACGACTTGCCAATGTTAAGGAAAAACTCATTAATAATAAAATCGTTCATCCCCACGCCATTGTCCTTGAACACCAGCTTGCCGTGCGGCTGATCGAGAATGATGCGAATTCGCGGCGCGTACCGCTCCTCGTAAGAGGTTCGTTTGGCTTCGGCTTCCAGCCGCAGTCGACAAGCGTCGATCGCATTTTGTAACAGCTCCCGGACGCCGAGCATCCGGTCGCCATAAATATGCTCTCCCATTAGCAGTTGACTGATCGCATCGTAATCGATCCGCAGTTGCTGATTGGCCACTTGGAAGCCTTCGGTTTGAATACGGTTCACCAGCGGGAGCGCCAGCTTGAGCCGGTATTTGGCGTTGCGAAAGCTTAGCGAGAGCGGTACGCATTGGCGAATTTCGTCTTCGATCCAGTCAAAATAGCTCAGTACCTTGCGGTAGATCGCCGGATCCTTACAGCC
The DNA here is from genome assembly GCF_004514475.2 of Paenibacillus athensensis. Classification (GTDB taxonomy): domain Bacteria; phylum Bacillota; class Bacilli; order Paenibacillales; family NBRC-103111; genus Paenibacillus_AL; species Paenibacillus_AL athensensis. The sequence goes on along the minus strand of NZ_MYFO02000001.1, from coordinate 71,179 downwards.
GCCGTGAAAAACCGGCGATTCCCAGCCTTCGATCATGGAGCTTGGTTCCAGTCGGAAACCCGTCGATTGTACGCTTAGATGCTGCTCCCATTCGCTCTGGCTGTAATCGGTTAGATCGATCGACTTGAACAGATGGTACGGCGTGCGGCGGGCATCAAAATCGAGAATGTCGCCCAATCGCAGCAGCAAAGCGCAAAATTGAAAATTGCACCTGTACGGCCCTTTGACCGATTCTTCCAGCAGCCTGCTTTTGCACCAATCCAAGCCGTAATTGTGGCTTTCGCATAATAACGCAACCTCGTTTGCATAAGAAATTGCCCTGTGGCCCGGCACATGCAGCCATTCCCCGAACCACTGCCGCACATACCGGCCCGACAGCTCGGCATGGATCCGGCGCACATAATCCTGCAAAGCAAACGTCTCATCGCCTTTGAACCGCTCCACAAATTTGGTGTAGTCGTGCGCGCAGCCCTCCAGCTTATTGTTTTTAATTGCCTCAATCGTCTTTTCGTCCGGCGCCATGCCGATATCGTGCAGCAGCGCGCCATAGATCAGCACGGCGATTTCCAGCGGGGACAGGCTTTGCGCGTACGATTCCTGCGGCTGACCCGGAATCATTCCCGGGTCCAGCAGCTCGCACATTCGATCCAGAATCCGGATCGAATGCTCGATATTATGCTGGGTGTAGGTCGGAAACACAATCGTAATGCGCTCCAGATAGTCCTCGGCTATCCGTGCGACGCTCTTGACCTGAGCGTACAGATCGGCGTCCAATCGCTCCAACGCAGTAAACAACTTGGGCTGCTTCAGCTCCAATTTGCTGTGATCGCTCATCAGGGTCCCCCCAGACAACTGTATATTTGTATCCAGTTTACACGAATATCTGCTCGCAGCCTACACCATTTCAGGAAAAAATAGCTAACCGTTCGTACCCGCGCCTGCATCTCCCGCTCTATTCCCAATCTGCCGACGCAATGATACAATGCGATTGTGTAAATGCTTTCACCGAAAGCAAAGGAGGTGACGTTGATGAAAAAAGTACTGTTCTCCGGCCTTATGCTGACGCTGGCGCTGGCGTTTTTCGCCGCCACGGCTTCCGCAGAAAGCACGGTGCTGAAAACCCGCCACGAAACGGCGAAAAATTCGATCAGCAACATTCGCTAATCCGCGCCTCCCTTGCTGCCGCTTGGCCGCACCAGTCGGTTCTGTCAGGCTTGGCAGCAGCGGCTGGCATGCCGCGGAAGAAACGGACACAACGCAACGACCTCAACCTCCACATCGATGTGGAGGTTGAGGTCGTTTTTGCTAACCGTATTTCGCGGTCCGCTGCTTAATACTCGACGTAGCTCGTCACCGATTTGCCCGGCAGGGTGACGCTAAATGAGCCGCCGGAGACGGCAAGGTCGGTCAGCTTGGCCAGATTTTCCGTCGCGCTGGTCCGTCTGCCGGACACGTGGCCAAACGTCATGCCGGACACCGTGGTCGTGATGGACGAGGCGCTATTATTGATCAGGATGACCGAGGCGCGGCCCGTGGCGTTTTTTCCGGCAATGGCGACGATGTTGCTGTCGCTGGAGCTGGCCAGAATGCGCGTATCGTCCGGCCGCAGGTAGCGGCTGAATTGGCCCATGACGTACAGACGTTTGTTCACCGAAAACGTATTGCTGCCGAGCAGGTTGATCAGCCCTTCGCCGGTCGTCGACGAGGCCGGATTGACCGCCCACCAGAACAGCCAGCCCTTCTCGCCGCGCTTGAGGTCCGAAGCGATCATATTGCCCCATTTCAGCCCGTCGGTGATCGACGGATCGTTCGGATTCTGGAAATCGCTGACCTCGGTGCTCATCAGCGGCTTGCCGTACGTGCTGACATCCGTATATGTGCTATAGTCGTGTACGCTGAGGAAATCGAGCTTATCCCGTGTCGCTGCGCTCAGATTGATGATGTAGTTGTTCGACGCCGAGCGGTTCGACCCTTCCGGGCCTCCGACCAGCACGCCCTGATTCAAGCCGTGAACGGCGTCGGCTACCTTGGCCGCCACGGTGTTCATTTCGCTCAGCGTATATTGCGCCGAGGCGTACGGTGTCGACAGGTCCGGTTCATTTTGCACGCTCAGCCATTTAATGTTGAAGCCCAGTGTATTGCGGTAATAGTTGACATACGTCTTCATATAGTTGGCAAATTTGTCGTAATTGTCTGCCTTCAGATGGCCGCCGTTATTCGGCGAGCCGTTGGTCTTCATCCAGCCCGGCGGGCTCCACGGCACGGCGTAAAACTGGTTCATACCGCGATTTTTTGCCTCTTGGGCAAACCAGCGCTGATGCAGGTCGGTGTTCCAGTCCAGCACGCCGTCGGACGGCATAAAAGTCGTCTGCACCGCATCCTGCGAGGACGTATATCCGTTGATCTCCAGACGGACGATGGACAAGCCGGCATTCGAATTGTCCGTGCGGAACAGCGTATCGAGAATTTGCCCCTGCACCGCGGCCGAATAGCCCGTTTTCAGCTCATTGACCGGATGGTTGGCTGCTGCGCCAAATCCCCAGATCGTCTGATACGTCGTGTCCTTGTACACCGTCACCGTGCCGGCCGCTTGCGCCGAAGACGCGAAGCTAAGCAGCAGCGCTGCCGATAACACCATACCCCCATACAGCTTTTTTCTCGTTGAACCCATCATTCAAGCACCTCTTTTCATCAGTTTCGGCCTGATCGACCTCCTTTTACGGTAATATAAAAGCGCTTACAAAACACTGAGGCAAAACGCTTTTTTACTGCACGCGCAAGCGTTTTTGCCCGAATTTGCTTCAATTCAGCGCGATTGAACGAGTCATGCCGCCAAATCCCGTCTATTTGCCGTTCGCGCCTCCCGACATGCTTCACCGGCGCCGCGGACGCAGACTGACGCAACGTCCTTCAGCCCTTGCATCGCAGGGGCCGGCAAGCAACCCGTCTCCACACGGAGCCTCCAAGCGCGAGGCTAGCAAGCACGCCGGCTCCCCGCCCCTATTCCCCGCCGAAACGCTCCTTGTATTCCATCGGATTAATCCCGTGGTATTGCTTGAAAATCCGCGAAAAATGGATGCTGTTCTCATAGCCGACCTTGAGCGCGATTTCGTAGCTTTTGAAGGAGGTCGTCAGCAGCAGCTCGCGCGCCTTGCGCATCCGCACGTTGACACAATAGGTCCAAATGGTCATGCCGGCTTGCTCCTTGAACATTTTGGCCAAATAGGAGCGGCTCATCGCCACATGATCGGCCAGATCCTGCAGCCCCCAATTGCCGGCGTAATGCTGCTCAATGTAGCGCTTGACCTGATCGACGGCGCTTTCCTTTTGCAAGTTTTTGGCCTTGCGGGCGCGATCCATCAGCAGATTGGCCGCTTCCTCCAGCCGTTTCACGGCACGCAGCCGGAAATACTGCCGCACTTGCGAGCGCTGGAGCATAGGCGCGGCTTCGGCGAAGCCAAGGTCCAGCGTCTCGTCCAGCGCCACTTCAATGCCCATTTTCTTCAGCTCGGCTACGAGCAGCTCCGTCCAAGCCAGCGCCAGCTCGTCCAACTGTTCATATCGTCCCTCGACCCATTGCTCCAGCAGATCCAGCGTATCGACAATCAACAAGGGCTGACCGTGCAAGTAGACGGTAAGCACCAGCTCCAGCCACTGCTCCAGCAAAAGCTTATGCAGCGGCAGCTTGCGCAGCAGCAATTGACTGGCCTCGCTGCGCCGCTGGCTGTGCAGCTTGCGCAGCGCCTTGTCGACGGCTTCGCCCAGCAGCTGTGGATCGATCGGCTTGAGCACATAATCGACAGCGCCAAGCAGCATGCTTTTTTTCGCATATTGAAAATCGTCATAGCTGGAAATCACTACGCACGTCATCCACGGGTACAAGCGGTTGATCTCCTCGATCAATTGCAGACCGTCCACAAGCGGCATCCGCACATCGGTTACACACAGATCGGCATAATGCTCCTTGAGCCATTCCAGCGCTTTGCTGCCGTTAGCCAGCGTCGCCGACACCGCAATGCCGGCCATTTCGGACAATTGAATCGCCAGGCTTTCGCGGATCAATTCCTCGTCATCGACAATCATCAGTCTGTTCATGCGGCCCCTCCTTCCAGGGTCAGCGGCAGCGTGATCTCGACCACCGCGCCTCCGCCGTCGGGCAAATTGTAAAACGCCATTGCGCCCTGCGCCTGAGCAAACAGTCGCAGTCGGTAAATGAGATTCGACAAACCGACCTGTCTGGACCGATCAAACCCGTTGTCGGCCGCGCCTTGCTCCTCCTGCAGCCTCGTCAGGGTAGCTTCGTCAAACCCGCAGCCGTTATCGCGCACCGTCAGCCGCAGACGGCCATCCTCCAACAGCTGTCCCGCGACCTCGATATGGACGGATTCGCCGGTCGTTTCACGGCCGTGCTTGATGCAATTTTCCACCAGCGGCTGCAGCAGCGCCTTCGTACAAATCGCTTCCTGCAGCTCAGGCGGCACGTTGATTTCATACGTCACTTCGTCCTTGTAGCGGACCTTCATAATCCGCAAATAATGCTCCAGATGCTGCAGCTCCTCGCGAACGGTCACCTGAATATGCTTGTAATCCGACGTGTAGCGCAGCATATTGGAGAGATTGACCGAAACGAGCCCGATATGCGGCTGCTTGGCGATGACAGCCATTGAATTGATCGTTTCCAGCGTATTGTAAAGAAAATGGGAATTGATTTGCGCCTGCAGCGCCGAAACGACAGCCCGGTGCTGGAGCACCCGCGTCTCGGCCAAATCATGCACCGATTGCTCCAGATGGCCCAGCAGGTTATTAAACGAAATACTCAGGTCGGCCACCTCGTCCGAGCCTTCGACCCGGGCCCGCACGTTCAAATCGTTCGTCAGCTGCATCGTCTTCATCAGCCGGCGCAGCGCAAGAATCCGCCTTGTGATCGAAGAAGCGGCAAAATAAGTCAAAATCGCCGAAATGATCAGCGCGCCGATCGCGACGACAAGCATCATGTTGCGGGTAGAGGAAATGCTTTTTCCAATTTCTTCATAAGGCAAAATCGCGATAATTTTCCAGCCGGTAATCGGAATCGTCTGAAACACGACCAGCTCATTGCCGGACTGCTCAAAAATCGCTCCCTCCTTTTTGCCCTTCACCGCTTCGACAATCCGGTCGTCCAAATGACCCATCACCTGATCGGCGTTGGAATGGTGAATGATCGTTCCGGCATCGTCGACGACAGCGGCTGCCCCTGAGCTGGTAATGCTGATTTGATCCATCACCCGCTGCGACGGGCCGAGCGAAATGTCGATTTTTAAATAACCCCCGCCCTCGACCTGCTTGAACAGCGTCAATACAGGAATATGCATCGGCTTGCTGGCCGAGTCGAGATAATGGTCGGACATGCCGGTAATAAACTTGATTTTTTCAAAATTGCCGGAAGATTGGAAATAGGGCTCGCTTTGGATGCTGTAGTTCAACGGAAGCGTATATAAATTGCAAAAATGCTGCTCGAAGCCGCGCGGATTGTATAGGGACACCGACAGCACCTCGGGATATTGCAAAAACATCCGATTCAAGTAATTTTCCTTCATCCACTCGTAGGTACGGATCGACTCCGACGTCAGCTTGGGTGAGGTCATACGCATCCAGTCGCGCACCTCCAGACTGCTGGAAAACATCAGAAACGCAAATTCGTATTCCGCATAGTAACGGTCCAGGTTCATGTTGGCTTGCTTGAGCACCTGCACGCTCAGATGATCGATATCGCGGCGCAAATACGAGGACGTCTGATTGTACCCGAGCAGGCCGATCAAGGAAACGGTAAATACGAGAATGGTGACAATAATAGAAATCAGCTTCCATTTCAAGGAACGGCGCATCGTTTTATACATGGATGTCAGCATGCAACTTGCCTCCCGTTGCGAGGTATCGTACCTTTCATCATAGTCCCCTCCGGGTGCGCGCGCAATGAGGGAAAAGTTTGAAATCCTATAGCGATCGTACTTTTTCGACATTTTGCGCACAAAAAAAGCCACCCGCCGTCATCGGCGGGCAGCTGCTTGCTTATTGCTGATATTTGTAGATGAACATCCGGTACAGCATGACCGCTGCTTCCGCCCGCGTGGTTGAACCAAGCGGATGAAGCAGGCCGCCGTCGCCTTGAATGAAGCCTTGCTCGCTCATCGCAGCAATCGCCTCTACGGCGTACGGCGCCACGTCGGCGGCGTCGCCGAACGACAGCTCCTTGCCGGCCGGCGTTGCGAGCGGCAAACCGCTTTGCTCCAGTGCACGCGCCAGCATCGTAAACATCTCCTGACGGGAGATCCGCTCGCGCGGCGCAAACAACGAGTCGGTACGTCCATTGACGATGCCGAGCTGATGGGCGATGCCAACGGCTTCATAATAATAGTCGCCGGCTTGGACATCGGTAAAGGAAGCATGGAATTTCGCTGTAAAGCCGAAGGTTTCGACCAGCAGCTTGGTGAAATCGGCACGGGTGACCGGGCTGGCCGGATCAAAAGCTGTCTCGCTTACGCCCTGGATAATCCCTTTGGCCGCGAGCGCTTCAATCGCCTGCTGTGCCCAGGCCATCCGGCCAAGATCGGTGAACGCCGACTCGCCGAATGCAACGACATAGGTCGAGAAATGCGTCGTTGTAAATGTCATTTCTCCAGCGCCAGCGTCGTAGCGGCCGGTCGGCATCAGCTGCGCCCCACCCTGACCGTCGACGTACCAGACGTTCAGCAGCTCGGGACGGCTGCGCTCGCTCGCTGGCGGCGCGTAAGGGATGCGCACCTGCACCGCCGCGCCTTCCTTGAACGCCAGCGGCTGCCCGGCGGCTGTGATTTGCAGCTCCACTGCCGTACCGGGACGGCCTGGGGCATGCGCGGCCTGACTGCGGTCGGCTGCGCCAATCGCTACTGTCAGCGGCTGGTCGCCCGCTGCTTGCCCGTTGCCGGCAAGCAGATCGCCCGGCAGCGTCAGCGTGCCCAGCGCGGTTGCGAGCTGCAAGGCGCGTCCGCCAGTCTGGCCGTTCAGGAAGGCTGCCGGCAGCTGCAGCTCGTAAGTCGTTGCACCGGCTGTCGGCTCCACCCGCACAACGGCCGGCGCTTGACCCGACTGCTGGCGGAACGCCTGCTCCAGCGCGGCTTTGTCCAGCGACACCGCCGCTTTGCCGCTTTTCACGGTCAAGCTGCCTGCCGGCACGGTCACCGTACCGCCGTTGACCGGCGTCGTACCCGTGCCCGGCGTGGCGGGATCAGTCGGGCTGCCCGAGCCTGGCGTTGTTCCCGGCGAAGACCCCGAGCCGGAGCCGGACGACGCGGATGCGGTGCGCACCGTCAAGGTCGGCCCGTTATCCGACCAGTTGCCGGCTTCGTCGCCGGCTTCGACCTTGAGCGTATACAGCGTATTTGGCGTCAGGCCCGTTACCTGCCACGACGTATTCGCTGTTGTCGCAATCGTCTGGCCGCCGAGCAGCAGCTTGTATAACGTCACGCCCATGCGGTCGACGGCTTCGCTCCAGCGGACGCCCAGCGACGTTCGCGTCACCGTCGGCGCCGTCAGGCTGCTGCCGGCCGGCCATCCCGGTGCGGTCGTATCGGTCGGCACCGCAATCACCGGATCGTCGGTTGCCGGACCAAACACGGTGGCGTTGCCGGTCGGATCGACCGCCTCCACCTTGTAGACGGCGTCCGCCGATGCGTCCTGCAGCGTATGGCTCGTCGCGCTGCCGTCAACCTCGGCGGCCTGCACGCCATTGCGATAGATCACGTAATGATCGACCGCGATGTTGTCGACGGCGGCGTCCCAGGTCAGCGTCACCTGACCGCTGCCTTGTACCGCCGTCACCCGCGAGCCGGTCGGCCATTGCGGCGTGATCGTATCGATTTGCAGCGTGCGGGCCGCAAGCTCCAGCGGCAACGAAACGTTGCCCGCTTCGTCCAGCGCGACGACGCTCAGCGCGTAGCTGCGGTCCGCCTGCAGGCCATTGAGCCAGTAGCCGGCGATATCCTTGCCCACCGTGACCAGCGGTGTGCCGTCCACGGCGAGGCGGTAGCCGGTCACGCCGGTATCGTCGCCGGCTTGCGGCCAGCTCACCTGCAGGCCGTAGGCCGCGGTCTTCGACGCGCTCAGCGCGCTGCCGCCGCTCCAGACCGGCGCCGCCGTATCGGCCGCAAGCGTCGCTTGCGTCAGCGCCGGCAAGCCGGCGGCGTTGCCGGCGGCATCGCGGGCTTCCACGCGGAACGTATAGCTCGTTCCCGGCGTCAGCCCCGCGACCGCGAGCTGGCCCGCCGTTCCCGGCGTCGTGCCGATCAGCGCGCTGCCCTGATACACGTCGTAGGCCGCGACGCCGTAGTTGTCAGTTGCCGCCGGCCAATGCAGCGTCAGCCCGTACCGTCCGACGCTGCCGGCTGTAACCGCCGCTCCGCCCGGCCACACCGGGCTGAGCGTATCGGCGGCCGGCGTCGTCACCGACGCAGAAGGCCCGTCGGTCGAAGCTTGCGCCGTATCAACGGCTTCAACCTTGAACGTATACGCGGTTCCCGGCGTCAAGCCCTCGACCTGGTAGCTGTAGACATCGGCAGCCACAGTCGCAAGCTCTGCGCCATTGCGGTACACCTTGTAGCCATTAATGCCAACGGCGTCGGCTGCGCCGCTCCAGCTCAATCCGGCCGTCTGCGGCGTCAATGCGCTGACCGTCAGGTTCGCACCGCTCCATACCGGCGGCGCGGCATCGGCCGGCAGTTCCTCTGTGCCGACCGACAAATACGGCCGGTAGACAGCATTGGCTCCCGATGCTTCCCGCGCATACATATCGACGTTCTGATCAAGCCACAGATCGTCCTGCAGCTTGAAGCTGATCGTCTTGTCGCCGCCGGCTTCGAGCGCCGTCTGCGCCGTAACGTCCAATTTCTTCCAATACCCGGCATTGCGAATGGTCGTGCTCGTGATCATCGCGCCGTCTACCGGCTTGTTCTGCCAGTTGATCGTCGTTTCCGTCCAGTCGTCGCCTGTGCTGTACAGGTTCATGCCGATATCCATATTCGGCGTCTGCACCGCGAAGACATAAACATTCAGCGACGCGTCGTAAACGCTGCCCGTGACCGAGGTCAGCGGGAATTTCAAATATGCGCGGCGGTTATTGCCGGTATTTTTGTTCGTATCGCTGCCGGAGACGCCGGCCGCGTTCTTGAAGCGCAAATAATCGAGATTGTTCGTCGTGCCCGCGCCGCCGAGCGTTGCCGGCGCTTGAATGAATGCGTCGGCGCTCGGATACACAACGGTCGTCTTGCGGACGACGCCGGAGAACGTCGCGACCGTGACTGCCGGACCGGACGCGGACCAGTTGCCGGCGGCATCGCCCGCTTCGACGCGGAACGTATACGTCTTGGCCGGGGTCAGACCGGTCGCGTCATACGCCAGCGTGCTGCCGTCTACTACGGCCAGCTCGCTATCGTTCGCATACAGCTTGTAGCCGGTCACGCCCACCGCATCGCTGGCCGGCGTCCACGCCAGATGCACCGTATGGTCAGTCAGCGCGCTGTAGACCAGCCCGCGACCCTCCGGCCATGCCGGCGCGGTCGTATCGGGCCCCGCCAGCGTGCTCGCCGTCAGCGCCGGTCCGGTCGCCGACCAATTGCCGGCGGCGTCGCCTGCTTCGACGCGGAACGCATACGCCGTATGCGGCGTCAGACCCGGCACGCGGAAGCTTTGCGCCGAAGCCGGCAGCGTCGTCAGCTCCTGCCCGCCCTGCAGCACGCGGTACGCCGTCACGCCGGTGCTGTCTGTGGCGGCCGGCCAGCCGAGCAGCAGGCTCGTCTCGCCGATTTCCGACGCCGTCAGCGCCGCGCTGCCGTCCCACACCGGAGCGGCCGTGTCAGGCGCGCCAAGCGTGCGGAAGGTGACGATTGGGCCGCCAGCCGACAGGTTGCCGTCGCTGTCCTTCGCCTCAACGCGCGCCGTATACAGCTTGCCGGGCTCAAGGCCGCCTAGCGTATAGCTCGTCTCCGGCGTATCGGCCTCAATCTGCCCGTTTACATAGAGCCGGTAGCCGTCAGCGCCGTCGTTGTCGACGCCCGCGGGCCAGCTCAACGTCGCTCCGGTCAACCCGAGCCCGGATACGGACAGCAGCGATCCCACTTTCCAGCCAGGCAGCACCGTATCTGCGCCAGCGACCGCCGTTACGGCTATCGGTTCACCCGGCAGCGACACATGGCCCTGGGCATCCAACGCCTCCACGGTAAACGTGTAGCTGGCCCCCGGCGTCAATCCCGTCGCGTCGAAGCTCGTCACATTCGCCGGCAGCTCCTTGACGAGCGTGCCGTCCCGATAGACGCGATAGCCGGTTACGGCCTGATTGTCATGAGCGGCCGGCCATGTCAGGCTGGCCGAGGTCGGCGATACATTCGTGGCTTTGAATACGCTGCCGTATGGCCATACCGGCGCCGTGATCTCATCGCTTTGGCCCGGCAGTGCCAGCGGCGCGAATGGCTCGGCCGTGCCGCCGTTTGATGGCGAGCCCCAGACGACAGTCACCTTGTTGTCTTGCCCTTTGAGCAAAGACGCCTTGACCGTCTGGCTGACGCCGCCATACGTCACCGTAATGTCGTAGTCGCCGTAGAAGCCGCGCGTCTGATAGACGCCGTCGGCGTTCGTCGCGCCGCTCACATCGGTCCACCACGTCTCATAAATCAGCTTGCGCCATTGCTCGCCGGACGGCTTGAGCGTCCAGTCGCGGCGGAACAGCGGCGCATTGTTCTGCCAGTGCGCGCCGTCCCAGAAGCCCCACATCGTAAACGACTGCACGTTCGGATGGCTGAAAGCCGCCAGCAAAATGTCGCGCGTGAATTTGCCCTGTACATCCTCCTTGGGCGAGTTGACGTCAAACTCGGTTATCGCAATTTCCGGCGCATATTGGCTGAAATGCGTCAGCTGATTATAAAATCCCATCGGACTGACCGGCGTGGAGCCAAAATGCGCCTGAATGCCGATGCCGTCAATCGGCGCGCCGTTATCCTTCATCGACTGCAAGATGTTCGAAAAATTCTGAATCACCGGCGCGTCAACGCCGAGAATTTGCGTTTCGTTCACATACAGCTTGGCCGCCGGGTCGGCTTCTTTGGCCCGCTTGAACCAATTGGCCAGCTCCGCGCCGGGGTCTGCGTACGTGCTGCGCAGCAAGCTGTTAAGCACCGGCTCGTTGAGCACGTCCCAGTTGTACAGCCGTCCGCGGAAATAGCCGGCCAGCTCGTGAATATGATCGGCAATCCGCTTGTCCAGCGCGGCGTGGTCGCTCGCCAGCCCCGGCACGTCGGCCGGCAGACGCGAAGCGCCGTCCCACACCAGCGCGTGGCCGCGAATGTCAAAGCCGTTCTCGCCAAGCCAGTTGTACAGCTTGACCGCTCGCGACTTGTCCTGCTCCCACCACGGCCATTTCATTTCGTTCTCCATCACGACCGAATTGAAATTTTCCTTGAGCTTCGTTCGGTAGGTCTGGGCGTCGGCGTCAGTCCCGAACAGCATCGTCGAATTGACCGCCGTGCCGAATTTGAAATCGTGCTGCGTCATCTGCACATGCACGTCTGCGCCTTCCATCGGACGGCCTTCGGCGTCCTGCACCGCCACCTGCAAATCGCCCTTGCGGATTTGCTCGATGCGCGCGTTCGCTTCGGCCCGCCACGGGGCGTCTTCTTCCATCCCGTCATAGACGACGGGTGTGCTCGGCAGGCTGTCGAAGGTTATCGCCTTCTTGTAATTGACGACGCGCAGGTCGGCAATTTCGATCACCTGCGGCTTGTAGCCAAGCCGGAACGTAATCTGCGGCGTATTCTCCTCCATAACCAGTGCCGCCTTGATCGGCACGAGAAATTTTTTCCACGTATTCGGAATGGTGATCGTCTCGTTGATCGATTTGTCGAAGGTGACGGTTTTCTCCATCACAAGCGAAGCCGTGCCTTCAGCCGTCTCAACGGTCGAACTGATCGTCCGGGCGTAAAATGTCGCCAGAATCACATCGTCCTTCTCGATTCGCGGAGCAATCGGAAACACGTATTGCAGCAAATACGTGCTGGCTGGTTGCACGTTCGTAGCAAATTGCAGCGCTTCTGTAAAGCTTTGGCCTTCGACCGCCACTTTGGTAGCGGTTCCATAAGCAGGCGCTTCAGGATTGAGCGCTGCCCCCGGCTGGTTGATGCCAGCCAGCAGCACCTCGCTGCCCGGCAGTTGGGCCAACTCGTCCTCGGTCAACGCTTGTGCTTTCGCCGTCGTCGGCAGCAGGGGGACGATCAACAGCAGACCGATTAACAGCAGTGTGAGCGATCTATGCAAGCGAATGTTCACGATCTTCATCCTTCTTTCCCTGAAGTTATGGCGCGCATATAGCTGTGACCCGCCTGGCCGGCGGAAGGCGCGGCGCAGGCGGGCTCGGCAGCTATGAGGAGCGGATGTTACTTCTTGCGGTTGGCGTTGTACCAGTCGGTCAATTCCTTGATCGCTTGCTCACCGCCCTGTTTCTTCCAGCTCGCTACGTATTCGTCAAAATAGTCGAGCGGCTTTTCGCCGAGAATGATTTTTGCCGCGGCTTCCTGGAACGAACCTCTATAGCCCAGCTCGGCGTTTTTCGTCAGCGTTTCCGACGGCGGCATGCCGGCAGTCGGATTGACGATGCCTTCCTGACGCGACGTTTCGATGGTCGACAGCAGCTTGTTGAACGCTTCGTCGTTGTTGATGAGCACCTTCTGCGCCGCTTCGTTGAAGCCGTGCATCTGAAAGACGGAGGAACGCCATTTCACGTCGGCGTCTTTTTCCGGATTGTAGGTGATTTTGTCGCCTTCTTTGGTGTAGGACTGGCCTTCGATGCCCAACTCGGTGAACATTTGGCCTTCGTCCGAAACCAGCCAATCGAACATGCGGACGATCGCTTCGGGGTTCGGTGCATCCTTGTGGACGACGAACGTTTTGAGCACCGGCTTCTCGACGCGGCCGAGCTGGCCATCATAGCCTTCGCCGCGCGGCGTCGGAATGGCGACGACATTCGGATGCTTGTCAGGCAGCAGCTTGCTCAGCTCCTTTTGCCACGGATCCCATACCCCGAATACGACGTGGTCCCACGAGCCGACGAGATCGGACTTGATTTTCTGATCCCAGATCGCCCGGGTATTCGTCAGGAATTCGGTATCGATCAGCTTTTCCTCATACATCGTGTGCAGCGTGCCAAGCGCCTTTTTCATATTCGGGCTGACGTAACCCGGCATCACTTCACCGTTATACAGCGTGTTGGAATCGAGATTGACCCCGTACATGCCGAAAATATTGTCGGCCCACTCGAATTTCTCGCGGGACGAGAACGGAATTTCATCCTTCGCGCCGTTGCCGTTCGGGTCCTTGTCACGGAATGCACGCAGCATGTCGAGGAATTCCGCCGACGTTTTCGGCGTCTGGATGCCCAGCTTATCCATCCAGTCCTTGCGCACATAGATCACGCGCTCGGCCGGCGCGTTGCCTTGTGCGGGCTGCGGAATCGCGAGGATTTTGCCGTTCAAGGTGACGGCGTCCCACGCGGATTGCGGGATATTTTTTTTCAAATTCGGTCCGTATTTATCGATATACGGCTTGAGGTCAAGCGCCAGTCCATTGATCACCAGATCGGACGTCTCGATGCCCCACACCATATGCACGTTCGGGATGTCGCCGGAGGCGAATTTCAGCTTGAGCTGGTCGGCATAGTTCTCGTGCGGCAGGAACGTGATGTTGAGGTCGGTGTTCGTTTTTTGCGCGATATATTTCACGGTCGCCAGATCCATCGACTTGCCGCCGGGAATTTGCTGGGCGTTGTTGGAGACGAACATCGTAATTTTGGCAGGCGCGGTTGGCTGCGCGCTTTGGCTCGCTTCCGGCGATGCCGCCGACGGCGAGGACGCTGCATTTTTATCGGTTCCACAAGCGGCCAACACGCCGGCCAAGCAGATGACACAGCTGATCGTAAGCGTTTTTTTCAATGTGATTTTCATGGATGAGACCCTCCCTGGTTATCTTTTTCATTATAAGTGAATCGGTCCGTGTGAATCATCTGTTCGATTGTGGTAAAATTTGCACCACCTCCGCCGCTTAATCTGACTGCAAGATCGGGGCCGCCTACTCCTTGACGGAGCCGAGCAGCGCGCCTTTGATGAAATGCTTTTGCAGGAACGGATATATGATGATGATCGGCACCGTGGCGATGATGATCGTCGCCATCTGCAGCCCTTGCGGCGTGATCGCCGACGACAGCTCCAGCACTGACTGGCCGCCTGCGGAATCCATATCGAACTGCGAAATCAGCTTGTACAGGTAAAGCTGCAAGGGCTGCATCTCGCGATCCGTGATGTACAGCAGCGGACCGAGATAATTGTTCCAATGCCCTACCGCGTAAAATAAAATCAGCGTGACGTTAATCGGCATCGACAGCGGTACGACAATGCGCCAGAGAATCCGGTATTCGGACATGCCGTCGACGCGCGCCGCTTCGAACAGCTCCTCGGGAATCGAGCGCATGAACGTGATGCACAGCATCATGTTGAACGCGCTGAGCGCGCCGGGAATGATCAAGGACCAGATCGAGTTGAGCATGCCCATGCTTTTGATCAACAGGTACATCGGCACCATCGGCGCCTGAAAGATCATCGTGAAAATGATCGCCAGCAGGATGAACTTGCGGCCGCGCAGCCACGGCTTGGACAGCGGATACGAGGTTAACAGCGTCATCGTCATATTGATCGCCGTACCGATGACGACAAGCTGAATCGTGACCCAGAAGGCGCGCCAGAATACGGCGTTTTTCAGCACATATTCATAGTTGAGCCAGTTGAAGCCGACCGGCCACAGCATCACCTTGGCGTGTACAATCGCTTCATTAGAGCTTAGCGAGCCGGCGACGACGTTGAGCAGCGGCAGCGCCACCGCGAAGCAAAAGAGCAGCAGGACGATCGTGTTGGCCGAATCGAAGGCGAATTCGCCGGCGGTGCGTTTGATTTTCATCGCGAATCCTCCTCCTTAATAAAGTCCTTCGCCTGTCGTCAGCTTGCTGACGCGATTGGCAATGACGAGCAATATAAAGCCGATCACCGATTTGAACAGCCCGATTGCCGTCGTAATGCTGTACTGCCCCTGCAAGATGCCCGCCCGATACGTATAGGTATCAAGGACATCACCAGTCTCGTATGTCGCCGGATTGAGAAACTGATAGATTTGCTCGAAGCCGGAGTCCATTACGTGGCCGATTTTGAGCATCAGGAGAATCATAATCGCCGGCAGCAGACCCGGCAGCGAAATGTGCAGAAATTGCTTCCAGCGGTTGGCACCGTCCATCTTGGCCGCTTCGTACAGCGAAGGATTGATCCCGGCCAGTGCGGCGATGAAGATGATCGCATTCCAGCCCATCTCCTTCCAGATGCCCGAGGTGATGATGATCGAGCGGAAATATTCCGGCTTCTGGAGGAAGGCGATTTTTTCGCCGCCCAGCATGACGATCAGTTGGTTCACAAAGCCCTGCGCCGGCGACAGCATCATGTACGTCAAGCCGAATACAATCGTCCACGAAAGGAAATGCGGCAAATACAGCACCGTCTGCGTCACGCGCTTGAACGCCATCGAGCGGACTTCATTAAGCAGGCACGCCAGCAAAATCGGCAGTGGAAAAGCAAACACGGTCTGATAGAGCGAAATCAGCAAGGTATTGCGGATTAGCCGGCCGAACTTGTCGTACGCCAGCATCTGCTCGAACCAGCGGAAGCCGACCCAATCGCTCCCGGCAAAGCCCTTGAAAATGTTGTAATCCTGAAACGCAATCACGCTGCCGGCAAGCGGCACATACTTGAACACGAGAAAGTAAAGCAGCCCCGGCACGAGCATGAGGTAGAAAGCGCGATGCCGCAGCATGTACTTCCAGGCGGGAAGCCTGCGCGGTCTGACGGCGGGAAGCTCGGCCGTCTTGTTTTGTGTGACGATGGTTTCCATATCCTCACCTACTGTTGTTTGAAGTGTGTTTCATCCGGTGTCTTTATTATAAAATCCCCCCTCTTCGCCAACAATGTGGCCGTATGTCGATTTACTGCAGTAATCGTCTTCTCCTGCCGGGCACGTGCGCCGGAAACGTCGGCGGGCAAAAGAAACAGGCATGAACGGGCGTCCTCCCTGTTCGGGAACACGTTCGTTCATGCCTGTATGGATACACTTTGGCGCAAAGACGCGTGCGCGGAGCTGCGACAACGCCGGTGGGGAAAGCTGAATTTGGCTTACGCACCCAACGCGCCGATCTTCAGGGCTCCGGGCCGGCCGAACGGGCGGTCAGACCCGTGCGTCGGCGTACTCTTTAAAGCAAAGCACTTTCGACGATGCTCAGCTTGGGCAGTGTGGCGTCGTAGTCTTTGCCGTCGATTTTACACAGATGATTCCACGCGATGACCAAACCCTGTTCGGCCCCGGCCAACCGCTCTCGGACGGAAAAAACAAGCTGCTTGTCCGGCGTTTGCAGCTCGGTATCGAGGTCCAGCACCTTCTGGCGCTCGGCAAATTTATAAAGGGAGCGGATGTACAATTGGGCCAAAACGAACAGATCATAGTACTTTTCCTTGCTGCGTGAGCCCGATCTGTACCGATAGCCGACTCTGCCCAGCTCCTCGTCAATTTCCGTGTACGAGCCAATCGTTTGCGGATCCAAATGCGCTTGCTGCGAGTAAGGGCCGTTCAGTTTGTTGCTGTCCGGGATCAGGTCATTCAAATGGGCAATCTGCTTGGTGACCTTCATTTGCTCGATTTCCTGCCGCTCTTTGCCCAAAATCGCATACGCCCAGGCAATTTGCTCCAAAATCAATCGCAGGATCGGCACGCTCTCAATGTAATAGCCATTCCTCAGCAAAATGATGCAGCTTTCAAAAGAGGCTCTTAGTCTGCCCATCGCATTGCCATACCTCAAGCTATAAAACTCGCTGCAATGCGGCGCAAGCGCCGTGAGCAATTCGGTTAATTGGACGATGGTCGTCATCACAATGTCCACGCAAAAGTCTCTTTGCGTGCCTTCATCCAGGCTGAAATCCAGCTCGTCGATGTCTTCCCGATAATCGCTGACGTGCTCGAAATCCAAATCCTCGTGCAGATAGGCGGCCAAAGCCAGATGCATGTGCCTTCTTAATGCCGGAGAGGCATTCGTGGGCAAGGCATAGGGAATATCGTACAACAAATACGGAATCAATTTGTACGTTTCATTTTCTCTCACGCAATCAGCACCTCACAGTTCATAAGGTAGAGGCAAAAAAGTCCCCCGCACCGCGCGCGACTCCCGGAGCGAGGAGCCGGCCATACGGCTTGCGCCCCCGTGTGTGGCGGGCCGGATGCGCTGCGGCATTTTGACGCCTGGCGCCGGCGGAGCTGCGCTTCAACGTGCGCCGGGCGGCGTAGGCGACGTCTGCCGTTGGGCGTTGACTTCGCGCGTAATCTCGTCGCCGCCCTGCGCGCGCCAAGCCGCTGCAAATGCGTCGAACGCGTCGAGCGGCGCGCTGCCGTAGACGATTTTGAGCATCGTTTCCTTTTCCAGCCGTTTGAGCGAGGCCCACTTGGTTTTCATCGTCTTTGTGTACGGTCCGGCGAAGGCGTTGCTGTGCGAATCGGCCGTTTGTCCGGCTCCGACAACGAGCCCCTGCAGATAAAGCCGCGAAGTCGTGCTCGCCAGCCGCCGCTCGTAGGGCGTATCCAGCTTGCCGCGCAGGACGCGGCTTTCCAGGCTTTCACCCTGCAGCACATGTGGGGGCGCGCTGCCCGAGGTAATCAGGAAGAAATTCGAGATCGTGCTGCTGGCTCCCGGAAAATCGTAGACGTATTCCCCGTCTTTTTTCATATAATCGTAGCCTTCGGCATAACCTGCGGCAAAATCGGAAGCCGGGTCTTCGATCAGCGCGCCGTAGACGGCATCCAGATAAGCAAAAATCGCATCCATGTGGGCGAACCCGCTGCGAAACACGTAGGCGCCATAGGAGAGCTGCGAGCCGATTTTGCCGATGGCGCCGCGCGGACCTGCGGGATACGGAATCGGCTTGACGACGCCGCCGGACGCCGCCATCTGCTCCAGCGGCCAGCCGCCCATCCAGCCGGGGCCGGAAATGATGCCGGCTTTGCCGTCCACGAACTGCTGCGCCGCTTCCTGCTCGTCCAGCGTGCCGAAATCGGCGTCGAGGTAGCCTTCGCGATACCAACGCGCCAGCTGGGCGAGCCCTTCGCGGACGGAAGGCTGAATCGAGCCGTAAGCAAGCGCGCCGTCCGGCTCGCGGTTCCATTGATACGGCTGATCGCCGTAAGCGCCGAAGACGAGCGAGGCGTCGCCCATCCAGCCGTTCAGCGTGTTCTGCCCGGCCAGCGCCAAGCCGATGGTATCCTGCTCGCCGTTGCCGTCGGGATCGCTATAGGTGAACGCGTGGATGACACGCTCCAGCTCATCGAGCGTATTGGGCGGCTGCAGGCCAAGCCGGTCCAGCCAGTCCTGACGAATCCACAGAATCGGCGAGCCGACCCGATCATCGGAGATTTGCGGCAGCGCCCAACGTTTGCCCTTATAGGCGACCGTGTCCCACACATCGGCATTGCGGGCATACGCTTCCTTCATCCGCGCCGACGCGTAGCGCTCGAAGGCGTCATCGATGTCCATGATTTTGCCCGACTCGGCCAGCTCGTCCAGCAGCTCCGGCATGTCCTTGTCGGTAATAAACAGCACATCGGGCAGCTCCTCGCCGCCGGACAACGCCAGCTTGATGCGCGTCGCAAGCGCCTGATTCTGATCAGACAGCAGCCAAGCGTTGGTCTGAATGATGCCAAGCCGCTCCCTGGCCCAGCGCGAAATGGGGTTATTGTCGATCGTATCGTTAAATTTAAGCTGGTCGTTGTCGCGCAGCGCTTTGGCTGTGGTAATGACGACCGGCGGGTCGAATTTGCCGATGGGAGGCACACCGCTTGCTTCCGGCGACGCTGATATGCCCGGCGTTGCTTGCAGCGGCTGCGACTGGCAGCCGGCAGCGGCCAGCGCAAGCGGGACGACCAGCGCCGCCAGCAGGACCGCCGCGAGGCGTGGTCTGCTCATCTTCATCCCTCCTGCAGCGGGATGAGCAGGCGCAGCAGCGCGCCCGCGCCGTCCGGCCCCGCCGTCAGCGACACCGCGCCGCCGAGCGGCCGCAACCGCTCGCGCATCCCGCTCAAGCCGAGCCCCGGCGCGCCGCCGCCGTCATACGGCTTGCCGTCGTTCCACAGCTCGAACGACAGCAGGCCGGGCTCGCCGCGCAGCTCCAGCGTGAAGCGCTGCGCCCCGCCGTGACGCAGCCCGTTCGTCACGCCTTCCTTGAGCGCGAGCAGCACGAGCTTGACGCGGATCGGATCGGCGACCGGCTCGGGCAAGCTCAGGCGCGGCTCGATCGCAAGCCGGGCCTCCGTCGTCAGCGTCTCCAGCTCGCGGCGCAGCGCCGCTTCCAGGTCGAGCGCTTCGCCGCCGTCGCGGATCGCGCCGACCGCCTGCCGGACGTCCGCCAGCCCGCGGCGCACAAGCTCCTGCGTCAGCTTGACGCGCTCCAGACCGCCCGCCTTGCCCGCTTCCAGCAGCGTTTTGGCCGCTTCCAGCTGCACAATCGTGCCGGTCAGCGTATGGCCCAGCAAATCGTGCAGCTCATGGGCAATGCGCCTGCGCTCCTCCAGCGCGGTAATCTCCGAGCCAAGCGCCAGCCGCTCGACCCGCGCCCGCTCCTCCTGCTCGCTCCGCCGACGCCCGAGCAGCCGGGCAATCAGCGGCAGCAGCTCCTCATCGCGCACCGGCTTGAGCAAATAATGAGCCGCTTGCAGTTCAATCGCTTTTTGCGCATATTGAAAATCCGCGAAGCCGGTGAGCAGAATACAATCCACGCCGGGCCACCCCGCGCGCACCCGTTCGATCAGCTCCAGCCCCGACATGCCGGGCATGCGGATATCCGTCACCAGCACATCGATATCGCGGCTGAGCATCAGCTCCAGCGCCTCGTAACCGGAATGCGCGCCATAGACATGGGCCACGCCATACTGCTGCCACGCAATGGTGGTCAGCATGCTCTCGACCAAATGCTTGTGATCATCGACGATTAACAATGAGAACATGCATATCCCCCTTCATCTGCCGCTTGCCGTTGCGGCCTCCCCGTCCCCGTCCTGTCAGCCGCCCGTCGGCGGCAGCTGCATTCCTCACAGCTCGCGGCTCCAGCGCAGCTCGACCGCAAGCCCGCCACCCGCCGCCGGAGACACGATAACGCCGGCTTCTGTGCCGAATTGGATGCGCAGCCGCTGGCTGACATTCCACAAGCCGACTTGTTCCCCCTCTTTATCGGAACTTTGCAGTCGTTTGTTAAGCTCAACGCACGCCTCCGCGCTGAGGCCAACGCCGTTGTCGGTTACCGTGATCGTCCACCACGGCCCGTCGCCGCATCCGGTAATCCGCAGACTGCCGCCGCCCAGCTTCGCTTCCAGCCCGTGACCGATCGCATTTTCCACCAACGGCTGGATCAGCAGCCGCGGAATCGTCAGCTCCAGCATATCCTGAGGGAGCTCAACACGAAAGTCAATTTTATCCAACTGGTTGTTCATAATCTCGACATATGAGCTGACAAACGCGATTTCCTCGCGCACCGTCGTCGTCATCGTGACATTGCGGGTCATATATTTATAGTAATCGGATAAGCTGTACGCCATCGAAATGACCGGCTGTGTGCGGTTCATCTTCGCCATACTGACGATATAAGCCAAGCTGTTGTGCAAAAAATGCGGATTGATCTGCGATTGCAATTGCTTCATGACCGCCTCGCCGGCGCGCAGCTCCTCGGCGTACACCTTTTCGACCAAATGCTGAATTTGCGCCGCCATCCGGTTGAACTGCAAGACGAGCAGTTGAAACTCGCGCGCCGGTTTTTTCGTAATCCGCTCCGAAAAATTGCCCTGGGCCAGCCGCAGCACGCCGGCCGTCAACTGCTTGATCGGCACTTGAACGTTCCAATACAAAAGCACCACGCTGACCGCTCCGAACAGCAACAGCACGGCAACCGCGGCGTAAAATAATTGGCGGCTGCGCGTCACCGGGGCCAGAATATCCTCCAGCGGCACATAATCGATCAGCGTCCAGTCCAGCTTGTCCGACTTATAGTAGTAAGCCAAATACTGCTTGCCGTCAAGCTGCAGCCGCTGTGCAATCGGCGACATGCCGGTCGTAAAGCCGGTGGCTGCGGGAATCAGCCGGGACAAACGTTCGTCGGAGGAGCCGTTGAAAACATACTGCCGATTGGGCCCGAACAAAAATGGATCGTTATTGCCGGCCGACTTGAACTCGTTCAGCAGCGCGACGAGATTGTCTTCCATCAGCTCGACCTCGACGACAATCGAAGCCTGCAACACATCAAGCCCGCGTGAATACGGCTGGACGAAATGTCGGACGAACGCCCGCTTCGCCACGCCTCGATCAGCCACGGCGCGCAGCGTCCAGTTGGCGCTAATCGCTTCCTGCAACGCCGCGCCGTCGTAAGCAAGCGGACCGTCCGAAGAAACAGCGCGCTGCGATGCGGGGAAATAAACGTTGATCCGGCTCATTTTATTCACCGACAAACTGAACAGGCCGAGCTTGCGCTCGACCGTCTCCATCAGCTCCGCATAGGCATACCGATCCATTGAAGGCGACGCTTGGGCAAACTCCGTAAAGTCGGGGTCCTTCGTAATCAGATTGGACAGGTTCGATACCTGATCCATCATGCCTTCGACCTTCAACAGAAATTGGCCCAGCCGGTTCTGGTTGGCGATGTTGATTTGCCGGGTGATCACCTCGGCGCTTTGCTGGCTGGAATAGGTAAACAAGGCGATGACCGGCGTCATCAGAACGGCAATCAGCAGAAACATTTTCGCAATCAGACTCATAGACCCTCCTGTGTTGATTCGAGTCTATCATAGGGACACGCCGTTGTATATGCCGCGGCCGCTCAGGTCCGATTGCCGCCTACGCCCCCCGGCTGCGCCCGAGCACCAGCCATTCGGTCACAATGAGATTGAGCACCAGACCGGCCCAAATGTTCACATTCAGCACCGCTTCCACCATAGCTTCACGCCCTCCGGGCAAAGCAAAGCCGTGCAGAGCGGCATAAAGCAGCAGCAGCAGCAAAGGTACCAGCAGCCGGCCGCTAACAGCAACCAGCGTAAACGCAAAGCTGCGGTACATCCAGCGCCGATGCGCCTCCCATTGCCGACGGCGCGCAGCGCGGACGCCAAGCAGCGTCGTGAACAGCCACAATAGCGAAAGCGTGATGAACGAAACGGCTTTGCCAAAATCGGTGATATACGCGGTCACGATGAGCGCCAGCAGGCCGCTTAGCAGCACACACATGGCATACCCGCGGCCGAGCCGCCGATGCAGGCCGGGGCGGCTGCGCCGCAACGGCTCCAGCAATTGAATAAAGCCGAGCACCAGCGCAACGAATGCCGTCGCGATATGCGCAACCAACACCGGGAATTGCAGACCATCCGGGCCGACCTCGATACGGCTGCGCGCCGGGTCCAGCGTGAAATAAGGAGCCATGAACGGTACGATCACGGCCAGTGAAATCAGCGGCAGCAGCCACTCGCGCTTCGTTAGCTTCGTTATTTCCATCAACCTCACACTCCATTGCGGCGTAGTCCCCGCCCGGATGCGGTCAAGCGTCCCGCACGCGCAGCAGGCGGAGCGCGTCAGCTTCCAGTATAAACAACGATGCTAAACGCGAGCTAAACGATTTCTTAAAAAAAGGTAAACTGCCGCGATCCACGCACAAAAAAAACCGGAAATCGCTTCCCGGTCGCGGTCAAAACGTTGACGGCCCAGCCGTTGCGCAAGCCCGCCGCTCTCTTGTTAATAGCAATCCCAATTGTAGAGCACCTTGGAAAAATCACGATTTTGCAGGTCGGCCGGGCGGATAAAAAAGTTCGCAACACCGCTATCGCCCCACATAATCCCGTTGTCGTGATCGGAATCGATTTGCAGCAGCAGCACCTCGTAATCCTCATAGCGGCCCTCGCGCGGATCGGATTGGGTAAAAAAGGCGTAGCCCCCGATTTTATGACCGATCCCGCTGCAAGCATCGGCATAGGCATCGCTCAGCTCCGTCTCTTCATCTCCGAATTGTTCAAAAAACGCAAACGGCTCCTCCCCGAAAAACCGCTCGAATTGATAATCCGCGCTGCTCACGGCCGCATCTTTACGCGCCAAGCTCAGCGCCAGCTCGCGGGCCAGCGGGAAGTCCCCGTCCGTCGAATCCGCTTGAGCAGCCGCTTCCCTGCCGGCTTCGTCCGCCGCTTGGGTAGCTGGTTCGGCGGAATCCGCAGCGCCGGTCAAAGCGTCGGCCAGCGCAGCCTCCGGCACGTATGTCACCTTGAAATTACGCTGATCGCACGGATCGTCAAAGCTCAAGCCGTGCAAATCATCGCTCGCCGCAATAAAAAATTGCAGCAAGCCGCTTTCCGGAAATAAATCCAGCCGCGGCAGCTCGGCTAAATTAATTTGCGCCAGCAGCCGCATCGGCTTGCCTGCGGCATCCAGCGGATACGTTTGACCGGCCGCCATATAGGCGCTACCGCCAAACTTGCTCATCCAGGGCGCCGTTGCGCCTGCATGCGCCGTAATTTCCACATAGGGCCGCACGGATCGCTCCGCATGTGTGCGATACGTCCCCAGCTTGTCCAGCACTTGCTTCCACTCCATCATCAATCACGTATTCCCCTTTCCGATTTTAAATTCCTGAAACCCGACACTCAGCGAATTCCGACTAAGTATGTACAAAATAATATAAATTGTATTATTATTGTAAATAATTGGCTTGATTTTGTATACCTGCAAAGGAGAATCTCCATGAACAAAGCGGCTCATCTTATCGCTTCCGCTTGCGCCGTCGTGCTTGTGTCCACCTCCTCGGCCGCGGTCTGGGCCAGCGCCACCGACGTGGCCGCCCCGTGGCTGTCCGGCACCGGCAGCTCCGCCGATGCGCTGCATGCAACGCCCGTCAGCTCGCCTGCGGCTTCGCCGGAGGAGGCCAGCAGGGACGGACTGTACGCAGCCTTTTACCGCAAAGCGGCTTCGGCTTCGCAAACCGCTGCGCTACAGGCGCTGGAGCAGGACCGCAGCCTTGGACGCGGCGTCTGGACGCGCGAAGCTCTCGCCATTGTCGGCGCTTTGCCCAAGGAGGGGCCGCGACTTAGCGCCGCCGATGCAGCGCGAATCGTCAGCGCGCTGAAGCAGCCGGCCGACGTGCGCCGCGCCTTCGACGCCATTGCCGGCGCGCCGGACTGGGAGGGCGGCGACCGCGTGCACCGCGCCGTTTATTTTACCGGCAGCGACCGGACGCAAGCCGTCTGCATTGTCAACGGCACGATCGTTCACGTCGGAACGATCCGTTAGCGGCGGCTTGCCCATCTATTGTAACCTCTCTTTCTACAGCTTGCGCGTATGTAGTTTGGATTCGACGCCGCTGCGCTAATTCCTTGCGCTTAAATAACAAAACCTTCCGTCGGCACAAAGTCCAAAGTCGGAAGGTTTTGCTTGCAGTCGTCAGCGATGGACCGCTGATCTATAAACGACGCCCTAGCGCCGGCTGTGTACAGCTTCCTGAACGCTGATGGCACGTTCGAACCACCCGCCCGCATGTGCCTGCTCATCCGCTTTGTCGCGCGAGCCCGCGCGGTTAGCGCAGCGGCAAACGAATCGTAAAGGTCGTGCCGCTCCCGGCCGAGCTGTCCAGCGCAATCGAGCCGCCGTATTGCTCGACGGTCCGCCGCACAGCGGACAATCCGACGCCCCGGCCGGACAGCTCGCGAACAAGCTGGCCAGCACCTCGGTAATATAGGCTCGGTCGTCGCGACTGCTGCCGCCAAGCAGCTCGTCAATACGCGCAAACGCAATGTCCCGTCCGAACATGGCGCGACATTCGGCACTGTATTCCTCTTCGACAAACAGACTTGCCTGGTGATGAAACCTTTTTTCGCAAAAAAATTCGCCGCCTGCCTCTTGCTTCTGCCAGCAGCCCGGCAAGGCCATCCAAATGGCGGATTGTCCGTAGACCAGGTCCCCCATCATGAAAAAAGATGCCTCCCCAGCCACTCTGCAAGCGGACGGAAGGCATCTTGTTCATTTCGACGCGAATCGGCGGGCGTCACAGCCCGTCTGTTAAATGCGATTCACAGGCCACCCTCTGCGGGATGCTTCAAGCGAAGCAGGCTTCGCCGCCGGCAGCCGGGGAAAAGCTGCCGGTTCACCCCTTAGAGGCGTGCAGGCGATTTACGGGCGACTGCCTCCGGGCAGGGACAACGGGCGATTCGTCAGCAGCAGCAGCAAGAGCGAGATCGCTATTATCGCCAGCGTCCATGCCCACGCCAGCGGCATATTGCCCGCATCGACAGCGACATAGATCGCGGTCGGAATCGTTTGCGTGCGACCGGGAATGTTGCCGGCAATCATCAGCGTCGCGCCGAATTCGCCGAGCGAACGGGCAAAGCCAAGCACGAAAGCCGTCAGCAGCGAGCGGCAGGTCAGCGGCAGCGTGATGGCGCGCAGCACCGCCCATTCGCTCGCGCCCGCCGAGCGGGCTGCTTCCTCCAGCTCGCGGTCGACGGAGGCAAAGCCGGTTTTCATCGTTTGATAAACCAGTGGCAAAGCGACGACGACAGCAGCAACAGCCGCCGCCCACCATGAAAAAATGAGCGGCTTGTGAAACAGCGCTTCAATCAGCCGTCCGACCGGGCTGCGCCGTCCGAATACGACAAGCAGCAGAAAGCCGACGACGGTAGGCGGCAGGACAAGCGGCAGCATTAGCACCGTTTCCGCCAGCGTCCGGCCGGGGAAGCGGCGGCGGTTCAGCAGCCAGGCAGCAGCGGTTCCCAGCGCCAGCGCGACGATCCCGGCGAGCAAAGCAACCTGCAGTGACAGCCGGATCGGCTGCCAGAATTCGTGCTCGTTCATGGCTGTGCTCCTTAGTGGGACACGGAGAAGCCGTATTTCTGGAACACGTCAAGCGCGGCTTGCGATTGCAGATAGGCATACAGATCAGCCGCTTCCTGAGGGTGCTTGGTCGCTTTGACGATGCCAAACGGGTAAACAATCGGCGCATAAGTCGCCGGATCAGCGGCAAAGGCGACCCGCACCTTGGCCGAGGTAAGCGCATCGGTTTTATAGACGAATCCCGCGTCGGCATTGCCCGTCTCCACATATTGCAGCACTTGGCGGACATCCTTGCCTTGGACCGTTTTGGCCTGCAGCGCGTCCCATAGGCCGGCCTTCGTCAAGGCCTCCTTGGCGTAGCTGCCGGCGGGCACGCTTTCCGGGATACCGATGGCAACAGCTTTCACCTCGGGCTTCGTCAAATCGCTCAGCGCGACCGGCGCTGTCCGGGCATCGGCCGGCACGACGACGACCAGCGAGTTGGCCAGCAGCGCCGTTTGCAACGCAGGATCAATCAGCTGTTTGTCGACGAGCGCCTTCATGTTTTTCGCTGCGGCCGACAGGAACAGATCGGCCGGAGCTCCCTGCTCGATTTGCTGCTGCAGCGCGCCCGATGCGCCGAAGTTGAAGCTGAGCTTGATTCCGGCATGCGCGGCTTCATAGGCCGTCTGCACTTCTTTGAGCGCATCGGTCAAGCTGGCGGCGGCGGATACGGTCAGCTCCACGGCTTCAACCGGAACGCCGGTCGCTGCGGCAGCCGACGGGGACGGGGAAACAGCCGGAGAAGCTTCCGGCGACGCTCCGCACCCGGCAACAACAACAAGCGCAGCTCCGAGCAGCGCGATCAGGGCGTAATTTTTCATCGATTTGACATTCAGCATCATTCTTCTCTCCACTCTTTTCTACATATTGTTACTGCTGCTTGTACGTATCGCTCCTGCTGCCGGGATGCAAGCGAGTCGCCATCCGTTGTGCTACAATAAGCTACAGGACGGCAGCGCGCTGCCGCCAAGCAAGGAGGGTTCCCATGTCCAGCGACATTTCCTATACGACCGAAGACATTGCCAGACTGCTGAAAATTTCCAAGCTGACCGTCTACGATCTGATCAAAAAAGGCGAACTGCCCGCCTACCGCGTCGGCAAGCAAATGCGCGTCGACGCCGACGACCTCGAAGCGTACAAGCAGCGGGCCAAGACCGGTCTTGGAGCGACGCGCGCCGACGGCGACGCTGCGCTATTGCCGGTGCAGCTGCCCGCCGCTCCGCACGTGCCGATTTCGCCGTCCGCTGCGGGCGGGCGGTCGCTCGTCATCACCGGCCAGGACATCAGCCTGGACATGCTCGGCAAGCATCTGGAATCCAGCCTGCCGGGCCTGCGCCCGCTGCGCGCCCATGCCGGCAGCCTGGACAGCTTGATCGCCATGTACCGCGGTGAAGCCGACATCGTCAGCACCCATCTGCTGGACGGTGATACGGGCGAATATAATATCCCGTATATTCGTAAGCTGCTTGTCGGCTCCTCGTACATGGTCGTTCACCTGCTGTCGCGGGCGGCCGGCTTGTACGTGCGCAAGGGCAACCCGCACGGGCTCGCGCGCTGGAGCGATCTCGGTCAGCCGGGCCTGCGGCTGATCAATCGCGAGCGCGGCTCTGGCGCGCGGGTGCTGCTCGACGAGCAGCTGCGGCTCGCCGGCATCGCGTCGGGCCAGATCGTCGGCTACGACAACGTGCAGACGAATCATCTCGCCGTAGCCGTGCAGGTGGCTGCCGGCGAAGCCGATGTCGGCGTCGGCATCGAACGGGCAGCGGCGCTGGTCGGCGGCGTTGATTTCATCCCGTTGATTCAGGAGCGGTACGATCTGGTGGTGCTCAAGACGCCGGACACGGCTGTCTGGCTGCCGTCACTGCTTGCCGTGCTGCGCTCGGCGGAGTTCCGTCGCGAGCTTTCGGCCCTGTCTGGCTATGATTTGACGCA
This sequence comes from Paenibacillus athensensis, assembly GCF_004514475.2. Lineage (GTDB taxonomy): Bacteria > Bacillota > Bacilli > Paenibacillales > NBRC-103111 > Paenibacillus_AL > Paenibacillus_AL athensensis. The sequence goes on along the minus strand of NZ_MYFO02000001.1, from coordinate 43,239 downwards.
TACAGGCCATATCTGGCTGGATGTTTAGCTAAATCACCAAAACTAAATATAATCAAACATAACTAAATATAACTGATTATATTCAATATATATCGTAAAACGACAAAATTCAATCCCTTTCATGTGAATTTTAATTACATAAGAATGACAATTTGCGGCTCTGTTGCCTGCTTTCACTACTGCCCGCAGGCAACAAAGCCGCACAAAAGCCTCCCACGCTGAATCGGCGGGAGGCTTTTGTGCCAACAACTACTCTTCCTGACTATTTAGAATCTGAACGACGCTGTCAAAATCAAGCAGTCCGACCCGTTTTAACTCGTCGCGATGGATTTCCGACAGCTCCTCGAGCAGCTCCCTACCCGTATCGGTCAGACAGATGAACGTGCTGCGCTTATCCTTGGGATTGGGGAATCTCCGCACCATCCCGAACTCCTCACAGCGCTGAATCAGCTCCACGCAGGCATGCGGCGTAATTTGCAGCCGCTCGGCCAGCTCCTTGGGCGTTGCGTACTCCCGTTCGGGGAAGCCCATGATCGACAGCATCAGCTGATGATATTGGGGGGTCAGTCCCTTACTCCGCGCCGCTTCCTCGCTGAAGCGAATAAACTTGCGGATGCGGTAGCGAAACATCGCCAATTGTTCATATACATGCTTGGGCAATCTCTCTTTCTCCATGTCCAGCTCCTTCCCGGTCATCCCTCCCTCTAGTGTAGGGGATTTACCGGCGCAGGACAATCCCGCGTACCTTGCTACTAGCGTAAGAAAGACGATGGTCGACCGAATTCCGCCATCTTGCCAATCATTGCGCTGCTCTGAGCGCTCAGACAAGCTCTTTGACCAACGGCAAGTGAAGATCGGTCAGCTCGTTTCCCAAAGACTTGTACAAAGCCAGCGCCGGCGCATGGTGAGCCGCAACGCCAAGCGTCGCTTTATTGCAAAATACACGATCCGGCGCAAAATCGTCGTTATATGCATACGCCAGATGAAACAGGTAATGAAACTCTGCGATATCCGGCTTATCTTTAACCTCATAAGGTCGAATGGAAAATGCCAAAAGCAGCTCCTTTTTCCTGGGATTACAGCCTCATCTTAGCATACAGCCGGAGCTCGACGCAGAGTAATAAATAACCTTAATGAAACCCTCCATTTGGCAGGAATTCCCGCACTTCGCAGGGAATATATGGACCATGCAACGTGATTCGGCAAATTTTTCGCAAAAAGGATGAAATCATGAGAGAATCGGTGCCCGCCAAAACACAAACCGTCCCGGCCGCCGAGTCGGCACAGGAACGTCAGACCGCCGCCAATTCGCGAGCCTCCGTCTCTTCCTTGACCGGGGGAACGGGAAGCGGAGTCTCCTCCCTGCTTGGAGGCTATTCGCCCATCCAACTGCAGCGGATGTACGGCAATCGGGCCGTGTTGCAAATGGTGCAGCGGCGATTCACCCCGATGACAACGCCTGCGATCCAGCGCGTTGCTTACCATACGATCAACTACGATAATGAGACCGTAGCACCCACTGACGGAGCTGCTGCTATGTCGTTCGATACGTTTAAAGAGGACTATGCGGATTTGTACGCCTTGCTCGACGCCGGGAGCATCGTCAAGCTGACGGACGGCGGCAACACCGCGCTCGTGTACTCCAGCGACAATGTCCTGATGCATACGTACAAATGCGTGGGCGGCAACTGGGAGGAAGACGAGGAGAACGTCTATAATGACGAGGAAATCGAATATACGCTTGACCGGGCCATGCCGGAAAACGAAGACGACCTGGAAATCGCCCGCTTGCTGAAAGCGCAGGTTAACGATGACGATGCCGTTAACGCTGCGATGCCGCAGCTCTATAATAAAATCGCCGATTTGCCCGACATCAAGCGGGCTATCGACAACATGCCGGGAGCAGCGACTGCTTATGAGTGGAGCGTGCTGATGACCCGGCTGACCACCAACCCCTCCCGACTGACCATTGCCGACGTGATGGAGGCGGGCGGCGCGCATTTCAGCGCAGGCATTCTGCTGAACACACTGACGCTTGCAGGCAACGGGGCTGCATTTCGCGTGCAAACCGCCGCCGGTTGGGGCAATGCCGATGAATATTTGGAACATGCCAACAACATGCAAATTTCACCGGGAAGCACGCCCTCCCATCTGCTGGCCACCCGGCTTGCCGCTGCGGTCGATGCTGGAGCGGCCATCGTCTGGACGCGCTATCAAGCCGACGTCCATTACAACGGCGGTCATTTCCAGTTGGCCGAGCCGCGAACCGGCTTCCTGCGTGCCGTCGTTGGCGGCGTGACCATTGACATTCACGCCCACTGGCACCGCGTAGCGGCCCAAGGGCAGACACCGGGCCAAATCGTGTCCATGCATGTCCAGCATGGCGGAGCGAACGGGCTGGAAATTAACCAGTGGCCGCATCTCAATGACCTCAAGAATGAAGTCGTCAATCAATTTAACAACGCAGCAGGCGGCAATCAGCCGTCAGGTGCCGGCGGTGCCGGTGTACTTGCTTTGACTTGAGCGGGCGTAGCGTCGAATTGAAGGAACCCAGCAGCAGGCTGCTCTGCGCATACCAAAAAGCTCCTGCATACGCAGGAGCTTTTTGGTGTTGTATGTTCGGGGGGCGCAACAAATCAGACTAGTCCTCCTGCTCTTCCTTCAATTGATAATAAAGACCACTCGAATCCGACCATTCCGCGAAAAGCACCCGCTTCTGATGCGGAATTCCGCTCAATTGCAAAAGCTGCTCCACCCAAAGCCGGTTTCGACCGAGGCGCTTTAAGGTATCCTCATTGATGCTGCCATTCTCAATGATATAGGCAGGAAGGCTGACGCTGCCCCGCTGCGCTTTGGCGTTGCCGCTGATTTCTTCCGGTTCCTTCTGGCGCAGCACGCTGATGCTGCCGTTCGTTTCGAACAGGGCATACGCCACCTCGCGCAGCGAAAAAATATTATTTTCCCTCAGCAGCATGCCCAATTGCGCAAAATCGAGATTGTTGCGCTTCATCGCTTTGAAATCCACCACGCCATCCCGGATCAGCAGAACAGGCGTCCCCGCCGCATAGCGGGACAGTCTGGGAAATAACGCGATAAGCTTTTCCAGCCCCAGTGCCAGCAGCGTCCAGAGCGCGAGCGCAAAAATAAGATGGCTAAGATGAACCTCGTCATCATAAATCGTATTACCGACCAGCTCGCTGAGCATTAAGGAAGAAACAAAATCAAAAGCGGTCAACTGGGAAATCTCTTTTTTGCCAAGCAGCCGGGTCATTACCAATAGACCGATCAAAGCGACTGTCAGCTTCACACCGATACTCATATACAGATTGCCTTCCATCTGCCCCACTCCTCCCGCGTATACATCCAGCCTCATGAACTGAATATACCCACATATTCCGAAAATTCACCACAATCCCCCCTCTGATTCGGGTTCATTCCGTCAAGTGCCCAACCACTGGACGGAGCCAAGCCCTCTCTGACAAAAGCTGCCGCCATCGCAGCGCGCGAGGCGCCACGCAAACAAGGGCCCCCGCTTGCGCGGGAGCCCTTGTAGACATGCCTGTTTTTATTGGTAGACGTTAAATTCGTTGATCGACCACCAGCTCGAAGCGGTGCCGGTTTGCACCACTTTGACGTAGCGCGCCGATTGGCTGGAGAAATCCACCGTGATTACAGGCGTGCTGCCTGTTCCGCTGGCTACAGCCGTGCCCCAATTCGTGCCGTCGCTCGACACGAATACCTGATAGCCGCGGGCGTAGTCGCCAGCTGCGTTCGTCGAATCCATCACGATGCGGCGGAATGTTTTGGCCGACTGCATATCGACGACGAAGTATTGGCCATTCGTCATCGCTGCGCCGGTGCTCCAGCGCGTCGTCAGGCTGCCGTCCAGCAGGTTCGCCGGAACGTCGCCGCTCGTCGGGTTGGACGTCGCCGTCCAGCCCGTGCGGGACAGCGCCGTGTACGTGCCGCCACCGCCGCCGCCAGCTTGCGTTGTGGCACTCGCTGCGCTGCTGGCTGCCGATACATTGCCTGCTGCGTCCTTCGCTTTGACCGTGTAGCTGTAAGCGGTCGAAGCCGTCAGACCCGTGTCGCTGTAGGACGTTGTGGTGCTGGAGCCAACCAGCGTGCCGCCACGGTAAATATCGTAGCCGGTTACACCGACATTATCGGTCGAAGCTGTCCAGCTCAGATTAATTTGGCTGCTCGATGTTGCTGTTGCTGTCAAACCGCTTGGCGTGCTTGGCGCTTGCGTATCGCCGCCACCGCCGCCGCTGCCGTTCGTGTAAACGTTGAATTCGTTAATCGACCACCAGCTCGAAGCGGTGCCGGTTTGCACGACTTTAATGTAACGTGCCGATTGAGCGGCGAAGTCAACCGTAATTACAGCCGTGCTGCCTGTGCCGCTGGCTACAGCCGTGCCCCAGTTCGTGCCGTCATTCGACACAAACACTTGATAGCCGCGTGCATAGTCGTTTGCTGCATTCGTGGAATCCATCACGACGCGATTGAAGCTTTGCGCCGATTTCATATCAACCACGAAGTATTGACCGTTTGTCATCGTTGCGCCCGTGCTCCAGCGCGTCGTCAGGCTGCCATCCAGCAGGTTGGCCGGAACGTCGCCGCTCGTCGGATTGGACGTCGCCGTCCAGCCCGTGCGGGACAGCGCCGTGTACGTGCCGCCACCGCCGCCGCCAGCTTGCGTTGTGGCACTCGCTGCGCTGCTGGCTGCCGATACGTTGCCTGCTGCGTCCTTCGCTTTGACCGTGTAGCTGTAAGCTGTCGAGGCCGTCAGACCTGTGTCGCTGTAAGATGTTGTGGTGCTGGAACCGATCAGCGTGCCGCCACGGTAAATATCGTAGCCGGTTACGCCGACATTATCGGTCGAAGCTGTCCAGCTCAGATTAATTTGGCTGCTCGATGTCGCTGTGGCCGTCAAACCGCTTGGCGTGCTTGGCGCTTGCGTATCGCCGCCGCCCGGCGTGCCGTTATAGTAGACGTTAAACTCGGCGACCGACCACCAGTTAGGCGAGGTGCCGGTTTGCACGACCTTGACATAACGGGCGTTTTGCACCGCAAAGTCGACACTGATCGCCTGCGTGCTGCCCGTACCGCTGGCTACCGCGCTGCCCCAGTTTGTGCCGTCACCCGACACAAACACTTGATAGCCGCGGGCGTAATCGTCGGATGCCGCATCAATCACAACGCGATTGAACGTTTTGGACGCTTTCATATCGACGGTGAACGATTGTCCGTTGACCATTGCCGTGCCGCTGCTCCAACGCGTGGACGTATTGCCGTCCAGCATGTTGCCCGGCGCATCGCCGCTCGTCGGATTCGACGTGGCTGTCCAGCCTGTGCGGCTGAGCGCCGTATACACGCCAAGCGTCGTCGCGCTGGCTGTACCGCTGGCTGCCGAGGCGTTGCCGGCGATATCGCGCGCTTTCACGGTATAGCTGTAAGCCGTCAGCGGCGACAAGCCCGTATCGCTGAACGTGGTGCCGATCGACGATCCGACCTTCGTGCCGTTGCGGTAAATGTCGTAGCCGGCTACGCCGATGTTGTCGGTCGACGCATTCCAGCTGAGGTTGATTTGGCTGCTCGACGCCGTTGTGGCTGTCAGGCCGCTTGGCGTGCTTGGCGGCTGCGTATCTCCTCCGCCGTTCACCATCGGATTGACCTTCACCAGCGAGTGAGCGGCTACCGTAGCCGAGCCGGTTACGCCGGAGGCGTTGCGGAACTGCACGGTAATCGCTGCATTCGTCGGGTTCCAGACGTGCGCCGTATATTGATTGCCCTTTTTGTACACGCCGACCGATGACCAGTTATCGGCCCACAGATCGGTGGTACGGTTGCCGTAGCTGGCAGCGTTGTGCACGAACCAGTATGTGTTGAACACCTCGTTGAGCTGCATGATCGATGGGTTCCATTTGTTAATGACCGCTTGCGGATCGCTAAGCGCCTGGAACGACCAAATGATATGCTCCCAGCCGACCTCCGGCCCGCCGTTATCCTGCAGGAAGGCGGCATACAAATCGGCGGCTTTTTGCGGATTTTTACCGAAATAGGTCATCCATTCCGCCGTCGGCAGCCAGTGGATGCCGTAAATGTTCACCGGAGCCCCGGAGAAATACGTGCCGAACACATACGCGCTGCCCCATACCTGACCGGCTACGCCGTGCTGATATTCGGGAATCCAGTTGTCGTGATCGTAGTTGAACCAATACTGCTCAATCGACTTCAGCTCGGTTGTAAATACCCACGCCGCAGCGTCGCGAATGGCAGTATTGCCGGTTACTACGCCCCACAGGTAAGCGCCCGCGTAGCCGTCGAGCGATTCGCCTGCCGCTTCCTGGTTGTTGCCGCTATTGTTATCGGCATAGCCGCCGGCCCAGGAATGGCCTTCGTATGGATCAAAGCTGCGCATCCAAGGATACATCGTATCGGTGCGCGACGGGTTGGCGTAGTCGCGAATCAGCTGCTCGACCATGCCGCCGTAGTTGTTTTTGAAATCATTGTCGAAAGAAGCCAATACCGCCGAAGCATACGCAAAATAACCATACGTATAGTGATGATCGGTTATACCCGTGTTAATGCCCCAACCTGCGGCCCACGGATAGATCGAGCCCCAGTCCGGCGAATAGTGGAAATAGAACGTATGCAGCGCGTCATTGGCCGAATACGTGTACCAGTTCGTCAGCACCGTGCGCAGCACGTTCAAATAATTGTCCCGGCGCGTATAGTCGCCGAGCTGATCGGCAATCAACGCCGCCATCGCCGTCGGATGCAGCACCTTGCCCTGCCAATACGGGTCCTGATTCATCAAGCCGCCGGTGTTGGCCAGCTCTGTATCCAGATAGGTCAGGTACGATTTCAGCGACGCTTGCGAGTAGCTGGAATCGTTCGGCTCGACCATTTGCGGAATAATGCCGTTGAATTTGTCGGCCGTCGTAAACGAGTTGCCCTCGTGCACCTTGAGCAAGCCGCGGATCGATGCGTACGTGCGTCCGCTCGTCGACGAGTTCGACACCTTCCATTGGTGCGGCAGCATCGCCATCAGCGTATCGGCCGAAAAGCCGGAGCGCTTGAGCTGCGTGACGGAATTGAAGTTTGTGGTCACGGTTGCTTGCGAAACGTCATAGTTGTAGCTGACCTGCGTGTTGGTCACGAAGGCGTAGCCGTGCTGGTAGTAGTAGTTCAAGTCGCCGTTGGACGGAATCGTCGCAATCGACAGATAGTTCTGGCTGCTGCCCAGCTTCATTTTGATTTTATTGCCCGCTTTGGTGAACACAGTGCCCGGAGGCGCAACAACGGCATACGAACGCACAAAAGTATGCGGCGTCGCGGCGTTGTCCTTGTTCGTAATTTGCACCCCGATATGATCGGCCGTGATGCTTGCGCCGTCGGTCGTTAAAATGCTGTTATTGGCATCGTCGAAAATTTTCGTAATGCCCAGCGAATAAATTTCAGGCGAATTCGGGTCGGCAAACGTGTTGTATACGTAAGGCGAGCCTTTGACGAACGTCGTTTTCATTTTGGCGGAGCTGTCGTCGCTCATGATCACATTGACCGAATAGTCGCCGTAGCCGTCGACCTTCGTTTCAATAGCCGACGTGTTCGGCATATTGTTCGCCATCAGGAACATATCCGGTTCGCCGTCGGCGTTGACCGCGCCGCCATCGCCGTTGATGTAGCCCGCGCCCGGATTCATCAGGCCCAGCCCGTTCTCCGTATATTTGTTCTTCAGCGGCAAAGTAATAATGCCTGTGCTGTTGCCCAAATGAGCGATCAGCAGGTTCTGCCACCAGTCGTTGGACGGAATCGGTCCGGTGACGTTGGACGTTTTATTTTTCGGATATACCGCTTCGAGTTGGGTAATATCGTTGATTTCATAGCTGCCCGAACCCACGTTGACGGTCGATTTCGTCGGAATCGCCGGAATCGAATAGCTCGGCTGCGGATCGCCTGTCTGGTAAGGATAAACCTCCATCTCCCACAGCGAATAGCCGTAGCCGCTGCCCCGGCCGTAGCCGTTCATCCGCACATAGCGGCCGCTGGCGTAGAGCGAAATCTCGTCCGTGCCGCCCGAGCCGTGCAGCTGGCGGTAGACGGTCGTCCAGTTCGTCGCGTTGTTCGAGACCTGGATATCGTACGCCCGGCCGAACGCCGCTTCCCAGCGCAGCACCACCTTGCCGATCTGCGTCGTCTGCCCGAGGTCGACGTACACCCATTCGGCATCGGTTTGCAGCGACGACCAGCGCGTGCCGCGGTCCCCGTCGGTCAAGCCCGCCTTGGCGTAGTCTCTGGCCGGCAGTCCGGCAAAGTTCGGATCCTGGTTCTGCTCCGACGACGCCGTGACCGGCTTGTTCAGCGCAGCGTTGGCGACCGGCGGCTTCGGCGGCTGGTTGTAGCCTCCCGTGCCGAACACCTTGAATTCGTAGATGGAGACGCCGTAGCCGCTCAGCGCCCGCTCGACGCTGTACATCCGCACGTAACGCCCGGTTCCGGTCACGTTAACGTCGGTGGTGCCTCCCCCGAAATTCGTATTCGTATAAATGGTGTTCCATGTATATTCGTCGTTGGAAACCTGAATCTGGAAATTTTTCGAATACGCGCTTTCCCAGTTGATCGTGACGCGTGTGATCGACGCCGAAGCGCCCAGATCGACGTACATCCATTGCGGGTCCTGACCTTGCGCCGATTCCCAGCGAGTGGTCATGTCCCCGTCGACAGCCAGCGGCCCGGATACCCCGCCGTTATTCGATGATACATACACCGGCCTGTTCTGCGAAAGCAGATACGGGTCGGCTGCAGACGCCTCTTGCACCTGCACCGTTCCAATCATTCCGATGACGAGCGACAGTGCCGTCATCCATTTGAACATTTTGTTGCGCCAGCTGGATTGCTTGCTTGCCATTATTGTACCTCCGTTCGATTCGTTTCCACAGTGAGCCCGTCTCGGGCCTCTGCGTTTGCTCTTGGACCATGCAAAATCGGCTCCAAGCCCCTCCTTTCCGTTGAAATGGATTACATTTCTAGCGTAAAGGAGCGGCAGCGAATCGCGTAGATACAATAATTTGTGATTATGGCAATTTATTAGGCGTTTTTATTTTTTTAGCACACTTTGATACCAGTCGTTGACCTCGCGGGTGATTTGATCGCCGCCCAGCTCCCGCCAACGCGCCGCGAAGGCATCGAACGCTTCAATTGGCGTCCGGCCGTAAATCATGTTGGTGTACGTCTCCACCTCCATCTGATGAAGCAAGTCAAGCTTGGACGTCATCGTCGGCGTGCTCGCTCCGACAAAATAGTCGGGATAGCGGATATGCGCCCGCTCGTAATCGGCGACAATCGCCGCCGCTTCGATCTCCTCGCGCGTTCGGTATTGCTGCGTCTGGATTTCAAACGGCGTCTCGGCTTGGCCCTTCTTGAGCTTGAGCAGCGTTTCGATCATCAGATCCGGCAGTCGGGCGCCGTCCCAATTGAGCGAATACGCGAGCGGATTGAGCAGATTAAGCGATTTGTCCCGCGACGCATACCCGTTGATCCGCTTCCAGTCATACCCTTCGGCAAAGCCGTTCTCAAACTCCGAGCCGGCCTGCGGATTGGCAAAATGATCGAGCATATAATTGTAGTATACGAAATAAGCCTCCGGATGCGGACTGTCTTTGTTGATCAGCTCATACCCGTTGACCATATTGTTCAAATAACCGGCGCGCACGCCGCGCTTCCCGTCCGGTCCCGCCGGCACCGGGTACGCCTTGTATTGGGCGCCAGGCACGTTGGCCTTGAGCTGGCTGAGCGGCCAATCGGCCAGCCAGTGCGGGCCTGCGACGATGCCGGCTTTGCCCAGTGTGAACAGCTCGGCGGCTTTGGTCTCGTCCCACACGACGGCATCGGCGGCAATATAGCGCTTCTCGACCCAGTTGCGCAGCTTGGCCAGCGCCAGCTTGTTGCCGGGATCAATCGAGCCGTAGGCCAGCTGACCGCCGCTCAGGTTCCACTGGCGGGGCACGGAGCCGTAAGCGCCGAACAGCCAGCTCAGATCGGCGATCCACGTATTGACCTTGTCGCGCAGCGTCACGGCAATGCCATACGTATCGTCGATTCCATTGCCGTCCGGGTCGTCGTGCACGAAGGCGTCCATGATCCGCTCCAGATCGTCGACCGTCTGCGGGGCAGAGAGGCCCAGCTTGCGCATCCAATCCTCGCGAATCCACAGCACGGGCTCGACGTTATACGTGTAGTCGAAAACGGGAACCGCCCACTTCTTGCCGTCCTTGGTCACGGAATACCACATTTCGGGGTATTGGGCCGCCAGCTTTTTCCACGTTTCGTTGGCATAACGGTCGAACAGCTCATCCACCGGCATGAACCGGCCGGAATCGATCAGCTCGTTCAAATCATTTAGCGTATCGCGGTACGGCACGATGTCGGGCAGCATGCCTTCAGACGACAAGCTGAGCTTGAGCTTGGTTTTGTAGTTGTCGTTCGTATTGTCGACGACCCACAGCGTTTTCAGCTGAATGCCGAGCGTGGCCTTGGACCAGCGGTTGAACACATTATCATCCCAATCCTCGCCGGGCGCAAACCGCTCCTGCGTGTTGTTGACCACGCGCGTCACGGTAATCGGCGGATCATACGGAATGCCGCCAGCCGCTTCCGGTGGTCTATGTGCCACCGTGTCGCCTGCCGCGGGCTTGCACCCGCTCACCGTTACCGTCAGCAGCAGCGCTCCGGCTGCCGCTCCCCACATCCGCTTCTTCCTGCTCATGACCATCCTCCATTCGGACACGTGATGACAATGCTACTCTTCAGCTTTCTCTGTATTCCTGCGGAGTCACGCCAAAATACTTCTTGAAAATCCGGATAAAATACGGCGTATTGGCGATGCCAATCTGCTCGCCTACCTCGTAAATCCGCATGTCGGAGGCATTTTTGAGCAAAAAAGCCGCCTTTTCCATCCGGATGCGATGGATATATTGGCTGACGCCTTCGCCGGTTTCCATTTTGTAAATCTTCGACAGATGGGTCGGGTGCATATAAGCGTGCCGGGCGAGCGTATTCAGCGAAATATCGCCGGTCAGATGCTTGTCGATGAATTGCTGCACCTTCTGGATGATCGATTTGCGTGAAATTTTCATCTCGGCAATGACGCTGTCGCGCAGCGTATACAAAATGTCAAACGCCCAGCGGCGCAGCCGTTCGATCGAATCGATCCGGTTGTCGGGGCCGGCCTCCAGCATGCTGTCGACGCCAAGCACCGGCTGGTTGTTTTTATGACACAAATAAATGAAGGTCGATTGCAGATGAAAATAAACCTCCATCACGTGCTCTTGCGTCTGGAACGGCTTCTGATCCAGCTCGGCGAACACATCGCCCAGCTTGACCTCGGCATCCTCCCAGCGGCCCGCTTCCAATAAATGCATCAGGCTTGGCGGCTCATACAGCCGGGTCAATGCCTGAATATCGATCAGCTCGGGAGCGGCTTCCATAATTTTCAGGAAAAAATGCTTGTCGCCGCCGACCTTTTGCCGAAACGCGCTCAAAATCTCCTTGTACGACGCCGACAGCTGCTCGGGAAACCGTCCCCATTTGCCGAGTGCCAGCGAAATTTCGCCCTTGAGAAACACCTTGGCGTTGTGCTGCAGCCGCAGCGCCGTCCGCTCGGCCATCTGCTGCCTGGCCTCCAGCGGGTCCATGCCCGGCACAGGCTCCGGTCCGAACGGCTCCTTGGGCGTCAACACGAACACCAGATACCCGTGCACGTCGCTCGTGTACCAGAAATGAAAATGGGATTTGCCCAGCTCATTGGCGATATTGCCAAGCGCAAATTCGGCCAGATCGGGCTTGAAGCGCTCAAAGCCGTCCTCCAGCCGGGCCAGCATCAGCATATAAGGCGCGCCAAAGGCAAACGGCAGGTTGAGGTGCTTGCTGCGGGCCAGCCAGCGCTCCTCGCTGTAGGTTTGCACGTGCAGCAGTTCGTCGAGCAGGTTGCTTTTGAGCAGCGGCAAATTCTCGCGGAATACCTGCATGCTGCTTTCGTAGGACGCGACCTGCTCCCACTCCTGGCGGATCACCTCGACCGACTGATGGACCGTACGCAGCAAATCCTCGTCGCATACCGGCTTGAGCAAGTAATCAAATGACTGGTATTGCATCGCCTGCTGGGCGTATTCAAAATCGGCGTAGCCCGATAAAATGATGCACTTGGTCTTGGCCCATACCTTGCGGATTTCGCGAATCAGCTCCAGCCCCGACATTTCCGGCATGCGGATATCGGTGATGACCACATCAATCGACTGCTCGCTCATCACATGCAGCGCTTCCTTGCCCGAATAAGCCTTGAACACCTGGCCGATGCCGACCGTATCCCAGGGAATGGTTTCCACCAGACTTTCCACCCAATGCGCCTCGTCGTCCACGACTAGCAGCTGCAGCATCTTGATCCTCTCCTTACGTATGTTGTTACTTACGCTTCGTCCGCGCTCCAGCTCCACAGCAGCGTGACCCGCAAGCCGCCGAGCTCTGACGGCCCGATCGCCGCTTCGGCCTGCTCGCCGAAATGCAGCTTGAGCCGCTGATGGACGTTCCACAGACCGCACCCGATCTCTTCCTGCAGCGGCAGCTTCATCTTGTTCTCCAACTCGCTGCGCTGCTCCTCGTCCAGTCCCTTCCCGTCATCCTCGACGTACAGCATCACCTCGTCGTCCTCCAACCGGCCGCAAATGCGGATAAATCCAGCCTCCAGCTTGCTCTGCACGCCGTGAATGATCGCATTCTCGACAATCGGCTGCAGCATCAACCTCGGCAGCTGGATATCCAGCATCTCCTCCGGCACGTCGATTTCATAATGCACGCGCTCTTGACGCAGCTTCTGGATTTCCAGATAATGCGTGACCAGCTTGAGCTCCTCCTTGAGCGAGGCGGTCGGTTTTTCCAGCCGGGTCGTGTAGCGATAGTATTGGCTCAAATTTTGCGCCATCGAAATGACGGCGTCCTGATGCTTGAGCTTGCTCATATTAATGATGAAGCCCATGCAATTATAAATAAAATGCGGATTGATTTGCGACTGCAAATGCTTGAGCGTCGCTTCGCGCGCGTGCAGCTTCTCGTGAAATACCCGCTCGATCAGCTCCTGAATGCGCTCGGCCATATCGTTGAACCGCTGATTCAGAAAATGAAACTCGTCGCGCTTCTTCGTCGCCAGCCGCACGGCGTAGTCGCCGGACTGAATCTTCTTCAAGCCGCGGATCAGCCGGTCCAGCGGAATTTGCACCTGACGGTACAGCATAAAGGCAGCCGCGAAGCTGAGCAGCGTAATGAATCCGATGAACAGCAGGAACAAATTGCGGCTTTGATGAATCGGCTTCAGAATTTTTTCCACCGGCGTGATGTTCAGCGCGTACCATTGAATACTCGGAATCCGCACGTAAGCGATCTCGTAAGATTGGCCGCCAAGCTCGGCGGTAAAGGTGCCGCTGCCCTCCAGCAGCGGGCTGTTCTCGCCCATCCAAGCCGTGAATTGCTGCTTGAGCTCCGGGCTGAGGCTGCGATTGGCGATCATGTCGCCGCCGTAGCGGTACAGCACCGGCTCGTCCACGCTTTGCTGCTTGAAGTGGTCAAGGAGCTGCACGAGCGGTTGCTCGGTGAAGCGCAGCTCGACGACGAGATTGGCCATCGCATATGGCTCCTTGTTTTCCGGTAAATAGGCGTACCAGTGAAAATCCATTCCGGAGCCTGCGCCGATGGCCGGACCGGAAATCCACACCGAGCGCACGTTGTTGCGCAGCACCCCCTCGTCGTACAGACGCGATGGATCGTTGGAAATGACCTCATGGGCTACATTGGAAAAAATCGAGATGTTGACCGGCCAGTTGACGGAAAACGCCAGCAGCTTGAGTTTCTGGATGATTGCCGCTTTATTGCGAGCGTTTTCATAAGAGTCATTGCTAAAGGAATACCCCATGAATTGCTGCACATTCGGGTCCTCGGTCAGCGTCAGTCCGGAGAGTGTAATTTGCTTGATTTGGGAATCGATTTCATTGGCAAAATACGTAAGACGATTGATGTTGGTCAGGTGAATGTGCTCCTCGATGACCGCGGTATTCGTCTGCACGGAATACGCATACATGCCGACAATGGGAAAAATCAACAGACACAGCACGTAAATCATTTTGCGGAATATGCTCATTTTGATCATAGGGTTCTCCTGCAGGCTGGGCTCCGATTTGCTATAGACAAGCTTCGACAGCGAAAACGGCGATTCCTCTTTGTCGCTGGCCAATCGGACACGATTGCAGCAAAATCGCGCCAAGTGCAGCCAAATTGCGTATACGGCAAAAAAGCCGTCCGCAGCAGCCTGAGCTGCTTGCGAACGGCCTGTCGGCGTTGCCGCTTGCTTATTTCTTGCCGCCTTCGGCAAGAATCGTTTCCCAAATCGCGCCCTTGCCGTACAGCTCCTTGTTCACCTGCGACCAGCCGCCGAGATAGGCGATGTCGAACAAGCCCTCCGGCTTTTTGTAGCTGGCTTCATATTGCTTGGCGACTTCAGGAACGACGGAGCGGAAGCCTTTGTCGGCAAATACCTTCTGCGCTTCCGGGCTCCAGAGGAATTCGAGGAACGCTTCAACCGCTGCGCGGTTGCCGTGTTTGTCAACGTATTTGTCGACGAGCGCAACCGGGTTCTCGATGGCCGTCGTATATTTCGGCACGACCTCCTCGTATTTCTGGCCGGCCTTGATCCGGGCAATCAGCTCGTTTTCATAGGTGACGATGGCATCGCCCACGCCTTTGTCAAACGTAGCGAGCGAGTCTGCGCCGCTTTTGTCCAGCACTTTGATATTTTTATACACTTGAGCTACGAGGTCTTTCGCTTTGGCCGGATCTTTCGCGCCGGCTTCCTCGGAAATTTTCAAGCCCGCGCCGTAGATGGCGTTAATGTCCCATTTCGCGCCGCCCGACGTGCTCGGATTCGGGATCAGCACCTCGACGCCCGGCTTGGTCAAATCGTTCCAGTCGCGGATTTGCTTGGGGTTGCCTTCGCGAACGCCAATCGCGGCGATCGAGTTCGTAATCATGCCGCCGTGCGGCTTGCTTTTCCAATCGTTCGTGATCAGGCCCTTGTCGACGATTTTCTGAATATCGCCTTCCAGCGAAAGCGGCGCGATGTCGGCTTCAAAGCCTTGAATGATCGCGGTAGCCTGCGAGCCCGAGGCTTGGTACGATTCCTTGAATTCGACCGTTTGCCCGGTCTTCTGCTTCCATTGCTCCTTGAACAGCGGCAGGATGCTGTCAAGGGAATCCTTGAGAATCGAATACGCGCCGATGGTAATCGTCACGCTGCCGCCGGCATTGGCGGCCGGAGATGCGGCTGCAGCGGACGGCTGCGCCGATGGCGACGGGCTGGCAGAGTTGCCTGATGCGCAGCCGGTCAGCGCCAGGCTGATGGTCAGAATAGCGGCGCTAAGCGCGCCGAATGTGCGTTTGTTTTGCGTGCGAATGGTTTTCATGGAAAAGCTCCCCTTTACATTAAATGATTAACGGTGTGCGCGATGCTTCATCCACTCCAGGAGGAGCAGGATGGTAATCGAAATGAGACCCAACACAAAAGCCAGGCTGTTGGCTGCAATCAGATTGAAATTCTCGGCGTCCTGATACACAAGCGTCGTTGCGGTCTGCGTCTGGCCGATGATATTGCCGGAAACGACGAGAATCGAACCGAATTCGCCCAGCGAGCGGGCTACGGTGAGCACGATGCCGTAGACGACGCCCCAGCGGATCGCCGGCCAGGTGACCTGGCGGAAGGTCCGCCATTCGCTGGCGCCCAGCGTCGCGGCGGCTTCCTCGGACTGGGTGCCGATCTCTTCCAGCAGTGGTACGACTTCGCGGATCATCAGCGGAAAGGTGATGAACGTCGTAGCGAGAATCATGCCGGGCAGCGCATAGACGATTTTCAGATGATGCGCTTCGAAAAAAGCGCCCAGCAGCGTATTCGGCCCGAAGATCAGGATGACCGTAAGGCCGGCAATGATCGGCGAAACCGCAAACGGCAGGTCGATGATCGCGCTGAACGCCGGCTTGAGCCAGCGGGCGATCCAGCGGCCCCGCACCAGCGATAGCGACAGATACACGCCGACGATGGTGTTCAGCAGCGTCACAACAATAATGATGACCGCTGAAATATACATGGCGTGCAGCGCCTCCGGCCGGGCCAGCGCTTCGACGAACGGGCCAAAGCCATCCTGGAAAGCGCCGACGGTAATTCCCGCGAACGGCAGGAGCAGCAAAACAGCGATAATCAGCGCGGTCAAACCAATCAGCGTGCGTCTCATGTCAGCTGCCTCCTTTCGCGGCTTACGAGGTTAATGATCCAGAGCAGCAGCAGCGAAAGCGTCAGCAGCACGATGGACAGCGCCGCGGCTCCTTCGGGATTGAAATTTTGCGTCTCGCCGTAGATGTAGACGGAGACCACCATTGTCTTGCCCGGCAAATTGCCGGAAATCAGCGAGATGGCGCCGAATTCCGCCAAAGCCCGCGAGAAGGCCAGCATGCTGCCGGCAACGATACCCGGTGCGACGGCTGGAAAGACAATGCGGCGAAAGGTCAGCCATTTGCTCGCGCCGAGCGTATAGCTCGCTTGCTCCTCGGATGGATCGATCTGCTCCAGCAGCGGTTGAACCGTACGGATGACGAACGGAAAGGTAACAAAAACAAGGCCAATGACGATTGCTGTTTGATTGTAAAGCAGCTTAATCCCGGCGTGCTCCAGCGCCGCGCCGAGCGGACTTTGCGGTCCGAGCAGCGTCAGAATCATCAGTCCCGCGACGGAGGTCGGCAGTGAGAACGGCAAATCGACCATGCTGTTCAGCAGCTTTTTCCCCGGAAAGGTGTAGCGGACGAGCACGTAGGCAATCATCGTGCCGATGACCATTTGAATGATGGTTGAAAGGATACTGAGCTTGATTGTCAGCACCACCGATTTCCAGGCAAGCGGTCCGGTCACTTCTTCCCAGAAGGGCTGCCAGCCCAGCGAGAACCCCTTGACGTAAATGGCTCCGATCGGCAGCACCAGCAGCGCGATCAAGTAACCGATAAGCACAGATCGTACTGTAGCTTTAAATACTTTGTTGGCCAAGTCAACACCACCTAATTACAATTAATCATAGTTGAATACTAGGAATTGATTTCAAATATAGCAGTCCACCTCTTTAACTGTCAAGCAAAAAATTTGCAGCCTGCAAAATCGCTGATTGAACGCATGTGAAGGCTATGCAAAGATTGGCCTCAGCTTGAAAAAACGTGCCGTAGCCGGTTGGCCTGCAGCGACTGCAGGCGTCCCTCCGCTGGTCGCATGCATATCATCGACAATCGGCTTTTTAATAAAAGGAAAACGGCTGCTGCCGGGTTCGTTGTCCTGCGAAGCCTTTTCAAAATATGTGGGAGCAATGCGTCTGGAGCGCTTTTTTGGCGTTTTTCCATAAAGGTATATTTACCTAGTTCTTTATATCTATATTTCAGGTTCAATATTTTCCGTCAGGATTTTAGCACCATTATTTATGTAAAATAAATCCATTATTATAGCGTTAAATTTATAAAATGTAAAATTTTAGATTTTATATTCCATTTTTCTCCTTCGCGTGGTACTATGGACCTGTCCCATAAAAATGGATAAATTTGAAAGGGGAATCAACTTTATGTCAAATGTTATACGTCTTAACACCGCTTTGAATTTCGGTCCCGGCCAGTTGAGACAGGAATCCCAGCAGGGCAATCAGTATGTGCTGTCCCGCGCCGATTGGGCGGCCATTCAGGCCTATGCGCAAAACGGTCTTTCGCTGCCGACCAACGACGAAGAATTTCGCGTTTATGCTAACCTGAAGCCTGGCGCTTCGATCCCGAATATCAGCGATATTTACGACGCCTATAAGAAGGTACACGAGCACTGCAACACCTGGCAGCACGATACATTCCCGCAAACCGTCAGTCTGGCGAGCGACCTCGTCAATTACAATACATACACCAAGACCTACTATCCGGCATTGCAAAAAAGAATCGACGACTATCTGGAGAATCCGACAGACAAGGTGCTGAAAGAGCTGACGGCGATCATCAATCTCCTCCAGAAAAAAGCGACGGAATTCCATGACCGCGCCGTAGCTGCCGAAACTGCCGTCACCAAATTCGCCGACGACACGGCAAACGATCAAACAGTCATTCAAAAGCTTGACGAGAACTACAACAAGCAAATGAATGACGAGGACGGCGTCGTCACGAAGCTGAAGAAGCAGATCTCCGACCTGACCGACCAGTTTAACAAGCTGAATGACGAATACAACCGCGATGTCGTCATTGCCGCTACCACGCCGACATATGCCTGGGCTACGATTTTTGGCTTTATCGCCGCTGTGGTCGTTGCTGGCACCTATGGCGCCGCAGCAGCAGCGTGCAAGCGCCAAATGGACGAAATCCAGAAGCAAATCAACAGCCTGACGACCGAGCTGAATACGGACCTGAACATTTTGGCCGCCTTGACCAGTGCCTCCAAAAGCCTCGGCTTCATCAAGGAATCGATCAACAATGCGCTCCCGGCGCTGCAAAAAGCCAAAGGCTCCTGGAAAGCGCTCGCTGACGATCTGAAATCGTTGCAGGACCTGATCAAAAATGCGATCTCCGATCAGGACCCCGAGCTGTGGAATCTGGGTCTCGACGCCGCTGCCGACAGCTGGGCCAAGGTTGGACAGGATGCCGATGACTACCGTCATTTTGCTTTCGTTACCTTTGTTACGTCACAGACCGCTTGATGTATCTCTCATAGCATGACAGAGCTGGCGAGGGGGCCGAACAGTCCTTTCGCCAGATTTCTATTACCCTTGAAACGGAGGCCTTCATCATGACGATTACGCTCGACCTTCCGACCGACTGGGATACGCTGTTCCAAGAGGTTCGGCAGGAAGCCAGCATTCCCGACTGTACATTGACATCGCTGAACAAATACCACACCGTCGTGCGCGACATGGTGGTCGATTTGGGCAAGCTGCAGCAAATGCTGAAGCAGCAAGGCGTCTCGCCCCTGATGGTGTCCGTATACGCCGATGTCGTCCGCATTCCGGCCGGTCTGAACTGGACGTTGCAAAGCAGCTCGCTGACCCTCTTCGCCCGCCGCATCGAAACGAGCGACCAAGCCCGGATTACGCTTGATTTCCGTGAAAAGGCCAATGCCGTGCTGCTGCTCTATGCGCAGGAATTCACGGCTCCGCTGCAAATCAAGGCGCTGATGGCCGGACAAAGCGAACCAACCTCTCTGGCGATTTCCAAGCTGGACACGATCGGACTGCGCATCAGCTGCGCCGACAACAAGCTGCAGCAAATTCCGCTCAAGTCGCTGACGGCTCCGCTGACGAATGAAGGCTCCGACCTGCATTTGATGCTGGTCGAGGAATTCATGTACGCGACCGTGCTCGTAAATCGCCAGCCGGACGCCGCGGAGCCGATGCTGGAGTGGATTCGCGCCTGCGCCGTCTTCTCGCCCGCTTTTAATGAAATGGTCGTGCAAAGCGCTTCGCTGCTCGTCATTCTCAAGAGCCAGCCGAGCAACGCCCTGTTCGTACCCGTGCTCAGTCCGCAGGTATACAAGGATACGGCTGCCGCTTATACCGCGGTTGCGCTGGAATACGAGCGCCAGTACGAACGCTTCAGCGCCCAGGAATCGGATTTGAACGCACGTATTGAAGCCGCCGAGCTGATGCTCAAGGATAGTGTGGCACAATCGCAGTTCAATCAGCAGCTGATCCAGCAGTGCGACACCAACCTAGGCATCGCCCGCAAAGCCGTAGACGCCGCCATGACCCGATTCAAGATGCAGCAACTGGAGATGCAGCGTGCTGCCGGCACCTTTGCGCTTGGCCTTGAGGTGTGGAAAACGCAGCAGCAATGGAAAGCGGCTCTGGCGATTATCGGCGCTATTCTCGACTTTGCTTCTTCGATCGCGACTATGGCTGCAACAGCGGGAGCGGCTGCGCCTGCCGCCGCGGCCGAAGCGGCTGCCGCTGCGGCTACAGCGGCCAAAAATGCCGTGGAGCTTGGCGACGCGATGAAAAATTTATCCAAAATCATTGAAGCGCTGGCCAAAGTATACGACATGGCGATCAAAATTCAGCAAGCTGCAACCAGCCTGGCCCAAGGACAATCGATGGCCGACAAGCTGGCGCAAATGTCGCTGGACGGCGATCAGGGCGAGCTGTCAGGCACCGTGTTCTGGGATCAGTATCAGCTGCAAGCTGATGCCAACATGAAGCCGGCAATTGACAACAACATTGGCGGCGCTTCCGACTATCAGCTGCAAATGGACATCCTCGCCTTGTATGGCAAGGATTTGACGACCAAGCAGGTGGCGCTGATTCAGATGAGCGAGCAGCTCGTGCGGCTCAAGCTTCAGCAGCAGGTTGACGACGCCCGTCAGGCGCGGCTGGAGGATTACGTCAAACAGCTCAAGGCCGGTCAAGCGCCGACGACGGAAATGATGCAGCAGTTTTATTTGCGCTATTTGATGCAAAAGATGTCGCTGTTCGTGGCGCTGGAAAACTACATGCACGCCTACAAATATTGGGCGCTGCAGGACTCAACCTGCAGCTGCTCAATCACGGAGAAAATCGAAGCGCTGACGTCCGGGCTGGCGCAAATCCAGAACGACTACAATCGGGCGCTGGAGCATTTCAATCCGCATCCGCAAGCGTTCCAGAACATGCCTTATGCCATTACCGCAGCCGGCAAGCTGGAGGCCTTCAAGCAAAACGGCAGCGTATCGTTTACCATCGGTGCGCTGGACAGCGTATTTGCCGATTTCAACCGCGTGCGCGTGGACTTGGTACGCGTTCGGCTGGCAGGCGCGCGCTGCGCTTCCCCGATTTATGTGGAGCTGCGTACGACGGGTGTTTATACCGACCGCTGGCAGAACAAGCCCACGACGCCCTTCGTGTCGCAAGGACTGCAGCTCGGCTTTATTTACGATCCGGCAAACGGCAGCGTGCTGCTGGACGGACGGTTGGCCGATGAAACGAAATTCGCCTATTTCGTCCCGACGCCATTTACCGAATGGCGCGTTAGCCTGGCTACAGACAGCCAATACAACCGCCAGCTCGATTTGTCGGGCCTGACGGGCATTGAGCTGGAATTTTCCGGCTCGCTGATCGCGAAGATGAATTAGGGAAGGAAGGAAAAATTTATGACCGCTGTATTAGACGCCAAACTAGGCCCGGGCGCATTAAGCGACCCCTCCCGCTCTCCTTACGCCGTCTCACTGTCCGACTGGAATAGCGTCAACGGATACGTCAACCAAATTGTGACAACCGGACAAAAGGTTGGCTCCTATATTAACGGCATCGTTCCGGCGTTTCCCGAGCTGTACGCCTGTGCAACCGACTGGCAGCAGCGGACGTTTCCGAATATGATCCATCTGGCCAAAGCGATTTACAAGTACGGAACGGCCGACGTCAAAGAGCAATACGCCAAGCTCAAACAAATCGTCGATGCGCTGGATAACGGCGGCAGCGTTGCTGCTTATATGCCGCAGTTCACGCAGCTGATCGACGCATTAACGGCCGAGGTCGTCGCCAACGAATCGCTCGCTGCCACGATCGCCGACGCTGTTGTCCGCTTCGCCAATGCGATTGATAAAGTCAAACGGCAGGTGACGCAAGCAGCCGGCTCCAACGTATCCGCGCGCAGCCTGCGCGCCAGCTACGACCCTGGCGGCCAAGCCGGGGAAGTCGCCAAGGCGCTGGCGCTGCTTCCAGGGCTGCTGAACAGCCTGATGAATTCGCCGCTGGCCAAGATCCAGCTCATTCGCGGCAGCTGGACCGCGATCAAGGAGGATTTGGCGGCAATTGCCGAAGCTTACGCCGACGGCTTTGATCCGGAATCGCCTTTTTTGACCGAGCTGGGCATTGAGCTGGCGATCACGCAATGGCAGCAGGTCGCAGGCGAAGCGCAAGCGTTTGCCGGCAACGTCTGGAGCTGATCCGCCGCTTGGCGCCTGCCAATCGTTGACGCAGACGCTTGGCGCTCGCGAGTCTGCACCCTGACGGCAAGCTGAGTCTTAACAACGGCGCGAAAACCGTGAAATTCAAAGACGCACCACCATTTGGAAAGGAAAGTGACCTTATCATGGCAGGCAGAAAAACATTTCATAATCAAACTAATCATAATCTTTCATTAACCTTGTACATCCGCGAAGGCGAGAATCCTTCCAACAGCGCCGGCACGCAAGACATGGCGCTGTCGCCGTATGAGTCCAAGGTGGTCGAATACGGCAACTCGCGCAACATTTATTTAAACGGCTTCGTGCTGGTCGCCTTGCTGAACGGCGAAATCATGTCGCGGCAGGAATTCGTTGTCACGCGCGGCTCGCAGCTTGACGACAAGCTGAACCGCAATTCGATTATCGACATCATGTTCCAGGACGGTTTTTTCAACATCAACGGACATAACTAGCCGTTGCTCCAAGCTGACTGTGGTCGTCATCGCCGATGACGCCGGTCAGCTTTTTTGTTTTTTCGCAAAAGAGCCATCAATGGACCTTTTTTCCAGAAACCTGAAATCTATACAAATCAACCTGAAAATTGACCACTAAGAACGCGTGTTTATTTGGTTTAAAATAGAAATTGAAGCCCAAAAACGCCACCTGACGAACGCTTTTGTCGATCAGGCCAATGAGGGGGTTGTCCGGCGTCATCTAACGAACCTATTATCAGACAAAGGAAGCTGCGCGATGGAATTTTGTTGGAATTTGCAAGGCGAAGCCTATGCCGACATCGTCCGCCAAACGCAACTTGCCGACCGACACGGCTTTGACGCCGCCTTGATCGTCAGTCTGCAAATGGCGATGGACCCCTGGATTTTGGCGACGCAGCTGGCGACCCAGACCGAAAGGCTGCGGTTTCTCGTCGCCCAGAACACCAACCTTGTGCTGCCGTCCTATACGGCCAAAGCTGTCAACACGCTCAATCTCATCACGGGCAGCCGGATCGATTTGAACATCGTAACCGGCAGCTCGCATCTGGAGCTAGGCAAGGAGGGAAATTTTGAACGACATATCGACCGCTACCGGCGTACGGAGGAATTCGTGTCTATTCTTCGCATGGCGGCGGAGGAATCGATTACATTTCAAGGCGATTATTACCGCTTGAACCAGTTTCGCGTGACGCCCCAAGCGCCGCCGCCTCGCATCTTCGTTGCCGGCAGTTCGCCCCAAGCGCTGGCGACAGCGGCCCGCTACGCCGATTTTTGCGTCATCTACGCCCGCGACTTCGCCGGGGCCGGCGAAACGTTCGCAACGGTCAAGCAGCAGGCGCAGGCATACGGGCGTTCGATTCGCTGCGGCCTGCTGATCGATGTGATTGCCCGGAGCGCTTCCGATGAAGCGTGGCAAGCCGCCGAGGCGCTAAGCGCCACCTTCAGCCGAAGGGACAAGAAAATGAAAAGCCTGCTGCTCAAAACCGTGGACTCGGTCGGCATCGCCGAGCACAAGGAGCTGCTGGCGCATGAGGATTATCGCGTCGACCGCCATCTGTGGTCGGGCATCGCCCAGATCAGCACCGCGCACGGGCTATCCATCGTCGGCAGCTATCGCGAGGTCATCGACACGCTGCGGCACTACGAAGCGCTCGGAGCCGATTATTTCCTGCTTTCCGGCATGGCCGGCGACCGCGAAATCGAACGGCTTGGCGAATATGTGCTGCCATATGTACCGACATCCTAGCAGGAGGGAAGCGAGTTGACTCAAGACGTGCTGTTTGCCAGACCGCAGTTATATACCGCTGGCACCCATTTTATCGATTGCACCGAATTTCTGATCTGCTCATCAATCAAAACCCGCGGACTGCCCTTTCATTGGCTGTTCTCCGACAACTGGGGCTTCAGCTACCGCTCGCTGACCGATTTGAGCGCGCTGGAGCCGGACGAGCCGCTGCCCTTCTGGATGAATCTGGAGAAGCTTTATGGGATGAAGCAGACGCAGCACCACGGACGGACGCTTGAGGAGCTGGCCGAGGAAGTCATTCTCGCACGCGGCTCGACAGTGATTCTGACGGGCGATATTTGGGATATTCCGTGGTCGACGATCTGCTACCGCCAGACGCATATGAACCACGATATTTTGATCACCGGCTACAACCCGCGCGACCGTGAGCTGTACGTCGTCGATTTCGTGCCCGATTTCGCCGGCTGGGTCAGCTTTGACGTGATCGACGCGTTTTTCACCGGCGGCATTGAGCTGAACGGCAGCACCTACGGCTTCGAGCTGTCAGCGCCGCAGCTGGCCCCCGAAAGGGACATGCTGCTCGGCCAACTGTCTTCTGCGCATGCCCGCATTCAAGCCGGACTGGCCGGGCTGCAGCGTTTGTACGCCGATCTGGACGGTCAGGACGACTGCACCGGCCTGATCGATATCTGGTGGAACCCGCTCAAGCAAATCGTTGCCTTCCGCGAGAGCTTTCAGGAGTTTCTGTTGTTTCTTCGCCACCATCCGCAGCTGGCGCTCGCCAGCGCGATCCCGGAGAGCACGCTGGAGACGTTGGAAACTTTGACGAGCAAATGGTTCTCCTTTCGCAACAATCTCAAAAAGCTGCAAATGAAAGGGCAGGTGCCCGTGACGCAAATCCGCTCGCGGCTTGCCCCGATGATCGGACTGGAAGCCGACTTGCTTAACGATATCGGCATCCTGCTCGCCACGTTATCCCAAAAGGAGTGATCGGCCAATGACGACAGCGCACGCCTATGCTCTGCCGCTTGCCCCCTACTTCAACGGCAAAGCCGTATCCTGGCCCGACCTGGGCATCTGGGGCTGCATGGAGCATTCGTTCAGCAGCCTTCCGGGACCGCTGCTGCCCAATGGCGAAAGGATTGAATGCGAAGGCATCCCGTTTCAATTTCCCGCAACCGACACCACGGATGACGACCATATCAGCTGCGAGGGACAAATTCTCGAGCTGCGCTGCGACCGGCCTTTCCGTCAGCTGGCGCTGATCGGCGTCACGACTTGGGGCGACTACGAAGACACCGTGCGCTTCACTTACGAGCGCGACGGGCAAACATTCAGCTCGCGGGCCCGGCTGGGCTTGTCCGATCTGTGCAAGCTGTGGGACTACAAGGAGCTCAGCTACGGCGAACGGGTGGCTTTACGCATGCCCTACTACTGGCGCGACCGCAAGCCGCTGGAATTTCCCGTCGGCCTGTGGCTCCAGACGCTGGACCTCGATCCCGCCGCGCTGCTGCAAACCGTCGAGCTGCCGGACAACCCTTATATGTACATTTTCGCAATAACGCTGCTGTAGCCGACGTTCTTCCTCTTCCCTACACCATTTTATAAAGTCAGGAGCTATGCATGATGAATGAAACCAAGCTGGTCTTGATCGAAGAAATCAAAAACGTGCTTGTCGAGGTTCGCAAAAATCCCGAGCTGACTGCCAATCTGACCGAATCGACCGACATCATCAACGAAATCGGCCTCGATTCCCTGCAAATGATCAGCTTTATTCTCGGTCTGGAGGACAGCTTTTCTATTGAAATCGATTTCGAGCAATTCGACTTTGACCATCTCAGCTCAATTGGCAAGCTGGGCGAATATATCGCAGGCCGGCTTGCCGAAAATGAATAGCCGTCGCGCCAGCTCGCTGGTGGCCGGCAGCTTTGACGCCGAGCAATTCTGGCGCGAGCCGGGCGCAAGCCAGCTGCCGTCCATGCCCGACAAAGAGCGCGCCTTTATTATCGGCGCAATGGACGAGCTGTTATTTGCGCTTTGCTCCGAAGGCGACGCGCTGCTTGTCCGCTACGGGCTGCCGGTGGCGCAGCACGCCTATCTGTACCGGCTCGGCTACCGATTCGAAGCGAATCGCGCGCCGCTGACGGAAGCGGCGCTCACTCCATCGAGCCCGCGTTCGGTATTCGCGCTCGGGCTGGAAGCCGAAGCTGCGCCTGCCGTTGAGCGGCTAAGCCCGCAGGGCCGCCGCTTGTCGGCGTATGCGGTCATTCCGCAGCTGGCCGAATTTGCCGACCGCTACGGGCTGGCCCACAACGCCCCCTCCTATGAAGCTGTACGGGCGGTGAATTCGAAAATCTATTCGCATCATATGTATGAGCGGCTTGGTCTGATCTCGCCCGGCGTCGTCGCCGAAAGTGCCGAAGAGCTTCAGCGGATCGGCGAACGGCTGCTGGCCGAAGGCCCTTTTCTGATCAAAGACCCGTTCGGCGTTTCCGGCAAGGGCAATATGCTTGTCTCTGCCCCGCCCCTGCTCCAGCGCGTCGTCAAGCACCTGCTTGCCCAAGAGCAGCAAGGCCGCAGCTCCCGTTTTCTGCTGGAGCCGCTTCTGGAGAAGGAAACCGACTTTTCCTGCCAGTTCCGCATTGACGACGACGGTCGCTGGTCGCTGCTGTCCGTGCAAACGATGGTCAACGACGCCTTCGCCTATCTCGGTTCAGCGCAAGCCGGTCCCGAGCTGATGACGGTGCTGGAGCAGGCCGGTTATTTCACGCTTATGGAACGAATCGCCGGCGAGCTGTTCAAGGACGGCTATCGGGGCAACGTATGCGTCGATTCGATGCGGCTAACCGACGGAGCACTCGTGCCGATCGTCGAAATCAACGCCCGCCAATCGATGGGCCTGATCAATGCCGGGCTCGACCGCTATTTGTCCGACTTCGGCTTGACCGGCAGCCTGATCTCCCTGTCGCTCGGTTATGAGCGCAGGTTCGATTATGCCGCATGGCTGGCTGAGCTGGAGCGCGAGGAACTGCTGTTCCTGCCCGGCCGTTCGTCCGGGCTAATCCCGCTTGCCGCCAACGCCCTCTGTCTGGCTGCGCAGCTGGCCGAGGCTCCGCAAGCCGCAGGCAAGCTGTTCAAAGGCCGCAGCTATGTCTGCATCGCCGCCCGCCACGCAGAGGAACGGCTCCAGCTGCTGGGCCGCTACCGGCAATTTTTGCAAAGCCGCCGCTTCGCCATTTACAACTAAACCGATACGGGAGATGGTTATGTGACAAGCACCACCGTTACTTTGCTCTGCTCGGGCGTGGCGCTCGGCGTGTACATTCCCGCCATCAAGCTGAATTATCAATTGCAGCAACGCGGTCTGGCCAGCGAGGTGGCTGTGCTGGAAACTTACATCGTCGAAGACAAACGCAACAAAATCGGTACAACCAAACGCGAGTTCCACAACAGCTTCAAGTTCGCCCTCAAAGGGCAAAAGCTGGCGCTGGCCACCGATATTCGCGACAGCCTGGACGACCGGCTGCTGGGTGAACTGCTCGAACGCTGGCACGCCGAGAGCCGCCGGGTGTTTCTCGTCTTCTCCGGCTTCTGGCTGCCGATTCTGGAGCTCTACAAGGAGCGTTACCGCTTGACCGACGTGCGAGTCGACATTATCCATATCGATTCCGATTATTCGCCGTCGTTTCAGAACTACCCCGAGTTATGCGCTCAAAGCAACAACGTCTGGTTGTTTCATTATGAAAGCGGCCGGCTGATCAACGAAATCGTTGTCACCGACGAAGCACCCGTTCCGTTTGCCGAGCGCAGGAACAGCTGCGTCATTCACGGCGGCGGCTGGGGCATGGGCACGTATCAGAGCAAAATTCCCGAGCTGCGCGAGCACGGCGTCCTGCTCGATATTCTCGCTTATTATCCCGAGGAAGCCGAGAACGGCCGCGAGGGCGAGCGCTTTTTCCTGAGCGATCCGGCCTGGTCGCCGTGGGTGCCGGACGAACGCGGGGCGTACACCTTCCCGCCGTTTGCCGAGGTCGCGCCAGGCGTAACGCCGCAATTTCGCAATGTGCCGCACTACCACCTGCTGATTGATGTTGCCCGCGTCAACAAAGCGATCATCAGCAAGCCGGGCGGCTCGACGCTCGTCGATTCGCTGGCGACCGCGACGCCGATCGTTTTTTTAGAACCGTTTGGCCCGCATGAGCAAAAAAACGCCGACCTGTGGATCAAGCTGGGCTTTGGCATCAGCTATGAGACGTGGCGGCAAACCGGATTTTCGATGAACCCGCTGGAGGCGCTGCACACGAATTTACAACGAAACCGAACGACATTTCACGATCTGGGGAGGAATTTTGATGCAACCGAAAACCGAAGTCAAGTTTGACCGCGAATCGTTCAACCGGATCAAGCGAACGGTCAAGAACATGTCCGTGGCCAGCCGCGAGCGCGGGAAAAATCCGTATTTTGCCACCGCCATTCCCGAGGAAATCGGCATCAAGCTCAACAACGGCTGTAATTTGCGCTGCAAGCACTGCTTTGAATGGAATGCCGACGGCTTCCATCACGACATGGAGCGCAGCGAGAAAAATCGCGAGGTGCCCATTGAGCTGGTGGACCAAATTCTCACCGAAACGCGCCCGGTCAAATCGAAGGTGTTCCTCTGGGGCGGAGAGCCGCTGTACTACAGCAAATTCGATCAGCTGTGCGATCTGCTGGAGAAAGACCCGCGCTGGACGACGTGCTGTACGAACGCGATTCAAACCGAAGAACGCATGGATTCGATTTTAAAAATTTCCGAGAATCTCGCGATGCTGCTCAGCCTGGAAGGCTTCGAAAAGGAAAACGACGCGATTCGCGGACGCGGCACATTCCAAAAGGTCATGCACGCGGTCAACCTGCTGCTGGAGCAGCAGCGCAAGGGCCATTACAAGGGCAAGGTATCGGTGCATCTGACGATCAGCGACGCGATGGCGACCAAGCTGTACGATTTTCTGGCTTTTTTCGAGGAGCTGGGCGTCGATTCCGTGTATTTCACCTTCCCGTGGTATTTACCCGATGAGGTTTCCAACCGCATGGACGAATATGTGCATGAAAACTTCGATTGGCTGTCGGACCGGATTAGCGCCCACAAGGCGAGCTGGCATTCGTTCAAATACCATCTGTCGGAAAGCTCGATTGAGCCTGTAATTGAGGAAATGAACCGGATTAACGCCCGGGCGTGGAAAATCCGTCCGCGTTACCAGCCGGCGCTGGAAACGCATGAGGTGCGCGATTTTGTACTGGGCAAGGAAAAACCGGCGCAAAACCGCTCGCAATGTCTGGCCATCTCCACGCGTATGGACGTGATGCCCAGCGGCGAAGTCAGCACATGCAAGCTATTTCCCGAATTTGCCGTCGGCAATCTGAACGGAAGCAGCATTCAAGAGGTTTGGCATAACGAGGGCTTTAAAGATGTGCGCGAAAAGCTGAGCTGCGGCTTGATGCCGGTTTGCTCCAAATGCGTGCTGCTGTATTTGAACGGCCGCTAATGGCGGTCTGATTACACATGAAAAAGCCGATCTCCGGTAGCTGGGTGCTGGGGACCGGCTTTTTGGTTTATTACCTTCAGTTTCTCGGATCCTATTCTATAGCCGATTACGCCCCCGCTCCCGACGTCGTTCCTGCCCGCTCCCCGCGCCGGATATGCAGCGCCATCACCGCTGCCAGCAGACAAACAAAACCTGCCGTCATAAACGGCACTGAATAGCTGCCCAGCAGCTGGCGCAGCAAACCTGCACCATAGGCCGCCGTCGACGCTCCGATCTGGTGCGCTACCGCAATCCAGCCAAAAATCATCCCCGCCTGCTCTTTGCCAAACGCATCGGACGTCAGCCGCACCGTTGGCGGAACGGTAGCGATCCAGTCCAAACCATAAAAGACAGCAAACACGAGCAGCGTCCGATACCCCGAGCCCAGCGCCTGCGGCAAAAAGATCAGCGACAAGCCGCGCAAGCCGTAATACCACAGCAGCAGCCAGCGGCTGTCGAAGCGGTCGGACAGCCAACCCGATAGCGTCGTGCCGATCATGTCAAACACGCCCATCAGCGCCAGCAGACTGGAAGCGACGACAATCGGAATGCCGACATCGCCGCAGGCCGGAATCAGATGTGTGCCAATCAAGCCGTTGGTGGAAAAACCGCAGAAGAAAAAGGTGCCGGCCAGCAGCCAAAACACGCTTTTTCGGGCAGCGGCGGCCAGGCTGCGCAGCGGAGCCAGAAGCAGATGCCCGGTAAATGCAGGCGCAGGTGCAATCTCGCTGGCACCAAGCGCAGGCAGCCCTTTATCGGCGGGATGATTACGCATCCAGATGGCGACGACCGGCAGCATAAGCAGCAGCGCTGCAGCTGTCAAATAAACGGCGTAGCGCCAGCCAAGCGTTTCGGCCACCTTTGCGAGCAGCGGCAAAAAAAGCAGCTGCCCGGTCGCTGCGCTCGCCGTCAGCAAGCCGACGACAAGTCCGCGATGCTTGATAAACCAGCGATTGGCCACTGTCACGCTGAGCGAATTGGCCATCATGCCCGTTCCCACGCCCATCACAACGCCCCACAGCAGGAAAAACTGCCATAGCTGCTTCATGAACGGCGGGGTCAGCATAAGGCTCGCTGCCAGCAGCAGCATCGACACCACCATCACCCGGCGGACGCCAAGCTTCTGCATCAACGCCGCAGCGAACGGCCCCATCAAGCCGTAAAGCAAAATACGCAGCGACAGCGCCCCGGACACCGCAGCCCGATCCCAGCCGAATTCCTGCTCGAATTTCAGCATCAGGACGCTGAGCATCGAATTGATGCCTGCGGAAATCAACAACACGACAAACACAATGCCGATAACTACCCAGCCGTAGTACAACTTTGATGTTGCTTGCTTTTTCTGCATCGTTTCGCCACCTTATCCGTTTCTTTTTTTGGGCTGAGCCTGATTTCAGCATTTGTATATCATAGCTTACAAAATAATCAGAGAAAAAGGAACCTTTTTTCAGGTTCCCTTTCTCCTTTATTTTCCTGTCTGTCCTTCGGCACTTCGACCGCTCGCCTGTGGCGCGTGAAGGCTGAATCTGCTCGTCCGCAGGCCGCTCCAGCCATCGATTAACTGATCGTCTGCAGCAGTAGCGACAGCTCCTCCTGCTCCATCGCGCGCAGCTCCCGCAAGGCATCCAGCGCCGGGCGCACGAACCGCGGATCGCGAGTCAGCGCATATTTCATGACCGTGTTGCGCAGCGACAGCGCCTTGTCCTCCACCGCCTCGAAGCGGCGCGACTCGCCGATGCAGCCGAGACCGCGCATGTAGCTGTAGATGAGCGACAGCGTTTTTTTATGCTCATAAAGCGCGTGGAAGGACTGGTACTGAAAAATGGCTTCATTGTCCATATGCAGCTCGATATCCTGGCCCAGCCGTTTGTACACCGGCTCCATGCCAAGCGATTCCAGCTCATAGGGCTGCACATGCGACAGGTAGCGGCGCGACGTCGGGCGCGAATGCAAGTAATCGCCGATCAGCTCATCCGTCTGGCCAGCTCCGCCGCCATTGCGGCGTAATACTCGTCGGTGTAGGGGATATGCCCAATTGATCCCCGATTTCATTATTAGGAGAGCGGATGCGGTACTCTTCGCCAAGCCCGGTCAAATCGACAAGCTGTACGTGAGCGGCAGATTGCAAATCCTTGCCCAGCTTATCGTGCAGCAGCCGGATCTGCTTGGCGGCAAGCTGAGAAAGATTCGTCGGCTCGGTGAGCGGCAGCAGGCCGATCAGCAGCGGGCTTGAGCGGGACGCTTGCTTGATCGCTTGCACCAGCTCAACATAATATTGCAGCACGGCAAGCGCCTGATCCTCATCAGGCTCGTTGGCCCCGTTGCACAGCGCATCCTCCAGACGGAGCAGCAGGATGTGGATTCCCTCCGGATGAGAGGCAAAGGTGCCAGAGGCGTCGACAAACTGCTGAACCACCTGATCGTACGGAGCAAAAACAACGGCGGGCTCCAAACCGAACCGCTGGCACCACCCTGCCAGATGATCGGCAAGCGGCTCGGCCGTAAACGTGGCGGCTATCGCGATCGTCATCTTGTTGGTCATGTAAGGCGCAAAGCTTCTTTCTTCGACAAAGAATCTGAACAGCAGCCGGATTTATTCCAGCAATTGGCTATAGGCTTCGAGATATTAACAAAATTCCTTTTTTTTACTACGAAAATTTTCGAAATTTAAATGATACTTGACAAAACCCATAATTACTTGACAACAATCCTCACGCGCGTGCCATCCGGGTAATTCTCCAGTTGATTGGCTATCCAGGACCCGGCTCCTCGGTTATCGGCAGGCTTGATATAGGCGATGTCGGCTCCCGCTCCGCCTTCGGCGCACATCGCCATCGGCCATTCATCCCGGTCGTAGCCGCTTTTGACCGGCACGCCCTTGAGCGACGCCTTGCGATGCTCTTCGGCACGGTCGCGGTCCAGCGTGCAAATCGGCGATTCGCCGTGGGCAATGGCATCGGCGATATGCGCCGCCGTCTGCGGATATCGCTCCTTGGGAAACACCAGCGTGACCGCAGCGTCCGCCTCGCGATAGACCGGCAAGTCTCCGCGCAGCCACATGACAACGGCACAGCCCAGCAGCACCATGAGTAGCGCAAGCAGGGAATTGAGCGTTTTTTTGTTCACATCGATCGTCTCCTGTTCGTGATGAATTGGCAATGAACCTGCGGCTTTGTTAGCTCAGTATTGTTCTGCTCTCATTGTACACGACAATCGTCTCCCGTTGTCCAGAGAAGCCGACAGGAGACTCTTGCTCCATTCGGCAGACATTGCGCTTGTCTGCTCTTCCCTATGCAAAAAGGACCGCCGCAGCGGTCCATCTTGTCCCAATAACGGGTTGAAATATGTTTTAAACATGAGCTTGGCTCGGCAACCAGCCTGAAAGTTAATATCTTGGCCGAATGCTGGAAACACTGGGGACGACGATCGGTTCGGCCTCCTGCTCACCATACATATTCTGCTCAACTTCCACAATGGCCACAACAGAAGGCCCATATAACGTCGCTTCAATGCTGCGGATCGTTTCCTTGTCCGTACCCGAGCGCACTTTGACCGATTTGCTATACGTATAAGGATAACCTGCATGAGTCACAAAACCCAGATAATGAATGATGGGCGCTTTATGCAAAAAGCTGCCCGGTTGAGGTTCATTGTTAGCATCCAATCGTAACGTCAACTGCAAATATTTATTAAAGCTTGCGCTGCCCTTCGCTTCATCCCAGACCAGTCTTCCGTAAGAAGCTTCCGTTTCGTTAATATCCAGAGCGGCAGCTGCCGTTGCGATATCCAGATAATCCTTGACCCCGCTGCGAGCTGCCATATGCAAGCTGACATTTACGGAAACAACAAACAAAAGAATCATCGCTGCAACGGCAAACAAGCCGAGAATTAGCACCTGAACGCCGCCCCGTTCATTTTGCAGCCAAACAGCATGCCGTTGTTTACTCATAAGCTTCGCTTCGACCGGGAATACGAATATAATAAAATCCGTCCGTCGGATCATTGCTCCCTCCGATAGCGGTAAATAGTTTACTCAAATTCGTAGCGGGATATTTGATAACAATCCAGATCGTCGGGTCGCTATCGTCGCGGAACACCTTAACAGTCGTGCTGCCAGCGTAAGACGGATAGCCTACTCCTCCTTTAGTCACGGCCCCCAATCCGATTTGCGCCAACTTGGCCGAAGTGCTGTCCATTACGGCCGACGATACATACCCCGCTTTTTCCGATTCACGCAGCGCCTGTATTGCAATCGTGCGCAAATTATCGCGCTGAACAATAAACACAAAATAAGGAATTAGCGAGAACGCAAGAACCATTAAAATGGCCACAACAAAAATGGTTGCAATGAGTGTGGAATCGCCGCGCTCATTGCCGAGTATGCGTCTTACATGCAACATGGTCATCGGCCACAGGCCGCTTCCTCCTTCTAATTCGAGCTCCAGTCCCACGAACGGATCTCCTGCTTCATCGTGTCGTGACCGTTAACCACCGTCTGCTTGATTCCGTTGTTTCCGTTAAACGCCCATACGGCCAAGCCCAAGACAATGACGCACACGACAACAATAGTAATAAGCTTGGACACGGGAATCCCTCCTTACGGAGCAACTGCCGTTACTGCTCCGGTTGTACTGTCTACAGTCGTATTGCTAACCGAGTTATTCAGGCGTGTACTTTTCGTTACTACGCTTGGCGCGACATTGGTCCGCAATGCATAAAATACAAGCCCTACAATCAATACCGCCACCACAAAAATCGTAATTGCTTTTGTCATATGAATTACCTCTCCTTTTTTGTTATAAAATTCGGCTTGTTCTCAATGTTGTCAAAATGCATTTGTAATCGTTGTTTTAACCGAGGTTACAGCTGTCACAATCGCCGGCCCCAAATTAGTACCAAAGACGAAAGCCACCAGCCCCAGCGTCAGCACGCATACAACAAGCAGCGTTATCAATTTGGTCATGGAAGTCCTCCCCCTCCGAAAGAGCCGGTTAACTGCTCGGACAAATATGTCATCCACGGGTAAATCATTAATACCAGTACAATGAAGAAGGGAATAATAATCAGAAAAATGATCCCTAGCGGTGCGTTCTCGATTTTCTTCTGAATTTCAAAATCCAGTGACTTATCAATGCTATCGACTTGCTGCTCCAACATATCGGCAATTTCCGTCACTTCGACCGTGCTGATAGCCAGCAAAGTATTGACGAGCGGATATACTTCCGTAATGCCGACCTGACGACCGAATTCCAGTATGGCAGCCTCCTGCCCTGTGTTCCAATTCGTGCTCAGCTCATTGATATAAGGCTTTAGCAAAACCAACGTACGACTGGCGCGCAAAATCGTTTCACGCAAATCGGACTTGTTGGACATGCACATCGTCAGCCTGTGCGACAGCTTCGAAATTTCAAACAATAGCTGCGTTTTTCGACTTCTGGCCCGCAAAGCGAGCAGCAGGTCGGGCATAAGCAATACACTTGTGACAGCAAAAGCATAAGAGAAGAAACGGAAATCGAGCAGGTTGTGCGACACGCGAAATCGATAAATAAAATCGACAATGAAAAAGCTCGTGACCAGCAGAAACAACCCCATCTTGACGAGATTATAAGCAAACACAGTCAAACCTAGCGGATACCCGGCCAGATGCAGCCGCTGACGCAGCTTTTGCCCTCCCTTGGACTGCTCCTCGGAAGCCTTCCACTTGGCCAGAACATCGGTCAGCCAACGGCGGTCCTGGACGAAACTCCGATAATATAAACCGGACGTTCGTGAAAAATTGAGACCAGCAATAAACCTGAAAACAACCATACAGAGACCGGCGACAAATAACAGAATAGCAATCACTTGCATCTGCTAAATCCTTTTCCTTCCTGAGAATACAACAAGTACCAACGAAGCAAACAACACAAGAATCGAAATCTCAATCAGCAGCTTGCCACGCGGGTCGATAAAATAATATTTGTAGTTGTTGCCGTCAAGCGAAATATTAATCCCGATAATCAGCAATGCAAACCCGACCATCATGGATGTGCCAATTCGATAAATCGAAATCATCGCTTGCCGCTTCTGCTCGTTGGCCTTGGCCGCTTGCATCTCCCGGACCAGCTTATGCAATGAATTTGTAACATCATTGCCGTATTCGCCCTTAACCAGCAAAATATCAGCAAAATCCTCTCCCCAATGATTATCGATCCGGCGGGCAAAATCCAGCACAGCCTCCCTCATGTCGCGTGTGCGTACCGCCATCTCCAGGAACATCCATTCACTTTGAATTTCCCGCGGCATCGTTTTGGCCGATTTGGTTACCAGATCCCCCAAGGTCAAATTATTGTTGTAATTTCCGATAAAATTTTGTACCGTCGCAATCATGCTTAAAGCAATCTCTTGCCGCTTGCGTTGTAGCTTGAAAAACACATAAAAAAGCGGTAATGAGCTAATTAACAAAGCAAACAACACATTAAGCAGTTTATTGGTCGGATCGATCACTCTTGCAGCACCTACTGCATACTGCATTCTGAGCATATTTATCATAAGGTCTGCACTGAAAAAAGCTAAAAAAAACAAAACAAGAACAGCGCCTAGAATCACATTTGGCGAGAAGCGCACGCCGGCAATTTCAACCATCTCTTTAAATTTGCCCAACCAGCGGAACTGATACATGCTGAAGCCGGTTTTCCTGTCCAGCCGATTTTTACCCACAATATATTCCCTGTGGAAAACCTCCGACCTGTTGTACAAAACGCGGATGATTTGCAAAGCCAGGATCACGGTGCCAAGCACGAAAAAACCGAAGGATAGCCCCTGGATCAGCTCTTTCATTCAGTACACCCCCAAGCTTTCAAAAAACTGTTCCCTGGCCCCGTGTTGAATCATGTGGTCCATAAGCGCAGAGCTCAACTTGTTACCCGTAAATTCCCAATCGTTCGTTTTATAATTCCACAAAACAAGTGGATTCAAAAAAACCTGGTCCTGCTCGTTCGCATACAACTCTGTAATTTCCGTTACTACGCGTCGATTCGTTCCGTTGACATTGACAATCCGCAAAAATATCAGAATGTTAAACGCACGGGCAATCCGGCTTTTTAGATTGTCATCATCATGATGACGCCCATCCTGTTTGACCATATCGATGACATCTGAAATAAAGGATTGGCGATACTTGACGTGCATCGTCCCCATAATGTCATGTCCACGCAAGCTGCCTTGAATCATTTGCGACACTTCGGAGCCTTTCGCTTCGCCAATGATGACCCATTTGGGACTCATGACGAGAATCGGCTTGAATGCCTCCTCCATTTGAAGCCGGCTTTCTTCCACCTCTCGCAATGCGACTATGTTACGGACGCCTTTCAATCTTTCTCGCAGGGAAATTTCAAATTCTTTTTCCAGCGTGACGATCCGCTCTTTGACCGGAATTTCGTTGCACAGAGCGAAGAGAAATGTCGTTTTTCCCGTATTCGTGCTGCCTCCCACAATCTGCGAGGCATGATAACGCACGAGCAAGCGCAACAACTCCCCCATACGTACATTCAATGTACCGGAGTCATGAACCAGACTATCCAGCGTAACGTCGCGGACGATAAAATTCCGTATATTAATTGTCGGTTGATCGGAATACGGCTCGCGGGCCATAACTAACCGGGAACGGTTGTACATATAGGATTGGAGCACCGGATTTTTTTCACTGATGGGCTTTTTGCCACACAACGATAATCGCTCCTGCAGCAGCCGCACATCCTCCAGCGATTCGAACTGGCGATGGTGCAATTGTGATTCCCCATTTACTACAAGAAAAATCCGTCTGCCGTTTACCTGGACTTCTTCTACTTCCTTTTGGCGATACAAATCTTCAATCAAACTGGCGCCGCACGTTTGAGCGAAAATACTCTCTACACCCGTCATACCGTCGATAATTGTTCGCTCATCTACTTCAATCCGGTATTCGGTCATTAAATTACTAATGGTCGCTTTGATTTTCTCCTGAGAGACCGGGTTACCCAAACCGGCATTCAACACGTCTTCACGCAGCGTTTCATCCGATTTTGTCAGTTCAGTGATATGTCCATAAATCACATCTACAGCTTTACGTAAAGGTACTATGGCAAATGAACCATTTTTAGCTTGTCGTTCACTCGGCTCGGACAACTGCTGATCCATAATTTTGCTATTTAGCAGCGATTCTTTCATATTAAAAGGGGTACGGGGACGCATTCTTAGCATGGTTGTCATCGATTAGCCTCCTTAATTGAGCAGCCGATTCAGCCATTTTTTCAGTAAGGGAGTTCGATTTGCCGCATCCGCCCCAAGCGTGTGAATGCCCAAACCCGCAGCAATCTTCTCCGTCAACCGGCGAATATCGCGAACGAATTGTTCATTATTGGTTTGCAAAAGTAACGGTTGTCCATCGTTAACCGCTTTGATCCCCATGCCTCCGCCTACATTGGCAATCTCAGCGATGCTGTTCAAGCCCGTCGAAGCTTCGATTGCGCTTTTCTTAATTTTTCCAGAAGGGTCATATCGATTGATGATCATTGAAAAATCTTTGGCAGTCAACCCGCAATGTCTCCAATAGCATTCAAACCAATCCGGCCAGCTGGTTTTAAAACTTGTATACACAGGCTGAGTCACCAGCCAACGCTCGTCAGCATGTTTGACGCTGTATACGGTAGCTGCATTGTTAGGCAAAGTATGAACATCTACAAGCGTGACGTCAAAAGTGCTTTTGGCGGTGTCCAGCAATATACGCACCTGCTCCATCGATAAATCCGGCGCCGTGTCGCGACGGCTCGTACCAAAAAGCCATTTTAGATTGGCATAGCTGCGGCTGGAGACGCAGTGCTGAAGAAGGTCCTCGGAGGTCAGCGTACGCGAGGCCAATCTGGGCCTCAGTGTCAGCAAATCTCTTCCTTGAGCGGGCATATTCAACACGTCTTTTAACACCGGACTCCATAGATTTAAATCCAGCACACCGACTTGCAGAGATGTCATGCGAGCCAATTCGATCGCCGTATTAACGGCAATTGTCGTCGCTCCGTCCTGCGGAGCTGCGGACATCACTGCAATCAAGGTGCCACGGACCGGAAATTGCCTTTGTTCACCTGTAACGAAATATTTAATGACTTCTGCCAATTCATCCGCCGTCAAGCTTTGCGGAATAACAGTCATTTCGAAATCGACAGCCAAACGGCAAACGATATCGCTCATTATCGAATCATAAACACCCTCCGACAAAATAACAGCAACTGGCACATGCGGATGGCGCCGCTTTAGTTCCTGCATCCATTCCCACGGATACACTGTGGCGAATAAGTCGCAATGAAGCACTATTTTCTCGTATTGATCATCAAGTTTATATTGATACTGTTCAAAGCTGTGAACACTAATCGCCTGAACAGCTTTCATGTTCCCGGAAGCAAGCTCCGCAGACATTGTATCCGGCAGACCCACTAGTATTTTCATCCGAGAGCCCCCCTATTTGACTTCAATAATCGTCGGCTGCTTGGGTTCATCAGAAACCTTGCTGTTTGTGTCGGAGGAAGGCAAGCTTTCCGCTGATCCCTCAATACCTTTGACCTCTGAAGGGACAATCGTTCCAACCTGTACCTCTTCGCCCTTTGTTTCTTTATTAAAAATTCCGGTGTGCTTTAACTGCTGAAAGGTATCCGTCAAGACCGTTTGTCCCGATCCTTCTAGTCTGCTATACAGATTAGGCAGCGTAAGCCTTATTCTGCCGCCAAGAGAACCGAGCACATAGGCATTGCTGATTTCGTCGTCCATAATATACGTATTGGCAAAAGCTATGCCGCTGGGCTTGGACCTTACTCGACCAATATTATCCTGATTCACCTGTAGCGCTCCGCTTCTGATCGCATCGAGCACTTCAGCCCCGCCCCCGTTTTCTTCTACCTCCGCACCTTCGGCTGTTTTTACGTTGACAACTTTCAAACCGGATATGATTTTGACACTGCCAATCTGCATTCGCGAACCGCTTGCATCGACGAACTGCCGCGGATTCTCGAAATCAATCCAAACATCGACGCGATCCCCTCTACGCACCATATTGTTTACATTCGTCAATGAATCTGTCTTGAAGCTGGAAAGAAATTGTCCAGGCGCGGGCGCGGCAATATCGACGCCGATCTTCCATTTGGCAAATTCCTCACCCATTCCGATCGGAACCAGGGCCATCTTGCCCAATAGTTCCTGCTCGCTGATAGCTGCATCATCACGATGCTGCGCAATGGGAACAGTTACAGGCTGAAACATACCCGTCTGGATGATTTCACCGGCTTGAATAAGCCGGGTAGCCTGCAGCGTTAACGTCGTAGTAACGGACTCCTTATAGCTATTGATGACCTTTACGTACAAATAAACAGAAATTACGATGAATAAAATCCCGATCAGATAAACCAGCATTTTGCGCAACCGCATGACTATATGCTCTCCTCACCTCTTTGCATATATGTATTATATACTAGGAACACAGCCTCATATTGTCGAATTATGACGAATAAAATAGAATGTTGAAATATTTTTTATTTCTTGCTTTTTGCCGCGTTCCACAGTCTTTTTGTCCATGCACCTCTGAACGTGCCTGATGACGCAGGTCGCAGGAGCAGCAAGCTTACATTATCGGGAGCCCCCAAAAGACAGGCTTTATGAACCAAAGCATCGCTGACTTCCTGCAAGCTCTTGTGTCGCTCCAAAGCTGCGTTGATTTCATACAACAACCGATCTTCCGGAAACAAAGAAAAGAAGCCGTCGCTGCATACTACAAACAGCTCATCCATTTGCCAAGTTCCACTTGTCCTAATCGTTTCCACATGATCATTAATGCCGAGACAATGCGTCAAGACGTTGCGTTTCGGATGCGTATACAACGCTTCTCTCCCCAGCCTCCCTCGATTCACTTCTTCAGCCACCCATGTCTGGTCTATGGATAGCTGCAATAATGAGTTGTAAGTCCATGAATCCTTTAGATGAATGTTGCCCGTGCTTTGCAGACAAGAGGACGAGGGAATCGGCTGGGCTCCCCTGCCCTCCTGATCCTTCCAAAGCAGATAAACGCGTGTATCGCCCGTATGAAACACATAATATTCCGTATCGATAACGATAAGAACGGAGAGCGTCGTACCGCTACCTGACGCCGCCCCCTCCGGCGGATTCCACAGCTCCTCATTGATTTGTCGAAAAACTTCCGCCATTTCCCGCTCCAGTAAACCCATGCGTTCGTCCAGCCTTACAATCAAAGGCATACTTCTATCCCACCAGTTTTTGAGCCGGTCAATCGCTAATTGACTTGCCCGGTCTCCAGCTCCGTGACCGCCCATTCCATCCGCGACCGCAGCCAATATTGCACGGCGACCTGGACGCCGTTTTTCGCCCAGTCTGAGAAAGCAGCGATCTTCATTAATGGGTTTGTATATCCCCGGATCGGTAGACAAACCGTATTCCCAGTCATTACGCATCAGACAGGAACCATACGGAATACAAATTCCGTTTTGACAATTTTCACGACGTCGCCATCCTTGAGCGGGTAGGCTCTGTAAGCGACCATCGGCTGCTCATTAAGTAAACTGCCATTCTTGGACCCTAAATCTTTAGCGTACCAAATTCCATTATCTTGTTGTAGCTCCATATGCATCCTTGACACACCTACGGTATTATCTTCAAGATGTACAGCTGCCCCCCCTCGCCCAATAACGAAAGGCTGTACGGAAAGTGCGTGAAAAGCTGTCCGTCCATCCCTGCGAACCTCCAGTTGCGGCACCGGTTTGGCTGTTCCAGCGGACATGGTGTTCAAAAGAACGGTCTTCTCATGTTCAGGTTGGTTCAACAGCGTCGTTTGCATTGATAACTGGTTATAATAGTCGGCATCAAGCGGCCCTTGCGGCTGCACGGCGAGCTGCGATTTATCAAATCCGATCGGTTTGGGTTCCACATCCGTTGCTCCACGGTTTCGCTTCGCCGCTTTTGGCGATCTCGCCGGAGAAGATGCTTTAAGGGAAAGCTCTTTGGCGACCGCAACCTCATCTTTCTCTGCACCGCGTCCGAATTTGGCCTTTAGCTCATCACGAAAGCATATATACACATAAGCCATATCAAATGTCAATAAGGTCGCGCCAAGACCGATCAACAGACTGCCTTCTCCCGGATGATCGGTATAAACCCGCCAAATCAAGGCATTTCCCAGCAGTACAAGTAAAGCCAAAACGATTTTTTCCCTTTGCGTCACCGGCATAGATCCGCTGCTTTCAGGTGTTTGCGGCTTGGCTCCTTGTGTCGCAGCTCCGGGCTTGACAACTGGCGCTCCAACTTGGCTCTTCACATACGAAGGTTGCGGCTCCTGTCCCGTTGTCTTCGCCGGACGAATCGAAGCTGCTTGAGCAAATGATGACTCTGCCTCTGCAGCAGGAGCAGGGCTCCGTTCAGGCAGCGTAGCGCCGGCTTGCATCGGGCGGGCAATTTCAGCATTAAGCACCTGCAACAGCAGTTTCTTCAGCCCACTAGCCGAGAATGTATCTGCTCTGCAATAGTTCAGTACAGCCTGCAAGCCGTCTCCATAGACTTCCTTAACATGACCAATCCAGTTTAAAGCCAAATTTCGAAAAGCTTCTGCCAGCGGAATCGCTTGCTGGAGCTGCTTAACGGGCAGATACATCAAATAAATGTCTGTCAGCTGCTCACCAATGAAAATGAAATCCTCATCAATCACAAAATGATTTTCGTACAGCATGTAAGCTCCGCCTTCTTCAATCGCTATTGCGATAGCCAACAAAATACCGTAGTAATCGATCAAGCTGAACCGTGACGCCGAAATAACTTTAGAGGACATTCGCCTGGCCGTAAGATCGTATCGGAGATGGGCACTTAAATTCAGCTCCTCTACATGTAGAGGAAGAAGCCGGGGAATGGAATTGGCTTGCAGCATCTGAATCTGCAATTCGGCCAGCTCCGTACTTTTCAAGTGCCCGTCAGCGCCTACCAGCAGAAAATGACCGTTATCCTGTACAAACTCGCAAGAAAGACCACACACTTGCTGCTTCATCGTTACCGCCTGCTTTCCTTTTAATGAATAAAATAATAACAAGTTGTTGCTACCGCAGGCAATACTGCATACATAAACGGAAATCGGAGATTATCTTCCTTTGTAATCTGCTTG
Source organism: Paenibacillus athensensis (assembly GCF_004514475.2). Lineage (GTDB taxonomy): Bacteria > Bacillota > Bacilli > Paenibacillales > NBRC-103111 > Paenibacillus_AL > Paenibacillus_AL athensensis. Next base: position 758 of record NZ_MYFO02000001.1, on the reverse strand, counting down.
ACCGCCGTCATATTGCGCAAAAGCAGTACGCCGAATAGATAACGTAAAATTCGCCGCATTCTCAGGAAAAATTCTTTACGAAACAGGATCAGCAGTACACCGATTATCCCTGCATAAACAATTGCGTACATGAGACAATACAACACAAATTCCAATCCCGTCAATGCACCAATTGCAGCGAACAGCTTGACATCTCCAGCCTCCATAGCCTTCATGACATATAAGAGCAACAAAATTGCAAAACCGACCAACGCCGCCAGTATAGCATGGAGTAGACCTTGCCATCCGTTCCTGATCCCGTGATGGGCAAGTCCTGCAACAAAACCTGTGGCATTCAGCCAATTCGGAAGCTTACTGTACATAACATCAAAATAAAATGCAACTAGAATAAACGCGGCCAACAAATAAAGATGTAACGGCATGAAGCTACGCCTCTCTTCTCAGATGTATAGTTAAACGACTGCGCAGTACGGATTCAATCTCTTAGCTGCGTCACCAAAAAGCTGTATATCTTGTTTTTAATCGTGATCGGCACATCATACGTTTGGACGTATCCGTTGCTCCAAACCGTCGTAAACCGAACCGTGTACAGCCCGTCCGCCAACCGGTCAAATCCCCCGTCCCATAGCTCGCCGCTCCAGTTCACCCGATTGGCGCTGTTTAAGCCTGCGCTTGTGTCCGGCCCCATTAATTTAGCACTGACTGATGTTGCTACCGTCGCCGTTCCCGTGTTCGTCACATTCGCTGATACCATCAGC